>CAWGST010000006.1:0-141094 GCA_963825315.1 uncultured Verrucomicrobiae bacterium | reverse complement strand
GAAGTCTTTGCGTTGTTTTTGAATGAGTTTTTTCAATCGTCGAAACCGATTGCCGCCCACGGCGGCAAACTGCGATTCTCCGTTTGGTTCTATTATAGGGGCTGAAGGGCCCATTAACAAGAATAATTTACGGCTTGTCTGCGATGCCGGTCGTGAAATTGGTCCTCGAAATATCGATTGCATTTTCCGTGTCGTTCGCGGATTACGAATACAACATAAAAACCCGCTCAGGCGCATTGGCTTTGAAGACCGATTCGTATGGAATCTTTTTCAGGCTTTTTACACACCGAATGCGCCCTCAGCCATACCCGAACGCCCGAAAGTAAGGTGCCAGGGCCGCCTGAAGCGGAGCCAGTTCCCCGGCATAATGTTCCCAACGTCCCACAGCTCGATTATAAACTGGCTTCGTTACTTCGTCATAGGTCGGCGCAAAGACGAATTTGCGGCGCGCCGTTTCATAATACGTCGCCTGGGCCTCATGCCATGGCAAACCCAGGAAATTCGTCACCCGTCTTCCCTCGGCTTCCAAATTGCCGACCACGTCCTCGTAGCGTGTTTCAATCCATTCGAAGCCGCCCAACTCGCGCATCCGCAACCAGACGTCCATGCAGTCAGCATAAAACCTGGCCGCCCGCTCCAGGCTGAGAAAGTTGACGTTCGCCCCGGTCAGGGCCAGGTTCTGAAAGTAGCAACTGATGATGATATCCCGCGGATCGCGCAAAGTGATGATGACTTTCAAGCAGGGAAAGAGACGGAGCCAAATGTGCAGCGACGCCGTCAGGGAGGGGTTTTTGTCCAGCAACAACCTGCCGCCGGGCGCTTCCTCCATCCCGCGCAGGAGACTTTTGAAATAGCGGCCGATCAATTGGGCGCGTCCGCTGGCGGCGAGGGCGTTCAAGGATTTGAGAGTCAGCCCCCTGGCCGGCGGCGGCGGGTAAAGAGCGGTCAACAACTCCTGCGCGAAGGCCTCCGGTTCGTCAAATACAAGAATCTCCGGATGGGCCCCGAGAATTTGTTCAATGAGAGTCGTGCCGCTGCGCGGCGGCCCGCCCAAAAACGCCAATGAATGCGGGCAGGGGGCGGCGGCCGCTTCCTCGCGCCAGCGCCGCAGAGTCTCCGGCGTCAATTCCGCCAGCAACTTGCGCCGCCCCTGGTCCATCTTGTCATAAGCCTTTTCGAGCGCGGCCGTGTCCGTCCTTTGGCGCAGCAGCGTCTTGGCCTTGCCGAGCCAGCTCATGGCCTCGGCGTATTGCCCCAGCGCATCCAGCACGACGCCCAGCAGATGATTGGGCCGAACATTTTACATCCGGGTCCCGCGGACCGCTCTTGAGCAAGTCGCGCAAGGCGGTTTCCGCTTCTTCGTTGAGTCCCTTGCGATGCAATAAAAACGCCTTGAAATAGAGGGCCCGGCCATCCTTGGGATGCTGGGCCAGACAGGCCTCGACACATTCCCACGCTTCATCCAGGCGCCGATCCCGCTCGAACCACGCCGCCAGACTCAGGCGCGCGTGGACCGACGCAGGGTCCGCCGCCACCGCGCGCTCGAAGCAGGCGCAGGACTGTTCCAGGCGGCGCAGGCGATGATATTGCTGGCCGATGGAAACGAGCAAATCGGCATCAGCGGCGGCCAGTTCCGCTGCGCGCTGCGAGGCTTGATTGGCCAGCGTGAAATCCAGATCGCCAGCCGCCGCCAGGCCCAATTCGGCCCACAACTGCGAAACGCCCGGGAACTGTTTGACCAGATTGCGGTAGCTGGCCAGGGCGGGAGCATGACGGCCATTCAGCAGATATTGTTGCGCATGTTGCCAGGAAGCCATGACGTTAGGCGAAGCCTGTAATTTCGCCAGGTCGTCCCGCGGATCGCTTTTGGCGCTTTCTATCATGGATATTCGGCAGTCCGAAAAAATGGTAAGGCTTCCCTGTGCCATTGGCAAGGGAAAACCTTACATTGATGCGGATTTAGACCTCAGCCTTTCCCTCGCTACGACAGATGGGCGCGGTAAAAGCGATTGGAATACGCGCCACTCTGCGGGTCGCTGAAGGGCAGGACGCCGCGTTGCCGATTTTCTATGTATGCATCTATAAAGTGGCGGGAGGGGAGTGCATAGTAATGAATGAAAACTCGTAAATACCTTCCTGACAATATATTACGTCGCTGCCACGGTTAAAACCGCGAATAATTCACTGATTTGCCCGATGGAATCGCGGCGCAAGTAAATGGTTGCAGTCGTTAGAGCATCCGCAATAATGGAAAGCACCATGTTTTTGATGAACGAATGGAACCTGCAATCCCGGGCCCACGCTTGTCAGGCCTGCCACAAGCCCTTTGCCGACAGGGAGCCGTACCACACTCTCCTGCTCGAGGAGAAACAGGAGTACCGGCGTCTGGATATCTGCCACGGTTGTTGGGACGCCCAATATCGCGAAGGGGCCAGTGATCGCAAAGGTTTTATCTCGCAATGGCAGGGTGTTTATCAAGTCCCGCCCGCCGCGCCGCCCGATGCGATTCAGAAGGAATCCGCCGAAAGCCTCCTGCGCAAACTAATCGAAACCGACGATCCCAAACATGGCCCGGTTTGTTACATTCTGGCGGTCATGCTCGAGCGCAAACGCCTGTTGAAGGTCAAAGAGCAACTCCAGCGGGATGGCCGGCGCGTTTTCATTTATGAACAACCCCGGACGGGCGACATTTTTACCATTACCGACCCGAACCTGCAGCTCAATCAACTCGAAGAGGTCCAGCGAGCCACCGCCGAACTCCTGGCCCATGGCGTCAACCCGCCTCCGCCGGTCGGGCGGCCGGCGGCGGGTGTTGCGTCCCCTGAACCAGGGCAACCCGCCTCCGCGCCGGCGGAAAGCGCCAGCGCGAAAGCGTAGAATGGATGTCTTCTGTGTCTGACTTCGACGCCTTGCAAACGCGGATTGAGTATCGGTTTCGGGACATCAGCCTGTTGCGCCTGGCCTTGACCCATCCCTCCGTGGCGCACGAACAAGGCCGGCTGGTCCGGCACAATCAGCGCCTCGAATTTTTGGGCGACGCCGTGCTCGGCCTGATTCTCACCCGGGAGCTTTACGAGAAATTCCCCATGGTCAGCGAAGGGCCTTTGACCAAGGCGCGCGCGCAAATGATCAATCGCCGCACCCTGGCCGAACAAGCGCGCCGCATTGAGTTGCAGAACGACTTGATTCTCAGCCGCGGTGAAGAAGCCAATCTGGGCCGCAGCCGCGCTTCGGCTTTGGCCGACGGCTTCGAAGCCTTGATCGGCGCCGTTTTTCTGGACGGCGGTTTCGATGCCGCCGCGCGCCTTCGTCCTGCGTTCCTTCCGCGAGGCCTTTGGCGAATTGACCTCCATCCCCACTTTGGAAAACCCGAAAGGCGAACTCCAGGAAATCCTGCAAGCCAGATCGCCCGACGCGCCGCAATATGTTGTGGCGGGCGCGAGCGGCCCGGACCACGATCGCGACTTCGAATGTGTTGTCACGCATGGCGGCATCGAATTGGGCCGGGGGCGGGGCAAAAGCAAAAAGGCCGCCGAAAGCGAAGCCGCTGTCGCCGCCCTCAAGACCCTCCGCAGCCAGGCATAAGAAGTCCTCAACTGCCGCGCCCCCCAATTCGGTGCCCCGGACCATCCCGTCTCCACACCTGCGCGAAAGACTTTAAAAATTGAAGTTTCAACCTTAAACTGCGCGCATGAGCGATGCTGTCAGCCAATTGCAAGCCGCCTATGAGCGGCTCAAGCTGCTTTACCAGGTCAGCAATGTCATCCATTCCACCCTGGATCCCCAGCAGGCCTTGCAGCTCATCTTGCAGGAGGCTGTCCGCCTCATGCGCGCTTCCAGCGGCTCCGTGGTTTTGATTAATCCCAACAACGGCCTCCTGGAAATCCATGCTTCGACCGGCCTGCCGCCCGAGGCCTCGGAGCTGAAGTTGCGCGTGGGCCAGGGCATCACCGGTTGGGTGGCGCGGACGGGAAAACCGGCCCGGGTGGGCGACGTGCGGCGGGATGCGCGCTACATCATGTTGCGCGACGATGTTCGCTCCGAACTGGCCGTGCCTTTGGAAGTGCTGGGCACGATCCGCGGCGTGCTCAATGTCGATTCCCCCGGCGAAAATGCCTTCAGCGAAGCGGACCAGGAATTGTTGGAGGAACTGGCGGTGCAGGCGGCCAAGGTCATTCACAACACCTGGCTTTACGAACAATCGCGCTTAAAAGCCAGGCTGCTGGAAACCCTCGTCAGCGTCAGCCAAACCATCAACTCCGCCCTGAACGTCAACGAGGCCCTGCAAGTCATCACGCGCGAAGCCTGCGCGTTGATGGAGGCGCGCATGTGTTCGCTGCTGTTGCTGGATGAAACCGGCCAATGGCTCGATTTGCGCGCCAGCTCGGGCGCGGGGGAAGCTTATCTCAAAAAACCCAGGCTCAGCGTGGAGGAAAGTTTCCTGGGGATCGTCGTCCGCCGCAAGAAACCGATGCAACTGGAGAACGTTCAATCTTCCGCCCTCTACCAGAACATCCCGGTGGCCCGGCGCGAAGGATTGGTTTCATTATTGAGCGCGCCGCTGGTCTTCGGCGGACAGACCATCGGCACTCTCAATGTCTATACCGGCCAGCCCCGCAGTTTTTCCAACGAGGAAATCCACATCCTCACCGCCCTGGCCGAATTGTCGGCCATGGCCATCGAGAAAGCCCGCCTTTACGAGCGCATCGTCGATGTCGAAGAGCAATTGCGTCAAAACGAAAAATTCTCCGCCCTGGGCCTGCTCGCGGCCGAGGTCGCGCACGAGATTCGCAACCCGCTCACCGTCATGAAAATGCTCTATCATTCCCTCGGCCTCGATTTCCGGCCCGGAGACCCGCGCATCAAAGACGACGCCATCCTTCGGGAGAAAATGGAGCATCTCAACAAAATCGTCGAACAAATCCTCGATTTCGCCCGCGGCGCGGAACCCAAATTGAGCGAGGTCAACATCAACCAGTTGCTCGACGATCTCGGCCTGCTCACCCGCCACAAATTGCGCAACCAACAGATTCAATTCATCCGCCGTCTCGCCCCCGATTTGCCGGTCGTCATGGCCGACGGCACCCAGCTCGCGCAGGCCTTTTTGAACCTGACCCTCAACGCGGTCGAGGCCATGCCCGAAGGCGGCTCGCTCACTATTCTCACCAGGGCCTTTCGCCTGCCGCGCAGCAGTCTCCGCCCCACCCATATCCTGATCGAATTCAGGGACACCGGCCCCGGCATGCCCGAGGAACAACGCCGCCGCGCCTTCAGCTCACTGCTCAGCACGACCAAACAGAAGGGGACCGGCCTTGGACTGGCCATTGTGGGCCGGGTCATCGAGACCCACCGCGGCAAAGTCAGAATCCGCTCCCATCCGGGCCAGGGCACGACCATCAGCATCACCCTGCCCGTCTCAGTCAAATGAATTCGTTGATCAAGTTCTCCAAAAACTCCTGCCGTCCGCTGGCGTTGGCCGCCGGAGCGCCCTTCTTCATCATGTATTTATCGAGGTCCGCAAAACTGCTCCTGCCCGATTCAATCTCCCGGCCGATGCCGCCGTCCCACGAGCTGTAACGTTGCTTGACGAAATCCGCCAGGCGGCCGTCCCGCCGGATGGCGCAGGCCGTTTTCAGCCCCCGCGCGAACGCATCCATCCCGCCAATGTGCGCGTAAAACAAATCAACCGCCTCAAAACTCTCGCGCCGCACCTTGGCGTCGAAATTAAGCCCGCCCGTCTTGAATCCGCCCGTTTTCAGGATGGTCAGCATGACTTGTGTTGTCAAGTATATATCCGTCGGAAACTGGTCCGTGTCCCAGCCCAGCAACAGATCCCCCGTGTTGGCGTCCACCGAACCCAGGGCCCCGGCCGCCGCGGCCGTTTCCAATTCATGCTGCATCGTATGCCCCGCCAGGGTGGCGTGGTTGGTTTCGAGGTTCAATTTGAGATGGCCCATCAGATCGTATTCGCGCAAAAAATTCAGGCAGGCCGCCGCCTCCGAATCATATTGGTGCTTGGTCGGTTCCTTGGGTTTGGGCTCGATATAAAACTGGCCCTTGAACCCGATCTTCTTTTTGTAATCAACTGCCATGTGCAAAAACTTGGCCAGATGCTCCAGTTCCCGTTTGAGGTCGGTGTTGAGCAGGGTGGAATAACCTTCGCGTCCGCCCCAAAAAACATAACCCGCCCCGCCCAGTTCATGCGTCACCTCGATCGCCTTCTTGACCTGGGCGGCGGCGAAGGCGAACACATCGGCATTGCAACTGGTTGCGGCCCCGTGCGCGAAACGCGGATGCGAAAAAAGATTGGCCGTGCCCCAAAGCAAACGAATGCCGGACCGTTCCTGTTCTTCCTTCAAGACTTTGGCAACGGCGTCGAGGTTTTTATTCGTTTCGCCCAGGGTCGCCCCCTCCGGCGCGACATCGCGGTCGTGGAACGCATAAAACGGCGCGCCCAATTTTTCGATGAACTCAAAGGCCGCGCGCACCCGCCGTTTGGCATTTTCCAGCGACTCGCTGTTGTCGTCCCACGGGCGGTTGATGGACGGCGCGCCAAACATATCCGAGCCGCGCCCGCGAAAGGTGTGCCAATAGGCCACGGAAAAGCGGAGGTGTTCCCGCATCGCTTTGCCCTCCACCACTTCGTCCGCGTCATAATATTTGAAGGCCAGCGGGTTCTTGGATTTCGGGCCTTCGTAGCTGATTTTGGATATTTCCGGAAATGCTTTTGTCATATATTGCGCATTTGTTAACCGAAAGTCGTGGCGACGGCAACCGGAAAGGAATGGACATTCCTTTGATCGAGTTTGACTGATTTTGGGCAACCCCTTCACGAGGGTCATGCCGTGGAAACAGAAGCTGGACGATTCCGCCGTTGCGCTTATAATAGATTCAATTAGGAATGGTAACGTTATGAGCCAGATTAAATTCAACTGTTCACATTGCCAGCAGCACCTGGAGTGTGATGAGGAATTCGCCGGGAGCGAAATTCCATGTCCCGCGTGCCAGGGCCTCACTCTTGTTCCGCAGGTCCCGGAAAAGGCGGCGTCATCCCCGACTAAATCGGGTATGACTTTCGTGCCGGAAAGCTGGCGGAAGCCGGAGAAAGGGAAAGCGGCTCCATTCCCGAAAAAAACAGGCATGACCCACGTGCCGGAAAGCTGGCGAAAGCCGCCGCCGCAGGCCGGGGTGGAACAAACCCCGCCGTGAGGAAAAGTCCAAGCCACAGGCTCGACACTACACCAAAAGACGGGGCTGGGAAGGCCCGCGAATCAGCAGGCGGCAGGGCTGCGCTACACCGCGCAGGCGGATTTCAATTGGAGTCAAATGTGAATAGCCGTTCCCGAAATTCCTCCACGAAAAACCGTTTGCCTTTCTGAATTACCCGATGTCCCTCGGTTGACAGCTTGCGCTGCAATCCGGCAATGCCGCCGGGATATTTTGGGTTCAATTCACCGTTCGATTTAAGCGTGCGCCAATAAGGAGCGGTGTTCTTTTTGCCTTCCGCCCCGGCCTCGGCGGCGGCGTGGGCCGAAATCCATGCGAAAATGCCCGTCGTGATTGGACAGGCGATGGTTGCGCCATGCCGGTGCGCGAGGACTTTGCGGAGTTCGTCAATGGTGGTGAGTTTGCCCTTTGGCACCCGGCGCATGAGTTCATTGACTTCCCTCGGCGCGGGAATGACAAACGTGCCAGTGCCCCAACGTTTGCTTTTGGTGGAGTCAATTTTGCAGACCTTGGGAAAGCCTTTGTCGTCCGCCAGTTTTTCCTGCCAGGTTTTCTTGTGTTTATTCTTCATATTCCCCATGGTTTACGCCCTCCAGCAAGGGGAAAGTCAAGCGGCTTTTTCACACCATCAAGCATAGCCGCAAACCGCCAAGAAAGCGCTCCGGGAAAATTGCTGGCCAACATGAACGACTACCAATTTCCGAGGACCCCTTTCATTGCTTCATGTTTTTAAGAGGAGCCAATACCTGCGTAAAAATGTGACGCATTACAAGCCAGACAACAAAGCCTATCAGCAACCCGAAGAGAAGGCCAATAGCAACGTTAACAAACAACGTCTTTTGCCGCCGCTGGATGGTCGCGATGACCGGTGCGCCACATTTGGGACAAGTCTGCGCATGGTCGCTGACCTGACCGTGGCATTCATGACATTCGATGAGAGCCATAATAGTTTATTCACCTCGCGCATCGCGAAGACCCATAGTGTAGGCTCGCTCAAGGTCTATTTTTGTGAGTTCAGTAAGGGATGTAAAGGGCTTCTTCATTTTGAGGCGGCGCGCGATTTCAGCGTAGTACGTAAGTTTGTCAACACCCATTTGTTTAATCGCGATGTGTATTGCCGCATATCGCGCGTTGCGCCACGCGTCCGGGGCTTTTGTTTTCCATCCACGTTTAAGGATCGCCAATTGCTGGCGATACCAAGCTTCGGCATCCGGCATTTGTATTGAAAGCAGTTGCTCAGATCTCGTCAATCCGAAACGATGCTTAAACCGGTTGCGCCACATTCCAAATGCAGCACTTTTGGACATTCCAACAGTGCTCTCCACTAAACTTTCGATCCACGTATTAATTTGTCTTTGTTCTGGAAGAGATACCGCTCCTTCCGCTGGTGTAATCATCACTTTCGGCTTGGGCGGCTTTTCATAATAATGATAATCGCCAGCTACTTGTGTAATTCTGTGGCCGCTCGCAATTTGGTTGATTGTGGACTGCTTTAACTCAATTCTTAGTGCCTCCAAATAGGAATCCAAAAGTTTGCGAGCACGCCGGACGTCCTCCTGTGTCAATTCGTTGTTGCCGTTCCTTTCGTGCATCTCCTTGAACTCCTTCAGCAATTCAACTGTGTATTTTTCGGGTTCGCTATCCACAATTTTATGATGGTTCCGACAAAGCAGGATGAGATTGTCGTAGGCGTGACGTTGGTCGTCGGTTTGCGTTTCATCGAAACGAGGCCATTTTGAACTTCTTGCCTTAATATGACATATCTCACCGGCAATTGTTCCCGATGGCTGAACAATGACTTCCGAGCAATTCGGATAAGCACACTGATTCTTTGATCGGGCAAATAATATTTTAATGTCACGCTCGCTCGGAGCATTCATAATGCTTCAATTGCTTAAGCCAGTTTCGTCGCGATTTCCTCATCCAAAATCTCCCTCACGGTGAGCGGAATGATGATGCGATGTTCCTCGCGGAAGAAACGGTCAATCTCGTGCAAAGCATCGCTCGTGTAATCGAATGAAACAAAAAGTCCTTTTTCGCACTTCGCCCGCCTCATGGCCGTTTCAAATGCGTCAATATCCAGTCTGCTGGTTTTATCTTTCTGCTTTACCTGCATTGCATAAAAGCGTTCTTCCAACCCCAGTTCACCAGCCCCCGCCTCGCGAACGTTATCCAAAGCCGAGACGGGGAAAATGCGGCCATCAATTCCTTTGTCGCCGACTTGCACTTTGTTCTTTCTGCCGCCAAGGGCGATGACGGCCCAGTTCTCGAACTCGAACGGAGGAATGGCGCGCAACTTTTCTTCCATCCAGGGCAGGTCCCGGACGATAAAGCCACGACCGATCGCCCAAAGGTCTTCATCTTCCGGCAGGCCGCAAACTCTCTTATCTTTCAGCCGCTTTGCCATGACGCGGCAGGCGGTGGGCGAAATATCAATACCAATCCACTGACGTTTTAGCTTCTGAGCAGCGACCAGTGCAGTGCCGCAGCCGCAGAATGCATCGAGCACGATGTCGTTCTCATTGCTGCTTGTCTTGAGAATGCGCTCAAGCAGAGGAAGCGGCTTCTGTGTCGGATAGCCCAGAGACTCCTTAGCTTGCGAGTTGATCGGGTTTATGTCGTCCCAGACGCTTCCGACGGGAAGGCCCTTGGATTCGTCGAGGTATCTCTTGTATCGAGGCGTATTTCCACCGGGCGGAATCGCGACTCGACCCTCGCGAATCAACTGCTCCATTTTCTCTTGGCTATATCGCCAGTAGCCATCGACGCCGAGAACTTTGTAATGGGGATTTCCTTTTGATGGGGCTGCACCGCCAGGAGCGCGGAGATCGCCCCATTGAAAGTTGCGCCCTTTCTCATCCACCTGCGAGTAGTGAGACTCAACGTAGCTTTTGTCGAGCGGAACATACTGCTGATTCCAAGTGTATTCTTCGCTTCCGCCGCAATAAAACATGAGCGTATCATGCAGCCTGCCGTAGTGCTTGCTGCCTTGTTTAGCGTCGTTGTGCGAAGTCTGCCGCTTCCAAACAATTTCGTTTATGAAATTATTTTCCCCGAAAATTTGGTCGAGCATGACTTTGACGTAATGGCAGGCGTGCCAGTCGCAATGGAAATAAAAGCTGCCGGCCTTTTTGAGGACGCGAGCCAGTTCGACGCAACGCGGCCTCATATAGTCAATGTAAGCCTTGGTGGATTCGTGGCGGTCGTGAAAAGCGCGCTTCTCTTTCGTCTCACCCCAGAAAACTTCGTAGTTGCGGTTGGAATTGAAGGGCGGGTCAATGTAAATCAGGTCAACGCACGCATCGGGCAGTTTGGGAAGCTGTTCCAAGTTGTCACCGCAGTAGATGACGCGGGTGTCGAGAAGTGGGGAAGGTTTTTGAACTGGTGTCGTGTCGGCACTGCCTGCCGAGCTTTCGAGATGCAGGCTCGGAGCTTCAGGACGTTTTGCCTCTGATTTCTTTCCCATGTGCCGACATTAGAGCAAGTCGGAGCCGTCTGCAAGCAGTTGTCAAAGGGCGTAAATTCAGTCCCGATTCAGGCTGGGGAAAAGCCTCACGCCGCCCGCTCTGTCCACCAACAAATCCGGGAAGAGGACGCAACGCACAGTGAACTTTATGGCCAAAAGGCGGGCGGATGAACCGAATTCATTAAACCACGAACGACGCGAACCATGCGAAAAAGGGGAAGACACGTTCAGCCACAAAACAACGCAGAGAACGCAACAAATAAACAATCGCGTCTCCGTCTTTGCGCTCTCTGAGTTCTTTCGCGGCCATTATGCAGCCCTTTTCAATCTGTTCGCGTATTCCGAGTATTTCGTGGTTAAAAAGCGTGTTTTTTTGGGTGCTGGTCAAGAATCCATACTTGACAAGAAGGCCCCCGACACGCCTTTCGACCAATGTTTACAGGGGTTTCGTATTCTAAAAAAACCTCCCACCATGAGCTGTACAATTCTGGCCTTTTGTGCCATAATGAAAATAAAAAGCCGAATTATTAAATTTATCTGTGAAGTTCTGTGTGAATCTGTGGCCCTGCTGATCCCATCGTTTCCACCCAATTTCCTGCTAATTTGGGTGCCGGTCAAGAATACATACTTGACAACAAGCCCCCCGACACGCGTTTTCACCAATGTTTACAGGGTTTTCGTGGTTTAAAAAAACCTCCCACCATGGGCTGTACATATTGCTCAGTTTATGCCATAATTGGAAGAAAAGTCTGAATTATGAAGGATGAATTAAGAAGTCCCGCAGGCATAAATATGAGGGGGCAGAAACATCAGCCCCGAAAGCTTTCGGGGTTCTGCCGAATCCATTTTTCTGCCTTCCAGAAATGCAGGATTAAAAGGCGCAAAAGAGGTGAGAAAATCTGTGAATTCTCACTTTTCCCGGATTTTGGCCTTTTGGCCATTTTTCCGTTGGAACCCGCTCCTGTGCAACCCATTCCAACTGAAACAGAGAGGAGGATTTCTCGGATTTCCAGAGAAATTCTCAGGGGGTGGTATATGGGGGGAGGCGTCAATGAATCCTAATCTTAATCGTAATCCTAATCCTAATCTCAATGGGCCCGCCATCGCAGAATCGGCTTTGGCGGGACAAGGAGGTGAATCATGAAAATTAATGAAGCGCCACGGGAAGGTTCTTATGCCGCCGCGTTGACCGGGGAGCAGCGTATTTCACTTTATGCGCTGTTACGCTCCGGGATTACTTTGGCCGAGGCCCGGGAGAAAGCGCCACCCTGGCCGGCCGGCCCGAACAGGCCGGAGAAAGACAACAGACCATCGATTGCGTGCCTCGGCAGAATCCGATGGCGGCTGGGGGTCGAAGAGAAGGTCGGCCGCATCGAAGAAGCGGCGGCGACGAGACGGGCCACGAGGCGCCTCTTAAAGAAGCTTGTCACTGGAACAGATCAAGAACAGGTGCTGGACGAGGTCATGACTCTGATCGGAGAACAGGTGATCGATGCAACCCTTGGAATGGAAAGCGCATCGACACGGACGGCGGCGGCGTGGTTGCTGTTGCGGCGGGCGGATCAGCGGCGCTTCGACCAGCGCACCGCCATTTTTGAAGCCCAAGCCGGGAAAGCCAGGGAAACCGGGGAAGACGCCCCGTTGCCGCCCATGGACAACGAGGAGAGGGAACGGCGCTACAGGCAGATTTTTGGCATGGAGCCTCTTTGAACTTGGAAAAAACAGTTTAACCACGGATGAACACAGATAGACACGGATTGGGAACATCTTGGGAGGATAGGCGCTTTCACTCAAAAATTGCTGCTCTCCAATGGCATTTTTATCCGTGTTCATCTGTGTCCATCCGTGGTTTGCCTTCCCTCAAATGCAGGATTTAATATGATTGAACCGCCCTTCACTCCCCGCAACATGCTCAAGCCTTATCAGCGCCGCTGGGCGGATGACACCTCTCGTTGGAAATTCGGGTTGATGGCGCGCCAAACTGGCAAGGACTTTTGCTCGGCGGAGGAAGGCGTGCGCGATTGTTTCCTGCACGAAAAGAACGGAGGCAAGACGACCTGGCTGATTGCCGCGCCCTCGGAACGGCAATCCATGGAATCCCTCGCCAAATGGAAGGAGTGGACGGAAGCTTACAAATTGGCCGAGGCCGATATTCTTGAGGAGCGGGTCCGCGGGCCGGAAGCTCTTTTGAAGTTGGTCACAATAGTCTTTCCGCGCGGCAGCCGGATCATCGCCGTGCCGGGCCGGCCAGAGACGGTGCGCGGTTACAGCGCCAATGTGCTCTTGACGGAATTCGCCTTCTTCGAAAACCCGGACCAGACTTGGCGGGCCATTGTGCCGGCGGTGACGAACCCGTTGCGCGGCGGCGTGAAAAAAGTCCGCCTCATCACCACCCCCAACGGCATCGGCAACAAAGCCCACGAAATCTGGTCCAAGAATTATAAGCCACAGGTATGTGGTTTGTCAAAGGGTAAATCTTTAAATTCTTCATTTTTGTTTTAAGCTGATTTTGCGGTTGGGAGGATAGGGCTCTGCAGGAGTGCAACCTGAGCGCCCAATCGTCCGTGGATTGCGGATGCATCCGCTCCTGGCGCTCCCGTTCCGGGCGCGCCGGGAGTTTCCTGCGCAAGCCATGGTCCAAAGCGATAAACTCACTCATTTTAAGCCGGTGGTTGTGGAGGCGGGCGTGAATCCTGGGCGCAAGAGACCGTCCTTGTCGCGGGTGTAAACCGTCTTGGCCAAGACATAGGTTCTCCCATCCTTGAGCAAGCCATAGGTTTCTTCTCTGAAAACTTTTCGTGTTTTGCCCAGGGTTTTAAGCCCCCTGGCTCCGACGCTGGCCATGATTTTTCCCACCTTGAGGGCCAGGCGCTCGTCGATTTCTTCCAGGGGAGTCCAGCGGCCCATCATCAAATACCAAACGGCCACGGCGAGTTTGCGAGCCATGGCGCCGACAGTGAGGTTGATTGAGCTTTTGCGCCGCAGCAGCTTTTTACCCCATTGCGCCAGAGGATTTTTGGAACAACGCAGGACGGCTTGGGCGGCCTCGACCAACAGGCTGCGCAAGTCTTTGCGGCCATGGCCGGCGATGCCGCCGCTCCATTGGCCTTCACCGCTGTCGTCAAAGGCGGGGTTCAGCCCGATATACTTGACGAGTTTCTTGGGGTGGGCAAAGCGGTGGATGTCGCCGATGAGAGCGCCGAGGGCAAAGGCCACCATTTCCCGGACGCCGCAGAGCCGCACAATGGACAATAGCTGCGGGTCGGAGAGGACTTCCTGGGCGATCAAACTGCGCCAATGGGACCGCTGTTCATCGGCATGGCGCAATTCCATGAGCATCCCCTCAATGACCTGCCATTGGCGGGGAGACCAGGGGCGGGTTTTGCGCAGCAGTTCTTCAGCCGCCTTGCCTTTGGCCAAAGGCGTGCCTTTTTTCAGGCGCACTCCGTTGTCGCTCAGATAAGAGAGGAGGCGGTTGCGCATTTGGGTGCTGCGCTTGACGGCCTTGCGGTGGGCATGGAACCAGTCGCGCCGTTCCTGGGTTTTGACGTCGGGCACCCAGACGGTCTTGGCCGTCCCGGCCAGATAAGCCTTGCCGATGCGCACGGCGCTGATCTTGTCATTATTGGCGTGGGCTTCCTTGAGCTTGCCCATCTGGCAACTCTCCAAGACCAGGGCCTTTCGATCCAGCGCCGCCAAGGTGCGCACGACTTGGAAGCTGTTGCCAGAAGCTTCCAAGACAAAGAGGTCTTGGGCCGTGGTGTGCTTTTTGGCCCAACCGGCGAGTTGGGCCAATGGGACTTGGTTGAAGATCTTCTCCGTCACGGCTGCGGCCGGGGTGGGCCCTGGAGCAGCGCGGCGGTGAAGGTGTCCGGGTGACAATCAAAGCCGATCACCCGCGGAAGGAGGTTTGCATTTTTGTCCATTTTAGTGCTTTCTTTTAGTTGTGCAGGCGGACGGAAACGGGTCAGGCGATTACATGCACTCAGGTATGCGGGGCGGTCCCCATGTAGGTGCTTTTCGCCGGTGCTCATTCACAGAAGCGGAGATTGAACTCCAAGCGTATTCTCCGAGCATCTCCCGTAATCCACCTGCTGGTTAGCAATCCAACAGGTCCTTATGGTGACCATGTTTCCGTCCGCGCTGCAATTGCTGCCTGAGCTTTTCAGGACCGCTCCGCTGACAAAACACATACCCTCGCAGATGAACACAGATCAGACGAGAAACCAATAATTCCCATCTGTGAAAATCTGTGTCAATCTGTGGCCGCTTCTTCTTGGAGTTGTCATTTCGTGGACATCTACACCGCCGTCAAAGATGGTCTCCCCATCAACATCGAAGAACTCAAGGCCGCCGTGGACGATCCCGAAGGCTGGGCGCAGGAATTTGAATGTCAGTTTTTAGACGTTCAAGCCGTCCTGCTGCCTTACGAATTGATCGCCTCTTGCGAGAGCATCGAGGCCACTGCCACCGTGCCAGCCGGATATTGGGACGCCAAATTGCAATTCTCCATAAATATGGGGATTGATTTCGGGCGTCGCCACGACTTGACCGTATGCTGGTCCAATGCCCAGTTGGGCGATGTGGCCCAAACAGTCGAAGTCCTCGAACTCTCAAAAATGTCAACACCCGACCAGATTGCAATCCTTCGCCCGCGCATTCGGCGCGCGCGAAGGACTTGTTTGGACTACACCGGGGCGGGCATCGGCATGGGCGATTATCTGGTGCAGGAGTTCGGAGAATGGAATCCCGAGAAGCATAAGTACGGCAAAATTGAACTTTCCACCTTCAGCGCCGCGCTCAAGGTGGAAATCTTCTCCAAACTCCGCATGGCGTTTGAAAAGCGGAGCGTGCGGGTGCCCATCAGCCGGTTGGTGCGCGAGGATTTGCACAGCATCAATCGCGTGACAACGGCGTCGGGCGGGGTGACCTATCGCGCCCCGCACTCGCCTGACGGCCACGCGGATCGTTGCACGGCCCTGGCACTCGCCTTGCGGGCCAGTCAGGGCCAGGAGCGCACTTGCGGCCCAATTTATGCCTGGCCCAGTAGATATCAGATTGCCCGACGCGAAATGGACATTTTCCAATGAAAACAATCCGTTTGTCAAAAGCCGTTCCGGCTGTTATTGTTTTCCGTTAAACGATTCAGTGCCATGAGCGTACTTTCCGATAAAGAACTTTCGCAGCCCGACGCGATGCATGATAAGCAGAGCGAGCCGGACCATCGCCAGTTGCGCATCGACAAGGTCGGCGTGCGGGGCTTGCGTTTTCCCATCCAAATCCGCGACAAGGCGCACACCTTGCAAAACACCATCGCCACCATCGGCATGTTCGTGGATTTGCCCCATGAATTCAAAGGCACCCACATGAGCCGATTCATCGAGGTGCTGAATTCGCACGGCCACATCGTCCATGTCGAAAACATCACGGACATCCTTTACGCCATGCAAGCGAAGCTTAAATCGGCCGTGGCCCATTTGGAGATGGAGTTTCCGTTTTTCCTGGTCAAAAAGGCGCCCGTCTCAGGCATGGAAAGCGTCATGGATTATACCGCGCGATTTGACGCCAATGCCATCGGCAAGGAAATTGATTTTGTGCTGACGGTGCGGGTGGGGGTGACGACGCTCTGCCCCTGTTCGAAGGCCATCAGCCGTTTTGGGGCGCATAACCAGCGCAGCCTGGTCACCGTCCAGGTGCGCTCGCGCAAGGCCATTTGGATCGAAGACTTGATTGCCCTGGTGGAAAGTTCGGGCAGTTCGGAGTTGTATTCGCTCTTGAAGCGCCGGGATGAAAAGGCGGTCACGGAACGGGCCTACGAAAACCCCGTTTTCGTCGAGGATCTGGTGCGCAATGTCGCCGTGAAGTTGAATGCCCACCCGGATGTGGCATGGTATAAGGTTGAGGCGGAGAACTTTGAGAGCATTCACAGCCATAATGCTTACGCCTCGATTGAAAAAGGATGAACAGAAAAAGGATTGACTTGTCTGAAGACAGATAAATAAAGATGATTATTCTTAAAAAAGTTGTGGCATTATTTGCCTCCTTTGCTACATTCCCCCACTCCGCAAAAGGGCGGGGCGGGCCATGCGGGGGGAATGGAGCAGAAAGACATTTGTGACGAAAAAAAAAGCGAGCATGAAAAAAACAGCCGTAACGCGGGCGCCCGGCAAAAAAGCCGGGGCGGCCACGGCCGCCTCGATTCTCGGCCGGGAGGTCGTGAAAGCCAAATCCAACGGACAGGCTAAAATCAAACCGCAATGGGCCAAGTATCACCGCCACCTGCTGGAGTTGCGCGAGCGGCTCCTCCATCAAATGAGCGGCCTGGCCAAGGAGTCCGCCGAGGAGATGGCCAGTTACAGCCTGCACATGGCGGATTCCGGCACGGATAATTTTGACCGCGATTTCGCCCTGAGCCTGCTTTCGTCCGACCAGGACGCCATATACGAAATCGAAGAAGCCCTCAAGCGCATCGAGAAGAATACTTATGGGATTTGCGAATTGACGGGCAAAACCATCCCGGCCACGCGCCTGGAGGCCATTCCCTGGACCCGGTTCACCGTCGAAGCGCAAAGCCAGCTCGAACGGGAAGGAGCCTTGCGCCAGCGCCGATTGGGCCAGTTGGGCACGGTGGACAACACGGGCGGGACCGAATTGGAAGAAGAAGAAGAAGCGGAAGAAAAGCCGGCCAAAGACAAGGAATAACGATGCCCAGAGAAATCATCACCATTGAATGCACCGAAGCGCGCAAGGAGGGCAAATCGCCCTCGCGCTACACAACGACCCGCAATAAAAAGCTGAAAACCGAGAAGTTGGAGATTAAAAAGTACAACCCCGCCTTGCGCCGCCGCACCGTCCATCGTGAAATCAAATAATCTTTATGCCACGAAAAACACATCCCGAAAAGCCCGGCGGCCGCGGCGCCAAAGGCAAGGCCTCAGCCGTTGAAATCCGCACTCCCCGGCCCAAACCCAAGATTGACTTCACCTTTGATGCCTTGGATTATAAGAACGTCACCCTGCTCAAACAATTCGTGACCGACCAGGGCCGCATCCTCCCGCGCAAATACACCGGCCTGCCCGCCCATTACCAGCGGCAATTGAATCGCTCCATTAAACGGGCGCGCCAGATGCTCTTGATGAAATAAGGTTTTTCAGCATCACCCTTTCCAGTTGCGCGGCGTGGGCTTCAAGGGTGGTGTCTGTCCAGATTACGAAATCCGCGCGGGCGATTTTCTCTTCCGCCGGCCATTGCGCCGCCAGCCGCTGCTTGATCTCCGCGCGGCTCCAGCCCCGTTCCCGCAAGCGTTCGAATTGAGAGGCGGCGCAACAGGCCACACAAATAATGGCGTCAAAAAGGGATTCGGCCCTGGTTTCAAACAGGAGCGGTATAATCACCGCGCCCCGGGCACAACCGGATACGCGCCACCTTTTTACCTCCGCCTCCCAGACCTCGCGAATCTTCGGGTGGAGAATAGCCTCCAATTTGGCGCGCTCCGCCGCGTCCGCAAAGACGCGCCGGGCCAATTCCTTTCGATCCAAGGCGCCATTCGGCGAGATGACAGACGGGCCAAAGACGCCGGCAATTTCGGCCAGGGCCGGCTGGCCCGGCTCGACCAATTGCCGCGCGATGCGGTCCGTGTCCGCCACCGCCATCCCCTGCTTTTCCAGCAAGGCGCCGGAGGTTGATTTGCCCATCCCGACGCCGCCGGTGATGCCGAAAAGTTTCATGTGCCTGGGTTGCGGCTCCGCCGGTGGATTTGGCCGCCTACTGGGGCAGTTGAATGACGCGATAGAACCGTTGCGGAGCATTCGTGACGGTATCGGTAAAGATAAAGGTGCCGGTGTTGGTGGTGACCGTCGTCCAGGAAACCAGATTGCTCGAAGTCTGGATCCCATAGTTCTGTCCCGGAGATCCAATAACGCTCAATTGCAATAATTCGCCGGCCATCCTGGAAGCCGACAGGGACGCCACCTCAGTCAAGGTGCTGACGGCCGTCAAACCCAGAGACCATCCACCGACGATAAAGCCGTTGTTGCCCTGCGTGTCATCATAAACATAAAGCGACCAAATCCCATTCGGGTTCGCGCCATTGAAGACGGCGAGGTTTGTGCTGGCAGCTGGCACGGGGGCGAGGCCGGGGAAAATGTCAAACGGAGTGTATGCCGTGGGTAAAAATGTTCCCGAAACCAAAGTGCTGTTCAAGGGCAGGCTTTGCGCCGCCGCATCATCAAAGGTCAACATCAAGTTGGTGACGCCATAAAATGCGCCGGTGTGTTCCATCAAAACCAGTTCTTGTCCGGCGGGGCTGACCAGCACCGCCTCGACATCGTGAGGCCAGCTATGCGCGAAATCGTTCAACGTGGCCGTGACCTTGCTCACCAACAAGTTGGTCGGCCAGGGAACCTGGATACTGGAAGGATACGGAGAAGCCGGGCCGATATAGGGGATGAAAATCTCCTCCGAATTGGTGAAACTTTGTGTCTTGGGAAGCATGAACGTGTAGAAGACAGGCCCCAGATTGGTATTGCTTCCGTCCTGCAATGACAATTCAGCCGTGATGGTGGCCCCGGAACCGCCGCTGCCGACAAACAGATAAGATTGGGAGGCGGAACCCCCGGCGGCAATCGCGCCATAGACATTGCTTGTTGTGATCGGCCTGATGCCACTGTTCGCCAGCAGCGTCGCAACCAGGTTCGTTGTGGGGCCCGAGCCGATATTAAGCAGGGTAAAGGCCACCTTGTTGGTTTGATTGGAATTAATCGCGCCATTGAAGGGAGGCGAACCCTGCGACATCAGCGTGGCCGGACCATTGGTGATGACCGCCTCTGGATTTATCACCGTAACATTGGCGCTGACAGAATTATTGGCCAAATTGGTGTTAGCCGCAGCGGTGAGCACACTCCAAACGTTGGTCACGACCCCGTTTGACGGCGCAGTGGCGACGACCGTAACATTGGCATTGCTGCCGGCGGGGATTGTGCCCAGGGTGCATACCACGAAGCCGTTGTTTGAACTGCAACTGGCGCCTTGAGAGGGAAAGGGAACGGCAGAAACGAAGTCAAGGCCTGACAAAGCAAAGGTGCCGACAACATCGAGCGCATTGCCCGGACCATTGTTGGTTACAGCGAGGATGTAATACAGGCTGCCATTGATGACAACCGGATTCGGAGAGACTGATATCGGCGCGACGATCAAATCGACTGGCGGCGGAGTCACCGTCGTAACGACGCTGGCCGTATTATTGGCGGGGTTTGCATCCAGCACGGTTGAACCAACGGAAATGACGTTGGTTTGCAGACCGTTTGAATTTGCCGTCACCACGTTGGTAACGAGCGCGCCGCCTCCGGAAATGAGGGTGCCCAGATTGTAAACATAGGCCGGGCTGGTTTGGACGTTGCCCGCGCCCGGAGGAAGCGTGTTGGTTAAAAGCGTCAATCCGGGAGACAAAATATTTGTGACAAACACATTGGTGACCGCGTCGGGGCCGTTGTTGGTCACGATCCATAGATTGGTGATGTTGTTGCCCAGGATGACCTGATTGGCCGATGCGACGATGCTCACCGCCAAATCCGCCACCTGATTGACCGGCGTGATCGTTGTAATCGCCAAACTCCAGCCGTTGAAGATCGCGCCCGCATCCCCAACGGTGTCGTCCTCGACGTACAAGCACCACGTTCCATTGGCCGGAATGCTTCCGAAAACTGCCAAATTGGTGTTATAGGGGCCAACGGGAGCAAGCGAATTGCTGTAGGTCTCGGTCGTGCCGTACTGGCTCTCGTAGTAATCGGCCGGTTGGTAAGATCCTGAAACAATCTCCCCCTCGGGCGGCAGCGCCAGCGCGGCGTTTTGATCGAAAGTAACTGTGATTGGCGTGCTGATCGTGGAATGATCGGCGGCGGCGGACATCAGGACGCAATTCGTGGAGGGCCCGACAAGCAATATGCCAATATCATTGGGATAACTGTGGATTAAATTCGAGACGGTTACGGTCACCGTTGCAACATCTCCGTTGATATTCGAAACGACAATGGCCGATGGATAGGGGTTGGCCGGGCCGCTATCCGGATTGGGAATGTACTTCTGGTTGGGGATGCTGATGGAACTTGTGTTCCAAAAGGTTTGGACAACAGGCATGACAAACGTAAAAGTGACCGTGCCCACGTTGGTGCCATCCTGCCACTGCAAGACGGCGAGGATTGTGCCTCCGTTGGTGCTGCTGGCCGTGAATGAATACAGGCCCGATGCCGGAGTCCCCTCCGGCTGAAGAACGCCATAGGTTTGCGAGCCGCTGGAAGACGTCACGCCGTTGCCGTTTTGCAAGGTTGCGACAAGATTTGACGTGGGAATGGTGCCGACATTCTGGAGAGCCAGTTCGACGACCACCGTTTCCCCTGGATGCACCGAGCCATCCGGACAACAGTTGTTGGTCAGTGTCGCTCCGGCCGCCATAATGGTCACCATCGGCCGCTCCTCCAGGTTTGTCAGCGCGAAAACATTGTTGTTGGGGTTTGGATCGCCCGGCTGGCCAAAGACCGAGAAGGTGGAAACCAGCAAATTTGACTGCACGCCGGACGGCAGCGCGGGCGTTTTGACCACATTGACAATAAGTATGTTTGACCCGCTGGCCAAGTTCGTTATGGTCGCGTTAATCAAATTGTTGGCAACGGTGTGGCCCGGCAGGGTGCTCGAAACAAAAGTGCTCCCCGCCGGCATCGACTGGCTAAACACCACGCCTGTCGCCGGGCTTGGCCCTGCGTTGGATACCGTCACGATGTAGCCCAGGTTGCCGCCGGCCACCACCGGACTTGGCGTGGCAAAAGCCGCAACTCCCAAATCAGCCGCAGGCCCAACCGTGGTGGAGACAGAGGCGAAATTATTAAAGCTGATTGGATCAATCTCCGGAGGACTGAGGGAAACCACGGCGCTGGCTGTGATGTTCCCCGTGATCGTTGGGCTGACTACGATTGTCACGACCACGTTCGTTCCCAGACCGATGTTGCCCAACTCCGCGAACGTGCCATCGGCGAACACCGTTCCCTGCGAGGCCGTGGCGGAGATAAAATTGGCATTGGCCGGCAGAGTGACAGCCAGCGCGACACCATCGGCGGGAAAAGGTCCGTTGTTGGTCACATTAATAGTGTAGGTCAGCAATGCTCCTTGCAAAACGGAGCCGGGCGAACCCGTCATGCTCACCGCCAAATCCGCCGTCGGTTCCGACACGACCACGGTGGCGGAAGCCGTGGTGTTGTTGGGATTTAAATTAGTAGTAGAGGATGCAACGCTGGCCGTACTGGTGACAAGAGCCGTGACATTTGTGCCCAGCATACTTGAAGTAAATGTCGCCGACACGGAAACGGTTGCCGCGCCATACACCGGCAATGATGCCAGGGTCATACTGAGGATCAAACCGGATTGACTGACCGAAACCGAGCCATTGGTGACAGTGACGTCGGTAACACCGGCAGGCAGATCTTGTGTAATGACCACGTTTTGCGCCGTGCTGGGTCCGGCATTCGACACGGTCAGGTCATAAACCACATTGCCGCCCACATAAACAGTGCTTGGACTGGCGGACATCGTCAGCGAAAGATCCGCACCCACACATTGGCCGCCGCCGTCCAGGCAGACCTCCGGCGAAACATTGAGAGACCAGCACTCCAGCGCAGCCGTGTCACCCGGAAACTCGTCAAGCACCTGGAGGGTCCATGTTCCATTAAGATTGGTGCCGTTCAGGAGGTTAAAGACCGACAGCGGCTGTTGCGGCTGAAAGCTGCCGAGATAAGGAGGCGTGGCAGAAGTAATCGGAACAGCCGCCGCGTCGTCAAAGGTGGTTTCCGAACCCGAGCCGCAACCCGAGCCGTAGTCTGCGTTAGTGCCGCCATTGAATTGCGATAATATCACGCTGGTTCCGCTCGGGCTTATCAATCGCAGAGACAGCCCGGCATCCGTTTGCGCGGTCAGATAGACGGAGACGGTTATTTTGCCAACGGACTGCAACCCCGAAACGACGATGGGCGAATTAACGGGAACAAGGTTGGTGTTTGGAATGGGGATTACTGTTGAGCTCGTAAAACTGTCCGGCGACCCAACAACCCCCGAAGGAATCTGAATATAATTAGTTTGAACCACTTGGTCGGATTTCACCACAAGGGTCAAATTAACGGGCGTTCCGCAAACAAAAGTCGGTACCGTGCTGAGGGTAAACAGACTCAGGTTGGAGGCGCTGGCGCGCGGGAGAAGCTCCGGATAAGCAGAAGCGCCTTGCGCCACGATCGCTCCCAAAGTGGTCGAGTAAAGAGTCGCCTCGATGCCGGTGGCAGCATGGAGGCAGCTTTCGTTGGTCAGAACAATCGTTAAATTATTGCATTCATCAAAATCAATGACCCCATTGCCATTGCCGCCGGAAATAATATTGGTGACCACAGCCAAAACTGGCGTAAGCGAAGAAGGCGTCAAGGCATTGATTAAGTTACTGCCCATGGGCGTGCCCCACCCCGAGCATAGGTCATAGCCGGGCACCGCATAGAACAGGTTCGGACTTACGAAGTTTGTGTTGTTGCCACTCACGATGTCGTGAAATGTGCTGGAATACAAAGGCCCTTTTCCAATGGCGTAGATCGCAGGATTGATAAAACCCATCGGTGGCTGACAGTTCTCAGAAGCCTGCTGATTGATCAGGGAGTTAAAAGCCGCCCACAAAGGCGTCGCCGCACTGGTGCCGCCGACCGGCTGCCCCAAGCCCTGGCCGCCGGATATGATCCAGATGTTATCTGCCGTGAGGGCCACATCCGGAAGGTTTCGAAAGTTGGTCGAACCCTGGTTGGCGACCATGCTGATACCCTGCTGCCAAGATGGGATTGCGTAGGTTGAGCTAATGCCGCCGCTGCCGGCGCCCTCGCCTGTGCCCGCGGTAAACCAACTCCATACGACTTCTGATTGCCAGGCTCCGCCCGGGCCGGTGGTGAACAAGGTTGTGCCGCCGACGATAGTGATATTGGTATCATCAGAAGGAGTCGGAACTCCTCCCGGCGGATAAGCGCCACTGTCACCTGAGGCATTGAAAAACGACTGTCCCTGGGCGGCCATCTGCATGAAAATTGGATCGGTCAAAGCATCTATGGGATAACTCCAAGATGCGCTAATCTGATTGGCTAAATCGTCATTGGCCATTCTATTTAACATATCATCCGTCGTCGTCGAAGGGCCATTGGTTGGAGCTTCGTAAATGAGGATTTCCGAAAGGCCAGGCGCCATTGCAATACCCATCTCGATGTCCAAAGAGACTTCGTCATCGGCGACGCCAGGCGGGCTGTTAAACCCGTCAATTGGAACGTTGAGCAGGGGTACAGCAGGCAAGCCAGTCAATTGTTCGTATTTGAGAATATCACTGGGGTAGTAGGTGTCAAATTCAAGCAACGCAAGCTTCTGGCCACTGCCAGTCAGCGAGACACCTGGCGCGTAAGCAGCCCTGAAATCGTTCCCCCAATACGCTCCGCCTGGCCCTGAGCCAAGCGCAGGCCCATTGGTCTGGGTGGGACCGAGGGGGAGAGGCTTGAGGTTCGAGTGCGGTAGCACATAATTGTCCAAGCCGCTGATATGTAGCACTGGAAGATTTAAATCAATGGATGGCTCCGTATCCGGTGCAAAGAAATCGCGCTGTTCCGTGGGATGCCGGTAAACCCGCATAGTTACGTGCAGGGCCTTTTCAACGTCCGCAATAGACGCCTCCACATCCAGCAAAGTGCGGTTGGGATGGGTGCCCGTCACGGCCAAATTATGCGAGGTCGCAAACGCCGTCAGCGTTTGATAATCCGCCGCCGCCGGACCAAACCGTTCCGCAAACTGCGCAGGAGTCAAATAATGATGATAGTTGGGGCTGGTTGGATCGTAAATCTGCTGGAGCAGCTTCGACAGACCCGCCTGGTCCCGCAAGGGCAGGCCAATGGCCAGCTTCAAGTGATTGGCGCCATCGAGATGTCCGATCGGCTGCAAGCGAGCCACCACCGCGGGCACATGCCCATGGAGGACCTGGCTTCCAGCCGCGCGAACCGGCGTTTCCGGCAGGAGAAACAGAGCCGCGCAAGCCGCGGCTACCGCCATTGAACTCAAGCGATTAAAACGTCTTTTCATTGGGGTGCTTCTGAATCAAGGCAATTGCGACATCAATCTGAAGAAGTGATAGCCGTTGCCGCCCGGCAGGACATAGGTATATACTCCACCCACTGCCACTGGATTTGCAATAGGCACCCAAGGGCCGGTCACATTTACGGCGCCTTGCAGCACAATGTTTCCCGGCACTGCCTGCCACGACAGTGTGTAATTCGTGCCGCTGCGCCCCACCGTTATCGTGGCGGGCAACACTTCTGTTTTGATGGCCGCATAATTGTTCAGCTTGGCCGGGTCATACACCTGGGAACTGACGGTAACGCTGTCCAGGTTTGCCGAAGAAGGAAGGCTCTTCTCAGGAAGGTTCACGCCCGCGATGATCGTTAGAGTGGCATAGGAGCCGCTTCCCATGGCGCCCACATTCCAGGTAATCGTAACCGTGCCGTTTGCGTTGGTGACAACGCTTGACGGCGTCGGTGTTATTGTACTCGGCCGGAATCCCGCCGGCAGCACATTGATCGCCGTGACCCCTGTGGCTGTGGACGGGCCGTTATTGGCCGCAACGATGGAGTAGGTGACACTGGCGCCGTCCAGCACGGGATTCGGGCTGCCGCCGAGGGTAACTCCCATGTCGGCGCTCGGCGCGCTGACCAACACAACATTCGATTGCACATTATTGGAGTTGGGATCGGGTTCGTTGGCGGTCGCCGTCGCGATATTGGTGATGTATCCCAGGGCGTTCGGAATGACCACGACGTTGAATGTCACTCCATTGCTGACAGCCAGCGACGCGACCGTAAAGGTCAACACGCCATTGGTCAGCCCGTTGGTTCCGACCGCGCAATTGCAACTGTTGCTCACGTAGGACACTCCGGACGGAAGCGCATCGGTAATGGTTACATTGGTCGCCGCGGATGGCCCATAGTTGGTCACACTGAAGCTGTAACCCAGAGTGTTGCCCTGTGTTGCCGCGGCAGGCGCGGTGATGGCCAGCTCCAAATCCGAATCCGACTCAACGGGAAATCCAGTGTAGTTGGTCACAAATTCAGTGCTGATACTTACACTCCAACCATTGCTGATATAGCCCGAGTCAAGAGTGTCCTCATCCGCCACAAAGAGCGACCAGGTTCCATTGGGCGGCTGTCCAATAAAATTGGTCAAGCTTGTCAAGAGGTTTGTTGGCGCCGATCCTAGCGGCAGCACCTGGCTATAGGCCGTTGGCTTGTAAGTTCCGTTGCTAAGGGCGGTCGTTTGCGGCAGCGAACTGCCCGCGCTCTGAGAAAATGTCAAGTCAAGGTGTTGCGCGTTATTACCGCCGCCACAACCGTTCATCAGAACCGTGCCCTGGCCCGGGGCTGCGGGACTCTCCAGCACCACAGCAACGTTAGCCGGATCCTGATGGCCGAAATTGCTTATACCCGCGGTGACCGCCGTAATGTTGCCCACAAGTCCTGAAACATTGATCAGGGACGGGTAACCGTAATTTGGCGGATTCGTATTGTAGGCCTTGCTCGGCGCAGGGGAGCTTCCAAAGAGCAGGAGGGTTTCGTTGGTGCTAAAGGTGGTGGTGGCGCCGCCGCCGATGATGAGGTCGCCCAGGGTAAAGCCAAAGTAATTGGTAAAGACATTTGTGCCTTCCGTCAGGACCAAGTCGGCGCTAATACTTTGACCGTTGCTTCCCACAGCTTCAAAGGTAAAGGGCATTGACACAGTGGGGCCACTGGCGATGAGAAGGGGATAGGTTTGCGATTCGCCCGCAGGGATGGGGACAACGCCATTTGTCGCCTGCAAGGTTGCGAGCAGATTGGTTGCGTTGCTGCCCGCAACATCGCGCAACCCAAAAAGAATCTTTACGGTTTCATTGGGAAAGATGATACCGGAAGCGGGCAAGATGCTGCCTGATACGAAGGCGGTGCCCGAGTTGACAATGTAAGCGCCGTTGCATTCCTGGATGGTCAAGACAGCCGTGCTCGGATTGAGCAATTGCGCGTTTGTCGGATTGGACAAAGCCAGGTAAACCGTATGGTTGGGACCAATAATGTGATTATTAAGCACCGTGACATAAAATGTCTGGACAGTCTGTCCGTTCGAAAAGGTGAGAGTTCCGCTGTTCGTGAGATAATTGCCGCCATTAAGTCCGGGGATGGCCGAACCGCCATTCGTCGTGGCGCAGTTGACGGTGACAACATTGTTGGTCGCTCCAATAAGAACCACCGGGATGGCCGCCGTCACTCCGCATTCACTCACGGTGTAGGTCGGGCTTTCGAAATTCACGCCAGCCAAAACATTCGTAATCGTCACCGTGGCGTTCGAGGGTGAAACCAGGTAGGCATTTGTCGAGGGATTGGGCAGCGTCAGGACCGCGGGATTGGATAACGTCACATTGAAGGTCTTGTTGCTCTCCACAATGTTTGGATTGAGAATTGGGACGGTGAAGCTGGCCGTTGCCTGATTGTTTTGGAAGGTCAGCGTGCCGTTGGTGGCGACATAATCGATCTGATTCGAGGCATTCAGAGCGGGACTCAGATTGGTGCCATCGCTGGTGGCATACTGGACCGATGCCACTCCCGTGCCGTAGTTGAGCCGGTTCACGGTGACGACGATGTTGCTGCCGTTTTCCCCCACAAAATACGAATTGGTCGAGAATTCAAATCCAGTGACGTCGCCATCAATGGTGACAAAAGCCGTGCCCGGGGAGCCGATCTGAACAATGCCAGCGGGGCTTGGGTTGTTCAGGTTAACCTGAAAGGTCAACGGTCCGTTGACAGCATTCCCCTGAATGATTGTAATGGGAATCGTTGTAAACGTCTCGTTTGAGGCAAAGTTCAACGTGCCGGACGCAGGCACATAATCGATGTTTGGCACGGCCTGGCCGTTGGCCTCGGAGGCGTTCGGTGGCGAAAAGGTGCTGTAACTCACCGAGGCGGCATTAGTCATCGGACCGTTGCGCACGATCTCCAAGGTGACCGAGCCGTTGCTTTCGTTGACGGTATAGGGCGAATTGGTAAAGCTGAAACCCTCGATGCCATTCAGAATGGTCAAAACCTCCTGGGCGGCGCCCCCGATGCTCGCCCCATTTTGGGGATTGGAAAGAGTCAGATAAACAGTGGTGGCAGGCCCCGCCTTGGGCTGTGCATACACAGGAATAAAAACGGTCTGGCTGGGCTGGCCGCTGGAAAGGAAATTCGTCTGCACGACGCTGGCATAGTTTATGCCGGCGACGGCAGTACCGTTGGAGGTCGTGAGCGTCACGCCAACATTGGTGCTCGAACCATCGGTTAGAACGATGGTGATGGGCGCATTCGTCACCCCTGCGCTCGGCGCCACTATGCTGTAGCTGGGTTGTGAAAAGGACAGCACACCGGGACCACTATTGACGTTCTCGATGATCAGGGTGGCGCTGCTGGGCGAGGCAATAAAGGTGTTGGACGGATTGCTCATCTCCAAATCGACGGTCTTGTCGCTAAACAGGTTGGTCGGGTTCAGCATGGGGACAAGGAAATCTTGCAACATCACCCCTGGATTGAAGACGATGTCAGCCGTTTCGGGAGTGTAATCGACGTAGGGCGTGGCGGTGCCATTGGTTCCAGTATAGACGGTAACGCCAACGGTGCTGTTCGGATTTCCTACTCGAACCACGGAAATGTAGGCGTTGCCTCCCGGCGCATTTGCAGTTTGGGGATATGTAGGCACCGAGAAGCTCACCGCCGAATTGACATTGGTAATGACGAGAAAGGCCGTGGTCTGGTTGCCGACCCCCGCATTGATCTCGCCGGACAGGTTAAGATTCACGCTCTTGTTGCTGCCCACCAGATAGTTGTTGAGGATCGGAATTGTGACCGTCTTGAAGGTTTCACCCAACGGGAACGTCACGGTGTTCGTAACACCCGTATAATCGATGCCGGCCTGGCAGGCTGAGTGCCGGCCAGGGCCGAGTAATCCGATGTGGAGAAGACGACGCTGACAGGGGTTTGGGCATTGGTGCCTTCGCCGCCAAGACGTTGAATGGAGATGACGGCGTTGGTGCCATTGTCCAAAACGCCATAGACCGCATGGCTGAACTGGACATAGCCGTCACTATAATTTGCCCCGCCGAAGAGACGCACGAAGTTGTTCTCGGCAATTCCTTCAAAGGTTGAAAACCCGCCACCGACATCAATTTCGTCGTTGCTCTGAATGGCGATGGCGTCCACAAAACCACCATCCGCGCCTGACCCAAAGTTAATCGTCGGATCAACCGTGCCATCGGGATTGAGGCGTGTGATGCCGCTTCTGGTGACGCCGCTGAAGCTCGTGAATTCGCCGCCGACAAGAATTCTGGTCTGGGAATCAACGGCCAGGGCCAAGACAGCGTTATTGCCGCCGACGCCGACGTTGAAGTTCGTGTCCACGCTTCCATCGGCGCTGTTCAAGCGGGCGAGGTAATTCAAATTGCTGCCGCCGACGTTCGTGAACAAACCGCCGATGAGAATCTGGCCGTCGGGCTGGATGGCGATGGCCCGGACCGAATCCGCCGGACCGAAGTTGGTGCTCGGATTGAAAGACGTGTCAATGGAACCATCCACGTTGAGCCGAACCAAATGGTTGTAAGCCACGCTGTTGAAGGCAGTGAAGTCCCCGCCGAGAATGACTTGGCCATTCGCTTGCACAGCCAGGGCGCGAATGGCGGCATTGCTGCTGGTCACCCCCTGCCCGACATTAAAATTGGGATCGACAGTGCCTGGGTAACCAGGTGAATTCGTCGATGCATTCAAACGCGTGATGCCACCGCAGGGGACGCCGTTGAAGTTGGCGAAGCTGCCGCCGATATAATAGGCGAGGGTGGGCGGCTGGGTGTTGGTAGCCGCGGGCAGAGACGTCTCGGCAATGGCGAAAATCGTGCTGTCGGCTCCAGAGCCGGGGTTGAATGTCTCATCAAGCGATCCATCCAGATTCAACCGGGCAATGTGCTGGTTCGTGACCGTATCGACCACCGTAAAGTCGCCCACAATCATTATAGGCCCGTTGGTTTGACTGCTGCTTGGGGTTTGGCTTAGAACTTGAAGGACGCTGCTGTTCGCACCCCCTTGGTTGAGCAGAAAACTGCTGTCAAAAGCGCCGCTGGGCATGAGCCGCGCCACATAATCGAACGGATATTGATTGAAGAAAGTAAAGTCGCCCCCCGCCAAAATGCTGCCATCCGGCTGCAAGGCCAGTGAATTAACAACGTTATTAAAACCAGTCCCGTTCAGAGTTGTCTGATCGACAGAACCGGGCGGATGGTTGACCAATTGGGGGTCGAGAATGGTCAAGGTGGCAAAGATGGGGAAATTGGTGCTGATCGCGGCGGGGTTGCCGTTATAAAGCTCCAAAGTAACCATGCGGTTGGCCGGGCTGCTTTCGTTCGGCGTGTAATAGATCGGCACGACAAAGTTTGCGCTTGTCTGCCCGTTCGTAAGGGTGAGCATTCCGGAGGTCACTCCAAAATTCGTGCCCGCCTGAGCCGCCTGGTTGCCCGGTGTGGGGCTGGTGTCACTGAAGTTCGTATAATGGACCGAGATGGCGCTCGTCGTGCCGTTGGTGCGGATGACGGTAATCAGGGCCTGGCCGGCGTTCTGCATGATATTGAAATTCGGAGCCACAAAGTTGAGGGTGCCATAAGAATCGATCTCGTTAATGGTCAAGACCGCGTTGCTTGGGTAAGCGTTAGTCAGTATCGAGTTATCTATGTTCGTGCTCCCGACATTGACATTGGTCGCATTGAACAAACTCAGATTCACCGTCTTCGGCCCTTCGACGGTGTTATCCTGCAAAGTCTGAACGGTCATCGTTTTCACACTGACATCCTGGTCGCCCCAGAAGAGGGTATTGGTGACACCGCTGTAATTGAGGCCGTTGGTACCGGTGCCATTACTGGTGCCGCACTGCACCTGCAATTCTCCCACCGCTCCGCCGCTCCGCGTCACACCCACCGTCGCCGTTCCGCCCTTATCCACGCTGTAGGTCGGAGAAGTGAAGCCCAAATGGCCCGGCGCGAAATTCCCGTCAATGATGGTGACGGTCGCGTTGGAGTAAACAAACGGAGGAATATTCGTATCAAGGACTCCGATGGGGCTGGGGGCATACAAAAGCACGTGAAACTGTTTAGTGAGCTGCACGGTTGACTTTTGGATGATCGGAATAGTGAAGCTGTAGCTATTGTTCCCCTCCGCCCCGCCTCCAAAGGTCAACTTGGTCTGCTGGCCGGGAGGGCTCTGTTTAGAGACCCCGGTATAATCGGCGCCGCTTTGGGCCGAGCCATTTGTTGTGTAATAATAAACGGTGAGCTGCCCGTAGTTTCCGTTGGTTCGAAGCACGGTAATGGTGACATTGCTTGACGTATCAAGGGCCGTGTAGTTGGTTGCGCTGAATCCCACCAGCCCCACACGAGTATTATTATTGAGGATTTCCAACGGGGCGCTGGGCAATCCCAAGGCCGGGTACAACGGGATCGGGACGCCTCCGAGCACCAGCAGGCCCTGGGAATTGACGTTCAACTCAGTAAGAGTGGCGGACAGATCCCGCCCGGCCGCCGGGTCGTTATAAATGCTCAAATTCAGGGCCGAATCGCCAAAGTCAGTGATGGGTTGGATGGCATTGTTAAATCCATAATAACCGTCGGACTGCCTCCAACCATAGTTCCCGTACGGTAGAATTTCCCAATACTTGTTAATAATGTCGTATTCGGCCACGTCGGGAAGGATCAGTCCAAGATCCGCCGCGGTGGCCTGCCCCGCCACCAAGTTGGTGCCCAGGGTAAGCTGGGCCGGACCGAGACTGCCATTGGTCCGATCAATGGTCACATAAAGTTTGTTGCCAGTATCATCCACACTGTAAGTATTTTGCAGCGTGATATTCCCCGGACAATTGCCAATCCCACCCACGCCCGTCTGAGGGCCTGGAGTGGGGGCGCCGATGACCCGCGTAATATTGACCTGACTGTGAGTGGCATAGCGGACATTAACAGGGCCGGAAGACTGATTCATGGTGCCCCCCCCAACATTGGTGAATGAACCGCCAATGATGATATTTCCGTCGGGTTGCAAAGCAAGGGCGTAGGCGGTATAGACAGGCTCAACAGACTCATTGTTATAGCTGTTAACCAGACCGGCAAATTGGTTGTAAGCCGTATCCATAAAGCTGGTATCAACCCATCCTTGAGGCAGCAGGCGCGCCACACCCAGGCGCCGGCTCGTGTTAAAGTTCCTAAATTGGCCGCCCACTAACACGTCTCCATTGGGTTGAAGCAACACGGAATAAACGACCCCGTCAGCGCCGGCGCCAGGATTGAAGTTCGGATCAAGGAATCCAGTGGTCAGGAGCAGGGCGACGGAACTGCGGCTGACCAAATTATAGTTTTGGAAAGCCCCGCCAATGAGAATTTCGTTGTTCGGCTCGATCGCGACACTATAAACAGTGTCGTCCGGCCCTATTTCTGGATTAAAGGTCGAATCCACCGCGCCGCCGGGCAGCAACCGGGCCACATAATTATAAGTGCTGCCGTTGACAGAATTGAACTCGCCGCCAAGGATGATATTCCCGTTGCCATCCGTGGCCACCGCTCTCACATCCCCATCCGTCCCGTAGTTGGGATTGCCATTTCCGGTGTTCGGCAAAAAAGTTGTGTCCAAGGCGCCGTTGGTCAGCAACCGCGCAATGTAATTGAGGTGGGTCGTGTTGTAGGAAGTGAAGTCTCCGCCCACCAGAATATTGCCATTGGCATCGATGGCCAGCGCATAGACGGTGTTGGTGAAACCGATCCCCGAATTAAAGGTCGTATCCAGCGAGCCGTCATGATTGAGCCTTGCGATATTTGGCGCGGAATTTCCGTTGTATGCAGTAAACGAGCCGCCGATGATAATTCTTCCGCTCGCATCAATGGCTATGGCCTGCACATAGCCATTAACGCCGCCGCCTGCAACATTATTGAAAGTGGTATCCGGAAAACCGTTGGTTTGCAGGCGCGCGATGCCGTAAACGGTCCTCGCATCGTAAGAGGAAAAATTACCGCCAATGACAGCCTGTCCGTTGGGTTGTATCGCAACCGCGTTCACCGACCCCCCGTAGGAGGGAGGTGGGTTGGCCCCGGGCACTTGATCATTTGGCCGGTAGGACGAAGGGGAATTATCAATATTGAAACTCGTATCATAGGCGCCACCCGGCTCCCCGGTAAAGTTAATCGTCAGATTCGCCGAAGTAATGTTCCCAAGGGATCCCGGAACGGTTTGGCCCGAATTCGCCTGGGCGTCACTCAGGGTCTCGAACAATTGCACAAGTATATCCATGTCGAATTCGACCGCGCCATTGGTAAAAATTGGGATGGCAATCTCCCCGATGTTGGGGGCGGGAAAAGGCCCGATGGAAAACGTTCCAATAATGGGTTTCTCGGCCGGCCAGGTGGTGTTTTTGCCGATGTCGTTCTGACTGGGGTCGTACGGGTCACTAACGGGCAGGCCAAAATCGGCGTTGGTCACGCCATAAAAGGAAGGTTGGGCGTAATCGGACTCGGCGACCGTCGCAAAGTCGTTCCAATTAAAAGCATTGATGGGAATGGTGCCGATAGATCCAGAATAGCCCTCGCAATCAATCGTATAATGAAAGGTATAGCTGTTGCCCACAGCAGGATTACCCGTTAAAACCGCATAGAGATAGGCATTTGTGCCATTAATTGGGTTGCCGCCATTTGGGATTCTATTGACCCGAAATGTGGTTCTTTCCAGATTGACGGCAACTTCTTGCAGGCTGTTGTTGGTGACCAGATAAACGGGGCTGCCAAGGTAATTATTTGGATTGCCACTGAAACTCAGAATGTCCAGAAAGGCATACGGAAGCTCCGTAAAGTTCGTAAGGTTCAGATAGTTCGTAAGGTTCGGACTGGTCATCGAAAGTGTGGGCGGGGTGATATCCGGGTTCTCCTCTGGATCGAGCGCCGCATTGCTTAAATACAGTATTACGGCGGGACTGACTCCGTAATAAGCATAGTTCCCACCGGCATCCGGCCAGTCCGGCCCGGGAAGATTGGCGCCAGTCGGATTTATCTGCAAATAGACATCCTGGCTCATTTGAAAATCGTTAAAGGTCAGGTTCGTGGTAAGGGCCACATAATCAAGCCTGTTTGAAGCCGATCCCGTTAAACGGTTGGTTATTATCTCCGGTACAGTAACGAGTCCAGCATCAGTTTCAATATTGGATCCAAGACAAAAAACTTGGGTGATGGAAATGGTAAGGACCAAAGCATTCGAGTTCGTCACCCCGCTCGTCACGTTTGCGCATGGCCAATTCGTGAAGAAATTCGTCAGGCCGAGACCTGCCAATGGCAAGGAACTGGGCACGATGGGGCCCGTCACGTTGGTGCTCGCAGTGCCATAGTTGGTTTGTGTCATCGCGGAGTCAGCCCATAACGGAAGATAAACGAGCTCAGGAACCCCTCCAATATTGATGAATTCCGCGAAGAAATTCTCGGAAGCGATGTTGGTATAAAAGGTGTTTGTATAACTGGCGACGTTAATGATGACGCCGTTCGTGTCCGTATTATAATTCGTGGTATAGATATTCGTGCCGGTATAATTCGTTTCGAAATAGTTGGTAAAAGTCAGATTCGTCGCGGCCAGTGTCACTTCGCACTTGCCGGTAAACCCGCCCTGGCGGGTCACGGTGATGCGGATGTTGTTGGCGCCCGACCTGTTGAAAAGGCTCGGATCGGTGGAATGGGTTACTTCTTGCACAGGTATTTCGTCATCATATTCGCCGACGAAATAAGCCGAGGCTGAAAACCCAAAGGTCCCGCCAACCAGGCTCGGAAGCCAGTTGAGGCAGACGGTGCCCTCGGCATATGGATTTGCCCCCGTGGGGTTGTTGGGGGAACCGAGCGCCTGGATGAGATACATCTGGCCCACGCTAACGGGAAAATCAACGCGGCTCGTCACGCCGCCGCTCGGATCATCATCATTGAACGCCACCGGTGTCAGATTCGTAAAGGCCACATTGGTGCCGGATGTAAGAGTGTAAACAGCCAAAATCGTGTCGAGAGGGCCTCCCCAATTCGCGTCGGTGCTGATTGGGTCGAAGCTGTCGCGGGTATTGAAACTCATCGTGGTCGTATAGGGAGCGCTCCAGACATACCAAATCGAGGCCCCCCCGCCATACGGAGCGGGTGCGCCGACTTGGTTCGTCGCGTACAGGTTCGTGCCGTAAATGGTCCCGCTGGTGCCGCTGATGGATATGGCGTTGGCCAAATTGTTGTTCGGCGGGGCGGGTTGGGCGTGGACATCCATTGCGGTGCCGGCGCAAATGGCCGCGGCGAGGCATAGGGACACAACCCGCCCGCCCGCCCGCTTCAAAATCTTGTCGTGAAGTGTAAACATAACATCTAACCGTGTTCTCTCTTGATCCTGTGCGCGCGTTCTCATTGGCTCTGCAACAGCACAGCGCCAGTCTCATTGTTTATGCCGGGGAAAAATCCGAAAGCTCCGTACTGATTTTGCAACACTACTCCGTCCATCCTTATGGATGTGCCGTCTCCTGGATATTGCAACCGGCCGGTGAAAGTTCCCAGCGTTGGATTAATGCTCAAAGTCAGATAACTGTTGGTGTACATCAGCTTTCCGTTATACACAACCGGGTTGGTCATCCCAACCAAACCATCGCCGCTCAGAATGACCACTGGATTCGTCAAGGCAAGACCCGATGAATTCTTGCCCGGAAAGACATAGGAAGAGCCGGCCAGGTTATAAGTATTGGTGAACCCGGCGGGATAATAGCGGGCTTTGAAGGAGGGAGCTTTGCTCCAGAAGAGGTTGGTCTCGCCTATGGCGACGCCCGTTGCCTCACTGCCTTGGAGAGCAGCCCATCCAGAATCACTGCTTTGGAAAGCAATCCATCCCAAAAGGAAATCCCCGCCCCCGGCAACATATGTATAAAATGGCCAGAATCCGTCTTGAGCAATTGGAACCGACTGGCTAAAAGCGTTCCCGTCGGCCAGCTTGCCTGCAACCGACAAAACACCCAGCTTGCTGACGGTCAGAGACCCGTAACTGTCACCGCCCGGCACACTGTTCGTCCCGCCATTCGTCAAAACCATGGTGTATCGTCCCGCATAGGGCGAAGGATGTTTCGCCGTCCAAACAGGTTTTAAATCGCCCAGTAATGGGGCATCCCAAGTTCCGCCGTTGACATCACCCTGAACCTGGCCGGTCGTCCCGTCAGCCGTGTCCACCAATTGCAAATTGACGGTCAGAGACTGGTTCCCGTGTTTCGCGGTGGCCTGGGCGGCGCCGGAGGTCTTGAATTTGTTGGTCCCGGAACCGCTGAAAGTATAACTGGCCGGCCCCATCAACAACCGGCCCGAAAAAGCTCCACTCGGGCTGAGGGTGAAGGTAAAGAAGCCGGAATTGGCCGAGGAAGGCTCATTGGTGTCATAGAAAAGCCCGTTATAGGTGCCTTTGACCGAGGCGAACGTCTGGTTGATAAACTTGGAGCTGCTTTCAATCGTAAGCATGACGGCGGGACATTCCCCATTAGTGTAAAGCCATGCCCCGTTGGTCGGGTTGTTCAGAACATAGGGCTGGTTGTCGGCATTGAAATTGGTGTAGCCTTGGGCGTTTGTGCCGGGAAAGAAAGAAACGGCAGGATCAGAATTGTTGTCAGCCACAGCGGCATTAACGGCGCAAAACTGGTTCGTGTCGAATTCATTGGTAACAAACCTGGTGCTGTTAGGCCCCCAAAAATCCGTCACCCAAACCAGGCGGTTTGTGTAAACAGTCGCCAGCTTGAATGGATCGACGTTGGAATCGGCAAAGTAGATGGTGAGGTTGGGATCGATGACCAATCCGTTTCGATAATCGCTATAAGATAATGAGTTGGGATCCAATTCCAAATAATCCACATACAGGCCGTTCTGCGTGCCGGCGCCGCTGAAATGCAACTCGGCCCCGGCAGACTGGCGCGAGAGGATCAAGCGCCCGATGACCATGTTATTGACAAAGCCATCCACCGCATTCGTATAATCTCCCCTTCCAGCCCAAATGTGTTGGGCGACGGTGGTCCCTGTGGCAATAGTCGTGATTTGGGTGCCAAAGAGATCGCCGGTGGCGGGTTTGACCGGCAGGTTGAACCCGTCGGTCACCTGCCAAAAGTTATTCACAACACTGCTCGTGGTGGGGGTATTGGGGACGAAATCAGTGATTTGACCGTCTGAGGTCGTTTGCAGCGTCAAACTGCCGCCGCTGCTGCTGTTGGCGTATCCCGTGATGATGGTGGAATTTGTTATGCCAATGTTTACCGCGGAAAGAATGAGATTCCCGTCAACCAACATGTAATTAGCCTGGTTGGTCAAGACCAGGCCCATGTCCAAAGTGTCAGCTTCAATTGTCATGGAACCGCCGCTGGAGGTGATAATGCCGCCGTCATTTTCAAAAACCGCGGACTGGAACAGGGGCGTTGTCGACTCAATTTGTCCGAAGTTGCCAATGCCCGAGATTGTATATTGGCGGTTCACCGGCGAAATCTGGTTCTGGGTCGGGTCAAGCCCCAGGTCGAGCACATTATCAACCGCCAAAACGCCATTGGTGTTGACCTCAAGTACTTTCAGCAAAGGCACATTGGTTCCGACAAAAGAGGAGGCATTCTGCGTCAAATGAACGACCGAATTAATGGTCAAATTGGCTGTCTCAAAAAGCGACTGGTTGATGACGGCAATCGGATCCTCCACATCAATGGATTTTTGGCCGGTGAGAGCCAGATTGCGGACCGTCGGATTGAACACCCCTTGCAGGCTTTGATCGACGACCAACAGGTGGAAAGCCAGATTGTTGGTCACAAAGTCGTTTGTTTGAAGAAGATACCAATTGGCCGACACGGCAAACACATCACCCCGAAGCCGGGTAAAAGATTGAGGAAAGAGATTGGAGATGAGCAAGGTGCCGTTCGTGGCGCCGATTGAGGCATTGGCTGTTCCCCAGTCACGGCCAGTCAATGCGCCGCCGGCCAGGTTTGTTGCCATGAGCGTGACCAGGCCCTCGGCGCGAATCCGCGCGCCCGTCAAATCCACCTGGCTGCCTTCAATATCGATGCGCGCGGGTTCCGCCGTGGGATCAGGGATGTCCGCACCCAGCACCGAGACTAAAAAATCTTGAGCAGGGAACTCACCACTGAGCATCTCCGGATCCCAACCCACTTGCACGCCATAGGCTGCGGCGGTGTAAGCCTCCCCTGGGGGGCTGGTGCTGGTCAGTGTGTATGTCCCGTATGTCCCATTCCCGGCAATAAGGTTGGCAACGTTCGTCGCGTCGCTTGGATCGTTGTTTGTAAATGCGGAGGCCCATTCAGAGGGAGTCGCCGTGCTCACCTCAAAATAACCGGGCCGGGCATAACCGCCCAGCCAGGCGGCGTTGGTGAACATGGTGACGTTATTGGAAAATACGGCGCCGGCATCGAGCAAATAGATCGAACTTGTCTCAGACTGACCGCTGATCACGTCCGTGCAAGGCTCGCTAAACTGGACAATGGCTTCCATCGCGTTTCTATCAGGCGTGGCAGGCGTAATGATGGTGCTGAGAGTCCCAGTCCCCGTGAAATATCCATCATAATTATGGGTAAACATCACCTGCGCTGAAATATTTGGATTCGCAAAGTTTGTGTTTACACATACGATGTTGTAGTAAACATTTGTTGCGGCCACGACATTGGAATATACGTAAGTCGTGAAGCCGCTGAAATTTGTCAGCAAGGCGCCGCCCCCCGCGCGCGCTGTGACAGGGACAGTTGGTATCGTTCCTTGCGCGACCGCAGCAAGATCGAGTAGTCCTGGCGCTGCTGTTACATTGGTGATCCCCCACCACAGGTCAAAAAAGCTGGGGGGCGCTGTAAAGAAATTGAGCGTTGGGGTCGGCACGCCCGGGGTTATTTCCTGAACATAGGCTTCCTGGTCGGCCGACGTTAAGTCGTAAGGATCATTCCCGGTAAGGTCTCCCGCGACGAGTGCGCTGTTGTTGTTGGTAATATATTTTCCATACATCTGCAAAAGGCCGTCGGCCCCGACAGTGATGCTCCCATTCGGCCCGTTAAAAATATTGGACGCCAAAATCAAAACCACCGACGGATACGCGACCCCGGTGCCAGACTGGAAAAAAGTTGTGCCATGATTAGGGAACTCGGGTGGTGTCTGGGTATCCACAGTCAGAATCATGCCGTCGTTATAAAAGCTGCTGGCGCTCTTGGTGCCGGCTGCTGTCACGGTTTCAAAGAGAAAACCGGGCAGCCCAAGCATGGTGCCCCCATCAAGGTTCGTATAATATAAAGTGTCTCGTGTAGAGTAGGGCGTCGGCGTTTCCGTATCCAGATTTTGACCTCCGGCAACTTCCTCTCCGACATAAGGGATCACCGCCTCAAAAAGGGCGGAATTTACAAAAGCGGTCGCGTCGATCACAGGCGGATTGGTGATCGTGCCGGTATTAATATATACGCGCGAGGGGGACGCAAGAGCCGAAAGGCCGAAAGCCCATGCCGCAAATATGGCTGTAATATTTTTTTTCATGATGTGGCCATTCATCGTTACTAACTGCCCGGTACCCCGACGGTTGTTGTGTTGGTGGAGGCAGAAGTCGACACCGGGTTATAAATGCCGATCTGCGTGGTTTCCGGCCCCGCGCTCAAGACCTGGGCTTCGATCTCCTCAATGCTCGCTCCTGTCGGGAACGCAATCGGGGCGTTGGTGGAACCGTTAAACGAACCCCAAATAAATCCCAAATCAAAGGCGCTCGCCTGGTCATTAAAGAATGTGCCCCGATTATAGTAAACCTGCCCGGAATTGTTAAGCGTGACCACCATTTCCGGCAATAGCACGCGTGGAGTGGCCAGAGGATCCCCCGCACCCTGAGAGACGGCGAAGCCATAGGTGACAAAACCAGGGGGGCTGCCCGATGATGGCGTTCTGACCAGCGTTTGCTGATAATTCTGCGGGCCGGCAAACGTCAAATCCCCGGCCGTAAATATAATATCGGGCGCAGTGACCAGGCGCGTCACACTCAGAGACTTCAGAACCCCGTTTGTAACCCAGGGAATCGAATAATGATTGGTTATCGGGGCAAAAGTCGTGCCCAACAATGAATCATAAGGCGTTTTGACGAATGTGATCTTCTCCACACCCCCGAACAATCCGGAGAAAGTTCCAGCGACGGCGTTGCTCACGGCTGTATTGGTTGTATTGACCGGGTTATAACCGGGAACTGATGCGCCGATGATCGGGGTCGCGTTGGTGTCAAAGCCCTCGTTGACATAACGGTCGTGGCGATACAGGAATCGCAGACCCCCCATGTCATCCCGGGTGATGCGCAAATAATAGCCGCCGACCTGCAGGGCCTCCCGCGTGGCCACAGCGCTAAACGGAGGCGATCCCACTTGCACGGCCTCCTCCATGGCGTCGCTCACGTCAACTGTAGGGTTTAAACAGCCAATCTGGTAAGTCAGGAGTGTGCCATTCACGTACTGGCTTGGATTGTAACTAACCGGGTCGAAATTCCTTACCACAACGGTGATATCAAAATCGCAAACATTTCCGGCTGCAGCCGGGTCAAGAATACGTTCACGCAAATCGTAGGTATGGGTTTCGCCGATCAATCCCATATGCTCCATCATCAGCCATAGAACGGTGGACTTGAGGTCGAGCATTCTCATCGCTTGAGCGGAGTAATTTATCTGCTGGTTGCCCTGGGTGACGAACCCGGTTAATTTGGCGCTGGTGCTGGAAACCCTGGGCAGACCATTCAGCACCGCAAACGCCGCATCGACCGCCGCTACGCCTTTGGCGCCAAAATAGCTCAGGAAGGTGCTGTCATAGGCATAGGTGATGGTGGGAACGTTCAGCCGCGACCCTTCGCCAATGTTTTTTGTCCCTCCGAGTTCAGCGTTGAGCGCGAAAAGCGAACCAGGCCCCTGAACCTCCGAAAGTGTGATGTCGGGCATCGGATAAGATGGCAAATATCGAATGCCATAATCCATGGGTTGTGTTTGCCACGTTTCGGCCGGACCCCACATGGAAAACCCGGAAGCGTTGCAAGCGGCGGTTACCCCCAAGGCCAGGCAGATCAATATTTTCAAAATGCGTGTCATATAATAAAAGCTCGCCACAGTTATGGTGATGAATTCAGGATATAGGCTTGTCCGTAAAGATCAAAACCGCTGGCGCCGGCGAAACTCGTCCAGACGACCAGGAAATGATCCACGCCATTCCAAGCCACCGCCGGGTGCATTTGCTGGCTGATCCAGGTGGTGTTCACCTGAAACTCCGGCCCGGAGACCTGCGTTCCCCCGGCCAGGAAGCGGCCGAAAACGCCTTCGCGGGAGCCATCCTGGCCGAGACTGGTCCAAACCACCAGACTGCCAGAGGGCCCTGCGGCGATCTTCGGCGCGTACTGATCGCCGTACAAATGGGTGTTAATCGTAAAGTCGCTGACTTCCGGCGAGCCGGAAGCTGAAAAGGCGCGCCCCCAAACGTCCCAACCGTTGGTCACCACCACGGCATCCTGCTGCGCCCAAACAACGGTAAATCCTCCGTCGTTCAGAGGCGCCACCTCCGGAGAATGACAAATGTTTGTGCCCGAGTTGACCGCTATTTCGTCCGTAACGGGAACCCCGGCGGGAGTGAAGATTCGCGCGTAAACATCAACACTGTTGACGGAGCGTTCCTGTTCGGAAACCCAGGCGATGACGTAGTTGCCGCCGGCCAGAACGGCCACGGCCGGGTTGCGCTGGTTGTAGCTGGTGTATTGGGTGACGAGGAATTGTTTGGTGGAACCGTCGTTGTCGGCCTTAACAACTCTGCCGGCCGCCGTCAGCCTTCGGGCGTAAACCCCCCACATGCTGCCGTTTTCACCGTAACTGGACCATGTGATGATCGCGCTGCCATCGGGCAATGCGGCCACGGCGGGATCAACTTGTTGGTCGGCCGTATAAGTATTCACCTGGATGTCGGAGGTGTAGAAGTTCGTGCCGTAGGACGTGGCGCCCTTGGCCGCGTTTTTGGCGAATCGCGCGTAAATATACGGTTTTCCGCCCACGGTCACGCTGCCTTGCCAGACAAAGATGATATTGTCATTGGCCAGCAATTGCACCTGGGGCTTGAACTGGCTTCCGGTCACGACCTTGTTGACACGGACGGCATGGCCCGCATTGAACCTCGTATCCAGAAGGCTTGCGCCAATGCCGCCTCCCTTGCGGTCAATCCAATTGTCCTGCCAGGCGATGCAGCCGCCGGAGGGAGACAACGAAAGCGAGGGCCACACCTGATCGCCCGGCAAGCTGCCCAAAATGGAAAATTCCGGCCCCTGGCTCGTGACAGAAATTTGCCCGAAAAGCGCCATCGAAAAGGCGAGGAAAACTCCCCCCATCCAAAGACTTTTGGGAACGCGAAGTATTGCGGACATATGTTTAATATTTAGTATCAAAATGTGTTGCGTTTGTCCATGCCTTCTTTGATTTTTACGGTGTTCATCGGCCTTGGCCTCGTACGGGAAGGTTTTCGGCCTGACAACCCTCCCCGTCCGTTCCATGGAAAAAATCCGCCGCCTGGAGACGGGTTTGTTCCAGCTCGGACAACAGGGTTTTAAAACCCCAGCCCGAAAAGAGCTCGCGCAATGCATCGTCGTCACCGGGTTTAACAATTAAAGCCTCCAAGGTCACCTCACACGGCGTCTCATCCTTCAAACGCACCAGTTGCTGATTGCGGCGCACCAACTCCGCGGATGCCCGCAAATTGTCTCGCAGCCGGTCCGACCCGATTTCGGGCAGCCGGCGAAACAATTCATCAATGGAGCCAAACTGGCGTAGCAAATCTGTAGCAGTCTTCGGGCCAACTCCCGGCACACCGGGGATGTTGTCAACGGAGTCGCCGACAAGACTCAGCCAATCGACTATTTGCGTGGGTTCCACGCCGGTTTTGCGTTTGACCTCTTCCACTCCGCACAAGGTGTCGGATTTAGGGTGCGGGTTGAGCAATTTGACTTTGGGGGAAACCAATTGCATGAAGTCCTTGTCCGAACTGGCAATGACGACTTCCAAGCCCCCTTCCGTCGCCTGGCGCGCAACGGATGCGATACAATCATCGGCCTCGCAAGATTCCTTGAGATAGGAAAAGACGTTTGCCGCATGCAAATACGCCACGATTAGATCGAGTTGCTGTCGCAAATCCGGCGGCATTTCGGGGCGTTGCGCTTTATACTCAGGCAGCAGCGTCATCCGCTCGCGGGCCAGGCCGCCATCCCAAATCACCAAGGCATGTGAAGGGCGCACCCGGTCCCGCGCCTTGGCCAGCATGCGGATAAAGCCATAAATCGCGTTCGTCGCCTGGCCGGCGGGAGAGGAGAGCGACCGGATGGCAAAAAAAGCGCGGTAAGCGTAAGCGTGGCCATCTATAATGAGAAGCCGCCCCGGAACGGCTGAAGTTTCAAATGTGGGGCCATTTTGCATGAAGGAAGGTCATTTTTCGCGCGACTTTAGCCCGGCGCAGTTTTCAGATGTTGAATGAATGAATCCGCGCACCGCCTTATTGTGCCGCCGCCGGCGGTTGGGGTGGTATCGAGTTGCGCGCAAACGGCATGTCATCATCGTTATGCACGCGATTCCCGGCGGGATCGATAATCGTCGGGGTGACAAAAATCAGCAGATTCTGTTTCGCGCTGTCAATGGACTCACTCTGAAACAAGCGCCCGACGAGGGGCAGGTCGCCGAGAACAGGCACTTCATCTTTAATCTTGGTAATGGTCTCGGCGATCATTCCACCGAGGACAACCGTCTGCCCATCCCACACATTGCAGGTTGTGACCACTTCGCGAACACGAAATCGGGGCAGGGCAAGCTGCGCCGTGAGCGGGACGCCAATCGTGCCGCCAGCCGCCGCCTGGGCTGTAGGCACAAAGGGACCAGGAGGGTCGTAGCCGATGAATTCCAGAAGGGTGGGCAACAGCACCATTTGAACCGAATAGCCGTCCGCCGAAACGGTTGCCAGGACGTCGAGGACGGGGCCGAGGCCGAAAGGCGTTGTCGTGTAATTGATTTGGGGGGCAACGACGCCAGTGCCACCCACCAAGCCGCCAGTGCTGGAACTGGTTGTCGATACGTTGGCATAGGTCACAATCGTCGCCAAATCCTGCGCCGAAATATGCGCTTGCCTGCCACTGAGCGTTGTGACTTTTGGCGCGGAGAGAAGGTCCGAGCCTGTGCGTTGTTGTATGGCCTGAATGGCCACCCGAAACTGAGGGTCGGTCATGATGCCGCTGATAGTGGCCACCGTCGGGATTGCGGCTGTTTGACCGCCTGAAGTGTACGTATTGCGCAAGCCCGAAGTCAGCAAATTGTCCGTGGACGCCGAGGCAAGGGCGCCTGGCCCGGCGGTATATGTCCCGGTGCCGTTGAGATTGGGGGTGCCGGGGCCGGGAAAAATGCCGCTTGGATTGGCGGCGGTGCTGTTTCCCGTATAGGAAGGAGCGGTTCCGCCTTGGACGCCAATAGCCCCATTATTGACCAAAGTATTTCCCAAATACCAGTTAAAGCCAAGGGCGCGGCTGTCTTCCTGGCTCAGTTCCACAAACTTCGACTCAATCGTCACTTGCGGAGGCGCCTGATTCAGCAGTTCAACGGCCTGTTCAATGATTTCCAAATCCTGCAGGGTGGCCCGCACCAAAAGCTCACCCAGGCGATCGTTGAAAAAGACAATTTTCGGAGGAGTCAGATCGACACCGGCCGCGGTAAAATAAGCTCTGACCAGCGCGCTGGCGTCAATTGTGTTGTTCGTTATGGTCACGTAACGCAAGCCAACCTGGCTCCCGCCAGCACCCTGACCACCGCCGCCGCCACCCGTGCCACCCTGACTGACCGGAGATAATAGAACACTGGGTATGTAAACGCCCGTGCTGGTAGTGCCGCCCCCAGTCCCGCCGCCGCCGCCGCCGCCGCCGCCGCCGCCGCCGCCGCCGCCGCCGCCGCCGCCGCTCCCGAGCCCAGTCGTGCCACTTTGCGATTGTCCAGTCAGATTGATCGAGGTGACCTGCTGAAGGCCTTGGACGAAAGTGTTCGGATCAACCTTGAAGACTTTTGTATAGAGTGCCGCTGCTTCGGCGGCTTTGGGTGAAAAAACGACCGCGTAATCCTCAACGGTGAATTTGATTGGTTGATCGGCCACTTTGGTAATGGCATCCAGCACATCAGCCAAACGAAGGTTGCTTAAAGGCGGGGCGATTTTAATGGTAATGGTGCTCATATCCACCGCTTGCGACGACGCGCCCGCGGCGACGGCGCCGGTCGCGGCCGCCCCGCCCAGATCGGTCGGGGCGATGGCCCCGGCCGAGACGTCGGCATGCGCATTGATCATAAAGTTAATGCCCTCTCCATCGGGATCGCGCTTTTGGGATTCGACTCTCAGCCGGTTGAGCACTTCGGTCAGGGGCAAATCGTAGCCGACTTCATTGATGCGGATGCGCTCCAATTTGGAAAGGATCTTCTGGCGTCCGTCGGTGGTGTAAACCAGGTTTGTCTGGGCCATCGGATTGGGAATGGGCAGGCTGTCTTGTTTAGTGGAGGGAATCCAGGCCTTTTCCACAGTGGCTATGGATGACTTTGCCACAGCCTCACGGGCGCGGGCACTGGCCGCGAACCGGGCTTCCTTGACCAGATCCAGATAATAAGGGGCCGTCTTGTTGGATGGATCTGCCTTGAGAATTTGAACGAGGATGACTTCCGCCTCGTCATATTTGCCCATTTCATACAACAATTTGGCATTTTGGACCTTTGTGGCGACCTCGACCTTTTCCTTTCTCATTTCAGGAATGGTTTTGACCAAATCAGGGCTGGGGACCGTGCCCTGCATCGCCACGGTCCTCTGATCAATCTCCGCCTTGAGGTTGCGCAGGGATTCGTTGTTCGGATCAACTTTAAGAGCGGCCTCGGCCTGCGCCAATGCTTCCGCCATTTCGCCGCGCGCCATGTCTTGCCGGGCCAATTTCTCTCGAACGCCATCCAAGCCCGCCAAGGCCTGTTTTTTCTCGAAGTCCACTGCGGGATTGCCGACCTGAACCAAAGGGCTTAGAGCCACCGCTTCCTGGTAAAGTTTGGCCGCCTCAACCAGTTGATTTCTCTTTTGGGCCGCCACAGCCTGGTCCAGCTTCATGTGCAGGCGGATGGTGGCTTCCTGGCGGCGGACCGCTTCCTCCTCTGCGATTTGAACCGGATCCGGGGTGGCGGCCTGTTGGGCTTGCGATGAAATGGCAAGAAAGAAGATCAATCGAAGGGTAATTTTTGCTGCGGATCTCATAGTATCGTATCACTTTTTTAAAAACCAAATTCTCATCACGGGTTTCCGTTCCATTTAATCGTCGTCACTTTGGTGTTCTTAATGGATTGCACTCTAACGACATTGTTTGTTATTTCAACAATTTTATATTGCTCGTTGTCCAGGATGAGCGTGTCGTTGACGCGCTCCTTGGGCAGGCTGCGCGATTCGGGGTCGTACTTCATATCGGCGATATAACCATCCACTCGTCTATACGGGTTGCCTTTTGAGATCCAAACGGTTTCCTCAGTTTCCAGAATCTCCAGTTGAATTTCAGATGGGTCGTCGGGAGCATCTTTAATGCCGCGGATAATATAAAGGCCCGATTTTGTCTTTTCGTCCTTTTTGGCGTACTCGATTGTCTTCCTGCCAGAGTGTTGCTGGACATTGAAAACATAGATCGCGCCATTGCCACTGGGATGATCATAAGCGATCACGGTGTAAAGCGGCGCGATGTTGATCACGCTCAGGGCGTCAGGCCCCGTCTTGAGAATTTTGAGCAATTCGCCATTGGCCTTTCTCCTCCAAGTGACCGGATTGAACAGATTATGCACGCCGGAAAGAACAACCGGCGGCGGATTGGTGACTTGGGCCAGGGCCAGCAGATCGGTGGTCAGATCCAGCGGAACGGGTGGTTTGGTCTTGTGAGAACCCCCGGAAATCGGTTGATTTACTTCTTCGCTAAGTTTGGCAACGACGGCGCCCATCCATATTGCCGCAGCCGCCATGCTCAGCAACACCACGCACAGGACAATTTTTTCGTAATGTTTCTTGAGGAACTGCATTAGTGCTCCGATGCCTTGAGCTTTACCACATCAATCGAAACGGTCACCAATAAAGGGTTTTCCGACAGAATGGTGACCGGAGGCGCGAACCCCGCGCCAACGGCGACCGGAGCAACAGGCGCCGCGGCAACGGGAACCGGGGCTGATCTCATCCCCGCGGGCATTCCCCGGTCGCGCCCCGCCCGATTATACGCCGGATTTGGGTATTGCGGCGGATTTGGGTTTTGCGGCCGAGGGGCGTAGGCAGCCGTCGGTTGTTGCGGAAACGGTTGACCCACCGATGATTGCACCGACGTGTCGGGGCCGACCACAATGGCTTTGATAATGAAACAATTGCTGGACCGCGCAAATCCTTCAATCACCGCGGCGATTTCGGCGCTGAAGCCGCGAAAGGTGATTTTGTAGGGCGTAACAATCCCCCATTGATTGGTCACGGTGTCGGCTTTCAAACAATCTCCGGTTCCATTGTCATCGGCCGAAACAGGCACCCGTTCCAAGCCGTCGAGATAATTGATTTTGGCGCGATAGAGAATGTCCAAAATGGCGTCGATTTCCTCCAATTGTTGCATCCAGGGCCCAATACTGCCGGGGGGATAGGTGAGCTTTCCGATTAGGCCGGAGAAAGCAAATGAGTAATCGGGCGGCAATAGAACTCCCGCGTTGGTGGCTTCGGCGCGAAATCGCACCAGGTTGTCTTCAAGGTAAGTCTTGAACCCTTTTTCATCCTTCGTCGGCGGCGCTGGAAAGGGCGCAAACCTTTTTCTGAAGTCAGCCAGAAACAGGCGCACACGCTCCTGGTCCGCTTTGGCTGCCTGAATGTTGTCCTTGGAGGGATAAGGCGTTTTTCGCCGGATCGCGTTCAGATTCTCGAGCGTTGACTTGTACTCCTCGCTCACCCCGGAGTTGTCATTCAAAGAGCTGTAGAGAAGCCAGGCGCAATAGCCGGTCAAAAGCAATCCGACGGCAACGCTGATAACGAAGAATAAGTTTCGTTTGATCCAGGCCATACTCAGAGTGTGAAAGGATGCTTCAGTTCCACCGTCAGAGAGAAGCTAAAAGTGTTGGAACCTGCATCCACGCTGATGGTTTGACCCAAAGCGCTTTTATCGGTAAAATAAGCGCTGTTGGTCACATTCTGCAATACGGCATAGGCAAGATCGAAATTGGCGGAAAGGGAAAGATCCTCGCGGTTCACCCCGCGACAGAAAAGGGAAAGGCCGCTGATGACATTTCCCAGCACCGGCGTCGGCGCCACTTGCGGAGCAGCCTGGAGGGGCCTGCTTCCGCCCACGCCCGGGTGGCCGCCGCGAGCCCTCCCCATGCCCTCCCCCGCAGCAAACCCTCCTGAAGCCGGCCCGCCGCCTGATTCACCCGGGCCGCCAAAGAGGCTTCCGTTGGGCAAGACCGGAGAAAACGTCACCACCCACACCCCCACGTCAGTATTCATGCCATTGTTCTCGGGAGTCCGAAGGCTGGCTTTTGTCGTGGCTTCAGCTCTCATCAATACCGCCCGCAATTCCGTCAAGAGTTTGATCCAATAAAAGCGGTTGCCCGCCAACTCCTCCATTTGGTCGGCAGCCTTCTTGAGCTGATCCCGCTCGCTGACAGTTTTGTCCAATTGCTGGCTTAATTGGGTCAATTGGGCCAGCGGCTCTTTGATCTCCTCCAACTTTTGGGCGCGAACAAGGCCGATGCGCTTTTCGGCCAGGTAAAGGGCAAAGACCACCAGCGCCAAACTGAAAACCGAGGCGATAAGATAGGGCTTTTTGTGGGCAAATTCCTGCCGCTGAATCGAGCTTCGCGGCATCAAATTCAACTCAACCGGGCAGTGGGCCAAATCCCGCAATCCCAACCCGACGACCTCGCCAAAGGAATGGGCATACTTGGAAAGTTCCTCCAAATCCAGCCCGGGGTCGAATTCAATGTTGCGGAAAGGATTAAAATAATCGACGGGCAAATTGAGTTTTTCCGCAAAGAATTGCGCGGTGTAGGGCATGATCGATGCGCCGCCGGAAAGGAAAAGTCGTTGCGGAGCGGACCCGCCTTGCTGGCCGCGAAAGAATTGGATCGTTTGATTCACCTGGATGTGCAGCCGCGTCATGACCTGGCGGGCAATCTTTGAAATGGCCGCGGCGTGCGGATCCTCCGGCTCCGCGTAGGCCCCGCCCAGGCTGACGGAGCCTTTTTCAATCTTCTCCGCCTCGGCTTCGGAAAAGCGCATCTTCGTCTCGTGGGCAAAATCCTGGGTTATGGCGTTGGCCCCAATGTTGATGCTGCGGGAATAGACCTTGCCCTTTTCAAAAAAAAGCAAATTGCTCGTCTTCGCCCCGATGTCCAGCAACATGGTGCATCCGTCCAGATCGCCGTAATTGTATCGGAACGCGTTGCACAGCGCGGCGGGAGAGACATCCACCAGTTTCAGGCGCAAACCCGCGCCTTCAGCGGCACGGAACAGCCCTTCGACAATTTCAGATTTGACCGCCACCAGAAGCACTTCCAGTTCGTTGGTGGCGGTGGTGCCGAGTATTTGATAATCCCACACCACCTCGTCCAGCGGAAAAGGCACATTTTGCTGGGCCTCGTAACGGATGATTTGCGTCACCTTGGAAGTATCAACCGGCGGCAGCTTGACAAATTTGGAGAAAACGTGAAAGCCGGGCGCGCAAACATTGATCTGCCTCGAGCCGAAGTTTTTTTCGGACAGCAATTCCTGCAACGCTTTCAGCATGGCCGCCTCGCGGGTCGATTCCTGGGAGCCTTCCAGGCCGAGAGCCTTGATGCCATATTGCTTCAGGCGCAAGCCCCCGGCTTCGTTTTGTTCAAACTCCGCCAGCTTTAAACTTCCAGCCCCAAAATCGGCCGCCAAAAATGATTTCGAATTTAGCATTGAATTCGCTTATGCCGCCAAGGGCCGATCCACTCCGTCGCTTATTCTTCCTCGACTCATTTTAAAAGTCCGTGCTAGTTACTGCAAATCGGGCAAGCGGTCAATTGTTTTGATACAGAATTTTCCTCCAAGCTGGTTGCGTGCCATGCGCCGCGACCCGAGCCTCCCTCCCACCCCATCGCAATAAAAAGCCCGCTCCTTCCGCATCGCACCCAGAGCCGTCCTGTTTGCATCAATTTCACGCAATGTGCGTGAAATTGGCGCACACCCCGGCCTTCGATCACGCTTATAATTTGCTCCGAAAATATTCAATCGTCTTGACAAGCCCGTCGGCCAGTGACACGCGCGGTTCCCAACGCAACAGTGTCCTGGCCCGGCCAATGTCGGGCTGGCGCTGGCGCGGATCATCCTGCGGCAGCGGTTTGAAAACTATTTTACTGCGCGAGCCGGTGGCGCCGATAATGGCGCGGGCAAACTCCAGCATCGTCATTTCCACCGGATTGCCAATGTTCACCGGATCGTTCGTCCCGCTCATCATCAAACCGTAAATGCCCTCGATCAAATCGGACCAGTAACAAAAACTGCGCGTCTGTGTTCCCCGGCCAAAAACAGTGACCGGTTTGTTCCGCAAGGCCTGGCTGAGAAACGCCGGCACGACCCGCCCGTCGTGCAGGCGCATGCGCGGCCCGTAGGTGTTGAAGATGCGCGCAATTTTTGTGTCAATATGATGTTCGCGATGGTAGGCCATGGCCAGCGCCTCCGCAAAACGCTTGGATTCATCATAGCAACCGCGGGGGCCAATGGTGTTGACATTCCCCCAGTAGTCTTCGCTTTGCGGATGCACCAGCGGATCGCCGTATATCTCGGACGTTGAGGCCAGGAGAAACCGGGCCGATTTCGTTTTCGCCAGGCCCAGGGCCTTATGCGTCCCCAGCGATCCCACCTTCAACGTTTGGATCGGCAATTCCAAATAATCAATCGGGCTGGCCGGTGAGGCAAAATGCCAGACATAATCCACCGGCCGGTCCAGAAAAAGGAACTCCGTCACGTCCTGCTCGATGAATTTGAAATCCTGATTCCCGGCCACATGGGCGATGTTCTCCACCGATCCGGTGACAAAATTGTCAATCGCCACCACCTTGTGGCCCCGTTGCAGCAAATAATCCACCAGATGCGACCCCAGGAATCCCGCGCCGCCCGTCACGACGGAGGTGGGCTGTAATTTGCCGGCCTTGTTTTTTTTTGCCATGGTCGCAAATTGATTAACGCGCTCCCCTGCCCAGGAGAACGACCCAGATGGTGTGCCACAGGATTTTGAAGTCCAGCCATAATGTCCAATTATCAATGTACTCCAAATCCAAACGCACCCATTCCTTAAAATCTTTGATGTCATTGCGGCCCGATATCTGCCACAGGCACGTCAAACCCGGCTTGACGCTCAACCGGCGCCGGTGCGCCACGTCATCGAAGCGCTGCACTTCGTCCACCGGCAGCGGCCGCGGCCCGACCAGGCTCATCTCAAAACGCAACACATTGAACAACTGGGGAGACTCATCAATGCTGAATTTGCGCAGGAACCGTCCGAATCGCGTAATGCGCGGATCGTGGGTCACCTTGAAGACCGGCCCGGACATTTCATTGAGCACGGCCAATTCCTGTTTCAATTGCTCGGCATTGCTGACCATCGTGCGAAATTTATACATGATAAATGGCTTGCCGTTCAGGCCGCTGCGCTCCTGCTGGAAGAACACAGGCCCCTTCGAGGTCAGTTTGATGACGACGGCGGCAACCACCATGGGGATTGAAAACACCGCCAGCAGCACCAGTCCTCCGACCAGATCGATCATCTGTTTGACCAGCCTCGACCAGGGCATCTCCGGCCCGGAATGAAAAACGAAAACTGGCCGCCCGAAAAAATCATCCAGGCTGGTGCGTGAAATCTGCGTCTTGAAAAAGTCGGCCAGCAGCCAGATTTCGATCCCTTCCAGTTCGCACGCCCGAATGGCGGCTTCGATATGCCCAAGCACCGTGTTCCGGGCGTTGATAATGACCGTGTTGACGGAATGTTCGTGCAGGAATGAAACCAAGTCTTCGATGGAGGATTTATTCAGGTCGAACTCCCCGATGATCTCCAATTCCTGCAAGGCCGGGCCAATGGACTCCCGCAATTGCCGGGTATCTTCGGCGGTGCCGATGAGTATGATGCGCCGTTTGAATTGCGCCTGGCCCAATTTGCTCTGATAAGCCCATCGAAACAACTCCCCTTTCACAATCATCAACCCAAGACTGCAAAAGCCAAACAGCACATAAACGCCTCGCGCCCCGTTCAGCCGCAACATGAAATCAATCAAAATCAGACCGATGGTGGAGATGGCGCAGGCCTTGGCCAGTTGCCAGACCTCCTGGCGGCGCGGCGAGAAAACCGGCCGTTCATAATAACCCTGCCAATCCAGGATCAACGGCGTCATCGGTATCACCACCAGAAAAAGCCAGAAATAATGGCCAAAGTCCCTGATCGGATCCACTTGATCCAGTCCCGCAATCGGCAGCCCGTGCCAATGATAACGAATCAGCCAGCCCAGCCATAAACCCAAGGCAAACAGTCCCCCATCAATGAATTGATAGACTTGTATCCGAATCTGTCGGTCTCGATGCAGCATTTGAATGCGAACCTATCTCACCGTGAATCCAAACTCGATTTGGCGTTGCTCTTGAAGCGCTTCATCTCTGGACCGCCTTCGGCGGCAGCCGGTCGGACGGCTCGCCCGTCACCGTCTGAAACTCGGGAGCGGATGCCCGAATAAATCTTTCCAAGCGCTCAAATGTGGCCTCTTCCCTGCCCGGAAGGCAAGTGACAAAATAGCTGATGTAGGCCCAGCGTTCCAGTTCCCCCTTTTGCAGCACTGTCTTCCACATCGACCACAGACGCGAGCCTTCTTCCGCCGTGATCTTGTTCCCGGAAACAAACCAATAGACATAAATGCAACTCAGCATTTGCCCGGTCTTCGGGGATTGGCGGCTGGCCGTCAGCTTGATGGCCGGAATATCGTAGGCAAACGGTCGTTCCATGCGCAAGCCGATCCGCTCGGTGCGGGTCACGTTCCAGTCCTGCGCGTAGAGGCAGTATTGTGGCTGGTGTATGCTCGTATGGTCCGTCCCCATCAGGACCACGCTGATCTGGACGGCAAAATCGCTCCCCGGCGCCCGGTAGTATCGCCGCCCAAAAGTGGTGTCTTTTGGCAGATTATCTATCTCGACGCCAGTGATGGGCAGCGCCATGGATGGGATGCCCAGCACCTCGGTTGGCAACACCACGCTTTGGGTGGAAACCAGGTTGTTTGTTTCTCCGTAGATCGGCACTCGATCCACCCTGACCCCGGGTGGCCCAAGAAGGTGCCGCCCTCGAAACTCCTGCAACCATCCCGCCGTGGCGGCCATCATTCCCAGCGCCACGGCAAACACAACCCACTTGGCCGTCCTCATGGCGGCACCGCCAGCGGTTTTTCTCTCAGCAACCGTTCCAGCAGGAGAACCCCTCCGATGGCCACCCCGTAAGTCACATACCCAAAATAACTGTCCACGAACTTCCCGGCCGCCGGGGTTTTAAATGCGTTTGCCGCCAGGATAATGGTCGTGATCCGCATCACGTTGCAAACCAGGGCCAGCGGTATCGTCGAGCCTATCATCACCGCCCGCTTCCAAAGAGTTCTCATCGTCAACACCGAAAAAATCGTTGTGATCGCCAGCAGCGCGATGAAACTTCGGATTCCGCTGCACTCCGCCGCCACGTCGAAACTCCCGAAAACCCCATTCGGATCAACCAGCTTTGTTCCCACTCGCATCACCGAAACGTCCAAAAGATCCTTCGTGATGAACGTCGCCCCCTTCGCCGCGCCCAGTCGCAAAGGCAGGGTTAATCCCTGGGCAAACGTTCCCCCCATCGGCACGCAAAAAGCAAAAATGAAGAAGGGGAAAAAAGTTGTCTTCAAAGTTTCCCGTCCCCAGACCAACCCCGTCAATATCCACGCCCCGGAGAAAAGCGCCACCATGGACACCCGCGGCTGCTGCACAACAAAACCCACCACATGCAGCCCCAAGGCAAACGCCAGACCCAGCAAACCCGGCCACCAAACCCCGGCGACAGAGTTGATCAGGTGCCGGCGCCGGAACCAAAGCAGGCCCAGCACCACCCACGGGATTAGCTTTCCATGACTCGAATCATTCGCCGGATCGCTCCACTTGGTCCACATCCAGCCGAACAACGAATCCGTCCGGCCCGCCACAGCCGAAGTCCAGCCAAAAAACTGAAAAAGCAGGCACCACGCCGCCAAAAGCCCCAGGAAAACCGTTCCATCCGGCAGCTTCGACCAATAATGCCGCAACTCCTGGCCCAAATGGCCAAACGACACGGCATCGCCCTTTTCAATCACCTGCATCCCCCTTAAATTACAATGCAGCGGGCGGCAGCGCAATCTAATCCGAACTGCCGTGGGTGGAACCGGCGTCCCGCCGGTTGATTTTGGTGTCCCGCCAAAATCTTCTTCTCCTTCGTGATCGTGGTCAGCCCGCCCATTTTCGCAGCGGCAAATGGTTCTTGAGGTCGCCAAGCGACAATGGAAATTAGCCAGGCACAAGGTGCCTGGAGTCGCCAAACCAGTTCCAACGTCCTGAAGGGACGCAGGAAAGGTTGAATTCCGATGCGTCCGCCCTGTCCGATGCGCTTTGCCTTGATTCCAAGCACTGGGGGCAGAATAGCCCGCCTGGCATGGATCGCGTTCATCGCTTTTTTGGTGAGAGCAACTGCGCCATCTGGCCGACGAATTCCTGCCGCCCTTCATGTTCCAGCCGCTCGAAGCGGGCGTAATCAAAAATCGGCGACTCCACCGACAAGCCGCTGCCGGAATCAGCGGCCGCATCCTTCAACATTCCACCCAGCGCTGCCACCAAACCGTCGTATTGCCGGAGTTTGCTTCTTAGTTGTTCTTCCGACCGCGTTTGCCAGTATTCGCCTTCGTCGGTCACTTCCACAGTCACGCCAAGCTGCCGCCAAAAATCGAGCAGGCTGATGACTTGCCGATGGCACTTGAGAAAATGTTCCCAGCCATGCTCGCTTGCATATTGGGTTTTGCAGAAACCGCTGAGCACCCAGCCGCCCTCATAACCAGTGGGAACCGACCCGGCTCGAAACGGCGCCCGCCGTGGATACTGGCACAGTCCAAACAATGTGCTTTCGCAACCTTTACCCGGCCAGACTTCCACCACCCAGCCGCGCTTGGCGGGAATGTTGCCGAAGCAGCCATCCTCCACAGGCCCGACCGTGACAAAGAGAGTTGTAAACGGCGTGTCTGCCTTGACCTGCTTCACTTCCCCGACTTCCGCGCAGCCGATTTTCCTGGCATAAAGCGCCGTGCGGTTGGCCAGTTCGCGCACCACGGCGGAAGAAAGATTTTTCAGCACGGACAATTTGTAATTTATTGTGAGTCCCATAATTGCCTCAATTTTGTTGTTTCGTTTTTCACTGCCGGATAGTTTGCGCGAACGAGTTGGACAAATGCTGTCCAAGCCGGCTGATTTCATTCATTTTCTTTAGGCTCACGACGCGGCTTGCCGTGTGTCATCCAAAACTCCAGCAAGGCGGCAAGTTCCGTTGCCCTCTTTTCGTCCCCCGTTCGGCTGCGCGCCAACTCATCCGCTTTTGCCGCGAGCGAGATGAGGCGTTGCGTCAATCCGGCTTGCAAAGTCTGCGCGGCTGTATCCGATTTTGGCAGCGGCAACGCGCCGTGAAAGTTATGTCGCGCCAGCGTGAAAACCACCTCCGCGTGCGCTCGACTAGCCGCGAACGAGAAAACTGCCGGAACCACAAGCAGGATCGAGAACTGTGTCTTCCGCCTTGCGGATGCAAAAGGCATTGACCACGTCCACCAAATCTTCGTTGGTATAGTGCTGGCCGAATTTGTGGCGTTCTTCCGGGGCAATAAGCCGTTTGAAGATGCCGCCCAGGATGTTGGTCCGAATCTCTTTGAAATTGAACGGGCGAATCTCTTCAAGCACGGAGCGCCACGCGTCAATGGAATGCTCATGGCCAAAAATCAGCGGGCCGGCCCAATCTTTCTCAAAGGGATAGAACAGGGTTTCATAGTCGCCTGTGGCTTCGACAGCTCTTTGGAAGGCTTTTTGAAAGTGGACGTAGAGCTCGTCCCCTGAACTGGCTTTCTTCGGAACGTGAAGTTCCTTCAGTTCACTGAATTTTGTCCGAACTGACTCATAAAACAGCAGGCGATTGGAGAAGACGTAACAGAGCGTGCGCGCGGCGCGGTCAATCAGCATGCGCCAGGCTTTCGGGTCGTTGCGGATGACTTGCCAGCCCTTATCCCCCGCCATCCACTCCTGCAGGAGCGCATCAAAAGATTTGTCGGCGGCGGATTTCGTCCAAAGAAATTCCGCCGTGAGTTTGACCGCCCATGAGATATGGCTTTCGAAGGCGTCAATAAAGTAAGCGTCCAACGACATTCCCCATTCCGGTTGTTTTCCAGCGGCAATCACGGCAAACCGCGAGAAAAAATCATGGAGAAACTCCCGAATCTGCTTTTCAACTTCGGGGCGGGAAACATCATCAGGATTGTCGAGATCAAGACCGAGGTCGAAACTCTCGACTTGACGCTCATGCAGGGGAAGGTGCCATTTCTTCGCGTCGAAAAGAACCAGCTTGTTGACATTCCAGGTGAAGAAGAATTCCGCCCCGGCATTTGAGGCTTTGGTGTTTGAGTCCTGGACCAACTTGTGACTGTGCGCGTTTCGGCCCTCGGCCGTCCCTGGCAATTTCACTTCGCCGGCAAGAACCAGATTCTCGCGAATTCCATAGACGCGCCAATCAGAACGCTTTCGATCAATGCCTTTCGACTCCTCAATTTCGCTGCGCTTGAATCCCCAAGCCGGGTTTTGTGCAAAGAGGGCGTCCGCCCATTTTGAAACGCGGCTGCAAAAAGTGACTTCGTACGTGCGAATATCTCGCTCGGCCATGCGCGGGACTATAGCAATGTGCTGACAAAGAGCAAGAAAGCGAATGGCGCATGGAACGAAGCGAATTCAAAGCCCTGCTGCCTGGATCGGCTATCCCGTCCAACCAGTCCAAGCCAGCTATATCGTTAACGTAACGGGCTTGTTACGGGTTTGTAACGGCAAATGTTGCCAGCTAAGTCGTTGACTATCAACATTTGTTTCGGTGTTTCCCCTTTTCCAGACCTATCACCCATATCTTGTGCTGATGCCAACTGAAACGCTTCTCTTGAGAAATTCAAAAGTCGTCACTTTTTGATCTGATCGTAAATCCAGCGATAGGTCTTTTCCATGCCGTCGCGCAAACGGATGCAAGGCTCCCAGCCCAGATATTTCTTGATGAGAGTATTGTCGGAATTCCGGCCATTGACCCCTTTGGGCGCCTTCAAATTATAGCTGCGCTGCAACTTGATCCCGGCAATATCCTCCACCATATCAACCAATTGATTGATGGAAACCAACTCGCTGCTGCCCAGATTGATCGGTTCCACAATGTCGCTGGCGAGGATGGCTTGGATGCCTTTGAGACAATCATCAATATACATGAAACTGCGGGTTTGTTTGCCATCGCCCCAGATTTCGATTTCATGTTTGCCCGATAGTTTGGCCTGAATGACCTTGCGGCAAATGGCCGCGGGCGCCTTTTCGCGCCCGCCATCCCAGGTGCCCAACGGCCCATAGACATTGTGAAAGCGCGCCACCCGGGTGACAGTGCCGAAATCTTCACGGAAATGCCGGCACATCCGTTCGCTGAACAGCTTTTCCCATCCGTAGCCGTCCTCGGGCATGGCGGGATAGGCGTCGGCTTCCTTCAAGGCGGTGACATTGATATCCCGCTGCTTGTCCGCGTTGTAAACGCAGGCCGAGGAAGCGTAAAAAAAGCGTTGCACGCCGGTTTCTTTTGCCGCCATGAGCAAATGGGTGTTGATCAGGACGGAAAGCATGCAGAGCGCCCGATTGTTTTCAATGAAACCCATGCCGCCCATGTCGGCGGCCAGATTGTAAACAATGGCCGCCTCCTTAAGAGCCTTTTTGCAGGCGTCGCGTTTCTGCAAATCGAGCCGCAGATTTTCCACATCTGGAAAAACCTGATGCCATTCGGCCTGCGGTTTGATGTCCACCGACCGGATTTCCTTCACACCTTGGCGGCGCAAATCGGCGATCAAATGGCCGCCGATAAAACCGCCTCCACCACAAACGATGACTTTTGTTGCATTCATAAACAGGGGGCGCAAGGTAGCGCAATGCGGCAATACTTCAAGAGAAATGTTTCAGTTTGAAACGCCGGGAAAATGGACCACACTCCATGTCTGCGGCCCGTAGCTGGCCGTTTCCGTAACGAATTGCCGGGCGACGAGGACCCCTCCGGCGCGGCGCAACCATTCATCAAACCCATTGGGATTCTTCAGTCCGAAAAGATCATTTTTGACCACGAGCCATTGCAGCTTCGAATCCGGGATGCGATTCACTGCCGGCACATGCACGACGCGCCGGGCGCCGAACGGGCGCCACAACGAAGTTTCCATATCATCGTCGTCGTCAATCAAACCGATGACCGGGACGGACTCCGGAATACGCTGCCGAAGCGAGGCAAAGACATCGCTTCTGCAATGATAAACCGTATAAACCGTCCTGGCGCGCGCCATCAGTGCATTGCCTGGAAAACGATCCGCAGTCCACTCAAAGAAACGTTCCGCCGGCCAAAGGGGGCGCGACGGGGTCAGAATGACCGCCAGCAAGGCAATTGTGCCTGGCGCAAACCGCCAGCCATTCGTACCATCGCTGCCTCACCAAAAAGCTCTGCGCCGGGCTTAACACCAGCGGAAGCAGCAGCAGGGGATAATAGGCGGCGATCAGGCGGGACGGCGCGTCACTTTCCAGTTTCGTCATAAAGACCAAAAGCGCGACCCATGTCAACAGGCCGATCAGCAGGCCCTGAGGCCGCGCCCGGATAGCTGAACACGTCTGGTTCCGAAATCGGGAAAGCAAAGCCGCCACCATGGAAACGATGGCGATCAAGGTTATGCCGATGCCCACTCCGGCGGACTCTTCTTGAGGCAGTTCGCGAAATTCCACCACGAAACGGGGAAAATCATTTTTCAAGACAGTCTGGAGACTTTCGGGAAAACGCTGCCAAACCAAAATCTCCGCTGAGCGGGCCATCGGCAGAAAGGGCGGTTCCAAGTTTTGCAGACCCAACTGCAAGCCATTGCCCAAAATTCCAATCAGGGGTTTTTCCACCCGCCGTGAGCGTCCCATATTGTTCGGGTCTCCCGCCCAATCTCCCGTAAAGTGCAGGTTGAGCGCGGCCATTGGCAGAATGGACACCAGCAAACTCAGAAAAACGACGGCAACGCTGCCGGCGAACCGCCTTTCCACCAGTCTCAACGCGGGCCAGATTGCCCAGGCGACAGGCAACAATAATGGCAGATTCGTAGCCTTGACTCCCGTGAGCAATCCGGCCGCCAAAAATGCCAGCCACAGATCGCGGACATCGCACGTTCGCCGCGCTTGAAAAGCAAAGTAAATCGCGGCGAGAAAATACGTTGCCGCGATGGTGTCATTGCAGATGCTGCCCGCTTGCATCGCATAACACAAGGCCGCCGGCAAAAGCCACATCCAGAACCACGCCAGACGCCGCCCAACCCCGCACGCGACGAAAACCACGAAAATAAGGCCCGGCAGCAGCAGGTAGCAAACGATGTTGATCAAAAAAAAGAACCGGTCGCTGTGCGTCACCACGAAGATTGGCATCATCAGCCATTCAAAGCCTGTTCCGCTCAAATTCATGCGCATATTGGGCGTGGAAATCCAATGCCAGCCTGAAGCGGCCCACCAGTGCAACACCCGCGGAAACCGATAGTTGAGCGCGTCGCAATTATTGGGCGCATGCACCGCTCCCCCGACAATCGCCAAGGCCGCCGTCAGGAGAAAAAGCAGAGGCAAGGGCCGGCGGAAGCGACGCAGATTCCACCGCGCCCATTTTGCCCCGCCCCTGGCGCCCCGGACCGGGCTGCCCGGCGCCCCGCTGCCATGGCACCGCCAATCCCGCCGCGAAAACGAAAAAACAAACCGCATAGCCGGACAGATTGAGCTGATGCAGCGCTGACAGGATCCATCCAGCGGAGATACAGGCTGCTGAAGCGAGGATCCAGAGTTTGAGGAGTGCGATCATCTTCAGTTTTGACAATTGTCGGGCATCGCTGTCGTCGAAATCAAGTTCAATGTCACTGCGCTTTCAGTCCTGCAAGGGGAATTTTTTCAAGCCGGCAAGCTGGCAGAAAATCCGCGCGAGAAAAAGCGGGTTGTTCTTGAAATAGCGTTTCCATAACCGCCTTGGCTCGCAGCAGAGGCGGAAGAACCATTCCAAACCGGAGCGCTGCATCCAGCGGGGCGCCTGGCGCACTTTCCCGGCCAGGAAATCAAAGGCCGCGCCCACGCCGAACATCAATGTCACATCCAGTTTTGGCAGATTCTCGGCCATGAAACGCTCCTGTTTGGGTGTGCTCAATCCGACCCAGATCATATCCGGACGGGTTCGGCGGATGGTTTCTTCGAGCGTCGCCTGCTCCTCCGCATTCAATGGCCGAAAAGGAGGCTGATACGTTCCCACGATCCGCAACTTTGGGAATCTTTCCACCAATTTTTCCTGCAAAGCCTGCGCCGTCCCGTCAGCCCCCCCGTAAAAGAAGTGACGCCAGCCTTTTTGCCCGGACAGAGCCATGACGGCGCGCATGAGGTCCGGACCGTAAACGCGGCCCATGTGTTTATGCCCCTGCAGCCGTCCCACCCAGACCAGCGGCATGCCGTCGGGCGTGCAGAGAAAAGCCCGGTTGAGGATGCGTCGAAACTCCGGGTCCGACTGCGCTTCAGAGACGCCATGCACCCCTGTAACACAAACGTAACCCTGCTCCTTTTTCTCCAAGGCCTGCGTGATTCTGGCCAGCGCCGTGTCCAGATCAATGGCGCTGACGCCGACCCCTAAAATATTGACACGGGCTGATGGCGAAAGGTTGGGGGAAAGAGCCTGCATCAGGAGAGGGCATTGTATTTGACGATGCACCATAATGCGCGAATCCCGTCCCGCCACGAAACCTTCTTGCCATCCGCGTAAGTTCTTCCGTAGTAAGAAATGGGAACTTCGTAAATGCGAACGCCATGGACGCGGCGGACCTTTGCCACTATCTCAGGCTCAAACCCGAAACGGTTCTCCTGTATCCTGACACTTTGGATGATCTCGCGCCGGAAGACCTTGTAGCAAGTCTCCACGTCGGTCATGTTCAGATTGGTAAACATGTTGGAAAGAGTGGTGAGGAGGCGGTTGCCAAGTGAATGCCAGAAATAAAGAACGCGGGTGGGGCCTCCCCCTGCGAAGCGGCTCCCGAACACCACATCCGCCTTGTTGGCAAGGAGAGGCGCCAGAAGCTTGTGGTATTCTTCCGGGTTGTACTCCAGGTCCGCGTCCTGCACGAGGACGTAGCGGGCTTTGGCCAGGGCGAACCCTGTTCTCAATGCCGCTCCCTTGCCGCAGTTGACTGGGTGGTGGATCACGCGGATCGCCGGGTTCCCGGCGGCGATCTGGTCCACCATGCTGGAAGAGCCGTCGGTTGAGCAGTCATCCACAATGATGATCTCCTCCACCGGCCTTTGCGCGCAGACGCACCGAACGATCTCCTGAATCGTCGCCTGTTCGTTGAACACGGGAATGACCACCGACAGACACGGGGCCACATCCGCATTATCGAGAATGGCGGGAGTTTTATTGGCTTCGGGGGTCATTTTGACTCCTTGCTGTCAGCGGTGGACTGGTCTGTTTCATCGCGGGAGAATACCAATGGGCGGCGCTTTTGCAACCCGCACTCGCTGGCTTGTCATGATTAATGATGCACGAAGATGATTCTGCTGCCTTGCGCTTCGAAGCGAAAATCCACCCGGCGGAGGCCGCGCAGCGCGTGGGCAACGGCATCGTGGCGTTCGCGCGGGGCTTGGAACATCAAGAAGCCGCCCGCGCCGGCGCCCAAAAGCTTGCCGCCGACCGCCCCCGCTTTGCGGGCCCTGGCATACCACTGATCAATGACGTCCGTGCTGATGTCCGGGGTGAGGCTCTTCTTGAGCACCCAGCCTTCATGAATGATTTCTCCCAACGTTTCGGCGCGGTTGGCTTGCAGGTCCCGCCGCAACTGGCCAGCCAGCTCCGTCATGCGGCGCATCACCGTTTGTTTCTTCTTCTCCGAAGCCACCGCGCTCTGCTGATGCTGGAGAATGCTGGAGGCGCTGCGCGTGATCCCGGTGTAAAAGGTCAGGGTATTGGCCTGTATTTGTTCGAGGGTTTGCTGCCTGCAAATGACAGGCTCGACAACCACGGAGTCATCGCGGTTGAAGCGGATGAAATTCAGCCCGCCAAAGGCCGCGGCATACTGGTCCTGCCTGCCGATCGGCTCGGCGCACCGGTCAATTTCGATTTGACACGCTTCCCTGGCCAATTGCTCCGCGCCGACGTGCTGCCCGGAATAGGCGTGCAGCGCATGAAGCAGGCCGACGGTAAACGAACTGGAACTGCCCAGCCCGGTGCCTTTGGAGGGAACATCGGCGATGGAGGTGATCTCGATGCCGCCCTGGATGCCGAGCATCATCATCGCCTCGCGCACCAGCGGATGCCGGATGCGGGCGACCGAGGACGCCTCCTCGGTGCGGGAATAGCTGAGACGAATCTTTTGGTCGAACTTCTTATTGACAGTTACATAGACAAACTGGTTGATGGCGGTGGAAACGACCGCCCCGCCAAAGCGGCGGTAAAAGACCGGCAGATCGCTGCCGCCGCCCACAAAACTCATGCGCAAGGGTGTCCGGCTGATAATCACAAGCCTCCTTTTGCCATAACCAGCCGCACGGAATCGAGCAAGTTTCCGGCTGTGAAATGCGGCGCGGCCTTGAATTTGTCGTCTTTGCCCCCGTGGCCCGTGCGCAAGAGAATGGATTTCAAGCCCGCGTTTTTGGCGGTTTCCAGGTCCGTGGTCGAATCGCCGATGAGCCAGCAGGCGTTGAGATTCAAGTTAAGGTCTTTGGCCGCTTGCAGGACCATGCCGGGCTTGGGTTTGCGGCACTGGCAATCCATCTTCAAGTCGGGACGCTCGCCGGCAAACCCTTTCTCGGGATGGTGCGGGCACCAGTAAATCCGGTCCAGGTAGGCGCGCTCGCGCCCGAGCAGTGTTTCCAGTTTGTTATGGATCACCGCCATGTCGGCTTCGGTGCACAAGCCCTTGGCCACGACAGGTTGGTTGGTAATCAGGACCGCCAGCCAGCCCTGGTGGTTGAGTTCGCGGACGGCCTCCGCCGCTTGTGGCAGCAGTTCCAACTGCTCCGGAGACGTCAGCCCGTTGACCTCCTTGACCAACGTGCCGTCCCGGTCCAAAAAGACGGCCCGTTGCGTGGTGCTGAGCGAACTGCGCTGCACCACCCCGCTCGCGTATTCGGCGCAGATTCTGTCATAACGCTCCGGCGTCCCGATGTCCTTGATGTATTCCGGGCTGTTGTAGGCAAGCAACTTTGCCCCTTGCCCAAGCATGGCCGGGAACAAATCTTTGCCGAAGTCCAGCGGCTTTTGCGGCTGGATCCATGGCCGAAGCGCAGGCTTGCTGATGACATAAAGGCCGGCGTTGACGAGGTTTCGGAACCATTTGTCTCCGGGATGCGGGCGGTTGTGGAAGGCCGTGATCCAATTGCCCGCATCGGCCTCCACCAAGTCGGAGTCCAGCGGATGATCGTTGGGATGGAGCAGCAAGGCGGCATCCGCGTGACTGCCCAGGCGCGCTTGACGCATTCGTTCCAAGTCCACATTCACCATGGTATCGCCGTACATCACCACAAACTCGTCCGCCAGCAAGTCAGAGCTTGCCAGCACCGCGCCCGCCGTGCCCAGCGGTTGGCGCTCAACGACGGTGCGAATCCGCAGTCCCCATCGGCCGCCATCGCCAAAGTGGCGTTCGACGAGATCGGCCCGGTAACAGGCAAAGATGATGATGTCATCAAAGCCGTGGCGTTGGGCCAGTTCAACCTGATGTTCCAGAAGCGGCTTGCCGCCGATGGGAATCAGCGGCTTGGGCAAATCACCCAGGCGCGCCTTGAGCCGTGTGCCCATGCCCCCGGCAAGAATGACGAGTTGCTTCATCGTGTTTTACAAATTCTCCCGGATGGCGAGTTCAACGGCCTGGTTGGAGCTTAACTTGGGCGACCAGCCCAATGATTTGAGCTTCTCTGTGGAATAACGAAACTTCGGCACATCACCCACCCAGCCGCGCGACCCCCCGGTGTAGCGGAGGGCCGCTCCGGGCGCCGCCGCCCGCACCACGGCCTCGGCGATGAAGCGCACGGTGGTCGCCCCAATCTCCGGAGCGATGTTATAATAATTCAACCGCTCCCGGCTGCGCTCGAAAAGGAACAGCATCGCGTCCACCAATTCCCTCACATGCAAATACGGTTTTTCCTGCGTGCCGTCGCCCAGCACTTCCAATTCCGCCGGGTTGGCGCGCAGTTTCTTGAGAAAATCAAAAATCACGCCATGCGTGGCGCGGCTGCCGACGACATTGGGAAACCGGCAGATCCAGACGCGCTGCAAAAACCTCTCCAGCGCCGCCGTGATGCTGCCTTCCGAAGCCAGTTTCATCGCGCCATAGTTGGAAACGGGCAGCAGCGGGCCGGTGTCCTCCTTAAGCACGCCGTCATGGTCTCCGTAAATGGCGGAACTGGAGGCAAAAACCAGTTGCGGGATATTCAGGGCGCGCATCATTTTCAGGACATTGTGCGTGGTGAGAAAAGTCAACCGGAGGTCCAGATCCGGATCGCGCCCGCCCGCCTGGATGTCGGAATTGGCCGCCAGATGCCAGACCGTTTTGATTGGCCCCCGCGCCGCGTCTTCCCGCAAAAAAGCAAGGCAAGCCTCCACGTCGTTGACATCCAGCCCGGCAAAGCTGAACCGCCCGTTCCGCAGGGCCTCCGCGAGATTGGCGCGCCGGCCCATGACCAGATTGTCCAGGCCGACGACCCGATGGCCCAGCGCCAGGAGCCGGTCCACCAAATGACTGCCGATAAACCCCGCCGCCCCTGTAACCAAAGAGGATTCACTCATGCGTTTCCCTGTCAATATCGGCACGACCGCCACAAACACAAGCCTTTACGAGAAGCATCATCTTAATCCTCTTTTCGCCGGGAGGCGCTTGTTTTTGCTTTCATATCCAGTATAAAGAGATCCGACGCCTTGGGTAAGAGGATCGCAACATCATTATGAACGTGCTGCTCGCGCATAATTTCTATCAGCAACCCGGCGGCGAAGATCAGGTCTTCGCCGACGAAGGCCGGCTGCTCGAACAACACGGCCACGTCGTCGGGCGGTTCACCATGGATAACGACGCGGTGGACACGATGGGCAAACTGACCGTCGCCCGCAAGACCGTCTGGAATGAACAGGCCCGCCAGTCGCTCCGCAAAGCGATCCGTGAAATTGGCGCCCAGGTTGTGCATTTTCACAACACTTTTCCCCTCATTTCCCCGGCCGGTTACTACGCCGCGCACGACGAAGGGGCGGCGGTGGTGCAGACGCTGCACAATTACCGGCTGATGTGCGTGACGGCGACATTCTGCCGCAATGGCCGCGTGTGCGAGGATTGTCTGGGCCGCGCTGTGGCCTGGCCGGGCATTCTGCATGGTTGTTATCGGGGCAGCCGGGCCGGCAGCGCCGCCGTCGCGGCCATGCTGGCTTTTCATCGCCTCAAAGGAACGTGGCGGCGGGAAGTGGATGTTTTTATCGCCTTGTCGGAATTTGGCCGCAAAAAATTCATCGAAGGAGGCCTGCCGCCGGACAAGCTGGTCGTTAAACCAAATTTTTTGGATCCCGTCCCCGGCATCGGACTGGGTCAAGGGAATTATGCCCTCTTTGTTGGCCGATTGAGCGCCGAGAAAGGGATTGCGACACTTCTTGAGGCATGGCCGCGGGTTTTTGCCGATGCCAGGATCAAGCTCAAAATCGTTGGCGACGGCCCTTTGCGTGCGAGCGTCGAAGCAGCGTCGAAGACATCGGCAGGCATTGAGTATCTGGGCTGGCTTGATTTGCGGAAAGAAGGTTATGCGACGATGGGTGCGGCCCAGGCATTGATTTTTCCATCCATCTGGTATGAAACCCAGGGGATGGCCATCGTTGAATCCATGGCCACAGGCACACCCGTTCTGGCCTCGCGCCTGGGTTCGAGGGCCGAAATGATCGCAGACGGCCGGACCGGGCTGCTCTTTGAATCGGGGAATTCCGACGATCTCGCCCGGCAGGCGCGGGTGTTGCTCTCGGGTCGAGCAGATCGGCAGCGGATGCGTCAGGCGGCGCGTCTTGAGTTTGAATCCCGTTACACCGCGGAGCAAAACTATCCGCTGCTGATGCGGTGTTATGAAACAGCGCTGAAGAATCTCAAATGAATGGAGATTCCAGGCGGCCTTTCCAGACGAAGGTTGGATGCTCCACATGATGCACAACCCTTCGGTCCGGACTGGCCGGCGTGTAAATCGCGTAATCAAATGCTTTCTGGCGATAGATGCCTCCGAACAGCCGGCGCAGCCGATGTTGCCACACAAAGGCAAATTCCAGCTTCCGCGCCCAATCGGGCGCCGAATTCGCCATAACCTGCTTTTCCCTCTTGGCGTTGGCGCTCAGGTTCATATTCGCGCCCGTGTCGGTGAACGTGGCTGTGAACCGGCGAAGAATACCCATCCGAACCTTTGCCTCCAGCAGGCGCACCACCCAATCGGCATCGCCCAAGTCGCGCCACTTCGCATTGAAAAACAAATCGTAATCATCAATGATTTTTCGGCGGAAAAACGTGGAACAGGTGAATGTTTGCAAATGCGAAACCAAGGTGTGATATTTGAACGGGACCTGAACCTTCCGATAACAGATGCATTCGCCTTTTCCATCCACCACCAGGCAGTCCGCAAACAGCACGTCTATTTCAGGATGGCGGTCGAAATGACCGGCCACCGCTTTGAGGGTGCCGGGCAGGTACTGTTCATCGCAGTTCAAATAGGCCAAAAGGTTGCCGCTGGACTTTTTTAATCCACGATTCACGGCATCATACATCCCCGCATCCTTCTCAGCGTACGCCTTGACCCGCTGGTCCGACATGAGCCAGTCCAAAGTGCCGTCATCGGAAAGGCTGTCCTGAACAATGTGTTCCAGCTCAATTCCTTGATCCGCCACCGAGGCGATGCAAAGTTTCAGCCAGGCGGAACTTCTAAAACTTGGGGTGATTATGGAAAAGAGCATCCGGGCATCATTCCACTTCCATGGCAAAGGGTTGCGGCAGAGAATCGCGCCGCCGTTCCGGCGCGGGTTTGGGCTTTCTCCTGACCCCGCCGTTCAGGCTGGCACTCAATCCAACAACCCCTAAAAAAACAAACAGTTGGCCGTTGAGAGCGCCAAAAATGAAGAAAAAAGAAATACAATAAGCCAGATAATACGATAGTAATACGCTGTTGATCCGGCGCAATCTCGCGTCGCCATGACGATAGTTCGAGTAAAGAACCCGAAAGCCCCCGATCAATACCCAGAGAAACGCCACCGATCCGATTATTCCAAATGGAATTATAACGGAAAGAGGCCCGCTATGATAGTCCCCCGCCAGCATGGATTCTTCAGAGCTGTCGAGTATTCCCATCCGCTGGGCCGCATTCACCAAATATAGCTCGTTTGGATCAATGGAATATCCTTTGCCGATGATCAGGTACTTTGGCGCATCCTTCCACATGACCGCCCACATTTGCAGGCGCCAGTCGGTTGATCCCAACGCATCCGCCTCAACCGTCGAATCGAAGTTGGCCGGCAGAAAACTTACGGCGCGCTGCACGGCCAGCGGCATTCTGTTGGCATAGAGCAAGACCGACACAAAACCGAAAATGGCAAGCCCAACAAAGACCGGAAACAACCGGGTGCGCAGCAATCCTTCGAAATAGAATTGGAAAGCAAAAATAAGAAAGAGCAGCACGAGAACCGAGCGAAATCCCGCGAAAAAACTTGCCCCAATGATGATACACAGAAAGACAAGCCTCCACGGTTTGGTCCAGTCGAACAGTCCCCGGATGCTCTGGTTCACAAGTAAAAGGCACAAGGCAGCGATACAGGCCGGCGCCAGACCCGAGATGCGCTCGATGCTGGTCAACCCATAATCGCTGGCCACCTGACCCATGGCGGCGTCGGACGACACAAGATAATACATAAAGAAAAAGGCGGGGCCCAGCGTATAAGCGAGGTTGCTCAGAACAAAGGTCGTCCCGGACAGGAAAAACAGGCCGGCCATTCTGCGACTTCTAAGAATCGGAATCTGCCCGGCCGTCAGGGCAAAATAGCCAACGATGGCGCCCAGGATGTAAATATAATACCGGCCCCCCTGGACTGCCCCTCCCAGGAACTGGAAGCCAATTCCGCCACGGTACCATGCCGTGCCCAGCACGACCGCCGCCATAAAAAGAAGCGGGCGGGTCATTTCTGGAACCGGCAAAAACGGCCTTCGCCCCATGACATGGCTGAGGAGCGACAGCCCAAAACTCAATGCGGCGAAGACAAGCCAAAAATTTGGCCGGCCAGGCAGGAAAAAGGCGTTGAACGCCGAATTCCAAAAAATGATCAACAAGGCGTGATGCCATTTGATAAAAAGAGGCAGCGCCAAAAAAAACAGGAGCAGGCCAATCAGCATGAAAGTGATCTCGCCGGGCGACGCCGCCAGAAAGCCGAGGATCAACGCCAACGGAATGGCAAAGAGGTATGCGGCCGCAATTCTGTAACGACTGAACATAATTCCTCATCCTCCCGCCTCGATCGCAAACGCCCGCGACAGGGCGATGCGCGGCCCTTCAGAAACTTGTCTGGGCTTTCTTTTGACCCCGCCGTTGAGGCTGACACTAAATCCAACAGCCCCCAAAAAAATAAACAGTTGGCCGCTGAGAGCGCCAAAAATGACGAAAAATAAAACACAATAAGCCAGATAATACGATAGTAATACACTGTTGATCCGGCGCAATCTCGCATCGCCATAACGATAGTTCGAGTAAAGGACCCGAAAGCCCGCGATCAATACCCAGAGAAACGACACCGATCCAACTATTCCAAATGGAATTATAACGGAAAGAGGCCCGCTATGGTAGTCTCCCACCATCATGGCCATTTCAAAAGGGCTGGTTCCCAAACCCTCCCGGCCGGCAGCATCCGTCATATACAGGTCGGTTGCATCAATGCCATACCCTTTGCCGATGATCAGGTACTTTGGCACTTCCTTCCACACCTGCGCCCACATTTGAAGGCGCCAATCGGTCGATCCCATTGCCTCCGCCCGAACCCCGGAATCCACGGTGACGGGTAAAAAACTTATGGCGCGCTGCACGGCCAGCGGCATTCTGCTGGCATAGAGCAAGACCGACATACAACCGAAAATCGCAAGCCCAACAAAGACCGGAAACAATCGGGTGCGCAGCAATCCCTCGAAATAGAATTGGCAGGCGAAAATAAGAAAGAGCAGCACGACGATGGAGCGAAATCCGGCGAAGAAACTTGCCCCAATGGTGATGCACAGCAAGACCAGCCTCCAGGGTTTGGCCAGGTTAAAAAACCCGCGGACGCCGTGGCACGCCAGCAAAAAGCACAAAATACCGGTGCAGGCCGCGCCAGACCCTGGATGCGGTCGCTGCTGGTCAACCCGTAATCGCTGGCCGCCTGATCCATGGCGTAACCGGACGGCACAAGATAATACAAAAAGAAAAAGCCCGGGCCCAGTGTATAGGCAAGATTGCTCAGAACATAGGTCGTCCAGGACAGGAAAAACAGGCCGGCCATTCTCCGGCTTTTGAGAATTGGGATCTGCCCGGCGGTCAAGGCAAAATAGCCAATAATGGCGCCCAGGAGTAAAACATAATTCTTCCCCCCAAAAGCCCCCCCTCCCAAGGAGCGGACGCCAACCCCGCCCCGGTACCACGCCGTACAAAGCACCACTGCCGCCAAAAAAAGCAGCGGACGGGTCATTTCTGGAACGGGCAGGAACGGCCTTCGCCCCATGACATGACCGAGAAGGGAAATCCCAAAACTCAACGCGGCAAAAAAAAGCCAAAAAGCGGGCTGGCCAGGCAGGAAGGCGGCCGTGAATGCCGAATTCCAAAAAACGATCAACAAGGCGTGATGCCAATTGATAAAAAGAGGCAACGCCAAAAAAAACAAGAGCATGCCGATCAGCATGAAAGTAAGCTCGTCCGGCGACGCCGCCAGAAAGCCGAGGATCAATGCCAAAGGAATGGCAAAGACGTACGCGGCCAGAATCCTGTAACGATTAAACATAATGCCCAATCAAGCACTCATTCAGACCAGAGCCTCCGCCAGGGAAGACGCCCCACATCATCCCGGCTCCATCGCCAGGGTTTGCGGCACAGGGGCGGGCTTGCGTTTGAGCGCAGCTCTTCTCTTGACCCCGCCGTTCAGGCTGACACTTAATCCACAGACCCCCAAAAAAATGCTCAGTTCGCCGTTAAAACCGCCAAAGATAAAGAAAAAGGAAAGACAGTGGGCCAGATAAAACGATAGAAATATGGTGTTGATGCGGCGCAATCTCACATCGCCATAACGATAGTTCAAGTAAAGGACACGAAAGCCCGCGATCAATACCCAGAGAAAGCCGATCACTCCGAATATGCCAAATGGAATTAAAACGGAAAGAGGCCCGCTATGGTAGTCCCCCGACATTATGGTCACGTCTAAATCGCTGCCTTGCACTCCCAGCCGTTGGGCGTCATAAGCCAAAGCTATCTCGTTTGGATCAATGGCATACCCTTTGCCTATGATCAGGTACTTGGGCACGTCCTTCCACACGATGGACCATATTTCAAATCGCCAATCCGACGATGCCCTGGCGTCCGCCAGAATCGCGGAATCGACGTTGACGGGCAGGAAACTGATGGCGCGCTGGACGGAGGTCGGCATCGTATTGGCAAAGAACAAGATCGGGGCAAAACCAAATATCGCAAGCCCAACGACGATCGGCAAAAAATGCGTGCGCATCAATCCTTCGAAATAGAATTGGAGGGCGAAAATAAGAAAAAGCAAAATGACGACCGAGCGAAATCCTCCGAAGAAAGCCGCCCCGACAGTCAGGCACAGGAATACAAACCTCCAGGGTCTGGCCCAGTCAAAAAGTCCCCGGATGCCGTAGTGCGCCAGCAAAAAGCAGAAAACGGCGGTGCAGGCCGGCGGCAGACCCTGGATGCGTTCGATATTGGTCAACCCAATATCGCTGGCCGCTTGCCCCGTGGCGTATTCGGGCGGCACAAGATTATACAAAAAGAAAAAGGCCGGACCCAATATATAAACGAGGTTGCTTAGAATGAAGGTCGTCCCGGAAAGGAAAAACAGACCGGCCATTTTCCCGCTTTTGAGAATTGGCACCGGCTCGGCCGTAAAGGCAAAATAGCCGACGATGGCGCACAGGATGTAAATATAATATCTCCCCCCAAAGGCAGTCCCTCCCAAAGCCCGGATGCCAATCCCGCCGCGGTAGCACGCCGTAGCCAGAACCACTGCCGCCAAAAAAAGCAGCGGCCGGGTCAATTCCGGAGCGCGCAAGAACTGCGTTTGGAACATGATATGGTTCAGGAATGAAATCCCAAAACTCAACGCGGCGAACAGAAGCCAAAAATGCGGCTGGCCAGGCAGGAAAAAGGCGTTGAAGGCCGTATTCCAAAAGACAATCAACAAGACGTGATGCCATCTTAAAAAAAGGGGCAACGCCAAAAAAAACAGGAGCATCCCTATGACCGAGAAAGTGATCGTGTTCGGCGACGACACCAAAAAGCCGAGGATCAACGCCAAAGGAACAGCGACGGCATAAGCAATTAAAAGTCGGGACAGTTTAAACATGGCTCATAATCCGGCCCGAATTTAAGCAAACGGATTCGCTGTCGCAATGATAATTTTGCCGCTCTTCTGCTCAATCAGCCTTGCGCCTCTTTAATAATTTTGATCGTTTTGAGTTTTCTTATGGCCATCATTCCATCAGACTGTCGCGAAAGCTATAAATGAGAGTTCTATTCGATCATCCGGATCCATTTGCCCTGGCCCATGGTGGTTTTCAAATACAAATCGAACAAACGCGGCTGGCGCTGATTGAAGCCGGGGTGGAGGTTGAGTTTCTTGAGTGGTGGAATTCGCGGCAAAAAGGCGACATCATCCATTTCTTTGGGCGGCCAAAGGCGGCTTACATTCAACTGGCGCACGGCCACGGCTGCAAAATTGTCCTTGGAGAACTTCTGACCGCCACAGGCTCACGTTCACGCGGCGAACTGGCCTTGCAACGACTTTGCACCAACCTTTCCCGTAAAATGTTGCCCGCCACATTCACGGCGCGACTGGCGTGGGAATCGTATCGCCTCGCCGACGCCTGCATCGCGCTCACGCCGTGGGAAGCGCACTTGATGAATTACCTCTTTGGCGCGCCGAAGGAACGCGTCCATGTGCTGCCCAACGGCGTTGAAGAAGTTTTTTTCAACTCGCCCCCGGTGGAACGGGGACCGTGGCTCGTTTGCACGGGAACCATTACGGAACGCAAACGGGTGTTGGAATTGGCGGAAGCCGCCGTTCGCGCGCAAACACCCGTCTGGATCATCGGCAAGCCTTACGCTGATTCTGACCCTTATGCACAGCGGTTTTTTGCCCTGGCCGGACAACACCCGCAGATCATTCGGATCGAGCCTGTTCCCTTTGATGCGCGCGCCCGGTTGGCCGGGGTTTATTGCGCGGCGCGCGGCTTTGTTTTACTAAGCGCCATGGAAACCCGCAGCGGAGCTGCCGAAGAAGCCGCCGCGTGCGGTTGTCCCCTGCTCCTGAGCGACCTTCCCTGGGCGCGCAGCGTTTTTGGAGCCACGGCCAGTTATTGCCCTGTGGCCGGCGTTGCTGCCACAGCCCGCCGTTTGCGCGCTTTTTATGAGCTTGCGCCGACACTGCCAAAACCTCTGAAACCAAAGTCCTGGCCCATGGTCGGCCAACAGTTGAAAGAAATCTATCAGGCGATCCTCAGGACGGGCGGCGGCTGAGTATCTCGTGATAAATCTCAAGGTGCCGCAGGGCAATTCTCTTTGGATGAAAACAAGCCAATGCTTTCTCTTTGCCTGCCGCCCCCAATTTGGCCGCAATGTCCTCATGCAAAAGAATCGTTGCCACGGCGTTTCGAATGCTTTCGATTTCCTTTGGATCAAAAAGAACGCCGTCCACCTTGTCGTTGATTAAATCCGGAACACCGCCGACCCGCGAGGCGGCAACCGGCACCCCCGCCGCCATTGCCTCCAAAACGGACATCGGGCAGTTCTCTTCCAAAGTCGGCAAAACCAGCATCGCGGCTCGGGCAAAGCCGCCTGCAACCCGGTCCTGTCGGCGAATCCGCCAAAACGACACCATGCCCGCTCTTGAACCAACCGCAAGAACTCCTGAACGTAGTGAACTTCATCCGCGGCCCTGCCGTAAAAAATCAACTCGAATTTTTCCTGCTGCGCCAGGGGTCCAAGGCCCGGATGAGCCGGACTTGATTCTTGGCTGCCAAAATGTTGGCCACGCACAGGATTTGCCTGGGCGATGCAGGCTTGCGCTCCACTTCAAAAAAGCGGCTGTCCACAGCGTTGGGCACCACCCAAGTCAAAGGCGCCAAACCCGCGACCTGCCGCCGGGTATGCCCGCTCAGGCAAATAACACCCCCGGATCGTGGCAAGGCAAACCCCTCAAGCCGCGCCGCCAGCCACGCGAAAGAAAACGGCCGGGCGTGATTGACCCTGGCGATCAAACGCATATTCCCGTGAATGGTTAACACATTGGGAAAGCCAGAAAAAACCGCGCTCAACGCGCAATCGCGTTCCGTGCCCTGGCCATGCACAAGATCGGGCCGGATTTCCTTCATCTTGCGCCGCACGGCGCGAATGCATCCTTGATAACCGCTCCGCAACCAGCCGATTTTTGGCACATGCAGGGCATAATACCAAATATTACCGGCCAGTTTCTCCGGCGAACTCACCGGCGGTTGTTGCACGCAGGAGACGATGTGAATCTCGACCCCGGGCAACCGGGCGAACCCCTGTAGCAAGGCTTCCGGAGCCGCTCCGAAACTGGGCGTGGGATTGGCATAATCCTTGTCACACTCCCTTTTGTCGGTGGTCAGGATGGCAACAGAAATGGGCATTCAGGCAACAGTGAATTCCACCAGAATAACGTCCGCCGCGCCAACGCGACTGGTGCGGGCGCGTTCCTTTTGTTTTTGATACAAACGCAAAATTGCCGGGAAATGGCACAGCAAATCCTTCAAGAGCCTTGCCCGGCCCGGTCGGCGATTCGGCCCGTATTGTTTCACGCGAAAAATATTCAATGCTTTTCGCGCGGGAAGGGAAAGCGGCACAAAATAGCGCATTTTTGCGCCCAGCAGGTCAGCCAGCCGCTGATAAGCATTCAAATTCCATCGCGTCATGTGGTGGGGCGGATGGTTCATGATGTCGAACCAATCTGATTCAAATGACATCGGCGAATAGGGCGTGCTCACAAACACCCGGCCACCCGGAGCCATGGTTTTCAGGAGCGCCCGGACGAACGCGACCGGCTGGGGCACATGTTCCAGACAATGAAATGAAGTGACCGCGGGAAATTCCGCCGCTTTTAAAAAACCATTTTCCATCGCCGTCTCGACCGTCCCGCAACACGCCTGAAAACCCTGTTGACGACAGGCTTTGACCGCCGGTTCGTTGAGATCCAGCGCAAATTTGCGTTCGCCGGGAATCCAATCCAGGCTCCGCAGGAAATCCCCCTTGCCACAGCCCACATCCAGCACTTTGAAGGATTTCCCATCCGGAAAATTTTCTCTTTCGAGCCGGCGGCGGACTTCCCTGTATTCCCAACGAATGCCGGGATAGTAGGTTTCAAAACCGCTGACCCATTCATAAAAGGCGGTATTACCGGGAAGCATGGGCCAGCAAAATTCAAGCCCGGTTTCCACACACCGCCAGAGCGAGTAATCACACTCCACAATTTGTCCCGGCGGCTTGGTCTCGTAATAAAGTTCCAGTTGTTCCAGCAGGAAGGTTCTGGGCAGGCCGCGAATCTGTTCCGGCGCCAGAGCACTCAATGGGGAACGCGCTGTTGTTGTCTCCTCACGGTTCATATTCATTGGTCAATGCGACAATTTGTTCTCGATCCATGCATCAGAAGTTTTCAGACGTGACCGCGGATGGCGGCAAACACAAATTGCCGGGGCGCGAGCGGTTGTCCCTGGAAACCGCGCCGGACGGTAAACCAACTGCTATAGACTGACTCCGCGATCAACGGCGCTATCAGCAAACCCCACAAGCCGAACAGGGGCGTCATGGCCAGACTGAGAGCGCAGGCCGCCAGACCTGTGAAAATCGAAATCTTGAAGAAGGGCACCACGTTCTCCGTGCAAGCCAGCGTGCCGAATTGCCCGTAAAAAATTTGTTGCATAAGGTAAATCAAGTACAAGGCCAGACAGGGCGGCGCCAGCAAACGCGTATGCGTCCCTTTCCATGCCAAAAGGGTATTCCCCGCAAAAAGAACAATCAAACCCATGCCGGCAAATGACAACATGACCAAAGTCAGCCGCCTGGCAAACAACACCGCCATTTCATCCAACCGCCCCTGGGTGCGCAGAATGGCAATTTCCGGCCATTTGACCACCAACCATAGCGCGGAGAAACTCAGCATAAAGTTGCCAATCTGCGCCGTCAGCCCAAACGACGCCGTGATGTCGTTGCCCAACAGTTGGCTGCAGATCAAAACATTTCCGTTGGTCAGGCAGTAACTGCCGATGGCAAGAATCCCAAATTTATAGGCGTTCGGCCACAGCTTTCGGACAATGTGGCGATCCAGCGCCGCCGGTTGTTCCCGGTTTGGAACGACCTGCCGATAGATCTGGCGGCATCGCCCATGCATCATAAATCCCCTTACAAATGTGGCGATCACCATGGACGCCAAACCCATTTTACAAACCAGCAGCAGCGCGGCGCACGAGACAAAGCTTATCCCCCCCAAAATATAAGCCAGTTGCAAATCCCGCATCCGGTTCAATCCCTGCGCCGCCAGCACCCAATGGCTGGTGGCCAGATTGTAGCCGATGGCAACCATGAACACCGCCCACAAGCACCAAACCTTCTGCGGAAATCCGCTCTCCGCCGCCGGTTTTAGCAAAGATAACGTCCCGCCAACCGCCAGCAATCCTATTGCCGCCAGTGAGATCTTTAAATAGAGGGATTGCACCGTGGCATTCACCCGGCTGATCCCCGCGAAGTTGGGTTGGTCGCCGGCCTTCGCCGCGCGAATCCCTTCGGCGTTAAAATCCTCGGCCCCCGCCAGTAGATAGCTGTAGATGCGCGGAATGGTCGATCCAAATCCAAAATCCGCCAGGTTTCCAAAATTCCCCAGCGCCACAAACACCCACCACAAGGCCAGCTCCGACGAAGACAGATTCATCAGGACAAGGGGGAGTAATAATAAGTTTGCACTGACGCGGATGCCGGTGCCAAAGACGCCCGCCAACATGGCGGATTGTTTCCCTCGGGACCACATTGACCTGACGTCAATTGCTTTCATTCAGCACAAGTATCGAAATGTTCATCGAACTTGCTCATTTAACCTTATCCTTTGGAATCCGCTATCGAATTCTGAAAAGTCATTTGAATTTGCAGGGGCGTCCATTTAGAATTTGGCCATGCCATCATTTGATGTTGTCTCAGAGGTCAGTTCAATGGAAATCGAAAATGCCGTCAACCAGGCGAAAAAGGAACTGGCCAACCGGTTTGATTTCAAGGGCAGCCAGGCGGAAATCGTGCTGGAAAAAAATGAAATAAAGCTTTCCGCGGAAGATCAGTTCAAAATCAAGGCCCTGCACGAAATCACCATCGGCAAACTGGCCAAACGCCAGATCAGCTTGAAAAATATCGAGTCCATGCCCCCGGATGTTTCCCCGCTCGGCCACGCCCGCCAGGTCATTAAAATCAAACAAGGCATCGAGCAGGCCGTGGCCAAACAAATCACCGCCTTCATTCGCGATACCAAATTAAAAGTCACGACACAGATTCAAGGCCAGGCCGTTCGCGTCACCGGCAAAAGCAGGGACGATCTGCAGGCCGTCATCGCGGCCGTACGGGGACATGATTTTCCCGTGGCGCTGAGTTTTCAGAATTTCCGGGATTAACGGTCATTGATAACGCCGCAGCAGGCGCTTCAGTGATTCAAGTCGTCCGGTGTGTCCGGGAAATGTTCGCGCCACCGTCGCCACTTGCCGGGCGCGTCGTTCCACACTGCGGCTGGCATTGACCACAATCGCCTCGGCGGCCCCGCTCCAGACGGGGAGATCGGCGGATGAATTGCCCGCGTAATCGAACCCTTTTGGCCCAAAAAGTTCGGTCAGGCGCCTGAGCTTGGCCTTGCCTCTCAGATTGGTTTTTCCGTCGCTGCCAATCGCGCTGGAAAAAAACTTGAAACGCTCCGCCACCAGGCGGACGGTCCGTTCATCGGCGGCGCTGGCCAGCACCAAAGTCCGCCCGCCTGCGTGTTGCTCCTCAAGAAAGCGGACAAAATCCGGATGCGCCGGAAGAAGCTCCACCCGCAAAACCGCTTCTTCGGCCAGGCGGCGCTTGAAGTACGCCCTGCCGCGCAAAAGCCAGGGCACCAGTACCCAGCACCGCCAGAAGTTCGTGCGCAGCAAGGAGACGATTAATTCGTCCATCGTATCCGTCTCCAGCAACGTTCCGTCCATGTCCACACACAAGGGCCGGGATGGGACTGTTAATCGATCCATAACATTCTCGCCGAACAGGCGGCGCAGAGTAAGGGAAACCTTCAATTTTTCAATGGGAATCTTCACCCTGGGGGCCGCTATTGACAAACTCCGAGGTTGACGCCACCCGCTTGAGCCGGCAGTATCGGCGGAAATGGGAAATAATGAGCGTGACCGCGAACCATTCTCCCTCGCTGGCGGAGCTTCAAAAAAAGTCCGTTCTTATTGCCGGTTGCCCCTTTGACCGAAAGGCATGAATAGCCCCCGGCTTATTGTCACCTCTTACGATCCGCATCCCGCTCGCGGCAGTGAACCGGGCAAGGCGTTCGCCTGGACCAAAGCTTTATCAAGGTTTTACGAAATACACCTGATCTGTTGCAGCCTGTCGGCCGACATTTGCCAGCGGAGCGGGCAGTGTGACGATTGGGTTTTCCATCCTCTCGACATCCAGGCAGAGGGTGGACCGGGTCTTCGTTTTTACCGGCTTTATTACCACTGGTGCCATGACTTGATTCCCAAGTGCATCGAGGTCATCCGGGCGGTTCATCCGGTGGGACTGCATCATCCCACCTTGGGATCCTTTCGAATGTTTCCGGATTATTTCCGGCTGGGGATTCCGTACGCGCTGGGTCCGTTGGGAGGCGGTGAAACCGCGCCGCTGCGGTTGTTGCGCGACGCCGGGCTGCCGCCCGCTGAATTGGCCAGGGAGTGGCTTCGGCCTGCTTTAAATTATGCCAGCTTGATGAATCCCCAGGTGCGGCGCGTTCTCCGGCAGGCGCGAATGGCCCTGGCCACAACCCGGGAAACAGAACGCCTTTTGCAATGGGCGGGAGCCAAAGCCACCGCGGTGGTTTTTCCCGACGCGATTGATTTGTCCCAGGCGCCGAATGCGCCTCTTTCCTCCAGAGCGCTGCAACAAGAGGAGCTGCGCCGGGAGTTTCGCTGCGTCTGGTCCGGCCGTTTCCTCTGGTGGAAGGGAGGCCAGTTGGCGATCCGCTTTGCCCATTGTTTGCGCCAGGCGGGTTGCAACGCCTCGCTCGATATTTATTCCGACGGCGAAGGCATTGAGCGATTGAAGCAGATGGCGAAAAACCTGGGGCTGGAAACGCATGTGAGATTTAACGGGCTGGTGCCGCGCCATGAACTTCTGCAGGCTTATTTGCGCGCGCATTTGTTTGTGTATCCCACCTTGCATGACTCTTCCAGCAGTGCGATCCCCGAGGCCTACAGCACGGCCCTGCCGAGTTTTACACTGGCCTTGGGCGGTGTGCGCACGGCCGCGGACCCGCTTGCGGGCCTCAATCAAACGCCGGGCAGCATGAGCGAGTGGTTGGAACAGGGAACCCGTCTGGTCCAAGGGTGGATGGCCCAACCGGACACGTGGCTGGCGGCGTGTGTTGCGGCCCACAAAAAATCAAGCTCCTTCCAGTTGGAGAACATTGTCGCCAAAGTCCGCGAGCATTTGACTCCCTGTTTTGATCACCCAATCCGTTAGCCGGCTTGGACGCCATTGGGAGAATTGCTCCAATCGCCGCGTGCTTGCAACGCCTGACAGACGCTTTTCAGCAGCATCATTTTTATCTCGACGGCGCACGCTGTTTAATCAACTTTGAAGGCGCAAGCTGCGCGCTCAAATGAAGTTTCTCGTCGTCGGTTCCGGCCTGACCGGAGCAGTGATCGCACGCACCCTGGCCGATGCCGGGCGCGATGTTTTGGTTCTTGACCGGCGTTCCCATCTCGGCGGCAATGTCCATGACCATTTTCATCCCAGCGGCATTCGCGTGCATACTTATGGCCCGCACTATTTCCGAACCAACGATGACCAGCTTTGGACGTTCGTCAACCGATTCGCGCCCTTCTACAAATATGAGGCTGCGCTGACTTCGTGGGTGGATGGCCGTTACGAGAATTGGCCCGTCGCCGCCAGTTACATCCGGCGCGTGCTTGGCCCAAAGTGGGAGCCGGAATTCAAGGGCGCGCCGTCCAATTTCGAAGAGGCCTCCCTTTCCATGATGCCGCGATTGGTCTATGAGAAATTCGTCAAAGGCTACAACGAGAAGCAATGGGGCGTGCCCGCCCATGCGCTTTCCGCCTCCCTGGCCAAACGTTTTGATGTGCGGGACGATGACGAACCTCGCCTGATGCGCCACAAACACCAGGGTATTCCCGAAAATGGCTACGCCGAATTCATGCGCAACCTTCTCCAAGGCATCCCACTGTTGCTCAACTGCGATTATTTGGGCCACCGGGATGAATTCAAAAACACCAAAAGGGTCTTCTTCACCGGCCCGATTGACGAGTATTTCGGCTGCGATCTGGGACGGTTGAAGTATCGCGGCCAGCAGCGCCATCACCAGTACCTGCCCGACGTGGCATTTGCGCAGCCGTGCGGACAAGTCAACAATCCAGATCCGGCCAACGGCCCTCACATCCGCACGCTGGAATGGAAGCATATGATGCAGCCGGAATACGCCCGGCGCATTGTTGGCACCGTTCTCACACGCGAAATCACCGTCACGCCCAACGATCCGAACGATTTTGAATATCCGTTTCCCGATCAGGCCAACGCGCGGCTTTACCAAACCTACCGCGAGCGGGCTGAAGCCATCCCCAATTTGCTGGTTTGCGGACGATTGGGCGAGTATCGCTACTATGACATGGACCAGGCCATTGCGCGGGCGCTCCTGCTGGTGAAACGCATCCTGAACGAAGATAGATGAACAAATGGAAGAAAGCCGCCCCTCGTCATGGAAAAAAGAGATCAAACACTTTGTAATCCCCCGCCCGCGTTTCTTCTTACATAGTTGAGGGATGGTGTGTCCGCATGGATAAGGGCGCACACCTCCTCGCTTAAAGTTCCATAACAATGCTTTATGAACGATACCTGTGAATTGGTTTCCCCGCGTTGGCGAAGGATGGCGCAAGTGGCCGCTTCGTCATTGCTCCTGGCCGGGCTGTTTCCGGTCCAAAGTGCGGCCGCGCTCACGGTGACTGCCACCACTTCCGACAATGGATATTTCCTCACCAAAACCAACGCCCAAGCCATCAAACTGGACCCGTAAGCAAGAGATCCGGGACGCCCGATGTCAAGGCAGGCGGCATTCGCAATCGCGTTGCGAGGCGCATTTGAGTTTTTCGGGCACAACTGCGTCTGGCTCCTGATCCTAATCTTGAATTTTAACGTTGAAGCCGCCGCGCGGCGGCTTAAATTGCTAAAGTTGAAATTTTCACGGTTGACGATTTTCATGGCACACCGCAACGTTGAACTGCTGTTGTCACAGGAATGAAGACCATTCTTTTCGTTTGCACGGGTAATATCTGCCGCAGTCCGATGGCCGAGGGCCTTTTTCGCCACGCCACGGAGGGCCGGACGGATTGCCAGACTATTTCCGCCGGGGTGGGCGCCATGGAGGGCCAGCCGCCCAGCCCCCACGCCGTGCGCGCCCTCAAGGAGTTGGACATCGATATTTCCCAGCAGCGCAGCCGCATGCTCACCCCCGATTTGATCGAGCGGGCCGATTACATTTTTGGCATGACCCACAGCCATGTCGATCAGATCAACCTGCTCTTTCCGCACGCCGCGGAAAAGACCTTTCTCCTGCGGGAATTTGATGAGACGCTCGACGAATTCGAAAAGGACATCACCGACCCTATTGGCGGTTCCTATGAAACTTATGCCTACTGCCGCGACCAGATCGAGCAAGGCATATTCTCCATGCTCAAATTTATCGAGCAGACCTCCGAGCCGCTGGTGTCCCCTCTTTCCGCCGCCAAAACCCGCTGCGCCGTTGGTTGCGACCACGCCGGTTTCCGCTTGAAGGAGGCGATCAAGGACTACCTGCAGGAGAAGGGCATTTCCCTGACCGATGTCGGGGCCAATTCGTCCGAAGTTTGCGATTACAGCGATTACGCCCGGGCGGTTGGAGAGTTGATCACGGCCGAGCGGTGCGAATTCGGCCTTTTGATTTGTTCGACGGGTGTCGGCATGAGCATGGCCGCCAACAAGATCGGCGGCGTGCGCGCCGCGCTGGTCTTCGACGAGCACATGGCCGCGCTTTCCCGCCAGCATAACAATGCCAATGTCCTCTGCCTGGGCGCGAGCAACACTTCCCCCGCGCAGGCCCGAAAAATCCTGGACGCCTTTCTGGCCGCGCAATTTGAAGGCGGCCGCCACGAACGACGCATTAATAAAATGGAAACACCCAATACCCCCGCTTATTTGCGGCTGAAAACAGTTGATCCCGAGATCGCCAACGCCATCTTCCTGGAACGGCAACGCCAGCAGGAAAACATCGAGTTGATTGCCAGCGAAAATTTCGTCAGCCCGGCGGTCATGGAAGCCCAAGGCTCGGTGTTGACCAATAAATATGCCGAGGGCTATCCCGGCAAACGCTGGTATGGCGGCTGCGAGAACGTGGATGTCATCGAGCGCGCGGCCATCGAGCGCGCCAAAAAAATCTTCGGCGCCGAACATGTCAATGTCCAGCCGCATTCCGGCAGCCAGGCCAACATGGCCGTCTATTTTGCCGTCCTCAAGCCGGGCGACAAAATGCTGACCATGGAACTGAGCCACGGCGGCCACCTCACCCACGGCAACAAGGCCAATTTCTCCGGCAGATTCTTTGAAATCGTCCATTACGGCGTGCGCAAAGACACCGAAATGATCGATTACGATCAATTGCAGAAAATGGCCCGGGAACACCGGCCCCGCATGATCACCGTCGGCGCCAGCGCTTATCCGCGCATCATTGATTTCAAGCGCATGGGCGAGATCGCGCGCGAGGCCGGGGCCTACTTGCTCGCCGACATCGCCCACATCGCCGGCCTGGTCGCCACCGGGTTTCACCCCAGCCCCGTTGAACACGCCGATTTTGTCACGACCACGACGCATAAGACGTTGCGCGGTCCGCGCGGCGGTTTGATTTTGTGCCGGGAGAAATATGCCAAAGAGATCGATTCGCAGGTTTTTCCGGGGATTCAGGGCGGGCCGCTCGTGCATGTTATCGCGGCCAAGGCGGTCTGTTTCCAGGAAGCCATGCAGCCCGCGTTCAAGGCTTATCAGGCGCAAATCGTCGCCAATGCCAAAGCCCTGGCCGAAGGGATGGCCAGCAATCATTTCCGGCTCATCAGCGGCGGGACGGACAACCATCTGATGCTGGTTGATGTCGGCGGGCGGGGGTTGACCGGCAAGGAATGCCAGACAGCGCTGGACGAAGCCGGCATCACCATCAATAAAAACACCATCCCTTTCGAAACCCGCTCCCCCTTCCAAGCCAGCGGCATTCGCCTGGGAACCCCGGCCGTGACCACCCGGGGAATGAAAGAGCCGGAGATGGCCGCCATAGCGGACATGATCAGCGAAGTTTTGCTTGATATTAAGAATCTTGACACCGCTCACAAGGTGAGAGAACGTGTCCGGGAATTAACAGCTAGATATCCATTGCCGTATTAACAGGAATTTTTGGGTGAATCCCCGGTTGGCCCGCCGATTTGAATAAATTCAAATCTCTTGCATCCAATTGGCAAGACAACACGGGCTTCGCCCGGTTCCTCGAACCTGAATTTTATTTTTGCTTATGCCCAAAGCCGCCACAAAGAAAACCGCCAGGAAAAGTCCAAAGAGCGCCGCGCTGATGGCTGGCGCCGCCCCTGACGAAACCCCCGAAGCGCCAGCCGCGCCCTCCCCGCCAGCCGGCCTCAAACTGGAACCGCCCACCCATGCCGTGGAAACGCGGGAACCCGCTGAACCTCCCCCGGCAACGGGCGGCCCCGCGCCGGTCAGCATGAATATTGCCGCGCTTCAGGCCTTGCCCATGCCGGACCTCAATCACAAGGCCCGGGAAATGGGCATCGAGAATTTCGGCACCATGCGCAAGCACGAACTGATTTTCCAAATCCTGCAAAAAAATGCCGAGCGCGCCGGAGTTTTGTTCTCCGAAGGGGTTTTGGAAATACTGCCCGAGGGCTTCGGTTTCTTGCGCTCGCGCAGTTTTAATTACCTCCCCTGCCCCGAGGACATTTACGTCTCGCCCTCCCAGATCCGCCGTTTTGATCTTCAAACCGGCAATCTCATCGCCGGCCAAATCCGTCCGCCCAAGGACAAGGAACGCTTTTTCGCCCTGCTCAAGGTCGAAGCGGTCGATACGGAAGACCCGGACAAGGCCAAAGACAAAACGCATTTCGACAACCTCACGCCCCTCTTTCCGACCAAACGCTATTTGCTGGAAACGAACCCCGAGGAACTTTCCACCCGCGTCCTGGACCTGGTTTGTCCCATTGGCAAAGGAACCCGCGGCCTGATCGTCGCCCCGCCCCGCACCGGCAAAACCGTCCTGATGCAAAAGCTGGCCAACGCCATCCTCAAGAACAATCCCGAAGCTTATTTGTTCATTCTGCTCATTGACGAACGCCCGGAAGAAGTGACCGACATGGAACGTTCCTGCCGCGGCGCCGAAGTCATCAGCTCGACCTTCGACGAACCCCCCGAACGCCACGTGCAAGTGGCCGAGATGGTCATTGAAAAGGCCAAGCGCATGATCGAGCACAAACGCGACGCCGTCATTCTTCTCGACTCCATCACCCGCCTGGCCCGCGCTTACAACACCATTCAGCCGCACTCCGGCAAGATTCTCTCCGGCGGCGTCGATGCCAATGCCCTGCACAAACCCAAGCGCTTTTTCGGCGCGGCCCGCAACATTGAGGAAGGCGGCTCCCTGACCATTATCGCCACCGCGCTGGTGGACACCGGATCGCGCATGGACGAAGTCATTTTCGAGGAATTCAAAGGCACCGGCAACATGGAAGTCAATTTGGACCGCCATCTGGTTGACCGGCGCATTTTCCCATCCATCAACATCGAACTGTCCGGCACGCGCAAGGAAGAACTGCTCTATCATCCCGAGGAATACAACAAAGTCGTCATCCTGCGCCGCGCCCTGACCGGCGTGCCGCCCGTCGAAGCCATGGAACTGCTGCTGGGCAAACTCAAGAAGACCGGCAGCAACATCGAATTCCTCCTCGGCATGGCCGTGGGCTGATTCCGCCAGCAGTGACGAAAGAGGCGTGCGGCATCATCAGGAGCGGCCGCCGCGATTTGGCAACCAATCCAAAATATACGAAAGAATTTGGGCGTGACTGAGGAAACAGCGTCAAAGTTACACCAAAATGCCGCCGTATCCACTTGCAATCCGTCAGAAGGCTGCATTGCCGCACAGATTGTCAGGGGAATGATTGTCATGGGAATGGGGAAAAGAGTTTGCAGATTATTCCTCTGACAATCATTCCTCTGACACCTTCGGCTTTTGTATTGCATTGAAACCATCATGCCCGATTGACAGCCCTATCGCCTGCTGCATGGAAGTTTCGGAAAGCCCAGGGAGCCAGCCTGACCGGGAAAGTTTATGGCCATCCGGCCGGATTTGTGCCGGAAAAGGCGATCTGTCAATCAATAATAAGGCAATGCGCGGAACTGACCCGTTCACGTTCATGATCAATCGGGCGAACACCCTCAGGCAAAGACGCCGGCTGAGTTGTTGCGGAATGCCGAGATATCACTGAGGAGTTTGTCGAGTTCTGCTTGCGATAGATCATCATCAGAAATCGTCAGGGTAAAATACTTGTCAAATAAATCCGGATGGCAAATGCGAAGCTCCCGAAGCCATTCGTGATGATACCTTGCAACTCCAGATTTATTATCATAGGCCAACGATAGCGGTGAAAACAGCACCTTCAGAATCGCCCTCACTCGCTCTTGAGCTTCAGTCGTTGCGGCGGAAACGATGTGCGAGATTGCTTGGTCAACAACCCGACTTGGCGGATTCAACCCACTGCTCAACTTTTTTCATCGCGCAAGTGGTTGATTTGCAGGCCAGGACTGGCTGGAAAAGAGCCAAAAGTGGCTGTAGTGAAGACCCACCCTATTCCCAAGGTGCCGGAAGTGTGCATAATCAGAAGCCGTTATGTTTTTACGCTACACGACGCGGAAGAAAAACGGCAAGGAACATCGCTACTACAGCTTGGTTGAAAACCGGCGGGTGGCCGGCGGCCGGGTGGTGCAACGGCACGCTCTCTACCTGGGCGAGATCAACAACAGTCAACAAGAGGCCTGGCGCAAGACCATCGAGATTTTTGAGGAGGGCCGGGCCCGTCCGCGGACGGTGGCGCTGTTTGCCGAGGATCGCATCGGTCCCGTGGCCGATGAAGACATCGTACGGATTCGGTTGAGCCAACTGTCGTTGCATCGGCCCCGGCAATGGGGCGCCTGCTGGCTGGCTGGCCAGTTGTGGGAGCAACTGGGGTTGGATCGGTTTTGGGCCCAGCGTCTGCCGCCCAGCCGCAAGGGGACGCGCTGGGATTGGGTGCTGCAAATTTTGGCGACGTATCGGTTGCTGGATCCGGGCAGCGAATGGCGGCTGTATCGGCACTGGTTTGAGCACAGCGCGCTGGCCGATCTGCTCGGAGCGGACCTGGAGTTGGCCGACATTCACAAGCTCTACGAGTGTCACGAGCGATTGCTGGAGCACAAGCAACCCCTCTGCACCCACCTGAACCGGCGCTGGAAGGATTTGTTCAACGCCCGTTTCGAGGTGCTGCTCTATGACTTGACCAGCACGTATTTTGAAAGTGATCCGCCTTTTGCTCCGGAGGACAAGCGCCGTCACGGCTACAGCCGGGACAAGCGCCCGGACTGCGTGCAGGTGGTTATCGCGCTCATTGTGACGCCGGAGGGTTTTCCGCTGGCCTATGAGGTGCTGGCCGGCCACACCAGCGACAAGACCACCCTGGCGGATTTCCTGAAAAAGATTGAGCAGCAATACGGAAAGGCCGAGCGCATCTGGGTGATGGACCGGGGCATCCCGACAGAAGAAGTGTTGGCCCAAATGCGCGCGGCCCAGCCCGCAGTGCAATATCTGGTGGGCACGCCGCGCGGACGTTTGAGTCAATTTGAGCAGCGTTTGACCGGCCTGCCCTGGCAAGTGGTGCGCGAAGGAGTCTCAGTCAAACTCCTGGAGGAAGGCCAGGAGTTGTATGTGCTGGCCCGGAGCCAGGACCGGGTGAACAAGGAACGGGCCATGCGCCGACGTCAATTAAAAGGACTCTGGCAGAGGCTTAAAGCATTGCAGAAGATGAAGCTCAAAAGAGACCCATTGCTCAAAAAGTTGGGCGTCGCGTTGCATGATTATCCCGTCGCGGCGCGCCTGGTTCAAACCGGGGTGCCGGCCCGGAACGCGTCCCTGAGCTTTGCTGTGCGCAAAGACAAAGTGCGCCAGGCCCGCCAAAGGGAGGGCCGCTACTTGCTGCGCAGCAACATCACCGCCGGGCGCGGCCCGGAAGAACTGTGGCAGTTTTACATCCAACTGACGGAAGTGGAAGCGGCCTTCAAGAGCCTCAAGGACGACCTGGCCTTGCGACCGATTTACCACCAACTGGAGCATCGGATCGAAGCCCACATTTTCATTTCATTTCTGGCCTACTGTTTGCAGGCGACCTTGCGCCGGCGCCTGCGCGACCTGGCCCCCGGCCTGACGCCGCGATCGGTGCTGGAAAAGTTCGCCACCATGCAAATGCTGGACGTGCATCTGCCGACGACCGATGGGCGCACGGTGGTCTTGAGTCGTTACACGCATCCAGAAACCGATGTTCAATTGCTCTTATAACGACTCAAGCTGGAGTTGCCGGCCCAACCGCCGCCCAAAATCACCGGTTGCAAACGGCCCGGCGACAGCGGTTCTGTAGTGAAGACCTAGAAAATGCGAGCGTTGATTTACAAGCACTTGCGTGGTTCGACCCCCTCGAATCCGCCAAGTCGGGCTAGAGCGTTTTAAATAAAACTGTAGCCACAAGAGGCAAACCAGTTCATGGCATCCCGGGGCGTGATACTCTGCAAAGCTGAAGCAATCGCCTGGAGCAGAGCGGGCTGCGTGCGGGCCTCGGCTGTACGCAGGTGGGATTTGACTTTGCTCCACATTTGCTCGATGGGATTGAGGTCTGGGGAATAGGCTGGAAGGAAGAGGATTTGGGCTCCAGCCTGCGCGATCAGCGAAAGGGTCGGCTCACTTTTATGCGGGGAGAGGTTATCCATGATGACCACATCTCCGGCGCGCAGCGTCGGGCACAAGACATGGCCGACATAGACCCGGAAAACCTCCGTATCGGTGGCCCCCTCGATGGTCATGCAGGCGGTGGCACCGTCCAGGCGGATGGCGCCGATCATGGTCGTGGTTTGCCAATGGCCCTGCGGACATTGGGCGTGGACACGCTGACCCCGCAGGGCGCGCCCGCGCAGGCGGGTCAGATTGGTTTTGGCACCCGATTCGTCCAGGAAAATCAGTTTGGCCGGGTCCAAACCGCCTTGCCGACGCCGCCAGGCGCGGCGCGCCCGCGCAATGTCCGGACGGTCTTGCTCGCTGGCATGGAGTGTCTTTTTTTATATGTCAGCCCCATCTTCGCCAGAACGTAGTGGATGGCGGGCAGAGAACAGTCCAGTTCCAAGCCGGCGCGCAGCTCTTTCAAGGTCAGGTCGGGCTTCTGATTCAATAGAGTCCGCATCTGGCGCTGATGGGCCGCCAGGATCATCGGCTTGCGCCCGGAGAAACGGTGGCGCGGACCGATCTCCCCGGTCCGTCGGCGTTGTTGCAAGAGCTTCTTGACCATGCCCAGCGAAACCCGGTAACGATCGCCGACCTCCACGCGAGTCCCCTCTTCAAGGTCATAGGAAGCCAAAATCCGTTCGCGCAGGTCCAACGATAAAGTTCGCATGAACTGCCTATACCACAGGCCCAACGGAATGGCTACAGTTTTATTTAAAACGCTCTAATGGGCCGATCTGACGAGTAATGATGCATTGTTTTGGCCCGCCACAAAAACGAAAACGGGTCAGTTCCTCACATTTCAACATTTTGATGATTTGAAATCTGGCGACCGCCGGTTGACATAGGGTCCCGTTCCCGGCGGACGCCGCTCTTCATCAGTTGATTTTTGCGCCATGCCGGGATTATGCCGCCCCCCGCCCGCTCTGTCCACCCACAAATGCACCAGCGGCAATGCCAGGGCCAAGTCAACGTTATCGTTAATGTAACGGGCTTGTTACGGGTTTGTAACGGCAAATGTTACGGGCTAGAGCGTTTTAAATAAAACTGTAGCCATTCCGTTGGGCCTGTGGTATAGGCAGTTCATGCGAACTTTATCGTTGGACCTGCGCGAACGGATTTTGGCTTCCTATGACCTTGAAGAGGGGACTCGCGTGGAGGTCGGCGATCGTTACCGGGTTTCGCTGGGCCTGGTCAAGAAGCTCTTGCAACAACGCCGGCGGACCGGGGAGATCGGTCCGCGCCACCGTTTCTCCGGGCGCAAGCCGATGATCCTGGCGGCCCATCAGCGCCAGATGCGGACTCTATTGAATCAGAAGCCCGACCTGACCTTGAAAGAGCTGCGCGCCGGCTTGGAACTGGACTGTTCTCTGCCCGCCATCCACTACGTTCTGGCGAAGATGGGGCTGACATATAAAAAAAGACACTCCATGCCAGCGAGCAAGACCGTCCGGACATTGCGCGGGCGCGCCGCGCCTGGCGGCGTCGGCAAGGCGGTTTGGACCCGGCCAAACTGATTTTCCTGGACGAATCGGGTGCCAAAACCAATCTGACCCGCCTGCGCGGGCGCGCCCTGCGGGGTCAGCGTGTCCACGCCCAATGTCCGCAGGGCCATTGGCAAACCACGACCATGATCGGCGCCATCCGCCTGGACGGTGCCACCGCCTGCATGACCATCGAGGGGGCCACCGATACGGAGGTTTTCCGGGTCTATGTCGGCCATGTCTTGTGCCCGACGCTGCGCGCCGGAGATGTGGTCATCATGGATAACCTCTCCCCGCATAAAAGTGAGCCGACCCTTTCGCTGATCGCGCAGGCTGGAGCCCAAATCCTCTTCCTTCCAGCCTATTCCCCAGACCTCAATCCCATCGAGCAAATGTGGAGCAAAGTCAAATCCCACCTGCGTACAGCCGAGGCCCGCACGCAGCCCGCTCTGCTCCAGGCGATTGCTTCAGCTTTGCAGAGTATCACGCCCCGGGATGCCATGAACTGGTTTGCCTCTTGTGGCTACAGTTTTATTTAAAACGCTCTAAGTCGTTGACTATCAACATTTGTTTCGGTGTTTCCCCTTTTTTGGACTTATCATCCATATCTTGCCTTTCTTGCCATTCTTCGCGGCAAATCGTGTTCATCCGCGGTTAAACTGCTTTTTCCAAGTTCACAGATGCTTGTCGGCAAAATCGAGAAAGACTTCCCAATCGCCCCGCGTCATGGAGTGTTTGCCGGGGCGGATAAAATACCCCAGGTTGCTGTCAATCACCTGGTTTGTCCCGGGCATCGTTGGCGCGGCCAGGCCTTCGGCGCCCGTCAAAAGATAGGCTCCGCTGGCCGCTTGCAACATTTCGAAGGCCCCGGACGGATTGGCCCATGTGTCCTCGACCGCCGCGCCCAGCAGGACGGGGCGCGGCGCGCACAGGGCAATCAGGCAATTCTGGTCGAATGGCAGCCGTTCCGGCTGATCGTTGAACTGTTTGAACACGCCGCAGAACCATTCCGGGAACCTGGTGTTAATCTGCTTGACTGATTCGCCGGTCCTGCCGCGGCTCGGCGCTGTGCCGCCGCAGCCGGCTTGCAGCGGTATGACCAGGGCCGCCCGGTCGTCGAACGCGCCGGCCAGGAGCGCCGCCTTGCCCAGGCGCGAATGGCCGACGAGGGCGATGCGCTTCCTGTCAATGTCCCGGTCCCTGGCCAGATAATCCATCACGCGCTGCATTCCCCAAGCCCAGGCGGCGATGGTTCCCCAATCATCGGGAGCGCGGGGCCCATGAATCATTTCGCGCACGCCGCCCCCGGCGTTTGTTTTGTCCAATTCGACATCGCCGCAATAATACGTCGCCACGGCATAACCGCGGTCAATGGATTGTTCGAGCGCCCAAGTGTCAGCCTCCTTGCCGCGCCCGGCTTCTGTGGCGTGATTATTCACGACATGGGGAAGCTCGGGGAGCATCCAGGCGGCGGTCACCGGCACATTGGTATCGGCGACCAGGGCGTGATTGCCGCTGAAATTCATCCCCAGAAAAATCGGCGCCGGCTTTTTGCGCTGGTTCGGTATCACCATCAGCAAATGGACCTGGGGCGACGGGGCCTGGCCCAGGCTTATCGTCGCCAATTTGAGCGTGGCCTTGCCGTCGAAAAAGTTCTTGTCAGTGTAGGTGACTTTCCCGGTGACTTTCACAGGCGGCGGAAACCAGCCGTACATGTAATGCTGGAAAAGCGCCTTCAATTCCGGCCGGCGCTTCTTGAACCATCCCCTTTTCGTCGTGACTGGCTTCCCGTCCAGCATGACCAACGGGTCGGGCGCCTCCGGGCGCGAAGGAAGTTCCGAAACTGGAGGAAAAGAATCCGCGCCGCCGGCCCGAAGGCCGCCAGGAGAATAACCGTCAAAATCGCGCGCACACTCATTGGCAGCCCTGTTTGCTGATGGATTCCTTGGGACGCCCGGCGCGATAGCCGTAAAGTCCATAAAAGGCGATGTAGGCAAAAGCGGCCATCGGCACGACGAAAGAAGACTGAAGGCCAAATTTGTCCGCGACCGCGCCTTGGAAACAAGGCAGAATCGCGCCGCCTATGATAGCCATGACCAATAGCGAAGATCCCTGGCTTTTAAGCGGGCCCAGACCCTCAATGGCCAATGAAAATATGTTGGACCACATGACTGAACAAAAAAGTCCGACACCAAGGATAGCCCATTTGGCTGTCTCGCCAACAGACAATATTCCGAAGCTCAAGAGAACGATAATCAAAACGCTGAAAAGCGCCAACATACGGTGAGGGCTGGCCTCGCCAAGAAAGAAAGCAATCAACAAAACCGCCAAAAGAACTGCGTAATGCCACACATTGGCAAAACTGCAAACCCCGGCCGCCTGCGGCGCCCAATCCTGGTTCAAAAGCCGGGCAATACGGGGAAGGTTTAAAATCACAATGAATGCCACGACCGGGACCAATACAACCAAGGCGTGTTTAATTGTGTTTCGCAACTCGCTCAGAGCGAAGGCGCCCATGAATCTCCCTATCATGAGACCGCCCCAATAGTAGGATACATACGGGCTTGCGGCAGCGTGTGATAACCCGGCGATTTGAGGCTCGGCCAGAAAATTGATGATCAAGCTGCCCACCGTTACTTCGCCACCCACGTACATAAAAATGGCGAGCATCCCCAGGGCAGTGTGGGGATATTTTAATGCGCCCCAGCCACGATTGATCTTTTCTGTGTTGGTGAAATTTGGAACATGGGCGAACTTGAAAAATATCGCCAGAACCACGAAAGCGATGGCAAATCCCAGGTAAGGAACTTTGACAGCCGCCGCCCCGTGAGCGTCTTTCGACGTGAAATAGGTGAACACCAGGAAACCACCCATGATTGGACCAAGAGTGGTGCCAAATGAATTGAACGCTTGAGACAAATTGAGCCGACTGGAAGCTGTGCGTTCGGGTCCCAGTATCGTTACATAAGGATTGGCCGCGATCTGAACCATGGCCAAGCCGAGGCCAATCACACACAGGCCCAGGAGAAACAAGGGGTAGGAGATGGTCACGGCAGCAGGGTAAAATATTACGCAACCAGAGGCTGTAATCAGCAGACCTAAAATAACGCCGTTCTTATAGCCAATGCGATTGATCGGATCGCCAGAAAACATCGAAATGAGAAGGTAAATCAATGCACCGACCCCATATCCGCCAAAAAATGCGAAATCGACCAGCATCGCCTGTCGATAACCCAGTGTGAAAGCCTCCTTGAAACGCGGAATGAGAATGTCGTTCCATACCGTGATAAACCCCCACATAAAAAAGAGGATGGTCATGATCGCAAAGGGGCCGCGATAGGTTTGCGCGGCGCTTTCCCGGGGGCTGGACACGGTCCGACCAGAGGGGCTGCTGATGTTGGCCATACTCAATCGATGTGTTGTTCCTTGCCTGTTATATGCCGGGTTTCTGAAGGCATTGCGAGCATCACCTGCGGCAGCCGGAGTCATCCATGGGGTTGCTTGAGGCCAATGTCTTTTTCATAAGCGCCCAGTGTTTTGGTCGAGGTTCCCTGGCTGGACTTCAACTCGGACTGCAAAGTGGCCAGGCGGCTGACCGCCATGGCGGCCAAAGCGCCCCCGGGAAATTTTTCGATAATGCGATGCAGGGCGCTCTCCGCCGCCGCTACATCCTGGGCAACCTTGATGTGCAGCGTCGCCAATAAATTGAGCCAGCGCGCGACGTGTTTGGGCGGTTCGGCCGGCAGGGCAATCAGTTGCTCCAATTGATCCGCGGCCAAATCGAGCCGTTGAAATTCCCCGGCGTAGAGGACCGCGAGCTTTTCCCGGGTGTCAGTATCGGATGGGTGCAACTCCAATTGCTTGACATATTCCTCCGCCAGGGCCTGAGGATCGGCGGGGGCTGAAACAGGCGCGCTGCCCTTGCGCAAACCGATGTCGCGCTCACCAGGCTCCACTGTGAATTTGCCCTGATAACGGACGCGGCTCGTTTCATCGGTTGAGCCAAGGTGCGCGATGCGTTGTTCCGCCGCGTGCGCGAATGGCGTGCCGGGATAAAGCTGGACAATGCGTTGCAACGACCCTGTCGCCGCCTGGGCGTCCTGGCCGAATTGCAATTGCCAATCGGCCAGCAGGTGCAGCGCGCCGGCCATTTCATTGGTGGCGCGGTCGGGCAGTTCCAGAAATTCATTCAGAGTCGCCTGCGCGGCGGGCAAGTCTTTCAGATCTTCCATTTGGATCGAGGCCAGTTTCATGTACCCCTCATAATCGCCCGGGAATTGTTCCAATTGTTTCCGCACCTCGGCGATCGCCTCCTCATAAAGCCCCTTCAAGCGCTTCCCCTCGGCGATGAAATAAAATGGCTTTGCCTCGGCCTCCTCGCCGCCGCCATCAAAGGCGCCCGTTAACGGTCCGGCCAGAATGGCGCCGACGCTTGGCGCCCAGAGCACACCAAGAACAACAGCGGGAAGAGCCAGAAAGACAGGCATGAAGGGACTTGGAATCCGGGCAAGGACCCGAATGATCAATACCAGCGCCGCCGAAATAATCCACCTGCGAACCAGGGCGCCCCGGTCATCACTGCGCCCGTAACTCCGATAAGCCAGAAAGGCCAGAATCGGCAAAAGAAGCACCCAACAAACCGTATCGACTGCGTTGGCCCATGGGTGCGTCATAGTTCATTTATTTAAATCAAATTTCAGTTCCGTATGCGAGCCTGTTTTTTTGTTGCGGATCTCCATTTTTTCCACCTGCCACCGCCCATTGACTTTTTTGAAGCTGCTGCCGTGCAGGGAGTATTCCTTGACGACGTGTCCCTGGGCATCATAGGCATCAGCGATCAGCGGGGCGCCGAACTCTTTGTCAATGTCGGATTTGACCCGGACAATATCCCGGGCCTGCGGATCGCTGCTTTCCAGGACATAGCAAGGTTCACCCAGGCGCATTTCGCCTTTTAACTGCCGTTGCACGGGCCAATGCAGAAATTCAAGCCCCAAATCCGCCAGTGAAAAATCAGAGCCGGCCAGGGCAATGGAAACATCCGCCGCCGGCACGGGCGCGGGTTTGGACAATGGGGCGGAAGGCGACGCGGCCCGCGCATAGAGATATTGGTTGGGCCCGTTGGTGCTGTGCAACACCACGAGGCGCTCCGCGCCGGATTGGGCGGTCCCGGCCGTTTCATAATCCGTCTCCCAGTTGGTCGGGTTGACGGTGACCCGGCAGACGATCGGGATCTCCCTGGACGCGCCTTCCGACTTGATGATCAGCCTGCCGTGGAATTCAGAGTTTTCCTCCGGGACCGCGGAGCGCAGATGTTCGGCCAGGGCCTGGCCGGCGGCGAATTCCTCCGGCCTGCCCGGGCCGGTCTCCGCCCGCAGAGGCGCGGCGATGAAGGCGAAGAAGGGGACGGCAAAACAAGCCAGGAGAATGGCGGGGAAAACGCGGCGCATTATTTTGGGCACAGAGCCAGGGCAATCATTTGGGAAATATTCCTGACGAAATGCGCCTTCAATTTCCGCCGCACTTCGACCGGCACTTCCAGCCAGTCGTTGCGATTCTGGTCCGGCAGGATGACTTGTTTCAGCCCGGAACGGGCCGCGGCCAGCACCTTTTCCTTGATGCCGCCGACGCGCAGAACGCGGCCGCGCAAACTGATTTCGCCCGTCATGGCCAGATCGGAACGGACCTGCCGGTTGGTGAACAACGAGGCCAGGGCGGCGACGATGGTCAACCCCGCGCTCGGGCCATCCTTGGGCGTGGCCCCGGCGGGGACATGGATGTGGATATCGCGCTTGTCGTGATCGCTCAAGTCAATCTTCAAGGCGTCGGCGCGATTGCGCAAAAAGCTAAAAGCCGTGTGCGCGCTCTCCTTCATGACTTCGCCGAGCGATCCGGTGAGAATAAGGCCGCCCTTGCCGGGCATGCGCGTGGCCTCGATAAACAGGATTTCCCCGCCGACCGGCGTCCAGGCCAGGCCGATGGCAATGCCGCATTCAGTGATGCGCTCGGCCAGCTCGGAGGTGAACTGAGGCTGGCCGAGGTAGCTGACCAGGCTGCCCGGCGCGATGGTCAATGGCCCGCGCTGGTTCCGCCGCGCGACAATTTTGCGGGCGGCCTTGCGGGTCAACGCCCCGATTTCGCGTTCGAGCTGGCGCACGCCCGCTTCGCGCGTGTAATCCTGGATCACCTGGCGGAGGGTGGCGTCGGGAAAGCGGACCAGTTTCTTCTTCAGGCCGTGCTCCTCCAGTTGCCGCGGCACCAGGTGCCGCCGGGCAATTTGCACTTTTTCCGCGGCGGTGTAGCTGGGCAGATCGATCACTTCGAGCCGGTCGCGCAAGGCGGGATGGATGGGATCGAGCCAGTTTGCCGTGGTCAGGAAGAGAACGCGTGACAGGTCGTAAGGGATGTCAAGATAATGATCGGCGAAGGTGTTGTTCTGGGCCGGGTCCAGCACCTCCAGCAGGGCGGAAGCGGGATCGCCGCGAAAATCCGACCCGACCTTGTCCAATTCATCCAGCAGGATGACCGGGTTGCTGGATTCGACCCGGCGCAATGTCTGGAGGATGCGGCCGGGCAATGCGCCAACATAAGTCCGGCGATGACCGCGAATTTCCGCTTCATCCCGCATGCCCCCCAGGGAGATGCGGGCAAATTTGCGGCCCAAGGCCTCGGCCACGCTTTTGCCCAGGGAGGTTTTGCCAACGCCCGGCGGCCCGACCAGGCAAAGAATCGGGCCTTTCAATTGTTGCTTGAGTTTGATGACGGCCAGGAATTCCAGAAGCCGGTCCTTGACTTTGCGCAGTCCAAAATGTTGCTCATCCAGCAGACGGCCCGCCGCCGCCAAATCCAGTTTGTCCTCGGTGAATTTGGACCAGGGAAGATTGATGAGCCAATCCAGATAATTGCGCGTCATGGTGTACTCGGCCATGGAGGGGGACATTTGCTGCAAACGCTCCAGTTCCTTGAGGGCTGTCTTTTTGGCCTCCTCCGGCAAAAGGTTCTGCTCGATTTGATCGTGCAGTTCCTTGGCTTCAGTCGCGCCGGTATCGACTTCGCCCAACTCGCGTTGAATGGCGCGGATTTGCTCGCGCAGGAAAAAATCGCGCTGGTTTTTGGACATCGAGGCCACGACCTCGTTTTGGATTTTCGAGCCCAGCCGGAGCACTTCCAATTCGCGGCTGAGCAACGGCAGCAGGCGGGTCAGCCGGTCCTTGACCACCGGCGTTTCCAGCAAGCGCTGGCGCTCCTCCAGGCTCAGATTGAGATTGGCCGCGATCAAATCGGCCAGTTTGGCCGGGTCTTCCGTGTTGAGGGCGGCGACTTTGACCTGCTCGGCCAGGGTGGGCGAGAGCTTGACCACTTCCTGAAATTCGCGCTCCGCATTGCGCGCCAGGGCCGTTAATTCCAGGGAATCGTCGGCCATGTCTTTGAGTTTCTCGATCCGGGCAACCAGATAAGGCGTTTCCGTGGCGTAGTCAATGATTCGAAACCGGCGCAGGCCCTCGACCAGCACGCGCACGGTGCCGTCGGGAAACTTCAGCATCTTGAGCACGCGCCCGGCGCAACCATGCGGCCATAAATCGGACGGGGTCGGATTTTCAATGTCGGCATTGCGTTGCAAAACCAGCCCGAGAAAGCGGTCTCCCGCAACCACGTCGTCAATCAGACGGATGCTTTGAGGCGATTCGACCAGCAAAGGCATGACCGTTCCGGGGAAGATGACAATATCCGACAACCCCAGGATGGGCAGGGATTCGGGAAGGGATTTGGACCAGTACTCTGGTCCCGGACGAATCGGGCGTGCCGCCCGCCCCAAGGATGCTGATAAACTCAGTTTCCGGTGTGGTCATGCAGTGGAATCAAATCTCGTCGTTACCGGTCAGGTTGGAATGGGAAGACTGCAAGTCCATCGGCACATCGACGCGAAGGAAGCCATTTTGGTAGGCCGCCTTGGCCCGGCTCAAATCATAGCCCTCAGGCAGTTCGATCACGCTTTCGAACCCGCCGTAGTTGATTTCCATGACAAGGAATTTGCACTGCGGCGGGCGGCATCCGTCGGGCCTCTGGCCGCGGATGCGCAGGCGGGGGCCGTCGATGGTCAGTTCCAAATTCTCGCGCTGCATCCCGGCCAGTTCGACCTTGATGATAATCGCGCCGTCGGTGACATAGACATCGGTATTGGGGACCCAGTGGGTTTCGTGTTCCTTGGTGACACACAACTTTGTCTTGGAAAAGTGCAGTGCTGAACTGAGTTTTTGCATGGTAGGAGGTGATACTATTTCATGACGAGGGGTTTGGCAAGTGGGAATAAAGTTTGTCATGCGGCGGTTATTTTGACTTGACGATGATTTGCGCGCGTTGCCCCTTGCGCGCATGAAAGACGATGGAGTTTTTTGACCCTGACGGGGAGGCGCATCCGCAATGGGTGTCGCGCTCGAAGCTGAACTTGCGCTTGCGCAATTTCGCCCGGAGAAAGGCCCCCGCGGTAACTGCCACTATGACAAATGATGCAATCTTCTGCCAATCCATCCTTTTAACATAGCCGTTTGTTGGCCGTGCGCAACTGGATGTTTGATGGGCTGCCCCGGCGCCACCCCTTGGGTCACTCTGCCTTTGGCTTGCCGCCGGGGCGTTTCACCCATTCTTCCAGTTCCCTGACGCGCCGGATCAGTTCGGGCAGTTGCTGCAGGGCGATCATTTGTCGCTTGGCCTGGCGATCGGGCTGGGCCGGCGCGCCAAGCCATTTTCCCTTGTCAGGAATATCGCGCATGACGCCGGATTGCGCGGCCACGATGGCCTGGTCGCCAATTTTCAAATGGCCCGCAATGCCGACCTGCCCCGCCAATGTCACGTAGTTCCCAATTCTGGTGCTGCCGGCAATGCCAACCTGGGCAATGACCAGGCAATTCTCTCCAATCGTCACGTTGTGCGCGATCTGCACCAAGTTGTCGATCTTGGTCCCTTTGCCGATGACTGTCGGCCCCAGCGCGCCACGGTCAATCGTGGCATTGGCCCCGATTTCCACGTCGTCGTGGATAATGACCTGTCCGACCTGCGGTACCTTGCGGTGGATGCCGGCGTCGAAAACATACCCAAAGCCGTCGGCCCCAATCACCGCTCCGGCGTGTATCCGCACCCGCTGGCCGATTTGTGTTTGGTTGTACAAGACGACGTTGGGGAAAAGCTGCGAGTCGGCCGCAATGGCGCAACCATTTCCGACATGGTTCCCGCCGCGCAATATCACCCGGGGGCCGATTTTGACTTGCCCGCCAATGACACAGTGCGGCCCGATATGGGCGGTGGCATCAATTTGCGCCGATGCCGCCACCACCGCCGAAGGATGGACACCCGCGGCAAAAGTCTGCTCCGGAAAGAACATCGGCAGCACGCGGGCAGAGGCAATGCGGGCATTGGCCACGCGAATGATGACCTTTTTCTCCGACTTGAAGGGGCCATCGATCAGAATGGCGGAAGCCGCGCTCTGTTCCGCCTTGACGAAGAACGTTTCGTTCTCGGCAAAGGCAAGGTCTCCCGCCTTCGCGGTGGTGGCCGGCGCGAAGCCGGTCAGTTGGACGGACCCGTCTCCCTGGACTTGTCCGTCAAGTTCTTTGGCGATGTCAGCAGCGGTAAACATGATTTCTTTTATCGGGCAATCTTCAAGTCACGATTGACTTGAATTTCATCTGTCACTATAAAGGCGGTGTATTTAACAATTCAACTCCAAGTTCATTATGGCAAAGACGCCTTAATTATGTCAAACAAACCTCTCAACGTCGGATTGGTGGGCGGTGGACGCGGCGCGTTCATTGTCAACCCGCATCAGAAGGCAATTCATTTTGACGGCACCCGCCGGGTGGTGGCGGGCGCGTTGTTTCCCGATCCAAAGATCGCGCTGGAAGAAGCGGCGAAATGGCCGTACCCAATCAAGGGCTACGGCTCCTACGATGAGATGATCGCGGCCAACCGGAGCCTGCCCGAAGATCAAAGGCTGGATTACATCCTCATCGTCACGCCCAACTTTGTCCACTACGATCCCGCGATGAAGGCGATGAAGGCCGGCATCGCGGTCTTCTGCGAAAAACCCCTTTGCCTGAACCTGAAGGAAGCGAACGAGCTGGTCAAGACCGCGCGGAAACTGGGCGTTCCCTTCGGCGTGGCGCACACGTATTTGGGCCATTGGACCAGCCGGTTGAGCCGTTACATTGTCAAAAACGGCCTGCTGGGCGGGGTGCGGTGGGTGGATAGCTGCTACCTGCAGGGCTGGCTGGCAACCAGGCTCGAAGCCAGCGGCCAGCAACAGGCTGTGTGGCGCGTGGACCCGAAACGCGCCGGAGGCTCAGGCTGCGGCGGAGACATCGGAACGCACGCGCTGATGCAACTGCGCTACGTCACCGGTCTGGACGTCACGACCGTGTCCGCGCAATTGGAAACGTTCGTTGAAGGCCGCCAGTTAGACGACCATTTTACGGTCTATTGCAAACTGAGCAACGGCGGCAAGGCCCTCGTGCGCGCCTCGCAAATTTGCATCGGATACAAGAATGACCTTGGCATCGTGATTGCCGGGACCAAAGGCACGCTCCGCTGGCGCCAGGAAGAACCGGAGAGCATCACGATTTGTCTGCCCAACCAGCCTGACCGGACCTATTGGCGCGGCGCCGTCACGCCGGGGGACGGCTTCCTGCCCAAAGACATGCCCGCCGATCTCATGGCCGAGCCAACGATTCCGGCCGGGCACCCGGAAGCGTTCCACGACGCCTTCGCGCGGCTGCATCGCTGTTTCGAAGCCGACGTGCGCAAGTGGAAGGCCGGGGGAAAATATGTCAACGACGGCAGCAAATACGCCAACATTGAGGACGGGTGGATGGGCATCGCCTTCATCGAAACCTGCGTCAAGAGCAGCGCCAGGAAAGGCGCCTGGACCGCGCTGCCCAGGAAGATTTGATCCTTCCGCGCCTGACCCTGTTGGATTCTTACTTGCAACCCGGTTTCAAGTGGCCTAACCTCGCAGGGTGAAAGAGTCGCAACCGCCGCAGGGCGAGGATGACGGACGTTGTCCACAGCCTTTCCTTTGCCCTTTGAGCCATATTGGCACGGGCGTCGCCGTGCGCATCAAACAGCTTTCCGCCTCGCCGGAAGTCACCCATCGCTTGCGCGAAATGGGCTTTTGCGAAGAACAAAAAATCAAGCTCCTCAGCCGCCAGAGCAGCTTGATTTGCCAGGTCTGCAATGCCCGCCTGGGCATCAGCACCCGCCTGGCCGAAAAGATTTTGGTCGAGCCTCTTTCCCGCAGAAGGGTCGCTTGATATGCCATCCGAAAGTCAACCGCTGACTTCCCTCAAGCTCGGCGCGGCGGCCACCGTCAGTCACATCAATCTCCGGCCCGAACAACGCGGACGCCTCCTGGAAATGGGCTTGCTCGTCGGCACGCCGGTGCAACTGGTGCGCTTCGCCCCGCTCGGCAACCCCGTGGAAATCAAGGTGCGCGGCTATCATTTAACCCTGCGCCGCCAGGAGGCCGAACAGATTCTGGTGCAGGCCGCCGATTGACGCGATGGAGACGCCACCGCCATCCGCCAGCCAGCAAGGCTCAATTGAGATTGTGTCTCAATTTGGAAGAGGCGGCGCTCCGGCCCTTTCGGAATCGCGGCGGCCTCCTACCTATGTCGTTCTGACCGGCAATCCCAACTCCGGCAAAACCACGGTTTTCAATGCCTTGACCGGCCTGCGGGCGCGGGTGGGCAATTATGCCGGCGTGACCGTCGAGCGCAAGGAGGGCCGGTTTCAAGGCGGGCCGGGTGATCCGCCCCTCCGCGTCCTGGACCTCCCGGGCGCCTACAGCCTCAGCCCCCAATCGCTCGACGAGCAGATCGCCCGGGACATCTTGTTTGGACGTTTGACCGAGGTGCCCGCCCCTGCCCTCGTCCTCGTCGTGGTTGATGCTTCCAACCTCGAGCGCAACCTCTATTTTGCCAGCCAGGTCATTGAACTGGGTTATCCAACGATCATCGCGCTGAACATGGTCGATGTGGCGGGGATCAATGGACTTTCGATTGACGCCGCCAAACTTTCCGCGGCCTTGGGCGTTCCCGTCATTCCCATCGTTGCCAGCGCCGGAACGGGAATCAAGGAATTGCAACGACAAATTGTCGGGCGCGTGCGCGAAAACAGGCGGCGCGGCGTTCCGCCGTCCTTTTGCGAAATGCCCCCGGCCTTCAAGACGGAAATCGAAACCCTGACCCAATTGCTGGCCGGAACTGCCGGACAGCGCGCCACCTCGCCCCAAGCCGAGGCCCTGCTCATCTTGTGCGATGAAAAATTCCTGGCGGGCAGCGACAGCCATTATCCGCCCGACCTCAAACAGGCGGTCCTGGCCGGACGGCAGCGATTGGAAAGGGCCGGGGTGGATTGGCGCAGCGCGGCCATTGAGTCACGTTACACCCGCATAAACGCCATTCATCAAGCGGTCACCACCGAAGCCGATGGGCAGCGGGAACCCTTTAGCGACAAGCTCGACCGCATCGTGACCCACAAGTTTTGGGGGATGCTGATTTTCGTGGGTATCATGGCCTTGATGTTTTTCACCATCTTCACTCTGGCCCAACTGCCCATGAATTTGTTGCAGGGCCTTTTCCGCGTGGCGGGCGATTTCACGGGCCGCCAGATTCCCCCCGGCGATCTGCAGGAATTGGTGGTCAAGGGAGTCGTGCAAGGGGTCGGCGCGGTCGTCGTTTTTCTGCCGCAAATCTGCCTGCTGTTTCTATTTATTGGATTGCTCGAGGACACCGGCTACATGGCGCGGGCGGCGTTTTTGATGGACCGCTTGATGAGCAAGGTCGGTTTGCACGGCAAAAGTTTCATTCCCATGCTCAGCTCCTTTGCCTGCGCGATTCCGGGCATCATGGCCACGCGCACGATCGAGACTCGCAAAGACCGGCTGGTCACCATCCTGGTCGCCCCGTTGATGAGTTGTTCGGCCCGGTTGCCGGTTTATACGCTGCTCATCGCGGCCTGTATTCCGGGCCGGCTGGTCACGCAAAGCCTGACCATGTTAAGCATGTATTTGCTGGGCATCGTTGTGGCGCTGGGCATGGCGTGGCTCTTCAAAAAAACGCTTTTGCGCGGCGACACGCCCATGCTGGTCATGGAATTGCCGCCCTACAAACGGCCGCTTTTGAAAATAGTTTTGCGCCACATGTGGGACCGGTCGCGGCTTTTTCTGCGGCGGGCCGGCACGGTGATTTTGGGAATTAATATTCTCCTCTGGTTCATGGCCAGTTATCCGCGCCATGCCGTCGTCGAACAACCCTTCGCCGCCCAACGCGCCGCCCTGCAAAAGAGTTTCAGTCAAACCCGCGCCAGCCCCGGGCAGCAAAGCAAGGCCCTGCAACAAATCGACACGGAGCAGGCGGGGGAACGTTTGCGCGGCAGCTTTGCGGGCCAGGCTGGACGCCTCCTGCAACCGCTCATTGTTCCCCTTGGTTTCGATTGGAAAATTGGCATTGGGCTTGTCTCTTCGTTTGCCGCGCGCGAGGTCTTTGTCAGCACCATGTCCATCGTCTATAACGTGGCCGAGGGAGCGGATGAAGACACCCACACCAAAGATTTGGCCCAGGTTCTGCGCCAGCAAAAACGGCCTGACGGGACCCCGGTTTACACTCCGCTCACCGCCATCACGCTGATGGTCTTTTACGTCCTGGCCTTGCAATGTGTCAGCACCGTGGCCGTGGTGCGTAGGGAAACCAATTCCTGGAAATGGCCGGTATTCCAGTGGGTTTATATGGGAGTGCTGGCGTGGGTTTTTGCCTTTGTGACTTACCAGGGAGGCCGGTTTTTAGGCTTTCATTGATACGGCGCCCGGCAAAAATGTCCCAGAGCAGGACAATGTGTGTCAAATTTTGACACATCGGCGACCGCGTCAATCATCAAGCCAAACCGGGCGGCTTAATTCTTGAAGTCCGGGTGGCCGAAATGAAAACCAGTCTCATCCTCATAACCCTCAGGCACTTGCGCATTGATTGTCGCGCGCACTTTTGCCGCGATTGCCGCAATGATGACCATCACTATTGCGAGGAACGGGACTGATGCTTTATTTATGGTGCTAACCATACCAATACCACGAGCATTAAGGATGCCAAGGTTTGAAATCAAAGGCTGAAGGCTTCCGCCGTCGCTCCGCCGTTCGGAGCTTTGGCGGACTGGCGAAAGGCTTCCTCCTTCGCGACAGACGCTACGGCGGACTGGCGAAAGTTGAAACCGACAGCCAAAAGGCCGGATCCATCGTGCGCGAAGAATGGCCAGAAAGGCAAGATTGATAGATAGTGATTGGGAGAAAACTCGTGTTTTTCAAATCGGCACCCTTCTGAAGCCGGGACTCTCGGTTTTGCGGGGTGTTTTTCTGGCCGGTTTTTTGCTGTTGACCCGGCCAGCCATTGCAGAGGCGGTTTGCGGCGACATTTCACCTGGTTTAATCACGCTTTTGTTACGAAACCCGCTTTTTTAGGCGCACAATACTCTCGGCGGTTCGGCCTCCGGCAGGCGCTCCAGCAGGCGCCGACCGATCTTGTGCAGGTTGTAAGCCAGCACGCCAAAGCCCACGTAGCGCTTGAACCCGTGCCAGCCTTTGTCGGGACAATAATTCAAACCGTGATGTTCCAGCGCGTTAATGTCCGATTCAATGGCGTTGTGCTGGCGGCGTAGCGCCACAAAACGGCGCTGCCCCTCTCGCGCCTGTTCTTGACTGTTGCGCTTGCCGCGTTTGGGCATGATGACTTCTGGAATGTAGAGCTCCAGCAGTTGACGGTCTTCTGCCCGGCTAAAGCCCTTGTCAACACTCAGGCTGGCCACAGCCCCGGCACCGTAGCCGCCCAGCAATCGATCGGCCAGGGCAATAACTTCGTCGACATCGTTCAACTGCTCCATGACTTTGTAGTCCAGAATCAATTCGTGCTGATCTGTTGTCAATAATACTTTATGCCCCAGTTCCACCGACGGAAAGAGCTTGCCCTTGTTGATCCACTCGGTGTGCGGCTCGAACAATGAGAAAATCTTCTCCTCATGGGGAATCGTTTGGCCCTGGAGCAAGCGGCGTTCCACCAGGTCCAGTTGCTTGATCATCATGGTGTGGAAATAGTCCAATTGCTCGCGCCGCGCCCACTCCACCACGTCCTGCGGCACCGGCAAGGCCTGGATCGTCGTGAACACTTTTTCCTCGAAACGGTAACTGTCCCGCACATAGGCCGCAGCAGCCGCCTGCTGGCGCTGCTCCTTCTTGGGGCCGCCGCCACTGGCCAGCCGCGTCAAGGCAATCATCTGACCTTTGAGTTTGCGCCGCCATTCCTGACACTTGCGCCAGCCCCCCAGCCGGGCCGCCACGACCAGCGGCAGCAGCAGGTCCGCACACTTGCGCTGGGCGTCCCACAACAGGTTCAGGTCGGTCGGAAAATGCACGTTGGTCTCCAGCACATAGCTGTCGGCCTTGGCCCGGATCGGTTCAGCGGGACCGTTTTCTTTTTTTTGAAAGCGATCCGCCCGGCCTGAACCACCAGGACGTTGATCTGGCGCAGCAACTCCTCATCCACCTGACAAACGTTTTCCGAAAGCGTCTTGTAGTGAAAAGGCCTCTCCTGCTCTGAAAGCATGGGGTGGAGGCCCAGGATCTGCCGCAACAAACCATCGTAATTGGCCAGATATTCCAGCCGGTCGTAATCACAGTCCAGCGCCAGGCGCACCACACCCAAAACCAAAATGTGCCACAGGTCCAAACCCGGCCGCCCGGTGGCCTTCCTGCCCGCCACGACCTTCTTTTCCAACAGGTCAAACACTTGGCCGTTGATCTCAGGGGTCTGGAAAATCCATTGCAGACCCGCCAGAACCGGGGGCAGTTCGTCGCGGCTCCGCGACGGCAGCACGACTCTTTCGATCGGTGTTTTACCCAAAGCCAATTGAACCTCGAATCGCTTGCGCATGAACCGCAGGATAGTTCCCGCTGCCTACTTTGACCAGCGAATCTTTTGAGGCTCAGACCACGATTCCTTGGGTTTTTTCCAAACGGCATCCCAATACCGCCAAAGATTCGAATCGAGCCGGCGCGAGAAACGCCTTGCGCCACGCTCGCGCGAACAGTTTTCTCTCAGACACTAGATAGGTCCGGAAAATCGGCAACACGGCAACAAATGTTGATAGTCAACGACTTAGCTGGCAACAAAATCGGCAACAGACCAGCAACAAGCCCGTTACATTAACGATAAAGCTGGCTTGGACTGGTTGGATGGTTTAATGACTATCGGTGTTTTAAGAATTTGACCACGGATTTCAGGTATGGCCTCACAGATCATGGAAAACCGGGGAAATCGCGAACTACCCGAACCACGCGAACCTCGAAAGTTGTTGGTGAAAATGGGTCTTGGCTGGAGGTTGGTTTTCGGCCATAATCTTCCCCGATCCACAAAACGAAGGGAAAAGAAGATGAATGCGGAAACTTCAGAGGCTGGCGAAACCATCTGGGCATTTGACCTTGGCAAAGGCTCCATCGGCGACCCCGCTGCGACGGCAAAGGCAATCTGGCCTGCTACTGCGCCCAACTGGGGCGGCTGGACGAATGCCAGGAGTGGTTCAAGAAGGCGATGCCCATCGACGAGCAGACCGTGAAGCGGGCAGCGATTGATGATCCTGATTTGAAACCGCTCTGGGACAGCATAGTGGGCACATCTTGGAAGAGGACGGAGTAAAATCAACCAGTTAAAACTTATGGCGAATGCGGAACAATTGAGGATGTTGAAAGAAGGGGTTGCGGTGTGGAATAAATGGAGGAATGACAATCCTTTAAAGGTCCCAAACCTCAGCAAGGCGGATCTCAGCGGAGTGAACCTCAGCGGGGCGAACCTCAGCGAAGCGAACCTGAGCGAAACGAACCTGCTCGGTGCCGACCTGAGGCGTGCCGACCTGCTTGCTGCCAACCTGGGCGGGGCCAACCTCAGCGGGGCCAACCTGGGCAGTGCCCACCTGAGCGGGGCCAACCTGGGCGGGGCCAACCTCAGCGGTGCCAACCTGAGCAGTGCCAGCCTGAGTAACGCCTGCCTGTTCGATGCCACCCTGAGCAATGCCGGCCTCCACCTTGCCAACCTAAGAGATGCCATTCTAGTATTACTCTGTTAAGTTATATTGACACATTTTGAGGGGGTGCTACAGTGTTGGTCATGAAGTGGAATTCCGCACACTGGCGGCGCAAGGTCGCCGCGTTTCAAAAATTCATCGAGCCACTGGTGGCCGACATCGGACGGAGCGAGCGGCGGGAGAGCGCAGCGCTCTACGTGCAGGGCCTTTTAATGCCCGGACAACGCAAATCCATCGAACCCATCGCGCAGCGGCTGCAGGTGGACAGTCAGAAGCTGCAGCAATTCGTGAGCGACAGTCCCTGGCAGGAGAGCCACGTCTGGCGGGCGATTCGGCGTGAGGTCATTCCGGCGATGGAGCCGTTGCAGGCGTGGGTCGTGGACGAAACCGGCTGGCTCAAACAAGGCAACCATTCGGTGGGAGTCAGTCACCAATATTGTGGGGCGGTGGGCAAACAGGCGCAGTGCCAAGTAGCCGTCGAGTTGGTGGTCACGGATGGGGACATTGCGGCCCCGGTGGGAGGAAGGCTCTATCTGCCGGAAATCTGGACCAGGGACCGATCCCGGCGGCGGGAGGCCGGAGTGCCCGAGCAGGTGAACTTTCAGACCAAGCCCGACATTGCTGGAGACTTGATCGAGGAGGCGCTGGCGGACGGTTTGACGGCGGCCCCGGTTTTGGGCGATTCCGCTTACGGAAGAACCCCCGAGTGGCGGCGGCGCCTGCGCGGGTTGGGACTGGAATACTTCCTTCACGGCGAAGAACACTGGCTGGCTTGGGCGCAACGCCCCAAGCTGGCCCACGGCTACAAACTTTGGAGGGTCACCAAGACGGCCCCCAAAGCGCAGTCGTTGCGGCGTTTGGCTGAAGGCTTCAAAGCCCGGGAATGGCAGGCGGCGACTTGGGAGGCGGCCGACGGCGAAAAGCGCGCGACACGCCTGGCGTGGAGGCAGATTTATCTCAACACCGATTTGGACGAGAAGAGCGGAGAGTGGCCATCCTGCTGGCTGGTGGTGGATTGGCCCGAAGGCCAGCCCGATCCGTATCATGTTTATGCTGCCTGGCTCAAGCAACCGCCGACCAAGGGGCGGAGCCTGCGCTTGAGCCGCGGCCGCTGGCCCATCGAACAGTATTTTCAACGGGGCAAAGACGACTTGGGCTTGGACCACTATGAGGGACGCAGTTGGCGCGGATTCCACCACCATCTGGTCATGGCCGCCGTCGCCTATTTGTTTGTGGCGATGGATTATCTACGCGCCAAAAAAAACTTCTGGCCTCACGTGGGAACAGGCGTTGCGGGCGATGCAGCCATTGATCGTGCGCTCGCGCGGCTTGTGTCCCTGCTGCCTGACTGAATTTGAAGATTTTTCGCCTATTTCTACTTAACAGAGTAATACTAGAAAACACCTCATTTGACCAAGCTTACTTGATACGCACCACTTTCGCGTTCACCTCTTTGAGAACAGCAAAAGGCTTGAACGCGTGTCGCCATCGTGGCCCATGTTCTCTCGATTACCATACCTTAATGGCATCCGGGCCGTTGCCGGAAGTGTTCCTGCGCGGGTGCGGGTTGTCGGATGACTTCATTCGTTACTTGCCTGATTTTTGGCGTCAGCCGATTCAATTCTATTCCTGTTTTATCAGCTATAGCCATGCGGACAAGTCCTTTGCCCACCGGTTGCACGATGCTTTGCAGGGCCGGGGCATCCGCTGCTGGCTGGACGAACACCAAATTCTGCCTGGCGATCTCGTTTATAAAGCGGCGGATGAAGGGATACGCCTTTGGGATAAAGTGCTGCTGTGTTGTTCCAAGGAATCCTTGACCAGTTGGTGGGTAGATAAAGAAATCAAGACAGCGATTTTGAAGGAGGAGCGACTTTGGAAGGAGCGTGGCGAGGAGGTTCTTGCCATCATTCCACTCAACATTGACGGATTTCTATTTGATCCGAAGTGGCAAGATTGGAAAAAGCAGCACCTGACCACACGCCTTGCCGCCGATTTCACCGGCTGGGACAAAGAAAACGCCAAATTTGAAAAGCAACTTGAGGCCGTCATCAAAGCCCTGCGCGCCGACGCTGGCGCTCGTGAACGTCCCCCTAAGCCGCGACTCTAGCAGCCTGTCGGACTTAGAGCGAAGGTTTTTTCAGAAAGTTTGAACGTGAAAGGGCCAGAGGGCATCAGTCAAGTATGGCTGCACGCTTTATCACTATTGATTACGACACCCCGCTGATCCTGCCCCCCAATCTGCGCGATTGGGTGCCGACAGACCATCTGGCGCATTTCATTCTGGACGCCGTTGAGGAGATGGATTTACGCCGAATCAAGGTCAACGAAAGGGGAACTGGTAGCGAACAGTATCCGCCCCGGATGCTTTTGGCCTTGTTGCTTTATTGCTATGCCACCGGGCTTTTCAGTTCGCGGCGGATCGAACAGGCGACTTACGACAGTGTGCCGGTGCGGATGATTTGCGGAGATACTCATCCGGACCATGACACGATTTGCACTTTCCGGCGCGAGAACAAAGCGCTGTTGCAAGAGACCTTTGTCCGGGTCTTGGAGCTGGCGCAGGCGTTGAAGTTTTTGCAGGTCGGACAAATCACCGTGGCCGTGGACGGGACCAAGGTCATGGCCAATGCCAGCAAGCACTCCGCCGTCAGCTACGAACACGCGGGCAAAACCATCGAACAACTGGACCTGGAGGTCAAGGAACTGATGGCCAAAGCCGAGCAAGCCGACAGCACGCCCTTGCAAGACGGGCTGAGCATTCCCGACGAGATCACCCGCCGCCAAGAGCGCAAAGCCGCGCTGGCCAAGGCGCGGGCCGAGATTGAAGCCCGGGCCCAGGCGCGCTACGCCGTCGAGTTGGCCGAACACGAGAAGAAACTGGCCGAGCGGGCCGCCAAAAAAGAACGGGGTGAAGGAATCCGCGGCCAGCCGCCCCAGGCGCCGACGCCCGAACCCGGTCCCAGCGATCAATATAATTTCACCGACCCGCAGAGCCGGATCATGAAAGCGGGCAGCGGCCAACATTTTGAGCAGAGCTACAACGCCCAAGCGGCCGTGGAAGTGGACAGCCGCTTGATCGTGGGAGAGCGGGTGAGCCAGGCGTGCAACGACAAACAGGAACTGGCCCCCACCGTGGCGGCGGTGGCCGCCCCGGTGGAATCGGTTGCGGACGTTTTGGCCGACAGCGGATTTTACAGCGAAGCGGCGGTGCGTGCGGTGGAACAAACGCCCGCTGGCCAGTCCACCGGGACGACGGTCTATGCAGCGCTGGAAAAGAAAGAGCACCATCGTACCGTCAGCGATCTGGAAAAGAAGGATGAGCCGGCGGCGCCCGCCCCGGGAGCCGGGTTGAGCGAGGTGATGAAGCACCGGCTGAAAACGAAGGATGGCAAAGCCAAGTACAAATTGCGGCAGCAGACGGTGGAACCGGTCTTTGGCATCATCAAGAGCGTGATGGGATTCCGGCAATTTCTGCTGCGCGGACTGGAAAAGGTCGGGCTGGAATGGCAGTTGGTCTGCGTCGCCTACAACCTCAAACGGTTACACATCTTGCGAGCGGGAGTGAAACTGGCCGAACCAGCCTGAGAATCCAAGAAAAGGAGCCGGGCTAAACATAAACGGACCCGCTTTTCAATTGATAAGCTTCCCGGAATCTTTTGGTCCGACAGAAGTGGTTTTTTTCGGTCTCGTCAATTCCATACTATAGGCCCCAATAGCGGATTACGTGAAAGCCGGAGAAAAAAGCTCCTCCTCAAGTCCGACAGGCTGCTAGAGCGGTTTAAAAAATGACGTAGCCGTCACGACTATTCAAACGGCATCGTCTGAGAGAGGAATGGTAGGGCGGCGCTGCTGCGCCGCCGAGGCCGCGCAGCAGCGCGGCCCTACCTTGCAATGCGGCTACAGTTTTCATGAAACCGCTCTAGCCGACCGCGAATGGGGGCTGAAAACGCAACCGGCGTTGGCCCCAGTGCGGTGTTAGGCGGGGAATCTCCATATCTCAAAATCAATCCTTCGGCAGTGAGTTGGTGTTGTCTGATGGTGGCAAATCCTTCGCGGCTGCCAAATGGTGAGTCGGAGCAGGGCCAACTGGTACTGGCTTACCGGCCCCCGATGCCCCGGTGCCACCGTTACCGGATATACGTGAACTCCGAATAGTGCCCACGATTGCTAACCAGCCAATCGAACCGCAAAACAAGACACCAGGCAATAACAACAACCCAACTCCCCAACGGCCCAAGTAAAAACAAAGACCGGAAAGGCCAAGGGAAAAAACTGCAAGAAAAACAAAAAAGCTTCCACAAACGCGGTTCGACCGAAGGATGCTTTCCTGCGAGCGCATACGATGCCGCCTAACATTTCATATACAACCGGCTGTTCATGCAGGGAAGGATGTCGCCCCCAGTGCCCGAAGTCAAGACCGGGCTTGATGTAGTCGGTGAGCGGTTTTCAGCATGGACATGATGGTCATCAATTCTAATTATCGGATGCAGGACGCAGTTTAAGATTAGGATTAGGATTAAGATTATGAACTGCCTCCCAAAAAACGGGTTGTGCCCTTTGGGACACACGGCTGGCTCATGAAGGGCCGGATGAGAGGGTGGGATCGAGACGGGAATTTGAGATTGGAGATTTAAGGATTCGGCAGTGCCCTTGGAAGGGGGAGATCAAGACGGGAATAGCCAATAGCCAATAGTCAATAGCCAGATACCACAGTGCCCTTGGGGGCGAGATCAAGACGACAATGGCCAATGAGCAATGGGCAATAGTCAATGGGCAATCCCAGCCTTCAATTTATACTCTCACCCGGTCTCCCGCCTTCGCCTGGCTACGGCGCGCCAAGTCAGCCACCCTCTCCACTCCCGGGGAACACCTCATCCGGCCTTCGGCCACCTTCTCCCCATCCAATGCGGAGAAGGGGAATCTGATGGGAGAGGGACTAGAAGGGGGTTGCAAAGCGGATTTGAAATTTCAGATTGGAGATTTGAGAGATGAGAGCTGCTGCGGTTTGCGGGGATGGTTTCAAAGGTTCACGGCTCGACGGAGTCTCGCCCTACCAGAATGAGAATGGCAGCGGGACGCTGCCAGCACCCGCAGGCGAGGACGCCTGCGCTACGTGGGACAAACCCTTTTAAAAAAAGTTGACATGAAATCAATTGTGCGGTATTTTGCGACTCGTAATGAATAATTTGAACCTGCGACTGTTGCTGAACGCGCTGCTCCTGCGCTGCGCGGCGGTTGAGGTTTAATTATTCGTTTACAAGAATTTTCAAACCCCATCGCCAATAACGGGCGCTGGGGTTTTTGCTTTTTACAAACACAAAAAATTATGAAAAACGATAAAATCATCATATTCGACACAACGTTGCGCGACGGCGAGCAATGCCCGGGCGCGTCCATGAACTTGCGCGAGAAGCTCGAAATCGCCCGCCAATTGGCCCGCCTGAAGGTTGATGTGATCGAGGCCGGCTTCCCCGTCATCAGCGACGGCGATTTTGCCGCCGTCCAGGCCATTGCCAAAGAAATCAAAGGGCCGGTGATATGCGGTTTGGCCCGTTGCGTCCCGCACGACATTGACGCCGCCGGCCACGCCATCAAGCCCGCCGGCAGGCGCGGGCGCATTCACGTCTTTTTGGCCACGTCGAAAATCCATCGTGAATTTAAATTGAACAAGGCGCGGGCAGAAATTCTCCGGCTGGCGGTGGACGGCGTCAAACAGGCGAGGGGCTTTGTCAGCAACGTGGAGTTTTCGCCGGAGGACGCGTCGCGCACCGAACCGGAGTTCCTGGTGCAGGTCTGCCGGGCGGTGGTGGCGGCGGGAGCGACCACGGTCAATATTCCCGATACCGTCGGCTGGGCCGTGCCGGATCAATATGGGGCGCTGTTTCAACATCTTTACGATTCGGTCCCGGAATTCCAATCCGGCCGGGCTGTCCTCAGCGTCCATTGCCATAATGACCTCGGTTTGGCCGTGGCCAATTCCCTGGCCGCGGTGGGCCACGGGGCGCGGCAGGTCGAATGCACGGTCAACGGCATTGGCGAGCGCGCCGGCAACGCCGCCATGGAGGAAATCGTCATGGCCCTCAAAACGCGCGACGATTTCTTCGGCCGGTTTGAGTGCGGAGTGAACACGCGCGAGATTGTCAAGGCCTCGCGCCTGGTGGCGCGCATGAGCGGCCTGGTGGTGCAGCGCAGCAAAGCCATCGTCGGCGAAAACGCCTTTGCCCATTCCAGCGGCATACATCAGGACGGCATTTTGAAAAAGCGCGAGACCTACGAAATCATGGACCCGCAAATCGTCGGCTGGGGCGGCACCGAACTGCCCTTGACCAAGCACAGCGGCCGCGCCGCGGTCGCCGTCCGCTTGAAACATCTCGGCTTCAAAATGAGCGGAGGCGACGTCGCCGCCATTTTCGCCCGCTTCAAGGAGATTGGCGACAAGAAGAAATTTGTTTATGACGATGATTTGACCGCGCTGGTCGAGGGGCAGATCACCGAAATCCCGGAAACGTGGTCGCTCGATTATTTGAGCGTGAGCAGCGGCAGCCGCACTGTGCCCACGGCCACTGTCCGCCTGCAAAAGCTCGCCGGCAAAAAAAACGCGGCCGCCTTCGCGCAGGACGCCAGCATCGGCGACGGGCCGGTGGATGCCGCTTTGAAGGCGATTGACCGCCTGACGCATACGCAGGGCAAATTGCTGGATTATTCATTGCGCGCCGTTTCGCAAGGCAAGGACGCCCTCGGCGAAGTCACGGTCAAAGTGGACTTTGGCAAGGGCAAGGTGGTCACCGGAAAAGGCGCCAGCACCGATGTGATCGAAGCCAGCGCGCGGGCCTATCTGAATGCGGTCAACCGCTTTCTGTGCGAGGACAATGGGAAAGCGTGAAAAAAATACGGGGTCCAGTCGTTGAGCGCGACCGGACCCCGCCCAAGCCGCACAAGCGGATTGGTGAGACACGCAGTCTTGATAGACGCAGGAAGCGTGCCGGGATCAAATCTGGGAATCACGCGGCATAACCCCCGCGAGGCGCCTTCTTTAAGTGGTTCTTAAGATGTTGAACATCTGGTGGTTACAACATTTCCATTGGACGTTCCCTCGGCTGTGCCCGGAATTGTCAAATTCGCAAATCAGCCGCCTAAACAGGTCCCCACAGGGCGGGCACTGGTGATTCAAGGGTGATCTATTTTGATTTATTTTTTCCGGCACTGCCAAGATGCTGGTCGAGGCGCCTGGCAAAGGCGCGCGGTTTTTCATTGTAAACCTTTTTGCCAAGTTTACAGGCCTGCTTCCGCAGTTTGGCGCGTTTGGCGGAAATGCGCCTGGCCAGCCCCGCGTAATCGCGGGCCGGCTGCGCCTGGTTGGCCCGGCCCAGCGCCTGCAGCACCATGATTAAATCGTGGTCGTCCCCCAGCGCGTCTCCTAATGCTTGACACAATCGCATCCTCTTCCAGAGCCTCTTTGGAACCAGGCACTCAATCAATTCAAAACCGTATCCCAGCGATTTGGCCTTTTTGCGCCATTCGTGCAGGTTTTCCGGGCTGGGGTTCTTGCAGGCGGTTTTGAAGGCGCTGCGCCCTTGCTTGTAAATACGCTTGATTCCGGCCGCCAGGGTCACGGGAGTCGTTTTGTCCAGAGGCCATGACCCGATCGTCCCGCGGGAGTCGCCCAACATCCGGCGCACGGCCCTTCTGAGCGCCGGGATTTTTCGCGCGAAACTTTCCTGCCGGCACAACAAGGCCCGGCGAATCTCGCCTCCGGCGGAGCCATTTGCGGCCCGCAATCTGCCCAGTGTGCGCAATTGCACTTGAACATCGCGCAGGGGTGAAATCTTGCGCCCGGCCTCCGCCAGGCGTTGATTTTCCGTCTGGAACAATTTCTTGGGGAAAACCACCCGCAGCGAGCGCAGCAGGGCGCGAAGCCTCTTGATCGCCTTGCGCGCGCTATGCACAGCCTTGCCTTCGTCCCGCCGGCGCAACTCCGTCAGCGCCAAACCCATCTCTTCGGCGGCAATGCGGCCCAGGGCCGCCGCCAAGCCTTCGCCTTTTTCGATGCGATAACTCATACCCGCCTCAAGGGCTTACCACAGTCCGCTGCCGAATTAAAGCCACATTCTGGTGACAATTGGCGGACTCATGCAGTCACTTTGATTCGGCCTTCGCGGTGGTCTTTCAGCAGTTTTATGTCCGCTTGCACCATTAATTTGACCAGTTCTGGAAACTGGGTCTTTGGCTCCCAGCCCAATTTCTTTTTGGCCTTGCTGTAATCGCCCATGAGAATATCAACCTCGGCCGGACGGTAATAGCGCGGATCAATTTCCACATGCTTCTTCCAGTCGAGGTTCGCCTGGCCGAAGGCCAGATCGAGAAACTCGCGAATGGAATGGGTTTCTCCGGTGGCAATGACGAAATCGTCCGGCTTGTCCTGTTGCAGCATGAGCCACATGGCCTCGACAAATTCCCTGGCATAGCCCCAATCGCGTTTGGCCTCGAGATTGCCCAGGTACAATTTGTCCTGCAAGCCGGCCGCAATGTGGGCGACGGCCCGGGTGATTTTGCGGGTGACGAACGTTTCGCCGCGCCGGGGAGATTCATGGTTGAAAAGAATGCCGTTGCTGGCGTGGAGGCCGTAAGACTCGCGAAAATTGACCGTAATCCAGTAGGCATAGACCTTGGCGCAGCCGTAGGGACTGCGCGGATAAAACGGGGTGGTTTCGCGCTGCGGAGTTTCACGGACCAGCCCAAACATCTCGCTGGAGGAGGCCTGATAAAAACGGGGGTTCAGTCCCGTTTCGCGCATGGCTTCGAGCAGCCGCACCGCGCCGGTGGCCGTGATGTCGGTCGTATATTCGGGAGAATCAAAGCTGACACGGACATGGCTTTGGGCGGCCAAATTATAAACTTCATCCGGCTTGATCTGGTTCAACAGCCGGCTCAAACCGCTGGCGTCGCTCAAGTCGCCGTAGTGCAGAAAAAGCCGGGTTTTCGCGTCGTGGATATCGGAATAAATGGAATCGAGGCGGCCGGTGTTGAAGGTGCTGGCGCGGCGAATGATGCCGTGAACCTCGTAACCTTTGGCCAGCAACAATTCAGCCAGATAGGAACCGTCCTGCCCGGTGATTCCAGTAATGAGCGCTTTTTTGGACATCAACAGCCAAAGATTCGGCAACTGCCACGGCAATGGCAAGAACGAATCAAAAAAAACTGGCGCGAAGCGGCGTCTTCACTCAACATCAGCCCGTGCCGCGCCACATCGCGCAGGCCGTTGTTATGAAAGCCAGGATTATCGTCACACCAAAAAAGGCCGTCCTCGATCCGCAGGGGAAATCCGTCCAAAACGCCCTCGAACACATGGGCTATCAAGGCATCGGCGACGTGCATGTCGGCAAGTATTTGGAAATCGAACTGGCCGGCCTTGACAAGGAAGGCTGGCGCAAACAGATTGATGAGGCTTGCCATAGAATTTTGAGCAACCCGGTGATCGAAGATTACAAGTTCGAAATCGAGTGAGATGAACTTTGCCGTCCTCCAGTTCCCCGCCTCCAATTGCGACCAGGACGCCCTCCATGTGCTCAAGGATGTCCTCGGTCAATCGGCCCGTTTTATCTGGCACAAGGAGAATTCTCTGGCCGGCGTGGATGCCGTCATCATTCCGGGCGGTTTCAGTTACGGCGATTATTTGCGCACGGGCGCGATTGCGCGCTTCAGCCCCATCATGGAAGCGGTGCGGACTTTTGCCGCCAATGGCGGACCGGTGCTGGGGATATGCAATGGGTTTCAAATTCTGTGCGAGGCGGGGCTGTTGCCCGGCGCCTTGATCCGCAATCGGTCTTTGCAGTTCCGATGCGAGCATGTTTTTCTGAAAACCGGCAACAACGACTCGCCGTTTACGAACAAAATTCCACCCGGGAAAATCCTGCGCGTGCCGATCGCCCATGGTGAAGGTTGTTATTTCGCGGAGGAAGCCACGCTGGAAAAACTCAAGAGCAACGGCCAAATCCTCTGGCAATACGCGGACATGAAAGGCGAATTGCCCGATTCAGCAAATCCCAACGGATCGCTCTGGAACATCGCCGGCATTGGCAATGAGGCCGGCAACGTGGCGGGCCTGATGCCGCATCCCGAACGGGCCAGCGAGGCCATTTTGGGGAGCGCGGATGGGCGGCTGATTTTTGAGAGCCTGATTTTCTGGCTGGAAAACAAAATGGCCGGGGCGGCCTGAACCCCCGATTTCCATTTCCTTCCACGTGGCCCATGGCGCGAATGCCGAGCCGCGGCACGCCGGGCCGTGAACTCAGAAACGCGACTTTTTCCTCAAGCGTCATCAACGAAACGATGTTATCCACGCGTTCTTCAACCGGCAGGTCAGGATTTTGAAACGGGTATTGATTGGTTTGCGCCGGAGCCGGCAGGGCGGCAAAGGCGGCGGCCAATAAAATCAGACCGGCGGTCGGGGCGGATTTCATTTAGTGGTGGCGGTGGAGTTTGACGCGCTGAATATTGTAATTGTCTCCGTTTACTTCTATCGCCTTTGCCCAGGCCCGGCAAGTCCTGTTCCTTCCAGCCTGTTGAATTTTGCCTCTTGAACTCGGTCCGGACCTTCCTTAGGATGCGCCTCATTGTGAAAAATTTCTGTTTTATTGCCGTCGGAGTTTTCCTGGCATTCGGCCTTCCGGCTCAAGCAGACTTGGTCAGCGGCGTGAGCATCGTGGTCAATGACGACGTCATTACTTACGGCGAAATCGCCGACAAGGTGGCGCCGGGAGTTGGCATGTTGTCCACGCTTTATGCCAACGACCGGCTGCGGTTCGAGGACGAGGCGCGGAGGGTGCGCGACCAACAAATCGAAGATCTGGTCGAGCGCAAGCTGATCCTGCACGAATTCACCGCGTCCGGCTACGTCACCAATGTGCTGGAAGCGTTCATCGATGACCAAGTCAAGAAGAACATTCAAAGGGATTATTACGGTGACCGGGCGCGCTTGATCAAAACGCTCCAGGCCCAGGGCTTGACCTACGAAATGTACCGGCGCCAGGTGCGCGAGGATTTTATCATCAGTTACATGCGGTATCAGAATGTGGGCGCGCCCAGGAAAATCCTGATTTCCCCGCTGAAAATTGAACAGTATTACAAGGACCACCAGGATGCCTTTAAAGTGGACGATCAGGTTAAATTGCGCATGATCGTCATCAACCAGCCGGCGGACGGCTCTCCGGGCGAGGCCAAAAGGACTGCCGGCGAGGTTTTGGCCAAAATTGACAGCGGCGTTTCATTTGCGGAAATGGCGTCGGTTTATTCTTCAGGATCGAAGCGGGCCGAGGGGGGCGAGCGCGGGTGGGTCGATCGCAGCTTCTTCAAACCGGCATTGGCCGGGATCGCTTTTTCGCTCAAAGCCGGCCAGCACAGCGGCGTCATCGAGTTGCCGGAGGCGTGCTATATCCTCTTGGTGGAAGAGGTGTGTCCCGCCCATGTCAAATCCTTGACGGAAGTTCGAACGGACATTGAACGGACGCTCAAGAACGAGGAGCAAGCCCGCTTGCGCAAGCAATGGATTGAGCGGCTGAAAAACAAGTCCTTTATCGAGTACTATTGAGGCCATGACGGGCTGGATTGCCATTTCGCTCGGGGACGTCACCGGCATCGGCCCGGAAGTGGCGCTGAAGGCGCTGGCCGGGGAAGCGGAAACGGACGACACACGGTACTTGTTGATCGGAGACAGCGATTACACCGCGGCGCTGTATAAGCAGCTTGGGCTGCAATTTCGACTTCAGCCTTTTTCGAAGTTTGGCGCGGAGGGCCGTATTTTCCTGCATAATCCTTTGCGCGAACCGCTGCCGGCTGGTTTGGAGGCCGGTTCTCCAGCCGCGGCGCGCGCGGCGCTGGCCTGGCTGACCGATGGCGCGCAACGGTGTTTGAGCCACGAGATGGACGCGCTGGTGACCGCGCCTTTGAACAAGCACGCCGTTTTGCGCTCAGGCCAGCCCTTTATCGGCCAGACTGAATTCCTTTCCGAATTGGCCGGGACCAGCCGGACCGCCATGATGCTGTTGGGGCAGGATGAACGCGGCCGCTGGTTGCGCGTCGCGCTGGCCACCACTCATGTGCCCATCAAGTTGCTGGCCGCACAGGTGCGCGGCGACAAAATTGAATTGGCCATCGAATTGGCCGCCGCGGCTTGTCGCGATTTGGGCCTGCCGCGCAGCCGCATCGCCGTCTGCGGCCTCAATCCTCATGCCGGCGAAGGCGGAGAATTTGGCGACGAGGAAATCACGATCATCACGCCCGCGGTGGAAGCGGCGCGACAAAGGGGAATTGATGTCGTCGGCCCCCTGGCCGCCGATGCGTTGTTTTATTACGCCTATCGCGGTGATTATGATGCCGTCGTCGCCATGTATCACGATCAGGGATTGGTTCCGTTGAAAATGGTGGCGTTCGAGAGCGGGGTGAATTGGACTTTGGGTTTGCCTTTTGTGCGGACCTCGCCGGACCATGGGACCGCCTACGACATTGCGGGCCGGGGACAAGCAAACCCTTCCAGCATGCGCGCCGCCATCCGATTGGCAAAACAACTGGCCCAAAGACGGGCAAAAAACCGCAACTTCCGGTGACTTCTGCTCTTATTGTGGCCGCTGGCAAAGGCACGCGGATGGGACGGGAAACGGACAAGCTGTTTCTGACCGTCGCCGGACGGCCTCTCGTGGCCCAAACCTGGCGGCGCTTTGATGGCGCGCCCTTTATTGACGAAATCATCCTCGTCGTCCGCGATGGAAGGCAAAGCGAGTTTGCCGATTTGGCGGCCAAGTATCACTTTGCCAAGCCGTTCCGCATCGTCGCTGGCGGCAAGGAACGACAGGATTCCGTCTGGCAAGGTCTGCAACATTTGGCGGCGGAAACCGAGATCGTAGCCATCCAGGACGCCGCCCGGCCCTGCACCAGCCTGGCCGTGATTCAGGCGACGATTGAGGCCGCGCGCCAGGACGGAGCCGCCGTCGCCGCCCAACCGGTTACCGATACAATAAAATTTTCCGAGGACGGAAAATTCATTTCACGACACTTGGACCGCTCGCTTCTATGGGCCGTGCAAACGCCACAAACCTTTCGCGTGGAAGTCATTCGCCGCGCCCTGGCCGAGGTGCGCGAGAAAGGTTTCCAAGTGACCGATGACACCGCCGCGTGCGAATTAATAGGCCAACCGGTCCGGCTCGTCCTCGAGACAGAGCCAAATCCCAAGGTCACTGTTCCCGACGACGTGCCCTATGTAGAGATGCTGCTCCAGAAGAAAGGCTAATGTCATCGTACGTTCGCTTCTTCAAAAGTCAACACCAGAAGCGAAGGCCTACCCGACTTGGCGGATTCGAGGGGGTCGAACCACGCAAGTGCTTGTAAATCAACGCTCGCATTTTCTAGGTCTTCACTACAGAACCGCTGTCGCCGGGCCGTTTGCAACCGGTGATTTTGGGCGGCGGTTGGGCCGGCAACTCCAGCTTGAGTCGTTGTAAGAGCAATTGAACATCGGTTTCTGGATGCGTGTAACGACTCAAGACCACCGTGCGCCCATCGGTCGTCGGCAGATGCACGTCCAGCATTTGCATGGTGGCGAACTTTTCCAGCACCGATCGCGGCGTCAGGCCGGGGGCCAGGTCGCGCAGGCGCCGGCGCAAGGTCGCCTGCAAACAGTAGGCCAGAAATGAAATGAAAATGTGGGCTTCGATCCGATGCTCCAGTTGGTGGTAAATCGGTCGCAAGGCCAGGTCGTCCTTGAGGCTCTTGAAGGCCGCTTCCACTTCCGTCAGTTGGATGTAAAACTGCCACAGTTCTTCCGGGCCGCGCCCGGCGGTGATGTTGCTGCGCAGCAAGTAGCGGCCCTCCCTTTGGCGGGCCTGGCGCACTTTGTCTTTGCGCACAGCAAAGCTCAGGGACGCGTTCCGGGCCGGCACCCCGGTTTGAACCAGGCGCGCCGCGACGGGATAATCATGCAACGCGACGCCCAACTTTTTGAGCAATGGGTCTCTTTTGAGCTTCATCTTCTGCAATGCTTTAAGCCTCTGCCAGAGTCCTTTTAATTGACGTCGGCGCATGGCCCGTTCCTTGTTCACCCGGTCCTGGCTCCGGGCCAGCACATACAACTCCTGGCCTTCCTCCAGGAGTTTGACTGAGACTCCTTCGCGCACCACTTGCCAGGGCAGGCCGGTCAAACGCTGCTCAAATTGACTCAAACGTCCGCGCGGCGTGCCCACCAGATATTGCACTGCGGGCTGGGCCGCGCGCATTTGGGCCAACACTTCTTCTGTCGGGATGCCCCGGTCCATCACCCAGATGCGCTCGGCCTTTCCGTATTGCTGCTCAATCTTTTTCAGGAAATCCGCCAGGGTGGTCTTGTCGCTGGTGTTGCCGGCCAGCACCTCATAGGCCAGCGGAAAACCCTCCGGCGTCACAATGAGCGCGATAACCACCTGCACGCAGTCCGGGCGCTTGTCCCGGCTGTAGCCGTGACGGCGCTTGTCCTCCGGAGCAAAAGGCGGATCACTTTCAAAATACGTGCTGGTCAAGTCATAGAGCAGCACCTCGAAACGGGCGTTGAACAAATCCTTCCAGCGCCGGTTCAGGTGGGTGCAGAGGGGTTGCTTGTGCTCCAGCAATCGCTCGTGACACTCGTAGAGCTTGTGAATGTCGGCCAACTCCAAGTCCGCTCCGAGCAGATCGGCCAGCGCGCTGTGCTCAAACCAGTGCCGATACAGCCGCCATTCGCTGCCCGGATCCAGCAACCGATACGTCGCCAAAATTTGCAGCACCCAATCCCAGCGCGTCCCCTTGCGGCTGGGCGGCAGACGCTGGGCCCAAAACCGATCCAACCCCAGTTGCTCCCACAACTGGCCAGCCAGCCAGCAGGCGCCCCATTGCCGGGGCCGATGCAACGACAGTTGGCTCAACCGAATCCGTACGATGTCTTCATCGGCCACGGGAGCGATGCGATCCTCGGCAAACAGCGCCACCGTCCGCGGACGGGCCCGGCCCTCCTCAAAAATCTCGATGGTCTTGCGCCAGGCCTCTTGTTGACTGTTGTTGATCTCGCCCAGGTAGAGAGCGTGCCGTTGCACCACCCGGCCGCTGGCCACCCGCCGGTTTTCAACCAAGCTGTAGTAGCGATGTTCCTTGCCGTTTTTCTTCCGCGTCGTGTAGCGTAAAAACATAACGGCTTCTGATTATGCACACTTCCGGCACCTTGGGAATAGGGTGGGTCTTCACTACAGCCACTTTTGGCTCTTTTCCAGCCAGTCCTGGCCTGCAAATCAACCACTTGCGCGATGAAAAAAGTTGAGCAGTGGGTTGAATCCGCCAAGTCGGGCTAAAGAGGTCGCAAACGGTTCCCAGGTCGGCAGATTTTTGACAGAAATTACGCAATTCCCACGCCCAGCCAAAGACGGAGCGCATCATCTAACCGCGCCAAATCATCCCTCTGCAAATGACCAAGAAATTTGCGCGCCAGATCGCCGGAAACTGACGCCAGCGCGCGCTTGGCGAATGATGGGTGCAACAAACCTGCCTGGCGCCAAGATCGGATGGGGAATTCCCCGGGGCGCAACACTTCTCCCACAGAGGTCAGCGCAACAACCAGCAAGTCGTCGGAAGGATATTGAGGACTGACGATTACGGCTGGCCGCAGTTTGGCCCCCGATAAATCGGAAAATGGAAAGGGCAGCAGCACAACGGCCCCACGATTAAAGCTTGTCGTAGTCGGCATCGAGCGGATTGTCCCAAATTTTTTGAAAAACGGATTCCGAGAGGCGCTCGCAGCCGCGGATAATTTCCGCATCAGCCGGGTCGTTTTCAACCGCGATAATTTTGACGCGGGTATTCGGCTTCAGCGCGACCGGATCATCCAGCACAATGTGCTTGCCGTCAAAATGACCGTTCAGTGTTTTCATCGGCACAACTTACCTTTTCAATGGGCCATTCTCAAGCGGTATTTGTGCCCGCCCTCAAATCAGCCCGGCCCATTTCCGGCCAATCCAATAGATAGTCAAGAATAATAATAGGACGCCGCCCCACGCCGGTTCGCTCCACAGTCGCAGACGTTTTTCGATGGGTTGCGGCTCGGGCAGGAGCGAGATCTGGTTGATGACTTTGTCCAGGTCATCCGCCGAAACACTCGCGCCGCGCGTGATGGCGGCAATTTCCCGCAGGACTTGGGAATTGACCGGCTGACCCTGCTTTTCCAGCAGCGGCCGGGCCACCAGCAGTTCCGTGTCCAATCGGCGGCCATACTGCTCCGCGGCAATTTCCAATTTGTAGCTCCCGGCCTCTTGCGCGGTAAAACTGGATTTGAACACCCCCCACCCTCCCTCCAGTTGCGCAAACTCCAGCCGCTCCGCGTGTCCGCCGGGCGAAGTCACCCTGCCGGCGACCGGCCCCTTGTCAATCGGAAATCCGGATTGGTCCAGGACCGTGCTTTGCAGGAAAACGGTGTCGCCGGCTTGCGGCGCCTCGGGACTGTAACTCAGCCGCATGCCGTCCTTCTCCGAAAGATGGCGCTGGTGTGCCATCCAACGCACGACTTGCCCCCAAAAACGGTAATGAAACTTGTCCTCGACGCCCCGCCGCCAGCGCCAGGCGCTGTCCGTGCCGAGAAAAAGGACCTTGCCGCTTCCGGCCGGGCGCGTGACCAGCAGCGGCAGGCGCCCCCAGGAATTGCGCAGGGCCGAATGCACCGCCAAAACCTCGGAGCCGGGACGGCTCTTTTCCACCGAGGCCGACCAAAAGAAGCCGGGCAATTGTTTCCACAGTTCGTCATTCCGATCCTCGTCCGAATCGAAGCGCGTCAGCCAATGCCGTTTGCCGGCGCTGGTCAGGATGAGTTGCGATTCGTTTTGCAATCCGATGCCGCCCGGTTTCCTTGCGTCCAGTTCGACGGGATACAAATCCCTGAGCGGGCTGTTGAGAAAACTGATCTCGCGTCCGCGCCGGCCGGGCACAAAAACCAAGCCGCTGCCTTGCTGCTCGACCAGGCCCTTGAGCAATTGCGCGTCGCCGTCGGTCAGCTCGTCCTGGCCGATGCCGACATCGCCCAGGAACACGACGTCGTAGGGCGCCAGCGCCTCCTTGCTCTCAGGAAAAGCCGGGATATAATTGACGCCTTCGCCCGGACCGAGATCCGGACGCAACAAAAGACAGCTCAACTCCACGCCCGGATCGCGGGCCAGCGCGTTGCGCAAATACCGGTATTCCCACCGCGGCGCCGAATCCACCACCAACACCTTGAGCTTTTCGAGCCGGATCGAAATATGAAACGTCCGTTCATTGTTTTCCGCGATGGCTTCGTCCGGTTCCACGGGCAACTTGACTGTCGCCGTCACTTCGCCCGCCGCGCGCGGCGACCAGAGAATGGATTCCTCCACCTCGCCGTTGGGCGGGATGGTTATCTGTTTTGAGGCCGCGCCGCCGCCTTCGTCCAGAATCGCAACGGTGGTTTTAACTTCGCGCGGCAAATGGCTCGTGACTTTGAAAGGAATGGCGATTTCCTCGCCAAAAAGTCCGTAAGCCGGAGCGGAAACATTCTCCAGCGCCAAATCCGCCAGCGCCGTTTCACGGCCCACCGCCACTGTGAAGACAGGAATGTTTTGCTCCCGGTATCGCGTCGCCGCGCCGAGGGGCGATTTGCCCATGTTCCAATCGCCATCGCTCAAAAGCAGGACGGCTTTGAGATTTTTGAAGCGATGAAAAGCATTCTCCAGCGCCTGGTCGAGGTCCGTGCCATTGATGGCGTTTTGATTCGTGGATGGCGCGGCGAAAGTTTCCACCGAGACCTTCGCCTTGTTCCGCAAGGGCGCCCAGAAGGCGCGCTGGAGCTGTTGATTGAGCCATTGCCCGCGGCTCATCACGTTGTTCGACACCACCAAATCGCGCGTTTTCATGCTGTCGGAGCCATCGGCGAGTATGGCGATTTCCGGAGTCGCGGTGCGCTGCAAGTGTTCGACATATTCCGGCCGCAGCAATGTCAGCACGAGCAGGGTGACCAAAATAAAGCGCAACGTTTCCAGTTTTCCCGCCGCGCGGCGATTGCCGCTGCGACGCCAGTTGGCCTGGCAAAGCCAGGCCGCGCCCAGCCAGATGGCCACGCCCAGGGCGATCACCGAAATGGGAGCGGCCACAGAAAGATGGCTCATGCCAATTGCTCCTCCGGGCGCGGGGTTTTCCGCGGCGGCGGCGAACCCGCGCGCGATGCCGCCTGGCGCCCCGGCAAGATCAAAATGCCTTCAACGATCAAAAACAGCAGCATGGCAAAGAGAAAGAAACGCCAAATTTCACCTTGCAACTGGCTGGTTTCAAAATGACGCTCTTGCAGCGTTTGCACGCGCAAATCACCAAAGAGTTTTCGCGCTTCGTCCGGGTCAATCACCTCCGGATCATCCTCAGCCATGGGACGATTGACGGCCAAAAAACGGCCGCCCGCGCGATAAACGCCGGCTTGCGTGCGAATGTCCTTGTGCCCGGTGGAATCCACCGAAATCCAGGGCAGATTTTGATCGGCCAGACTTAATTCACCGCAGGCGGCGGATGAAACCTGTTGCACCCGGCGCGCGCCCGCCTGGAGCATCCGCTGCAACATCGGCACCAGCACGGGGCCGTCGCCCAAACTCGACCACGCCGGATCAGGCAGCGAGGAGCAAAAGTAAATTTCGCCTTTGCCCAAACTTTGGCGGACCAGAAAAGCCGTGCCATCGTCGAAGGCGGCCAGCGCCTCCTTTGGGCCGGCCATGGGCTGGCGGCGCTGGAAAGTGGTCTGGCCGAGAGGCAAACTGATGTGCTCATCGCTTCTGGCAAGCGGTCCTTCGTCTTCACCCCAGCGCAAAATCCGAAAGCCTTCGGCGTTTTCGGCGTCTTGAACGCTGCCCCAGCCCATGCCGTTGAACTGTCGCGCGTCCGGCTGGCCGGGTGGAAAGAAAATCACCACGCCCCCGGACGCGGCGAATGATTGCACCCGGTCGGCGTCCGTTCCGTCCGGCAAAGGCGCCTGCCAAACCAGCAGTGAACGGCTCTCGATATTCGCGTCGGCAAAGGCGGCGGCGGAAATCAACTCCGCGGGCTGCGCGTTGCGCGAGGCGGCGGCGAACTCCAAACAGCGGGCCGCCCCTGGATCGCCGCTGACCACTGTGGCGAGCAACGGCGTGTCAGCGCCATAGACAAAGCAGGCCGTGTTATCATGCTCATTGCCATCCGCCGGCAGGGTGAAACTGCCCCACCCTCCCTCGCGCCGCGCGCCGAGGTCAATGCTGTGCCGCCAGCGCAGGGACTGTCCCTCCACTGTGACCTCGGTCTCCGATCTTTCCCCATTCAGAGTCAACGTGACGGGAATGGGCGCGGCGGAACTGCGATTGCGCTGAAGATCGAGAACAAATTGCAATTCCGATCCGTCCCCCCGCGGACGCCGCAACACTTCCTTGATCGAGATCGAAGCGTTGGCTTCGGACGGCTGATTCATGGCCAGCAGCCGCACGCGGACTCTCTGGGAAAGGCCGCCCAATTGGGCGATGACATTTTTCCAGCGCGGGTCTTCCGGCAGCCAATTGCTGCGCTGTCCGTCGGAGGCCAGCCAGATTTCCGCCGTGCCGGCCCGGTTTTCGATCAACCAATCGAAGGCCGTCCGCAACAGGGCCGGAATATCCGCGGCGGTGTCCGTCGGCTGCGCAGACGATAATTGATTCAGCGTGGCGGCCCTGGCGATTTCCTGCGGGACGCGCGTGGCGCTGTCGATTAAAACGAGGTGGCTGGTTTCTTCAAATGCTTTGGCCGCCTGGGCCAGGAGCTGGATGGCCTGCTGGCGTTTGGTGGTTGCGCCGGCTTGGGCTTCCATGCTGGCGGAACGATCCAGCAAAATCAAGATGGCATCGGGCGCGGGCGAGAGCGCCCAACCCAGCCAGCCGCCCGCCAGGGGCCGGGCCACAAAGAGAACGAGCATGGCCACCGCCAGCACGCGGCAGAGCAGGATTAAAAACTGGCGCAGCCTGGCATGGCTGACCGAGTTGCGCGTGGCCGAAACAAGGAACCGCATGGCCGCCCACGGTTTGGGCCGATGCCGCATGCGGTTGAGCAAATGAATAATGACCGGCGCCAGGATAAGCGGCAATCCGAACAATACAAATGGCTGAAGAAAGGTCATCTGGCTAAAGCAACAATGACGAATGACAAAATCCTGATGACGAAAGAATGTCCAAACGACGAATGGCTTTTGGTCCCTTCCGTCGCTTTCGTCATTAAGACTTCGTCATTCATTGGTCATTCGTGCTTCGTCATTAGTCATTTCCCCGGTCATTTCCCCACTCTCCGCGCCCGCTCGACCAGAAAATCCGCCACAACCCGTTCATAACTTTGATCCGTGATGACCCGCCGGTAATCGGCCCCGAATTCGTGGCAGCCTTCGCGCAGTTGCCCGAGAAACATTCCAAGCTGCCGCAGGTATTCGTCCCGGATGCTGGAAGGCTCGGTCACAATGCTCAAGGAACTTTCCAGATCAACGAACCGCACCGGACGATCAAATTGAAAATTCATTTCAGCGGCATCCAAAAGTTGCATGAGCGCCAGATCGTGCTTCTGGAAACGCAGATGTTGAAAGCAATTCAGCAGCGGCTCCAGTTCGCAAAAAAAATCCGAGATGACAATGACCAGCGCCCGGCGGCGCACCTTCTCCGCCAAATCGTGCAAGGCCGCGATCAAGCCGGTCGGGCCGCGCGGCTCCGCTTTTCCCAGCGTTTCAAAAATCAGTTTCAGATGCGACGGATTGCGGCGCGGCGGGATTTCAAAAAGGGTTTTCTGGCCGGAGCATACCAGCCCGACCGCATCGCCCTGGTGGACCGTGATGTAAGCCAGCGTGGCCGCCAGGCGCCGGGCGTAATCCAGCTTCGTCCCGGCCGCCCCGCCAAATTTCATCGAACCGCTGCAATCCAGCACGAAATAACAGCGCAAGTTCGTTTCCGCCTCGTACTCCTTGAGGTAAAAACGATCCGTCCGCGCAAAAACGCGCCAATCCAGCCGGCGAATATCGTCGCCCGGAACATAATGGCGGTATTCGGCAAACTCGACGCTGGAACCGCGATGCGGGCTTTTATGGTGGCCGGAGACGGTCCCTTCCATGGGCGAGCGGGCCAGGAGCGTGAGGTGCATCAGGCGGTTGAGCACCGCCGCATCGAGCAACTGGGATTCCTCAGCCACGGCGTTCTTCTCCGCGTGTCTCCTCCAGCAGCCGGGTGATGATCTCTGGGCTGGCCACCCCTTCGGACTGCGCCTGGAAGTTGGTCAGAATCCGGTGCGTCAGGACAGGCGCGGCGACGGCTTCCAAATCTTCCATGCGCACCAAATAACTGCCGCGCAACACGGCCCGCGCCTTGGCCCCCCGAACCAGGTATTGCACCGCCCGCGGACCCGCGCCCCACGTCACCCATTTCTTGATCCACTCGGGCGCTTGCGCCGAGCGCGGACGCGAGCGGCGCACCAGATCAACGGCCAAATCATAAATGTGATCGGGCACCGGCACTCGTTGCACGATTTCCTGGAAGGCGCTGATTTGATTGCCATCGATCAATTTGGTCAAGGCCGGCGGCGGCGCGCCCGTCGTCTCGCGGGCAATGCGCCGTTCTTCATCCCGATTCGGATAATCCACGTGAATGAAAAACATGAAACGATCCAATTGCGCCTCTGGCAACGGATAGGTGCCCTCCTGCTCGATGGGATTTTGCGTGGCCAGGACAAAAAAAGGCTCGGGCAATTGGAAAAACCGCCCGGCCACCGTCACCCGATGCTCCTGCATGGCTTCCAACAGAGCCGATTGCGTCTTCGGCGGGGTGCGATTGATTTCATCCGCCAAAATGATGTTGGCAAAAATCGGCCCTTTGACAAAGACAAACGCCCGGCGGCCCGGCTGGTCGGTTTCCTGGAGAATATCCGTGCCGGTGATGTCCGAGGGCATCAGGTCCGGGGTGAATTGGATGCGGTTGAATTGAAGTGACATCGCCTGGGCCAGCGCATTGACGATGGTGGTTTTGGCCAGGCCCGGCACCCCCATGAGCAGCCCATGGCCGTGCGCCAAAACACAGATCAGTAACTGTTCGATGACCTTGTCCTGCCCGATGATCACCCGGGCCAGCTCGCGGCGCAGTTTCTCGTAATCTTCCCGCAATTCATCAATGGCCGCGACATCGCCATGCGACAGCGCGGAAGCGGCCGGGGCAGCGGCAGAAGAGGGGCGATTAGCCGTCGTTTGTTCGATCATAAATGCCTTTACTTCACAACAGTTGCCCTGTGTTTCGCCGCAATATCGGTCGAGGTGCAGGTGATGAATCCCAGGAAGCGGTAGTAATTGTTATAGGCCTTCCCGATCATCGGGCCGCTGGAATAAATGTGCTTTCCTCCGTGCGTCTCGTAAGCCAGCAACGCCAGCTTGGCCAGCGAAAATTGTTTCTGGGATTTAAAGAGCGCCAGCTCCGGGATGGAGACCGCCCCGGCCAGAGGCACTGGCACCCCGGCGCTCGGCACGCCTATCAATGTCTCCGCCGCGTCAATCGAAAGCGCGCCGCTTCGTGCCTCGATGATGATATCGCTGTTGGTGGCATTGCTCACCAGCAATGCTCCCGACCGGCTGAGAGCGTCCCGGATGGTTCCGATGGCGTACTTCGAGTCGTAGCTGTCAAAGTAGCTCGCGTCCAGAAAAACTTTTCTGCCATTGAACAGCGAAAGATTGGTGGACACAATTGCGCGCTCCGCCGCCGTGCTCAACAGGAGTTGTTCGGTGGCGGCGCGTTGCGGCGCGGTCAGGGTTGTCTGCGTGCATCCCCCGCCGGCCAGCAACACGGCCACGGCCGCCGTCGCGCCCATCAGAATTCTCCCGTTGCGCCGGACACGCGTCACGCTGTCAAATAATCCGTTTGTTTGAACCTCCAAATCAGTCATCACAAAGATCATTGTGCCAAAACTGACGCCGCACTCCATCTAAAATTCAAGTTGGAAGCGGCGCATGGCCTCCTCATCCTCATCCAGCCAGGATCGGAGCTGCTCATCGGAAAAACGACGCGGTTCGGGCAACGGCGCTTGAGCTTCGCGCAGGCTCCTGGCCACAAACAGCAACAACTCGGTCTTCTGTCCCGACGGCAACTCTTCGACGGCTTGCTCGATCTCAGTCAACGTCTTCATGCGCCTGTAATCTGCCATTTGGTTGACCCGTTGGCAACTGCGCATTCACAACGCAATTAAAGTATATGTTAGTCACTAATTATGAACAACTTGCAACAAAAGCAACGTCAGGTTTCCGGCCTTGTGGGGCGACTGCTTTCGGCAAGCCGGGGGAATTTCAGAATTGCGTCTTGAACTTTGGCGGCAAATTGGCTCTGCTGACGGGCGGGCGCGGAGGTCCAATCCGCCGAACTGAGTAAAACATGTTGCGGCACGCATCTTTTAGCGATGAATAATACGCTGGTCATTGTTCCGACATTTAATGAACGGGAGAATCTTCCCACCATCGCCGGGCGTCTGGCCAATTTGCCGACACCAGTGGATTTGCTGGTGGTGGATGATAATTCCCCCGACGGCACGGGCCGGATCGCGGATGAACTGGCCGCGAAGAGTCCTGCCATTCATGTGCTGCATCGCACTGAGAAAAATGGCCTGGGCCGGGCCTATTGCGCCGGCTTCGCCTGGGCTTTGCAGCGCCAGTACGAGTTTATCATGGAAATGGACGGCGATTTTTCCCATAATCCGGATGACATTCCGCGGTTCCTTGAGGCGGCCCGGGAAGCCGACCTGGTTTTGGGTTCGCGCTATTGCAACGGCATTCGCGTCATCAACTGGCCCATGAAACGGCTTTTGCTCAGCACCAGCGCCGCCCGCTACGTGCGGATCATCACGGGCATGCCTTTCACCGATCCGACCGGCGGCTTCAAATGTTTTCGGCGGCGCGCTCTCGAATCGATTCACCTGGATGCCATTCGCTCCAATGGCTACAGCTTCCAAATCGAGATGACGCACAAAATCTGGCAGCAGGGCATGAGAATCGTCGAAGTGCCGATTGTTTTTACCGAACGTTTTCAAGGCTGCTCGAAAATGTCGGGGAGAATTGTCTGGGAAGCGCTGGCCATGGTCTGGCGGCTTTGGTTTCAATGCGGCTTGCGCAGATCGCCGAAGATCAAACGAAATGACGCCCCCGCCAAAATGGGGCCATGAACCGCGCCATGCCACATCCCAACACTCTCCTTTTGCATTTCTCCAATTTGGCTTAGATTGGCCGGTATGAATTTGAAAGAACAGATGACGCAGTTGGCCCGCCAAGCCAGGGAGGCCTCCCGCAGACTGGCCCGGTTGTCCACCGACCAGAAGAACGGCTGTCTCCTGGCCATGGCCGGCGCGCTCGAACAGAGTCGCGAGGCCATCCAGGAGGCCAACACCAGCGACATGGAAGCCGCCGCCCAGAGCGGCCTCTCCAACGCCATGCTGGACCGGCTCAAGCTGGACGACAAACGCATCGCATCCATGGCCAAAGGACTGCGCGAAGTGGCCGCCCTGCCCGACCCCGTGGGCCGGGTGCTTGACGACAGGACGCGCCCCAATGGATTGCGTCTGCAAAAGATTTCCACACCCATCGGCGTGATCGTCATCATTTACGAATCGCGCCCCAACGTCACGGCCGACGCGGCCAGTCTCTGTTTCAAATCCGGCAACGCCGCCATCCTGCGCGGCGGCAGGGAAGCGATCCTTTCCAATCAACTCATTGCGGAAACAATGACCAACGCCGCCGCCATGCGCCTGCCCGAATTTCCCCGGCACGCCATCCAAGTCGTGGCCACCACCGATCGTGGTGCGATCAAGGAATTGCTCGCCTTGACGCAATACGTGGATTTGTGCATGCCGCGCGGCGGCGAGCGACTCATCCGCGCGGTGGCCGATTGTTCCAAGGTGCCGGTCATCAAACATTTCAAGGGCGTCTGTCACGTCTATGTTGATGGCGAAGCGGACCTGAAAATGGCCGAAGAAATCGCTTTCAACGCCAAATGCCAGCGCCCCGCTGTCTGCAACGCCATGGAGACCTTGCTGGTCGATCAGGCTATCGCGCGGCAGTTTCTGCCCTCCATGGCCCGGCGCTTGAATGAAAGAAAAGTGGAATTGCGGGTGGATGAAACCGCGCGAAAGATCCTGGAATCCAGCCTGCCCCAGCCGGCGGCTTCTGTAATTAAATCCGCCGCCGAGCAGGACTTTTACACCGAATACAACGACTACATTTTAAACATACGCGTGGTTGATGGCGTCCAGCAGGCCATCGATCATATTAATCAATATGGATCGGCCCACTCCGACAGCATTGTCACCCGGGACGCGGGCCGGGCGCGGGACTTTTTGGCCCAGGTCGATTCGGCGGCCGTTTATTGGAACGCCTCGACGCGCTTCACCGACGGGGCGGAATTTGGCATGGGCGCCGAGATCGGCATCAGCACCGACCGGATCGGAGCGCGCGGCCCGATGGGCCTGGAGGAATTGACCACCTATAAATGGGTGGGAACCGGCAACGGCCAGGTGCGCCTGTAAAGTACAATTATGGCTTGCATCCAGACAACCCTGGTCTTTGGCGGCTTCTTCGGGAGCGCGACCGTCCCGGTCGCATCCGTCGGCGTCCCGCCGGCGGAATTTGTGCGTCTTGAGATTCGGCAGACAACCCAAATTGCCGATGAGCGATAACGCGGCTTTGTCCACACCGGAACAAAAGGCGCGCTTCATCCGGGCGCGGCTTCCCGATGACGGCCTCTTTACGGGGCAGGATTGGCGCGTCTCGCCCTCGCCCTTCCCCCTCGGCCGCGAACTGGCGTCGGAGTTGGAGGGCTTGGGCCGGCTCCTCCTTCAGTTCAATCGCAGCGTCAATTTGCTCTATCGCCAAAGCCTCGCCGGAAAACAACCGGCCTGGGTGGCGGGCTGGCTCGACCAGGGCAAGCCCGGCCAATTGCTCGAAGTGCAACGCTCCGCCGCCTTTAGAAATGAACTGCCCCGCGTCATCCGCCCTGACATCATCTTGACTGAATCCGGTCCCGTCATCGCCGAGTTGGACGGCGTTCCCGGAGGAATAGGTTTGACAGCATGGCTCAACCAGACCTATTCGGCCCTGCCCAACGGTTCCCCTCCCGTCATCGGCGGGGCGGACGGGATGGCGCGGGGCTTCTCCGCCATTTTTGGCGACGCGCCGTCAGTCCACATCGTCATTTCCGAAGAGGCGCGGACCTACCGGCCGGAAATGGCCTGGCTGGCCGGCCAACTGGGCGCAAGATTCAATGTGCGCGACACCCGCTTCGAGCAGTTCGGGAAGGGTGACGCGGTTTACCGCTTTTTCGAATTGTTCGATTTGCCCCAGGCCCCCAACGCCAAAAAAATATTTGACATGGCCTTGGCCGGGGACATCCGCCTGACCGCGCCGCCCAAGCCGATTTTCGAGGAAAAAATGCTTTTCGCGCTGCTCTGGAATCGGAATCTACGCGGCTTTTGGCGGCAGGAATTGGGCGAACGTTTTTTCGAGCGGCTGCGGGCGCTGGCGCCTTACAGTTGGATGGTCGATCCCGCCCCCCTGCCGCCGCAGGGCGCCCTGCCGGAATTGAACTTGACAGACTGGCAGCAGCTCAAGGCCCTTTCGCAACGCGAACGCGAATTGATCCTGAAAGTATCCGGCTTTTCCGACAAGGCCTGGGGCGCGCGCGGCGTGCATCTGGGCAGCGATCTTTCCACCGCCGACTGGGCCGCGGCCGTGGATGAGGCGCTGGCTTCATTTCCCACGTCGCCTTATGTCTTGCAGCGCTACCACCGGCCGGCGCTGGTCGAGGCCGAATGGTACGACTTTGCCAGGAACCAGGCCACGCCGATGCCCGGCCGGGTCCGGCTGTGTCCTTACTATTTTGTCGCCGGCGAAGGCGACGCCGCCCGGGCCAATCTGGCCGGAGTTTTGGCCACGATCTGTCCCGCTGACAAGAAGATTATCCACGGCATGAGCACCGCCATTCTGGCTCCCTGTTCAGTTTAACAGATTCACATCCAGCACAAACTCTTTCATGGCTTCTGCCTGGAGATGCGGTCATGCCGGGCAAGGGCAGCCTTGGCGAAATCCCCGATCGAATCTCTTCCCCGCCCCGACGCGGCATTCGACTTAAAACATCCGGCTAATCAAAGGGGTCGTACCAGAGCTTTGTCCATTTTTCTTTATTCATTTGATTTTCCCCATGCAACCGTTCCAGCAAAGCCTGCTTGAAGTCCGGGCTTCCAAAACGCGACCCGGTCCTCCGACTCCATTGCATCGGCACAGCCACATGGGCTAAGCTTCGGTTTGACCCATTGGGCCTTTGATAAATCGTTGCAATACAGCGTGTTACAACCGTTTGCAAAAATATCACAACTTTTCTGAACAATCTTTAAAAAATCTGTTGACGCATCAATGTTTTAACTGTAATGTTCGTCTAATGAATGCCGATGAAGGCCATGAAGGAAAGGGGAGCGCGGGCGTCTCGCCCGCCGTGTTGGGCGTCCCGCCAAACACATCCCCGCCCGGCGCCCACTCTACCCATCAATATGTCAACGACCTGTTGTGGAAAACAGAGGGGGAGTGCGGCGCGAGACCCGCACCACGACCGGGACGGTCCCGCTCCCCAACCAGTTCGATGCTGCGCCCAGTCAAAGTCAGTCAAACTGAATCAAACCAGTTCTGTTGGTCAAGCCAGCGGTCGGAATCGTATGTAAATCCATAACAATGAACAACTTGCAAAATAAACAGCTTTGGTCGGGTTAAACCATGTTAAACGTAGTTAATCATGGTCAAAATAAGCCAATTCGCTTCGGATTTCGGACTCGCCTTGTAGTGCCATTCCTGAGAATCGCGCATTTTTGGCAAAATTTTCCAAACCGCCTTTCCGAATGACATCTGTCAAACGAATAGAGGAAAAAATTAAAAAATGCCAAAATCCGTGCAATGGAGGAGTGAACCCGATTTTTCAACGCCGTCCGTCGTACCAATAGATGCAGCGCGCGCGGCTGGTGAGCGTTTTCCGCGGACTGAGAACCGCCTTGCACGTCAGGCCCAGCATTTCGCCGCGCGAATAAAGCCGCAATTTGCGGATGGAGGTGACCAAGGGATGGCGATGCAACATGACCACTTCCCTGCCCTGCTCTTTGGCCAGTTTTTTCAGTTTCCTGCTTATATCGATTTCCTCCGAGGCAAACAGTTCCAGGCTGAATCCGCCCACTTTGCGGAAGGCCGCCCTTTCGCAAAAAATAAACGAGCCTGCCATCCATCTCAGAGTCCGGCTGAGAATATTCCATCCTACCGTGGCGCAATCGGTCACAAAATGGCGTTCATCATAACGCACCGTGCATCCTCCGGCCAGGCATCGGCCCGCCTCGATTTGTTGGGCGACTTCGGCAAACAGATCGGGCGTGGGATGCGAGTCCGCATCCACAAAGACAAGCCACTCGCCCGTGGCCGCGGCCGCCCCGGTGTTGCGGGCGCGGGCGATTTGATTGACAGGTTCAAAAACCACTTGCGCCCCGGCGGCGCGGGCCAATGCGGCGGTCCCATCGCTGGAATTATTGTCGCAGACGATCATTTCAGCCGTCCAGCCGCGTTGGGAAAAGCTTTCCATGGCCGCCCGGATGCCGCGCAAGGTGGCGGCGATCAGCTTTTCCTCGTTGAAGGCCGGAACAATGACCGAAATTTTCATCACAGGAGTTTAACCCCAAACCGCCCCATTTCAAACTTAACGAAAAAGTGGATTGACAGCGCCCGGGTTTTCCCCAAGGGTTTCGCGGTGCGGATCGTCAAGACAATCGCCGCCATGCGGCGGCTCGCCCGGCATTGGCAGCGGACAGGCACGCCCGTCGCTTTCGTACCGACGATGGGCTGTTTGCATCGCGGCCATCTGAGCTTGGTCCAGAGAGCCAGGAAATGCGCCGGCGGCAAAGGCCGGGTCGTGGTCAGCATCTATGTCAATCCCGCCCAATTTGGCCCGGGTGAAGATTTGGCAAAATACCCGCGGGACTTGAAGCGGGACAAAAAACTCTGCGGCGAGGCGGGAGCGGATGTCGTTTTCGTTCCCGCCACCCGCGAGATGTATCCCGCCGGATTCAGCACCTGGGTGGCGGAGGAAACGCTGGCCCGGGGCATGGAAGGAGCTTCCCGTCCGGCCCACTTTCGCGGGGTGGCAACCGTGGTGGCAAAGTTGTTCCAGATAGTCCTGCCCGGCGTCGCCGTTTTTGGGGCGAAAGATTTTCAACAAAGCGCCATCATCCGGCGCATGGCGCGCGATTTGAATTTTCCGGTGAAAATCATCGTGGCCCCGACCGTGCGGGAAGCGGACGGGTTGGCGATGAGTTCGCGCAATAAATATCTCTCGCCCGCGCAACGCCGGCAGGCGACCGTGCTCTGGCGGGCCATCCAAAAGGCCCGGAACCGGGCGGCCAAAGGGCGGGTTTCCGCCGTCGAAATGAAACAGCAACTGCGCCGGCTCATCGCCCTGGAACCGGAAGCGCGCCTGGATTACATTGCGTTTTATGATCCGAACACCCTGCAACCGGCGCGTGAAATCAGAAAAGGAACCCAAATCGCCCTGGCTGTCTTCATTGGCAAAGCACGGTTGATTGACAACGCGAAGCTATGATGGACAAAATAGCGGGCTATGAAGCACTTTGACTTTTTGGTTTTGGGCAGCGGCATCGCGGGTCTTTCCTTCGCCTTGAAAGTCGCGCCGCTCGGGCGCGTGGCCATTGTCACCAAGAAATCCAGCGCGGAGTCCAACACCAATTATGCGCAGGGCGGCATCGCCGCCGTCACCAGCAAGGAGGACTCGGTCGAAATGCACGTCCGCGATACGCTGGCGGCCGGGGCGGGCCTTTGCCACGAGGACGCCGTGCGCGCCATTGTGCAGGAAGGCCCCGCCCGCATTGCCGAATTGATCGAGCTGGGCATGAAGTTTTCCGAGCGGGAAATCAACGGCGCGCGCGAACTGGACCTCGGCCGCGAAGGCGGTCATTCCAAGCGGCGCATTCTGCACGCCAAGGATGTGACGGGGCGCGAGATTGAGCGGGCGTTGCTCAATGCCGTTGCCGCCCAGCCCAACATCGAAATGTTCGAAAACCATTTCGCCATTGATCTGATCACCAGCCGCAAGATTCAAGGCCGCACGGAGGTTGCTCCTCCGGCCAATCGCTGCCTCGGCGCCTATGTCCTGGACAAAAGCAGGAACGCGGTCGAAACCTTCGCCGCGCGCTCGGTGTTGCTGGCCACGGGGGGCAGCGGCAAGGTCTATCTTTACACGACCAATCCCGACATCGCGACGGGCGACGGCGTGGCCATGGCCTACCGCGCGGGGGCGGCCATTGCCAATATGGAATTCGTGCAGTTTCATCCCACCTGCCTTTTCCATCCCAAGGCCAAATCGTTTCTGATCAGCGAAGCCGTGCGGGGCGAAGGCGGCGTGTTGAAAAACAGCCAGGGGGTGGCTTTCATGGACAAGTATCATCCGCTTAAATCGCTGGCGCCGCGCGACATCGTGGCCCGGGCCATTGATACCGAAATGAAAAAAAGCGGGGCGGACCATGTTCTTCTTGACATCACGCGCAAGCCGGCCGCCTTCATCAAGGAACGATTTCCAAATATCTATTCCACCTGCCTGGGATTTGGGGTGGACATCACCCGCGAGCCGATTCCGGTTGTCCCGGCGGCGCATTATCAATGCGGCGGAGTGAGGACCAACGTGGATGGGCAGACGGACATTGCGGGACTATACGCAGTGGGCGAAGCGGCCTGCACCGGCTTGCACGGCGCGAACCGTCTGGCCAGCAATTCCCTCCTGGAAGCCCTGGTCTGCGCGCATCGCGCCGCCGAACATCTCCGCCAAACTCCCGATCCCGAAACAGCCGGGTCCATTCCGCCTTGGCAATCCGGCAGCGCGCACAACGTGGATGAACTGGTGGTAATCAACCATAATTGGGACGAAATCCGGCGGATGATGTGGGATTACGTGGGCATCGTGCGCACGAACAAGCGGCTGCAACGGGCGCGGAGCCGCATCGCCAATTTGCAGGATGAGATCCAGGAATACTACTGGGACTTCATCGTCATCAGCGATCTTCTGGAACTGCGCAACATCGCCACCGTGGCCGAACTGATCATCCACTCCGCCCTGCTCCGCCCCGAGAGCCGCGGCCTGCATTACAACCTGGACTATCCCGCCCCCGATCCCGCCTGGTCCCAACGCGACACCGTTTTGCGCAAGACCGTGTGACGCCAACAGCCGTATCTGGCCTGAAAACGTGAAAGAAATTCTGGAATCGCTTGCCGGCCGTGCTATTCTGAATTGATATGCGTGTTGCGAATTATGCCGCCCTTTTGTGCGGATGCCTTGGCTTGTGTCTGGCCGCGCGTCCTCTTTTAGCGCAAAGCGGCCCGCCGGCCTTGCAGGGCCAACCCCGCCCCCCGGTTCCCGCGCCTCGCGCGATTTCACTGTTCAATCCCCAAACGGCCCGCCCGTTGCCCGCGGCGATCAACAACCCGGTGACGCCAAATTTTCCCACGCTGGTTTTCGATGCCGAAACGAAACAATATGACCCAAAGCCCGGTGAAGCAACCGCGCCGTTTACTTTTAATCTGACCAACGTATGCACGAACGAAATCACGATTACTCAAGTCCATGCGTCATGCGGTTGCACGACGGCGAAGCTTCCGGCGACGCCGTGGCATATTCCGCCCGGCGGCTCCGGCTCGGTCGGGGCGCGGGTCGACCTCGCCGGCAAGATGGGATTGGTCATCAAAACACTCACGTTTTTTACATCTGTGGGCAATCGCATCGTCACGCTCAAAGTCAACATACCGCCGGCGGGAACGGGTTTGGCGGGCATGTCCGCCGCGGATCGCAAAGCGGCGATGGCCAGGGCCGCGGCCGATCCGCAGGCCGTTTTCAAGGGGGACTGCGCGAAATGTCATGTTGACAAAGGGGCGAAAACTTTTGGCCAGGACCTTTTCGCGGCGGATTGTGGCATCTGCCACGAATCATCCCACCGGGACAGCGCGGTGCCGGACCTGCATGCCCTGAAACAGCCAACCAACCTGGAGTACTGGAAAGCCATGATCACCTTCGGCAAGCCGCATACCATGATGCCGGCCTTTGCCCTCGCCGGGGGCGGGCCGTTGAGCGACGGGCAAATCACCTCCCTGGCCGCCTATCTCAATCGCACGATCTCGCACAATTTTCTTCCGGCCCCAATGGCCAGCGCGGCCGCCGCGGCGCCGCCCCTTCACGCCGCAACGGCGCAGTAAGGGGCAAGGCGGGGCGTCATTTTTTATTGTTGACGCTTTTCTCCAGCTCCTGCAAAGCCCGTTGCGCCTCCGCATAATTGGGGTGCAAACGCAGGGCCTGCCTGTAATGGCTTTCCGCCCCGGCGCGTTTGCCCTGGCGGGACAGGGCAAGGGCGAGGTTGAATTCCGTTTGATAATCCCTCGGGTCGAGCCGGAGGGCGGCGAGGTAATACGGGATGGCTTCGTCAATCCTGTTTTGGGAGGCCAGGGCGTTGCCCAGGTTGCCGTTGGCGGCGGCATTGTCCGGTTGCAACCGGATCACTTCCTTGAACTCTTGCGCGGCGTCGGCCATTTTGTTCTGCATGGCGCAGCAGAGGCCGAGTCCGTTGTGGCTCTCGGCCCGGCCCGGATTCAACCGGACGGCGGCGCGATATTCCGCCATGGACTCGTCCAGTTTTCCGAGACGGGCAAGGGCATTGGCCAGATTGAAATGGGCCGGCTCGAACTCCGGCTTCAACCGGACCGCCTCGCCAAATTCGGCGGCGGCTTCGTTCTCCCTGCCCTGCGCGTCCCAAGTCAGGCCGAGATTATTGTGGGCCTCGCTCGCGCCGGGATTGAGCAGCAACGCCTGCCCGTAGGCGCGCACGGCCCCGGCAAATTCATTGCTGTCGTGGCGCGCGCTGGCGGCATCGGCCAGGGCGTTGGCGAAATTGAAATAATAGAGGTATTGAGGATTGATGCGAATGGCGGCGGCATAGTGCTGGATGGCGTCATCGTAACGCTTTTGATCCAGCAAAAGGCCGGCGAGATTATTGTGGGCGTCCGCGTAATTGGGCTCCTCCTCCAGAGCCGCCTCGTAATGGGCCGCGGCCTCGTCAATTCTTTTTTCACGGGCATAGAGGTTGGCGAGGTTGTAATGGGCCATGTAATTGTTTTCCGTCGCGGCAATCATGCGTTGGAAAAGGGTCTTGCTGTCCTTCCAATAGGCAACCTGGCGCGCGCTTAGAACCAGGCACGCAGTCAATACCAGGGTTGCCGCCACCCCGGGCGCAAAATCCGGCAGACGCCAAAAGCGGGCCAGTTCGCAGGCGCCCCAACTCAGCATGATGAAAAGCCCAAGGAGCGGAACATAAGTAAAACGATCGGCCATGGATTGCATCCCGACTTGCACAAGCCCAATGACCGGGACCAGGGTTCCCAGGTACCAGAACCAACCCATGGCCAGCCAGGGCCGGCGGCGCATCTGCGCGACCACAATGATTGACACGGTGAGCAACGCCAGAGCGGCCAAAGCCGCCAGCCACAAAGGCCACTCGCCAGACCGCAAATAAAGGCCGGCCAGACGGCCCGGCCAGAACATTTTTCCAATGTAGCGCGGGTAGGAAATGAGGGCGTTTTCAATGCGCGAGGCAAGGGGCAGATTGTGTCCGGTCAACATCGCGCCGCCGTGTTTCTGGATGGAAAAGGTGACGATGCACAGGGCCGTGCTCATGGCCAGGAACGGAATTTTCTCCCAAAGCAGGCGGGCTGGAAAGATTGATTTACCCGCGGCCAATGCCGGGAGACTTGGAACTTGCGCCGGCCGTTTCGCTTTTGCCTTCTGCTTTCCAGTTCCAGGCGGGCCGCTGGTTGTCGCCGCGCTTTGGACGGGATTCAACCGGCCCAACGGCCAAAAATCCAGGAGCAGAAGGACGAAAGGCACGGTGACCAGCATCGGTTTGGACATCAAGCCAAGCGCGAAAAAGAGGAGGGCCAACGCATAGAAAACTTTGAACTTCGAACTTTGCCTTCCCAGCTCGCGCGCATAGCGAACGTAGGCCCAGATGGTGAGGAACCAGAAAAACGTGCTGAGCACGTCTTTGCGCTCGGCGATCCAGGCAACCGATTCCACATGCAGCGGGTGCCAGGCAAAAAGCGCAGCCACAAAGGCGCTTCGCCAGACGGCGCCCGTCATGAGTTTGAGGAGATGAAAGAGCAGGAGCGTGTTGGCAAGATGGAAAAGAAGATTGACTAAATGATGCCGGCCCGCATTGAGTCCGAATAATTGGCAGTCCAGCATGTGGGTCAACATCGTAATCGGATGCCAGTTGCGGGCGACCTCGCTATGCCAGGCCCATTTGAAGCTCTCGACTGTCAGGCCCGCCTGGACATGAGGGTTGGCGGTGACGAAATCGGTGTCGTCGAAATTGACGAATTCGTATTTGGTTACGGGCCAGTAAACGAGAAGCGTGCCCGCGGCCAGCATGAGCGAAATCCAAAGCGATGGCCCGCGCCATGGTTCGCGAGGGGGATGGGCTGGTCGTGGTCATCGCTTTGATGAACTGGCAAACTGGGGAAACCGTAACAAAAGGCGACGGACAATGCCAGCAGAAAGAGCCAGGGGATAAAAAAAGCCGAAACTTTCGTTTCGGCTTGATTGAAA
>CAWGST010000005.1:0-970526 GCA_963825315.1 uncultured Verrucomicrobiae bacterium | reverse complement strand
TTTGAGGGAGTCAAACACTGGCTTTCCGAGTTTAGGGCTTCAAGTCGGGTTTGTCGGGTTTACGTCGGGTTTCTTTGTCAGAGTTTCGCACCGTCTAAACCGGGCTTAATTCGGGCTTGAGCGAATTGGGCGGGCCGGAATGTTCCAAAAGTCCGGTTTTCGCGCCACATTCGCGCCACCGTTTGCGCTGACTGCACCACGTCATCAAACCCCCGCATCCTCCCCATTGACTGTCTGGGCTTGCCACGAAAAAGCGGACACAAAAGTTGTGTAAGTCATTAGTTAATTGTTTTGGGTTTCGAAGTCAATGGGGGAACGGTAGCCGAGCGAGCTGTGCAGGCGTCGGCGGTTGTAAAACACTTCTATAAAATCGAAGATGGCCTGTCGTGCTTCGTCTCGGGTTTTGAAGTGGCGGCGGTAGATCAGTTCCTGTTTGAGGGTGCTCCAGAAGGATTCCATGGCGGCATTGTCGTAGCAGTTGCCTTTGCGGCTCATGGAGGCGATGGCCTGTGAGTTTTGCAGCGCTTGGCGATAGTCATAGCTGGCGTATTGCACGCCACGATCAGAATGAAAGACCAGACCAGCGGGCGGCTGATGATGAGTCAGGGCCATGCCCCAAGCGGCCAGGATCAGGTCGGTATCGATGCGTTCGCTCATGGCCCAGCCGGTGAGTCGGCGGCTGTAAAGGTCCAGGATGCCAGCCAGATAGAGCCAGCCTTCCTCGGTGGCCACGTAGGTAATGTCCCCGAGCCAGACTTGGTTGGGGGCGCTGGGCGCGGGCAGGTCCGGCAGGCGATTGGGGGCGATGGGCTGGTCGTGGTGGCTGTCGGTGGTGCAGACCCGGAAGCGGCCTTTGGCGCGTCCCTGCAGGCCTTGCCGGCGCATTAAACGGGCGATGCGATGGCGACCATAAGCGTGGCCCGCTTTGTCCAACGCCACCTGAATGCGGGGGCTGCCGTAGGTCTGGCGGCTGTCCTGGTGGATCTGGACAATCAGAAGAGCCAGACGCGCATTTTCCCGGGCGCGCGGGCTGGGTTGGGCCTGACGGTTGACCCAGTCGTAATAGCCGCTGGAGGAAACTTCCAGGGCTTCGCAGAGCGAACGAATGGGATGCTCGGTTTTCATCGCGTCAATCCGTTGAAAACGTTGGACGGGGGTTCGGAGAGGATGCCCAAAGTTTTTTTTAAAATATCCCGCTGCTGGCGCAGATAGTCATTCTCGCGCCGCAGACTGGTGTTCTCGACCTCCAATTGCTCGGCGCTGCGCTTCGCGCCGCCGCCCCCTTCCCCCCTGGGGGCGGCGGCGCGAAGCGCTTCCTCCAGGCACTGAGCCTTTGGGCATGAACCCCCAACTCCGCGGCCACTGCCGTGGCCGCTTTGCCGCTGTTGAGCCAGAGCTCAACAGCGTGTTGTTTAAAGGTCTTGTCAAACTTCTTCCGGTTGTTCTTGGATTGGATCACAGGTGCATTCATAGTTGCTTTGGCTTTCAATGTCTCTCTTTACCTGTGTCCGCTTTTTCGCGCAGGCCCAGTCTCTCGTTCGGGTAAGTCGTGGAACTCGAAGCCGGGCACACCCATTTCTGCGAGCGTGCTGGCGTAGAACCATTCACCGCAAACTTGCGAGGTGTGTCGGAAAATCCCGTCCATGCAAACGCGAAGAATCCATTGGTCAGGAAACCGCAATCGTTCCAGCAAGAGCGGTAACGTGGGAACGAGATCGTAGAAATAGCGGGCCTGATCAAAGATAAAAACGTCCAGATACATCGGCGTGATCTTGCCCGCCGCAACGTAGCGCCAGCGCCGCTGCTTCGACACATTGCAATGATAAGGATACCCGTAAAGCCCAAGTAGAAGGTCAGCGAGCAAATGCGGTCATGGCTCATCGCAGAAGAGGCTCAATTCTTGTCCAACCAATGGAATGAATTCAACGCCTCAACTGCCGCATCACTGCACAACTCCTTTTTCAATTTTGAAGTGGCGCTGAAATCTGGATCGCCGCAATTCCTCAATGCGTAGGCCAACCAAACTGCATCTGAAAGGCGCGCTCTCTTGAACGTGTCTGTGGAGAAGAGTATCCACAGCGGGTCATCTTTGGGCAGACTTTCCTGCACCATTTCCACAACACGCCGATACACCGGGAAGGAATCTCCAAAGAACACCGCTCCCAGAGATGCCTCCACTATACGCCTTTCAGCATGGAATTTCTCCAAATTGATGCTGCTTGCAAAGGCGGACGAATAATATTCCTGCCGTGCGCCGTCCAACGCGGCCACACGCCACCACGGCATCAGCAACCCGGCGAACTCGATGACAAAGTGGCTTACAAAATTGCCGTAGTAGATTTCCAGGTTTTCGGCGACGAACTTCCAATATGCCTCAAGACTGTCGCCTTCCCACCCGTCCCGGCTGAAAAACCATGAGCCCAAACGTTTTGTCCACGCATCGAGACTTTTACCGTCCGGATTCGCTTGAGAAAAATTGCTGATCAAAACGCCGAGGGGCGTCAGGCGCTGTCTTTCAAACAGTTGGCGAAGCACATCCAACGTCTGCGGTTTTGGACTCAAAACCGTTCCACAGGCGTCGAAATAAACGATGTCGAACTGCTGAGGCACGATTTCAAAGAACTGCTGGAGATTGCCGCGATAGATTTTAATGCCGTAGCCGCTGTCGGATAACCTTTCCACTGCCTGCTTGAAGGTGTCCTTGTCGGATTCCACTGCCCAAACATTCTCCGGCCTGATCCCAAGTTCCAGCATGACCTCGAGGTCATTCATGGGTTCCGGCCCGCACAGGAAAAGCACCTGTAGTTCGCCCGCCGACTTTTTCCCAACACGGGCAGCATGCAGCTCCTGAAATGCCTTCGACTTTTCCTTCACCTGCTCATAGGGTACTGGGAAACAGGTATAACCAGCCTCGTTGGTCTTTTCGATTGAATCGCAGACGAATTTCATTCCGCGCTGAAAATGGTCGATCGTAACTACTGGACTGCTGTCCCGATAGGTGGTCAACGATTCAATGGCGTGGCAAAGCGCAAGCCAGCGCGCCTGTTCCTTTTCCGGTTGATCGTAGTTATCGGCGTCTCGGTTCATTAGGGTTCTGCGCTACTTCACGGATAATATCGCGGAATGTGCCGCGGTGACAACGCAAACGAATGCGGATTCAAGGCGCTGGCCTATGTGCCGCCCGCAATGGTTGGTGCCATATGAAGAATTCACTCAACGCGACCTCGGCAAAGTAAGGCCCCGAAACTGGCCGACTGGCCTTTCATTCGCAGAATTCCTGACAGCGCGAGCGATTCTGTGTATGTCATACAACTTTGGGCGCCTCCGTTTTGCCAGACTTGGCCCTGTGAAAACGACAATTTCTGAAACCGCTGCTCAAGTTGTTCAGGCTTCTGAACAACCCGATTCCCCGGCCTGTGATAAAAATCCCTGAAAGTTGTACCACCGGCGGTACACCCCGAATGACAGATCGGTGGCAGAATCAACACATGGTGGTTTTATGGCGAAATGATGCGGGGCAGCAGATTGTAATGAATTCATTACAATCTTCGCCCAAAGAACATGACAAGTTCCAGAGTATGGTTTGCGATGCGATAGAAAATGAGCCGGAACGCCCTCATGGCGACGTTTCCGCAGCGCCATCGAATGAACCAGCCATCCGTCGCCGCGATCATTTTGTCCGCAATTGCGGACAACGCGTTGACGTGGATGCGCTATGTAATCATGAGGAAACTTCCGCCCCAATGGGCGCGAGCGTTTCGACGGACGGTTTGCCGGAAAAGACAGTCAGTTATGAATGGTTCCAAGTATAGATTCAATGACCACCGGGAGTTCTTCCGGCCCGCCAGCAAAGTCGAACCCAATGGCCATCGTAATGGCGCGGGAAGCTCGGCCCCGCGCTCGCAACGGTGTGTGGAGGGCAATGGACAGCCTCCCGGCGAGCATCACCGCCACTGCACGGCGGGCGAGATCGCCAGCGAACTTGGCTACTCGGTCAGCTACATTCTGGCAGTCAAAAAGGCCATGTATCCCAAGGAGGCGACGCGGCCCCGCCGTCTGGACCCGGTGGAGGTTTCGGAGTGGATTTACGCTCACCCCTCCTTTCGGATGCGGGACGTGTATGAGTGTCATCCGAAGGATGATCCCCGGCAAGAGCGTCTGGCATTTGAGGGAGTTTAAGAATCCAGACTTGCACAATTCCTCAAATAAGTTGAGGATATGTGTATGAAGAAAAATGACCCTTTCTCTGCTCTGATGACGGTCGCGCAAGACCAGCAAGGCTACTTTACCACCAAGCAGGCCATTGAGGCTGGGTACGCGGACAACACGCACCCGTATCACGTCCATGCGGGCAATTGGGAGCGGGTCTGCCGTGGCATCTACCGGATGGCCCATTTCCCGCCGCCAGAGGACGGGGAAATGATGGCCTGGCTGCTCTGGTCGCGGGGACGCGATGAAAAGCCGCTGGCCGCGATGTCGCATCAAACCGCCCTCAGCCTGTTCGAGTTGGGGGATTTCAACCCGGCCAAAGTTCACATGAGCGTGCCAAAAACATTCCGTCGCAACAGCCCGACTCCCAAGGCGGTCGTGCTGCACCGCACGACACTGGCCCCCGCTGAGGTCACGCAACTGCGCGGCCTGACCGTATGCCGCCCGCTGCGGGCGCTGTGCGATCTGGCCAGCGCCAACCCGGATGCGGTCGCCGATCTCCGCCCCATTGCGGTCGAGGCGCGGCGGCGCGGTCTTATCACCGAGCGCGAACTTTCCGCCATGAAAGAGCGGAAGGACGCGCGGAAAATCGTCGCCACTCTGCTGCCATGAGTCGCTACCAAACGCCGCAAGCCCTGCGCCGCGCCCTGGAGGACCGCCTCTTGGCGCTGGTGCGGCGCGAGGGTGGAGACATCAACCGTTTGCGCCGCCAAACGGCCTTTGACCGTTTGTTGTGCCGCCTTTTCCGCGAAGCGAATGCGCCGTGGCTGCTCAAAGGCGGCTACGCAATGGAACTTCGCATTCAGGCGGCGCGAACGACGCGCGACATTGATCTGGCCATCCGGCAGTTGCCGGGCGGAGCCAGACAATGGGATGAGGCTGCCATTCGGAATTTGCTGGAGAATGCCGCCGGATTTGATCTTGGGGACAGTTTTGAATTCATCATTGGCGAACCGACGATGGACTTGGACGCCGCGCCGTATGGCGGCTCGCGCTACCCGGTCGAAGCGCGGATGGCGGGACGGCGGTTTGCACAATTTCATCTTGACGTGAGCGCGGGTGACGTGCTCCGGGAACCTTACGAAATCCTCGAAGGCCGGGACTGGTTGGGTTTCGCCGAGTTGCCGAGAGCGAAAGTGTCCGCCGTCTCGCGGGAAGAACAATTCGCCGAGAAGCTGCACGCCTACACCCTGCCGAGGCAAGGCCGCCCGAACACGCGCGTCAAAGATTTGGTGGACTTGGTTTTGTTGTCCGTGTCCGGCACGCTCGATGCCGCGCGGGTCCGCGAGAGCATCGCGGCCACTTTCCGCCGCCGCGCGACGCATCCTGTTCCCGCAACGCTCCCTCCGCCCCCGGAAGCATGGCGGGAACCTTTCGCTGAACTGGCCAGCGAGTGCGGCATGGCCCCGGAAATTGAAGCCCATTTCGCACAAGTGGCCGCGTTTCTGGCGCGGGTTCTGGCGTAGATTCTACGCCGCCTTCGTGCCGTCCTCTGAATGATGTGTTTGACTGGATTTGCGCTCACCCCTCCTTTCGGTTGCGGGATGGGCCGGGGAGTCATCGGAAGGCGGCGGCACAGGGGCTGCGGCCACAGGAAATTTGATGGCGTTCAATTCCTCGCGCACGTCGGCCACGACCAGCCGTTGATAGACCCGGTGGATTTCCTCGCTGGCGTGATTGACCAGCTTCATCATTTTGGACTGCGGCACGCCCTGCTTGGCCCCGCGCGTGACGAAGGTGACGCGGGTGCAATGGAACGTGAGATGCGGCAGATTCAATTCATCGTTCTGCTTGAAAAACCGCCACCACATTTTTGAGGGCTTCTCCCATTTGCTGCCCGTCCCCACAAAGTCAAAGGCGGTCTGGTCGTTCGTCCGTTCGGCTTTCAGCCGGGTAAAGAGGGGCACCAGTTCCTCCCGCATCGGCACGGTGAAGGCCCGCTCCGCGCCGCCCTTGGGCTTTTCCAGCGTGATGGTCTTGGCTTCAAGGTCAACGTCCTTCAAGGGGATGTTCGTGTCGCCCTGGCGGCAGCCGGTGTAAATGGCAATCTCAAAGGAAGTCCGCATCCATTCCGGCCAGCGGGCCAGCTCCGCCCGAATCTTGGTGATTTCCTCGTCGGTCATGGCGGGCTTTTCGGCGGGCTTGTGCTTCTGGATGCCGGGATGCAGGAGCGGGTTGCCCTCGGCGTAGCCGCGTCGCACGGCCTGGGTCATCAACATGCTCAGGAATTTGATCTCTTGCAGGGCCGTGTTGTGACTGGCCGCTTTGATGCCGTCCTTGCCGGTCTTCCGCCATTCCAGATATTTCCACGCATGGTCATAGCTGATTTGCCGGGGATACTTGATTTGGTGGGCCGTCAAAAACTTGGCCACCGAATGCCAGCGCCAGCCGTAGGCTTCAAAGGTCTTGGCCGTCTCCGGGGTGTTGTAGTTGGATTCGAGGAAGCCGGGAACCCACTCCACAAAGGCGGAATGCTGCCGGTCGCCGTTGGTGGCGGATTTGCTTTCCTCCCGTTCGTAGCGGTCCACCAGTTTGTCCGCGCTGCGCGTCTCCTTCACGTTGTCGCGCCGCAGGCCGGAGGACACGCAACGGTAGTCGCCCTCGGGCGTTTTGTACTTGATCCACCAGAACGGCGAATGCGCTCTTGGATATTTTGAGGCCATAATTTTCTCTGATCCTTGTCAATAATTTCGTTTCTGCCACTCGTTTGAGTGTAGCTCAATGTAGCTCACGAAACCTAACAATGCAAGCTTTCCCCTCGTAAATCAGAGGATTGCAGAGGAATAAAACGGCATACGTCGAAACGAGGGTTCGATTCCCTTCACCCGCTCCAATAAACACGGGCTATTTCTTGCTTTCATCATGTTTTAGTGCCGGTTTAGTGCCAAACTTTTGATTTGTGGCACTCCTCCAACGAAAACCCAAGGGACTCGGTCGTAGACCGGCCAAGCGTTCTCCTTTCGACGTGAAACGCGATTCGGTGCGTGTGCATGTTCGCTTCAGCCCTCAGAAAATCGCCGGGATGTGGTATGAGTCCTGGATTGTCGAATACTCCTTCCACGGACGCCGCATTCGGGAGCGATGCAACTCGCCGCGGAAGGCCAAGGCCTGCGCCGAAGCCGTGGCCACGAAGCTGGCCCACGGCGAATTGCGGGCCTTGGAACTCAGAGGGGAGGACCGCCGGATTTATCTCGCCGCGGAGGCCCAGTTGAAAGGATTGAAAGTTCGGCTGGACGTGGCTGCCCGCGAATATGGTGAGGCCAAACGGCTGGTCAAAGACGCGGACCATCGAAGCGTGGCCAGCTTTTATCAGAAGCATGCGCGAACCAAACTCAAACCGATCACGATTCCCGATCTGGTCAAAGAGATGGTCAAGACTCTGGAGTTGGACAAACGTGGCGATTATCACGTCCGGGATTTGGACGTTCGATTGGGTCGATTTGCCAGGGATTTCCCCGGCCAGATCACCGACGCCTCCACTGAACAAATTGAAAACTGGTTGCGCGGGTTGAAATCGCTGGCCAATGGCGCGCGACGCGGAGGGCAGCTCAAGGGCAGGTCGCGAAACAATTACCGGAATGCGATCGTCGAATTATTCAACTACGCACGGAAGCACGGTTACCTGCCGAAAGACTTGTCCACCGAGGCCGCCAGCGCCAACCGCGTCCGGGAGGATGACAAACGGGACAATGAGATTTTCCTGCCGGAACAGATTGAGGATCTCCTGTCGTACGCCCCGCTGCGCCTGATCCCTTCCATGGCGATCAAGGCCTTCAGCGGCGTGCGGACAGAGGAAATCGCATTCATGGAGTGCAAGCACATCTTCTTCAGGAAGGGCAAGGGATACATTATTCTTCCCAAAGCAATCACGGAGAAGAAACGGCGCCGCATCATGCCCCTCCTGCCGAACCTCAGGAAATGGATTGAGCCGTTGGAAGGTTTGACGGGGCGGATTTGTGAGCAGTGGTCAACGCCGCAGAGCGTGTTTCAGGCCTGGGATCGTTTTGCCACCAAGCGCAATATCAAGGCGGGCGCAAACCGGTTTCGCAACAGCTACATCTCCTACCGGGTCGCTCAGACCTTCGACCCGAACAAGGTTGCGCTGGAGACCGGCAATTCGGCGGAGGTGATTATGGAGGACTATCTGGAACTGACCACTTCGGAAGACGCGGCACGATGGTTCAAGACAAGCCCCTCGGTCAAACGCATGGCCGATCTTACGGTCTATGCCAATAAACTAAAGCGCGCGCAGGCAGCCGAGTGATCTGCTTCATCCTTCTCCATCAATGGGCCATCGATTAAATCAGTGCTGAGAGAATGATCGAGCCTTTGACCCTTGGCTCTTTCTGTATTCCACTTTTGATCGGCGCATTCGCGCCGCAATTCCTCGGGTCTTCCTGCATTTCTCCAAATGCGTGTAGACCGTGCGCCGCGGCATCCGGATTTGGCAATCCGCCACCACCAGCCCAGTTGCTGGGGGAACTGTCCTCTCGCCACGGATATTGCAGAATTTTCCATCCGCGATTAGCCTTGGCTCCGTTGAAGTGAGCATTGGCACGGTATTTGATGGCGTGTCTTTCGCGGAAAGTGATGGAGAAGGCGTGGAGTTGCGGAAGTGAGCTTAAGGCGGGTGTCCCGGCTGGGCGCTGTGCCGCGGATCGCCTGAACGGGTTATGCCTGAACGGGTTATGTGAGTTCTACCAAATCATACATGGTTATACCTGAAAACAGCCGTAACAGTGTATAACTTGATAGAACTTGTCCTAAAAGCTTCCCTGAGCCCTGGCCGAAGCAACGAGGGCTGGTTCTCAGGCGATGGATTTATCGTTTTTTTGCTGCTCCAGCAGATGGGATGGAGCCGGCACGGCCCTCAGATCGAAGGCCGCCCGGCCCTTCTGCTGTTTGCAGGCTCCAGATCGGCGCTCGGGTTCCCGTCAGCCAATGGCACGATCTGATCAACGACGCCACGGTCGCCGACGCCGTTTTGGATTGGTTGGTTCACAATGGCTATCGGCTCGAACTCAAAGGTGAGTCATTGCGTAAAAATAAAGGCGAAACCGACTGATCTATCATCTATGCCAACGTGTGATTAGGCATTCGCTCCGCCAGTTGGACAAGCTCAGCCGCTAACGCCTTACGCAGTCGTTCGCATTCAACATCCCCACGTTCCCACTGCCAAATTGACCAGAATCTTTTCAGAATCTCCGATAGTGACGTGGTGGCCCAAGCGCTGGCGGAAAGTGAATTTAGCAAGCCTTCCAGTAGAGCCACAACTTCAACGATGCGTTGTTCGTTTGCCTTCGGATCTACCAGATGAGTTCGCCCCGATTGCACCTCAAAGCGATGCGAGGCCGCGAGACCACATCCCAATCTGGCCTGGAGTGGCAATGCCGCATAAAGATCTTGTGGGAACACCTCGTCCCACCGTGCCGGAGTCCCGTCTTGAGCAAGCAGCAAAGCCAATTGGCCCGCGTGGGAATTGTTTCGACATCGGATCAGCCGCACAGATCCTCCTCGTAACGTTTTAGGAGCGGAGATTTCGACCTGCTCGACCAATGTGCCATTGACACTTCGGGGTTCGACGGGGCCAGTATCGTAAATTCCACCGCCAGCGATGCCACCTTGACCGGATGGTTCAATTTAATTCATCGCCATGGATATTCTGATTGCGAAAAATTCCATTTCAACAATCGCCGAAGCGTGCTATCGTTTGCATGGTTTATGTTGAAGCAGCACAACGCATTGAAGAAATACGGAATGAACCTTAGAATTTCCGTTTGGGAGCGCGCCTTCACATTGGCCGAACTGCTGGTGGTGATTACGATCATCGCCATTTTGGCAGCTCTGCTTCTACCCTCCTTGGCGTCGGCCAAGGAAAGAGCCAAAGCGACTATGTGTCTCAACAATCTCAAGCAAATCGGGGTGGCCCTCAGAGTCTACGTGGACGACAACGGAGACAGAGTTCCAAGCGCACAGAGTTTTGGGGTGGCGGCGGGGGATACAATCGGAGCGGCCCAAGCCTTCAATATCACAGAAGAGTATGGTGGCGTCATCAGCTTGTTCAGCATGGGCAACGACATGGCATTGTGGTGTCCCAGCGATCTCAAGCAGACCCCCACCAACTACGCCAGGATTGCGACGAACAGCTTTGTTTCATATGACTATCGATTCGTGGTCTGGAATGATTCGGTGGTTTACCCTGGACTCAAGCTTTTGAACTTCGCCCGGCCAACCAGCCAGGTCATCTACCATGAAGCCTACGATTTTCACTACGCAAAGCTTTATCCGGTGATGTACCCCTTGGTGGAGCCGACGGAAAATGCGCTTTACGCCGACTGCCACGCCCGCCTCTGGAAAGTCAAGTTTCAGCAATACGGCCCGGGCAGCCTTTATGACCCCAATTGGTTCACTTACGGACTCAACGGCCAGTTCAATACCGACGCACCCAACATCGGCGGCGATGTTGCCAGCGGCTTTGACAATTATTGAGCGCCAGAATCGTCGGCCTAACATTGGCTACAGCAAACGTGTCGATTGCGCCTTGGGTTCAACCCGGACCAGCTTCCGCCATCGTTCAACGCACCCTGAGGGATGCGAAATATGTTTGCTTCTTGATGACCCCGGCTGACCTTGGGTTTTGAATTGGCCGGGGACACTGAACTTTCGACCAAACGAAAAATCCAACGATTTTTGACGGGGGTTTGAATACAAAGGATTGAGGTGCGTCTAATTCTAAACTGTGGGAATGGAAATTACAGCCATGAAAAAATCATCTCGCCATGGGCGACTCTGCCCAATGACTTCAAACTGCGCGTTTACTTTGATTGAACTGCTTGTAGCCATTGCCATCATTGCGATTTTGGCGGCACTACTGCTGTCGGCGCTGTCGACGGCCAAACAGCACGCGTGGACCGCCAAGTGCAATTCCAATCTGCATCAGATCGGTCTGGGCATGAGAATGTATGCGAATGACAATAATGAGTTTTATCCCGAATCCGGTGGCGACATTTACTGGGGCGCCATTGATCCAACGACCGGAAAACCCGGTTGGATGCAGCAGATTGTTTCCTGCGTCGGCAATACAAATGCGTTTAGTTGTCCGGGCAATGTCCAGTTGCCGGCCAATATGCAAGGGCCTTTTAATTATTTCAACGGTTGCCGCGCGGCTTTTCTGGTTGCTGACGCTTGTGCTCCGCTAAAAAGCACTTCCATTTTGTATCCGTCCTCTTACGTCTTGTCGGGCGACACTTGTGGCATACCCAAAGTGACGAGCGGTGAGGGTTCTGGCGGGAGTTTTGATCCGTTGGATGCGGACAAAGATGATTATACGCAGAACTGCGTAGGCGGCCCGACCAACGGCTCTCCTTATGAACTCTGGCAGGTTCACTCGTTGGGACAAAACACCCTCTTCGCCGACGGCCACTCCAAGTGGTATAAGGGTTACAACGCAAGTGAAATGACTTTCGCATATACGACCATGACCAATTGGGCACAATGATAATGGTTCTGGATCAGTTGTAAACGGCGGTTGAAAACTGTAGCGGGCGGCGGTCCAATAGTGTGGCACCCTTGTGCAAGTAAACAACTCTGAGGCGGAGGGTCAAGACCTAAAGCCCGGCTGCGAGGAAATGACCCTCGATTGTCCCTTGCCAGGAATCAAGCTATCTCCGCCATTAGAGCGTTTTAAATAAAACTGTAGCCATTCCGTTGGGCCTGTGGTATAGGCAGTTCATGCGAACTTTATCGTTGGACCTGCGCGAACGGATTTTGGCTTCCTATGACCTTGAAGAGGGGACTCGCGTGGAGGTCGGCGATCGTTACCGGGTTTCGCTGGGCCTGGTCAAGAAGCTCTTGCAACAACGCCGACGGACCGGGGAGATCGGTCCGCGCCACCGTTTCTCCGGGCGCAAGCCGATGATCCTGGCGGCCCATCAGCGCCAGATGCGGACTCTATTGAATCAGAAGCCCGACCTGACCTTGAAAGAGCTGCGCGCCGGCTTGGAACTGGACTGTTCTCTGCCCGCCATCCACTACGTTCTGGCGAAGATGGGGCTGACATATAAAAAAAGACACTCCATGCCAGCGAGCAAGACCGTCCGGACATTGCGCGGGCGCGCCGCGCCTGGCGGCGTCGGCAAGGCGGTTTGGACCCGGCCAAACTGATTTTCCTGGACGAATCGGGTGCCAAAACCAATCTGACCCGCCTGCGCGGGCGCGCCCTGCGGGGTCAGCGTGTCCACGCCCAATGTCCGCAGGGCCATTGGCAAACCACGACCATGATCGGCGCCATCCGCCTGGACGGTGCCACCGCCTGCATGACCATCGAGGGGGCCACCGATACGGAGGTTTTCCGGGTCTATGTCGGCCATGTCTTGTGCCCGACGCTGCGCGCCGGAGATGTGGTCATCATGGATAACCTCTCCCCGCATAAAAGTGAGCCGACCCTTTCGCTGATCGCGCAGGCTGGAGCCCAAATCCTCTTCCTTCCAGCCTATTCCCCAGACCTCAATCCCATCGAGCAAATGTGGAGCAAAGTCAAATCCCACCTGCGTACAGCCGAGGCCCGCACGCAGCCCGCTCTGCTCCAGGCGATTGCTTCAGCTTTGCAGAGTATCACGCCCCGGGATGCCATGAACTGGTTTGCCTCTTGTGGCTACAGTTTTATTTAAAACGCTCTAGCCGCTTTTCCGCTTCCTCGTTCCCCAACTTGTGGCGCACCCGCATCACGGAAACCCCGACCACCGGCGGATACGTCTGGTCGGCTTTCATCCGCGGCTCCACGTATTCGATCACTTCAAAGAGAAGTTTATTGGCCGACGGGTAATCCAGGCCCGTGAGCCGCTGGATGTAGCGTGTCGAGCGGTCTATGAGCTTCAGGTTGCTCGGCACAACCCAGATCATGTAATTGCCCATCACTCTGCCCAACCGCACCATCGTGCAGGTTGAGAGCGCGTTGAGCATCATCTTCAGCCCCGCCCGCGTGACCCCATCCAGCAGGAAGTCTGTCTTCGGCACGGGCGCCAGCACGGCCACGCACTTCGAATTCCACTTGGCCAAAAACTCATTGACCTTCTTGAATGTTTCCTTTTGCCCAACGTAGATCACCCCGGCTTGGGCGCCGGCCTTTTGCGCGGCCTCTAGTTGCTTCCGAACAAACCCATTCGTCGAGAGCAACGAATCTTGCTCGGTCTCTGAAACAATTCCCACCGCGCTATCACCCTTGCCCAGCGGCCGGCACTTCAGTCCATCCAGCCCCACCTTGAACCGCATCAACTCCGCCGTGCTGATTTTGTGCACAATTTCGCAGGTGCGCGCCACTTTGTCCTCGCTCACCAGCGCGCGCACTTCATGCTCGCTCCATTCCACGCACTTGGGTTGGCGCTTGATGATCCGCACCCACGCCTTCGGCGTCTCCGCGCAAGGCATGAACAGGAACGACCATGACTCCGTGGCCGTTGGGTCGTCGAACTTGCGGAACGGCGGCGAGCAATAGGTGGGCGAGCGCTCGGTCGTGTCCGTCAGCACATCTATCCCAAACCGGTCGGCAAAGTAACTGTTCTTGTGCCCGGACCGGTAAACCGATTCCTCCAGCGAAACCGCTTTCGCAAGCTGCGTGCGAAAAACTGGCGACATCAGGCTACCATGCATCTCCGTCAACTGCTTCAGAAACTCCGCCGGCACCGTCGCCGAGTCCAATGAGCCGGAGCCTTTGGGATCAAGCTCCTTCATCAGATCGCGCAACACCATCTCCAGCACCGTCAGCAGCACACACAGTTGGATCGTCGTCGCTTGCATCCGCGTCGAGCCGGTGATCGACATCGGCCCGGTCGTCAGGTTGATCTTCTCGATGCGCGCCTCCTGGATCACCTCCCGGCTTCGCTTGACGTGTTTGCATAGGATGTCGTCCGGGTTGTTATACACGAAATAGACCTTCGCCCCCGCTTCCAGGCCCTTCCATGCCGTGCCGATGACAAACGACGTCTCCCCGCCCTCGGTGATGGCAAACACGACGTCTTTGGCTCCCACTCCCCACTCCCCAATCTGCTTCTTGCCAAACTCTGTGAAGTCCTCAAACCCTTCCACTGACTTGATGAGCGCGAAATCCCCGCCCGCCATGACGCTGAACGCGCGGTGCTCGAACTCCTCCGGCTTCGGCGAACTCGCCAGTCCCTGCGCCCGCTGCTGCTGCCAGAAATCGCGCCAGATGGAAACCAATTGGATACTCAGGCGCCCGGTGGAGCCGCACCCGGTGAAAAACAGCTTCCCGCCGTAGCGCAACGACCGCAGCATCGCTTCCTTGATGCCTGCCGCCCGGCCCGATTCGGCGAACTCCTTATACTTGCGCACCACGTCGCCATCCGCCTCGAACAGCAGCCCCAGGGCCGCGCTCACGTCGCCCTTGGCTGTTTCGCTCAGGTTGGCGGTGACAGGGTGGGAGGACTCGGTCATCAGGACGCCAAGCTGAAATTGATCGCTGATTAGGAGAAATTCATCTGATCGTCGGTTTGATGTTTCGCTCATAAAGGCTGGATTATTCTTTAATTCAATTCGTTGCCAGCGGGCCGCATCTTGCCAGCCGGGCCGGGACCGTCAAGTAAATTCATCAGCCGGCATGACGCCTGGCGAGCCTTTTCGGCCAAATCGGCATCGACTTTTTCCAGCAGTTGAGATGGCCCTGACGCTCAACAACCTAGTGTCCAGCGGTGGAAGTCTTTCCACAATTCTGCAAAACCACGGCGATGCCTTGCCCGACTCCGATGCACATGGTGCATAGGGCGTAGCGTCCGCCGGTTCTGGCGAGTTGATAGGCTGCGGTGGTGAGGAGGCGCGCGCCGCTCATGCCCAAAGGATGGCCCAAGGCAATGGCACCACCTTGCGGATTGATTCGCGGATCGTTGTCGGCCAAGCCCCATTCGCGGGAGCACGCCAACGCTTGAGCGGCGAAGGCTTCGTTGAGCTCAATGATGCCCATATCGCGAAGCGAAAGGCCGAGCCGCTCCAGGAGTTTCCGAGTGGCCGGCACCGGGCCGATCCCCATGATGGCAGGCGCCACTCCGGCGGCGGCCGTCCCTAAAATGCGCGCGAGCGGAGTCAGTCCGTACTTGGTCACAGCGGTTTCGGAAGCGATCAGCAACGCAGCGGCCCCGTCGTTGATGCCGGATGCATTTCCCGCGGTAACCGTTCCTTGCGGGCGGACGATCGGTTTCAATTGGGACAGTTTTTCCAGGCTGGTGGCGCGGGGATGTTCGTCCCGCGCCACGATGATGGGATCCCCTTTGCGCCGGGGGACCAGGACCGGGATAATTTCCGCGGACAGACGGCCATCCGTCTGGGCGGCGGCGGCTTTTTCCTGGCTCCAAAGGGAGAAGCGATCCTGGTCTTGACGGTTGATGGAGAACTGGCCGGCCAGATTCTCCGCCGTTTCCGGCAGGGATTCGGTGCCGTAGCGTTCCTGCATCCGTTTATTCACGAACCGCCAGCCGATGGTCGTGTCGTAAACCTCTGTCTGTCGCGCAAACGCTTCTGTGGCCTTTCCCATCACCAAGGGCGCGCGGGACATGCTTTCCACGCCGCCAGCGATGAGAAGATCCGCTTCTCCAGCGGCAATGGCGCGGGCGGCGATGGCCACGGCCTCCATTCCCGATCCGCACAACCGGTTTACGGTGCAGCCGGAAACGGTTTCAGGCAACCCGGAGAGAAGCAACGCCATGCGCGCGACATTCCGGTTGTCTTCACCCGCCTGGTTGGCGCAGCCAAGAATTACGTCATTCACCGCGGCCCAGTCCAAGGCCTTGTTACGCTCCATCAGCGCTTTGATCGGGAGCGTGGCCAAATCATCGGTTCGGATGGTGGCCAGAGCCTCCCCGTAGCGGCCGATCGGTGTGCGGATGGCGTCGCAGATAAAGGCGTGTTTCATGATTTACTCCCGGTCAATTGCTCCACCGCGGAAAGCTCGGTTTGCATGGCTTTGATTTTGCGGAAACCAGACAGCAGGACGTCCGTCAGGCGGTCAATTTCCGGCTGGTTCATCGGCGTGGAAAGTGTTCCGGAACAGGTGCCGATTAAAAGGATGCCTTCCTCCAGCACATGTTCGATCAGCGCCCGGATGAGGCGGGTTTCCTCGGCAGTAACATAGGATTCCCGATAGTTTTTGGGCGGCGCGGCTTTCATGTGAATGCGGAAAATCGATCCGCCTCCCGTCACGCATGCCGGAATCCCGGCCAGACGGATGGCCTCCCCGATTTGACGCCGCGCCACTTCCGCCAGGCGATTGATTCTCGCGACCTGTTCGCGGTCGAAATATTCCATGGCGGCCAGTCCCGCCGTCATGGTAATGGGGTTGGCTGAGAATGTCCCAGAGTGGGGGAAGAGAACCTTTTCCGCCAGCGGATTAAACACCTCCATGACTTCGTTCCGGCCGGTGATCGCGCCGACAGGGAAGCCGCCTCCGATCATTTTGCCCAAGGCGGTGAGGTCGGGCCGGGCCTTGAACCACTCCTGCGCCCCGCCATAGGCAGACCGGTAGGTGATCACTTCGTCGAAAACCAAGAGTGCGCCGTGCTGTTGCGTCCAATTCCGCAGCGCCTCGATAAATGGCGCTGCCGCCGGGATAAATCCAACGCGATGAGGCAGGGGATCCAGCAGCACGCAGGCCAGGTCATCGGCGTGGCGATCGAGAAGAGCCAGCGCGACCGCCGGATTATTGAAAGGGATGACGACAACCTCATCGAGGGCGGAACGCGGCGTGCCTTGCACAACCGGAATGCAGCACGGTTCCGCAGGATCGCCCCAATTGGCGGGTTGGGCGGTCTGGCTCACCTCGGCATAATCATACAGACCATGATATGCGCCTTCCACCTTGGCGATTTTGGGCCGGCGCGTGTAGGCGCGGGCGGCCTTGAGACAGCACATGACCGCCTCGGTGCCTGAATTGACGAAACGGATCTTGTCGAAACCCTTCGTGCGCCCAGTCATGTGCTCGGCGAATTTGACTTCAATTTCCGTCGCGCAAGCGAACCCGGTGCCTTTGCGCAATTGCCGGGTCACTGCCTCCACAATCGCCGGGTGAGCATGGCCGTGGATGAGCGAAGCCATGTTGTTGGCGAAGTCAATGCGGCGATCACCTTCAATGTCGGTCAGATAGCATCCCTCGCCTTTGTCGGCGTAGAGCGGATGGGGACGACGCAACACAACGTTGCGGCTGACGCCACCGGGAAGAACGCGACAGGCCCGTTCGTAGAGTTGTTTGCTGCGTGAAGAGTCATTTGTCATAGCATGGGAGCGGTTGGTTGGGCCGATCGTTCAGAGAGTTCCGATGCGCGGCCATCCATCAATGGTATGGCGGTTTTTTCCTGCACAGCCCCAAAGTCCAGGCCTGGCGCGGTTTTGCGGACCACCAGCCCATCAGGGGTGACGTCAATGATGGCGAGGTTGGTATAGATTCGATCCACGACGGCTTTGCCAGTCAATGGATAAGTGCAGGCGGCCACGATCTTTGGTTCGCCATTTTTGGTGGTGTGTTCGGTCACGACGAAAATCTTTTTCACCCCCGCCACCAAATCCATGGCCCCGCCCACTGCCGGAATGGCCCCGGCTTCGCCGGTGGACCAGTTGGCCAGATCGCCCCGGGCAGAGACTTGCATGGCTCCCAGCACACAAAGATCAATGTGCCCCCCGCGAATCATGGCGAAGCTCTCGGCGTGATTAGAATAGGCGGCGCCGGCAATGGCCGTCACCGGCTTTTTGCCGGCATTGATCAATTCGGGGTCCTCCTGGCCGGGAGCCGGGGCCGGTCCCATGCCGAGCAGCCCGTTTTCCGTTTGGAAAATCACCTCGCGCCCGGCTGGCACGAATTGGGCCACCAATTCCGGAATGCCGATGCCCAGATTCACGCAGGCGCCATCTGGAATGTCCGCCGCCACCAGGCGGGCCATCTCCTCCCGGCTCCACTCGCTGTAAAGTTTGCCGGGTGCGGTTACGGGTAACATTGGTCCTCCTTGACCAGTTGCGATTCCTGGGCCGGACTGGCCACGACGACGAGCCGGCTGACAAAAATTCCGGGGGTGACAACCGTCTCGGGATCAATTTCCCCCACCTCGACCAACTCCTTCACCTGTACGATCGCGGTTTTCGCGGCCATGCACATGATGGGGGCAAAATTGCGCGCGGTTTTGTTGTAAACCAGATTGCCATAGCGATCAGCGCGCGCTGCCTTGACCAGGGCGAAGTCCGCGCGGAGGGCATACTCCATGACATAATCCTGTCCTTCGAATCGGCGCGATTCCTTGCCGGCCGCCAGAAGCGTGCCGACGGAGGAGGGGGTGTAAAAGGCGGGAATTCCCGCGCCACCGGCCCGGATGCATTCGGCGAGTGTTCCTTGCGGCACAAGCTTTAGCTCGATTTCTCCACGCCGATAGAGTTCAGGAAAGACCATCGAATTTGCACTGCGAGGATAGGAGCAGATCATCTTGCGAACCTGCCCATTGGCGATCAAGGCCGCCAAGCCGACGCGTCCGCTGCCGGTGTTGTTGCTGATCACCGTCAGATGGCGGGCGCCATGGTCAATCAAGGCGTGAATCAGCTCGATGGGGCTGCCTGCTTCACCGAACCCGCCAATCATCACGGTCGCGCCATCCGCAATGTCGGCGACCGCGGCGGCCAGCGATTCAGCCCGCTTATTGATCATCGTCCTGCATTCCGTGGGTTGTTGTTTCCGCTTCCCCCTCGGCCTGGGGAAAGCGTTTGCGATGGATTTCGCTCAATTCATTCTCAATTTCCTTCAACTCGTTTTCAAAAAAGAACTTCGGGGTGTCCAGTGGAACCAGTTTATCCACCCGGGATTCCTTCGAGTCGTACTTGGCCAGAAAAACCTTGTCCATCCAGGCCATGTTGCGGCTTTCGTTGAATTTCAAGGCGAAGACTTTTTCGCCGTTGACTTCGGCCGTGCCCAGAATGGAGAGCTTGCCGGCGGAGGTGGTCATCGTGATATAGCGCGAAGGGCGGTGCAGCGATGCGAGCGAACGGTAGATGAGGTTGAACACCTTCTCGATATCCGCCAGCGACGCGGCGAAGTAGTGATCCTCGCCGGTGTGGCGCGCGCAATACATGGAATGAAAGCGGATCGAGAGCGCGGCCAGAATGTGGGCCAGATCAATCCAATTCCGGGCCGACCGTTCCACCTCCACCTTGCCGTTCTTGTCCATAAACAAGCTGACATGGTTCATGATGGGACTTTGGCTGCGCACCACCACGCCGTGGTTTTGCAGTCGGCGCAGGGCGGCCAGGGTGCCCGGATTGAGCAATTCGCGCGGAGTCGAAAAGTGAGCCATCCAGCAAAGCTGGACGCCGTTGTCGCGCAGGGCGTCAAACAAGGCCAGCATCTTGTCATACTTGCGGCTGAGGATGAGCTCGGGTTGGTAGGTCAGCATGCGTGAGCCGAGGCGGACGGCCCGGAGGTGGAGCAATGCGGGATCCTCGATGATGGGCATTACGTATTGGCGCAGGCGTTCCACCGGCAGATAACCCGCGTCGCCACCGGTGATCAGCATATCGGTCACCTCCGGATGCACTCTCAGATATTTATGAATCTGGGCGATGTCTTCCTGGAGGAACATGTCGTGATCGCCGCGCACCTGCGCATGGCGGAAGCAATAGGTGCAGAAGGCGAAACAATTCTGCGTGGTATGATCGAAGACCAGTTGGCACTGGGGGTATTTGTGCTGGCTGCCCTCGAGGATTTCGATGCCGCCTTCATCCGTCTCAATCCACGGCTTGTTCAGCAACTGCTTGCCATCGTGCGGATGAGTCTCCTCCATGTAATCCTCAATGACCCGATGTCGTTCCTCGTCCGTCTTCGCCGCCAGGTAGGCGTCCGTCACTTTCTTCCGCATCATGCCCGGCTGGGGGAAGACGAGCTGATACATGGAATCCTGTTCATAATGATCCCAGTTGATGCTGTTCAAAATGTGCCGTGACGCCTTGAACCGATAAACTTCCACGAAAAGCTCGCGTTCCGCGATATGACCGAGCTGGATGCCGTTTTTGGCCAGAATTTGGACGACTTCCCTGAACCCCTCGATGCCGGAGTATGGTTCGCGGTCGGTGAAGAGAAATGGCCGTGATTCGAGAAGCCCGGAGTACTGCGGATAGGTAGCCTGCAAACGGCTCAAGACGCCCGTGGGCAGGAGCCTTTCGGATTGGATGATCTGACGGGTATCTTCCGGGTAGCCATAGCGATCCAGCATTTTTGAGACATCGGATGCTGTGACCGTGTCCGGGACTTTAGCCGGGGTCATTCCGGCGCTCCGGGAGGCGGATATGGTTCGGTTCGACGTTGTCTTCATATTACGTTTTTCCTCTGGCCACTGCACCGTTTTGGCCGCCTTGCGCCAACCGTGTTGCGGCGGAGCAATCTCCTCTCTGCACCGGGAGAGAGCGGCCTCAGGTTGGATCAACTATACGCAGACGGCCCGCGCACTTCAACGGCAGATTACATGGCGAATGCGCCGCATCGGGTCGGATCAACTCTACGCAGCCCGAGCGGAATTACTTGCCATCGGTTGGCGAAAGCACACCATTGGCTGGCAAGCCGTGGCGGATGCTGCTTAAACCACGCTCGTGTCGTGCGACACGCCGGAAATCAACGTTTGCAACGGATTTGGAAGTTATCACTGCCCATAAGGCGGTTTCTTCTTGCGCAAGCCGGAAAAATTTTGCAGGAATTACCCAGGACGATCGTTCAGCAGCGTCCGGCTCGAAGGGCGAACATGCTTGCGGCGGCGAGGGCAAACTAATTGAACCATGAGGACGACCAGAAAAAGCAATCATAGCGATGACCAGCCAGATTTGAACGCGAATAGCCGGGCAAGGCCGGCGCTTCCGGCCCGCCGACACGGTGGCGCCGGGCGAGGTCATCGCCGAGTTGGAAAAGCACATACTGGTGGATGGTTTCAAACTTGTGATTGACCTGGAAAAGAGTTGCGGCTCGCGGCTCGTTGACGCACGGGCCGGGCGGGAGTTCGTGGATCTGTACAGCTTCTTTGCTTCGATGCCTGTCGGCTATAAACATCCCCATTTCAGCCGTCCCGAAGTGGAGGCGGATTTGCTGGCGGCAGCCAAGGTCAAAGTGGCGAGCGCGGACGTCTATTCGGCGGCCTACGCCACCTTCGTCAAGACGTTCGCGCGGGTCATGGCGATGCCGCCGTTGAACCGTTATTTTTTCATCGAGGGTGGCGCCGCCGCGGTGGAAAACGCGCTGAAAGCGGCGATGGATTGGAAGGTGCGCAAGAACCTGGCCGCCGGGCGGGGCGAACGCGGAACAGAAATTCTGCATTTTGAACAGGCGTTTCATGGGCGCAGCGGCTACACGATGAGCCTGACCAACACCGACCTGCGCAAAACCCAGTACTTTCCCAAATTTCCCTGGCCTCGGATGCCGGCCCCGTGGATTGATTATTCGCTGCCCGCGGCGGAACGCGCCCAGGCCGTCACCCAAAGGGAGGCGCAAGTTGAAAAGCGAATCCGCGACGTGGTTGCGCAAAAGGGCGCGGATATTGCCGCCATTATCATAGAGCCGATCCAAGGGGAAGGCGGCGACAATCATTTCCGCGGCGAGTGGCTGCGCACGTTGAGGAGAATCTGCGATGAAAATGAGATGCTCCTCATTTTTGACGAAGTGCAAACCGGCATGGGGATCACCGGCAGGAATTGGTGCTGCGAGCATTTCGGGGTGTTGCCGGATTTGCTGGCGCTGGGCAAGAAAGCCCAAGTCTGCGGCGTGATGGCCGGTCCCAGGCTGGAGGAGGTCAAGGACAATGTGTTTCGCCTTCCCAACCGCATTAATTCGACTTGGGGCGGCAATTTCACCGACTTCGTGCGATCGACGCATTTTCTGCGGATCATCGAGCAGGAGAAACTGGTGGAGAACGCCCGGATCAAGGGCGATTTGTTCCAAAGGGAACTCCAGGCCTTGGCGAGCAGGCATCCGGTCATGTCCGGCGTTCGTGGCCGCGGGCTTTTTCTGGCGTTTGATCTGGCCAACGCCGGGATGCGGGACGCTTTTTGGAACGGCGCCTTTGCTTTGGGGTTGCTGGTTCTCCGCTGCGGCGAGCGTTCCATCCGTCTGCGTCCCATGCTGGACATCAACGATGAGGCCATCGACGCGGCGTTGCGCCTCATAGACAAAGAATGCCGCCGACTGGCTGCCTGAAACCCGCACGGATACATGACAACATCCACTTTCCAAATCAACTCTTCACTGGCCACCGCCGCGCTGCTAAGAAAGCTTGGGCTAAAGCCAATCAACCCGGGCGTTTTTTGCGGCGAATGGCTGGGCGGCGGCAGGATGGTGAAGAGCGTTTCCCCGATCGACGGCAAAGTTCTCGCAAGTGTCCGCCAGGCTGCGCCAGCCCAATATGAACAGGCGGTCCAGCGCGCGGTGGAGGCGTTTGGGAAATGGCGCAGCGTGCCGGCGCCAGGGCGCGGTGAGATCATCCGGCAACTCGGCAACTCCCTGCGCGCCACCAAATCAGACTTGGGCAAACTGGTCACGCTTGAGACTGGCAAGATTGCCGCTGAAGGCGAAGGCGAAGTGCAGGAGATGATCGACATCTGCGATTTTGCGGTCGGGCTTTCGCGGCAGCTTTACGGGCTGACCATCGCCTCGGAACGTCCGCAGCACCGCATGTTGGAGCAATGGCATCCGCTGGGGGTGGTGGGGGTGATCACAGCGTTCAACTTTCCAGTAGCGGTATGGGCGTGGAACAGCGCCCTGGCGGCGGTGTGCGGCAACGCGGTGTTGTGGAGGCCTTCGGGGCGGACATCGCTGACGGCGATCGCGACGATCAAAATCGCGGAGCGCGTCTGCCGCGCGAACGGGGTTGATCCGGCGATATTCAGCTTGGTGATTGGGGACGTGATGACGGTGGGGGAACGATTGGCAGAGGATGGCAGAATTGCCCTGGTCTCTGCCACCGGATCGACGCGGGTGGGGCGTCAAGTGGCGGCGAAGGTCGGCCAGCGTCTGGGACGGACGGTGTTGGAGTTGGGGGGCAACAACGGGATCATTGTCACTCCCAGCGCCGACTTGAATCTGGCCGTGCGGGCCATCATTTTCGGCGCGGTCGGGACGGCCGGGCAGCGCTGCACTTCCACGCGCCGCGTCATTGCCCATCAGTCCATTCTGCCGGAGTTGACCCGGCGGCTCATCGCCGGTTATGAACAAGTTCGGGTCGGCAATCCATTGCTTGACGGGACGCTGATGGGGCCGCTGATCAGCAAGCGCGCAGTTCAAGCGATGCAGGCGGCGATCAAACGGCTGCGACGGGAAGGGGGCAAAACGCTTTACGGGGGCCAACGCTTGCGGGGGGCGGCTTATCCGGGCGGGCGATACATCAGTCCATGCATCGCGCTGGCACGCCATGATTTTAAAATCGTGCGGGAGGAAACTTTCGCTCCGATTCTCTATCTCATGCCGTATCAGGACATGGACGAGGCAATCGCGGCTCATAATGCCGTGCCACAAGGGCTTAGCTCGGCCATTTTCACCAACGATCTGCGGGAAGCGGAACGCTTTTTGTCCTGCCTGGGCAGCGACTGCGGCATCGCCAACGTCAACATTGGCACGAGCGGCGCGGAAATCGGCGGCGCCTTTGGCGGCGAGAAAGAGACCGGCGGGGGCCGGGAGAGCGGGAGCGACTCTTGGAAGAATTACATGCGCCGTCAGACGGTGACAATCAATTATTCGACGGATCTTCCTCTGGCGCAGGGGATTAAATTTGGTTGAATCAGCCTGGTCTTGGGCTACTTTGCAACAGTGAGAGCACATGATGAGTGGCACAAAGAAAAACGTCGAGAGCGGCAAAAAGAGGTCATCCGGCTGCGAAGCCAACTCGCATAATCCCAAGGATTTTGACTGGCCGCTGGCTTTTGAGGCGGAGAAGATTTTGCGTTCCCACCTCGAAGTTTTTTTGAGCGCGAACCTTTTTGCCAGGCGGCTCTCGGATCGGATGCGGGACGAAACGGGCACTGATTTTTTCGAGTGGATTGACCATCTGGCATTGCCGCCGGACGCTGAGGAGCCTTTGCGGGGCGCCGGTTTCGTCACCGAGGAAGGGGTGGAAACGCCGGAAGGTGAAGTCGTGCTGCATCAGCCTCGCGCCACCCTGCCGCGGGTGATTCTGCGGCGGGGGCCGGCGCCGCATCCGTCCACCATCGCCCTCCGCCCGGAGTCTGTGGCGGACTTCATGGCGCGGCACAATCTTGGAGGAGATATTGAAGGCGCGCCACTCTCGCGCTATCGCTGCTTGACCGTGTCGGATGAAAATGGCGCCAGATTAAAAGCTGTGGAGCGTCATGCGTATCGAGGTTTCACGCCTGCTCCGTTGCGCCCCGGCGAGGTGGAAGTACTGCTCAAGGCCAGGGAACTGTGGAGGACGCGGCAACGCATTTTTGCGGACGACGGTGATGGTTTTGAAGTGGCGAACCGCTTGTTGAACGAGAGCGTTTCACTGGTGGGGCGCGACCGGACCTGCCAGGTTTTCTTCGAGGAAGAGCGGGCTTATTGGGAGAGCCGCAATCGCGCCGCGCGCGCGCAGAAATTCCGGCAGGACCAATTGGGATTGGGCTGGGGCAATCACGATCACCATACGTTCCGGTGTTCGCGCCGGCATTTTGTGGACTTGAATGAGTTTCTGCTCCGGCTCGGCTTTGAGAAACGGGAGCGCTATTATGCCGGGTTGGAGGCGGGCTGGGGAGCGCAAATCTCGGAGCAGCCGATGGCGGGCATCGTGGTGTTCGCCGATGTGGACCTGATGCCGGAGGAGACGCGGGTCGATTTTTCGATCCACCGGCTGCCGCCGGCGCCGAAGTTGGGGACGGTGGGGTTGTGGGTTGGCCTGCACGGGGAGAGTTTTCTGGAGGCGGGACTGCACCATCTGGAGGCGCGCTTTGATTTTCCATTGCTGCGGGATCAATTGGCGGCGCACGGAATCAAGACGATGAATCCCTTTTCCGACTTTGCATTTCTGCGCCAGGCCTTCACCGAAGGGGAACGCTGGCCGGTGCGCCGGGAACGGGCGCAGCGGCTGCTGTCGGCCAAACTGATCACGGCGGAGCAATGCGGGAAATTCATCCGCGAAGGAGCGCTGGGCAGCCATCTGGAGAACCTGCAGCGCCACGGCGGCTTCAAGGGGTTCAATCAAAAATCGGTCAGCGCGGTGATCGCGGCAACCGACCCGCGCCGGAGCCATTTTCAACCAGCGGCGGCCTGACCAAAACGGGAAAGAGAATCGGCAAGATTCGATTACTCGCCCGCGCAACAGGAATGGTTGGTCCACCAATTCCAGTCCAGGTCGTTTCTGCTGCTGGCAACACTGCCTCCTCCCGGTTCTCTTATGCCATAGAGATATGGATTTTTAGCTGGATTGGGAATCACATTTCCCAGCCATTTATGCAGCTCGGCATGGCCATCAGCAAAGCCAAAGCAGTTAAGGCCGCCATGATAGTAAGCCGGAATATCAGGATACTCATACGAACCACACATAATCTGCAAATATCCGTCGTTCAGGGTGAACATGGACTCATCGGTAAATACCCATAACATGGTGGGAACAGGACAGGTCAGATCCCCCATTTTGCTGTAAACGCGGTAGCCTTGATTATATGACTCGGTGAGAATCTTTATATTACATCCCACTTGGCCGTTCATGGATACGCTGCGGATACGATCCCCATTGGCCGACAAAATGGTGTCAGCAGGACACTTGTAAGGGGTTATTTGATTAGCCATATAAGGCGCCATCAACGAATTACGATATGGAATTGGATTTGTGTTATCACTCGACATCGCCCAGTTTTCGCCGATGACATCGGCGCACCAACTGTTGCTTGACGGATCGCCTAGAGGCGCATTGGGCATCAAAAAATCGCGAAAATCATCCGAATACATGCGCCAGGCGAGCTGGAGCTGCTTCTTGTTGCTCAGGCATTTGGTCGCTTGAGCCTGCATCTTGGCGCGGGCCAGGGCGGGCAGCAGAATAGCCGCCAAAATCGCGATGATGGCAATCACGACCAGCAACTCGATCAGCGTAAATGCGTCGATGGCGCTGGCACGCAAACCTTTTCGATCCATGAATCTCAATACTTTCATATCATATATACGACAATCTACTGCGCTGCCAGGCAAAAGCAACCCATTTCAACTTCGCCACTCGGATGGCCGGCAACCGGTCCAACCATCGCGACCTGCGCCCCTGCCGCTCCTGCCGCAAATCCAAGAAGGAGCCTCCGTCATAAAACAGAGGCCCCCCCTTCGGATCAAGACCACATAATGCCAACGTCGTCCCTTATTGGATGACGTTTTGCTCGATTACAAAGAACTTCGACCCGGTATGGCTGAACGGCGTGGTCGCAGTGTACACATCCCCCGATTGTGTAATTGTTGCTGCCACGGCAGCGTAAGCGCCATTTACGGCCCCGCTGCTCTCCACTGCGAAGGACGACGGCGCGGCGTCGGCGTCATTGCTGGTGAAGGTGATCACCACATTGCCGCCGGCCAGGCTCACGCCTGTGATGGCCGGCGCAGTCAGTGACACCACTCTGACGTTGGAGAAGTAAGCCTCTCCAGCCGTGCCGACGGAGGCGAATGGGTCATCGTAACCCAGCATGATGTCGCCGCTTTTCCATAGCCCGGTCGTATTGGTGTAGGAAAAGATGACTGTCTTGTTGATGGTGAGGGTGATGACGTTGTTGAACTGTTTCAGCTCCACATCGTTCCAATTGGTGCCGGGATTTCCATAGCCTGTGGAAAAAGCGCCGGTGCCGCTCGAATTATAGGGCGGATGCTTGAAAACGGCGGAGTAATTGCCCCACGACTGGCCGCCAGGATTCACCCATCCGGCATTGGGGAAGTTGGTCGCTGTGAACTCAAGAACGTCTCCGAAGGTGGCCCCGCCCTGCTCACAACCAAGGGAATACCAGACACCATCAACATTGGTGTTGCCGGGCAGACTCGAGCTGCCATCCCCGGCCCACCAATTGGCGTTGGTGCCCTGGTGATTGATGCCCCATTGAGTATATTCAGTGGCGAGACCGCCGGTGTCCTCATACGTCAACTCACTGAAGCGCAGGGCGTAATTGCCGCTAAAACTCCTCGGCGCCCCCCGGCTGATGCGGGATAAAGAGAAACGCCACCTGATGCGCCGGTCCCGTTCTTGTTAACGGTTACTTTCAGAGCGTTTGTCGCGCCATTGGGCGGATTCCCGATCGTATTCAGAGGATCGTTGGCCAAAATATAACCGAACTCGACATCGAAGTCCTCGGCCGCACCCGAGCCGCCGCCAGGTATTGTGACATAATTCCGAATAAGAGTTGTTGTCGGATTATTTGAGGTGCCGGTGGCCTCGGAGCCGAAAGCGAGGTTCCAACCGGTGTCGCTGGCACTCGTCAACGGATCGCTCCAAAGGACAGTTTCCGGTGGATAGGCATTGTCAAGCAAGGTCATGGTTGCCGATGCCGCGGGGCCTATCGTAAAGGGCACATCCTCAGGACTCGTTCCAGCGGACATGGTCACGATGATGGATTCATTTCCAACGTAGGTGAAAGGATAAGGGGTGGAGACAGGGTTGGAAACCACGGCATTCGTTTCGGCCGCGTCGCCGGCGGCGACACTAATGGCTGGCACAGGGGTTGTGTAATCGGTTCCCTTGCCAGCCTTCCCGGAGTAGCTGAACGTGCTGGCGGGAATGGTATAGGCCACATTGGTATCGCCCCATCGGACGATTTGAAAACCTGCATAATCCCCCGGGGTTCCCCGGTACATGGTCGGATAAAGGATGGTGCCGACGTTGAGAACCTGCGGCCCGGTATTGGCGATGTAAGCGGTGGCCGTCGAGGGTGAAACTGCCGAATAAGATGCGCCGCTCTTCAAATTTAAAGTGACCGTCAAAGTTGGGCCGGAGACGGGATTGGCCGTCGGCGTAATCGTCACCGTCTCGGAAGTCGCCCCGATGGGGAAATTGACCACGCTGCTCGCGCTGCTGTTATAATTCACTCCATTGGTGGCCGTGCCACCCAGGGTGAAGGAGATGTTCACCGGAACAGATTGCGCGGCATTCAGGGTGATGGTAAATACAGCCGGCTGCGCCGTCGGGTAATGTCCGTAAGAACCCCCCGCCTGTGAAGCCAGCGCAGTAGTCGCCTCGACGCTGGCCGCGACGTTTGGAGTGGAGATGCTAAAGCTCCCATGGAGGCCGGTGGAGTCATTGCTCGTCACACATGTGGTTGTCAAGCCGAGCGAGTAAGTCCGCATCAGGCCCTGCCCGGAGCTGGATGCATAGACATTGTCCGCGGCATCCCAGCAAAGGGCGCGAAGATCCTCGTAACCCGTGGTATTGGGAGCATTGGGAATGATTGTCAGCGTGCTGGTGTTGGGTACACCATCGTTCAAGTTCATAATGTAGATGGGGTTGTTGACCAGCCCAACGGCCAGGTACTTCTCGTCGGGAGAAATCTTGATGGCAAACGGGCTTACAGTTCCCATGGCATATTGTGTGCCGGAGCCAGTCTGAGCAAAAGTTGTATAGGCTGTCATCGCCGGGTTAAACCAATCCGGGCCACTATTCACGGAGCCGCCATCGGAAGATAGAGAATCCCATAAAAGATTCATTCCTGTGGGATCGAAAATCTGAACGTTGGGCGCGCCCCAGTTATTACGATAATTCATTGCATAGATGTTGCCGGTCTGTGTGCCGATATCCACATCCTCATCCAGACCTTCAATGCCTGGGAGCTGCGAATTAACGGCAAGATCTGGCGCATTACTCCAAGGCAGGGGGCCGGATCCAATTGTGTAACGATATACGTTATTATAGTCGCCGGCAGCGGTGGCGTATCCAACCGTTGTGTTGGACCCGGCGGCATCGACTGGCATCGAAAGGTCGGCTGTCCAAAGCACCAGGTTGCCGCCCGCAATCGATCCGGTGACAACCGGCTCGCCAAAAATCTGGCCATGAATACCGTCGGCAGTGCCTGCCGTGCTGCCGAGGCCGCCCAAGACCTGATTGGTATACAGGGCAAAATCTGGGTCAAACTGCCAAACCGTGGCGCCAGCGGCTGTTTCATCGGCGGCATATACCTCGCCGTCGTTCGCAACACTTATTCGATAAGGGCTGCTGCTCGATGCCTGCCATATCCCGGTGGTAAAAGGCCCTGCGGCCTCACTGCTTTGATCGGCGTTGAGAATGTACAAACCCTTCCCCTTGGAGCCAGCCGCGCTGTTGGCGACGTAAATGCGCCCGAACAAAGGGCCATTCGTGGGGTTTACATTGATGCCGAGGCCGCGCGGAGAGTTCCAACTGCTGTACGTCGCCGTATCCGAGCTGATCAGTGTGGGCGTGCCTGCGCCGACTTTGTTGACGGCAATGGCATAGGAGGTGTGGGACCCCAAAGCGAAAGAATTTAAGCCAACCACGGGCGAAGGCAAAGTCAGCGTGGTGAGGTCTTCAAAAGTGACGACTACCGAGTCCGGCAATTCATTCAGATAAAACTGGATGGTGCCACCATTGTTGACGACTTCAGAGGCATACGGGGTGGCGTGGGCGCTCAGGGCGGAGATGAGGACACTGGCGGCAATGCAATGGATGAATCGAAACGTTTTCATATTGGTCTTAGCTTTCGTTGTATGTCAAAAATATTTCGTACGTAATACTTGGTCTGTTTTTTTAGTTTCGCGGCACTCGACGAACCTGCGAAAAGAACCAAATAACCGAATTTTCGCCATAATGTCAACAGAAAAATGAAAAAAAATGAAAAAATCTTCAGGGGGGCGCGTGCGGCTCAGCGTTTGGCGTCTCGCCAAGCATCTCTTTACCCGGCGTGTTGCTGAGGCCAGGCGAAGAAGCCCGGCGCGAGGCGCGCCGCACAGCGAACGGGATGGCCGCGCTCGCGCGCTTGAGAGCGAGTATGCATGGGAGGTGGAAGTTCCTCTGCGGCAGTGCTTTCCGGCACGAGTGGAAAGCAACTGCACCGCGGCGAACCCATTGATCCGAAAGGGGTTGTGCGCTTGCCGGGCATCAGCCTGTTCACCTGGTCAAGCGGCTGCAACGAGAACGCGCCGCCCGGAACCACGCCGGTCTGGGCGGTGGAAATGGTCAGCCCACAAGGTTGGATCGTGCGGCTGCAATACGGTTGCGCCGTCCCCGCTCTGCCCGTATTGTTGCGCGCGGTGCGCCACTGGATTTGGATGGAGGATGGGCAACATCAAAAAAACCCTGTAAAATCAATGATTTCTGCAATTTCGACACCTGCAAATCTCAGAAAGTGAGAGTAAAAGTGAGAATAACGGGCATGGAATTTCGAGGGCGAATCGCAGCTATCCATCCTGAAATCAACTACTTGCAACAAATTTCTTAACACCCTCTAAAATTTCTAAAAAATCTCTTTACATCCAACCCCCGTTTGGTATTATTCTTTCCAAATGAATGAGAAAGAAACCAATTCTGCCGTGCTTTGCGTAGCGTTTAAAAAATGGCGGCGCGGTGAAAGAGCAAATCCATGTAAGCTTAGTTAAGAAAATCATTATAAATCAAAACTAAAAAACTAAACCATACTATGAAACCAAAAGTCACTATACTTGTCCTTTGTTGTGGGGCGGTTTTATTGCCGTCAGCCTTGAACGCTCAATTGCCATATTCCGACCCGGGCATGACTGATGCCGCAAACTGGACCGTCAATGCCAGTGCTCTTAATTCCAGCCCATTCGATGATGTGGCGAATTTTGGTGTCAATTACACCTCGGTGTTGGGCGTTCCCCAAGATCCCTACAGCAGCTCAACGACGGCTGTGCAATTTAAAATCAACGAGACATCCGGGAATCAAGCTGGTGTCAGCGCCTCGCCCACAAGCCTGTCATTGTCGGGCAATTTTGTGATGACGTTCGACATGTGGCTCAATTACAACAGTGGCGGATTTACAACCGGCAGCACACAGGTTGGATCTTACGGACTTGCCACGGCTGCAAATCAGGTGCAATGGGCTGGTGTTGGGAACGGGCAATTGTTTGGAGAAATTACAGACAATGGCTCCAGTACTTCCTATCGCGGCTATAATGGTGGTTCTTCAATCGGGGCGACACCCTTTGTTGGCGGCAGCCAGAGTTATGCCAGTGCCTACCACACGGGCTTATTCCCCTCCGTGAATGTTCCCGCAACCGAGACTGCGCTTAATGCAAACGAGTATGGCAGCACTGTGGCAGGAACCGTGGGATTCCAATGGCTCCAAGTTAGCGTATCGGCGATTAACGGGGTTGTGTCCGAATCAATTAATGGAAATCCGATTGCCTCCTACAGCGCCAGTACCGTTGGCCCGGATATCTTTCTTGGAATGTACGATATCAACAATGGCAGTGCGGGTGTTACCGGAATTGCCGATGAAAACTTTACACTTTTCGACAATGTGGCAGTAACCGCCGTCGTTCCGGAGCCAACCACTTGCGCCCTGGCAATTTTGGGCGGGTCTGTGTTTCTGGCTCGTCTTCGCAGCCGTAAATCTTAAATTTGAAAGGGTTGAATCCGCCGCCCATCCCGCCTAGCATGGCGCGCAATGATCTTGAATATTGCATGGGCGCGCGAGGCGGATTTGTCGTCGATCGCTTCTCCTTCCCTGCTGCTGGGCCTGGAGCCGATTGAGCGAAATTTGCGCAAAATGCTGGCCATCGCCGGGTCTCCGGCGCGCCTGCGTCCTCATGTCAAAACTCACAAGCTCGGCTGGTTGGTGCAACGGCAGATTGCTCTGGGCATCACTTCGTTTAAATGCGCCACCATCGCCGAAGCCGAAATGTGCGCCCAAGCCGGTGCGCCGGATGTGCTGATTGCTCTCCAACCCGTCGGCCCTAACATTGCCCGCCTGATGGCTCTGTTCCAAAAATTTCCCGGCGCCAATTTCTCCACGGTCGTCGATGAGCCCGGCACGCTCCATGCGCTTTCGGACGCCGCCGCGCATGCCGGCGCACGCCTGGAAGTGTTGGTGGATATTGACGTTGGCCAGCATCGCACAGGGGTTCCACCCGGACCGGCGGCATTGGCGCTTTACCGGGAATTGGCGGCTGCGCCGTCGTTGACGGCGGGAGGGTTGCATGCCTACGACGGCCATTTGAGCCAAAGCGATCCAACCATGCGGGCTGCGGCTTGCGCGGAGGCTTTTGCGCCGGTGGCGGCGTTGCGGGACGAATTGCTTGCCTTGGGCCTGCCGGTGCCGAAAGTGGTGGCGGGCGGGACGCCGACCTTCCCCATGCATGCCGCGCGCAAGGATGTCCAATGCAGCCCGGGCACATGCGTTCTGTGGGACGCCTCTTACGCGGGCAAACTGGGCGACCTGGATTTCAACCCAGCCGCCGTTCTCTTGACACGAATTGTGAGCAAGCCGGGCGGGAACCGGCTCTGCCTGGATTTGGGCCACAAGGCGGTCGCGTCGGAAATGCCGCATCCGCGCGTGGTTTTTCCCGATTTGCCCGACGCTCAGTTCGTCACGCACAGCGAAGAGCATCTGGTGGTGGAAAGCGCCTCGGCGCAGCAGTTGGCCGTGGGCGACGCCTTGCTCGGCGTGCCGTGGCATGTTTGCCCGACGGTCGCGCTCCATGCTGAAGCCGTGCTGATGGAGCACGGCAAGGTGATGGCCCTGTGCCGTATCGAAGCGCGCGCACGAAGAATCACCATATGAGGCGGTCGGATTGGTTGCTCATTGCACTGGCGTTGGCGGAAGTGGGCGTGTTGGTCGAGTTGGTGTGGTGTAGACTCGTTTTGGGTTGGCGCGATGGTGGCGGGCGTTGCAGAATCGGGCTGCCGAAAAACTGGCGTGCAATTGGTGAAAGAACTGGAAAAAGCGTGAAAAAAGCGAAAATTTGGCCGGTCGGCCGCGTGGGCGGGAAGACGCGTGGCTTGATCCTCGCCGTCATGGCGGCTGGCTTCGCCGTCGGGGCGCAGGTTGCGCCCGGAGCCGGCGCGAAGACGCTGGACGAACTGGCCGGCCAGATGGACGCGCACATTGCGCAGCCAAAGTTTTCCTCGGCGACGTGGGGCGTCAAGGTTGTTTCGATTGCGACGGGTCGGACGCTTTACGAGAATCACGCCGACCGGCTGATGAGCCCCGCCTCGAATAGCAAACTCTATACTGGCGCGCTTGGGTTGGACCGCTTCGGCGGCGACCATCGCTTCGTGACGCCGATTTTGGCCACTGGGCAGACGGACGCCGCCGGCGTCTTGCGCGGCAACCTGATTGTTTGCGGACGCGGCGATTGGAGTTGGAACCCCCGCCGTCTGGGCACAAATTTCTGGGACATTTTCGAGCCGTTCGTCGCCGCAGTGACGAACGCCGGCGTTCGCCAGATCACCGGCGACATTGTCGGAGACGCGACTTTTTTTCGTGGCGGGCCTACGGGTTCGACCTGGACGATTGATGATTTGCAGGAGGGCGAAACGGGCGAGATTTCCGCGCTTGCGCTCGACGACAATGTGATGCAGGTGGAAATCGCGCCCGGCCCAGCCGCCGGGAAAGCGTGTGTCCTCACGCCGTTGCAGCCCGGCACCGGCCTGAATTTCAGCAACCAAACCGTAACCGTGGCCAGCAATGCTTCGGCGCACATCAAGGCCTTTCGTCCACTCGACGGGAAAATCGTTTTCGTCGTTGGCCGCCTGCCGGCGGGCGGCACGAATCAGATTCTGGACGTGGCGGTGCCGGAGCCGGCGGCCTGGTTCGCCGCCGGGCTGAAGATGGCGCTCGCACGGAGCGGCATCGCAGTTGCCGGGCAGACACATGGCCTGGAGTGGCCGCAGACGCCGCCGTGGGATCCGGGGACGCTGGTGAAAGTTGGCGAAGTTCTTTCGCCGCCGTTGCGCAACATGGTGCGCGGGTTCATGAAGCCGTCGCAGAATCTCGAAGCCGACACACTGTTGGCGGACATCGGCGAGTCGGCGCGCAGCTCGAACGCGCCGGTGTGGATGACTTCGGAGGCCGCCGGGCTGGCCGCGTTGCGTGAATGGCTGGCTGCGGCCGGCGTCCGGGAGAGCGACGTTCGATTTGACGAAGGTTCAGGCCTTTCACGCAATAATCTCACGACGGCCAACGCCACGGTCGAGCTGCTGCAATTCATGGCCAGAAGCCGCGAGGAGCAGGATTTCATGGATTCGCTGCCGATCGCGGGCGTGGACGGCACGCTACGACGCCGTTTCAAAAGCGACGCCGCGACCGGAAATGTCCGCGCCAAAACCGGCACGCTTCGCTGGGCCTTTGCACTGTCCGGCTACGTGACCTCCGCGACGGGGGAGCGTCTGGCGTTCAGCATCATGCTTAACCGGTTCGAGCCCGTGCCCGGCCACAGCGGGCACGAGGAAATCGATCCGCTGGTTTTGATGCTGGCGAATTTCATTGGCAGTTCGGACGAATCGCTGGGAAAGAATTACGCGGCGTTAGGCACGCTGATCTTGACTAACCTGGTGTCGGCGCCGTTCCCGCATTCGGCGCGCGCCGACGGACGGCGATATCATGACCGGTTTTTCTCCGCGAAGGAACATTATTCGGACAGCACGGTGGCAATGTTCATCCCGAAGGATTTTCGGGCCACGGATGCGGTTGACTTTGTGGTTTATTTTCACGGGTGGAACAACAGCGTGGCCGGAACGTTGGAACGCTACAAACTCGTCGAACAATTATCGGCCAGCGGCAAGAATGCGATACTCATTGTGCCGGAAGGCCCGCGCGACGCGCCCGATTCCTTCGGCGGAAAGCTCGAAGACACCAACGGCTTCGCCAGTTTCATGGCTGAAGTCGCGACGACCCTGCGCACGTCCGGCTTGCCCGGCCGGCCCAACTTTGAAATCGGCAATATCATCTTATCCGGCCACAGTGGCGGCTATCACGTCATGGCAGCGATTTTGCATCACGGCGGACTTTCCGCGAAAATCAAAGAGGCATGGCTTTTCGACGCGCTTTACGGCGGCACGGAGGACTTTGTCGCGTGGCAGAAGAATGAGAACGGCCGGCTGCTGAACATTTACACCGACCATGGCGGCACCAGGGATGAATCGGAAAAACTGATGGCGTCGCTCAAAAGCAGCGGCATCCCGATCTTTGCCGCGGAAGATTCTGCGGCGACGCCGGACGAGTTGCGGACGAACGAACTGGTCTTTCTGCACACGGACATGCCGCATGACGAGGTGGTCGCGAGGCGCGGCACATTCGGCCAATTCCTCAAAGCAAGCCGCCTCGAAAACCGATGAAGACGCTGCGATTGATGACGCTTCTCTGTCTGGCCGCGCTGGGCGCCGGCTGCCAAACCAGGCGAACCCATGATTCCGCCTCGCTCCCGCCGTTGAAACTGGGCGTCGAAGTTCTTTTTAAAGAGCGCCTCGATTTGATCCGCGGGAAGCGGGTGGGCCTCATCACCAATCCGACCGGCGTGGACAGCAAGCTCGACAGTATTATCCAGCTTTTCCACGATTGTCCGGAGACGAAGCTCGTGGCCCTTTACGGCCCGGAGCACGGCGTCCGGGGCAACGCGCAGGCGGGGGAATACGTCCCGTTTTATTATGACGAGCAATGGAAGCTGCCCGTGTTTAGTCTCTACGGCCAGTCGCAAAAGCCGCCGCCGGACATGCTGACGAACATCGACGCGTATATGCGGACGTTCGACACCCAGCACAGCGGCAAGCAAATCGAACGCGGCATGATGCAATCGGTGGACGTGATGGTATTCGACCTGCAGGATGTTGGCACGCGCGTTTACACTTACATCGCGACAATGGCCTACGCGATGCAGGCGTGCGCGGAGGCCGGCATTCCGTTCATCGTGTTGGACCGGCCCAATCCGGTGAACGGCGTGGTGATGGAAGGGCCGATTTTGGATACCCCGCGCAAAGCTCTTTTATCGGGCTGTATCCCATTCCATTGCGCCACGGCATGACGGCCGGGGAGCTGGCGCGGCTTTTCAACGCGAAGTTTCTGCCGAAAAAAGCCAGCCTCACGGTCGTGCCGATGGAGCATTGGCAGCGCGACGAGTGGTTTGACGAGACGTCTCTGCCGTGGGTGACGCCGTCGCCTAACCTGCCGACGCTTGGGGCAGCGACGGTTTATCCCGGCCAGGTTTTGCTCGAGGGGACAAGCTTGTCCGAAGGCCGCGGCACAACGAAGCCGTTTGAGTTTTTCGGCGCGCCATGGATTGACGGGCATGTTCTGGAGCGCCGGTTGAACGCGCTGCGGCTGCCAGGCGTGAAGTTCCGCGAAGTGTGGTTCACGCCGGCGTTCTCAAAGTTTTCGGGCCAGCTTTGCGGAGGCTGTCAGTTGCATGTGATCGACCGGAAGACGTTCCGGCCCGTGACGACGGTCCTTGCGGAACTGGCGGTCATCCAACAACTGTACAGTGGCAAACTGGAACTGCACGCGTCGTATTTCGACAAAGTCATGGGCACGTCCACCGTGCGCGAGGCGCTGGAACGCGGGGAGCCGGTGGAAAAAATCGTCGCCAGCTTCCAGCCCGGGTTGCAGGGATTCGCCCGGCTGCGCCAGCCGTTTCTGTTGTATCATTGAAGGAGGATTGGATGCGCACAATGATATTCATCGCCCTGTGGCTGGCATCCCTCGGCGTCGCGCCGCAAGCTCTCGGGGAGGCGTTCCGCGCGGACAAACTGGCGGCGATGGATGCGGCGATCGAAATGGCCATCGCCAACCACAAGTGCCCGGGCGGCGTTCTTTGGCTGGAACATGACGGGACAGCCTATCACAAGGCGTTCGGCAGCCGCGCGCTGGAACCGGAGCGGGAGCCGATGACCGAAGACACGATTTTCGACGCGGCGTCGCTGACCAAAGTGGTGGCCACCACGCCGGCGGTGATGCTGCTGGTCGAGCGCGGCCAGGTGGCGCTCGAAGCGCCGGTGCGGACTTACATTCCCGAATTCACCGGCGGCGGCAAGGAACTGGTGACGGTACGCCAATTGTTGACGCACACTTCCGGCCTGCCACCGGACCTGGAAACGAAAACCGACTGGCACGGCCAAGCCGAAGGGATTCAAAAGGCGTGCGCGGAAACTTTGCAGTCCAAGCCCGGGACGGCTTTCAAATACAGCGACATCAATTTCATTCTGCTCGGCGAAATTGCGCAACGCGTGAGCAAAACGCCCCTGGAGGTGTTTGCGCGGCGTGAAGTCTTCGGGCCCTTGAAAATGACCGACACGGGATTTTTGCCGTCGAAGGAAAAACTGCCGCGGATCGCGCCAACGGAGGTGGTCAATGGTCGGCCGTGGCGCGGGGTGGTCCACGATCCGACGGCGCGGCACATGGGCGGCGTGGCGGGCGACGCGGGACTGTTCATGACGGCGGCCGATTTGGCGCGCTACGCCAGGATGCTGCTCAATTTAGGCGAGTTGGACGGTGTGAGGATCTTCAAGCCGGAGACAGTCAGGCTGATGACGAGCGTGCAAACGCAGCCGGAGATTGCCGTGCGCCGCGGGTTGGGCTGGGATATCGACTCGCCTTACAGCGGGCCGCGGGGCGACCTTTTTCCGGTCGGCTCCTATGGCCACACGGGCTGGACAGGCGGGTCGCTGTGGATTGATCCGCTTTCGAAAACGTTCGTGATTTTTCTCTCGAACCGGAATCATCCAACGGGAGCGGGAAATGTACTGGCGTTGCGGCGCAAACTGGGCACGCTCGCGGCCGAGGCGGTCGTTGGGTTTGACTTCGCGCACACGCCGGAGACGGCGCCCCATCCTGCAAGTTCGCAGCCATGACGACACCGGGTGTGAGACAAAATTCTTCGCCGCCCCATTCTTGCGGGAGAGATGTATATGCGGCCCAATAGACTCCTTTCGGGCTGCGTTTGCCCTCTCTCCCCTTGAGCCTTTAGCATTCAGCCTTTGGCATTTCCCTTGAAGCGCGGCATCCGCCGGGAACGGAACCCTTTGTCAACCGGAGGCCGCTATGACCCTTTGATGGGCAAAGCTACGGTTTCCCCCGTTTTCCATAATCTTTCCGGGCACCCATGAAATCGGTGGTCAATTTCTTAAAACACCGATGGTCATTAAACCGTCCAACCAGTCCAAGCCGGCTTTATCGTTAATGTAACGGGCTTGTTACGGGTTTGTAACGGCAAATGTTACGGGCTAAGTCGTTGACTATCAACACTTGTTTCGGTGTTTCCCCTTTTTCAGACTTATCTATCAATCTTGCCATTCTTCGAGCACGATTGGTCTGGACTTTTGGGCACCGGTTTCAACTTCAGCTTTCAGCCTTCAGCATTTAGCATCTCGCCTTCGCCCTTCCCTTTCAAATGGCTCAATTTATACAGCTTCTGAGGTACCGAGACACGAAAACCAGCAACATGTTGCCAACCGTTGCCGCTGTGTTGCCAGCCGAAAAGAGCAACGAAACCCCTTAAAATAAGGCTTGCCTGGCGGATATTGCGGAGGCTGCCGGCACCGCGGCGCGCGCGGTTGGTGAATCAACGAACAGCCCAATGCCCGAATGGGTCTTTGGGAATGGACGCATCGTCGGGATAAACGAGGTAAACGGTGTTGTGTGATTTTGTCCAGGAGTGGGCGACATTTTCCCGTTTGTAAATGCGGCGGACGGTTTCGCCCTTGTCCAGACGGGTTGCCGGGTCGTTCACGACCACGTCGCCGTTTTCGGTGAAGCCGATGCAGACGATCAGGTGGCCGTCAAGATCGGCGGGGCGGCCGGGAAGAAGCCAGTCCCAGCGCGCCGAAAGAATGACCGGAATGCCTGTAGCGATCCAATTCTCCACCTCGGAGAGATCGTCCAGGCGCGTGACGTAGCTTCTTATGCCGCGGAAACTGCCGGCGAAGGCGGTATTAAACGGCCAGTTGCCGGTGCCGCCATAACCGTGGTCATAGACGGCCGCGGCGACGGTTGGCACGTCGAGATTCAACTCCGGTCGATGCAGAATTGCCGCCCAGCGGTCCAGGACCATGGAAAGGGAAGTCGGGCTGCACCAGCCTTTCTCGCCGGGATAGCCGTGTTGGGAGTGCTCCGGCGTGGAAATGATTTTGCCCCAAGCGGCGTGGTTGGGCGGGCGCGTTGCGGGTGGAACTTTGGTATTGCAAAATGAAGCGCCGAGAAATTTCAGGACGGGTACGCGCCATTATCTCCGCCGAGGGTCACGCGGAGTTGTGCCGCGCCGGCCGGCTTCGTCAAGATCAAGGTATCCGTGGCCACGTTGCCATCGGCGTCTTGCTGGCCGCGAACGCTGGTGCGAGGATAAATTTTATTGTCGGGCGACCAAACGCCCAAGGTATAAAACCGGGTCTGATGATCGGCGGAGATGGCGGAGGCCTCAATGTTCAGAAATGTTCCGGCTGGCGCAGTGGCGTTCCAGGAGACCACCATTTGATCCCACGAAATGCCCGCTTTGATTGGCGGCGATAACAAAACCGTTTGGCCGTCGGCGGATGGGAGGCGGGTGAATCTTGAGAAGTCTTCCAGTCCGACGAAGCGGCTGTATGGGCTGTCGGCGGAGGCCGTAACGCTTTTGCAGCCGCAGAGAATGACGGCGGCCAACGCCATGAGGAAAAGACCGGGAGATCTTTGTGGCTGGGTGAGTTTTCGTAGTTGCTTCATCAACCCGGTCGGTTCACCAATGCCCGAAACGATTGGCAGGCAGCGGCCAGTTTTCGGGATAAACGAGATAGACCGTGTTTTGCGAGGTCGCCCAAGCGTGGATGACGTTCTCCCGCTTATAAATGCGCCGCACGCTTTCGCCGTTTAAATCGGTCCATGGATCGTTAATGACCGGGTCGCCGTTTTCCGTGAAGCCGCGACAGACGGTCAGATGGCCGTTGAGGTCCTCGCGCCGGCCATCTTGCAGCAAATCCCAGCGGGCGGAAATGATCACCGGAATTCCCGCAGCGATCCAATTTTCGAGTTCGGAAATATCGCTGAAGCGGCTCACGCAAGCCCGCATGCCCTTGAGTCTGCCGGCGAAGGCGGTGTTAAATGACCAATTACCTGTGGGATGATAAAACCCGTGGTCGAAGACTCCGGCGGCAACGTCGGGAGCGTCGAGATCCCAGTCCGGGCGGTGAGCGATCGCCGCCCAATGAGATAAAACCATCGAAAGAGAGGTCGGGCTGCACCAACCGTTGCCGCCCCGGTAGGATTGCTGGGAGCGTTCCGGCATGGCGATGGTTTTGCCCCAAGCGCTGCGGTTCGGCGGCAGCGCGGGAGGCTTAATGGAGGTGTTGCAAAATGACAGGCCGAGGAATTTCAAGGCTGGCACTGCGCCATGGGCGGCGCCGAGAGTGAGGCGGACTGTGACCGCATGGGCAGGATGATTCAAGACGAGCGTGTCCACTTTGAGGTCGCCGTCGGCGTCTTTTTGGCCGGCCACACTGGCGCGCGGAAAGGCTTCGTCGTCGGACGACCACTGTCCCATCGTGTAAAATTTGGTTCGGTGGTCGGACCAAGCGGCGCTGGCATCAATCTTAAGAAAAGTTCCCAGCGGCGCATCGGCATTCCATGAAATGATCAGTTCGTTCCAGTCCGACGGCGAGTTGATTTCGGGCGACAGCAATACTGTTTCGCCGTCGCCATTTTGCGAACGGGTGAAATTTGAAAAGTCCAACAGCCCAGTGAAATGGCTGAACCGGCTCTGGCTGGAAAGGGAAGCATCGTCGCCGCCCACGATAGCGGCGGCGGCAAAAAGGAGCGAAATGTTCAGTTGCTTGAACAACACCATTAATTGTTACCCCGATCCGGAGAAAAGTCCAGCTACCCATTGCCGTTCCAAGAACGAGAAGGGTCTTTCCGGTTACTGCGGGGACGCCGACAATTTTTTGACCGCGTCGTCAATGGCCTTGCCCAGCGCGGGAATCCGCTGCGTGTAGCTAACAGGGTTGACGGCGTCGAATGCCGGAAAAGTCTTGCGCGACGCGAAAACTCCGTCAGCGTAACGGTTGCCGAGGTTGGCGAGAAAAGCGATGATATAGTGCCGGAATGGCTGGCCGGGCAACGAGGTGACGATGCCAGCGTCGGAACTATAGTTGAAGGTCAGCCCAGTCTTGTGGGCGAAATTCACCTCGGCCCGGGCGTTGGCGGCACGGATGTTGAGGCCAAAACGCTCGTCGGCGACGGTGACGGTTCCGTTGGTTGGATTGATCCAGCGGTCCGCCACTCGGGAGGGGATGCCGGGACGGACGTTCTTCGCACCGGGAAAATTGGCAGTGGTCAGCGCATCGTTAAAGCCTTGCTCCGACAGCAATTTCTTCAAGAACGCACGCGACGAATCAGAAAGCAACCGAGCCGTGACGGGTTGACCATTGGCACCGGTCCAAAAGACGCCCGGGCTGCCGTCGATGATCCAAAAGAGCCGCGCGGTGTCGAACGCGGTCATGTGAATCTGCCCCGGCAACCAACCACGTCCGTCCGAGGCGCGGGTGCCATTGATTTGCAGGGTGCCGAGGCCGAGCTCGCGGAACTCGCGATTCAGCGGCTCGATTTCGTTTCGGTCGTGCAACAATTTCAACAGGGCCGCCGTCGCATGATTGTCCGAGGCGGTGATCATCGGATCGAGCCAATCACGGATTTTGCGCCGCTCCGGCTCCGCGCCGCTGATGGCGTAAACATATTCGGAGTCCAGTTTGATTATGCCGGCGTCAATCATCCGCATGATATGGAACGCCACCATGCTTTTGAACAGCGACGCGGGATAGGGCGCCATAAATTGATAAGGTGCGTTGTCGCGGCCGGGCACTATGTCGTCAGCATCCGTCAGCGGCGGATTGTTGGTCCACCCCTTGGTCGTGAGTTGATGACCGTCCTCGGGCGAGAAGGTGCCGCCGTCGGACCGCTCGATGTCCCAACGCCGAAACCGCACCGCACTCGCCCCGGCACTTGGGTCCAATGGAACGATGAGGCCGTCCGGATAATCGCGCGAGAGCAAGACGTCGGCGCGGTCCACCATGCGGCCTTGGGGGTCGAATTGGATCACGGCCACGGCCACGTTCGGCGGGTGGGCGATGGTCATTGCGGGCAGATTCAGCAACGCTTTGACGGGGCGGGTTTCGTTGCCGGCGCCGAAATCAATCACCCGCTCAAAATGCGCGTTCCGCACGGCAGCCAGGACCTCGGTTTCCAAAGGCGACGCTGCCTGGGCCGACATCGCGATCGAGCCCAGAACGGCGGCGGACAAAATGGTGCATGTCCTTTCCATGAGAAACAGACTACAGGTTGTTGTCACAAAATCACTGAAAAAGCCACAATTTTGTCCTTTGAACCGGAACCCTGAAGGCCATACCCTCATGGCCAGTGGCGCGCGGTCCGCGCCCGCAAACTCGAACGAACCATGGCCGACACTGCCAGCCCAAGCCCCGTTGCGCCTGAACCGCAGCGTTTGATGTCACTCGACGCGCTGCGCGGCTTCGACATGTTCTGGATCCTCGGCGCCGACTCGTTCGTCTACGCGCTGCATGAACTGAGCCCGTCCGCGGCGACGACGTTTCTGGCCGGGCAACTCGACCACGCCGAATGGGAGGGGTTTCATTTCTACGACCTGATTTTTCCGTTGTTCGTTTACATGATGGGCGTTTCGACAGTGTATTCGCTGACGAACATCATTGCGAGAGGAGGCCGGGCCGCCGCAGTCAGGCGGGTTTCGAAACGCGGCGTCCTGCTCTTCCTCATTGGCCTGATTTATTCGGGGGGGGTTACCAATCCGTGGCCGGACATGCGGCTGATGGGGGTGTTAAACCGCATCGCGCTTTGTTATCTGTTCGGCGGGTTGGTTTTTTGTTTTTGCAAGCCTCGCGCCATGATCGCCATCGCCGCCAGCCTTCTCCTCGGCTACTGGGCGCTGATGGCGCTGACGTCTTTTCCCGACGTGCGTCCAACGCCCGGCGGAACGGCGGTCATCACCAAGGAAAGCGGTTTCAAGAACGTTTCGCAGCTTAACATGGGCAGCACGAACATGCTGCGCGGCTCCTACATCCAAGGCGTGAATCTGGCCGACTACGTCGACCAAAAGTATCTGCCGGGACGAAAATACGACGGCACCTACGACCCCGAAGGGATTCTCAGCACGCTGCCGGCGTTTGTCACCGGTTTGCTGGGCATTTTCACCGGGCTGTTCCTGCGCAACAACCAGGGGACTGACGGCAAAAAAGCGGCGTGGCTTTTCGGCCTGGGCGCAGTCGGCGTGGCGCTTGGGTTTTTGTGGGGAGTCCATTTTCCTGTCATTAAAAAGATTTGGACCTCGTCCTACGTCCTCGTCGCCGGCGGTTACAGCGCGATGTTGCTGGCCGCGTTTTACTGGGTGATCGAGATAAAAAAATGGCGGTGGTGGTGCCAGCCGTTCGTCTGGATTGGCATGAATCCGATCACGCTTTATTTGACGAGCAATTTTCTCGGAGGCCTCGGTTATCACAAGCTCGCCTTGCGCCTGGCTGGCGGCCCGGTCAAACAATTCCTTGACACGCACATCGCCGCCGGCTGCGGCGAACTCGCTGTCTCGCTCGTCGGCGTGCTGTTGTTCATCTGGCTTGCGAAGTTTCTTCATCACCGTCGGATTTTCCTGCGGCTCTGAACCCCGAACGGTCAAAATATTCATGCGGCCTTCCTGTTTAACTTCATATTCAATCCGGCTTGGACAGGGGGCGATAATTGACGCCGAGGGCGTCGAGGCGGCGCTCGTTGAGCGCGGCGCGGATTTTAAAATCGTCCCAGTCGCGCGCGGACTGGGGCGACCAGTCCACCTCCGCCAGCGCGACGAGGCGGGGGAAGAGCATATATTCAATATGGCTTAACGAGGGCACGTATTCGGTCCACAAATTGGCCTGCCCGCCGAGGATGCGCGAACGAAATTCCGGCGGGAGGTCGGCCGGTACCGGTTCAAAAGCGTAAACTTGCTTCAACGGCAAAAAGCCGCCGATAGCTTTTGGCTCGGCGTAGTGATTGGTGGACTGGTAATGGTCGAAATAGCAGAACGCGGTGGGCGTCATGACCACGTCGTGGCCGCTGGCGGCGGCGGCGGTGCCGCCGCCGATCCAGTCCATGAGGGCGGCGTTTTGGGCCAGGCCGCCCTCCCGGATTTCGCTCCAGCCGATGAGCGTTTTACCGCGGGCATTGACGATTTTTTCGACGCGACGGATGAAATAGCTTTGCAATTCCTTCTCGTCTTTAAGGCCCTCGGCTTTGATTCGGTCCTGGCACTTCTCACAGCGGTGCCAGTTAGTCTTGCGGACTTCATCGCCGCCAATGTGGACATATTTTCCAGGGAAGAGCGGGATCACTTCCGCCAGGACGTCGCCGAGGAATTGAAAAGTGGCATCGTTGCCTGCGCAATAAATGCCATGGTAAATGCCTCTATCCTGGTCGATGGAGAAAGGTCCGCCGAAGCAACTAAATTGCGGATAAGACGCCAGCGCCGCCGTCGAGTGGCCGGGCATCTCGATCTCAGGGACGATTGTGATATGCCGTGCCGCCGCGTAAGCGACGACTTGGCGGGTGTCGCGTTGCGTGTAATAGCCGCCGTAGCGCCCGTCGCGGCCGTAGGCGGTCGAGGATTTGGGGTCGAGGTGGAAATCAATGCCGTTGCGCCAGGCGCCGACGCTGGTGAGCCGGGGGTATTTCTTGATTTGGATGCGCCAGCCCTGGTCGTCCACCAGATGCCAGTGAAACGTATTCAGTTTGTAGAGGGCCATCAAATCCAGCGTCTGCTCGACTTCTTTCTTGGTGAAAAAGTGGCGGCTCACATCGAGCATCAGGCCGCGCCATGGGAAGCGCGGCTGGTCGGCAATCTCCACGCACGGAATAGTCCACTCCACGATGCTGCCGGCGGGTTTGGCGGAGAAGATTTCCGGCGGCAGCAATTGCAGGAGGGATTGCACGCCGTAAAAGACGCCTGTCGCCGTCGCGGCACGAACGGTGACGCCGTCCGGGGTGACGGACAACTGACAACCTTCCGGGCCAAGGTTTGTGGCGGCGTTTTCGATCGTCAGCACAATGTCGCCCGGCTCAATTTTGGTTTTGGCGGACTTGATCTTGATGGCGAAACCGGTGGAGGGGCGCAGGCGGGCAGCCAGCAGTTTTGCTGTGTCCCTTAAAGCGGCGCCGGCCAGAATGCTGCTGCCGGGTTGCAAGGTGAAAACGCCATCGCGCACCTCCACGTGGGCTGGCGCGGGAATGATGGCGGTTAAATTCGCGGCGCCAGCCGCGGCGGCAAGGGACGCGAGAGCCAGGGTGAGATGTCTTTTAAGAGTGGATTGGTTCATGTCTTTTTGCTGAAGAAGGCTTCGATTTCTTCCAGGGTTTTGCCTTTCATTTCGGGGAGGAAAAATGCGGACCGGTTGTAACCGGTCTTGGCGGCGGCGCTGCTGGATGCAACGGAGTTGTTCACTAACTGCACATTGAACCGATACGCGCGGACGCCGCAATAAAAAAGATCTTCGTTCCAACGATGGCGACTTTTTCCATGCGTGGCACAGCAAGAACAGCCGTGCGAAATGGCGAAGCCGGAGCGGCGGCGGATTTGCCGCTTGAAACAATCCGGCGGCGAAGCATAGCCTTCAATCGTGGCGCTCCATTCCCAAGCTTCATCGCTGCTTTACTTGACGGGCAGGGATGGGCACTGTCTTCCGACTCGGCAGAACCCGAAACACCATGCCTGACAATCCGCGAATGGCCACCGGCTTTCTTGGCAAGTTCACCGTACTGCGAGGCGGCGCGCGGGAACTGTGGATAACGTTCGCCGTGAAATTTCTGAGTTTTGCGGCTTACTCGGTGACGACACTCACGCTCGTGCCGTGGCTTTCGTCTGATTTTGGTTACAGCGATCAGAAAGCCCTCGGCATGGTGGCCGCGTGGTCTCTCTTAATGACGGTGGTGACGTTGCTTGTCGGCTCGCTGACCGACGCGATTGGGCTGCGGAAGACCTTTTTCCTGGGCGTCTGGGTTTGTGTGGCGGCTCGAATGGTGATGGTTTTCGCCAAGGTCAAATGGCTGGCGTTGGCCGGCGGTTTGTTTCCCCTGGCGGTGGGAGAGGCCCTTGGCACTCCTGTTCTCATCGCCGCCGTCCGCAGATATTCCAACACCCAACAACGTTCCATCTCATTTTCCATCGCCTACGCGATCATGAATGTCGGCATGATGGCGGCATCCTGGATCTTTGACTGGGTCCGCCACGTTCTGGGCGAACATGGGCACTTGACTTTGTCGGCGTTGGGCGTGGAGATCAGCTCTTACCGGGCTTTGTTTCTCGTGAGCCTCATCCTTGAACTTTTGCTTTTGCCTGTCCTCTGGTTCGTGCGCGAGGGGGCCGAAGCCACCGAGGAGGGCGTCAGAATCGTTCCCCCACGGGCGAAGTCCGCGATCAAGGGCTTTTGGCCGTCGCTCGCGCAGACGGTGCGCTCCAGTGTGCAAGACGCCTTCCGGCTCTTCGCCGGACTCATGCGCCAGCCGGTTCTTTACCGGTTGCTGGTTTTTCTCGTCTTGATCGCCTTTTTGAAACTGATCTTCATGCAGATGTATTACGTCTTTCCAGAATTCGGCATTCGCGAACTGGGCCAGGGCGCGCCCGTGGGGCGCCTTTGGGCCCTCAACGGCTTCCTCGTCATTTTTCTTGTGCCCGTCATCGGCGCCTGCACGCAAAGATTTTCCGCTTACCGGATGGTAACCCTGGGCGGCGCCATCTCGGCCGCGTCCGTTTTCATCATGACCTTGCCGACAGCGTGGTTTCAGACGTGGGCGGATGGCGCGCTGGGGCAGTGGATCGGCCATCGTTACCTGGGGTTAACGGGTGCCGTGAATCCGTACTACATTATGATCACTTGCTATGTGGTTGTCCTCACCCTGGGCGAGGCGTTCTACTCGCCGCGGGTCTATGAATACGCGGCCGCCATCGCGCCCCGGGGACAAGAGGCGTCTTATGGCGCTCTTTCCTACATCCCCTTTCTGCTGGCGAAACTGCTCATCGGGACTTTCGCTGGCACGTTGCTCGCCAGGTATTGTCCCGAACACGGAGAGAGGCATTCCGCGATCATGTGGCTGTTCGTCGCCCTGACCGCCTCGGTTGCTCCGGTCGGATTATTCGCGCTGCGGCGTTTCATCCGCATCCATGAAGAGGGGCGCCAAAATTGACGCGCGCGCCGCCGAAACCGAAAGAAACAGCCGTGAATTCTACGCGACAAACAGCTCGATTGTGCTTGCAGAGCAACCATGATTGAGATAAAGTGAAAAAAATTGCAATCGGCGAACTTCGTGACATGGAGTTGTGAACTGTAGCTGGTTTTACCTGATTTATGAAATTGTTCCGGTTTTCGACTGATTGGATCGCGGTCATTCTCATTGGTCTGGGGATTGTGGTTGGGCCGGGACATGCGATTGCTCAACGCCCGCTGGGGATTGACGTTTCCAGCTACCAAGGTTCGGACGATAGTCCGCCGACGAACATCAACTGGACGAACGTGAGGAGTGCCGGGATCTCTTTCGCCTGGGCCAAGGCCACGGAGGGGACGTTTTACATCGATGCGGATTTTACCTACAACGAATCCCAGGCCAGGACCGCTGGCGTGCTGATCGGAGCTTATCATTTTGCCCATCCGAACGATAATCCCAACATAACGGGCGCGAAGAGCGCGGATACCGAGGCAGCCTACTTCTGGAACATAGCCAGGAATTACATTACAGGCGGCGGCTCCTACTTGATGCCGATGCTCGATTACGAAACGGCCCCCACCAACCTCACCAAAACCGCGTCGGCGCAATGGGTCAACGAGTGGTGCCAGGACCTTGTAAATTATGGCAAATCAAACGGTGTTGTCGTCAAGCCGGTGGTTTACACCTACACTTCCTTCGCCACCAGTTGGCTGTTGGCCACCAATACCCAATGGCCGCTGTGGATGGCCCAATACCCCACCAGCCCGAATCCGCAAAATGGCGCGCCCAGTTCCACCAGCCCATGGTCCACCTGGGCCTTTTGGCAGTTCAGCTCAACCGAAACGGTTTCAGGCATCGAGGGCGAGGTGGATGAGGATGTATTCGACGGCACTTCACCCGGCCTGGCGGCCTACGTCATAGGCGGCCCCGGCATCAGCAACCAGCCCGTCAGTATGACGGTGACGCCGGGCACGAACGTGACCTTTTCCGTCATGGCGACCGGCAGTGGAACACTCCAATATCAATGGGAGTTCGATGAAACGAATATTCCCAGCGCCACCAACAGCCAGTATGCCATCGACAACGTCCAAGTCACCGACGCCGGGGGCTACTCCGTGTTGGTGTCGAACAGCCTCGGCAGCGTGTTGAGCGCCACCGCCTTTCTCTCCGTTCTGGGGCCTTTGACCAATGCCCCGGGCAGTGTCGTGGCACCTGCCGGGATGGTGGATTGGTGGCCTGCGGAAGGGAATGCCATTGATATATTTGGCACGGCCAACGGCACGCCCCAGGGCGATTTGGGCTATGTCCCCGGCGAGAGCGGCCTGGCCTTCCAGTTCGATGGTACCAGCGCCATTATCACCACTGGTGCCGCGGACATTCCGGTGCCTTGGACGGTTTGCATGTGGGTCAACCGCCAAAACACGCCGCAGACATCGGCTGGCTTGCTGGAGGACGGCACCTACTCCCTAAAACTGGAACAATACATCGGCACCCATAAAGTGGGCTTGTCTGTGTTGGGCGTGGGTGATTATCTCTTCAGCCCGGCATACACCGTCCCGGCGGGAGTGTGGACCCACCTGACCTTTGTCGGCACCAGCTCGGGCACGACTTTATATGTCAATGGCGTTTCGGAAGGCTCGCTTGCCAACAGCATCCCCTTGCCCCGGTATTATATTGGCGCGGCCTATATTTCGTCCTCCTCCAAATATGTTGATTTCATGCTGGGGAGCCTGGATGAAATCATGACCTTCAACAAGGCTTTGACCGCCCCGCAAATCAACGCGATTTATTCCGCCGGCAGCGCGGGCTTGGTTCGGGCACCCCAGATCATCGGTGCCGGGCTCACCGGCAGCGACCAGGTCACCATCAGTTTGGAAGGTCAAACCGGCAAGAACTACACCATTTACTCCTCCACCAATCTGGCCACTTGGACCACGGTCGAAAGCCTCTCCAATGCGCTTGGCACCAATCAATTTATTGACAACGCCGTTACCACCAACGGCCAAAAGTTCTATTGGGTTTCGCAGTCCTATTGACAACCGTGCCGGTTGTTCGTTCTGTAATCATTCGCCTCTGTACGCGAGGAACCAAACCGGCTCGCATGACGACGATCAAGACAAGCCTCCGACACTTCGGACATACGCCGCTCTTCGCGGCCAAATGCGCCGCGCAGGCGGGGTTGACGGCCCTGTTGGCTGGCGTTGCCGGCGCGTCCCTGGCGCAGACGTTAAACCTGCCGCCGCGTCCGGCCAACGCGCTCGGCGGTCAGGACTTCGTGAACGTGATTTCGCCGATGGCCAAGCCACCCGACACCCAGCGGGAAAACTGGATTTACGCCCAAGTCGCCCTCGGCAACGTGCCCAATTGGATACGCCGCCTTGTGCCGGTCACCACCAACGCCGTGATCCATGGCGTCAATCATACCGTAACCTACTATGTCACGCCCGACTACCTCGCCATTGGTTCCGACGACGATTATTTTCTGGAGCCGATGACCCCCATGCTGGCGCAGCGGATCGCCACAGCGCTCGATTGCACGCTGCCGACGCGCAAGATGGTTAACGACGTCTTCGTTAACATGCAGGTCAAGATGGAGCCGACGCCCATCCCTTACAATAACGCCCACCCGCCCGTGACCATACCGTGGTTCAACACTTACAACACAATGGTCTGGACGCAACGCATGACTTTTCTGCCTTCCTTTCCTCTGGGGTCTTCGGTCGGCGGCGACAAGAAGGACGTTGTCATCTCCACGCGCATTTACACCAACCTCTCGCCACACGCGCCCAATCCTGTGGTCATTTACGGATGGCCTCATCCTGACGGAACCATGATCCAGCCGCTCTACAACGGGCACAGCGAGTACTACATGGATTACAGCCACGGCATCCGCCTGGTATCGCAGGCGGTCACTGTGGATGGCGCGCCCAACACGGTGAGCAACGTCTTGACGGATCCGAACCTGGCCGCCTTGCTCAGCGATGAAACAAACTTCGCCGGCAACGTCATTCCCAAACCTTACTACACGGTGGTGCCAGTGGCGCCGGTCATCATTACGCAGCCTTACGCGCTGTCCCTCCAGCAGGGCGCGACGGCGGTCCTGTCTGCTGTGGCTATGGGCGATGCGCCCCTGACCTTCATTTGGCAAAAGAATGGCCAGAGGGTCGTTGCGGGGACGAATTCAATCCTGACGTTGACCAATCTCCAAAGCGGTGCCGCCGGGATCTACTCCGTCGTCATCACCAACACCGCAGGCTCCGTCACCAGCTTCCCGGCCCCGCTGACCATTACGATGAGTAATTGAGCCGCACGGCCAATTTGGCCGTTTCGACCAACTGATCGCTGCCCGCGCCGCAACTGGCGCCCGCGCGCAACCTTGAAGCTGCCACGCTTGGCGCAATCTTGTTGCTTCCGCGGGCCATTCCCCTCTTAATTGCCATGTGCAAATGAAGTTCTGGATCGTTGGCCTGCGCCTCGCCCACCGTTGGGCCATCGCCGGACGCGAAGGCTCCAACCTCCATCAGGTGGTCCTCGTCGAACTCGCCGACGGCCAAGGCGTCGTCGGCCTGGGCGAGGCGGCGCCATCGGCCATTTACGGCGAATCTCCCGCCAGTGTGCTGGCTTTTTGCCAGAGAGTCGACCCAGCCGAACTTTCCTTCGCCGATATCCCCGGCAGCATGGGTTTTCTGGAGACCGTGGCCCCGAAGGAAATGGCCGCCAAATGCGCCTTCAATCTCGCCCTTGTTGACGGCGCCGCCAAACGCGCCGGCCAGCCCGTTTGCGATTTCCTCGGCCTCGGCTTCCGTGAAAACCATCACGTCACCTCCTTCAGCATCGGCATCGCGCAACCCGACATCATCCGCCAAAAAACCCTCGCTGCAGAACAGTTTCCCATCCTCAAGCTCAAAGTCGGTGACGCCCGTGACCAGCAGAATCTCCACGCCTTGCGGCAAGCCGCCCCGGCCAAACCCGTTCGCGTTGACGCCAACGAAGGCTGGAAAACCAGGGAGCACGCGCTGGAAATGATTGAGTGGCTGGCCCGCGACCCGCTCATTCAATTTGTCGAGCAGCCCATGCCCTGCACCACCACCGCCCAAGATCTTGCGTGGCTCAAAGCTCGTTCACCCTTGCCGATCTTTGCTGACGAGTCGTATCACACCGCGCAGGATGCGGAAGGCTGCGCCGAATGTTTCCACGGGGTAAACGTCAAGCTGGTCAAGACCGGTGGGGTGAGCGCCGCCCACGCCGCCCTCGTGGCGGCGCACAAGGCCGGCCTCAAAACCATGATTGGCTGCATGATCGAAACCAGCGTTCTCATCAGCGCCGGCGCGCATCTCGCCGCCCTGGCCGATTATCTCGATCTGGACGGCAACCTCCTCATCACCAACGACCCTTGCACCGGCGTCACCGCCCGCAACGGCGTCCTCTCCTTCGCCAACGCCACCCAAAAAACCGGCCTGCGCGTTCAACTCACCTCACCGCCGCCTCCATGATAACGAGATCCCCGTTCTCCGCGTCCAGCCTCGCCCGCAACCCAACCGGCAAGGTCGCGTTCCAAGGCGCATGGCCGAACGGCAGCCCCGCCACCACGGGAACTTTCAGCGGACGCAACCGTTCCTCCATCACATCGGCTTCGCTCTGACGGTATTCGCCGGTTTTGTTCGCCGTTTTGTCCCGACAATTTTTATTGACACCGATCGCCACCCCGGCCACCTGTTGCAGAACGCCCGCGTTAAGCAAATGGGTCAACATCCGATCAAACCGAAAGGGCGCTTCGTCAACATCTTCAAAAAACAGGATCGCGCCCCTGAACACCGGCTGATACGGCGTTCCCGACGTCGCGCAAAGAAGCGAAAGATTCCCGCCGATCAACGCCCCCTCCGCCTTCCCGCCTCGGATGACGCGCACGGATTTGCCATTGTAACCCGCGCAGATCGCGCCCGCGGGACATGGCTCCATCACCGTTTTTAGCAAGGATTGAACCGTGAAGCGGGGTGCTCCCTTGCCAGCCAGCTTGTTCACAAGCATCGGGCCGTGAAAGCAGACCAACCTCGCCTGCGTCAACAGGGCGCAATGCAAAGCAGTGATGTCGCTGTAACCAATGAATATCTTCGGCCGCTTGTTGATGGACCGATAATCGAGTTGCCGGAGCACTCTTCCCGAGCCGTAACCGCCGCGAAGGCAGAAAATGGCTTTTACCTCGCCGTCCAAAAACATCTGCATAATGTCCGCGGCACGCTCGGCGTCGCTGCCGGCAAGGAACCCGATACGCCGGCGCACGTTGCGGGCCAGGCGAGGTTTAAACCCAAGTTTTTCCAGTGCTGCGACTGCGTGATCCACGCCCGCCGGATCGGGCAGCGCGCTCGCCGGCGCGACGATGCCGACGGTATCGCCAAACCGCAGGCGAGCGGGCCTGATCAAAGGATCTCGTTCGCAGCGATTGCTCATCGACATTGTTTTGCCCAGTGCGCTGTAATCATTTCCCGCAAAATCAGTCATCTTCGATGCGGCTTCGGAAACTCCAGCAACCGGCGCGCGCCCTTGACCACCAAGTCCCACTGAAACGCCGGCCCCGGGTCCACCTTGTTGGTCTGTATATGGTAATGGCCGAGAATCCCGTGGTAATTCCTGAGCGCTTCATCCGCCAGCTTGTGGGGGATCAGCTTCCCGTCCGCATCCCTCGGGTAATCGCATTGAATTCTGGGAAACACCTTGCATAGCGCGGCCGTCAGCTTGATCAATGCTGCGTATTGCTCCGGTGTGAAATCGTACTGGATCAACGACTCCCCCTGGATGCGCCCTCGCGTCGGCTCCGGTCTCGCCGGATGGCCGACAAAGCCCTTTCGCCGAACGGGGGATGGGCCGAGCCGCTCTGGCATGGCCAGGATCGTCCGGCCATTGGTATTTTGATACCAGTCCCCCAGCGGATTTGGCCGGTCGGGGGCGTAGGCTCCGATGTTCGCGATCTCCACGCCAATGGAACGGTCGTTGGCGATGGTCGCCTGGCGGGCGCGCTCCTTGCAGTCGAGCGTTTGGTAGATGGTGCCATCGATGTCGAGCATGAAATGGACGCTCAGGTCCCGATGATCCTGCAGGATGCGGAAACATTCCCGGCTGATGCCGCACTCGTCGTAATGGATCACGAATTGGTCGACCACTCGTTGCAGCAACGGCAGGTCCCAGCCGCCACCTCGCGTCCTCGCCATCTCTTCCGGCGTCAGGCTGTTCGTCCGCACGCCATAGCGGTTGGGCGACTTGAGGGTCTTGACCTCTTTCTGGGAGTCCTCCCAATCCGCCTTGCCCAGCGGGCTGAACCGCCGCTCCACCCGGTAAGCGTCATAACCTCCCGGATCCATCCAGAGAACCACCCGAGTTCCCGTGTGGAAGAACTGCCCCGCAGCAACAATCTCGTCCCCCCGGCGAGCCTCCAAAGCGCCGCTGGGAGGACACCAATGGCATCCTGCGCACAGCGCCAACATGAGCAACCCTGCCACCCAATCCCCGGCCATCGTCAGTTTTCGCGCCATTTGCTTCATCCATTCAGAATCAGGGACAAGGGTGGAACCGGCAAGGCTGATCTGTCTCGGGGCAAGTCGCATGAACACCAGCACGTAATGCGTCATCAATCCGCCCCCCATCCATACCTCAGCCGTGAAGAAATCCACAGTCGACAGGATTTTAAAAGTTCTCTGTATTGGAAAGGGGAATTTTACAAAAGTTATTCACAGGGTTTTGGGTCTGGAGAGGGGATCAGTTGCAGCACATCGGAACGGTGTTTTTGGATCGCGCGAAGGTGCTGTTCTGCCTTGTCGGTCGTATGGGTGCGGCTCATCGCGCGAATAAACTCGCGCCAGTGATGAGCCACGCAACACAAGCCACAATCTGTGCCTCCTCTGCAAGGGCTTTCCCGCCCAAACGTTTGCCTGTCTCGGCCGGCGTGTTGCGCTCATCGTCTGTCAGGGAAGTTAGCCAACCGAACGGTTGACCTGTTCCGTGGAACCGTTAGACTCTTTGAGAGCGGCGCATTTGCGTCGGTTGCAAAAATGAAAGCAGTCGCATTTCAAGAGATAAAGCCGAACTTGAGGTCTGGATTTCCAGACCGCAAAGCCGAGCGTTGGCACGGCTTGGGACAACAACTTCAGGTAATTGCGGAACTGGCCGGCTTCCACCGAATTGATGCTTGCCATTAATCATATGTGTCGAATGATTGCATTCGTTGGCGGCAGGTCCGCAGACCTGCAGAATATGTTCCGCGCCTTCCGCGAGGGCTCAAAATGCAACCCTTACGTAAAAGATGCCCTTGGCACGAAATTCACATGCCATCCGCACGGATGGGGCCTTGGACTCTACGACAGTGTCAGTTTGCACCACTTCCGCAGTTCACTTCCCGTCTGGCAGGAGGATGTTCAGCTCCCGCCTATCAAGGGAAAGAACGTTTATGTTATTTTTCATTCCAGGCTTGCATCTAATCCAGCGCTCCATTCTCCGATTTGTTCTCATCCATTCATCGCCGCAACGGACAAAGAGGTCCTGCTTCTTGCTCACAATGGTGCGGTCGAAGTGGATGATCCATCGGCAAGCTGTGTTGTTGATAGTGAATGGGCTCTTGCCGCAATAGCGAAGGCTGGGGGAATCGAAAAGGCGTTGCCGCAATTGAAAGAGCGGACCAAGCCGAACTCAGCGCTGAATCTTCTCGTGCTCGCAATTCCGCGAGATGAGAAAATTCCACCTGCAATCCATTGCCTGAATTTCTACAAGACCGAGGAGCCAGGCAGAGTGGCGTACTACAAAATGTATACCGCTGATTTCGATGGCGGAAAGGTCTTTCTGTCCTCCACCTTTAAGGCCCTTGGAATAAAAGGGTTGACCAACATCAAGGCCGCCCCATTTGGCCAGATTTTTAGTCTTTACGCTGGAGCATTTACATAAATCATACAGCGTATTGGGCCTTTAAAAAGAAGCCCTGGCAATCGGCTGTGGAGATGGCCTCAAAAATTTCAACCGCGACCAAGTTCGCTTCTTTTCATGGCCCGCCAAAGACGATCCGGCAGATGGTGACCGACGCCACGATCCCCGCAAAATCAGCGATCAAACCCGCCGCAACGGCGTGGCGTGTGCGCCGTATTCCGATCGATCCAAAGTAAACCGCAATGACATAAAACGTCGTCTCGGTGCTGCCCAGAATGGTGCCTGCCATCATGCTGTAAAGATGATTGGGGCCGTAGGTCTTGACGATGTCCGACACCAAAGCGATGCTCCCGCTCCCGCTCAATGGCCGCATCACGGCCAGCGACAGCAGTTCCGGCGGGAACCGGAAGTATTCAAGGACCGGCTTCAACACTCTGGCCATCAACTCAATGCCGTGGGCGCCGCGGAACATGCCGACGGCGGCGAGAATGGCCACCAAATAAGGTATGATTCTTATAGCCACGCCAAAGCCTTCCTTGGCCCCCTCGACAAATTCTTCATAAACTTTGATGCGACGCAACGCCGCGTAGAGCGGAAAAAATGAAAGGAAAAAAGGGATGGCCAGAAGCGAAATCGCCTTGATGACGTGCGTAAACGGCCCCTCCATCGGAAGCGCCGTTTGCTCCGGCCACGCCAGCTTTGCAAATAAACATACGAAGAACGCCAGGAATAGAACCAGTAGCATTCGACCCCAAATCGACAAGGGCGGCGGCGAATGCGCCTCGGATGCGCCAGGGCTTGGGTTGGCGGCGGGCGTGGGCTTTTCCGCTTCGGCCATGACGCCGCGATTCGGACGAAAGATCGGAAGCTTTTCCAAAGTTTTGACGGCGGTTAGCCCGGTGAATTGTGAAACGATGGTGGCCAGCAGCGCCGTGCCCACAATCGCCGTCGGGTTTTTGCCCCCGGCTACAGCGAGAATGCCGATGGCAGTCGCTGGAATGAGCTGGATGGAAGCGGTGTTCACCGTCAAAAAAGTACACATGGCATTGGTTGCGGTGCCGGGAATGGGATTGAGCTTTTGCAATTCCGTCATGGCCCGCAAGCCCAGGGGAGTCGCCGCGTTGCCCAGGCCGAGCATATTGGCCGCGATATTCATGACCATGGAGCCCATGGCCGGATGATCGGGCGGAACGTCAGGAAAGAGCAGCCGCAGAATCGGGCGCAACGCTCGCGCCAGCAGGAAGACCAGTCCGGATCTATCGGCCAGGCGCATTACGCCAAGCCACACCGTCATGATGGCTGAGAGCGGCAGAGCAATGTCCATGACAGCGGCCCTGGCCATGTCAAACGCCCCCTTGATGACCTCGTCCAGATGGTTGTTCCAGCCGCCGATAAGGACAGCCGCCACCATTAAACACAGCCAGATATAATTTAGCATTTGTGCGCGTAGACCATGAACTTCATTGCGACAGGGTCGACCCCGGCATCGCCCGGAGAGATTGGCAGAGCCTTAGAGCGTTTTAAATAAAACTGTAGCCATTCCGTTGGGCCTGTGGTATAGGCAGTTCATGCGAACTTTATCGTTGGACCTGCGCGAACGGATTTTGGCTTCCTATGACCTTGAAGAGGGGACTCGCGTGGAGGTCGGCGATCGTTACCGGGTTTCGCTGGGCCTGGTCAAGAAGCTCTTGCAACAACGCCGACGGACCGGGGAGATCGGTCCGCGCCACCGTTTCTCCGGGCGCAAGCCGATGATCCTGGCGGCCCATCAGCGCCAGATGCGGACTCTATTGAATCAGAAGCCCGACCTGACCTTGAAAGAGCTGCGCGCCGGCTTGGAACTGGACTGTTCTCTGCCCGCCATCCACTACGTTCTGGCGAAGATGGGGCTGACATATAAAAAAAGACACTCCATGCCAGCGAGCAAGACCGTCCGGACATTGCGCGGGCGCGCCGCGCCTGGCGGCGTCGGCAAGGCGGTTTGGACCCGGCCAAACTGATTTTCCTGGACGAATCGGGTGCCAAAACCAATCTGACCCGCCTGCGCGGGCGCGCCCTGCGGGGTCAGCGTGTCCACGCCCAATGTCCGCAGGGCCATTGGCAAACCACGACCATGATCGGCGCCATCCGCCTGGACGGTGCCACCGCCTGCATGACCATCGAGGGGGCCACCGATACGGAGGTTTTCCGGGTCTATGTCGGCCATGTCTTGTGCCCGACGCTGCGCGCCGGAGATGTGGTCATCATGGATAACCTCTCCCCGCATAAAAGTGAGCCGACCCTTTCGCTGATCGCGCAGGCTGGAGCCCAAATCCTCTTCCTTCCAGCCTATTCCCCAGACCTCAATCCCATCGAGCAAATGTGGAGCAAAGTCAAATCCCACCTGCGTACAGCCGAGGCCCGCACGCAGCCCGCTCTGCTCCAGGCGATTGCTTCAGCTTTGCAGAGTATCACGCCCCGGGATGCCATGAACTGGTTTGCCTCTTGTGGCTACAGTTTTATTTAAAACGCTCTAGTCCATTGAATAGCCTGAAAAAATGGAAAGTGAAGAACCCACCTGTGAATGGCGAATTGCTGATTTTCGCGTTCGGAGTCTGGCGGTCCTCGCCGAACACGTGCTCCTTACACCAAAATGAAACTAATTTTTGCTTGCCTCCAAGCCCCCCGCCCCCCTCATACTGCCTGCCAGTCAAACGGAAAGACGTGAATAGTTACAAATGAACAGCGCCGTTGAATCCAGCCGCGCTGCCGATACCAAGACCGGGTACAACCGGTTTTTACTTCTGGTTGCCGGCTTGGGAGGCCTGCTCTTCGGCGTGGATGTTGGCATCATCTCCGGAGCCCTGCCTTATCTGGCGGCCACCTCTGGCCTCACTGCGGACAAACTCTCCCACATCGTCGCTGCCGTGCTGCTGGGCGGCGTCTTCTCGACCTTGTTCGCCGGCGCGCTGGCCGATTCTTTCGGGCGCAAGCCCATGATGATCCTCAGCGGCCTCTTGTTCGTCATCAGCGTGCCGATCATTGCTTTGGCCCATGGCTACGGCGCGCTGATTTGCGGGCGGCTCCTGCAAGGCGTCAGCGGCGGGCTGATCGGCGTCGTCGTCCCGCTTTACCTGGCCGAATGTCTCGTGGCCTCGGATCGCGGCAAAGGCACGGGGATTTTTCAATGGCTCCTCACCCTCGGATTCGTCGCCGCAGCCGCCATCGCGCTTTATTTCAGCAAACGAGTTGATGAAGTCGCCCAATTGGGCGACGCGGCCAAGCTGTTCGCCTTCAAGGACCACGCCTGGCGCGGCATTTTCTGGGTTTCGCTGCCGCCCGGCGTTTTGTTCGTCCTCGGCAGCCTGATGGTGGCGGAGTCGCCGCGCTGGCTGTTTCGACACGGCCAAAAGGACGCCGCTCTCCGCGCCTTGCTTTGTTCACGCACCGGAGAGCAGGCCGCCGTGGAACAAGAAGAAATGGAGCGCGTGGCCGCCGCCGAAGCATCCGCCGCCGCCGCCGCCCATCACCGTCATGAGTCGCTGCTCCAGCGCAAATACCTCCTGCCGTTCCTGCTGGCGTGCGTCATCCTCGCCTGCAACCAGGCCACTGGCGTCAACTCCATCATCGCCTATAACGCTACCATCCTCATCCAGGCCGGCTTAAGCGACAAGCAGGCTCACATAGGCAACTTCCTGTTCACCGTTGTCAATTTCCTCATGACCATAGGCGCGGTCCTGCTGGTGGATCGCCGCGGCCGCAAATTCCTTCTCTCGCTCGGCAGCGCGGGGGTCATCGTTTCGCTGCTTGCCACCGCATTCATTTTTCGCCAGACCGAATCGCGGCGCGTGGACGTCAAGGATGCCGTGCAAGCGACGGTCATCGCCTCCAATCAGATGGCGGTGATCGATTTCAACGACGACACCGCGGCCAAACTGCTGGGCCGGCCAACCGGGAATAGCCCTGCCCAGCCCAAGTCGCTAGTCGTTATTTATTCCTACGGCGATTTCGATGCCGCCACCAAGGTCGTGCGCTCCGACGACGTTGACCCCAAACTCGTCCTCGACCGCGACAGTTGCGTGCTGGCCACCAAGGTGGCCGCGTTCTTCAAAAATCCCTTCGCCGATCTCGACGCCGCGCGCCGCGCGCCGCTGAAAATCCAAAATGCCCTCATCACCGCTGTGCCCTCTTCCGGCAACGGCTGGCTCACCGCGGTCTGCATCTTTTGCTTCATGGCGTTTTTCGCCGTCGGCCCCGGCGTCTGCGTTTGGCTGGCGCTTTCCGAACTCATGCCCACGCGCATCCGCTCCAACGGCATGAGCATCGCCCTGCTCATCAACATCGCCATTTCGACCTTCATCGCCGCGATCTTTTTGCCGACCGTCGGCAAATACGGCTATTCCGCGATGTTCCTGGTTTTTGCGGCCTGCACTGTCGTCTATTTCATCACCGCCACCTTTTTCCTCCCCGAAACGAAAGGCAAGACCCTGGAAGAAATTGAAGCCTTCTTCAGCAAAAAGACATGAGATGAGAGACACCGTTCCAGCCCCGCTCGACCGGCATTTTCAGCCGCCCGGGTTGTTCCACCGCGACTACGTGGCCGCTGCGAAAAAATCCGGCCGGGCTGTTCCGTTTGTCATTGCCCTGGAGCGCGAGAACGGTCTCGTTTCCCGCTATGAAACCGTGATCGATCGAAGCGCGGGCGCGACCACGCTGTTTTACGCGGAGCGGCTCGTGAAATTTCTCCTGTGGGCGCGCGGTGGCTGGAAGCTCCATCTCGGCGGACCGAAAGCCATTGGCGACGCGATTCGAAAATGTTATCAGCCACGCGGCGTCCGCCGGTTCGACCGCGACATGATGGCGGCGGCATACGGAAGGAATTTTCAAGTGGTCGTGACCACGGCGGAAAAAGTTCCCGCGGCCAGGGAAACACAAATCGCGGCGGGCGGCCATTTCAAAGGCTGCCGCATTGGCTTTGACTTGGGCGCCAGCGATTACAAGGTCTCCGCCGTCGTCGATGGCGCGGCCGTTTTCACCGGGGAAGCGCCGTGGGATCCGAAATCTCAGGCCAATCCGGATTACCATTACCACCACATCGTTTCCGCGCTGCATCGCGCGGCGGCGCATCTGCCGCGCGTCGATGCCATCGGTGGCAGCTCGGCTGGCATCATCGTGGACAACGAAATCCGCGTCGCCTCCTTGCTGCGCGCCGTGCCGAAGAAGGACTTCGCGAAGGCGGCGGGCATTTTCAAGCGCATCCAGCGCGAATGGAATGTGCCCGTCGTGGTGATGAACGACGGCGACGTCACCGCTCTGGCCGGCGCGCTTTCGCTCGGCAGCAAAGGCGTGCTTGGCATTGCCATGGGGTCGAGTCAGGCGGGCGGGTTCATGGACAAGCACGGCCGCGTGCCTGGCTGGCTGAACGAACTTGCCTTCACCCCGGTGGATTACAGCCCCAGGGCCGCCTTGGACGAATGGTCGGGCGACATCGGGACGGGCGTAATGTATTTTTCGCAGCAGGCGGTAAACAGACTGTTGCCCGCCGCAAAGATCAAACTGCCCAAGAAAATGGGCCTGCCGGAGCGCCTGGCCAAAATCCAATCGCTCCTGGCCAAGGGTGACGAGCGCGTCGCAAGAATCTTCGAAACGGTCGGCATCTATCTCGGTTATTCACTGGCGCACTACGCGGACTTTTACGATTACCGGCAGGCTCTCATTCTTGGCCGCGTCACCACAGGCCGGGGAGGGGAGATTATCGTGTCGCAAGCGCGCGGCGTTTTAAAGGCGGCATTTCCCGAACTGGCGGCAAAAATCGAGTTGCGTTTGCCGGATGAGAAATCGCGGCGGCTCGGGCAGGCCGTGGCCGCAGCCAGCCTGCCGGCGTGAGCTTTTGAACGATATGAAATTAAAGAACAGCACAGCGGAAATCTTTGTGCCAGATGAAACACCCGCCCCTGCGGCGCTTCGGCGCATCACGCATTTGGGCATCGGAGCGCATCAGGACGACTTGGAATTCATGGCCTTTCACGGCATTTTGACGTGTTACGCCCAAAGCCGCAAATGGTTCGGCGGTGTCACCTGCACCAACGGCGCCGGCAGCGCGCGCGCCGGTGTCTACCAGAAGTTTTCCGACGTGCAGATGATGGCCGTGCGCCGGCGGGAACAGAGGAACGCGGCGGTTGTCGGGCGCTACGGTGTCATGATTCAACTGGATTATCCGAGTGCCGCAGTCAAAAGCGCCGCCAACCCGGCGCTGAAAAACGATCTGAAAAAGATCCTGGCCGCGAGCCTGCCGGAAATCGTTTACACGCACAACCTGGCGGACAAGCACGACACCCACATCGGCGTGGCCGTTGCGGCGGTGCAGGCCATGCGCGAACTGCCCCGCCTGCAACGGCCCAAAAGGATCATAGGCTGCGAAGTGTGGAGGGGTTTGGACTGGCTGCCGGACGCGGACAAATTTTTAATGGATGTCAGTGGTCGTGAGCATCTGGCAGCGTCGATGAACGGCGTGTTTGATTCGCAGATCGCCGGCGGCAAGCGCTACGACCTGGCCACGCGGGGCAGGCGCGCGGCCAACGCGACCTTTTTCGAGTCGCACGCCACCGACACCGCGACGCAGTTGATTTTTGGGATGGATCTGACGCCGCTGGTGGCCGACGAATCGATTGACATCGTCGCGTTCGTCCTCGGTTTCATCGAAGAGTTTTCGGAGGACGTAAAAGCGAAATTGCGCCAGCGACTGGACGGCGCCTGATTTTATGGAGATCATCATTCAACCGACGGCGGTCGCCGCGACCGCTGTCGCGGCCCGGCTGGTGGCGGGCCTGATCCGCAAGAAGCCCGCGGCAGTCTTGGGCCTGGCGACGGGCCGAACGCCGGAAGCGCTTTATCGCGAATTGGTTGCGTTGAAGCTGGATTGGAGCCGGGTTACCACATTCAACCTGGACGAATACGTGGGGATTCCGGCTCGGCATCCGCAGTCGTACCGCACCTTCATGATGGAAAAGCTGTTCCGGCGCGTCAATATTTCTCTGAAGAGGATCCACATGCTGGACGGCTTGGCGCGCAACATTCCGGTATTGTGCAAGCGTTACGAAGGCAGCATCCGCGCCGCCGGCGGGATCGATTTGCAACTGCTCGGCATTGGCACGGACGGACACATCGGCTTCAACGAGATGTCGTCATCGCTGGCTTCGCGCACGCGAATCAAAACGCTGACGCCTCAGACGCGCCGCGACAACGCCCGGTTTTTCGGCAGTAAGGACAAGGTGCCGCACCACGTCATCACCATGGGAATCGGGACGATTTTGGAGGCACGGCATTGCCTGTTGCTGGCGTTAGGGAAGAAGAAGGCCCGCGCCATCGCCGAAGCAGTCGAAGGCCCGGTCACCTCGATGAATCCTGCCTCCGCCCTGCAACTGCATCCCAAAGTGACCGTCTGCATCGACCGGGAGGCGGCATCGGCCTTGAAGCTGGGGGATTACTACCGCTGGGTTTATGACCACAAACCGGACTGGCAGAAGATTTGAATGACTCCAATCGGCGGGGTGGTACGAACAGTAGTGTTACAATTCTTCAAGAAATGCGACATCTTTGTGTTGTGCAGCCAGATTTTGAAGCGCTAATTCTTTCGCTTGGGTCGATTATCTTAAACCATGTGACGTGACTTCACTTTTTCGGGCCACTTGATGTGTTAGTCTGGGACACAAAGAAAGGACAAAGACGCGGAAATTCAAACTTTGAAACAACAAAATGATTCGCTCGCGGAACGATTGAACGAACTGGAAGCGGCAGTGAAAGCACTCGCAGAAAGGAAATGAGGCGCCTATGAAAAATTGGATGCAGTCAGTATCACAGTTGTTCCAGAGGCGTCCTCACTGAGTCTGTTGGCTGTTTCGATGGCCACCATCAGCGCCTGTTCGGCACTGTTTAAACCTCGGAAGGATACTGTCGCGGTTGCACAACCTGTGTCGGCATGGGTTTGAAAATCCAGATGGCTCGGACGGGCGCAGCCCGAAGGGTTTGGGGATTTTGGTGTTTCAATGAACAAACCGGCGGTTGTATATTAATAGTCAGGCAACAAAAGGAAACCCGATATTCCATTCTCGGAGGCAAGAGCGAGGATTATGTGGGGAGAGCCATCTTCATCCGTTCTGATTTCCTCACCTCGAATGGCATATCAGCCATCGACGCAGACACCAAAATCGGGGCATTTTGTGCAGAGAGGAATGCGGAATTAAGAAAAATGGGCATTAGGAACACTTTGATCGGTGCGCCACTCGCAGTCGGAGCGGGCATCACGGTCTATCTTTGTCTCAGACTTGGCTATTCCAGCGGCTTCCTTAACTCATCTTACCCAGATCGGGCGGCGCTTTCCTCTTTTTGGTTGCGGCTCTGCCGCGCTAAGCCTTTGAACCTTTGCGCCTTGCGTTAATCCTCTTTGGAAACAAAAATCTGCGATGGCGCGAATTCCGTTCGCGTTATTGCAAAGCAATAACGCGATAAAATCTCTGAGCGCTGGCGGGAGCAAGATCAATGGCGTAACCTTCTCCGCCGACGATGCTGACGTTGTTGGTCAGATTCTGCCATGCGGGGTCAGTGAGGTTGTTTTTGAACTGCACCTGATACGATGTTCCCGGAGTGGTCAACCACGTGAAAGTCGGAGCCAGGGCGGCTCCATTGTGCCAGTTTATGCCACTGAATGTGGGATTTTGTATAACGAAGGAGCCATCCGAGTTGGTGGGGCTGGATGAGAACGGCTGGAATGCGAAAAGGTTACCCCATTCATTATAATCTCCAGATGCGAGATCCGACGCCCAACTTTCGAAGATCAGGGTTTCACCCGTGCCGCTGAAGATGGGGCTTAGCGAGCGGTTGTTGGCCGGACCATATCCGACTAAATCGGAGGTCAGAAGCGTTGTCGTCTCTGCGAGGCAGTCATAAAGAAAAAGGTCAGGCAGGCCGTTGGTGTCGCCCGGCACAAGGTTGTTGGCAAAACTGCGATAGGCTACAAAAAGTCCGTCGCCACTGATGGTCGGCGAGTCCGAGTTTCCGTTTCCCCCGCCGCCGGAACTGTAATTTTGGCTGACAAGAATATTGCTGCCGGTTGCATAGCTGTATAAATAAATTTGATTGGAGAACCCTGTCGGGCGCGCGACATAAACGAGGTACTGGCTGTCCGTGCTGAATTGCATGGTGGCATGAGACGACAAAGGAACTGTGCCGAGGGCCAAACTGGTATTGGCGACGGTATCAATCGCCCACGCCTGACTGGTGCCGTAGCAGCCAATTCGCGTCCCGCTTGGACTGATGACGATCGGGCCGCCGGGTGGCGCAGTGGAATTGGTGTAAATGTTTTTTCCCGACTGGGCGCTCCACAAATCGACTGTTGCCGGGCCTTGCAGATCCTCATAGGCGACATACTGGCCGTCCGGAGTCATCGCCGCCATTTTGCCCACAGTCGAGGATCCTGAATATGTCGTGATCGCACGAGTCATGCCGATTTGCATGTCCCGCCAATACAAATTTCCGGCTGAGTTGCTCACAGAACCGGCTGCCAGATTGCCCGCTGTGCTTTGAAAGAGAACATAACGGCCATCGACGCTGATCGACGGCGAATAGGACGACCCGTTGCCAGGCCCGTTGTTGTTTGTATTGACGCTGACAAGCGTCGTGGTGTTTGACTCAAGGTTGCGCAGGAAAACGTCCCTGGCATTATTGGTGTCATTGTCCACCAGGTTGTTGGCGCTGCTCGTAAAAACCACATAGCGCCCGTTGCCGCTAATGGCGGGGCTGGTGGATGGGCCGTTGCCGGAACCGGTCCCGTTCCTATTGGCGCTGGCCAGATAATTTGTGCCGGCGAGAATATCGCGCACGAAAACGTCCCGGTATCCGTTTGTATCCCCGGGAACAAGGTTATCCGCCTCGCTGCAAAAGGCGACGTAGCGGCCATTTGTGCTGACGCAGCAGGCGTCAATCTCGCTGGCGCCGTCCGGCGTGATTGAGGCCAGCGCAGGCAGACTGGCCGAAACCAGCTCAGTCGTGCTGGCCGGCACATTGCGCACGAACACATTATAAACATGGTTGCTGTCATTGGCGACCAATCCTTCACCAAGCGACTCGAATGCCACGGAATTGCCGTCGGCGCTCAGGCGCGGGAATGTCATCAGGCTTTCAGGCGAACTGGCGGCATAACTGGTTATATCGGCCCATGTCGTTACGCCCGCCTGCATGTCACGGAGGAAAAGGTTTATGCCGGCAGCGGGGGAATTGGTGGTCAAGCTTGAGGCATTGGCGAGGAATGCGATGTATCGTCCGCTGGAATCCATCGCGGGCCAATAGCAAAGCGAAGTCGCCGGCACGACACCGCCGGCATTTCCGCTGGCCAGGGTTGTGGTGTTGCTTTGGGAGTCCCAGACATACACACTGGTTTTGCCGAAGGCACTGCCGACGTTGGCAATGAAAGCAATAAACCGTCCGTCGGGTGTCATGTCCAGGTTCCGGGTGTTCAACTCGGTGCCCGAAAGAAATCCGAGGGCGCTCGAACTGACAGTCTCTGTCAAACCTGTTGCCAGGCTGTATCGGAGAATGACGCCGCCCAGCAATGAGGAGGAGACGCCATTGGTCAGGGGACATGCCTCATAGGCGACATATTGGCCGTCGTCGCTCAGACTGAAATTACAGGAAATGGCATTGGACGTGCCATGCGCCGAGTACATCGCGGCATGAGCATTGCTGCTGACCCAGGCAGTTGTGCCGCCGGCCACGTCGCGGAGGAAAATCTCGCCATTGGTGGGAGCTCCGGCCACAAGATTCGTGGCCGTGCTGTAAAACGCGACGTAGCGGCCATTCGTTGAAATGGCGGGCAACTCGCAACTGCCCCCCGCAGCGGCGACGCTGGTGGATTGCGCGCCAACGCTGACGAGGGTTGTTGTGCCCGCCTGGGTATCGCGCAGGAAAACGTCAGGAATCCGGTTGGTGTCACCCGACACCAAATTGCTGGCGGCGCTGACGAACGCCACATAGCGGCCATCGGGGGTCATTACTGAACTGCGGGAAACGCCATTGGGAGCCGTGCCGTTGCTGCCGGCGCTGATGAGGATTGTCGCGCCGTTGACCACATCACGCAGAAAAACCTGGCTTGTTCCAGCCAGATTGTTTGTTGTCAAATTCCCGGCGGTGCTTTCAAAAAGCGCATATTGGCCGTTGCTGGAAATGGCGCTCGGCCAGGAATCGCCGTTGCCGCCGTCTGTCCCCGCGATGTCCATGCTGACCAGGGTCGTGGTTCCATTCGTTCTATCTCGCAAAAAGACATTCATCTTTGGTGTGGACAAAGTTGGAATCTGAGTTCCGTTGCTGCTTTCGGCCAGATTATTGGCAAGGCTGGCGAAGAGGACATACCTTCCGTCCGAACTCATAACAGGCGCCAAAGAATCTCCACTGCCACCGGCGGGCGGAGCAAAAGTCCCGCTTGCGACGCTAACGGGCTGCACAGCCGCATGAATCAGCAGGCTGAACTGTGCGAGGCAAAGTAAAACGAGGGTAATGAATTTCATTGATGACAAGCGGCATGTGCGGTGAGCCACAGCCAATCGACATTGGTGCTGGAAACGGCAACGTCGCTAAACGTCACGCCGTACGTCACAGGTATCATGAGGGATGTCGTCCGCCACTGCTGAATCTCTCCGTGGCCGTCTGCGAAAGAGAATCCGCAGCCTCCTTCGATATACGATGCCGGAACATCAGGAAATCCCCCAGAGCCGCTTTCAATCTGCAAATATCCGTCATTGATGCTCCCGGGATGCTCGTCAAGAAAGATAAAGGCATTGGCGGGAGACGGACAGGTGAGATCAGAGCCTGTCGTATATGTCAAATATCCTGGGTTGTATTCAAGTGAGAGAACCCCCGCATAGATTGCTCCCATCTGGCCGTTCATCGAATAGCTCCTGAGGCGCTGTCCGTTCGCGGACGGAACGACATCGGCCGGGCACTTTAAAACAGTGATGTTGCTGCTGATATACGGGAATATGAGGGCACCCGTGTATGATGAGACATTTGTATTCCCGTCCACGGGGCCCCACGATTCACCCGAAGTAGGGCACCATGCCTTGTTGGCTTGATAGCCCAAGGGCGCGTTGGGGAGCATAACGTCATTATTATCATCCAGGTACATCGCCCAGGCGTTTTGCAGTTGGCGCAGGTTGGCGAGGCAGCCGGCGGCGGCGCTTCTGCTTTTTGAAGCGGCCAGCGCCGGAAGCATCATTCCGGCCAGCACGATGATGACCGCAATGACAACCAACAATTCAACCAGAGTGAACGCTTTACGACAATCTGATCGGGGATTTTTCGTTTTCATCGGGATTTCCCATTTGATTTCTTGCCCACGACCAGCGTGGGCCTTTTTCGTGATTCTCTTCCTTCTCCCCAGCTTTGCAAGTCCATTTTCCAGGTCCGCCCTCGGTTTTTCTCTGACACAGTGGGTGTTTTGTTGCCGTTTTGTCCTCCCAAGCCCTTTTTCTCCCGGATGAGAAGACACCTCCTCCGTATTTTCCGGTGTTCCCCTGCATTTTTGACACGTTCGGCCTTCATCCTGACGTCGCGGTTGCCAATCGCAGTCGCCCAATCCCTTCCAGAATGGCTTGGAACAACTCTCTTGGAACCGCCACTTCCGCCATCTGGAAGACTATCTTCCCGGGAATGGCGCACGACCTTCGCCCCGATCTTGATCAATTTCTCCCGCAACGTCGTCAACGTCCAGTGACGAACCGCTCTGGGCAACACCGCCTGCCGCAGGAAGTTGCCCAGATTATACGCCAACCGCCGCAGGCTGGCATCGCAACACTGGCGGACGCATGCGGGCCCGCCATTGACGCCGAGGAAATTGCCGCGCTCGTCGCGCAGGTTTCCGAATTTCGTGGCCAGGATCACCTCGCGGCGGCGGCCTTCCGAGCGGCCACCGACTCCATGCAGGACTTCAATCTGCACGACCATGAGGACAGGGCCATGCTCTTGCCCAGCGGCCATCGGGTCGTCGCGCGTCGCAGCCAGACTTGCGCTTACGCCACCTTGGACCCGGCATTGCAACAGGAGTTGGGGCTGGATCGCGAGGAATTTGCAGACGCCACCTGCCTGCTCCGGGGTGCGGTCAGCAGCGGGGCGCACGATGAGGTCCTGGAGCACCTGTTCGCTGAATTGGCGGCGACCGAAACGGTGTATCCGGGAACCGAACTGCGGCTCATTTTTCAGCCGGTCAGGGCCAACCAAATTCCACGAGTTCAGTATTTCTGAGGCTGGGTTTCTTAGTGCCAACCAGTGCCAGGAAAATTGCCGCAAGGCGCCCTTTCGTGCGCTTACGCGAAAAAGGCGGCTTGCGTAAGTTGCACGGCTCAGCAAGGTTACGCAAGGCGCGGAAGAATAGTGGTGGGTTCGATTCCCTTCACCCGCTCCACCCTTCCGCAGCCAACGACTCGCGCATGAATCCTCAAAAAGTTTCTGCCCTGTCCATTCATGCGAAGCGTCTTTTCTTACTGGCGGCCCACGGATTCTTTCATGGCCCCGGCGTACGGTTTGCCGTCCACAAAAACTTGCTTGATGCTTGCGCGCCCGGATGCAGGCACGACCGCCTGCACCGTGAGCTTGCCGGCCGGATTGCCTGTGCCTTCGGCGACAAAATAATTTTCGATGCCGTAGGCGGCGTGGATCGAATTGGCCGCGTTCCGCCAGGCGTAAGTGCTTTCGCCGCGCAGCAACACTTCGCCCGCCGCCGGCATGAACTCGTTGGTGCTGGCGCGCGTGACTTCGTAATACCGGTTCGTCCCCGGCGCGAGCGCGACGAAAATTTTTGCGCCGACGGGCAAATCTTTCGTCACCGGCGGTGAAAAGAGTTTCGCTGGCACGTCGCTGATGTTATAATTCAAAATCAAATAGTCGCCGCGCAGCATGTTGCGCGGGTCCACGCGGCGGGTTTCCAGCAGGATGATGTTGCCGGCGGCCAGCGCGCGTTCCTGCACGACGACGGTTCCGAGCAGCCACGCGCTTTGCAGCACAAGCACAAGGATGAGTAGTTTTAGTTTCATGGCGCGATCCGTTTCGTCACAGGTTAAATTATTTTAGATATCCCTCCATACGTTTGACGAGGAGTTCGTCGCAGCGGGCGCGGGAAATGATCCCGATGCTCTGGTAGTCGGGATGATGCGAGTTTTGCATGTCCACAATCACCCACTCGCCCTTGCGGTCGCACACGACAAAATGCACGAAACCCTGCTCCACGTTTTGCGGATTGAAACCGTAGTCCGCGTAAAGAGCGTAGTCAGTCGCGGGCGGATTGGTTCGGACAAAATCCCGGAACTCGCGCGCCAGATTCCACAGCCCCTTCAGCTCGTTCGGGTCGGCCAGCGAAGCTTTGAGGAGAATCGCCTGTCCGCCTGGACGGCTTTGCACAAGCCCGCTTGATTGAGCAGCCGCACGACGTTGGTCGCGCTGGGGACGCTGTTCTTGTTCCCGCCAATCCGCGCCGGATAAACCAGCAGCGTCGCGCCGGGCAGCGACCTGTTTCATCGCCTTCTGGCGTTCGGGAAGGGCCGCCCTTTCATTCCCGGAAGGCAGGCCGCTCCGCTGATCCATGATGGCCGCCAGCTTGCCCGGTTTGGCCGCCTTGGCTGTCTCTTCGTTGAGTCCGAGCGGCGGACTCAACCTTTCGACGAGGAGAACGGACAAGGTCATGGGTTCGCGTGATTCCATTTCTTGAACGCTTCGTCCTGCGGCGTCTGACGATCCGTCCAGAGGACCGCGCCAGTTTGATCCACGACGACCGCGCGCAGTTCATTCAGCCCGGTTTGACGGTTGCCATTGTATTCGGCATAAAGCGCGTAGCTGGTGGTGATCGGATTTGTCTTCACAAAGGCCCCAACGGCAGCGGCCAAACTTTCCAAATTCGTTTCAGCCGGTGTGAACGGGGTTTTTCCAAGCTCAATGTTTCTCAATCCCTGCTGTTCGAGAAGAAGGCCGACCACCTCGGTCAGGCGATCCCAGGGTTTCCCCGCCAGGCGCACGGGGAGGATGGTCAGCGCGGCGTCCGGTCCTTTGGATTTCATCAACTCCAGCCGCTTCTGCTGCTCCTGCGCAATGCCGGCTTGTGGTGCGGCGGCAACCGGGAAACGGCAAACGCACACCGCGAGCAGGACCATTGACATTGGCATGGCCACTGCGCGGAATGAACTCGTTGCTGTGATTCGATTTTTCATGGTGTTGCTCCTGTACTTTGCGATTTGATTTGTTTCATAAATGCCCGGCGTTTCTTTTCGAGATAAACGCCGAACACAATCAGAAAAATGCCCGAAATCAAAAACATCACACCCGTCCGTGCCATCGAACCGAACAAATCGCAGTAGGCCGCAAGGATGTCGAGCGCAATGAACACGACGCCGAGATTCACCATAAATGGCGAGCGATCCTGCAGGCCGACCTGGATTTGCAACAGGCAAAACACGAACAGCGCGATGGCGCCGCCGAGATAGCTCCACGATTCGCCCCGGTAAAAATGGCGCAGGCTGGCGGGATTATTGATTTCCCAGCATCCGAACCAGACTGTCGCCATGAAAATCGCCATGCCGAGCAACGCGGCGAACCACGTCCAGCGCCATTGCCGTGTCAGCTCGTGGAGATTTTTAATTCCAGCCGCCAGCAGCAAGAGGGCGAACGCGCCGAGCGCGGGGAAAAACCATTGGCGTATTTCTGGATTTTCCCAGCCGAAGAATTCCTTCCACGCCAGCGGATAGACGAAAATCAAAAAGGCGGGCAGGCCGAGCTTTTCGGTCACGCCGGCAAATTCAGAAAATTTCGTGCCACGCAAACAATAACCCGCGCCGAGATAGACCAGACCGAGCAGCGCATACAGCAACATCTGCCGATCCGATTCGCAATGAATCCAGCTACTGCCGTCGTTGACTTCGAGACCGAACCAGACTCCGAACGCGAGCAGCAGCAAAACATGTTGCGCCTTTGAGCGCAGCAGCCACGGCAGCGCGGCGATGCCAATCCACCAAAGCAGAAACGCATTCGGCGGGCGCGAGACGAGGTTGTAAATCTGGCCAAGCAGCGCGATGTTCGCCAGGAACAGGCAGGAGCCGGCCAGGTGCAGCGCCTCGCCGGTCTGGCGATATTTTCCCTGTACCTCGCGCAGCCACCAGCCGCCGCCGTGCGCGCCCAGCATCACCAAAATTCCCGCGGCGATTTTCACGCCGCGCGGAATTTCGTTCCAGTGCGCGGAAATCAGCAGGACAATTCCCGCTGTGATGAGCACCGCGCCGATGATGGAAACGATGGCCAGGAATTTATTGCCGCCATCGTCCTTGAGTTGGAAGCGCCCGATGATTTGCTGCTGCTGCTCTTCGGTGATAAGGCCGGCGTCGCGAAGTTTCTGAATGTCGGTGAGTCTCATGGGTATCTCCGGGTTGTCATGGCGTTTTGAACCGAATCGTCTCTACGATCAATCATAATTTCACACTGCGAGCATTTGTTCCCGGCGCGCCCCGCGCCGGCCAAAGTGCGGCGATATTTTCAACATGCGTTTGAATTGCGCGCGGCGTTGCCGGGTTTCCCCGCTGCAATACAATTGTTTTACCAAGCCGAGAAAACCGCTTTGCAGTTCGGCGACGCTCATGTTCTTCGGCTGAAAATTGATGTCGAACAGCGTGCAAAGCTCCCATGCCTTGTCGCGGATGATCCGGCCTTCCTGCCGAAGGCGGTGGTTAAGCGGCGTGCCGGGGAACGCGGTGAGGAAGGTGACCTGCACCTCATAAAGTCCGGAGTCGCGCACGAACGCGAGCACATCGTCGAAAACGTCCGGCGTGTCGGCATCGAGGCCGAGAATGAAGCAGCCGTTGACGGTGATGCCGTAGGATTGGATTTTTGCGATGGCGGCTTTGTATCCGTCGTGACGGCCGGCTTTCCAATTGTTCTTCAACTCGATGCCGTCGAGACTGGCGCAGCGCGGACTTTCAAGGCCGATGAGAACCTGTTGACAGCCGGAGTCGCGGATGAGGCCGAGCAGTTCGTCGTCATCGGCCACGCGCACGTCCGCCTCGGTGAACCAGCGGACTTTTTCCCTGGCCAGTTCGCGCAACAGTTTTTTGTAGTGTTTGGGATGGACGAAGCTGTTGTCGTCGGCGAACTCGATGAACGGGCGCGGCCAGATTTTTTTGATCGCGCGGATCTCGGCGATGACTTTCTCCACCGGCTTCACCTTGTAGCGCGGTGTCAGCAATATCGAACTGGCGCAAAATTCGCATTGGTGCGGGCAGCCCCGGCTGGTTTGGACGGTGAGGCGGTTGTATTTGTCAGGGTCCAACAAATCGAAGCGCGGCATGGGCGCGTCGGCGAGATCGAACCGGCCCGGAGGCTTGGCGGCGTAGAACGACTTTAGGTTCCCGCTCTCGAAGTCGCGCAGCACCTCCGGCCAGAGCGGTTCCCCTTCGCCGATGACGACGCTGTTGCAATGTTCCCTGGCTTCCTGCGGCAAAGAACTGACGGTGATGCCGCCCATCACCACCCAAATTCCGTTGGCGCGGAAATAATCCGCGACTTCGTAAGCCTCCTGCAACTGTGCCGTGAACGTGCTGATGGCGACGAGGTCGAAATGCGCCGGCAGTTCGGGCAGTTTTTTCAAGTCGTCGATTTCGTGGTACTCAACATCGAATTTCTCCGGCGTCAATCCGGCCAGGGTGAGCAGGCCAAGGCTGGGGAGCGAGGCGATGATTTTGTTGCGGTCCACGAAGCCGGGCAGGGTGAGGCCGAGTTTGGTGAGTTCTTCGTTGTGCGCGCGCACACCGCTCATGGCGATGAAACCGATGCGTCTTTTTTTGTTCATAATTTTGCAACCTCCGTCAGGGTCAAGAGTCCGCCGGTGATCAGGCTGATGACCGGCACGGCAAACAACATCCGGGCTTTCGGGAAATGCGCCATGACCAGGCAGCAAAGCGGCATTGCAATCGCGCCAACCATGAACGCGAGCGAGGCGAAGTGGAGGAGCGCGCCCTGCAACGAAAAGTATTGCACCGTCAGGCAAAACAGCAAATTGACCGCGCCGAGGCCGAAGAACGAGATGTGGCCGAGCCGATACATCCGGCGTTTGAAACTGCCGTAGCCGCCGAGCCAGTTTTCGCCGTGAAAAAACAGGCCGAGCACCATGCCGGAGACAAAGCCAAGCAGAATCCAGAGCCAGGCCAAAAATAGATTGGGATTAGGTTGCATTTGATTAGTGATTCTTTATTCTACGAACTTATCATATGAATCCAACCAGGGAAAAGTACTATCGAAGCTTGTTCGCCATCGCCGGGGTTTACGACGTTCTCCTCGGCATCACGTTCACCTTTTTCCCCGCCCGCGCGTTTGCCGCGCTGGGCATTGGCGAAAAACTGCCGGCCTTTGGCGGTTATCTCACGCTGTTGGGCGCGTTCGTGCTGGTCATCGGCATCGCGTACTTCCTGGTTGCGCGAGGCGATTTGAGGCGGAACGCGGATTTGATCTTCGTCGGCACCCTTTACAAACTGGCCTATTCGGCCACGGCGTTCTATTACTGGTCGCAGGGCAACCTTCCGCACATCGCTTTCGCCGCTCTGTTCGGCGTGGGGGATGCGGTGTTTTTTATTTTGATGGCCGAGTGTTTCTGGTTCTTGAAAAAGGAGGCCAAAAGCTAAAACCGTTTGGCGCCGGTGATCCGTGGCCCAGCCGGTTTTATGAAATGTTTCCGCGGCGACGAGTTTCATATTTCCATTGTTTTCTTGTCCGCAGATTAACACCGCTTGCGGAAGCGGCGTTAATTGATAATACTTTCACCAACATCGTTTGGCTCAATGAACGTCCATCACCTCGAACTGTTTTATTACGTCGCCAGGCACGGCGGCATCATGCCGGCGGTGCGGAACATTCCCTATGGCATCCAGCAGCCGGCGGTGAGCGCCCAGGTGGCGCAACTGGAAGAGTTTTTGGGGGTGACACTTTTTCAACGCCGGCCATTCGCGCTGACGCCGGCGGGCGAACAACTTTACCAGTTCATCCTTCCGTTTTTTTCCAACCTCGATAAAATAGCGGCCGAATTTCAAGGCGGGCAGGCGCGGCATTTCCGAATTGGCGCCTCGACGATTGTGCTGCGCGACCATCTGCCGCAGTTGTTGCAAAGTGTGCGCAAAAAATTTTCCGGCCTGAAGGTGTCGCTGCGCGACGGTTATCAAGCGCAGCTTGAGACCCTGTTGCAACAGGACGAAGTGGATTTGGTCATCACATTGATCGAGCGGAGGACGCTGGCCGGATTTCATTCGCTGGTGTTGATGGAACTGCCGCTGGTTTTGCTGGTGGAAAAAAACAGCCGCATAAAGTCGGCCGGGGAATTGTGGCGGCGCGACAAGATTGACGAATCGCTCATCTGCCTGCCGGCGGGCGAAACACTTTCCAAAGATTTTCAGGCGCAACTCAACAAGCTCGGCGTGGAGTGGTTTCCAACCATCGAGGCCAGTTCGACGGATATGATCGAAATTTACGTGGAGAGCGGACTCGGTGTCGGTTTGTCAGTGGCGGTTCCCAAAAAAACGCTTTCGCCGAAAGTGCGCGCGCTGCCGCTGCCGGGATTTCCGCCGGTGCTGATCGGCGCATTGTGGCGCGGCAAGACGACGCCCTTGCTGGCGGCATTTCTGGAAGAAGCCAGTGCGCGGGCGCGTGAGTTGATGTGAGGCTGCGAACGGCCTGTCTCTTTTCCACGGAAGTGAACGATCATTGGCCTGGCGACAGGCGGTAAAGTCCCGCGCCGTGCGCATTAATGACAGGCGCAAATTCGTCCGCGACTGAACCAAGGTCTTTTTGCCGCCACAAATCCCGAACGCGAACTTTGCTTGCGCTGCGTCTTCTTAAAAGTGTGCCGCCTTTTTGCCGCCACAAATCCCGAACGCGAACTTTGCCGCTGAAACCAAGCTCCGACAATTTCACCGGCACCGCCGCCAAAGCGTTGGTCGCGTTGGAGGATTGTGTACCGCCACCCGGTTTTACGCGCGTGTTGAACAGCGCGACATATTTGTCCGCCGAGCCGGGCACGTCGGCAACCCAGCCGTAAAAGCCCTTGCGATGAAACAGTTCACGGTTGTTGGAACTCTTTTGATTCACGGCGATGACCTCGTCGTTGGTGAGCAGCGAAAGCGTAAAATTGTCGAGTTTCGTGAGGTCAGCGCCGATCATCAGCGGCGAACGCGCGATGCTCCAGAGCGACAGGAGCGTCAACTGCTCATCGCGCGAGAAATGCGTTGTGTTTTTTCCCATTTGCAGGACGCCAATCGGCAGCATGTCGGCATCGGGAAAATGTCCCGGCCCGCGAAACGGCGTCCAGTCGCGCAGGCGGTCGAACTGCGAAAAAAGCAGCGCCCAGTTGTCCCAAAAATCATCGCTGATGCGCCACATGTTGGCGTGCGTGCTGATGTGTTCGCCCTCGCCAACCGGCGTCGCGCCCGGCGACGTGCTGAAAACAATCGCCCGGCCAGTGTGGTCAATCGCTTTGCGGATGGCTTCAATTTCCGCCGTGTGATACGGCCTGGAAAGGTCGTCCACCTTCACGAAGTCCAAACCCCACGACGCGAACTGGTCGAAAACCGAATTATAATACTCCTGTGCGCCTGGCTCGGACATATTCACGCCATACATATCGCCGTTCCAAAGACACTTACTGTTGGTGTCGGCGACGTCGGCGGCGGTGTAGCTGGTTCCTTTGATTGGAGTTTTCGCCGCCACCGCCTGACGCGGAATGCCGCGCATGAGATGCACACCGAATTTCAGGCCAAGGCTGTGAACATAATCGGCGAGCGGCTTGAAACCTTTGCCGTTAATCGAGGAGGGAAATTTATTTGTCGCCGGCATAAGCCGTCCCCACTCATCCATTTCCAGTTTCGCCTCTTTGCGATACTCGAAGCCGTTGGCCAGCGGCTCATACCATTGGATGTCCACGACGATGTATTCCCAGCCGTGGCGATGCAGATTCGCCGCCATGAAACCGGCCTGCGCGCGAGTCTGTGCCTCGGTCACGGTCGTGGCGAAACCGTCCCAACTGTTCCAGCCCATCGGTGGCGTCTGTGCCCAGGACCAGTAGCCGGGATCGGACGCGCGCGCCGCGGTCAACCCGCCAAACAGTAGGACTGAAACGAATATAAGGATGAAAGGCAGGGAATATGCCGGAAGTGTCAGGGGAATGATCGTCAGGGGAATGGAACTGAGAATACTTTTCATGATTATTCCTCTGACAATCATTCCTCTGACAAGCCTACAGCTTAACTCTTCCCGTAGAACTCTTCGACCACCGCGCGGAAATTATTTTCGCCCACGTTGATGATGCCCATTTCCCGCTTCGCGCTTTCCGCCGAATCGCTGGCGTGGGCCGCGTTAATCATGATGTTCTGCCCAAACTCGCGCCGGACCGAACCCGGCGGCGCTTTCGAGGGATCTGTCGGGCCAAGCACGTCGCGAATTTTGCGAATGGCTTCGACCCCTTCATAGACCAGAGCGATGCACTTTTCCGTTCCCGGTTGCTCCCTCTGCCGGGCATCGCATTCGGCGGGGGAGCGGCCGGACATGAATTTGACGATGTTTTCGAATTGATTGTCGCCAAAATGGGGGCCGAGAATTTCGCCCAGTTGTTTTTCCGTCGCGGCCGGCACCTTGAAGCCGAATTCCTTTTCCAAAATCGCCCTGGCCCGCGAAGCCACCACGTCTTTGAGCCTGGTGCGCAGGACTTCGCGCACGGGACCGTAAAATTCCGCCGCCTGGGCAACGCTCATGCGGTGGACTTTGATCCCGATAATGTAAAGACCGGTGCGGGAGAGAAAATCGATGACGTTGCCCGGCCGGCCGGTGGCAAACCGAAAATTGTCCGGCTTGATGAGCACCAAAGTGCGCTGCGGCGTCTCACCCGGCGCATAGGGCAGAGTTCGCTGCACCAAACCGCCGTCGGTATCGGAATAGTGGGACCAGAGTTTGAGTTTGATGCCCGCTTCCTCGGGCGTGGGAGCCGCCAGCACGGCCGGCTCGAAATAACGCACGTTGCCGTGTTCATCCAGAATCAAGTCCCCGTAGGTGTCGCGGATGGTTTCGCCTCCGCGGCGTTCGGCCGAGATGTTGCCGATGACAGACCGTGTCTTGCGCACCGCTTCTTCGCCCCTGAACAAAAGCATCATGACCCGGCGCGGGCGTTGCGTTTTCGGGTCCGGGCCAGGTTGCGCAGGATATAATCGCGAATCAATTCCTGCACGCGCCGGTCCTGTTCATCGGCCGCGGAAACAATCACGTCGGAATACTGCTGCACCAGTTCCGGGCTGGGCGCGAACATGCGCGCCGCCACCATGTCAAGGCCGGTGCGCGTGATCAATCGCGCCAGTATCCCGCCCGTGCGGGACTTGTGAAGCGTGTAAGGCGTGATGATGACGTATGCGAGTTGTTGCGCCATAGGGAAGTCAGCCTGGCTGGTTGGAGCTTTTCGGCGTCGTCGCCGCCTTCCCGCCAAGGATCTTAAACATCACCACGCCACAAGTCGGACATTTGCCTTTGATTGCCTTTCGGCCGTTCTTCATCGTTTCTTCCACGGCCTCGGCAATCTCTTTCTTTGCTTTGCATTTTACACAATATCCTTCAGGCATAAAATTGTTCCGCACAGTGCGCTTCAGGCACTTCTGTGCAGTGGCAACAGTCTATGAGCCGCCCATTGTCACCGTCAACACGTAAAAGTCCTGTTTTTATGTAACTCCTTGCAATGGAACATAATAAGACAATTACGAAGAGGCCGCGGCAGTCTTGCGCAACTCGGTTTTTAGGATTTTCCCTGTCGCATTGCGGGGCAGCGCCGGCAAAAAAACGATGTGCCGCGGCACTTTATAGTCCGCCAATTGCTTGCGCGCGAATTGCAACATGATCCCTTCCTGCAGCTCAATCCCGTCGTGCGCCGCGACGAAGGCCAGGGGTTGTTCCCCTCTCCGCTCATCCGGCACGCCGATGACCGCGGCTTCTTTCACCCCGGGAAAGGAGTAGAGCACCTCCTCGATCTGGCGCGGATACACATTGATTCCATTGACCAGCAGCATGTCTTTTTTTCGGTCCGTGATGTAGAAATATCCGTCGGCATCCACATAGCCGATGTCGCCCGTCAACAGCCAGTCCTGCCGCATCGTTTTGGCCGTCTCCCCGGGCTGCTTCCAGTAACCAAGCATGACATTGCCGCCCCGCACGCAGATTTCACCGATTGCGCCCGCCGCCAGGATTTCACCCGAATCGTTCTGCACGGAAACCTCCACGCCGGAAACCGGCACGCCAATCGAGCCGGCTTTCCAAGGGCCGTGAATCGGGTTAAACGAAACCACCGGGCTGGCTTCACTCAGGCCGTAACCTTCCAACAAGGGAATGGGGAAGCGGGCGGTGAACTCCTTCAAGATCTCCGCCGGCAACGGCGCGGCGCCGCTGATGCAGAGCCGCAGCGGCAAATTGACCGGAACCGAGCCGTGGGTCAGGGTGCGGAAGAATTGCGGGACAGCCGGCAGCAACGTGGCCCGATGTTGCAGGATTTCAGACACAATGTTTTTTGGAGGATGCAGCGTTTTGATCAAAACGATCGAGCCGCCGATCAGCAGGGGGAGCAATACGCCAACCGTCAGCATGAAGCTGTGAAACATCGGCAGCAGCACGACAATCCGGTCTTCTCCCACCGCTTCCAGCACGCGCTGGCAGCTTTCCACGTTGGCCAGTAAATTGCCGTGCGAAAGCATCGCCCCTTTGGGATGGCCCGTCGTGCCGGAGGTGTAGATGATGACAGCCAGGTCGGATTCCGAACTGCGGCACTCCTGCCCCGCTTTGGCCGGCGCGGCAAGGCTGGCGATGTTTTCCACGCGCAGCGCCCTTAACCCGGATCGGCCCGATCGCAATCTCTCAAACCCCTCCCGCATCGTTTCATCCAGAATGATCACGTCAATTCCCGCATCGGCCAGGATGAAACTGACTTCCGGCGGCTTGAGAAAACTGTTGATGGGAACGGCGACGGCGCCGGTTTGCAAAACACCGAAAAGGGCCGGCACAAATTCCGGGCAGTTTTTGAGCCAGAGGCCGACACGATCTCCCGCGCGCACGCCAAATTCCGAACGCAACTGGCCCGCCACCCAAAGCGATTGCGACCAGAGGTCTCCGTAGGAAAATTGCGAGCCGCCCCAAAACAGCGCGGTCTTGTCCGGGTGACGTTTCGCGGACTTTGCCAGGGCGCGGGCCAAATTCATGCCTCCAAAATGCAGGCTGCCGGCATAAAAGTTCAAGGTTTAAAGTCGGGGAGCTTTGTCGTAAAGTCCCGGACTGTGATTGATTCGGACGGTAAATTGACGGAATTCCTGCCCGCGCTGCGCGCCGCGGACTGGCTGGCTTTGGACACGGAAGCGGATAGTTTGCACGCCTACCCGGAAAAGCTTTGTCTCATTCAACTGAGCATCCCGCAGAGCGACCGCCTGATTGATCCGCTGGCACGGGTGGATTTGCAACCGCTTTGGCTGGAACTCAAAAAGCATCAATTGATCCTGCACGGGGCCGATTATGATTTGCGGCTGCTGCGCAAGAATCACGGTTTCGTGCCCAACCGGATTTTCGACACCATGCTGGCCAGCCGCCTGCTGGGCGAACGCGAATTTGGATTGGGCGACCTGGTCAAAAAATACCTGGGCGTGGTCTTGGAAAAGGGATCGCAGAAGGCCGATTGGTCCAAACGCCCCCTCACGCCGCGCATGGAAGATTACGCGCGCCATGACACGCGCCATCTCAAGGCGCTGAGCGACATTCTGCGGGCACAGTTGCGGCACAAGCAGCGCCTGGCTTGGCTGGAGCAATCGTGCGATCGGCTCATTGCCGAATGCGCCATGCCCGCCTCGCCCGAACCGGACCTGGTGTGGCGCCTCAAAGGCAGCCATAAGCTGGCCCCCGCCGCGCTGGCGGTTTTGCGCGAGATTTGGCGCTGGCGCGAGCAGGAAGCGGTTGCGGCCAACAAACCGCCCTACTTTGTGCTCAGCCATGAGGCGCTGGTGGATATTTCCGCGGCCGTCATCGAGCATCGCCCGATTGACCACCTGCTGCCCCGCCATTTTTCGCCCCGCCGCAGGGATGGATTGAACGAGGCCATTCAAAAGGGCTTGGCGGTTTCGCCCGGCCAGCATCCCGAGATACTTCGCTTCCATTCGCGACGCCACACTGAAGCACAGCGCCAGCGCTTTGCTCAATTGGAACAGAGGCGAAACCGCCGCGCGATGGAATTGGACCTGGACCCCACCTTGATCGCCAGCCGCGCCACCCTCCTGGCCCTGGCCGAAGACTGGAACTGCCATCAAGGCGACCTGATGAATTGGCAGCGGGATTTGTTGAGCGCCTGAAGGCCGGCTGCCGCTGCGCAGCCGTCAAGCCAAAAATTACCGCTTCCAAGGACTGGCCGCCGCTTTATGGCGTGTTGTTCCAGGCGGTCATCGCTGCTTCGTAAATCTGTTTCAGCGGCAACTTTTCCTTTTCGGCCAGTTTTCGGCACGACTCGAACTCGGGCGCGGCCTGCAACACTTTTCCGTCCAGCTTGCCAATCTTCATGCTGACCTCCCCAAAAGGAGTCCGCACCATTTGAAACTCGCGCCGCAATTTTCGGCGTTCCGCCATGCAGCAGCGAACTCCAAAGGCGCTCGTCTCCCGCAAAATCAATTCACTGAACTTGTCGGCCTGCGCCGCCGCGCACAAAACAGCGAGCAGGAAACCGGGCCGGTTTTTTTTCATGTGCAGGGGCGCGTAACTGACATCCAGAGCGCCCGCCGTCAGGGCCGTTTCCATAAAGTGCCCAAGAATTTCCGGGTTGACGTCATCCAGATTTGTTTCCAAGACCGCGATGGCATCGCTCTCCCAATCGTGCTCCAGGGCCGCGCTTGTTTCTCCCATGATGGCGCGCAGGACGTTTGGGCGGGTTGGGTTGTCGCGCGAGCCGAGGCCAAAACCAATGCGCGCCGGGGTGAAATTCTTCATCGGCCCGAACTCCTCCACAAACTCCGCCAGCAAGGCCGCGCCGGTGGGAGTGATCAACTCGCGGGGTTCTTCGCATTGCGTCAGGGCAATGCCGCGCGCCGCCAGGATTTCCAGCGTGGCCGGAGCCGGAATCGGAAAACGTCCGTGCGCGCAATCGATCCAGCCGGTGCCCTCGATCGGCTGACCCGCCAGCACGCGCGGTTTTCCCAAGAATTCCAGCCCAATGCAGGCTCCCACAATATCAACGATGGAATCCACCGCGCCCACTTCATGAAAGTGGACTTTCCCAGCCGGCACACCGTGAATCTTCCCCTCGGCCGCCGCAATGCGATTGAAGACCGCGATGGCCTTATCCCTGGCCCATGCTGAAATTCCACTCTGCAGGATCAGTTGTCTGATTTCCGCATAATCACGTCCGTGCTCAGGCCCTGGTTCGTGTTCATGGCCCTGCTCATGTCCGTGTCCTTGCGAAGGGTGGCCGGGATGAACGTCAAATTTTGTTCCCTCGATTTGCGCGCGTTTGCCCCGGGAGACATGCAAGTGATAACCCTCCAGATTCAGCTTCTGCAACTCGCCGGCCAGGTGTGGAAAATCAAGCCCCACATCCAGCAACGCGCCCATAAACATGTCCCCGCTGATGCCGCTGAAAAGGTCGAGATAAAGTGTTTTCATAAAGCGCCTGCGCAGAGGGAATTGATTTGGCTGGCAGCGTAGCCCGCGCCAAATCCATTGTCGATATTGACCACCGTAACCCCGCTTCCGCAACTGTTGAGCATGCTCAACAACGGCGTCAACCCGCCAAAGTTCGCCCCATAACCCGAGCTGGTCGGGACGGCAATGATCGGACGGCTGACCAGCCCGGCGACCACGCTGGGCAAAGCCCCTTCCATCCCGGCCACGACAATCACCACATGGGCGCGCCGGATCGGCTCCAACTTATTCAACAACCGATGCAGCCCGGACACCCCCACGTCATAAATGCGTTCCACCCGGTTGCCCATGATTTCGGTGGTGACAACCGCCTCCTCGGCCACGGGCAAGTCGCTTGTCCCCGCGCAGACGACGGCGATGAACCCCGGTCGTTTGGCGAGGGGCTTTTTTTCGATTGTCACGCAACGCGCGACAGGATGGAAGATGGCGGACCTGAATTTTTTTCGCACCATGCGCGCCTGATCGGGCGTCAGGCGCGTGATCAGGAGGCGTTCTTCGCGAGCAAGAATTGCGGCGGCGATTTTGACAATCTGCGGGCCAGTCTTGCCGGCGGAGTAAATGACCTCCGCAAAACCCTTGCGCAAGGCCCGATGAGTATCCACCTGGGCAAACCCGAGGTCTGCCACCGGCGGCGCTTGAAAGGCCTGGAGCGCGGCGGGCAGGGTTATTTTGCCCTGGCGAAATCTCTCCAGGAGTTTGATGGCATCGGCGGTCGTCACAACGGGACAAAAATACACAAAGCCCCTGAATCGTCACGCGCGAATTTGGCGCAACAAAAACGACAGCGCGGTTTTGGATGCGTTGAGAGGCACTTTGCCCTCGGCACTTTGCCCTTGAGTCGCGGCGCAGGGGTCTTAAGCTGGAACTTGGCATTTCTCTAAGAATATTAACTCGAAGCAAAGGAAGGATATGCAACAACGGCCCATTTCGGTGACGATTTTCGGGATACTGAATATCGGGTTTGGGTCTTTCGACCTGCTGTTTGCGCTGTTTTCAATGGTCGTTCTGCCGGGGATGAATATGGCCAATCCTCTTCTGAAACAGATGCATGACACCCTTTGGACAAAGATAACAATGCCGTTGGATGGCATTGCCGCCGTTGTGCTGTTGGCGGCGGGAATTGGGTTGTTGTTGTCGCAGAATTGGGCGCGAATTGTTTCGATCATTGATGGCATTTACTCGATCCTGGCATCTATTGTCGGCGGCATCGTAACGCTGAATAGTGGCACGTCAGGAATAATGATGATTGTATCGCTGATCGGCTGCATTGGCAGCTTGGTTTATCCCATCCTGCTCATCATATTTATGATGCGGCCGAACGTCGTCGCGGCCTTAAAGCCGGCAAAGCCCGTGATATGAAAAACGTTTCATTCAGTGCGCCGTGGGGCGCTCCGCTGGCCATAATGACTGCGGCATTCACCGTGATATGCCTTCTCGTTCCACTGCCGGGCGTGATGATCGGTCTTGGCAGCAGCGCCGCGCTTCGCGCCCCGGGAATGTCCATGATCCCACCCTGGGCCGGCTGGCTCCTCGTCGCGGTTCCTCTCCTGACCTTGGTGGTGAGCGCGGCCTTTATGGTGCGGGGTTATATCCTGACCGACAGCAGGTTAAGCATCGTAAGGCTGGGATGGGAGAGCCGCCTGGATTTGTCCCGGCTCAATTCGGCGACCGTTGATCCGGACGCTCTCCGGGGGTCGCTGCGCCTTTTCGGCAACGGCGGCTTTTTCTCATTTACAGGCTGGTTTCGCAACAAGAAGCTCGGCATTTATCGGGCCTACGTCACCGACACGAAAAGAGCCGTCGTGCTGCGCTTTGCGGACAAAACGGTCGTCATTACGCCGGACGATCCGCAAAAATTTGTGGCCGAAATCAACGCCAACAAACCTTGATCAACTCGCGGCTTGGCGCGGAGGGCAATTGCGCCTATCTTTCGGACGTGTCGGACGCCACAAAAACCCGGGTCATCATAGGGATGAGCGGCGGAGTCGATTCCTCCGCGGCGGCGGCTTTGCTTTTGGAGCAGGGTTACGATGTGGTCGGCATCACGCTCAAGTTGTGGCCCCAGGATTGCATCTCCCGCGCCGAGGACAAATGTTGCGGCCCGCAGGCGGTCACGGACGCGCGCAGCGTTTGTTACAAGCTGGGCATTCCGTATTATCTTATTGACGAGGCGGATGCTTTTCAAAAACAGGTCATCCACTACTTCGCCGAAGAATACAAAGCCGGACGCACGCCAAACCCCTGCGTCATGTGCAATGAGAAATTAAAATTCGGCGCGCTGCTGGACCGCGCGCGGCAACTGGGCGGCGATTACATTGCCACCGGCCATTTTGCGCGGCTGGAAAAGCGCCCCGACGGCCGCACGCTCCTGAAAAAGGGTTGTGATCCGCGCAAAGACCAGAGCTATTTCCTTTTTTCCCTGCGCCAGAACCAGTTGGCCCGCGCCCTGTTTCCGCTCGGCGAAAAAACCAAACAAGACACGCGCCAGGCTGCCCGCGAGCGCCATTTGAAAACGGCGGACAAGGAAGAGAGCATGGAAATTTGTTTTGTGCCGGACAAGGATTACGGACGGTTTCTCTCCGCTGCCGGGCTGGCGGAAAAGCATCGGGGCGAAATTGTTGATCTCCAGGGGCGGGTGCTCGGCCATCACGAAGGGATTGAGTTTTACACCATTGGCCAGCGCAAGGGCCTTGGGCTGTCCACACCAAAGCCGCTTTACGTGATCGAATTGGACGCCGCCCGGAACCGCGTGATCGTGGGGGAGGATTCCGCCTTGGACCGCGCTGAATTCACCGTGCGCAATTGCAACTGGATTCCATTCGACCAACCGCCGGAGGAAATGGAAGTGGCGGCCAAAATTCGTTACAACCATCCCGGGACGCCGGCCACCGTCCGGCCGCTGGCCGGCGGCGAAGCGCAGGTGACGCTGCACACGCCGCAACGCGCCATCACTCCGGGACAAGCCTGCGTTTTCTACGACGGGGACCTGGTGCTGGGCGGCGGCTGGATCGCTTGAACCCGTTTATTACAGGATTACGGAGAACTCTTGCCGTTCAAATTCTTGATGGCGCGCTGCATTTCCTCCAGATGAAGGTCCGGGTTGGGCGAATCGGTCACATGCACAATCTTTCCGTCCAAGCCAATCAGAAAACTGACGCGACGGGCCATTTTTTTGTCCGGTCCCATGCGCGCGCCGTAGGCGTCGGCGATTTTGCCGTCGGTGTCGGCGATCAACGGGAAGTTCAAGCCGTGCTCGAAGACGAAGCTCTTGTGACTGTCCACTGAATCGAAGCTCACACCGATGACCTCAACCCCCTGCGCTTTGAGGCCGCCAATCCGGTCCCGGAAACCGCAGGCTTCCCTGGTGCAACCCGGGGTGTTGTCCTTGGGATAAAAATAAAGCAGGACAACGTTTTTGCCGATGTCGCCGGCCAGCTTCCATTTGTTGCCGTCCTGGTCCACGCCGCTGACCCGGGGCGCCTTGTCACCGACTTTGGGTGCGGCGGAGGCGGCGGGAATGGATTGCGCGGCAAAAGCAAAAGCGAGCGCGGAGAGCAGAGCGAAGGAGTTTCTTATTGTTTTCATAATCAATTCTGACTTGATCTTGATAAACTGTGGGGCGGGCATTGTCAAACTGGATCAGGACTAGGATTAAGATTAGGAACCAGATTCGGCAATCCACACCAGGGTGCCTTCCGGGAGTAAATCGTAAAGCGGGATCAAATCGGCGGCGGCGAGATGAACGCAGCCGTGGGAATCGGGCCGGCCCAGGGTGATTTCGTTGCCGGTACCGTGAATGTAAATGCAGCGGGCGTGTGAATCGACGTTGCCGCCGCGATTGAGGCCCGGCTCCAAACCTTCCAGCCAAAAAATGCGCGTGGTAATGGGGGCCATCGGTTTGCCATGCCAGGTGAAGCCGGTGACTTGCCGGCTGGTGAAAGCCGTGCCAACCGGCCAGCCGCCCCCGATCTTTTTTGCAATGCGATGCAGGCCGCGCGGGGTCATGTTGGAATGGGCGGTTTCGCCAATGCCGAACTTTGAAGTCGAGCAGCGAAAGGCTCTGACCAGTTTGTGGCGGCGGTCCGGCGCGGCGGCGGAAGCGGGACGGGCAAAAAGGGAGGTGGTCTGCCGGGAAATATCCACGGCAAGAAAATAGCGCGTTGGCGCCACGCCGCGGCGCGCGCAGGCGCGGACGGCCTCCGGGGAAAGACCCCTTTTTGATTTCATTTTGGAGCGAGTTTTTTGATCAGCACTTTTGAGTTTCTGCCGCTCTGTTCGTATCTTTCCCGCCGCGCCGGCGGGAGATCATCGGGGATGCCCTCGCTGAAACCGCCTTTGGATTGGAAATAGGTGAAGGCTTGAGTGGAAAGGGTCACCAATTCGCTGAGGCCAAGCTCGCGCGCCTTCGATTCAACATAGGCGATCAGCTTCTGGCCGATGCCCTGGTTCTCATGCGAGGGGCTGACGTAGAGGCAGGCCAGTTCACCCTTGTTTTGCTCCAACAGATGCAGCGCGACGCAGGCCACCGGGTTTTTGTCCGTTTCAAAAATGTAAAAGTCGCCCAGGGTCTTTTCCAGGTTGGCCCGGGTGCGCTTGATCAATTCCTCCGAGACCACGGAATTCTTGGTCAAGGCCAGGATGGCGCGGATGTCCTTCTTCATGGCGCGCCGGATTTGCTGGTATTCGTTGGCATAGACGAGGGTGCCGACGCCTTCGTTGGAAAAAACCTCGGCCAGCAACGCTTCGTCCACGCGCCCGTTGATGACGTGGACGCGCGACACGCCGGCGGCGCAGGCGGCCGAGGCGCACTGCGCCTTGGAGGCAACTTCGGGGGCAAAACCGGTTTTATTCTGCGCGAGAAGCGCATCCAGCTCGGCCACCAGAATCTGCCGGATCAAGTTGCCTTGATAAATCAAGCCATCCAGGGTCGTGATGTAAATGAGCTTGGCCGCGTTGAGCGACTTGGCCAGTTCCAGGGCCACCGCGTCAGAATTGACGCGATAGGTTTTGCCATCGCCGTCAAATCCCAGCGGCGGCACGACGGGAATAATGCCCTGGGCCAGCAACCCCTGGAGCATTTCGACATCAACCCGCTCGACCTTGCCCGTGAAAAGATGGTCTTGACCACGAATGATGCCCAGCGGATGAGCGATCAAGGCGTTGCAAGAGGCGGCGCGCAGATCACTGGCGCTGAGGCCCTCCAGAATCTCATGCGTCAATCGGTTCGCGGCGGTCAAGGCCAGCTTCAGCGTCGGGGCATCGGTCACGCCGCCGCCGTCCAGATTGGAAGGCTGGATATTCAGTTCCCTGGCCAGAATGCCGATTTGAGCGGCGGCGCCATGGACCAGGACGACCCGGATGCTCAAGGAACGGAGCACGGCGACATCCAGGAGAATATTGGGAAAATTCTCGCTGGTGACGATGGCCGCATCCACGCTGATGACGAAGATCTTTTCCCGAAAGCGCGGGATGTATTGCAGAATGGTTCGCAGGTCGGTCAGTTTCACTTTTTTGTGCCTCAATTTCTAATGCAAACAGATTCCTTATATGTTGGACAAGTCAAAGTTGGCGGCAAGCTAATTCGGGGGCGCACTTGGGGAAAGGCTGAAGGCTGAATGCTAAAGGCTAAAGTCAATCGATTTAGAGTTCGACGGTAGAGGCGACTCTGAGGCGCCTCGAATCCGGAGGGGATTGGCTTATTTTGACCACGTTTAACTAAGTTTACCATGGTTTGACTGGAGTAAAGCTGTTTACTCTGCAAGTTGTTCATTTTGAAGGCTTTGCATGGATTTTGACCGGCAGCCTGGCCAACCGAATCGGTTTGACTCACTTTGACCGACCTTGACTGGCCTTGGTTTTTTAACCACAAATGGGGAGGAAACGCGAAGGCGCGACGCAGAGGAAGGTTGGGGTCTCTCCGGCTTTTTAAGGATTTTATCACTGCGACTCGCTGCGACGCACTGCGACAGAGCTGGATTGGGGTTCTCCCCGTTTGCCGGGCGTTTTGACCAAAAGCATTGGTTTGAAATGATTTGACCGGGCGCATGATCGAAATGATTTGGGAGCGCGACCGTCGCGGTCGCGGTGCGGGGCGTCTCGCGCCGCACTTCCCCTCTGTTCTCCACAATCTGTCTTTGAACTATTGATGTGCAGAGTGTGGCCCTGCGCAAGGTGTATGCGGCGAAGATGTGTTTGGCGGGACGCCAAGCACTGCGCGCGAGACGCACGCGCTCCCCTCTTCCATTCCGACATGGCCTTAATTGGTAATTCATTAAACAAACTTTACAGTTAATGTATTTATTCGTCAACAGATTTTTCAACATTTTTTACAAAAAAGTGTGATTTTTTCGCAAACGGCTGTAACACGCTGCATGGCAACGCTTTACGAAACTTTTAAACCACGGGGGCGAAGAAAAGAGTTTTTAACCGCGAAATACGCAAACCCCGAAAGCTCCCACGACGCCGGAAGCCGCCTCGTCCGCCGAAGCGGCTGCGGCGAAGGCGGATTTCTTGGAGGACAGAGCGGGCGGGGTGCGGCAGATAAAATGTGGACATGCTCGGAAGCGACCCCTTTCTAGTATGTAGTATTGACAAGCATCCAGAGCACCTGGCTTTTTTAACAACAGCTCACAAAGGGCGCGCCAGACAAAATGTTGCAATGCTAGTATTACTCTGTTAAGTTATATTGACACATTTTGAGGGGGTGCTACAGTGTTGGTCATGAAGTGGAATTCCGCACACTGGCGGCGCAAGGTCGCCGCGTTTCAAAAATTCATCGAGCCACTGGTGGCCGACATCGGACGGAGCGAGCGGCGGGAGAGCGCAGCGCTCTACGTGCAGGGCCTTTTAATGCCCGGACAACGCAAATCCATCGAACCCATCGCGCAGCGGCTGCAGGTGGACAGTCAGAAGCTGCAGCAATTCGTGAGCGACAGTCCCTGGCAGGAGAGCCACGTCTGGCGGGCGATTCGGCGTGAGGTCATTCCGGCGATGGAGCCGTTGCAGGCGTGGGTCGTGGACGAAACCGGCTGGCTCAAACAAGGCAACCATTCGGTGGGAGTCAGTCACCAATATTGTGGGGCGGTGGGCAAACAGGCGCAGTGCCAAGTAGCCGTCGAGTTGGTGGTCACGGATGGGGACATTGCGGCCCCGGTGGGAGGAAGGCTCTATCTGCCGGAAATCTGGACCAGGGACCGATCCCGGCGGCGGGAGGCCGGAGTGCCCGAGCAGGTGAACTTTCAGACCAAGCCCGACATTGCTGGAGACTTGATCGAGGAGGCGCTGGCGGACGGTTTGACGGCGGCCCCGGTTTTGGGCGATTCCGCTTACGGAAGAACCCCCGAGTGGCGGCGGCGCCTGCGCGGGTTGGGACTGGAATACTTCCTTCACGGCGAAGAACACTGGCTGGCTTGGGCGCAACGCCCCAAGCTGGCCCACGGCTACAAACTTTGGAGGGTCACCAAGACGGCCCCCAAAGCGCAGTCGTTGCGGCGTTTGGCTGAAGGCTTCAAAGCCCGGGAATGGCAGGCGGCGACTTGGGAGGCGGCCGACGGCGAAAAGCGCGCGACACGCCTGGCGTGGAGGCAGATTTATCTCAACACCGATTTGGACGAGAAGAGCGGAGAGTGGCCATCCTGCTGGCTGGTGGTGGATTGGCCCGAAGGCCAGCCCGATCCGTATCATGTTTATGCTGCCTGGCTCAAGCAACCGCCGACCAAGGGGCGGAGCCTGCGCTTGAGCCGCGGCCGCTGGCCCATCGAACAGTATTTTCAACGGGGCAAAGACGACTTGGGCTTGGACCACTATGAGGGACGCAGTTGGCGCGGATTCCACCACCATCTGGTCATGGCCGCCGTCGCCTATTTGTTTGTGGCGATGGATTATCTACGCGCCAAAAAAAACTTCTGGCCTCACGTGGGAACAGGCGTTGCGGGCGATGCAGCCATTGATCGTGCGCTCGCGCGGCTTGTGTCCCTGCTGCCTGACTGAATTTGAAGATTTTTCGCCTATTTCTACTTAACAGAGTAATACTAGGAACCGACCCCTTCACGTAAGGTCACGATTAGATTCGATTGCGCACGGTGTTGCCGAGAGCATTTTGTTTACCACTTTCCAGGACTGGCCTGTTCGCATTAGTTTCACTTTGACTTTTCTATTAAAAATAAGAACTCTTTGTTTGGAATGGTTGCATCGGCAATCCACTCGTTTGTCCAGCACATACCAGCCATTACATTTTTGCGATAGTCTATTTCCAAAACCTCAACGACGCGCCCCACCGATGCAATAACCTCGTTTAATTGTTCGGCCGTCGCCCGACCGCCGGAACTGTAGGAAAGAATGATATGTTGTGTTCGCGTTTCAGCGAGCAACCGCTTGATCGCATCGAGGGCGATGAAGCGCCCTGCATCATTCTTTCGAAATTCCTCAAACTCGGAATTTACTACTTTATCCGAGGTGTCTTCTCTCCGTTTTGCCTTACCGAACAGTTGTGGTTTGTCGTTGAGGCAAACGGTTGTCCAAAGATGATAATAGGCAGCGTAACGCACTCGCGAAGGCGGCATTTTCTCGTTATTCGAGCCATACGGAGGATCGAAGTAAGCGACATCTGCTTCCACCTGCGGCAGCAAATCAAAAATACTGCCGTGCGTCACACAATGAGATTCCGATTTTGGAAGTAGCCGGGGTATTTTGAGGTGCAGGTTCTTGTGAGAACGCGGCGACCACTCGCTGAGGTACGAAACGAAATGACCCAACGTGCTGTCCACTTCATCAAGGGCGAGAATCAGGCTGGTCAGAGCAACAGCCTTTTCATATTCAGGGAGCGCAAGTCGCTCGATTTCCTCGCGGATGGCATCCAGCCGACGCGTGTTATGCTTTTGCCAGGGCTTTTTGAGATTGTCGTGGCCTACGGAACAACCGCTGCTTCGATCACCACCGTAATGCTCAGTAAACCAGCCATCTTTTCCGGGCAACGCGTTGAGATGGTCAATGAGAGGTTTGTAGTGTTTGGCAGGATGCGGATTGAGGAGATAGCAAGTCCCAAAGACTTTCGACCAGACAGCGATGTCATTTGCAATCACGCGGTATCCAGTTTGCGCCAAAGCTTGGGAAACTCGCGTTGTGCCGGCAAATCCGTCGAGCACCGTATGCGGATTCACCTTCTGAACGAGTTGAAGAATGTAAGGGAGCAGCTTGAGCTTCGAGCCGGCGTATTTGATCCCCTGCGTCCCCGGGGCGTCCACAACCAAGTCATCAAAGAGATTCAACGTCTGCATAATCAGCGGAGCTTGGAATGTTGCTTCTGTTCTTCGATGTCCTCTTTCAACTTCACAAGAGCGGCCTCGTGACCTTTGCTTGTCGAAAGAAGGGCGTGGGAAAATAATTTTACCAACACATGGTTGTGCGAGTAATCAATCCAGCCAGCGGTGAGGCTGTCGAAATAGTTCAACCCGTTCTTGGTATGTGTCCAAAACCCGCGTTGCAGTGCGTTTGCTGTGCCAGCTCCGTAGCGGACTTCACAAACGTAACCACCTTCCTTGTCATGGAAGCGATAGAACGGGTGTTTCCGGCGACCACCGCTATCGACATATTCAATTCGGGTTACGGCCTTTTGGGCCCTTTCGGCATTAAAAACGAGAATGTTGCAGCGCAGTTGTTTCTCATCGTAAATTAGAGGAAGAATATTGAGGTTCGTGAAATCAGCAAAAATCGGCTCGTTCCAAAGTTGTGAGAGGGCTTTTCTATCTTCAATAATTTTTCCAAGCTCTTGGAGTTTTGGGAACATTACGCCGTTTTTATCTGTCGAAAGTTGCAGCGGGCCGTCGCCATAAGCTTTAAGGCTCACTGGAAACTCGGCCTTCGTTATCTCATTGGTAATTGTGATGTCTTCCTCGTGTTCTTTGGCGCGGTAAAGGTCTTTTCCGACATGGAGAGACTTGAAGTCATACATGTATTGGTTGATGAACTCCGCAATCGCAATCTCCGCCAAATCCCCATGCGTCTTGTTCCCAATCAGTCGCATCGTGAAGATGTTGCTCAAAGTTGTTGTGATGAGGTGTGGATTTTTGCTAATCAGCAATTTGAACCGAGTCGTAAAATCTTGATATTCGCTCATGGCCAAATGAAACGGCGAATTGATTTGAATGTCACGCACCGTTTTCATCTGAACGATTTGCGCTCTTGCCGGTGGCTGCGAAAGGGGCGCGAAAGCGTCGCGAAAGGGTCGGCAAAGGGTCCTCGGGAATTGGTATTCGTGCATTTTGGCCAGCAATTTCCCAGGGCGCTTTCAAGTCTGTTGGAAGGAGAGGTTTGCGGCAAATAGCTTTAGAATTTGTTGCCAATGCCGCTCGGACGCCGGACGGTCATAGACGGGGGTGTCGTTCACGGCGAAGCCGTGTTTGACTTGGGGATAAACTTCAACCGTGTGCTCCACGCCCGCGGATTGAAGCGCCAATTCGAGCCGCTGCTTTTCCTCCAGCGTGAAATGAGGATCGATGCCCGCAATGCCGACGTAAACGGCGGCGCGCATTTTCGGGGCCAGGAGATGGGGGCTGTCCGGCTGATCGGTCGCCAGGCGCGCGCCATGCAGCGAAGCGGCGGCGGCGATGCGATCGGGAAAAGTTCCGGCGGCGGACAGCGCGAAAGCGCCGCCCATGCAGTAGCCGACGCAGCCGGTCTTCCGGGCGGCGACGGATGGCTGGAGGTGCAGAAAATCCAGGAAACTCGCCGTGTCCTCCATCACCAATTTATTGGTGAGCGAGCGGTGAAGCGACATCAGCCGGTCCAGTTCCGCCCCCCCTTTGAACACGGTTGCCGCATCGAACGGTTTGATTGGACCTGAGCGGTAGTAGAGATCGGGCAGGAGAACGTGGCAGCCGTTGGAGGCAAGCCTTTCGGCCATGTCGCACAGTGCAGGGCGGATGCCGATTGCGTCCATGTAAAAAATCACCGCCGGCCGGTTCCCCTTTTGCTGCGGAGCAAAGAAATGACATGGCGCGATGCCGTCCTTCGTTTTGATCTCAATTGCTTTTGCGCTCATGGCAAACACCTCATCGGGGTAGCACAATCATGCGCGGATGGCAATAGCAGTGGAGAGTTGGGAATGCAGAGTGCAGAGTTCTGAAGAAGATTGGGATTAAGATTGCGATTAAGATTAGGAGCAGCTTGCCGGCTAATTCATTCTTAATTCCCTGGCTTTCCCGTTCCACTCCACCGTCACTTTGTCGGGCGCGATTTTGAGAACACGCATGCCGCCCACCGAATCGCCTTCCGCACAACTCTTGCCTTCCAGTATGATGGAAGGATGCGAGGAGGAATAGAAGATGCCCTGAAGCCTCGGCTCGTCGCCTGCCATCCGAGGCGCCGGGGCCGGCCATTGCACCGGCATGGCGCTGGCTGGCATGGCGACGGTCGGCGCGGCGCTGGCTGGCACGGCAGGCGTGGAGCGCACTTGATCGAGCTTGGCGATCATTTTGTCGGGGCCGCCGGCCAGGTATCCCGTCTGCTTCCAAAGGACTGTGCCATCAGGCTTCAAGACCACCAAAGTGGGGTAACCCTTCACGTCGTACTTCTCTTTCAATGCTTTATTGGCTCCCTTCAATGCGGCGGGCTGTGGTTTGTGCGCCGGAAAATCAACCACGACCAGCACCAGGTTTTTCCCGGCATAGTCGGTGAACTCGGGTTTGGAAAAAGTGTCCGCATCGAGCTTCTTGCACCAACCGCACCAATCCGAGCCGGTGAAATCGAGCAGCAGCAATTTGTTTTCCCTTTTGGCTTGATCCATGGCCTGCGGGACGCTGTCCAGCCATGTCGAATCGGCGGCAAAGGCCTGGCCGGCCATCCAACAAGTGAAGAGGGTAACTGTAATTTTTCTCATAAACCATTGTTCATCGGCTAATTATCGGCATTTGCCATTGCATTCTTAAATCACCGAGGATGCCCTGGTTTTGCCGATGGCCTTAAGCGCTCGTTTTAATGTCTTCACCGCCCGGCGGTTTTGCCGGGGTGTGCCGATGGAGATGCGGATCCATTCCGGCAATTGGTAGCCGCCCATGGGGCGCGTAATCACTCCCTGCTTCTGCATTTCCTCGAAAACAAGCTGCCCCGGCCCGACTTGCACGAGGATGAAATTGGCGAACGAGGGCACAAAGGGCAGGCCCATGCCCGTAAAGGCCTCTTCCAGGAATTTCCGGCCGAGGAAATTATTCTCGCGCGTTTTGCGAACATGCTCCAGGTCGTCCAAAGCGGCCAGCCCCGCCGCTTGTGCCAGGGAATTAATATTGAAGGGCTGGCGAATTTTTTCCAAAGCGGCAATAAACTCCGGGTGGCCGATGCCATAGCCCAGGCGCAAGCCGGCCAGGCCGTGGATTTTGGAAAACGTCCGCATGAGAATCAGGTTCGGCTTTTCCCTGAATTGAACCATCGGAACGAGGTTCAAAGGTTCTTCCAGGAATTCGATGTAAGCCTCGTCCATGACCAGCACGACATGGGCGGGGGTGGAATCAATAAGATGCCGCACTTCCTCCGAGGGGGCGAGCGTGCCGGTGGGGTTGTTGGGATTGGCCACGAAAACGGCCTTCGTCCGCTCCGTAATGGCGTTGGCCATGGCCGGCAGATTGTGGCCGTGATTTTTTGCCGGGACGGTGATGACATTGGCCCCGAACAACCGCGCGACAATCGGGTAAATGGCAAAACAAAATTCAGAGACAACCACATCGTCGCCCGGCCCCATCAAAGCGTGGCCAAGGAATTCAATGATGTCATTGGAACCGTTGCCCAGAATCAGATTGGCCGGATCAACTTGCAGGTTCGCCGCCAGTTTTTGTTTGAAATAAAACGCGTTGCCATCCGGGTAAAGATGGACCTGGCGGGAGGCCCGCTTCAACGCGGCCAGGGCGGCGGGGGAGGGGCCGAGCGGGTTTTCGTTGGAGGCCAGTTTGATGATGCGGCGTTCAGTCAGCCCCAGTTCGCGGGCGACCTCGGCGATGGGACGCCCCGGCTGATAAACCGGGAGTTGTTGCAGGACGGGGTTCAGGGCAAAGGCAAGGCTCATATATTTATTTTCAGAGGGCGCGCAATATTTTATTGACATCAACGTGCGCGGCGATGATGTCGCGGATGACGGATATTTTCTCGGTGTCGCCCGGGCGGGTCTTGACGATGAGGTTGTGGACGCGGGAGGCGACTTCGTAGCTGTCCTCGGCGGCGAGCAAAACGGGAAAGGCGGCCTTTTCGATGATGCGCAGGACGGCGGGATTGGGCCGGAGATTGTCAGTCAAGACGATTCCGGCCAACTGCTGGTTGGGATCGGAGGCGACGACGGCGGCGGCCATGACGATGTCTTCCCGGTCGCCCGGGGTGATGACGAGGCAGCCGCGCTTGAAAAGGCTGATGGCATTTTGGGCGCCCATGGCGCCAATGACCACGCTATCCACCGGGTTGTTGGCCCGCCCGCTCTGGTTGAGGCGTTCCGCCTTGAGGTCTTCCTGGATGGATTCAATGGTGGGACTGGACAGAAGGTGGTGATGGGGCAGGACGCCGAGGAGATCCAGGCCCTTGCGTTTCAGGCCGCGCCGGGCGAATTCGGTGATGTAATCCAATTTGTCGGAGGTGACTTTGTTGAGGATGACGCCGATGATTTCGACGCCCTCCTTTTCGAAGACCGCCTGGTTGAGATAAATCTCGTCAATCGGTTTGCCAATGCCGCCCTGGCTGATGATGATGACTTTTGTGCCGAGGATTTTGGCCACCTGCGCGTTGGACAAATCAAAAATCGAGCCGACGCCGGCGTGGCCCGAGCCTTCGCACAAGACAAAATCCTTTTCCCAGGCGACGCGGTCAAAGGCCTTCATGATTTTTTTGACCAGGGCTTCGTTGTTGGAAGATTGCAAGTATTTGCGGGTGAAATCCGGCTCCACCGCAATGGGACTCATATCCACCAGCGGGCAATTGAGCCGATAGACCTGGTCCATCAGCACCGTGTCCTCATCTATTTTTTGTTCTTCGATTTCGACAAAGCGCTGGCCGACGGGTTTGATGTAGCCGATGCGGGGGTAAAATTTTTGCAAGGCGGCGAGCAGCCCGATGGATGTGGTGGTTTTCCCCTCATTTTGACGGGTCGCGGCAATGTAAACGCGGGGCGTGACTATGTTCATGGTTGATCAGCCAGCATGATCCCCCTGGTTAAATCCTCCGGCGGATAAAGGTCCTTGAAGGCGATGGATTGCACTCCGACGATGGCGGCGACGCCGAGGACATCGTGGGCGTTGGAGCCGCGCGAAACATCGGCGGCCGGGCGCCCCAAGCCGAGCAGTATTTGGCCGTAGGCATGAGCTTTGGCGACGTGTTGAATGAGCTTGCTGCCAATGTTGCCGGCGTTGAGGTCCGGAAAGATCAGGACATTGGCGCGGCCGGCCACCTGGCTCTCCGGCACCTTGCGCGCGGCAATTTCCGGGATCAAGGCCGCGTCCACCTGGAGTTCCCCGTCAAAATCCGCCTCCAAACCTTTTTTGCGCGCCAGTTTTTGGGCCAGGGCGGTTGCCGCTTGCACTCGGCCGATGGAGACATGAGTGGCGCTGCCCTTGGTCGAAAAGGACAACAGAGCCACGCGGGGACGGATGGCCATGAGTTGACGGCACAAATCGGCCGTCGAGACGGCGATGTCGGCCAATTGCTGCACCGTCGGCTCCGGAATGACGCCGCAGTCCGCCATGAAGAGCGTGCCTTCATCCCCAAAGCGCGTGTCCTCGACCTCCATCACCATGCAACTGGAGGCGGTGGTGGCTTCGGGCGCGACTTTAACAATCTGAAACAAGGGGCGAAGGACGCTGCCGGAACTCTGCTTGGCCCCGGAAATGAAGCCATCCACCTGATGCATGGCGAGCATCATGGCGCCGTAGTAATTGGGGTTGAGCATCGTTTCACGCGCTTCCTTTTCTTCGACACCCTTGTAGCGACGGAGCAATTCATAGCGTTTGACGAAAGCCGGCAGGTCTTCGCTTTCAGCGGGGTTGATAATGCGGACGCCTTCCAGCGAGACGTTCAATTCAGCGGCGGCCTGTTTGACTTGAGTCCGGTCCCCCAGCAGAACGGGCGCGCCGAGGCGCAGGGAATAAAACTGGCGGGCGGCCTGAAGCACGCGCGGTTCGGTCCCTTCCGGGAAAACGACCCGTTTGGGGTGGCGCTGCAACTTTTCAATAATTCCGGCGATAAATCGCATGAGGCAGTTAAGTACGCGTTGAGGGCTTAAAATTCAAGGTTTCTTCGCGGGCGGGTTCAGGCGTGGTCAAGCCCCGCCGCAACGCCCTCTTTTTAACCCATTAAATCGCCGCTGCTGAATATGTCCGGCACGGCAAGCGGATGCTGTTCTGTGGGGGATGCTGTGAATGAGGCGTTTTCGGCGATTTTCGAGTTGCTTTTCCATTGGCCGTGGTGTAAAATTAACCCTGTATATCAGGTCTTTATTGAGCCAAGGTAAAGTAAGGTCGAATTAACTATGAAAACCAGAGTGAGCTTTTTGTTCATCGCGCTGGCGGTGTTTGCCCGCGTTTATCCCGTTCCCGCGCAACCCATTACTTTGGGCATTGCACAGGCGGGCAATCAAGTCGTTCTCTCTTGGCCGACGACGGCTACGAATTACGTTTTGCAAAGCACCCCCAACCTTTTACCGGCAACCTGGAGCAACGTTTCTCCCGCGTCGGTCCTCGTCAACGGGCAGAACACAGTGACCAATCCCATCTCCGGCGCACAGCAGTTTTACCGCTTAAGCCAGCTTCCCAACCCTGCGGGCATGGCGCTCATTCCTGCGGGGGCGTTCACGATGGGGGACACTTTGGACGGGGAGAGCGATGCCGCCCCCATTAGCGTGACGGTGTCGGCGTTTTATATGGACGTTGACCTGGTGAGCTATAGTCAATGGCAGTCGGTCTATAATTGGGCCACGAACAATGGATATGGCTTTGACGATGCCGGCCGGCAAGGCAACGAATCATCCGGTGCAGAAGGTGAATTGGTATGACACGGTGAAGTGGAGCAATGCGCGGTCGCGGCAGGCGGGTTTGACTCCGGTGTATTACACGGACACGAATTTGACGCAGGTTTATACGAATGGGGATGTTGATGCTGTCTATGCCAAGTGGCCGGCCAGCGGCTATCGGTTGCCGACGGAAGCGGAATGGGAGAAGGCGGCGCGGGGCGGGTTGAGCGGGCATCGGTTTCCGTGGGGCGACACGATTTCCGAAAGCGAGGCCAACTACCAGGGAGATACCTATTTTAGCTACGATTTGGGACCGAACGGCCTCAACGCCACCTTTGATACCGGAGCGCAACCCTACACGAGTCCGGTGGGATATTTTGCGGCGAACGGATATGGCCTTTACGACATGGCAGGGAATGTAATGGAGTTTTGCTGGGATTGGTATGCGTCCCCGTATGCAGGAGGCACTGATCCACGCGGCCCGGCATCCTCGCCATACGGCGGCCGTGTTTTGCGCGGCGGCAATTGGTACGGCCTCGCCCCCGCCGCGCGTTCCGCCAATCGCGACTACGACAACGTCCTGTCAGTTGCCCTCAACAACTATGGGTTTCGTTGTGTGAAGGGGCCTTAATTTTTGCTCTTTTTTCCAGGCATTTTCTGCGCTCTTTCCACTTTGAAGCGCATGGGGTAGGCTTTGCCCATGGCCAAAAGCATTTGCCTTTCCTGCGGACAACATATCGAGCATCCGGATGAACTGGCGGGGGAACAGGTCGGGTGCCCCAATTGCGGGGCAAAAACCCGGCTCAACGCTCCTCCGCCGCCCGGCATTCGCATCCCCAAATTCAAGGACCCGGCCGTGCGCGAACCCGGCGCGTCGCCCGTCGCCCCCATCTCCAGCCGCATTATTGACAATATCGAGAAGGTGATTGTCGGCAAGCGGGCGGAGATTGTTTTCACGATGGTCGCTTATTTTGCCGAAGGGCATGTTTTGCTGGAAGATGTGCCGGGAGTGGCCAAGACCATGCTGGCCCGCGCCCTGGCCCGGAGCATCGGCTGCTCCTTCAAACGCATCCAATGCACGCCGGACCTTTTGCCCAGCGATATTACCGGCAGTTCCGTTTTCAATCCCAAGACGACGAATTTTGAATTCCGGCCGGGGCCGCTCTTCGCCCAAATTGTTTTGGCGGACGAAATCAATCGCGCCACGCCCCGGGCCCAATCGGCGCTGCTCGAAGCCATGGCCGAGCGCAAGGTCACGGCCGACGGCATCAATTACGATCTCGCTCCTCCATTCATGCTCATTGCCACACAGAACCCGATTGACCACGAAGGAACCTTTCCGCTGCCGGAGGCGCAGTTGGATCGTTTCCTGGTCCGCCTCAGCCTGGGCTATCCGCAATTGGAAGCGGAAATATCCATGCTGCATCGGCTGCAAGTGCAACACCCCATCGAGACGCTCGAAGTCGTGGCGACCGCCGGGGAAGTCATCCGCTGCCAGAACGCGGTGCGCCAGGTGCATGTGGATGAAAAAGTCAGCCGCTACATCGTGGAAATCATCCAGGCGACCCGCGCCCATCCCGACCTTTCCCTGGGCGGCAGTCCGCGCGCCTCGATGGCGCTGTTGCGCTGCGCCCAGTCGCTTGCGGCCATGGGCAGCTTTGATTTCGTGATGCCGGATGATGTCAAACAGGTTGCCCGCCACGTCCTGGGCCATCGCTTGATTCTCCGCCCGGAAAGCCGTTTGCGCAAAAAGACCGTGCCCGGCGTGCTCGATGAAATCTTGAAAACGGTCCCGGTGCCGCAAATGCCGGCCGCGGCCCCCGCCCGATGAAATGGATTTTCGCCGCGCTGGGCCTGCTTGTCCTGGGTTTGATCCTCAAACTCAGCCTGTTGATTTACGCGATGTATGTTCTGCTGGGGGTTCTTTTGCTGTGCCGTTTCTTCACCCGGGTCTGGACGGAGCAAATGGAGGCCCGGCGTTTTTGCGACGGGGAAGTTCTGGAAATCGGCGCTGGCGTTGAGAGCAAAGTCGCGCTGCAAAACACCGGCCGTCTTTCGATTCCGTGGGTGATTTTGGAAGATTCCCTGCCGCGCGACGCGCTGGTGCAAATGCCGGCGCGCATCAAGGCGGAAGGCGGGCGGCTGGCCCTGGCCCGGCTGGCTGCGGGCGAAACCAAAGTCTTGAGTTATCGGGTCAAATTCCTCATGCGCGGCTATTACCAGATCGGTCCTTTGCTGGTCGAGACCGGGGATGTTTTTGGTTTGCATCGCCGTTTTCGAATCCTGACCGAGCCGCACTACGTGCTGGTGCTGCCGAAGGTTCTGCCGCTGGAGGGCTACAGCCTGGCCTCGCGCCGTCCGATCGGCGAAATTCGCCTGACCCACCGCCTGTTTGAAGACCCGACACGCATGTCCAGCATTCGTCCTTATCAACAAGGCGATCCGCTGAACCGGATTCATTGGCGGGCGACGGCGCGGACCGGGCAATTGCAAACCCGCACCTGCGAAAGTTCCTGCGTGTCGGGCGCAACCTTCCTGCTGGATTTTCATGCGGGCAGTTTTCCAGGGGCGGCCGCTGTGGGTTCGGCGGAACTGGCCGTTGTCACCGTCGCCTCGCTGGCCAACGCGGTTTTTCTGACGGGCCGGCAAATCGGGTTCATCAGCAACGGGCGCGATGCGGCCGATCGCATCCGCGAAGAAGGCTGGCGGGCCGAATTTCTCACCCGCGACGACGCCCAGCGGCGGGTTTCCCAAACCCCGGCCAACACCCGCCTTCGGCCTGTCATGGTCGAAACGGGCAAAAGCGAAGATCGGTTCATGCGGATTCTGGCCGCCCTGGCCCGCCTGGAACATACCGACGGGCTGGATTTCTCCGCGATGGTGACGGAAGCCGTTTCGAAAATATCCCGCGACGCCACCGTGGTGGCGGTTCTGGGCATCGTGACGCCCGCCATCGCCGCTGCCCTGGGCGATCTGGTACGGCGCGGGTTGCTGGTCACGGCGGTGGTGGTTTCATTCAATCTGGAACCGATACCGGATTGGGCCAAACCGCCGGCCTGGGCGGAAATGCTGCTGGCGCAAGGCATCGATTTCCGGGTCGTCAACAGCGAGGAGGCGATCATCCACCTGTGCGCCGAGGCGATTGTGAGGTGAAATGAGCAAGCCGCGGAAAACTGTTGCCGACTACATGGTGATCGCGCTCAGTCCGGTTTTGATCATGGCGCTGGTGGGAAGCCTGTGTTTTTTTCTGATCGAAGTTTTTTACCGCGGCCAGATGATGGGGGCCGTCTGCTGGGTCATGTTTTGGTTCATCATTGGCATTGTGCTCGTCTCGCGGATCGCCATCGAGAAAAGCACGGAGCACGCCGTCATCTATGGGCTTGGACTGGCCGTCGCCACCTGGCTCTACATGATGCGAACACAACCCTCGTATCTCCTGGGAATCATGCTGCTGGCCCTGGTTTGGTTCTGCGCCCATAAACTCGTCTGGGACTGCGCCTTGATTGACGAGGAGCAGGATTCTTCAGGCCGGGGCTTGCTGCAAAAGGCGGCCCCTGCCATCTCTTCTCCCTCTCCTCCTTTGGAGGAGAGGGCCGGGGAGAGGAGGTCCGGCGGATCGCGCAAGGTCTCCGCGCCTCATTCTCCCGGGCGTTGGGTGGTTTATTTTTCATTGGCCGCATTGCCGCTGTTCGGCGCGGGGCAGATGCTTCTGCCGGGAGACGCGGTGGCGGAGCGCCGGACCGGATTTATTTTTCTGGCCCTCTATCTGGCCGCCGCGTTGGGATTGCTGGTCACCACCAGTTTCCTGGGGCTGCGGCGTTACTTGCGGCAGCGTTACCTCAAAATGCCTCCGGCCATCGCCGTGGCCTGGCTCAAGTTTGGCGTCGGCGTGGCCTTCATTGTTTTGATTGGAGCGCTCTTTCTGCCCCGTCCTGGCGCGAACGAGGCCTGGGCGGCTTTGCGTTATCAAATTGATTATCAACTGCGCCGCGCCAGCGAACACGCCGCCCCGGGCAATCCGCCCGGCCAGGGCCAGGGCCGGGCTAGCAACGAGACCGGCGGCAAACAAGACAGCGCCCAAAAATCCGATCAGGAGCAGGGGAACAAACCGGCCGCCGGTCAGGAGAAGCCCGGCGAAACACAAAACCCGCCGCAACCCACTCCCGCTCCCACGGTTTCCAGCGCGCAGGCCGGCAACATTTACAACTTTCTGCGGACCGCGCTTCTGATTGCCGCCGTTTTGGTCATTGGCGGATGGATCATCCGCCGCCGCCACTTGCTGCTGGAAATGGCCCGGTCAATCATCGCCGCCCTCGCGCAGTTCTTCAGAAAACTTTTCGATTTGACTCCGTCCCGCAGGCCCGTCAAAAAAACCGAACCCGCTCCCGCCCGCGCCAAATTCAGTTCTTTCGCCGAATATAAAAATCCGTTCTTTACCGGAAAGGACTACGCGTGGCCGCCAGAGCAAATCATACTTTACAGTTACGAAGCGGTCCAAGTCTGGGCGAAAGAGCAGGGGATCGCGGCGCGCCCCGAGGAAACCGCGCGCGAATTTTGCGGCCGGCTGGGAGAGCAACGTCCGGAACTGGATTCACAGTTCGAGCAATTGGCCTGTCTTTACGGTTATGCCGCCTACGGAACGAAGCTGCCGCCGGATTGCGACCTTGAACCGATCCGTGAACTCTGGCGCCGCCTGCCCACCACCGCCAACCGAGCGGTTGACCTTTCGCGAACGTAATACCAGTCCCTCCAGCGCAGCCAAGCTGCAACCCAATTTCCACCACGAAGCGCACGAAGCGACAACCGGTAGGGTGAGACTCCGTCGAACCCCAACTCGATTTATTCACGGCTCGACAGAGTCTCGCCCTACCCCGTGTCAAAAACGGCATTGCGGTTCGCGTATTTGGCGAGGGTATGTGTTTTGTCAGCGGAGCGGTCCTGAAAAACTCAGGCAGCAATTGCAGTGCGGACGGAAACATGGTCACCATAAGGACCTGTTGGCTGCTAACCAGCAGGTGGATTACGGGAGATGCTCGAGAACTACGCTTGGAGTTTAATCTCCGTTTTAGTGAATGAGCACCGGCGAAAAGCACCTACATGGGGACCGCCCCGCATACCTGAGTGCATGTAATCGCCTGACCCGTTTCCGTCCGCCTGCACAACTAAAAGAAAGCACTAAAATGGACAAAAATGCAAACTTCCTTCCACGGGTGATCGGCTTTGATTGTCATCCGGACACCTTCACCGCCGCGCTGCTCCAGGGCCCCACCCCGGCCGCAGCCGTGACGGAGAAGATTTTCAACCAAGTCCCATTGGCCCAACTCGCCGGTTGGGCCAAAAAGCACACCACGGCCCAAGACCTCTTTGTCTTGGAAGCTTCTGGCAACAGCTTCCAAGTCGTGCGCACCTTGGCGGCGCTGGATCGAAAGGCCCTGGTCCTGGAGAGTTGCCAGATGGGCAAGCTCAAGGAAGCCCACGCCAATAATGACAAGATCAGCGCTGTGCGCATCGGCAAGGCTTATCTGGCCGGGACGGCCAAGACCGTCTGGGTGCCCGACGTCAAAACCCAGGAACGGCGCGACTGGTTCCATGCCCACCGCAAGGCCGTCAAGCGCAGCACCCAAATGCGCAACCGCCTCCTCTCTTATCTGAGCGACAACGGAGTGCGCCTGCAAAAAGGCACGCCTTTGGCCAAAGGCAAGGCGGCTGAAGAACTGCTGCGCAAAACCCACCCCTGGTCTCCCCGCCAATGGCAGGTCATTGAGGGGATGCTCATGGAATTGCGCCATGCCGATGAACAGCGGTCCCATTGGCGCAGTTTGATCGCCCAGGAAGTCCTCTCCGACCCGCAGCTATTGTCCATTGTGCGGCTCTGCGGCGTCCGGGAAATGGTGGCCTTTGCCCTCGGCGCTCTCATCGGCGACATCCACCGCTTTGCCCACCCCAAGAAACTCGTCAAGTATATCGGGCTGAACCCCGCCTTTGACGACAGCGGTGAAGGCCAATGGAGCGGCGGCATCGCCGGCCATGGCCGCAAAGACTTGCGCAGCCTGTTGGTCGAGGCCGCCCAAGCCGTCCTGCGTTGTTCCAAAAATCCTCTGGCGCAATGGGGTAAAAAGCTGCTGCGGCGCAAAAGCTCAATCAACCTCACTGTCGGCGCCATGGCTCGCAAACTCGCCGTGGCCGTTTGGTATTTGATGATGGGCCGCTGGACTCCCCTGGAAGAAATCGACGAGCGCCTGGCCCTCAAGGTGGGAAAAATCATGGCCAGCGTCGGAGCCAGGGGGCTTAAAACCCTGGGCAAAACACGAAAAGTTTTCAGAGAAGAAACCTATGGCTTGCTCAAGGACGGGAGAACCTATGTCTTGGCCCAGACGGTTTACACCCGCGACAAGGACGGTTTCTTGCGCCCAGGATTCACGCCCGCCTCCACAACCACCGGCTTAAAATGAGTGAGTTTATCGCTTTGGACCATGGCTTGCGCAGGAAACTCCCGGCGCGCCCCCAAAAGGAGAGCGCCAGGAGCGGATGCATCCGCAATCCACGGGCGATTGGGCGCTCAGGTTGCACTCCTGCAGAGCCCTATCCTCCCAACCGCAAAATCAGCTTAAAACAAAAATGAAGAATTTAAAGATTTACCCTTTGACAAACCACATACCCGTGGTTCGCGGTTCAAAATTTTCTTAGGCAACGGTTTGGGATCACCGCAACCACTTGACACGCTGGGGCGGCAGCTTCATCGTATCTATTTAGATGCAGACCACGTTTAGCTTCTTGCGGCATTGAAGCTATTATTGGTCAATAATTCGAGGGCATTTCCCGGCTTCGCGGCGGCAGGTCTCCGCTTATGTCAATTCGCAGCATTACCTGGATAGGCTATCCTAAAGACTCTTATTGAGGAAAATCACGTTTTTGATTCCTTTGGCAGGATTTGGCCGGAGGTTATGCCAGACGGTTTAGGTCCATGCTGGCTTGTAGGACAAACATCGCGATATAACACGTTACAGAGTTCCCTATCGCGCCTTTGTTTGTCCCCCAGAAAAGCAATACTATCCAGAATCCGTAGAGGATAAAGCCTCGAACCGCCCTCAAATGTAATCGGATTCTCCTCGATCGAACATTGCCGATCGTACAAGGTCGGATTCGCGATAGATCGGACCAATTCGGTGAGAAGGAGAATTCCAGCGACAGCGCCCCCTTTGGTCTTTGCTTTGACTTCCATCTTGAACACTTCGTTATCGGGTGGCGGTGGCGTAAGTTTTTCCGGCGATGCCGCCTGCTTTGCCCGCCGTTTTGCAATCTGCTTGTGAATGTCGAAGCCCACGCCGGTCAGGATACCTGCGATGTATTGGAAAAATAAAGCTGCCAGAGGCAGGAGTTCAAGGTGGGAGACGGTTTATTCATCGTTCGGCCCCCGGATTGTTTTGGCGCCGCCCGGTGGCAGGTAGTTTTCGCCGGTCACGACTTTTTTGCCGGTCTTGGCTTCGAGTTCCAAGCGGACGCGTCTGGCAATCTTGCCGCCGGTCTTCGCGGCGGTCTTGTTTTCGGCCATGCCGGTGGCGACGATGGTCTCGGCAATCTGGCGGGTGGAAAGTTCGGCCAGGGCGGTGAAGATGAGTTCGGCCTCGCTCCTGTGGTCGCGGAGGTTCTGGGTTTTTGGACGAGGCGAAGCAGGGTCTCGGCATTGGCGACATCGGTGAGGCGCAGCCTTCCGTCATCCGCCGCCATTTTCAACTGGTAACATTTTGTTACCAGTTGACTTCCCTCTTTAGCCAGGCGGCCTTTTAGAACCTTCCAATACTTTCTGGCCGCCTGATAATCCGGCTGCTGGGTCAGCACCCGGATGATGTCCACGACCGAAAACCACCAGGTCTCGGTCTTTTCGTCGTAGAGGCGGCGGATTCTGTGTCCTTCAAAAATGGCCAGATCTTTTTTCATAATGGCGCTGTCATGCACCGTGTTATAGCGAGCAACGGGGTATGACACAACAAAAAGGCGAAAATGGCAGCGGCACGTATTCGCTTGCGCCGGATTATCCAGCGCATCCTTCACCATCGGAGTGAAAGAAGAGAGGGCAGACCCAAATGATTGTCAACAAAAAATATTGTCAAGAAAAAACGGCGCAAGTCACAAACATCACAAGATAAAGCAGTTGCAACAAATTAAAACAGCCGTCAGACATCAGGGAAAAACCAAAACCGTGAATACTTCACTGTTTTTTTGGGGCGGGTTTTCCTGGGAATTTCAAAGATGGACTTCGGGTTTTTTCCGGCGCTTCAAACTGAAAGGCAAAACACGCGAAGAATTCTGTCCCGCACCCTTCAAAAATGCCGCCCTTCAAAAACTTGCTTTTGGGCGCGGTTAGCTTCACACTGCGGCGTGAATCATTTACGAACAGGCCCGACATGAGTGCCAAGATCGCTAAAACCAGGGATACGGCGGAGCGCCGCTGGCTCTCTTACCGGCCCGAAATCAAAGTGCTCGATTGCACCATCCGCGACGGCGGATTGATGAACAATCACCATTTCGACGACAAAATTGTGAGGCTGGTGTATGAGACGTGCATCGCTGCCGGCATTGATTATATGGAGCTGGGCTACAAGGCGTCGCGCAAAGGGATCAAGCAGGGGGAACACGGCTGTTGGAAATACTGCACGGAGGAGGACATGCGCCGCGTGGTCGGCGAGAACAAAACGGATCTCAAACTGACCGTCATGGCCGATGCGGAGCGGTGTGATTACCATCAAGACATATTGCCGAAAAAAGACAGCGTCGTGGACATGATCCGCGTGGCGACTTACATCAGTCAGATTCCCACCGCGCTCGACATGGTCAAGGACGCGCACGACAAAGGCTACGAAACGACGGTCAATTTGATGGCGGCCTCCATCATTCCCGACCGGGAATTGGACGAAGGGCTGGCCATGCTGGCCAAATCCGAAGCCAAAGTCATTTATCTGGTGGACAGTTTCGGCGCGTTTTACAGCGAGCAGATGCGTTATCTGGTGAAGAAATATCTTTCCCATTGCAAGCCTGCCGGCAAGGAGGTGGGCGTGCATGCGCACAACAATTTGCAATTGGCCTACGCCAACACCATCGAAGGCATCATCCTGGGCGCCAATTTCCTCGACGCCACCATGGCCGGCCTGGGCCGCGGCGCGGGCAATTGCCCGATGGAATTGCTCATCGGTTTTCTGCACAACCCAAAATACCAGCTCCGCCCCATCCTCGACTGCGTGCAGAATCACATTGAGCCGATGCGGGCCAAACTGCTCTGGGGCTATGACTTGCCCTATCTCCTGACCGGCCTGCGCAACCTGCATCCGCGCGCGGCCATAAAGTTCAAGGAAGGGGAACTCAAAGGCGAGAAAGGGGACATTCTCAAGTTCCACGACGCCGTGACGGACCAGGAGTAATCGAAATTCTTGTCTTGCCGTTTTTGAATCTTTCCGTAAGAAGGTTGTCTCAAATTTGTCCATGCAGACAGGGAATAACCCATTGCAAATGAGCAAAGTCGTCGTAACGTGTCAGCCGCTGCCGGCCGTCCGGTCTGCCTGAAATCATGCGACAATTTATTGCCATCGCCAGCAATGCGTTTATGGAATTGATCCGGCAGCCGGTTTTTTTGCTGCTGATGACGATGTCGGCGCTGTTTGAGGTTTTTCTGGCCTGCATCAATTATTTTGGGTTCGGGGATGAACCCAAACTGGTCAAGACCAGCGCGCTGGCGGTGATGCTTCTGGCCGGGCTTTTTGGGGCGGTCCTGAGCGCCTCGGCGTCGGTGGCGCGGGAAATCCGCAGCGGCACCGCCCTGGCCGTGCTGGCCAAACCGGTGGGACGCGCGCAATTCCTGCTGGCCAAGTACGCGGGGCTGGCCCTGGCCCTGACCGTCTTGACCTTCGTCAATTGCATTGCGGCGCTGCTGGCGACGCGCATGGCCTTTGATGCCTATGGGGACATTGATTACCCGGGCCTGGAAGTTTTTTGCGGAGCGCTGGTCCTGGCCTATGGGATAGGCGGGCTGACCAATTTTTTCCTGCGCCGTCCGTTTGTCTCGGACGCGGTTGTGGCGGTGGTGATCATGGCGGTTTTGGCCTTTGGCGTCCTGCAATTTATACCGCGGGAAGCCGCGCGCATGGGCGCGGATTACACGGGACTGGACTGGCGGGTCGTTCCGGCGTCGGCCCTGATACTGATGGCGCTGCTGATATTGGCGGCGCTGGCGCTGGCCTGCTCGACCCGTGTGGAAGTGGTGCCGGCGCTGGCCATTTGTTCAGCGTTGTTTTTGTTGGGGCTGGTGTCGGATTATTTTTGGGGAACGCGGGCCAAGGCCGGTTCATGGTGGGCATCGGCGCTTTACACGGTGACGCCGAACTGGCAACTGTTCTGGGTGGCAGATGCGCTGGATGAAAAGAACCGGATTCCCCTGGCCTATTTGGGCAAGGCGCTGGGTTACGCCTGCGCCTATATCGGAGCGATCCTGGCCCTGGCTCTGGCGCTGTTTGAAGATCGCGAACTGAGTTGAAACCGCAATGGATCAAAGCGCAAAAAGAATCGGATTGATCAACTGGGTGGTGTTGTTGCTGGCCACGATGGGCCTGTTGCTGGTGACCCGCTACGTCAACACGGCGGCGGGCGCGCTGGGCACGGTGCTGGCCGGGTTTGGCTTGCTGGTGGCGTTCTTGAGCTATTTTCAGATGGGCCTGCTCGAGCGGGAGCACTTCGAGCGGCTGGAACTGGAAGAGTTGAGCAAGTCCCGCGGCAGCGAGTCGCTTTTTGCCGGCGCGGAGGCGGACACCTTTCCGGCCAGGCGTTCGCGCGAGCAGTTCGAACGTTATTTCGTTCCTGGTTTGACCGGGCTTTTATTCATCCTGCAAGCCGCCACCTCTTATTGGCCCTGGAAAAAAGTGGAGTCCATGGCGCCGATCATTGCCGATCGCGCGACGCTGGCCATGGCCTTGCTGGGGATGTTTGGATTGATCCTGTTTTTGCTGGGAAAGTACTCCAGCGGACTGGTTCGGCTGCAAGGGCAAAAATTGTTGCGGCCGGGCGCGGCCTATTTGCTGTTGAGCGCCTATGCGTGCTTCCTGGTGGCGGGGGACATCGCGGCGGTTTTGGCTGGTTTTCCCAGGACGGATCTGATCGTGGCCCGGTTCCTGTGCGTCGTCATCGGGTTCATCGCGTTGGAGACCCTTTTGGGATTGATTCTGGAAATCTACCGTGTGCGGGTGCGGGGCGGAGAATCGCGCGTGCTCTATGAGAGCCGGTTGGTGGGATTGCTCGGCCAGCCGGAGGCGATCATCACCACTGCCGCGCACGCGCTGGATTATCAATTTGGGTTCAAGATTTCAGAAAGCTGGTTCTATCGTTTCCTGGAGAAAGTCCTCGGGTGGCTGATCCTGGCGCAATTGGGCGTCTTTGTTCTGTCCACTTGCTTTGTGGTGATCCAGCCTGGCGACGAAGCGTTGTTGGAGCGATTTGGCCGGCCCCTGGGCCGGAACGGTGTCATTGGGCCGGGGCTGCACCTGAAACTGCCCTGGCCGATTGACAAGGCGACCAGCTACCATACCGAACAAATCCAAAGGTTTATTGTTGGCGCGATACCCGATCGAAGCAGCACGATTGTTTGGATCAAAGCCCATGGGGTGGAGGAGAATTTCCTCGTGGCCAGCCGTGAGAATACCAACTATACATCCGAGACCAAAAGCCCGCCGGTCAACTTGCTGGCCGTCAGCATTCCGGTGCAGTACCAGATCACGAATCTGGCCTCATGGGCCTACATCAACAACGACCCGGATACCCTGCTCAATGGCGTGGCGACGCGCGAAGTGGTGCATTATCTGGCCAGCGCTGATTTCGACGATCTGATGTCGCGGGGCCGCGCTGTGGCCGGGGACATTTTGCGCGGGAGCATCCAGGCGGAAGCGGATAAGTTGCAACTTGGGGCCAGGATCACATTTGTCGGCCTGGAAGACATTCATCCTCCGTCGAAAGTGGCCAAGTATTTTGAAAACGTGGTCGGCGCGGGCGAGACCCGGGAGGCGAAAATCCTGCAAGCGCAGGCCTATGCCATCAGCACCAACGCCTGGGCCGGCGCGGAATCATCCAACCGGGTGTGGGCGGCCGAAGCCGATGAACATAGGGCGATCACCAATGCCGCCGCCCGCGCCATGCTGTTCACGAATCAAGCGCTGGCCTACGCTGCCGCCCCGGGCGTCAACGGGGTCTATGAACAGCGCGCCAGGCTGGAGGCGTTGGTGGAGGGCAGCCGCCAGGCGCGCAAATACATCATCGTCACGACCAATACACCGGATATTCTCATTTATAATCTGGAAGACAAGGTTCGTCCTGATTTGTTGGACCAACTTCCCCCGCCCTCTAAAAAGTAATATGAAACGAAGCCGCCTTACCATTGCCGTCGCATTTGTCTTAATCGTCATTTTCGGCCTGTTGCTGTTTGTCTATCAGGTGCGCAAATCCGAAGTCGCCGTTGTGACCTTGTTTGGGAAGGTGAACCATGTGAAGGACACGCCCGGCCCCGGCTTTCGCCTGCCCTGGCCGATTGAGAACGTTTATAAACTGGACCAGCGCATTCAAAATTTTGAGGGCAAATTCGAGCAAGTGAAGTTGCCCGACCAAAACCTTGTTTTCCTCCTGGTCTATGTCGGCTGGCGCATCGACAACCCGGCGCAATTCTTTCCCAGATTCACCAACGGCTCCGTTGCCGCCGCGCAAGGGTACCTGGAGGATTTGGTGCGCAGTGCCAAAAACGAGGTGGCCGGACAACATCCTTTTTCCGACTTCATTTCGACCGATGAGAAACAAATGAAATTCGCGCAAATCGAGAGCGAGATTCTGCAAAAGGTCAGACAGCAGGCGAAGGATCTCAATTACGGGATTGATATCCAGTTCGTCCAGATCAAAAAAATAGGCCTGCCGGAAAGCGTCACGCAAAATGTCTTCGATCGCATGGCGGCCGAGCGTGAAACCTACACCTCGCGCATCCGGTCTTTGGGCGAATCCGAAGCGACCAAAATCAAGTCCGCCGCGGACCGGGATGCCGCCAATCTGCTGTCGGATGCCGATGCGCAAGCCTACAAAATCAGGGGCGAGGGAGAGGCGCAGATGATAAAATCGCTGGAAGTTTTGCAGCAGAACCCCGAATTAGCCGATTTTAACATGCAACTCACGGCCCTGAAAGACTTGCTCAAGGAAAAGGCCACTCTGATTCTGGATCAAAGCACCTCTCCGCTCAATTTGCTGCAACCGATCCAGCCGCAAACAAATGCGTCCAACGCCGCCCCCGCCGGAAAGAACCCATGAGCGAACAGGACCCCAATCAGACGCCGCCCCCGGGCCAGGTTCCGCCTGCCGAAGACGCCGGATCGCAGGCGCTGTCAGACGCGTTGCGCAGCAGCTTTTTCATCGTCAAGATCATCATGGTGGTGCTGGTCCTGGCGTTTCTGAGCTCGGGATTTTTCACGGTCGGACCGCAGGAAAGAGCGATTCTTTTGCGCATGGGCAAGCCGGTGGGCGAAGGAGAGCAGGCCTTGCTCAACCCGGTCCCCATTGGGCTTTGCCCAAGCCCATCGATGAAATTGAAAGGATTCCCTCCACTTTGGTGCAGGAGGCGCAATCTTCCGTCGGCTGGATGCTCACGCCGGAAGAGCGCCGCCAAGGCGCCGCGCCGCCGCAGGGCGGCAATTCCCTCGATCCGGCTTCGACCAGCTACGCCTTGACGGCGGACACGAATATCATTCATGTTGCGGCTGTTTTACATTATCGCATCACGGACCCGATTCATTTTCATCTCGACTTTTTCGACGCCCCGGTCTTTGTGACCAATGACTTGAACAACGCCCTGTTATACGCCGCCAGCCAGTTCCCGGTGGATGACATTCTGACGCGGAAAAGAACCGCCTTTCGGGAGGCCGTCACGGTGCGCATGAACGAGCTGATCGATGCGCAGGGCCTGGGCATCAAAGTGGACCGATTGGATCCCGAGGCGGCTCCGCCCACTTATTTGTTGAGCAAATTTAATGAAGTCGATACGGCCACCCAGAGACGCAACACCGCCCGCACCCAGGCTGAGAGCTATGCGACAACCACCTTGCAGGAAGCGCAAGGGGCGGCCGCCGCGCGCACCAACGTGGCCGAATCCGCCCGTTCGCGCCTGGTCTTTATGGTGGGCGCCCTGGCCAAAGAATTCACCGACGTGCGGCATGGATATGAGCGCGATCCGGAGTTCTATAAGCGCGTGCGGCAGATGGTGGCGCTGGAACAAATCTACACCAACGCCCAGGAAAAAATATTGGAGCCGCACCAGAACTCGCGCGAGTTGCGCTTGAATTTGGGCCGGGAACCGCAGGGGTCCTCCACCAATTCCATCACACCATGATCTTATGCAAGTTACCTCACTCTTAAGCCGGCGCGAACACGATGACCGGCAGGAAGGCTCGTGCGCCAGTTGCGGACACGATCACGACCACTCCCACGCTGTTTTGCCGCTGGCGCAAACGTTGATCGGTCTGCTCTTTGTTTTGAATTCGTTTGTAGTGATTTGGGCCTTCTCGGACAACAGCAATCCGGTGGCCGCGTTCAGCGCCATGATCGGGGCAATCATCCTGGGCTATCCCATTGTCTGGACGGCCCTGGATGATTTGCGCCGGGGGGTTCTGACAACCAACGAGTTGGTGGCCCTGGCGGTGCTGACATCATTTGGCTCGGCCAATTACCAGGTGGCCGGCTACCAGCAGGCGGGCATCATCGCCTTTTTTATGTTGATGGGGCAGATCATCGAAACCCGCACCGCCGAAGGGGCGCGAACTTCCATTGAATCGCTCATCAAATTGACTCCGCCTAAAGCGCGGCGCATCACAGCACAGGGGGAGGAAGAAGTGGCCACGGGCCTTCTGGCGGTGGGCGACGTTATTCGTGTCCGGCCCGGCGATAATATCGCGGCCGACGGAGTGATCGTGGCCGGCAGCGGTTCCATCAACCAGGCCAATATCACCGGGGAATCATTGCCGGTGGACAAAAAGCCCGGGGATGAAGTGTTTGCCAGCACCCAGAATCTGACCGGGGCCTTGGAAATCCGGGTGACGCGGGCGGGGGAAGACACGACATTGGGGAAAGTGCGGGAACTGATATTGGCGGCCGAAAAAACAAAGCTGCCCATCATGCGAATCATCGATAATTACATGGGCTTCTACACCCCGTTGGTGCTGGTCATAGGCGCGCTGGTCTGGGCCTTCACCGGCAACTTGAATCAGGTCATCACTGTATTCATCATGGCCTGCCCTTGCGCCTTCATCCTGGCCACACCGAGCGCGATGGTGGCATCGCTGTCCGCGGCGATGCGATTGGGAATTCTGATCAAGAACGTGGGCGACATCGAACTGGTGGCGAAGATCAACGCCTTTGTATTTGACAAGACCGGCACGCTGACCACGGGCAAGCTGGCCGTGAGCCGCCTGGCGCCGATGGCGGGAACCACGCCGGCCGAATTGCTGCGCATGGCCGCCTCGGCCGAAAAGTACAGCAACCATCCCACCGCCAAGGCGCTGGCCCAACTGGCCGTCGAAGCGGGAGTGCCGCTGTCCGAGCCAAAAGACTTTTCCGAAAGCGCCGGGCGCGGGGTCAGCGCGCAGATCGAAGGGGCCAAGATCATCATTGGGCGCGCGCAATGGCTCAAGGAGCAGGGCATCGCCGGGGATTTTCTCAAATCGGTGGATCTGAACGAAACCGAAGGGTTCAGTCTGATATTTGTGGCGCGCAATGGAAAGTGCGTCGGGTGGGTGGGATTGCAGGATCAGACGCGCCCCGATGCGCGCGAGGCGCTGGCGCAATTGCGGGCGACGGGCGTGCGGCGCATCGCCATGATCAGCGGGGACCGCCAGCCGGTGGCCACGCGAGTGGGGCTTGAGATTGGTTGCGAAGAGGCCATCGGCGAGTGTCTGCCGCAAAACAAGGTGGAGTTCGTGCGCCAGATCAAAGCCAAGGGATACCGCGTGGCGGTGATAGGAGACGGGGTGAACGACGCGCCGGCCCTTGCCGCCGGCGATCTCGGCATTGCCATGGGCGCGGCGGGAAGCGAGGTGGCCATCCACAGCGCGACCATCGCGCTGATGAACAATGACCTGCGGCGTCTGCCGTTCCTGGTGAGGCTTTCGCGCCAAACGCGCTCTGTCATCAACCAGAATTTTTTTGTTGGAATTTTATTCGTGATTGGGGGCCTGATCCTGGCGGCGTTGAATTACCTTTCCCCCATTGCTGCGGCTGTCCTGCATGTCGTCGGCTCGTTGATTGTTGTGTTCAACAGTGCGCGGCTGGTGCGCCAGGGCGAAGAACTGGAACCGCACCTGGCCCTCGCAGGTGAACCGCCCGGCTCCGCCGCGCCGCCGGCGCGCGCCCCATTGACGCCAAGCCCCGTGAGCGCATGAGTGCCGCCGTTGAAATTGCGCCATACGCTTCCGCGACAGTGGACAAGCAAAAACTCGGGGAGCCGATCGTCTCGGTCCGGGGCTTGACCAAAGTCTTCAAAGATTTCTGGGGCCGGCCCAAGGCGCGCGCGGTGGATAACGTTGATTTTGACGTGCGGCGGGGGGAAGTTTTCGGCCTGCTGGGTCCCAACGGTTCGGGCAAAACCACCACGGTCAAGCTGTTGCTCGGCTTGCTCTACCCAACGGGCGGGCATATCGAGGTTTTTGCCCATTCTCCGCGCCACGTCAAAACCAAGGCGAAGATCGGCTATCTGCCGGAAGAGTCCTATCTCTATCGATTCCTGGACTCGCACGAGACGCTGAATTTTTTTGGGAATCTATTCGATTTGCCGCCGGCGGAGCGAAAGAAGCGAACTGAAGAACTTCTGGAAATGGTCGGCCTGAGCCAGGTGCGCACGCGCGTGGTGGGGGAGTTTTCCAAAGGCATGCAGCGGCGCATTGGTTTGGCCCAGGCGTTGATCAACGACCCTGACCTCGTCATCCTGGACGAGCCGACCGCCGGGATGGACCCGATCGGCTGCCGGGAAGTCAAGGATTTGATCCTGGCCATGGCGCGCCGGGGCAAAACCGTCATTCTCAGCAGTCATTTGTTGTCCGACGTGGAGGATGTTTGCGACCGCGTGGTGGTTTATTACGGCGGGCGAATTCAAGCCATGGGCACCCTGAAGGAATTGCTGGCCAAACCCGACGCCATCCGCATCACCACTCCGCCCTTGTCGCGTGAAACGATGCAGCAGGTGCTCGACACCATCCGGCACGACGTGGCGGCGGATAAAATCGAGATCGATAATCCGCGCCAAAATCTGGAAAGTTATTTTCTCGAGGTCGTGCGCAAGGCCAGGGAAAGTTCGACCGAAACTTCCGGCGCGACTTCGGGCAGCCGCGTGGCCCCGTATTTGCGCGGCAGCGCGGAGGCCGCGCCGCCATCGGAGAGAGTCTTGGAGCGGTTGACGGTGTCCGCGGCGCCACAGTCCGTGGAACCCATCGTGGCACCCAAGCCGGTGGAGAAGGTCGATGAGGCCAGGCTGCAATCGCTGGCCCGGCCCGCCGCGCCGTTGCCGGCGGCGGCTGTCGCGCCGGAACCGGCGCCGGCGGCGGATTTGAACAAGGCCAACGAAAGGCTGTCTTCGTTGTTGGCCAAGCCGAATGAAAAATAATCCGGAAGGAACGATCCTTCTTCTCCACTGAGTGAAACGAATTCTGGCCATCGCGGGTTTGACTTGGAAATCCGCCTTTCGTTACCGGCTGTTTTGGATATTGGCCGCGTTGCTGGCGGGGGCGGTGGTGGGGTTGCCTCTTCTGCTCAAAGACGATGGCACGGCCAAAGGACTGACCCAGATTCTGCTCACCTACACGCTCAGCGCCGTCGCGTCCCTGCTGGCCATGGCAACGCTCTGGCTCTCCTGCGGGACGCTGGCCAGGGACATCGAAGAATGCCAACTGCAGATGGTTACGGTCAAACCCATAAGCCGCTGGCAAGTGTGGCTTGGCAAATGGCTGGGCATTCTTGGGCTGAACGCCATGCTGTTGATGCTGTCCGGAGCGGCGATTTTTATTTTGCTGCAATGGCGGGCCGGACATCTCCCTCCCGACGAACAAAAGGTCTTGCGGGATGAGATTTTTGTGGCGCGAGCCTCGATCAAAGAACGCGCGCCTGATTTGAAACGGCAAATTGATCAGAAAGTGCAGCAACGGATCGCCGAATTGGAACAGACCGAACTCACTGAGTTGGACAAGGCGGAAATCCGCAAGCAGGTGACCGAGGAGGTCAAGGCGGCCAGCACAGGCGTGCCGCCCGGATACGGGCGCTTGTGGGTCATTGACCTGCACACGCTGCCGGCGCGGACGCAGAATGAAGCATTCCAAGTGCGGGTCAAGTTCCACGCCTCCGACCCAAACCCCGATGCGACCTACGATACCTACTGGGTCGTTGGCCCTCCTGACTCGCCGCGGGTGGCGAAGATTCGCCAGGTGCTGCCGCCCGATTCGTTCCAGGAATTCCAGGTGCCGCCCCACCTGCTCGATGAAAAGGGCAGGTTGATCATTGATTTCTATAATGCCAACGACGCGTCGCTGATGTTCCCGATCGAAGACGGATTCGAGCTGCTTTATTATGAAAACAGTTTTGGAGTGAATTTTATTCGCGGTCTAATGATCATCCTCTGCTGGCTGGCGTTGCTGGCGGCGATTGGCCTGGCGGCGGCCAGCCAGTTGACGTTCCCGGTGGCGGCGTTTGCGTCCATGGCCATTTTGCTGATGGGACTTTCCAGCGGGACGCTCCAGACGGTGGTGGAGCAGGGGACCATTACGAGTTTTAACTCTGCCTCCGGGGGCTTTGGACATACGCCGCTGGACTTGATTTTTGTGCCCGCGTTTCACGGCGCGCTCAAGATCATCCGGTTGGTGGAAGGCTTTTCGCCGATTGATTCCTTGAGCACCGGCCGCAGCATCACGTGGACGATGCTGGGGCTGGCGGTGGCGCAGATCGTCCTGCTATTGGGGGGGATTTTTTGCGCGATTGGCATTATTCTTTTCAGCCGCCGCGAACTGGCCACCGCGCAGGGCAATGCTTAGGCGTAACCATGCAGTAAGATTTTAACGCGCAGAGGCGCAGAGCACGCGAAGGCGCAAGGTCAGGAAACGATATTGGCTCCTGAACCGGCGCTCACCGTTTGGCGACCCGGACTCGCATGGGCCAAATCTTCTTTGCGTTGAAATCCGCCCGCCCTATTGAATGGATACGTTTTAGAGCGTTTTAAATAAAACTGTAGCTACAAGAGGCAAACCAGTTCATGGCATCCCGGGGCGTGATACTCTGCAAAGCTGAAGCAATCGCCTGGAGCAGAGCGGGCTGCGTGCGGGCCTCGGCTGTACGCAGGTGGGATTTGACTTTGCTCCACATTTGCTCGATGGGATTGAGGTCTGGGGAATAGGCTGGAAGGAAGAGGATTTGGGCTCCAGCCTGCGCGATCAGCGAAAGGGTCGGCTCACTTTTATGCGGGGAGAGGTTATCCATGATGACCACATCTCCGGCGCGCAGCGTCGGGCACAAGACATGGCCGACATAGACCCGGAAAACCTCCGTATCGGTGGCCCCCTCGATGGTCATGCAGGCGGTGGCACCGTCCAGGCGGATGGCGCCGATCATGGTCGTGGTTTGCCAATGGCCCTGCGGACATTGGGCGTGGACACGCTGACCCCGCAGGGCGCGCCCGCGCAGGCGGGTCAGATTGGTTTTGGCACCCGATTCGTCCAGGAAAATCAGTTTGGCCGGGTCCAAACCGCCTTGCCGACGCCGCCAGGCGCGGCGCGCCCGCGCAATGTCCGGACGGTCTTGCTCGCTGGCATGGAGTGTCTTTTTTTATATGTCAGCCCCATCTTCGCCAGAACGTAGTGGATGGCGGGCAGAGAACAGTCCAGTTCCAAGCCGGCGCGCAGCTCTTTCAAGGTCAGGTCGGGCTTCTGATTCAATAGAGTCCGCATCTGGCGCTGATGGGCCGCCAGGATCATCGGCTTGCGCCCGGAGAAACGGTGGCGCGGACCGATCTCCCCGGTCCGCTGGCGTTGTTGCAAGAGCTTCTTGACCATGCCCAGCGAAACCCGGTAACGATCGCCGACCTCCACGCGAGTCCCCTCTTCAAGGTCATAGGAAGCCAAAATCCGTTCACGCAGGTCCAACGATAAAGTTCGCATGAACTGCCTATACCACAGGCCCAACGGAATGGCTACAGTTTTATTTAAAACGCTCTAGTGGTCAAAAATCGCCAGAAAGGTCATATTGGTAGATAGATTCTGTCCCCGCTGGCAGGGCATAGAGGGCAGCTTAGGGAATGGCTGGCTTTAAAACGCATGGAATTTGCGCAAGGTGGGTAAATCGTATCGTTATGTTGGGGTGCTATGATTTCCCAGACTTGGATTTGGCCGTCAGCGGAACAGCCTTGAGCCTCACAAGATGAAGTTCTGCGCGATCCAGCAGTTCCCATTGCACTTCATCGCCCGGCTCCAACCCAATGGCGGTAGCCAAGGCCAGAGGGAAGCTCACATACAGCCGGGGTTTTTGTCCGCGCGAGCGCATGGCCTGGACACGCAAAGGATAAGTGACTTCCATTTTTTTTGAGTCAAGCAACGATTTTTCTGGCATTTTTGCAGGTTAGATTATAATCTGGCGTCATGTCAAGCCTGATTATTCCGTTTCCCACCGAACTACGACCGAGCCTGCCCACCATCGTGGGCAATGTCGATTACCTGACACTGCGCCGACGCCTCGAACAAATCGAGAGTCTTTTGCGAGCCAGCGGTCTGGAGGCCGATTTTGTGGAGCAATCCCTCCAAGGCTGGCTGGCTCCCGCCGACCGTCGTCCGACCGCCCGGCAGCAGCAACAATTTCAACTGCGCCGCCGGCAGGCGCTGCGTTGCACGATCCTCCGCACCCTGCTGCAAGAGGATTACCGGGGCTTCAGCTGCGCCTTGGCGGGCAATCCCCTCTATCAGTGGTTTTGTCTGGTGGACGCGCTCGACCAGGTGCGCGTGCCTTCCAAGAGCGAGTTGCAGCGTTTCGCCCACTGGCTGGACGCGGCCCAGATGCGCCAGTTGATCGAGGGTCTTTTGCGGGCGGGGATGGATCCAGCCGGGCCGCTGGATTTAACCCAGCCGGTGGACTTGGCGGAGTATTTTCTGGATACGACGGCGCTGAAAGCCAACATTCATTTTCCGGTGGATTGGGTCTTGTTGCGCGATGGCACGCGCACGCTGATGAAGGCGGTCAGCCTCATTCGCCGGGAGGGTTTGAAAGCCCGGATGGAACCGCCGCCGGAGTTCCTGCGGCGGATCAACCGGCTGTGTATCCAGATGACCCACAGCCGCCGCCAGCCCGAAAGCCGGAAGGAACGCAAACGGGTTTTGCGCGGGATGAAAAAGCTGGTCAAGGTGGTGGGCCGCCATGCTCGGAGGCATCGGGACCTGCTGGACCAGGAATGGGGAAGAACCGGTTGGACCCGGCGGCAAGCCGAACAGGTTCTGGGGCGGATTGACCAGGTGCTGGAGCTGTTGCCGCGCGCGCAGAAGCAGGCGCACGAACGGATTATCGGCGAGCGGAAGGTGGACAACGCGGAGAAGATTTTAAGTCTTTATGAGCCGGACATCCAGGTGCTGGTGCGGGGCAAGGCCGGAGCGGAGGTGGAGTTTGGGAACAAACTGCTGCTGGGGGAAAACCGGCAAGGGATCATTTTGGATTACCAGCTTTGGCAGGAGACAGCGCCGGCGGACTCCTCTTTATTGGTGGAAAGTCTGGAGCGCGTGGTCGTGGGCCTGAAAAGGAAAATGGGGGCTGTGGGAGGCGACCGGGGATTTGCCAGCAAGGCCAACACTGGCGGATTGGCCTGGGCGGGGGTCTTTAACGGCCTCTGTCCGAGGAATCCTGCCGAACTGAAGAAGCGGATGAAAGAGCCGCGCTTTGTGCGGATGCAGCAGCGCCGGTTGCAAACGGAAGGGCGGATCAGCATTTTGCAGCGGGGCTTTTTGGGGCGGCCCATGCGAGCCAAGGGATTTGTCCATCGCGAGTTGGCGGTGGCCTGGGGAGTATTGACGCACAACTTGTGGATGCTGGCGCGGCTGAAGAAAGAAAAGAAAGAACCCTTGCGCCAAGCGGCGTAGCGGGCCGCAGAGTCCTCCCCAGACGTAAAAGACAGAGGCGGTGTCGTCAAAATTTGCTCCTTAAGGAATTATTCGGCGTCCCACTGTGAATACCTCGCGAACGGCGCTCCAATCAGGACTCTTGCGCAGCGTGGAATTACAAAAGAGCTACTTTTGGGACGGAATCTAGATAGAGGTCTGGAAAATCGGCAACACGGCAACAAGCCTCATTTTACAAGGGTTTCTTTGAGCTTTTCGGCTGGCAACACAGCGGCAACGGTTGGCAACATGTAGCCTTTGTGGATTCATTAGAGCCTCAACCCATAATCTGCTCGAAAATTGGCAAATAGTCCGGTTCATCCTCCCCATAGGCCCTGGCCAGCGCGCCGGCAGCCAGGCTGTGCCACTGGGCATCTTCGCTGGAATCTTCCTTTGACATGACCGTGACCAGGAGCGGTGAATCAGGCGGCAGGTCGAACGGTTCGTCCAAAACGATCTGTTTCCCGTTAAAATGTGCTTTCAAAGTGACCGCAGGCATGGATTCAGGATGGTTTCAAACCGCTTGATCCGGGCCGATTTGTCGGTCCGCCCGCCGGCAAAATTTCAGGCGTGATGCTTGAAAAGGTTGAAAGGGCGGTGCGTCATTGCCTTGGCTTGTAAAGCGGTTTCTGTTGCAGCCTTTGCGCTCGACTATTGCAACCGTCGCACAATCGCTTGCCATCCAGCGGAAAACGGCTAGAGCATTTTAAATAAAACTGTAGCCACAAGAGGCAAACCAGTTCATGGCATCCCGGGGCGTGATACTCTGCAAAGCTGAAGCAATCGCCTGGAGCAGAGCGGGCTGCGTGCGGGCCTCGGCTGTACGCAGGTGGGATTTGACTTTGCTCCACATTTGCTCGATGGGATTGAGGTCTGGGGAATAGGCTGGAAGGAAGAGGATTTGGGCTCCAGCCTGCGCGATCAGCGAAAGGGTCGGCTCACTTTTATGCGGGGAGAGGTTATCCATGATGACCACATCTCCGGCGCGCAGCGTCGGGCACAAGACATGGCCGACATAGACCCGGAAAACCTCCGTATCGGTGGCCCCCTCGATGGTCATGCAGGCGGTGGCACCGTCCAGGCGGATGGCGCCGATCATGGTCGTGGTTTGCCAATGGCCCTGCGGACATTGGGCGTGGACACGCTGACCCCGCAGGGCGCGCCCGCGCAGGCGGGTCAGATTGGTTTTGGCACCCGATTCGTCCAGGAAAATCAGTTTGGCCGGGTCCAAACCGCCTTGCCGACGCCGCCAGGCGCGGCGCGCCCGCGCAATGTCCGGACGGTCTTGCTCGCTGGCATGGAGTGTCTTTTTTTATATGTCAGCCCCATCTTCGCCAGAACGTAGTGGATGGCGGGCAGAGAACAGTCCAGTTCCAAGCCTGGCGCGCAGCTCTTTCAAGGTCAGGTCGGGCTTCTGATTCAATAGAGTCCGCATCTGGCGCTGATGGGCCGCCAGGATCATCGGCTTGCGCCCGGAGAAACGGTGGCGCGGACCGATCTCCCCGGTCCGCTGGCGTTGTTGCAAGAGCTTCTTGACCATGCCCAGCGAAACCCGGTAACGATCGCCGACCTCCACGCGAGTCCCCTCTTCAAGGTCATAGGAAGCCAAAATCCGTTCGCGCAGGTCCAACGATAAAGTTCGCATGAACTGCCTATACCACAGGCCCAACGGAATGGCTACAGTTTTATTTAAAACGCTCTAGAATGAGATTATGTTAACCGTTGTACCCATTACCCATATCCGGCTGGACGAGCGCGGAGTGGCTTGGATCGTGGACACCAATGTAAAGGTGATTGAAGCCGCCATGGACCACACCGCTTATGACTGGGACGCGGAGGAAATCCACGCGGCCCATCCCCATCTCTCCCTGGCCCAGATCCACGCGGCCTTATCGTATTACCACGACCACAAGTCTGAGCTGGATGGTCAAATGGAGCGGCAGTTGGAGAATTACCGCCGACTGCGAAGTGAAGCAGGCGGACAATTGACACGGGCGGCCTTGCAGGCGCGGCTCCAGAATGAGTGAGTGTTGAGGTTTACCCTCCTATTGACCACAGGCCAGTTTATCGAGGAATTGGAGCTTTTGGCAAAGGCTGGTGTTCCCGCCGATTTTGCCAATGCGGTTCAATATCTGCCCTTGCGATAATCCATGCCTGTCCCGCCGTAGTCTTGACGAAGGCGGATCATCCGGCTTGCTGGAATCACGAAGGCTGCACATCAACCGAGGCAGAATCAAGGTCGGTGAAGAATTGGTCATCGAAGCATTTCCCAGTGGCGAGCGATTCCAGACGATCGTGTCGGATACGGGCAACAAGTTGCGCGCCCGTGGCGAAATCGCCCGTTTCTACAGAGACGCGAAGGTAAATCCTGACGACTACGTGCTGCTCACGGAAGAAACTCCCGGACACTGGACGCTGAAAAAGGCACCGTCTGGTGAATATTCACGGTATGCGTAAATCCTTTCAAACCGCGCTATGCAAACGACACAGAGGAAAGGAGAAATATGAGTATATTGGCCACCGTTGATTTCGGAAAACAGCAAATCACTCAATCTTGGAAATTCATGGAGGGCAATCCGTCACCGTATATTGAAGTCCTTGGCTTGGAGGATGGAAGGTCGATTATGATCAAGCTGGAAATCTTCAACGACAACTATTCTTCACCATCAGCGACAATTAAAAATCACCACTGAGGCCGGTTGTTAAGGTTCATCGTTTCACTGTTCTGTAACGTTTGTCCAGCCCCTTCGGTGGAACGGAGTCTTTGGAGCGTAGCGACAAGGACGCAGTGGAACCGAAGGGGCTGGGGGGCCTCGGCGTTACCCGCCGCCCCTGTTTTGTTCTTTTTCTTTGGGCACTCGCAAACTCTCCCCCTGGAACTCCAACAGGATGGCGTGATGCACCAGCCGGTCAATGGCGGCCATCGTCGTCATCGGGTCTTTGAAAATCTGGTCCCACTTGGAGAAGACCAGATTGCTGCTGATCATCACACTGCGCCGTTCGTAGCGTTCCGCCAGGAACGTGAACAGCACTTCCATTTCGTCCCGCTCCTGCTTGACGTAGCCAACGTCGTCCAGAATGACCGCGTCAAACTGATCCAGTTCGCGCAAGCGCTCTTCCAGACGCAGATCTCGCTTGGCGGTCAATAATTGTTGCACCAGCTTGAAGGTCGGCACAAAGAGCACGGCGTAGCGATGGCGCAGGATCAACTCCCGTCCCAAGGCGGCCAAAAAATGGCTTTTGCCCCGGCCGGGCAAGCCAATGGCGATGACGTTCTCGGCTCGCTGGACAAAGCCGCCGTCCAGCAAGCTGGGCAGCATCCGGCGCACTTTGGCGGGCAGTTTGGTTTCCTCCAAGCTGCCCAGGTCTTTGCCTTGCGGCAGGCCCGATTGCTTGAGCAACCGCTCCAGTTTGCGTTGCCGTCGGTCCTGCGCTTCGCTCTCGCACAGGTGCAGCAGGAACTTTCGATAGCCCCAGTTTTGTTGCTCGGCTTGTTGCAAGGTGCCTTCATAGATCGCCGCCATCGTGCCCAGGCGAAAGGATTTTAAGAGCAAGGCCAGCGGGTCGTTATTCATGGGACACCGGCCTTTCCAGCAACGCGTCGTAGCCGCTCAGTTCCGGCTCCAGCGTCATCTCCGGCCAGCGGGCGCCGGCGTCCAAGTTCAGGTAACGCCGCAAATCCGCCGCGCGCCACCGGCCTGTCCGATTGGGGCCGGCCCATTCGCCGACCAGGGCGCTCAGGGCCGACTCGCCCAGTTCAGACGCCAGTTTGAGCAGGTGCAGATATTCGATTTGACCGGCCCGCAAACCATGATCGTTGACCAGACGGTCATAGGCCAAACGGAACGACCCATCGGGGAAAAACTCCTCGCGATGCACGTAATGGGTGAACGCGCCGGGCTTGCGCAGCAGAGGCTCGATCAAGTGCCGGTAGTCGATCACCGCGCCGCGATCCCCGGTGGCTCGCGCCAACTCCAGCAGCAGTTCCCGCCCGTGAAAGATTTTCAAATGCCCTTCGTAAACTTCCACTTTAACCTCCTGGCCGATCCAGCGCGCCGGCACCGAATAGGTCACCTTCTTGACCCGAATCGTGCTGTGGAGGCTGACCGGACAGCGCAGTTCGTCATACTCGCTCAAGCGGGTCGGAGGCAGCGGACGCAGCGCCTCCCACTCCTCCTTGAGTTTGACCGAGCAGTTCTGATTGCCCTTGCGCAACGCCGTCCACAGAAACCGGTCATACGCTTCGGCCGCTTCAAAGTCCCGATAGCCGCGCAAGAGCAGATGTTGCTTGAGCCGCCGTTTCAGATGGCCGTTGCGCGATTCCACATCGCCGTTTTCGTGCGGCTTGCGAATGCCGATGGTTTGGGGCTTCAGCCCGTAGTGCTCCGCCAGCGCCAGAAAATCACGGTTGAACTCCCGCCCGCCGCTGCCGACGCGATGGGTGGCGGCGCTGCTGTTGTCGATTTGCAGCCGTTCCGGCACCCGGCCCAATTGATGCAATGCCTCCTGCAAACCGTGGCGCAGACTCAACAGCGACTCGGATTGACAGCGCGTGGCCCACGACCAATTGGAATAGGGCAAGACCGCATGACACAACAAATGCTCCAGCGGCGCTCCCCGCACCGTCACCGCCAACTCGCTGGCGTCGGTCCAATCCACCTGCATCACCCTGCCTGGAAGATGCTCCTGCTCGAAGAACACCTCCTTGTCCCGGCCATGCTGCAAACGCCATTGCAGCACCCGCCGTTGAAACGAGCGCAACGCCGAGCCAGCGGCCTGGTCGGGATGGAGGCCCCGCAGATAATCGAACAACTCTTTGGCTTCCAGTTCGGGCGCTTGGAAGAGCATTTGCCGGGCGGGTTCCCAAATGGCCGCCAGCGGATCGGGCCGCGTGCGCCAGCCATGCTTCTGTTGCAGTTGCTCCGGCGGTTGGGCCGCCTGGATGTATTTTCGCGCGGTCTGCGGATGCACATCCGCTTTCATCGCGCTGACGACAATGTTCGCTGCTTTCTGATATTCACTCATGAGCTTCCGGTATTGTTTGTTTGTGATCATTTGCGGCGGTTTGGGGATGGCCTCCGGCCATCCCAACCGCCGCCTGATCATTACCGGCTCACTGGTGAATTTTAATTGTCGTCAGTGGTGATTTTTAATTGTCGTTCGACATGGAAAGGCGTTTTGTGAAAGATATAGAAGGCCCCGTCGAAAAGACATATCTTGGATCGCTTCACATTTCGGACGGTATTATCGTGCCTTCAGATCACTCTCATCCGGTTTGAGTTCAATGGCTTTTGCTGTAGTCCGCGGTTGCGCCCTCCAAGCCGCTTTTGCGTTCCTTGGCAACGCCGCGCCATTATCATAAAGGCAGAGTTCATCTTCAAGCGAGTCACTGCACCCTGCCCCGCTCCGCGCGGCAGGGTGTGGTGGCACCACTTTGCAAAAGTTTCACAGGTGGTAGATATGCCGCAGCCTTGGCGGCGTTCCATGGCCCTTCCCTTGAGTCTGCGGCTTCGTTTGAGGCTGGCTTGAGCCGGTCAAGGGTAAAGAGGCGTTCCAGGCAATGCGTCAGTGACGACGGGAGCGCGAAAAACTGTTAAACCTGGAAAAAGCAGTTTAACCACGGATAAACACAGATAGACACGGATTTGGAACAGCTTGCGAGAATTGGAGCTTTCACCAAAAAGATGATGCTCGCCAATGGCATTTTTATCCGTGTTCATCTGTGTGCATCCGTGGTTTGCCTTCCCTCAGCTGCCATTTTTAGATTAAAACAGTTATCCGATGTTTTCCATCTGGAAGTTAGACGGGCGCTTCAGGGCTTGCCGCGCCCGATGCTTTTGTAGAGGAAGCCCAGCCGTTCCATTTCATCCACGTCAAAGAGATTGCGGCCGTCGAAGAGGATGGGATGAGTCAGATTCTTGCGGGCTTTTTCCAAATCGAGTTTTTTGAATTCCGGCCATTCCGTGGCTATGATCAGCGCGTCGCACCCTTCAGCGACGTCATTCATGTCGGCGACATAGGTGACATCTCGCAAGACAGCCCGGGCTTTTTCCATGGCTTGGGGATCATGCACGCGCAAGGCGGCGCCTTCCTTTTGCAAGCGGTGGCAAAGATCGATGGCGGGGGACATGCGAACATCGTCCGTGTTCTGTTTGAAGGCCAGCCCCAGGACGCCCAGGGTCTTGCCTTTGAGCACCCAGAGTGTGTCGCTTATTTTTTTGAAAAAACGGTCCATTTGCCGGGCGTTGATCTGTTGCACCTCTTTGAGGAGGCCAAAGTGATAGCCCAGCTTTTCGGAGATCTGGATGAAGGCGCTCAGGTCCTTGGGAAAGCAACTGCCGCCAAAACCGAGGGAAGCGTCAAGAAACTTGCGGCCAATCCGGGCGTCCATTCCCATGCCGTTGGCCACCTCCTGCACGTTGGCGCCGGACATTTCGCACAGGACGGAAATGGCATTGATATAGGAAATCTTCAAGGCGAGAAATGAGTTGGCCGCGTGCTTGATCAGCTCCGCCGAATTGATATCGGTGACAATAATGGGAGCGTTGTAAGGGGCATAGACTTCCCTCATCGCCTGGACCGGGCGCGGGGAGGCCACGCCGACGACCACGCGATCCGGCTTCATAAAATCCCCGACGGCAAACCCTTCGCGCAGAAACTCAGGATTGCTGACCACGTCAAAGTCCACTTTGGCTTTGCAGTAGCGCTGGATGGTTTCGGCGACCTTCCGGCCGGTGTTGACGGGGACGGTGCTCTTGTCAACAATAATCCTGTACGCCGTCATGGCCCCGGCGATTTCCCGCGAAACGCCTTCGATGAAGCTTAAATCCACCGACCCGTCCGGTTGGGCGGGGGTTGGGACGGCAATGAAAATGACATCCGACCGCTCCACTCCTTCCCGGGTGCTGTTGGAAAAATGCAGCCGGCCCGCTTTGACATTTTTTCCCACCAACTCCCCCAGGTCCGGTTCGTAGATCGGCATGCCGCCGGCTTGCAGCAATTTTATTTTTTCGGCGTCTTTATCAACGCAAATCACCTCATGGCCGGCTTCGGCAAAGCAAGTTCCGGTCACCAATCCGACATATCCGGTTCCGATGAGGGTCAAATTCATGGCGTTAATTCAGGTTGCGCGGCCAGGCCGCGAGGCCCGGCGCCGCGCGCTCATGGTTTTGCCGCGGCGGGGGCCGGGACATTGGTTGCTTGCGGAAAAGGAAAAAGACCAGGGCCGGGCGATTGAGATGCCGCCGACGGGCCGCCCGTGGCGCCGGGTGGCGCCTTCCTCAGTTCCGGATGTTTGGCGAGCAACATCTCTCCGCGTTCACGGGCTTCCCCCGCCCAAGGGTCGTAGGGATTGTTGATGCGCGCCAAATCCTTGTAGTAGGCGAGGGCCTGTTCCGGTTTGTTTTGCGCCTCGTCCAGCCGGGCCAGGGTCAGTTTGACCGGAGAAACAATGTTGTCTTCGGCGGAATAGGTCGAGATGATTTCCTGGTACTTTTGCGCTGCCTCCGAAATTTTTCCTTCCCCTTCCAAAGAAGCTGCCAGGCCCACTTTGGCTTGTGAGAGCAGGGCGCTCTCCGGGTATTGGCCGATGAATTTGGAAAATTCCTGGTATGCTTCGGGATATTTTCCTTCTGTAAAGAGCGATTCAGCCCCCAGCAATGCGGCGTATTCGCCCGCACTGGTGTCCGGGTACTGTTTGGCCAGAGCCAGGAACGGGCCGGCTTGGCCGGCGCCAGCCGGCCACCGCGAAGGGTCGCCAGCGGCACGCTCAATAATTGCGCGTTGGCGTTGGACTCGGCCTCGTTTTGTTTCCAGTAAAAGATGCCAACGATCAGGGCAATGACCGCCGCCGCACCGGCGACGATCATGAGCATTTTCTGGTTGGCGTGCAACCAGGCCAGCACTTTGAGATATCTCTCCGTCGATGTTGATTCAGCTTCCATAAAGAGTGCAGCATTTTCCCGGCGGCGTTTAAAAAGACAAGTAAAATATTTGAAAAGCCCGTGGTCCGCCCCAAAACTGTTTGACATCCCCCACTGGCAAGGTTAAAGTCGCGGCAATAGATGTGCCTTTGAATTGTGACACGCGGCCCGGGAGACAATTATTATGCAACACAATGATGTCAAGCAATATATTGCGAGCTGCCCCGATCTCGCCGTCCTGGATGATGCTTCACGAGCCTTTCTTTTGTGGCGCGGCGAGGAAGTTCATCTCGAGCCGGGGGCGATCCTCTACTCCGAAGGGTCAACGCTGGACGACACCTTCTGCCTTTTGCTCACGGGGGAGTTGCTGGTCGAAATCGGCGGAACGATCATCGCCCGGGTTCCGGAGAACCAGCTTCTTGGCGAGATGGCCTATTTTATCAAGCAACAGGCGCGCACGGCAACCGTCCGCGCCGGATCGTTGGGAGCGCTCGTCCTGAAGATCCGGTTGACCGGGGCTGAGTTGCGCACCGCCCGCTTCACCGGATTGAAAGAATATCTTGGCGCCCGGGCGTGGGACAGATTTGTGAGCAACTCGCAACGCAACGTTTAATCCCGGCGCAACCTCTTTGAAACCGGCCAACTTAAAAGCGCGAGCCTTGCTCAAAAAGTTGCAAGCCCTGTCCGAGCAAGGAATTGACGGCGAGAAAATCTCGGCTCAAAACAAAATTGCCCGGCTCAAAGCGCGGTTCGACTTCACCGTGCCAGACCCCGCTGAGACACCAGATTTGTTTTGTGGCAGTTTCAAGCGTTCAACCACGGCAAGGCGGATTTACTCTTTTGGTGGCAATGAATTTGATGTGGCTAATTCCGTGAAATGGGCGATTGAATCGGCAACTAAAATCCCGTGCCTGTATCGGGACGGCGACTTGTTGGCCGAAGCGGCGCCAAGCACGGCAAACAGGCTGACGGAAATTGCCGTCCACATCACCCATAGTTTCCGCACCCTCCTTGAGAAATTTAGCGCGATTGATGGCGTGAGCGTGAAGGATCGGGGTGTTTTTGTCATGGGGTTGTATGATGGAATGATGAACGAAGTGCGGAAGGCCGGACAACGGCTGCCGAGCCGGGCAGGTCTGACGAAAATGCGCAAGGCGAAGAAACGCGCCGTGACCCGCGCCCCCGGCCTCCATATCCATCCATACACCGTGGCTTTAAGCCTCGGCAAACAAATTCGTTTCTCCGCGCCGTTGGGAAAAATCACCGCTGAATTGGAGGCTGTTACGCAGAAACATTTAACTCAGGAGGCAGCTTGAACCTGATAATTGCTTGATTCCGAGGCTCCATTCAGTTTCAGGATTAAGATTACGATTAAGATTAGGATTCGTTCAGGCCATGGCCGCTATCGCGCCGCGCTCGTAACCGGCGCATTCCATCACGTAAGGCAAAGGGTTGTCCGCATGGGCCTCGTACTCGAGACCGACGTGATAGGGAAATTTCCGGGCGGATAGCGCCTTGAGCACACCGACAATGTCGATGACGCCCCGTCCCAGTTCCGTCGCTTCTCCTTCCTTGGCCGCCTTGGTTTCATCCTTCATGTGCAAGTCGAGCAGGCGGTTGCCGCAGCGGTCAATGCACTCCACCGGGTCCACTCCGATGCGCACGGTGTGGCCGATGTCCATGCAGATGCCCATGTGCGGGTCCCGGTCTTTGACCAGGGCGAAGACGTCCAGGGGCGACGGGTAGGTTTTGTCGGTCGGGCCATGATTGTGAATGGCGATGAGAATGTTGAATTCCCCGGCCTTTTTCTCGACGGCGTCGAGCGCTGCCGGGACGGGGCTGCAAACAATGACCGGCATGCCTGAGTCTTTGGCATATTCGAAGACATGCTGGATTTCAGCATCGTCGTTTTTCATGTAAATGACGCCGCCGCCCATGAGTTTGAGGCCGGCGGCTTCGATCTTTTGCCGCGCGGCTTCTCGTTCCGCGGTGGTGCTCTTGAGCGGGAGATGAACGTCTTTGAGGTTGATGTATTTGAAGCCCGCCTGTTTGGTCATGTCTATGGCCTGTTCCAGGGTGAATTTGCGGAAGGTGTAGGAGGCGACGCCGAGTTTGAGTCCGCCATCCGGGTCGCGTTCCGGCTTGGTCACAGCGCCAAAGGCGTTGTCGCCCAGGTTGGCGGCGGCCAGGGCGGCCGTGGAGCCGAGCAGACTGGTTTGGAGGAAGCGGCGGCGATCGATTCTTTCGAGTTTCATAGATTATGAGTTTGGCCGGGCAAACATTGCGACGACCGGTTCAATGAGACAATACGCGATAAAACTGATTGCTGGGCGTCAACGCCACGCAGAGGGTAGCGTCCATCGGCGCTGGCGGTGGGTCAAGGACCAGGAAAGGACTCCAGTTAGTCTGGCTCAAATCGCCGCTGGACTGGATCACGTAGCCGTGAAAAGGCTCGATGTTGAAGGTGAAACAAAACTGGCCGTTGGTCGTCGAAAACGCTGTGATCATCGCCGGCATAAACGGCACCGTGTAACCGACCGTGAGAACGGGTTGGGAACCGGGATTCTCGCGCGAGCCAAACTGGAAGGCGCTGCCCGCGGTGTCTTCCGGCCAGGCGGTGAGTATCCATCCGAAATTTCGCGCTGGATTGCCGATCCACGATTGCGCGTCAGCGACCAATCCGTAACCAGGGATGTTGCCAGTGTCGGTAAACTGATTAGTGGTTCCAGCGGTTTGGTTCGACAGGAACGCGAACGCCGACTCCCCGGAGAAGTCGCCGCCGCTCTCGCTCCATGGCATCCCCAACGAGCGACTGTTCCAAGTGACCTCAGTTTCAACCCAGTTTGTGAGCATCGGGCTCAGGAAAAAAAGACTTTGCACCGGCGGCTGGCTCATCTCGATGAGGGTGAGGGTGATGTTCGTCACTGTGGCGTTGGTCGGGAATCTGGAAAGGTCGAATTTGAAGAGCGCCCGGCTGAGGGACGAGCCATCGCTGCTCAGACCCGCCGTCACTGAAGAAGCATCGCCGTAGTTATTGTCCGGAGCGTCTTCACGGATGGTGGCGTCGGCCACAGGGAAAAGGTTGGCCGTGCGCACGTACTGGCTGAACAATCGAGGTACGCCAAACAAGGTAACCAGCGAAAGGCCAATCATTGGAATCGAAGCATGCTTTATAGATTTCATGGAGTTCTCCCAGCCGGCCAATCGTGACGGCACATGTCTGGCGCATGTGACTCATGTTCCCGACGAGGCGGCACAATTGCAAGCCCAAAGGTCGTCCGGGTGTCCCTGGAAGGCTTCATGAGCCAGCCGTGGTTGGGCGGGTGACGCGGACGGCGACGTGGCGGGCTTGGGGAAGGATGAATTTTTTGATCTCAATGCTGACGCGCTTTGGCTTGAATTCGCGCAGGATCATTTCGGCCATGTCCACGGCGAGCGTTTCAACCAGTTTCCAGCTTCGCCGCCGGCCAAAGCCCGCCAGACGCGCGGCCACGGCATGATAATCAATTGTTTCCTGGAGGCGGTCGTTCCTGGCTGCGGCGGCAAAATCGTGGTCCAGTTCGACGGTCAGGAGAAGGCGTTGCGGTTTGGCCCGCTCCGCTTCCGGCACGCCAACGCGCATGAACACTTCCAATTCGTTTATGATGATCTGGTCCATGATTCGATTTCAACGTTGGTTCGCGGCGGCTTGTTCGAGTAAAACGCGCGTGGGCTGGTTCAAGGGCATGTCCAGGGCCTGGCCCGGTGTCAGCCAGCGAAATTCCTGCGCTTCGTCGTTGAGTTTGACGTTGCACCGGCCCTGGACGCGGCAGGTGTAGTTGAGCAGCACGAAATGGGCGTCGCGATAAAATTGTTTGGAATGGATGCAATCCTGGACGAGGGCAAAGGAAATGTCGGCGATGTCCAGGTTGGTTTCCTCCTTGATTTCCCGCTTCAAGGCATCGAGCGAAGTTTCGCCGGACTTGATTTTGCCGCCGGGAATGCCCCACAAACCGGACCATTTTTGCGTGCGCACCATCAGCACCTGGTTGTCGGCGTTCCAAATCAGCGCCCCCACCGTGCAAATCGGATGAGGCGCGCGCCCGGTCTCCCCAACGCGCGGGCGGGGGCGCAACTGGAATTGATTGCGCTCCAGGATCTCGCGCAGTTCGCCGAGGTGCTCGACGATCACGTCCGGTTCGCTGGCCCGCAATTGATCCACGCGATTATATCCCGTCAACACGGCGCAGGAACCGATGCCTCCGAATTTGGCGGTTTCAATATCGTGCTGCATGTCGCCAATAAAAATGGTTTGGGCGGCGGCCAGTTGGTTTTCGGCCAGCAATTGTGCGATCTTGGCCCGTTTGTCCCAAACATCCAGGTAGGGCCGGTCAATGAATTTATCGAAACCGTTGGCCGCCGACTGCCGCGCGAAATAATCCCGGGAAACCGTGCTGAGCAGAAATGTCCGAATTTTGTGCTTGCGGCAAAAGACCAGGAATTCGCGGGCATGGGGCAATTCCGTGACCTCATCCTGCACCTGGCTGAAGTGACTGTGAAAGGACTCTTCCAACCGCTCCATGGGAACCCCTGGCGCAAAGCGGTCGTAAAAGTCTTTGAAGGGCAGGCAAAACTCGGCGCGGAATTTATCAAGGGTCATTTGTTCGACCCCGCACTCCGCAAAGACGAAATTGGTTGCCGCCAAAACGGCCGGCAAATCATCCACCAATGTTCCAGACCAATCGAAGATGATGTTTTGAATCACGCCCGAAATCATAACGCTGAATCCTCAAACCTTAAACTCAAAACGCACGCTCAAATTTTGAGCGGCGGGCGGTCATCCGCCAAACTGCAGCCGCGGATCGGTCTTTAATATCGATTCGAGGTTCGGCCAGCGGACATCGTTCATGGTGTAGAATGCGTTCAAATAAACGGCCACTTCCTCGGCCGGATATTTGGCCAGAATCTTTTCCACCGCGGCCCGCAATTGTGGTTCTTCAACGGAGGCAGGCAAGTCGTCCACCGCGCCGTCTTTGTGGGCCACGCCCAGGGCATCCAGGAAGTCGGCCAGCATCGGTGTTTTCTGCTTCATCAGCCAATCGCGCAAAAGATTGGCGGCAAACAATTCCAGGCGCGGCCGCGCCAGCGTGGCCGCCATGGCCGCGTGCCGGGCGGGGCGCGGTGTGCGCTCGAAAAAGGCGGGACGCAATTTGCGCGTCTCGGCCACGGTGGCCAGAACGGTGCGATAAAGTTCCTTGTTGCCATCGTGGGCGAATTCGATGATCCGCACGGCCAGCGCCGGCGACATGAACCCAAATAATTCGTGTGATGTCAGCATGTGAAAATAACGGCGCTACACTAGAAGCCCCGGCAGTGAACTGCAAGTCCCGCGTTGGCCTGGAGCGGGACATGGGCACATGAATGACCAGGGAATTATCGAAAATGACGAATGCCTAAGCAGGAATGACCAATTAATGACGAAGCTCGAATGACGAAATTTCGTCATTGGGTCATTTGGGCATTGATTGGTCATTAGGATTTCGTCATTAGATATTTTCCCCGGGAATTTCAGCCTGACCGTGTTTCATGGATGGCGCGGGTGATGTAACCCTTGGCCAGTTCGACCGATCTTATGCGCGATTTCCCCCGCGCCAGCCAGGCGGTGATGGCCGCCGAATAAGTGCAGCCGGCGCCGTGCAGGGCCACATTTGCCGCCCGGGGCGATGACAGCATCCATTCTCCTTCCCGGCCATGGAAAAAATCCACGGCTCCGCCAGCCTCGGTCAAATGGCCGCCCTTGACCAGGGTGGCGCAACCGAAGGTCCGGTAAATCGCCCCGGCCGCCGCCCGCAGTTGCACAAGCGAGCGGATTTTCCCGCCCGCCAGAATTTCCGCCTCAGCCAGATTGGGCGTGACGATTGCAGCCAAAGGCAGCAGTTGTTTTTTGAGCGCTTTGATGCCTTCGGATTGCAGAAGCCGCCGTCCGCTCGTGGAAACCATCACTGGATCAACCACCAGTGGAATCCGGGGGTTGCGCTTGAAAAAAAGCGCCACTTCCCGAACGATGGCCGCCGAAAACAACATGCCCGTTTTCGCCGCCGCCGGCGTAAAATGCGCCGCGATGGCTTCCAATTGCGCGCGGACCATGATTGGCGGGCACGGTTCCAATCGTGAAATTCTCCCCGGGTTTTGGGCCGTCAAGCATGTGATCGCGGTGGCGCCATGCACCCTCAAGCAGGCGAAGGTCTTCAAATCAGCCTGAATGCCCGCCTCTCCGCCGCTGTCGGAGCCGGCGATGGTCAGGGCGACGGGTGTGTTGGGTTGATGCATTTCTTGGGCCTCATTCCTAATCTTAATCTTAATCTTAATCCTAATCTTGAGATTAAAATTACGATTAGGATTAGGATTAGGACCTGAAAACGCAACCCATATTCCAACTTTTATCCGCGCCGGTCCCGGGTTATGCTGCCGGAAATGACGAAGGACCAAGTCGCAGAAATTCTGACGGAGATCGCCACGCTGCTGGAACTCAAAGGCGAGAACCCGTTCAAACCGCGCGCCTACGTCAATGCGGCGCGCGCGCTCGAAAATTCCACGGCCCCGCTGGAGAAAATCTTTTCCCCGGAATCCACCGAACGCATCAAAGGCATCGGCGACAGCCTGCATAAAAAAATTTCCGAACTGGTGAAAACCGGCAAGCTCGCCTATTACGAAGAACTCAAAGCCTCCATCCCGCCGGGATTGGTCGCCATGTTGAGCATCCCCGGTCTGGGCCCAAAAAAAATAAAAGCGATCAACGACAAGCTCGGCGTGGAAACCCTGGAACAATTGGAGCAAGCCTGCCGGGACGGGAAGATCGCCCGGCTGGACGGGTTCGGCGAGAAAACCCAGGCCAATATTTTGCAGGGCATCCAATTCCGGCGGCAATACGCCTCCCGCCATTTGCTGGGTGACGCCCTGGCCGTGGCGGAGCCGATTCTGGACAGCCTGCGCAGCCACCCCGACGTTGTGCGTTGCAGCACGGCGGGGAGCCTGCGCCGGTTCAAAGAGACCATCGGCGACATCGATTTGCTGGCTTCATCAAGGCAGCACGGCGCGGTCATCGATTTTTTCACCGGGCAACCCGGCATCCTCAGCGTCACGGCCAAAGGCGAGACCAAAGCCAGCGTTGTCCTGGCCGGGGGCATACAGGCCGATTTGCGGGTGGTCAGCGACGCGGAATTTCCGTTTGCCCTGGCTTATTTTACCGGCTGCAAAGAACACAACATTGTCATGCGCCAGCGCGCCATCCAGCGCGGCTTGCGGCTCAATGAATACGGATTGTTTAAATCCGATGTTGAGACGCGCGACCCGGCCTTGCTGGTGGCGTGCCGGACCGAGGAGGAGATTTTTCGGCAACTGGGGCTGGAATACGTCCCGCCCGAAATGCGCGAAGATTGCGGGGAATTCGCCGCCGCGGAAAAGAACGAACTGCCGCGCCTGATCGAATGGACGCAGATCAAGGGATCGCTGCATAATCATTCCAACTGGAGCGACGGGCGCGTCTCACTCGAGGAAATTGCCGCCTATATGAGCGAACTGGGCTGCGAATACTGGGCCATAACGGACCATTCCAAATCATCCTTCCAAGCCAATGGCCTCCAGCCCGACCGCCTGCTCAAGCAGATCGGGGAAATAAAAAGCCTAAACCGCAGGTTTGCGGGCGAAGGCTCCGATTTCCGTTTGTTGACAGGTTCCGAAGTGGACATTCTTTCCGAAGGGAAACTGGACTTTGACAACGACCTGCTGGCGCAACTGGACGTGGTGGTGGCCAGTGTTCACCAGGGTTTTACCCAAAGCGAATCGGATATGACCAAGCGCCTGATCACCGTCGCGGAAAATCCGTTCGTGCATATTCTTGGCCACCTGACGGGCCGCTTGCTGCTCGAGCGCGAACCATTCAAAGTCAATCAAACTGCCGTCATAGACGCCTGCGCGGCCACCGGCACATGGATCGAACTGAACGCCAATCCGAGGCGCTTCGACATGGACTGGCGCCTCTGGCATTATGCGAAGGAGAAAGGCGTCAAGTGCGTCATTAACTGCGACGCCCATCGCAACGAACACGCCGGTTTCTTGCGCCTCGGCGCTGGCATCGCGCGCAAAGGCTGGCTGGAGAAGAAGGACGTCATCAACACCCTCCCGCTCGCTGCCCTCCAGAAAGAACTCAAACGCAAGCAGGCGCGTCGCAGTAATTAAACGGATATGATCATAGTTCTAAAACCGAATATCTCGAAAAAGGACGAATCCGCCGTACTCAAAGAGATCCGAAAACTCGGCTATCGTCCCCATGTCATGCGGGGCATCGAACGAGTCGTCGTCGGCGCCATCGGCGACGAACGCACCCACCAATCGCTGGAAACCCTCACTTCCTGGCCCCAGGTCGAGCAGGTCATGCCGGTGCAGAAACGTTACAAACTGGTCAGCCGCGAAGGGCAAAAGAACGATTCCGTCGTTTCGGTCCGCAACATTCCCATCGGCGGGAAGAAATTCCAGGTCATGGCGGGGCCGTGTTCGGTGGAGAATGAGTCCCAATTGCTGGCTACCGCCCACGCGGTGCAAAAGGCCGGCGCGACCATTCTGCGCGGCGGCGCCTTCAAACCACGCACGTCCCCTTACGAGTTCCAGGGGCTGGGCCGGAAAGGGCTGAAGCTCCTGGCCAAGGCGCGCCGCCAAACCGGTCTGGCCATCATCACCGAACTGCTCTCCGAAAACCACGCCGAAATGGTGGCCGAATATGCCGACATTATCCAGATTGGCGCGCGCAACTCGCAGAATTTCCAATTGCTCATTGCCGCCGCCAGGACCGGCAAGCCGATCCTCCTCAAGCGCGGCCCCTCCATGAGAATCGAAGAATGGCTGCTGGCAGGTGAATACGTGCTGTCCAACAACAATCCCAACTTGATCTTTTGCGAACGGGGCATCCGCACGTTCGAAACTTACACGCGCAACACGCTGGACCTTTCCGCCGTTCCCATCATCAAGAATGAATCGCATTGCCCGATCGTCATTGACCCCAGCCAGGGCGCGGGCCGGGCGGATTTGGTGCCGAGCCTTTGCCAGGGGGCGGTGGCGATGGGGGCGGACGGCCTTTTGATCGAAGTCCATCCCAACCCCGCCGAAGCCTGGAGCGACGGCGCGCAGCAACTGACCTTGGACGGTTTCGCGCGCCTGATGGAAAGCCTGAAGCCGTTCATCGCCGCGGCGGGACGGGAGTAATGCGCCGGCAACGCAAAGGGGCCACGACATGGCGAAGAAATTGGGGGCGGGAAATGGGACGTAGCGGCACATGGATCGAACTGAACGCCAATCCGAGGCGCTTCGACATGGACTGGCGCCTCTGGCATTATGCGAAGGAAAAAGGCGTCAAGTGCGTCATCAATTGCGACGCCCATCGGAACGAACACGCCGGTTTTTTGCGCCTCGGCGCCGGCATCGCGCGCAAAGGCTGGCTGGAGATGAAAGACGTCATCAACACCCTCCCGCTCCCCACCCTCCAGAAGGAACTCAAACGCAAGCAGGCGCGAAAAGAGGAATAAAGCAAAAGCCCTCTCCTTCCGCTCCCTCTCCCGCCGGAGGGAGAGGGCCGGGGTGAGGGAAAGCAAGCGGAGAGGGTTTGGGTGAGGGAGAGCATTCCCATAACTGTTAAGCATAATGGGAAGTCCGGCGAGGCAAAAAGGCTGCGTTGACTGGCCGCCGCTCTTGACGTTACATGGTTTAACTCTTAGATTCTCAATGTGAAATCCAAAATAATTCACCTGGCCGATTCGCCGGCCATCCCGGTGCCGCAACCGCTGCTGGATGTCTGCCACATGCAGAACGAGGTGGAAGTGGAGGCGCAGGGGGGGTGTCTGGTCATACGCAGCCCCAAACCGGCGCGTGAAGGATGGGATGAGGCCTTTCGCAAAATGGCCGCGAGCGAAGATGACAAGCTGATTCTCAATGATGCCGCACACACGCGCTGGGACGAGGAGGAATGGGAGTGGTAGTCGAACGTTTTGCTGGCCAGAATGTTTGCCAAGTGACCCTTCCCGCGCCAGTGCAAAGAAATCTCAACTCCAGAAAGAACTCAAACGCAAGTAGGCGCATTTGCGGCCAAAATTAACCAATACCAATTTCCGAGGACCCTTTCACTTTCACGCCATCGCCTTGACCGGATTTTCCGTCTGTATTTCCGCGCAGAGAGGTTTAAATTTTGGCAGGCAAAATCATCCAGTTGCGCTCATATACCCTTGCCACGGGGCATTTACTGAGCATGGCAGGGCGTTCTGGCTTGCGTCAAATGAAACACGGGCGTAGAACAGGATTGAAAGGAACCCCAAAAAGTGAAAATTGAACAAATCAGAATCGCGCAATTATTTCTGTTGCTAACGACGGTTGCGATTTCGCAGCCTCTTTATTCACAATCCGCACATTCTTCAACAGGGGGGCGTTATGTCATTATTAGCACTCAGGCAGGTCAATATGCCGAAACCCATATACTGGACACCGAGACAGGTCGGGTTTGGATGGAACGGGGTCAGGCATCAGCGCATCCATTTTTTATTCCCTGTGGGTATCAGTCGCTTGATGGAGCCGTCAGTCTAATTCCTGTTGATACAAAAGCGGAATTGGAAGCGATGACCCCATCCAACATCGCTCAGAATTCAAATACAAATGTGCCTAAAGATGTGTCTGACCGTATTGACCGTATCGAAGCTAAAAGTGCAAAACTGGAAACGTTAAACGATGAAGCGATGCGCGCCGAAAAAGAAGCTTACGTTTGGAAGGAGCTACTTGAACGAGTCAAATTGGGAAAATCCATCAAGCCTCTTGCCGGTTGGAAAGCCGGAGAACCTGTGTATGGAGAAGAAATGTCTGCTTCCGATGAGTTAGCGGAATTGTTAAAGAACAATATTGAGAAGTGCTTAAAGGTAAGAGACGAAAAGCAGCAATTGATTAAGCAGTTACAAGACAAGACTCCGTGAATGAAACTTCTTCAAATTATTAGCACAATTGTTCTTGGCCTGATTACGGTTTATATTGCTTGGCGGCACTGGCGAACTGACGAGTTGAAGCGCAGACATGATTTATACGAGCGACGGCTAAAAGTGTATGATGCAGCGATTGACTTTTTCGAGAATTTTGAAAAATCCGATGGTTGTGAATTTCTTCGGCAGGTCAGAGAAAGCCGCTTTCTTTTTAGCAAAGAAATTTCGGGCTACTTGGACGGCATTTACAAGGACTGGCTCAAATACAAGGGGATAAGGCAACTGTTCAACAGCCCTGACACCAAACCCGGAGAACCCGATTTTTCAAAGCTTTCAAAGGAAAAAGGGGATATTGCGCTGCGGTTGAAGCTCCAAGGGCCAATTGCTACCGAGAAATTTGCAAAGGAAATGACATTGAGCAAAGTATGAAGACCATTTGGATGGAAGGTGAGTCGTTGGATGATTGGCCGCCTGGTCGTAAGGCTGTGGCGATGCGCGTGGAAAGCGCAGGAGACGGCTTCTGGTGCTACTACAAAGGCCGAAGGACTGCCGGCAGCCTGCCTGAAACTCCTTTGCATGAGATATTGAGGTGGTTACTGGAGCAGGTGAACTTAGGGTTCGTCAAGTATATTCGTGATGAGGCCGGGGATATTGTTAGCGTAGTCATTGGTCAATCCGCCCATCACGCGGCGCGCTCGGCTGAGGAGGCCGCGCAGACGGCGGCAGAGGAGGGCATCGCACTAAATATTGTTGGACTCTTGGCCGAGGCTCGGGAGAAGGGAAGCGACCCCAAAAGTATTCCGCTGCAAGAAAAACTCTGGCAGCAGGCGTCAGTGAATATGCATACGAGAATGGCGATCCATTATGCCTTGGTGCTCGCGCGGCTGCTTCGGAGGGTTTCGAAAAAGGTGACAAGACTCGAACTTATGCCCATGATGAAGGATGCTCCGGACCAGACGCGTGATTACCTGGCAGAGGCAACCAGGTGTTATTTGCTTCGGTTGAACCGGGCTTGCATCGCTATGTGCCGGGCGTGTCTTGAAGACACTCTCAAAGCGGTTCTAACGGAGAAAATGAAGGATGAGCTGCGTGAAATAGTGCAGGAGAACAAACGACAATGTCGAAGCGGGGGTGAGATGTTTGCCCTTATAGATGTTTGCGGGCGACATGGCGTTTTACTGGGGCATGAGCGTGATGCACACGACGTGCGCGAAGCGGGCAACAGAGTTTTGCACTTAACGGACAAGAGCAAAAGCACGGACGAACTGGCCGGAGAAGTTCTGGGTAAGACCCGCACGATTATTGGGCTGATCAATGGCAGGGCCAAGGTGGGATTGGGCGAGTAGGGGCCTTCGCCGCGAGTGGCAATGACTTTCGGGGCTGCCAAATCTTCTTTGCGTTATTCTTAAGTCTTTGCCGTGCAAGGTCTTAAACACATTTTAGAAAAAATCACAGTTTTTGTAAAAATTCTTTCAAATATCTGTTGACGATATGATATATTAACTGTAATGTTCGTCTAATGAATGACCCATTAAGGCCATGTCAAAGCGGAAATGCTGAAGGCTAAAGGCTGAATGCTAAAGTTATGAAAAACCGAATTGGTGCCAGGTTGAGTGGTCAAATCGATCCACCCGGATTAGCGCGGCCAAACAAAGTGCAGGCAGGCTTGCCGCACCGACTTTTACCGCCAGAGCCGTTGCGCTATTGCTGCAAGCCTCTGCTCGGAAGGCGGGCTTGCCGCGCCATCTTGTCCCGCTATAGCCTGGCGGCGGCGAAAGCCGTTGCGGCGACGGCGGGTTGCACCGCGTCGCAGTCTGTCGCAGTGATCTGCAAAATGCCTTGCGCCGTCGCCGGGGCGGGATGCCCGAAAAGGGCTGCAATGAAATCCGAAAAATGTGAAAAATGGGTTTTTGCCATTTTTCAATTGGAACCTGCTGTGGCCCAATCCGTTCCAACCAAAATGGGCGGAGGGGATTTTTCGAAAATTTTTCGGGGGTATATGGGGGGGAGGGGGGTGAAAATTGATCCCAAAGCCAGTCAAACTGATGCTCTTGGTCATTTTGCCGATAAAACATACGCAAAGTACTTATTATGAATCGCTTACAGCCAAAGGTGGACAAAACCCAGTCAAGCCCAGTCAAACTGAATCAAACCTGTTTTCATTCAATTGATAATGGACAACTGACAATTGACAATTATCAATTATCCATTGTCAATTCTCCCCAGACCTATCATATCAACATATCACGATATATTGATTTTAAATTTGCAACGGGAGCCAGGCAAAGCTAATATAGTCGCATCATGGAAAAGGCCGACGGTCAAAACAGGGATCGAGTGGAGGCGTTGTTGCGCCTCTTGCCGCAGCGCATTGTGCTGCTGGACGGCCCGAGGGGCACCCTGATTCAAACCTACCGTCTGGATGAAGCGGGCTTCCGCGGGCAGCGGTTCAAGGATTGGGCGCGTGACGTGAAGGGAAACAACGACCTGCTCAACCTGACGCAGCCTCATCTGATCCAGGCCATCCACCGGCAGTATCTCGAAGCCGGCGCGGACATCATTGGGACGAATACCTTCAATTCCACGGCCATTTCGCAGGCCGATTACGGCATGGAATCGCTCGCCTTTGAATTGAATGTGGCGGGCGCGAAGAATGCGCGCGCCGCCGCCGATGCCGTCATGGCCGCCGAGCCGGGCCGGATTTGTTTTGTGGCCGGGGCGCTCGGACCGACCAGCAAGACGGCTTCGATTTCCGGCAGCGTCAGCGATCCGGCGGCGCGCGGGGTGACTTACGACCAATTGGCGCAGGCCTATTACGAACAAGCCCGCGGCCTGTTGGAAGGCGGGGCGGATCTGCTGCTGATTGAGACTGTATTTGATTCGCTCAACTCGAAAGCGGCTCTCTTTGCCATCGCCAGGCTGTTTGAAGAATTGGGCATTGACGCCGTGGCGGCAGGCTCCGGGCGCCACCCGGCATCGCCCGCGCGACGGCGGGTGCCCGTCATGCTTTCCTTTACCATCACCGATCTGAGCGGTCGCACGCTCTCCGGGCAAACGGTGGAAGCCTACTGGAACTCCGTTTCGCATTTTCCACTCCTGAGCATCGGGATCAATTGCGCGCTGGGGCCAAAGGAAATGAGGCCGTTTATCGAAGAGCTTTCCGGGCTGGCGCCGATTTACGTCAGCGCCTATCCCAACGCCGGTTTGCCCAATCCCATGCTGGCAACGGGCTTCCCGGAAACACCTGAAACGTTCGCGCCCCAACTGGCCGAGTGGGCCGCCGCCGGCTGGCTCAATTTTGTGGGCGGCTGCTGCGGCACAACTGCGGCGCACATCAAAACCCTCGCCCGGGCGGTGAAGAAATTCGCGCCCCGCGTGCCGCCAAAGGTCGAACCCTGGTTGCGCTTGAGCGGCCTGGAGGCGCTGACCATCCGGCCCGACACGAATTTTGTCAATATCGGCGAGCGCACCAATGTGACCGGCTCGCCTAAATTTGCCAAACTGGTCCTGGCCGGACAATTCGAGGAAGCCCTGGCCGTGGCCAAACAACAGGTCGTCAGCGGCGCGCAGATCATCGACGTCAACATGGACGAAGGGATGCTCGACGGCGTTAAAGCCATGACGCATTTTCTCAATCTCGTGGCTTCCGAGCCGGACATCGCCCGTGTGCCGATAATGATTGACAGTTCAAAATGGGCGGTCATCGAGGCCGGCTTGAAGTGTGTGCAGGGCAAGGCGGTTGTCAATTCCATCAGCCTCAAGGAAGGCGAAGAAAAATTCATCCAGCAGGCCCGGCTGGTCCGGCGCTACGGCGCGGCGGTCGTCGTGATGGCTTTTGACGAACGCGGACAGGCCGACACCGTTGAGCGGCGCAAGGAAATCTGCGCCCGCACCTACAAAATCCTGACGGAGCAGATCGGCTTTCCGCCGCAGGACATCATCTTTGACCCCAACATCCTGACCGTCGCCACCGGCATGGAGGAGCACAACAATTACGCGGTGGATTTCATCGAGGCCACGCGCTGGATCAAACAAAACCTGCCGCGCGCAAAGGTCAGCGGCGGCATCAGCAACATTTCCTTTTCGTTTCGCGGCAATGCCGCGGTGCGCGAAGCCATGCACACCGCCTTTTTGTATCACGCCATCAAAGCCGGGCTGGATATGGGCATTGTCAACGCCGGCATGCTGGGCATTTACGGCGAAATTCCCAAAGACCTGCTCGAATTGGTGGAAGACGTTTTGCTCAACCGCCGCCCCGACGCGACCGAACGCCTCGTCACCTTTGCCGAGTCCGTCAAAAAGAAAGACAAGACGGAGGCCGTGGAAGAGGAATGGCGCAGGGGAACCGTCGAGCAACGGCTCGAACACGCGCTGGTCAAGGGCATTGCCGACTACATCGAAGCCGACACGGAGGAAGCGCGGCTGAAGATCGGGCGTCCGCTGGCGGTCATTGAAGGTCCCTTGATGGCCGGGATGAGCGTGGTGGGCGATCTCTTTGGTTCGGGCAAAATGTTCCTGCCCCAGGTGGTCAAAAGCGCGCGCGTCATGAAAAAGTCGGTGGCCTGGCTTCTTCCCTTTATGGAGGCGGAAAAGCGGGCCGGCGGCAACGCACGCGCCCAGGGCAAAATAGTGATGGCGACGGTCAAAGGCGACGTTCACGACATCGGCAAAAGTATCGTGGGCGTCGTGCTCGGCTGCAACAGCTACGAGGTCATTGACCTCGGCGTCATGGTCCCGTGCGAAAAAATTCTGCAAACCGCCCGCGAACAAAAAGCCGATATGATCGGGCTGAGCGGACTCATTACGCCGTCGCTCGACGAAATGGCGCATGTGGCCCGGGAGATGCAGCGCCAGGGATTTTCCCTGCCGCTTCTCATTGGCGGTGCCACCACGAGCAAGGCGCACACCTCGGTCAAAATTGCGCCCAATTACAAGGAGCCTGTTGTTCATGTTGTCGATGCCTCCCGGGCTGTCGGCGTCGTCGGCCACTTGATCAATCCTGAGTTGAAGCCGGCCTTTGCCGCCCAGAATGGCCGGGACCAGGAAAAACTGCGCCGGCAACATGCCGGTCAGCGCGTCAAACTTGTTTCCATTGACGAAGCCCGCCGGCGCGGGCCAAAGTTTGACCGGAAAGAGGCCGAAATCGCCAAACCGGAATTCACAGGATTGAGAATGCTCAGTTCCGCGGCAGGGCAGAATGGGGCGTTGCCCGTGGCGCTCGAAGACCTTGTCCCCTGCATTGATTGGTCGCCGCTTTTCCACACTTGGGAGTTGCGCGGCCGTTACCCCTCGATTCTGCAGCATGAAAAACATGGCGCGCAGGCCCGCGAATTGTTCCAGGACGCCCAAAAACTGCTGGAACAGATCGTCAAGAAGAAATTGCTGGCGGCGCGGGCAGTCTATGGATTCTTTCCCGCCAATTCCATCGGGGATGATGTCGAACTATACAGCGGCCCGTCGCGCCAGCAGGTGCGGGCCACGTTTCGCTTTCTGCGGCAACAGATCGAAAAGCCGGACGGCCAGCCCAATTGGTGTCTGGCGGATTTCGTGGCGGGCAAATCCTCCGGGCCTGGCGGAACGCCGCCGGAGGATTATATCGGCGCGTTCGCCGTGACCGCCGGCATCGGCGCGGACGAGTTGGTCAAACAATTCAAAGCGGACAACGACGATTACAACGCCATCATGACTGAAGCCCTGGCGGACCGTTTGGCGGAAGCGTTCGCTGAATATTTGCACAAGCGCGTCCGGGCCGAATGGGGCTACGGCAGGAGCGAAAACCTGACCATCGGGCAATTGATCGACGAGCAATATCGCGGCATTCGGCCGGCGGCGGGGTATCCCGCCTGCCCGGACCACACGGAAAAATGGACGCTCTGGAAATTGCTGGACGCGGAAAAGAATGCCGGGATCCGATTGACGGAAAGCTGCGCGATGTGGCCGGGCAGCAGCGTCAGCGGGCTTTATTTCTCTGCTCCGCAGTCAAAATATTTTGCCGTCGGCAAACTGGACCGGGATCAAGTGCTGGACTATCACCGGCGCAAAGGCATGGCTTTGGCCGTGGTCGAGAAGTGGCTTGGACCCTGGTTGAATTACGAACCATAAAATCGCGCAGCCGAGAATAATGCGGTACCACCCAAAAGCGATGAAGGTATGCGTCTGCACGTATCCTAAAAGCCATTTCACCGCAATGAACGAAACCACCGCCGCCACCAGCGCGGCAAGGATCACCATTGTCCAGTTCTCCTCCTGCACGACGCCAGTTCTGTGATGGAAGGCTTCAAAAATCTTGTAACCGCCGGCGGCGAGCATGGTCGGGATGCTGACCAGAAAGGAATACTCGGTGGCCAGCGGGCGGCTCAGACCCAGAATCAACATAAACAAAATAGTTGTGCCCGAACGCGAACTCCCCGGAAAGACAGCGGCAATCAGTTGCCCCAGGCCGACGGCAATCGCCACCGTCCACGTCACATGCTTGATATCATTGCGGGGCGCATTCTCGTCGCCGCCCCGCTGGCGTTTGCCCAACCATCCTTCAACAATAAGAAAGAGCACGCCGCCCGTCAGCAGGGCGATGGCGACCGGGAAAAGTTTTTCGGGAAGTGTGAAGCCTCTTTTTTCGAGCACGTAACCGCCCGCGCCGGTAATGACAAAGGCCGCGACAATTTTAAAAAAATAGTCGCGCACCGCGGCATCCGCCCAGTTAAAAATGAACTGATGAAAGCGCTTGTGAAACAGCGGAATGACCGCCAGCACCGCGCCGGTTTGGATGACGACGTTGAACAAATCCGTCTGGTGCGGCAGCCATTGCTCGGCGATCAACAGATGGCCCGTGGATGAGATGGGCAAAAACTCGGTGATTCCTTCGATCACACCGAGGATGACGGCGGTAAGCGAATCAGTCATGGTGTTTATATTGAAGGGCAGGGGCTGTTCACTATTTCTTCTTGGTGAAAAAGGAGGTCACCAACGATTTGGATTCAAGCTGGCGTTGCTGGACCTTGAGCTGGCCCAGGATGGCCTGGAAACCAACATAGACTTTATGCCAATGATTTTCCAGTCCCCGCAAGTTGCCCTCATTGCCCTCGCTCAGGTAACGAATCGAGGGCGCCGAGCTGATCAAGCCATGCACTTCCTCGCGCGTTGGGGAGGCGCATTCAACGGAGGCCATGATCAATTCCATCTCCTGCACGATGATGGCCTTGACTTCGAGAAACTGGTTCTCATCCTCGGCGGAAAACTTTTTGCCGCGCGCCAGATTGACAAAATAATTAAACTGTTTCCAACATTCCAAATAGTTCTCAAGTTGCACGATGAGCTGGTCCAATTTCTTGTTGTGCATAATAAATAATCAAGGCATGGGGACGGACTGCAAGGCCCGGGGCGAAAGAAAAATGATCGCGCCGCCCCGCATTTGGCGGGCGGTGATTTTAAAAGCCGCGTATTGCACGACCAATTCCGAGAACTGCAGGTTGGCCTTGCGGGCGCCCTCAAATATGGCCAGGACCTGCCGTCCTATCTCCCGCATCTGCGCGCCCGGCACCCGGCTCGGCACCGTCGAACTGACGATCCGGCCAGCCGGATCAATCGTAAACGTGCCGGTGGCCAGCCGCTTCAATTCCGGCTTCGGCGCCTGGTTGGATTTTGTCAGGAAACCCATTTGGTAAAAACGTGCTTCATGGTTTGGTCCACTTCGTCCGCCGGCAGTGTCCGCCGGAAGCCGACGCATAGCAACCCCTTTTGGGCGTCGCGCGCCAGCGCCCAATGCCGCTGCAAGCCAAATCCCGAGACCTGGGCCAGCGGCCCGGCTTCAAGGTCCTCCCCCAATTCAGCCAGCCGCCGCCAGGTCGCGCGCGCCCAGACCGCAAGCTGCCTGGCGTTTTCCAAAGCCCATGAGTCGGACGGGGCCTGTTCATCATCAGGGACCGTCAAGACGAATTCAACGCCCTCAAAACGCGTCAGGGGGGCAAGCATTGAACTGGACGCGGCGGTGTTGCCCGCTCCGTCGCTCTTTTCGGCCCCGGCCTGCTGCCCGCGCCACTCGTCCAGCGCCTGGGCCGAATCCAGCAGCAGTCCCTGGTACGAGCCGGTAATGGTTCGGACATGCCCGGGATCGGCGGGCAGGATTTCGAAATTGCCGCTTTTCCACGACAGAATTTCCTTGAAGGCCTCTTCGCCGGTGAAATGGGTCGTGGCAGCATCGGTGATTTCCCCATTTTGCACCCAGATTTCGCCGTCCAAGGCCCCCTGGGTGACGTGGAGAACGGAGGAACTCCGGGACAGACATTCCAGTTGAATCAAGTCCACCAGGCTTTTGCTTTGCATGCCGCGAAATCCTCCCTCGTTGCGCGTTTCGCGGTCGAGGAGCGACTCGACGCAATCCTGGAAAAGTTTGATTTCTTCGCTGTTGGTGGGCTTTTGGCAGAACAATTCCACCCCTTGGGCGTAGGCGCGAGAGCGGTATTCCTCGTCCAAAACGCCGGTCAAAACAATGATGCGCAAATGGGGAAACTTGCGGCGCACAATGGCCAGCACCTGCAATCCGTCCATTTTCGGCATGCGCAGGTCCGTGATCAACAAGTTAAAACGCTCTGATTCCAGCATCGCGATGGCGCGGGCGCCGGAATCGGAGACGTTGACCTCCGGCTGGCTCGGAAGCTGTTTGAGCAGTTCCTGGTATAAATCCAGCATTTGCTGATCATCATCCAGCAGCAAAATCTTTTGTCGTGTTGCCATCGTCACGGAGAATTACCCCCATTTGGGCCGCGATGCAAGCCGCGTCCTTCCATTGACGCATTTGTCCGTGGACAGGGCGGGCGCGGCGCGGCATTGTAATGATTTGATTGCGACACCGTTTAATTTGAAAGAGGGATGATCCAGCGCAGGCAAACGTCCATCACCGGCATTGTCGGAAGAATCCCATACCGTCTGGCCCTGGCCGGTGGCTGGATTGACCAGCCGTTTGTCTCGCGGCACAACCCCGCTCCGCCCGGCTCCATGGTTGTGGTGAACATCGATCCGCAGTTCCGCTTTATGGAACGCGCGGGCATTGGCGGCAGCACGCGTGACGTCGCGCTGCGACTGTGGAAAGGCAGGTTGCCCAAGGGTGATCCCGTCCGGCTGGCGCGCGAACTTTATGAGGCCGAGAATCACGGCAAGGAAAATCCATCCGGCTCCCAGGACATGATCGGTCTGATTTATCCGGGCATCAACCGGCTTGACTATGATTTCACAGCCAACGGGGGCGTTTTTCCGACGCACATTCAGTCACTCAACTCCGTCCGCCATGCGCGCTGGCTGGAAAAGGTGCTGCACCTTTTGCCCGTGGCGCAAAGACCCGGCGGTTACACGCCCATGGGCAGGAAGAATCTTGACCCGAAATGGATTGCGCGGCTGGGACAGACCGGCAAGGATTGCTTCCGCGCCATCGACAAAATGGATGCCGCCGCGTTGGGTGTTTCATTCAATCATTGCATGGAATGTTGGCAGTCCATTCTGCCCGGCACGATCCGCCATCCCACCATAAAAGCCGACCTTGCCGGATTGTTGCGCTTTTATCAATCACAGTATTCCGGCGCGATGTATTCCGGCTGCGGCGGCGGATATTTGTTTGTCGTGTCAAAAACACCGGTGCCGGGGGCGTTTCACATCAAGGTTCGCGTTGCTGAAAATGAATTCTAAACAGGTCATGGTCATGGGGGGATTCGACGACATCCGCTCACGCGATTTGCGGTTCTTGGAAGAAGCCGCGAAACTGGGCGAACTGACTGTGTTGCTTTGGCCGGATGAAGTTCTGGAAAAGCTCACAGGCCAGCCGCCCAAATTTCCGTTGGCTGAACGCCTCTATTTTCTAAAGGCCGTTCGCTGCGTCAGTGAGGTTGTTTCTGCCGGCGGTTCGATCCATCCTGATGCATTGCCCGCAGGCAGCCACGCCCGTATTTGGGCTGATGTTGAAACCAGCGCAAATGCGGACCGTGAAAATTTCTGCCGTGAAAGCCGTGTCACTTATCGCATTTTCAAAGCGGACGAATTGAAAGGCTTTCCCGAACCGCCGCCCGAGCCGTCGGTTTCAGGAGCAAAAAAAGTGGTTGTCACCGGTTCTTTCGACTGGTTTCACTCCGGTCATGTGCGGTTTTTGGAAGAAGCCAGCCAGCACGGTGATCTCTACGTGGTCGTCGGCCATGACGCCAATATCCGGTTGCTCAAGGGCGAAGGCCATCCGCTCCTGCCGCAGAATGAACGCCGCTACGTTGCCGGCTCGATCAAATTTGTGAAGCAGGCGCTGATTTCCAGCGGCAACGGCTGGATGGATGCCGACCCGGAAATTCAAAGATTGAAGCCGGACATTTATGCCGTCAACGAAGACGGTGACAAAGCCGGCAAACGCGAGTATTGTGAGAAGCATGGCATCAAATATCTCGTGCTCAAGCGCGCACCCGCGCACGGTTTGCCTGGACGATCCAGCACGATCTTGAGAGGGTTTTAGTTGAAAACAGACCGTTTCATCTGGCTCATTGCAAAACTTATCCGCCCCATGAATAGAAACTTGGTCAAATACGCCTGTCTTGCGGCCTTGCTGGCCCTGGCTCAACTTCAATCGCCGGCGGCTGAACTGAAAATCACGCCCGGCAAATTTTCCGGCACGATGGAGTCGCTGACAAACTACGTCTGTCCCAATTGGTTCCGCAATGCGAAGTTCGGCATCTGGGCGCACTGGGGGCCGCAGGCCGTGCCGATGGAAGGCGACTGGTATGCCCGCAAGATGTATCAGCAAGGCTCGGCGGATTACCGGGATCATCTCGCGCGCTTCGGCCATCCATCCACCAACGGCTGGAAGGATATTATCCCGCTTTGGAAAGCCGAAAAGTGGGAACCGGAGAAATTGATGGCGCTCTACAAAAAAGCGGGCGCGAAGTATTTCGTCAGCATGGGTTCGCATCACGATGATTTTTTCCTGTGGAATTCGCCGCTGCATAAATGGAATTCCGTGAACTACGGGCCGCACCGCGACGTGGTGGGCGACTGGCAGAAGGCCGCGAAGAAAAGTGGTTTGCCCTTTGGCGTTTCCGAACATCTCGGCGCGAGTTTCACCTGGTTTCAGGATGCGCACAAGGCGGACAAAACCGGACCGTTCGCCGGTGTGCCGTATGACGGGGCCAATTCAAATTACTGGGATCTTTATCATTTCCCGGCTGAGCCGGGTGACACCAATTGGTTTAGCAACAATCCGCGCTGGCAGCAGCAATGGTTCAATGAAATCAAGGAACTCGTGGACAGCTATCATCCCGACCTGCTCTACAGCGACGGCGGTGTGGGGTTCGGCAATGAAGTCGGTTTGAGCCAGATTGCCAATCTTTACAACGACAGCATCCAACACCATCACGGCAAGCTGACGGCCGTCTATAATTGCAAGCAACCCTCTGACGGTCGTTGGGTGCAGGATTATGAACGCGGTGTCAACGGCGGCATCAATCCGTATCCCTGGCAGACGGACACCTCCATCGGTGACTGGTTTTACAACCGGCACTGGAAGTACCAGTCGTTGGATTGGACGGTTCACATGTTGGTGGACATCGTCAGCAAGAACGGCAACCTGCTTCTCAACGTTGTGCTGCGCCCGGATGGTTCACTGGATCCCGAAGTCGAGACGATGTTGCGCCAGTTGGCCGGCTGGACGGCCATCAATGGCGAGGCGATTTACGGCACGCGGCCGTGGTTGGCCTTTGGCGAAGGGGAGGTCAAGGCCAAAGGCGGCGCGTTCAAGGAGAACTTTCGATACACGGCGAAGGACATCCGCTTCACGACCAAAGGCAAAAGGCTTTATGCTGTTGCGCTGGGCTGGCCGGAGGACGGCAAAATTGTCGTGAAATCGCTGGCCAAAACAGACGACGCCAGCGTGAACGAAATCAAGCGTGTCAAATTGCTCGGTTACAGGGGCAAGTTGAACTTCACCCAGACCGCCGGGGGATTGATTGTGGAATTGCCCGCGCAAAAAATTAGCGACCTGACCTGCTCCCTCAAAATTACCGGCAGCCATTTGCAGCCTGTGACGCCGCCCGCGCATTAATGTCACGTCGCATCATTTCGCCATCTCAATCCGAATCTTCGCCGGGTCGCCCACTCCCAGCTCCAGGAAATAGGACGCATTTTTGTAAAGATCGGGATTGTCGTTGCCCGGCTGTATTTTCCTCTCCTGCCGTTCCCGATCCAACTCCTGGATGGCCAGCACGTCCAACGCCACCGGGTCCTTGCTCAGCCAAATCTGGTTCAATTCCATCGAATAATGCAGCAAACTCATTTGTTCGCCCTGATACTGTCCAATCAGCGCATCGGTAATGTTCAACACCACATGATCGCTCAACGCCGGCTTCGCATAAATCTCCGGCACCGACGTCGCCAGCCGTTCCGGACTCGCTTCAAAGCGAAGCGTGTTATCGACGCTGCCCATGGCCAGAGTGTAAAGATTTCCACATACGCCCGCCAAATTGTGATTAAGCAACGGCGAGACGTTGATGATTTTCGTGATGGTCCGGGTCAGCAGTTTGCTGACATAGGAATTGCGTCCGGTCGTTTTGCCGTTGCGGTCGAAATCCAAATCACCCGCCACCAAAGTTCCCATGATCGAATTGTCGTAAAAGACCTTCTCGTCGTACCCGGAGTCGGCGGCGCCGGCCAAGCGCACGTTGTAACGCCGGGCCACATCGTCAAACCCGGCCAGTCTCAGGTCTAATAACCGCTTGTCCCAAATTATAATCTGCGACGCCGGCAAACCCGCCTTCAACAGCCCTTCGATGACCGCTCCGACCACCGCCGGACGCGTCCCGCTGTTCGCCCCCGGACCGGAATAAACTTTAATTCCAACCACGTCCTGGGTGGAGACAAACGCGCGCCAGGCCTGTTTCAAATCGGCTTTGCCCGTCAGCTTCAAAATCCCGTGATCCACCATGCTCTGCACAATCTTCGGCTGGGGTTCGAACGCGACGGTGGCGCGTGGATTTTCGGCCATCACGACCCTGGCCCGGTCCGGTGGACCGCCCATCACGGGAATGTCCGCCCCCTGGGACGAGAGGGAAAACGCCGCCACCCAGCCGATCCAATAACAAACAAGATCTTTTCTCAATTGCATGCCACCGTTTCTTGACACCACGAGCGCCGGATGCTACCACCCTCGGAGATGTTGACGATAAAAAAGCGAAGCTGCGTCCTTCAGGTTCTCGCCGTCATCTCGATCGCGAGTCTGACCGCCTGCGGGCCGCCCGGTTCGCGGGACTTGCACAAAGGCGAACAACTGATCGAAAGCGGCCAATTCGCCGCGGCGATTCCCATTCTCAATGAAGCCGTGCAGATCTTGCGCGGCGCGCCGGCCACGGTGCAGGCCAATGCCTGGAATCTCCTCGGACTGGCCTGTCACGGCGCGGGCCAATCGGAGGCCGCTTCCCGCGCCTATTTGCAAGCATTGAAACTCGACCGCAACCTTTGGGCTGCGGATTTTAATTTGGGATGCCTGCGTTTGGAGCAGACAAATTTTCCCGGGGCCATTGATTACTTGACCACCTACACCACATCGCACCCCAAGGATGTCAATGGTTGGTTGCTTCTGGGCCGGGCGCGCTTGAAGTTGGCCATGGAACGCGCCGGTCCCGAAAAAGCCCGGCAACTGCAACTGGAAAACGCCAGGCTGGATTACGAATATGCCGAAAAACTGCGCGGCACCGCGGAAGCTTGCAACGCCCTGGGGTTGATCGCACTGCAGCGCCGTATGCCAGGCACTGAACCGGTGAAGACGTCCGTCTCCTTCTTTAAACTCGCCTTGCAGCGCGAGCCTCATTACCCGCCCGCGCTCCTGAATCTGGCCATTGTCTTGCAAAGCTATTTAAACGAGTCTCGGGAAGCCCTGGATACATACCGTGAGTACCTCGCCTTGCAGCCCGTCCCGCCGCAGGCCAAAGAAGTCGAAAAGCTGGCCCGTCAACTGGACTTCGATCTCAGAATCACCATTGTACCGCAGCGCCCATCCCCCCCGTCTGCCGCACCCACAAATTCCAACCCTCAACGGCAGATGCCGGCACCGGTTGAAAATCCAGTTTCAAAACCCGCGCCTCCACCAATCACCAAGGCAGTTCCAACGCAAAAGCCAGTCGCATCGCTGCAACTTTCGGCGCCGCCCGCAAATCCTCCACCCGCCGCCAGCCCGCCTCCCCAACCACCCGTTACATCTCCAACGCCTCCTGTCACCCGGACAACTCCGCCAGGCGATGCGGCCAATCCAACCGCCGAGGTCACGGCAGCGGAAACTCCTCCGGTCAAACCACTGGAAGAAAGAAAGACTTCCCTCGTTCAAAAGCTCAATCCATTAAACTGGTTCTCTGGAAAATCCAAAAACACGGATGTCACCGAAACACCCGCCCCCTCGGAAGCTGGAAGCGCTGACCGTTACACATATCCCTTGCCCGTCACACCCATTCCTGGAGATCGGAAGCTGGCCGAACGATTGACCACTGAAGGCCGGCAAGCCGAACACCAATCCAACCGGGCGGAAGCCATGCGGGATTATCAAGAAGCCATGAAAGCCGACCCAACCTATTTTGAGGCCGGACTGGCTCTTGGTTTCGCCGCGATTGACGTGAAAGATTATCCCACTGCTTTGGACGCGTTGGGCCAGGCCCTGACGCTTCAGGCAAATTCCGCCGACGCGCGGTATGCGTTTGCCTGGGTGCTGGGCAAGCGGGGCTACTATCAAGACGCCGCCAACGAACTGGGCAAGTTATTATCCGCGCACCCGCGGGAAGTGCGGGCGCGCCTGTTGCTGGGCAATATCTACGCCGACGACCTGGGGCAGCCCAAGTTGGCGCGCGACCAATACGTCAAAGCGCTCGACCTCATCGAACCGCAATCCTCCCAAGCCGCCGTCATCCGGGCCTGGCTCGACCAGCACCCATGATGGCGAAATAAAAACATTCCATAAAAATGCCTCGTCAACGGCAGGGAAACTGCTACCTTCACCATCTATTATGTGTATGGCGGCATTGCCGGCTCTTAGCGGGATATCTTACGGTTATTTTGATGGCGTCGTTATCGCCTGGCTGCTCATCGGAATCTTCCGCGGACGCAAGCGCGGCATGACCCAGGAACTCTTGCCCACCCTGCAATGGCTGGCCATCGTGGTCCTGGCCGGGCTGTTTTATCTTCCTTTCAGCGTCGTCATTTTCAAAAACACCAGCGGCGCCTTCAATCATCTCTGGTCCAACATTACCGCCTATGTTTTAATCGCCTTTGCCATTCACCTCTTCTTCCTCTGGCTCAAAGAAGTCTTTGGCGAAAAGTTGACGGGCAGCGACTATTTTGGACGCAACGAATATTACCTCGGCATGATCGCCGGACTGTTGCGCTTTGCCTGTATGATCATCGTTTTGTGCGCGCTCACGCATTCGCGCGTTTACACCCAGGCCGAATTGGCGGAAACCGAAAAAATGCAAAAGAAAAGTTTCGAGGACATTCGTTTTCCCACTTACGGCTCCATCCAGCATGCCGTCCTCACGGAATCCTATACGGGCCGGTTGATCGAAACCAACTTGTATCGCGTCCTTATTGCTTCAGTCTCGGCGGGCAAACCCGCCGAAACCATTGCCAAGAAACGCGAAAATACGATTAACGCGATCCTGGGCCCCCCAAAAAAGTAACCCCTGCCGGCCATGGGCGGATTCTTTTCTCCCGCAACGCTCGAACAAGTCCGCGCCGCAAGCGATATTGTTGACGTCATCGGCGCTTATGTCCCGCTGAAACGCGCCGGAGCCAATTTTGTCGCGCTTTGTCCGTTTCACAAAGAGAAAACCCCCAGCTTCAATGTCAACCCCCACAAGCAAATCTTTCATTGCTTCGGATGCCACAAGGGCGGGGATGTCTTCACTTTCGTCAAGGAATACGAAAACATCGATTTCCCCGACGCCGTCCGCCGCCTGGCCGAACGCGCGCGCATTCCGCTGGAAACGGACAGTCAGGGCGGCCGTCCGGAAACGAGGCACCTCAAGGACCAACTGCTCCAAATTCATGAGCAAATCACGCAGCGCTGGCAAACCGCCCTGGCCTCCGACCCGGCGGGGCAGGCGGCGCGCGACTATCTGGCACGGCGCGGGGTCGGGCCGGAGGCCATCCAACTCTTCCGCCTGGGATGCGCTCCCGAGGCCTGGGACGACACTGTCAATTGGGCCAAAAGCAAACATTTTGAACCGGGGTTGATGGAGCAAGCCGGCTTGATTTTGAGGAAGGAGGGAAGCGACCACTTTTACGACCGGTTTCGCGGCCGCCTCATTTTCCCGATTTGCGATGAACAAGGACGCGTCATCGGCTTTAGCGGCCGGGTGCTTGCCGGAGATGAAAAAACGGCCAAGTACGTCAACTCGCCCGAAAGCCCCATCTTCACCAAAGGCAGGGTCATGTTTGGCCTGGACAAATCCAAACGCGCATTGCTTGACAAGCATTGCGCCGTCATCTGCGAAGGGCAGCTTGACCTGATCGCCTGTTTCATGGCCGGAGTCACAAACGTCGTCGCCCCTCAAGGCACGGCCCTGACCGCCGACCATGCGCGAATTCTTAAACGCTACGTGGATGAAGTTGTCCTCTGTTTTGATTCCGACAATGCGGGGCAAAACGCGGCGGTGCGTTCGCTTGACAGCCTGCTCGCTTCCGGCCTGGCCATTCGCGTCGCGACCGTGCCCGCGCCGCACGACCCGGACAGTTACATCAAGGAGTTCGGCGGCCCGGCCTTCGGCCAATTAATTGAAAAGGCCCGGGGATTCTTCGATTATTACCTGGATCGCCTTTGCGTTCTCCATGATGTCGCCAGTGATCGAGGGCGTCGCGCCATTGTCCAGGCGATGGCGGAGGCGGTTCAGAAGACGGGCAACGACGTTTTACTTGACACCTACGCGCAAAAAACGGCGTTGCGCCTGGGCGTGGCTGCCCAGGCAGTGCGCAATGAATTCAAAAAATCATCCGGGTCCCGCGTCGTTGATGTTGAAGAGTCCGTTGAAGCCTCCGCCTCAACCGCCCCGCGTCCCTCCCAACCCGAATCGTGGCTGTTGCGATTTTTACTGGAAAGCGATGACTATGTGTCCTGGGTGGCTTCGTACCTGGAATTGGATTGGCTGATGCATCCGATGGTCCGGGAGATCGTCGCCCAAAGATTTGCCGCCGCAGCCAGTGATACCTGGCCGGGCTTGGCCCCGTGGCTGACCCAACTCGACAATTCAGAGTGGCAAAACTTGATCACCGAAATCCTGTCTGACAGCCGTCCGAGTCCAGCCGAAAAAAATTTAAAGGGCCTGCCCACCCGCGACAGCACCATAAAAATTCTTCGTGACAAATATATTGAGCGTCAACTGGCCGCCTTGAATCTGCGCCTCAACGCGCCTGAGTTGCCGGAAGAGGAACAAAAGCAAATTTTGGCGCAGATGGATCACCTGCGCCAATTAAAGAAGCAGCCCCTGGCCGCCAAAGGCGCATCCCATCATTGACGCATTACAAATTAAAACGCTTTGTTTCTCGACAAACTCGGTGGCATCGGCCAACATCCGCCTGTCAGCAGAAGAATTGGCGAGAGAATAGAACATTAAAACAATTTGTGTGGCTCCGGCTACGGTTTAGTTGCGAAACCGCGAATTTCGAAGAGAAGACCGTTCCGAGTACGCGCCCCCTGGGCGCGGCTCGGCGCTCTCTTCTCGAAGGCGCTTCGCGGTGCCTGCAACTAGTATTACTCTGTTAAGTAGAAATAGGCGAAAAATCTTCAAATTCAGTCAGGCAGCAGGGACACAAGCCGCGCGAGCGCACGATCAATGGCTGCATCGCCCGCAACGCCTGTTCCCACGTGAGGCCAGAAGTTTTTTTTGGCGCGTAGATAATCCATCGCCACAAACAAATAGGCGACGGCGGCCATGACCAGATGGTGGTGGAATCCGCGCCAACTGCGTCCCTCATAGTGGTCCAAGCCCAAGTCGTCTTTGCCCCGTTGAAAATACTGTTCGATGGGCCAGCGGCCGCGGCTCAAGCGCAGGCTCCGCCCCTTGGTCGGCGGTTGCTTGAGCCAGGCAGCATAAACATGATACGGATCGGGCTGGCCTTCGGGCCAATCCACCACCAGCCAGCAGGATGGCCACTCTCCGCTCTTCTCGTCCAAATCGGTGTTGAGATAAATCTGCCTCCACGCCAGGCGTGTCGCGCGCTTTTCGCCGTCGGCCGCCTCCCAAGTCGCCGCCTGCCATTCCCGGGCTTTGAAGCCTTCAGCCAAACGCCGCAACGACTGCGCTTTGGGGGCCGTCTTGGTGACCCTCCAAAGTTTGTAGCCGTGGGCCAGCTTGGGGCGTTGCGCCCAAGCCAGCCAGTGTTCTTCGCCGTGAAGGAAGTATTCCAGTCCCAACCCGCGCAGGCGCCGCCGCCACTCGGGGGTTCTTCCGTAAGCGGAATCGCCCAAAACCGGGGCCGCCGTCAAACCGTCCGCCAGCGCCTCCTCGATCAAGTCTCCAGCAATGTCGGGCTTGGTCTGAAAGTTCACCTGCTCGGGCACTCCGGCCTCCCGCCGCCGGGATCGGTCCCTGGTCCAGATTTCCGGCAGATAGAGCCTTCCTCCCACCGGGGCCGCAATGTCCCCATCCGTGACCACCAACTCGACGGCTACTTGGCACTGCGCCTGTTTGCCCACCGCCCCACAATATTGGTGACTGACTCCCACCGAATGGTTGCCTTGTTTGAGCCAGCCGGTTTCGTCCACGACCCACGCCTGCAACGGCTCCATCGCCGGAATGACCTCACGCCGAATCGCCCGCCAGACGTGGCTCTCCTGCCAGGGACTGTCGCTCACGAATTGCTGCAGCTTCTGACTGTCCACCTGCAGCCGCTGCGCGATGGGTTCGATGGATTTGCGTTGTCCGGGCATTAAAAGGCCCTGCACGTAGAGCGCTGCGCTCTCCCGCCGCTCGCTCCGTCCGATGTCGGCCACCAGTGGCTCGATGAATTTTTGAAACGCGGCGACCTTGCGCCGCCAGTGTGCGGAATTCCACTTCATGACCAACACTGTAGCACCCCCTCAAAATGTGTCAATATAACTTAACAGAGTAATACTAGGGTGCGTTGAGTTCGCGCCTTTTTGTTCCGTGTCCAGGTTCACGAGAAGGAATTATGACTTTATCAAGCCATCTGCGGGAGGAAACTCGATGAAATCTCTCCAACAGAAGTGCCGTAACCTCATTCAGACTTTCATCCCCGCGCTCTTTGTCCTGGTCCTGTGGTCCGCCCCGGCATTCTGCCAATCCGGCCCGCCGCCGCCGCCGCCTTTTCCCGGCCGCGCCCTGGCGTTTTATCCACTGGAGACACCGCCGTGGGCCGATTGGTTTGGGTTGCCAGCCAGAGGATTCACCAACGTCAATGTGGCTCCGAGTTGGGATTATGATGAAACGGCTTTGAGCGTCGATACCAATTTGCCAGCATACGTCCAGGAGGACGTTTTTCTGGACGGCCACACAAACATGACCTTTGGCACGGGTTCGATTTTTTTGTGGTTCCAGGCGAACTGGAGTTCCACCACCGACGGCGGCACCGGCCCGACGAACTGGGCGGCGCTGTTTTCCGTCGGAAACTGGACTTCAAACGCGGCGCAATCGGCCTGGACGATCGCCATTTCGCCGTCAGGAACGAATTTGGTCATGGAAGCGCAGTCCAGCGGCTCAAACCAAGTCGTTTTCGACGTGCCAATTGATTTTGACGCCGGAGACTGGCATTCAATCGTTGTAACATATTCATTGACAAACTGTTGCGTTTATCTCGAAGGCCAGCCTGTGACGAACACAGGGCCGATTATCTATTATCCCAGCGGCAGCGAATGCACCAATTACGGAATGTTCGTCGGAAGCCTTTCGACAGCAGGAGATTGCCAATGTCACGGGCAGCTTCAATGGCTGGCCACGTATGATTATCCTTTGAGTGCCGATGCGGTCGCGTCCGATTACGCCGAGGTTTCCGCTTATATCGCGTATTGGGGCGGGAGCTTGCCTTCCAGAGGCGGCTTCAACCCCGCCGATGACGACGGGCCTCCTGGTGGGTTTGGCGGTTCAGGCACCAACAGTGGCGGCGGCTACTCCGGTGGCGTTACCAACACCTTTCCACAACCGGATTACGTGCTCAACGGGGCACTCGACTACACCTCTTACACCAACTTCCGGCTCTCCATAAGTAACAGTCCTTCAAACGTTTACGTAAGTGTGGAAGGCACGTTGAGCAACCTCACATATCTTGTGTTGACCAATGATGATCTTTCGGACACTAACGGATGGGCAATATGGGAGGTGCTGCCGGCTACAAATAACGTTACCCCGGCCCCGCCTTTGGCCCTCGGCTCCAACGTCTTGTATTTCAAGGGCGCTCTGGTTTGGTCCACGGGCACCAACGGCCTGCCGGATTATTGGTGTATGGAGTATTTTTCGACGTTAAACGTTGACCCTTATGCTGACCCTGATGGTGACGGTCTATGCAACCTGGATGAATACATTTTGGGCACCAATCCGACCAACGCCAATTCGATTACCCCGCTTCACACCGACGCACAAGCCCTGTTTCTGGCCTACACCAACTACGATGCGAGCTGCCATTACCAACTTTTCGTTACCAACGGCCCGGACACGAACACAGTCCTCGTGACGATGAGCCCGACCCTGGTAGGAACCAACTACCAGATTTACACCCATGACCAGTCTGACACCAACAATACGTGGCGGGTGGAAGCCAATTTCCTTGGCACCAGCAGCGCGACAACCGTTGCCATAACCCTCAACGGCAGGAGCCTGGATTATATTGGAGGCTATGGCGAGGACAGCGACGGCGACGGCCTTCCGGATGGGTACGAAGTTCTGGCCACCCTGACCGACCCCTATCTGCCCGACACCGGAATGACGGGCATCGCCGACGGCTACAAAGACCCTGACGGCGACGGCTATTCCAACCTGCAAGAATATTACAACGGCACCAATCCCCACGTTTTTGACACACCACTCGGCCCGCAAGGATTGGTGGCAGACTACACGGATGGAATCAATGAGATTACTTTCACATGGGAGGCCGCGAGCGGCCCGGTTCTTGGTTACATCGTTTCGTATCTTAGCGAATCCACTGGGAATTGGACACCAATTGCCACCAATTCACCCACACAGTTAACTTGCCTCTTCACAGACCTCTCCGATTATGGTGGCGAGATCGGGGTCCAGGCTACTTATGGGGAGGGACTCTCAATGCTCGACCCAGCCGAAGCCGGCCAATACCCTGCCGTCTTGGCCCAAGCGGCGCTGGCGCACGGCCCAGGGGGCACCATCTACCTGTTAACATCGGTTTTGAGTACCAATGTAATCGGATATAATGCAACGATTTTGGATTTCCCTGGAGCATACCCGGAAAGCGGCTTCCCTTTTCAAGATACCGAGTATTACCCGGCGTTTTCCGAAACCAACCTTTATATACCCGCGACTCAATTTACCAATGGGATTGCAATTCTATCTGATGCCCAGGCACCTCCCTATGCGCTAACAGAGTTCTCCCTATTGCCAGAACTTCAAGGAGGCGTGAGCGGTAATCAGGCAGAAACAAGCCCAGTCTTTTTAAATGTTCCCTTTATTGATGGGACGGCGCAAATGAAGCAGAACATTCGATTTCTTCTGCGAGCGGCAGGAGGCGAATGGCCCTTTGCTTCGGACTACATGAGTTTTGGATCGGATCATGTTGTTTCGAGCCTTTACTATATCTATGAGCAAGATCCTTTGGATTCGCAAAATGGAGGCCCGCCTAATCACTTTGAGCCGTTTGAAGACAACTATTATTATCTCAACTTCGTCTTTGATACGGATTTCATCGACACAAGCGGAAACCTTGACACCGGCTTTTTGCCATTTTTCTATTCAATTTTCGATTCCCAGCATTTGTATTATGCCCAATATACTAATGCACAATTCGTTTTCCCAACGTGTGACTATGTCAGCCAGAGCAATGCGTCGGTGCCCATTCCCGCAATCCTGTCGTCAAATGATACACCGTGGGTGGGATACTTTGATGCCAATATTTCGCCCTTCGGACTTTTCAATCTCGGAGGAATCAACCAGTTTGGAGCCTTTGGCACGACCAATTCGCTCGCATTGTCGTCTGCCTCTAACATCTACGGTCTGCCGTATAATTCGCTCGAGCTAACGCTCACGAATGGAGGCATTCACTTCGCAACTCTCGCACCGGGAAGCAATGTTTCAGGTTATAATTCCGGCCCAATTTATTTGGGAACTCCCCAACCGGAACTTGAAACAGTAGGCTATTATTTTTGCAAGCCAGGCTATGACCCTATACCCAGTGAAACTGGTTTTGCGGTTACCAACACGACACCAGTTATAATTGGGTCCGTTGGAACGGAAATGCACATTGCAGGATACGCCAAACAAGCCGTGTTGAATGGTAAGACCAACGTTTGCGCCTACTTGGGCCAATATTTTACCAATGCGTTCGGCATGAGCAACGGGATCGTAACCACCAATCCAGCCGGGATTCTCTCGGAATACGGCGAATTCTTCCCCACCGTTCCCGGCCAAGTCGCCCTGATGACCATGCCCGACCCCGACCAGGCTGACACCAATGGAACATGCGTGGTTGACATCATCCGGCTTTCGCTGGATGTTAACCACGACGGTATTATGGATGAAACATATACTGGCCCAGACAACACGGGTCCCGGCGCGCCTTTTGTTTTTTGGGTCAACAATGATTACGACCGCTGGACGTACAGCTTGCTTGACGGATCTGTTGAAGATGATGTGGCGAGCGACAGTGCTTATGCCACCTGCCCATACACGCCAACCGTGACCACCCCGGATTGCGAATACCGCGATGTGAATGGCAACCGGGCTATTCCCTGTCCGCGTGACCTGGAGGACTATACGCGGCTATGGGTATCCGGGGCTTCCAATACCTTGTCGCGCCTGCCTTCCGGCAGCACGGTAATACTCTGGTGTCAGTACAATTGGGATGGCTACGAATATATTACAAACGGCAATCCGACGATTGATCTATTCCAAGCCGCCGACCCGGACGGCGGCATTGCCTATTTGACCAACCTGACCACGGCCAGCAATCAGATCAACCTCAATCTTTGCCAATACATTGGCAGACTTGGAGCAGGGCAGAGCATTCAATTGAACAGCAGCCAATTCAGCAACAACTGGGCGGGCGATCACTTCATCTGGTGCGGGGTTAGCAACGGTGTCGGCAACTTGAATCTAACCATTTATGACGGGATTGGCAACGTGCTGGCCTGGAGCACGGTCTATATTCAAATCCAGGACATCAAACAGATGTATGAGCGGTGGACGGTGGGCGACATGGAGACTAACGCACTTGGAATCACCGAACCCGTCACAGCGGCAAGCGCGGCTTATCTCGCGCAGAACGACGAGCCAATTCCAGGCCAGCCGCCATTCCAGTATCTGTACGACCCCGCCACCGACACCAACCTGGATTACATCGTTTATGTTCACGGCTGGAATATGCCGATTTGGACAAAAGACCGCTGGGCGGAAACCGCCTATAAACGTCTTTATTGGCAGGGGTATCAGGGGCGCTTTGGCAGCTTCCGCTGGCCCGCCAATTATTATCCAAATTTCAAAAGCTACCTGAACACCACCAACTATGACGGGAGCGAACAAGTGGCTTGGGAATCAGGCCGGCCATTGGGGACTTTTCTGGCTGGCTTGAACAGCAACTATCCAAACAATGTTTATGTAATGGCGCACAGCATGGGCAACGTCGTTGTTGGCGAAGCGTTGCGACTGGCGGGAGCAAACCTGATTGTAAATACTTATGTCGCATCTCAAGCCGCCGTTTCCGCTCGCTCTTACGACAACACCGTCCCGGCGGACATTTCGATATTCCTAGTCACGCCAGACAGTGAAGGCCACTACTACACCAACGGTGCTCCGCCGTATTTTAGTGGTATTAGTGGCGCAGGTAACTTTGTAGATTTTTACAACCCGCAAGATTGGGCATTGGGGAAATGGGTTTCAGACCAGGCAAACAAGCCAGATCCTAATTACTTCTGGACAATGCCATCCTCGGGAATCCCCTCTGGATACTACTATGGGCCTTCCTTTTCTACCATCCGCAGCCTGCGATTCACCAATGACACCTACGAAATCTTTTCGTGTTGTGTGCAATCGTATTCGCTGGCCCTTGGCGCAGAGACACATATTGCTGCACCATTCAGTGCTTCCGTGGTGCCCGTTAATTTGAGTGCATCTCCCTTTAATTTTCCAGACACCCACCCAGGCCACAGCGAGCAGTTTCGTTTCGACAACATGACTACCAAAGCGTATTGGAGTCAACTGCTTCAAAGTTTTAAGATTAACACTACACCACTGAAATAACACATGACTATCTATATGAAACACGCGCTGCTCAAGTCCTTTTTCTTGATGTCTTTGTTGCCTGTTGTGACGCTGGCACAACTACGCAACCCCATAAATATTCCGCTTAGCTTTTACGGTAGAATTGTGGACCAGGACGACAAACCATTGGTGGGAGTAAGGGTGAAGCTTGAAGCCCGTGCTGAATATTTCGAGGAAAATCGTTCGGAAGTCAAACCGTATGCCTTGGAAACTGACAAAAACGGCAATTTTACCCTAACTGGTGCTGTTGGTTCCACAGTTAATATTTTATCGATTACCAATGAGGGCTACGAACTGTCAGCAAAGGTCAAGCGAGGATATGTTTATACATGGGGAGGGGATATGTTCCACCCCGACGCCGCTAATCCTGTCATTTTCAAGATGTGGAAAAAAGGGATTAAAGAACCGCTTATTGTTGGCAGTAAGTTTTACGGCATTGCTCCAGACGATCGGTTTTACACAATCGACTTCCTTCAGCAGAAAAAAACGGAAGGAATCAGTCCGATGGGGGACATTATCGTTCGAATTCATCGTCCGGCCACGATTCCATTGCGAACAAAATATGACTGGTCATATTCTATCGAGGCCATCGACGGCGGCGTTATTCACACAGATGACGAGTTCATGTACCGAGCTCCTGAATCGGGCTACCAGCCAAAATACGACCTTACAATGTCGGTAACCAACGCACATTGGAAGCCCGGAGTTCGCGGGGAGCAATTTTATTTTACAAGCCGCAACGGCAAGGTTTACGGCAGCGTTGTTGTCGAAGTCATCCCGGACTATAAGGACAAGGGCGTTTTTAATGTGCAGTATTCCATCAACCCATCCGGCTCGCGCAATTTGGAGCAGTAGGATTTCGAGAGGGATGAAGCAAACCAATAACATATTCCTAATGGCGTTGATTGTCTGTCTCTTCGCGGTTTCAGGGATTGCTCAACTGCGCACACCCGAGAATGTTCCGGTCAGCTTCTACGGAGAAGTGGTAGATCAGGAAGGACGACCCGTAGTCGGCGCAGACGTAACCTTTGACCTTATTACCAGCCATATGGCCGAAGACAGCACCGAAACCACGCCGATGACGCTACATACGGACCAGGATGGAACATTTGCCCTGACTGGCGTGACGGCATACGGCATAGACAGAATCTCTGTACGCAAAGCAGGTTATTACCTTTCTCTGAAAGCGTCGAGAGGCTTCGTTTTCGGCCACAAGGTGGAATATAAACCGAATCCAAATGATCCGGTGATTTTCAAAATGTGGAAGCAGCGGGGAAAGGAGCCGTTGGTTGGTTCCAGTTGGCACGGGAAAGTCGCCGGTGACGGTACAACGAATCGTTTCGATATGCTTCATGGCCGTCGCAGTAGCGATGGAGGGCTTGAAATAGTCTGCACACGAACACCGTCGGTGCCACAACCTCCAGGCAATGGTCACTTTGATTACAAATTTGAAATTGCTGTCGTCGGCGGGAGCATTCAGCCAACCGGAGATGAATTTACGTATCTAGCTCCTGAAAGCGATTATGCGCCGTCCTTCACTGTTGAACAAAAGGCCGACGCCCCCAAGTGGCGTCCAGACGTGACGCAGGAGTTTTATATTAAGACAGCAGACGGCCATTACGGCAGGCTGTTCGTGGAATGGTACGCATGGCAAACACCAACGGGGCATTGTGAATGGAATTGCTCCATCAACCCATCCGGCTCGCGCAATTTGGAGCGATGATCGCACGGGAATGATTCCGCAAGTGGAAGAGCTTCTTTCGGAATCGTTCTTCCATCCCGAAACCGGCCCCGGTGCGGCTGGTCAAGTGGTGATGTTTAATTGTCGTTCGACAGAGCGCCACGCCTGCGGCAGCCCGAAAGAGAGGGCTGGACGGAGAGAAGAGAGGGCAAAGCCAAATGATTGTCAACAAATAATATTGTCAAGAAAAAACGGCGCAAGTCGCAAACATCACAAGATAAAGCAGTTGCAACAAATTATCACAGCCATCAGACATCAGGGAAAAACCAAAACCGTGAATATTTCACGATTCACTTTCATAACTTTTACACGCCATCAACCGGCCATCCTGAAGCTGAAAAACCCGTTTCATGCGGGCCGCCAGATCAGGAGCATGCGTTACCAGAATAAGCGTCACTCGTTCCTCGCGGTTCAGTTCGATCAGCAAGCGGGCCAATTCTTCCGCGGCGGCGCGGTCGAGGGCGCCGGTCGGTTCGTCGGCCAGCAGAAGTTCAGGCTGGTTGATTAAAGCCCGCACCACGGCCACTCGTTGCCTTTCCCCTCCGGAAAGCTGGCCGGGGCGGTGATCGATTCGCCCGCCCAGTCCGACGCGATCCAGCAATCGCCGGGCGCGCTCCGGAGCGCTCTTGCGCTGCACAGACTCCGATGAGGCCAGAGTGGGCACCAGCACATTTTCCAGCACCGTGCATTGCGGCACTAAGTGATGGGCTTGGAAGATAAATCCGATCTGGCGGTTCCGCACGGCGGCCAGTCGAAGTTCGTCCAACTGTGCCAGGTCTTGGTCCCGCAGCAAGACCCGGCCCCGTGTGGGGCCATCCAACGTGCCAATGATATTAAGCAGCGTGCTTTTCCCGGAACCGGAGGGTCCCGAAATGGCCGCCGATTCTCCTTGCTGAATGGCCACGCTGATGCTGTCGAGCACACGCACCGGAGGGCCGTCCAGAATCGAGTCATACGATTTGGAGACATCCTCCAACTTCAAAAATGGCGTGATGGCTTGCGTCACTGTTGCAGGAGGAAGGAGCCGGATTGGTCGAGGTCGAGGAACCAGCCGGCGGCGTTGGTCGTCGGGTCGTCTTGCAATACCACGCCTTTGGCCACGGTGTCGGTGTGGGCGCCGGTCGGCCGGAAGGTCACGGTCAAAACTCCAGTGCCGGGGGTGATGATCCCTTTCAGATGGTTGCTTGGATTGTCCAGGTTGGTGTTGACCAGTCTGTCGCCCACAATGGTCAGATTGCTGTAAATCAACACACCAGCCAGATCGCCGTTGCTGATGGTGAGTGTGCCGTTGGTCAAAACTAAATTGTTCGAGCCTGCCGCCGGCGGAACGTAGAGCGAGCCGAGCACGGTGATGTTCGTGTTGGTAAAGCCCCCCGCATACAATGTGCCGGGTCGGCTGGAAAGTTTGATCCAGGACAGGTTGGCACCCAGGAGGGTTTGTGCCGGGTGGTTGGTGGGATTGTTGGTCAGGGTCAGCCAGCCCTGAAGCGAGCCTTTGCGGGAGTAGAGGGAGGCATAGAGCGGAATGTTTCCGTTCGTGGCAACGAGGACAGATTGGCTGAGGGCGGCGCCGTCGCCCAGGCGGCCGCTCAAGGCAACACGTCCGGCCAGATTGTTGGTCAGGGTGGCGTAGCCGTAGCCGGCCGGTTCGTTGGTCGGGGCGCCGTCGCCGGGGGGAATGATCAGGGTGTAGCGACCGGTGTAATTGGTCGCCGGTACGGCGCGGTCGACCTGGAGTTCGGAGGTCCAGGCATTGGTTGCGTTGCCGCTCACGCTGCCGGTCATTGGATCGTCGGGCGCGGCCAGTTCGAGATGCAAAACGACCGTGAGAGACGTTTTGCCGGAGCGGGTCACTGTTTTTCCCGCGTCGCCCGACAGGTCAAATGTGCCGCTGAAGGGATAGGAGCCGCCGTCCAGCAGCAGCTTGGCGCTGTAGGCGCCGCGGCCGGCGGCCGGCAGGGTGGCGGTGAAGAAGCCGGAGCTTTCTTCGCTCACGCCGTTGGTCGGGGAAAACAATCCGTTATAGACGCCGGCGACGGCAGTGAAGGGATTGGTGATGAAGTTGGCCTGCAAGATCAAGTTGGAGGACATGAGGAAGGAAAGGGACGCGCTGTTGGGCAGGGGGCTTAGGCTGTTGGTATTCGTTCCGCTGGTCCAATTGGTAAACACCCAGTTGCCGATGGGCACGGCTGTGACTGTGTAAACCTTGTTGATTTCCAACCTGGCCTGATTGGCCTGTCCCGTGATTTTGCCGTGGCCGGGCGGGGACGTCAGCAAGGTCAAGTTCGTCTTCACCAGGGGCGACGGCGGCGTCACTTCATAAAAGACGGTGTGCGTTACCGGGAGGGAGGCGTTTTCCATGTTGGTGCCTTGCACGCTGATGCTTTGCGCGGTGATGACATTGGCTCCGGGAACCAGGGTCACGTTGGAGGACCAGGCCAGGCTTTCCTGGGCGACGGCTTCTTGCTGCCCGCCCGGCCCGGACGTCAACACGGCGGAGAAGTTGGTCGCGCCGATGGCGGCGTGCCCGAAAGCGTTGTTATTGATGGCCAGTTGCACGTACGAGGCCAGCGGTTCCTGCACTCGGACAAGGCCTTTGACCGTGCCGCGGACGGTGAGATTGGAGCTGGTCGTCAAGTAATTATTGGCCGGGAAGGTTATGGCAATGGCGGCGTTGTTGTTGGTAATTGGAACGGTGTTGCTGGCGACCGCCAGATTGGTGATCTGGTTGAGGACAATGTTCAGGCGGGCGGCGCCGCTGGCTCCCAGGTAACCGTCAATGGCGATGTAGTATTTGGCGATGGCGGTCAGGTTGGAAACCAGGACGACGGGCTGGCCTTTCTGAACATAGTTGGTGGTATAAGCGGCCCCCACGTTGACCAAAGTTCTGAAGCTGTCGCCGGGGCCGGTATAGACGGCCAGAATGGTGTTAAAAGTGCTGCCCGCGGTGTTGAATTGGACCGTGCTGCCGGCGGGCGCGGTGTAACTGTACCAGTAGGAAGCCCCGCCCGGCTGGCCGGCATGGTTCGGTTCCCCCTCTTCCTTGGTCGCCCCCGCTGTGCTGAAGGATTGCGAGAGGGTGAAACCCCCGGTGTCTCCGCCCGCGTCCTTCCGCCGGTAATCAGCAGGCGCGTTGTTGTTGCCCTGGCTCAGGTCCACCTCATCGCCAAACTTGTCCACCGCCAGGATGTTCGACGACGCGCTGTTTTGATTTTCAGCCGCGATTTCGACGGTCGCGGTTTCGCTTTGCACGGAGCCAATCCCATTGGCCGCCTTGATGTAGTAGTTGCCCACCGCGCTGGCCGGAAAATTGTTGATGACCAAATTAGTGCCATTGCCGCCCGTCACGGGGGCGTTGGCAAAATACCACTGGTAGCTGGTGGCGTTGCTGGCCGTCACGCTGAGGGTGACGGTGGCGCCCGCCTGGACGCTCTGGTTGGCGGCTGGTTGTTGCGTGATCACAGGCTCCGCCACGTTCAAATAATTGGCGTCCAGCATGAGGAAGCTCGGGCAGGACAAGACCACATTGCCGAAAGCCCCTTTGAAACCCGCCACCGCAATCTGGTAAGTGGTGTTGCTCTGGCAGTTGAAGGAGACCATGCTGGTGAAGAACCCGCCCGAGTCGTCATCCTGGGCAACCGGCGTCAGGCTGGCCGGATTGGTGCCGGTGTAAACGCCCAGCAGGGTGTCGAAACTGCTGCCCAGCGTGGTCAGGGAGATGACACCGGTGAAGTCGGCCGTCCAGTTGTACCAAAGGAATCTGCCGGCCGGTTTGCCCGCGATTGTCGTTAGTTCGCCGTTGGTGGGGGAATTGGCATTGTTGCCCCCCCACGGCCCATTGGTCCGAATGATGGTGAGGCTGTTGGCGAAAATGTCATTGGTCGTGCTCGGCAAGTTGGTGCCAAGAAAGTTCACTGCCACGGCGAATGTCGGACTTTCCTGGGAGGCCACGGCGTTGGCCACCAGCACCTGGTAATCACCCGACTCGGACGGCTGCGCATTGCTGATGGTGTAAGAAGAGTTCGTCGCCCCCACGAGGAACTGGCCGTTGCGCTGCCATTGATAATAGAAGGAAACCGCAGCCGCATCGCTGGCGCTCACACTCAAGGTGACATTGGAGCCGATGTCCACCGTCACATTCGTCCCCGGCAGGATCGAGCTGATGGTCGGCGGCCCCAACACGGTCAGCACCGCATTGGAACTGGCAAGCGACAGGCCGGCACTGCTGGCGATCACGCTGTAGCTGTAGCTTCCCGGCACGCCGTTTTGCGCTCTGCCGGCGGTGTAGGAAGAAAGGGTTGCCCCGGAGAGGGGGGCGCCGTTGGACAGCCATTGATAGGAAACGCCATTGGTGGGGCTGGTGGTCACGCTGAACGTCGCACTGTTGCTCACTCCCACGGTCTGGTTGGTCGGCTGAGTCACAATGGCGAAGCCGGTGTTAATCGTGATGGACACGGGGGCGGAGGTGCTCAGGCCGGAGTTGTTGGTGGCGACCGCGGTCAGGACGTAGGCGCCGTTGGACGGCGCATTCCAGGTGATGGAGAACGGACTGGACTGGGCCGATCCTGCCGGGTTGTTGCTGTTATAGTAGAAAGCCACACCGGTGATCGTTCCGCTTCCAGCCGCCGCGGCGCCGATGGGAATGCCCGTCAGATCCGTAAAGACCTGCCCGTTCACCGGATTGGTAATGAGGACCGAAGGCGGCAGGTTGCTGCCCCTGTTCAGAACAAAGTCGTCCAGCAACATGGCATTGAAGGTGGTGAAGCCCGTGCCCTCCGAACTGAACTCAACGCTGGCAATGCCCCCGCCTTTGGAAGTGTTGGTCAGAGTGTAAGTTTGCGCCGGCACGTTGGTGGAACTGGATATCTGCGGCCCACTGATCGCGTCCAGCGGCTGGCCCAGGGCGTCAAGGGCCTCCACCTGCCAGGCCGGATGCGTGACAAACGGATTGGCCAGCAGTTCCGGTCGCGTAAAACTAAATTGACCGAGCAAATTCGAGAAGACCGCCGTGAAACTCACTGGCCCGCTGGATCCGGCTTGCGTCAGCAGGTTGGGCAGCGAAGACGGGATCACAAACCCATCGAGAGTCGCGTTGGTTTGGTTTTCCGCCACCACAGTCGTCCCCAGACTGTTGCTCACCACGCTTAACCCATTGGCCGTCAGATAAGCCGGCAAATCCGTCACTGCCTCCGCGCTGTCGAAGTTGACCAGGAGGGAACTGCCGCCGGGGTTGACCGTAACCGTGACCGGGGCCGAGAACTCCGCGTAACCGGCCGCGTCAACCACCTGGGCGGTCAAGGTGTAAGTCCCGTTGAGCACATTGCTCCAAGTCATGCCGTAGGGAGCGTTGGACGCGCTGCCAATCAATGTCGGCCCGGAATAGAAAGCCACATAATCTATATTCGTATAACGGTCCGTGGCCGTCGCGCTTAGTTGGATGTTGTCCGGGGCCGTCCCGCCGGCGGGTTGGGCCAGACTGATGGAGAGCGGGGTGTTCGTCGCATTGCCGCTCAGGACCAGATCATCCAGCAGCACGGCCGCAAAGGCCGCCGTTCCCTGGCTGTCCGAATCAAAGCGCACCCTGGCTATGTTGGACCCCACCAAGTTGAAGCTGCGCGCCGGAATGTTGTTGTTGGTCAGGAGCAACGCCTCGCTGACCGATTCCAATACATTGTTCGACACGTCCAAAATGCTGGCCGTCCAGGCCGGATGACTGATAACGGAGGAGCCGTTGGTGTCCAACTCCACCCGCGTGAAGCCGAAACTTTGCAGATTCGTGGCAAAATTCAGCGTGAACGTCACCGGCTGGCTCGATCCCACCTGCGTAAACAAATTCGGCAGCGAGGACGGCACCGGCAGCTCTTTGCTCGAAAAGCTGTTCTGACTGATGGCTTCCAATCTCGTGGCCGCTTCCAAACTCGTCCCGAACGTCACATTGCTGAGCGTGATCCCGAAGCCAGACAGATAACTGGAGAGGGCCCCGTCGTTCATCACCCCCAGGCTGGTGTCCAGAGCATCAAAGTTAATCAAAGTCGTCCCCGGCACATTGACCGTCACATACACCACCTCCGAGGAGAGGCCGTTGCTGGCGGTGAACTGATAACTTCCGCTGGGAACGTTGTTCAGAACAGTGCTGACGGTGGTCGCGGAGTTGCTTGCGACAAGGACCGAGTTCGTGTAAAGGGCCAAGCCGGCCGCGAAAGGCGCACTGGCGCTAAAGGTGATGGTGGCCGGGGCGGAAAACGATTGGCCGTTGGCTGGCGAGGTCACGATCACGCCCGTGGAAATGGTCAGTGTGCCATCATTGATCGTGACAGTGTAGTTGGTCAGGCGGTTGCCCGGATCCACCAGAGTCGGCACGATGGGATACGTTCCCGCCGGGCTGCTGGCGGTCGCGTTGCAACTGTTAGTGACCGTGATGTTATCGTTGTTGGTCAAACCAGTGATTATATCCCCGAACACTGGAAGAGCCTGACCCACAAGCGAAACCTCATTGGCCGCTGTGACGGTCAAGGGCGCGGGCGAAACGACCAGATTTACCGTGTCAGTTGCGCTGCTGAAATTAACCGTGTTGAAAGGTGTGAAGATGACGGAGAGCGTATGGGTGCCCGCGTTGAGCACCGTGCCGATGGGCGGGGTGTAGGCAAGGCTGCCGGGCACGTTCGTCGTGGCATTGAGCTGCCTGGCACTCAAAGCCGTGCCGTAAATGATCGGGGCGGGAGTGGGCCAAGTCACCGCGGCGGCTCCCGGCGTGACCGTGATGGAGGGGCCGGTGGCGGCGATGAGGGCGCCAAGGCTGTTGGTCACATTGAGGCTGGGAGAGAAAGCGCCGGCATTGGTGTAAGTGTAAGTTGGATTCTGATTGGTGCTGGTTCCCACCCCGTCGCCAAAATTCCAGCTCCAACTGGTGATGGCATTGTTCGCGCTGTCATTGGTCGGAGAATTGAATTGAACCATCAGTGGCACTGGGCCGTTGGTCGGATTGGCGGTGAATTGGACAGAGGGGCCACTCGCCCCATTTATTTGAAGATTATCCAGGGCAAATTGCGTCCCAGAACCATCCCCAACGCCGGCGGAGACGCCGCCCGAACTCACAAAGTCCACTTCCGTAACCGGAACGTTGGGAAAACTAATCAGCAGCGGACCGCTTTCATTGAGGGTGTAGGTGTTGTCGTATTCGTTCGTTGACCCGTTGAGTCCGATCACCTCAAGGCTTAACCCGTTGTTCCACGCCGCGGTAAAATATCCCGAGGTCAATGTGAAGGGTGTGGCGGCTGAAATTGAGGCTGGAGTCCCGCTGCCGTTGAAGGCGACATTCGGGCTCGACACAGTTCCAGTGATGTAGCCGGCTTGAGAGGCTGGTCCGTCTAAAAAGTCAAAATTATTCCAATCAAGCCCGTGATATCCGTTGGTGATCGGGCCTTCTTCATTACCAAGGTCATCGAAGGTAATTGTGGTGCCGGCGCTCAGGGACGCAAGGTAGCCTTCCCGGATCGTCTCGTTGCCTCCGTCCACCACGTAGATGTTGTCCGCGCTGTCCACCGCAATGCCGGCAGGATGATAAAACCGCGCGGCGCTCCCCGTCCCGTCATTGGTGCCAGTAGTGCCATCCAGTCCACCCAGCGTCGTCACCACCCAGTTGGTTCCCACCGGCGTCACTTTCCGGATCGTCTGGTTCCCTGGCTGGCCCCCATACTGGTTCCCATAGTCCGCAACATAGACGTTGGTGGCGCTGTCCACCGCCACGCCGGCAGGATCATTTAACCGCGCGGCGCTCCCCGTCCCGTCCGTGCCGCCAACATTGCCCGCCAGTCCGGCCAGCGTCGTCACCACCCAGTTCGTTCCCATCGGCGTCACTTTCCGGATTGTGTCGTTATGATTGTCCGCCACATAGACGTTGCTCGCGCCGTCCACTGCCACACCCTCAGGAAAGTAAAACTGCGCGGCGCTCCCCGTCCCGTCCGCGCCGCCAATATTGCCCGGCAGTCCGGCCAGCGTCGTCACCACCCAGTTGGTTCCCACCGGCGTCACTTTCCGGATCGTGTGGTTGTATGTGTCCGACACATAGAGGTTGTCCTGGCTGTCCACCGCCACGAAGTAAGGATAATAAAACCGCGCGGCGCTATTCGTCCCGTCCACGCTGCCAGAATTGCCCGCCAGTCCAGCCAGCGTCGTCACCATCCAGTTCGTTCCCACCGGCGTCACTTTCCGGATCGTGTCGTTGTATGCGTCCGCCACATAGAGGTTGCCTGCGCCATCCACCGCCACGCCGACAGGATTATGAAACTGCGCGGCGCTCCCCGTCCCGTCATTGGTGCCGTAATTGCCCACCTGTCCGGCCAGCGTCGTGACCCCCCAGTTCGTCCCCAGCAGCGTCATTTTCCGGATCGTGTGGTTATAATTGTCCGCCACATAGACGTTGCCCGTGCTGTCCACCGCCGTGCCGTCCGGATTATTAAAGCGCGCGGCGCTTCCCGTCCCGTCGTTGGTGCCTGCAACTTGCGGCATTCCTGCGATGGTGATGAAGGTGTAGGCTTCGGGATAGTTGGTCACCGTCAGTGTGCCATTGACCAAGTTGGTTGTGTAGTTGGTCAGACGGTCGTTCGGGTCCACCAGGCTCGGCACGATGGGATACGTTCCCGCCGGGCTGCTGGCGGTCGCGCTGCAACTGTTACTGACCGTGATATTGTCGCCGTTGGTCACACCCGTGATTGTTGCGCTGAAGACTGGATTTGCCGTGCCGGCCAGGCGGCTGGCATTGGCCGCTGTGACGGTCAAGAGCGCGGGCGAAACGACCAGACTCACACTGTCGGTCACGCTGCTGTAATCATTGGTGTCGGTCGGGGTGAAGATGACGGTGAGGGTATTGGTGCCCGCGTTGAGCACTGTGCCGTTGGTCGGGGTGTAGGCAAGGCTGCCGGGCACGTTCGTCGCGGCATTGAGCTGGCTGGCACTCAAAGCCGTGCCGTAGGTGATGGTGGCGGGAGTGGCCCAATTCAGCCCGGCGGTGCCCGGTGCGACGGTCACGGAGGGACCGGTGGTGACGATTAGGGCGCCCAGACTGTTGGTAACACTGAGGCTGGGAGAGAAGGTGCCGGCATTGGTATAAGTGTAGTTTGGATTCTGATTGGTGCTGGTTCCCACCCCGTCGCCAAAATTCCAGCTCCAACTGGTGATGGCATTGCTCGCGCTGTCATTGGTCGGAGAGTTGAATTGAATGAGCAGGGGCGCCAGGCCGTTGGTCGGATTGGCGGTGAATTGAACATAGGCGCCGACCGAGCCTCCGCCTCCGGCCCACAGCAGGGCGTTGGCCATCAACCGGCCGCCGTCCGTGCTGGCTTCCCAAAAATCGCTGCGCGCGTTGCTGGAAGGCGGGTAGAAATTGAGGGCGGCCGCGCGCCCGGCCGTCAGTTGCTTGGTGGCCACCAAAGGCAGACCATCAGTCCAATGGGCCACAAGAGTCGCGCCAGTAGTTGTGCTGACCGAGTCGTGATAGCTGCTGCTGCCGCCGTTGAAGGACGTCACTCCGTTGAGGATCGGATGGGACGGTTGATCCGCGACGAGGGTGAGGAAGGTGCCGTTGATATCGGACCCGGTGCTCAATGGCAGGTATCCTCCGGTTACGATCCTGCCCAGCAGACCGTTACCATCGGAATTGAAACCGAAGGTGGCTACCACCACACCGCCGCCCGCGTCCAAGTAATCTGCCAGCACGTTTCCCATCCCCACGGGGTCGTTGAAAGAAGCGTCCGAATAAACCAGCACAGCGCTGTATTGCTCCAATTGTGCCAGAGTTGGAGTAGGTAGCTCCGATCCTACAAGGAAACCACTGACATTGAAAAACAGTGATGTGTTGCTGATGTTGCTGGTCACATCACTGTTCCAACTGGCGGTGCTCGGCGCTCCGTAAACGGCGACACTCCCGCCGCTTCCTGGATTGAACACCGTCAGTGTGCCATTGACCAAGTTGGTTGTGTAGTTGGTCAGACGGTCGTTCGGGTCCACCAGGCTTGGCACGATGGGAAACGTTCCTGCCGGGCTGTTGATTGTGGCCGTCGTGCTGTAGGTCGCCGTGATGTTGTCGCCGTTGGTCACACCGGTGACTGTTCCGCTAAAGGTTGGATTTGCCGTACCTGCCAGGCGGCTTGCATTGGATGCTGTGACGGTCAAGAGCGCGGGCGAAACGACCAGACTCACACTGTCGGTCACGCTGCTGTAATCATTGGTGTCGGTCGGGGTGAAGATGATGGAAAGCGTATTGGTGCCGACGTTAAGCACTGTGCCATTCGTCGGGGTGTAGGCAAAGCTGCCGGGCACGCTTGGCGAGGCGTCCAACTGGTTGGAGCTTAGAGCCGTGCCGTAGATGATGGAGGCGGGATTGGCCCAGGTCAGCACGGGGGCGCCCGGTGTGACGGTGATGGAGGGGCCGGTGGCAACGATGAGGGCGCCGAGGGTATTGGTCACAGTGAGGATGGGAGTGAAAGTGCCAGCGTTCGTGTAGGTGTAAGCTGGATACTGGCCGGTGCTGGTCCCCACTCCATCGCCAAAATCCCAATTCCAAGAAAGGATGGCATTGCCGTTGCTGTCATTGGTTGGAGAAGTGAAGTTCACGGTCAAAGACACTGTGCCGTTGGTCGGACTGGCGGAGTATTGGACGGTGCCGCTCACGAGCGGAAGGCCGGCACTGATGATGCTCCCCGCGCTGGGAATGCCGTTGACGAATGCCGTGACCATCGCATAACCCATCGGGAAATTGGTCACTGGCAGGGATGTGTACGAAGTCGCGGACCAGTTCGTGGCCGGGAGGAACATCGTCTGGCCGCTTTCCAGGCTGAGTAATTGCACCACCGGGTAATCGGCGGGGGAGTCTTGAGTGTTGTTGCCGCCGGAGCCTTCGGCGATGCCCCGAAAGAGAGAGCCGGTGATTTCCACAGTGCCGCCGGGAATGAGCGGCGAGCTGACCGAAGTAATCTGCGGCTGCCAGGCCGCACTGAAGCCCAGCCCGACATTGAACAATTCTGCGCTGGCAAGAGCGGCGTTGTTGCTATATATTTGGCCCCCCGCGATCAGCACCAGCCCGTTGGGCAGCAAGGTCGCCGTTTGCCAATCGGGTGCGATGGTGAGCGAGCCGGACAGGGTCCACGTCCCGGTGGCCGGATTGTACAGCTCCGTGCTGGAAACAGAGGGCCCTCCTACAACCAGCACCTGGCCATTGGGCAGCAAGGTTGCCGTGTGTTCTTCGCGTGCGGCGTTCAGCGAGCCCGTCGTCGTCCACGTCCCGGTGGTCGGATTATACAGTTCCGCACTGGTAAGCTCTCCTCCTGCTCCGATGCTAAAACCCCCTGCGACGAGCACCCGCCCATTGGGCAGCAAGGTTGCCGTGTGATTTTCGCGTGCGTTGCTCATCGAACCGGCATTTGTCCACGTCCCGGTGCTTGGATTGTATAGCTCCGCGCTGGAAAGCTCGCCGCCCCCACTGTTCTCACCCCCCGCGACCAGCACCATCCCGTTAGTCAGCAAGGTCGCCGTCTGATTTCCGCGAAAGGTGCTCAACGAGCCGGTATAGGTCCATATCCCGGTGGCCGGATTGTACAGTTCCGCGGTGGTATTTCCACTGCCCTCCTCGACCAGCACCATCCCGTTAGTCAGCAAGGTTGCCGTTTGATATGCGCGTGCGGTGTTCATCGGATGGGGCGTCGTCGTCCATGTCCCGGTGGCCGGATTGTACAGTTCCGCGCTGGCAACTGCATAGCCGCTGTAGCCAATGCCTCCCGCAACGAGCACCTGCCCATTGGGCAGCAAGATCGCCGCTTGACCATAGCATCCGGTGTTCAGCGAACCAGTATTCGTCCATGTCCCGGTGGCCGGATTGAACAACTCGGCGCTGAAAATCGAGCCGATGGTGTTGCCCCCCGCGGCGAGCACCTGCCCATTGGGCAGCAAGGTCGCCGTGTGAAGATAGCGTGCGTTGGCCATCGAATTGGTCGTGGTCCACTGTCCGGCCGGGGGATTGGCAGCCGGCGCGGCCAGTTCCGAGGTGGCAATAGCAGTGCCCACGGCGCCCACGCCGCCCGCGATGAGTAACTGTCCACTGGGCAGCAAGGTTGCCGTCTGCCCAAAGCGCGCGGCGGTCAGCGAACCGTTCGTCGTCCACGTCCCAGTGGCCGGATTGAACAGTTCCGCGCTGGAAAGCTCGACGCTGCGGGTAAAGCCACCTCCGACGAGGATCAGCCCATTGGGCAGCAAGGACGCTGTGTGATAATAACGCCCCGTATTCAGCGAATTGCTCGTCGTCGTCCATGTCCCGGTGGCAGGATTGTACAATTCCGCACTCGAAAGCACGACGTCAGTGATAATGTTAACGCCCCCCGCGACAAGCACCTGCCCATTGGGCAGCAAGGTCGCCGTGTGAAATGCCCGTGCGGTGTTCAGCGAATTGCTCGTCGTCGTCCATGTCCCGGTGGCCGGATTGTACAGTTCCGCGCTGGAAAGAGGGTTGGAGTAGTCGTCTTCGCCTCCCGCGACCAGCACCTGCCCATTGGGCAGCAAGGTCGCTGTGGGACCATTACGCACGGCGTGCAGCACGCCAGTCATAGTCCACGTTCCGGTGGCTGGATTGTACAATTCTGCGCTGGTGCTGCCATCCCCCCCGGCAATGAGCACCTGCCCATTGGTCAGCAAGGTCGCCGTTTGCTGATAGCGTGCAGCGTTCAGCGAACCAGTAATCGTCCATGTCCCGGTGGCCGGATTGTACAGTTCCGCGCTGGAAAGAAAGGTGGACTGCATGATGTCTTCGCCTCCCGCGACCAGCACCTGCCCATTAGTCAGCAAAGTCCCTGTGGAACCATCACGCTCGGTGTTCAGCGCGCCAGTCATAGTCCACGTCCCGGTGGCCGGATTGTACAGCTCCGCGCTGGAAAGAGAGTTGAAGTTAGTGTCTTGGCCTCCCGCGACCAGCACCAGCCCGTTGGGCAGCAAGGTTGCCGTCTGAGCATAGCGCGCGGTGTGCAGCGCACCGGTCGTCAGAGTGAAGCTGAATCCCTGTATTGCGGTGATGGAGGGGCCGGTGGGGCTGCTGGGGATGCCATTAGTATTGGTCACAGTAAGGCTGGGAGAGAATGTGCCAATGGTCGTGTAGGTGTACGATGGGTTCTGGTTGGTGCTGGTTCCCACTCCGTCCCCAAAATTCCAGTTCCAATTGCTGATGAGCACACCTCCGCCGTCAACGCTCGGAGAATTGAATTGCACGGGCAGTGGCGCTGTGCCGTTGGTGGGACTGGCGGTGTATTGGAAGGGAGCCTCGTTGGCTTGAGCGGCGGGAGCCTGCAACAAGAGCAGGGCGAGGCCGCAGAAAAGCCCGGCCCGGCCGAGGAACACCTTGTGTTTCGACATTTTCAATTTCATACAAACTTCATCATAACATTGAGCAAACGACTGCCGCGCTTTTTTACCAATCAGAACAGTTTTTAAAAACCAACGCGGAACGGACGATTTATAGTCGAATGAGCTTGGATTGTCGATGGAAAACATGAGGATAATTGGAGGCGGGAAAGGAGTTGACAGGGAACAGCGATGAACAAAAGAACAAGCCCGCCGGATCACGGCGGCGGATGGGCAGAACTTTGCACTTTCATCTTTAAACCTTAAACTTCAAACTTGTCCCGTTGAACTTGAAATCGAATGCTTTGACCATTGCCGGCAGGACGTTTCCCTCGCGTCTCCTGGTTGGCACCGGAAAGTTCGCCTCGCCCGAATTGATGCGCGAGGCGATCGCGGCCAGCGGCACGGCCATCGTCACCGTGGCCCTGCGCCGGGCCGACTTGACCGGGCAGGGGGATCCGTTCGCCAATATCCTCGAATTCATCGATTCGAAAAAGTATCTGGTGCTGCCCAATACCAGCGGGGCCATGAACGCCGCCGAAGCCGTCCGCCTGGCCCGGCTGGCCGTGGCGGCGGGGTTGCCCAATTGGGTTAAATTGGAAATTCATCCCGACCCTCGTTATCTGCTGCCCGATCCGGTGGAAACTTTGGCCGCCGCTGAGATATTGGTTAAAGAAGGCTTTATCGTGCTGCCTTATATCAACGCCGACCCGGTCCTGGCCAAACGTTTGCAGGACGTCGGCGTCGCCACCGTCATGCCGCTCGGATCGCCCATCGGCTCCAATCGCGGCTTGGAAACGCGCGGGCAAATTCGGATCATTATCGAACAGGCCACCGTGCCTGTCGTTGTCGATGCCGGAATTGGCGCGCCCAGCCACGCGGCGGAAGCGATGGAGATGGGCGCGGACGCGGTCTTGGTCAATACCGCGATTGCGGTGGCCAATGATCCCTGCCGGATGGCGCGCGCCTTCCAGGCGGCAGTCCAGGCCGGACGCGATGCTTTTGAAATCGGGTTGGGCGCGCCGCTGGCGGCGGCGGGCGCGACGAGTCCCTTGACGGCATTTTTAAATTAGTCAAACAGATTCACTCACTTGAAAATCAAATTACAAACTCCGAACTTTCCCGCGCCACGCAGGTTGTCCGTCGCCCGGATTCGACAATTGTTGGCAGCGGCCAGCCGCGCCCGCATTCTGGTCCTGGGCGATGTCATGCTGGATCATTTTCTTTGGGGCACGGTGGGGCGCATTTCGCCGGAAGCTCCTGTGCCGGTGGTTGATTTCGACCGCGAAAGTTACATTCCGGGCGGCGCGGGCAACGTCGCGCGCAACCTGGCTGATTTGCATGTTGCCACCGAACTCCTGGGAGCGGTCGGCCACGATGATTCCGCCCTGCGATTGGAAAAAGTCCTCAAGCATGATCGAATCGGCTGCGGCGGACTTCTCCGGTGCAAGAATCGAACTACCAGTGTCAAGATGCGCATTATCGCCCATCGCCAGCAAATGGTGCGGGTCGATCGTGAGAGCCGTTTTGATATTGATGAGGCCACCACGCTTCGACTGCTGGCTAAACTGGAACGGGGGCTTAAAACGGCCGACGCGGTGATCCTGTGCGATTATGGCAAAGGCGTCATTACGCAGCAATTGCTCGACAAAACAAAGGCGCTTTGCCGCCAACGCGGCATCTGGTTGACGGCTGTTGACCCAAAGCCCTCCCATCATCTCAATCTGGTCGGGGCCTATTTACTTACGCCCAACCGCAAAGAGGCCTTTGAATTGGCCGGGTTGCAGGACGAGGCGCGGGGAGAAGCGCCGGCGCAGGACGCGGCGTTGCTGCAGGCGGCTGATAAATTGTTAAGCGAGTTTCAGCCTGCGTTGCTCCTTATCACCCTTGGAGATCAGGGTATGCTCCTGTGTCAGCGCGGTCAAAAGCCGTTCCACATTCCAACCGTGGCCCGCGAAGTTTTTGATGTTTCCGGAGCGGGGGACACGGTCATCGCCTCCTTTACCTTGGCGATTGTCGCCGGGGCGTCGCCCGTCGAGGCTGCGATCTTCTCCAATTACGCCGCGGGCATTGTCGTGGGAAAACTCGGCACGGCCACGGTCCGTCCGGAGGAGTTGCTGCAAAGTGTGCGCCGGGAAGAATTACTTCCATGAACACGCTGAAGATGACCGCCGAAACCATTCGTGCCATGAAAGGGCGCGAACGGATTGCCGCGCTGACCGCCTACGATTTTGCCATGACCCAATGGCTCGATGCCGCCGGCGTGCCCCTGCTTCTGGTGGGGGATTCCCTCGGCATGGTTGTCCTGGGCTATCCCGACACGACGCATGTCACGATGGAGGACATGGAACATCACGTTCGCTCCGCCGCCCGCGCCAAGCCCCGGGCCTTGCTGGCCGCCGACCTCCCGTTCAACAGTTGCCTCACGGTGGCGGCGGCGCTGGAAAACACCCGCCGCTTGCTGGCCGCCGGAGCTGAAGCCGTCAAGGCTGAAGGCGGTCGAAACATCCTTCTTCAAGTGCGGGCCATCGTCGCGGCCGGCATTCCTTTTCTCGGTCACTTGGGAATGCTCCCGCAAAATGTGCTGGCCGAAGGCGGTTACCGCATCAAAGGGAAAACACCTGAGGAACGTTCCAACTTGTTGGCGGATGCGGTGGCGCTGGCGGAAGCGGGGGCGTTTGGCATTGTGCTCGAGCTGGTCACACCGCCGGTGGCGCGCGAGATCACGGCACGGATTCCCATTCCCACCATCGGCATCGGTTCCGGTCCGGATTGCGACGGGGAAATTCTGGTCACGACTGATTTGCTCGGAACGTCGCCGGGCAGTGTGCCCAGGCATGTCAAAAAGCACTGGCATTTCGCGGAACAAATGGGCGCGGCGGTGGTGGAATGGAAAGAGAGCGTCATCCGCCCGCGCCGCCTATCCACGGATGACAAGGACCACAAGGACTGCAAGGACTGCAAAACTTGAATTGCCCCTTCCTGTAAAATTGCCTTTCAGTTTGAAAGGCAGCCCCGAGAGGCTTCGGGGCAGAGTTTTAATTTTCTCAAGAGCAACTTGCGTTGAACTATATTGCCCCGAAAAAAAAACGTGAAATTTTCGACATTTTGAACAGTCACAACATATTGTCAGCAAGGTGTTTACAAAGGAACTCCGAAGCTAGTATTTACAAAAACGCTGAAATTGGGGAAGCAGAAATGTCTTTAAAGAATATGATTTTTGTGGGTGGACAGGGCGGGCGGGGCGGTCTAAAGATAAAGTGGCGCGGGCGGGCTGGTTGCGGCAAGAAACGACCATGCGCTTCTGGATACAAGTCTTAAAAGATAATATCTGACACCTTATATTATGGATCGGACCACGATTAATTTAACCCACAAACTCGACCCAAAAAGGCGCCTTGGGTTCACGCAAATAGATCTGCGGTTGACGAACTTCTCACTGTCGGCGGCAGCGCTGGCGATGGCCCTGGCTTCTGGCGTGGCATCGGGTCAGCCGATGCAAGGGGCATTCGATGACCACCAGAACATGATGGATCAACTTGGTGTCAAAACCCTGCGCGCCGGCCCTGACCCGAATAACCAAACGACTTTCGATGAGGCCACCGCCAATCCTTTCAGGGACAACATGCCCGATGTTCTCACCATGAAAGACGGGAGGAAAGTGACGCGCGCGGATCAATGGCCCGCGCGACGGGCGGAGATTGTGGAAGACTTCGAGCGCGAAGTGTACGGACGCATCCCGCAAAACGTTCCAAAGGTAACATGGGAAGTCACCGCCACCACCCCGGGTACCAATGGCGGAATCGCAACGATCACCAAGACATTGTCCGGCCATGTTGACAACAGCGGGGACACCAATATCACCGTGAACATCCAGGCCAGCTTTACCGTCCCGGCCAAGGCCACGGGCTTCGTCCCGGTGATGATCGAATTTGGCGGCGGTTTTGGGCCGGGAGGCGGTCGTGGTGGTCCTGGCGGACGCGGAGGCTTGGGCGGGCCTTCTTGGAAGGAGCAGGCCATTGCCAAAGGCTGGGGCTACGGCAGCATCAATCCGGGCAGCATTCAAGGCGACAACAATCGACTGACCAAGGGTATCATTGGTTTGGTTAACAAGGGCCAGCCCCGGAAACCAGATGATTGGGGAGCCTTGCGCGCCTGGCAATGGGGCGTCAGCCGGCTGATTGACTATTTCGAAGCCAACCCGGACTCAATGGTGGACGCAAAGAAAGTCGGCATCGAAGGCCTTTCCCGCTACGGCAAAGCCGCCATTGTCACCGAAGCCTTTGAACCGAGGATTGCCGTCGGCCTGATCGGTTCTTCCGGCGAAGGCGGCGTCAAACTGCATCGGCACATTTATGGCGAGGCCGTTGAAAATCTGGCTGGCGGCGAGTATTATTGGATGGCCGGAAATTTCATCAAGTATGGCGCTTCCGATCCATTGAAGACCGCGGCCGACTTGCCAGTGGATTCACATGAACTGATCGCCCTCTGCGCCCCCCGCCCTTGCTTCATCAGCTACGGCACGGTGGAAAATGGCGACGCCAAATGGGTTGACGCCCACGGCAGCTTCATGGCCGGTGTGCTGGCCGGGCCGGTTTACCGGCTGCTTGGAAAGCGGGACTTCGGCTGCGCGGGCGATTACTTGACAGCCCCGATGCCTCCGCCCAAGCAATTGATTGGCGGCGAACTGGCCTGGCGCCAGCACGAAGGCGGACACGACGTCACCCCCAATTGGCCGTCGTTCTTCCAGTGGGTGGGCGGCTACATCCAGGCCCCTCCCCTGCCGGCGACGGCAGTTTCGACGCAATAATATTAAGATTCTTCGAGGTTCATAATGGGTAGAGATTGAGCTTTCCGCAGAAAAACAGGATGCGAATCCGGTAGTTCCGAAAGTTGCGGAAGCCCCGCGCGTTGGATTTGATGCTTTGGATTTTCGAGTTCAATCCTTCGGTCACCGCATTGGTGATGTGATGCTTCAAATACGTCAATAAGTTTTCCAAGTGACGCTTGAGCATGTGCGCCACTTCCACCAACGGCTTGAGCCGGCTTCGGCTCACCCAGCCAAACCATTGCTTGAAAAACCGCCGCGCCCAACCCTCTTCCTGATAGTTCCAGAATTGGCTGAACAGTTCCTTGGCCGCCCAGGCCCGCGCCACTTTCAAATGCAAGTCCTTCAATCCAGCAAACTCCTGGCGCTGTTCCGGGTTGAAGTTCTCCGGGTTATACAGCCACAGTTGCCGAGTGCCTTTGAGCGTTTCATCCCCTTCGGCCATCAGTTCCTTGTGCTCTTGGCGACGCACCTTGTCCACCGCCTCGCCCAGATATTTGCTGATATGAAACTTGTCATGCACAATGTCCGCGTCGGGCACTTCCTTTTCAATCGTCCGCAAGAACGGTTCCCACATGTCCACCGCCACCGCTTCCACCGCTTGCTTTTGCTCCGGGCTCAACGTCTGCCACAACTGCTCGCCTGCCTCCTCCGTCCGATCCTCCACCACATCAATGACCCGCGCTTGTGCCAAATCCGTCAGCAGCGTGATGTAGGACTGCCCACGCCCAAAACTCTTCTCATCCATCCCCAGGTGTTTCATCGCTTCCAGTTGCCGCCGCTCCAGGCCCCGCTCCACCGCCCGGCCCATCATCTCGTGCGCCGTCTCCCAGCCAATGCCCAGCAACTCGCACGCCTGGCTGACGCTGGCGCTGGCCAGCAGCACCTCCACGGCAAAGCGCTCGAAGAGCAGGGTGAAGCGCCCCTGCGGTTCCGCCCAGGGCACTTGCATCGTCTTGACTCCATGTACGGGGCAATCCGCCCGCGGCGTCCGCGCCCGAATCAAGGTGACAAACTGCATCGTGTCCAGATGCCGCCAGCTCCGCTCCGGCGCGCTGTCGTGCATCGAACACTTCCGCCCGCATTCCGGGCACTGGGCCGACTGGCCCCATTGCCAGCCCAACTCGATTTCCACCTTCTTCTCCGCCAGTTTCAACTCCACCGTCTTGACTTCCCACGGGCTGCCGATGCCTAAAAGTAACGCGTAATGCCTTTGTAATTCAGTGTCCATGCTCACACTGACCAACCTCTCAGAAACCAGCCTCCCCTTCCAACCAAAAACCTCCGACCGGCGGAGCGGAGCGGCAGCGGAGCGCAGTCCGACGCGAAGCGGTGCGAGCCCACGTCCGCCTCAGTCAAACAAACAACGCCAGGGGCCAGACCACCATTTTCATCCTAAAAGCTCTTCTTCTTTCTTCAATTTCCCCCGCACCCCGATTTGCGTTAGCCATGAAAAACCTCGAATATCCAATATTAAGCCAAAACTCGCGAGGTTCCCATCCACGTATTTGTTGGTGGACAGAGCGGGCGGGGCGGTCTAAAGATGAAGTGGCGCGGGCGGGCCGGTTGCGGCAAGATATGACCATGACCTTGACCTGGATTGCCAAACGATTAAACATGGGTGCGGCGGGTTTCCTGGCCAACCTGCTGCGCGAAGCGCGAAGAAAACGAAAATATGCGATTATGCGGGACCCCTTTACGGTGGGATACCGAAGGGCCGTAAGTCCCGCGGACGATGCTGGTTGTCAATCGCGTAACTTCTGCGGGATCATTCAGTCTTCTCCAATCAATGCATTGAACCGGGCGAGGACCTCGGCGACGGTGTTGCTGTCCACCCGGCCAATGAAATCCGCTTGGCGGGCTTTCCAATCGAGGGTTCGAACCTGATCAGCCAGCGCCACTCCCACAATCGGCAATCCGGCTGGCAATTCCACCTCAAACGGGTATCCTTTTTTCCGGCTGGTGATTGGGCAGGCGAGCAGCAGACCCACTTTGCGGTTGTATTCATCCTTGGAAATCACAAGTGCGGGCCGTCGCCCTGCCTGTTCGCGTCCGGCTTGAGGGGTAAAATCCAGCCAGATCAAGTCGCCGCGCTTGGGAACGTAACCCGGCTTCACCAAGTTTCTCCGCCGACCGGGCCGCCCCAGTCCATTTCAGGGTGCCGGTTGGATTTGCGAACTTGCGCGAGAAGGGAACGCAGATCATGGCGTTTCTTTTTCCGGGAAGTGATGACCAGCCGGCCGAATTGCAGCTTAAGATCAATCTCGGTCCCGTTATGGAGATGGGTCTCGGCGGCAAAGGCGCGCGGGATGCGAACCGCCAGGCTCTTCCCCCACTTTTGAATTGCTGTCTTCATTCTCCCATTACCTACAGGGAAGATACGAATTTGTCAACTTGGGGGTGGTGTCCTAATTTGGGGAATTAATACAAAGTCACCCCGGACTGGAGGGTGCTTTGAGGGTTAAAATCAAAACTTTGGATCGGCGGCGAAGGCGGATTTGTTGGTGGACAGAGCGGGCGGGGCGGTCTAAAGATGAAGTGGCGCGGGCGGGCCGGTTGCGGCAAGAAATGACCATGACCTTGAACTGGATTGCCAAACGATTAAATATGGGTGCGGCGGGTTTCCTGGCCAACCCGCTGCGCGAAGCGCGAAGAAAACGAAAATATGCGATTATGCGGGACTGATCCGTTCACTTATGCGGGACTGACCCGTTCACGCCCATCAGGACTGACGCCTTCACTTTTCATCCAAGAATTCGCTTTCCACTGAAGTCAAGAAGGGTTGCAGCCCCTGAGAAGGTGCGTCCCGAAGATTGCGATGTGAGGTGGACCCCATCATTTAGACCACGAAGCGCATAAATTAAGATGGACTCCTTCGATCTGTTGTCATATATGTTTCTTGTTGTCTCTTGCCTGATTTGCGCTTCAAAGAACTTTCGAAAAGAGAGAACGAACCTTCGTTGATTCCAGTCCGCTCTCCCTCTCCGTTTTGTTAGCACCTCTATTCTTACCGCCGTAGGCGGTCTGTTTTCAAGTCTTTTCTGTGAGTGGCTTTGCGGGCGCGCCAGCGGCTGCCTACACCCTTTCTGCGCCTCTTCCGGGTTGCGGTTGCATCGCTTCCAAGGTCGCCAGCTTGGCGCCGTAGGAGTCGGGCGCCCGATAGACTTCCGAGGGCGTCGTGTAGCCCAGCGCCTGGTGGGGCCGCTCGTCATTGTAACTGTCAAACCATTTTCCCAGCCCGCGTCCGGCGTCCAAGCCGCCGCTGTAATCCTGGAGGTAGATGTCCTCATACTTGACGCTCCGCCAGAGCCGTTCGATGAAACGGTTGTCCAGCCACCGTTTGCGCCCGTCCATGCTCACGTCCACTCCGGCCGATTGCACCGCGTCGATAAACACCGGCGAGGTGAATTGCGAACCCTGATCGGTGTTGGAGATCAATGGTGCCTGGCGTCCCTGCCGCAACGCCATTTCCCAAGCGTCCACACAGAAGGCCGTGTCCATCGTGTTGCTCAACCGCCAGCCCAGCACGCGGCGACTCCACCAATCCATCACCGCCACCAAATACATAAACCCCGTGGCCATAGGAACATAGGTGATGTCCGAACACCAGACCTGATCCGGCCCCGTGACCACCAAATCTCTCAACAGATACGGAAAAATCTGGTGTCCCGGCCCGGGCAGGCTGGTGCGCGGCCTGGCGTAGATCGCTTCGATCCCCATCAAGCGCAACAGCCGCCGCACCCGCTTGCGATTGATGGCCCATCCCTGCTGGCGCAACAGCACGGTCAACTTGCGGCTCCCATAAACCGGATGCTCTAAATGCATCTGGTCCAACTGCCGCATCAGCCCCAGGTTCTCCTCCGTCTCCGCACAGGCCAGGTAATAATACGTGCCGCGGCAGACCTCCAACAGCTCGCACTGATGGCGCACGCTCACCTTCGCATCTGGACCGACCAGTTCGTCCAAGCATGTTAAAGACCCATCTGTTTGGATTTTTTTTTGAGCCAGTCCAGGTCCACGGTCAACTGCCCAATCTTTTGATGCAACTGCGCGATCAATTCCTCCTGATCCTCGTGGCCCGCCGCACCCGCCTCGAACAACTCCGGCAACCGGTCCCGAATGGTGGCTTTCCATTGCGTGACCTGCGTCGGATGCACCGCGTACTCTCGCGCCAGTTGCGCAACCGTCTTAAGCCCCAACAGGGCTTCGAATCCCACTTTGGCTTTGAAGGCACTACTGTGCCGTTTGCGTTTTGCTTTCATCGATCTGCTTTCTCTCATCAGATCGGTAAAAGTCCATCTTAACCACTGGTCTAGTTTTTGGGGTCCACCTCAATGGACCACGTCCTATCGTTGCCTCAATGCGATTTTGAAGACTCCTTGAAAGTTCCATCAACTTGTCCCCTTCCCAAATAATGAAATTGTATTGGCGTGTATCAAAATGAGTTTTGTCCAACTCATCCTTTCTACAAAGCCAGATCACTGGAAGTCCAAGTCCCATCGCGAAACCGGCCTCGAAATAAACGCCGCCACGATGGCCCGTAAAATCCGCAACGAGAAATTTGCTGCGACGAATAGTAAGTACGATTTCGTCGTCAATCTTGTTGTTGTGTTCTTTTCGGTCAATTCGGAACGGTTCATATCCAGCTTGCCTAATTCCTTCATTCATCGCCGTCCAAGCGGAATTAGCAGTGGGATCAAACCACATCGCAACAAAAGCAAGCAAAGAATTGGAGTTCGGCTGGCTTAACGATTCAATAAACGACCAACCTTCAGGACTAATGACGATGCTGTCTCCAAACTTTTTGAGATACTTTTTCTCTATGATCAGATATGTATTAATTAGGTAATTAAACTCCTCTTCGTCTTCACACCAACAAACGGCGAAAAGCGATGCTCCAAATTGGGTATGAACAAGAGTATCTTTAGGTGAATACTGATGCGTAATATTTATCAAAGTTCCAGGTTTAGGGTGGCTTTCTGCCAAGAAAACCAAAAGTAATTCAGCTTTTTTGGGGACCGTTGGCGGACGGGTTTCGAGAATTGTCTTAATGTTAGACTTCGCGCCAGCGAAGTTTTGATTTTTGCGAACCCAGGCTGAGACAATGGCTCGCCTGCTCAACGGTAAGTCGATGAACGACCTTCGGTCGAGGACCTCAAATGTTCCACATCTCGGACAATCGACGGATTCGCCGTAACCGCTTTTTGTTCCGGTTGTAAGCAGACCGCAAATTGGACAGTTTGAATCGCTCGTGGGGACAGTTACCGTGTCGCTCTTAAGGACGGTTACCGTGTCGTCCGTGGGGACGGTTACCGTTTCTCCACAGGCGGGACATTCAATATCATAACCGCAGCCGCTGACATCGACAGCCAATGCCTGCTCGCAATTGGGACACTTGAAGATGAAGTCCATAACTAGTATTACTTTGTTAAGTATAAGATCGGAAAAAAAGCATGAAATGCCCATAAACATTGACGAAAACCGCGATTGGGCGACCGGATTTTGCTCTTTCAACACATTTCATTCTTCACTCGCAGTTTGCGCAACTTAACAGAGTAATACTAGTTTGCTTTCGTAAAGGCGTCAGGTCCTCACATTTCAACATTTATTTTCAGGGGTTCGTAAAGCCTCCGGTTGACAAATTATTCGATTCCCGGCGGTCGCCACTCTTCATCAGGTGATTTTTGCGACATGCCAGGATAATGCCGCACCCCGCCCGCTATGTCCACCAACAAATTCGACCCCAACAAATCCGACAATAAATGGGTCAGGTCTAGCAGCCTGTCGGACTTAGAGCGAAGGTTTTTTCAGAAAGTTTGAACGTGAAAGGGCCAGAGGGCATCAGTCAAGTATGGCTGCACGCTTTATCACTATTGATTACGACACCCCGCTGATCCTGCCCCCCAATCTGCGCGATTGGGTGCCGACAGACCATCTGGCGCATTTCATTCTGGACGCCGTTGAGGAGATGGATTTACGCCGAATCAAGGTCAACGAAAGGGGAACTGGTAGCGAACAGTATCCGCCCCGGATGCTTTTGGCCTTGTTGCTTTATTGCTATGCCACCGGGCTTTTCAGTTCGCGGCGGATCGAACAGGCGACTTACGACAGTGTGCCGGTGCGGATGATTTGCGGAGATACTCATCCGGACCACGACACCATTTGCACTTTCCGGCGCGAGAACAAAGCGCTGTTGCAAGAGACCTTTGTCCGGGTCTTGGAGCTGGCGCAGGCGTTGAAGTTTTTGCAGGTCGGCCAAATCACCGTGGCCGTGGACGGGACCAAGGTGATGGCCAATGCCAGCAAGCACTCCGCCGTCAGCTACGAACACGCGGGCAAAACCATCGAACAACTGGACCTGGAGATCAGGGAACTGATGGCCAAAGCCGAGCAAGCCGACAGCACGCCCTTGCAAGACGGGCTGAGCATTCCCGACGAGATCACCCGCCGCCAAGAGCGCAAAGCCGCGCTGGCCAAGGCGCGGGCCGAGATTGAAGCCCGGGCCCGGGCGCGCTACGCCGTCGAGTTGGCCGAACACGAGAAGAAACTGGCCGAGCGGGCCGCCAAAAAAGAACGGGGTGAAGGAATGCGCGGCCAGCCGCCCCAGGCGCCGACGCCCGAACCGGGTCCCAGCGACCAATATAACTTCACCGACCCGCAGAGCCGGATCATGAAAGCGGGCAGCGGCCCACATTTTGAGCAAAGCTACAACGCGCAAGCCGCCGTGGAAGTGGACAGCCGCTTGATCGTGGGAGAGCGGGTGAGCCAGGCGTGCAACGACAAACAGGAACTGGCCCCCACCGTGGCGGCGGTGGCCGCCCCGGTGGAATCGGTTGCGGCCGTCCTGGCCGACAGCGGATTTTACAGCGAAGCGGCGGTGCGTGCGGTGGAACAAACGCCCGCTGGCCAGTCCACCGGGACGACGGTCTATGCAGCGCTGGAAAAGAAAGAGCACCATCGTACCGTCAGCGATCTGGAGAAGAAGGATGAGCCGGCAGCGCCCGCCCCGGGAGCCGAGTTGAGCGAGGTGATGAAGCAGCGGCTGAAAACCAAGGTTGGCCAAGCCAAGTACAAATTACGGCAGCAGACGGTGGAACCGGTCTTTGGCATCATCAAGAGCGTGATGGGATTCCGGCAATTTCTGCTGCGCGGACTGGAAAAAGTCGGGCTGGAATGGCAGTGGGTCTGCGTCGCTTACAACCTCAAACGGCTGCACCTCTTGGGAGCGGGACTGAAACTGGCCCGCTCCGGCTGAAAAATCCGAGGGGAAAGGCCGGGCGGAACACAAATTTAATCGGACCTTCGATTGACACCCCTCCCGGACTCTATTGGTCCGATCCAACTGGTCTTTTCGAATTCGTCAACTCCGTGCTACAGGCTCCAATAGCAGATTACGCGAAATCCAGAAAAAATGCTTCTGGTCAAGTCCGACAGGCTGCTAGGAAATTGGTATTGAGTGTCTTTCAACGAAATCGTCCGGTTGAAAATCAGGCAAACACCAGGCGTCCGCGCGGTGCTGGAATTTCCAAGCCGTCGTCTTTCGCGGTATTGATCCAGAATTTGATGGCGGCCTCGGCATTGTTGATGGCCGCCTGCCGCGTCGCGCCGTGCGCCATGCAGCCGGGCAATTCCGGCACGTCCACTACGCAGGTGTTGTCTTCCGCGCTCCACCAGAGGATCATCCCGTAGTTCAGTTTCATAATAATTCTGCCAAAACCTTGCAGGATTGCAATGGCCGGGGCAAGTGATAAGATTTCCGGCGCATGATCTGGCGCGTCATAATGTTTTGGTTGCTCGGCGCAAGCTCAGGCCGCCAATGAAGTAATGAAAAATTTTTCCCATCTCGATGCCAGGGGCGGGGCCAACATGGTGGATGTGTCGGCCAAACCCGCCCTGCGCCGGCAGGCGGTGGCGCGCGGCGAGATTCTTATGCAGGCAAGCACCATCGCGGCCATCGAAAAAGACCGCGTGGCCAAGGGCAACGTTTTTGCCACCGCGCGCATCGCGGGCATTATGGCCGCCAAAAATACCGGCGCGCTCATTCCCCTTTGCCATCCATTGCCCATCACTCATTGTGGCGTAAACTTTGCCATCCCGTCATCCCGCGACCGCGTCGTGATCACCGCTTCGGCCCGCATCACGGCGGCAACAGGCGTTGAAATGGAAGCGTTGACGGCTGTCAGCCTGGCCGCGTTGACCATTTACGACATGTGCAAAGCGGTGGATAAAACCATGCGGATTACGAACATCACATTGGTTTCTAAAACAAAAGGCTAGGCAAAGATATTTGGAATTTTAACCACGGATGGACACGGATGGACACGGATAAAGAAAAATCTGAGAGAAAATTCGACGAGAGTTCAATGGCAAGAATCTAATGCAAATCAATGCCGGCATAATCACGATCTCGGACCGGGCGGCGCGCGGTCTTTACGATGATTTGGGCGGCCCGGCCTTGAAAAAGGCGGCCCAAGGCCACGGTTGGAATGTTCTCGCCGAGGCCCTGGTCCCGGACGAAAAGCGCGCCATCCAACGCGCCATTCGCGAACAGATCAACCAAGGCTGCCAATTGATCCTGACAACCGGCGGCACGGGCGTGGCCGTGCGCGATGTCACGCCGGAAGCGGTGCGCGAAATCGCCCTGCGCGAGTTGCCCGGCTTCGGTGAAGTCATGCGCATTGAATCCATGAAGATCACCAAAAACGCCATCCTCTCGCGCAATTTGGCCGCGGTGGTCGAAAAAGCCCTGGTGATCTGTTTGCCGGGAAAACCCGGCGGCGCGGTCGAATGCCTGGGTTTTGTCGCCGGGGCCGTGCCTCATTGCGTGGAAGTTTTGCAAGCCGCGCCCACCAGTTGTTAAACTATGCGCCACGCGATCGTCATATTGTTAGTTCTGTTCCTGGCAGGATGTGTGAGCAGGAAGCAGGCTGATTTGCAGGCGCGCCAGGCCTATATGGCCGGCCAGGCACAGGCCGCCAAGGAATGGCAATCGCAACAGCCGCCGGAGGTCGTCGTGCGGGGGCCGGTGCGCAATCCCGTGGTGCCGTGGACGGAGGGTTTGACCCTGGCGAAAGCGATTGTAGATGCCGATTACACTGGCTTTATGAACCCGATTCTCGTTCGCGTCATTCGCAACGGACAAATGATTGAAGAAATGAAGGGAAGCGATTTGCTGCATCACCGCGACGTGCCGTTGGAACCGGGCGATATTGTGGATATTGTCCCCTGACATGAATAATCTCAAATTTGAAATCTGAAATTTGAAATCCCCCATCTCCTTTTTTGCGGGCTGCGATTATTTTCGGCTGGCCAGTCATCCGGAAATCATCCGGGCGGTCACGACGGGTCTTGAAAAATACGGATTGAACGTGGCCGCGTCACGCGTGACGACCGGCAACCATGCCCTTTACCGGGAGCTGGAAACCGCGCTGGCCCGGTTCTTTGCCGCGCCGGCGGCATTGCTCGTTTCCAATGGATACGCCTCCAATTCCGTCGTCGCCCAAACGTTGCGCGACGATTTTTCCCATGTCGTTATTGATGCCAAAGCCCACGTCAGCCTGCGCGACGCCAGCCGTTTTTTTGCGTGTCCGGTTCTGGAATTCAATAACTGCGATCCGGCGGATCTCCGCCGCGTCCTGGCCGGGGCGGGCGGGAATATCAAACCGATCTTATTGACTGATGGCGTGTTTACCCATGACGTGAAAGTGGCCCCTTTGGCGGAGTATCTGAGAATTCTTGGGCCTCATGGCATGATTCTGCTGGACGACGCGCATGGGGCCGGCGTTGTCGGGCGAACGGGCCGGGGCACACTGGAATACGCCGGGGTTTCACGCCAGCGCATCATCCAAACCCTCACCCTCAGCAAGGCGTTTGGCGTCTATGGCGGCGCCATTTTATGTTCGCGCGCGCTGCGCGGGAAAATGATCGCTCGCAGCGCCATGTTTGCCGGGAGCACCCCATTGCCGCTGCCCCTTGCTTACGCCGCCCTGCGCGCCATCCATCTTTTAAAGAAAGATCGAAGTTTGCGCCGCCGTCTCAATCACAACGTGCAGTACGTCAAGGCCGCCTTGCGCGCCGCGGGCATTCCAGTGCCCCTGACACCGGTCCCCGTGATCGCGATCATACCCGGAAATCCTGCCCAAGCCAGGGCCATCCAGCGGGGTTTGATTGCACACCGCGTTTTCCCCTCATTCGTCAAATATCCAGGCGGTCCGGCAGGCGGCTATTTTCGCTTCGTCATATCCAGCGAGCATTCCAAGAATCAATTGGACGACTTGCTGGCAGCATTGGATTTTCTTGCCGAGCGCGGCGGGAACCGACATAGTGATGAAGCAGACGCTTGAATTGGCACAGGTTGCGGTTCATGGTTTAAGCGATACTTTTGCGCGCGTAGCTCAACTGGATAGAGTGACGGCCTCCGAAGCCGCAGGTTGTGGGTTCAACTCCCGCCGCGCGCACCAGTTCCGCCCCTGTTTTGCCGGCATGGCGTGAAGCACAAAATTATGGCTGAAGATAAATCCATCGTCAAACCCGCCGCAGCCCCGCCGCTGACGCCCCTCCCACTGAAATCAAAGCTGGCTCCGACGCCCGCGCAGGCTCCGAAGTATTCCGTCAAGGTGAAGAATGCGCAGGGCCGGGAAGTCGTTTTGGGGGATCCGCGCGCCAGCCGCGCCCTGGTTGCCCTCATGGATATGTGCGCCGTCAATGGCGGCGCGGCCTCTCATTGGGGCGGCCCTGCCGCCTTCGCCGAGATCATCTCCGCCATCCACGGGGTGATGTTCGCGGTCAAAGACCGTCCCTGGCATGAAGCTTACAATTTCGTCAACGACGCCGGACATTGCGAGAATGGGATTTACGCGCTGCGGGCCAATTACGGTTTCGACGGCATGACCTTTCAAGATTTGAAAGGGTTCCGCGGCATCAAGAGCAAACTGACCGGCCACGGTGAATCCCACCTCAATCCCGAAGGCGTGCTGTTGAGCAACGGGCCTCTCGGCTCGGCGCTTCCCCAGGCTCAAGGTCTGGCCCTCGCCGACAAAGTGCGGAAGAACGACCGCCTCACCATTTGCACCGTTTCGGACGGGGCCTCCATGGAAGGAGAAGCCAAGGAAGCCTTCGCCGCCATTCCCGGCCTGGCCGCCAAGGACCGGCTCAACCCGTTCCTCCTGGTCATCTCGGACAACGATACGAAGCTTTCCGGCCGCATTAGCAAAGACGCCTTCAGAATGACGCCCACTTTTGAGGCCATGAGCGCGCTGGGCTGGAACGTTGTCAAAGTTGCCAACGGCAACGATTTGCCATCGGTCTATTTGGCGCTGGAAACCGCCCTGCAACAAGCCAGGGCAAATCCGCGCGCTCCGGTCTGTCTGTGGGCGAAAACCGTCAAAGGCTTCGGCGTCCGCTCGACGGTCGAGAGCGCCGCGGGCGGCCACGGTTTTCCGCTGGCCAATGCCGAAAAGATCGTTGATTTTGTCAACGAGATTTATTTCGGCGCGCCCGAAGTGCCCGCCGAACTGGCCGGTTGGGCGCGGGCCTTGCGCGACGATTGGGAACAAAAGGAAGCGGCCAAAAAAGCAAAGGCCCCATCCGCCCCGTCCGTCCCCGCGGTCAAAAAGGAAAAAATCCAGGCCGGCCTGGCCAAAGGCGCCGTGCGCGCCGCGCAGGAGGGATTTCCCGTCTATTCGGTTTCCGCCGACGTGGAGGGATCCACCGGCATCAGCTTCTTCCAGAAAAGTTTCCCCGACCGTTTTGTCGAGGTGGGGGTGGCGGAGGCCAACATGATCAGCACCGGCGCCGGCCTGGCCAGGGCTGGCTTTATTCCAATTGTTGACACATTTGGCCAGTTTGGCGTGACGAAGGGCAATTTGCCCCTGACCATGGCCGCGTTGTCCCAGGCGCCGGTCATCGCCATTTTTTCCCACGTCGGTTTTCAGGACGCGGCCGATGGCGCGTCGCACGAGGCCACGACTTACTTTGCCGCCGTCTCGGCCATTCCGCACACGGTGGTTATTGCCTGTTCCTGCGCGGACGAGGCGGAGGCGTTGATGTACGAAGCGATCCAGCGGACGGCGCGCGCGCGCGAACAGGGTCACAACGGCGAATCGATTGTCTTTTTTGTGGGCCGTGAAAACTATCCGCTGCGCTGGCTGGAAAACGCCAGGTATCAATGGGGCAGGGCGGAGGTTCTGTCCAGCGGAAGCGATGTGGTCATTCTGGCCTGCGGACCTCTGGTGGGCCGGGCCATCGAGGCGGGCCGTCAGCTCAAGGAGCAAAACATCGCCGCCACTGTCATCGCCAATCCGTTCATCAATCGCGTGGATTTGAAGACCATCGGACCCGCGGTCGAAAAGTGCGCGGGTCGTGTTGTCACCATCGAGGATCATCAGGTCATTTGCGGCATGGGCGCGCAGGTGGCTCATGCCCTGGCCCAAGCCGGCATTGTCCATCGCATGAAGTCGCTCGGCATGCAAGGGGAGTTTGGACAATCGGCCTATGTCGCCGAGGACCTTTACCAAAAGCACGGATTGACCGCCGGCAAAATTATTGACGCGGCGCGCGAGTTGATGAAATGAGGCGGGGTTATGTCCCAAATTCATAAATCCTTGCAAGGGCAACTCCTGTTGGATGGCGGCAAACTGCACGGCTCGTTTTTCCATCGCTGCGTCGTGCTCATTTGCCAGCATGATGAGGAGGGCGCTTTTGGCTTGATCCTGAACCGCTCCAGCGCCAGCAAAGTGGGCCGGGCCCTGGTCGCGAATGTGTCGGACACGATCAAGGACCAACCGCTTTTCGTGGGCGGCCCGGTGCAGCCGGGCACCCTGAGTTTCCTTCATAGCGACGCTTTTGTGCCCCAGGCCAACGTCATGCTCAACTTGAGCCTGGGCCATTCCCTCGACGCCTTGATGGACTTGAGCGAATCCTGTTCCAGCACCCAGAAGCTCAAGTTGTTCGCCGGTTACTCCGGTTGGACAGCGGGCCAACTCGATCAGGAAATGGCGCGCAAGGACTGGCTGATCCATCCCGCTACCATTGATTTGGTTTTTCACCCCGAACCCGGCCAGCTTTGGAAAGAGATCCTGCGCCACAAGGATGATAAGAGCCGGCTGCTGGCCGAGTCGCCCGACGATTTGTCCTGGAATTAGCCGCCCGCCAGCGCGGCCTGTTGCAACTCGAGCAATTGTTGGATGCCCGCCTTGCCCACCGCCAGCATGGCGGCCAACTGTTCGTCATTATAGGCGCTTTCTTCGCCCGTGCCCTGCAACTCGATAAATTCCCCGGACCCATTCATCACCAGGTTCATGTCCACCGTCGCCGCCACATCCTCCGGATAGGAAAGATCCAGCAAGGCCTGCGACTGCACGATTCCCACGCTGACTCCCGCCACCGGCTTGAGCAGGGAATCGGCCGTGAGTTTGCCCCGGTCCCTCAGATTTCGCACGGCCAGAGACAGCGCCACAAAACTTCCCGTGATCGCCGCCGTGCGCGTGCCGCCATCGGCCTGCAAGACATCGCAATCCAGCCAGATGGTTCGCGAGCCGATCTTTTCCAGGTCAATGGCCGCGCGCATTGACCGGCCAATCAAACGCTGGATTTCCTGGGAACGTCCGTCGAGCTTTCCCTTCGATATGTCGCGCGCTTTTCGGGTCAGAGTCGAGTAAGGGAGCATGGAGTATTCCGCCGTGATCCAGCCGCCGGCCACGTTTTGTTCCTTCATCCAGCGCGGCACGATGTCCTCGACGGTGGCTCCGCAAATCACGCGCGTGTTGCCCCATTCGATCAAAGTGGAACCGGTGGCGTACGGGGCAATGCCATTTTGAAATCGGATCGGGCGCAATTGATCCGGTCTCCGGCCGTCGGGCCGCGCAGTCTGCAATGGTGCGGTCGTTGTCATGGCGCGCATCCTATCCGGCGTTGCCATCAGCGGCAATGGGAATCACTTGTTTCGGCAGAGTTTAATCTCCGCTCCATTTGTAGTCGTATCCGGCAGGCGGGTCGTAGAAAACCGAAAACAAATTACCCGGCACTTCAGCGTAGTACATCTTGATATAACTTGCATGGCCGTCCACGAAGCCAACCACGTCTTTGGCGTCGAGGAACATTGGCCCTTCGCCAAGCCTCGGTTGATGCCATGAATAAGGATAAAAAGCCGGTGCTTCCGCGGCCAGCACGGTTTTGGCCGGGTCTTTTATCGAAGCAATCTTCCGGCCGGCAATGCCAAGCCAGGGAGCGTTTTGAGGATTGTCATTGGTAAAAATATGGAAGTTAAATCCATTGAACCAATAACTCGAATAATCCCAGGCGGCTTCTTCATGCTGGCCTCGAAACACATTGGTCCATTGATTATAAAACCCATTACTACCCCGTATCATAACATAGTAAAATGTGTCAGCCGGGCAGGCAAAAATCCTGTCTTGCGGCGATGAATGGCCTTTCAAACCGACATAACTCTTCATGAGTTCCTTATAGACAATCCAGGGAATTCTCGTGACGGGAGAAACATCGCTTGAATCATCGCAATACATGCGGATGCCCAGATTGATTTGTTTCAAATTGTTCAGGCAGGCCGTCCGCTTTGCGTTGCCTTTGACCCATCTTCTACAGTTAATGGGCTTTTTTCGCGGTCTTCTCCTCGGAACAGTTGACAACAAAGTCAAAATGTAGTGCCAAATTCTGCGCGACGATGGCAATTGTTTATTGATTCTCACGGGCCGATGCGGCATCCTCGTAAGGACAAAAAGAGCGCACGCGATGTTTTTCCGTGTCAAACATTCCGGTTCTTACGGCTACCTGCAGATTGTCGAAAGCTTTCGGGAACAGGGAAAGGTGCGTCAGCGGGTCTTAAGCACCCTCGGGCGCTTGGACGCCCTCCAGGCCAGCGGCCAACTGGACGCCCTCCTGCGTTCGGGTTTGCGCTTCTGCCAGAGACTGGCGGTGATCGACGCGCACGCCGCCGGCCAGACCGAAGCCGTCCAGGTGCAGCGGGTCGGTCCGGACCTGGTCTTCGGACGATTGTGGGAGGATTTGGGAGTGGCGCGCGTCATCAAAGAGGCCTTGGCGGCGCGGCGCTACGGATTCGATGTGGAACGGGCGGTCTACTTGACTGTTATTCACCGGCTCTTCGCCTCCGGCAGTGATCGAGCGGCGGAACGCTGGCGCCAATCCTATCGGCTGCCGGGCACCGAAGGGCTGGATTTGCATCATCTCTATCGCGCCATGGCTTTCCTGGGCGAACCGCTGGATGACCGGCCCGGGACGCGGGTGCTCAACACTCCCCGCTGCACCAAGGATTGGATCGAGGAGCAACTCTTTGAGCAGCGGCGAGACCTTTTCAGCGCCATTGATCTGGTTTTCTTCGACACCACTTCGATTTACTTCGAGGGCGAGGGCGGCCAGGAGATTGGACAATACGGCAACAGCAAAGATCATCGCCCGGATTGCAAACAGATGGTGGTCGGCTTGGTCTTGGACCGGGAGGGCTGGCCGCTGTGTTGCCATTTGTGGCCGGGCAATACGGCTGATGTGAGCGCGCTTCTGCCGGTGGTGGCGCGGCTGCGGGAGCGGTTCCAGGTGCGCCGGGTCTCGATTGTTTCCGATCGCGGCATGATGAGCGCCGGCACCATCGCCGCCTTGGAATCGAAGGTGCTGGACTGCGATTACATCCTGGGGGCCCGCATGCGCAGCATGAAAGAAATCCGCGAAAAGGTTTTAACCGACCGCAGTCCTTACCTGGAGGTAACGCCCGAGCGCCAGATATCCAAGGACCCCTCGCCCTTGAAGGTAAGAGAAATCTCTCTGCAAGGCCGCCGCTACATCGTCTGTTTGAATGAAGAACAGCGGCGCAAGGACGCCGCTGACCGCAAGGCCATCATCGCGCACTTGCGCCAGCAGCTCCAGCGCGGAGACAAAGATTTGATTGGCAACAAAGGCTACCGGAAGTTTCTGCGGCTGACTCGGGGCGAACATTTCGTTGTCGACGAGGAGAAGATCAAAGAGGAAGCCCTCTACGACGGCAAATGGGTCTTGCAGACCAGCCTGGCGGATAAACCCCGGGAGATTGCTTTAGCCTACAAGGAACTGTGGATGGTGGAGGAGATGTTCCGCACGATGAAATCGGTCTTGGAAACCCGTCCCATTTATCACAAGCGGGACGAAACCATTCGCGGCCATGTCTTTTGCAGCTTTCTGGCTCTGCTGCTGCGCCGGGCCTTGGAGCACCACTTGGAAGAAAAGGGCGAAAGTTGGGAGTGGGCTGAAATCGTACGCGGTTTGGATAACCTCCAGGAGATCGAGGCGGTGTTTCAGAGCAAACACTTCGTCCTGCGCAGCGAGGTCGTTGGCCAGGCGCATAAAGCCTTTCGCGCGGCGGGGGTGGCTCTACCGCCCACCCTGCGGGAGAAGGCATGAGCCGGTCCGGATGGAAGGAGTGAAAATGTAGTGCCACAGGCACCTTGCGTCTTCGTAAGTAATTGATAATCAGGACTCCAGTTTTTCAAACTGTAGAAGATGGGTTTGACGGCGCCCAGCACCGGCAACAACAATGCCGCCAGAATCCCGAGGATGGCAATGAGCACCAGCAGTTCGATCAAAGTGAAAGCCCCGTCAGATTTGATCGTCGTTTTCATGTTTGCTGTTTCGCAACAAACTGGCATCACAACCCGCCTTCAACAAACCAGCTTTTATCGGGAGTGTTGCACATGATGTGCAATTGCCATTGTTCGACTTTGCCAGTCTTAAGCCGGATTTTGAAAGGCACAAAGACGCCGCCGGCTTTCTGGCCGCCGATCCAGCCCGAAAACGGCTTGCCCAGACTGACGACTTGCAATCCGCCATAATAGTTCCTCGTCTCCAATTTGTTCTTGAATTTGTCGCCGAGAGGATAACCAGAGTCCGGTTCGCAGAACCTGGCGGCTTCCGTCCAATCCTCCCGGCTGCAGGCTTCAAAAAAAGTCTTTGCCGCTTGTTCCGGCGTCATGCCCGTGTATCTCGCATATTGCGCATCCACGTCGCTGGACAATTCCTTTGTCGAAGTGAAAATCCAGTGGTTTAGATACTGGTGAATAACAAGGGTTGGCGTGCCCACAGCCAAAATGGCCGCAACGCCAACGACTATGGCAGTTTTTGCTTTTGTCCATGCCATGATTTTCAATGCTCCTTGGATGAGGGTTAAAGTTGAACCGCTGGCCGCCGCCCCCTTGGCAACCGCCGCGGCGGCCACGGCTTTTGCCAGCGCCGCCGGCGCGGCGTGAACGGAATTGGCGGAAATCGCCCCGGCGATGATGGCCGTGGTGGAGGAGACGTCGCGCCTGGAAAAATAACGGCGCAGTTTTTCCAGCGCGTGACTGACCCGTTTCTTCGCTGCATTCCCGCTGACGCCGGAAGCCGTTGCCACTTCGGCAAAACTTTTGTCGCCAAAAAACCGCAGCACGACAGCGGCGCGCTCCTTTTCACCCAATTGTCCCATCGCATCTTCCAACAGCGGCGCGAGTTGTTCCCAGATTTCATCAGACGTGGCGGCATGGAGTTCGGTTTGCATATAAGCTTCCTGTTCGCGGCGGGCGCGGCGGGCTTCACTTTTCAAGAAGCTGGCCGCCGTCAACCGCGCCGTTTGATAGAGCCAGCCGGACAGAATGGTTTTATCGGGGATGCGTCGGGCTTTTTGCGCGAGGATGACGAACACGGCCTGCGTGATCTCCCCGGCGGCGTCAGGATTGCCGGTTTTCCGCAAGGCGGCGGAATAGACCAGATTCACATGGCGCGAAACCAGGGCGGCAAAGGCGGTGTCGGAATTCCCCCTGGCGTATTGCCGCAATAAATCCATGTCAGTCGCGTCATTCATCCATTGATTAATGTCCGCCGCCGGGGAAAAAGTGCCAACAAATTTTGAATCAATTCACGGCGTCACTCGAATCGGCCTGCCATTTTTCCATTATGCTGCGGTTTGGGAAAAAGGGCGGAGCTAATTTCCCGTGGCGCCGCGCACTAATTTGAGAAATTCTTTCAGCCCAGGGAATGCGGCACCACGTCCGGGGGGCCGACTTTTCGCATATAATCCAGGATCAGATCAATCGCCGCTTGCGGGTCGTCCGTGACGGTGAACAGTTGCAAATCGCCCGGACTGATCATCTTGTCTTTCTCGAGCGTTGTCTTCATCCAGCGGAGCAGCCCGCTCCAGGTACTCGTGGCCGAAAAGAATCAGCGGAAAGCCGGGAATGCGCTGCGTTTGCACGAGAGTGATCACCTCAAAAAACTCGTCCAAAGTGCCGAATCCGCCCGGCATGAAGACAAAGCCGACGCTATATTTGACAAAACAGACCTTGCGCGAGAAAAAGTAATGGAATTGCAGCGGCACGTTGGCAAAGCGGTTTCCTTTTTGCTCGGAGGGCAGTTCAATGTTCAAACCGATGGATTTTCCGCCGGCCTCGGCCGCGCCGCGGTTGGCCGCTTCCATGATGCCCGGCCCGCCGCCGGTGATGACGGCCAGATTATTCCTGGCCAGGCCTTTGGCGAGGGTCACGGCGGCCTTGTAATACGGATCGGACGGAGGCTTGCGGGCCGAGCCAAAAATGGTCACAGACGGCCCGACCTTGGAAAAGACTTCAAAGGCATCGACGAATTCCGCCATGATGCGAAAGATGCGCCACGGGTCCTCCTTTATAAATGCTGTTGACTGGTTGTTCATGGGATGGATGATGACGAAACCGAGGCGCGCCCCGGACGCGCCAGCAAGCCCGGCCGGCGGGAGTTCACGCCGGCCCGGCGTTGCGCGGCGAAAAGCCGCCCATGGACGGCATAATGTCTCATGGCCGCGAGACTATACCGGGTCAGCCCGAGTTCAAAGCGCAAAGTATTCGGGGGGAGGCAGGGAGGCGGCGCCCTGCGCCGCGAGGCCATCAACCGGCAGTTTGTCAGCTTGCAAAAACCCGGAATTGGGCCACAATCACCCACAGAATCTGGCACAGACCCAAAATACAATATGAAAACAAACTTCGTTAAAATCAATTGGCTGACCGGCCTGGCGCTGGGCGCGCTGCTCTTGTTCAGCTTTCAACCCGCCGCCGCCGCTGACAAGCTCAAAGCCCTGATCGTCGATGGCCAGAATAATCACGATTGGAGGGCCACGACTCCGATTCTCCAGGCCGCTCTCGAAAGCTCCGGACGGTTCACCGTGGACGTCGCAACCAGTCCGGCGGGGCAAGGCCAAAGCATGGAGGCTTTCAAGCCGGACTTCTCCAAATACAGTGTCATAATCCTCAACTACAACGGCGCCGATTGGCCTGCTGCGACCAAGACTGCATTCGAGGATTACGTCAAGAACGGCGGCGGTGTCGTCAGCGTTCACGCGGCGGATAACTCCTTCCCGCAGTGGGTGGAGTATAACAAGATGATCGGCGTCGGTGGCTGGGGCGGGCGCAACCAGAGTTCCGGCCCCATGATCCGCTGGCGCGACGGCAAACAGGTTCTGGAGGTTGGCGGTCCCGGCGGCAGGGGAACGCACGGCAGTTTCTTTTCATGGGACGTTGAGGTTCGCAATCCAGAACATCCCATTACCAAGGGCCTGCCGCCGAAGTGGCTTCATACCCGCGATGAACTTTACTCGATGCTGGCCGGCCCCGCCGAGAACGTCACCGTCCTTGCCACCGCCAACTCGGACACCACCCGCCAGGACGAACCTATTCTGATGACCATCAGCTATGGCAAAGGCCGCGTCTTCCATACCACGATGGGGCATAACGCGGAATCCATGAAGGACGTGGGATTCGTGACCACGCTCAATCGTGGCGCCGAGTGGGCCGCCACTGGTCAGGTGACGATCCCCGTTCCCGCCGACTTCCCGACAGAGAACAAAGTCAGTATTTGGACTCCGCCGGCAAAGTGAAAGGGTCGTGAAAGGGTCGTCCTCGGAATATTCTTCCGCACCGAAATCATTAAAGAATTGCCGGAACAATCCATATCGCCTTCTTTGCCGCGCGGCCCTGGCCGGGCTGTCGGGCGGCTCGTTTTGGGCGCATTGGTTATCTTCGCGCTTGTGCTCGTGGCCTACCGTCCCATTCTGCCGGGAAGCTTTTTGATGGACGACTGGCGGATGGTCAAAGGGGACAATCCACTGGTGAACGGAGAATTTGGGCCGTTCTCGATTTGGTTTCAAAAGGAGTGGGCGCTGTCCTGGTTTGTTTTTTGGGCGCAGTGGCTGGCTTGGGGGCCTCATCCCGGTTGTTATCATGCCGTGAACATGCTCCTGCACGCCGTCAGCGCGGTGTTGGTGTGGCGTTTGTTGGCCGGGTTGAAAATTCCGGGCGCGTGGGTGGCGGCGGCGCTTTTTGCGGTTCATCCCGTATGCGTCAATTCGGTCGCTCGAATTGCCGAGATGAAGAACACCCTTTCCCTGCCATTCTTTCTCCTGAGCTTCTGGCTGTACCTTCCCAATCTTGCTCCTACTCCTAATCTTAATCCTAATCCCCAACAACACGCCCTGGCTGCGCTGCGCTACGGTCTTTCGCTGGCCGCGTTCGTTCTGGCGCTGCTGAGCAAAACTTCGACCATCATGCTGCCCTTGGTGTTGCCCGCTTGCGTGGCGTGGCAACGCGGGCGAATCACCTGCCGGGATTTGCTGCGAACCAGCCCTTTCTTCGTCCTCGCGCTGGCTTTCGGGCTGATGTCCTCCTGGTTTCAAAAGTATCAACAATTGGTTGGCATGACCCTTCAACCTGAAAGTTTTTGGGAACGGTTGGCCCTGGCCGGACGCGTCTTCTGGTTCTATCTCGGCAAGGCGCTTCTGCCCTTGAACCTGAATCTGGTCTATCCGCAGTGGAAAGTGGATGCGACTGCGCCGGCGTCTTACATTCCGGATCTTCTGTTCTGCGCCGCTGTCCTGGTTTGCTGGCGGTTCCGCCGCGGTTGGGGACGGCATGTCCTGCTGGGACTGGGAATTTTTGCCGTCACTTTGTTTCCGGTGCTCGGTTTTTTTGATTCACAATTCTTGACGAGATGGCGGGTCTCGGACCATCTCCAATATCTGCCGTTAATCGCGCCGGTAACGCTTGCCGTTGCCGGAATGGCCTTCCTGCTCCCGGTCGCGGCTTTCAGAGGCGTGGCCGTCGTCCTGATTGGGCTTCTGTCGTTTTTGACCTTCCAACGCGCGCAAGTGTTCGCGTCGGAGGAAAGCCTTTACCGGGACACCCTTGCGAAAAATCCGGCGGCTTGGGGCATACAAAGCGATCTCGGCGTGATCCTGGCGGCCAGGACAAATTACACCGAAGCTATGGAACATTTTGTCGCTGCGCTCCAATCCAATCCGGACTATTCGGAAGCGCAATCGAACCTCGGCCAGACCCTGGCCGCTCAGGGGAAATTCAAAGAGGCGGAGCCGCATTACCTGGCGGCGCTTAAGAGCAAGCCCAACGACCCGGAAACGCACAAGCGATTCGCAACCGCTTTGATGCGGCAGGGACGCAACCGGGAGGCGCTTTCCCACCTGCGCGTGGCGCTGGCGTTGTCCTCGAAGCCGGATATCCGAATGCGCCTGGACTACGTCACCTTGCTTCATCAGACCGGCGATCTGCGCGGGGCGGTGGCCCAGCTTCGCCAGGTGCTTTTGCTCCAGCCCGATTCGGTGGAAGCCCTCAACAATCTGGCCTGGCTGCTGGCCACTGCTTCGGACAACACGTTGCGTGACGGAGCCGAAGCGGTGCGGTTGGCGGAACGGGCCTCCCGTCTGCCGCCGGTCAAGGAGACGTGCGTGCCCGGCACGCTGGCCGCGGCTTATGCGGAAGCGGGACGGTTCCCGGAGGCAGTTGCGACTGCCGAGAAGGCGATGGAATTGGAAACCGCCGCCGGTGAAACGCGTTTTGCGGCCGTCAACCGGCAGCTTTTAAGATTCTACCGCGCAGGCAAACCCTTTCATGAACCGCCTCCAAACAACGGAAACCAGTAGCCCCGCAGCCAGAATGTCGAATGACAAAGCACGAATGACCAAGGAATGGTGGAAAATGACCAATGACGAAGTTCGAATGACCAGGTCAGCGCCGGCCAGGTTTTCGTCCTTGGGTCATTTAGGATTTATGTTGCTAAAATCGCGCACTTGATCCATAAAGCGTTCTACTGACAGGCGAGGTGGTCGAAGAAAGGAAAAGAATGTATCTGCTCAACCAGATTCTGCGCTCAGGGAGGCTCCTCCATATCCGACCTCCAGATCACGTCGAGCAAAAGAATGGTCTCGTCCTGCAGATTTGGGGAGCGGAGGGCTACTGGCATGTGGTTGATGAAGAATTTCGGGAGCTTCTCCAAGCTCTGGAAAAACCAGCGTCGCTCGAAGCTATCTTGAGTGAGCACCGCTCTTGGCAGCACCACGAACGGAGCATTCGAAACCCAGGTCCGAAGAATGGAAAAATCGGGGCTTACCGGCCGGGTTCCAAAATCCCGCCTCCCGCCCTTGCTGGAGAATGTCACCATTAATCTGGTCACGGCCTGCAATCTTGACTGCCGCACATGTTACGTTCCTCAGGAACTGCGGAACGGATCGAAATTGGATGTGGATCGGGGACTGCGTTTTCTTGATGAACTTCGGCCATGTTTCAGTTCCCATGCCACGTTGAGCCTGCTCGGTGGGGAACCCTTTTTGCATCCAGCAGGTGTCATTCGGATTGGGCAATGGGCTAAACGTCACCATTTTGGCTGCAACGTTTCGACCAATGGAACCGTCTTGCCCGAGAGCTTGCTCGCCGGTTTGGTTGAAACCGGACTGAAGGTCCAGGTGTCGCTGGATGGGGCCGTACCAGATACCAATGACGCCATTCGCGGCCGCGGCACATTCCAGAAAGCCACAACCACTATTCGGCGCCTGGTTGAGAAGGGGGTTGCGACAACGATGTGCATGGTCTGCTGTCGTGAGAATGTTTCGGAGATTCCTGAATATTTCCGTTTGGCCCGGAAACTGGAGGTGCAAGAGGTTCGATTCATTCCGTTGAAAAAACTCGGCAACGCCGTCGCTGCATCCGTCACGCCGGCTCCACAGTTTGAGATCGTGAAAGCGATCTGCGCAGAACTTGATGCCGATCCGTCCCTGAAGGCGATGTGCCGGAGTGACATTTACTCCATCCTGCGTTCGGTGCTCCGCGAATCGTCCAGACGCAAGACCTGCGGCACCGGAACTCAGACCCTGCTCATTCAGGCGGACGGAACGATTTACCCGTGCATAAACACCACAATTCCCAAATTGAAGCTCGGCCACATCACGGAAGGCAAAACGCCGGCGTTGACGAAGGGAATTTCCTTTGGACAAAGCCTGTCGCTCGATTCACCCACCCACCCCTGCAACGGCTGCCATGTCAGACGATGGTGCCTGGCTGGCTGTCCTGGAGAGACCATGCAGCAAGAGGGAGCTTTGACCCGTCCGCACTGGAATTGTGAAGATCTGAAACGAACCATAACCTGCGTAATGTGGCGACTCGCTCATGAACAACAGGCCTCGCAAGAACAGGTCGCCAGAACATTGATATGAAAGTCATCACCTACAGCCAAGTTCCGCAACAGAGCACTTACATCCACCTGGCATATCTTTCTGCCTCTGAAATGAGACCCAATGGCCCGCTTGGAAGCGGAGTACTGATGGGTATTGTTCTCCTTGTGATCTATCTCGCCGGTTCCGCTCTGAAGCTCAACGTCAAATACCCGCGACGGTGGCGCTGGTTTTTGGTTTGCGCGATTGCCACGATATTGATCGTGCTGTTCATCCTTTTTAATAACAGCATAATCTATCTCAATAGCCGCGCGATTCATTGAGAGCCCGTCAAAGAGGTCACCAGAGTTTTGGCCGGTTTGTGCCCGATTCACTGGCTGTCAGGAAAAAGCCGAAATTGGAGTCGGATCGTCCCCCGTTGCCGCCGATGGATAACGAGGAGAAGGAACGGAGATTCAGGGAAATCTTTCGAATGCTTCCAGTATGAAAAAATCGGCTGATTTCTATTGACAACGCGGCGGGGGTGTGGCGTGATGGACGACTATATCGGGCTAACGTGCATGGCTAAAAATTCGCGAAGAAGCGGCGCCGCAACAGGTTCGGGCAACACGACGAAGTATGATGCCCATCATAGCGTGTTGGCCAAAGCCTATGGCGCGCAGGCCGAGTTGCGCCGGGAATTGGCCGATTCAAAGGCCGCCGTGGCGGAACGGACGGAAATCCTCAATATTTTTGCCGACTGCAGCGACCCGCAGCGCGCCTGGCTGCTACTGGAGGATTATTTCGAGAAGCTCTCCCTCTCGCGCAAGGATTTCACCAGCCACGATTGGTGGGCCAAAGTCATCACGGCCCAGGGCAAGAAGCGGCTGGAGGAAACGGCCATTCTTTTTTTGCGGTCCAACCGGCCCGTGCCCGCCGAACTGCAGCCCCACGCCAATTTGCGGCGCTTTGCCGAAATCGAGCACGGCGAAAAGGAGCAGCTCCTGGTCCGGCAGCTCGAACACTGGCTCTTCCCTTCGGCCCCGGCCCATCTGGACGCGCCCCGGGCCAGTCTGCGGGTGGTTTGCCAAGCCAAGCCGATCGGTGAGGATTCGGCGCTGCATGGATTGTCGGTCGGCTTTCATGTCTCACGCCACCGCACCGGGGAGAAGGCCAAGACGCTGGCTGAAATTGTCGATCTGACGACGCGCGCGGCGCATGAGCAGGAGCTGTTTTCATTTGCCGATTGGGAATTCATCCAATGGCTGGCCCAAACCCACCCGGACCCTGAAGGGCTTTGGGAATCATTGGTTTTGACCGGCTTGGAACTGTTGCAATGGCTGGTGCGCTGGGGCGACAAGGGCCGCTTGCAAATCGCCGGCAGCCAGGAACCCGTCGTTTTCCACGGGCATCCGGCCGAATTGGAACCGCACCTGGAAACGGTCAAAGGCGAATTGTTCTTTACTCATCGAATGGCCCTGCCCGGAGGCGAAAAACATCCCTTCGGCGGCGTCCAGTTTTTCGCGGGCCGGCCTTCGATTGTTCTGGTCGGCCATGCCTTCTACCTGCTGCGGAGCGCGCCGCCGGACGACTTGCTCAATTCCTGGGCGCGACAGAAATCGCTGCCGGTCAGCAAATTAAGCCACAGGCTGTTGACCAAGTTGCGCAAGACCCAATCGTGCCATGGCATGGATTGGGAACAACTCTGCGTCGTGCATCGGGCCGTTCCCCGGTTCACTTTCGAATTGGTGGAGGATGCCGTGCGCCTGCGTCTGTTGGCGCGGAGCGATGGAGAGCAGCGCCCGTGGCATTGGAACGGTTCGGAATGGGAATGCGATGAGCCGCGGGTCGAGACGGATGGGAAGCCAAGAATTCTGGATGATCCACGCCTGGACAAAGCCATCCAATGGCTGCGGCGCCTGGATTGGTTCACGCCTGAACCGGGCCTTTGGGTGGGCGACGCCAACGATGATTTTCTCGGCGCCCTTTCCGCAGCCTGGCCGGAACGGCCGGAGGAGGCCGAATATCTGGGCAATCCGGCCTTTCACCGCTTGTTCCTCGCCTCACGGCCTTTGCGGCCCCGCCTCGCCATCAAGGGCAGCGGCATTGATTGGTTTTCCATTTCCGCGGAGTGGCAGGCCGAAGGCGTCAAACTCACCGCCGCGGACTTGCAGCGGCTGCAAACGGCCACCGGACGATTTGTTAAATTGCCCGACGCCGGCTGGCTTGAACTGGACACGGCCGCGGTCCAAGCCGCGCATGAAGCGTTCGCCGATCTCGGCGTGGAGGGATTGGTTCCGGTGCCGCAACGATTGGGGTTGGAACAAGCGGCGCATCTGGATGAAGCCGGCTTGCGGCGTTTTGGCGATTCCGCAATGGCCCAGGCCTTGCGCAAAAGTCTGGCGGAATTCAGCGGCATTCCTTGCACGCCTCTTCCCGGCAGGATCAACGCGGAATTGCGGCCCTACCAGCGTTCCGGCTTCGATTTCCTTTGCCATCTCAGCCGTCACAAGCTGGGTGGAATCCTGGCCGACGACATGGGCTTGGGCAAAACGCTGCAAACCCTGGTCTGGCTTTCCTGGCTCAAAGCAAACAACCGCCCCAAGCGGCCAGCGCTGGTCATTTGTCCCGCGTCGGTTGTCCACAATTGGCGGCGGGAGGCCAACCGGTTCACCCCATCCCTCTCCGTCCTCATCATGGAAAGCGGTTCGGCCCGGCACAATTTGCGCCGGCAGATTCCCGAACACGATTTAATCGTGACCAATTACGCCTTGTTGCGGCGCGACCTGGAAGCGTTGCAAAAATTCTCCTTCCGTGTCGTCATTTTGGACGAAGCCCAATTCATCAAGAATCCCGACGCCCAAATCACCCAGTCGGTCAAACAATTGCGGGCCGATCAACATCTGGCCCTGACCGGGACGCCTTTGGAGAACCGGTTGCTGGACCTTTGGAGCATCGTTGATTTTATCCAGCCGGGCTACCTTGGAAATGAACAGAAGTTTCGCGAGAAATACGAGCCGCGCGGCGAAAACGCGGCGGACGAGCAGCGCATTGCGCGGCGGCGGCTTTCGGCCCGGTTGCGCCCGCTGCTGTTGCGCCGCATGAAGCGGGAAGTGGCCCGCGATTTGCCGGACCGCATTGAACAGCGGCGCGATTGCGAGCTGGGCGAGGCGCAACGGAAGCTTTACCTGGCCGAATTGCGCCGCAGCCGCGAACAGGTCATGAACACCGTGGCCGAACGCGGTTTGGGCAGAAGCACCATTCATGTCCTGGCGGCTTTGACCCGGTTGCGCCAGATCTGCTGTCATCCGCGCTTGGTGGGCAACGATTCCGCCTCCGGCAAAACCGACACCCTTTTTGAATTGCTCGAACCGCTTATGGCGGAGGGCCAGAAGGTCCTGCTCTTCAGCCAATTCGTCCAAATGCTGAGAATCCTGGAAAAGGAATGCGCCGCCCGGGAAATCCCCACCCACATCCTCACCGGAGAAACCAAGGACCGCCAGCAAGTCACCCAGGCCTTTCAAAACGATCCCAATGGCGCGGTCTTTCTCCTCAGCCTCCGCGCCGCCGGAACGGGTTTGAATCTGACCACTGCCAGTTATGTCATTCTCTATGATCCCTGGTGGAATCCGGCGGTGGAAGCCCAGGCCATTGACCGCACCCACCGCATTGGCCAGACCGACACCGTCAACGCCTACCGCTTGATCGCTCCCGGCACCGTTGAAGAGAAGATTTGGGAATTGCAGCAGCGCAAGGCCCAGACCATCGCGGACGTCCTGGGCGAGCAAGGCTTCGCCAGCAACCTCTCCCAGACCGACTTGGAATACTTGTTCGCCGAGGACTGATGCGGTCCCGGTGGAGCGCTGGTTTCTCAATTGCCAACCAGCGCTTCTTTGAAGCCCGGAAGCCAGTCATGTTTCTCAATATCATACGCCTTGAAAAGCGCGCCGAAGTCGAAGTAGCACCAACTGAAGCCGTTCGTCTCGAACTTTTTTCGCACGCTTTTTGTCCACGTCACCCGGCTTTGTTTGTCCGCAAAAACAATGGGTCCGAACTCACCGATCGTGACCGGCCGATTGTTTTTCGCCGACCAGTCTTTGACGAGCTTGAGATCGGTGTTCACCACAGCCAATTCCTCTGCACTGCCCGACCACCTCTTTCCCAGCCATTTGTCGGATCCCTCCACCCAATGCGCCCCCTGATGAGTGAATTCGTACGGCAGGTAATATCTCACGCTGACGATCACATTCCTCTCCCCGTCCGGAATGGCCAGCTTTTCAATCGCCCCATGATATGCGTAATCAGCCGCGTCAATGATCAGGGTTCTGTCCTTGTCTCCGGCCCTGACCACCGCAAGAATTTCAGGGATCAACGCGTTCCACTTGTCGGATGTGAGATTGCCGTGCGGCTCGTTCAAGACCTCGAAGAACAGTCTTTCGCGGCTGTCATTCCCGAAATGCGCGGTCAATTGCCTCCAGATGGAAAAAAACACCTTCCGCAAAACTTCATCCTCCGGTTTTTCATACAGCGCGTTGAAGTGATGAATGGTGATGATGACGGCCAGCTTCCTCTTCAGACACCAATCCACTATCTTGTCCACGCGCCGCAAAAATTTGCCGTCAATCAAGCCGGGAGAAGTTCCGCTGACATGGGCCGGCCAGCAAATCGGGAGCCGGACAGAATCAAATCCCGCATCGGCCACGGCCTGGATATATGATTCCTGGATTGTCAGCCCCCATTCTCCTTCTTTCGGAGCCTCGAGGGCGTTGCCTAAATTCATTCCTCTCCCGATGCTCCTGTTTCGAACGAAAGCTTTTGATCCTTCAATGTTGTTGGTGGAACTGTCTGCGGCTGTTGCCGGGAGAAGCAGCAAAAACATCAACAGCACCGGGTGAAACAACAACCTTTTCATTCCGGGATTATTTCCAGCGCCTGCGCAAACTTCGTCATGCAATCTTTCATTAAGCCAGCGGGGCGATGATCTCCAGGCTTGCCGGTTCGAAATGTCGTTTATTGTGCGTAGCGAGCGTATGGCCGTGAAAAAGGGCTGTAGCCGCAATCAGTGAATCCTCGCACGTCATCGTACGATTTTTACTCTTGAGATCATTTGAAGGGCAACTTGTGGCGGGTCGGCGGGCGGATGGGCTTGGGACAGCGGGCGAATTGCGCGAGCAGGCCAACAGCCCCGCGCCGTTTGGCGGGTTTGGGTGTTCTCATGTCTTAAGTAAGGATTCCTTAAACCGCCCCCGTTGTCAACTTGATCTTGCTCCTTTGCATCAGGCTTCAGCATTTTTAACGCCGTGCGCGAATTGGATGTCCTGGCGATACGGTCGGGGATCGAGGTTTGAAAGGCGAATTTCCTCGAAAAACCGTTTCCACTGGTTACCCTCCTTGCGCGTGAAAGAATTGAAATGAAACCGCCCGAAATGACAAAAGCCCTCGCCTGCGCCGTGCGGGCCGCGCGCCAGGCCGGAAGCCTGATGCGCCGCAACCAAACCTCGGTTAAGAAAATCAACCAGCAGTCCCGGCACGACATCAAACTGGAACTGGATGTCCGTTGCCAGAAGCTGATTGAGAAAACCCTGCTGTCCGCTTTTCCGCATGCGGCGGTTTTGGGGGAGGAAGGCGTGGCCGGCGTGGCTGGCGCGGATTGGCGCTGGGTGGTTGATCCCATTGATGGCACGGTCAACTTCACCTACGGCGTTCCACATGCCTGCGTCTCGATCGCTTTGCAACGGCGCGCCAGGGCTTCAGACGATTTCTCAACGGTCATTGGCGTCGTCTATGATCCCTTTTGCGACGAGCTTTGGACGGCGGCGCGCGGCGGTCCTGCGCTGTTGAATGGCCGGCGCATTCACGCCAGCCGCAGAAAGGATTTGGCCCAGGCCATTGTGGCCATTGGCTTTTCCAAAGACACCGCCAGCTTGCGCGAAAATCTTCCGGTCTTCAACGCCCTGGTCGGGAAAGTTCGCAAGATGCGGATGATGGGCGCCGCCGCCCTCTCCCTGTCCTACGTCGCCGCCGGCAGATTCGACGCTTACATAGAATCCGGCGTTCACTTGTGGGACATTGCGGCGGCTGGCTTTATTTTGGAATGCGCGGGCGGGGAATTCTGGCGCCAGCCCATTGCCGGCAGTCAGGCCTGGCGAATGCTGGCCAACAACGGTTTGCTGCGTCCCAAGCTGGAACGCATCGCCCGCGCCGCCAAAAAAGGGCAGGGGAATTGCCGCTCCTAATCTTAATCCTAATCCTAATCTTCAGGCTGGCCGCCAAAGCCACGACACGCCCCCTCCCTGACCCTTGACAGCGCATTTGGCGAGGCATGATGCACATCCTGCCAAAAAATGTGCCGCTGTGAATTAGTTTAAAAACTGAGAACAGACGCTTGCACGCTTGCACATTTCGGACTTGTATTATTGGCAAGTTCGTGGAATCTTCCAATCGTTATGAGTTGCATTATTCATGGCTGTCCGAACCCCGCGACGAACAATTTCAGCGTCAGATGCCGGCGACCGAGCACCCGCGCGATCTGGGCGCCGAACACGAATGCGTTTTTATGCAAACAACATGCACGCCAAGGGCTCAAGATTACGGTAACGTTGGAGCCGACGAATGATGGCGCAATTGAAACGCTGATCTCGTCTCCAGGCGGACAAATTGAGCGACGCCGCACACCCATTACCAACAACCCCGCATGAGCTACGAATTCTATTTGTTTCCTTCCGTCTTGGACTTGAGATTTCGCCGTGCGGTTTTCGCTGAACTGGTGAGCTCAACTAATTTCTCCCAATCGATAGCGCCTTTGGGATCACAGAAGTCCCGAATAAACTCGGCGGTGAACCTGTTCACAGATTGATCCCACATCGCACGGTATTTCTGTCGATTCTTGGCAGGCACATCCTTCATCAGCCGGATGAGTTTGAGATAAAAATCGGGGTCGCCAGTAATTTCTTCCCAGAAAGCCTGTCCGGATCGCCGACGGAAGCGCGAGTTCTCTGTGGGTTCACTTGATTGCCGCCCGTAAGCTTGCCCGACAAGCGGGTCAAATTGCTTTTGGATTTTGTAAAGACGATTCCGTAGCGCATCGAAATTCGTGCTCTGCCTTTTGTGCTGGTCACGATTGCCCCAATTTGGACCTGATTTCACCGCTACAGCCAAATATCGGTCGGCGAATTCGAAGGTGAAATCAACGCCCTCCGCGTCCGAAACTTTTCCTGCCGAAGCGAGCTTGGCTAAAGGTTCAAAAAAGCAATTCCCAAAAATCGTTTCATCAGAGGAGGTGACAAAAGCCGCCAAGTTTTGCTCGACGATCTCGGATGCTTTCTCAATACCCAGTGCTCTATAGAGATATGGATTCTTCTTGGAAAGAACTTTTTTGAGGCTGAGTTTCTCCAAGCCTTGCAGTCGGCTGTTGTAAAAGCTCCCCAAACAGCGCGCGATTTCTTGCTCTAGTTTATCAATGTCCATTGGCCTCAAGATTCAATTCAGACTGGATGTCGCCAATTTGAGACATGTTTTCAAGCGCGAGTTGGTAGTAATCTGCATTGATTTCGATCCCCAAGAATTTCCGTCCCAGCCGGGCGGCCGCGACGGCCGTAGTTCCCGAACCAAGGAACGGGTCCAGAACCACGTCGTTCGGCTTCGTGAACAGTTTAATGAACCACTCAGGCAACGATTCTGGAAACGCCGCGCTGTGGGATTTATTCCCACATTCAGTTGCCAAGTGAAGAACGTTTGTGGGATACGCCATGTCTCGGCCCACCCAGTTTTCAATTTTCTTTCCGAAGCCGCTTAAAACCTTGGATTCGTCGCGCATTCTGTCAGTCTCGCTGAGATTCCGGAGTCGAGCGTGTCGCCAGTCGCCCATCTGCACCATAACCGCGTCCTGGTACATGGCGAAGTCTTTGGCTTTCGTGAAATGAAGACAACGCTCCCACGCATCTCGGAAACGGTTTGGCCACTTGCCGGGGTAGCAGTTTTTTTTATGCCAGATGTATTCTTCCGTCCATAGCCATCCACGCTTCCTCATCTCGAGAATGAGTTCCAGGACGTACGTATGCCGCTCGCCGTTGAGAGCTTTCTCTTTGATGTTCAGAACGAATGAACCTCTGGACTTGAGAACCCTTTTGAATTGATCAACGAACGGAAGGAACCACCCGACGTAATTGTCCGGGTGTATGCCACCGTAGGTTTTCTTTCTGCTGTCCGCGTAAGGCGGAGAAGTGAAAATCAAATCAACACAACCGGCAGGATATTTCCCTAATTCGTTAAGCGAATCTCCGTGAATAATCCGATTAAACGGCTCGCCGTTGCTGCGCTCAGTGTTCCGACCCTCTTCATGCCAGCACATGCCTTCGCCAGTTTCAACCTGGACGTACCTGATGGATTTATTGGCTCGCTTTCCCATTTTCGTGTCGCGCTTATAGACTTTCACCAATGGGTGGAACTTGTCAATAGCGGCGGAGCAAGCAGCACGCACAATATTGATTCGGCGGAATTGGGATCAGTCCCACATAATCGCATATCATCGTTTCCGTTCTGTCTCGCGCAGCCGATTCGCCAAGGAACCCGCGGCACCCAGGTTCAATCGTTCGGCAATCCAGTTCAACGTCATGGTCGTTTCCTGGCGCAACCGGCGCGCCAGCGACTTTATCTTTATGTTTTTCCATTTTTCGCGTATTTGGCAGTAGTGTTTGGCAAGGTGAATGCTTTTCTTCCGCAGTGGGGGATTCTGTGTCATTAATAGCCTTTGGGAAAGGAAGCAATGGGGGCTTGGGGGTTCTCCTTCAGATTTGGGCTGCTCATGGGCATAGCTCTGCCACGGGAGATTTTCGGCTGCAATCTCCCGGCGCGCGTGGTTTAGCTTTTTTGAAGACCGAGTTCCCGCAGCAGTTCGTCTTCAGTTACAAAACCCACAAAATAGAGATGAATGGCTTCCATCTGGCGTTTGGCAGGACGCCGACCGGTCAACAAAGTCAGGAGCAGTGTGGCAATCAATGCGCTATAAAGCTGGATGGCCACGCCACGCGGGGATTCCGCCAGCCAATGGCGGTTGCCCAAGATCATTTTGAACCACTTGAAAAAGAGTTCGATTTGCCAGCGGTAGCGATAGATCAGGCCAATGAGTTCAGCCGGCAAGTCCTCCCGGCTGGTGGCCAGCACAAACACTTTGCCTGCGGCGTGGATCTCCACCACCCGGATGGCCGGCCCGTTGTACCTGGCGCCCAGTTGCTCCATTTGGTCGGAGACCACGCCTGCGGCGCGATCCTTCGGTGTCAGCGGCCGGGGCGGTGCGGCCGGAGTGCGAACGGCGTTGCCCGGCAGGCGCATCACAAAATCAATCTTTTGCCGGAGCATCCGCCCCAGGAAGGCGTAATCGTCGCTGTAGAGCCGGTCGGCGACGTAGAACGCGCCGGGCTGGGCTTTGGACTTCAAGGTCTTGCGTTCGCAGACATGGCCCGGAGTGATGGTCCAGTCCTCGGGCCTCTGGTCGAACACGGAAAAATGCAGGTGCAGCTTGATGGCACTGCCGTTCCTGCCCACCGAAGCCCACGCCATGCGATTGACCGCCCGCAGCACGGTGCCATCCACAGCGGTCAGGACTTGGATCGCCTGCCGCACACGCGCGTCCCCAAACTCCGTCCGGCCTTTGCTTTCCCGGACCAGTTGCCGGAGGACGGTGGCCAGGATTTCCGGATCAAAAATGTGCTGTGCCTCGGAGAAAGAAGTGGGTGTGATGGGCCGGGAGCAGACCTCGCGCATCCTGGCAAAGCGGGCGCTGGCGTAACACAAGGCGCGCATGGACCGCAGCGCCGGATTGAACAGGCCAAAGAGCAGCAGGCAAAAGTAATCGTCGGCCAGCAGTTTGCAGCGGGGGTCTTGTTCCGTGGGTGCCTTGGATGCCGACGCCAAGTGGGGCCGCAAACGCCGGCGAAATTCCTGCAGCAGTTTCCAGCTCTGGAGATCGCTTTCTTTAACCCGTTGCAAGGTTGGTGCCACGCTTCAAGCAAACCAGAGGCGGCAAAAAAGTACAAGTTACAATTAGGTGACGATCTAGTTACAAACGCGCAACAAACCAAACAGCGATCCGCAAGCAGCTACCGTGCCGAACACTACTGCGTATTTGGCGTATTTCGCGGTTAAAAATCCTTTCCAAGTCCTTCCCCTCCAAGCAGTTGCGCCACGTGAGGCGTAGGTTACAAAAATAATTGAAAATAATTTGAAAATAATGGGTGTTTTGATGAATAAGTATGCTATAGTGTAGTCTGATGAATGGCTAAATGGAGCCATGATGAAAAGTTGAAACAACAACAAACCGATCAAAATTATGAACGCCCGCAATGGCAAAATCGCCCGTCTGCCCCGCGAAATCCGCGACCAATTGAATGAACGCCTGGAACAATCCGAGGAAAGCCCCCAACTGCTCGCCTGGCTCAATTCCCTGCCGGAGGTAAAGGAAATCCTGCAAAAGGACTTCGCTGGCGTCCCCATCAGCCCGCAGAACTTGAGCCAGTGGCGGCAGGGCGGCTTCCAGGAATGGCTGGCCCGGCGCGATTTGCGCGAAGACGCCAGGGAGGTGAGGCACTTGTCGGAGGAGATAGACGACGAGGATTCTCAAGGAGTGCTGGCCGATGACGCGGCCGTGGTGCTGTCCGCCCGTTTTGGCAGCCTGATTGCCAACTGGAACGGCGAGGTGGACGAGCAGTTCGAGGCCAGGGCGCGGGTTTTGAACGGCCTTTGCCGCAGTGTCGTGCAGTTGCAGCGCGGCATGCATCGGTCCATCCGCGAGAATTTTGACATGGAAGGACTGATGGAGGAAAAAGACAAACGCGACCAGGAAGAGGACAAGCGGAAACTTCTGGCGCCCTTATGGGGCAAGATCAAGGAGTATCCGCTGGCCCAGATATTCGGCGGCGGCGAGGCTGGCAAGAAAATCGCCCAATTCATCCTGGCCGTTCAAAACGACAGGGAACCCGAATCCGACCTGTTGCCCACCGACAAATTCGCGCACGAGGAGCCGTCTCCAGAGGAAGCAAAGTCCGTCAAACCGCCCCGAAAGCGGCGGACTGTTCACCGGCCCACGAAAAGCAAGCCGGTCAACGCGGCTAAACCGTTGCAGGAAAGCGAGATAAGCTCGCCGCGCCGAAGCCGCTGCGGCGAAGGCGGGTCAAAGTCAATCAAAGTGAATCAAAGCGATTTGGCGCAGCCAAATGATGAGGCGAAGGAGAGCTTGGAAGAAGATTCAGGATCGCAAAGTCCGACTTGTCCGCCCTGTCCGACCTCCCCGCCAGACGATTCCGAGGCCCGGGTGTTGCAACAGGTGACGGACTTGGTTCAAAATGGGCCTGGATGATAAATTGCTTGGTTGCGGGCGGGCGCATCCCTATAATTCCAACGTATGGTTCATGTCGGCATCGGTTATGACGTGCATCCTCTGGTTGCGGGCCGCAGGCTCGTGCTGGGCGGCGTGGAAATTCCCCACCCCAAAGGGCTGGACGGGCATTCCGATGCCGATGTTCTGATGCATGCCATCTGTGACGCCATTCTGGGCGCGCTGGGCGAAGGCGATATTGGCCAGTTCTTTCCCAATACCGATCCGCGCTGGCGCGGGGCGGAGAGCAAAGTCTTTTTGCAGGAGGCGGCGCGTCAGGTTGCATTTCGCAACGGCAGGATTATCAACATCGATGCCACCATTGTCGCCCAGCGCCCCAAGGTGATGCCGCACGCGCCAACGATGAAAATAAATATCGCGCAAGCGTTGGGAGTTGAGTGGAAACGAATCGGCGTCAAAGCGACGACCAACGAGCGGCTGGGCTTTATCGGGCGCGAAGAAGGCATTGCGGCGATGGCGGTGGCGGGCGTTGATTTATCGGAAGGAGATTGATGCCGAAAGCAGAAATCAGTTGGAAACGCACGACGCCGGAGGGGGAAACCGTCCAGTGCTACGCCCGGCATGTCGGCAAACAGTGGCTTTTCTACCGGCGTGAAAAACGGTTCGATCAATGGGCGGAAGTCCAATGCCCCCCCTTGGAGGATTGGCTGGCCTTGCTCGATTCGGTGCAGCGGCGCATCAACCGCCAGTTGCTGCGCCCCGAATCGGAAGTGCGCCTGCGGAAAATCATTTTGGAACGATTCCCCGGAACAGGGAAGGAGAGACTTGAACAAAGGCGGCAGCCGGGTTAACCAAACCGTGACTCAATTATGAAGCGAAGCCCGGTCATCTTGATCACCCCCAGCACGCAACGAAAAGGCGCGGAGTTCGCCGATTCGTCCATCAGCCTGTCCAATCGTTATACGGACGCCGTCATAGCGGGCGGCGGCCTGCCCCAGATTTTTCCCGGCACCAGTTCGCGCGCCATCATTGCCGAGGCGGTGCGGCGGTGCGATGGAGTCCTCATGACCGGGGGCGATGATATCGATCCAAAACTGTATGCCAGGGACCTGCCCGGCGAACTGGCCAAAACCGTCGGCCCGCTGGAACCGGATCGGGACGCATGGGAAAAGGAAGTGATTGAGGAAGTGTTTGCGCAGCGCAAGCCGCTCTTTGGCATTTGCCGCGGCCACCAGATGCTCAACGTGGCGTTGGGCGGGACGCTGGTGGTCGATATCGCCACCCAACTGCCCAACACCCTGAACCACCGGCGCATGGACCGCAGAAATGAACCAGTCCACGATGTCAAAGTCGTCCCGGATACGCTCCTGGCCAGACTCGCCGGGCAGCAGAGTTTTGGGGTCAACAGCACGCACCACCAAGCCATCGGCGAACTGGCGCCACAATTGCGGGCGGTGGCGCAAAGTCCGGATGGGGTGATCGAAGCGGTCGAACTGAAGGACGCCGGGCAGGGTCCGTTTCTTCTGGGGGTGCAATTTCACCCGGAACGTTTAATTGACAGAAGCGCGGTTTTCCGGCAATTATTCAGCGGATTTGTCGAAGCCTGCGCCTGCTGGCGCGAGAAAAATTTATGAAAGAGAAGATCATGGTCGTGGATGACACCCAAGGGGTGCGGGAATTGGTCGGAACGATTCTGGAACGCGCCGGTTATGAGCCAATACCGAAAGCCACCGCCGCCGAGCTGCTGGCTTCTTTCACCGATGCGCAGCCGGATGTCGTCTTGCTGGACTTGGGATTGCCGGATGGCGATGGCATGGAATTGCTGCCGCAAATCAAGAAGCAATGGCCGGACACGGAAGTGATCATGCTGACCGGGAATGCAACCTATGACAAAGCGGTGGAAGCAACCAAGCTGGGTGCCTATCATTTTCAAGCCAAACCGTTCGATCAAAAAATATTGCTGCTCTCGGTGGAGCGCGCCCTGGAACACAGGCACTTGAATCAGGAAGCCAGTTCGCTGCGCAAGGCGGTGGTGACAATGTGCGGGGGCGAATCGCCGATTTTTCAGAGCCTTTCCATGAAGACCATCGTGCGCACCGTCGAACGCGTCGCCCCGAGCGATGTTTCCATTCTCATCACCGGGGAAAGCGGCACGGGCAAGGAAGTCATCGCGGATTTGATCCACAACTTAAGCCCGCACAGCAAAGGGCCGCTCATAAAAATCAATTGCGCCGCGCTGCCCCGCGAGTTGATCGAGAGCGAATTGTTCGGCTCGGTCAAAGGGGCCTTCACCGGGGCGACGGCGGATCGTGAAGGATTGTTTCGCCAAGCCGCGGGGGGCACGCTGTTGCTGGATGAGATTTCCGAAATGCCGGTTGACACGCAAAGCAAATTGCTGCGCGTCCTGCAGGAAAAGGAAGTGCGGCCGGTCGGCGGAAGAACCAGTTACAAGTCCGATTGCCGCATCATCGCCGCGACCAACCGGCCCACCGAGGACGCGATCAAGGCGGGCAAGCTGCGCGAGGACCTCTTTTACCGCATCAGCGCCATTACGGTCCATCTGCCGCCGTTGCGCGACAGGCGGGAAGACATTTTGCCGCTGGCCACGGCCTTTTTAAAACGGTTCGACGCCCAGGCGGGCCGGAACATCATCGGGTTTTCAGATGCGGCCAGGGAAGCATTGCGGACCTTTGACTGGCCGGGCAACGTCCGGCAGTTGCAGAACGAAATTCAACGCGCCGTCCTGATGTGTGAAGGCAATACGGTCGAGGAGCGGGATTTGTCGATCATGGCGGCGACGAATGCGATGGAAAACCCGGATCTGACGCTGATGGAAGCGATGGAACGAAACACCATTTTGCAAATGCTCAAAGAGACCAACGGCAACAAGCTGGAAACGGCCAAGCGATTGGGCATCGGGCGTCAGACCTTGTATAACAAGATCAAAATGTACGGCATCGAGACGTAGAACGCCGGTGTTGTGCCGCGCTTTTAATTTCCTTGCAGCCGGAAGAACTGCTGCGTGCCGGTGACGGCGGTGGTGTAAGGACTGGTCGCGTTGGCCACATTGGTATAGACGCCGGCCACAGTTGGGGCGGATTGCAGGGAAAATGCCGCGCTGCTCCAACTCAACGTCACTTGACCGCCTTGCAATGCGATATTCAGCGTGGGACCCAAACCAGGCACATTCAACGCAAACACCGTCCCGTAACCAGCGCCGTAGTTGGCAGTCTGTGTCGTCCCATACAGCGTGTTGCCCAATAACACCAGCCTGGCCTCCGGATTGGCCCCGTCGCTGCCCCCGGTGAAACTGTAAACATTGGTGAAGCCGCTGCCGTCTGTATTGACCTGGAATACCGTTCCCCAACCCGGATTGCCGCCATTTGGCGCCGTCCCGTAAAGCGTGTTGCCCAATAATACCAGCCCCGCCTGCGGATTGGCCCCGCTGGCGCCATTGAAAGCATAACTGCTGAAGCCGCCGCCGTTTGTATTGACCTTGAAGACCGTCCCAAGGAAATTGCCGCCCCCGGACGCCGTTCCATAGAGCGTGCCGCCCGATAACAGCAAACCCGCCTCCGGATTGGCCCCGTCGCTGCTTCCGGTGAAACTGTAAACATTACTGGGGCTGCTGCCGTCTGTATTGACCCTGAAGACCGTTCCATAACCCGAACTGCCGCCGGCATAGGTCGTCCCATAGAGCGTGTTGCCTGACAACACCAGTCCCGCCTCCGGGTTGGACCCGTTGGCGCCGCCGCTGAAACTGTAAATATTGGTAAAAGCGGCGCCGACCGTATTGACCCTGAAGACCGCTCCTTCACCCGACAAGCCGCCGATGAACGTCGTCCCATAGAGCGTGTTGCTCATCAGCACCAATCCCGCCTCTGGATCAGCCCCGTCGCTGCCGCCACTGAAACTGTAAAGAATGGCGTAGCCGCCGCCGTTTGTATTGATTGCGAATACCGTCCCTTCATTCGAACTGCCGCCGGCAGACGTCGTCCCATAGAGCATATTGCCCGACAACACCAATTCCCCCGACGGATTGGCCCCGTCGGCGGGGACGTAGGTTTCTGTGTTAGTGTCGTATGTCGCGCCGTTGAAACTGTACAGATTGGTGAAGTCATTTCCGTTTGTATTGACACTGAACACCGTCCCGAAATTCGGGCTGCCGCCGGCATAGGTCGTCCCGTACAAGGTGCCGCCTGACGCCACCAAACCCGCTTGCGGATTGGCCCCGGGATTGGCCCCGTCGCCGCCACTAAAATTCACGAGCACGGTGAAGGTTTGCGCCGTGGCGCAGGTTCCCAGCGACAGCAACGCCATGATTAAGCGGAAGGGTTTGACATTGGTTTTCATGGGATTATCTCCTGCAATTTTTACACTTTTCCTTTCAGCGCCGCACAAAGCTGGCACATCCATTAAAATCTATCCCAGTACGGGGCCGCGTCAAGTATCCTTCTCGCTAATCAGCGGCAGGCGTGCCATACTGTGTCCATGCCGAATCGCACGAAGATATTCAAAACATCCGAACCCAAAAGGGGAGACTTGGCCGCCAGCCAGTCCCGCGCCAGTCAATTCTCCGATCAGCGTCGCAGGGACACGGCCACGCGCTCAACCTTGTCCCGTCTGCGCAACCGGAAATCAAATTTGAAGTGATGACGGAAGCCAAGACCGGCCCGCTGTTGGATTGGTTGCTGCGCCAATATCCCGACACGCCGAGGAGCCGCGCCAAACAATGGATCCTGGCGGGACGCGTCAGCGTCAACGGCGTGGTCATCCGCAAACCCCATCAGAATATCGCGGACCCGAAGGATGCGCTGGAACTCGGTGGCCGCCGCGCCACCACCCTGGCCTGCGGTTCCGGGTGGCAGATTCATCCGCGGGTTTCGTTGCTTTATTTGGATTCCGCCCTGGCCATTGTCAACAAGGGGCCTGGCCTCATCTCTGTGCCAGCCTCGAACTGCGACCTTTCCGCGCTCAGCATCCTGGCCGACTTCCTGGCGGGCAAACTAAAAGCCCGGGACCGGGGCGTCGCCGGAAAGTCGCTGCCGCCTGCCTATCGGCGGCTTGAACCGTTGCCGGTTCATCGCCTGGATCAATATACCAGCGGCGTCTTTTGCATGGCCACCAACCCCGCCGCGCGCCACCACCTCATCGGGCAGTTGCAGGCGCGCGCCATGAAACGGGAATATGTGGCCTTCGTGGAAGGCCGTTCACGCGCGCCCAAAGGCACATGGCGGCAATGGCTGCAATTGAGCCGGGACGAACTGCGCCAGCACGTCCTTTCCGAAACACAGGCAAAAGCCGCCGGACCCGAAGCCCGCGAAGCCATCACACACTACAAAGTCATTGCCGAATATCCGCTCGTTGACGGCAAAGGCTTCGTCACCAAATTGCGGCTCCGGCTGGAAACCGGCCGAAAACATCAAATCCGCGTTCAAGCCGCCCACGCCGGACTCCCCTTGATCGGCGACCGCACCTACAACCCCGGCTATCGCGGACGCGAGCCTGGCAGCACATCCATTGATTTCCCGCGGCAAGCCTTGCACGCCGAAGTCCTCGACCTTGAACACCCCGACCAGCCCGGCCAGCGCATGACGTGGACTGCCGAACTGCCCAAAGACTTGCGCCAACTCGAAACCGCCCTGCGCGCCTTGCGGCTCTAAACATTTCCTACACCCTGCCAATCCAACTCCTGGCCTCCCACAACGCTTGCATGGAAGTCAGGTTGCGCCGGTCCAAAACGTTTGCCGCCGCCGCGCCCAACTTGCCTTTCTTTATGTTCTGCCAGGCGTCGCTCACGCTCACCGCCGCAAATTGGAGGACGCTGGGGTCGCGGTAGCAGTCAATCATGCATTTGGTGCATCCGTCCCGGATCAATTTGGTTTCATCGAAATCATGGATGCTGCACATCGGCTTGTCCCAGGCGTGACAGCGGTAAAGGTCAAGATTCCAATCCAGATAAAAATATTTGTGGCCGCCCAGGCAGCCGAAGCGTTCCGGTTCATGGCGCAGATGCCGTTGCATTTCCGTCAGCGATTCGGCCGGGTTCACCACCGGATAGCCGCTCCGCATTTTCATCCGCTTTATTCTTTCGAACACGCCGATCAGCTCGTCTCTCTGGTAGCTGACCAGCTTCGAATCGCTAAAGCTCAAGTAACTCGACGCCAAATGGGTCAAAGGATAGCTAAACGTGCAATTGACAAAACCAAGCGTCCGCAGAAAATCCGGCAATTTATCGTAATCATCAATCAGCCGGCTGGCCGTCACGCTGGCCGTGGTCTGCACCCCAAGTTCGGCGAAGACTTCGTTGGCGTATTTGATTCTTTTGCAGACCTCCGGCAGGCCGCGATTTTTTTCATGGCGCGCCACGTCGTGCGAATCAATCGACATGATCACACTGCTCAAGCCGTCGGCGGCGAGGCCGCGCATATTCTGTTCCGTCCAGAGCGAGCCGTTGGTGCAAATCATGGGACGAATTCCCCGTTCGGCGGCGTAGCGGGTCATCTCGCCGAGGTCTTTATGAACCAGCGGTTCGCCCCCGACAAAGAGAAGGTAGCCGATATGATTTTTGACCAGGATGTCAATCACGTCCCGGGCTTGTTCCAGGGTGACGGTGCGGCGCCGGCGCGGGTCGAATTTGTCCGCGGCGAATCCGCAAAAGTCGCATTTGGCGTTGCAGACGTTGGTGATGGCAAACTGCAAATAGCCGGGGCCTCCATGCGCCAGAATTTCGCCGGCGAGCCGCCGGAAAGTTTTCTTCGGTGTGGGGACCGGGGCACGGGACCGTCTTGGAGCGCCCGGCTCTTTTCCAACCGCGATATTTTCTTGAGCAATGCAGGTGCCGATCGCCATTATAATTCTTATAATCCGTAGGGGTTCGGATTACAAGAAAAAGGGTAATTTACCTTGCAGACAGATCGGCGGAACTTTCATAGACTTGCCTTGCAGTAGAGTTAGTTTTCATGGGGCGCCCCGGGTGGGGCGCCTTTTTTTACCCTTTAATTTTGCCACAGCGGCAAATGGACCGGCGGGTCATGCATTGGGGCAGGGCAATTAGACACGAACTTTTCCTTCAAGGGCATCGCCTTCAACCAGACCCGGTCTAAAATGCGGCGCCAGGCTGACGATGGCTCCGACGGGATCCGAAATTCTCCCGTGTGAAACGTCGCAGGGTATGACGGCATTCACGCGCGCGTTGCCGCACGGCTCGCTTTATCGCCACACACATGAGAGTGAAGATGCAAATCCACAGGGCGATAAAAATTGTTTCGATCATAATAGCTAATTAGCAGTTAATATGCCATGCAACAGAGCGGGATGCTGTGGGGTGAAATTCCCCCTTAAACAACCAATTAGTGCCCCAAAAAAGGCGATCTGCGCCTCAAAAATAGACATCTTTGTCTGGCGTCATCCGATCCTGCTTATGGCAATGTTCAGCCCCATTCTCTTTCAGCCGATAACCCTTTATGGAAGAGCGTGCGCGGAATCCGCGGACGGAGGAAGCGTTGCCTACGGCGTGCCGGCAGCCAGTGAAATGGACAAGACTTTGGCCGACACACCCCGGATGCCATGCTCGTTCCCTGACCGTTGAATCGATTATGCACATTATGAAGAAGAAAGTGGCTCACGGGCGTCTGCGGCGGCTGCTCTTTCTGAGTTCCATGCTTCTGGTCACCGCGTGTCCTTTTCGGGCCTCAGCACTTGATCCGGATCGAACTATTTATCAGTATAATTGCCGGACGTGGCACCGCGCCAACGGGCTGCCCGCCAATGCCGTCACGGCGATTGCGCAAAGCGAGGACGGACGTCTGTGGCTGGGCACTTCCCAGGGATTGGTCTATTTCGATGGTGTGGGGTTCCGCGTGTTCGACCTGGCGGGAGAGAGAGGCTTGGAGAGCAAGGTGATCAACAGTCTGGCGCGCCGTTCCGGCGGCGGCCTTTGGTTCGGATTGGCTTGGGGCAGCTTCGGCTATTTTGACGGCCAGCAATTCCACTCGCTGCAGCGGACGGAGTGGGGCGGGCCTTTTACGACCGTGCGTTCCGTGTGGACAAAGCGGGATGGAACCTTGCTGCTGGGAGGTTCCGCGCTGGCCGGAATATTGGTGGACACCAATACACTGACTTCCCTCGTGCCCGCCAACAATGCGGACGTGTTCTCGGTGTATGAGGATCCGGCCGGGCGCATCTGGATGGGAACGGCGCAGGACGGGCTGTTCTACTGGGAGCACGGGCGTTTAATGCCATTTCCCGACCAGACGCTTCGGAACATGGTCATCTCCACGATTGCGGTGGACAAGGCCGGAAACCTTTGGGTGGGGACCGCGAACGGATTGCGGTGTTACGGAACAAGTTTTCAGTATAAGTCGACGCCCGAATTCGCTTCCCAGCCAAAGGCGCTGCTGGTGGACCGGCACGGGGTGCTGTGGATTGGAACTGCCGGCAGTGGCTTGATTCGCTCTCAGGGGGGCACGTTTTCTTCATTGCAGAAACAGGATGGGCTGGCCAGTGATCGCGTCCTGTCGCTGGCCGAATCGGACGACGGGAGTTTGTGGGTGGGGACCGAAGATGGTCTGAGCCAGTTGTCGGATGTAAAGTTCCCAATCCTATCGCGGACGGAGGGCCTGGCGCACGAGGCCTGTCTTGCGGTGGCGGCATCGCCAGAGGGCGGCATCTGGGCTGGCACGCCGGATGGCGTGTCCTATTACCGGGACGGACACTTCACGAATTTTGGCATCAAAGGGGCGAATGGTTTCCGTTCGCGCTGGGTCAAACGTGTTTTCGCTGCCGGTAACGGCGACGTTTACTTCATCGGGGGCCGCAAGAATCTCGACCGGTTTCACGGCGATCATGTGATCATGAGTTGGACCAACAGCGTCTGGCCGCGCGCGGTGGCGGAGGATTCGCACGGCATCCTGGTGGCTCTGTACGGGGATTTGATGCGGATTGAGAACGACAAACCGGTTCCCGTTCGCCTCGCCGATGGGTCAAACGTCTCGCTGAGATGGATCAATGACCTGTTGGTGACGCGCGACGATTCGATCTGGCTGGCCGCCACCGACGGCATTTTTCAGATCAAAGATGGTGTCCTGCACAACTGGTGCCAGGAAAACGGGCTTTCCCAGAGCACCTTCTATTATATGTGTGAAGGCGACGATGGCGCCATCTGGGCGGCGCAGAACACGGGGATAGCGCGTTTCAAAAGCGGCGGGTTGCGGCAGATCACCCGGAAACAGGGTTTGCACGAGGATTTTGTTTACGCGATCGTTCCGGACAAACTTGGGAATTTCTGGATGGACTCCAACCGCGGAATCTTCCGCGTCAGCCAACAGGAGTTGAACGCGGTGGCGGATGGCGCAGCCGAACGGGTGCATTGCAGCGTGTATGAGGGAGAGGACGCGGTGAAGACCACCGACAAGGGCGCCCAGGATTACTCCGGATGCCGCTCGTTGGACGGACGGATTTGGTTCCCCAGTTCCAAGGGAATCATCGTGATTGATCCCGCCAACGTTCCGAGCAATCCCCAGCCGCGGATCGTGTCCGTCGAGCGGGTGCGCATCAATGGCCGGCAATACCGTCCGGATCAGGAACCGATCCTTGAACCGGGTCCCGGCAACCTGGAAATTGATTATTCGGCGCTGGATTACCAGGCGCCGCAAAAGGTTCAATATCGCTACCGGCTCGAAGGCTTCGAATCTGAATGGGTGGATGCCGGAACGCGACGTTCGGCCTTCTACACCAACCTCAAACCCGGGATTTATCGTTTCCAGGTGCAGGCGTGCAACGCGGACGGGGTGTGGAACACCACCGGGACAAGCTTCCGCTTTAAACTGCCGCTCCGTTTCTACGAAACCCTGGCCTTCCGCGCAGGGAGCGTCCTGGCCCTGCTGGGCTTTGGCACCTATGTCTGGCGCAGCCAGCATCTCCGCCGGAGGCAGGCGCAACTACAACAAACACGGGATCTTCTGGAAACCAAAGTCAAGGAACGCACCTCCGAATTGAGGAACGAAATCGAGGAACGCAAACGGGCGCAGGCCGAGGCCGAGCGATTGCAGAGCGCGCTGCTCGAAACTTCCCGCCAGGCCGGCCAGGCGGAGGTGGCTTCCAGCGTCCTGCACAACGTTGGCAACGTGCTGAACAGCGTCAACATCGCCTCCTCCTGCGTGGCTGACAGGCTCAAGAAATCCAAGGCCGCCAATCTGTCCAAAGTGGTCAAGTTGCTGGCGGAACACGAGAATGACCTGGGCGGCTTCTTCACCAACGATCCCAGAGGCAGGCAGGTGCCGGCTTTTCTGGCCCAATTGGCCGGACTTCTGGCCCACGAGCAGGCCAAGGCGCTCGAGGAGTTGGCGCAATTGCAAAAGAACATCGAGCACATCAAAGACATTGTGGCCATGCAGCAGAGCTTTGCGAAGGTTTCCGGCGTCACCGAGTTGGTGAAGGCAGCGGACCTGGTCGAAGACGCCCTGAGGATGAATGCGAGCAGTCTCGCACGCCGTGACATTCAAATCATCAAGCAATATGAGGAGGCAAGGCTCATCACCGTCGAGAAACAGAAGGTGCTGCAAATCCTGGTAAATCTGGTGCGCAACGCCCAGGATGCATGTGACAACATGGGTTGTGGGGACAAGCGGTTGACTCTTCGGGTAACCCATGGGGATGACCGCGTTCGGATCGCCGTGTGTGACAATGGTGTCGGCATCACGCCCGAAAATCGGACCCGCATTTTTGCGCACGGTTTCACCACCAAGAAAGACGGCCACGGCTTCGGGCTGCATAGCGGCGCGCTGGCGGCGAAGGAAATGGGCGGTTCATTGACCGTTCAGAGCGACGGCCCCGGCCAGGGCGCGACGTTCACACTGGAGTTGCCTTACACCGCGAACGGGGAATCAAATTAATATCAGAACAAAAAAATCAGGGCGCGCTTGAGGCGCGCCCTGGTCGTTGCCTGCTGCTCCAGCGGGCTTTAGTGAGGCCTAGCCATGGTGTGAGCTGGATCGTGTGCCACCTCCTGTCGAATTGACAACGGTTGTTCCCGGAGTTCACCGGGCTTCCGTGCCAGTTCCGGGGCGCGCATTTGTTCGTCGTACAGGGCCGATTCCTGTTCCAAAACCTGGGCAATCAGGAATAAGCCAAACAGAATCGCGCCCACCGGACGGCCCAGGTCAAAAATGATGGCGGGCCGGGCATCGCTGAAGCCAACGGCCAGCGCGATTAAAGACAAGGCCAAAAAAATGTGCTTCCATTTCAACATGGCTGCAACCTCCCGTTGATTGATGTCATATCGATTATCATTACAGCGCCAGCCTGACCGATTGGAGCCGGACCGGCTCCCCACTTTTTGGCGAAAATGAAGCTTATTTTGTCGAGGCTGATTCGATGCGTTTCTTTGTCACTTCTTGGGCCTTTCCGGGTGCTTATAGGGTGATATGCCAAGCCAAAACGATGGGTATCGCTGTTGTGCATTTCCGTCCTGGCAGCGGGTGCGGTCATCATCCTTTCGGGGGTGGTGAAGAAGAATAGAACGCTTCCCGCGCCGGCAGAATTCCACGTCTGACATTTTACCGAACGTTTACAAAACTCCTACGGCCACGCAAACCGGGGTTGGGCGCGGCTATGGCCCGGACGGCGCGTTGGTGAACATTCCTTTCATGATGGGCGCCATGGCTTTTTGCATCACGATCATGTTGGATTGCGAGGTGGAGAGGGTTTGCAGTTGATCGGGTGAAAGGAACGCGGCCGCTTGTTGGAGGACGTTCTGGTTGATCTGCTCCTGCTGTTGCATGGTCTGATCCATCATTGCCATCTTGTCGGAAGGATTTGCTTGCGAAGGATCCAGGGGGTTGCTGGCAGTCACGCTTTGGCGCGCTGTTTTCATGGCTTGCAACAATTGCTGCTGCTGGGTGTCGCTCAACGGATTGTCCACGAAGTCGTTTTTGATCGCCATGAGCGTGGATTGGCCGGCCATGTCATTCTTGACGTAATCCGTGTATTGGGCGTAGCCCGCGTCGCCCAGCAATGATTGGAGACCGGCCTGCATTGATTTCCCGGCGTCGGGGCTGGGATTTCCCGATTGCATGGCCTTAAAACTCTTCAATCCATTGTCAACTATTATGTCATAGAACTTGTCCGCCTGTTCCTGGGAGAGATTGAGCTGTTTGACCAGCGGAGCGTACATCAGTTTTGCCGTCATGACTTGTTGCGGTCGCATGGCTTCGAGCATGTCCGGGTCTTTGAACATTTCGGCGAAGGCGTTCCCTTTTGTTGCTGGTATGGCGGATGTCTTGGCGGCGAGCGCGGCGCTCGAGCGGGCGCGGGCTTTGGCGACATCGTGCTCCATGCCCGCAATCGTCTTGGCGTAGAAGGCGTTTCGCTCTTGCAGCTTTTCAATCCCGGCCTGCTGTGCGCGGCTGTCTTGCGTTTGTTGCGCCACCTGCGCCTGAAGTTGTTTGACGGTCTGTTTTTGGGTGGAAATTTGCTGCCATTGCAGCCCGATAATGGCGGCGGCACCCACGCCGATGGCCACGCTGATTTTTGTCGAGGTCATGATATGTATGGCTCCTTTCACAAAACTTAAAGTTGAACCGGTCAGGGCCGATCCTTGAACGACGCCCGCGGCCAGCGACTCGGCCAGGCCCGCCGGGGCGGCTTGAATCGAGTTCGCGGAGATGGCCGCGGCCAGCGCGGCCGCCGGCACGGTGATGCCGCGGTGGTGGAAGAAGTCGCGCAATTTGTCCAGCGCGCGGTTGACCCGCATTTTGGCGGCGTCCTCGGTCGCACCCAAAGCGTCCCCCACTTCCTTCAAGGGTCTGCCCTCGAAGAAGCGGAGGACGATGGCATTGCGATCCTTCTCGTTCAATTGGGACATGGCCTCATCGAGCACAGGGCCGACGCGGGTCCAGGCTTCCGCTTCGGGGGCATTCATGGTGGATTGGATGAGGGCCTGATGTTCGCGGTGCTGGCGGCGCATTTCCGTGCGGATGAAATTGGCGGCGGTGAGGCGGGCGGTTTGGTATAGCCAGCCGGAGAGGACGGTGCCGCGGCGCAAGGCGCGCGATTTCCGGGCCAGCATGACAAAGACCGACTGCGTGATATCCTCGGCCTGGTGGGGGTTGTTGACCGAGCGCATGGCCGCCGAATAAACCAGGTTGATGTGCCGCGAGACCAGCGCGGTGAAGGCCGCTTCGGAACGGCCGGTGGCGTATTCCTGCAGCAACTGCATGTCATCTGATGCGTGCATCCACTTAATAATGTCCGCCGCCTGGCAAAAGGTAACAGTCTTTTCTCGACAACGCAGGAAGATAAATTTAGAAGGAGTTCCCGGACATGACAATTGGGGAATATAGTTTGTTGGCGGTCACTTCGATATTTGTGATCGTGGATCCGATCGCGGGGGTGCCGGCATTCATTGCCATGACGCCGAATGATGCGCCGTCGGAGAAATTGCGCATGGCGCGTCTGGCGTGCTGGGTGGCGACCGGGGTGCTGATGCTTTTTGCCGCGACCGGGAATATGATCTTCAAGGTGATGGGTATTACGCTGCCGGCGTTTCAGTTGGCCGGCAGCATCCTCTTGTTGCGAATCGCCCTGGACATGCTCTATGCCCGACGCTCGCCGGCGCAAGAGACAGATGAGGAAGTGGCCGCCGGCGCGGCCAAGGAGGATATTGCCATCACGCCGCTGGGGGTGCCAATGCTGGCGGGGCCGGGCGCGATTTCGACAGTGTTGATTCTGCTCAACCAGGCCAGGGGGATGTGGCAGGTTGCGGTCCTGTTTGCGTCCATCCCCCTGGTGTGTTTTATGAGTTACTGGGTTTTTTGGCTGGCGGTGCGCGGGACGCATTATCTCAACCCCCTGGCGCTCAAACTGGTCACTCGATTGTTCGGGCTGCTCCTGGCTTCGGTGGCTGTGCAGTTCATCTTCAACGGGTTGGAGCAAACGCCTTTTTTCAAAAAGTAAAAAAGACGGCGTTTAATTGGAGCAAAAAGCGGCAAGCATTTAGCAAGGATGGTGTGGCGGCTTTTGCGGCACCGAAGCTAATTTGACTCCAAAGATTATGTCCGCGAAAGTATGTGAGATTGAAGAGGCTAAAGAAGGGCGCGCACACCACACTGAAACAGCCTTCGGCTGTCCCCGGGATTTTCTCGGCAACCGGTTTGTGTATGTCGTGACTTCGGCGCGGGCGCGCGGCCTCTCCATTGGGCTCAACATGAACCCGGACAAGTTCTGCAATTTCGATTGCGTCTATTGCGAGGTCAACCGCGCTGTGGCGCCTGTGGAGCATGAACTGGATGTGTGTGTCATGGCGGCGGAGTTGGAGAAGACCCTGATCCTGATCCAGTCGGGAGCCATTCGACGAGTGGCAGGTTACGGGGAGTTAAGCAGTGATTTGCTCCGATTGCGCCATGTGGCTTTCAGCGGTGACGGCGAACCAACCTTGTGCGGCAAGTTTGCCCAAGCGGTGCAGGCGGTGGTGCATGTGCGGGCGCGGGGGTTGTATCCCTTCTTTAAACTGGTTCTCATCACCAATGGCACCTGGTTGGAATTGGAGCGAATCCAGGAAGGCCTGCAATACTTTATCCGGGAGGACGAAATCTGGATCAAGCTGGATGCCGGCACCCAGGATTACATGGACCGGGTCAACCGCAGCGAAGTCCCGCTGGACAAAGTGATCAAGAATGCCTGCCGGATTGGCAGGAAGCATCCGATTGTCATCCAGAGCCTGTTTCCGCTGATTGCGGAACAGGAACCGCCGGAGGAGGAAATTGATGAATACATCCATCGCCTTGTCGAACTAAAGAATGGCGGGGCGATGATTTCCCTGGTGCAGATTTATTCCGCCACCCGTCCGACGGCGTATTCCGATTGCGGGCATCTGCCCCTCCAAAGCTTGGCTCACATCTGTCGGCGAATCAAAACCGAGACCGGATTGAAAGCGGAAGTGTTTTGAGTGGACGGAATCACCGTCGCCAAAAGAAGGAAGTTCCTCAGGCGGGCGAAGCTTTTCCACTTGATTCCTGTTGCAATTGAAGCAATTGCACCCGGACGATCTGCAGCCGCTTAATCACTACGGCGGCCACACGTTTCATGATTTCATAACCGAAAACCGGGTCCTCTTCACATTGTTCGCGCAGGCGGGTGCCGTAAAAGAAGATTGCGGACGTCGGCTCGACAGCCCGGGCGTCAAAATGCCAGTAATACGGCGGAAAAAGCCAGGACCAGCCCAGCACCTCATCTTCGCCGACAAATTGAACCACCGGGACCGATTGGCCGTTGTTCCTGGATTCCAGCGCGATTTTGCCGCGGCAAATCAGGTAAAAGCGATTTGCCGGCTCCCCCTCGGTGAAAACAATCTGGTCCCGCTCGAACCGTTTAAACATCGCCACGGCCAGCAATTTTTTCAGGTGTTCGGGTTTCATGTCCGCGGCGAAGCGATGGGCGGCGATGGCCTCGGCCAGCAGAGGCAATGATTCACATAACTCTTCCTTTGCCGGGTTCATATGTTGTATGAAGGTACCCTTTACGATGAACCCTGGGATTTGGCCAAACCTTCTTTGGCAATTGCCAGCCTTTTCTTGGCAAAGATCAGGTTCAGCCGGCTTATTTCAACGCGCGTAGTCGTGACGCCCCTTTTCGGGAAGGAGCATCAGGCTTCGGCCCCTGTTGCGGCGACGGAATCCACGCGCGGCGCGCGCCATGCGTAAAAGATCGCGGGATAAACCAAAAGTTCCATGATTGTGGATGTGACCACACCGCCAATCATGGGTGTGGCGATGCGTTTCATCACGTCCGCGCCCGCGCCGTGACTCCACATGATCGGCATCAGGCCGGCGATAATCACGCAAGCGGTCATGGCTTTCGGGCGGACGCGCTTGACCGCGCCGTGATAGATGGCGTCGCGAAGGTCGGTGACGTTGCGCATCTGGCCTTTCTTAATCCACTGCTCGTAGGCGATGTCGAGATAAAGCAACATGACAACACCGGTCTCAGCGTCCAGACCTGCCAAGGCGATGATGCCAACCCACACGGCGACGCTCATGTTGTAGCCGAGCCAGTGGATGGCCGCGAATGCGCCCACCAGCGAAAAGGGAACGGCGAGCATCACGATGGCAGTTTTGACGGTCGAGCGAGTGTTGAGGTAAATGATGAGCACGATGATGAGCAGCGTGAGCGGCACGACGATCATCAACCGCGCCTTGGCCCGCTGCATGTATTCATATTGGCCGCTCCAAAATATGTTGTAGCCGCTGGGCAGCTTGATTTGGCCTTTGGCAACGGCGTCGTTGACGGCATGCATGGCCGTTTGCACGTAGGTGCCGATGTCAATGCCCTTCACGTCCACGTAAATCCAGGCGTTGGGCACGGCTCCCTCGCTTTTGATTCCCATGGGGGCGTGGACGGTTTCGATATTCGCCAACTGGCCGAGCGGCACCTGCGCGCCGGTGGGCGTGGGCACAATGATGTCGCGCAAGGCGCCGAGGTTCTCGCGGAAATCCCGGCTGTAGCGAAGATTGATGGCGTAACGTTCCAAGCCCTCGACGGTGGTCGTCAACGGCATTCCGCCGAGCGCCACTTCGAGCACGTCCTGAACATCGCCGATACGCAGGCCGTAACGGGCGATGGCGTCGCGGTCAATCGTGAACTGGATGTAGTTGCCGCCCATCGTGCGCTCGGCAAAAGCGCTTAAGGTGCCCGGCACGGCTTTTACCACCGCCTCGACTTCCGAAGCGATGCGCTCCAATTCCGCCAAATCCGGCCCGGCGATCTTGATGCCCACCGGCGTCTTGATGCCGGTGGCCAGCATGTCAATGCGCGTTTTGATTGGCATGGTCCAGGCGTTGTTGAGGCCGGGGATTTGCACGGCGGCGTTCATCGCGTCCACCAATTCATCGGGCGTGCGGCGGCGGTGAGCGATGATTTTGCCGGCGTCGTCCTTGATGTCCACCACCGGCCATTCTTCTTCCGGCTTGAGCATGATGGTGGTTTCGATCATGTCGAATGGGGCGGGGTCGGTGGCCGTTTCGGCGCGGCCAATCTTGCCGAAAACATGATGCACTTCGGGGAACTGGCGAATGATTCGGTCGGTGGTTTGCAGCACCTCACGCGCCTTGGTGGGCGAGATGCCGGGGAAAGTCGTCGGCATGTAGAGCAAATCGCCTTCGTAGAGTGGCGGCATGAATTCGGAGCCGATGTTCTGGTAAGGGAAAAACTTCCCGGCTTTGAAGGCCCACTCCTTCACCTTGCCATCGGGCAAAAGACGCGCGGTAAGAGCATTCGACGGAAAGAACACCCAAACGATCAGCAACGCGGCAATGGTGACGACCGCCCAGCGCCATTTGATGACAAAATCAATCGCTGGATGATAAAGCCAGATCAGAAAGGCGGTTGATGGGGTTTTTCTCTTCGGGCGGGATTTTGCCACGGATGAAAAATCCCATCAAAACCGGAGCCAGGGTGATGGAGAGCAACGCGGCCGCGCCCATCGAATACGTCTTGGTGAAGGCCAGCGGCTTGAAGAGCCGGCCTTCCTGCGCTTGCAACGTAAACACGGGCAGGAACGAAACCGTGATGACCAGCAGCGAATAAAACAGCGTCGGGCCAACCTCGACTGCCGCGTCGCGGATGATGTCCCAATGCGGCTTTTTGCCCTGGTCACGCTCCATGTGTTTGTGGGCGTTTTCGATCATGATGATGACGGCGTCCACCATCGCGCCGATGGCGATGGCGATGCCGCCCAGCGACATGATATTGGAGCTGATGCCCTGGCCGAACATGACGAGGAAGGAAATCAGGACGGCGATGGGCAGGATGACGATGGCCACCAGGGAACTGCGCAGATGCATCAGAAAGGCGAGGCAGACCAGCGCCACAACGATGCTTTCCTCAAGGAGTTTTTCTTCGAGCGTTTTGACGGCGCGATTGATGAGCGCGCTGCGGTCATAGGCGATGGTGTATTTCACGTCCGGCGGCAGTCCCTTCATCGCCACGTCGAGCTTCTTGCTTCACGTCGAGGATGACCTGGCGGGCGTTGGCGCCGTAGCGCACCACCACGATGCCGCCGACGGTTTCTCCTTCGCCGTTCAACTCGGCGATGCCGCGCCGCATGTCGGGACCGAGTTCGACGTTGGCGACCTGGCTCAGGAGAATGGGCACTCCTTTGTCGCCCACGCCCACCGCTATTTTGCGCAAATCGTCCAGGCTTTGCACGTAGCCCTTGACGCGCAGGATGAATTCCTTTTCCGACAATTCGATGGAACGTCCGCCCACTTCGCCGTTGCTGCGCTTGACGGCCATCGCCACGTCGGAGATGGAAAGGTTGTAGGCGCGCAGCTTGGTCGGGTCCACCGTTACTTGGTATTGCTTGACGAAGCCGCCGATGGAGGCGACTTCCGAAACTCCTTCCACCGAGGCCAGTTGGTAGCGGAGATACCAGTCCTGCATCGAGCGCAGTTGGGCGAGGTCACGGTTGGTGGAATTGAGCGAATACATGAACGCCCAGCCGACGCCGGTGGCGTCCGGGCCGAGCGAGGGCGAAACGCCTTGCGGCAGTTGCCCGCCCATGCCGTTTAGATATTCGAGCACGCGGCTGCGCGCCCAATACGGATCGGTGCCGTCCTTAAAAATCACATACACGAAGGAGAAGCCGTAGAATGAATAACCGCGCACGACCGTTGCGTTCGGCACGGAAAGCATCTTGGTCGTGATGGGATAGGTGACCTGGTCCTGGACGATTTGCGGCGCCTGGCCGGGCCACTCAGTGTAGATGATCACCTGCACGTCCGACAGGTCAGGGATGGCGTCCAGCGGAATGTTGAGCACGGCATAAACGCCGCCCAGCACGAGCGCAATTGTGCCAAGCAGAACGATGAACTTGTTCTTGAGCGAAAAATCTATGATGCCTTTGAGCATACTCGGCTTTTGTCCTCAATGATTCTGCTCAGGCGCGGTCCTGTTGCTGTTGGAGTGCATTGTTGGCGGCGCTTCCATAACCGGAATCAGCGTCATGCCGCACTTGGGGCACTTGCCCGGTTTGTCTGAGCGCACGTCGCTGTGCTCCGGCATCGGGCAGGTGTAGTAAAGAATCCTCCCGCCAGGCTGGAGGTTCTTCAGCATCGCTTCAGACACGGGCACGAGCGTCATGCCGCAAATGGGACATTTGCCGGGATGATCGTATTCGATGGAGACATGCTCCGGCATCGGGCAGATGTATTTCACAGCCTCGGCGGTCGTGGAGGGTGAAGTGTTGGTGGCGTTGAGTGTGGAAGGCGCTCCGATTGCTCTCACGCTCTGACGCCTTCTCCGGCTCCAGCATTTTCTGGATCGCCTCGCGAAGCTGGCTTTCCGAATCGAGCATGAACTGGCCTGAGGTGACAATCCGCTCGCCCTCGCTCAACCCGCTGAGAACTTGATACTTGTCGTTCTCCGCCTGCGGCCCGAGCGTGACGGTGCGCGGGTCAAACTTTCCGCCGTCCAACGCCACGAAGACGGTGGTTTTCTCGCCGCTGCGCAGAATGGCCATGTCGGGAATCAGCAAAACAGAAGGCTCCAGTTCGGAGACGACTTTCACGGTGGCGAACATGCCGGGCTTGAGGAAGTAGCCTGGATTGTGGAACTCCATGCGGACGCGTGCGGTGCGAGTCTTCTCATCCACGTTTGGATAGATGTAAGTGACGCGCCCGCGGAACTCGCGGTCCGGCAGGTAAGAGAGCGTCATGGTCGCCTCCTGGCCAAGCTTGAGATACGCCAAATCCTGTTCATAAATGTCCGCCTGCACCCAGACCAATCCCAGGTCCGCCAGCCGGTAAATCTTCATGCCCGGGTCCACCATCTGGCCTTCGACGACGTTTTTTTCGATCACGAAGCCGTCCTGCGGCGCAAGGATGCGCAGAGTCTTTTGCGGCTGGCGCGTTTTCTCCAGTTCGGCGATCTGCCCGTCCGAAATGTCGAAGAACTTGAGCTTGGTGCGCGCGCTGTTCCGGATTTCCTCAACGTCGGGCGAGGCGTTCGCGGGCGAACTGGCCGCCAGCAGATACTCGACCTGCGCGCTGTAAAGTTCGGGCGAGTAAATTTCAAACAGCGGATCGCCGCGCATCACCAACTGGCCCGTGGCATTCACGTAAAGTTTTTCAATCCAACCCTTGAATTTGGTGGTCACGTCGCCCAGCGTTGTTTCGTTGTAATCAATGACGCCAACCGTGCGGATGACCCGGCGCAGCGGCCCGCGCGTGACGGTGGCGGTGCGGATATCCATGTTCTGAATCGTCACCGGATCAATGGCGATGGTCTGCGACTCGCTGGCGGCGGCTTGCTCTTCATACACCGGAACCATGTCCATGCCCATGCTGTCCTTGCCCGGCGTTTGCCGCACCTCGCCCGGCATCATCGTGGATTTGTAGTATTTGATTTTGCGCTCCCCGACCGGCAGTTGGCCGGGCCGCCTGGCTGTTTGCGAATCGGAGTCAATTTCATGCCGCAGATTGGGCAATTGCCGGGATGGTCCTGAATCACCTGCGGGTGCATGCCGCAAGTGTAGAGAGTTTTTGCTTCTTGGGCAGCCGTCGCGCCGCCGTGGTCATGCTCATTGGAGCAGCCTGCAATAAATACTCCAGCGCCAACCGTCGCGATGAGAAACAAGAGGGTGATGATTTTATTCATTTCAAAATTAGTGTGAGAGATTCTTGGACGCGGCAGAATCGCTTGGAGAAGGCGGCAGAATCGGCGCGCCTTCGGGTGCCATCCCGGCGATGGATAGCGACAAGTCAGCCAGAATAATTTCGCGGCGGGTGCGCGCCTCCACTTCCGCCAGTTGGAAGTTGAGCAACGCGCGTTGCGCGTCAATCAGGTTGAAGAAATCAATCTGCCCGGCCAGATAGCCGGCGCGGGCGATTTCGAGAGACTTGCGGGCTTTGGGGATCAGTTTGTTCTGCAAGAGGGCAAGATCGCGTGTGACTTCCCGGTAATCGTAAGTCTTCGTCGCGAAGTCCACCGTCACCATGATTTGCCCGGAAGTGAGCCGGGCTTCGGCGGCGCGCTTGCCAGCCTGTGCCGCCGCGATTTGCGCCGCAATTTTGTCGCGCCAGATTGGCAAACTCATGCTGGCCTGCGGCCAATAGAACGGAGGAGTATAGACCTCGGCCTGCAACCCGGCGGAAAAATCGGGGACTTTGGATTTGCGGGCGAGCGCAATGGACGCCTCCGCCATGCGCACATCCTGTTCCATCGCTTTGAGACGGGGATTGCGCGCGAAGGCCGTGTCGAGCAACTCGTCACCGTTCAAATTGAGCGGGGTGGTTTCAAAACGAGCCGGCATCGCCGGGTCCGGTTGGTCGCGCGTCAGGCCCAACGCGCCTTTGAATTGCGCCGTCAGCGGGCGGCGCGAATCTTCCAGATTGGCTGATCTCCGTGGCGAGTCTTGTCCTGCTCGATTTGCGCGCGATACACATCCTGCAAAGTCACCTTGCCGACTTCGTTTTGTGCGCGGGCAATTTTTTCCAGGTCGGCCAGCAGGTCGAGCGTCTCGCGATTGATGCGGATTTTCTCGTCGAGGAACCAAAGCTGGTAATACGCCTGCTTGACGGCGAAGGCGGTCTGGAGCGCGGCCGTTTCAAATGCAAAATACTTTGTCCTGCTCTCGGCGCTGGCCACGTTGGCGGCCGCCTTCAGCTTGCCGGGTCCGGGAAAATCCTGCATCAACCCGGGCATCAGGGAGGTGAGGACATCTTGAATGTACGCTTGAAACGTCAGTTTTGGATCAGGCGACGACCGTTCGACGGTGATGCGTTCGACCGATGCCGCCCAATCAAAGTAGGCCGCCCGAACCTGTGGTTGGGTCATCATTGCGAACTGCAAATAGTTGCTCAACCCGGCGTTCGCATCCAATCGTGGCATGGTCGCGCCGGGCCAGTAAGCCTGCTCGACTGATGCCAGATTGCCGCGCGCCTGGCGCTCGCCGGGCTGTTGGATGCCTTTGCAGCCGCTGAACAGCAGGCCGGGAACAGTCAGGCAGGCGGCTGCCATCGCGGCGGCTAATCCTGATTTGCCTCGGTTCATTGATGCCACTTATTCATAATGGGCATGAAGCGGCCTTATTGCCCATGTTTTCCGTTGTCGTTGTTTTTGACGAACTCTCCGCAATGAAGCATCTCTTTGCCCATATATGGATTGTTCACTGTGGGTTCCTTTTGCAACCAATCGGCGTTGGCCATGGGGCAATGAACTTGCCGGTAAGTGCCGGCCAGCGCCGGATGTTTTGAAACGTATGCAATGAGCGATTGACTGAGCGGCTTGAACGCCTCGCGCGCGCCGCGCAGGTCGGCGGCTCTGGCCGCGGCCCCGGCCTGTTGCGCAACATTCTTGGGGAATGTTGTCGTCGCATCATCGTTGACTGCCTTCGCAATGGCCTGCGCCTCCTTCGCCACGTCCTGGAGTGAATCTTGCGCGAGCGCAGTTTGAATGCGGCCGTAGTTGTCGAAAACGGTTGCGACCGGCTGCGGCAACTTGTCAGCGACGGCGCTTGTCTGCGCTTGATCCGAGTCGTGACCGGACATTGCAGAACAACCCGGCATCGGCCCCATGCCGGAGCAACAGCCAGCTTGGGCTGCGAACGACGGCACGGTGATGAATCCGGCTGTGAGGATGGATAGAACGAATATTTCTTTTTTCATGTGTAATTTTTGCTTGAATGTTTTCATAAACTTCCTTCTCATTGTGATACGCCGCCGGGCCGCCTCACCCCTTGAACAATAAAATTCATTTGGCTCACATCGTCTCCAGCAACTGGCCGAGGCTCGCGCGAAGTTGCTGGCGTGCCCGGTGGATGCGCGTCTCGACAGCTTTTGCTGAGCAACGAAGAATCCCGCCGATCTCCGCGTGTGACTTCTCCTCGTATTCCGCGAGGATCAGCGGAAGGCGCAATTCCTCCGGCAGCGCGGCCACGGCGCGGCGCACGACGTCGGCGCGATCCCGGTCCTGAAGCCTCTCGCTCGGTGAAGGATTCTGTGCGGGAAGCGATTCACCAAATTCGTTTCCAGTGGCCTCATTGGCGGCGTCGAGCGAAACCTGCGGATGGCGTTTGCGCCAGCGATAGCGGTCGCGCACCAGATTGCTGGCGATGGCGTAGAGCCAGGTGGAGAACTTCTGATGGGTGTCGAACTTCGCGCGATTTTGATAAACGCGGGCGAAGGTTTCCTGGGCCAAATCCGCCGCGTCCTCTTCGTTCTGCAAGGCGCGAGCCAGATAGTGAAAAAGCTTTTCCGCGTGCCGCTCCATCAAATTGTTCAGGGCCGCGTCGTGGCCGGCGGCCAATCGGGCCATTTCCTGGCCGTCCTGCTGGTCGGCGGCTGGTTTCGCCGCGCCCGTATTGTGCGGGTCATCGTGTTCGTGGAACACAACAAACGATTACTTCTTCGCCTTCTTTTCCTCCTCTGCCAGCTTTTTGAGGAATTTGTCCGGGTCTTTCTGGAAGTCCTTCACACAATCCGGGCAGCAGAATTTGATTTCCTGCCCCATGTAGTTCGTGACGACCGGCTTGCCCATTTCGCCGATCTTTTCACCGGAGACAAGACAGTATTTGAGCGGGTAGGGTTTCACGGGAGTTTTGGTGCTTTCCGCTGGAGCATTGGTTTGCCCCGTTAGGTTGTTTGTGCCAGCCACCAAGGCCAGCGTCGCAATGATGAGTAATGTTTTTTTCATATTGTTTCTTATTGACTAGTTCGCCCGTTTCATTTGTCGCGCATCATGCCTTCACTCGTAAGGAATGTTCTTTCCTGCACCCAGGCGAGATACCGGCGTCCTTGTTCCGGCGGCATCGTGCGGCTGACTTCGTAAAAGTGCCTGAGCATGTTGCGCTGGCATACGCCGCGTAATCGGGCGCTTTCCGCAACGGCTGATTCAATCCCGGTCGTCATTTGATTGGTGGCCGCCAGCAATGTTCTCAGACGCTGGTTTTGGGCCTCAATCTGGCGGCACATTTCCGCGCATTGCGGGAGGTAAGCCGCGTGAAGTTCGGAAATGCGCTTGAACTCCGAATCGCTCAAGTTGAATTCCTCCTTTAGCCATGCCAGTTCCGGCTGGCTGCTCCGCTCCAAATTCCGCGCACACGATGTGCAGAAGAAATAGACGCAGCCGTAAGCCGCCGCTGCCAGGGCCAAACCGAGCAGGAGAATGAGAACGCCTTTCTTCATCGAATTACTGGCGTGGAGCTTGATAAGGATCGAGCACGCGGATGTAGCGGTCGCCAAGTTCACCCTTCACCCGGGCGGTTTCCTGCCGGGCCTGCGTCCAACCGGCGGTCATGCCGATGGCGAGAAGGATGGCGACGTAAGAAACAGCCAGGGCCGGCCGTGGCAGCGCCGTGCCAATCCAATCAGCGATAACATCCCAAACTGAAGGTGCGGCTGGCGCTTGTGCCCGTTCAATGCGCCGCCAAACTGCCTCCTGAAAGCGCAGAGGCAACGGCGCGTCCGCGCGCCATTCCTTAAGCAGCTTGTGAAGCGCCTCGTCGTGATTGCCCGGTTCGTTGGTGTTCATACTATGTCGGCGAAGGCGGGGGCAATAGTGCCCGCCGCGCTTCGCAGTTTAATGGTTCAGAAACAGAATCGCCACGATTATTTCAACGGCGCGATTTGGAACTCCGCGACGGCATTCGAGCGCCATGCCGTTTCAAAGCGCGAGTCTTTGGGCGAAAGCGTGGGGCGCGTGGCATGGACATAATCAATGTCCTGATTGGCGCTGACCGCTTCCTGGCGGGCTTCCGCCAATTGGCGCGCTTTGGGTGAAAGGGACTTGGCCGAGTGATCCAGCATATCAGGCGTTGTTCCCTCGACCTTTTGGCTGGCTTTTGCTTGTGCGTCCCCCTTGGGTGATCCCGCCTGGGCGCTGCTGGTGAGAGCGAAAACACCGGCAACTGCGACTGCAAGAATAATGGACTTTTTCATATTTTTGACCTTTTTTCGTTTGTTGCGGCATTTTGCCGCTGTTTGTTTACATCATTGAATACGCCGCGCCGGACGGAATCCCTCAAAGAATTTTGACCGGGACTGAAAGGCCATTGCGCGAGCCTCCGCACCGGAGGGGCGTGGGACGCGGGAACTATTGCGCCGGGTGGCGTTTCTCCAAAGTCACGCGACCTGCCTTCATGTCAATTGTGACAGTGGGAAAACGGGATAGCAAGCCGTTGCCAAGCAATCCAGCCTCGCCGGGGAAAATGGCCGTTTCGTGCAAACCAGTCGGCACGTTCTCAAACTCCTGGTCGCCGGCGCACACGCTGGTCTTCGTCTGCGGAATGGAAATCTCAGTCAGTCCGATGGACATTTGACGCGCGCATTGTTCGGGCTTTACATCCGAAGTCACCCATTGCAATGCGGTCGCGCAGCCGGTATCGAGACGAACCCATTGGCCTTTGTGACCGTTTACGCTGATGGGCAGGCACATTCCACCTGGGCGCAGTCGGAGTGGCAACGTTTCGCCGGCTTTTCCTGCCTGCTCCCGTTTCAGCAACCGAATCTTCTGCGCGTCGAAATCAATCTGCACCACTCGCCCCCGAAAGAAATCCGCCCCGACAAGTCCGTCCACGCGCCGTTCGCATGAACGGCTCAGTTTTTCCAAATCAACCGCCAAAAACTCATGCGGCAACTCAAGGTCCGCCACTTTGGCCGACATCCGTTGTTGCCAATAGCCGGTCAGCCTCGTCTCCACTCCATGAACTGTGACTTCCTGTCCGAGTTTCAGTCCGATGCGTCTCGCCGTGCCAAGATTGACGACGCTCACACCCGTCCCGGTGTCCAGGAGGAAATTGAGAGGCTTATCCGACTGCGCAAGGTTGACCTTGATCCACAGCAGCCCTTCGCGATACTGAAACGGGAACTCGGCAAGGGGAACTGAAGCGGCCTGCAACCGGAAAAGTGCAGCAGCAAAAACCGTTACGGCCAGCAAGCGACGACTCACGTCAGTCACCCTTGCAATCAGTGTGCCATTCGTCACAATTTTGACTATTCCCCCGGTATTGGCGATTCTTGGTGGAATAGGAGCCGTCCCCGCTGTCGTTTCTTGTCCAATATGAATAAGGCTGAACATCTGGCCAGGGTTTCGGCGCCTTCACGAAGTTCGGCAAAAATGGGAAGCTTGCTTTTCCCCGGCGCGGCGGTTAGTCATTCAGATGGTGAAAGCGGTTTTATTCAACAACACGGTGCTGCGCGATGGACATCAATCAATGGCCGCCACGCGCATGACGACCGCCCAGATGCTGCCCGCCGCTCCCATTCTTGACGGAATGGGATTCAACGGTCTGGAAACCTGGGGCGGCGCAACCATTGATTCCTGCCTGCGTTTCCTCAATGAGAATCCCTTTGATCGTTTGCGTGCCCTTAAAAAGGCCGCTCCCAAGACCCCGCAAATCACGCTTCTCCGGGGCCAAAACATTGTCCAGTACGCCAGTTTCCCCGATGATGTGGTGGAGGCATTCGTGCGGTGCATGTGCCAGGACGGGATGGACATCATCCGAATCTTCGATGCCCTGAACGATCTGCGCAACCTCCAGACGGCGATTTGCGCGGTCAAGAAACATCAAAAACATGCCCGGGGGGAACTCTGCTACACCATCAGTCCGGTTCACACAGTCGGGAACTTTGTCAAGTTGGGCATTGAGTTGGAAAAGATGGGCTGCGATTCACTCGGCATCAAGGACATGTCGGGCATCCTGCAACCCCGCATCGCCCACGACCTTGTTCACGAACTGAAACAAAAAATCGGCATTCCCATTACACTCCACACCCACGATACCGCCGGGTTGGGCGCGGCCAGTTATCTGGCGGCCATTGACGCGGGCGTGGATTGCGTCGAGGTTTCGATTGCCCCCTTTGCCAACGGCACCGCGCAGCCCGATACGCAACGCATGTTGGCGCTGCTGGAAGGTCATCCACGCTGCCCGAAATTCGACACGGAAAAACTTTCGCAACTGCGAACCTACTTTGAGGGCGTGTACAAGGAACTGTCGCCATTCACCAGCCCCGCCAATGAACGGGTGGACAGCGATATTCTCATTTACCAGGTTCCCGGCGGGATGCTCTCGAACTTTCGCACCCAACTGGCAGAGCAGGGGATGTCCGGGCGCTTCGATGAAGTCGTGCGCGAAATTCCAGTGGTGCGCGAGGCGCTGGGTTGGATCCCGCTGGTCACGCCCACCTCGCAGATTGTCGGCACTCAAGCCTTGATGAACGTCAAGTTTGGCCGTTGGAAAATGATCTGCCAACCCGCCCAGGAAATCGCCCTTGGCAAATACGGCAAAACACCCGGCCGGATTGATCCGGATGTGCTTGCCCAAGTCGAAAAACTCTCCGGCAAAAAGCCCGTCACGGCCCGTCCCGCCGATCTCCTTGAACCCGGCCTGGAAAAATATCGCAGGCAGTGCGCCGAAAAAGGCCTGCCTGTCAAAGATGAAATCGTCGTCCTCTATGCGATGTACCCGCAACAAGTCGAAGCCTTGTTCAAGCCGGAAGCGCCTGCCCCGTCTCCGGCCCAGGCGGCGGCCGCTCCGACTCCCATCCTCCAGGGCAATGGACGGGGGAAACATTTGTTCGTAACCCTGAACGGCCGGCGGCACGACGTGCTGGTCGAGACTTTGGAAGGCTGAACCGTGGAAACTGTTTATGAACTTGACTGAATCAAAACCCGGGACAGACCGGCTGGCGGCGGACTTTCCGCCTGTCAGTTATGGCGATTGGCACCGGCTCGTCGAGACCGAGCTTAAAGGCGTTCCGTTTGACAAACGAATGTTCGCATCCACTCACGAAGGCATCACCCTCAAGCCGGTCTATCGGCTTGAAGACATCGCGAATCTCCCCCACCTGAATTCATTTCCCGGATTCATCCCCTTTGTGCGCGGGACCAAGGCGAGTGGTTATGCCGGCCAGCCGTGGGCGATTTCCCAGGAAATCAACTGCTCCAGCCCGTCTGAATTCAATCACGCGGCCCGCAATTCACTTGACAGGGGCCTCAACGCCTTGAATATCGTTTTGGACAAGGCCACCCGCAACGGCCACGATCCCGATTGGGCGCAGCCGCAGGAAGTCGGTTCTGGCGGACTCTCCATCGCGACCGTCGGCGACCTTGACCGCGCGCTGGAAGGCATTGATCTCGGAAACACCTGGCTCTTCGTTCGCTCCGGGGCGTCGGCGATGCCATTCGCCGCGCTGTTGGTGGCGCTCGCCCGCCAGCGCAAGAAAGCGCCCGCCTGCCTTTACGGCTGCATTGAAATGGACCCGCTCGGCGTCTTGTCCCACGAAGGCTCTCTCCCGCAATCTCTCGAAGACGCCTATCGCGAGATGGCGGCGCTGCTCCGTTGGGCGGCGGCCGGCGCGCCTTACCTTCAAACCATCTGCGTCCATAGCCGTTCCTGGCACGAAGCCGGAGGCCATGCCGCCCAGGAACTCGCTTTCACTCTGGCCACCGGCGTTGAGTATCTCCGGCAAATGAATCGGCGCGGCCTCGAGGCCGGGACGGTGGCCCCTCGAATGCGTTTCGCGGTGACGGTCGGCACAAATTTTTTCATGGAAATCGCCAAACTCCGCGCCTTGCGGATGTTGTGGTCGCGCGCCGTGGCCGCAGCCGGCGGCGGTGAAGAGGCCCAAAGACTTTCGCTCCATGTTCGCACTTCCCAATGGAATAAAACCGTTCTGGATCCCTACAACAACATGTTGAGGACGACCGTCGAAGCATTGGCCGGCGTTCTGGGCGGCTGTGACAGTATGCAGGTTGGAGCGTTCGACGAGGTCATCCGCCAGCCCGACGATTTCAGCCAGCGCATTGCGCGCAACACCCAGCTCATTCTGCAAAAGGAGTGCGAGTTGAGCCGGGTGATCGATCCGGCGGGCGGCTCATGGTATGTTGAAATGATCACCGCCGAACTCGCCAACCGCGCCTGGTCGCTCTTTCAGGAAGTCGAGAAACTGGGTGGCATGGAGGCGGCATTGAAAGCGGGTTTTCCACAGAAAGCCGTTGCGGCCACCGCGGTTGAGAGAATCCAGGCCGTCAATCGCCGTCGTGACCCCGTCATCGGCGTCAACCAGTACGCCAATGCCAGGGAAGCGGTGCTCGAACGTCCAGCCTTGGACGTGGAGGCATTTTACAAGCGCCGTGTTTTCCAGATCACATCGCACAGGACAAGCCTGGAAGATGCGGACAATGAACTTGTCCTCCAGAAACTCACGAAAGTAATCGATCTGAAAAGCCCGCGCATGTTCGACGCCTGCGTGGACGCGGCCGCGGCCGGCGCCACGCTTGGGGAAATTGCCCGCGCCATTCGCATTCACGACAGCCCATGCAGCCGGATCACTCCAGTTTGCATTGCTCGCGCTTCCACGGGCTTTGAGCGCCTGCGCGCCGCCGTCCAAAACGTCGAACGTCCTTCTGTTTTTCTATGCAACATGGGGGCGCTGCCGGAGTACAAAGCGCGCGCGGATTTCTCCCGCAGCTTCTTTGCTGTCGGCGGCTACGACGTCATTTCGCCCGAAGGCTTTCGCGTTCCCGAAGACGCTGCCAAAGCCTTTGGCGAGTCCACGGCGAGAATCGCGGTCATCTGTTCGACCGACGAAAAATATCCCGCCCTTGTGCCGCGGTTGGCCCGGGCGCTCCGCGCGCAACGAAACGACGCCATCATCGTTCTGGCTGGATTGCCAACGGCCCAAGTCGAATCCTTCAAAAAAGCCGGCGTGGATGAATTCATTCACGCCCGCGCCGACGCGCTTGAATTATTGACTGCATTTCATCGCCGGCTCGGAATTGAATTATGAACACATTCCCCGACTTCACCACCACCACTCGCCGGTCAACAAGGAGGACGCTCCTTTACCCGAATCATTAGCGACTTTTTGGGAGCGCGACCGTCTCGGTCGCATCCGTCGGCGTCCCGCCGGCGGAACTCGTGCTTCCGAAACTTTCACCCTTTGAGTGAACTCTTGAGCATATCGCTAATGATTCCTTTACCGCCTACGTCTGATTGGTCTGGCCAAAAGAAGCAAAGGGGGGACCCCTTTCAGAAATTATGCCAAAACGAACCAAACTGGATTGACCCCTTTTTTCGACTTATAGCGGACTCGTCGGTGCCGAACGCAGCCAGCGCCGGTGGGCGGCGAAGTAGGCGAGGCCCACACCCAGCAGGATGGCTGGCGACGGTTCAGGCACGGGACTTAACGTCACAAAAAGCGTATTAATCTTGTTATCATTTCCAGGGTCGTAATCAAGGGACACAGACAGTTCCGCCTGGTTGACACCAAAATATGCCTTGATATCAGCGGGAAGGTCGTTGGGGCCATAGTCGGCGTAAAACGTCAGATCCATGAAACCAGTGTCCCCCACGCTGGGCGCGACAGAAACATCATGCAATTTAACGGACATAAGGTCTTCAGCGTTCTGGTTTGCGCCGGGATTGGCTGCCTCGTAAGTTTTATTTTCAACGTCAACAAACGCGCTGTCTCCCAAGGTCATAAAGGAAAGGGAGTAGGTATCGTTCAGGCGGGGCGGATTTTGGCTATAGATGTCGGCCATATACATGTCCAGCCCATCGGCGTCATAACTCGGCGGAGTGCCATTGATGCCGAGGTTGACGTTTCCGAGATTGGCGCCGGTAAACCAGTCTATGTCCTTTGGCGCCGCGTGAACGGAAAATGCAAGAAATAACGCAACAACAACGCCGAGGATGCCACAGGACAGTGTTGGAATCCGATTTTTTACTGTTGGAATCAGAGGAGTGCTCAATTCATTTTTCATAAGGCTTTTTTGGGTTTTATTTACAGTTGCTTTCAGCTTGGGCTGAGACTAATAAAAATCAGCAGGATGTCAAGCACGTATTCTCAAAAATGCTCTAATTTCTTCAACGACAACTATTCTTCACCATCAGCGACAATTAAAAATCACCACTGAGGCCGGTTGTTAAGGTTCATCGTTTCACTGTTCTGTAACGTTTGTCCAGCCCCTTCGGTGGAACGGAGTCTTTGGAGCGTAGCGACAAGGACGCAGTGGAACCGAAGGGGCTGGGGGGCCTCGGCGTTACCCGCCGCCCCTGTTTTGTTCTTTTTCTTTGGGCACTCGCAAACTCTCCCCCTGGAACTCCAACAGGATGGCGTGATGCACCAGCCGGTCAATGGCGGCCATCGTCGTCATCGGGTCTTTGAAAATCTGGTCCCACTTGGAGAAGACCAGATTGCTGCTGATCATCACACTGCGCCGTTCGTAGCGTTCCGCCAGGAACGTGAACAGCACTTCCATTTCGTCCCGCTCCTGCTTGACGTAGCCAACGTCGTCCAGAATGACCGCGTCAAACTGATCCAGTTCGCGCAAGCGCTCTTCCAGACGCAGATCTCGCTTGGCGGTCAATAATTGTTGCACCAGCTTGAAGGTCGGCACAAAGAGCACGGCGTAGCGATGGCGCAGGATCAACTCCCGTCCCAAGGCGGCCAAAAAATGGCTTTTGCCCCGGCCGGGCAAGCCAATGGCGATGACGTTCTCGGCTCGCTGGACAAAGCCGCCGTCCAGCAAGCTGGGCAGCATCCGGCGCACTTTGGCGGGCAGTTTGGTTTCCTCCAAGCTGCCCAGGTCTTTGCCTTGCGGCAGGCCCGATTGCTTGAGCAACCGCTCCAGTTTGCGTTGCCGTCGGTCCTGCGCTTCGCTCTCGCACAGGTGCAGCAGGAACTTTCGATAGCCCCAGTTTTGTTGCTCGGCTTGTTGCAAGGTGCCTTCATAGATCGCCGCCATCGTGCCCAGGCGAAAGGATTTTAAGAGCAAGGCCAGCGGGTCGTTATTCATGGGACACCGGCCTTTCCAGCAACGCGTCGTAGCCGCTCAGTTCCGGCTCCAGCGTCATCTCCGGCCAGCGGGCGCCGGCGTCCAAGTTCAGGTAACGCCGCAAATCCGCCGCGCGCCACCGGCCTGTCCGATTGGGGCCGGCCCATTCGCCGACCAGGGCGCTCAGGGCCGACTCGCCCAGTTCAGACGCCAGTTTGAGCAGGTGCAGATATTCGATTTGACCGGCCCGCAAACCATGATCGTTGACCAGACGGTCATAGGCCAAACGGAACGACCCATCGGGGAAAAACTCCTCGCGATGCACGTAATGGGTGAACGCGCCGGGCTTGCGCAGCAGAGGCTCGATCAAGTGCCGGTAGTCGATCACCGCGCCGCGATCCCCGGTGGCTCGCGCCAACTCCAGCAGCAGTTCCCGCCCGTGAAAGATTTTCAAATGCCCTTCGTAAACTTCCACTTTAACCTCCTGGCCGATCCAGCGCGCCGGCACCGAATAGGTCACCTTCTTGACCCGAATCGTGCTGTGGAGGCTGACCGGACAGCGCAGTTCGTCATACTCGCTCAAGCGGGTCGGAGGCAGCGGACGCAGCGCCTCCCACTCCTCCTTGAGTTTGACCGAGCAGTTCTGATTGCCCTTGCGCAACGCCGTCCACAGAAACCGGTCATACGCTTCGGCCGCTTCAAAGTCCCGATAGCCGCGCAAGAGCAGATGTTGCTTGAGCCGCCGTTTCAGATGGCCGTTGCGCGATTCCACATCGCCGTTTTCGTGCGGCTTGCGAATGCCGATGGTTTGGGGCTTCAGCCCGTAGTGCTCCGCCAGCGCCAGAAAATCACGGTTGAACTCCCGCCCGCCGCTGCCGACGCGATGGGTGGCGGCGCTGCTGTTGTCGATTTGCAGCCGTTCCGGCACCCGGCCCAATTGATGCAATGCCTCCTGCAAACCGTGGCGCAGACTCAACAGCGACTCGGATTGACAGCGCGTGGCCCACGACCAATTGGAATAGGGCAAGACCGCATGACACAACAAATGCTCCAGCGGCGCTCCCCGCACCGTCACCGCCAACTCGCTGGCGTCGGTCCAATCCACCTGCATCACCCTGCCTGGAAGATGCTCCTGCTCGAAGAACACCTCCTTGTCCCGGCCATGCTGCAAACGCCATTGCAGCACCCGCCGTTGAAACGAGCGCAACGCCGAGCCAGCGGCCTGGTCGGGATGGAGGCCCCGCAGATAATCGAACAACTCTTTGGCTTCCAGTTCGGGCGCTTGGAAGAGCATTTGCCGGGCGGGTTCCCAAATGGCCGCCAGCGGATCGGGCCGCGTGCGCCAGCCATGCTTCTGTTGCAGTTGCTCCGGCGGTTGGGCCGCCTGGATGTATTTTCGCGCGGTCTGCGGATGCACATCCGCTTTCATCGCGCTGACGACAATGTTCGCTGCTTTCTGATATTCACTCATGAGCTTCCGGTATTGTTTGTTTGTGATCATTTGCGGCGGTTTGGGGATGGCCTCCGGCCATCCCAACCGCCGCCTGATCATTACCGGCTCACTGGTGAATTTTAATTGTCGTCAGTGGTGATTTTTAATTGTCGTTCGACACTAATTTGGGATTTCCCATTTGGATTCTTGCCCACGACCAGCGTGGGCCTTTTTCGTGATTCTCTACCTTTTCCACAGATTTGCAGGCCTTTTTTCCAGTCCGCCTTCCGCATTTCTCTGCCACAGGGGGTGTTTCGATGCTTTTTTGGCTTCCAAGCCCTGTTTCTCCCGGATGCAAAGACACCTCCTCCGGAGGGCGAGGGGTCAACCCATAGTTTGTCGTTTTTGGATAATCTCTTAACCATTTGTCGCCACTTGCCCGCATTGAGCCTGGTTCCATGTTGGCACTTTGACGGTAAAACTTTCTGCATTTGAAGCCCTCTCCTTGGGAAGAGGGTTTGGGTGAGAGAGAGCCATCTTTTACCCATCACCAATAACACAAAATTATCAATGAAGAACAACAGAACCGCAAAGGCACGGCTCAGAGGCGCAAGACCGGTCTGCTTGCCAATCCGATTCAGGCGCACTCCGGTGCCGTTCACGGCATGGCCGGAAGGCGGCGCCGCTCCTCTGTCAACCGTGCAAGTGTCACTTTTTAAACTCTCCCGTCTTCTATTGGCTCCGTAAAGGCAGTTGTGATCGGCAGGGTATGTGCTTGGACCAATTTTCAACGCAAAGCGGCTGTGAGGGACCTGATATTGACCGGAAAATGATCAGGATTTGTCAATGGGGCCGAATCAGGGCAAAGCTTCGCCCAGAGAGACTTCGGATTAAAAAGCCCCCGCCCACAGACTCAGGATTTTTTCGAACAGCCAGCGCGCTCCAACAGCGTCACCAGGTCTTCCTCGTTGGCCAAGCCCATCCAGTACCATTGCAGCGATTCGACCATGCGCTTGTTAGGGCGCTGGCCTGTCCACAACATCAGCAGCAACGCAGCGATGAGCACGCAGTAAATCTGCATCTGCACCCCCGCCGGCGATTCGGCCAGCCAGTGCCGGCAGTTGAGGATGGTTTTGATCCACTTGAAAAACAGTTCAATCTGCCAGCGCTGCCGGTAAATGAGGCCGATCAACGCGGCGGACAAATCCTCCCGCGTCGTGACCAGATGAAAGATATCCCCGTTGGCCTCCACCCGCACCACCCGCATGACCGGACCTTCTCCGTGGACGCCCAAACGGACCTGTCGATCCCACACCACTCCCGCTTGCCGGTCCTCTTCCGTCAGGGGGCGCTCTGGCCCCACCGGCTCCAGAATGACATTGTTGTTGAGGCGCAGGACAAAATCGATACCGCGCTGGCGCCATTGGGCCAGCAAGGCGTGGTTGTGGCTGTAATGGCGGTCGGCCACGTTCATGCTGCCGGGGGCCACGGTCTGGGCAAAAACCTTGCGCTCACACACGTTGCCCGCCGTGATGGGCCAGGCTTCCGGTATCTGATCGAAAACATTAAAATGCAAATGCAACCGGATGGCCGAACCGGGTCCAGCCGCCGGGGCCCAAGCCATGCGCGGCACCGCCCGCAACACCGTGCCATCCACCGCCGTCAGCGCACGCAGCGCCTGGCGCACCCGTGCGTCCCCGCCGTGGCCCCGGCCTTGGTTTTCTTGGGCCAACTGTCGCACCACCTTTTCCAAAATCTCCGGGTCAAACACATGCTGCCCCTCCGAAAAGGCCGCCGGGGAAATCGGGGCCGCACTGACCCGGCGCATTTTCCGGCAATGGCTGACGTGGCAGAGAGACCGCATGCTGGTGATGACCGGATTGAGCATGGCAAAAAGGTAGCTGCAAAAATAGTCCTCGGCGAAAAGAGTGCGCCGCACATCCTCCTCGGTGGGGAGGGTGGCTTTGGCCTTCAGCAGCGGCAAGACCCGTCGGCGGAATTGCTCCAACAGATTCCAGTGGTGCAACTGGTCTTCTCGAATCGGCTGGCGTTTCCTGGCCATGCGCCCATCAGACCAGAATGGCTAAAAAAGTACAAGTTACAATTAGGTGACAATCAGGTTACAATTGGACGACAAGCTTCTCAGGACAGAAAAACCTTCCATAAACTGACGCCTCCGGGCCAAAGCATTCACCTTGCCGAACACTACTGCCGTAAAGGCGTCAAGTCCTCATATTTCAACATATTGATGAATTGGACTCATAAAGTTAACATGGGGTCGTCAGGTGAGGGAAAATCCGCTACACCTGACGCCCTATGATTACATCTAACAAAAAAAGTAATAGCAAAAAACAAACCCAACCGCAACCCCAACGGCCACCCCGTGGCGCCACGGAACCTGCTCCGCGCAAAGCCAGGACGATCAAACTGGGGGTGGACGTGCATCTGGGCCTTTACGTAGTCGTGCGCGTGATCGACGGTGGCACGCCCCAGCCGCCGCAACGTTTCAAGCCGGCGGATTTCCTGTTGTGGTGCGCCAAGCAACTCACCCTGGCCGAGAAAGTCTTCACCTGCTATGAGGCCGGTCCATTCGGTTACACCTTGCATCGCCGGCTGGAGAAGATGGGGGTGACCAATTACGTCATCCGGCCACGGGACTGGGACGAATACAGCAAGAAGGTCAAGACGGACAAGCGCGACGCCCTGGCCATGGCCTTGTGTCTGGATCGCTACGTCAGCGGCAATCGGGAGGCGTTTTGTGTGGTGCGCGTTCCCACCGAGGCAGAGGAGCAGAAGCGCAGTCTGTCGCGCCAGCGGGAAAGTCTGCAGCAGGAAAAGCAACGGTTGGCCGCGCAGGGGCGCAGTCATGCCCTCTATTACGGCGGACATCTGCAAGGGGAGTGGTGGCAGGAAGCGGCCTGGCAAAGGAATCTGCTGGAGTTGCCGGCCATCGTGGTCAATTTGCTGGAACCCTTGCGCCGGTTGCTGGCGGCGGTGGAAGTGGAGTTGAAAGTTCGGACCAGGGAACTGGAGGCCTCCGCCCCCGCTGGATTGCCGGTGGGCTTGGGCCCGATGACCAGCGAAATCCTGGAGCGGGAAGTGGCGGATTGGAATCGGTTCAACAACCGCAGACAGGTGGCCAGCTACACCGGGCTGTGTCCCCGGGAGGACACCTCCAGCCAGCGGCGCTTTCAAGGGGCCATCAACAAGCACGGCAACCGGCGCTTGCGGCCGGTGCTGGTGGAAGGAGCCTGGCGTCTGATGGTTTTCCAGCCCAGCTATCGCCCGGTCCAGAAGTGGCGGGCGGCCCTGCTGGACCACAAGACCAGCCCGTCGCGGCGCAAGAAGCTCATCATCGCCCTGGCGCGGACCTTTGCGGTGGACTGGTGGCGGGTGCGCACCGGACGCTGCGCCGCCGAAGCCCTGGGACTGAAACTCCAGCCCTTGCCCGGCGTCTGAGGAATGACTGATGCAATGACTTTGCCGCCCACAATTTTGGAGCGTAGCGGAACCGAACTGACCCCTGGGCTTTTGATGGCCCGTTTTAAAGTATGGTGTCCGCGCGCTCCTCTGGACTTGGAAACGATAAAGTGTACGCCTCGCGGTTGTACGGATAGCAGGTTAAGCCAGGTCGATTGACCGGCGCTCCACCAGAGGAGACGATCCAACAAAAAAGCGGCAGAAAGACAAAGAGAAAGAAGAAAACAAAGAGAAGAAGCTTTTAATAAAAAGACAGGATTTTCGGACGCGCTTGACAACTTACCCCATAGCAGGGGTCAGTCCCGCATAATCACATATTGCATTGACGTTTTGTCTTCTCTGGCGCAAATTGGGCCTCATGGCTAGAAAACTCCGAGTGGAATATCCTGGGGCGGTCTATCACGTCCTGAATCGGGGCGACCGGCGCGAACCCATTTTCCAGTCCAACCGGGATCGGGTGCTGTTCCTCAACACCCTGACGGAAGCCTGCCAGAAAACCAGCTGGCAGGTGCATGCCCTCTGCTTGATGCCCAACCACTTTCATTTGGTGGTGGAGACGCCCAGCGCCAATTTGGTGGCGGGCATGAGATGGTTCCTGGGCACTTACACTGCGCGCTTCAACCGTCGGCACAAGCTCTTTGGGCATGTCTTTAGCGGCCGTTATAAAGCGCTCATCGTGGAAGGCGGCGGCACGGGTTACCTCAAGACGGTGTGCGACTATGTGCATCTCAATCCCGTGCGGGGCGGGTTGCTGGCGCCGGAAGAGAAGCTCTGCCGCTATCGCTGGAGCAGTTATCCGGCGTATTTGCTGCCGGCGCGGCAACGGCCACGCTGGTTGCGGGTGGACCGATTGCTGGGGGAGCATGGCTTGGGCTGCGACAGCAAGGCCGTGCGAGAGGAGTTTGCCGGGCGGATGGAGGCACGCCGGGCGGCGGAGTTGGACAAGGAATGGAAAGCGATTCGGCGTGGCTGGTGTTGGGGAGGCAAGGAATTTCGGCAGGCGTTACTGGAGGAGATGCAGGGCCGGAGCGGGCCGCATCACGGCGGGGAGGAGCGGCGGGAAACAGAGGAAGCGTGGGCGGAGCAACTGGTGGCGAAGGAACTCAAGCGGCGGCGGTGGGCCGCGGCGGAACTGGCGCAACGTAGCAAAGGGGATGCAGAGAAGCTCAAGCTGGCCCGGCGGCTGCGCCAGGAAACGACAATGACCTTGAACTGGATTGCCAAACGATTAAACATGGGTGCAGCCGGTTCCTTGGCGAACCTGCTGCGCGATGTGGAAAAGAAACAATAATATGCGATTATGCGGGACTGACCCCTGCTATGGGGTAAGTTGTCAAGCGCGTCCGAAAATCCTGTCTTTTTATTAAAAGCTTCTTCTCTTTGTTTTCTTCTTTCTCTTTGTCTTTCTGCCGCTTTTTTGTTGGATCGTCTCCTCTGGTGGAGCGCCGGTCAATCGACCTGGCTTAACCTGCTATCCGTACAACCGCGAGGCGTACACTTTATCGTTTCCAAGTCCAGAGGAGCGCGCGGACACCATACTTTAAAACGGGCCATCAAAAGCCCAGGGGTCAGTTCGGTTCCGCTACGCTCCAAAATTGTGGGCGGCAAAGTCATTGCATCAGTCATTCCTCAGACGCCGGGCAAGGGCTGGAGTTTCAGTCCCAGGGCTTCGGCGGCGCAGCGTCCGGTGCGCACCCGCCACCAGTCCACCGCAAAGGTCCGCGCCAGGGCGATGATGAGCTTCTTGCGCCGCGACGGGCTGGTCTTGTGGTCCAGCAGGGCCGCCCGCCACTTCTGGACCGGGCGATAGCTGGGCTGGAAAACCATCAGACGCCAGGCTCCTTCCACCAGCACCGGCCGCAAGCGCCGGTTGCCGTGCTTGTTGATGGCCCCTTGAAAGCGCCGCTGGCTGGAGGTGTCCTCCCGGGGACACAGCCCGGTGTAGCTGGCCACCTGTCTGCGGTTGTTGAACCGATTCCAATCCGCCACTTCCCGCTCCAGGATTTCGCTGGTCATCGGGCCCAAGCCCACCGGCAACCCGGCAGGCGCGGCTGCCTCCAGTTCCCTGGTCCGAACTTTCAACTCCACTTCCACCGCCGCCAGCAACCGGCGCAAGGGTTCCAGCAAATTGACCACGATGGCCGGCAACTCCAGCAGATTCCTTTGCCAGGCCGCTTCCTGCCACCACTCCCCTTGCAGATGTCCGCCGTAATAGAGGGCATGACTGCGCCCCTGCGCGGCCAACCGTTGCTTTTCCTGCTGCAGACTTTCCCGCTGGCGCGACAGACTGCGCTTCTGCTCCTCTGCCTCGGTGGGAACGCGCACCACACAAAACGCCTCCCGATTGCCGCTGACGTAGCGATCCAGACACAAGGCCATGGCCAGGGCGTCGCGCTTGTCCGTCTTGACCTTCTTGCTGTATTCGTCCCAGTCCCGTGGCCGGATGACGTAATTGGTCACCCCCATCTTCTCCAGCCGGCGATGCAAGGTGTAACCGAATGGACCGGCCTCATAGCAGGTGAAGACTTTCTCGGCCAGGGTGAGTTGCTTGGCGCACCACAACAGGAAATCCGCCGGCTTGAAACGTTGCGGCGGCTGGGGCGTGCCACCGTCGATCACGCGCACGACTACGTAAAGGCCCAGATGCACGTCCACCCCCAGTTTGATCGTCCTGGCTTTGCGCGGAGCAGGTTCCGTGGCGCCACGGGGTGGCCGTTGGGGTTGCGGTTGGGTTTGTTTTTTGCTATTACTTTTTTTGTTAGATGTAATCATAGGGCGTCAGGTGTAGCGGATTTTCCCTCACCTGACGACCCCATGTTAACTTTAGGCGCCGGAAGAGAAGCTCTGCCGCTATCGCTGGAGCAGTTATCCGGCGTATTTGCTGCCGGCGCGGCAACGGCCACGCTGGTTGCGGGTGGACCGGTTGCTGGGGGAGCATGGCTTGGGCTGCGACAGCAAGGCCGTGCGAGAGGAGTTTGCCGGGCGGATGGAGGCACGCCGGGCGGCAGAGTTGGACAAGGAATGGAAAGCGATTCGGCGCGGCTGGTGTTTGGGAGGCAAGGAATTTCGGCAGGCGTTACTGGAGGAGATGCAGGGCCGGAGCGGGCCGCATCACGGCGGGGAGGAGCGGCGGGAAACAGAGGAAGCGTGGGCGGAGCAACTGGTGGCGAAGGAACTCAAGCGGCGGCGGTGGACCGCGACGGAACTGGCGCAACGTCGCAAAGGGGATGCAGAGAAGCTCAAGCTGGCCCGGCGGCTGCGCCAGGAAACGACAATGACCTTGAACTGGATTGCCAAACGATTAAACATGGGTGCAGCCGGTTCCTTGGCGAACCTGCTGCGCGATGTGGAAAAGAAACAATAATATGCGATTATGCGGGACTGACCCCTTTATGACCCCTTTACGAAATTCTATGAGCGAAAGCCCGGTTCAAGCCCATCGACCTAAGCGAAACAACTTGCTAGTGGGGCTACTGGTGATTGCGCTTATCTCCGGATTCAAAATTGCAAGTAACTGTGTCGCGTACCGTGCGACGGTCATAGCAGTGCGAATCTTACGGGAGCCGCCAGGTTTTCCTTCCGGAACCGTATCGAAGGAGGAAGACAGCATTCAGGACACCCGAGAAACAATCCGGGCTAATCTCGCAATCGAAATGGTCGTGTTTCTCACCGCGCTCGGCTGTCTCTGGGAATTAAGACGGCCCAATACTCCAACCCGTGCGGGCATTGGTGTTGGCGAGACAATCTGATCGAAGGAGTGAAAGGGTCAGTGAAAGTGAAAGGGTAAGTCCTAGTATTACTTTGTTAAGTATAAGATCGGAAAAAAAGCATGAAATGCCCATAAACATTGACGAAAACCGCGATTGGGCGACCGGATTTTGCTCTTTCAACACATTTCATTCTTCACTCGCAGTTTGCGCAACTTAACAGAGTAATACTAGGAAATTGGTGAAAGTGGTATTTTGGGCTTGACTTGGGCAGGGGTTTGAGCTGAAATGGCGCAGGTATGGCCAGACCATTGCTTTTGAATAAGAACATGAGGCAAATAAAATGAATGAACACCTATGAATACCAATATCCTAGTATTACTTTGTTAAGTATAAGATCGGAAAAAAAGCATGAAATGCCCATAAACATTGACGAAAACCGCGATTGGGCGACCGGATTTTGCTCTTTCAACACATTTCATTCTTCACTCGCAGTTTGCGCAACTTAACAGAGTAATACTAGGACTGACCCTTTCAGGTGGTTTTGGCTGTGTGCTTTCCGGAGTAGGGGCTATTATCAATGGTGCGAGCACCTACGAGGCATATCAAAGTTGTATGACTGGATGTGCATCCAAGCCGAACTGATATAGAAAGTGTCAATGGAATTGAGTCAATCACTTTGTAACTGTCTGCGACCATTTTGCGGCATCGCTTTCATGCTAAGTGTTGTTACGGTTTCTTTGCAGTTAAAGCGGCATAGAAAAGTGACCTTCGAGGTCTGGATATTAACCTTGGATTGCATCTGCCTAGCATTTTTAATTTGGATCCTCGCAGTTGATAAGATTTTTTATACACTTTTTGTTCTGACGCTCTCCGGTATTGCAGCTTTTTTCGGTGTGTGGCGCTTCGGTCGTGGAAGGGCTGAACGTTTCTCCAACCGAGAAGACTTGCCAATGGCCACCATTTACTCCCAGTTCTTCGCTGATGCGAAGCTCCAAAAAGATTTGGTTTTCGAACTTTGGAACGAGGTAGCCACTCTCTTGAGAGTACCGCCTGGAAAGCTGCGTCCTTCAGACCGCTTCGATAAGGAGCTTGCTTCTGCCGATGGGTGGTTGGAATTGGACGACGACGCTCAAGAGGTTAATCGGGTGGCCCAATATCGACTGAAAAGACTTGGAGGGAACGCAGACTTCTCCGCAGTCCTAACGCTCGGTGACTACATCAATTTCTTCTGCAAATCAGTAGGCAACCAATAGCAGGCTTTGAGCCAACATCCCCCCTTCGCCGAGACTGGCGTGTTTGATTCCCCTTAAAAGAGCTACGCCTCAAACGCGCCAGACTCAGCTACGCCCCGTGAAGTCAGCCTGGCCGTGAAGTCGCTGGCTTCCAGCTTGAAAGGGTACTAGGAAATTGGTATCCATCGAAGAATGTTCGCTGAAGGATGTATGGTCCGCACATGCTTATTTGCTTTGTCGCTCCTCGGAATTTCCTCGTGTTGGGGAGATGCGATGGACAATCAACCTTCTCCAAAATCGCCCTTGGAATCCCTGGATTGCATCCGTGTTCCGCCCGGTTTTAGAGTCGAGATCGTTGCGACTGAGCCGCTGATTGAAAGTCCGGTTGCCTTCGAGTGGGGCGCGGATGGGAAACTTTGGGTTGTTGAAATGAGGGATTATCCGAATGGGGATCCAGACTCAACACAAAGGCGCTATGACCCAAAGGCGTAAGAAAAGAAATCCAGTAACGAAGGAGTGGGGGAAAGACCCTCACCTCACCCTGGCCCTCTCCCCTCCCATCTGATGGGGGCGGAGAGGGAAGGGAATACGGCAGCCAGCGCTCGACCTACCTCGTTGGGGTTGGCGGCTGGTGGGGGAATTTCCCGGCGTGGGCATAACGGAAGGATTGTCTGCCTTGAAGATACTAATGGGGACGGCGTTTATGAGAAAGCGACGGTGTTTCTGGACGGGCTGAGTTATCCCAACGGCATTTGCCCCTGGCGCAAGGGTGTCATTGTCAGCGCCGGGGGCGAAATCTTTTACGCTTACAGCACCAACGGCAACGGGAAGGCGGATGTGCGGAAAACGATTTTATCGGGGTTCTCTTTGGGCAATCCGCAGCATCGGGTCAATGGGTTCGATTACGGACTGGATAACTGGCTTTACGCGGCTAACGGCGACAGCGGCGGGCGCATCCGGTCGTTTGCAGGCGGCGGGGTCACGGCCCTGGGCGGCTGCGATCTGCGGTTTCGACCGGACACGGGCGAGTTTGAGCTTCAAGCGGGCACGAGCCAGTATGGGCGGCATCGGGATGATTGGGGGAACTGGTTTGGCAATCATAACGTGACGTGGCTGTGGCACTATTATGTTCCGCTGCAGTATTTGCGGAGAAATCCGCATCTGTTTGTCCGCGAGATCAAGCAGGATACGGCCAAATATCCTCATGCCCGCCTGGCGTTTCAGATCAGTCCCGCAATGCCGCGATTCAATGAGCCTGCGGACACATACCAGGTGACTGCCGGTTGCAGTCCGATGCCTTACCGGGACGATTTGTTTCCCAAATCATTAGCGATGTGCTTGGGAACTCACCAAAAAGGCGGGTCGGTTGCGGACGACTGGTTCCGTCGGCGGGACGCCGACGGATGCGGTCGAGACGACCGCGCTCCTGAAGGAATCGCCAATGATCCGGGTTTGGTTGGAGAAGATTAGAAATTCGAAACTTTCCCTGATGCCCGACGGATTTGAGGGCGCCTTGCCTAAACAATCCATGGCGGACCTCATTTCCTACATCGCCAACCGCCACTGATGGGATCGATGTGATAACGTTAAAGTTCTTGCAACGTGATGTTGCTGTTCAGAACTCCCGAATTTGTTCCTGCGGGAAAATTGAGGTCGGCCCTTGTCATGTGCCGCCGATTGAAGCATATTTTGCGTATGATCGCGCCTGCCGTGTTTTCGCTCCGCCGCTGTGGACGGACGTGGTTGGCGGCTGGATTGATGTTTTTAGCATCGGTCTCCTGCCCGGCGGACATCATCTGGAGCGATTTGGGAGCGACACTGGCGCACGAGACGGGGCCCGGCACGGACATTCTGGGCGGGTCGGTGAAACGGGATGATACGGCGACTGATACGCTCTACTTCAAGTATCATGTGAACCCGATATCGGATGCGGGCACGGAGCCATATTTTGCCGCGTTCGAGCTATACGAAGGGGACACGGAGCGGCTGGGGGTGGGCAACGCGCTCAATGCCTGGGCCTACGGCGCATTCAATGTTTTTGAGTCCGGCAAGACCAATTTCAATGTTTTTGAGACCGGCAAGACGAACAATGCAACCACCGATTACGGCATTGATTTGAATTCGTCGAAGCCGGCGGCCTCGCAGTTGTATGAGCTGCCGCGCAAGGGGATTGAACGGACGATTGTTTTTAAAGTGCGATATGTGGCGGGGGGCAGGGACGTGGTGACCGTGTGGCTGGATCCGGATCTTGGGCCGGGCGCGACCGAGGCCAACCAGATGGAAAGCCTGACGACGAAGTTCGCCGCGAACGCATCGTTCAACCAAATCCGCTTGCGCCACGGCGGGGGCGGGGATGGTTGGACGTTCAGCGAGATGGCGATTGCAACCTCGTTCAGCGATTTCGTGGTGGACGAGAGCGGAATAAAATCGGGCAATGCGGGCCTGACCATCGGGCGCGGGCAATTGCCGTTCACGTTCCGGGTGTGGCAACGCGAGCAAGGGTTGCCGCAAAATTTCGTGCGCGCGCTGGCGCAGACCAAGGATGGTTACCTTTGGGTGGGGAGCGATGCCGGGGTGAGCCGATTCGACGGGGTGAGATTTGTGTCGTTTGGTTTGCCGGAAGGATTTCAAGCCGGGCCGGTGCAGACGCTGCTGGGGGATGGGCAGGGCGCGCTGTGGATCGGGAGCGTGGGCCGGGGGTTGGGACGATGGCAGAACGGGCGGTTTAGGGCGTTCACCACGGCAGACGGACTCCCGTCGGATTCAGTTAATGCGCTGGCGGAGGACAGGGAGGGGCGGCTTTGGGTCGGCACGGAAGCCGGGTTGGCGGTATGGCAGAATGGACATCTGGATACTTTCAACGCCGCGCCTGAACTGGCCGGAAAACCGATCACTTCGCTGTTCAGCAAACGCACCGGTACGATGTGGATCGGGGCGAAGGGTGCGGGGCTGTTCAGTCTGCGGGGCGGGGAGCTTTTGCAGGTGCATGACCCAGTCTTCGATAATTTGCTGCAGGATCCGCACTGCCTGCTGGTGGATCATGAGGGGCGCATCTGGGTCGGAGCGGGCGATGACTCGGTGCTGTATCGTGAGGGGGAGCAGTGGCGGCGCTACCGGTTTCCCCGTCATCTGGCGAGGCATTACGTCAGCGCCCTGGCGGAAGACCCCGACGGCACGGTATGGGCCGGGTCCGTGAGCGAGGGTTTGTTCCAGTTCAAGCATGGGAAGCTGGTGGCTGTGAATGCGAGCAGCGGTCTGTCGGACAATTTGGTGGAAGCGCTGCTGGTGGATCGGGAAGGAAAACTTTGGGTGGGCACACACGGAGGCTTGAATCGGCTGCGCCCCAAAAACCTGTCCGTGATCGGCTATAACGAGGGGCTGGGCAACGGCGCGGTGCAGGGCCTGGCGGAGGCAAGGCCGGGGATGATTTGGGCGAGCAAATCAAGCGAGGGCCTCTATCTTTGGGATGGCCGTTATTTCAGGCCGCTGCCCGCCGCAGGCTTGTCGCCGGGGGATGGTCGAGCGGGAGCGTTGCTGATGGCGAAGGACGGCAGTTGCTGGATGGGCGGCGCGCGCGGGTTGCTGCAATTCAAGGACGTGCGCAATGTTGAGAGCGAACCCGGGTTGCCGGCGCTGACCAACCTGGACGTCAGCGCGTTGGGGCAGGATGCGCCGGGCAGGCTCTGGGTGGGGACACGGCAAGGAGAGCTTTGGCGGCAGGACAATGGGCAGTGGCTGGCACAAAGGATGGGTCCGCAGGTTCATGCGATTACAGCCATTGTGCCGGAACGGGATGGCTCCATGTGGGTGGGAACCGCCGGCGATGGATTGTTCAGTGTCGAGGGCAAGGCGGACGGGCGTTGGAGGAAACGGAGCGGATTGTTGAGCGATTGGGTCCGCACACTGTACCTGGATGGGGAAGGCACTCTTTGGATCGGAACGGGCGGCGGCGGGTTGAGCCAGTTGAAAGAGGGAGAGGGTGGCGACTTATACAACCCGCGAAGGGCTTCCCGAGAACACGATCTCGCAAATCCTCGAAGATGACACGGGCAACCTTTGGCTGGGAGGCGACCGGGGCATTGTGTGTGTCAGCAAGCATGAGTTGGAGAATTTGGCGGCCCAAAAGATGCCGGCGGCGTATCCGCAGGTCTATGGCCGCACCGAGGGCATGTTGTCCGAGGAATGCATCAGCGGATTTTTTCCGATTGGCCTCAGAACCAAATCAGGCCTGCTCTGGTTCCCAACGCAGGAGGGGATTGTGGTGGCGGATCCACATCACCAAACGATGGAGATTCCCGCGCCCGCGGTGGTGCTGGAGGAGACGCTGGTGGACGGGGTGCCGGATGCGGCGGAATCATTGCGTCTTGCCCCCGGCAAACACCGGCTCGAGTTTCGATACACGGGCCTTAATTTCGATGCTCCCGAACGGGTGCGCTTCCGCTATCGGCTCGAAGGACTGGATTCCGACTGGGTGGAAGCCGGCTCGAGCCGCTCGGCTTCCTTTCCTTATGTGCCGTACGGCAAATACCGATTTGAGGTCATCGCTGGAAACGGGAAAGGGGGCTGGAACAAGACGGGCGCAAGTGTCTCTGTAACCGTGCAGCCGCACTTATGGCAAACGTGGTGGTTTCGCGTGCCAGCCTCGCTGGGTTTGCTGGCCGCCATCGCGGTAACCTCACGGGTGATGGAAAAGCGCAAACTTCACCGCCGGTTGGAACAATTGGAGCGGGAGCGCGCCCTGGCGCATGAACGCGAGCGCATCGCGCGCGACTTGCACGATGATTTGGGTTCGTCCCTGGCCCGCATTTCGCTTTTAAGCGGCCTGCTCAGGGCGGACCGGGACAATCCGAGTCAAGTTGAAAGCCACGCGGTCAAAATTTCCCAGTCCGCCGATCAAACCGTGCGGGCTTTGGAGGAGATTGTCTGGGCGGTCCGGCCCGGGAGCGATTCGCTGCAAAGCCTGGTGGAATACATCGCGCACTTTGCCAATGAATTGTTCGAAGGCGGCGGGATTCATTGCCGGCTGGACCTGCCGCAGGATTTACCGGCACACCCGCTGCAGCCGGAAGTCCGGCACAATATTTTTTTGGTCGTCAAGGAAGCGCTGACCAACACGCTCAAACATGCCGCCGCGCGCGAGGTCCACGTCCGCGCCGAGGCGACGGGCAATGCGCTGGAAATCATGGTGCAGGATGATGGCAGGGGATTTGACAGCAACGGACACAGCCGGGGCAACGGCTTGGGCAACATGCGCCGCCGCGCGCAGGCCATAGGCGAGAACGTGACCATCGAGAGCCGTCCCGGCCAGGGAACCACCGTCAGATTGAGCCTGCATTTTGCGCCGGTTCACAGCAATGGAAAGGCCGCAGCTTGAAAACTTCCCCGCCGCGCGTTCATGGGATTGCCGTGCGGGGCGGTGGCGCGCCATGAATGGAGCATGACAACTGTTATACTGTTATGACAGAAAAGACCCAGATCAAAGTGGCGATCGTGGATGATGACGAGGGCATCCGCACCAGTCTGGCCACGCTCATCCGCCGCGCGCCGGCGCTGCGCCTGACGGGCGATTATCCCGACGCCGAAACGGCGCTGAAAGAAATCCCCAACCGTCCGCCGGATGTGGTGCTGATGGACATCAACCTGCCGGGGATGAAGGGGGTGGAATGCGTCCGGCAATTGAAAATCATCCTGCCCAAAGCGCAAATTCTCATGTTGACAGTCTATGAGGACAGCGACTCGCTGTTCAATTCCCTGAAGGCCGGGGCCAGCGGCTACCTGCTGAAGAGGACGGCGTCGGCGCGGCTGCTCGAGGCGATCCACGACGTTCACGGCGGCGGTTCGCCCATGACGCCGCAACTGGCGCGGCGGGTGGTGCAGTTTTTCTCCAAGCCGGCCGGGGACAACTCCCCGGTGTCGCGCCTCGCGCCGGGGGAGAAGGAATTTCTGGACCAACTGTCCAAAGGCTACGCTTACAAGGAAATCGCCGACCGGATGAACATCAGCATCGACACGGTGCGCAGCTATGTGCGCACGGTGTATGAGAAACTGCACGTCCATTCGCGGACGGACGCGGTGGTCAAATACCTGCGCGGGTGACGGCGTGGCGCGGGGCGTTCAGATTGTCGGATAGGGGAAGCCCCTTTTCTGGGCCGCGCCGTCACCGCGCTTATTGGTAGGGTGTGCGCTGTGCCAGCCATGCCAGATCGGGGTCAGGCGTACCAGTGATGACCGGATTCTGGTATTTTGAATAGCTGACCGTATGAAGAGTTCGAGAATCCTGCCATTTATGGATTTCGGCATGGCCATCGGCAAAACTGACTCCACATGCATTATTGTGATTGCCCCCCGGCAGTTCAGTAAATTCTGCATTGCCTGCATCCAACCCGTTTGTTTCGGCGGGGTCAACATAAAATTGGGCGTCATCGATGGAATCAGGATTCTCGTCCAGGAACACAAAACTCATGGCAGCCCCCGGCACGGTAAAATTGCCCATTTTGGTAATTGGATTTGTGAGACCAGACGGCCAACCAAAGTCCCATCTCTGTCCAGGCCCAATATTGCCGTTCATGGCAATACTGCGACAACGGGAAGTCCATCCAGCCGTGCGCTGCGGTTGACTGAGGTAAATATCGGCGGGGCAGGTAAACATGTTCAGGTTATTAGCGACGTACGGCCCGAATAACGAGAGTTGTCCGATCAAGCCGAGTGAGTTGGTGTTGTCACTATTAGCGCCAGCAGCCCAAGTCATCAGTCCTTCGACCCAGCATGGCGTTGTTCCGAATGCCGGCGCGGGTGGCGAGTATTTTCCAAAGTCGTCGTAGTCATGATTATCGGCAAGAGTCTCATGGTTATCCATGGGCATACATATACCAAGCCAACTGTACCTGCTTCTTGTTGCTCATGCATTTAATGGAAAGGGCCTCATTTTTTGCATGGGCGAGGGCGGGCAGCAACATGGCGGCCAGTATGGCGATGATGGCGATGACCACCAGTAACTCAATCAACGTAAATGCCTTTTGATGTTTCATATCTGTACATTCAGCGCGGCCCCGGCCAGCGCGTGGCTGACCGGGGCGCAGCCAACCATCTATTATGGCCCAATCAACTCGTAATACAAATTACCGCTGCCAATGGGGTAGCTTGTAGTGACGTTTGTGGTGAGCGCACCGCCAGGCGCAATGCCCTGCAACTCGTTGCCAGGCGTGACGACCAGATTCGTTCCATCGCTCAGGGGCAGTGGCGTCCACGCAATCGGCGGAGTCAGGCTGGTGGTAGTTTGCAAATGAACCCCGGTCCGTCCCAGCCATTGCAAATTCAGTGTACTGCCAGACCGGCTATAGGAGAAATTGGCCAGTGAAGGTTCGGTGGAGGTCGTCGATCCCTGGCCGCCCCATTCATCTGTTGGCATGGTATAGTTCGGAAGGCTGCGGATGTAACGGCTGTGGTTGTCGTTGACGCCAGACTCGTCGTCTGACCCGTTGATGCCATATTTATAGACCACCTGCAAAGGCTGGCCGTCGTTTACAGGTATGGTAATAGTGTAAAGATTGCCGGAGCCAATTTCGTTCATTTGGTACTGGGACAGCCCCTCCTCAGCAGGCCACGGCCACCAACTGCCGTCAATGCCGTTGAATATGCCATTAATATAAACGTCATAATAGCCCGACGCCCCGGCAAAAAAGATGCCGGCATTAATCGCGGGTGTCATATCGACGGTAAACGTCACCATGCAATTGGTCACGGAAACATCATCATTGAGAGAAGAAGGTCCCGCGTTATTCCAATAAACCGGGCCGTTGGTGATAGGCCCGCTCGTCAGGCCAAGGTAAGCGGTGCGATTGCCCACCGCACTTTCCCACTCGGTTGCCGGCTGGATCACATATTGGAAATATCCCCCTGGCAGGCCTGGACCCCCAACCAATGTCGCTGTAGTATAAAAGTGGTTCAAATCAGGGTCGGACGGACTGTTCGACATCGTGGTTCCGCCGCCCCAGTTATTAAAAATTGTTCCATGAAGTTCGACCGAGTTCCCGTTCGCGACGCTAAAGTTGTTAAGACCCGCTTGAACCGACATGTCAACTATGAAGGTCACCTGGTTCGTCACATTGGGGACCCACGGAATATCACTGAACCATACCTTAGGCACTGTTTGAGCCTCGTTAAAGAAGAACCGGTTTTGACCGTTGTCGGGATCACCTGAAGTCGGGCTCTCATACACATCGGAGCCGTTGTTGTAAACAAATTTGAACTCCGCGGCGGCGCCGGGAGAGGCCGCCCAAGTGGTGAAAGTGCCCTGATAAGGCATGGAAATCACATTGCCATTATTGGTGACGTTCAGTGCTGGATTGTTGGTCAACTGAAAGTTGTCATTCCAGCCTTCGAATGAACCCTGGCAATAAACGGTGTTGCCGTTTTGGGGCAGAAAAGCCCCTGTATTGAGCTGCTCGGCCATATCCACCGTGAAAGAGATGGAATTGGACACGGCAGTGCCGTCATCAGACCAGTACTGGTATGGCAGCGCAAGGGTTCCGCTGGCGGGAATCGTCGCGCAATAATTGTCGCCATCAGCCTGGCTGCTATAGTTGTCGACAGTTGACCCGTTCGCCTCAATGAGCCTATACTGATAATCCATCACCGCGCCGCCGGCAACCGAGGTGTTGGCCACGGTGCCGCTGTAGAGGTTCGGGCTGGCGCCGAGTGAATTGTTGGTCAGGGTGTGGTTGGCACTCCAGCCATCAAACGCGCCGTTCACGGACACAGTATCCCCCGCAGGGATAGTGAAGTTGCTCATGTCCACTTGGAACGTCAGTGGCGTTTGGGCGGATGCTGCTGCGGCGCTTAGGAGCAAGGCTCCCATCCAGAGGCCGCGCTGGATGATTTTTGTGGATAATTTTGGATTCATAATGTTTTTCATATGTTGACTTGTTGGGTCGCTATGGGTAAATCTAGCAGACATCCCGCCGGGCCGCTACCGCATGTTTGTGCTGTGAGGATTGCCTCTTAACAGGCTTCTAAAACAGGCGGTCCAACGTGGATTGCCGCCGGACTTCCGACCAATAACTCTCCGCGCCGGCCGGGCGGCGCAGGCGCAACGGGTCTTTGCCCAACATCCGCATGGCCAGCCCCAGCGGGGTGACGACGATGAAGAAGAGAAGCACTAGGACGGTGCGCCCCGCCATCTGGCTGAGGCCAAATCCCACCTTTGCGGAAAAGCGGTAATATCCCCGAAACCATCGTGGCCGGAGCGCCGCGGCCACGGCCAGCGCGGCCAACAAACACAAAACCACCCCCCATGCCGCCACGGGCAGGACGCGCCGCCAGCACAGCAGGCTGCTGAGAATCGCCAGACCCAGCGCACTCAGGCACGCCGCCTTGCGCCATTCCTTCGGCTCCTCTTTGAGTTTCAGCTTCATGTTCAGTCCGTTTGCGGCGCCACGCGCCGATCAGCCGGACGCGCCGGCTGTTCGGTGCGGTCCAGCACAAAATTCCCCAGCATCAGGTAATCCATTTCCGTGTGGACGAAACAGCGGTAGGCGTCCTCCGGCGTGCAGACGATCGGCTCGCCCCGCACGTTGAAGGAAGTATTGACCAAAACACCGCATTGCGTGGCGCGTTCAAAGCGCAAGAGCAGTTCGTAGAGCAGGGGATTGTCCTGGCGCGCCACCGTCTGGATCCGCGCCGAGTAGTCCACGTGCGTCACCGCCGGCAGCGTTGATCGCGCCTGCTTTAACAATTCCAATCCCTTCATGCCCGCCGGCACGGGCAGGCGCAACTCCGGCAGAATCGGCGCCACAAGCAGCATGTAGGGCGACTCCTCAGTCAAATCAAAGTATTCCGCGACCCGTTCACGGCGCACGATGGGCGCGAACGGGCGGAAGGATTCGCGAAACTTCACCTTTAGGTTCATGATGGATTGCATGCGTGGCGAGCGGGCGTCGCCCAGAATCGAGCGGTTGCCCAGGGCGCGCGGTCCGAACTCCATCCGCCCCTGGAACCAGCCGATCACTTTCCCGGCCCGCAGCAGATCAACGGTGGAATCGAGCAAGTCGGTCGTGTTGAGCCGTTGGAACCTGGCCCCGTGGCTGCGCAGGGTTGCTTCGATTTCCTCATCCGAGTATTCGGGGCCCAGGAGCGATCCCCGCATCGCGTCCGCCCTGGCGCGAACGGGGCTGGGTTCGTTTTGTTGCGGGTGCCAGGCGGCGAGCGCGGCCCCCAGCGCGCCCCCGGCGTCGCTGGCGGCCGGCTGTATCCAGATGCGGTCAAAAATACGTTCGCGCAGGAGACGCCCGTTGGCCACGCAATTGAGCGCCACGCCGCCCGCCAGGCAGAGATGCTTTTCCCCGGTCAATTCCCGCGCGTGGCGGGCTAGGCGCAGCACCACTTCCTCCGTCACAGCCTGAATCGAGCGCGCGACGTCCATGTGGCGCTGCTCCAGGGCTTCGTCCGGGCGGCGGGGCGGCCCGCCGAACAGCCGGTGAAAGCGGCCATTGGTCATGGTCGTGCCGCGCAGAAAATTGAAGTAGTCCAAATTCAGCCAAAAGGAACCGTCGGCTTTCAGGTCCAACAATTCGCGCAGGATCACCTCCGTGTGGATTGGTTCGCCGTAGGGTGCCAGGCCCATGAGTTTGTACTCGCCGGAATTGATGCGAAAACCGCAGTAATCCGTGAATGCCGAGTAAAGCATGCCCAGCGAATGCGGAAAGCGCAGTTCCTTCAGCAGTTCAATCGTGTCTCCCCGTCCGCGGCCAATCGTTGTCGTCGCCCATTCCCCCACGGCGTCGATGGTCAAAATGGCCGCCTCGGTAAAGGGCGACGGATAAAACGCGCTGGCGGCATGGGCCTGGTGATGGGCCGTGAACAGGATCGGACACTCCGACGCGCAGGCCCGGCAACTCTTCGCGGATGGTTTTGCGCAGGTCCAATTTTCCTCCCAGCCAGTTGGAAACAACTTCCGGGAAAGTCCGCCATCCGCCGGGTGCCACCGCCAGATACGTTTCCAGCAGGCGGGTAAATTTCAACACCGGCTTGTCGTAAAAAACGACGCAATCCAGTTCCGCTGCGTTCAGCCCCCCGTAACGCAGGCAAAACTCGATGGCCTGCCGCGGAAAATCCGGGTCGTTCTTGATGCGCGTAAACCGTTCTTCCTGCGCGGCGGCGATGATCTGCCCGTCGCGCAGCAACGCGGCGGCGGCGTCGTGGTAATAGGCGGAAATTCCCAGGACATGGCGCGGCGGCGGCATTGTTTACATGAATGGATAGAGCGCCCAGGCGATGCCCGAACTGGCTGTAAAGATGAGAATGGCGCCCAGCACGAGCAACAGGACAATCAGCGGGATCAGCCACCACTTCTTCTCCTGCTTGCAAAAGCCAAGGAATTCTTTGAACAAGGGCCACATGCTTGCGCCTATTCTACAGGTTGGGGATTAAAGTTGCAACAGGAATGTCATTTTTGGGAATGTCATTTGGCGGCGGCAGCCAGATAGGTTCGGGCCGATTTGTTGGCCGGGTCCAGGCGCAAGGTTTCGGCGAATTCCTGCCGCGCGCCTTCCGGGTCGTTGAGTTTGAGCAAGGCGACGCCCAGGTTCAGGTGGCCCATGGCGTATTGCGGCTGCAGGCGGACCACTTGTTGAAATTCCGCTTTCGCCTCCGCAATCCGCCCGTGCATGCCCAACTCCCCGCCCAGCGCGTAATGCGCCTCCCAATTCGCCTCCGTCCAATTCGAGCGCGCGCCGGAAGTTTTGCACCGACTCGTCCGTTCGCTTCAAGAGGGACAACGCTTTGCCCATATAAAGATAAGTTTGCGGATCGTTGGGCTGCAACGCCGCCGACCGGCGATAGTTCTCCAGGGCTTCCTCCAGTTTTCCTTCCACGGCGGCAAGTTTGCCCAACTCAAACCAAGCCTCGGCGTAGCGCGGATGAAGACTCACCGCCTGGCGAAAGGATTCCCGCGCGGACGACAACTCCCCTTGCTTCTCCAACAACTGCCCTTCGGTCAGAAACGCGAACGGGTTGCGCGGCATCAACTCCCGCGCTTGCTTCCATTCCAGCGCGGCTTGCTTGAGGTCCCCGGTCAGTTCGAGAAATTCGCCGTAGTTCTCGTGCAGGAAATAATCGCGCGGCGCGCGGGCGATGGCATCGGTGTAGAGAGCGCGCGCGTTGGTTGCCGCCGTTGCGTCCCTGTGCCGGATCATGCGGTCGATCCGGGCCGTCAACTCGGACACGCGCCGATCGTTGTTGAACTGGCTGTTGAAGCGGCGGCCCCTCCAGGCGCTGCCGCACCGCGTTCAGCACGTCGCTCCGGTTCCAGTCCGTCAGGCCCAGGCGCGCCTCGCAGACTTCCTGGGAGGCCCAGCCGCCCTGTGCCTTGGTCTTGACGTTTTCGGGCAGGAGCCGCCCGGCCTGGGCCGCCCACAACAAGGCCAGCCGGTAATTGCCGTCGAAATTGAAATGGACGTGCTCGTAAAAGGTTTCCTGCCCGGGAATTTTCCCGGCTTCGGGCAGGGAGGCCGCGGCGTCGCATAAGACCAGGTCCGGCCCGCCCAGTTGCCGTCCCGTTTCCCGGATGATGCCGTTGATGCGCGAATCGGCCCGGAAGACAAGGGCGTCGCAGTCGCACGCTTTCTGGAAATGCCAGGCGGCGGCGGCGGCATCGTTCAGCTGCAAGAGGCATTCCCCCTCACGGAATTGGGCTTCGGCCATTTGCGGGTCCAGCGCGACGGCCTCTCCAAAATCAGCCGCCGCCAGCTTCCAGTCGCCGCTCATCTCCGCTCCGCGTCCCTCCGCGCACAAACGGTCGAATTTTTCCCGGTCTGGCCGGCGTCAGACTGCTGGAGGGGAGCGAGGCAAAGGGCGGGCAATCCTTGAGGTTCACTGCCACGGTATTGAGGAGGATGGCGGCGCCGGCCTTGCGGCCCGCCCGCAGGATGTCTTGCAGGTTCCTCTGAAAATTCTTATAGACGACCTCCTTGCGCGGGTCATCCGGGGCCAGTTGATTGCCGAGAAACATTTCCAACCCGTGCCAAACGCCCGGCCCGGCCGCGTTGCCTTTGAGTTTCCGCTCGAGGTTCATGAGCAGTTGGCCGACGCGGGTTGTCTGGAGAGCCAACCCCAATCGCACCACCGGCCAGGGCGGAGCTTTGGCGCCGAAAACCGTGGCCGCGCCAAACGGCCCGATCATTTCATTGTTCCCCATGTAGATGATCCAGAGGTCGCCCTGGCATCGGGCGCATTCGCGGGCGATGGGCAGGATGACATGGGAATTGATCGCGGTGATGGCAACGTTGACCACCTCGAAATTCACGCCCGGATACCGTTCCCGCAACAAGACCTCCAAATACCGGCTCGCTCCGAAGGACGGTTCCGGATCACCTTGCGCGGCCGATTCGCCAAAAATAAAAATGCGGCACGTGCCCGCGGGTTTCACCGGCTCCATCATCAGCGGGCTGGGCCAGCGGGACAATTCCGGCGGAAAGAAGCGCAGGCTGAATTTCTCATTGTTGAGCAGGTAATCCCGGCCTTCGAGGCGAACCTTCTCAAACAGGCTGGTCGGGTAGCCGTAGCCCGCCAGGCGCAGCGCCGCCTCCAACACGGCCAGCGCCAGCAACGGAATGACCAGAAGCGCCGCGATGCGGAAGAGCCACTTGCGGCTCGGAACCGGCGGCGGGGCTGCGGTTGTTTTAGGGCGCGGTTTCAATTGTACCAACTAAGTGGCATGAACCTGAACCGGTGGCAATCCCATAAATTGGCGGCGGTGAATTCCCATTGGACAGAGACCAGGCTGTAATGCCGTTGTTCACGGGAAGACTTGGATCTGATAAAACCTATCCGGCCCGTTGGTATAATTGACATCAAGGAAGAAACTGTTCGTGTTGGTGGCGGTGATGACCGCGCTGACGGGCTGGAAGCCGGCGTTGACATTGCTGCTGGCCAGCACCTGGTAGGTCTTGCCGACAACGCTGTTCCAGGCAACAAGCCCGCTGGCGATGCCGGTAATTCGCAGCCAGGCGGCGGGATTGGTGGGACTCGTTCCGGAGATGAAGTAATCATAACCCGGCAGCCCATAAGTCGGGGAACTGCTCTGCGGATTGAAGATCAGCACGGTTCGTTGCGCGCTTAACTCCTGTCCGTTATTGAAGGTGACATTGATGACGTTGCTGCCGGCAGGGGGCGAGTTCCAGGTATAATTGAACGTCCGCATCGTCGGATCACAGGCGGCGCCGCCGATGGTATAGAGCTGCTGGAAATTCGTGCTGTAGAGCGGCTGGTGCAAGCCGTTGACGGTCACGTTAAAGTAATCGATGTTATTGGTGTCCAAGGTGGGAGTGAAACAAGCCTGGATCGTATAAACCGAGTTTGGACCCAGGAGCAGCGCCATGCCGTCCACGGGCGGACTGGAAATTTGCAGCTTGGGCGCGAGCGTGTTGACCGTCGCGGTGAGCATCGTGTAACGGTTGGTATGGACGCTCGTGCCGTATTCATTGAGCTGCACAGCAATCGTCGCAGTGCCGCTGGCCGGGATATTGGTATAAACAAACCGGAACTCCTGCGGATAATTCGGATATTGGGCGCTCAACGCGGGATCAGGGCTGGCGACTGGTGTGGCCGGAACGAAAATTGGCGCGCCGTTCGTGTTATTGCCATTGCCATTCGGCTGGCCGGTGTTCACATCGTCATTGCCGGGGTCAGAGTCCTGAATGTTAAAGTTTACGGCGGTGACAGTGCCATCGGCGCGCACGACCACGGTGTAAGTGCTGCTGCCAATGGCGCTGCCGCCGGCTGGATAGGCAATCACGCCGGTGGGCAGCGCGCCATCGTAATAAAACGTCTGCAAAAACGTGTTATACACGCTCGATTGGCCCGCGCGCGGCAGGAAAGTCCGGGCGCGCAGGATGTGGAAACCGGACTGCAGGCCGGTGACGGTGTTGGACGGGTTGAGGTCGTTGTGCAGCCAGACCACGGCGGTGGACGGGTTGAAATTCGTGATGACATTTTGCGTCAGGCCGAAAAGCTTCGAGCCGGACGGCTCGGCGTCGGAAATCGGCTGGATGCTCTGGCCGGAATTAACGCTGCCGCCGTAAAACAACGCGACCTTGTAGCGCACCTGCGTGCCGTTGGCCTGTGCGGGGATCGTGCCCTTCCACCAGTCAATGTTGCTTTGCCCGCTGTCGTGGTTGACCCAGTTTGCCTGCACCACCTGCGTCGTGCCCTCGCCGATGCCGAACGCGCCTTCGGGATTCGAGCCGTCCGTGGTGTAATAAATAAAGCAGATGTTGATCTGAAACTGGTATCCGACCTTGACCCAGATGTCCACTGATTGGCCGGAAGTCGGGATCAACGGATTCATTTGCGCAGGCGGATTTGGACTCAAGGAGGTGACGCTGTTCGTCGGATCATGCCAGACCCAGTTGGCGGTCTGGTTCGTGATGGATTGTCCGTAGCCGGAACCGGAAACCACATGGCTCGGGCCGCCAACGGTGTAGTAATAAGTTTCCGCCCCGAGTGAGACGATGTTATTGCTCAAGACATTCCGGGCGGCGAATTTTTCCGGGCCGTTGCGAAATTGGAACGAGGTCTGTTCGTAGCCAAGGAACACATCATCGGCGTAGCCGGGAGGGTTGTCGCGCAGGTCAAGAAAGTTCGTCGGTGCGATGCCAGCCTGGAAATTCGTCGGGCCAAGCCCCATCTGGCTGTTCAAATCAATGCCGCCGTCCAGCTTGACAAGGGTGTTGGAAGAGGAAGCGTCGCTGCGGACGATGATGTCGAAGTTCGCGTTGGTCACGATCGGCATATCAATGGCGTAAGTGAGATTGGAAACATGCGCGCCGCCAATCACATTGCCATACGGATTCACGCTGCCGCGCATCTTGAAGGGGAACAACGGATTGTAGTTCGTATCGCCATTCGTGCCGTCGGTGCGATAAACCGTGATGCGGGGAACTTCGATGCCACCCTGGCGGAGAATGATGGCGTTGGTCGAAGAATTCGCCTGGCTCGCCTGCGGCCATTGATAACCATACATGACCCACGCGTCGCTGGGAAGGTTGAGTTCAATCGCGCCGCCGCCCGGGGCCAGGGTTTGGCCGCCGACATAAATCAGCCGCAGCGTCGGATCGGCGGCATTCGCCGAATTGGTCGCCTCATACCAACTGGTTGTCGCGCCATGCACCAGCAATTTCTGATAAGCGCGGCCACCCGTCGGCGAGGAACTGGCGAGCTGCGCCAGCACCGAGCCGGGCGCAAAGCCGACCACGATGCCCTGGCCGCGCGTATTTGAGACTGCGGTGGAAGTTGTGTTGGAAGGATTCAGATAATATCCATCGCTCGTCCGGCTCACACCGTCATCGAATGTAATGTCGCCGGGATAATTGGCGTCGTCATTCATGCCGAACAGCGCCACGTCCTGCGTCTGCGGCTCGGAACTGTCGCCTTCGCGGTAATCGTAGCGTTCGAACAGGACGATGTTCTGGTCGCTCCAGCGCGACCAGGTGCCGCCGCGCGAAAGCTGGTTGTGCAAATACATGGTGTCCGGCATGGTGGTATCGCCGAATTCACCGAGATAATTGGCATAGGAAACAATCGGCGTGCCGCCGTTGGTGTTATGATTGAAGCCATCGGAATAAACCATCGGCAGCCCTTCGTGCATGAAGAAATAAGAGTCCTCCATCGGTTGGTTGGGGGGACAGCAACTGCCGCCGTCTTGTGTCTGCGGAAGATTGACGGCCTGCGCCGCGCTGTAATTGCCGTTGGCGTCACAATTGCCCCCTGGCGGAATGTAATCGCGACCGTCCATGCCGGCCATGGACGCGCCGCTGAAGACATTGTTCATCTGGCTGTAGAGAGGAAAGTTCAACAGGCGCATGCCCGACTGGAGATAGTCATTAAAGTCCTCACCATAAGGCAGCGCTGACGGTTCGTATTCGCCGAAAAGCATTGCGTCGTTGCGCGCCGCCTCGGTGTTGAACAGGCTGTTGCGATTGCCGTCGGTCTCGACATAGCCGTTGCCGGTGACGTTGCTGCCGTAGCCGTGGACGTAATCATACATCGCCTGGATGGCGCCGGTGTAACCTAAAAAGGACGGGTCGTCCGTCTGGCCGGTTTCCCCGCCGAAAAAGTCCACCGGCACATGCTTCACCGCGTCGAGCCGGAAACCGTCGCATTTGGTCATGTAAAGCGTCCAGGCCACCGCACGGCAGAGATAGACGGACACATCTTCCGGCACCGGCTGGCCCTGGCCGTCGAAGGGCCGCCAACCCGTGCCGCCCCAACCGATGCCCAGCAAGGGGCCGTTGGTATCCATGTATAAATCGGGGCGATTCGGGAACCGGACAAACACCGGCTTATTCGTCGTATCGCCAATAGTATTGCCAAAGTTCCAATTGAGGGTGCCCGGTTCCTGCGCCAGATCACACAAGCCCAGCAGGGGCTGGTTTTCGACGATCTGGACATCGCACCACTGCCAGTTTCCCCCACTTCCGATAGACGGCCAGTTTGAATACCCGCCGGAAACAACCTGCAGGTGAAAATCCTGCGGAATCAAACCGGGATAATAATTGGTCGGCGCGCCACCCGGATAGCCCGGCACGGTGTCTGCCCGATGGTTCATCACGTTGTCGAAATAGACGCGTATGCCGAACCGATGGGCGATTTGCACCATCTGGATCAAATCAGCCTGTGTGCCATACATGGTGGCAATCGTGCCCTGCTGGTTGGTGCTGCCCAGGTCAAACGGGTCAAATACATCGTAGCCGACGGAGTAAGCGCCGCTATTGCCCTTGGCCGGATTGGGCAGCCACAGACTGTCATAACCCGCCTCGGCGATCTCCGGCATCTTTTGGGATATCTGGTTCCAGCTCATCTGGAACAACTCCAGCATCGCTTCGGCCCGGGCGCTTTGGACGGCCAGAAACGCGAGCAGAAAAGTCACACAGTATCGGATGCGGCGCGGCATTATCCCACTATAAGAGGGACGCCGGGCCGGGGCAACAGCATGTTTATGCGGTTAAGTTTGTTTCGGATTGCGCAACGCCATCGTCAAGCCGGCGATTGCCGCGACGATGCCGCCGATAAGCATCCAGACGGCCTTGTCAGTCGGCGAGCCGGTAAAGAACCGGGAAACGTCGGAGCTGAACGAGTTTGTGGCGTTGATGCCAACGATGATGAGCACGATCCCGCCAACGAGCAGGGCCAGAGAGGCAATTCTATTCATAATAAGCTTGGGATTAAGATTAAGGTTAAGATCAGGAGTGGGTACCCAAAAAATGGAATTCGCCCATTCCCCCATCAGACGCTCCTGCGACCGGAAATAAGGTTGACGAGGACCATGACGATGGCAACCACCAACAGGATGTGAATAAACCCGCCCATGGTGTAACTGGTCACCAGACCGAGCAACCACAGAACGATGAGAACAATTGCAAGTGTGTATAACATATAATTTTCCTTTCAGTTTGTTTTGTTCACTGCCGGCCGGCGCGCTTTTGCGCCAGCCAGCAGCAAAATGTGTCAGATTAGTTGGACGCCACAGGCACGGCGATGGTCATATTGTTGATCACGCTGTTCAATTTTACTTTCAATTATTGCTGTGTTTGTTTTTAACATTCCAGTCACAATAAGTGATGCGCCGATTCTTCGCTATGGGGTGTAACCCTATGGGGTGTAACCCTACTGCGAATGATGGAAGGCGTTTTCCGGAATGGCTCAACGGGCGCCAAGCCAATGAGCGGTTCGGGCGGATGGGGTGTTCACCTTATATGCAAATTGAGTCAGACGCGCCATAGTGACGGTGGATTGTTGGCTTGCGGTTGAGGGATCAAGATCCTGGACCGTCATGCCTGAATTCAATATGCCAAATGAACCGTAAATGGGTCCAGCTATCCGGACGATATGTGACGGCGTTGCGAAAACACCTGAAGCAAGGTGCAGGGGCGAGCCTGCGGCCGGCGTTGAGACTGGGACGCCAGACTGTCGCCCTCGGTCTGGAGACGCTGGATCTGGCCCGAATTCACGAGCGGGCAGTCGCCACACTGGAATTATCCAGCAGCAAAAATGGGTTTATCAAGCGGGCGGAGATTTTTTTTACCGAGGCCATCACGCCGATCGTGGAGACACATCGCGCCGCGCGGCGGAGCGCAATTGACTTGAAGCGGCTGAAGGAGACGTTGAGCCGGCGCACGCTGGAGGTGGCCGCCACCAACCGTCAGTTGCAACGGAGCATCACCCGCCGCAAGAGGGTGGAAGCCGCCCTCAAGAAGAGCGGGGAACACTACAGCAAGCTTTTGAAGGATTCCCTGCAACTGCTGGAAGGTTTGCGGCAACTGACACACCAGGTGCTGGCGGCGCAGGAGGATGAACGCAAGCAGATCAGTGTTGAACTTCAGGATGAAATCGCCCAGACTTTGCTGGGCATCAATGTCCGGCTGGTTTCATTGAAGCAAGAGGCCCGGAGCAACACCCAGGGCCTCAAGAATGAAATTGCCAGCACGCAACAATTAGTGGTAAAATCGGCTAAATCCGCGCGCTGGGTCGCCCGTGAATTCGGCAACAGCAAGTCATGAAACACAAATTTGCAAGACGCTATCAGGCGGCGTTGCTGACCTATCTAAAGCAAGGCCCCGGGGGGCGCCTGCAACCGGCGCGCGGCATGGGCCGGCAGGCGCTGACCGCCGGTCTGCAGACGTTGGACATAGCCAAGCTCCATGAGCAAATCCTGGTTACCCAAGTGTTGCCAGGCCGCGTGGCCGGCAAACGCGCCACGCTCATCAAGCAGGCGGGGACTTTCTTTACCGAGGCAATTGCCCCGATCGAGACAATTCATCGGGGCACGCGGGAGGCCGCCGTCCACCTGAATCAAATCGTCGAGATGTTGAGCCAGCGCACTGTGGAGCTGGCCGCCTCCAACCTGGTTTTGGAACAGGAAATCACCCGGCGCAAGGCGGTGGAGGAAGCGCTCAAAAAAAGCGAGCGCCATTATTCACAATTGTTGGAACAGTCGCAGCGGCTGCAGGAGCAGTTGCGGCAATTGTCCCGCCAGATTATCTTGACACAGGAGGAGGAGCGAAGGGCAATCAGCCGCGAATTGCATGATGTCATCGCCCAGACTTTGACCGGCATCAATGTCCGGCTGGCGGCCTTGAAAAAGGAGGCCGCAGTCAACACCAAGGGCTTGGACCGCAACATCGCCCGGACGCAACGGCTGGTGGAAAAATCGGTGGACATCGTGCATCAATTCGCCCGCGAATTGCGCCCGGCGGTGTTGGATGATCTCGGACTGATCCCCGCCCTGCATTCATTCATGAAAAACTTTACCACGCGGACTGGCGTCCGCACTCATTTGATAGCTTTTGCGGGAGTGGAACAATTGGACACGGCCCGGCGCACGATTCTCTTTCGCGTGGCCCAGGAAGCAATGACCAATGTGGCCCGCCATGCGCAAGCCAGCCGGATGGAAGTGAACATCCAGAAATTTCACAGTGCCGCCCGCATGGATATCAAGGACAATGGCAAATCTTTTCAAGTGGAACGCATATTGCGCTCCAAGGGAAACAAACGATTGGGACTGCTCGGCATGAGGGAGCGGGTCGAAATGGTCGGCGGCACTTTTTGCGTCAAATCCGCGCCCGGCGAGGGCACCACTGTCCGGGTGGAGATTCCATTGGCCCACATCCCGAAAGACGCGCTGAAAACATCCGGCAACACCACACTCAAATGTCCATGAAACAAATCACTGTCTTGGAGGCCGAACCCGGTCTCGAGACCGGCGCGCCTGGCCGCGAAAGTTGCCTCAGGCCCAGTTTTTGTTTTTGTGTCTCACCCGCCTTATGAAAGGATGCTCTTGAATGAAGAATGACGGTCCCAAGTCCACCTCTGCAGCGGCTTGTTTGCCCAAGTGTCCCACCGGCATCCAAGGTCTCGATGAAATCACGGGCGGCGGGTTGCCGCGCGGGCGGCCCACGCTGGTGTGCGGCGGGGCGGGTTGCGGCAAGACGCTGTTCGCCGCGGAATTCCTCGTGCGCGGCGCCGTGCAGTTCGGCGAGCCGGGCGTTTTCATGTCCTTCGAGGAGACGGACAGCGGAGTTGAAGGCCAACGTCGCGTCGCTCGGATTTGATTTGGCGGGCCTGGTCCGGCGCAAAAAAATTGTGCTCGACCACGTGCACATCGAGCGCAGTGAAATCACGGAGACCGGCGAATATGACCTGGAAGGGTTGTTCGTCCGGCTCAATCACGCGATTGACTTCCATCGGCGCCAAGCGCGTGGTGCTGGACACGCTGGAAGCGCTGTTCGCCGGCCTGCCCAACGAGGCCATCCTGCGCGCCGAATTGCGCCGGCTCTTCCGCTGGCTCAAAGGACAAGGGCGTGACCGCCGTCATCACGGCCGAGCGCGGGCGCGAAGAACAACTGACGCGCCACGGGCTGGAGGAATACGTGTCCGACTGCGTCATCCTGCTCGATCATCGGGTCAATGACCAGATTGCCACGCGGCATCTGCGTGTGGTGAAATATCGCGGCGCGCTGCACGGCACCAACGAATTTCCCTTCCTCATCGGCGACGAGGGCATCAGCGTGCTGCCCATCACGTCGCTGGGGCTGAACCACAAGGTGTCAAGCGAGCGGATTTCCACCGGCATCCCGCGGCTCGACGCGATGCTGGGCGGGCGGGGTTTTTTTCGCGGCAGCAGCATTCTGCTCACGGGCACGCCCGGCACCGGCAAGACCAGCGTCGCCGCCTGTTTTGCCCAAGCCGCCGCCCGGCGCGGGGATCGCATGCTCTTCTTCTCGTTCGAGGAATCGCCCAACCAGATCATCCGCAACATGCATTCCATCGGGTTGCGCCTGGAGCCGTTGGTCCAGCGCGGCTTGCTGCGGTTTCACGCGGCGCGGCCCTCGCTCTACGGCCTGGAAATGCACCTGGCCACGATGTTCAAGGAGATCGCCGCGTTTCAACCCCAGGTCGTCATCGTGGACCCGATTACCAGCCTGATGGCCGCGGGCACCGACTACGAAACCAAGGGGATGGTGACGCGGCTGATTGATTTTTTGAAGGGCGAACAAGTCACCTCGCTCTTTACCAGTCTGACGCACGGCGGCCACGCGCTGCAACAAAGTGAAATTGCCATGTCCTCGCTCATGGATTCCTGGCTGTTGTTGCAGGACGTCGAAGGCAACGGCGAACGCAATCGGGTGCTTTACGTGCTCAAAGCGCGTGGGATGGCGCACTCGAACCAAATCCGCGAGTTCCTCATTTCGGACCGGTGGCATTGACGTTGTGGACGCCTACATTGGCGCCAGCGGCGTGTTGACCGGCTCAGCCCGCGCGGCGCAAGGGGCGCTGGAGAAAGCCGCCGTGCTGGCCAGCCAGCAGGAAGCCGCCCGCCGCAAGCGCGAACTGGAGCGCAAACGCACGGCGACCGAACGGCAAATCAGCGGGCTGCGCACCGATTACGAAACCGAAGCAATGGAACTGCGGCGCATTGACGAACAGGTCGGAACGCGAACGCGCTTGCTCACCACCGAGCAGGCGGCATCAAGCCGCTTGCGCCAAGCGGATGCCAAGGTGGCGGCCAGCGCGCGGGGCAAACCCAGGCAGGGGGGAGAAATTGATGAAAACCAGAACAGTGAAACGACCAGCAGCACGGCTCCCGTCGCCAGCCAGCCAAACTCTGGCAACTGCGCCTTTACGTGACCGACTCGACGCCCAAATCGCTGACGGCGTTCTCGAACCTGAAGAAGATGTGCGAAAGCCACCTCAAAGGCTGCTATCGCATCACGGTGATTGATCTGGTGAAGCATCCCCAGCTTGCCAAAGGCGACCAAATCCTGGCCATTCCCACAGTGGTGCGCAAGTTGCCGAAGCCCGTGCGAACCATCATTGGCAACCTTTCCAATACCGATCATGCGCTCGTCGGCTTGGATTTGCGCCCCGCCGATTAACCGAGACGAACGCCCGTGAAAACAAACAAAACCAGCCGCGCGGCGCAGGCCTTTGAGAAGTCCCTGACCTCCCGGCCCAAGGGCAAATACGTCTTGCGACTGTACGTGGCGGGAGCCACCGACAGATCGCGCCAGGCGGTCCTGCGCGTCCGTCAACTGTGCGAAGCCGAACTGAAAGACAACTGCGAACTGAAAGTGATTGACATCTATCAGCAGCCCAACCTGGCGCGCGACAACCAGATCGTCGCGACCCCGACGCTCGTCAAAGAATTCCCACGGCCGGTACGCCGGTTCATCGGCAACCTGTTGAACACCACCGGCCTGTTTGCCGGGTTGGATTTGGACACGAAAGGTGGAACCGCACTTTGAAAACTGCCCGGCGACAACAGTCCTCCCGCCCCGTGCCCTCCCGCGAACTCGCCAAGCTCCGCGCCCGCCTGGCCGACGCCGAGGAAATACTCCGCGCCATCCGCACCGGCGAAGTGGATACGTTGGTGGTCGCGAGCAAACATGGTCCGCAAGTGTTCACGCTGGAAGGCGCCGAGCACGCCTACCGCATGCTCATCGAATCCATGAACGAAGGGGCGCTGACCCTTACGGCTGACAAGATGATTCTGTACTGCAACGAGTGCTTCGCCAGAATGGTCAAATGTCCGCTGGAGCAGGTGATGGGCAGTTCCTTTCGCCGCTTTCTTTCCGCCGAAGACCAGGCAACCCTCGGACCGCTCGTGAAACGGGCCGACAAATCCGGCTCTAAAATGCAAGTGCTGCTCAATGCCGGCGACGGTTCGCAAATGACGGCGCAAATCTCGATTTGTCCGCTGGGAAAGAATGGTTCCAAAAGGGCGACCATCGGCATGGTCGTGACAGACATGACGGAGGCCCGGCGGACCGAGGAACTGCTGCGGGCCTTGACCCACCGCGTGGTGCAAGCGCAGGAAGCCGAGCGCGGGCGGGTGGCCCTCGAATTGCACGACAACATTACCCAGCTTCTCTGCGCCATCCTGGTCCGCTGCCAGACGCTGGCGGATAAACTTTCCTCGCGCGACGGGCCATTGAAGAGAGAGGCGATAAAACTCCGCGAGATGCTCGGCCAGACTGCCAAAGAAGTGGAGCGCATCTCGCGTAATCTGCGGCCCAGCGTATTGGACGAGATGGGTCTGGTCCCCGTCATGCGCGACACCATCGCGGAGTTCGCGGGCCGGACGGGTGTGTCGCTCAAGCTGGCCTGCGTGCAGTTGACCGCGCGGCTGCCCGCCGACGCCGAGTTGACGCTCTACCGCATTCTTCAGGAAGCTTTAAAAAACGTGGAGAAGCACGCGCGCGCCCGCCACGTTGCGGTGCATCTGACGCGGCGCGGCGCCTTCGTTCACTTGGCGATCAAAGACGACGGGATCGGCTTCGACCCGGAGCATCACCCGGCCAAACGAAAAGGAAAGGGCGGCCTTGGTCTGCTCAGCATGCGCGAGCGAGCGACCTATGTGGGCGGCGCCCTGAATGTCAAATCCGCTCTGGGCAAAGGCACCAAAATCGAGATCCGCATTCCCCTGCCGCCAGGGGCCATGGCGGCTAACTCAATAAACTGACTTATGAAACGAATTACTGTTCTGCTGGCCGAAGACCATACGATTGTGCGCGAGGGATTTCGCAAAATGCTCGAACTCGAAGACGACCTCGAAGTGGTCGGCGAGGCGCAAGACGGCCGCCAGACGGTTGCGCTGGCCAAAAAACTTCGTCCCGACGTGGTGTTGATGGACATTGCGATGCCCCTGCTCAATGGTTTGGAGGCCACCCGCCAGGTGCTCAAAGCTCTCCCTGCCACCAAGGTGCTTATCCTCTCCGCGCACAGTGATGACGCTTATGTCAAAAACGCCACTGAGTCCGGCGCGGTGGGATTCCTGCTCAAACAAACTTCCGCCCAGGACGTGTGCCGGGCAATTCGTGAAGTCCAAAAAGGAAGCACGTTTTTCAGCCCCCCCATCTCCAAGCGGCTCGATCACCTCAATCCGCAATCATCTGCGCGCGCGGGAGTGTTGAATAAGAAAGCTGTCCGGTTGACTTCGCGCGAGATGGAAGTGCTGCAACTGATCGCCGAAGGCAAGGCCAACAAGGAAACCGCGGCGGAACTCGGCATCGGCATCAAGACCGTCGAGAAACACCGCGAGCATCTCATGCAGAAGCTGAACATCCACGACACCGCCGGACTCACCCGCTACGCCATCGGCGCGGGCATCATCGAGAGCAGCGTCCAGTTGACCATCGTCTGACGCTGAAGACCCTTTTGGTGTTCCGCCTTGTTCCGGTTTTCCTCATCAACAAACCCCCTCCTCTTGCCTTCAGGAAAAAAAGGCTTTGGTTCGCCAGCCGGTCTAACCCATCTTCCGCAACATAGGGGTGGATAGAAGATTTTTTTAGAAGCTGGGCGGCCAGTTTCCCTCGTAAATCCAACGGCTTTGGGTCGTTGCCACTGTAAAATCAACCTGTAGTGCAGAACAGCCCGTTGCGATGCCTGATCCGAGGACGCAGCATACGCTCATGTATTTGCGCCGACATCGCCGCACGATTGATGACATCCCGTATGAATACTGGACGCTGGTCGAGTCGCGCCGCACAGCCAGTGGCCCACGCCAGCACACGGTGGCGATGCTGGGCAAGCTGCCGGGGTTGGATGAGCAAGTCCACGCGGGTTGGGAGGCCTTGGATGATTTGCTGGAAGGGCGCATCCCGGCCCGGCAACTTGAGTTTGGGAGCAAAAACACTCCGCCCACCCCGCCGCTGTGGCGCGAGGTGGATGTGCGCGGGGTGCGGGTCGAACGGGTGCGCGAGTTTGGCCAAGTGTATCTGGCGCTCTCGCTCTGGCGTCGTCTGGGACTGCACACGCTCTTGCAGGAACTGATCCCTTCGGGCCGCGAAGAAGTTCCCTGGGAAAGGATCGCCTGCCTGCTGACCGTGGCCCGGTTCTGCGCCCAACCGAGCGAACTGGGTGTGGCCGAACGCTGGTACCAACGCACGGCGCTGGAGGATTTGCTGGGCGTGTCGTGGGAGAAGATCAATGACGACCGTCTCTATCGCGGACTGGACCAGTTGCACGAACGCAAAGAGCAGATCACCCAGCATCTGTTCCAACGTTACGAGAGTTGGTTTGGCGTCGGCTTTGAGTTCCTCCTTTACGATGTGACCAGCACGTTTTTTGAGGGCCAGGTCTTGGGCAACCCCCAGGCAGCGCGGGGTTACAGCCGCGACAACCGCCCGGATTGCAAGCAAGTCTGCCTGGGGCTGGTGGTCAGCCCGGAAGGGTTGCCGCTGGCCTATGAAGTCTTTGCCGGCAACCGCGCCGACGTGACCACGGTGGAGGACATCGTGCGGATCATGGAAGAAAAATACGGCAAAGCCAAACGCATCTGGGTGATGGACCGGGGCCTGGTCAGCGAGGAGAACATCGAATTTTTGCGCCAGCGCAACGCCCAATACATTGTCGGCACGCCCAAGGCCCAACTGCGCCAGTTTGAAGCGGCCTTGCTCGCAGAAAAGGATTGGAAACAAGTGCGCGCAGGCGTTGAGGTCAAACTACTGCCCCATCCCGATGGGAAAGGGCAGGAACAGTTCGTCTTGTGCCGCAGCCAGGCCCGGCGCGAAAAAGAAAAAGCCATGCTGGCGCGGCAGGAAGAGCGGCTGTGGCAAAAGCTTTTGCAAATCCACCAGAGCTTGCAAAAGAAAGCCGCGCCCGCCGAACAGATGGAACGACGCGTGGGCAAGTGGCTGGGCCGGTATCCGGCCGCCGACAAACTCTTCGAGGTGGAGGTGGTGGTGAACGAACAAAAGCAAGCCTGCGCCTTGAACGCAGCCTGTCTGGTGGATCGCAACCAGTGGGCGCGCCAGGCACACGGAGCCTATCTGTTGCGCACCAACTGCGCCGAGCGGGATGCGGCCAAGGTCTGGGAATGGTATCTGCAATTGCAGCAGGCCGAAGCGGCCTTCCGCTGCGCCAAGAGCGATCTGGGCTTGCGTCCGATTTTTCATCAGAAGACGGAACGGGTGCAAGCGCACATCCTGGTCTGTTTCCTGGCGCTGGCCATGTGGCGGACGCTGGAAATGTGGATGAAAGGCAAGGGACTGGGCACGTGCGCGCGGCAGTTGGTGGCAGAGATCGCGACCCTCAAATCGCTGGACGTGATCTTGCCGGTCAAAGTGGGGGAGAGCGTGAATGAGTTGCGCCTGCGCACGGTGGCCCGGCCGGAGCGGATGGTGGCCGAACTGTTGCAGCGATTGGGCCTGCATCTACCCGAGCAGAGCCGCGCCGTGCAAAATGCAACTGAAAATGTAGTGCAGAAAACGGGGGGTTAAAATGCGTAACCCCTTGCAAACCAGCACAACGGTTCTCCCAACTGCGGAAGACGGGCTAAGAATTGACCGGGAACATTCGGGACGGATTCTTAAAGTCTGCTTTAAGTTACTGGGGTGAACACCCCATAGCGCCAACAGAGTCGTTCGGCTTATTCTGTTAAGTGAATGCCAAAGACTCTTTAATAACAAAGTGTCAACCATCATCGGCCGAGGATTCAGTCCAAATCGTGGCTCGTGATGAAAACGAGATAAAGAAGAAGAATCAAGACCCGTACGTGCCCGGCCACGACACGCACATTAGGCGGGCGGAGACACGGATTGAGCGGGCGGAGAGACGGATTGAGCAGGCGGAGACACGGACGGAGCAGGCTGAAGCGCGGACAGAACAGGCCAAGGCCCGGACAGAGCAAGCGGAGACGCGCACAGAACAGGCTGAGACGCGGAGTGAGCAGGCGATACGCGCCTCAGAATTGAGTTATCGGCGGTTGTTCGAAGCGGCGAAGGATGGCATCCTGATTCTGGAAGCCGATACGGGGCGAATCAGCGATGTCAACCCCTTCTTGATCGAGATGCTGGGCTTTTCCCACGACGAACTGGTCGGCACACCCATCTGGGAACTTGGCCCGTTCAAGGACCTCGTGTCCAACAAGGCCAAGTTCCAGCAACTGCACCAGCAAGGGTATGTCCGCTATGAAGACCTGCCACTGGAAACGAGGGATGGCCGCCACATTGCCGTGGAGTTTGTCAGCAACGTGTATCAAGCCGGTGACTGCAACGTGATTCAATGCAACGTCCGCGACATCACGGAGCGCAAGCGGACCGAAAACCAACTAAAAGCTTCATTCAAGGAAATCGGCGATTTGAAATCCGCGCTGGACGAGCACGCCATCGTGGCCGTCACCGACCCGCAGGGAAAAATCACCTACGTCAACGACAAGTTCTGCGCCATCTCCAAGTATTCACGCGAAGAGTTGTTGGGTCAGGATCACCGCATCATCAATTCAGGCCATCACCCAAAAAAATTCATGCGCGGCCTTTGGACGACCATCACCCAGGGCCGGGTCTGGCATGGCGAAATCAAGAACAAGGCCAAGGACGGCTCCTTTTACTGGGTGGATGCGACCATCGTGCCCTTCCTCAATGATCGGGGCAAACCGCGCCAATACGTGGCCATGCGCACCGACATCACCGAACGCAAGGCTGCCGAGGAGAAAATCGGCCAACTGAACAACGAGCTGGAGCAGCGCATTGTCGAACGCACGGCGCAACTGCAAACCGCCAACCAGGAACTGGAAGCGTTCAGTCATTCCGTCTCCCACGATTTGCGCGCGCCGCTGCGCCATGTCCTGGGCTTCGTGGACCTGTTGCAAAAAGAGGCCGGGCCGTCGCTTTCCGAAAAAAGCCTTTGTCATCTGACGACGATTTCCCAGGCGGTGAAACGGATGGGGGATTTGATTGATGACCTGCTGGCTTTCTCGCGCATCGGAAAATCAGAGATGCAAAAGACGGAGGTCAATCTCGACCAGTTGGTCCAGGAGACATTGGGCGATTTTCAGGCGGACACGAAGGAGCGAAACATTGTCTGGGAGATTCACCCGTTGCCGGCGGTGCGGGCCGACCGTGCCCTGTTGCGCTTGGCGCTGGTCAATCTCATCTCCAATGCAGTGAAGTTCACCGGCGCTCGCACCATGGCCAAAATCGAAATCGGTTGCGCTCCCAACGGCAACGGCGAGACGGTGGTCTTTATCCGCGACAACGGGGCCGGCTTCGATCCGCAGTATGCCGGCAAACTGTTCGGCGTATTTCAACGCCTGCACAGTCAGGCCGAGTTTGAGGGCACGGGCATCGGTCTGGCGAACGTCCAGCGCATCATTCATCGCCATGGCGGACGAACGTGGGCGGAAGGCGCGGTGGACGGCGGCGCGACATTTTATTTTTCAATCCCGGCACTAAACGGAGGCATCAGTGGACACTGAAACAATAATTCATGGAAAGGAACAGGTTGAAATGAAATCCCCGCTCCACATCCTGCACTTGGAGGATGATCCAAACGATGCCGCTCTCGTCCAATCCACCCTTGAAGCAGGGGGCATCACTTGTGCGATCACCTGCGTGCAGAAGCGCGATGATTTTGTGGCGGCGCTCGAACGGGACGGCGTTGACCTGATCCTCTCGGATTTTACGCTGCCTGGGTTTGATGGCTTGTCCGCATTGGAAATCGCGCACGCCAAATGGCCGGCCATACCTTTGATCCTCTTGTCCGGCACGCTGGGCGAGGAACGGGCCATTGATGCACTCAAAAGCGGCGCGACGGACTATGTTGTGAAGGAACGGCTCGCCCGGCTCGTTCCGGCGGTGCATCGCGCCATGAAGGAAGTGGAAGAGCGCGTGGAGCGCCAGCATCTGGAGGCGGAGTTTATCGAAGCGCAAAAAATGGAGGTGGTCGGCCAGCTCGCCGGCGGCGTGGCCCATGACTTTAATAACATCCTCGCGGTCATCATGGGTTACAGCGAGTTGACGATGGAGAGACTCGGACCTGACCATGTGCTCAAGAATAATCTTGAGATGATTCGGTCGGCGGCCGGGCAGGCGGCCGGGTTGACACGGCAACTCCTGATCTTCAGCCGAAAACAGGCGGTGCAACCTGTTGTCCTGGACCTCAATGACGTGGTGAACGACCTGGACAAAATGTTGCGGCGGCTCATTGACGAGAACATCGAATTGACGGTTGTTCCCGGAAAACAAATCGGGCGCATCAAGGCCGACTCCGGCTATGTCGGGCAAGTGCTGATGAATCTGGTCGTCAATGCCCGCGACGCCATGCCCAACGGCGGCAAGCTCACCATTGCCACAGACAATGTCGCGCTTGATGAAAATTACGCGCGCACACACCCTGGCGCCATTCCCGGCGACTACGTAATGCTCAGTGTCAGTGACACGGGAACCGGCATGACCGACGAAGTCAAAGCGCGATTGTTTGAGGCGTTTTTCACGACGAAGCCCAAGGGCAAAGGCACGGGATTGGGACTGGCGACCTGCCAGAGCATTGTCCAACAATCCGGCGGTCACATCGGCGTTGACAGTGAGGTTGGCAAAGGCACGACCTTCGAGATTTATTTTCCGCGAGTCGAGCAGCCGCTTGATGTCGCGGCCAGACTGCTCCAGACCGGACCGTTGCCGCGCGGGACGGAAACCTTGCTGGTGGTGGAGGACGAACCGGCCGTGAGGCATTTGGCTCGCGACGTATTGGAAGCCCAGGGTTATGAAGTGCTGAGGGCCGCCAACGGCCAGCATGCGTTGCACGTGGCGCGTGAACATAAAGGCTCGCCGATTCGTTTGGTGATTACCGATGTCATCATGCCGCGCATGGGCGGCAAAGTGATGGCGGAGTGGCTGAAAGCAACGTATCCCAATCTCAAAATCCTCTTCACCTCCGGTTACATGGATGACGCCATCGCGCGCCACGGAGTGCTTGAGCCGGGAGTTCAGTTCCTGCCCAAACCTTATACGCCCACAACGCTTGTCCGCAAAGTGCGCGAGATGCTGGACACCCCATGAACCGGGAACCTTGCAAAATGAATGATTTGCCTGCCGAAAGAAACCGGCGGATTCTCGTTATTGATGATAATCGCGCGATCCACGATGATTTTCGCAAGATTCTTTCCCCCAACGGCATTGCCGCCGCAGCCTTTAACAAGACCGCGACGGAATTGTTTGGGAAGCAAACGAATGTGGTCCGGCGAATCCGATATGAAATTGACTCGGCCTATCAGGGACAGGAGGGAGTGATGCTGGTGAAACAGGCGCTTGAGAAGGGGCGTCCTTATGCGATGGCTTTTGTGGATGTGCGGATGCCACCCGGCTGGGACGGCGTGGCAACAACGCGCAAGATTCTGGAATTGGATCCCGACATCCAAATTGTGATCTGCACGGCCCACGCTGATTATTCGTGGGATGAGATGTTTCAAAAGATCGGCAATCGGGATGGGCTGCTCATTCTCAAAAAGCCGTTTGACCCCGTGGAAGCGTTCCAATTGGCGCACGCGCTCACGGAGAAATGGTGGTTGCACCAACAGTCCCGGCAAAAAATGGGAGAGTTGGAGAGCCGGGTCGCCGAGCGCACCGGCGAGTTGCAACAGGCCAACCGCGCGCTCCAGACGGAAGTGGCCGAACACCTGCGAGCGGAAGAAGAGTTGCGGGGGAAGACGGCGTTCTTTGAAGCCCAAGTGAACTCCTCCATAGACGGAATTCTGGTCGTCAGCCCGGAGGGAAAGAAGACCCTTCAAAACCAGAGGGTTTCCGACCTGTTCAAAATTCCACCAGCCATCGCTGACGGAAACGATGATGCGACCCAGGTCCGGTGGGTCACGAACATGACCAAAAACCCCGAACAGTTCGTCGAAAAAATCGTCCATCTTTATTCTCACCCGAATGAAATCAGCCGCGATGAGATTGAGCTTAAGGACGGGACGGTTCTGGACCGATACTCGTCTCCCGTTGTGGGCAAAGACGGAAAATACTACGGCAGAATCTGGACGTTCCGCGACGTCACCGGGCGCAAGCAGGTCGAGCAGCAACTTCGCGTGCAGACCACAGCACTCGATGCGGCAGCCAATGCCATCGTGATTACCGACCACAACGGCACGATCCAATCGGTTAACCCCGCTTTCACGGCACTTACGGGCTACACCGCACAGGAAGTCGTCGGACAAAACCCGCGCCTCCTTAAAAGCGGCAAGCAGGATGAGGCGTTCTATCGAACTCTGTGGCAGAGTATTTCCTCCGGCCGGGTCTGGACCGGGGAACTGACCAATCGCCGCAAGGACGGCAGCCTCTATGTCGAGGAGATGACGATCACCCCGTTGCGGAATGCCGACGGTGTGATCGCGCGTTACATTGCCATCAAACAGGACATCAGCGGGCGCAAGCGAACAGAAGAGGCGTTGCGTGAATCACAGCAGATGATAGAAGGCATTATCAACGCGATACCCGTGAGGGTATTCTGGAAGGACAAGAATCTCGTTTACTTGGGCTGCAACGCGGTCTTCGCGCGCGACGCGGGGTTTGCCGATCCGAAGGACATCATCGGGAAAGATGATTACCAGATGGGGTGGCGTGATCAGGCGGACTTGTATCGCGGCGATGACCGCCAAGTCATCGAGAGCGGCTGCTCCAAGCTTTCCATCGAAGAACCCCAGACGACTCCTGCAGGGAACACCATCACGATTCTTACGAGCAAGATCCCTCTGCGCAGTTCCAAGGGGGAGATCAGCGGCCTGCTCGGAACATATATGGACATCACCGAGCGCAAACGGCTCGAAGCCCGGTTATTTCAATCTCAGAAATTGGAAACTGTCGGCAAACTGGCGGGCGGCATTGCGCACGAGTTCAACAGCATCCTGACGGCCATCATCGGCCAGAGTGAATTGCTGCTCAACGATCTTCCCCCGGGAAATCCCTTGTGCAAAAACGCGACCGAAATCGGCAAAGCCGCCGACCGGGCCGCGGACTTGACGCGGCAGCTTCTGGCGTATGGACGCAAACAAATTCTCCAGCCAGAAATCCTTGATCTGGACTCCATCCTCGCCGGCATGGAAGGCACCTTGCGCCATTTGCTGGGCTGCGGCACGGATATGCACATTGCTGCCTTCGCCGGACTTAAATCGGTGAAGGTGGACGCCGGGCAGATTGAACAGGTCATCATGAACATGGTGCTCAACGCGTGCGATGCCATGCCCAACGGCGGCAAACTCACGTTGGAAACCGCGAATGTCTCGTTCGACCCGGAGAGTGTGGGCCGCTATCCAGAATTGAAGCCGGGCGACTACGTGATGCTCGCCATCACGGACACGGGCGCAGGCATGAGTGAGGAAGTCAAGGCGCGCGTCTTCGAGCCGTTTTTTACGACCAAGGGCGTTGGTCAGGGGACGGGTTTGGGATTGTCCACCTGCTACGGCATCATCAAACAAAGCGGCGGTCATATCAGCGTCTATAGCGAACCTGGCCGGGGCGCCACCTTCAAAATTTATCTGCCGCAAGTTGAACCGCAGACGAAGATTCCCCTCCAGCGTTTTGACTCGCCTGCCTTGCCGCCCGGGACGGAAACCATTCTGCTGGTCGAGGACGATCCCGCCTTGCGCGAAATGGCCGCGACATTGTTAAAACGACTGGGCTACACGGTTTTGGCGGCGGCCAACGGCATCGAAGCCTTGAGCCTGAAACAACAGCACGACACCGGACACATTGATTTGTTGTTTACCGATGTGGTCATGCCTCACATGAGCGGCAAGGAATTGGCGGACCGCGTGCGGGCCTTGTATCCGCACACCAGGATTCTTTTCACCTCCGCCTACACCGAGAATGCCATCGTCCATCAGGGCGTGTTGAACAAAGGCGTGGCGCTTCTGCAAAAACCGTTCACGCCGTCCGCGCTGGCGCACAAATTGCGGGAAGTGCTGGATCAACCAGGCGTTCCGAAACCGGATTCCGCGCAGACAACATTTGGCTTCACAAAAATCCCGGATGGGCCGAACAACCCCATGGAGCCGGCAGGCATGACTGCCAAACTCGACTTTACACGTAAGGTGAACACCCCATAGCGCCCGCAAGGTTTTGCAAGCTATCATCATGTCGTGAAAGATAACGAAATCCGGCAAACGGGAAAGTCGGACAACGCGGCACTTCGATGCCAGGCGAGTCCGCCCCATCGCATTCTCGTGGTGGATGACGAGCCGTGCATCCGCCAGCTCAACACCAAAGTGTTGATTGACTCCGGATACCATGTGGACGCCGCTGAAGATGGGGCTGTCGCCTGGGACGATCTTCAAGTCAACAGCTATGACCTCCTGGTCACCGACAACAACATGCCGAAGATGTCAGGGGTTGAGTTGATCAGGAAACTGCATGACGCCCGCGTGGCCCTGCCGGTCATCATGGCCACGGCAGCATTGCCAAAGGAGGAGTTGACCCGATACCCCTGGCTTCAACCTGTCGCTACGCTGCTCAAGCCCTATACCGCCGCGGAGTTTTTGGGAACGGTCAAAAACGTCCTGTGCGGGGCCGTCTCCATCGTCATGTTGCAGTTATGCCTGACCCCGGCAATCAATGCCCAGGAGGTGAAAAAAGCCCCGGAACCGCGGCTCCAATCTTCGGACGACGCCGCTGGACCCACTGCTGTGACCCTTTCCGCCCGCGGAAAGTGTGAGTACTCCGAGGATGGCGTCACGTTCACCAATTTTGAACGCGGCCATATTTTTGAGCAAGGCGCCATCATCCGCACGGGCGAAAATGCGCGGACAGATCTCTTTTTCCGGCGCACTGGAACCACCGTCCGCCTCCAGGCCGGAACTGAAATAAGACTTGACAAAATGACTTTAACCATGAAGGACGGCCTTCCGATTGTGGATACTTTGCTGGACCTCCGCGCGGGACGGATCTTTACCGTTGTCCGCTCCGCGGTGGCCGGCGCCACATTGGAAATCCGGAATGCCGCCGGCCGCTCAATAGTGGAAGGCAGCGGCGTTGGCAGGTACATCATCACCGCCGATGGAACTCATGTCTCGGCTGTCGGCTCCGTCATCCCCCTTAAACTGATACGTGAAAACGGAATCACCATCATTGCCGCCGGAGAACAATTTACCAGGAAAGACGGCAAAATGCTTCCCGGCTCCCCCTCCTTATACGTCAAAGATCTCATTCAACTGGACGAACTCCAGGCCATCACCGAAGGGATCGCCCCGCAGGAACCGTCGCCGAAACCATGAGCGCAACCCATCCATCTTCCTGGCCATTCCCTATGAAAGCCCATCCCGGGAAAAAGCCGTTGACCTTCGGTGATTTCGTCGCGGGTGGTTATCGCGCCTGGGGTAAACGCAGGGCCGAAGGCATTATTCGGCTCGCCGTCAAGTCTCACATGATTGAGTTTCGCGGCCAACAACACATCGTGATTTCTTGAAAACGCCGCCGCCAAACCCGAACCAAACCGGAATCCCAATCAATTGGAGGGAAGAAGGAGTCCACACAATTAACATTTGGCATCATCAACTCAAAATGACCGCACAGCTTGCGTTGATCGCCAAAGCCCAAAAGATTTTCGCCTCAAGGACAGAAAGACGGACGGCTTGAGTATCCCCGCCCAAATCCGACGGAGCCGCTGAAATACTTGGTAGGGTAATACCCCATTGCGCCCGCAAAGTCTCTCTGCTTATTATGGTGGAGGCGAAATGAAACAAAATCATCAACATGCGGGCGTAACCAGCAACAAAATCCGGATTGAGCAGGCTGAATCCCGGGCTCAACTGGCGGAGTCGCGCACGGAGCAGGCCAGGAGCAGGACAGAATTGGCGGAGACGCGCACAGAGCATGCCGAAACCCGGACAGAATTGGCGAAGACACGCGCGGAACAAGCCGAAATCCGAACTGAGCAGGCCGAGACGCGAACCGAGCAAGCTGAATCAACCCTGCAACTTCTAGCAGCCTGTCGGACTTAGAGCGAAGGTTTTTTCAGAAAGTTTGAACGTGAAAGGGCCAGAGGGCATCAGTCAAGTATGGCTGCACGCTTTATCACTATTGATTACGACACCCCGCTGATCCTGCCCCCCAATCTGCGCGATTGGGTGCCGACAGACCATCTGGCGCATTTCATTCTGGACGCCGTTGAGGAGATGGATTTACGCCGAATCAAGGTCAACGAAAGGGGAACTGGTAGCGAACAGTATCCGCCGCGAATGCTTTTGGTCTTGTTGCTTTATTGCTATGCCACCGGGCTTTTCAGTTCGCGGCGGATCGAACAGGCGACTTACGACAGTGTGCCGGTGCGGATGATCTGCGGAGACACCCATCCGGACCACGACACCATTTGCACTTTCCGGCGCGAGAACAAAGCGCTGTTGCAAGAGACCTTTGTGCGGGTGTTGGAGCTGGCGCAGGCGTTGAAGTTTTTGCAGGTCGGCCAAATCACCGTGGCCGTGGACGGGACCAAGCTGATGGCCAATGCCAGCAAGCACTCCGCCGTCAGCTACGAACACGCGGGCAAAACCATCGAACAACTGGACCTGGAGATCAGGGAACTGATGGCCAAAGCCGAGCAAGCCGACAGCACGCCCTTGCAAGACGGGCTGAGCATTCCCGACGAGATCACCCGCCGCCAAGAGCGCAAAGCCGCGCTGGCCAAGGCGCGGGCCGAGGTTGAAGCCCGCGCCCGGGCGCGCTACGCCGTCGAGTTGGCCGAACACGAGAAGAAACTGGCCGAGCGGGCCGCCAAAAAAGAACGGGGTGAAGGAATGCGCGGCCAGCCGCCCCAGGCGCCGACGCCCGAACCGGGTCCCAGCGACCAATATAACTTCACCGACCCGCAGAGCCGGATCATGAAAGCGGGCAGCGGCCCACATTTTGAGCAAAGCTACAACGCGCAAGCCGCCGTGGAAGTGGACAGCCGCTTGATCGTGGGAGAGCGGGTGAGCCAGGCGTGCAACGACAAACAGGAACTGGCCCCCACCGTGGCGGCGGTGGCCGCCCCGGTGGAATCGGTTGCGGCCGTCCTGGCCGACAGCGGATTTTACAGCGAAGCGGCGGTGCGGGCCGTGGAACAAACGCCCGAAGGGCGGCCCAGCGGGACGACGGTCTATGCGGCGCTGGAAAAGAGAGAGCACCATCGCACCGTCAGCGATTTGGAGAAGAAGGAGGAACCGGCGGAGCCCGTCGCGGGAGCCGAGATGAGCGAGGTGATGAAGCACCGGCTGAAAACGGAGGTTGGCCAAGCCAAGTACAAATTACGACAGCAGACGGTGGAGCCGGTCTTTGGCATCATCAAGAGCGTGATGGGATTCCGGCAATTTCTGCTGCGCGGACTGGAAAAAGTCGGGCTGGAATGGCAGTTGGTCTGCGTCGCCTACAACCTCAAACGACTGCACATCTTGGGAGCGGGATTGAAACTGGTCCGCTCCCAGTGAAAATCCGAGGAAAAAGGCCGGGCGGAACAAACATTTGATCGAAGCTTCGATTGACACCCCTCCCGGACTCTATTCGTCCGATCCGACTGGTCTTTTCGAATTCGTCAACTCCGTGCTACAGGCTCCAATAGCAGATTACGCGAAATCCTGAAAAAATGTTTCTGGTCAAGTCCGACAGGCTGCTAGTCCACAATCAAAATGATCTGGGTCAGCAACTCTCCCCGCGACTCCTCAAAAGCATTCCTTTAAAAGCGATGGCCAGCCAGAAAAGCCCGCTCGAACTGTTGACGATCCGGCAACGCGAAATCCTCCAACTCATCGCCGAAGGCCAAAACACCAAGCAAATCGCCGCGATCCTGAAGATCAGCCCCAAGACCGTCGAATACCATCGCATGAAATTAATGAATGGCCTCAACATCCATGATGTTCCGGGCCTGGTGCGGTTCGCCTTGCGCGTGGAATTGATTCCGAAGGAAAGCTGACGTGCGTTCCAACGCCGGGTCTGCTCATTGAGCCGCTCTCCTTGGCTTGTCCGTTCAGGGTGTTTGCCGCGTGCAGTAGAACCGCCTCGGGAAACTCACGGCGTTCGTGTCGGTGAAGTTCACCGCACCGCTCGCACCCAGTGTCACGGTGCCGATGACGGCCCAGTTGGCAAGAGTTTGCGCCGCCAGGATGTCATAACTTTGGCCGATCAGTCCGTTCACTGTCAGAACAACCTGGCCGGTGGCCGTGGCGCTAATGGCGACAGTGGAAAGTCCCGGCACATAACTGATTTCCTGCGATAAGGAGCTTTCCAGTCCATTCGCATCGTAAGAACTGATGGCAAAGAAATAGGTGGTGCCGCCCGCCAGACCTGAAACCGTATTGGCCGTCACATTTCCCACATCGACACAATTCGAATATTGTCCGCTGGCCGTGCCATAATAAATGAGGTAACCGACGGCCTCGGGGCTTGGGCTGCCAGTCCAAGCAAGGGTTATGCTGTACGGGCCTGGCAAAGTCGCGTCTTGAGCTTGGACGGGGTTGAGGAGCAGGGCGAGGAACAAGATTCCCGCCAGAACCATTGTTGGTTTCCTGATTCGTGAAGGCCGGCCCAGTGCCCGGTTGGCGCGGTCCGCAGTTTGTTCAGGGATTGTCTCCATGAGCAACTTTACGTTTCACTTGATCCGGCCACGACTAGGGCGTTCCTTGCCGCCACTGGGAAAACCCCTGGCTTCAGTTTGGCAGCATGAGTGTGGCGCCGGGGAAAGTTTCAACCGGCGCGTCGTTCAAAAGTCCCCGGCGCAGGCGCATCGCCGCCATGCCGGAACTCACCTCGCAAAATTCTCTGGTAGGGTAACACCCCATGGCGCCCGCGCGTTTTTGGATTACCCTCATTCCGTGCATATTCGCACAATGAAAGGAACATTATGTTAGGAACTATTATATTGGTTGTATTGATTCTTATGTTGATCGGCGCGCTCCCGGCCTGGCCGCACAGCCGGAGTTGGGGATATTACCCGAGCAGCGGACTGGGCCTGCTTTTGGTTGTTCTGGTTGTCCTGCTTTTGCTGGGCAGGATTTGAACGGGTTGGGCTGTGCTCCATCGGCGGCAAGGGTTGGCGGTTGAACGGATCGAATGCCGGGCAAGCTGTTTTCCCGGGCAGCGGCCCGGGCCATTTAGATGAAAGACAAGTCTATGTTACAAAGCACTAAACAATTATACGGAGACAAACTCGGCGCGTCCGATGGCGAAATCGGCCATGTGAAGGATTTTTATTTTGACGATCAGAACTGGGCGGTTCGTTATGTGGTCGCGGATACGGGTTCGTGGTTGACGGGGCGCTTGGTGCTCATTTCGCCCCATGCCTTCGGCGGTCTTTATCAGCCCGGAAAACTCGTGCTCGTGAATCTGACCCGGAAACAGATTGAGGACAGCCCTTCCATTGAGTCGCACAAGCCGGTGTCGCGACAATACGAAGAGGAGTATTACCGGTATTACGGCTGGCCCTCCTACTGGGAGGGTGACGGGTTGTGGGGCGTGAGCGGCTTTCCGATTGTGGAACTGCCGGCAAAACCGCTCCCGAAGAAATCAGCCGCTGCCAGCGGCCCGCAACCCGAACCAGCCGGAGATCATCTGCGGAGCACGCAAGCCGTGAACGGTTACCATATCAAGGCGAGCGATGGAACGATCGGCCACGTCTGCGATTTTATGATGGACTCCCAAAACTGGGCGATTCGTCAACTGGTCATCAAAACCGGTCACCGGCTCTCGGGCAATGAGGTGGTGATACCGACGGGCAAAGTTGACCGGATCAGTTACGAGGAATCCACGGTGTTCGTGAATTTGACCAGGGAAGCCATCGAGCAGAGTCCCGCACACCATTTGGCTCGGATCGGCGCGGCAGATTGACGCCGCCCAGCCCATTCTCCTTTTATGAAAAACAACAAATTCTCCCAGGACCAAAACCAAAATTCAGCCGGCGCTTCACCGCCAACTGCGGCTGCGGACTTCAGCCGAAACGAAATTGATTTTACCCCATCACCGGACGAAGTGGCCAGAAGGGCATACTTCAGTTATGTGAACGAGGGTTCGCGGCCCGGGCGCGATGTGCAGCACTGGCTGGAGGCCGAAGCGCAATTGCTCGCCGAACGCAACCTCACCCGGGTTCATGGGTTTCACAACCGGACGTAAAAACCAGGCATCGGCGGAGCGGAGCATGATCAAATGCGTCAAGCCGGCCTGAATCGCAAGATTGATAGATAGGCAGAGGAATGTTTGGCAGGGGTCCGGCAACATGGATTCAGTCTGGCAACGCTCGATCAACCGCTGGCAAAAAGTTTTGCGGATGAAAGGCTGCGGCAAAAAAAACGATTGACCCGCTGTAGCTTTTACACTACATTACCCTGGTGCTGATCACACCGAAAGAGTTGCTGGCCTATCGAACGCGTGAAGGGCGAACCCCTTTTAACGAGTGGCTGGACGAACTGGATGATCAAAACATTGTGGCGCGCGTGCTCGCCCGTCTGGCCCGGGTTCGGCGGGGGAATTTGGGTGACTGCAAGAGCGTGGGCGAAGGAGTGTCCGAATTGCGCGTGGATTACGGTCCGGGGTATCGGGTGTATTTCGCCCAGAAAGGGCAGGTGCTGGTGATCCTGCTGTGTGCCGGGGATAAGCGCACACAGGAAAAGGATATTCAGCGCGCCAAACAATACTGGCACGACTATAAGCAACGAGAGTAAGAATATGAAAAATGCCGTGAAATTTGAAGAAATCCTCAAGCCGCGTCTTCAGGACTCGGAACAAGCCGCGAAATATCTGACCGCTTGTTTTGAAGAAGGTCCTGATGTTTTCCTGTTGGGCCTGCGCGACGTTGTTGAAGCTCAAGGTGGAATTGGCCGGGCCGCGAAATCCAGCAAGTTGAACCGGGAAAGCCTTTATCGTCTGCTATCGCGTCGTGGAAATCCGCGTCTTTCGAGCCTCAACGCCGTTTTGTCTTCCCTGGGGTTGAAAGTGCGTTTTACCCAGGCTTGAGCCATGAGCCAGAGGAGCGAGCCTATGAAAACACGCGAACGCCAAAAGCAAATTAAAGATTCATATTCAAATGAGTTGGTATTCGTGGTGCAGCCGGAAACCATTATGATTTTACGGTCTTTGTCGCACATAATTACAATCGTCTCAAATGGAGGATTTGTGCTTGTTTGATAACTATAAAATCCGGTAGAATACAAAGATGCTGCCGCGAAAAAGCGCAAGAAGCGCAAAAAAAAATCGACAGGGTGGGGAATGGATTCTCCGTCCACCAAAGCTTCAGCGACGGCGGATGATTCTGCATCTATAAATCCAGTTCATTCCGGCGTTTCATTTTGCGACTTTTGTGCTTTTTCGCGGCGATTCTGTCGGTTCCGAATGTGGTCTATGCTGCAATCTGGTCAGTAGCCGCCCCGTTAGGAGCTTGCGCCGCATGGTAAAAAACTTGAGGTTCCCATCGTGCATGGTAGGGTTTTACTCCATAGTGTTCGTACTGTAACCGTGATTATCTTCGCATTATGAATGGAACGGAACCGCTGAAGGGTGTGGCGGGAACAATCCGCCGCGTCGGCGTCGCCGCCGACCATGGCGGATTTGAATTGAAGGAACTACTCGTTGAAAAGTTGCGCGCGGCCGGCTATGAAGTGGTTGATTTTGGCGACTTGCAGTCGAAGTCGGATGATGATTATCCGGATTTTGTCGTGCCGCTGGCCCGCGCGGTTGCCCGCGGAGAGGTGGAGCGCGGCGTGGCCGTCTGTGGAAGTGGTGTCGGGGCATCGGTCGTCGCGAACAAAGTGGCGGGGGTTCGGGCCTGCCTGATTCATGAAAACTTTTCGGCGCACCAAGGGGTCGAGGACGACGACCTGAACGTGATCTGTCTCGGGGGTCGCGTAGTCGGTTCCGCACTCGCCTGGGAATTGGTTCAAACATTTCTCGACGCGCGATTCAGCGGCGCGGCGCGTCATCGCCGCCGCCTGGCGAAAGTGGCGAAGCTCGAAAACACACCCGAAACACCATGAAAACAAGTCCCCTTGCCGGAAAGACGGCGCCACCGGGAATTCTGGTCGATGTGCCGCGGCTCATCACCGCCTACTATTCCGATGTGCCAGATCCCACGGTGCCGGCGCAACAGGTTGCGTTTGGCACCTCCGGGCATCGCGGTTCATCGTTCAAGCGGGCTTTCAACGAATGGCACATCCTCGCGATTACCCAGGCGATTTGCCGGTATCGAAAAGGGCAGGGGACCGATGGCCCGCTGTTTCTCGGCATTGATACGCACGCGCTTTCCGTTCCGGCGTGCGCCACCGCGCTGGAGGTGCTGGCGGCAAATGGGGTCGAGGTGATGATCGCCGAAGGGGACGAATACACTCCGACCCCGGTCATTTCTCACGCGATTCTGACCTATAATCGCGGGCGGAAAAGCGGACTGGCCGACGGGATTGTCATCACGCCCTCGCACAATCCGCCGCAGGACGGCGGCTTCAAATATAATCCTCCGAATGGCGGGCCGGCGGACAACGTCGTTACCGATTGGATTGAGGCGAAGGCGAATGGGCTGCTCGAAGCCCGGCTCGAAGGGGTGAAACGAATTCCCCACGAGCAGGCTCTGCGCGCTTCGACGACGCACCGGCGCGACTATCTCAGCCCTTACATTGCCGATCTGGGCAAGGTGGTTGAAATGGAGGTCATCCGCGATTCGAAGCTCGGTCTGGGTGTGGATCCCCTTGGGGGTGCCGGCGTCCATTATTGGGGACGAATCGCCGAGCGCTACGGTTTGAATCTTACCGTGGTCAACGAAGAGGTTGATCCAACCTTCCGCTTTATGACCGTGGATTGGGATGGTCAGATACGGATGGACCCCTCCTCGGCTTATGCAATGCAGCGATTGATAGGGATGAAGGACCGTTTTGACCTTTCCTTCGCCTGCGACCCAGACCATGACCGGCACGGAATCGTCACCAAAAGCGCGGGATTGCTGCCGCCCAACCATTACCTTTCCGTGGCCATCTTCCACCTGTTTCAACACCGTCCGAAGTGGCGCAAGGAAGCCTCGGTCGGCAAAACGCTGGTGAGCAGCCAGATGATTGATCGCGTCACGGCCAAGGTTGGCCGTGAGCTATTTGAAGTGCCGGTGGGCTTCAAGTGGTTCGTGGATGGCTTGCTCGACGGTTCGCTTGGCTTCGTTGGCGAAGAAAGCGCAGGCGCCACGTTCTCCCGTCTGGACGGCAGCGTTTGGACGACGGACAAAGATGGAATTGTCCCGGCTTTGCTGGCGGCGGAAATCACAGCCCGGATGGGCCGCGATCCTGGCGAAGTTTACCACGAACTCACGCGCGAGTTCGGAGAGCCTTGCTATGACCGCGTTGAAGCGCCGGCCACTCCGGAGCAAAAGCAACTGTTGGCGAAACTGTCACCCAACCAGGTAAAGATAACCGGGTTGGCGGGCGAAAAAATTCAGACTGTCCTCACCATCGCGCCAGGCAACTGCGCTCCCATCGGCGGATTGAAAGTGGAGGCTGGGAGCGGATGGTTCGCGGCGCGTCCGTCCGGGACGGAAGACATTTACAAAATTTATGCGGAGAGCTTCCGGGGAGCGGATCATCTGCGCCGCATCCTGGAGGAAGCGCAGACGATTGTCAGCGATGCGCTGGCCGCGTCACCGCAGCAGCCAGGGATTCCGTCCGGGCCAAAACTGAAGGAGAAATCATGAGCAAAGAAACACGTGTCAGCCACCCGATCTACAGCCTTCTGCCCACGGAAGTCGAAGGATTCGATTCCCTGGCGGAGCTGGCCTTGGATATGCGCTGGTCGTGGAATCATTGCGCCGACGAAGTGTGGCGGCTGCTTGATCCCGCGCTGTGGGAACTCACGCAGAACCCCTGGGTTGTCCTGCAAACAGTCTCGCGGGACCAACTCGTGCGCGTGCTGGCCGATGCTGCCTTCCGTAAGCACGTTGATGACCTGCTGCGAGCCAAGCATCAGGCGGAGGAGACGCCCGCGTGGTTTCAGCAACAGCATCCGCAGACTCCTTTGACTTGCGTCGCGTACTTCAGCATGGAATTCATGTTAAGCGAAGCGCTGCCCATTTACTCCGGCGGGCTTGGCAATGTGGCCGGTGATCAGCTCAAAACCGCCAGCGACCTGGGCGTGCCGGTGGCCGGAGTGGGGCTGCTCTACCAACAAGGCTATTTTCGCCAGGTGATTGACAACGACGGAGCGCAACAGGCCCTCTTCCCCTATAACGACCCCGGACAGTTGCCGATCACGCCGTTGCGCCACCCGAACGGGGAATGGTTGCGGTTGGAGATCCCCTTGCCCGGTTACTCGGTCTGGCTGCGCGCCTGGCAGGTCCAAGTCGGCAGAGTGAAACTTTACCTGCTGGACAGCAATGACGCGGCGAACTTTCCCGCGCATAGAGGGATTACCAGCGAATTGTATGGCGGCGGCCCTGAACTGCGCCTCAAGCAAGAACTGCTCCTCGGTATTGGCGGATGGCGGCTGCTCGCCGCACTCGGCCTCAAACCCGAAGTCTGTCACCTGAACGAAGGACATGCCGCCTTCGCCGTGTTGGAACGGGCGCGCAGCTTCATGCAGGAGAATGCGCAGCCCTTTGACGTCGCACTGGCCGTCACGCGAGCGGGAAACCTTTTCACCACCCACACGGCAGTGGCCGCCGGGTTTGATCGTTTCGCTCCGGCTCTCATCGAACAATACCTCGGTCGGTACGCCCGGGAAAAGCTTGGCATTACAGTCCGCGACTTGCTCGCCCTGGGCCGCCAGGATCCGAACGACTCGTCGGAGAGTTTCAACATGGCCTATCTGGCCATCCGGGGCAGCGGGGCGGTCAATGGCGTGAGCCGCTTGCATGGGAAAGTCAGCCGGCATCTCTTTGAGCCTCTCTTTCCACACTGGCCGGCGGATGAAGTGCCCGTCGGACACGTGACCAACGGAGTTCACATGCCGAGCTGGGACTCGGCGGCAGCGGACGATCTTTGGACGAAGGCCTGTGGAAAAGACCGCTGGCTGGGGACGATGGAATGCCTGGAGCAGGACATTCGCCACGTCTCCGACGCCAGCCTTTGGCAATTTCGCACCGCCGCCAGAAAGTCTCTTGTTGAATATGCTCGCCGACGCCTGGCCCGGCACTATGCCGCCGCTGGCGCGCCGCCCGAGACGGTTGAGGAGGCGGGGCATTTCTTCGATCCCAACGCGTTGACACTGGGTTTTGCGCGCCGCTTCGCCACCTACAAACGACCGAACCTGCTGCTGCACGATCCCGAGCGACTGCTGCGCCTGTTATCCAATCCTCAGCGCCCGGTGCAACTCATCCTCGCTGGCAAGGCCCATCCCGCGGACGCGGCGGGGCAGGCCCTGATCCAGAAATGGATACAATTCATTCGCCAGCCCGAGGTCCGTCCTCATGCGATCTTCCTCAGTGACTACGATATGCTCCTGACCGAGCATCTGGTGCAGGGGGTGGATGTCTGGCTCAACACACCCCGTCGGCCTTGGGAGGCGTGTGGAACGAGCGGCATGAAAGTGCTCGTCAATGGAGGCATTAATCTCTCGGAGTTGGACGGCTGGTGGGCGAAAGCTTACGCGCCTGAATTGGGCTGGGCGTTGGGGGACGGCCAGGAGCACGGCGACGATCCGGCTTGGGACGCGGCCGAAGCCGTGGCGCTTTACGAGCGGCTCGAACGGGAGGTGATCCCGGAGTTTTATGCCCGCAACGAACAGGGCATTCCCACGGCCTGGGTGGCGCGGATGCGGGAAAGCATGGCGCAGTTGACACCGCGCTTCTCCGCCAACCGCACGGTGCGCGAATACACCGGAAAACACTACCTCCCGCTTGCTGCCGCCTGCCAATTGCGCATGGCCAATAAAGGCGCCATCGGCAGGAAAATAGTTGATTGGCGGCACAGTCTGGAACAGAAATGGCCCGCGCTGCGCTTCGGCGAAGTGAAGGTTGAGACTCGTGGCGGACAGCACGTATTCGAGGTCCAGGTCTTTCTCAATGACCTCGACCCCAATGCGGTGCGGGTGGAACTTTGCGCCGAAGGAGTCATGGGCGGCGCTCCTGTGCGGCAGGAAATGAAGATCGTTCGCCAACTGCCCGGTGTATCGGGTGGTTACGTTTACAACGCGGCTGTGTCCGCAGCCCGCCCTCCAGCGGACTATACGGCGCGAGTGATGCCGCACTGCGACGGCGTTGCGGTTCCCCTGGAAGCCGTTCACATCCTGTGGCAGCGATGATCTTGGGCATAATAGGCAGCCGCATCGCGGCAAACCTGCAAAAAGGCGTTCACTCCTTGGTTGTTCGCACTCGGACGTGTGAATAATCCATGATGGGGTAAACACCCCATATCTAAAGAGCGTCTCGTCGCGTAGCGTACTCCGATAAAACGGAGGCTCCCTATGAAGGAACCCGAACACGCTACCAAGAATAAACTCGAATTAAAGCCGGAGTCGAAGCCTGATGCGAAGGATGATCTGAAATCCCTGCCTCTGCCGGAAGTGGAGAAAAAATTGGGGTCGTCGCCGGACGGCCTCACTCAAGCCGAGGCGCAGAAGCGGCTGGCGCAATACGGGCCTAACGAGATCGAAGAAAAGAAAACCAATCCCTTCCTGAAATTCCTCGGCTATTTTTGGGGGCCAATTCCGTGGATGATCGAGGTGGCGGTGATTCTGTCGGGCGTGGTCCGGCACTGGCCGGATTTTTTCATCATCCTCCTTTTGCTTGTTTCCAACGCCGTGGTCGGATTTTGGGAAGAACGCCAGGCCGGCAACGCCATCGCCGCCCTGAAAGCCAGGCTGGCGATCAAGGCCCGGGTGAAACGTGACGGGAAGTGGATCAACCCGGCGGCGCGCGAGTTGGTGCCGGGCGATGTCATCCGCATGCGGCTGGGCGACATTGTGCCGGCGGACGCGCGACTGTTGGACGGCGACCCGGTGGAGGTGGATCAGTCTGCGTTGACAGGCGAATCTTTGCCCACCGAGCGCAAATCCGGGGAGGCGGTGTTTTCCGGTTCGATCATTCGTCAGGGTGAAATCGGCGCGCTGGTCTATGCCACGGGCGAGAAAACCTACTTCGGCAAGACGGCGCAACTGGTGCAGGAGGCGCACACCGTCAGCCATTTTCAGAAGGCGGTTTTGAAAATCGGCAATTACCTCATCATCCTGGCGGTGGCTCTGGTGGCTGTGATTATTGCTTTTGCGATCTATCGCGGCGACGCAATCCTCACGACTTTGCAGTTTGCCCTGGTGCTGACTGTGGCTGCGATTCCCGTGGCGATGCCGACGGTGTTGTCGGTCACGATGGCGGTCGGCGCGCGCCTGCTCGCAAAGAAGCAAGCGATCGTGAGCCGGTTGGTGGCCATCGAGGAATTGGCGGGCGTGGACGTGCTGTGTGCGGACAAGACCGGCACCCTGACCCAGAACAAGCTGACGCTGGGCGATCCGTTCAGCGTGAACAATGTCCCCGCCGAACAAGTCATTCTCAATGGCGCGCTGGCGTCGCGTGCGGACAACAACGACACGATTGATCTGGCCGTTCTGGGCGGACTAAAAGACAAGGATTCGTTAAAGGCTTATGAGGTGGTTCATTTCCAGCCGTTCGATCCGGTGCATAAACGCACCGAGGCCACCGTCAAAGCCAATGACGGAAAAATGTTTAAGGCGACGAAGGGCGCGCCGCAGGTCATCTTGGAATTGTCGGCCAATGCCGGGCGGGTGAAGTCCGACGTAGAGAAGGCAGTCAACGAATTTGCGGCGCGTGGCTTTCGTTCGCTGGGCGTGGCACGGGCCGACGGAGACGGTCAATGGCAGTTTTTGGGCGTCTTGCCTCTGTTCGATCCGCCACGCGAAGACGCCAAGGCAACCATTGCGACTGCGCTACAGATGGGCGTAAAGGTCAAGATGGTGACGGGCGATGCGCTGGCCATAGCCAAGGAAACCGCCAAAAAGTTGGACATGGGCACAAATATCCTCGATGCCGGCAACTTGGGCGACTCAAAAAAGCAAGAGACCACAGAAGTGGCTGAGTCCATCGAGAAGGCCGACGGTTTCGCCCAGGTGTTCCCCGAACACAAGTTCCACATTGTTGATGTCCTGCAAAAACGCGGCCACATCGTCGGCATGACGGGCGACGGCGTTAATGACGCCCCCGCGCTGAAGAAGGCCGACTGCGGCATCGCCGTTTCGGGCGCGACCGACGCGGCGCGTGCGGCGGCGGCCATCGTGCTGATGACGCCGGGCCTGTCGGTTATCATTGACGCGATCAAAGAGAGCCGAAGAATTTTCCAGCGGATGAACAGCTACGCGATTTACCGCATTGCCGAGACGCTGCGCGTGCTGTTCTTCATGACGCTCGCGATTCTGATTTTTAACTTTTATCCATTGACGGCGGTGATGATTGTGATGCTGGCGTTGCTCAACGACGGCGCGATTCTGTCCATTGCGTATGACAATGTTCATTACAAGGACCAGCCCGAGGCATGGAACATGCGCATGGTGCTGGGCGTCTCCACCGTGCTGGGTGTCATCGGGGTCGTCTCCGCCTTCGGCTTGTTTTATCTCGGCGAGCGTGTCTTTCATCTCGACCGCGCGCACATCCAGACGCTGATGTATTTGAAGCTGTCCGTGGCCGGACATCTGACGATTTTCCTGACGCGCACGCGCGGCCCGTTCTGGTCCATACGCCCCGCGCGGATTCTATGGGTGGCGGTGCTCGGCACACAAATCGTGGCGACGTTGATCGCGGTTTATGGGTTGTTTATGACGCCATTGGGCTGGGGTTGGACCGGGTTCGTGTGGGGTTATGCGTTGCTGTGGTTCCTCGTGAATGACCGCGTGAAATTGCTCGCCTATCGGATTTTTGATCCCATCAAGGCCGGCAAACCGTCCGATTTGACCCCGCAGATCGCCAGGCGAGCCTATGAACTCTACGAGCAGCGAGGCCGCCAGGATGGCGGAGCCGTTCAGGACTGGGGGCAGGCGGAGCGGGAGATTCGGAAAGTTGCACCCCATAAATAAACAGATGCGAACAATGCGGCTGACATGGCCGTAAGGATGGAGATGAAAATCAATTCAAAGGATTTCCGGGTGCGGCCCGGAGCAATGGTCAAGCTCAAAGAGTGGCCGACGAGAGTGAAGCCGTTTTGCAAGTCGAAGAAGCGGTATCAAAAGCTCTTGGGAGAACACATTGAGGAGTTGAACTCGCTGCAACGCCTTCACTACGCGTCCAACCGCCATGCGTTGCTGCTGATTTTTCAGGGGATGGACGCCGCCGGCAAGGACGGCGCCATCCGGCACGTCATGTCCGGGGTCAATCCGCAAGGCTGCGAGGTTTTCAGTTTCAAGCAACCGAGCGAGGAGGAACTGGAGCACGATTTTCTTTGGCGCACGACCTGCCGTCTGCCGGAACGCGGGCGAATTGGCATCTTCAACCGTTCCTACTACGAGGAAGTGTTAGTCGTTCGCGTGCATCCGGAAATTCTCCGCAACCAGGGGGTTTCGGAAGAGTTGCGCGACGAGAAAACCATCTGGAAAGAGCGGTATCGCTCCATCGTGGATTTCGAGGAGCACCTCCACCGCAACGGCACCCGCATCGTCAAATTTTTCCTTCACCTGTCGAAGGCCGAGCAGCGAAAGCGCTTCCTCGAACGCATTGATGAGCCGGACAAGAACTGGAAATTCAGCCTCGCTGACATACATGAGAGGAAATACTGGCCGCATTACATAAAGGCCTATGAGGCTTGCCTGGATGCGACCAGCACCCATCACTCGCCCTGGTACGTCGTGCCCGCCGATGACAAGGAGAATGCCCGGTTGATCCTTTCCCAAATTGTCCTTGATGCGCTCAATGAACTCAAGATGGCATATCCCAAGACCACCGCGAAACGTCGGCGGGAATTGAAATCCATCCGCAAACGCCTCTGAAGCGATGGAGGAGAGTGAAGAGACATACAATGAATCAAACCAAGGGAGTCCCCACAATGCTCACGCAATTCAATGGAAAAAATGGCGGGAAGCAATCGGCTCCTCTTTTCTCTGAATGCAAATTACAGCAATTTTGCTGGTTCACGACGCCTCTTTAGCGGCAAGAACGATTTCCACGGGTATCCACATGTGCTTCATCAACGCCTTTTGGATTTTGAACCCTGCGTTTTCCAGCGCTTCCCGCACATAGATGGGGCGGCAGTCAAGGAAGTTTGGAAAGTGTTCATGCGTCCATTCAAAAACACCGATGAGCGGGTCATGTTTGGCGTCTTTTGACATGCCCGCCACCGCGATGCGACCCCCTGGTCGCAGGACGCGCTTGCACTCGCGCAACACCTTGGGAATTTCCGGCGTGTCGAACAATTCCAGCGTAAAGCTCATGAACACCGCATCCATGCTGTTGGCGGCGTAAGGAAGTTGCGTCGCGTCAGCGCAGCGCAACCGGGCGCGTTCGAGGAGTTTGGACTTGGCGAGGTTCAATTTAGCCAGCTTCACCATTTTGTCCGACAGATCAATGCCGAACACCTTGCCTTTGGGCCCGACGGCTTTCGCGAGCGACACCAGGCTGTGTCCAGTGCCGAAACCAATTTCCAAAACGCTTTCCCCGGCGCGCGCTCTCAGCAACATCAATCCTGCCTTGCGCATGGGCCCTTCGCTGCGCTCGGACAGCAAATCATAGACGCGGCTGATTTTATCGTAGAACGCTCTGGTCTGGTCTTTCGATTGGAAAACCCTGAGAACGGAGGCACGATCGGTTTTGCGGGTCGAGTTCATTTAAGTCAGGGATAAACATTCACGAGGCTCGAACATACCAGGAATTTGTATAAACGTGCAACTCTGGCGCTGCCTCCACGTCGCGTCAGAATTCTGTCCGGGGCTGCGTCTGCGCTCGCGGCCGGCCGGCTTCTGGCATGGTCGCGCAGTTCAAGAGCGGACTCTGGACTCGCAGTATCCGCCGCCAGCGTGGCGCTCATGAGGTCTGACTTGAATTGCCCCCCAATGTCCTCAAGAATCAGCGAGTGAATCTGAATGGCGTGCAGCGCTTTGCGCAGAAACTTCCCGGGCAGAGCCGGCCGATTTTTTTGACCTGCGTTTACGGGCTGGGCGCGGGCCTCGCGGCGGTCGCGTTTCAAGCGGCGATGAATGGGCTTTACCGGCTTTCGCTGGTGAACCTCTCGCACCAAAGCCGAACGGTTTTTCTGATCGGCAGCTTCGGCGTCATCGTCACGACTTCGTTGCTGGTTGGTTACCTGCTGAACTCCTATTGCCGGGCGGCTTCGGGAAGCGGTATCCCGCAACTCAAGGTCGCGTTCTGGAAGGATTTTGGAGTAGTCCCGTGGCGGGTCGTGTGGGTCAAGTTCGTCGCCGGCGTGTTGAGTATCGGTGGCGGATGCAGCCTGGGCCGCGAAGGGCCGAGTGTGCAATTGGCCGGAGGGGTGGCATCCAACCTGGCCGGGATTTTAGGTGAACCCAAACAAAGCCGTCGCCTGGCGGCGGCGGCGGGTGCTGGGGCCGGATTGGCGGCGGCGTTCAACACGCCGCTGGCGGCGGTGGTGTTCGTGCTGGAGGAAATCATCGGCGATTTGAACAGTCGATTGCTGGGCAGCGTTCTGCTGGCGTCGGTCATCGCCGCGTTGGTGGTTCATGGGTTGATTGGCAAGCAGCCTGCGTTTGCGCTCGCGGGCGTTGGGTCGGCGGGTTGGTTGGTTTACGTTTTGACGCCGGTGGTTGCGGCGGTTGGGGCGTTGGTTGGCGTTTTGTTTCAGAAAGGGACTTTGGCGTTGCGCGCCCGGCGGCAGCAAAGCAAGTATGCGCCGGCTTGGCTTCGACCCTCGCTGGGCGGGGTGGTGACGTGGGCGCTGGGAGCGTCGCTGTTCGTGGCGACAGGCCATTTGGGTGTGTTTGGTTTGGGCTACAGCGATCTTTCCGCAGGATTAAACCACGAATTGACTTGGAAGATCGCCGGGCTGTTGTTGGCGGCGAAGCTTGTGGCGACAGTCGCCTGTTACGGATTGGGCGGGTGCGGAGGGATTTTTTCGCCCATGCTTTTTCTTGGCGGCATGTGCGGCGTGTGCCTGGCCGGTCTTTCGGCGCTTGTGATGCCGTTAAGCGGCCCGGATCAGTTGGCGCTGACCGTCGTGGGCATGAGCGCCTGTCTGGGCTCCGTGGTGCGCGCGCCCGTGACTGGAATTCTGATCGTGTTCGAGATGACACACGAGTTCTCCCTCGTCCCGGCGCTGATGATTGGCGCTTTGGTGAGCGAAACGATCAGCCGGTCGTTGAACCGCCTCAGCTTCTACGATTCGCTCATTGAGCAGGACGGCCATCAGATGGAGCACGTTAAGCCGCCGCGCGACATGCGGAGTTGGCAGCAATTGCCGGTTTCGGCTGTAGCCAATTTTCGGCCTGTGCTGGTGAACGACCTGAATCCTGCCGGGTTGACGAAGTTACTGAAGTCGCATCCGTACCAACGCTTCCCAGTACTGCAAGCCGGAGCGCTCGCCGGCATACTGACGCGAAAGGAGGCCGGGAGCGCCATCGCGGAAAACCGTTCGCCAAAATTGGAAACGGCCGTTACCTGCCTGCCCGGCCAGACCATTCGCGAGCTTCAATCGCTGCTGATTGAGTCCACTGCGCTCCTGGTGGTTTTGCTCGATGAACCGAAGGGAAAAATTCTTGGACTCATCACGCTGCACGACTTGCTCCGTGCCGAAGTGTCCGTTGCCGCAGGCGGTGAATGATGGTCGGCACGCCGCTGCAAATGAAAGGGCCACCCATTCTTGTTCATTCTATTGGCGGGAAATGCGGGCTGACTACTGTCCCGCCGCTTTAATCACGGCGTCAAACGCGGGTTTTGGCTGGCCGTTCCTGTCGAACAACAGCGGGTTGCCGCGCGCCCGCCAGGAATCCGCGTCGGTCACACCCCAAAAGGTCACCAGCTTGACCACATCCTTATGCTTGCGGAATACGCCGAAAAGATCGGCGTAACGCCTGGCTAATTGTTGCTGGAGGGCGTCGGAAAGACCGTCGGCGGATGAACTTCCTTCTCCTTGCATCCGGGCGTTGGCGGCAATGTCCGCGCTGGTGTTTCGCTGGCCGCCCCGGGAGCAGTTAATATCCAGTTCCGTTACCATCACTTGCAGCTTTAGCTTGGCGAAGGCGGCGATGGTGGCGTCCTCCTGCGCCACGGTCGGAAAGCTCAAATTGCAGTGTCCCTGCAACCCTATGGCCGTGACCGGCACGCCTTGGGCCTGAAGTTTCTTGAGCAGCGCAATGGCGCCGTTGCGTTTAGGCTCCTTTTCCAGGGCATAATCATTGTAACGCAGCACCGCTTCGGGATCGGCCTCATGCGCGTACTGGAAGGCTTTGGCGATGTAGTCCTCGCCGATGATCTTCATCCAAGGCGATTGGCGCAGGGTGCCGTCTTCGTTCAGGGCCTCGTTGACGACGTCCCAGACTTTGATGCGGCCCTTGTAGCGGCCGACGACGGTCTGGATGTGGTCGTGCATCCGCCGGAGCAGGGTTTCGCGGTCCAAAGGCTGGCCGTTGGTTCCCTGGAAAACCCAGCGCGGCGTCTGATTGTGCCAAACCAGTGTGTGGCCCACGATGAGCATGTGGTTGGTCTCACCGAACTTGACATACTGATCCGGCCCCTCAAAAGCGTAGTCATCCGGCCGCGGATGGACCGATTGCCACTTCAAAACATTTTCCGGCGAAATCGAGTCGAAATTGGCTTTGATGATCGAATCTCCGCGGGCGTCCTCCCCGGAATACTGATTTTGATTGACGGCAACGCCGATGAGAAAATCCTTCTGGTAAGCGCCTTTGAGCGTCGGCGGCCCTTGGGGGACTGTGGTGCAACCGGTCATGGTTGGCAGGCCCGTGATGGAAAGTCCCAACAGCATGGCACAAATAGCCGGGTTGAAGATAAGATGTCTTTTCATCAGGGTTCAGTTCAGGTGCCTTGTGGCTCCTCCATTGTTGTCATACTCCACAGCAAAGTGTCAATGAAGCAGGCATCGGGTCAAAAAGGGGGCGATACAAAATCGGGTTTGTGCCAAGGGCGAGAATCCTTACAAAAGGAATGTTGCCAGCGCCGGAAATTCTGTATTTGATAGCCGGCACGGAACAAGAATACACTCAATGATATGCATATTCAATTAGGCGCTCTCGATTACGCCATCCTCCTCATTTATGTCGGTTTCGTCATCGGCATCGGCTTCGCCCTGACGCGCTACATGAAGACCTCCGCGGACTTCCTCACCTCCGGCCGCTCCATCCCGGCCTGGGTCACCGGCCTGGCCTTCATCTCGGCCAACCTCGGCGCGCTCGAACTGGTCGGCATGGCCGCCAGCGGCGCCAAATATGGCATCGCCACAGCGCATTTTTACTGGGTGGGGGCGATTCCGGCCATGATCTTTCTGGCCGTCTTCATGATGCCATTTTACTACGGCTCAAAAGCCCGCTCCGTGCCGGAATACCTCAACATGCGCTTCGATCAACGGGTGGCTACGCTGAATGCGCTCTCCTTTGCCGTCATGACTGTCTTCGCCTCCGGCATTTCCATGGACGCGCTGGCCAAACTGCTTCACTCCCTGCTGGGGTGGGATTACAATCTGGCCCTCTGGATTTGCTCCGGCGTGGTGCTTGTGTATGTGTTGAAAGGCGGCCTGACCTCGGCCATTTACACCGAAGTGCTTCAATTCTTCATGATCGTCCTGGGCTTTGCCCCGGTGGTTTACCTGGGCCTCAAAGATGTCGGCGGCTGGGATGTCATCAAGCAGCAACTGGCCGGCGTTGCCGTGCATCCGTCCGCATTGAACCTCTGGGATGATCCGGCGAAAAGTTTTGCCCCGGACGCCTGGTCCAGCGCGTGGAAGCCCGTTCTGGCGGGGCCTTCTTCCAATCCCATGGGCGTGGATTGGTTCTCGATGGTGTTCGGTCTCGGATTTGTCCTTTCGTTCGGTTACTGGTGTACCAATTTCCTCGTCGTGCAACGCGCCATGGCGGCCAGGAACATGAGCGCGGCGCGGCGCACTCCGTTGATCGCGGCCGTGCCGAAGATGTTGTTCCCGGTGCTCGTCATCCTGCCCGGCATCCTCGCCGTCGCCTTGACCACCCTGCCCGGCAAGAATTACCGGATTCCCCAGGCCCAGATCGAAGCCGCCAATTATCCGGCGGCCATTACGGCGCTGAAACAGGCGATCACAGACCACGCCAAACCCGGGGACGCAGTCAAGGCCTTGAAGGTTGCGGCGGGCGTGAAATTCAACAAGGCCAAGGTGGACGCGCTTTTGAAGGAACAAATTCAGTCTCTGCCTCAAGCGCAGGTGGAGTCCCGGCTTCAGGACGCGGTGGTCAATGATTACGACGACGTCATCTTCTCGCTCGTCAAGAAGTATTGTCCGCCCGGCTTGCTCGGTCTGGCGCTCACCGGCTTGCTCGCCTCGTTCATGGCCGGCATGGCCGGCAACGTCACTGCCTTCAACACGATTTGGACCTACAACATCTACCAGGCGCACCTGGCTCCCAACAAATCGGATGAACACTACGCCTGGATGGGCCGCTTCATCACCGTCGTCGGCATATTGATTAGCATCGCCTGCGCTTATGTGGCGCGGATGTACGACAACATCATGGACGTCCTCCAGCTCGTATTCGGCTTTGTCAATGCGCCCCTGTTTGCGACGTTCCTGCTCGGCATGTTCTGGGCGCGTTGCACGGGCACCGGCGCGTTCATCGGTTTGCTCGGCGGCATTTCCACCTCCGCGCTTTTCCATGGATTGACCATGGCCGAGGGCAAAGGCGGCTGGCTGGGGGCCGACTTGTTTACGTTTAATTCAACCATGGCCCAGAATTTCTGGCTGGCCAGCTTCGCCTTCGTCGTCTGCTTCCTCCTCACCGCCGGCATCTCCCTCGCCACGGCGCGCACCAAGACCGACCAGGACCTCAAGGGCCTGGTCTATTCCCTGACACCCAAAATCAAGGACAAAGAGCAATCGTGGTTCATGCGGCCGGCGGTGCTGGGAGTCATCCTCTTGGGCTGCTGTGCGGTGCTTAACTGGATCTTCTTTTAACCTCAAAACGAAAGGCGCAAAAACTTATGGGTCTTGATATTCGCTGGCCAATTGGCCTCATGTTCTCCCTCATCGGCGCGCTCTTGACCGGCTACGGCGCGATGACCAGTTCGGACGCCGAACTGTACAAACGCTCCCTCGACATCAACATCAACCTCTGCTGGGGATTGGTGCTGCTTGTCTTCGGCGCCATCATGCTCATCCTCGCCTGGCGCGGCAGAGCCGGGGCCGGCCAACCTGCCGCCGCCGGCAAGCTTTAGCATGACATTAACCAAACTCAGCAAATCCACCGCCGCCCAGTTTGCCGGAATCTACGGTCGCTCTCCACGCTGGATTGCAGCCGCCCCGGGCCGCGTCAATGTCATCGGCGAACACACCGACTACAACGAGGGCTTCGTCCTGCCCATGGCCATTGAGCGTTACACCGTCATCGCCGCCGCTCCCTCCGCCGGGGCGGCGCCGCGCGTGCAATTGTGCTCGACCGGGACGAATGCCGAGCCGGTGGTCATTGATCTCACCGGGCCTCTGCACCCTTTCCCCAAAGGCGCATGGGCCAATTACCCGGCGGGCGTTCTCGCCGGCTTTCTGGCGCGGGGCATCTCGCCGGGCGGATTCGACGCCGTGATCCACTCGACAGTGCCGCTGGGGGCGGGATTGTCCAGCAGCGCGGCGCTGGAGGTGGCGACGGCGACCCTGTTGGAGGCGATGACCGGGCGGACGCTTGAGCCGGTTGACAAGGCGCTGCTTTGCCAGCAGGCCGAGCATCAATACGCAGGCGTGCCTTGCGGCATCATGGACCAGTTTATTTCCGTGATGGGCCGGAAGGACCATCTGTTGCTGCTGGATTGCCGTTCGCACCGGACCGAATTGGTGCCGATGCGCGATCCATCCGTCGCGTTGCTCGTGACCAACACCAACGTCAAGCATGAGTTGGGCAGCGGCCAATACGCCGCGCGCCGCGCCCAATGCGAAGCGGCCGCAAAAGCCCTCGGCATTTCCTCCCTGCGTGATGCGACCTCTCTCATGCTCGAGCAGGCCAAAAGCCGCATGGAAGACGTCGTGTTCCGGCGGGCGCGCCATGTGATCGGAGAGATTGGGCGCGCGACGCAGGCCGCGCGGGAAATCCGGGCCTCCAACTGGACCAAGGCGGGAGAGTTGATGTATGCCAGCCATTATTCCCTGCGCGACGATTACGAAGTCAGTTGCGCGGAATCGGATGCGGTCGTTGAAATCGCCCGGGGCATCGACTCGAACGGCGGGGTTTATGGATGCCGCATGACGGGCGGCGGATTTGGCGGTTGCACCGTGGCGCTCGTCAAAACGGACGCCGTTGATTCCATCACCAAGAAAATCGGCGCGGATTACCAGCGGAAAACCGGGATTGAGGCGGCCCTGTTTGTTTCCCGTCCCGCCGCCGGCGCAACGGTCCTGAAGGCGTGAGCCGCTTTTTAACTTTTTCCGGCGCGACAAAACGGCTTGCTTGTAGTAAGTTTCTCTATAAAATCAATGTATGGCTGCGACTTTTGAAATTTCAGTGCCGGACGATCTGATCGAGGCGATCGGGGCCAGTGCATCCGATTTGCCGCGCCGGGCATTTGAAGCGATGGTCAGCCAGGCATATCGCGTGGGCAAGATCAGCCACGCCCAGGTGGGTGAAATGCTTGGCCTGGACCGCTGGCAAACCGACGCCTTCTTGAAGAACGCCCAAGCTTATCGCGCCTGCGAGAGTGAGGAATTCTCCGACGACTTTGCGACACTGCGGAGGCTGGCAACGCAATGAGCGGCATCATCGTTGCCGATGCCGGTCCGCTTCATTATCTAATTCTTGTTGACTGTGCTGGGATGCTGCCGGGATTGTTTGAGCGCATCTTGATTCCTCCCGTGGTCTGCGATGAGTTGCTGCATGGTTCTACTCCCACAAAGGTGAAGGATTGGATAGAGAAGCCGCCGGATTGGTTGAAAATCGAGCCGGTGATTCACTTCCAACCCATGGCTGGCCTGCACAAAGGAGAGGCGGCGGCCTTGCAATTGGCGTTGGAAACAAAGACGCCGGCTGTTTTGATGGATGATTTGGATGGTCGTGCTGCCGCTCGGCGGCTTGGGTTGGCGGTTATTGGCACAATCGGCATCTTGGAAAAGATGGCGGAAACAGGATTTATTGATTTGCCCACCACAGTCACCAAGCTCGACAGGACCAACTTTTTTGTGTCGCCCGATCTTCTTGATGCGGCGCTGGCGCGAGACCGGCAACGGCACGCGTCTTGATTGGCTGCCACGGAAATTTGCCAGACAAATTGCAATAAAAGTTTGAAGGCGTGAGCCGCTTTTAACTTTTTGGGTGTGAGACAAAATTCTTCGCCGCCCCATTCTTGCGGGAGAGATGTATAGGGGTTTCTCCCCTTTAGAGCGTTTTAAATAAAACTGTAGCCATTCCGTTGGGCCTGTGGTATAGGCAGTTCATGCGAACTTTATCGTTGGACCTGCGCGAACGGATTTTGGCTTCCTATGACCTTGAAGAGGGGACTCGCGTGGAGGTCGGCGATCGTTACCGGGTTTCGCTGGGCCTGGTCAAGAAGCTCTTGCAACAACGCCGACGGACCGGGGAGATCGGTCCGCGCCACCGTTTCTCCGGGCGCAAGCCGATGATCCTGGCGGCCCATCAGCGCCAGATGCGGACTCTATTGAATCAGAAGCCCGACCTGACCTTGAAAGAGCTGCGCGCCGGCTTGGAACTGGACTGTTCTCTGCCCGCCATCCACTACGTTCTGGCGAAGATGGGGCTGACATATAAAAAAAGACACTCCATGCCAGCGAGCAAGACCGTCCGGACATTGCGCGGGCGCGCCGCGCCTGGCGGCGTCGGCAAGGCGGTTTGGACCCGGCCAAACTGATTTTCCTGGACGAATCGGGTGCCAAAACCAATCTGACCCGCCTGCGCGGGCGCGCCCTGCGGGGTCAGCGTGTCCACGCCCAATGTCCGCAGGGCCATTGGCAAACCACGACCATGATCGGCGCCATCCGCCTGGACGGTGCCACCGCCTGCATGACCATCGAGGGGGCCACCGATACGGAGGTTTTCCGGGTCTATGTCGGCCATGTCTTGTGCCCGACGCTGCGCGCCGGAGATGTGGTCATCATGGATAACCTCTCCCCGCATAAAAGTGAGCCGACCCTTTCGCTGATCGCGCAGGCTGGAGCCCAAATCCTCTTCCTTCCAGCCTATTCCCCAGACCTCAATCCCATCGAGCAAATGTGGAGCAAAGTCAAATCCCACCTGCGTACAGCCGAGGCCCGCACGCAGCCCGCTCTGCTCCAGGCGATTGCTTCAGCTTTGCAGAGTATCACGCCCCGGGATGCCATGAACTGGTTTGCCTCTTGTGGCTACAGTTTTATTTAAAACGCTCTAGCCTTTAGCCTCTTGTCGCGCCATAGCGCAGCGACGGCGGATCAGCCTTTGGCATTTCCCATGAAGCGCGGCATCCGCCGGGGACGGGACCATTTCTCAACAGCAGGCCGCCATGACCCCAAATCATCACAATGTTGAAATGTTACGCCTTTACGGACGATTCAAAAAATCGAGGCAGGCCGAGTGGACATCCTGTACACAACGTTCATTCGCATTCAACGGGCACTGTGTTCCTCTTGGGAAGCGCTGCTTGAAAAAGCCTAAAGTCGGCTTTGCGTCAGATTTTTTTGCGCTTGACTGAGGAGAACGGCAAAAAAAGAGACGAAAAAGACAAAAAAGGGGTTGCATCTTCCGGTACGCAACACCATAAGAGGGCGTTTCTCGGAATTTGGACTGAACAATTTATAAAAGTGAAGTCTGATGAACTCTCCTGATAATAAGACGGTCAAACGAAAATTCCTGGGGTGCTTCGGTGTTCACGTCACGGATATGGCAGCTTGGCAAGCCATTGCGCTGGCGATTCTTCTTGGATTCAGCTTGTCCTCACGCGCTCAGACAGAAACGCCATCGCCAGTGCCGAGCGGTGCCGCGCCGGAAACCATTGCCGCGCTGCTCGCGGCTGCTGGCGCGGGTTCGGTATCGCCACTCCCGCCTGAAGCAATACCGCAAACCGGCATATTTTATTCCACTCAAAATTTTCCGCCGACACCTTTTGACTGGCTTCCGGATTTGCCGGTTTATTCACTCGGCCAAGGCAACTTCTTGATCGATGACAGTTCGGTTGATTATTCAGCACGGGGAGGGGCTTGGCTACGGGGCGGTGCTCAAGGGGCACGTTCCATGGATGACAGCGGCGCCCCTTCGCCGCCCGGCGGTGGCGGCGGCGGCACGAATTCATCCGGTGGCGGAGTTTCCTGGTCTGGCAGTCTCTTGGCGACGAACGGGCTATGGATGCAAATTACCGGCATCACCAACGGCACCGTCTCATTGGCCCTGAATAACGCGACGGACATGGTCTATGAAGTGTGGATCGCCACTTCGTTGACTAATCCTGTTTCTTGGACCATCGAACAGGAAGTCTGGCCGGTCACCAATCAGACCTGGACGCCATTCACTGTGGAAATGCAAGATCGCACGAACAATCTTTTCTTCGGGGCGCGGGATTGGACGGGGATCACTTCCGATGGGAATCAGACTCCTCAGTACTGGTTTTGGAAATACTTCGGCACGGTGAATTTGCTGGATTCGGATCTGGATTCAATTGGCAACACCCTTCTGAGCGACTATCTCGATGGAAACGACCCCAATGTTATTTATTTTTCGTTGAGCATGACGAACCGAGACTTGAACACGAGCAGCGCGACAGTCCAGATAAGCGTTGCGAACGGCGTTCCCTCCTATATGGCTGCGCTTGTGGACAGCTCGGACTATTCCAATGCCAATTGGACGCGTTACAACTCGAACATTGTTGTGAATCTGGGCAGCGTGGAAGGCTGGCATACAGTTTCGGTGGGGTTGAGAGGTTTGCCGCAGAATGCGCAACAGACATGGGAGCAAACTCAGCTCAAGCTTGTTCTCACGCCGCCCGCGTTGATCGTCACAAATCCTGCCGTTGGACCGGTTCCTCAGCCGCTGATTTCAATCCAGGGCTACAGTCCGAGCGGGCTGGCCAGTGTCAGCTATGATCTGAACAACGCTTATATTGCTTTGAGTAATGTCTCTGGGTATATCACGGGAGCAACGTACGACCCGAACAACTTTGAGTTCACGAACGATGCCTTTGAGTGTTTTGACATCATGCTCACAGAAGGGACAAATATCGTCACCGTGCATGCAACCGATCTCGCTGGAAATGAAGGCTCAACCAACCTGGTCTATGTCTTTGACCCCAGCCCCAATACAAACCCGCCTGCTCTCAGCATCGCCTGGCCTCCGAATAACGCTTCAATCAGCGGCTCCTCTTTCCCCGTGCGCGGCGTGGTTGGCGGTCCCTTCGCGACGGTGAGCGCCGTAGTGAGCAATGCAAACATCACTGCCACTCTGACGGCGTTCGTGGAGGCTGACGGCGCGTTTTGGATTGAGGGTGTTCCGCTCGCCGCAGGGACGACTGTTGTCAATGTGACCGCCGTCAATGGGGCGGGTTACAGTGCGTCCGCCAGTCTGGCCGTGACGCAAAGCACGATCTCATTAAGCCTTTATTCAGTCCACTTGTATGATCCTTCGGCACCGACAGCGAGGATAACTGGCAATTTCAGTGGATATAGTGGGCCAATCTGGGTAAACGGTGTGCAAGCGTCCACAAACACGTTCGGCCAATGGTTGGCCGATAACGTGCCAGTTGGAACTGGCGGAACGGCAACCGTCACAGTCGTGGCCGGTCCAAGCAGCCAACAGTCCGATGCCCTTTCGTCGGATGCAGACCCTTCGACCAATGCGCCTTCAACGCAAATATCCTGGGACCAGTCGAAACCGCCTGTGATTGGTCCACAAGAATATCGAATCTCCTGCACGGAGACCTGTCCGCCCTGTGGCGGTGGCACTTCAAGTGCGGTATGGGATATCAATTGGGCATATAACCAGCCTGGAAACGTGCTGCGTACCTTTTGTTCATCCGGTTATTACAATCCATACAATCCATGCGACAATGAATACCTTTACACTGCTGGTGCTTGGGATTGCAACAATACCGGGGTTTTCACAAATATTACGACATGCGGGACGCCATGCGGGACGGGGCCGCAGTCCGTCAGCCCAGACCTGGGCGGCGGATTCCCATTTGTTGGTGAAGAGGCCAGCGGGCAGTACACCTCCTGCTACGGTGGTTGCCAAACTGTCGATAATTTAAATCTCAGCAGTCGATGGGCGCTTTACACTGAAGGCAAAGCATCGCCCGGCCAAATTAATCTGTGGACCTTTCATCTGGCCACTTGGCCGTCAAGGCCGGAATTCGAAGCCATGCCCGAAAATACCGGCCCTTCTTTCACCCCCGATCAAGTGTCGGTCGCCGGACAACATCCCGATACTAACAACACTTTTTATCTGGCGCTACCCGACAATTCACCGCCGGTGGATATTACGCCTCTGTCACCTCTTCCTTGCAACTTCCTCCCTGACGACGCGCCTGTCAGATATCAACCCCAAATCGTTGCCAATGATGTTGTTTTGGACCCGCAGACGGTGGTTTCGGACGCGACATTCTGTGTGGGCCAGCAAATCGCGTTCTCCGTAAAGTTCAGCCCGTCGTTGTCCCAGTTGGGCATAACCAATATTCTTTACCAGTGGACACCTCCGGGCAACTTTGTAAATTCCTCAACGGTAAATTCAGCGGGATGTGCGAGCTACACGGACGATCCAACCCTGCTCGTGACCACCAATAGCGCCATCACGAATTGGTACGTGAACGGCACTGGCGGCACCATCAGCGTGGGTATTAGCCTGGTCGCCCCAAACGGACATATTGTCTCCCTCGCCGCGCTCGGGCAATTCGCAATTTACCAGCCTGCCGTAGGCACTGCAGAACCATTTGCTGACCTACCTTATGGATCAACGTTCACGAATAACTCACCTGGATGCACAGTAGCGCTCACCGCCAACGAAATGAACTTCAAGCTCATCATCAGTAGCGATTTCGATGGGCAGGCCGCTTACGTACAATTAATTAATGCCGATCGTTGGAGCGATCTGCCCAATCCTGAAATTACCGGCGGCTACTGGCTCGATAACAGTTATCCTTATTCGGACCCGGTTGAAGTGAGTGCCAAAGCTCTTTCGGGCACGTTGCTATACTTCGATGATCAGCCTTCTTTCGCCGGAATGAATTTCGTGTCGGTTAATGACAACTTCAAGACTTATCTGATTTTTCAACCCAAGCCAACGGCGACTAGTGTTTGGGTCGCCTTGTGTGAAATGGACTGGTTTTGGACGGCAACCGGGCAGCTTGATCCCTGGGAATTCACCGCGCCACCGCCTACGCTCTCTGGTCCCCTTGCTTGTCCCGCCATGCCGGAGTGGTCAAACATCATTCATAACGGTGAGATTGTGTCGTAACCGCACTTGACAATGAACTCACGAATATTCATCCAAATCGCAGTAATCCTGACAGCATCATTGAGCGCCCTTGCGCAGGCCACAAACGAGAACGAAACCCCGCAGGGGCGCATCTTCGTCACGAACTGGAACCGCACCAGCGGAGTGCGTGTCCTGGAAACGAACGAACTATTACAAACCATAACACCCGAGCCGCATGGCACAATTATCAGGACGACCTATCGGATGGGTTACCGTTGGGATGAGCGGGGGTTTCCTACGAACGGTTCCGTACTCGCTCACGTTGCGGGTCCTCGCTCCACAAACTTCCCGCACTGGATCATACCTCGCCACTCTTACAACGTTTTCAAAGTTTCACTTCTAGACCAGCAAGGGGCCGAGGTGAGCTTCACGAAAGACGGCAGTCGCTTCGGAAAATCAACTACGCAGATCAAGTTCCCACCCGATGGTTTTCATGTTTTGCGTTTCTCTGGCACGAATGTCTTTCAGGAACTGGTTCACTTCGACATTGATGATGTGTTTAATGTCGAACATGATGGCATATACGAACTTGTGATGATTCCTCAAATGTGCTGGTCCAGCAACTCAAACATTCAGACTTTCATTCTTAGCAACTTGCCACCTGTAAAACTGACTCTTCCGCTGAAGACAAATGTTCCAGCACCGTGAGGCGACAGCACCGCTTTCGGTGTGTGGTCCCCTTGCTTGTCCCGCCATGCCGGAGTGGTCAAACAACATTTATAACGGTGAGATTGTGCCGTAACCACACATGACAATGAACCCACGAATATTCATCCAAATCGCAGTAATCCTGACAACATCATTGAGCGCCCTTGCGCAGGCCACAAACGAGTACGAAACCCCGCAGCGGCGCATCTTCGTCACGAACTGGAACCGCACGAGCGGAGTGCCTGTCCTGGAAACGAACGAACTATTGCAAACCATAACTCCCGAACCTCATGGCACAATTATCAGGACGACCTATCAGTTGGGTTTCCGTTGCGACGTGAAAGGGTCGGTCCCTAGTATTACTTTGTTAAGTATAAGATCGGAAAAAAAGCATGAAATGCCCATAAACATTGACGAAAACCGCGATTGGGCGACCGGATTTTGCTCTTTCAACACATTTCATTCTTCACTCGCAGTTTGCGCAACTTAACAGAGTAATACTAGGAAATTGGTATTCGCACTTTCTGTCTGTGGCAAGAGATTCTCCGGCGATGCCGTCCGCTTTGCCCGCTGTCGCTCCATGTGCTTGTGAATGTCGAAGGCCGCGCCGGTGGGAATGTCTGCTGCGTTTTTCCACAAATTGATTCGCCGCCGCATCCATTTCAATGCAGCTGTTCCACCAGACCCGTTTCGTCCGCAAAACTTTTTGCCAGCGGTTGATCGAGCGTTGCCAGACTGCATCCATGTTGCCGGGCCTCTGCCAAACATTCCTCTGCCATCTGGATTTTTCGAGTGTGGGAAAAAAGGCCTTTGCCCGCTGAACACGTCGACGCAGATGAAGAATTCTTATTCCGTATCTGCGTTAATCGGCGTGTTCTGCGGGCAAGTCCGGATTCGGTTGCGGCTGGCTGCGCTGTGGTTTTTGTGGCAAAATGGTTTCGCGGTTTCGCCGGTTCTCCATAGTCTTTCCGGGCATCCCTGAAATCGGTGGTCATATTCTTAAAACACCGATGGTCATTAAACCGTCCAACCAGTCCAAACCGGCTTTATCGTTAATGTAACGGGCTTGTTACGGGTTTGTAACGGCAAATGTTACGGGTTAAGTACCTGACTATCAACAGTGTAACGGATGTTACGGGTTTTCCAGACCTACATATCAATCTTCCGTTTCTTGCGATCCTAATCGTAATCCTAATCCTAATCTTAATCCCAGACCTGGAAATCTGTGCCCATCTGTCAATCTGTGGCCACCAGCAACATGTTGCCACCCGTTGCCGCTGTGTTGCCAGCCGAAAAGCTCAACGAAACCCTTGTAAAATGAGGCTTGTTGCCGTGTTGCGGGTTTTTCCGACCTACATATCAATCTTGCGTTTCTTGCGATTCTTTGCGGCAAATCAGTTGTTCGATGGTTCTCTACAAAATCAATTTACCTCTTGCGCTTTTGTTTGGCGCGAACCGCTATTTCCGGCTGACGCGCCGGAGATGCTTTCTCCGGCGGATTTGGGGTTGACGGTGGAACGGGTGCCGGCGCTGGCGTCGGGGCGGGTGCCCGTGAATAAATAAGATACCCCGCGGTCAGAATTCCGGCTCCCCAGCCGCAAAGACTCAGGTACAGCGTGGTCAAAGGCGGTTGAAATCGAAACTCGACTGTGTGCTCGCCGGGCGTCAGGAAAACGCCGCGCATAAGATAGTTGCAGCGCAGAAGCGGTGCCGGCTTTTGATCAACCCACACTCTCCAGGCCGGAGCAATCCGGTCGTTGAGCAGCAAGACGGCGGGCGTTATGGCGTTGGCCTGCAATTTGACGTGCTTCGGTTGATAATCGGTGATGCTCACGGCGCCCGAATCGAGCTTCGCATCTCCCGGCGGCTGGCGGACAGGCGTATCCTGGGCAACCAGAACCGTCTGTTCGGGATCAAATTCGTGAGAGGCCAGGATTTCCAGAGTGGCGTCGTCGTTTGTTGGTGACTGCCAATAAGAATAGAGTTTGGCCCGAGGCAGGGCATTGATGAATTCGATTAGGGCATAGGCGCCATTGCCATCGGGCACAGCCGTCAAATCGCCGGCGTCTTCGATGAAGCTCAATCCCGGTTTTGCGCCCACCTTCAGGCGTGTTTTGATGCGAAAGCCGTGATGGGCATCCGCTTGATTGTTGAGCATCGGCTCAAGCGAAGCGAAGTGTAGAATATAGCGGGTGTTCGTCAGTTCCCACAATCGCTCCGCCGGCCACAGGTCGCAGTGGTTCAGATCATCGCCTTTCAATGAAAATCTCTTCATGTAAGTGGCATCCAGCAGGGGCACGCGGGACCATTGGGCAAAATCAAAGGTTTGGATGCTGTGATAGGGGAACTCATTCTGCTGCCAGTAATCATACAATGTGGCAATGGGGTTGCCGATGCCGCTGCCAAGCCCTTTGGGCGACAGGCGGCCTGTCACACGATGCTCATAGGGCTTGTCCTTCAGATAATCCACCACGCTGTTCTCGGCATATTCTTGTTTGTAATTGAAGTAGTGAATCCACGGCGTGTCGGATCGAGCCAGGTCAAGAATGATAACGACCCCAAGATAAATCCAGGCCCGCCTGGCTTGCGGGCCGCTCCAGGCGCCGCTGATGACGCCGATGACCACCCGGGCCGAGACGAGAAACCAGACTGCGAACCAGAGCGCCTCGGCAACGGAAAAACCCGCGATTTGGACCGCTCGGTTTGCGTCAAAACCGTTCTGCTCAAGGTATTCAATCAAGCGGGGTTTCCAGGCGTTGAAAATGAAAAGCGCCACAAACGATGCGCCGGCCAGCGCCAATAAGGCTGCAGCCCATTTCTTTTCAAATCCGGAAACTCTCAACCACCACCTCTGTAAACGGGGCGGAAGAGTTTCCGTCCGCCGCGCGGCAGTTTGCAAGTATCGCCGCCACATCGCTTCCAAACCATAGGCGGCCAGAATCACCCAGGCGATGTGGAATGGGTGCATGAACTTGATGGGATTGCGAATGGTGGAGACGTAGGGCAATTGGTAAAGCAGGCGATAAAAAAAAGCATGGCGGCCCCAGGCTGCCAGCAGCGAAAGCAAAGCCGCGCCACCCCAGAACCACACGGCGCGCCGCTCCCCGCGTGAGTAAGGCGCCTTGGTCCCGCGCCATGAATTCACCAGCGCAAAGACCGCGAGGATGGAAACCAACACCCCGGCATACTCCCCGGAGCCGGAATAGCGCGCCGTCGTTTGAGGATGTCTCAACATGGCTTGGATGGCGTTGAGACGGGTTTGGCGATCGCTGCTTTCGAGGCCTTTGCGCAGATCCACGGGGAGATTGAGGGCCTTGATTGCTGTGGCGCGTTCCTCGGGATTGTCGCCCCTGATGGCGGAGATTTTTGGGTTCTGGCCCACAGTTCCCCAATAGGCGCTGGATTTGTCCGGCACAGTGATCCGCCCGGCCATGCGATAGCCGAAGAGGCCTGGAACAATCACGCGCAATGTTTCGATCTTGGGCAGGCTCCACTGCGTGGCGGGATCCCAACGTTCTTCCTTTGTTTGTTCGTCCTGGCTGGACCCCGCCACGCCAACTACTTGGGTGTTGACGAGCGATGAAATGGAGTGCGCGGCAATAAATGCTGAAAAAAAGATGACCACAACTTCCGTGCCAAGCGCCGTGAGGACCTTCCTGATCCCCGGCGTTTCTTCGGTGAAAATTTGCCAGACAATAAAAAGACCAACATAAACGCACAGGATTGCTCCAACATCGAAACCTTCCATTAAATTCATGCCGACAGCCAGTCCTGCCAGAATCCCTTTGGCCCAAATTTGCCGGATGGATTTGGCGCACAGAGCCGCCAAGGCCAGGAAAATCATGCCGGCGGCAATATTCCACGAGCCAAGGCCCCAGCAGGCAACGGAAAAGAAATGCATGTTCAGCCCGGTGGCGACGCCGCCCAGCAGACAAACTGCGGAGTTAAATTGCAGTTGACGAAAAAACACCCAAGCGCAAAAGCCAACAAAAAACAGGCTGAACGGCGCGTAGATTTTAAGGAAAAGCTCCGGTGACAAAACCATCGTCAATATTGAGGAAATAGTCGGAGCCGTTGCCATTCCTTCGATGCCAACCCAGGAACCCCAGTGCCATATTCCTGTAAATGCTTCCGGCAGATGATTTGGGACGGCTTTCATCTGCCCAAGTGTGGCGTCGTTGGCAAAAAGAATCTGGCCCGGTTGGAAGCTTTGAAAGAACAAAACCACGAGCGCCGCTCCCAAAATGACTGCCAGCCACAGCCATTGCCTGGAAAGCCATTTGCGGCCTCCTGGACCGGCTTGAGCCGCAGGTCCGGCAGGTGATCTTGGGACTTTCACACTTATTGCGGGCGCAGCGAAATTCTTGACTCCCTGGCTTCTTCGTTCCGAACAGCTTCCCCGTTCCGATGCGGCGCCTCGGCTCCAGACGGATTTGCAACCGCCATCGCGGGCGCGGGATGCTCTGATGGCTGCTTCATCCGGCGATGGTTTGCCTCGTTCATCAAGGACGCGGTTCGTTGACGAATTTCCCGCAAAGTCGCTTCCTGCAGTTCGGCGCGGCCTGAACCTGAGCAGCCGTTGCGGAAAAAGAGTTTTTGTTCGTCCGCTGGATGCCGGGATTTGTTCTCTTGCTTTTCCATCGCCTGCAATTTGCCAAACTCCATGTTTGAAACCGCACGCTGCGCCATTCGGCTGTCATGCTGCACACCCAGCCAATGAAGCACATTGCTCAAGACAATCGCCGGCTTTTCCAACAGCGTTTCATATGAAAGGAAGAACACGGGATACCCATTGTCCGATGCGCGCAAATAGCTCGAAATATTTTGCTCCCAGCGCGCGACCTCCTTTCGGCAAAAAGCGTCAATTCCGTGGAGCGCCCTGCTTCGCACATAGTCGTCATGACGGCCCAAATGGTAAAGGGAGACCAACGCGTCTTCGGGAGGACGATAACAATATAATACCCTGCAGTCTCGAAACGGCCTGCGGTCGCCGGATTGCACCCCGGAACCCTGCCGGCCGTTGCCCGAAAGCATTTCTTCCAACCGTGCAAATGAAAAGTGGGTTTTAACGAAAGCCGTCGGTGGTTCCGTGGCCCAACGCGGGCAGCGGGCGAGGCGGCTGAGAAGTGAATTGCAACGAAACTCGGGCATAAGATCTTCAGGATGAACCGGCAGTCGGGTTGTCGTTTCAACGTCATGCATTTGCAATAAAACATCCGATAGCAGAAATCGCATCCAAGTGTTGCCGGAGCGGGGGAATGAACTGACAAAAACCACCTGTGTTCCCTTGTTGAGCCATCGATTGATGACCGCGGTGTTGTTTGCCTGGATCAAAAACAAAACTATCGGGCCGGTCCCTTCGCGCAAAAGTCTGGGCCACTGACGCAGGGTGGTTGGCTGAAACAGCAGACGAAGGGCAGCGCCAAAACTCGGGCGCAAAACCTTTGCAAGGTCGGCAAGAGGAAGGGGCTTGCTTCCAGAGTGTTGGTTTTCGGTCATGATTTTTGCCTCACTGGGAACACAATGGATTGCGACGTTGATGGCAACAGGAAAGCAGCAAATCCCTGAAAGGTCGTCCTTTCAGGTCCTTGGGCGCTTTGCGGGGCATACCCTTGCATAACAGTAAGGTAATACACTACAAAGAAAGCGGCTAGTCAAGCCTCTTTATGCCGATTTTCGGGAAAATTCGAATATTTCCGGTCAAAATCTGCCCGTCCGGAAGCGGTCGGCAAACTTCACCGGTTTCGCACAAAATTCTCCAGCCGGTCCAGGCCCTTTTCCAGGTTCTTCATGCTGGTCGCGTAGCTGATGCGAATGTAATCGTCGGCTCCAAAGGCAATGCCCGGCACCGCGGCCACTTTTTCCTTTTCGAGCAATTGGGCGCAGAATTCGATCGAGCCGAGGCCCGCTTTGGAGATATTGGGGAACAGATAAAAAGCGCCCCTGGCCTTGACACATGAAACTCCCGGAATGCTGTTGAGCTTTCTCCAGGCATAAGCGCGGCGGCGGTCAAATTCCGCCAGCCAGCCGGCGATATGGTCCTGCGGGCCGTTTAACGCCGCCACCGCCCCTTTTTGGGCGAAGGAGGTCGGATTGCTCGTGCTATGGCTTTGGATGGCGTCAATGGCTTTGGCAATCGGTTCCGGCGCCGCGGTCATGCCGATGCGCCAGCCGGTCATCGAGTAAGCCTTGGCCAAACCGTGAACGAGGATGGTGTGTTCGTAGTGCTTTTGCGAAAACCCGGCCACACTGGCGTGTTGGGCGCCGTCATAAACCAGCTTCTCATAAATTTCATCGCTCATGATGAGGACGCCCTTTTCGACGCAGGCATCGCCCAGCGCCTTGATTTCGTCGGGGGTGTAAAGCGACCCGGTTGGATTGCTTGGCGAATTGAGAATGAAAAGCCGTGTGCGCGGGGTGATGGCCGCGCGCACCTGTTCGGGGGTGACTTTGAATTCCGTTTTGTCGCTCGTTTGAAGGATGACCGGCGTCGCCTCGGCCAGGCGCGCCATTTCCGGATAGCTCAACCAATAAGGGGCGGGGATAATCACCTCATCGCCCGGATTGCAAGTGGCCAGGATCACATTGCAGCACGAATGCTTGCCCCCGCAGGAAATGATGATTTGCGACCGCTGGTAGGTCAGGCCGTTGTCGCGTTTGAATTTATCCGCCGCGGCCTGGCGCAATTCCGGGATGCCGCTGCTCGGCGTATATTTGGTAAAGCCATCCTGCAACGCCTTGATGGCCGCGTCAACGATATGTTTGGGTGTCGGAAAATCCGGTTCGCCCGCTCCAAAGCCGACCACATCGATTCCATCGGCTTTCATCTGTTTGGCCTTGGCATCGATGGCCAGCGTGAGCGACGGTGTGAGTGCGGCAGCGCGGCGTGAAATCTTATAGTTCATAAATAAACCGCGAACAAATACCCCTTGGGCGGCTTAAAGTTCAAGATTTAAAAATGAGGAGCGCGTGCGTCTCGCGCGCCGTGTTTGGCGTCCCGCCAAACACACCTTTGCCCGGCTTCCCATCGCGCGTCGTGAGCATTGCGGAAAAGAAGGGGCCAAAAGCAAGGGGTTGCCAGACGGCGCTTTACCCGTTAGACTCTCTTGTGCGCCAATTGGGGCGAGTTTTGCATGATTCACACTATATTGAGTTCCATTTATATTGCCGCTGGTGTCGTCTTTTTGTTTGGCGCGACCATTTTTGTCCATGAGTTCGGCCACTACTTGGTCGCCCGCCGATGCGGGCTGAAGGTCGAGGCTTTTGCCATCGGTTTCGGTCCCAAGATTTTTGCGTGGATCCGCAATGGAATCGAGTATTCGGTCCGCTGGATTCCGGCGGGCGGTTTCGTGAAATTGCCCCAGATGGTCACTTCCTCGGCCATCGAAGGAGAGAAAAAGGGCGGGGACATTCCGCCCGCGCCGCCGTTTTCCAAGATGTTCGTGGCTGTGGCCGGTCCGTCCATGAACGTGCTGTTTGCTTTCTTCGTCGCTGCGGTGATTTATTATGTCGGGCTTCCGGTCTTGGTGAATCCATCGGTCATTGGCTACGTTGATCCGGCTTCCCCGGAAGGTCAAATGGGCATCCAGAAAGGGGACCGCATCATCGCCGTGGATGGCAAACCGGTCAAATCGTGGGAAGACGTTATGATTTCCACCGCCGTCGCCCTGACCAACACCCTCCCGGTCACCATTCTCCACGAAGACAAGGCGGGCGTTAAAGGCAAGACCGGGATCTACATGTTGAACGCCCAAGGCACCAATCTGCTGGGGGCTAAAATCTTCAATTTGGACCCGCTCGATCATCTCATTGTCAATGAGGTCACGGCCGGCCAGCCGGCGGAGGCGGCCAAAATCAAGGTGAACGACGAGGTCGTCGGCTTTGCGGGAGTTCCCATCAGCAGCCGGGAGCAGTTCGTCAATCTGGTGCAAAAGCGCGGCAGCCAGCCGACGCCGATTACTGTCAAACGGGGCGGCGGCCTCCTGATTCTTAGCGTGACGCCGGTGACCGATCCATCCTCAAAGAAAAGCCGTGTTGGGATTATGTTTTCGCTCGGCAAGGATGTTTATATCATCGAGCATCCGACGCCGTGGGCGCAGGTGCGGAATGTCCTGCGATCAGGTTTGCATGACAGTCACCGCCCTGGTTCATTCCCGCGAAAGCGGCGTCAAAGCCAGCGACTTGAGCGGGCCGGTTGGAATCATTGGCATCTTGGCCATGTATTTGACTACCGATTATCGCCTGGCGTTGAGTTTTCTGGTGCTCCTCAACATCAATCTGGCCATATTGAACATGCTCCCGGTCCCGGTCCTGGACGGCGGACACATCATGATGGCCATGGTTGAGCGAATCCGCCGTCGGCCATTGGAGGTGCGCTTTGTCGAATACACCACCACGGCCTTTGCCATCCTGCTCATCTCTTTTATGGTTTACATCACCTGGTTCGACATCAAGCTGCGCTTTCCCCTGTTCCGCATGATGTTCAATCGCGAAACGCAGATCGAGCAGCCTGAAAAACCGGCCGCACCGCCTCCGGCGGCGCAAACCCCGCCATAGACATGCGCTTTTGTCATTCCCCCTTCCTCTATTCGCGCCGCCAGACCCGTGAAGTCGTCGTGGGCGATCCTGCCCATGGCGGTGTTATCATCGGCGGCCATCATCCCGTCGTTAAACAATCCATGCTCACTTGCGACACCATGGACACCGCCCTCTGTGTCAAACAATCGCTGGAACTGGTGGCCGTCGGCTGTCAACTCGTCCGCATCACCGCCCCGACCGTCAAGGACGCCGCCAACCTGAAAAACATCGCCGCCGCTTTGCGCGCCCGCGGCTGCCTCGCGCCGATTGTGGCCGATATCCATTTCAAGCCCGACGCCGCCATGGAAGCGGCCAAATGGGTCGAAATGGTGCGGGTCAATCCGGGCAATTATGCTGACAAGAAGAAATTCGCCGTGCGCGAATACAGCACCCATGAATACGACGCCGAACTGGCCCGCCTCGATGAGCAATTCGCCCCCCTGGTCAGGCTGTGCAGGGATTTGGGCCGCGCCTTGCGCATCGGCGCCAACCACGGCTCCCTCAGCGACCGCATCATGAACCGTTACGGCGACACCCCGCTCGGCATGGTCGAGAGCGCGCTGGAGTTTGCCCGCATCGCCCGCCGCCACGATTTCCACAGTTTTAAATTCTCCATGAAATCGAGCAACCCCAAGGTCATGATCGAGTGTTACCGCCTCCTCGTCGCCCGCCTCGAAGCCTTGGGGCCGGACTGGAATTATCCCATCCACCTGGGCGTGACCGAAGCCGGCGAAGGCGAAGATGGACGCATCAAAAGCGCCATCGGCATCGGCTCTTTGCTCTGCGATGGACTGGGCGACACCATCCGTGTCTCGCTCACCGAAGATTCCCCCAATGAGATCGCCGTTTGCGCCGATCTGCTCGCCCAAATTCCCGCCCTCGTCATGCTCAGGAGCGCGACCGTCCCGGTCGCACCCGTCGGCGTCTCGCCGGCGGATTCAGCCGCCTTGGGCCAGGACTGGCCGTTTGATCCTTATGTCTTCCAGCGCCGCCCAACTCCCCAGATCGCGCTCAACGATTCCTGCAAATGCGGCGGCGAACAAACGGTCCGCGTGGTCGTCACTCGCGCGACTTGGGAAAAGGTTGCCCCGAAAATCCATCCTCGTGCAGACGTCCGCCCCGAGGCCGTTTACGAAGACCTCAATATCCACGAGATTGATCCGACGCAGGATTTCACCGTCAATTGCGACACGCAACTGGTGACGGTCAAGGACGGCGTCGCGTTGCCGGCCATCGCCGCCTTTCGCCTCCTCTGCGCCAACTTGAAGCGCCTGGGCCGGAATAATCCCATCCTGCTCAAAGACTGCCTCAATTTCGAGTCGGTCCCTTTGGAACCCAAGATCGCCCTGTTGCGCGCCTCGGTCGTCATCGGTTCATTGCTGGCCGACGGCATTGGCGACGCCATACTGATTCGCGGCGAAGCAGGTGGGGGACAAAGCCTGCGCCTTGCCTACAACATTTTGCAAGCGGCGGGATGCCGCAGTTTCAAGACCGATTACGTAGCCTGCCCGTCGTGTGGCCGGACCCTTTTCAACCTGCAAACCGTCACCGCCCGCATCAAGGAACGCACCCAACATTTGAAGGGCGTAAAAATCGCCATCATGGGCTGCATTGTCAACGGCCCCGGGGAAATGGCCGACGCGGATTTCGGCTATGTTGGCGGCGCGCCCAACAAAATCAACCTATACGTCGGCAAAACCCCGGTAAAATTCAACATCCCGGAAGCCGAAGCCGTGGACCGCCTCGTTGATCTGATACGCGAACACAACAAATGGGTCGAGCCGGACCGGACCGCTGCGCCCCTCCCGGCCTTGCAAAATTCCTGAGGGAGAATTACAGCGACCGGAGTAAGCGGTCAGTCACGACGGATTCTCATTAACACCTGGCTTCAGCCCTTGTCATTACCCACATCTTTTACTGACTTGTTTTAGTATGTCTAATCTGTAATTTGGGGAAGGAACGAGCTTAGGCAAGTTGGTCGGCGACCCTCCAGGCCGACCAATTTATGAGCACGAGCCTACTAACGCCCGCCCAGTGGGCGCAGGAAGAATTTGCCTTGGCCGAACTGGGCGACCAACGCCGCACCGATCGACTTGTGAACATCGCCACTCGTTTGGCTCAAAATCCCGGCGGCACCCTGCCGCAAGCCTTTCCGAGTTGGGCTGAACTCAAGGCCGCTTATCGGTTTTTCGCTCAACCCCGGGTGGGTTGGGAAGAAATTGCGGGGCCGCACTGGCAGCAGACCCGCGCCCGTTGCCGGGGGCCTGGAGAATATCTGTTGATCGAGGACACGACGCACCTGGACTTTACTGGCGGAGCCGGACGGGAGGACTTGGGCGTGATTGGAGACGGGCGGGGCCGAGGTTTAATGCTCCATACCACCCTGGCGGTGGGGGTGGATGCCTGGAGCCTGGAACAACGGCCTGAAGGGGTGGTGACGGGTTTATTTGCCCAGCAGTGCTGGAATCGCCGGGCCGTCCCCGGGCGCAAAGAGGAGACGCGAGCCCAACTGTTGCGTCGGCATCGGGAGTCGGAACGGTGGGCGGCGGTGTTTGAACAGACTGGCGGGACCCCTCCAGGCTGCCAGTGGATTTTTATTGCGGACCGGGAGGGGGATTTTTACGAACCGATCGAGCGTTGCCAGCGGCACGGAGTGGATTTCATCATTCGCGGGTGTCAAAACCGAAGGCTGGCGGGGGAGCCGGGGTATTTGCAAGAGGCGCTGGAGCAGGCCCCGGTGCGGGGACAAATGACGGTGGAGTTGCGCAGCCGTCCGGGGCAAGTGGCCCGCTCGGCCAAGGTGGAGGTGCGGGCGGCAGCGGTGATTTCCAAAGGACCCTACCGGCCGGGAGGCTCTCGGCCCAATCTGCCTTTGCAAGTGGTGGAAGTGAGGGAAGTGGATGCGCCCGACGGGGTCGAACCGCTGCATTGGATTTTGCTGACGTCATTATCGTGCCAGCGTTGGGTGGAGATCCAGCGGATCATAGGGCGCTACACCGCCCGATGGTGGGTGGAGGAATATCACAAAGCGCTGAAGAGTGGCGCGGGGGTGGAAGACAGCCAGTTGGAACGGGCTCATCGTCTGGAATCGCTGGCAGCCGTGCTGGCCATTGTGGCGGTGCGGCTGCTCAACGCCAAGTGGCTGGCGCGGGCGCAACCTGAGCAACAGGTGGATGAGGAACTATTCGGTCCGTCGGCACTGGAGATTTTGGCCGCACAGTTCGGCCAGCCCAAAGGCGGCTGGACCCATCAAACGGTGCTGGTGGCGGTGGCCCGTTTGGGGGGATTTATTGGCCGGCGCGGTGACGGGCAGCCAGGCTGGCAGACCATTTGGCGCGGGTGGCAACGCCTGATGTGGATGTGCCAGGGATTAGAAACTCTAAAGCAAAAGGAATAAAGATGTGGGTAATGACAAGGGCTTCAGCCAGGTGAACTTCCGCCTGGAAAACATGCGATAACTGTTTTAACAGTTTTCCGCACTCCCGTCGTCACTGACACATTGCCAATCTGATAACTATTCGCTTGCAATGCCAGTCGGGCAAGTTATGTTTTCTCTGTGAAACGCTCTAACACCATTCCAGTGCCTGGTTCCCCGGCTCTCGCCCGGGACCTGGTTGCCACGGCTGCCGAGACCGAACTCAGCCAGGCCGATGTGATCCGCCAGTCCCTCAAGCTGGGCATGCCAGCCTTGCGTGCTCGTCTGGGCAAAAGCCCGCGGCGGCGGCTGTCTCTGGTCGAACACTTCAAACGGTTGAAGGGCTTGGAATTGCCGCCTTATCTGGACGAATGATCTGGCTGCTCGAAACTTGGTGACGCGCGACAAAAGCCATTTTCCCTTTGTGGCGACCCTTAACCCTTTCATCATTTAGCCTGGAACATAGAATCCACTGCGAAAGTCCACGCTGCGTTGGACGCTCAAGGTATGGGCAGGTTTCTCGCGCAGAGCCGCCGAGGGCGCAGAGGGAGGTCGGATTTTTGAACTTCTCCGCGCTCTCTTCGCCTCTGCGCGAGCTTGGGAAAAGGGGCATTTTCATTCAACATCCCGGAAGCCGAAGCCGTGGACCGCTTGGTTGACCTGATCCGCGAACACAACAAATGGGTCGAGCCGGAGCGGTCGGCTGCGCCCCTCCCGGCCTTGCAAAACTCCTGACAGAAAGACAAAAGACAAACTAAAGGACACATTGATCCATGTTTGGCCTGAGAATTGCTTTGACAACAGACATGGAATACTTTTTCTGCCCGGACTATGCCAAGGCGGCGAATTAACCCGATTGAGGAATTTATTGCCGTTGCTGGAGGCCTTTTTCTTATGGGAATGGTCGTTTCACCGCAATTCAGGGCTCTCGTTTTGCTGTTGGCTGTTCTCGCATTTATTCTGCTTCTCTGCTGGATCGCGTACCGGATCGCTACGAAGAGACAGCCTCAAGTTCAGACGGTGAATTCTGTTTCTCCGGTTTCCTCATGGAATTCGTTCACTGAACCATCCCTTTCCGAAAAGGTGAGGGCGCTCGACTGGTTCCAGTTTGAGAAATTGATCGCCGCCATTTACGAGTCGAAAGGATACTTTGTTAAGCGATTGGGAGGGGCCAACCCTGACGGCGGAATTGATCTGATTGTCGAGAACACTTCGGTTCGCTTTGTGGTGCAATGCAAGCAATGGAAGGCCTGGAAGGTCGGCGTGCGACAAATCCGGGAATTCCTGGGAACGTTGACTGATTCAAGAATTCCGAAGGGGATATTCATCACCTTGCAGGGCTATACCGACGATGCCCGGGCATTGGCCGACAAACACAACATTTCGCTTCTTTCTGAAGAATCGGTGATCAAGCTCCTTGAGGACGTTCATTGGAAATTCAATCCTGCGATCACCTCGGCGTTAGACGACCAGAGGAAGCTGTGTCCGCGTTGTGAAAGCGAATTGGTGCTGAGAACGGCCACACGGGGAAACGGGGCTGGCAGTCAGTTTTGGGGCTGCTCAAATTACCCACGATGCAAGTTCACCATGGAGGCACGTTGAATTGCAAAAGCCTCACGGCGTCTGGAATTTCCGAGACGACCCGGTGAAATTCAACATCCCGGAAGCCGTGGACCGCCTCGTTGACCTGATACGCGAACACAACAAATGGGTCGAGCCGGAACGAACCGTTGCGCCCCTCCCGGCCTTGCAAAATTCCTGATCCTTTCAGGTGCCTTTGAGCAGACGCTCGTATTCGTCATGCGAGCGGACTCCTTGGCCTCTGGCGGGCGTCGGACCCCAACTCGATTTATTCCACTTCTTAATTCATCCTTCCTAATTCTGCCTTCCGCTCCCGGTAGTCCTGCATTGCCCTGTCGGCCAGCTTATCCAGCTTTCCAGCGGCGATGTCCCCGTCAATTTGCTTGTCCCACTTCACATCGAGATAATGCTGCAACCAATCGGTGATCTTCCGGGCGTCTGCGACCGGAAGTGTCTGCAACACCTTTTCGATTTCAACCACTGTGCTCATCGCCGGAATGTAATGTTTGGGCCGGGTTTTGGCAAATCATTATGCCGCCCGTTGCGGCGGCGTGCGCGTGTCCCGGTAGGGTGAGACTCCGTCGAACCCTAAATCGATTTACGGCTCGACAGAGTCTCGCCCTACCGTGTCAAAACTGCGTACTATTGATAGTGGAAAACTTGTAAGTCCTTGCCGCGCAATGGTTTAAATGATTTTTGCCAAAAATCACATACTTTTTAAAAAATCTTTCAAAAATCTGTTGACGAAATAATATAATAACTGTATGGTTCGTCTAATGAATGGCCAATTAAGGTCATGTCGGACTTGTCGCGCCGTCTTGTCCCGCCATAGCCTGGCGACGGCGGAAGCCGCAGAGGCGAAGGCGGAAAGGCAGAATTATGAAGGCAGAATTAAGAAATTGTGATGGCGCAGGCAGAAATGGGAGGGGCGGGAAAATCAGAAAAACCCCATCACTCTGCCAGATCAAGTCCGTGCCTGTCCGTGGCCGTCCGTGCCAGTCAAAGCGGTCAGGGTGCGTCAAACCGATGCTGCTGGTCAAAATGCCCGTCAATCGGGCAGAGCCCCAATCAAACCCCGTCGCAGTCTGTCGCAGTCAGTCGCAGCGATTTTTCGGATGTCCCGGAGCAAATTACGTTTGGGATTTTTGCGCAGAATCTGTTACAAGAATGAGATTGTGAGCGCTCAACGAAAATTCCGTCTCGGCATCCTGGGCTCGGGCAAAGGCTCCAATGCCGCCGCCATCGCCGACGCCTGCGCCTCGGGGGAAATTCCCGGCGAAGTTGTCCTGGTGGCGAGCGACGTGGAAAATGCAGGGATTTTGGAGCGGGCGCGCGCGCGTGGTTTGCAGGCGCTCCATATTGCCCCGGGCAAGTTTCGCGCCAGGCTGGATGAAGCGGCGGAAGCTTCCTTTATCCAGGCCTTGCAAAGGGCGGCGGTGGATTTGGTGGTGCTGGCAGGGTTCATGCGGATTTTGCCGGACGGCTTCCTGCGGACTTTTGCCAACCGGGTGGTGAACATTCATCCCGCGCTTCTGCCCGCTTTTCCGGGATTGGAGGCCTGGAAACAGGCCCTGGATTACGGGGTGAAAGTCACCGGTGTCACGGTGCATTTCGTTGACCAGGGCATTGATACCGGCTCCATCATCGCCCAGGAAACGGTGCCGGTTTTGCCGGGCGACACCCCCGAAACGCTCCATGCGCGCATCCAGGAAGTGGAACGAAAAATCTATCCGGCATCCATCGCGGCCCTGGCCCGCGGGGAAATCCGCGTGCAAGGCCGCCAAACCGTGTGGAAGAGAGTCGTGAAAACAAAAAAGAAAAAGTTGGCTTTGCCGCGCCGAAAGTGGAAAATCTCTCCCGTCACGCGCGTGCAAGGGTCGGACAAAAAATACTCCCGCTCCCGCGCCAAACAAGACCGGTTGCCCTATGCAGAATAATCAGATTTTAAAATTGGGATTGCCCAAAGGCAGTTTGCAGGAAGCCGCCCTGGCTAAAATGGCCAAGGCCGGTTACAACATCCAAGTCAGCAGCCGTTCCTACGCGCCATACGTGGACGATGAACATCTGCTCGTCCGCCTCATCCGCTCCCAGGAAATCAGCCGCTATGTCGAGTTGGGCTACCTGGATTGCGGTCTGACCGGCCACGATTGGATCGTCGAAAACGGCTCCAAAGTCCACGAAGTCGGCGAATTCCAATTCAGCAAAGTCAGCAGCCAGCCGGCCCGCTGGGTCCTGGCCGTGTCCGAATTCTCGCCCATTCACACTCCCAAGGATTTGGAAGGCAAACGCATTGCCACGGAGGTCGTCAACATCACCAAACGCTACCTCCAACAGCATGGCGTCAAGGCCGAAGTCGAGTTTTCCTGGGGTGCGACCGAGGTCAAAGCCCATGAGCTGGTGGATGCCATCGTCGAACTTACCGAAACCGGTTCCTCCTTGCGCGCCAACAATCTGCGCATCGTTGATACCTTGCTGGTTTCGACCCCCCGGCTGATCGCCAATGAGACCGCCTGGAAAGACACATGGAAACGGCAAAAGATTGAAACATTGGCTTTGTTGCTCCGGGGCGCGATCGAGGCGGAAAGCAAAGTCGGCCTGAAAATGAACCTGCAACAGAAGGATTTGGAGCCTCTCCTGCGAACTCTCCCCGCCTTGCGCAATCCCACCGTCTCCAACTTGAGTCTGCCGGGCTGGGTTGCCGTCGAAACCATCATTGACGAAAAGGTGGTTCGGGAATTGATTCCGCTGCTCAAAGCCGCGGGGGCTGAAGGAATTATTGAGTATCCGTTGAATAAAGTGGTATATTAACGCTGCCGATTAAACAATGTATTATGGGATCACTAAAAAAACGTCGTAAAAGCAAAATTAACAAACATAAACGGCGCAAAAAGCTGCGTGCCAACCGGCACAAGAAACGCACCTGGCAGAAGTAGCCGGGTTGTGCCTTTTGGGTTTCGCGGGTTCCCCGACGCAGTCCGCTGCCAATCGGACAGTGACTCCCTTTGGCCGTCGTTGATCGAATGAAGGCATATCATCCAATTCTGATTCTGATGGTTGCGTTGGCCGGCGTCATTTTGCCGGGTTGCGCCACCCCGGCCAGACATCCGGCTCCGGTCCAGTCCGCGCCGGCAGCCAGCCAGGGCGCCGACGACACAAGCGACGACCTGATGGCGGGCGATCTGCCGGACAATATGGCCAGGGGCAATCCGGCGGCCCTGGCCCATTACGCCGCCGGGTTAAGTTATGAGTGGAACGATGAGGACGAACAGGCCGTCAAGCAATTCAATGACGCCGCCCTGGCTGATCCAAGCAACGAGTATTTGGTCATCAAAGTGGCGCAGCGTTTCCTCAAAAACAAGCAAGTGGACAAGGCCGTCGCTGTCCTGGCCCGGTCTGCCCGCCGGCCCGGCGCCTCGGCGCTGCTCCTGAGCTGGCTGGCGCGCGCCGACCTCCAGGCCGGCAAGACCCATCAAGCCCTTGCCGCCAGCCGCCGCTCCATCCAGCGCCAACCCGATGCCTTCGACGGCTATGAAAGCCAGATCGAAATTCTCTTTCACAACAACCAACTGGGCCAGGCCGTCCGCACTCTCAATCGGGCCGCAAAATCAATCCGCCCTGATCCGCCCGCGCTCGTCGCCTTGGGCGGCCTTTACGCCGTTTATCTCAAGACACAGCCCAAAGATGCCGCCACGAAAACCAACACCATTGCGTTGCTGGATCGTGTGGCCAAAATGAACTTCTCCTCGCCGCGCCTTTGGCAAAGTTTGGCCGACACCTACAGCCAGATCGATCAACCGCAAAAAGCCGCCGCGATTTATGACAAACTTCTTTCCGAAACGCCCGAACCCTCCGTCATGCGCGAAGCCCTGCACGAGAAGCTGGCCGCCATCTATTTCCAGGCGGAAGACAAAACCAACGCCACCAAACAGCTCCAGGCCATCGTGCGCGACAATCCCACCCGCTGCCCGCGGGCCTGGTTCTTTCTGGGCGAACTCGCCTTTGAAGACGACAAATTGGCCGAGGCCTCCGATGATTACGAAAACGCCCTCCACTGGGACCCCGGCCTCGATGAGGCCTATTACAAATTGGCCCTCGTTCAGATCGCTTTGCATCGCACGGAAGACGCCTTCAAAACCCTGGACGTGGCCCGGGCCAGATTCCCCAAAACGTTCCTCTGCGAGTTCTACACCGGCATCACCTGGCTGCATGTCAAGAATTACGCCGAGGCCATCCGCCATTTCGACACCGCCGAGGTGATCGGACTGGCCACCGACTCCCGCCGTGCTCGACTACCGGTTTTATTTCCAGTTCGGCGAGGCTTGCGAACGCAACCAGGAATACAAACGGGCTGACGAATATCTTCAAAAATGCATCAATCTCAGCCCCGACTTTGCCGAGGCGCTCAACTACCTGGGCTACATGCTGGCCGATCGCGGCGAACAATTGCCCCGCGCCCGCGCCTTGATCGAAAAAGCCGTCCAGCTCGAACCCAAAAACGGAGCCTACCTCGACAGCCTTGGCTGGGTCTTATTCAAACAAAAGCAGGCGCAACAAGCCCTGCCCTGGTTGCTCAAGGCCGTGCAGTTTTCCCCCGAACCGGACGCCACCGTGCTCGACCACTTGGGGGAAGTCTATCTGGCCCTGCGCCAGCCCGCCAGGGCCGTCGAAGCCTGGAAAAAATCGCTCTCCATCGAATCCAACCCAGAAGTCAAGAAGAAGCTGGACCTCTATTCCGGCGGCGCCTGACAGCGATGCCTTCTCATTTTTCCAAACACTACACCCTGGAGGAAGCCCGCGCCCTCCTGCCCAGTGTCCGCCAATGGCTCGAAGAACTCGGCCGCTGCCAGGAACGCCTCAAAACGCCCGACAAACGCGTCGGCCAGCTCATTTCTGCCGGCGGCGATGCCGGCGGCCCTTCTGTCAATCAACTGGTCAGAATACTGGCCGAATGCAAGACGGTTTTGCAGCGCTTCCGCTCCCGCGAAATCCAAATCAAGGATTTAAACCGCGGCCTGCTGGATTTCCCCTCCTGGCGCGACGGCCGGGAGGTTTTCCTCTGCTGGGAAAAGGACGAGGACGACATTGAATACTGGCACGATCTCGAATCCGGTTACGCTGGCCGCGAACGCCTGTAAGGATATTCCTCCAGCCCTCATGGCTCCGTGTCCGCCTGCTCCAAAACGGCCAGTATTGTCGCGAAAGCCTGCTCCGAATTCGCAAGGGTCAGAACCACTGTGAATTGGCTGTTCGTGTTGGGACGGGAAACGGCGTGCCCATCCGAGAATAAAATGTCCGCAAACTTCTGCTGGTGATGCGTGCTCGGCGTGATGCCAAACATGGTCCAGCCCGCCGGGCACAGGAACTCCGTGTCAATGGCCAGGGCACGGATCGGCTGGCCGTTGCCATTCTTGCCCAAATTATCAAGTTTAATATTGTTCGGCACAAACGGGCCGCCCGCCGTATCGAACAAGTTCGTATTCCCCGCATGGCGGTAGTAGTAACTGCATTGCGCCTGCCCGACGCCCACCTGCTTCAATTGAGCCTCCTCATCCACCGGTTGATCGCTGCTCGGGCAAAACAGGACCTTCGGCTGGCTGGCCAATGCCCCTTGCAGCATCAGCCCCAATCCCACGGGGCGCCGGTCGCCAGTGAAATCAGGCTGGTCGGCGCGCCGGTCGAAGTATAAAGATCAATTGGATTCATAATCGGCGGCGCTTTCGGGCCGCAGGGAATCAGCCCGCCATAGTCAATCGAGTAGGTGCGCACGGCCAGGCCGATTTGCCGCAAGTTGGAAACGCAGGCGATCCGTTTGCTGTTCGCCTTGGCCGCGGCCATTGCCGGCAGCAGCAAGGCGGCCAGGATCGCAATGATGGCGATCACCACCAGCAACTCCACGAGTGTGAACCCCAGGTCTGACAAGTTGGATTTGGCTGCCGGCATCGCTTCTTCTTCCTTTCGCTCAGGGCGATGGCAATTGCTGCGCCTGGTAGAAACGTTCGTTGCAGTTCGTTGCCGGATCGACGAACGAATTCGTCCCCGAAACATTGGTCAACGTGACCACGCTCGTCCAATTGGACAGCGGAAGGCAGAGGTTGGTCGTCGCCAGAATTTGGAAGGCAAGTCCCGGCTGGCTTAGCAAGGTTGCGCCAAACTGGCCGTTGCTCCAACTTGGATTGATTAAGGCGGGAGTGACCCACAACTGCACATTGCCCACATCCCAAAACCCCCCAGGTTCCGCATTGTCAGGGACGAGAAACTGGATGCCAATGTGCTGGCCCGCCCATGCGTCGCCGGCCTGCACGGGCGCAAGGCTCAATTCGTATTCAACGAAATTAGTATTGCCGGTGAAAACGTTTGGATCATAAAGTATGTTTGTGCATTCAACCGTCTCAATGTCGCCCAAGCTGTCGCGATAATAGAGGCTCATCTGCAGGATGGCCCCCGGCGTCAAAGGATAATAATAGCTGCTGCCGATGAATCCGGCCTGCAACTGGTAGGACTTGCCGACCTCGTACGTCGCGTTAAAGGCGTGCGAAGGTGCGCCTGTTGAATCCACCGCATCATAGTCCTGGAATAACGCGAGCCCGGGATCCTCGAAAATATAAGCCGCTTGGTTTCCATCGCAATTAACGATGAATTCACCATCGTTCGGGTCGTTGAAAAAGACGCCGATCGCCCCATCATTCTGCTGCGGCGAAGCTTCCCACGAAATCATATTCGTCGCCACATCCGTGTCAAAATCTGTGACAACAGGCAAACCATAGTCCGCATTGGGAACGTAAATTGATTGCGCTCGAACCATATTGTTCCCCGCCAGGATCAGGGCGGCGGCGGCCAGGAGGGCGAATTGAACTGTTTTCATGCTGTTAAAATATCTTGTTGGTTTGGGTTTAAGGAAATCAGATCTTGCGTCGTCAGGCTAATCTGCGACGGCACTTAAAAATAATCTGGGACGACAACACCGCTGCCACAACAACATGGCCAATAGTATGCCGATTCGAGCCGTTCCACGCAAGCCCGTTTCTTCGCTTCACTTCTTCACTTCACTGTTGCGGGGAAGTTGGTTGCCGCGCTTCCGCGCGGCCCGGAAAAGCCGATTTTTGCCATCCAGTCCCCCGCCATTTGCGGGTCCACGGTGGTGCGATACTGTCCGGGAGTCGCGGTGCGCATGACTTTACCAATGCTGTGCATCACCATGTCGGGCATCTTCATATCCAGTTCCAGGGTGGCTTCACCCACATCCGTCAAATTGCTTTGCCCGTCGCGAAATTCGATGAATAGATCGTTGCCGGCGGCGCGCAATTCATCACCCTGCGTGAACAAATTGGCCGTCAATCCGTTGATCGAAACCGTCGCAAACGGCTTGTTGGAAATGCGGCGGACGGGCGGCCCCTGGTGGGTGGCCCCGGTCCACACCACATAGCCGCAAAGACCGAGCACGAGGACGATCGGCAGCGCGTAAAAAACTTTGAGCGCCTTTCTCACCTTGCTCCCAGCAGATTGTCCACTTCCTTGCCGATGTCCATGCTCGCCGGATGTCCGGCTCTGATGATTTGTCCCTGGCCATCAATGATGTAAGTGGTCGGCACTCCATGCACCCGGAACGCGGTCGCGGGTTTGGAATGCCAGCCGCCATCTTCGGCCCAGACATTGAAGGTGTTTGTCCAGCCCCGCTTGTCCACATGCTCGCGCACGATTTTCAAGCCGTCGTCAATGCTCAAAGGAACAACGGCGACCCTGTCCTGCCAGTCGGGGTGCGTTTGCCGGAGACTCTGCAATTGGGCCATCGGTTCCTGGCAGGGACCGCACCAGGTCGCCCAAAAATCCAGCACCACGACCTTGCCGCGCAGGTCCGAGAGTTTCATTTTCTTCTCGCCGGCGAGGGTTGTGAATTCGATCTCGGGAACGGTTGTCCGGGGCGGCAGGGTGCCGTGTTCGGCGACGTAGTTTTCAAATTCCATCTTGGCGGCGGCTTTCGCGTCCACGACGCCGGCCGGCAACTGATACCAGTGAACATTTTCCATGACTTTCCAGTCATCCGCGAACCGCATGATTTGATTGGCGGCCAGAATATAATCCCCGGACAAAGCGGTTCCGTTTTTGGATTTGCCCTCGGTTTTCACGCCCAGTTTCAATGTGAACTGCGAACCCATCAGCCCAACCACCGATCCGGGAGGCCCTTGGGATTGCATCCGCTCAACCGCCGCTTCCTTGATCTGGATATCCGCGTTCTTCAAGTCAATGCCCGCATCTTCCATCTGTTGGACGGTTGAACGGGCATTGTCCATCTGTTCCTGCCCTCGAAGTTTCAATTCATTGTCCAATTCCTGTCGTGAAAGCCCTTTGCGCCCGCTCTGTTGAATCAAAGCCCAATACAGGTCGCCGGTGACGTATGCTTCGTTTTTGAAAATGCCCGCGTCCCGTTCGCGGAGGAAATGAACCAGCGCGTCGCCGAGTTTGAGCAGCGCCGGATCGTCCTGGCCGGTGATGCCTTTGTAAGCCGCCACCTTGTCGAGGAGTGCCATCTCGCGGAGGGTGTTGGCATCGGCGACGTTTGAGGGGAAAGAAACCCATTGAACGCCTTCATAAGAACGCCAGCCGCCGGGAAACTTCATCAAATTGCGCACAGCGAGTTTGAAATCGCCGTTGGTCGGATTGATTGTGCCCGAATCGGGGGTCAGGATGATTTCGAGCTTTTGCGCAAAGGGCAGCGTTTCTTTTTCAGCCATGACACCGGCATAGTGGGTGTTTCCCAAATGCCTGGGCGGGACGATTTGCGCGCGGAAGTTGCCCTTGGAAAAGTCCACGTGCAACGAGTCGGCCCTTGCCAGGAGTTGTTTGGCGCCCTGCTCAACCTTCTGGCGCTGGTATTCGCTGGATTGCCGGAAGCCGGCCAGCGGGTCGGGGTTCTGCCTGGCTGCATTGGTGGAGAGGATGGACTGCCAATCCTCGATGGCGGGCGTCAACTCCGCGGCGAACCGGGCCGTGTCCCGGCTTTGCAGCAATTGGACCACCGACTTGCTCACCGCCGAAAAGTCCTCGTTCGTCCCGCCGTCAGAAATGGCCGCCGGCGCGGCGACGCGAGGACACACAGGAAAAGGGCCGCCAGAAAATGCGCCGCCCGGTTTGGAACGAAATGAGATGTTGTGAAACGTTTCATGGTCGAAGCCAATGGTTGGAGCAATATGAAAGGGACACAAGGAAAATCACGGCACGGCTGAAAGTTTAATCTTGTTGCTTTACCCGAAGTGACCGAGAATTCCGCCGTACTTATATGACACGCCAGAAGGTCTTAGACCTGTATTTCATGGAGGCCCGCGCCAAGTTGATCGATCTGGCCGCCTTTCTTGATCGCGTTGATCGGGCGGAGGGCCGGGACGACTTTCGCATCAAGGCCTTTCGACGCGCCTTGGCGGAATTGCAAAAGGCCGACCCCCAACGCGCCAAACGCGTCTTGCTCAGTTTAAGTGATCCGACTGCGGAGCCAATCCAGCGCGCCGCAACCAAAGCTGCCGCCGGCGCATGGCCGGACGCGCCCTAGCCGCCGTTATCCTTATGCGCTACATCGAACCTCATGCCCACATGGTCAGCCGCACGACCGATGATTATCTGGCCATGGTCACGGCGGGCTGCCAGGCGGTCTGCGAACCGGCGTTTTGGGCCGGTTTCGACCGCCGTTCCGTTGATGGCTTTTACGATTATTTTTGCCAGTTGACCGAGCACGAACCGAAACGCGCTGCGAAATTCGGCCTGCCGCATTTCGCCTGGCTTTGCATTAATCCAAAGGAAGCCGAAGACCTGAAGCTGGCCGGGGAAGTCATCGACATCATTCCCCAGTTTCTCGACCGGCCCAATGTCCTGGGCATCGGGGAAATCGGGCTGAACAAAAACAGCCGCAACGAACTGGCTGTGTTCGAAAAGCACGTTGATCTCGCGGCGCGCCATGACCAGTTGATCCTGATTCATACGCCGCATTTGGAGGACAAACTGAAGGGGACAACAATTATTGTTGACACATTGAAAAGCGACAAGAGGATCAAGCCCGGGGCGCGTCATTATTGATCATGTGGAAGAGCACACCATTGAACTGGTGCTGGACGCGGGCTTTTGGGCGGGGATGACGCTTTACCCGGAATCCAAATGCACGGCCGCGCGGGCGGTGGACATGATTGAGCTTTACGGGCGCGAGCGGTTATGGATGAACAGCGCCTGCGACTGGGGCGTGAGCGTTCCCCTGGCCGTTCCGCGCGCCGCGCTGGAAATGCGGCAGCGCGGGCACGCCGCTGAAACGGTGGACGAAATGATTTATCAGAATCCCATCCGGTTCCTCGGCCAATCAGGGAAATTCAAGCTGCCAGGTTGAGGGGCGGGCGATCTTTGCCCACGCAATGAAACTCAACCATGATTTGCATCTGGCCTATTGCACGAACATCCATCGCGCTGAAACGTGGCCTGAAACCCTGGCGGCATTGCAGGAGTTCACCCTCGCCGTGCGCGACCGCGTTTGCCCCGGCAGGCCCTACGCCATCGGGCTGCGTCTCAGCGATTTGGCCGCGCGGGAGTTGAGCCAGCCTCCCGCCTTGCTGGAATTTCGCCGCTGGCTGGATCGAAACAATTGTTACATTTTTACGATCAACGGATTTCCCCATGGCCGGTTTCACGGGCGGCGCGTCAAGGAGCAGGTGTACCGCCCGGATTGGACTTCCGCCGATCGCGTCAATTACACGAATCGGTTGTTCGATCTGCTCGGGCAACTCCTGCCGCCGGGCATCGAAGGGAGCGTGAGCACCGTGCCCGGTTCGTTCAAGGAATTCATCACCACGGACGATCAGCTTCGGCGGATTCGCGCGAATATTTTCGGCTGCGTCAAGCATATTGCAAGCGTCAGCGCGCAAACCGGGCGCCGGCTGCATCTTGGCCTCGAGCCGGAACCGCTCGGCCTTTTTGAAACCACCGAAGAAACGCTGCGTTTCTTCGATCGCCTCCGCGACGAGCATCCCAACGACAGCCGGCTGGCGAAGTTTCTTGGCGTCAATTATGACACATGCCATATGGCGGTGGAATTTGAAAATCCATCCGAGTCGCTGGCGCGGTTGCGGCGGCACGGCGTCAAAATCAGCAAACTGCACCTCAGTTCCGCCTTGAAGCTGCGGCCCACGCCGGAGAGCCTGGCCGCGCTGGCCGCGTTTGCCGACGATACTTATCTCCACCAAGTCGTCTCCCGCGCCGCCGATGGCAAATTGACTCGGCACAAGGATCTGGATGTGGCGTTGGCCGCGCCGAAATCGCCGGCGGAGGAATGGCGCATTCATTTCCACATTCCATTGCACAGCCCGCCGGTGGCCTGGTTTGACAACACGACGGATCACCTGCTCGGGGTCTTGGATGTTCTCCAAGCCGACCCACATCTGTGTTCTCACTTGGAGATGGAAACCTACACCTGGGAGGTCATGCCGCCGGCATTGAAGAGCCGAAGCGTGGTCGGGCAACTGACCTCGGAATATGACTGGTGCCTCAAAGCGTTGCGGGGCAGGGGACTGGCTTAGGATTGAGCCACCGTGAACTTGCCGCGGCCATCCAAATTTCGCACGCTCCTGATTCTGGGACGGGTCTCGAATCTTCCCACGGTATGGTCCAACTGCCTGGCGGGTTGGTGGCTGGCGGGCGGCGGCCCCTGGCCGGGCCTGCTTTGCGTGTCCATCTCGGTCTCCTTTCTCTATCTCGGCGGGACGTTTTTGAACGACGCCTTTGACGCGGGATTCGACCGAAACCACCGCCGTGCGCGGCCGATTCCGTCGGGCACCATCACTGAAAAGGAGGTTTGGAGGTGGGGTTTTGCCTGGTTGGTCCTGGGTCTGGCTGGCATGGCTGGGCTGGGCGCGGTCACGGCCGTGTTGGCGTTGCTGCTTGCCGGCTGCATCTTGTTTTACAACGCCATCCACAAAATCATGGTCATCGCGCTCGTATTGATGGGCGGCTGCCGTTTTTTGGTTTACCTGGCGGCGGCTTCGGTTGGGTTGAATGGAGTTACGGGAGAATCCATTTGGAAAGGGCTGGCCCTGGCCGGCTACATCGTGGGATTAAGCTGCCTGGCTCGCAAGGAAAGCGCGCCGGTTCGCATCCAATACTGGCCCTGCATTTTTCTGGCCGCGCCCCTCTTCATTGCCGGGCTGGCCGATGATGGGCCTGATCAGCGGGCGGCCGCTTTATGCTCTGTCGTTTTGATCCTCTGGGTTGTCTGGACATTGCTCCAAACCTTTGGACGGGAGCATCCCAACCTGGGCCGCGCCGTTTCACGTTTGCTGGCGGGCATTGCGCTGGTGGATTTGCTGGCGGTGGCGGATTTGTCGCACCCTGCCGCGGCGCTTTTCCTGGTTTGGTTTTTGCTCGCGTTGTTGCTGCAGGGGTTTGTTCCGGCCACGTAAGGGGCCATAACCGCCTGACACGCCGTGTTTTTGACTGTTTGCAAAATATTTGACTCTGGCGCTCGCTTTTTCAACCGTTGTGGAGTATAGTGAATTGTGATTTGTGAGGAAGCCATAACATGAAGACCAAAAAGAAAAGTTGGAGCAGAAAAAAAATTAGTGACAAGTTTGCCGGATTGTTGAAGGCGGACGGCACGCCGATGTCCCGCCAGCAAATCCACATGGCGCGAAAAAAAGCGCGCGGCATTTGTTTGACCTGCGGGACGCCGGCCATTGGCGTGTACTGCTTGAAGCACACCATTGCGGCGCGTGAACGCATGCGCCAAAAATTGAAATATCGCCGCCGCCTGCGCAACTCTTCAAGTTACGTTTTGGAGAAGGAAGTCCGCTCCAAACGGCATCATGCAGGAGGCCGTGGCATGGCGGTGCGCCGCACCCGGTCGCGAAGCAGGGCGCGGGCGTTGGCCGCGCGTTAGCCCGCCGCTTTGCCGGGGGCTTGGGATCGCAAGGTCAAAAGCCACCACGCCAGCAAAACACAAAAGGCTGAACCTGCGCCGATGGGCATGATTTGGAGCAATTTGGCGGGCGTGTGTCCCAGGAGCATTGCAGTCACCCAATAGATCAAACCAAGCGCGCTATAGAATATGGCCAGTTTGAACCATCGGCTGGCCAGGCTCCACATGGCGATGGCTTGGTTTAGGCCGACGAAGGCCATGGCAATGGTATAGGGAATCAACATGCCGGCTGCCTCGGGATTGGGACGGCCGCACAGGATTTTGACCCAAAAGTCCCGAAACATGATAAGCCCGGCAGCGCCGCAACCCAGTCCCACCGCGTACAAACTCAGCAAAATGCGTTGATCAGAAAGAGCCTGTCCCTCTTTGCCTCCAGAACGCGAAGTAAACATGACCAAGAGCAGAGGGGCAACGGTGCCGGGAAGGGCGAGACCCCACCGCGCAGCGAGTTCGTAAGCGCCAAGATCATCCCCCGGAAAATACTTCTGCGCCACCAATTCATTCCCATTGAGAAAGAACCAGTTTCCCGCCACATAGGCTCCCGTGACGAGCAGAAAATGGATAAACTGCTGATTCCACGGGGAAATGCGCTGGGCGCCGTGCCGGAAAATATCTTTCCACCAATAAAGCAATGAAAGGTTGGCCAGGAGAGAAAATGTAGTGGCCGACACAGCCATTTCCGCCGTTGGGAATCTTTTTGTCACGACCCAGCCGAAAAGAAGTTTCATGCCCACAGCCACCAGGCCAATGACCGCCAACCGCTTAAACCAAGCCATTCCCTGGCAGAGGGCCACGGCAAAACCCGACCATAAGCTGACAAGGATGCAGATGAGGGCAACGAGCATCAGGCTCGTTCGATAACCAAAAAAGCGGCCCAAAGGATCGGCTAAAACAACCGCAAGGACGGAGCCTGCAATCGTGGCCTGCAAAAGGAATTTTTGACAACCGGCCAGCAACCCTTGCAAACGCGCTTCATCATTTTGGCCACGGAAGTGAGCAATGTAATGGATCAGCGCCGTGCTGACCATGGACAGCGGGAGGCCCAGGAAACCGATAAATCCGGTCAAGGTGGTGTTGCTATACCCGTATTCGGTTGGCGAGAGCCGCCGGGCAATCATTGCGTTAAAAGCAAAATAGCCCAGGCAGCCAACAAAGCCGAAGATCGACCAAAAAATGCCGCTGCGCCATAATTTCACCTCGCAGGTTATGCGGAGGCGTCCTTGTCCTGTCAACGGCAAAGCAGGGTTGAAACCACACTTGAAATCATGGGTGTCAACCGATAAACTTCCCGGCGGCATGAGCGGCTCTTACATTCAAAATCTTTTCGCGGAACGCATCGGAGGGGGAAATTACGGAAAATCGACGGCGATTTATAAGTTTGAAAAAATCAAACGGGCCAAACGCGCCGCGCTCAACACCCATCCCGGCGCCGAAATCCTCGATCTGGGTGTCGGCGAACCGGACGAAATGGCTTTTCCGGAAGTGGTGGCAAAATTGGCCGAAGAAGCGCGCCAGCCCGAAAATCGCGGCTACGCGGACAATGGCGATTCAGTATTGAAGGAAGCGGCCGCCCGCTACCTGGAAAAGGTTTGCGGCGTGCGGGGGATTGATCCGGGAACCGAAGTCCTTCACTCCATCGGCAGCAAGGCCGCGCTCTCCATCTTGCCGGCGGCGTTGGTGGATGCGGGTGATTACGTTCTCATGACCACGCCCGGCTACCCGGTGTTTGGAACGCACTCCAAATACTACGGAGGGCTGGTGTATCAATTGCCCTTGCTGGAAAGCAATGGTTTCCTGCCGGACTTGGAATCGGTTCCGCCGGAGGTGTTGCGCAAGGCCAAGGTGTTGGTGTTGAATTACCCGAACAATCCGACGGGGGCCGGCGCCACGCCGGAGTTTTTTGCCGGCGTGGTCGCGTTCGCCAGGAAGAACCGCCTGGTTGTCATTCATGATGCGGCTTATGCCGCGCTCGTTTTTGAGGGCAAACCGCTCAGCTTTTTGGCGACGCCCGGCGCCAAAGATGTCGGCCTGGAGCTTCATTCCACGAGCAAGAGTTTTAACATGACCGGCTGGCGTTGCGGCTTTGTCGCCGGCAATGAATTATTGGTCCGGGCTTACGGCGATGTCAAAGACAACACCGACTCGGGCCAATTCCTCGCCATCCAGCACGCAGCGGCCTACTGCTTCGAGCACCCGGAAATCACCGAAAGGATTGCCGCCAAATACTCCCGCCGCATGACGGGGCTGGTCGGAGTGTTGCAGCAATGCGGTTTCAAAGCCGCCAAACCCAGAGGCTCCTTTTACCTCTATGTCAAAGCTCCCAAAGCGGCGGCGTTGGGCAATGGAAAGGGCCTCGAATTCAAAAACGCCGAAGAGGTTTCGCAGTGGCTCATAACCGAAAAACTGATCTCGACCGTCCCTTGGGACGATGCCGGGGCTTATTTGCGCTTCAGCGTCACTTTCGCGGCCAGGAACCCGGCGGATGAGGAGCGGGTCCTGCGCGAAATCTCCGCACGGCTGGCAGGGGTGCGGTTTGAGTTTTAAGGGCGCTGCGAAATGGATGTGGAGAAGCAGGCAGAGCTGGCATTAGCCCGACTTTCGCAACTGGAGGGGGTGACGATTTATAAGTCGTTGCAAATCAGCGCAACGTTCTAAAAGGTCTGCACCAAGGTCATTCGGGCAATAGTTGTCCTTTCTGCGTAATGCGCGGCGGCGATTGTGGTGGCAGTTCCCAGCCCAATTGTGCCAGCAACATCTTGTGGTCCTTCTCCGGTTGGGTGTAGCGGCAAAAGACCAGTTCCCGCCCGTCGCTGGTGGGGAAATGCACGTCCAGCATTTGCATGGCCGCAAACTTTTCCAAGAGCGAGCGCGGGGTCAGGCCCGGGGCCAACGGCCTCAAACAGGCGCGCAAATGGACGTGCAGGCAGTAGGCCAGGAAGGAGACAAAGATGTGCGCCTCGATCCGCCGCTCCAACGAGTGAAAAATCGGACGCAGACTCAAATCATCCTTGAGATCCTTGAAGGCCGCTTCCACTTGGGTCAGTTGAATATAAAACTGCCACAGCTTCTCTGGTTCTTGCGCGCCGAGATTGCTGCGCAAAAGATAACGCCCTTCGCGCCGCCGCACTTGGCGCAGTTTGTCTTTGCGCAACTCAAAGGTGAAATGGGGCGGACGCAGGTTCGCTTCCTCTCCCGGCACCCGGATGGCCACCAGACGCCAGGCCGCTGGATATTGGCTTTTGGCCGCGCCCAGTTTGAGCAGCAGTTGGTCCCGGCTCAGTTCCATCTTGGCCAAATCCTTGAGCCGCTTGACCAATCCTTTTAATTGACGCCGCCGCATGGAGCGTTCCTTGTTCACCCGGTCTTTGCTTTCTGCCAGCACATACAGTTCCCCTTCCTGGCAGAGCAGTTTGACTTGCACCCCTTCCCGCACGGCCTGCCACGGCTGTTCCAACAGGCTCTCTTCATAACGGCTCAAGCGCCCTTTGGGTGTGCCGACCAAATAATAGACCGGCGGATCACTGGCCCGCATCTCGGCCAGAACCTCCTCCGTCGGGATGCCCCGGTCCATCACCCAGACCCGCTCCGCCTTGCCATAGAGTTGTTCGATCCTTTTGAGAAAGCCGCGCAGAGTGGTTTTATCCGCCGTGTTCCCCGCCATCACTTCGTAAGCCAGTGGAAAGCCTTCCGGCGTGACCACCAGCGCGATGACCACTTGCACGCAGTCGGACCGCTTGTCCCGGCTGTAGCCATACTGGCGTTTGTCCCCTTCGGGAAACGGCGGAGCACTTTCAAAATACGTGCTGGTCAAATCGTAGAGCAGCACCTCGAACTTCACCCCGAAGAGGTCTTCCCATCGGCGCCGCAAATGCCCGAAGAGCGCCGCCCGGTGCTCCAACACCTTGTCCAGGCAACGATACAAATTATCCTTTTGCGCCAGGCCAAAATCCTCCTCCAACAAATCGGCCATGGCGCTGTCGTGAAACCACTGCCGATGCAGCCGCCATTCGCTGCCCGGATCGATCAGGCGATAAACCGTCAAAGTCTCCAGCACATGACGCCAGCAGGTTCCTTCCCGCGAGTCCGGCAAACGCTCGCGCCAAAACTCTGACAACTGCAATTGATCCCATAACCGGCAGCCCACCCAGCAAGCGCCCCATTGCCGCGGACGGCGCAACTCAAACTCATCCAACCGAATTTGCACGCCGTAATCCGTCGCGTGAACCGGCACGTCCCGATCCGCCGGATACAACGCCAACGGGCGCGTCTGCTGGCGCACAGGGTCAAACACGTCGGTGACCTTGGTCCAGGCCGCCCGCTGGCTGTCATTGATCTCGCCCAAGTAGAGCAGAGGCCGCTGCACCCAGCCGTGGCGCGTGCGCACCTTCTCGGCGATGCTCCAATAGCAATGATCCTTACCGTTCTTGAACCGGTGATGGCAGTGTAGAAAAGGCTTGGCCATAACAATGACCCGCATCCTACCGCAATCAGCCGGAGTTGTGGAAGGGGTCAGGTCTGCACCAAACGGAAATTTAAGCAAAATCACCCCACGCTCCCTCGGAAACCCTTTCCAAAAGCAGTCAAAAATAGTTAAAAACCACTCCCAGTTGCGAAAGTCGGGTTAGCCAAATCTATCGCAGTTCAAAATCATCCGTCCGGAAAGGGGAGGCGGGCAGGCCCGCCTTGTTCCAAAGGTTGACCACTGGATAATTGGCCCAACCATACCGCACCGCGATGGGATGCGCCACCTCCGTACTGTGAACGAGCACCTTGTCCAACCCTTTAATCTCGGCATTGGCCCACACAAATTTTCCGTCCGGGCCGCAAATGGCGAAACCTGTCAGATCGCCGCCGCGCGCTTCCAAGCCGCCGCCCACATGGTCGAAGGTCAGGACGATTTGGTTCTTTTCAATTATCGCGCGCTTAAAGACGGGGCCGGAATACTCAATCGCCTGGTGATAGGCAATGCCGCGCGCTGCCAGGGCCAGCCGCGCGCCGACGGGCTGCTTTTGGGTGGGATGAACGTTGTGTTGATCTCCAACATCAGTGATGACAGCCATTCCCACATTGGGCAGGATTTCGGCCGCTTTCAGTTGCGCTTCACGCACAGAGGCCCAACTGCTCTCGGACGGCGCCAGTTGGATATCGCGATAAGGCGCCAATTGGACCAGCAGGAATGGGAATGCGCCTTCACCCCAGACCGTCCGCCAGTTGCGGATCAAATCGGGAAGAAGTGTGTGATACTGCCCGGCCTCCTCAGCGCTGCCGGCGTTGCTCTCCCCTTGATACCAAAGGACTCCTTTGATGGCGCTGCCCGCCAAAGGCGCAATCATTCCGTTATACAATTCACCCGGTTTCCAGGGACGGCGCGGCGCGGCATTTGTGAATTCCATGCCCTTGTCCTTCGCCTCGCTTTTCGCTTTGTTGTAGTCGGAGAGGCTCCGTTCGTACTTGTCCTCGGCGATAATCCATCCGCCGAAGACTTCGGTGCGGTATAGCGGATTGGCATATAGAAATTCGCGCTGCATCCAGACTTCGGCGGGCGTCGCGCCCCAATCGGATTCAATGACGCCAATGGGCACATGCAGCGCCTTTTGCAGGTCGCGCGCGAAGTAGTACGCCACCGCTGAAAAGTTCGGCGCCGTGTCTGGATTGCATTCGGTCCAACTCGCGCCGATATCGTTCGTCGGCGAGTCCATCCGGGCTTTGGGCACTTTTAACAAATGAATCATCGGATTGGCGCTGCTGGAGATGTCGGCCGCCGCCGCGCGCGACTGTTTGAGGGGGAATTCCATGTTGGATTGCCCGCTGGCCAGCCACACCTCGCCAACCAGCACATTCTTGAGTTTAATGGAGTTGCCGCTGGTAATGGTTAACGTGTCCGGCCCGCCCGGCTTCAAGCCTCCCAATCTGACCAGCCATTTTCCGTCTTTAACGCGGGTTGAAACCGTCTGCTTCTGAAATTGGACGGTCACGGTGGCGCCGTCGCGGCCCCAACCCCAAATGGGCACGGAGGTCCCTTGCTGCAATACCATGTTGTCCGAAAACAGCCGGGGCAGGCTGACCGGCCCGCTTGTGGCGGACGGCATCGGCGCGGTTTCTCCTCTGGCTGCATGGCCTCCGCAAAGGACTGCCACTGCCGCGAGCAAAGCGATTCTCCGAGATGTCAAATGCATGCTTCATCATGCGCTCAAACCATCGGCCATAGTCAAGAGCGCTTTGACTTCCGGCATGAGTTGGGCGCAAGTCCGATTTTGCGTCGAGTTCATTTTTTGAACCGATGCCAGTTCACCACAGATGGACACAGATGGACACAGATTAGAAATCATCGAGAAATCATTCTGCCTGCCAAAAACCGGGGTATTTTTACCTTTCAGTTTGAAAGGCAGCCTCGAAAGTTTTCGGGGCAGAGTTTTGAATTTCTCAAGAGCAACTTGCGTTGAACCATATTGCCCTGAAAAAAACAGTGAAAATTTCGGCATTTTGAATATAAGTAATTATCAGCAAGTAGCTTCCACAATTGACAACGGATAATGGTCAATGGTCAGGTTTGCCGCGAAGAATGGGAAGATATGGGTGATAGGTCCAGAAAACCCGTAACATCCGTTACATCGTTGATAGTCAACGACTTAGCCCGTAACAAAAAGACCAACAGACCCGTAACAAGCCCGTTACATTAACGTTAACGTTGGGTGATTGGGGGAGGCAGTGGCTTTTTGTGACTGCGGCCCAGCCGGCAACATGTAGCTGCTTTTTAAGAATTTGACCACGGATTTCACGGATGCCCTGAAAGATCATGGAAAACCGGGCAAGCCAAACTCAAGGCATGAAGAAGGCCAACCAGATTTTTTAACCGCGAAATATCCGAAAGACGCGAACTCCGAACTTCTTACAAATCCTGGGCTGCAGGGCACTTGCACGCCTGTCCACCATCGTGTCCGCCGTCTCGTCGCGCCGTCTTGTCCCGCCATAGCCGATTCGGGGACGGTGGAAGCTGCCGCAGCGCAGGCGGAAGCCATTTCCTTTGACCCGCCATAAGCCCGTCACGTTAACGATGATGTTGGCGATTGGCGAGTTGGAGCGTCTCAGAGCCGGGCTTTTCATCACTAGAGCGTTTTAAATAAAACTGTAGCCACAAGAGGCAAACCAGTTCATGGCATCCCGGGGCGTGATACTCTGCAAAGCTGAAGCAATCGCCTGGAGCAGAGCGGGCTGCGTGCGGGCCTCGGCTGTACGCAGGTGGGATTTGACTTTGCTCCACATTTGCTCGATGGGATTGAGGTCTGGGGAATAGGCTGGAAGGAAGAGGATTTGGGCTCCAGCCTGCGCGATCAGCGAAAGGGTCGGCTCACTTTTATGCGGGGAGAGGTTATCCATGATGACCACATCTCCGGCGCGCAGCGTCGGGCACAAGACATGGCCGACATAGACCCGGAAAACCTCCGTATCGGTGGCCCCCTCGATGGTCATGCAGGCGGTGGCACCGTCCAGGCGGATGGCGCCGATCATGGTCGTGGTTTGCCAATGGCCCTGCGGACATTGGGCGTGGACACGCTGACCCCGCAGGGCGCGCCCGCGCAGGCGGGTCAGATTGGTTTTGGCACCCGATTCGTCCAGGAAAATCAGTTTGGCCGGGTCCAAACCGCCTTGCCGACGCCGCCAGGCGCGGCGCGCCCGCGCAATGTCCGGACGGTCTTGCTCGCTGGCATGGAGTGTCTTTTTTTATATGTCAGCCCCATCTTCGCCAGAACGTAGTGGATGGCGGGCAGAGAACAGTCCAGTTCCAAGCCGGCGCGCAGCTCTTTCAAGGTCAGGTCGGGCTTCTGATTCAATAGAGTCCGCATCTGGCGCTGATGGGCCGCCAGGATCATCGGCTTGCGCCCGGAGAAACGGTGGCGCGGACCGATCTCCCCGGTCCGTCGGCGTTGTTGCAAGAGCTTCTTGACCAGGCCCAGCGAAACCCGGTAACGATCGCCGACCTCCACGCGAGTCCCCTCTTCAAGGTCATAGGAAGCCAAAATCCGTTCGCGCAGGTCCAACGATAAAGTTCGCATGAACTGCCTATACCACAGGCCCAACGGAATGGCTACAGTTTTATTTAAAACGCTCTAGAGGTTTTTTTGAAGTTTTCAGCATTCGTGCGGATGAATTTTAAACGGGCGGCGGGTGAATCGCTACGCTTTGTGGGCGTGTGAATTCAACTGGATTGTAATGCGTAGCGATTCACCCGCCGCCCGTTTGGGATTTTCCCGCCTCACGATTCCTGAAGTCGCGCCGACTGAAACCAGCGGCAACTTAAACTGCCCGATTGTATTTCAATCCGCCTCACGATTCCTGAAGTCGCGCCGACTGAAACCGAACACATATCCAGCGGTTTTGACGGCGGCGTTTTTCCGCCTCACGATTCCTGAAGTCGCGCCGACTGAAACCCACCCCTGTCGATAGGCTCATTTTCCGCCGTGAATCGCTGCTGTTGGCGAGCGATAAGGCATCGCGGCATTTCAAATAAGTCTGTCGGCAGAGTTTTCATGCGTTAGAGCTTTGCTTTCAATCGTTTACTTGGTGCGAGCGTCCTTGGGCGCGGGCGCCACCACTTCGGCGCTCGCGCCGCATAGCCGCAATCAGCCGCAGTCGTTCGCGATTTCAAAAATCATGCCTTTCCAATGGCGGAAGAAAGGTGGTCGGTGGCCTTAGCCGGTGTTTATTCAACGCCTTTCGGAAAAAAGTTGCAAGCCTTAAAACCAAATAAAAAAATCAAATGATTGTCACGCGGGAGCGGACTTCGTAGGGCAATCCCATCGCTTCTATGATCAGGCTGGCGTCGTTGGTGCTGGGGCCGAGGGAGACAAATAAAACCTGGTCTTCGTCGTGGTTCAGCAAGTCCTGAAGCTCGGCCTTCAATTTGGCCAGGCGCAAGTCGTCCAGCGGACATTCAAAAACGGAATATTGCAGGCGCGCGCCAAAGCCTTCCAGCGAACGCGCCACTTTGCGCAACCGTTTCGGGTCGCTAATGTCGTAGCTGACCAGGTAGCGGATGCGGCTCATGGCTCACTTCGTTCGCATAGCCAATCACCAATAGCCAATAGCCAATCACCAATAGCCAATTGCCAAGCCGAATGAACGCTGGACGGTGGCCGGTGGATGCGGTGGCGTTTGGCTATTGGCTTCATTGGCTATCGGCTATTCTTCCACCGGTTCGCCTCGTGCCGCACGGGCTTCCGCCGAATTGTAAAGCGGATGCTCCGGTTTGAGGTTGTGGAGGAAGTTCAGACGAAAATCCCGCGCTTTGCTGGCCGCTTCCCGCTTCTCTTTAATTTCGCCGGTCAAATGCCGCTTGCCTTGGACGGGCGAACTCTCGATAGAAGCTGTCCATGCCGTCAGTTGTTTGGCGCACGACTCGGCCAACGCGCGAATCTCCTGAAGTCTGCGAATAGACGGCTTGAGTTTGGGACGGTCCTGGACCACCGCCATCATGGAGCGCACTTCGCTGGCGGAACCGCGCGCGATGGCGAGGAACGCGTTTAGTTCATTGGTGGTGACGCGCTCGAATCCTTCGGCGATGTTGTTCGACACCGACAGGGTGGCGCGGTCAAGCTGGTTGCGGTAGCCGGGCGAAAGCGGCACGTTCGGTTCTTCCAGCAAATCGAGCACCCGGTTGTAGAGCCGCGCGCCTTCCCGCCAGACCGGCAGGTCCTCAAACTTCTGATATTTTGCCATGAATGGGTTTCCTTTCAGTTGTGGGTTTGCGTTTGAAAATAGCCAATCGCTAATAGCCAATAGCCGATCACCGCGTGGTGAAGCCGTGATAGGTCAATGCTTCGCCGCGCACGAACCGCCACAATTGCCGCGCCTGCACTTCCAGCATCCGGCGATAGGCCATTTTGTAGCTGAATTCCGGGTGGCTCACTTCCGCGTCGAGTCGGCGAAACCAGGCCTCCCAAAATGGCTTTCTTCCCCGGTCGTTCAAGAAAGTGCCGTTGGCGCTGCGGATGAAGTCTTCCGGGCCAAGTTCGCTTCGATTGATGAGGCTGATGGCCACGCTGTCGGCAACCAGCGGACGAAATTCCTCCATCAAATCCAGCGCCAGCGCGGGACGGCCGTAGCGCGGCTGGTGCATGAAACCAAGAAACGGATCAAGGCCGACGGAATGACAAACGCCTGTGAGTTCCTTCGCCAGCATCGAATAGCCGAGGGAAAGCAGCGCGTTCACAGGGTCGCGCGGCGGACGGCGGTTGCGCCCGCGCCAGTCAAATTTCCAGTCGTCGCGCTGTTTCAACATGGACTCGAACTGCTCGAAATAAAGCGCCGCCGCGCTGCCTTCAAAGCCGAGCAAGGTGGTCAAGTCGCGCGCAGATTCCGTGGCGTCGCGAAAGCCGGACATCAAGCTCAACACGCGGTCCGGAGCGTCGCCGTTGCGCATGAGCATGACGCGCTGATTGTGGATTTTGGCGCGGATGACTTCACGCGCGAGTTGCAGGCGCACGCCGGGCAGTTCAAAAAGCCGGTATTGTCCGCGCCGGGCGTCAACGCCGCTGGCGGGCAAGCCGCGCAACAAGCCGATGAACCGTCCTGCCGGTGAGAAATAGGAAACGTCAATTCCAAGTTCCAAACACGTCTCCGCCGCCTGTGCCGTGATCTGCACCGCACCGTAACAATAAATGGCCCGCACCTGCTGGCCGGGGATTTTGCGCGCGTCCTCGCCTTTGACGCTGACGATCAATTCCTCGCCGCGCTGGCCGATTTGCGCGCCGGGCGTCTGCACCACCAGCACCTCGCCGTCATCGCCGCCGGGGCGGGGCGGTTGCAACGTGGGTTCCTTGTCCGTGGACTCGGCGGCAAAATCCAGCGCCTCCAAAATGCGGTCGCGCACGGCGTCTTCCGATTGCCCGGTGAAACCAAACTGGAGCTGGCCTTCCGGCGCAGTTGCCTTGCGCCGTTTCGCCCACCAAAGCGATTCGTTCGGCAGACAAATCGGATACGCGGAGCAATACAGACAACGCGCGTCATTTTTCAGCGGCGGCGGACAGCTTCCGCTGCTGGCAACCTTTCTGGCTTCGGTGATCGCACTGCGAACTTTTTCAAAAAGTTCCTCGCTGAAATCCACCGGCACGCGGCGCTTGTCTGCCGCGTAATAAATCGCGCCGCGAACCGCGTTGACGCCATGCTCGCGCAAAAGCAAAGCGTGTGCGGCAACTTGCATGGCGTCCGGCTCCTTTGCAACGCGCTCGCCCTCGGCATCGCGCCGGGCCGAACCGCGTTTGTAATCAATGATCTCCGCCCCATCTGGCCCGCCTTCCACAATGTCAACGACGCCGATGAGACCGAGCGATTCGCTTTCCAGGCGCAAGCTGCGCAGGCGGCTGCCCTCCGGCAGACCGAGTTCCTTGGGATTATCCAGCTTGGACGGCGCATCCACGTTGCGGTGGACATGGCTGCCAGCCACCGTGTCCGCGTTCTCCTGAAAAATGTTTTCGACCCACTGGAAATAAAACAGGCGCGGGCAATAGATGAAGTTGTGCAGCCGCCGCACCGGCAGCGGCGGCTGTATTTCAAGACCGCCTTGGGTTTGAACCGGGGCGTCGCTCATGGTTCACATTGGAACGTCGTCCTCCTCATCTTTTGTGGAGGCTTCCAAAATCGCCTTACTCGTCAAAAGTGAGGCGTCACATCCCAACTTTTGAATTCGCTCGACGTTCACACGGCGACAAACTTCCCATTCCAAGCGCGCAACTGCCCCGTTTGGTTTTCCAGCAGAGTTTTTTTGCCTGCTTAATAAAGCGGATGCGTGAGCCAATGGTGGATGTTTTATCCCGTTAATGTTTGCAAAGCCAAATGCTGAAATTTTGAGTGGGTCGTGAAATAAATTGGAGTTGTCGCCTTTCAAGACATCCGAATCACTCCTCAAATTACTAAAGACAATCTCCGCAGGAGTTTTGTTGAATTGTGCTTTTTCGCGCTTGTTGTCAAGCCGCGTTATCCATTTGCCTTTGTGTGCGCCCGATTTCGCTTTAGCAAGCCGCACTCTTGGATGTGCGTGATAGCAACCAGGTCCAGCGATTGCTCGCAAACCTATGTTGACCGCTGCATTGATATCCGCTTGGCGCACAGGCAACAAAGGCTGGTTGCCTTTTACAGCAGGCACAAAGAGTGGGCCTCCATTTTGTGGCAGTACGAGACGCGCACTTTTGTAATCTTTAGCTGCAAGTGAATCCAAACAATCAAATGCGGCGCGAGCAATCGGTTGTTTCTCAATCGTTTTTTGCCAGAATAAACGGTCGTTGGCCGTAACTTCTGTCGCCCTGAAACCCGGTGCTCCAGTCCGGCTGTCAAATTTAGAAGAATAGCTGGCAAAGACCTCCAGCACGGGTATTCCGAAAGGTTCGATCAACAACTTAACTTTCTCATTGATGGCGCGGTGACACCATTTCATAAGACGCGAATTTTCAGCGCGTGAGCGACTTTTGTCCGTGGTGTAACGGGAAAGGTCTTCCAAAACGATCAAGTCCACGGGCGGGCGGCCAGGAATTGGTTCATATTCACCATGCGTGTCTGCGCTTTCGCGATCTTCGTCCTGCAATAAAGGATACTTGAGTCGAACGCCGAGGGCTTGGGCAATGATAAGATGTGCCGTTTGATTAACGCGATCTTCCTTGAGTCGGTTAATCTTTTCTGTGATTTCCGGGCTTGGGTCGGGCAAGCTTTCTCCGCGTGTCTGGTTGCCAAAGTCTGGTTTCATCCCAATATCATGGCGCAGCAATCGGTTTAGTGACAGGACTGCACGGCGGAAGTTCTCCAATTGTTCAATTCGGGCGAGCGACAAGCCGCGCTGCCCTCGCAGCCACGGTTTTTCGTGTTGTGCTGGACCATCAGAGATTAAAACGTGTAGTGGCTTCCCTTTGCTGTCTTTGCCATGTTCAATCCATCGCCAAGAGTTTTCACGCAAAGGCAATACTCGGTGCGCCAATTCAAGCACTGCTTGTTCTAGGAAAATTCGCAAGCCTTCGGCAGCGATTGCAATAAGTTGCTGAAGTTTGCTAATTGTGCCGGCGCTTGCGTCCTTGCTTGCATGCTCTGACCACTTGGCAAAGTAAGGCAAGTTTTGCACTTCCTCAATCGCCTTGCCCCATTCTTTTTCATGTTCTGGCGTCAGCTTCCAAGACCATCGATGCCACGTTCGAAATCGCGACAATGTCCCGCGGTAAAGACTTAACAATTTGTCGTTTTGCTCTGGGAAAGAATAATCCGTGTTGTCAGCGCCAAGCCAGTTTCGGGCTTTGATTTCACGTTGCGCTGCGTCCTCATCGTGAAGCAGCTTTTTAGCTAAAGTGAGTGCCGATTCATATTCTGCATCCGTTGCGTTTCTCCCTCTCTTGCCCGATGGTTCCACCTGCTTGATTCCATCACGAAAGACTTCTGCATCTTCACCCGGCAAACGGAGGCTGCCTGCGCCAGCGAGAGAAGCAAACCACGACTTGTCTCCAGCTTCGCCAAGCTGAACAAAGGATTTCGGAGTACAGATTTGCCCCGGCGTGAATCAATGCAAAATCGGCAGCTCGACGTTGACTAAGATCAATGGAAAGACACGAGATGCCTTTGGTTTGCACTTCGGAATTATCCCACCAACCTTTTTCTGGGGCGTTCTCCATTTCAGGCCACAACAAGTGAAATCGTTGTTTGACTTTCCCATTTTCAAAAGACTGGTTTAGCTGCTTATCCCAAACAGCGGTCTTGCCAATTTTTTGGATCAACTTGCTGGTGTCCAAATCCACCGGAAAATTGAGGAGCATACGCAACTCACGCTTGCGCCCAACAAAATCAGGCATCAAAGCCAAGGCAGAATCCTTCGGCTCACCATTTCTGTCTTTGGTGAATCCGGCAAGCGCATCGTCGGGCAGGCCCAAGGCCGCCATCATAGGTTGCAACCACTTGGCATGGCTGCCATCACTCAAATGATCTCGAACCAAACGGGGAGCTGAATAGTGTAGGAGCAAACGTTGCGGCGAATAATTACCCTCAACATTTTTCCTAGCCACAGAAACTTCGACTGAACCTGGCTTTCGAAATTTTGTGGCGTGTGTTCCTCCAATATCTGAAAACATAAACAACCGTCGCGAATGCTCTGGCTCGGCGGGTGTGTAGCGAATTGGTTCTTTTAAGCGCTCAAATTCTTCTGCAAGTTCGCGCGCATCTGCGGCGTCATAAATCACACTCTTTGCCCATTTTTTAGCTCGGCGTTCTTTTGCTTCGGACTCTGTGTCGTCACGCCATAAATCCCAATAATCAGATTCACACAGTTTGAGGAAGAAAGTAGTATAGCCCATGTCGAGCTTCTGTTCGCGCTGTAGGTCTTTTACCGCTTCCCGCAATCTGATTTCATCCGGTTGCCCATTTGCGGATGCAAACAAATCCAACCACACTTCTCGCAGTTTTCCGAACCCCCGAAGGCTTGCGTGACTCGGCCCGTAAATCTTTTTGGTCGTCCGTTCAGCGGATTCTTCGTCCAAATCTTTGAGGAGCGTTAAAAGTTTTCCATAGCGCTGATCACCTCCGAGAATTGAAACTTCACGTTCTTCAGATTCCTCGTTTTCGTTTTTGGGTTTCCATTCAGGATTCTCACCCATCATGTATTTCAATTCGGCTTCCGTTTCCAAGCGGCGTTTCTCGCGTTCTTCTGTCTTTTGATTGAACTGATTTATAGTTTTGAGAGCCTCCTCAAAAGCGCATTTGTCCAAGTCTGGCCAGCAAGGAATGCCGTCAATATTTTGCCAGCCCTTGAGAGCGGTGAACGCCTTGAAAATCGGTTTGTTGCCAGACCTTGCTAGTCTGATGGGATCCTCACCAATGTCTCTAATCTTGGCTTCTATAATTTCCCAGAGTCTTGGCTGTTCTTTGGTTTTGAGCTGTTTCTTGACTTTGGGTTTTGGCACTGCGGCTCGGACATATTGAAAAGTGAAACTGCAAGGGAAGGCTTTGAGAAGTGCGACTGCGTGTGTCTTGTTAATGTCAATGCCTCCGCCGCGAGCTTTTTCACAAATCAACTGTCCGGCTTCGATGGTGGCAACGCGGTTCTCGTTTTCAGCTAGAAATGTTTGGGCCGGCTTTTTGTTTTCCCTCAACCAGCCATTTGTCTTTTTTGCTGGTTTGGTGTCGTTAAGAGTGCCGTTGACTATGCCTTTCAAATGATTGATTGCATCAATTAAAAGTCCGCGCGCTTCAGATTCGCCAATTTTGCCCGCTGTCGGGTCGCATTTCACCAGACTGGAAAGTTTGAGTGATTCAGCAAGGCTCTGAATGTTCTGGTCAGCGTGTTCGGACCACAGAGACGCAATCCAATCTCCCGCCGCGGCTTTGCGAGAGTGCTCTTCGCCAGAATAATCCCAGTTAGGCTCCTTCTTCAGCCGATCACAAAAGCGAATCCAGTAACTGTTTGCACATTTTTGAGGCTTCAAAGTTTCTGCCTTTTCAGCGAGCAGTGCTACCGCGAGAGAGCAAGCCTCTTTCTGCTTTGATGACGGCAATGTGAAAATTTTGAGTGCGTCCTCAAAACCTGCATTGTTCGGCAATCCGACCCAAGGACATACAGAGTCGCGCAGACTTTTTGCCGGTGAAGTTGTTTTCCGAGGAAACTGCTCCCAAACTTCAGTCATTCTCATGCGTAGCGCCGTGATTGGATGGTTGCTTGGCAATTCCTCGCCCAAAGCGGCAATTGCGAGTGTGTAATAATTCACTGCGTCCTGAAACAATTCGTGGTGCTGCCAGAGGATGTCTTGCCCGTTTTCGAGCGGTTTCCACGGGGTTTCCTTGTCGCCCGGATTCGAAATTTCGACTTTGTTGACGCGGCCTTGGTAGATTCGATTCATACCCATTATTTCTCCGTTCTGGTGTTGTGCGGGATATTAAGCCCAACCCAAACACAGGGCGAGAACTTTTTTGAGCCTTTCCGGCTTGATCGGGGCTGGCTAATTTCCATTGGCCCTTCGGGCCGTGGAACTGGTTCTGACTGGATCGAGTTGGGGTTCCGCCGCCGCCAAGGCTATGGTGGACAGGTCGACGGAGGGACGGACACGGACTTTTCACGGACGGACAAGGAGCGACAAGTTTCGCCTCCGCTGCGCTTTTGCGCGACAAGTGACTAAATCGAATCAGGGTTCGACGGAGTCTCACCCCACCGTTGCGCGGGAGGGCGGATGAAACAGATTTGAAATTTGAAGATTTGAAATTTGAAAGCGGAAGCGGTCGGCGCGTTTACAATCCCCGGTTGGCCCGCCATAGCAACACGGCTCCCACTGCCTGGAAGATGAAATTGGGCAGCCAGACGATCAGATAGGGCGCCCGTTCGGCATGATCGGCCCAGGCCTGGCCCAAAACAACAAAGCTGTAATATATCAACATCAGCACCAGGGCCGTCGCCACCCCGACGCTCGTTTCGCGCCGATGGCCCCGGATTCCCAGGGGTATCCCCACCAGCGTAAAGCTAATGCAGGCAAAGGAAAACGCCACCATGCGATGCAGATACACCAACACCGGTGTCGTCATGTCGCTGGTCATCTGTCTCAATTCCCGCTGTGTTTCCAGAAGTTGCTCCCTGCTTTTGCCCCTGGCCGGCGAATCGGCCATGCTGCGTTCGATTTTATCGCGCTCTTCCAGCAGTTGGCGGAGGGTCATGTCGCTGATGGGCAGAGGCACCGCTTTTTGCGATTGCGCTTCGACTTTGATCGGGAAGGTCGCTTCGCCGGCGTCGGGCATGGGCTTCCAGCCGTCGTTGTAATGACGCATGGCGTGCTCGTTGTGCAGATTCATAATGATCTGTTGATGCGCCAGATCGGAAATAATGGTTGCGGATGCCCCTTGGATCAACTCTTCCAGTTGCCCGTTCCGATCGTACTGGGAGACAATGACGTTGTCGAAATTGGTCCCGTCCGCGTGACGTTTTCCCACGAAAATGGTGTGATCGCCGAAAGGGGTGGATTCCATGCTTTGCAGCAAGTCGGCCGGGCGTGTCACCCCGGCGCGATAGAGCAGTTCCTTGTAGGCCATGCGGCAGGCCGGGGCGATGTCGAAGTTCAGCCACGCGCACAACCCGCTCACCGCCACGCTGAGCAACAGCACCGGCGTGATCAGACTGATCAAACTGATGCCGCTGGCCCGCGCCGCGGTCAATTCCTGCTCGGCGCTGAAGCGTCCAAAAACCAGCAACGCCGCCGTCAGCATTCCAATGGGCAGGGAGAAGGCCAAAACATAGGGCACGAGCAAGGCGATGGCGCGCAGGGCCAGGCCAAGGGTGGCCTGCCGGTTGACCACCAGATGCAGGACCTCCTTGATGACGTTGCCCAAGAGGAGCACCAGGGTGAAGACAAATACGGTCATACCCAACGTCGCCAGCATCTGGCGCGTCAAGTATAAATGTAGCGTTCTCATCTGCAAGGCGGCGCGGGCGGCGCCGGCCCGGCCGCGCGTCACCCGTCATCCATCGCCCATCGTCGTTTACTGCTGTTTGGCGGATTCGTCCGCGGCGTCGAAGGCGTGCTGCAACGCCACCAAATCTTCGCCGGGCTTGAGCGAGTCGAGAATGGCCTGCTCGGCCTTGAGTTGTTCGGTCGAGTAAGCGGCGGCCTTGATGGACAGGCCGATGCGGCGGTCTGACTTGTCGATCTTGATGACGCGGGCCGTGACTTCCTGTCCGGCCTTGAGGACGTTTTTGATTTTGTCCGTGCGCTCTTCGCTGACTTGGGAGATATGCACCAGGCCGTCAATGTCATGTTGCAGGCCGACGAAGGCGCCGAAGCTGGCCAGCTTGGTCACGTTGCCCGTGACCAGATCGCCCACCTTGTAGAACTGGTCAATGCTGCTCCAGGGATCGACGGTCAATTGTTTGACACCCACGGAAATGCGCTGATTGGCCTTGTCCACTTCCAGGACCACCGCCTCCACTTCGTCGCCCTTTTTGAACATTTCGGAAGGATGATTGATCTTGCGTGTCCAGGAAATGTCCGAGACATGGATCATGCCGTCCAGGCCTTCTTCCAATTCGATGAAGGCGCCGTAGCTGGTTAAATTGCGGATCTTGCCTTTGACCTTGGTGCCCGCAGGATACTTGTCCGTGGCGCGGTCCCAGGGGTTGGCCTCGAGCTGGCGGATGCCGAGCGATATTTTTTGCTCCTCGCGATTGATGCCCAAAACGACCGCCTCGATTTCCTGCTCAGACTTCAACACGTCGGACGGCTTGGCGATGCGTTTGGTCCAGGACAATTCGGTGACATGCACCAGGCCTTCCACGCCCGGCTCCAATTCCACAAAGGCGCCATAGGGCACCAAATTGACCACCTTGCCCTTGACCTTGGCGCCCACTTGATACTTGGCGTCGATGTTTTCCCACGGATTGCTCAGCTTCTGTTTCAGTCCCAGGCTGACCCGCTCCTTTTCCCGATTGATGTCCAGCACCACCACGTCAATGTCCTGCCCGACCTTGAGCAATTCGGAGGGATGCCCGATGCGCCCCCAGCTCATGTCGGTGATGTGGAGCAATCCGTCAATGCCGTTGAGATCAATGAACGCGCCGAAATCGGTGATATTCTTGACTGTGCCCTTGCGGATGTCGCCCGGAGTCATGTCGGTGAGCAACTTGGTCCGCTTTTCATTGCGCTGCTGTTCGATCAACTCGCGCCGGGACAAGACGATGTTCTGGCGCTCCTGGTTGATTTTGACGACTTTAAATTCGTAGCTGTTGCCGATGAACTGGGCCAGGTTCTTGGGCGGGATAATATCAATCTGCGAGGCGGGCAAAAAGGCCTCGACCCCGATGTTGACCAGCAAACCGCCTTTGACGGCGGCCTTGACCTTGCCGGTGATGGTGCCGCCTTCATTGCAAATGGTGAGGATTTTGTCCCAATTCTTTTTGAATTCGGCCTTCTCCTTGGAAAGCACGACCATGCCTTCCTTGTCTTCCAGCTTTTCGATCAGGACATCAACTTCATCGCCGAGCTTGACGGCTTTGATATCGTCGAATTCGTTGCCGGAAATGACGCCTTCACTTTTGTAACCGATATCGACGAGGACTTCTTTGGGGCGGACTTCAATGACAGTACCTTTGACAATCTGGCCTGTGGCAAAGCGGGTTGGACTTTGCTTGAGGGCTTCTTCCATCGTAAGCATAATTATTTTGTATTCATAAACCGCGGGAGGCTTGCGGGCGCGCGCCAGCGCCATCGAAGACTCCATTGCCTGACCTGACCGCGTTGCCTGGCAACAGAGGTAAAAGGTTAGGTATCAATGTTAACTTTCTTTTCTCAGCCTTAATAAACAGCCGCACACGCGGCGTTCAGGCAAGAGAAACAATACGCCTCCGCCCGAATAAGGCAAGTCGAAATAAGGCCGCCCGATCAGGCCCAAAAACAACCCATCAGTCAAATCCGCCCCGCAACGCCGGATTTTGCCCTTTTGTTATGCAAAGCGTTCATAATAAGGTATTTGCACATAATGTATGGCACTCCCCCAATCGCAGGCCAAGGAGTTTTGACCTGTTTCAGGCTGGAGCAACAACCCACAGTTCCGTCGGATAGTTGCGGTCCCGCCACGCGTCGAACCCCCCCAGCAATGGCCGGACACGGTTGAATCCTTTGCGGCGAAGTTGCAAAGCCGTCCGCGCGCTGCTGATTTCGTTGGGGCAGGAGCAATAGAGAATGATATCGCGGTTGCGAGGAATCTCCTGCGGCCGAAGTTCCAGGTCATCCATAGTCGTGAGACGCGCGCCGGGGATGACGGAGGGGTTTTGTTGGAGTTCCGCGAGAGAGCGCAGATCGAGGATGATCGGTTTCTCACCCGCCTCCAGCATTTGATGCAATTGGTCAACAGTGATCCGCGTCATGCGCAACTCACTCAACAGGCGATGCCGCTGGAAGTACTTGTAAGCGATGTAAACCGCAACCAACCCGGCAACCAAACCGAGCGCATCGCCTCCGAGGCCGGTGAGCGCGCCAATGATCTGGTCCAATTGATGGCTGAACAAGACTCCCACAAGTATAAAGCCTCCTCCATAAAGGAGCGAACCCAGCCCATCGAAGAAAAGAAAACGCGGTGCGCTGACGCCAGAATTGCCCGCCAGCGGCGGCGCCAGGTTGCCCAAGCCGGGAACGAACTTCGCCGCGACGACGCCTCGCATGCCGTATCGCGTGAAGAGGTTTTGTGTCCGGCGAACGCACGAGTCAGGCTCCAATGAGATGCGGCAAAGGAGGCCCAAGACGCGGTTGCCGTAGTGGCGACCCAAAAAGAACCAAGTAAGATCAGCCAGTAATGCGCTAAATGTCGCAGCGCTGAGCGCCGCCAACCAATTCATTCTGCCGGTGCCGATCAAAGCGCCCGCCGCCAACAACCAGGGCAAGGAGGGTAGCGGAGCACCTATTTGTTCGACGAATACCGCCGCAAACAAAAATGCTGCGCCGTGTCGGGACAGGAACTCAAGGGTTTCATTCATGCAAGTTCTTTCACCATTTTCTTGATCGATGTCTTCAAATGCTTTTTAATGAGTTGTCATCCCTTCGGCCCATCGGGGGCTTTCTTTTCCGGGGAGAGGAATTGCAGGCGGGTGAAGGCGGCGGGATTGATTCTGGCTTTGCCGAAATCCGCGCTGCGTATAATCATCTCGTCGGGCCGCCAGGTTTCCAGAATAAAGGTCAAATCGCCGCCTTGGGCGAATGTCGCCCGAACAGTCGCAGCCTGGGTTTGAGGCGGACTGGTCTGCCGATGGGCGAAAGCGATGGCTTTGACTTCCGCGAGAGGGATTTCGAGGGGGCGGTTGGGGGGGCGGAGGCCAATTTTCCCGTTGCTGATTGACTCGATTGCGCCCGCTATTTTTTGGCCGTTTTCGAACCAGCAGACATCGGTGGAATCGGCGGCGGGTTCTTCGAATATTCCGTCCCAATGGGTGATGCGCAGGTTGCTCAGCTTAATCACGCCTCCAGGATTCTGCACAAATCTCATGCCGGTGCCTTCGCCAGCGAAGCCGTCGGGATCGACCCATTCCTTGACCAGTGTGCCATCGAGGGAAAGGGCGATTTTGTGTTGCGCTTTGCTGACGCGCAGAGCGACGTGGAGCCGGTCTTCGTTATTGAGGGAGGGGAAGGGCAATTGGCCAAGCCCGTGAAGACGCTCCTTTTTTTTGATCGGCCACAAATCAATGTTTCTGTAGATGGCATTATCCATGCGCAAACTGTAAAAGCCGCCGAAGTCCGGCCCCTGTTCTTTGTTAAGCAGATAAATCGGTCGGAGCGAGTCGGTATAAAGTGCAACGGCGAGATTGAGAGCGCCTTTCCAAGCCAGGTCGAATTGAATCTCCGCCACATCGGGCAGCTTGAGGTCGCGGGCGATGGAGGCAGTATTGCCGGCGTAAAAAGCGCCATTGCGATAGGTCCATTGGCCGGATTCGCCGGGCGCGGCCACGGGCGCGGCCGACACGGCCTGGGTCCATCCGTCCAATCCGGTGATTCCATCAAAGAGCGCCGGCGAACGTCGAATGAAAACCAATGATTGCAACGAGGCGCGCGGAATGCTCAAGCGGCCGGCATACCACGTCTGCAAAGCAACGGCTTCGCGGTCACAGGAAACGAGGCCGCCTTCCAGGGAGTCGCCATTGGCCAGAAGAAGCCGGCAGGCATTGTTGGAGGGCGCGGTGGAATTCTTTGGCGCTGGAAAATCAATCTGCGCAATGCTGTCCGGCTTGAACTCGATGGGCTGGGCGGCGTCGGGATGCCGCCACTGAACGGCGTCTGGCGGGTCAATGGCCAGCAATTGGCCATACAACAAATCGCCGTTGCGGAAGAGCAAACTGTCCGGGGCCGCGTTGGAGGCCGGGGAGGAGACCGGCGGCAGTTGGGCGGGGGCGCTTGAAGCCAGGGCGGCGACGAGAGCCAGGGCGGGGAGACTGGAAAGGATTCTATTCATCCAGACCTTCGAATTCCTTGTCGCTCACGACCGGAGCGACTGCTTTTGCATGGTCGAGGTTAAACTCCAGTTGGCGGATTTGCCCCGGCTGAAAGGCGAGAGAACCGAAGATCGCGCTTTGCCCGGAAACTTCCTTGTCGCTCCATTTTTGCAATTGAAAGGAAAGACTGCCGCCGTATGGGAAACAGGCGCGAACATCCCAGGGACCGCGAGTGGCGGCCGCGACCGGGGAGGCGGCGAAATTGATCTGGGTGACGCGCTGGATGGGAATTTGCAGGAGGGTTTCGCCCAGGGCCAGGGTGACATTGCCGCCGGTGATGCCGGCGATTTTACCGGTGGCGTGGTCGTGATTGATAAAACGAATGACGTCAACATTGGTCATGACGGCGGAGGTTTCCGGCTCGTAGCGGCCCTGCCACTGGCTGATTTTGAAGTTGCTCAATTTGAGCACGGCGCCGGGTCCGCCCATTTGCTGGAAGAGAAGACCCCCGCCCGTGGCGCTGAAACCATTCTCGTCCTTCCAGCGTTTGGCCAAAACATTATCAACAAAAACGGCGACCGTGCCTTCTTCCTTGTTCGATTGTATAATGATATGGAGTTTGTTTTTGGCGGCGGGATTGGGCAACGGCACGCTGCCGAAATTCCTGAGCGGAATCTGCCGGGCCATGTCAATGTGGCGCAAATTGACCTCATCGCGCCTGAACTCGAGCACGTAGGAATTGCCGTACTCCAAACGGTCCACGGCATCGCTGTAAATGTTCACCAGCAACTCGAATAGACCGCCCCAAGCCAGGTCAAATTCAACAGTGGAAGAACCGGACAAATTGAAGTTGCGCCCCAGGGATCCGGGAGACCCGCTGATGAAAGAGCCATCACGGAAGGTCCAGCTTTCGGGATTATGGCTGCCGATGATCCAGCCCGCGGCGTCGCCAGGCCCGTCGTAGAGCATGGTATAATTGCTGGAAAGAAACGTGATGGTTTGCACGGACGCGCGCGGAATCGTCAGCGCCCCGCCAAACCAGGTGCTGAAGCCAAGGTGATCCTCATCCAGCGAAGTGACCGAGCCGAGCAAGTCATCGCCATTTACGAAACGAAGATGGGAGGTCGGGGCCAGAGAGACGGAAGCGGCGCGGGCAAAACGGATGGAATCAATATGACCCGGCTGCAAGTCGATGGGGTTCTTTGCCGCCGGATTTTCCCAACGCAGTCCGGCAGCGGCATCCATGCGCTTTAATCCGCCGTGCAGGACTGAGCCGTCCACAAATTGCAAAAGATCACCCTGTTCCGCCGGGGCGGCGAGGGGCTGGACGGCTTTCAGGCCCAAAGGCGCGCCGGGGCTGATGAGCAGGTCACGCTGGGCGGTCAACACGACTGGACCGGCAAAAACCAGGCCGACAAAAAACAGAACCAAGGCGGCGTTACCTCTCATAAATCGGCAGGTAGCGATAGTTCAGCGCCAGGGACAAAAGCGAGCCGGAGGTGGCGAAGGTGGACCCGAGTTGTCCCTCCCAATTGCCGTCGGGCGTCTGGGTGGCGCGCAGCGCTGTGATGTTCGCGCGGTTCCAACTCTGCCACAACTCGGGCGAGGCGTGGAACCAGGCCTGGGAGGCGTAATAGAGAAAATATTGCGGGTATGCCCGATCGGGCGGCGTGTTTTTGAGGAAGGCGAAGGCTTTTTTGAAGGCGGCCGAGTTTTTTTCCCGGGCCAGCGCCAGAACGACGCAGGCGATGGCGGTGCGGGTGGCATTGGGCGCGTTGGGCGAAATATAGCCAAAGCCGCCGTCGGGAGTCTGGCAAGACAAGAAGAATTTAAGGCCGTTCTGCACGGCCTCTTCGGGCACGGCCATGCCGGCGTTACGGGCGGCGAGCAAGGCGACCATCTGCGCGCCGCTGACGGTGGTGTCGGCATCCTGGGATTCGGGAGAATAACGCCAGGCATGAAGGCCGTTGAGCTTCTGGGCGTTGACAATGAGACGCACCGCCTTTTGCAAGGCGGGACCGAGCCGGGGATCGTCCACCGCGCCATAAGACTCGGCCAGGGCGAGGGTGGCGAAACCATGGTTGTACATGGAACTTCCGATGTAACCGGTTTTGGGATCCATTCCTTTCAAAATAAAATCCAGCGCGCGATGAATGGTCGCGCTGTAAGGGCCAAAATTCGGATCGTCGCCGTGGGCCAGCAGGCTGATGACAGCCAGGCCGTTCAGGGCCGCTTCGTCGCCGCGCGGTTCATCGGGCCAGTTGCCCTGGGGCGATTGGGTGCGGACAAGGAATTGCATGGCCTTGACATACATGCGATCCACTTCCTCCGCCATGAGGCCGGCGGACCCGGTGTACAACTGCTGGGCGCGCAACGGGACAGGCGCCAGAGACGCCGCCAGCAACAGCCACAACAGCCGGTGCGCCTTAATCCTTGGATTGTTCAATGCCATGAAAATAGATGTCCAATGCGTCGCGAAATTCAACGGGTGAATTTTCGATGACGCCGGAAGCTTTGTCCACCTTTCGTGTTGCGGCGCCTTTGCCGGCCGCGTTGCCGGCCACGGGATTGCCGGCTCGGTCCGTCTTGCCGCCCGCGCGGTTGAGGCCGGTCGCGGGCTGGAGGGCCATGGCTTTGGCATTGTCGGTATTCTGCATCATGCGCAGGAGGAACGCCATTTCCGCGGCGCTGCCGGCGTTGCCGGGGGACTGTTGCGGGCTGACACGTTGGGCTTGTTCGTTGATCAGATTGACCAGATCAGAAAGGGAGTCGATGGTTTTGATTTCGGCCTGGTCGGCCGGCTGGCCCGTCTGGGGCTTTTGCAAAACGGTTTCGACTTCCTCCATCGCGGCGGCCGTTTGCGAGAAGGCCGCCTCCAACCCGGCCAGGGCCGCCCGCTGATGAATCTGCTCCAGGTCGCCGGCCAGTTTTTTCTGGGTGTCAACAAGGGAATTGGCCCGGTCTTTGAAGGTGGACGGCTCGCCCTTTTGCTGGTCGAGAACGGTGGTTTGATCGCGCAGGTTCATTTCGTTTTCGCGCAGGCGCAACAAGGCGATGAGCTGTTCGGTCATGTCTTTGCTCTGCGATTTGCCGCCGGAACCCTGGCCGCCGCCGGAGCCGTCCGGCTTGGGTTCAAGTTGGTCGCCCCATTTCTGAAAGCGTTCGGACCATTGGCCAAGACCGCCGGAAGCTTCGATGGCGATGTTGTCGCCGATCAATCCGCCCAAACGTTCCAATTCATCGGTGGCGCGCGAGTCTTTCATTTCCCGGCTGACCGCGCCGTAGTTTGTCCTTTGGGTGCGCTCGAAGAAACGGCTGATTTCGCCCTGCAAAGTGTCCGATGCCTTTTGCGCCCGGGCCTGGTCGCTGGTCAGCGCGTGTTCGAAAAGTTTGAATTTCCCGGGCAAATCGCCGGGCGGCAAGCCGATGGTGTCGGGAGCAGTTTTGAGCAACTGGACGCCGATCTCCTTCTCCTGCGCTCCAACTTTGCGCAAGCGTTGCGAAAGGGTCAGGGCCTGCAAGTCGTCCATGTGCCGGCCGGCTTTGTCCTGCATTTTTTCCAGAGCATCGAGAATGTTGTCGGCTTTTTGGGTGGCGTCGGCCAATTGTTGCGGGCGCGATGCGGAGTTTTGCTGGGCGGATTGCATGGCGGCGGCGGCGTCCTTCATTTGCTCCCGCGCCAGTTGCTGCCATTGCTGCGCGGACTGGCTCCATTGGCGGATGGTGTCCGCGGGAAAGACGGGGTTCTTCATGGCTTCCTGCAGCGCGCTTTCGGCTTGCTGGCTCAACTCGTCCAGGTGCGAGGAGTTTTCCAACTGTTCGTTTTTGCTTTCGCCGATGCGCGCGGATTTTTGCGATTCTGGAAGTTTCTCATTGTCTTTGACGTCGCGCAGATTGGCCGCGATTTTTTCCTGGAGGCGGGTGACGTCCTCGATGCGGGCCATGACGTCTTCCAATTGTTCGCGCACGAGTTCGGCGTGCTCGGCAGGGCTGAGAACGCGGATGCGATAAGGCACCGTGCGCGAACGCTCCCGCTCGGGAAAGAAATCGCGCGCGTAGCCTTGCAACTCGACGGTCGAATCGGCCGGAATCCGAAAGGCCCGCGGACTCCACAGGAAAACTTTCTCGATTTTCTTGACGCGGGAGGACGCGGTCATGATTTTCACCTCGCTGGTAATGCTTTCGGCCAGTGGCGCATCGGACACCACGTCCCAGGTCAATCCGAGGTCGCGCACGCCGAAATCATCGCTGGCCTCCGCCCGAATGCGCAGGACATCGGAGTCGAGCATGGCCGTTTCGCGGGGCAATCCGGGCAAGTCGGGAACGGGCGGAGCATCTTTCCGCATGTCCACGGAGAGGCGCAATGGGACGGCGTTGGACAGGCCGAGAGTGTCCCGCCAATTGAAGGTGTATTGGGCAACCCCATCGGGTTGGGCGGGAGCGCTGGTGAAGTTTGCCCCTTCGATTTTCAACGGCGCCGCCTCGCCGCCTTCGGGCTGCATCAGGGCGGCGGAGAGGGCGCGGCTGATGGTGCCGTGAAAGGCGATGCGGCTGCCTTCGAGGACCAGCAACGATCCGCTTTGCAGCACCTGGGTTTGATCGGGATATTGCAGGTAGTCCGGCAATTGGATGAGCGCGGCCAATTCTCGCAGCGAAGGCCGGTGAACCGGCACGATCTTGATCTCGGCCATGGCATCGCCCACTTCAACGCGCAGCACGCCGTTCTCGACCTGGCCGGGAATTTGCAGGCGGATTTTGCCGGAATCCACCACGCCTTCGAATTTGGGCCGAGCAGGCAATTGGCCGGAGACACGGCCCGGTTTCCAAAAGGAGCGGTATTGGACGTTGCCGGAAATGGCAAAGGGCTCGCCGTGGGGAACGATCAATTCCCGCGGCAGCCCTTCCAGGCCGACAAGGGTGTAACGCGGAATGTTGGCGGTGGGACTGAGCCAGCGCAGGAAGGCGTTCCAACTGGCTTGCGGGAGGGCGAGCGAGAGGGCCAGCCAGCAAATGACCATGGCCCCCGCTCCGAGCGCGAATTTCTCCGCCGGACGGGCGCTGACGCTTCGGCGAAAATCATATTGACGCGCTTCATCCGCGACTTGATGAATGGCGGCATGATAGAGGGCGGGGGAAAAATTGGCCAGATGGCGCTGTTCCTGGGCCAGTTCGACAATGCCGAGCAAACGGTCGCCCAGGCGGCGATATTTTTTTTGGACGAGATTGGCCAGGTCCTGGAGGCTGCGGCGATGCCAAAGCCAGCGTCGCGCCCAGTGGCAAAACGCGGCGAGGACGACGGCCAGACCCAGGAGCGAGAAGACAAGGCGCACGCCCGGCGGCGTATTCCAGAGGCGATCGGAAATAAAAAGGGCCAGCAGGGAAACAACGAGGCCGGCCATGACCGAGCAAAGTGCGACGGTGGTCTCGACGCGCCAGAGGCGGCGTTGGACATCGGCGAACTGGCGGCGCAACTCCTCCGGGAGCGTCACCGAAAGGTCATCATCATTTTGGGCCATGCAACGAAATACAACTGGTTTAACATGCCTGTGACCGGCGGCGGCGTCCAAATAAAAACGCGGGGCGCCCAAGAAGAATGACGAATGTCGAAGCACGAATGACCAATCAATGACGAAGCACCAATGACGAATCTCGCCAAAAGCGGTGCGATGGCCGGCGTCCCTATTTTCGTCATTGGGTCATTTGAGCATTGATTGGTCATTAGGATTTGGTCATTATTCCATCCACTTTTTGGTATGCTGGCAAAACGCGTAATTCCCTGTCTGGACGTGCATGACGGTAAAGTCACGCGCGGCGTGCAATTCGGCAAGGCGGAAGCCGGCGAACTCCGCAACGTGGGCGATCCGGTCGAACTGGCCATCCGCTACAATGAACAGGGCGCGGACGAAATGGTGTTTTTTGACATCACCGCCAGCGCCCAGGGCCGGGACAGCATGGTAGCGGTCATCGAGCGCGCCGCCGACCAGTGTTTCATGCCGTTGACCGTCGGCGGCGGCATTCGCTCGGTCGCGGACATGCACACCATGCTCAGAGCCGGCGCGGACAAGACCAGCATCAACTCCTCCGCGCTGGCCAATCCCGATCTCATCCGCCTCGGCGCTGAAAAATTCGGCAGCCAGTGCATCGTCGTTTCCATTGACGCCAAAAAGGTTTCGCCGGACCGCTGGGAGGTCTTCTCCCATGGCGGACGGAAAGCCACCGGGCTTGAGGCCGTCGAATGGGCCAGGAAAGCGGTGGCGCTTGGGGCCGGGGAAATCGTTTTAAACAGCATCGATGCCGATGGCACAAAAGCCGGGTTCGATCTGGTCATCACGCGCCGCATCAGCGAAGCGGTCGGTGTGCCGGTGGTGGCCAGCGGCGGCGCGGGCAATCTCGAACACATGGCCGCGGTGCTCCTGGAAGGCAGGGCGGACGCCGTCCTGGCCGCGAGTATCTTTCATTTCGGCGAGTACACCGTGGGCGATGTGAAGCAATTCCTGGCTCAGAAAAAAATTCCGGTGCGGCTCTGATTTAAATAATTCATTAGGAGGCAATATGAGTTGGCGCTTTCGACAATCATTCAAAATCATGACGTTTGCGGGCTTGCTTTCTTCGGGGTTTGAGGCAGTATGGGAGCAGCATTATTAAAACAGTGAAATAAATGTTATGATTGCTTTGCAAGACATCCGCTCGCTGACGGATTTTCAGCGCAACACCAAATCGCACCTGCGCCGGCTCAAAAGCAGCGGGAGGCTGGAAGTCCTCACGGTCAATGGCCGGGCGGAATTGATTGTGCAGGATGCATCGGCTTACGAGGAAACGCTCGATGCGATTCGCGGCATCCAGCGCGGCCTTGACGGAATGAAGGCCGGCACGGGCAAACCGTTCCGTGCCGCGCTGGATGAAATCCGCGCCCGGCACAAGATTCCCCGCAGGAATAAATGACGCGGCACCGGGTCATCGTTGAACTTTCAGCGCGGCAAGACATCGCGCAAGCCCATTTGTGGCTGGCGGAGCGGTCGCCAGATGCCGCCGGGCGTTGGTTCAACAGCCTTTACGACACGATTGGTTCGCTGGAACTTTTTCCCGAACGCTGTCCGCTCGCGCCAGAGAGCGAATTTTTCAATGCAGCAATCCGTGAAATTTTCCATGGTCGCCGCCAGCACAAATACAGGATACTTTTCACCGTGAGCGAAGGTGAGGTTCACGTTCTGCACGTCCGCCACGGCGCGCGGCGGGCCTTGGGCGAACCGGAATCTGCCGAAGAATAAAATTATGAGTGCATTAACTGAATCCCGCTGGCTGCCGTTTGTATTATTGACATTCTCGAACATTTTCATGACGTTTGCCTGGTACGGTCATTTGAAATTCAAGGACAAGCCGATATGGGTGGTCATTGTGGCGAGCTGGGGCATCGCATTTTTTGAGTACCTGCTGCAAGTGCCGGCCAACCGGTGGGGCAGCAACGTCTATTCCCCGGCGCAACTCAAGGTGGCGCAGGAAATCATCACGCTGACTGTCTTCAGCGTTTTTGCCGTTGTTTATCTGGGTGCTTCCATCAAATGGAACCACCTCGCGGCCTTCGCCTGCATTGTCGGCGCGGCCTGCTTTATCTTTCTGCCCAAGCCCTAAAAATGACCAGAATTGGACATGCAGCCAAATTATAACCAAAGAACGGCAGTCCCAAAGGAGGTTTTCGCCTTGATCTCTCCACGGCACTTGAATTGCTGGTAAGGGGCAAAAACGCTTATAAACGGTGCGCGAAAATCGCGATGAATCTGTCTGGATACGAAATCGGGAACTTCTTTGACGAGATGTTCGAGGACGATGGGCACCCCCGCGCCGCCGTCCGCCCACTGGTCAGGAAGATTGAATCGCTTTCCCCCGGCGAATTGGCCAACCGCCAATTGGCCGCCGACCGCGCTCTGGTGCAGGCGGGGATCACGTTCAATGTGTACGGGGAAAGCGCCGGCGTGGAGAAGACTTTGCCGTTCGACCTGGTTCCGCGCATGGTCACAGCCACGGAATGGAAGCGCATCGAGAAAGGCCTCAAGCAGCGCATCCGCGCCCTTAATCTGTTTATTGACGACCTTTATCACGATCGCAAAGTCATCAAGGATCGTGCTGTGCCGCCGGAGATTATCTCCTCGTCCAAGGGGTTTCGCAAACAATGCGTCGGCCTGAATCCTCCGCGCGGCATCTGGTGCCATATCACCGGCACGGACTTGGTGCGGCATGGCGACGGGCAGATTTATGTCCTGGAAGACAATTTGCGTTGTCCTTCGGGCGTTTCTTACGTGCTGGAAAATCGGCGGCTGATGAAGAGTCTGTTTCCCGAAGTATTTGACGCGTCCAAAATCCGGCCCGTTTCCAATTATCCGATTCGCCTGCGTGACATGCTCGAATATCTGGCCCCCGAAGGCAGCGCCACCCCGCGCGTCGTGCTGCTCACGCCCGGAGTCTATAATTCCGCCTACTTCGAGCATTCGTTTCTCGCGCAGCAGATGGGGGTGGAATTGGTGCAAGGCAGCGATCTCGTCGTGTTCGACGGCTTTGTCTGGATGCGGACGACCAATGGTTTTGAACGTGTGGATGTCATTTACCGGCGGGTGGACGATGATTTTCTTGACCCGGAAGCCTTTCGCGCGGATTCCATGCTGGGCGTGCCCGGCCTGATGGCGGTTTATAAATCCGGCAAGGTGGCCCTGGCCAACGCTCCCGGGACCGGCGTGGCGGATGATAAAGTCGTTTATGCCTACGTCCCGCGCATCATAAAATACTATCTGGGCGAGGAAATCATTCTGCCCAATGTGCCAACGTATATATGCGCGGAGGCCGAAGGGCTTGGCTACGTCTTGGAACATTTGCCCGAACTGGTCGTCAAAGCGGCCAACGAATCCGGCGGTTACGGCATGCTCATCGGCCCCCATGCCACGGCCGCGGAATGCGCGGAATTTGCCAAAAGAATAAAAGCTGACCCTCGTAATTACATCGCCCAGCCCACCCTTTCTCTTTCCCGCGTCCCGACCGTGATCAACGGGATTCTGGAAGGGCGCCATGTTGATCTGCGTCCCTATGTTTTATATGGCAGGGATATTTTTGTACTGCCAGGCGGGCTGACTCGTGTCGCCTTGAAAAAGGGTTCACTGGTCGTCAACTCCTCCCAGGGCGGCGGGACCAAGGACACCTGGGTGCTGGCCGATGACCCCGGGATGGCGGAGCAGAGCCAGACCCAAGGCGGCCTCACCACCGGCGGAGGCCAGACATAATGCTCAGCCGCGTTGCCGATTCCATTTACTGGATGAGCCGTTACGTCGAGCGGGCGGAGAACGTGGCCCGCTTTGTTGATGTCAACCTGAACCTGATGCTCGATTCGCCGGCCACCGATCAACAATGGCAGCCACTGGTCAACATTACGGGAGATCACGCCGATTTTGCCAGGCGTTACGGGCCTGTGGCAACGTCGCAAAACGTTCAGCAGTTCCTCACCTTTGACCGCGAGAATCCGAACTCGATTATTTCCTGCCTGCGCGCCGCCCGCGAAAATGCCCGTTCCGTGCGGGAAATCATTTCCTCGGAAATGTGGCTGCAGCTCAACACCTTTTATTTGATGGTCAATTCCGCCGCTGGCAGCGGCAAGGGCTTCGAATCCCGCAACAATTTTTTCAACGAGGTCAAGCTGGCCAGCCATCTCTTTGCCGGCCTGACCGACGCGACGATGACGCACGGCGAAGCCTGGCATTTCTGCCGCCTGGGCCGGATGTTGGAGAGGGCGGACAAGACCTCGCGCATTCTGGACGTCAAGTACTTTATACTCCTGCGTTCGGTGGCGGAGGTCGGGACCATCTACGACGACGTGCAATGGGTGGCCGTGCTGCGTTCGGCCAGCGCCTTTGAGATGTATCGCAAGCGCCACGGGCGCATTTCGCCCATGGCCATTGTCGAATTCCTTTTGCTGGATGGGGAATTTCCGCGGGCCGTCCGCTTTTGCCTGGAATCGGCGCGCGATTCCTTGCACGCCATTTCCGCCACGCGCGTTGGGCCCCATCGCAAGCCCGCCGAAAAACTTCTGGGGCAGATCTGTTCCGACCTGGCCCATGCCGGCGTGGAGGAGATTGTCAAAAGCGGCTTGCATGAATACCTGGATGCGTTGCAGACGAATGTGAACCGCGCCAGCACGGGAATTTACGAACGATTCTTCGCCACGCGGGTGCCGGAATTGGCTCAACCTGTGAAGGAAAAGATACAATAAAGACCGAACATGGCCATACACGTCGCCCTCCATCACAAAACGCATTATGCTTATGACCGGCCGGTGGCCCATCTGCCGCACACGGTGCGTCTGCGCCCGGCACCCCATTGCCGCACGCCGATCTTGAGTTACTCGCAACGGATTCTGCCCAAAAAGCATTTCCTGAACTGGCAGCAGGACCCTTTCAGCAATTACCTGGCCCGGCTGGTCTTCCCCGAAAAAACGGAGGAGCTTTTGATCGAAGTGGACCTGGTGGCCGAAATGGCGGTTTATAATCCGTTCGATTTTTTTCTCGAGCCAACGGCTGAAAAATTCCCGTTCACCTACGAGCCGGCCTTGAAAAAGGAACTCGGCCCCTTTCTGGAAACGGCGCCGCCGGGGCCGCTGCTTCAGGAATATCTGAAAGCGATTGATCGTTCCGGGATGCCAACCAATGATTTCCTCGTTTATCTCAACCGCCGGGTTTGCCAGGACGTGAAATACCTCATCCGGCTTGAGTCCGGCGTGCAATCGCCGGAAACGACCCTTCAATTGCGCTCCGGCTCGTGTCGCGATTCAGCGTGGCTGCTGGCAAACCTGTTCCGGCACATCGGCATCGCCGCCCGTTTTGTTTCGGGTTACCTCATTCAATTGACGGCGGATGTCAAATCGTTGGACGGCCCCTCGGGCACAGAGCATGATTTCACCGATCTGCATGCCTGGACGGAAGTTTATCTTCCCGGGGCGGGTTGGATTGGCCTGGATGCCACTTCCGGGCTGCTGGCCGGCGAAGGGCACATTCCGCTGGCTTGTTCGCCGGATCCAACCGGCGCGGCGCCAGTGACCGGGTCGGTTGAGGAGTGCGAGACCAAGCTCACCCATGAAATGAAGGTGACGCGGATTTATGAATCGCCCCGCGCCAGCCGCCCCTATACCGAAGAGCAATGGTCGCAAATCAATGCTCTGGGACATCGCATTGATCTTGAACTGGCGCAAAACGACGTCCGGCTCACCCTGGGCGGCGAGCCAACCTTCGTATCCATCGATAACATGGATGGGGAAGAGTGGAATTTCACCGCGGTCGGTCCGGAGAAGCGCCGCTTGTCCGAAACATTGATTCGACGGTTAAAGGAAAAATTTGCCAAGGGCGGCCTGCTCCATTACGGCCAGGGCAAATGGTATCCCGGCGAATCATTGCCGCGCTGGGCTTTGGCCTGTTACTGGCGCAAGGATGGCCAGGCCATCTGGCACGACGACTCATTGTTCGCCCGCGAAAACCATTCCTACGGCCACAGCGAAAGGGAAGCCATGGATTTTATGGCCGAACTGACCCGGACGTTGGGCGTGAAATCCAAGTACATCATTCCCGCCTATGAAGATGCCTGGTACTACATGTGGCGGGAACGGCGTCTTCCGGTAAACGTGGACCCGCTCAAGTCGCGCCTGGAAAACGAGGAGGAACGGGCCCGCCTGGGGAAGATTTTCCATCAGGGCCTCAATAAAATCGCCGGTTATGTATTGCCGATCGCGCCGGAGAAGAGCGATGTTCCAGGTTGGAAGAGCGGTTCCTGGTTCCTCCGTTCCCAGCATCTTTTTCTTCTGCCCGGCGATTCGCCCATCGGTCTGCGTTTGCCATTGGATGCGCTGCCATGGGTTTTGCCGTCGGATTATCCTTCGGTCAATCCGCCCGATCCCATGATGCCGTTGGGACCGCTTCCGGCCCATCGGCAACGCAGTGAAATTCGGCGGCAATATGCGGGCGTCAGCCCGGCGGCGGCGCTGGCAATGAATCGGCGGCCCGAACCTTTTGAATCCGCCGATTGGATTGTGCGCACGGCGTTGTGCGTTGAGCCGCGGGAGGGGCGGCTCTTCGTTTTTATGCCGCCGGTGGATTCGACGGAAGCTTACCTGGATTTAATCAGCGCGGTGGAGCAGACGGCCGCAACGCTCCAACTGCCCGTTGTCATCGAAGGCAGTCCGCCGCCGAAGGATCATCGGCTGAATCTCCTCAAAATCACTCCCGACCCCGGCGTGGTGGAAGTCAATCTTCACCCTGCGCACACTTGGGATGAACTGGTGGCCAACACCACCACCCTTTACGAGGAAGCGCGCGCTTCCCGGCTGGGGACCGAAAAATTCATGATGGATGGCCGTCATGTTGGCACCGGCGGCGGCAACCACCTGGTCATCGGCGGCCCCACCGCGGCGGACAGCCCGATTTTGCGCCGCCCTGATTTGTTGAGCAGCCTGCTTTGCTATTGGCAGAATCATCCGTCACTTTCCTTTCTTTTCAGCGGATTATTTGTCGGGCCGACCAGCCAGCATCCGCGCCTGGACGAAGCGCGGAATGATTCCCTCTACGAATTGGAGCTGGCTTTCAAACAAATTCCCGCCGGCGGCGAAGCCCCGCCGTGGCTGGTGGACCGCGTCTTCAGGAATCTTCTGATTGACTCCAGCGGCAACACCCACCGGGCTGAATTCTGCATTGACAAGCTGTATTCGCCCGAGACGAGCAGCGGACGCCTCGGCTTGGTGGAATTGCGCGCCTTTGAAATGCCGCCGCACGCGCGCATGAGCCTGGCCCAGCAGCTCCTCTTGCGCTCGCTCATCGCGCGTTTTTGGAAAAATCCCCGCCGGGAAAAGCTCGTCCGCTGGGGCACGGCCTTGCATGACCGCTTCATGCTCCCGCATTTTGTCGAGCAGGATTTTCGGGATGTCATTGAAGACCTTGCCGCGGCCGGACACCCATTCGCTCCCGAATGGTTCGCGCCGCATTTGGAGTTTCGCTTCCCGGTCTGCGGCAGCGTCACTCATCAAGGAGTGAATCTGGAAGTGCGGCAGGCGCTGGAACCGTGGCATGTGCTGGGCGAAGAAACAACCGCCGGCGGCGCGGTCCGTTATGTGGATTCGTCACTGGAACGGCTCCAGGTCAAAGTGCGCGGCATGATTGACTCGCGCCATCGCATTGCTTGCAACGGCTATGAAGTGCCGTTGCATCCCACCGGCGTCGGGGGCGAATACGTTGCCGGCGTCCGGTTTCGCGCCTGGCAGCCTCCGCAATGCCTGCATCCCACCATTCCCGCGCACGGGCCGCTGACCTTCGACATTGTTGATGATTGGAATGGGCGATCGATCGGGGGCTGCGCCTATCATGTGAGTCATCCGGGCGGACGCAATTATGACACCTTGCCGGTTAACGCTTATGAAGCCGAGAGCCGCCGGTTGTCGCGCTTTTTCAAAATGGGCCACACGCCGGGACCGATGCAAGTCGCTCCCGCGCAACGAAATCCTCCCCCTCAAGGACCGATGAGTTTCCCTTCACACTGGATTTGCGCTGCCTGCCCATTCAACCTTAGATTGCAGAGAGTGAACGTGAATCTTGAAACGCCCCCGGGCTTGTTTGCCGGCTACGCCGGCCTGCCGGGAATTTATGACGAAATGAGGCCGGCCTCGGGCCAACTGCGCCCGCACTGGAAACAATTCGTCTCGTCCCTGGAACGGCTGGGCCGCGACGAACTTTCCCTGCGTTGGGAAAACGCCCGGCGCATCATCCGCGAGCACGGCGTCACTTATAATGTCTATGGCGATCCCCAGGGCATGGACCGCCCGTGGGAACTGGACATGATGCCGCTGCTCATTCCCTCGGACGACTGGCATAAAATCGAGGCCGGATTGATGCAGCGTTCCAAGTTGTTCAACCTGATCCTGGCGGATCTCTACGGCCCGCAACGGTTGTTGCTGGAAGGGCGTTTGCCCCCCGCGCTGGTTTTTGCCAACCCCAATTTCCTGCGCCCCTGCCGCGGCCTGCCCATTCCCGGACAAATCTATCTTCATCTTCACGCGGCGGACTTGACGCGCTCGTCCGACGGCCAATGGTGGGTCATCTCGGACCGGACTCAGACCCCGTCCGGCGCAGGCTACGCGTTGGAGAACCGGATCGTCCTTTCCCGAACTTTCCCGGAGGAATTTCGCAATTGTCAAACCCAGCGTCTGGCCTCGTTTTTTTCAATGCACCGCGACACGCTGCGCGCCCTGGCCGCCCGCAATTGTGATAATCCCAGTGTCGTCCTGCTCACGCCCGGCCCTCACAACGAAACTTTCTTTGAGCACGACTATCTGGCGCGCTACCTCGGCTTTACACTCGTCGAAGGGGGCGACCTGACCGTGCGCGACCGAAAAGTGTTTCTCAAAACTCTGGAAGGCTTGCGGCCCATTGATGTCATTTTGCGCCGCATGGACGATGCATTTTGCGATCCTCTGGAACTGCGCGGCGATTCGGTCCTTGGCGTGCCCGGCTTGGTCGAGGCCGTTCGCGCCGGCAACGTGACGATGGCCAACGCGCTGGGCGCCGGACTGCTTGAAAGCGCGGCCTTCATGGCATTTTTGCCGGGACTTTGCCGCCATTTGTTGGGGGAAGAATTGAAACTCCCGTCTCTGGCCACCTGGTGGTGCGGCCAGGAACGGGAGAAGCAATACGTCATTGACAACCTCGACGAAATTGTGGTCAAACCGGCTTTTGGCTCGCGATTGCGCCAGCCGTTTTTCGGCTCCAGGATGGGAGAGGAGGAACGGGAGCAACTGGTGGCGTCCATTCGGGAAAATCCGCATCGCTATGTCGGCCAGGAGCAGGCGGCCCTGTCCACGGCCCCGGTCTGGTCCAACGGCGCGCCGGAGCCTCGCCCCCTGGTGCTGCGCGCCTACATCACCGCCGCGGGCGATTCCTTCGCCGTCATGCCGGGCGGCCTGACCCGGATTTCGATGGACGCGGCCGAAATCGTTGTCTCGATGCAGAAGGGCGGGGGAAGCAAGGACACCTGGGTGCTTTCAGACGGGCCTGTCAACATGATTTCGCTCCTGACCCCTTCCGGCCATCCGGCGCGTTCCGGGGCTTCGTCGGCCGAACTGCCCAGCCGCGTGGCGGATAATCTATTCTGGCTGGGCCGCTACACCGAGCGGCTGGAAGGGACCTTGCGCCTGCTGCGCTGCATCGTGGCGCGCCTGCTCGACGAATCCAGCGCCGACGGCTCGCCCGAACTGGCGGCACTGGCCCGCATGTTGGTCCGGTTGGAAATGTTGCCGGCCCGTTTCCGCGAGCGCTTTCCGGCCAAAGACTTGGAACAGGAAATCCTGGCCCTGCTCGACAAGGAGGACCGCGCCGGCAGCGCGCGGCAAATCCTCAACCGGGTGCGCGGCATCGTCTCCGTCACGCGCGACCGGTTCTCCTCCGACACCTGGTCGATTCTGAACAAGCTCAACCTCGACGGCCGGAGCCGGCAGCGGCGCCGGCTGCTGGCGGACGCGCTGAACCAGTTGAACATCATTATCATTGACATATCGGCGTTCAGCGGCATGGAAATGGAGAACATGACCCGCGGGCTGGGCTGGCGCTTCCTTGAGTTTGGGCGCAGGCTGGAACGGGCCGCCCGCATTGTGCAGTGGTTCAGGGCCGGCCTCTGCCCGGAGATGCAAAGCAGCGCGCTGCTCGAACCGCTCCTGGAAATTTCCGACAGTGTCATGACCTATCGCCGGCGCTACTTCGCCGGGGTGCAGATTTCCTCCGTGCTGGATTTGTTGCTTTTGGATGAAGGCAATCCGCGCTCGCTGGCCTTCCAGTTGGCCGCCCTGCGCGAACACGCCCGGCATTTCCCGCGGGAGGCGGACCTTTTCCATGAAAACGAGGAAAGGCGCGTGGCGGCGCTTTCGGCCGCGTTGCGTGGCGGCGCCGGCATGATCCTCAGCCCGCCGCCCGCCGCCGGCTCCGACGGCGCGCTCGATTCGTTATTGTCCCATTGCCTGGCGGAGTTGATCACGCTGGGCCATGAGTTCACCAACCGTTATTTCAGCCACACCGTGGCCAGTGTCAGCTAACCCCATGATCTACCGCCTGACTCATACGACCACTTACCATTACGGCGGCGTGGTTTCCCTTTCGCATCACTTGTTGCGATTGCAGCCGCGCGAACTGCCCCGGCAACGCTGCCTGCTCAACGAACTGCAAATCGAACCGCGTCCGGACGTGCTGTGCGCGCATCGCGACTATTTTGGCAATGCCATGACTTTCGTCACCATTGAAGGCTCGCACAAAAGGCTGGTCATCACCTCGCGCAGCCAGGTGGAGTCAACCGCCCCGATGCCGCCAGGCCCGGCGCAAAGTCCGCCCTGGGAAACGGCGCGGGACATCTCCCCGGACGGGGACCACGAAACGTTCCTGCAAACCCGCGAATTCACTTACGCCTCGCCATTGATCCAAAAGCGGCCCGAGTTTGGCGCTTATGCGGCCCCTTCCTTTTCCCCGGACCGTCCCCTTCTGGAGGCGGTGCTCGATTTGACCGGGCGAATGCGCGCCGATTTTAAATTCGATCCGGACGCGACCAGCGTGGCCACGCCGCTGCTGGAAGTTTTCCAAACGCGCCGCGGCGTCTGCCAGGATTTTGCCCAACTGGAAATCGCCTGTTTGCGCGCCATGGGCATTGCCGCCCGTTACGTCAGCGGCTATCTGGAGACGGAGCCGCCGCCGGGTAAACCCCGCCTGGCCGGCGCCGATGCTTCTCATGCCTGGGTTTCCTTCCATTGTCCCGGCACGGGATGGATTGATGTTGACCCGACCAATAATTTGCTGGTCTCCAACCGCCATATCACAATCGCCTGGGGCCGCGACTATAGCGACGTCAGCCCGATTCGCGGGATCATCGTGGGCAGTGGCGAACATTCCATGGACGTGGCGGTTGATGTCATTCCGATGCCGGAATCCAGTTCTTTCGGCGCCGCTTTTTTGACGAAACGACCGGAAGATTCCGCGTTGCCTTGGTCTTGATTTGGCCATAATTTCCCGGTCACAAAGAATGCCCGGCACGCTGAATTATTATCTATACTGGTTGCGCGCCAATCCGCTGGTGGGGATTGTGGCGGGGATCTTTTGGCTCTGGATGCTGGTCGATGCCATTCGACGCCGGGAATGGGTATGGGTACTCTTCATGGTCATCTTTTCGGGGTTCACCGCGTTGTTCTACTTTTTCTTGGTGTACCGCGCGACGGCCTCGGCCACGCAGGGGTTCGAACTGCCGGGGGCCTCCAGGCGGAGCAGGATCAAGGAGTTGGAAGGCCTGATTCATAATCTTGACAAACCCCATCATTACCTGGAATTGGGGGACATTTATTTTCAAAAGGGGAATCTAAGCAAGGCCGAGGAGTGCTATCGGGCGTCGCTCCAGCGCGACGCGCAGGACATTGACGCCCGCGCCCATTTGGGGCAATGCCTGCTGCGGCAGAAAAGGGCAGGGGAGGCTCGCCCGATTTTGCAGCAAGTCCGCGCCGAGAATCCCAAGCACGATTACGGCCATTCGCTCATGGCCTACGCCGAGACGCTGGCATCGCTGGGCGAAACTGACAACGCCATCGCGGTTTGGAAGCAGGTTCTGCAAGACCACAGTTACGCCCGGGCGCGGGTGCAATTGGGCGAACTGTATCTGGCGACAAAGCAGCCAGAATTGGCCGTGGCCGAATTCCGGGAGACGATCAGCGACGACCGCCACGCGCCCGGGTACCAGCGCAAACGCGACCGCATCTGGATTTGGCGGGCGAAGCGGTTGTTGCCGTGAGGCGCACCTCACGTTTTTGTGACAGCTCCTAATCTTAATCCTAATCCTAATCATAATCTTGTGCGTTTCTGACATCGGGTGTTTTACTGTTGATTTCATCTCTGGTTCTTTATCGAAAGCGCCCTCGATGCGCACAAATCACGTGGATTGTTCTTTTCGCGGCTTTCCTGATTGGCCTTATGTTCCCCAGATTATGACGTTGCGGCTTATATGAAAATCTGGAAGCTTTACCTCCAGACCACCGAAAAGACCCGATATGATTCATTATGAAAAACACTCTATTCTTTCTGTTACTGGCTGTTGAAATTGCTCTCGTCTGGTGGGGCATCACAAATCGAAAAAGGGGGGTTCGCATTGTCGCAACAATTGCGTCCGTATTACTCGCGCTCTTCATTGGATTCTCAATAGCTTGGGGATGGGCAGCACTTGTGAATTATGATCAGTATGTTTGGCGGTTTTCACAATACTCAAGGTATATTCGTGGTTTTGCCGAACGCCAACAAATAGCTGAACTGACGAACACCGTGATTCTATTCGACACAAGGTTTAATGCGCGGCAAGACCCTCATGATTTGGAGGATGTGATTTTCCAAATTTTTAAGGTTGGCAAGTATAATGAGGACACCAATACCGCGAAAACAAACCAAGTCCTCAAAAAGTGATTTTTGAATAATCCGCATTCGAGAAAATGCGTCAAATGGGTCATTGCCGTTCGTCGGCTTGGTCAAGTTCGCCGTCCTGTTCCCTTTCGCGAATCAGGTCTCCGACTGGGTCCGCCCCCGGTTTGAGCCAGCGCCTGCCCGCGCCCATGAGTTGGCGGGCCAATTCACCCCGGCTTGGCAAAGGCTTGACGATTATCGCCCCTTCCCCAGCCTTCGCCCACTCCAGCCGCGTTCCAGGGTGAATATCGAATTCGCGGGCGATGTCCGGCGGGATACTCGCCTGATTGCTTTCAGTCACGGTCGTTGTCATGGGCATATTCTACACCGTCGCCCATCGCTGAACAAGCCGCAAAACAGCACCCCTGGGTGTTGCGATGAGGCCACAATTGACTTTGCTTCCACGGCCCATCGGCTATAACTCGACCCGTTCAGAAAAGTTATGACGCCAATGAAGGTCATTCAGCGCACCATTGCTACCTCATGCGGCGGCCTTTTGTCCTTGATCGTAATGGCGCTTTTTCTCTCGGCCCCGGCAGCGCGCGCCGATCTGCAATTCGATGTCTTCGTCGGTTACGATCAAATTTTGCCGGAGCACAGTTGGTTTCCGATCACATGCGAGTTGCATAATGACGGCCCGTCTTTCAACGCGGTGATCGAAGTCACCGCCGGGGACTGGGGCGGCGGCCAGATTCGGCGCTTTCCCATCGATCTGCCCACCCAGACGCGCAAACGCGTCGTCATTCCCGTGTTTGCCGGCGCCCGGTTGTGGAATGCGCGTTTGGTGGACAGCCACGGCAACGTGCGGGCTGAGCAAAGCGCCTTCAATATCAGGGTGATCGGAAATCATCTGCCGCTGGTGGCCGGCCTCGCTCGAACCGTTGGGGGAATGCCCGTTTTTCCCGATTCAGCCAATGGACAAGCGGATTCCAAATTCGTCGCGGCACGGTTGCAATCGGCCTTGTTTCCGGACAACCCGCTGGCGCTGGAAGGCATTGATTTGCTTTACCTGAGTTCGGAAAAGGCGGCGGATTTGAGCATCGGACAAGTCAACGCCCTGGTGGCCTGGTTGCAGAACGGGGGACATCTGGTCGTGGGTGTCGAACAAGTTTCGGACATGGGCGGGACGCCGTGGCTGAGGGAGTTGTTGCCGTGCGATCTGGCCTCGACAGTCAATCTGGCCGCTCACGATTCATTGCAGGCATGGGTCCGGACGAAGATTTCCAACCCTGCCGCCACGCAAATGCCCAAACCGCGTCCCAAAAAGGCAACACTGCCCCCGGCAATGCGGCGGCCCAATGCCGGACCGCCCCCCGGAAGTCCCCGCGTGCCTCCCGTTTCCGACAGCGCCCCGCTGATCAATCCCTCCCCGGATCTGCCGGAGGACGCGGATTTTGACTCGGCCCCGATGCAGGTGGCGACCGGGACGCCGCGGGACGGGACAATTCTTATTGGCGACAGCACGGCGCCGCTGGCCTTTGAAGGGAAACGGGGTCGCGGACGGATCACGGTGCTGGGTTTCAGCCCGGAACGGGAACCGTTTTTATCGTGGAAGAACCGCCCCTGGTTCTGGGCCAGGCTGGCGGAAGTTCCGGCGGCCGCGTTTCAATCGCTGAACCCGTACCGGGGCATGGCGCGCATGAGCAGCGACGGCATTTTTGGGGCGATGATTGACAGCCGGCAAATCCGCAAATTGCCGCTCGGCTGGCTGCTGGCCCTGCTCGCCGCCTATCTGGTTGTCATCGGGCCGCTCGACCAGTACTGGCTCAGGAAAATCAATCGCCAGATGCTGACCTGGATCACCTTTCCGTGCTATGTCCTGATTTTCTCGGGCCTGATTTATTGGATCGGTTTTCATTTGCGGGCCGGCGAGCTGGAATGGAACGAGTTGAACCTGGTTGATGTTTTGCCGGACAACGACCGGGCCGTCTTGCGCGGGCAATCTTACGTCTCGATTTATTCGCCGGTCAACGCGCATTACGAACTGGCGGGCGAAGAGCCGTTCGCCACCTTGCGCGGCGAGACGATGGGGAACTTCGGCGGGGGTCTGGAAGGCAGCCGCGTCTCGGTCGTCCAGCATGGAAATAATTTTGAAGCGGACGCCTTTGTGCCGGTCTGGACCAGCCAGCTTTATGTGAGCGATTGGCTTCAGCCGGCGCCGCTACCCTTGACGATGACGGCCACGCGCCAGGGGTCAGGCTGGCAGGTGACGGTCGAGAATAAATTGGACCGCAAACTGGCCGGGGCGCGCGTCGTGCTGGATGGGCGAATCTACAATGTGGGCGAATTGGCCGCCGAACAAAGCAAAACCTTCGCGCTGGACCGGGCGGCGGGCCAGGTGTTGGGGGATTGGGCGCGGCAAAGCAGCCAGTCCTTTCTCAATGCGGCGTCAGCCCGGCGCAACAGTTTTGGAAACAACAACGCGGGCATTACCGATCTTGCCTCAAGCTCGATGGCCGCCTCTTTTCTTTCACAGGTGAACGAATCGGCGAACGAATGGCAGACCTTCAGCAGTCCGGGCGATCTGGACTTAAGCCGCTATGCCGCGCCGGGCTATGGGATTTTGCTGGCGTGGGATGCCGACCACTCCTTGACCGCTGCGCTGAAGCGTTTTCCAGCCAAGCGGTCGCACCGCAACACTTTGTTGCGGCTGGTCGTGCCCTTAACTTTATGAACCGAAAATGAACCTTCAACCCTGACCAACTATGGATGCCCCGCCAATTCCAGCCGTGGAAACAATCAGTTTAAGCCGCTCCTTTGGTTCGATTGCCGCGCTCGATTCGTTGAACATGGCGGTCAACGCGGGCGATTTGTTCGGCTTCATCGGCTCCAACGGCGCGGGCAAGACAACCACGCTGCGCATTTTGGCGACCTTTCTGGCGCCCTCCTCCGGCACCGCCCGCGTGCTGGGACACGATATTGTCCGGGAAGCCGATGCGGTGCGGCATGTCATCGGTTACATGCCGGATTTCTTCGGGGTGTACAAAGACATGGAAGTGACCGAATACCTGGATTTCTTCGGCGCGTGCTACAAAATCCCCACGGCGCAGCGGGAAAAAACCGTGGCAGACGTTTTGGAACTGGTCGGATTGACGGAAAAAAAAGGGGCGATCATTGGCGCGTTGAGCCGGGGGATGCAGCAGCGGCTGGGCCTGGCGCGGGTTTTGATTCACGATCCAAAAGTCCTGCTTCTGGACGAACCGGCCAGCGGCCTCGACCCGCGGGCGCGCATCGAAATGATGGCCATCCTGCAGGAACTGCAACGGTTGGGCAAAACCATCATCATCTCGTCGCACATCCTGAGTGAGTTGCAGACCCTGTGCAACCGGGTCGCGATTATTGAAAAGGGAAAATTGATTTACAGCGGGCCGGTGCAAGGAGTGCGCGCCCAGATGTCAGCCGGATTGATCTACTGGATTCAGGTGCAAGGCGACAGCGCCCCCGCGCTGGAAATTTTAAAAGCCCGTCCCGAAGTGGCCGAAGCCGTGGCGGTGGATGGCCAAATCAAAGTGACCTTCGCCAATCATGAGGTTGATCCCGCCCTTGTGCCCGAAGCATTGGTGCGGGGCGGAGTGCGTTTGACGGGGTACTGGGAGGACGAACTGGGCCTGGAAGAAGTCTTCCTCCGCGTCACGCGCGGAGAAACGCAGTAGTTGTCAGTTTGAGTCCCAATTCCATCACATTGCGCAATTTAAGGCAAGGAATTGCCAAAAAATGGTGGGCATTCTTGCGAGCCGATCACTACTTCTCAACTATATGCCTGCGATTCAACCAGACGCGGCATTGACGGTTGTTGCCGATGCAAAGTTTGCGGCCCGCAAACAGAACGGACCTCGGAAAGCTAACTTGGCGTGCTGTCCAAATCCGGGGTGTAAAAGTCAAATTCACCCACCACCTCATTGAGCTATGAAAAGAACATTTCCCATCCTTTTAGGCGTGCTGCTCTTGGCCGCGCCAACAGAGGTGCAAGCCCAATACGCCTACACGACAAATGCCGACAATACTCTTGCCATCATCGGTTACACCGGGACTGACACGGTTGTGACCATTCCAGAAACCAACATCAATGGCCTGCTGGTCACCAGCATCGGGACGAATGCCTTCGATAACTGCACCAATCTGACCAGCGTCACGGTTCCCGGCAGCGTCATCAGCATCGGGGATGAGGCGTTCTATAACTGCTCCAGCCTGACCAGCATCACGTTTACCAGCGGCCTCACCAGCATCGGGGTGAGCGCGTTTGCTGGCGACATCTCTGGCGACAGCCTGACCAACGTCACGATTCCCGGCAGCGTCACCAACATCGGGGCTTTTGCGTTCGTTGGCTGCACCAGTCTGACCAGCGTCACGATCCTCAACGGCAGCGGCCCTGCCAGCATCGGGGCTTTTGCGTTCCAGGGCTGCACCAGTCTGACCAGCGTCACGATTCCCGGCAGCGTCATCAGCATCGGGGATCAGGCGTTTGCTTACTGCACCAGCCCGATGGATGTTACGCTCGCCAACGGCCTCACCAGCATCGGAAGCGATGCGTTCTTTTACTGCGGCGTGACCAGCGTCACGATTCCCGCCAGCGTCACCAACTGGGGGGATGGGGCGTTCATGGAAAGCGGCCTGACAAATGTTACGTTGGCCAACGGCCTCACCAGCATCGGGTATGAGGCGTTCAAGGAATGCGGCCTGACCAACGTCACGATTCCCGGCAGCGTCATCAGCATCGGGTATGAGGCGTTCATGGACGACCTCCTGACCAGCGTCACGATCTCCAACGGCGTCACCAGCATCGGGGCTGGTGCGTTCCGCGAATGCACCAGCCTGCCCGGCGTCACGATTCCTGGCACCGTCACCAACATTGGGGATGGTGCGTTCTATGAATGCTTCAGCCTGACCAGCGCCACGTTCACCAACGGCCTCACCAGCATCGGAGATGTTGCGTTCCAGTTCTGCTACAGCCTGAGCAGCGTCATGATCCCTGACAGCGTCACCAGCATCGGGGGGGCTGCGTTCTATCAATGCACCAGCCTGCCCAGCGTCACGATTCCCGGCAGCGTCACCAACATCGGGGATCAGGCGTTCATGCTTTGCTACAACCTGAGCAGCGTCACGATCTCCAACGGCGTACCCAACATCGGGGATTATGCGTTCGCGGTTTGCACCAGCCTGCCCAGCGTCACGATTCCCGGCAGCGTCACCAACATCGGGGATTTTGCGTTCTATCAATGCTCCATCCTGACCAACGCCACGATCATCTACGGCCCCACCCGCATCGGGAATTTTGCATTCCAGTTCTGCACCAACCTGCCCAGCGTCACGATTCCTGGCAGCGTCATCAACATCGGGGATTATGCGTTCGCGGACTGCACCAGCCTAACCAGCGTCTATTTCACGGGCAACGCTCCCACCGCTGATACGACTGTGTTCTATGATGACAATTTCAATGTTTTGACGACCTATTATTTGCCTGGCACTATCGGCTGGAGTTTGACGTTTTGGGGTTACCCTTCGTCAGGTCCTCCGGCCGTGCGGTGGGACTCGTTCGGGCCTTCCGGCGAAGCCAGCTTTGGCGTGCAGAGCAATCAATTTGGGTTCAATTTCACTGGCCCGGCCAATCTGATCATTGTGGTGGAAGCCTGCTCCAATCTGGCCAGCCCCGTTTGGGTTCCGCTCCAGACTAATACCCTCACCAACGGTTTATTCTCTTTCAGCGAACCGTTGCAGACGAACAGTTCCGACCGCTTCTACCGCATCACTTCGCCCTGACCTGAGGAAAGTAAGAATTAAAAGGTATGAATTAAGAAGTATGAATTTCCGGACTGGGCTTGTCGCGCCGCTTCGGCGACAGTGGTTGCCTTTTCCGATTTCTTAATTCTGCCTTTCCCGTGTGCTTGTCAAGAATACATACTTGACAACAAGGCCCCCGACACGCGTTTTGACCAATGTTTACGGGAGTTTCGTGTTTTAAAAAAAGGTGTCACCATGGCCTGTACAAAATCCGCCCTTTGTGCTAAACTCCTCCAATGAGCACGCTGTGTCGCGCCGGCCGGATATGGCAGGGGAATGGGAACCAAGGACTCTGTCCCTCTGACTCCCCTGCCAATCATTTCCCTGCCTTAATCCCCAGCGCGCCATTGGAGAATAACCCGAAATACAGGGTCAAAGGAGGTCGAAAAATTTCGGATAATCGGAAATATTTCGGAAATATTTCGGAAAAACAGCCCTTTTCCGAAAAAATTTCGGGTTATTTTTTTCGGGTGGAGCGACCGTCCCGGTCGCTGTGCGGTGCGTCTCGCGCCGAGCTTCCGGGCAAACGTCTGCGCGGCTGCGTTTGCACAAAATGGACCAAAGCAGCCTGCGGATGCCAATTTGAACGACGAATTACCGCTTATTACCGCATGTCAACGCTTATTACCGCATTTCCAGGAAATGAGCCACAGATCGACACAGATGCGCACAGAACAAATCAAGTTGAGTTCAAACGGATGGTCTTTCAGTCAATCCGGGTTTATCCTGGCCCATCTTCACCCCAGCTTTCAGGGGTGGCTAGAGCGGTTTAAAAAATGACGTAGCCGTCACGACTATTCAAACGGCATCGTCTGAGAGAGGAATGGTAGGGCGGCGCTGCTGCGCCGCCGAGGCCGCGCAGCAGCGCGGCCCTACCTTGCAATGCGGCTACAGTTTTCATGAAACCGCTCTAAAGTGTCCCCTTTGGTCGCTTGGATGGAAGCGGGTTTGCCGCGCCGTTGCCGCTGCGGCGAAGGCAGGTCAAACCGATACTGGGGTTCGACGGACTCTCACCCTACCGGCAAATCGTATGCAACCACTTTAAAATGAATGGCTTACACAATAATCGCCGTGCGGGCGAGTCAAACCCGGTCAAGGTGGATCAAACCAGTTGCGAAGTCAGTCAGCAGCAAAGCCAATGGCCGCCTGGGCAGAAGCAGGCTCTCCGCTTCGACTTGTCGCGCCATCTTGTCTGCCGGCGCAGCCCAAGCGAAGGAGGAGGCCCCTGGCGATGGCGGACTTGTCGCGCCGTAGCTCTGCGAAGGCGGAAACCTTCCAGATCCGACGGGGTTGAATCAGCGAACCTGATTGCGCCGAACTGGCCATGGCAGTGGCTATTTGCGTTGAGAAATCCATTTTTGGCGAGTTTGTTAGTGACTTTTAATTCGAAAATTGATACTCTGAATCGTCATGAAAGGTAATTTCGCGAGGATATGGAGGATTCTACCGGTGCTTTTGGCCGGCTTTGGACTGGATGCCGCTGCCGCCCCCATGATTCCCACGAACTTCTCCATCGTCACGATCCAGGCTACCATGCCCTTGGCGTCGGAGCCGGGCAATAATCCCGCTATTTTCACCTTTTCCCGCGCCGGTAATTCCAATTCCGCGCTGACCGTTTCTTTTGGCATCGGCGGCACGGCCAGTAACGGTGTTGATTACGCCACCATAACAAATTCCATCAGTCTGGCGGCGGGACAGACTTCGACCAATGTTGTCATCACGCCGGTCAATGAACCGTCGGCCAATGGGTATAAGACGGTGGTTTTGACGTTGCCGCGGCGCCTTGTTGCGGAACCGCTTGACCGCACGGACTTTAACATTGGATCGCTCAACAGGGCGGTGGCGTATATCGCGTATAATTACACCAATGTCCCGCCTACGGTCAGCATTGTCACCCCGACCAATGGCAGTTCTTTTCTTTCATTGCCCAACATCGAAATCGCGGCCAATGCGTTTGATTCGAATGGATGGGTGACGTCGGTGGAATTTTTGGCCGATGGCAAGGGTTTGGGAGTCGTGAGCAACAATCCGTTCGGAAGCCGGACGGCGGAGCCGCTGGTCTTGCGGGAATCGCATGGTTCGATCCTGCCGGTATTGCTGGGGAGCCGTGTGAACCGATACCAATTTGTCTGGACCAATGTCCCGCCCGGCAACTACGCCTTGACGGCGGTCGCGACCGATAACGCGGGGCTGCAAATGGCCTCTGCCGCCATCAACATCGCCGTCAGCACCAACTTGCCCGCGCCGGTGGTGCGGATTGTCAGTCCATCGCCCGGGGCGGAATTTCCGGACCTGGCCAAAATCAATATTTACGCGGCCGCGGCCGAGGTTGGGGGCGTGGTCAATACGGTGGAGTTTCTGGCCAATGGCAAAAGTTTGGGCGTGGCGACAAATTACCTGGCGGCGGAGCCGTCCAGCCAGTTTCATTTGAGGATGCAGTGGCTGCCCTATTATTTTCGGTGGACCAACGCGCCCGCCGGGAGCAACGTTTTGACGGCGCTGGCGACGGACAACAATGGCACCCAGGCCGTTTCCGCTCCAGTCACCATCAACGTTTCGACCAACGCATATCATTTCCGGCCCGGGCGGTGAGCCGGCGCGCCAACTGCCGGGGCGCTACAATATACTATTGACACTTACGGCCTGTCCATGAACCGCTCCCCGCATGAAACACACAATGAATTGCGGCAATGACCTTGGCCGCATAGACTGCCCGGCATGAAAGGCAAAGGGATGGTTTATCTGGTGGGCGCAGGGCCTGGTGACGCCGGTTTGATGACACTGCGCGGGGCGGAGTTGCTGGCGCGGGCCGATGTGGTGGTTTATGACGCGCTGGTCAACAGCGATTTGCTCCGGCTGGCGCCGGCTGGCGCGGAGTTTATTTTCGCCGGCAAACGCTCCGGCCTCCATGTCATGCCTCAGGAAGAGTTAAATCGGTTGCTCGTCGAAAAAGCCCGCGCCGGCAAGTGCGTTGTCCGGCTCAAGGGGGGGATCCCTACGTGTTTGGCCGCGGCGGCGAAGAGGCGGAAGAATTGGCCGCCGCCGGGATGCCATTTGAAGTGGTGCCGGGAATCTCTTCCAGCATCGCCGGTCCGAATTACGCCGGCATTCCTTTGACTCACCGCGACCTTTGTTCGAGCTTTAGCGTCATCACCGGCCACGAAGACCCGGCGAAAGAGGATGTGGATGTGGATTGGGCACAGGTGGCCAGGGCGCCTGGAACGAAAGTGGTGCTCATGGGAGTGACGCGCATCGGAAAGATCGCGGAGGCGCTCATGGCCAATGGCATGGAGGCGTCCACGTCGGTGGCGGTCATTCGCTGGGCGACAACCGGACGGCAGCAATCGGTTTTTGGGACGCTGAAGACCATCGCGGATGTGGTTGAATCGGCCCGGTTTAAACCGCCGGCCATCATTGTCATTGGCGAAGTCGTGCGGTTGCGGGGGAAGCTGAATTGGTTCGAAAATCGCTCGCTGTTTGGACAGCGCATCGTGGTCACCCGAACCCGCGAACAAGCCAGCCAGCTTTCGCGGCAATTGCTGGAACGCGGCGCTGATGTGCTGGAAATACCAGTCATTCGGACCCTGCCGCCGACCGACCGGCAGTCCATCGCGGATGTTTTGCTGGAGTTGAATGCCTACGACTGGCTGATCTTTACCAGTCCGAACGGGGTGAGCGCGTTCTTCGAGTTTTTCTTCCGGGCTTTCGGCGACTTGCGCGACATCGGCGGGGTGCGCATCGCCGCCGTCGGCGCGGCGACCGCCGCCAAAATCCGGGAGCTGCACCTCACAGTTGATGTGATGCCGGACGAATACGTGGCCTCCAAAATTGCCGGCACCCTGGCCAAATACGAAAGCATCGAGAATCTGAAGATACTTTTGCTCAGAGCGGAAGCCGCCAACAAGGACCTGCCCAAACAACTCGAGGAGATGGGGGCCATTGTGGATGACGTGGCGGTTTACAAGACAGCGCCGGAAACCGAGGACCGAAACGGCGCTGCGGCGCGGTTGATGGAAGGCGGCGCGGATTGGATTACTTTTACGAGCGGTTCCACGGTGGAGAATTTCAATGCGCGTTTCGATCTGAAACAGTTGGCCGGGCGGTATCCGCAACTCAAGCTGGCTTCCATAGGCCCGGAAACCAGCAAGGCGATCGTTGCCCTCGGCCTCAAGCCAGACGTGGAAGCAAAGGAACACACGATTGATGGTTTGGTCAAGGCGATTGAGTCAAAGCAGCGCGGCCAGGCAAAAAAGTTATGAAAGTGAATCGTGAAATATTCAAGGTTTTGGTTTTTCCCTGATGTCTGATGGCTGTTTTAGTTTGTTGCAACTGCTTTATCTTGTGATGTTTGTGACTTGCGCCATTTTTCCTTGACAATCTTTCTTGTTGACAATAATTTGGGTGTGAGGCACAACAGCATTACGGAAATCCGGTTTGATTGAAATCCGTTCGTTCATTGGGTGAACCATACTTCTCCAGCGCCAAAACCGCAAGCGCGAGGCGCGGTTTAATGAATCTGTTTTATCCACCCGCCTTTTGGCCATAAAGTTCACTTTGCGTTTCGTCTTCTCAGGCCTTGGTGGCGGACTTGTCGCGCCGAAGCGACCGTGAAGGCGGATTTGTTGGTGGACAGGGCGGGCGGGCCGGTCTAAAGATAAAGTGGCGCTGGTACGCTGGTTGCGGCACGAAATGACCATGAAGCTCAAACTGGATTGCCAAACGATTCAACATGGGTGTGGCGGGTTTCTTGGCGAACCTTCTGCGCGAAGCAAACGAAAATATGCGATTATGCGGGACTGACCCGTTTATAGGTCCAAAAAACCCGTAACACCGTAACAAGTGTTGATAATCAACGACTTAGCCCGTAACACAAACAGCTACAGACCCGTAACATGTTACTGCTTTTGGTCTTTCGCTGCCTTGTGGGAAGCTGTATAAATTGAGTCATCTTCAGCTTGACATTTCGGCCTGATGCCGGGGAAAGTCAAAATCGTGGAAACCGCAGCGAAATGAAAACAATCCGATTTACCAACCATGCTCGTGAGCAAGCGCGGGAACGCGGCGCCAGTGAGGCTGAGGTTCGTATTGCCATCACAAAGGGCTCGCGCCAGCCTGCCAAGCACACACGCGAGCTTTGCCGGTACAATTTTCCTTACGACAAGGATTGGCAGGGACGGCATTACCCAATCAAACAGGTCGCGCCCGTCATCAAGGTAAAGACGAACGAAATAGTTGTGATTACGGTTTACACGTTCTATTTTTAGAGAGAACATTATGAAAATCAGTTACGACGCGGAAATTGACGCCCTCTACATTCGATTCGTTGAGGGAAAACGCGAGTGTCGCACGGTGCGGCTCAACGAGGAGGTGGCGCTCAACATCGGAGAAGGCGAACAGCTTGTGGGCATTGAGATGTTGGACGCGAGGGAAATCCTTGGTTCCGGCAAAGTCCCTGCGGTGATGCTGGAAGGACTTGAATCCGCCGTCGCCCCGCTTGTCCTTCATGATAAGCCCGCCAAGAAGTATGGCGCGTAAACCTGCCGCCGACGGAAGAGCTTTGGCTTTTCCCGCCCAAGCTGAAAGAGCAAGCAGCCCAGGGTTTTCATCCGTAACACCGTCACAATTGTTGTCAATCAAGCACTTGGGAAACATCAGAACTTTAGCCTTTGGCATTCAGCCTTTGGCCTTTTCCTTTGACCCGTCACGTTAACGATAATGTTTAGTTGGACGGGCTGGCGTGTTTTTGGCGTTGCCGTATTTGTCGGTGGACAGAGCTGGCGGGGTGCGGTATTCTGCTGGCATGGCGCAAAAATCAACTGATGAAGCGCGGCGTCCGCCTGGAACGGGATGCTTTGTCAGCAGGAGGACACCATGAGTCCAAATCATCAAAATGTTGAAGTGTTAGGAACTGAAGCATAGGATTGTCAATTGTTAGAACTGACCCCTTGACGGCCGGGGAATTGACGTTTTTAACGGGAACTAGAGCGTTTTAAATAAAACTGTAGCCACAAGAGGCAAACCAGTTCATGGCATCCCGGGGCGTGATACTCTGCAAAGCTGAAGCAATCGCCTGGAGCAGAGCGGGCTGCGTGCGGGCCTCGGCTGTACGCAGGTGGGATTTGACTTTGCTCCACATTTGCTCGATGGGATTGAGGTCTGGGGAATAGGCTGGAAGGAAGAGGATTTGGGCTCCAGCCTGCGCGATCAGCGAAAGGGTCGGCTCACTTTTATGCGGGGAGAGGTTATCCATGATGACCACATCTCCGGCGCGCAGCGTCGGGCACAAGACATGGCCGACATAGACCCGGAAAACCTCCGTATCGGTGGCCCCCTCGATGGTCATGCAGGCGGTGGCACCGTCCAGGCGGATGGCGCCGATCATGGTCGTGGTTTGCCAATGGCCCTGCGGACATTGGGCGTGGACACGCTGACCCCGCAGGGCGCGCCCGCGCAGGCGGGTCAGATTGGTTTTGGCACCCGATTCGTCCAGGAAAATCAGTTTGGCCGGGTCCAAACCGCCTTGCCGACGCCGCCAGGCGCGGCGCGCCCGCGCAATGTCCGGACGGTCTTGCTCGCTGGCATGGAGTGTCTTTTTTTATATGTCAGCCCCATCTTCGCCAGAACGTAGTGGATGGCGGGCAGAGAACAGTCCAGTTCCAAGCCGGCGCGCAGCTCTTTCAAGGTCAGGTCGGGCTTCTGATTCAATAGAGTCCGCATCTGGCGCTGATGGGCCGCCAGGATCATCGGCTTGCGCCCGGAGAAACGGTGGCGCGGACCGATCTCCCCGGTCCGTCGGCGTTGTTGCAAGAGCTTCTTGACCAGGCCCAGCGAAACCCGGTAACGATCGCCGACCTCCACGCGAGTCCCCTCTTCAAGGTCATAGGAAGCCAAAATCCGTTCGCGCAGGTCCAACGATAAAGTTCGCATGAACTGCCTATACCACAGGCCCAACGGAATGGCTACAGTTTTATTTAAAACGCTCTAGTGTGGAAAATCAACCCCAGTCGTCACAGTTGATGGCACGGTAATGATTCTTCTCGTTTAATGCGATCACCCAAATATTCGACTGCGCCCGTTTCCTGATTAATCCGCTCTCCGGGAACTTGCGTCCATCGAAAGATTTCCAGGCCTTTTTCATAATCAACTTCAATGGTTAAATCCTTGACACGCCAGGCCATTAAGAACGGATCGATACCGACGTAGATTCGTGGCCCCTCTTGCCTTATGATGTGTCCGTGTCTCCAGTATTCCCCTGACAACGACGCAATTCTATTCATGCCCGATTCCATCTCTGAATTCGCGTAAAGCAGACGCATGTATGTAATGACAGTGTTCGGATGCAGACGAGAATTTAATACGTGCAAGATCCGGTTTTTGACCTGGCGAGTTGTGGGGGCAATTGATTGCCATTCAATCACCCAGGCGCTTTTTGGACGCTGCTTCATCATGGGAAATTGATAATCAGAATCGTTGTCCGGAGCCATCCCGAATTTTCCCAGGTTTGTAACGGCGTTGTTGTGCAAGATCATGAGACACGTTTCGTGATGCGGACGCCGTTGGCGATAAGGTCGTGGGCAGCGGCATCGGATTTGGCTTCGGCATAGATGCGCAGTACGGGTTCGGTGCCGGAACCGCGCAGCATCAGCCACGCGCTGTTTTGCGCGACGAACTTGACGCCATCAGTAGTATTGATATTGGCAAGGGGCGATCCGGCAAGCTTCGCCGGCGGATTGGCCTTGCAATACTCCATCAGGGCCGCCCGCTTTTCCAACGGGAAATGCGTGTCCAATCGCGCGTAATGATGCGGCCCGAATTGCCTGACCAGGCGCTTTAACAATTCATTGACGGAGACACGCTCGGTGGCGAGCAATTCCAGCAACATCATGCCGGCAGCGATGCCGTCGCGCTCGGGCATCAGATCGGGAAAGCCGATGCCGCCGCTTTCTTCAAAGCCGATCAGGACATTGCCCTTCAACATTTCGGCGCAGATGTACTTGAATCCAACCCCCGTTTCCACCAACTCCAGTCCGTAATGCGCGCACATTTTGTCAACCATTGAGGTGGTGGTCAGGGCTTTGATGACGCGCCCTTTGCCCCGGCGATTGACGATGAAATGATGGAGCAGCAGGCATATAATTTGATGCGTGGTCAGCGGATGGCCGTGGCCATCCATTCCGCCGACGCGGTCGGCGTCGCCGTCGGTCACAAGACATAGGTCGTGCGGATGCTTGTTGAGCCAAGCCGAGCTGCGGGCGTAATTGAGGGCAATGGGTTCGGGGTTGATTCCGCCAAAATTGGGATCGTGGTTGCCGTTCAAGGTCGTGACCCGGCAAGTGGTGCCCCGGAGCAAATCATCGAAACAACCCGCGCCCACTCCGAATAGAGCGTCATGGGCGAAGCGCAGTTTGGATTGCGCAATGAGTTTGAAATCCACCAGCCTTTTGATCGCCTTGTAATGGGCGGGACGAAAATCGCACAATTTGATTCCACCGGACAAAGGCCCGCCGCGGCGCGCACGGAGTGCGCGCCCTACCACCGGGTTCTGGTCGAGCAGTTTTTCGACAGCGTGGCAGAGCGAAGGTTCGGCCGAACCGCCGTAGTGGGCCTTGAGCTTGTAACCATTGAAGATGGCCGGGTTGTGGCTGGCTGTAATCATGACGCCACCGGTGGCTTTCCGCATTTTGACCGCGAATGAGATGGCGGGCGTTGGCGCGGGGCAATCGGACAGGAGCAGTTGAAAATCGTTCCCCGCAAGAACTTCCGCCACGCGCCGGCCAAATTGATCGGAGAGAAAACGCCGGTCATAGCCGACGATGATGGTTTTACGCGCCCCCTCCACCGGGTGGCTGTTCCAAAAATCGGCGGTGGCCTGGGCGACGCGGTCCAGGTTATGGAAAGTGAAGTCCTCGGCGATGACAGCCCGCCAGCCATCGGTGCCAAAATGGATCGGCGTTATGGACGGGGGAGAATTCATTGCAACACAGAAACCTGCGAGGCGGCGTGAGGCTGCGCGGCTTTTCGCATCTTCGCCACCGCCGCCTTGAGGTTCTTATGCTCGAACAGGCCCGTGCCGCTGATAAAGGTGTCCGCGCCGGCGGAGGCGCAGCTTGCGACCGTTTGCAAGTCAAGGCCTCCGTCCACCGCGATGCGAAATTTCAACCCGAGTTTGCGCCGCCAGGCCGCCGCTTGCTGGATTTTCGGCAAACATTCAGTGATGAATCCCTGGCCGCCGAAGCCAGGGTTGACTGTCATGACCAGGAGCGAATCTATCTGATCCAAAAAAGGCTTGACGCTGGCCATGGCCGTGGGAGGGTTGATGGCCAAACCCACCTGCCTGCCCAGGGAGCGAATCTTCCATATAAGCGATGTCACTTGCCCGTCCAATTCAATATGAACGGTCATCCGGTCCGCCCCCGCCCTGGCGAAAGGTTCCAACAGGATTTCGGGCCGCGAACACATGAGATGGACGTCGAAAGTCATTTTGGTCAGCGGCCGAATGGCGGCCACAAGGCCCGGACCAAAAGAAATATTCGGCACAAAATGTCCGTCCATGATGTCGAGATGCAGCCAATCCGCGCCGGAGCGCTGCACGCGCCCCACCTCCCGGTCGAGCCGGGCGAAATTGGAGGCCAATAGTGAAGGAGCGATGATCATTTGCCCGCGGCGGTATCGAACTCCTCGCGCAATATGGCGTAAGCAGCCGTGTTGACCCATTGATCTCCAATCTTGTGATCGCGCACGAATTCCGCCTCGCGCCTCATCCCGGTCTTTTCAAACAGCCGGCAAGCCGCGACATTCGTGCTGTCGCAATAGCCCTGGACCCGGTGCAGAGATATCCCTGAAAACAAAATCCGAGCGCGCCCAGCGCCGCCTCCGCGCCGAAACCGCGGCGCTGAAAATCACGATGGAGCACAAGATGAAGAATGGCCTGGAGCCGATCCGCATCTGAAAAACCAAGGGAAAGACAACCGATCACTTTCGCGCCCTCCTGAGCTTGCACCGCCAGAATGAACGGGACGCCGGGCGAGGTCAGTTTGACGACCGCGTCGGCTTCCAGCCAGCGGGCGATGCGCTCTTCCCCGTCGAGTTTGAAAGGCGCGGCGGCAAAGAATTCGTCGTCCGAGAACAATTGCAGCAAGTCCTTCCAATCCGCGCCGCGGAACTTTCGCAAAGTCAGCCTTGCGGTGGCAATGGGCAGGGGAATACGGCGGCCGTCCCCGCCGCTGTCCGGCACAATGATCGGCTCGGTGCAATTGAAGCACTCCCGGGCGAGGCCGGTGCAAGATTTGGGAAATGAAACCTGTTCGCCGCAACAGGGGCATTTGAAGTCAATAAACTGTTCTTCCGCGGTTGTGTCGTCGTTCATAATGAACGCGCCCAGTCTGGCGCGCCGCCCGTAGAGTTGCGCAACACTCCGCGGGATGCAATGCAGAATACCAGCGGTTTCAACTTTGGTTCGTCATTGACAGCGCGCGAATCAAGCAGAAAATCTAATGACCATGCAATTCCGCAAATTCGGCAAGCTGGACTGGAACGCCTCGGTTCTGGGCTTTGGCTGTATGCGCCTGCCCACTGTGGACGGAAATCCCAATGGCCCAAATATCAATGAAGCGGAAGCGGTGCGCATGATCCGCCACGCCCTGGATCGGGGCGTGAACTATTTCGACACCGCTTACATCTATCACGAAGGCAACAGCGAGACCGTTCTGGGCAAGGCATTGCGCGGCCATCGGGACCTGGTGAAAATAGCCACAAAGTCCCCAGTGTGGTTGATCGAAAAAGAAGCCGATTTTGACCGGATGCTGAACGAGCAACTGCGCAAGCTCCAGACCGAGCACATTGATTTCTATCTGCTCCATGCCCTGGATAAAAGCCGCTGGAGCGAAACCGTCCCGAAATACAAACTCCTGGAAAAGGCCGGGGCCGCGATTCGCGACGGACGCATCGGCCACCTGGGTTTCTCGTTTCACGACAATTACGAGAGCTTCCCTGACATCATCAACGGCTGCGATCTGTGGACGTTCTGCCAGATTCAGTACAACTACATGGACACGGAAAACCAGGCGGGCACTCAAGGATTGAAGCTCGCGGCCGCCAAGGGTCTGGCCGTCGTGATCATGGAACCGCTGCTCGGCGGCAGGCTGGCCCATCCGCCGTCGTCCATTGGCCAGGTGATCGAGCGCGCCAGCGTGAAGCGATCCCCGGCAGACTGGGCATTGCAATGGCTTTGGGACCAGCCCGAAGTGACGGTTGTCTTAAGCGGCATGAGCAACATGGACCAGGTGAGAGCCAACCTGGATTCGGCGTCTCACGCTTGCAGCCATTCGTTTCAGGCGGCGGACTTGAAGCTGATCGCAGAGTTGCAGGAAAAGTACCCGGGAACGCGCGGCCATTCCCTGCACCAAGTGCAACTACTGCATGCCCTGCCCAAACGGAGTGGACATCCCGGCCAATTTTGAAATCTACAACGAAGCGTTTCTCCACGAAGACATTCCCGGCGCGCGCTTCAAGTATGAGATTTTTATCCCGGAAGCGGCGCGGGCCAGTGTTTGCGTTGCCTGCCACGACTGCGAAGATCATTGTCCGCAGAAAATCCCGATCAGCGAATGGATGCCCAAGGTTCACGCGCTGCTGGGCGGGGCGTGAAGGGGAGTTTTATGGCAACAAGCAGGGGACGACCTGACGGCTATGGCGGCGGTAGATTTTGAAATCAGCATCGGTGGTCAGCACCACGGGGTCGGGCAGGGTTTCACTCATGCGCACGAGGCAGGCATCGGCCAGGCTCATGGGCACGTCGGCGTATTTGTCCATGAGGGCGAGCACCGGCTCAAGCTCATCTCCCAAATTGAACGAGAGCACCACCGCGCCACGCCGCAGCATTTCCTTGATCTTGGGAACGCCCCTCTCCCCGACCAGATGGAAAGTTTCGCTCAATGCCGCCTCGCATGTGCGCCACGGCGGCGGGAGGGCATCAATGTGCGCGTTGAGCCAGCGATGATGCTGGTCATCGTGACGCACCAAGGCAACCAGGGCGCTGCTATCGGCGATGACGTTTCCTGGCACGGATCAGTGCGGGCAGGTATTTCTTCTTGTTGCTGGAGAGATCCACGGGCAGGCCGTCGTTGAGGACTGAGCCAATCAAGTCGCCGATCAATTCCCTCATGCTGCCGTCCGCACTCGCGGCGCGTTGCGGATGATGCAGGCGTTCCCGCACAACATCGGACTTTGACACGCAGCGCGCGCGCGACTCGTGTTCGATCTCCGTGACGAGGGAATCGGGCAGCCGGATGGTCAAAGTTTTCATGGGACCACGGTAAGGCAAGTGTGGCAGACGCGCAAGACAAATGAAGAAAATCAACCCAAGTTCCGGGATTCTCGGGACTGGCGCACGGGTTCGAGAACCATTATGATGGCGGCATGGCTGAAACTGCCGTGCCTATGGCTCCGCCCGATACGGAGAAGAAAGAAAAGACCGATCCGAAGGAATCGCGCGATCGGGGCTATCTGGTCATTTGCTGGAATGATCCGGTGAATTTGATGGATTACGTCACCCATGTTTTTCAAGCGGTGTTTGGCTGGCCCAAGGCCAAAGCGCGGCGTCACATGCTGCAAGTCCACGAGACGGGCAAAAGTTTGCTGGTGCGGGAAACTTTTGAAAAGGCCGAGCATTATGTCCATCAACTGCAAGGTTACGGCCTGCACGCCACCATGGAGCGCGAGGAATGAAATTCATTCGTCCGCAAAAACCGGACAGCGCGGGCCGCCCGTTTATCTTTCACATCAGCCAACGGGAAAAGGTTGTGCTGCTGGCCACCCTGAAGTTGTATCCGCTGCTCGACGCCAGTTATCATCAACTGAGCCGGAACCCCAAAACCACCGGCCAGGCGGAACAGCAATGGCTCGAAGAAGCCATGGAACAACAGCGGCAAGACCATAAAAAAAAGCTCGGCCAATTGTTCAACAACGACCGGCGTTTTTTCAAGGAGGGCAAAGGCGATCTTCTCTTTACCCTGACCGGCGAACAAATGGAATGGATGTTGCGCGTCTTGAACGAAATCCGCGTCGGCAGTTGGGTGCGGTTGGGCCGGCCGGAAATGGACACGGCGCGCCAGCTCAATCTGACCAGCGAAAAGGCCCGCTTCCTGGCCTCCATGGAATTGAGCGGTTATTTTCAGGCGGCCTTGCTGGAGGCGCTTTCTTAGAATCTTCCCTCACTCCCGGTTTTTTGTATCAATAATAATTGTGACCGGCCCGTCATTGGTCAGCGCCACTTTCATGTCCGCGCCGAACTCGCCCGTTTGAATCGGGCGGCCCAAATCTTCCGCCAGCTTGACGATCAATCGTTCATAGAGCGGGATGGCAATTTCGGGACGGGCGGAGCGCGAGTAGGAGGGGCGATTCCCTTTTTTCGTGCTGGCAAACAGAGTGAACTGGCTGACCAGCAAAACATCGCCCCCCGCTTCCTGCACGGACCGGTTCATGACCCCGTTTTCGTCGTCAAAAATTCGCAGGCGCGCGATTTTTCCGCTGAGCCACTCAATATCCTCCGGCGTGTCGGATTTTTCCATCGCGACGAGGACGAGCAATCCGCGTTGAATCGCCCCTTTGATCGTTGCCGAGACAACGACGCTGGCTTCAGTTACCCGTTGGATGACGGCGCGCATCAGACGGTTCTCATCCTTCGGGAAGGGGCTGGCCTTTTGTTTCGGGAAGAAAGGGCAGGGCGAACAGGGCCAGGAGATAGATCAGACTCACCCAGCAACAGGCATTGCGAAAGGCGTCCATTTTCGCCTCGGCAGGAATGTTGCCCCGGCCCAAATGCGACTGCAAAAGACCCAGGGTGAAGGGGCCGCTGGCAGCGACAAAACGCCCGACATTGTAACAGAAGCTGACGCCGGTGCTGCGCAATCGCAAGGGAAACAACTCCGGCAGATAAATGGCAAAACCGGCGAACAAGGCGAGTTGGAAGAACCCCATGACCGGCAACAGCACAAAAATCTGCCAGGGCTGGGTGAGAAACTTGAAGGCGATGACCGTGCTGAGAAAGGCGCAAATCGCGGCGGTGGTGAAGACTTTTTTCCGTCCATAATCATGAGTGAACTTGGTAAAGGTCATCATGCCCAGGAACGAGCCGAAATTCTGGACGATCATGGTCAGGCCCATCCACATCAGCCGCTGGCCGGGCAGTTGCGCGGCGGGGACATGCCGGGCAGTCAATGCTTTGGCGATGACGTAATCCACCAACTCGGGACTGAAGAAGCCGATGCCCCACAATCCCACCACCCCCGCCACGCACAACAACATGCCGAACAACGCCGGTTTCCGCCATCGCGCCTCGCCCAAGAGCGAAGCATAAGAGCCGAAACGAACGCCGTCGATTTTTCCCCGGGCGCGCGCCACCATCCATTTCTCCGGCTCCTTCATCCGAAATTGGAAGAACACGCAGACCAGCGCAGGCAGCGCGCCAAAAATGAAAAGGGAACGCCAGCCGCTGGCGGCGGCGGGATCGAGCAGGGCCCAATAACCAAGACAGACCGCGGCGATGCCGGCGATCACATTACCCAAAGCGGAGAGCGCCTGGAACAAGCCCAGGGCTTGGGGACGAGCCTTGTCCGGCAAGGAGTCGGCACAGAGAGCCACCGCCAGTCCGAAGACCCCGCCAACACCCAGTCCGGTGATAAAGCGATAGACACAAAAATCCGTGATGCTGGTGGAAAACCCCGACAAGCCGGTGCATAGCCCATAGAGCAGGATGGTTATGGTTAGGGAACGGGCACGCCCAATCCGGTCGCCCATGGCCCCGAAGATCAATCCGCCGGTCGCCCATCCCAGAACGAAAATGGCCGTCGCGTAACCGCCCCATTTTTTCAGCACATCGGGCGGCGTGCCCGCTGGCAGCAGCGCCGCCACCGCCGGATTTCGTGCAATGACAAACACCTGCTGGCCCAGGCAATCGAAGAGCCAGGCCAGCGAGGCCATGACAAAGACGTATTTTTGCGTGCCATCCAGCAATTTCCACCAGCGCAGGGAATTGGAGGATGTTGCGGGCGGGGGGGATTTGAGATTTGAGATTTGAGATTTCAGATCGCCAGCCATTTCCAGACGCGCAACGCTTCCGTGACGCTCCACGCTTGCGCGTCGCAGCCGCGCGCCGTGTGGGGGGCGTCCCCGTCCAGGATTTCCGGAAGCTGGCCCAGGCAATGGGTCAGGAGTAATTTATCCATGCTCCCCAGATAAGCTCTGGCCGCCGCCACCGCGGACGGCGACCTGTCCCACGCCCTGGCCAGCGCTTCGCACGCCATCGGCAGAGTCCAAGTCCAGGCGGTGCCGTTATGATAGGCAGGTTTGCGCTGGGTGTCTTCATCTCCCTGGTAGCGGCCCCAATACGGCTCCTGCGGATTGTTCAGCAAACGGCCATCGCCGCTGTAAATCGCCAATGGCGGCCGGACGGGCAGGGGAGCCAGCGTCCGCACCGCCCCGGGAACGAACAAACACCTCAGCGCCGCATCCACTCCCCGCCGCGCTTGCGCTCCGGTGAATAATCCAAAGGCAATCGCCAAAAGATAATTGCTGCGCAAGGCCTGGTCCACCACAGCTTCCCGGGCGGCCTGGCCCGGATTGGCGATGAGCAAATCGGCGATATAACCCTTGTCTTCGAGCCAGAAGAATTTTCGGAGCGATTCCTCCGCGCGGTTCGCCAGGGCGTCCCACGGTTCGCTGGCTGGTTTCAACCCAAGCTTGTGGACTTGGCGCAAGAGCCGAATCCACAGCACCTGGATTTCCACCGGGTAGCCCTGGCGCGGCGTGCAGGCCGGATAATTGGTATCCATCCAGGTGAAATGCGCCGGACTCCAGATTAATCCCGAAGCTGTGTCCATACGGATGCCGTTGGGGGTGCCGCGCGAGTAGCCCAGGGCGATTTCATGCAGAACATCCGCCACCTTGCGCCCAGTCTGATCCACCGGTGTTGCGTAGATTTTTTCACCCATCTGCTCCGCCGTTTCCTCGCAAACGATTCCATACCAGAGCGGCGCATCCGAAGTGTCGCAATTGGAAGCGTTGAGACCCTGTATGGTATTGGGCATGGTGCCGTTTTTGGAGAACCGCCCAAAAGTGACCAGCCCTCCCGCGACGTCCGATACCATGCCCGCCGCCAATAATCCGCGCGCGCTAATGAGCGAATCCCGTCCCCAGTCCAGAAACCATGGATAGCCGGCGATAATCGTGCGGCCCGCGCCGCGCCGCGCCACGAAGGCCCGCGCCGCGATGGCCAGGCGCCGCCCAAATGAATCTTTTTCAGGCAGTTTCGTCCCTTTGAACGCCATCTCTTCTTCCATTGCGCGATGGGTTGAACCTTGCTCGATCAGCGGCAAAGTCGGGACCGTTCTTTCGGCTGAGATCACCAGTGTGACAGTTTGATCCTTGACCAAAGGCAGTTCGAACCAACCCGGGCTGTAGGCGTCGCCGCTGGCAACTTGTCCCCGGCTTTGCTCGACCGGGTGTGGAATCCCCTCGCACCATTCCACTTGAGGATGATAGATGCCAATGTTGCCAAAGATGCGCAATTGCCGGTCCGGCGCGGGCGTGAACGCGAAGCCTATCTGGTCCGTGAGCGGATGGCAATTCGTGCTGAAATGATGGTCCGCCGCCCCGTTGCGATGAGTTTCGGTGTGGAAATTCCGGTCCTCGATATCGACGCGCACCGTGAGATGGACATGAAATTGCGGCGGCAAATCGGCGGGCCGGGAGGCCGGCAGCCGCGCGCAAGTGAATACAGTTGTGTTGGAACCCTCCAGCATGTCGGCGGTCAACAGCACTTCCACAGTCCTCCCATCGCCCGCTTCGGCCGTGAAACTCCAAACGGCGGGCGGCCCGATTTTCAACGAGACCAGATTTTGCAAGTTCAGCGGCGTGGTGAATCCGTCCGCTGTAATCCAGACGCGGATGCGTTTGGCAAAAATGTGCCGGTCCACGGGAAATTCCGGATGAAGGTTCGCCCCCAATGCGCAATCGTATTTGGAATTGATCCTTCCCAAATCGACGCACAAACGCGCCATGCCGCCGCGGCCATTGGTCAGCAAAACCAGGGAGTCCGCCGGCGGTTTGGCCAGCGTCTCGGAAAGGATTGGTTCGGCGGCCAGGAATCGAACCGCGGCCTCGACCTTCTCGTTGGCCAGCGCATAACGCTCGATTTCCAATTCGGCATCAGCCGCCCTTTCCAAATTCTTCGGCGCAAAGCACGCGACGTACCCGCCATGGACTTCGATGGCCTCGGCCTCTTCCCGCGTTCCATTGTCCTGGCGCGTCAGCCAGGCGCGGAACGGGCGCTCATCCTGCAGCAAGAGCCAATGATCCGGCGGGAGGAGTGTGATGCGGCGGCGGTCCAGCAATGTCCATGGCACAACTTGCGGATATTTTCCCTTCGCAGCGTCGAGCGCCCCCAACAAATCTGTCCGCGATCGGGTGTGATCCAGGCCGGACAGCGCCCCGAGGAATTCGCGCGCGTCCAAATTGATTCGTCCGGCCAATTCGCGCCAGGAACAAGACCCGATCTCTTCGGGCAGCAAAACTTTGCTCAAGGCGCTGATGGCCCAGGAGGATTGGGCGCGGGCACGGCGGTAGTCGCCGCCGGCCAGACCCAAAGGTTTGGCCGTGGTTGCCAGACAAAATGCCGCGCCGGGCAACAAGTTGAAGAGGATCTGCCCCTGGCTCGATTGCGCTGCTGGCGGACTTTGGCCCAGCAAATCGATTTGCGGGCGTCCCAACCGTTCATATTCGTCCGCTTTGAGCGCGAGAACATGGCTGGCATCCGCGTCGGTGTTGACCAGGACCAAAACAACGTCCAAGCCCTCCGCCGACACGCGGCGCAACGCATAAACGTCCGATGCTTCCGGGCTGAGCCGCTCCAGTTTGGCTCCGTCAAAAAAACACGGATGATTGGCCAACAACCGATTCAGTCCCGCCAGTTCGGCAAGCAAATTGTCCTGGCTGCCCCAAGCCAGGCCGCCACTGGAATGGACCTCGATCTTTTCCCGGGCCAGCCACTCGACGCCGCAGGTGAATCCGTATCCGCCCGCCACGCTGGCCAGGGCCGAGAGCCGGTTGCGCATGAGCGACCAGATCCGCCCCTTTTTGGCCAAACGGTCATTATCGTGCGTCTCGCTGTAATGGACATAAATGCCAACGCGCTCACTTTGGCCAATGCTGTAGTCCAGGCAGCGCGCCACATCCGACCCTTTGTAATTCTGGAAGAGTTCCGAATAAGCCCATTGCATGCCGCCGTCGGTTAACAAGGCCTCAGTCGCCTCCAGCGGGCCGCCCAGGCCTTCCAACAGAAACAACGCCTCGGGAAACTCCTGCCGCACGCGCGCCTCGATATATTGCCAGACCTGCAGCGGCACTTTGTAGCCCGCGTCACAACGAAATCCATCCACCCCCCGCCGGCACCAGGTCAGAAACGCCCGGGCAAACTGTTCCCACAACTCAAGGTAAACTGGATTCAATTCGACCAGGTCGTTCCACGTTACTCCCCATGCGCCCGGACTGGCGAATGTTCCGTCCGGCTTGCGCAGGAACCATTCCGGGTGATTCTCGAAAAGGGTCGAACCCCAGCCGGTGTGATTGATCACCATGTCCAGCAGCACGCGTCCGCCGCGCCGATGCACCGCGCCAGTCAATTCACAAAACTGCTCGACGCCATTGGTGCGTTGATCGAACTCGACCAGCGCGGGATCAATCCCCGTTAAATCCAGGCAGGCATAAGGACTGCCGAAACGGCCAAAGCGCGCAAAGGTCGCGGGCGTTGGGCCGATGGGGAGCAACTGGAGAACGCGGCATCCCAGCGTGTCCATGATATGCGGCAACTCGCGCGCAAGATCGCGCAATGTGCCAGAGGGCGGGATGAGCGCGTAGCCTTGATGATCCAAATCGCTGAGTTGCTTCTCCACCTTCGCATCCTGCGTCGCGCGCGCCGTTTTCGACGGTCCGAACATCCGCGAAAAAGCGCAGTAAATGGTATTGGCCGTGCGATAGATGCTGGGATGCACGGACACGCCTGCGTCGGGTCCCTCCGGCCAGAATTGCCGTCCCTGCGGGTCCAGGACGTAGGGTTTTGCGCTATAGAACCCGACATCCGTCAACGGCAACTCGATGGCCCACTCGCCAGAAGGCTGCTCTTGCAGCGGAACGTCGCGCCAGAAGGCGATCGAGAGTGGATTTTTCCCCGCGTGCGTGGCGATGATTTCCTGGCGCAGGCGCTCCGCTTTGCCCAAGTTGGTGCGCAGCAGCGCCCGCCAGCCCTTGCCAAAACCTTGCGGCGTCCGCAGACCAAAACGAATGCGATCACCGACAAAACGCAACAAGCGTTCGCCGGGCGCAGGAGTCATAATTAGTTTATCCATGCTGACTTGCCGCGGGTTTTATCCCTTAACTCTCAAGCAAATTCAATGAGATTCGCTCAACGACAATCAACTGAAGGCCACCCGGAAAATCCGAAGCCGTTTAAAGGACTCTGTTGCGTGATGGCTTGCGTCACTGTTGGAGGAGGAAGTAGCCGGATTGGTCGGCGCCGAGGAACCAGCCGGCGGCGTTGGTCGTCGGGTCGTCTTGCAAAACCACGCCTTTGGCCACGGTGTCGGTGTGGACGCCGGTGGGCCGGAAGGTCACGGTGAATATCCCGGCGCCGGGTGTGATGACGCCTTTCAATTGGTTGGTCGGATTGTCCAGGTTGGTATTGACCAGTTTGTCGCCCGCGATGGTCAGGTTGCTGTAAATCAACACATCAGCCAGGCCGCCGTTGCCGATGGTGAGGGTGCCGTTGGTCAAAGTTAAAGCGTTCCCGCGCGATGCCGGCGGAATGTAGAGCGAGCCGAGCACGGTGATGTTCGTATTGGTAAAGCCCGGCGCATACAAAGTTTTGGGGATGTTGGTTTTGATCCAGGCCAGACTTGTGCCCAGGATCATTTGCGCCGGTTGGTTGGTTGTATCGTTGGTCAGGACCAGCCATCCCAGCAGCAATCCTCTGCGGGAGTAAAGGGAGACGTAGAGCGGGATGTTTCCATCTTTGGAAACCGCGACGGATTGGCTGATAGCGGTGTTGTCGGCCAGGCGACCGCTGAGGGAAACCAAGCCGGCCAGAGTGTTGGCCAGCGTGGCGTAGCCGTAGCCGCCCGGTTCGTTGGTCGGCGCGTTGCTGCCGGGGGGGATGATCAGGGTGTATTTGCCGGCGTAATCGGCCGCAGGGTTTGATTTAGCGTTGAATACGGCGCGGTTGGCCCGGAGTTCGGAGATCCAGGCATTGGTCGCGTTGTCGCTCACGCTGCCGGTCATTGGATCGTTGGTCGCAGGCAGATCGAGATGCAAATCGACCGTGAGAGACGTTTTGCCGGAGCGGGCCACTATTTCTTCCGCGTCGCCCGACAGGTCAAAGGTGCCGCTGAAGGGATAGGAGCCGCCATCCAGCAGCAACTTGGCGCTGTAGGTTCCGCGACCGGCGACCGGCAGGGTGGCGGTGAAGAAGCCGGAGCTTTCTTCGCTCACGCCGTTGGTCGGAGAAAACAATCCATTATAGACGCCGGCGACGGCGGTGAAGGGATTGGTGACGAAGTTGGCCTGCAAGATCAAGTTGGAGGACATGAGGAAGGAAAGGGACGCGCTGTTGGGCAGGGGGCTCAGGCTGTTGGTGTTGGTTCCGCTGCTCCAATTGGCAAACACCCAGTTGCCGATGGGCACGGCTGTGACCGTGTAAACCTTGTTGATTTCCAACCTGGCCTGATTGGCCTGTCCCGTGATTTTGCCGTGGCCGGGCGGGGACGTCAGCAAGGTCAAGTTCGTCTTCACCAGGGGCGACGGCGGCGTCACGTCATAAAAGATGGTGCGCGTGACCGGGGCGGAGGCGAATACCGTGTTGGTGTTGGTGCCCAGCACGGTGATGCCTTGGGCGGTGATCGTGTTGGCTCCGTTGGTCAGCGTCACGTTGGTGGACCAGTTAATCCCTTGCAGGGTGGCTTGTTCGGGAGCGTTGGTGTTGACGGCCACTTGCACGAACGTACCCACCGGTGGTTTCCCGCCACTGCCTTTGACCGTGCCCCGGACAGTGATGTTGGAGTTCATTGTCAAGTAATTATTAGCCGGAGAGGTTATGGCAATGACGGGGGTGTTGTTGGTAATGGGAACCGCGTTGGTGTTGACGATCACGTTGACGTTGGCCGGCGGGTTGAAGAAAACGTTCAGGTGGGCGGCGCCGCTGGCCCCCAGGTAGCCGTCAATGGCGATAAAGTATTTGGTGCCGGCGACCACGTTGGAAATCATGACGGCGGGCTGGCCTGTCTGACCATAGTTGGTGGTATAATCGGCTTCCCACGTTGGTCAAAGTGCTGAAGCTGTTGCCGGGACCAATATACACGGCCAGAATGGTGTTAAAGGTGCTGCCCGCGGTGTCGAAGTGGAGCGTGCCGGCGTAGGACGCGGTGTAACTGTACCAGTAGGAAGCCCCGCCCGGCTGGCCGGCGTGGTTGGGTTCCCCTTCCTCCTTGGTCGCCCCCGCCGTGCTGAAGGATTGCGAGAGGGTGTAACCGCCGGTGTCTCCGCCGCCGTCCTCCGGCCGGTAGTGTTCCGGCGCGCCGGTGCCCGTCAGGTCCACCGCGTCGCCAAACTTGTCCACCAAGCAGATTGGTCGGCGTGCCCGCCGTTTGAGCCGGGTTTTGCGAGTTCGATGGCGACGATTTTGCTTTGCACAGCGCCAACCGCATTGGACACCTTGACGTAGTAGTTGCCCACCGCGCCGGCCAGGAAATTACTGATGACCAAAGTATTGGCATTGCCGCCCGCCACGGGGACATCGGCAAAATACCACTGGTAACTGGTGGCGTCGCTGGCCGTCACGCTCAAGGTGACGGTGTGCGCCGGCATGGACGAGCTGGTTGACCGGTTGTTGCGTAATCACAGGCTGCGGGCCGCCTATGCTGTAGCCGTTGGCCGGGCCCGGCAAGAGCGGCGGGCCGGGGGAAAGTTCCAACACCACACTGCCGGTAGCGCCCTGATAACCCGCCACCACAATCTGGTAAGTGGTTCCCTTCACGCAGTTGAAGGAGACCAGGCTGGTGAAGAATCCGCCGGAGTCGTCATCCTCGGCCACCGACGTCAGGTTGCCAGGATGCTGCCCGTGTAAACGCCCAGCAGGGTGTCGAAGCTGCTGCCCCGCGTGGTCAGGGAGATGACGCCGGTGAAACTGGCCGTCCAGTTGTACCAAAGGAATCCGGCGGCCGGTTTGCCCGCGATCTGCGCCGGTCCGTGCGCCGGAGGGGAACTGGAACTGCTGTTGATGCCCGCCACTCCCGCTCCGTTGGTCAGCGGACCAATGGTCAGGCTGCTGGCGAAATTGTCATTGGTCGTGATGGGCGCGCCAAGACCCACCGCCACATTGAAGGACGGACTTTCCTCGGAGGCCACGGCGTTGGCCACCACCACCTCGTAGTTTCCGGAGTTAAACGGCCGCGCATTGGTGATGGTGTAAGAAATGTTCGTCGTCCCCGGGAGGCAACTGTTCGCCGCCCCCGGGATGCCGTTGCCGTTGAGCTGCCATTGATAATAGAAGGGAACCGAATCGCTGGCGCTCACACTCAAGATGATGTTGCCGCCATTGGTTGCCACCGAGGGCGAGCCTAGCGTGGGCGGGCCCAACACGGTGAGCACCGCTGGCGGGCTGGTAACCGACTGGCCGCCATAGCTGGCCACCACGGTGTAACTGCCCGCCGCGCTGATTGGCGCATTGCTGACGGTGTAGGAAGAAAGGGTCGCCCCGGCGAGGCTTGTGCCGTTGAACCGCCATTGATAAGAGACGTTGGTTTCCGTGGTCGTGACACTGAACGTTGCTTTATTGCTCACCGCGATGGTCTGGCTCAGGGGCGGCGTTTCGATGGCGAAGCCGGTGGCCACCGTAATGGGCACGGGGGCGGAAGTGCTGCTCAGGCCGGAGCTGTTGACAGCGACCGCGGTCAGGACGTAGGCGCCGTTGGACGGCGCATTCCATACGATGGAGAACGGACTGGAGGAGTTGGTCAGAGGGTCCCGTTATAGTAGAAATTCACGCCAGTCACCGTCCCGATCCCGGTCGCCGTCTCGGCGCTGATGGGAATTGCCGCCAATCTAAAGACCTGCCCGTACGTCGGATTGGTAATGAGGATCGAAGGCGGCAGGTCGCCGGCATTGGCCGCAGTCAGGTCAAAGTCGTCGAGCAGCATGGCATTGAAGGTGGTGAGGCCCGTGCCCTCTGAACTGAACTCAACGCTGGCAATGCCCCCGCCAGTGAGAGTGTTGGTCAGAGTGTAGGTTTGCGCCGGCACGTTGGTGGAACTGGATATCTGCGGCTCATTGTTCGTGTCCAGCGGCTGGCCCAGGGCGTCAAAGGCCTGCGCCTGCCAGGCCGGATGCGTGACAAAGGGATTGGCCAGCAGTTCCGGCCGCGTAAAACTAAACTGCGTGAGCGGGTTCGCAAAACTCACCGTGAACCTCACCGGCCCGTTGGACCCGATTTGCGTCAGCAGGTTGGGCGGCGACGACGCGGTCACAAACTCCCCGCCGGCCGCGTTGGCCTGGTTTTCGGCCACCACAGTCGTCCCCGGACTGTTGTTCGTCACTCTGATGCCGTATTGCTCCAGGTAATCGGCGAGGGCCGGGTCGCCCTCCACCGGCCCGATGTCAGCCAGGGGGTCAAAGTCAATCAAGGTCGTCCCCGGACTATTGACCGTGACATACGCCACCGCCGAAGTGACAGAAAGGCCGTTGTAATTCGTTGCCACCGCGGTGAAAGCATAAGTCCCCGCCGCAAGGTTGCTGAACGAAATGCTGTAGGGGGACGTCGTGGTCTGGCCCAACAAGTGGTCCCGCTGTAAAAACCGACCGCCGTGGCCAGAGTTCCATTGGCCACGGTCGCGCTCAAAGTGATGTTGGCCGGGGCGGAAAAGGACTGGCCATTGCTTGGGGCGGTCAAGGTCACGCCCAGACTCCCGCCATTGTTGGTGACGTTTAAGTTCAACGCATAAACGGTTCCGCTGCCATGGGTCCCGTCGTCGGTGGTGGTGCCGTACAAATTGCCATCGAGACCTGGCGTCAAGAGGGAAGGGGGAGGGAGCGGGTAGCCATAGTAATAAATGTCTCTGTATGTGACAAATTGGCTGTTGCCGCCGTAGCCCCCGGAAGACTTGGTCAACCAGACGAGATTGGTTGCGGTGCCGTTCGGATTGAAGATAAAGATTGCGCCCAGTTGATTGGCTCCGCCAGCGGCAGCGACGCCGTAGAAAGCGCCGCCGGGGCCGGGCAGCAGCGAGCCAATGGGATAATAGCCATCCGAAAAGTTTTCATCGAATGAGAACAAAGTCGTAAAGGAGCCGGCGTTAACGGGCGAGATGCGGAATAGAGTGCCGTCTCCCAACCCAGAACTGGTGAAAAAGCCGGTTTGGCCGAGAGAATCATCATTGGCGCCGCCGAATACGGTGGTACCGTAGAGGTTGCCATCAGCGCCCTGAACCAAGCCGTTAGGCGTGGCGCCATCCAAGGGGTCGCCAAATTCGTCCTGCTGCGTGCCAAACGAGTAGAGGGTCGAAATTTGGCCTGGTTGTGAAGGATCGATCATAAAGATGGTGCCATAGCCAAAATCACCTTCACCTCCCTGGGGCGTGGTGCCGTAGAACTGTCCATTGGTGCCTTGCACCAGCGCCGCTCCAGCAGGATAACCGCCGTCGCTGTAGCCGCTGAACGAATAAAGATTCGTGAAGTCGCCATTGGTGGAAATGGCAAAAATCGTCCCCGCGCCCCTATCGGTGCCACCGCCGTATTGAGTTGTGCCGTAGAACAGCCCATCGGCGCCTTGCACCAGCGCGGCGGCGGGCAAGTGAGCAAATTGGTCGGTTATGGTCCCAAAGCTGTATAAAGTAGTCAGTTGGCCGGAGGTGGTGATCTTGAAGACGGTACCCATGGAATTAGCGCCTCCATCCGCGGTGGTTCCGTACAGATTTCCATCGCTCCCAAGAACCAAGGCATTGGGGTGGGAGCCATCCAATGGGTCGGCATACTCGTCCTGCTGTGTGCCAAAGTTGTAGAGGTTGGTGAATTGGCCATTGGTCGTCACTTGGAAGACGGAACCGAAGCCAAGGCCGTTGAGATCCAAATCAATGTACGGCCCGCCAAGGGCCAGCGTGCCATACAAATTGCCATCGGGGCCTTGCACCAAGCCGCTTTGACCAGAATAGTTGGTAAAGTTGTAGAGGACCGAGAGCGACGTGCCCGGGAGACCCAAGACGCTCTCAACGTGAAAAGGATGCTTAAGGAAGCCCTTGCCAACCTGCTTTTCAGTCAGTCCAGTAATGATGCCGCCAAAACTTGTGTCCGGGAAGGTGTCCCAGACGAAGTCATCGCCTTGAAATTCAGGCAAATAAGAGCGGAGATTGAAGTTGCCGCTGAAAAAGGCCCGTGCCGAAACGCTGTAAGCGGGGTTCGCCGTCAGGGGAACGGGACCGCTGAGAGAGGCAAGAAGGTTGCTCAAGGTTTCGCGAAATTTCAGTTCATCCTGCATCCTGTTGGTGTCCAAGTTGAAGAGGCGGGTTTCGCCCTGACGGTCGCGGATGAATTGCGAGGCGATAAAATACTCATTGATGGCGTTGATGAAGGCACCCTTGGCCAACGGAAGATCAGCGGTCGAGGCGGTGGTCAAGGCGTTCGGGAAATTGGTCAGAAAGGCCTCAAAACTTCTATCCTGGCCAAGAACGTTGGTGGCGGCGGCTAATGGGACGTCGAGGTTCCACGAGTTGATTGTATAAATGTACAGTTGGGCGGTATCGCACATCGCCTGCAGCATCTGGACGTCGCCCCAGTCCACCGTGACTGCGCCCGCATGGGTTTCATTGGTCGTTAAATAGACGGTGAAATTGGTGTCGGTGATCTGGGCCAGATTGCCCTGGGCGGCGACGATGGCGGGGAGAACATTGGTGTAGAGTTGGGCGGTGAATTCATCGGCGTTGAGCGGCGGCGTTGTCACTGGAACCTCCAGATGGCCGTTCGCGTTGGTCGGCTCTTGAGCCTGCCAGTTGAAAATATCGCGCCCGTCGCTGCCGATGCCGATGCGGTTGAGGAAATTGCTTCCCGCCGGCTGTTGCGGCAGGCTCAACAACTCGGTCGCCGCATAGAAGAAAATATTGGTGGCATTGGTCGGCGAAAAACTCAGCGCGTTGGCAAAGCTGAGGTTGGCCAGGGCATAGTCGCCCGCAGCCACGTAATTGGTGCCAGCCTCAAAATCCTCCATCGCGTTGGTGTCGGCAAGAAGGGTCAAGACCGCGTTGGAACTGTTCGTGACGCCGTAAGAATTGGAAACCACCACGGAATAGGTGCCGGCATCGCCCGGCGCCGCCGCGTCCACTGTCAAGGTGCCGAGGTCCAAGCCGGAAAAATCGTCGCCCGCGGAAAGAGGAACGCCGTTGTGCAGCCACTGATAACTCAACGGAGCGCCGCTGAAAGCAACGACGGTGAACGCGGCGGAAAGGCCGGTCAGCGTCGGCGGCGGGTTGGACGGCTGAATGATGATCAGCGGCAAAGGCGATGGAAGACTGCTGCCGCTCAGGCTGAAAACGCCTCCATATCCGCCGGTGGCGCCGCTGGATGTCGTTCCATAAAGGCTGCCATCGCCGCCCTGCACCAAGGCAGTTTGCGGAGAGCCGCCATCAGCGCCGCCGGTGAAGGAATACAAATTGTTGAATGTGCCGTTGGTCATGATCTGGAAAACGTTGCCGGCGTAGTTGGTGCCGCCGTATTGGGTGGTTCCGTAGAAATTGCCATCCGTGCCGGCCAGCAAAGCGCTCGGACTGTAGCCGTCCGTGTCGCCGATGAACGAATACAAAGTGGTCAACAAGCCGTTGGGCGTTATCTCGAACACGGTGCCGTTTCCCTCATCGCCGCCGCCTTGAGATGATGTCGTTCCATAAAAATTGCCGTCGACGCCTTGCACCAGTGAAGTGTAAGGAATCCCGCCATCATCGCCGCCGGTGAAGGAATACAAACTGGTGAACGTGCCCTGGGGCGTGATCTCAAACACGGTGCCGTTGTCGTTGGTGCCGCCGTATTGAGTGGTCCCATAAAAATTGCCGTCGAGGCCCGGGACCAAGCCGTTGGGGGTGATTCCATCGAGCGCAATATAATTGGTGCTGTAAGAAATATTGGTTGTTCCACAGGGGTTCACATTAGTGCGACTGGTGACGTTGATGAGCTGTTCAACCGAGCCAAATGCATACAAGGGGCTGAATTGGCCATCGGCCGTGATCTGGAAAACGGTGCCGTCGCCGTTGGCGCCGCCGTAAGGTGTCGTTCCATAGAAACTACCGTTGCCACCCTGCACCAGCGCGGCATCGGGATCCGCCCCATTGTCGCCGCCGGTAAAGGAATACAAAGTCGTTAGCGTGCCGTTGGTCGTAACTTGGAAAATGGTGCCGTCATAGTTGTCGCCGCCGTATTGTGTCGTTCCATAAAAATTGCCATCGCTGCCTTGCACCAACACGGCGCCAGGGACCGATCCATCATTGCCACCGGTGAAGGAATACAAACTGGTGAGGGTGCCGTTGGTCATGATCTGGAAAACGTTGCCGGCGCCGTTGGTCCCGCCGTTTTGGGTGGTCCCATAAAAACTGCCATCACTGCCATGCACCATGGCATTTGCAAATTGGCCATCATTCGCGCCCGGAAACGCACACAACGCGGTGAACGTCCCGTTGGTGGCGATTTTGAAGACGGTGCCGTTGCCTCCGGAACCGATGCCCGAGCCACCGCCAGTTGCCGTCCCATAGAAATTGCCGTCGCTGGCCTGCGCCAGCGCGGCTTGAGGATTCGCTCCATCAATACCGTTGGTGAAGGAATACAAACTGGTGAGGGTGCCGTTGGTCGTGATTTTGAACACGGTGCCATAACCATTGTCGCCGCCGGAGAATGTCGTTCCATAAAACCCCCCGTTTATGCCATGCACCAGCGCGGCTTGGGGATTCGCTCCATCATCGCCGCCAGTGAAGGAATACAAACTCGTGTAGGTATCGTCGTTCTTGATTTTGAACACGGTGCCGGAGCCATTGGCGCCGCCGTGAGCTGTCGTTCCATAAAACCCCCCGTTGCTTCCCTGCACCAGCGCGGCTTGGGGATTCGCTCCGTCCACGCTGCCGGTGAAGGAATACAAACTGGTCAGCGTGGCGTTGGTCGTGATTTTGAACACGATGCCGTTGTTGCTGGCGCCGCCGGATTGAGTGGTTCCATAGAGATTGCCATCGAGGCCCAGGACCAAGCCGTTGGGAGTGGCGCCATCGAGCGCAATATGATTGGTGTAATAATTGGTGTGGTAAAAAATATTTGTTCCGCAGCGGTACACTGCGATGCGACTGGTGACGTTGGTCTGTTCAACCAAGCCAAAGGCATATAAGGTGCTGAATTGGCCATTCATCGTGATCTGGAAAACGTTGCCGTGGCCGTTGCTGCCGCCGTTTTGAGTGGTCCCATAAAAAGTGCCGTTGTCGCCCAGTGCCAGCGCGCCCTCGGGCTGCGCTCCATCATCGCCGCCGGTGAAGGAATACAAACTGGTCAGCATGCCGTTGGTCGTGATTTTGAACACGGTGCCAATTTTGCCGTTGGTCCCGCCATATCGAGTGGTCCCATAGAAATTGCCATCATTGGTGTTCTGCACCAATCCAGCTTGAGGATTTGCGCCGTCAGAGCGCCCGCTGAACTCGTACAAAACAGTCACGACATCGTTGCTCGTCACCTTGAAGACGGTGCCGTAGCCGCCGCCGTTGGTGCCGCCGCCGGAGGTCGTTCCATAAAAATTGCCATCGCTGCCCTGAACCATCCCGGCCACGGGGTCGGAGCCATTGGGAAAGACCGAGAACGAATGGAGGTTGGCAAACGTCAATGGCGCGGCTCCCGCCTCTGCGGTCAGGCCGGCAAAAGTGGGGCCCCAGCCAGTGGTGCCCGGCAAATAATAAACCGTCGCGGCGGCGTCATCTTGGAACGCAGCCTCACCAACGGTGGGAGCGTTGCCCTGGAAATAGACGCTGGTCAGGTTGAGGCAGTAGAAGAACGCCTCCTGTCCGATGTAGGTGACGTTTGCGCCGATCGTTACACTGGTTAGGCTGCTGTCATAGAACGCCTCGTACCCAATGCTGGCGACAGTGTTGGGGATCGTGACGGTGGACAGATTGTAGTTGTACAAGAACACCTCCTGCCCGATGGCGGTGACGGTCAGGCCGTTGATGGTGGTTGGAATTATCACAGCGCCGCCCGGACCGGTGTAATTGGTTATGGTGACGGAGGTGCTGCCGACATTTGTCGTGTAACCGAATAGGGGTTGGGCTTGCACCGTTGCCGGCGCGGCCAATAGCAGCAAAAGGCAGGGGATGGCGGCTGCGGTCGCGGCGACGTCTTTCAACAGGGGTAATGCTCGGTGTGTTTTCATTTGGACTGATGCGGGTCGGTGATGGGTGGACAAGAGGAGTCATTGAAAGTCAAGGCAGACGCAAGAAAAGTGTTGGTCGTTCGCGGCGTGGTTTCCAGAATCACCCGGCCGCCTCGCGGCCCGGCCATTTCCAGGGTGGCTCGCGGCGCCCGGACTTCGCCGGCGCTGGAGACGAAACGGACGCCGTTGAGCAGCTCCCAGTGATCCTTGGCCACGCATCGCGCCAGACCGGCTTCCAGACGGTTGGTCGGGGAGAAAAGGAATTTGACCCGGCGCATTTCAATCCGTTGGCCGGCCTTGGTTCCCAGCCAGTGCCGCACGCTGGCCAGGCTGGCGAACGGGTCAGCCGTGTCCCGCGCCTCAAAGGTCACGCCGTCCAGGACGCCGATGGGAAACAAGCCAATGCGGAAGAATCCTTTGTGCTGGTAGTCCATGAACGCCCGGTCCACGCGCACGACAGCGGAGAGCTTGAAGGAGCCGGTGGTGTAGAGAGGAACGACGGCGCGCTGCACGGACACGCCTTGTTGCAGGAGATCGGAAACACTCTGCGCGCCCGCTTTCATCAGCAGAAAACAGAGAAGGCACGCAAGAACTTTGGCAGAAGTTGTTTTCACCGATGGCAATGCATATCCCACAAACGGATGTTCAATGTAATCACGACAGAATTATCGTCACTTGTCAAGGTAAGTTTCGGAAGTTTTGGCCGTAAAATGGCTTGCTCCGCAAGGCCGCTTTGAGTTCAATCCTTCCCGGCACATGTCTTCAGAACCGTCAGCCAGTTCAATTTTTCCCCGGACCGATTGGGCCGGGTTGGGCCAGGCGGCGGAGGCCGATGAAGCGCGGCTGGATGGCTTGATCCGGCTCTATTGGGCGCCGCTGCGGATATTTCTGGTGGCAACCTTCCCCTCCCTCAAAGACCAGGCGGAAGTGCTGTTGCAGGAGTTTGCCGAGGATAAAATTTTAAAGGAGGGCTGGCTGCGGCGGGCGGATCGCAACCGGGGAAGATTTCGGGATTTTCTCAAGACCAGCCTGCGCCATTTTGTGCTGGACCGGTTGAACCGGGCGGAGGCGCGGCGCCCGCCTGTTTCGTTGGAGGAACTGGGGCGGGAATTGCCGGGGCCGGCGGGGCCGTCCGATGAATTCGACTTGACATGGATTCGCGCCGTGCTGGCGGAGACATTGCGGCGGATGGAGGCCGATTGCCGCGATCCCGCGGCGGACCAGCCGCGGCGCGGTTTCATTTGGGAGATGTTTCGCATCCGCCTCATTGATCCGGTCCTGAACGACGCGCCCCAGATCCCTTACGAGGAATTAATCGAGCGGTTCGGGATCAAGTCTCCCACGGACGCGTCCAACCTGCTGTTGAGCGGCAAACGGATTTTCAAGATGCACCTGGCCAAAGTCATCAAGGAATATGCGGAACAGGATGCCGCAACCGCCGCGGAAATCCAGGAGCTGGAGCATTTTGTCTCGCATCTGGCCAAGCGGTCCTGACTTGCAAGATTCACAAACGAAGTTCGTATGGAGATGGAACAGTATGTCTGAGTTTGACTCCGCCGCGGCATTAAGCAAAAGTCCGCCGAAGAGCCTCGCCGCCTTCTTCGCGGCCGGGGCTGAATGCGCCCGGCTTTGGCGGCCGGAGGAGTTGAGCGCGATTTTCCGCCATCAAATGTCAGCGCCGATCCTGGTGGATTTGGGCGGATTCGACCCCGCGACAAGCGTCCGGCTCAAGACCCTGAGCGAAGCGCAGAGCCTGCTCCTGAAAAGCTTTTCGGACCTGTTCCATCATCCCGTTCCGCCCCTGGAACTGCTCTCACTCACCAAGGATTTTGCCAAGGCAAACATGGACCACCCGGAGAGCAGCATTCCCCAGGAAGTGGCGGCGGTTCTCTATTATGCCAGCATCGCCGCTGCGCTTGTGCGCCTCGATGCCCGGATTTCCCAACTCAAGGACGCGGAACTGCGGCGCGGCCTGCTCTGGGCCAAAGACCAGCCGTGGATTGATAACCAAACCCGGGAAATACTTGCCGAGGCGCTGAAGAAAATGCCGCCCGACGTTCCGGCGAAAGGCCCTTCACAATGAACCAAGACGCATCCAACGAAGGGCCATTCATCCCTCCCGTTTCGGCATTTGCCGGGCCGATTGCGGAGTTGGTCGGGCATCGTCTGCTCTCGCCGCCCACACGGCCCGGATTGCTGGCCAGTTTGGCCCGCTTTGAAGTGGTGCGCGTGCTCGGCGGCGGCGGCATGGGCGTGGTTGTCCTGGCCCGGGACTCCGAGAGGGGAACAGATGTGGCCATCAAATTGATCAAACCGGAATTGGTGTCGGACCAGCGGATGGTTCATCGCTTTGTCAAGGAAGCCGGCCATTTGCAGAAACTTAAGCATCCAAACGTGGTGCCCGTCCTCGAAGTTTCCGATCGGTCGGAAGGTCCTTATTTTGTCATGCCCTATTTTGAACGGGGCAGCCTGGCCCATCGCATCCGGCCTGGCCAGCCAATGGAGGCGGGCGCGATCCTCGACATCGCCCGGCAGGTGGCCGGTGGCCTGGGGTTTGCCCATCGCCACGGCATCATCCACCGCGACCTCAAACCGGCCAACATCCTGCTCGGGGCCGGCGGCGAGAGCTGCCTGGCCGATTTCGGCCTGGCCCGGACGATGTTCAACGACACTCTTATTGACGTGGAAAGCGGGCAACTGGAGGGCACCGCTCCCTACATGTCGCCCGGTGTAGCCGCCGGCAACGCGGAAGACACGCGCTGCGATATTTACGCCTTTGGCGCGCTGCTCTATGAAATGCTGACCGGGGAACCTCCTTATGCCGGTCGCAACACCAATGATATCCGCAAGCAGATTCTGGCCGGTCCGCCCAAACCCATCCGAGCCAGGAATCCCGGGGCCGACGCCGGCCTTGTCGCGGTGGCGGAAGGGGCCATGGCCCGCGAACTGCGTGATCGCTACGCCGACATGGCAGACGTCTTGGCCGACCTGGAGCGGATCAACGCGCGAAAAGCGACCGTCGGACCCCATGGTATTTCGCGCCGTGTAAAACAGATCCCGACATCGCTGTGGATTCCCGCCGGTCTGGTCATGATCGCCTTCGGACTTTGGCTGCTATGGTCTGGCGCATCCTCAAAAGAGCCTGCAAAAGCGCCCGCAACCAATCCGCCAGTGTCCAATTCTCCGGTGAGCAATCCTCCGCCGCCTGCTCCATCCGTTGTTCCACAGAGCGAATGGCGGGTCTCGATATTGGCCGGACAGCCCGGCACTCACGGCAGCGCCGATGGCGCGGCGTCTGACGCCCGCTTTCAATCGCCCGGAGGCATTGCAGTTGACACATCTGGGAATGTCTATGTCGCGGACACGGGCAACAACACCATTCGAAAGATCGCGCGCGGCGGCCCGGTCGGCACCCTGGCCGGGCTGGCGGGCAAGCCGGGCCGCGAAGACGGGAGCGGGAGCGCCGCGCGCTTCCTGGCCCCGCTGGGAATTGCGGTGGACCGCGCGGGCAACGTCTATGTGGCGGAATTTGCCAGCGACATCATTCGCAAGATAACCCCCGAAGGAGTAGTCAGCACCCTGGCCGGTTCAGCCGGCAATCCCGGCAGCACAGACGGCACGGGCGACAACGCCCACTTCCGCAATCCCTGGAGCGTTGCAGTTGACTCTACCGGCAATGTGTACGTGGCCGACAAAAGCAATTTCACCATCCGCCAGATCACTCCCACGGGCCGCGTCAGCACCTTCGCCGGTTTTCCCGGAATCCCGGGCGACACCGACGGCCCCGGCAGCTACGCCCGATTCCGCGACCCTCATGGCGTTGCCGTTGATTCCGCTGGAAACATCTACGTTGCCGACACCGGCAACAACGCCATCCGCAAGATTAGTTCCTTTGGCATGGTTAAAACGTTGGCCGGCATGGCGGGCAGGGCAGGGGATGCCGACGGCATTGGGACCAAGGCCCGCTTTTCCAACATCCAAAGCGTGGCCGTGGGCGACGGCGGCGACATTTATGTGCTGGACGGAGACCTCATCCGCAAAATCACCCCGGCGGGCGTAGTTACAAACCTGCTTCACTTCAGCCTTCAGCCTTCCGCCAGTCTCGCCAAAGCTCCGCTTGGCGGAGCGACGGCGGAAGCCTTCAGCCTTCTACTTCATCCCACAGGCATTGCAGTGGATAGCATGGGCAACCTGTATCTTGTCGAAGGCATGAACAACGTGATCTGGCAGGCAGCACCGCCCAAGTGAATTTGCCACCAACCGGTAGGGCAACTCGGCGCCATAGCATTGGCGACGGCGGGCGTCGAACCCCTTCATATCATAATTCGTCACCTGGCAAGGGCGGCACATCCGGCGAGGCAGCCAGATACTTTTCAAAATCTTCACGGCGTCCAGCGGCAGCCTCGCGCCGCAGGTAATCCATCGTCATTACAACCGCCAGTTTTTCACCAGCGGCGCTGGCGAGGAATTGGCTCACCGAGTAGCCCTCGCGCGCCGCGAGGTCTTCGATGGTCTTTTTTAACGACTCCGGCAATTGGATGGTCAGGGTGCTCATGATTTCTTTCGTATCAGGCTCAAATATTCACGGGGCGACAGCGCAACCACGCCAAGCTGCTCCGAGCCGTGAAAATCTTTCACATTATGCGTCACAATATACTGGCAACCCGCCGCAAAAGCCAGTTCCAACACCATGTCATCGTCCGGGTCTGCGAGAAATGGTCTCCAAAGGAAATGGATTTCCTGCAAATGCGCCTGGCTGGCAAGATAGCGCAAATACCGGCGGGCGTCTTCGGCAGTGTCGCCGGGCGGCAGATTCTCGGCGCGTGTCAGCACTCCCTGCCACTCGGTATAAAGCCCCACCGAGAGGCAAAACTGGAATTCGGGCGCTGGAATGGAACTGATGAGCGCGAAACTCGCGCCCTCCCGGGATCGGGCCGCTGCCACCAGCACACTGGTGTCGAAAACTACTCTCATTTCGCGGAGTCCACGATTTTGACTTTCCCCGCCATCAGGCCAAAATGTCAAGCTGATACGGGTGGAACCGGCGTCCCGCCGGTCAATTTTGGCGTCCCGCCAAAATTCCCTTTATACGCCTCAAGTTAATGAAGCCGGATCGCCGGCAAAAGAGTGTAAGAGATTTACCACGTTCCGCATGGGCGCAAATTGAAACCTTCAGCCTTCAGCCTTTTCCCCATGCCCAGCCCCGGCAAGTCCTGTTCCATCCCGCGTTGCCATTTGAGTTCCTTCTACTTTCCCGATTTCATCGGTTTCTGTCAATACTGACTTTAGCCATTTTTGCAAGTGCTTTTAGGACAATAACTTATGTTTATTCAAAATGCCGAAAATTTCATGGTTTTTTTCGGGGCACATTGCTCTTGAGAAATTCAAAATCAAAGGATTGCAAACTGAAAGAGGGTATTCGAGAATTCGACGCAACCAACGTTGGATGAAGTGATTACGCATAGAATTTGCGTAGTTTCAAGAAAAGCGGACGCAGGTGCTTTTTTAGGGTAGTCTTTTTGACTATGAATTTCTCTTTGGCTACCACTGGCACGGCCGAACTGCTGGCAGAATTGTCGCCCTTTATTCCCGACGATTTCATCAATGAATTATCGCCGCGCCACCGGGGGCGAGGACGGCGTATGGGCTTCCATCCAGCCCAACTTTATCGAGTGCTGCTCCTGAGTTTGCTGACCCCTGCGCATTCTTTCAATCTGCCGACCCAAATGCTCAAAGAGCAGCGGGCTTGGCGTCGCTTTGCCCATCTGCCCAATCGTCACCATCTGCCTGTGACTTCGCTGTTGCATGACTTTCGCGCTCTCATCGGCGTCGGCGGTTTGCGGCGCATCAACCAGCATTTATTAAGTCCGCTTTTGGAAAGTTGTTGGATCGGCGGCATGAGTGTTGCTCTGATTGACTCGACCGATCTGCCTGCGGCCACCAGCGCTTATAAAAAAAGTTGACCGGGCGCTACTCGGCACAAGGAGCGACCTTGGGCGCCCGCACCATCAAGACCGGCCAGAGCCGGTGGTTTGTTGGCTACAAAAAGCACACGATGAGATTATGGTTGAATGGGTACGGCCCGAGCGTGCAACTGGTGCCTCTGGTGAGTTGGATCGCCCCTGCCAACCTGGCGGATGGGCAATTCCTGCGTCCCAGCTTGCGTTACTGCCGCCAAGTCCTGGAATGGCTGCCTGACGTCGTGGTGGGGGACATGGGCTACATCAACATGCAGAGGCAACGGCAAATTCGCGAACAATGGCAAGTGGCCGTGGTGACCAAGTTGCGCTCGGATATGAAATTGGTGCCGCCATTTGAGCCGGGTCCACAAGCCGTCTGTCCCCAAGGGCAGGCGCTGGAGTGGTTGGGTTATGAATGCCGGGATCAGTTGCACTGGTTTGGAGTAACGGCCCCGGATCGCCTGTGCGCATATTGTTGGGAACAGAGTCGTTGTCCCCGCCAGTTTGGTTACGCACCACAGGAACATGAGATTCTGTTGGGCTCGGTGCCGCTGTCTTCACGCCTGGCGCAGCAACTATTAAAACAAGCCCGTCCCTGGATTGAGGCCAGCCAATCTTACGAGAAGAATCAACTCGGTTTGAATCAGATGTTTTTCAATAGTTTGCGGCTGACTTGGATGATGGGCTTGTTGGCTGATGCGATATCGCTGTTGCGAGCGCGGGCCTTGCTCAGTCATCCGCCAGCCGTCTTTGATCTCTAGGAGCTGACACCCAAACAGCTTTCACTGGAATTGCCTTTGGAAGAGACACTTAAGCATTTTTAAAAGGCGTGAAAACCCATTACATTACATGGCTTTCAAAACGAATTCTCGAACACCCTCTTAAACGGCGTTAGCCACAATCACGCGGACATAATCGCCTATCGTCCTGCGAACTCCCGCGAAGTAGTGAATCGACGAACTCTCCCGCGAGACGAGGCGTTTTCCATTCATTTAACCGAATTGGCGGGATACGATTCAGGCGAGAATCCAATCGGTATCATTGCCGAATCACGATTGAACGCTGAGCGCGATACGATTTCGCGCAGTCATGCTGAGTATGTGAGCAGGTTTCTCGGAGGCATCATGCCGGTTCGCATCGCTTTTCGTATTATGCGGGACGATTTCATCGCCGACAGCAACGGGCTTCAAATTGGCTTCCGACACGCCTACCATTGGATTCACCAGCGCATAGAATGGATGGAGCGAAACGGTAGGCATCTGACAAAATTAGGAAGCTGGGAGTGGTCAGAAGAATTTCTTAGCGACTTGTTGAACTTACGACGGATTATCCGCCCGTGAATTAGGGCAAATTAACGTCCGACCCGAATCCGCGTTGCCTCAGCAATCATCTTGACGAGAGGCAGCCCCGATGCATCGGCAATTGCTTGTGCTGTGTCCAAGTTTGGGCTTCGTTTTTCCCGTTCCAAAAGCCCGATATCAAAGGGGTCGTACCATAGCTTAGCCCATATTTGGTTTTGCCGATGCACTTGAGTCGGAGGAGCGGGTAGTGAGTGGGAAGCCCGGACTTCAAGCAGGATTTGCTGGAACGCTTGCATGGAGAAAATCAAGCGAATAAAGGAAAATGGACAAAGCTCTGGTACGACCCCTTTGATGGCGTGATCTCGTTTCGCATGAGGGGTCAATCCATAGTTTGGGTTGACCCCTCGCCCCTCGCCAGGCAATGCCGCAGAGTGGATTGACGAAACGTGTGGGGTGCGGCATCCTGGTGATTGAATGTTTGTGAAAGCCTGAAAGGCCTGATGAGTAACCCGTTTACAGCAAAAAATTCCATGAAGACTGGCCAGCGAAAAATCCGGTGGGGCGTTCTCGGCTGCGCGCGCATTGCGCGGGAATCTCTCATGCCGGCGATCCAACGATCCTCCAATTCTGAGTTGCACGCCGTGGCTTCTCGTCACGAATCCAAACTGGCCGAGTGCCGCGCCCGATTTCCCACGCCGGCGGCCTATCCTGGCTACGATGAACTGCTGCGCGATCCGGCCGTCGATGCGGTCTATATCCCGCTGCCCAATTCACTGCATCGGGAATGGACGATTCGGGCCGCGGAACACGGAAAGCACGTTCTGTGCGAAAAACCGCTTGCCCTGGACGCGGCCCAGTGCCGCGAAATGACCGCCGCTTGCGCCGCCAACCATGTGTGGCTGATGGAAGCCTTTATGTATCGTTACACCGACCGCACCCGCCAGGTCCTCGAAGTGCTGCGCGGCGGCGCGCTCGGCGAAATCAAATTCATCGGCTCGACTTTTCGCTATTTGCTCGCCAATCCGGCCTCCATCAAGCTCAAACCCGAACTGGGCGGCGGCTCTCTTTATGATGTCGGCTGCTACCCGGTCAATTTCACCGGCATGGTGACGGATGAAATCACCCGCGGCCAGCCGGGCGGGGCGCTGCCGGAAAGCATTTCCGCGCAAGGCGTGCGCAAAGACGGCGTGGACATGATTTTTTCCGCGCTGCTCAAATATCCGTCAGGACTGATCGCCTCGTTGCATTGCGGATTCAACGCGCAGAAACGGATTTGCTCGGAAATCGTCGGAACTCGCGGCGCGTTGGAAATCCCCGACACGTTCTTCGACAACCCCGGCGCGTTGACGCTGACCACAGGCGAGGAACGCCGCGAAATCCCGGTGGCGCAAAGCGACCGTTATCGCCTTGAAGTGGAAGATTTCGCCGACGCCATTTTGCAAAAACGCGCGCCGCGCCTGAGCCTGGCCGAGACGCAGCGCAACATGGAAATTCTGGACCGCCTCCAGGCCGTCGCCAAATAGTTTCATTGAAATTGGGCCGGGCTTCGCGCATTCTCGCGGGATGAGATGGTTTGCTCTGATCCTGTTGATTCTGGCCGGCTCTTTTGCCGGGTGCGAAAAAAAATCCGCCGCGCCGCCCATTGTGGCCGCGCCGACGCAGCCGGCACAGCCCGTCTTGCCGACGAAGGCCCAGCCCCAGTTGAAGACCATTCGCCTCTGGCTGGGGGCGGAGGAATTGGTGACGGAACTGGCTTTGACTGCCGAGCAAGTGCAAACGGGCATGATGTTCCGCACCAATATGGCGGAAAACGCCGGGATGTTGTTTGTCTTCAACAGGCCGACGCAGGCTTCATTTTGGATGAAGAATTGCCCCCTGCCGCTTTCCGCCGCCTATATCAACCCGGAGGGCAGTATTGTCGAAATAAACGATTTGCAACCGCAGGATACCAATTCAGTCGTGGCCGCTTCGGACGACGTGCAGTACGTTTTGGAAGTCAATCAGGGCTGGTTTCTGCGCCATCACATTGCCCCCGGCATATATGTCCGGACTGAGTTCGGCAGCCTGCCGGAAACATTTTTCAGTCGGCGCCGCTAGGCCGGTTCCTCGTTCAGGATGGAGATGAGAATCGCCCTGGCCCAAATCAATACCACCGTCGGCGACCTGGCCGGCAATGAAGCCAAAATCATGGAAGGCGCCCGGCGCGCCCGGGCCGAAAAGGCCGATGTCGTGCTGTTTCCTGAATTGACAACGACCGGCTATCCGCCGCGCGATCTGCTGCTCAAGAAAGATTTTATTGCCAAAAATCTTGCCGTCCTTCATCGCCTCGCCGCGGCCAGCGCGGAAACGGCGATGCTGGTCGGTTTCGTCGGCGAAAACAAGAACCGGCCGGGGCGGGACGTCACCAACGAGGCCGCCCTTCTGCACCATGGGAAAATCGCCGCCACTCGAGTCAAGACTTTGCTGCCCACCTATGATGTCTTTGATGAAGACCGCTATTTCGAGCCGGCGCGGGACAACCTGCCCGTGACCATTGCCGGTTCCGCCTGCGGAGTGACGATTTGCGAGGATATATGGAACGATGAGGATTTCTGGCCGCAACGGCGTTATCGGGCCAATCCGATCGCCACACTCCTTTCTGCCGGGGCCGGGTGCCTCTTCAACATCTCGGCTTCCCCGTGGTGCGTGGGCAAGGAAAAACTGCGCTATGACATGCTGGCCAGCCTCGCCCTCAAATCGCGGCGGCCCGTGGCCTTCTGCAATCTGGTCGGGGGCAACGACGAATTGCTTTTTGACGGCGGAAGTTTGATTTTCAATGCGGAGGGCCGGTTGATTGCCAAAGCCAGGTCTTTTGAAGAAGACTTCGTGGTGGCGGATACGGAGGCGGGCCAGCCCGTTTCCAGGCCAGACGCCGCGGACGAAGAGAACGTCCATGACGCCCTGGTTCTTGGACTGCGCGACTATTTCCAAAAGTGCGGCTTCAAGTCCGCCGTTCTTGGACTGAGCGGCGGAATTGATTCGGCAGTCGTGGCCTGTCTGGCTGTCGCCGCGCTCGGGCCGGCGCACGTTCACGGCATATCGCTGCCTTCGCAATTCTCGTCCAGGGGCAGTTTGGATGACGCGCGCCTGTTGGCGGAGCGCCTGGGCATTCGCTACGATGTCATTCCCATTCAACCGCCGTTTGAATCGGTACGGCAGCAGTTGCAACCCCTTTTTGCCGGCTGCGCCGAAGACACCACCGAGGAAAATATCCAGGCGCGATTGCGCGGGGTTATTCTCATGGCGTTGTCCAACAAGTTCGGTTCCTTGCTTCTTACCACCGGCAACAAAAGCGAATTGGCCGTCGGCTATTGCACTCTTTACGGCGACATGTGCGGCGGGTTGGCCGTGATCAGTGATGTGCCTAAAACAATGGTCTATCGCCTGGCCAATTGGATCAACCGCACCCGCGAAATCATTCCCCAGGCTTCCCTGACGAAAGCACCTTCAGCGGAATTGCGTCTCCATCAAACCGACCAGGACAGCCTGCCGCCCTACGAGATTCTCGATGCCATTCTCGATCAGTACGTTGTCCAAGGCCGGTCCCTGGCCGAAATCGTCCAGCTTGGTTTTGCGGAAACGACTGTTAAACGAGTCATTCACTTGATTGACGTGAACGAATACAAACGCCGTCAAGCCGCCCCCGGCCTGAAAGTGACCACCAAAGCATTCGGGGTGGGCCGGCGTTTTCCCATTGCGCAGCGTTACCGGGAGGCGTAACTGACAACATGATGACAAGCGCCAAATCTGAAGAGTTGTTTGCGGAGGCGTTGCGATACATTCCAGGCGGCGTCAATTCGCCGGTGCGGGCCTTTCGCGCCGTTGGCGGCCATCCCTTTTTCGTCAACAAGGCCAAAGGCGCCCATGTCTTCGATGTCGATGGCAATGAACTTGTGGACTACGTTGGGACGTGGGGGCCGGCCATTCTGGGCCATGCCCATCCCAAAATCATTCAAGCCATCCGGCATGCGGCGGGGCAGGGGACGAGCTTCGGCATTCCCAATCCGCTCGAAGTCGAAATGGCCCGGTTGGTCTGCGCCGCCGTGCCGGGCCTGGGAAAAGTGCGCATGTGCAATTCCGGCACCGAAGCCTGCATGTCCGCCATTCGATTGGCGCGAGGCTTTGCCCGGCGCGATAAGATCATTAAATTTGACGGCTGTTACCACGGCCATGCCGATTCACTGTTGGTCAAGGCGGGTTCGGGCGCGCTGACCTTTGGCCATCCCGACAGCGCCGGGGTGCCCGCGGCCTTCACCCAGCATACGATCGTCGTGCCCTTTAACGAACCCGAGGCGGTGCGCGCCGCCTTTGCCGCCAATCCGCGACAAATCGCCGGCATCATTGTCGAACCGGTCCCGGGCAACGCCGGTTTGTATTTGCCCAAGCCGGGCTTCCTGGAATTTCTGCGCGACATCACCGCCGCCGATGGCGCGTTGCTTATTTTTGATGAAGTCATGACCGGGTTCCGTCTGGCCTTGGGTGGCGCGCAGGGGCGTTTCGGCATCCGGCCTGATCTGACTTGTTTTGGAAAGATTATCGGGGGCGGCCTGCCGGTTGGCGCGTTTGGCGGGCGCGCCGAAATAATGGACTTGCTTGCGCCGATGGGGCCGGTTTATCAGGCCGGCACTTTGAGCGGCAATCCGCTGGCCATGGCGGCCGGAGTGGCGGCCATCAAAGAACTCTCCTCCACCAACGCCTACGCCGCCTTGGAAGAATCAGGCGCCGCCCTGGAAACAGGGATGAAAGCCGCCGCCAAGTCGGCCAAAATTCCCGTGCAATTCAACCGCATCGGTTCCATGTTCTGCGGCTATTTCACCGATCAGCCGGTGCATAATCTGGCCGATGCCATGAAAAGCGACCGCGCGCGTTTCAGCAAATTCTTCCACGGCATGTTGCGCGAAGGAATTTATTTTGCGCCCTCGCAATTTGAAGCGGGGTTCATCTCCACCGCCCATGCCGCGGCGGACATCGGCAAAACGGTCGGCGCGGCGGCGCGGGTGATGAAATCCCTGTAACGGCGCCGGCTATGCGCATTCTCGCCCTCGATCACGGAACAAAGCGAATCGGCCTGGCCATCAGCGACGAGACGGCCATCATCGCCCAGCCTCTCGAGTTTCTTGCCGCCGAACCGCTGGAAGATTTTCTGAAACGCCTCGAAGATATTATTGACAGTAGGGAGGTCGGGGAAATCCTGGTCGGCATTCCGCGCAACATGAATGGCACCTATGGCCCGGCGGCGGCCAGGGCCAGGCATTTTGCGGGGTGTCTGCGGGGGGCTTTCGCCATCCCCGTCAAAACATGGGACGAGCGCCTGACCACGGTGCAAGCCAACCGCTTTCTGATCGAAACCGGCATGCGGCGCGAAAAGCGGAAAACCAAAGTAGACCAAACCGCCGCCGCCATTTTGCTGCAAAGTTATTTGGACAGCCTCCAAAGTCTTGGCGAATCTTGACAAAATCACACAACCTGTCATTTTGTTGTCATGGCTAATACGCTAAACATTTCGTTGTCGGAAGAGCAAAAGGGCTGGCTCAATTCGCGCCGCGAAGCCGGAGGATTTGCCAGCACAAGCGATGTCGTTCGCGATCTCATTCGCAGCCGGCAAGAGAAGGAACAGGCGGAACTGTTGCAGCGTTTCCGGCAGCTTGATGGCGGGGGTGCGGAGGCGGCGGAACCGGTCGAGGCAGTTCTCAAAATCGTGAAGCGCGTGAAAAAGGAACGTCGTGCCTAAACCGCGCGCCGTTTTGGACAGCTCCGTTGTGGTTTCGGGAATTGGCTGGCGTGGCGGCGATGCCCGCGCCGTTCTGAAACTTCTCGCGGCGGGGGGATTTGAATCCTGGCGCACGCCTTGGATCACAGCGGAATGGACGGACACAGTTCAGCGCGTCGCCGAAACTGAAAAGCGCTGGCTCAATGCAAACTGGACAAACTGGCTCGAATGGCTGAAGGCCGTTTCAAAATTTGCCGACGACGTTCCCGTCAGGAAAACGGTGAAGCGCGATCCGAAAGATGATCCAGTCATCATGGCTGCGGTGACCGTCCGCGCGGCTTTCATTGTGACTTATGATGCGGACTTGCTTGACTTGCAGAAGCCTCATGGCGTCGTTTGTGTGACGCCGCGCGCTTTTCTTTCCGCAATTCTTCGCCAGCAATGAAATAGATATTCCATGCCTGGCCTCTTGCCCGTGAAATTCAAGCTCATCATTGCCTATGACGGAACCGGCTACGCGGGCTGGCAGGCGCAAAAGACCGGAGTGGGAGTCCAGCAGCGGGTCGAAGAGGCGATCGGCAAAATTTTTCCCGGCGCGTCGCGTCTGCACAGTTCCAGCCGCACCGATGCCGGGGTGCATGCCCTTGGCATGGCCGCGCAAGTGGAAATTCCGGACGACCAGATAAAAATGCCCGCGGCCAAAATGGCTGTGGCTGTCAATGCTCATCTGCCCCGCGACATCCGGGTCATGGCCGTGGCGCGTTGCCGCGCCGGTTTCGACGCGCGGTTCGACGCCAGGGGCAAACAGTATCGGTACCTGCTTTGGAATGGGCCGGCCATGAACCCGCTCCTGCGCCAGCAGGCCTGGCATGTCTGCCGGCCCCTCAATCTCAGCGCCATGCGCGCCGCCGCCAAATTGTTTGTGGGAAAACACGACTTCAAATCATTGGCCGCGACCCGCAACTATCAAATGAAATCAACCGTGCGCACTTTGCGGCGGTGCGACATCCGGCGCAACGGCCCGCTCCTGACCTTTGTCATCGAGGGGGACGGTTTTCTCTACAAAATGTGCCGCGGCATTGTCGGCACGCTGGCGCAGGCAGGGCAGGGGAAGATCGCGCCGGCGGAGATCAAAAACATTTTGCGCCGGAAAGACCGCCGCGCGGCGGGCATGACCGCCCCCGCCCGCGGGTTGGTGTTGTGGAAGGTGTTTTATTGACAGATGAACATTGTTTTGCTTGAGCCGGAAATTCCGCCGAACACGGGCAATATCGCCCGGCTCTGCGCCGCGACCCGCTCCACTTTGCATTTGATCGAGCCGTTCGGGTTCAAGCTCGACGACAGGCGGCTCAAGCGCGCCGGTCTGGACTATTGGGAACATCTGGCCTGGCATCGCTGGTCCGACTGGCCGGCCTTTCAAAGACAACTGCCCGCCGGCGCGCGCCTCTGGCTGATCGAATCGCATGGCGCGCGGCATTATGCGCAAGCGGAATATCAGCCCGGCGATTACCTGGTTTTTGGCCGCGAAACCGCCGGTCTGCCGAAAAAGATCATCGAGCAACACCGCGATCGGTGGCTGCGCATTCCGATGTTTCATGCCGGCGTCCGGTCGCTTAATTTGTCCAATTGCGTGGCGCTGGTTCTGTACGAGGCCTTGCGCCAGCAGGGATTCGAGGGGGAGGTTTGAAGAAAATTAAGAAGTATGAATTATGAATTAAGAAAATACTGACCCGATCCCTCAGACTTCTTAATTCTGCCTTCTTAATTCTTACTTTTTTGGATTTCTCTCGTAAATTCCGGGGCAAAGCCTAGATTGCAAAGGTTGGGGCGATTAGCGCAGTGGTAGCGCAGCAGCTTTACACGCTGTTGGTCGGGGGTTCGAATCCCTCATCGCCCACCATTTTTCGCTCTGCGAAAAATGCCGCGCCGTAACCGTTGCGGCTCGGCAAGCCATTATTATTTCTCCATCGTCACATCCCCGCCGGTGATGCGCTCCAAATGGCCGTGCTGCCCGCGCAGCAGCAGCGCCCCGTCCGCATCGAGCGATTCCGCCCGGCCGCGAATCACCCGGTCGCCGACACGGATGCTCACCTGCGAGTCAATCGTGCTGCAATGTTCCTGCCATTGCTCGGCGATGACGTCGAATTCTCCGCGCTTGATCCGTTCGTAATCGCGATCCAGCTCGCGCAGGATGGCCACGGCCAGTCCGGCGCGATCCACCATTTGCCCGGACTCAATTCTTATTGACGTCGCCGTTTTGCGCAGAGCGGCCGGCATTTCGTTCGCCTCCTGGTTGACGTCGATGCCGATGCCCAGAATGACCTCCTTCAAATGGTCCAGTTCCGCGCTCATTTCCGTCAGAATGCCGGCCATCTTTTTGCCCCGGATCAAAAGGTCATTGGGCCACTTGATCTCCGGGACAATGCCGGTTTGCAGCGTGATGCCCCGGGCCAGCGCGGTGGCGGCGGCAATCGTCAATTGCGTCGCTGCCTGCGGCTGGATGTCCGGGCGCAACAAAACCGAGAACCAAAGTCCTTTGTGCGCCGGCGAAATCCAGCGCCGGCCCAGCCGCCCGCGCCCCTTGCTTTGTGATTCGGCAAAAATAACCACGCCCTCTTTCACACCGCCTCGCGCCAGCCGGGCCATGACATCGTTGGTCGAAGTCGTTTCCTCGAAGACCTGGATTTCACGGCCAACGACCCGCGTCCGCCCCAGGCGCGAATACATGTCATCGGCGTGCAGCACGTCAGGCACGCTCAACAGGCGGTAGCCCAGGTGCGGGCCGGCCTCGATGTCGTAGCCAATGGCGCGCAGATCCTCAATGTGCGCCCATACGGCCGCGCGGCTGACGCCGAGTTGGCGCGCCAGTTCCCCTCCTGAAACGCCCCACGGCGCGCCACGCAAGGCGGACAATATATGGGCGTCGATCGTCGTGTCCGTCGCGATCATGTTTGGATATCCAGCGCAATGTCCGCCGCCGGCGCGGAATGCGTCAGCGCGCCGACGGAAATGAAATCCACTCCCGTTTCGGCAATGGCCCGCACCGTCGCCAAAGTGACGCCGCCGCTGGCCTCGGTTTTGGCCCGTCCATCAATCAACCGCACCGCCGCCCGCAGGTCTTGGTTGGACATATTGTCGAGCAAAATCACATCGGCCCCGGCCCGGCAGGCCTGCCCGGCCTGTTCGAGGGTGTCGGCTTCGACCTCCACAGCCAGGTGTGGAAACTGCGCGCGCGCCCGCCGCACCGCTGCCTCGATGGCGTTGGGCGGTTCGCCGCGCAACGCCGCCAGATGATTGTCCTTGATTAAAATACGGTCAAACAAGCCAAGGCGATGATTGACGCCGCCGCCGCACTGCACGGCATATTTTTCCAGACGCCGCCAGCCGGGGGTTGTCTTGCGGGTGTCGAGGATTTGCGCGCCAGTCCCGGCCACCGCTTCGACAAAACGCGCCGTCAAAGTCGCCACGCCCGACAAGCGTTGCACGAAATTGAGCGCTACCCGTTCGGCGGTGAGGATGGCGCGGGCCGTACCTTGGATATTCAGCAAGGCCTGCCCATTTACAACGCGCTGCCCGTCCGTGGCAGCCGGGGCCAGATTCAAGCCAGCGGAAACCTCCCTGAAAACCGCTTCCGCCACTGGCAACCCGCAAACCACCAGCGGTTCCCGCGCCACCATGACAGCGGTCGCCACGGCATCAGCCGGCACGGTGGCCAGGGTCGTCACATCCCCCGAGCCGATGTCTTCGGCCAATGCGGCCCGGACCATTTGCGGATCAAAGTTCAAAGGCACATCAAAAGTTGAAGGTTTGCAGTTCCTTCGCAAGCGCAAAGTTGAAAATCTATTTTCAACACGCAATAGCCGCGAAAAAGAAGCCCGGGTGGCGCCGGCGTCCCGCCGGTCCGTTTTGGCGTCTCGCCAAAACTTGCTTCGTGATGTTCGTCCTTCGTGGTTGAAAATCAACCACACTTCTAACCGTGCAGTGTAATTCTGAAAACAAAATACGTCGCGCGGTTTGTGCCGATGTTGCGCACACCGTGGAGTTCATTCGACGCCTCAAAGATGATGCCGCCTGTCGTGACGATGTTTGTCTTGTCACCCTGCAACGATTCGAGCGTGCCCTCCTTGATGATCATTATGCAAAATTCAAACCTTCTCAAACCACGGTCTTCGGCTTTATCGTTATAAACCGATATGAGTACCCTGCAAAATCGGGCTTGCGCCCATTCTAACAGGCCGCTTCCAGTCATTTCAGTCGCTCAAATGCGCGAGTGGGAAAAGGCCTCGTGGACCGCGGGCAGGACTGCGCCCGAAGTCATCGACAAGGTGGGCCGCGCCATTGCCCGCCGCCTGGAGCAACTGGCCAGGCCGGGTGAACGGATCCTGTTCCTGGCTGGCAAAGGCCACAACGGCGATGATGTCCGCGCCGCGCGCAAGCACCTCGGCCCGGAGCGCGGCGCGCTTCTCCTGGATGTGGTTGACCCGGCGCAGGGCCTGGAAATATTTTTGGAGGCGATCGGCGGCGGCGGCTTTTCGTGGATTGTTGATGGTTTGTTTGGCATCGGTTTGGACCGGCCGCTCGACGCTCACTGGCAGAAGCTGATTGAGGCCGTCAACGGCGCAAATCTCCCCATTCTCGCGGTGGATGTTCCGTCGGGGTTGAATGCCGAAACTGGCGGCGTGGAAGGAGCGGCCATCACCGCGGACCTCACTCTGACCGTCGGAGCGCCCAAACACGGCTTGCTCAAGGCGGCGCAATTTGTCGGGCGGTTGGAAGTCCTGTCCGACGTGGGGCTGGTTCCGTGCCCGTTTGACAGCGAGCTGAATTGGACTGTCGGGAATGATTTTGCGCATTTGCCGCCGCGCCGTCCGGTGCAGAGCAACAAAGGCACTTTTGGACATCTGGCCATTTACGCGGGCAGTTTCGGTTATCACGGGGCGGCGGTCCTGGCGGGGCAGGGCGCATTGCGCGCGCGGCCAGGGTTGGTCACGGTTTTTCCACAGGAATCTGTTTATGTGCCGGTCGCCGCGCAATGCCAATCGGTCATGGTCCACGCCTGGCGGTCCGGCCAAGCCCTGCCAAAATCTTGCAGCGCCATATTATTCGGCCCCGGGCTGGCCGCGCCGGAATTGTCCGACACTTTGAAAGAAGAAATGCGAACACACTGGCGCAAGACACCTTTGCCGGTGGTCGCCGATGCCAGCGCGCTCGACTGGTTGCCGCCCGGGCCGACGCCTCCGGGTGTCATCCGGGTGATTACCCCGCATCCGGGCGAGGCCGGGCGGATTCTTCGCAGTTCAGCCGCGAGCATCCAGGCGGATCGTGTTCTGGCGTTGCGGGAATTGTCCAAGCGATTGGGCGATTGTTTCGTCGTGCTCAAAGGGCATCAAACGCTTGTCGGCCGCGCCACCGGCAAGGTTTTCGTCAACAGTTCAGGCAATCCCCATCTGGCCCAAGGCGGAAGCGGCGACCTGCTGGGCGGATACCTGGCCGGATTGCTGGCGCAACCGGATTGGCAGAACGATCCCCTCACCACCATTCGATACGCCGTCTGGCAACACGGCGCGGCTGCCGACCGCCTTTGCCAAGCCCGGGCCAACTGGACGGTGGAGGATTTAAGCCGCCATTTGGGAGACAATGAACAAGGCAGAATGGAATTAGGAAATATGAAATCGAAAATGATCGTTCCCGCACAATGAGCTTTCCTTGCCAGAGCGCATTTGTTATGCAACACCCACACATGCGAAGGGTCGGTTTATTTCTTTTTTGCTTATTGGCCTTTGTATCCATCACGGCTTCAGCCGGGTCATACACTTTGACCGATGGCACCGAGATCAAAGGCGACCCCATTTCGGAAACCGAGAACGGCGTGGTCTTTCAAACCGCCAACGGAACAGACCTCGACCGGATACCGTGGGACAAGCTCACGCAGGATTCCCTCCGGGCATTGCTGGCCAGGGCCGCGACCGCGCGCGAAAAGGCCTTCCTCGAACCCTTCATCGAAGAACTTCCCCAGGAAAGGGCGCAACGCAAGGAAATCATTGTCAAACCGATTCAAACTCCGGCTCGGCCAACAACCCGCCTGGGTATGACGGCTATTTTTGCCAGCCCGGTCGGATTGACCATTCTCATGATTTTGTATTGTGCGAATCTGTTCGCCGCATACGAGATTGCCATTTATCGCGGCCAGCCCTTGCCAACCGTTTGTGGACTCGCGGCCATCCCTATTTTGGGCGTGCTCAGCCCCATTATCTTCATTGCCATGCCGGCTCGGACCGGATCGCTTGAAGGGCAGGAAGAACCGCAAACCCGGTTCCGCGCCACTCCGCCGCCGGCTGAGACCACGGCGGCGCCGCCTGAAGAAGGTGCAGGGGCGGGTTCGGGAGAGCGCCCCTCTTTGAAAGCTGAAGGAACCGTTGCCGCGCGGCAGCCGGCCCGTCCATTGGCGCAGCAAGCGGCGCCCGTCCTGCCGGAACCCATCGTCTTCCGGCGCTGCGATTTTTCCTTCAATCGCCGCTTCTTTGAGACCAAGCTGGCCGGGTTCTTCCGGCTTGTTCCAAGTGAGGCGGAGAGAGACATGGTCGTTCACATCAAATCGGGACGCGGTGATTTTACGGGCCGAAGAATTACACGCATTACCCCCGCCGAACTCTACTTGCAGGTGTTCCATGACAACGCCACCGCCGACGAGATGATTCCCTTCGTCGAAGTCCTGGAAGTGCAGATTCGGCACAAGGACCTTGAATAAACCAGCTTTGAAATCTCCAATCTCAAATTCCAAATTCCTCGTGACGGCCATGCCCCCCGCCACCATCGAAAAACCCTTATCCTGATGCCCTTGCGAATCGTGTTCATGGGGACGGCCGAACTGGCCTGTGCCAGTTTGCAGGCTTTGCTGGACTCTCCTCACTTTGAAATCCCCGGCGTCGTGACCCAGCCGGACCGCCCCAAAGGCCGCGACTTGAAACTTCAGCCTTCGCCTGTCAAGAGAATTGCCGCCGGCGCCGGACTTCCCGTCTGGCAACCCGCGCGCGCCCGTCATCCTGATTTTCTCGCCCAACTGGCCGCGTTGCGTCCGGATTTGCTCGTCGTGGCCGCCTATGGCCAGATTCTTCCCCAATCCATGCTCGATCTGCCGCGCTTTGGCGCCGTCAATGTCCACGCTTCGCTTTTGCCCAAATATCGCGGCGCCGCCCCGATTCAGTGGGCCATTCTGAACGGCGAGGCGGAAACGGGCGTGACCATCATGAAAATGGCGGCGGGATTGGACACAGGCGATATTTTGAGCCGCCGGTCCATCCCGATTCTTCCTGAAGACAATTCCGCCACGTTGCACGAACGCCTCGCGGTCCTGGGCGCCGAACTGCTCGTGCCGACGATTCTGGAGTACACGGGCGGCGGCATCACCCCCCGGCCGCAGGACGAATCAGCGGCCAGCTACGCCCGAAAAATTACCAAGGAAGATGGCCGCCTGGATTGGACGCAGCCGGCGCGAACGCTATGGAATCAAGTACGCGCCTTCACTCCGTGGCCGGGCGCTAATACGAGCCTGTCCGAAAAATCCGCGCGACGGCTGTTGAAAATCTTCCGCGCCACCATCGAAGACAACCTCTCCGGTCCACCCGGGGAGATTTTGCAAGCGGACAAAACGGGACTTGTAGTGGCCTGTGGCCAGGGGGCCTTGCGCCTCCATGAACTACAACTGGAAGGCGGACGAAAAATGACCGCCGCCGAGTTACTGGCCGGCCATCCCCTCCAACCCGGAACAAAGCTCGGCCAATGATTCCCCAATTCTCAGCGACTTTTTAGGGAGCGCGACCGTCCCGGTCGCATCCGTCGGCGTCTCGCCGACGGAATTTGTGCGTCTTGCCTTTTCGCCCTTTGACATTGTGTTTCTTGAGGATTTGCCCATCATTCGCATGACAAAACACGCTCGAACCCCAACTCGATTTCGCGCCAGCTTGTCCGCCAAAGCGCTTTGGCGACGGCGGAAGCGCAACGAAGGCGGAACTTGTCGCTCGTTGTCCGTCCGTGAAGAGTCCGTGTCCGTCCCTCCGTCGAACCCTGATTCGATTTAGAGCGGTTCAAGAAATGGTGTAGCCGAAACGGGGGTGGTGGGGCGCGCACTCCGTGCGCGCCGCGGCGGGCAGCGGAGTGCCCGCCCTACCATGCCCGCCCTACCATGTAATGCGGCTACAGTATTTGTGGAAACGGTCTAGCCAGAGCAAGTAAAGCCACGGCACAAGGCGAACAAACAGTTTCGTTAGATTCTTGACGATTGCGCTCAAGTTTCGGGCAGAAGTGCCTTTTCGGGAAGCCGATATCCGCCTCGCCTTCCATGAAGATTTCATCCAGCTCATCCATCGGTTTTCAGAATTCGTCGAAGGGGCCGAGTCCTTCCACGCCGTAAAGTTTTTCAGCTTCCCAGTTCACGGCGAGTTCGATTGCGGCCAGGCAATCGGCGGCGGTTTCGAGCAGTTTCAGTTGCGCGGAAGGGCGCAGATAGGCCGGAGCTTTGGCGGCCAGTTCATCCGACAGGCCGCGCACGAAGGACACAAGTTCGTTTGGCGGCGTTGTGCCCGCGAATGTCAGCCGCTTGGCTTCCATCGCCTGTTCCGCCAATTCTTTCAACCGCTTCTCTTGCCCGGGCTTCGGCATTACAAGAGGCATCATGCGAACATCGTTTATTTCAACATCCTGATTATTCTTTACGAACTTTTTCAGAAAATAGCTGAAAGCATCCGAGTTCAAAATTGCCAAAAACGCTTCGGCGTTCATTATTGATTTGAATGGAGTAAGTCGAGAACTACTCGCGTCAAATACGCACGGTTGCTGGAACCGTGCCTTAACAGCAACATGGTTTGCGTGCAATGACCATGTGACGCCGCTTGTAAAATATAAATGTGCATTCCTAATCACTGGCATTCTGGATTCCGGTCTTCCACTGTTTTCAAAAAGCCAGATTGCGTTTGCTTTTGACCAATGAATAAAAAGCGGCTCGTTATCAATCCAGCGGTTGCCTTCGGGATCGCCTTTGCGGAATGGCACGAATTGAGCACGGCCATATTCTGCGAATTCTGCGGGCAGGTCGATCCGTCCCACCGGTATTTCGCGGTTTCGCCGGTTTTCCACAATCTTTCCGGGCACACATGAAAAAGGCAGAAGGAAGAAGGCAGAATTAAGAAGTCATAAGAGGAATCCGGTTCGATTTTTGGCTGTTTTTCAGATTTCTTAATTCTTACTTCTTACTTCTTAATTCACTTCGGAAGCCGGCTTTATCGTTAATGTAACGGGCTTGTTACAGGTTTGTAACGGCAAATGTTACGGGTTAAGTACCTGACTATCAACAGTGTAGCGGATGTTACGGGTTTTCCAGACCTACATATCAATCTTGCGTTTCTTGCCCTTCTTCGCGCACGATGGGTCTGGCCTTTTGGGCGCTGGTTTCAACTTCAGCCTTCAGCCTTTATATCAGGGTGCCTGGGAAATGACCGGTCCCTTTTTCAGCAGTTCGATATAGTCTGTCAATATCCGCTTGGTTTCTTCCAGCGTCGGATCGATGGCCGGCTCTTCCCTGGGCGTTTCGTTCTCGCTGGAATCCAATCCGGCATCGTTCTTTGCGGCCGTCGCGGCATTGGTTTTGACGGTTGGCGGCTGCAACTGCGCCAATCCAACGTTTTTCAGGGTAATTTCGTAAAGCTTTTCATTCGGCTTCTTGCGGGACAGCCGTTCCTTTTTCCGGGCTTCCGCGCGGGCGGTTTGGGCCTTCTGCTCCGCCACTCGCTCGGCTTCGTTCAAGGAGAGGCTCTTGTCCGCCTGCTCCTTGCGGAACTCCTCGATATCTTCGCGCACATAGCCAAAATCCCTGTCCTTCTCAATCCGTTGCCGGGAGCGCGCCTGCAAATCCGCCAGCCAGGGTTTGACGCGATTGAGCTGGAGTTGTTCCAGATGATCGGCGCTGGTCACGGAATCGCACGGCATGGCATTGGGCAGGGAGCGTTCGCCGACGTCGGCGGCATCGTCAATGGAAGGCAGCGCAATGTCCGAAAGCACTCCCTGAAGCTGGGTGGAAACGCCACCCGCGCGATAGAATTTCTTGATGGTCACCTTCAACTCGCCGGGATCATAGCTGTGTTCCATGTGTTTCAGGTCCAAACAAGGGACAAGCCGCTGCATGGTTTGCACGGTGCCCTTGCCAAAAGTGGAATGGTCCCCGACCATCACAGCGCGTCCGTAGTCCTGCAAGGCGCCGGCCAGAATTTCCGAGGCCGACGCGCTGAAGACGCTGGTCAGGACAACAAGCGGACCATCATAAAGGGGCGCGGATTCAGGCGAGGGATCCGCGACAATTTCGCCATTGGGATCCCTGGTCTGGACGACCGGGCCTCTGGGATTAAACAAGCCCGTCAGCTTGATCGCTTCCTCAAGGTAGCCGCCTCCGTTGCGCCGCAAATCCAGAATGATGCCGTCCACCTTTTCCTGCTTCAGCCGGTTGATGAGCCGCGTCACGTCCGACGTCGTGTTCACCTCGGGGTGATCGTTGTCGGCGTAAAAAGATGGCAGGTCAATCACGCCCAGTTTCAAGGGCGGGCTGTTGCTGGAAGCAATCTCATAAAGCCGCGCTTTGGCCGCCTGGTCCTCGAGTTTGATTTCGTCGCGGATCAACGTCACTTCCTTGCGAACTGAATCCGCCGCATCAACCGGAATAATGGTCAATGTGACTTGTGTGCCTTTGGGTCCGCGAATCATCTCGACAATTTTGTCCAGCGGCATTCCCACCACATCCACCGGCTCGGCGTTGCTTTGCGCCACCGCCACAATGCGGTCGTCCTCCTTGATCAGTCCGCTCTTTTTGGCCGGCCCTTCCTTAAGTTCCATTATTTTGCAGTAGTTCCTGTCTTTGGTCAAAACCGCGCCGATGCCAAAGAGAGACAGTTTCATCTGGATGGCGAAATTTTCCGCCTGCAAGTGTCCCATATATTCGGAATGCGGATCAAAGGCGCGGGCCAGGGCGTTCATGTACATTTCAAACACCCGGTCATTTTCCAAGTCCTTATAATTGTCCAGCATCTGAACATAGTGAGTGGTCAAAGTCTTGTTAATGGCGGCCAGATTCGTCTCCTCGAGGTGAATCACGGCGGCATAGTTTGTCGCCGATTGAGCGTCCTGGGCCGCGGTCACAGCCTGATTTGTGAGCGAAGCCGGCGCGACGCGATGAAAGCGAATCTCACCGATTTTTGCCCCGCTGGCGGAATAAAAGGCGTTGGTTGTCTTGCTCAAGTTCGCGCCGCCGTGCCATTGCAAACGAATCATGGCGTTTGATCCGTCCGCGTTGGTTTCCACCAGGCCGAAGGCGCGCCCGTCCTTGTCCAGCAATCTTGTGGGAAAATACTCGAAATCCTGGGGATGCGCTTTATTCCGCGAAACCACAATCCCGAGGTCTCCCCTGCCAGGACCAACGGTTCCTGTAAACTCAATGCCTTGGGCGACGAGCAGTTGCTCCAGATACTCGCAGCGCAATTCCTGCCGCCAGAGTTCCTTCGCTTCGTTCACGTCTTTGGCATACGGCAGGGCGTGGCGATTGACGATAAAACGCTCATGACGGCTGAAGTCGAATTTCGTGGTGGCCAGCAAATTGGTCACATAGTTGATGCGCTCGTTGGCGCGCTGCATGAAACGGGAGAAAATGACCCAGCATGGAGTCATGTCGTGATTTTGAAGAGTCAAAACATGCAGATTGGTGCGGTAGGCCTCGAATTCGTTGATGTCGCATTGCAGGAAATAAATGTGGGAATAATCCAGGGTCTCAAGGTAGCGGTCCAAAAACCTGCCGGAAATCTCCTGGTCAAAGGGATGCTGGGAATACTGCCAGGTTTGAAGCATGTCCGCTTCAATCTGGGCGATGTTGGCGTCGGTCGAATCTGCCGAGGCCAGGGGCGGCTTTTGCTCCGCGGGCAACGCTGCCTGCGCGCAATGAAGGGGGAAAGCCAGCGCCAGAAGCAAGGGACTGGCAAATAAGAATAATCGACGTCTCATTAAAATTTAATTGATGTTTCTTCGCGTTATCGGGTCATCACCGCTCCCGAATTCCGCGCGGCGTCGTCCTGACGAAGACAAATTAGCAAAGATCAAGGAATTTGCCAGTGCGAGTTTTTGGAGGTTGAAGGCTCCAACGAGATTAAAAAAATTGCGCTCCCCGCAAATCAATTGGGGAGCGCTGAAACAAACATTAAACCGGCAAGTATTAAACCGTCACCGTCAACTTGCGATAGCGGAGGCCGGCCAGCGAAAGCAGGCCAAAGCCCATCCCCAGCATCAATACACTTGATCCGCCGTCCGGAATGTAGACCAATTGGTTCTGGTCCGGGCCGGTATCATTGGGATTGCTCCACAGGTCCAAAATGTAAACGCCATACGCTCCGCCACTGGGGGCCATTGCACCCGCAACACTTCCAAAAGTACCTGGTGGCCAAATTGAAGTAAGGGTCTGTTCCCAAAAGAACATTGGGGTATCCGCCGTAGGATTGTCCTCCCTGCAAATACCAGAGCGCCGCCTGCAACTGAAAAGCATCGGCAACCCGGCCAGGCGAGTTGTTGTAATAAGCATAATTTAAATTCCCCGTGGCGAACAAGTAGTAAAGGTACGCCGCACCCAATGACAACGAACGGCCCTGGCTGTCTGTCTGGCTTAGGCTATAATAATAAGGGTCTCCGGGGTTGAAATCCACAGTCGTCTCGATGCAAAACGTCGGAAAAGCGCCGGTCATGGAACCATATTCGGCTGCTGGCGAGTAATACTGCACAAAATTTCCTGGTGAGGTTAAAGTATTGAATTCGCCGGCAACGGGAGTCGACCAGGCAGACCAATCCACATTGACGCTATTGGCCATCAACTGCGGCGCTGTTGCCGCCGTCATGGAAACCAAAGCCGTTAGAATTACATTTCTCATTTTCATACACAGTTTTTTTATATTTTGTTCCAAATCTCTCGCAATATCACACCGGCCATTCTCCCTTATTTTACTGGCCCACTTTAATTAGCATCTTCGATGCCATCAAAGGTGCCATTGTGCTCAAATTCCCAATGGAACAGTTGCCCTTGACTATCAGCAGCTTACTATGGGTGGGAACGGAAGTCAACAACTTTCGAAAATTATTTTGCTCTGGATTGTGTAAAGATTACCGACAAGCACTTTACACTTTTCCGCCGGTTTTGCGTGGTTTTCACGCACTGGCTTTCGCGATTAAAGGGCGGGGTATCGTCAGTGTTCATTAGATCTGTTCCGAATTTTGCTGCTTTTGTTCAACAAATGGGAGATGCTGGAAGCGACTTTATGCGGCTGATTGGCCATTTGAAAAACGAATCGAGCGCGAAGACTTTGGCGGACTACTTGGTTTCTCTGGACATCAGGAGTTTGGTTGAACCGGACGCGGAGGGTTGGGCGATCTGGGTTTATTCCGAGGACCAGATCGAAGCCGGTCGGGAGGCGTTATCCAACTACCTTCACAACCCCGGCGACAGCAGATTTCAGCATGCGAGTCAAAACGCCGCCGTTGTGGTAGAGCGCAAACGGCAGGAAAAGGCCAAATTCGACGAACGGGTCCGCTCCCCGGATCGGATATGGGCTTCAACGACGATCGGTCCCGTGACGGTGACTCTCATTGTTGTCTCCGTTGCTGTGACTCTTCTGGCCAGTTTGAATCCAGCCTCGCGTTACGCCTTGTACATCAGTCAAACAATTGGCCGCAGCCTGGCCGAAGTTCGCCATGGAGAAATCTGGCGTCTGATTACTCCGATCTTCATTCATTTCAATGTGATGCATATTTTGTTTAATATGTTCATCTTGCGAGACGAAGGTTCATTGATCGAAATGCGCCAAGGTTCAAAAGTGCTCATTCTTCTGGTGATCACCATTGGCATCGGCTCTAATTTGGGTCAATACTTCTATCGCGGACCCGAGTTTGGAGGCATGTCCGGAGTCCTTTATGGATTGTTGGGGTATATTTGGCTGCGCGGTCAATGCGATCCGGCCTCGGGACTCCATCTGGCGCCCATGACTCTCGCCGTGATGCTCATTTGGTTTTTTCTTTGTCTCCTGAATATAATTCCCGGCGCGGCCAATGCCTGCCATGTTGTCGGTCTGATCCTGGGAATGGTTATTGGGGCCGCCCCTCTGGCCAAAAGCGTCTTGTAATCTTTTCAGATCATGTCAGGCCGCTACAAGGCCCAACTCGGTTCAATTTCAGCGTCAAGCAACGTTTGAAAATTCCCCGAGTTGAATTTTCGTTCGGCCAGTATGCCAATCATGACGGCGTTATCGGTGGAATATTTTATCCCGGCCAGGCGCAAGTTCAGCCCGGCTTGCTGGCAGGCGGAGGCCAGTTCCTTGCGCAACGCGCTGTTGCAGACGACCCCTCCGGAAGCGGTGACGCATCGGACGCCGAGCCGCTCCGCCGCGCGCACGGTTTTGGCCACCAGGACTTCGACTATGGCGGCTTGCACGCTGGCGCAAAAATCACGCAAGCGCGGCGCGGAATCGAGCGCCCGTGGATTTTTCTCCAAAAAATACCGCACGGAAGTTTTCAAACCGGCGAAACTGAAATCATCGCCCGGCTCATGCAACATGGGGCGGGGGAAGGGGAAGGCTTTCGGATTGCCGTGGGCGGCGAGCCGGTCAATTTCCGGTCCGCCCGGATAGGCCAGGCCGGCTAATTTGCCGATCTTGTCGAAGCATTCTCCCGCCGCATCGTCCAGTGTCGCGCCCAGGACCCGATGTTTAAACTCGTCCCGCACCTGGACGAGCAAAGTGTGGCCGCCGCTGACAATCAGGGAGACCGACGGCTGGAATTGGGCGAAATCAGCCCGGGGAGGTTCGCCTGTAATCCAGGGCGAATAGAGATGCGCTTCATGGTGATGAATCCCCAAAAACGGTTTGCGCAGGCTGAAGGCAAGGCTCTGGGCGGCCTTTAATCCCACCATAAGCGCGCTGGGCAGGCCCGGGCCCTGTGTCGCGGCCACGGCGTCAAGTTCTTTCACTGTGACGCCCGCCTCGCGCATGGCCTGACGGGTTGCGGGCATCAAATGGCGCAAATGCTCGCGGGTGGCCAATTCCGGCACGACTCCGCCATATTCAGCATGAAGGGCGATCTGCGAGGAAACCACGTTGCTCAGCGGACGGCCATCGCGCACCACCGCCGCGCTGGTTTCATCGCACGAAGTCTCGATGGCAACGAGGGTCAAAGGTTTGAGCCGCCCGTTTCTTACCGGGCCGAAGCGGCCGCCACTTTGGAGGTGACCGGACCGCGTTGGGAATAGAGCAGAACACCCTTCAACAGATCAACAGCCCGCTCCAATTGCCTGTCGTGGACTTTTTCGATCCGTTCCCGGTCTTGCGCATCCAGGACCTCCAGGGCGCCCGGCATGTGTTTGTAGTGCAAATCAGCCTCGTCCTGTTCTGACATGGGCACATGGATGTCTGGAGAGATGCCGTGCTCGTGAATGACTTTGTGGCTGGGCGTGTAATATCTGGCGGTGGTCAGGCGCAAGGCCGAGCCATCAGCCAGGGGCAAAATGCTCTGCACGGAGCCTTTGCCAAACGTCTGCTCGCCGACAATGATCGCGTGCGTGATGGGCTGCAAATCCTGCAGGCATCCGGCCACGATCTCGGAGGCGCTGGCGCTGTATCCGTTGACCAGGACGACGATGGGCAAATCAATGCGTTTGCCGTGACCCTCGGCCCTGTATTCAGACTTGGGAGTGGGGCCGCGCCCTTCCGTTGACACGATCAACTGGCCCCGGGGGAGAAACTTCTCGCAGACCTGGCCGGCCTGTTCGAGCAGACCACCCGGGTTGTCGCGCAAATCAATAATCAGCGCCCTCATGCCCTGGCCGGCCAATTTCTTCAGCGCCACGGCCAGATCGTCCGAAGTTTTTTCGCCAAACTGAATGATCCGGACATAGCCAATGCCATCCTCGCCCAGCGGAAATTCGCGCTTGTCATTGATGTCCTTGACGCTGTCCACCTTGATATTGGCTCGAACCAGCTTGTAATCCTTGACTTGCCCGGTGGAAGGGCGGCGGATGGTAATGGTGATGGAAGTTCCCGACTCACCGCGCAACCGTTTGACGGCGTCTTCCAAGTCAAGTTTGGCAGCGCTCTTGCCATCGATTCTGATAATTTGGTCATGGGGAAGAATCCCGGCGCGATACCCGGGGGAATCTTCCATGGGCGACACCACCGTCAGCATATTGTCCCTGCCCATTTCCACGATAATGCCCAAACCGCCGAACTGGCCTTCGGTGTCTTTTTTCAACTCATCGAACTTGGTCTGGTCCATGAATTCGCTGTGAGGATCCAGCGTGTTGAGCATGCCCTTGAGCGCGCCGTGAATCAGGTCCTGGTAAGTCAATTTATCGCCGTCCACATATTCCTGGCGGACCTTCTCCAGCACATCGGCCAGGAGCTTGTAATTCTCGTAGGGATCGTCCTTCTGTGAAGCGTGCGCGGAATAGATATAGAGCTGCGCGCCAAAGAACAAATTGACGCCCAAAACGGCGATTAAAAAACCAAATAAGATGCGGCGTTTCATAAAAACATTACAGACACGCACTATCATAATTCGCCCGGGTTGGATTGGCAAGCGCCGCCTGCTGCCGCAATGATCCAGGGCTCTTTTATGATCCGGGGACGGTGCGGACGCAAATCCTTGGTGTCCAACCGCTTCCGCCTAAGTTTTCCGGTTCAACAAGGAGGCGGATTCCGTGTCCAGATAAAACGTCACGTCAGGATGCGTCCGGAGGATGGAAGCTGGCGCAGCCGGACTGATTTCACCTTCCAGACAGGCTTTGACGGCCTGCGCTTTTCGCCGGCCAGGAGCGATGCAAAGAATCTTGCGTGCCTTCAGAATTTGACGGATTGACATGGAAATCGCCTGTTGGGGAACTTCTGACAGATCCTTGAACCATCCTTCGCCCACCTGCTGACGCCGACAAACCTCATCCAGATTCACGACCAGATAAGGTTGTTCGGTGGCAAAATCCGCCGGAGGGTCGTTGAAAGCCAGGTGTCCATTTTCGCCAATTCCCACAAATGCCACATCAATCGGCGCGGCGTTCAATGCGGCCCCAACCTTGCGGCAAACCGCCGCCACATCGCCCTCCCCATCCAGCATGACATTAACCGCCTTCAGGCCAGGGTATTATACAACAAAAAACGGCGCCGGTTGCCAGCGCCGTTTTATAAGTGTCCTTGCCGATCAATCAAGCATGCCGACGGCGGGCGAACTTCAACAGACCAACCGCGCCCATGCCCAACAGAGCCATCGAGCTTGGTTCTGGAACAACAGGAGCGACGCTGATATCGGTAAAATCCACCACAACACCAGAGCCATCGCCATTCGCAATGAGTCCCAGCCGGTAAAAAGTGTCTCCAGCGACCGGGGCATAAATCGCACCCACGTTAATCGTAACTGTGCCTGTGAAAACATTACCGCTGGCCATCTGGGTGCCATTCAATTGGAGTTCATTAGGGCTGCCATAATCCTGCGCATAATAGCCGTCGCCCTGGTTCCAAAACGTGCCAACCTGCAAGTAAGACGCACCTGTGACAGCGGCCGTATTGATGTAATAATTATAACTGATGTCGTAGCCGGCTGGGTTGGCAGCGGCGGCGGCCATCGCATTGAAGAGAGCACCGGAGCCGGCTGAAACATTTGCCACCTGGAAACCGCCAAGGGGAATGGCGATGTAGTTCTGGCCGCTGATGGTTGCGACTGTAGCGGCCGGGGTACTGTTGAATCCTGAATTAGCCCAACCATCAGAGGTGTCATCAGCGAAATTGTAAAGAACCGACTGACCTTGCGCTTGAATCGCTCCAAGACCAAGAAGGGCAACCGCTGCTGCCAATTGATATTGTGTGTGTTTTTTCATAGTTGTGTTTGGGTTATTTTTGTTGATTTGGGTGCCAGGGTTTTAACGTGATTCTACATGCGACTTTCTCATTACAAATCTTAGTTTTTAGGTTATTATCTACTTCTGACACGAAAATATATCATCATCTCTTGTTTTGTGCAAGGAAAATATGCGATTTTTTGATGATTTTAATGAAATCACGGATCATGTTGATTTGCAATGACTTGCGCCTTATCCAAGTGCCATTCACGTCAGTCCCGGGATAATGCTCGAATGAATATGTGAAATGTCATACTTTGGCGCCATGTTAAAAGAACGATTGCCAGACAAAGTGTTGCGCACGGCGCGCATAACGCGCGGGCTTCAGGCGGCTTATCCGCAGGCCCACTGCGAGTTGAATTATTCCAATCCGCTGGAGTTGCTCGTCGCGACGATTCTTTCCGCACAATGCACCGACCGGCAGGTCAACATCGTCACGGAGCCGCTTTTCAAAGAATACCGGTCAGCGCGGGATTATGCGGAGGCGGCGGCGGCCGAATTGGAAGGGGACATCCGCCGTATTGGGCTGTATCGCAATAAAGCCAAAAACATCAAGGCGGCTTGCCGGGCTTTGGTGGAAAAATATGGAGGCGAGGTGCCGCGCACGATGAAGGAGCTGACCCAACTGGGCGGCGTGGGACGGAAAACGGCCAATGTGGTTTTGGGCAACGCGTTTGGCGTCAACGAAGGGATTGTCGTTGACACGCATGTCGCCCGGCTTTCGCGGCGGCTTGGACTGAGCGGGCAGACGGCTCCCGATAAAATTGAAGGCGACCTGCAACGGCTGGTCCCGCAAAAAGATTGGACGCTATTCAGTCATTTGCTCATCTGGCACGGACGGCGGCGTTGCGAGGCGCGCCATCCGGATTGCGAGAATTGCGAGATCAAAGCCGATTGTCCGGCGGGGCGGAAGGTGCTGAATCCGAAACTGACGGTCGAACAGCGAAAAAAGCTGCGGATGCAAATATGAACGATTCGGGATGGTATCTGCTGCAAGAAGGGAAACAGGCAGCGGCTTACAACATGGCGCTGGACGAAGCCCTGCTGGAAAGCGCGCCGGAGTTGGGGCGTCCTGTGTTGCGGTTTTACGGCTGGGTGGAGACGGGGGCGAGTTTTGGTTATGCGCAGAAATACGCGGAGATCGAGCGGTGGACAAAGTTGCGTCCATTGGTGCGGCGGCCCACGGGCGGCGGCCTGGTGCCGCACGACGCGGATTGGACTTACAGCGTTGTCTTTCCGCCACGGCATTCCTGGTATCGGCTCAGGGCGGTGGAGAGTTACCGGCGCGTCCATGAATGGGTTCGAGATGCGTTTGGCAAGATCAACGTGGCCACGACCTTGGCGCCTTCATCGCACAAGGAAATTCCGGGCCAATGTTTTGTTGGCGCGGAAGAATTTGATGTTGTATGGCATGGCCGCAAAATCGCCGGCGCGGCGCAACGGCGGACGCGAACCGGCTTGCTCATCCAAGGGTCGGTCCAGCCGCCGCCAATTCCCCTGGTCCGGGAAAACTGGCAGTCGGCCATGTGCGAGGTTGCGCGGCAGCAATGGGCCGTCGAATGGAACGCGCTGGAGATAAGCGGACAACTCGCCGAAGTGACCCGGGAATTGCAAGCCACGAAATATTCACAGGCGGGCTACAACCAGAAAAGGTAACCTTTCCCAATGCTAATCTTAATCCTAATCATAATTTTAATCTTCTTCAAGCAGCGATTAGGATTAGGATTAGGATTAAGATTAGGAGCCGGAAACCGCCACCCGAAAAAATGAAATGCACCCAGCGAAAATTAGCGCCCGCTCTGCCGGACCATATTTTCCACCAGCCGGTTAAAATTCTCCGCCCGGCCCAGCGCCTCCAGCGGCAGATGCATGCGGTAGCGCCAGTAATACTTGGGAATGGCCGGCACGTTGATGCGTTCCGCGTCCACGTCGGGGCGGCGGAGCGCGCCATCCATGCCCAGCAGGTCCTGCAATTGAAAAATGCTCCACATCGCCGGCGAATCCAGATGCTGGCGGACGATTTCCCGATTGACCCACGGCTCGCATTCGGACGGCGGCGGACCGGGGTGTCGCAATTCCTGGTTGAAAAATTTTTGCGTGAGCTTTTTGTCCTCCAGCCACCAGCCGCGAATCGTGCTCATGTCATGCGTCGAGGGCGTGACCACACTGAGATAAGGAGCGTCCGCCGGACGCGAAAAATCGAGATGCAAGTCCTTGGGCATGCGCTGAATTTCCAGGCTCAACAGGCCCAGTTGTTTCATCACCTCCGGCACACAGGCTGGGACCATGCCCAAATCTTCGCCGCAAATCAGCATGTTCGTGACGCGTTTCAGAGCGGGCAATTTTTGCATCGCCTCGCGCGTCCAACGACCGTCCTGCCGCCGGAAAAAATAATCCACGTACAAATCCTTCAGCCGCGCCTGGGTGGCCTGATCCAGTTGCCGGAAGGAGGCGGTCTGCTCCATGCCCAGCCGAAAATGAAATTCCGCGCCCGCGCTGCCCGGAACCTCGATCAGCAGCACGTTGCTGATCAAATCAAACAGCCCCTCCTTTAGCGGCGCTTCGCCCCTGTCTTCATCGAACGACGCAAAATGTCTTTCCACGTCCCGTTGCGTGGCAAATTCCGGTTTTAGCGAATACGTTCCGGGCGAAGCGGGGTTCAGGAATTGGAGCTTCACGCTCCCGGCGTGGTCGGCGAATATCTCGCGCAGCACGGCGTCGTTGATGAATGGCCGGGTGAATCGTTCACGGTTGAACGCGATGCCGCGCGCGGCGAATTCGCCGGCCTGCACCGGCAGAGCGGGCACGAAATGACCCAGAATGCCTTCGACGGCGTGCCGCGGGATGCTCCAGATGCGAAAGAAGCCGAGAATGTGGTCGATGCGAAAGGCATCGAAATAACAACTCATCTGCGCAAAGCGGCGCTTCCACCAATCAAAGCCGTCTTGCTTCATGCGCGGCCAATTGTAAGTGGGGAAGCCCCAATTCTGGCCTTTGGCGGCGAAGGCGTCCGGTGGCGCGCCCGCCTGCATGTCGGTGTGAAACAGCGCCGGCTGCTGCCAGACATCCGCGCTGTGAGGATAGACGCCGATGGCGATGTCGCCCTTCAAAATCAAGCCCCGGGCATGCAGGTAATCGGCCGCTTCGCGCAGTTGGAAATGCAAATGAAACTGGATGAAGCAATGCAAAGCCATCTCATCGCCCGCGGCGGAATCACGCGCCGCCAGGGCGCTGATCTTCTTCGCGTTATAGACACGATGTTCCGGCCATTGGTTGAAATCCGCCGTCCCGAACTTGTCGCGCAAAAAACAAAATGCCGCGTACGGGGCGAGCCAGTGTTTGTTTTGCGCGAAGAACTTTCGATAGTCCGCGCTGGCAAATGTTTCCTCCCGCCGCGACGGAAAAATCTCCCGCACGAAGGCCAGCTTGGCTTTCATCACCGCCTCATAATCCACCGTTGCCAGCGCGTTGAGCTGTTCGCGCCGGCTGGCCAGGCTTTCGAGCAAATGCCGGTTGCCGGTTCCGGCAAGGCGGTCAAGATTCAGATAGAGCGGATGCAGGGCAAACGCGGAAATCCCGGCGTACGGATAGGAGTCCATCCAGGTGTGCGTGGCGCTGGTGTCGTTGACCGGCAGTATTTGAATCAGCTTGAGTCCGGCGCGGCGCGCCCAATCCGCCAGCAGGGGCAAATCCAAAAATTCACCCACGCCAAAACTTCTTGCGCTACGCAGGCTGAATACCGGCATGGCGGCGCCCGCGCCGCGCCACGGGGCGCCTGGCAAGCGCGCGAATCCGTCATTTACGATCACCTGCCCCCCCGGGGGAGCGGCTTCTGCGAGCAGGCGATTGGCGCCGTCCTCATACCGAACAAACGCATTTCTTTCGATATCATAGGCGCCGTATTTGTAAGCGACGGGAAATGGTTCCCTTGCAAAATCGAGTTGCACGCTGAAGCATCCGTTCTCCGCGTAACGCCGCAGCAATACCGGCGCGGCTTGGTTCCAACCGCCCAGTGTGATGGCGCTGCCCAGCAGGCAGATCGTCTGTCCCTTCGGCAGCAGCGGCGCTTTGACCGTGAAGGAATGGGTGGCGCTGACGGGCGGCTTGGCGCTGACGGCTTCCTTTTCCGTGCGGAGCAAAACATCTTTAAATGGTTCGGTGAAGAAAATGTTTTCGACCGCGCCCAAGTCATTCCATGAATCCATGATGACCGTGTGGCCGCGGGCGGCGCGGGCAAGATCAAGTTTTCGGTCGCCGCCGAAGTCTTCGATCACGGAGCCATCCTGATTGTGCAAGAGGAAGTAATAACTGACCGGAGCGTTGGGCCGGGGCGTGTCCGGCAGGTCGAGCGCCACCTCCCAGAATTCCTCATTCACGTAACGCAAAGGCAGCGCGCGCTCTGGCTGGCCGCCGCCCAACCCTTTGTGATCGCCGCAAAGAAAGAGCGCCTGGCCAAAACGCGTATGGTAACGCAATCGAATGGTGATTTTCATGGGCGGGGGTCAGGCGGATGCGGGCTTTTCATCCACCCACACTGCCAGCATCTGCAGGAGCAGGGCAACGATCAAGACGCTTGAAGGTCACCACCAGCAGCGTCAGCAAAGCGGCCAGTCCCATGCTCGCGCCGCCCAGAAAGAGAACGTTCATGGGTTCGCTGTGCAGATAATTTTTCAAGATGTAACCGAGCAGGCTGGAAGCGACAATCTGCGGCAGCACGACGAACAGATTGAATATGCCCATCATGACCCCGACTTTTTCCTTCGGCAACGAGGGCGCCAGCATGGCGTAAGGCATGGATAGAATGCTCGCCCACGCGATGCCAACGGCGGTCATGGAGATCAGCAGTTGGTATTTGTCTGAAAGCAAAGGAACCGACGCCAGCCCCAGCGCGCCCACCGCCAGACAGAGAATGTGCATCAGCTTGGGGCCGGTGTATTTCGTGCCCCACAGCAGCACGAATGAAAAAATGAAGCAGACGGCATTATACGTGGCAAAACAGAAGCCCGACCAGGAACCAGAGGCTTCCATTTCCACCGAGCCGGGCGCGGCATGAAATATGTTTTTCGCAACGGCCGGGGGAAAATAGACCCATATCGAGAACATCCCGATCCAGGTGAAGAACTGAACCAGTCCCAGTTCCCACATGCGCCGGGGCAGATGAAAAACCAGCGCGAAAATGTCCCCCAAGCCAAGCGTCCAATCAAACTTCTGCGCGCGGATGGCGGCCAGTTCTGAGTCGGATGGCGGATATTCTCTGGTGCTAACAACCGTCCAGAGCACCGCGCCCATTAACGCCGCTGCGCCGATGTAAAAGGAGAGCCGGACGGAAGTGGGTATATGTCCCTGCCCGGCGCCTTCGGCGGCAACACCAAACCAGTTGGTCATCATCCAAGGCAAAGCCGAAGCGACGGTTCCGCCCAGACCAATGAACAGGGATTGAATGGCGAAGCCTTGGGCGTTCTGTTCTTCGGGAAGATTGTCCGCCACCAAGGCCCGGAAAGGCTGCATACTGGCATTGATGGTTCCGTCGAGCACCCAGAGCAGTCCTGCCGCCATCCAAACCGACGGGCAATTAGGCATCAAGACCAGAGCCAGCGACGCGAGAATCGCGCCGCCCAGAATAAACGGGCGCCGCCGGCCCAGCCGGGTCCAGACGCGGTCGCTGGATTGCCCGATCAATGGTTGGATGAGCAAGCCGGTGACGGGTGCGGCAAGCCATAAAATTGCCAGCTTATCGGGATTCGCGCCCAGGTAGCCGTAAATGGCGCTCATGTTGGCCATCTGCAATCCCCAGCCAAACTGAATGCCCAGAAAGCCGAAGCTCATGTTCCAGATTTGCCAGAAACTCAAAGGTGGCTTCGGCACGGCGGTTTTTAGCCGGGCGGCGGGTTCATCTCGCACTGCGCTCATAGCGTCATAAGCCAGCGGGCATTTGTTTCAGTGCGTCGAGCCAATCTGGATCGTGCCTGTGCCCGCAACGGTATGCTCCGCGACCGGCAGGCTGCGCTGATAAATGCGCCAGTCAAAACCTCCCAAATGAACCGACGGAAAATCCTGATTTGGAACCTGAGGCATTCCAGCAATCCGCACTGGTTTGAAATCCTGGCCGTGGGTGACTTCCACCTGCCCGTGGATGGGGCGGTTCGAGAAATTGATCACCACCACGAATTCATTCGTCTCATCCGCGCGCTTGAACGTGACGAGGCTGCCTTCGTTTGAATTGTGCAGCCAAATGACGCGCCCGCTGCGGAAGGGGGCGTGCTCTTTGCGCAACTGGATCAGGTCGTGATAAATCTTGCGCAAAGGCGGGCGGTCCTTGGGCGACCAGAAAATAGGCAGCTTGTCGAACAGCGCCGGGTCGCCGGATTCCGTGGCGTCGCCCACTTCCATCCCGTTGTAAAGCAGCGGCACGCCGTCCAGGGTGAACATGAGCGCCGAGCCGGCCAGCGCTCCGCGCACGCCAAAGCGCGAGACCGCGCGCGGTTCGTCGTGATCGTCCGTGACTCGCATGTGGAGGGAATCGCGCGGGAACTGCCGCTGGCTCTCCTCCCACGAAGCGCGAAGATTGGAGGCTGGCGCGCCTTTGAGCAGCACATCATTCAGCGTGCTCAACAGCGGAAAGGCATAGTCAACATCAAATGCCTTCACCAGGAACTCGGGCTTGCTCGCCTCGGCCAGCAAGCATGATGTCCGGCTTGACGCTTTCGAGTTGGGCGCGCGCCGTTTCCCAGAAATCCGCCGGCACATTCCAGGCGACGTCGCAGCGGAAACCATCCACGTTGCACGTCTGCACCCAATACTTCATCATCGTGATCATGTACTGGCGAAGCTGCGGGTTCCCATAATTCAACCCCGCCACGTCCGACCACTCCGGCTCGGGCGAGATGACTTTGCCTTGGGCGTTTTGCAGGTAATACTCCGGGTGCTGCATCATGGCGCTGTCCCACGCCGTATGGTCGGCGACGAGATCCATGATCACCTTCATATCGCGCTTGTGCGCTTCGGCGACAAGCCGTTTGAAATCGTCCACCGTTCCGTAATGCGGATCCACGGCGTAATAATCCTTGATGGAATAAGGGCTGCCGAACTCGCCCTTGCGGCACTTTTCTCCAATCGGATGAATCGGCATGGTCCACAGGATGGTCACGCCCAAATCCTTCAATCTATCCAGACTCGCGATGACCCCGTCGAGATTTCCGGCGGGGGAAAAATCACGCGGAAAAATTTCGTAAACCACGCCATCACGCAGCCATGCCGGGGACGTTCGCGCCGGGATTTGGGACAGATTCTCCGGTCGTGCCGCGGGCAGGCACAATAACCCCACCGCCGCCAGGGAGCCGATGATGATTCTGAAAGAAAGTTTGCTCTTCATAAAAATTGTCCTCGAATTAAATGCCCTGGTGTCTTCCACGGCCTGAAATTCGATCCCGCGAGGGTTGCCAGCCGGCCAACGCGGGAAGACTGGCGCCTGTGAGGCGGAAGCCCCGGTCTGATGCTAAATTAGCCAAATGCTTGATTCTTGTTTGCGTTGTTGTCTGTATGCGTGTCCGTGAATTCCAGAGGCATGTTACCGGAGAGGCCCTGTTTGCACAACCGCATAAACGTGCGGGGGCAGATCCGTTTTTGAAAGCTTGCAGTTTGCCATTCATGCAAATCACCAAACTTGAATTGCCCCATTTCCAAACGATTACCTTTCAGTTTGCAACCCTGAAAGTAATTCGGGGCGGGTGTTTTAATTTTCTCAAGAAAATCCGCCCCGAAAGAAACAGTGAAAATTTCGGCATTTTGCAAAGTCACAACCAGTTGTCAGCAAAGCACTTGCATAATTCCCAATTATTTACAGTTGACAATAGTCGGGTTGCGGCGTCCTCTGTTTGAGCCGTTGCACCGCAACATTCATTGTCAATCAGGCCCTTACGAAAGTCCAACCCGTAACAGAGCAAAGGCTGCCCGTCCTCCGCCCCGAAACTTTCGGGGCCACGGAGGGAGGAAAGGCTGAAGGCTTCCTCCGTCGTTCCGCCGGTCGGACCTTCCGCCTTCGTTAAAACTGTGGCGGATTGGCGAAAGGCTAAAGTCAAACCGGCGGCGAAAGAGGATCAGCAACCCGTCCCGTTAACGATAATGTTGACTTGGTCCTGGCATCGCCACTGGCGCATTTGTGGGTGTACAAAGTGGGCGGGGCGGGGCATTCTCCCGGTATGGTGTGACAGATTCCTCTGCAATATCCGGGGGGCCATTCATCATCTGATGAATCGCGGCGACGGCCGGGGGGCCGAACCATCCGTTAACTGAAGATCTTTATGAGTCCAGATCATCAAAATGTTGACATGCTCGGAACTGACCCTTCGATGAGTCCAGATCAAAATGTTGACATGCTCGGAACTTTTAAGGTCACAATGGTTCCATTTCAGGAGAAGCCTGCACCGCCTCAAAAAGAAAATCCGAATCCAAAGGAAGCAGCAAAGTGATTCGAGTTATGACGATGGCGTTGCCTAACAAGTCGCCGGAGCCAACATAGGTGCGTTGGTTGAGAAGGTGGCTAGCGAATAGCTAAGTTTCGGATTCCCAACTGCCCCACCCCTCATCCCCATCCCACTAAACGGCGAGACAGTGCGAGGGGTCAACCCATAGTTTGGTTAGTTTTTGGATAATCTCTTAATCATTTATCGCCACTGGCCCGCATTGAGGCTGGTTCCATGTTGGCCCTTTGACGGTAAAACTTTCTGCCTTTGAATCCCTCTCCTTGGGGAGAGGGTTTGGGCGAGGGAGAGCCATCTTTTACCCATCGCCAATATTTTTTCACATGGACAACATTTGTCCATGTGGCTGTGCGATGACGAAAATCAAAAACACAAAAACATCCATGAAGAACAACAAAACCGCAAAGGCACGGCCGAGAGCGTGCTTTGAAAATAGATCGGGAGAGGGATTGCGAGCGCGGCGGGGAGGATGGCGAGGCGCGACGAGGGCGCATGTTCGAGAGAAATCTGTAACCGAGGAGCAACGAAGCCAGCCGCCCCGCCCTGTCGCAAGACCGCCCGATATATTTTCAAAACACGCTCTGAAAGGCGCAAGACCGGTCTGCTTGCCAATCCGATTCAGGCGCACTCCGGCGCCGGTCACGGCATGGCCAGGCGGCGGCGCTCATCTGTCAATAGAATAGAGGAAAAAATTAAAAAATGCCAATAATGCCAAAATCCGTGCAATTCGGGGCTGGTCAAAGGGGGCGGATGTTGCGGGGTTCTTCGCTGTTTTCGGTGGAATGGAAACGTGGCAAGTGTCGCCCGGATTCTGGCCTCCATGCCGCCCTTGCCATGAGCGGACGCGGTGGGGGTGATGCCAGGGCGCTACAGGTGCAACAAATAAGCCAAATTGTAGCACCCTTGTTGCACCCTAAGTCATTGATAATCAACGTTTGTAGCACTGTAGCGGGGGGGGCGGGGGGGCAGAATCCCTATATATCAATCTTGCGTGTCGTGCCTCTTCGGGGCTATTTCATGTTTTGCCTTTCCCTTTTTTAGATGAAATTGGGCCAAAAAATCGTTGGCTTGCTTTTCTCCATCATCATGGTAGTCATTTGGATGATGGAATCTGCGTTATGAATACATTCCCCGACTTCACCACCGTGCCGTTTCACGCCGCTCCGGCAGGCGTCAGCCCGGAGCAATGGCGCGCCCGTTTTGAAGCTGAAACCGTCATCAAGTCATTTGACGAATGCGTTCATCAAACCCTGGAGGGGATCGATGTCCGGCCGCTTTACACCGCGGCTGACCTCGTCGGCTGCGAGCATTTGGACACCATGCCCGGCTTCGCGCCCTATGTGCGCGGCCCTTATGGCTCGATGTACGTCACCAAGCCCTGGACCGTCCGCCAATACGCGGGTTTTTCAACCGCGGAGGAGAGCAACGCTTTTTATCGCCGCAACATTGCCGCCGGCCAGCAGGGCTTGTCGGTCGCCTTTGATTTGCCGACGCATCGCGGTTACGACTCCGACCACCCGCGCGCTTCGGCGGACGTCGGCAAAGCGGGCGTGGCCGTGAACTCAGTCGAGGACATGAAAGTATTGTTCGGCGGGATTCCCTTGGATCGCATCTCCGTTTCGATGACCATGAACGGCGCCGTTCTTCCAGTGATGGCGTTTTATATTGTCGCTGCTGAAGAACAAGGAGTGAAACCGGGACAACTTACCGGTACGATTCAAAACGACATCCTTAAGGAATACATGGTGCGGAACACTTACATTTATCCGCCCGGCCCCTCCATGCGCATCATCGCGGACATCTTTTCGTTCACGTCCAAAAACATGCCCAAGTTCAACTCCATCTCCATCTCCGGCTATCACATGCAAGAGGCGGGAGCGACCGCCGACCTGGAAATGGCCTATACCCTGGCTGACGGCCTCGAATATGTCCGCACGGGTCTCAAGGCGGGCATCGAGATTGACGCCTTCGCGCCGCGTCTCTCCTTTTTCTGGGCGCAGGGCAAGGACTTCTTCATGGAGATTGCGAAACTGCGCGCCGCCCGCGCCTTGTGGGCGAAGCTCATCGCGCAGTTCAAGCCAAAAAATCCCAAGTCCATGGCCCTGCGCACGCACTCGCAGACTTCCGGTTGGTCCCTGACCGAGCAGGACCCGTTTAACAATGTCACCCGCACTTGCGTCGAAGCGATGGCCGCCGCGTTCGGCCAGACCCAATCGCTGCACACCAATTCGCTCGACGAGGCCATCGCATTGCCGACCGATTTTTCGGCGCGGATCGCCCGCAACACCCAGCTTTTCCTTCAAGAAGAAACCGGCATCTGCAAAGTCATTGATCCTTGGGGCGGTTCCTATTATGTCGAGGCTCTGACGCAGGCCTTGATGAAACGAGCCTGGGCGCACATCCAGGAAGTCGAGGCCCTCGGCGGCATGGCCAAAGCCATTGAAACCGGCCTGCCCAAGCTTCGCATCGAGGAGGCAGCCGCCCGCCGTCAGGCCCGCATCGATTCCGGCAAGGAATCCATCATCGGGGTGAATTTGTTTCGATTGGAAAAGGCCGAGAAACTTGACCTTCGTGAAGTGGATAACACCGCCGTGCGCCAATCCCAAATCCAGCGCCTGCAAAAACTCAAGGCGGAACGCGACAATGCCAAAGTCCAAACCGCTCTCGACGCTCTCACCCGCGCCGCCGAAACCGGCGCGGGCAACCTGCTGGGGCTGTCCATTGACGCCGCGCGCGTCCGTGCCACGTTGGGGGAGATCTCCTTTGCCCTTGAAAAAATCTTTCGCCGCCACAAAGCTGTCATTCGTTCTGTGTCCGGCGTTTATCAATCCGAATATGGCCAGGACCCGCAGATCGAGCAGGTTCGCCGGTTGAGCGACGAGTTCGCCCGCAAGCAGGGCCGCCATCCGCGCATCCTCATTGCCAAGATGGGCCAGGACGGCCATGATCGCGGCGCCAAGGTCATCGCCACCGCCTATGCCGATCTGGGCTTTGACGTGGACATCGGGCCGTTGTTTCAGCAACCGGACGAAGTCGCGCGCATGGCTTCCGAGAATGATGTCCACGTCATCGGCATCAGTTCGCTTGCCGGCGGCCATAAAACCTTGCTCGTCCAGCTTGTCGAAGAACTGGGCAAGATCGGACGCTCCAACATCATGGTCGTGGTGGGCGGGGTCATTCCGCCGCAAGACTACGATTTCCTGAAAAAGAACGGCGCGGCGGCGGTGTTCGGGCCGGGAACCTGCATTCCAGACGCGGCCAGGGAAATCCTGACGCGATTAAGCACGCGCACGGAAGCATGACCGCTTCCGATCCAACAATTAACGACTATGTTTCCGGCGTTCTGGCTGGCAACCGCGCCATGCTTTCGCGCGCCGTCACCTTGATCGAGAGCCAGTCGCCGCTGCACGAAAAGAAGGCCCGGGAAGTCCTGCAAGAGCTGTTGCCGCACACCGGCAAGGCCAAACGCATTGGCATCACCGGCGCGCCTGGCGTTGGCAAAAGCACGTTTATTGAAGCTTTCGGCTGTTACCTGATTAACCAGGGCCGGTCGGTGGCGGTCCTGACCATTGATCCCAGCAGCAAACGCTCCGGCGGCAGCATCCTCGGCGACAAAACCCGCATGGAAAATCTCAGCCGTGAATCGCGGGCCTTCATTCGCCCTTCACCTGCCGGTGATAGCGTTGGCGGGGTGGCTCGTCGCACACGCGAAGCGATGCTCCTGTGTGAAGCGGCCGGTTTTGACCCGGTCCTGGTCGAAAGTGTGGGCGTTGGGCAGAGCGAGGTTGCCCTGCGTTCCATGGTGGACTTCTTTTTGTTGCTTTTGTCGCCAGGCGCCGGAGATGAATTGCAAGGCATCAAAAGAGGCATCATCGAAATGGCTGATGACATTCTTGTCAATAAAGCAGACGGCGAGAATCGCAGACGGGCCGAACAAGCCCGCCTTGAACAGCAGGCCTCCCTTTCCTTTCTGCAACCGGCCACGCCCGGCTGGAAGACTGAAGCGGCCCTCTGTTCGGCCCGGACAGGCGAGGGTGTTCCTCAAGTCTGGGAACGCATGGAACGGTTTTTCCGCGAATTGCAGCCCAAAGGCGTCATCGCCAGCCGCCGTCAACAACAGACCGTTGATTGGTTCACAGATTTGATTCGTGATGAATTGCAACGCCGCTTTGATCATCACCCGCGTGTCCAGGCCCGTCTTCCCGGACTTCGGGAATCCTTGCTGCGCGGTGAAATCACCGCCGCTTCCGCCGCGCGCCTTCTGTTGGCGGAGTTCGACGGCTCCCCGGAGAACTCAGATTATGATAATAAATTATGATTACAAAAATTGACCATCTCGGAATTGCCGTCCAGTCACTGGATCAGGCCGTGCCCTACTATGAAAAGGCGCTTGGCTTGAAATGTGAGCGCCGCGAAGAAGTGGCCTCCCAAAAAGTCCGCACCGCCTTCTTCTCCGTGGGCGATGTGCATCTCGAACTCCTTGAGCCAACCGGCCCGGAAAGTCCCATTGCGAAATATCTCGAGAAAAATCCCGCCGGCGGCATCCATCATATCGCATTCAGCGTGGATGATGTCGAAAGCCAGCTTCGTCAGGCTTCCGGCGCGGGCGTGAAGCTGATTCACGAAAAACCTTTCGATGGCGCGGGCGGCAAGCGGGTTGCCTTTCTCCATCCCAAATCAACCTTTGGCGTGCTCACCGAGTTGTGTATGCCTAAAAAAAGTGGATAGTGACCGGTGGTGAGTGGCTGGAGCAGAATGGAAACGCATGAAAATTAAAACATTAGTGGAAGAGCTTGAAAAAAGGCGCGCCGCCGCGCGGGCGGGCGGGGGTCAGGACAAACTGGATGCCCGCCGCAAAAAAGGCGTGATGACCGCCCGTGATCGCCTCGGGAAACTTTTCCAGGCTGGCACCTTTCAGGAAGCCGGCCTTCATGCCGGGCACGAGTGCCACAACTTCGGCATGGAGGAAAAGCCCATGCCCGCCGATGGCGTCGTGACTGGCACGGGCATCATTGATGGCCGGGTGGTTGCGGCCTTCAGCCAGGACTTTACCGTCGGCGGCGGCGCCTTGGGGCGCATTCACTCCAGGAAAATTTGCAACCAGATGGACTACGCTCTCAAGGTCGGCTGCCCCATGATCGGCTTTAATGATTCGGGCGGCGCGCGCATCCAGGAAGGCATTGACTCCCTGTCCGCCTACGGCCAGGTCTTTTTTCGCAACGTCCTTCTGTCCGGTGTCGTGCCGCAGATTGCCATTGTTGCCGGGCCTTGTGCCGGCGGCGCGGCTTATTCGCCCGCATTGACGGATTTTATCATCATGGTGAAAGGCAGCGCCAACATGTTCATCTGCGGGCCGGAAGTGATTCAGGCGGTCACCGGCCAGAAATGCACCATGGATGAAATCGGCAGCGCCACGGCCAATGCCAGCATCAGCGGCAACGTTCATTTCATCGCTGATAACGATGCGCACTCGATCCAAATTGTCCGCCGCCTGCTCTCCTTTTTTCCGTCCAACAACCTGCTGGATCCGCCCCACCATCCCACCCCGCAGATTGATTTGAGCAACGATCCGGAAATGGATCGCCTGCTGCCGGAATCCGCCAAAGACGCGCTCGACGTTCATAAAGTGATTGGCCGGCTTGTGGACAACGGCGATTTGCTCGAAGTTCAGGCCGAATGGGCGCGCAATATCATCATTGGATTCGCGCGCATCCAGGGCATTGTCGTGGGCATCGTCGCCAACAACCCTGCCGTTAAAAGCCGGCACGCTCGACATTGATTCCTCGGACAAAGGCGCGCGCTTCATTCGCTTTTGCAATGTTTTTAACATTCCGCTTGTCACTCTGGTGGACATCCCCGGTTTCATGCCAGGCATTCAACAGGAGCGCGGCGGCATCATCCGTCACGGCGCGAAAATGCTCTTTGCCTATGCCTCCGCCACCGTGCCTAAATTAACGGTCATTCTTCGAAAGGCTTATGGCGGCGCCTATCTGGCCATGTGCAGCTCCGATATGGGGGCGGATTTTGTTTTCGCATGGCCCGCCGCCGAAATCGCCGTCATGGGCGCCGAAGGCGCGGTCAAAATTCTCTACAAACGCGAAATAGCCGCCGCCAGGGATCCCAAAGCCAAAGAAGCGGAACTTGTGACTGAATACCGCGACAAATTCTGTTCACCTTACGAAGCCGCCAGAAAGGCGATGATCACCGACGTCATCGCGCCTTCCGAAACCCGCGCAAGGATATCGCTGGCACTTCGCAACACCCTGACCAAGCGCGAATCCCGTCCCCCCAAGAAACATGGGACTATCCCGCTCTAAACCGTTATGTCCATCCCCGCGCTTCTACTTGTCCAGGTTGCCATTTCACTGGTGGTGGTGACGCTTTACCACCTGTGGGTGTCCCGCAGAAAGCAAGCGGCGCCATTGTCTCGGCAACCTGCTCCAGTGTCTCCGGTCGTTGTCGCGCCCGTTGCGACGCCGCCGAAGACTCCCCCGGCAGTGGAACCGGCGCCGCCTGAAATACTTGCTGTCATCGCGGCGGCCATCGCGGTGATCCTGGGTCGCCCTCACCGCGTTGTATCCGTGCAGCAAGCGGTGGCCCTCGCGCCGGAAGGCAATGCCTGGGCAATGGAAGGGCGCGTGGAACAATTCCTGTCCCACAGGGTCCGATAACCATTTTAATCGATAAGCGCTATGATCAAAAAACTCCGTGTCACGGTGGACGGCAAATCTTATGATGTGACTGTCGAAGTCCCTGATGAGCCTGGCGATACTGCCGCCGCGCCGCCGCCTCCTGTGAGTGCGCCTTCCGCGCCTTCCCAGCCGCCGCCGTCTCAGGCCGCGCCAATCGCAATAACCGGCGCTGTTCCCGGCGCGGTGGCCAGCCCTCTCGCCGGCCGGGTTATCGCGATCCTTGTCACGCCCGGCCAGGAGGTCAAAATGGGCGATCAACTGCTGACCATCGAAGCGATGAAAATGAACACCGCTGTCTCTGCCCCGCAAGCGGGGAAAGTGGCGGAGATTCTGACGACGGTCGGCGCCGCGGTTGACGAAGGCCAGGTTCTGGCGCGGATTGAGGATTCCAAATAATGACTCAGCCGGACACAGTCGGTTGCTGTTTTTGTGAGGACTGGCATGTCCATGAGCTTTCCATCACAAACTCAACCAACCTTGTCGCCGCCAAATTTCCCGCCTGGGAAGCCGTCCGCGCCGACCGGCAGACTGCCGGCCGGGGGCGTTTTCAACGCGGCTGGGTTTCGGATGAAGGCGGGTTATGGCTCTCCGCCGTTGTTCCAACCGGACCGAATGCCGCCGACTGGCGGGCTTTGCCATTGGCTGTGTGCCTTGCTGTGTGCGATGGGCTGCGGTCGGTCGGATTGAGGCGCTTCCGCGTCCGTTGGCCCAATGATGTGCTGGTGGATAACCGCAAGCTGGCTGGCTTGCTGGTGGATCAGTTCGCTCCCGGCCTGGCCGTGGCAGGCATTGGCATCAACGTCTTCAATCACCCTGAAACTCACGATCCCGGCTTGAAAAATCAGGTCACCCGCCTTGCCGATCTGATTGCCACCCCGCCGGACTTGCGCCAGTTGACCCGGGTTATCCTGGGCAATTTGCGACCGGTGGTGGACCAAATGCGAACACACGGATTCGCCTCGTTGCTCCCGCGAATCAACCAGATGTGGGGCCGCCCGCGCAGGGTCGAACTCGACCTGAATGGCGGCCTCCGCCTCGGAACTTTTGCTGGTGTTGGCGAAGACGGAGAGTTGCTGCTTTTGAGCGATTCCGGCAACAAGACCGCCTACGACGCGTCTCAAGTCCGGCATTTGAAAGAAATTGATTTATGATAAGAGACTCCTTCCCGCGCCTTGCCGCCGCCGAGGCCGCCGCCCTGATTCAAAACGGCCAAACTGTCGCTTTCAGCGGCTTCACACCCGCCGGCGCCGCCAAAGAAATCCCCACGGCCATCGCGGCCCGCGCCTCGGAGAGGCACGCCTCCGGCCAGCCATTTCGCATTGGCGTCATCAGCGGCGCTTCCACCGGCCATTCGCTGGATGGATCGCTCGCGCGCGCCGACGCCATCCTTTTCCGCACACCCTACCAGAATGATCCTGATTTGCGAAAAAGCATCAACGAGGGGCGGACAAAGTTTTACGACATGCACCTGTCGCAATTGCCGCAGGCCGTTCGCTACGGCTTTCTTGGCCCTGTCCACTGGGCGGTGATCGAAGCCTGCGATGTCACTGCTTCCGGCGAAATTACCCTTACCGCATCTGTCGGCGCCGCGCCCACCTTTTGCCGGGTCGCGGCCAAAATCTTGATTGAGTTGAACCGGTTCCATCCCCGGGCCCTGCGCGGCTTCCACGACATCTACGAACCCGAAGACCCGCCTCATCGCAAACCCGTGCCCATCCTTCGCCCGGACGACCGCATCGGCACACTCACTGTAAAAGTTGATCCGAAGAAAATTGCCGGCATTGTCGAAACCAACCTGCCGGATGAAGTGGGTTCCTTCAGCGCCGTGGCCGATACGACGGCGCGCATTGGTGAAAACGTCGCCGATTTTCTCGCGGCTGAACTTCAGCGCGGACTTATTCCGCCGTCCTTCCTGCCCATCCAATCCGGGGTCGGTGATACCGCCAATGCCGTGCTCAAGGCGATGGGCGCGCATCCGAAAATTCCAAGGTTTGACATGTACACCGAAGTGGTTCAGGACGCTGTTATCGCGCTGGTGAAGGACGGCAAAATCCGTTTCGCCAGCGGTTGTTCGCTGACGGTGAGCAAGCCTGTTCTGCGGGACATTTACGAAAATCTCGATTTCTTCCGTTCCAGGCTGCTGCTTCGTCCGCAGGAGATCACCAACAACCCGGAAATCATCCGGCGCCTCGGAATCCTCTCCATCAACACCGCCATCGAAGTGGACATCACCGGCAACGTGAACAGCACCCATGTGCTGGGCCGGAACATGATGAGCGGCATCGGCGGGTCCGGCGACTTTGCCCGCAACGCTTTCCTCTCCATTTTTACCTGCCCCTCCACGGCCAAAGGCGGGAAGATCAGCACCATCATTCCCCTGGTCAGCCATCTTGACAGCAGCGAACATTCCGTCCAGGTCATCATCACCGAACAGGGCATTGCCGACCTGCGCGGCAAAAGCCCGATGGATCGAGCCAAAACAATCATCGAAAACTGCGCCCATCCAGACTACCGCCCCATCCTGTGCGACTATGTGGCTTTGGCTGGAAGCACGCATTCCCCGCAGACTCTCCGCGTGGCCTTCGCCATGCACCTCGCCTTTGCCGAAACAGGCGACATGCACACCACCAAATGGACTATTGCGACTTAGCCGGTTCCCGGGTGACGTTGTGGAACCCGATTTCTCCGGCGTTGACCAGGGTATCCTCCAGACGCACGCCATGGAACGCGCAATCGCCAAGGTTGATATCGGAAATGACAGAGCGGGCCGTGCCAACCACGTCGAGCACGCGCGGACTGTCCGCTGTGGTGATGTGCTCCATGAAGACGTGGCGCACGACGGGAGGAAACGGCCCGGTTTCAACCCGTCCATAGACAAGGTCAATGGTCAGCACGACCTTGACCGTGCCGACCTCAACATTGCGCATGAATACGTTCTCGATCACGCCGCCCCTTTCCGCGTTGGATTTCAGGCGCAGGATGCGGTCCAGGTTCGGGCTGTCCATTTTGCAATTCTCGGCGAAGACATTGCGCACGCTGCCGGAAACTTCGCTGCCCACCACCACGCCGCCATGGCCGTCTTTCATCATACAGCCGCGCACGATGATGTTTTCCGAAGGGACATTGACGCGGCGGCCGTCGGCATTCTTGCCGGACTTGATGGCGATGCAGTCGTCGCCGGTGTCGAAGACGCAATTTTCGATAAGCACATCGCGGGAGCATTCGGGATCGCAGCCGTCGTTGTTCGGACCGTGGCTGGAAATCCTGACGCCGCGCACCGTGACATTGGTGGAGAGAACCGGGTGGATTTCCCACATGGGGGAATTGGTGATGTGAACATTCTCAATGAGAACATTGCGGCAGCGGTACGGTTGGATGAAGTTTGGGCGCAGTCCGCCGCCCTCGCCGAAAATGCGTTCCGCCACCGGCACGCCGCGATCGGCCTCGTCAATAAGTTTTCTGGGGCCGCCGCCCGCGCCCCCTTTCTTAAAACCCCACCACGTCTGCGCGCCAGACCCATTGAGCGTGCCGGAGCCGGTGACGGCGATGTTCTCCTGTTCGAAGGCATAGATGAGAGGGGAATAGTTCATGCACTCCGTGCCTTCAAACCGGGTGAAGACAACCGGCAGGAATTTCGCGCGGTCGGGGGCAAATTGCAGCGTGGTCCCTTCGGCAATGAAAAGGTTCACATTGCCCAGCAAATGCACAGCGCCGGTAAGGAACACGCCGCCCCCGACCACCACCCGCCCGCCGCCCGCCGCGTGGCAGGCCGCGATGGCCTTGGCGATCGCCTCCGTGCAATCGGTCGTGCCGTCCCCCTTCGCGCCAAAGTCGGTGATCGGAAAATCGCGCGCGGGGAACTGCGGCGCCTTAATGCGGGCCAGAATGGCCGGCTCGGAGTCCCACCCCGTCGCACCGGCAGTCGCGCCCGGATGTTCGAGCGCGGCGTTCTGTGCGACGGCGGCAAGAGCGCCTGCCGACAACAAGGCAGCAATGATGTTTTTCATTTGTATCCTCAAGTTTCACTGACTTTGACCAAGGATTTGACGACCTGCAAGGACGTAAGAGACGGACGATTCGGTTTGATCCACTTTGACTGAGCCTGACCCGGCACACCCACTTCCAAAAAAAATAATCCGAAATTTTTTCGGAAAAGGTATGTATTCTTGACAAGCCCCCAAAAAAGCAGGGTTTTTGACCCCGGATTTCATGGCTGCCATGAAAGATTAAAGCAAACCGGGCAAACCGCGAAAGAGGGAAGACATATTCGGCCGCAAAAGAACCCACTTCACAGATTGACTTCCAGGCTGGATTGTCTATCTTGATTTCATGAGCACCATTGTTCAGGATGACGGCAAAATCAGCATTCCGCAGGAAGTGCGTGAGGCCCTTGGCCTTGGTCCGGGAACTGTACTCGAAGTGCAAAGCCAGGCTGGCACACTCGTGGCGTGGAAAAGAGTCGAACCGGATGTATTTGAGAAGTGGCGGGGCCGCGGCCAACTGCCCAACGGGACAAATACCGATGATTACCTGCGCCTGACTCGCGATGGTGACAGCCGTTGACACCTCGGTTCTGCTGGATGTGTTGCTGAACGATCCACAGCACGCGCCAGCTTCCATGACAGCCCTGCGCCGGGCGGCGGTTGAAGGCTCCCTCATTCTTTGTGAGATTGTCCTGGCGGAAGTGGCCCCCGCATTGCCGCCTGCTGACCTGCCGCAATTTCTTTCCGACTGGAATCTCACTTTCGTTCCCTCCTCACAGTCCAGCGCCATTCTTGCCGGTGAGATGTTTCGGATCTATTTGCAGCGCGGAGGCAAACGTGGACGAGTTGTCCCCGACTTCCTTCTTGCCGCGCACGCCCAGACCCATGCGCAACGCCTGCTCGCCCGGGATCGCGGCTACTATCGGGATTACTTCAAACAATTGCAACTCTGGGACCCCGAAACCGGCTCCTGAACTGCAAACCCTCCCTGGTGGTGGCGGCATTGGCCCCAGTGTTGCGAGGGCAGGTGTTTGCACACGGCCATCAGGGCGCAATCCTGGGGATCGGCCTTCGCCAAGATACGGCAGGACGAGCAATGACGACACGAACAAGGAGGACCAGTGAAAAAAGGATGCCGCTTTCGTCAAGCGGGCTGTCCACGAGCGGCATGTCCGGGTGGAGCCTTTTTAGGGCCAGACAACATTTCCCGCCAGACCCTGGAAGTCGCGCAAGTTGCGCGTGATGAGTTCGTTGGACTTCGCCTTATTCGATACCAAGCCAAAAATCATGAACGGCTTTCCCGTTCCTCGGCCACCGCCTTGCCGATGGCTTCAGGGTCGAGCGTGTACCCATTGGGAACCTGAAAAAACAGCCTTTCTCCTCGTTTAACCAGTTTGGCAACAACCCGCCTTGGTCCGGGCTTCGGCATCACCGGAACGAGTTTTATCGTCCCGTCCGAGTTGGGTTCGTATGCGAAAACCTGTCCCGCCTTCGCCTTCGGGAGCCGAATCCGCTGCCGATCATCCACAGTCAATGTCTTCATGTGGGGAAATTCCCACCGGACATGGCCCGAATCAAGTCTTCTCTTCGCGAAATAGCCTGAGGGTCGGACAATGGACACGCGCACTTCAGCGGGCATGGACAACCTGAACCTGACAACGGGGATATAAAACGTGGACTAGAGCGTTTTAAATAAAACTGTAGCCATTCCGTTGGGCCTGTGGTATAGGCAGTTCATGCGAACTTTATCGTTGGACCTGCGCGAACGGATTTTGGCTTCCTATGACCTTGAAGAGGGGACTCGCGTGGAGGTCGGCGATCGTTACCGGGTTTCGCTGGGCATGGTCAAGAAGCTCTTGCAACAACGCCGACGGACCGGGGAGATCGGTCCGCGCCACCGTTTCTCCGGGCGCAAGCCGATGATCCTGGCGGCCCATCAGCGCCAGATGCGGACTCTATTGAATCAGAAGCCCGACCTGACCTTGAAAGAGCTGCGCGCCGGCTTGGAACTGGACTGTTCTCTGCCCGCCATCCACTACGTTCTGGCGAAGATGGGGCTGACATATAAAAAAAGACACTCCATGCCAGCGAGCAAGACCGTCCGGACATTGCGCGGGCGCGCCGCGCCTGGCGGCGTCGGCAAGGCGGTTTGGACCCGGCCAAACTGATTTTCCTGGACGAATCGGGTGCCAAAACCAATCTGACCCGCCTGCGCGGGCGCGCCCTGCGGGGTCAGCGTGTCCACGCCCAATGTCCGCAGGGCCATTGGCAAACCACGACCATGATCGGCGCCATCCGCCTGGACGGTGCCACCGCCTGTATGACCATCGAGGGGGCCACCGATACGGAGGTTTTCCGGGTCTATGTCGGCCATGTCTTGTGCCCGACGCTGCGCGCCGGAGATGTGGTCATCATGGATAACCTCTCCCCGCATAAAAGTGAGCCGACCCTTTCGCTGATCGCGCAGGCTGGAGCCCAAATCCTCTTCCTTCCAGCCTATTCCCCAGACCTCAATCCCATCGAGCAAATGTGGAGCAAAGTCAAATCCCACCTGCGTACAGCCGAGGCCCGCACGCAGCCCGCTCTGCTCCAGGCGATTGCTTCAGCTTTGCAGAGTATCACGCCCCGGGCTGCCATGAACTGGTTTGCCTCTTGTGGCTACAGTTTTATTTAAAACGCTCTAGCCGGCGCGTTCTTGTTTCTGAACCAGGAGGGGGCGCAAACCCGGTCCGAAAATCGCAAAGACAACCAGCGTTCCCGCAAGACTCAGAATTCGCAGGGTGAGCGATGCCGTCCGGGCCATGGAAGCTTGCAAATGGATATTCAAATCGGCCCACGGCTCGACCGCCACGGCCCGCTTGAAGGTCAGCACGCGGCCTTGCTCGGGTACGCTGGCGCGGATGCCCGCCGGGTTGCTCACGGCCGCGTCCTGTTGCTGGATCAGTTTCTCCGCCAGGCGCAGGAAGGCGGCGTTTTCCTCGGCGGTGTTGATGTCAATTATATCTTTGGCGTCCTGCTGGGTGTAATTCATCTCTTTGCGGTTGCGCAAATCGCGCAGTTTGCCCCCCAGCGCGCCGGGGTCCCCGGCGGCCGCCGATTGGCGCGCGTTCAACCCGATGAGCGCCTGCTGCAGCTTGATGTTGTGCAGTTGCACGCGGGCGTCCTCGTTGAACGCGGCGTCATGCGTCGAAAGGCCATAGGCGGCTTCGAAGGCGCGCCGGGCTTGCCCCGGGTCGCCATTCTCCAGGGAACTGTTGCCCAGGGCCAAAAATTCCTGGGCTTCCGCGGTCCGCGCCAGTTGCAGGCTGTTTTCGTTTTGCAGGTAGGATTGCGCGTCCGCCGCCTCCGTCCGCGACAGGACTTCCTGCTGTTGCAGTTGGAGCGAGCCGGTCCAATGATTGACCCGCCATTTGTCGCCCAGCGAAAGTTTCCAGGTGATGTTTTCCAGGGGCAAATCGAATTTTGGCGCCAGCAAGGCCAGGTCGAGCGAACGCGAGTCCGCCCGGCCGGTCCGGCAACTGTGGAAAATTTCCACCGTCACCGGCTTGTCCCCGGCCGACTGCCGCTCCAATGGGATCAGAATTTTATCGCCGTCGCGCCACGGCCAGACGCCGCTGTCGTTGACGAACGCAAACCAGAAACGGGCCTCCGGCGGCAGCGTCACGCTGAGCAGGCGTTTGTCTCCCGGCAAAATTTCCAGGCGCGTGCGCGTCAGCATGACCCCGTCGTCGGAAATCACGGAGTGGAACGTGATATTGTTGACGCGGGCGGGCAGCAATTTGGCGGCCGGGTGGCGTTCGAGTTTCAACGGGAGCTGGAACGACGGCTCGACCAGCCGCCAGGTGAAATTGGCCGCGACCGCTTGCAAGTCCTTTTGCAGCGCGCGCGGAATGCTCTGCCATTCAGTGGGCTGGAGCGCTTCCGGCAGGGGGTCCGCCGTCACCTGGAGGCGCGGGTCCGATTGCACGGTGACAAAGCCGCGTTGCAGGTTCACATCGGCTGCTTCCACGCTGCGCAAGGTGGTTTCCGCGGCCTGGCCGGGCAGGAGAATTTGATAAGCAACCTGAAGCAAGTATTGACCGATGAAGCGCCGGCGCAGTTTCACTTCCCATGCCCGCAGCCCGTTGGCGGCGGCGCCCGGCGTTTGCAGAAAGTCCGCCACCTCGTCGCCCTCGAACCGCACACCCTCGGCGTTGGTGGGAATCAAAACGCGAAAGGCCTTCAGGCCGGTGTTCTCGATTTGATACTGCAAATTGGCCGTGACCTTCACCTGCGCTTCGCTGATCGCGGCGTGTTGCAGGCTCGTCACCTGAATCCAGGGGTCCACTTGCTCGATGTTCAGCGCGAGGGTTGCCGGAACCTGCAAGACGCGAAAGCCGAGCACCCCTTTCTGCTTGACGCCCGACTTCTGCGGGTCCAACTGCGTGTAACCTTCGCGCGCCGCCACCTGCAAACGCATCCCTTGCTCCGGCACAATCAGCAAGGCGCCCCGCTGTTTGCCGGCCTCGCGCAACACGACTTGCGGCGCCTTCCAGTCCCGGGCTGTTTTCACTCCGGGTCCGGCGAGGGTCAGGGCGAAGGATTGCCGCCCTTGCGTTTTCCCGGAAAGATGCAAAGTGATGACGTGCCCGGCTTCCGTCTTCAATTCCGTCCACTGGCTCAAAACCGGACTGCTGATGGATTCGACGTCGAACCCCGCCGGCATCAGAAAGCTCAACTCGAAAATGCCCGCCCGCGTGATGTCCGCCGTAAAATTGTCCGCCAGCACGGTGCGGTCTTCCCCGAGCGACAACGTGTCGTCGGTTTCCACGCGCACATCCGGTTCCACCGCCGCGGCCCGCAAGGCCACGCTCGCGTTGGTGTCCGAGTAACGAAACGCCCGGCGCAAGGTCAGGTCCGGGATTTGTCCTTGCAGCGCGGCCACGGCGTCTCCGGGAAAATCCTCCAGGTTGATGGGCGACAGGGCATGGGGGGTGACAGTGTCGAGTTGCACCTCGCTGCCCGTGGCGATGCCCGCCAAACCAATCTGGCCCGCCGCGTTTTCCACCGTGACCAAACCGGCGGATTGCTCGAACGGCAGCGGCCCGGCGGCGATCTGCGACCGGACAAGAACCACAAAGGGCCGCGACTGCGCGGGATTCAAGCTCACGCGCAGCTTCCCGGTGTCCGGGTCGAATCGCCAGAGGGAGACGAGTGAACCGGCCAGGCTCGCTTGTTTGTTCGGATCGATCACATCCGTGACCGTTGCGCCCGGCGGCACGTTCAGGCTCAACTCGTCCAACTCGCCTTGCGCGGGGCGGATGGAAACGTAATGCGCCCCCTCGATGACACCAGCCAACGGAACATAAAGCTGCGAAACCTCCGCGTAAAACACCGGCTTCTCCCGCCTGACATCGCGGCGGCGCGGCCGCCACGCAATCGACGCTTGCGCCGGCGACAACACCAGCGCCGCCAGCGTGTTGGAGCCGGCGTGGTCGCAATGGATCGAGACAGCTTGCGGCGACAACACATCAACATCGAGATCGGCGACCGTGAGATTGAGTTGATTGATCAAGCCGTAGGGCACGGGCAGCGTGAAACCGCTTTCGGTTTTGTCATTCGCCACCGGCGCCTCGTATTGCACCTCGATGTCAAACACACCGCCGGCCCGCGCCACCAATTGTTGCGAGTATTTTGAGCCGGCCGGCCCCGCCACCAGCTCAAGCGAGCGCGCCGGATACGAGACATGCGTCAACACGGCTGGCTCGGACAACAGTGGGAGGGTCTGCCCCTTGACGGCCTGCCAGCGGATTTTAGCGGTGGCCAGCGCGAACTTGTCTTCGACGCGAATGGTCTGCGTCACGGAATCGGGAAGCGCCGCCGGTTCGGCCATCACGCCGCCACTGAGCAACAAGAGACTGCCAATAATCAAGGCAGTCGCGGCAGGGGCGGCAGCCAGTTCCGTGCCGCGCGGCAAGCGCCAGAGCTGCGCCAACACCGGCACGGCGATGTGCCACGCCAAAAACGCAAACAGAACCCAGAAAAACAGGGACGCGCCGTTTGGAAATCTCAGCGCCGCCCAGGCCAGCAGCATCCAGCCGCCCATCCTGCTCCCCGCTCCCTGCCACGAACGGCCCGCTAGCCAGAGGGCCAGCGCGGCCAGCGCGGGCCAACCGTAACCAAGGAGCATCCAGAAAGATGTTTTGTCCGCGACGTTCGACACCGCCACGCTCAACGCCGTGCCCGCCTGTTGCACCGGCGCGAGAAACGTCAAGCCGGCGGGCCTGGTCGCGGTCACGGACCCCGCCAGTTTTGATAGCTGTGCAAAACAAACGACGGTAAGGACAAAAACGACCAAAACCACCGTTGCGCCGTTGCGGTAAGCGCCTGCGCGCGCCGCCTGGCGCCACACCGCCGCCGCGCCCGCCGCCAATCCCAACCCGGCGAAAAGCCACGTCAGCGCGCGCCCCAATTTTTCCCCCGCGAACAGGCGGGCCAATTGCGCAAAACCGGAAACATCCGGCGCGCCGCCCAACGGCGTGACGGAGCCGGACTCATAGACCAGACGCCGGCCCGTGTCCGGTTCGAGCTTCCATTCCGCCAGCATCACCGGGGCGGCGGCAGTGGGCGCGGCAACGCGGACCTGTTTTGGATCGGGGGATTGGGAGGCCAATTTCAAATCCAGTTCCAGCACGGCATTTGGATCGCTGCTTTGCGGAAGTGGAATCAGGCTGGCCTTGCCGTCCTGGACAGGGACGGTGGCGGCGCCGTTAATGGTGGCGGACCACAATTGCGCTCCGTCGGGAATCGTCAGCCGGAAATGAGGGTTGCCGCGGTTCTTGATGAAGTAGCGGATGTCGGTGAGCACTTGTCCTTCTTTGGAGATGCGGGTGTCCAGTGATGCGCGGTCCACGATTTGGTTGAGCGAATCCCCCTGCGCCAGCGGGCTGAGCGAAAGTTTCAGATGGAAGGGACGCGAGGCGTAGCGATAGGCGGCGAGGACTGGCGCATCGAAGAAAAGCCGGTATTCCGGCGGCACTTCACCTGTTTCGAGCGGGAGCAGGCCGGGTGAAACGTCCGCCCGCTTTACCTCAAACTGATAGGCGCTGGTGACCAGGGTGTAGCCTTCCTCCGATTGGGCATCCAAGGGACGGGTGCCGGTGAAAGCCAGCGTCTCGCCCTGCGGCTTGAAGGGCCGCTCGTAAGTCGCCAGCAACGTGTAAGCGCCTGCCACCGGCGTATGCAATTGCACCACGTAACCGCCGTTTGTCTTTTGCCAGTTGCGGAGGTCTTTTCCCGTGAACTCCACGTTGTAATACTCGTCGGACAATTCGATCTTGAACGCCGCCACCGGCGCGCCCGACACCACGTAGTTGATGACGCTGCTCCCGTAGGCAATGCCTTCGCCGATGGAGAAGAGGTGCAGCGCGCTGGCCTGGACGGTTTGCGGCAATCGTTCGACGTGCAAGGCGGCCTCCCACGCCGTCTCGTTCAACCGGAACGCGGCCTGAATGCCCTCCAATTTCCCCGGATAAAACGCCGTGGCAATTTCCGTCAGCGCCTTCGTCCGTTCCGGTGTCATGCGAAAACCCGGATCAGCCGCCACGCCGACAAACCCGCGCACGGACTTGGCCTGGGCGATCTCCAGTCGGGGCAGCATCCAATTCGTTCCGACGAGGCCCTGGTTGTGTTCGAGCCGGAGTTGGACCAATTGCCGGCCGGAGATCGGCTGGCCGTAAACCAATCGCAACTCGGCCCCCGGCGCTCCCGCCGGTTCGCTCAGGAAATAGTCGCTCAAACCCGCGGCGTTGAGCCGGGCGACGGCGAATCCTTTGGGCACGCCGATCAGCAATTCGCGCAGCGGCGCTTCGCGAATGTCCAACTCCAGTTCCGCCTCCAGCGTCAACTCGTTTTCGCCGACGCGATACGCCAGCAATTCCGAGACGGCCAATTCGGGCAGGATTTGGTCCGCCTGAATGCGCAGCGCGAAATCGGCCCCGGCAAAACGATAGGCGAAGCGTTGATTGCCCTCGACGCGAAACGCCGCCCGCGTCGCGTCGGTGTCGGGAAATTGTTCGGGCGAGATTTGGGACGTGCCGCTGGCCAGCACGACCTCCAGGCGCACCGCGCCTTCATTGACCAGGCGGAGGCAGCCGGCAAACCGCGTGGCGTTTTCCGGACGCAACTGCAAGAGGTCGGCGGTCTGCGGAAACGCGCCGAGCGGAGTCTGCGCCTGCACCTGGAATGCGAATTGGTCCTTTTGCGGCTGGTTCAACTGAATGACCAGGCGGCGGTCGGAGGAGTGGGGCGCCGGTTCGACGCTCCAGGCCAGCACCTGGTCGCCTTGCACTCGCGTCACTTCGCCCGCGCCGCGCAGCCGCAGCGAAACCCGGTTCAACTCGCCCTGCATCACCTTGAAATTGAGCAGCGCAACTTGCCGCATCAGCCCCGGACTGACGCAAATTTGCGACAACATTTCGGCTGAAAAGAACAATTTTCCTTCTGTTTCCGGCCGGACCTCCTTCCATGAAAATTTCACTATTCCGTCCGCCGGCAGATAGCTCAGGAAATCGCCGCCCTGGCGTTCCGGCCGCGCCGCGCCGGCGAACTGGAATTGCGTGTCGGCAGCCAGTCCGCGCAGGACGATGGGTTGCAGGACGCTGGGCGCGACGCGGAACTCCACGTTGTTCCAACCTTCGGTCTGATGCACGGTGGCGCTGAATTTGACCTGGATGGGGAACTCGCCGCCGTGGTCGAACGTGAGGGAAAATTGATTTTGGCCGGCGCGGATATGTTCCCGGGGATGCGGCTCGAAAGCGGTGAGCGCCACCGGGCCGGAGAGCAAATCGAGCGAGCCGCCGCGCGGATTTTCGACGCGCGCCGTGGCGGTGAGAGTAAACGCCGCGCCATCGCCGCTGAGATCGCCGGTGAGCTTAAAGTCTTTCAAAGTAACGGCGCTTTCCGCGGCCTGTAGGGCCGTGGCCAACAGCGATACCCAGAGGATAACAAGAAAACTTTTCATAGATGCTTCGTGAGTGATTTACTTGCCGGAAATGCTCTTGGCCTGGCGGATCATCCATTCCAGCCTTGCAGGACGGGTGTCGGCGCCATAGACCTGCGGCACGCCGTTCAAATAAGCCAACAACCGGTCGGGCGTGACGTCACCGGCATAGGGACTCGCCGCCAGCCATTCGGAAAACGCGGCGGCGCTGGCCGCCAGGCGCATCGCGGGACTGGCTTTTTCGAGCGGGACGGCGCTGCCGGTGTAGGGGACCGTCCATTCGTGCTCCTGATAATCGGTCGTGCCGGGGACGCGGAAGCGCACATGCACCGTGCCAAGAGGGCCTTCTCCCGCCGCATTGATTTCCACCGTGTAAAGCGCGTTGCCGGATTCCGCCGCGCCGATCTGGGCGGCGCTGACGCTGTTGTCGCGGAATTGTTCCTTCTTGAGTTGATCCTTGGCGTAACCAATCTGCCGATACGACCTTACTCGATTGGGGTTGAATTCGACTTGCACCTTCACGTCGGCGGCCGCGACGCGGAGCGCGCCAGCCAGTTTTCCGGCGAACTCCGTGGCGGCCTCCTCCGGCGTGTTGATAAACCCATAACGGCCATTGCCGGCCCGCGACAGCGTCTCGAGCAAATTATCGTTGTACCCGTCCCAGCCAACGCCGAAGCAATCAAGCGCGATGCCTTGTTTGCGGTTGGTTTCCACCTTCCGCTTCAGCGCCTCCGGCTCGACGTTGCCGAGATTGGCCGCGCCGTCGGTCAGCAGCACGACGCGGTTCTCGCCATTGGCCAGGTAATGGCGCAAAGCGGTGGCGTAGGCCAGCTTCATCGCCTCTTCGAGATTGGTGCCTCCTTCGGGCGTGAGATTGCGCAAATCTTTGGCGACATTGCCCGCCTGACTGCCGGGCACGCCGTCAACAAACAAATGGGCGGTGCGCGCGAACACCACCACACTGAGCGTGTCCTGCGGCTGCAATTGCGAAGCGAGCACGCGCAAAGCCTGGGAAATGATTTCGACGCGGTCGGCGCGTTCCATCGAGCCGGATTTGTCGAGAAGCAGAACCAGGTTGAGCGGACGGCCCGCCTGGCGGCCTTGCGCGGCGGTCTTGATCGAGAACCGGAGCAGGTCGCGGTTGTGGGCGAACGGATTGCCGGCGCGTTCCCAGGCAAAACCGATGGGCGCGCCGGGGGCCGGTTCCGGATCGCGATAATCGAAGGTGTTGATGAATTCTTCGCTTCTCATGCTGGCGGCTTCCGGCATCACGCCATTTTGCAAACTGGCCGCCGCCAGCTTGAAGGCGACATCGCTGACGTTGAGCGAGAAGGTGGTGAAAGCATTGTCGCGCGTCAGCACTTCGGCTTGTGGAACCGGAGCGGGAAGAACAGGGCGGGGCAGGGGAGCGTCGCTCTGCTCAATCTGTTTTCCGGCGGAAGAAACCGGCGGCAATGCCGCCGGGGCGGCATCGGCGTTGGCCAAGGCGCCCTTGAAATTATCGGCCGTCTCAATGGGCGGAGGAGCCGACGCTGCGACGGGGACGGGCACGCCTTCAGCCGCGACAAAAACGTTGTGAGAATCTTTTTCGACCGGAATGTTCCCTCTCGTGCGTCCAACGTTCTTCGCGCTCTCGAGATCCAATTTATCGACCGCAATTCCGTGTTGGGTGAAACCCATGGTCCGGGCGCTGGCGCTCTCAGCCTCCATCGTGGAGGCAACGGTGCCGGCAATTCCGCCCGAAACGGCCATTGCGGGTGGCGGCTTCGTTTGTCTCCTGTTTCCGTTCTCCGCAGTTTGAAAACTGAAACCACCGCCGCCACCACGAACATTGTCGTTTAGCTGGATGGCCCCGTTGTTATCCTGGTTGTTCACAACCGCGAGTTGCTGTTCGCTGCTCTGAGGAAGAACTATCTGGTTTGCCGAAGGGGCCGCAGCCGGCGCGTTTTCGGATAGGCGGCGCTCACGCAAATCTTCAAGAACAGTCTGGTTCGCCGGAGAAGCAGGGGACATCGGCGGTGGCTCTAACTTGGTCCTCAATGTTGACGCTTGCGCGACCAGGGCTGGGGCGGGCGTGTTGAGAACCGCCAGATTTCCCTCCTCGCCGGGCAAAGTGACAATCCTATTTTTCAACTGCGCCACCGGCTGCTGCCCCACCGCTCCGAGGTAGTACCTTTCGCCAGCGACGGAGGGAAGTTCGCCGCCTGCCCCGTGGCCGAAGTAGGGTCGGAGGTCATCCATGGTTGGCACAGCAGTAGCGAGTTGTCGCTGTTCCACCGCCCACTGTTGCTTGGCGCTATCGAGCAACCGTAGATTGTTGACGATGCTGTTTTGCTGTGACGACGTTCGCGCCTTGGTGAAACTGGGGAGGCTCAAATGCGAATACCACGGCGCATGAGAATCGCCGAATTCAGCCGATAGCGTTGATTTTGACCTGCTAAGAGCCGGCATGAACAAACTGGCCAGCAGCACAACCGCCGCCGCGGCAGCCAGCGGAACCAGCCATGACATCTTCCAGCGCGGCGGCGGAGCAAACTCTTTGGGCGCAATGGTCTTGAAATGGGCCAGCAATTTCTCGCGCCGCGCCGGGCTGAGCTTGAGGGCCGCGGGCTGCGCGGGAGTCTCGCCGACGGGTGTGGCGGCGGTTTCGCGCAGGAGGTCCAGGGTCAGGCTGAGCCGATCCCGCAACCGGCCCAGTTCGGCATCCTTCGCGATTAGCTCCCTCATGCTGGCCGCTTCAGCGGCGGACAATTCGCCCAGCAACAGAGCCGTCACCCTGGCCTCAAGTTCTGCGCGCGGATTGGGCGGTAATTCGGGGTTCATGGCACAACTCCGTTTCTGGCCAGTTCCCCGGCCATGGTTTTGAGCGCGTGATGCAGGAGATAACCGACGTGGCCGGTCTTCAGGCCGGTGCGCTCGCTGATTTCCTTGTAGGAGAGGTCTTCATTGAACTTGAGCCGGATCAATTCGCGGCTGCGCTCGTCCAGGGTTTCCAGCACCAACCGCACCAGGCCGATGCCTTCCGACCGGACAATTTGCTCATCGGGCAAGGGCAGGGGATCGGCGGGATCGCCGGCTGGCAGCGAGGCGTCGCGGGCGTTGACTTCGAGGGTGACAATTTTCCCGGCCTGCCGGCGGTAGTTCAAGGCGAGATTATGCACGGTTCGGTAGAGCCAGTGCCTCGGCTCGCGCACCTCTTTGAACTGTGCCTGCAATTTCATAAACGCTTCCTGAACCGAGTCCTCCGCCGCGCCCAATTCGCCGGCCAGGCGCAAGGCATAACTCAACAGGGGCGACTCCAGAGCCAGAAACAGCTCCTGAATCGTTTCGCATCCCGGCACTGCATTGGCCTGGTCTGGTTGCATCATAGCCACGCTGGGCCAAATCCGCTGATCCGGTGGGATCATGCGGCAAGCCCGGCATCCTTTTGGTCGTGAGCGGACACCATGTTCATATACACTGACACCGGAGGCCGCACTTTCTTAGAAGAAAAACAGGGAATATTTAACGTGGTGCCGGAGGCGGGACTCGAACCCGCACGCCCTGTTACGGGCCCAGGATTTTAAGTCCTGTGCGTCTGCCATTTCGCCACTCCGGCAATCAATCGGACGATAGTGATATGAAACCACCGCCGAAACCCAAAGTCCAATCCGCCGAAGCCTTGGCGAAGGAGGATGCGTCTGCCATTTCGCCACCCCGGCTGCCGTAGCCTCGGCGAAGGCGGCTCCGGCCACCGCTCATCACCGTGCCACAAGCCATTGCGGAGATGCAAGCTCTCAGCCGTGCCTATTGAAGCTTGAATTTGTCCCCGGAATGAGGCTAAATTTGGGGCATGAGTTCAGTTGCCGAGATCGAACATGCCATCGCCAAACTTTCTTCCCGGGAGTTTGTCGAATTGGAACGCTGGTTCGCCGCCGAACGAAATCGCAAGTGGGATCAGCAAAGTGAAGCTGATTCCGCGTCAGGCGCGCTTGACCCCCTATTGCGCGAGGTTGAAGAGGACATTGCCCAGGGAAGAACGCGCCCGACGGATAAACTCTGTCCGCCAGTACCGGAAGGGATGAAAGTAGAAGCGAGGGCACTGAGGAACTGATGCAGCAAGTCACGCTGAAAGTGCTGCGCTGGGAAGAACGGGACAAACGCCTGGTCATCAAAGAGGCCGAAATGGTGGCATGAACACGGGGCGAAAAGGACGGCTAATTCCTCACTTGGACATAAGCCGAAAAAACATGTTCTTCTTCGTTGACGAGACTGTCGTTTGATATTGGAGGTTTGTAAGTGTTAAGGCATTCCCCAAGTCGGTCCAGTTTGTCGTGCGTAAATCGGCATTCTGCTGCAATCCAAGGTTGATCGAGGGCACAATCCAAGAAAGGACGACATTGCTGTTCAAGGTCGTGATGCTCAAAAACGGCGTCGGGGTAAATTGCATGGTGAGGATCCACGGTACAAACCAATTCCCCGCTATGATGATGTCACCGTCCGCCGACGAGGCTACCGGAAACCAATCCCCTCCGTCTTCCGCCGGTGTCCAAGTGCTTCCCGAATTAGTCGAAAGGTAGATAAAGCCAATTGAGGTTGCCGCCAGCCTGGTTCCATCCGCAGAAGAGGCCAAAAATTGCCACGATGCAATGGGTGCGCTGGTCTGTGCCCAGCTTGCCCCCGAATTCGTCGATGTGTAAATGCCTCCGCCATCGACCGCTGCTACTAATCGTATTCCATCTGCCGATGAGGCAATTGCATACCAATATATGTTGGCCACGCAGTTTGATGTCCAGGTGGCTCCTGCATCAGCGGAAGTGTAGATTCCGCCGACGGAATCGTCGGCGCCCATCGCCGCGGCTGCCAGTTTCAAACCGTCTGCTGATGAGGTGACCGAACTCCACGGTGAACCTGGCAAGTTGTTTGATCTCCAAGTTGATCCGGCGTTAGTCGAAGTGCAAACCGGACCGAACTCGGCCGCAGCCACCAGTTTAGAGCCATCCTCTGAAGAAGCCAAAGCGATCCAACCTTCTGGAGGAGCACTAGTTGGATTCCATGTGGCTCCTGAATTTGTGGACGTGTAAATGTCCCCGGCATTGATTGCTGCCACAAGCATGGATCCATCGGCTGAAGATGCCACAGGCCACCAATTTGCGGTGGGCGCGTTGTTTGACCGCCACGTTAGGCCCGCATCAATCGAATTGGAGATTCCGCCGCCATAAAAAACAGCCACAATCTTTTTGCCATCTGCTGAACACGCTACATGCGAAAACTGACCGAGCACCGCAGTAACAGTCGCCAACATGACCCCACTGACACACGCTGCGAGCAGCAAAAGGTTAATCTTCATAAACGCCTCGCCTTTGCTAATGGGGTTTATAGCAAAGCCTGTGATTTATAATAGGCTGATGCACGGCTTTTGCAAGCTTTTTTTTGACGGGTTTTTGGGTGGGGCCTCATGCTGCCACAGGATGATTTTTAAGTCCTGTGCGTCTGCCATTTCGCCACCCCGGCCGCCGTAGCCTCGGCGAAGGCGGCTCCGGCAACCGCTCATCACCGTGCCACAGGCCATTGCGGAAATGCAAGCTCTCAGCCGTGCCCATTGAGGCTTGAATTTGCGCCCGGAATGAGCTTGGATAACCAGACCATGCAAAAACTCCTGCAAGAAGTTGTGCTCGAACGCCGCCTCGTCTGCGACGGCGCCATGGGCACTCAACTCATGCTGGCCGGCCTTGAGAACGGCTCGTGCGGCGAACTTTGGAACCTGACTCAGCCGGAGCGCGTTCTGGCCATCCAGCGCCGTTATGCCGAAGCCGGCGCGGATCGTCTGATCACCAATACGTTTGGCGGCAGCCGCATTACGCTGGCCCGGCACGGCGTTGCCAAAGACGTGCGCGCCATCAATCAAGCCGCCGTCCGCATCGCGCGCCAGGCCTTTGATGGCCGGGCCGGATATGTGCTAGGGGACATCGGTCCATTGGGCGCGATTCTGGAGCCTTACGGCGAACTTTCCCAAGCCGACGCGCGAAAGGCGCTGGACGAACAGACTGCCGCCCTGGTGGAAGGCGGCGCGGACGCCATCATCATTGAGACGCAGACATCGCTGGAGGAAATTGGCCTGGCCATCGAGGCGGCCAAGGCGGCCGGCGCGCCCTGCATTATTGCTTCCCTGGCTTACGATTTGTCTGCGGACAAAACATTTTTCGTGACGATGATGGGGGTGTTTCCCGAAAAGGCCGCGGAATTCGCGGAGGAGAAAGGCGCGAACTTTGTGGCCTTGAACTGTGGCACCGGCATGGATATGGAAGCGGCGGCGAAGGTCGCGCGGATATATGGCCAGGCCTGCCGATTGCCAACGATGGTGCAGCCCAACGCCGGCCTCCCGGTTTTGGAGGGCGGGAAGGCCGTCTATAAACAAACCCCGTCCGACATGGTTGCCGCTGTGCCGGAGGTTCTTGCCGCCGGAGTGAAGATCATCGGTTCCTGCTGCGGCAGCACGCCCGAACACACCCACGCCATCCGCCAGGCAGTTGAGAAGTTTAACCGCGGCGGCTAACTCTCCGCCAACGCTCCGTTGATGCGTTGAATCGCTTCGTCAATCTCCGCCCGGTTCTTGAAGCCAATCACCACCGCATCGAGCGCCGGCAGCGACATCGCGAAACGGATGGACTTCTCCCGGTCCGCCGCATCGACAAAAGTGTCGTTGCCCATGATCTTCATGCCGATGATGCCACGGCTTTTGGCGCGCATCGCTTTGATCTCCTTCAACACCGGCGCCACTTCATGTCCCTCATCCTCCGCCGGCCAGACCTCTTCCTCCTCCCCGTCCATGCGCCGGCCCTGGGGATTGATCCGCACCAGATGCACTTCAACCCAGGGCGTGGCCCTCGCCCCGCACAACGCCGGCAGGCTGTGACACGAGACGCCCTTGCTCCGAATCCATCCCTTTCCCTTCGCCTCGTCGAACCCGTCCATCATCCTTTTCCATTGGTCGGTCCAGTCGTGCTTGACGATGCAATGGACCAACATGCTGTCAACATAATCGGTGTCGAACACCTTGCGGTGATGATCGATGGTGGCCAGCGCGTTATCAGGCTGGCCCCAAATCTTGGATTGGATGAACAACTTCTCGCGCGGCAAGCCCTTGATCGCGCCGCCGAGCCAATCGAAAGTTCGGTAAGCCTGCGCGCAATCGAAAAAGGTGATGCCCTGGTCATAGGCATATTTCACCAGGCTGTTGAACCCATTGCGGCCCAGGTCGCGCAGCACCTGCCCGCTGTTGGTGCCCGTGCCCATGCCGAGGCGGCTGAGCCTGATGCCGGTCTGGCCCAGCGTCATTTGGTCCACGGCTGTGCGTTTGGCGGCGGCCGCCCGGGCTTGCGTGAGCGCGCCGGGACTCAACATCAGCGCCCCGGTGGCGGTCGCGGAACTTTGCAAAAATTGGCGGCGGCTGAAACGCATGGTCCTCATAAGATTTTTTCGAACATCTTTTCTACTATCATGGATTAGAGAGGAATGCAAGCTTTGTGAATTATTAGTGACCGACTGAAGGTGATGCATGCCCGAACACACTCGCGCCATCCGCCAGGCAGTCGAAGAATTTAACCGCGGCGGCTAACCCTCCGCCAGCGCCCGGTTCATGCGTTGAATCGCTTCGTCAATCTCCGCCCGGTTCTTGAAGCCGATCACCACCGCATCGAGCGCCGGCAGCGACATCGCGAAACGGATGGACTTCTCCCGGTCCGCCGCGTCCACAAACTCGCCGTTGCCGAGAATCTTCATGCCGATGATGCCACGGCCTTTCGCGCGCATCGCTTTGATCTCGCTCAACACCGGCGCCACTTCATCTTCCTCATCCTTCGCCAGCCAGCCAGCTTTCTCCGGCCCGTCCATGTGCCGGCCCTGGGGATTGATTCGCACCAGATGCACCTCGGCCCAGGGCGTGGCCCTCGCTCCGCGCAACGCCGGCAGGCTGTGACACGAAACACCCTTGCTCCGTATCCATCCCTTTCCCTTCGCCTCGTCGAACCCGTCCATGATCCGTTTCCATTGGTCGGTCCAGTCGTGCTTGACCATGCAATGGATCAACATGCTGTCAACATAATCGGTGTCAAACACCTTGCGGTGATGATCGATGGTGGCCAGCACGTCCTCCGGCTGGTCGGGAATCTTGGATTGGAGGAACAACTTCTCGCGCGGCAAGCCCTTGATCGCGCCGCCGAGCCACTCGAAAGTTCTGTAAGTCTGCGAACAATCGAAAAAGGCGATGCCCTGGTCATAAGCATATTTCACCAGGCTGTTGAACCTTTCGCGGCCCAGGTCGCGCAGCACCTGCCCGCTGTTGCTCCCCGTGCCCATGCCGAGGCGGCTGAGCCGGATTCCGGTTTGGCCCAGCGTCATCTGGTCCGCGGCCGTGCGTTTGCCGGAGGCTGCCCGCGCTTGAGTGAGCGCGCCGGGGCTCAACATCAGCGCGCCCGTGAGAGTCACGGAACTTTGCAAGAACTGGCGGCGGCTGAAACGTCGAGTTTTCATAAGAATCTCCCGAACACTTATCTGATATCATGGAAGGGACGGCATTTCAATCCCAATCTTGGCGTTCTGAATTTCCCGGGGGCATTTCACTTTTCTGGGTGGCCATTTCAGGCTCCTAATCTTAATCGCAATCCTAATCCTAATCCTCAGAAAGCCTTGGTTTTGCCAATCCCAATGGGATTGAAGCCTTCAGCCCGGGGTTGCGACTCGCCGCGTCGTCTTGTCGCGCCATAGCGCTCTGGCGACGGCGGATGCCCAGCGAAGGCGGGGGCACGAGCTACCCCGGGTGAGAATTCAGGGAAATCACAACCCTGAAAAGGTTCAACCTGTTCGGTGGTCCGGAATCAAATACTGCAATCCCTTTGCGTCTTCGCGTCTTTTGCCCTTTGCGTTATTTTTCAAGTCTTTGCCGCACAATCGGTTAAGCGTGTTTTCGTCAGAACACGCAGTTTTTTTAACAATTCTTTCAAAAATCTGTTGACGAATAAATGTATTAACTGTAATGTTCGTCTAATGAATGACCAATTAAGGCCATGATGGAAATGCAGAATTATGAAGGAAGAATCAAGATCCGCCGTCGCCGAGGCTATGGCGGACAAGAGTGAATCGCAGGCAGATATATGCAGGGGCAGAGAAATCAGCCCCGAAAGCTTTCGGGGTTCTGCCCGGCTTATTTTTCTGCGCTCCTTCCGCTGGGCGTCGCACCGCGTCGCAGTCAGTCGCAGTGATTTTTGGAAACGCTGAATGCTGAATGCTGAAGTTATGAAGAGTAGCCGCGAAAAAGCGCAAAAGACGCAAAACGGGATTTCAATTCTTGTGCCTCTTGCGCCTTTTCGCGGCTATTCCTTTAGCGTTAATCCTCCCCCAATTGCTTGGTCTCCATGCAGTCAAACCAAGTCAAACCAATGCGCTCGGTCAAACGGACGACAAATCGTATGTAAACACTTAGATATGAGAAACTTACAAAATAATCGATGCTCCAAGTGGTCAAACCCAGTCAAAGTGGGTCAAACCGATTTGACGTGATTTTTGCCGACTAATCTGCTATTGTTCACGACTCAAACTAAATGTGTGCGAACATAAAGTCTGTCTCATGAGCGTCGAGTTGCATTTTAATCGGCAACAAACCAGCGTCGCCCCCGGCTCATCGTTGTTCGACTATGCGGAAACGCTCGGCATCCAAGTGCCGACTTCCTGCGGCAAACAGGGGAAGTGCAAGGAATGCCTGGTGGAAGTCGTCGAGGGAATGGAATGCCTTTCACCGAAAAGTCCCGAAGAAAAACATCTGAAGGAGAACTTCCGGTTGTCCTGCCGCTGCCGCATTGTCGCGGATTCCGGCGTTGTCCGATGCCATACCATGCGGCGCGGCGACCTGCGCATTGAACGCCACGCCCTGCAACTGCCCACCAGCGGGCAAAAGTTGGCCGCTGGACCCGGCGGTCACCCGCGACGGCGACCGGATTCTTTTGGACGGTGTGGAAATTGACCGCGGCGCCGGACCGATTCACGGGCTGGCCATGGACCTCGGAACCACCACGGTTGTCCTCCGGCTTTTAAACCTGGAAACAGGCGAGATCGTGGCGGATGCCGCCTTTGAAAATCCGCAGCGCTTCGGCGGCTCCGATGTGATGTCCCGCATTCATTACGACACCGAAGACGGCAGCAAATTATTGCAACGAACGCTGGCCGGCTATCTCAGCCATGCCATCGGGGAATTTCCCGTCGATCCAAAGTCCATTTACGAAATGGTCGTCGCCGGCAATTCCACCATGCGCGATCTTTTCTTTCGCCTGAACGTTTATTCCATCGGCCAATGCCCGTATCACTCCATCACCGAATTGGAAATGGCGGAAGGCCGCCGGACAACGACCAGTCTGGCGGAGTCCGCCCGGCGGTTGTTGCTGCCGTTGCACCCCAAGGCGCGCGTCTATGGGTTGCCGATCATCAGCGGCCATGTCGGGGCCGACGCCGCCGCGTGCCTGCTGGCCGTGGACCTTGCGCGCGAGGAACGCCTCGTTGCCCTCATGGACATTGGCACGAACACGGAACTGATTCTCGGCAACAAGAACAAAATCCTGGCCGCGTCCTGTCCCGCCGGCCCGGCTTTCGAAGGCGGCAAAATCTCCTGCGGCATGCCGGGTCTGCCCGGCGCGATTGAAAAAATTGTCATCAACGCCGACGGCTCGATGCGCGTTCAAGTCATTGGCGATGGTCCGGCGGAGGGCATTTGCGGTTCGGGCCTGATCGACCTGCTGGGTGAATTGCTCAGGACCGGACGCATGAATAGCATGGGCCGTTTTCAGCATGGCCAGGAAGCCATCGTGCTGGATGCGAAGAGTGACCAGCCGGTTTACTTCACGGAAAGCGACGTCAACGAACTGGCCCAGGCCAAGGGAGCCAATGTGGCCGGCTTGCATGTGATTTTCGATCAATACGGAATCCGCTTTGAAGACCTCGATGTTTTTTATCTGGCGGGAGGTTTTGGCCGCCATCTCAACGTGTCGTCGGCAAAGCGGATTGGCCTGATTCCGAACATTGACGATGCGAAAGTCCTCCAGGTCGGCAACGCTTCCATCGAGGGCGCCTGCCTGGCGTTGTTGTCCCGCGCCAAACGCGGCGAATTGGAGAACACGGTCAAGCGAGTCACTCATTGCCGTCTGGAAACCCACCCTGATTTTTTCAATTACTTCGTTGAAGGGTGTCAATTCAACCCCGTTGCATCGTTGGACCCGTTGCAAAATTCCGCCCCCTGACATGTTTGAACTGATCGACACAGAGCCGGACAGCAACGTGCAGGAATCCGAATACAAACGGTTGTTGGGATTTCCCGGTGATTATGTCCTGGAGGGGCGTTCCCGCGAGCTGGCGGACAACACCCGGCAATGGTATGCGCAAAATGGAAGGCCGTGGATTTATGCCCGGCAAATCGAGGGCCTTGAACTGGCCGGCGAACGTCTTCACGTCAACGGCACCGTCTTTTCATCCCGGCAGCTCCACGACAATTTCAACGCCGCCCAGGTTCACAGCGCCATGCTGACGGCGGTGAGCGCGGGCAGGGAATGCGAAGTGAAGGCGCGCGAACTCTGGCAGGAGGGAAAACCCGACGAATATTTTTTCATGGAAATGTACGGCTCGGCCGTGGTGGAGCATTTGGTGACTGTGGCCAGCGGCCGCATCTGCGGTTGGGCGGACCAGCAGGGCATGGTTGCCCTGCCTCATTACAGTCCGGGCTATTCAGGCTGGGATGTGGCGGACCAGCCCAAATTGTGGGAGTTGATCCGGCAAACGAAGAACCGTGATTTTCCTGGCGAACTCCATGTAATGGACACCGGCATGCTCCGGCCAAAAAAATCGCTCCTGACTCTCTTCGGCCTCACCCGCCATCTGGACAAGGTGCGGGCCTTCGCCAAATTGGTTCCGTGCGAAAGCTGCTCGTTGCCGCGCTGCCAATACCGCCGCGCGCCCTGCCGGCATTCCCTGCCGCAAATCGAAGACGTGCGCCGGCTCCAATCGGGCGCCGTTGCCGATGCGCCCGCCCGGGCCGTCAGCCCGTCGGGATTGCGCCACGATGCGCAATACTCCATCAACCTCAAAGCGCTGCGCAAATGGTCGCGGGAACGGCTGCAACTAAAAAGCCGGCAGGATGGTTCAATCGAGGCGCGCTTCCGCTACGAAGGCACAACCTGTTCCAACATGGGGCGTCCCCTCGCCTTTGACTATCACATCCTCCTTGGGCCGGGGCGGGACGGCCATGAAATCATCGAGACCGCCTGCCTTCCAGCGCCCGGCGACACCGGCCACGCCTTCCAGTGCGAATACCTCAAAGACGCCGAATTGCTCATGCGTAGTATTGACAGTGAAAAGCCGCTGCGCGGCCGCCCGCTGAACGATGTGCTGGCCTGGCAGCGCCCCTTCAGCCCATCCGGCTGCTACTGCGACGCGGATCGCCGCGCGCATAAATGGGGCCTGGTGTTTGAAGTGATCCACTACGCCCTGGTTCAGCGCGAGAAAGAAATGGCCGGTCATCGACAGACAGCGCCCAATCTGGAATAATGGCATCATTCAATATGACCAAACTTTGTGACATAAACGCGGCGGCAAGGGAAAAGCTCCCGCCGGCTTTCAAGGAGAAGTCCGGCATCGGCAGCCATTACACCGACGCCTTCATCAAACCGATGAACACCAAACTGGCCGACGGCACGCGCGTCTCCTGCAAGCGCAAAGGCTTGAAGATCACACTCGTCGTTGGCGCAAAAAAGGGCGAGGGATTGATGCGGCGGATCGACGTCAGCAATGATCCCGTGGTGATGTTGAGCGCGGCCCTTCAGGAAGCCGCCAAGGCCGCGGGCATCGAGTTGCAAATCACCGGCACGGAAGTCCTGCTGGCCGTATAGCTGCCGGCTCACAGTCCGGGCGCATCGGCCTCCCCGCCTGGCTCGAAGACCGCGCCGTCGAACACGATTACGCGCGGCTTGCGCAGGTTGGAGATGGTGTCCAGGGGCGCGTGGCGGGTAAGAATGAAACGGCTCAGATGTCCGGGCTTGATCAGGCCGAATCTTTCCTTAAAGGCCAGCCGGCTCGCGCTGGCGCCGGTGGCGGCGTGGAGCACGGCCGACGCCGGCAGGCCGGCGCGCTCCATCAACTCCAACTCATACAGCAAACCGTGGCCGTGAGCGACCCCGCACGAACCGGCATCGCTCCCGGCGATGAGAATCACACCGAGGTTCCAGGCCCTCAACAGACTGGCGGCGTGATTGTCGAGAATGCGGCGCAGCTTCGAGGCGACCTTGTCGTTCCAGCCCATTTTAGCGGCGTGGTCCAATTGCATTTGCACCGGGGCAATTGTCGGGACCCAGGCGATCCCGCGGTCGCGCATGCGGGCTAATTGATCGTCGCGAATGAAGAAGCCGTGTTCGATTGAATCCACGCCGCCCTCAATCGCCCGCTCGATGCCTTTGTCTCCGGAAGCGTGGGCGAAGGTTTGCCAGCCCAAAGCTCTGGCTGCGCCGGCCAGTTCCGAAACTTCCCCGGCGGTCATTTGCGGTTCGGTGGTCACGGCGCCAGCGTGGAAGTTAATAATGCCGGTCGGAATTATTTTGATCCGGTCCGCGCCGGTCGCGACACGCGCCTCCACGCAATGCCGCGGCGAAGGATGGTCCTCGAGTGGCGCGGCCATGAAACCTCCATAACGGCCCCGGTGATGGATGGCTGCGCCGGGGCTGTCCAGGTACGGCATCACGGGCCGTCCCGCGCTCGCATAAAGGCGGCTCAAGACCAGGCCCACGCCGTCCTTGTCGCCCGCGTCGCGCACGGCGATGACGCCCAGCCGGACGAGCCTTTCCAGGCGCGGGCGGGCGGCGGCGAGCAAAACCGCAGGGGTCTGGCGCAAGTAGGCGGAGCGTTTGGCAAGATCGAGTTCGCCGCCTTCCAGGAACAAATGCGCGTGCGCTTCGATCAATCCAGGCAGCAGGGTCTGATCCGGCATTTCCAGGTCCGGCTGCCGTTGTCCGGCCGCCAATAAATGCGGCGGCGGCGAAGATTCCGGGCCGCCGACGAAGTGAATCACCTTGCTGTCAAACACAATGCTGGCGTCACGCAACGGGGCGCCGCCCTCGCCGTCCAGCAGCGCGCCAACGCGCCACCAGACACGGCGGCCGTCGCGGGGGGGTGGAAGGGCCGGGGCCGGCATTTTTCAGTCCTCCGCGTTCGCGACGGCTTCGTGGCAAATCGCCAGGATCGCCTCCGCCTGGCGATAGCCGGCGAGTTCGTTGCTCTCGCCATTCCTCACGCGGCCTTGTTGGAGGGCGTGGCGGAGTTTATGCACCATCGGATGGTCATGCGGCAGCGGGCCGGGGGATTTTTCCGGATTGGCCAGGGCGAAATCCAGGCCCGCTTCCATGCCCAAAGTCAGGTAAGCCTTTTCCAATTCCTCCCGCACACTCTTGGGCGTGCCCCAGGTGAAATTGGACAAGCCGACGACCATGTGAATACCCTTGAGGTCCGGGTCGTTGGAGATCAGGCGCATGGCATCCAACCCGATGTTGACCAGGCCGTAAGTATCGGCGCCGACGGGAGCCAGGCCCGGGTCGATAATAATTTGGTCAAGGCGTCGGCCCGCCTTGGTCACCAGCAGTTCGACGAAATGCCGGGCGGCAGCGTGGGCGTTCTGCGGAGTGAGGCACTGCGCGGGGCCGCCGGGCGTGAAGTGTTCCGAGGCCATGACCACGGCCAGGGTGTCGTAATGCTTGACCAATTCGATCATCTCCTCCAAATGCTCGCGCGAGGCGGCCAAAGAATTGATGATGGGCGCGCCGCTCTTCTTGCGGTCGTAATGTTTCAGCGCCTCTTTGTGGTAGGCGACGCCGGGATTGTCGAAGCTGATCGGCGTGGGTGTCGCCTCTTGAATGGCGGGGATGACGTCGGCCATAAGGTCGAGCATGTCCTGGCGCTTGACTTGAATTTGCTGGGTTCCGTCGAGATTGAGGGTCAGGAATGACACGCCGAGCCTGGTCTGGATGCGGCCAGTTCCTGGTAATCGGCCGGGCAGCGCGCCAGGAAAGCGCGGCGCGCCCGTGCGTAGGAGTTGTTCATCAATTCGCCGATGACGTGGAGTTTGTGGCGGATCATTTTGGCGGGCCGCTTTTTTTCGCGGTGTGATCGAGTCCGAGCCAGAAATTGGCCCAGGCCGAAGTGCCGCGCAGCCCCTGGTTTTGCACCACCGGCGCGTGGCTCAATAACTTCTTTTCCCGTCCCTCATCCCGCAGGCGTTCGTAGGCGCGCAGCCAGATGCAGTCGCCGAAGCCGTCCACTTCGCATCGACCGTCGCGCGTGCCGCCGCAGGGACCGTTGCGCTGGTTCTTGGCGCACTGGGATTCCGGGCAGAGGAACGCGATTTCCGGCAGCGAGCAATCGCCGCAATCCTTGCAGTGATACAAGGCGGCCTTGCTCAGGCGCTCCAGCGCGCGCAACGCCAGGGGGCCTTGTTGCGGATCGGACGCATGGCGGCAGATGCCGGCGCCACACCGGGCCAGGGCGCTTCCGGGTTCGAACATCATCTTGTGCGTCCATTTCGAGAGTTGATAAACCGGGCCGGCGTGTGTTTTCTTCTCCGCTGCATGGATGACGGGAGCGGCGATGTCTGCCAATCCGGTCTCGGGATCCTGGCCGTAAAAGAAAAACTCGTCCGGGCGCGAGAATTGAATCTCGCGCGCGAATTGCTTCCAATCATCGGGCGCGAATCCCCGCTCGATCTCCAGAATCTTCTCAACGGCGGCCAAATTGTGGACGCCGCCCAGATAGATGCCGCGAAAACCCAGGCCGCGAAAAATGGCGGCCTGCCTGGCGGCGAATTCGCGGAAAAACGCTTTGCCGCCGTCCGCCCCCGCGCCGTATTTGAGGCACAAGTCCAGCAGCGGCCGCGTCAGGACAATGCCGGGCAGGCGGCCGTGGTGGAAGATTTGAGCGACGCGCGGGTTGAGCAGATAGACGTTGCCGATGAGGGGGACGGACGCCATCCCGTGTTGATTCATGTAGAGCCGAAGTTCGCCGGCCTTGCGGGCGTCAAAACCGATCTGATTGATGATGAACCTGGCCCCGCACTCGACTTTTTTTTGGAGCTTGAAGTACTGCGGCATGACTTCGCCCGCGCGCAGCTTGTAGTTGGTCGTGACCGCGCCAATGCAAAACTGCGTTTGTTCAAATCGCTTGCCCGTGTCGTTGCCCCGCTGGTCCTTCGGATCAAAGCCGAGGTTCATCTTGTTCAACATCGAAATCAGGCCGACGGAATCAATGTCGAACACCGGCTTGGCCATGCCCTCGCTGCCGCCGACGGGATAATCGCCGGTCATGGCCAGAACATTGTGGAATCCCTCGCTATTGAGGAGCCAGGCCTCGCTTTCCAAGCCGTTGCGATTGAGGTCCTTGCAGGTGAGATGAATGACAACCTCCTTGCCGCCGTATAGGATGGGCCTGCCCAGCGCCGCCGGACGCAGGTGCGGGTGGCCGCCCGCGCTGTCAGTGATCGAAACCCAGTCAATGAGCGGGCATTGCACCAGTTCGTTGGCGAAGGTGCGGATTTTGATCGCGGTGACCTCGGCCATGGAACCGCGCACCGAAACCAGTTCTGTGCCGACGAGGAAGCGGTTGCTTTGAAACAACTTTTCGTGAAGGGTCTGCATGGAGGAGAGGTTGTCCGATGCGTGAGGCTCGTTGGCCGTCACGGGAATTGGGCTTCCAACTCCTGCTTCACCGCCCCGGCCACGTCGGCCGCGGCGCCTTCCCGTTCCTGCTCATCGCTCCATTTCCACTGCGCCAGATAATCGTCCGTCTGGGTCAATCCTTGTCTCTGCGCCGCCTCGTCTATGCGGGCCGTGAAGCGGGTCGGCAACTCAAGTTTGACCTCATCAAAATCATCCCACGCTTTGACTTGGGATGGAATGTCCTGCCAGTAGAGTATTTGATATAGCGCCATAATGACGTCCCTGGTGCGGCTCATCCCTCCTTCTTGCCCGCCAACTTTATAAACAGATCGACCGCGCTGGAGGCATCGGCGCCGTAACCGTCCGCGCCGATTTCATCCGCATACATCTGGCTGATGGGCGCGCCGCCGATCGCCATTTTGATGTGGCCCAGGCCCTTTTCTTCAAAGCCATCGACCACCACTTTCATATAGGTCATGGTTGTGGTCAGCAAAGCGCTCATGCCGATGATGTCCGGCTTGTGCAACTCGGCGGCGGCGAGAAACTTTTCAATGCTTTGATCCACGCCGATGTCGTGAACTTGAAAACCCGCGCCTTCGGCCATCATGCAAACCAGGTTTTTGCCGATGTCATGCAGGTCGCCGCGCACGGTTCCCATGAGAAGGACTCCGGCGGACGTGCTTTTCGGGCCGCTGCTGGTCAGGAGAGGTTTCAAGACGGCCATGCCGGCTTTCATGGCTCGGGCCGCGATCAGGACTTCGGGCACGTAAAGAATGTTGTATTTGAAGTCCTCACCCACAACGCTCATGCCCGCGATCAGGCCTTCGCTCAGGACTTCCTGAACTGGCCTGCCTTCATCCAGCGCGGCCTGGGTCATCTTCGCGACTTCATCGGCCTTGCCTTCGTAAATGCATTGATTGATTAAGGCGTAGTCTGGCATGGGGAGTTTTCGCTTCTCAATGGCCGGCCATTTTGGAATTGAATTCCTCCAGGGCCTGCAACATGGCCTGGATGTTTCGCTTCGGCATGCCGGGACTCGTGCCGCCGCCGACGGACAGGATGATTCCCTGGCCGCCGCTCTTTTCCAGCACATCGAGGGTGGCTTCGCGCACTTCTTCCGGTGTGCCGCGGACGCCGATTTCCAGCGGATTCACATTGCCCATCAGGCACATTCGGTCGCCGACGCGCTCCTTTACCTCGGCAATGTCGGTTTGCTTGCCCCAATTCAACATGTTGAACCCGGCGTCCGGCAGGTGATCCAGACAGGCGGTGATTTCCGCGTCGTTGTGATACAGCTTCACCCAATCCTTGGGGAAGGCGTCGCAGATTTGTTTCAGGTACGGATGGGCGAATTCCTGGTAGTGCTCTTCGTTGACGAAGCCAACGATGTCGTCCAGAATGAAAATGCCTTCAACGGTGTTCCCCATGGCCTTGTGCTGCGCCTTGAGCCAGTCAATGATGAGATTGGTGCAAAGCGCCAGGAGCTTGTGGGCCCATTTCGGTTTCTCCACCAGATCGATCATGAAATCCGTCGTGCTGCGCACGAAGCCGGCCGTACACATCGGGCCGCGCGAAGTAACCAGGGGCAGGATTTCTCCGGTGTCCAGGATGCGCTGCCGCTGCATTCGGATGCGGTGAAGAGTCATCGCCATAAAGGCGTCGTTCTCCACTTCATATTCCGGGAAATTTTCAATGTCCTCGATATGATAGAGGGTGTGGTATTCGCTGGGCGTATTGTCCTGCCAGAATTTAATCTTGGCGCCAAGCGCCGATGGCTCCGCCGCCATGCCGTATTCCATCCACCAGGAAGGCACCCAGATGATGTCGGGAAATTCCTGGTGGATTTTCAAGTGCGACTGGAACCACACCTCCGGATCGAGATAAAAATCCATGTGTTTCACGCCCAGATACCCGGGGATCCAGGGGCTGTCCACGATCATGGCCATCGGCACCTTGTCCAATTTTTCAAGGCGCGCCGCCCTCTTGAATGTATCCCATTGTTCAGGTCTCATGTCTTTGTTCCATTTAAATGGTAAGATGACTTAATAATGCTCTTTTGCGACACAGCAGGTATGATTGCGCTTTCGACCAGGTGGATTTCAAGCCAAAACGTCAGGTCAAACGTCAGGTCATAAGATTGTCCGGTTCGCAATATGGCGCGAAAACACGTTTAACCTTGATTGACTGCTTCGCCCGCCAGACTTTCCCAGCCGCCTCCGAGGGCTTTGTAGAGCTTGATCAGGTTTAAAATGACAGTGCGTTCGCTTTGCACGAGCGCGTCCTGGCTTTCGTACAATGATCGTTGGGACTCCAGGACACGCAGAAAATCTGCCAGACCACTCTGGTAAAGCTGGCTGGCCATTTCCAATGCCTGCCGGTTGGCTTGCACTGCGTCTGCCAACGATTGGCGGCGAGTCTGTTCCTTGGCGTAGGCAGTGAGCGCGTTCTCCGCGTCTTCAAACGACGCCAACACGGTCTGTTCGTAATGCGCCAGAGCTTGTTCTTCCCGGGCATTTTGCACCTTGATGTTGGCCCGGATCCGGCAGGCATCGAAAATCTTCCATTGCACCGTGGGACCAACTGACCAGAAGCGGCTGCCAGCGGAAAACCAATCGCCGGCACTGACGCTTTGCAATCCCACGTCCCCCGTCAGCGAAAACTTCGGATAAAGGTCGGCCACGGCCATCCCGATGCGGGCAGTGGCGCCAGCCAGTTCGCGTTCGGCTTGCTGGATGTCGGGTCGGCGCCGCAACAATTCCGAGGGCAATCCCACGGGCACTCCGGGTGGAGCGTCTGGAATGGGCGCTTCCCTGGAGAGTTCTGTCAACAAAGCGCCTGGCGGCTGCCCAAGAAGCACGCCGAGCCGATGCGCGGCTTCTTTGAAATTGGTTTCCAGCGCTGGCACTTGCGCTTCAGTTGTGGCGAGAAGCGCGGCGGCCTGTTGCACGTCCAGTTCGCTGGTCAACCCGTTTTTGAACCGGCTGCGGGCAAGGGCGACGATGACTTGCTGTGCTTGAATGTTCTGGCGCGCGATGGCGAGCCGTTGTTGAAAGCCGCGCGCTTCGACGTAATAACGCGCCACCTCGCCCAACAGGGAAACAAGCGTGGCCCGCCGGCCATATTCCGCGGCGGCAGTGTCGTTCCTGGCGGCTTCAACGGCCCGGCGGGTGCCGCCGAACACGTCAATTTCCCAGGACGCGTCGAAGCCCGCTTGATAGACATTATTTTCAAAGGGGATGTTCGCTGGCAAGGGGAGCGCGCCGAGGATCGGCTGATGCTTGCTTTGCAGTTGTCGCTCATAGGAACCGGAACTTCCAACCGATGGCCACAGACCAGCCGAGGTTGCTCCGTATTGCGCCCGTGCTTCACGCACCCGGGCTGTGGCGATCTTCAAGTCGAGATTGGATTTGACGCCCCGTTCAATCAGCGAGTCAAGTTCGGGATCGTTGAAATTTTTCCACCAGACCGCGACAGAGGGGGAACTGCCCGTCTCGCCACCCGCCAGCGGCGATGACCATTGCGCGGCCACCTTGACGGCAGGCGGATGGCAGGCGGGGCCGACCGTGCAACCCGGCAGAAGCCCAAACAGGACAACAAGAAAGAACTCTTCGATGACAAGTATTCGTCTCATGGTTTAATGCAAGGCCACCGGGCGGGTGGATTTGACGTTTTGGAACAGGCCCACACCCAAAAGGCACAGCGCGCAGGCCCACATCACCAAATAGAATATATCCACATAGGCCCAGTAGCCAGCCTGCTGGAGCAACGTGTCGTAAATAACGGCCTGCGCTCTTTGCAACGCGCCCAGCGGACTGAAGTTTAAGGCAAACACCTTCCGCAGCGCGCCCAGTCGCGCCTGATAGGCGGGGTCCAGGGAGGACAGATGGCCCGCCAGAAACACTTGATGGGCCTGCGCGTAGCGCACCAGCATGGTCGAGAGCCAGGAGATGCCGACACTGCCGCCCACATTGCGCATCAGGTTCTGGATGCCGGTGGCGTTGCCGATTTCATCGTTGCGCAATGTGCTCATGGTCAGCGTCGTCAGCGGGACAAAGATGAATCCCATGCCAAACCCCATCAGGAGATTGGCTGTGATGATATTGCTCATGGCCACCTGCAGATTGAGCCGGCTCAACAGGATGCAGGACACTCCCAGGATCGTGAATCCGAAAGCCAGCAGCAACCGCAAATTGACCTTTTGCACCAGTACACCGACAAAACCGAGAGCGAGCAAAACTCCAAAACCGCGCGGGCTGACGGTCAGCCCGGCGTCCAGTGCCGTATAACCCATAAGTGTCTGGAGAAACAGGGGCAGCATCGTGAGCAAGGCGTAAAGCGCGGCCCCGAACATTAGAAACACACCGCAGCCGGCGGCAAAGTTGCGGTTCTTGAGAATGCGCAGGTTGACGATGGGAAATGGAGCGCGCACTTCCCGGATGACGAAGCAGACAAAAGAGACGACGGAGATTCCCGCAAACCAACGGAGCCACACCGCCCCGAACCAATCCGCCTCCTGCCCCTTGTCGAGGGTGATCTGAAGTGTGCCCAGCCACAAGGTAAGGAAAGCAAAGCCGATGGCGTCGAAACGGCCCCGTTTCGTCCCCTGTATATAGGGCGGGTCTTCCACGAAAAGGAAGATCAAGAACGCGGCCAAAACGCCCACGGGAAGGTTGAGGTAGAAGCACCAGCGCCAGGAGTAACTATCGGTCAGCCAGCCGCCCAGCGTGGGGCCGATAATGGGAGCGCATACCACTCCGACGCCGTACGCGGCCATGGCCACGCCCCGGCGGGCACGCGGAAAGCTCTCCAGCAAGATGGCCTGCCCCAGTGGTTGCAACGCGCCGCCTCCCGCCCCTTGCAGAACGCGCGCGACAATGAGCATTCCGAGGCTGGTTGCCGCCCCGCACAAAAAGGAGGACGCGGTGAAGATGATGAGGCAACCGATCAAAAATCTTTTCCGACCGAAGACACTGGCAAACCACGCGCTGGTGGGCAGCACGATGGCGTTGGACACCAGGTAACTGGTCAGCACCCAGGTCGCTTCATCGGTGGAGGCTCCAAGATTGCCGGCAATGTGCGGCAAAGCCACGGTTGCGATGGACGTATCCAGCACTTCCATGAAGGTTGCCAGCATCACAGCGAATGCGATCAGCCAGGGATTGAACCGCGGCCGCCAGGGCGCGTGATCGCCGGGCATTGCATCCGGCGTGGCGGCGGCGGCACTCATGGGTGATGAATCACTTTGCAGCATTGGGCTGGCGCGGATTCATTCCACTTTCACCTCCGGCTCCACCGACAGGCCCGGGGCGATGTCCATTTGGGGATCCAACGGTTCATCAAAGACAATCTTGACTGGAACGCGTTGCACAACCTTGACGTAATTGCCCACCGCATTCTCGGGCGGCAACAGACTGAACCGCGCGCCTGTGCCAGCCTGCAAGCTGTCCACCTTTCCTTTGAAGTCCCGCTTGGAATAGGCATCCACCCGAATCCGAACGGGCTGGCCCGGGCGCATGCGCCCCAACTGTGTTTCCTTGAAATTGGCGACAACCCACACGTTGGTTGGCACCAAGGCCAGTAGCGACTCCCCGGTTTGCACGTAAGCTCCCTTCTCAACGAAGCGCCGGGTCACGCGGCCATCCACTGGCGCGGCGACTTTGGTATAAGAAACATCAAGTTGGGCCTGCTCCATTTTCGCCTCGGCCTGTTGCACTCCAGCGGCGGCGGTTTCGATCTTCGCGCGGCTCAAACCAACCTGCGCCGCCGCCGCCTTTGCCTGTTCGCGGGCCACCTCCAGGCTGGCCGCGGTTGACTCAGCCTGAGTCCGCTCCAGATCGAGTTGGGTCCGCGATACGGCGCGACTTTCCACCGATTGGTAGCGTTGCAAATCCGCCCCGGCCCGCCGCGCCTCCGCTTCAGCGGCCGTGACGGCGGCCAGTTGCTGCGCCGCTTTGGCCTCATCCACCGCCACTTGAGCTTTTGCCTGTTCCAGTCGGCTGTGAGCCGCTGCCAGATCGGCGCGTGTTTGCGCCAGTTTCGTGTCGTAATCACGAGGGTCAATTTCAAACAGCGGATCACCTTCTTTGACTTCCTGATTATCCTGCACCAGCAAGCGGACAACCGGACCCGATACGCGCGGACTTACGATGGTGACATGACCTTCAATAAAGGCATCGTCGGTGGATTCATACGGAGCAATGAAACGAACGTAGTAAACGATGACTGCCGCGACGAGGGCCAGAACCACTGCGCCAACGAGAATTGCCAGTCTGCGCTTGTGGTTGCGCGCAGCGGGCGGGGGCGGAAGCGGTGAGGTTGATTTTCTGCCCACCGTTGCCTCCTGTGTGCTCCGGGTTTCAGTCGGCGCTGCATTCTTGTCCATTTCCGTCAATGAGGTTGATTTTCTGTCCACCGTTGCCTCCTGTGTGTGCTCCCGGTTCCAGTTGGCGCTGCGTTCTCGTCCATTTCCGTCAAATTTGCCAACCTTGCCAGCCTGCTGCTTTCTTCATCATTCTGGTGTGATCGTAATCGTGTGCGTTACCGGAACGAAAGCGGCCTGGATCGCCGCCACCAGCGCCGCCCGTTCCTGCTCGCTGTCGGCTGCCGTCCTTTCCATGTCGGTCTTGCCTGCGTCCCCGTGGAATAAGTGCTTGATCTGGGTTGTTTCGTAAGCTTGCTTATTGGCCACGGCTTGGGAAACGAAGGCAAAAGCATCGGAAAACGGGTTGATGGGAAAATCATCGGCAAGATTGACGCCGTGCTTCAACTGCGCCGCCGTGTAATCGCGCGATGCGTCGCCCCAGGTGACTTTGTATTGCCCGGCCTTGCCGTCCTGCGCAATCAGGATCAGGCGATTCAGCTCCTGGTTGAATGGCACAAGGGCCATCCCCGAGCGAATGCTGATGTCGTCATTGGTGGGACCGCCGGCGCAAAAGGGATAGCGAAAACTTTTAATCGTTACGGCGCCGTCCTTGCTTGAAATCAACTGGTGGCCTGTTGAAACACTGGCTTTGTTGGATTTGAGATCCACGGTGAATGTTCCAATGTCTCCCGGCACATCCAGGGCTTTGAGAAAGGCATAGGCCATGACCAAATGGCCGGCCCAGCCAGGATGGACGGAATCCTTGCCCGCCAGCGCATAATTGGTGCCCCATTGTTGCCAGGCCTGAAATTGCGCTTTGTACATCGGCCAAAAAACGTCCGCGAAACCCACTTGTTCGACCTCGGCGATCTGGATGTCAATGTTGCGCAACATGCAGAGGCTCAGGTTTCTATCCTCTGCCGTGCAGACAACGTGGGCCCACCAAGGCTGTTTCCATCCCATGCAACCCGGCGAGCCGACAATGACGTCCGTGCCGGCCGTTTTGAAGGCCAGGACGATATCCGTCATGTTCGACGCATAAGCCAGTCCGATGCCATCCTCGTAGGGCCGATACTGATGGTCATTCATGCCGTAACAAGTCGTGGCCACGGTTGGCTTGAAGCGCAGCACATCATTGGTCATGCGGGCCAGAAACCCGGAAGCCTGTTCGCCGCTCCAGCCAAATTGGCGCGTGCTCACACCCAATTCCGGCAACGCCACCGTGATGTAGGTTTCCATGATGCAGGAATACATTTTTTGTTCGGTGATGGAATCGCCGCAAATCGCCAAACGATCGCCCGCCCGCAGGGCCGGGCGATTGGGTTTGGGCGCGGCCACCAGATAAAACTTTGCGAAATAGGGATCGTTCGGTTTGGTTTCCAGCGTCGCGGCCGCGGCTGGCCGGCAAAGACAGAGACTCAGGGCGACAAACAAGAATTTCAATTTCATGGATTCATTCTATTCCACAGCTTGCCCGATAAGAAAAGGCTTCTGTTGGCTGCTGTCAACGCCGTATTGCGCCCATCCCGCCTTTCGGCCGGCGGATGCCTTTCAGTTTGAAAGGCAGCCCCGAAAGGCTTCGGGGCAAAGCTTTAAATTTCTCAAGACAACAGTCCCGAAAAAACCGTGAAACTTTCCGCATTTTACCCGTTAAATAGTCACAACATATTGTCAGCAAGCGATTTATGAATGCTCAAAGGGTTCTTCGCTGGTTTGAGATTGATACATAGGTCTGGAAAACCCGTAACATCCGCTACAGTGTTGATAATCAACGACTTAGCCCGTAACATTTGCCGTTACAAACCCGTAACAAGCCCGTAACATTAACGATAAAGCCGGCTTAGACTGGTTGGACGGTTTAATGACCATCAGTGTTTTAAGAATTTGAGGGAAGGCAAACCACGGATGAACACAGATGAACACGGATAAAAATGCCATTGGCAAGCATCACCTTTTTGGTGAAAGCGCCAATTCTCGCAAGCTGTTCCAAATCCGTGTCTATCTGGTTTATCCGTGGTTAAACTGCTTTTTCCAGGCTCAGTCTGGCAACGCTCGATCAACCGCTGGCAAAAAGTTTCGCGGAAGAAACGGGTCTGGTGGAACTGCTGCATTGAAATGGATGCGGCGGCGAAACAATTTCTGGAAGAACGCACCAGGCATTCCCACCGGCGTGGCCTTCGACATTCACAAGCAGATTGAGCGACAGCGGGCAAAGCGGGCGGCATCGCCGGACAATCTTGCGCCACAGCCAGAATGTGCGAATACCACTGACCCTTTCACTGACCCTTTCAGGACCCTTTCAGTCGTGAAATATGAGGGAGATGGCCCGAATCAACGAAAGAATCGCCTGAAAATATGTCTAACTAATTATGGGACACTACACTAGTTAGGCCGCTTATAGCGCTTGAGCATTTAGCAGGCAATGCCTATGATCAAACCTATGCCTGCAAATCAATTATGGTTTCAAAACTCACTCGTCACCATCCGGGTGTCCATGTCGGACGGTCAGGATGGCATCTCCGTCCTCGAGCATCGTGTGCCGCACGGCTTTTCGCCGCCTTTACATCTTCATCGCGCGGAGGATGAGGTCATGCACGTCCTAGAGCGTTTTAAATAAAACTGTAGCCACAAGAGGCAAACCAGTTCATGGCATCCCGGGGCGTGATACTCTGCAAAGCTGAAGCAATCGCCTGGAGCAGAGCGGGCTGCGTGCGGGCCTCGGCTGTACGCAGGTGGGATTTGACTTTGCTCCACATTTGCTCGATGGGATTGAGGTCTGGGGAATAGGCTGGAAGGAAGAGGATTTGGGCTCCAGCCTGCGCGATCAGCGAAAGGGTCGGCTCACTTTTATGCGGGGAGAGGTTATCCATGATGACCACATCTCCGACGCGCAGCGTCGGGCACAAGACATGGCCGACATAGACCCGGAAAACCTCCGTATCGGTGGCCCCCTCGATGGTCATGCAGGCGGTGGCACCGTCCAGGCGGATGGCGCCGATCATGGTCGTGGTTTGCCAATGGCCCTGCGGACATTGGGCGTGGACACGCTGACCCCGCAGGGCGCGCCCGCGCAGGCGGGTCAGATTGGTTTTGGCACCCGATTCGTCCAGGAAAATCAGTTTGGCCGGGTCCAAACCGCCTTGCCGACGCCGCCAGGCGCGGCGCGCCCGCGCAATGTCCGGACGGTCTTGCTCGCTGGCATGGAGTGTCTTTTTTTATATGTCAGCCCCATCTTCGCCAGAACGTAGTGGATGGCGGGCAGAGAACAGTCCAGTTCCAAGCCGGCGCGCAGCTCTTTCAAGGTCAGGTCGGGCTTCTGATTCAATAGAGTCCGCATCTGGCGCTGATGGGCCGCCAGGATCATCGGCTTGCGCCCGGAGAAACGGTGGCGCGGACCGATCTCCCCGGTCCGTCGGCGTTGTTGCAAGAGCTTCTTGACCAGGCCCAGCGAAACCCGGTAACGATCGCCGACCTCCACGCGAGTCCCCTCTTCAAGGTCATAGGAAGCCAAAATCCGTTCGCGCAGGTCCAACGATAAAGTTCGCATGAACTGCCTATACCACAGGCCCAACGGAATGGCTACAGTTTTATTTAAAACGCTCTAGAGGGGGAGTTTCGTGTGAAGGTCAAAGACCAGGAGCAGAGACTCGTCGCGGGCGACGTCCTGCTAACGCCAAAAGGCGTGCCGCACACCTATCGCGTGGAGTCAGTGCCGGAAGGCCGCTGCCAGACGATCACTGTGCGCGGGGATTTTGAACGCTTCGTGCGTGCAGTGAGCCGCCCGGCGGAACGCCCGGAACTGCCCGCACTGGCGGGACCGCCATCCGCCGACGCCATTCAGGCGCTGAAGGCCGCCGCCGCCAAACATGGAATCGAGCTGGTCGGGCCACCCCTCCAATGATGCGAACCGCCTATGAAAAATGAGATAATCCAGGTTGGGCAGATCGGAATCCGTTTTCTGCTTGAATCCGCCGACACGAACGGTGCGGTGGCGATGTTTGAATTCACTGTCCCGGCGGGTGCGAAGGTGCCAGTGCCCCATTCGCACCAGCATTACGACGAGACCATTTATGGTGTGGCCGGCGTGGTGACGTTCACCGTGGAGGGAAAACCGGTGGACATTGGCCCGGGGGAATCTTGTTTCATTCCGCGCGGGGCGGTTCATGGTTTCAACAACCTGAAGCCGACCGAAGCGAAGGGGCTGGCCATCATTACTCCGGCGCTGCTCGGCCGGGATTTCTTCAAGGAGGCGGCAGCCCTCGTGAATGCCGGTGGCCCGCCCGATGTTGAAAAGTTGAAAGCGGTGCTATTGAAACACGGGCTGGTTCCTGCGCTGCCGCCTGGGGTTACCCGATGAATTCCTCCAGACGGCCTAACAAGTCGCCGGAGCCAACCGCCGTTGGCGCAGTCGCAGGAAGAAAATGAAAAGCACCTTGCTTGCATCAAAAAGCCTGATATGAATAAAGCGCTTCAGAGTGGCCGGTTTTGATTCGACCCCGACTGGCTGGTTTTGAAGTGACCGGTGACAGGATAGATTGAATCAGCGGCCCATGACGCGGTTCGAAATGTTGAGACAAGTCCGGTCGTCGGTACCGCTGTCTCCAGACGCAGAGCGGGAATTTCAAAAGCTGCTCCAGCAGGAAAAAACCAAAAGTCAAAAGCAACCATGTCAGGCCGCTCACCAGGACTGATTGAATCAGGCTGCATTGAGACGGGGCGAGGCGCTGAAACAATTCCGGGCCACGATGCCACATCATCGGAGCGCGGTACGAGAATTTCAGTCGAGCAACAACGATTGCGAGCCTGGGCTGAAAAAAATGGAAAATTAAAAGGCAAACTTCCCCGAGAAGATGCGCGTGGCGGCGAGCATATTGTCCAAATTCCAAGCGATATTGAAAAAGCAAACGCCCGCGTCATCAAAGCCACCCGGCCAGACGCCAACCAGGGATATGGAATTGCTTATGGCAGTCATTCACTGCGGCCAGACAAGCCCACTCCGTTCCACCGTCTCGAATCGTCTGAGACAGACTTTTCCCGTCTTGACTTAAAGTTAGCAGGCACTAACCTGGCGGGCGATGAAGAAGGCGCGCATGTCAGCCAAAGACCGAAAGCAGGCCATTGTCATGGCCGCGCTGCCGCTTTTTGCCCGCCAGGGTTACGCCGAAACCACCACCAGGGACCTCGCCAAGGCGGCCGGCGTTTCGGAACCTTTGCTCTATAAACATTTCCCCGGCAAGGAGGCGCTCTATCTCGAAATCCGAAACTTCTGCTGCCACGGAAATGACGCGGTTTCCCGCAAGGTGACGGAACTGCTGTGCGAAGTCGAATCGTCCACTTCGACGCTGGTTTATTTGGTTTATTTTTTGGTGCGGCTTCAAGTCCTGGGAAAACCGGCCGGCGCGATTACTTTGGACACCTGGCAGCGCCTGATGCTGAAAAGCCTTCTCGAAGACGGCGCTTTTGCGCGACTCATGTACCAGGATCGGTTTGAGGACTTTTGCGCCCGGATTGAGGCTTGTCTTGATGCCGCCGTGGCCTCGGGCGAAGCGGTCAAAAGCCCCCTCTCACCCGGAAACCGCGCGCTCTTCGGCCATTATCTGGCCGCGTGGCTGGCCTCGGTTTATCTGCCCTCCAAGCCTGCCATCAATTGCCAGGCGACCAGAGAGGAGCTTGTTTATCAGGCCGTCTGGTTCATCCTCCGGGGGATGGGTGTGACGGACAAGGCCATCAGCACTTATTACAACCCAAAAGCCCTGGCTTTGTTTTCCGATGCGAATGACAAATCAAGCGACACAAAAGTTAGCACACGTTCACTAAAAACGAAATGAACACGCGATGCCATTTCTGCAACTTATGATTCAACTGAATACCCAGTCATCTATCAATCTCTCTTATAAATGGAAAACGGCTCTGGCAGCCTTGTCCTGCGGGCTGGCACTGACCGCCTGCAATCGCCAGAATCCAGCTCCGCCTCCCGCCGACGCGCCGGAAGTCGCGACGGTGACGGTGGCCCGGCAGCAGGTTCTGCTCACAACCGATTTGCCCGGTCGCACCTCACCGTATCGCATTGCGGAAATCCGGCCCCAGGTCAACGGCCTCATACAGAAGCGCCTGTTTACGGAAGGTTCGGATGTCCAGGCCGGCCAGGCGCTTTACCAGATCGATCCCGCTCCCTTCCAGGCGGCGCTCGACAATGCCAGGGCCGCCCTGGGTCGGGCTGACGCCAATCTGCCTGCCCTTCAGTTGAGGGCGGATCGCTACAAGGAAGCCCTGGCCGATAAAGCGGTTGCCCAGCAGGACCTTGATGATGCAACTGCCGCCCTGAAACAGGCCGTGGCCGATATTGCGTATTATCAGGCGATGGTGGAGACGGCCCGCATCAACCTTGGATACACGCGTGTGGTCTCGCCAATCTCCGGCCGGATTGGAAGATCCTCTGTGACGGACGGCGCCATCGCGACGGCTTATCAGCCCGCGGCCCTGGCCACCATTCAGCAACTGGACCCCATTTATGTGGATGTGCCGCAATCCACCACGGAACTGCTCCGATTGCAGCGCCGCTTGGAGGAGAAGCGGATGAACCATGACGAGACAAACGCGAACCAAGTGGATCTCATCCTCGAAGACGGCACGAAGTATCCTTTGCAGGGAACCCTTCAATTCCGCGACGTCTCGGTGGATCCGACAACCGCATCTGTGATCTTGCGGATGGTTTTCCCTAATCCGAACGGGGTTCTCCTGCCGGGCATGTTCGTTCGCGTGGTGGTGAAGGAAGGCGTCAATGAGCAAGGCATTTTGATCCCCCAGCAAGCCGTCTCTCGCGATCCAAAGGGCAATCCAGTGGCGTTGATTGTGAACGCTTCCGGCAAAGTTGAACAACGGATGCTCAGCCTCGACCGGGCCGTAGGCGACCAATGGCTCGTCTCCTCCGGCCTGGCCCCTGGCGACCGGGTCATCGCCGAGGGCATGCAGAAAGTCCAGCCCGGCGCTTCGGTGAAAGAGGCGCCCTTTGATGACGGTCGGAAAGCGGAGACAAAACCAGGGAACACAGCCCAGCCGGTTTCGACATCGAATTGACTGAGGCTCGCCATGTTATCGAGATTTTTCCTGAAACGTCCGGTCTTCGCCTGGGTCATCGCCATCATCCTGATGGTGGCGGGCGGCCTGGCGATTTTCAGTCTGCCCATATCGCAATATCCTCCCATCGCCCCCCCTTCCATCGCCATCACCGCGTTTTATCCGGGCGCGTCGGCGGAGACGGTTGAAAACAGCGTGACACAAATTATCGAGCAGAAGATGACCGGCTTCGACACGATGCTCTACTTGTCCGCCACCAGCGATTCGTCGGGCAATGCCCGTGTTGAGCTGACGTTTGCTCCCGGCACGAATCCGGACCTGGCCTGGGCCCAGGTGCAGAACAAGCTCCAACTGGCCACGGCGAGTCTGCCGGAGGTGGTGCAGCGCCAGGGCGTGATGGTGAGCAAGTCCACTCGAAACTATCTGTTGGTCATCGGCCTGATCTCGGAAGACGGGAGCATGGATGGGGATGACTTGCGGGACTATGCCCAATCCAGCTTGGAGAAGGTGCTTTCGCGGGTGCCGGGGGTGGGTGAAGTGGACGAATTCGGCAGCCAGTATTCGATGCGCATCTGGCTGAACCCCGACAAGCTGACGGAATATAACATGACGATTGAGGATGTGACCACGGCGCTGCAGGCCTACAACGTGGAAGTGTCCGCCGGCCAGTTCGGCGGAGCGCCGGCGGAGAAAGGCCAGCGCCTGAATGCCTCCATCATTGTCCAAAGCCTGCTCAAAACACCCGGCGAGTTTGCCGCCATCCCCATCCGCACCAATCCCGATGGCTCCAGAGTGCGGATCAAGGATGTGGGGCGGACGGAACTCGGGACTGAATCCTACGATATCGAAGGCTTCTACAACGGCAAGCCGGCTGCCGGCATGGCCATCCGACAGGCCGCCGGGGCCAACGCCTTGGACACGGCTGATGCCATCAGGGCCAAGATGGTGGAGATGAGCCACTACTTTCCCCCCGGCATGAAGGTCGTTTATCCTTATGACACCACTCCCTTCGTGCGGGTGGCCATCGGCGAGGTGGTCAAGACTCTGTTCGAGGCGATCGTGCTGGTTTTTCTGGTGATGTATCTGTTCATGGGAACCATGCGCGCCACCTTGATCCCCACCATCGCCGTGCCCGTGGTGCTCCTGGGAACTTTCGCCGTGTTGGGGCTTTTCGGCTTTTCCATCAACATGCTCACCATGTTCGCCATGGTGCTGGCCATCGGCCTGCTGGTGGACGACGCCATCGTGGTGGTTGAAAACGTGGAACGGATTATGAGCGAGGAAGGTCTGTCACCCTTGGAGGCCACTCGAAAGTCCATGGACCAAATCACCAGCGCCTTGATCGGCATCGGCCTGGTGCTCTCGGCCGTCTTCGGCCCCATGGCCTTTTTTAGCGGCTCCACCGGGGTCATTTACCGTCAGTTTTCCGTCACCATCATCGCCTCGATGCTTCTTTCGGTGGTGGTGGCCCTGGTGTTGACGCCGGTGCTGTGCGCCTCGTTTCTGAAGCCGGTGCCCAAGGGACATGAACCCGCGGAGGCGGGGTTCTGGTTCCTGCGACCGTTCTTCCGATGGTTTGACCACATCTTTTTTCGGGCCAGAGATCGCTATCTGCAACTGGTGGGCCGATCCCTGTCCAACAAAATCCGCTGCGTGATCATTTTCCTGCTGATCGTGGCGGCGTTGGCATTCCTCTTTAAGCGGATGCCCACGGCCTATCTCCCGGACGAAGATCAAGGTGTCCTGTTAGTGCAGGCCATGCTCCCTGCCAACTCGACGCTGGAGCAGACCCAGAAGGTGATGGCTGGAGTCAATGACTTTTTTCTGAACCACGAGAAAGACGCGGTGGAATCCTGCTTCACGGTCTCCGGCATGAACCTCTCCGGCCAGGGACAGAATGCCGGCCTGGCTTTCGTCAATCTCAAGGATTGGAAGCTTCGCGAATCGTCCGGAACTGAAGGTTGAAGCCGTGGCCGGAAGAGCCATGGAGAATTTTTCCCGGATCCGCAACGCCATGGTGTTTGCCTTCGCGCCGCCGGCGGTGGTGGAACTGGGCATAGCCAAGGGGTTTGATTTTCAGTTGCTGGATCGCGGCGGTCTGGGCCACGCCGACTTGATGGCGGCCCGCAACCAACTCCTCGGCATTGGCGGCACAGGACCCGGTATTGACCAAGGTCCGGCCAAATGGCTTTGAAGACGTGCCCGAATATCGGATTGACGTGGATTGGGAGAAGGCGGGCGCGTTGGGAGTGCCCATCACCTTGATCCACAATACGATCTCCACGGCCTTCGGCAGCGCCTATGTCAATGACTTCATCCAAGGCGGCCGCGTCAAGAGGGTCTTTGCCCAAGCCGACGCCCCCTACCGTATGTTGCCCAAAGACCTGGAAAAACTTTACGTGCGCAACAACACGGGCAGGATGGTTCCCTTTTCTTCCTTTGCGTCCGGGCACTGGACTTCCGGATCCCCAAGGCTGGAGCGTTTCAACGGCTTTCCGTCCATCAACATTTTGGGCGAGCCGGCGCCGGGGAGGAGTTCCGGCGAGGCCATGCAGGCCATGGAAGAGTTCGTCAAGAAATTGCCGCATGGCACCGGTTTTGACTGGAACGGGCTTTCCTACCAGGAGCGACAAGCCGGTTCCCAGACGGCTCCCATTTACGCCTTTTCCATCCTCGTGATCTTCCTGTGCCTGGCCGCCCTCTACGAGAGTTGGCCAATCCCCATTTCGATCCTGCTGGCGCTGCCCTTGGGAGTCATCGGCGGCGTGATCGGCACGTCGCTCCGGGGATTGCCCAATGACATCTATTTCCAGATTGGCCTGCTGACCACCCTTGGCCTGACGACCAAGAACGCCATCCTCATCGTGCAGTTTGCCAAGTCACGAGTGGATGAAGGGATGGGACTGATCGAGGCGACGCTGGAAGCGGCCAGACTGAGGCTGCGTCCCATCATCATGACCTCGCTGGCGTTCGGGTTCGGGGTCCTGCCTCTGGCTCTTGCGAATGGGGCGGGCGCAGGCGCTCAAAAAGCCATCGGCACCGCCGTGCTGGGTGGAGTGGTCACATCCACCTTCCTGGTCACATTGTTTGCGCCGCTGTTTTATGTGTTAATCCAGAAAACTCTTGGCAAACGAGGCCCGCAACAAGCAGCCAAAGGCGTTGAGTCAAATCCATCCGGGAATCAATAACATGAACAGGAACACATTTCTTTTACTGGTTGGATTCGCCATCATCCCGGCTGGCTGCACGATGGCTCCGAAATACACCCGGCCAAAAGCGCCGGTCCCCGCCAACTGGCCCACTGGCACAGCTTACCAGGCAATCAAGCCGGCGACCCATGCGCCGGACGCTCAGGAACTAAGGTGGCGGGAATTCTTCACCGACGAGAAACTTCAACAAGTCATCGCGGCGGCCTTGACCAACAACCGCGATCTGCGGATTGCCGCTCTGAATGTGGAATTGGCCCGGGCGCAGTATGGCATTCAGCGGGCCGAGTTGTTGCCAGCGGTCAATGCCACCGGCAGCGAGATCAAACAACGGATTCCCGCCAATGTAGAAGGCTTCCCGGAACAGATGACGATCAAGAACTACAGTGTCAATCTCGGCGTCGCCTCCTGGGAAATCGACTTCTTCGGCCGCATCCGCAGCCTCAAGGACCAAGCCCTGGAGGAATACCTGGCCACGGAGCAGGGCCGCCGCAGCGCGCAGATACTGCTGGTGTCCTCGGTGGCCAACGCGTATCTGACCCTGGCGGCGGATCGGGAGAGCCTGGCCCTGGCGGAAACCACTCTTGCGGCACAGCGGAGCACTTACAACATGGTCAAGCGGCGCCATGACCTGGGCCTTGCGGCAGATTTGGATGTTCAGCGCGCGCAAACGCAAGTGGACGGCGCTCGCAGGGACATCGCCAGCTTCCAACAACTGATCGCGCAGGATGAGAATGCTTTGAACCTTCTGGCCGGCTCACCCGTGCCAGACAACGTCCTGCCCACCGAACTCGGTGACGTCGCTCCTCCCAAAGAAATAAGCGCTGGTTTATCTTCCGAGGTGCTCCTGCGCCGGCCGGACGTGCTGCAAGCCGAGGATCTGCTCAAGGCGGCCAACGCCGAAATCGGCGCCGCCCGGGCCGCATTCTTCCCGCAAATTTCCCTGACGGCCGCCATCGGCACCTCCAGCAGCGACCTTTCCGGACTCTTCAAGTCGGGCTCAGGTGCGTGGACCTATGCGCCGCAGATTGTCATGCCGGTTTTCGATGCCCGCACATGGTCGGCGCACAAGGCCGCCAACGTGCAACGGGAAATCGCCGTGACCCAATACGAGAAGGCGATTCAGAGCGCCTTCAGGGAGGTGGCCGACGCCCTTGCCATCCGCGGCACCGTGGACCAGCAGGTCGAGGCGCAACAATCCCTGGTTCATGCCGTGGCAGAAACTTATCGCTTGTCCAATTCCCGTTACAACATGGGGATCGACAGCTACCTGAGTGTCCTTGATGCGCAACGGTCCCTCTACGCGGCGGAGCAGGGGCTTGTCACTCTCCACCTGGCAGAGCTTGCCAACCAGGTGAATCTCTACTCCGTATTGGGCGGCGGCTGGGAAGAACAGGCACAGCCCAGGTAGGCTTCGGTCTATTTGCCCGGATTCCCCGGATTCGGCGGCGGCCGGTTCAATTTGCTGTGAGACCTCCCATAAAAAACATAAACAAAAATACCAATAACAAACCAAACGATGAGCCGCAACCAGGCAGTCCACGGCAGAAACAACATCAGAATCATGGCCGATGCCGCTCCCGCAGGCGCAACAAACCACACCCACGGCGCGGTAAATTTCCGCTCCAGCCCCGGTTCACGAACGCGCAGCACCAGCACGCCAATGGAAACGATCACGAACGCAAGCAATGTTCCGATGGAACAAAGATTGCCGGCTTCGCGCACCGTGAAAACAGCCGAGAAAAACGCCACCACCAAACCGGTCATAATCGATCCCAGCCACGGCGTATGGAAGCGCGGATGGACCTGGCTGACAATGGGCGGCAACAAGCCATCCCTGGCCATGCTGTAAAACACCCTCGATTGCCCGAGCAACATGACCATCACCACCGACGACAGACCGGCAATGGCGCCGAGCTTGATCAAACCGGCCATCCAACCCATTCCAGCGCGGTCCGCCGCCAGCGCGATCGGGTCGGGCACATCCAATTGCTGGTAAGGCACTATGCCTGTGGCAATGGCCGAAACCAATATATAGAGCACCGTGCAAATCAACAGCGATCCCATGATGCCAATCGGCACGTCGCGTTGTGGATTCTTCGCCTCCTGCGCGGCTGTGCTCACCGCGTCAAAACCGATATAGGCGAAAAACACCGTCCCCGCGCCGGTCAGCACGCCACTGAATCCAAAATGCCCGATTTGCCCGCCGCCCGGCGGAATATACTGCGGAATAAACGGATGCCAGTTGGCCGCACTGATGGCGCGGGCCGCGCCCACGATAAACAACAACACCACCGCAATCTTTATTAAAACAATCACGTCGTTAAAGGCCGCCGATTCCTTGATGCCAATGACCAGGAGGGTGGTGACCACGAAAATGATAATCACCGCGGGAAGATTGAAGATCGCCGTGGCGTGCGTCAACGCAGAGGCATCGCCGCCGCCCGCCTTGATTTGGCCGGCCAGCGAGAGGGTGAAAACTGTCCATCCCGCCTTGATTTTCAGCGCTCCCGCCAGCGCGGCCGGAATGTCAACCAATTCCGTTCCCCGCGCCGCGGAAAGGGCCGGGCGGCACAATGATCCCCAAACCCCGCAGAAATGAAACCACGTAACCCGACCACCCCACCGCCACCGTAATCGCGCCGACGGCATACTCCAAGATCAAGTCCCACCCGATGATCCACGCGATCAGCTCGCCCATCGTCGCATAACCATAAGTGTAGGCGCTGCCGGCCATCGGCACCAGCGAGGCAAATTCACTGTAACACAGCGCGGCAAAGACCGAGGCGATCCCCGCCAGCACAAAGGAAAGTATCACCGCCGGACCGGCGTTCTGCGCCGCGACCGTTCCTGTCAAAACGAAAATGCCCGTCCCGATGATCGCCCCGATCCCCAGGGCGGTCAGGTTCACCGCGCCCAACGCCCGCCTCAGACTGTGGTCCCCTTTGGCTTCCGCCTGCAATGCGGTCACGCTTTTTCGTCTAAATAAGTTCATGGCTGCGCGGGTTGTAGGCGTGGTGGATTCGGGAAGTCAAGCAAATGTCAGGAAAAACAACGCATTTATCTTCTCCACCCCGTCTCCGCCGGATGGCCCGGCTGATTTGTTGCAGCGGCGCAATGTAAGTTCCTAATTCTTAATTTTTCTGATTCTGCCCGCAGCCCTGGCTTTTCTTTTGCGTATCTTCCACGTCTCGCTCAATTGTCTTCGCACGCAGGCGGGCTTTCCGCACGTCTTGAGCTTGTGTCCGCCCAGCCTGTCGTCGTTGTTGGTGGGTTGCCCGCACCATTGGCAAAATTGATTGCTCATGTCTCCCATATTATCCGCTTGAGGCGTCTTGTCCATCTTCTGAAGAAAATTAAGAATGATGAATTAAAAATTAAAAAACATGAAAAACAACACAACAATCGAACCGGAATGATTTTTCCCCACTTCTTAATTCTGCCTTCTTAATTCTTAATTTCCCCAAGCCATTACGACGCGCCGCCCGCAAAAACATTGCGCAGGTATTCCAGGCTCCGCGTCGCGATCTGCTCGGGGCCTTCTTCGAATTGGAAGACTTCGACGGAGACGTAAGCGGCGTAACCCACTTCCTTGAGGGCGGCGGCAATGGGTCGAAAATCAACCTTTCCGAAGCCGGGTCCTTTGAGGTTGCTGTCGTTGGCGTGAAAATGGGCGAAGCGCGGCCATGACTGGCGGATGATTTTGCTGATTGGCCCGGGTTCCGCGCACATTGCTTTGACGTCCAGGATGATTTGCATGGCGGGGCTGTTGAACTGTTGGGCGAAGCGGATGGCTTGGGCGGCGCTGTTGATAAAATTGGTTTCGGCAGGCGCCAACGGTTCAAGGCACAGGACAACGCCCCGTTCTTCAGCCCGCTGCACTGCATCCGTCACAGTGGCCGCGGCCAATTCCCAGGCCTGTTCCGGGGTCACGCCCGCCAGGACGTTGCGTTGCCGGGGCGAGCCAAGGACGAGCACCTTGCCGCCCAAATCCGCGCAGCAATCAACCAAATCACAAAGATATTTGCCGGTTCGATCCCTCACTGCGCTGTCTGGATGGTTCAAATGCAGGCCTTCGGTCCTGGCCAGAAGCCAATGGAGGCCGCAGATTTCGAGTCCCAACCGCGCCGCGCTGTCGCGTATCCGCTGGCGTTGGGCCGGGGAAATCTCCGTGACCGTCCGGGCCAGCGTGAACGGCGCCAGTTCGACGCCGTTATAACCGACGCCGGCGGCATACTTCATGGCCGCTTCAATTTCCCAACCCTGGAAAATCTCGTTGCAAACCCCGAATTTCATCCCGCGTCCTGTGTACAGAGCCACTGAACCGGATTGAGTTCGTCCGACGCTGGCTGCGCATGGGCATGAGTCCGCATTGGAATCGCAATGATTTTTGGCATGCGCGATTCCCTTTCCTTCGTGGTTTCCAAGAGTTACGGCTCGACGGAGTCTCGCCCTGCCAAGCCAGCGCGCCTCAACCGTCAACGCGCCTTCCAACCCCTTGCGACGAATTCAGGTCGGGACTAAGCGAAGTTCGGCTTCACTTCAAGTTTTTGACCGGGCCTGACCGTCAGATCAGTTCCCGCCGACCATATTTTATCATTGATGAGCAGCTTGAAGGTGATCGGATCCTTGACAGTCCCCGACCATCGCCAGGTTTTGCCATCCACGCAGGACAGCGGCACGCCGCGTTCCCACGTCAGACCAGCGCCCTGCCCTCGGAGAAACACGGCATTGCCAAACCCGACATCCAATTTGACATCAATGGTTGTGACAGCGCCATGAGCGGCAGTTGTCAGTTTGGGAGCCGCGACAGCGTGTGTTGCGGCAGTTGTTGCGGGAGTTCCCGCAGTTGTTTTAACGTTCGGTATCATGGCGGCCATTGCCGCGCTTTTTTTAATTTTCATAAGTAATAGACCAGTTCAACAAATTGGGTACTTGCACACCCCAAAACAAATAATGCCCCCAAGCACGGGGCATTCCAAGTAAAAAATAGACCCCCCTTTATAATCGGATGTTCAAATTGAAGCCCAAACCGGCAGTTCTTCCGCCCAGCCCTTTCCAAGATGGCCAAATATAGCCAATCGCCGCCAATCCGGTTCGCGATGAACTCGTGGCGAAGCCCGAAAAATGCCCATTCACCGGTTGCTCAACCTCGGAATCGAATGCAGAACCATACATCTGCGAGGCTGGGCAAACCCGGCCAAAAAAGCGATTATAAGGGATGTTCACATTGCGGGCCAATTTGATTGCAATAGAACTGGCGGCGCCGGAGGACGGTGGCCTTTGGATGAGGCGCGGCGGCGTTTGGCTCAACATGAGTGGCGTATGGGATTAAAACTTACAGTTCCATGGGGGGGCATGAATCAACGAGCAGGGGGGATGAATCCACGTCGATGCCATGCCATTGCCATCGCCGCATGTTTGCTGCAAATTTCGGCGGCGTGGCTTTGCGGACAGGCCAACGAGATTATTTATTCCAACAGCCTGCAAAATGGGTGGGTGGATGAAAGCTGGGCAACCGACAATCTGGCCAACACCAATCCCGTGCTTTCGGGCTTTTCCGACTCGATCAGTGTCTCCTGCACCGGGTATACGGCGCTCTATCTCTCTCAAACTCCTTCTTCTTCAGCGCCCTATACGAATCTGACCTTGTGGCTCAACGGCGGGGCCACCGGCGGACAGGTTCTGACGGTGACAGGGACACTCGATCAGGTTGACCAGACCCCTTATGTGCTGCCAGCCCTGGCCGCCAACACCTGGCAGGAATTTACTGTTCCCCTTGCCGCCATTGGCGTGGCCGACCAGCCGGACTTTGACGGCATTTGGATCTGGAACGACACCAATTTGACCATCCCGACCTTTTATGTTGATGACATCTTCCTGCATGAGGCGCAGGCAGGCGCCAATTTCCTGGCCGCGGCGGACTTTTCATTTTTGTCATATTTCGAATCGCTGGGCGTTAAGTATAAAGAGGGCGGGGTGGCCCAGGATGGAATTCAAATACTCAAGAACCACGGCATCAATTGCGTGCGCCTGCGCCTGTTCACCAGCAGCGCGGCCCAGGCGGCGAATCCTTACAACTACATCAATAATACGGCCTATACCGTGCCGCTGGCGGTGCGAGTCAAAAATGCCGGCCTGTTGTTCTCGCTGGATTTTCATTACTCCGACACTTGGGCTGACCCCGGGCATCAAGCCATTCCCGCAGCCTGGGCAAATCTGGACTTTGCCCAACTGGTGCAGCAGATGCACACCTACAACAGCAACACCATCGCCACGTTTGCGGCGGCGGGAGCGATGCCGGATTATGTGCAGGTTGGAAATGAAATCACCTCCGGCATGTTGTGGCCCTATGGTGGACCCCTTTCGGGCAACGGCGGAACGAACTGGTCGCAGCTTGGCCAATTGATGAAAGCGGCGATTCAGGGAATCCAGGAGGCCTCGAGCGCCGCCGGCAAACCGATGCCCAAGATCATTGTTCATATTGACCGCGGCGGAGATTGGGCCACCACCGAGTGGTTCTTTGATAATCTGGAAACGAATGGAGTTCCTTTTGACATCATTGGCGAGAGCTATTACCCATTTTACCAAGGCTCCCTGGCCGCGTTGAGCACCTGCCTGACCAACGCGGCCAATACATTTGGCAAACCCATCATTGTCGCTGAAACCGCTTTTCCCTGGACCAACACCTGCCCCGCCGCCTGGTTAAGCGACCTTTATGGCTTTCCCCCCACCGAAATCGGCCAGGTCAGTTTCATGGTGGCAGAGGGTCAGATCGTGAACAGTGTGCCCAACGGACTTGCGGCCGGGGTCTTTTATTGGGGAGGAGAGTATCAGGCGGTGTCGGGCGTCAACGAAGCCGGTTTCAATACGGCATCGTTTTTTGATGCGGGGGGCAACCTCTTGCCGTCTCTCGACGCCCTCGTCGCGATCGGCGCTCCATTGACCACGGGTCCGCCGCTGGCGATGACTTTGGCCGCTTCCGGCACGACTTCCAACGAGTACCACTTTGAACGCTCAAGCCTATGCCAACGGCGCGCCGTCCACAGCCTGGTTCCAATGGGGACTGACCACCAATTACGGCAACTTTACAACGACGAACATCCTGGCCGCCAACTACCTCGCCCAAGCTGTGGCGGCGGTCGTCTCGAATCTGTCGCCTGTCACAACCTATCACTTCCAAGCGGTCGTGGTGAACGGCGCCGGGACCAATTACGGGGCCGATTTGACCTTTGTCACGTCCTCTCCATTGGCGCCGCCGCAACCCGCCTTTCTGTATCAAGAGGATTTTGGCGCTGTGGCGGGAGGGGGACTCACTTTGGCTGAAGTTGGCTGGAATCAAGTTCTCGGATCGGGGGGATATGGCGGCATATACCCCCAGGCGAATGCGATAGACGTTAATACCCGTCAGTCTTTGCCCACCTCGGCGGCATATTTTGGATACAACAGGTCGGGAACCGGGATTTTTTACACCACCAACGGAGCCGGCAGCGGAACCGCTGGCGACTCTGCATTCACCAGTATTGATCCCACCCTTTACTCGAACCTGACTTTTTCCGTGGAGACCCAGCAGAGTGCCACGGGCGCCACAGTCTCTTCCTATTTTTCAGTTGAGGTCGGAGGGGCATGGTATGTGTCAACCAACCCAATGACCGCCTATGTGGAAGACGCTGCCAGCGCCAATTTTTCGTTAACAAGCCTGGTTTATAATCCCATTGCGTCCGGTTGGATCAATCTGACCATAGGCAGTCATTCTGTCACACTGGGTCAGGGAGCGTCGGGCAATTTGTCCGGCCCGATCACCGGCATTGGCATTGTGGTCGAGGTCGCATCTGGCGGCGGCAGTTGGGATTACAACGATCTTTTGATCAGGGCAACTGCGCCGCACATCGTGTCGCAGCCCGCGAACCTGTCGGTGGCGCTGGGCGGCACAACGAATTTAGCGGTGGAAGCGACCGGCGCCCCAACACTCCTTTATCAGTGGCAGTTCAACAACACCAATTTGCCGGACGCCACAAACTCCGCCGTTGTCATTGCCAATGCCCAGCCGTCCAATGCCGGCCCCTACCAAGTAGTGTTGAGCAATTCTTACGGGGCCATCGCCAGTTCCGCCGCCATGCTTGGCGTGACCGGGGTGCCGGCGTCGTTTTTCTCCGGTCCGGGCGGCCTCCAGTTCAACAACGGGCAATTCCAGTTCTCATTGACTGGATTGACCGGCCAGGGGGCGGTGGAGATTGACGCCTCGACGAACCTGATCCAGTGGGTACCCATTTTCACCAACCCCTCGGCGTTTGGCACTGCCACGATCATTGATCCCTCCGCGGGCAATTTTCCGGGGCGTTTTTACCGCGCAAAAACGCCGTAAGCGGGCGCTGTGATTTACTTCTTTTTTGGCATGGCGCGGGTTGCGCCGCCGGAGATGCCGCCGTCGATGAGCAGGGTTTGTGCGGTCATATACGCGCTGGCGTCGGAGGCCAGAAAAACGATCGCGCCATCCAAATCATTGGGTTGGCCGGGGCGTTTGAGGGGTATGCGGTCGCAGAGGTAATCAAGCCACTCCGGGTCCTCATACAGCACCGCGTTTTGGGCGGTCTTGAACCAGCCGGGGGCAAGGCAGTTGACGGTGATGCCGTGGACGCCCCAGTCGTCGGCCAGGCTCATGGTGAGTTGTTTGACGCCGCCGCGGCTTGCGCCGTAGGGAGCCAGCCCGGCGCAGCCGGCGACGCAGGTCACGGAGCCGATGTTGATGATGCGCCCGTATTTCCGGGGAATCATGCGGCGGGCGACGGCTTGCGAGACGAAAAACGTGCCGCGCAGATTGGTGTCAAGCACTTTGTTCCAGTCGTCCCAGGAAATTTCCAGGGCGGGCTTGCGCACGTTGCAGCCGGCATTGTTGACAAGGATGTCGATCCGGCCGTGGCGGGCCATGGCGGCATCAACCATTTTTCGGATGCTGTCGTGATCGCGCACGTCCAGCGCCAGGGGCAGGGCATCGCGGCCCAGGGCCTGGATTTCCGCCTGAAAGGGTTTCAAGGTCTCAAGGTTGCGGCTGGTAAGGACGAGATCAGCCCCGGCCCTGGCAAGGGCGCGGGCGAAATACTGGCCGAGGCCGCGGCTTGTCCCGGTCACGATGGCGACTTTTCCCGCGAGGTCAAAAAGGGGGTGGTTCATTGGAATGGGGTTTCATGGAGTCAATACTACTTTAAGCAGGCCCGGTTCGCCGGCGTAAAGGCGCCCGACCCACGACGCGCCCGACTGGAGGGGGGCGACGGCGCTGAGCAGAGGGGCAGCGCTGATCGCGCCGCCCGCCAGCATTTGCAGGCAGGCGGGATATTCGCCGGCAGAGGCGCAGGAACCCAGGAGCGAGAGTTCGCGCGTGACGGCGAGTTGCAGGGGCAACCCGACGTTTGGCGCGACGTTGCCCACCAGCACCACGCATCCGCCTTTCCGCGCGCAGCGCACGGCCAGATCCACCGTGGCGCCGATGCCCACGGCTTCAAAAACGAGGTTCGCGCCAAGGCCCCGGGTGAGGGACAGAATCTCCCGCAGCGGCGCGCCGGTGGAATTGATCGCGCGGGACGCCCCAAGTTTTTGGGCCAGGGCCAGTTTGTCCGGGACCACGTCCAGCGCAATGATATGTCCGCACCCGGCGGCGCGAAGGGTTTGGATCAGGGCCAGGCCGATCATGCCGCAGCCGATGACCACCGCGGCATCATTGGGAATCACCGGGGCGCGATGCACGGCGTGAAGGGCAATGGCGAACGGTTCCACCAAGGCGGCGTGTTCGAAGGAGAGCGCATCGGGCAGGCGATAAAGGACATGCTGCGGGACGGCCACGAAGTCGGCGAAGGCGCCGTTTTGGGAATAGTCTTCGCACGACACGCCGAGGACGCGCCGCTGGTTGCATAAATTGACCTGGCCGCGCCGGCAAAATTCGCAGGTGCCACAATAAATGGTTGAATCAAAGGTGACCCGTTGTCCCGGCGCCCAGCCTTTGACCCCGGCCCCGACCTCCGCGATGACGCCCGAGGCCTCGTGGCCCATGATAATGGGCGGACGCCGCCGTCCCGTGCTGCCATCCATGCCGTGGACGTCGCTGCCGCAAATGCCGCAGGCCTTGACCGCCACGAGGACATCCTCCGGGCCAAACTTGGGGAGGGGAACGTCTTCGTAGGAAAACTTCCGGTATTCTTTGAGAACGAGCGCTTTCATTGCGTTTCTGATTCGCCGCCACTATAAGGCTTGAGCGAACGGGGGCAACCCCATGTTTTCGGGTTTATTTTTTTAGTCGAAACAGGTCGGAACAGGTCGAAATTGGTCGGAACACATCGGTTTGATTCACTTTGACTGGGCTTGACCGGACTGACGTCTGTTTATTATGTAAGACGTTCATGTTAAGGATTTTGCATACGAATTGCCATCAGTTTGATCAGGCGTGTTGGTTTGACTTCGTTTGGCGGCTTAGATCCCAAACAGTGCGGGGAGGTTTAACGATAAAGGAATAGCCGCGAAAAAGCGCAAAAAGCACAAGAATTGCGATTCCGTTTTGCGGCTTTTGCGCTTTTTCGCGGCTATCTTCTGTCTTGGATTCCACACCCCCCGGCAACCCCTGAACCCCGGTCATAATCTCTTCATTCATACTTCTTCCCCTCCGCCTTCGCCGCCGCGGCCATGGCGCGACAAGTCCGACATGGCCTTAATTGGTCATTCATTAGACGAACATTACAGTTAATAAATCTATTCGTCAACAGATTTTTGAAAGATTTTTTAAAAAAGTGTGATTTTTTTGCGAAAATGGATTTAAGCCATTGCGCGGCAAAGACTTGAGAATAAGGCAAAGAAGATTTGGCAGGGGAATGTGGAGAAGAGATTGCAGGCTCATTCTGCCCGTGCCAGGGAAAGGGAATCAGACGTCTTTTGTTCTTTCTTTCCAATACCCCGGTCTTCTGTGTCCGTGGGCCACAGCCGCGATGAGTATCGTTTCCTTGCGGATGAAATAAACCACAAATCCATCACTTCAGCTTCTTAACCAGTTCCGAAAGAACTTCCTGTTCCGGAAAAGCCGGCCGTCTGGCCGGCGTCATATCTTCTGATTCTTTCACGGATTTCCATGTCCCATGCGGCCTCCACCTGGGCCTCCATCTCAGGCTCCACGCTGGAGAGAATGCGGTGGGCCAATGTAAAGCGCTGGTCTTCGGGAAGGAGCAATGCCTCGGACGCAATGTTTTCAAGCGACTTCATGGGCGAAGTTTACTGCGAATTGGCAAAATTGGCAAGCCGTCATCCAAACGAACAGCCTTGATGCACGGCTGGCTCATGAACCCTCCAAAGCTGTGGATTTCTTCGAGTTGACGAGGGCGAAGGCACGGCGCTGATGGTCCAAGCCCATTTCTTCGTGGAAATCGGGCAAGGTGGCCTTGGCCCGTCTGGAGTTTTGCGCGCGCCAGTGCATGAACAGGCTCACGCTGATGCGGCGGAACATACTCAAAACCCAGGCGGCGTTGCGATGGCGTACCCGGCTGCGATCCTCGTCGGCGCTCACGTCCAAGCGCTGGTGCAATCCGGCTTCGATGCCCCAATAATTGCGTTGCTCGTCGAGCCACTGGCGGGCGGGCAAGCGTTCCGGCTCGCGGCTGGTCAGCAGATACTGGGTGTCGGGCTTATCGCCCAAGCCCTGTCGCAGAACGATCGCGCTTTGGGCTGCTCCCGGGAAGCAGGCTTGCTCCGGGTTAATGACCGATGCGCAAAGGGTGCGGATTTCTTTGCGGCCCCGATTCTTCTGTGGCCCCGTGTGTGCCCAAGGCGGCGGCAACGGCTCTGGAGGGGGAAAAAAGCTGCTCCGGTTTGGGCAGCCGTTGGGCCAGGGTCTGGCGCAGTTCTTTTTGGTTGGCTTTGACCGTCAATAAATAATCGGCCCCGGCTTCCTGCACGATTTGCCGCGCCGTCTCCTGCTGGGTATGTAAGGCGTCAATGCCGATCAGAGACCCCGCCACCTCCACCCGCTCCAGCAACTGACGCACGGCGGGGATTTCATTGGACTTGGTCTCAACCAACTGGCTGCCGCGATAATATTGACTGGCCGGGTGAGTGAGCGTAACCACTTGTGCGCCTTGCGCGTGACGCAGCTCCTTGCCATCAGCGGCCAGCGACTGCCCCGGCGGTGCCGGGCCTCGCACCTGGGCCTGCCAGTCCAGCAACGCCGCTTCCACCCGGAGCGGATCAACCGCCTGCAACACCCGCCCGAAAGTGGCTTTGCTGGGAGAAGGATAGCGACCGGTCTTGGGATCGCGCCGCACCCCCAAGGCACGCAACTGCGCCTGGGTAAAACGCCGCGCAAATGCCTTCAGGTCCCGGTGGCCGCGCGGAGCGCCGCAGAGATGGGCGCAGGCCACCATGGCCAGCGCGCCGCTCAATGGATAGCTTTCCACCCGTCCGCGAAAGTCCGGCACCGAGGCAAAATGATCGCGCAACGAGCGCAGTTCTCCCGTGCGCATCATCGGCGGCGGCGGAACCTTGCTTTCCACCACCACCGCCATCGCCGCCGGCAGGTGGTCGGCGCACAAACTGCGTCGGGCGTTCTGCTTGAGTTCTTTGATAAAGAGCGCTTTGGGCCGGTCATGTTTGACATAGTAGTCCTGCTGGCAACGGCCATAGCCTTGGGTCGGTCCCAGTTCGGTCCAGCCGCTGGCTTTGTAGGCCGTGCCCCGAAACAACTGCGTGTCAACAAAGCTCTCTGCCAGCCACACCGGATGACCGTAGCGCGCCTGCCAGTCCCGCGGCAACCGCCCCAAACACAGACCCATGACCCGCGTCGCCAGGTTGGGATAGTGACACTGCGGCAGAACCAAAAAACGCGCATTGTTCGTGACCAAGCCCAACCGCTTGCGCCGCTGCGCTTCCGTCCAGCCAATCCATTTCTCCCGATGACGCAAATGTTTGGCCGCTGCACAAAAGACCAACAAGGCCAGCCACTGGCCGCGCCAGGCGGCCACATAATAGAGCCACTCGCCCACCGGCTTGATCCCTCCAAGATAATGATGCCGTCGCAGCAACGACTGAAATCGCGGCAACTCGTCCAGGTTGACCAACTCAACTTGGAGTTCCTCCAACACGACTTGTTCGCTGGCTTGCGGCATGCGAGTAGGTTTCGACATGTCCACAGGTTAAAAAAGTTTCAAACCGGTGTCCAGTCCAAAGTGAATAACCTCCTGTCTTTAGGCAACTTCCACTTCCTCATGAGCCAGCCGTGGCCTTGATGCCAAATACGGGGGAGGCCCGCGCCGATTTCGATGTTGAAATCGTCCAGCACTTTTTGCATGGACGAAGAATAGGTGGAGAAATGACTAATGTCGAAGCTCGAATGACCAATCAATGACCAAGCCCCAATGACGAAAATTCGTCATTTGTCATTTGGGCATTGATTAGTCATTAGGATTTCGTCATTGGACATTTTCCCCGGCGGATTATACTGGAGGGGATGTTACCGACTCAGGATTTACATGTAAAAGAAATCGTCCGGCTGCTGCCGCCGCGCGCGTTGAAGGATGAATTGCCCATGACCGAAGGCTGCAACGCCACGGTGGTGCGCGGACGCGAGGCCATCAACGCCATCCTGGCGCAGAAAGACCCGCGATTGCTTGTCGTGGTTGGTCCCTGTTCCATTCACGACCCCATTGGCGCGCTGGAGTATGCCGGCAAACTCAACGCCCTTCGACAGGAGTTCGGCGACCGAATGGAAATCGTCATGCGCGTTTATTTCGAAAAGCCGCGCACGACCATCGGCTGGAAAGGGTTGATCAATGATCCGCATCTGGATAATTCGTACGACATCGAGGGCGGACTCAAAAAGGCCCGCCGCCTTCTGCTGGACATCACCGCCTTGGGACTGCCTGCCGCAACGGAATTTCTGGACCCGATCATACCGCAATACATCTCCGATCTAATCAGTTGGACGGCGATCGGCGCGCGCACCACCGAGTCCCAAACCCACCGCGAAATGGCCAGCGGCCTCTCCATGCCGGTCGGTTTTAAGAACGGCACGGACGGCAGTTTGCAGATTGCCATTGACGCGATGGGAGCGGCGATGCACCCGCACAGCTTCGTCGGGATTGATCAGGATGGAGTGACCAGCATTGTTCGCACGGCGGGGAATCCCAGCGGGCACGTCGTGTTGCGGGGCGGCCGCTTGCGCGCAAATTATGACGCGGAAAGCATCCGCGAAGCGGAAAATCAACTGGCCGGGCACGGTTTGCCCCGGGTGCTGATGGTGGATTGCAGCCATGCCAATTCGGGCAAACAATCGGCCCGGCAGGAGGACGTTTGGCGCAACGTCATGGAGCAACGCGCCGCCGGCACGCGCTCGCTCATCGGACTGATGGTTGAAAGTTATCTGCAAGAGGGCACGCAGCCGTTCCCCAAAGACACTCCGGCCAGCTTGCGTTATGGAGTTTCCATCACCGACGCTTGTTTGGGTTGGGAGGCCACCGCGCGCATGTTGCGGTGGGGGCACAAAGTTGCCTAACCCGGTTTCATCGCGGCATAAACACGATGCACGTCCTCGTGGTCGTCGAGCGCGTTGAGAAAATCCAGGACTTCCTTGCGGTGCGCCTCGGAAACTTCCGTGAAATTCTTTGCGATGAATCGAAGTTCGGAGGCGATCACATTCCAACCCGCGGCCTTCAAGGCCCTGGCAATGGCATCCAGGTCTTTGGTTCCTGTTAAAAATCGCGCGCCCTTTTGTCCAGCGGGCGCTTCGCCGGCTTCAAGCGGCTCAATTTCCTGCGCGCCCGCTTCAATGGCGTCGGCTTCGGCGTCGCGCTGCGGGTCGGGATGGGTGGCCTCGACCACGCCCAGATGATTGAAGAAAAACGCCACGCTGCCGGGCGCGCCCATCGAACCGCCTTGGAACAAATGGCGGATTTCCGGCGCGGTGCGATTGCGGTTGTCCGTCAGGCACTCGACGACCACCGGCACTTTGTGCGGGGCGAAACCTTCATAGACGACCGTTTCAATCGCCACTTTTTCACCGGTCAGACCCGCGCCTTTTTTGATGGCGCGCTCGATGGTTTCCTTATAGACGGAGGATTTTTTGGCCTTTTCAACGGCGGCGGCCAGGCGCGGGTTCAGATTGGGATCAGGCCCGCCCAGCTTGGCCGCGACCGTGATCTCGCGCACCAGTTTGACGACCATCTGGCCTTTTTTCTGCGCGCTGATTTCGCGTCCGGCTTGTTTCCATTGTGCGCCCATGAGTTCGGCCAGTGTGGTTAAAGAACGGCTATGGTTCAATGCAAATCCGGCGTCATGCGGGCGCAAGCACGGCTGGCTCATGAAGACCCCACGGTTCCATGTTGCGGCCGGCTCGGACGCGCAGCAGCGCGTCCCTACCGCGTTGGATCCGGTAGGGACGACCTGCCGGTCGTCCGGGTGTCCCCGAAAGGCTTCATGAGCCAGCCGTGGGGCGCAAGTCCGATTTTGCGCCGCCCTCATCTACGGTTGCCAGACGGCGCGCCAGAATTTGAGGCCGGTTCCAGGCGGGATGGTGTTGGTGAAATTCAAGGAAGCGCCGGCCAGGAGATTGGTGGATAGGGAGGTCCAGGTGATGAGATTGGTGGAGGTCTGGACGATGTAGGGGGTTCCCCATTGTCCATCCAGTTGGAAGGCGAACTGACCGGAGGCAGCCGGGAGCACGTTTAACGATGGCGCGGACGGGGCAAAGGTAAACACCGTCAGCGAAAGCGGGGGAAAGGAGTTGGTGAAGAGCGTCGCGGCCGAGGGATAATTGGACACGGCAATGTCCTGGAGATTGGTGCCCAGACCGTTTTTCGCGGCGTCGTCCTGTGGGATGCCGTAGGAATGGACAGTGGCCGATGACGACGGCACAAAATTGGCAAGGCTGATTTGGGCATTGAAACTGGCGTTGGTGTCCTTGTTGATGACGAGGAGGCTGAGCGAGCCATCAGCGCGGCGGGAAGCGTAGGCCGAGAGCAGCAGGTAATCGCTGGCGGCGTTGAGCACGGTATCGCCCGGACGCACAAAGTATTGCATAAGTTTCATGGCGTAATAATTCGGGTAATAACTACTGTGCTCGTACTCGATGAGGCCTTCGTCGCCGATGTTGCGCCAACCGTAGAGAGTGGGGTCGAAGCTGCCGGTGGCGCCGGGACCATTGCGGAGGTCCCACCAAGTGTAAGCGTTGAATTCGGTTTTCATGAGTTGGGCAACGGTGTCGGCCAGGTACAGGGCGTTGACCAGACTGGTGGTCTGCTGTCCTTCGGCGCCGGAATCGCTGTTATTCTCCGTGCAGACCAGTTCGATGTTTGAGCCGCCGGCGCCGAAATAATCGTTAATCATCATGCGAAGGTTGGCGGCATCCCCGGCGACCTGGGAGGAAACCTGGAGCACCAGCGGGTCGCTGTCATCGGCCGGGGCAGGGGTTTCAACCGGAGTGTATTCGGGGTAAAGATGATAAATGAGGAAATCAGGAGTGACGCCGAGACTTTTGAGCGTGGCGAGCATGACCGGTGTCCAGCCGTGATGGACCTTGCCGGTGGCGGAGTTGGTGGCGGGATGGGTGGCATAAGTATCGTAACCGTCCTCGCCGGGCGTGCTGACGGCGCCGACTTCGATGGAAGGATCAGCGGCTTTCATGAGGGCCTTGTAACCGGCGAAGCGGACGGCGTAGGTGTAAGGGTCGTTGGGCGGGTTGTTCGTGTCCTGTTCCCAGGAGCCATAGACTTCGTTGCCGACTTCCCAGTATTTAAAGCCACAATGATTGGTCACGTTGGCATTGCGCACCCAGGCGGCGGCCTCGTTGCTGGTGCCCGAGCCGTAGTTGACGGTAATGAAGGCCTGCGCCCCCAGGTTGGTGGCGACGTGCATGAAATTCGCGGGGCTGCTGTACCAGGAATTGGTGGAGACGGGCAATCCATTGGACCAAGCGATGGTCTTGCCTGTGGACCAATGATACTGGTCCGAAAGCGAGCCGCCGGGGAACCGCAGGGAAAGAACGCCGGCCTGACTGAGGGCGTTGGAAGTGTAGGACGTGTCGAGATAGCTGTCCCAAACTGCGGTATTGACACCGAACCAGCGCGGGTCGGCAGTGCGGAGGGTTTCTGAAGCATCGACAGACAAGAGCGCAAGGGCAGGGGCGGGTTGGGCGGTGAAGGAAATGTCGTCCACGTAAAAGGTGTTGGTCGTGCCGTTGGATGTCAATTGGATGCTGATTTCATTCAGATTCGATATGCCGGCGGGCAGAAGGGTGGAAAGGGCGATGGTGTATTGCCGCCAGGAATTGGCTGGCAGAGCCGACAAATAAGAATATGGACCCGAGTTGGCACCGTATTGGGCAAAGACTGCCAGCACTTGGCCGCCAGTGGCGCCGCCGTTCGCCCAGAAAACGAAATTCGTGTACGGGGTGGTGTTAAAGCCGCCCTGGTAAGAATTGTAGATGGGTTCTTCAAACGAAAGGCCTTCCCAGTCATTGTCGTTCGCCGTGGCACTGATCGAGTACGTTCCACTGTGGACCGGATTGGTGTTGGCGAGATTACGCGGTATCCAACTCAAGTCCTGGAAACCGTTTACCAGGTTGTCGGTATAAACGGGCAGGCTGGCCTGGGCCAGGAGCGATTGTGAGGAGGCCAGAAGCAAAGACACAAAAAGCCCCGGAAGCATGAGTTGAGTTTTCATAAACTAATACAAGTATCGGCTCAAAACCAACAAAATCAAGCAACGCAATTCACTTTAAACAAGTCTCTCTCAACCACTTGCACGATGCTGTGCTTAAGCGGAACGGCGTCACGCCGATATGAGGGGGATGGCCAGATGCTTCATTATCGCTTTGTTTTTCTCGTTGCTTTCCGGATGCGGCGATAAGACCGGCCGCATGGAGCAACCCGAGGACCCGCAGGGCCGCTACCGCGACCAGATCGCGGTTGCGAAGCGGCTGTTGGAGCAAAAGGAGGATTGGGCCGACCGGGCCGAATGGGAGGTTTTGAAAACAAGGGATGGGTGGGAGGTCGTTGCCTGGCGAATCGAGCATCCCGAAAGCAAGGGACCCAGTCGATATTTGCCCTGGGGCTATTCGGTCATTGAACTGGATGGCCGCATGGTTGCGGTTGATTACCACCGAAAGGGATGACGGGCTGGCGCTGGACAATGGCCGAAATCGTGGCTCTTTTGCCTTGATTCAAGCCGGGGCGAAGCTTAAGAGCTTCATTTAAATGCGAAGCGCAATTAACATTTGCCTTAATTTTCTTGGGATTGCTGCTGCTTGCCTTGTGTTCATCATTTGTTTGCACACCCTTCGCCGTTCTGGCAGATGGAATGTGTTTGCAAGACGGGTTTCGTGCCCTCGCTGTCACCTGCTTATGCCCGTGCCGCGTAAGCCAACCTCTCGCCGTCAAATGATGTGGGGCGGTTGGACATGCGAGTCGTGCGGGTGTGAGATGGACGCAAAAAGGGTAGAGATAAAACCGGACAGCTAAACCGCGTGAAAAACATCAGAATTTCAAATTGATACACTACCTGGCGCTTCTGTCAATTGACACAACCGCCCCTCCATGCCATTCTGATGCTGGCTTGAACCCAAGCCAGAATTCGGCGCCGGAACAAACCGGCGCCGATGGAGTTTAAAATACCAATGGGCGCGCGCCGGAATTCATGAACTTGCGGAAACTCATTGCTTTGGCCAAAGAGGAGGGCGCCAGCGACCTTCACTTGGAACCGGGGTTATGCGCCGTCTTGCGGGTGCGGGGCAGCCTGCGTTCCGTGGGCGAGCCGCTCGCGCCGCCTGAGGTGCTCGAATGGGCGCGTGAGATGATCGGCGCCGATTATTGGCCCGAGTTTCTGGAACGGCGTTCCTTCGATCTCTCCAGGAGCATCGAAGGATTACGCTGCCGGATCAACATTCTTCAGACTTCGCGCGGGGTGGGTTTCGCCATTCGCCTGCTGCCCGCTTTTCAGCCGACCATCGAAGGGTTGAACCTGCATCCGGACCTCAAGCAATTGGTCAATCATCCCCATGGACTGATCTTGATCAGCGGGGCCACCGGCAGCGGAAAATCGACCACCCTGGCCGCCTTGATCCAAACGATCAACCTGAGCGATGCCCGCCACATCGTCACGATTGAAAACCCGATCGAGTTTTCCTTCCGGCCCAAACGCGCCTTCATCCGCCAGCGCGAAGTGGGCCGGGACACGCCCAGTTTCGAGCAGGCGTTGCTGGACAGTTTGCGGGAAGACCCGGATGTGTTGATGGTGGGCGAATTGCGCGAACCGGAAACGATGCGCCTGACCATGAACGCCGCTGAAACCGGCCACCTGGTTTTGGCCACCGTCCATTCTTCCAACTGCACCGAAGCCTTGCAGCGGGTCATCAACGCTTTTCCCTCCGAAATTCAAGGCAACATCGCCGCGCAAATGGCCGATAGTCTCATCGGGGTCGTCTCGCAACGGCTCCAATTCCGGCCCCATTTGAATATCTGCGTGCCGGAATGCGAAGTTCTCATGGCCACCATGGCCGTCAAAAACTTCATTCGCAATCGCGATTTCTTCAAAATCATCTCGTCGATCGAAACTGGCGCCGAATACGGCATGTGGAGTTATCCGCGTTATCGCGCCTGGCTCGACAAACGAACCAACTTCAATGTGGCCGCCCGCGAAATCGTGGCAGAGGAAGAGGAGACAGTTGCGAATCTGAGGGCCCTTCCGACAGCCAGACCCAAGTCCAGTCAAACGGGGCGCATCACTGAGCCTGCAACAGGCATTTCCCCAAAGCCCAACGCTGCGGACTCGAGCCGGATTGAAATAGAGCCAACCGAGGTCTTTGAAAAAATATTCAAGCATCCGTCGTGACGGCCCGCGCGTTGCGAGTCGCGTCTTATCGCAAAAAAATCTCCTTCGTTTCCGTTGTCACCGAATCCAGATTTTGCAATAATTCGTTCCAATCCACTGTCAATCCCGAGGCGGCTGTGGCCGGGGCGAGCGTCGCGCCTTCGAGGGCGCGCCAGTCCGCCAAACGCTGCGAAACTTCAGGCTTGGAAAGATACTCATAGAGGCGCTGGGCCGCGGCGGGATGAGGACAGTTGCGGATCACTCCAACGGTGTTGGGGATGAAGAGCGTCTCCTCCGTGGCCGGCAGTGCTTGCACCGGGAAACCTTCCCGTTGCGCCGCCGCGATGTCGTCGGAATCGGTAAAGCCAATCCAGGCTTCGCCGCGTTCGACCAGTTTTACGACCACCGAATTGCCATCGACCAGAAAGGGCTTGTTGGCCGTCAGCGCCCGGCACCAATTCCGCCACGCCAAGTCCCCCCAATGCTGGCGCAAGGCATGGAAATGAGTGGCCGTGGTGCCAAAGAGCGGATAGGCCAGGGCCACCTTGCCGCGCCAGGCCGCATTGGTGGCATCGCTGAAACGGCGCGGCGCGCCGGCCGCGCTCAAAAAGTTGGTATTGATGACCAGCCGCCGGGTGCGGTAGCCGAGATGGGTCCATCCGTTGGTTTGGCGGAAAACATCATGCGCGGCCAGTTGGCGGGTGCGAAACTCTTCATTGTTCCAAAAAACATCGCACTGCGGATGGGCGCGCTCGGCCAACAGCCGGTTGACCAGGCCAACGGTCTTGACGGCCTCGCTGTCATAAACCGGCCGCGCCTGGAGACCGGTCTCTTTTTCGAACTCCTCCAAAACCGGCTCGGCATAGACCTCGTCCTGGGAAGTATATATGACAACAACGCCGGAATCACTTTTGCCGCAGCCGGGCAGCAAAAGGAGGCCGGCAAGGGACAAGATCATTCCAGCTTTGCTCATGGATTGCGGGCGTTCATCCGCCGGCGTCCGGTCATTCGTCCCCGTCGCATCTCCAGCACCTCATCGCACAGCGCGAGAACTTCCTGCTCATCATGCGTCACATAAAGGATGGGCAATTGGAACTCATCCCGCACACGGCGCAGATAGGGGATGATCTTCGCCTTGAGGCCCGTCTCAAGGCTGGCCAAAGGTTCATCGAGCAGTAACAACCGGGGCGATGTCAACAAAGCCCGCGCCAATGCGACGCGCTGCCGCTCCCCGCCCGATAAATCGCCCGTGCCCCGCGCCGTCAACGGCTGGATTTGCAGCACTTCCGTGACATGCTCGAAGCCGAACAACGGCCCCGTCTCACGGCCGTTCCGGTGTCCGTAGAGGAGATTCTGGCGGACGGACAAATGCGGAAAGAGCGCCAAATCCTGCGGCACGTATCCGATCTCCCGTAGGCGCGGCGGCATGACCACGCCGGCCGCGGTATCTGTCAATACTCGATCGTCGAGGGCAATGCGCGCCGAGGCCGGCTGGCGCAGCCCGGCGATCAAATCGAGCAGGGAGGTTTTGCCCGCGCCGGAAGGGCCGAAGATGCCGGTGACCTGGCATTGCAGTTGGGCATCGATTTCCAGGGTGAAATCGGCCAGCGGCAGGGAAATGTTTTGCAAAAGGAGATTCATCTCATCTCCGCTGCCGGCGCATGAACCATTCACTGGCCCAGACCGCCGCGAAGGCCAGCGCCACCGATGCGCCGAGCAAGCGATAGGCGGCGGCATCCTCGCCATTGAACCAGGATTGGTAGATGGACAGCGACAAGGTAGAAGTCTTGCCGGGGATATTGCCGGCCACCATGATCGTCGCGCCAAATTCGCCCAAGGCCCGGGCAAAGGCCAGGATGACCCCGCCGATAATCCCGCGCAAGGCGAGGGGAATGGTGATGGAAAAAAAGACCCGCAGATCACCCGCTCCCAAGGGTCCGGGCGATTTGTTCAAAGCGGGGATTCACCTGCTCCAGGGCCACGCGCGCCGAACGTACCAGCAACGGAAACGACATCACACCCAAGGCCGCCAGGACAGCCCGCCACGTAAAAACGATGTCCAGATGCAGGCGGTCATGGAAAAAGCCGCCGAATCCGCGCCGGCCCAATACTTTGAGCAGGATCAGTCCCGTGGCCACCGGCGGCAGGACCAGCGGCAGAGTGACGAGGGTTTCGAGAAGCGATTTTCCCGGCCAATCACAGCGCGCCAGCAGCCACGCCACCGCCAGCCCCGGCGGCAGGATGACGAGCGTGCTCAAGGCCGCAACCCACGCCGTAAACCAGACAATTTGCCATTCGTTGGCGGTCATGGCGCGTGGTTGTCAAGAATGAATCCGAACTTTGCAAAAACCCGGCCCGCCGCATCCGAATCCAGATATTCCAGAAAAGCCCGGGCCGCCTTTGGTTCCCTGGCCTCCTTCATCACCGCCATTGGATAGCTGATTTTAGGGCCATCCTGGCGCGGCACTGCCGCAGGCGACCCGCACCTTTTTGGAAATGGCCGCGTCCGTCTTATAGACAATCCCGGCTTCGGCATCGCCCGATTCCACCGCGGCCAGGGCGGCCCGGACGTTTCCCATCGGCACAACCTTGGGCGCGATCTCATCCCAGAGATGAATCTTGTTCAGGTATTCCCTGGCGTAAATCCCCGCCGGAACGGACTGCGGATCGGCCAGCGCGATATGCCCGATCTTCTCCGTGGTCAAATCCCTGGGCGACTGGATCAAGAGGGGGCTGTCCGCCACCATTATAATGACCAGCGAATTGGACAAGCGGCTCCGGCGCGTCTTCTTTTCGATCAGCCCCTTTTTTTCGAGAGCATCCATCTTGGCCTCGTCGGCGGAAAAGAAAATGTCCGCCGGCGCGCCTTCCTCAATCTGCCGCTCCAGGAGGCTGGACGCGGCGAAGTTGAACTCAATTTTATCGCCGGTCTTGTTTTGATAGTCGCGGGCGATTTCTCCCAAACCATCCGTCAGGCTGGCGGCGGCGAAAACGGTAATGGTCGCCGCGTGGACCGCGACCCCGGCCCAGGCAACGGCCAACGCCGGAAGAACTTTGAGGAGGCGCGTTATCTTCATTGCGATATAACGTGCCTTGTCCGGGGAAAAGCCGTCAAGCCCTGGTGGAACAGGCGTCTCGCCTGTCGCAGCGGGCGTCCCGCCCGATGCCATCCGGCCAGAGGCCTGTTCCACCAAGGCGATTTTTCAAACATCACTGCGACTGACTGCGACGCGGTGCGACGGAGTATGATTTTCATAATTTAGCATTTTCGACCGCCCCCCCCGGTATACCCGCAAAAATTTTTCGAAAAATCCGAAAAATCCCCGCCGCTCATTTTGGTTGGAACGTATTGGGCGGCAACAGTTTCCAATTGAAAAATAGCAAAAAACCGTTTATCGGATTTTTCGGATTTCATTTCAGGCTTTTTCGCGCCGTCGCGCCTTTGGGCGTGTGGGCGAATCGAACCTGCTGCGATTTGATCGCAACCTGAATTCAGTCGGGCTTCAAACATCTTTTTCATAACTTTCGCCAGTCCATCATAGCCGCTGCGGCGACGGTGGAAGCCTTCAGCCTTTCAATTCATGGCCTTAATGGGTCATTCATTACACGAACAATACAGTTAACGTACCATATCGTCAACTGCTTTTTGAAAGAAATGCTAAAAAAGTTGTAATTTTTATACACAGCGTTAAAGCATTGCGCGGTAAAGACTTACGCAGTTTTAGCGCGGTAGGGCGAGACTCTGTCGAGGCGTCCGCCTCCGCTTCGCTTTGGCGCGACAAGTGACTGGATCAATATGGGGTTCGACGGAGTCTCACCCTACCATCTGTCGCTTCGTGATCTTCGTGTGTTTCGCGGTGCAATTCGATTGCGGTTGGCGACGGCGAAGGCGGATTGTTGGTGGACTGAGGGATCCCGGCGCGGCAGACAAAATGTTGAAATGTGAGGAACTGACCCGTTGACGTTGACGATTGTGATGGGTTTCATTGTTCCTTTGGTTCGCGCTCAACGGCTCTCCTCCGAAGTGCGGCGGCGGCGAGCAGTTCGTCGCGGTCAGCCTTCATTTGTGAAATCGGAACGTTCGACGTGGGCACATTGTCCAAAAAGGTTCGGTCGATGGGAAGGGTAATTTTCAGCGCAAGACATTCGTCGCGCGTCATCTGCCGCCATCCCCATCCGCTCCCATCGGCGAAAGGCGGGAATGGATTCCCAAGCGCATCTGCGAAACAGTCTTTATTGCCGAGGACCGCCCAAACAGGATCAGATTTCAAGGCGATCAACCGTGTAGGGTGAAAACGAGGCCCTCCAGCCGCATCCCAGCGTTCGCACCAGTTCACGCGCTCAGGAAATGGATAAATTGGAACCAACTCCCAGGCTGGAAATTGATCCATGCAAGCTGGCGTTATTTCCCCTTTCCAACATTGTCGGTTCACTTCAATGCGTTCCGCCTGGGTGATTTTCATTCCTCAAGAACCTATTGACATCGACAGCTTTTGTCAAACCGGAGTTGCGATTCTGACGGGGAAATATGCTCAAACCCCAAACAACGAAAGGGTCCTCGAGAATTCGTATTCGTTCATTTTGGCCAAGCAATTCGCCGAACCGGAGGGGTTGACATAGTAACGGTTTTGGTTATTATTTAAGCGTGATTCGGAGCTTTAAGTGCAGGGACACCGGGATGGTGTTTAATTACGAACAAACCCTGCGTTGGAGCGAGCCAGTCCGCAAGGCCGCTTTGCGCCGTCTTTACGCTTTGGACGCCGCAACAAACCTGCTGGACTTGCGCAGTCCGCCGTCGAATCGGCTGGAAAAGTTGCGCGGCGGACGGGCAGGACAATACAGCATCCGCATCAACGACCAATGGCGGATTTGTTTTGTGTGGGCCGAGAATGGCGCGTGGGATGTTGAAATTGTTGATTATCATTGAACACAAGAAACGTTATGAAAGACCCAGCCTTAAATCCGGTGCATCCGGGAGAAATCCTGTTGGAGGACTTTTTGAAGCCGCTGCGCATTTCGCAATATCGTCTGGCCAGGGAGATCCATGTGCCTTCGCGCCGCGTCAATGAAATTGCGCTGCGCCGACGCGGCGTTTCCGCCGACACCGCTCTGCGCCTCGGACGTTATTTCAACACCACACCCCAGTTTTGGCTTAATCTCCAATCCCATTACGAACTGGATCAAGCCCGGTTGTCCTCTGCCAGGGAAATCGAAAAGACCATTCACCCATTGCCGAAGGCGGCCTGAATCTGACTCCTAATCCTAATCCTCAGAGATGAAGATTAGGATTAGGATTACGATTAAGATTAAGATTAGGAACGGCCCTAAAACCGGGATGCGCCCCCGGCTGCCCGGGCCAGGCGGTCGGCGATGCCGCGCCATTCTTCGCCGGAGGGCGGGGCTTCGACGACGATTAACTCCGCGCCGGCTTCGTCGCATCGGTGCAGTTCGGCATAGATGGCGCGGGCAAAAGCTGCGGCATCATGGGCAATGACGGCCACCCGCCCGAAATTCTGCCGCAGGGGAATGGCGTGGCGCGCGATCACATGGATTCTGTCGCGCTGGATTGGGTATTTTGAAATCTGCGCGGCCAAATCGTTTTCGTCGCGCCATTGCAAGAGGACCAATGTGGCTTTGGGCGAATAATGTTTTGGCAGCAGACCCGGACTGCGCAAAAGCGTTTCGGCGCCGCCGGACCAGCCGGGAGCGGATGTTTGCAAATCACTCCCGCCCAGGGCGGCGAGCAAGGATTCGACGTGGATCATCCCGGGGCGCAACAGGCGCGGCGGCGAGCACGCCAGGTCGAGCACGGATGATTCAATGCCCACTTGCGACGGCCCGCCATTGACGATGAGGGGAATGCGGCCGCCCAAATCCTTGCGAACGTGTTCGGCGGTGGTGGGGGAAATTTGATTGGAGCGATTGGCGCTCGGGGCGGCCAAAGGAAAGCCACAAGCGCGAATCACCGCCTGAATGAAAGGGTGGTTCGGCCATCGCACCCCAACTGTGCGACCGCCTGCTGTGACAACATCGGGAATCTCCGGCGAACGCGGCAGGACCAGGGTGAGCGGCCCCGGCCAAAACGCCGCGGCCAGCCTGGCGGCCAGCGGCGGCCAATCGGAGATGCACCGGCGCGCCAATTCCAAGCTGGCGACATGGACGATGATGGGATTTTGCGGCGGACGCCCCTTGACTTCGAAAATGCGCCGGACGGCGTCGGCATTCCAGGCATTGGCGGCCAGGCCATAAACCGTCTCGGTCGGCAAGGCGACCAACTGGCCGGCCCGGAGCAATTCAGCCGCGCGCGCCACCGCCGTTTCAAACAGCGACGCGTCGTTTGTTGCGATGACTTCAGTGTCCATTGGGCAGCCGCTCCTAATCTTGATCTTCATCCTAATCTTAATCTTAATCTTAATCTTAATCTTAATCCGGATTGCACGAAGAAGATTAAAATTACGATTAAGATTAAGATTAGGAACCAGAAACCGCCACCCAAAAAGCCGCTGGCAAACATGGCCCCGTCTTTCTACACTTTCCATCGTGTTAATCGCGTTGACCCAACAACTGGCCGGGGGCAAGGCTTTGACGGACGAGCAAGTCACCGGCGCGGTGGTGGAATTGACCGGCGAAAGGGAGACGGCGGAAGTCAAAGCCGATTTCCTCGCCGCGCTGGCCCGCAAAGGCGAGACGACGGAGGAGATCGCCGCCTTCGCGCGCGCCCTGCGGGCCATGGCCATCGCGCCGCCGCTGGACGCGGAGACGCGCTTGCGGACAATCATTGATGTTTGCGGCACGGGCGGCGACCGCTTGAACACCTTCAACATCTCGACCACCGTGGCGCTGGTCATGGCCTCGGCCGGGGTGAGCGTGGCCAAGCACGGCAACCGGGCCGTGACCTCGCAGGCGGGCAGCGCGGACGTGCTGGAGGCGCTTGGAATAAAAATAGATTTGACTCCAGAACAGGCCGCGGCCTCGTTGCGCGACCATCATTTTGCCTTTTTCTTCGCGCCGAACTACCATCCCGCCTTCAAACAAATCGCCCCCGCGCGGCGTTTGTGCGGCGAGCGCGGGCAAAGGACGATTTTTAATTTCCTTGGGCCGTTGCTGAATCCGGCGCGGCCCGCCGCCCAACTTGTCGGGGTCCCGCGGAGGCCGCTTTGTATTCCCATAGCGGCTGTTTTGCAGAGCTTGGGAGTGCGGCGCGGGATGGTGGTTTGCGGGTCCGTTGTGGACGGTGGCGCCAAACGATATTTGGATGAATTCTCGACCCTTGGAAATAATCATGTCGTGGAATTTTCGCAGGGCCTGACCCGCCTCCGATCCATCTCGCCCAGAAGGTTTCCCATTCAAGCGGCGACGCTGGCCGATTTGGCGGGGGGAGACCGTGAGGCCAATGCGGAAATTGTGCGCCGTTTGTTGCACGGTGAAGACCGCGGACCGAAACGGGACGCGGTTTTGATCAACAGCGGCGCCGCGCTGTACATCGCGGGAAAAAGCCGTTCGTGCGCTGCAGGATGGAAGTTGGCTGCGGAACTGATCGATTCGGGGAAGACCGGGATCAAATTGAAAGAGTTGATCGAGGCATCCGAGCGGGCTTGACGAGGCGAAGCGGTTGCGGGCATCTTCACGCCATGTATAAGATTATCGGAGCCGATCAGAAAGAGTACGGGCCCATCACCGCCGACCAGCTTCGCCAGTGGATTTCCGAGGGACGCGTCAATGCCAACACCAGGGTCCAGCCGGAAGGCGCCGGGGTTTGGAAAAGTGTTTCAGAATTGCCCGAATTCGCGGCGGCGTTGCCCGGCGGCGCGCCGTCGGCTCCCGTGACTCCCATCCACATGGCCATGGCCCCTGCCGCGGCGAAGTCGAACCAGATGGCGCTCTGGGCCATGGTCACGGGAATTATTTCGCTCCTCTGTTGTCAAGTTTTAGGTCCGCTCCCCATTGTGCTCGGCATTGTTGCCCTCTCGCAGATTAAACGGAATCCGCAACAGACAGGCTCGGGATTCGCCATCGCGGGCATTGTGCTGGGAATTCTTTCTCTGATCATTGCGGTCGTTGGCATTTCGATCCTTATAGCCTTTCCCCAATACTTGACGAACCTTCAGAACTCGTTTCCGCAATAGATTATGAAAGGACCCTTGGCAGCGTCGCCTTGGTACTTTTTCCTTGCCATCGCGGGTTTGGCGGTGGCGGCGGGGGCGCTGATTACTTTGTTCCTTTTTGACCCCGCCACCCACGGCTTTTATCCCATCTGCCTGCTGCACCAGACGACGGGGCTGTTGTGCCCCGGATGCGGAACGTTGCGGGCGCTGCATCAATTGACCCACGGCAACTTTGCGGCGGCTTGGCGGTTGAATTCCTTGGTAGTGGCGCTTTTGCCCGTCGGGTTTTGGTTGGGGACACGGGAATTGATCTGGCTTGCCACAGGCAAAAGGCTGCCCGGCATTGTGACGCGCCCCCTCTTCGGATGGGCCTTGGTGGCGGGCTTGGTTGTTTTTGGGATTTTGCGGAATGTGCCGATTTCACGGCTGATGGCGATATCTCATTAATCTGGAGTCATCCATGTACAAAGTCATTGGCACCGACCAAAAAATCTATGGCCCTGTGTCCGTCGCTCAAATCCGGCAATGGCAGGCTGAAGGACGGGTCAACAGCGCAACGCTGCTTCAGGCGGAAGGGAGCAACGAGTGGAGAGCCTTGTCGTCAACGCCCGAATTCGGCGTCCCGCCCGTGGTCACGATACCTCCCCCGGCGGCGGTCAAACAAGACAACGGCCTGGCGCTGGCGGGCCTGATCTGCGGCGTGCTGTCCAATGTCTGCTGCTGTTTCGGTGTTGTTTGCGCGGTTTTTGGAATCATCTTTTCGGTCATCGCGCTAAGCCAGCACGAGGCCCATCCCCAGCAAGGCGGCAAAGGCATGGCCCTGGCGGGCTTGATTCTTTCGGTGGTGGGTTTGGCCTGGCATTGTTTCCTGCCGTGGTCCCTTGGCTTTCCGCCCGGTGCCTGGCGGGTGTTTCATCACCATTGGCACCACTGGTAAATCTCCCGCGTTCCCTGTGAAACTTGTCCTTGCCAGCCGCGCCAAAGGCCCCGCCAACCGCACGGAGGCCTGGGCGTGTCTGACGGCCAATCTTGCCTTGCCCGGGTCAGGTTCGCTGGCGGCGGGAAAACCGATTGGCTATTATCAATTGGCCCTGGCGGCGGTCGGATTCATCCTCAGCGTGGCAACGGGCATTCATCTGATGGAATGGATGCTGGAGAACTGGACGCGCGTGAACCAATCCACCGGCGATCCAGTTGAAATACTGGCAACCCTATGGCGTGAAATACGGTGGCCGTTGGCGGGCTTGGGTATTTTCGCCGCCTCCTTGCTGTGGGCGGCGATAACGAGCCTGCAAATCCTCTCTGCGCACCCCAAAAACCCCGTCCCGCCGCGCATTGTTTGAGGGAGCATTGTCCATTGCGCTGGGCAACAGAGGCTTGGCGCTTGACTGCAAGGGTTTAAGCCGTATCTTTCGAGCATGGATTATCGGCAACGCATCAGTATTGATCCACTTGTGCGTAGCGGCAAACCTTGCGTTTGCGGCACTCGCATCGCTGTTGCCGACGTGCTTGATTATCTCGGTGGCGGCATGACGGTCGCGGAAGTGCTTGACGACTTTCCCGATTTGACAGCCGACGATATTCAAGCGTGTCTTTCCTTCGCCGCCGACCGTGAACGCCGCTTGATGGTAGGCACGGCATGAAGCTGCTCTTTGACGAGAACCCCTCGCCAAAGTTGCCCCGTTTGCTGCACAGCCAGTTTCCCGGCAGCGTTCACGTTCGTGATTGCGGGTTAAAAGGGCGCACCGATCAGTCCATTTGGGAATACGCCCGCGTCAACGGCTTCACCCTGGTTTCCAAGGATGGCGATTTCTACCAGCGCAGCCTGCTGTTGGGCGCACCGCCCAAACTGGTCTGGCTGTGCTTGGGCAACTGCACCCGCGACCGACACCTCAACCTCCTGCTCAAACACGAAAACGACATTCGCGTCTTGGAATCCGCACCCGAATCGGTGCTCCTGCTCCCATCGCGGTAGCTTTCAAAAACCGGTCTCCCCCGCGCATTGTTTGAAGGATAATTAGGATCGCCTAACGAGGCCGCTTTCCATCATGACGCAGTGGTCTTGTTTGGCGGCATGTCCTGCCAGACGCCGCCAATTCTTCCTAATTTGTACCAAAGAGGTAGGTCTCGAAAAACAGGCCAAGCGGAAACGAGCATGCCAAACATCCCCCAATCAATTCGAACCGCCCACCATATGCATAATATCATAAAACCTCCTTGATTGAGGAGTTGCAGCAAAAGAAGCAGGCGGATGTCGGGCCTGGGGTTGTTGCGTCTTGATACAAAGAAGCTGATCGTTGGAATCATGAATAGTACGATAGCACCAGCGACGGAAGGGAAAGCGACAGAGGCGTTATGGCGCTTCAGGAGATGAAAAAAATACACACATAGGAGAGGAGACACAGCATAACAGAGAAGAATCCAAATCCAGCCGCGGGAATATTTCAACATCCGTTCGATATACTTCGCTTCCTTCTCGGTCAGGTGTCGGCTGCGGAAGTGCTTGGCGGCAGCGGTTGCGTCGCCCAATTCGGCCAGAGCCGTTGCTTGGGCGTCAGTTTCAGGGCAACCGTTCGCCGTATGATTTTCCACGGCGGCGGCAAAATGCTCTTCGATCTCCAGACGAATCCGCTTTTTGGCCGGCGTCGTGAGTTCGGCGGTGGCAATTTCGAGCCACTCGGTGAGCTTGGGCGCGCGAGTCATTTTAATCCCGCTCATGTTGCCTCCTGAAGAATGAGGTTAAAGGCAAGGGAAAAGCGATGCCACTCCTGTTTTTCCGCAGCCAAGGCTCGTTTCCCCTTTTCGGTGAGCTCGTAGTAGCAGCGGGTGCGTCCGTTTTCATCGCGGGTGTGGGAAACAAGGAGTCCTTTGCCTTCCAGCCCGTGGAGACTCGGATAGAGCGTGCCTTCCCTGAAGTCAAGCACGCCTTTGGATTTCTGCTTGATCTCCTGCGCAATGCGATAGCCGTGATTCGGGCCACGGCTCAAATTCTGCAAAATTAATGCGGGCAATCCGCCTTTAATTTTCACGGACATAGAATACATCGAATCCCTAAGTAATAGCAAGCAGAATTTTGAAACCTACAACTTTGGACTTTGAAGTTTGAGGCTTGAACTTTAAAATCGCCCAATGGGAAATTCGTTCGGACAGTTGTTTCGCATCACCACCTGGGGGGAATCCCACGGGGGCGGTGTCGGCGTCGTCATTGATGGTTGTCCGCCGCGCCTCGGCCTGGTGGAAGCGGATATTCAGCCCGATCTGGATCGCCGCCGACCCGGACAATCGGCCATCGTTTCACCGCGCAAGGAGGCGGACCGGGTGGAAATTCTTTCCGGCACGTTCGAGGGCATGACGCTCGGCACGCCCATTTCCATGTGGGTCAGAAATGAAGATGCCCGACCCGAGGCCTACAGCGAGATGGCCACAAAATTCCGGCCTTCCCACGCGGATTATACCTACCAGGCCAAGTTCGGCATTCGCAACTGGCAGGGCGGCGGCCGCACCAGCGCCCGGGAAACGATCGGACGCGTCGCCGCCGGCGCTGTCGCCAAAAAACTTTTGCGCGAACGGTTCGGGGTCGAAATTGTCGCCTATGTCCGGCGCGTGCAGGGGATTGAGGCGCGGGTGGACATGGAGACTGTCAAGCAAAATGATGTCGAGGCGAGCGTGGTGCGCTGTCCCGACGGGGACGCGGCGCGCCGGATGATCCGGCTGATCGGGAAAATGCGCCGGGCGGGGGACAGCGTGGGCGGGGTGATCGAGTGCGTGGGGCGGGGCGTTCCGGCGGGGTGGGGCGAACCTGTATTTGACAGACTGGAGGCGGATTTGGGGAAGGGCATGTTGAGCCTGCCGGCCTCGAAGGGTTTTGAAATCGGCTCGGGTTTTGCAGGAACATTGTTGACAGGATGGCAGCACAACGACGCGTTTCGGAACAAAGGCGGAAAGGTGCGGACGCTGACCAACCGTTCGGGGGGCATTCAAGGGGGCATTTCCAACGGCGAGATGATTTACTTTCGAGTGGCCTTCAAGCCGGTGGCCACAGTGATGCGCGAGCAGCAAACGGTGGACGTGAACTTGAAGAACACGACGCTCAAAGCACGGGGGCGGCATGATCCGTGCGTCCTGCCGCGCGCCGTGCCGATGGTGGAGGCCATGGCCGCGCTGGTGCTGGCCGATCACGCCCTGCGCCAACAGGCCCAATGCGGCTGGCGCGCGCCGTCAAAAAAATAAGTGGCGGACCCACTCGTATCCGCCAAAAATCCAGATGACAGCGGCGACCGCGATGTAGGGTCCATAGGGCATGCGGCTGGACCAGCTTCGTTTGTTGGCAAGAATCAACGCGATGCCGACGACCGAGCCGACGACCGCGCTGAGGGCCAGCGAAAACAGGACCCCCGGCCATCCCAGGAAGGCGCCGATGGCCGCCATGAATTTCACGTCGCCCAAACCCATCGCTTCGCGCGGCAGCACGATTTGGTCGGTGACCGCTTCCATGTGGAGGACCTTTTCCGGATCGAAAGTGTCCGCGCCGATTTGCAGGCGTTCGGGTTGCAGGCGGACGGCGACGTTGAGGTAGCAGCGGTCGATCAATTCCACGCTGCGGGCTTGCAGACGGATGGCGTCACTGGAGCGGTAGAACAATTCTTCGTAGGCGATGTCCTGCCCGGGCCATTTGACCGCCGTATCGGTGAAGAAAATTCTTGTGGCCGGAGGCAGAGGGACCCGGTAACGGCCAAAGAGCAATTTGCCCAGGCGGAGAATCCCATAGACGACAGCGCCGCCCACGGCCATGCCAATCAAGCTGTCAACCATCGCGGGTCCGGAGGCGCGCAAAGGGTTGAAATAGGGAAAGTTCAAATGCGAGGCGGGAACGAGGAACGCGGCGCAAAAGCCGGCGGCCATTCCCCCAATGGTGATCTCATCCGGGATGATGAAATGCTCGCAGTCAATGAAGGTGGCGGCGATCAAGCCGCCGATCATGACACAATAAACCGGGGCGAGCAGGGGATGGAGGCGCCCAAAGTGAATCCAGCACACGGCAAAGACCAGGCCGGTCAGCAGTTCGACCAGAAAATAGCGCGCGGAAATCGGCGCCCGGCAATTGGCGCATCGGCCGCGCAGCCAGAGCCAGGTCAGCAGCGGAATGTTCAGGCGCCAGGGGATGGAATACCCGCAATGGGGACAATGCGACGGCGGCCGGACAATGCTCTCCTCACGCGGCATCCGATGAATGCAGACGTTGAGAAAACTGCCGGCCACGCAGCCGAAGACAAAGAAGCACAGCGTCCAAAATTGAAACGGGACCAGCGCCCAGATTTTTGGGTCAAACATAACGATGGGCGATGGTGTCAGTCATGGATGTTTTTCTCCAGGGCGGCGCGCATGATCTGAAGCGGGGGCGGAGCGCCAGACCAGAGTTTCAGCGCCTCCGCGCCCTGGTAAAGCAACATGCCGAGGCCATTGGCCACCCGGCATCCCGCGCTCCTGGCCGCCCGCAACAAGGCCGTTTCCATTGGGCGATAGATCATGTCATAGACGCGGGCGGGCCGGCGCGATTGCAGCCACGCAAGCTCGATGGGCAGGGGGTCGTCGGGCTTCAGACCCAAAGAGGTCGCGTTAATGACCAGATCGACTGGATCGCGCGGATAACCCTGAATGACGCTCAGGCGCGGATAGTGTTCGGTTATATTGGCCGCCAATTGCCGGGCGCGTTCCCTCGTTCGGTTGACCAGGAAGATCTGTCCAACCTCCTCCTGCGCCAACCGCAGAGCGGCGGAGCGCGCCGCCCCGCCCGCGCCGAGGATCAGCACCGCGGCCCCGCGCAAATCCGGCCACTTGAAATCTTCCTTGAGCGATTGGACAATGGCGTCGGCATCCGTGTTGAAACCGTGGCTGCGGATTTCGTTGATGGCATCGTTCCCGGCCCTGGCCAAAGGGACCCACGCGCCCAGGGAATCGCGGGCTTCAAAAACAATGGTATTGACGGCTCCCCACAACCTGGCCCGCGCATCGGCCGCGTCCACCATCTCCAGCGCCGGAAGCTTGTGGGGCACGGTAAGGTTGAGGCCGATGAAGCGCATGGCTTTCGCGCCTTCGATGGCCGCGCGCAGATTGTCCGGGTGAACTTCGAAGGCCAGATAGCGCCAGTTTAACTTCAGGGCGGCCAGGGCGGCGTTCTGCATGGCAGGCGAAGCAGAATGCCGGATGGGATGCCCGAACACGCCGCAAAAGCGCGTGCTGGCATTAATTGAATCATTGACTCCATCGGACACGCGCTGGTTATAGGGCAACGGCGCGCGAAGTTCAAATTGCAAAGTTCAGGAAAAGACGGCGCGGATGGGTTCCGCGCCGTCTTGATGAGCCTGCCCGGTCCCTCCAGACCTGCGGACATGAATGACGCCGGATTGAAATCAAGATTAAGAACGGAAGGCCCGCCCTGTGGATTTGACGCGGGATTTTAACTCAAGTTGACACCGCCAGTTCTCCTTTCTCTTCAGTGCGGATGCGAACGGCTGCCTCCACGTTGGAGATAAATACCTTGCCGTCGCCGATTTTGCCCGTCCTGGCCGAAGTAACGATCGCATAAATGGCGTCCTCGACGCGGTCGTCCGGCAGGACGATTTCAACCCTGACCTTTGGCAGGAAATCAACCGTGTATTCGCTGCCCCGGTAAATCTCCGTGTGACCCTTTTGGCGGCCGAAGCCCTTGACTTCGGTGATCGTCATGCTTTCGATGCCGACCTCCGCCAGGGCGTCCTTGACTTCGTCCAACTTGAAGGGTTTGATAATCGCGTCGATTTTCTTCACTTGATTCTCCCTGAGCAGCAGTGATGCCATTTCTGGAATCTTTTGCCAGACAGGACGGATTTCGATGTTTTTCGAGGAAATTTATTTTGAATGTTCCTGCCCTGCGCAATACGTGCTGTTGCTTTTTGCACAACCGACCTTCTTTTAGCCAAGCTTATGTGAATAAACTGCGATCAACTTTTCCTTTGACGTTTGAGCCATTTGGTGGTTGGTTATCATCATACCGACAGGCGAGGCACGCGTGCCCGGGCATTCCCTGTTTGGCCATCATGGATGAGCGCGGGATTTGATGTTAATGTTTCCGGGAACAAGGGCGGCGAAACAACCAAGCGGTGTGCTGTCGTCTCGATTTACGAAGATCTTGGCGGTCGGGACTTGCTTCTTCATCTCTGCGATTCCCTGGCCTGGAAGTTCAAGGATGATTTGGAATTTCAGTTTGATTGGTGGCGCTTCAAATACCTGGCGGACCCCGAAATTGCAATGGAAGCGGCGCAGAGCGCGGCCCAGGCTGATTTGATTCTTCTTTCCGCGCAATCGCCCGAGTTGCCGGTTGACGTGCAACGATGGTTCGAAGGGTGGCTGCCCAATCGGGAAGCGGGCGATGGAGCGCTGGTACTGGTGCAGCCTTCGCCGAAAGGAGCCTCGCAATCACTTCCTCTGCGATCTTATTTGCGCCTGACGGCCAAGCGGGCGCGTTTGGATTATTTGCGCCTCAGTTCTCCGGGGTCAGCGGCCGGCTTGGCAGGCACAAGCGCGGGACTCTCGCTGTTCCAGCCCGGCGTCAACGAGCTTCTGGCCGAGGATGACCGGCCCATGCATTGGGGAATCAACGAATAGCTGAAATAACACCGTGCAGGCCGTTTTAGATTATCTGGAGCAAAACAAGTCCCGATTTATTGACGGGTTGTGCCAGTACGTGCGGTATCCCAGTGTTTCCGCGCAGGCCGGTCATCGCGCCGATATGACCGCGTGCGCGAAATGGCTCGTAGCGCGTTGCCGCCAAATCGGCTTGGAAGCGCGCTTGTGCCCAACGGAAGGACATCCGATCGTCGTCGCGAAAACTCCGCGCGCGCGCGGGTCAAAAAAGCCGCCGTATCTCATTTACGGACACTACGATGTTCAGCCGGCCGAGCCGTTCAAACTATGGAAGAGCGACCCATTCAAACCACGGATCGAGGGGCGCTCGCTCTTCGCCCGCGGGGCCAGCGATAACAAGGGCCAGAATCTGGCGCACCTCAACGCGGTCGAAGCTTACCTGAAAACAAAGACAGAACTGCCTTGCGATTTGACCTTCGTGATCGAAGGCGAAGAGGAGGTGGGCAGCAGGAATTTGGGAAGTTTTCTCAAGGCGAACCGCAGGGAATTGGCCTGCAAGGCCGTGGTCATTTCCGACACCGGAATGCCCAGCCTGAAACTCCCCGCGCTGACGTATGCCTTGCGCGGCGTTGTCGCCTGTGAAGTGACGGTGCATGGACCATCGCGCGATTTGCATTCAGGCATTTATGGAGGCACGGTGGATAATCCGGCCATGGCGCTGTGCCAAATCCTGGGGCAGTTGCGCGACAAGCAGGGCCGGGTCAATATTCCCGGATTTTATGAGGGGGTGGCGAAGCTTTCTGCCCGCGAGAGAAAGGAAGCGGCGCGGCTTCCCTTGAGCGCGGCGGAATATCGGAAATTCCTCGGTGTGCCGGAACTGTTCGGCGAGCGCGGCTACACTTTTGCCGAACAGCGCGCCGCGCGTCCGACCATCGAGATCAATGGGTTGACCAGCGGCTACCAGGGGGAGGGAAGCAAAACGATCATTCCGGCCCAGGCCAGCGCCAAGCTGACGTTTCGGCTGGTGCCAAACCAGGACCCCGCGCATGTCCGCAAAGTGATCTTGAAACGCCTGCGCGACCTTTGCCCGCCGACGGTGAGATTGGAGATCAAGGCGGGGCACGGCGGCGAGCCGTATTTGGTTTCGCCAACAAGCCCCCTGGCGCGGGCGGGATTGCGCGCCCTCAAGAAAGCGTTTGGGCATGAACCCATTTTGATGCGCGAAGGCGGCTCGATCCCGATTGTCACGCAATTCAAAAAAATCCTCCGCGCCGATTCGCTGCTGCTCGGCCTGGCCCTGCCCGACGACAACGCGCATTCGCCCAACGAAAAGTTCAGCCTCGATTGCTACGAGAAAGGGATGCGAATGAGCGCGTTGCTCTGGCCGGAGCTGGCGCGGGTTTGATATGGATGATAGGTCCGGAAAACCCGTAACACCGTAACAAGTGTTGATAGTCAACGACTTAGCCCGTAACATTTGCCGTTACAAACCCGTAACAAGCCCGTTACATTAACGATAAAGCCCGGGCTTGAAATGGTTGCACGGTATATGTCCGAGCCGATTTTATGAAATGATGGAACGGAGCGCAGTGGAAGAGCCAGCCGATGGAGCGGTTCACTGGCGGCGCTGGAATGGAGCGGCGTGGGCTTGTCTCGCCTAAATTGGATGAGGGCGGAAAGCCGTTTGAATTGCGCAATTCGAGACGGTGGAGAGCGGTGAATGGCAAGGGTGCGGGGTTGGCCTGACGCCACGCATCGGCCTTGCTGGAATTTGAGTCGGCAGTCTCAAACCGCCCGGCTGCCAGCCGCATGACGTGCCAATCCTCATTTCATCCCGGCGGCTGGAACCCCTCGGAAACCCGCTGCGAAAACCGGCGGCAAGATTGCCAAACGCGCCCGCTTGGAACTCGAAGCCAGGACCGGCAAAAAAGTCGTGACCGGCGAAAACTACCTGCCGCCAGCCAGCGCCAAGAATTCCCGCAAAAAGCCCGCCACAGCCATTTTGTCCAGTCTGTGCTTGGAAAGCCGATGCTTTTCGTTTTAGGATCAAATAGTGACTTGGAAACAATTACTGGCCAGCATTGGCCCGGGTTTATCAATGCACCATTATGAAAGAAGACCTTGCCGTTTTTGAGGGACACGGAATCCGACGCCTCTACGACGAAAAGACCGAAACCTGGTTTTTCTCCGTCGTGGACATCATCCAAGTACTGACCCAACAGCCGGATTACAAGGCGGCTCAGAACTACTGGAAAGTTCTAAAACACCGTTTGAACAAGGAAGGTTCTCAGGTGGTTACAAAATGTAACCAACTGAAATTGCCCGCCGCCGACGGCAAAAGCTACCTCACCGATGTCGCCAATGCCGAGACCCTGCTTCGCCTCGTCCAAAGCGTTCCCAGCCCCAAGGCCGAGCCTGTCAAACTCTGGCTCGCCAAAGTCGGTTACGAGCGGATGCAGGAGATGTCCGACCCCGCCCGTGCCCTCGAACGCGCCCGCGCCACCTGGCAGAAACATGGCCGCAGCGAGAAGTGGATTCAACAACGCATGACCGGGCAGGAAACCCGCAACAAACTCACCGACTACTGGGCCACGCACGAAATCAAGAAAGGCGATGAATACGCCATCCTCACCAACATCATTCATCAGGAATGGAGCGGAGTCAGCGTCGCTGCCCACAAGGATTTGAAGGGTCTCAAAACCCAGAACCTCCGCGACCACATGAGCGAGGCTGAACTCATCTTCACCGCCCTGGCCGAACTTTCCACCCGCCAGATAGCTGAGACCGCCGCCGCCACCGGCATGGCCGAAAACCAGACCGCTGCGAAGACCGGCGGCAAGATTGCCAAACGCGCCCGCTTGGAACTCGAAGCCAGGACCGGCAAAAAAGTCGTGACCGGCGAAAGCTACCTGCCGCCATCCAACGCCAAAAAAATCCGTCGGGCGAACGATGAATAAACCATCTCCTCCCTCGAACTCCTGCCTCTACCTCTAATGGGTCAACCCAATAGTGTGGGTGACACCTCAGACAGAATAGTGCAAAAGTATGGTTTGCCCTATGACTATGATGGTTTCGATGTCTTACCGCCCGGGTTCGGGAAACGCAGTGTCGAAATTGTAGCCTCCTCGGAAATCGTCTTTCGTGTCCTCGGGGCGTCCGGCTAACCGTCCTACTTCTATCAGGTTGAAAACGATGTCGCCAAAATCTTCACATTTGAAGACACCCCAAGAATTTAATACCGATTTGGCCTTACCGCCAAACATGTCAAGAGCGTAACGGCGAAGAACCTCTAAAAGTTGGCCACCAGACATATGGGAACGAGCGAAATCCCCCGAAGCGTATTGCTTCATGAAAAGTTTCTTGAAAGCGAAATCCCCAGAAGTGAATTGGTCCAGCAAAAGTTTCTGGCAAGCTTCTAAAACGAAATGGTAGGCATCTATCGCATATCGTGTGTCACGATTTACGATTTCCAGCAAGGGGTCGGCCGGGTTCATATATTCCCACATTTCGCCCGAAAGCACGCGAGGAGAGGGAGTGAAGGTAACCGACTGCGCACAGATAGCACATAAATAGCGCCTTGTCTTTTTGTTCCCAGTGATCTGGGTAATGCTTGCCTTCGCTTCGTGTTGATTGCATTCGTTGCAGAGCATGTGCTTTGTAGCCAGTATGGGAACTGAATGCCGCTCGCACAAGCACAGCTTTCACGCGATGCAACCGCATACCCGCGCCCGATAATCTTGCGCCAGAGACGACCGAAAGTTCCGCGTAGAAACATTTATGGCGCGGGAATATTTTCACTTTCAGACTCAAAAGACGCACAATCAATTGTAATCGTGAGCATTGAGACAGACATTTTAATCAAGCGCGCCGCTGCCGAACTCAAATCAGCCGGCGCACTGGAAATTTATGTCTTCGGTTCCGCTGCCAAAGGCACGGGTGATGCCGATTCCGACCTCGACTTGGCGGTTTCCGGCCTGCCCCCGTCGGTTTTCTATCGCATGGGCGCGCGCGTCAGTGATTTGATCGGTCATTCGGTGGATTTGATTGATCTGGACATCAACACGCCGTTCACCCGCCACCTCCGCACGGAGAATGAACTCGTTCGAGTGGGATAAATTTCGCAAACAGAATTACTGAACGGGAATCTGTAGCAACTCGGGGGAGGTTTCCGGGCCGGGATGGATGTCCTTACGGGCGGCGGCCACTTGCTCGGGTTTCACGGGCGTCGCATTGTTGCCCCAGGTGCTCCGGATGTAGGTCAATACCGCCGCGAGTTGCTTGTCATTGTAAGTGTCTTTCCATGGTACCATGGTCAGGTTCCAATCCTTGCCTTTGACGTTGATCGGGCCGGTCAACCCATTCAAAACAATCCGGGCGATACGATCCGGCCCCGGGGCAAGCACCCATTCGGAGCCGACCAGCGGAGGCGCAGTGCCCTCTTTGCCCAAGCCGGTGGGCTGATGACAGGCGGTGCAGGTCTTGTTGAAAATGTCCATGCCCATTAAGCGAAATTCATCGCCCGCACTCTTGGGATTCATGGCGACTACCTGCTCAAGTGAATCGAAAGGAGCATAAACTTGTTTGTCAAAACCGCCGGCGTGATCGCTCAGGTATAGTTGACTCCAATAAAACAAGCCGCCAAAGACCATAATCAGCCAGATCGGGACCGTGGCAAATCCGGCGCTTGGCTCGGAGTTGTCATGATTGGCGGGTTTCTTTGTGTCGTTCTGGCTCATTTCGCGGGAGAATTCGTTGTGGCCTTGGCGGGAGCATTTGTTTTTCCCGCGGGCAGCGGCGGCGGCGGAGCTTCAAAAAGATAGCCGTCCTGGTGCAGGCTCGAGATGTATGCCGCCAGCGCGCGGGCTTCCGGACGGGGCACGATTTCATAGCCGGGCGGCGGCGCGAAAGGCGCGGGCAGTTGCAGGGCGTCAGCGGAACGAACGCCCTGGATTTTGCGTTTGTCAAACAAAAAGTGGCAAGGCGGCATGATGGAACCGGGAGTGAGGGCGCGCGGCTCATAGAGACGCAGGAGGACGGCGGCGGCATCCATCCGCCTGCCCGCATTGGCCAGATCGGGACCGACCCGCTGCGAACCGAGCAGGACCGGTTGATCGAAGAGGTAATCGTATCCGGTGCTGCGGCGGAGTCCCCAGCCGCGGTTGATGTCCGAGCCAAGGTCCCGGGGGCGGACCTGCTCCGTATGGCAGGAAACGCAGCCGTTGGCGCGGTAAATCTCCGCGCCTTGCCGGGCGGCGCCGGGTTCGGGATTGGGATAAATCTGCCCGCTGGCTCCGACCATCATATTGGTGGTTGGGCGCATGTCGCCGATTTGCAATTGCGGTCCCAGGACAAAACTGAGCCACGAGCAGGCCATGGCCACAAATAAACCCAGAAAGAGCAGGGGACCACTGTTCATGCGCGCTCCTTTCGTGTTTCAGTCCAGCAGCGGCGGCAATGGCGAGAGAGAAGCAGGGCAAAATTCAGCAGGAAAAAGATCGTGCCGACGACGATGCACAGGTCGCCCAGTGTGCTGGCGCGCAGCGCCACCAAAGTGCCGCGCGTGACTTGGGCGAAGGAATACTTTGGGTCGTTGAGCAGGAAACCCTGGCCCACGCCGCCGACAAGCAGGGCGATATACGAGATAAGGATGCCGAAAAAGGCGGGCCAGAAATGCGCTTTGACCAGCCCGGGGACCAGGCGGGCGGATCAACCCGGTCAAGAAGGCGCGGCACGATGTAATAAATTGCGCCGAACATGGCGAGGGCGAAAAAGCCGTAATGAAAAAGTTCCCAATGCGCGACGGAAAACCAGGTGTAATCGGTCAGTGCGCTCACGTTGGGAAGCACGCCAACAATCTGTTGCACGCCGGCGATCAGCCAAAAAACCAGGGCAACATAAGTGAAACGCAGGGTGAGATGAGCATCCAGGGCATCAAGGTCGTGGCGGACTGTTTGATAGAAATTTGCGGCCACGGCCAGCACGGGCACCGCCGTCAGCACGGCGCCAACCACCCCCAGGCTGATGATCCAGGACGGAAGCGGCGCGCCGCCGGGAATGCCGCCCCAACTGCCAAACAGAGCGAGGGTCCAGAAAGCCAGAGCGGCCAGATAATGGCTGTGCAGCGGACGGGCCAGCAGCTTTGGAATGAAGTAAAAAATCGAGGCCAGGCCGGCGAAACCGAGAAAGATCGAACTAAAATTATGCGCGTACCACCAGGCGATGGACGATTGCATCACACCGCGCACCGGCAGGCAGAGCAGCAGCATCGAGGCCGTCGAAAAAATCCAGGGGAACCAAAAGAACGATCCGAGCACAAACCATTGCGACGGGTAAAGGCGCACTTCTGCGCGGCGGTGGAAGGTCAGGACGCCGCAGAGGGCGATCAACAAATAAGAGACGAATAGAATCGCGCTGACATAGTTGGGCATTTGAAATGACTCAAACCCGGTGCTGTCGCCGCAGAGAATGGCGATCAGGCCGATGGCGACGGCAGTATTCCAAAAAATGACCCCGATGAGAACAACCCCGGGGCCTGCCAGCAGCGCGCGTCCGAGACGGCACAGCAGCCAGAGTCCCACGCCCAAGGCCGCCGGCACGCCGAAGCCGTAGAGCAGGGCGGTCCTATGCGCCGCGTGAATGCGGCCGTAGGTCCAATACGGCTCATTGGCCAGAAAGTGCGGGTCGTGAAACTTGAGCGACGCGATTAGGGCAAAAAGCGTGCCGAGAAAAAGCCAAAGGACGCCGCCGCCAAAAAGGCCGAGAAGCGGCAGGCGGCACGAAGCCTCGATGTCAATCGTCGCGGACTGAGGCGGCGGGCGGGGGGCTGTTTGCGCTGGAAAAGCAGTTACGCTCATGGCCGGAACAGCCTATTCGTATGGATTCTTCTGTTCGGGCGGTTTGGGGGCGGGGGCAAAAGCCTTTGCCGCCCGCTCCATTAAATTGGAACGGGCCGCGGCGGGATTTTGCCACTCCTCCAAAACCAACTCCTTGGCGCGCGCCACCGGCACGCGCACGATTCCCTTGTCCTTGTCCTGCCAATCATATTTTTCCAGGAGGGGCGCGTTGACGGCCTTGAAGTCAGCCAGGATTTTCATGCGCTCCGCCGCGCGGTCCGCCGCGAGCGAGGGCGTCGCGGTATAATGCCGCATCAACCCGACGAGAAAGGCCATGACGAGGAAGGTTCCCAGGATGGCCAGGACATTGGCGGCGATCCGGGTTTTTTGGCGGGCGGATTCCGGGTTCATTTGGCGCGCTCCGATGCGGTTGGAATATCAGTGGATGCCGGGATGTAAATCTCCAGCGCCTCCGCCATGCGCGGGTCCTTTTGCGGATAGGGCGGATAATGGTTGAACGAGATTATAAAGACCCTGGCCAGAACCCCTCCGAAGAACAAGACGCAGGCAATATCCACCAACAGCCCTGGAGTCAGAATGGTGTCCATGTGCAGGGCCGGCATGATCTGGAATTCAATATCAACAAAGTGCATCAGCCAGGCCCAGGCGGCCAGGGGCAGCATCGCGGCCAATTTCAATTTCCAGTCAATCCGAAGCAGCATGAGGAACGGAACGAAGAAATGTCCGAAAATAATGACGTATTTGCCCACGTAATCCCACGTGCCTTTTTCACGGAGCACGTACCAAAAGGTCTCTTCCGGCATGTTGGCATTCCATATGATGAAGTATTGCGCGAAGTTGATGTAGGCCCAGAAGACCGTAAACGCGAGAAAGAGGGAGCCGATCATGTAGTAGGTTTTCTCGCCGACGAGGCCTTTCAAGACCCCGGCGCGTTGCAGGATGAGAGTGATGACATACACGGTGGGAAGGGCCACCCAGACCGAGGCGGCGAAATAACAAACGCCGTACATCGTCGAATACCATTCATCGGTCAAGCCCTTCATCCACATGATGGCCGCCAAAGTCAGGGAAAGGGCAAAACAAACGATGCCCAGGCACGAATAGACGCGCATCTTGCTGGTGCAAGAAGCCGAGCCGGTTTGATCCTGTTGCAGCGACCAATAGCGCAGGCGATTGGAGAAGAACCACCAAACCGCAAAAAGGGCCGCCGCCGCAATGTAATAGCCCGGCGCCGTGAACAGGGGAAACTTGGAGCTGAGAGCGTGATCGGGATGCATTTGTTCCGCGGGTTCCAGCCACGGATAGATTTTGGGCGCGAGAAAGGCCACGGGCAGGAAGAGGATCAACAAAGCGGGGCACAACAGGCAGGCCATGGTTTCCATCACCCGCCGGACGGGCACGGACCAACTGGCGTCGAACAGATGGTGCATCATGACCAGGAACCACCCGCCCAAGGCCAGGCTCAAATAGAACATGAAAGCCAGCAGCCAGGAAAAAGCGAACTGTTTCACCGGATTCCCGCTCATGGCCGCTCCGCCGATCGCGCCGATCGCGCCAACAGCGATCAGTATCCAGGGCACATTGCGCCATTTGGATAAATCCAGCGGAGTAAACTGTGGAGTATGATTGTCCGAACTCATAAGATCATTTGTTAAATTGGGCGCGATCCGGCTCGGGCACGTCCGCGGCCGAAGCCAACTGGCTTCTTTGCAGCGTCCGCACGTAATAAATAATGGCCCAGCGATCTTCCACCGTCACATTCGGACCGTAGGCGCCCATCAAGTTCTTGCCGTAAGTGATGGTGTTGAAAATCTCCCCGTCCGGCATGTTGACCAGGCGCTGGTCGTGGAAATTGGCCATGGAAAACATGTTGTATTTGCTCGTGATACCCTTGCCGTCGCCCACCGGGCCGTGGCAAGGCATGCAATTGATCTGGTAGCGCTGTTCGCCCCGGTCCAGCAATTGACGCGTCAAGGGCAGGGGATTGTTGGGGATAAAATTGGTGGCGCCGGGGATGCGCCCGGTATTGACCGGCGAATCTTCATAGGCATAAACCGGTTTCCCGTCTATTAGCAACGGCTGGCCGTTGATGACATACGGAGCGGTGTGGGCCACCGTGCCGGCGGGAATCGGGCGCGAGGAGAACTGGTCGGCAAAAAAATCGCTGGGGGTCTGCGGGCGCACTTTGTTTTGGCGGACCATGTCGGGAAACACCTCGATGGGCGGGCGGCGGGTCTGGCTCCCTCGAAAACCGCAAATGCCGGCCACCGCAGCGCACGTCAGAAAAAAGAGGAGCAGAAAATAGCGCATTATTCCTCCACCCATTCGATGTGTCGGCTGCCCAAAGATTCGAGCAGCCGGCGGGTTTCGTCGTCGGAAAACTTGGCGTCACTGGTTTCGATGACCACGAAAAAGCGGTCGTGGGTGGCCAGGGCAAAGCGGCGGTTCTTGAGCAGCGGATGATGCAGTCGTGGCAAACGATTCAGGAAAAGCATTCCGAGCAGCGCGCCAAAGGCGCCAAACAAAATGGTCAATTCGTAGGAAGGCGGGAAGGCGGAGAACGGGCTGAACATCGGTTTGCCGCCGATTTGGATTCGGTAATCGTGCGCGTTCATAAACCAAATCATCAGCATTCCGGTGGCGTAACCGGTGCATCCGCCAATAAAAGAAAACCAGCCGACTTTCGAGTTGTGGATGCCCATGGCGCGATCCATGCCGTGAATGGGGAAGGGCGTGAAAACGTCCCAATTGCGGTAACCGGCGTCATGCACCTTTTGCGCGGCATGCAGGGTCGCCGCCGGCGTTTCGAATTCTGCCATGATCGCGTAAGTGTTCGATGGCATCAGTGTTTGCCTCCGGGTTTTGCGCCACCCAGCGGGTGGTGCGGGTCCGCCTGCGGCGTCACCCCTTTGACTTCGGCGATGGCAATCAAAGGCACGTAACGCAGGAACAAAAGGAAGAAGGTGAAAAACAATCCGAACGTTCCCAGATACTGGAGGATGTCCACCCAGGTTGGGCCGTAATAACCCCAATTGGCCGGGAGGAATTCGCGTTGCAGGGAATTGACGACGATGACGAAACGTTCAAACCACATGCCGACGTTGACGAGGATGGACAGGAAGAAAACGGTCAACATGCTGGTGCGGAATTTCTTGAACCAGAAGAATTGCGGGACGATCACGTTGCAGGAAACCATGATCCACCAGGCCCACCAATAGGCTGCCGGCTGGGTGTGCATGAGCGGGCCGAGAATGAAAGGGTCCGCCGCGCGGTTGTGGAAGAACATAAACCGCTCGTATGGATTGCCGCTATACCAGGCAATGAAAAACTCCATGGCATAGGCGTAACCCACAATCGAGCCGACGGCCAAAGTCACTTTGCACATCAATTCCACATGGCGCACGGTGATGATGTCCTCCAGCTTGAGCAACCGGCGCAACGGCACCAGCAGTGTCAGCACCATGCCGAAGCCCGAATAAACAGCGCCCGCGACGAAATAGGGCGGGAAGATGGTGGTATGCCAGCCGGGCAGTTGCGAGACGGAAAAGTCCAGAGACACGATGGAATGCACCGAGAGCACCAGCGGCGTGGAAAGGCCGGCCAGAATCAAATAGGCCTTTTCATAGTTGCTCCAATGCCGATTGGAACCGGTCCAGCCCAAGGAAAAAAGACCGTAGCCGAATTTCCTGATTTTCGTTTTAGCGCGGTCCCGCATCACCGCCAGGTCCGGGATCAAACCCATGTACCAGAAGAGCACTGATACGGTAAAGTAAGTCGAAACGGCAAAAACGTCCCACATGAGGGGCGAGCGGAATTGGGGCCAGATGCTGTCGGAGTTGGGGACGGGGAAGAGCCACCAACCGTACCAAATGCGCCCAATATGGATGAGCGGGAAAATGCCCGCGCACATCACGGCGAAAATGGTCATGGCCTCGGCGGCGCGGTTGATCGAGGTGCGCCAGCGCTGGCGGAGCAGGAACAAAATGGCGGAAATCAACGTTCCGGCGTGGCCTATGCCGATCCACCACACGAAGTTGACGATGGCCCACCCCCACATGACCGGATGGTTCAAGCCCCAGACGCCCACGCCCGTGGACATGAGGTAAAGAATCATCCCGAAGCACACAACCATGAAGGTGAAGCTGATGCCGAAGCAAATTTTCCACCATCCAGGCGTCTTGCCTTCGACGACCCCGGCAATCCGGTCGGAAATCCAACCGGGGCTGCGATTGTTCGCCACCAGCGGGACACGCTCCAATTCCGCCGGCGGCCCTTGCACGCGCAAAGTCGGTTGTTCTTCCGCCACTGAGCTTTTGGGTGATTGAGCCATTAGAGCGTTCCTCCTTCGCTGATAATGGAGTTCTCTTTCGCTTTCAGAAACTCTTCGGTCGTGTAGGGCATCGGATGTTCCTTGTAGTCCGGCATCTCCTGGTTTGGGTTGCGGACCCTGGCCAGATATGTGCAGCGCGGCTTGGTCAACAAGAACTCAAGGACGGAGTAAGTGCGCTCCTGCTCCTTGGCCCTGCTGACGCGGCTCTCCGGATCGGAAATGTCGCCAAAGATAATCGCTTCAGCGGGGCAGGCCTGCTGGCAGGCGGTTTTCGGAACCGTCCCTTCCTTTTCCGAAAGCCGGATGTGGTCGCTGTCGCGCGCCTTGACCTTTGCCGCGATCTTGGCCTGTTCGATGCGTTGCAGGCAAAGCGTGCATTTTTCCATGACGCCGCGCATGCGGACCGAGACGTCGGGATTTTTCACCAGCCGGGCCAGTTGCCATTCGTCCTCGGGCAGGCTGCCCTTGTCCGGGTTTTTGAGCCAGCGCATGAATTCCCATTCGCCGTCCGTTGCGGTGACGAGCGGGCTTTTGTAAAGATGATTCAGCGGGCGGCGGTTGTAATCGAAAAAGTTAAAGCGGCGCACCTTGTAGGGACAGTTGTTGGAACAATACCGCGTGCCGACGCAGCGGTTGTAAGTCATGACGTTCAAACCCTCGTCGTCGTGCGAGGTGGCATTGACCGGGCATACGCTTTCGCACGGGGCCGCTTCGCAATGCTGGCAGAGCATCGGTTGTGTCACCGCCTGCGGGTCCTCGTCCGGCCCGGCGTAGTAGCGGTCAATGCGAATCCAGTGCATTTCGCGGCTTTTGCCCACCATTTCCTTGCCGACAATCGGGATGTTATTTTCACTTTGACAGGCGATCATGCAGGCGGAGCAACCGACGCAACGATTCAAGTCAATGGACATGCCCCATTGGTGCATGGCCAGTTTTTTGGCTTCATCCAGCGGGTTCGGGTAAAGCGGCGCAATGACGGGAGGCGCTTCCGGCCTCATGTCTTTGGCAAAGTCGGGATGCTGGCGGAACTGCTCCAAATTGGCTTCGCGCACCACAGGCCGGCCCTCCATGTGCCAATGGCTCTGAGTATTGGCCAATTCATAGCTCAGGTCCTTGGTGTTGCGCAGTTCCGCGCCCGAAGCGTAGTAGGGAATTTCGCTGGTGCGGAGAGAGTAGGCATTGAAACCAGCGCCCCGCCCGACGCGCCCGGTCTTTTCCCGTCCATAACCCAGCGCCAATCCGATGGTGTTATCCGCCATGCCGGGCTGGACCCAAACCGGGCCGCGCACGGTGCGATTGCCCAGCTTGATCTCGACGGTGTAATTGAAAAACTTTTGATTTTGGGCGTAGCGCTCCGTGAAAACGCCCAAATCCCGGGCCGTTTTGGGGCTGAGTAAAACGGCGTTGTCCCAAGTCAGCTTGGTGATCGGGTCGGGCAGTTCCTGCAACCAGCCGTTGTTGTTGTGCCGTCCGTCATCCATCTTGGCATCGCGATAGAAGACGACATCCAGCTTGTCGTTCCCCGGCGCGGGACCGATGGGCTTGAGTTGTCCCAGAGATTTGCTCAATTCGGCCGGATCATATTGCACGGCGGCCAGGGGCGAGGCGCTCTCGGCCAGGAAGCCGTCGTGTAGAAATTTCCGCCAATTATTTTCGTTGTTCCCGCCGATGTCCCGGTAGGTTTGGCGAACGATCTCATAGGGACTTGACGGGCTAAGTCCGCCAATCAAGGCCAGCACTTCCAATTCCGTCAGACCGCCAAACAACGGCTCGATCAATGGCTGAATGGGAACAATCGTGCCGTCGGCCGTGCGGGCATCGCCCCAGGCTTCCAGATAATGAGCGGCCGGCAAATCCCATTGAACATCGGCGTGCAGGGCCGGGTTCCAGGATGTTTCGTCTTCGTAATAACCGAGCCGCACCACGGTTTTTGCCCTGGCCTGCGCTTGCGGCCACGCCAGATCAACGGGCGCGTTGTAGGCCGGATTTCCTCCGAGGATGACGAGTGTTTGGACTTGCCCGGCATTAAGCGCGCCGGCCAGTTCGGAAATCGTTCCCTCCTTGGAGACCATGGCTCGATGAAGTTCGACGGTATGATTGACAGCGCCCAGCGCTTCATTCATCGCGATAACAAGCAAATGCGCGGCGAGCGGCAAACGGTAACCGGCCATGACCAGGCTCTTTCCGGGATTGGCTTTGAGATCCCTGGCGCATGGGATGATCCAACTGTCATGGGCCTGCGCCGGAGCGGAGAGTTCCTGCAATTGCGGACCGATGGCGGAAGAGGCGAGGATGTTCACGGCCAGACGGGCCAGCACCGGAACAATCATGCTTGGAGGCACCCGCAAACGATGATCGGAATTGGCGCCGGTCAGGGTGAACAGGCTTTCCACCGCATACAGCCGGCTCATCGAATCGTCTTTGCCGTCCAAATGGCGGCCTTTGGCGAAGCGGCGGATATGGTTCGAGGCGTTCTCTTCGCTGCCGATGAAATCGCAGTCCAGCGAGAGAATGACCCTCGCTTCGTCCAGCTTGTAGAACGGCTGGGCAGGCGCGCCGTATGCCAGCGACGCCGCCTGGCGCGGAAGATCCAGATCAACCGGCTCATAGACATGCCAGCGCGCGTTGGGGCATTTTTCCGAGATGGCTTGTTGCAAGCGCGCGCGCGAAGGCGAACTGCTTTGTTCGAGCAGAAAGGCCAGGCCGCCGCCGTCGCCCAGGCTTTTGGAAAGCGCGGTCAAACTGTCCAGGGCGGCCTGGCGGCTTTCACCCGAGCCGTTGCGGGCGCAACGCATGGCCCGGTCCGGATCGTAAAGACTCAGGACCGAAGCCTGGGCCAGGTGATCGGTGCCGCCGTTGCTGTCGGGATGATCGGGGTTGCCTTCGATTTTTGTGGGCCGGCCTTCATTGGACTTGACGACCAGCGGGATGGCCGTGCGGCGCGTGGGCAGCGCCGTGGCAAAATACTGCGGAACGCCGTGGACGTAATCCAGCGGCATTTTGGCGTAGGGATAAATCTTCTCGACTGGACGGCGGCAGCCGGTCGCTCCCAAGCCCGCCAGGAGAAAGGAAGCCGACATGATCTTGACAAAATGGCGCCGGGAAACGGGGTCGCTCAGTTCGCTGGCCCCGGCGGGAAATTCCCGTTCCGCCCACTGGCGAAATTCCGCCGTGCCGGCCAGTTGCTCCAAACTGCGCCAATACTTCGGCCCGGTTTCAGGCTCAAGACAAGATGGGGGAATCGTTTTCATCGGTGACAGGCCGAACAATTTTGCAGCGATTGCACCTTCCAATCGTGGACGAATTTCCGCCCGTTCGCCAATTGCGTCTCTTCATCCGGCGCTTTCCAGTCAAGATCGGTGATCTTATCCAGCGGCCTGACATGCCGGGCGGGGTCGCGATGGCAGTCCAGACAAAAGGCCATGCTCAACGGCTTGGCATGGTACACTTCGTCCATCTGATTGATCTGGCCGTGGCATTCGACGCAACTGACCCCGCGGTTGACATGCACGGAATGGTTGAAATAAGCGTAATCGGGCAGCTTGTGAATCTGCACCCACGGGATCGGTTTGCCCGACGCGGCGCTCTCGCGCACCAGCGCCAGCCGGTCGTCGTCTTTCAAGGCCTGGTTGTGGCAGTTCATACAAACCGACGTGGCCGGGATGTTGGAATACCAGGATTTTTCAACGCCGTTGTGGCAATAACGGCAATCGATCCCCAGTTGCGCGGCGTGGACACTGTGGGGAAAGGCCACCGGCTGAATCGGCTCGTAGCCGACCCGCGTATATTTGGGCGTGAAATAATAAGTGACACCGGCGGTCACGGCGGTGCCCGCCAGGAGAGCGCCAATAATGATATTGCGCGGAAGGTTATTGGTCCACTTTGGAAAAAAATCAGACATCTCAGCGTTTTCTTCTCTGCATCAAGATAATAACAAAACACCGGCAATTTTCTTGCCGGCGCAATTTTAGTCAACTTATTTCCCGCACTGCCGCAACGAGAGACAGGGCCGAACGCCACAAGCCGAAAAGGGCGCGGCCTCCTTTTCGTCACCGCAGTTGTTTAAGGATTTCCACGGGGTCTGGCAAGAGAGTTTGTGAAGTTTTTCACGAATTCGGCGCAATTAATACTGCCTATTAGTTTTGCTTGGAACGGCGTTGACCGGGCAGAGCGGTCGGTTTCATTCGCAGAAATGTCTCAAAACCGAGTTCACAAAGCCAAATCGGGAAATGGAAACCGCCCTGTCCAGTTCCTTCTGCTCCTCGACGGCAATTTTTTGCAGAATTGGATCGTACTGGGCTGCGTCTTTATTGAGATCAGCTTTCCATCCATCCACCACCTCCTCGATTTTTGTCAATTCGTCCTTGTCGGCCCAAATTCCCCCGCAATCGGGGCACTTGTGCAAAACGATCCCGCTGGTGTCTCCGTAATTAAAATGTTCCATCGGCACGCCCTGGCAATTGGGACAATTCAATTCGTCGTGATCATCTTTTTCAGCGTTAAAAATCTCCTTATCGACCGGGGCGAGCGAGGCAATTTCTTCAGGAGTAAAAACCTCATTATGATGCTCGACAATTTTTTGCAGATCTCCCGCGGGCAGCCATTCGCCTTTGCAGTTCGGGCAAACGTCAATCTGGACGCCGTCATATTCAACTATGGACAACACCGAACCGCATCTTGGGCATTTCATAATTTTCTGGATTTCAGATATGGTCTTTTACTGCCATTAGCTGCAAAGCAAAGCACAAAATGGCGCCAGAGATTGATTATGTTTGTTTCGCAGGGTCAAGCAGCTCGTCCAATTTGGTTGGATCCAAGCCGGAAATCTCCGTGGCGACTTGGCGAATGGTGCGGTTGGTTTCAAAGGCGACCTTGGCAATCTTGGCCGCTTTGTCGTAGCCGATGACCGGCGCCAGGATCGTGCAGTTGGAAAGGCTCAACTCCAGGTTGCCGTTGCATTTCTCGCGGTCGGCTTCCAACCCGTTGACGCACCGCCGGGCAAAAACCTGGCTGCCTTTGGCCAGCAGTTCGATGGCTTCGAGAAGATTGTGGGTCATGACCGGCATCATGACGTTAAGCTCGAAATTGCCAAAGCTGCCGCTGAACGTGATGGCGGTGTCGTTGCCCAGGACTTGAGTGCAAACTTGCAGGAGCATTTCGCACATCACGGGGTTGACCTTCCCGGGCATGATCGAGGAGCCGGGTTGGGTGGCGGGAAGGCGCAGTTCTCCCAAACCAAGGCGGGGACCGGAACCGAGCAACCGAATGTCGTTGGCTATCTTGATGAGGCTGACGGCGATTGTTTTGAGCGCGCCGGAAGTTTCGACAACGGCGTCCTTGCCCCCTTGAGCTTCGAAATGGTTTGGCGTTTCGCACATCGAAAGCCCGATTTCGGCGGCCAGGCGCGCAATGGTGCGGCGGGCGAATTCCGGGTGGGTGTTGATGCCGGTGCCGACAGCCGTGCCGCCCAAAGCCAGTTCCCCCAGATTCTTCTCGGCGCAGCGCAACCTCTCGATGCCGTGTTTGACCTGGCTGGCATAGCCGCCGAATTCCTGTCCAAGCCGGATGGGGGTCGCGTCCTGCAAATGGGTCCGGCCAATTTTGAGGACGTCGTGAAATTCCTTCGCCTTGCCTGCCAAAGCCATCTGCAATTCCACCAGGGCCGGGACCAGCGAGCCTTCGATGCCCTCCAGGGCGGCCAGATGCATGGCGGTGGGTATGACGTCATTGCTGGATTGGCCTTGATTAACGTGGTCATTGGGATGGACCAGTTTTTCGCCGCGCTTGCCGCCGAGCAATTCAATGGCGCGATTGGCGATGACCTCGTTGGCATTCATATTCGTCGAGGTGCCGGAGCCGGTTTGGAAAATATCCAGGACAAATTCGCCGTCCCATTTTCCATCGGCCACCTCCTGGGCCGCCTTGACGATGGCCGCGGCGATCTCCGGTTTGAGGCCGCCCAACTCCTGGTTGGTCAGGGCGGCGTGTTTTTTGATCAAGCCAAGCGCGCGGATGAAAGAGCGGGGAAAGCGCAAGTTGCTGATGGGAAAATTCTCGATGGCCCGTGCCGTTTGCGCGCCATAATAAGCGGAAGCGGGCACTTGCATTGGCCCCATGGAATCGGATTCGGAGCGAAAAGATTCATTCATAATGGGAACAGGATGATTAATTCCGGCTCGCAACGCAAGAAAGACTGCGATTGTCGTTCGCCCATCGGATTTCCCTTCTCCGCATTCGATGGGAGAAGGTAGCCGAAGGCCGGATGAGGTGTTCCCCGGGAGTGGAGAAGGTGGTCGAAGACCGGCTAAACACGTCAGAAATCAACGCCGCGTAGAGGCACAACCGTTTAATGACTCAGTATGAAATCCTTCGCTGGCTGGTCCCTTCTCCTCCTTCCATTCCGAAATCCTGCACATCTTGTCTATCTTGTCAAAAATTCCTGGCGTCTTTCCGCACTCATTTGAGCCATGCAATTTTGATTTCATTTTCCAGCGCCTTGAATTCGGTGTCGGCGGTGACGAGTTCGGCCTTTTTTTCTTTGGCCAGCGCGGCGGCAAAGGCGTCGGCGAGGCCGAGGTCGTGTTCGTTCTTCAATAGTGCGGCGGCTTCCGCCAGTTCGCGGCCAACAGGCACGGTTTCCAATGGAGTCGTGCCTTCAAACTGGCGCGCCGCTTCCCAGCCAGCTTTGCCCCGTTTGCGTTCCATCCGGTAAAGGACTTCGGCCCAATTAACCGCGCTGATGAAAACGGGGTGGTCGGCTTCGGCTGCCTTGTGGAAAAGGGCGCGCATTTTTTCCATGCCCGGTTCGCCAAAGAACATGGCCAGCAGCGCCGAGGCGTCCAAAACCATGGTCTTCATTCGCGGTTCTCCCGGTTGCGTTCAGCGCGGCGTTCTTCCAGATGTTCCTGCACCGCGGATTTCTCGCCGGGCTTGAGTTTGAAGATGCCGCAGAAGGAATCTATGTATTCCCGCGTGACGGGCTGGAAGATGAGGCGGCCGTCTTCCTCCACGAAGTTGACCCGCGTGCCGGGCTTGATGCCGAAGCGGCGGCGGATGCGTGAGGGAACGACCAATTGGCCTTTTGATGTAACGTAAGCGGAGTTCATATATTGTCCATCATTCTGCTGTAGTATGTCATACTGGACAACGTAAGGCAAGTATTATTTTTTAAGACAAATTTTATCCATCCCATCGGCCCTAATCAAACCTGCTCCGGCGCGGGCGCTTTCCCGGCCTTGCCGAAAGCGTTTACTTCGGGTATGGTTGATAAGCTGTGCTTTTTGCATGATTGCTCTTGAAAGAAAAACTGTGTGTGGCGATGGCTGGCCGCGATCGCATTGGTTCATTGCCGCAATCAGCATCGGTGTCTTCATTTTCCTGGCGACCCCGGCCAATGCCGCGGAGCGACAGTTCGTCCAGGGTCATCTGCCGGCGGTCATTGCCCATCAACAACCCATTGGCCGCCTTTCCGCATCTACCCGCCTGGACCTTGCCTTTGGCCTGCCTTTGCGCAATCCGCAAGGCCTGACCAACTTGCTCCGGCAAATCTATCAACGGGGCAATCCCGCCTTTCATCATTATCTGACGCCCGATGAATTTGCGGCGGCCTTCGGCCCGACTGAAGGCGACTACCAGGCAGTGATTGACTTCGCAAAATCGCATGGCTTGACAATTACCGGGACGCACCCCAATCGCACCCTCGTGGATGTCAACGGCGCTGTGGGGGACATTGAACAGGCGTTGCATGTGCATATCGGCCTTTACCAGCACCCGACGGAGAACCGCACATTTTACGCGCCCGACGCCCAACCGGCGATTGATCTGGAAACCCCCGTTCTGGCGATCAGCGGCCTGTATAATTATACGCTGCCGCATCCGTTTGTTCGTACTGCAACGGCTGTTCAGTCGCTGAGGGCCCAACCGCAGGCAGGCTCGGGGACCAACGGCAGTTATTTGGGCCAGGATTTCAGGTCCGCCTATGCCTCTGGAGTTTCCCTCACTGGCGCCGGACAATCGGTCGGGTTGTTTGAATTGGACGGCTATAATCTCAGCGACATCACAAACTACGCGGGCCTGGCTAACATGACCAATGTTCCGACGTTGACGAATATATTGGTGGACGGGTTCTCAGGCGCGGCCAGCGGCGGCGGCTTGACCAATGTGGAGGTATGTCTCGATATCGAAATGGCGATTGCAATGGCGCCGGGGCTGACGAATGTTTTGGTTTATGAGGGAAACGCTGACTCGAACACCGTCGTCAACGATCTCTTAAACCGCATGGCCACTGACAATCAAGCCAGACAATTGAGTTCTTCCTATGGTTTTGACATTAACGCGTCCACCGACCAGATATTTCAGCAATTTGCCGCGCAGGGACAATCGTTTTTCCAGGCCTCCGGCGACGGCGGCGCATACACCGGACCAGTCCTTGAGCCGACGGACAACCCGAATATTACAGTCGTCGGCGGGACAATTTTATCCACGAATGGCCCGATTGGCTCCTGGGTTTCCGAGACAACTTGGGGAGACAGCGGCGGGGGGATTAGCGTGGTGGTCCCAATTCCGTTTTGGCAACAAGGCCTTGACATGTCGGCCAACCAGGGATCGACAACCCTGCGCAATCTTCCGGATGTCTCCATGGTTGCCGACAATATTTTGGTTTGGGTCAATGGCGAGGCCCAAACTTTTTACCAAGGCACCAGCTTTGCGGCTCCGCTTTGGGCGGCCTTCACAGCCTTGGCCAACCAGCAAGCCGCTCTCAACGGCCAGCCGCAGTTGGGTTTTGTCAACCCGGCCCTTTACGACATTGGCCGGAGCTCCAACTACGCCGCCTGCTTTCACGACATTACCACCGGCAATAACACCAGTAGCAACAGCCCGTCAAAGTTCCATGCCGTCGCCGGCTACGACCTTTGCACGGGGTGGGGAACCCCCATCGGCAGCAATCTGATTGCCGCTTTGCTCGCGCCGCCGGATGCTTTGTTCATCACCCCGCAACTGGGCTTTACGGCGATTGGCCCCGTCGGCGGCCCGTTTGACGTAACTTCAGAGAGCTATTGGCTGACAAATGCGGGAAGCGAGTCGTTGAACTGGATTGTCGCCAACACTTCGCAGTGGCTCAGTGTATCCCAGGCCGGCGGCACGCTGGCGCCGGGCGGACCCGGCGTCGCCGTGACGGTGGCTCTCAATTCTGTGGCAAGCAATTTGTTGTTGGGCGACTTCGTCGGCACTGTCTCCTTCATCAATTTACAGGACAATGTCGTGCAGAGCTGGCCATTTGCCCTCTTGGCGGGCAATGGCGGCTTTGAAACAGGCGATTTCTCGGATTGGAGGTTTTTGGGCAATCCAGCGTCAAGTTTTCCGGTTGCTATTGACGACGGCCCTGTCGGCAACATCCTTCCTGGGGTGACTTACGCGCAATTTGTCCATTCCGGCCTGTACGGCGCGTTTCTTGGGCAAAACAGTTCGCTCGCGTCCCTTTCGCAGTCATTGCCCACCGTCGCATCGCAGTATTATCTGCTCTCGTCCTGGTTGAGCAGCATTGCCTACAATGGTTTGACGAAACCGAATGAATTTCGGATTAAATGGAACGGAAAGACGCTCTTTGATCACACCAATATGGGTGCCTTTGGTTGGACGAACCTGCAGTTCCTTGTTGCGGCGACAGGCAGCGCGACGACTCTCGAATTCGACTTTCGAGACGACCCGGGCGCCCTGGCGCTGGACGATATTACCCTGCAAGCCGTTCCAACGCCCGTTTTCCAAACGGTGACGCTAAACGGCGGCACGGTGTCGTTTGCCTGGGACGCCTTGCCCGGTCTGGCTTATCAATTGCAATTCGCCACCAATCTGGACGCAGCCAACTGGGCCAATGTGGGCGCCGCGATCATCGCGGCCACGAATGTCGTGACCGCAGCGGACACCAATCCCCCTGATGCGCAACGGCTTTATCGTTTTGTTGTGTCGCCGTGATGTTTATGGTCTATAAGGCAGTACGGGCGTGGAAAATGACGAATGACAAAATCCCAATGACGAAATAATGATTGACACGTCTCTTGTCGCCCATTTGTACGCGCATGTTCCGTTTTGCGCGAGGAAGTGCGCCTACTGCGCGTTTTACTCGGAAGCCGGCGACGGCGCGACGGTCAATCGCTATGTCGCGGCCTTGATTCGCGAGATGGAATTGGTCGCGGAAGATTTGCGGCCGCGCACGGTTTTCTTTGGCGGCGGAACTCCTTCGCTTTTGAACCGGCAACAATGGGAACGCATCCTCAAAGCGATGGACCGGCTCAATTTGCTTGGCGCCGCCGAGTGGACGGTGGAATGCAATCCGGCGACGGTGTCCGCCGACAAGGCAAAGCTCCTGCGGGATTGGGGCGTCAACCGCATTTCCATGGGGGTGCAGTCTTTTGAAGCGGCGCTGCTGGAGCGCCTCGGACGCATTCACAGCCGGGAGATGATTTTTAAATCGTTCGATATTTTGCGCGCGGCGGGTTTCGATAATCTGAATGTCGATTTGATGTTTGCCATCCCCGGCCAAACGATGGAGATGTGGCGCAAAACTCTGGCCGAAGCCATTGCCCTGGGCAGCGAGCACCTTTCCTGCTACGAGGTCATCTACGAGGAGGACACTCCGTTGTTCGCACAGTTGCGCGCGGGCAAACTTTCCACGGACGAAGCTCTGGCCTGCGCCATGTACGACGAGCTTCTTTCGGCGGCGGCGGAAGCGGGATTCCACCAGTATGAAGTGGCGAACTTCGCCCGCCACTTCGCCGCTGTTCCTGGAGAGACGCCCGATCATGCCTGCCGGCATAACATCAATTGCTGGCGGGGCGGCTCCTTTTACGGTCTCGGCCCGAGCGCCGCCGGTTACGTCCGCGGCGTGCGCACCAAAAATGTGTCAAATATAACATTGTATTGCGGCCAACTGGAACGCGGCCGGCGGGCCATTGAATCGAGCGAAGAACTGGCGCCCCTGGCGCGGGCCGGGGAAATCGCGGCCTTCGGCTTGCGCATGACGGCGGGCTGGCCTTTGCTCCAATTCCAGGAACGAACCGGTTTTGAACTGCAACAGGAGTGGAAGAGCGAGATTAACCGAATGCTTGACTTGGGCTACGGCAAACTGGACCGGCAGCGCTTCCAACTGACCCGGCAGGGATTGCGTTACGCCGACTGGGCGGCGGGCGAGTTTCTGCGGAGTTAGATCACGTTTATTTGACAAAAAACAGGGCAGGGGACATCAAATATTGAGCACCTTCAACGCCTTCTTGGCATCGGACACGCGCAGGATGAGCAGGCCCCGTTTGGCATCCGGCGGCGTGGCGCAATAGGCATATTCAATATTGATTTTGGCCCTGGCCAGCTTATGGGCCAAACCGGCCAGCGACCCCGGTTTATTATCACCCGTAATCATCAACACATCGTCTTCCACCACCAGCGTGCCGTGCCCCTCAAAGATAAACAACGCCTTGACCGGATCGCTCACCACCATTCGCACCACGCTGTGATCCACCGTGTCACTGGTGGAAATGGCGTAAATGTTGATTTTTGCCGCGCTCAAGGCATCGCAGACCCGGGCCAGCGTGCCCGGCCGATTTTCCAAAAAGAGGGCCAATTGTTTTGTGATTTGCATAATTTAACAGACCTTTCGTTGCGGGAACTTCTGCTTCGAAAAACAGTAACACGCCTGCAAAGATTTTGCCAACTTCGATTGCCTTAAACTTTGTTCACCGGGCTTAACGGGCCGTTAAAAAATAACTCATTCCCGTAGGAGACGACGTAAGGAGTCTCAAATTTCCTCGAAAACAAGGCTTGATCAGAGACTCCAAACAAGTCCATGCTCACCCATAGATATTCGCACAATGTTTGTTATATGTAGTTCATCCCCGGCTGCAATACGCCCTGACATGCCAAACATCGCCACTGGGGCGAGGTTTCCACCCGGCAGCGCCAGATGGAACCATGCGTATAATACCATTCCCCTGAGATAATCGGTGCAATGGTAGGGCGGCGCTGCTGCGCCGCCGGGCTTGGAGGCTGCGCGGCAGCGCATCCCTACCGGAAAGGCGAATGTGCCGGTTATCTGTGAGAACTGGTATTAGCCCCTCGACCATCGCCAACCTGCATCTGATACAATTCTTGATCTTCATTCGCTACAGGCGGACAATGTCCTGCGGGAAAATGACCTGAATATGTCCTATCAAATTCTCAGTCTTGACGCTGTCGCGGAGTATTTGCATCTGACCCCGGCCGACATCGCGCAACGCGTCAAATGCAACGAGATTCCGCACGAGAAACGCGGCCGCAGGATCATCTTTTCCAAGGACGAAATTGACCTTTGGGCTTCGCAACACCTCCTCCGCCTGCCCGGCGAGCGGTTGACGGAGTATCACCGAAAATCCACCCGTGGCACCCGGGAAATCCTGCCGCGCCAAACCCTCCTGCCGGACATGATCCAGCCCGGCTTCATTGCCCCGGCTCTGCCGGCCAAAACCAAGTCTTCCGTTTTGCATGAGATGGTGGCGTTGGCGGGAACAACCGGGCGTTTGAACAACCCTCGGGACTTGCTGGCCAGTCTGGAAGCCCGCGAAGCCCTTTGTTCCACCGGCATGCCCGGCGGCTTCGCCCTCCTCCATCCCCGCGTGCCCGACCCTTACCTGTTTGAAAGTTCGTTCATCGTCCTCGGTCGCACCATTCAGGAAATCCATTTTGGCGCGCCCGACGCCCGACCGACGAGCCTGTTCTTCCTGGTGTGTTGCCAGGACGACCGCTTGCATCTGCACACCCTGGCCAGAATTTGTCTCATGGCCCGGAAAACCGACATCCTCGGCCAACTCCGCCAGTCCCCCGATGCCGAATCCATGCGCACCTCCCTGCTGGCCGCGGAAGAGGAAGCGCTGGCCGAAACAAAAACATGATGCCCGCCGCCGCCAAAGACTTCAGGCGTTCACAATTTGTTCTTCGTTCCAGAGCGGTCTGATATTGTTTCGATGCATCAAGAAAATCCTTTGCCAAAGGATAACCATATTGTGTTGAGATCAAGCTAATTGATTCGTGAGGACTCCTCGCCGTTCAACTCCTTGATTTCGTCGGCAAGTGAGCATAAGCAGGGTAATTGAGGGAAGCCTGCGTGAGCTAGAGCGTTTTAAATAAAACTGTAGCCATTCCGTTGGGCCTGTGGTATAGGCAGTTCATGCGAACTTTATCGTTGGACCTGCGCGAACGGATTTTGGCTTCCTATGACCTTGAAGAGGGGACTCGCGTGGAGGTCGGCGATCGTTACCGGGTTTCGCTGGGCATGGTCAAGAAGCTCTTGCAACAACGCCGACGGACCGGGGAGATCGGTCCGCGCCACCGTTTCTCCGGGCGCAAGCCGATGATCCTGGCGGCCCATCAGCGCCAGATGCGGACTCTATTGAATCAGAAGCCCGACCTGACCTTGAAAGAGCTGCGCGCCGGCTTGGAACTGGACTGTTCTCTGCCCGCCATCCACTACGTTCTGGCGAAGATGGGGCTGACATATAAAAAAAGACACTCCATGCCAGCGAGCAAGACCGTCCGGACATTGCGCGGGCGCGCCGCGCCTGGCGGCGTCGGCAAGGCGGTTTGGACCCGGCCAAACTGATTTTCCTGGACGAATCGGGTGCCAAAACCAATCTGACCCGCCTGCGCGGGCGCGCCCTGCGGGGTCAGCGTGTCCACGCCCAATGTCCGCAGGGCCATTGGCAAACCACGACCATGATCGGCGCCATCCGCCTGGACGGTGCCACCGCCTGCATGACCATCGAGGGGGCCACCGATACGGAGGTTTTCCGGGTCTATGTCGGCCATGTCTTGTGCCCGACGCTGCGCGCCGGAGATGTGGTCATCATGGATAACCTCTCCCCGCATAAAAGTGAGCCGACCCTTTCGCTGATCGCGCAGGCTGGAGCCCAAATCCTCTTCCTTCCAGCCTATTCCCCAGACCTCAATCCCATCGAGCAAATGTGGAGCAAAGTCAAATCCCACCTGCGTACAGCCGAGGCCCGCACGCAGCCCGCTCTGCTCCAGGCGATTGCTTCAGCTTTGCAGAGTATCACGCCCCGGGATGCCATGAACTGGTTTGCCTCTTGTGGCTACAGTTTTATTTAAAACGCTCTAAATGATGGAGTAAGCGGCAGGTGGAGCAAGGCGTTCAGCGAAGGTTGACTTTGTAACGGAGGTTGCTTTTCTTGGGGTGCAGTTCACGGAGCGAATGCGGCGCTGTTCCCCGAGCGATTTGATCTGGCAATCCCGCAGTGAACCAGTTTCAGATCCGCGCGATATAGCAACTGGCAAATCGTTCAAGTCCCTGGAGAGGAATTTTGAGCCGGTCAAACAGGCGGCGAATTTCAGTTTCGTTGCGGTATGGCTGGCTTTGGGGCGCCGCGTCCAGCAACAACTTGGGATCATCCAGGCGGCGAAAGACCCTTTGTCAAAAGGGTCAAAAGTCAAAAGGGTCAAAAGGGTCAAACCGTATATTTGCATTATTTTGTTCAAGCAGGCGTCCGTTCCTAACATTTCAGCATGCGGCTGCGTTCTTCGAGAAACTGTTTCGCCGCCGCATCCATTTCCATGCAGCAGTTCCACCAGACCCGATTCGCCGCATGGTTCAAGCCTGGGTAAAACGCACTTTCAACCCCAGGGAAGACAAAACGGCGTTGAGGCTCGAAAGACGCGGATTTCCACGACGCGATAGCAGACGATAAAGGCTTTCCCGGTTCAACTTGCTGGATTTCGCGGCCCGGCCAATTCCACCTTGAGCTTCAACAACGTCGCGCAGCCCCAACAGGAAAACATCAGGACCTTCTTCAAAACAAGCGGTCAGATATTTCGCGGCTTGGTCCGGGTCCTGAAGACGCGGCTTGAGGATTTCGTCAAATTTCACGGCGTTTTTCATATTCTTACTCTCGTTGTTTATAGTCGTGCCAGTATTGTTTGGCGCGCTGAATATCCTTTTCCTGTGTGCGCTTATCCCCGCCACACAGCAGGATCACCAGCACCTGCCCTTTCTGGGCGAAATACACCCGATACCCCGGACCGTAATCCACGCGCAATTCGGACACTCCTTCGCCCACGCTCTTGCAGTCGCCCAAATTCCCCCGCCGAACCCGGGCCAGACGGGCGAGCACGCGCGCCACAATGTTTTGATCATCCAGTTCGTCCAGCCACTCGTTAAAAGGGGTTCGCCCTTCACGCGTTCGATAGGCCAGCAACTCTTTCGGTGTGATCAGCACCAGGGTAATGTAGTGTAAAAGCTACAGCGGGTCAATCGTTTTTTTTGCCGCAGCCTTTCATCCGCAAAACTTTTTGCCGGCGGTTGATCGAGCGTTGCCAGACGTGGTGGAGAAAGGCTAAAGGCTGAACGCGCAGCGGGGAAAATCCGCTTACGGCACTTGTATGCCCAAATCGCGGCAAATTTTCCGAGCAAGAAACTTGTTGATCTCCGAGTGCCGCGCACGGCGGAGCGCCGATTTGAAGCCGGGTTGCCCCACCATGAGTGGTCGCTGCCTTCGCGGATGAAAACACACCCGTGGGCCGTGAGATGGCGGATGAGTTCCCGCCGTTTCACAGAACGATGGCTTCCTCCTGGTACCCTTCCTGCGCGGCGGCGAGGGCATCCTCGCGATTAAACTCCAACGCCTCTTTTAATGCGGAGCGCAAGTTTTTCAGAAGCTCGGCGTGAGTTTTGCCCTGGCAATTGACGCCGGGAATCTCCTGCACCCAGCCAATCCACCAACCACCGTCCTGTTTAATAACTGCCGTAAAATGGCGATTCATGTTTCAAAAGCAATTCTGCTACATGAACAGTGCATGAAAAGGCAACCGAAATCAAGGCGGAAACACATTCTTGATGTCTGTTCCCTGCTGTGCCACTTTTTGTGCCACTTTTATGGGTCGGATCGCCAGCGGTCAAAGGTGTCAAACCGTATATTTGCATTATTTTGTTCAAGCAGGCGTCCGTTCCCAACATTTCAGCATGCTGCTGCGTTCTTCCACAAATTGTTTCGCCGCCGCATCCATTTCAATGCAGCACTTCCACCAGACCCGGTTCATCCGCAAAACTTTTTGCCAGCGGTTGATCGAGCGTTGCCAGACTGCATCCATGTTGCCTGGCCTCTGCCAAACATTGCTCTGCCACCTGGATTTTTCGAGCACGGGAAAAAAGGCCTTTGCCCGCAGAACAGGCAGATGGACGCAGATGAAGAATTCTTATTCCGTATCTGCGTTAATCGGCGTGATCTGCGGGCAAGTCAGGATTCGGTTGCGGCTGGCTGCGCTGTGGTCGTTGTGGCAAAATGACTTCGCAGTTGACTCCGTTTTCCATAATCTTTCCGGGCATCCGTGAAATCCTGCCATCCGTGTTCAAATTCTTATCACACCGATGGTCATCATACCGTCCAACAAGTCCAAGCCGGCTGTATCGTTAACGTAACCGGGCTTGTTGCCACCTGTTGCCGCTTTGTTGCCGGTCGAAAAGCTCAACGAAACCCCTGTAAAATCAGGCTTGTTGCCGTGTTGCCGATTTTCCGGACCTCTATCTAGTGATTGGGAGAAAACTCGTGTTTTTCAAATCGGCACCCTTCTGAAGCCGGGACTCTCGGTTTTGCGGGGTGTTTTTCTGGCCGGTTTTTTGCTGTTGACCCGGCCAGCCATTGCAGAGGCGGTTTGCGGCGACATTTCACCTGGTTTAATCACGCTTTTGTTACGAAACCCGCTTTTTTAGGCGCACAATACTCTCGGCGGTTCGGCCTCCGGCCGGCGCTCCAGCAGGCGCCGACCGATCTTGTGCAGGTTGTAAGCCAGCACGCCAAAGCCCACGTAGCGCTTGAACCCGTGCCAGCCTTTGTCGGGACAATAATTCAAACCGTGATGTTCCAGCGCGTTAATGTCCGATTCAATGGCGTTGTGCTGGCGGCGTAGCGCCACAAAACGGCGCTGCCCCTCTCGCGCCTGTTCTTGACTGTTGCGCTTGCCGCGTTTGGGCATGATGACTTCTGGAATGTAGAGCTCCAGCAGTTGACGGTCTTCTGCCCGGCTAAAGCCCTTGTCAACACTCAGGCTGGCCACAGCCCCGGCACCGTAGCCGCCCAGCAATCGATCGGCCAGGGCAATAACTTCGTCGACATCGTTCAACTGCTCCATGACTTTGTAGTCCAGAATCAATTCGTGCTGATCTGTTGTCAATAATACTTTATGCCCCAGTTCCACCGACGGAAAGAGCTTGCCCTTGTTGATCCACTCGGTGTGCGGCTCGAACAATGAGAAAATCTTCTCCTCATGGGGAATCGTTTGGCCCTGGAGCAAGCGGCGTTCCACCAGGTCCAGTTGCTTGATCATCATGGTGTGGAAATAGTCCAATTGCTCGCGCCGCGCCCACTCCACCACGTCCTGCGGCACCGGCAAGGCCTGGATCGTCGTGAACACTTTTTCCTCGAAACGGTAACTGTCCCGCACATAGGCCGCAGCAGCCGCCTGCTGGCGCTGCTCCTTCTTGGGGCCGCCGCCACTGGCCAGCCGCGTCAAGGCAATCATCTGACCTTTGAGTTTGCGCCGCCATTCCTGACACTTGCGCCAGCCCCCCAGCCGGGCCGCCACGACCAGCGGCAGCAGCAGGTCCGCACACTTGCGCTGGGCGTCCCACAACAGGTTCAGGTCGGTCGGAAAATGCACGTTGGTCTCCAGCACATAGCTGTCGGCCTTGGCCCGGATCGGTTCAGCGGGACCGTTTTCTTTTTTTTGAAAGCGATCCGCCCGGCCTGAACCACCAGGACGTTGATCTGGCGCAGCAACTCCTCATCCACCTGACAAACGTTTTCCGAAAGCGTCTTGTAGTGAAAAGGCCTCTCCTGCTCTGAAAGCATGGGGTGGAGGCCCAGGATCTGCCGCAACAAACCATCGTAATTGGCCAGATATTCCAGCCGGTCGTAATCACAGTCCAGCGCCAGGCGCACCACACCCAAAACCAAAATGTGCCACAGGTCCAAACCCGGCCGCCCGGTGGCCTTCCTGCCCGCCACGACCTTCTTTTCCAACAGGTCAAACACTTGGCCGTTGATCTCAGGGGTCTGGAAAATCCATTGCAGACCCGCCAGAACCGGGGGCAGTTCGTCGCGGCTCCGCGACGGCAGCACGACTCTTTCGATCGGTGTTTTACCCAAAGCCAATTGAACCTCGAATCGCTTGCGCATGAACCGCAGGATAGTTCCCGCTGCCTACTTTGACCAGCGAATCTTTTGAGGCTCAGACCACGATTCCTTGGGTTTTTTCCAAACGGCATCCCAATACCGCCAAAGATTCGAATCGAGCCGGCGCGAGAAACGCCTTGCGCCACGCTCGCGCGAACAGTTTTCTCTCAGACACTATCTATCAATATGACTTTTCTGGCGATTTTTGACCACCAATCGCTGCGGCCGTCACTCAAACCCAAACAAACCCGGGGAATTTCTGCTGAAGCGCGTTTTTGAGCTTGGGGTAGCTGTTGGCCTTGAAGGCCGGCCAATTAAACGTGGATTCAATTCGCCTGCCATCCGGCGCGCAGAGCCAAATCTTGACCGGCAATCGTCCTTCGCAGATGTGCGGATGAACTTTAAGCGCGAAGCTCTCGTGGAGTTTTACTTGCAATTCCGGGGAGTTCGGCTCGCCATCTCCATCGCGCGGTTGATCAGGATAAAGGAGTTTGAGCTTCCTGCCGTCATGCCAGACGACCGATTGCGGAGCCAGTTCATTGATCCATTCCAATCTTTCCCTGCCAATTTGTTCCAGGAAAAGATCGCGCAACGGCGTCGCTTGCGCCTCCTTCACCAAAGTAAATCCAGCAAAGGCGCGCGCGAGGAAAGCCAGAACAAAAGCCGTGTCGGCCGGCGGCACTTCCAGTTCGGGCATGACAGCGCAGACGACATTGACCCGCGCCATCATCTGTTTGATTTCATGATTGAAAAGCGGCAGTTCAAAGTATTGCTTCCCATAAGCGTCGGCCAGGCAGCGCCCCGAGGCGATGGCGTCCACCTCGCGTTGATGTTCACAATGGATGACCAAATCATGGAAGCGAACCAAATTCACCGCGCTGACCCTCTTGTGCGTGCGATCAAACAAATGCTCCACGCGGCGGCTGATCTGGCTGGGGAACATTTCCTCGATCCATTGCCGTTTGACCGCGGTCGCCAGGCCCAGCAAGGTGAGGTTGCCCGTCCGACCGGAGACCTCGCGTATGCTGGATGCGACAAAAAGAGGGGAATTTTGGACAACGCTCTCCCGCACCAATGTTCCCGAGCGCCCTTCCGTCAACTCGCATTCCAGAGTGCCCTGGTCCCGTCGTTTGCAAAGCTGGTCAATGAATCCCGCCGTGATGCAACGCAGCAACGGCTCCTCTCCCTTCGGCGCGGCCTCACCGGCGTCCTCCTCCTTCAACCCCCGATCCCCGCCGCGCTCTCCCCTGCCCGCCTGCACAATTTGTTCGTAAACCTGTTGCACTTGCCGCGCAATTTGCGCATGGACGCCGTGACGCCGGCACAGGTCAACGCTAAAATTGTTGTTCCTGGCAAACTGATACGCCCGCATCAACGTGTAAAAATCCGAGTCGGCGCTGGCCTCAAACAGTTCGCGCGCCTCGGCGATATGTTTGTCGTCCCGGCCCAGCCGCATCAGCAAATCGCGTCCGCTGACCAGGGACGCGCACAATGCCGCCGCGGGAACGCAGCCGTATTTGGCCGCTTCCACCAGCATCCGCGAATAACGGGGATGCATCGGCAACCGCAACATCTGCCAGCCGATGGGCGTCATGTCCGAATTGTCGGCCGGCGCGCCGTCCCCCTGCCCGGAGCGAAGCGCGCCCAGGATGCGCAAAAGCTTTTCGGCCCGTTCCACCGCCTGGGGATCAGGCCGGTCCAGCCAATCAAACCGCGCCGCATCTTTGATCCCGAACGAGTGAAGCAGAAGGACAACTTCAGCCAAATCGCTTCGTTGAATTTCCGGAGTATTGCGCTCCGGCCGGTTCAGGTGCGCGCCTTCCGTCCAAAGCCGGTGGCAGACGCCCGGCGCGGTCCGCCCCGCCCTGCCCGCTCGTTGTTCGGCGGAGGCGCGGCTGATGGGTTCGATAAACAACGTGCTGATGCCGCGCTCTGCCTCATAACGCGCCACGCGGGCCAAACCGCTGTCAATCACATGAACGATGCCGTCAATGGTCACCGAAGTTTCCGCGACATTCGTGGCCACCACAACCTTGCGCAAAGGGTTCGGCGCAAAGGCCGCGTCCTGCTCCTCGGGCGGCAACTCTCCGTGCAGGGGAATCAGGGCGAGGCGTTCGCGCGTTTCGGCCGCGCGACAGGCTCCGATGGTCGCATTGATTTCGCCCATGCCGGGCATAAAGACGAGGATGTCCCCCGGCGCGGCGGAATGAGTGATTTGCGCGACCAAATCCGCGGCTTGCTCGGAAACCGGGCGTTCGTCGTGCAAGGCGGCATGGCGGATTTCCACGGGGAAGGCTATTCCTTCGGAGACCAGCACGGGACACCCGCCCAGGTATTTTGCCACAGGCTCCGCCTCCAGCGTGGCGGACATGACAACGATCTTCAGATCGGGCCGCTGTGTTTCCTGGAGTCGCCTGGTCAAGGCCAGGGCTACGTCGCTCAACAAATTGCGCTCATGGAATTCGTCAAAAAAAATGACGCTGATTTCGCGCAAGTCCGGATCATCCTGAAGCCAGCGCAGCAGTATCCCCTCGGTCACAAAGCATATGCGCGTGCCCAGGCTGGTGCGATCTTCAAAACGAATCTGGTATCCGACCTCGCCGCCGAGTTTGCCGCCGCGTTCCCAGGCGACGCGGGCGGCCACGGTGCGGGCGGCCACGCGGCGTGGTTGCAACACAACAATGCGTCCGGGACACGCGCAGCCGTCCAAAATCATTTGCGGAACCTGGGTCGTTTTCCCGGAACCCGTGGGAGCAATCAGCACCAGGCGATGACCGGTCTGGAGCGCGTCAACAATTTGGGCATGAACCTGCCAAATCGGGAGAGAGGTTTGCACGCGAATGAACCGGGGGCGTTCCTGATTCTAACGTTTTATTACAACAACTGCCGTCTCATAAAGCCAACAGACAATTACCAAGGCGATGGTCGTCACCACTGCCATCAAGCCCGAGGGCATGAATTTCTTCCCTTTAAAATAGCGCACCGCAAAAATCAGCGCCAGCAGCCCCAGGAGGATTGGCGCGATGGGATATGGCGGAATCACCGCCGTGGCACACAAAGCCAGCGGCAGCGCGAAAGCGGCCGAGGTAATTAATGAGATCTTGCTCCCCGCTTTGAGAAAGCCCATCAAGCCTCCAGCCAGGAGCAGAACAATATAAACCCACAAAATGATTACAAATGAATTCAGCGACATAATCATCAAGTCTCCTTCAATTCGGGCGCACATCCAAGCTCAGAATTTCGCCCGGCTCGCATTCCACGGCCACCTCCATGGGGCGGCAGCAGATTTCGCACTCCGTGGTGAACCGTTGCGAGGGCTGGCTGGTGTCAACAAGCACTTCAAACTCCTGCCCGCAAAATGGGCATTGAATGAATTCAGATTCCTGCATAAAACCTGTGGCGCGCCCGGAATGCGAATACGCTGGTGGCAGGCGCGCCGTTGACAGTTTCGTTCCGGGTTGGTTAACTGTCAAGTCAGTGGCACAGTTGATGTCAAATTTATGGTTTGGGTGGCAGATATGAAATCCGCAAAAGTTAAAAAGCCTTTGGCAAAAGTTGGCCGGGAGGGCCGGCCTCTTCGGGTGTTGCTCGTGGAAGACTCGGAGAGAGATGCCGCGCTGATGGTCAGCCATCTTGAATCCAGCGGTTACAACGTCCATTACCAAAGGGTTTGCAACGCCGCCACGATGGAGGAAGCCCTGGACCGGGAGCGGTGGGACGTTGTCCTCTGTGACTACACGATGCCCAATTTCAATGTCGCCCTTGCCAGCGATCTGCTGAAGAAAAAGAAGCTCGATCTGCCGTTCATCGTCGCCTCCGGCACCGTCGGGGAAAAACTGGCTGTCGAAGTGATGAAGGCGGGCGCTCACGACTTTATTGTGAAGGACAACTTGGCGCGCCTTGCCCCCGCCATTGATCGGGAATTGCGCGAAGCGCAGGAAAGGGCCCAACGCGCGGCGGACTTGGAGAAATTGTTCTATCTGGCCGCCATCGTTGATTCCACGGGAGAAGCCATCATCAGCCAAAACATGGATGGGGTCATTACCACCTGGAACGCTGGCGCCCGGCAACTCTTCGGATATACGGAAGCGGAAGCCGTCGGACAATCTGTGTTCATCATCATCCCCGAGTCCTTGCGCTCGACCAGGTTGGAAATCTTTGAGAAGCTTCGCGCCGGCAAACCGATCGAGCCTTTCGAGACAAAGCGCGTCCGCAAAGATGGCGTCGAGGTGGATGTTTATCTGGCCATTTCTCCCATTAAAAGCGCGGATGGCCGCTTGATGGGCGCCTCCTCCATCGCCTACGACATCACCGAACGCAAAAAGATTGAGGCCGAACGCACCAAAATGATCGAGCAGTTAAACGAAACGTTGTCCAAAGTCAGAACCCTGAGCGGTCTGCTGCCGATTTGCGCCTCCTGCAAAAAGATCCGGGACGACAAGGGCTACTGGCAGAAGTTGGAAACATTTGTCCACGAGCATTCCAACGCCGAATTTTCCCATTCCATCTGCCCCGACTGCATGGAAAAACTTTACCCCGATTTCACCAAGCCCAAGGAATAGGCCGCCTGTCAATAGCGATAGTGCTCGGGCTTGTACGGGCCGTCGGCCGATATGCCCAGATATTCGGCCTGCTTTTTGGTCAGCCGGGTCAGCTTCACCCCGATTTTTTCGAGGTGCAGGCGGGCCACTTCTTCGTCCAGTCTCTTCGGCAGGCGATAGACATCCCGGCGATAGATGTCCTTGTGGTTCCACAAATCGAGCTGGGCCAGGACCTGGTTGGAGAATGAGTTGGACATGACAAAGCTCGGATGTCCCGTGGCGCAGCCCAGGTTCACCAAACGCCCCTCCGCCAGCAGGTAGAGGCTGTGGCCGTCGGGAAAAGTGTACTTGTCAACCTGCGGCTTGATATTCAACTTCTTGACACCGGGCGCGCTGTTCAGCCGGCTGACTTGGATCTCGTTGTCGAAATGCCCGATGTTGCAGACAATGGCCTGGTCCTTCATCTTTTGCATGTGCTCAAGGGTGATGACTTCGCAGTTGCCGGTGCAGGTCACATAGATGTCCCCTGCCCCAAGCGTGTCTTCGACGGTCGTGACCTCGAAACCCTCCATGGCCGCCTGCAACGCGTTGATCGGATCAATCTCCGTCACAATGACGCGCGCGCCGAAGCCGCGCAGCGAATGGGACGAGCCTTTGCCCACGTCGCCATACCCGCAAACCACGGCCACTTTGCCGGCCACCATGACGTCGGTGGCGCGTTTGATGCCGTCGGCCAGCGATTCGCGGCAGCCATAAAGATTGTCAAACTTCGATTTGGTGACGGAGTCATTGACATTGATGGCGGGGACCAACAGCTTTTTGGCTTCCTTCATCTGATAGAGCCGATGAACGCCGGTGGTCGTTTCCTCGCTGACCCCTTTCCAATCTTTGACCACGGTGTGCCAGAATGAAGGGCGCTCCCGGGCCACGCGCTTGAGCAGGCGCTTGATCACGTCTTCCTCGTGCGACGCGCCCGGTCTGTTGACCCATCCATCGCCATTCTCCAATTCGTAGCCTTTGTGGATGAGCAACGTTGCGTCACCGCCGTCATCAACAATCAATTGCGGCCCCAGCCCGTTGGGATGGGCAATGGCTGCGAAGGTGCAATCCCAGTACTCTTCCAGCGACTCGCCCTTCCAGGCGAAAACCGGAAAGCCCGCCCTGGCAATCGCCGCCGCCGCGTGGTCCTGGGTGGAAAAAATATTGCAACTGGCCCAGCGCACGGAGGCGCCCAAGGCCGCCAGGCTCTCGATGAGCACGGCCGTTTCCACTGTCATGTGCAACGAGCCGGTGATGCGCACGCCTTGCAGCGGTTTGGCCGGCGCGTACTTGCGGCGGATGGCCATGAGACCGGGCATTTCGTGCTCGGCAATGGCGATGGCTTTGCGGCCGTAATCGGCCAGGCTGATGTCCCTGACCTTGAAGTCGCGGGACTGGCCGCCGTTTTTGGAGAGCGCGGTTTTGGCCGGCTTGGTTCCGCGGGACGCTGAAAGTTTGACGGGCATAAGAATTGTGTTGCTGATTATTTAGTATTGTCTCACCGGGCCGCCTTGCGCAGCGCCGCGGCCTTGTCCGTTTTTTCCCAAGTGATGCTGTTCAGGTCGTCAATTTTGCCAAAATGGCCGTAATTGGTGGTTTTGGAATAAATCGGCCGGAGCAGATTGAGCTGCTTGATGATGGCGGCCGGTTTGAAATTAAACACTTCGCGCACGGCCTGCTCGATCTTTTCGTCGCTTGCTTCGCCCGTGCCGAAGGTGTCCACGCAGATTGAAACCGGGTCGGGATAACCGATGGCGTAGGCAAATTGAATCTCCGCCCGCGTGGCCAGACCCGCCGCGACGATGTTTTTGGCCACGTAACGGCCCATGTAAGCCGCGCTGCGGTCCACTTTGGAGGGGTCTTTGCCGCTGAAGGCGCCGCCGCCGTGGCGGCCCATGCCGCCGTAACTGTCAACTATAATCTTCCGCCCGGTCAGCCCCGTGTCGCCCTGCGGCCCCCCCACCACAAACCGCCCGGTCGGGTTGATCAGGAATTGCGTCCGTTTGTCCAGCATCGGCGGCGGGAGCACTTTGAACACGATCTCCTTGATGACGAAATCCTTGATTTCCTTGTGCTTGACGTCGGCGGAGTGCTGGGTGGAGACAACGACATTGACGATGCGCGCCGGTTTGCCGTTTTCATATTGGACGGACACCTGGGTTTTGGAATCGGGCCGGAGCCAGGCCACTTTGCCGGCCTTGCGCACCCGGGTCAATTCGCGTCCCAGCCGGTGGGCAAACATGATGGGCGCCGGCATCAATTCCGGCGTTTCAGTGCAGGCAAACCCAAACATCAGTCCCTGGTCCCCCGCCCCCTGCTCCGCCGTATCCTTGCCCTCCGCCGCGCGGGCATCAACGCCCTGCGCGATGTCCGGACTTTGCCGGGTTACCAAATTGGTGATGAACACTTTCTCGGCGTGAAACACATCGTCGTCATTCACATAGCCGATTTCCGCAATCGCCTTGCGCACGACATCATTGATGTTTACCTTGGCCCGGGTGGTGATTTCACCGCCGACAATGACCATGTTGCTCTTGGCGTAAGTCTCGCAGGCCACCCGGCTGCGCGGGTCCTGTTCGAGATGCGCATCCAGCACCGCGTCGGAAATGGTATCGCAAACTTTGTCGGGATGGCCTTCCCCGACGGACTCGGAAGAAAAAATGAAATTCTTGTTCATGATTAACGGCTCGATTACATATTGACGTATCTTGATGGGAAGATATATTGGAATGGAAAATGCGTCAACCTTTATTTGCATGTCGGCCATATTAAAATCATTGCGCGCCTTGTCCGATCCGACGCGGCTGCGCATCGTTGCTCTGCTGGAAAAGAACGAGTTGTCGGTGCATGAATTGCAGGAAATCACCCGCATGGGGCAATCGCGCATTTCGACCCACCTGGGACTGCTGCAGGAAGCGGGGCTGCTCGAATCCCGGCGCGAGGGAAAACGCACGTTTTACAAGATTGCGGCCAGCGCCGATGCCAACGCGGCGGAGTTTATCCAACTGGCCGCGCGCGGCGCGAAGGAATTGCCTGAGAACGCCCCGGACCAGCTCAACCTCAGACGCATCGTGCTTCGGCGCACCCAGGAGGCCCAGCTTTACTTCAACCAGGTGGCCGGCCGATTTGATCGCAGTTACGGGCCGGGCCGCTCCTGGCAGGCCTTTGGTCAACTGCTTTTGCGTGTTTTGCCTCCATTGGTGGTCGCCGATCTTGGCGCCGGCGAAGGGTTGCTGAGCGAGTTGCTGGCACGCCGGGCCAAAAAAGTCATTGCCGTGGACAATTCCGAAAAGATGGTGGCCTTCGGGGCGAACAAGGCGCGCAAGAACAAGATCAAGAACCTGGAGTTTCGCCTGGGCGACCTCGCTGCGCCCCCCATTGAACCGGCCAGCGTTGATGTGGTCATCCTGAGCCAGGCCCTGCATCACGCCGCCGATCCGCAACGGAGCATTGGCAGCGCCCATAACATCCTGCGTCCGGCCGGCCAGATTCTGATTTTGGATTTGTTGCGCCATGATTTTGAGCAGGCCCGGGAACTTTATGGAGATCGCTGGCTGGGCTTTGCCGAAAGCGATTTGCAAACCTGGCTGGAAACGGCCGCCTTCAAAAAAATCGAAGTCAGCATAGTCGCCCGCGAAGAACAGCCGCCGCACTTTCAGACCGTGCTGGCTGTGGGCGAGAAGTGACTTTTTGGCACATTGACCGTGGTTAATTAAGTTTAGCATGGTTTGACCGTTAGTTATTTCGTAAGAGCCTCAATTCAAGCTGTTTGCATAAATCGCCTGTTATTTTGTCCGCAAGAAATCGGTTTGATTTGGTTTGACTGACCTTGACGGCGTTGCCCAAGTTCGTGCCTTTTTGTCCAGCTCCGAAGCACAGCCTGATGTGCGTCATTTTGTCGCCCTGGAGGCCCTCACCCCTTCGACAAACGGAATGGCCGCAAAAAATCGCAAAAAGCACAAGTTGACTTCTGGGGCCAAGCATCTTTTTCATAACTTTAGCCTTTAGCCTTCAGCATTTAGTTCCTTTAACCCCGCTCATCAAATCTTTCCGCATACTTTTTCCTTTTCTTCTCCTGGACGCATCCAGTCGTAATCAAATTACATGATTGTCAGACGGATGTCAAAGGAAAAGGTTACATTAATTAATAATGGCGGAAACAGGCCACTTCTTCTTTCTTGTGGTCAAGGCCCGGCTGCGCGAGGAGCGGCCTGAAGAATCGCCGGACAAACCCGTGCTTAAAGTTTTCGAGTGCCAAAGATCAATCGACCGCGCTGCGAACCTGGCTGGCGTGAAACGCATCGCCCATCACCACCTGCTGCGGCACCTCTTCACAACGGCGACGGAAAGTCGTTGAACACGAGACCAAACAGGCATCAGAGGAAAATGCGGAGCATTTGCATGTAGCTGCGCGGAGGCCCGAGCGCCTAAATGCAGACTCCGACGCCCTACTGCAGCAGCCGATAGCAAAGGTTCGAGCACTCCCGGCGAAGCCAGCAACCAATCCCCAGAGCCTGTTTGAATACAGATTACGCTGGCTCAAGCAACCGACGGGGCAGATCACGCGCACCGTGAATAATGCGCTCCGCCATAAGCGTCTCCGCATCAAAACGGTAGAAAATCAAATGGCGGTGGTAGGGATGCTCAATGCGCCAAGAACGGATGCCGGCCAATTCCTTCCAGCGTTGGAAGCGCAGACGTCCGAGACCGGGATTTTTTGCCAGTGTCTGCAGGGTGGCCTCAACGGCGTTGACGCATCCTTCCGCCACTGCGGGACCGGCCTTTTCCCGATACCAGTCAACTTGTTTCAGCATGTCGGCCCAAAAATCATCCGCTTGGCGGATCACCCGGATCATGCGGCTGCTTGTCCTCGGGCGCGGGAGCGAAGTTGATCAAAATGTTCCGCAGTCAGAGGCCGATGCGGACCACGCACGGCGGTGAGGAGCAATTCCGCCAATTCCTGACTGTCAACCTCAGCGGGATCATCCTTGGCCTTTAACTCACGCAAGGCTTCCCGCACCACTTCGTCAGCGGTGGCGTAGCCGCCAGTCTGAACCTTTTCGGCAATGAAAGCTTCCAGTTCTTTGCTCAACGTCACTTGCATGAAGCAATTATTGCCCATTGTTCAGTTACTGTCAAAGCCAAAAGGTATCGGACAATTGCTGTTTAACCCATTCATCCGTGATTGGAGGCGCGTCTTTTGGGACGACGAAATGAGGGAGTCCAGTCTCTTTGTCGAATTTAATTTTGGGTGGCGGTTTCCTGCTCCTTATCTTGGTCTTGCTCCTTATCTTCATCCAAGAATAATCGCTGTTTCGACCATGAAAAGCCAAGAGATTAAGATCAGGATTAAGAGCGGTTGCCAAGATCCAAACCCGCGCTGGCGCACCATTGGCGGTAGGCGGCGGGCGCGATTTCGGACGGCTTGATTTCGCTGCGGCCACCCCAAAAGACGTTGGTGTAACTTACCGGAATGCCGCATTGGGCCAGATGCGCGTCAATGGCGGCTTTGTGGGCCAGCAACACCGGCTTTTCCATGCCATGCGCCACGCCCATGACGTTGACGTTGTGAAATTCCGGGCCGCCTTCGCGCCAGTAGGCGTGCGTCATAATATAATGCCGCCCCACTTCCCTGCCCGCTTCGATCTCACGCCCCGGCGGCACCGCCCAATGGAACAGCGCATTGAACCGCGTGACTCTGTCGCCGTCTTTGAGCGGTTTGACATGCTCCAGGAATGTGGAAAAACGGCCGATGATTTTCCGCCGATTCATATCCCCGGCGACTTCACAAAAGGTTTCCAGGGAAACTCCGGCCTCCTCCGCCCGCCTCCGCCACATGTCCCGCTGAATTTCCCCGGGAGCGAATTCCTGCTTGAGCGCGGTCAGTATCCGCCATTCCAAATCGTTCAGGTGCGCGATGGCCACGTCCGTGACTTCGGCCGGGACGTCCGCCTTCGCGCCCGGCGCCAGGCCGCGCCGGCGAATATGCCCGACACCGAGGGCGAACAATCGTTTGGCGGGCATCAATCGAAAATGTTCCGCGCCGGTTTTCCGGGCCAAAAACTGGCAGTGTTTTTGCATCGAAAAACCCTGCGGGACTTTGAGCGTGGTCCACAGTTTGTAATTGGAACCCGCCGTGGCCGTATCCGTCGAACGCAGCACGACGTGCCCCGAAAACGGGTCTTGCTGGAACATGAAGTCGAAGGCCGCGTCGAGCTTTTCCTCCGGCACCTGCCAGGCCACGAGGGCGCCTTGCGCCAGATTGGTGGCCAGCAATGTTTGGCGCACCCGCCGGATCGTGCCGGCTTCGAGCATGGCGCGAACCCGCTCGATAACCACCGCGAGGTCCACGCCGCTCCGGCGGGCGATTTCCCCCCAGGGATCGCGCTGAAAGCCTTGGAGGTTGTCTTCGGAAATGGCCAGGATACGGGCATTGATCGCGTCGCTGATCTCAAATGGCACCGTAGGCTTGTTCATTCTCAAAGGACACATTACCAAAACCGCTCCCCGGTGCAAAGGATTGCTGCTGACTCAAATAATGGGCAATGAAGGACGCTCAATTTTATTGATTATTTTCCTTGACATACAAGGCCGATAAAATATGCACTATCAATTGGCGCTACCCACATTACGGCTTTCAATGTGGGTAGCGCCAATTTCGCTTTTAGCAATGAACTTCGACCCTTTTGGGTTTTTGCTGTGGAATTCTGACATGTCTGGCCCAGTTCCTGCGGCCATCCGGCACGGCCCCGGGACGGCCAAGTCAATGCGCGAGTTTGGCCTTGACGTCCTGAATGGATTTTTGGATTGCCCCCTTGTTCGGCGAGACTTTTTCCAATTTCTCCAAATCGGCCAGCAATTGGTTGAGGTTTCCGGAACCGCTGGTCGTCCCGCACCAGTTCCCCCAGGATTTCTTCCTGAACATGGGGGTCCGGATTTTCGCCGGCCAGGTCCTGCCGGCGCCACTTATTCAGGGCCAGTTCCCAAATATTTCGCGCCACCCGCGGGTTATTCTTATTGTAAAAATAAACCCGGCCCAACTCCAATAATATTTCATGACTGTCCGGATTGGCGCGGAGGCCCTCGCGCAGGAATTGCTCGGCTTCGTTGGGCTTGTCCAGGCGGGTCCGCAACCAATAGGACGCGGTCACGTAGGTATCGATCCGTTTCGGGTCCATTTCCGCCGAGAGCTTCAACCAGGGCATGATCTCGCGGGCATTCGGGCCTTCCAAATGCGTATGGACGGTGGGGAAAAAGTTCCGGCCAAACTGCTCGATCCAGTCTTTCGGTTTTCCCAGGAATTGATCGTCCTCGTCGGGTTCCTCATGTCCAGCCTTCGCCCCGCCGGCTTCCTCGTGGGATGCCACGTCGAGATGGGAGGGGCCTTCCTTTTTTCGCGCGTCAAAAATGGTCGGGTAATAACCGCTGTGGAAATAAACATCCGCCATGACAAAGAATTGATTGGCAAACAACCGGCGGCTGTCGCCCACTAAGACCAGCAGCGGACTGCCGGAGCGTCCGCCCCGGGCCTGCAACGATTCAAAAACCGGCGCCAATTGCGTGGCCAGGGTGAAACAGCAAACAAAGACCAATAACAAAGCAAGCCGGATCATACGGTCAGTGTTTTTCTGCGGAAGACCAGCCAGGCTGCCCCGAGAAGGAATGCGGAATAAAGAAGGCCATAGAGGGTGGCTTCGGCGCAGGCCGGCCAAGGGATGACACCCCAGTCGTGGATGAGGAAATCACGCACGTCGTACCACTCCAGATGCGGAATGGAGTAATAGGCGGCATAGAGGATGGTCCCGCTGACGCCGCCCATGTGAACGGCCACGCCGTTGAGATGACCACCGCAAAACATGATCCCGACCACAATAATGAAACAGATGGTCGCGTTGGAAGAAGGCGCGGTGAAGACCACCGACCCGAGCAAAACCAGGGCGACAACGATGCCCAGACAAACCCAATGCAGCCAAAGGGCCTGGAAATAAATTCCCATCGGCCAGGCATGTTCCCGCGCGGCGGTGATGGCGCCGAAAAAGAAGTAAAAGACGATCAACGCCAATCCACAGGCCAGCCAGCAGCCCAAAAATTTTCCCACGATCAATTGCGCGCGGCTGACCGGTTTGGCCAGCAACGGAAATATGGTGCGGCTTTCCCGCTCGGCCGGAAGCTGCCGGGCGGTTGTGGTCACGGCAATGACCAGCGAGGAAATCCAGATGAGCAGCAAACAAGCGTCTTTGAGGTAGCGCACGATGCGGTCGTCGTTGAAAAATTTGACCGAGCCGAGAATCATCGTAATCAGCGCCGTCAGGACGAACAGGACGTAAAAATCCTTCCGGCGGTATAATTCCTTGATGACCACGCCTGCCAGTGCCAATACGTTGTTCATGTCAGGATGAGGGTTGATAGCCGATGATTTTCAGGAAAACATGTTCCAGGTTGCATTGATATTGCCTGACCAAATCGTCAACCCGCCCTTCCACCCGCAGCCGGCCCTTGTGAAGAATGGCGACGCGATCACAGATCGTTTCGACTTCGCCCAGTTCGTGGGAGGAGAAGAAAACGGTTTTGCCCTGCTCTTTGAGGCGCTGGATGATCTCGCGCACTTTCATCCGGCCCAACGGGTCCAGCCCGCTGGTCGGTTCGTCCAGGATGAGCAGATCGGGATCATTGATCAGCGCCTGGGCCAGGCCGACGCGCTGCTGCATGCCTTTGGAATAAGTCTTGATCAGGCGTTTGCGGGCCGCTTCCAGATCGACCAGTTTGAGGACGGCAGTCGATGCGCTTTTCCCGTTCGCCGCGCGGGATGCGGAAGATGCGCGCGTAAAAGCGCAGCAATTCCTCCGTATTGAGGAATTTATAATAATAAGTCAGCTCCGGAAGATAGCCGATGCGTTGGCGGGCGATGGGCTGCCGGACGTCCACTCCGAAAATGGAGGCGGCGCCGCTGGTGGCATTGACGAATCCCAGGAGCACATTCATGGTGGTGGTTTTGCCGGCGCCATTGGGTCCGAGAAAACCGAAGACCTCGCCGGAGCGCACTTGCAAGTTCAAACCATCCACCGCCAGCTTGGGGCGCTCCCGCAATTCGCGGCCGGGAAACTCCACCCGCAAATCGTTGATCTCAACCACGGTATTCACTGCGGCCCCAGCATACAAAGAAGGGCGGTTTTTTAGCTAGGCTTTTTGCAAAGCTGATTCCACCCTGTCCCGAAATGAAATCGGACGCGCGCATTTACGTCGCCGGCCACCGCGGCATGGTCGGCAGCGCCATTTGGCGCGAACTTTGCCGCCAGGGCTTTGCCGGCCTCATCGGCAAAACCCGCGCTGAACTGGACTTGCTCGACGCGGCCGCCGTGGCGAAGTTCTTCGCCGCGGAAAGGCCCGAATATGTCTTCGTCGCCGCCGCCCGGGTCGGCGGAATTCTGGCCAATGACAGTTTTCCCGCGAGTTTCCTTTTTGAAAATCTCCAGATTCAAAACAACCTGATTCACAATGCCAGGCTGGCGGGAGTGAAAAAATTATTGTTCCTGGGCAGTTCCTGCGTTTATCCCAAGCTGGCCCCGCAACCGATAAAAGAGGAGTCTTTGCTCAACGGGCCGCTGGAACCGACCAATCAATGGTACGCCGTGGCAAAAATCGCCGGGATTAAATTGTGCCAGGCTTGCCGCCGCCAATACGGCTGCGATTTCATCAGCGCCATGCCGACCAATCTCTACGGGCCGAACGACAACTACGATCTGCAAGGCTCGCACGTCCTGCCGGCGCTCATTCGCAAATTCCACGAAGGCAAAATCGCCGGCGCGAAAACCGTCACTTGTTGGGGCAGCGGCGCTCCGCTGCGGGAATTTCTCCATGCCGATGATTTGGCCGCAGCCTGTGTTTTTCTGATGCGCCGTTACAGCGACGAACAAATCATCAACATTGGTTCAGGCTCCGACCTGACGATCAAGGCCCTGGCCGAACAGGTGCGGCGCATCGCGGGCTTTGCCGGGGAAATTGTTTGGGACACAACCAAACCGGACGGCACGCCGCGCAAGCTGATGGACAGCACGCGAATTTTCGCCCTCGGTTGGAAGCCGGGGATCGATTTGGAGACGGGCATTCGTCACGCTTACGACGACTTTTTGCGCATTGGCCATACCCGGCCCGCCTTGCGCTGAAACAATTCCAGTATTGCATTTTCCTGCGATGATTGAAGAATGCGCCCATGAGAAAAAAATTGGCCAGCATAACAGTCTTAACCGTCACAAGTCTTGCCGGGTTCGTTCCTCAAGCTTTGGCGGCCGATAAACCCGACGGCTTCACCGACACGCCGATGCTCCCTTCAGGCAAGTGGCATGTGCATGATCCTTCGCGGCCGGCGCCGCCGGTGGTCACGCCGGGCGCCACCTTCAGCGACGCCGCTCCGCCTCCGTCGGATGCCATCGTGTTATTCGACGGCCATGATCTGTCCCACTGGATGGGCGACAAGGGCAAACCCGAATGGAAGGTCCAGGATGGTTATATGGAAGTGGTGCGGCATACCGGCGATATTCATACCAAAGAAGATTTCGGCGACTTCCAATTGCATCTGGAATGGGCCGAACCCGCCAAAGTTGTCAGCGCCAGCCAGGGTCGCGGCAACAGTGGAGTATTTCTCCAAGGCCTTTACGAGGTGCAGGTTCTGGATTGTTACGACAATCCCACGTATGCTGACGGCGAATGCGGCGGCCTTTACGGCCAGTCACCCCCGTTGGTCAACGCCTGCAAGAAGCCCGGCGAATGGCAAACCTACGACATCATTTTCGAAGCCGCGCGTTTTGGAGCCGACCACCAGTTAATCAGGCCGGCCAGCGCCACTGTCATGCAGAACGGGGTTCTCTTGCATCACAAGCAAGCGTTTCTGGGTCCGACAGGCTGGAGGATTCTGGCCAATTACAAAAAAGAGACACCGGCCCGCGGCCCCATTGACTTGCAAAACCACAACGGCGACCCCGTGCGATTCCGCAACATCTGGATTCGGAACATCGCCGAGGAAGAAAAACCCTGATCCACGATTGACGGACAGCGTTGGAATTTGCGACTCAAGTTGTGCCGCCAAATTTGCCTTTGCACGGCAGGAACCATGCGGCGCCGAGCGCCAAAATACCCAGCGCGCAGAGATACAAGCCAATCCGCAGACTCTCGGGACGGTAGGAAAAGCACACGGTTGATCCTCCCGCGGGGAGCGAGACCGCGCGGAAGTTGTAGTCCGCCCGGAGGATCGGCGCCGGCTCACCGTTCACGGTTGCTGACCAGCCGGGAAAACAGGTGTCCAGCAACAGGAGATACCCGGAGCGGGGAAGTGACGCGTCAATTCTGACGTCATCCGGTTCATAGGAGATGATGCGCACGGACCCGGCCGCATTTGTCCCGGCGGTGCGGTCGCCAACAGCCAACTTCGTCGGCGCCGGCTGATCTTCGAGGAACAAAACCTGCCGCGGGTCAAATTCCGCGGAGGAGACACGGTCGAGAAGGGCGGCCCGATTTGGTTCCACTTGATAATCGAACACCAGAAAAGCGCGATCCAGGCACTCCTTGCAGCGGTAGATTGAGATCTCCTTCGAATAAACCAATTCAATAAAGAGAGGGTTCGGCGGGAGCGCCTTTGCCGACAACAAATATTTCACATTCAGGAGCGGGAAAGTCTTCGGAAACGCCGCCGGGTTCCGGTAGAAAGAGAATTCGCCCGCGTGCCCGGTGATCAGCTCCTCGTAACGCCGCACGGCCATGAAATCACATCCTCGCGCGTCACTCAGGCCGAAGACTTCCGCGGAGTTGGGGGGGAGAATCGTCCCCCCTCCGAATATTCTGAAGAGGGAGTCGTCCTTTTGCAGCCATTCTATGGCCGGAGTCCGTGGATAGTAGAGGCTGCGGGGGATGGACGGGTTATAGCCGGTTCCGAAGCAAAGCAAATCGCCCGCGGTCCAACTCAAACAAACAACCATCGGTATCCAGCCGTTCCAACGCGCCGGCCACAAGGCCAAAAAAACAGCGGCCATCATCCCGCCGGCCAGAATGAGAATCTGCCGCCTGAGAAAGGCCCAGTGAGATGAATCCAAAGTGTGGATTTTCGGGCCTGTAACAAGCCAAAAGCAAAGGAGCGCCGCACCCGCCAGCGCGCAGAAACCAACGGCGACGATCAGCGTTCGGCGATGAGTTCTCATCCGGCTGAATAATTCATCCCAGCCCAACCCGGCGAGCACCGCCGCGCTGAAACCCACGATAAGAAGCAACCGCGCCTCGTTCACATCGCAGAGTACGGGCAACGCCCGCACGAGGGCGGGAAAGGGCGGGACGCCGTATATCACGAGCATCGATCCGATGGCGAGGGAGAAGAAGAATTTGGTGAATTTGCATCGCCGGAGCGCGATCCCACAACCCGCAATGAAGAGCGGAAGGATTCCCACATACCCCGTCCTCTCGTTAAAATTGTCCGCTTCGGGCCATCCCAGGAGATTCGGCAAGTCCTGAAATCCCAGGACAGGATTGCCCAGGGCATTGGGCAGCAGAAAATGGATGAGCGAGGGGAAGGTGAGGTGGAAAGACGATCGCTCCAGCGAGGCCGAAGCCAGAGCGCTCGAGCTTTGGCGGCAATACTCCAGAAAGGGAAGAATCTGGGGCGCTGCCAGGAGCAATCCAACGGCGACTGCACCGGCCAGCAAACCCGCTCGTTGGAACGCCTGCTCGTGGCCATGCTCCATCAGGCGGAAAAGGAAATAGATCGCCAGGACAATCGTGATGTGTATCGCTGTTGGCGGGTGGCCTCCCAGAATCATGAATGCAAAGGCGACCGCGAAACCGACCCAGTCACGAAGAGCGGACGCCGCGATTGCATTTCCCCGTCCATGCCTGAATGATTTCTCCAGGAAGTAGAGCAACAGCGGCAGCCACATCGCGCTGTTCACATGAGGATGACCGAGCCAGACAATCATGAACCCGGACAGACTAAAAACCAATCCCGCCAGGAAGGCGGCCGGGCGCGACACGCCCAGGAGGCGCACGTAGAGCATCGTGAACCAACCCGCCAGGCAAAGCTTTAAAAAGGCGCTTGGACCGCTCGCTGAAAAGGGATCCAGCGGCGACAACAGCAACCGAATCGGAAAGAGCAGCGCTCCCTGAATGGCCCCGAGGTTGGGCGCGCCGCAGCACAGGTACGGATTCCAGAGGGGAAAACTCTTTTGCTGGTGAACAAACTCCTGCGTGGGAAGAAAGGTCCAGTATTGATCGGCCAGCAGAGAATTCGACGGACGTATTGCCTGATTCCATGGCGGCAACTTCAGTATTCCATCCGCCGGGACCAGCCCTTTGCCCAGGAATAATGACTCGTGCAGAAGAACGAGCAACACGCCAGCCAGCGCCGCAAACCAGAAAATGTCGCGCGCCGATTTCAGGAGCGCGCCGCGCGATTGGGCCGTGGCGGGTGTGGCAACGGGTTCGGGCATGATTCAATTTATGCGGCCATCACTTCTTTTTCGAGGCGGAAAAGCCGGCTCGCCAGCCGAAGCTCGCTCCTGCCAGCGGAGGCTGGAGCCAGTTGCCGGACTTGAACCGGCGACCGACGGTTTACAAAACCGTTGCTCTACCACTGAGCTAAACTGGCTAAATTATTTAACAAACCCAGTGGAACATATTTTGGCAGAGTCCGGGTCAATGGCAAGTTGATTCGCCGCTCCCTCGAAACGCATGTGTTGAGTGTGGCCAAGGTCAAGCTGTCCGATTTCCTGCAAGATTACCGGCGGCTGGCCATCAACAAAGGTCAGTCGGTCAAGGGCGAGGTCATTATTGAGCTTTTCAGGAAGGAGATCGAGGACGACGCCAACAACCAGCCACGCACCAAGCTCTACAAGCGGGAAGTCCTGATCGCCCTGAAAAAGACCTGGCCGGGGTTGTATTCGAGCGAGATCGCCCGGATTTCACAAAAGGACTGCAACGATTGGGCCGTCCGCCACGGCAAAGACTACAGCCCCACCCGGTTCAATGGCGCATTGGGCATCGTGCGCCGCATTTTCGACATTGCGGTGGAACATGGCTACCGGGTGGATAATCCGGCCAAGTTTGTGGAGCGGCGGCGCGTGAAACCGAAGGAATTGCATCTGCCATCCCAGGCACAATTTCAGGAGATGGCCACGCACATTGAAACCTCGGGCGCAGGACAGGCGAAGGATTGCGCCAGCCTGTTTCGATTCCTGGCCTTCTCCGGCGTGCGGATTGATGAAGCCCGGCATGTTCTGTGGAGCGACGTGGATTTCGAGAAAGGACTTCTTCACGTCCGCGTCACCAAAAACAGCAAGGCTCGGTGGATTCCGCTGAACAGCAGCCTGCGGCAATTGCTGGATAAAATGCGAGGGGAACAGCCGGGAGAGTTACCCGAAAAACCCGTAATGCAGGTTTTCGAGTGCCAAAAATCAATAGACCGCGCCGCGCCGCTGGCCGGTGTCAAACGCATCACGCACCACGATTTGCGCCATTTGTTCGCCACCCGCTGCATTGAATCCGGCGTAGATATTCCAACCGTTTCGCGCTGGCTCGGACACCAAGATGGCGGCGCGTTGTGCATGAAGACTTACGGGCATCTGCGAGACGAGCACAGCACCAATGCAGCAAAAAAGGTCGTGTTCTAACGAATGCCTGCTCCTCGATGGACAATCCACCTGTAAAAAGCGACGTTATTTAAATAAGCGATTGCCATCCAACAGAGGACAAAGATACCGGCCCCGCGCATTGACTCATCCCATATCCCAGCGAGCAAGAAAATCCCCGCGAGTACCAGCATAAAAGGACCGACTTTCCAGATATTCTGCCGTCCGCATGTGACGACTCCCAAGAGACAACAGGTAACAAACGCTGCCCGCCACCCAAGCGGCATTCTTCTCCAGAGATCACCCAACGTCATTTTATCCTCAATCCGCGCTTTCATAAAACCGAGCTTGTTCCTCCACCAGCATTTTGATTCTCTCCCAATCCCGGCAAACAATCACATCGATTTCCTTCTGACCCTTGAAAAAGTCGTCTTTGGCATAGGCAGCGAATAATTCAAATCTCTGATATGCACGCTGTATCATGTCGGGCGGAAACCACCCCATACTTGCGACCGAGACCCTTTCTTTCGTTAGGTGCGCGATATGCTTATGCAAGTTCCGCGCTTCTGCCTGCTCAAGAAAAGCCCCCGGATTCTTAAAGTTTGGGTATTGTGATGCATGTACGTCCGTCGGGTATTTGCCGGGGCCAAAGAAATCGTCAAGGACACGGATATTCAGCAGCACCGACACAAGCGTTCCTCTTTCTACAATGTGGCATTCCTCATGCAGACGGTATTCGGCAGAATCGCCGTCCGATGGTTTGAAGTGCTTCCTCCATAGGTAATGGGCAAACGTCTGCAACATGCACCCTTTGACTTTCAACCAGCCATTCGCAAGGTCAATTTTTGTCGGGTGATATTTTGACATGGAACGAATTTCGTGATTCTCCGTTGCCTCCTGGAACCTTCATCGCCTTCCATCTGCAAGATCGAGCAGATTCTCTAACAGGCCAATGATTGACGCGACGGCTGCCTCGTATTCTGGATTTAACGTGTGAGGGTCGGTATTCACGAAATTTGGCAGACTTTCACGCGTCAATTTTGAAAATTTTATCAAATTCTCTTGGAAGCCGTTGCGTCGGTCGCGCCGAATATCAAGTAGAACATGGGCCGCCTGCTCCCGCAGGGGGACTATTGAATTGCGGTGAACGTCCCAAATAATATCTTTCGGGGCGGCTTCAATTTCCAAAAGAACCAGTTGGACAGAAGCGCGAAATCTTCGCTTTCGCTCGTTTCCTTCCCGCATCAGGACAAACCCATGCGCAAAAAGTGCGCCGAGGAGCGCCGCTGTCAACATTTTGAGCGTATCCATGACTAATCATTGCATGGTGGGCGCTTCGTTTAGCTGAACTTCGAGGGTCAAAGTTTTCGCGCCACGAATAATAGTTAACGAAACCTTCTGGCCAGCATACGAGGGAATTACGTCCAACAGATTTTGCACCGTATCGACCGGTGTGTTTGCAAACTGGATAATTACATCCCCGCGAATGACGTTGGCTTTGAACGCCGGGCTGCCTTCAACGATTGCCGCAACCAAGGCACCTGTGTTTCTTTCGAGTTTAGCGCGGACATCTTCAGGGATTGGCGCAAACTGGGCTCCAAAAATTCCTGGTTTAGCCCGCCGCCAAAACAGCGCAACTTGGGAATAAATCGGGATTTGCAAAGGGGTGTACTGGGTTTGAAACGTGGGGGGCGTCGTCGTCGTCGCGGAGCCGGAGTAGGAGCCGTAACCGAATCCCGTATTGCCTCCCTGGAACGTGCTTCCAGTCATGCTTCCATGTTCTTGGGTTGTGTAGGTCTGTCCCGGTTGAACTGATAAGGAAGAAAGGGTCACTTGCGCAGTGCGTGAGTATTCGCCACCGATGATCACGAACTCCGCGCCAACCTTCTCCGCCTGTTCAATGGCCTGCTCACGAGTTCCGGCCGGGCCGCTGAAAGAGGCAACGCCGATTCGCATATAGCCGCGTTCAACAAATCGCATAGCCTCGTCCTGTACCTGGGCTAACGCAACATTCTCAATTTGTGGCGGGCCGGACGGCGGGAGCAATCGCTGCCGTATTTCAGGCCGCATATTCTGCGTGTCGTCCTGATAAAACCTTGTGAACCCATTGGGAAGTTGCAGCGGTTGCATGGCGCACCCAGCAAAGCCCAAAAGCGCAATTGCGCAGACGGCTCTAAAACACCTGCTCCCAAGTCCAGTTTTTGTGTGCGAATTCATCACCAATCACAAGATGACTGCATGGTATTCACGCGTCTCGGGTATTGCAAGTTTGATGGAATACGTCAAAAGCGACCTATCTGTCGCCGAATTGCGCCAGCCAAGACGAAAACCGACAGGGCAACGGTGCAAATCGTTGCAATCGGAGCGATTGATTGGGGGCCATGACGGGGCAAGCAATCGCAGTGGGGCCGCGCGGACCCTGAGAGCGCATAAGCAACTGACTCGACCAATGACGCACGACAGCGGCACCGGCAACAAAGGTTCCAGCACGCTTTCGACGAAGCCAACAACCCACCCCTAAAGGCCAAAAGAGAGCGTGATTGATTGTGGAAGCGCATTCGCTTGGCAGCAGCAAACACGAAGGCAGGCGGCACCTGCACCTATTTACAGCTTTTGCTGCCCGGATTCATCGTTGGCTGTTTCGTTGAAATATCGTTGGCCGTTGCGGCAAATCTGCGGCGGCGGTCGTTCGTGGATGGGGCATTGCTGCGGCAAAAGTCGTTCAAGCCTGCGCCGCTTTTGCGGCAACGTTCGTTGGCGGCTGCGGCGGTCTTGCGGCAAATATCGTCGAAGCCTGCGGCGAGCGTCGTTGACCAACTGCTAACGAACGTTAGAGGTTAGGCGTCCCTTCTATTTTATGGGTTTCGCTTGCAGCGCATCTGCGCGCCCCGCTTCGAGCAATTTGGCCGGCATTTGCGCGAACACCGAGTGCTTGCGGTTTCCAAACGGTGCAGGTATCGTTTGGACATGAGCGAGCGCATTGAAATTAATCCTCGTGTCTGTGGCGGCCAGCCGGTCATCAAGGGCACACGGATTCCTGTGGCCACAATTCTGGAACAACTGGCCGATGATGAATCTTGGGATTCATTGCTGCGGGGCTACCCGGAATTGACGCGGGATGATATTCAAGCTGCCTTGGAGTACGCCAGGCATTCCATTCTGCATACGGAAATCACCGCCCTGGGTGTCGCGTAAGCCGCCGTGCGCCTTTACCTGGATCAGATGCTTCGGGTGGAATTGGCTGCGCTTTTGCGCGACGCAGGGCATGATGTCGTCCGTGCGGAGGAAACTGGCCAGGCACGGGCTGATGATGCGCTGATTCTGCAACGGGCTGTTCAGGAGGAGCGAACGCTCGTCACGATTGATCGTCATTTTGGCGATTGGGTGGTTCTGCCGTTGTCTGAACATCACGGTGTCATTCGGGTGGAAGCCCACCCAACTTCCACGGCAAACGTTGCCAAGTTGTTGTTTCCGCTGTTGGCGAATCATTCACAGGCAGATTTTCGCAACAAACTGGTGATTGTGTCGCCGAGCCGTGTGCGCTGGATTCAGACGAAGGACGAATAGATTTGTATATCGCTTTTGGATACGGGTTGCGGTTTTTGGGGCAAATCTTAGTCGTTGTTCACTGCCGCGCCTCAATTGGAACATAGTGGCCGTTGGTCGGCCCGATATAAATCTGCCGCGGACGGCTAATGCGCTTGCGCGGTTCATCCCGTATTTCCTTGAAATTCGCAATCCATCCCGGCATGCGCCCAATGGCAAACATCACCGTAAACATCTCCGTCGGAATGCCAATGGCCCGCATGATGAGGCCGCTGTAAAAATCCACGTTCGGGTAGAGCTTGCGCTCGACGAAATAGGAATCGTGCAGGGCGGCTTGTTCCAGTTTCTTGGCGATGTCGAGCAGCGGGTCTTCCCGGTGCAGGGTGTGGAGCAGGTTGTCGCAGGCTTCTTTGATGATCTTGGCCCGCGGATCGTAATGCTTGTAAACCCGGTGGCCAAATCCCATCAACCGTTTCCCGCTGTGCTTGTCCTTGGCCGCCACGATAAACTTGTGCCCGTCGTCCCCGGAATCGTGTATTTCCTGCAACATGGTGATGACCGCCTGGTTGGCTCCGCCGTGCAACGGCCCCCACAGCGCGCACACCCCCGCCGCCGCGCTGGCGAACAAATTCGCCTCGCTCGACGCCACCATCCGCACGGTCGAAGTCGAGCAATTTTGCTCGTGATCGGCATGGAGGAGAAAGATCAGGTCCAGCGCCTTCACCACTTCCGGCTTCAGTTCGTAATCTTCATACGGATCGGAGAAGAGCATGTGCAGAAAGTTCGAGGTGTAATCGTAATCCGGTTTGGGATAAATGTACGGCAGCCCGCGGGATTTCCGGTACGAAAAGGCCGCGATGGTTCGCACTTGCGAAATGAGCCGCGCCGCCTGCTCGTCGAATTCCTCCCGGTTGGGCTGTCCCATCAAGCCGGGATAAAAACAACTGCTGGCGTTGATCATCGCGGAAAGGATTGCCATCGGGTGTGCTGCCGGCGGAAAGCCTTCAAAATGAAACTTCATGTCCTCGTGCAGATTCTGATTCCGTTTGAGGAGATGGGAAAATCTTTCCAATTGCGCCTGGGCCGGCAGCTTGCCGTAAATCACCAGATACGCGGTTTCGATGAACTTGGATTTGACCGCCAGTTCCTCAATCGGAATGCCGCGGTATCGCAATATGCCCTCTTCTCCGTCAATAAACGTTATCGCGCTGCTGCAGGCGCCGGTGTTGGCGTAGCCGTCGTCCAGCGTGATGTAGCCTGTGGTGTCGCGCAACGCGGAAATATCAACCGCCTTTTCGCGCTCCGTGCCCGTGACGATGGGCAGTTCGTACGCCTTCCCATCCAATTGCAATATCGCTTTCTCGCTCATATTCATTCCTGCTTCTTATATGCCAGCCATATCATCTTCATGCTGGAGCACACAACTACACCATCCGCCTTATTCGTCCAGTTTAAATTCGGCAATTCGGCTGGCGGCGAAAATTCCTTGTTGAACCGTGTCTTGCTTTTGTGCTAATGGTGAGCGCGACACGGACATGAGCACCACAAAAAATACAAAAAACATCGAAGCATCGTATAAACTGGCCCGCGAACGCTACGCCACGCTTGGTGTGGATACCGACCAAGCCCGCCAAACCCTGGCCGAAGCGCCGGTTTCGCTCCATTGCTGGCAGGGCGATGACGTGGGCGGCTTTGAGAATTTCGGCGGGACGCTCGGCGGCGGACTCGTCGCCACCGGCAATTATCCCGGCAAGGCCCGCAGCCCGCAGGAACTCCAGGCCGACGCCGAGAAGGCGCTGTCGCTTATCCCCGGCAAACACCGCTTCAATTTGCACGCCTTTTACGGCGACTTTGGCGGCAAGAAAGTGGACCGCAACGAAATCCAGCCTGAACATTTCAAGAGTTGGATTGACTGGGCCAAGTCCATCGGTATCGGCTTGGATTTCAACCCCACCTGCTTCTCGCATCCCAAGGCGGCCAGTGGTTTCACCTTGTCGCACGCGGACAAAAACATCCGCAACTTCTGGATCGAGCATTGCATCCGCTCGCGCGAAATCGGCGCGGCGATGGGCCAGGCACTCGGCAAAACCTGCGTGACAAACATCTGGATTCCCGACGGCATGAAGGATACCCCCGCCGACCGGCGCGGTCCGCGCGTGCGGCTCGCCTCGGCGCTGGATGAAGTGTTCAAGAAGCCGCTGAATCCCAAACACAATCTCGACGCCATCGAAGGCAAGCTCTTCGGCATCGGCGCGGAAAGTTACACCGTGGGCATGCACGAGTTTTACCTCGGCTACGCGGTCAAGAACCAAAAGCTAATTTGCCTTGATGCCGGCCATTTTCACCCGACGGAAAACATGGCGGACAAGATTTCCTCCGTGCTGTGCTTTGTGCCGGAGATTCTGCTGCACGTCAGCCGCGGCGTCCGCTGGGACAGCGACCACGTCGTCATCCTCAACGACGACTTGCAGGCCATCGCCCAGGAACTGGTGCGGGGCGATTATCTCGGGCGCACGCACATCGGTTTGGATTACTTCGACGCCAGCATCAACCGCATCGCGGCGTGGGTCATCGGCGCGCGCAACATGCTGCGCGCCCTCTGCTTCGCCATGCTCGAGCCGCACGCCCAATACAAGAAGCTGGAACGCGAGGGCGACTACACTTCGCGCCTCGCGCTGATGGAAGAGGCGAAGACGCTGCCGTTCGGCGCGGTGTGGGATTATTACTGCCTGAAGCAGGGCGCGCCCGTCGGTGAGGCCTGGCTCTCGGAAGTCAAACAGTACGAAAAGAACGTGCTGTCCAAACGGCAATAAATTCGCAAATCCGAAATTAATCTGAAAAGGCCGCGACATGAATGAAACGAACCCGGCCCTCGGTGTCTTAATCTTTGCGCTCGGCGGTCTGGCAGGGGCGGTATTTTACCTGCCCTTCAAGAAGGTAAAAAACTGGGCGTGGGAAAGCTACTGGCTCGTCTATGCCTTGTTCGGCTTGCTCATTGTGCCGTGGGTCCTGGCCCTGGCGACTTCGCCGAACGTTTTCTCAGTGCTCAAGGCCGCGCCGGGCAATACGCTGGCCTACTGCTTCTTCTGCGGCGCCGCGTGGGGCATCGGCGGGCTGACGTGGGGGCTGATGATCCGTTACCTCGGCGTCGGTCTCGGCCTGGCTCTCGGCTGCGGCATCTGCGCCGCTGCGGGCACATTGATTCCGAAGATGCTGAAAGGTGAGTTCGGCCAACTCTTTGAAGCTGGCGCTGGCATCATGTCATTCATCGGGGTGCTGGTTTCGCTGGCTGGCATCGTCATGGTTGGCATGGCCGGCATGTCGAAAGAAAAAGAATTGCCCGAAGAGGTAAAGAAAAAGTCTGTCGCGGAATACAATTTCAAAAAGGGCATCCTGGCAGCCCTGTTCTCGGGTCTGATGAGTTCCGCGATGAGCTTCGGCCTCCAGGGCGGCGGGAAGCTTGAGCAACTGGCCCAAACGACTGTGCCTGTTACCTCAGCCACTTGGCGCGGCATGCCGGTGCTGGTGGTGGTGTTGCTCGGCGGCCTCATGGTCAACTTCATCTGGTGCCTCTTCCTCAACCTGAAGAACAAGACCACGGGCGACTATACGAAGCCGGGCGCGCCGCTGGCTGCCAATTTCATCTTTGCCGGCCTCGCGGGCGCCATCTGGTGTTCGCAGTTTATCTGCTTCAAAACCGGCGAGCCGGCCATGGGCAAGACCGCCTATGTCGGCTGGGCTTTGCTGATGGCCAGTTGCATTCTGTTCAGCACGCTGTTGGGCACCTACCTGGGTGAATGGAAGGGCACCAGCAACAGGACACGCGGTCTCCTTGGCTTCGGCCTGTCCCTGCTGCTGCTTTCGTCGGTTATTGCCGGTTACAGTGGCAAGTTGAGCGAGGACAAGGCTAAACTGCCGAAGGCCGCCGCCACTCAGCAGTTCGGAGTTCACTTATGACACAACGTGTTTATCTCGCGGTTGACCTGGGCGCGGAAAGCGGCCGGGTCATGGCGGGCCTGTGGAACGGCGGAAAAATCCGGCTCGAGGAAATTCACCGCTTCCCCAATGGGCCTGTGACGCTGGCTGGCGCCTTGCGCTGGGATGTCTTGCGCCTCTGGACGGAAATCCAGAACGGCCTCGCGCTGGCCGGAAAGAAGTTCGGCAACGCGATTGTCTCCGTCGGCGCGGACACTTGGGGCGTGGATTTTGTGCTGCTGAACAAGAACAACGAAATGCTCGGCCAGCCGTATCATTATCGCGATGCCCGCACCAACGGCCTGATGGAAAAGGCGTTCAAGAAAGTGCCGCGCGCCGAAATCTTCGCCCAGTCGGGGCTTCAGTTCATGCAATTCAACTCACTCTATCAGTTGCTCGCGTGGAAGGCCCATTCACCCGCAATCCTCGACGCGGCGGATTGCCTGCTCTTCATGCCGGACTTTTTGCATTGGGCGATGTGCGGCGCCAAACGCGCCGAATTCACCATCGCCTCGACTTCCCAATTCGTGCATCCGCTGCGGCGCAACTGGTCTCTGCCGCTGCTCAAGAAGCTCGGCCTGCCCGCCCATTTCCTGCCCAAGATCGTTCCGCCCGGCACGACATTGGGCAAGCTGCGCAAATCCCTCCTCGGCGTAAAAGTCGTCGCGCCCCCGTCGCACGACACCGCCTCCGCCGTGGCGGGTGTGCCCACCGCCAATACCGGCAAGGCCAACTGGGCTTACATCAGTTCCGGCACCTGGTCGCTCATGGGCGTGGAAGTGCAAAAGGCCGCGCTCTCCCGGCGGGCGCTGGACTTGAACATGACCAACGAAGGCGGCCTGGACGGCACTTATCGCCTGCTCAAAAACATCATGGGGCTGTGGCTGGTTCAGCAGTGCAAACGGGCGTTCGAGGCGCGGGGGGCTAAGTACGATTACGCTCAACTGGCGCAAATGGCTGCCAAGGCCGCGCCGCTGCGCTCGCTCGTCAATCTCAATGACCCGCGTTTTCTCAATCCGCCCGACATGCCGAAGGCGATTCAGGATTTTTGCCGCGAAACCAGACAACCCGTTCCCAGGACCGAAGGCGAACTGGTACGTTGCTGCTACGAAAGCCTTGCGCTCAAGTATGGCGAAGTTCTGGCCTCGCTCGAAGAACTCACCGGCGAAACCGTTGAAGTGATCCACATCGTGGGCGGTGGTTCACAGAACAAAGCCTTGAGCCAGTTTGCGGCGGATGTTTGTCAGCGGCCCGTGGTGACGGGTCCGGTGGAAGCCACGGCGCTGGGCAATTTGCTCACGCAAGTTCGCGCCAGCGGGGAGCTATCGTCGCTGGCCGGGATGCGCGAAGTCATCCGCACATCGAGCAACGTGCAACGCTACGAGCCAAAACCATCAGCGGCGTGGAGTGAAGCAGCGGGCCGGCTCGCCACGGTGCGCCGACAGTAGAAATTGGGAAAAAAATTGGAATAAGACTTGACGCTCGCCTGCGACTTAATATATTATTCGGGCTTATGAGTGGGCAATCGAGATATTCGTTGAGTCTCACTAAAAACGCATCCTCGAAATTGCGGATTAGAGCGTTTTAAATAAAACTGTAGCCATTCCGTTGGGCCTGTGGTATAGGCAGTTCATGCGAACTTTATCGTTGGACCTGCGCGAACGGATTTTGGCTTCCTATGACCTTGAAGAGGGGACTCGCGTGGAGGTCGGCGATCGTTACCGGGTTTCGCTGGGCATGGTCAAGAAGCTCTTGCAACAACGCCGACGGACCGGGGAGATCGGTCCGCGCCACCGTTTCTCCGGGCGCAAGCCGATGATCCTGGCGGCCCATCAGCGCCAGATGCGGACTCTATTGAATCAGAAGCCCGACCTGACCTTGAAAGAGCTGCGCGCCGGCTTGGAACTGGACTGTTCTCTGCCCGCCATCCACTACGTTCTGGCGAAGATGGGGCTGACATATAAAAAAAGACACTCCATGCCAGCGAGCAAGACCGTCCGGACATTGCGCGGGCGCGCCGCGCCTGGCGGCGTCGGCAAGGCGGTTTGGACCCGGCCAAACTGATTTTCCTGGACGAATCGGGTGCCAAAACCAATCTGACCCGCCTGCGCGGGCGCGCCCTGCGGGGTCAGCGTGTCCACGCCCAATGTCCGCAGGGCCATTGGCAAACCACGACCATGATCGGCGCCATCCGCCTGGACGGTGCCACCGCCTGCATGACCATCGAGGGGGCCACCGATACGGAGGTTTTCCGGGTCTATGTCGGCCATGTCTTGTGCCCGACGCTGCGCGCCGGAGATGTGGTCATCATGGATAACCTCTCCCCGCATAAAAGTGAGCCGACCCTTTCGCTGATCGCGCAGGCTGGAGCCCAAATCCTCTTCCTTCCAGCCTATTCCCCAGACCTCAATCCCATCGAGCAAATGTGGAGCAAAGTCAAATCCCACCTGCGTACAGCCGAGGCCCGCACGCAGCCCGCTCTGCTCCAGGCGATTGCTTCAGCTTTGCAGAGTATCACGCCCCGGGATGCCATGAACTGGTTTGCCTCTTGTGGCTACAGTTTTATTTAAAACGCTCTAGCCGGAATTTGTTCAGTCGCCCCAAGATTCTCCTGTCCGTGCTGATCGCCGGTCTCGGCTTGATACTGGCTGGCCGGGTGGCGGCGCAGACCTTTACGACCCTGTATAGTTTCACTGGCGGCAGCGACGGAGCTAATCCATCTGCCGGATTGATTTTGTTGGGCAGCACCCTCTATGGGACGGCGGAGTTTGGCGGCAGTTCGGGGCATGGCACGGTGTTCGCGGTCAACACTGTCGAACGACAATTAAAAATCACCACTGACGACAATTAAAATTCACCAGTGAGCCGGTAATGATCAGGCGGCGGTTGGGATGGCCGGAGGCCATCCCCAAACCGCCGCAAATGATCACAAACAAACAATACCGGAAGCTCATGAGTGAATATCAGAAAGCAGCGAACATTGTCGTCAGCGCGATGAAAGCGGATGTGCATCCGCAGACCGCGCGAAAATACATCCAGGCGGCCCAACCGCCGGAGCAACTGCAACAGAAGCATGGCTGGCGCACGCGGCCCGATCCGCTGGCGGCCATTTGGGAACCCGCCCGGCAAATGCTCTTCCAAGCGCCCGAACTGGAAGCCAAAGAGTTGTTCGATTATCTGCGGGGCCTCCATCCCGACCAGGCCGCTGGCTCGGCGTTGCGCTCGTTTCAACGGCGGGTGCTGCAATGGCGTTTGCAGCATGGCCGGGACAAGGAGGTGTTCTTCGAGCAGGAGCATCTTCCAGGCAGGGTGATGCAGGTGGATTGGACCGAACGCCAGCGAGTTGGCGGTGACGGTGCGGGGAGCGCCGCTGGAGCATTTGTTGTGTCATGCGGTCTTGCCCTATTCCAATTGGTCGTGGGCCACGCGCTGTCAATCCGAGTCGCTGTTGAGTCTGCGCCACGGTTTGCAGGAGGCATTGCATCAATTGGGCCGGGTGCCGGAACGGCTGCAAATCGACAACAGCAGCGCCGCCACCCATCGCGTCGGCAGCGGCGGGCGGGAGTTCAACCGTGATTTTCTGGCGCTGGCGGAGCACTACGGGCTGAAGCCCCAAACCATCGGCATTCGCAAGCCGCACGAAAACGGCGATGTGGAATCGCGCAACGGCCATCTGAAACGGCGGCTCAAGCAACATCTGCTCTTGCGCGGCTATCGGGACTTTGAAGCGGCCGAAGCGTATGACCGGTTTCTGTGGACGGCGTTGCGCAAGGGCAATCAGAACTGCTCGGTCAAACTCAAGGAGGAGTGGGAGGCGCTGCGTCCGCTGCCTCCGACCCGCTTGAGCGAGTATGACGAACTGCGCTGTCCGGTCAGCCTCCACAGCACGATTCGGGTCAAGAAGGTAACCTATTCGGTGCCGGCGCGCTGGATCGGCCAGGAGGTTAAAGTGGAAGTTTACGAAGGGCATTTGAAAATCTTTCACGGGCGGGAACTGCTGCTGGAGTTGGCGCGAGCCACCGGGGATCGCGGCGCGGTGATCGACTACCGGCACTTGATCGAGCCTCTGCTGCGCAAGCCCGGCGCGTTCACCCATTACGTGCATCGCGAGGAGTTTTTCCCCGATGGGTCGTTCCGTTTGGCCTATGACCGTCTGGTCAACGATCATGGTTTGCGGGCCGGTCAAATCGAATATCTGCACCTGCTCAAACTGGCGTCTGAACTGGGCGAGTCGGCCCTGAGCGCCCTGGTCGGCGAATGGGCCGGCCCCAATCGGACAGGCCGGTGGCGCGCGGCGGATTTGCGGCGTTACCTGAACTTGGACGCCGGCGCCCGCTGGCCGGAGATGACGCTGGAGCCGGAACTGAGCGGCTACGACGCGTTGCTGGAAAGGCCGGTGTCCCATGAATAACGACCCGCTGGCCTTGCTCTTAAAATCCTTTCGCCTGGGCACGATGGCGGCGATCTATGAAGGCACCTTGCAACAAGCCGAGCAACAAAACTGGGGCTATCGAAAGTTCCTGCTGCACCTGTGCGAAAGCGAAGCGCAGGACCGACGGCAACGCAAACTGGAGCGGTTGCTCAAGCAATCGGGCCTGCCGCAAGGCAAAGACCTGGGCAGCTTGGAGGAAACCAAACTGCCCGCCAAAGTGCGCCGGATGCTGCCCAGCTTGCTGGACGGCGGCTTTGTCCAGCGAGCCGAGAACGTCATCGCCATTGGCTTGCCCGGCCGGGGCAAAAGCCATTTTTTGGCCGCCTTGGGACGGGAGTTGATCCTGCGCCATCGCTACGCCGTGCTCTTTGTGCCGACCTTCAAGCTGGTGCAACAATTATTGACCGCCAAGCGAGATCTGCGTCTGGAAGAGCGCTTGCGCGAACTGGATCAGTTTGACGCGGTCATTCTGGACGACGTTGGCTACGTCAAGCAGGAGCGGGACGAAATGGAAGTGCTGTTCACGTTCCTGGCGGAACGCTACGAACGGCGCAGTGTGATGATCAGCAGCAATCTGGTCTTCTCCAAGTGGGACCAGATTTTCAAAGACCCGATGACGACGATGGCCGCCATTGACCGGCTGGTGCATCACGCCATCCTGTTGGAGTTCCAGGGGGAGAGTTTGCGAGTGCCCAAAGAAAAAGAACAAAACAGGGGCGGCGGGTAACGCCGAGGCCCCCCAGCCCCTTCGGTTCCACTGCGTCCTTGTCGCTACGCTCCAAAGACTCCGTTCCACCGAAGGGGCTGGACAAACGTTACAGAACAGTGAAACGATGAACCTTAACAACCGGCCTCAGTGGTGATTTTTAATTGTCGCTGATGGTGAAGAATAGTTGTCGTTGAAGAGTCAACACCGATGGCTCGGGTTTTAAGAACCTTTATGATTTTACTGCGGGGGGCTATTATACTAATATATATGGTGGTCAGTACCTTTCCAACAGCGATGGAGCTAATCTTTCTGCCGGATTGATTTTATCGGGCACGACCCTGTATGGGGAGGCAGTTTATGGCGGCAGTTCGGGCGATGGCACGGTATTCGCCGTCAACATCAATGGCACGAGTTTTACGACCCTTTACAATTTTACCAACGGCAGTGACGGAGGTAATCCGGTTGGCGGATTGATTTTATCGGGCAACACCCTCTATGGGACGGCGGGTAAGGGCGGCCTTGATGGCATCATGGGCACGGTATTCGCCGTCAACACCGATGGCACGGGTTTTACGATCCTGCACACTTTTACTAATGGCACCGACGGATATAATCCGTTTGCCGGATTGATTTTATCGGGCAACACCCTCTATGGGACGACGGTAGGCGGCAGTTCGGGCTATGGCACGGTTTTCGCCCTCAACATCGGTAGCGGGGTTCTTACGCCCCTGCATAGTTTTACTAACGGCAGCGACGGAGCTTGTCCGGAAGCCGGATTGATTTTATCGGGCAACACCCTCTTTGGGACGGCGATGAATGGCGGCAGTTCGGGCGGTGGCACGGTATTCGCCGTCAACACCGATGGCACGGGTTTTAGGACCCTGCATAGTTTAAATGGCTACAGCGACGGAGCTATGCCGTGCGCCGGATTGATTTCATCGGGCAACACCCTCTATGGGACCGCGTCAGAAGGCGGCTCGAACGGGGGCACGGTATTCGCCGTCAACACCGATGGCACGGGTTTTACGGTCCTGTACAGTTTCACCAACGGCAGCGACGGAGGTGAACCGCAAGGCGCATTACTTTTATCGGGCAACACCCTCTATGGGACAGCGAGGGACGACCAAGGCACGGTGTTCAGTATTTCGTTGCCGCCGCCACCGCAACTGAGCATTTTTCTTTCTGGAACCAATGTTATTTTGACGTGGACGAACACTGCCTCCGGCACCACTTTGCAATCCACCACGGACCTTTCGCCAGCGGTTTGGAGTACCAATTTGCCAGCGCCGGTTGTCATAAACGGGCAGAACACAGTGACCAATCCCATCTCCGGCACACAGCAGTTTTACCAGCTAAGCCGGTTACAATGAGTCGAAGGCGCTTTGGAGTTGCGCGCGTTTGGCTTGCGAATCAACGAGGCGTTGTTTGTGTTCCTCCAAAACGGCGGCCGGCACTTTCCGGGCGAAGGCCGGGTTGTTCAACTTTTGTTCGACCTTTTCAATTTCGGCTAAATTTTTGGCTAATTCCCTGGTCAGCCGGGCCTTTTCCGCCTCGACATCAATCAAGCCTGCAATCGGGACAAACAATTTTCCGCCAGAGCTTGGATAAACAACTGGTTCACCTTTCGCGGGCTGATAATTGAGCCGATGTTCAATAATCTCCGCCCCAACCAGCAATTTGATCACTTCGTTTTCATTGGGCGGCAGATCAACAACTGATTCAAAAATCAGTTTCAGCTTTTTGTTGGCCGCGATGCCGTACTGCGCGCGGATATTTCTAATTTCAATCACCAGCTTTTGTCGGCCGGCGATGTCGCGGTTGACTTCTTCGCTCAAGCCGTAATGAGATCGGAAATCATCATCGAGCGGTTTCGGCCACGGCGCGAACATGATTGTTTCGCCGCCTTGGTTTTCCGGCATGTCGGCGCTGTAACCCATGCCATGCCATAATTCCTCGGTGATGAATGGCAGAAATGGATGGAATAACCGCACCGTGTGCGACAGAACAAAATCTATCACCGCGAGAGTGTTTGCCTTGCGCGTAAAGTCGTTGCCGAAGAACACGGCCTTGCTCGCTTCGACATACCAATCGCAATACTCGCTCCAGAAAAATCTGTAGAGCGCCGCCGTTGCGTCACTGAATTTGTAATCGGCAAATGCCGTGGCCAATTCGCGGATGACTGCGTCGAGTTTTAGCAAAATCCATTTGTCATCCAAGGTTAAAAGTTTTGGATCAATTTCCCCTTGAATTGGGAAGTCGGCACTGCCGGCCATCTGGCGGAAACGGCAGGCATTCCAAAGCTTGTTGCAAAAATTGCGGCCTAATTCGACCTGCTGCTCATCGTACAGCACATCCTGCCCCAGCGGCGCCGAGCGCATGACCCCGAAGCGCAGCGCATCCGCGCCATACTTCGCGATGAGATCGAGAGGGTCGGGCGAATTGCCCAGGCTCTTGGACATCTTGCGGCCCTGCTTGTCACGGATGATGCCGGTGAAATAGACATTTTTGAACGGCATCTCCCCCATGAATTCGTAGCCCGCCATGATCATGCGCGCCACCCAAAAGAAAATAATGTCCGGCCCGGTCACCAAATCTGTGGTCGGATAAAACTTTTTCAGCGTGTCGGTCTGCTCCGGCCAGCCCATCGTCGCAAACGGCCAGAGCCACGAACTGAACCAGGTATCGAGCACGTCGGGGTCTTGTTCCCAATTTTCCAAGTCAGATGGTGGCTCAATTCCAACGTAGCGGTCTTTGGATAAACTTTCTGCTTCTGTTTTGTATTTTCGATACCACACCGGAATTCGATGTCCCCACCAAAGCTGGCGGCTGATGCACCAGTCTTTGATGCCTTCCATCCAATGGTCATAAACCTTCGCCCAGCGCTGCGGATGGAATTGCATTTTTCCAGGGAGCGCGGACGTCCCGTCCGCACCGTTCGGCGTCCCGCCGAACGGAATCCCCCCGCGCGAAGAAGCATCCGGCGAGACGCCTGATGCGGCGACCGGGACGGTCGCGCTCCCCTCCTGCGCTACGCACTCGCGCGATTTTTCAACGCTCGGATATTTCAAAAACCATTGCTCGCTCAAGCGCGGCTCAATCGGCACGTCGGCGCGTTCGCTGTAACCGATGTTGTTCGTGTAAGGCTCTTCCTTTTCCAACGCGCCCAGTTCCGTCAGTTTTTCCACGGCAACTTTGCGCGCCTTGAAACGGTCGAGGCCGCGCAAATCCGCGCCTGCTGCCTCGTTCATGTGTCCCTTCGCATCAATGACTTCAATCGGCGCGAGCTTGTGTCGTTCGCCAATTTCAAAGTCCGCCTTGTCGTGCGCGGGCGTGACCTTCAAAACGCCTGTGCCGAATTCAAAATCCACATGCTCGTCGCCGATGATGGGAATGAGCTTCTGTTCGCGCGGCAATTCCGCCGGCAGCGGACGCGCGACGTGTTTGCCGATGTGTTTCGCGTAACGCGGGTCTTTTGGATTCACGGCCACGGCGGTGTCACCGGGAATCGTTTCCGGCCGCGTCGTCGCTATCGTCAAAAAAGTTCCCGGCGCTTCGGCGACTTCGACTTTGAAATAGTAGAGCAAACCTTTTTGTTCCTTCATCACCACTTCTTCGTCGGAGAGCGCGGTGAGCGACGCGGGACACCAGTTCACCATGCGTTTGCCGCGATAGATGAGTCCCTTTTTGTAAAGCTCGACGAAAACTTTCTGCACACAGCGCGAATACTCCGGGTCCATCGTGAACCGTTCGCGCGTCCAGTCGCAGGAGGCGCCGAGTTTTTTCAATTGCTGAATAATGATGCCGCCGTTCGTTTCTTTCCATTGCCAGACGCGTTCGAGGAATTTTTCACGGCCCAAGTCGTCACGATGTTTGATTTCGCGGGATTTTTTCAACGCGCGCTCCACAACCGTCTGCGTCGCGATGCCGGCGTGGTCTGTGCCGGGCAGCCAGAGAACTTCCTTGCCATCCATGCGCGCCTTGCGGGCGAGAATGTCCTGGATTGTATTGTTGAGGACGTGTCCCAGCGTCAACATGCCGGTGACATTGGGCGGCGGGATGACAATCGAATAGGCCGGCTTGGGCGAGTGCGGATTGGCGGTGAAACAATTCCGGTCGAGCCAGAATTTGTACCATTTTTCCTCGACCGCCTGCGGCTCGTAAGCTTTGGGGATTTCGCTCATGTCATTAACAAATTACTTCAAATTCGCCGATCTGGCGGAAGTGATGATCCGCCGCCGCCGCTTTGCGAATGCCCAGGCGGCGCATCACCGCAAAGGAAATCGCGTCGCAAAACGACCAGGTTTTGTCACGATGGCGGCGCAGCAGTTGAAAGGCTTCCTGCCGGTCGGACGGTCCCGTCGGCTCGCAATGAATGGCCCGGTTGTTCTCAAAGTCGTCAAGAATCTGGAGCGAGCGCAGCGACGATCTGCAAAAATAGGCATGGGTTTCCGCCAGCACCATTTCTGTCACCACTAACTGGCCCCGATTGCCAAGCAACCGCCGCATGACCTCAACAATGCGGCCATGTTCCGGCTCTTTGTCGTCACGCAACAAAATCCAAAACGACGAATCCATGAAGACGCGTTCCCTCATGTCCGGCGATTGACCTCGTCGTCGTAGGCGCGGCGGCTCTGAGGATTGCTGTAATAATCATCCGGCAGGGGCGGAGTCTCAACCCATTGGCCTTTGCGCTGCATCCATTTTTTGGGGCAGCCATAAATGTAATGGTCGTGGTTGATCGCCCCGTCATCGCGCCCGGTCCAGGCGGGATCCGGCACCGGAGGACGCAGCAGCGGATTGTTGGTCCAAACCTCGTCGGGCACTTCCATTTTTTCATCAATGAACGCCCGAATGACGGCCGCCATGGGCTGCCCCTGGCGCGCCGCCTCATGCTGGATAAAATCATGCTCTGGCTTGCTCAGGTATATCTGAGTACGAACCATGGGCTGTTCGTCCACCTCGTACGCAAGGGCTGCTTCTTTCAACATTTCAGGCTCTCCGGCTTTGCCGACCAAGCGCACTCCGGCCTTTAGGCCACTCTTGGGCGTCTGGTTGCGGCTTTTTCTGTTGCTTTTCGCTTTCATGGCACCATATATACATCACAATGTATATATGTCAACCCCCCTTTTTTAACAGCGCGAACTCCAGCGAGTCCACCAGCGCCTGAAGGCTGGCCTCGATGATGTTCTCATGGACCCCGACGGTGCCCCATTCATGCTTGCCGTCGCTGGATTGGATGAGCACGCGAGTTTTGGCCGCCGTGCCGGTGGCGCTGTCGAGAATGCGCACTTTGTAGTCCGTCAGCGTCACTTTCTTCAATTGCGGAAAAAACTTTGCCAGCGCCAAACGCAACGCGCCGTCGAGCGCATTCACCGGGCCATCGCCCTCGGCAACAGTCTGATGCGCTTTGCCGTTCACCCGCACCTTGATCGTCGCTTCGCAAATGGATTCGTTCGCGCCGCGCCGCATCGAAACATGATACGAGTCCACCGTGAACGGCGGTTCGCGGCGCTTGAGCGTCTTGCTGATGAGCAACGCCAGCGAGCCTTCGGCGGCTTCGTATTCGTAACCTGCGTTTTCCAATTCCTTCACGCGCCCGATGATCGTTTTCAATTCCGGCGTGTCCGGCTTCAGTTTGAATCCGAGTTCCGCCGCCTTCATCAAAATGTTCGTGCGACCGGACATGTCGCTGATGAGCACGCGGCGGGAATTCCCGACCGCATCCGGCTGGATGTGTTCGTAACTGCGCGCGACGCGGTCAATTGCATGGACGTGCATCCCGCCCTTGTGCGCGAACGCCGTCTGCCCGACCCAGGGCTGGCGCGGGTTGTGGCGCATGTTCGCGATCTCATCCACAAACTCGGAAAGTTCCCTCAGCTTCGGCAGCGACTTTGCCGGCACGCCGGTCTTTTTCATCTTGAAATGCAACAGCGGAATCACACTGATCAAATTGCAATTGCCCGTGCGCTCGCCGTAACCGTTGATTGTCCCCTGCACCTGCGTCGCGCCGGCTTCGATGGCCGCCAGCGCGTTGGCCACGCCCACGCCGCAATCGTCGTGCGTGTGGATGCCGATGCGTGTGTTCAATTTGTCTTTTGCCAGCGCGGTGATGGTGGAGATTTCCCCCGGCAGACAGCCGCCGTTCGTGTCGCAAAGCACGATGCAATCCGCGCCGGCTTTTTCCGCGGCCTGCCACGTCGCCAGCGCGTATTCCGGTTCATCTTTATAGCCGTCGAAACTGTGTTCGGCATCGTAGATGACCGTTCTGCCGTGGACCTTCAAAAAACGGATCGTGTCGCCGATCATCGCCAGATTTTCCTCCGGCGTCGCGCGCAACACTTCCGTGACATGCAGCAGCCACGTTTTGCCGACGATGGTGACGACGGGCGTTTCGGCTTCGAGAATCTGCCGCATCAATTCGTCACTTTCGACGGCGACGCCTTTGCGGCGCGTCATGCTGAACGCGGCGATTTTCGCGTTCCTCCATTTTCGCCGCGCGGCCTGTTTGAAAAACTCCAGGTCCTTGGGATTGCTGCCCGGCCAGCCGCCTTCAATGTAATGCACCCCGAAGGCGTCCAGCCTCTCGGCAATGCGAATTTTGTCCGCGACCGAAAAGTTTATGCCCTCGCCCTGGCTGCCATCGCGCAAGGTCGTATCGTATATTTCGACATCAGGTTTCATAAGCCGCCGATGACCGGCCAAAGCCAGCCGCAGGGCGGATGCAAATTGTTACGCCACCAGCCCCTGATTTGCAAAACATTAACCGGGAAAAATGACGAATTTTTTGTGAAAACGGCCCTTGTCGCTCGTTGAAAAATCGGATATTTTATTGTTGTGAGCGCAGTTGAATTGCTTAAAAAGGTCAGCGCATTGCCCGAACGCGAGCGGGAGAAATTCCTCGTCGCGGTTCTGCAATTGGAAGAAAAGGTTCCGCAAAAACCCAAAGGAAAGAGCAAACGGGTAAAATGGCCCGACGTGGAAGCGCGCGCCAGGCGCATCTCCGGTGAACGCGTTCTTCCGAATGTGGTTCTTTTGGAGCGCGAGGAAGAGGCCTTCTGAGCGGAATGAGCGTCTATGAAAATCAATCCATCGCTCAAGCTTGGTTTAATGCGGGAAGGACTCAATATTCTGGTGAAATCATAGATTACACTATCATATTTCGCGTCGCCGGCTATCCTGAATGTATCAACGATTCGGTTCAAAACAATACGGCCCCGTCAAGCCCCAGTTCCAGCCCCGGTAACTTAATACCGACAGACAACCAGGTTTTTCCATGAGGGGTTTGGTTCCACTTTGCTTCCTCTGTGGCTGTTGCTTTTTGACAGCCCGCGGCGGGACTTTCACCAATGAAAGTCCCGCCGGTATAAAGGTTATTTGGGCGGTGCCCGCCAATGTTTGGCCAGTGGAAAAAATATGGTCTTACAAGGTCATCCCGCAGGAATTTTCGGAGGCAGTTATCTCCAACGCCCTGACTATCGCTTCGTTCACCATGAAAGACCGGAAGCCTGCCCCAAAAGGTTGGATGCCTAACGGCTACAAAACTCTGCTTTTTAGAAATGCCGACGAGACAAAATATCTTATGATATGTCCAGCCCTTGGCTGCATCGAATACTACGATGGAAATGCCGAGGCTAAAGCGACTAGCGCCATCAAGGATGTTCCAGAACCTGTTGTTGGCGTTCCTGACCTGGGAGAAGCCACGCGGCTGGGATTGAAATATGCGCGCCTGCTTGGCATCGAGATTTCACAATTTGCCAGAAAACCCGGCACTTGTGATTTCGATCTCCATTGGGACATAACGACGAGAAGATGGATGGACCAAAAAACAAAAAATGAGATTGATGAAATTCAAGGCTTCGGGATTGACTTTACTCGTTGCATTGATGGCATTGAAATGAGCGGTTTCGGTGACGTTTATGTTAGTTTTGGAAACAACGCCAAATTAGGTGAGTTGAACGTAAGCTGGCGGAATCTCAAGCCATACCAACTGCTTGCCAAATTCATCACCCCTGAAGAAATTGTAGAATCCATCCAAAACGGACGAGCACGGTTGCCTCGATTGGCAGGATGGCCACTTGATCAAATCAAGTCATTGACCATCACTAATGCAGCGCCTCGCTATGCCCGAAAGCCGGGAGATGAGGCGATGGATTTTGTGTACCCGGCCCTGCAACTGGACGCCATCATGGATAACGGGAAAACAAACCGACACACTTGGTTTCAAATGGGAATTCTACCGCCTAAAAAGCAAACGTGAAGTTTCCGACGTGACCAGGGTGTTAACCAAATAGACTTTTTCTCCTCACGACCGCCGACGATTCGCAGCAGAATTCTCCGTGACGGTTCCGCCGTCGTGTCGTAGGCGGCACTATGGACAGATCTCGTGCTTGCCAGCCTGGGCCTCCAAATTCTGCAACGACACATAGGCTGCTTTTGGGGCCTGAATCCGCCAATTCAAACCGCTTTCGCCTTCGTCGGACTTCCACGGTCGCCGAAGCGGCTTTGGCGGGACAAGACGAGACAAGTCCGCCGTCATCCAATTTCGGCGAGACAAGCCCACTCCGCTCCATTCCAGCGCCGACAGAGAACCGCTCCACCGACTGGCTCTTCCACTGCACTCTGTTCCGTCATTCGATAAAATCGGCTTGGACATATACCGTGCAACCATTTCAAGCCCTGGCTTTATCGTTAATGTAACTGGCTTGTTACGGGTTTGTAACGGCAAATGTTACGGGCTAGAGCGTTTTAAATAAAACTGTAGCCATTCCGTTGGGCCTGTGGTATAGGCAGTTCATGCGAACTTTATCGTTGGACCTGCGCGAACGGATTTTGGCTTCCTATGACCTTGAAGAGGGGACTCGCGTGGAGGTCGGCGATCGTTACCGGGTTTCGCTGGGCATGGTCAAGAAGCTCTTGCAACAACGCCGACGGACCGGGGAGATCGGTCCGCGCCACCGTTTCTCCGGGCGCAAGCCGATGATCCTGGCGGCCCATCAGCGCCAGATGCGGACTCTATTGAATCAGAAGCCCGACCTGACCTTGAAAGAGCTGCGCGCCGGCTTGGAACTGGACTGTTCTCTGCCCGCCATCCACTACGTTCTGGCGAAGATGGGGCTGACATATAAAAAAAGACACTCCATGCCAGCGAGCAAGACCGTCCGGACATTGCGCGGGCGCGCCGCGCCTGGCGGCGTCGGCAAGGCGGTTTGGACCCGGCCAAACTGATTTTCCTGGACGAATCGGGTGCCAAAACCAATCTGACCCGCCTGCGCGGGCGCGCCCTGCGGGGTCAGCGTGTCCACGCCCAATGTCCGCAGGGCCATTGGCAAACCACGACCATGATCGGCGCCATCCGCCTGGACGGTGCCACCGCCTGCATGACCATCGAGGGGGCCACCGATACGGAGGTTTTCCGGGTCTATGTCGGCCATGTCTTGTGCCCGACGCTGCGCGCCGGAGATGTGGTCATCATGGATAACCTCTCCCCGCATAAAAGTGAGCCGACCCTTTCGCTGATCGCGCAGGCTGGAGCCCAAATCCTCTTCCTTCCAGCCTATTCCCCAGACCTCAATCCCATCGAGCAAATGTGGAGCAAAGTCAAATCCCACCTGCGTACAGCCGAGGCCCGCACACAGCCCGCTCTGCTCCAGGCGATTGCTTCAGCTTTGCAGAGTATCACGCCCCGGGATGCCATGAACTGGTTTGCCTCTTGTGGCTACAGTTTTATTTAAAACGCTCTAAGTCGTTGACTATCAACATTTGTTACCGTGTTTCCCCTTTTCCTATCATCCATATCCGTGTCCATCCGTGTCCATCCGTGGTTAAAATTTCCCTCAATTGCCATTCTTCGCGGCCAATCAGTGGTTCGATTCTTGCCAAAGACTCGAATTTGGTCATTGGGATTTTGTCATTAGACATTTTGCCCGGTGATGTACCATTCTCTTGCAATGAGTTCACACAGCGACGCGGAATATAAATGGTTGCACACGGGGGAGGAAGCGCTGGAGCAAATGCTGGCCGCCATCGCCAGCGCCTCGCAATCGGTTCGGCTGGAAATGTACATCTTTCATGCCGGCCCGACCGCGGACCAGTTTAGGGACGCCCTCGTCAACGCTTGCAAACGGGGATTGCGCGTGCGGGTGTTGGTGGATGCTTTGGGGTCGGCCTATTTGCCGGATTCATTTTGGGAAACGTTTCGTGGCAGCGGCGGCGAATTTCGCTGGTTCAATCCGCTCAGCCTGCATCATGTCTTTATTCGGGATCATCGGAAGATGTTGGTGTGCGATGATGAGCTGGCTTTTATCGGCGGGTTCAATATCGCCACGGAATACCGGGGCGACGGCGTCACCGCCGGCTGGCGCGACTTGGGATTGAGGGTGCGAAGCCCGCTGGCACGGGAACTGGCCATGGCGTTCGACGACATGTTTGCCTGCGCGGATTTCAAACACAGGCCGTTTACGCGTCTGCGCAAATCGTTCCTGCTAAAAACCATCTCGGCGCCCGAGGCGAAACTTTTGCTGGGCGGCCCCGGCAGGAACAATCCCCTCAAGCGCGCGTTGCGGGACGATCTGAAGGAAGCGCGGGAGGTGCTGATAATATCGCCGTATTTTGTGCCGCCGTGGAAAATCCGGCGCATGCTGATGCGTCTGGCCCGCCACGGCGTCAAAGTGCAATTGATCCTGCCCGCCAAGTGCGATCTTCCCGTGATGCGGATGGCCGCGCAAAGCTTTTATCGCCGGTTTCTGGCCGCGGGCGTCGAGATTCACGAGTATCAGCCGCAGATTCTCCACGCGAAGCTGTTTGTCATCGACCAGATTGCGTATGCCGGTTCGGCCAATCTGGACGGACGGAGCCTGAACATCAATTACGAGCTGCTGGTCAGACTGTCCAACCCCGCGCTGGTGGGTGAAGGGCGAGAGATTTTTGCCGGGATACTGGCGCATTGCCAGCGAATCGACAGGACGGGCTGGCGGCGTTCGCGAACCTTTTTAGACCGGATGAAAGCCCGGGTGGCCCACCTCCTTTTGGCGCGGATTGATCCGTTGATTGCCAGGCAGCAACTGCGCTGGTGGAAAACAAGTCTGAGAAAAGTAAGGCTGGCGGGAAAGCACAAAACGGCAAACCGCAAACCTTGAACGTTGCCTTATTTGGCCAGCGCGACAAGATAGCGCTGGAGGCGCTCAACCTGGTCCGCGGATTTTCGTTGGGTGTAAATCTGGTGAAGATTGGCGCAGATGCGCAGCAGTATCCGCCGGGAACTGACCGGCGCCAGGCAGCTTTCGTCAAAGCGCTGGCGCAATTGCAGCACACGCTTGATGCAGTCGGCCTTGGTCAGGAGGCATCCGCCGCGAAAAGCGTCCACAAAAATCTCGGCCCGGCTGGATTGATAGCGGCAGAGAAAATGGCCGGGAAGCCCGATGCCCGCCATGGGCAAATGGAGCCGCCGGGCCAGCAACAAATAGACCAAGCTGAGGCTGATGGGGTTGCCGGTGCGCCGATCCATGACGCGATTGAAATAACTGTTGTCCGGATCGTAAAAATTGTGTTCATCCCCGGTAAATTTCAATTCGCGGAACAGATATTCGTTGATGATCCTGAGAATCTGGCCGGGGTCGCCGTTTAAATCGAGGCGATCGCGCAAATCGCCCGCAAAATCATCCAGCAAGGCGCTGTAAGCCTCGGGGTTAATGTCCGGATATTGTGTGCGTGAAAGGAGCAAAACACTTTGCTCCAGATCAAAGTCTTCGCCTTGATTCAAACAAAAGGCCAGCAGTTGGGTGTCGGCGGCCTGGCGGGCGAAATGGCTGACAATCTCATGGGCGCGACGGCGCAGGACAGGATCGTTGCTCAGGGCGTGCTCGCGCAGCCAGGGGACGCTGGCCGGGCCGTGGGAGATGATTTTTTGGCGGACGGTCCGATAAACATTCTGGTCGTCATCCGCCAGCAAGCTGATCAAAGCTCTCCTCTGCTTTTCGTCCAGTTTTCCAAGTGATGTGGCTGGCGGCATATTCATAGGACGAGATGATAATGGCAGAAAGCCGGTTGGACTTCAAGAAAGAACAGCAAAAAACAGCAAAAAACATAAAAGCTGAATAAGAGTTTTCCTTGGAGGGCTTTTGGCCTAGCTTTGCAGTCTCATGTTGTCATTGGAGCATTTGGCCGGGTTGCTGGAAGAACATCGCGCCGCGGCGGTGGTCAAGGTGCGCGAATTTTCCCTGGGCGACCGGTTTTTTGCCTTCAATTCGGAACCGGCGATCATGGGAGTGGTGAATCTTTCCCCGGATTCATGGTATCGGGAGAGCGTTTGTTTGACGGCGGAAAGGGCCGTCCAACGAGGCAAAATCCTGAGCGCGCAAGGGGCGTCAATGATCGATGTGGGGGCGGAATCGACGCTGGCCCACGCCGCGCGCATGGATCAGGCCGGCCAACAAAGGAAATTGCTTCCGGTGGTCAAAGAACTCGCGGCGGCCCATTTGATTGTGTCGGTCGAAACGTATCAAAAGGAAGTGGCCCGGGCGAGTTTGGCAGCGGGGGCAAAGGTGATCAATTTGACCGGGATGGAGGATTGTGGGGAAATCTTTGCCATGGCGGCGGCGCATTCCGCCGGGGTCATCATTTGTTATGTGCAGGGGCGCAACGTGCGGGAGGCGGGTGATTTTGATTTGGAGGAGGTCATCCCGGCGATGGAGGACTATTTTTTGCGCCAAACGGAAGTGGCGGCCAAAGAGGGGCTGAAGAAGATTTTGATCGATCCGGGACTGGGCTTCTATTACCGGAATCTGCAAGACAGCGCGGTGCGCGTGCGGCATCAAATGCTGACGTTTCTGCAAACGTTTCGCTTGCGCGCGTTGGGTCTTCCGGTGTGTCACGCGTTGCCGCACGCCTTTGAATGTTTTGGCGAGGAAGTGCGTTGCGCGGAGCCGTTTTTCGCCGTGCTGGCCGCGCTGGGGAAAACGGATTTGTTTCGAACCCATGAAGTGCCGCGCATCAAGGCTGTGCTGGAGACCCTGAAAATCTTTTAGTCCCCTGCCCTGCCGCACAGGAAAACGCCCTCTTCCCCGGAAGGAGTGATCCATTGGCCGAGTGTTGACAGCTTGTGTTTTGACAGGAGAGACGCAATCAGGCCCGGCGTGTAACGGTAGGAGAAGAAAAGCCGGACTTTGGCGCCTTTGCGGAATTCGAACCGTTCTCCATAGACTTGCAAGATTCGCCGCTTGGCGAAGCAAAAATCCGCGACGATGCGCTTGAACGCCAATTTGGAATCTTCAATCGAAAACCGGACCGATCCATCGCCTGGCGCGACGCCCAGATCATGCAGGAAGGTCAGCAACCAATCGCGGGTTTGCGGGTTGTCATAGCCGGGCAAAACTTGTTGAACTCCCGCGGCGTAGTCGGAACCGGGGCGAGATTGGCGCTGAAAAGCAAGAGATCGCCGGGACGGAGCAGCGCGGCCAGCCGCGGCATGATGACTTCCGGTTCAAAATTGGGAATCATGCCGAAGAAAGTGATCACATGAACAGCGGGCGGGTCTTCCTCATGGCGAAATATTTGGGGCAGATCATCTGCGCTGGCGAGGTCGCAGACCAGCGGATGGCAGCGTATTCCTGGAACGGCGCTTTGGGCGGCGCGGGAGGAGGTCAAGACGAGAGCCAGGCTGATGTCGCAGGGCGTGTAAGATATTTCCCTCCCCTGCCCTGTCAATGAACCCAGGAGGCGGGCGTCCTTTTGTCCTCCGCCACAGCCCAGCCCGATCAAGCGCACCCGTGATGAAGCCAAAGCGCCCGCGGCCGCCGAGAAGCTGCGATCATAGAGGGCGGCGCAATCCGCATCGATGCGCGACGGAGACCAGGCTTCGTGCAAGGCCAGCCATTTTTGGGATTGTTTGTAACTGGCGTAATGGAACTTCGGATCGATACGGCGGGCGCGCAAGGACTGAAGCAAGTCGCGTTGGACGTTTTCCGGGAACTGACTGGAGTGAACAGCGACATGGGCCAAGGCCGACATGGGCCAAGTTTGCCCGAGTTGAGGGGCCAGTGTCGAGCATCTCGTACTGTAGTGCGTTGACTTGGCGGCCAGCGGAGTCCATATTTATAACATGAGTTTCGATATTTCTGCCCTGCTGGATCAGTGGGATTATCAGCCCGGGCAAGTTGTCGTCAGGAAATTTCAGGGCAAGGATGGCATTGAAAAGATTCAATTGCGGGTTGATCTTGGGCTGTTGCAAATGAACGCCAAAGGGCGGCCGGACGGCAAACGGCCTTTTGGCCGCGAATCCCTGCTCGAGTATTACCTGGATCTCCTGGAAAAATTCAAGCGCGAACATGGCAATGATGACAAGGACTTCCGCCTGACCCCCGATGACTGTGGACGGCTGCAGCAGGAGTTCATCCAATATCATCACCGTTACATCTGTTTGTTTCAACTGGAGGAGTTTGACGGGGTGATTGAGGACACGGAACGGAATCTGAAGGTGTTCGGTTTTGTGGAGAAATATGCCGGTTCGGACGAACTGGCCTGGACGTTGCAGCAGTTTCGCCCGCAGTGTCTTATGATGCGCATCCGTGCCAAAGGGGCCGTGGCCCTCAAGGCCAACCGTTACGATCAGGTCGTACGCCTGGTCGAAGCCGGCTTGGATGAGATTCGGCAGTTTTACCGCGACCACGAGCGGCAGGATCTGGTGGAACAAAGCGGCGAGATTCAATCACTGGAAATGTGGCTGCAGGAAATTCAAAGCAAACGCCCTTTGACCGCGCGCGAAAAACTGGAATCCGCGCTCAATGAAGCGGTCAAGAATGAGGACTACGAAAAGGCGGCGCAAGTCCGGGACGAATTGCGCAAGATGGGGTGAGATGGTTTGGTCAATGGGTTGGGCCAAGAAAAGTGACGCGAAAATCTTTGGCGGCGGGCGTTGGGGCGCTGGCGGCGAGGAACGAGGTTTCGTGGCTGAGCAGCATCCAGGGGATCGACGTCAAGGCGGCCATGGGCAAATCCAGCCCATCCCGGTCGAACCAATCGATGCGATAGCTGAACTGCTTGGGAGAATCGGTCAGATTTTGAACGTCCAACTGGATTTTCAGAAAACCTTCAGGCCCCGTCGTCGATTTGATGCCAACGATATGAATGGCCTGGTCGAGAGCCGGATCAATCACCACTCGTTTGTCCGTGACGGTCTGGCGTTGCAACGCGGGTTGAGGAGTCGTAACCGTTTCGACGCTTGTGACGCAGCCGGCGGCGGCCAGCAGCAGGATTAGAAACGCTTTCATTGTTTTGATTTTAGTGTAGGTGGCGAGTGCATCGCAAGGTTTGAATTGCCCCTTCCCAAAAAGAGCTTTCAGTTTGCAACCCTTTGATTTTGATTTTCTCAAGAGCAATCTGCCCCGGAAAAAAAACAGTGAAATTTTCGGCATTTTGAATAAACACAAGTTGTTGTCCTAAAAGCACTTGCAAAAACGGCAAAATCAGTATTGACAGAAACCGCTGAAATCGGGAAAGCATCCGCCGTCGCGGCAGCTATGGCGGACAGGGAAAGCAGAAATTCGACGCCACGCTGGCAAGAAGTGCTCAATCGACCCCCGCCGCCGGGCCAGGCTGCCAGCCTTCTGCGAAAGTCAGTTTGGTCCGTCCGCCTCAGCCGCCAAGCTTTGGAAATTCCAATCAAACGCCGGATTTTGGAATCGACGGAGTCTTTGTCGTTAAACGGGACGGCGGCGAGGTTGATGGCGAAATATCGCACGAAGAAGTGAAAGGCGCCAGGCCGTTGAGTCGCATGGCGCGGCGATTGCACAGGGGCAGTTGGCCCCATGTTCCCAACCTGTTGCCTGAAAAACGACGACGCTAAATTTGTATCAACAGGGAGGACTTACGCCTGCACGCCTGCATGGGATAAATTCTTTGAGATCGCCGCCGCGGTTTTGGCGCCACGGTTTTCGCTTTACAGACTAGCCAGAATTTTGTAAATCATCCCTGAAAACGAGATCCTTGCAGCCTCAAAGGAAATATGCGGGCGCAAACAACATGGGCACTCAGAAACAGCTCTCAAGGGAAGGGCCTGCCAATCGTTGTGTTCGGATACTCCGCAGAACGCGCGCTTTGGTCCGCAATTGTTACATCTTTTTGGCGTCCGCCTTGTGCGCTCAAGATAAGCCGACTCAAAAAAACTTTGCAATATTTCCCTTGCGGAGGCGTAAAGGAGAGTGAAAGCACGAAGCCGGCCAAAAAGGCGGCTATAAAACAGAAGACCTAAAAGCAAAGCGTACAGCTAAACACTTAACAGTCAAAATGATATGAAACAAACACTAAATAACTATAGAGCGCGCATTGTCATTGGCGTTGCCTGTATCGCCATTGGGGCGATTTGCTGGAATGGCGGCAACGCTTGCCAGGCTCAAACACCAGCCAACCTCTCCCCCACATTGCAGGAAGTCGTCAAACTGACCAAGGCGCAAATGGTGGATGATGTCATTGTCGCCTATATTAATAACTCCGGTACGGCGTTCAATCTAACTGCGGACGACATGCTTTATCTCAAAGGCCAGGGCGTCTCCCAACCGGTAATTTCCGCCTTGCTCCAGGCCAAGGCAGCCGCCCCGGCTCCCATAACCGCTCCGGCGACGTTTCCGCCTCCCCAACCCGCGCCAGCAATAGTCGTGCAGCAACCTGCCCCTCCGGCCGAAGAGCCCCCGCCCGTGCCACCGGCCCAGGAAGTCAACTTTACTTATTTTCACGATCAACTCGCGCCCTTCGGCACATGGGTCGACGTGGGGGGCGTCCAGTATTGGCGTCCCGATTCCGCCGTACAAGCCAATCCAGATTGGCGTCCCTATTACGATATGGGACAGTGGGTTCAAACAGACAATGGTTTGTTTTGGCAGTCGGATTATACTTGGGGAGACATCCCTTTTCACTATGGCCGTTGGGTGAGAGACCCCGCCATGGGCTGGCTCTGGGCGCCGGATTATACGTGGGGTCCGGCCTGGGTTTTTTGGCGTCATGCGGAAGCGGACGCCGCCGTTGGTTGGGCGCCTTTGCCGGTAGGAGCGGTTTTTGTGGATGGGGTATTTATGTTTAACGGGCTCCGGGTGGGCCTTGATTTTGATTTTGGCCTGGGCGAAGCCTGTTTCACGTTTGTCGGTTTCGATCACTTCCATGAAGGGTTCTTTCGGATGAGAGGGCGTGAATGGGGTCACCACATCGATAGGGAAAGGCTGCATGGGTTCTATGGCAGGAGCATTGTCAGAAATGAGTTTCGCAGGGATGAGCATGGCCGGTTTGTCAACAATGGAATAGGGCGCGATCGCATGGAACGCGCCACCCATGGCCGAATGGAACGTTCAAGCTTCGAAGAAAGAAAACCGGTAGGAGACCGCAACAAACTTGCGGCTGACAGACGTGATAAGACAGCAGCGGCTGACAGACGTGATAAGACAACAGCGGCTGACAGACGTGATAAGACAACAGCGGCTGACAGAGGTGGCAAAACAGCAGCCCCCAGCAAGGTATTCAGGCCGGCGGCAGCGACAAAGTCGGCAGCTCCGGCCCCAAAGTCGTCGTCATCCTCATCCTCCGGAACAAAGAAAAAAAATTAGCAGGCTTGATGGTTAACGGACAATCAACAATGCACAAAGCAAAAGGAAGCAAGAAAAACTATGAAACTTATACAGCGAACTATTGGAGTAACACTTTTATCCGCGATCCTCGCGCTAACCTCAGGATGTAACACTCCTGGCCAAGGCGCGGCGGCGGGGGGCATATTTGGCGGCGCGTTGGGCAGCGCCATTGGAATTGCCACCGGGCGTCCAGAATTAGGCGCGGCGATTGGTGTGGCGGCTGGAATGACCGCCGGCGCCATCATCGGCAGTATTAACCAACAGCAAAGGGCTACACTACAGGCACAGTCACCCCAAACCTTGCAAACCATCCAACATAACGACGCCGTCTACCAGCAGCAACAACAAGCAGCCCAAGCCCAGCCGCAGAGACAGGCTCCGCAAGCGCAGACGCAGGCTCCGCCAGCCGAAACCCTCACCCCGCTCACCGTGGACGACATCAAGGCGCTTGACTCGGCCGGTGTTAAAAAGGACGTCATCATTGCCGAGATTGGAAGATCGAAGTCCACTTATACCCAGGCCGACATCGCCGCGCTGCAGCAATCCAATCCCAACATTGATCCAGCCGTCATCGAATGCATGAAGAAGACTGCTTCCAGTTAAACTGAGACAGTCAAATGGAGAAAAACAATGAAGATTATTTCTGGAACTTTTAGTGTGGCCGTTGTTTCAGCGGGACTCGTGTTGGCAACGGGATGTGTCGTTCAGACTGGGCCGCCTGTGTTCAATCCCAATCCCGTTTCGGCACCGCCCCCGGCGTCATTGCCACCGCCCGTCGCCGGCAACTATCAAGTCCAAATAATAAGACAAAAAGCTGGGCAAGGAGACCCAGTAGCTCAGTACATCCTGGGTTCCTACCATGCGAATGGCAGGGGCGTTCCGCGGGACATCATGGAAGCCGTGAAATGGTATCGCCTCTCCGCGGAGCAAGGCTACGCACCGGCGCAATATCGCTTGGGATACTGCTATGCGACTGGCAGAGGCGTTCCGTGGGACTACGCGAGAGCCGTGCAATGGTATAGGCTGTCTGCCGGGCAAGGCTATGCACAGGCACAATATCGCCTGGGCGTCTGCTATGCGCTTGGCAGAGGCGTTGCGCGGAACCGGGCGGAAGCCGTGCAATGGTGTCGCAAAGCCGCCGAGCAAGGCAACCGGTTGGCGCAAAGTTACTTGCCCATGTTGGAAGGCGGTGTGGTTGCTAATCCGCCTGGAAACCTCCCTCGTACTGGCAGCGGCACCACGGCCTCCGAGCCAAAAGACGAACCGGCCCAGGCTCCGCTGACTGTGGAGGAGATCAAGATGCTCAGCAGTTCCGGCGTTAAAGCCGAGACCCTCATCGCTCAGATCAAGGAAACGAATTCCAAATTCAGCCCGCAAGACATCGACGCCGCGCAACAAGCCAATCCTCCTGTTGATCCAGAAGTCATCAAATGCATGAAAAATAATCTCAGGTAAATAACTCTCTCTATGGTCAATTGCTTCGGAGCATAAACCGCCTAAAAATACATATGAATGAGTACAGACTGGAAATTTTATGAAATACTACTACGCAGACGCACAGAACAAAACTGCTGGACCGGTGTCGCTGGAGGAATTGCAGGCGCTGGTTAAGGCCGGCGCGTTGAAAAGCGATCCGATGGTTGTCCCGGAGGGCGGCAGCGAATGGAAACCTTTGTCGGCTTTCGTCGCCCCTGGATATCCAAGAGCTATACCAGGCTCCGACCAGCGCCCGTTCAGCAATCGGGTTCAAGGCGGCAGCCTGCTTCCGTTCAGTCGCACGGTCTTGGGCGATTTTGTTGCCAACGCCCTGAAGCACGTCAGCGCCTTGTTGAATGAAGGATTCGTCAATCGCTCGCTTCTCTATGATCGCAACGCTGGCCACTTTGCGATTTTGTCTGGCGGGGCACTGGGCTTGATTTATTGCATTGTGATCGCAATCAAGAGGAACGAGTTGGTTCCAGCGCTGGTGGGAATCGGATTCGTAATTGCGCTGGCCATTGGGCAGTTTGTGGCCATGAGATTTCTCGGAGCCGGCGACACCCTCATCGCCAACACGCCGCACCGGATCTCATCAAAGGCATTTTTAGAATGTTGCGGCCTTCTCGCGCTGCCGGCCGCTTTGTCTGTATGGGTGAGTGGACTCATCATAGGAATTCGTCTCGGCGGCACGAATTCCTTTGTGGTAATTATTCCAGCATTGTTCTATTCGACAATTCTGCTGTACTTGGGCGCCCTTGCTTTCAATCCGAAAGTGGTCAATGTCATCGTTGGGGAGGGCAGCGCTGGCGAGGAAGCGGTTGGCATTCTCGGCTTTTTCTTTAAAGCGGGGCTCAAGCTGGTACCGATATTCTTTCTATTTGGCGGCATGGCCGCCAATTTACTGATTATCTTCTCTTTCAAAGAAAATTCAATTGGAATGTTTGAAGGCTTTGGCTCTCCATTTCCGCTCCTTGGACTGTTGGGTACGTTTGGCGGGAATTATTTAGGACTCGGCCTGTTGCTCTTCGCTTGCTTGCTGCCCATTATCGCCTATTTGGGGTTTTTGCTGCTGAATCTGGGATTGGAATTCGTCCGGGCGGTTTTAGTGATTCCAGCAAAGTTGGATAAGCAAACGTCGTAGAACTTAATGAAGCAAAAAAGCGACCATAATCCAGAAGCCACCAACTTAAAATGAACACATTAGTAATCAAGTCATGGCATGCATCGGAAATCCCAGATGAAAACGGTAATTATGTCCACATTGCAGGAAGAACTGACGGGCTGATTTCCTGGATATTCAATTTGATCGGCATCAGCCCTACGGTTGAATTGAAAGTCAGCGTGGGCAAAATTTCGTTCGTCGAAAATTCGTGGGCCGGACTGTTTGAATGTCATACTCCGTTGGAGAATGTTTGCACAACGTTTTACGGCTACATCAAGCCTTGGAAGGAAGCCTTTATATTGGGAGTTGTCGTTGGTTTTGTCATATTCATGCCAGTGGCGATTTCGGGTATTCTGGCGGGCATTTTTGTTGGCATTCTTGTGGGTATCCTTGTTGGTATTATCTATTATTCCCTCAACAAAACACTGAAAGTGGGCTTTTGCGACATCGGAGGAGACAGCCGGGAAATTAAGTTCAAGCGCTCTATTATTGAGGGACATAATATTGATGAGCAGGCCGCGGCTGGAGTTTGCCGGCTTATTCAAGCCAAGCTTCAAGGCTTCTCAGCTCCACAACACTTAAATAGGCCGCCGCCACCACCGCCTCGATCCCAGTCAAGCGCGGCATCCGTCCCACCTCCACCAGCAACCACCAGCACGAAATATTATTACGCCGACGCTCAAAGCCAGCCTAAAGGGCCGGTTGATTATGCCGAACTATTGGCACTGGAAAAGTCAGGTGAGTTAAAACCAGACACCAAAGTAATCGTCGAAGGTGGTGCGGCATGGAGTACATGGATTGAAATTAAACAGAACCAAACGAAACCCTAATCTTATGGCTTGGACACCACCACCACTCTCGGACTCTGAACCATCCGATGATAAAACAACGGGCAGGCGTCCGCCACCCCCACCACCGCCGAGTGCGCCTGTGAATCCGCCTCCGCCTCCTCCGCCACCTCCTCCTGCGGCGGACAGTTGGAAGCCGAGTCCTCAATCTCAGCCGGAGAACGATCAAATACCTGTAAACGCAAACGACGCCATTCAGCCGATAAGCGCGAGGGCCAAGAAAGCGTGGATCGGGGTCGCGGCGGCTGTGGTTGTTGCACTGGGGGGATTTTGGGCTTTTACCTGTTTTCAAAATAGAATCCCGTGGGGAGAAGCCAAGTCATTAGTCGAGTCGAGTTTGAGTAAAACTGGCTCGAAAATCACCGATGTTTCAATCAAGGTGATGGAAAAGACTTCGACGAGTGGAGACGCGGAATTCACCGCCAAAGCAGAATTGACGGAACCTCGATATGTTCGGGTTCCGATGGATGAGTATCTGCGCCAACAAGGAGTTGACCCAGACATCTCCCGAAAGATAGATCAAATCCTGTCCCTGCCGAATGCGAAGCATATTTTGGCGAAGGCGCACATTAAAATGGGACAAGTAAACGGCCGAGAACGGATTTTGATTAAAGAATCCGCTTCAATCGGATTGCGCTATACCTATGCCGGAGATATCAAAGCTTCGCGGCAAGGAAAGTGGGCATTTGCAATAAATGGAATTCCACGCTCAGACGACCTGCCGCCGGGCCAGCGTCTCGATCAATATGGAACTCAAACCTTGCGAGTGGACAATCCCGAAAACGCCGAGGAACTGAAAAGGCTGGCCGGGGGCGCCACTCCAGAAATGTTGCTTATATTGCAGACGGCAGCCGCAGCAATTGATCGCGAGCAATAGGAAGCCGTCGCAGTGGCCACTCTGGAAGCTGCGCAAGTGCGCCCTGTGGGCAGCCGGGAAATCACCTATGCTCGGCAGTTGGCTGCCAGATAGTCTATCCCTCAATCCTAAACGGGTCATAAACGGGTCCCGCGCCATCGCAGATTTTTATTTCCGAAGAGGAGGATGAGGAAAATTGAGAATTGAAAATTGAGAAGTCAAATTGTTTGGGCATTTTTCGTGGTCGAAAAGGTAAACGGTCAATTCCCACTTTTGACAGTAAGCAAAAGCTTTCGGGGTTGAGTTCCGTGCGTATTTCTGTTTCGCGGTTAAAAACTCTGATTCCTTCAGCGCATTTGCGCTTTCACCGCCGCCGGTATCAGCTTGACATTTTGGCCTGACGGCAGAGAAAGTCAAAATCGTGGACTCCGCGAAATGAGAGTAGTTTTCGACACCAGTGTGCTGGTGGCTGCGGCCCGTTCCCGGGAGGGCGCGAGTTTCGCGCTCATCAGTTCCATTCCAGCGCCCGAATTCCAGTTTTGCCTCTCGGTGGGGCTTTATACCGAGTGGCAGGGAGTGCTGACACGCGCCGAGAATCTGCCGCCCGGCGACACTGCCGAAGACGCCCGCCGGTATTTGCGCTATCTTGCCAGCCAGGCGCATTTGCAGGAAATCCATTTCCTTTGGAGACCATTTCTCGCAGACCCGGACGATGACATGGTGTTGGAACTGGCTTTTGCGGCGGGTTGCCAGTATATTGTGACGCATAATGTGAAAGATTTTCACGGCTCGGAGCAGCTTGGCGTGGTTGCGCTGTCGCCCCGTGAATATTTGAGCCTGATACGAAAGAAATCATGAGCACCCTGACCATCCAATTGCCGGAGTCGTTAAAAAAGACCATCGAAGACCTCGCGGCGCGCGAGGGCTACTCGGTGAGCCAATTCCTCGCCAGCGCCGCTGGTGAAAAACTGGCGGTTGTAATGACGATGGATTACCTGCGGCGCGAGGCTGCCGCTGGACGCCGTGAAGATTTTGAAAAGTATCTGGCTGCCTCGCCGGATGTGCCGCCCTTGCCAGGTGACGAATTATGATATGAAGGGGTTCGACGCCCGCCGTCGCCAATGCTATGGCGCCGAGTTGCCCTACCGGTTGGTGGCAAATTCACTTGGGCGGTGCTGCCTGCCAGATCACGTTGTTCATGCCTTCGACAAGATACAGGTTGCCCATGCTATCCACTGCAATGCCTGTGGGATGAAGTAGAAGGCTGAAGGCTGAAGGCTGAAGGCTGAAGTGAAGCAGGGTTGTAACTACGCCCGCTGGGGTGATTTTGCGGATGAGGTCTCCGTCCAGCACATAAATGTCGCCGCCGTCGCCTGCCACCACGCTTTGGATGTTGGAAAAGCGGGCCTTGTTCCCGATGCCATCGAGGTTTCCGGGGCTGCGCGCCGTGCCGGCCAACGTTTTAACCATGCCAAAGGAACTAATCTTGCGGACGGTGCTGTTGCCGGTGTCGGCAACGTAGATGTTTCCAGCGGAATCAACCGCAATGCCATGAGGGTCGCGGAATCGGGCGTAGCTGCCGGGGCCGTCGGTGTCGCCTGGGATTCTGGGAAAACCGGCGAAGGTGCTGACGCGGCCGGTCGGAGTGATCTGGCGGATGGTAAAATTGCTTTTGTCAGCCACGTACACATTGCCGGTGGAGTCAACTGCAACGCTCCAGGGATTGCGGAAGTGGGCGTTGTCGCCCGTGCCGTCTATGCTGCCGGGATTGCCGGCTGAACCGGCCAGGGTGCTGACTACTCCTTCGGGGGTTATCTTGCGAATAATGTCGCTGGCAAATTCCGCAACGTAGATGTTGCCCGCGCGGTCCACCGCAATGCCCAGCGGAGCCAGGAAGCGGGCGGCGTTCCCGTTCCCGTCAGCACGGCCCGGCTTGCCCGCCAGCCCGGCCAGGGTGTTGACCGGGCCGCCGCGGGCGATCTTGCGAATGGTGTTGTTCCCCGTGTCCGCGACATAGACATTCCCGGATGTGTCAACTGCAATGCCTCCGGGCGATTGAAAGCGGGCGTCAGACGCCGCGCCGTCGGCGCTGCCGTAAGCGCCGGGCTGTCCGGCCAATATCGAAACCCGCCATTGGCTCTGTGGAACCACGGATGGAAAAGGCTCCCGTACAGGCGGAGGGAGAGGCGGCGGCGCGGATGTCACGGGCGGATTGATCACTGGCGGATTGGTTGCAGGCCCTTTTGCGGGCGCGGGTGGCCATAGCAGCCAAAGTCCAAGTGAGATCATGACCAGACCGGCGGGAATCCACAGCGATGCGGGGATCTGCTTTACACGGCGCGAAATACCATGGGGTCCGACCGTCGCTTTTCCCGCGTTGATCCGCTCCAGGTCGGCCAAGACGTCTGCCATGTCGGCGTAGCGATCACGCAGTTCACGGGCCATGGCCCCTTCCGCCACCGCGACAAGGCCGGCGTCGGCCCCGGGATTCCTGGCTCGGATGGGTTTGGGCGGACCGGCCAGAATCTGCTTGCGGATATCATTGGTGCTGCGACCGGCATAAGGAGGTTCCCCGGTCAGCATTTCATAGAGCAGCGCGCCAAAGGCGTAAATATCGGAAAGGGGTCGGTTCCTTGCATGTCCACATTTTGTCTGCCGCACCCCGCCCGCTCTGTCCAGCAACAAATCCGAAAAGAGGCCGGAACGCACAATGAACTTTATGGCCTAAAGGCGGACGGATGAACCGGATTCATTAAACCGCGAACCACGCCAACTACGCGTAAAAGGGAAGACACGTTCATCCACAAAAGAACGCACAGAACACAAAAAATAAAAATTCACGCCCCCGTCTTTGCGCTCTTTGAGTTCCTTCGCGGCCATTATGCAGCCCCCTTCCCCGAAAGCTTTCGGGGTTCGTGTATTCCGAGTATTTCGCGGTTCAAAAACTCTCTTCTTTGTCCCCGTGGTCATTTGACCTTTGATAAATCATTGCAATACAGCGTGTTACAACCATTTGAAAAAAACACAACTTTTCTGAAAAATCTTTCAAAAATCTGTTGACGAATAAATGTTTTAACTGTAATGTTCGTCTAATGAATGACCCATTAAGGCCATGATGGAAGGGAAAGGCAGAATTATGAAGGATGAATTAAGAAATCGTGATGACGCAGGCAGATATGGGAGGGGCGGGCCTGCCCGCCGTCTTGTCCGTCGTAGCCGCTACGGCGAAGTCGGAAGCCGTCTCGTCCGGCGTGGTTTTAACGAAGGAGGATGCCGCGAAGACGGGAAAATCGGAAAAACCCCGTTACTCTGCCAGATCAAATCTGTGCCTGTCCTTGGCCGTCCGTGCCAGTCAAAGCGGGCTTGCCGCGCCGTAGCCGTTGCGGTGAAGGCGGGTCAACCCATGATTAACCTGGCTGAAACCAATGCTGCTGGTCAAAATGCTCGCCAATCGGACAGAGCCCCAGTCAAACCGCGTCACAGTCAGTCGCAGTCAGTCGCAGTGATTTTGAGGAAGGCCTGGGAAATGCTAAATCCTAAAACTATGAAATGTAATGACTTGCATTTGATTTCAGGCTTGGCCGGATCAAAAACCGGTCAAAGCGGTTGCTTCCGTCCTTTTGTCCAAAGTTTTCCAACCAGCCAATTTCAGCCTTTAGCCTTCAGCCTTCAGCCTTGCCCCGGGGCGCCGCCGCCCGTCTGTCAATCGAATAGAGGAAAAAATTAAAAAATGCCAAAATCCGTGCAATTCAGGCCTGAACCCGAAAGAATCCAACGCAATTACTGCAAAGGATTTGGCAAAATATGAGAAGTCTGGCAGGGTGGAGACATTGTAATTTCGACAAAATTTTACGAATGACGCTGATGAAATTCATCACGACCAACGCATGCCCATGATTTTATGAGCCAAACCACCCGATTCTTGTTGACGCAGGCGGATATTCCCAAGCAATGGTACAATCTGCTGGCCGATTTTCCCGAACCGCTTCCGCCGCCGCTGCATCCGGGCACGCGCCAGCCAGTGTCGCTGGAGATGATGACGCAGCTTTTTCCCGAGAACCTGGTGAGGCAGGAAATGTGCCCGGACCGGTGGGTGGAAATCCCGGAACCGGTGCGCGAGGTCTATGCGCTGTGGCGGCCGACGCCGCTGTTGCGGGCGGCGCGGTTGGAGCGCGCGCTGAAAACGCCGGCGCACATCTACTACAAGTATGAAGGGGCCAGTCCCGCGGGCAGCCACAAGGTCAATACTTCGGCTGCGCAGGCTTACTTCAACAAGGCCGCAGGCACGAAGAGGATTGCGACGGAAACGGGCGCGGGCCAATGGGGATCGGCGCTGGCACTGGCCTGCCAGTGGTTTGGACTGGAATGCAACGTCTATATGGTCAAGGTCAGCTACCAGCAGAAGCCGTATCGCCGGATGCTGATGAACACCTGGGGGGCGACGGTTCACGCGAGTCCGAGCGATCAGACCAAATACGGCCGCAAAGTGCTGGCCGAAGACCCGGACTGTTCCGGAAGCCTGGGCATGGCCATCAGCGAAGCGATCGAGGATACCGTGACGCATCCGCACACGAAGTATTCGCTGGGCAGCGTGCTGAACCACGTTTGCCTGCACCAGACGGTGATCGGGCAGGAAGCGATCCGGCAGATGGAAATGGCGGGCGAGGAACCGGATTCCATTTATGCCTGCGCCGGAGGCGGCAGCAATTTCGCGGGACTGGCCTTCCCGTTCCTGCAAGGGAAAATCAAGCACAAGAAGAAATATCGCATCATCGCCGTGGAACCCTCCGCCTGCCCGTCGATGACGCAGGGGGAGTTGCGGTATGATTTTGGCGACACGGCGGAGACGACGCCGCTGCTCATGATGTACACGCTGGGGCACCAGTTCATGCCGCCGCCCATCCATGCGGGCGGGCTGCGCTTTCACGGCATGTCGCCGATGGTCAGCCACGCGCTCAAGCTGGGATTGATCGAGGCGCAGGCGATCCACCAGACCAGGGTGTTCGAGGCCGGGACGCTCTTTGCGCGCACGGAAGGAATCGTGCCCGCGCCGGAATCGGCCCATGCCATCGCGGCGGTGATCGCGGAAGCGGAGCAGGCGCGCGAGGCGGGAAAGAAACGCGTGATCCTGTTCAATCTCTCGGGGCACGGGTTGCTCGACCTCAGCGCCTACGAAACTTACCTGCTCGGCAAAATCCAGGACGTCTAAAATCACACTAAACCACAGTCAATAAATAATAAAATCCGATGAAAACACAAATCATTCGTTGTCTCCTCACCGCCGCGCTGGCGGCCGTTCCCGGCGTGATCCAAGCCCAACCCGACGCGCATTACGTTCCCGGCATTGAAGGAATCGAGTGCGCGACGCTGCCGCCGCCCGGCTTTTACTTCCGGGACTACAACGTGTTCTATCTGGGCGAAGTACTGGACAACGGGGCCGGGCATAATATCGCCCCGGCCGGTTTCCAGGCGATGCTTTACGCCACCGTGCCGCGCGCGATCTGGATCACCGACTATAAAGTCCTCGGCGGCTACCTCGGCGGGGACGTCGTCCTTCCGTTCGTTTACAGCAGTGTGAAGAGCGGTGCGTTCAGGAGCAGCACGTTTGGGGTCGGCGACTTCTACGGCGAGGGCACCCTTTCGTGGCATCCGGGACAATTCGACATCGGGTCGGCAGTCGGCTTCTGGGCGCCTACAGGCGATTCCGGCGGTCCGCCCCAGACACAGCCCGGCTCAGGCTTTTGGACGCCGGAACTCACATTGGGAGTGACCTGGCATCCCGACGAGGCAAAGACTTGGGCGATTTCGGCGCTGAACCGGTATGAGCTGTGCAATAGCGAGTACCGCGACACGGGCGTAACCCCCGGGCAGGCTTGGACGCTGGAATGGGGCATCAGCAAGAAGGTCATCAAGACGCTTGATTGCGGTGTCGTGGGTTATTACCAGCAGAGAGTCATAGCCAGCAGTGGCAACGACCCGCTGGCGGAGGAGTTGTTCCCATACAGCCGGGTGGCGGCGGTCGGCCCCGAGGTCGAGTACTTCATTCCAAGTTGGAAGCTTTGGACGCAGCTCCGGTATAACTACGAATTCATGGCGGAGAACCGCGTGCAAGGGCATACCATTGCGCTCGTGCTGACAAAGGCATTCTGATTGTTGACGCCCGCCCTGTTGACGGATTGGACGCCAGAAGGACGCGCGTGGCAAGGGAATCAGTTTCGAAGCCGCTCCGCTGAGTGGCCATCGACCAAGGGGCTTGGCAAATGAGGGGCGCCCATTGCGCCAACCGCGTCAGCCACCGGCAAGACGTTGCCATTGAAATCAAAAAATGACGACGTATTGTAACCGGCTTCGTTGACGCCGTTGACCGCTTGATACTCTGCTCCCCAATAGAAGAACCCGGCCCCGAGTTGGTTGGGCACACTCTTCACGATCCCAGCCAGCGCCGCGACGAAGCTGGCCTGGCCGGCTATGGTGGGCGGAAAGCCGTAAAGACTGTTGGTCCAGTTGGCGGAGCAGGCGTTGGTCCAGGGAAAAGCGTTCTCAGCCACGATGATGGGCTTGCCATAGCGCGCGGCAGCGTTGTTAAGGCAGTTGCTCAGGCTGTCCGGTGATCCCTGGAAGAAGGGGTAATAACTCTCGCCGATGATGTCATAAGGAACTTTTTGCGCGTTCAGATTGTCAAAAAACCACATGGTGCCGGGCCAATCTCCGCCACGGTCAATATGAACAATGATCTTGGGCATGTGCGCGCCCGAAGCGTCCCGGATTCCCTGGATCGCCGCTTTCATCAATTGGCCAAGCTGCGACCATGACGCGCCGCCGTTGCCCTGAACTTTCCCAAGAGGCCACAACATGCCGGGGGTGATTTCATTTCCAACCTGCACATAATCCGGCATCGCTCCCGCCGCCGCAAAGGTGGCGATGGTGTTGCTGTTGTAGGTGTGCATCTGCTGCACCAGTTGGGCAAAGTCCAGATCTTTCCAGGCTGCGGGAATGGCTTGTTTGCCGGGGTCAGCCCAGGTGTCCGAGTAATGAAAATCCAATAGGAAGAGCAATCCGGCGTTCTTGACCCGCACCGCCAGCGGCACGGTATAGGCGGTATTATTGATGTAGTTGTAAGGGTCCGAACCGGCCTGGGCGGCGCTGCTGGTAAAGAGCCGCAGCCGCACGCAATTGAGGCCATGGTCCTTGAGAATTTGAATCCCATCCTGAACCTGTCCGCCCTCTTTATAGGTGACACCCTGCGATTCGAAAAAGGCCAGGCCGGAAAAGTCCGCCCCGGCCAGGAAACTGGCGTCTGCCTGCGCCGCATGGTGAAAAGAAATGAAAGCCACCGCACATAGAACTGTAAGTTTTAATCCCATACGCCACTCATGTTGATCTCCTTTATCATGGCTTGTTTTCCGGGTTTGCCCAGCCTCACAGATGTATGGTTCTGCATAAGATTTGGCGCGCAGGAGGATCACCCGGCGCCCAAAGCTATTCCGACTTGGCTGTAAGGAACTTGAGAGCGGCCTCGGTTCGTGAGCGCACATGCAGTTTGTGATAAACGTGCCGGAGATGCCAGCGGACGGTGCCATCGGTGAGACCGACGCGGGCGGCGATTTGCTTGTTGGGAAGCCCCGCCGCCAGCAATTCAAGGATTTCGCGCTCGCGCGGAGAAAGACCTTCCACTTGCGCCGTGGTGACAACGGGTTCCTGGAAGGAAAGAATCACCTTGCGGGCAATTTCCCGCGACATCGGCGCGCCGCCCTGCCGAACCTCGCGGATGGCGGAAACCAGTTCTTTGGCGGTGCAACGCTTCAAAAGGTAGCCGCAGGCGCCGGCACGCAACGCCTTGAAAATGCGTTCGGTGTCTTCATAAACTGTGACGATGATGATCTGGACCGAAGGCATGAGCTGTTTGAGCCGGGCAGTGCATTCGATGCCCGAAATATCAGGCAATTGAATATCCATCAACACGATGTCTGGCCGGTGCTTTGGCATCTCTTTGAAGGCTTCTTTGGCCGTTGCGCAAGCATAGACGCACTGGCATTCCGAATCCGCCTGCACAAACTCCATGAGGCTTTCACGGATGACTTTATTGTCCTCGACGATGGCAATTCTGGTCATAAGCTTTTAATGCAACGGCAGGTCGAAGCGCACGATTGTGCCCTGGCCGGTTTTGCTCTTGACTTCAAACCGGCCGTCCAGTTTTTCCAGACGCGCCCGCATATTGGCGATGCCGTCCATTTCCTCCGTTTGGCCGGCCTCGGCCCAACCCCGGCCGTTATCGGCAATGGTCAGGCAGACCCGTCCCTGTTCAACCTGGATATCCAGAAGGACTTCCGTGGCTCCGGAATGGCGCACGATATTCGTCAGCGCTTCCTTGAACGCGAGAAACAATTGGTGGCGATGCCGGGAGTCCACCGCGTGGTCATCGGGCTTGAATGGCCCTTCGAGCCGCCAGGCGATGTTCGCCAATCCCAGGAAACGCTCTGCGTAAAGGGAGAAATAGCTGATCATTGAGGCCAGCGAATCATGAGTCGGATTCATGGCCCAAACGATTTCGTCCAGAGCCGTGACCATCTGGCGCGCCTGGTTGCTCATCTGCTCAAGATAATGGCTCCGCTTGGCAAGGGGCGCGGAGGTGGAGAGCGCCCTGACCCCCAACATGCTGATTTCCGTGAGGCCGGATCCCAGTTCATCATGGAGGTCCTGGGCAATGCGGGCGCGTTCCAGTTCCATGGCGTGCTGCTGCTCGACACGCTGCCGTTCCCGGATCTGGATTTCAAGTTCGGCGCTGCGCTGCTCGACTTTGCGGCGAAGTTGGGTGATCCAAAGCACAGTGACAGCCAGGACGCAGGCCAATGCGCCCAGAATGACCATCAGCCTTTGCAGCGTCCACCAAGGCGGCAGCGCCAGCACGGCGATGTCCGATGGCGAATTGAGCAGCAATCCGAAGAAGGCCACATCCTGGCTCACGCCTTGAATGACACAAGTTCCGGTCAACTCCAACTGACTGCCCACCGGTATGGCCTGAATCTCCTTATCCGGGCCGGGCAACATGGCTAAAAACGACCGCAGCCCCGCGCGCATCTCCAGCGCCTGCTCCGTTGGCGTGCTTCTTTGGTTGACCAGCAACGCCTTGACCCGGACCCGCGTTGAATCCAAGTCCGCGCGAATCAGATCGTCAGCGCCGATTGCTCTGGCTTTGGGCAGGGCGGCCTGACCAGTCTTGCGCACGACGGCCTCGCGCAACACGGGAGCGGCGCTGCTCAATTCCGGAAAGCCCACCACGTCCACCAAGTCGCCGACTTCCAAGCCTGCGGGATGCTTGGCGATGAATCGGACGCCGCTGCTGCCGTCCATCATGAAGCATTCCGACTCCCGCAGGTGGATGATCTGTCCCGATACTTTCACCCGTTGAAAGACACCCGCCTGGGGGTCAAAGAGGAGCAGTTCGGACGCCGTCTTTCTGGGAGTGGCGAATAAATCCGCCGGCGCCGGTTGCTCCACAGTGAGGGCGGCGCCGTTAATCCGAATCTCGTCCACCTTGACTCGGTGGGTCACGTAATCCCAAGTGGCCAACAGGCATCCCCGCACGCGGAGCAAGGCATCCTCGTAACGCTCAAGATCCTGGGTTTTGAGGCCTGCGACGCGGAGTTCGGATTTAATCCTGCCATCCGGGGTAAGCAGAATCACACCATCATCCTGCACGGAAGTGAGGATGCCTTGGATTTCCACATATTGGGCGTCCAAACTGCCGTTCATCAATTGATCCCGGGTGGGATGAACCGGTTCCGGGAGTTCCCCGGCGCCGAGGGTTCGCACCAGGTGCGCATTGACAACCGGAGCAAACATGCCTGGATCGGTCACCCCTTCGACTTCCAAAAACTCCCCAATACGAGGCAAGTCCGAACGGCTCTCGGAGAAATCAACGACATAAATCCCGCGGGTTGAATCCTGAATGGTGAAGGCCTGATGCTCCGGCAAAACAGAAGTGATGACACCCCGGATTTTGACTGGGTATCCGCGCTGGGCTTCCTCGCGCTTTAAGCGGTGGATTTCAGAGGCGCTGACCAGCAGTGGAAGCCCCGCCGCGTTGGTCTCCCTGGTTCCAGCCGTCCCTGGATGCGGCTCCATCAGTTCAATCCCCTGGCCGCCTGGGACTAATAAAATGCTGAGAACCCTCTGGCCGTCGCTCGTGGCGGCGCCCTGGCCAAACCCCGTTGCGCGAACGCGGCGATTCAAAAGAAACGCCGGTGTGAAGCCGGAGCCGCTGGGAAGCTCCACGCTCACGCGCCCCGTTCGGGCGCTGACTTCCAGCCTCAAACCGTCAGGCTCTTCGCTCGCAAATGTCACCTTTCCCTCAACTTCCACCCATTGGCCATCTTCCCCCTGGCGCAAGGTTTGGCCAATGGCCAGGGGCTGTGGTCTGGGGAACGCCGCCCGGCCAATCACGCTCACGCGCAGGGAGGGTTCGCCCACGAACAACCGGCTGCCGTCATCTGATGTCGTATAGAAAGTATAAAGACCCCCGCTTGGAACTTCCAGGAAGCCTGTGAAACCAAGCCCCACGTGCTCGAGCCGGGCCATGACGCGCAGATCAAAGTTGTTCACAGTCCCGGCGGCCAGCGCGGGCAATGGATTGAAATCAGGCAGCACTTCGCCGGAGACTTCGCAACACCGGTAATCCAGGCCGTGAACCCAATTGCTCACGCCGGTGACCGCGTCCACTTGAACCCGATAGAGCGCGGCGTCGGGGATTTTCTGGCGGGGCTGCCCCGGTCCATGATAATCAACCTCCAATCCATATTTTTCAACCCCGTTGAACCACTCGACTCGAATCGGATTGCGCCCGGCCTTTAAAAAAACGGCGCCGGATTTCTCAATCATACCGTGGATGCCGTCATTGTTCACGACCGGCCCCCTGGCTCCGATCTTGAAACCGGCGCTGGTTGGCGTGATCGTGCCGTTGCCTTCCAATAAGGCTCTTTGTCCCGGCGCAACAGGCTGGCCCGGCAAATCCATTTCCAATTCCTCGGCGCCGGAGCCATCCTTCAAAACGAGTTTTCCGCTCGCGGGATTTGCCCACCAAACGTCCCCTTCCAGATGGAAAGTGTAGCTGGCAGTTGGCCTCTGGGACGCCAGAAGACGGATTTGGCCGACATGAGTGACTTCGACTGAATGCTGGCGGGCAAGAGCATCGTCGGCTCGCGCCATTTGGGCGGCCAGCGCCAGGCCTAATGTCCATGCGCAATACATCCCCGGCCAGGGCCGCATTAAAAATGCCGTGCGCATGCGAACAGGGTATTCCTTGAGGTTTGCCTTTGCATCACAAATATCCGGGTCTGGATTTATTCCCCTATGGATGGACGGTGGCAGCGATTGGGTTTGAGGCCATGGGCTGAAGGCCCAAAACATTCATGGCTGGCAATGGCTTGCCTCTGGCGTCGAAAAGAGAATTGGCATCGGGTCTGCCGATCCAGCCGCAGGCGGGATTTGGAAAATAGGTGGCCTCCGGATGCCAGTAATTGACGCCAATCCCATGCCCTGCCGGGGCTTCCTTGACCGTCTTGATGACATCGGCCAGAAACTGCTTCTGTCCTTCAGGTGTCTGCGGCCAGATCATGTTTTTGGCCGCGGCGGGGGAGGGGTGGGTGTCCCGGGACGGATACGCGGTTTCAACCACCATCACGTCCTTATGATAACGCTGGATCGTTTCGCGGAGGTTGTCGCGCAGGTTCTCCAGCGTGCCATGCCAATTGGGATAATAGCTTTGGCCAATGACATCAAAGTCAACTCCGGCTTTGGTGAGATGGTCGAAATACCACCGGGTCACCGGCCAATCGCCTCCGCAGTCAATATGAACAACGATGCGGACGCGGTCATCGGGCGTGACGGCGGAGCGGACACCGTCGCCGACCGCTTTGAGGACTCGGATGAGATGGTTCCACTGTTTCGCGTCGTCGTACGGCTCGGGCGGGGTGATCACGGTCACATCGCCTGAGAACACCTTGACTCTGGAGAGCGGCACCCGGACCTGCGCGTCGGGCCATAAAAGGCCGCCGGTGATCTCGTTGCCAATCTGCACAAAGTCCGGCGTTGCTCCGGCTTTCTTCAGGGTTCCAATCACGCTGGCCGTATAGGATTCGGTCTGTTTGACCAGTGCGTCAAAATCAAGTTTGGCCCACGCCGCGGGTTTGTTTTGCTTTTGAGGGTCGGCCCACCAGTCCGAATAATGAAAATCCAGCATGAAAGTCGCCCCGGCATCCTTGATGCGTTTGGCCAGTTTCGTCGTGTATTCAAGCCCGTTGACGCCGCCTCGCGGATCAACCCAGATCCGCAGGCGGAAGCAGGTCCAGCCATTCTTCATAAAAATGGCCAGAGCGTCGCCCGGCTTGTCGCCATCCATATAAACGCCCCCCTGCCCCTCCACTTCGGAGAGAGTGGAAATGTCGGCCCCGAGATAAAACGGCGATGGCTTGGTGGTGGACGCCGTGCTGGTGGTGCGGCTGGCGCATCCTGCGGACAAGAGCGGCGCGACGACGGCCAAAATGCACGCGCAAAGTCGGGCACGGTTCATGGGCGGGTTTTGACTCTTTGATCGGGTCTCATGGGCTTCATTGGACATGGCCTGATCGTCTCAAAAAACCGGCAGTCTGAAAAGCCTCACAAATGCAAGGGGGACGTTTCACTGTTTTGGGCGGCCACTCCCTAAATCTTGATCCTGACAGCCTGTCCATTCTGTTCATCTGTTCAAATTTCTTCGCGGCACATCGAACGTGCCAAACCTTTGCCGCGCAAGCGTTTAAACATTTTTTCATCAAACATCACAATTTTCTCACATATTCTTTCAAAAATAAGTTGACGATATGATATATTAACTGTATATTTGTTCTAATGAATTGCCGGGGAAGGCCGGATCGGAAAGGAAGAATGAGGATAGGCTGAAGGCTGAAGGCTGAAAGCTAAAGTTATGAAAAACCGAATTGGTGCCAGACGGAGATTTAGGCTGTGGTCAAATCAAGCCACCCCCCGATTTGCGCGCCTACCCGCAGAGTCGGTCAATCGCCAGTCCATGCCCGTCCATGATTGTCCACGTCAGTCAAGCTCGGTCAAAGTGGGTCAAACCGATGCGGCGGGTCAAGCCGCTGACCAAATCGTATGCAAATACTTTAAAATGAACGGCTTACAAAATAAATCATCCTTCGTGCGGTCAAACCCAGTCAAACTGGATCAAACCGATTGCGAGAGCTTGGTTCTACATCAAGAAATCAAACCTGCTCAAACCAAAGTTTTCGGCTTTATCGTTAAACCACAAAATAATTTGAGTCAAGCCGGTCCGCCAACGCAGAATGCGGTGAATGCGGGTCAAGGTGAGTCAAACCGGATCAAACCAATCAAGTGAGGGATTTGAGGTCTCATCCTGCCGAAAATTTATATGCTAGTTGTTTACTATGAACGACTTACAAACATTACGGGCCAAAATGGGCGGTGCAAATCGGCCTTGCGCCCATGCACGGGTTCCGGCTGTCACCCGTCAGAACTATACCTTTGTGAGGCTAGGCAAATTTCGAAATAAGGCGATAATGTGCATCATGGCCATTGAACGCGACATATGAAGCCGAGTCGTCCTGAAAAACGAAAAAGCGCCGAAACTGGAATGAACAATCCACATCATGCATCAAAAATGCCCATGTTCAAACGAAAATGCCCCAAACGATTGCTCACCGGCTTTACTCTGATTGAATTGCTGGTGGTCATCGCCATCATCGCCATTTTGGCGTCGCTGCTGCTCCCCGCCCTTGCCAAGGCGAAACTCCAGGCGAAGCGTACACAATGTATCTCGAACCTCAAACAGTGGAACGTAGCCTTCCATCTGTATTGCAGTGATTTCCACGACAGCATGCCGATGGGTTGGGATGTTCCGCCCGAGCAAGTTTCCGGTGGAGAGTGGTCGCTGGCCTTGCAGGCATACATCAACACCAACAGTACTGTATGCCTCTGCCCAATGGCGACAATTATACGAAGCTCCCTCGGATCAGGCCAGATGTACACGTACGATAATACGCAGTATCTGGCATGGGGAATCGTGGGCACAAATGGTTATACGGCCCCTTGGGACCCGGCAATCTGCCTGTGTTCGGCAGTTACGGAATAAACGGCTGGATGTACAATCCTCCCGCGTCGGCGACAACAATGGATAAAACGGATCCTGCTTCTTACTGGCGGAAATTGTCACCCACACTCACGGGTTACAACGGAAAGCCGGCGTCAGCTCACAATATACCGCTGTTTGCTGATTACAATTATGATGGAAGCTGTCCGCTTGACACCGATCCGCCGCCGCCGGTTCCAAACCAGCAGAGCCAGACCTCCGACATGTCGAACGTCTGCATTACGAGGCACCCCGGTGAAAGGCCTCTCGACGTGTCTTTCCTCGATGCCTCGGTCACCACTGTGGGGCTGAAACAGCTTTGGCGGCTGAATTGGAGCACGACCTTCAACACAGCCTATGCAGACTCGATGAATAAATGGCCAAAATGGATGGGCGCATACCAATAAATAACAACAATACCGATCACAACTGACCCGAATTATGCACTGTAACGCCTCTCATATCCGTATCCTTCATGAAATGACCAAAACAATCAAATCCAGCAATCTATGAAAAAAGAACTATCAAAAATAGCACTCTCTATATCCATCCTCGTTGGCGTCCTTTTTAGCGCCTTGGCCTCACCGGCCGCGGGACCCACGATCCTCTACACCGAAGACTGGGGCACCACCAACGCGGGCATTTCGGGTTCATACGCGCTCAATGTCACGTACGGAGACGCTCCATTCACAACGGTTGGTTGGAGCATTGTTGTGCCGGCGGCTCAATCCGGCACCGGCCCGCCGTATGAGGGGATCTTCGTGGCCTCGGGCGCGGAGGACGCCGCCACAGGCGGCACATTGCCTGCGAACACGGTCTATTACACGACACAGGCGGCGGGGCAAAACGCGTTCTTTTACACAACGGCCGGAGCCGGCAACGGCGGTGGCGGCGACTCCGCCTTCCCCGCTGGCGGCATTAACCCAGCGGCATACCCGGGCCTGACTTTTAATGTGGAAGTCAGAGGCAACCCTGCCGTCCCCAACTTTTTTGCGGTGCAGTTGAATGGAAGCAGTTGGTATGTGTCAACCACGCCGCTGACGGGCGGGACGCCTGCTATTTATCCGCAATTTACGAACACGTGCTTGCCCTATACCACCACTGCATCCGCTTGGGATACCCTGAGCTTCACCGCCAACACCGTGACCATCGGTCCGGTGGCGGGGGCGGATTTGTCCGGCACGATCACCGGTATCGGCATTGTTCAGCTTCCTCCCGGCGGTTGGAATTACAACGAACTTGTCATCTCAACGACCTGCGCCGGCAACGGCGTGTTGGCCCCGGTGTCCATCCTTGCCCCGCCGATCAGCCAGGCCGTCTATGTCGGCGGCGGATTTTCCTTTGCGATCGCAACCGCTGGCTCATTTCCCATCACCTACAACTGGTACCAAAACGGGAATCTTCTGACCGATGGAGGCAGAATCTCCGGTTCGGCCACCGGCACGCTGACCATCACCAATGCCAACGACAGTGATGGAACTGCGACCTATTCGGTGGTGGTGGGCAACGGCCTTGGCGCCAGCGCCACGACACTCACAAATTCCGGCTTCACGGTCACTGTCACCGATCCTGTGCCTTCGGACGATTTGTATGTGGAAACAGTCCCTTTCACAGGCCCCGTCACCGGCGAAGACGATACACTTGCCAGCATTGGATGGGTCAGCGCAGTCCCTGACAATACCGGCCGCATCTGGTATAATAGCGGCGGCCAGGGCGTCATGTGGGCTTGGGAACCGTCCGCCATGACCACCGCTTTCTACACGACCACGAGCACGGACACGAACCAATCCGGACTGGCCTTCACGAACATCAATCCGGCCAACTACCCACGGGTGGGGTTGCAGGCCGCAATGCAGCCGTCCGGCACAGGCGACAATGCCTATTTCGCGGTGCAGATGAATGGAAGCAGTTGGTATGTCACTACGACCAACATACCGCTGGACCTCACGGCGAGCGGGTTTCAGAATGTGGGGTTTCAGTTCACCTACAACCAATCGTCCTGGAACAATCTGACAATCACCGCCACCAACGCCGTGATCGGCAGCGGGGCTTCGAGTCCTCTCAGCGGCAGTATCACTGGCGCTGGCTTGGTCTTTGTCACGCTGGGAAACAACGGGAACTTCAATACTGAAGAATTCGCGGTCACCACAGATGTGGAGGCGCAACCACCGAGCATTGGTTATTACCGCGTGCCCAATGACCAGACAGTGTATTCCGGCGGAGGGGTGAGCTTTGCCGTTGGCACCACCACCGGATCGGTGCCTTTCACTTATGGCTGGACGCTCAACGGTAACGCTCTTAATGACGGCACTCTTTCTGACGGAGCCATCATCTCAGGCTCACACACCTCGGAAGTCACCATCAGGGCCATTACCACCGCCGAGAACGGCAATGTCATCGCTTACGTCACCAACGATTATGGATGGGATGAGAGCGACAATTGGGGTGGCACCACATTGACGGTAGTCAACCCGCCCATCGGCACGATCTACACGGAAGCGTTTCCTTTTGTCGGCCCGGTTGCAGCCAACAATTATCCGATTGGAAGCGTCGGCTGGTCGGAAGCGGTTAACAGCGGTCCCTGGAGCCTCTTCAACAATCCTCCTCCGGACGGCGCCGGCGCGGTTTTCGCTTATCAGGCGGGCACCGCGGCCACGACCGCGTACTATACGAGCACGAACATGGACACGAACCAATCCGGACTGCCCTTCCCGAACATCGTCCTGGCAGGTTATGAAAACTTGACTCCACCCTTGACTCTCTCGGCGGATCTTATCGCAAGTTCGCGGAATGCGGGAGACGGCTACGCCCTTACCGGTGTGGAGGCATTCTTTGTGGTGCAGGTTGGAGGCGTTTGGTACCGCTCGGTCAATTACCTTCCAGTGGGCTGGTCGTGGGGAACCTACACGCAGGTCTTTAGTCCCGCCAAGGCAAATTGGGAGGTCTTGATCATCAACGAATTCGGCACAGCGGATGGCGGGCCGGCGCTCAACGACCTGACCGGCGTAATGACCGGAGCCGGCCTGGCATTTACTTACGACTCCTCAGGCGGAGACGATAACTTCGCTAATTTCACGATTAGCGGTACCGGACTTGGCGGCATCAATGTCGGCCCTCTGACGGGCAACCCCACCCTCAATCTCTCATGGGTCGGAAACCCGGCGGTGAACCTGCAAAGCGCAACGATTCTTTCGCCGAACTTGATTGGGGGTGGAAATTGGCTGGATGTGCCCAACACGGCGGGGAAATACTCGCTGACAGTGACTAACACCGGACCCCAAAAGTTCTACCGGCTGATTCAGCATGTTGTTCAGCCTGATTGAGCATTAAAATCACCCCAACGCCAAATTCAGGGAAGCTGCAAGCGGTCAAAACCGCTTGCAGTTTCCTTTTCTCCGCGCCTTTTTGAATAACCAATGAACAGCGCTCTTTCTTGTGACTGGATTTGACTTGTGGAAATTTGGTTTGACAGGGTGCCTTGCCGTTCTTGCCCCGGCGGTTGCCTCCGCTGACAGCCACACCATCACCATTGCCAGGCCAAAGCCTCCTGTCACTGAAGGCTTCAATATGGGCCGGGCGCGGCGCCCTGACGGCGCCACCATCACGCTGGACAGCAGCAGCCTTCTGCTGGACGGAAAGCGATGGACGCCCGTGATGGGCGAATTTCACTTCGCCCGCTACCCGGAGAACGAGTGGCGCGAAGAACTGCTCAAGATGAAGGCCGGCGGCGTGGACATCGTCTCCACCTACGTTTTCTGGATCCATCACGAAGAGATTGAAGGACAGTTTGATTGGTCGGGATCGCGAAACTTGCGTCACTTCATTCAACTCTGCCATGAAACTGGTCTAAAGGCATTTGTGCGGTGCGGCCCCTGGGACCACGGCGAGGTGCGAAACGGCGGCTTTCCAGACTGGCTTTTGAAAAAGGGCTGGAAAACGCGCGCCAACGATGCGAATTATCTCGCCAGGACAAAAATCTTCTATGGCGAAATCGCGCGACAGCTTGACGGGCTGTTCTGGAAAGATGGCGGACCTGTCATTGGCATCCAGTTCGAAAACGAATACAGCGGCCCCGCCGAACATTTACTGACACTCAAACGCATCGGCCGGGAAACGGGACTCGACGCGCCAATCTACACCCGCACCGGCTGGAACCAACCCTTGGGGCGCATGCCCTTCGGCGAGGTGGTTCCACTCTATGGCGTCTATGCGGAAGGATTTTGGGACCGGGTTCTCACACCCATGCCGGCCGGCTACTGGAAAGGGTTTCATTTTTCCAATTTCCGCATGGATGACGCCGCCGCCGGTGAGATTCCCGGCAAAGGCGGCGCGCTGGATCCACCGGATGCTGAACAATATCCGTATCTCACTTGCGAAATTGGCGGCGGCATGATGAACAGCTACCACCGGCGCATTCTCGTCAATCCCAAGGACGCCGAGTCCACCACGCTCATCAAGCTCGGCTCGGGCAGCACGTTGCCCGGCTACTACATGTATCACGGAGGCGTGAATCCCGAAGGCAAATTGACCACCTTGATGGAATCGCAAGCCACGGAGTATTGGAATGACATGCCCGTGAAAAACTACGACTTTCAGGCCCCGCTGGGCCAATATGGTCAAATCCGCGAGCAATACCACCTCTTGCGGCGCCTGCATCTTTTCCTTCACGAATGGGGTTCGATTTTGGCTGGAATGCCGGCGACCCTGCCGGACCAGCGCCCGCATGGGAAAAATGACTTTGACACCCTGCGCTGGAGCATTCGCTCCGACGGACAGAGCGGATTCGTTTTCGTGGATAATTATCAGCGCCTGCAGGACATGCCTCCGAAAAAGGACGTGCAGTTCGTGATCCATCTTCCGTCCGGCCCCCTCATCTTTCCCCAAAACCCCGTTACCATTCCGTCCGGCGCCTGCCTCATCTGGCCGTTCAATCTCGATCTTGGCCAGGGCGTTCGACTGGTCTGGGCCACCGCGCAGCCGCTCACCGCCGTTGACGATGGCAATGTGCGCACCGTCTTTTTCGCGGAAACCGAAGGCGTTCCCGCGCAATTTGCCTTCGAACCAAACGGGCCGCTCCTTCAAGCCATCACCGGCCGTCTCTCCCGCAGTGAAGACGCCAGCCTGATCCGCGATATAATGCCAGGCCCGGAGGTTGCGGCCAGGGTCCTGTTGGCGGGCGGACGCTCACTCCAAATCGTTGTGCTTGACCAGAAGAACTCCCTCGCTTTGTGGAAGGGCGATTTGCAGGGTCGCGACCGGGTCTTTCTCACTCAGGCCGGCCTCGTCCTCGATGGAGACAGTCTGCGCCTGACCTCCACCAACACGGTTGACCCCGGCGTGGCGGTTTGTCAAAAGGGCGCGCAATTATTGCGACGGTTGCCCGCCGGCCCGGTTGATCTCAGCGTGGCGATTTATCCGGCCCCCTCCTCGCTCGAATTTGAGGGCAGCGATCTCAAAGCCAAAAGCGAGGGCATCTTCCAGCGCTATACCCCCCCCGCCCCGCGAGTTGTCAAATTCAAGGCCGCTTTCAAAAAAGTGCAGGCTGCCGAGCCGCCCCGGGAGATTCCCATCGGCAAAATCAAGCAGCCCGTTGCGACCGCTCCGCTGGACTCGGACTTTGAAAAAGCGGCCGTTTGGCGCGTCAAAATCCCGGCGGATATTGACCTCGGCACAGATCCCATCCTTCGTTTTCACTACGTCGGCGACGTCGCCCGCGTGATGTTGGACGGCAGGTTTCTTACCGACGATTTTTACAACGGCAACGGATTTGACCTCGGTCTGCGCCGTCACGTTCCTGACATTCTCCGGGGCGACCTCCGCATCGCCATTCTCCCGTTGCGCAAAGACGCGCCCATTTACATGGCCGGGAAGGCGCGCCCGGATTTCGGCAAGGCCGCCAGTGTTGCCAATCTCCAGCGCATCGAAGTTATTCCCCGGTATCAATTGCAACTCACGGCCCGATGAGCCAGCCACGCTGAGTGGCTCTCTGGTTTTAATTCCCAAAAAACTGGCGGAATAATCACTCTTCCGCCGCAAACACGCTGTAAGAGTGCGGCAACAGTCGAAGGTTGAACGACATGCGCCGTTCTCCACCGCCCGGCCGCCCGCGCCCGAAGCCGCCCAGCGTTTGTGCCTGGCCAGCCATGACCTCGCCGGTGAGGAGATTGCGCAGCTTGCCCTTATCGCCCGTCAGCCCGATTCTGACGCTGGTTTCAACCGGCAGAAACGACTCCACGATGAAAGTGTTGTTGTCATACGCGAACAGAGCAACCTTGCCGGGTCCGTCCAGGCGAACCGGGAAGCCGCGCATGACAAAATTCTTGATTCCGCTCACGACTTCCGGCGGCAACCGATAAAGGTCGTTGAAATTATCAGGAATGACCCAGACATAGAGCGTGCCCTTGCCGTAGCGGTCCAGGAACAGGATCGGGTAGCCTCTGCCGCCGGCCATCGCGCGAACCAGCGCCCAGGCGTCATTGGTCAGGAAGTCCACTTCCGGAAACAGGATCTCCGGCTTCGCTTCGTCGGACACGGGGGTTCCATTGCCCGAGCCGAAGCCTGTCCAATACTCGTTCGCCATGATCCTCCGCGCGGTGTAGCGGGCCTCAACGATGTCCTCAATTCCCTTTCCTTCCAGTGCGCGGAACAGACCGGAGGTGATGACGACAGATTTGCCGGCGACCAGTTGATTTTTGATTTTCGCAACGATGGCGGAATCGAACTTTGCCGATTCAGTCAACAGGACAAGGTTCGCGTTGGTGGGAAATTCCGGATGAAGATCAATCGGAATGCCGATATTCCCAAGGAAATTGTGGAGAAAATCCTCGCCGGAGGATTGAAAGGGCTTGTAGCTCTGGATGCCGATCGGCTTGCCCAGCTTGTCGAGAAAGGCGTCCACCTGCTCCAACGAATAGCCCGCGACGCGGGCCATGGAGGGTTCCGGCGGCCCGGACGGGGCGTTGGACTTGTATGCCTGGAGCATTCGGTCATTGTCGAAACTGGTGTGCAGGTTTTGCCAGTTCGTGCGGTTGCCGGGCACGACGGACCGGGTCATCGCCGCCCAATTGAAGAGCATGATTTCCGGAGCCTTGGCAAACAGGGTGTCCCACAGTTGCTCGGCATAGCGGTCCACGTAGCGCACGTTAAATGTGTCCACCCAGCCGCCGCCATTCCCGCCCGGCTTGATGTTCTCGAAGTAGCGAAAGATTTGGTAACTCTCGTACTGTTGGAGATTCTGATCGGTGGTTTCCGGATCGCGGGTTTCGGTTCCGGTGTAAATGCCATCAAACAATCTCGGCTCCCTTTCCAGATCATAGCCGAGACCTTGAAAATGCTCGTACCAATTGGGAAACTTGATGACGAGCTTGATTCTCGGATTAATGGCGCGGGCGGGCTTGATGATCAGATTTTCCGCCGCGTCATCCATCAATTTGAGGCGAAATTCAGTCCAGCTTTGATCCCCTTTGGCGGCGATGTCCGAGTCGTACTTCGTCGTGACGAAGAAGAAATCATCCTGGATGAGCTCGTCGAAATGGCGCGCCGCCAGTTCTGCCGCGCCCTTGACAAACTCGCGGTCTTTGGGGTTGGTGTAGCAAAAGGACTTGAACTGCCCGCCAATATTGCCATCGGATGCCGCCATGCCGGCGGCCACATGAACCCCGCGGTCGAGGAAGAATCTTTTCACGCGCTCCAGGGTTTCATCTCCCGCCAAATCGCGGTTGCGCTGGACTTCAATATAGACTTTGTCCACCTTCAACTGGCTGCTGATGCGGCTCCATTCATTGCTGAGGGTTTGCGCGTCGTCCAGATGGCGAACCACGCTCACGGGGATGTAAATGGCCGCGCTGAAGTTGGTGTACTGACCCGCAAGGCACGTGGCGCAGGACAGCGCGAAACCGGCAAACAGTCCCGCGCACCTTGGCCGGAGGAACGGCAGCAAACCGAAAAGTTTGATTGCTGTGGTCATGTGCGCTAGTGCGTAAATCTGCTTCGAGAGTTAATCCCGCTCGAAGACGGTTTCGGCGAGCCGGTAATTCCCTCGCAAGGCGATGTCTCGGGAAGAGTGTCCGACCAGAATTCTGAAATTGCCTTTTTCGGCCACCCACCCTTTTTTGTCAGTGTCATAAAACGCGAATGCGCCTTGATCCAGCCGCACAGAAACTGTCTGAGTTTGGCCCGGCTTGAGCGATACTTTGGCGAAACCCTTCAGCTCCTTCAGGGGGCGCGCCACGCTGGGCTTCATTTCCTGCACATAAATCTGCGCGGCTTCGGCGCCCTCGCGATCGCCGGTGTTGGCGACTTCAAATTCAATGGTCACGCCGGGATTTTTCCGATCCTTGTCTGGCGTGAGTTTCAGTCCCGAATATTCGAATTTCGTGTAGGACAGGCCGTAGCCAAAGGGGAACAGCGGCTCGATATTCCTGGCATCGAACCAGCGATAGCCAACCAGCAGACCCTCGGCGTAAGTGACAGTTCCGTTCGTGCCCGGATAAGCGTTGAGCGCGTGGGCGGGTGAATCGGCAAGTTGTTTTGGAAAGGTGCAGGGCAACTTGCCCGATGGGTTCACGTCGCCGAAAAGAATTCGCGCCAGAGCGTTGCCGCCTTCCGATCCGGGATACCAGGCGTAAAGCAGCGCGGGCGTCCGCGAAAGCCATGAACCCATTTCGACGGCGCCGCCGCCCATGAAGACGACGGCGGTTCTCGGATTGGCCCGCACGATTTTTCCGAGCAATTCATCCTGGCCGCCGGGAAGTTTGAGATCGCGGCGATCAGTCCCTTCCGTGTCATAACCGCCCTTGTGATTGAGACCGCCGACGTAAATGACGACATCCGCGGCTTTCGCCGCGGCAACGGCGTCCGCAATCAGAGTCTCATTGGCGGCTGGCGCCGCAGGCACTGCGTCGCCGCGATCACGCCGGCCTCGGCCGACCGGAGCGTTGTAGCCGGTAGCGTAAATGATTTTCACGCCGCCGCCGATTCGGTTGCTGATGCCTTCGAGCGCGGTGATTTCGTAGGCCGCCTTGATATTGGCCGCACCGCCGCCTCTGGCGAACGTGGCGACGGCGTTGGCGCCGATAATGGCGATGGTTTTGAGTTTCGCCGGATTGAGCGGAAGAAATTCTTCGTTTTTCAGCAGGACGATGGACTCCTCGGCCACGCGGCGGGCGATGTCCTGGTGCGCTTTGGTGCTCAGGACGCCTTCACTTTTGGAACTCCCTGGCGTGGCGGTGGGATCGTGAATCATATTGAGCTTGAACATCACGTAGAGGCGCCGCCGCACTTTATCATCGAGCACTGACATGGGAAATTTGCCGGATTTCAATCCTTCCAGAAATGGATTGGCCAAATAATTCTTCCTGTACGGCGGGTGGGTTCCCATTTCCAGGTCCATGCCGTTCATGGCGGCGAGGTCGGTGCTGTGAACCCCGCCCCAGTCCGACATGACAAGCCCCTTGAAGCCCCATTCATCCTTGAGAATCTTGTTCAAAAGATAATCATTCTCGCAGCAATGCTGGCCGCGAAAGCGGTTGTACGCGCCCATGACGCTCAACACGCCCGCCTCCTGCACGCAGGCGCGAAAGGCCGGCAGGTAAATCTCGCGCAGCGTCCGCTCGTCCATCTCCACGTTGATGGAGTTGCGCTGATACTCCTGGTTGTTTGCGGCAAAATGTTTCGCGCACGAAGCCACGCCCTGCGCTTGTTCGCCCTGGATGTAATTGACCGCGATGCGCGAGGTGAGAAACGGGTCTTCTCCCAGGTATTCAAAGTTTCGTCCGCATAACGGCGTGCGCTGGATGTTCAGGCTCGGTCCGAGCATGATGTTTTTGTTGCGTTGTTTCGCCTCCTCGCCGATGACCGAGCCGTAGGCCGCGGCCAAATCGGTGTTGAAAGTCGCGGCCAATCCAATCGTTGCGGGCATCGCGGTTGCGAAATCATCTTTGCGATTGAGATTGCGAAAACGTTCGCCCACTTCCTCACGCACGCCCATCGGGCCGTCGTCCATCCACAAATCGGGAATGCCCAGCCGGGCGCCCCTTCGGCGGCGAAAGTGGACTTGCCGTGAACCATCCCCACCTTCTCCTCAACGGTCAGGCGCGAAAGCAAATCGGCCACGCGCGAGTCCGTGGATTGTGTTTCGTCAAGATATGCCGCCTGGTGCGCGCCCAACGTGCGAACCCAGATGTTGCGAAAGCGAACCGGGTTGTTGTGGTCCTGCAATTCGATGAAGACCTCCGGCGAATGGGGCGCGGGATACTTGGAGAGCGATTTCCACGGCAGTGCGGCATTGATCCCGTTGGTCATGCCGATCAGCTCGTAATGATTCTGCACCACGACGCCATTGTGAAGCACCGTGATGACGGCTTTCTTGATCAACCCGCCTTTCTCATTCCAACGCGGTGATTCAAAAATGATGTCGTAGGTCTGCCATTGGCCGGGCGGCTTGCTGGCGTTGGCCAACGGCGGCGACTGGCCGTAGATGGCGGCGCACTGTCCGTCGGGATAAGTCCTGGCTTCATAAGAGTCGAGCACCTGAACTTCGTACATGTTGTTGATGAGAATGCCGCTGTTGCCCCGACCCTGGCTCGTGCCCTGCGGCGGATTCGGTTCGGAGAACTCGACGTGCAACTGAAAATCGGCCCACTTCCCGCGTGTGCGGATGCCGCCGCCGCGCTGGGTTTCCACATAACCGTCCCGAACGTTCCACCTCGCGTCCTCTCCGCCAGCGGTTTGCCACTTCGACAAATCCTTCCCGTCAAACAGCATCTCTGCATCCGATGGCGCCTGAGCGTTGTGGCTGAACGTTTCGCCCGGTGTGACAACGCGCGGTTGCGGACGATCCGGATCATGCACATGCCATTGGCCGCCGGGCAGCATCGGCGTGTCCCGGAAGCCGTCAATTTGTTCGGTTTGATTGGTTCCGCTTTCGGCGGCGAACGCAGGAAGACGAAGGGCAAGAGCGATCAGGCACATGAGAACTCCTTGGATGCGCAGATTAGTTTTCATTGAGTCAAACAGGTTAAATTCGAGGCGACCTTGCAGTCGTTTGTTTTCGCAGGAGAAACATCAGCATGGCTGTGACGATAAGCTCCCGCGAGGCGGTGACGCAACACCCTTTGTTCTCTTGCAAGAGAATGAACGGTTGCGGATAAGAGCTTGACTCCGGACGGGGTTGGGCGCAGAACGTTCGCCGGACACAAGCGATATGACACCGATAACCACCAGCAAAAGGACTGAAATGAAATCTCTGATTATGCTTGCAACAACGCTCGCGGCTTCCACCACCCTCCTGGCGGCGGATTCCACCGGCAAAGATAACGTGAAAAGCGCCGCGCAAAAACTGGCGGCGGATAATTACAGTTGGACCACAACGACGGAAAGCCCGCAGTTCAGCCCCGGCCCCAGTCACGGCAAGACGGAGAAGGGGGGCTATACTTATGTTGATTTCTCGATGCAGGACAATACGATCGAGGCGGTCGTCAAGGGCACCAATGGAGCAATTAAAACCGAGGATGGCTGGCAATCGTTGAACGATGCCGCCAAGAGCAGCGGAGATGGCGGGTTCAATCCGCGCGTATTCATGGCGCGGCGCATGCAGAATTTCAAAGCTCCCGTTGAGCAAGCGGAGGATCTCGCCGGCAAAGCGAAAGACCTGGTCAATACAAATAACGCCATTTCGGGCGACCTGACAGAGGAGGGCGCCAAGAGTCTGATGACCTTCGGCAGACGCGGCGGCGGCCAGGGTCCCGCGATCAGCAACGCCAAAGGCTCGGTCAAGTTCTGGATTAAGGACGGCGTGCTGACCAAGTACCAATTCAAGGTGCAGGGCACCATGAACCGCAACGGTGAGGACATGGACATAGACCGCACGACCACGGTGGAGATCAAGGACGTGGGCACGACCAAAGTCACCGTGCCGGAAGAGGCGAAGAAAAAGATGTCCTAGTTCCGACTCATTCACTTTGCGGTGGCGCTAAAATACCTTTTGGCGAAGGTCAGGAACGCCGGCCAGTCGGGCGAATCGGTGTGGCCACCTGTGTGCAACCTGAAGGCGAGGTCGCCCGCGATCAGGGCGTTGTCAGGAGCCGGCATTTCGCTCACGCCGAGGTCTTTCTTGCCGAGAAGACGGTAAACGGGTCCGGCAGCCACACAGGCTTTGAATTCGCCCGATGGATCTGACCAGAGGTCTTGGGTGCCGCCGGTAATGAACGCCGGACGCGGCGCAACGAGGGCGATCAGTTCATGCTGGTCTATCGGCATATCATTCCAATGGCCCGCATATTTGAGAAAATTCCCGGCCATCCAGTGGTATTCGCCGGGTCCGGCCACGTTATCCACGGATTCGCCCATGTCGTGGCGGTGGAGTTTGGCGCCACCTTCACCCGAACAACTGGAGTAAATAATGGCCCAGCGCGTGTCCAAGGCCGCAGCCAAAAGCGCTTCTTTGCCCCAGCGCGAGTGCCCCTCGATGCCCAAGCGTTTGGCGTCCACGTCTTTGTCCGTTTCGAAATAGTCGATGGCGCGACTTAGCCCCCAAGACCACGCGGCCAGCACCCCCCAATCGTCGGGTTTCCTGGGTTTCCCTTCGTTGACCAAGCCGATGATGCCGGAAGTGAAGCCGGCCCCGCTATCGGCCTGAATGGCTCCGGTGTTGACGGTGGCATATCCCCAGCCCAAGGCCAGGATTTGCGGCATGGGGCCTTGGCCTCCGCCTGGCGCGCCCCTGCGGAATCCACCCGACATGGTGACCATCGTCGGGACCGGCCCGGTAGCATTGGCCGGAGTGTAGAGGGTGATCTTGATGCTCGGGGTGGCGCTGGGATACCGGGCATTGTCGATATGCCCCACGATGGTCTTCATTTTTGCCGTGCCATTGACGGCGTTTGGGTCCGTGGCAGTCACTTCCCAGGCAATGGACGGCGTGTTGGCGGGGATTTTGCCGTAAATTTCCGTGAGGAAATCGTTCAAAATTTCCGGACGGCGCTGCCTCCACCAAGTGTCAGCGTCCGTGACCGGTTGGCCGTTTTTGAGCATGAGAGGGTTGGGGAGCGGGCCACGGCTGGCTTTGTCTTCATCGTAATTCGACCAATTTCCCCAGCCCGATCTCACGATGGTATGACCCGGAACACCGTCCGTCCAATTGGGCGAATTGCCGCCTACCGCGTGCGTATTGGCGGGCCGCTTCGGGTCATCGGCCGGCGCTGGGAACGGACCCGGGGCGGGAATGTGCAACAGACCCATCATTCGTTGCCAGTCTTCGGCGCTGCCAGAGTTCCTGCTGAAATAACTCTCCGGTGGGCCGAGATAGCTTGGCTTCAAGCCACCCAAATTCACCACGAGTTTCTGCAGGACGACGCCGGGATCGACCATCCATATTTTCAAGGTGTGATGGCCTGATTTTGCCAGCGTGAACTGCGTCCGGGCGTAGCGCGCGTTGTCCTTGACGGAAGTCTCCCAGTCCCGGTTGCCGTTCTGTGCGCTGTATGTGCCAGGAACCAGGGTGACAATCTGTGGCGGCTCATCATCAAATGAAACGGCGAAACGGAGTCCGCGTCCGGGGATGAAGTTCAAGGTCGGCCCGGTGATCGCCGCGACCTCCGCCACGCCTGTGTCAAACAAATACATTTGATACTCCAGGCAAGGCGAATCCTTCCCGGGCGTGGCGGCGGGCGCATCCACCAACCCCGTCGCCCTCATCCCCGACAAGGTGCGGCCGTAATCCTCGATTTTGATCCAGCGGTTGGCCCCGGCGTCGGTCTTTTTTGTGAAGTGTTCCGGTTCGATTGAAACGACGCCTTCGCCTTCGACGAAACCCTGGAGGGAATCGCGCGTCACTTCCGTTGGGTTGAAGGCATCCACTTTTACGGTGAAGTTGGTGTTGGCGCCGGTGATCTGCACTGTGCCGCCCGCCCTGTGCCGGGGAGCCGTGCTCCAATCCACACTGACCCAGAGACGTTTATCCTTTTCAACCGTGCCGTTGGTTGCGCTGAGAACAATCCAGGGATCGCTGGCCGAGGCGGTGAAATCGAAAGGGGTCTTTCCCTTGTTGAAGACGTCAATATAATGGCGCTGCCGGTTGAACACGTCAAATTGCGGCAGCACGGCATCGTCTTTTGCGCCGGGCCAGACGGCGTCGGAACCATCCAGCGCCATGCCCATGGCCGGGGCATCAGGCACTGCAATTTCCGTGAGCTTGACCGCGCGCAGGGAGTTCTGACGCGGATCCAGCCAGGAAGTGTATCCAATATACGGCTGGTCCATGAAGTGGTCCCACTTTCCATGGGCAAAGGTTTTGTTGAAATAATTCATTAAATTCGTTTGCGCCTGAAACCAATCCCGGGTCTGCGCGGCCATGTCATTGGCGCTGGCGCGGCCCTGCCGGGCGTAGGAGGCGTTCCTGGCTGCGGCCAGGTAAAGCTCGTTCAATTGCGCGGCGGCCTTGGCGGGGAAAAACACCAATTCGTAGAAGGCGTCCCGTCTGTCTTGCGGTAGTCTGGCGTAAATCTGGCCGGCTTTATCACTGACAGCCTGGAATTCCGCCTGCACGCGTTCGGCTTCCTGGTAATGATCAAGGCTGTAGGTGTTCGCCTCGAGCAATTCGGGTTTCCGCCGGCCATTGTATTTGGTGGATTTGGAAATAATGTCGCCGATGTCGTCGGCGAAGGCCGGCCCAAATTCCCGCTCCGCCCACAGCCGGGTGAATTGGTTTATGTTGCCATTGGTCCACAGGTCGGGGTTCCAGGCCAGGTTCATGAAATACTCCAAGGGGAACTCGTAGCCTTTGAAGTGGCCGACGTTGACGATCCAGATCCGGTCGGCGCCGTATTCTTTGGCGAGGGACATCTGATCCCATATTTTCGCAATGGGGCTTGTATTGATCCATTGATAGCTCCGCGGCCCGCCATGGTAATCAAAGTGATAATAGACTCCGGCGCCGCCGGCGCGCGGGCGTTCTTCGGGGGTCGGCAGACGGCGGACATTGCCCCAATTATCGTCCGCCCACAGAAGCGTCACATCATCGGGGACCCTCATGCCCGCGTTATAGAAATCCTGCACCTCCTTGTAGAGGCACCAGAGCTGGGGCACTTTGGCCGGGTCGGGGTTCATTTCATCAGCAAGGATGTTTCGCTGGACGGCCACAATCTTTTCCAGCAAGGCCCTGTTGTCTTCCACGCCTCCGGGCGCCATGGGCGTATCATTGGCTCCGCGCAGGCCGATGGTGATGATGCTTTCCCAGCTTTTGTTGCGCTGGATGCCCTCGCGCCAGAAGCGTTCCAGAACGTCCGGGTTCCTGGCGTAGTTCCAACTGCCCAGTGTGCTGGAATACCTGCGGTCCCATTCCTTTTGCGCCCGGAGCATTGGCTCCTGGTGGGAGGTGCCCATGACGACGCCATAGTCGTCGGCCAGCCGGGGATTCTCCGGGTCATCCTCGTTGAAGGCGTTGTTCCACATGGCGGGCCAGAGGTAGTTGCCCTTGAGCCGCAGAATCAGTTCGAACAAATTGGTGTAAAATCCCCTGCCGTAATTGGCCACGTCCGGGCCAAAGGCCGGCAGAGAACCGTATTTTTCCGCCACCCAACGCGTCAGGTCGGGAGCTTCGTCATTCAAAAAGATGCCGCGATATTTGACGGCAGGCGGCCCTTGCACATACGTGCCGGCCTTGACAAAAAGAGCCGTTTTGTGTTCCACCGGCACATCCCCCCACCAATACCACGGCGACACCCCGATCTGCTCGGAAAGATCATAAATGCCGTAGATGGTTGCCCGCTGGTCGCTCCCGGCGATAATCAATCCGCTGGCGACACCAGGCATGGGTTCGGACACAACTTGGATCAGAAACGATTCCCACTTGCCGGCGATGGCTGTGACATCGATCTTGTGCTCGCGAACCAAGCGGTCGATCACATGACTTTTGCCAAGAGTGCCAACGATAATTGCATTGGAACCGAGGCCGTTTTCCTGGTGCCTGACGGCCGGCGTTATGCCGGTGACGCGGGCAACATCCGCCCGCAGGTCGTTGACCGCGCGAATGACGCCGGCATGGTCGCCCGAATCCACATGGAGGGTTGCGGCGGCGTTGTCTTGCACGATGGTGAAACTGCCCCGGCTCTTGACACTTTCGACATACGGCGTCTGGCCGAGAGCAAAGGCGTCAGGATGAAAAGAGAAAAGGCGGAGTCCAAGCAGAAAGGAGGCTGGGCCGCGCGCCGCTGCCCGCCCCAAACAGGAGTTCAGGTGAATCTTCATTTTCGTCCGAGTGGGCAATAATACGTTGTGCCCGCGCAACGTCAATGTTTCCTCCCCTGCCCCGGGGGCAAGTCTGATTTTGTACCCGTCTCCTTTCTTAACCCGATGTCTGTGGCCAAATCGAAGAATTCAGGCATTGGCCAGGCATGGGCTTGGCGAGTTTTTGCCGCAGTATTTTCTTGTCACCCGAAAGTTGAGAATCGAATATCCCAGTGAGCCATTTATGAGCCACGCCCGCACAATATGACCGGCCAAAAACCTCCGCTAGAAGCTGCTTTAGGATCTCTGTTAAGAGAGGTGGTCGGATCTCTGCTAAAAGCCGCCATCGGCGCGGGTCGCTGGGTTCGACACTGGCGGGTGCCGGCGGTGTGCGTTTTGCTGGCCGCGATCACCTTTGCCGTTTTCGGCCAGGCGATGATTCACGAGTTCGTTAACTATGACGACAATGATTATGTGTATGAAAACCCGGAGGTCACCCGGGGTTTGACGTTGAAGGGGATAGTTTGGGCTTTCACCAGCATTCATGCCGACAACTGGCATCCTCTGACCTGGCTTTCCCACATGCTGGACTGCCAGCTTTACGGATTGAATCCCGCCGGACATCATCTCACCAATGTCCTTCTCCACGCCGCGACGGTGATCGCACTTTTTCTGGTTTTGCGGCAGATGACCGGCGCCTTTTGGCGAAGCGCGTTTGTCGCGGCCGTCTTTGCGATCCATCCGTTGCGGGTGGAATCGGTGGCTTGGGTGGCCGAACGCAAGGACGTCCTCAGCGGATTGTTCTTCATGCTGACTATCGGGGCTTATGTCCGCTATGCGCGCCGTCCGTGGTCGCTGGCCCGTTACGGGCTTGTCGTGCTTTTGTTTGCGTTGGGCCTGATGTGCAAGCCGATGCTGGTCACGTTGCCCTTGGTGCTGTTGCTGCTGGACTATTGGCCGTTGCAACGGGTGGAACCCCGAAAGCTTTCGGGGTTGGTGCTGGAAAAGCTGCCCTTGCTGGCGCTTTCCGCCGCCTCATGCATTACGACGCTTTTGGCGCAACACGGAGCCATTCACGCGGGCGGGTCATTTTCGCTGTCTTACCGCTTGGACAACGCGTTGGCTGCCTGTCTGGTTTATCTGGGCCAGATGATTTATCCGGCGGGACTGGCGGTGTTTTATCCCTTTCCACACAGCGGTCCGTCCGCGTGGGAAGCGGCATTGGATGGGACGGTGCTGGCTGGCATTTCAGTGGTCACATGGTGGCAGCGACGGAAACAGGCGTGGTTGCTGGTTGGATGGGTTTGGTATTTGGCAATGCTGCTGCCGGTGGTGGGAATCATTCAGGCAGGCGAGCAGGCCCATGCGGATCGCTACACCTACCTGCCGCAGATTGGCATTTATGTGGCGGTGACATGGCTGGTGGCGGAATGGAGGTTGAGCCGTGCGGCTCTTGGGAGCCTCATGGGGGGCGTGCTCGCGGTGTTGATGGTCTGCGCCTGGAAACAGGGCACGTATTGGCAAAACAGCGAAACCCTCTGGGTCCGCACGCTTGCCTGCACCACAGACAACTACCCGGCCCACTTCAACTTCGGCAACGATCTTCGCCAAAATGGATTGCTGGACGAAGCGATCACCCATTACCAAGAGGCATTGCAAATCGCGCCCGACTACGCGGAAGCCCACAACAACCTTGGCACGGCACTTTTCCAAAATGGAAGAGTGGACGAAGCGATCACCCATTACCGGGAAGCGCTGAAAATCAAGCCCGGCTTCGCGGAAGCGCACTACAACCTCGGCAACGCTCTGGTGCAAAAGGGAAGAGTGGACGAAGCGATCGCCCAATACCAACAGGTGGTGGAAATCAAGCCCGACTATGCGGAAGCCCAAAACAACCTCGGCTATACTCTTCTGCAAAAGGGAAGGGTGGACGAGGCGATCACCCATTGCCAGCGAGCGGTGCAAATCAAGCCTGATTTCGCGGACGCCCACAACAACCTCGGCAACGCTCTGGGCCAAAAGGGAAGAGTGGATGAAGCAATTACCCAATTCCAACAGGCGCTGGAAATCAATCCCGCCTTGGCGGAAGCCGACAACAACCTCGGCAACGCTCTGCGGCAAAAGGGAAGAGTGGAGGAAGCGATTTCGCAATACCAAATGGCGCTGCAAATCAATCCCGCCCTGGCGGATGCCCACAACAACCTCGGCTGCGCTCTGATGCAAAAGGGAAGAGTGGATGAAGCGATCGCCTGTTACCAAAAGGCATTGGCAATCAACCCCGGCTATGCGGCGGCCCGGCGCAACCTCGAAAAAGCCGTTCTCCAAAAGCAAAGACCGGATGAAGCGATTGCACATTAGCAATGGGTGACCCATTTATGACACATGTCCGCAAATTATGATCCGCCAACAATCTCCGCTAAGAGTCCTCGTCGGCGCCGGCCGCCGGGAGCAACGCTGGCGGGCGCCGGCGGTGTGCCTTGTGCTGGCCGCCATCACCTTTGCAGTGTTTGGACAGACGGCGGGTTTCGGGTTCGTCAATTACGATGACCAAGAGTATGTGTATCAGAACCCGATGGTAGCAAGGGGTTTGACCCTGAAAGGAGCCGTCTGGGCGTTGACCTATGGAAAAATCGGCCACTGGCACCCGTTGACGTGGCTGACGCACATGGCGGACTGCCAGGTATATGGCCTGCGGGCGGGCGGTCATCATTTGACTAATGTCGCGCTGCACGCGATGACCGTAGTCCTTTTGTTTCTGGTGTTGAGAGAGATGACGGGGAGCTTGTGGCGCAGCGCATTCGTGGCGGCGGTGTTTGCCATTCATCCGCTGCGGGTGGAGTCGGTGGCCTGGATTGCGGAACGCAAGGACGTGCTGAGCGGGTCCTCTTCATGCTGACCCTGTGGGCTTATGCGCGTTATGTGCGCCAGCCTTCGCGCGGGCGCTACGCGGCGGTGGCGCTGGCGTATGCCTTGGGACTTTTATGCAAGAACATGCTGGTGACTCTGCCGTTTGTGTTGCTGTTGCTGGACTGGTGGCCGCTCCATCGCGTGACGCTGGACGGGGCAGGCGGCGGGAAGGTTGGCGCCGCGAGGCTTGTGGCGCTTTTTGGGGGATTGATCAAGGAGAAGATTCCGTTGTTCCTGCTTTCGGCCGGGTCATGCCTGGCGACGGTTCTTGTCCCGGAAAAAGTGTTTGACTCTCAGCGGCAACCGTTCCTTGAACGCCTCGGCAACGCCTTGGTTTCTTATGGCATCTACCTGCGGCAAATGGTTTTTCCGGCGGGATTGGCCATCCCTTATATCAATCCCCCAAACGGACTGCCATTCTGGAAGGTTGCCCTGGCCTTTGTCCTGCTGGCGGCAATTTCCATAAGTGTGCTCGCGTTCCGGAACAGACGCCCCTACCTGCTGGTGGGCTGGCTCTGGTATCTGGGAATGCTGGTTCCGGCGATTGGGTTTATTCAAATATCGTACTATGCCCATGCGGATCGCTACACCTATTTGCCGGGAATCGGGCTGGCCCTGGCGGGGACATGGGCGGTGGGGGATTGGAGCATCGGGTGGCAACAGCGGCGGGCGGTGCTGGGCGGTTTGATGGCCGCCGTGATTGGCGCATTGATGGTCTGCGCCTGGATACAGACCCGGTATTGGAAAAGCAACGAAACCTTGTGGACCCACACGCTCGCCTGCACCACAGGCAACTACATGGCCCACTTCAACCTCGGCAACGCTCTTCGCCAGGAGGACAGAATGGACGACGCGATCACGCATTATGAAGAGGCATTGCAAATCGAGCCCCACGACGCGGAAGCCCACAACAACCTCGGCCTGGCACTTTTCCAAAAGGGCAGTGTGGACCAAGCGATGACCCATTTGCGAAAGGCGGCGCAAATCGCGCCCCACGACGCGACAGCCCAAAACAACCTTGGCTATACTCTTCTGCAAAAGGGAAGAGTGGACGAAGCGATCGCCCATTGCCAGCAAGCGGTGCAAATCAGGCCTGATTTCGCGGAAGCCCACAACAACCTTGGCAATGCTCTGGGCCAAAAGGGAAGAGTGAACGAAGCGATCACCCATTTCCAAAAGGCGCTGGAAATCAATCCCGCCTTGGCGGAAGCCGACAACAACCTTGGCAACGCTCTGCGGCAAAAGGGAAGAGTGGACGAAGCGATCGCCTGTTACCAAAAGGCATTGGCAATCAACCCCGGTTATGCGGCGGCCCGGAGCAACCTCGAAAAAGCCGTCCTCCAAAAGTTAATTAAGAAGTAAGAAACATGAAAAACGAGCAACAATCGGCAAGGGTGAGACTCGCCCTACTGCATTTTCACTTCTTCCTTCTGCCTTTCAGGTATATCCCAAGGCGCGACAATAAGGCTCTAATATCGGCAAAATGGGGCCAAGATGCTTCTCGTAGGCGTGCCAGCGGGCAACGGACCGAACATAGACCGGCTGGCTGGCGTCGCGATAGGTGGGCGAATACATCTGTTTCCCGCTGCTTTTCTCATGGAATCGTCCCTGGGCCTGGTCCCAACCCAAACCAAGAAACTCAGTAACCCGGCGGCCCTCCTTCTCGAGGTCCGCCACGATGTCTTCATAGCGCGTCTCCATCCAAGCCAGACCTTCCCATTGCCGCACGGCCAGCCAGACGTCCATTAAATTGGCATAATGCCGGGCAGTCCTTTCCAGGGAGAGGAAGTTTGCGTTGACAGGATTGAGTGGAATGTTCTGAAAATAACAACTGATCACCACGTCACGCGGATCACGCAACGCAATGAGGACACGCAGTTCGGGGAAAACCCGCAACCAGATGCGAAGTTTGGCCGTGGGCGATGGATTCTTGTCCAAAAGCAACTTTCCTTCCAAATTCCCACCCCGTTCCCTCTGGAACGCTTCCAGATAGCGGCGGCGGATGACATTCAGGCGCGGGGCGGAAATTTGCGGCGAGGCGTTGAATAACTTGCAGACAATCGTCGTAAAGGCGCGTGGCTCATCCAACGCCGCCACGCCCGGGTGGGCGCCAAGAATCTGCTCCAACAGCGTCGTGCCACTGCGCGGATGGCCTCCGAGGAACGCCAGCTTCGGCATGGCTTCACGGCTCCGTTCGGGAAATTCCCGGCCCCAGGTGCGAAGGACATCCCTGGCCAACTCTTGACTCGAACGGCGGTCCTGGTTCGCGGCCTGGTCATACTCCTTTAAGAGCACTTCGATGTTTCCCAAGCGTCGCACGAGATTCTTGGCCTCAACCAACATTTGCATGGCTTCGTCAAAGCGGTCAGTCCTGTTGAGCACCTCGGCCAATTCATACCGGCTGGCGTATTGGACGTACTGGTGCCGGGGTCCGGACGCGATCAAATCACGCAAGTGGCGTTCGGCGTCCTGAATTTTATTCTCGCGCCGGTCGAGGAATGCGGCATAGTAGCGGGCCTGATCATCCCGGGGATCAATGGCCAGGCACGACGCAATCGCTTCACGAGCCTCTGCAAAGCGATGGTTCTGCTCGAACAAAATCGCCAGGGCCATGCGTGGGTTGATGCCCTGCGGATCAGCCGCAGCCGCCTTCTCAAACGAGGCCCGGGCCTTTTCCGGCTGGCGCAAACCCTGGTATTGATGGCCAATTTGCAGCATGATCTCGCTGTTGCGTGGCTCCAACTCCGCCGCTTTGGTCCAGGCCCGTTCAGACAGATCCAGTTGGCCCGCGCCGGCCGCGGCGGCCCCATATTCCAGCCAAATCCGGGCCTTGCGCGGGAATTGCCGGGTCAGCCTTTCATAAGCCGGCACGGCTCGGGAAAAGTTGGAATTGTTCAAAAGCTCGCGAGCTTCGTTCAGTTCTTTATCGGATAAGGCCGGATTCATGAATTGCACTGCTGTCTTTCGCGTGCCTTGGCAGGATCACCCGGGTCTGGAAAGAAAACAGCCGCCACCGTTGTCCGGTGGCGGCTGCTAATTTTCTCAACTAACCCAAGTTATTTGCGGCGGCGAAGCAGCAAAGAGGAGGCGCCAATGACGCCCAGAGCGATCGTGGAAGGCTCGGGAACCACATCTATAGCCGTGTCCAAGTCGCGAATAGTACTTCTGCCTCCCAAAGCCTGATAGGCAAAAGCATACGACGCGGAATCCGTGTCCATACCCTCGCCCGTGTCGTAAGCTGCCACAGGATTGCCGCCCCGACTCCACCAAGTGCCGCTACGGTTAACGTTAGCCCACGGATCAAGCGCAAGCATATAAACCTCACCGGGAGACAATGTGACATTTGCATCCGCACCTCCGAAAGTCAACGTTATAAGCGTCTCACTGGCCATTGCCGTGGTGGTGAAGTTGTCGCCTGTTGACAGCTTATTTCCACCCGCGTTGAGTTGAGACGTCGCGCTGGGGACAGGAGTTCCTCCGGAGTTATAGACGGGAGGCCATCCAAGCGATGAGGCGGATCCCAAATCATAAAGCTCGACGCTAAAGGTCCCTGTGGCTCCCGCCATAACCAATTGAGCGCCTGTCAATGTGCCCGCTGAGGTGACTTCAAAATCCTGGCCAATCGAGCCGTTACCATTGACGCCAGAGACGGCCTGGCCCCAATTACTGACGTCGTGCGTAGAGCCGCCACTGTCACTTTCAGGGGTTGCCCCTGTCTGATAAACCGGTGTGCCGCCCCAAACTAATGTTGACGACTGGCTTTCGGTGACATAATTCTGCCCTTGAACCTGATGGGCTAAACCACCCAGGAGGGCGATTGTTGCCACTGATACAAGCCCTGCAAACGCTTTTGTATTTTTCATAAAGTTGCTTTTGGTTAGTTGCTTTAGTTTAGTTTATTTCTGTTGCTCAACTGGTCTATTTATAGCATTTATCGCCACCGAATGGAATGGATAATACTATGATCTTAATGGATGATGCTACCCTGGTTCCGGCGTCTGTTTATGGCTCGATCGTTCTTATATGGATTCATACGGCGCAGGTGCAAAAAAAGGCGCCGGTTATCCGACGCCTTCACAAGCCTATTACGCTCGCCATCAATAGAACCAGTAATACGCGGCGAAGTATTGTGTTCTAATTTGCTTCGGCGCATGCATCAGGACATGGCCATCGGCAAAAGCACAATTAACTCCTGCGAGGCGCCCGTTAAAATAATGCGCCATCGAGACCGTCCCTCCCAGCGCAGCAATCACCGGCGGGGCATTAAACCATTCAGGAATCACCGTTGCGGTGATGGGTAAATTGTCAAGGCAGAGATCGCTTATGAATGGAACACGCGAGATGCATTGATCGCTGATTTTATAGGGCCATCCGTAGATTCCGGCGTCGGTTTGGTTTGGACCGGGCTGTGCATACTTGGCGTTGCCAGCGTCGAAGTTTGGGAAGAACCCGCTGGTTTGACCGCCTACGCGCTTAATCCAATAATTGTGAAACAACTTGTCTTCACCAGGGTACGCACTGTTCGGAAGGTATAGTTCGAGGTCCGCGATGGTGATGAGCGGGTGGCCCCACGTCTTCTGGAAGGACGTGTTCGCGACCGTAAAATCGTTGGGGCGAACCGGGCAGAACCACATTGGAACCGTCAGGCCATAAGGCGCCAGGCCGGGAAGAATGTTCGTACTGGCGTCCCAACCCCATCCACCGAAGCCAGTCTCACCGAACCCGGGCAGAAACGAATTAAAATCGTTGGCATAAAAATTGGCGACCACCGACCATTGCCTGAAGTTGGAACTGCAACTGGTGACCATGGATTGGAATTTTGATTTGGCCAGGGCGGGCAGCAGCATGGCCGCCAGGATGGCGATAATGGCGATCACGACCAGCAGTTCGATCAATGTGAAAGCCCGGTGGATGGCGCCTGTTAGTTTTGACATCAAACGTGACTGGATTTTCATGATTGGGTTTCCAAATCGCTTGTGGCGGCAGAGCGGCTTTTCCAAAAAGCCCGCTCTGCCGCCCATGTAGCATTTATTGTTGTGTTTGCCTCATCAATATGTGTTTTCCGCTCCAAAGGCTGCGACGGCGGGATCAGCCACCGGCAGCGTTGAGTTGTACCCGCACGAGCTTAGGTAGAAGTCGTCAAACCGAAGCATATTCGTGTCTTCGGGTGAGATATTCTTGGAGGTGCAGAGGTACAGGCTGTTGAGCAATTCGCTCGCCGGCTGAACCCCGGCCAAACCATTGGTAGTGAGGTTGCGGGCCGACACCAGCCAGCCTTGCGGGTAAGCGAAGTTCGGGGTTGCGACGGTGTTGGTGACCGTGATGGCTGCAAACAGGTTGCTGCGATTGGGCCATGCATTCGGCCCGGTCACCTCTTGCAGCCAGACCCTGTAAATACAGCCATTGGTTTGCGTGCCGCCGGAACCGAGGCCGCCGGACACCTCGGCTGGCTCGTTTGTGAAGTCAATCCAAGTGTCGTAAACCACGCCCACATCAAGGCTGTTGCCACTCGGGTTATTATAGGTGTCCAGTGACCACTTGTATCCCCCCGGCGAGAGCGCCATGGCTGCGGGGCCATCGCTGCAGTTGAGATCAATGACGCCGCCGGCGCCGCCTTCGATTTCGAACGATGAAAATGGCCGGTCCGTTTCCCCCGTTGAGGCCGTCGAAGTCAATCGGGTCCCGCAATCCCATGTCCGTGAGGCCCACATTACAGTCAACATCAGGAGTCAGGCCGCCGAGGTTGACGGCATCCGGATTATTGACGCTGGGATCGAGGTAAAAGCGGAAAAACAGGGTGCCGTCTCCGTTTACTGGAATGGAGTCGCCGCCGAGGTTCCTTCCGGCCAAACCGCCATTGCCTGCCGTGCCACCCGGATCGCCGTCGAAGGAGGCGTACTTATTGCCGCCGCTTCCAGTATAGACTTCCATATTGAACAGACCGGCATAAACGCCTGCGCTCGGATTGTTCCAGGCGCCTTGGCCATTAATCGGTCCATTGTTCAGGTACGTAAAACTGTCGATATAGTGCCAGCAACTGCTGACGCCTGGCACGGCGATCGTCACAACGGGAGAGGAATTGGTGCTTATGCTGGCACGTGTCACCACGAGGGTGTTAGTGATATTGGTGGTGATGGTCTCGGTGTAAACGCCGCTGCCTGAGGGCGAGCTCAGAGCGATGCTGCCAGGCTGCAAGACAATCGACGAGGCGTTTTTAGACCCGCTCCAATTCAGGTTCTGGACGTCGCCTACCGCCACAGCCGGAAAATCTTCCGTCAATGTGGAAAACAAGGGAATGTATCCAGCGGGATTGGGAATGCCGTTGGCCATATAATTGGAGATATCAGTCTGGCTTAACGCCCGCTTCCACACGGCCACTTCGTCAATCGCTGTTCCGGCGGGAAGATAACTGCCCGCAGTGGTGCGGAAGAGGCCGCCGACGGCCCACAGGTTGCAGTACCAGATGCCCCAAGGCGGTTGAATGGCATCCGGGTCTGAACCGCCGGGCATATTGCCCGTATTTTGCAGATAATCGGTTGGGGGATTCGGGATGGGTATGCCCACAGGCACATTGACATTGGCCGCATAGTTAAGACAGTTGGCAGTGCCGGCGGCGGGGTTGGTGTACTGCAAGGAACTGCTGATGAATTTGCCATCCATGTAGATTGACCAAGCCTGCAGGCGGACACCGGGCTGAAGCACACGATAGAAGGCAGTCGCATTCGTCGCGTTGGTATCGGTGATCGATTGGCACCCGTATCCGACAGTGGCGGCGTTAGTGGAGACGGTCACCCAGGGACCTGACAGGCTGGTGGCCACTTGAAGCCTGTAATTTTGATTCGTATCAGGCTCGGTGTCGGCGTTGCCGTAGGTTGTGAGGAATCCCGACGTGTTTGTCGTGTAATTATCCAAAGGCATGGAATTAAACGTGATGGTGATGTTGTAGTTTGTGACGTTCGGGGTCACGCTGGTGTTGGTGGTCGGATACGGTGTGGTGAAAGGCCCTTGGATGACAGGGTAAGGCTCGTTTGTAACCATTTGCGCCACCTCCGTGAGATTGTGCCAGGTGCCATCCCACGGGTTGCAGTTGATTTGCCGGTGCGTGCCGCCGGTATAATTGGCAAATATCGTGGTCGGTGCCAGGCTGTTGTTTTCAGTCTCGGCCCCGCCGTACTGTCGGACAAAATTGTCCAACGTACTCGTTGTTTCGGTACCTGACTCCGCCCGAGCCGCCGGTGTTGAGGTCCGAAACCGGACTGTTGTTTTGACTCCATCCTGAAGCAAAGATGCGATCTCCTCCCCCAGAAGGCATGCTGGCGAGAGGCCCTTTGACCCACAGTGAAATGGTATAGTTCGGGAACTGCGTCGGCGGCAAAGGAGTCGCGGGCGTGCCCCAGGAATTCTCAGGAGATTGATAGCCCAGCAAACCCGCGTTCCCCAATGTCAAGTAACCGTTGGTGCCACGAGTGCCGCCAGTAGAAGACAGGGTGATGCTGGCGTTTGAGAAGGTCACGATACTGCCTCCGGCTCGAGGAGTCAAATCGTAGCCGTTTTGCACGTCCGGCGTGGATTGGTTGTTGTTGATGGAGCTTAATGGCCAATACGAGATCAAGCCGTTGGTCAAGCTTTGGGCGTAAGCGCTCGACAGGCAGGCGACCCCGGCAGCGAGCATCGCCGCGCATTGGAAGGTCAGTGAGGAACGGAACGGTTTTTTCATGAATTTCTCTCTTTCGTTTGACAGGGTTTACTAACGCTATGTTTGGATACGCAATGGCACAACGATCGCATCAGACGACACTGGCGCTCCGAGGCGCCCTTGTGACAAGCCGCGTGGTTCATAGGTATTTTGTTTTCAACATGAACTATATCGGCATCTTTGATCATTGTCCACAACTTTTTAATGGATAATGTTATTCTTTTTCATGGATTATCCTATTGTATCCGACGTTGTTTTCGAGCGGTTCTGCAATTGGAAGCGGGGGCAATACCCCGTCTTTTTCCGATCCCGGCATTCCTTCGCGGGCGTCAGTCTGTTCCGATTCCTTCATCATCAGGCGATAGTCGCTGGGCGCCATCCCGTGGACCGATTTGAACACGCGCGAGAAATAAAAAGGGTCGTCGTAGCCCAAAGCTGCGGCGATCTCTTTCACGCTCATGGTGGTGGCGGCCATCAACCGGCCGGCCCGCTGCATGCGCAAGCGGATGAAATACTCGATGGGAGAAAATCCCGCCCAGCGCTTGAACAAGACAAAGAAATGGGATGGTGAGATATGGGCCGTTTGCGCCAGCTTGGCGATTTGGAGGGGCTGATTCAGGTGCTGCATCATGTAAGCGATGCTTTGTTGGATTCTCAGCGCGCCCTCCGACCTGGCTCCATGTCGCGCCGCAGAACCGCCGCCGTCGCGCGGCTTCGGACCCCGTGCCGGAAGAACAGTCAGGGTGGAACCATGAGCCTGGATGTGTGCCGTGCTGTTACGTTTCATGGAGAACCCCCGATACGGATAAAGTCGTTCAAATCAATTTTGCCTATGAGCTGGCGATGCTTCCGGATGCACATATCTATTATAATAATTGATTTGTTCGCGACCAAAACTATATCTTTCCTTGGAGACTGTCCAGAACTAAATCAAGGAAAACCAAAGAAAGATTTCCGGATCCAAGTTCACCAGGCAGGCAAGAGAATTATCCATGCAATTAGTAACATCCTCCATTCCGCCGCAGTTGCCGCCCTGAAATACTGCGGCCCTGTTCATGTTTCATGAGGAATGCCTGCACGGCCACAGCCGGCTGGATTATCAGCGAAAGACTGGCCGGCGTCACTCATGGTGTCACCGGGGTCACCCCGGTGAATTCCGAGAGGTCCAGCGTCTTGATCACAGCCGAGGCGCTGCGGTTGACTCGATAATCTCGCTTGACGTTCCAGGATTCCAAACCCCAGAGTTGCGGAAATGAGAACCGATTCGGAGACTTTCGAGGCGCGGGGGCCGTCAATGCTCTTGTCGTGGCGCAAGCTCCGGGCCGGACATGGCGACCGCGATCGGTGCGAACAGGCCAAAGTCATAAAATAATTCTTGAAGAGGTACACTATGTCGAAAGAAAGAGACGATGTTGTTTCAGCGAAGTTGGCGAAAATGACCCTGGCGGAAAAATGCGGCCAGGTGCTCACCTTCACCTGGCGCGGGGCTTACTTGACGCCCTCGGGGATCGAACAGGTCACCAAACTGCACGCCGGCGGCCTTTGCCTGGAACCGTACGCGCTGGAAACATGCAAGAACCTGTATTGGGGGCGTTCGCAGGTGGACCCCCACTTCAAAAAACCGAAGGACTATTTCGACATCGCGCACACGTACTTCGACGATCATAACTACGGCGTGAGCGTGACTCCGGAAGAGCTTACGGTCGCCCTCAACAAGCTGCAGGAAATCGCCATGAGCCGGCCCTCCGGCATCCCTCTGCACATCACCATCGACATGGAAGGCGATTTCAAAAACGATTACACCTCCGGCCACGTCATACAGTTCCCGCCGCCCATGGGGATGACCGCCATTGGAGATCTCGATCTTGCCTATAAGGTGGCGAATACGCTCGGCCAGCAGATGGCCGCCATCGGTATAACGCAGTTCTATCACCCGGTCTGCGACGTCAATATCAATCCGTTGAACCCCGAAATCGGTGTGCGCTCCTTCGGCGATGATCCGAAGATCTGCGCGAAGTACGTGGAGGCGACGGTGCGCGGGTATCAGGATGCCGGCATTGTCGCCACGGTCAAGCACTTCGCAGGCCGCGGCGATTCGGCGACCGACGCGCACGACGTGCTGGACGTCTGCCGGGCGGATCTCAAGCGCATGCACGAGGTTGAGCTTGTGACCTTCCAGGCCGGCATCAACGCGGGCGCGAAGGCCCTCATGACGGCCCATACGATCTTCCCGGCCTTCGACAAAGAGTTCCCCGCCACCCTCTCTTCCAAAATCCTCACCGATCTTCTCCGGGGAGAAATGGGATTCAAGGGCGTCATCGTCTCCGACGCGATCGGCATGGCCGCCATCCTGAAAAAGTGGCCGCTCCCCCAGGCGTGCGCCATGGCCATCAAGGCAGGCGTGGACACCATCCTGCTCAAGGCGGACGACGAATCCCGCTCCCAGTGCCTCTTCGGCATCAAGAGCGCCATCGAACGCGGAGAGCTTTCCCAAGAGCGGCTCGACGACGCGGTCCGGCGGCTCCTGTGCATGAAGTACGACCAAGGCCTGTTCGCAAAAGCCGGGAAAATGGATCCGGAGAAAACCAAGGCCATCGTCAGGAGCAAGGAAGTGATCGATTTCTCCCGGGAAGTGGCCCATAAAGCCCTTCTGGTGGTGCGCGACGACAAGAAGCTGCTGCCGTTGAACAAGGACAAGAAGATGCTTGTCATCGAGCAGCTTATTCCGTATCCCTTCCTGGGCAAGGATCTCTACAGCCATCCCCACATGTTCTGCGAACAGATGGCCAGGCACTCCATCAACCTCATCCTGGACGATACGGGCTTCCACGCCAGCGACGAGGATGTGGAAGAAGCGCTGGAGCTGGCGAAGGAAGCGGACCTCGTCGTCATGACGAACTACTACGCCCGCATCGAAAAGAGAGGCAACAACCAGCGCCTGGTGAAAGCGTTGAAAGACGCCGGACACACCGTGGTTGTCGTGACGAACTTCCCCTATCTCAAAGGCACGACCAAAGAGGCCGATGCGGTGGTCTGCAATTTCTCAGGCTCCCCCGATTCGATCAGAGTCGCCGCGGATCTGCTGTTCGGGGCTGTAAAGCCTTATCCGACGACGAAGATGCCGATCGACCTCAGCAGGGAGAAGGAACTGGCCGCCACCGAGACCGCAGCGCCCAAGAAGAAGACCGCGGAAAAACCGGCGCGGAAAAAAGGCTTCGCCTTCGGAGGCAAGTGCTGAACAATCAGGCCAAATAACCTATAGGGGGAAAAGATGCCGAAATCCGCTGCGTTCGACGTGCGCGATAATTATACCATCGCGGGAGCCAGGATAGCCGCCATTTACGAACAAAACAAAATGACGGTCCACTTCCAGGGCATGTCCAAGACCCTGCAGTTCCCGCAAACGGTGGCTCTGCAAGGGGCGCCCACGTGCTCGGTCGGCATTTCCCCCTACGGTCTGTACAACCGCCTGAACGATGCGGGCCGGCTCATCCTGCTGAACCGAAAGGCAATCCAATTCGCCTCCGCGCCTTTCGTGCGCATCGGCGACAAGTTCACCATGCTCACGCAAAGAAAGCCGCAGGTCCCGGAGACTCCCGACGACATCCCGGCCATTGAGAATTACTACCATCCCCCGATTGCGGAAAAAAACGTTTCCCTCACCATCGCCACGCCGTCGCTGGAGATTGCCTGCAAGCTGGGGCGGGTGAAAGTAACCAGGAGACTGGTTTCTCCCTTCCTGTCTGGAGGAGACCAGACGTTGATGCCCCTCGGCGTTGAAGAGTTCGAGGTGGAAAACGCCGCGGATGAGGCTCAGGAGATCACGCTCGTGGTGCCCAGGCCGTCCCTGGTCAACCTCCAGGAGAAGGAGCTCAAACCGACTGACCAGGACAGCATCTATATCTGCTCCGCCCCTGTCCACGGCCACGCCCATAAAGAGTTTCGGTCCGCGGGCGCGCGGGGAGTAGTGATGGGAAGCACGGAAAGCCCGAACCGGATGGCGCTGGCAGTTGCCGAAACGTCCGGCGTTGCCGTGGACATCCAGCCCTATTTCTGCCTGAACCGCTACAGCCAGGATCTCCTTTTGAATGCGGACGGCAGCTTCTACGAAAAACGGCCGCCGCTTCCCAGAAGCGATTATGGAGCGGCCGTCAGCCTGACCTTCACCCTGGAGGCGGGCGCGACGAAAAAAATTCCTGTGGCCGTTGTCCTGGACTTCCCGGAGCAGGTCTTCATTGACGGGGCGAAGTTCGAGCGTAAATACGTCAGGAGCTTCGCGGATAAGGATCAGCGGGTCATCGACATGGCGAAGCTCGCCCTGGACAGTTATCCGCGCTGGTGGGACCGGACCGTGAAATTTCAGAAACGGATTTTGGATCTCATCCAGGCAAGCCCCTCCTACAAGGAGGACAGGGCCGGCGCCCTGCGCTTGACACGCCTGATGCTGAACGAGTTCCATTTCCCATTGTCAAACGGCGCCGTATGGGTTGAAGACGACCAGGGCAATGAGCGCGCACGGTTCCTTGAATGCTTCGACTACGCGTACCTCGATCCATCGGATGTGGATTGGTATTCCATGGTGCTTCTGATCCTGTTCCCGCGCGTGGAAAAGGAGCTTTGCCAGAGCTTCATCGACTCCATTCAGGCCGAGGACCCCACCCCGCGCTTCTACCACTTCCACTCGTCCTTCGTGGAAGCGAGAAAGCATTTCCAGGAGCATCCGGAAGAATACGAGGGCATTTCGATGACCCAAATCCGGGACGCCTTCAAAGTGAAGGGCAGCGTTGCGCACGACGTCGGCGCCCTGCCCAAGGGCCATGCCCTGCGCAACGTCAGCGATTACGCCTGGTACAACAACAATTACTGGGTGGACCTTTTCCCCAAGCTGGTGATGCGCGTGCTGCGCAATGTGAAGTTCACGGGAGACATCGAGTTTCTCAAGAAGAATTGGGAGACGCTCAAATTCGGGCTGGAATCCCTGCTCAAGCAGGACTACGACGGCGACGGGGTGCCCGAGGGCTATCCCGACGAGGTGAAGAACACATTCGACAACCTGGTCCTCTTCGGCGCGGACGCCTATGACGCCACGACCTTCCTGGCCGGCTGCAAGGCCATGATTACCATGGCGGAGATGTTGAACGACCAACCCGCCAAGGCGCGGATCCAGAAAGCGTTCGACAAGGCTCGGGTGAGCTTCGAGAAACTATGGCGGGACGGGAAAAATAAAAAGGGCGACAAGCTCCAGTATTACGTCACCTGTTTCGATCCGGCAACGGGGAAAACCAACACGGACGTCTGGACCAACCAACTGGACGCCCTCTGGTACTTGATCGCCATCGGCGAAGAGTCCTTCATCCCGGAGGATCGTGCCAGGAAGATTCTGAAGACGATCTACAAGAACAACCGCACCTTCATGGGCTGGGCCATGGCCCGCACGGAGGACGGCCAGCCGGTGGAATCGGACCAGGGCAAGGACGTCTATACCACTTCCAATTACGTCTTCGCCCAGCTTTTGGACTACTACGGCATGGTAAAAGAGAGCAAGGACGTCTATAAGCACATGGACAGGGTGGTATTCGATTACGGCAATTCCATGGTCACCCCGGACAACCTCCGGGCCGAGCTTGAAAAGGAAGCGGGAGAATCCGCCCCTGGGCCCCATTACATCGTCGCCGCCTATCCCCGGCCAGGCGCCGTATGGACGCACCTGGTCATGCAGCATATCAAAGACCTGCAAGCGCAAAAGGGCACGACAATCATCGATTCAAAGTCTCTTATATCATTCCTATCCGAACTTTTAAAAGAGGATTGACGCCTTTATGAACTACGACATCACCTTCATCGGTCACATGTGCTACGATGAGATCATTCCCTTCGGGGGAAAACCGGTCGTCGCCCCGGGCAGCGCCGTCCTGTGCGGCGCGATGGTGGCGGCGCGGGTGGGGAAAAAAGTTGCCGCCGTCGTAAAAATGGCGAAAAAGGATGAAAACATCCTTCAGCCCATGAAGGACGCGGGTGTGGACACCTACCTCATCCCGAGCGCGGAGACCACGTATTCGAGGGTGCTGCACGAATCCGCGAACGTGGACGAGCGCAAGTTGACCATAGTCAAAACGGCCGGCTTGATAGCCATCGGCGACGTTCCGAAGCTGAGTTCCACATGCGTCCATCTGGCCGGGATTTCCGACACCGAGTTCGACATGGTTCTTATGAAGGGTTTGAAAGCTCGGGGGCACAGCCTGTCGGCCGACATGCAGAGCTTCGTCCGCCACGTAACCCCGGTGACCCATGAAATACAGTTCAGCGACGTCGAAAACAAAAAAGACATTGCGGGCATGATGGACAAGCTCAAGCTGGATGTCGTGGAAGCCCGTATTCTGACCGGAACCGAAGACTTGGAAAAGGCCTCAATCATTGTCGCATCATGGGGTTGCCCGGAAATAATGATCACGCACTCCCAGGGCGTGCTGGCGCGGGTGAACGGCGGGACGTACTATGAGAAGTTCTCCAACAACAGCATGGCGGGCAGGACCGGCCGCGGGGACACGACCTTCGCAGCCTACCTGTCTTGGCGGTTGGATCATGACGCAAGAGAATCCCTCAAGTTCGCGGCCGCGCTTGTTTCGATCAAGATGGAAACACCCGGACCCTTCAAGGGAACGCTGGAGGATGTCGCAAAAAGATTGAGGGAAAAGCATTTGTCCTAGCGGCTTGTCCCGCACACACTATAATTATAAATAAATGTCAACGAATCGTTCCCTTTGCCGGAGAAAAACGGATGGCGGACTGGAAAAAAGGCTTGTAAATCCGTGGAGAAGGAACAAAGTCGGAAAAAAGGCCCGTGCTGGTCGTGGGCAAGAAATCAAATGGGAAATCCCAGATTATCCGAGTAATTGTCTATCGGATTACAAAAGCGTAATGTCCACCGCCATCATCACAAATGGTCGCGTAGAATTCCAACCTTTTACGTTGGAACCCAGCTACTACATGACGGTTCAGTTCTTTATTCTGCACCCGGAAGGCAAACATCCAACGTTGGGAACCGAGGGGAATATCGATTATGACCATAACCCTCCTATTCCGCCTCCTCCTCCGCCAGAAGCCTATTATCCTCCTTCGCCAGCCATCCCATAGCGTTAGCAAACCGAATCACTTGATGAAGCAACAACGGCCGTCCAAAAACAAAGAATGCGCGTCTCAATCTGCGGCCCAAACAGGCGGCACCTCCTCGCGCGACGCCAATCTCGACAAAGCAGCTTCAACCGTTACAAATTGAACCCTCAACTGCGTATGATTAATCCCAGCCCAAGAATCTCCTTCACCGAGAAGCTCGGCTACGCCGTCGGCGATGCCGCCACCAACTTTTTCTTCCAAGCTATGATGCTCTACCAGAACCGCTTTTACACGGACACGGTGGGGCTTTCGCCGGCGAGCCTTGGATGGATGTTCCTGATCGTGCGCTGGAGCGATGCCTTCTTCGACCCGGTGTTCGGCGCGCTGTCCGACCGGACCAACACGCGCTGGGGCAAGTTCCGTCCGTGGGTCCTCTGGGCGGGGATTCCCTTCGGCCTGCTCTTCTGGCTGGTTTATGTGACGCCCAATGTTGGGCCGCAATGGAGGCTGATCTATGCTTGGGTGACTTACATTCTCGTCATGATTGCCTACTCGGCGAACAACACGCCCTATTCGGCCTTGATGGGGGTCATGACTCCAGACGTGGACGAGCGCTCCAATATTGCGCGTTTCCGATTTGTGTCGGCCTTGATCGGACAATTCCTTATTCAGGCGCTGGCGTTGCCGCTGGTGGACAAATTCGGAGCCGGCAACAGCGCCAAAGGCTGGGCCTGCACCATGGCCATCTTCGGCGCCATCATCATCGTCTGCAACGTGATTGTGTTCTTCTCCACCAAGGAACGCGTCGCGCCCCCGCCTGAGCAGGAATCGTCCCTGAAGTCCCTAGCCGAAGACATCCGGAACGTGTTCACCTGCCGTCCCTGGCTGGTCATGTTCGTGGTGACGCTTCTGATCTTCACCACACTTGCCCTTCGCGGCAGCTCGCTCAATTACATGATCAGGTACTACGTGGATCCTGCCGCCATGACCGGGCTCCTGAATAAGATTGGTCTTGGGGCGGGCGCTGCTGGAGAGGTGACCGGCTGGAGGAGTGTCCTGGATGCCCTCGGCCTGTTGGTTAAGCCGGATTATTCCAATGCCTCGTCGGTTGGCTTCAGCTTTTTCTTCACGCTCGGCTCGATTATCCAGATTCTCGGCATCTTGATTTCCAAGCCCCTGTCGGACCTCTTTGGCAAGAAAATCGTGTTTATCACCGGCCTCACTGTCACCACTTTCGCCACAGCCGCGATTTTCTACGTCCAGCCGACTGACGTGAATCAGATGCTTTTCTGGAGCGTGGTTTGGCCGCTGGGATGGGGCCCGACGGTCCCGTTGCTCTGGGTCATGATGGCTGACGTTGCCGACTATTCGGAATGGAAAACCTCGCGCCGCGCCACCGGATTCGTTTTCGCGGGCATCGTCTTCGCCCTCAAGGCCGGGCTGGGCGTTGGAGGCGCGCTCGCCAGTTGGATTATCGGCGCTTACGGCTACGCCCCCAATGTCACGCAGACGCCCCACGCCCTGCTCGGAATCCGCCTCAGCGCGACCTATTACTCGGCCATTCCGTTCGCTCTGTGCATTGTTTGTCTGGCCCTTTACCCGATTACCAAGAGCATGAATCTCCAGATTCAGGACGAACTAGTCGAACGCAGGAAGAAGTTCGAGGCAAAAGGCCCTCTGGCGGGCACTTGATGAAGCATTATTTGGTTATTCCGTTGATTTGCCTGATGAGCTGCGCAACGACAAAAGCCCCCGGCCAGGAAGCGCCAGCCTTGAAGGATGTCTTCAAAAAGGACTTTCTCATGGGCGTGGCGATTAATGAGACGCAATTCTCCGATCCGACCGGAGAAAATTGCGAAGCGGCGCTGATCAAAAAACACTTCAATACGATCTCGCCGGAAAATGTTTTGAAATGGGAAAGCATCCATCCCGCGCCGGACCGTTATAATTGGGGGCCGGGGGATCGTTACGTGGAGTTTGGCGTCAAAAACGGGATGTTCATCATCGGCCACAATTTGATCTGGCACCGCCAAACCTCCGCCTGGGTCTTCAATGACGCACAAGGCAGGCCGCTCACCCGCGACGCCTTGTTGCAGCGAATGCACGATCACATACGCACGGTGGTAGGGCGTTACAAAGGCAAAATCGGCGGCTGGGATGTCGTGAACGAAGCGCTGGAGGAGGACGGCACGATGCGGCAATCGCCGTGGCTGAAGATCATCGGTGAAGATTTCCTGCTTAAAGCCTACCAATTCGCGCATGAAGCCGATCCGAACGCACAGTTGTATTACAACGACTTTTCGCTGGAAGACGCGCCAAAACGCGCGGGAGCCATCGCCCTGATCAAGAAGCTTCAGGCACAAGGCGCGCCCATCGTGGGAATTGGGTTGCAGGGGCATTACAGGATGGATTGGCCCGCCCTGCACGAGGTGGATGAGACCATCGATGCCTTTGCGAAGCTTGGTCTCAAAGTCATGATCACCGAGTTGGATGTGAGCGTGCTGCGGGCGCTCAACAAGACATTGGACGCCGATGTCAGCCCGGATTACCAACTGCGGGTGGAGGACAACCCTTATACCAACGGCTTGCCGGATGCCATGCAACAAGCGCTGGCTACGCGATATGCCAACCTGTTCAAGGTTTTTCTCAAACATCGGGATCAAATTACCCGTGTCACTTTTTGGGGCGTGGCTGATGAGAATTCCTGGTTGAATTACTGGCCCGTGCGGGGCCGGGTGGACTATCCTTTTCTCTTTGGCCGCGGGTGCGGCACCAAACCTGCGTTCGATGCCGTCGTTGCGGTCGGGCGCGGAATGGGACAATAAACGACTGGGAATTGAGTGAAGCCAATCGTAAGCTGCGGATTGGCATGACAGACACAACTTACGACGCCTTGGTGCTCGGTTGCGGCCCGGGGGGCAGCAGCGCCGCCACGTTTCTGGCGCAGGCCGGCAAACGGGTGCTTGCCCTGGAAAAAGAGGTTTTCCCGCGCTTCCACATCGGCGAATCATTGCTGCCGTGCAACATGGCTATTTTCGAGGAGATGGGCGTGATGCCGGCTTTGCGGGAAGCGGCCTTCCCCATAAAATACGGCGCGCAGTTTCAACTCGGCAATGGTTCGATCTGCACGCGTTTTGTTTTTCGCGAGGGCCGATTCAATAGCGCCCCGAATGCCATTCAGGTCGAACGCGCCCTGCTCGATCATCTGTTGCTGAAAAACGCCCGCGCGTCCGGCGCCGACGTGCGGGAAGGCTGGACGGCCAGCCGGTTTGAGACGGACGCGGATGGGGTCAAAGTGGAGGCGCGCGATCCGGCGGGAAACGCCCGCCAGTTTCGCGGGTCGTTTTTGATTGATGCCACCGGGCGCGGCAACCTGACCGGCAACCAGGAGAACTTGCGGGAGATGCATCCCAAATGGAAGAAGCTCGCTGTTTTCGGCCATTTTGAGAACGTGGCCCTCGATTCCGGCGAGGCCGGCGCGACACCATCATTGTGCGCCTGGAGAACAAATGGTTTTGGATCATCCCGCTGTCGGCGGCGAAAACCAGCGTCGGAATTGTGTTTGACAAGGACGAATTCATGCAAGCCGGCGGGACGCCGCAGGAGATTTTTCAACGCTGGGTGGAGTCCACTCCGCCGGTGAAGAAGCGCATGAAGGACGCCCGGCTGGCGGGCGCCATTCAAACCACCAGCGATTTCAGTTATCACAACCGCCGCTTGGTGGGGCCTCGTTTGTTGCGGGTGGGGGACGCGGCGGGTTTTATGGACCCCATTTTTTCAGCAGGTGTTTTTCTGGCCAGTTGGTCGGGCAAACTGGCGGCGGAGGTGGTCATAAAATCGCTCGAAACCGGGAAACCGGACGCGGCCCTTTTCGCCAAATACGAAAAGCGCGTCCGCCGGGGGCTGAGGTTTTACTGGCGCGTGGTCGAGCAGTATTACACCACGCCGTTCATGGAAATATTTCTGCGGCCCGCCAACCATTGCGACCTGCCCTCCGCCGTCAACGCGGTGCTGGCCGGGGAACTGGAGGGCGGGTGGTCCCTGCGCTGGCGCCTGGAGTATTTCTTTCTGCTCGTCAAACTGCAACGCTGCTTCAAGATAGTGCCGCCCATCTTTTTCGGGCCGAGCCGGGCGCGGAAGCTCAACCCAATCCCGCGCCCGGAAAAGACTTGAATCCCCACCCTCAAACTGCCGCGACCGCGCGCCCGTCACGCCCTGCTTTTTCAGGCAGCGCGCTCCTCGCGCTGAGTTTGATGCTGTGCGTTGCGTGCCGCACGGCCCATCCTCTGCCGCCCGCTGATTTTTCGTCGCCCGGCTGGCGGTTGCGACAAGGCCAGGCCGTCTGGAAGCCATCCAAAAACCGCCCCGAACTGGCCGGCGATTTATTGCTGGCAACCAACGCCGTGGGCGATTACGTGATCCAATTCTCCAAAACCCCTTTTGCGCTGGCCACGGCGCGGGTGGCGGATGGCGCCTGGCAAATTGAATTCGGGGCCGGGCGATATTCATGGCGCGGCCGCGGCACGCCGCCGGCACGGTTCGCCTGGTTTCAACTGCCGCGCGCGCTCGCCGCAATGGAGCCGGGCCGCCCCTGGAAATTCACGCGCCGGGCGGATGATTCATGGCGGCTGGAAAATGCGCGCACAGGCGAAATTTTGGAGGGCATGTTTTTTCCATGAAGCGCGGTTGGTTTCGCTGGTGGTGGGCCGTGCTGCTCCTTCCGATGGCGGCGGGTTTGGCAAGGCTTCACTTCGACGCTGACGTGCTGAACCTGCTTCCCGCGCGCATTCCCGCGGTGCAAGGGCTTAAAATGTACCAGCAACATTTTGCCAATGCGCGCCAACTCATCGTTACCGTCCACGCGCCCGACGCCGACGCCGCAAAATCGGCCGCCCAATCCATCGCCGGGAAGTTGCGCCACGAAACGAATCTCGTGGCCGACGCCACCTGGCAACCGCCCTGGCTGGAACATCCCGAACAAATGACGGAGTTGATTGGTTATCTTTGGCTGAATCAACCGCCGGAAGTCTTTGGCCGGCTGGCGGATAATCTCGCGGAAACCAACCTTGCCAGCGTCCTCATCGCCGCGCGCGAACGGCTGGCCACGACCCTTTCGCCCGCCGATCTGGCGCAATTGAGTTATGACCCGTTCGGCCTGACCCAATTGCCCGCAGCCATCGCGGGCGCCGCGCCCGGATTCGGGCAGGGACAGGATATGTTCGCGTCCTCCGACGGGACGTTCCGGATTATTTTTGTCAAGGCGGCCGGTGAATTGAACGGTTACCGCGAATGTACGGAATGGTTCAATGCCGTGAAGACAATTGTGGAAAATTCATTGTCTCCTTCGAGCCAGGCAAATATCGGTTACACGGGCCGTCCCGCGTTCGTCGCGGAAATATCCGGCAGCATGAAACACGACATCACGCTGTCGGTCGGCGGCACGGCCCTGATCATTGCCATTTTATTTTGGCTGGCGCATCGGCGCTGGAAACCGATGCTCTGGCTGCTGACGTTGCTCGCGCTGATTTTGGGAGGCACGCTCGCGCTCGGCAGCTTGATTCTGGGCGCGATTAATGTCGTCAGCATGGGATTTGCAGCCATCCTGCTCGGTCTCGCGGTGGATTACGCGGTGGTGCATTACCAGGAGGCGCTGGCCTGCCCGAACCTCTCCGTGCCGGAAATCCGCCGCGCCATTGCGCCCAGCATTTTCTGGGCGGCGACGACCACCATCGCGGCGTTTTTGGCGCTCAACTTCGGCGGATTGCCCGGACTGGCCCAACTCGGCTCGCTCGTCGGCATTGGCGTCGCGCTTTCGGCCCTGGTGATGATCATGGCGTTTTTGCCGCCGCTGTTTCCCGATCGAATGGTCCGGCGCGTTCCTCAACCGTCCGCTGCCAAGGAAACGCCAGCCGCCCAACCGTTGAATCCGTTGCGCGCGAAACTGGTTTTCGCCGCCACCGGCGCATTGATTCTATTTTGCGCCGTCGTCTTGTCTTTCGGATGGCCCAAAATGGATGCGAGCACCCACGCGATGGAACCGCGCCACAGTCAAGCTTACGCGGCGCTCAATGCCATCAAGGAAAACCTCGGCCAAAAACAGGAGCCTCTCTGGCTGGTGGTTTCCGGCCGCGATGAAGGCGAAGTCGCGCGCCGGCTCGCGGCCATAAGACCGGCGCTGGATAACGCGGTCTCCAGGCGCCTGCTGACCGGGTTCACGCTGCCGGATGCGCTCTGGCCGCGGCCGGAAATGCAGTCAGCCAACCGCGCCATTGCGCAGCGCCTGGCGGACGAAGCGGGCGCAATGAGAACGGCGGCACTGGCCAATGGATTCACCGGGGACGCCCTGGCATTGAACGGGAAAATCCTGGCAACGTGGCGGCAGGCCGCGGCCGCGACCCATGTTTTTTGGCCGACGAACGCGGCCAGCCGGTGGATTTTTGAGAAAATCGCCGCGCACGATCCAGAAGGCCTTTTCGCGGCAGGGTTTCTTTATCCGGCGGCGGACACGGTTGATGTCGCGGCGCTGGCCCGGCTGGCGGGCCGCTCCCGGACAAAGGCGTCTGGCTTTCGAGCTGGAGTTTGCTCGGGCGGGCGGTGCTGGATGTGGTCAAACATAATTTATGGAAGATGCTTCTGCCCATGGCCGGCCTGGTGCTTTTTTCACTGTGGCTGGCTTTTGGCCGCATGGCGGAGATCTGTCTCAGTCTGGGCATTTTGTTGTTGAGCGGGTTTTGCCTCCTGGCGGTGATGAAAATGGCGGGCTGGTCGTGGAACGTGCTCAATCTCATGGCGCTGCCGCTGCTGCTGGGGACAGGCGTGGACTACAGCATCTTCATGCAACTGGCGCTGCGGCGGCACGGAGGCAGTCTGGAAGCGGCCCGCCGCACTGTGGGGCGCGCGCTGTTGCTGTGTGGCGGCACCGCTGTGGCGGGATTCGGTTCCCTGGGCTTTTCGAGCAACGCCGGCATGTCCAGCCTGGGACAGATTTGCGCGGCCGGACTGGCGGGCAACATGTTGACCTCGATTTTTTTGCTGCCGGTTTGGTGGAAAATGCTGGCCGGTCAAAAACAAAACCCCGCCGCCCCGGAGCCGCCCTCGCCTTCGCAGCTTTACCGGGGTGTCGTTTGGAGAATGGGCCTGGGTCTGGCCCGTTATCTTCCTGCCTCCGCCGGACGGACGCTCGCCAAATGCGGCGCGGCGATTTACTGGCGGCTGGCGGCGCATCGCCGTGAGGTGGTGATTCAAAATTTGCGGCCTGTTCTGAAGGCGGATGCCGCCGCGGCCACCCGCGCCGCCCGCGCGCTCTTCACCGAATTTGCGCTCAAAATCGCGGACCTCTGGCGTTACGAAGCGGGCGCGGCCCTGGACAGTTGGGTGGTGCGATGGAAAGGCTGGGAGGTTTACCTCGCGGCCCAGGGGCGCGGCAGGGGCGTCCTGCTCGTCACGCCGCACCTGGGCAATTGGGAAATTGGCGGCGCGTATCTCCCCCGCAAGGGCTTCAAATTGCTCGTGTTGACTCAACCCGAACCCGATCCGCGCCTGACGGAACTGCGGCAGGCGGCGCGCGCGTTCCGGGGAGTGGAAACCATTGTGGTGGGCGAAGATGCGTTCGCCTTCATTGCCATCGTCAAACGCCTGCAGGAGGGCGCGACGGTGGCGTTGCTGATGGACCGCCCGGCGGCGCCCACCGCCGTCACCGTCAATTTGTTTGGCCGGCCCTTTTCCGCCTCCATTGCCGCGGCCGAATTGGCGCGCGCTTCCGGCTGCGCGATTCTGCCCGCCTGCATTGTGCGGGCGGAGGGGGGTTATGAGGGGGAAATCCAGCCGGAAATTCATTATGACCGGGCCATGATTGGCAATCGGGCCGCCCGCGTCCAGTTGACGCAGGAAATCATGCGTGTCTTTGAACCCGCGATTGAGCAGAATATCACCCAATGGTATCACTTTGTTCCCATCTGGCCGCACAACGCGTGACGCGCAGAGGCGCCATTTATATCGCGGTCCTCTGCGTTTTGGCGGCGGCGAATCTGCGCGCAGCGGACACCAACGCCGTGCTCGACGGCTGGTTTGCGGCCCAGGCCGCTGTCCATACCTTGTCCGCAGATTTCGTGCAAACGCGGACGCTCAAGACCCTCGTGCAACCGTTGACGGCCAACGGTCGCTTGTGGTTTGCGCCGCCCAACCAATTTCGCTGGGAACTGGGCCGGCCGGCGCAGACCATCGCGTTGCGGCACGCGGACGAAATGTTCGTCATTTATCCGCGGCTCAAACGCGCGGAGCATTATCTCCTGGGCGCGTCCGCGCCGCGCGAGTGGCGTGATGCCATGTCACTTTTGGATGCCGGTTTTCCTGGGACCCGCAAGGAATTTGATTCGCAATTTCAAATCCAATCGCTCGTGAAAACCAACGGAACGTGGCTGCTGGCGCTTCTGCCGCGCCGCGCCGCCGCGCGCGAAATCATGCCCGAACTGCGGGTGATCCTGGCCACAAACGATTTTTCGCTGGCCGGCACGGAGTTGATCTTCGTGGACGGTTCGCGCATGAGAAATGATTTCACAAATGCCGTGGCCAACGCGCCCCTGGACGAAAAACTGTTCCAATGGAAAGCGCCCACGGATTTCAAAGTCACCGAGCCTTTTGCCAAATGAGCTCCGGCAACACAGGAAAGAACGGACTGGAATTCCTGCCACACGGGCCGGAGTTTCGCTTTCTGGACAAGGTCTCCAGCCTGACGCCGGGCAGGGAAGGCGCGGGCGAATATCGTGTGCGCGGCGACGAGCCGTTTCTGCGCGGACATTTTCCCGGCGACCCGGTTTTTCCCGGTGTGCTGCTCGTTGAGGCGGCGGCGCAACTCGCGGGAGTGGTGGCGCAAAGCGATCCGGTCATTCCACCGTTGGCGGGTTTGAAGCTGGCCGCGTTGCGCGGGGTGAAGATTTCCGGCGCGGCCCGGCCCGGAGATGTCGTGCAACTGGAAGCGCGCGTCATCGGGCGGCTCGGCAATTTGATCCAGGCCGAAGCGCGCGGGCGCATTGGCGACAAGCTGGTGCTGTCGGCGGAATTGACCTTGAGCGGAGAAGCGCCGCATTCTTGACAACGCCAGCCGGTGAATGGACGGCGCCATCAGATCAATCCATCAGTCATTTCGCATGCATTCCCAAGCTAGTGGATCAAGTGTGAACCGACGGTGCATTTCGTCGGCTGTGTATTCGTGAAGGAGGGGAGCAGATCGAGCTTTACATACAACGAATAGCCTCCATTCGTCCTTCTCGCTACCGCATCGGCGTTCGTTTCGTGTCAGGAAGAACCGAGGCTCCAAAGAGTCTGTACCTTTGACCTCGACTAGCAATCTGCTGGAAGGGGAATCGGCCAGAAGGTCGTAGCCTTGGTTATCGCGCTGATGGTCATGGACTTGAAACCCACGCCGGTTCAGCTCATGAGTGACAAAGGCAATAGCTGCGGCCTCAACCTTTTTCCGGGTCTTAGGATCTGCGAATCCTCCGCCCGATACTTGAACCGCAATTTCCTCAGGCTGCTCAACAGCATTCCACTGTTCCACGGTTGCCCTGAAATTCGTTCCACGATAGGGTTGTTGCAGAATGCTCAAGCCTTTCAAAACCCGATGTTTTAATAATTTATTCTTTAAAATTGGAGGGTGGAATTCTCTTTTGCATTTCACATCGACTCTAAATTTTGATTCGGCCGGATAAGGGTTAGTTGTTAATTCGCCAACACCGTAAATCCCACTTTGCTTGCCTGCTTGCCAAAAGATGACTCTATCCCCTTTGCGCATCTCCTTCCACAACCGTGTCACCCGCCACCAATCATCACGCCCCTCCCGTAATTCTCTTTTAAGATCATATTCCTTCTGAAGAGCTTGAAAAATCCACACACTCATTTGTCCTCAAGCAGGGAGAGCGGTGAGCTTTTTGGCGTTCCGGCGGGATGACTTGCGCCGGCCTTGCGTTGGCTTGAGCGTGACCAGGCGGTCGGCGTATTGTCCCTGCTGTTTCATGTGGTCGGCGAGCATCCGGTCAACATTGTGACCGTAACGCTCGGAGATTTCCATGCGGGCGGCGCGCACTTCATCAATTCCAGGGTCGGCGTGTTTTTTCATATTCTTGTTCCAAGCAAATCCACAGGCGTCAACAGCATCGGGATCGGCAGGCCGAGCCGTTCGTTGACGTGTCTAATATGGTCGATTTTGTTGGGATTGGCAAGGTGAACGCAGTTCCAAGTGAGCAGAAAATCGCAGCCGTGGACAGACGCCAGCGCAAGATGAAGGGCGTCGCCGGTCGGACTTTGCGGCATCACCTTGTGCCGTTGGTAGGCGCGAATTATTTCGCCGATGCGCGCGTTTTCACCAAGCACTGGCAGGTCGCGAAGAAGACGCAGCGATTTCTCGCGCTTGGCGGACGGATAGGCGGGACTCTCCAATTCCTGCAAGACGGCGTAACTGGTGAAAAGTTTGTAGTCCTGGCGATGTTCGTCCCACCACTTCCGCGTCCAGTGATGGCGGGAAAGGCTTTCAATATCTTTTCGCGTTTCGTTGTAGAAACTCGGAATCGTTGTCTCAATATAAATAAGCGCGCTCACATGTCAGTTTAAGATGGACAAGGCCTGTCTGCCAAGCTCCGAACTCGCGCCCAAATCCTCGCCCAAGGCCGATTCAATCATCCCCGACAACGTCAAGCCGTGAATTTCGCGCGGCATTCCGCCCGGGAGATTTTTCCGCGCGGGCCGGCGGGGAGTGATTCGACAAACCGCCAACGGCGCGGCACCTGCCATGACGGCAGCGCTCCCAGGAGAAATTGCTTCAACTCGGTTTCTCCCGCGCTGGAAGCGACCACCGCGAAAATCATCTCCGTCCGCCCGGAATCGCCGCCGGGCGCTCCAAACACCAGGCAATCGCGCACGAGCGGATGCAATAGCAGCGCGCGCTCAATTGTCTCCGGCGACACCTTGCGTCCAGCCACATTGATTTGGTCGCCCGCACGGCCCCGCAGAAAGACCAGTCCATTTTCAAGTTCGGACAGGTTGCTCGATTGAAATTGGCCGGCGCGGAGTGATGCGGATTCCCGGGGCCAATAGGTTTGGCCGACGGCCCGGCTGCGAACAATCAAGCAGCCCTCATTGTTCAAAGACAGGCTGACGCCCGGCATGGGCGCGCCAGCCAGGGAGGCGTCCGTGCGTGGCAGGGCGCCAGCGTCGTAGGCGATGCCGCCGCATTCGGATGCGCCATAAAAATTGTGGATTTTGATTCCGCCCGCCGCGAAGACCGACTGCTCCAAATTCAACGGCAGCGGCGCGCCGGCGGAAATGGCCAAACGCACTTGGGCAGGGATGCCGGCGGCCTCATGCCAGGCCCGCCACAGAGCGGGCACGGCGGCGAGGGTCAGGGCAGGTTCTTGCGCCGCCGCGCGACGAATGATTTCCGGCAACGGCGCCGGCGCGAGGATCAGAGGAATGCCATGCAGCAAAAGCGGAAGCACCAAATTTGAGAATCCGTAGGAATGGGCCAGCGAAATAACACCGAGATTCGGCCAGTCGGGGCGCAAGCCCATGGCCGACACGATCCGGGCGGCGTCGGCGGCGAGTTGTTCGGCGGTGAAGGCTATCAGCCGCGCTGCGTCTGTCGTGCCCGAGGTCCATTTCAAATGCGCACAATCTTTGGGTGGAGGCGTGACATCCGGCAGGGTTTGCCCTGTTTCGAGCGGGCAGACGATTTTTCCCGAACGCCACGCCGACAACAGCGAAAAAATGAACTCGGGCGAATGGCCTTGCGGGCAAATGATTTCTCCGGGGCCTGTCTGCCGCGCCTCGCCGGCGGCGAACAATTGTGCGAACGTCCAGCGCCGGTCGGAAGCAAGATCGCGCAACGCAAGGTCGTTGCGCCGGGCGTCCACCGTGTTGTGCCAGCTTTCGTAAAGCATTGCCAGGGGCTTAATACAACCCTAACTTGCTCCGCAAGCCAATTGCTTATGCCGAAAAATTGCCATGCCGCCGGACCGCGCCGATTTGAGTTCGCGCGGGACAGCTTTGCCTTTGAGAATGAAACGTTCTGGGAATACCATTTTGACGCCGCCTCGGGAAAAACCAGTTTCAGCCGGCGCGAGCCAAAACCGGCTTACGGGCACCGTTGTTTCGTGTTGACCCGCGCGGCCCGTCAATTCCTTTATCACGTCCGTTTTGACGCGAGCCAAAGGGTGCCCGATGACCCAACGTGCCGCCGCCTCATCCGCGAAGTCGTGGCGCGCAATCCGCGCCGTCCTTGCCCGCCCGAAAAACAAATCGTCATCCCCGGCTATGCGGGTTTGCGGGAATTCAGCGGGGCGCGCGCGCCCTTGTTGAAAGCCGAATGCGGCGGGGCGTGGCGGTCTTATGTTTTGCGGAGCCATTGGCGGATGGTATTCCCGATTTCGCGCGCGCACCAGGCCCGCACCGCCGCGTCTCTGCGCGCCGCGCTTCAACACAATGTTCCGCCGATCATTCATCTGGTGAAATTCCCGTCGCTCACCATCAATCACAGCATGATTTTGTTCGCGGCGGCGGAAACCGGCCGGGGCATTGATTTCCAAGCCTGCGATCCGAACAAGGCGGTGCAGCCAGCGAGGCTGTCGTTCGACCACAAAACAAGAACCTTCTCATTGCCGCCGAATCATTATTGGGCCGGCGGTGAATTGGACATTATTGAGATTTATCGGACTTGGCTGATGTAGGCCGCCGGAAAGCGAGACCGAAAAAGAGCAGACCGCAAAGATTGATGCCGCAGATATAACCCATTTTATAGCCGCGGCCGGAATTGTCCGGCGCATAAATGGGCACGTCCCTGCCCATGACCAGGGCAGGCAGCGACAAGGGCATCAGCGCGCCGTGCAAAACTCCGCACTTGAAATCAGCGGTGCGGTTTTTCGGAAAGGCCCATGGCGAAGCCCAGCCGTAAAGCCACCCGAATACCACCGTCACAATGGCCAGCGTCAGCACCTTGCGCAGCAGGCGCCGCGTGACACTGCCGGCGGGATGGGCTGGGGGCTGGGTGTCGTCCATGATTTTATGGGACGACGGGCGTTTGCGCCGTCCACCAACGCAACCAGCGCCACGTGTCGAGAAAGGGGCTGATCTTGCTCCGGTTCGCTTCGTAAATGACTTGGATGGGCACGAACTCCACCCCCTGCCCCGCCGCGAGAAAAGCGACGAGTGATTCCGATTCGATTTCAAACCGGCGGCCGGCCAGCGGCAAACGTGCCAGCGTCTCCAGATGCGCAAGGCGGAAGCCGCATTGGGAATCGGGCAACCGGACGCCCGCCAGACCGGAGAGCCGCCGGCTCATCCAGCGGTTCACTTGCCGGCGCAACCACGGCATGGCCAGCGGCATTCCCCATCCGGTCGCCCACCACCAGGGCCGCGCCTTTTTTTTCGGCGCGGGCAAAGAACTTCGGAATGTCATCCGGCGCGTGCTGGCCGTCTCCGTCCATCGTCAGCGCCCAGGTGAAACCCATTTGGCGCGCGTGTCGCCAGCCCGCTCTTAACGCGCACCCTTTGCCGCCGTTGCGGCTTTGACGAATGACTTCCGCACCCGCGGCTTTTGCCCTTCGGCCCGTGCCGTCGGTGGATCCATCGTCCACGACGATGATGTTGGGCAAATATCCGCGGACTTCGGCAACGACTGCCTCGATGTGCGGTGCTTCATTAAAGCACGGAATCACCGCGACGCAATGATGGGTCCAATCCACGAGAACAGTTAAAGTAGCCCTCCCCGCCGCGTCTGCCAACGGCAATGTTTGGAAATTAAGAAAAATAAGAAGGCAGAATTAAGAAGCGGGGAAAAATCAGCCCGATTCGGCTTTGGCTGTTTTCATATTTCTTAATTTTTTATTCTTAATTCTCTTTCCCTCTTGACCTTGGGCGGGCGGCACCCTAAGCACTGACCATGAAAATTTGCCTCTTTGGCATAACCGGCATCCCGATGGGCAACCACAACATCAAGGACCCCCGCCTGGACCAAGCTGATAAATTGGCGGAAGCGCAGAAAAAGTCTTATGCCCAGGTTGTTCTGGCCGACGAGAAGGAACTGGCGCGTCTGCGACGCCATCCTCACCAGCCGCGCGGCTCTGAGTGACTTGCTGATGAAGGACCTGGATTTTGTCGAGACGCGGCTCGGACGCGATGCGGGCGAAGCGGAGAAGAAGGTGCTGCAAAAAATGGCCGAAGGGCTGGTCAGCGAGACGCCCGTCTCGAAACTGGGATTGACGGCGGAGGATTTGGCGGCGATTTCGGCGCATAGCTTTGTCACCAACCGCCCGGTGGTGGTGGCCGGGGAGGCGGAATTGGCGGCGCCGGACGCCCTGCTGGTGCGGGCGTTTGCCGAGAGCGGCTACATCTGCTTCCTGACCGTCGGCGGCAAGGAGAACCGCGCCTGGCCCATCCGCGCCGGCACGACGGCCTGGGAGGCGGCGGGCGCCATCCACACCGACATGCAGAAGGGGTTCATCCGCGCCGAGATTATCAGCTTCGCCGATTTCGCGGCGGCGGGCGGCGAAACGCAGGCCAAGCGCGCCGGCAAAGTCCGGCTGGAATTGAAGACTTACGTGATGCAAGACTACGACGTGGTGAATTTCCGCTTTAACAAATAAATCCAACAACGAAACAACAGGCACGATTGAACATAGGGCTGCGGCAGGTTCTTCGGAAAGGAGCCAAGGCGCCTCATGAATAATTTAAGCTGATTATAGTTATCTGTAAATTCAGCGGCTCTTATACTTTGCCTGTTTTGGCTTTTTTACTTGAAAGAGAACCAAGTTCTTTATAGTCTAAAAAGCATTGGGAAACCAGTAATAAGCCGGAAGCCGGGCTGTTCTTTCGGACACGGCCTCAAGTCAGAAAATGGAATTCATGTTGTGGAACTTGCAAATAAATTAATCACCGCGTTGCTGGCGCTCGTAGTAACTGTGGGCGGTTCCGTCACCGCCGACGCTTTGTCGGCGGCAGGCAACGGCAGCGCTCCACAACGAGCATATCCCACTGGTTTTAGCGTCGCGTTGGAACGGGGCGGCGATCTCTATGAAGCGTTGCCGGCGAAATTCGGCAATCAATTGGCCGCCCAACCCGTCGCCTTGCAAGCGCAGGATCTTCCGCAGATCATGCCCATCGCCAGCAAGGACAAGAATAAGGTCCTGCGCCAGGTCTCCGTCTCGGCGGGTTTCATTGACCTCGTCAACCATCTTTCCCACGCCAAAGCCATTGACCGGATTCAGCCGGGCTTCTTCGATCAATACGTGCAGAATCTCGCGCGAGCAGCGGGAGACGATTCCTCCTCCATCCAATTGCCGATGATGGTTGACCCGCGTTTTTGGAAGGATGACATCATCAACGATCAAGCCAGTTATTTCAACCAGATGATCGGCATGATGGTGGCCATTAATTTATCCCATCACTACCTGGGCCATTTCGACAAATACGCCCCCAAGATGGCCGGGCCGGGCAACAAAACCATCCCCATCAATGACCTTTTGACGCCTGCGGAATGGGAAGAGTCTGTCAAAACCGGCGCGGTTGACGCCATGACTTGCGCCCTGCGCACCGACGGCGTCATTGTGCTCTTTGACGCGATTGATAAAATGCCCCGGCGTCCCGCCTGGACGGAAGCCATCGTTCCCAAAGGCGCCGATTTCAAGGAGCTCAACAAGGAGTTGGCTCGTTACCAGAAGGAGTTCGACAGCGGCAGGCTAAAATTCAGCTTGCGTGACAAATCCCAATTCCGGCCGGCCTGGAATGAGTCCCCTCTCATAAGCCTGACCGGAAAAACGTTCAATGCCGCTGCGAATTGGACTGTTGTCCGTGTTTGGGACTGAGCAATGGGTCCTCGGTTTGGCCGCTGGCATCGGGTCAAGAAAGGAGCGGCGCAATATCGGACTTGCGCCCTCGCGGAACGAAAAGAGAGTTGCCTCGCGGCCCCGGCCATAGTTTATTACGCCGTGCCGTCACAAAGTTATCTTCCGACTGAAACCGACTTGAAGGCCGGCGGAACCCGGCAAACAGCGTTGCACGGCGCCGCCGCCGAGGCCACGCGGGCCGTGTTTGGCCGGAATGTTTTCGTGCGCGCGGTCGTTGAGATTTCAAATTTTTGCCGCGAGAATTGCGCCTATTGCGGGATGCGCCGCGACAATCGCACCTTGCATCGTTATCGCGCCCGCCACGAACAAATTGCTGAATTGCTCATCCATCACCGTCCCGCCAGCGTCACGGACGTCAATATCCAAAGCGGCGAAGACCCGGTGGTGGTGCGCGAGGTGGTGCTGCCGTTGCTGGAAACGCTCCGGCGCGAAACCTCGCTCGGCGTCAGCCTTTGTCTCGGCACATTGACGCCGCCGATGTACGACGCGTTGCAGGAGGCCGGCGCGGCCCTCTACATCATGAAGTTCGAAGCCGGCGATGCCGCGCGCTACAACGCGGCGCAGGCGCCGGGCACGTTGCCCGAACGGTTGCGCCACATCCGCATGTTGGCGGCGCGCGGATGGTTTGTCAGCTCGGGCCTCATTGCCGGCCTGCCGGGCCAAACGGCGCGCGATCTCGCGGCGGATTTGGAATTGGCCCGCTCCCTCCCGCTGCATGGATGCAGTCTCAGTCCGTTTATTCCCGGCGATGATACACCCCTGGTCAACGCGCCGGCGGCGCCTCCGGATTGGACTTTCAACGGCATGGCGGCCTTGCGGCTGATGCGGCCGGACTGGGTCATTCCCGCCGTCAGCGCGCTCAATCTTGTCGAAGGGGACGGCTACCGCCACGGCTTGCGGGCCGGGGCAAATCTGGTGACCATCAATTTGACGCCGGACGGGATGCGCGAGGACTACATCATTTATAAACGCAACCGTTTCATAATGACGGAGGAGCGCGTGCTCGCCGCCATCGAGGCGGAAGGCTTGATCCCTTCCCGGCAGGGATTGGCGGATTACTATCGGGCGCAATCGGACCGCGACGCGATTGCGCCAGCCGCTGCCAGGACCGCCATCCGAGTGTGAGGAGCGCTTGCTGTTTCCCGCCTCCAAAATTTCCAGCGCCGCACGGGCCGCCCGCGTTGTCGTCACCGGCGCCGGCATCATCACCGCGTTCGGCGCGGGCTGGAAAATCAATGCCGAAGGGTTCCGCGCCGGGCGCAGGGCGGTGCGGCCGGTGACGCTTTTCGATGTTTCGCGCCAGAGATCCAAAATGGCCGCCGAAATAGACTTGACAGAAGACCTGCCTCCCACCCGGTTGTCGCGCGGTGAGGCGCGGCGGCTCAACCGTGCCGCGCGTCTGCTCCTGCTGGCCGCGCATGAGGCCTGGTCGCAATCGGGCTGGACGCCGCAAGGCGGTCTGCCCGTGGTTCTGGGCACGACCAGCGGAGAAATGCGCCTCGGCCAGGAGTATCTCCGCCAAGCCCTGCAGTCCCCCCATTGTTTCAAGCGCCAGGCGGCGCGGGTGGCGCATTACTTGGTGCAGCAACAAGGGGTCACCCTCTTCAACGCACTGGGCATTGCGGGAAACCTAACGACCCTCTCCAACGCCTGCGCGTCCGGCGCGAACGCCATTGGGCATGCCTGGGAAATGGTGCGCGGCGGCCGCGCTGAACAAGTATTGACAGGTAGTTACGACGCTCTCTGCCATTTGACCTTCGCCGGTTTTGACTCTCTGCAAGTGCTTTCGCCCTCGCCGTGCCGCCCGTTTGACGCCCGCCGCGACGGTTTGTCATTGGGGGAAGGCGCGGCGGTGCTGGCTCTGGAAAGCCTCCGTCGCGCGCAAGGCCGGGGCGCGGAAATCCTCGGCGAAATCATCGGCTACGGAGCGAGCACGGACACGCACCATCTCACCCAGCCCCACCCGGAAGGACATGCGGCCCTGGCCGCCATGAAGGCCGCCTGCGCCAGCGCGGGCGTCACGCCGGAACAAATTGATTACGTGAACGCGCACGGCACGGCCACGCCGCAGAATGACGCCGCCGAAGCCGCGGCCATCAATGCCTGGGCCGGCCCGCGCGCGATGACGCTGCCGGTCAGTTCCACCAAGGCGGGCGTGGGCCACTTGCTTGGCGCGGCCGGAGCGGTCGAGGCAGCGGTTTGTCTGATGGCGTTGCGCGGCCAATGGCTTCCCCCGCAGACTTCGCTGAACATGCCTGACCCCGTCTGCCTCTTTCAAATCGTGCGCCAGCCCGCCGATGCGAAAATGGAAACCGCGCTGTCCAATTCCTTTGGTTTTGGGGGCGCGAACGCCACGCTCATTTTTCGGAGGTGGCCGTGAGCCGGGTGTTTGTTCATGGGCAAGGCGCAGTCTCGCCCGCAGGCTGGGGTGTGCCAGCCATGCGAGCCAGTTTGGAACAGGGCCGTCCATTGCCTGTCCAACCCCTGCCGCGGCCCGGTTGGGAAAAACCGCTGCAAGTGCGCTCCGTTCCGCCGCCGCCGGCCAAGCCCGCGTTTTTGGCCCATGCCCGTTTGCGCCGGGCCAGCCCCATGACGCATTACACCGTCGGCGCCGCCCTCGAAGCCCTCGGCGGCGATGCCTGCTTCATCCGCTCGGGCGCGCTCCGGCTGGGCATTGTGGCCTGCACCATGACCGGTGGCATCTCTTATTCGCGGCGGTTTTATCAGGAAGTTTTGCAAGACCCCGCCCTGGCCAGCCCGTTGCTTTTCCCCGAAACGGTTTTCAACGCCCCCGCCAGCCACTTGTCCGCCTATCTGGGAACTTCGACAGTCAACTATACGCTCGTCGGCGACGCCGGGGCTTTCTTGCAGGGCCTCGCCGTGGCGGCGCAATGGCTGGATGACGGCGTGGCCGAAGCCTGTGTCGTCATCGGGGCGGAGGAAACCGATTGGACCGCCGCCGACGCCTTGCGATTGTTTGAGCGCCATTCGGTTCACACGGGTGGAGCGGGGGCGCTTTATTTGAAGGGACAATGCCCCCCGGTCGCGCCTGTGGAATTGGCGGCCGTGACCGATTCATTTCCCGCCGCGCGCACTCCCGGCCGCGATGAGGCGGCGCAGAGAATGCGCGCCCAATTGCCCGCCGGCGCGCCGGACGAACTGCTTTGCTCCAGCGAAAGCGGCAATGCCGCATGGAGCGACTGGCCCGGCGGCCGGTTGACCCCCAAGGCAATCCTGGGCGAAGCTTTCGCCGCCTCGGCCGCCTGGCAATGTGTCGCCGCGTGCGATGCCATTCAACGCTGTCAATACGACGCCGCCAACGTCAGCATCACCGGCGCAAATAGGCAGGCGATTGGGGCGCGCTTTGTCAACCCGCATTTTCTGAAAACTGAACCAGGTCTCCTGCCATGAACACACCCGCACCACTCAAAACACAGATCAAATGCATGCTGGTCCAGGATCTCATGCTCCAAATCACCCCGGAAGAAATTGGCGACGACCAACCCCTCTTTGGACCGGGCAGCCTGGGACTGGACTCGGTGGACGCCCTGCAAATGGTCGTCGCGCTGGACAAGAGCTATGGCCTGAAAATACCGGACGCCGCCGTGGCGCGAAAAACGCTCCAGACAGTCAACAATATCGCGGCGGCGATTGAAGCCCACCAAGCCGGCCGCCAGTTATGACCCGTTTATACGCCGGTGATTTTGTCGGCAAACACCAGCGCGCCGGTCGGGCAATGGCGCACGCATTCCTCCGCCACCATCCGCAAGCCCTCCTCAATCGGGCGATCGAAGGGCGCCGCCACTCGCACGTCGAAGCCGCGCCCGATAAAAGTCAGGCCCAGCGGTTCGGCTGCCATTTCGGTCAATTTCACGCAAATCCCACAGAGAATGCACTTGCCCGGCTCGAAGATGACGCCGTCGCGTTGGAGCTGTTGCTCGAAGGGCCGGCGCTCCGACCGGAATCGGTTGGCGTCGGCGCCATAGACTTGCGCGTAGTGCTGCAGCAGGCAATTGCCCGACGACCGGCAGTCGCAATGCAGACATCGCGCCGCCTCCCGCAGCGCCTCGCCACGGTTGATCCCGGTGCAACGAGCGCACGGCGCAACGCTGTGCTCCCGGCTTGCGGCGCGCAGGAATTCCCGCAGCTCGCCCGGCTCCAATCGGCCCATAATACTGGAGAACGGTTTCTCGGGGCGGCGCGGCGGCTGGCCGAGCAAATACCGGTGGACGCACTCGGCGGCGGCCCGGCCCTCGGCCATGGCCCGGATAAGTTGCTTGACAGGCTTGACGCAGGCGCCGGCGGCGAAAATATTGGGCGGACTGACGCGACAGGTGGACGGATCGGCCTTGAGAGCGGCGCCGGCCAGCGGCGCCCCAAGTTTCCTGCTGTCACCTTCGGCCAATTCGCCGGCGGTGATCAGGATGGCATCAAACCCGCGCCGCAAACCCTCCAGACTCACTTGATTTCCCAACTCAATGCCAGTTTTAAAATCAATTCCCATCCCCGCCAGCAGCGCGACTTCCGTCTCGAGGACGGCGGCGGGCAATTCGTCTTCCGCCACGTGCCGCAATCGCCCGCCTGCTTTGGCATTGCGGTCAATGACCGTGACGGCGTGGCCGCGCCGCGCGAGATCATGCGCCGCCGTCAGGCCGGCCGGCCCGGCTCCAACGATCACGACAGATTGTTTGCCGGGGGCGGCGTGTTCGGACAGGCACACCCTGGCTTGCCTGGAATCCTGCTTGAAATCGTGCTCTGTCAAGAACCGCTCCATTTCACGAATTGCCGCCGGTTCATCGAAATCGCCGCGGCGGCAACCTTGTTCGCAAGGATGGTGGCAAAGGCGGCCCAGCACTCCGGCCAAGGGCAACGCCTGGCGCATGATTGTCATCGCCTCGTCCAGGCGGCCCGCTTCGATCTGCCGGATCATCGCGGGAATGTTGAGTTGCAGCGGGCAGAGGCGGTGGCACGGCGAAAGACAGTCCCCCACATGGTCGCTGAAAAGCAATTCGAGCGCGGTGCGGCGCGCCTCGTGGACTTCCCCGGTTTCGCTTTCAATGACCATGCCAGGCGCGACCTGCGTGGCGCACGAGGGCGCCAGGCGGCCCTGGCCGTTAACCACCACCTTGACCAGGCAAACCTGGCAAGAGGTCAGAGGCCCGCACTTTTCGAGGTGGCAAAGGGTTGGAATGTCCAGGCCGATCTGCCGCGCGGCCTGCAAAACCGTCTGGCCCGGGGAAACCTTCACCTGCTTCCCGTCAATGGCAATTTTAAACGTGCTCATATGACCTCGATGGCGTTTTGCGGGCATAACTTGCGGCAGGTGTCGCAGCGTGTGCAGATTTCCAGGTTGATCTGGTGTTGCGCGTACGGCGCCATCGGGATGGCGTGGACCGGGCAATGCTGGGCGCAAAGGGTGCAACCGGTGCAGGCGGCGGTGACCTGATACTTGACAAGAGCGGCGCACTGGCCCGCCGGGCAGCGGCCCTGCAAATGGGCCTCGTATTCCTCGCGGAAGTAACGCAAGGTCGAGAGCACGGGATTGGGGGCCGTCTTGCCCAGGCCGCACAAGCTGCCGGCGCTGACTTGGCGCGCCAGCCATTCAAGTTCCTCGAGTTGAGCGCGTTGCGCCTTGCCCGTGCAAAGCCTGTCCAGAATATCCAGCATCCTCTTTGTCCCGACGCGGCAGAAGGTGCATTTGCCGCACGACTGGTCCTGCGTGAACCGGAGAAAATACCGCGCGATATCGACCATGCACGACGAGTCGTCCAGCACAACCATCCCGCCCGAACCCATGATCGCGCCAGCCTCGCGCAACGATTCGTAATCCACCGGTATGTCCATGAGGCTGGCGGGCACGCAGCCGCCGGACGGCCCGCCAATTTGCACCGCCTTGATCCAGCGGCCTTCCGGCGCGCCGCCGCCGATTTTTTCGACAATTTCGCGCAGGGTTGTCCCCATCGGCACTTCGATCAATCCTCCACGGCGAATTTTCCCGGTCAGGGCGAACACTTTGGTGCCTTTGCTTTTGGCCGTGCCGAGGGCCGCGAACTTCTCCGCCCCATGACGAACGATCCACGGCGCCAGGGCTAGCGTTTCCACGTTATTGATCAGTGTCGGTTTGCCCCAGAGGCCCGACTCGGCTGGGAAGGGCGGGCGCAGCCGCGGCATCCCGCGCCGGCCTTCCACCGAGGCGATCAACGCCGTCTCTTCGCCGCAGACGAACGCCCCGGCGCCCTCGACGACGCTCAGACGCAATGGGAAACCGGCACCCAGCAAGGTCGCGCCCAGCCAGCCGCGCTTTTCCATTTCCGCAATCGCCGCCAGCACGCGACTGACCGCCAGCGGATATTCGTGGCGGATATAGAAAATACCCTCGTGCGCTCCGACGGCCACCGCGGCCAGCGCCAGCCCCTCGATGACACGAAACGGAAACGATTCCAGAATCATGCGGTCCATGAACGCACCCGGGTCGCCTTCGTCGCCGTTGCAGATGACATACTTGACATCGCCCGGCTGCTGGCGGACGACGCGCCATTTTTGTCCGCTGGGAAATCCCGCCCCGCCGCGTCCGCGCAAGCCGGACTTTTCGATGGTGGAGATGAGTTGTTCCGGCGAAAGGGCGGGGTTTGTTTTCTCCCGCGGCGTTTCCAGGCATCGCCGGAGCGCGGCGAAGCCTTCATGGGCGAGGTATTCATCCAGGTCCAGCGGGTCGAGTGTGCCGAAATGTTCGGTGGCGATATGCACCTGGTTTTCGAGGAAGGCGCGAACGGCGGGATCGCGTTTGCTCATGGAGAAGAGCGCCACCTGCTGCCGCGGCGCGGCCTCCTCCAGAAGCAGGCCGTCCAGCATTCGTGTCCAGAGTTGGCCGGCACGGCGCAGAAAACCGCGCTGAGGAAAAAGCCGCTGCATGAGGGCGCCCGCCTGGTCCGGTGTCAGGTCCGAATAGTACGCGGCCGCCTGGCCCGGCACCGCGACCTCAATCATCGGCGTGCGATGGCACATGCCCATGCAACCCACGCGCTTGATGGTCACATCGCCGCCGCATTGGCCCGCACTCTCGCGCAACGCGTGAAATAACTGATCACTGCCCTTGGCCATGCAGCAGGAACCGAGGCCGACGTTGATCCGGGCGAAGCCATTGGCGGCCGGATGACTTATTTCCTCGGTAGATTTCACGCCTGCCGCGGCTGTCTGCCAGGCAAGATGGTCGCGGACTTGGTCTGGTGTTTTTTCCGCGGACGTGTATCCCATCGTCGAGCCGTCCATTTTCACCACGGGCGCGAGCGTGCAACAACCGAGGCAGGCGACCTGTTCAATGGTAAACTCCTGCGCCGCATCAGTGTCGGCGCCCGGAGCAATGCGCAAGTGCCGTCGCAACGCCTCCTCCACCTTCTCCACTCCCGCAACATGACAGGCCGTGCCGCGGCAGACCCGAAGAATGTGTTTGCCCGCCGGCTTGTGCCGAAACATGTCGTAGAAGGTCGAAACACCTGAGATGGCAGAGGGTTGAATCTCGGTCACTTCGCTCAGGCGCGCCAATGCCTCCTTGGGCAGGTAACCATGATGTTCCTGGAGCGCCTGTAGAATCGGGATCAGCGCCGCGGGTTTGCGCCCGATCCGCTCCACCGTTTCCTCGACAAATCTGAGGTCCACGCCTGGCATACGTCACGGTTGTTTCGCCAGCCTGGCGACGGCTGGACCGAGGCAGTACAGGTTCGTCACTCCGCGCAGGAAGACATGCCCGTTGGCAAAGGCGGGGCTGGCGTCGAATTTGTCCGGCAGTTGGGTTCGCCCCATGTCGTGAAATTCGCGTCCGGCTTGCAGCGTGACCAGCGCTCCATATTCACCCAGTATAAACAGCCGATCTCCCATCATGCCCGGCGACGCCTGCACCTCCGTGTCCAGATTCGTTTCCCAGAATTTTTTCCCATTGTTCGCTCCGAAACAGGTTGCCACTCCCCCGCTGGTCACGGTGAAAACGAGTTCGCCGTTGCTGACCGGGCTGGCGATATCGGGGACATTCTCCTCGGTGGCCCAAGCGACGCGCGTCTTGGTCACATCGCCCGTGCCGTCGGGCCGCAACGCTATCAATTTGGCTCCCGGACTGAGCAGGAAAACAAAACCGCCGGCGAACACGGGCGACGGCACCACTTCGTTTTCCAGCAATTGCGCGCGCCAAAGCTCATTGCCGCCGGCCAGCGAGTAGGCGATGACCCAGGGATTGGCCAGGGTGATGATCTGCGTTTGGCCCGCGGCTTCGATGACGATCGGGGTGGCCCACGACGCGGGCACGGGCCGGCTGCGTTCCCACAAGACCCGTCCACTGGCGCCCTGCAAGGAAATCAGTTTCGACCCCTCCGCCCGCGTCTCGCCCTGATCCAGTTGGATGAGCAAATTGTTGCCCCACACCACGAGCGAAGCAGCGTAGCCGTAGGGATTCTTTAACGGGCCGAGGTATTTGGTCCAGATAACGGAACCGTCGAAGTTGAGCGCGCCAAGGTCGCCATTGGCGAAGATGGCATAAACACGCCGCCCGTCCGTCGCCATCGTCGGGGCTGCGTAGCCGGTGTCCTCCGGCGCCTCTGGAATTTTGAGCGGGCTGCCGGGCACATTTTCAACTGCCCGTTGCCAGAGGAGCGCGCCACTGAAAGCGTTGTAACAGAAAACTTCCCGCTGGTCCGCCGTGCCGCCGGAAATGAAGACTCGATCCCCCCAGACAATCGGCGAACTGTGCCCCGGCGCGGGGACGGCGGAACGCCACAGGATGCCGGGCACGGTTTTTAAGTCCCAAGCCACCGCCCCGCTGCCGTCCCATCCGCGAAAGCGCGGCCAATTCGTCTGGAACTCAGACAGGGCGGGCGCCTCCTCCACCGGCGCTTCCTGCGCATCGGATCGGCCGAGGAGCTTTTGCCAGCCGGCCGGGTTGGCGGGCAAAACGGAAGTGTTGCCAAGTCGAATTATCAGCAGCGATCCCGCAACCGCCAGACCCACACCCGCCAGGGACCAACGTGCGCGCGCGGCCAGTTTTAGGGACTGTTCGCCGGCATCGGGTTTGGGCTGCGGCAGTGGGAGTATCCTCTTGAGAGCCGCCGCTTTGGCGGCCGCCAGCACCAGCGCCAGCGCCCCGCCCAGCAGCAGCCAGGCGCCAGTTTTGTCCAACGCGAGCCGGCGGCGGAACTTCTGCCGAAATTCCACGTCGAGTTGGCGGATCTCCTTTTGCAGCGGCTCGTTTTTCGGTTCGGCGGCCAGTTTTTCCCTGAGCGCGAGCAGTTGCGGAGATTTCCACGGATCGTTGGTGGCAGCCTCAAAATGCTCATAAACCATGACCCCGCCAACCAACAGACAGAACGCGCCCGCAATCCACGCAGTGAGGATAAGCGCGCGATGAAGAGGAGCAGTGTTCATGACGGCGCAGGTCCTCCAACCACCGGCATCAAACCGAGACGAACACGTTCGTTGGGGCACGCGGTGAAGCACCGGGCACAGGCGAGGCACGCGCCGCGGTCCGGCTCAAAATCAGTCCGACTCGGACGCACCGATAACACCACCAGTTTGAGGCCGATAACCAGTCCGATCCAGCCGCCGAACAAGCAACAGGCCAGATCAAAGCGGTGGCGCAAATCCGCCGCCGCCGTCAACACTGCTTTCGGATCCTCGGCGGCGCGCTGGAGTGAAAGCGATTCCGGGGTCATCAGACCGTACTGCGCCGGATGGCTTTGCTGGCGCGTGTGGCGCTCGGCCAGAGCCACGGTGGGATGAAGTTGCGCGGCCGCCGGGCTGAATTTGGAGCCTGCCCACACACCGGCAACAACAAGCACCGGCAGAAGCGCGAGCAGCCAGCCGAGGCGTTTGCGCTCCGCGCCCAGCCATCTTGGATTGGTGTCGGACGGGGCGGGTTCGCGCATCGCGCCGAATGGACAGGACTGTTCACAAAGGCGGCATTGCGTGCAGACATCGGGCGTGACGCGGACGCGCCATTTGGAAGCCAGTGACGCCAGTCTCAGCAACCCACCGTAAGGACACAGAAACCGGCAATAGGGCCGGCCCACAAACATCCCGGCCAGCAGAAAGGCGGCTCCAGCAGTCAAGATGAACATGCCGCCCGACAACCGAAAAAAGCAAACGAACGGATCATAGCGGCAGATCACAAATCCCGTGCCGGTGGCGGCGTAGATCAGTCCCGCGCCCAGAAATAGATACGGGACAACGCTGAGCGCCTGTTCCAGCCACAGCGGCACGGCGACGGGTTTGATCAGCACGAAATCCTGAAGCGCTCCCTGCGGGCACACCCCGGCGCAAAAGGCCCGCCCCGCAAACAATGCCACGACGATGGGCGCAAAGCAGAAAATCAGCGCCGTCACCGGCACCGCGTAGTCCGGGTTGAACAGCGCATAGACGATATTTTGCGGCGAGCCGATGGGGCAGATGCAGCCTTTGCGGTAAAACCCAAAATACGCCAGCGAAAAGAGCGACAGCCAGAAAAGCCCGCGCCGCGAGCGTTTTTTGTAAATCAGGCAGACCGCAACGCCCAGAGCGGCGAGCAACACGCCCGCATCCGCATATTGCAGCCAAAGCTGGCGCGCAGCGGGAGTGGAGGCGGAGGGGAGGCGATAACCGCTTTCAAAATCCGGCGGCGGGAAACGTTGCTCGGCGCAAACCATCAACGCCAGGAGCAACATCACCCCCAGCGCACCGATGAATTTCAGACGGCGAAGCATAACTTTAGCGGCTGGTGGTTTTGAGCAGGTACGGATGCTCCACCGGCACGCGCCGGAACGCTTCGCCGGGACAGGTGCGGGCGATGGCGCACTCGTTGCAATTGAGACAGCGATCATGCCGGATTTGCAGGAAGAGCGAGCCGTTGCCGAAGCGGTTGCAGCCCTCCACACATTTGGCGCAGCCGATGCAGAGTTGTTCGTCAATACTATATTGATAATAGGGGTCTTCGACGTAAGTGCGCTTGAGGGCGGCGGTCGGGCAAAGCTGGTTCTCCGCCGCCGTGGTCAACTCGTTTGGTTCCGGAGTGAAAAAACCGGTGCAAAGCTGGCAGTAGCCGCAAACCGCGTAGGCGTGAACGCATTTGACGGCGGACTGCTCCAGCACGCATTGGGTGGCGCAGTTGCCGCAGTGCAGGCATTTGGCGGGGTCGATTTGCCACACCCACGCCGCGCCGGTGCTCCGCGTGGCCAGCGCGCCAGCCGCCACGCCCAGGCCGGTCATGGTCATCACCCGCGCGCCGTTGCGGAGAAATTGACGGCGTGTCACCGGTCCGTTCACTGGAGGTTTGGCGTCCATCGGTTTCCAGGTTTCTTCATCCTTTCCGCTTCATCACCCGCACGTCACTGGTGACGATGTCCAGGATGTAGATTCGTCCGTCGGAATCCACCGCGGCATCGATTCCGCCGTGGATGCAATCATTCAAGTCGGTGCAGGCATGTGCGTTTTCCGGGAACGATTCCGATCCCGCCACCACCGACTCAAACTCGCCGGACGCGCTGTAAATTTTCACGCGCGGAATGCCCTTCTCACAGGTGACGATCCGCCCGTCGGCCAATGCGGCAAGGCCGATGGGATTGCAGCAGCCGCAGAAGCCCTCGATGGCGACAGTGGGTTTGCCCCAGGCGCCTTCCAGATCCCCGTCAAAAGTGTAGGCTTCAATCCGATGCCGGCCCGGATTGTTGACACGCAACAAGCCGTCCCGATGAAGGATTACGTCCAGGAACGGACTGGGCACGATGAATCCCGGCACATTCCGGCCCGCGTCCTTCCGACCGATTCGGCCGACGATTTTTCCGGTCCAGTCGTAGCGCAGCACGACCAGTTTCCTGGCATCCGCCGCAAAGACATCCTTCCCGCCCGCCGCCAGGCCGGTAAACCATGTCTTCGGGTCCGGCGATTCCCAGCGGGCCACGCGCCCGCCCTTGGAGTCGAATACCTCAATGTGGTCGCGCAGACCGGCGAAAACGGTTCCGTCCCCGGCCACGGCGACACAACAGGCTGGCCCCGCCAGCGCCAATTCCAATCCGCGCTGCCCGGTGCGGCTCAGGCAATTAATATAGTTGCCCGCGCACACATAGAGTTGGTCATCCGGCCCGATGGCCAGTCGCCGCGCGTCCTTGTGCGGAATCGGCCACCGCGTCACTTCCTCGTAAGTGATGAGTTTGGGATCGGTCTTCTGGAAACGGGAAATGTCATAGGCAAAAGGGTTGGCCGTCCCCTGCCCTTCCGCACTCCCCTCCGCGCCGCCGGCCAGACCGATGATGGCGGCGGTTTTCGTCACGACACCGAAAAACTCCCGCCGGTCGAAAAGTTCGAATTCGGGTTTCATGGTTGCCTCGACGAAGAATGGCCAAGCACCTCCTTGGCGGACAAAGCTTGGGGAAGTCCGCAGTCTGTAAAAGCCTCGCACCCTCGGCAAATCCCGGCGCTGATGCAGACTTGGCCGGCGGGTCGGGCGGCCTGGCGCGCGACCAACTTGCCGCTAACCGCAGCCAGCCCGCCAAGAATAATATAGCGCACCCCGTCGCGCAGAAATTGGCGGCGGCCGGCGCTGGAATTTGGAGAATGTCTGTTCATGCCTCAGCCATTTCCATGAGCTTCCGCCATCCTGTGGAGACAGGCTAATCTTCTTTTGTCCAAGCCTTGACATTCCTTGGCCTGTTTTATCTCGGTTGCGAGGGTGCCAAAACGTCCAAAAAGACCAGGCGCGTGATGTCGCGCGCCGGCAGACGTCCCCGCCGACCCCGGTTTTGACTGGATACTGGGATGCCCGGATCACCATTTCTTGAATAGAATGAGGACATCGCTATCGGGCCTTAAATTAACTCATTCCCGTAGGAGACGACGTAAGGAGTCTCAAACTTCCTCGAAAACAAGGCCTTGATCAGAGACTTCTTACGTCGTCTCCTGCTTTTCAAACGGGCTGCCATGCATTTGGGCGAAAACAAAATAAAATTTAGGATACCCGCATTGAAAGCCGCAATGCGGGTATCCTAAATTCAACCATCTCCCATCGTCAAGAAAAATGTGGGGTTCGGATGCGCTTGATATTCCGTGGCCTGATTTATTTGGGGTGCGAGAGTGCCGAACAGTCCAAACAGACCCACTGCCTCAACCCATCCATTCTGGCGTGGCTTCCGGATCGCGCAACCCTTCGCAAAAACCAACGGGAAAAGAAGAAAACGCACAATGCCGCGGGCTGATCCATGCGACGAAAATTTCGCGCTGGACGCCGTTTCGCAGATGGATAGACTCCATGCCTGTCTGACGATATGACTACTCAGCGCCCAAGTTCCAGCGGAACAGCCTCAGCGGGTGTTCATCACCTTGCCAAGATTACTTCCGCTTGTAACTGTGTTTTTCAGATCATCGATCAACAAAATGATCTCGGCAATCTTCGAGTGGCGTGAACTTTTGGTGATTTGCATGGTGCTCGCCATTATTAAGCGCCCGCTGCGGATTTTGGCAAACTAAACCGGCCACAATACTGCGTTGTGTTCGGCCGGCGACTGTCCAAAGCCACGGAAACACGCAAGCCCAACGGCTTTAAAATTTCCGGCAATGCTTACAACGTCGGGTTGCCGTTTTTACAGTTCCAAAGTGTGTTTTAGCGCCGCATCCACGGCTTTCATCCCCTGGAAGTCGCCCAGCACGGAATCAATTTCAGAATCCAGCACCGTCGTCAGATTGTCCGTCATGATGACTGAATCCAATCGCAGGCCAGCGGTTTTGCCTTCCGCAGAATTGACGCCGACAAAAACTCGGCTTGGATGACCGCGCCGGGCAAGGTTGCTCGAAATCATGGCGATGATGGTTTGTGCCAAACCGCTGTCGAGATTGTTCCGCTGAATCACCACTGCGGGACGACGCTTGGCCGTGCGCAGATCGGAATTTGGGAAAAGCACCAGGACAACCTCACCGCGCCGGGTCTTTGTCATAAATGTCGGCTTCAGGCCGTTCCCAATCGTCGGCAAACGTCTTCAATCGCGCGCGAAGTTCGGCGGCCTGAGCCTCGTCAATTCCCCGCGTCCGCAAGTCAACGCCGTCGGATTCAAGGAAGGTCACCAGCACGCGTGATTGGTTCACTTGCGCAGGTGTCTCGGCCAGTTCCACTTTGCCGTTTTTATATGTGCCTTCAATCGTCAGCATAACTGCAATGAGAATAGCATGCGTGGCCGGCTTTGTGAAGCCAAAGTAATTCAAGGTTGCGGAATTATCTCAATGGCGTTGATCTCAGGATTATCCACATTGAGCGTGAAGGTAATATGCACGTTGCCGTCGCTGACTTCCACCGGGACGCTTTCGACATAGGCGCGCAACGGGCCGCCGGCTTTGACCCAGATGTCCACGTCTTTAAACTCATGCCCCTGGACGTTGAATGAAAAAACTCGCTGGCCCGGCCCCGTGATCCCTTCGTAGGTTTCGGCAAAATGAAGCTTGACCAGGTATTTGCCGTTGAGAACAGGGTAAGTGAAGGAGGTCATGCCGTATCGTTCTGTCAGATAAAGGGAGGGGGTTTTCGTGTTTTCGATTTTAAGGTCGGAACGAACTGCCGTTTCCCCGTCGCGAAATCCCTGCTCGGGGAGCCAGACGTTTCCTTCGGAATCCTTGAACGGCGCCGAAACGCCGGCTTTGATGCGGACGATGGGCTGCGGTTTGGTTGGGTCGGCAGGCGCGGGCGCCGGTGTGGCGGGAGCGGCGACGAGCGGCATTATCGCTTGCGCTTGGGGAGCAGGAGCAGGTTGGTTGGCTGATTGACAGCCGGCCAGCAGCAAACCAGCCAGCGCCGAAAAGAAAAGCCCGCCCAACTGCGGCGCCGTCTGTTTTATCTTGCGCATAAATTCCTTGTTTTGTTTTGTCAAGTAGAATGATTGTTTCATAGATGGCGGAAGACTGGGAGCTTTCGAGGGCAACCGCAAGCCAAAAAATCATTTTCGTTGCGAGGCCGCCGAAACCTCCAAACAGACCAGGCGCGTGAAGTCGCGCGCCAGCAATCGTCCCCCGGCCAGCGCCATCGGCCCCCACGACTCGCGGCCTTGCAGCACTTGCGCCTGGGCCAAGAGGTGGAAGCGCGTCGCGGAGTCCTCCACCAGGCTGAGTTTGCCGGAATCGTTCATCACAAAGAAAAGCCCGTCCGCAAAAAGGAAAGGCCCCAGCCCGAAGGGATCTCCCGCCGGGCTGGCCCAGAGAACTTTGCCGTCGAGACCCAGGCAGACGAATTGCCCATTGGGCCGCGTGCCAAACAAATGGCCCTCGTGGAAAATCGGCGTGTGTTGTGTCGCGCCGAAATCTTCGGGAGCGAGCTTCCAGACCGTTTGCGGCACGAGCTTGCCGCCCTGGTCCTGGAGTTGGAGGAGCAAACTGCCGGCGTTGTAGCCGCCGGCCAGGAAAATTCTCCCGCCATCGAGAACGAGCGGCGACGGCACGGTGGCGATGCTGATTTTCCACGCGGCAGTTTCCCACAGCAGCGTTCCGTCCTTGGCTGAAATGCCGGCCACGCCGCCGCTGCCGCAATAAACATAAAACCGCCGCCCTCCGAATTCCATCGGCATCACGGAAGAGTGCGTCATCTTCCAGTCGTGCGGATTGGGCGCGCGCCAGAGGGTTTTTCCGGTTTCAAGCTCCACGGCTGCGAGCATGGCATCGTGGCCGCCAGGAGCCAGAATGACGGCTTTTCCGTCGATGAGCGGACATTGGCCGGCGTACCACGGCGGAACGGTCGCTCCATATTCCGTGACAAGATTCATTCCCCAGCGCAATTCCCCCGTGGCAGCGTCAAGACAAAGGACATGGCACTTGGGGTCCATCGCGACGACGAATTTGTCCGAGACCGCCGGCACGGTGCGGGTCATGCCGTGGTTGCGCTTGACCGGCATCGTGTAGGCGTAACGCCAAATCTCGCCGCCGTCGGCCAGCGAGAGACAGCGCAGCGCGTTCTGCTTGTTGTCGTAGTCGTAATCCATGAGATAGACGCGCCCCTCGCGAACGGCGGCGCCCGCATAACCCTCCCCGCAATCCACCGCCCACAACTGGCGCGGCCCGGCGGCGTCCCAGGAGCGGGCCAGAGGCGTGGTTTCCGGGCTGATGCCATCGCGATTTGGCCCGCGGAACTGGGGCCAGAGACCGGGAAGATTCCCCGGCTGGGCAATGCCCTGGATCAGTTTGCCGGCCAAAATTGGATTGACTGCGGCCGCGCCGTCGGCGCCGGGCGGTTGATCGGCGCCGGGAAGGCGTTCGGAGATGGCGTCTTCACCCTGGCGCGCCCACCAGAAAACAAGCGCGGCCACGGCAAAAACCGCCGCCAGCAGCGGCAAGGCCAAAGCGTATCGAGAACGATCAAATTTCATCGCGGCATCCCGAAAACGCTAACCTCCATCCCGTGAAGAAAACAACGTCAAAGCGTTGGTTATTACGAATCAATTGGCAGCCTCCAACGGCCAGGGAATGAGAGCCAGATTGGATCAGCCGTGGCAATATCCAGCAAGACGTTCGAGTCGAAAAGAAATCCGCTCATTCCTCGCCGCGAGTCAGGGCCATTACACTCGTTGTCGTCACGTCCGGGCGGGCAGCGCCACGCGCGTGTTCCAACCAGCTTTCGACGGGTGGCGGAGTGGCGCGCCGTGTCCGGAGCATTTCCAACCAGCCCGCAAGTTCATCCACTTGCGGAGCCGGCAGGTTTTCAATGGCGGCTTCAATGTCAGCGATCGTACTCATGGTCGCAATCTAGCACGCCGTGCCGCCAGCGACAAGACATTGGTGTCAAGTGGCCGGCGTTGGGTTCCACGCGTCGGCTTCCAGTTCAAACAGAAGATCGTCGCGGCAGAGGCCGCACTGCGCCGCGATGACCGGCAGCGAACGCAGGTCCCGGGCCGCGCGCCAGGCCGCGAACGCCGGAATGTCCGCGCGATTCTTGAAATAAGCCGTGGCGCGGGTGAGGTCCGAAAACCCAAAGCCGCGCGACGCCAAAATGGCTTCGACCACTTCCATGGTCTGATCGATTTGTCGGCGGAGGTTCCCCTGCCATAACGTCTGCCCGCCAGGAGCAATGCTGGCCGTTCCGGAAATCAAAAGACGCCGCCCGTGAAGCGAAGAAATCTCCATGGCCCGGCTGAACGAACTGCCATACGCGGGTGCCGGACATTGCAAGGGGGAGGCAACTTCCGCAATCTGCGCGGAGGCGTGAAGCGGTTGCATTGCCCAGGCGCCGGCCACCAGCGCGGTTCCAGCCGGATTTCGGCCCGAGACACCTGTGCTGGCCGGCAATGATCCGGCGCGAAATTGGATGCGCGCATACGCTTGCGTTCTGGCCTCGTTGAAGGCGCCGTACCACGACAGAAGATCATCGAGGTGGAACCAGGTCCGCACAACATCGCCCAGTGAAAAACCGGCTTGTTCCAATGCTGTTTCCAGATTCCCCAGCGTTTGCCGGAATTGATCGGGGCGCGAGGCGGAACACATATCCGGCCCCAAGCCGCCCAGCAGGCAATGTCGAATGCCGTCCTCTTCAAACACAGAACCGGCCACATGACCGTTGAGCGTGATCGGGGTAACCCGGCCGGCGCTGAAAGCGAACGCCTGCATTCCGGCAATCGGATGGTCATCATACGCGGCTCCTTCCACCCAGGTGACCGGCCAATCAATCCGGCCGAAAACCCGCCGCATGGCTTCGTCCGCCGCCGGGTGGGCGCTGACAGAACCGAAAATCATCAAATTAACCAGCGTCGCATCCGCATCCTCCAGCGCGAGCGCCAGCCGGCTGAACATCTCCATCATCCCTTCCCCGGGCAGCGGTTTGACCGTGAAAGAAAACTCCGAGCCAGGCGACAGTTTCGCGGAAGCGCCGGTTTGTGCAAGGGCGCTCGAACCAGCCCTGGCGGATGAAATCGAATACGTCACGTTGGAATAGACGCTGGTTCTTTCGGAGCGGTTACAAAACACCCCGCAATGGTGGTGCCTTTTATCAATCATAAATTGGACGCAAGTTTGACCATCTTTTCTTTTTGCCCGTGCCGTTACAACCCGAATCATTGGCGGCTTCTTCGGGAGCGCGGTCGTCTCGACCGCATCCGTCGGCGTCCCGCCGGCGGAATCCCCTGTCAAAACCGTTGCGCCATCTTGGTGAGTCTGCAAACTCATCTCTAATTATTGGGGTTCCAAATACGGGGGGAAGAATTTTCCCGTAGCGGCTCTCGGCAGAGAGCCGCCAATGCTTTGCACAAGGCTCAGAATTTTCAACCGCGAACCATGCGAACTACGCGAAAAGGCCCTCTGACCCTCTTTCACTTCAGCCTTTAGCCTCTGGTCGCGCCATAGCGCAGCGACGGCGGATCAGCCTTCAGCCTTGATTTCGCTTTGCCTTGATTCGAAATTTTTTAGGGTGGAATTTGGCCATTGGCTATTGGCGATTGGCTATTATCTCCGCTTTGCCTTGATCCCAAACACGGGGGGCAGAAATTTGGCAGGGGAATGTTTGACAGACGAATGAGAAGAATCGCTTGCAGATTGTTCTGACGCTGCCTTTTGTTCGTAGCGTTACAAAACTGCAACATTTTATTTTCATTTTGTTCTTGCACGTTTTCGAGTGCGGGAGGGGACAACAGTCACAATCCAGTGGATTGCGTCCCGAATGCACATATGCACCCGCCAAACTCTGAATGCGGCCTTAAACCGATGGCGAAAAGACCATGAACAAGCCAATAGTACGGTTTGACCCCTATGACTATGACCCTTCAAACGGCCTTTCCACCCGGGCATTTAGGTTTAAAATCACCCTGATTTGCCGGCCGTCTGACAAGAATGGTCGATTGACCGAATTCCAATATCATGCCCGAGGGCAGGGCCGGCTGACCGGTTGGCGGCATTGGGCCATAAAACATCGGCCAAAATTCTTCTTGCTAATGTCTGACGGTGCGTGTATTAGTGGCTTTTATTAGACACGAGCCGCTGACTCGCTTCTGTTTCGGCCAACGACCCGCGTGCAGGAATCGCCCGGTAAACCGTTATGAACCTCCTGTTGCTAGTCTGTCGTGTGCAGAGTGAACGGTTGGGAACATTCACCCGACTGATCTCCAGAATCTGCTGCCGGCGGTTTCCTGGCGGCCGGCCTCAGCTTTTTCCGGTGAGGACAAAACGAAGCAACCCGGCCAGCCTGTCCAACCACCGGCTTTGGTCCGCCCTCTCCACGTTCGCAACTTAAAAACTGGCCTTATGAAAAGTAAACCCCGTTCGACAATCCTCATTCGTTCAAAAAGTCTATGAAAATGAGCACGCCCCACCGTTCGATCGATACCCACCTCCATCACTATTCTGGCCGTAGCTATCTCCTTGCCCTGGTCCTATTCCTGTGGGCTCTCTCGGCGGACGCCGCCGTGACGGTCCTGCACTATTGGCGCATGGGCGAGGACGACAGCGGTGCCACGGCAGGCGGCATAAGCTCCAACACGGTAGATATGGTAGGCGGACTGACGTTGACCAATCACTACGGCCCACTTTACGGCCCACTTTATTCCAGCAGCGTTTCCCTGGAGGCTGGAGTCCACACCGGGAGCAAACTATGCCTGCAGTTTCCCACCGGGAGTTACGGCTGGGGTTCGTTAATCAGCAACGTCGTCAATAACTTCGGCATCGAGTTGTGGGTTTGCACCTCCAACACCACTGGAACCAACTGTCTGGCTTACAATGGCAACACCAGCACCAGTGGTTGGGGCTTGTACCAGGAAGGAGCGAACTACTATGGACTCTTTGGCGGCGTTGTTATGTTTGGCGCGGCGCCAGCAGTTGCGGGCGTGTGGCAACATCTGGCCCTGGTGCGCGACAACGGCACGACCACGCTCTACCTCAATGGGGCTGTGGTGAGTTCTTCGACGAGCGCACCGAACATCCCAACCGGTGGGTTTGGCGTGGGCGCGCCCGCGCTCTATGCCCTACAGTTCTTCAGCGGGTATTTGGACGAGGTGCGTGTGTTCACCTTTGCCGCGGGCCAATTCAGCACCAACGACCTATTGATCAATTCCCCGTATTTAGGCACGATCAACCTCCTGGTGGGGCCGGATGCGGGCACGAACAGTGTCGTGCTGGCGGCGGCTCCGCAAGCCGCATGGCAGGCAACCAATAATGTTGCCTGGCTGCAAGTTGGCGCCACATTCCAGAGCGGCATCGGCAGCACCAACGTGGTCTTCAGCTACGATGCTAACTCGGGCGTCACGCGCACCGGCACGCTCACCATTGCCGGCTTCACGCTCACAGTCACTCAGGCCGGCTCCACTTATGTCCCGGCCCCCGCACCCGTCACCACGCTGGTTGGCTCTGGGTTATTATTCCCCTTTGGCGTGGCGGTGGATGGCGCAGGCAATGTGTATATCGCCGACAGCGGCAACAACGCGATCGAGCAATGGGCGGCGCCCAATGGACCCGTCACCACGCGGGTTGGCTCTGGGTTAAATTTCCCCTATGGCGTGGCGGTGGATGGCGCAGGCAATGTGTATATCGCCGACAGCGGCAACAACGCGATCAAGCAATGGGCGGCGCCCAATGGACCCGTCACCACGCTGGTTGGCTCTGGGTTAAATAACCCCTGTGGCGTGGCGGTGGATGGGGCGGGCAATGTGTATATTGTCGACACCTTCAACTACGCGATCAAGAAATGGGCGGCGCCCAATAGACCCGTCACCACGCTGGTTGGCTCTGGGTTGTACACCCCCTATGGCGTGGCGGTGGATGGGGCAGGCAATGTGTATATTGCCGATAGCGGTAACAACGCGATCAAGAAATGGGCGGCGCCCAATGGACCCGTCACCACGCTGGTTCGCTCTGGGTTGTACAGCCCCTGTGGCGTGGCGGTGGATGGGGCAGGCAATGTGTATATTGCCGACACTGGCAACAACGCGATCAAGGAATGGGTGGCGGTTAGCAACACCGTCACCACGCTGGTTGGCACTGGGTTATCTTACCCCTATGGCGTGGCGGTGGATGGGGCGGGCAATGTGTATATTACCGATGGCGGCAACAACGCCATCAAAGAACTGCCTCGCGCCTTTGTCGATCCAACGCCCAGAGTGGAGGCCGCCACTGCCGGGACGGATGCGTTGCCGGTCGTGTTGCCGGCGACGGCCAACCTGGGCGGCCCCTTTGCCCCGAGCAGCGACCAATCGTGGCTGACCATCACCAGCGCGAGCAACGGCATCGTGCTCTTTAGCTTCGCTGCCAACCCGGGTTCTCCGCGAACGGCCTATATCACGGTGCTGGGCCAGGCGATCCCGGTCCAGCAGAAGGCGGGCCCTGCCCTGGCGATCATTGCCCTTCTGGAAGGGCCGGCGGCCGGAACCGACAGCGTGGTGTTTGCGGTAACCTCACCAAGCACCACCTGGACGGCCACCGCCAATGTCGCCTGGCTGCACCTGGGCGCCAGGTTTCAAAGCGGCGTGGGGAGCACGAACGTGGTCTTCAGCTACGATGCTAACTCGGGCGTCACCCGCACTGGCACGCTCACCATTGCCGGCCTCACGCTCACAGTCACTCAGGCCGGCTCCACTTATGTCCCGGCCCCCGCCGTCACCACGCTGGTTGGCTCTGGGTTAAATTACCCCTGTGGCGTGGCGGTGGATGGGGCGGGCAATGTGTACATTGCCGACACCTTGAACAGCGCGATCAAGCAATGGGCGGCGCCCAATGGACCCGTCACCACGCTGGTTGGCTCTGGGTTGAACAACCCCTATGGCGTGGCGGTGGATGGGGCAGGCAATGTGTACATTGCCGACACCTACGACAGCGCGATCAAGCAATGGGCGGCGCCCAATGGACCCGTTACCACGCTGGTTGGCTCTGGGTTATATCGACCCTATGGCGTGGCGGTGGATGCGGCGGGCAATGTGTATATTGCCGACACCCACCACAACGCGATCAAAGAATGGGTGGCGCCCAATGGACCCGTCACCACGCTGGTTGGCTCTGGATTATCTTACCCCAGTGGCGTGGCGGTGGATGGGGCGGGCAACGTGTACATTGCCGATTACGGCAACAGCGCGATCAAAGAATGGGTGACGCCCAATGGACCCGTCACCACGCTGGTTGGCTCTGGGTTAGATGAACCCTGGGGCGTGGCGGTGGATGGGGCGGGCAATGTGTACATTGCCGATAGCGGCAGCTGGACGGTCAAGAAATGGGTGGCGGTCAGCAACATAGTCACCACGCTGGTTGGCTCTGGGTTATATGAGCCCTGTGGCGTGGCGGTGGATGGGGCGGGCAATGTGTATATTGCCGACACCTACAACAAAGCGATCAAAGAACTGCCTCGCGCCTTTGTCGATCCAACGCCCCGAGTGGAGCCCAGCGCTGCCGGGACGGATGCGTTGCCGGTCGTGTTGCCGGCGACGGCCAACCTCAGCGGCCCCTTTGCCCCGAGCAGCGACCAATCGTGGCTGACCATCACCAGCGCCAGCAACGGCATCGTGCTCTTTAGCTTCACTGCCAACCCGGGTTTTCCGCGAACGGCCTATATCACGGTGCTGGGCCAGTCGATCCCGATCCGGCAGACGGTCGGCCCTGTCCTGGCGATCACTGCCCTTCTGGAAGGACCGGCGGCTGGAACCGACAGCGTGGTGTTTGCGGCAAGTTCACCAAGCACCCCCTGGACGGCCACCGCCAATGTCGCCTGGCTGCACCTGGGCGCCGGGTTTCAAAGCGGTGTGGGGAGCACCAACGTGGTCTTCAGCTACGACCCTAACTCGGGCGTCACGCGCACTGGCACGCTCACCATTGCCGGCCTCACGCTCACAGTCACTCAGGCCGGCTCCACTTATGTCCCGGCCCCCGCACCCGTCACCACGCTGGTTGGCTCTGGGTTAGATGAACCCTTTGGCGTGGCGGTGGATGGGGCGGGCAATGTGTACATTGCCGACACCGACAACCGGGCGATCAAGGAATGGGTGGCGGTTAGCAACACCGTCACCACGCTGGTTGGCTCTGGGTTATCTTACCCCTTTGGCGTGGCGGTGGATGGGGCGGGCAATGTGTACATTGCCGACACCTTGAGCAACGCGATCAAGCAATGGGCGGCGCCCAATGGACCCCTTACCACACTGGTTGGCTCTGGGTTATTTTACCCCCGTGGCGTGGCGGTGGATGGGGCGGGCAATGTGTATATTGCCGACACTGGCAACAGCGCGGTCAAGAAATGGGTGGCGGTTAGCAACACCGTTACCACGCTGATTGGCTCCGGGTTGAACACCCCCTGTGGCGTGGCGCTGGATGGGGCGGGCAATGTGTACATTGCCGACACCTACAACTGGGCGGTCAAGCAATGGGCGGCACCCAATGGACCCGTCACCACGCTGGTTGGCTCTGGGTTGATCAGCCCCTGTGGCGTGGCGGCGGATGGGGCGGGCAATGTGTATATTGCCGACACCGAAAACTGCGCGATCAAGGAATGGGTGGCGGTTAGCAACACCGTCACCACGCTGGTTGGCTCTGGGTTATCTAACCCCTCTGGCGTGGCGGTGGATGGGGCGGGCAATGTGTATATTGCCGACACTGGCAACGAGGCGATCGAAGAACTGCCACGGGCCTTTGTGGACCCGACGCCCCGCATGGAGCCCAGCGCTGCCGGGACGGATGCGTTGCCGGTCGTGTTGCCGGCGACGGCCAACCTGGGCGGCCCTTTCACACCCACCAGCAGCGATCCGTCGTGGCTGACCGTCATCATTCCGGTCAATGGAGTCGTGAGTTTTTCCTTCACCGCCAATACCGGTCCCAGCCGCACGGCTTATATCAATCTGTTTGACCAGTCCATTCCAGTCACACAGGCAGCCAGCCCCTCCGCGCCGCCCACCCTGACCGGTGTGCAGGCACCGACGCCGGGCAGCGGGATTATTCAGTTTACCTTCACCGGCAATCCAAGCGTCTCTTTTACTGTGCTGTCAAGCACCAATCTGTCGCTGCCGCTGAGCCAATGGACGGTGGCCGGTGCGCCTGTGAGCATTTCTCCCGGCGTATTCCAGTTCACCTCGCAGCCGACAAATGCGCCGCAAGGCTTCTTCCTCGTCACCGCGCCTTAATTGGGAACCAAAGAGCTGGCGAAGTCCCGTTGGGTCAATTGACTTTCGTGGAAACGCGCCAACCATCGTTGGCGCTGTTCAGCGGTCCAACGCCGCCGACCTGATCGACTTTTTGAAGAATACATGCCGCCATCGTGGCACAAACCGCCGGGTCAAACCAGGCGTGGCCGCCCAGCCGGATACGCTCAAACGCCTACGACAGTTTGCTCATCCAAATGAGGCGAGAGATAACTGGAGAAAGCTAACAGCAGGACACTCAAAGCGGTGGCATCGCGGGGTCGAAGCGGGAGCAAGACACCCGCCGGATTTCCGGCGTGGCGGATAACGGATGGTTCGGCCCCCCGGCCGTCGCCGTGATTCATCCGATGATATAATGGCCACCAGATATTGCAGACGAATCTGTCGCGCCATGCCGGGATAATGCCGTCCCCCGCCCGCCCTGTCCACCATAATTTCCGAGGACTCTTTCACGATCCTTTCAGGGCTTGCGTGGCGGTTTGTCGTTGAGGGTCATGGCCGGCTCTTCGGCGCGCAGGCGTTCCTTCTCTGCTATCAGTTGCTGCAACTCTTCGGCGCTGTTGACGACTGGGCCGGGATGAGGGTGTTCGGCTTCCCACTTGCGCAGGTTCTCAAAAAAACGGTCTATATCGTAGCCCGCCTCAGCGGCCAATTGGTCTTTGATTCGCCAGACTTCATCGAGAATTGGATTGGATTTCATGGATTCATTCTCACACAAGTTCGGTGGGAGTGCAAATCTCCGGCAGGACCAGCCCGTGCCCCGCCATGAATTCCCGCAGTTTTCCCAGTAAATGTGGATTGGCCAGGTGCCGGCAGTTCCATGTGAGCAGGATATTGATGTGGCTCTGCGACGCGACAACCGCGTGAATAGCATCCGAAGCAGCAGCCGGTGGAAGGATCTTGGCAGCCAATAATTCCCGAGCCAGACCGCGCGCCGCTTCGTTCACTGCAAGAACTGTCAGCCCGGACAGTGCTTCCACTCGTCGCCGGCTCATTTCCGCATCTCCAAGACCAGCCTCGCGCAACACCTCTGACGAGGTCACGCACTCATATCGCAACCGTTCCGCCTGCCACCATTGCCGGGTGAGTTTCTGATGCGCCGCCAGGATCGAATCCCGGTTCGGGTTTGCCACCAGATAACTCACTATCGTCGTCTCAATGTAAACCGTTTCCATCCGTCAATCCCTCATAATGCGGTGAATGGCATATTGCCTGCGAAGATTTCGCTTCATACCGGGAGAATGCCGCGCCCCGCCCGCTCTGTCCACCAACAAGTACGACACCAACAAATACGGCAACGCCAAAAACCCGCAAGCCTGTCCAACTTAAAACACCGATGATCAATAAACCGTCCAACCAGTCCAAGCCGGCTTTATCGTTAACGTAACGGGCTTGTTGCTGGTCTGTTGCCGATTTTGTTGCCAGCTAAGTCGTTGACTATCAACGATGTAGCCGATGTTGCCGATTTTCCAGACCTACATATGAATCTGCTGTTTCTTGGGCTTCTTAATCCTAACCCGACTCTTAATCCCAGACCTGGAAATCTGTGCCCATCTGTGTCAATCTGTGGCCACAAGCAACATGTTGCCACCTGTTGCCGCTGTGTTGCCAGCGGAAAAGGGCAACGAAACCCTTGTAAAATGGGCTTTGTTGCCGTGTTGCCGATTTTCCGGAACCTCTATCTATCAATCGTGCGTTTTCGGCCAGTTTTTCAGCAAAGCGCCAAAAAAGGATGCATAAAAGCAGATTTGCACCCTTTTAATGCATCCTTTCTTTTGCTGCCAGCGTCTATACTATTGGCATCGTCAAAACGGCCGATGCCATACAGTGAAAACGCTCTTGATCACAGGCAGCCTTGTCCTGGCGGCTTTCAGCGCCATCCCGGCGGCGGAACGGCCGGCGGGCGTTTTTGAAAGCGCCGCCGCCCTGACGCCTCAAAATCCTGTTGACGAACTCGTCTTCGCCCGGTTGAAAGAGTTGAACCTTCAGCCGGCCCGTGTCTGCTCCGACGCGGTCTTTGTCCGTCGCGTCTATTTGGACGTCATTGGCACCCTGCCGAAAGGTTTCGAGGCGGAGCAGTTCGTGCTCGACCGCAATCCAAACAAACGCAGGGTCCTGATTGATCGCCTGCTGGAACGGGACGAGTTTGCCGATTACTGGGCCATGAAGTGGAGCGACCTGCTGCGCGTCAAGGCGGAGTTTCCGATCAATTTGTGGCCCAACGCCGCGCAGGCCTATCACCACTGGATCCGCGCCAGCATCAAGGACAACATGCCCTATGACCGCTTCGTCCGCGAACTGCTCACGGCCAGCGGCAGCAATTTCCGCGTCCCGCCGGTCAACTTCTACCGCGCCGTGCAAAACAAGGACCCGCAGGCCATCGCCAAAGCCGTCGCCTTGACGTTCATGGGAACGCGGGCGGAGAAGTGGCCCACCAGCCAATTGTCCGGCATGGCGGCCTTCTTCTCCGAAATCGGCTACAAGCCCACGGCTGAGTGGAAGGAAGAGATTGTTCTTTTCGATCTGGCAAAGACGACCAATCGTCTGGCCTGGTCTGCGGCGTTTCCAGATGGAACCCCGGTCTGGTTGTCGCCGGAGCGCGATCCGCGCGAGGTTTTCGCCGACTGGCTGATTGATCCGAAAAACCCCTGGTTCACCCAAAATATCGCCAACCGCGTCTGGTCCTGGCTGCTGGGCCGCGGCATCATTCAGGAGCCGGACGACATCCGCCCGGACAATCCGCCTTCCGATCCCAAACTTCTGGCTCTGTTGGAAAGGGAGTTGATCGCGTCCCATTACGACCTCAAGCGCCTCTTCCGCCTGATCCTGAACTCGAAAACCTACCAGCTTTCTTCGCTGCCCGGGACGGACAAACCCGAAGGCCGCGGCCCACTTCGCGTTTTATCCGTTGCGCCGCCTGGATGCGGAGGTTCTTATTGACGCTCTGGACCAGATCACCGGGACGACGGAGAACTATTCCAGCGCCATCCCGGAACCGTTCACCTTCATTCCCGGAGATGTGCGCTCGATTGCGTTGCCGGACGGCAGCATCAGCAGTTCCTTCCTCGAAATGTTCGGACGTCCGCCGCGCGATACCGGCCTTGAATCGGAGCGCAATAACCGCCCGGCGGCCGACCAGCGCCTGCATCTCCTGAATTCGAGCCATATTCTGCTCAAGCTGGAACAAAGCCGAATGGTTCAAAACCTGGTGAAATCCACCAAAACGCCGCGCGAGATTGCCACCGCGCTGTATCTGGGGATTCTTTCGCGTTTTCCAACGGCGAGACGAATTGAAGATTGCGGAAAACTATTACCAGTCCGGCCAGGTGGACAAACGTCAAGCGACAGTGGATCTGGCCTGGGCGTTGATCAACACCAGCGGAGTTTCTTTACCGGCACTGATCTGAATGAAAAAGAAAGGCAAAGCGAGAGTATGAAAATGCAACCAATTGCGGATGGCGAACCGTTCAAACCGTATTCCGACGCCCTGATTTCACGCCTGCGCGACACTGCCATCTCCCGGCGCGAGGCGGTGCGGCGCGCCCTCCTTGGCGCGGGTGGCTTGCTGCTGGGCCACCACTTGAGTCTGCGCGCGCTGGCGGCGGCCCCATCGGCCCAAGCCAAAGCCAAATCGGTCATCCAAATCTGGATGTGGGGCGGCCCGTCGCACCTGGACACCTTTGATCCGAAACCGGAAGCAGGCTCCGATTATTGCGGCCCGCTGGACAAGCCGATCGCCACCAACGTGGACGGGATAAGAATCTGCGAACTCATGCCCCTGCTGGCGAAGCAGGCCGACAAGTATTCCATCATCCGCAGCATGACCCACGGCAACAACGGCCACGAAACGGCCTCTTACATGGTTCAGACCGCGCGCCCGGCAGGGGGGCGTGATGTCTATCCGTGCGCCGGCGCCGTGGTTTCGCTGTTCAAGGGCTTCAACGCAGACTATCACGGATTGATTCCGCCTTACATTGTGCTGACCGAACCGCAGGGACGGTTTTCCGAGGCGGGCTTTTTGGGATCGCGCTTTCAACCCTTCGCCACAGGGGGCGATCCCGCCAAAACGCCCTTCGCAGTGGAAGGCGTGGTGAGCGAAAGCATTTCCGAGCAGCGCCAAAAGGAGCGGCGCAAGTTGCTGCGCCAGTTGGACACTCTGGCCCATGTCCTGCCGGGCAATGCGGAACTGGCCGCCTCCGCCCAAGCTGAAAAAGAGGCCTATGACCTGATCTTGGGCGACGCGGGCAAGGTGTTCGATCTGGCTCAGGAGAAGAACGAGTTGAGAGATCGTTACGGCCGCAACACTTTCGGGCAATCGTGTCTGGTGGCCCGGCGGCTGGTCGAACGCGGCGTTCCTTATGTCACCATCAACTACAAGGGCGGCTGGGATACGCACAAAGAGAATTTCCAAACCATGCGCCGCAGAGTGCCGGAAATGGACAAAGGCATGGCCTCTCTGTTGCAGGATTTGGCGGAGCACGGACTGTTGGACAAGACCATCGTGTGGTGGGGGGGTGAGTTCGGCCGAACTCCCAAAGTCATGTGGGAAGCGCCATGGAATGGCGGGCGCGGCCATCATGGCGAGGTCTTCTCCGCCGTGATTGCCGGCGGCGGCTTCAAGGGAGGCCATGTGGTCGGCTCTTCCGATGCCAAAGGGGAACAGGTCAAGACGCGGCCCGTCTATCCGTGCGACCTCCTGGGCAGCATGTACGAACTGCTCGGCATTGATCCCGACGCGAAATTGCCGCATCCCCAGGGTTTGGATGTCCATGTCACGCCCTCCGCCGCGGATGGGGTGAGCCGGGGTGGCCGATTGAGGGAAATCATGTAAGAGCCTGTGGGCGGTGATGCGAATGACGACCCGTGTTTCGAAGGCATTTCATCTTGACGCTTGCGGGCGTGCTGGCGGTTGCCACAGCCCTGAGCGGGCAGCAGTCATTCACCCCGCATATTGGCTTTGTCTTTCCCGCCGGTGGCCGGCAGGGCACTTCATTCCAGGTGCAGGTGGGAGGACAATATCTGGGGAACGTCAGCAACGTCTTTGTTTCCGGCGCCGGGATTCAAGCCGGCGTGGTCGATTACGTCAGACCGCTCACTGGGCAGCAACTCAACCAATTGCGGGAGGAACTCAAGAAATTCCAGGAAAAAAGAGCCGAGTCCCAAACTCGTCCCGCTTTGACCGCAGAGGACAGGATGAGGATCGCTGAAATCCGCCAGAAAATCGCCCAGTCCCAAAAAAGATCGGTCAACCCGGCCATTTCGGAAACCGTCACCCTCAAGATGACCATTTCTTCCAATGCTGAGCCTGGCGAACGGGAGCTAAGGCTGGGAACGCCCATGGCCTTGTCCCAGCCGCTGGTCTTTTGTGTCGGCCAACTGCCCGAGTTTAGCAAGCCCGCCCCTCCCGTTGTCAGCGAACTCCCGGCCGCCAACCGGCCGAGAAACGACAATGTCCAGAAAGCCGTCGCACCCGTCGAATCACACATTATGCTGCCGTGTGTCGCCAATGGCCAGATCCTGCCCGGCGGCGTGGACCGTTACCGCTTTCAAGCGCGCAAAGGGCAGCGGTTGGTCATCGCCGCGACAGCCCGGGAACTGATCCCCTATCTTGCCGACGCTGTTCCCGGCTGGTTTCAAGCTGTCCTCTCGCTTTACGACCCTCAAGGCCATGAAGTGGCCTACGCCGACCACTTCCAGTTCCATCCCGACCCGGTTCTCTTTTACGAAGTCCCCAGGGACGGCGAATACGTTCTCCAGATCAGAGATTCCATTTACCGTGGCCGCGAGGATTTTGTCTATCGCATCACCGCGGGCGAAGTGCCGTTCGTCACCGGCCTCTTCCCGCTCGGCGGCCCGGCGGGCGCTCAAACCACCGTCAAGGTGACCGGCTGGAATCTTCCCAATGCCGCGCTAACCCGGGATGACACGGACTTTGCGCCGGGAATTTATCCGCTCTCCGTGCGCACGGAAAAATATGTATCCAACCACCGCCCCTTTGCCGTGGATACCTTGCCGGAATGTTTCTCGCGGAAGCCAAACAATTCCCAAGCCACCGCCCAACTGGTCACTCTTCCCATCATCGTCAACGGGCGTATTGACAAACCGGGGCAGTGGGACGTCTTCCGCTTCGATGGCGGCGCCGGCGACGAAATCGTCGCCGAAGTCATTGCGCGCCGGCTGGATTCCCCGCTGGATTCCGTTCTCAAACTGACCGACGCCGCCGGCAAACAACTGGCCTTCAACGACGATTACGAGGACAAGGGCGCAGGGTTGCAAACGCAATACGCGGATTCCTATCTCCGCGTCACGCTGCCGGCTGCCGGAGCCTACTACATCCATCTGGGAGACGCGCAACATCAGGGCGGCCCGGAATATGCCTACCGCCTGCGCCTTGGCCCGCCCCGGCCCGACTTCGCGTTGCGTGTCGTGCCCTCCAGCCTCACGGTGCGCGGCGGCATGTCCGTGCCCTTTACGGTCTATGCCCTGCGCAGGGATGGGTTTTCCAACGAGATTACACTGGCTTTGAAAGATGCCCCGGCGGGCTTCACCCTCAGTGGCAACACGGTGCCGGCCAACCAGGACCAAGTGCGGCTTACCCTCATGGCTCCGACGCTCTCCGCCACGACATCCTTCAAGCTCAGTGTGGAAGGACATGCGCTAATCCAGGAACAGGAAGTCGTCCGTCCGGCTGTCCCGGCTGAAGACATGATGCAAGCCTTTGCCTACCGGCATCTCGTTCCGTCCAAGGACCTGGAGGTCTCCTGCCTGGATCGCCCCCATTTCAGGTTCGCCTTGAAAATCCTTGATCCAACTCCCGTCAGAATCCCCGCCGGTGGAACGGCCCAGGTGCGCGTAAGAACACCCGCCCGCGCGTCCGCCGACAGTTTCCAACTCGAATTAAACGAGCCGCCGGATGGAATCTCCATTGCCAATGTTGCGCAGGGGGACGCGGAAACGAGAATCGTGCTGCACAGCGATGCGGCCAGGATCAAACCGGGAGCGACAGGCAACCTCATCGTCAATATCATGACCAAAAGACAACGGGCCGCTCCGGCCGGGGGAAAGGCGCAGGGAAATCAGCCGCGCTTTGCACTGGGCACGTTGCCCGCCATCCCCTTCGAAATCGTCGCCCCTTGATTCAAACCTTATTTCGTTTGCCCGGTCCCTTTTTGGCTGGCAGTCTTGAATGTCGCGGAAACCGGCTCAAACGGCACGCCCTCCTCGCTGGCGAAGCCGATGTCAGTCTCGGAGTTGAGCATGAACTCGCAAGTCCAATCCGGTGTGAGATTGACTGGCACGGTCCAGATCTTGCGTTGGGCATCAAACCCATCTTCTACAGTTAATGGGCTTTTTTCGCGGTCTTCTCCTCGGAACAGTTGACAACAAAGTCAAAATGTAGTGCCAAATTCTGCGCGACGATGGCAATTGTTTATTGATTCTCACGGGCCGATGCGGCATCCTCGTAAGGACAAAAAGAGCGCACGCGATGTTTTTCCGTGTCAAACATTCCGGTTCTTACGGCTACCTGCAGATTGTCGAAAGCTTTCGGGAACAGGGAAAGGTGCGTCAGCGGGTCTTAAGCACCCTCGGGCGCTTGGACGCCCTCCAGGCCAGCGGCCAACTGGACGCCCTCCTGCGTTCGGGTTTGCGCTTCTGCCAGAGACTGGCGGTGATCGACGCGCACGCCGCCGGCCAGACCGAAGCCGTCCAGGTGCAGCGGGTCGGTCCGGACCTGGTCTTCGGACGATTGTGGGAGGATTTGGGAGTGGCGCGCGTCATCAAAGAGGCCTTGGCGGCGCGGCGCTACGGATTCGATGTGGAACGGGCGGTCTACTTGACTGTTATTCACCGGCTCTTCGCCTCCGGCAGTGATCGAGCGGCGGAACGCTGGCGCCAATCCTATCGGCTGCCGGGCACCGAAGGGCTGGATTTGCATCATCTCTATCGCGCCATGGCTTTCCTGGGCGAACCGCTGGATGACCGGCCCGGGACGCGGGTGCTCAACACTCCCCGCTGCACCAAGGATTGGATCGAGGAGCAACTCTTTGAGCAGCGGCGAGACCTTTTCAGCGCCATTGATCTGGTTTTCTTCGACACCACTTCGATTTACTTCGAGGGCGAGGGCGGCCAGGAGATTGGACAATACGGCAACAGCAAAGATCATCGCCCGGATTGCAAACAGATGGTGGTCGGCTTGGTCTTGGACCGGGAGGGCTGGCCGCTGTGTTGCCATTTGTGGCCGGGCAATACGGCTGATGTGAGCGCGCTTCTGCCGGTGGTGGCGCGGCTGCGGGAGCGGTTCCAGGTGCGCCGGGTCTCGATTGTTTCCGATCGCGGCATGATGAGCGCCGGCACCATCGCCGCCTTGGAATCGAAGGTGCTGGACTGCGATTACATCCTGGGGGCCCGCATGCGCAGCATGAAAGAAATCCGCGAAAAGGTTTTAACCGACCGCAGTCCTTACCTGGAGGTAACGCCCGAGCGCCAGATATCCAAGGACCCCTCGCCCTTGAAGGTAAGAGAAATCTCTCTGCAAGGCCGCCGCTACATCGTCTGTTTGAATGAAGAACAGCGGCGCAAGGACGCCGCTGACCGCAAGGCCATCATCGCGCACTTGCGCCAGCAGCTCCAGCGCGGAGACAAAGATTTGATTGGCAACAAAGGCTACCGGAAGTTTCTGCGGCTGACTCGGGGCGAACATTTCGTTATCGACGAGGAGAAGATCAAAGCGGAAGCCCTTTACGACGGCAAATGGGTCTTGCAGACCAGCCTGGCGGATAAACCCCAGGATATTGCTTTAGCCTACAAGGAACTGTGGATGGTGGAGGAGATGTTCCGCACGATGAAATCGGTCTTGGAAACCCGTCCCATTTATCACAAGCGGGACGAAACCATTCGCGGCCATGTCTTTTGCAGCTTTCTGGCTCTGCTGCTACGCCGGGCCTTGGAGCACCACTTGGAAGAAAAGGGCGAAAGTTGGGAGTGGGCTGAAATCGTACGCGGTTTGGATAACCTCCAGGAGATCGAGGCGGTGTTTCAGAGCAAACACTTCGTCCTGCGCAGCGAGGTCGTTGGCCAGGCGCATAAAGCCTTTCGCGCGGCGGGGGTGGCTCTACCGCCCACCCTGCGGGAGAAGGCATGAGCCGGTCCGGATGGAAGGAGTGAAAATGTAGTGCCACAGGCACCTTGCGTCTTCGTAAGTAATTGATAATCAGGACTCCAGTTTTTCAAACTGTAGAAGATGGGTCAAAATGAGGAGCGCGTTTGCCGGTCTCGGGACAATGGGGCCACCGCCCACCACCCTGACCCGGTTCTAATTCCGGCTGTTCGATTTTTATTGTGTCTGCGGGAAACCGAACTGGAAGACGCGGTAGAATCTCTGGGTGACGCTGAACGGCAAATTGGTGGTGGCTGGAGGGCCGCTGTCCGTCCAACTTGCCGTGGGACCGGAGGCAACCACCTCCCCGGTCGGCGAAGCGAACCAGGTTACGAGGTCAGGTGAGTATTCGACTTGATAAGTGCCGCCTGCCTGTGCGCCCCAAGTGAGACTGAAGGCATTCTGGGCCGGTTGGACCTGCAGTGTGGGTGTCACAAAAGGCAGCGAGACAAAGCCCGCCTGTTGCAAACCGGTTTGGACTTCCTGGTTTTGCATGAAAAGCCGCCAGGGACGCTGGGTGCGATAGTTCTCAATCATAATCACAATGGGTCCCTGATCAATCCCCAGTTCATCGGTATCATACCATCCCTTCCCCAGGTTAAACGCGTCGTAGAAGCCATAAGCAGTCCAAATGTGCGGCCGGAAATGGGTGTAAAAGTAGCTCAACGCCGGCTCCGAATATTCGGGCGTGAAGGCCATTGCCCCGCCCGCGGCGGAGGGGGAGATCGTGCCATCGTCAAATCCGGTTATCGGGGTGCCCGTGATGCCATGCACCGCGTAGCCACTGGGCCCGTCACTCGCGTTCAAACCCCAAACGTTGCTGGTGTATCCCACTTCATGGTTCGGGTTGGCAATGGCGAATGCCACTTGCGCGAGGCTCGCCCGCCGGGAGTTCTCGAAGTAGGTGCTGCTGTGGTTGCTCATGTAAGAGTCCGCAATATGGCGGAAGTCGACCCAGCAGTGGGAAAACACATGCACATACAGGGAAGGAAATTGGACATAGGCCTGGCCATAGTTGGTGGCCCAGATATATCCAGTGGTCCACTGGGGCCATGCCGAAGCAGGCAAGGGATAGGTGATGCTGCCAAGGCCGAGGATGTACATAATCATCGCCTCGTCATAGCCCACCCAATTGGCGGAGGCGAAACCGGTGCCGGAACCGGTGCCGGGCAACCACTGCATTGATACACCGTTCGATCCTTGAGCAAACCAGTTCCAATTCACCCGGTTAAATATGGCCGACGCCATCGATCGTATGGCGGTTTCATCGGCATTGGTGCCATTGAAATACTGTTTGGCGTAGAGGATTCCGGCCAGCAGAAGTGTCGTGTCGATCGACGACAGCTCCGAACTGCCGGCTCGCAAGGCGGTGTTCATATCCAAAAAATGATAGAACCACCCATTGTACCCGATGGTGCCAGAGGCGGCTGGGCCTTGCGGCCCATTGAGAAAGGTTTTCAACGTCGTCGTCACCCTCGCCACGCCTTGGGACCGCGTGATCCAACCGTGGTCAATAGCAATACCGATCGCCGTCAGCCCGAATCCCACCGACGCGATGCTGCAAGCCGAGTAGGTCTCGCTCCGGTCCGGGATGAGGCCGTTGGCTGGATTCGCCCAGTACCAAAAGAAATCGAAATCGGTCTGCTGGATGTAATCCAGAATTTGATCGTTGTTTGTAAAAGAATTGGCGGCCGCAACCAAAGGGGCCGAAGGAAGGCCTTCACCCGTGTCCGCGTCCACAGCGGTGACCTCGTAAAGGTTCGTCTCCCCATCGCTGACGAAGAGATCACAGAAACCCGGCGACGTCAGCAAGCTGGTATTCTGCAAGACGAATGGACCGGTGCTGTTAAGCGAGCGATAGACGTTGTATCCCGAAAGGGTGGGATCGCCAACCGGGTCCCAATGCAAAACGATGCTCTTATCTCCCGTGCAACTCACTAAATTGGTGGGAGCTTCGACGGCGACCGCAGTGTGAATAGTGGCCGCCACGGCAAGAATTTGACAAACGTGGCGGCGATCCATCCCAAACGGCAGCCGGAGTCCGGACCCAAAGATGCAGTGCCACCCGCGGGCGAATGGATGAGGTTTTTTCATTACAACGGCTTCATTGCCGGCAGGCCGGCCCCGCCGACTGAGGCTCAAGGAGCCAGGACCTCATAGAATTGCGCGGCTGTCGAGGCGGGGATGCTCACGGGTACGACGCCGCCGGTGCCGGGCACGTTGGTCACAAAGTTCCAGTTGCCGGAGGCCAAAGCAGCCCGGGAGAAGACACTATAGACAACCCCGGCCTGGGACGGGAAAGAAATGACGGCATTAGTGCCTGACCTTGCGGCCGACAGGCTGATGCCGGATGCCGGGACCAGCATGAAGTAGTTTGGATAGCAGTTGCCGGTGGTGGTCGTGATACGGAGGGTTTCAACCCCGTTCAAGCTCACCACAACTGGCGCAGCCAAGCCGCCATCCGTCAGCGGCACCCAGGAATAGGTTACATCGTTGACCCCGACAGCGCCCCAGTCGCCCAGTTGCTTGACGACCTGATCGGTCGTGCCCGCGCCGCTGACGACCTGCTCCAGATTCATCGAAAAGACGCCGAAACCCGCGGTACGCATGTAAACAAAGAAGTTGCCCGTCGGATAATCAAGGGTGTAGTTGGCCCAATCCCCGGGCCCAAAGCAACCCAGGTCATATTCCACCCCCCCATAACTGACGAAGACAGGCGTGAGATAGTCATGCCCCTGTTGTTGAGGAATGCCATCGGGACGATAAGTAGCCGGATAGTACAGGCCCTGCTCGCAGCCAAGGATGGTGTGTTGAAAATCGATGTTTGTCGTGGCGGGAAGGGTCCAATACGAATTGGGGTACCAATCACCACTGCTGATATACTGTCCGCCGCTGTAATCGAAATCCGACGCTTCCACCATGACATTATTCGGGTCGAACGTGTCGAACTGATTGGTTACGGCAATGCCGTGACCGAGAGAATTGGTTGCGGTAATAATTGCGGTGTGGATTGCATTGGGAAGCAGATCGGAATAAACGACGGTTTCATTCGTCGCTGGACCACTGATAACCAGCGCCGAAGAAACATCGAAACCATCCAGGTTCACTTTGATGCTGTTGGCCGGAAAGGTGGCTCCGGTCGAAGCAACGGTGAAAGTGAGATTACTGGCGTACTCCAACGGGTGCAGACCATCGGGGTACATCCCGCTCAATATCGGCAAATCCACTTCTGCGACGACCAGCGCGAAGAAGTTCGGCAATAAGTTGCCCAAGCTCGCCACCTGCAAAGTGGTTTTGCCATTCAGTTTCACGTTTGCTTTGTTGCCGTTGGTATCCAGCAGAAAGACATTCTCAAAGGTGGTCCAGCCGAGTCCGTTGGTAATCGTGAAGGCGCCCAGCTTGGTGAGGGTGGTGTCAGGGTTTACCACGCTCATGGTCAAAGACCCGGACAGGTTGATGTCGGTGGCAAGGCGGCCGATCACCCAATACGTGCCGTTCGTGAAGTCCCGGGTGTAGTTCATCCACTCGCCGTAGTTGTACGGGTTTATTTCGTAATCAGTCCTGTCCGCAAGAAAAAGGTTCGCGCGCAAGAGGTCCCCTGAAATGTCAATGTTCATTTCATCAGCCGGGCGATAGAGATGACTGACGCCCGAGCCGCTGCCACTCTCGTCCACGCTGACGGTGCCAACTTTCCCGTAGTAGCAGTTGTTGTCGCCGCTGGCGTTGCAGAGGTCGGGAAAATCAAGGTACATTCCGTTGGTAAAATCAAAATCTTCGGCTTCCCACAGATAGAGGATGGGAGGAATCCCGACCCAAGTGGTTTCAAAGTAGGTGCTGGCGCTGACGGAGAGGTTATTCACGTCCGTCACGCTTATGGACGCGTTGTAAGTCATGTTGGATTGCAGTCCTAAATAGGACACGGATTTGCTCGATGAGGAGCCGCTGATCGCCAGGCTCCCGGAAACATCCACCCCGTTCAGGCTGAGGTGAATGCCGCTGTTATTGATGGTTGAGCCGCTCGGCGAGCTGACGTTAAAGTTGAAGCCGTTGCTTTGAGGGAAGAAGATCATGTTCTGGGGGTAGATGCTGCTAATAACAGGCGCTGGCGGGCCGGCGGTCTGGTCCAGCGCGGCCTCGTCGAAATAGCAGGAGCCGCCCTCAGTGTTTGCCTGCAGATAGGCAAATCGGTAACGGACCTTCGCCGTCCCGGCTGGCGCGACCAAATTTGTCACTGACCCCGTCACCGCGTAGTTGGTGAAATAGGGATCGCCGGTGGCAACCGGAGACGATAGATTGCACACATTCGTCACCTGATATTGGAACCATTCACCCGTCCCCACATTGCCGTAAAAATCGCCCGACGTGTAAAGGGCGAGAAGACCACCGCCCGCATCGAGGAAAGAAACGTCAATCCAGACATAACTATTAAAGGTGGGGCTCCCCATGTCGTCGGTGGGCTTGATGTAAAACCATCCACTGGCTTGATAGACTGAGCCAGGTAAACTGCTGAACTCCTGGTAAATGCCGGCCACATTGTTGGTTGGGGCGCTAAAATAACCGGCTCCCCACTCCTTCCAATAGAGGGTGCCACAATTCGCCACGGCCTCATTGCCTTCGATCCAATAATCATTAGTGTGAGGATTCCCCGGCTCCGGCGGCAAAAAAAGGGTCCAGCCTGTCGGAACGAATCGGCCGCTGTTTTCATTGAAACATGGGTTGACCAGAATATTAGTAACGGCTTGAGCCGGGCTGGCGGCCAGGGCCAGCGCGGCGGCCAGGGCCAGGCCTGCGAAGTTTGCGGTTCTGAATCCTTTTCGCCCGTTTGGTTGATGGGAATTTATGGTGTTTTTCATGGGTGATTTCGTTTTTTTACCGCACTTTTTATCTTTGCAACAGCTATTTAATCTAACTTATTAACCGATTGGCCAATCGGCACTTTAACACCTGAGGCTGAGTTGTCAAATTCTTTTTTTCATTTTTTTATCTTTTTCCCTTGACATAATCCCCCTTCCCGTTAAAGTGGCGGCTATATGAAGCCAAAAAATCATAAAATCTCCTTTTGCCGCCCAGCGACAAAAACCACCAACTCAACGGTCCGCAAATCCCTTGCCACCGTCATCGGCCTGGCCTTCGTTGCCGTCAGCGCAACGTATGGTCAGGTAAGCTCGATCAATTCGGTCTTTATTGATCCTCGTGTTTTCAACGATGTTCCCAGCGCCACGCTCACCACCTTGGAAACCTATCCCGCGGTCGAAACCTATCCCGCGGTATCGTTTTTGGAGCAGAACGTGAGCAGTTCGACTGGCTTCGCCAACCGGGATGTCTGGTATTTCTCCGCCAACGGGGGATCGAGCGCCTACTCATTCCAAAACAATGACTACTTCAATGCCTCCTTCAACCTGACGTTGTACGGCGGCACTCCCGGCTACGACCTGGAAGCCGGTTGGCTGTTCAGCAATCCAAGCGGCACTATCGGCGGCGATCTGCAATCCCTCGTCACGGCGGCTGGAGTGGTTGTCCAATTCGGAGGGCCTTCGTATTACCCGTTCTCCCCCGCAGCAAGTGGTTACCCCCCTGCTTCTGGTTCGTCACCCCCGGGAGGTGTCCCAAACTACGTACTAGGCCAAACCTATACCTTGGGGTTGAGTTATCTCCTCGACCCGAACACCGGCATGAATGCATTTGAGTATTCCGTGAACGGGGTGTCCGCCCTGTCTTCGCCTGGCAACCCCTACTTCGACTTGGGCCCGGGTGCAGGCCCCACCGGCAGTCCAGCCAGCACACTGGGGGGCTATTTCCAGATTCAACAGGATCCCAACAATCCCAGCAACACCGGCCAGGTGGACTTCACGGATATCAGTATTACGGTTCCCGAACCGTCTAGTTTGGCTCTCCTGGGCACGGGCATCCTGACACTGTTGCCACGATTTTTGCGTGGCCGCCGCATCTGAGATTGCGAGCGCCGTAAAGTTGGGCTGCATGGACGCACCGCTCAAATGCCAGGCCAGCCGGTGCAGCCACCGGAAGCCAATTGGTCGCCTGGCCGTCCGAATGGACGGCACGGCGACGTTGGTCTTCCGGGGTGCCGCGCGTGTTGGCCAGGGATTCGGGCGTGGTGGAATAGGCCACTTTGCGGGTGGCATTGACATTCCGCGGAAGTATGGTTAATCTGAAATATGCCAATTACCAAGAGACATGCTGTACTGAAGCAGCCCGATGCGGCTGGAAGCCGTGTTGTGCCGAAAATCAGGGCGAATATCCAACTCCGCAACGGATTTACATTGATTGAATTGCTGGTGGTTATTGCCATCATCGCCATCTTGGCGGCCATGCTGCTTCCGGCGCTGGCGAAAGCCAAAACGCAAGCCCAAGGCATCCAATGCATGAATAACGGCAACCAAATGGCCAAAGCGTGGTTAATGTACGCCGGCGACAACAACGACCGGTGCGCCAATAATTTCGGTCAGGTCCAGACGGTCGCGGAAATTTCAAGTGGGACTTACAATACGTGGTGCGTGGATGTCATGGATTGGACGGTAAACCCGATGAATACCAACACCCTCCTTCTCCAAAACGGGCTTTTGGGGCCGTATATGGCCAAGTCGGTACGCTCCTACCATTGTCCGGCCGACAGTGCTCTCGCCCCCGGGCAAGTCAGGGCAGGGTTTCAAGCCCGGGTTCGCAGCTATTCCATGAACGATTTCCTCGGGCTTTTTTCCGACTGCAGCACTTGTCTCGGCGGGGCTGTTGGTTCCGGAACCGATCCCACATACTCGGGCATGAACCAGGCGAATCCCACTTGGCCGCAGTACTTGAAAGTGGCCAGTATCCCCCAACCCTCCACCATTTATGTCTTCCTCGACGAGCATCCCGATAGCATCAATGACGGTTACTTCGATGATGGAGTCCAAGGGACTCCTTCAGCGCCCACGACGTGGGAGGCCGCAACCTCAGACGTGCCGGCCTCTTACCATAACGGAGCCTGCGGGTTTTCCTTTAGCGACGGCCATTCGGAGATCCACAAATGGCAGAATCCAGGCACGGTCGTCGCGGTGGTGGCGAATGGCCCCAAGGTGGAGCCAACACTGGGGACTCCCAATAATTTCGTCGATCGTATTTGGCTCTGCGGCCACGCCAGCGTAGATTGACCCCTCGCCGCCCCCGGCGCCTGTTTGAGCCTGTTATTTAGATTCTGTCCCCGCTGGCAGGGCATAGAGGGCAGCTTAGGGAATGGCTGGCTTTAAAACGCATGGAATTTGCGCAAGGTGGGTAAATCGTATCGTTATGTTGGGGTGCTATGATTTCCCAGACTTGGATTTGGCCGTCAGCGGAACAGCCTTGAGCCTCACAAGATGAAGTTCTGCGCGATCCAGCAGTTCCCATTGCACTTCATCGCCCGGCTCCAACCCAATGGCGGTAGCCAAGGCCAGAGGGAAGCTCACATACAGCCGGGGTTTTTGTCCGCGCGAGCGCATGGCCTGGACACGCAAAGGATAAGTGACTTCCATTTTTTTTGAGTCAAGCAACGATTTTTCTGGCATTTTTGCAGGTTAGATTATAATCTGGCGTCATGTCAAGCCTGATTATTCCGTTTCCCACCGAACTACGACCGAGCCTGCCCACCATCGTGGGCAATGTCGATTACCTGACACTGCGCCGACGCCTCGAACAAATCGAGAGTCTTTTGCGAGCCAGCGGTCTGGAGGCCGATTTTGTGGAGCAATCCCTCCAAGGCTGGCTGGCTCCCGCCGACCGTCGTCCGACCGCCCGGCAGCAGCAACAATTTCAACTGCGCCGCCGGCAGGCGCTGCGTTGCACGATCCTCCGCACCCTGCTGCAAGAGGATTACCGGGGCTTCAGCTGCGCCTTGGCGGGCAATCCCCTCTATCAGTGGTTTTGTCTGGTGGACGCGCTCGACCAGGTGCGCGTGCCTTCCAAGAGCGAGTTGCAGCGTTTCGCCCACTGGCTGGACGCGGCCCAGATGCGCCAGTTGATCGAGGGTCTTTTGCGGGCGGGGATGGATCCAGCCGGGCCGCTGGATTTAACCCAGCCGGTGGACTTGGCGGAGTATTTTCTGGATACGACGGCGCTGAAAGCCAACATTCATTTTCCGGTGGATTGGGTCTTGTTGCGCGATGGCACGCGCACGCTGATGAAGGCGGTCAGCCTCATTCGCCGGGAGGGTTTGAAAGCCCGGATGGAACCGCCGCCGGAGTTCCTGCGGCGGATCAACCGGCTGTGTATCCAGATGACCCACAGCCGCCGCCAGCCCGAAAGCCGGAAGGAACGCAAACGGGTTTTGCGCGGGATGAAAAAGCTGGTCAAGGTGGTGGGCCGCCATGCTCGGAGGCATCGGGACCTGCTGGACCAGGAATGGGGAAGAACCGGTTGGACCCGGCGGCAAGCCGAACAGGTTCTGGGGCGGATTGACCAGGTGCTGGAGCTGTTGCCGCGCGCGCAGAAGCAGGCGCACGAACGGATTATCGGCGAGCGGAAGGTGGACAACGCGGAGAAGATTTTAAGTCTTTATGAGCCGGACATCCAGGTGCTGGTGCGGGGCAAGGCCGGAGCGGAGGTGGAGTTTGGGAACAAACTGCTGCTGGGGGAAAACCGGCAAGGGATCATTTTGGATTACCAGCTTTGGCAGGAGACAGCGCCGGCGGACTCCTCTTTATTGGTGGAAAGTCTGGAGCGCGTGGTCGTGGGCCTGAAAAGGAAAATGGGGGCTGTGGGAGGCGACCGGGGATTTGCCAGCAAGGCCAACACTGGCGGATTGGCCTGGGCGGGGGTCTTTAACGGCCTCTGTCCGAGGAATCCTGCCGAACTGAAGAAGCGGATGAAAGAGCCGCGCTTTGTGCGGATGCAGCAGCGCCGGTCGCAAACGGAAGGGCGGATCAGCATTTTGCAGCGGGGCTTTTTGGGGCGGCCCATGCGAGCCAAGGGATTTGTCCATCGCGAGTTGGCGGTGGCCTGGGGAGTATTGACGCACAACTTGTGGATGCTGGCGCGGCTGAAGAAAGAAAAGAAAGAACCCTTGCGCCAAGCGGCGTAGCGGGCCGCAGAGTCCTCCCCAGACGTAAAAGACAGAGGCGGTGTCGTCAAAATTTGCTCCTTAAGGAATTATTCGGCGTCCCACTGTGAATACCTCGCGAACGGCGCTCCAATCAGGACTCTTGCGCAGCGTGGAATTACAAAAGAGCTACTTTTGGGACGGAATCTATTTAGCGGTTGCCAATCGCGCCGTCTGTGGCAATATGAACCCCAATAAAGGCTATGGAGACACCTAAAATTATCGCTTATTTGAAACCTTCCTGCGGCTGGAGCCAGGGCGTGCGCGCTATTCTGCGCAAATACGACCTGCCCTTCGAGGACCGCGACATCATCAACGACGCGTCGCAACGCCAGGAAATGATCGAGAAAAGCGGCCAGATGCTCAGCCCTTGTGTCGAGATCAACGGCAAAATGCTGCCGGACATCAGCGGCGATGAGGTGGAGGCTTATCTGTTGGCCAACCGTTTGGTCGCCGCCAACGCGCGTGTGCCCGATGCGCCGACCAATCAGGCCTGCGCCCACGAAATGCCCCAACCCAGCCCGCTCAACTTCCGCTCTTAACTCTTGAGGTGTCCGGCACATGATTAATAAACTCTTTCTCTCCGCCGTCGCTGCGCTGGCCGTGGTCCTGGCCGGAAACGCCAGTTCTTCCACTTGCGATTCCTGTTGCGCGGATGCCTGCGTCTCCGCCAGTAAAAGCTGTTGCGCCGCTATTTCCCCATGCAAAATCACCCGCGCGCCGTTCGGCAAAACGCGCGATGGCAAACGCGTCGATATTTTCACCTTGCGCAATCTCAACGGCGTCGAGGCGCGGATTTGCAACTACGGCGGCATCATCGTCTCGTTGAAGGCCCCGGACCGTGATGGCCATATTGGCGATGTCGTGCTGGGCTATGACAATCTGGACGGCTATTTGACCAACAGCCCCTATTTTGGCGCTTTGATTGGCCGGTATGGCAATCGCATTGCCAGGGGGAAGTTCACCTTGGATGACGTCACCTATAAGTTGGCGACCAATAACTATCCCAACGCCTTGCACGGCGGCCTCAAGGGTTTCGACAAAGTGGTTTGGCGCGCCAAAATCATCCAGAGTGACGCGGGGCCGGCATTGGAACTGACCTACCTCAGCAAAGACGGCGAGGAGGGGTATCCGGGCAATCTCAAGGTCAAAGCCGTTTACACTTTGATGGCGGACAATGGTTTGCGCCTTGAATATACGGCCACGACCGACAAAGACACCGTGCTCAATTTGACCCAGCATTCCTATTTCAACCTCGCCGGCCACGGCGACGTTCTCGGACACAAGGTCTTTATTGATGCCGACAGATTCACCCCGGTGGACGAGACGTTGATTCCGACAGGCGAACTGAGGCCGGTGGAAGACACACCCTTTGATTTCCTCGAACCGACTGCCATCGGCGCGCGCATCCAACAGGATGACAGGCAACTCAAGTTTGGCATGGGCTACGACCACAACTTTGTGCTCAACCATCCCAGGGGACGATTGGATGTGATCGCGCAAGTCAGTGAACCGGCCACGGGCCGGGTGTTGGAAGTGCTGTCCACCGAACCGGGCCTGCAATTCTATACCGGCAACTTTCTGGACGGCACGATTACGGGCAAAGGCGGCCAGGTCTATAATTTCCGCAACGCCTTTTGCATGGAGCCGCAGCACTTTCCGAACTCGCCCAACCAGTCGGACTTCCCGTCCACCGCCCTCAGGCCGGGACAGGTTTACCACAACACGATCATTTTCCGTCTTTCCACGAGCAGGTAAGCACATAAACTGTGCGCAATGAAAACGCGGTTCGTTGTCATTCTATGTGTGCTCAACGCCGCCGTTTTGGCGGCGGGATACGTTTTTTTCAGCGAGTACTGGGGCGGCCAGGTTGAGCAGGATCGCGAGTCGGCCCAGGTCGAATTGGCGGCGTGGAAGGCCAAAGCGGCGCAGGCCTCCGTCCGCCCGCAGCCCGTCGTTGTTTATCAGAGCAACGCCTTCAATTGGAGCCAGCTTGAATCCACCGATTACCGCCAGTACATCGCCAACCTCCGCGCCATCGGCTGCCCGGAACTCACGCTCAGAGATATTATCATGACCGACGTCATGCGCCTCTACGCGCAACGGCGCGGCCAGTATTATCAAAATGGCCGCCCCTTCAAATTCTGGGAAACCGACGAGAAACGAAAACTCAAACAAACCCAGCTCGAAGAACGCGAAAAACAACTGGCCCAAATTGACAAGGAACTCCCCGCCGTCCTGCGCGAATTGCTCGGCGTCAATTACGAGCGCGAGATCAATAAATACTTTGTCGATACCGACGAGGACAATCGCCGGCTGGCTTTTTTGTCCGACGACAAGCGCTCCCGGCTCATGGCCTTGCGCGACCAGTTTGAAGGCCAGCGCGAGCGCGTCACCTATGACCTGCAAGGGGGCGCGCTTTCTCCAGAGGACAAAGAAAAACTGAGAAAGATCAATGAGGACCAGGACGCGGCTTTGTCCGCCTTGCTCAGTCCGCAGGAGAAGGAGGAATACCAGCTCAGCATGTCGCCCACCGCCGATCATTTGCGCAAGGAACTCATCGGCTTCAACCCGACCGAGGACGAATTTCGCGACCTGTTCCGACGGCAGCAGGCCATTGATTCCGTTTATGCCTACGAAGACATGAGCGACCCAACCGTTCGCGCCGCCAAAGCCGCCGACGAGCAAAGCATGATGAGCGATGTCAAAGCCCAACTCACCCCGGACCGCGCCGCCGCGCTGGATCGGGCCAAAGACCCGGAATATCAGAACCTGAGTTTATTGACAGAACGCTTCGACCTGCCGGCCGAGGCCTCGCAAACCATTGTTGACATGCGCCAGGCTGCCGAGGACCAAAAGCAGCAGCTACTGGCCAACAAAGAGATCCCGCCGGAGCGGGTTGAAGTGGCCCTCAAAGCCATCGAAGCCGAAACCGAGCGGGCCGCCCGTGAAACCCTCGGCGACAAGGCCTACGCCCAATACTCGCAAAGCGCCGGCTGGATCCACAGCCTCGGCACAAGTCCCGAATAGGGTTCTTCTCTATTCTTTGGCAACCCCAGCGGGATTGAAGCTTTCAGCCCAGGGTTGCGACTTGCCGCGCCGTCTGGTCGCGCCATAGCCGTTGCGGCGACGGCGGAAGCCCAGCGAAGGCGGGGGCACGAGTTACCCTGGGTGAGAAAACAGAGAAATCACAACCCTGAAAGAGGGTATTCGAGAATTCGACGCAACCAACGTTGGATGAAGTGATTACGCATAGAATTTGCGTAGTTTCAAGAAAAGCGGACGCAGGTGCTTTTTTAGGGTAGTCTTTTTGACTATGAATTTCTCTTTGGCTACCACTGGCACGGCCGAACTGCTGGCAGAATTGTCGCCCTTTATTCCCGACGATTTCATCAATGAATTATCGCCGCGCCACCGGGGGCGAGGACGGCGTATGGGCTTCCATCCAGCCCAACTTTATCGAGTGCTGCTCCTGAGTTTGCTGACCCCTGCGCATTCTTTCAATCTGCCGACCCAAATGCTCAAAGAGCAGCGGGCTTGGCGTCGCTTTGCCCATCTGCCCAATCGTCACCATCTGCCTGTGACTTCGCTGTTGCATGACTTTCGCGCTCTCATCGGCGTCGGCGGTTTGCGGCGCATCAACCAGCATTTATTAAGTCCGCTTTTGGAAAGTTGTTGGATCGGCGGCATGAGTGTTGCTCTGATTGACTCGACCGATCTGCCTGCGGCCACCAGCGCTTATAAAAAAAGTTGACCGGGCGCTACTCGGCACAAGGAGCGACCTTGGGCGCCCGCACCATCAAGACCGGCCAGAGCCGGTGGTTTGTTGGCTACAAAAAGCACACGATGAGATTATGGTTGAATGGGTACGGCCCGAGCGTGCAACTGGTGCCTCTGGTGAGTTGGATCGCCCCTGCCAACCTGGCGGATGGGCAATTCCTGCGTCCCAGCTTGCGTTACTGCCGCCAAGTCCTGGAATGGCTGCCTGACGTCGTGGTGGGGGACATGGGCTACATCAACATGCAGAGGCAACGGCAAATTCGCGAACAATGGCAAGTGGCCGTGGTGACCAAGTTGCGCTCGGATATGAAATTGGTGCCGCCATTTGAGCCGGGTCCACAAGCCGTCTGTCCCCAAGGGCAGGCGCTGGAGTGGTTGGGTTATGAATGCCGGGATCAGTTGCACTGGTTTGGAGTAACGGCCCCGGATCGCCTGTGCGCATATTGTTGGGAACAGAGTCGTTGTCCCCGCCAGTTTGGTTACGCACCACAGGAACATGAGATTCTGTTGGGCTCGGTGCCGCTGTCTTCACGCCTGGCGCAGCAACTATTAAAACAAGCCCGTCCCTGGATTGAGGCCAGCCAATCTTACGAGAAGAATCAACTCGGTTTGAATCAGATGTTTTTCAATAGTTTGCGGCTGACTTGGATGATGGGCTTGTTGGCTGATGCGATATCGCTGTTGCGAGCGCGGGCCTTGCTCAGTCATCCGCCAGCCGTCTTTGATCTCTAGGAGCTGACACCCAAACAGCTTTCACTGGAATTGCCTTTGGAAGAGACACTTAAGCATTTTTAAAAGGCGTGAAAACCCATTACATTACATGGCTTTCAAAACGAATTCTCGAACACCCTCTGAAAGGGTTAAATTTGGCGGGGGCCACGGGCTGGGGGGCATCCTTTAGCTTTCATTCATCCACAACGGGCAGTTTTCACTGCGGAAGCTGAATGCCCTTTTCCAAAAAATGTTCGTCTTGGGCAATGGCTTCCGTCAGTTTTCACAAGAAAACCGGCGCTCAGTCGGCGGCGGCGGCGGCAAATCCGCAGTTGTCCAAGTGTCATCCAAGTGTCCTCACTTGATAAACTCTCAACAACGTTATCGTTAATGTAACAGGTGTGTTTCGGGTTTGTTGCGGCAAATGTTGCGGGCTAAGTCGTTGACTATCAACACTTGTTGCGGTGTTGCGGGTTTTTTGGACCTATCTAGTGATTGGGAGAAAACTCGTGTTTTTCAAATCGGCACCCTTCTGAAGCCGGGACTCTCGGTTTTGCGGGGTGTTTTTCTGGCCGGTTTTTTGCTGTTGACCCGGCCAGCCATTGCAGAGGCGGTTTGCGGCGACATTTCACCTGGTTTAATCACGCTTTTGTTACGAAACCCGCTTTTTTAGGCGCACAATACTCTCGGCGGTTCGGCCTCCGGCCGGCGCTCCAGCAGGCGCCGACCGATCTTGTGCAGGTTGTAAGCCAGCACGCCAAAGCCCACGTAGCGCTTGAACCCGTGCCAGCCTTTGTCGGGACAATAATTCAAACCGTGATGTTCCAGCGCGTTAATGTCCGATTCAATGGCGTTGTGCTGGCGGCGTAGCGCCACAAAACGGCGCTGCCCCTCTCGCGCCTGTTCTTGACTGTTGCGCTTGCCGCGTTTGGGCATGATGACTTCTGGAATGTAGAGCTCCAGCAGTTGACGGTCTTCTGCCCGGCTAAAGCCCTTGTCAACACTCAGGCTGGCCACAGCCCCGGCACCGTAGCCGCCCAGCAATCGATCGGCCAGGGCAATAACTTCGTCGACATCGTTCAACTGCTCCATGACTTTGTAGTCCAGAATCAATTCGTGCTGATCTGTTGTCAATAATACTTTATGCCCCAGTTCCACCGACGGAAAGAGCTTGCCCTTGTTGATCCACTCGGTGTGCGGCTCGAACAATGAGAAAATCTTCTCCTCATGGGGAATCGTTTGGCCCTGGAGCAAGCGGCGTTCCACCAGGTCCAGTTGCTTGATCATCATGGTGTGGAAATAGTCCAATTGCTCGCGCCGCGCCCACTCCACCACGTCCTGCGGCACCGGCAAGGCCTGGATCGTCGTGAACACTTTTTCCTCGAAACGGTAACTGTCCCGCACATAGGCCGCAGCAGCCGCCTGCTGGCGCTGCTCCTTCTTGGGGCCGCCGCCACTGGCCAGCCGCGTCAAGGCAATCATCTGACCTTTGAGTTTGCGCCGCCATTCCTGACACTTGCGCCAGCCCCCCAGCCGGGCCGCCACGACCAGCGGCAGCAGCAGGTCCGCACACTTGCGCTGGGCGTCCCACAACAGGTTCAGGTCGGTCGGAAAATGCACGTTGGTCTCCAGCACATAGCTGTCGGCCTTGGCCCGGATCGGTTCAGCGGGACCGTTTTCTTTTTTTTTGAAAGCGATCCGCCCGGCCTGAACCACCAGGACGTTGATCTGGCGCAGCAACTCCTCATCCACCTGACAAACGTTTTCCGAAAGCGTCTTGTAGTGAAAAGGCCTCTCCTGCTCTGAAAGCATGGGGTGGAGGCCCAGGATCTGCCGCAACAAACCATCGTAATTGGCCAGATATTCCAGCCGGTCGTAATCACAGTCCAGCGCCAGGCGCACCACACCCAAAACCAAAATGTGCCACAGGTCCAAACCCGGCCGCCCGGTGGCCTTCCTGCCCGCCACGACCTTCTTTTCCAACAGGTCAAACACTTGGCCGTTGATCTCAGGGGTCTGGAAAATCCATTGCAGACCCGCCAGAACCGGGGGCAGTTCGTCGCGGCTCCGCGACGGCAGCACGACTCTTTCGATCGGTGTTTTACCCAAAGCCAATTGAACCTCGAATCGCTTGCGCATGAACCGCAGGATAGTTCCCGCTGCCTACTTTGACCAGCGAATCTTTTGAGGCTCAGACCACGATTCCTTGGGTTTTTTCCAAACGGCATCCCAATACCGCCAAAGATTCGAATCGAGCCGGCGCGAGAAACGCCTTGCGCCACGCTCGCGCGAACAGTTTTCTCTCAGACACTATCTATCAATCTTGCCTTTCTTGCCATTCTTCGCGGCAAATCCGTTAAAACTTCAAGTTCCACTCATCCTGCGAATACTTTTCCGCAAGCAGCCGCTGGTAATCCGGCAAAACATCCAAGGCTGTCCCGGCCGACCACGTTTGGCGCAAGGCGTCTTTCACCGCGCCGGCGGGCGCGGGCAGGTTCATCAGAAACAGCCCATGCGGACGTCCCTCCCGGTAGTCCGGCTGGCGGGAGGGCATGGGCAGAAATTTTTCCATCAGGCTCAGATCGAAGCGCAGGAGGAAGGTGCCGTGAAAAATCAGCGCATGGCGTTTGCGCCGCTGGGCGTTGCCGGAGAATTTCAATCCGCCCAGCGAAAGATCCGAATGGCCTTGCACCCGCACGGGCCGGCCCAAAAGCGCGTTCAAGGCGTCCCTGTGCCGCCCCATGATGTGGCGATTGGCCGCGGTGATGTTTTGCAGCGCGTCGTTTCCATCCATCTTGAGGATGAGTGAATAATTGAGGCATCCCGGCCCCTGCAAAACAGTTCCGCCGCCGCTGCAGCGCCGATACACGCCCAATTTCTCCCTCTGGCAGGCGGCGCCATTGACCTCCAGCGCGACGTGGTTGGAGTAGCCGACAACAACGAAATAATCGCGAGGTTCCCAGAATCTCAGAACCTCGCCGCCCGCCTGCTCCTCGCAGGCATCGAGCAAGGCCTCGTCACAAGCCAGATTGGCTGCGGGCGTGGGCAAGGTCAGGTCCAGACATTTCATTTTTGGGCAGCTACCATTAATCCTAATCCTAATCTTAATCTTAATCCCAATCCTAATCTCTTTCATGCAACTGGGATTAAGATTAAGATTACGATTTAGATTAGGATTAGGAACCGGCAACCGCCATCCAAAAAGTGAAAGGCCGGCGCGGGTTTATCCGCGCCGGCTTTTGAATTGGCTGCTCCGGCAGGTGCCGGCCTTTGCTTTTGGGCCTGAAGTCAATGACCATCATGCCCGGCAGAAAATGGCCGCGGGACTCAATCTTGTTTACGGCGTAACAATCACCCGATACAGCCCGTATAGAACAAATCCTTCGACAGCCAAAAAAAGTCCGAAGGAAACCGGTGGGATCACTTGGAACCGTATGTAATCAATTGTCATTCTCATACTGCAAACACACTCACCTCTCATCAAGCAGGGAATATGCCATTTTCAAAGCACGGGGGATTGGCTGGTGCTCCTGCCGGAAAGCGCCGAAGCGCCGCCTCAATTTTGGACAATCTGGCTCAATTCTGGACAGTCTCATCTGGCGCGTTGGAGAGCCATCTGTTTGACCTTCTGCGGCTCCAGATTGCCGCGGCCAGCCATCCGAGGCCAATTCCAGAACAACCGGCCGGGAACCAGTCACCATGCCGATTATAGAATGTTTGGCGGCGATCACCCGGCGCGCGCAAGGGGATTTGGGCGATGATAAAACCGGGAGCATACACATTGCCCGAAGCGTTGTGAATCTGGCGCACACGGCCCTGGGCGTCGGCCCAGCAGGTCAGTCCGTCATTGGTGCAGCGCAGCAGCGGGACGCCGTTTTCGACCGCGCGAAATATGCCGCTGGCGGCCTGTTGCCATTGCTCGGCACCATGGCCAAACCAGCCGTCGTTGGTCAGATTGACCAGAAAATCGGTATCCGGACCGACATGCTCCCGCGCCTCCTGTGCGAACATATCTTCAAAGCATATAAGGACGGACATTTTGGCCGAAGGATTCTTGATCTCGAATTCGACCGGGCGATCTCCCGGAGTGATTTCGCCGCCAATGGGCGTCAGCCATTTTAAAAATGGGAGCCAGCGAACCAGTGGAATGTATTCGCCGAAAATGACCAGCCGGCGTTTGTGATAAATGGATCCAAGCGCGCCGTCCGGATTGCAGAGGAGGGCGCTGTTAAAGTATCCGGTTGCGTCGGTGGCCGCTCTTTCGGCGGTGCCGGCGCAAAAAACCAACCATGTCTCGTGTCTGCGGACCAGTTGGGCAATCGCCTGCTGGATTTCAGGAGTCAGGTCCGGCACGGCGGATTCGGGCCAAAGCAAAAGCCGGGGGTTGGAGGCCAGCGCCCGCTCTGAAAGGTCAAGCACGGTTTGGAAACGCGCCTTGTCCCCTGTGGGATCCCAAATCAACGTTTGCGGAATGCCGGGCTGGACCAGGGCGACTTTCAACTCTTTGGCCGGCGTTGGAACGGAGGCCAGTTTGCCGGCGCCAAAACTCGCCACGCCAGCCACAGCGAGCAAAGGCAGTCCCGCGCCGGCCCACAAGCTTTGCGCCGCAGGCCGCCGCGCCAGGGCCACGGCCGCGCCGCACAGCGATACGGAGGTCCAAACAACCAAAAAGGAAACGCCGTATATGCCGGCAATGGCCGCGATTTGAATCAGGGGCAGCAATTGATATTGCGACGCGCCCACGAAATTCCACGGGAAGCCGGTCAACATTCTCCCGCGGGCGAATTCCAGGGCGGTCCAAATGGCCCCCGCCGCAAAAGCCCAAACCAGGCGCCGCAGCCAGCCCGTGGCGACGAATTGATCCGCCGTGCCGCAAGTTCCCGGAAAAAATTGCCAGCACAACCAAACCCAAATGGCGGGATAGAGCGCGCAATACGCGCTTAAAGCCAGCCAGCCGGCCGCCGGCGCAACGGGAATGCCGTGCCATGTGAAAGGCATGTTCAGCAGCCAGTAAAGCGAACTTAGAAAATGAACCAACCCCGCCACAAAACCAATCCGAAACGCCCGGCCGCTCCGTGCTCCAAGACCGCTGAAGAGGATCAATCCCGGCGCAATCCAGGCAGCCCATGCCATCCCGAGGGGCGGAAAAGACGCGCTGAGCAGAAGTCCGCCCAAGGCCGCGGCAAGGAACCGGACAGCCGGACTGGAATTCAGCGAAAATTTATTCAAGTCCATAGATTGTCCGAAAGCGAATTAGTTTGCCAGTGTGCAATGTTCAGTTTTCAGTTTCTCCAGCCTACGAACCGTGGCGCCGCGATCACGGGCCTGTGTTTCTGGTTCGCGAAAAAAATGGCCGGCGGGAGCGCGCCATCGTTGATTGGGGCTACAACGCCTGGGGCGGCAAATATCCGCCCTGCGATTTAAATGACCCACTACCAATGTCTCAAGGCCGGGTTACGCGATAAAACGCCATACTGTCGGTGGCGGAATTGACCGTGTTGGTGGTGGTGTATGCCTGGGACGGGGCCGGTATTCCGGTCGCCACCGTTGTCCACGTTACCGGCGGAATCAAGGAAGTGGTTTTCTGCACCGTGTAAGTCGGTGTCGTCAACGACATTTCCGGCGGCGGCGAATTCCATGCGAGCGTCACAGATGGCGCGGCGGCGTTGTAAGTCGCGCTGATGATTTGGAGCGGACTGACTTTGGCGTAGCTCACACCATCATACCAAGTGCGGCAGGTATTGCCGGTGACCGTGTTGGCGGTGCCGGTCTTGACGTCGTAACCATCCACAAATACTGTGACGGTGTCATCATTCGTGACCACGACCCGGCCGACATAAGCCTGGTAGAGATAATTATTGGCAGGGCTGGTGTTGGTCAGCACCAGGCTGGTGTCGTGCGTCCAGGGTTGAACCTGTTGGCATTTCTCCGACCGGTATATCTGCATATTGCCCGGGGTGAGGCCGGCTTGAATCCGCCAGTCCGCCGCCGGGTTTCCCCAGAAATTGACCCACAGATCGTAAGTGCCGGCGCCGGGCGCCGTCACCTGGGTCATGAGCTTGGTTGGAGTTTCGGGGACAGAATCGGCCGAACTGATTACGGTGCCGCCATTGCCCACACCCGTTTGCGAATGCCATTGGTTGGCCGCAGGACTCAGGACCAGCGCCGCACCATTCGTCAGGAACGTGTTGTTGGTGGTCGCATCCACGTAGTGCATCTGCCCGGTCACTTCCGAACGATGCTCCACGATGCCCAGGGCAGCCCCATCAAAAATCTGGGCGGAGGTGTAGGTTCCCCGGAACCAAAGCAAAGCGGAATCCTGGTTGTCCCATGCCGGCATTATCGGGCGTAGATTGTCGCGATATGATTTCTGCGTGATGGGCGTCCAGGTAAAACTGGCTCCCTGGTTCGTGGTCACCCCTTTCCATATCTCGTGAGCGGTCGAGTATTGTGGATTGGTGTCCGTGACTCCGGGTTGGACGGCGCGGGGATCGAATTCGGTTGAGATAAAGATGATGTCCGGATCGTCCGGATCCAGGCATCCCAAGCCAATATAATCCCCTTCGCTGGCGTATAGCTTGTATCCGCCCTGGCACAAATACGTGGGTGTCCATTTGACGCCGTCAAAGCGGCAAAAGAAAAAGGCGTGATCCGCATTGGGTGTATTTTGGTCAGTGCCATTCGTACCATTCACATTTTGGTTGATTCTTGCGGCGATGATGCATTCGACCGTGCCGTCGGGATAGCGGCAGACATCGTCGTTCCAGCACCGATAGTTGGTCTGGCCCGGGGGCATCACCGTGCCGGCGGCAAAAACCGGCGTGAAGCTTTGCGGCGTGGGGATGTTTGTTTTGTCGAAAATGTTCGTGTCCATCAGCGTCCCGAACGAATTGAAACTCATGCCATTGCTGACATAACCGTGATACATGCTCGTATCGTAGTCGCGGGGATGAGCCTCGGTGCAGATAAAATCAATGCGATCCACACCATTGCCCCAGTATTTGAAATAGCCCTGCACATAACCGGGGATGTTGTTGGTCGTCAATTCTCCGCCATAAGCCCAAATATTCCCGAAATTGGTCGAAATGATGCTGTTCGGACTGCCGCCGCCATTGCCGCGGGCAAAATCATAAGTGCGTCCCTCGGCGGTCATATTATTGGGGTTGGAATAGGTGGTTGCGAAATTGTCGCCGCCGGGCTGGGTGCTCCAGTCATTGGTCGCTTCCGGCGACCAAACACCGGTGCCCGGATTATAAATGCGGTAGAGGGTATTATCGTCTGAGTTGTGCCCGGTGTACATCGCCAGATAATTGCCATTCGGCATGACCAGCAGTCCGGGCGTGTTATGATCATCGCCGCCTCCGAAGGAGAGCAGGGCATATTTGAGTGTGAATCGTGGACCTGCTCCGCTTGGGATATCCCATATCGTCACATTGATATTGCCGTCACGATTTGTCCCGCCCAGACCCGCCCCGTTTTCAATGCAACCGACCACCATTTTGCCGCCGTTTGTGTCCACTACCGTCCGCTCGTCCGAATACCAGGTCCAGCCGCCATTGTCGTCGAATTGAACCACATTGCCATTGACGAAGTCCGAAGTTACGGTGCCTCCAAACGCAGGCAGACACATCAGACAAATCAATGCCATGACGGTTCGCGGGATGGCGGAGAAGTGGTTTTTGCGGAATTTCATAATCTCAATGGCTTTTAAATCCGACCGGCACAAAACTGCGCCAGATTCAAGTCGTAAGCATAAATGATGCGGCGAAGCATGTCAATCAAGAATTGGCGCATTGAGATTCCCCACACGGCTGGCTCATGAACCCTCCAAAGCTGTGGATTTCTTCGAGTTGACGAGGGCGAAGGCACGGCGCTGATGGTCCAAGCCCATTTCTTCGTGGAAATCGGGCAAGGTGGCCTTGGCCCGTCTGGAGTTTTGCGCGCGCCAGTGCATGAACAGGCTCACGCTGATGCGGCGGAACATACTCAAAACCCAGGCGGCGTTGCGATGGCGTACCCGGCTGCGATCCTCGTCGGCGCTCACGTCCAAGCGCTGGTGCAATCCGGCTTCGATGCCCCAATAATTGCGTTGCTCGTCGAGCCACTGGCGGGCGGGCAAGCGTTCCGGCTCGCGGCTGGTCAGCAGATACTGGGTGTCGGGCTTATCGCCCAAGCCCTGTCGCAGAACGATCGCGCTTTGGGCTGCTCCCGGGAAGCAGGCTTGCTCCGGGTTAATGACCGATGCGCAAAGGGTGCGGATTTCTTTGCGGCCCCGATTCTTCTGTGGCCCCGTGTGTGCCCAAGGCGGCGGCAACGGCTCTGGAGGGGGAAAAAAGCTGCTCCGGTTTGGGCAGCCGTTGGGCCAGGGTCTGGCGCAGTTCTTTTTGGTTGGCTTTGACCGTCAATAAATAATCGGCCCCGGCTTCCTGCACGATTTGCCGCGCCGTCTCCTGCTGGGTATGTAAGGCGTCAATGCCGATCAGAGACCCCGCCACCTCCACCCGCTCCAGCAACTGACGCACGGCGGGGATTTCATTGGACTTGGTCTCAACCAACTGGCTGCCGCGATAATATTGACTGGCCGGGTGAGTGAGCGTAACCACTTGTGCGCCTTGCGCGTGACGCAGCTCCTTGCCATCAGCGGCCAGCGACTGCCCCGGCGGTGCCGGGCCTCGCACCTGGGCCTGCCAGTCCAGCAACGCCGCTTCCACCCGGAGCGGATCAACCGCCTGCAACACCCGCCCGAAAGTGGCTTTGCTGGGAGAAGGATAGCGACCGGTCTTGGGATCGCGCCGCACCCCCAAGGCACGCAACTGCGCCTGGGTAAAACGCCGCGCAAATGCCTTCAGGTCCCGGTGGCCGCGCGGAGCGCCGCAGAGATGGGCGCAGGCCACCATGGCCAGCGCGCCGCTCAATGGATAGCTTTCCACCCGTCCGCGAAAGTCCGGCACCGAGGCAAAATGATCGCGCAACGAGCGCAGTTCTCCCGTGCGCATCATCGGCGGCGGCGGAACCTTGCTTTCCACCACCACCGCCATCGCCGCCGGCAGGTGGTCGGCGCACAAACTGCGTCGGGCGTTCTGCTTGAGTTCTTTGATAAAGAGCGCTTTGGGCCGGTCATGTTTGACATAGTAGTCCTGCTGGCAACGGCCATAGCCTTGGGTCGGTCCCAGTTCGGTCCAGCCGCTGGCTTTGTAGGCCGTGCCCCGAAACAACTGCGTGTCAACAAAGCTCTCTGCCAGCCACACCGGATGACCGTAGCGCGCCTGCCAGTCCCGCGGCAACCGCCCCAAACACAGACCCATGACCCGCGTCGCCAGGTTGGGATAGTGACACTGCGGCAGAACCAAAAAACGCGCATTGTTCGTGACCAAGCCCAACCGCTTGCGCCGCTGCGCTTCCGTCCAGCCAATCCATTTCTCCCGATGACGCAAATGTTTGGCCGCTGCACAAAAGACCAACAAGGCCAGCCACTGGCCGCGCCAGGCGGCCACATAATAGAGCCGCTCGCCCACCGGCTTGATCCCTCCAAGATAATGATGCCGTCGCAGCAACGACTGAAATCGCGGCAACTCGTCCAGGTTGACCAACTCAACTTGGAGTTCCTCCAACACGACTTGTTCGCTGGCTTGCGGCATGCGAGTAGGTTTCGACATGTCCACAGGTTAAAAAAGTTTCAAACCGGTGTCCAGTCCAAAGTGAATAACCTCCTGTCTTTAGGCAACTTCCACTTCCTCATGAGCCAGCCGTGGATTCCCCAGAATCCTTATTGGTATTCGTCCATCTTGGCCAGCGCTTTCATGGCGTGGTTGCAGCACAATTATGCGCGGCAAGATTGGAATTATGAGCGGCTACCCAAAAACCGGGCTGCGCCCTTTTGCCAGACGGGTATCCGGCGTCACGGTGGCTGGGGGGTGCTGTTGGCGAGGCCGGCAGACCAATGGGCCTGCGCGGCTTGAAGGGATTCGACGGTCCAGGCCTGGGGCTGAAGGGATATGCAGTAGTTAAGGTCCATTTGACCGTGGGCGGGCAGTGTCAGGGGCTTGGGTGCAAGGATTGCGGCGCAGGCAAAACGGAACGGTCGTTTGGGCTCGTTAACCAAGTACCATGGGGCGTTCTCGCCGGCATTGGCTTTGTCGCTGAGAATGGCCAGACCGCCCGCCACTTTTGCGCCTTGGGTGAAATTGAAGGCCACGGCGGGCGCGGCGGGACGCGCGCGATCGCTGACAAAGTTTGTAACCGGCCCGGCGGTGGAGAGCATGGAAACGGTCAAGGGCAGCGCCGCCATGCGAAAGGCCAGCCCCGCGTATCCGCCATTGATTTGACCGCCCGCTTCGCCGGGCATGGGCGTGCGATCCAGCACCACCGCTTCATCTCCCACCACAAAATGCGATTTCCAATTAATGGTATAAGCGCCCTTGGCGGTCGGCGCGCTGACGATGATTTTCCGCCTTTCCGTCATGTCCACCTGGTTGGAAGGATTGATGTAAGCAAGGTCAAACTGAATGGTGGCGTCGCCTTGCAGGGTCGTCACGGTGACGGGAGCGGTCCAGCGTGTGCTGCCCTGGGCATGACCTGTGGTGCGGTCTTCTTCCCAGTAATTGACGCTTTCGGTGGAGTTGGTGTGGTTGATATATTTCCAAGAAAACCAGAGGCCATAATGCCAGGGATGGTCTTCGGGTTTGAAATTGGTCAGGGAGGGGCCTCCGCCCACGGTCAAGGGATGGAAAAAGGGCTTGCCCTTGGCTGGATCGAAATTGAACCGCCACACCACGTTCGTTCCGTCGAGCCAGGCGATGGAGGTGGCATCCCGCTGCCAGTCCGCCCGCGCGATGTTTTGGCAGAGGGCGAAAAGCAGAGGCGACAGGGAAACCACTTTACAACATGCGCGGAAACTTGGTAATCTCAAAGACATACACATGATACTGGCGAAAAGAATTCCCGTGGTCAAGCCATGCTTCCCGGACCGGCACCTGCAAACCGAACCTCACGCCATGCAGACAGAGGCTTCCCGTCTCATCACGCGCCGCGGTTTCCTGTGGCAGGCCGCTGTCGCTTCCGCCGTGCCGGTTTTTCCCCTGATTGTCCCCAGCCGGTTTCTCGGAGCCGACGCGCCCAGCAACCGGGTGCGGGTGGGTCACATCGGATGCGGTCGAATCGCGACTGTCCACGACATGCCGGGGGTGGTGAAGGCGGGTTTGGCGGATGTGGTGGCGGTTTGCGACCTGGATTCCAAACGGGCGGCGGCCGGCAAGGCGGCCGTTGAAAAACTATATCGCCATCACCAGACCGAGCCGCCGGAGATCACCGTTTATGGCGACTACCAGGAATTGCTGGGGCGCAAAGACATTGACGCGGTGGTCATCAGCCTGCCGGACCATTGGCACGCCCAAATGGCGCTGGCGGCCACGCTTGCCGGCAAGGACATCTATCTGCAAAAGCCTTTCACCATGACCCTGGCCGAAGGCATCCTGGTGCGGGACGCGGTGGTGAAAGCGGGCCGCATTTTTCAAATCGGGAGCCAGCAACGTTCCTGGGGGCCGGACTACCAGTTCCGCAAGGCTTGTGAATTTGCGCGCAGCGGACGGGTTGGTCAATTGCGGCGCGTGGAAATCGGGCTGCCGATTGATCCGACCGCGCCGGATGACCCGCCGCAACCCATTCCGCCCAATCTTAATTACGACCGCTGGCTCGGGTCCACCGAAAATGTTTATTACACCGAGCAACGCGTGCATTCGCAAAGCGATGTCACCTCCCGTCCCGGCTGGCTGCGCAACGAGTCTTATTGCCTGGGGATGATCACCGGTTGGGGCGCGCATCATTTTGACACGGCCCATTGGGGAATGGATTGCGAACTGAGCGGGCCGGGCAGGGTTGAAGGCAAGGCGGAGTTTCCCAAAAACAAGATTTGGAACGTGCATGGCGCCTATGAGATCGAATTGCTTTACCCGGGCGGCATTCACATGCACGTGTCGAACAGATTTCCCACCGGCATCAAATTCATCGGAGACGAAGGGTGGATATTCGTGACGCGCGAAAACACAAAGACCACCGCCAGTGATCCCAACGCCGTGCCGACTAACTTGAAGACGCTGGATGCGAGCGATCCCAAACTGCTTGATCCCAACGGCGTGAAGGTGGGATTATACCGCAGCAGCGAGCATCACAAGAACTGGCTGGAGTGCGTGAAATCGCGCCGGACGCCCGCTGCGCCGGCTCCTGTGGCGCATCGCAGCACCAGCGCGTGCATTGTGAGTTGGATCTCGATGAAACTGGGCCGGCCCCTGACCTGGGACGCCGAAAAAGAGCGGTTTGTCAACGACGACCAGGCCAACGCCATGCTCACCCGGCCGGAGCGCGCGCCCTATGGGGCCGCCCGTCTGGCCCGGAGTTGAAGGTGCGCCGAATCTTCCTCTTGACTCTGATGTGCGCCGGGATGGCCATCCGCAACGCCGCGCCGGCCCAAACCAACGCCGCCGGGGCGCGCTTCCGGTTGATGACCCTTGATCCGGGTCATTTTCACGCCTCGCTCGTCCAGAAATTCATGTACGAGGACGTGGAGCCGCTGGCGCATGTCTATGCCCCCGCGGGCGACGACCTGTCCGAACACCTCAAACGCATCGAGCGTTTCAACACACGACCAGACCAGCCGACCCACTGGCGCGAGCAGGTTTATTCCCAGCCCGATTTTTTTGAAAAGATGCTGGCGGAAAAGCCCGGCAACGTCGTGGTGCTGGCCGGGAACAACGCCCGAAAGACCGACTACATTCTGCGTTCAGTCAAAGCCGGGTTGAACGTGCTGGCGGACAAGCCGATGGTGATAAACCCGGCCGAATTGCCGCGTTTGCAGGAAGCTTTCGCCGTGGCGGCCTCCAACCATGTGCTGCTCTACGACATCATGACCGAGCGTTACGAAATCACCACTCTGTTGCAGCGGGAGCTGTCGCGGCAGCCGGCGCTGTTCGGAGAATTGGCGAAGGGATCGCCGGACGAACCGGCCATCGTGATGGAAAGCATTCACTACATTTCTAAAACAGTGGGGGGCGCGCCGCTGAAACGTCCAGCCTGGTTTTTCGACCCGCGCCAGACGGGGGAAGGCATTGCAGACGTGACCACCCATTTGGTGGATTTGGCGCAGTGGGAAGCCTTCCCGGAACGCGCCTTGAGTCCGGACGATGTGACCGTCCTGAATGCCCGGCGATGGACTACTCCCATCAGCCGGGAGCAATTCAAACAAGTGACCGGGGCCGAAGATTTCCCCGGCTTCCTGCAACCGTACCTGAAAAACGGCGTGCTGGAATACCGTGGCAACGGCGGCTTTACTTACCGTCTGCGGGACATCCACGCAAGAATATCGGTTGTCTGGAGATATGAATCTCCACCCGGCGGCAGGGACGCCCATTATTCCGTGCTGCGCGGAACCCGCGCCAGGCTGGTCATCCGGCAAGGAGCCGAACAGGACTACAAGCCCGTTCTCTACATCGAGAAAACCGGCGGCTCGACTGATCAGGCTTTTGCAGCCGCGCTAGCTGAAGCGATCAACACCCTGCAATCACAATATCCCGGCATAGGTTTCCGCAAGGAAGGAACGGGATGGTCGTTGACTGTGCCTGAGAAGTATGATGTTGGTCACGAAGCGCACTTCGCCCAAGTCACCGGGAATTATTTGCGTTACCTGCGTGAGGGCCGGCTGCCTGACTGGGAAGTGCCCAACATGCTCAGCAAGTACTACACAATCATGCAGGCCTATCAACTGAGCAATTAGCGCCAGAGCTGGACTTTGCGCGGTTCTCATGGCACTATACAGCGGTTTTTTTGAAGAAGCTCGAACAACTCCAAAATTTGCTGCGCTCCTACGGTTCCTGCCTGGTGGCGTATTCGGGGGGCGTGGATTCGGCTTTTCTGGCCTATGTGGCGCATCAGGTGTTGGGCGAAAAATCCCTGGCGGTGCTGGCGGATTCGCCCAGTTTGCCGCGGCGCGAACTGGAGGAGGCGGTGGCTGTGGCCAAACAATTTGCGATTCCGTTGCGGATTGTCACGACGGCGGAATTTGACAATCCGGCTTACCTGGCCAATCCAAATAATCGCTGTTATTTTTGCAAACACGAACTCTTTACCCAATTGTCGCCGCTGGCTCAAAATGGAAATTTTGCCGTCATCGCCTATGGCGAAAATGCCAGCGACGCGGGCGATCACCGGCCCGGCGCGGAAGCTGCCGGAGAATTCCAGGTGCGCGCGCCGTTGAAGGAGGCCGGACTGACCAAGAGCGAAATTCGGGCCTTGTCCGCGCAGCTTGGCCTGCCCACGGCGGACAAACCGCAGATGGCCTGCCTGAGTTCCCGCGTGCCTTACGGCGAGCCTGTCACGCCGGAGAAATTGAGCATGATTGAGCAGGCGGAATATGTTCTGCGCGATCTTGGCTTTTATGATTTGCGCGTGCGCCATCACGAGTTGCAAGGACAGGGAACCACAGTGCCTTTGGCCCGGATTGAAGTCGGAGTGGATGAAATGCCCAAGTTTTTAAGGGGCGATGCCTTCCGCCGCGTGGCGGAAGCGCTGAAGAAGATCGGTTACGCGCACGTCACGCTCGATTTGCAAGGCTATCGCCGCGGCAGCACGAATGAAGTAAGAATTAAGAAGTAAGAATTAAGAAGTACCTCAATCGTTGCTTGTCATGTCTTCGCGTCCGCTTACCATCGCAGGCATGAGCTTGCTAAGGGTCGAACATCTTTCCAAAACATTCGGCACGATTCGCGCCGTGGATTCCGTCAGCCTGGAGGTGCGGCCCGGCGAAATTTACGGCCTGCTCGGTCCCAATGGCGCGGGCAAGACGACCACCATCTCGATGATCTGCGGCCTGCTCAAACCCGACGCCGGCGAGGTCCTGGTTGCGGGCACGGCGTTCTGGTCTGATCCGCAGAAAGCCAAACGCATCATGGGCGTGGTGCCGCAGGAGCTGGCGATTTACGAGGAATTGAGCGGGCGCGAGAACCTGGAATTCTGGGGGCGGATGGCGGGTCTGAGTTCGCGCGAGGCCAGAGCGCGGGCAACGGAATTGCTGGAGGCGCTCACGCTGACGGATCGGGCGAAGGACGCGGTGAACACTTATTCGGGCGGCATGAAGCGCCGCATTAATCTCGGTTGCGCGCTGCTGCATCGTCCGCAATTGCTGCTGCTGGATGAGCCGACGGTGGGCATTGATCCGCAGGCGCGGCTGAATATTCTCGAGTTCATCCGCAACCTGCTGGCGGCCGGCACGGGGATTCTTTACACGACGCATTATCTGGAAGAAGCGGAGACGCTTTGCCGGCGCATCGGCATCATTGATCACGGGCGGTTGCTGGCGGAAGGGACGTTGAGTGAGTTGCAGGAACGGCTGGGAGGCGACCGCGTGTTCGTGCTGGAAGCGGATTTCAAGAACACTTCACCGGATGCGTGGGATGGTTTTTACAAGCGCTTTCGAGTCATCCAGAAATCGGAGCGGCAACTGGTCGTGGCGGCGATTGGCGCGCGCGATCCGTCCGAGTGCCTGAAGGATTTGCTCGATCTTCCGGTGCGCGCGGAAAACGTCACGCTCAAGCGGCCCAGCCTGAACGATGTGTTTCTGCAACTGACGGGACGCGAACTGAGGGAATAAAATGCTGCGCGTGCTTCTGGCCAAAGACCTGCGTCGCGCGTTGCGGAATCCGCTGCCGTGGCTCATCAACCTCATCGTGCCGCTGGCCATGACCACGCTCGTCGGCCTGATATTCGGCGGACATTCTGACAGCGGCGCGCTGGGCCGCATCCGATTCGCCGTGGTGGACGAGGACAAGACGCCGTTGAGCGATTTTCTGCGCGGCGCGGCCAACCAGCGTGAAGGGGGCAAGTATCTCGAACCGGTGTTTATGGAGCGCGAAGAGGCGTTGCGCGAGATCAACGCCAACAAAATCAGCGCGGTGCTCATCATCCCGACGAACTTCATGCGCGATTATCTCACGGCGCGCGAAGCGGTGAGCCTGGAACTGATCAAAAATCCGGCGGAGTCAGTTCATCCGGCGGTGCTGGAGGAATTGCTCGGCGCGGTCGTAACGGCGTTGAACGCGGTTTCACGCAACTTCAACTCCGAGTTTCCCGAATGGCGGGCAGTGTTGGAAGGCAGGGAGGATTATCACAAGGTTTCCGCTTTGATTGAACGGGCGGGGGACAAATTCAAGACGGCGAAGAAGTACATTTACCCGCCGCTGGTGAGTTACGAAAAGGAAGCACCGGCTGACGAATCAAAAAGCAGCGCAGCGGCCAAAGCCGGCGGCGCGAAGGGCGGCGACGCCGACGGCGTGTTCGCGTATCTGCTGATCGGGTTCTCCGGGATGTTTCTGCTGTTCATCGCCGGCAGCGCGATGAGCGATCTCTACCGTGAATTGCGTCAGCACACCTTCGAGCGATACCAGACCTTGCGGGATTCGCTGGTGCCATTCCTCGCCGGCAAGGCCGTGTTCGCGGTGGTGATGCTGCTGCTGTGCAGCGGGATAATGCTTGGCGGCGGCGGATTAATCTTTGGCATTCACTGGCAGCAACCCCTGGCGCTGTTGACGCTTACCGTCGGCTACACTTGTTTCATGGCGGCTTTGTTCGCTGTATTTGTGGCGCTCATGCCGGATGAACGCCACGCGGCTGTGCTGAACAATCTGGCGGCGATGGGCATGGGCCTGGCGGGCGGAGTGTTTCCACCGCAACAACTCCCGGCGTTCGTGCGCGAGCACATCACGCCGTATGCTGCCCAGTTATTGGTTCGTGGCCACGGCGCGCAACCTGCAGGACGGCGGCACGGGCGTGGCTTGGGGCTGGGTGGCGCTTAAACTCGCGGCGCTGGGCGTGGTGCTGATCGTGCTGGCGGCGATTCTGTTTCGACGGAGATTCCAAAGCGGTTTGCGCACATGAAACGTCTCCTCGCCATCGGCCACACGGACCTGCGCCTGTTTCTCAAGCACAAGAGCGCTTACGTGTGGTTCTTCGTCATGCCGCTGGCTTTCGTTTATATCATGGGCTTCGCCAATCGGGGGCCGGGCGATCCCTACAACCGCACGCCGCCCGGTGTTCGATCGAGAACGAAGACACGAATTTTCTCGGGCGGATTTTTCTCGATGAACTCAGTTCACAGAACATGTGGCTGCTGGATCCGACCAACCGCGAGTCTGCCGCGCGCGTCATCCGCATTCCCGCCGATTTCACCAGCAAGGTTTCATCGCGGGAACAGAGCAAGGTGCTGTTCCTCAAAGCGCGACGCTTCCGCGCAGGCCGACGCCGCGCTGATCGAATTGCGGCTGGTGCGGGCATTGATCTCGATGAACGGCCATCTGCTGGAAACCGTCACGGCGACGAATGAACCCGGAACAATTTCTGAAGGCAAACTGCGGGAAATCATGGCCGCGGCCGAATCCGGTGACTTTGAACGCGCGATTTGCCGGACGAAAGCCCGTGCCGTCCGGCTTCAACTTTTCGCTGCCGGGAAATCTTGTCATGTTCCTGATGATGAATCTGCTGATCTTCGGAGGCGCGAACGTGTCCGCGGAGCGGCGCAACGGGGTCATCAAACGGCTCATGGCCTGCCCGGTAACGCGCCTGGAACTTGTCATGGGAAAAATCTACGGCCTCATGCTGCTTGGGTTGGTGCAGATTCTTTTTTTCCTCGCGGCGGGAAAATTTCTATTTCACGTCAACCTCGGCGTGAATCTGCCCGGCTGTGACCCTGACGCTGATCCTGTTGGCATGGGTTGGCGGGTCGCTGGGCGTGCTGGTTGGTTCGTTGGTTGCCGCGCCCGACCGCGTGAACGGGATTTGTGTGCTGGCGAGTCTCCTGATGGCGGCATTGGGCGGCTGTTGGTGGCCGCTGGAAATCGGGCCGCGCGCGCTCAAGATCGTCGCGCTCTGCCTGCCGACCGGTTGGGCATTGCAGGCGTTGCATCAACTCATCAGTTTCGGCAGCGATTTCAGCGCCGTGCTGACTCCGCTGGCTGTGTTGGCGGCGTTCGGCGCGGGAGCGAATGCTCTGGCCGCGCGATTTTTCAAGAACTAATCATCACATGGCAGACCGCTCCGGCAAATAAAGCGGCTTGCCGTCAAAGACACGGAGGCGTTATCTTAATACCATGCAGAAACATAAACCCGCTGTGGCCGGGAATTTGATTGAGGATCTCTGCCAGCGGCGTCTTAAGCCGCGGTTTTTAAGCGAGTGCTGAAATGAAGTTCATTCACGAGAAATTCCTGTTGCATAATCGAACCGGCCTGCACCTTTACCGGAAGTTTGCCGAGTTGGAGCCGATTTTCGATTATCATTGCCACCTCTCGCCGCGAGACATCGCGGAAAACCGCCAGTTCAGAGACCTATGCGAAATCTGGCTGGAGGGGGACCATTACAAATGGCGCGCCATGCGGGCCAACGGCGTGGCGGAAGCATTTTGCACCGGCCCGACCGAGCCGTTCGCCAAGTTCCGCGCCTGGGCGGCGACGGTGCCGCATACGTTGCGCAATCCTCTTTATCATTGGACTCATCTGGAGCTGAAACGTTATTTTGGAATCGACGAGTTGCTGGATGAAGCGAGCGCGGCACCCATCTGGAAGCAAGCCAATGAACAATTGGCCGGCGCGGAGTTGAGCGCGCGGGGTATTCTCAAAAAGTTCAACGTCAAAACACTTTGCACAACGGACGATCCAACGGATGATCTGAAGCATCACGAAAAGATCGCCGCCGACGGCTTGTCCACGCGGGTGTTCCCGGCGTTCCGTCCGGACAAGGGGCTGGCCGTCGATCAACCGGTTCCTTTCAATGCCTGGATCACGCGGCTGGAACAGGCGGCGGGCGGCGGGATCGGCGATTTGCAGGACTTTCTCGAGGCCTTGCGCCGCCGTCATGAATATTTCCACGCCAGGGGTTGCCGGTTGTCCGACCATGGGCTTAACCAGTGTTTCGCCACGCCTTGCACCGTCAAATCCGCCGCCGCGCTTTTCAGCAAGGCGCGCCGCGGCCAGGCGGCTTCGGCGGAAGAGCACGCGCAATTTGCGACGTTCATGATGTTGTTCTTTGGCCGGCTTGACGCGGAGAAAGGCTGGGTCAAGCAATTGCACCTCGGGGCGCTGCGCAACAGCAACTCCCGGCGCCTGCGCCAGCTTGGGCCGGACACCGGGTTTGATTCCATGGGCGATTTTCCCCAGGCGCAGGCGCTGGCCGGTTTTCTCGATCTGTTGGAGCGCGAGGGGGCGTTGCCTAAAATGATTCTTTACAATAACAATCCGGCGGACAATTACCTGCTGGCCACGGCGGCGGGCAGTTTCCAGGATGGCCTCGCGCCGGGCAAAATTCAGTTCGGCCCCGGCTGGTGGTTCCTGGACCAGAAGGAAGGGATCGAATGGCAATTGAACGCATTGTCCAACATCGGTTTGCTTTCGCGCTTCGTTGGCATGGTGACCGATTCCCGCTCGTTCATGTCCTACCCGCGTCATGAATATTTTCGCCGGATCTTGTGCGATCTCATCGGGCGCGAAATCGAGCAGGGCGAACTGCCCGACGACGAAATGCTGCTGGGCACGATGATCCGCAACATCTGTTACGGCAACGCGCGGAATTACTTTCCGCTGCCGGCCGCGGGCGATCCGCCGCCAGCCCGGCCCGGGCCGCCGCGGCCATGCCAGGCGTCCGGCGGGAAGCGCGCCGCCGCCAGCCCCGCTAATTTGAATGCCATTGCCCGGTGACGAACTTCGTTCCCTTGCCCCAGTCTTTTTACGAGCCATCGGCCAAGGCGGTGGCCCCGCGGTTATTGGGCCAATGGTTGATGCGCAAAACCGCGAACGGTTTCTGCGGCGGGCCGATTGTGGAAACGGAGGCTTACCTGGCGGATGATCCCGCTTCTCACGGGTTTGGCGGTGAAACGGCGCGCAACCGCGCCATGTACGGTCCGCCCGGACGCGCTTACGTCTATTTGATTTACGGTTTCCATTTTTGCGTGAATGCCGTCTGCCAGCGCGCGGGACGCGCAGAAGCGGTGCTGATCCGGGCCATCGAGGCCGAATATGGCGAAGGTTTGATGCGCGAGAACCGGCCGGTTGCCAGTCCCATTTCATTGACCAACGGCCCTGGAAAACTTTGCGCGGCGCTGGCCATTGATCGCAAACTCGACGGGGCCGATCTTTGCGACAGCCAGGCGGAACTGTTCGTTGCCGCCAATCCCAAGCAGAATATTTTTCGGAAGGAACGCGGTCCGATTATTACGACAACGCGCATTGGAATAAGGCGGGCGGCCCATTTGCGCTTGCGCTTTTATCTGGGCGGCAGTGCGTTTATTTCGCGGGGTGTTCGCCCGCCTTTGCCGCAATCCATCGCACCACCCGATTCGACAAACCCCGCGCGCTCAACACGCTGATGTGCCCGTGTCGAAAACGCCAGATTTCAGGCTCAGCCCAGGCGCGCCACAGGTCTTCCACGGTTTCTTTGGCCACGAACAAATCATATTCCGCTTCGACCAGCAAAATGTTCTCCCTGGCAATGGCCGGGCGGTTGGACACCAGGTTAAATTTGTGCAAATCAACGCGCCGGTCGTGCAAGGCGCAACGAATGGTTTCGCAGAACGCCGCTTCTTCGATCAACCTGTCAAGACGCGCGACCGGCACGGTCAAAACGGCGCAGCCAATGCGCGAGTCATGGCAAAGGGTCAGTCCGGCAAGCCAGGCGCCCATCGAAACACCCCATAGTCCGACAAAGGGACACGATTGCTCCAACAGCCAGTCAATGAAGGACCGAATCTCCGCCATGGCCTGAAGGATTGCTTCGACCGTGTGCAGGACATCGGCGCAAAGGAAATTTCCCCAGGCGCCAAGCTCGCGCGGACGGCGATCAAATTGCCAGGGCAACTGCAGCGTCGCCACGTTAAGGCCCATTTGGTTCAATCGCCGGGCATGGCGGGGAAAGTAGAAGCGATGATTCAAAACGTCGTTCCAGCCATGCAGGAGCAGAATCACCGGTTTTTGCCGCCAGCGGTCATCGCACCGATACAAGCGGCCCTGGACAACATCGTTCACAGCGTGCGCGGTGGGGCGCGGACTGGCAAAACGGAAGTTTGTCGGGCCGGCAAACTCGATGGCAGCGGGCTTCATTTCGGCCGGGGAGAAATCGAGGTTTTGCAGCAAACGTCGGGCTTCCTCCAAGTGCAAGTCCCTTCCGTCGGGTTCCGGCATGCGGGCCGCGGCATGGTGAATGGCCACGCGGTCAATCCATTGGCAAAGAAAAGGGATCATCGGGCGCCACCGAAATTTTTATGTGTTGTGTTCAACGCCTTCTCATTCTATCACAAGCAACTGATTTGAAACCCAATTGAATACTAAATCCAGCCCAGTTCCCGCCAGCCTGCTCATTTCCCTGGAGACGATTGTAAAGCCCTTGGACGTCGGGAAACTGTTTTTGCGACCGCAGCCTTTGCAAGTTGAATTGGGCAGCGGCGACGGCTCGTTTTTGGCGCAATACGCGGCGCTGCATCCGGAGTGGAATTTCATCGGGGTGGAACGGCTGCTGGGCCGGCTGCGAAAAATCGAACGGAAAGGACGGCGGGCGGGCCTGGCCAATATGCGGGGAGTAAGAATCGAGGCGTCGTATTTCCTGGAATATCTGCTGCCCAAAAAATCGGCTACAGCCCTTCACATCTATTTTCCGGACCCCTGGCCGAAACGAAAACATCGCAAGCACCGGCTGATCAACGAGCGCTTTCCCCAACTGGCCTGCGACGCGCTGGTTCCGGGCGGCGCGGTTTATTTGCGCACGGACGACGCGGATTATTTCGCGCAAATGAAAGCCGTATTCGAGGCCTGTCCTGCGTTCGCGCCAATCCCGACGCCGCAGTCCCTGTCGGAAGTATTGACTGATTTCGAACGCGATTTTATGGCGCGGGGAATCCAGACCCTGCGTTTGGCCTGGCGGTTGGCAGGCCCTTAAACGGCTCACGCCGGCATCATGCCGGTTTTGCGGGCGTAGTTGAACAATCCGCCGGCATCCACCACCGGACGCACGTCGCCCAGCGGCTTCAATGAATGGACCTTTCCGCTGGCTTGCACCGTCAACGTTTCCTTGTCCAGGTCCACCGTGACCACGTCGCCTGTTTTCAATTCATCGCACAGGCGGTCCGGGCATTCGCAGGGATAAAGTTCGCCCGTGGCCACGCTGTTGCGGAAAAAAATCCGCGCAAAACTTTCGGCCACCACTGCCTTGCATCCGGCCGAGCCGAGCGCGATCGGCGCGTGTTCCCGCGAACTGCCGCAACCGAAATTCCGCCCCCCGATGACGATCGGATACTCGCTGTCGAGCGCGCCCGGCTTGACGTAGCGTTGCGGGTAACGCGAATCCGGCAGGCCGGCCAAAGCATGGCTGCCGAGTTTTTCATACTCGTCCGGCAGGGTTGGAATGAGGTTCAAATACTCCGCGGAAATGATTTGATCGGTGTCGATGTTGTCGCGCACCACATAAACAGAGCCTGTAAATAAAGATTGCATGACTGAATTTTGCCGCCGCCGCCGCCGCTTATCAATGAGATTTATCCCCGCTGCGCAACCACTTTCGCGCGCCAAAGAGCAGGCCGCCAATTGCGGTCAGCGCAACAATGCTTGGTTCAGGCGTGACGAAGGTGATGTCGTCCAGTCCAAGCATACTTAGACCAAGACCGGTGTAAAGAGCGCTGAATTCCAGCGTGGCGGGTTGCCCGTTGGCATAGGATGATATATTCACGCCGTATACAGTATAATTGGGTCCGGTTCCAATTGCCACGGGAGACAAATTGTTGCCGTCAAATGAAACAGAAAAGCCAGTGGATGGCGGCACCCACGCGTCGAATTCCAAAGACTGAGTCCCAAGCGGAATAACGCCAGTCTGTGCAATAGAGGCACTTACGTCTGTCGGGCTGTCCGGCTCATTACCAGCTTGAAGCAACACACTATAGTTTCCGACGATAGTGCCGGGAGCAAGCACCTCTGGAGGGGACGATGCAGCGGGATAGTTTGGGCCGAAGATATCGACACTCGCCTGGGAATAAGTCATAGCGTTCTGCAATACCTCCGTCTGCTGAACGGTGCCTAGATAGGCGATCCAGAATGGTAATGCACTCGCGGCAGTGACATCGTAAGGATAGAAAGTGGCTGGTGGAGGGACGATGACAGGGTTCGCTTGTTCAAAGTTTAGGTTTTGGAACGTCTGCGCCTGAATGGACAGGGCAGCGAACGCCGCTGCCAATGAAAATGCAATTATTCTTTTCCTTTTCATATAGTTTATTTCTTCACGAACGGATCACCGACGGCCGCACACTCGTAAAATCCGCCGCCCGGGCTCGTGTAAAGAGCGTACCACGCCGCAATGGCGAAGCTTTTTTCACTCGCCCACGAGCCAAAGTAGGTGTACCGATTTTCTGCTCCTGGTCCGGGTTCATCTACGTGGACTACCGCGCCGACCGGAGTGTTCGAGTAGTTCGTTCCGCCAAAGGCATTTGTGGCAAACCACGTCAGAAAGCTCCATTGGTTCGTGTTGTATTGCGGCGCTCGCTGGCCGTTAAAAGAATCTACAGTGCTCATAATATACCAGCCGCTATTCCCAAAGAACTGGATCTCGCCATTTATGGCGAAATCGGGAGTAAAGGCCCCATTACAATCCCATCCGCAAGTGAAATAACCGGCAACGTTTGTGGCGTTAGTGGTAAAGCTCGGGTAGGTACTGGTGAAAACAGATGCAGATGGATCGACGTTTGTCACTCCTGCGATGGCGTTCGTTTGGTGCTCGTCGAAGTACCAATTGGTATTGCCGTAACCGCCTGCCGTTGCGCTGATAAAAAGGATCCCTGGTGAATAGTTGCTCGCCATCTTCGCCAGCTTGTCAACGTACGCGATACAATCGTTGGTCCCGCCCGTGCCGTTCATGTTGATGCTCGTAACGAACGGATTCCAAGATGGAAAGTAGTCGGTCGTTTGAAACAACGTATTAATGCCGCTGTTCATGTCGTATTGCACGCTCACTCCTCCCGACCCGATGTTGAGGCGCGATGGCAAATCTTGAAACAGGATAACGTATTGCGGCCGTTTTGTCGGATTGGCCAAAAGCCAATTCACGATCGGCGCGGAAAACGTGTTGGTGTAATCGCCGAACTGAATGATCTCGTTCGTTGCGCAATTGATCCCAAGAACATTGGCGTTATTGACCATTGGGCGATGGGCAATGTAATACGCGCACACGTTTGAACTGAAGGAGATGTTGGTTGCATTGTAAATGAGCAACAAATCCTTTGAGACGTCAATCGGATATTGCACCAGTGGCGAGAAATACCCGGCCATCGTGTGGTTGCCGCCTGCGGCAATCAGTTTAACGTGGATTGGGGGATACGTGTTAGTCGGGATTGGGGGTGGCGGGCCGCTGGGGGTGATGACGGTGTTCGTTACTTCGGGAGGGATGCTTGTCTGGCCGGTGCTGTTGTCTCCCCATGCAACCAATGTGCCGTCATTCTGCAACGCCACGCTGTGCGCGGAACCTGCTGCGATTGCCATGAAATTGCTCATACCGGATGGCACGTTGGTTTGGCCATAGTCATTATTCCCCCAAGCTACCACAGTTCCGTCCGATTTCAAGGCCAGGTTGTGTTCTCCGCCCGTCGCAATGGCTACGACATTGGACAATCCAGAGGGAATGTTGGTCAGACCGTAATTAGTGTCGCCCCATGCTTCCGCGGTTCCGTTGGCCCGCAGCGCAAGGCTGAAAAGTTCCCCGGCGGCGATAGCGGTGGCAGCGTTTGCATTGGTCAAGTCCCTCGGAATGGTCGTCTGACCGTTTGAGTTTGATCCCCACCCGACTACCGCGCCGTTGGTCAGGAGCGCAAGATTGTGATACCAGCCAGCGGCAATCGCCTTTGCCGGTGGAAGATTTGTCGGCACAAAGTTCGCAAAATCATTGGTAAGGCCCCAATTCGTCACTGTGCCATCAGCTTTTAAGGCGAGGTCGTGGCCACGGCTGGCGGCAACGGCGACCACATTGGTGAAAGACGGAGGCGACCCGACGGCATAGAAATTGGCGCCGTCGGAGTATTCTCCCCACTGCAATACGCTCCCGCTGTCGGTCACTGCCACCGAATGATAATCCCCTGCCGCAATGGCCGACGCATTGGTCAATGAGGCTGGGCGGTCACATTCCCCGTAGGTATCGTCCCCCCACGCTTCCACCATGCCGGGCAAGGCCACGCGGACATCCCACGTTACGCTGTTGCTCCCCGCCACGTTGGTGACAACCAAGGTGTAGTCGCCGTCGGCGGCGGCCGTTGGATAAATAGTGTAACTGTCCGGCGAGTTGGTGATGTTCGTGCCGTTTAACTCCCACTGATAACCCACAGGATATTTCGATTGGCCTGCCGCTGTCACCCCGGGGCTCAGCATGAGAAATGTGTTAATCCAGATGTTGGTCGGAGCCGTGAAGCCGGTGGAAATCTCCGGCGCCTCTACCAGCGTAAAAGTCGCGATAGAACTGCTGATGGATGCGGCCTCCGTGGAGACGACCACCTGGTAGCTTCCATTGTCATTAGTCTGCGTATTGGCGAGCGTCAATGTCGAGTTGGTTGCCCCGGTCAGGTTCACGCTATTAAACTGCCACTGATATTGCACTCTGGCAAGTGATTCTGCCTGAACCGAAAAAGTCGCGTTACTGCCCGCCAGGGAATACTGGTTGGTCGGTTCCTGCAAAATGATCGGGGTGAGCAAATCCGATTGCAGGACCAAGTTGTGCTCAAAACCGCCGGAGATCGTCTTGGCCGCGGTCAGTCCGAGCGGGATGTTGGTCAGGGTTGCTTGGCCCCATATTACCACCGTCCCGTTGGCCTGGAGCGCCAGGGATTGCAGACCACCCGCCGCGATGGCCACGACATTGCTCAAGCCGACCGGCACGTTGGTTTCGCCATCGGGGCTGTAACCCCACGCTTCCACGGTTCCATTGGAGCGCAAGGCCACGCTGTGCAAACCGAAGGCGGCAATGGCCACAGCGTTGGTTAAATCGCCGGGAACATTCGTCAGATTCCAGCCCAGACTGGCCGCGTTTAAACCCCAGGCTTGGACCAAGCCATTGCTCAGGAGGGCGACGTTGTGGTTCCAGCCGCAGGCAATGGCTTTGACGCCGGTCAGGTTGGTTTGAAAGGCCAGGGCATTTGAGGAAGTGGCGTAAAGATTGGTCAGACCCCAGGCCACCACCGTTCCATTGGACATGAGCGCGAGGTCGTGCCCCAAGCCCGCTGCAATCGCCATGACGTTGGAGGTAGGTGGACCGGAAAGACCGGAGTAGTTGGTCACGGAGTAGAAATTGGCTCCGTCGCAATACGATCCCCAACTCTGGACGCTGCCGTTGGCCAGCAGCGCCAAGCCATGATATTGTCCGGCGGCAATGCTGACCGCGTTGGTAATGCCGGAAGGAACATTCGTTTGGCCGTGGGTGTTGTCTCCCCAGGCGAGGACTGTTCCGTTGTTCTGCAAGGCCAAAGTGAAAAACCCGCCCGCCGCAGTGGCTATGGAGTTGCTCAACCCGGCTGGCACGTTGCATTGGCCGTTGCCATTGTTTCCAAACGCCACCGTCATCGTTTGTGCGGGCGCTTCCAAAACATAAAAGGATTGATCGGCGGGTTGATTGGAGAAGGTATAGGTATTGCACGTCAACCCCTGGCCAATCCAATTCCATTGGTGATTGCTCAAAGTATTGGTGACAACGGTTGTGCTGAAAACATCGTACAGAACCCCGTTGGTACCCCCAAAAATCTCCAAACTGACGGAGGTGGTTCCGTTGGTCTGAAGAGTGGCGAAGACGTTGGTCATACAGACCGGCCCTCCGGGGGAGCATGGCGTATCATTATCCGGGTCATAAACCGGGGTTAGTTCCATTGCCGAGTCAAGACGGCGGTGGGGCCGCAGCCGCTGCGCTTGTTCATCGTCAGAAATTGGCCCCAACGCCGCTTGGCCGCTGGTCATTGTGTAGTACCACCCAACAGCAGAATCCGTGAGAAGACGATTGAAGGAATAGAATTCGTCGAAATCCGAGCCAGCCGCATTATTCCCGGCCAGCGTGCTGCCTATGACCAGTTGCCCCGCCGAGGGCGGGATGGACGGCAGGCCGAAACCTTGCGCGGCCACACTTCCGTCAACATAGAGCGTCGTTCCTTGCGGACTGTAATCGAGCGCCAGCAAATGGGATTCTCCCGCCTGCCAGGCAATTTGAGACTGAAGAACTTGCTGCAAGCCCGAAGCCGTTTCAGCGAAGAGTCCGAGCGTGTTTCCATCGCCGCTGATTTGAAGCGACCATGCCAATGCGCTTTCAGCCCCGCTCACGGCATCGAGTTCAAGCACTGTGGCCGTTGCGCCGGGACCGGTGCCGTTCATTTCCGATTCGCTGGACCAATAGGGCTTTATCCAGAAACGGAATGCACCGCCCGTATCGCAACTGACGTTGGTGTGTCCCGTAGGATCGACTGCCGGAACAACGAAGGGTACAACGTCGCCCAATCGCTGAAGCGCGTAGCCGGACCAGCTTTCCTCCAGCGTTCCCAAACCGGGAATCAGGAGTTCCGAGTTTGTCTGGCCGGCAAGGTAGCCCTCATCGAAGCTTTCGTAATACAGAGGCGCCTGTTCCGGCATGGGCGGCAATGGCGCGCGGGGCAAGGCGCTAATATTCTGCGCCCAAAACAGACCCGCTAAAATCGCCATGTGCGCCAAACTGTCAAAAAGACCCCGGCGAGGATTGTTGCTCGATGCGGTTTTCATCGTTGTTTGGTCAATATGTTCTTCATGGTTTGTCACGCGCCTAAAGAGGCTCCGAAATCGGAGCAATTAAGGCTCCGGCCCGTACTAATGTCAAGCTCCATTTTTGGAGCATGGCACGAAGAACAAAACGGTTGCGCAACATCGTTGGCCCGCAGGTCAGAAAACTGCGATATGAAAAGGGGCTGACGCAGGAGCTTTTTGCCGCTCGCTGCTCCGTTCTGGGGCTTCAATTGAGCCGCGGCACACTTTCCAAGATCGAGGCTCAACTTCGTTGTGTGAGCGACTCTGAGTTGATGCTTTTGGCGGAAGCTCTCAGGGTGAATGTTTCGGCGCTTCTCCCAGTGCGCCGCGAGACCGTTCGCCAAGGATTTTGTTCGCATTGACATTTTCATCCGGCGGCGGGACTCCTTTCAAATATTCTTGCAAGGCCGCGTGGCGTTTCTGGAATGGCAGTTTTCCCAAGGACGCGACCGCTTCATAGAACTTTTCCATGTCCCCTCCGTTGGCGCGGAGCAGCGCCTGGAAGGCGGGCACCAAGTCGTAATATGTTGAAACCGTGTTGAGCCTGGCGTTGTTGATCGGTGCGGCGAACCATTCATCATAACCTGATTCACCGCCCCAGGTCTGTTTGACCGCGGCATATTTGGCGCGCAGTTTCCCGATGATTTCTTCCTTGCGCCGCAGTTTTGCGGCGTCCGGCAAACTCCCGTCCCCGTAAACGGCCTCCAATTCCCGGCGTGTGTCCATGACCAGTTGCACAAACTGGTTATCGCGCGCCAGGGCCGCCTGGTGTTCCTGGCAGGCCACCGAATTGGACGAGGCCGCGAACCAGCGCCGTATTCCTTCCGCCGCCACCTCCGTCGCAAACGCTTCGTTGAAATCCGTGTCGCCGTTGACATACAAGCGCCGATGTCCCAATTCATGGAAGATCAGCTCCGCCAAATCCGCCTCCGGCTCAAAAATGAAAGTGTTCATGAGCGGATCACGAAACCACCCCAGCGTCGAGTAGGCCGCGACCCCGCCGACATGGACGTCCCATCCTTTTTTCTCCCACCGGGCCGCGTAACGGCGCGCGCCTGCTTCCTCAAAATACCCGCGATAACTGACCCGGCCCACGACCGGGAACCACCACGTCATCGGCTCCAGCGAAAGGGCCGGCGCCACGCTGACGTTCCACACAACGCAAGGCCGGCACAGATCGGTGTATTTGACATAGGCGCCATCCGCCGGCAATTTTAATTCCTCCGCCGCAAAGTGCCGGATTTTAATGACCTGCCCGAATTTGGCCTTGAGTTTCGGCGGCGTATCCGGATTGGCCATCAGGTTGGTGATTGATTCTTGATGGGCCAGGATTTGGTATTGGCCCGCGATGGCCTGCCGGTAAAAGCTGAAGGCCTGACAACCCGAAAAACACACCAGCATGACAAGGCAGAGCAGCCCCACCATCGCCAATCTGGTCCGACGCTGGAATTGGATTCGTGTAAACAAAGGATTTATTCCAAGTTGGTGGACGTCCGATCTTCGAGCTTATCCGTAAATAATTTCCCCGCTGCACGAATTGAATCGGAACAGGGTGATTCTTTTGGGAGCGCGGGCGTCTCGCCCGCGGCTTTTGGCCTCTGGCCGAAAGTATTCCCCTCTGAATGCAGTCGGCGGGACGCCAACTGCCGCGACCGGGACGGTCGCGCTCCCCAATCCCAAGCAGAGGGTCGCGTATGGAAAACTCGATGATTCTTTCTTCAAAATTCTTTTTACAAATAAGCTCTTAATCTCTTTCGTATGGTTCATTAAATTAAGATTAGGATTAAGATTAGGAGCCGGAAAATGACACCCCCATCATCCCTTCTGCTTTTCTTTGGCCCAAAGGTCCCGCAGCGTGATGGTGCGGTTGAAGACAAGCTTTTTGGCCGTGCTGCTCTCATCGAGTGTAAAGTAACCCAGGCGCTCGAATTGATACCGCAATTCCGGTTTGGCATCGCCCAGGCCCGGTTCGCATTTGGCGGACAGCACTTCCAACGATTGCGGGTTCAAGTAACTTTTGAAATCGCCCGCGGCATCCGGCTCCGCCACCGTGAACAGACGGTCGTAAAGCCGGACTTCCGCCTCCACCGCGCGCGCCGCGCTGACCCAATGAAGGGTTCCCTTGATTTTGCGCCCCGCCGTCGCCCCCCCGCTTTTGCTCTCCAGATCGGCCGTGCAGCGCAATTCGATGATATGGCCCGCCGCGTCCTTCACCGCTGCGTCGCACTTGATGATGTAAGCGTATTTCAAGCGCGCCTCCCCGCCCGGACGCAGGCGAAAGTATTTCGGGGGCGGATTCTCCATGAAATCATCCTGGTCGATGTAAAGTTCGCGGCTGAACGGCACCCGGCGCGCGCCGGCGGCGGGGTCTTCGGGATTATTGACGGCCTCGAGTTCCTCCACCCGGCCTTCGGGGTAATTAGTCAATACTACTTTTATCGGGCGCAGCACCGCCAGCCGCCGCAGGGCCCGCCGGTTCAAGTCCTCCCGGATGGCGTGTTCCAGCACCGCCAGGTCCGTGACCCCGTTGTATTTGGTGATGCCGATGTGATAGGCAAAATGGCGCAGCGCCCCGGCCGTCACCCCGCGGCGGCGCAGTCCGGAAATGGTGGGCATGCGCGGATCATCCCAGCCGGACACGATTTTCTCGCTGACCAGTTGCAGCAATTTGCGTTTGCTCATCACGGTGTAGCCCAGGCTCAGGCGCGCGAACTCATATTGATGGGGAAGGGGACGGGGCAGGTCCAGATTCTCCAAAATCCAGTCGTAAAGCGGCCGATGCACCTCAAATTCCAGCGTGCAGATGCTGTGCGTGATCCCCTCCAGATAATCGCTCAGGCAATGGGCAAAATCGTACATCGGATAAATGCACCATTGGCGGCCGGTGTGATGATGTTCGGCATGGCGGATGCGATACAGCACCGGATCGCGCAACCAGACATTCGGCGCCGCCATGTCAATTTTCGACCGCAAAGTCCGGGTGCCGTCGGGGAACTCGCCCGCCTTCATCCGCTCGAACAAGTCGAGACTTTCCGCCACCGGCCGGTTGCGCCACGGACTTTCCCGTCCAGGCCGGTCCGGCGCGCCGCGCCAGGTGTCCATGTCCTCCGCCGAAAGGTCGCAGACGTAGGCCTTGTCCTTTTTAATCAAAGCCACGGCATATCCGTAAATTTGCTCAAAATAATCCGAAGCATAAAACGGCTCGAGTTTCGCGCCGCTGTTCGGGCCGGTCGTTGGCGGCAGGTAAAAGTCCGGTTGCCCGTTGGTGGTCACGGCCAGGGGAGTTTGGCCCGCGGCCTTAAGCCCCAGCCGGTCATCCGCCCAACCGTCAATCAACCATTTCACATCGGCGATGATCGAGTCCACATATTCCACCTCTTCCTTGGACGGATTCGTATCGTCCATGCGCAAGTTGCAGACCCCGCCAAATTCGCGCGCGATGCCAAAATTGAGGCAAATGGATTTGGCATGGCCGATGTGCAGATAACCATTCGGCTCGGGAGGGAAGCGCGTATGAATCCTTGGGTAACGCTTGCCGGCCACATCCGCCGCCACAATATCGCGGATAAAGTCCGACGGCGCGGCCGGTGCGACAGACCCGCCTGGATTGGACTCGGGAATTGAATTCGTCATCAGGCTGAAACTTTAAGAGGAAACCCTGTTTGCGCAATGGAAAACCGGCCCGTTTCGCAAGTGATTCATTTTAATCAAATTGATCTTCCGGGGTTGGGAGATTAAGATTAGGATTACGATTAGGATTAGGAAACGATGCGGCGGGGGCTTCATCTGCCTGTTCCAAATCGGTTTGACCCACTTTGACCGGGCTTGACTGATTTGGACTGATTCTTGGCTCCTCCTTTTCTTCCATGTCGTTGGCCTGCAACGGGTTAGCCACTTTTACGGGCTTGGTTTCTTTGGCATGTGTAACAGTCCGCTTCGCCTTGATTGGTTTGACTGGCTTTGGCTCACCCCGACCCCGTTTGGACCTTTTCAGGTCTTCTTCCGCAAACTCCAATTTGGCGTCCGGCACATCATTCTCCACTGCGACGATATACTTGGCCAGTTTCCGGCCCAACGCGCCGCCCCCGAAGGCTTCGGCCACCATCGGCTCCCGCTGTATGGCACAGACCTGATCCAACAATCTCTTCTTGCACTTTTCGTGCAGCCGTTGGCTCTTCTCCTCCAATTCCTGAATGAAATCGCGATTGTCCTTTGCCGCCCGGTGCATGCCCCGTTGCAATTGCACCACGCTGCGGCAAAGCCCGTTGAGCATCCGCGCGGCGGCCTCAAACTTCGCATCCGGCTGCCCGTTCCATGTGGAAATCAAGGCCGCATAATAGGCGGCCAGAACCGTGGCCACGTCATCGGCCAGCACATTGTCCCTTTCCTCCCCCAGTCTCTTTGCGAAATCCTCCATGTCGTTGACTTTGGCCCATAGATCCTGGCGGGCCAGCCATTCCTGGAAACCGCCCGTGCGCCACTCGCTCAGGTTCTGCTTGCTGATAAGGACGCCAGCGAAGTCGTCCCGCAGAACTTTCTTCACTTCGCGCAGACCGTTGAGCCAGGCGAGCAGTTGGGGGCTTTGTTCGGAGCGTTCCAGGCGTTCATTCAACTCCTCGCGGACGCCGCAGGGCAGGCGCGCGATTTTACCATTGCGTGCATTCATAGTTTTGATGAGTTTGGCGGTTGTTTCGATATTTCAATTTTTCGACATGGCATCATTTAGTCAATCATTACGAAAGTATCATAGCATATATATTGACGAAACCAACAATTATTTTAAACTATGTTTGTAATCGGTGCTTCCCGTGGTGAAAAAACATTAAGAGCCTGCGCGGCAAAGACTTAAGAATAAGGCAAAGGGCCAAGACGCAAAGATTTTTGCCTGCTGCCAAGAATCTGTGGGTGTTTTTTTTGGATGGGACGGAAAGGGAATCCCCGACAAAACAAGACGTCAGGGCTTAACTAACTGCCGTTCAGGACCCCTCTTTTTGCCTGAAGGAGCCAGCCGTTCATGCCATCCGTCAATACTACTGTGCGCAGATGATGTAAAAACGCTGCGCGTCGGCCGGGGTCGTGGGCGAGGTGAACTCGAAAAGGTTGGTGGCGATGTTGGTCGCCACGCCGACACTTGTCCAGTTGGTCACCGGCAAGCTCAGATCGGTGGAACTCAAGACTGTAAAGGTGGCGGTGGTGTTGGTGTTGTTGATGAATGAAAACCGGACAACGCCGTTGCCGAGGCTCTGCACATTGGATAAGTACGCCGGGACGGGGTTCCTGGCATTCAAAAGCAAATCGTTGGTGGTGAATTGCCCGGGGTCGAAGGTGAAGACGCGCACTTCATCCATCAGGCCGGTGAAGGTCTCGGCGCCGGGAATTTGCGGATCGCTTCCCACGGCAAAGCAGACCGTCGGAGTATTGGGGGTATCGAATAAGATTGCCGATGCCACCCCATTTACGTAGAGCGTGCCGACGCCACTGTCCCGCACCAAAGCCAGGTGCGTCCAGACACCGACCGTCGCATTGCCCGCTTCAACCATGACCACCCCGCCATAAAGAGCCGAAAAGGCGGAATCACTGAGAAAGAATCCCCAGCCGCTGTAACTCGTGTTGCCATTGTAAGCGATGACCTGGTTCCCACCCAGCACAGCCGGATTGACCCAGGCTTCCACCCCGAAATTATCTTGCGCCTCGGTAATGTCGCCGTCAGCCAGCCCGTAGGTGCCCGGCGTCGAGAAATTGACGGAAAGCGAACTGCCCGTTTCCGCGAAGGCCGACACCGCCACATTGTTCGAATAAAATGCCGATCCGAAAAACGTGAGGTTATTGCCGCCGACACTGTCAACGGTGCCGGTGCAGGCCGCCCCGGAAGCGGCCGCGCTGTCGTTTTCTCCCATCCGCCAATAACTCAGGACGTTGATGGCGGCCGGGGCGGGCCTGGCGGTCCCAAACACGCAGGCCAGGACGAGGAATATGCCGGCGCATGAGCGTCTCCAAGAATGGATTCTTTTAGAGAACCCGATTTGTAAAGTTTGACTGATTTTCATGATTTTCCTTTGTGTTTGGATTGTGATTTAATCGGGCTCTTCAACGACAACTATTCTTCACCATCAGCGACAATTAAAAATCACCACTGAGGCCGGTTGTTAAGGTTCATCGTTTCACTGTTCTGTAACGTTTGTCCAGCCCCTTCGGTGGAACGGAGTCTTTGGAGCGTAGCGACAAGGACGCAGTGGAACCGAAGGGGCTGGGGGGCCTCGGCGTTACCCGCCGCCCCTGTTTTGTTCTTTTTCTTTGGGCACTCGCAAACTCTCCCCCTGGAACTCCAACAGGATGGCGTGATGCACCAGCCGGTCAATGGCGGCCATCGTCGTCATCGGGTCTTTGAAAATCTGGTCCCACTTGGAGAAGACCAGATTGCTGCTGATCATCACACTGCGCCGTTCGTAGCGTTCCGCCAGGAACGTGAACAGCACTTCCATTTCGTCCCGCTCCTGCTTGACGTAGCCAACGTCGTCCAGAATGACCGCGTCAAACTGATCCAGTTCGCGCAAGCGCTCTTCCAGACGCAGATCTCGCTTGGCGGTCAATAATTGTTGCACCAGCTTGAAGGTCGGCACAAAGAGCACGGCGTAGCGATGGCGCAGGATCAACTCCCGTCCCAAGGCGGCCAAAAAATGGCTTTTGCCCCGGCCGGGCAAGCCAATGGCGATGACGTTCTCGGCTCGCTGGACAAAGCCGCCGTCCAGCAAGCTGGGCAGCATCCGGCGCACTTTGGCGGGCAGTTTGGTTTCCTCCAAGCTGCCCAGGTCTTTGCCTTGCGGCAGGCCCGATTGCTTGAGCAACCGCTCCAGTTTGCGTTGCCGTCGGTCCTGCGCTTCGCTCTCGCACAGGTGCAGCAGGAACTTTCGATAGCCCCAGTTTTGTTGCTCGGCTTGTTGCAAGGTGCCTTCATAGATCGCCGCCATCGTGCCCAGGCGAAAGGATTTTAAGAGCAAGGCCAGCGGGTCGTTATTCATGGGACACCGGCCTTTCCAGCAACGCGTCGTAGCCGCTCAGTTCCGGCTCCAGCGTCATCTCCGGCCAGCGGGCGCCGGCGTCCAAGTTCAGGTAACGCCGCAAATCCGCCGCGCGCCACCGGCCTGTCCGATTGGGGCCGACCCATTCGCCGACCAGGGCGCTCAGGGCCGACTCGCCCAGTTCAGACGCCAGTTTGAGCAGGTGCAGATATTCGATTTGACCGGCCCGCAAACCATGATCGTTGACCAGACGGTCATAGGCCAAACGGAACGACCCATCGGGGAAAAACTCCTCGCGATGCACGTAATGGGTGAACGCGCCGGGCTTGCGCAGCAGAGGCTCGATCAAGTGCCGGTAGTCGATCACCGCGCCGCGATCCCCGGTGGCTCGCGCCAACTCCAGCAGCAGTTCCCGCCCGTGAAAGATTTTCAAATGCCCTTCGTAAACTTCCACTTTAACCTCCTGGCCGATCCAGCGCGCCGGCACCGAATAGGTCACCTTCTTGACCCGAATCGTGCTGTGGAGGCTGACCGGGCAGCGCAGTTCGTCATACTTGCTCAAGCGGGTCGGAGGCAGCGGACGCAGCGCCTCCCACTCCTCCTTGAGTTTGACCGAGCAGTTCTGATTGCCCTTGCGCAACGCCGTCCACAGAAACCGGTCATACGCTTCGGCCGCTTCAAAGTCCCGATAGCCGCGCAAGAGCAGATGTTGCTTGAGCCGCCGTTTCAGATGGCCGTTGCGCGATTCCACATCGCCGTTTTCGTGCGGCTTGCGAATGCCGATGGTTTGGGGCTTCAGCCCGTAGTGCTCCGCCAGCGCCAGAAAATCACGGTTGAACTCCCGCCCGCCGCTGCCGACGCGATGGGTGGCGGCGCTGCTGTTGTCGATTTGCAGCCGTTCCGGCACCCGGCCCAATTGATGCAATGCCTCCTGCAAACCGTGGCGCAGACTCAACAGCGACTCGGATTGACAGCGCGTGGCCCACGACCAATTGGAATAGGGCAAGACCGCATGACACAACAAATGCTCCAGCGGCGCTCCCCGCACCGTCACCGCCAACTCGCTGGCGTCGGTCCAATCCACCTGCATCACCCTGCCTGGAAGATGCTCCTGCTCGAAGAACACCTCCTTGTCCCGGCCATGCTGCAAACGCCATTGCAGCACCCGCCGTTGAAACGAGCGCAACGCCGAGCCAGCGGCCTGGTCGGGATGGAGGCCCCGCAGATAATCGAACAACTCTTTGGCTTCCAGTTCGGGCGCTTGGAAGAGCATTTGCCGGGCGGGTTCCCAAATGGCCGCCAGCGGATCGGGCCGCGTGCGCCAGCCATGCTTCTGTTGCAGTTGCTCCGGCGGTTGGGCCGCCTGGATGTATTTTCGCGCGGTCTGCGGATGCACATCCGCTTTCATCGCGCTGACGACAATGTTCGCTGCTTTCTGATATTCACTCATGAGCTTCCGGTATTGTTTGTTTGTGATCATTTGCGGCGGTTTGGGGATGGCCTCCGGCCATCCCAACCGCCGCCTGATCATTACCGGCTCACTGGTGAATTTTAATTGTCGTCAGTGGTGATTTTTAATTGTCGTTCGACATCGGGCAGTTATATTGCCGCAGATGGGGTTTGAGAATTGATAGATTTGTATTTGAGAGCGGCCATTCATCGCAAAGGCCACCGTGATGCTGGGAATTACGAATAATGTTTTTGAATTCATATAATTTCCTCTTGCAGACGCCGCGGAGAACAGCCCTTCCACCTTGCTGCCAAGGCTGCGCTGGGCAATCTGCTTCGAAATCTGAGGGCAAACAAGATGCTGCGCCCATTGATTTATGGTTTTGCGCTGTTGCCCTGTCGTTTGCGCCCACATATTCCGTCGGCAGCCGGAAAACGAGGATGAGGCCGTTTTCCCAAGCCTGCTCTTCATCATTTGGGGTTCGATAAACACAACTTAAATAGCATATGGCTTAAATAAGCAAGAATAAAACAACAAAGAGATTGTAATGCTCGCGTCACAGCATCCCTGGGAAGGGGGTTACCCGCGCACCCCGCTGCATAAGGCTTTGTTGGACAACGGCTTCCGATTGCTGGTGGCTCGTTGGGCGCGCAAGCTTTCCTGGGACGAAACGGCTCAGAGCTTCCACGTCTCCTGGGCCGACGTTTATTCTTCGGTTCAGTGGGTCGTGGAGTATGGCCTTCAACACCGGGTGCTGGAAAACATCCGGGCCATTGGCATCAATGAGATTTGCGTGGATGTGGGGCGAGTGTTCTGGACCCTCATTTACCAGAAGGCCGCCCACCTGGGCCGGCAAGTTCCTGGACGGCTGGTGCCGGAAAGTGCGGCGGTCCAGGCTCGAACCCCTCAAGACCGTTGCGGCCAGCCTCGCTGGACACCGGCAGGTTCTGCTCAACTACTTTCGAGCCAAGAAGGCGATTTCCGGCGGTGTCATCGAGGGCCTGAACAACAAGGTCAAAGTAACCTTCAGAAAATCCTATGGCTTTCGCACCGACAAAGCCCGCGAAATCGCTCTCTTTCATGTACTTGGACAGTTGCCCGAGCCGGAAGTTATCCATGGATTCTTTTAGAGAACCAGATTTTTGACGAAACTGGAAAGCTCAACTCGTTCAGGCGTTCATTGGTCCGTTGACCGAACTCCGGCAGACCTTGCTCCAATTGCCGGAAATTGACGCCGCTGTTTACAGATGGATATGCCGCCTGATAATTCCGCTTTCTGCTTTCAGCTTTCCGTTTTCCCTGTCATCCTTGACGCATGATTGCTCGCGTCACCCTCGAGCTCGCCCTGGGCAAAGAATTTGACTACCTGATTCCCGACGAAATGGAGGGGCTGGTGGAGGTCGGCACCCGGGTCAAAGTGCCTTTCGCCCACCGCCAGGTGCTGGGCTGCGTGACAGCCCTGCCGGAGAGTTCGCCCCATCCCAATCTTCGCCCGCTCATTAAAGTCCTCGGGGGCCAATCGTTTGTCAGCCTGAAGATTCTGCAATTGGCGCGTTGGATGGGCGAGTATTACTGCTGCCCGCCGGAGATCGCGCTGAAGACCGTGCTGCCCGAGGCCGTGCGCAAAGAAAAGGAAGGCTGGCGCGAGCAACTGTCCGTGCGCGCCCTGCCCGTCAACGGCGCCGGGCCGAAATTGAGCAAACGCCAGGCGCAGGTGCTCGAAATCGCCCGCCAAAGGGGTGAACTGCCCCTCCAGGAATTATTGCAATCAGCCGACACAACCGCCCAAACCTTGCGCCGTCTGGAAGACAAGGGACTGATCGCCATCACGCCGCGAATTTCCGAGCGCGACCCTTATGGGCGGGAGACGATTTTGCCCACCCAATCACTGACCTTTAACCCGGACCAACAGCATGCCTTCGAAGAAATTACCGCCGCGATGGAGAGGGGTGGAACCGGCGTCACGCCGGTTGATTTTGGCGTCCCGCCAAAATCCCTCCCTGTAACGCCTGCGAGCAACGAGTTAAAATCCGATGGCCTTTCCGCATCGGCTGCCGGGATTGGGCGGGACGCCCAATCCAAACAGGCCGGAGGCCTGTTCCACCCAATTTCTGAAACAACCGCGCGCCGCCGTCTGCTTCCCCACTTTGAAATTCCCGGCAGCACTTATCATGTCACTTGGCGGACTTTTGAAGGTCTGACGCTTTCTGAGGAAGCGCGGGAGAAGACATTGGCGGCGTGCCGATTTTTGCACGGGAAAAAAATGAAGTGTTATCTCGCGTGTGTCATGCCTGATCACGTTCACCTTTTGATTCAGCCCCTGCCAATCCAGGAACAGGGGAAAAAAGGGGCATATTCCCTGAGCGAGATTTTGCATGGCATCAAATCATTCTCGGCGCACGAGGTAAACAAGGTCATGCAGCGTCACGGACCGGTTTGGCAGCAGGAATCTTTCGACCGCCTGATTCGTTCGGAAACTGATTTGCATGAAAAATGGGATTACATTTGGAATAATCCCCGCCAGTTGGGATTGGCTGGCCCTGTTGAGGAATATCAATTTATTTGGATGCCCGGTGGAACCGGCGTCCCGCCGGTTGATTTTGGCGTCCCGCCAAAATCCTCCCCGGCCAGCGACGAATTAAAATCCAATGCCTCTGCCGCATCGGCTGCCGGGATTGGGCGGGACGCCCAATCCAAACAGGCCGGAGGCCTGTTCCACCCTGCCGCATCGGCTGCCGGGATTGGGCGGGACGCCCAATCCAAACAGGCCGGAGGCCTGTTCCACCACAACGTCTTTCTGCTGCACGGTGTGACCGGAAGCGGCAAGACGGAAGTTTATTTGCAGGCCATCGCCCGGAGCCTGCAACAAGGCAGGGGGGCGATCGTCCTGGTGCCGGAAATTTCCCTGACTCCCCAGACGGTCGAGCGATTCAAAGCCCGCTTCAGTTCCGGCCCGCTGCAAACCTTGGTGGCGGTGTTGCACAGCCATTTGTCCGCGGGCGAGCGCCATGATGAATGGCACAAAATTCGCCAGGGCCGCGCCCGCATTGTCATTGGCGCCCGTTCCGCCGTTTTTGCGCCCGTTGATCCTCTCGGCCTGATCATCGTGGACGAGGAACACGAGCAGTCCTACAAGCAGGAGGAATCGCCCCGTTACCATGCCCGCGACGTCGCGGTGGTGCGCGCCCGGATGGAAAACGCGGTGGTCGTGCTAGGCTCGGCCACGCCCTCGATGGAAAGTTTTTACAATGTGGAGAAAGGCAAATACCGGCTCCTGGAAATGCCCATCCGCGCCGATCATAAAAAAATGCCCGTGGTGCGCGTGGTTGATATGCGCCAGGTCGCGCGCCACGAAAAGGGAACCCCCATCCTTTCCCCCGAGCTCAAGGAGGCCATTCTCAGGCGTCTGGATCGCCGGGAACAAACTCTGCTGTTTTTGAACCGGCGCGGCTTTGCCACCTCGTTGCAATGTCCGCTCTGCGGTTACGTGGCCCAGTGCCCCAATTGCAGCCTCTCGCTCACCTACCATCGGCAGGCCGGCAAGTTGCGCTGCCATATTTGCGGGCACGAAGCCGTTGCTCCAGTGGTTTGCCCCGATCCGAAATGCCGCAATCCCGCCATCCGCTATGCCGGTTTGGGCACCGAAAAAGTCGAGGCCACCCTGGCCAAACTCTTTCCCAACGCCCGCATTCGACGCATGGATTCGGACACCTTGAAGCGCAAGGAGGACTACCGCCGCATCCTCGGTGATTTCAGGACCGGGAAGATCGACCTGTTGGTCGGCACCCAAATGATTGCCAAGGGCCTGCACTTTCCCAACGTGACCCTGGTGGGGATTATTTACGCGGACTTGAGTTTGCACCTGCCGGACTTTCGCGCGGGAGAACGAACCTTTCAATTATTGACGCAGGTGGCGGGCCGGGCCGGACGGGGCGACGTGGAGGGGGAAGTTTTCGTCCAGGCCTTCACCCCCTTTCATCCGGCCATTCAATATGCCCGCCGCCATGATTTTGCCGGCTTTTACGAACAGGAAATTGATTTTCGCCGGCAACTGAATTATCCGCCGGTCAGCCGGATCGCATTGCTCCTGCTCAAAGGGCGCAACGAGGAAAAGGTCAAATTTTCGGCCACCCATGTGAGGCACGAAATCGAGAAATGGTCCGGGGCGTTTCCGGACATGATTTTGGCCGGGCCAGCCCCTGCCCCGTTCGCCCGCACGGAAAGCAAATACCGCTTTCACATCCTGTTGCGCACCCGGCAAATGACCCGATTAAGCCAAAGGCTGGCGGGATTGACCGCTTCTCTCACATTGCCCGAAGAGGTGGCGATGACCGTTGATATTGACCCCGTAAATCTGATGTAGCTCAACGGATGCCGCAGGCCAGGGGACAACTGGCTGGCACAGTCAGGGTGAGCACGGAAGCGGCGTCCGCCGAATGGTTCAATTCGGCCGTGCCGTCCAGGCAGAGCAGCCGATCATGCAGGGCAATGGCCTCCAGCGCCTTTTCGGTCATCAGTTGCCTTGCCAGGCCGTTGTCATTGGCCCGCAATTGCAGGCGCACCGCTCCATCCTTATGCTCCAATTCAATTTCGACGCGCGCCACTTCCGGCGCAAGGATATCCGTGACAATCTCGCGGCAGATTCCGAATAATTCGTTGGCCGCAAACGGCGCCAGAGAAATGCCCTCGTTCGGCGCGATGACGGTGCAGCAGATATCCCTGGCCGAAGACTGAGCGAACCAGCGCAAAGCGGCGACCAGGCCAAACTCATCGAGAATCCGAGGTTGCAATTCGTTGCTGATTTCCCGAACCGATTGTCCGAGTTCCATCACAAGGCCGGCCCAGCCTTTGCACTTCGCGGCCCAGTTCGCAGGCGCGCTGTCTTCCGATGCCGCCAGCGATAATTGCAAAGCCAGCAGGGTCATCTTTTGGCTGATCTCATCGTGGATTCCGCGGGCCAGGCGTTTGTGGAGCCGCTGATTCAGCAACTCCTGCCGGGCCAAAAGCGCCCGAACTTGCATGTATGACGTGTTTGCCATTCGACGTTGTCCTGCGCCACGATAATCCATTTGTTCCTGCCTAAAGCCACAGCCTGACTTTGCCAGCCCGGCAAGATGGACAACAACGCCTTGGAATTGAGCATTTTGAGTGCCAAACGCACACCGGGCAAATACGTTCAGCGAACTGGACAATTGGACGGGGATGCGCAGGCAGGAGTGAGGCGCGCGGCCCCAACTTGCCTTCAGACCGGCGGCGTCTTGATTGTCTGGTCTTTGGATTCGCGTCCCAAAAGAGTACGGGACTCCGCCCGGAAACAGGCAACCAGACCAGAACGCTTAAAATCCAACATGGACCGGTCGGGCGCCTGTCGGGCCATCAAGCCGTTTTAAGAGGAGAGGTCTTTCTGATCAGTTTGGCGCCATTGGTCTTCAAGTAAGCCTGCACTGCAGCGATCCCTCCCAGACTAATCGGCACCCGCTTTTGACTTTGAAAAAGGCGGTAGTGCGTAAGGGTCTTGCCCACTTCCATGATTTCGATGTGTTTATCGTCCATCTTCCAAAGTTGGCCTTTCGCCAGGGGTGGCGGAGGCAGTTTCTTAGCCTTCATATTTTTTCCTGTTGTCAAACGCTTTGCCACTATGAGAAAAATTCTGTTATCACCGCCATCCGAACCTTCCGGCACTTCGGGAACCCATATCCAGTTCAGTGACTGCCATTAAAGCATTTCCCACGGGAAAAATAAAGATAAATCTTCGCTTTTCAATGCGCAGCGATCCACCCCGCAGACGGGCCACGCCCGACCCCCGTCGCTTCCCCGCTTCACTGAAGGACAGAGCCAGGCTTCTTGGGGAAAGGCAGAATCGCAGGACGTGACTGGACCTGGCCTCGAGGCGAGGGCGGCGGTTCCTGCCGCGCGAATACGTCGGGATTCAGGCTCAAGGCCGTTGTTTCCGCAGGGTGGAATGTCCGGGGCGCGCTGACCGGTTCGTCCTGCGTTCTGGACCGGGCAAGGTCCCGTTGTGAGGCGTAAGCATCCGCGCCGGGAGCCAATGTGGAAATAGGCGGCAAGTCGTTCGGCGTAATGGAAGAGCGCGCTGATGAATATTCCTGGCTGAGTTGCTCGTTGATCTTCCTCATTTTATCGTAAGACAGCATGGATTTCTCCTGGGTCCGGTCCAAAGCAGATGATCCCTGATGGAAAAAGTCGCGGGACCATGCTGACAGCCTTTGTGCGACTGTCTCTTCCGGGGGTAATGCGTAATGGTAAAAGCCGCGGGACAATGCTGAGTCTTCGTCAGAATCGGAGGAACGCCTGTTGTAACGTCCATCCTTTTGGTAATCGGTTTTTCCCGCCGCATTCAGCGCCTCCAAGCGGGTGCGAAGGTTGTCCTGGCTGGCAGCCTCATCGCTTCTCCTTTCGGAGGAAATGCTTCCAGCATTCGGATTCCATCCTCCTGGCATATCCCAGCGGTTGGTGGCGCCAATGATTGGCCGCTGCCTGGGATCCAAATTGTCATAACGATTGTCTGCATCGGTATTGTTGTCCTGGTCGTCTAAGGAAGCAGAGTCCCATGTCCTGACCTCCCTCCTTTTTGGGGTGGTGATGACCACAACCTCTGAAGAAGCCTGCACATCACCTTCCAGGACCATGCGATTGATCGGCGGCGACGCCTGCATCTCGGATTTGGGTGATTCCTTATCATCGCGTACCGCCTGGGGAACCTCCAGCGAAGCGCCTGGAGCAGAAAACTCGATCTTGTCACCGGCCCGGGCAGAAGGAGGCATGGCGCAGGGCGATAACGCGCCCGCCGCCAGAGCCAGAACTGCCAGAGAATTTGAATGCCACGATAACATGCTTCAGCCCCGTACTATGGCATAAATCGGGTCCGGCGTCAATTCATTCCACATTGCTCAAATGGACCGGGCACAACGCGCCCGCCTGGCGCCCGTTCTCAGCGCCGCTGCAAACAGGATGGGTTACGTCTTTGGCGCCATCTCGCGCTCGCGGTCTTCCATCGCTGCTTTGCGCGAAAGCCGCACCCGGCCTTTTTCATCAACGCCCAGGCATTTGACCCAGACTTCATCGCCCAGTTTGACAATGTCTTCGGTCTGTTTGACACGGAAATTGGCCAGCTCGCTGATATGGACCAGGCCGTCTTTGCCCGGCAAGAACTCCACGAACGCCCCAAACTCCTTGATCGTGACCACCTTGCCCCGGTAAAGCTTGCCGATCTCAGCCTCAGCCGTCATGCCTTCAATGGCGTTGCGCGCGATCTTCATGCCCTCCTCCGAGACGGAATAAATATTGACAGTGCCATCGTCTTCGATGTTGATTTCGCAGCCGGACTCCTCGACCAGCCGCTTGATGTTCTTGCCGCCAGGCCCGATGAGCGCGCCGATCTTCTCAGGATTGATTTTGACCTGCACGATGCGCGGAGCGTATTTGCTCATTTCCTTCCGGGGCTCGGCCAAGGTTTGGGCCATGATGGCGAGGATGGCCAAACGGCTGACCCGGGCTTTCTCCAGGGCCTCGGCCATGACGCTGTGCGGCAAGCCGCGCAATTTCAGGTCAAGTTGAAATCCGGTGATGCCTTTGGCGGTGCCCGCGATTTTGCAATCCATGTCGCAGAAAGCATCCTCCCAGCCGATGATGTCGGTCAGCAGTTTGTAACGGCCGATTTTGTCCATTTCATCATGCTCGGCGCAAATGCCGATGCTGATGCCGGCGACGGGCCGTATCATGGGCACTCCGGCGTCCATCAAGGCCAAAGTGCCGCCGCAAACTGTGGCCATGGAACTCGAACCGTTGGATTCCATGATCTCGCTCGTCACGCGAACGGCATAAGGATAAGTGGCCAGCGGCAGCATCGGCTCAATGGATCGTTCCGCCAAGGCCCCGTGGCCGATTTCACGGCGGCCCGGCCCGCTGATGCGCCCCGTTTCACCCACCGAGTAATTCGGAAAACTGTAGTGCAGAATGAACTTCTTCTCCGTCTCTCCGCCGGTGTAGGAGTCAAATTCCTGGGCATCTTCCGTCGTTCCCAAAGTCACCAGCGTCACGGCCTGGGTCTCGCCGCGACAGAACAAGGCCGAACCATGGGCCCGGGGCAGCAAGCCGACTTCGCAGATAATGGGCCGGATTTCGTCGAAGCCGCGGCCGTCGAGCCGCTTGTTTTCGTTCATGATCAAATGGCGCATCGTTTCCTTTTGGATGTAATAAAAGGCCTCGCGCAGCACGGATTCGGTCACTATCTCCGCGCCAAATTTTGCCACGAGATCGGCGGCGACTTCATCGGTCAGGGCCTTGACGGCGGCCTCGCGTTCGAGTTTTTTATGGGTGAGCAAAGCCGGCACCATGCGCTCGCCGGCCCGTTGTTTGGCTTCGCGCAAAATGTCTTCCGGCACGATGCTGGTGGTGATTTCGCGCTTCTTTTTTCCGCCGCGCGCGGCCAATTCCTTTTGCGCCAGGATGAGCGGCTGGCAGCACTCGTGGCCAAATTCAAGCGCGGCGATGAAATCCGCTTCCGTAATTTCACGGGCGGATCCTTCGAACATGACAACATCGGCGGTGTTGCCCACATAAATGAGGTCCAGATCACTTTCGAGGAGTTCGGAGTGGGTGGGATTGGCCACGAATTTTCCCTGAACCCGGCCGATGCGCAACGCGCCCAGCGGGCCATCCCAGGGAATGTCGCTGACGGCCAGCGAAGCCGAAGCGCCGATGATGCTCAAGATGTCCGAATCATTTTCGCCATCCGCGCTCAGGAGGATGCTTTGCACCTGCACCTCGTTGAACCAGCCCTTCGGGAAAAGCGGGCGTATCGGCCGGTCGGTCAAACGGCTGGTCAGAATTTCCTTTTCCGTGGGACGCCCTTCGCGCTTGAAATAGCCCCCTGGGAATTTGCCCGCGGCCGCGGCCTTTTCGCGGTAATCCACGGTCAACGGAAAAAACTCCTGGCCGGCCTTGGCCTTGATGGCCGCCACTGACGCCACCATGACGATGGTTTCACCCAGTTGCACCGTGACCGCGCCGTCGGCCTGTTTGGCCAGTTTGCCAGTCTCGATATGAATCTGCTTGGCCCCAACTTGAGCCGTTACTCGTTCTGCCATAATATATTTCCTTCAAGCCCGCCGACTCAGGGGAACTTCAATCAACACCGGGCGAGCGCCGCGGAACCGGTCCTGATTGAAATTACCCAAGTCGGCGAAACATAATGCCGCGAATTTAATCCATTGCACTGAGCCGGTCGCGTTTCCGGGCCAATGAAGTTGTTTGAACCATTTCCATGGTCGGGATAATCCAGTTTCCCGGGAAAGAAGGCCAAAATCAATGCCGAAGCTTCAGCTTCTTTGTAACCGACTGATAGCGGGGCAAGTCGGTCTGGTGGAGATAATCCAGCAAACGACGGCGTTGCCCGACCATTTTCAGCAAGCCGCGCCGGGAGCTGTGGTCCTTGATGTTCTTCTGCAAATGCTCGGTCAGGTGATTGATTCGCTCGGTCAAAAGGGCGACTTGCACGTCCGCGGAACCTGTGTCCCGTTCGTGAAGTTGAAAGCCCATTATCGTCTTTCCTTTTTCCATATTTTTCTATCCAGCCAATTCTTTTATGAAGGAACAGTTTAGATTTGAGGGAAGCGCCTGTAAAGCTCTTTTTTGGGCCGTTTCCGGCCCACCTGATATTTGCAGGAATTCCCCCTCCTTGCGCGCTTTTTTGAAAAAATTGCGCTCCAAAATGACCCGGCTGTGCTATGATGTATTCATGTTAACTGGTTCATTAAAATATACCTACGAAGAAATGGCGAAAATGATCGATCATTCGCTGCTGCATCCGGCCTTGACGGACCAGGAGTTGGAGGCCGGTTGCCGGCTGGCCATGCAATACGGCACGGCCTCTGTTTGCATCAAGCCCTATTTCGTAAAACGGGCGGCGGAGCTGCTCAAAGGGACGGGCGTCATCGTTGGGGGAGTCATCGGCTTCCCGCATGGCAACAGCACGACCGAATCGAAACGGTACGAGACACAGTTGGCCTGCGAGGACGGAGCGGCGGAGATTGACATGGTCATCAATATCGGCAAGGCGCTGAGCGGCGATTGGGCCTACGTGGAGCGGGAGGTGAAGGCGGTGTGCGACGAGGCCCACCAGCGCGGCGCGAAAGTGAAGGTGATTTTCGAAAACGATTATCTGGACAAAGGCGGAGCGGGCTTGAAGAGCGACGACTTTAAACGCCGGTTGTGCCAGTTGTGCGAACGCGCCGGAGCCGACTGGGTGAAGACGTCAACCGGCTTCGGTTTTGTCAAGCAGGCGGATGGCAGCTATAATTACCGGGGCGCGACGGAACACGACCTGCGATTGATGCGCAGCAGCGTGTCGCAAAAAGTGCAAGTCAAGGCGGCCGGCGGCGTACGCAACCTCGACGCCCTGATTAAGACGCGCGATCTCGGCGCCAGCCGCTGCGGAGCGACGGCAACGGCGGCGATGCTGGACGAGTATCGCCGGCGCGAAGCGGCGGAGAAAGCCATTTAAAGCGCCGTCGAAACGGCGCGGAAGAATTGCCGGGCACCGCTCGCGGGCAGAAGGAACTGGAGTTGAGGGCCGCTGAACGTGTTGGTGCTGACCGGCAACCAGGTGGAAAGGTTGGTGGACGACTGCAACACAAAAGACCCGCCAATTTCACCCTGGACCCAGAATTGAAAATTAGTATCGGTGCGGGGCGGCCCGGCCAGCATTTTCAGGGTGGGGCGGGGCGGAATGACCAATAAAGTAACGCTCTGGGAAGGCACCGTGGTTTGCAGCAATCCGGCGCTGCAGGGCAAATTACTCAATTGGGCGATGACGTTGCTGGAATTGAGTTGCCAGACGCGCGCGCTGCCGGCGCCGATGTAATTGGTCAGAGTGACCACCAGCGGCGTGTTTCCACTCAAGTATTTGTTGACAACCATGATGGTGAGGGCGCCATCCCTGCTCTGCTGCGCTGCAAACACCGCCACATTGTCGGGGTTCGGACCAGATGCCAGGACGCTGGTGTCGCCAAACGTGGAATCGTTCCCGTCGTAGTTGCGGTACATTTTCATGGCCAGGTAAGTGGGCGTGGAGGGATCGGGAGTCGTCCAGCGCGTGGCCAGGTCCAAACCCTCGCGGCCAAAGATGCCCAGAATGTCGGCTTGGGCGGTGGCGCCGCTGATGGAAGGCTCGGCTCCCCAATTGTACTCGGTGATGCCAATCTTGGTCCCGGGATAATAGGTGGCGACCCAATTCTTCATGCGGGGAATCAGCATGATGACGGCGTTGATCCAACTGGGGTCCACGTAATTGGTGTCCCAGAACTGCCGCGTCGATTCGTTGCGGAGCTGTTCGGTGGCTGAGTCAATGTCGTTTCCGCTCACATTGCCCTCCTGCGGGTAGCAATGCAGGGTGAAATAATCGAGCAGGCGTTGTCCCGTATTCGTCTGGTACTGAGACAAATGATTCAAAAGCCAGGGCATGTAGTCCCATCCGCCATTGGTCTTGCGGTCGGGATAGTCTGCCGTGTTGTAATCGCTGTGTTGGCCGGACCATTGCTGGTCGTAACCGCTGTAGAAATAGCCGGGCCAGCCCCACTCTTCCGGTCCCAGAACCAAGGCCTGGGGGTCGAGGCTCTTGACCATCGAGGCGTAGGCCTCGATTTTCCCAAGGATTTCCTGCATGGTTGTTCCCACCGGATGGATGTCCTGGTGGGTCGAAAACCAGAGGGTATGCTCGTTATCCATGATGTAGTAGCCGACCCCGCCATTGGTGGACACGCCCCAGTTGGTGATTAAATGCTGGACGTAGCCCTTTTGGAAATTGGTGTCCACCGGAGTGTAGGAGTCATTTGGATCGTTCCAGGTGATCAGGGTGTCGTTTGTGGTGCTGACGCCATTGCCGGCATCGGGAAAATACTGATCGTGATCGGTCTGCGGGCCGTATTTGGCGATGGAATAACTGGGGAGAATGGCCCGGCCGGCGCCCAATTTCGGCCCCCAGCTCATCATCGGAATGGTGATTAACGCCTGCGCGCCCGCCGCCTTGCTGCCGGCCACGACCGAGTCCGCCGACTCGCCCGGAGTGGCGGAACTGTCGGGATAGCTTTCAAAATACCAGTCGGCTCCTTTGCCGTGGGCATTGATCTGCCAATTATAGGTCGATTCTTCGTTGCCGCCCGACCGGTTCATGGTGAAGTTCAAGTCCTCCAATTGATTGGACGTGGCAAATGCCGTGCCGTAGATCATCGGGCTGATCGGGTTGCGATTGGACCCGGCGTCGATGCCAATATAGTTTGTCGAATTGGTCGTGGACTGCTGCGGCGGGTTTGTAGAGGCATTGATGGAGATATTGTCAATCCAGTTGGTGATCGTGAATCTCGGGTAGCCGCTGTAGGAGTTGATGTCCAGGGCAATGCCGGGAACATCGCCAAAATCTTGAGTCTGATCAATCGGCACGGAGACATGGTACCAACTGCTGGAAGCGCTGGCCGGGATAGTCACGGTGCCGGCGGTGATCCAATCTTGACCGTAACTGGCGGTAATAAAGCCGACTTGGATGGCACCATAATTGCCACTGCTGCTTAACGGAGTGCCCGGCGCCACGAGAATATCGAAGGAGACATTAGTGTAAAGCGCCGTATTCGCCCGGACGCTGAAATCATAAGAATTATTGATGTTGCTGGCGAACGTTCCAAAGAAAACATCCTGTTCATTGGCGGTTTCATTCAGGGGACTGATTACCTTCAGCGAGCCGGAACCGGAAGTGTTGGCGCCGGGGGTGGGGTTGGAGGAGTCCGTTTTCGGGTCAACCAGGATGTCGGTGTATCCGGGGTTCTGGTTGTACCAATATATCCAAGTGCTGTTGAAAGGGGACGTTGCACCGCCAGTGGCAAAGGTGAAGTCGAAGGTGTTTGTGATGATGGTTTGCGCCTGGACTAGAGGAGCCGAACAGGCCAGCGCCAAAGCGGCGACGGCCAGAGATCCTGACGTGATGTATTGTTGAGTTTTCATGTTGTGTTGTTGGTTGCCCAGCCATAATTCATCCCCCCATTTTCAGACTGTCGGAGCAATTAACCTCATTTGCCTGTCCGCAAAGCCACGCCGCTGACATTTGCAGCAAACATGCGGCGATGGCGACGGCATGGTGTCGGCGTTGATTCATAGCCTCTGCTCCTTGATTCATACCCCAATGTATCCCATTTTCGAAAATTTGAAAGGCTCTTTTTTCGTGACCTGGACGTGGGCGCGGGAAATAGTTGTCCAGGCGGCGGTGCATCTGCGAGCTTGTTTCTTTGCGGCGGGCGGCAGCGGGACCTGGTGTGGAGGCATGAGAATGGAAGTTTACGGGGGCCATGAAATCTGACAGAATCACCGCCGGCTGTGAGTCATATATAACAATGAAAAAGCAACCCAAGAACAGGCCGATTCTCAAGTTCACTCCATTGAACGACGAGCTTTTCCGCTACGTGTGCCGGCGCCGGAGTCATGCCTCGGACCGTGTTCTGGATGATTTGCGCAAGGAGACGGCGGCTTTGGGAGAAATTGCCCTTCTGCAAATCGGGCCCGATCAAGGGGCCTTCATGACGTTGCTGGTCAAGGCCATCGGCGCGCGAACCGCCCTCGAAATCGGCTCGTTCACGGGCTACAGTTCCATTTGCATCGCGCGCGGACTGCCGGGAGATGGACGCTTGCTCTGCCTGGACGCCAGCGCGGAATGGACGGCGACGGCGCGGAAGTATTGGCGCCGCGCCGGGGTGGAGAAAAAAATTGAGCTGCGCCTCGGGCAGGCGGTGGAGAGCCTGAAAAGATTGGAGCGGGGCTGGACGTTTGATTTTGCCTTCATTGATGCGCACAAGCCCGAATATGACGCCTATTACGAACTGGTTTTGCCACGGATGCGGCCCAACGGATTGATCCTGTTCGACAATATGCTGTGGGGCGGGCGGCTTGGAAAAGGCGGCCCGATCAAACACCCCGGTGGCCGCGCGATTGAGAAATTGAACCGCAAACTGGCCGGGGATCGGAGGGTGGAATCGGTCCTCCTCTCCATCGGAGATGGCGTGCAACTTTGCCGCGTTGCCGGAGTTAAAAGGTGAGGACTAAATGACGAATGACGAAATCCCAATGACCAATGCCACAAGAATGACGAATGACAAAATCCTAATGGCCAAGCAATGCTCAAATGACCCAATGACGAAAAAGGGACGTCGGGCATCGCACCGCTTTTGGCGAGATTCGTCATTGGGACTTCGTCATTATTTCGTCATTCGTGCTTTGTCATTCGTCATTCCCCGCAATTCCCTGGTCATTAGGATTTCGTCATTAGTCATTCTTTCCCTGCACTGCGGGTGCGCCGGCCCGCACCATGCCAGCCCGCACATTGTTGGCAGGATTTCTGGAAACTCCTACACGTCGCCACAGGGGCATTTTTCAGTGCCTTTTCCCGTGAGTCCCGAAGTGGGCGGCCGCGTCATCCGCGACGACGCGCAAAGCGTGACGTTCTATGACAACTGGGGCAGCAAGATCAGCTTTTATTCCAAACCAATCAGCGCGCAAAGTCCGATGATTTCCGTTCCGCAATCGGAGGCGCGGGGGAAGGCGCTGGGAACATTTATGAAGGACATTTATGGAGATTCGATTGTGCCGCACTATCACCCGGACGTTCTGGAAGGGACGATATCCTTCATCTATTTGAAGCCGGTGGGGCCTAAAACCGGTGTGGCGACTTTTATTCGTCAGCAACGGGTTTACCTGGTGGAGACTGACTTTCTGCCAGGGGTGCAATTGCTGTCCAATAACGACGACGCATCAGAACAGGCGCGCGAGGAGTGGCTGGAGAACCGCGCCGTGGAACTGCTCCGGTCAATCGAGATCAAGTAACGGGCCGCGTTGCTCCTTTGTGTCAATACTAGTTATATGGGTCAGGCCAGCAGTTCCCTGGCGTGCTTGAGGATTTCGCTTTCGACGCGGCCTTTAAAGGGAAGGGCCGCCCACGGAAGATTAACGTCGATCCGCACCTCGGCGGGCTGCACTTCCAATTGCCCGTCAACGGCAAAACCCATGACGCGAAAGCGAAAGGCATCGATATTTCCCGTCCAGGCCTCTTCCAAGCCGGTGATCCTGTCGCCAAATTGGCCACGGGTTTCAGCGATGAGTTTGGAGACCCGGCTTCTGGCCTCGTCTTGTCCCAATTGATGCGGCACAGAGAGTTTTATCTTCGGCATATCGAACAGTGTAGAGGGAAGAGGCCAACGGCGCAATCGCCGCTAAAAGTCCGCATCGGACAGAAAACACGGTCTTTGGCCGCCCTTGGTCACCCGTTCCCTGTCGTGCGCTTCCCAAACCAAACGCAATCCCTCCAAGGTCAGGAGCGGTTCGACGGCGGTGATCTCCGGCAATTTGGCGGCAATGAGCTTGCCGTAACCGCCCGTGGCCACGACCGGCAGGCGGCGGCAGCGCAATACGCCCTTCAATTCGGCCACTAATTGGCGGATCAAGCCGCGGTAACCGTGAACGGCCCCAATGAGCATCGCCTGCGCGGTGTTCTTGCCCACCACCGCCGTGACTTCCCGCATTTGAATGCGCGGCAGCAAGGCTGTTTCCTCGTGCAAATAATCGGTCATCACCGCCAGCCCCGGCGCGATAATGCCGCCGACATAATTGCCTTTTCGATCCACCACGTCGAACGTGACCGCCGTGCCAAAATCGACGACAACGGACGGGGCGCCAAAATGGGTCCTGACAGCGACGGCATTGGCCAGGCGGTCCGGACCGATGGTTTGCGGTTCCGGATAATCAATGCCCACTCCCCGCACGTTGTCAGCGGTCAATTGGAGGCAGGGAAGACCGAGCCTGGCCTGAACGAACTTGACCACGAGCGGCGTCACCGCGGGCACGACGCTGCAAAGAGCCACGCCGGCCAGCGGCTGTTTATTCAGGAATCCGGCGGCGGTTCGCTGGGCGGCTCCCGTTTCCCACCCCTTCGTTGGCATATCGAGATGGCGGCTGACCCGGGCGGAATTGGCCAGCCCGATATGGGTATGGGTATTACCGATGTCGAACAATGCAATCATCGCCCGACATGATCCCCAATTCTCCGCAAAAGTAAATGTCAGCCCGATGCGGCATCGGGCCGGCATTTCTTGTTGGGCAGAGTTTCCTCGCACTAATATCCTAATCCTGATCTTGGATTGCTCTGATTCGTGTGTTGGACTGTATTTAACTTAGTGAAGCACTGGCCGCACCTGATTTCGTCTGGGTTCATTTTGTAAATTGTTTATAAAGACGTCGTCCCAAGAAGCGATGAAAACGGCGTGGAGCAGCATGCTTTGCGCCCGCTCTGCCCACGAATTTAGAGCGTTTCCACAAATACTGTAGCCGCATTACATGGTAGGGCGGGCACTCCGCTGCCCGCCGCGGCGCGCACGGAGTGCGCGCCCCACCACCCTCGTTTCGGCTACACCATTTCTTGAACCGCTCTAGCCTGTGCATTGATTCCGGCGGGCGAAAGTGGTTTGCGCGGCGCTGATGATCCCATGAAAGGGGTCGCCCGCAATTGCGGATTTGCAATTATTGCAGTCGCCTGTAACAAAGGCTCGCCAGGGCGCGTCTATTCGTTTATCAGGAAACGCTGGTTTGCGGTTGGCCTCCAAGTCCCTGTCGGTCATGCGAAAAAAAGACATCTTCTGGTTCGGTGTGCTGCTCGTCCTGGGCGGCATCTATATCCATTATTTCACGCATTGGTTTGAAAAACCGGAGATTGGCATCACGGCCTCTCTCCGCCCCAGCCGGCGGGCAGGTGAGACTGTTTTCCCCGTCTTCTTTACTCTGAACGGCGATTACAAACTGACCAGTGTGAAGATAATCCCGCTGGAAGAAAACAAATTCAATCCGCTGGCGGTTCCGGTCTGGCATCTGGTTTCCGACAGCAACTCGGTTCCGACGAGGGCCTTTCGTTACGGGCAGCCGATTCGAGGGATGAAACCCGCGCTCAAAGGCGTCCGTCCCGATCCACTGACGCCGGGCGTGGTGTACCGGTTGATGCTGTCGGCGGGCGATATAAGCGGCCATAAAGATTTCAAAGCGAAAGCCGTTGGGGAATAAGCCGGAGACTCAGGATGGCGCGGGGGACGGGTTGTTGGTGCGCCAGTAGGCGATCGTACACCACAGGTTGACCGGGTCAAATCCCCTGCCCCACCTGATAAATTGAACGCTGCCATCGATGAAGCCATTGTTAGACCCGCCGATGTTGGTGCTGGTCAGGGAATGGTCATGTTTGGCCTGGTCCACCTTCAGGCCATCATCAAAGTCGAAATAATCCATGTAAAAATCCATGGCATAATACAGCTTTTCGCCAAAGAGCACGGTCTGCGACGGCAGGGGAATGTCTTTTTCGCTGAGAAACGGATTGCTGATGTCCTCGTAGGCATTCGCATCGCCGTACTTGGCGGCGTACCCGTCATTAAAGCCATTGATTAAATAAGTGCGGGAGGCAGTGTCCGCCGGGTAAGCATTGGTTGCCGTGCCGTACGTTTGGGGGGAGTTGTTGGTTTCGCTTGGGCAGATCAAAAGATTGGTCGTTTTATAATAGGAAACCAAAAGGGAGGGCCAGCGCTCGATGACGCCGCGGGGAATATATTCGCCAGCGTTGTCACTGGCGTACATCATGTTGGCCAGGCTTAATTGGTGGACGTTGTTGCTGCATTTGATGCGGCGCGCGCTTTCCTTGGCCTGGGCCAGCGCGGGCAGCAACATGCTGGCCAGAATGCCGATGATGGCAATGACCACCAGCAGTTCGATCAGCGTGAAAGCGGCGGTTTCCGCCGGTTCGGTTGTCAGTCGTGTCCCGTTATTCATTCCATTGTGAGAGACGCTCGCAGGCGCCTTTGCGTTACAATCTTCGATCGTCGGAAGATTTGACGCCAGCGGTTGTCAAATAGTCAAGGTGTTTTCCATGATGGAGGGAACTTTTTTGTAAAGCCGGCCGTAGGCCGCGACCGTTCGCTCCCAGGAAAAGTCCATGGCCATCCCGTTTCGGCGGTAATGGGCCAGCAAATCCTTGTTGTCATAAAGGACCAAGGCCTTGCGAATGGCCTTGGCCAGCGCCCGGACGGAGTATTCGGCAAATTTGATGCCGTCGGCCTTTTCCAGGTTTTCCGCAATATCAATGACAGAATCGTCCAGCCCGCCTGTCAAACGCACAATCGGCACGGTGCCATAGCGCAAGCTGTACATCTGGTTCAGCCCGCACGGCTCAAAGCGCGACGGCATGAGATAAAAATCGCACCCGGCTTCGATGCGATGGGACAAGCCGGTGTCGAAACCGATCTTGACGGCGCATTTGTCGGGGTGGCGTTCGGCCAGTCTGCGCAGGGCGCGGTCGTAATCGCGTTCACCGCTGCCCAGAAAAACGAACTGCATGCCCGGCGGCCAGCATTTCCTGGAGCGCGGTCAACAGAATATCCACGCCTTTTTGGCCGGCCAGACGAGAGACCATGCCGAAAAGCGGAACGTCCGGCGCGGGGGGCAGCCCCATTTCCTGCTGCAATTCGATTTTGTCGGCTTGTTTGCCCCGCAAATCAGCCGCCGAATAGGAGTGTTTCAGAAAAGGGTTCCCTTCTGTCTTCCATTCATCGTAATCGACGCCGTTGAGGACGCCGAAGAGCGCGTTTTGGCGGCGGCGCAAAACGCCGTCCAGCCCGAAGCCGTAAGACTCGGTGGTGATTTCCCGCGCGTATCTTGGACTGACCGTCGTGAGCAGGTTGGCGAAAGAGATGCCGGCCTTGAGGCAATTCATCCAGCCATAAAATTCCAGGCCCTCCGGCTGGAAATAACCGCCGGGCAGATTGGTCAGGGGGAATTTTGCGGGAGGGAAATTGCCCTGGTAAGCCATGTTGTGAATGGTCAGGCAGGCGGGCGGAGGAGAGGTCCAGCCGTCGTGCAATTTTTGTTCGAGCATGAAAACGGGAGCGAGGGCGGTTTGCCAGTCATGCAGATGCACCACGTCCGGCCGCCACGGAAGATAACGCGCCAGATTGACCAGGGCTTTGCAAAAGAAGATGAAGCGCTCCGCATTGTCGGGGTAATCCATGCCCCGTTCCTGGTAGATATCGCTTCTATCGAAGAAGCGCGGTTGCTCTATGAAATAAGCGGTGAGCCGGTCGTCCACGACGCGCGTCCAGACCCGGCCCTGCACACGGCTGGAATCGAGCGGCAAATCCAGGTTCCAATCAAAGGGTTGGAGGTCGGGAAACTGCGCGCGAATGCCGCGATACAGAGGCGTGACCAGGCGCACCTGGTGGCCGGCCCGCGCCAGGAATTTGGCCAGCCCTCCGACCATGTCGGCCAGGCCGCCGGTTTTGGAATAAGGAAGGGCCTCGCTGCCCGCGAGCAGAATATTCATCACTGGGGAGGGCCAATGCGGTCGCTTTTCAAAAATGGCCGCAGCGGCGGGGGAAGGAGCAGGCCGCCATCGGATTGTTGACACGTTTCGACCAGGGCGACGAAAAGGCGGGCCAGCGCCGTGCCGCTGCCGTTGAGAATGTGCGGGAATTTATTCTCTCCGTTCGCGGTTTTAAAGCGAAGATTCATGCGGCGGGCCTGGAAATCCTCGCAATTGGAGCAACTGGACACTTCCAGGAACTGCCCCTGCCCCGGCGCCCACACTTCAATGTCATAGGTCAGCGCGCTGGCAAAACCCATGTCGCCGGTGCAAAGCTGGACGACCCGGTAATGCAAGCCGAGCAATTGCAGGACCCGTTCGGCGTTGGCGACCAGTTTCTCCAGTTCGGCATAGCCCTGTTCGGGTTGGGTGATCTTGATCAACTCGACCTTGTCAAATTGATGCACGCGAATCATCCCCCGGGTGCCGACGCCGGCCGCGCCCGCCTCGCCGCGAAAGCAGGGCGTGTAAGCGCAATAATAAATGGGCAACCGGCTTTCCGGCAGAATCTCGTCGCGATGAATATTGGCCACCGGCGTTTCCGCCGTCGGGATTAGAAACAATTTGCCGAGGGTGGAGGCATCCAGCCCTTCCTGCACGGCGTAGTATTGATCGGCGAACTTGGGGAACTGACCCACCCCGACCATGCAATCGCGATTGACCAAAAAGGGCGGCGACACTTCGGTGTAGCCGTGCTCGCCGGTGTGAAGCTCCAGGAGGAATTGGATCAGGGCGCGCTCCAATTTCGCCCCCCAGCCGGTGTAAAGAAGAAAGCCGCTGCCGGAAAGCTTGGCGGCGCGCGCAAAATCCACCAGCTTGAGATGTTCGCATAATTCGACGTGCGTTTTCGGCTTGAAATCAAATCGCGCCTTCCCGCCCCAAACGCGCTTCTCCACGTTCTCCGCCGCCGATTTGCCAACGGTGACGTTCGCGTGGGGCAAATTGGGCAACTGCAACATCAAGGCATCGCGTTGCTGCTCGATCTGCGCGGTTTGTTTGTCCAACGCGGCGATGCGTTCGCCCATTAGCCGCGTCTCCGTCTTCCTGGCTTCGGCTTCCGCCGCCTTTTTCTGCGCCATCAACGCGCCAATCTCCTTGGAAATGCGATTGCGGTCGGCTTTGAGCTGTTCGACCTCCGCCAGGACTTTTCGTCTTTGCTCATCCAAGCCGAGGAGTTGATCAATCTTGCCCTCGTCATGGCCGCCGCGCGCGGCCAGGCGTTCCCGGACGAAACCGGCTTTTTCGCGAATCAATTTGATATCGAGCATCGGCGCATTATAGAAACGGGAAACTCGACCGCAAGCGGGGAATAGTTCGAAGAAAAGGCTGAAAGCTAAAGGCTGAAGTTGGCAAACGAGAAACTCGACTGCAAGCGGGGGATAGCGCAGAATCCAGGCCATGACGAATGGTTTGCAAGTCGGGAAAGTGGCCTCGCTCCATCTTCACCCCGTCACTTCCGGTGACTTGCTGCAATCGGTGAGCGAAATCCGCGCCGAAGCCGGCAAGGGCATTGTGGGGGACGCCCGCATTTTTGGGCGCAAAGACCGGAAGGGCGAGCCGAGCCGGCGTCAAATCAGCCTCATGGCTCGCGAACAAATCGCCCAACACGCCGCCACGCTTGGCCTGCCCGCAATCGCGCCCGGAGCCGTCCGGGCCAATATCGAAACGGCGGGAGTCGATTTAATTTTGCTGATCGGGCAACTGGTGAAAGTGGGCGGCGCTGTTCTGTTTTTTTACGAGGCCCGCACACCTTGCGCGAAAATGGACCTGGTCGCCCCCGGCTTGCGGGAGTTGATGGCGCATGGCCGGCAAGGCGTGATGGCCCAAGTTGTCAGCTCCGGCGACGTTCGGGTGGGTGACGCGATTTTGGAAATGACCATCCATAATTGACGCCAAGCCCGCCGCCGGTAATCTATGCGCAAGAATGTTTACTCTGCTCTTGACGGATCCCTCCTCGAAAGCCCGCTTGGGGCGCCTGACCACCTCGCGGGGGGTGATCGAGACGCCCGTGTTCATGCCGGTGGGCACACAGGCGAGCGTCAAAGCGCTCGATCCCCGCGAATTGCGCGAAATGGGAACCCAGATTCTGCTGGGCAACGCCTACCATCTCAACATCCGGCCCGGCATGGAGATCATCAAGGCCGCGGGCGGGCTGCATCGGTTTATGAGCTGGCCGGGGCCGATCTTGACCGACAGCGGCGGGTTTCAAGTGTTCAGCCTGGCAAAGATTCGCAAGATCAAGGCGCATGGCGTCGAGTTTCGTTCGCATCTGGACGGTTCAGCGCTGTTTCTGGGGCCAAAGGAGGCGATGGAGATTCAGCGCCTGCTGGGATCGGACATCGCGATGGCGTTTGATGAATGTCCAGCCCATGATTGCGCGCCCAAAGCCGCGCAAGACGCCGTGCAACGCACCCTGCATTGGGCGCGGGAATGCCGGGCGCAACCGCGGGCGGAGGGGCAAATCGTTTTCGGGATTGTCCAGGGCGGGGTCAATGCCGGGTTGCGCGAGCGTTGCGCGAAGGAGCTGACCGCCATGGAATTTGACGGTTACGCCATCGGCGGGGTGAGCGTGGGTGAGCCGGAAGACGAAATGATGAAGGCGGTCGAATTGACCGAGCCTTTTTTGCCGGCCCGGCGGCCGCGCTACGCCATGGGGCTGGGGACTCCGGCGCAGTTGGTGGAATTGGTGGCGCGCGGGGTGGATATGTTCGACTGTGTGCTGCCGACGCGCGTGGCGCGCAACGGCACCGCCTTCACGCGCCGGGGAACCATCAGCATCAAAGGCGGGGCTGTCAAGTCGGATTTTGGGCCGATTGAAAAGGATTGCGCCTGTTTTGCCTGCCGGAATTTCAGCCGGGCCTATTTGCGGCATTTGCTCAACGTCAACGAGATTCTTGGGTTGCGCATGGTCAGCGTGCATAATTCCCATTTTTATCTGGAGGTGATGCGGGAGATTCGGGCGCATTTGTCCGCGGGCGCCTTTGGGGAATATCGCCGCCAATTCGCGGCCGCCTACGTGCCCACGGAGAAGATCCTCTCCTCCAGGCTCAAACGCGCCTTGCGCAGTGATTAAAGGCCGCCCGCCCGGACGGCCCCCTTTTCGCAAGCCTGCAAAAAACCGCCGGGGCGGACCGTCTGGGCATTGTCCATAAAAAACAGCGGCGACGTACCGAAATCATCCAAGCGGCAGCCTGTTGCATAAGCGCCGCGGGGCTTTCAAAAAGATCTTTGGGGAAAAAGCCCGCCTGCCCGGACGCCGGCCATTCGCGCAACTCATTGCAGTCAAACAACTTAAACAGGCGGGCCATCCCGGCGCAAAACCTGATGCTTGACACATCGCCGCGCGGGCAAAGTTCGATGGCAGAGCTGCTGCTAAGGAGGTGATGAAAAATGAGATGCTTGCGAAGTGTGGTTTGACATGGGCGCCCGGAAACCGGGGAATTCTCATTTTTGTCACGAGCCTGGGCCTGGCTTTCTGCCCGCTGGCGCTGCCGGCCCAAAATGCCACGCTTGCTTGGAACCCCAGCCCCAGCGCCAACGTCGCCGGTTACATGCTTTATCATGGCAGCGACGGGACTAATTTCGACAGCCAGATGGACGCCGGAACCAACACCACCTGGACGGTGACCGGCCTGGAGCCAGGCTCCACAAATTACTTCGAGGTGATGGCTTATGATGTCAATCATTATGAAAGCCCGCCTTCCAACCCGATTGAGTACACCGTCCCGAACGTAACGCAGACGGTAACCGTCCTGGCCAACCCAGCCATCGCCGGCGGCGTCACTGGCGGCGGCAGCTTTGTCGCAGGCAGTTCCGTAACCGTGACGGCGACCGCCAACAGCGGTTACGTTTTCGCTAATTGGACGGAGAATGGAGCCGTGCAAAGCACCTCGCCCAACTACAGTTTTACCCTGGCCACCAACTGCGATCTGGTCGCCAACTTTACGGCAACTCCGGTCACTTACACGGTGGTGACGCAGATCAACCCAGCCAGCGCCGGCGGCGTCACTGGCGGCGGCAGCTTTGTCGCAGGCAGTTCCGTAACGGTGACGGCGACCGCCAATGGCGGTTACACTTTCGCCAATTGGACGGAGAATGGAACCGTGCAAAGCACCTCGCCCAACTACAGCTTCACTCTGGCCGCCAACTGCAATCTGATCGCCAACTTTGCCGCAAATCCGGTTACTTACACGGTTACTTCAAGCCCGGGGAAGAATGGGAGCATCAGTCCGAACGGGCCGGAAGCCGTCACCGCGGGCGGCAATATCACATTCAACGCCGCGCCTGCCGGCGATTATCAGGTGAATCAATGGCTGGTCAATGGCACGGTCGTGCAAACTGGCGGCTCCGTCTATACATTACAAAACGTCATCACCAACAACGCCGTGGTCGTAACATTCAGCGCCGACCCGGTCGTTGCCACCAACAGTAGTCAGAACACGGTCACCAACGGCGGTCAGAACACCGTCACCAACGGCGGTCAGAACACCGTCACCAACGGCGGTCAGAACACGGTCACCAACAGCGGTCAGAACACCGTCACCAACAGCGGTCAGAACACCGTCACCAACAGCGGTCAGAACACTGTCACCAATGCCAACACTAACTTCACTCTCCTCATCAACGGCAATGGAACCCTTGCCCCCAGTCGCACCGCCAAGGCGTTGAAAGCAGGCAAGAAATACACCCTCACCGCCACTGCGGCCAAAGGCTCGGTGTTCGCCGACTGGATCAGCAACGGCATTGTGGTGGCGACCACACCAAAGTACACTTTCTTGGTGGAGTCCAATGTGGTGTTGCAGGCCAATTTCATACCCAATCCCTTCATCCCCGTCGTGGGCACCTACCACGGTCTGTTCTACGTCACCAACGACGCGGCGGAAGAAAGTTCCGGCTCCTTTGTTGCCACCGTGACAAGAACCGGGGCCTTTAGCGCCAAACTTCGCCTGGGGACCGGGAGCCACTCGTATTCCGGAGAACTCTCCCTCACCGGCGCGGCATCCAAATCCATCCCGCGCCCGGGATTGAGTCCCCTCACGGTGCAGCTTCAGTTGGGTTTGACCAACGGCCCATTGACCGGGACGATCAGCGACGGCACTTGGACGGCGGACCTGGTGGCCGATGCCGCGGTTTATTCAAAAGCAAATCCCGCCCCGCAGGCCGGCAAATATACCTTGCTCATTCCGGGCAGTGAAAATGCTTCCGCCCAACCCGGCGGCAATGGCTTCGGAGCCGTGACCGTGAGCGCCTCGGGCAATGTCACCTTCAGCGGCATCCTGGGCGACGGAACACCCGTCACCTCCACGAGCATCGTTTCCAGCGAAGGGCAGTGGCCGTTTTATGTTTCACTTTATGGCGGCAAAGGCTCGATTCTGGGCTGGCTCTCCTTCACCAACGATGGCGACATCAGCGGCCAGACAGGCTGGTTCAAACTACAGCAGGCAACGGCAAAGCTTTATCCCGGCGGCTTCACCAATGGCACCGAGGCCATCGGATCGGTTTACCATTACACCAACGATCTTCCGGTTCTCGGCTTCACCGAGGGCGAGCTTTCATTGGCCAATGGAAATCTCGTGCAAAGCATCACCAATCAAATCGGCCTTGGGCCGGACATGCAGGCAACCGGTCAGAGCGCCGACAAGCAAAGCGCCGACAAACTGACCTTCAAGCCTTCATCGGGCCTGTTCAAAGGCAGCGTGATGAATCCGGAGACGGGCAAACCGATAGCCGTCAATGGCGTTGTTTTGCAGAACCAAAATTTTGGCGCGGGCTTCTTCCTCGGCACAACCGAGAGCGGGAGCGTGCTCCTTTCGCCGGCGCAATAAACCGCGTCCTCCCACACATCGAACAACCGGTAGGGTGAGACTCCGTCGAATCCCATCCCGATCCAGTCGCTGCCCTCGCTGTCACAAATCAGCATGCCTACATCGAGAAACTCCTTTCCTCTGCGCACGGCGTAGCCGATCGAGCCATTGCCTACGTCAAAACCAAACACCAGTCCGTCAATGAAGTTTTGATAGTCTGAATTCATAAATTTTGTAAGTTCAAAGGTTTGCGGCGTTGGCGGCGCGAGTGTCGGCGTTTGCCCAAGTCGCAAGCCCAGATGGTTTTGCCAGCCTTTGAAGTTTCCGCATTCATCTTCTTTTTCCCTTCGTTTTGTGTAGCGGGCAAGATTATGGCCCAAACAAAACCTCCAGCCAAGGCCCATTTTCGCCAATAATGCAACGTGACGGGCTGAGCTCTGGCTCGATTTTACGGCTCGATAGAATCTCCACCGTCTATTTTTGCTTTCTGCTTTCCCTGTTTCACCGTTTTTGTAAATACTAGTATTACTCTGTTAAGTTATATTGACACATTTTGAGGGGGTGCTACAGTGTTGGTCATGAAGTGGAATTCCGCACACTGGCGGCGCAAGGTCGCCGCGTTTCAAAAATTCATCGAGCCACTGGTGGCCGACATCGGACGGAGCGAGCGGCGGGAGAGCGCAGCGCTCTACGTGCAGGGCCTTTTAATGCCCGGACAACGCAAATCCATCGAACCCATCGCGCAGCGGCTGCAGGTGGACAGTCAGAAGCTGCAGCAATTCGTGAGCGACAGTCCCTGGCAGGAGAGCCACGTCTGGCGGGCGATTCGGCGTGAGGTCATTCCGGCGATGGAGCCGTTGCAGGCGTGGGTCGTGGACGAAACCGGCTGGCTCAAACAAGGCAACCATTCGGTGGGAGTCAGTCACCAATATTGTGGGGCGGTGGGCAAACAGGCGCAGTGCCAAGTAGCCGTCGAGTTGGTGGTCACGGATGGGGACATTGCGGCCCCGGTGGGAGGAAGGCTCTATCTGCCGGAAATCTGGACCAGGGACCGATCCCGGCGGCGGGAGGCCGGAGTGCCCGAGCAGGTGAACTTTCAGACCAAGCCCGACATTGCTGGAGACTTGATCGAGGAGGCGCTGGCGGACGGTTTGACGGCGGCCCCGGTTTTGGGCGATTCCGCTTACGGAAGAACCCCCGAGTGGCGGCGGCGCCTGCGCGGGTTGGGACTGGAATACTTCCTTCACGGCGAAGAACACTGGCTGGCTTGGGCGCAACGCCCCAAGCTGGCCCACGGCTACAAACTTTGGAGGGTCACCAAGACGGCCCCCAAAGCGCAGTCGTTGCGGCGTTTGGCTGAAGGCTTCAAAGCCCGGGAATGGCAGGCGGCGACTTGGGAGGCGGCCGACGGCGAAAAGCGCGCGACACGCCTGGCGTGGAGGCAGATTTATCTCAACACCGATTTGGACGAGAAGAGCGGAGAGTGGCCATCCTGCTGGCTGGTGGTGGATTGGCCCGAAGGCCAGCCCGATCCGTATCATGTTTATGCTGCCTGGCTCAAGCAACCGCCGACCAAGGGGCGGAGCCTGCGCTTGAGCCGCGGCCGCTGGCCCATCGAACAGTATTTTCAACGGGGCAAAGACGACTTGGGCTTGGACCACTATGAGGGACGCAGTTGGCGCGGATTCCACCACCATCTGGTCATGGCCGCCGTCGCCTATTTGTTTGTGGCGATGGATTATCTACGCGCCAAAAAAAACTTCTGGCCTCACGTGGGAACAGGCGTTGCGGGCGATGCAGCCATTGATCGTGCGCTCGCGCGGCTTGTGTCCCTGCTGCCTGACTGAATTTGAAGATTTTTCGCCTATTTCTACTTAACAGAGTAATACTAGTTTCAACCGTCTTTTGTAAACACCTTGATGACAACATGTTGTGACTTTGCAAAATGCCGAAATTTTCACTGTTTTTTTCCGGGGCAAATTGTCTTGAGAAAATCAAAGCCTTTCAAACTGAAAGGCCTTCTTGAGAAATTAAAAGGTGGTCAAAAAATGAAGTCGGCCCAAAAGCAGACTTGCGCCTTTGCGCCTGCGGACGCAAGCTTGTGCTTGCCAAACGCGGCTGTCCCCCTAGATTAGGAGGCTCAACTTGAATAATATGACTTTAAACAGCTTAAACGTCCTGCTGGCGCAGCAGCAGCCCATGCAACCAGACCCGACCGGTCAGGGGATCAAGATGATCGGGATGATGGCCATTTTTATCGTCATCATGTGGTTTTTGATGATCGCGCCCCAACGCAAGAAGGCCAAGGAACAGGATCTCATGCTCAAGGCCCTGCGCGCCGGCGATAAAATCGTCACGGCCAGCGGCATTATCGGCGTCGTCCTTTCCATCAAGGACAGAAGCGTTTCCATCCGCTCGGCCGATACCAAGCTCGAAATCCTCAAATCCGCCGTTGCGGAAGTGACCGAGCACGGGAGCGAATCCAGCGAAACAAAAAGTTAATCCTTCATGAAGAACCCTAAATTTTGGTGGTCATTTATCGCCTTTCTCGTCGCCTGGTCGTTCTGGGAAATCTATCCGCCGACCAGCCGCGATCTGATTCAGGTTTTCCAGGACCAGGCCGATCCGGTCAAGGTTGATACCAACTTCACACGCATGGTGGCCCAGGCTGAAGCGCTGGAAAAGGCCAATCCCGAGCCGCAACGGCAATTTGGCGACTTGATGACGGCGATCGGCACCAATGATATCCGGCCGTATTTCCCCTACATCGATGCACGCACCGATGAGCATCCCACTTATGCGGTCCTGAATGCATTGCAGAAGAAAGCCGCGGGCAAAATCAAGCTGGGCCTGGACCTTCAGGGCGGCACCCAGTTTCTGGTCAGCCTTGACACCAACCACATGGTCAACGTGGACACCAATGGCAATCAAACAGCCATGAGGTCTGACGAGCGCCTGCGCCTGGTTTCGCAAGCGGCCGAAGTGCTGCGGCATCGGGTGGATAATCTCGGCGTGGCCGAGCCGGTCATTCAACCGATCGGCTTCGACCACATTATGATTCAATTGCCGGGTCTTTCGCAAGCGGCGCAGGACGAAGCCAGAAAGAACATCCAGAAAGCCGCTTTCCTCGAATTCCGCATGGTCCATCCGGAGAGCGACCGATTGATCAAAGAGGGCATTATCGAGCCGGGTTATGCGGTGCTGACCATGAAACGCAAGAATCCGGACGGCACCACCGTGCTGGAGCCGTTCCTGGTGCAGAAGAAACTGGCCAACGGCCTCACCGGGAAATACATCAAACGCGCCAACCCCGTTCGTGATCAGATGGGCGCGCCGGAAATTGAATTTGAGTTCGACAGTGTCGGCGCGGAGAAATTCGCCACACTGACGACCGACCACGTCGGCGAGCAACTGGCCATTGTGCTGGACGGCGAACTGTACACCGCGCCGCGAATCAATGGGCCTATTCGGGGTGGCCGCGGCGTGATCGAAGGCGGACAAATGGATATCAACGAGGCAATCACCATCGCCAACGTCCTCGAGAACCCGCTGGAAACCCCGGTCAAAATCGACGAAGTGCGGCAGGTGGACCCCACGTTGGGCAAGGATTCCATCAGCAGCGGCATTCGCGCGGCCATCTACGGCACGCTGCTCGTGGTGGCTTTCATGGCGTTTTACTATCATCGTTGCGGCATTATCGCGGACCTCGCCATGATTCTGAACCTGCTCATTTTGTTGGGGGTGATGTGCTCCATCGGCACGACGCTCACCTTGCCCGGCATTGCCGGCGTGGTTTTGACGGTGGGCATGGCGGTGGACGCGAACGTGCTGATTTACGAACGGTTGCGCGAAGAAATGGGACAGGGCAAATCCATGCGCGGCGCCATTTCGGCCGCCTACAGCCGGGCTTTCACCACCATTTTCGATTCGCACTCCACAACGCTCATTTCCGCGATTATCATGATTTACCTCGGCACTGGTCCCGTCAAAGGCTTCGGCGTGACCCTGACCATCGGCGTGGCGTTGAGCTTGTTTACCAGCCTGGTCCTGACGCGCTTGATTTTTGACGCCCTTCTTTCCCGCGGCTGGCTCAATCACATTGGCATGCTGCATATCATCAAGAATCCAAACTGGGATTTTATGAAGTGGGCCAAATACGCGTTCGCCGGGTCATGGACCATCATTTTGATTGGCCTGTCTTACGGAATTTTTGTGCGGGGCAACAACGTCCTGGGCATCGACTTCGCCGGGGGCGATTCGGTCACGATGTCGTTCAAGGAAAAAGTGGATGTGGACAAATTGCGTTCCGCGCTGGCCAAAGTGGGCGATACGCAAATTCAATATCAGAGGGGCGCCGCGCAGGATATGCTGGAAGTCGTCGCGCCTTTCGGCCGGGGCGGGGCCGTGACCAACGCCCTGTTGACCACCTTCCCCGCCGCCGGCTTTCATGTTGTCGGCAGTGCTGGCGTGGGTGCCACCGTCGGGACCGAGATTACGAAGTCGGCTATTATCGCCGCATTTCTTTCCCTGTTCGGGATTCTGATTTACGTGGCGTTTCGCTATGAGTTTTCCTTCTCGTGCGGAGCGGTGCTGGCGGTGATTCACGATGTGTTGATGACCATGGGCATCTTTTTCCTCGCTGGCCGGCAATTAAGCGCGCCGATCGTGGCGGCGGTTTTGACCATCATTGGTTTCTCGATCAACGACAAGATCGTGATTTTTGACCGCATTCGGGAGGACCTGAAACTGGGGGTGCGGGGGACGTTTAAAGACGTGATGAATATCGCGCTCAGTCAAACCTTGAGCCGAACGATCATCACCTCTGGCACGGTGTTCCTGGCCACCCTGTCGCTTTATTGGTTTGGCGGAGGCGTGATCAACGGTTTCGCGTTTACCTTCCTGGTGGGAATTATTACCGGCACCTATTCCAGCATCTACATTGCCAGCGCGCTGGTCCTTTGGTGGCATAAAGGGGAGCGGCCCAAGAGCGGGTCGCAAGTCACCATGGAAGGGGCTCCCGGCGCGCACCGCGCGCGCCTAGCGCCCGCCATGCCGGCCCCGGTCCCAATCACTTTCTGGCATTGGGCGGGTTTTATCCTCATCATACTGGTTTTCCTGGCGCTGGACCTCGGGGTCTTCCACCGCTCATCCCGGGTCGTCAAATCCAAAGAGGCGCTGCTCTGGAGCGCGGTCTGGTTTTCCCTCGCCATTTTGTTTGCGCGCGGACTGGACGTCTGGCGGAGGCCAGGCGAGTCGCTCGAGTTTATCACCGGCTACTTCGTTGAGTTTTCACTTTCGATGGACAACGTGGCGGCCATCGCGCTCATTTTCGCTTTTTTCGGCGTGGCCGCGCGGTATCAGCATCGCGTGTTGTTTTGGGGCATCCTCGGAGCGCTCGTCATGCGCGGAACAATGATCGGGCTGGGCGCAGCGCTGATCCAAACTTTCCACTGGACGCTCTATCTGCTGGGTGTGTTTCTCATCCTGACCGGCCTCAAATGGGGGTTTTCAAAACAAGCAGCCGTTCAACCGGAAAACAATCCCGTCCTCCGGCTGGCGCGGAGACTATTGCCGGTTTCGAGCGGCTACGACGGGGACAAATTCCTGACCTGGATGGACGGTCGCCGCGCCTGGACGCCCCTGGCCTTGGTGCTGCTGATGGTGGAGACAACCGATTTGATTTTCGCGGTCGATTCCATTCCGGCGGTTTTCGCGGTGACGCAAAAGCCCTTCATCGTTTTTACCTCGAATATTTTTGCCATCCTTGGCTTGCGCTCGCTTTATTTCACGGTGGCCGGCGCCATCCAATACTTCCGCTTTTTAAAAGCCGGTTTGGCCGGGGTGCTGATTTTTGTCGGGGTGAAAATGCTGGCCTCCCGGTGGGCGGCCGTGCCGACGGGTCTCTCCCTTGCGGTCGTGGCCGCGATTATTGCGCTTTCGATGGGGCTTTCCATTTTCGCCGTGTGGAGGGAGAAAAGAAAATGAAGTTCCACTGGACAGCGGCGGCGCCGCAACCAGCCTTGTGCGCGCGGTTGTCGGAGGACTCGAGTATCTCTCCCCTGCTGGCCCAGTGCCTTGTCAATCGCGGGTTTTCCGAGCCTGAAGGGATTACCCGGTTCCTGCAACCGCGCCTCAAGCATTTGGCCGATCCTTATTTGCTGCCGAACATGGAGGCGGCGGTGGAGCGTTTGCTCGCCGCCCGCGAACGCGGGGAATTACTGGTCATTTTTGGCGATTACGATGTTGATGGCGTCACGGCAACGGCCCTGCTGATTGAAACGCTGGGCGCGTTGGGATGGAAGCTGGCGCATTATTTGCCGCATCGGTTTGAGGAAGGGTACGGCTTCAGCCGGGAAGCGGTGAAGAACTGCCTGGAACAATTCCCCGCCAACCTGCTGCTCGCGGTGGATTGCGGTTCAACCGCCTGCGAAACCGTCGCCGCCCTCGGGCAAAAGGGCATCGGCGTCATCGTGCTCGACCATCATCAGGTTTCGACGCCGCCGCCCGCGGCGGTCGCGCTCGTCAATCCGCAATTGGGGTCCGCTTTCCAGGAACTGTGTTCTGTGGGTCTGGCTTTCAAACTGGTTCACGCCCTGGTGAAAAGAATGCGCGAACGGGGCCTGGCAGACGAGGCGGAACCGGACCTGCGAGTCCACCTGGATTTGGTGGCACTCGGCACCATAGCCGATTTGGTTCTTTTGCGGGGCGAGAACCGCATCTTTGTCACGACCGGTCTGGAGCGGCTGAATGCGACGCGGCGGCCGGGCCTTTTGGCGTTGAAAGCCGTGGCAAAAAGTCCGGCCCTCTTGGGCAGCTATGAGGTCGCTTTCCAACTCGCCCCGCGCTTGAATGCGGCCGGGCGGATGGAGAATGCGGAGCAGGCCCTGCGGCTGCTGCTGGCGCGCGCCGCGAAGGAAGCCGAACCGATTGCGCGCGGCCTCGACGAAAGCAATCGCCAGCGCCAGGACATCGAGCGCGGGATTTGCGAAGAAGTCATCGCCTCCCTGCGCGGGCGCTTTGACGGCGCAAAAGACTTTGTCATCGTCGAGGGCCGGGCGGGGTGGCATATCGGCGTGGTCGGAATCGTGGCGGCGCGGGTCTTGCAGGAATTTTACCGGCCCACCGTCATCCTGGGCGGCGACGGCGCGATGTGGCGTGGTTCGGGCCGCAGCATCGATGGATTCGACCTGGCGGCGGCCCTGCGGAGTTGCGACGAATTGCTGGCGCGGCACGGCGGCCACGCCATGGCGGCGGGCCTGACGCTGGCGGCGGAAAAAGTGGATCTCTTTCGGGCGCGCTTGAACGAGCTCGCCCACCAAACCTTGAAGCCGGCGCAATTGCAACCTTCCCTGACAATTGACGCCGAGGTGGAGTTGGCTGAATTGACCGTGGCTCGGGTCGAAGAATTAGGCCAACTGGAGCCGGCGGGACAGGGAAACCCGGCGGTGCGACTGGCCTTATGCGGCTTGAGCCATTACCAAGCCCCGCAGCGCATGGGCCGGGAAAGCCAGCACGTCAAATTCCGGGTGACAGATGGGAAACAAATGCTGGAAGCCGTCTGGTGGAATGCCGGCCGGTCGGCCTGGCCCGGCGGCAGATTTGATTTGGCCGTGACAGCCGCGATCAATGATTACAGAGGCTGGCGCGCCGTGCAGTTGAAAGTGCTGGACTGGCGGGCGCGGGAGTGAGGGTTTTTGGGTAGCCGCTCCAACCCTGATCGTAATCGTCATCCCAACTCTGGGAAGTCAACCGATCCAACAGGTGTTCGGACCTCACGGTCGAAGCGACTTTTATCTGTTCCATCCGTCCCATGCGTCCCATCCTGTTTTGCATTTCAATGATTGAACGCGTCAATGAACCGGCACAATATCATGCCATGAGTTTTGCTGAATGAAGGATCAAATCGCCGAAATCACCCCCCCTTGGGCCGGGCCAGCCATCACACCTGAGTTGGTTAAAAAACACAATCTCACTCCCGAGGAGTTCGAGAAGATAAAGGGCATTCTCGGGCGCGAGCCGAGTTATACGGAACTGGGCGTTTTCTCGGTGATGTGGAGCGAGCATTGCTCTTACAAAAACACCCGGCCATTGCTCAAAACCTTCCCCACCCAATCGCCCCGCGTCCTGGTCGGAGCCGGCGAGGAAAACGCCGGAATCATTGATATCGGCGACGGGCTGGCCATCGCCTTTAAAATCGAGTCGCACAATCATCCCAGCGCCGTGGAACCTTTTCAAGGAGCGGCCACCGGCGTCGGCGGAATCATTCGTGATATTTTCACGATGGGCGCGCGTCCGATTTGCGCGATCAACTCGCTGCGCTTCGGGCCGATTGTCCCCTCGCAAACCGAAAGCGCCAATGGCAGTTCGATCACAAACAACCGGCGGCTCTTTGGCGGGGTGGTCGGCGGCATTGCCCATTATGGCAATTGCTTCGGCATTGCCACCATCGCCGGTGAAGTTTATTTCGACAAATGCTACGAGGGCAACCCGCTGGTCAACGCTTTTTGCCTTGGAGTTTTGCGCCATGACCAGATCGCGCGCGGGGCGGCCAAAGGCGTGGGCAACCCGGTTTTTTATGTCGGCCCGGCCACCGGCCGTGATGGGCTGGCCGGAGCGGCTTTTGCCTCGCAAGATTTGACCCGGGAATCGGCCGGCCAGCAGCGCGGGGCTGTGCAAGTCGGTGATCCGTTCATGGAAAAACTGGTTTGTGAAGCGTGCCTGGAATTACTGGCGACCGATGCGGTGGCGGGCATTCAAGACATGGGCGCGGCGGGCTTGACTTGTTCGACCTGCGAAACCGCGGCGCGCGCCGGCACCGGCATCGAAATCGAACTGAACAAAGTGCCGCAACGCGCTCCGAACATGACGCCTTACGAAATCATGTTGAGCGAATCGCAGGAGCGGATGCTCATCATCGTCCAGGCGGGGCGCGAGGATGAAGTCAAACGTATTTTTGACAAGTGGGACCTGCCCTGGGCGCAAATCGGCAGCGTCACGGACACGGGTCAAATGGTGGTGAAATTCAACGGAGAAGTTGTGGTGGATATTCCCGCCAAAAAACTGGCGGACGAAGCGCCGGTTTATCAGCGCGAAGCCCGGGAACCCGCCTACTTGAAAGCCGTGCGCGAATTTTCCCTCGCCGGCGTGGCCGAGTCGAAGGATCCTGTCCAAGCCTTGCCGCAATTGCTGGCGTGGCCGGGCATCGCCTCCAAGAATTGGGTTTACCGCCAATACGATCACATGGTGCGGGATGGATCGGTGGTTTGCCCGGGATCGGACGCGGCGGTCATCCGCATCAAGGCGGATTCGCTGCCGGGCCCGGCGAAAGAAAACGGCGCGCCCTTGGAAAAATACATCGCCTTGACAGTGGATTGCAACGCGGCCTACGTCTATCTGGATCCTTACGAGGGCGCGAAAATCGCGGTGGCCGAGGCGGCGCGGAACCTGGCCTGCTCCGGCGCAACCCCTTTGGGCACGACGGACAATTTGAATTTTGCCAATCCGCACAACCCGGAAATGTTCTGGCAATTGAAGGAATCGGTGCGCGGCCTGGCCGAAGCCTGCCGGGCGTTGAACGCGCCGGTGACGGGCGGCAATTGCAGTCTCTACAACCAAAGTCCCAATGGCCCCATTGATCCCACACCGACGGTCGCGCTGGTCGGGCTGATTGAAAAGCGCGAGCACATCACCACGCAATGGTTCCAGGACGAGGGCGACGTCATCATTCTGCTGGGCGACATCGTGGACCAGGACGATGCGCTGCTGGGCCTGGGAGGATCGGCCTGGTTGCAGTGCCTGCACGGCCTCAAAACCGGCCTCCCGCCGCGCTGCGATTTGGAAAAAGAACGCGCATTGCACCATGCCGTGCGCGGATTCATCGCGTGCGGGCTGGTCAAGAGCGCGCACGATTGCAGCGAAGGCGGGCTGGCCGTGGCGCTGGCCGAGAGTTGCATTTCCCGGCAGATCGCCCGCGAAACGCCCCGGCTGATTGGCGCGCAGATTGATCTGTCCTTCGCCGCCACCGCCGCGATTCGTCTGGAGGCATTGCTCTTTGGCGAAACGCAGAGCCGCGTCATTATATCCGTCGCGCCCCTGGACGCGGTCAAGGTCGTGGAGCGGGCAAAAATACTTGGCGTGGGCGCTGTCAAACTTGGAACAACCGGCGGCAGCGAACTGGTCATAAAGCGAGGCGACACCGAATGCAAATGGGCCGTGGCCCAATTGCATGATTTATGGTGGAACGCCATCGCGCGGGCGATGCAATAGACTGCAAGAAAATGTCGGCAATAAACTCGGTGCGAATGGATAAATGGCTCTGGGCGGTGCGGGTTTTCAAAACGCGCAGTCTCGCCTCCGACGCCTGCCGTCACGGCCGGGTCACCATCGCCGGCCTGCCGGTCAAGGCGTCGCGCGATGTCAAAATCAATGACGTGATTGTGGTGAAAAAGGACGAGCTGACGCGCACGTTTAAAGTGCTCCAACTTTTGCAGCAGCGCGTCGGCGCGCCCGTCGCCAAAGAATATGCCGAGGACCAGACGCCCGCGTCTGAATTGCAAAAGGCGCGCGAGCCGCGCTTCAGACCGTTGTTCTTCCGGCCAAAAGGTTCGGGACGGCCGACCAAGAAGGAGCGGCGGGCCATCAATGATATTCTTGAATCGTCTTGACACCGTAGCCGTTCTTTTTCAACGCCGCAATGCCGCGGGCTGCGGCCCGCGCGCCGCTCAACGTGGTCATGATGGGCGTTCCGGTGTAAACGGCGGTGGTGCGAATCTTGATTTCGTCGGCGCGCGGCGTCTGGCCCGCCGGGGTGTTGATGACCAGTTGAATCTCCCGGTTCTTGAGCAAATCCAGCGTGTTGGGCCGCCCTTCGGCCAGTTTGAAAACCCGCGAAACTTTCAGGCCCGCTTCCTCCAAAACTTTCGCCGTCCCGGCGGTGGAGACAATTTCGAAAGCCAGATCGGCAAACAGTTGCGCCACGGCGGCCACGTGTTTTTTGTCCGCATCGCTCACGCTGATGAACACGCGCCCGGCCAGCGGCAATGGCGCGTTGGCCGCCATTTGCGATTTGGCGTAGGCGATGCCAAGGTCGGCGTCCAAGCCCATGACCTCGCCGGTCGAACGCATTTCGGGAGAAAGCAAAATATCCTGGCCGTGGAAGCGATTGAAGGGAAAGACGGATTCCTTGACCGCCCAGTGACCGGTCCAAATCTCTTTGGTAAAGCCGAGGTCAGCCAGTTTCCTGCCGGCCATGACCCGGGCGGCCAGTTTGGCCAGCGGCACGCCGATGGATTTGCTGACAAAGGGCACGGTGCGCGAGGCGCGCGGATTGACTTCCAACACGTAAACGGTCCGGCCCTTGACCGCGTATTGCACATTCATCAAACCAATGACGCGCAATTCCCGGGCCATGGCGTGGGTGTATTGGCGCATGGTCTCGATGACTTTTTTGGAAAGCGTGTGCGGCGGCAATACCATGGCCGCGTCGCCCGAATGAACCCCGGCATATTCGATGTGCTCCAGAAAACCGCCGATGACAATCGTGCCCTGCGCCGGATCGGCAAAGCGCCCCGCATCCGCGATGCAATCCACATCCACCTCGGTGGCGTCCTCCAAGAATTTGTCCACCAGGACAGGCCGTTCCGGGGAGGCTTCGACGGCGAAGCGCATATAGTGGTTTAATTCCGCATCCGAATAAACGATCTGCATGGCGCGGCCGCCCAGCACAAAAGAAGGCCGGACCAAAACGGGGTAACCGAGGCGGCGCGCGGCATGAACCGCTTCCGCTTCATTGGTGGCCAGGCCGTTGGGCGGCTGCGGAATCTTCAGCCGGGTCAGCATGGCCGAAAAGAGTTTGCGGTCCTCGGCAATCTCGATGCTCTGGGGCGAGGTGCCAATGATGTTGACCCCATTTTTTTGCAGGGCCAGCGCCAGGTTCAACGGGGTCTGGCCGCCGAATTGGGCGATGGCGCCCCAGCATTTTTCCCGCTCATAAACATGCAGGACATCCTCCAGCGTCAACGGTTCGAAGAACAGCTTGTCGCTCGTATCGTAGTCGGTCGAAACGGTTTCCGGATTGGAATTGACCATGAGGGTTTCAAATCCATCCTCCTTCAAGGCGAAGGCGGCATGGACGCAGCAATAGTCAAATTCGATCCCCTGCCCGATCCGGTTTGGGCCGCCGCCCAGAATCATCACTTTGCGTTTATCGCCCGTTTTGCTTTCGTCGTCCCCGCAATCGTAGGTGGAATAGTAATACGGTGTGCAGGCCTCGAACTCCGCGGCACACGTGTCAACCAGGCGATAACTCGGCCTCAGCCCAAGCTTCTTGCGCAAGGCGCGGATGTCATCCTCGGATTGGCCGGTTAAATGGGCAATTTGGCGATCGGAGAAACCCAGCGATTTAGCTTTGGCCAGCAGGTCACGATTCATTCTTTAATAATGTTGGTGCCTCGGGCGCCATTCGTCGTTGGCGCGGCGGCAGGAGCGACGGGAGTGGATTGGGCGGTTTGTTTCAGAAAGTTGTCAAGAATAACCAGGTAGGAATCCAGCGCATCGCCCACGTCGCCGCCCTGGCCCTTCAATGCCCTGATCTGGCCGGCGGCGGCTTTGGCTTCGGCACGCAGGCCGTTCATATCGAATTTGCCGCTCATCAATCCGCCCACCATCTCGTCAAATTTGTTGTTGGCTTCGGGGCCGGCCTGGCTCAGAAACTGTTTACGGACTTGCTCGATGAAATTGGTGTTCGCGCCCAGTTGATGCAAGGCCGCCGATATGTCGGGGTTGGCATTGGTTAGCACGAGCGAGGCGGCGCGGGCTTGATTGGTGGCCCGCGCCACGGGCGCCGCCGCGCCTGCGCCGAGATTGATATTAGCCACCTTGCCGCGCGGCAGGGTGATCCTGCCCAGCACATCGCTTTGCAACACGATGGTGTCTCCGGTCATGGAGACTACTTTGCCGGCATAACGATCGCCGTTCCGCATCTGGACCTGGTCGGCCCGCAGCGCGCCGGCAACGAAGAGAAACAGCGCGAATAAAATGGCGGCGCGAATTGTCATACGAATGAACTTACTTTAAACAGCCATGGACTGCAATCCGGCCAATATCCGAGCGAACTGAATTCATTAAAAGTGGTAATTTTGCTTCAATCCCAGGCACTTCACGCACATGGGCATGTCCGTCACGGCTTTGTTTCCGGTCGGCTGCAAGCGGCCTGTTTTATTGTCAATACGAAAAACTATGATCGTGCCGGAGTTTTGGTTGGCCGCCAGCAAAAACGCGCCGGACGGGTCAATTGCAAAGTTCCGCGGCGTTTTCCCTTCGGTGGAATCGCGCTCGATAAAGGTCAGTCGTCCCGTGTCCGGGTCGCAGCCAAAGACAACAATGCTGTCGTCGCCGCGGTTGGAGGCATAGACAAATCTCCCCGAAGGATGGACCGCTACTTCTGCGGCGGTGTTCTGCCCCTTGAAATCTTTGGGCAAAAGAGGCTGCTCCTCAATTTCACGCAAAACTCCCGCGTCACTGTCCCAGGCAAAGGCGGTCAACGTGGAGGCCATTTCATTGATCACGTAGGCGTAGAGGTGATTGGGATGAAACGCGATATGGCGCGGACCCGCGCCTGGTTTCACCGAGGCGAATGGGGGATTGTTGGCCACGAGCGATCCTTTTGACGGATCGAATTTAAAGACCATAACCTTGTCAAGACCAAGATCACACGCGAAGGCGAACCGGTCATCGCCATCCGTCACAATGCAATGGGCGTGCGGCCCTTCCTGGCGCCGGGGATTGACGCTCGACCCGTGGTCCTGGATAAATGCCGACATCGGACCCAGCGCGCCTTTTTTGTCAGTGGGAAAAACCGAGACGCTGCCGCTGCCATAGTTGGCCAGCAAAACATTCATGCCTCCATGATCCACCCCGACGTGACAGGGGCCGGAGCCGCCGGACAGTTGCCGATTGAGCAAGGCCAGTTTTCCAGTCTCCGAGTCAATTCGAAAGGCGCTCACGAAGCTGCTGTTCTTGTCCCGGCCCTCGCTGATCGCGTAGAGACACCGCCGGTTTGGAGCGAGCGCGAGAAAAGAAGGGGCGGCCACTTGGGCAACCTCGCCGATGGGACCAAGAGATCCCCGACGTCAAGTTCAGCCAAAAAGCGCAAATGTTCCTGTGCCCGGAACCGACGAAGACCAACTCCGTTTGATCGGGGACCGCAAATGATTTGACCGCCGACAGCGCCACCATGGCGGCAACGATGCATGTCACCAGGCCAAGTCTCAAGCAATGATGGGTCACATTCTTTTGGGGTTCGCCGTTACTTTGCGGTCAGCACCACGTAATTGCGTTTTCCTTTGCGCAGCAACAAATGCCTGCCGAACAGCAAATCGGCCGCCGTCAGATGGCGCTGGAAATTGGCCTCGCGCACATTGTTGACATAGACGCCGCCGCCCTCGACGTCCTTTCGCGCCTGGCCCTTGGAAGGGCAGAGACCGGAAAGGACCAGCGCCTCGGCCAGCGGCGTGCCCGCGCCTTCGAGTTTGGCGCGTTCCAAATCGCGCGTCGGAACTTCCCCGACAATCTCGTTGAACGTGCTTTCGGCAATGCCGTCCAAGCCGCCGCCGAACAAAATCTCGCTGGCGCGCATGGCCTCGGCGGTGGCGCTTTGGCCGTGAACCAAATCGGTCATGGCCCGGGCCAGCGCCTTATGGGCGGCGCGCGCCTCCGGTTTGGCCTGATGCTCCGCGGCCAGCGCGGCAATTTCGTCTTTACTGAGAAAGGTGAAAAGATTCAAGTAACGCGCCACATCGCGGTCATCGGTGCGGATCCAGAATTGGTAGAAGCGATAGACGCTGGTTTTGCGGGGGTCCACCCAGATGGCCCCGGCCGCGGTCTTGCCGAATTTAGTGCCGTCGCTGTTGAGAATGAGCGGCAGGGTGAGGCCGAAGACGCGCTCGCCCAGTTTTTTCCGGGTCAATTCCATGCCGGCGGTGATGTTGCCCCATTGATCGGAGCCTCCGATTTGCAGTTCGCAGCGGCAGACCTTGCGCAGATGGCAAAAATCGAAAGCCTGCAACAGCATGTAGCTGAATTCCGTGTAACTGATGCCCAACTCACGGTCGTCCATGCGCGCCCGCACGCTTTCCTTGGCAATCATTTGATTGACAGAAAATATTTTCCCGTCTCGCGCAGGAAATCGAGAAAACTGACCGGCGCAATCCAATCCGCATTGTCCATCAAGCGGGCGGGATTGGTTTTGCCGTCGAAGTCAAGCCAGCGGCGCAATTGCCCTTTGACGGCGGCGATGTTTGACTCCAGCAGTTCGCGGGTCAGAAGCTGGCGTTCGGCAACCTTCCCGCTCGGGTCGCCGACCAGGCCGGTCGCCCCGCCCGCCACCACAATGGGATGATGGCCGTGCTGCTGAAAGCGCCGCAAGGCCAGCAACGGCACCAAATTGCCGACGTGCAGGCTGTCCGAAGTGGGATCAAATCCGGCGTAAAGGGTGATCGGCCCCGCTGCCAGCCGTTGGCGCAATGCCGGCGCGTCCGTGCAATCCGCCACCAATCCGCGCCATTCCAGTTCTTCAAAAATGTTCATATGCTGTAGTAGTTCTCAAGTGATCCTGACCTTGCCGACGCCCCGCGCCACCCCGCCAATGAGCCACGCCGCCTGCTTTTGCGCGCGAATGAATCGGAGCGCGGCGTCCGCCTTGTCCCCGGCCACGATCACGGCCATGCCGATGCCCATGTTAAAAACCTGGTAAAGCTCTTTTTCCTCCACCCCGCCCCTGGCCGCGATCAATTGAAAGATGGGCGGAACATCCCACGAACCCCTGTGGATGACAACATCACATTTTTTCTGCAGCACGCGGGGAATGTTGTCCATGAAACCGCCGCCGGTAATATGGGCCAGGCCCTTGACCCCGGAGCGCTTCTGCAAAAGCTTCCGCACCAGCGGCCCATAACTGACATGTACCTTCAGCAACTCGTCCCCGATGGTGTTGCGCAACTCCGGGACAAAGGTGCGCGGTTTCAACTTCATTTTCCCGAAGAAAATCTTCCGCGCCAATGAATACCCGTTGGTGTGCAGACCGCTGGAAGCCAGGCCAATCACCGCGTCGCCCGGCTTGATTCCCCGGCCGTCCAGGAGGCGCGATTTTTCCACCACTCCGACAATCGTTCCGCTCAAATCGTATTCGCCCTCGCGGTAAAACCCCGGCATCTGCGCCGTTTCGCCGCCAATGAGCGCGCAATGATTCTCCGCGCAAGCGCGCGCAAACCCGCTGATCAATTCGGTAAAAACGCGCCGCCGCAACCGCCCCGTCCCGATATAATCCAAAAAGAAAAGCGGCTCCGCCCCGAGCACCGCGATGTCATTGACACAATGATTGACCAGATCCTGGCCGACCGTGTCGTGACGGTCCATGGCAAAGGCGATTTTGAGCTTGGTCCCCACGCCATCCGTGCTGGAAACCAGAACCGGCTGCCGGAATTTTTTGGTGTCGAGCGCAAACAACCCGCCGAACCCCCCGACCTTGCCGAGCACTTCACGGCGATGGGTCGAGGCCAGCAACCGGGGCAAAGCGGCTTTGACCCGGTTTCCCAGATCAATATCAACCCCGGCGGCGGCGTAAGCTTTCTGTTTCATTGCGCGGCGCAAGTTACCCGTCAGCCCGAAATGTGACAAGTGACGAGTGGGACATCCCTTGATTCGCCAAAATCAACGCAAAGACCCGGCGCGGCAAAGCCGCAACCAAACCGCTGCGTCTGAATTGAAAATTTGTCATTGAGAATCTCTCATTTGTCATTCGGAAAGACGGTTCGGAAAATTTTGCCAAAAATGAAGCGTTTTTTGAATTTGCACTGCAAAGGTGCAAAGACGCGAAGAAAGGTCGGGGTCTGCCCGCCCTTTTAACGATTTTATCACTGCGACTGACTGCGACGCACTGCGACAGAGCTTGATTGGGGTTCTCTCCGTATGGGGGGCCTTTTGACCACAAGCATCGGTTTGAGTTGGTTTGACGCGGCCAAGGGTCGGAATGATGTGGGAGTGCGACCGTCGTGGTGAGGGCCGTCTCGCGCCGCACTCCCCCTCCATTCTCCACCGTTTGTCTTTGAACTTTTGATCCGCAGCGTGTCGCTCTGTGCGACCGGCATCGGGCGAAGATGTGTTCGGCGGGACGCCAAACACTGCGGGCGGGACGCCCGCGCTCCCCTCTTCCTTTCCGAAATGGCCTTAATGGGTCATTCATTAGAGCGTTTTAAATAAAACTGTAGCCATTCCGTTGGGCCTGTGGTATAGGCAGTTCATGCGAACTTTATCGTTGGACCTGCGCGAACGGATTTTGGCTTCCTATGACCTTGAAGAGGGGACTCGCGTGGAGGTCGGCGATCGTTACCGGGTTTCGCTGGGCCTGGTCAAGAAGCTCTTGCAACAACGCCGACGGACCGGGGAGATCGGTCCGCGCCACCGTTTCTCCGGGCGCAAGCCGATGATCCTGGCGGCCCATCAGCGCCAGATGCGGACTCTATTGAATCAGAAGCCCGACCTGACCTTGAAAGAGCTGCGCGCCGGCTTGGAACTGGACTGTTCTCTGCCCGCCATCCACTACGTTCTGGCGAAGATGGGGCTGACATATAAAAAAAGACACTCCATGCCAGCGAGCAAGACCGTCCGGACATTGCGCGGGCGCGCCGCGCCTGGCGGCGTCGGCAAGGCGGTTTGGACCCGGCCAAACTGATTTTCCTGGACGAATCGGGTGCCAAAACCAATCTGACCCGCCTGCGCGGGCGCGCCCTGCGGGGTCAGCGTGTCCACGCCCAATGTCCGCAGGGCCATTGGCAAACCACGACCATGATCGGCGCCATCCGCCTGGACGGTGCCACCGCCTGCATGACCATCGAGGGGGCCACCGATACGGAGGTTTTCCGGGTCTATGTCGGCCATGTCTTGTGCCCGACGCTGCGCGCCGGAGATGTGGTCATCATGGATAACCTCTCCCCGCATAAAAGTGAGCCGACCCTTTCGCTGATCGCGCAGGCTGGAGCCCAAATCCTCTTCCTTCCAGCCTATTCCCCAGACCTCAATCCCATCGAGCAAATGTGGAGCAAAGTCAAATCCCACCTGCGTACAGCCGAGGCCCGCACGCAGCCCGCTCTGCTCCAGGCGATTGCTTCAGCTTTGCAGAGTATCACGCCCCGGGATGCCATGAACTGGTTTGCCTCTTGTGGCTACAGTTTTATTTAAAACGCTCTAGACGAACATTACAGCTAATATATTCTTTCGTCAACAGATATTTGAAAGAATTTTTAAAAAAGTGTGATTTTGGAGACAACAGGTTTAAAGCCTTGCGCAGCAAAGATTTGAGTATCAGCCAGCCGGGGTCGAATCAAAACCGGCCACTCTGAGGCGCTTCATTCAGATCAGCATTCTTGGTGCCCGCGCCGGTTCGCTCTATCTGGTTTTAGGCAGATGATCCCTCAGAATGCTGCGCATTTCGCTCCTTTCGCTTCAGGCGTGCTGCTTTGGAATTGAAATGCCATGCCACCGCCAAAATAAAAAATGAAGCTGGAGTGCCTAAAACATACCAGATCACTGGCATACTGTTTCTGCCATAGTCGATACTGAACTGATCCGGATTGATAATGGGATAATACACACCCACCAGAGCAATCGCACCAACTACCGCCAAAATGGCCGCAGTAACTTCGTATTTAGGTGATGTCTTCAAATGGTCCGCCCAACTTTTATTATACGACCAGCGGATCGCATATTGAAATATAAAAATCCCCCCTCAGATCTCCCTGACCCAACCCTCTCCACTTGCTTTCCCTCACCCCGGCCCTCTGCCTCCGGCGGGAGAGGGAGAGGAAGGAGAGGGCTTTACGTTCAAAGCGGCATTGACGGTTTTTTGGCGATGTGGGACTCTGTGCCGTGAAGCAACGAAAGATCAGCCGTGGAAATTAAAAAAGCCATCATCACCGCCGCCGGCAAGAGCCAGCGGACTTTGCCGCTGCAAACGCTGGTGGACCGGGACGGTTCGCAAAAGACGGCGCTGGCCATCATCGTGGAAGAGGTGCTCAAAACGGGGATCCATGAGATTTGCATCGTGGTTTGCCCCGGCGACCAGGCGGCTTATCGCGCGGCGGCCGGCCCGCACGCCGGCCGCATCCAGTTTGTCGAACAAACCTCCCCGCTGGGCTACGGCCACGCCGTGCAATGCGCCCGCGGGTTCACGGGCGACGCCCCCTTTTTGCTTTTGGTCGGCGACCACCTGTACGTCAGCCGGGCGGAGAAAAATTGCGCGCAACAACTGGTGGAAGCGGCCCGGGCGGAATCGTGCGCGGTTTCCGCGGTGCAGGCAACGCATGAGAGCAAGCTGCCTTTTTACGGCGCGGTGGGCGGACGCCTTGTGCCGGGACGCCAGCGGCTCTACCAGATCGAGAGCGTCCTGGAAAAGCCCACGCCAACGGAGGCGGAACAGAAGTCGATCGTGCCGGGATTGAGGGCGGGGCGTTATCTGTGCTTTTTCGGAATGCACGTATTGACCCCCGCCGTCATGAACCGCCTCAGTGAGATGGCTGGAAGCGCCCGCAACGGGGTGGCGCTGACGGCGGCGCTGAATGATCTGGCGGGCAAGGAGCGTTATCTGGCCTTGGAACTGCAGGGCCGCCGCTACGACATCGGCCTCAAATATGGTTTATTGACAGCGCAACTGGCCCTGGCATTCGAGGGCAAGGACCGCGGTGAGGTGCTGGCCAATTTGGTGGAAATGCTTGCTGTACAGGGAGAATGACTTTTCCCGCCATGTCCCTCCATCTTAGCGAAATCATCACCGCGCCAGGCCCTGCCGCGCCCAATCAATCGCTCGACGCCTTTTGCCGGCGCGCCTCGCTGGAGGAGTTGCTGGCGGAAGGCCGGGATTTGGAAGCATTCCGGCGGCGCAGTGAGAATCTTTACGAACGGGTGCGGGCGCTTTTTTTTCTTTATGCGATTCACCGCTTTCATCTGCCGCCAAAGCCCGGCGTCAACCTGCGCGGGTTCATCCCTTTCCAGGGCCACGCCCATCTGCTGCAACGGCGCTTCGAGGAGGCGATCAAAGTGTTCCTGGGCTGCCAGGAAAAGGACGGGCCGAGCGACGCCATTTGCAGCGGGCTGGCCGCCGCCTACCATCAGCTCGGCATTCAAACGCTGGCGGACCAAGTGCGGCGCAGCGTCCGTTCCGTGCGCGGCAATCAATGGATGTTCCGCATGGGCCATCCGGCCGATCAACCTTTGCGCATTCGGAAGGAATTGCTGCAACGCGGGCCGGACGGGACTTACCCGGTGTTGCGGGAGCAGACCCCGGTGCGCATGGACCTGACCCACAGCGCCTGGAGCGACATTTTTTTTCTGGGCATGGATTACCCCGAGGGCGCAAAAGTCTTGAATGTTTCCATTGACCTGGGCGTGCGGGGACGCGATGCCACGCCGCGGCCGCCCATCGAAGTCTATTTGCGGGTGATCGACGAACCGGTTTTGCGATTGACCAGCGTGGATCTGGGCGCCGCCGCCGACATCACGCATCTGGCGGAAGTGTTTGATTTTGCCAAGGATTACCTGGGCCTGCTCAAAGCGGCGGTCATCGCGGCGGGCATCGTTCCTCCCGGCATTGAAGGTTCGGGCCAGAGCCTGGCCGATTTGCTGGCGCGCCTGCTCGGCCCCGGGCGCGGTTTGGAAATCGTCAGCAACGTCCATAACATCCCCAAAGGCTCGCGCCTGGCGGTCTCGACGAATCTGCTGGCCGCGCTGATTTCCGTTGGCATGCGCGCGACGGGGCAGGCGCAATCCCTGAGCGGCGCGTTGCGTGAGGAGGAACGGCGGCTGGTCCTGGCTCGCGCCATTTTGGGCGAATGGCTGGGCGGCTCCGGCGGGGGATGGCAGGATTCGGGCGGAGTATGGCCGGGCATAAAACTCATCCAGGGCGTTGCGGCCAGGGAGGGCGATGCCGAATTCGGCATGAGCCGCGGACAATTGATGCCCACGCATCATGTGTTCGATGAGCGCGACGCGCCGGCGGAGGCGCGGCGGAAATTGCAGGAAAGCCTGGTGCTGGTTCACGGCGGCATGGCCCAGAACGTCGGCCCGATCCTGGAAATGGTGACCGAAAAATATTTGCTGAGGAGCGAGGCGGAATGGAAGGCGCGGCAGGAGGCGCTGGGAATTTTGGACGAAATCCTGGCCGCGTTGCGCGAGCAGGACGTGCAAAAAATCGGCGCGGCCACTTCGCGAAATTTTCACGGCCCGATCCAAACCATCATCCCGTGGGCGGACAATTTTTACACGGAAACCCTGATCGGGCGTGTGCGGTCGGAATTCGGCGCGGATTTTTGGGGCTTTTGGATGCTGGGCGGAATGTCGGGAGGCGGCATGGGGTTCATCTTTGCGCCGGCACGCCGGACCGAGGCGCAGGAACGCTTGCAAAGCATCATGGCCCGGGCGAAAGGCGAATTGGAAAGCGCGCTGCCCTTTGCCATGGAGCCGGTGGTCTATGATTTCGCCATCAACGAAACGGGGACCTGGGCCGATTTGCTCACGGGCGGGGATTCGCTTTTGCCGCCGCACTATTACGCGCTGGTGGTGCCGCAATTGCTCAAGCTCGATTTGCAAACGCTCCCGCCGCTGCGCCGGGCGGAGTTGGATAAATTTGCCGCGGCCAGCCGGAACAAACCCGAGTTGGGCGGCGTGGTGCAGGATGTCTTCGACCGCCTGCTGCCGCAATTGAAACAGGATGAGTCCGGCGGACAGAGCCTGGCGGCGTTGCTGGAAGAAAATGGTTTTGACCGCGCCGAGCACGAGCAAATCCGGGCCGATCTCAAGGACGGAAGAATTGGACTGGCGCAAAACCGCCTGCCGGCCAGCACCACAATCGAAGACGTCCAGGCGGGGGATGTCATTGATGCCACCGGCCCTTTGCCCGAAAAGTATTTGACGCTTGGGCGGCAAGCGCTGGCGGACGGGGAAGCCGCCGTGGTCACGCTGGCGGCGGGCATCGGCAGCCGATGGACCCAAGGCGCCGGCGTGGTCAAGGCGCTCCATCCCTTCTGCAAATTGGGAGGGAAACATCGCACCTTCCTGGAAGTCCACCTCGCCAAAAGCCGGCGCATCGGCTCGGAATGCGGGGTGGCCCCGCCTCATGTCATCACCACCAGCTACCTGACCCATGGGCCGATTGAAACCTGGCTGGCCCGGCAAAATAATTACGGGTATGCCGGCCCCGTGCTGCTGTCAGCCGGGCGGGCCATCGGATTGCGGCTGGTCCCGATGGAGCGCGATCTGCATTTTTTGTGGGAGGAAATGCCGCAGCAGATTCTCGATGAGCAGGCGCAAAAGGTGCGCGACAGCCTGCGGGCCGCGCTCATCGGCTGGGCCAGACACGCGGGGGAAGGAAGCGATTACACCGACAATGTGCCCGCGCAATGCCTTCATCCCGTGGGCCATTGGTACGAGATTTCCAACCTGCTGCGCAACGGCGTCCTGGCGCGCCTGCTCCGGGAGCGCCCGCGCTTGAAATATTTGCTGGCGCACAACATTGATTCCCTCGGGGCCGATTTGAATCCGGCGCTGCTCGGCCTGCACATTCGCCAGGGGGCGGCGCTGTCCTTCGAAGTGATTACGCGCCGCCTGGAGGACCGCGGAGGCGGCCTGGCGCGCGTCAATGGCCGTGTGCGCATTGTGGAGGGCCTGGCCATGCCCCGCGAAGAAGACGAGTTTGGACTGTCCTACTATAATTCGCTGAGCACCTGGATTGACCTGCGCAAGCTGCTCGACATTTTCGAATTGACGACGGCCGATTTGGCCGATGCCGGCAAAGTTTCAGCGGCCATCCGCAAACTGGCGGCGCGGATGCCCACTTACATCACGCTCAAGGATGTCAAGAAGCGGTGGGGTCACGGCCAGGAAGACGTCTTTCCCGTCGCGCAATTTGAGAAATTGTGGGGCGACATGAGTTCATTGCCGGAAGTGGATTGCCGCTACTTCGTCGTGCCGCGCGCGCGGGGCCAGCAACTGAAGGACCAGGCGCAATTGGACGGCTGGCTGCGCGACGGCTCCGCCGCCGGCGTTGAGGCGCTGTGTGAGTTTCCATTTTCATAATTGACGGAGTTTTTCCCCGGTTTTCAAGGCGCGCAATAATTGTTGCGCGGTTTTCGTTTGGCCGGGCAAAACAAAATCCGGCGCGATCTCGCTCAGCGGCTGCAAAACAAACCGCCGCAAATGCGCCCGGGGATGCGGCAGGATCAGGTCCGGCGAATTCATCGTCCGCGAGCCGAATGCGATTAAATCCAGATCAAGCAGACGCGGCTCGTTGAGGACTTTCTTTGGGTGCCGGCCAAATTTTTTTTCCAGCCCGCGCAATTGACGCAGCAAAGTCGCGGGGGTTTCTCCCGCGCGCGGCTCAAGTCCGGTCACGGCATTGATGAAGGGCGGCGAGCCGGGCGGACAATCCACCGGCGTGCTCTGCCAGAGGGATGATTTGAGCAGGGGTTTGGCGGACAACGACTGCAATTGCCCGATGGCTTTGGAAACGATGTCAATCGAATCGCCCAGGTTCGAGCCTAAGGCGACAAACGCGATTTCCGGGATTCTCACTTGAGGCCGAGGACGTCCTGCATATCGTAAAGGCCCGGCGCTTTGCCGATGACCCATTGCGCGGCCCGCAATGCGCCGCCGGCAAAGGTTTCGCGGCTGGATGCTTTATGGGTCAATTCCAGCCGTTCGCCGGTCGTGGCGAAAATGACCGTGTGATCGCCCACCACATCGCCCCCGCGCACGGAATGGATGCCGATTTCTGACGCGGTGCGTTCGCCGACCATGCCTTCGCGACCGTGGCGCATCACTTTATCCAATTGTTGTTGCCGGGCGTGAGCGAGAATTTGCGCCAGAGTTTGGGCCGTGCCGCTGGGCGCGTCCTTTTTCAGCCGATGATGCATCTCGACGATTTCCATGTCGTAATCCGGCCCGAGAATCCCGGCGGCCTTGCGTGTCAGCCAAAACAAGGCGTTGACGCCCGTGGAGAAATTCGAACTCCAGACCATGGGAATTTGCGTGGAAATATTCAGCAGCTCCGTTCGCTCCGCCCCGGTGTGTCCAGTGGTGCCAATGACCAGGGCCTTTTTATGTTGGGCGCAAAGACGGGCAAACGGGACAGTGACTTCATGAGCCGTAAAATCAACGACCACATCGGCATCCTGGATGACCCTGGCCAACTCCTGGCCGAGATCAATCCGGGCGGCCACGACCAGCCCGGGAAATTTTTCCGCGACCCGCAAAAGAGCCTGCCCCATTTTGCCCTTTGCGCCGGCGATGATAATCCGGGTCATGGTTTGAGAATGCCGCATTGCACGAGGGTTGCTTTCAGAATGGCGCGGTTTTTCGCGCTCAACGGCACCAGCGGCAGGCGGTATTCTTCCTCGATTTGACCGAGCATGGCGGCGGCCGCCTTGACCGGCACGGGGTTGGACTCGATGAACAAATCCTTGAAAATGGGATAATAGCGGTCCTGCAATTTGAGCGCGGCGGCAAAATCCCCGCGAGCGCAAGCCCGCACCATTTGCGCCACTTGTCTTGGAATAATGTTTGACGCCACGCTGACCACCCCGTGCGCGCCCAACGCCATGAAAGGCAGCGTCATGGAATCGTCGCCGGAGAAGATGGAGAACCGGCTGCCGAGGGCGGCGCGCAATTGGCTCACCCGATCCGGATTGCCGCCCGATTCCTTGATCCCCACCACGCGGGGCGTGACTGCCGCCAGCCGGCGCACCGTCTCGACCGCAATCTCGACCCCGCAACGCGAAGGAACGTTGTAAAGAATCACGGGCAATTTGCCGGCCCGGCAGATTTCGAGGAAATGCTGGTAAAGCCCCTCCTGCGTTGGCCGGTTGTAATACGGAGCCACTTGCAAGGTTGAATCCGCGCCCGCTTTTTCGGCCTCGGCCGTCAAATAGACCGCTTCGCTGGTTGAATTGCCGCCGGTGCCAGCCATCACCTTGATTTTGCCGGCGGCAAATTCGACCGAGCGCGCAATGACCTCGATATGTTCCTGGTAATTGAGCGTGGGCGATTCGCCGGTGGTCCCGACCGGCACGATGCCATCAATCCCCGCCTCGATTTGCCGCCCGATCAGGCGGCGCAAGGCGGCGGCATCAAACTTCCCGTTGCGGAATGGGGTGACGATGGCCGTGTAGGTTCCAGTTAACATGCCCATATTGAATCCGCTCGCGGGCGCGAGTTCAAGAATGTTTTCAGTCAGCGGTCCTTGTTTAATTTTTCGGCCACGCGAGCGGACCACATCGTGGGGGCGCGCCTGGAGACTGCAACCATTAATTTATTTTTCCATCCGGCGACCACAACGGGCCTGCCTTTCAACATGGCCTCATAGCCGATTTCCGCCACGCTGCGGGCGGTCATGGGCCGCAAAGCCGGGGTGGGTTCCATGCCGGCCCGCCGCTGGAATTCGGTCCGGGTGCCGCCCGGGCACAGGGTCGTGACCGTTACGCCGGTCCCCCGCAACTCCAAAGCCAGGGCGCAGGAGAAGGAAAGGACAAAAGCCTTGCTGGCCGAGTAAAGCGAAAGGCGGGGGCCGGGTTGAAATGAAGCCGTTGAAGCGATGTTAAGAATCCTGCCTTCACGACGGTCAAGCATCGGCTTCAAGAACAGTTTGGTCAATTGCACCAGCGAAGCCATATTGACCTGCAACATCTCCAATTCCCGCGCCAAGTCTGTTTCGGCAAAGAGGCCGTAAACCCCGAACCCGGCGTTGTTGATCAGGACGGAAACCGGGAAATTCCGGCGTTGCAAGTCCCGGAAAATGTCCGGCGCGGAGGCCGGATCGGAGAGGTCTTTGGCCAGCGTTATGACCCGGGTTTTGTGCCGGGTTTGCAGAGACCCGGCCCGTTCCGCGAGCCGGGCCTGATCGCGCGCGACCAAGGCCAGGGCATGGCCTTTGGAGGCCAGCAACTCCGCGAATTCATAACCGATTCCCGCGGTTGCGCCGGTGATGAGGGCATTTTGTTCCATGCTGCGTTCGATGAAGTCCGCCCCCGGATGCTGCCACCCCGGCCGTTATTTGCCAAGAAACTTGACTGCCGGGCAGATCCGCCGGATAGTAGTGTTGTAAATGAGGGGGGGGCGCACTGGTTTCGACCTGCGAGATGCGCCAGAGGCGGCATGCCGAGGATGGTTCGTTGGCCTCGTAAAAAATCGAACCAAAAAATAACTGCTAACGAACAATTAGCTCTCGCGGCCTAAAGTGCCGCGACGTTCGCTCCCGGACACCTGCTACGGGGGAAGAACGCCACAGCAGGTTAGGCAAGGGCTGGAGTCCGCGCGGTTTTTGCTGAAGGTTTTTCATGCGGGCTGGACCGATGAATTCGCGTCAGAACGTTATTCAGCGGTTGACACTCTCTTCTGACTAAGCATGTAGTCGCGGCTGGTTTATTTGGCAGGGACGCGGGTTCAACTCCCGCCGCCTCCACCATAATGAACATCGTTCATTAGAGCGGGATAAAAGCTGCTGAACGGCTTCATCCACCTTGAACTTCGCCTTCGCCGCTCCAACGACTTCAGCGGTGTCAGTGGTGATTACTTTGGCAGTCAGGTCAATAATTTAGCCGAGTTGTACCATGTTGCCCATAATGAGAGCGTCCACCCCGGCAAACTGGCCGAGCTTCTTCGCGTTGTCCGGGTCCACCAACCCCAAGGCCGTCAGTTTATGTTCAGCCAAAATCTTCTTGAGATTGGCCCTGTCCAATACCGAAAAATCCCGTTTACCCATGACGAAATTCACCGTCATGCTCCGCGACATATTTTCCAGGCTCCGTGGTGCCGCCCTGCAAATCGGTAAAATCAAGCACGGCGACCTTTTTCTTGCCGTGATCCTTGACTTGGCTGGCGAGTTTTTCGGTTAAAGCGGCAAGCTCTGTGTCCATGGTGGGGGTTTGGGCAAGCATCCTGCCGCACACGAGGATACACGCGGCGGCTGTGAAAAAACGTTGGAATTCATATTTGGTCTCAGTTTGTTATCACCTGTTGGGCGAAATTTGGTTGAAGGATATTCTGTTGTCGCTGGCAATTTGTTTGATGAGGCGTTCCTCGGCGGCTTTTTACCCTTCCATTTTTCCGTTGTTGTCACGACATTCGGGGTATCCTTTTTTGAAGGACATTGCTGGCAGAGGACGCACGGTTTCGCAAGAAAAAAGTCATCAGATCATTGCCCAGGGGCGGCGGACAAAATTCTTCTTTAGGCGGACAGTGAGAGTGTGTCATTGCGTTTCGCGTGCTGATTGAGCCGATGTTTCCAGAACTCGTCCAGGCGTCTGCTGCTGGAGATGCAGCGCAACGCCAGAACATTTTCTGCGCCGGGCAGGGACCAGAACATGCCGGATTGTTTGCAGCGTGCGCCGATGACCGTTTTGCATCCAGCCTCCACGACACCCGAACCGATAAAGTACCCTGCGGCGCGAAAGGAGCCATACTGCATGCGTTGGATATTGCGCTCAAAATATCCCAATTCCTCCTCGACGGCTTGAGCTTGCGCTTGACTACCGCAAGCTTGGCGAGTTTCTTTAATCAGCGACTGAACCTTGTCTTTGAGCAATCGCTTGGCCCAACGGCGCTGCTGGATTTTATGGTCCGGATGGTTTTTGCCCCGCAGGGCGTCGAGCACTCGGCCCGCGTGTTCCATCGCGTGGTAAAAATCCACGACCTGCACGCTGTCCTTGAAGCAGTCTTTGCGCCGGCTTTGGGCGCATCAGCCGCGTCGGCCCGGTCGGCCGCTCCCTGCAAAAGGCATTCGACCACCGCGTTGTGCGGTTTGAAAATGGCCGTGCGCACCAAAAACTCCAACTCCTGCACCAGCTTGCCTTGCGGAGTCTGGCCCTCAAAACGCGCCATCAATTGCTGGATTTCCTCTTCTCGGGCGATGAGAACGTGCGGTGCGAGGTCTTTTTTTTAAGCCCGCTTCGCGCTCGGCGCGGCTCTGCTCCGCCACCCGCGTCACGTATTGCTGAATCAAGTGTTGAAACCGAGCGTAATTGGCGGTATGCGCCGCCGCCGCCTCCGCTTGCTCGCGGGGCACGTAGCGGGTGACCGTTTTGCCGTCCTGGCGGCATTGCAGGTTATAGTAAGGGCCGTCGGCGCCTTGGCGGAGAATGCAGAGTTTGCCGGGTTCCATGCGTTTGATTTGGGCGATCTGCTGCAACAACAATTGCGGGCTTGGATGTTCATTCATGGGCAAAGTATATACATACATATATATCATGCCAACAAAAAACCCTCTTGTCACATTCATTTATCCTGAATTTTGTCTGCCGCCCGAAGTGATTCGGGGCAAGCATCTTGCGCTGCCCACAGCGCACAGTTACTGCGCCTCGCTCAGGCGGTTGCCGCCACCCAATGGGTTCCCGTTTCATTACCGTGTGAGCGCCACAAATCCTCCACCGACAGACCCACCGGCTCAAAATGATCAGAGCGCATACCACCAAACACCCAAGAAACCGGCAAGAACTGAATAGTAACGGGCCGTTGTCATTGGGCCACAATGGCGTAAAAGCGCGCCGTTGCGCCGGGAAGATTGGCAAAGGTCTCTGTTGTTCCGTCACCGGGAAGTATGGCCAGCAGTTTCCAATAAGAGTCGGAAAGCGTGTTTTTGTACACTACCATATAATTGAAACCGGACTGGGTTGAAAAGGAAAGAACCGGATTGGAATCAATCAAAGAGGCAGCCAGTGTCATTTGCGCGGGCACGGGGACGAACATATAAAAGTTCGCGTTTAAGCCGCTGGTGCAGGCGCTGGTCATTTGCAGAGTTTGCACTCCGCCCAACGGAACCACCGCCGTTTGGCCATTGGCATTCAGCAAGGGCACCCATTGCCAGGTCTGCCATCCGCTGTCTGTGCCGCTGAAAGTTCCCAAAAGGAGGGTTGTCTGGCTGGCAGTGCCGACTCCGCCTGTGACCCGAGAGCTGGTCGCGCCATACGCTCCAGCGGCGCTGGCCAGACGCCCGTAGATGTAATAATTGTTGGTGGGAAATGTCCGCGTATAATTCAACCACGCTCCGGTGTACCACCATCCCACATTGTAGTCGGAAACACCGGCGGTGATAAATTTTTGCCGCAGAAAATCGCTGGCGACCTGCGTGCCGCACGAAGCAATGCGGTACGTTTCGCTGCCAGTGTTGCCGGGCGTGGTTAGATCGATGTCCACAATCGCCGGAGTGGCCTCCATGTAATAGCTGTCGGCGGCGGGTTCTGCGGTTGGGACCGGGTTGTCGATAAACTGGTCGTATCCAAAATCAAAATCCTCAGCTTCGGCGATCAGGTTGGTCTGGCTGAAAGTGTCGAAACTGTTGCTTGTCGTAGTACTCACGACCTGACCCGCGGCATTGGTCACGTTGATAATGGCGGAGTAAATGCAGTTGGGCTGCAAAAATGGGAACGTCACATTCCAATTCGATGGGGAACCGCTGAAGGTTAACAGGGAGGAAACATCAATGCCGTTCAGAATTAATTGTATGTTATTGGTAAGAATGTTTGTGGTTCCCGAACTGGCGGTGAAACTGAAGCCATTGGAAGGAGCGACAAAAACGCTGCCGGCAACGGGAGAGACGATATCGATGGACACGGGCTGCGGAGTGGGATAGACCTCAAATTCCCAGAGCGAGTCGCCGTATTGCGTGCCGCGCTCAGTGGCATACATCCGCACGTAGCGTCCGGCACCCAAGGCCGCCAAGTCATTGATGCTGCCCGGACCGTTTGTCGTGCCATATACATTCGTCCACGTAATAGTGTCGGTTGAGAGTTGGAGATCATAGCTGAGGGCAAAAGCATTTTCCCAGATCAGCCGGACGCGCGCAATGTTCTGCACCGAACCGAGATCGACCTGAATCCATTGGGGATCACTAGATGCCGACGACCAGCGGGTGGTGATATCGCCGTCAAACGCCGCCGAAGCGGTATAGCCAGACTGCAAGGAGGAGGCAGATGAAGGCTGATTCACCGCAATGTTGTTGGTGCTGCAAACCTGAACGCGATCGAATTCAATCCAGTTGATGTTGAATCCGTTGTTCAGAACTTCCAACCGCAGCGCCTGGCTGCCAATGGCTCCCTGGATGGGAACATTCGGCAGGGTGACTGTCTGCCAGGTTTGATAGCCGCCGGTATTTGGAATATTGATTGTGTCCAGCACGGTGCCGTTTAGTCGGACCCGCAGTTGACCACCGCTGGATGGGGCCGCCAACCGGAAGCTGATGCTATAGATCGCCGACGGGTCGGGCGGGTTGACGGTGTATTCGAGCCACTCGCCGGTGTTGAGCCAGCCCACGTTATAGCCGCCGCCCGTGTCGCTGGTCGCTTGAATGCCGACGTCCTCGTTGGTGCGATACACGCCGCCGACATTTCCCACCGTGGTGTTGTAATAGGCAACGCTTTCGCCGCCGTTATCAAAGTTCGCCGCCAGGATGCGTCCCGGCAAGACCGGCACCGTGCCGCCGAAGGGGGTTTGCGATTGAGAAAAAACACCCAATTCGGAAAGAGAATATCCGCCGGTGCCGGAGCGTTGCGTGCCGTACATGCGGACGTAACGTCCTGGCCCCGAAACCAGGATGTCTTCGACGACGCCGCTTCCATTGGTCGTGCTGTAAACGGCCGTCCAATTCGTGTCATCGGGGGAAATTTGAATTTGAAAGCTGGTGGCGCAATTCGTATTCCAAACGAGCCGCACCCGGGACAGGTCTTTCATCAGGCCAAGGTCCACGGCAATCCACTGCGGATCACTGGCCGCGGATGTCCACGCCGAAAGGGTGTCGCCGTCCACGGCGGCGGAGCCCGGGGTATTTGTTGTCAATACTGATGATACGGTTACGGGTTGATGAAGGGCCGCGTTGGCCAGATCGCTCGAAGGAATGGCGCTTACTGTGAAACTTCCCGTCAAACGGATGTCACGCGACGAAGCGCCCACCAAAACCTGGAAAACACCGGGTGTCACTATCCAGCCCCGCGCCGTCGCGTCCCAGTTGGCCAGGTCTTCCCATGTCAAGTTATAGGTAACATGCTGTGTCTGGCCGGTCGAAAGGGAAATCCGTTGAAATCCTTTCAGCAATTTGGGCGGTTCGGACGCCGCCGCGGGAAAGCCGAGATACAATTGCGGGACCTCGGCGCCGGCGGTGCTGCCGGTATTTGTCAAATCAAAGCCGATTTGCACCTGCCCGGAAGGACTGACGGAACTCACGACCAGATTGCTGTAGGCGAAGGATGTGTAGGACAAGCCGCAACCGAATGGGAACAGCGGAGTCACATTATTCGCGTCATACCAACGGTAGCCGATCTGCAAACCTTCCGAGTAGGAAACGTGGCCGAGGACTCCGGGGAATTGAGCGGCCGTACTGGTTGGCACCTGGCTGGAAGCGGCCGGGATGGTCACGGGGAGTTTTCCCGATGGGCTTACGTCGCCAAACAGAGCCGCAGCCAAGGCGTTGCCATTTTCCTGGCCGGGATACCACGCCATTAAGATCGAGCCGACTTGGCTGGACCATGGCATCAACACGGACGAAGACAAATAAACCACCACAATCGTGTTTGAATTGGCAGCGGCAACGGCGCTCACCAGCGCATCCTGGCCATTCGGCAATGAAAGACTGGATCGGTCGCTTCCTTCGCTGGTTTGCTGGCCAACGCAGACAATGGCCAGATCGGAAATGCCGGCTAATGCCGCCGCCTGCGAAACGCCGACCCCGTCGCCTTGCGCATAATTGACAGTGATGCCGCTGCCGGCGCGGCTGGTGATTCCGGCCAGTGGCGTCACATTGTAGGGCAGAACCACACCGGCGGAACCGGCTCCGGTGGATATTGGCGCGACGCTGGCCACCGAACCAATCACCGCAATGGAATGCACCGATGCGCCCACCGGCAGCAAACCGCGGTTGTTTTGCAACAGCACAACCCCCTCCGCCGCCGCCTGGCGCGCGAATAGATTGTGGGCGGCATTGGTGACCACTGAACTCAGGTTGCCCGTCGGTGGGTTATCAAAAATGCCGAACTGAAACATCGTCGTCAGGATGCGCTGTACCATCCCGTCCAGTTCCGACGAAGGGACGCTGCCCCACTGGATTTCATTCGTGATGGTGCTGGCCAGGTAATAACCGCAGTACATGTCCATATCCATGCCATTGTTCATGCCCGCCACGGTGCTGAACGTGGCGCCCCAGTCGCTCATGACAAAGCCGTTGAAGCCCCAGAGTTTTTTCAGCGCTGTGTTGAGCGCCTCGGTTTCACAAGCGTGACGGCTGTTCAACCGGTTGTAAGACGCCATCACCGCCCCGGCACCAGCCCGGACCGATTGCAGAAAAGGCAGGTAATAAATCTCCTGCTGCGTGCGCTCGTCCACGTCCGAACTGATGAGCGTCCGGTCGGTTTCCTCTTCGTAGCAAACGAAATGCTTGGCGGTGGCGATCACATCCTGGCCCTGGATGCCACGAATTTCGGCTGCCGCCATTGCCCCGGAGAGACAGGGGTCTTCGCCGTAGCCTTCAAAAGTTCTGCCCGACTCGTAAGCGCGCGCCATGTTCATCATCGGCGCCAGCAGCACTGAAACACCCTTGCCCCGGGCTTCGGCACCCATATAGCTGCCATATTGCCGCGCCAGGGCGATGTCCCAACTCGCCCCAAGAGCGATGGGGGCGGGGAATGCTGTGACGTTATTGGCTCCGTCACCGATGCCCGCCGGGCCGTCCTGCAAGTTCAACGCCGGAATGCCGAGTCGGCTATTGGTCGGAATGTTGCCCACATACCCGCCGCCCGCGCCGGCGACCATGGCAATCTTTTCACCAAAAGTCATCGCGTTGAGCAACAGAGCTGCCCGCTGGCTGGCCGAAAGGGTTATGTTCGTCCAAGGCTGCTGGGCCGAGACATTCCACGTCAACCCGCCGCAAAAGCAAATGAACGCGATGAGTCGTCCGAGGGACGGAACCCAAGGTGTGTATTTCATGCGAATCCTTTTGAGCGATTATGCCACCCTCTGCCGGTTTTGCAATCTAAAATACGGCATCCGAAACGGGGGCACGGTCCAATTTGCCAGGGGAGTTGAAGAGCTGGCGACTGCTTAATCGTCAAGCTGTCTGAGCGACCAGTTTCTCCCTTGCTTTGACCCTGGCCATTGTCAAAAAACTCATCCGCGCAGGATCGAGATTGATTCGATCTTATCTAACTAAATCAAACTATCCTTCCAATCACGATAAAGCGCTGATTTTCAGTGGGTTAGTTTTCAACTGTCAAACCACAATCTATGGAGGGAAAAAATGCGGCTGTTTGTTTTTCGGCTTAAAATCAAGATAGGCCAAATTCATGTTCCCTTCGGTGACGATGTGAAGGGTCAAAACGCACGGCCCTTTGGGCAGCTCCACTTCGGCCATATTTGTCATGATGTTCCAGTGGTGCCATTGACGCCAGGCGATGGGATCCTTGTCGTTTCTGGTTGAAAAAATGTTGATCGAAGAAACCAAAGGCTTGCCGTTTCGATCCAGCGAAATTATCCCGCCCCTGTTCGAGGTGTATAAGAGATCAATGGTATAAACACCGGCTTGTTCAACCGCAACGGTCATGTTGAACCACTCGCCGGGCGCCGTCCAACCAATGTAGAGTTGTTTTTCGGGCGGCAGCGCCAAATCGTATTGATTATTATCAATTTCGTCGTGGAATTTCGTGTAGGAGGTATCAACGCCCTCGTTCATTCGAAACTCATTGAGATAGGTCCCGTTGGCAGGATTCAGACCCCCGCTGCCGTTGTTCTTTGCATCCGTATCATGATAGGCGACGCCTTCTCCGCCGAAATCATAGTAGGCGCATTGCACGCGTCCGGGAATTTTCTGCGGACCTCCATGATACACGCTGTCTTGAAATGGCTTTCCCTGATATTCTTTCAATTCGGTGGACGCGCATCCGCCAAGATAAAAACCGCCGGTGAGAATCAAGCACGCTTGCAGAAGCGATGGAAGTTTCGTTTTCATGTTAGGATTGCCAGTGTGATAACTTTGGTTTCATTTAATGATGAACGACTGTGGAGGAAATGCAATAAGAATCTTACCGGTTTCCAGTGCCAGCGTTGAGAGCGTGCCCGAACTTTCAAGGCCGGGGCGCAACTGGCACCAGTTCGATGCCGCTGGCATTCGGATTCAGGTTTTTCCCGTACTGCTTGGCCGTGGAATTGTTCCAATGGTCGAAAACGCCTGCGCCGGCATTGGCCGCGGTAATGATGTAGTTTGTCCCTCCGCTCCGGCCGGAAATCGTGCTCCAAAAGTCGTACGAAACGCATTCTTCAGCGACGCCGTCGAGCGACATGATGAAGCTTGACATCTGCTTGCCGTTAAAGGGCGTCAGGGTCACGCCATTGAATGGGGCGCCATCCAGCTCCGGGCTCGGATACATCGCGTCCATGCACCACAAAACGACCTTGCCCCCAAAATTCGCGTTTGTCATATAAGCGGTGAGGGCGCTGTCGCCGGGATGCCTGTGGTTGTTTCGCCAGTCGGGCAGGATGCCGTTAAGCCCGTACAGATTCTTTGCCCCGAACGTGATCATCTGGCCGACGTGGCCTTTAAGCAGGGGCTGGTTAATAATGTACCGTGCATTGTAAAAGCACGCCGCTTCCGCATTCTTGACGTCGGTGTTGGGGAAAACGCCGTTCGTGACGGCGGTGGTGACACGGCCGTTGTTGCCGAAATAGTCAACCACATTTACATTGGGAAACGCGTTGTGGATCGCGTTGAAAACATTGTCCGTGACAGCGCGGCTCGGGTCGCCTATCCAGATGTCTGCCTGAGGAACGCCCGCGTTCACAAGGCTTGTGACCACCGCGACGCAGGTCTGGGGGTTCGCGTTCATGGCATTGCCATGGTCTGCGGCTGGAGCGGGCGAATTGTTCTGGTTGATTTTGATGGCGATCATGTCGCCGGCCTGATATCCCGCGCCAGTGCGGCCGTGGCTGTTGTTAAACCAGCGGAATATTTTATCCCAGGAATCGGCGTCGTTCGTCCCGCCGGAAAGCGTCGCGATACCCGCGGTAAAAGATTTGTTATATTCCGCCTGCGGATTGACGGACGCGTCCCAGTAGTTTCCCGCGCCGGTCCATAATGCCGCATTGGTGTTATACACCCATGCGACGCGGCCGGGGAAAATCCCCTTGGGCGTGCCGGACGCCGCAAAAGATACGCGCGCATCGCTCCCGAGAAAAATGAACACCACAAAAAAGAGGCCGGCCCGGGAATGCCGTTTTGTCCTTAAAAGCGACTTGGCCTTTGCCAATAAAAATGCATATCCCCCAAAAGCGGCACAATACGCCAGAAAGCCGATCCGCAGGGGCGCGGCCGCGCGCAGGCAGGGATACGCCGCGCGGGACGGCTTTGGAATGACACGGAACAGATACCATACGCATGCGGCCAATCCGGCAAAAAGCAGGGCCCATTTTGGCCATGCGCTCTTGTTCATGCCGCGTATCTTTCCGGTGTTGGGGCATTGCTCAAATAAACTTGAAAAGAACATATTAACTCCTTTTTGAACAGGGCTGATTTTGCCTCTGATATTGATTGCCAGTTTGGAAGGCATACTGCGCATTTCTGGTTGCAACATAATCGTTTACTGATTGAACGCAATTGAAAATTGAGGTGGACCCCAAAAACTAGACCAGTGGTTAAGATGGACTTTTACCGATCTGATGAGAGAAAGCAGATCGATGAAAGCAAAACGCAAACGGCACAGTAGTGCCTTCAAAGCCAAAGTGGGATTCGAAGCCCTGTTGGGGCTTAAGACGGTTGCGCAACTGGCGCGAGAGTACGCGGTGCATCCGACGCAGGTCACGCAATGGAAAGCCACCATTCGGGACCGGTTGCCGGAGTTGTTCGAGGCGGGTGCGGCGGGCCACGAGGATCAGGAGGAATTGATCGCGCAGTTGCATCAAAAGATTGGGCAGTTGACCGTGGACCTGGACTGGCTCAAAAAAAAATCCAAACAGATGGGTCTTTAACATGCTTGGACGAACTGGTCGGTCCAGATGCGAAGGTGAGCGTGCGCCATCAGTGCGAGCTGTTGGAGGTCTGCCGCGGCACGTATTATTACCTGGCCTGTGCGGAGACGGAGGAGAACCTGGGGCTGATGCGGCAGTTGGACCAGATGCATTTAGAGCATCCGGTTTATGGGAGCCGCAAGTTGACCGTGCTGTTGCGCCAGCAGGGATGGGCCATCAATCGCAAGCGGGTGCGGCGGCTGTTGCGCTTGATGGGGATCGAAGCGATCTACGCCAGGCCGCGCACCAGCCTGCCCGGGCCGGGACACCAGATTTTTCCGTATCTGTTGAGAGATTTGGTGGTCACGGGGCCGGATCAGGTCTGGTGTTCGGACATCACCTATGTTCCTATGGCCACGGGGTTTATGTATTTGGTGGCGGTGATGGATTGGTGGAGTCGCCGCGTGCTGGGCTGGCGGTTGAGCAACACGATGGACACGGCCTTCTGTGTGGACGCTTGGGAAATGGCGTTGCGGCAGGGACGCCAGGCACCATTGATCTCCAACACCGATCAGGGTTCGCAATTCACCTCGCCGGTGTTTATCGACGCGGTGCAATCGGCCGGAGTGGACGTGAGCATGGACGGGCGCAAACGGTGGCTGGACAACCGTTTCATCGAACGGCTCTGGCGGAGCGTCAAGTATGAGGACATCTACCTCCAGGATTACAGCGGCGGCTTGGACGCCGGACGCGGGCTGGGAAAATGGTTTGACAGTTACAATGACGAGCGGCCCCACCAGGCGCTGGGCTACACGACGCCCTCGGAAGTCTATCGGGCGCCCGACTCCTACGGCGCCAAGCCGGCGACCTTGGAAGCGATGCAACCGCAACCCGGAAGAGGCGCAGAAAGGGTGTAGGCAGCCGCTGGCGCGCCCGCAAAGCCACTCACAGAAAAGACTTGAAAACAGACCGCCTACGGCGGTAAGAATAGAGGTGCTAACAAAACGGAGAGGGAGAGCGGACTGGAATCAACGAAGGTTCGTTCTCTCTTTTCGAAAGTTCTTTGAAGCGCAAATCAGGCAAGAGACAACAAGAAACATATATGACAACAGATCGAAGGAGTCCATCTTAATTTATGCGCTTCGTGGTCTAAATGATGGGGTCCACCTCAAATATCAGGTGTCTCCTTTTGAACTCGCGCCTGTCTCATTTTGCTCCCGGCCCGACATAAATATCTTTAATGATGAAGCTGTTTTGATTATTCTTGCGCCTTCCCGTGGATATTAAAAAATTTACAGTCAAAGATTTAGCCGTCAAGGAACTCTCGAGGAGACTGGGGTTGTCATTTTTGGTTCCGCTCTTCTTTGTCTTTGCGGCATCGGCCTGGTCAGCTTCATTTTACACGCAGCGGTTGGAAGATTCCAGGGCAGTTTACCTTACTCCATCCGGAGGTGACGACACCGCCGCATTGCAGAAAGCGGTTAATCAAGTTCAGGAGACCGCTGGCCAAGGAATTGTTTTGCTCGCACCGGGGCGATATCGCATCAGTGATACTCTTTATATTTGGCCCGCCATCCGGTTGATTGGCTACGGTGACGAACGTCCGGTTATTGTCCTGCCCGCCAACACACCAGGTTTCGGGGATGCGTCGCATGAGAAGGTCATGGTCTTTTTCGCTGGAAGGCGTCCGCGGAATCTGCAGGCTGGCAACGGTTTTGTCCCAGACGCCAACCCTGGTACTTTTTATTCGGCGCTCGCCAATATTGATGTGGAGGTTGAGGACGGAAACCCGGGCGCGGTCGCCGTGCGGGCGCACTATGCCCAACACTGTTTCCTCGCTCACATGGGTTTCCGTCTCGGCTCCGCGCTGGCTGGCATCCATGAGGGCGGGAATGTGGTCGAGGACGTTTATTTCTTCGGCGGCACCCACGCCATTTGGACGTCAAAACCTTCGCCCGGCTGGCAGTTCACGCTCATTGACTGTTCATTTGAAGGCCAACGTGAAGCCGCGATTCTCGAACACGAAGCCGGACTCACGCTCATTCGCCCGCACTTCCGGCATGTGCCAACGGCCGTTGAAATAGAACCTGAATGGGCGGACGAACTTTGGGTCAAGGACGCCCGCCTCGAAGACATTTCCGGTCCGGCATTCATTTTGGGGATGGAGAAAAGCCCTCGCAATGAAATCAATATGGAAGGAGTTACCTGTCGCAATGTGCCGGTCTTTGCCGCGTTGCGTGATAGCGGCAAACGCTTTGCCGCCCCTGCGGAAATTTATGCGGTAACGAATTTTTCCCACGGACTCCATTATGCCGACATCGGAGCCGGGCTGGAAATCGAAACCCATTTCGACGCCGCGCCGCAGGCCACGATGTCGCCAACCGTTGCCTCTGATTTGGCTCCCCTGCCTGCTTGCGACACATGGGTGAACTTGCGTGATTTGGGCGCCAAAGGGGACGGCCACACCGACGACACTGACGTATTACAGAAAGCGATTGCGGACCACCGCGCCATTTACCTGCCTTCAGGGTTTTACATCGTGCGTGACACATTAGAGCTGCGACCCGACACGACATTGATCGGACTGCATCCGGGCGCAACGCAGATTATTTTGCCGGACGGCACGCCGGCTTATCAAGGTATCGGCAGCCCCAAAGCTTTGCTGGAAGCGCCAAAAGGCGGCAAAAACATTATAATCGGCATCGGGCTTTTTACGAGCGGGAACAATCGGCGTGCGGTCGCGGCTCTCTGGAAGGCCGGCTCCGGTTCGATGATGAACGACGTTCGATTCCTTGGCGGGCACGGCACGCCAAGGCCGGATGGCTCCCGCGAGAAACCGTACAACGACAACCACACGGCCGACCCCGATCCCAGTCGTCATTGGGACACCCAATATCCCAGCCTGTGGGTTACCGATGGCGGTGGCGGCACGTTCCTCGATATTTGGACCCCATCGACCTTTGCCCAAGCTGGCATGGTCGTATCTGATACTGAGACTGAAGGCCGGGCCTACCAGGTCTCGATCGAACACCACGTTCGCAACGAAATCCAGGTAAAGAACGCAGCGGGTTGGCGCTTTTACGCGTTGCAGACGGAGGAAGAGCGGGGCGAGGGCGGCTTCGCCCTGCCGATTGAAATTGATTCGTCTCGCGACATTACCTTCGCTAATTTCCACTCCTACCGTGTCATTAGTTCCTTCCAACCTTTTCCGTGGGCCGTCAAGGTATCCAACTCGCAGGATATCCATTTCCGCAATCTACACTGCGACAGCAACAGCAAGGTGAGTTTTGATTCCGCCGTTTACGACCAGACCCATGACATTGAGATCCGCCAACGTGACTTCGCGTGGCTGGACATTTCAGGTCAGGCCCCTCGCCCCAAGGCGGCCGTGCCTTCACCGGTCGTCGCGCGCGGCGCGAAGGTGCAGAAACTCGCGGGTGGCTTTTTGAATATCTCCGGAGGCGCCGTCGGGCCGCGCGGCGATTTCTATTTCGTGGATGCACATTGGCAACGGATTTATGAGTGGAACCCCTCGTCGCGACAGCTCTCCACCGTCAGCGATTATCCCCTGGAACCCGTCAACCTGGCCGTGGACCAGGCGGGCAACTTGATGGTCATTTCCTACGCGGGCCGTGGCGTGGTTTATGCATTGAATTCGAGTGGCAAAGTCACGCTACTGAAACCTGAAGCTGTCGCCGAGCGGTCGGGAAAGAGTTTATACTTGCCCGTCAGCGACTGGCGCTTGAATCGCGATTCCCTTTCCCATCCGGTTGCCAATTTTATTTCACCCGACAGGACCACCGTGCTGCCCGCAGGCGAGGACTTTTTAAATGGAGCAACCAGTTGGGGCGTTGAATCAAGTCCGCAGATCCGCTCCTTTGGCTTGGACAAAGTCGTGCCGGGCAAACCTTGTTATGTCACCGTCGAATCCGAACTTAGAACGTGGGCCGCTGACGTGAACCCGGCCGGAAGTTTGAAAAATTTCCGGCTGTTTGCAGAACAAGGCGGCGAAGGTGTGACGGTGGATTCGCGCGGCAACGTGTATATCGCCGCCGGCCAAATCTATGTGTATGACCCTGCCGGCAAACTAATTGACACCATCGAAGTTCCTGAACGACCGGTGCAATTGGTGTTTGGAGACGCCGACCACAAGACGCTTTTCATTGCGGCCCGAACGTCGCTTTACTCGGTACGCATGAAGCATTCGGGAATCCGATAGCGAATTTATCAGCCATGAGCTGGCCAGCATGGGAGGGGCGCGATCCTCAAAACGTCGCGTTCCCGCCCCATTCCTGACGTTAAGCCGGGCGGGCCGCTCATGGGGAAGCCAGACGGTAGAAAACAGCGGTGGAGGGAGGCGTAACAGAAAACGGCGTGACCGCGCCGGCCACGTTGGTCCAAGCGGACGCCACGGACAGGTTGGTGGTGGATTCGAGGTGGCAGACGATGTTTGAGGGCCACGTCAATAATAACTTCCCGCCGCTCAGGCTGCTGGTGAGCTGGAGGGGCGCGGTCAGGTTGTAAAGGCGGACGTAATCGACCTGCATGTCGCACGGGAAGATGGAGTTGTTAATGGTCCCGCCCAAGGTGCCGCCGATGGCCAGGTTCATGATGATGTAGAACGGTTTGTTGAAGGGAGCTGGATAGGGATTGATGGTGCTGTTGTCGGTGGTGCTGGAGCTCCACCAACTGGTCTGGGTTTCGTAAAGTTGGCCGTTAATGTACCAGTTGATGGCATTGGTCGTCCATTCCAGGAGGTAAATGTTGAAATTGGTCACCGAAGCGCCGGGCAGGAAATTGTAGGACAGCCCGTAGGATTGGGTATTGTCCGGATAGGGGCCGCCGAAGTGCAAGGTGCCGAAGACATTGGTTGGGATGCTGCCAATGTTTTCCATCACGTCGATTTCGCCGGAAGCCGCCCAGCCGCCGTAAACGGAATCCTCCGGCATCATCCATAAGGCGGGCCAGAGGCCCTGGCCGGCGGGCAGTTTGACGCGGAAGGCAAAGCGTCCGTATAAGGCGGTGAAGAGACCCTCGGATTTCATGCGGGCGGAGGTGTAACTGTAGCCGTCGTAGGATTGGTTAAGGCCGACGATGTGGAGAAGGCCGTTGGAAACGTAGGCATTCTGGGGCAGGCTGGTGTAATACTCCTGTTCGTTGTTGCCCCAGCCGCCGCTGCCGTTGCCGATCTCGAAGGTCCAGTTGGTCGGGGAAATGGAGGCGCCGTTGAATTCGTCGCTCCAGACGATGTTCCAATTGCCTTGCGGCCCGCCCGCCGTTTGCGTCAGGGTCAAGTCATCGAAATACACCGAGCCGGCGCTATAGAGAGCGCCGCCTTGGAAGGTGATTTGATAGCGGACAAAACTGGTGCCGGCGGGAGCGACGAGGGCGGCGGTGTGATTGGTGATGGCGTAGGAGTTGGGGTTGTATTGATTGGTGATGGGCAGGTCGATCCACGTGTTTTTCGGAAAGGTTCCGGTGGCGACGGCATTGGTGGTGATGAGCGCGGAACGGTAGAGAGCAAGAATATTTGCGCTGGCATCCCGGAAGGTGACTTCGATCCAGGCGGCGTTCTGGCCGGCCAGAGTGTCCGATGCGCTGGTGTACGCCCAGCCGTCGGCGGCATAGACGGCGCCAGGGCCGGAAAGGTTGTCCTGATAAACGCCGTATGTGCCGGCCTCTGAGACAATTGCAGCTTGAAGTTGGAAACCATTGAAATCACTTTCGCCAACACCCAAGCTGCCAAAGTTCATGGTCAGATTCCCGCCCGCGGAAGCCTTGACTCCGGCAAACTCAAGAAAGTCAACCCCGTTGACGAGGGTGCTGGTGGCGCCGTCGTAAGTCGAGGTCTGGGTGACGCCATTGACCGTGAACGAACTCAATCTCCCGCCAGCCTCATTCTGATCACTCGCGTTATAAGTGTACAAATTGTAAACCCCGTCGGGCGTAAGACCGCTGAGTGTGACAAATCCGTTTGCAGCAGCAGAATCGGCGACGAGACAAGTCGCCATCAAGGCTGCATATGGGGTGGCCGGGTAGCCAATACCAGCGCCTTCGTTAGCGTAGGAAGTCCATGAAAATGGGCTGTGATTGCCCCAATTTACGGCATTAGCATCATATGTGGCACTTGGCGCCGACAAACTCAGCGTAACCCCCGCAGCGGAGCCATCTGTGTATTCCAAATATCCAGTGGTCAAACTGGGGCCAGTTGGCCAAGGTGAATAGTTAAAGCCGCCCAAGCTATTCCAAATGTCACCCGGTGAACCAATCACCGCAGCGCCTGACATTTGAGTCGTAGCAGGCGCAGGGACATTGCCGCCGCCGTAGTCCACGTTGAGGGAATCGTCAATAAAATTGACATCGAGTAATTGGGCCTGAACTTTCGCTTGATAAACCTTTAAATAATTGGTTCCGCCATGAGCGATGGCGGCGGACGTCTCGCTCCAAACATTGCCCGACGAGCCGCCATAAGAATTCCAGCCAAAAATGACGCTGGTTTGTCCTTGTGGATCCGCCTCGAAGCCGGGGTTCGTCAGCAGGTCCGTGGCGCGGACGAGCGGCGCCGGCAACATTAAGCCAACGACAATAGCCAGACTGGTTTTGAACAGAAGCCGCATTTGAATCATGCTAATCCATTTTGGTTGCAAATGCGACTTCATTAATGGACTTACGCCATATATGCGACCTCCCGGCGCCTTATTGCGCAAGCACGTATGTGCTATTGGTCTGCAGCCAATTCAGGTCTATTGGAGGATTTTGGGTGGGAGCGAGCGTCGTGTAACTGGGATTGCCCATTGGAATCGCCACCGACCATTTTACCAACACCGTGTAATCACTCCACTTGTGGATCTGAGCGTGCCCGTCGGCAAAAGAAATTCCGCCGGCACCATTGTGATACGAGGCCGGGCAATCATGCCAAACGGTATTCAGTCCGGGAGCAGGATCGCAAATAAAAGACCCGTCGTTAATGCTTTGAGGATTCTCGTCAACGAACACCCAGGTTTGGCTGGCGCCCATTTTCCCCAAATCTGAGTCCTTGTAGAAACACGCAACCGGGCTGGGGACGCCATTACCACCAGGCCAGGGCGAAATCGGGCTTAACCATGTGTTCATTGACATGCTGCGGACATGAGGCAAGGTACCGCCGGTCAGGTTTATAGCACTATGATCCGCCGGACATTTAAAAACCGCCGGATTATTGACATAGGGGTAGATCAGGCCCAATTGGATATACTGAACGCCCACATTTTTCGCAAAGGAGGTGCCTGGACTGAGATCATTTGCCACATCCTGCCGGCCCGGGCACCATTGCGAATTGATGCCGCCAGGCAGCGCTGTTGGATCGGTAGGACTGGAAGGCTGGTTGGCTTCATCGCCATTGGGCGCGAGGCGGTTTTTATTGTCACCCGTGTACATGATCCAGCCCGTGGTTAATTGCTTCTCGTTGCTCATGCACTGGATGCCTTGCGCCTGCGCTTTGGCCTTGGCCAGAGCCGGCAGCAGCATCGCCGCCAGGATGGCGATGATGGCGATGACCACCAGCAATTCGATGAGCGTGAATCCAAAAGGAGCGATCCCTTTTCGCCGCCGCTGATCCGCGCGCCGCAACTGGCTTCGCCTCCCTGGACGGCAGGCGAAGCACAGACTCGCGATAATAATTTTTGCGTTCATTTTATTGGCTTGGGCCACCTGCTTCCGCAGGCGGCCCCGGCTCAGTTCTATGGCTGCGCCACTATTGTCGCCACGACTTGATAGTAACCTTGCGCGCCAGACACTGCAATTGGTGGCACAGTATAGGTCGATCCAGTTCCAGTGATGACGGAGCCCACGTTGGCCCATGCCGCGGCCAAGGTGCTCTTATGCTGGAGCTGATAGGTTTCATCGGCATCGGTGGGGAACGATATGCTGAGCTGGCCTGAAACGAGCGTGGCAGTCAACGTCAACGGCCCGGGAACGAGCATATAGAATTGCTCATTAGCGCCTGTTACTTGGGTTAGCACTGTTGTTCTCAAGGTGGTGGCCGCGCCACTCAGGGAAACGACAACCTGGTTGCCATTGGCGTCGAGGAGAGGAATCCATTGCCAGGCTTGATTGCCGCCGGGATTGTTCACCGTGAACGTGCCGTTAGTACTGACTGTCTGATTCGTGGTGCCCGCGCCGCTGACTTGGCCGAGAGAGATGCTGCACGGGTTGGCGGAAGCCAGACGGCCCCAGACATAGTAGTTGCCAGCGGGGTAGGTGCGCGTGTAATTGAGCCAATTGCCGACGGCGGTATAGCAAATGTTAAATATCCCGACATTGGGATCTGGTAACAGAGGAGGAGTTTGAGGAGCGGGCCACCCTATTGTTTGAGAGGTAACGAACTTGGGACGCAGAAAGTCACTCGACACCTGGCTGCCCACACCGTCGTTCCGGTACCACTCGAACAACGAGTTTTGGCCATTGGCGGTAAAGTTAATGTCGATTCCCTGTTGGGCTACGGCCCCATCGGCCTGGGGATCATTAAATATCGACCAGCCTGTGGGGTATTCGAAGTAACTGTTCGTTGCCATCGTTCCTGTGAGCGGCGCCGTTGTATCGCACGTCGGCACGGGATTATCAATGAACAGGCCGCTGATCCAAAGGCCGGTGCTGGGGCTGTTGGTGCTGAAGTCATAATCAACCGCTTCCCATTGATAACTATTGACATTAAAGGTGTCAAAATTGATAGGGACGATGGTGTACAACCCGGCGGTGTTGGTCATGCTGATCACGGCAGCATAGACCGTATTGTACTGGATGGGATAACTGACTTTCCAACTGCCTCCCGGCGCCGCGGTGATTTTGAGTCCTGATGAGACATCAACGTTGTTCAAAACCAAATCAATGCCACTGGCCAGAATGTTGGAGCCATTGTGGGGGGTAACGGTGAAGGCGAGGAGGTTGGTCCCCTCAAACGGACGGGCGCCGTCCGGATAATAGTATGACAAGCCAGGAGTCAGGACTGAAGTCGCAGGCATCAGCATCAAAAAGCCAAGGTTGGGATTACTCGGGATCTGCGCGATTTGCAACGTCTCTTGACCGTTGAGAGTTACGGATTGAAGATTACCATACTGGTCCGTCATGGGCACGTACTCAAAGCCATCCCAGTCAAGCTCCCCGAAGCTGGCAGTGCCGAAACTGCCAAGGACGTTCGAGGTTTGAGTTTGCGAGGTAGCGCCTGAAACCAGGGAGAACTGGGCCATTGGGCCGTGGTTGTCCGTGGCCATAAAGAGCCAAACATCATAGGTGCCGCTGGTGGCCGAATCAGCAGGGCTGGAGCCGAATGTCCTCGTGAAATTGAGCCAGTCACCGGGGGTGGTGTAGCCGGCTGACAGCCACGCATTAGTTATGCCGTTGTACTTTTGCTCGATGACCGTGTCCGGGACGGTGGCTGTCAGATATACTGAGTCCTGCCTGTAAGTGGACGGGGCGGGGCCTTCGCCGCCTGATTTATAAAAGTCAACCCCCGAGGCGCCGCCAACATTGGTGTAGAGATACACTCCTCCGTTTGCCGGAGTATCTATGAACTGGCCGCTGTTGAAGTTGTAATCGGAGGCTTCAATGACCAGGGTGGGCGCGAAGGTATCGAAAGCGACGGCCGTCACGGCGGTACGGCCCGTAGAATCCATTGCCGTGACGGTCACGCTGTATTTCAAATTCGCCGGCAGCGGAATTTGGACGGTTGCCGTGCCCGTGCCGAGGTTGGCGACGATTATGCCGGAGAACGTACCGTTCGCGCCGTAATTCGTGGTGGTGGTCGTGGTGATGGCTGACCCGAGAGGGGATGTTATAGTTACCACTTGAAAGTTGGTGATGGTGTTGGCGACGGATACGGCAGTGAAGGTGATACTGGTGTTGGTGCAAAGCGTATATCCCGCCAAGTTGGACGTGCAGGTAATGGTTGGAGGTGCTGAAGCTAGGAGGGGTGGGGTACCGCTAACGAATTGAAGCTGGAAACCATTGAAATCACATTCGCTAACGCCGCCATTGCCAAAGCCTATGGCCAGATTCCCACTGGCGTCCGCCGTGACTCCGGCAAACTCAAGATAGTCCACTTCGCTGACGAGGTTGGTGTTGGCGTCGTCGTAAGTAGAAACCTGGCTGCCACCGCCACCACCGACTGTGAACGTACTCGCTCTCCCAGCCGCATTACCCGCGCTATAAACGTACAGATTGTAAACCGCGTTAGGCGAAAGACCGCCGAGATTGACGTATCCGTTTGCAGTATTGGCGGCGGTGCTGATAATAGTCGCCATCAAGGCTGCATATGGGGTATTTGGGTAGCCAGTCCCAGCGGTTTCGGCAGCGTAGGAAGCCCATGAAAATGGGGTGAAACTGCTCCAATTTACGGCATTATTATCATATGAGCCATTTGGCGCCGACAAACTCAACGTAACCGCCGACCTGGTGCCATCTGTATAAAGCAAGGATCCACCGGACGCCGTGTAAGTGGCGCCAGACGGATACGCGGAGTAGGCAAAGCCATGCAAGCCATTCCAAATGTCACCCGATGAACCAATCACCGCCGCGCCTGACATCGCAGAAGGCGCAGGGTCAGCGCCGCCGCCGTAGGCCACGTTAACGGAATCATCAATAAAATTAACATCGAGTATAATACCGGGGCTGGACTGCCGGATGCCTTCCACATAGGCCGCAGGATTCGTGGAAACGCCGGTGTCAAGGCGAAAATCTTGAATCCAGCCGTCGAACCCGCGGGCGCCTTCAAAGTTTCGGTTGCCAATGACAAGAGTTGGGGTGCCGCCCAAAGCAACCGGCGTAATGCTCCCGGTTTGAGTACTCGGCACCAACGTGGCAGGCGACGAGTCCGAGCCGGTATATTGAGTTATGTTGGTGCCATCACAAACCCATGCAACAAAATACCACTGATTAGTTCCAAAATCACCAGCGGGATACGTACCAACGCCATACGTTGTGGTGAGCGTGGTGGCGCCAACGGAAAAAATGAATTGGTTTTCCTGCTGGAACTTTACGCCGATGGAATTGGCGCTGCCATCGTTCCCACCCGCGGGACTAAGAACAAAGAGCCGGGGAAGAACGAACCCGGCGCCACTCGGCGCCTTTACAGGTTGATTAAACCACATCGATACCACGAAGCTGGTGATGGTGTTAGCGAGCAATGAATCGCTTCGATCAGCAACACAATTAGCGGCGTTGGCGCCGGTGGACCCACCAGTCGCGTTACCCGGCTGGGTTCCCCCGTCTCCGTTTGCTAAATTCCACGCCCGACCGCCGTTTTCTACGCCATCCACACCTGAACCGACCGCGCCATGAAAGTCCTCCTGCGTTCCACTGCCATTGTACCCGGTCAAGGTGACGCCGCTGATGCCACCGAGACTGGTGGAACTGACTGTAGTGTTGCTGCCCGGTGCGTCGGCAAAGGGGAAATACAACCAATTGACCGTTTGCGCCTGGGCCTGATTGGGCAGAGCAAAAGCCAGCGCGGCCACGACGGCCGTCCGGCACAAAAATTTGGCCCAATTTATGTTGGCCTGCAATAAACGGGCAAAGGATTGACAAGCATTGGAGTTTTTCATAATTCTTAGGGGTTAAGTATTGCTTTTATGGCAGGCGCGGCACAAGACTTGCCCGCGACGCCATTTGATTTTTTGGGGTTTGATTCGTTGCTCATGTAATATATTTCACTGCTGATGTTGGCTATTCAACACTAATCCTCGACACCCGTCATCCCTCTTTGGAGGGATGCCCTGAAACGGCCTTCGGAGGGTTGTTTTTCAGGTACTCATATTATCATTTTAACACTAATTCCGATACCCGGCAATCCCTCTTTGGAGGGATGCGTTGAGCCGGCCTTCGGAATAGTCTGGACTTTGGAATTTGGAACTCCGACACTCTGATATCAGTCTCAACCAAAAAGAAAATGAGTTCAGGTCATAAGCTTCGGACCACGGCTGGAATCATCCTGGCCTTCGCGCCGGGCCTGTTCGGTCAGGCCACATCAGCCGGCGAGACGGGGGAGCTTTTGACCAATGCCGCCGATGTCATTTCTCTCCCCGAGAATCGCGCCGCCAGCCAGATCAAAGTTCTGGTAACCGGCACCGTGACCGCGGAGGTTCCGACTCTGGGCGGGAGCTTCTTCGTCCAGGATGCCACTGGCGGAGTTTTCGTTGATAACCGTGATGGTCCGATGCCGGCGGTGGGGGATGTTGTCCGCGTTTCCGGGGTCACGGAAACGGGCGCCTACGCACCAGTCATTACAGGACCAATTTTTCTCAAGCTCGGAACCGCCCCTTTGCCGCCTGCCCGGTCGGTCTCCATTGATCGCTTTATGTCGGGCGCGGAGGACAGCCAGCGGGTGGAGATTTCCGGCATCGTGCGGGCGGCGCAAATGTCCGAGACGGAATCAAATCTGGACTTGGCTATTGCCTCGGCCGGCTATCGGTTTCATGCGTTTCCCAGGCTTCCTCCGGAAATGGATCCGCAAGGCCTTGTGGGGGCGAGGGTGCGGCTCAGAGGGACCGCCGGCGCATTCTTCAACCAGGTGCAAAGACGCTTGACCGCCGTGAAACTGTTCATGCCTCTCCCTGAGGATTTTGTGGTGGAAGCAAGAGAGTCCATCGATCCCTTTACAGAACCTTTGCTGACTCTCAATAATATCGCGCAATATCGGAAAGACAACAGGCCGGCCCAACGGGTTCATGTCAAGGGCAGGATTACCTATCAAAGACCGGGCGAGGTTTTATTCCTCCAGGATAAGTCCGGCGGCTTGTGCGTTAAGAGCCGCCAAATTGAAGTCATGTCTGTGGGCGACATGATTGAGGCGGTCGGCTTTGCGGATTTCGAGAACTTTCTTCCTGTGCTGAACGATGCCGTTTTCCGGAAGACATCCGAACCCAGGAAGGCCCTGACGCCCAAGGCCGTGACGATCCAGGAAGTGGAAGACGGTTTGTGCCATGCAGCCTTGGTCACCTTGAAAGGCAAGTTGCTGGATGGCTTCGAGAGGCAAGACCGGCAGCCGACCACTGGAAAAGCGAGGTTAAGAACGGTCTTGATGATGCAAGGCGAGAACTTCACTTTCACCGCCGAGACGGAAGCGCCGGACGCCATGTCGGACTTTGCAGACCTCCGCTTCGGCAGCATTATCGAAGTCAGCGGGGTTTGCTTCACGGAAAGCGGAGAGGACGGGAAATCCAGATCGTTTCAAATTCTTATGCCAACTGGAAAAAATGTCCAGGTCCTGGCAAAGCCGAGTTGGCTGACCCCGCAACGGCTCCTGGCCGGTTTAGGGGTTCTGTTGGCCGTTTCCATTGCGGCGGTTGGTTGGACGGTGATGGTTTCGCAAAAGAACGCCACCTTAAAGGTTTTGGTCCGTGAGAAGGAAAAGGCCCGGATTGAGTTGCGGGAAGCGCACGACCAACTCGAGGAAAGAGTCAAGGAGAGGACGGCTCAATTGAGGCTGCAAATCACGGCTCGCAAGGAACTGGAGCTTCAGTCCAAGGCCACTTTGGCGGAGAGAACGCGGCTGGCCCAGGAACTGCACGACACTTTGGAACAGTCTCTCACGGGTGTCGCGTTGCAATTGGACACAACCACCAAACTGTTCGAAAAAGAACACGATGGCGCAAAGCATCATCTCGAAGTCGCGCGGAACCTGGTCGCGGAAAGTCAAATGGAGGTCCATCGGTCGGTTTGGAACTTGCGATGCCGGGCGCTGGAACAATTTGACTTGCCCGGTGCTTTGCTGATGAGCAGCCAGCAGATTACCGGAGATTCGAACCTCAGCGTCAAAGTGGAGGCCCAAGGCCGCGTCAGGCCCTTGCCCGAAACCGTGGAGGAGAACTTGCTCCGCATCGCGCAGGAGGCACTGACCAATGTCGTCAAACATTCCGGGGCGACTCTGACCGAAATTGAACTGGATTACGGCCCCAAGAACGTTGTCTTGCAGGTAAAAGATAATGGCAAGGGATTTGCGTTGGACGGTTGTGCCGGGCCGAGTGAGGGCCACTTTGGCCTGTTGGGCATCTCCGAGCGCGCCAAGCGATTGCATGGCGAGATAGCCATCTCCAGCGCCCCGGATGCGGGGACCACAGTGCGCGTGCAAATTCCGATCCCTCATGAGTCCTATGCGCCCGATTGCGCCGAGCCCCAACCGTCATCATGAAAAGAGAAGGGAAAATCGGCATCCTTGTGGCGGACGACCATTTTATCGTCCGGATGGGTTTGATCGCGCTGGTCAACACGGAACCCAACATGGTGATAGTAGGCGAAGCGGCCGATGGCAACCAAGCCGTGGACTTGTTCGGGAAACACAAGCCCGATCTCGTGTTGATGGACTTGCGTATGCCGATCAAAGACGGCATAGAGGCCACCATCGAAATTCGTGGCCAGGATCCCCAAGCGCGCGTACTGATGCTGACCACTTTTGACGGGGACACGGATATTTACAAGGCGCTCCAGGCCGGAGCGCGGGGATACGTGCTGAAAAGCGCCACCGGGCAAGAGCTTATCCCCGCGATTCAAGCCGTGGCCGCCGGCCAGCGATGGATTCCGAAAGAAATTGCCAAGCGGCTGGCGTCCCGGAAATTATTTGAAGATCTGACGCATCAGGAGGTGAAAGTTCTACAACTCCTCGTCAAAGGTTTGGCGAACAAACAAATCGGCGACAAGCTCAACATTACCGAGTACACCGTAAAAGACCATTTGAAGAGCGTCTTTGGGAAACTTCAGGTGGTGGATCGAACTGAAGCCGTCACCGCAGCTATTCAGCGCGGTATCATTCACTTGTAGGCACGCCTTTGACATTCGCCATGGCCCGTCTTGCCGTCATGGGTTCATAAGTCAGGCCAAAGCCAAATGGGAAAAGTGGCTTTTCCCCGGCATCGGCCCTGGCTGACAGTTGTTTATTGTCGAGAGGCCATGTTAGCGGCAGCTTGCCGGTGGGCTTGTGATCACCGAACAATACGTCAGCCACGCCTTGGCCTTCAGTGCCAGGGAGCCAAGCTGCCACAAGGGCATCGCTCAACTCCAGCGCGGCATCAAGAATCAGCGGACGGCCGGAGACAAGCACGGTGATCACCGGGACCCCGGTTTCTTTGGCCCTTGAAATAAGAGCGATGTCTTTCGCCGAAAGTCTCAAATCCCGGCGGTCGCCGTTCTTTTCGGCATAGGGCATCTCGCCGATGACGACCAGAACCGCGTCCGCGCCACGGGCAACTTCACCAGTCGTGGAAAACGTCACCACGGCATCAGCGGCGACCGTTTTGCGGATCGCGGCGAGGATGGTCGTGCCGCCATGGATGATGGAGCCAGCCTGGCCCTGCCAACTGATGGTCCAACCGCCGCATTGCGTGCCGATGTCATCGGCGGCTTCACCCATGACGTGCAAGTGTTTCAAGCGTTTGGATAGGGGCAGCGCGCGATTGGCATTCTTCAGTAAAACCAAAGATTGTCGGACACATTCACGAGCCACCTCCCGATGCTCCGCAGAACCGACGGCGGCGGTCAGTTTTGGATTGGCGCGGGATTTGTCAAAAAGTCCCATTTGAAATTTGATCCGCAGAATGCGCGATACCGCGTCGTCAATCCGCGATTGCGGGACTTTGCCCTCCTCCACCAATTTCTTGAGGTCCTGGATGAACTGGATGTAATTGTTCCTTTCTCCGGGGCCGAAGGGAACCATGACCATGTCCAACCCTGCGTTGATCGAAGCAGCCACATCTGATTTGTAATCGGGCGAAAGCTGGTCAATCGCCGCCCAGTCGGAAATCAAAAACCCTTTGAATCCCAGCTCGCCCTTGAGGACCTCGGTGAGAAGATATTTGTTGCCGTGCATTTTCGTGCCGTTCCAACTGCTATAGGACACCATGATCGAACCCACGCCCGCCTTGACCGCCGCGACATAAGGCGCCAGAAACACTTTGCGCAGCGTGGCCTCATCACAAATCGCATTTCCCTGGTCCACGCCGATGGCGGTGCCGCCGTCGGCCAGGAAGTGCTTGGCGCAAGCTAAAACCGAAGTCGAATCCGATAACTGCCTTCCTTGAAAACCCTGAATGACCGCCGCGCCCAGTTCGGAAACCAAATCCGGAGATTCGCCGAAGCTCTCGTAAGTGCGGCCCCAGCGCTCATTCCGCGCCACCGCAACGCACGGCGCGAATGCCCACTGAATGCCCGTGCCCGCCACCTCTTCCCCAACCACGCGCGCCGCCTTTTCCACCAGCGCGGGATTGCGCGTGGCTCCGAGACCAATGTTGTGAGGGAAAATGACGGCGCCATCCACATTATTGTGACCATGAACCGCGTCGATGCCGTAAAGGAGCGGGATCTTCAGCCGCGTTTTCAGCGCCCATGACCGAAATTCGTCACAGGACTTCAACCAGCCTTTTGCATCGATTTTTGGCGGCCCGTGACCGCCGCCGCTCAGGACGGAGCCGAGAAAGTACGTCTGAACATCGGATTTATCCTTAAGTGCCTCGGAATCCGTCTGGGTCATCTGGCCGATTTTTTCGTCAAGTGTCATTTGCGCGAGCAACGCCTCGACCTGCCGATCATAATTCGACGGTTGCTCAACTGAAACTTCGGCGGACCAAAGAGAGATGCACCCGGCAAACAGCAAACCACTCAGGCAGGCGCGCGCGCAACTGGTATGTTTGCCGGCACCCTTCCAGATTCGTAGTATGAACATAAATTCCTTACGTAAGCTCAATGGTAGAACGTCTTCGTGAATTCTTTCATCCCTCATTAGAGGGATGCGTCAGGCCGCTCAAACGAGTAATTTATGGCCACTATGGCAAGTCGCGATTTCCTGGTTTCGCTCGTTCTCCTCTCCGCGCTCGTTCCCTCCGCGGCGAGAGGAAACCGCTTTTTTGCCGACCCATGCGATGTAGTATGAATCTGACAACATCTCCGCTGCTCTGTATTACCGCGTTACGAATAATTAATTGCCGCGAAATTCGCAGCGCAACCAAACTCGCTTCATCATTTCATCCTTTGTCCATTGATGGAATGATTCACTTTTTTGATTCATTTTGGAGTGAACCCAGGCTCTGGCGGGCGGTCTGGTTGTTGGGATCAAGGCGAAGAACTTCCTGGAATTGTTGCATCGCCTGATCGCGCAAGCCTTGCTGGATCAGGAATTGGCCAAAATCCAGATGAGCCTGAATGTGATCGGGCCACCGCCGGATAACTTCCTCGAACCCACTGGTTGCCTCGGCCATCCGGCCGGCGCGGGACAATTCCACCGCCAAAGCAAGATGAACGTCCCAATGGTCCGGCTCAATCTGAAGCGCTTTGCGAAACTGTTCGATGGCGGCGGAAGGACGATTCATTCTGGCCAGCAACGTGCCCAGGCAGATGAAAAAGGTGGGTTGTTCCGGTTCCAAACTCACGGCGCGTTCGCATTCCTGGAGAGCCGGCTCATATTTTCCTTCGCTGGTGTGGATGCTGCTCAATTCAAACCATGCTGCCGTCATTCGCGCATGAAGCGCCACTGTCCTGCGAAAGGCGGATTCTGCTTCATCCAATTGTCCCTCGTTCTCAAGCATTCGGCCTTCCTGAAAGTAAAACAGATAATACTGGGGCAGCAGCGCCTGCGCTTGCTTCCATACCGCGGCGGCGTCCTTCCAGTCTTTCATCGCTTCCAGAAAATCACCAAAATTGATAAGCAACAGAAAGTCGTCCGGATCGCGCCGGATGTCATCGAGGAAAAGCGAGCGGGCGCGGGCCGCCGCGGCCCCGTCCGCCTGCCGCTGGAGAAGGTCGAATTCATTGGATAGAACTTCCATCTCCCGGCCATTGTTGATTTGACTGTTCAACGGCGGTTTCAGCCGCCGCCGCAGTTCTTCGCTGACGATCAGCATCCGATTCCAATCCGTCAAGGCCAGCCTCTGCTCGCAGATGGCTTGGGAAAGCCAGTCCCGACCCGTTCTTTTCGCGTGGCTGCTCTCAGGCAGGAGCGGCGCAATCATCCCGGCCCACGCCCGGGCCAGACGATAATTGCCGTCAAAATTGAAATGGACATGCTCTAAAAATGTCTCGTCGCCGCAAATTTCCCCGGGGCTGCCGGCCGCCAGGGCGGCGGCGGCGTCAAACAAAAAAAGGTTGGAGTTGGCCGATTGCCGGGCGGCCTGGCGAATCAAGTCGTTGAGGCGGGAATCGGCGCGAAAAGGAAGGGCGTCGCAATCGCAGGCCTTTTGAAAATGTTCCCGGGCGGCGGCGAAATTGGTCATGCTCCACAGGCACTGAGCCAGGCCGTATTGCAGGTCTGCCGCCAGCGGCTGGAGTTTTGCCGCCTGCGCAAACTGCCCGGCGGCGTCCCGGCACCGGCCTTGCTGCTGCGCCTGGGCGGCATCGGAAGCCAGACGCTGACAGGCCGCGCGCTCCGCGGCGGGCAGGCCGGCGGGCGGGATGGAGGCGAAAGGAGAACAGTCTTTGAGATTGACTGCCACGGTGTTCAAAACAACCCGCGCGCCAGACTCCAGGCCCGCTTGGAGAATATCGCGCAGGTTCTGTTGAAAATTGCGATAGACCCTTTCCTTGCGAAGGTCATCCGGCGGAAGTTGATGGCCGAGGAACATCGCCATTCCACGCCAGGAACTGCTTTCGGCGGATTTGAATTTAAGATCGCGGACGACAGTCATGAGCCATTGGCCGACGCGGGTCTTTTGGAGGGCCAGGCTCAGCCGCACCGTCCAAATGGGCGGAGCCTGTGCTCCGAAGACGCTGGCGGCGCCGAAAGGCCCGACCATTTCGTTGTTGCCCATGTAAACAATCCAGAAATCGCCCTGGTGGCTGGCACACTCGCGGGCAATGGGCAAAATGACGTGGGAGTTAATGGCGGTGATCGAAACATTGACGACCTCAATTTTTTCACCCGCAAACCGTTCGGACAACAGGGCCTGCAAATACCGCCCCGCGCCATAAGGCGGACTGGGATCGCCAAGCGCGGCGGATTCTCCGAGAATAAAGATTCGGCAGGTGTTCGCCGGCTTCTGCGCCTCCATCCGCAGCGCTCCCGGCAGACGCGTCAGTTGCGGCGGAAAAAAACGGAGAACAAAATTGTCGTTGTTGATTAAAAAGTCCCGGCCGTTAATGCGGGTTTTTTTGAAAAATGCGGTGTCGTAACCATAGCCGGCCACGCGCAAGACGCCTTCCAGCAGGCCAAAGGCGAGCAGCGGCGCCAGCGCCAGCGCCATCAGACTAAAGAGCCGACGGCGACGCGGCGTCAGAGACGAAGCAGGTTCCTGGCGAAGAGACGCGGCCGGCTCGCTGCCTTTGGGCTGGTTTGCCGTCCTGGAACTGTGGCGTCGTCGTTTCAACGATGGAGTCTAAGAAATGCTCCCGGCGGTTGGCAATATATGAAATTTCAAAAAAGATTGATATGGGTGAAATCCGGTGCTCAAACGTCGCCGGCACCGAGTCCGTACTTTTGCGCCAACTCGACCAGGAGGTATTTCGGGTTTCCAAATTGAATTCGATACCAGAAAGGGTTCAAATTGGATTCGTTGCGGCAAACGAAATTTTTAGAAAAAAGATCACAGCCCAACGACAGGAAATGCAGGAAATGCGTGAAAACCCTTGAAAATAAGGACTTTATGCCTGCTCTAACCTCCATGGGATCGTTAAAAAAAGATGTTGACATTTTGGTGTGGAATGTAGTAAGAATTACTACAGAGCATACCCCGATATGCTGAAATTAGAAAAAAGACAGAAACTAAACGGGCAGTAACAAAAAAACATTAACATAATTAAATTATGAAAAACCTCATCAAGAATCTCACGATCTGCACCGTGGTCAGTGTAGGCGCTCTTACCTTAACCGTCTCGACCAGCCAGGCTCAGAACCTGCTTGCGGATCCCGGGTTCGAACTTCAGCTCACAGCCCCTAATCCGAACCCGAACGGCGTGGCCGGTTGGGCAAACTTTGGCGGGGCAACGTTCTTAAACACGCCTCTAGCGCACAGCGGCCAGTGGGTTCTCGACACACCCGATAATGGTGGTGGCTATAACGTGCCGGGATCGTATCAAGACTTCGCGGCCAGCGCGGGTGAGACGTTTACCTTTTCGGGCTGGGTGTATACGCCAAACGTGCTCCCGGCCAACGGCAACGACTTTGCGATATTGCAACTTTCGTTTTACACGGGCGCTCCGCCCAACAACTATGCCGGAGGCACTGGGGTTGGACCAGCAGTGGGTGTGGATATTGGTCAGCCCGCAGGCGGCGGTGGAATCGCGCTTCCGCAGGGAGTGTGGACGTATGCCAGTGTAACGGCCACGGCGGGCGCCGGAACGGGCTCGGTGGGCGCGTACATTCTGGACATAAACGCCGATGCGAATGCAGACTTCTACATTGACGACATGAGTCTGACGGCGGTACCGGAGCCTTCCAGTTTGTCCCTCATCGGCCTTGGCATGCTGGGCGTTTGGCGCTGCCGTCGCGGACGGGCCTGCTAGACGGAGCGAAGGCTGATCCCCGTTTTTGCTGCTTCGCCTAAAGCAAACAGGGGATGACTATGCCAGGCAAGGAGGATCAATTACGGGGTGGTTTCGTCCTGGACCCACTGGATGGCCCGCAGCATGACTTCCGTTGAGGTTTTGAGGTGCAACTTTTCTTTGATGCGGTTGCGGAAGGAGTTGATGGTGGCAATGGTCACGTTCATTTCATCGGCGATGATGCGGACGGCTTTGCCCTGACCCAACATGCGAAACACTTCGAGTTCGCGGTCGCTCAAGGCTTCGAGTGGCGAGGCGGGTTGTTCGGTGTTGCCGCGCATGATTTTCCCAACGATCGAGCTGGCCATTTTTTCACTCAAATGCATGTCGCCACCAAGGACTTTCCGGATGGCGGCCTTCACAGTCTTGGAGGGTTCATGCTTCATCACATAGCCCATGGCGCCGGCGCGCAGGGCGCGCTCGGCATAGAGTGCTTCGTCATGCATGGAAACAACGAGGACGGGCAGATCTTCGTATTCTTTTTTGATGGCCTTAATGAGGTCAATGCCGCTCGTGCCGCCGAGGGAAATGTCCACGATGACCAGGTCGGGGCGAGTGCTGTGGATGCCTTGGAGGGCGGCACCGGCCTCGTCGGCCTCGCCACAAACGGCAAATTCCGCTTCGTGCTCGATGAGATGGCGCAGTCCTTCGCGGAACATGGCGTGGTCGTCCACCAGGAAAACGCGGCTTTTCCCGGCAGGGATCCTGCCGGCGGCTGCCACACGATTGTTTTCTTTAGTCAATGTTTGACCTCTTTAACTTTGGCGGTTGAACGCACCTCGCATTTGATTTGGGTGCCGTGATCGGGGCGGTTTTTCAAGTCCAAAGTTCCGCCGATGACGCGGGCGCGGTAACGCATGATGCGGATGCCCATGCCAGTCGTCTGGCCGACGGCGGGGGAGTTGAAGCCGATGCCATCGTCTTCCACAATAAGAGTGTGAGAGCCGTTGGACTGGGCGAGTGAAATGGTGACGTGGGCGGCTTTGCCATGCTTGATGGCGTTGAGAACGCTTTCCTGGGCGATGTAGTAGAAGTGCAGCGCAACGCTGTTTTCCATTTCTGGCGGGGGTGAATCGCAGATGAAACGGCAGTCAATTTTGAACAAAGCGGCGTTGTTGTCCGCCAGCTCCTCGAGGGCAGAGGGCAGGCCGCTTTCTTCCAGCTTCACGGGAAACAGCCCGCGGGCGACGCTGCGGGTCTGGGCGATGGCTTCGTTGATGAGTTGGCCGATGCGCGCGGCCTCGGCGGCGCCCGGACCGCTCTTCTCCTGAAGTTGGTCGGCGAGAACGTCAATCAAATAGGCGGTGGCGGCGAGCTGCTGGCAGATGCCGTCATGGAGGTCGTGGCCGATGCGGCGCTGTTCGCGGTTGCTGACTTCCAGAATCTCCTTTTCCAACTGTTTCCGTTCCGTGATGTCGCGGCCGATGCTTTCCACCTCGGTTTTTTCTCCGGTCGCCTCGATTATTCGTGTGCTGATTTCGAGGCGGAGGCGCTGTTTGGAGGCGTTGATGAAATCGAGTTCCACAGTCGGCGGCTCGGAATGTGTTGCCACTTGGTCGAGCCACTGGCGGGCGATGGGGTGTTGGTCGTCGGCAAGCAAATCCATGAGGTTGAGCGACAAGATTTCTTCGCGAGGCCGTTGAAGGAGTTGCTCTCCAGCGGTATTGACGGAGGTAATCTGGCCATTCAGCTCGTGGGTGAACACCATGTCATTGGCATTTTGAAACAAGTTGACATAACGCTCCTTCAGCCTCGCTTCGGCCTGCAACTGCTGGCGGATGGTCCGGGTCTGTTTCTGCACGCGCCGCCGCAGCGCGGCAATCCAGGTGAATGCGCCGATGACGACGAAGGCCAGCGTCCCGGCAATCCACAGCATTTTTTCCAGCGTCCACCACGGCGGCGAGTGCAACACCACGACATCGTCCGGGCTGCGCAGCAAAACGCGGAATGACTTTGCGCGCCAGGTTTCACCCGCCATCCAGGGACCCGGTTCGACCAGACAAATCCCGGTGACGTCAACGAGACTGTTGTTTTCCAGCCTGGCGTAGGCCCTGCCATCTTCCGCCCGCTGATAGGCATTAAAGATAAAGCCGTCGGATTCCAGCGTCAGGGATTGTTCCTGCCCGATTTGGGCGTGATTCAGCAATTTCGCCTCGATGCGGATCAGCCGGCAGTCGAAATAACCGCTCAAGGCCCCGTCGCAATTGATCCTCGCCATCGTCGGCGGCGTGCTCGTGCCGACTTTGCGATAGATGGCATCCTGAAGCATCGGGGTGTATTGTCCCGGAGCCGCAAAGCCGAGCACCTCGACCCTCTCGCCAACCTGCAGGGGGACGATTGATTTTGTCTGGACCAGCAGACCAAAGTAGTTTGTGTCTTGGATGCAAAGGGTGGATCCCGGCTCAAAATAAGTGACCGCGCCGCTGATTTTGACGCGATGTCCGTAAGTGCCTTGCGGCGTAAATTGGAACAAGCTGGTCAGGTTTTGCGTCGGAATGTCGAACGGATTTGCCAGGGCGGGATTTTCCACCACCACATCTTCCGCCCGCGGCACCATGAGCCGGATGGCAAACAATTGCCTCTGCCGGTTGAATTCCGAGGAACAAACGCCCCGAATCCTGACCGTGCCGTCCACCAGATTTTGCGGCTGCTCCGCCGGCAGGTCAGGCGCATAAACCGTCAGCCGTCCGCCGCCGGTTGCCAGTTCGATCAAATAATATTTTGATGTTTCATCAAAATGAACGGAGCGGACGACTCCAGCGACCTCTACAAACTGGCTGTCTTCCTTGCCGCTGGCCAGTTGCTCAAACGTCACCGCACGGGGCGCAGGCAGCTCTGTCGTGCCAATGATCCGAACCTGTTCCGGCATGACGATCGGGGCGTATTCGCCCGGACTGGTGAAGCCTTCCACCTCCACCAACTGCCCTGCAACCAAAATCGGCACATTGGTTTCATTCAGATAAATCCCGGCCGTTTCATCCTGGATGAAGCGGGAAAAAAGCGCGGCGCCGTAAAACGTCACCACGCCGCGCAACTTCACCGGGTAGTGACGCCTGGCCTGCGCCGCCGTCAAATTGCGCACTTCTGCCACCGCCGTCAGTATCCGGGGTTGGCTTTCCTGCGCCAGGACGACCGGGTGCATCAGACATAAAATGACGGGCAAAAAAGCCGCTTTCACCAGCCGTTGGAGAGCGATGTTCATAGTGAACAAACCCGCATAATGTTTTTTTGCCCGCCTGGCAATCAAATTATTCTCCATTTGTTCTGTAAAACATAATTTACTCGTTTGGATCGCCCGGTGGCAAGGGGCGGAGAAAACAGGAAAGCAGTTGTCATGCCACACTCGGGCGGCACGGCTGAAAATAAAGCGAAATAAAACTTTGACATTTTACGGAGTTTGTAATAAAAACGATTACAAGAAAAACAATGATGGCCAATGCGGGCGCTGGAGTTTCCGTTGCCTAATTGATAACAAAAAAAACATAAAATGAATACAACAACTTCAATCAATGTGCGCCGCCTGCGGCTGGCAAAGGCGGCAAAATCCGCGGCTGTGCCGTTTGTCTCGTGCGCGCTTCTTTTCGCAACCATGACGGCTTATTCGCAGGTCACTGTTACTATGAATACCACCCCGCTCGACAATGGCTACATGTCCTGGACGCCAAATCCGGCCGACATCCCCAATACAGACGGTGGGTCTGGTTCCAGTCTGTGGGGACTGTCCGCCTTGCCGGCAGTCTTTTCCGGCAGCACGTTGACCCTTAGCCCCAATGTCAACGTCTATGACAGCCCCTCCGATCCTTACTGGGTCAACCCCAATGGGAGCGGTGCGAACATCATGGACGCGGCAATATATGTCGAAACCATCGGAGAGTATGTCAACAAACAGGTTACGTTTACCTATTATGTGAACGCAAATACGCTGAGTGCTCCTTATACCGTTGATTCTTTCATCAAAGATTTCGGCCCTGGTTATTCGTTTAATGGAGAAGCGAACGGGACTATGATTCCCGGTTGGAATAGTGTGGTCTATACCCTGACTGGCAACAACCCGGGTGAAATTGTGCAATACGGATTCGAGGTCATCGGCCCGGATGCGAACCCCGCAACGGTCGCGGCATATGGCAATGTTCAGATCGCATCCCCCCCGGCCGGCCCGAACCTGCTGGTGGATCCCGATTTTGCAAGTGGCACGGTATACCCCAGTGGAATAGGCGGTTGGGGAACGTTTAACGGCGCCGCTTTTTCGACCGATTATACATATGGTCCAACCACTTATTCCATGGAAGACTCAGGTGGTGGAGGCTACAGCGTTCCAGGAAGTTACCAAATCGTTCCCGCGACTCCTGGCACCGCGTATCTCCTGACTGGATATGCTTACATCCCGACAGCCCTCACCGGAGCATCCGAAGGCTTCTTGCAGGCCACATTCTTTGACAACTCCGGGGACAATCTGGGGACCGTTCAGACCAGTCCTGGCAACGCTTTGCTTTCGACGCCTGTTATTGACAGCTCTTCGCCCACTGGCACATGGATTGAACTGTCGGAGATTGTTACAGCACCCGCCGACACAGCAACCATTCAAGCGTTCACATTGGTCCTCGATGCAAGTCCAACCGTCGTATATTTTGACGAGTTGAGCCTTATTCAACTGGCGACGCCACCACCACCACCACCACAGCCGACAAACAACGCGCCGACGCCGAGCCTGCCTTCTGCCGATGTGCTGGCCATGTATGACAGCAGCGGCGTCTATCCAGAGGTGCCGGTGGATGACTGGATTGCCGGTTGGAGCGACGCCGGCGAAACTGACTTCACGATCGTCAGCACTGGCAACGTCGTGCTGGAATACACAGGTGTCCAATATGCGGGCGTGGAGTTTTATTCTCCGGATCAGATTGATGTCAGCGGCTATAACTACATGCATTTTGACGTTTGGACTCCGGGCGCCAATCAGTTCGCGGTTCAACTCGTCAGTCTCGATGCTAGCTGGTCCCGATAGCGGGACACAAGCGGGTCAAGTCGATATCACACCCTTAAGCGGCGTTATTACCACCGATAAGTGGATCGGCATTGACATTCCGCTGAGCCAGTTCACCGCCCCAGCCAGCCAGCTAGACAACGCAACTGTGGATTTGACTGATCTCCAGCAACTGTTGTGGGTTGATAATGGCACCGTTGGCAGCGGCACTCAGGGTGGCACTTTTTATATCGACAATGTCTATTTCTATTCTGGGACAGTCCCGCCGCCATTCAGTTGTTCAATTACGCTGGTGGGCAGCGACGTCGAAATCTCCTGGCCCTCGACATCGGGCATCACTTACACAGTGGTAAAGAGTCCCACCCTTGGCTCAAGCGCGATTTGGACGGCTGTTGGTCCCCCTGTGATCGGCACCGGCGGCACCATGATGGTCTCCGTCCCGACATCCTCCACGGCCATGTTCTTCCAAGTTATGCAGGATTACTGATCATCAAACAGCATCAAACAGGACGGGCCTGCCAAAGAGGTGGCAGGCCCATCGAGAAAAAAAAGATGAAAACTCAAAAATGGCCAGCCAGCAGAGGTTTTACCCTGATTGAACTGCTGGTCGTCATAGCCATCATCGCAATTCTCGCGGCAATGTTGCTGCCCGTGCTGGCCAGGGCCAAGGACGAGGCCAAGAAGACCGATTGCGTCAGCAACAACAAGCAAATCGCCACGGCGTTCATGATGTATGCCGACGACAACCAACAATATTTGCCGCCTCTGAACACCGGCAATTTTGCCGCCGGGTTGACGACGAACTGGTGGTTCGACATTCTTAGCAGCAGCAAGTATATCACCCGCGCTTCGGAATCAAACAACATCTGGCGCTGTCCCGCGGTGATGAATGCCGACATCGAAGCCAGCGTGGACAATTATTACGGCGGTATTCAGGTCGGAGGCTATGGCCCGGTTGAAGGCGACACCTACACGGAAGGCATCATCCGTTATGGCCTGAACGTTGATAAATCTCCCTTGGGCAGCCTCAAGTTGACCCAAGTAAGACGTTCGAGCCAGATCTGGTTGATGGGAGATGTGGGCGTTCCGAAAACCAGCCAGACCAAAGACGCCATGCCTTCCGCCTATTATACCGAAATCACCACCAAACAACCCATCCCCAGCATCGGCTGGGCGATTTCGCCTTACAAGCAGCCGGCCTGCCGTCACAACAAGCTCGCCGTCTTCTCGTGTTGCGACGGACATTTGGAGAGTTGGAGGTGGGCCAATTTACGAAATGATCTCAATGATGTCTTTGCCGTGAATTCCTATTGAAAATCCATCGCGGCGATAACCAGCGATCCGGCGGTTTCGGCCGCCAGACAAAAATTGAACGACCGGCAAACGCCATGGAACCAGAGGGATTATCCGCATTATGAAAGAAGGCAAATTATACACCGTGTCGGTGGCGCTGATTGTGGCGGTGGGCGGGTTTCTTTTGGGCTTTGATGCCACGGTGATTTCCGGCGCCGTGCCGTTCATCAAGAAGTATTTCACGCTTGCCGGCACCAGTGGCGACCTGAAACTGGGCTGGGCCGTGAGCTGCCTGGGCTGGGGCGCACTGGGCGGAAACGCGCTCGCCGGTTTCTTGAGTGACGCCTTTGGCCGGAAAAAAGTTCTGATGCTCACGGCGTTGCTGTTCACCGTTTCGGCGCTGCTCTCGGCGACGACGGGAGATTTTTCAGTGTTTGTCCTGTCGCGGATTCTCGGAGGGATCGCGGTGGGCGGCGCCATCCTCATCGCGCCGGTTTACATTGCGGAAATCTCGCCGTCTGCTCTGCGCGGCAGTCTGGTTTCGTTTAACCAACTGATGATTGTCATCGGCATCTCGGCCTCGTTCTTTTCAAACTACTTCCTCTTGAGCCTTGGGGAAAACTGCTGGCGCTGGATGCTGGGCGTGGAGGCCTTTCCCGCGGCGGTGTACTTTGTCCTCCTGTTTTTTGTCCCGGAAAGTCCGCGTTGGCTGTTCGGCAAGGGCCGCGAAGACGAGGCGCGGAACATTTTCACGAAGGTGGCCGGCGCCGAACACGCGGCGGAGGAACTGCGCAGCATCCGTCAAAATGCGGCGGAACACGTCGCCGGCGCCGGCGTGGGCGCGTTGTTCAGCCGGAAAATGCGGTTCGTCATGCTGATCGCCCTGACGATTGCGTTCTTCCAGCAGATCACCGGCATCAACGCGGTTTTCTACTATCTGCCGACGATTTTTTCCCAGGCGGGCGGCGGCACGAACGCGGCGTTCAAGCAGGCCGTGATCGTGGGACTGGTCAACCTGGGCATGACGTTCGTGGCCATCCGATTGATCGACCGGCTGGGGCGCAAGCCGCTGCTGGTGCTGGGCGCCGCCGGCATGGCGGTGTCTCTGCTGACCTGCGCCGGGGCGTTTTACAACTCCAATTATCAACTGACGGAAAAATCGTTTGCGGTTCTCCGCTCCAGCCAGATGCCGGACGATTTGATCCGTGACCTGCAAAAGCTGGAGAGGAGGAGTTTCGCCTCGGACAAGGAATTTCTCGCTGATCTGGACAGCAAGCTGGGCGCGGAACGGCTGGCTCCCTTCCACGACCCGCTGGCCACTGCCGGGCTGAACATCCGGGCGGCGCTTGTGCTTTATGCCATCATAGGTTTTGTGGCATCGTTCGCGATTTCGCTGGGGCCTGTGATGTGGGTGCTCCTTTCGGAAATCTTTCCCAACGCCTACCGCGGCGCGGCGATTTCGCTGGTCGGCTTTTGGAACTCGGTCGTGAGCGCGACGGTCACGATGATTTTTCCGTGGGAACTGTCGCACTTCGGAGCGTCCGGCACGTTTCTCGGATACGGCCTGCTGGCGCTGGCGGCGCTGGGGTTCGTGTTTTTTGCCATCCCTGAGACCAAGGGCAAATCGCTGGAGGAACTGGAACACATTCTGGTGCGCCAGGAGCGGCTGCCAAAGGAACCAATTTATGAATCAAAATAACAACATCACGATAAAATGGCCGCTGGCGCTGTTGACCGGTGCCGTGGCTGCCTTTGGTTGCCTGGCGCAGGAAACCATGGGGATCACCGGCCCCGCCAAGGTGGAAGTTCGCCAGGAGAATGGACGCTGGCAGCTTTATGTCAACCATCAGCCGTTTTTCATCAAGGGTGCCGGCTTGGAATTTGGTGATCAGGAGAAACTGGCGGCGCACGGCGGCAATTCCTTCCGCACCTGGCGCACGGAGAATGGCCGGGAAACCGGGCAACAGGTTCTGGATCGCGCGCTAAAAAACGGATTGTATGTCACCATGGGTTTGGATGTGGCGCGGGAGCGTCAGGGATTCGATTATTCCGACACCCACGCCGTGGCCAGGCAACTGGCGGAGATAAAAGCCCAAGTCCTCAAATTCAAGGATCATCCTGCGCTGCTCATGTGGGACATCGGCAACGAATTGAATTTGAATTCTTACAATCCAAAAGTCTGGGACGCGGTCAACGACATTTCCAAAATGATCCACCAGGTGGATTCGAACCATCCCACCACCACCTCGCTGGCGGGCATCAGCAAAGAGTTGGTGAATCAAATCAAAAACCGCGCCCCGGATCTCGACCTGCTTTCTGTCCAGTCCTATGCCGACATTGTGAACCTGCCCCGCGAACTCCGCGAGAGCGGCTGGGACGGGCCGTATGTGGTCTCGGAATGGGGTGCCACCGGGCATTGGGAAGTCAGCAAGACGGAATGGGGCGCGCCCATTGAGGATGACAGTTCGGTCAAGGCGGATTTTTACCGCAAGCGTTATGGAATTGCCATCGCGTCCGACCCGAAGAATTGCCTTGGCTCCTATGTCTTTCTCTGGGGACAAAAGCAGGAACGCACGCCCACCTGGTTCGGAATGTTTCTTGAATCCGGCGAGGAAACCGAAACCGTGGATGTGATGCAACATCTTTGGAACGGCCACTGGCCGGAGATCCGTAGTCCGCAACTGAAAGGCTTTTGGCTGGATGGAAAAACCGCCCATCAGAATGTTCGCCTGAACCCGGGCCAGAATTACGCCGCCAAAGTGCTGGCGCAATCACCCGCCAATGTTCCGCTGACTTACTCCTGGGAAATCATGGAAGAAAGCCGCACGCAGTCCACCGGCGGCGATTTTGAACGCCAGCCCCGGCGTTTGCCCGGTCTGGTGGCCCAGGGCGCGGACGGCGAGGCGCAAGTCAAAGCTCCGGCAAAGTCGGGGGCTTACCGTCTCTTCGCTTATGTGTTCGACGGTCACGGCAAAGCCGCCTACGCGAACATTCCGTTTTATGTGGGTGGGAAAGCCGCCAAAGTTGCTTCGCGGCCATGAGTTGCCGCCCGGCCGCGCCTACGGATGAAAAATCTTTTCCTCGGCAGAAATCCCATCTGGTCCGGTGCAGATAAAATTGAAGGCCGGCAGGTCGTTTTGGACGGCGAAGAATTTTATCGCATCGCGAATTATGATCGGATGCGTCCGTTTTTTTTGAGCATCGTCAGCAGCGCGGATCACTGGATGTTCATCTCCAGCAACGGCGCGCTCACGGCCGGCCGCCGTCATCCTGATCTGGCGCTGTTTCCTTATTACACCGACGACAAAATTCATGACGCGCCGGAATCCGCAGGTCCCAAGACCATGCTCATCGTTGAAAAAGGCGGCAAAAATTATTTGTGGGAACCCTTTTCCGAAAGGGGTCGCGGCATTTATCAAACCCGGCGCAACCTCTTCAAGAATTTTCGCGGCAATAAAATCATCTTTGAAGAAATCAACGAAGAACTCGGTCTGACCTTCCGTTACGGCTGGGCCGGCAGTGAACAGTTTGGCTGGGTTCGGAGATCATCGCTGGCCAATTCCGCTCTCCGGGCAGTCAAAGTGCGGGTTCTGGATGGCATGCAAAACCTGTTGCCCTGCGGCATTGGCAGCCAATTTCAACTCGAAAAAAGCACGCTGCTCGACGCCTATAAAAAAAATGAGTTGCTGCCGGAGTCCGGCTTGGGACTTTTCCTTTTGAGTTCGGTCCCCGTGGACCAGCCGGAGCCGGCGGAAGCGCTCCGGGCCACAACTGTCTGGTCGGCCGGAATTCGGCGACGAAGAGTCCTGCTGTCATTTGTGCAACTGGACAAATTCCGCCAAGGCCTCCCACTGAAGACTGAAACCGATGTCCGCGCGGAACGCGGCGCATATTTTATCGAATCCGAGTTGGTCCTGCGGGCGGGCCAGCGCCGACAATGGATGATGGCCGCCGATGTGGATCAATCCGCGTCGCAGGTGGCCAAACTCCGACGGCTGTTGCGCTCGCCGGTGCAGCTCCAAAGAAAAGTTGAGTCCGACATCGCGCGAGGCACGGAGGAACTCTGGCGCATCGTGGCCCGGGCAGACGGCCTTCAGAAGACGGCCCGGACGCTGGGTGACGCCCGCCATTTCAGCAACGTCCTGTTTAACGTAATGCGCGGCGGAATTTTTTTCGACGGCTGCCAAATTGATGCCGGCGATTTGTACTCGTTTGTCCGCCAGGCGAATCAGGCCGTCGCCGCCCGGCATATCGCGTTTTTTCACAAGCTCGGCAAGGGCGCGCGGCGCGACCGGGTGCTGGCGCTGGCCGGCCGGGCGGGCGACGCCAATTTGGAACGGCTTTGCCAGGAGTACCTTCCGCTCACGTTCAGCCGGCGACACGGCGATCCAAGCCGTCCGTGGAACCGTTTCTCCATCGCCCCTGGCGGTCCGGATCGCCGGCGGATTATGAATTACGAGGGCAACTGGCGTGATATTTTTCAAAACTGGGAGGCGCTCGCGGTTTCCTTTCCGGGCTTCGCCGCCGGCATGATCTGCAAATTTGTCAACGCCTCAACGGCGGACGGTCACAATCCTTATCGGATCACACGCGCCGGGATTGACTGGGAATTGCCCGACCCGCACGACCCGTGGTCGCACATCGGCTACTGGGGCGACCATCAGATTATTTATCTCCTGAAGTTGCTGGAAATTCTGGAGCGCCACGAACCGGCGGTACTGCGCGGTTTTCTGACACGCGAAATTTTTTCCTTCGCCAATGTTCCCTACCGGATCAAGCCCTATGCGCAATTGCTGGACAATCCGCGCGAAACCGTGGACTTCGATTCGGCCCTCGACGAGCTTATACGACAACGTGTTTGCCTGGTCGGTTCGGACGGCAAGCTGGTTTGGGACAGCCAACGACGGGTGCGCCATGTCAACCTCACCGAGAAACTCCTCATTTCGCTGCTGGCCAAATTTGCCAATTTTATTCCCGGCGCGGGCATCTGGCTGAACACGCAGCGTCCGGAATGGAACGACGCGAACAATGCCCTCGTTGGCAACGGCACTTCGATGGTCACGCTCTATTACCTGCGCCGCTACCTGACCTTCTGCCACGAATTGTTCCGCGCCAGCTCCGACCACAACTTCAGCCTGTCCGCCCAAGTCGCCGCATTCCTGGATGCGGTGAGCCAGACGCTCAAGCGGCATCACCGGATGCTCGCGGGAAAGATCACGGATCACCAGCGCCGCCGCATTGTTGATGACCTCGGCCACGCCGGGAGCATATATCGCCAGCGGCTCTACACCGGCGGATTCTCCGAGCGCAAGAGCCTGCTCACCGGCCGGCAACTGCTCGATTTCTTCGCGTCAGCCCTGGATTGGACGAATCATTCCATTGACGCCAACCGGCGGCCTGACGGACTTTATCATGCCTACAACCTGATCCGACTGGAAGACCGGAAGGCGCTTCCCATCCGCCGGCTTTACGAAATGCTCGAGGGCCAGGTCGCGGCGCTCAGTTCCGGTCATCTCTCTGCCGGGGAATCGCTGAAACTCCTCGCCGCGCTCAAGCATGGCGCGATGTATCGCGCCGGCCAGCACAGCTACCTGCTGTATCCCGACCGCAGCCTGCCGCGCTTCGTCGAGAAGAACAATCTCCCCGTGAAGCAACTGCGCCGCTCGGCGTTGCTGCGGAAGCTCCTGGCCGACGGCAACCGGCAGCTCGTCGAACGCGATGTCGCCGGGCGTGTTCATTTCAACGCCACGGTGACGAACGCGCGCGACATCCGCCGCCTCCTCGGCCAACTCCCGGGCGCGCGCTACACCCGCCTCGTCAAACGCGAGTCTGCGCTCGTGCTGGAAATCTTTGAGCGGCTGTTCGACCACGAATCCTTCACCGGCCGCTCCGGCACATTCTTCGGCTACGAGGGATTGGGATGCACATACTGGCACATGGTTTCCAAGCTGTTGCTCGCTGCGCAGGAATCATATTTCCGCGCGGTGGAATCCGGAGCGCCGAAGCAAGTCGTGAAAGGGCTGGCGGATTGTTACCACGACATCCGCGCCGGCATCGGTGATTTCAAGACACCGGAAAACTACGGCGCGTTTCCGATGGATCCGTATTCCCACACGCCAGCCCACACCGGCGCGCGGCAGCCGGGGCTGACCGGGCAGGTCAAGGAAGACATCCTGTGCCGGTTTGGTGAACTGGGAGTGGCCGTTCGCCGGGGACAGATCCATTTCGAGCCGCGGTTGCTGCGCGCGGAGGAATTTCTCCCGACCCCGCGCACGTTCACTTATTTCGACGTTGCCGGCGGCAAGCGGAAACTCCGGGTTAAAACCGGCGCGCTCGCCTTTACTTATTGCCAGGTGCCGGTCGTCTATCGGCTCTCGGAAAAACCGTTCCTCACGATTGTATTTGCTGACGGCAGAACGCAAGGGCAGGATGCGCTGGTGCTGGACAAGAAAACCAGCCGCGCCATTTTTGAGCGCACGCGCATCATCAAATCAATCGTTGCAGACATTCAATTGCCAGCTTGAAACATAAAGAAATCAAAACCACTACTGCGCATGAATAAAACCTTTTGGCCTGTGATCGGAATTATTTTACGGCTGGCCATCGCGGTCGCGCCCGCACTGGCCGGCAATGTTCTGACTAGAGCGTTTTAAATAAAACTGTAGCCACAAGAGGCAAACCAGTTCATGGCATCCCGGGGCGTGATACTCTGCAAAGCTGAAGCAATCGCCTGGAGCAGAGCGGGCTGCGTGCGGGCCTCGGCTGTACGCAGGTGGGATTTGACTTTGCTCCACATTTGCTCGATGGGATTGAGGTCTGGGGAATAGGCTGGAAGGAAGAGGATTTGGGCTCCAGCCTGCGCGATCAGCGAAAGGGTCGGCTCACTTTTATGCGGGGAGAGGTTATCCATGATGACCACATCTCCGGCGCGCAGCGTCGGGCACAAGACATGGCCGACATAGACCCGGAAAACCTCCGTATCGGTGGCCCCCTCGATGGTCATGCAGGCGGTGGCACCGTCCAGGCGGATGGCGCCGATCATGGTCGTGGTTTGCCAATGGCCCTGCGGACATTGGGCGTGGACACGCTGACCCCGCAGGGCGCGCCCGCGCAGGCGGGTCAGATTGGTTTTGGCACCCGATTCGTCCAGGAAAATCAGTTTGGCCGGGTCCAAACCGCCTTGCCGACGCCGCCAGGCGCGGCGCGCCCGCGCAATGTCCGGACGGTCTTGCTCGCTGGCATGGAGTGTCTTTTTTTATATGTCAGCCCCATCTTCGCCAGAACGTAGTGGATGGCGGGCAGAGAACAGTCCAGTTCCAAGCCGGCGCGCAGCTCTTTCAAGGTCAGGTCGGGCTTCTGATTCAATAGAGTCCGCATCTGGCGCTGATGGGCCGCCAGGATCATCGGCTTGCGCCCGGAGAAACGGTGGCGCGGACCGATCTCCCCGGTCCGTCGGCGTTGTTGCAAGAGCTTCTTGACCAGGCCCAGCGAAACCCGGTAACGATCGCCGACCTCCACGCGAGTCCCCTCTTCAAGGTCATAGGAAGCCAAAATCCGTTCGCGCAGGTCCAACGATAAAGTTCGCATGAACTGCCTATACCACAGGCCCAACGGAATGGCTACAGTTTTATTTAAAACGCTCTAATCCCGGATCCGCGGAACCTTCGGGCTGGAATTTGACTTGAACGAGCTCTATGAAATTCTTTCTGACAATCAGACAATCAGGCGAAAGCTCTTAAACACCATTCACAATAATGGTTTTTTGAATGGCGCATCCGGCAGGACTTGAACCTGCAACCTTCTGATCCGAAGTTCTAGCCTTGACAGTCTCTAACTTTTTCCATAATTTCGCCTTTGTCGGTAATTCATAGGCACTTACCTAGCAAAGAAAGGCAAATCGAATGAACGCAAAGAGCGACATACAAACAGTTGAAAACAGCAGAAAGGGGACAGAAAGGGGACAGCAAACCATCCGGCACCTTCCAAAGACGCATCGGGATTACTGGTTCTCCCGTTTGCGGAAGCGCAGTTTCGTTGACCGGGCGACCGGCAAGGTGGTTGAAATTCCAGACTGGCAAATCCGCTTGAAGAAAGACGGCGGGGAAAGTTGGTTCAACCTGGGCACACCGATTCAAGCTAACGCCGCGAAAAAGGCCAAAGACGTTTACACCTTCCTGCAAGCCAACGGCTGGCCCGCCACGCTCGCCAAGTTCAAGCCGGAGTCGGAAGCCACCGCCCGGCTCAATCTCACCGTGGGCGACTATCTCAAAACGGTGCAAGCCACTGGCCAAATTCGACAGCGAACCTTTTTGAATTACCAAAACTGTCTGCGCACGGTCGTTGCGGAAGTGTTTGGCGTCAAAGGCGACGATTCCAAGTTTGACTACCGGCACGGCGGAAACCAGAAATGGACGGCGCGAATTGACAGTGTGCGCTTGGAACGCCTCACGCCCGCCCGCGTGACGGAGTGGCAGCAACGCCGGATAAAGAAAGCTGGCCATTCCCCCGTTGCCATTGCCTCTGCCAAACGCACGGCAAACAGTTACGTTCGTTGTGCTCGCAGCCTTTTCAGCCGGGACATACAAAAGCGCCTCAAGGGTGTGCAACTTCCCTCGCCTTTGCCGTTTGACGGCGTGGAACTGTTTGACGCGGGCAGCATGAAATACGTTTCCAAGGTGAACGCTCAGGCGCTCATTGCCGACGCCAAAGAGGGGTTAAAGACGAAAGAGCCGGAAGTCTATAAGGCATTTCTGCTGGGTCTGTTTGCCGGTATGCGCAAGGGCGAGATTGATCTGGCCGAATGGGATATGGTGGACTGGCACAACAACATTATCCGGCTGGAAGAAACCGAATGGCTTCATTTGAAAACACACGACAGCGCCGGGGAAATCACGATTGACGCGGAAGTATTGGCCGAATTGAAGCAGTTTATGCCTGCCGGTAAATCACAGTTCATAATCGCCAGTGACCGCCCGCCACGCAATAATTCCGCCCGCCCGTATTACCGTTGCGACCCGGTGTTTGACCGGCTCAACGAATGGTTGCGCTCAAAGGGTGTGAAGGTGAACAAGCCACTGCATGAAATGCGAAAGGAAATCGGCGCACTGATTGCAACCGAGCACGGCATTTACGCGGCCAGCCGGTTTTTGCGCCACTCTGACATTACCACGACTGCCCGGCACTATGCCGATCACAAGGCGCGTATCTCTGTTGGCCTTGGCAAACTGCTGGACACAAAGCCCACTGTCACCAGTGGAAAGGTGGCGGCATGAATCCAGCAACAAGTTCGCGCAAAGGGAAATCCAAGTTGCCAAAACGCAGTCCGCCCGCATTCACTCTGCCGGGGCATGAATGGCGTCCCGCTGGTGACATGCGAAATGACGGCGAATACATTCACGCCGTTAAAGGTTGGGCTTTATGGCGAAAAAAGCCACTTCCCACTCAACCGTTGCCTGCATTTGCTGACGGCGAAGGCAATATTATTCCTACTGCTCCGCAGCAACGGGAGCTTGTCCTGAATTACCAAGCGGCCAAGGAAAGATTGATGAACCCCGAAGTGCCGGAATGGGCCAAAAGTTTATTCGCTTCTCCGCTGTTCGAGAAACCGGCTACGCTGTCAGGTGTTTTGAACGCGCTGCCAAGGTTCATCGAATCCGCCATTGATAGGCGCAAAAGAATCGCTTCGATCAATAGTGCCGGATCACCGCCGATACTCGCCGAACTGGACAGACAGATTGACGATGCAGCAGGCTTTCTTTTTGACATAACAAAGAAAGGCTGTGAGGATTTGACGCGGCTGGCCAAACAACACCCGGAAACATTCAAAAAGATTGCATACCTGCAAACGACATGGCCGTTAATGATGTCCTCTCAACCCGGCTTGGGTGAAAAGCCCTCAGAGGTTTTGAAAGACTTGCAGTTGGGCAAAAATGCGGACGCGGAAGTGAATCCCGGCGCACGCGTCAATACTCAAAAAGCGTCTCGTTGCAAGGGCATTAAGGAAATCGCGGCAGCATTGGTTAACTGCGTGCAATCAGAATGGTATGCCACGGGCAGTAAGCTTAACGGGCAACCCGTTGGCCGACTCTCCACTCAAGACGACGCGTGCTTTGATACGTGGTGGGGCACCGCTAAACAAAGACTGTTGGAAGCCTACCCGAAACCAGAGGGAATCCCTGAACTCACTTCACTCGTCACCGCGCCGTCACGGAAAATATATCCTTCCGTAATGCGACAAGCAATTTTCAGAAAACTGCAAAGCGCATTCCGGGCGCTCGCAAATAAGCCCGGTTGACTTGCACACCCTGCCGCGCTTGGTGTGCAAATGCGCCTTATGGAAAGGTAGGCGCATGAAAGCAAAATTGCATTCAAATACTAACGGCGAACAGCCGAAACCGGCTGTCGAAAACAACAAGATTCAAACATTGCTGTCCCCTGCCGATTTTGGGCGGCATCTCGGCGTTTGCAGCGCGACAGTGCGGCGAATGGAAAAACGCGGACTGATTCGCGGATTGCGTTTCAATAAGCGCCTAGTCCGCTATCCGGCAACCGAATTGCAGCGCTTACAGGAGGAAGCAGCATAACAAATCGCCGCGCCAAGCACCAACTCAACGCGGCGAAAACTTTTTTCTACCTATGAAGAAGCATAACAAATCCCCTCGTAAGAATCAAGCTCGCGCCGATAAAAAGCGCATTCCGCCGCGCTCGCAGTCTGCCCGAAAAAAGACCGGGCAACCAGCCACCACTGGCCAAAAGTGCAAACCTAAAACAAAACAAAGCCGTCCAAAGGCAAAAGCAAAAAGTTACGTCCAAGCGCAGCAACCAGCCAAACAGCCAAACGCCCCAGCGCCCGATCAAGCTGGGCCAGCGGCACACCCGCAAAATGAACTAATGGCAACGGTGGAACGGCTCGCCAAGCTGTCACCGGCTGAATATGACCGCGAGCGCAAGACAGAGGCCAAACGGCTCAAAATCCGGCTTTCCACTCTTGACGAGCAAGTGCAAGCCAAGCGTGCCGCCATTGCCAACGCAGTGCCGACAAGCACGGCGATTGCGCCGCAGAAAGTTGAACCCTGGCAGCATCCGGTGAACGGCGCGGACTTGCTGGAAGGTTTGCGCGGCACTGTCAATCGGTTCATGGTGCTTCCGCCGCACGTTGCGGAATTATTGGCCCTTTGGATTTTGCATACCTACGCATTTGACTGCTTTGAGTTTACGCCTTATCTGCACGTCACCAGCCCGGTCAAAGAATGCGGAAAGTCCACGCTGGCGGAATTGCTGCACAAGCTCTGTCGCGCCGCTACCACGCCGGGCGGAATCTCGCCCGCTGCCATGCGCCGGGTGATTCAGAAGTTGCGGCCAACGCTGTTGGTTGACGAATGGGATACAATGTCAGAAGATGCCCGCAGGGAAGCACTACACGTTTTGAACACCGGGTTTTGGTATAATGGCGCTTACACTGTTTGCGTCGGCGATAATCACGAACCCACCGAGTTCCACACGTTTTGCCCAAAGGCCATATTCGGGCTTGCTGACGCCAAGTTGCCGGAAACGACCCGCTCGCGGTGTTTTCAAATCAGGCTGGAAAAAAAGCCGCCCGGCCAACAGGTTGAAAGATTGACACAATTCTTTGTCGGCACAGAGATGCAACGGAAGTGCTTGCGCTGGACGGCTGACAACGGCCCGCAACTCAAGAAAGCGAGTCCTGAGATGCCCGCTGGATTGAGCAGCCGTCAAGAAGATATTGCACGCCCGCTTCTGGCGATTGCAGATGCTTGCGGCGGACAGTGGCGCGAAACCGTTGGCAAATCCGTTCTTCATCTTTTCAACGCCGCGCAATCTGAGGACGAGGGCGAAAATGTTGAAGTGCTTTCCGGTGTGCGTCAAGCATTCGACGAAAAGAAAACAGACCGCCTTAGCACACATCAAATCTGCGAATCTCTAAACGACCTAACCAACCCGGATTGCGAGCGTTTTGTGGAATACAACCGTGGAAAGGGCATAACGCAGCGTCAGCTTGCCAGACTGATGCAGACGTTTGGGATTCACGCGCTCAACATCAAATTTCCAGACGGGAAAGTTCTCAAGGGCTACCGGCGCGAGGACTTGGAACATGCGTTTTTGCTTTACCTGCCACAAGGGGATTCTATCCGCTACTCCGCTACCGCGGCGGAAAATAAGGGGGATTCCCCGGCTGCGCAACCGCCGCTTTCCGCTACTGGTAGCGGTTTAGCACGAAAGCGAAAAGCCCGCAAGCGGAAGCGGTAGCGCGGTAGCGGATGAAAGCCGGGGTATGACAGGGGATTGCCGCAACACAGAAAAAAGGAACTATGATCGAAATCCTTGAGCAATTGCCGAATCAATTCTTTACATTTGACAACGATGCAGAGGTGAAGATGCTGCTTTTTGAGGCGGGTATTGTTGACAAGCTATCGAAGAATCTCTCCGCGTCGGTTCAAGCTGTCATTTTTGCAGAACACCCCACCCACCACGTAATCGGGATGCGTTTCGTTGGCATGGCGAAACAATCAGATGGCGGATATTTGGCCTTCTGCCTTCCAAAGAGCCGGTTTTCACCGACGATGGCGCACACGTTCTTTCAGGAAGTATTAGAGAGTCAGGGACTTCCTGTTGTGGTTAAATCGTTTTCTCCTCGTTTCACAGCAAACTGAATGGACTTCTGCGGCCAAAACCCGCCTTGAACAATTCCCGCAAAGGTGCTTTAATGGCCAGCGTCAACAGAATTAAATACTATAGAAGACTTAATATAAAATAATTTGCGTAGCTTCGGCTGCTGTCCCTTACGAAACGGGAAATTTCGACCACAGGACAGCGTTTGAAGGCACGCCCCATCGGGCGTGTCTGAAAGCGTTCCTGTGGAGGCATTCCCGTGCCTGTGAGGGAGCGTGAGTAGGTCACGCCCCTATTTTTGACAGCATACCGCGCTTATGGCTGTCAAAATGAATCTTTTAGCATCCATTGCGTTTTTTTTGGGTTGCCTGCTTTTGTTGGGCTTTGTATCAAGGCGGATTAGCCCAAATACAAAGCGGGTTATCATTTTATTTGCTGTTCTGGCGGGAATGTTCTCATCAAGGCTTGTCCCCTTGACTAGGGCCAGCACGGACGAAATGCGTGCAAAGGCAGAGCAGGGGGACGCAGCGGCAGAATGTGACCTTGGCTTGCGCTATCTCAATGGCGACGGCGTGGGTGTGGATTTTTCCGAAGCTCTGAAATGGCTGCGTAAATCGGCAGACCAACAGAACGCGAAGGCGCAATACAATCTTGGTGTTTGTTATGCGCGAGGCGAAGGCACGGGCAAAGACCTTGTTGAAGCTGTCAAGTGGTATCGCAAAGCCGCTGAACTGGGAAATGCAAAAAGTCAGTCAAACCTTGGCGTCTGCTATTACAACGGGTGGGGTGTGGAGAAAAATCTTCAAGAGGCCGTGAACTGGTATCGGAAATCGGCTGAACAGGGTCACGCCAGAGCACAACGAAACCTTGGTGTCTGTTACGCATTTGGCGCTGGAGTGGGTAAAGACCCGGTGGAAGCCGCGAATTGGTATCGCAAAGCTGCCGACCAAGGAGACGCGGGCGCACAGTTTAACCTTGGGGTTGCCTACTACAAAGGGCAGGGTGTTGCGACAGACGCGAGCGAAGCAGCAAGATTGTTTCGGGCCGCCGTGGAGCAAGATCACGCAGGGGCCAAATTCAATCTGGGAGTCTGTTACCTCTACGGAGATGGCGTGAACAAGGATGAAGTGGAAGCATATAAATGGATGAGCCTTGCCGAAGCCCAAGGTAATTCTGACGCCAAAAAAGCCTTGCCCGCTGTCGCGGCGGAACTCACGTCCGAGCAAATCTCAAAAGCTGCACAGTTGGCTCGTGAGTTCAAGCCAACCAAGCCAGCCGAAGACGGCGCATTCGATTCGCGCTAGTTGCCCTATGAATCCAAATATATTATTTGTAGGGTTAATTCTTAGTTTAATTCTGATGTCGTTATTGCGCGTTGTCCTGCCAGGCGAAAAAATTGCGAGCGCCTTAGACAGACTTTTCCACCGTGTCGAGAAGAACATTGAGCCTAGTCACATCCGTTGGACAAGCCTTCTTTGGCAGAAGACTCCAAAAGTGCCTCTTGCGATATTTCTGATTTTAGGAGCTTTTGCTTTCACTTGGTTTTACCATGAACGCAGCCATGTTATACTGGCCGCTGACGCCAAAAGGCACGCGGGCGAGACTAAATACGTTTTGGGAAAGGTTTGTCAAATTAAACGGGTTCGAGAGGGAAAGGTTTTGGTGGACTTTGGGGACGTTTATCCGAACCAAGTTTTCACAGCCGTATTCTCGCCGCAAGCTTATGCTGAGGTGCGAAAAGAACAAGGGGGGATAAAGGTTGGAGACTGGGTTAGTGTCCACGGTATAATCGACCTTTATGACGGGCGCCCGGAAATTCGTGTATTTTACGAATCGGACGTGAGTGTGAATCCAGATTCGCCGGATTACAGCCCGGATTGATTATCCACTGAAGGCAGCCTTAGTAAGACTAAAAATATGAATGACGAACTCCGTGAATCCAACAGAAAACGGCGTATCAAAGAGATACCCAAGGAATGGCTGCGAAATCGAACAACCGTGGCGGAGATCGAAGCCAAAAACATGGAGGATTTTGACACGGGTGACGACACGACTGAGGCGGGCAGACGCAAGCGCGCAGAATGGCTACGATTAGCCCGCAAATGGGGGATGCCGGACGATGGCAAATCCGTTCCCTTCGGGTTTGCGTGTGGTCTTTGGCGTAAGTTTTTTGCTTCGATGCAGGAAGGGGACGAACTATGGGAATTCAACAGCGGAAGCCTTTCGTGGCAGAATCTTGCGGGCCGTGCGGGAATCGCCATTGTGCGCAACGGGGAAATCTTTGATTGCAGGATTACGTCAATGAATTGAGCGCGACGGGTTGAGCACTCCCGCCTTCGATTTCAATGGCGGGAGGGCCATATCGCAACTCGCCCACGATTTCTTCAAGGGTCATTTCCTCCGGTGGCTTCGGGGCGCTCAACTGAATCTGTTTCATCACGCCGCCCTCAGCCCTGTCCAGCAACAGCCGGAGAAAATCAATGTCGCCTTCCCGTGCCTTTGCGACGATCACCTGTGCAATCTCGTCAGCGGTATTGCCCTCGGCCACGAGACGCCGCAGTGCTGCGCTTACGCTGCTGCCACGCGGCCTGCCGCCCGGATTGCCCGAAACACCCTTTTGAAAGGGGCGCAGATTCAACAGGCGCTTTTCTGTGCCTTCACTGTTTTCTCTCTGTAACTGAGCGGCGACTTCCATGCCTTAAAGATAGCTGATTCCGGGGACATTTCAATCAAATAATATTCAAGTCAATACTAGTGAGACTGTAAAATTGCTGCCGATTAAAAAGGGGAGGCTCCACACTAGGCACATACCCCCGGCTGGGGGAGGGGTGTGCCGGGTGCCCCGCCCGTCCTGCTTGCAATCGTCGCTGTCGTTGCTGGCTCCATACTGCCGGGCAACTGCCAGCCGCAACCAGACAGTGGCCGACAGCGCCAGCATTACGCAACCTTGGCTTGATTGTGTCCGTTGGCTGAATCTCCACAACACCCCGCCTTTGCGTTCGCTGGCCCTTGGCACGGCGCTTAGGGGCACTGACCGGGGGAAAAGGCCACGCCCGGCACAAACCACGGCTCACAACTCAAAAATGGGGACAGAAAGGGGACAGCAAGTTTTATTTGGGAGAAACACCTTGCAGGTGATAAGATATAAACTACTTAACATTAAGTAGTTATAAATGGCGCATCCGGCAGGACTTGAACCTGCAACATTCTGATCCGAAGTCAGAAGCTCTATCCAATTGAGCTACGGATGCCTGGGAAAACCACGGTTTTGCGTGGGTTCGTATTTCGTTCACGCAACATGCATAAAAATCCCGCTGCTGGCAAGGGAATCCGTGGAATCCGCAGTTTGAGTTTGGTTGGGGGTGGCGCTTTTCGCAAGGCCGGCATTCTTTTGATGGAACCTCCATCAGCCTTGCCGCGCCCCTGGCAAACCAGAGGAACTGAGCCGGATTACGCGCAAATGATCGTCGAGAACATTTAGCCCGGCGCAAATCAGGTTCGCCGCGTTCCCCGTTGATTCCAGCGGTGAGCCGGTCAAAAACCACTGCGCATTCCGTTGCCTCAATCCTCCGGCCGCTTGCCGCCGGGCGACATCTTGACCAGCTTGGGATCGAATTGGCCGAGCACCGTCACCAAATCGCTTTGTGCAGCCATCACTTCGTGAATGTTCTTGTACGCCATTGGAACTTCGTCAAGACCGGCGGAAATCAATGCCACGCCGCGCTCGCGCAGGAAACGATTCACGTCCTTCCAGTTGAATTTCTCATTGGCCGCCTTCCGGCTCATCGCCCGGCCCGCGCCATGCGATGCGGAGTTGAGCGATGCCGCGTTGCCCTTGCCGCTGACGACAAATCCCGGCGACGCCATCGAGCCGGGTATAATGCCCGGCACGCCTTCGCCCGCCGGTGTGGCGCCTTTGCGATGCACGATCACCTCGCGTTCCACGCCGCCAATCACATGTCGTTCCTTCCACGCGAAATTGTGATGGTTTTCCAAGTCCAACAGCACCTGCGCGCCGAGGTTTGCCCCAATGTGCTGGTGGATGAGCGCGTGGTTCGCCGCCGCGTACCGGCCCATCAGTTCCATCGCCGCCCAGTATTCCTGGCCTTCCTGCGAGTCCAGCGACAGCCACGCCAGTCGTTTCAGTTCGCTGGGCAAATCCTTGAACTGTGCGAAGGCCAGCTTTGAATAATGATCGCACACCGCCGCGCCAGTGCCGCGGCTGCCGCTGTGGGACAGCAACGCCACGTAAGTTCCCGCTTCCAGACCGTGAATCGGCCCGTGCGCTGTAAACAAGCCAAACTCCACGAAATGATTGCCACTGCCGCTGGTGCCGAGTTGCGACCAGGCGCGGTCCTTGTTTTGCCTGGTGATTGGGCTGACCGACCAATCCGCGTCCAGCACGTCGTGCTCGCGCCGTTCCTTGAACGCGGCGCCTATGCCGAAACGGGTCTCCGCCTCGATCGCGCGCGTGAGCCGGTCCAGCTTGTGCTCCAGGTCGCGCGCGGGGATGTCGAGCACGGTCATTTTCATGCGGCAGGCGATGTCCACGCCGACGGCGTACGGGATCACTGCGTTCTCCGTGGCCAGCACGCCGCCGATGGGCAAACCATAGCCGACATGCGCGTCCGCCATGAGCGCGCCCGCCACCGCCACCGGCAGCAAACAGGCTTTTTCCATTTGCATCACCGCCTCGTGCTCCAGCCCTTCGCCCCACTGCCGGTACTGGATGGGCTTGGCGCGTGGCGGCGGCGGCGCTTTGAGCAGCGCCCTGGCAAACTCCCCGCGCAACGGATCATTCACGGACGCCGACGGATTGCGGATTATCGCTTCCACTTCCTTCTGCAACTGCGCCTTGTCGCCGCCGCCGAGGATGAATTTGGAAACAAAATCGGTCGCCCGCCGCGTTGCTTCACCCAGCGGCACGCCCAGACGAAGAAAATCCCTGGCATTCATCAAACCTTTTGCCGGAATGTAAAAGTGAGTTCGCGTTGAAAGCAAGGTTGGAATCCATTCCCGCTCCGGCCATTTTTCCAGGGAGGCATCCTGCCTTTATGCGGATGGCGCTATTGGGACGGCGGATTGTCCTGAGGCACGACTTGGTAGAATTGCCGGGTATTGTTGGGGGCGTCCATATCCACAAAATCAATCGAGCCTTGGACCACTTGATTGGTGCAGACGGGCGTCCAGTTCAGCAAATCAGTCGAACTCTCAACGCTGAACCAGGCGCCGTCCGGGCCGGCGGCATCGAGATGGAAGCTGCCGTCGGGCAACAGGCACGGCAACGGCCACGGCCACCGCAGCCACTCATGAAGGATCACCGCAGCCGCGCGGCTCGGGAATCCGATGACATACTCCGGCGGCGTGTTGGTGTCCGGCGTCAACGTGAGAATGACGGTTTTGGGAATATACGGCGGTCCATTGTCTATCGGCACGATGGGAATCAAGCTGCAGGCTCTGTCGGCGGAAAAAGTGACATACCCCGGCAATTCAACGTAGTCCACGCCATTGCTGGCAGTGCCGCCGATGCTATAGGCCACTGTAATGGCATTAGTCTCCTCACAGAAACGGCGCACGGTGAAAAGCGCGTCCTTGGGCCCCCAATTGGTGCAGGGCGCCGCAACGGGTGGCGGCCAATCCGTCCACGCCGGCGTTGCAATGTTCAGACCGGGCCAGACCCAGGAATTGCTGCCGACAATGGCAATCGGATCTGTGGCCACAATGCTCACCACGGACGCTCCGTTGGTCGGTGGCGTCGTACGGGCCAGGATGGTGATGTTGACCGGCGCGGAAGTTCTGGATATGAATCTGCCCGGGTAGAACCCCAGGCCATTGGTGCCTTTGGTCACGGCCGTCAAAGCATAGGAACCCGGCGGCGCGTTGGTCCATACCAGGCAATACACTGGACGGAGGCGCAGGATGGGCGGTCCGGCCAGCACAAAGTCAGGCATGAATTTCCCCGGTGGAGGATTGCTGGCACCCAGGCTGAAGCCGGAGCCAAGGTCATTCGTGCCGGCATAAAACTCCACATTGGTCGTGTAGGGAGAATCAACCACATAGGCGAATATCGGTATATCCACCGGCGCGAAAAAAACCGCATGATTCGCAGGGCTGATGATTCTCACCATCGGGCCAATGATTGGGTCAAATGGATCAGGCACCTGTCCAAAGCCAACGGGAGATATTGCCAACAAGGAAAACACAACACCCGCCCGGCAACTTCTTGCGATGCTCCTCAAACACGGCGTTCTCATAAAACGAAGGGAATGATATGCAAACCATGCAAAAAGTCAAGAGTTGTTTCTCCTTGATAAACAGGCGCTTGGCGCCACCAACTCGTTTGCCGCGGCGTGCCTCCAAATTGTGGCGTCATCCGATGCTTTCAAGCCAATCTCCCATGACAAATAAAAAACCGCGCCTTTCGACTTGATCTGTTTGGGCCTTCGCCTCACTCTGCGTTTGTGATCAATTTGAAACAATTCGAGGTCTGGTTCGTCACCGGCAGCCAGCATTTGTACGGAGCGGACGTCCTCAAGAAGGTGGCCGCCAACGCGCAACAAGTCGCCACGTCGCTCAATGTTGCGCCTCTCATTCCGGCGGAAGTTGTTTTCAAGCCCGTGGTCAAAAGCGCCGCCGAGGCGACGGCTCTTTGCCAGCAAGCCAGCGCGGATTCACGCTGCATCGGCTTGATCACCTGGTGCCATACGTTTTCTCCCTCGAAAATGTGGATCAACGGCCTGAAGCTGCTGCGCCGGCCGCTGCTCCATCTTCACACTCAGCACAATCGCGACATTCCCTGGTCCACCATTGACATGGATTTCATGAACTTGAACCAGGCCGCCCACGGAGACCGTGAGCACGGGTTTATCATGAGCCGCATGAGGTTGAACCGGAAGGTGGTCGTCGGCCATTGGCAGGATTCCGCCGTGGAGTCGCAAATCGGCATTTGGATGCGGGCGGCGGCGGCCTGGCACGACTGGCAGGACGCAAAATTCTGCCGCTTTGGCGACAACATGCGCGACGTCGCGGTGACCGAGGGGGACAAGGTCGCGGCCCAAATTCAATTCGGTTACTCGGTCAATGGTTATGGCGTCGGCGATTTGGTCAAAGCGGTCAACAAGGCCACGGATCATGAGGTTGGGCGATTGGTCAGGGAATATGAGGCGCGCTATGCCGTGGCCCCCAAACTCCTCAAAGACCGGGCCATGCGCGATTCCCTGCATGAAGCGGCCCGCATCGAAGCCGGACTGCGCGCTTTCCTGGCCGCCGGAGACTTCAAGGGTTTCACCGACACGTTCGAAGACCTGCACGGATTGCAACAGTTGCCCGGCATCGCCGTGCAACGCCTGATGGCGGAAGGTTACGGTTTTGGCGCGGAAGGAGACTGGAAGACGGCGGCGCTGGTGCGGGCGATGAAAGTCATGGCAGCCGGCCTCAAGGGCGGGACTTCTTTCATGGAAGATTACACCTATCACCTGGATCCCAAAGGCATGAAGGTGTTGGGCGCGCACATGCTGGAGATTTGCCCCAGCATCGCCCGCGGCCGCCCTTCGCTGCAAATTCATCCCCTGGGCATCGGCGGCAAGGCCGACCCCGTTCGTCTTGTGTTTGACACTGCGCCGGGTCGCGCCTTGAACGCTTCGATGATTGATTTGGGCAATCGCTTTCGTTTGCTGGTCAATGAAGTGGAGGTCGTCGCGCCGGATAAACCGTTGCCGAAATTGCCCGTGGCCCGCGCCCTCTGGCAATGCAAACCCGATCTGCCAACCTCGGCCGCCGCCTGGATTTATGCCGGGGGCGCCCACCATACCAGCTTCAGCCAGGCGGTCACCACCGCCATGCTGGAAGACTTCGCCGACATGGCCGGGATCGAACTGGTCATTATTGATGACACGACCCGGCTGCGCGAGTTCAAAAAGGAGTTGCGTCACAATGAAGTTTATTATGCTCTCGCCCGCGGGCTGGGCTGCTGAACCATGAGCCGCCAATACGCCATTGGATTGGATTACGGCACGAATTCCGTTCGCGCGCTGGTGGTGGACACAGCCGATGGCCGCGAAGTGGCCACCGCCGTTTGGAATTACGCCCACGGCGACAGCGGGGTCATTCTGTCACGCGACCCGCATTTGGCCCGCCAGCATCCCGCCGATTACATCAAGGGCACGGAGATCACTCTGCGCAAAGCCGTGGCCGGGGCGGCACAGAATCTCAAGCGATTCAAGCCAGTACAGATCGTCGGCCTCGGAGTGGACACCACCGGCAGCACGCCTCTGCCGCTGGACCAGCAGGACCAGCCGCTGGCTTTTGACCGACGGTTTGCGACCAACCCCAACGCCATGGCCTGGTTGTGGAAAGATCATACCGGCACCGCTGAAGCCGCGGAAATCACCGCACTGGCCCGGAAAATTCGACCGCAATACCTGGCCAAGTGCGGCGGCACTTATTCCAGCGAATGGTTTTTCAGCAAAATTCTGCACTGCCTGCGCGTCAGCCCGGACGTATTTGAAGCGGCCCACTCTTGGATCGAACTGGCCGACTTTATTCCCGCCGCCCTCACCGGCGCCCAATCGCCCTCCCAACGGGTCGCGGGCATCTGCGCCGCCGGCCATAAAGCCATGTTCAACCAGAGTTGGGGCGGCTATCCCGATGCCGAATTCCTGGGCAAACTCGATCCGCGTCTGGCCGCGCTTCGCTCCCGCCTTTGTCAGAATGTACGGACGATTGATCATGCCGCGGGACGATTGACTCCTGCATGGGCGGGGAAGACCGGGCTGCCCGCGGGAATTCCCGTTGCCGTCGGCGCTTTTGACGCCCACTTGGGGGCCGTCGGCTGCGGCATCGCGCCCGGCGCCCTTGTCAAAATCATCGGCACCAGCACTTGCGATATTGCCATTGCGCCGAACAACGAAAAACTGGCGGACATTCCGGGGCTGTGCGGCATTGTGGATGGCAGCGTCCTGCCCGGTTACTACGGCTTGGAGGCGGGGCAGTCGGCGGTGGGCGATATTTTCAACTGGTTTGTCAATTACATCAAACCGGGCGGCGCCAGGGCCGGTTCGCACGGGCAATTGACCGCCGCCGCCGCCCAACTCAAGCCGGGCGAATCGGGCCTGCTCGCCCTGGATTGGAACAACGGCAATCGCACCGTGCTCGTTGACCAGCGCCTGACCGGGTTGCTCCTGGGCCAGTCTCTCTACACCACGCCCGCCGAGATTTACCGCGCCCTGGTCGAAGCCACCGCCTTCGGAGCGCTGACCATCATCAACCGCTTTGAAGAATACGGCGTGAAGATCGCCCAGATTATCAATTGCGGCGGCATTGCCGAAAAAAATCCCTTTGTCATGCAAATCTACGCCGACGTCACCGGCCGCCCGATGAAAATTTCCCGGTCGGCGCAAACCTGCGCGCTGGGCGCGGCCATGGCTGGAGCGGTGGTGGGCCGCGCCCATCCGAATTACGCCTCGGCCCGCAAAGCCATGTCGGCCATCAAGCCGCGCGTCTTCCAACCGAACCTTCCCGCGCATGACGTCTATCGCCAGTTGTTCCGGCTTTACGGCAGGCTGCATGACGCCTTTGGCGTCAGCGCATGGCACGGCAATCTTTACGACGTCATGAAACAATTGATTGACATCCGCGATCGCGCGCGAAAATGATGGGGCGAATTTAATCTACAGCGACATACCCAAACAAATGAACCCTCCTGCTTCCCTCCCGGCCGCGGCGAATTCCGGCGCGACACTCACTGGTCTTGACTGGCTGGCCATTGCGCTTTACTTCGGCATTCTCTTGTGCGTGGCCTGGTGGGTCGTCAAAAGAGGCAAGGACAACGCCACTGATTATTTTCTGGCCGGCCGCAATCTGGGCTGGTGGGTCATCGGCGCTTCCATTTTCGCCTCCAACATCGGTTCCGAACACATTGTCGGCCTGGCCGGTTCCGGCGCCAAGGACGGCGTCGCCATGGCGCACTACGAGTTGCATGCCTGGTGTTTGCTCGTGCTGGCCTGGGTTTTTGTTCCGTTTTACGCCAGATCATTGGTCTTCACCATGCCCGAGTTTCTGGAACGGCGCTTTTCCCCGCCCTCGCGTTACGTGCTGTCCATTGTCTCGATCGTGACCTTCATCGTCTCCAAGATTGCCGTGGGCATTTTCGCCGGCGGCGTTGTTTTTTCCACCCTGCTCCCGGAGATGAAGCTGAACATCGGCGGGCACCTCATCGACAGTTTTTGGATCGGCTCGGTGCTGGTCATAGCTTTGACTGGCCTTTACACCATGCTCGGCGGCATGCGCGCGGTGGCCTATAACGACGCCGTGCAGGTTATCGTCCTCATCGGCGGCTCCGCTTTGCTGACCATCTATGGGCTGAGTAAATTGGGCGGTTGGGGAGAGTTGAGGCGCATCTGCGGCCTGGAAATGTTTAATCTCTGGAAACCGCTCATTCCTGCGGGCGTGGCCTCGAGCTGGTCGCCCGTGCTGGTCAAAGATGCGGCGGGAGCGACGGTCAGGGAAGCGTGGTACTTTAACACCAAGTATCCGTGGCTGGGCATGGCTATATGCGCGCCGGTCATTGGCCTGTGGTATTGGTGTACGGACCAGTATATCGTGCAACGCGCCCTGGGCGCTCCCAACGAACAAACGGCCCGCCGCGGCAGCATCTTCGCCGCCTTTTTGAAATTGTTTCCGGTTTACCTTTTCATCATTCCCGGCCTGATTTGTTTTGCGCTGGCCAAAAGCGGCAAGGTGCCGGGATTGGCCGAGGTTTACGATCCGCAAACCGGCCATGCCACGGCCGCCGCGGCGCAGGGGGCATATCCTTTAATGGTGGCGCACCTGTTGCCGCCGGGTCTGCGCGGCATTGTGGTGGCGGGATTGCTCTCGGCCCTCATGGGCTCCCTCGCCGGCGTCTTCAACGCCTGTTCCACCCTTTTTACCGTGGACATCTACGAGAAGCTGCGCCCCAAAGCCTCCCAGCACGAATTGGTGCGCATGGGCCGCATCGCCACCGCCATCATGGTGCTCATCGCCATGATGTGGATTCCGGTGGTTAAAGGAGCGGCCGGTCTTTACGACTATCTGCAATCGGTGCAAGGCTATCTGGCCCCGCCGATCTTTGTCGTCTTTTTCTTCGGCGTCTTCTGGAAACGGCTCAACGCCGCGGGTTGCCTTTGGGCGATGATCGTCGGTTTTGTTGTTGGCCTCTTCCGTTTGTTGGTGGATACCTACGTGACCATGGGCGCAATCAAAAGCTATCCCGAAGGCTCATTTCTTTGGGTCATCAACAACATCAACTTCCAGTACTTCAGCATATTGATCACCCTCATTGCCGCCGTCGTCATGATCGTGGTCAGCTATGCCACAGCCGCCCCGGATTACGCGAAAATACAGAACCTGACCTTCAGCACCACGACGGCGGAAGACAACGCCAAAACCCGCGCCAGTTGGGGATGGGGCGAGGTAGCCGCCTCCGCCTTCATCCTGGCGTGCATTCTTGGCGCCTACCTTTACTTCAGGCGATAAGTGAATGGAACCCTCAGAAAAAAAACTGGGCCGCAATGAGCGATGTCACTGCGGCAGCGGCAAGAAATACAAGCATTGTCATCTGAACGCGGACCGGCGGAGCAGATCCACGCTTCACCGGCCGCGCACAGGTTCAGAATCTCCACGCGCCTCGATGGAAATCGAGCAACTGCCAAATCTTTTGGAGAAACTGTCGAAAAATGGCCCGGCGAAGGACAGGGCCGAATTCGCGGATTTGGCGGCGAAGGCCAAGCCTCTTTTGACATATTTACAGCGCGAAGAAGAAATCGAGGCTGCCACGATGGCGCTGGAAGCGCATCGAACGGAGTTCAAGAGACTTTGGAAAGACGAGGAGGCCTATTTGGCCCGGACTCACGCATTGTTTGCGGAAGAATGCTTTGCCCCGTTGCGGTTTACAGCCGCCGATATCAAACGCGCTTTCGACGTTGTAGGTTACCCCGCGACCGCCTTTATGAACGAGGAGGCGGGCAAGACGTTGCGTGCCGCCATTTTGTTTCTGGCCGACAAAGAACGCCGCGCCAGCCTGGCGATGGAACTGTATTCGCATCTGCCTGATTTCGTGGCGGCCGGTCGCTATCTGGATGGATGGCTCATTCAGAGCTGCGCTCATGCAACAGGCGAATTCGCAGATGAAAGCAATGCATTCCTCTTCCAGATGTTCTCCTTGGGGTATGACGCATGGGCGGCCGAAAAACGCGCGCTGGACGAATCATTGCTGGGAGACTTTGGACTCTCTCCCGATCGTCTGCGCAGCATGAGCGCGGACGAGATTGATGCCTGGCTTGCGGCGCAAACGGCCGATCCGTCCAAAAACGCCGCCCTCGAGGCCTTTTTTCGCGACAACCCGGCCCTGCGTTCCGAAGCCATCGCGAACATGCAGTCGCTTGAGCACGACTGCGTCAAGCTCTTGGAGCGTCCCGACGCGCGCTTTCTGCTCCTCTCGCCCGAAGAGATCGAACCGTGGCTCCCCGCTTTGGACGAATGTTGCCAGAAGGCTCAGGCCATCCTCCCCGGAAACCCGGACGGCGACGCGCCCGATGTAACCATCTCCAAACCCGTCCAGGATGCGATTTTTTCGTTCCTGCGGGAAATGGCCCAATCCATCTTTACCCGCGAGCGTATCCGGCAACTGATCTCTCAACTCAGGAAATACCGGAGCGAACACTTCGTTGCGGGTGACAAAACCATTGCCGGTTACGCCATGGCGGCCATCAGCTCCCTTGAACAGGAGAATGAGCCTGGCCTGAATCGCTTCCTCGTTGCCCTGTGCCTTGCCTCATTCAAACCGGACGACGAAGACGCCGAGGATGGCGGCGGCTCGCCGCCATGATTTTACCCTGCCGCCTTCACGCCAAAACAGGCACTGTCAGCTTTAGAGCGGTTTCACGAAAACTGTAGCCGCATTGCAAGGTAGGGCCGCGCTGCTGCGCGGCCGCGGCGGCGCGGCAGCGCCGCCCTGCCAACCCTCGCTCGGGCAATGTCGCTTGGGAGGTCGCGGCGGCTATGTCATTTCTTAAACCGCTCCAGCGGAAGCACGCGACGGAAAATTTCAGCTTCACTGCTGTTGCCGGCAAGTTCCAAGTCATAATCGGCCTGGATGCCCATCCAAAGTTCGGCCGAGAGCATTTAAATATAATTGTAGCCGTATGCTGTTCGGTCTTGGGGAGCGCGACCGTTTTATCGCGCCGGAGCAGCGCGGAGGCGGACTCGGTCGCACTCGTTGGCGTCTCGCCGACGAGACATTCTACGACTGCATCCCTTTATTTAAACTGCTCGAGACGTTGAACAAGCGTCCGAGCTTGAGCGCCATTTCGGCGCTCACGGCGCGCTTGCGCCGGATGATTTTTTAACTATTCGTGCCGCAGACTCTGAGCTTGTTTGCTCCAGGCGCACCCTTTGCCCCTTAGCGTCTTACCGCACATGTTGCTTGCAAAGCCAGTTCTCGTGATATATCCATTGCCCATGCACAAGCGCACAGGAAGACGACGAGAGAAGCAGGTTCATACCGTTTCGGCCACCCTTAAAATCCCCGCGCTGACGAAGGCTCTGTCGTCTTTGAAGTTGCAAATCAAAGCTGACGAACAAAAAATTGGTGAACTGGTTATCGGACGCGGTGCTATCTACTGGGCTGGACGCCATCGCAAATACTTGAACAGAATCTCGTGGAGCCGTTTCGCAAAAATCATGGACGAACACGTTTACGGTTGACCATTAAAAAAGCGATATGCGCACAATTACAATTGTCCTCCTGATGATCGCCGCGCAAACCGCCGCCGCGCAAACCAACCGCCCGCGCTCAATCGCCGCGCAAATCCCTTAGCACAAAGTTTAGATTCAAAATCGTTGACCGCATCGATCCAGAGCCAGGAAAAGAAATAACCGAAATCCGCTATGCGGCATTTGCGGACTCAATGCCGATGATTCAGGGGGCGATTCCCCTAGCAGCCTGTCGGACTTAGAGCGAAGGTTTTTTCAGAAAGTTTGAACGTGAAAGGGCCAGAGGGCATCAGTCAAGTATGGCTGCACGCTTTATCACTGTTGATTACGACACACCGCTGATCCTGCCCCCGAATCTGCGCGATTGGGTGCCGGCAGACCATCTGGCGCATTTCATTCTGGACGCCGTTGAGGAGATGGATTTGCGCCGAATCAAGGTCAACGAAAGGGGCACGGGCAGCGAACAATATCCACCCCGCATGCTTTTGGCCCTGTTGCTGTATTGCTACGCCACCGGGCTTTTCAGTTCGCGGCGGATCGAACAGGCGACTTACGACAGTGTGCCGGTGCGGATGATTTGCGGAGACACCCATCCGGACCACGACACCATTTGCACTTTCCGGCGCGAAAACAAAGCGCTGCTGCAAGAGGCCTTTGTGCGGGTGTTGGAGATGGCGCAGGCATTGAAGTTTTTGCAGGTCGGTCAAATCACTGTGGCCGTGGACGGGACCAAGGTGATGGCCAATGCCAGCAAGCACTCCGCCGTCAGCTACGAACACGCGGGCAAAACCATCGAACAACTGGACCTGGAGGTCAAGGAACTGATGGCCAAAGCCGAGCAGGCCGACAGCACGCCGTTGCAAGACGGGCTGAGTATTCCCGAAGAAATCACCCGCCGCCAGGAGCGCAAAGCCGCGCTGCAAAAAGCGCGGGCCGAGATTGAAGCCCGGGCCCAGGCGCGCCACGCCATCGAGTTGGCCGAACACGAGAAGAAACTGGCCGAGCGGGCCGCCAAAGAAAAACGGGGTGAAGGAATCCGCGGCCAACCACCCAAAGCGCCGACGCCCGAACCCGGTCCCAGCGATCAATATAATTTCACCGACCCGCAGAGCCGGATCATGAAAGCGGGCAGCGGCCCACATTTTGAGCAGAGCTACAACGCCCAAGCGGCCGTGGAAGTAGACAGCCGCTTGATCGTGGGAGAGCGAGTCAGCCAGGCGTGCAACGACAAACAGGAACTGGCCCCCACTGTGGCGGCGGTGGCCGCCCCGGTGGAATCGGTCGCGGACGTTTTGGCCGACAGCGGATTTTACAGCGAAGCGGCGGTGCGTGCCGTGGAACAAACACCCACAGGCCAACCTACCGGGACGACCGTCTATGCGGCGTTAGAAAAGAAAGAACACCATCGCACCGTCAGCGATCTGGAAAAGAAGGATGAGCCGGCGGCGCCGCCCCGGGAGCCGGGTTGAGCGAGGTGATGAAGCACCGGCTGAAAACGAAGGATGGCAAAGCCAAGTACAAATTGCGGCAGCAGACGGTGGAACCGGTCTTTGGCATCATCAAGAGCGTGATGGGATTCCGGCAATTTCTGCTGCGCGGACTGGAAAAGGTCGGGCTGGAATGGCAGTGGGTCTGCGTCGCCTACAACCTCAAACGGTTACACATCTTGCGAGCGGGAGTGAAACTGGCCCGCTCCGGCTGAAAAATCCGAGGGGAAAGGCCGGGCGGAACACAAATTTAATCGGACCTTCGATTGACACCCCTCCCGGACTCTATTGGTCCGATCCAACTGGTCTTTTCGAATTCGTCAACTCCGTGCTACAGGCTCCAATAGCAGATTACGCGAAATCCAGAAAAAATGCTTCTGGTCAAGTCCGACAGGCTGCTAGGAAACATCCTTGAAGAGCATCCGAAGCGATATAAGATAAATTCGTGATCCGCCCAATTCCGAACAAGAGTTTTTCATAACGTGGGGAGGCCCATCAAAAGTAAGCGGTAAAGGAGCGTCCCCCTGTTGATCAGCGGGTGGCGATGGTAAAAATGGGGCCATGAAGACATCCAATGGTTCGTTTCTCCGCCGCCGGGCTCCGCGCAGTCAAAGGGTCAAAGGGTCAAACCGTAGCTTCGTCCATTGGTCTTCATTTATTTGATCTTCTCCATGCTTGAAGCTTGGGGCTGAGACTCTTCCGGGTGCCCATGTGCAGCCGGTTCGCCATCTGTTGAATCGTGGCCATCCTCGTCATCCAGGAATATCGGACCTCTACGGCCTCCCCGGCTCAGGTCGTGATAGATCGCTCCAGGATACACTCGTTCGCCGCCGCCCTCTTCCCATTATACCGTCCGGTCAAGGTCGTTCCAGTCCTCCTTCGCCAGGCTTCGGAGGACAGGCCCCCGCTGCTCTCTCCCGGTCGGATTCCTGCCGGCATTCTCGCTCATTTCTTTCGCTTCGGCGGTTTGAGGTGTTTTGCTTTCTGCGTCAGGCTCTCCACTTCATCGGCGAATCCGGCCTCGGCCTGCCAATCTTGGAATGATGACATCCAGGTTGTAATAAACGGTCTGGTAGGTTTTACCGTCAGCGGCAGTTTGTGCAAAATTTGCACATACTGCCTTCGCCACCAGTTCGCCTTCCTCAAAAATGTTGCGGATGTGCTTGGTGATGACCGATCTCTCCCGCTGGAACAGTTCCGCCATGTGCGCCTGCGTCAGCCAGACAGTCTCACCCTCCAACCTTACTTGCAGGCGCGTCTGGTTGTCCTCCGTTTGGTAGAGAATGATTTCCGATTTGGATTCCGGTTTCATTTCGCGGCCTCCCTGTATTGCACAGGCTTGACCGCCATGGCAGCCCTGGCAAAAGAGAAAGCCTTGGCAGAGGCAGATAGTTCAATTCGCTCCAAAAACAATTGCCCCTTCAAGATGTCGAGAACCGCCTGTTGCCGCTCCGATCGCGCCATGCCGCGAGACTATCGAGGAAAGTGGCGGCTGCAAAGCGGAATTTGGCTTCAGTCATACAGCCATGCCACAAAGCCAGGCACTCACCCCAAGGGCTCATCCGATGGATCCCCGCCATCCTCGACCTCGCTTTCAAAGGAGAATTATGAAAAGCATTCCGCATCTTTCATCCGTGAAATCCGGCAAATCCGTGGTCAAAGTCTTAAAACACCGATGGTCATTAAACCGTCCAACCAGTCCAAGCCGGCTTTATCGTTAACGTAACGGGCTTGTTACGGGCTAAGTCGTTGAGTATCAACGATGTAACGGATGTTACGGGTTTTCCAGACCTATGTATCAATCTTGCGTTTCCTGCTTCCTCGCGGCAAATCAGGTGTTCGATGGTTGCCAAAGACTCAAGCCACGCAAGCCCGCCTTCGCCCGGGAACGGGCTGCGGCGCGGCAGTCTTCGTTCTCGCTTGCGCTCCGAACGAAGTCCTCGATCGTTGGTATCAGGTCGAAAGCAAATCACGGTCGCGGGCGGGCATTAATTGCGATGCAAGCTTCAAAATATCAAAGGTTGCCCCCATGAAACTTTCCAAATGCCCGCGCCAGCAAGAGTGCCATGAGCAGTGCCCCAAGCCCCAGAACAACCACATGCTTCGATTGGCGCAACTCGAACCGGCCAACGCGGGCCACCAGTAGGTAAGCCAGAACCAGGTTGAACGATCCCCACAGGACGTTGACCGTCGGTGATGACAAGCCTTTTCCGGGTGGCGATGCGAAAGGGCTCTGGAACGGGCTGCCCGAAATGCCGTTCACCAAGTGCGGGATCGTGTTTGCGAGGAAAGCCCCACCGAAGAAGTAAGCGATAAAGTGATACCAGTGCGTAGTTGTTTTTGCGTTCATGTTGTCCGGCTGCCTTGATTTGTTCTCCTCAACACCTTTTGCTTGGCAGGAAAGCATCCTAAAGTCAACGCCCGATTCCCGCCAAAAACCGAGCCATTCCGCTCACCCGGGCCAATAGAGCTTGTCCGCTTCCTCCACCATGCCCCGGGCATCGCCATCACCCCAAGCGTATGATGGCCTGAAAAGCCCCGGGTGAATGTCTTTTGCCCTGCCGTAAATTCCTTGCCAGGAACCCCCCCAAGCATTAAACCCAAATCATGTCATCGGAGTTCCAATTCGATGTTTACTCTTCACTGCCGGGCAAACGCAGAATCAAACAGAACATATGAACATTATGTCATCGCGGAAACCGAAGGTCGTACAATCCTCGCTGATTGCGCTCACATTATTTAACTTCAGCGTCGCCGCCGCTGAAGTTGCCGGGGGCATGCCCGTTTCTGTGAAGCGGGTGGTGGTGTGGGACGGTGAACAAGCGAACATTGGTGCCGGCTGGGTCAATCCAGCGACCTCAATGATTAAGCCCCAGACAGTTGAGGCTCACAGCGGCAAAACGGCGCTGGAGTTCAAGTTCAAGGGCAGCAACGAGTGGCTGGGGGCCGGCTGGAACTGGTTCAATTTTGAAACCGGGACGAACGTCGGCACGGACGCCAGCGCCATGAAGAATCTGAGCTTCTGGATCAAAACCAAAGGCAAGGCCGGCGACCTCCAGGTCAACCTGCTGTGCAACGGCAACGGGCTGGACACCCCCGAAGAACACACCGTAAAAGTGGCGGTCAGCAAATACTGTCCCCGGTTCCTCGACAGCCAGTGGCACGAAGTGGTGATTCCGCTGGCGGACCTCAACCAAATCAAGGGCTTCAACCCCAAAATCATGAGCGAGATTCATTTTGGTTTCATGGCCGGGAAAGATGCGGAAGGCAGCTTCTTCATTGATGACATCGCCTTCGATGACCGCGCTGGCGACCAGCAACCGGCGGCAGCTCAGACTCAACCGGTGGCCGTAACGGTGGCCGCCGATGGCCAGAGCGCTGATCTTGCGCCTCACTTTTTAGGTTTGAGCTACGAGATGTCAATGCTTCTGCCCAAGGATGGGCGATACTATTTTGATCCCAACGATCAGGCGCTGGTCAACAGCTTCAAGACCCTCGGCATTAAAAGTCTGCGTGTTGGCGCCAATGCAGTGGATGATCCGCGTATTCCGATCCCCCAGGAAAAAGACATTGATGAGCTTTTCAATTTCGCCCGGGCGGCCGGAGTGAAGGTGATTTATTCGTTCCGCTTGAAAAATGGCGATCCAGCCGATTCGGCGCGTCTGGCCGGCTATATCGCGGCTCACGATGCGGATGCGCTTGATTGTTATTCCATTGGCAATGAGCCCAATTTTTTCCTCAAAACCTATGAGGCATTTTTTGCGCAATGGAAGCCCCACTATGACGCCATTTTGAAGGCTGTGCCCCAAGCGAAGATTGACGGGCCGAGCGCCAACGGAAGCTATGCGTTGAAACTGGCCAAAGCCTTGTTTGCCGAAAGACACTTGGTGATGGCAAGCGATCATTATTATTTTCTGGGCTCAGGCCGGGCGGGCGAAACGAATCCGCCCGTGACCCGGGCCCGCTTTCTTTCCAACCGTCTCCACGACAATTACGAAAAAGACTATGCCCGCGTTGGCGCAGTGCTGGCCGCCCAAGGGGTGCCTTACCGGATCGATGAGATGAATAGCTGCTACAATGGAGGCGCAAAGGACTCCAGCGACACCTACGCGTCCACCTTATGGGCGCTGGATTGCACCCACTGGTGGGCGGCGCATCACATTCTGGGTGTGAATTATCACACGGGGGAATCGGTGGGGCGGGATGGACACTTTGGCGCAGCGAATTACGCCGCGTTCGTGCATCAGGCGGACGGCAATGGATTCAACATGCGGCCTCAAGCCTATGCTTATCTTGCTTTTGGCCAGGGCGCGCATGGACGACCACTCGAAGTGAAAATACAAGCGGCACCCACATTTGATTTCAATGCCTACGCTTATCGGGATAAGGATGGCTCCATTTATGTGACCCTGATCAACAAGAGTTTTGGCGACAAAGCGCAACCGGCGTCGGTTGCCCTTCAGTTGCCCCAAGGCATGGTCTTGGGAGCACGGCAACGAATGGATTTGGTTCAGAAGGATCAGGACGTCGCCGCCAAAGCAGGCGTTATTTTGGGCGGCGCTTCCGTCGACCCGCAGGGGATCTGGTCGGGCCAATGGAAAGAGATCGAAGACCGTTATTCCGGCAACCGGACAGTTCAGGTGGCCCCCGCCTCCGCGACGATCCTGCACATTTCTCCTGCGAAGTGATCGGTTGAAGGAACTATGGTGATGTTGAGCGCAGGGCATTGATTGGCGCACTGCCGTTGAGATGAACCCGGGCGTCTTCTGCGACTGAAACATGAATATGAAAACAACCCTCCGAATGATTGTAATAATTGCAATAGCTGCATTCTTGTTTCACGTCCCGGCGGCCCAGACAGCCCCTACAAACTATTCTGTTGTGGTTGCCAGGAGTTTCATTGAAAGGATGCCAGACCCGAACAACATCCATTGGGTGGGGCAAAACAACAGCTTTAGCTGGCAGGCCGGCTACATTATGTTTGCCATGGAGAAAATGTGGCGTTGGACCGGCGACCCGATCTATTTCAACTACATCAAAAAATATGTTGATGAGCATGTTGATGACCAAGGCGCCGCGCCCCGTTTCAGTAGCAATGCCCTGGATAACTTTCTCCCGGGATATGCTATTATCTTCATGTATGAACAAACCAAGGAAGAAAAATACAGGATTGCCGCGAACAAGGTGCGGAACGGGTTCATCAACTACCCGCGCAACAGCGATGGCAGCTTCTGGCACGGCGATTGGGCCAGGCATCAATTATGGGTGGATGGGGTATTTATGGGCCAAATGTTCCTGGCCAGATATGGCGGCACCCTGGACGACAGCGCCGATTCCTTCGGGGAGGTTGCCAAACAAATGAAACTGGCCTTGCAACATTGCCAGAAGCCAAACGGACTCTTGCTGCATGGCTGGGACGAGTCGAAACAGGCAAGCTGGGCCAACAAGGAAACCGGGCTGGCTCCCGAGGTGTGGAGCGAGGGACTTGGCTGGTATGCTGTTTTGACCGCGGACGTGTTCGATTATCTGCCCAAATCGCATCCCGATTATCCAGTCCTTATGTCGGCTCTTCAAAAGCTTTGCCTGGGATTGAAAGAGGTCCAGGACCCCCAAACCGGCATGTGGTGCCAGGTGGTTGACAAGTGCGGCCAGCCCGGAAATTGGAACGAGACATCGGGCACTGGGATGTATTTGTATTTGTTGAGGAAGGCGATTGATAAAGGATACATAAGCTCCGAAGAATACTCTCCGGTTGTCAAAAAGGCTTACGAAGGAATCATCAAGAAGGCCAGGCTGAACGAAAAAGGACTTGTTGACTTGGTTGACTGCAGCAGCATTGGCATACAAAACAATTATCAGGCGTATATTTCACAACCGAAGGAGGTCAGTACGTTTGCCGCTTTCGGCTCGTTTATCATCGGCACAGGCATTATGGAAAAACCGAAGAAATGAATCTTCAGGCCTTCCGCCCAAGCCCTCCCGGCCGGCAAGCGGCTTACAGACGCCTCGCCGCCCTGCAATTCAGCGAGTGAGGTTGAAACGAAGTTCAGTGGTTTTTTCGATTGGCAAGAGAAGGGCGTTAGCCTAACATGCGGGGAATCAACCCGGAGTGTTTATGAATGATGCAGAGAATGGCAGATCATCGAATTCAAATCGGCGGGAATTTTTGAAGCTGGGCGGCGCGGTGACAGCAGCGTTGATGGGGCAGACCGCTTTGGCTTCCACGGCGACGGACTTGCTCATTTCCAACCCAAAGACGGCAGACGCCATGCCGACGCGCAACTTGGGAAAGACGGGGCATCGGGTGGGCATTTTCAGCCTGGGCGGCCAGGCGGCGCTGGAGCGCGCCCATAATGAGGCCGTGGCCGTTCCGGTGATTGAAAGAGCGCTGGACCTTGGCGTCAATTATATTGACACGTCTTCGATTTATGGCGGGCCGGAGCGGTGGAGCGAGCGGTATGTCGGCCAGGTAATGAAGCACCGCCGTTCGCAGGCGTTTCTGGCCAGCAAAACCAAGGAGCGCCTGCGCGATGGCTCCTTGCGCATGTTGGACAAGTCTTTGGAGTTGTTGCAGACCGATCATTTGGACCTCTGGCAATTGCACGATTTGGGCACGATGGCCGAAATTGAGACGATCTTCGGCAAAGGCGGTGCGATGGAAGCGCTGCTCCAGGCGCGCGATCAAAAGCTCGTTCGCCATCTTGGCATCACCGGTCATTATCGCCCGGACGCGCTGATGGAAGCGATCAAGCGCCATCCATTTGACACGATTCTGATGGCGTTGAACGCGGCAGACAAACATCATTACAGTTTCATGGAGCAGTTGCTGCCGCTGGCGGTGGAAAGGCAAATGGGGATCATTGGCATGAAAGTGCCGGCGCGCGGACGCCTGTTGTCGAGTTGGACGCCGCCTTCGCTGGAGAAACAAAAGCATTCGTGGGAAGGGGTGGTGTTGTCCACCGGCCCGGGAACGCTCGAGATGCGGGAGGCGATGTATTATTCATTGAGCCTGCCGGTGAGCACGGTGATTATCGGGTGCGATTCCATGGGGCAATTGGAGCACAACGTGCAATTGGCGCGCGAATTCACGCCCTTGAGCGAGCCGCAGATGGAGGCCATTTCGGCCAGGGCCGAACCGGTGTCAAAGCAGGCGTTATTCTTCCGCTTCTTCGAGACGCACGGCTAAGGATGTCACCGGTCAATTCTTTTGCGAACCTGGCGCCCACTTCTCTCTTTCGTTGCGAAGGCGCTGTGCTCCATGGGGAGAACCTCCGTGGCGAGGAATCCTGGCTTTCGCCTGGGTGTCAATCCACTCCTGCATTTCTCGAAGGTGCGTGGTCAAGTCAAACCACCCGGTCTGGAAACTCGCGTAGTCTGGACCGCCCATGGCCGAGCCCAGACGGATGGAATTGGCGTAATACAGCCACTGTTTCATCCACTGCCGCTCGATCGGCTCGTCGAATGGGTTGGATTTGTCCGCCAGACCCAGATCCCAGGCCCTCTGCATCAAATCCGTGGCTGAGCGGGTCATCCGGTCGGTTTCCAGAATCGTGTTCTGTAGCTTGTCGAAATGCCCATCCACCCAATCCTGGTTGTGGCAGGAACGGCAGACGCCTTTCATAATGCCCTGTCGGCGGGCCTGTTCCTTGGAATCAATGAGAAACTCGCTGGCCGGTTCCCCCGTGAAGGCGGTGGGCAATGGTTGACCGTCTTTGTTCCGAATGAGCGTGGTGTCGCCGCTTTTAGGCTGCGGATGCGTGTAGGGCAAGCCGAACAGCCGCACCCAAAGTCGCGCACCAAAATCGTGCGTGCGTGGGGCCACCACGTCCCCCTCCGGCGAGGTGATGAGGCTGCTATGGCAGACGGCACAGGTGGGCGCTCGAAAATCCACCCCCACCCGCCAGGGAACATGGTTCCAATTCCACTCCCGTTCTTTCGAGTGAAAAATATTCCCGTGCTTGCTCTCCTCGTACACTTCAAAGGCAGGAACATCCGGTCCCATGTGGCATTGCGAGCAGGTAAATGGTTTGCGTGCGACCTCGATGGAAAACTCATGCCGCGCATGGCACGCTGTGCAGGCGCCCCGGCTGCCGTCCGGGTTTACCCGGCCTACGCCCTGATTGGGCCAGTTGCTCAGCCTGGGCAGCACGAACTCGCCCAGGTCGTTGGTGAACTTGCGACTGCCCGCGACCTCCACCCGCGAACCATGACAGCCGTAACAAGTTTCGTTCTTCGTTTGATCCGACGAAGCCACGGGCGTCAGCCTGCCGCCTTTGGCAACCGCCACGCTGGTAATGCTGTCAACCATTCGATGGAAGACCGGGTTCTTCTGGAGGTTGCCCAGCGCGCGGGCCTTCTTGCTGCCGGCAAATTGCTGCGCTTCAACCGCGTGGCAGACCGCGCAATCCGGCGGTGAGACCACGACGTTGATGAGGTAATCAAAGTGATTGAAGTTATCCGTATGATTCGTGGCATTCAGGCTGTGGCACTCGTAGCAGCCCACAACCACGCCTTTCAACGAATCAGGAATGTTTTCGCTGGAAACCCTTCGTTCCAGCGGCCGCTTTTTGAGCGCCTCCTCCGGCGTAACCTGACTGTGCAGGCTGTGCATCCAATCCTGCACCAAGCCTGGATTGTACGTCGAATGACAATTCAGGCATTCCTGGGTTTCCTTGCTGGTGCGCGGAGTGGAAGCGCCCGCAGCGAAGGCGGGGCGGGCCACGCATACGGCCAGCGCGAACAGAGCCAGGGTCACGCCGCCTCGATTGATGACTGAAAATGATCGCACAATAAAAAACACGCGAAAACTGCCAATGCGGGATTATTTCTGCAACGTTCCCCAAGCAATACACAAGTCTAGACTTTAACCGGAGAGGGCAATTCAAAATGGCATTTTCCATTTCCTGCTTCCCAAGCGCTGGGCTGCAAGTTATTTCTTTCCCCGCACCGTGTTGAACACAAATAAAGCACCGCGAATCAGCGCGGCCCTTCTGGTTTTGGCCCTGGCGGGGGGCGCAATCCAGCCGCCGGCCGCGGCAGAAGCGCCGTCGGACGGGAAAGGCCCGGGAACCCCGGCGGTGGAACGGGAGTTTCGCGGGCTGTGGGTGGCCACCGTCGATAATATTGATTGGCCGTCCAAACGGGGCTTAACCACTCGCGAGCAGAAGGCGGAATTGACCGCCATCCTGAACTGGGCGGTGGAACTGAATTTGAATGTGATCGTTCTCCAGGTGCGCCCCAGTTGCGACGCGATGTATGACTCGAAGATCGAACCCTGGTCGGAGTATCTGACGGGCCAGATGGGAAAAGCGCCCCGGCCCTATTACGATCCGCTGGCCTTCGCCGTGGAGGAGGCCCATAAACGGGGATTGGAATTGCACGCCTGGTTTAATCCATTCCGCGTGCGCTTTCGGGATTCGAAGACGCCGGTTTCCCACAACCATGTCAGCGTAACGCACCCTAATTTGGTGCGGACTTACGGCAGTTTTCTGTGGCTTGATCCGACTGAGCCGGGAGCGCGGGATTATTCGCTCAGCGTGATAATGGATGTGGTGCGGCGTTACGACATCGACGGCGTGCATTTTGATGACAAAATTCTACCCTACCCAGAAAAAGAAGGCGGGCGCGAGTTGGAATTTCCAGACGACGCTTCGTGGGGGTGCTACCAAAAAACGGGCGGAAAGATGTCCCGCAACGATTGGCGGCGGGAGAACGTGAACCTGTTCGTGCGGGCGGTTTACGAGGGAATCAAAAGGGAAAAGCCCTGGGTCAAATTCGGGATCAGCCCTTTCGGGATATGGCAGCCCAACCATCCGAAGGGAACCACGGGTTTTGATGCGTATGACAAGCTGTATGGCGATGCGCGAAAATGGCTGGCCAACGGCTGGCTGGATTATCTTGCCCCGCAGCTTTACTGGCCCGTCGCGCAAAAAGCGCAGAGCTTTCCGGTGTTGTTAAATTGGTGGGCGGAACAAAATACGCAGCACCGTCTCTTGCTCGCGGGAATGAGGGTCAGCGGCTGGAAAGGAATCGAAAATGAGGCGCGGGAAACGACCAATGAAATAGCATTGACTCGCAGGCAGACCGGGGCCTCGGGCGAAATCCTGTGGCACAGCAGGCCGTTGCTGGCCAATCATGCCGGAGTGGCGGACGCATTGCGGAAGGGGGTCTATGGCGAGCCGGCGCTGGTTCCAGCCTGCACATGGCTGGGGAATGCTTTGCCGGCCCGGCCCGTTTTGACGGCCCGGGAAAGCGGGCGGGAAATCAAGCTGGACTGGAAAGAGGAATCCGGCGGCGTCTGGCAATGGGTGATCCGGAAAAAAACGGGCGGCCGTTGGACGACGGAAATTCTGCCTGGCGCGCAAACGAAAGAAGTTGTGCCAGACGGGGCCGGGAGCGCGCCGCCGGAAACCATCGCGGTTTCGGCCGTGAACCGCTGCGGCAATGTGGGCGAGGCGGCGGTGTTCAACACGGGCCGTCCGGAAAAATGACGCCTGGCGAAGGCCCCTGTCACCCCGTAAATTTTTGGGCGGCAATGGAGGCGTTGTGCCCGCCAAAACCAAAGGAGTTGTTGACAATGGCTTTGACTTCCATTTCCCGGGCCGCGTTCGGCACGCAGTCCAGGTCGCACTCCGGATCGGCGTTCTCAAGATTGATGGTCGGCGGCACGACATTGCATTCGATGGCCTTGACACATAAAGCCATTTCGACGGCTCCGGCGGCGCCGAGCATGTGTCCGGTCGCTCCCTTGGTGGAACTGACGGCCAGCTTTTTGGCGTGCGCACCGAAGACGGCCTTGATGGCCTGGGTTTCGGCGATGTCACCCTGGGGTGTGGACGTGCCGTGGGCGTTGATGTAGGAGATGTCCGATGGATTGAGGCCGGCCGAGCGCAAGGCCATGCGCATACAACGGGCGGCGCCTTCGCCCTGGGGGGAAGGGGCCGTGAGGTGGTGAGCGTCGGCGGTGTTGCCGTAACCGACGATTTCGGCATAAATGCGCGCGCCGCGCGCCCTGGCGTGATCCAATTCCTCCAGAGCGACAACGCCCGCGCCTTCGCCCATGACAAAGCCGTCGCGATCGCGGTCAAAAGGGCGGGAGGCGTGCTGAGGATCCTCGTTGCGGAGGCTCAAGGCGCGCATGGCGCAAAAACCGCCCAAGCCCAAGGGAACGATGACGGCCTCGCTGCCGCCGGCGAACATGACCCTGGCGTCGCCCATCTTGATGGTTCGCCAGGCCTCGCCGATGGCATGGGTGGAGGTGGCGCAGGCGGAACAAGTGGCGAAATTAGGCCCGCGCAAATCGAAGCGCATCGAGAAGAGGCCGGAGCCCATATTGGAAATGAGCATGGGAATCATGAACGGGGAAAGACGGCCCGGCCCCTTGGAGAGATAAATCTTGTGCTGTTCCTCCAGCGTGTGCAGGCCGCCGATGCCGGAGCCGATGATAACGCCGATTTCGTCCCGGTTGGCCTTCTCCAGGTCGAGGTGAGAGTCCAGCAAAGCTTGATGGGCGGCGACGGTGGCAAACTGGGCGAAACGATCCGTGCGGCGCACGTCCTTTGGGGAAGGAAAAGCGGGAGTGGGATCGAAGTCCGTCAGTTCAGCGGCAATCCGGCAGGTGAAGGCGGAAACGTCGAAGGAGGTAATCTTGTGGATGCCGCACTTGCCGGCCAGAACGTTGTCCCAAAAGACAGGGAGCTTCTGTCCGAGGGAGGAGACGACGCCCAATCCCGTCACGACCACTCTGCGGTCTGTCCAATTGCTGGCCATAAAAAGGGGCAGCGACACTCAAGACCGCTGCCCTGGCAAGTGGGGTGGACGCCTACTTTTTCTGGGAGTCTTCAATGTATTTGACGACGTCGCCGACGCTCTGCAATTTTTCGGCCTGTTCGTCGGGGATTTCATTGCCAAATTCCTCTTCCAAGGCCATGACCAGCTCGACCGTGTCCAATGAATCCGCGCCCAGGTCTTCAATGAATTTGGCGTCGGGCGTCACTTGATCGGGGTTGACACCGAGCTGTTCGACGATGATGTCTTTGACTCTTTGTTCAATTGTTTTTTCTGCCATTGTTAAACTCCATTTCTATTTGGTGAGTGTCTATGCCCCACGCTGCAAAACGCGTCAAGCCTTGTTTCAAACTATTTTCCCCGCTGTAAAAATTCACGTTCATCTCATTGTCCGGCTCTTGTCATGGCCTGTTCTAGCGGTTGAAAATCAAGTCGTCCAGCGCAGAATTGACAATTTACATAACCATCCCGCCATCAACGATCAATACCTGCCCGGTGATGTAGCGGGCGCCGGGACCGGCCAGGAAAAGGGCCGCTTCCGCAATGTCCGCCGGCTGCCCCAGGGACCGCAAGGGGATGCGCTGGAGCACTTCGGCCCGCAACTCCGGCGTCAACGCCGCCGTCATATCCGTCTCAATGAACCCCGGGGCCAGGGCGTTGACGGTCACGCCGCGCGAGGCGAATTCCCTGGCGATCGACTTGGTGAAGCCGATCAAGGCGGCTTTGCTGGCGGCGTAATTGCATTGGCCGGCATTGCCCATCAAGCCAATGACGGAGGCGATATTGAGGATTCGTCCCGAACGCTGCTTCAGGAAACCCCGGCTCAGGGCCTGGGTAAACAAAAAAGCGCCTTTCAAATTGGTGTTCAAAACCGTGTCCCAATCCTCCTCGCTCATGCGCATGATCAAGCCGTCGCGGGTGACGCCGGCGTTGTTGACCAAAATGTCCACTTTGCCGGTGTGCTGGAGGATCTTCTCCGCGGCGGCGGCGACGGCGGCGGAATCGGCCACGTCCAGCGCATAAGCCCAGGCCCGGCGGCCCAGGAGGCGGATTTCGGCGGCGACTTTTTCGGCGTTTTCGGCGGTGCGCGAGACGCAGGCAATGTCAGCGCCTTCGGCGGCAAATTTCAAGGCAATGGCGCGGCCAATGCCGCGGCCCGCGCCGGTGATGACGGCAATCTGGTTGGCAAGTTGAGGCATAAAATGTTGGCGATTTAATTCCCGGCTTTCAAGGCCGCGACAGTCGCTTCAAGGCTGGGAATGTCAGCCACCGAGTAAGTCCGGACATTCTTGTCAATCCGCTTGACGAACCCGCTCAAGACGGCGCCGGGGCCTAATTCAATAAAGCGCGTGAAACCCTGCTCAATCAAATAACGGATCGAATCTTCCCAGCGGACGGAGGAAACAACCTGATCGGTCAGCCGCGCCCGGATGTCAGGCGGCTCCGTATGCGGACGGGCGGAGACGTTGGCGATGACCATCATGACCGGCTCATTCATCGGCACCGTGTTGAGCATCGCCTCGACTTTGGGCTGGGCGCTGGCCATGAGACGGGAGTGATAGGCGCCGGCCACCGGCAACATCACGGCGCGTTTGGCCCCGGCAGCTTTGGCCAGCTCGCACGCTTTGGCGACTTTATCGGATTCACCCGAGATGACGATTTGGCCCGGGCAATTGAGATTGGCCATTTCAACGTGCGCCTGGACGCAGACGGCGCGCATTTTTTCAATGGACAGGCCAAGAATCGCCGCCATGCCGCCCAGAGTCAAGTCGCACGCTTCCTGCATGAAACGACCGCGCTGGCGCGCGATGAGCAATCCATCCTCGAAAGTGAAGACTTCGGCGGCGGTCCATGCCGTCAATTCGCCCAGGGACAATCCCGCCGCGGCCTGATAATCCACCTCGGGCAGGCGCTCTTCCAGCAATTGCAAGGCGATCCAACTGATGAGAAAAATGGCGGGCTGCGCGTTTTCCGTGCGGATCAATTCCGGCTCCGGGCCATGGAAACAAAGGGCTGGCAGATCGAAGCCAAGGATTTCCCGGCTGCGGTCGAACCAGGTTTTGGAGGAAGGGCATTGTGCGGCGAAATCCCGGCCCATGCCGACATACTGGGCGCCCTGTCCGGCGAATAATAATGCGGTTTTTTGCATCATGTTAACAAACCCAAGTGTTCAAAAATCAACATCAAGGCGCCAAAAGTAGCAAGGGGAATGACGAATGTCCAAGCACGAATGACGAAGGAAATTAGGATTAAGAATAGGATTAGGAGTAACCCATCAAGCCTGTTCCTCCGCGAGGCGGCGCAGGTATTCGAAGGAAAAGATGTCCGAGGCATGGCCATCGCCCCATACCGGCTGAATGGCGTAGCCACCCACGCTATCGATGCGTTGGAGTTGGAATGATTGGGGGGAAAGCGGCTGGTCCGGGCCTTTGTGGAGGGTTTCTGGACGTCATCCGGCAAGGCGTTGAAGCATTTCCAAAACTCTGGGGTGGCCCTGGATTTCACAAGGCAGGGGGCGAAGCGTGCTGTCGCGCTTGGCTCGCTCGGCCTGCTTTGTCATAAAATCCAATTTCCCAGTGGCGGCATCCGAACGAACAGACCCCTCACCCTGGCCCTCTCCCCGCTTCGCGGGGCGAGGGAATCGGTAGATCGTCCGGTAGCAGCCTCAAGATGCGCACGCCTTTGTCAACGTCAACGATTTGCTTGCTTGCCGGGACGGAATGCGGCACTTTGTCTTTTTGGAGACCGCTTATGAATACTACTGCCCAGGCCCAATCCGCCAGAAAAACTTCCGCCGCGCTCAATCAACTTGAGCAGCTCAGAAAATTCACCCGCATCGTCGCGGATACCGGCGACTTCGCGCTCATCAAGGAATATGCGCCCGAAGACGCCACGACCAATCCCACGCTGATTCTTAAAGCCGCCCAAAAACCGGAATATCAACCGCTGGTTGCACGGGTCATCGCCGACGGCAAAAGAGCGTCGCGCTCCGGGGACGACATTTTTCGCGCGCTGCTCGTTGCTTTCGGCATCGAGATTCTGAAAATTGTGCCGGGACGGGTTTCGACGGAAACCAGCCCAAAAATCTCCTTCGATACGGAGGCGCTGCTCGCCGAGGCGCGCGGGTTCATCGAGCGTTACGCCAAAGCGGGCATCGGGCGCGAGCGTGTGCTGATCAAACTGGCCTCCACCTGGGAGGGAATCCAGGCGGCCAAAGTCCTGGAAAAGGAAGGCATCCATTGCAACATGACGCTCCTCTTTTCCCTGGCCCAGGCGGCGGCGGCGGCGGACGCGGGCGCAAAATTGATTTCGCCGTTCGTCGGCCGGATTCTTGACTGGTATAAAAAAACAGCCAAAAAAGATTACACGCCCGCCGAGGATCCCGGCGTCCTGTCCGTCAGGGAGATTTACGCCTATTACAAGAAGTTCGGCCATCCGACGGAGGTCATGGGCGCCAGTTTCCGCAGCAAAGGGGAAGTGCTGGAACTGGCCGGATGCGATCTGTTGACCATCAGTCCGGAACTTTTGGGCGAATTGAAAGGCAGCACCGATCCGGTGCAGCGCAAGCTGTCCGTCGAGATGGGCAGGGATTTCAAACTGCCCAAGCTCGCCCTGGACGAAAAGGCGTTCCGCTGGATGCTTAACGAAAACGCCATGGCCACGGAAAAGCTCTCCGAAGGCATCAGAACGTTCGCGTCCGACGCGGCCAAGCTGGAGGACTATATCGCGGCAAGGCTGGGCTAGAGCAGTTTAGATAAAGATGCAGCCGTAGGATGTCTCGTCGGCGAGACGCCGACGAGTGCGACCGAGACGGTCGCGGTCTCCGAGACAGTTCCGCCGCCAGATCACAACTTGATTCTTGCCGCCACCTGCGCCACGTCCTTGTCGCCCCGCCCGGAGAGATTGACGATCACGAGGTGGTCCTTTGGCATTTTCGAGGCGCGCTCCATCACGGCGGCCACGGCGTGCGCTGATTCCAGCGCGGGAATGATCCCTTCCAGCCGGGCCAGTTTAATAAACGCATCCAGCGCCTGGGCATCGGTGGCGTAGCCGTATTCGACGCGCTTTTGGTCGCGCAACCAGGCGTGCTCCGGCCCCACCGCCGCGTAATCCAGCCCGGCGGAAACGCTGTGAGTCAATTGTATTTGTCCGTTTTCATCCTGCAAAATGAAGGAGCGCGTTCCCTGCAAAACGCCGAGCGAGCCGCCTTGAAAACGCGCCGCGTGCTTTTCCGGAAAAATGCCTTCCCCGCCCGCCTCGATGCCCAGCATCTTGACGGAAGCATCCTCCAAAAACGGATAAAACAGCCCGATGGCGTTGGAACCCCCGCCCACGCAAGCCACCAGCAAATCGGGCAACCGTTCCTCCTGTTCGAGGATTTGCCGCCGCGCTTCATCCCCGATGACCCGCTGAAAATTTCGCACCATGACCGGATACGGATGCGCCCCATAGGCCGTGCCCAGAATATAATGGGTATGGCCCACGTTGCTCACCCAATCCCGCATCGCTTCGTTGACCGCCTCCTTCAAGGTTTTCTGGCCGGCCGTGACTGACACGACGTCGGCGCCGAGCATCTTCATGCGATAAACATTCAGCGCCTGCCGTTCGCAATCAACTTCCCCCATGTAAATGACGCATTGGAGTCCAAACATGGCGGCGACCGTGGCGGTGGCGACGCCGTGCTGGCCGGCGCCCGTTTCCGCGATGATCCGCGTCTTGCCCATGCGGCGGGCCACGAGGATTTGGCCCATGGCGTTGTTGATTTTGTGCGCGCCCGTGTGCAGCAAATCCTCCCGTTTGAGATAGATTTTCGGGCCGCCCAACTCCCGCGTCAATCGCTCCGCAAAATAAAGCGGACTCGGCCGGCCGCAGAACTGGCGCAGGTAATAATTGAGTTCCCTTTGAAATTCCGGATCCTGCTGCGCCCGGAAATACTCCTCCTCCAACTGCTGCAACGGGTACATGAGTGTCTCCGGCACATAGCGGCCGCCGTAAAGGCCGAAATGGCCATGCGCATCGGGCAAGTTGGGACCGGCGACATTGCTCATCGCCATAATCCTTCCCCAAACACAGGCCGGACGCAATCTTGGATTGGGTTGCTATTGCCACGCCTTGTGGTTCTGGCAGCCCTGGACTGGGATCGCCGGTTTCAAAAGCGCCCATTGCAGATGCAGTTGCGGGGTGACCCGGCTCAGATTTTGCAAGTCCACCGGCTTGATGATGTAGGCCTCTGCCCCAAGCTTTTTGCTGGTTTGCAGGTCACGGTCCCGGACGGAGGCCGTCAGCACGATCACAGGAATGCTGGATGTCCGCGGGTCGGCTTTGACGCGGCGCAGGACTTCCAAACCGTCCACTTTCGGCAAACCCAGATCGAGCAGGATGAGTTGTGGACGGGGCCGGGTCTTGCGATTGGCATATTCACCCGTGCCAAATAGAAAATTGAGCGCCGCCAAACCGTCATGCACCACATGAATGCGATTGGTGATGCTCTTGAGGCCTTCCGTGGCCAGCCCGGCGTCCGCCAGATTGTCTTCCACGTATAAAATGTCCACCAATCCCTCGGTCCCGAACTCTTCCGCGCGGGGTCCTTCGGGGAGCGGTTCGCGGGCGTAGGCGAGGAGGGTTGAGACCGAAATCTCGAGGGCCTGCGCCAGCTTTTCGATGCTCTGCAATGTAACATTGCGCGCGCCGCGTTCGACATCGCAAATATAGGTGCGATGCAAACCCGCGCGTCCCCCCAGTTCTTCCTGCGATATACCCAGCCGGCTTCTCCAAGTCCGGACTGAAGTCCCAAAGGGCTTTTTGACATCAAAACTTTGCACAAGCGTTCTTTGCTCCCGCCATAATAACAAGCATCACAACAGACTATAAGTGACGCTGCTTAAACTGTCCCAAGCTCTGCGTTTTTGATGGAAGTTCCGATTTCCCGGGGCTCCCCAAAATAAGGCTCCCGACCATTGCTGCCTTATCTGCCCCGCAGCCTATGCCAACCCCGGTTTGGTGGCAAGAGAAAATTTTAAAAAATTTTGGGCGGTTGCGTCCGCGGCGAACGGCGCCAATGGCCGATTCCTGTGCTTGCGCTTTGGGGGAGATTCTGGCAGAGTAGCAGTTGGTTCAGTGGGGCGCTTATGGTGGAATTGGCAGACACGCTACTTTGAGGTGGTAGTGGCGAAAGCCGTGCAGGTTCAAGTCCTGCTAAGCGCACCAGTTTTGTCAAAATGAAAAATATTCTCGTTCTGCTGATCGGGGCCGTGTTTCTGGCCGGTTGCATGCACAACTATGACATTACCCTGGTCAACGGGATGAAAATAACCCGCGTCAGCAAACCGAAGCTCAACAAGGAAACCGACGTTTACACGTTTAAGGATATTAAAGGGCGGAAGAAGTCCATCAACGCTGCCAGGGTCGTCGAAATCGCGCCGCATTCCAACAAGGTCAACGCCGGGACCCCACAGTAACAAATCGTTCGACGTATTTGCCGACCAGGTCCGTTTCCAAGTTGACGGCATCGCCCACTTTGCGTTCCTGCAACGCTGTCACCTGGCGCGTGTGCGGAATGATCCAAATTTCAAAGCTTTTCCGCCGCACCGCCGCCACCGTCAGGCTGATGCCGTCCACCGCGACCGATCCCTTGAAAACGATATAGCGCATAATGTCCAGGGGCGCGCTGATTTCCAGAACGTAGTCCCTGCCCACCTGTTCCCAGCGGGTGATTTTTCCCAGGCCATCGATGTGCCCGGCGACAAAATGGCCCCCCAGGCGGTCGCCCACGCGCAAGGCCCGTTCCAAATTGACGCCGGAACCCCGGACGGCGAACTGAAAGTTGGTCCGCTTCCAACTCTCGGCCAGCAGCGCGAATTGCAGCAGCTTGTCCGGGCCGCGAACGCTGATTTTTTCCACAGTCAGACAGCAGCCGTTGACCGCCACGCTGTCGCCGGCTTTCAATGCACGGCCGCAAACGCGCGACCGGACGATGAATTCAATCGCCGCGGGTTTTGGCCTGATGGCTTCGATGCGCCCCTTTTCTTCGACAATTCCGGCAAACATAATGCAATGTGCCGCTCAGGTTGCCGGGGCGGCGCGCGCGGTCAAGAGCAAATCCCCCCCAGCCGGCGCCATTGGACATCGTGCAAAATAATTCGATTTGTCAAGTCGGGGAGGCCCCCGCCGGCCACGGCTTTGGGGGCGTCGCGTCCGCCCAGGACCATCGGCGCGTAAAAGAAGGCCACGCGGCGGGCCAAATGCTGCAACAAAAACGAGGCGTTGGTTTCCCCGCCGCCTTCGACCAGCAGGCTGGTGACTTGATCCCGGCCCAGTTTCCTGAGCAGCCACGGCAAATCGATCCCGCCGTTTCGCACCGGCGCTTGGAGCACCTGGACCCGCCGCCGCAGGGCGGTCAGGCGGCGGGGTGAAGCCGCCCGGGCCACCACCACGGTCGTCCAGGAAGCAAAGCTGTCGGCGATGACTTTTGACCGCAAAGGAATCCGGCCCGTCGGATCAAGCACAATGCGGCGCAGGCGTTTGTCCTCGAAGCCGGGTTGCCGGATTGTCAGGCTCGGATCATCCATGACAATGGTATTGACTCCAACCAGGATGGCATCCGCGCCAGTCCGCAGTCTCATCCCATAAGCGCGCGCTTCCGGGCCGGTGATCCATTTGGATGCCCCCGCGCGGGTGGCGATCTTTCCATCCAACGACATCGCGGCTTTGACGGTGACGAACGGGGTGCGATGCACAATCCAATGGCGGAACGCCTCATTGAGGCGCAACTCCCGCTCCGCCAGCAGGCCACTGCTGACGGAGATTCCAGCTTTCCGCAAAATCTTCAAGCCCCTGCCGCGGTGCGCGGGATTGGGGTCCAGCGCCGCCACGACGACGCGCTTCAGCCCGGCGGCGATGATGGCCTCGGTGCAAGGCGGCGTGCGTCCGTGGGTGCAACAAGGTTCGAGCGTGACAAACAGGGTTGCGCCCTTCGGGTTTTCCTTCGCCGCGCGGAGGGCTTCAATTTCCGCGTGAGGCTCCCCCGCGCGATGATGCCAGCCTTGTCCTATGATTTTCCCGTTTTTGACCAGCACGGCTCCCACCATGGGATTGGGCGTGGTGCGCCCAAACCCGCGCCGCGCCAGGCGAAAAGCAAGATCAAGGCGCTTGCGGTCGAGGGGGGAAGTTTTGTGGCCGGCGTCCATGTCAATCGCTCACGAATCTTCAAAGAGCGCCTGGGCAAATTGTGACGCATCGAAGGGCTGCAAGTCTTCGAGTTTTTCGCCCAGACCGATGAATTTGATGGGCAAACCCAGTTCCTTCTGGATGGCCACGACCATGCCGCCTTTGCTGGTGCCATCGAGTTTGGTGATGACCAAACCGGTCAGCGGAACAGCCTTGTTAAACTCGCGCGCCTGGGTCAGCGCGTTCATCCCAGTGCTGGCGTCCAGGACGAGCAACGTCTCGTGCGGCGCGCCCGGCAGCTTCTTGTGCAGGATGCGATGCACCTTCTGCAATTCCTGCATCAGGTTGTGCTTGGTGTGCTGGCGGCCGGCGGTGTCAATAAAAAGGTAATCCGCCCGCCGCGCCAGGGCCGCGGCGATGGCGTCGTGCGCCACGGCGGCGGGATCGGCCCCCTGCGCCCCGCAGATCACGGGAATTTTCAATCGCTCGCCCCAAAGTTTGAGTTGCTCGACGGCGGCCGCGCGGAAAGTGTCGCAAGCGGCCAGGATGGCGGCGTTGCCCCGGCCCTGCACCAGATGCGCCAGCTTGGCCGCGGTGGTGGTCTTGCCCGTGCCATTGACGCCGACCAACGAAACGATGGTCAAACCTCCGGGCTGTTTCTTCAATTGAGCCTGGGCCGCGCCGAGACTTTTTTCGACTTCCGCGCGGGCGACGGCAAAAACATCCAACCCGGCGCGGCCCTGTGTTTCGTAGGATTTTTTGACGGCGGCGAGAATCCGGGCGGTCATGGCCGGCCCCAGGTCCGCGGCAATCAAACTGGCTTCCAACTCCTCAAGCGTGTGCGCCGTCAGTTTGGGCGACGCGGTGATGATGCGTTTGATCTCATGAGCCAGTTTGGCATGAGTTTTGTGCAGGCCCTCCCTGAATTTCTGAAACAAGCCCATGCGTTATGATGAAGATCCCATGACGACGGCGCGATGGCCTCCCCGGTTTTGATGCGCGGCCTTGAGTTTTTGCAAATAAATGCCGGGCAGTTTTACGCCGCCGATGAGCGGTTTGCCCTTGCTGTGGCCATGGCAATCGGAGCCGCCGGTGACGAGCAGGTTGAGGCGCGCGGCCACGCTCAAATAGCGTCTGGACATTTTGGCGCTGTGTTTGGTGTGAAAACACTCGATCCCATCCAAGCCCTGCCCGGACAGGGTGGGAATGATTTCATCGCAATGATTCAAACCCGGATGGGCCATCACCGCCAATCCGCCGGCCTGATGAATCAAAGCAATGGCGTCGAGGGCGGAGATTTTGCATTTGGGCACCCAGGCCCGGCGGCCCTTCTTCAAAAACCGATTGAAGGCCTCCTCCATGCTCGGGCAAAGACCTTCCTGCACCAAAGCCCGCGCCACATGCGGGCGGCCCGGCGACCGGCAATTGGCCAGCGCAAAAACCGTCTCCGCGCGCAGGGGAATGTTGATTTTATTGAGCCGGGCCACCATTTCATGGATGCGGCTCTGGCGCACGGCCTGGAATTTCTTGATCTCGGCCAGCAATTGCGGGTTGTGCGGGTCGAGAAAATAGCCGAGAAGATGCACTTCCTTGTCCTCAAATTCAGCGGTCAGCTCGGTGCCAACAATAAATTCGATCCCCAGCGCCTGGCAGGCTTGCGCCATGCGCCCGCACCCCTCCACCGTGTCGTGGTCCGTCAACGACATGGCCGCCAAGCCGGCCTCGCTGCCCCGCCCGGCCAGTTCCTCCGGGGTGAAGGTGCCGTCGGAAAAAAGGGTGTGCAGATGCAGATCGGCAAAGGGAGCGCCCGGGGCGGGGCCGGCCGGGGTGTGCTCCCCGACATCGCTTTTGGCTTTCCCGGGTGCAACAGCAGAATTCATTGTTTGACAATTCTGGCGGGCCGCATCAGCTCGCCCTTGATCTTGTCCAGGATGCCATTGACAAATTTTCCGCTGTCCTGGGTGGAGAATTTTTTGGCGATATCGACTGCTTCGTTAATGCTGACCACCGGTGGAATATCGTCCCGGTGCAGCATTTCGTAAATGGCCAGCCGCAAGATATTCCGGTCCACCACCGCCATGCGATGCAGGTCCCAATTCTCCGCATGTTGCTTGATCCGCGCATCCAGTTCGGGCCGGTGCTCCAGGACGCCGCGGATCAGCTTGTCGGCGAAGAGCCGGGTGGCCAATTCCTCCGCGGTGGGAGGAGGGAGTTCGACTTTTTGGCCCCAGTTGGCCCCGGCTTTCTCCTCGGCGATGGCCGTGGCCTGCTGCGTCAGCCAAAAATGGCCCAGCGCCTCCTCCAGGTTCTCCGGAGGATTCAAGTCGTGCTGAAACAAAAACTGCACGGCGCGTTCGCGAGCTTCACGGCGTTGGCCCATATTTGGAGGATGCCTTCAAAAAGGCGGATGCCAAAGGAAATTATCAGGCATTCAAATTTGGGAGTAGGAGGCCGGGCGCAGAAAGACGTTGCTGATGTTGCTGACAATCTCAGCGTCCGCGTAACCGGGGCTGTGGCTCAATTTTTTCCATTCCGGGTCCGCCATGAACGCGCTCCAATTCTTGTCGTGGGCCGCCTGGTTTTCGAAGACGAGCATGTAGGTCAAATTGGGCAGACGCGCGCCGATCAAGGTTTCACCGAAAAAAACCGGCTGCAAACCGTTGCGGCGAAAAATGGCGATTTCGCCGTGCTCGAACATTTCAATCTTCTTTTTGTTCGCCTTCTTGCTGTGGCTTTCGTAAGTGCGCAGCTCAAAAATGCGCGATTTATTCCCGCCGCCCAAAGCGGGGACTTCCAGTTTCGGCATCCCGGCAAAGGCCGCCATGAGTGAGCTGTCCACCCTGAGATAGGCCGGATTGGTTGCGGGCGCATTGATGAACCCGGCGCCTGCCTTCAAGTAATCCGCGTCGGCAGCGAGCCGGTCCGGCGTCGCCGCGATGGACTCGAGCGATTTGTGCGTCAACAAAACATACATGGTCGGGCTTTCCGGCCCAACGGCCAGATTGAACACGCCGACCGGCTCCACGCCGGCGCGATTCAGCGCGGGAATGGCCGCCTCGGCGTAGAATCGGTCGAACAATTCCGTCTGCGGTCCGCGCCGCAGATGGTAAAGGCGCAGTTCGTAAAACTCGCGCGCGACGGATGTGCCGGCTTCCAGGGCGCCCGCGTTTGCCCCTGCCAAAATGGACCCAAGGCCCGCCGCCGCGACAGAGGAGGTGAGAAATTCGCGTCTTTTCATATCCTGCCATCAATGCCAGGTACTGTTTGAGGAGATCAAGCCGGGGAAAAGGCCGTGCCGCCGCGTCATCACACGGGTTCTTTCTTTGATTTTCTAATTCCAACCTGGAAACCGTAAGCGGAGCCTGACATATTGGTAATCAGGTTCGGTCGTGACAGTAGTGGTAATCGGAGGAGGCATCACACCTGTGGCGGCCAGCAACCCATCCGCGATCATGGTCTTGTCTTGCCATTTATGGCTTTCAACGTGACCATCAGCGAACAGCCAGTTATTGACGTTGCCATGGTACATGGCGACAGGATCATACCAGACAAACGAACCGGAGAGAACCCCTCCCCTGCCAGTGGTGCTCCAAAGAACCACCCAAGTGCCATCGTCGTACCCACGCCAATCAGTGTCTTCGACGGCCATAAATGTCATGGACGCCGCAGTTATGTCAGAAGTCTTCAGGCAAGTGGCTCCCATTCCCCAATCAGGTGTGCTGTTAGGAGAATAAGCTTCGCCGCCATAGTTCTGTGTTTTAGAATAACTATCGTAGGCATAACCGAGGCCGGGGGGCCTCCCTGTGCGGGTATCGCCAGGGCAATGGAAGATGGCCATGTTCTTGATGTACGGATAAACCAGAGAGTTTGTCAGCGCTGCAACGCAACTGTTGTATGCCGCTGTTACCGAATAGCCGCCAAAGGGCGCCCGTTGGGAACTTGATAATAACCTCCTGCCTGGTAGATGATTTCCACGCCGTTGACCAGGTTCGAAAACGGCAAAACATAGCCCCTGTAATCGTCCTGATACATCAAGAAACCCAAACCAAACTGCTTTTCATTGTTGATACAACTGGTTCTCTGGGCATTCTTTTTGGCGGCAGCCAGCGCGGGCAGCAGCAGCGCCGCCAGGATGGCGATAATGGCGATCACGACCAGCAGTTCAATCAAAGTGAAAGCCTGCGCGGAAGCCGATTTGGCGCCGCATAAGCCGCGACAGAATCGAAGGCGAGCTTCATTTTCTGCACAGGCCTTGCTGTTGGGAAATGCAGGTTCCATGAGGCAATTTTAAACTTAAAGATGAATTCTAAACTTTTCCAGACAGCGAATCAAGTCCTCCAAACAGGGGACATCCGATCACCCATGCTCTTGACATAAGGGCGGCTTTAAGCCACGTTCCCGGATTCAAGTGTCATGTTGTGTTGACGATAATGAGCATAAATAGATGGGAAAAGCGTTAATCATCGCGGAAAAGCCGTCGGTGGCGTCCGACATAGCCAAAGCTCTCGGGGGCTTCGCCAAAGTGGGGGACCACTATGAGAGCGAGCGCTATGTCTTGTCGTCCGCCGTCGGCCATTTGCTGCAGCTTTGTCTGCCGGAAGGCGTCGAGGTCAAGCGCGGCAAGTGGACTTTTGCCCATCTGCCGGTCATTCCGCAACGGTTCGATTTGCAGCCCATCGAGAAATCCGAAGACCGCCTCAAGCTCCTCCTGCGCCTGCTCAAGAGCAAGGATGTGGTTCGCTTGATCAACGCTTGCGACGCCGGACGTGAAGGGGAATTGATTTTTCGCTATATCGTCCAATATGCCAGGGCCAAACAGCCCATCCAGCGGCTCTGGCTCCAGTCCATGACCCCGGCCGCCATCCGGGAAGGCTTTTCCGCCTTGCGCGAGGGCGCGGCCATGCAGCCGTTGGCGGATGCCGCCGTCTGCCGGTCCGAATCCGACTGGCTGGTCGGCATCAATGGAACGCGCGCGCTGACCGCCTTCAATTCCAAGACGGGCGGTTTTCAACTGACCACGGTGGGGCGCGTGCAAACGCCCACGCTGGCCATCGTCGTCGAGCGCGAGGAAAAGATCCGCAAATTTGTCGCGCGGGATTACTGGGAGTTGCAGGCCACCTTCGCCGCCAGGGCCGGCGAATACGTTGGGCGCTGGTTTGATGAAAAATTTGCCAGGGACAAAAAGGACAATGATCCCGATCTGAAGGCCGAACGCATTTGGGACCGCAAACAAGCCGAGGCCATCCGCGGCAAGTGCGTTGGCCAGCCGGGCCATGTCACCGAAGAAACCAAGCCGAGCACGCAGTTGTCGCCGCTGCTCTATGACTTGACCTCCTTGCAGCGCGACGCCAACGGGCGTTTCGGTTATTCGGCCAAGAACACGCTGGGTCTGGCCCAGACTCTTTATGAACGACACAAAGTCCTGACCTATCCCAGGACCGACTCGCGCGCGCTGCCGGAGGATTACATCGGCACCGTCCGGACCACGCTGGAGATGTTGTCCGGCACGCCCTACCGCCAGTACGCGGGCGAAATTTTAAAACAGCAATGGCTGCGCCCCAACAAGCGCATATTCAACAACGCCAGGGTTTCCGATCACTTCGCCATTATTCCCACTTCCCTCGCGCCGAGGCATTTGAGCGAGCATGAACAGAAGCTTTACGACCTGGTCACCCGGCGTTTCCTGGCTGTTTTTTATCCGGCGGCGGAATTTTTAATTTCCACGCGCATCACCCGCGTGTTGGAGGAACCCTTCAAAACGGAAGGCAAAGTCATGGTCAATGCCGGCTGGATGACTGTCTATGGGCGGGAGGCGCAAGGCGAAGATCAGGGTCTGCGCCTGGCCCCGGTGCAGCCGGACGAGATTGTCAATACTGTGAAAATCGACCTTGCCGCCACCCAGACCAAACCGCCGCCGCGCTACAACGAGGCGACGCTGCTCTCGGCCATGGAAGGGGCCGGCAAACTGGTCGAGGACGAGGAATTGCGCGAAGCGATGAGCCAGAAGGGCCTGGGCACGCCCGCGACCCGCGCCGCCATCATCGAGGGGCTGATTTACGAGAAATACATCCTGCGCAACCAGCGCGAATTGCAGCCCACGGCCAAGGCCTTTGGATTGATCACGCTGCTGCGCGGGTTGGGCATCCCCGAATTGTCGTCGCCGGAGCTGACGGGCGATTGGGAGTTTAAACTGAGGCAAATGGAGCGGGGCGAATTGGGCCGGCCCGAGTTCATGCGGCAAATCGAGGACATGACGCGGCAGATCGTCCAGAAGACCAAGGGGTATGAAAGCGACACCGTCCCGGGCGATTTTGGGGAAGTGAAAGTCCTCTGCCCCAAGTGCGGAGGCGCGATCAAGGAGAACTACAAAAAATTTCAATGCCAAAAGTGCGACTTCGCCTTGTGGAAAATTGTGGCGGGACGCCAGTTCGAGATACCGGAGATCGAAGAGTTGATCACCAAGCGAACCATCGGCCCGTTGCAGGGCTTCCGCAGCAAATTGGGGCGGCCTTTCGCGGCGATCATCAAGCTGACGCCGGAGCTGAAACCGGAATTCGATTTCGGACAGCAGAATGACGACAATCAGGCGGCGGCCGAGGCCCTGGATTTCAGCGGCCATGAATCGCTGGGCAAATGTCCGCAATGCGGTTCGCCCGTTTATGAGAACGGCATGAATTACAGTTGTGAAAAGGCCGCCCGGCGCCAGGGCTGCGCCTTCCGCACCGGCAAAATCATTTTGCAACGGCACATCGAGAAGGAGCAGGTGCAAAAACTGCTGGCCGGCGGCCGCACCGATCTGCTGGACAAATTCATTTCCAAAAAGGGCCGCCCCTTCAAAGCTTTCCTCGTCGTCGGCAAGGAGGGCAAGGTCGGATTCGAATTCGAGCCGAGAAAGGAAAAAAAGTCCGGGGAGCCGGCCAAACCGAAAGAGCCGGCGCCCAAGCTTGATTTCAGCAAAACCGAGCCGCTGGCCAGGTGTCCCATTTGCGGCGGCAACGTTTTTGCAAACGAATCGAATTACATTTGCGAAAAATCGCAGTCGGACAAGAAACCGTGCAAATTCAAGGTGGGCAAAGACATTTTGCAGCAGCCGATCGAGCCGGGACAACTCAAAAAACTGATTGACGCGGGCCGGACCGATTTATTGACCCATTTCATCTCCAAGAAGAGCGGCCGGCCCTTCTCCGCCTTTCTTGTCCTGGACGACCAGAACAAGGTTGGCTTTGAATTCCCGCCCCGCGACCACACAGTGTCCCAAGGGGTGTGAGGCCGGCGGCGTTCTGGCTCCTAATCCTAATCTTAATCTTAATCTCCTTCATGCATTGGGATTAAGATTAGGATTAAGAGCCTCTTGCAAAACTCCATTTTGTGGAAGCTTTTTTTCATTTAATTTGAACATTTTGGCTTTGCAGTCAATCAAATTGTTCATACTGACGACTTTGGAGGTTTGGAATCACATTCAACGCCAACTCTTTCCCGTCCTGCAGGAGGAACTGGGACCGCTGACGGAGAAGGACAACCAATTTGTTGAGGTCATGGGATTGCTCCCGCTGGGGCTCTTTTTGGAACCCTACCGGTGGGTCGGAACAGGCTGCCCCCCGCACGAGCGTGCTTGGCTGGTGCATGCCTTTATCGCCAAGGCGGTCTATGAGTTTCCCACCACGCGCGCCCTGCTGGAAGCGCTCAAGGCCCGTCCGGCCCTGCGGCGGCTCTGCGGCTGGGAAAGCGCGGGCGACATTCCGCACGAATCGACCTTCTCTCGCACCTTTGCCGCTTTCGCCCAGGATGAGTTGCCGCAAAAAATTCACGCGGCCCTGGTCTGCCGGCAGCGGGGCCAACAGTTGGTGGGCCATGTCAGTCGAGATGCCACAGCCATTGACGCTTGCGAAAAGGCGGCGGCCAAACCTTCCGTTCCGCCCAAAGCCCCGGCCAAACGAGGACGGCCCGCCAAAGGCCAGGAACGTCCCCCGGCGCCCCCAAAACGGTTGGACCTCCAAGCCGGGCGCACCCTGGCCGAGAATCTGGCCGACTTGCCGACGGCTTGCGCCGTGGGCTGCAAGCGCAACAGCCAAGGCCATCAGGAGTGCTGGATTGGCTACAAATTGCACTTGGACACCATCGACGGGGACATCCCGGTGAGCGCCATTTTGACCAGCGCTGCGGTTAATGATTCGCAGGTGGCCATTCCGCTGGCACAGATGACCGCCCAACGGATGACTTCGCTTTATGACTTGATGGACAGCGCCTATGATGCTCCGCAGATTGACGAGTACTCGCGCCGGCTTGGACATGTGCCGATCATTGATCCCAATCCTCGTCGGGGAGAGAAAATCCCGCTGGCTCCCGCTCAAGCGCAACGCTTCAAGCAACGCAGCGCATCGGAGCGGGTCAATAGCTTGCTCAAGGAACGCTACGGCGGACGTTTCGTGCGCGTGCGCGGCGCCAAGAAGGTGATGGCACACTTGATGTTTGGACTGATCGCTCTGACCGCGATGCAGCTCTATCAATTGATTTTGTAAATCCAACTTGAAAAACCTGAGGGCCAGGCGCTCGTCCGGGCGTCGTGGGATCGGCGCGCCTGTGTCGGACGCAAATCGCCCCGGTTGGGGATTCAAACGCTAATCTGCCGCAAAAACTGAGCTTGGCGCAATCTGGCTACGGAGCATAGGATAAAGAAACGTTGAGTTTTGCAAGAGGCTCTTAAGATTAGGATTAAGATTAGGACTGGCTACCGAAAAAAGTAAAATGCACCTCAGAGCCGGGGGCGCATTTCATTTTTCATCAGATTGTCTGCGCGAGAAAGCCGCCGTCCACGCACAAGTCCGTTCCCGTGACGAAACCACTGGCGCGCGAGCTGGCCAGAAAAATGACCGCGCCTACCAGTTCCTCCGGCTGGCCGAACCGGCCCATGGACGTGTGCGTCAAAATACTGCGCGCCCGATCGGTGGGCGTGCCGTCCGGGTTGAAGAGAAGACGGCGATTTTGTTCGGCGGGGAAAAAGCCGGGCGTGATGGAGTTGACGCGGACGTGGCGGAGCGCCCATTCGCGGGCCAAAAAACGGGTCAGATTCAAGACGGCCGCCTTGGCCGCGGAATAGGCCACGACGCGCGAGAGCGGCAAGTGCGCGGAAACACTGGCAAAATTGATGATGCTTCCTTTGCCGCGCGCCGCCATGCCGGGTCCGAATTCCTGGCAGGGCAGCAGCATGCCGCCGACCAGGTTCGTATCAAAATTGGCCCGCCAATCCTCCAGCGTGATTTGCTCAAATTTGAATTGGTCCGTCACGGTCACTTTGGGATCGTTGCCCCCGGCGGCATTGACCAAAATCGTGGGCGGGCCGAGGTTTTTTTCGATTTCAGCCGCCGCCTTTTGCAAACTTTCGCGCGAAATGGCGTCGGCCAAAAAAAATTGCGCCCCGCCCTTTTCCTTGCGAATGCGCTGAACGCAGGCCTGGCCGCGTTCGGCATTGCGGCCCAGGACGGCGACTTTGGCACCGGCCTGGGCCAGGCCTTCGGCCGCCTTGCCGCCCAGCACGCCGGTGGCGCCGATCACAACCGCCAACTCCCCGCTCAAATCAAACAAATTCATCATGGCGCGAATGGTGCGAAGACGGGTTTGAAGTTTAAAGCTTAAAGTTTAAAGTTTCCAACCGCACGAAGTTTTCCTTATCCTCCCCCGGTCGAAAATCTATGGAACCACATCGAATCGGTTTAATCGGAGGAAGCGGCCTTTATCACATCGAAGGTTTTACGCGCCAGAAATGGGTCCGGCTCAAGACCCCCTTTGGTTCTCCGTCGGATGCCTTTCTGACCGGTGAACTGGCGGGCCGGGCAGTGGTCTTTTTACCGCGACACGCCCGCGGCCATCGCATCCTGCCGAGCGAACTGAATCATCGCGCCAACATTTACGGAATGAAAAAGCTCGGAGTGGATTGGATTATCAGCGTCAGCGCGGTGGGATCGTTGCAGAAGAAATACAAACCGTGCGACATTGTGCTGCCCGATCAATTTGTGGACCGGACGAAGCGGTCTTGCGAACACACTTTTTTTGGGCGGGGCATCGTGGCGCACATCGCTTTTGCCGATCCGATTTGTCCCGAGTTGCGGCAACTGCTTTACAGAAGCTGCCAGGCGCAAGGGGCGCGCGTCCACAACGGCGGCGCTTACGTAAACATGGAAGGCCCCGCCTTCAGCACCCGCGCCGAATCGCTGACCAATCATGCGCTGGGTTACGATGTCATCGGCATGACAAGCCTCGGCGAAGCCAAATGCGCCCGGGAAGCGGAGATCGCCTACGCCACCATGGCGATGGTCACCGATTATGATTGCTGGAAAACCGATGAGGCTCATGTGACGGTGGAAATGGTCGTGGCGAATTTAACGAAAAATGCCGGCCAGGCCAAGGCGATCATCGCGCGCGTCGTGCCTGAAATTCCCGGGGAACCCAACTGGCCGTGTCACGAAGCGTTGAAAAACGCCATCATGACCGACCGGAAATTTTGGCCGGCAAAAACAAAGGCGGCGTTGCGGCCGCTCTTGCGGAAGTATCTGTAGATTCAACGCTGTGCCAGGAGCAGCACGATTCCGGCGGCGGCCAATCCGGCCAGCACGGCCAGGGTGATTTTAATCCAGCTTTTGGGATATTTGCCCGCGATGGCGCCGGTGTAACCGTTCAGGACCACCTGGAAATTCCGCGCGCCGTAGTTGTAGGTGAGCAGCCAGATGGGCACCAGGATGTGCTTGTAGGTCTGGCCGGAGTAATCGTTTTTCACCTGAAGATTTCGATGCGTGTCGCCGGGCACCTCGGCGGCGCAAAGGCGCTGCATCTCGGCGTCCATTTCGTCGCGCGCTTCCTTCGCGGCGGAAACCAGGTCGAGTTGATAACGCTCCACCACCCAGCCGGACAAATAGCCCGCGTTGTAAGGCACAAGGTCCGTCGTAGTCGGGAATGGCTCGATCTTGCGCAGCATTTGCTCCTGGACGCCGCGCGAGGCGGGCACCAGTTCATCGTCGAAGAAATGATCGAGCGAGCCGTTGCTTGGCACCCAGCGAACTCTCTGCACCTGTCGCGTCCGGGTCTGGCCGTTGGCGTCACGATACGTTTCCGTCTCGTAATAATAGTAGCCGCTCTCGGCGGTCCAATCGCCATGCACCTGCGCGTCAAAGGTCCAGTAAGGAATGTAAATGCCCTTGACCGTGTCGGTGAGGGCGGCGCGCTTGAGCTTGTTCGGGGCGAACCAGCGGCTGCCGTACCATTGACGGATCGCATCGCGCACTTGATGGTCGCTGATCTTCATGGGCAGGACGCTTTCCGGGCGGAAAGCCTCCTTGATCTCCTCGTAGGGTACGAGCGCGGAAGAGCCGCAAAAATCGCAACGCTGCCCCACGCGTTCGGCGTCGAAGACGGAAATGGCCTGGCAACTCTGGCATTTGACGGAAGTCTTGGCCGCCTGCCAGCCGCGTTGCGCGTCGGGAATGCCGCGCAAGGCCGCGACCAGATCGTGTTCGACGATGACTTCCCGGCCGGTGGCGGAAAGCTCGACCTGCGCGGGCGAAACGGTGCCGCAGAACGGGCAAATCAGCGCCTTTTTGGCGGGATTCCATTGCGACTCGCCACCGCAGGAGGGGCAGGAGAATTTTTTTTGCGCTGTGGCTTCGGGCATATTGCTACGGATTATCGTCCAGCACTTTCTTTCCGCAATAGGGGCAGTTCTTGCTGGCGATTACAATTGCCTTGAACTGCGCCAGGGGTTTCCCGCAGTGGGGACAGGCCACTCCCATATCCCGATCATTTCTTCTGGTTAACGGGATCATGGCGCCGATGGCGAGCAGGAATGGGATGGCCACGGGAAGCGCCTTCAAAATGTCCGGAGTTGGCCCGGCAATTCGGGAGCCAAGGCACGCTTCAAAGCGGCGCTGAAAAGGGCCGTAGGCAATGATGAATCCAAGAGCAAGCAACAGCGGAATTATGAATATGGCCGCGGCGCGCCTGTTGTAATTGGTCGCCGCCTTTATGAATTCATCTTTATGCATGACAAGAAGCGCTGCTTCTGGAGAGCCGGGTTGCCGGGCGGCTAACTCTTTAAAAACTCATCCAGCGCCGCTTTTGTCACGCGCCAGGTCGAACCGATTTTTTTGCCTTTGAGATCGCCCTTTTCGAGCGTGGCCAGGACGTCGGCTTCGCTCACGCCGAGGACTTTCGCGATGTCGGCGGCGCCGAGCAAGGCCGGGGTTGCGCCCGCGCCCGACGGCGCCACAGGCGGAGTCGTTTGGGCGGTGTTCATCGCCGCCATCATTTGCTGGCCCATGGCCAAACCCGCGCCCAGTCCCGCCGCCGTGCCGGCCATGCCGCCCGCTTCGCCGCCGCCCTTGGTCATGGACTCGGCCATCTGGAATTTCACGAAATCGTTGAGATTGCCAACGGCGGCCATGCTGCTGCGCTGGTCAATGGCTTGCTCGACTTCCGGCGGCACGGAGACGTTTTCGACGATGAAGCTGGAAATTTCGATGCCGTATTTGCTGGTGACCGCCGGGTTGATGAGAGGCAGGAGCGCCTGGCCCAATTCCGCGTAGCGCGCCGCCAGATCGAGCACCGGCACGTTGGCCGAGGCCAGCGCGTCGCTGAACACGCTGACGATGCGCGAACGCATGGTGTCGGCAAATTCGTCCAGGCGGAAATGATCGTCGGTGCCGGCGACTTCCTTGAGAAAGAGCTTCACGTCGGTGACATGGAAATCGAAAATGCCGTAGGCGCGGGTGCGGACGATGCCGAAATCGGCATCGCGCAGCATGATGGGGTTGGCCGTGCCCCACTTGTTGCCGGTGAAGAGGCGGGTGTTGACGAAGTAAACATCGGCCTTGAACGGGGAATGGAGGCCGTATTTCCAGCCCTTGAGGGTGGCGAGAATGGGGATGTTGTCGGTGGTGAGGGAGTATTTGCCCGGGCCGAAAGTGTCGCCAAACTGGCCGAGGTAGATGAATTGGGCGGTCTGCGATTCGCGGACGATGAGTTGGGCGCCGTTCTTGATTTCCTTGTCCATGTCGGGATAGCGGAAGGAAAGGGTGTCGCGGGAATCGTCCTGCCACTCGATGATTTCGAGGAACTGTGTTTTGAGATAATCAATCAAACCCATAATGTGCCTTTAATTTTCCGCGTACGATGGCGCAAAAGCCGCCCGGTGTGAAGTATAAATTGTGGCACATTGTGTAATCGGGAGGCCGCGGCGGGGCGCATCCCGGTTTTTGGCCCGCCTGACTCCGCGTCAAAATCTATTTGGCCGACGCTCCGGCAATGCCCAAAGTCAGGTTGATCGTGTCCGAAACCTTGTTCTCCATTTTGCCCGACTGGATGCCGAAATCACTGCGCTTGATGCTGAAATTGGAGCGAATCACCAGCAGGTTGCCTTTTTGCTTCCCGCCCAATCGTTCCCCAAGCTTGTCTTTCAGATAGCTGAATTCCACTGGAATGGTCATATCCCTGGAGACGCCCTTTAACGTAAAGGTCCCGACAACATCCGCCGCGGTTTCATTTCCGTTGGCGTTGACGTTTTTGAGTTCCCTGGCCTCGAAAGTGATTTCGGGGTTGTTGTCCACATCCAGCCACATCTTGCCATGCATGTGCGTGGTTTGCATGGCGTTGGGCACCGTGAGCGACGCGCTCGCCACAACAATTTTTCCCTTCGTCGCCCCGGGGTTTTGCGGGTCAAAAATGACCGTGCCGGAGATGCCACTGGCGTTGCCGTTGATCCCTTCGAGCGGCGCGTCGAGCTTGAATATGATATTGTTGACGTTTTTGGGGTCCTTGAAATCGAACGATTCCGGCTGCGCCAGCGCCACAATGGCCGGCACGGACAGCATTAAAAAGGTGATCAACTGGGTTTTCATACATTTTTGCAAATTGAACCGCATTTCATTTAGCGGCGTTTTTATTTTTAATCAAGAGCGAAACCCCGGCCATGCCTGCCGCCGCCAGCGCGGCCACGGCCAGAAAATCCACTCCCGGGATAAATCCCTTTTCGTAAGTCACGCCGCTGAGTCCGGTGACCGGGTCCGGCGTTTCGTGTTTGATGTTCGTCCGGGTCCAGCCGCGGTTGGCCCCTTTCTCCGCCCAGAATCCGACCGCCCCAAGCAGGACCACCGCCGCCAGAATGAGCAACGCTTTTTTCACGAATCAGCCGGACGATAAGCCACAGATGAACAAAGCGCAACCGATCCCCGCACTTTCAGCTTGCATTGTTGTTGGGCACGGCATACCAAGGCCCGATCGCGGACAAACAGACTGCTCGTATGAAAACAACACAGAAAAAATGGATGGTGCTCTTTTTGGCTTGGACCGCGGTCGCCGCGCCGGCCCCGGCAGCGGAGCCAACGCTCAAAATAGGAGATCCGGCTCCAAAACTGCAAAACGGCGAATGGGTGCAGGGCGACCCGGTAAAAAAATTCCAGCCCGGCACGGCTTACATCGTCGAATTTTGGGCCACTTGGTGCGGCCCTTGCCGCGCTTCCATTCCCCATTTGAACGAGATTTACACCAAATTCAAGGACAAGGGCCTGGTGGTCATTGGCCAGGATTGTTGGGAGCAAGATGACAAGCTGGTCGAGCCTTTCATCAAGACCATGGGCGATAAAATGACCTACCGCGTCGCCCTTGACGACAAGACAGACAGCAAGACAAACAGCATGAAGGGCAAAATGGCGGAGACGTGGATGGCCGCCGCCGGACGCAACGGCATTCCCAGCGCATTCTTGATCGACACAAAAGGCGTCGTGGCCTGGATCGGCCATCCCATGGGGTTAAAGGAGGAGACGATTGAACAAGTCCTGGCCGGGAAGTATGACATCCAAAAAGCCGCCGCGGATTACGAAAAAGACCTCAAGGAACAGGCGGCCCGGGAGAAGGAAATGGCGCCGGCGCAGGCCAAAATGACCGCCATGTACAAGGCGAGGCGCGAGAAGAAATGGGATGAAGCATTGGACGACCTTGCCGCGGCCGAGAAACTCATCCCTGAAGACCGCCGCGCCGACATGGAGATCACTTTCGACATGAATCGCTTTAGGATTCTGCTCGGCAAGAAGGACTAACCGGCCGCGTACAAACTGGCTGCGCAAATAAGCGACGCCCATAAAGAGAGCAGCAATTTGCAGAATGATCTGGCCTGGCAAATCGTCAGCGACAAAACCATCGAGAAGCCCGACTTGGAATTGGCAGAGACGATTGCCAATCGCGCCAATGAAGCGGCCAGGGGCAAGGATCCTGATATTCTGGATACTCAAGCGCGCGTGTTGTTCATGAAGGGACAGAAAGAGGAAGCCGTCCAGGCACAAACCAAGGCTGTCGCGCTGGCCGAACCAGACCAGAAGCAAGCCATGCAAAGCAGGCTCGACAGCTATCAGAAAGGCGAGCTTCCGCCGGCTAATTGAGCGGGCGGCGCTTTTCCCGAAACCTCCTCCTTGCCTCACTGTTAGATTTCTCTGGAATTTGCTGGAATGTGGCCCCGGTTCTGCCACACTGACCCGTTGTTTTATGAAGCCCTGACAAAGGCGCTTCGTCCAAGGATGTGAAAAAATCTTATTTGCCAAGGTTGTTCCTGTTGCTGGCGGCCGGGTTGGTCCCGGCGGCTCAGGCTTTGGCTGCAATCGGCGGCCACAAAGTTGAGGTCCACGATGCCGCCGCGGCGCAGCGCGTTGTCGCGCAGGGCGGTCGTCTGATTGCCGATTATGGCGGTTTTCAACTTTATGGTGTTTCCCAAATCAGCGCCAATCTTCCGGCTTCGGTCGAAGTTCGGGATGGTTATAATTCAATCCTGCTCAACGCGGTCCATCTCGATACTTCCAAAGCCGGGGCCCAGGCTATGAGAAAAATGGTGGGGGCTTTTGGCGGGAAACGAATGCATCTGGTCCATTTTGCCGGGCCTGTCCAGCCGGCTTGGCGCAAGGCTTTGTTGGATGCCGGGGTGCAAATTGTCAGCTACATCCCGCAGAACGCGTATCTGGTTTATGGCGATTCGGCCAGTGTAGGGCGGGTGCAGGCCATGGCCGCCACCGCGCCTCACATTCAATGGGAGGGAGCTTATCTGGATGATTACAAAATCCATCCCCGCGCCCGCGCCGTGGATAAAAATGGCAATCCACGCCAGATTGGCACGGATCGCTTTGCCATTCAATTGATGGCGGACGCCGCCGCCAATGGCGATACTTTGAAATTGATCGATCAACTCAAGCTGGCGCCCATTCAGCGGCAGCAGCCGGTTTTGAACTTCGTGGATGTGGTTGTCGGGCTGTCGGCGGGGGATTTGGCGAAAATTGCCGCCCGGCCGGATGTGGTTTCCATCCAGCCCTTTTCACCGCCAAAAAAGGTTTGCGAGCGTCAAGACCAAATTGTCGCGGGCAACCTTTCCGGCAATGCGCCGAGCGGGCCCGGTTACCTGGCGTGGCTGGCGGGCAAGGGGTTTGCCAATTCGCAATTCACCAACTTTGTCGTGGATGTGACCGACAGCGGCATCGACAACGGCACAACGACGCCAAACCATTTCGGGTTGTATGACGAAGGCGATATAAACAGCGCCAGCCGCGTGGCCTATAACATTCTGGAAGGGACTCCGAATCGCAGAAGCACGCTGGCCGGCTGCGATGGCCACGGCAATCTCAATGCGCACATCGTGATGGGTTACGATGACAGCGCGGGTTTTCCATTTGAGGACACGTCGGGTTATCATTATGGCCTGGGGGTCTGTCCGTTCGTGAAAGTTGGCTCGTCCGTCATTTTCGATCCTGACAATTCGACGAATCCCAATGACACAACGGTCCTTTCCACCGCGTATGAGAACGGCGCGCGCATCAGCAACAACAGTTGGGGGGACAGCAACTCCGGGGACGATGGGACATACAACATGGATTCCCAAGAGTACGACGCGCTGGTGCGCGACGCGCAACCGGGTGTTGCGGGCAACCAGGAAATGGTCGTCGTCTTTGCCGCCGGCAATGACGGCCCCACCCCTGTTTCGATCAGCCCGCCCGGCACGGCTAAAAATGTCATCACGGTAGGCGGGGCGGAAAATGTGCAGGCCATTGGCGGAGCCGACGCGTCCGGAGTGAGCGATGCTGAATCGGATAATGCCAATGCGATCATCAATTTTTCCGGGCGCGGCCCGTGCCTTGATGGCCGGCTCAAACCCGACCTTATGGCGCCGGGCACGCACGTCAGCGGAGGGGTGCCGCAAGCTGCCAATCCTGGTTCGGATGGAACGGCCCTGGCTTGTTTTCTCAGCGATGGATCCGGTGTTTCCGGAGGCCCTGGCGGCAGTCTTTTCTTCCCGAGCGGCCAGGAGTTCTACACCGCTTCCTCGGGCACCAGCCACTCCACTCCTTGCGTCACGGGCGGTTGCGCGCTGCTGCGCCAGTATTTTATCAACCATTCACTCCTCACCACCAACCCGCCCAGCCCGGCCATGACCAAGGCGTTTCTCATGAACTCGGCGCGATACATGACCGGCGCCGGGGCCGGCGATACGTTGTGGTCCGACAGCCAGGGCATGGGTGAGATGGACCTCGGCATGGCCTTCGATGGCACGCCCCGCATGTTGCGCGACGAAGAGTCCGCAGACATGTTCACCGCCAGCGGTCAGAGACGCGTCTTCACCGGATCTGTCGGCGATTCCACCAAACCCTTCCGCGTCACCGTCGCCTGGACTGACGCGCCGGGCAGCACGACCGGGAACGCCTACAACAACGACTTGGACTTGACCGTGAACGTCGGCGGCAACACCTACAAGGGGAATGTCTTCAGCGGATCCACTTCCATCACCGGCGGCTCGGCGGACGCCAAGAATAACGTCGAAAGTGTGTTTCTGCCAGCGGGCCTTTCCGGCGGCTTTACAGTGACGGTCACCGCCGCCAGCATCAACTCGGTTGGGGTTCCGATGCATCCAACGCACTGAGCCAGGATTTTGCCCTGGTGGTTTACAACGCCGGTCCCTCGGCCAGCCTGATCGCAACAGGTTACACTTTGACGACGAACGAGCCTTGCACCAACGGAGCAGTCAATCCCGGCGAAACGGTAACGGTCAATCTGGCTTTGCAGAATGTCGGCGACACCTTTACGACCAATCTTGTCGCCACCCTGCTGGCAGGCAATGGGATCGCCTTCCCGAGCGGCCCGCAAACCTACGGCGCAATGCCCGCCGGAGCCTCGGCCACCAACGCGTTTTCGTTTTTCGCCGATGGAACATGCGGGCAGACGATCACCGCCGTTCTGCAACTTCAGGATGGCCCGGCCAATCTTGGCACTGTCAGTAATAGTTTTTTGCTGGGTCTGCCAGTCAGCACGACGTACTATACGCAGAACTTCGATGGTGTCACAACGCCGGCTTTGCCGTCCGGGTGGATCACCGACGCATCAGGGGGCCTTAAGTCATGGACAACTGAAAACAGCACGAACGACGGCGCCACCAACGTGGCTTATTGCCCCGATGCCGCCACTCCGGGTGAGGTTTATTTGTATTCGCCAACAAATGCCATCCTTCTCAAAGAGGGGGCCAACCAACTGAGTTTCCGCAACGAGTTCAATCTGGAGGAGACCTATGACGGCGGGGTGTTGGAGATTGCCATCGGCAACAATGCCATCGCCATCAGCGCTTTTACCGACATCCTGACGGCGGGCGGCAGCTTCGTCGCCGGCGGATATACCGACACGATTACTGATTCAGGCGACCCCACAAGCCAGCAGAATCCGCTGATTAACCGCCAGGCTTGGACCGGGAATTCCGGCGGCGTTGTAACGACCATTATCAACCTCCCCGCCGCCGCCAGCGGAACGAATATTCAGCTTCGGTGGATTTGTGGCACGGACAAAGGCAACTACAATCTGGTTGGCACAGGAGGTTGGTGGATTGATGACATTGCCGTCAGCCAGCCCAGTTTCGACTGTTCGAATTGCCCCGCCACAAATGTTTCGGTTCCCACCATTGCCTTCCCAACCAACGGGTACCAATTCACCACCATCTCACCCATGGTGGTGGTGACCGGCCAGGCGACGAACGATTATTCAACTCTCACCATTTCCATTTCCAATAACATTATTTCGAACATGACCGTTACGGCTGATGGCAACGGCGTTTATGCCGCGCCGGCCATGCTGAACTTTGGCTCAAACACTTTGACGGCCACGCAGGGCGCGACCAATTCCAGCAGCAACGTCGTCATTTACATAGCGCTTGGGCCGCCAATTCTTGACGTGCCGACGGTCGCCAACCCGCAGGTGGCCGTCAGCGGCGCGGGCGCGGCGGGCAGCCACCGTCTATCTCTACGAAGGCGATGCCGCCGCCGGCACTCCGCTGACGAACCTTGTCGTCGATGCGTCGGGCAACTTCTCCGGTTCAATCACCCTGCCGCTGGGCAACTCCACGCTGACGGCGACGGAAGCAATCAGCGGCCAAATCAGCGCCAATACGGCCCCGGTTTCGGTCAGCGTTGTGCCCATGCCGCCGCCGACGATTGTTTCGCCCGCCAACGGATTGGTGACGAACAAAGTCTCCCTGAGCATCAGCGGCACGGGATTGCCCGGAGCGGCCGTGACCATTTACGACGTCACGAGCAATGGCACGAACCAAAACACGACGACCGTCAACCGCGGAGGGAAATTCTCCGCTGTGATGGGGTTGGCCGATGGAATGAACACCTTCTTCGCCGCCCAGGAACAGAACGGCGCCAACAGCCCGGCCAGCGCCCCCGTCGTGGTCACCGATTATTTGGCCCCGGAAATTCTGGTGCAGCCGGCAAACCAAACCAATTTCCTGAAAGGCTCCGTGACCTTTTCGGCGCAAGTCGCCGGGGCCGCTCCGCTGAAAATGTTCTGGCGGAAAAACGGCGTCAAGATCCGGGCGCTGTCGGTTCGACCTTGACGCTGTCAAACCTCAAGACCAGCGAGACTGCCAACAGTTACAGCCTGACCGCGTCCAATAAATACGGCGAGGCCTACAGCAGCGTGGCGACGGTGACCCTGGTGCCCAATCCATTCACAAATTTGTCCGGCGCTTACTACGGATTGTTCGCCGAATCGAACGCGCAATTTGAAAGTTCGGGCCTGCTCACCCTGCACCTGACCACCCTCGGAAAATTCACCGCCAGGATTTTGAGCGCCGGAGGCGGTTATTCCTTTTCCGGCGGGCTGTCGGGCGTTGGCTGGTGGTCGAACATTGTTTCGCGCGGGCCGGGAAAAACCCCTCTGACGGTGCTGCTGGATTTGGACGTGACCAACGGGATGGAACAGATCCTCGGCGCCGTTTCCGCCGGGACCAATTGGAACGCGGCATTGGAGGCGGACCGCGCGACTTACAGCGCGGCCAACAAGTTCACTAATGGCAGTAAATTCACCCTGATTTTCGGCGGCGCCAACAATGGCGCGCAAAGTCCCGGCGGCGACGGTTACGGGATGGTGAACGTGAGCGCGGCGGGACTGGTTTCGTTGAACGGCGTGCTCTCGGATAACACCAGTGTCGCTCCGGGGACCGTCGGCGTTTCCAAAAACGGACTGTGGCCGCTCTACATTCCGCTTTATGGCAGGTTCGGATCGCTGGTGGGTTGGATTGATTTCACCAACACTGGCGCCAGCCTTGTTGATTGGACGAACAGCGGCGTCTGCAGTTTTGCAGGCTCCAATGTCATGTGGTTCCGGACCAATACCGATGGCAAACTCTATCCCGGCGGCTTCACCAATTCCCTGACCGTGGTTGGCTCGGCCTTTTCGCCGGACAACACTGCAGTGCTGCTGGGCTTGCCCGGTCTGCAAGTCATTCTCAGCGGGGGCAATCTGACGGATGCCCTCAGCAACAGCGTCAAGGCGTCGGGCAGCGGCAAGTTCACCGCCAATGGCGCGGAAATTCCCGGGCTGACCCTGAGCCTCAATCCCGCCACCGGCGTCATCAAAGGCAGCTTTGCCGATCCGGCGGCAACAGGGGCCACGCCGATCAAAGGCGTTGTCTTTCAGCAACAGACCAATGCGGCCGGCTTTTTCCTCGGCCCCGCCAACAGCGGAAGTTTCTTGTTGACACACCCGTGAGGGGCGGCTCAGTTTTTGAACGCCCCGATTTGCGGCGCGCCGGGATTGGCTTCCGGCCCGAAGTAGCGCAGCACCACGAGCGGTTCCACGCCGCTGGTGTTTTCAAAGGTCACGCCGGCCCGGGCCGCGCTCTCCGTGCAGAAAACCTCGTCCTCCGTCAATTCATGGAAACGGATCAGTTTGGGGCAATCGAGATTGAGCCGGTTCATCCGCCCCTTGCCCTGCACGGTGATCAGGCCATAAGCGCCGGAATCTGTAATCCGGCATTTCGCGCCGGGATCGACGGTCAGTTCCTTGGCGGTGAAAAGTTGTTCGCCCTCGATCTTTCCATAGACAATCCACCGGTCCATGTAGCCTTCGCTTTGCGTGTCGGCCACCGGGACCGGTTCCAGGTAATGATTGTCCTTGAAGTGTTCGTCGGTGTTTCCTTTCCAATCCAATTGCCCGACGAGATAGTCCAGGTCGTTGTGATACTTTTTTGGCACGTCCTTGACCAGCAAGGCCCAGGGGACCTCGCGGCCTTCGACCAGTGATTGATACATGCTGAAAACATCGCTGCCCCATTGCGGTTCATAAGTGCAGAGCGAACCGGGCGCGTGCAAAATGCAGGGCGGAATGAGCCAGCCGGTGCCGGGCTTGAGGCGGTAGGCGCGGCTCAACTCCAGGATGCCGTTGTCGCCCTTGTTCCAATTTTCCAGGCAGCGGCGCACGCCAGCCCGGGTCGTGCCGGGTTCCAGGCCCATGAACGTGCAGGGAAAATTATTGCCGGCGTTGTTGTGCTGCGGCGGAAAATAGTAGGACTCCGGTTTGCCTTCCAGGCCGAGCAAGGCGGCTTGTTTGGCGTTCTGGTGCATGTGATGCGGAATCGGCCCCATGTTGTCGAAAAACTTGGAAAAGACGGGCCATTTCTTGTAGCGGCGCCAGATGCTCTCGCCGATAATGGCGGCTCCGCACTCGGCCACCGCTTGTTGTAAAGTAAAGCGTTGCCGCCCGGCCACGACGTAGCTCAATCCTTCGTCCGGCGTCCGGTTGTCGTTGGCGGCGGGAGTGGTCGAACCGAACCAGCGCTCGTCGATGCCCCCGCGATCCAACCCGAAGGCGTAGAGGTCATCGGGATGCAGTTTGAGCCGTCTGCCGGGTTGGAGGAAGGAGCGCGGCACCCAGCACGGCGCCAGCCGCAGCAATCCCCCGCTCTCGGCCAGGGCGGATTCGACGATCGGGGCGACCTTGCTTTTGACATCTTTAAGAGACGTGACGGTATTCATATTTTTCGTTCAGCCAGTGGATTAATCCCTTTTGCGCGCAGTGTAAAGCTTGAGGCGCATCGGCTGCCGCCCCGTTTCGTCCGCCCGTTCGATGATCGCGCTGTCAAATTGATTTTTCCCCGGGAACTTTCTTTGCTGATTGTCAGTGAAGTTCCGCGATTTTTCGTGGTATTTTCTTGTCACCCGAAAGTTGAGAATCGAATATCCGGTTGCGGTCTGCTTTGTAATGCACCCGCCGTAATGGGTGACCCATTTATGACCCAAGTCCGCACAATATGACCGGCCAACAACCTCCGCCAAAAAGCGCGGTTCGCGCGGACGGCTGGGATCAACGCTGGCGGGTGTCGGCGGTTTGCCTGGTGCTGGCCGCGATTACCTTCGCCGTTTTCGGGCAGACGGCGGGTTTCGAGTTCGTCAATTACGATGACAATATCTATGTGTATGACAACCCGGCGGTGGCACGGGGTTTAACCCTGAAGGGAGCCGTCTGGGCGTTGACCTTTGGAGAAATTGGTCACTGGCATCCGCTGACGTGGCTGACGCACATGGCGGATTGCCAGGTCTATGGCCTGTGGGCGGGCGGTCATCATTTGACCAACGTCGCGCTGCACGCGCTGGCAGCGGTGCTTTTGTTTCTGGCGTTGAGAGAGATGACAGGGAGCTTGTGGCGCAGCGCATTTGTGGCGGCTGTCTTTGCCATCCATCCGTTGCGGGTGGAGTCGGTGGCCTGGATTGCGGAACGCAAGGACGTGTTGAGCGGCGTGTTCTTCATGCTGACGCTGTGGGCTTATGCGCGTTATGCGGGCCGGCCTTCGCGCTGGCGCTACGCGGCGGTGGCGCTGGCGTATGCCTTGGGACTTTTATGCAAGAACACGCTGGTGACTCTGCCGTTTGTGCTGCTGTTGCTGGACTGGTGGCCGCTCCATCGGGTCAAGCTGGACGGAGGAGGCGGCGGGAAGGTTGGCGCCGCGAGACTTATTGGGCTTTTTGGGGGATTGGTGAAGGAGAAGATTCCGTTGTTTTTGCTTTCAGTTGGGTCATGCGTGGCGACTGCTCTTGTGCCGGAAAAGATATTTGATTCCTACCGGCTCCCGTTCCTTGTACGCATCGGAAACGCCTTGATATCTTACTGCGTTTACCTGCGACAAATGGTTTTTCCTGCGGGATTGGCCAACCCATATCCTAATCCGCCACGCGGTCTGCCGTTCTGGGAAGTTGCCCTGGCCTTTGTCCTGCTGGCGGCGATTTCCGTAAGTGTGGTGGCGTGGCGGAAAAGACGTCCGTACCTGCTGGTGGGCTGGCTGTGGTATTTGGGAATGGTGGTTCCGACGATTGGGATTATTCAAATTTCGTACTATGCCCATGCGGATCGCTACACCTATTTGCCTGGCATCGGGCTGGTCCTGGCGGGGACATGGGCGGTGGGGGACTGCAGCTTGGGGTGGAGGCATCGGCGGGCGGTGTTGGGAGGCTTGATGGCTGCCGTGATGGGCGCATTGATGGTCTGCGCCTGGAAGCAAACGGCGTATTGGAAGAGCAGCGAAACCTTATGGACCCACACGCTCGCCTGCACCACAGGCAACTACGTGGCCCACTACAACCTCGGCGTCACGCTTTTCCAAAAGGGAATGGTGGACGAGGCGAGCACCCATTTCCGAAGCGCGCTGCAAATCAAGCCCGACTACGTGGAAGCTTGCAACGACCTTGCCATCGCTCTCCGGCAAAAAGGAAGCGTGGACGAGGCGATTGTTCTGTATCAAAAGGCGCTGCAACTCCAGCCCGACTATGCGGAAGCCCACTACAACCTGGCCATCGCTCTTCAGCAAAAAGGAAGAACGGACGAAGCGATCGCCCATTACCAAAAGGCTCTGCAGATCAAAGCAGACTACGCGAAAGCGCAGAATAATCTGGCATGGGTGCTTGCCACCTGTCCGCAGGCTGCGTTGCGCAACGGCAAAAAAGCGGTCGAATTGGCGGAACGAGCCAAGGCACTGACCGGCGGAGAAGATCCGATCATTCTCCACACCCTCGCCGCCGCCTGCGCCGAAGCCGGGCGGTTTTCCGAAGCCGTGGAAACGGCGCAGCAAGCCTTGCGCCTGGCCGAAGCGCAATCCAACCCCAAGCTGGCCGGGAAACTTCAATCTGAGTTGATACTCTACCAGGCAGGCAGCCCATACCATCTCTCTGCACAAACACATTAAGGCGCCCTTCAGCCGGCGTAAATCTGCAGGAATGAGACTGGGCTTGTGGCGCGGGCGGCGCTGGCGGGGCATTGGGCCGGGATGAGACAGAATTGGCCGGCGGATAGGTGCAGGGTGTCGCCGCCAGTTTCAATGCGCAAAACCCCGTTCGGTCACGCCGATGATCTCCATGCGGCCGCCGGCTAATGGCAACGGTTCGCTTCCGGCCATTTGCCGGAGGCTGACCTCAAAGAGTTCGTTCTTAATCAGGGGCCGAATCGTTCCGGGATGGGCCGGAGTCGTTTGACGGGGCAGCAAGGACGGTTCGATGTCGGCAAAATCAATGCTGGCCAGCGACTGTTCCACATGCAATTCGCGGCCTTGGCCATGCTCATCCAGCCGGTTCCAATCGAAGACGCGGTAGGTCGTGTCGGAATTCTGCTGGATTTCAAAAATCACCGTCCCCGCACCCAGGGCGTGGACGCGCCCGCTCGGCAGAAACATGGCGTCGCCGGGTTTGACCGGAATGCGGTGGAAACATTCGGCGACGGTCTGGCGGGCGAGCTTGCTTTCGAATTCGGCGCGGCTGACCCCCTTTTTCAACCCGGCGAAGAGTTCCGCGCCGGGACCGGCCTGGGCCACGTACCACATTTCCGTTTTGGGTTCGCCTCCCAGTGGCGCGGCCTTGTCCGGGGGCGGGTGGACTTGAAGGGAAAGCGTTTCCCGGGCGTCAATAATTTTTATCAGCAGCGGAAAGCGCGGCGGCATTTTCCGGCGCGGCCCGAGCAGCTCCGCCGGGCATTGTTCCATCAGCCAATGCAAAGTTTTCCCCTGCAACGGGCCGCGGGCAATGACGCTCTCGTCCCCCGGACGGTCGCTGATTTCCCAGGATTCACCGATGCGCCGTTCCGGCGGCAGCGCCTTCGCATAGAGCGTGGCCAGATTGCGTCCGCCCCATATTCGTTCCTTGAAAATCGGCTGGAAAGTCAGCGGATGGAGCATCGTGTGCGGAGGGGTCGCGCCATGAAACGGTTCAAGCGGGCAGGGCGGGAACGGCGCCGTTGCCGGCGGATTCCGGAGTTTCCACGCCCGGCGCCTTTTCCTTCTTTTCCAGAAATCGGCCGTAAGCCCGGTATTTTTGATAGCGCCTTTTCAGGCGATCGCTGGCCGGGAGTTTTTTCAAGGCCTCCAGGTTGTTGAGCAAGGCGGCTTTCAGGGTCCGGGCCATTTCCGGCAACTGGTTATGAGCGCCGCCCAGCGGTTCGGGGACGATCTCGTCCACCAAACCCAATTGCAGCAAATCCCGGGCCGTGATTTTGAGCGCCTCAGCCGCTTTCGGGGCGGCGGAGCGGTCCTTCCACAGAATGGCCGCGCAACCTTCGGGACTGATGACGGAATAATAGGCGTTTTCCAAAATCAAGACCCGATCGGCGACGCCGATGCCCAAAGCGCCGCCCGATCCGCCTTCGCCAATCACCGCGGCCATGATGGGCGGTTCGAACAACATCATTTCGCGCAGATTGACGGCGATCGCTTCGGCAATGTGCCGTTCCTCCGCCGCGATGCCGGGGTAGGCGCCCGCCGTATCGATGAGGGAAATTATTGGCAAACCGAATTTATCAGCCAGCCGCATCAGGCGCAGGGCTTTGCGATAGCCTTCGGGATGGGCGGAACCGAAATTACGGCGGATATTCTCCTTGGTGTCGCGGCCTTTTTGGGTGCCAATGACCATGACCTTCTGATCGTCGAGTTTGGCAAAACCGCCAATCATGGCGTGGTCATCGGCAAACAGTCGGTCGCCGTGCAGTTCGGAGAAATCCGTGAATATGGAGGCAACATAATCGAGTGCGAACGGGCGTTTGGGATGGCGCGCAATTTTGATCCGGTCCCAAGGGCTGAGTTGGGCGAATATTTGACGTTTGGTCTCCCCGATTTTCTTCTCGATAATGGCGATTTCCTCTTCGAATTTGATGCCCATCGCATTGTTCTCGGGATGTTTCTTGAGTTCTTCCAGCTTGCGCTGCAACTCCAGAATGGGCTTCTCAAAATCAAGCTGATGTTTCATCAGCGGCCAGTCTAAATTCAGCGGCGCAGGGAGGCAACGGTAAAGTCAATGGCCCAAAAAGCCCCGCCCCGGAGGTTGGCAGGCAACCCCTGTTCCCCGATCCTGAAGCCCGTGTCCCTTTTAATCGTCTTTTTTTAGTCTCTTTGTTCCTTTACAGCTCGAGGTTGCCCAATTATTCTCCCACCTTTCCGATTATCAGTACAAAACAATATGAAAAAGAACATGCTCCTTATCGTGGCCATTGCCCTCGTTGGCACTGCGACATTAACCTTGAACAGTCTGCGCGCCCAAAACGCCACCCCTCCGGGCGCGCCTCCCGCCGGGCAGACTCCGCCTCCAGGCATGCGTCCAGGACCTCCGCCAGGATTCAGAGGCCGCCCAGGCAACAGTTACCGCCAAGCCATCGGAATTTTAAAACGGGCCAAAGCGGACTTGGAACGTTCCAAAGAAGACTTCGACGGTCATCGTCAAAGCGCCATGGATGCCTGCGACAAAGCGGTGCAGGAACTGGAAGCCGTCCAAGCCTCCATTCAAGCAGCACAAGCAGCGGCAGCAAAAGCCGCCGCCCAACAGCAGAATGCCCAGCAGGCTCCGACGCCAGCCCCGGCCCCGGCCCCGACCCAGTAAGGTCGCGCTGTCTGTAGGACAAAGAATCCTGGCCATGCCTGGCGCGGGTTGCACAAACTCGCGGCCAGGCTGGCAACCTCCTCGCTTTGGCCCTTTCCCATTTGCATCCCCGGCCTCCGCGAAGCCTGGGGATTCATGGATGGAATTGAGGGCTGGGGGCCGGACCGAAGTTTGTCCCATGAGTTTCCACCGCGCTAAATTCGGACGCGCCGGAAGCGGACGGGAATTTGGCCCGCATCGCGGCCCGTTTTTGATCCAAATCATCCAATTGCCGCACTGTCTCCCTCTTGAGCAAATGGAGGCTGGAAGCGCCAAATCTCGCGTCCGATGCAAGCCGCCCGTTGGACTGGAATTGCTTCACATAACTGAGCAAAACAGTCAGGTAGCGGGTGACCAACGGGCTTAATTCCTGGCCCATGCGCCATTGCAAAGCCTCCAAGTCATGCGCGTTGCGCTGCACGGCGGGTGACGCAACCGAGGCATCCAGGTTCAAGTCGCACCGGAACGTGAACCATTGCAAACCCTCCAGTTCGCGCACCGCCCGCTGCAAGGCAGGCAAAGCATCGGAGGCGTCCCATTGCAGGATGACCTCCTGTAACGTCACGCGCGCCTTCGCCGGCATCCGCGACGGGGCAAAATGCACCTCGACCGGCACGTCCAGCGCCTCCTGTAATTTGTGCCAGCATTCCTGTTCTGTCCATGACTGCGTCAAATCCGATTCAGAGAAACTGACACAAATCAAGCCCCACCACTTTTCCACATCCAGCAACCGGGCAAAATGGGAATGAAAAGCCAGCAGAAAAGCGGTTTGCCAGTTCATGTGCCTGGGCATCTCTTCCAACATCCGCCGCAGGCAGGACGGGCCGTCATTCAAATGCAGCAGGCTCTCGAAAAACAATTGCGCGCAACTGCCATACACAGCCTGGTCCTTTCCAGTCACGTTTGACCACTCGGGCCAGCTCAATTGCTGGAAACTCAGCGGCGCGTGCTCGCGCAACCCCTCGCGTACCGCGTTCAATCCTTCCAGCCCCAACCTGTTGTATCCCGCCGACTGCACGTTCGGTCGAATAATGAATGTCGGCACATTATTGGCCTGCAAGTGAGCGCTCAACCCTTCCACCAGCCAAAACGGGATCTCCGCCGATTGGCTCCCGGCCCGGCGGTTGACCAACTCCGCCAGCAAGGTTTGAATCACCGCCCGCACCAGAATCGGCGGTTGAATGGTTTTGGGCAATTCCAATTCGTAACTCCATCCGTCGGGGCGATGCACCGCCGTCAGCAACGGTCCCCGGTCCTCCGGCAGCGACGCATTTATAACCAATTCAATTTTACCCCGCCATTCATCCCTCATCCCCAGTCCCAGCAGAAACAACTCCTTCATACGCTCGCACGACACCACCAACAGCGCCGGCTCCAACGGGATTTTATCAGGCTGCGCCGTCGCAGAAGCCGGGGGCGCCGTCACCAGAAAGGCCAGACTCCCCGCAATGGGGACACGCGCCGCGACAGGCGAAGGCGCCTGGAGCGGACGGCTCCGCATTTCCCGGGCGGTGAATTGCCCGGAATAACTGGAGGCCGTGATGATCTGGCTGGCTGGCTGGGCGGAAACAACAGTGGCGGCAAACCACACACACAATGGAAGCATCAGAAGTTTCACGATAGTGTGCGATGACATAACCGTTCAGTGCGCCAAACTTTGATTCGACTTCCTGCCTTGCTCAAACTGCTCGCATTCCCATTGTGCCAATGATTCCGCTCCAGCAATCTTACGAAGGGCGTGAATGCACTTAATATATTCATCTGCCGAATTAAGGCGCGTCCACAGCACTTCGCTGAGTTCGGGTGCCTTCGCAAGTATTCGGGCGTCGAGTGGGCAATGCGGCGGTTCTGCGATGTGATCGAAACACCATAAATATTTGAGATAAAGATTCAGCGCCTTTTGGGCTGGGCCGAAACGGAACGCCCCGCCTTTGAGGAATTTGCGATGCTCATTCGTGATCGTGGTGGCGAGATTTTGTATGTTTTCCGAATGTTGGTCGTCGCTAACAGCGTTCTGATATTGATCGCTCAAGCGCCTCAGCTCTCTTTTAAGCGTCTCCTGAAGACTGCGGCGTTCCGCGTCCGGGGTGCCCGATGCATACACTCCGACATGCGCGAATGCCGCCATCACCGACATCGTGAGAATTTCGGAGTGAACAAATTTCCACTGCGCGTCGTTCATTTTGAAGCCCTTCAGGCCGCTTCTAATGCGGCGAGGGGGTGAACGTCGCGGTCAATTTTCCCCTCGCGTTCATATCGAGCCAGACGCAAATCATAATCCGCCTGCAACCCCGTCCACAGTTCCGCTGTGGTGCCGAAGTAGCGGGCCAACCGCAAAGCCGTGTCCGCCGTAATGCTGCGCTTTTCCAGAACAATTTCGTTAATCCGGCGCGGCGGCACATTCAAAGCGCGGGCGAGCGCATTCTGTGACAAGCCGTGCGGCTTCATAAACTCCTCGCGGAGAATTTCACCCGGATGAATCGGCGCCAGTTTGTTCGTTTTCATAGTCGTCAATGATAGTCCACAATTTCCACGGCAAAAGCATCCTCACCTTGCCAGCGGAAGCAAATCCGATACTGGTCATTGATGCGGACGCTGTATTGTCCCGCCCGATCGCCTCTCAACGCTTCCAGGCGGTTGCCCGGCGGCGACCGCAAATCGTTCAACCGTCGCGCCTGATTCAGCACCAGCAGCTTTCGGCGGGCGATGCGCTGAATGCTGGCTGGCAGCCGGCGCGATGTCTCGTCATTGAACAGCCGCTCGGTTTCCCGACAGGCGAAACTGCGTATCATCCAGCACACTATAACGCTTGCCGTTATGCCATGTCAAGCGTCCATTACGCCTGTTTTATTTCACCCAGCTTGTCAGCGGCTTCCTCCCATTGCTTGCCCAGCGATTTGAGGTGCCCGGCCACTTCCATCCATTCCCGATTCAACACCATGGCGTGTCCGGGTTTTTCGTAGGTGGCCGGATTTTCCAGTTCGGCGGCCAGCTCCTTCTGGCGCGTTTCCAATCGTAAAATCTCCGCCTCCAGTTTTGCCACGACCGCTTCCCGCGTCCGCCGTTCACGGTGGCGCGCCTGCCGTTCCTCGGCTTCCTTGCGCTTTTGCTCTTTCGGCTTCGGACCCGGAACCGCCGGCGCGGGCGCGGCATTGTGGCCCGCCGTCAAACCGGCCCGCGCCGAAACCGCCGCGCTCTTGTCCAAATAGTATTGATAACCGCCCGGATAATGCGTCAGCCGGCCGCCATCAACCCGCACGACGTGCGTGCTCAATTGCCGGATGAAATAAACGTCGTGACTGATGAAAATAATCGTCCCCTTGAATTGCTCCAGCGCGCCAATCAGCGCGTCAATGCTCGGTATGTCCAGATGCGTCGTCGGCTCGTCCATCAACAATAAATTCGGCGGGTCCAGCAATAATTTCACCAGCGCCAGCCGGCTTTTTTCTCCTCCGCTCAGGACGGCCACCTGCTTGAAAACGTCGTCGCCCCGAAACAGAAAGCAGCCCAGCACCGTGCGCACAAACTCCTCCCGCACCCGCTGCGGCGTGTCCAGGCCCTCTTCCAAAACCGTCCGCTCCTCATCCAGCATGTCAATGCGGTATTGCGAATAGTAACCGCATTTGACGCTGTGGCCCAACACCCGCTCGCCGGATTGCGCCGGCAAAACGCCCGCCAGAATTTTGAGCAGGGTTGATTTCCCCGCCCCGTTCGGCCCGACCAGCACCGTGCGCTGATCGCGCTCCGCCTGGAACTCGATTCCCCGGTAAATCACATTTGCGCCGTAGGCGTGGTGAACGTCCTTCAGCGTGACCACCTTCAACCCGCTGCGTTGCGGCTGGGGAAATTGAAATTTGATTTTCTTTTCATCGCCCGCAGGCGCCTCGATTTTTTCCATGCGCTCGATCTGCTTGAGCTTGCTCTGCGCCTGCGCCGCCTTGGTGTTTTTGGCCCGGAACCGCTCCACGAATTCCATCAGGTGCGCGATCTCGCGCTGCTGGTTCTTGTAAGCCGACGCCAACTGCTCCTCCGCCGCCTCCCGCTGCGCCAGGTAATCCTCGTAATTGCCGCGATAGCGGATCAGTTTGCCGTGGCGGATTTCCAAAATATGAGTGACAAGCTGGTCCAGGAAATTGCGGTCGTGCGAAATCACGACGATGGCCCCCGGATAATTGCGCAAATGCTCCTGGAACCATTGCAGCGACTCCAGATCCAGGTGATTGGTCGGCTCGTCCAGCATCAACAAATCCGGCTCCTGCGTCAAAAGCCGGGCCAGGTGCGCCCGCATCACCCAGCCGCCGCTCATCTCGCGCAGCGGCCGGTTGAAATCCTTCTCCCGAAAACTCAGCCCGGCCAGGATGCGCTTGGCCTTCGGCTCCAATTGGTAGCCGCCCAACTCGTCGTAACGGGCGTGGATATCCTCGTGAGGCTCCAGCTCCGACGGATGCGCCGAATCCCACGCCTTGATTTTTCGTTGCAGCTCCGCGATTTCCGGCGTGATGGCAATGGCCAGTTCCAGGACCGTCTCCTCTCCCGCCTGGGCGTTTTCCTGCGGCAGATGGCCGACACGGATATTTTTCTCGAAATGGATCGTTCCCGCGTCCGGTGAATCCACATTCAAGATGAGCGAAAACAAAGTGGATTTGCCCGCGCCATTGGGGCCGACTAATCCGAGGCGGTCTTCCCGATTGACCTGCAACGAGACATTTTCGAACAACGTCCGCGGGCCGAATGATTTGCTGACTTCCGAAAGCGTAAGCATGAACCATCCATCATATCCCGCGCCTTTCCCGCTGCAAAGTCTTCATTTTGCAGTTTCTGGTTCCTAATCGTAATCTTAATCCTAATCCTAATCCGAAAGCACCCCGCCAGTGGTGCCCGGCGCTCATTTTCGGGCCAAATCCACGCAGATGATTTCCTGATCGTTTCGCGCGTACATCCGGCGATGGGCGAAGGCGGGATGCGACCAGACCACCGCGCGGCCGGTATCGCGATTGTCCGGCTCGATGACGTGCGCCCGGCTCATCTCCTCGTAGCCTTTGGGCGTCAGCCGGGCGATGATCAAATCGCCCTTTTCGTTGAACAGGAAAAAGCGGTCCTGATTCTTGACAATGAAGGCGTTGGCCCAGCGCATTTCCCTGCCGTCGGCGGTGGTGGCGCTGAGAGTTTCCCAAACCCGCTCTCCGCTGGCGGCCTTGAGGCAGCGCAATTGCCCGTAGCTGCAAACGCCATAGACATATCCGTCCTGCAGGAACGGCGTGCTCAGGGTTGAGTGCAGCGCGTCGGTGTTCTTTTCGCTCACGCGCTGGCTTTGCCAAACCGTTGCGGCCGCCGGTTTGGAGGCGTCCAACTGGAGCATCCACGAGCCGTTGAAAAAGCACGTCAGAAAGAGCAAACCGTCCATTTTGCGCGGCGTCGGGATCGTCATGCCGGCGCGAATCGGCTCCGGCGACTTCAAGGACCAATACACTTTGCCCGTCTCCGGATCCAGCGAGTTGACCGATTCCGGATGCCAGACGATCAGTTGCCTGACGCCGCCCGCCTTAAAGATTACGGGGGAACAGTATCCCGGCTCCTTGGCGCTCAAGGCCCGCCAGATTTCCCGGCCGGTGTTTTTGTCCAACGCGACCACCGTCGAGTTGGAGCCGCCGGCCAGACAAATCAGTCTGTTGCCGTCCAGCAGCGGGTTTCCCGCGAAGCCCCACATCGGGGTCTTGATTTTGTAGTCCTCTTTGAAATCCCGCGACCACACCACGCTTCCCGTCGCCGCGTCCAGGCAGAACAAATTACCTTCCGCCCCGAGCGAGAAGACTTTGCCTTTGCTGACCACAGGCGTTGTGCGCGGCCCGGCCGGGTAGCTTACGGTGTAGGGACAATCGTATTCGTGCCGCCACAGGAATTTGCCATCGTCCGCATTCAGGCAAACAATCCGCTCGGCGCCGGGGATGCTCCCGCGCTCGAACGCGTTCGTCGGTTTGTCCGAGGCCTTGGCAAACTGGTGGTCGAAGACATAGACGCGCCCCCGGGCCACGGCGGGGCCGGAATAGCCGGAGCCTATTTCGGCCCGCCACACCACCGCCGGACCGCCGGCCGGAAACGACCTGACAATGCCGGTCTCGCGCCAAACGCTGTCCCTCTCCGGCCCGAGCCACTGCGGCCAATCGTCAGCCCGGAGGCCGGCCGCGCAGCCCATCGCCAATAATGCAAACCATATTCCACGCATAAAGAATCCTTTGCAATGCTTTCAACACTCTGCCGTCCTCGCGCAACGAAGTCCAGCCAGTGTTATTGTCCCTCTCCCCGCAAAGCGGGGAGAGGGTGGCCGCAGGCCGGGTGAGGGTCCCGAGTGAAGGTGCTAACCATCCTGTGCGCCCAGAAGCGACAAGGAATGGCTTGGTTTTTAAAGCTATTTGTCTTGAGTCCGCCACGAAATTGCCGGACTATCCTAAAAGCATGAAAGGGATAATCCTCGCTCTTTCGGGATTGCTGCTATTGGCCGCACCGGCCGTAGTGCAAGCCCAATCAGGTTCAGGTGATGATTTCGATTACACCATAAACTCCGACGATACGAACACCATCACCATCACCGGATACACCGGGACTAGCACGGTTGTGGCCATTCCAACCAATATCAACAATCTGCTCGTCACCGCCATTGGGAATGGTATCCGTGTCTTCTCCGCCAGCCTGACCAGCGTCACGATTCCCGGCAGCGTCACTATATATCCGCGCATAAGTAATTCGACATCATGATCAAAAAAAGGGGCGCATCAGGTTTTCAATTTCTTCCGGCTGCCGCTGGACGTGGCGGAAAGTGCGGAACAATGCCCGGCATAGGTCTTGGGGCTTCTCAAAGTAGCGGTTGTGAGTGGCGTGTTTGCGCGTGTAGTTCCAGATCCGTTCGGTGGCGTTGAGTTCGGGCCAGTAGCGCGGCAACGGAAAAACCTCCACATAACGCCGGTTTTGGGAAAACCAATCCCACGTCTCCTGCTTTTTATGGTAGGAGGCGTTGTCTTGAATCAGAAACACCCGGTGTCCACGCCGATAAAACGCGGGCACCAGGACCTGGTCCAGAAACCCCACGTAGGTTTCCCACTGGAAGTACTCCTGTTGATGAAGATAAACAAACCGGGCGTCCTCCAAACGCACCGCCCCGAAAATCTTCTGCGTGTGGCGCTCTCCCCGCGTCGGAATTTGCGGCTGGCTGGCCCGCCGCGCCCAAGTCGCGTGCAAGGTCGGCGTCTGGCGGAACGAGGCTTCATCCTCGAAGACGATTACCGCCCCTTCCCTCCAGGCTTTTTTTTAAGGCGGGGATAGGTGTAGCGAACCCATCGGTTTTTCTCCGCCGGATTAGCCTGCACCAACCGTGTGGTCGGCCGCTGCACCGAATAGCCCAAACGCCTGAGCATCTTGCGGACGTGGCCCGGATGGTAATGCAGGTCAAACTCCTCCGCGATGACGCCGCTGATCACCGGCGAGGTCCAGAGGCCCGTCTCCAAGCCGTAGGCCACTGGCCCGCTATCCAAGATGTCCTGCAACTGCTCTTGCTGCGCACGGGTCAAACCGGAAGGCCGGCCACTGCGATGGCCTTCCAGCAGCCCCACTTCCCGTTGGTGGTTCCATTGCTCAATCCACAACGGAACGGAGGAGCGATGCACCTTGAGGGACTGCGCAATCTGGGTGGTGGTGTAGCCTTCGACACTCAAGGCGATGGCGTGAAAACGTTGAGCCACGCGGGGCTCCTGGTCCTTGATCGCTTCCTTGCGCAGTTGCAGCAACAACTGGGCGGTGCGTGAATTGCCTCGGGCAAAAACAGGTCGCATATTGCCCGCAGCATATCATGCGGCCCGCCAATATGTCGAATTATTTATGCGCGGATATATAGCATCGGGGAGGGCGCGTTCGATTCCTGCTCCAGCCTGACCAGCGTCACGATTCCCGGCAGCGTTACAATCATCGGAGAGGATGCGTTCGATTCCTGCTCCAGCCTGACCAGCGTCACTATTGCCAACGGTGTCACCAGCATCGGGACGAATGCGTTCTCTGCCTCAGGTCTGACCAGCGTGATGATTCCCGCCAGCGTCACCAACATCGGAGAATCTCCTTTCGCTGGTTGCTACAACCTGACCGCGATAACAGTCGATACAAATAATTCATTTTACAGCACTACGAATGGAGTGTTGTTCGACAAAAGCCAATCTACGCTCCTTGGCTATCCGGGCGGCCTGGGCGGAAGTTACGCGGTTCCCGGCAGCGTCACCAGCATCGGGCAGGCGGCATTCCTTGGAGCCGCCCTGACCAGCGTCACAATTCCCGGCAGCGTCACCAGCATTCCGTACGAGGCTTTCTTCTTATGCACCAGCCTGACAAATGTCACCATCGCCAACGGCGTCACCAGCATCGGGTATTATGCGTTCGCTTTCTGCTACGGCCTGACCAGCGTCTCGATTCCCGACAGTGTCACCAGCATTGGGCAGGCTGCGTTCCAAGAATGCTTCAGCCTGGGCAGTGTCATCATTCCCGGCAGCGTCACCAACATCGGGGGTGTTGCGTTCGCTTTCTGCTACAGGCTGACCAGCGTCTATTTCAAGGGCAACGCTCCCAGTGCTGACGCGACGGTCTTCGGTGTTGCAAACCCGACGGTTTATTATTTGTCAGACACCACCGGCTGGGGTGTTTTCTCGGCCAATACCGGTCTTACGCCCGTGCTGTGGAACCCGCTGATCCAAGCCAGCAGCGCGAACTTTGGCGTGCAGAACAATCAATTTGGATTCACCATCACCAACGGCTCAACCAATAATATTCCCATCTTGGTCGAAGCCTGCGCCAATCTGGCCAGCCCCGTTTGGACTCCGCTGACGAACGTCACCCTCACCAACGGTTCATTCTATTTCAGCGATCCCCAGTGGACGAATTACTCCGCCCGCTTCTACGGCCTCGGCTTTCCCTGATTCCCTGCGCATCGTCAGTTCAACTCCAAGTCGAACGGCAGGAGCATGTATATGCCTTGCGGATCGTTGAAACCCGACAGCCAGCGCCATTCCTGCATCACTTTCCAAGTCAGCCGGCCCGCCAGATCGTTCCGCGCCAGCGGCCGCTCCTGTCCGTGCAACGCCTCGGACAGTTGTTCCACCAGACCCTTCGGCTTGGGGAACTCGGCCACCGCATAGTTGGTCCCCAGTTTGGCCTCCTTCGCGGCGACAACGATGGCCTGTTGCAGACCGCCCAGTTCATCCACCAGGCCGTTCTTCAGCGCATCCGCGCCGGACCAGACCCGGCCTTGCGCAATCTCGTCCACACGGTTGGTCGTCAGCTTCCGGCACAGCGCCACCCGCTCGACGAATTGATCATAGATGTGGTCCACGAAGTTCTGGATCACGGCCTGCTCCCCAGGGGTCATGGGCCGCGACACTGTGCCCAGGTCGGCCAACGCGCCCGTCTTGACGGTATCGAACGTAATGCCATGGTCATTGGCGATTTTCTGCATGTTGAGTGTCAGGCCAATCACCCCGATCGATCCCGTAATGGTGCTTGGCTCGGCCACGATCCGGTGCGCCGCCATGGAAATGAAGTACCCGCCGCTGGCCGCCACCGTGCCCATCGAAACGATGACCGGCCGCTCGGAATTGAACCGGCGAAGCTCGTCCAATATGACCTCGGAAGCTTGGGCGCTGCCGCCGGGACTGTTGACACGCAGCACGACTGCCTTGACATCCTTGCGCTGCCGCAGCTCTCGAATTATTTGCGCGAACCGGTCGCCCGCCACCTGCCCTTCCGCCCCCCGCCCGCCTTCGCCGTCGATGATCATTCCTTCGGCATAAACGACGGCAATCTTGTCCTTGCCAAACTGCGCCCGGGCGGCGGCTTTTCGCGCCTCGCGCGCGTATTCGGCGATCGACACTTGCGGAAACGCCTTGTCTTTCGTCGTCGTGCCAGTCAGTTGGCGCAATTTGTCCAGCGCCTGTCCCTCGTAAGCTAGTTCCGTCGCCAAACCCCCGGCTTTGGCCGACTCCGCGCTGATCAAGCCCTCCTTGTCCACCATCCCCTGGAGTTTGTCCGGCGCGAGTTTGCGCGTGCCGGCAACCGTGTTGAGCATGTCGCCCCAGATGACCTTGAGGAACGCTTCGATCTGCTCCCGGTTTTCCGGGCTGAAGTCCTCCCTCGTCAACGGTTCGACAGCCGCCTTGTACTTCCCGTGCCGGATGGGCGTGAATTCGACACCGTATTTGTCCGCCACGCCCTTGAAGAAAACCCCCTCTGCCGCCAGACCGCGGAAAGCCAGCAGACCGAAGGGATTCAAAAGGATTTGATCCGCCACGGACTCAAGGTAGTAATCCCGGTTGTCGGCGTTGGCGATGTAGGCGATGACCGGTTTGCCGCTCTTTTGGAAATCCTGGATGGCTGCCCGCAGTTCCTTGAGCGCGCCGTAGCCGGAACTGTAGTTGCCCGCCAGCAGGTTCCCGTGCAGATACAGCCCCGAAATGCGTCCATCCTGGGCGGCTTCGCGGAGGGCGGTCGTCGCCGCGCGCAACTGGAGGGCCGGGTTGCCGCGGCCAAGGAGGCGGGCCAGCGCCCGGGCGCTTTCATCCACCGGCCGGTCCATGACCTGCGTGTTCAGGTCGAACACCAACACCGATTTGTCCGCGATTCTATGCCCGCGTGGCCCCGAAAGGGCCGCTGCCACAATCAGCAACACCCCCAGCACCGCCAGACCGCCTATGGCAAACAACGCCCACTTGATGATTGTCCATCCGATTTGCAGTAATTTTTTCATAAAACCTTCTTTCTGTTCACAAGCAAAAGTCTGGGACGGGATTGTTACCGCATTATTACCGGCATGTCCATTCTTTGTTGCTGAATCAGTTAAACATACTTGACAACAAGGCCGCCGACACCCGTTTTGACCAATGTTTACAGGGATTTCGTATTATAAAAAAAGCTCCCACCATGAGCTGTACAATTTCCGCTGTTTGTGCTAAACTCCTCCAATGAGCACGTTTTATCGCGCCGGCCGGGAGTGGCAGGGGAATGTTTGGCAGGGGAATCAGACGGCAAGAGTCTGTGGTTTCCATTCCCTTGACAATCATTCCTCTGACGAATTCTCCGGTCGAAGCAATCTTTCTTCCTTCCTGAAAAACAGGGTTAAAGGAGGTCGAAAAATTTCGGATAATCGGAAATATTTCGGAAAAACAGCCCGTTTTCAAAAAATTTTCGGATTATTTTTTTGGAGCCGGACATGCCGGGTTAGTCAAATTAGATCATCCCTTCCGTCCTTTATGTCCTTGCAGGTCGTTGAATTCCCGGTCAAACCAGTCAAACCGATGCCGCAGGTCAAGCTCCTGGCCAAATCGTATGCAAGTACTTTAAAATGAATGGTTTACAAAATAAACAGCTTGCGGGCCGGTCAAACTCAGTCAAACTGAATCAAACCAGTTGCGAAGTCAGGCAGCAGCAACGCCCAGTAGCCGCTTTGGCGCGGTTATCGAAAGGTTAAAATTATGAACATCAACGACTTGCAAAATTTGCACGCCTCATGTTTTCGACTTGGCTGCTGGCATCAGATTCATAAAACTTAATCTAGTGAACGAAGAGCATTCCACCCCAAACCATTCCGCCAACCGCACCCGTTTCCAGTGTGTGCTGGCCTGCGCGGCCATTCTGGCCCTCGCAACCGCGCTTCGCATTTGCGGCGCTTTGAACGATCTGTGGCTGGATGAGGTTTGGTCGTTAAAGTTAGTCAGCGGCCTTTCGTCTCCGTGGCAGGTTTTCACCAGCATCCATCTGGACAACAACCATTATTTGAATGGATTGTGGCTTTACTTCTTGGGGCCGCACGGCAAGGCGTTTTGGTATCGCGTTCCGTCCATCGTCGCGGGCGCAGGTTCCGTGGCTTTGGCCGGACTGATCGGACGCCGCCGCAATACGGCCGCCGCATTCTTTGCCATGTTGCTCACGGGATTTTCCTACGCGCTGGTGCTTTATTCGTCGGAAGCGCGGGGTTATTCAACCGTCGTCTTCTTTTCGTTTCTGGCGTTTTATGCGCTGGACCTGTATTTGGAGCGGCCCCGGTGGCAAATGGCCGCGCTCTATTCGTTCAGCGCGGTGCTGGGTCTGGCGTCCCACCTGACCTTCGTCAGCGCTTTGCTGGCGTCGATGGTTTGGTCATTTTGGCGGCTGAATTCCATTCACGCCTCGCGGAAACAAATGGCCCGCTGCCTCTTTTCATGCCAGGCCGCGCCCGTGCTTTTTCTGGCCTGGCTTTACCTGGTGGACATTCGCCAGATGGTGGAAGGAGGCGGAAAGGCCCAACTCTCGCTCATTGGCGCCTATGCAACCGCCCTGGCGTGGGCTTTGGGGACGCCGTCGCAGGATGCGATGAAAATCCTTTTCTGTCTTGTGTCCATCGCAATCCTTGGCGCGGGGTTCCGGCTGCTCTGGCGCGAGAGAACAGGCTCTTTCGTGTTCTTCGCCGGCGTCATTCTGGTGTTTCCGATCCTGCTGGCCGTGATACGTAATGCGGAGACAATTTACGTCAGGTATTTCATCATCAGCATCGCTTTTCTGCTGATCCTGGCTGGGTTCGTGCTGGCCTCCCTCTATTATCGGGGGCCGGCGGGAAAAGCGGTCTGCTGCCTCCTGCTGGGCGTGTTCCTCGCGGCCAATGGCTGGCATGTCGCGGAGCTGTTCAAATACGGGCGCGGGCATTATCGCGAAGCCATCCACTATATGGCCGGGCACTCGCACGGTTCTACAATTAGTATTGACAGTGATAACGACTTCCAGGTTCCATTGATGCTGGATTACCATGCCGGCGCGATGGCGGGCAAAAAGGTGGAATACCGGCTTAAGAAATCCGGGCCGTGGGGAGCGGAGTGGCTTGTTTGTCAGAAGGATTCCCTCGACGATCCAGCGCCGCCCCACGCCCGCTTTGCTGAGAGCGCGGGGTTCCAGTACCAGTTGGTCAAGATTTTCCCGACAGCGCCGTTATCCGGTTTGCGCTGGTACCTTTATCAGAAGCGCGCTGGTTCCGAGAAGCCCTCAAAATGAAGGCCAAAGCCCATCAGCGCACGAAGACCAGAAGAATGGCTCCTGCCACCGCCACCAACCCTCCGGCAATGGACCGCGCCTCGATTTTCTCTCCTTCCACCACGCAGGCGAAAGGAATCACCACCAGCGGGGTTGTCGCCACGATGGCCAGCACCAAACCGGTCGGTGTCGTCTTCAGCGCCCACTGGTAGCAGGTCACTCCCAGAGTTTGCCCGGCGAAACTATTGGCCAAAACCCACGGCCAAGCCCGCCGCCATTTCTCCGCGCTGGGCAGTTTGGGCGCTTGCGCGTCCGTGAATTGCGCGGCGACCTCGCGCCGGCGGACGGCCAGCAAACAAATCGCGGCCACCAGCAAGCCGCCGATGAGGCGCTGATAAGCCCCCGTGGGCGCATCGATATTCTGATGCGCCGCCGCCGCCACCGCGTAGGCCTTGCGGCTCAGCACCGCCCCCAGGCCGTTGCCAAAAGCGGCCAGCAAGCTAAAGCCAATTCCCGCCGCCAGCACTTGTCGCGTCGCGTTCAAATGTTTTCCGGGCGCCAGCGCCAGGGCGACACCCGTCAGAATTGTGGCGCAGGCCGCCATCTGCCACGCGGTCAATTTCGTCCCCATCCACACCCATTCGGCCGCCGTCGCCGACAGCGCGGAAAAACATTGAATAATCAGCACCGACAATCGCGAGCCAATGCGCGGCAATGCCTCAAACAGGAACACATCCGCGCCCACGCCGATCACCCCGCTGAGCAGAAAAAGCGGAAAGGAATCGCCCGAAAGTCCCTGGCCAAAACAATGCGCCCAAATCCCCAGAAGCGCCGTGGCCACGGCCAGCCGCCAAAAATTCGCTTCCGTCCCGCCGAGCAGTTGGGCCGACCGCGTCGCGCAAACCACCGATGCCGAAAACAATATGGTCGTTAGAAAAGAAGCCAGCACGGGCCGGATAATCGGCCGGATACATTGCAAAATTCAAGGCTTATCGTTCTTAACGCGCTCCCGCCATAAATGGAAGTGTTTCCAAACGGGCCGGGTTGTGTATCCTTGCCAGGTCATGAATATTCCGGAACATCGCAAAGCCATCGATAAGCTCGACGCCCAAATCGTCAAGTTGCTGAACGAGCGCACCCGGCACGTTCTGCAAATTGGCGAAATCAAGATCAAGGCGGGCGAGACGATTTATGTCCCCCACCGCGAACGCGCGGTCTTGCAGCGCATTTGCAAGCTGAACCAGGGCCCCATCACCGCCGATTCCCTGCGCGCCATTTACCGCGAGATCATGTCCAGCGCCCTCTCGCTCGAGAAAACGATGACCATCGCTTATTTCGGGCCTGAGACCACTTTCACTCATCAGGCCGCCATCCAGAAATTCGGCTCCAGCCTGCTTTATTCCGCCCAAAAAACCATTCCTGACGTCTTCACCGAAGTCGGCAAAAAGCGCGCCGATTATGGCGTGGTGCCGGTGGAAAATTCGACCGAAGGGGTGGTGACGCACACCCTGGACACGTTTGTGGACAGCAATCTGCAGATTGTCGCGCAGATTGTTTTGCCCATCCAATTTTGTCTGGCGGGCCAGGCCAATTTGAAGGATGTGCAGCGCCTCTACGCCCAACCCCAGGCGCTGGGCCAATGCCGCATTTGGGTGCAACGCCATTTGCCGGAGGCGGAGATTATCGAAACGTCCTCCAATGCCCGTTCGGCGGAATTGGCCGCCAGCGCCGCCGCCGGCGGCAAACGCTCCAAGCTGCACGGCAAAGTGGCCGCCATCACCGGCTTTTTGCCGGCGGAGAAATACAACTTGAAGGTCATCGAGCGCGACATCCAGGATTTCAACGCCAACGCCACGCGCTTCCTCGTCCTCGGCTGGCAATGCGGCCCCCCCACGGGGCGCGACCGCACCAGCGTGATGTTCAGCATCGCCGATGAAGTCGGCGCTCTCTACCGCGCCCTCGCCTCCTTTCGCCGCTACAAGCTGAACATGACGAAGATTGAATCGCGTCCCAGCAAACGCAAGGCGTGGGAGTATTTCTTCTTTGTTGACTGCGACGGGCACATGACCGACCGCAAGGTCTCCCAAGCCATCGCCGACCTCGGAGAGGTCTGCAATTTTGTCAAAGTCCTGGGATCATACCCAAACAGCGATTGATGACACCACTCGGGACGGACCGGCGCGCGGAGCAACATGAATTCGTATCGGACACGGCGGGCGACGGTGGATGATTTGGCGCAATTGGCCGAACTGTGGCAGGCCGTGCATTTGCCGGTGGCGGAGCTGGAGAAGCAATTCACGGACTTCCAAGTGGCGGAAGACGAGCAGGGCACACTGGCCGCGGCCATCGGGCTGCACATCGAAGGCGGCCACGGCCGGGTCCATTCGGAAACGTTCGCCGATTTTGCCCTGACCGACGCCTTGCGGCCCGCCCTCTGGGAACGGCTGCAAGTTGTCGCGCACAATCACGGCCTGTTCCGCTTGTGGACGGAAGAATCCGCGCCCTGGTGGAAAAAGGACGCCGGTTTTTCCACGCCATCGGATGAGCTGCTGCAAAAATTGCCCGAGTCCTATGGTCCGCGCCATGCCGCCTGGCTGACGCTGCGGCTCAAAGACGAAGTGGCCGAGCCGGACTTCCTGGAAAAGCAAATCGCGATGTTCAAAGAAGCCGAAAGACTCAGGCGGGAAAAACTCCTGCGCCGGGGGAGAGCCTTGAGAATCATTGGCACCGTGATTTCGGCGTTGCTGCTTTTGTTTGCCCTGACGGTGTTGTTTTTCGTCTTGAAAAATCGGAGATGAGAAAGGGATCGCGCTTTTGAGCATTTTAAATATAAGAGTAGCCGTATGCTGTTCGGTTTCGGGGAACGCGACCGTCTCGGTCGCACTCGTCGGCGTCTCGCCGACGAGACATTCCACGGCTGCATCTTTATTTAAACTGCTCTAAACGGTTCCAGGCGTGACATCCGCCAAGGGCAAGTTCAATTGACACCCCGTTTCAACGGGGTGGTAGAGGGCGAAAGTTGGGGAAAAACCGTTTCCAACGGTTTATCGCATGGAAACCGGCGGGCTTGCGCCCCGCTTCATCACCGCGTATCTCTTTAGAGCCATGATTGCTGAACTCGACAGCGTGGCGTTGACCGTAAACCTGCCGGAGCAGCGCGGCCCCACGCCCCATTTGAATGCGGCGTGAGACTGCGCCCTTTGCTGCTCCGGCTGCCTGCGCTGGCAAAGTCGCAGACTGCCGCCGCCGGGGTTGCCTGACTCCAAACCTGAATCCGCGCTCCACTCCGCTTCCGCATCCGCTTCTCTGACTTCGCTGAACGCTCCGCTGCGTTCCAGCGCAGTTCAGTTTGGAGACAGGCCGGAGGAAGCGCACCTGTTATGCTTCATGCGTTCGCCGTGTTGCCGATTTTCCAGACCTATCGATCCACCTGGCGTTTCTTGCTTTCGGGGTTCGCGTATTATTATTTCGCGGTTAAAAGGTTTTTTCTTCGCCCTGTGGTTAAATATTTCGCGGTTGACCCGGTTTTCCATAATCTTTCCGGGCACCCATGAAAAAGGCAGAAGGAAGAAGGCAGAATTAAGAAGTCAAAAGAGGAATCCGGTTCGACTTTTGGCTGTTTTTCAGATTTCTTAATTCTTACTTCTTAAATCTTAATTCACTTCGGAATCCGTGGTCAAATTCTTAAAACACCCATGGTCATTAAACCGTCCAACCAGTCCAAGCCGGCTTTATCGTTAATGTAACGGGCTTGTTACGGGTTTGTAACGGCAAATGTTGCCAGCTAAGTCGTTGACTATCAACATTTGTTGCCGTGTTGCCGATTTTCCAGACCTATCATCCATATCATGGCTTCTCGCAATTGACAGTCGGTGGGGTCAATCAAACATCTTGCCCGGATTCAGAATGCCATTGGGGTCCAGGATGCGCCGCAATTCCCGGCTCACCCGCATTGGCGCGTCGCCCAGAAATTTCGGCAGGAAGCTCTTTTTGGCCAGACCCACCCCGTGCTCGCCCGTAATGGTGCCGCCAAGGCGGATGGCTTCATCGAAGATTTCCTTGAACGCCTCCTCCACGCGGCGCATTTCCTCCTTGTTCCGTTCGTCGGTCAGGAAAGTGGGATGCAAATTGCCGTCGCCCATGTGCCCGAAAGTGCCAATGCGCAATTGATGTTTCCGGGCGGTGGCGGCCACGAAACGGATCATCTTCGCCAGCTCGCTGCGCGGGACGGTGGCGTCCTCCAGAATGGTGGTGGGGGCAACGCGGGCCAGGGCGGAGAAGGCGCTGCGCCGGGCGCCGGCCAGTTTGTCGCCTTCGGCTTCATCGCGCGCCATGCGAACTTCCATGCAGCCTTTCTCGCGGCAAATCTCTTCCATGCGCGCCGCTTCGTCCGCCACCGCGGCGGGATGGCCGTCGCTTTCCATCAGCAACAGCGCCTCGCAATCCAGCGGCAAACCGATTTTGGCATAGTCTTCCACGCAATGAATGGTCGTGCGGTCCAGGAATTCCAGGGTGCAGGGGATGATCTGCGCCGCGATAATGGCGGAAACCGCGTCGGCCGCGTGGTCCATCTGCGCGAAAGTGGCCACCATGGTCTTTTTGGCGGCGGGCTTGGGAATCAATTTGAGCAGCACCTTGGTGATGACTCCCAGCGTGCCTTCCGACCCGATGAAAATGTCCTTCAGCGAATAGCCGGCAACGTCTTTGACACATTTATTTCCTGTCCAAAGAATTTCGCCATCGGGCAAAACAACCTCCAGGCCCATGATGTAATTGCGCGTGACGCCGTACTTGAGGCCGCGCAGGCCGCCGGAATTTTCAGCGACGTTGCCGCCGATGGTGGATATTTTCATCGAGCCGGGGTCCGGCGGATAAAACAATCCGGCCGCCGCCGCGGCATCGGCGACTTGCAGCGTGGTGACGCCCGGCTCGACCCACATCGTCAGATTGGCGCGGTCCAATTCGAGGATCTTCGCCATTTTGACGGTGCAAAGGACAATGCAATCGGGACTGGGCAGACTGCCTGCGCTCAAGCCGGTGCCGGAACCGCGGGTGACGACGGGGAGTTTGGCGGCATTGGCAAATTTCAGGACTTTGGCAACCTCCCCGGTGGTGGAAACAAAAAGAACGCAACCGGGCATCTGTTGCAAGGCCGCCGTGCCATCAAACGAATAGCAAACCAAATCCTCCTTCGCGGTCAGGACATTGGCCGGGCCGACCAACCGCTTCAAGTCACTGATGACATCTTGAGCCAACACGGTAGGGAGGATGCGCGGGGAAAACTCCAGGGTCAAGCGCCTGCCCGGCCGGCACGCTGCACTTGTGCTTGTTCGCCCTGGATTTTTGCAAGTAAGATTTGGAGATGGGCATGATTAACCCTGTTCAAATAAGCGCCCGGCCGGGCTGGGCGCGGGTTGGCGGCTGGCTTCGCATTGCCGTCATCGGCCGCAATCCCAAAGTCACGCTGGCGCGGATCGTCATTCTCGTCGTGACATGCGTTGTCGTTTTCAAATTCGTCCTGTTGCCCATCAGGGTCGAGGGCATCAGCATGCTCCCGGCCTACAAAGACAAGTCGCTGAATTTCGTCAACCGTCTCGCCTATTTGCGGCACGAACCGCGGCGCGGCGACGTGGTGGGCCTCCGTTTGGGCGGGACAAACGTCCTCTACCGCGCGCCCGGCGTAATGTACATGAAACGCATTGTTGGTTTGCCGGGCGAGACCGTGGCTTTCGCCGACGGCCATTTGCTGATTGACGGAACCGCGCTCGACGAGCCGTATGTGAAAGGCCCGTGTGATTGGAATCGCGCGCCGGTCACGGTTGGCCCCAACCAATACTTTGTCGTGGGAGACAATCGGTCAATGCCGCGGGAATATCATGTTTTTGGCAAAGCGGAGAAAGAACAAATTGTGGGAAAGGTGCTGTATTGAAAAACGCTTTGCGCTTCGTCCTTGCGCTGGCCGTGGCAGCACTTGGAGTGTGGCTTTGGCTGGTTCTGTTTCCTTCGCCGGAAAAAGTCATTGCCAGGCAATTTGAGAAACTGGCCCGGGCCGCTTCCATTCAGCCCGGGGCAGGCAACCTGCCGCGCCTGATCGGCGCGCAAAAGACGGGCGGTTTTTTCTCGACCAACGTGGAAATTAATATTGACCTGCCGGGCCGCCAACAGCATGCCACGATGAGCCGCGATGACATTGTGCAAGCCGTGCTGGCGGCGCATGCGGCGGGCGGGTTGACGGTGAAATTCCCGGACATCAACGTGATGGTCAGTGCGGACAAGGAAACCGCCCAGGCGGACATCACCGTCGAGGCCCAAGTGCCGGGCGAGCAGGACATGATGGTGCAGGAAATGAAATTCACCCTGCGAAAAACCGACGGGAAATGGCTGATTACACGCGTGCAAACCGTCCGGACGTTTTCTGGAAGGAGGGGGTGGTTGTATGGGCGCAATACCAGTGTTATAAAAGGCGCAGGTCAGAGACTGTGTTTGACTAAGGCATAAATTTTAAACATGTCCCGATCATTGTGAAAACTTATCCTCTTTACCTGAATGGCGAATTTGTCACGACGACCAAACTGTTCCCGGTCAGGAATCCGGCCACGGGCCGGGTCTTTGTTCAAATGTCGGCCATTGACCGGCCCCGCCTGGCCCAGGCGATTCAGGACGCTCATGCCGCTTTCGCCGGTTGGCGGGGGTTGACGGGCAAGGCGCGCGGCGAGTATTTGCGCAAAATTGCCAATGAATTGGAGCGCCGCCAGGATGAAATCGCCCGCACCATAACTCTGGAAAACGGCAAGCCGCTGGCGCAGAGCGTTGCCGAAATGGGCATGACCGTGGACCATCTGCATTGGTTCGCCGAGGAGGCCCGGCGCGGCTATGGCCGAATCATCCCGCATCAAACGGATGGCAAACGGAACCTGGTCGTCAAAACGCCTATTGGCGTGGTCGCCGCGATCAGCCCGTGGAATTTTCCGCTCGTGCTTTCGGTGCGAAAGGTCGCAGCCGCCCTGGCCGCCGGTTGCACCGCGATTCTAAAACCGGCCAGTTATACGCCGCTTTGCAACGTCGCCTTTGCCGAAGCTTGCGACGCGGTCAAGTTGCCCAAGGGCGTTTTTCAATTGGTGGCCGGTTCCGCCTCCGGGATCGGGGATGAGTTTTTGCAGAATCCGCTGGTGCGAAAGATCAGTTTCACCGGCTCAACGGAAGTCGGCCGGTGCCTGATCGCGGGGGCGGCGGCGCAGGTCAAGCCGTTGTCGCTTGAATTGGGCGGGTTGAATCCGGTGCTGGTGTTCGATGACGCTGATCTGGAGAAAGCCGTGGAAGGAGCGATGCTGGCCAAGTTCCGCAACACCGGCCAGACGTGCATTGCCGCGAACCGCATTTACGTTCAGCGCGGCATTTATGATCAGTTTGTCAAACTCATGGTGGAAAAAGCCAGGGCGTTGAAAGTGGGCGATGGCCTTGAACCGGATGTGCAAATCGGCCCGATGATCGACGAAAATGCGATCAAAAAGGCGCTGGAACATGTGGCCGATGCGGTGCAACGCGGCGCGCGCCTGCTCTGCGGCGGCAAACGCCTGGATCGGCCCGGTTGCTTTATTGAAGCGACTGTCCTGGCCGATGTGCCGAAGGATGGCCTTTGCATGAGGGAGGAAACGTTTGCGCCTGTCGCCGCCATTGCGCCGTTTGCAACGGAGGCCGAAGCCGTTGCCGCGGCCAATGCCGCCCCGTTTGGCCTGGCCGCCTACGCTTTCACGCGTGATCTCAGCCGCGCCTTTCGGCTCATGGAGCAAATTGAAGCGGGCATGTTGGGCATCAATGATGGGCTGCCCACGACCAGCAATGCGCCCTTCGGAGGGGTGAAGCAAAGCGGTTGGGGACGGGAATTAGGCAGCGAAGGACTCGATTCCTTTCTTGAAACCAAACACATATCCATTGCACTCTAGTTAAGCTTGAGATAAACCAGTGTAATAGCAGAGGCAGTCGCGTGGCCAAAGAAGAGCCAATTGAATTGCAGGGGACGGTCAGCCAAGTGCTGCCCGGGACAATGTTTCGTGTCGCTTTGCCAAATGGCCATGAAGTCCTCGCCCATATTTCCGGCAAAATGCGCAAAAACTTCATTCGCATCAGCGTCGGCGACAAGGTCAATGTCGAGATGTCCCCTTACGATTTGGGCAAGGCGCGGATCACTTTCCGGTACGCCTGAGAGACGCCGGATACTTTGGCCGGCCCATTTCGTCTGCTCCAATTCATTGTGAAATCAGTTGGAAAAATCGCGTTTGATCCGGCCAGGCGTTGCTCACGGTGAAGACTCCGCCGGAAAGCGCGCGAGCGTTGGTTACGGCCGCCCAATTCGCCCCATTGAGCTTCGTGCCGGACTCGAGGGTGAATCCAATGGCGGAGCTTGGCCAGAAAAGGAACGTCACGCCATTGGACTGAGTGATGGACAGCATCGGCCGCGTCCTCAAGAAATTCGCAACGAGCGTTTCGTTGCTGCCGAGAGTGAAGGTGTAGTTGGATGACGTGCTTTCGACGGTCCCGCCCAACGTCCAGTTGATAAATGTGTAGCCACTGTTGGTCGTGGCCGTCACCGTATTTGTGCTGCCCGCCGCAAATGCAAAAACCTGCGGAGTGGAGGAATAGCTTGTGCCATTCACCTCCAGCGGAAAACCGGAGGGAGAGGTGGTCAGCGTGAGGACAGCCGTTTGCGCGGTATATGGCGTTCCTTTGCGAATCGTGTTGTTAAGGACATCCGCCACATAAACGTTGCCCGAAGCATCCACCGCCAGGCCGACGGGGGTGTCAAACTGCGCCGCGGAACCAAGCCCGTCGGCGCTGCCCACCAACCCGGCCGTCCCCGCGATGGTGGTCGTGACTTTGCCGCCAGCGTTGATTCCCAGGATCGTATTGGCCCCCGTGTTGGCCACATAAACATTGCCCACGCCGTCCACCGCCACTCCCTCCGGGAAATTGAAAAGCCCTCCGTTGGTGAGGGTTGTGACCACGCCGCCCGGCGCAATCTGGCGAATGGCATTGTTGCCGGAATCGGCCACGTACACATTGCTGTTAATGTCCACGGCAATTCCATTTGGAGTATTAAACAGGGCATTGGTGCCGGTCGCGTCCATATATCCCGCATTAACATTGGGATTGCCGGCATAAGTGCTGACGGTCCCGTTGGGAATAATCATTCGAATCGCGTCGTTGTAGGTGTCTGCCACATACAGATTCGTCGCGCTGTCCACCGCCACCGCAGAAGGAACATAAAACAGCGCGTTGCTGCCGATGCCGTCGGCATAGTTGAAGTTTTCCACCTGTCCGGCGATGGTGGTCGTGACCCAGTTGGAGTGCGCGGCGTCCGGCGTGATTTTTCGCACGGTCGAATTATAAGAGTCGGCCACGTAGATATTGGTCGCGGCATCAACGCACAGGCCGCTCGGATAGTAGAATGCCGCATTGTTGTTGGTGCCGTCCGCGCTGCCAATGTCTCCATTGACCGACCCGGCCAAAGTGGTGACTGTTCCCGCCGCTGTCACTTCCCGGATGCAGTTGTTGTAATAGTCTGCCACATACAGGTTGCTGGCGCCGTCCACCGCCACTCCAAATGGCTGATGGAACCGCCCCTGAGCCGCGGGGCCGTCAGCCAGCCCGTAGCTCCCGTCTGGACCTGCCAGCGTCAGCGTCGAGGTCAACGTCAAGGTGAAGACCCCGGGTGTAATTTTTCGAATAGTGCCATTGCCCGAATCGCCCACATACACATTCGTCGCGCTGTCCACCGCCACCCCCCACGGATTGTAAAATGTCGCCTGAGGAGAAATTCCATCGCCATCGCCGTAGGCTTGCATATCGCCGGCCAGCGTCGAAACGACCCAGTTGGCTCCAACGAGGGTGATTTTGCGGATGACCTGATTGGTGTAGTCGGCGACATAGATATTCGTGGCCCCGTCCACCGCGATCCCGGTGGGGAAGGCGAATTGCGCGTTGGCCCCGATGCCATCGTTGGTCCCGATGCTTCCACTCCCGGCCAGATTCGTCACCACACCCGCGGGCGTGATGCGGCGAATGAGGTAATTGTACGTGTCCGCCACATACACATTGCCCGCGCCGTCGGCCGCCAGCGCGAAAGGCTCATGGAATTGCGCGTTGGTTCCCGTGCCATTGTTAGTGCCGGAAGCCAGGCCCCCCGCCAGAGTCATCACGGTGCCGGAACCATTGGCAATCATGCGAATCATGTTGTTGTAGGTGTCAG
>CAWGST010000004.1:0-212628 GCA_963825315.1 uncultured Verrucomicrobiae bacterium | reverse complement strand
GTATGGACACGCATTTTGCAGCGCAATCAGGCCGGGTGAAGGTCTGGTTCACCCGGCGACTCCGATTTGTGGCCTGCGTGAGCGGACTTTTTGTCCTGTTCACCTTGCCGGTGGCCGCGCAGACAAACCCACTGGTCGTCAGCACCGTGGCCGGCCTGGCCAATTTTGGCAGCGCGGATGGCATTGGTTCGGCGGCGAAATTCCTTCTGCCGGGCGGCGTGGCGGTGGATGGCGCGGGCAACGTCTATGTGGCGGACGCGGACAACGACACGATTCGAAAGGTCACGTCCGCCGGCGTGGTGAGCACCCTGGCAGGGACGGAGCAAGTGTCTGGCACCAACGACGGGACGGGGAGCGCGGCGCGGTTTAATCTGCCTTATGGAGTGGCGGTGGACAGCTTGGGGAACGTCTTCGTGGCGGACACTTACAACCAAACCATCAGGCAAGTCACAACCAACGGCGGGGTAACGACGTTTGCGGGACTGGCCGGCATCGCCGGGTTTAGAAATGGATCCACCAGTTCAGATCCAAGCATCGGAGCGGTATTTAGCTATCCTTATGGGATCGCCGTTGATGGCTCGAACAACATCTATGTGGCTGACACCTACAACAACATGATTCGCATGATTGCCAATGGTTCCGGCACCGTGATGACTCTGGCGGGGGGCCTGGCTTCCGGCACTAACAATGGCACGGGAACCAACGCGCAATTCCATGAGCCTTTCGCGCTGGCGGCCGACGGCGCGGGCAATGTTTATGTGGCGGACACGTACAATTACCTCATTCGCCGCATCACGCCCGCGGGTGTGGTGACGAATCTGGCCGGGAGTGGAAGCATCGGGACCAACGATGGCATCGGGGCCAACGCGCAATTCGCCTTCCCCACCGGGATCGCGGTGGACGGGGCCACGAATATCTATGTCGCCGACTACACCAATCAGGTCATCCGCGAAATCACCCTCGTTGGAGCCAACTGGGTCGTTTCGACGCTGGCCGGCGATATGCAAGCCTACGGCGATGGCGATGGAATTTCTCCTCAGGCGACATTTTACAATCCGTGGGGGGTGGCGGTGGACAGCGCGACGAATGTGTATGTGGGCGATTCGGGCAATGGCACTATTCGAAAAATTACACCCGGGGTCTTCACCTTGACGTTGACCTCGACGCTGACGCTGGCAGGTCCAGACGGGAGCTACGGGCTGGCTGACGGCCCCGCGGCTCAGGGGCGGTTCCATCAGCCATTTGGAGTGGCGGTGGACGGCGCCAGCAACCTGTATGTGGCAGACTATTACAACAACTGCATCCGGGAAGTGACAGCGGCGGGAACAGTCACCACTTTGGCCGGGTCGGTCAATGGAGACATTGGCAGCGCGGACGGCACCAACAACAATGCGGCATTCTACTATCCGAGCGGCCTGTGCGTTGATGCCGCGACCAATATCTACGTGGCCGACTCTTATAATTCGACCGTGCGAAAAATCACGCCGGACGCCGCGCACTCCAACTGGGTCACGACCACCATCGCCGGACAGGTGGAAAACTTCAACTATGCCGACGGCATCGGCAGCAACGCGCTGTTTTATGTTCCTTCTGCGGTGGCGGTGGACAGCGCGACGAATCTGTATGTGGCAGACACCTACAACGACGCGATTCGAATGATTATTCCCAACGGGACCGTCAGCACTTATGCCGGCAATCCCAATGTTAATGCGGGATATATGGACGCGACCGGCACCAATGCCCTGTTTAATACTCCAAATGGAATTGCCGTGGACATTAACAGCAATGTGTACGTGGCCGATTCCGGCAACAATGCCATTCGCCAGATTGCGCCGGGCGGCGTGGTCACAACCCTCACCAACGGAGGGCTTTTCAATTTCCCGGAGGGAGTGGCGGTGGACGGCGTGGGCAATGTTTATGTGGCCAACACGGGGGCCAATACGATCCTGGGAATCAACGCTGGCGGCAAAGTCACGACCACCATCGCGGGGACGGCCGGGTTGGTGGGCAGCGCCGACGGGCTTGGTTCCGCGGCGCAGTTTGACACCCCCGTCGGCCTGGCGGTGGATGCTTCGGGCAACGTTTATGTGGCGGATGTCCTTAACAACACGATTCGCAAAGGAACGCCATATACCGCGCAAACGGCAGTCCTGACGCTGACCACCTCTCCGACCAACGGCGGCACGGTCAGCGGTGGGGGGAGATTTGTGGTTGGCACCACACACACCGTGACGGCCACAGCCGACAGCGGCTACGTATTTACCAACTGGACGCAGGGCGGGACTGTGGCAAGCCCGTCATCAAACTATACCTTCGTACTCGGCAGCAACGTGACACTCATCGCAAACTTCGCGACGACTCCGCCACAAATCGAGGTTTTTAACGGGACACACGCCATTACCAATGGCCAAACGAACGCGGTGAATTTCGGCAGTGTCCAGCTCAACCAAACGGGGCCTGCCATCACTTTCATGGTGACTAATTCGGGAGGCCAGACATTGGATTTGGAAGCGATAACGGTGCCTTCGGGCTACACGCTCAACACGAATTTTCCAGCCACAATCGCCGCCGGGAGTAACGGCACGTTTAGTGTGCAACTCAATTCGATCACGGTGGGCGCCAACACCGGCAACATCAGCATCACCAACAACGATCCCACCAACAGCCCAATTGTCTTTGCCGTCACGGGAATCGTGACACCTCGACCGCCACAAATCCAGGTGTTGAATGGTGCAAGCGTCATTAGCAATGGCCAAACGGCCCCGGTGAGTTTTGGCAGCGTGCAGCAGAACCAGACCGGGGCCACCGTAACTTTTACGGTGACTAATTCGGGAGGCCAGACATTGGATTTGGAAGCGATAACGGTGCCTTCGGGCTACACGCTCAACACGAATTTTCCAGCCACAATCGCCGCCGGGAGCAACGGCGCGTTTAGTGTGCAACTCAATTCGATCACGGTGGGCGCCAATACCGGCAACATCAGCATTACCAACAACGTTTCCACCAACAGCCCATTTGTCTTTGCCGTCACGGGAATCGTGACGCCTCGACCGCCACAAATCCAGGTGTTTACCGGGACGAACGCCATTACCAATGGCCAAACGGCCCCGGTGAGTTTTGGCAGCGTGCAGCAGAACCAGACCGGGGCCACCGTAACTTTTACGGTGACTAATTCGGGCGGCCAGACATTGGATTTGGAAGCGATAACGGTGCCTGCAAGCTACACGCTCAACACGAATTTTCCAGCCACAATCGCCGCCGGGAGCAACGGCACGTTTAGTGTGCAACTGACTACGAACACGATTGGCGCCTACTCCGGCAACATCACCATCACCAACAACAACCCCGCCAACAACCCGTTTACCTTCCCCATCACAGGTCTGATAACCGCCAAAATAATTTCTTTGAGCGGCAATCTGGTGTTTGGCGTGGTGCCGGTCGGTTCATCGGCGACGAATATCTTGACGATCAGCAACGGCGGCAATGTGCCTTTGAACGTCAGCAATATTATCTATCCCCCTGGTTACCCTGGCGGTGATGGCTTCAGGGGCAATTGGTCGGAGGGGGTAATCACGAATGGCGAATCACATCCTGTCACGGTGATTTTTTCGCCTGCTTCTCCGACGAACTTTAGCGGCACGGTGACAGTCTATTCGGATGCAACCAGCGGCGCCAACACCATCTCCATTTCAGCTTTTGGGGCGAACACCAATTTGCTTTTGACCGTTCTCACCAGCGGCGAAGGCACTGTGACGCCAAAAGAAGCCAGGCCTTTAAAGCAGGGCGCGAAGGTCTCCCTCAAGGCGGTTGCCGGGAGTGCGGATGTCTTCTCCAGTTGGACCGGCAGCACCAATTCCACCAACAACCCGCTCACTTTTATCATGGAGAAAAGCACGATACTGCAAGCGAATTTTATCCCCAATCCGTTTCTGCCCTTTGTCGGGACGTATAACGGTCTTTTTTGGGCCACGAATGGCATTGTCGCCGGGACAAATGCGGGGATGCTCAAGGGGTTGACTCTTACTTCGAAGGGAACTTACAGCGGCTCGCTTTTAATCAACGGCGCAAGCAAAAGCATCAGCGGCAGCTTTAATGCGACCGGCCAGGCCAGCAAATCCATTTCTCTGGGCAGCCAGGAAGGAAAGGTGGAGGTGGTAATGACATTGACTTCAAACGATCCCGCCCCGCAGGTGACAGGCACGGTTGCCGGAACCGGTTGGGGGTCCACCAATTTGACTGCCGACCGGGCCACCAACAACAGCCAGATCTCGGCTGAGTACACCCTGCTTATCCCGCCCGACACCAATAATACTTCGTCGCCCAGCGGCTATGGCTATGCCCTGATCACCGGGTCTGTGGGCACAGCCAAGACCCCGGCCACAGCCAAAATCACCGGCGCTTTGGCCGATGGCGCCGCCTTTAGTCAATCGGCGCCCGTTTCTCAAGACGGCTACGTTCCCATCTACGCCAATCTCTATAGCGGCAAAGGGCTGCTTCTGGGCTGGATTAATCTGGACCCCACCAACGCTCCCGGTGGTTTGACCTGGGTTCACCCAGTCCACCCGGGCTTGTTCACAGGCGCGTTCACCAGCACCAACCAAATCGCGCTTTCACCGTGGACAAATCCCCCGGCGAAGAGCGCCCTCCCGACCAATTTGGTTGTTGTCGAAACCACGGCCAACATTCCCGTTCAGACGAACGAATTCACCATAATGATCACCAACGGGACCTTCGATTTCGGCAAATTGTCCGGTCCGGCGACGCGCTTGAACGGTTCAATCGCCCCCAAAACCGGCCTGTTGAAAATGACCTTCGGCGGCGGGGCATCCAAAACGACCGGTTACGGCGTGATTTTGCTCAATGAAACCAATGGCGGTGGCTACTTCTTGACCAAGACCAACGCCGGGGCGATCATCTTGCAGCCGTGATAGACTGTGAAAACACCCGTTAAACATTGCTGTATGCGACAATACCTCGATCTTTTACAGAACATCCTCGATAATGGTGTCATTCGGGGAGACCGCACGGGAACCGGGACAAAAAGCCTCTTTGGGGCGCAATTGCGTTTTGACTTGTCGAAAGGTTTCCCGCTGGTGACCACGCGAAAAGTCTTCTTCAAAGGTGTCATTCGCGAACTTCTCTGGTTTCTCGCGGGGGACACCAACATCAAATACCTCACGGACCATAATGTTCACATTTGGGATGCCTGGGCGGATGAAAAAGGAGACTTGGGTCCCGTGTACGGCGCGCAATGGCGGGCGTGGCAAGCCCAAGACGGGAGGAAAATCGACCAAATAAGCCAACTCATTCACCAGGTCCGGACAAAACCGGAATCACGGCGGCATATTGTGAGTGCGTGGAATCCCGCGGTGCTCCCTGACGAAACTATAAGCCCTCAGGATAATGTCCGTGCGGGATGTGCCGCTCTGGCCTCCTGCCACGCCCTCTTTCAATTCTACGTTGCTCAGGGGCGGCTGTCGTGTCAGCTCTACCAACGTTCCGTTGACTGCCCGGTGGGCATGGTCTTCAACGTGCCGCAGTATTCGTTATTGACACATTTGATTGCGCAGCAGTGCGATTTGCAACCCGGGGACTTCGTCTGGACCGGCGGGGACTGTCACATTTACTTGAACCAAATTGAAGGAGTCCGGGAGCAACTTAAGCGGGAACCCCGGCCACAGCCAAAGCTGATCCTCAAACGCAAACCTGCGTCCATCTTCGAGTATCAGTCCGGGGATTTTGAAATCGTTGGCTACGACCCGCATCCGCCGCTCAAGTATCCCGTGGCGGTGTGACTCCTCAGACCACCATGATCAGTTCATCGGACATTCTTAGAGCCAGCATCCTGATCGTTGACGACCAGGAAGACAATGTCTCACTGCTGGAGGACATGCTGCGCGGCGCCGGCTACGTTTCCATCGCGTCCACGAGGGATCCGCACGAGGTCTGCGAGCTCTACCGCAAGAATCGTTATTCCCTGATCCTGCTCGACCTTGAGATGCCCGGCCTGGATGGATTCCAAGTGCTGGAGGGCGTGAAGGCAGTCGAAACCGACGACTATCTTCCTGTTCTCGTGATCACCGCTCAACCGGATCACATGCTGCGCGCGCTGAAAGCCGGGGCCAGGGATTTCATCAGCAGACCGTTCGATCTGGCGGAGGCATTGGTGCGAGTTCACAACATGCTTGAAGTCCGCCTTCTGCACCTGGAAGCGAAAAGGCGGACGGAACAGGCGGAGGCGCGGGGTGAGCAGGCGATACGCGCCTCGCGCGAAGAGCTTCGCGCCCTGGCGGCGCGCATCCAAGCCGCGCGCGAAGAAGAGCGCGCCCATGCGGCACGGGAAATCCATGACGTGCTGGCTCAAGAACTGACCTGCCTCAAAATGGAAGTTGCGTGGCTGAGTCGAAGGCTGGCCGAGCCTATTGGGACCATCAAGCCAGAGGCCCTCCGGGAAAAAGTCGGCGCGATCATGGACCTGACGGACAAGGCGAGTCAGTCCGTGCGGAGGATCGCGGCGGACTTGCGGCCCGTGGTGCTGGATAGCCTGGGATTGTGCGCTGCCATTGAATGGGTCGCCGCCGATTTCCAGAAACGCACTGAGATTCGCTGCGAGGCGAGCGTGCCGGGTCAGGGCCTGGCGATGGATCGGGACCGCTCGACCGCCTTGTTTCGCATCCTGCAGGAGAGTTTGACGAACGTAGCCCGACACGCCCAGGCTACGAAGGTCGAAATCCATTTGTGGCGGGAGGCGGACGAGGTTGTTTTGACTGTCCGCGACAACGGACATGGCGTTCAGATCAGCAAACTGAAAGATCCTCACTCGATCGGTCTGCTCGGCATGCGCGAGAGGGCATCCATGCTGGAAGGCCGGTGCGCGATCAGGGCGCAGGCCGGCGGTGGAACCACTGTCGAGGTGCGGCTCCCCATGGCCTCGATTGTCAACCCGGACAACAGCCTATGATCAGTATCTTGATTGCCGACGATCACGCGGTAGTGCGGAAGGGATTGGAACAACTCCTGGCCGAGGAGTTCCCCGAAGCGGAGTTCCGCGGATCAGCCACGATCTCGGAAACTCTGGAATCCCTTCGGGAACGGCGCTGGGATATACTGGTGCTTGACCTGTTCATGCCGGACGGCAACGGCATCGGTGTCTTGCAGGAGGTCCGCCAAAACTATCCGCGCCTCCCGGTGCTGGTGCTCAGCAGCGCCCCGGAAGAACAGTTGGGGGTGCGCGTCTTGCGAGCCGGCGCCAGCGGTTATCTCGACAAGCAGACCGCTCCGGAGCACCTCGTGCAAGCAGTGCGCAAAGTCCTGGGGGGCGGCAAATACGTGAGCGCGACACTGGCGGAGCAATTGGCCACTGAGGCCGGCCGCGGCGGCCAACCGCTGCATGAAAAACTATCGGAGCGGGAATTTCAAGTCCTGCACCTGGTGGTCATGGGCCGATCCCTCAAAGAAATCGCGGGGGATCTGTCGTTGAGTGTGAAGACTGTCCGCACCTTCCACGCGCGTCTTTTGGAAAAGCTCCGCCTCCAAAGCGATGTGGATTTGGTCCATTACGCTCTGGACCACCGCCTGGTCGAAAAGAGGGCGGCCCCCCGTTTTCCCCCGAAATGACCTTCGAGCCGGCGGTGTAGGCCACGGACTACAAGCGAAGGGACCTTTCTCCCATTGCCAGGCCTCGCCCATGTAAGTTAATTCTATTATTATGAAATGCCCCTCCACCAAGTTTTCTATCATCCGGGCATTGCATGCGGCCCCTGATCGAGAACCCCGGGCGGGCAGGCCCGGAGGCTCGAACCCCGCCCATCAAAAATGAATGAAATGAAAGGAACACCATGCAATCAATCAATGCTTCACTCGCTGACAGTTTCACTGCCATGCCACGGCCCAGTCACCCGGAAATCGCCCGGTGCGCGGCACAACTCTGGGAAAAGCGCGGACGGCCCAACAACTGCGACGAAGAAATCTGGCTGGAGGCCGAGCAGCTGCTCCTGATCGCTCAGGGCCACAGCCGGCCCAAGGCCACGCGCTCGGCCCGGCCAAAATCTGCCGCCAAGGAAGGCTCCGACTCGCAGCCTCGGCTGAAATTGGTTGGCATTCCCGGCCGAACCGCAACAAATCCTGTCTCCTCTGTCGTATGAGTGCCCTGAGTTTATCGAATTTTTCCCCGGAAGAAGGCTTATTGGCTCGAGCCGTCGCCGCTTCCAACGAGACAGATTACGGCCTGAAGATTGCTGTGATTCATCACGATGAGGCTATGGGCGCTTTGGCCTCCCTGGCATTGGGTCGCGCGGCCCAATCGGTGGGCCTGCGCTCGTTCCACTGCGCCAAGTGGAGTATTGCCAGCCTCCTCGATTCCCGCGTTCTGGTTCATGCTGTGCAGGCGGCCGTCGTGGCGGATGTTATCGTTGTCTCCGTCCGTGCCAAGGGCGAACCGCCGGCCTGTGCGTTTGGATCGATTCCTGGCTGCCGCGCCGGCCTCCGGGCAACGGCGCCCTTTTGGCGTTTATTGGAGTCCCCGGCAAATCGCCGCCCGCCTCTGCTCAGATGCAGGACTACCTCCGAGCCGTCGCCCGGCGTGCCCGGCTGGAATTCGTGGCGCGGCATGCGACCCGGCTCTTTCCGGAACGGGAGCCTGACACCCATGCAACCTTCGTCGAGGAGCCTTCGACGGGCAGAGCGGCTTTCCCTTTCAATGAGATCCGAAGCGCGCCTCTTGTTCAATGGGGCATTAATGAATAGCAAAAAGCTTTCAAACAAGTTCCTTGCAACCTTCTTGTTGAACCACACCCCTGACTTTGACGCGCGCGGAAGAATCCAATGACGCAGAGATCTCATTCGGAGAGCGGCTGAAGATCGCCGTGCTCTGGCAGCCCTGCTGGAAACCAGGGATGCGCCTCTGACCTGGCATCGGAGGGCAAACAGGGGTCTTCGGAATCAAGCCAACTCCGCCGGGATGGACTATTTCATGTATTTGGATCGGCGCTCGCTGGGGATCGACCTCCAGCTTGGATTCCCCCGAACTGAGCTTCGAGCCGGCGGTATAGGCCACGGACTACAAGCGGAGGGACCTTTCTCCCATTGCCAGGCTTCGCCCATGTGAGTTAATTCTATTAGCATGAATTCTCCGTTCAATAAGTTTTCCATGATATGAACATCACCACCCTGCATGCGGAAGAACGCCCTGCCTTTGAGAGCTTGGAACAACTGTTCCTGCAATCGAAGGCCCTCACGGCGGTTGACAGCGGAATTATGATCACGGATCACCAGGCTCGCATATTGTGGGTGAACCCGGCGTTCAGCAAATCGACCGGTTATCCGGCCGGGGAGGTCTTGGGCATGACGCCCAGGGTTCTTAAGTCGGGCAACCACGACCAGTCCTTCTATCGTCAGTTCTGGGAAACTGTTCTGAGCGGGAAAACCTGGCGCGGCGAATTCGTTAACCGGCGGCGCAACGGGAGCCTTTGCGTCCATGCGCAAACCACCACTCCGATGCGCCGGCACAGTGCCGGCCCGATCACTCATTTCATCTCTGTCAGCCAGGACATCACCGACGGCAAGAAATGCAAGGAAGACACGCGCGAAATTCGAACCATGGAGGCCGTTGGCCAATTGGCAGCGGGCATCGCGCACCATTTCAACAACTTGCTGACTCCAATCCATGCCAACAGCCAACTGCTGTTGGAGCTAAACGGCGATTTGCATCCGCAATCCAGGGACCTCGTGGAACGAACACTGGCGGCTTCGCGCCGCGCGGCGCATTTGATCCGGCAATTGGCCGGTTTTTCTCAAAACCAGATTCTCGAATTCCAGGCCTTGGATCTCAATCGAGTCGTCGAGCGCACCCTCCGGGAGTTTCTCCCGGCCGCCAAAGGCAAATTGGAATGCGAATGTCGTTACTGCGCCAGTTTGCCGCGTATTCTCGCCGACAGCGGGATGTTGGGACAGGTGATCTGCCATCTGCTGGTCAACGCCCTTGACGCCATGCCTCAGGGCGGCCGGCTCACCTTAACCACCGAAAGGCTCGTCCTGGCGGCCTCTGACATCAGGCGTCACCCGGTTGCGCGCCAGGAGGAGTTCGTGTGTTTAACCATCTGCGACACGGGTTGCGGCATTTCGCCCGCCATCCTGTCGCGCCTGTTCGAACCTTTCTTCACCACGAAAGACTCAGGCGACCGCAGCGGTTTGGGGCTGGCTCTCGTCTATGGAATCGTGAAGCAGCATCATGGATGGATTGAGGTCAGCAGCCAATTGGGCCGGGGCACAACTTTCAAAATCTTTTTACCCGCCATCACCAAACCAGTCGCACTGGTCGAACCCGAGCCATCCGGTTTCTCTCAGCGTGCGACCCGGCTCCTGCCGGAGCCGGAGTCTGTCGCCCATGCAGCTTTCGTCGGGGAGCCTTCGAAGGGCAGAGCGGTTTTCCCCGTCAGTGAGGTCAGAAGCGAGCCTCTCCTTCACTGGGGCATTAATGAATAGCGAAAGAACTTTCAAGCAGGTTTCTCGCAACCTTGTTTTTGAAACCCACCCCCAACCCTGATGCACGAGGAGGAATCCAATGACGCAGAGAGCCATGAAATGCCAAACCCAGGACCCGGCCGGCATCCCGGGAGAATCGCTCCGCAAATCGGAAGAAAACTTCAGAGACATCTTCGAGAATGCGCCCATCGGGATTTATCAATCCACAATTTACCGGCTGGTTGCCGCCAATCCCACGCTGGCCAGGATGTTTGGCTACCAGAGCCCGGCAGAGATGGCGGCGAGCGTCGAGATTCCCGCGGAGCTCTTTGTCGAAAGTGACCAGGAACGCGCCATTGTTCGCGAGGCAATGGAGTCGGAGACATTGGTGCAGCGCCAGGTCGAGTTGCTCCGCAAGGACGGTTCCACCTTTGCCGCCCATCTGCGCATGAAGGCGGTGCGCAACGAAGATGGCAAACTCAAGTTCATCAACGCTTTCGTGGAAGATTTAACCGAGCGCGAACGGGCGGAGGATGAAAGGCTCAAAATGTTGCGGGCGCTGGAACAGAGTCCGGTTAACATTGTCATCACCGATCTGGCTGGCAACATCGAGTATGTCAATCCGGCGTTCACCAAGGTGACCGGTTATACGAGGGAAGAGGCCTTGGGCAGAAATCCCCGCATGTTGAAATCCGGCAAGACGCCGCCCGAGGAGTACAAGCGCCTCTGGGACGCCATTACGACCGGACGCGAATGGCGGGGTGAATTCCTGAACAGAGCCAGGGACGGAAGGCTGTTTTGGGAATCAGCCGTGATTTCGCCTTTCGTGAACAAGACCGGCCAGATCACCCATTTTCTGGCCGTAAAAGAAGACATCACGCAGCGGAAGCATCTGGAAGAACAATTGCGCCAGGCGCAGAAAATGGAGGCGGTTGGGCAACTGGCGGGAGGTGTGGCGCATGATTTCAACAACATCCTCACGGCCACTCTCATGCACCTCGGTCTCTTGCAGCAGAGTCCCCATTTGACCCCGGGCGCGAAGGATTCGCTCAAGGAGGTCGAAAGGGAGACCTTGCGCGCGGCCAACCTGACGCGACAGCTCTTGTTATTCAGCCGGCGACAAGTGGCCCAAGTCGAACCGGTGGAGATGAACGTGCTGGTGAATGACCTGCTCAAAATGTTGCGGCGGCTGTTGGGTGAGAACATCGAAATTGTCTTCGAAGGCTCCTCCGATGTCATTTGGGTGTGCGCCGATGCCGGCATGATGGAGCAGGTGGTGATGAATCTGTGCATCAACGCTCGTGATGCGATGTCCCAGGGCGGGCGGTTGACGCTTGCCACCGCGATGGTTGAGATCGAGGCTCAACCCGCAAAACCAAACCCGGATGCCCGGCCCGGGAGTTTTGTTTGCCTGTCGGTTACCGACACGGGTTGCGGCATGGATGAAAGCGTTTTGGGGAGGATTTTTGAGCCGTTTTTCACCACAAAAGAAGTGGGCAAAGGGACCGGCTTGGGGCTGGCCACGGTTTACGGGATCGTCAAGCAGCATCAAGGCTGGGTCGAGGTGGAAAGCGCGGTGGGTCAGGGCAGTTCGTTCCGGGTTTATCTTCCAGCGGGGAAAAGTCCGTTGGACTCGTCCGCGGTTTCCAGCGATGCTGAGGAAATCAGAGGCGGCTCCGAAACCATTTTGCTGGTGGAGGACGAGTTGCCCGTGCGCCGATTGGTGGCCATGTGTCTCCGCAATCTGGGTTACGCGGTTCTGGAGGCCGGCAATGGGTTGGAAGCCATGAAGGTGTGGGAACAGCACCATCAAAAAATCAAGCTGTTGTTCACGGACATGCTGATGCCGGGAAACATGACTGGATTGGATTTGGCGGAGCGGCTCAAGAAAGAAAAAGCTTCTTTGAAAGTTATCAGTTCCAGCGGATACCGTGCGAATCTGGCGGCATTCCCCCTGACAGCCGGGCAGGAGATTACCTATCTGCCCAAACCGTATGAGCCGGTCGCTTTGGCGAAGATCGTGCGGCGTTGCCTGGACAAGACCTGATTTTCGACATATCCTTTTGTACAGGCCCTTGACCGGTTTGCGCAGCAGCGATAAATGGCCATTACAAAATAGGGCGCAACATTTTTGAACAGTCCGGCGAATTCAATCGTCGAACTTGGCATGACCCCTCGTTGCAGTGGAGAGAATGGCTATCAAAGCAAGTATTGGCCAAGCCTGAACGGCTTGGCGGACGAATCCGCCTTTCTTTCCGCTCCCTGGGGCCGGAAGTCCGAACCGCAGAGCGACCGCGAGAACATCTTGCTCGATGTCATTGGCGCCTACGATCTTCTTCTGCTGCAAGGTCTTACCGCCGCGGGGGCTTTGACGCGCCTTGGCCTGCGCAAAAGCCGCGATGACCTGGTTCAGGAACTGGATTCCGAAACCGCCCGCCGCCTTTCCATTCCTCTCCCGGCGCCAACGGAACAGCCGCGAAATAGCGCCAGATTCACGCCATAAAAGATCGGATTCCGGGCCGGTTACGGCGCCAGCCTTCCGATGGTCCAGGTTCCATCTGCCTGGACAGTGTAAAGAAACCGATCATGCAGGCGGTTGACCCGCCCCTGCCAGAACTCGATCTCGCGCGGCACCACCCGGTAACCGCCCCACCACGAGGGCAGGGGAACCTCCCCCTCGGAAAACTTGTGCTGCATTTCCGCCCATTGCATTTCCAGAAGCTGGCGCGAGGTGACGATCGAGCTTTGCCGCGAAATCCAGGCCCCGATCTGGCTGCCGCGCGGCCGGGTGATGAAATAGGCCAGCGTTTCAGCGGTCGAAACCTTCTCCACCCGCCCGCTGATGATCACCTGCCGCTGCAGCGCCAGCCACGGGAAGAGCAACGAGGCATTGGGATTCTCTTTGATTTGGCGCGCTTTCCTGCTTTCCAAATTGGTGAAAAAGACAAAACCGCGTTCGTCATAGCTCTTCAATAAGACGCTGCGCACCAGCGGCCGGCCATCTGCCCCGGCGGTGGCCAGGCTCATGGCGTTCGGCTCGATCACGTTGCCCTGGCAGGCTTGTTCGAACCATGCGGCGAACTGTTCAAACGGACTTGCCTTTAAATCAACCCGGTCCAACTTGCCGCTGTCGTATTCCGCGCGTTGAAGTTCAATTTGCATCCCGGCCTAAGGTGTCAGAATTTCAATGTCCGGCGCCACATGCTGAAAGTGTGACGGGTTGCGCGTCACGATCTGGACCGCTTTTTTGCGGCGCGCAAATGTCGCATGCAGGGAATCGTAAATTCCCCCGCCCATGACACCCCGGCTGCGCGCTTCCCGAATCGCCGTTTCGTAGTCCGCCAACGCCAATGCCTCCACCACGACCGAATGCCGCAGACTCAAAGTCAACTCGGTTGCAACGTCTGTCGGCACCTTATAAAAGCCTGTGAGTGTGGCGAAAGTTTCCGCAATCGCGTGGGCGTTCGTGAACGGCCGCACGGAATCTTCAAGCGCCGCGAGGCAGGCAACGTGTTCAGGGTGCGACTTCAAGACTGCCCCTGCCATTATTCCAGTATCAAGGAAGGTCATCGGGTGTAGTGGCGTGAGTGTTCAACGGCCTCCGCAATCGGCGTGGCCGGAACGGCGCCCGTCCAGACCTTGAGTTTGCCGCGTTTGACGATGCGACCGGAGGCGTTGGCCTCCATTTCCAAAACGATGCGCCCCGGCGTCACGGATACCATAAGTTTTTGCCTCCGGGGAATCCCGGCCGCCTGCCGCAGTTCCCGCGACAGCACGATCCGATTGGAGGCGTCGAGTTCAATTGTCGTTTTCATGGCATTACTATGGCGCGGTCATGGCGTATTTGCAAGTTCCCAAGCACGACATTCAAAATTTCACGACTCAAATTCCGCAGGGCTTGAAGGGCATTCTGTATGCGCCGCCAAAGACTTCAACGCGATGGGTTGTCCCTGCGCAAATCCGCTTTTGAAAAGTTTGGATTGAGGCAGCCGCCGCTCTCAGGACGCGGGAAAAAGCCTGTCTCAGACGATTCGAGACGGTGGAACGCAGTGGGCTTGTCACGCCGAACAGCGCTATTCCGTGCTCACCCGGAAGAACTCCGCGGCCGGAGGATTCGCCGGCGCCACGATGGTCTTCAAGGTGCCATCGCCCACGATGTTGGTGTACGGCAGCCAGTTGGTGTTGGCCAGGTTCGTGCTGTATTGCACGTAATTGGTGTGGTCCGCCGTCGAAACAAAGGAGAATTGGAAACTGGTTCCCGTCAGCGCCGGGTTAAGCAGCGTCACAGGCGAAGGGGAGGTCTGGGCTGGCGTGAAGACCACCTGATCCACGAAGCCCGCGTCAGTGGGCGAGGAGCTGGTGTTACCAAGGGTGTTGGCATTCCAAGTCAGGGTATGCGTGCCAGAACCTTCTATGGTGAATGTGTCCTGCGTCCATGAGTACTGACTATTGATGTTGTCCTCTTGAGTGCCATCAATATCGAATACGAGTTCAAAGTCGTCGTTGGCGGCCGTGGTTTGCCAATAGAAGCTTAAGGTGCCCGGACCCGTGACATCTGTTTGCAGGACGGAGGTTTGGTCATCCTGGAGGCTGGGGCTTTGCGCGGCAGCCGCATTGGTGGAGTAAGTATTGGTGGTTTCTGCGAACCAGGAGGCGTCACCGTGGGTGCTCCAGGTTAAATTCGGCGCACCCAGCGCCGCCCCCAGAGCAGCGCCCTCACCCGAAAGCGTCGCGCCGGGATTGTTGTAGAGATAGGCCACCTCGGTTTCCGTTAGGACCCGGGAGTAAATCTGCACCTGATCCATCAATCCCACGTATTCATTGTACGCGGTGGAACCGGGGCTGTTTGGATCCGATTGGCTCGCGTCGGCCACGGTGCCGAATATCAGAATTTGCGGAGCGTTCAAGTAAGACCCGTCGTCAAAATCATTGGCGCTGAATGCCCCGTCAATATAAATTTGTTTTTCGCCCGTTCCCTGATCTCGCGTCACCACCACATGATGGTAATTTCCATCATTGATGGGAGTGGTTGAGGTAAGTACGTCGTCGTAGCTTCCGCCGGTCCCGAAGGCGACGTAGCCTCCCGTCAACGCCACGGGCACCAGGTCGTCCGCCTGGCCTGGCACGTCTGCCGTCACGACTCCCGCGCCATTATAGGCCTGGTCCCCTTGGTTGCCGAATGATTGTGTCGTCTGCAGCCAGACGGAAAGCGAGAAGTTACTCGCCAGGGTTGTGAGCAGATTGCCCTCCGGCGCCAAATAGGTGTTGCCATCAAAACTCAACGCTCCCGGGCCGCTTTCCGTGTCTGAGGTAACCGCCGGGCCAGGCGGACTATCGAAAGTGCCCGCAAAGACCATGTCATTGCCGTTGCCGGACACGTCCGCCGCCAGGACCGTGCCTTCGTCAAAATCATAATGCACGACAAGGCCGGTGGAAAGGCCCGACGGATTGGACAGGGGCGTGCCAGGGTTGGCGTAGAGGAAAGCCACCTCGTCTGCCGACACGACCCGGGAGTAAATCTGGATGTCATCAATCAACCCCACAAATCCCTGGTAACCGCTATATTCGGGGCTTGTCGGGTCTGACTGGCTCGCATCGGCCAAGGCCCCGATCGTAATCAGTTGCGGAGCGTTCAATAAACCGGCGTTGGTGGCATCAGAACTGCTGAATTCCCCGTCGATATAAATCTGCTTTTCACCCGTCGCCTGATTACGCGTCACCACCACATGATGATAATTTCCGTCATTAATGTCCGTGGCTGAATTGAGCGTGTCGTCGTTGCCTCCGGCTTGCCCGGTATTAAAGCCGATGCCGCCTCCCGCCAACGCCAGAGGAATTAAATCGTCCGCCGGGCCGGGTATATCCGCCGACACCATTCCCTCGCCATACCAGGCCGGTTCTCCATCATATCCGGAGTCTTGGGTCGTCTTCACCCAAAGGGAAAGCGAGAAGTTACTCGCCAGCGTCGAGAGCAGATTGGTCGATGGGGTCAGAAAACTGGCGCCATCAAAAAAAACCGCACCGCTCCCGCTTATGGAGTCTGAACTGATGTCCGGCCCGCCGAAATTGCCCCCATATATGAGGTTATTGCCGTTGTCCGTCAGGTCCGCCGCAAAGTCTGTGCCTTCGTCAAAATCATAATAAGCGACCAAGCCGCTGGAAGGGCCCGCCACATTGGGCACGGTCATGCCAGGGTTGTTTTTGAGGAAGGCCACCTCGCTGGCATTCAAAACCCCCGAGTAAACCTGCACGTCGTCCAATATGCCCGCGTAACTCGACCCACCGACTCCTCCGATGGCATAGTAACCAGTGTCTCCATCCAAATTGTTCGTGACTCCTGTATCCGAGGAGTCGAGCGCGCCATTGATGTAAATCGTTTTCTGGCCGCTTGATTGATCGCGGGTCACAACGATATGGACGTAGGTTCCTGTGGTGACACTGTTCGTCGAATGCAGTGTGTCGCCGTTGTTGCCGGTGGGATCCCCCGTAAAGAAAGCCGCCTTATGGCCGGTCAGCGCGATTGGAATAGTGTCGTTGACTCCCTGACTATAGGCCCAAATGATCGAGGCTCCGGTGTTGGGGTTGGGGGCATCTGAATCATTGCCCGTGATGTTGGTTGTATTGATCCAAAGCGAGATGGAAAAGCTGCCGTGGAACATGGCCAGCCAATTGTCGAAAGTTTGGTTTCCCGGTGGCGAACCGAAGGACAGGTTTTCTCCGCCGTCGAGCACGTACGCCCCCGCTCCCGCAATCGCATTAGTGGTCCACCCCCACACTGGGTTATCCACCCAAGAAGATCCACCATTGATATAATTATTGTTGCCAGATGAGTCCGCCTCATAAAACTGACTGTTGATGTCGAAGGTGTATTGGGCGATCAGCGTATGTCCTTGTTGAGCCAGCGCGCCCGATCCGCCGCACAACAGAGTCGCGCCCAACGACACAATGGAATAAAGCGACAATATCCGCCGGGGTTTAAAAAGTGATTTCACGGTTTTCTTTCATTATTTGCAACAGCCTGCCTCGAAAATGGTTGCCGCCGCAAAGCCACACCCATCGTGGCCGCAAACAGGCATTAGTTTTGACACTTGTATCTATTAACCGCAAACGGGCTTTATGTCAAGCCGCGAAACAGCCGCAAAAAAGCCGCGAAATCCGCCTTCGCCGCAGCGGCTTCCGCTTTGACGTGCCATCCGTGATCAAATTCTTTAAAAACATTTTCCCCGTCCGCCATAGCCTTGGCGACGGCGGATGTTTTCCCAATTTCAGCGTTTTTGTAAATACTAGGATCAATGGTCTTTTGTAAACACCTTACTGACAACATGTTGTGACTTGGCAAAATGTCGAAATTTTCACGGTTTTTTCCGGGGCGGATTTCTCTTGAGAAAATTAACCCCGAAAGCTTTCGGGGTTCGGGGCTGCCTTTCAAACTGAAAGGCAATCGCTTGGGAAAGGGGCAATGCGGGAAAACTTATGGACTTTGGCGCAGCAAAGGAGCCATCGCCACCTCGATCTCATGGTCGGATTCGCCGATTTTCGCCCTGCACAGATACCAGCGCTCGACGTGTTCCACGGTGGCGTTGGGCGCGAGTTTTGTCAGCGGCCCCAGGCTCTCCACTTCCAGCATGTCCCCGTTCGTGTAACATTCGACGTTGCAGCCAAAATCGGGATACGCCGCGGCGGGATCGAAGGCGACGCGCTTGAGAAAGACCTGTCCGTCGCGGTAATAAGCGGCCCATCCCTGTTTGTTGCCCAGGCCGACCTTCTGCGCCGTCGTGGCGGCGGGGTCGCAGCCGAGTTGGATGAATTTCGCGCCCCATTTCCATCGTGGATCGGCCATATTGGTGTAACCCCACAAGGCCACGGGCCGAATCGGCAACAATTCGTTCGAGGACGGTTCCTGCGGCAGAATGGCCCGGCCGGGACCTTGCATAACCGTCAGCGCCCACGGGGCCAGTTCCACCGGCCAGGGGTTTTTATTGGCAAGCTGATGCCGCACAGTAACGCTGTTGCGTTGCGCGTCCAGCGTGACCTTGATTTCCTTTTGGATGCCGGTTGCCGTCTCGGTCGGCTGAATGAGTTTCAAAGTGGCGCCATCCCATTGGTGCTCGATGGGCCCATTGTCCGGGGCGTAGCTGCGGGGCATAACCTCCGGCGCGTGCCAGAGACGGTGCCCGCCGTAACTCCGCCAGGCATCGCCTCCCGTCTTGCCCACCTCGGCAAATTCCTTGAACAGATTGGGGCCGCCGACGAAGCCAAATCGGATGATGCGCGGCCCGATGTCCGTGGTCGCGATCAATTCAATATTCTGGTTGGCCAGCCGGATGCACCGGGGCCATCCGCCGTAAGCAACTTTCTGCATCTGCACAGTCATGCGCCCAGTTCTAATGTCCTTTCCACCCCATCGCCAGCAAAAACAAATCTTTTCGAAGCAAAAACATTTTCCCGATTGCGCGATGCCTTAATGTGGTTGTGCAGGGAGATGGTATGGGCTGCCTGCCTGGTAGAGTTTCATTTCCAATTGAAGTTGCCCGGCCAGCCCCGTGTTGGATTGCGCTTCGGCCAGGCGCAAGGCGCGCTGCGCGGTTTCCAGCGCTTCGGAAAACCGCCCGGCTTCGGCGAGGGCGGCGGCGAGGGTGTGGAGCATGAGCGGATCTTCCCTGCCGGTCAGCGCATTGGCCTGCCGGGCCAGTTCCACTGCTTTTTTGCCGTTGCGCAGCGACGCCTCTGGACAAGTGGCCAGGAGCCACGCCAGATTGTTGTGGACCGCTGGATCGGCTGGTTTGATTTCCAGCGCCTTTTGGTATTGCGCAATCGCTTCGTCCATCCGGCCCTGCCGGAATAAGGCGAGGCCAAGGTTGAAGTGCGCTTTTGCGTAGTCCGGCTTGATTTCCACGGCCTTTTGCAACTGCGTGATCGCTTCGTCCACCCGTCCCAGTTGGAGCAAGCCGTTGCCAAGATTGGAGCGCGCTGTTGCGTAGTCCGGCTCGATTTCAATGGCCTTTTGAAACTGCGTGATCGCTTCGTCCGTTCGTCCCAGTTGGAAAAAGCCGATGCCGAGGTTGTTGTGGGCTTCCGCGTAGTCGGGCCTGATTTCCAGCGCCTTTTGAAAATGAGCAATCGCCTGATCCAGTTGTCCCTGTTGGAGAGAGCTGAAGCCGAGGTTGTTGTGGGCTTCCGCGTAGTCGGGCCTGATCTCCAGCGCCTTTTGAAAATGAGCAATCGCCTGATCCTGTTGTCCCTGTTGGAAATAATTGAGGCCGAGGTTGTATTGGGCCATCCAGCATTTGGGATTCAGGCGGATGGTTTTTAGCCAGAGTGTTTCGGCGTTGGCGTACATCCCGCATTGCTGCCACGTCAACGCGCCCAGCCCGGCCAGCAGCGTCGCGCAACAAATCCCCGTTACCCATTTGTTGCCGCCAGTCATGGCCGCCAGGGCCGCCTTGAATCCGGCTGCGGCCAGGGCCAGCGGGCCAACAATCGCAAAATACTGCCAATGATCCGAGACCAGTGAATAGAGCATGAAATAGATGTTCAGGAACCCCAGCACCGGCAGGAGCATCACGGAGAAGTATCCCAGGGCGAGCAGCGCGCCTGCGCCCCACCCCTTGCGGTAACGCCAGCAAATCAATAATCCCGCCGCCCACAAAACCAGCGGCAGATACGAAAGCGGGCTGCCGGCGGGAATTTCCCATCGCGGATAGACGAAGTTCAATTTCAGCGGCAGCAGCGCCTTGCCCAAATAAAACCACAAGGCCCAGCCCGCTCCAGCCAGCCGCGCCCAAAAGCTGTCCGTGCGCACCGTCATGCCAATGGCCGCGCCCTGCTGAATCCAAATGGCCATAAGCGATCCGGCCGCCGCCAGCACGATAAAAATAAGGCTGTGCTGGACGTCCTTGCGGTCAATGCGTCCCCGCCGCCACCAGGCCAGACCCAGCAGCACGACCGGCAGCGGCGCAACGGCTGTCTTGCCCATCAACGCCAGCAAAAACATTCCCGCCGCCAGCCAAATCCACCGCCGCCGTCCCGAGTCCTCGAATGTCAAATAAAACTGCACGGCCGCAAGAAAGAGGAGCATCGCCAACGTGTTCTTGCGCTGGGTGATCCAGGCCACGGACTCGACGTTGACCGGGTGGACCGCGAAAAGCGCCGCCGCCAGCCACGCGCCCGGAATCTTCAGGCGCAGGAGAATGCGCCACAAGAGGAGCGCGTTGCACACATGCAGCAGGACGCTGTCCAAATGATAGCCCAACGGATTCGCTCCCCAAAGCCGCCATTCCAGCCAGAGGCAGGTGATGGTGGCGGGAACAAAGTCATCGGCCGCGCGGTTAAACCAGGCATGGTACCAGCCGCCAGCCTGACGGATCAGAGGATTATCCAAAAGTATCGAGTCGTCATCCCAGATAAAACCGGCATGGCGGACCGGCAGGTACGCGGCCATCGTGCCGAAGACCAGCAGCAGCGCAAAGAGCCAATCACGATTCCACGAGCACGGCAGAAAACCCGCAATGACACGGCTCTCCTTCGCCTTCTCATCACCACCCTTGCCTGGCTTCCCGGCGGACAAGGCAGGCGGTTCGGCCTCTTCGTTGGCCGGGCGCTTTTTCTCCTGCTTCATGCGTCCGGAATGTTACGTCCTTCTCCAAGGCCGGATCAAACGCCAAATCGTTTTGCAGGATTGCCCAATGCCTTAATGTGTTTGTGCAGGGAGATGGTATGGACTGCCTGCCTGGTAGAGTTTCATCTCCAATTGAAGTTGCCCGGCCAGCCCCGTGTTGGATTGCTCCTCGGCCACGCGCAAGGCGCGTTGCGCGGTTTCCATCGCTTCGGAAAACCGCCCGGCTTCGGCGTAGGCGGCGGCGAGGGTGTGGAGAATGATCGGATTTTTCCCGCCGGTCAATGCATTGGCCTGCCGGGCCAGTTCCACCGCCTTGTTGCCGTTGCGCAGCGACGCCTCCGGACAGGCGGCCAGGAGCCAGGCCAGATTATTTTGGACCCCAGGATCGGCTGGTTCGAGTTGCAGCGCCATCTGAAAATGGGCGATCGCTTCGCTCATGCTTCCCTTTTGCAAAAGGGCATTGCCGAGGTTGTAGTGCGCTCCCGCGAAGTCTGGCTTGATTTTCAGCGCCTCCTGGTAATGGCTGATCGCTTCGTCCACTCTGCCCTTTTGACGGAGAGCGGAGCCGAGGTTGTTGAGGGCATCCACGTAGCCAGGATTGATTTGCAGGGCGTTTTGGTATTGGGTGATCGCTTCGTCCACTCTGCCCTTTTGACGAAGAGCGGAGCCGAGGTTGTTGAGGGCTTCCACGGAGTCTGGCTTGATTTTCAGCGCCTCCTGGTATTGCGTGATCGCCTCGTCCACTCTGCCCTTTTGCTGGAGAGCGGTTCCGAGGTTGTTGAGTGCTTTCACGTCGTCGGGGTTGATTCCCAGCGCCCTTTGGAAATGGGTGATCGCTTCATCCACTCTTCCCGTTTGGCGAAGAACGTTGCCGAGGTTGTTGTGAGCTTCGGCGTAATCGGGGTTGATTTCCAGCGCCTCCCGGTAATGGGTGATCGCCTCGTCCATTTTTCCCTTTAGCTGAAGCGCGCTGCCGAGGTTCAAATGCGCTTCCGCATAGGAGGGCTTGATTTTCAGCGTCTCCTGGTAATGGACAATCGCTTCGTCAACTTTTCCCTTTTCAAAAAGAGCCGTGCCGAGGTTGTTGTGGGCTTCCGCGTTGTCTGCGTTGATTTCCAGTGCCTTTTGGTAATGGGTAATCGCTTCGTCCACCCTTCCTTTATGGTCAAGAGCGAGGCCGAGATTGTAGTGGGCCACGTAATTGCCCGTGGTGCAGGCGAACGTGTGGGTCCACAAGGTTTCGCTGTTTTTCCAATACCGGGTCTGTATCCAGGCGCAGACCATCAATGCGCCAATCACGGCGGCCATCAAACCGCCCAGCACCACCCGCCGCTGTTGCCACCCGATGCTCCAATCCCCCACCGCCCATGTCCCCGCCAGGGCCAGCCCGATTCCCGGCAAATAGGTGTAGCGATCCGCATGGGCATAGTACGATATTTGAATAAACCCAATCGCCGGAACCAGCATTCCCAGATACCAGAGCCAGCCCACCAGCAGGTACGGGCGTCTGTTCCGGCACGCCAGCACACTTATGGAAATTGCCGCCAGCAGGACAAAGGCCAGGGCAATCTTCCAGAACGGCAGACCGTGTGGCGGATGGAGATAAGGGATGGCCAATCCCGCCGGAAAAACCATTTGCCACAGGTAGATGCCATAAGAAACCACGGCATTTCCGATGCGTTCAAGGAACGGGACCCGGTCGGAGTCAAGCACTTTTTCCGGCACAAGAGCCGTCGCCAGGCATGATCCGGCCGAAAGCAGGAACAACGGAATCTTCTCCTTGACCAATCCCCCAAAAATTTCCACAAGTCTCGCGGCGCCAGCCTTCCCGCCGCCTGCCCCGTTCAGCGTCACCCGATGGAGCGGCCACCAGTCCAGCAACAGCAACACAAACGGCAGAGTCACCAGCATGTTCTTGCATAAAAGTCCCAAGGCATACGCCAGCGCCACCGCCGCGTAGCGCCCGCGCGAGGGCTGGCGCACATAACGCGCATAAGCCCACAGGGTCAGCATGAAGAGGACCCCGCTCAGCACGTCCTTGCGTTCCGCAATCCAAGCCACTGACTCCACCCGCAGCGGATGAATCGCGAACACCGCCGCCACGAATGCGCAGCGCCACAAGCTCCCTGTCATTTCTCTCAACGCCAGAAACAAAAGCACCGCTGCCGCCGCGTGCAGCGCGACGTTGGTCAGATGATGGCCGCCCGCCCACAGGCCATAAACCTGGCAGTCGGCCATGTGCGTCAGCCACGTCAACGGATGCCAGTGGCCGATTTTTCCATAGGTCAACGCCCAGACGGCTCCCTTGAGGGTCAAACCCCTTTCAACCACTGGGTTGTCATATACATAGCTTTTGTCATCGTAATTGACGAACTCGAAACCCGCCGTCTGCCCGAAAACGGCGAAGGTAACCGCGGCCAGCACGAGGCAAACCGCCGGCACCCGCCAGCGTTGAAACCAGCAGCCCGCGCCGATGGGGACTCTTAGCAAAGATTGTTGGCCGGTCATATTTTGCGGACTTGGGTCATAATTTGTATGCTAATTGGTTGATTTGAACAACTTGCAAAGACTTGCGTCTGTCGCCAGGGCGCGGCCGGTATGGCTCGAAGGCGTTTGGGCCAGGGTTTCGGGGGTGCCTTGGGCCACTACTTTTCCCCCTTCGTCGCCGGCTTCCGGTCCGAGATCAATCAACCAGTCAGCGGATTTTATGACGTCCACGTTGTGCTCGATGACCAGGACCGAATGGCCCGCATCCACAAGCCTTTGAAAGACTTTGAGGAGAATGCGGACATCATCGAAATGCAATCCGGTGGTCGGCTCATCGAACAGAAAAATGACTGGTTTTTCGCCGGGCGCAACGGTGGCTTCGCGCGCTTGGGCGAGGTGTTTGACCAGTTTGAGACGCTGGCTTTCGCCGCCGGACAAGGTGTTGATCGGCTGGCCGAGCCGCAAGTAGCCCAAGCCAAGTTCCTGCAAGAGTTTGAGGTTTTCCGCCGCCCGCCGCGCAGGACGGGAATCGGGGAAGCCGGTCAGGAATTGAATCACCTGATCAACCGTCGCTTCCAGCAGGTCGGCAATGTTCCAGGAACAGCGGTTTGGAGAATCGCCGGGGCAGGGGATTGTCACTTCGAGAATGTGAGGCCGGTAGCGCCGGCCATTGCACTCCGGACAGCGAATAAAGACATCGCTCAAAAACTGCATTTCGATTTTTTCAAAGCCCGCGCCGCGGCAGCGCTCGCATTGGCCTTGCGCGGAGTTGAAACTGAAGGCGCTGTCGCTCAAGCCGCGTTGTTGGGCGGGTTCGGTCTGGGCGAAGAAGGCGCGAATCTCGTCAAATGCGCCGGTATAAACAGCCGGATTGGAACGGGGTGTCCGGCCCAACGGAGATTGATCCACTATAACGGCCCGGCCAAGACCCTCCCAACCTTCCAGGAGAAGTTCCGGAGGATTGGTCTCGGAGGAGGGAATGTTGGGCGTTTCGCCGCTTTCTTCCTCCGGCGCGCGGGGCGGGGCGTCGCCGCCTTCCGAATTCTGCAATCTTTCCATGAGCGCGGGCATGAGAACATCGCGGAGCAGGGTGCTTTTGCCCGAACCACTCACGCCCGTGACGCAGACAAAACGGGCCAGGGGAATTTCGATGGCCAGATTTTTCAGGTTGTGCAAATTCGCGCCGCGCAGGAGCAGTTTGCGCTTGCGTCCGCGGGAAACGGGACGCCGTTTGGGGATTTCAATTTGCTTCCTGCCGCTCAGGTAGGCGCCAGTCAACGATTTCGCGTCGCTCAAGATGTCCTTGAAAGCCCCCTGAAACACCACCTCTCCGCCGGACTCGCCACGGCCCGGTCCCAACTCGATGATTTGGTCCGCGGCGCGCATCACGCTCGCCTCATGTTCCACGACGACCACCGTGTTGCCGGCGTCGCGCAGTTGCCGGACAATGCGGACGAGCCGGGCCATGTCGCGCGGGTGCAATCCCACACTGGGCTCATCCAGCACAAACAGAGTATTGACCAGCCGCGAGCCGAGACACGCCGTCAGGTTGACCCGTTCGGTTTCGCCGCCGGAAAGGGAACGGGTCAGGCGATCCAGGGTCAGATAATTCAGTCCAACCTCGTCCAGATAAGCCAGGCGGGAGCGGACCTCGCCGAGAGCCATCGTCAGGGGATCGGAAGCTTTTGGCGGCGGCCCCTTGGCCAAGAGCGAATCAATAAACAGCAACCCCTGGCGAACCGGCAAACGATAGAAATCCGCCAGGGTCAGGCCGTTGACGCGGTACAGGAGCGTCTCAGGGCCAAAGCGCGTGCCACGGCAATTGGGGCAGGTCTGATAAACCCGGTAGCGAGAGAGCAGGACGCGAACGTGCATTTTGTAGGCCCGCGATTCCAGCCAGCGGAAATAGCCCTTTACACCGTACCAGGCGTTCGGCCATTCGTGGGCTTTGTCTTTGTTGTAATCCGCATCGCCATCGATGACCCAGTCCCGCCACTTTTGCGGCAAATCCCGAAACGGAACGTCCACGGGCACTTTGCGCAGGCGGGCGAACTTAAGCAACTCTTCCTGGCACTCGGCGTTGGAAGGGGTTTGCCAGGGTTTGACAGCGCCCCCGGCCAGAGTTTTGGACCGGTCGGGTATCGCGGCATTGTAATCAATGGCAATGACGCGGCCAAAACCCCGGCAAGCCGGGCAGGCGCCGATCGGATGATTGAAGCTGAACAAAGCCGCCGTCGGCCCGGCGTATTCCAAGTCGCACCGGGCGCAGTGCATTCTGTTGGAGAAAAGGGTGGGGGAAGCAATGGCAGCGCGGGACTCCGGCGGAAGGGGATGGACGGCCAGTTTGCCTTTGCCAAAATGGCAGGCTTGCTCGCACGCCTCGACAAACCGGGCGCGATTTTGCGCGCTCAATCTGACCCGATCCTGGATCACGGTTACGCACAGGGCGCCAGAAGCCTTGATCCGGGCCGGGGCCTGTTCGAGCGGGACGACCTCCCCATTGAAGAAGAGGCGCTGATAGCCCTGGCGGGCAATGAGAGCCAACGATTCTTCCAGGGAAAATCTCCCGCTGAGCGGCAACTCGAAAGTGACCAGCGCTTCGCTGTCGGGTGCCAGACCGCGCATGGTCGTCCAGATTTTTTGCGGCGAATCCTTTTGCACCGGTTCACCGCAACGCCGGCAATGGAGTTGCGACAAATGGGGCCAAAACAGTTTGGCGTAATCGGTGATTTCGGTCATGGTCCCGACTGTGGAACGGGTGGATTTGACGGTGTTCCGCTGTTCGATGGCAATGGCGGGAGGAATGCCTAAGATGCTGTCCGCTTGGGGTTTATCCATGCGGTCGAGGAACTGGCGGGCGTACGGGGAGAACGTTTCGATGTACCTGCGCTGGCCTTCGGCGAAGAGGGTATCAAAAGCCAGGGAACTTTTGCCCGACCCGCTCAAGCCGGCGATGACCACCAATTGGCGCAACGGCAGGTCGAGGTCAAAATTCTTCAAGTTGTTTTGCCGCACGCCACGAAGGCGGATGCAGGCTGGCGGCTGCGCGAACATGAGGCGACAGTAATCCGGGAGCCGATGGTGTCAAACCCATCCCTGCCAGGGCTTTCCCCACAAAAGTTTGTGTCAAAAATAAGTGCTTGTCAAACGGGCGGCGTTTGTGCTACATTTTCTGTATTCAAAAAGGAAGCTGATGGATAAGCGCCGTGTAATTGTTCGTGTTCTCATTGAACATTTCCCCTTGGGCGACTCGCATTCTTCCCGTCGAGAGAGTGCCGGTGCTCTTGTCTCAAAAATTAAATCAAACTTCGGCTGGATGGCTCGAAGTCTGGCCCTTGCGCTGGTTTTCATTTCGTCCACCATAACGGTTCGCGCCAATGTTTATGCGAGCGATATAAAGCTCAATGGCTCGCACAAGGCGGCAGTCATCCTTCCCGGAGACAGTTTGACCATCAGTTACATCCTCAACGATACGGCCACCGGGGGTGTTTGGGTCCGGATTTATAGCGGAACGAACCTGATCCAAACCCTGGCCTCTGCGGATGAAAAGGTGGGAACGAATGCGGGACTCAACTCCGCGATTTGGGCTGATGTGACGAATCTGGATCAAGGCGCTTATACGGTGAACATCACCGCCGCGTCGGTCGGCTATGCCACCTGGACCAACATCACGGACGACGGCCCGAATTTCTTTGTCACTGTGCCGACCGGCGTTTCCGTCAACCAGAATACAAACAGCCCGTTTTACGGACGGGTCTATGTGGCGAACGCCTACGGCGATAACGTCGGCATTATTAAGTGCAACGCCGATGGCAGTCCGGCCGATGATGGCGGCTTCAGCACGGGTGGCTGGGGCTGGGCAGGCGAAGCTGACAGTCCCTGGAAGATGGCAATTGGGGCCGATGACCGGCTGTACGTGGATGATTACTCCGGCCAGGGAGTTGTGGTTTCATTCGATCCAACCATCGTTGGCAACAGCCAGCGCCACGTCATACGCACGGACAATTACCCGGATTCCACGCTGTATCTGACCGGCCTGAGAGTGATCGGGGTGGGCACAAATGCGGTAATATGGATGACAGATGCAGAGCTTTCGGGATCGTTGGGGATTATTGGCTGGCAAATCGGGGCTGATGGCGTCGCGGCGGCCAACGATACGGGCACCGTAATCGTGCCGGTGGATTCGAATTTTTTGACACAGTCGCCTTTCGGCCTTGCGCTGGATCGCAACGGCTATATTTACACCATTCAACAACTGACAATTGACAATCCGGCTTATGAGCTTATGCGTTTTCCGCCCTACGAGGGGGAACCGAAAATAACCGCGGATTGGGCGATCGGGACGTACCCGACGCTGCTGAAGGCGTACGGCGTCGCCGTGGACCCAACCGCCTCTGTTGTTGCCGTCGCCGTGGTGGGCACCAATGGTGTCGAATACGACACCACCGGGGGACTTTACCTTTACCGCGCAACCAATGGGGATTTCATAATCGATCTTGACCAAACGGGCGGCGATGGCTATTACGACGTGGCTTGGGACAACGTCGGCAATCTTTACGCTTTGGACGACACTAAGGAAGTCTGGCGCGCCTATTCACCGCCGGGAACCAATCAAGCCACGACCGTTGCCGTGCCGGTCATTCAAGCCTATAACGCGCTCCTGCCGCCGGATTTGGTCAACCCGGTGGCGGACCGGGCGGGCTGCTCTTCACGATCGAAGGCCAAAGCAACGTCACCTACGTCATCCAACAATCGTCTGATTTGATCAATTGGGTTGCCGACGCGACCAATTTCAGCTCCAACGCGAACCGATGTATTTGTGTTCCCGCTGGAGGCGACCAGAATTTCTACCGCGCAATGGCTGTTCCTTAGAAAATGTTAACTCAACAAAGTTATGAGACACGTACCATCACCTCGCATCGGCAGGATAGCTGGAAGCTTGGCCCTTGCGCTGGCTTTCATTTCGTCTGCCACAACAGCCCGCGCCAATGTTTATGCGAGCGATATAAAGCTCAATGGCTCGCTCACGGCGGGGACCATTGTTCCCGGCGGCAGCCTGACCATCAGTTACATCCTCAACGATAAGGCCACCGGGGGTGTTTGGGTCCGGATTTATAGCGGGACAAACGTGATCCAAACCCTGGCCTCCACGAATGGAAATGCCGGAACGAATGCGGGACTCAACTCTGCGATTTGGCATGGCAGCACGGATCTGGCTGCGGGCGTTTATACGGTGAGTATCACCGCTGCCTCGGCCGGCTATTCCACCTGGACCAACATCACGGACAACAGCTCGAACTTCGCCGTCGCCGCGCCGAGAGGCATCAGTGTGAACCGGAATACGAACAGCCCATTCTACGGACGTGTCTATGTGGGGAACGCCTACGCCGTTGGGGGTAACCCTCCCGGCTCTCAAGTCGGCATTTATAAGTTCAACGCCGATGGGAGTCCGGCCGATGATGGCGGCTTCAGCACGGGTGGCTGGGGCTGGGCTGGCGAAGATTACAGTCCTTGGAAGATGACCATCGGGGCCGATGACAGGCTTTACGTGGATGATTTCGCCAACCAGGGGGTTGTGGTCTCATTCGATCCAATCATCGAGACCAACAACTGGCGCCAAGTTATACGCACGGACAATTACCCAGTGGAACTGGATCCAAATCTGGAACTCAGCGGGCTGGCGTTCACGGGGACAGGTGCCAACACACAAATTTGGATGACGGACGAATACCCCTACGGATCAGCGGGGATTATTGGCTGGCAAATCGGCACCAATGGCGTCGCGGCGACCAACGATACGGGCACCGTAATCGTGCCGGTGGATTCGAACTTTTTGACACAGGCACCGTACGACCTTGCGGTGGATAGCAACGGTTTTATTTACACCATTCAATTCATCACACCCTATGAAAATTCCGCTTATGCGCTCATGCGTTTTCCGCCCTACGAAGGGGAACAGGAAACGAACGCGAATTGGGCGATTGGATTCGGAAACGCGACGCTGTTGGATGCGTACGGTGTCGCCGTGGATCCGACTGCCACTTATGTTGCCGTCGCCGTGGTGGGTTCCTGTGATACCGAAACCTCTCCATGCGGGGGATTATACCTCTACCGCGCAACCAATGGGCAGTTCATAGCCAATCTTGACGAAACGGGGGGCGACCCATATTACGATGTCGCTTGGGACAACGTGGGCAATCTTTACACCTTGGACGGTAACGGTGGCTTGCCCGCTTTTCTGGGACTCTGGCGCGCCTATTCGCCGCCGGGGACTAATCAGGCCACCACCGTGGCTGTGGCGCAGGTGACTGTTCCAACACCGTTCACCATTACCGGCATCACAGCCAGCCGAACGACCCCCGGTTGCGCTGTTGTTGCCATTAACTTCACCGCCCCTGGGAATCCGGCCCCGTCGGCCTTCAGGCTCATTGGTTCGGCCAGCGTGAACGGCATTTATACGGTTGTCGCTGGCGCGACCATCACGGGAGGTGCGGGTACTTATCAAGCCACCGTCACGAATTGTTCAACCGAGTACTATCAAATTGAACAACCCGCCCAATAGTTTGAAGATCGAGGCCAAGATTCTTCAAGCTGTTTTGCTGCACGCCACGAAGACGGATGCAGGCTGGCGGCTGCGCGAACATGAGGCGACAGTAATGCGGGAGCTGATGGTGTTAAACCCTTCCCTGTGAGGGTTTTCCTCACAAAAATTTTTTAAAAGATTTTTGTTGCGGTTATTTGGGGAATGGAGCATATTATGATCAATAGGCCAGTTGAGACATGAAAACGCAGCGAGTCTTTCATCGCAGGAATGACGAGCGGGCTGGTTCCGCCGGGTTTACATTGGTGGAATTGGTTGTGGTGATTGCCATGACCGGGATTCTGGCTGCTTTGCTTTTGCCCGCTCTGTCGGGCGCGAAGGAAAAGGCGCGCCGGGCGGTTTGCAAAGGCAATCTGCATCAACTGTATGTGGTTTGCCTAAACTCCGCGAACGACAATGCCGATGTGCTGCCCAGCGCGGCCGACAACATCGGCAATTACCATTCCATTCGGCTTTCCGACCAGATGTTCACCAATCTGGTGGGCTATGCCGCCGGCAACAGCAACATATTTTATTGTCCCAATCTTGATTTCGGCTCCGAAGTTGGCGGCGCCGCTACTCATGATCAATACGGGTACATCATCGGTTACAGCTATCTGGCCGACGACATCATACCGGGAAAACCTGGCGTGGCTTATGCGCTCGTGCCCGTCAAGTTTTCCACCGCCGCCGGAACCAACGAGCTTCTGGCAGATGCCAATTACTGGACCTCCAGTCAAAGCGATTACAGCCCGATGATGAAAATGGCGCCGCACACGACAGCGGGCGCTGCCACGGCCTTGGGCTCCTCCTCCGTCCCTGGAGCCACCAATAGCGCCAGCATTGGTGCGATGGGTGGGAACATCGAGCTATATGATGGCTCGGTTAACTGGCGGACGATCAGTTCAATGCAAACCTTCTCCGCCTCCTCCCTGAACGACGCTTACGGCAATCGGTAAAACCGCTTAACATTTTGTTTAACCGTTTGAACGCTGAGAAGCAGTTCAAACGGTTTTTCGCTTATCATCATCTGAGTTGGTCGGAAAATCCCGCCAGTTCGAATTCGCTTCGAAGGTAGAAACCGGAAACTCTTGGTGGAAACCGGCAATGCAACGAAACACAGATCTTCTGAAGGTCTGATGGCCGACATCCGCTTAAAGGCGGCGCCACCAGGCACAGATGTTTTGCCTGCTAATGCTTTGATCAACGGACACCGCCCTTGACCCTGTTTCTGTATCGAATGCCCTCTGTGCAGGGGAGACGAGTTTTAACGAGTTGCCGGGCCAAAGACTTGCGAGCTTTTGGCCATTCCGGGCGCACCCCCAACCCCACGCCCTCCAATCCAATCGCCGGACTCGCCAAACCCTCCTCCCGCCTGTAATCTCCCGCCCGAGCGTATGAAGATTCTGGTGCTGACCAATTTATACCCGCCGCATCATGCCGGCACGTTTGATTATCATTGTCAGACGGTGACTGAATCCTTGCGCCTGCGGGGGCATACGATCCTTGTCTTGACTTCCACTCACGGCCTCCGCACCGAGCAACGCGATGGCGAGATCGAGCGGAGGCTTCACCTCAACGGCGTCTTTGGCCATCCGTCCCTCACCGGGTTCATGGAACTCAAGCCGCTTGAAGTTTATAACAACGATGTGCTCCGCGAAGCTCTCGATCAATTCCAGCCCGATGTCGTCCACGTTTTCAGTCTGTTCGGACTTTCCAAGTCACTCATTTTTAGCCTCCACAATTCGCAGCGGCGCGTGGTCTATGATGTCTTCGACCATTGGCTTTCGGCCAATGTGCGGGAAGATCCGTGGCTGCATTTTTGGAACTCACCCAGCCTGCCGTTCCTGGCGCAATCCACACGCAAGGCCCTGGAAATGAGCGGGGAACGGATCCGCCTGGATTCCACCGCTCCCACCCGCTTGATGAGAGGTTATGACCGGGTTCCCGGCATTTTTGGAGAAGGCAGGGACCGCGCCGCGGTTGCGCCTAATTCCATTCCCGGCTTCCGCTTTGGCCGCATCTACTTTTGCAGCCAGACCCTCAAGCACCTGACCGAACAGGTCGGTTTTTGTGTCAGTCATGCCGACGTCATTTATCCCGGCATTACGGCGGCCTATATCGGTGACATCAAACCGGCCGGCGTGCCGATGAGAAGATTTCTGATTGTCACGCGCCTGACGGAGGAGAGCGGCGTTATGACGGCGCTCAAGGCGCTGAAGATCGCCCGCGCCGCCAGGCTCGACGTCACACTCAGCATTTACGGGCGGGGCGATTCCAGATACGTGGCGGATTTGCGCACCTTTGTTGTGGCCAACCAGTTGCCGGTGGAATTCCTCAATGTCTCCAACCAAAACACCGACCTGCCCGCGGTTTACAAGCAGCACGACGTTCTCCTCCACACTCCCGAATGGGCCGAGCCGTTTCCATTCACCCCCTTGGAAGCGATGGGCTGCGGCCTCCCGGTCATTGGCGCGCGCTCGGGCGGGATGGAGGAACTGCTGCGCCACGGCGAAAACGCGCTGACCTATCCAGCCGGCGACGCCGAAGAACTCGCCGCGCGCATGCAGGAATTGCAAATCTCCCCCGCGCTGCGCTGTCAAATGGCCGAAACGGCCCAAGCCGAAGTGCTGGCCAAGTTCAACGACACCACGGTCATCGATCAGATCGAAAACTTTCTCACCATTTCCCAGGCGCAAACCACCTGAAATCCAGACTGTCCGAAAATGGCGACGGAAAAAAGACTGATTGAAGCCGCGCAACACTTGTGCGGGGAAGTGGAGAAGCTGCGTTTTGCGCCACCCGTGACGCATGTCTATAATCCATTGCTCTACGCGTGGAAGGGACACGAAATGTACCTGCGCCGCTTTGGCCGGACGCCGAAGGAAATCATTTTCCTCGGCATGAATCCGGGGCCTTTCGGCATGGCGCAAACGGGGGTGCCCTTTGGAGAAATTGGCGCGGTGCGGGATTGGATGAAAATTGACGCGGCCATCGGACGGCCCGCCCATGAGCATCCGCGCCGCCCCATTTTGGGATTCGACTGCGCGCGCTCCGAAATCAGCGGCCGGCGTTTGTGGAAACTTTTTGCCGGCCGCTTTGGAGCGCCGGAAAATTTCTTCGAGCGCCATTTTGTTGTCAATTATTGCCCGCTGGCCTTTTTGGAAGCGGGCGGGCGCAATCGAACGCCCGACAAGTTGAGCTTGGGGGAGAGGGCGCGCTTATCCCGGGTGTGCGACGCCCACCTGCGCGCTGTATTCGATATTTTGCGGCCCAAATGGATCATCGGCATTGGCGCATTTGCCGCGCGCCAGGCCGGCATGGTTGCGGAGGGAAGCCCGCTCCAAATCGGCCGGATATTGCATCCCAGCCCCGCGTCGCCGGCGGCCAATCGCGATTGGGCCAGGCAGGCCGCGGCACAACTGCAAGCGTTGGGCGTCTGGAAATAAGTCCATTATTCATCCTCTTTCTGGAATTATCGGATTTTAAGATTAGCTAATTTGAATCAACCCGATATGAATCTGCGATGTCAAGAGAATAATCGCAAAGTGGACGATCATGAATTGAACGTCCTCCATTCCCACGACCGAAATTCCGGCCCTCTTGCCTATGGCGCGGCATGAGGCATAATGGAGCGTGCGTCATTCACCAGCAACGGTTGCGGAAGCGGAAGTCATTGCCATTCATGGCGCGCGCGAACACAATCTCAAGAATGTTTCCCTGACCATCCCGCGCAACCAATTTGTCGTGGTCACCGGTTTGAGCGGTTCGGGAAAAAGCACGCTGGCCTTTGATCTGCTCTTTGCCGAAGGCCAGCGCCGGTTCCTGGATTCGATGAATGTCTATGCCCGGCAGTTCATCGAGCAACTGGCCCGGCCGGAGGTGGATTTGATCACCGGCATTCCCCCGGCCGTCAGCATCGAACAGCGCCATTCGCGCGGCGGGGGCAAAAGCACGGTGGCAACCGTCACTGAGGTTTATCATTTTGTGCGCCTGCTCTTCGCCCGGCTCGGCACGCAATTTTGCCCGCAATGCCAGTGTCCGGTTCAGGCGCAGACGCGAGACCAGGTGGGCCGCCGATTGGAAGAGGACATGAAAAGGCGGGGTGATTTGCTGTTGCTGGCGCCCGTTGTCAAGAACCGCAAAGGCTTTCACACCGATGTCGCCGCCTGGGCCGCCAAACACGGCTACGCCGAGGTGCGCGCTGACGGAAAAATGCACCCGACAAACCAGCCCCTGCGGCTGGATCGCTTCCGGGAACATGATGTGGAAATCGTGGCGGGCCGGCTGGACAAGAGGCGAAGGCCCATCCCGTCGGAACGAAAAGCGGCGCGGGAGATGATTGATGCGGCATTGCAGTTGGGGCGCGGCACCGTCCATGCGCTGGCCAAGGATGGCAGGACTTCCGTGTATTCCACGGAGCGCTCTTGTCCGGCCTGCGGCGAATCCTTTGAGCCGCTGGATCCGAAAATGTTCAGCTACAATTCCTCGCGCGGCTGGTGTCCATCCTGCCGCGGTTTTGGCGAGGTTTTTTATTTGCCCGAAGTCGAGCGCGGAGCGCGGGCTGAGGCGATTGAAGAATCGTGGTTTGAGTGGCAGGAGGGACGGCGCGAGATTTGCCAATCGTGCCACGGAACGCGGCTCAACGCCATCGCCCGCGCTGTGCGCCTTTGGAACGGCACGACCATTGTCGATCTTTCCAATGCCTCGGTGGATGCGGCGCTGGCATGGCTGCAAGGCCTGCGGTTGAAAGGGCGCGAGGCGGAAATCGCGCGGGACATTTTGCCCGAGATTCGTGAACGGTTGAAATTTCTGCGCGAGGTCGGCCTGGGCTATTTGCAATTGGGCCGCGGCGCCACCACCCTTTCGGGAGGCGAGGCGCAACGCATCCGATTGGCCGCCCAACTCGGTTCCAATCTCAGCGGTGTCCTTTATATTTTGGACGAGCCGACCATCGGTCTCCATGCCCGCGACAATGAAAAGTTGCTCCACGCCCTGGAGTTGCTCAAGGCGCGGGGCAATTCGCTGCTCGTCGTCGAACATGATGAAGAAACCATGCGGCGGGCCGATTATATCATCGATTTGGGGCCGGGGCCGGCGTGAACGGCGGAGAAGTCGTGGCCAGCGGCACCTGGAAGGAGTTGATGGCACACGCGCATTCCGTCACGGCGCAATGTTTGCGCTCCAGGAAATCTTATCCGGCGCGAGGCCGGCGGCGGCCAGTCGTTCCAAACGCGGAACAGGCCATGCTGACCCTGGCGGGCGCAAAGTTGCACAATTTGAAGAATCTGACCGTGAGCTTTCCCCTGCATCGATTCGTCTGCCTGACCGGCGTCAGCGGCTCGGGCAAAAGCACCTTGTTGCGCGATTGTTTGTTGCCGGTGGTGCGCGCCAGGATTTCACGCTCGCGCAAGATGTCCGCCGCCAAAGACGCGGGCACAGTGACGGGAGCCGATTCGATACGCGCGGTTTATGAGGTGGATCAATCCCCCATTGGCCGCACGTTGCGGTCGGTGCCAGCGACCTACGCCGGATTCTTTGACGCCATCCGACAACTTTTCGCGCAGACGCCGGAGGCGCGGCTGCGCGGCTACTCCGCCGGCCGATTTTCCTTCAACAGCCCGCAAGGCCGCTGTCCGGAATGCCTCGGCGCCGGGACGATTAAACTGGAAATGAACTTCATGCCCCCGGCGTATGTCCGCTGCGAAACTTGCCAGGGCACGCGCTTTAATCGGGAAACCCTGGACATCCAGTTCCGCCATTTGAACATTGCCGAAGTGCTGGATTTGAGCGTGGGCCAGGCGCTGCAAACCTTTGCCGCCTTTCCCAAAATTGCCCGGGCCTTGGAAGCGTTGCGCGACACCGGGCTGGATTACATCAAGCTCGGCCAAAGCAGCCCGACCTTGAGCGGCGGCGAGGCGCAGCGTCTGAAAATAGTCACTCATTTGCTGGCCGGCTTTCGCAGGCCGGAGGACGCGGGACATTTTTCCCCGGGGAGATCGAGTCTCTTTTTGCTGGAAGAGCCGACGGTCGGGTTGCACATGGCGGACGTGAAACGGTTGGTCGAAGCGTTGCAGCGCCTCGTGGATGCGGGCCAGACGGTGATTGTCATCGAACATAATCTGGAACTGATTGCGGAGGCGGATTGGATCATCGACCTGGGGCCGGAAGGCGGCGGGGAGGGCGGACGAATCGTGGGCGTCGGAACGCCGGAATCGCTGGCCAAAAACAGGCGGTCGCACACAGGGCGGTTCCTGTGCCGTTTGCCGGCGTCGCAAATTCAGGGTTGAGAGTTGCTTATGGATATTCAACAATCACCGCACCATCCATGAGCGTGGTTTACGAAGAGATTATCCATGGCGAGACCTTGGTGCGCTCGGCGCCCGGAACACGCCACGAAACGATTTGCGCCCTGCTGCACGCCCGGGTCTCCGCCAGCCTGGCGGCGAACTCCCCGGCGCGCCTCCTGGCGCCGCGCTCCATCGTCCAGCTCTCCGCCGGCGTAATGCTTCGTCCGGATTTGGCCCTGGTCACCGCGGCAACGGGCAAAATATGGCTGGCCGCGGAAATTGTTGACTCGCAAGACCACCGGCCCGACACCGTGCTCAAGAAAGGCCTCTACGAGGATTTCAACCTGCCGCGGCTGTGGATGATCGACCCGCGCTATAACAATGTTGAGTTTTACCACGGCACCTCCTATGGCCTGGCGTTGCAGGGAATCCTGGCCGGGCGCGAACGCTTTCAGGAACCCTTGTTGCCGGACTTTCAAATGACGGTGGACGAACTTTTTGCCGTATGACAATACCAATTCCATGGGACTTGCACGCGAGGAATGGGAACCGAATTGAGTCAACGTTCCAATCTTCAGGGCGATCTATGGCGGGACAGGGTTCCGGGGGCCGCGCGGAGGAGGGGGGGTGAATTTTTCGGCGGATTCGAGGCCGATCCCGGTGACGTCGTTGGTCACCAACAGCGGACCGGTCAAGCCGGTCACATGGATGCCGCTCAGTACGGTATTGTTGACATGCTGCAGGGAAATGCCCCTGGTGCAGGTGCCGCTGATGTTTTCCAGCACCAGGCCGTGGAGCGGCTTTTCGGCGGAAATCTGCGTGACATCGGCGAGGGTCTTGCCAGCGACGCGGATGTTGGAGAATTTGAAATTCCTGCCCTCGGGAATGCCGAGAGGACCTGCAACCGGATCATCCACGGTGTTGCTGTTTCCGGCACTTATCAGATTGACGCGAAGAAAGCTGCCGTCCGACACATCCAGATCTTCGCCCGCGATGTTCTCGTTGACGCCGGCGCGGCCGATGCGGGTTTTGATGTATATCGCGTAGGAGCGCGGGGCGCTGAGTTTGCAATGTTCCATCCGCACATTGCGGACGCCTCCGGAGGTTTCGCTGCCAATGCCGACGCAGGCAAATCTGCGGCAATGCAACGTGCAATTGGAGATCAGGACGTCTTCCGTCGGTTTTCCGAGCCGCGCGCCGTTCATGCCGCGACCGGATTTGATGCTGATGGAATCATCGCCCGTATCAACGTCGCAACCTTCAACGCGGATGTTTTTGCAGGAATCGATGTCGATCCCGTCGCGGTCTCCCCGAATGTTGATGTTCGTGATTTCGACGTCGGTGCAATAGGTCGGATGGGTGGCCCAATTGCCACCCTGGGTGAGGCTGAAACCTTCCCAGCGCACGTCGTTGCAGGAGATCGGCTCGAGAACGACCGATCCGCGCGGGTTTTGCGGAGAGGCAACGCCGGGATCTCCCTCAATGCGACCGGGGCCGATGATGCCAGTGTGATCCACATTGGCCGAGTAAATGAGGGCGCGCCTGCCCGGTTGCCAGCGGCCTTCCCAGCGAATGTCCAACATCGGATAATCCGCCACGTCCGGGCTGCCTGTGATGACGCTGTCCTGTTGGAGGCGGAGGATGGTGCGGTTGCCCATCTGCACGCTGCCAATGAGATATCTGCCGGCAGGCACGATGACATCGCCGCCGCCGGACACAGCGCAGCTATCGAGCGCCTTTTGAAAGGCGACGGTGTCCTTGTTCGTTCCGTCGCCGGTGGCGCCAAAGTCGCGGACGTTAAATGTCTTGGGAGCCGTCGCGGGGTGGCGGCATCTCTTTCCGCATCCGTGAGAAAATGATCGAAGGTCTTGTCCACCTTCATGCCGCGGGAATACTTGTCGAAAAAGTCCATCATCGCGATCCAATCCTCCTGCGTAAAGGCGTGTGCGTGGTGCGAATAGTGAACGCCGAGATTGTCCTTCGCGCCCAGGAATTCATAGACCTTTTGCGCGGCTTGGATGGAATGTTTGACTGCGTCGGGCAGGGAAATGGCGTCTGCATCACCTTCCAACGCAATGAAAGGCCGGGGGGCGGCAAGAGCCAGGAACCAATGCTCGTCAAACGGGAGCTTTTCCCGCTGTCCCCAAAACTCGTGCAAGTGCGGCGAGAACCAATTGGGATATTTTTTCTGCATGATGTCCAGGGTTTCACTCTTGCGGGGGCCGGCGAAACGATAGGCGCCGATGCCGCCGCCGCCGGTCACAACCGGCGCGCCCAGGAGCCGCGGGTCAAACGCCGCTGCAATCATCGAGGATTTTCCATTGCGCGAGGCACCGGTGATGATGATTTTTGTATTATCAATTGCGGGATCGGTTGCAAGATAATCAACGATGCGTGACGCGCCCCACGCCCAGGCCGCCAGAATGCCCCAGTCGTAGCCCGGATAGGCGGGAAAGAAGCGGGTGTTGCGAAAGGCCCAACTGCCGTCCTTGTTGCGCAGGGTCGTGTCCTCGGCGCAATCATTTGCGTTGTAAACCACGAGGGCATAGCCGCGCTGGAAGACATCGCTGTTGCGCGTCGCGATGCCTTGGGCGCCGCCGCCATCACCGAATCCGCCGCGGCGTCCGCGCGCCGGGGCATTGGTTGGCTGGTGTCCAGCCGCAGCCCCCGAATCCGCGGCGCCGGGCGCCGGGCCGACCATCATCAGAACGTCCTGGCCGCGCCCCTGGTTGGGACCGTTCGGAAGCCGGGCCAATGCCTTTGCATAGGGCGGCGTCCCGCCTTGCCAAATAATCGTTGGGAACGGCCCGCCTATGACCGGCGTGAAGATGCCGATGTCCAGTGAAAGCTCTTCTTTGGGGCCAAAAGTCAGATGCACGAGGCGGTATTTGACCTTGCCGTCCAGCACGGTTTCGTTGGTGACCCCGACCCCTTTCACGTTTCCAGGCGGAGGCGGCATTTCACCGATGGCGTAGTACTCGAGCGCGCGCTTGATTTCCTCGCGGCGTTTTTTCCATTGTTTGGGCGTGGTGACTTTGGCGCCGTCGTTCATGACCATCGGATCGGGCAGCTCCGCGCGGACCGGCAACTCATTGACGCCGGGCATCTTTCCCAAGTTGGTCTTGATTTCCGGGATGGGGATTTCCATCGGGTCCGGCCCCGCGGCGGGCGCGGCGGTTTGCGCGTTTGCGGCTGTGGCGGCGATCGCGATTCCAGCCATGATAAGCACGACTCTGCGCGTGGATGTGTTCAACAGTTGGCTCATGAGTTTCAGGAGCATGGTCCAAAGGGTTGGGAATGGCAAGGTCGAGAACCCAGTCCAGAACCCATAATGCGGCGATGCCAGGTACCCCTTGATGGGGCAACATATCCTATTCATCCGTTTTACACCCCCTCCCCGGTAACAAAACTCTTGGCGCAATTCGGTCTTTCCGGGGGGCGATGGATTTGCCTTGAATACAGGGGGGGTTGCTGCTGCAATGCAGGGAATAAGTGCAAACCGGCGGCTCCATGCCAGACCCCAGGCGCATCCTCCACCCGGAGGATGACGGCAGGGGAGCCGCGCCCATCCGCGCCCAAGCCCGCCCCGGGCCGGGGAATGGAGGGGCGGTCATGAATGACCAGGAGGCCGTGCGGATTCTTAGTATTGACGATACTCCAGAGATGCATGAAGTCTATCAAAAGATCCTGATCTCCGATGAAGCCACGGCCCGGCAGATGGCCGGGGCCGGGGCCGAAATCGAGGGCGGGCCGATGCCGCCGTCCGGGCTTCCCACCTTTACACTGGATTGCGCCAGCCAGGGCCGGGAGGCGTTGGAAATGGTCATCCAGGCGCGCCGGGCCGGACGGCCCTACGCCGTGGCCTTTGTCGATATGCGCATGCCGCCGGGTTGGGACGGCGTCGAGACCATTGAGCAACTGTGGAAGGCCGAGCCTGCTTTGGAAGTGGTCATCTGCACCGCGTTTATTGATTTTTCCGCCGATGACATCGTGCGCCGCCTGCGCCGGACCGACCAAGTGCTCCTGCTCAAAAAGCCCTTTGACGGCATCGAAGTGCGGCTGCTGGCATTTGCCCTGGCGGAAAAATGGCGCCTGGCCCGCGAAGCGCAATCCCATTTCGACAATCTCGAAGCCCTGATCAAAGCGCGAACGCGGGAATTGGAGCAATCGATTTCCCTGATCAAATCTTCGGAGAATCAGTACCGGCTCCTCTTTGAAAGCAATCCCACCCCCATTTACACCTTTGACCTGGAAACGCTCGCCTTTCTGGCCGTCAATGACGCGGCCGTGCTGCACTACGGGTACTCCAAGAACGACTTCCTGAAAATGACCTTGCGCGACATTGCCTTGCCGGAGGAAATTCCCGCCTTCCTCGACAAATTGTCCAAGTGGACGCCGGGCACGGCCTATTCCGGCGTCTGGCGTCATCGCACCAAAAACGGCAAGTTGGCCGAAATGGAAATCACCTCGCACCCGCTGGGAACGCAAAAACGGTGGCTGTCCCTGGCCGTGGATGTGACGGAACGCTTGAACCTCGAGGCCCAATTGCGCCAGGCGCAAAAAATGGAGTCCGTTGGCCAGTTGGCCGGCGGCATCGCCCATGATTTCAACAATCTCCTGACCGTCATCAATGGCCACGCCGGCCTCATCATGACCGGCGAAAAGCTGGGGGCCAAAGCCACCGAATCGCTCAAGGAGATTTCCGAGGCCGGCAAGCGGGCCAGCGCGCTGACCCGCCAATTGATGACATTCAGCCGCAAGCAGGAATTGGTTCTGCAAGCGGTCGATTTGAACGGGATTGTCAACAATGTCACCAAAATGCTCCGGCGTATTTTGGGCGAAGACGTCGCCCTGCAGGTGGACTTTGCCCCGGGCCTGCCGCCGATCAAAGCCGACCTCGGCATGGTCGAGCAGGTCCTGCTCAATCTGGCCGTCAATTCCCGCGATGCCATGCCCCGCGGCGGCCAGTTGCGCATTGCCACCGCCTGCGTCACCATTGACGCCGCCGGGGCGCGGCAAAACCCTGAAGCCACTCCCGGCAGATTTGTCCGCCTGACCTTCAGCGATACCGGCTGCGGCATTGCGCCGGAGAATTTGGGCCGTATTTTCGAGCCGTTTTTTACGACCAAGGAACTGGACCGCGGCACCGGTCTCGGCCTGGCCACCGTCTATGGCATCATCAAGCAGCATCGCGGCTGGATCGAGGTGACCAGCCGGGTTGGCGAAGGCACGGCCTTCCAGATCTTTTTCCCGGCCTCCGCCGATAAGAGCGGGGCGTTGCCCCTGACGCCGGGAGAACAAAAGGTGATGGGCGGCACCGAAACCATTCTGGTCGTCGAGGACGAAGCGCCGTTGCTCAAGTTGATGCATCATATCCTGGAAAGCTACGGTTACAAAGTCCTTGAATCCTCCAACGGCAAGACCGCCCTGGAGATTTGGGAGCGGCACAAAACAAAAATTGACTTGTTATTGACTGATTTGATTTTGCCGGACGGGATGGCGGGGCCGGAGCTGGCCAAAATATTGCAGGCCGCCAAGCCGGCCTTGAAGGTCCTCTACACCAGCGGATATAATACAGAACGGCTGGCCAAGGAATTTCCCCCCGGCACGCGGGTGAATTTTGTGCAGAAACCCTTTCATGCGCGCAAATTGGCAGAGGTTGTCTATGCCTGCTTGAACAGCAAATAGGGCGTCCACACTGGGAAGACTTTGCCCGCCTGCCGGGTGCAAAACGGTCCGGGGACAGTTCCGACCCGGCATTTTTCGCCGGAATTATGCCCTTTTTGGTGCATTTTATGCTTCCGAACCATTGGCACGCTTCCTGATATGTAAGCTGGCGATGAAGAGCATACTGGTAATTGACGACACGGAAGATATTAGAATTCTCATCGCCTCCGTGTTGACCAACTACGGCTTCACCGTGCGCGAAGCGCCAACCGGCCAACTGGGTGTCCAGATGATTGCCGAAGAGAAGCCGGATTTGGTCATTTGTGACGTCAACATGCCCGCCATGAGCGGTTACGAAACCCTCGCCGCAATCAGGGAGTCCTCCCAGACGGCCACCATTCCTTTTATTCTCATGACCGGCTTGGTCAGCCGCGACGGTTTTCGCCGCGGCATGGTCTCCGGCGCCGATGATTACCTGGTCAAGCCGTTTACGGCTGACGAATTGATTGAAGCAGTGATGTCGCGCCTGGTCCGGCAATCGGAGGTGCAATTGGAAGCCGAAATGCGGGCGCAGAAGTTGCACGAATACGCGGCCCACTATTCCTTCCCGGAACTGGCCGGAAGCATTGATGACATTATCGGATCGGCTGTCGCGTAGCATAACAAGGCAATCAGCCTTCAATCCTTCATCCAGCCTTTGGCCCGGCCCACCGCCTTGTGCCAGTCGCGCTTTAACGCGGCCACTTTTGCTCCGTCCATCGCGGGCTGAAAAGTTTTTTGCCGTTGCCAGTGTTCCTCCAATTCGCGGGTGTCTTTCCAGTAGCCTGCGGCCAGTCCGGCCAGGCAGGCCGCGCCCAGCGCCGTGGTTTCCGTCACTTTGGGGCGGACCAGCGGAACGCCCAGCACATCGGCTTGAAATTGCATCAGCGCATCGTTCACCGTTGCGCCGCCGTCCACGCGCAACTCTTTGACGGGCATCTTCGCATCCGCTTCCATCGCCTCGAGCACGTCCGCCGTTTGGAAGGCAATGCTTTCCAAGGCGGCGCGGGCCAGATGGCCGGCGGTGGTGCCGCGCGTCAGGCCGGTGATCGTTCCGCGCGCATATTGGTCCCAGTGCGGCGCGCCCAGGCCGGCGAACGCCGGCACCATGTAAACGCCTCCATTGTCCGCCACCGTTCCGGCCAGTCTTTCAATTTCCGCCGATGTCTTTATCAACCCCAACCCATCCCGCAGCCATTGTACGACCGCGCCCGCGATGAAGATGCTTCCTTCCAGCGCATAAGTCACTTTCCCATTCAGTTGCCAGGCGATGGTAGTCAGCAAATTGTTCGCGGAAACGATGGCGGTGTCACCCGTATTGAGCATCATGAATCCGCCCGTGCCATAAGTATGTTTGAGCATGCCGGGACGAATGCACATCTGGCCAAAAAGCGCGGCCTGCTGGTCCCCGGCCATTCCCGCCACGGGCACCCTCGAACCAAAAAGGTCCGCCGCCGTCTCCGCATAAACTTCGCTGGAAGATCTGACCTGCGGCAGCAGCTTTTCAGGGACGCCGAACAACTCGAGCAACTCCGCGTCCCACTGTTGCGTATGGATGTTGTAGAGCAATGTCCGGCTGGCGTTGCTGGCATCGGTGATATGGACCGTGCCGCCGGTCAATTTCCAGGCCAGCCAGCTATCCACCGTGCCGAAGGCCAACTGACCCGCTTCCGCCCGTTGACGCGCCCCGCCCACATTATCCAAAATCCATTTCAACTTGGTGCCGGAGAAATAAGCATCCAGCACCAAACCGGTTTTCTTCTGAATCAGGCTGGCGTGGCCCTTCTCCTTCAAATGGTCGCAATACTCTGCCGTGCGCCGGTCCTGCCAGACAATGGCGGGGCAAATCGGCTCGCTCGTTTGCCGATCCCAAACCACGGTTGTTTCACGCTGATTAGTAATGCCAATGGCCGCCAGATCGCGGGTGTGAATGCCCCCGCTGGCGACGGCCTCGGCCACGACCCCCGCCTGGGTTGACCAGATCTCGGCGGCATCATGCTCCACCCATCCCGGTTTGGGATAATACTGTTTGAATTCGCGTTGGGCGGCCGATTTGACTGAGCCATCGTGATCGAAGATGACGGCCCGCGAACTGGTCGTGCCCTGGTCGATGGCAAGAATGTATTTCGGCATACCGTTCAATTGTTGCGACGCGATGGTAGAATAATGGCCTTCCGGGTCAATGGCGCTCATCCACGCCGAGGTTCAATTCAGCGGCCGCACCAGACAAGATTGGCATTAGGATTACGATTAAGATTAGGAAACGCCAGGGCTGATACATTGACAAAACTCCTGACAAGAGGCTTACTTGAAGCATTAACGCTTTTTGCGAAGCAAGACACCTAAATACGTCATGCCTGCTCCTTCCCCTTCAGAACAACGAACCCGCACCTTGGAAGGTTTGACCCGCGACCCATTGGATGTCCTGATCATTGGCGGCGGAATTGTTGGCTCCGGCATCGCCAGGGATGCGGCCATGCGCGGATTGAAAACCGGACTGATCGAACAGCATGATTTCGCTTTTGGCACCAGCGGGCGCTCCAGCCGTTTGTTGCACGGCGGCATGCGTTATCTGGCCCAGGGCTGCATCGGTTTGGTTCGTGAAGCGAGCCTGGAAAAGAGAATTCTGCACCGCATCGCGCCTCATTTGGCCCAACCGCTGGCTTTTATTTTCCCCACTTATCCCGGCACGGAGTGGCCGTTGTGGCAGATGCGCATTGGCGTCAAACTTTACGATCTGCTCTGCAGCGGCAAGAACCTCGGCAAGTCTTCCGGTATGTCGAGGGAGGAAACCTTGCGCGCCATTCCCCAACTCAATCCCAAGGGGCTGACCGGCGCGGTGCGCTATTTTGACGGATTTACCAACGATGCCCGCCTGGTGTTGGACACGCTTCGCTCGGCCGCCGCGCACGGCGCGACGCTCCGGAATTATTGCCGGTTCCAGGATGCCTCCCGCCAGGACAACGGCTGGCTTTGCGCAGTGTCAGACAAAACGACCGGCCGTTTTCATGAAGTGCGAACCAGGGTCGTGGTCAATGCGAGCGGGCCGTGGGCGGCGGGTTTGCCTCACAGTCATGTCAAACTGCGTTTGACCAAGGGAATTCATCTGGTGATGAAGCGCAGCCGTGTGCCGGCGGCGGACGCGGTGGTGCTCACCGAGGGCAAACGCATTCTCTTTGTCATTCCCTGGGGCGAGCGGCTCATTCTCGGCACCACCGACACGGATTACTCCGGGTCGCTCGACGAAGTCCATCCCGACCCTGCTGACACGGCCTATTTGCTGGGTGTGGCCGGCGAATTTTTCCCGCAAGCCGCCCTGGCCACGAAGGATATCATCAGTTCCTGGGCCGGACTGCGTCCGCTGCTGGCGGATGGCAAGGGCGGGGCATCGGATATTTCCAGGGCGCATCAGATTCGGAATCCGGAACCCAACTGGTGGGATGTGGCGGGCGGCAAGTTGACCACTTACCGTCTCATGGCCGAGCAAACGGTGGATCGGCTGGTGGCGGCAGCGGGGTTGCGAGCCGCGAAATGCCGCACGGCCAGCGAACCATTGCTGGAGAAACCGGACGGGTTCAGCGGCATTTTTCCCCCGGAATTTCAGCGCGAGGCCGTCGGGCACTATTGCGCCAGTGAATGGGCGCTGCATCTGGATGATTTGATGATTCGCCGCACGAGCTGGCATTATTATCATGCCGAAAGCATGGACAAAGCCCGGCAGGCGGCGGACTGGATGTCGGAGTTCCTGGGTTGGTCCGCCGCCGAACGGGAGGCCGAATTGGAGCGATATCGTGTCGCGGCCCGCTAAAATTCATTAATCCCTGCGGATTAAGATTAAGATTATAATTAAGATTGCGAGCCGGAAACCGCCACCCCAAAAAGGCGCTCATCAGGCCGTTGGCGAAGCCTGCAATTCGTAGCTGACGATGGACAGCGCGTAGAGGGCGGCGGTATCGCTGCGCAGGACAAGCGGGCCAAGGCTGATGGGACGTCCGCCGGCGTTTCGGATGGCAGAGAGTTCGGAGTCTGTGAAGTCGCCTTCGGGGCCGATCCAGAGGCGGATCGTGGCCGGCTGTCCTTTGGCGTCGAGTTGGAACAAACGGAAATATTCACGGGGATGCCGGGCATCACGTTGCAATGAACCGACGAGCGACAAATCGAAACTTTCGCCGCGGGCCAGCAAGGCGGGCAAGGTGACCGGAGCCTCCACTTGCGGCAGCCAGCGCTGGCCGCATTGTTTGATCGCTTCGACGGCGGCCTGCCGCCATTTTTCGGCTTTGTGCTGGACGGCCTCGTTTTCCAAGCGCGTTGCCACCCGCTCGGAGAGAAGGGGAATGATGCGAAAAGCCCCAAGTTCCGTCGCCTTTTGAATGATGGTTTCAAGGAGTTTTCCCTTTGGCACGGCCTGAACCAGAGTCACGCGGCACGAGGGGGCGGGGGAGAAATGGGTTTGCCCGACCGCCAGAGTCACGGCCTTGCGGTCCACCGCGCGGACCGCGCATAAAAACTCATGGCCCGCGCCGTCCAGGATGACAATCGGCTCGCCGATCTTGATTCGCAAAACATTGAGCGCGTGGTGAGCTTCGGTGCCGGTCAATGTCAGAGTAAGGCCCTGGCATTGCGGCGGCGGAAGGTAAAAGCGGTGCATGAGCGGCGTCAGCGAAACAATCGTTTTGCCTTTTCAAAAAAGCCTTTGCTGATGGGGTGGACGTTTTCATCGCACAGTCTGGCGAACTCCTCCAGTTTGGCCCGTTGCGCCGCGTTTAATCGCGCCGGAATCTCCACTTGCACGCGCACCATTAAATCGCCGTTGCCGTAACCCTGGACATTCTTGACACCCTTGCCTTTCAAGCGAAAGACCGCGCCGGTTTGAGTGCCGGGGGGTATTTTGATTTCGGCCGTGCCTTCCAGAGTGGGCACTTCAACTTCCGCCCCAAGGGCGGCTTGGGCGAAGCTGATCGGCACTTCGCAGATCAGATCGTCTCCTTCGCGCTCAAAAATCTCGTGGCGTTTGACATGGAGCACCACATACAAATCCCCGGCCGGTCCGCCGCGCACGCCGGCTTCGCCGTTGCCGGAGGAGCGCAGGCGGGCGCCTCCATCCACTCCGGCGGGGACTTTGATTTTGATTTTGGACAGGCGTTCACGGCGGCCCGTGCCGGCGCAGGAGCGGCAAGGCTTGTCCACGACCCGCCCCCGGCCTTCGCAACGGGGACAGGTTTGGGCGATGCTGAAAATGCCGCGCGAACTGATGACCTGGCCGCGTCCGCCGCAAGTCGCGCAGGTTTTTGTGGTGGCGCCTTGCTCCGCCCCGCTGCCATTGCAGGAGTCGCATTGGCCCATCTTTGTGACGCTGATTTCCTTTTCGCAACCCTGGGCGGCTTCCATGAAAGTCAGTTCCATGTCATAGCGCAGATCGTCGCCGCGTTGCGCGCCGCCGGCCCGGCGTTCGCCGCCGCCGAAAAGGTCGTCAAAAATACTGGAGTTGCCGAAGACTTCGCGGAAAATATCCGCCGGGTCGTGAAATCCGGCCGGGCCTCGGGCGCGGGCGCCGAGAGCGGCATGGCCGTAACGATCGTAGGCGGCGCGGGTTTGCGGATCGATCAGGACCTCGTAGGCTTCGCCGAGTTCCTTGAATTTGTCTTCGCTCGTTTTGTCGTGCGGGTTGCGGTCGGGGTGATATTTAAGGGCCAGTTTGCGATAGGCCTTCTTAATTTCCTCGTCGCTGGCATTTCGGTCCGTGCCGAGGACTTCGTAATAGTCTCGTTTTGACATAGTTGGGTTAAGCCGCCGGCTTTTTGGCCACGATGACCCCGGCCGGTCGAACCAGTCGATTGCGAAACTTATAACCTTTGCGGATTTGCTGGATCACCTCTCCCTCGGGAACTTCGGCGCTTTCCTGCTGGGAGACCGCTTCGTGCAGATTGGGGTCGAAGACTTTGCCCCGGGCATCAATTTCCTCCAAACCGGCGTCGGCCAGAGCGGACTTGAGTTGGTTATAGACCATGAGCACCCCGGCCTGGAGCGATTGGGCGGCGGCGCCATCGGCGGCGGCGGCGGCCAGCGCCATTTCGAAAGTGTCCAAAATCGGCATCAATTTCTGCAGCAGGCTTTCATTGGCGAAAGTGACGGCATCCTGGCGTTCGCGGGCCGCGCGTTTTTTGTAATTTTCAAAATCGGCCGCTTCGCGCAACAGGCGCTCCCGATATTCGTCGGCCTTGGCAGCCCGTTCTTTGAGTTGTTCGATCTGCTCCGGCGTCAACGGCCCGGGCACGATCAAGTCAACAACTTGTTGGTCCGGCTGCTTTTCGTCCGCTTTGGCGCTCTTGGAGTGCTTCTTGTCGGTCTTACTTTCCATGCGTCCAAGAATAAATCACATCTCCGGCTTGTGGCAATGCCCGTCATTTGCCAGGCAACCGGAGGGGAAGGCTTTAACCACGGATGGACCCGGATCAACACGGATTGACTGAAAGACCAGCCGCTTGGACTTGCTTAAACGGCTCATCAAATCGGTTTGATCCACTTTGACCGGGTTTGACCCGCGCGAAAGCTGATTATTTTGTAAGTCGCTCATGTTAAATGACTTCCATAGGATTCCGCCGCTGATTTGATCAGCCGCATCCGTTTGAGTGGTTTGACCCGCCTTTGACGCATTCTTCTTCGCCGAAGTGGCTACGGTGGACAAGGCGGCTATGGTAGCGGGACAAGTCGGCGCGGCGAGCCTGCCTCCGCCCAGATGGCCTGGAGGCCCTGCTGGCCCTCGGATTTCTGAAAATGCGAATATAAGCGAGTTTAAGCGAATATAAGCGAACATAAGTGATTTTTGCTTTTTTCAACTGCCATCATTCGGCTGCCTTTGATCCATTTTGTGCAAAACCAGCCGCTCAGACTCTGAGGAAATAACAAGGCATGGACCTTGTCTGGGGACCCGTTCAACCAATGGGCCAGCGGCACGCCTCGTTCGCCCTTCTGCGAGCGGCGATTGATCTGTTCGCGGATGTGTCCCGGCAAGCGGGCGATTTTTCCATTACGGCTCATAGAGTTGGTACGGGTTTGGGACCGATTTTTCTTTTTTTGGCCGCAATTGGCCGGAATCACTCCGAATTGGCCGGAATTTCTCCGACGAGCCGGCGGCTGCCAAGACCGCCGACTTGGCGCGCTGCGGCACCGGGAAAGGGGGCCTGCTGCGCCGTAGCTTTGCGAAGGCGGGCGTTCTTGATTTTATCTTCATAATTCAGACTTTTCTTCCAATTATGGCATAAACAGCGAAAAATGTACAGGTCATGATGACCACTTTTTTAAAAACACGAAAGCCCTTTAAACAGGGGTCGAAACACCTGTCGGGGGCCTTCTTGTCAAGTATGTATTCTTGACAGACACCCAAATTAGCAGGAAATTGGGCGGAAACGAAGGGGATCAGCAGGGCCACAGATTCACGCAGATTTTCACAGATCAATTTAATAATTCAGCATTTTATTTTCATTATGGCAGAAAAGGCGGAAAGTGTACAGGCCATGGTGGGAGGTTTTTTTAAAACACGAAACCCCTGCAAACATTGATCAAAACGCGTGTCGGGGGCCTTGTTGTCAAGTATGTATTCTTGACAAGCACCCAAAAACCACCCTTTTTTAACGCAAAGGCCCGGCGCCAAGACGCCAGGAAATCATTTCCCTTTGCGCCCTTGCGTTTTGCTTTTCGGCAAAGGGGTTCCATTCCCCGTATTTGTTGTTTGGACGGAGCGGGCGGGGCGCGGCAGGCAAAATATGGACATGCAAGGGACCGACCCCTGCCCGACCCCTGCCCCTCCTGCATAGAAGGCAGCCCCCATAGCGCTTACAATAAAACTGCAAAAAAAACTGCAGAAAAGGCTTGCATAGGGAGGGAACAAAACTCAAACTCCATTTCCGTATAAATAAGAGCCAAATCCATGAAATATGAAAAACCTACTGTGTACTCGCATTCGAAGATCCGTTTTTAATCCAACCCCCGGATTCCATCAAGGCCTGGATGCGCTGCTGGGCGCTGTCTTGCTGGCTACGATGGTTTCGGCCCAAGCCCAGACCTATACTTGGGCGGATACTGCGCAGGGTCAGATTTACCTCATCTGCGGCGGCAACACCAACTACTGGCCCAGCAATGCCAACTGGAGCCAGTCCTATTTTACCAACGGCAACTGCGACCATACGGGCAGTGTGGAATCGCAGCCGAGTAATTGGTCGCCGACTCCGCCTTATGGGCTTTATCCGGGCGGACCCGGGGATGTTGGAGCGGACGTGATTCTCGGGCCGCCCGCCAACACGTATGCGGACGCGACTGCCACCCTCAACAGCATTACGATCCAGAGCAACGGGTCGCTGACGGTTGGCAGCATCAATCTTTCCGCCAATTACTTTAATTTCCAGGGCGACGGCGTGATGGGCCAGGCCGGGAACGATCTTGTGACGCTGCTGCCCGGCGGGATGATGCAGAAGTCCGGCGGCGCCGGCTCGTACGTGTTCGAGCCGCCCGTTCTCATGACGGACGGAACGGTGGAAGTGGACAGAGGCACGCTGGTTTTGTTCGCCAATTTGGATCATACGTGGTCCAACGGGACGTTCAATGTCAGCAACAACGCGGTGCTGGATTTGACGGGAGGCGGCAGTGCGTATTGGGTAGGAGCAACGACTGGCAGCGGCGGTGGCCAGGTGTTGTTGAGCAGCGGCGAGATTGTCAGCGCTGGCTTGTCGTTCAATTTTCCGTCCAACTATTTTTGGTGGACAGGCGGCTTTTTGGGCCAGGACGGTCAGGGGACCAGCTACTTCACCAACTTGGGAGTGATGACTGCTTTCACAGCGGGCGGGCCGGGCTTTTCCCTCGCCTATTTCTTCAATGAAGGTTTATTCGTGGAGACGAATGCCGGCTCGATTACCGGCGCCATTCTGGAAAACGAAGCCTCGGGAACTTATGAATTCGCCGGCGACGGCAGTCTTGGCTCGGGCCTGGAGTTTGTCAATTACGGCTTGGTTCGCAAGAGCAGCGGCACGGGCAATTCTGTCATTGGCAATTCCTACTGCCAAGGCGGCACGATCGAGGCGGATAGCGGCACCTTGACGCTGGCGGGAGACGGATTCAGTTCCAACGGCACGTTCAATGTGGAGGGGGGCGCGCTGGTGGACTGGAATGGCAGTGACCGAGCCAACTGGGCTGGCACGGTGACGGGCAGCGGCGCGGGGCAGGTCTTGCTGCAAGGCGGAGAGATTGACGTCGGGCCGACGGGCCTGGCTTTGAATTTCCCTCCAGGATTTTTTTTGTGGACCGGGGGCGATCTGGTTGGTAATCAAGCGACCAACTTCAATACCATCACCATCATGGCCAACAATGCGCCGGGGTTGGCTTCTTGCACATTCTTCAACCAGGGAATGATGCTGCAATCCAACGCAGGAACTTTTGGAGTCGGTGCTTATTCTTTGGTCAATCAGCCGTCAGCCACCTATGAGTTTGATGGGGACGGCGGCAGCACCAGCGGAAACATTTTCTACAATTACGGCCTTTTGCGCAAACGCTCCGGCACCGGGACATCCGTGATGGGGAGCGCCTTGCATAACAACGGCGGCACAATCGAAGCGGACAGCGGAATGCTGGTGCTGGCCAACGGCGCTGGCGTAAGTTCCAACGGAACTTTCGTCGTGGGCGCGAACGCCGTGGTGGATCTGACCGGCGGCGTTAACGGAGACAGTTGGGCTGGCACCATGACGGGCAGCGGCGCGGGCCAGGTGCTCATGGACAGCGGCGATCTTGTCGTTCCTCTGACAGGCCTGAACTTGAATTTCCCACCGGGACTGTTTTGGTGGACTGGCGGCCAGTTCGACGGCACGACCGGGCAGTACTTCACCAACACCGGTTCCATAACCATCTACGCAACCAACTCGCCCAACCAGGGTGCCGACATTCTTTGGAACCAGGGGACCATCGTGCAAACCAACGCGGGAATTTTTTCAGTAGGCCCTCTTGCTCTTTACAATCAGTCGGCGGGCACGTTTGAGTTTGATGGCGATGGCGGCAGCACCAGCGGAAACATCTTCTACAATTACGGCCTTTTGCGCAAACGCTCCGGCACCGGGACATCCGTGATGGGGAGCGCCTTGCATAACAACGGCGGCACAATCGAAGCGGACAGCGGGCTGCTGGTGCTGGCCAACGGCGCTGGCGTAAGTTCCAACGGAACTTTCGTCGTGGGTGCAAACGCGGTGGTGGATTTGACCGGCGGTCAGAACGGGAGCACTTGGGGCGGCACAATGACCGGGAGCGGCGCGGGCCAAGTACTGCTGGACAGCGGCGATCTTGTCATCTCCTCAAACGGCTTGAATTTAAATTTCCCTCCAGGAATGTTTTGGTGGACGGGAGGAAATTTTGCCGGCACCACAGGGCAGTTCTTCACCAACTCCAATTCCATAACCATTTATGCCACCAACTCACCCTCCGCGGGTTATGAATATCTTTGGAACTATGGAGTGATGAAGCAAACCAACGGAGGAACATTCTCACTGGGCGCGTTTGGGATGGTCAACCAGCCATCGGGAATTTATCAGTTCGAAGGCGATGGCGGCACCATGAGCGGAGGCACGTTTAACAACTACGGCCTGTTGCGCAAACACCATGGCACCGGCGTTTCCACCGTGACTTCCTCGCTGCCCAGTCTGGGCGGCTCCATTGAAGTGGACAGCGGCACGCTTTCCGTGCCGGGCGGCTTTTCCAGCGGCGGCGGCGCGTTGACCATCGCGCTGGGCGGCAATGGGGCCGGGCAATGCGGCCAGCTTTTGGTCAATGGCAGCGCCACCCTCAGCGGCGCGCTCAATGTGGTTCTGACCAATAATTTCGCGCCGGCCATAAGCAATCAGTTCCAAATTTTGGCTTGCAGCGGTCGTTCCGGCGCCTTCAGCGTCACCAATATCCCCAGCGGCTTTTCCGTTGCTTACAGCAACAGCGGCGTTTATCTCGTGGCCGGCCTGCCGCCGGTTACGATTCAGTCCCCGCAATTGACCAATGGGAATTTCTCTTTTGCATTCCAAACCGAGAGCAACCAAAGCTATACCATTCAGCAAAACACGAACCTCGCCACGACGAATTGGGGCTTCTACACCAATTTCAGCGGCGACGGTTCTGTGATGCAGGTGGTGGCGCCGGTGACAAACATCCCGCAGCAGTTCTTCCGCGTGCGCGAGCCATAACGGCGCAAACTGGCCCGAGCCCCCGGGGAATTGATATTCGTTCATTTTGGGCGGGAATTTCCCAGGACGCTTTCATCGTGCAGGAGATTAGGATTAAGATTACGATTAAGATTAAGATTAGGAACGGGCAGCCGTCAGAGGACCAGGGTGGGGCAGGGGACGTGCTGAAAGGTATGTTCCACGCACACGTGGGTCGCGCCGATGCGCTGGAGGCAGTTGCCAACCGCCAGGCGGGCCAACTCGGGTTTGTTGCACTCCCGGCTGAGATGGCCCAGGTAGAGCTGTCGCAATTCCGCCGACATGATTTGCTCGACCAGGTCGGCGGCGGCGTCATTGGAAAGATGACCGTGCCGGCTTAAAATGCGCTGCTTCAAACTCCAGGGCCGCCGCGGGTCGTCCTGCAACATTTTCAAATCATGGTTGGCTTCCAGAAGAAGGACGTTGGCCGGCCGGATGCGCTCGACCACCAGTTTTGTCACGTGTCCCAGGTCGGTCAGAAAGCCGATGTTGCCGGCGCAGGTTCGCAAGAGAAACCCGACCGGATCGCAGGCGTCGTGCGGCACCGGGAAGGTGTCGATGGTGACGTCGCCAATGGCAAAGGAGTCGCCGGTGACGAAAAGGCGCGCGTCGATTTGAATTTGCAATTGCGCTTCGATGGCTTCGCGGGTCAGGCGATTGCAATAAACGGGCACTTGCCATTTTGCGGCCAGCCCGGTCAGGCCCGAGATATGATCGGAATGTTCGTGGGTGATGAGAATGGCCTGGACGCTTTCCGGGGCGCGGGCGATGGTGGCCAGACGCCGGCGAATTTGGCGTCCGGTAAAACCAGCGTCGATCAGAATGCGGGTTTCCGCCGTTTCCAAGTACGCGCAATTGCCTCCCGAACCGCTGCCCAGAATCGTCAATTGTACCGCCACAGACTGACCTTAGAAGGGGTGGCGGCGTCGAGCAATCTTTTTCTGTTTTTTTGAATTCGCTCTTGAGCTAAAACGAAATGCCGATAACATACATGTAATGGCTCAGGGATTACATTTGTCACAGCGAATGTCGCTTTCGCAAGTGCTGGCGCCGCAGTTGCAGCAGTCGCTGGCGCTGCTGCAGGCGCCGACGCTGGAATTGAAGGCGCTGGTGGAGCAGGAATTGCAACAAAACCCGCTGTTGGAGGAAGTGCCGACGGCGGAAGTGGAGTTGAGTGAGAAGATCAAGAACGATGAGGCGGACGACGGGGCGATGGCCGCAGCCGATCTGGCCGAACCGCCCGCCGATGTGAAATTTGATCCGGCCACCGAAAAGCCGAGCAACGCCCCCGTGGACGATTTTCAGGCGGAGTTCGAGCGGTTGACGCAAATGGACCAGGAATGGCGGGATCATTTTGCCCAGACCAATTTGCCCACGCGCCAGGGGCCGGAAGCGGAGGAGCGGCGGCAGTTCATGTTCGATTCCCTGGTGGCGGGCACCTCCTTGCAAGAGCATCTCCTGGAGCAGATGCGCTTTTCAGACCTGAACGATGAACAGAAGCCGACGGCGGAGATGATCATCGGCAATATTGACGACCACGGTTTTCTGAAGGCCACGGTGGAGGAGCTTTCTTTTTCCACCAACCTCCCGCAGGAGAAGATATTATGGGTGCTGAAAACCATCCAGACCTTTCATCCGCCCGGCGTGGCGGCGCGCGATATGCGCGAATGTTTGATGTTGCAATTGGAGCGGGCGGGACGCGAGAAAACGCTCGAATACCGCATCGTGCGCGATTTCATGGAAGCGCTCAAAAAACGCAAAATGCCGGAAATGGCCCGCGGGCTGGGCGTCAGCGTCGATCAAATCCAGGACGCGGTGGAGCGCATTGCCCACCTGGAGCCGCGCCCGGGCCGCGAATTTTTGCCGGACGACGACCGCTATATTTCCGCGGAAGTTTTCGTGCAAAAAATCGGAGACGATTACGTGGTTACGACCAACAACGAGCAAATCCCCCACCTGCGCATCAGCAACACCTACAAGGATATCATGGCGAAGGCCGATGCCCCGGCCGAGGCGCGCGACTACATCCGGGACAAAATCCGGGCCGGGAAATTTCTGATCAAGAGCCTGCAGCAACGGCAGCAAACCATCCTTAACATTGGCAACGAGATTGTCAAACGGCAGCGTGAATTCATGGAGAAGGGAGTGGCCTGTCTCAAGCCGATGACCATGGTGCAGGTGGCCGAAGTGGTGGGGGTGCATGAGACGACGGTCAGCCGGGCCGTTTCCAACAAGTACATCGACACGCCCCAGGGAATTTTCGAAATGAAGTATTTCTTCACCTCGGGCATTCAAACGGACAGCGGCGGCGGGGTTTCCAACACCAGCGTCAAGGACATGGTGGCGGAGATGTTCGGCAAGGAGAATCCAAACAAGCCCCTGTCCGATCAGGAGATCGTGAAGATGCTCAAGGAAAAGGGGATTGTGATTGCGCGGCGCACCGTGGCGAAGTACCGCGCTGAATTGAGCATTCTCCCCTCGAACCTGCGCAAAGTTTATTGACACCGACTCAAGTGCCGGAGGTGCGCAAATCTGGATAAGAATTACTCATGTTGCGTCAAGCTGTTCTAAAAACTTCCAACTCTTAAACGAAAGCGATTGACAAGCAGACGAAAACTTCAGTACGGTCGCTCATTAGCAGGGAATTCAACCAAGCTCGTGACGAGCCCCGTCAGTGCATTTCTTGGGCCATCCGGGTTCGGAGAAAGCAACATATGAACGTGATGTTTCGTAACTCCTGGAGGACAGTGACTGCCTGTTTGCTCACATTTGGTTGTGCGTTGGTTCGCTTGCATGCCTTCAGGCGAACACAATCGATTTCAAGCCACCAACAATGCCTCACGGCGAAATACGGCTTGGACAGAAAGGAATTATTATGAAAATGACAAAACTCGGGACGACTACTGCATTGATAGCGCTATTCGCGTCAACGTTGCCGTTGCGTGCCGTCGTCGGACAGTTCCTTGAAGTCCAAGGAACCAATTTGATACTGTCGTGGCCGAGCCTCGGTTACGAGGAATACATGATTTTATACCGTCCGACACTTGACCCATCTACCCCGTGGACGGTCTTGGCGAACAACTATTTTGCGAACAGCACCAGTTTTACGACGTTTGTAATCACGGGGGCAATTCCGGCAACGCTCGCAACCGGCTCCGGCAGCGGAGGAACTGAGGGAGGGGGAATTCCCGAGATTCCCATGGCTGAAAGGACTGCCATGTCAACCGAACTCATGGCGGCCCCAGCGGATGGATCAGGGCCAGCGGTGCCTTTCGTGATTTATCCGCCGGGATGGGACACCAACGGCTTGGTGTTTTTCGAAGTTGAAGTGCCTCAACCATCCGCTTCCCCGCTGCGAGGGGAGGCAAATCGAGCTTTCTCTCCGAACTCAGCCGCCGCTGCAATCCCAGACGGTGGGTCAGGTGATTCCCAAGACCCTCCCTCATCCGGTTTTTATCAGGTCTGGCATATTCCTGATTTCCTTGCGGACGTTGAAGGCTATGCGTTCGACGGGCCGTATTTTATCCCTGTCGATTTTAAGGATTACGTGGACAAGGTGGACAGCATTCAGGTCCTCATAAATGGCGAACCGACTCCATATTCCGAATTTACCTACATTCTCGATCAAAGCGGCAATACAAATTGGGGAGTGGGCATTTATTTTGACCGCATGCCGAATGGCCCATACCAAATCCAACTCGCCACGACACTGCGGATTGGCAGTGAGGTCGGTGATGACACCGTTTATCTGGCGCTAACCAACATCGCACGGGACATCATCGTCAGCAATCAGGTGACTTTCACAAATTGGAACGACCTAGTCCTGAGTGGTTCTTACACGTTCACGGCGCAGACGTTGAACACCAATACCGATTGGGAAATCGACATCTATGACGCATCGGGTAATTATGTGAATAGCGGATTTGGAACCACCACAGATGGTCAACTTTCATGGGCTTGGGATTTATATGATTATTTGGGGAATTTGAGGGACGATGACGGTGATCCTTTTTTTCAGGGATACATTAGCTTCAACACCACAGGTTCGGCATCTCCTTCTGTTGGCATGGCACCTGACGGTTCTGGCGGCACCACCCGGCCAACCCCTGCGTTGGCCGCACAATATCCAAGCGTTGGCAGTTGGTTAATTTCCTATAGTGATCGCTTTTATCTGGATCAGCCACCACCTTATCCTGGAGTGAATTCTTACTACATGAGCGCAATTAACGCTCTGTGTGGGGGGCCAGCGTGGAAGCAAGATCCCGTCACCCCGTTTCCTATTGCGTTTGGCACAAATGTTTATAGCCAAACAGACAGAAATACAAGCTGGCTGAATTTGAAATCCGCACTATACCAGCCGGGCTACCGTAACTTCTATTACTTTGGCCATGGAAACGCAAATAGCATTGGCTGTGATCTGCACACGTATGATAGTAGCAATAACGTGACAGGCGGAGCTATATTGCCGGGCTCAAAAGCTTACCTAACTTCGCAGTGGGTGCATGATAATGTTACATTTAACGAATATGGCGGAGTGCATCGGTATCGCTTCGTATTTTTGGACGGCTGCAGGACTGCAAACGGGGACTGGCCTGATGCTTTTGGGATCGGCAAAAATGGTTATACGACCACAAGTTGGTATAAATCGTCCAGCAACACCCAGCACATTAGACCATGTGCATTTGTCGGCTGGAATCAGACAGTCGGGGGCCGTGGGTGGGGCACTGTTCAGGGACAGTGGACATTCATTTCTGACTGGATGGGGAATTGGGCCAATGGCGGCCCATATGTGGCGGGATTACAAAACGCCCTCCAAAGCGGGAATTCGGCCGCTGGTTGGATTGATCCCGGAAAGTTTAATGGAGCAAACGTGGTTTATGGCTACCAAGAGATGTTAATGGAAGATTACAACCACAAGGGCGATTGGAGTTGGCCATGATTTTCGACTTCGGACCAATTTCCGAAACAATACGCATAACAGCCGAATACTCGAATGCGGTGCTTGTCGCCGTGTTGCCATATTTTTCTGATTATGCGCAAAAGCTTCAACTGCCACCGCCGCATCCTACTATGATAGCGGATGTCGCCAGGTCGTGGACGGTTCCAATCCTTGATGGCGATCATCAACCAATAGGCGTTTCAATATTATTGAAGAATGGCTGGGCGCTGAGGATGACAAGTGGTTATTTTATTGGATTTCAGGGACCAAGATGTTACCAGATGCTTCAAGATCCAGACCAGACGACCAATTTTTTTGGGCCCATTAGGATGACAAAGAAGGAGGCAGTGGAAATGGCACGAAGGACAATTCTGAAATTAGGCATCCCGCTGGAGGCTGTCTTTGCCGAGCAGGAGCCGCGTGTTTCCGGACCGCCAATGGTGGATACTAATCCGATTCCTCGCTACTACATACAGTGGGATGACCCAGAAATCGACGTTGATACCTCCGGCCCACGGCCCGGTCAGCTCGCTTGCCCAGCCGTTGACATAGAAGTGAACGCTGAAGCCAAGCGGGTCGAGTTATTGCACCTCAGCCCGTACATTTGCCAGCAAAGCCTGCCTCGACATTTGATAAAGGTTGGCATTGATCCGCCCATCTCCCCCAATTACGTAGAATGGCCGCCGATCAACCCCGAATATGCCCGGAGGCTGGTTCCTATAGTCCTGCATGCCATTGATGACTACGACCGGATATTGCACTTGCCAATTACGACGCCGCTGAGCACAAACGATGTGGCGCGGTTTTTCGTCGTTGACAATGGAGGCTGGCCGCATTCCGAAGTGGAACTCACCAACGGCTGGAGGTTTGTCTATCGCAACAGCATGGTCAACGGGTTCTATGCGCCAGATAATCTATTCAGCCACCGCAAGCGAGCGATCCGCGTCGCCGAATTTCTCGGCAAATCGAAAATGACGGAAGCCGAGGCAATCCGCCTCATCCGAGCCACGATGAAAAGATTCCATTACGCGACAAATCTCGTTCATCTGGATTTCCAGCCTCGTGTCCAAAAATCATGTGTTCCCGGGATTCCCCGATATATGATCACATGGGCCTATGCACCGAACGAGGACCTTCAGTCAAAAGTCGAGGCGGAGGTTGATTGTGAGAAAAAGGAATTGAAGTCTCTATATTACGACGACCAGGCATACTGGAATCATCCGCCGAAAATTGACGTTCCAATCATGCTATTGGAGAAAGTCGCCCATCCAGAGTAGAGAATGCAGGCCCTCATGTTTTCGATTTGGCCGCTGGTATCGGCTCAAAAAAGGGACGGTACAAAATCGGACTTGCCCCGCGCCGGATCATTTTTGGGACTGCAAGGCGGCTTTTGTCGAGGCCAGGAGTTCCTCCAGTTTCGGTTTCAGTTCGTCCTTCTCCGCCCGAAGCATCCGGTCGATGAAAAGAATGCCGTTGAGATGATCCAGTTCGTGCTGGATGACGCGGGCGAGGAGGCCGCCGCAGCGGAACTCGATCTTTTCCCATTTTTCATTCATGGCCCGGACCTCCGCCATGCCGGGCCGCGAGATTTCGCCGAAGATTTCGGGAAAGCTCAGGCATCCTTCCGGTCCGGCCACGCTTTCGCCGATGGGTTTGACTTCCGGATTGATCAAGACCAGGGGCATGACAGAGTTGACGTCCTCCTCCCTGCCGTCCCGGTGGAAGGTTGATGGCCGGTCCGTCGCGCCGCGCACGTCCAGCACTGTCAACTGCAAAGCTCGGCCAACCTGCTGGGCGGCCAGTCCGACGCCCTTGGCGGCATGCACCGTCTCCAACATGTCGGCGATCAGTTGCGTGATTTCGGCATTGATCTTTTCCAGGCGCGCCCCCTTCTGGCGCAAGACCGGATGGCCATACTTGACAATGTCCAGAATCATGGCCGCGAAAATGGCATGGCGGAATCCTTCAGCATGTTGGCGACCTGGGCGATGGAGGGGCTTTGCCCGGTGCGCACATAATAGCCGCTGGCGGCCACGCCGGCCAGGAGGCTCATGGCATTGGCCAACCCGAGCAATTTTCCCAGACAGAAGCCGGAATTAAAATGATCGCCCGCTCCGGTCGTGATCAATGGTTTGGCGACATAGGGTCCATCCACCAGGTCAACCTTGCTGCCGCTGATGGCCAGCGCGCACGCCACCGGATGGATGACGAGCGTGCCGATCTTTAATTTCGCCGCCACTTCCAGACCAAATTCAGCCAGGCTTTCAGGTCCGGCTGTTTTTGGGCGGAGTCCAAAAACGTCGCCGATTTCGTGGGCTTCCTTCTCGTTCAAGCCGAGGATGACGTTGAAATATTTTTCAAATTGTCCGATCAAATCCAAGGCCCGCAAGATGTCCTGGCGGGTCCTTTTCTCCGGGTCGGCCAGATCGAAAAACAAGACGCGCCGCCGGCCTTTCATGCCGGGGCAAACCTCGCGCAAAATGGCCTGCCAAAGATCGCTCATGTAAGGCAGCATCGTCCAATTGACGAAGCCGACGAGATCGGCGCCGCCAAACTTCGCGGCGAACTTTTCCCGGCCGAAGCGGGACAGGATGTTTTCCCAGGTCACCTGTTTGAGCGAGGCATGTTTGCCGATCATGATTTTGCCATCCTCGAATTCCAGCGCGTCGGTCGTGCCCGGATCAGCGATGCTGTAAACTTCGGCGCGTTTGGCAAAATCATGGAAGACGGGGTGAAGGTTGGGATAGCCGAGCACCCCCAAATAGGTCACCCGCAGTCCAAGACTCGCCAGGGTATTGGCCATGATCGGGCCGTTGCCGCCCAGTTTTGTCATTTGGCTGACCAGTTCGAGGTTGGCGCTTTTGCCCGCAGCGCCGGCGAGGCGCTCCGCCAATTTGGCGATGGTTGGCAGGCGCTGAAAAACTTCCGCGCTCTCACGCTTGTCAACGGCATGCAGGATCTCGTCCACGAAACCATCCAGGCCGACGAATGCGCTCATGGTGGAGGCCCGTCCGGCGTTGGCCAGGAGGGCTGACGCGCACTGCGCGCGAAGGTCAGGCATGTTCATAGCGATTTATGGCGGGGGGCGGTTCAAAATTGTCAAAGGGACCCGGCAGGCACGCCCGCCACATTCAGGATGCGCTCCAGATCGGCGTCATTGAAGAATTTAATCTCGATGGCGCCCCTGCCTTTTTGATAGCGCACAGTGACTTTGGTTCCAAAACGTTCCTGCAATTTGTCGCGCAGGCCGGCGATGTGCGCATCCTGGGGGAGCGGACCGGCCGGAGTTTTTTTGGCGGTTTTTTCGCCGGCTTTATTTTGCAGGAAGGAAACCAGTTCCTCCGTCTGCCGCACGTTCAGCGATTTTTTCAAGACGCGCTCCGCCGCGAGCTTTTGTTGATCGGCGGAGGAGAGGCCGAGAATGACCTTGGCATGGCCAACCAACAAGCGGCCGTCGCGCACCTGGGCCTGCAATTCCGGCGGGAGCTTTAAAAGGCGCAGGGCATTGGCCACCACCACGCGGCTGCGGCCGACCCTGGCCGCCGCCTCTTCTTGGGTCAATTGGAATTGGCCGATTAACTGCGCGTAACCCTGCGCCTCTTCAATGGCGTTGAGATTTTCGCGCTGCAAGTTTTCGATGAGGGCCAGTTCCAAAACCGCCCGATCATCCGCCTGCCGCACGATGACCGGCACCTCAGCCAGACCGAGCATTTGCGCGGCGCGCCAACGTCGTTCCCCGGCGATCAACTCGAAATTCCCGCCCTGCGGCCGCACGATCAAGGGCTGGACGATGCCTTGCTCCTTGATCGAATCGGCCAATTCCCGCAGGGATTCGGGCGCGAAATCCTTGCGCGGCTGAAAGGCGCAGGGACGGACCCTGGCGACGGGCACGCGCTGCACGCGTTCGCGCGCATCGCTTCCGGCGGCCGGAGCCGGGGCTTGGAAAACATTATCGCCCGGCCTGGGCGCCGTGCCAACACCGCCCAGCAACGCGCCAAGCCCACGCCCTAAAACTGGTTTAGCCATGACACAGAAATTAAGGGCAAAAGGACAAAGGTAAAAGGCAAAAGATACAGGAAGTTTTCAGCCCATGGCCATGGCGGCGCTGGAGATTTCGAGCAGTTCCTTGGTGATGTTGGCCTGGCGCAGCTTGTTGTACTCCAGCGTCAGGTCTTTGATGAATTGATTGGCGTTGTCGGTCGCGTTCTTCATCGCCACCATCCGCGCGCTGTGTTCGCTGGCCTTGCTTTCCAATAGTATCTGGTAAACTTCGAAATTCAAACTGTGCGGCAATAGCGCGCCCAATACCTGTTCCTGGTCCGGCTCGAAGAGAAATTCTCCGCCGGAACTTTGCGGCGCGGGATGCCCGGCGTCCGCGCCGATGCCGGCCTTGACGTGTTTGATTTCGCTGATGGGCAGGAAGGGCCGGGTTTCGGGCTTTTGCACCAGGGTTGAGACGAAATTGGCAAAGAGAATATCGATCTGGTCAACGTCGCCTTTGAGGTAAAGGTCGCGGGCGAATTTGGAGATGGCCCGCGCTTCGGCAAACGACGGATTATCCTTGTGGGTGAATTCGGCGATGAGCGGACGCCTGGTCCGCGCGATGAATTGGGAAGCCTTGCGCCCCGCCGTGATGAAGGCCGTGTCCGGGGCGAACTTGGCGGCTTCGCGCATCAGGCTGCTGTTGAGGCCGCCGCAGAGGCCGCGGTCGGTGCTGACGACGATGAGGCAACGTTTTCGGACATCGCGCTTCTCGAGCAGCGGATGACTGAAGTCTTTGTTGCTGGAGACGAGCGCGGACAAAACTTCATTCATCAAACTGGCGTAAGGGCGTCCGGCCAGGGCGGCCATCTGCGCCTTGCGCATCTTGGACGCCGCCACCATCTGCATCGCCTTGGTGATTTGGGCGGTGTTCTTGACCGACTTGATGCGCCGGCGAATGTCGCGAGTGGTGGGCATGAGGCTATTTGTAAGTTTGCTTGAACTCGATCACGGCGGCTTTGAGATCGGCGATCAACGGGTCGCTGAGAGCCTTTTCATTGCGGATTTTTCCCATCAACGCGCTCTTGCGGCTGCCCAGGTAATCAGAGAGTTTGAATTGGAAATCTTTGATCTTGTCCACGGCGACGTCGTCCATGAGGCCGTTTTGCACGGTCCAGAGGGTCGCCGCCTGCACTTCCACGGGCATGGGGTTGTATTGGGGTTGCTTGAAAACTTCGACGATGCGCTTGCCGCGTTCGAGTTGGGCCTGGGTTTTGGCGTCGAGGTCCGAACCGAACTGGGCAAAGGCGGCCAGCTCGCGGAATTGGGCCAGGTCCAGCTTGACGCGGCCGGCGACTTGTTTCATGGCCTTGATTTGCGCGGCGGAACCGACGCGGGAGACGGACAGGCCGACGGAAATGGCGGGACGGATGCCCTGATAAAACAAATCGGTTTCGAGATAGATTTGGCCGTCGGTGATTGAAATGACGTTGGTGGGGATGTAAGCGGAAACGTCGCCCGCCTGAGTTTCGATGATGGGCAGGCCGGTGAGGGAACCGTTGCCATATTTTTCGCTGACGCGCGCGGAACGTTCGAGCAAACGGCTGTGCAAATAGAAAACGTCACCGGGATAGGCTTCGCGGCCGGAAGGCCGTTTCAAGACGAGGGAGACCTGCCGGTAAGCGACGGCGTGCTTGGAGAGATCGTCGTAAATAATCAGGGCGTCCATGGCGTTATCCATGAACCACTCGCCCATGGCGCAACCGGCGAAGGGGGCGAGATATTGGTTGGTGGCGGAATCCGAAGCGCTGGCGCTGACGATAATGGTGTAGGGCATCGCTCCAGCCTCTTGCAAAACCGCCATGACGCGGGCGACATTGGATTGCTTCTGGCCAATGGCGACGTAGATGCAATAGAGCGGGCGATAGGCGGTGTTTTTGGCGTCTTCGGCGGCCCGATTCAAACGCGCCTGGCTGATGATGGTATCAATGCCAATGGTGGTCTTTCCGGTGGAACGGTCGCCAATGATCAACTCGCGCTGTCCGCGCCCAATGGGGATCATGGCATCAATGGCCATGATGCCGGTCTGGACGGGCTGGCTGACGGGTTGGCGCTTGATGATGCCGGGCGCGATTTTTTCGACGGGATAAAATACTTCCGAAGTGACGGGGCCTTTGCCATCGAGCGGCTGGCCGAGGGCGTTGACGACGCGGCCCAAAAGGGCCTTGCCGACGGGCACCTGGAGCAACTTGCCGGTGGTGCGGACTTGCTGGCCCTCGGAAATTCCAGTGTAATCGCCCAGGATGATCGCGCCGACTTCCGTTTCCTCGAGGTTCAAAGCCAGGCCGATGACGCCGTTGCCAAAGTCAAGCATCTCGTTGAGCATGGCGTCGGAGAGGCCCTCGATCTTGGCCACGCCGTCGCCGATTTCGCGGACGATGCCGACGTTTTGTTTGGTGACACCGATTTTAATGCCCGAAATTTGGGCTTCAATATCTTGCAACAATGTGCTCATGTGTTTAAAAATTCTTCAAAAGCATTCCTGCAACGCCGCCAGGCGGCCTTGCACACTGCCGTTATAAACATCGCCCCCGACTTGAATGCGCAAGCCGCCCAGCAACGCCGGATTTTCCACGAAAACGAAACTCAGGCCGGCGCCGTATATCCGGCTCAAATCGGCCTGCAACTGTGACTGGGTTTGCGGAGGGAGAGGCATCGCGCTTTCCACCCGGGCGGTGCGGCGGGCTGTTTCGAGTCTGACCAGGCGCTGAAATTGGACAAGGACCGCCAGATAGCCGCGAGGCTTGTCCCGGATGACCGACTGCACAGCCTGCCGGACGCGATTGTCGTCCAGCACAGCGTCGGCCAGGCAGGCGCGGAGGAGTTGTCGCGCGTCGCGTCGGGCTTGTTTGGTAATTTTCATCCGTGTCGTTGCCTGGAGGCGCTAAGCGGCCAGTTGGCGGCGGGTTTCCTCAGCCAGGCGCTGCTGATCCTCCGGCGTCAGCACCTTGCCAATGACCTGGCTGGCCGTGTGGACAACGAGCGTGCCGACTTCGCGGCGCAAATCCGTGAGCATGCGATTGCGTTCGATGGCGGTGGCTTCGCGCGCCTTGGCGATGATCTGCTCGGCCTGGGCGATGGCTTTTTGCGTTTCCTGCTCCTGCACGCGCGCGGCGGCGGCCCGGCCTTCCTCGATTAATTTTGTGGCCTGAAGATTGGCCTTGTCCAGGATGTCCCTTTGCATGGCCTCGGTGCGGGCAAGCTCCTGCCTGGTTTTTTCGGCGTCGGCCAGGCTGTCGGCGACGCGCTGGCGGCGTTCGGCCAGCACGTCAAGAACCGGTTTGTAGGCAAACCTGTAGAGACAGAAGGCCACGATGCAAAAGCTGATGACTTGGGCAAAAAAATGGGGCCAGTCCCATCCGAACCTTTGCGCGGTGTCCCTGCCGGTTTGGACGAGGTTGCTGCCGATGCTGGCGAAGCAAATGAATTGGTTCATAAATTGAATAAAAGAGCGGGCGCGGAGCGGGCAGGCCCCGCGCCCATTGTCATGGGTTATTTGACCATGAAAATCGCGTAGAACACGATGGCCTCGGAGAGAGCCATGCCAAGAATGGCGATGGCAATGATCTTGCCGAATGCACCGGGATTGCGCCCGACTGCTTCGGAAGCTTTCATGCCGACGAGTCCCACGCCAACGGCCGAACCCAATCCGGCCAAACCGACGTGTATGCTGCCTCCCAATTCTGCCAACACAGGCGTTACCATAATGACCTTTCTTTACTTATGTTTCTTGTCTGTCCAGCGGCTCCCGCAATTGAATACGGTCAAACCGCCGAAATTAAAAATCTTCAGTGATGCGCCTTTGCCTGCGCCTCGTCGTCGTGCAGGCAGATGACGCCGGTAAACACGGCGGTCAAAAGCATGAAGACAATGGCCTGGACAAAGCCGACCAGCAATTCCAGGAAATAAAACGGCACCGGCAGCAACGCGCTGAATAAAGCCCTGGCCCAGGCCGGATGCTGAATGGCGCGCGACATGGCCTCCAGCAGGTTTTCACCCGCGAACATGTTGCCGTAAAGACGGAAGCTGAGGGAAATGGGGCGGAACGCTATGGAGATTACCTCAACGATGCCGACGGCAACGAAAACGACGATCATGACGTATTTGAGCGCGCCTTGCATATCGCCTTTCGGGCCAAAAATATGTAGGATAAATCCGAAGAGGCCGTTGGATTGCAAGGCCCAAACGAACCAGAGGAACATGAAAATCACGGCCATCGCGGAAGTCATGTTCAGGTCGGCGTTGCCGCCGCGGAGCAACGGCCGGGTCACTTCAAAACCGTGCGCCGTCGGCACACCCCAGCCAATGGTGCCCACGCCGGGAATCAGGCCAAACCAGTTGGTGAAAAGAATGAAGATAAAAATGGTGGCAAAAAACCAGAATGTCTTTTTGACCAGGTCCGGACCGACAATGCTTTCCAAAAAATCATGCAGGCTTTCCACCAAGAACTCCCAAAAATTCTGCGCGCCCTCCGGGACTTCTTTCATTCTGCGGGTGGCATGCCGGGCGAACAGGATGATGCCCACAGCGACGATCCAGGTGACCAGCATGGAGTTGGTCACAGGGAACGGGCCAATGTGAAACACAGTCAAGGCTTTGGCCGTCAAACCGACAGACTCCGCTTCGGGCGCCGCAACGGCGGGATGGGCGGGCGACGCTTGCGCCAAGGCTGGAACGATTGAGGAAGCCGGGTTGGTCGTCTGGGCATTAAGCCCCGCCAACGACAATCCAGCCAAAACCATCAACAAAACTGTAATTTTAATCAGTCGCACGGACTTAACCATTACATCGACGAAACAGGCAGTGAAACTGCCTCATCGTGAAAAATTTCACAAGCGTTTTTTGGAGAATTTTTATGCCGGGGAGATGCTGTGACGGTGGATGATCCCGGCTTTTCAACGATTTTATCACTGCGACTGACTGCGACGCACTGCGATGGAGCTTGACTGGGGTTCTCTCCGGCGGCTTGCGCCAGTCCACCTCAGCCCCCGGAGAACTGTCACCAGCCGCGAAGCCTGCGCTCCGTGGTACGACGGGCGGCGTTGAAAAATCGGGTTCACTCCTCCATTGCACGGATTTTGGCATTTTCGGCATTTTTTAATTATTTCCTCTATTCGATTGACAGATGAGCGGCGCCGTCGCCGTGCCGGCTTCCTCCTTCGCCGCAGCGGCTACGGCGGACGACGCGGCTTCGGCGGACTGGACGGCGGGCAATCCGGACGCACGGGCAAATTGAACCTGCGTGGAATTGACCAGGGCATTCTTTTCCATAACTTCAGCCTTTAGCATTTAGCCTTTCCTTTCACATGGCCTTAATTGGCCATTCATTAAACGAACATTACATCTAATATATTATTTCGTCAATAGATTTCTGAAAGATTCTTTAAAAATGTGTGATTATTTGGAAAGCTACTGTAACATGCTGCATTGCAATGCTTTAAGAAACTTGATAACCACAGGGACGAAGAAAAAGACTTTTAACCGCGAAATACTGGATAAGTAAGCGGTTCCCACTCCGGATCACTTCCGCCCGCTGGAACAAGGGCTGCCGCAGCAACCATTCCACCTCATATCCAGCTTGCCGCAACGTAGCCGCGTCCGTCTCGGCGCTCGTCACCACGCTTGTCTCGACATCATGGAAGATGTCCAAATCTTTGGAATAACGCGGTGAATCAATCCCCGAATTTAACACCGTGCCTCCGGCGAGAAAGCTTTCCGGAGAGCGGCGGGCGGCCAGCAGGCGCAAGGTCTCGGACTGGAACGCTGTTAGCGGCATAATCTGGTGGCGATCAGAAAAGCTTCCCGATTGCCGTGATTGCGCAATCCGTGGATGATGGCTTCAATGTCTTCCTCGCTCACTCGCAAATCTTCCCGCATGAACCAGAAACAACGGGTGTGGAACCGATTGAACGCCTGCTGCGCCAGCACCAGTCTTTCCGCCATCGGCAGCGGGGTGAGAAGGGTTGCCCTTTCATTCATGCTAATTCAATACTCGGAAACGGCGAACTTGGCAACAGCGGAAAGGCGGGATTTTCGAGTTTTATCTTGGAAAAAGCAGTTTAACCACGGATGGACACAGATAGACACGGATTGGGAACAACTTGCGAGGATAGGCACTTTCACCCAAAAGGTGATGCTCTCCAATGGCAATTTTAACCTCGCTTTCACGCCGGGGGACCAGCTGATTTCCGACCGTTGGCAAGTGTTTGTGCGGCAGTTTCCAAGCCCGTCGGCTGTCACTTTCCAGTTCTCCTTAAATGCTCTTCCTGTTACGTCTCGCGGCCTTTCTGATTGGCACGCTAAAGTCCCAGCCCGTCCGGGCAAGAAGAAAATTAGTCTCCTTGCCCAGGCTTCTGCGCCTGCTTTCTGAGCAGTTCGCGCAAATATTCCCTGTCCATGGCGTCTTTGTCGCGGTGGGTTTGCTTCAAGCGCAAAAGCAGTTTGGGAAAGGGTCATATTGCGCGTCAGCGTCATTGAGCAGCCGGCAGAGCAAAAGTAAATCATCTACTGTCGGGATCCGCGGTTCCGGGGCCGGGTTAGCATTTTCATCGTCCATTGGTCTGCTTCCTCAAAACTTTTGAAACGCCACACACCTTTTGGGATAAATGGGCATCCCTGCCGCAAGACTTGAACCATCCTTTGCATCGGGTCAATCGTGATGACATCCGCCCTGGGTTGGCCTCGGCGGCCCACCACTTTCATCGGCAGTCGTTTGTCTTCTTGCATCTTCTGTACAATATAGCGGAACGGCGGAGTTTTCGAGTTTTATTTGCTCAATCCTCCACCGGCACGACGAGGCTTTCCATGATGTAATCCTTGCGCTCGGGGGTGTTCTTGCCCATGTAAAATCCCAGAATCCCCGCCGCGTCCGGTTTGGGCGCGTATTCCACCTGGCTCAAGCGCATCCGGTTGCCAATGAATTGCTTGAATTCATGGGGCGAAATTTCGCCGAGGCCTTTGAAACGGGTGATCTCGCAGCTCTTGCCCAATTTGGCCGCAGCCGCGTCCCGCTCCGCTTCGCTGTAACAATAGATGGTTTCCTCCTTGTTGCGCGTTCGAAAAAGCGGCGTTTCCAAAATGTGGAGATGACCGTCATGCACCAAATGATCGAAGAAGCGGAAAAAATAAGTGATGAGAAGATTGCGAATGTGCAGGCCGTCAACGTCGGCGTCGGTGGCCAGGATGACCTTTTCATAACGCAGGTTTTCGAGGGTGTCCTCGATGTCGAGGCTGCGCATGAGGTTGTACAATTCATCGTTCTTATATACGCTGTCGCGCTTGAGGTCCCAGACGTTGAGCGGCTTGCCTTTGAGGACGAAGATGGCCTGGGTGTTGACATCGCGGCAACTGACAATCGAACCCGCCGCCGACTGGCCTTCGGTGAGGAAGATCATCGAGCCTTTGCCCCTGCCTTTGGCTTTGTCAAAATGAATCTTGCAATCCTTGAGCTGCGGAATGCGAATGGTGATGGCTTTGGCCCTTTCCCGGGCGAGTTTTTTGACTTCCTGCAATTCCTTGCGCAATTGCTGGGTGTCCTGGACCTTGGCGATGATTTTATCGGCCACCTCCTTGTTGCGGTTGAAAAAATGCAGCAACTCCTCGCGCACGGTGTTGACCAATTCGCCGCGGATTTCCGTGTTGCCCAGCTTGTTCTTTGTCTGTGATTCAAAAACAGGGTCCTTGAGACGAAGGGAGATCGTGCCGATCATGCACTCGCGCACGTCGTCGCCTTCGAATTTACCCTTTGCAAATTCGTTGACGGCCTTGAGCAGGCCCTCGCGAAAGGCGCTCAGATGCGTCCCGCCGTCGGTGGTGTACTGTCCGTTGACAAAGGAGAAAAAAGTTTCGCCGTAGCGGCTGTTGGTGTGGGTGAAACAAAACTCCAGCGTTTTACTGGAATAATGCAGCGGGTTATAAATCGGTTCGGAATTGTCCGTGCGCAAATCTTCCAGGACGAGGTCGAGCAGGCCGTTGCGCGAGACGAAGGTCTGCCCGTTGTAAAGGAGCTTCAGGCCGGTATTGAGGTAGCTGTAATGCCGCAGCCGCCTTTCCACAAATTCAGGCCGGAAGGCGCTGTCCTTGAAAATCTCCACATCCGGCACAAAGCGAATGAAGGTGCCGTCCGGTTCGCCGGCGGCCCTGCCATTTTTCTCGTTCTTCAACTTTCCCGTCTTAAAGGTGGCTTCGACAAATTCGCCCGCCCGATGGCTCCGCACCAGGAATTCTTTGGAAAGGGCGTTGACGGCCTTGGCGCCGATGCCGTTGAGGCCGACGCTGAATTGGAAAACGTCATCGTTATATTTGGCGCCGGTGTTGATTTTGGAAACGCAATCGACCACTTTGCCCAGGGGAATGCCCCGCCCGAAATCGCGCACGCTGACGGCGGCGCCTTCGATGCTGATCTGCACCTCCCTGCCATAGCCCATGATGAATTCGTCGATGGCATTATCGACGACCTCCTTGAGGAGAATGTAACAACCATCATCGTAATGCGAGCCGTCGCCGATTCGCCCGATGTACATGCCCGTGCGCAGGCGGATATGTTCGAGGGAGGAAAGCGTCTTGATTTTGCTTTCGTCGTAAACGTGCTTTTGGGACTCGGCCATAATGGAGAAGTATGAATTATTTATGTTTCTTCCTCGACCCCTTTGAATTCGACGCCGAGTTCCTGGCTGAGCCATTGGCTGAAGGCTTGAGCCTTTTCCTCGCTCCAGCCCAAAGTGATCAATTTTATGGACTGGGATTCGGCATCCAACCCGCTGCGGTGCAAGGCCGGAAGATAGCTGAAATGCGTGCCGCTGGGGCTTTTGCTCACGCGCCTTTGCATGGAGACGCCGGAAATTTCGCGGCGGGCAATGGTGAGGGGCTTCCTGCGACCGGCTGTTTGCGGAAGCGTGACAGTTTGAAAGGCCTGGTTGATGCGCAAATCGTAGATGCCAGACCCGTTCCTGAACGCCCGCCACACGAAAACCGCGCCGCCCGCCGCCAGGACCACGGCCCAAGCCGCCTTCATCAGGCGCAGCGTTGGCTCGAATCCTCCCGCGATGACGACCGGAAAGGCGGCAATAAACGCGGCGGCGGCCATGCCATAAAACCCCGATGAGATCGCCGGTATTTCCGCCAGCGAAACACGGGTTTCCCCTGGTTGCTTGAGAATCCGCACACCGCCGGCCGGCCGGATGCGGCATTTTTCCCGCACCCGAGTGATCATGGCGATCCAGAGTGTATAGGTCAAAACGTTCAATGGCAGGGCAAAAAGAAGCAGCAACAAGTCGCCCCCATCAACGCCCGGCTTCAGAAGCGCGTCGGCGGGATTCTTCGGATTGTAATAGACTGTCTGGAACGACCAGCGGGGACGTTCTTCGACAGTGGCGCCCCATTCCAAAGTCGCATTGTGATCGTCGTAACGGTAGCGATGGCCGGTGTAGTCCACTCCGTCCACGGCATAATTGTATTCAATTTCGACCCCGAGGCGCCTGACGGTTCCATGCCCGACTTCGCTCCGAACAATTCTGCCTTGGGTGGTGGAAAAGCGCAGGGCGAGATATTGGCGCACTGTCGTCTCCAGCAAGGCATAGGTGCCCGCGACGATTAAACCCGTCCAGCAGACCAGCAGCAACAGAGGGTAAATTAAGCCGGACTTGCGCATCACTGCCATTGTGCAGCAGATTTGATTCCTGACAAACCTGAAAATCCGCAAATCTGGCGGCTTGTCAACGTGGCGGGTTGGCCTTTAAATGGCAGCCGCTTTATGAAAACAAAGAAATTCAAATCCACCGGCGAAAACAACGCAGCCTCGCGCGCTCACTCCAGCATCGTCCTCGATGGTCCCGAACGGGCGCCCAGCCGCGCCATGCTCTACGCCGTCGGCTTCAAGCGGGAAGATTTCAAAAAACCGATCATCGGCATCGCCTCCACCTGGAGCATGGTCACGCCGTGCAATGCGCATATTGATCAATTGGCCCGCGAAGCCGAAGCGGGCGCCAATCGCGCCGGGGGAAAAGCCATTATTTTCAACACGATCACCGTTTCCGACGGCATCTCGATGGGTTCGGAGGGGATGAAGTATTCGCTGGTGTCGCGCGAGGTGATTGCCGATTCGATTGAAACCGTGGTGGCCTGCGAGGGGATGGATGGATTTGTGGCCATTGGCGGCTGCGACAAAAACATGCCGGGTTCGTTAATGGCCATGGCGCGTTTGAACCGGCCGGCGGTTTTTGTCTATGGCGGCACGATTCTGCCCGGATGCATCACCGGAGATGCGCGCAAGCTGGATGTCGTGTCGGTTTTTGAGGCGGTGGGCGCTCATGCCACCGGGAAAATCAACGACGCGCAATTGCAGAAGGTCGAGGCCTGCGCCATTCCGGGACACGGCTCTTGCGGCGGGATGTACACGGCCAACACCATGGCCAGCGCCATCGAAGCGCTGGGGATGAGCCTGCCCAACAGCTCCGCCCAAAACGCCGTTTCCAAGGCGAAGAAGGAAGATTGCCAGCGCGCGGGCGCGGCGGTCATGGCCATGCTCCAACGCGGCTTGCGCCCGCTCGACATTATGACCCGCCGCGCTTTTGAAAACGCCATTGCCGTGGTCATCGCGCTGGGCGGTTCGACCAACGCTGTTTTGCACCTCCTGGCCATGGCCGATGCCGCCGGGGTCAAATTGGCCCTGGACGACTTCACCAAAATCGGCAAACACGTCCCCGTGCTGGCTGACTTGAAGCCGAGCGGAAGGCATCTCATGTCGGAATTGGTGGCCATCGGCGGCATCCAACCGTTGATGAAGATGCTGCTCGATGCGGGATTGCTGCACGGGGATTGCGTGACCGTCACCGGCAAATCATTGGCCGAAAACCTGGCCCATGTCGCGCCCTATCCGCGGTTCCAGGAAATTATCCGGCCTCTGGATGATCCGATCAAAAAGAAGAGCCATCTGGTGATCCTTTACGGGAATCTGGCCCCGGGCGGCGCCGTGGCCAAAATCACCGGCAAGGAAGGAACGCGTTTTGAAGGAACGGCGCGCGTCTATGATTCAGAAGAGCAAGCTTTGCAAAAGATCCTGGATGGCACGATTAAAAAGGGCGAAGTGATCGTGATCCGTTTCGAAGGCCCAAAGGGCGGACCGGGCATGCGCGAAATGCTGGCGCCGACCAGCGCCATTTCAGGCAAAGGTTTGGGGAAGGAAGTCGCTTTGATCACCGACGGGCGGTTTTCGGGCGGCACGCATGGCTTTGTGGTGGGGCACATCACGCCGGAGGCCTATGTGGGCGGCCCGCTGGCGCTGGTCAGGAATGGCGACCGGATCGTGATTGATGCGGAAAGGAGCGAGATCAGCCTGAGAATTTCGGCCCGGGAAATGCAGGCGCGCCGCAAGGCCTGGAAACCCATCAAGCCGCGTTACACCCGCGGCGTCCTGGCCAAGTACGCCCATGCGGTGACGCAGGCATCCTTTGGGGCGGTGACGGACCAGAATCTGGATCTCGACTAAGCCGGGTTTGTTGAAAATGTCTAAGGACCAAGCACGAATGACGAAGTTTCGTCATTGGGTCAATTGGGCATTGATTGGTCATTAGGATTTCGACAATCGACATTCGGAGCACCCGCTTATCTTCCCGACAGATAAGACTGCATCTGATCGATAGTGGCGCTTTGGGCGGAGATAATCCAATTGACCAAGTCGCCAATAGAGACAAGTCCCACCATCTTGCCATCCTCCAATATGGGCAGGTGCCGGACGCGTTTCTCCGTCATCAGCCGCATGCAATCCTCGATGGTGTGGTGGGGCGTGGCGCTGGTGACATCAGTGGAGATGATTTCGCGCACGAGCGTCTTCTGGGAAGTCTTGCCTGCCAGGGCGACTTTGCGGGTGTAATCGCGCTCCGAGAAAATGCCGATCACCTTGTCCCCCTCCACCACGGGCAATGCGCCGATATTCTTTTGGGCCAGCAGTTGAATGGCTTCGAACACAGTCGCGCCGGGGGAAATGGTCCACACGCTGGTTCCCTTGTGATGCAAAATAGTGCCGATGTTTACGCTTGTTGTCATGCTTATGCTGACTATAACCCCCGCTGGCGGCAACGCCAGCAAAAAATTCAATATGGAGCGATTAATCGGTTTGCGGCCTGAAGCCTGTTCCTGCGCCTACCTGGGATGGATCGTGGTGTAAGTGACAAAGGCGATGTTCCGGCTGTCCGGCGACCACGACGCAACGTTGATCGTTCCCTGTCCGCCAAAAAACTTCGCCAGGGTGGTGATCGTGCCGCCGTTGGCCGGCATCATGCGCAGCATCACATCCTTGTTGGCCGGGTGATCGTTGGGCTTGACGTCTTTGTCAAACGTCAGGAACACCATGTTCCTTCCATCCGGCGAAATGTGGGCAAACCAGTTGTTGTGGCCGTCATTCGGCGTCATCTGTGTCTGCTCCGACCCGTCGGTTTTCATCCGCCAAATTTGCATCAAACCCGACCGTTCGGAATTGAAGTAAATGTACCGGCCGTCTGGAGAATACTCCGGGCCGTCATGGAGTCCCGGGGTGGTCGTCAGCCGCTTTTCCCCGCCGCCTTCGGCTGGGATGGTATAGACATCGAACTCGCCGTTCCGCTGCCCGCAGAAGGCCAGCGTCCTGCCATCCGGTGACCATCCGTGGAAGTACGATGGTCCGGCGGGCGTTATCAGCTTGAACGCGCCTCCGCCGATGGGGCCGACATAAATCCTGGACGGGCTGCCGGCGCTGATGGCCAACTGTGCCCCGTCCGGCGAAATCCCGTGGTCGTTGTTGATGTTTTCCACCTCTTGAATGTTGATGGGTTCCGGCACCGTGCCATTGGTGATTCCGATCTTGTACAATCTCCCGCCGCTGTTGAAGATCAGGTGGTTGTCCCCGGTCCAATTGGGCGCCTGGATGTTGACGTTGGTGTGATAAACGATGGTGCGGTCGGTGGAGGCGATGGGCATGAATTCCAAGGTGCTTTGCACCTGTCCTCTGGCGCCGGCCGCCAGCGGCGGCAGCGCCTTCAGTTCCACCTTGGAAAACTCCGCCTGCTCAATCGTATTATTGTCATGGGCCGACACCGCCAGCCCCACATAAAATGGTTCCGTCAACGGCAGCTTGAAGGAGCCGCCCGCCGGATGCAACTCCTCCCCATGGTTTGAAATCCAAAACGAAACATAATCGCCGCGCTTCTCAATCCCGACCCGCGCCGGGCCGGAAAAACTCGATTGTGTCTCCTGCGTGTTGCCACCCTTGGTTTCGCGGAATTGCAGCGCCGTCAAGCCGACCCCGTGCTGGGCCACATCCACGTACGGCGAATCCGGCTCCAGCGATTGGCGGATCAGCAGGCACGCCTTGCGATGGGCGTTGCCGCCGGGTTTGGGCCATCGGACGCTGGCCGAGAAACTCAGGTCCCCGGACATTTCCTTATAGACAAATTGGAAGTCGTCGGTCCCCGCCCACATGTTGCTTCCGCCGCCGGAAACCAGGTACGTTCCGGCAGCAGGATCGCACACCACCGATCCCGCGCGGCTTGGCGAGCCGACGTCTTTGTTCCTCGAAAAGAGGCCCAGATTGGCCGGTTGCGCCAAAATGACGCTGGCGCTCATGACGAGCGATGAAAAGGCGATGGCGGTGATTGTTTGCATAATGCTTCTTAACTCTTACTTCCTGGTTTTCTTCAGCCTTTTATGATTGGCGGCGGAGAAATCTTCTGATGAAGAGGAGATAGCCCAACAACGGCAACATGCAAAGCGACGTCATCCATCCCATGCGGTTCCCAATCAGGAAGCCGGACTTTTGTATCTGTTCGATTTGCGCCTCGGGATAACCCATCAGGCGATACATTTCCATCATATCATGCCGCGCAAACGTCAGGAGGGAGGATGCCGTAAACACACACACTGCGATTAAGATCAGCCACCAACCCCGCTGCTGGAGTTTATACAACGACCAAGCGGCATAACTCCAGAGGGCGGCGATGGCCAGACAGAACATCGCGCCCGGCATTCCCGTGAGAAAAATTCCAAAAAATGGCATTACGGCATGGCCCGCAATGGGCATGATCAGCATCATCGGCACGGAAACCATCAAAAACAAACAGAGGCCCAACACTGGCAACGGACAGGCATCGGTCCAACGCGTTACGGGGTCGCGCATTTCACATGTGGCTTTCACATGCCTGCTGTTATAGAAAAACGTCCAGACCACCGGCAAAATGACGAAAAAGACGGCGAATATCAGGAACATGAAGACCATTATTATCATGCCCATTGCTGCCGAAGGCGACGCCGCTCCGGGGGGCATGTTCGCCAGGAGGCGCGGTATGAAGAACGCCAGGAAAATCACAACGATCAGTCCCATGATGAGCCAAGTCCAGGAAAAGATGAGCAACAACGCCCTGGCCCAGCGCCGGGCCATGATGGAGCCAATTCCCAGCCACACCAACGCCACCGCCAAAATCCCGTAGATGGATAAGACAGGCAGGATGGTCGAAAACGGGGCCGCCGCGCTGGTGGCTTTGGCAGACGCCGCCTGCCCAAACAGCATCAAGGGGACAAGCAGCCCGGCCAGACAGCCCAGCAATATGGTCAGAATACCGAAGACGATCAAACCCGCGGAACGGTCCTTGTAAGGCATGGGCAAAGGAGTTGATTCAACCGGTGCGGCTCCTGAATTCTGTTCGTTCATGGGTCAATGGCCAAAATGCGTGTCAGGGAGCATGATTTGGAAAGGCCGTCCGGAAAGAAAGACTTTTTTTGTCAGTCAGCAACGCCGGCAAAAATAGTGAAATTTTCCGCATTTTATCCGTTAAATTATCACAACCAGTTGTCAGCAAGGTGTTTACATCACAACCCTATCCAGCGACAACAGCGAAGAAACCTGGATTCGCGTTGGTCATGGTGTCGGAGCCGGTCCGCCAGATGAGATCGGGCTTGATTTCTGTGTTACATGGAAGCCGCTCACGCGCAAATATGCCGTCTGTGCCTGAAGATCCGCCGTGGCGTATTTTGCGGTGATGGTCTTTGATTCACCCGGCCAAAGTGTAATACAGCCGTCGTCATAATATACCGGGACCACTTCCTGGCCGTTCAACCCTTTCGTCACTTCAGCGCGCATGAAGAATGCCAAATTGGAGCCGGAAATATTTTGCAGGTTAATCGTTGCCGTCTCCACACCGTTACTCGCGGTTTTTGAACCTGATATGGTCACATGGCCATTGGTCGGAAGGCTGTTCAGCCCGGTCAGATCCGCATATCTGGCAACTTCGCAGCCATCATTACTGTGATTGGCAAAATTGAATGCATCCGTTTGTGTCGAATACCAGTAAACATTATCATCAATGACAGCGCTGGAGGCGTTTTTCAATTGCAGTCTGATAAGATAGGTTGTCGAAAGCCCGGAGACATTGCCGATGGCCAGGGCGGACAGGCTGGTATTTGCGGGAATGGCCCCGATGGTCATTTCATTTGAATGTTTCCGGGTTAAATCAAGATTATAGACTTGCGCGGACACCTTATAGTTGCTGTAACTGCCATAGCTTTCATTGTTGATCCAGACAGAAGTATCCGCGTAGTTATATGAGACGTGCAGTGTTTTTGCGCAGGCTTTTTGAGTGGCAAAGGTTGCGCTGTTTGGTTTCATATAATAATCGAACATGTTCCAAAACAGGCCCGGCTGGGCGTCGCACAACATCCACATGTAAACTCCCGTGGAAGGACGGCGCGCTCTTGATTTGAAAGCCGAGTACGATTCATATTGCGCCCGCATGGCTTCATACTGGGAAAGCTGCGCTTTTTGACAAAACTCTTGAACGCTGCTTGACATCCCATAGCGTTTGTCAATCCCGGTTTTTGTCATGCCAAGACCGCCTTTTGGCGCAGCATTGGCATAGGGCGAAGTATGATAATCCCAAACGCTGTCTGTCGGCCACAGGCTTGCGGAAGGGATAAATTTTACAAGACTCTCAAATTCCGGCAGGATGGCTCCCGGTCCTTGTTCGGCGCAGAATCCCCAGGCGCCGCCGCCGAAGTCTTGATCCGCCCCTTCCCAGAAGTATTGCGGCGGCATATAATTGTATTCGCCTTCCATTTTGACGCCGTCCCAGGTGGCAGGATCAAGGCAGGCCCAGAGACTGACATTTTTCGCCACCGCGCCGTCGCCCCGGAAACCATACTTGTCTAAAATCTGATTGTTCGCATCTTGTTGCGGATATGACGGCTCGACGTCGCTGCCGTGATTCCAGATGGCCAGACTGGGGTGATGACGGAATTCTCTCATTTGCCACTCACACATGGCGGTCACGGTTGAATTTGCCGGACCCTTTGGCCCGGCTTTATTGTAATATTCCCAGGCGCAGGATTCACCGAGCATGATGAAAATGCCTTCGCGGTTGCAGATGTCATAAAGCTCATCATTGGCATTCCAGCCTTCAAAACGGAGGGAGTTCAGCCCCATCATTTTCAAGTATCCCATTTCGGCCTCATTGCGCCAGTGCGTGTAACGGCTGAATATTTCCCAATCATACCCGGCTCCACGGCAAAGGATTTTATTGCCGTTGACCTTCACGCCCCACATTCCATCCGGGGTATGATACTGTTCGAATTTCCGGATGCCAAAATTGATCGTTTTGAAATCGCTTTCTGACCCGCCTGTCTCAAACCATAGTCTCAATTGATAAAGATGCGGTGTTCCCAATTGATAAGGCCACCATAGTTTCGGGTTTGGGACAGTAACGCTTGTTGCCACCCACCTGTTTTCCCCGCCACTTAATGAGACGTTCTGCTGGAAAGCGATGGGACTCGTCCCTGCTTTGGAGATCTCGCCTTTTAAGACTCCGGACACCGCACTGCCGCTGCCATTATCCAACAATACCCGGGCCGATACCGCACAGGCAGCGGGATTGGGGAATGTAATACTGGTGGTGGCCACGTAAGGGTCTTTGACCCCCACCGCGCCCGAAGCGGTGCGAAACAGCACATCACGCCACAATCCGGCGCCGCCATCTCCTGGCCCCTCATGCCAATCCACGAAACTTAAATTAAACAAGTCACCGTGCGGCGGATAAATTCTGACTGCCAATGCATTGGTTCCGTTTCTAATCCTGCCAGTGACGTTATATTCGATTGGTATAAAACTGTTGCTTGTCCCGGAGCCGATCCAGGTTCCGTTTAAAAAGATATCAGCGTTGCTTTGAATGCCATTGAACTTTAACCAGTATTGGGATCCCGCTCCCGCGGCAAACTCGGTCCGGTACCACCAATTTTGATTGGTTAATCCCGGCACACTTTTATAGTTTGTGCCGACAAAAACATTGTCGCCGCCATAAACTCCATTGTTGATCAAGGTCCCCAGCACTGTTGACGGGACCGTGGTTGCATACCAGCTTGAAGCATTGTATCCCACCGTTGACAGGCTTTCTCCTGAAGCGGATACGTTATTTGCGGAGATCATCCGCCAACTGCCGGTCAGTTTCACCTCACTGCCTGAGGCTGAAACAGGGGAGTTCGAATTTCCTGCAAAACACACTGCCGCGCCTAATGCCATTAATAATCTGATACGACTAAGATAACATTTCCGGCCGAATTCTGTCCACCCCCAGTATTGGCGGGGTGAGCGGATCGAGGCGCGACCGGGGATCCTGGCGCCGGCCGGAATCGCGCGGAGGCGAATTTACTTTTCCAGGCAGCGAATCACCGCTTCGGTTCGGGCCCGCACGCGGAGTCTCTCGAAAATGCTTTTGATGTGGTCGTGCATGGTCCAGGCGCTGATCCTGAGCGCGTCCGCACTCGTTGTCCACCCAGCCTTTGTTCAGCAGGGCAAGGACGTGCTGCTCTCGGCGGGTCAACCGGGCGGCGCCGAAAAGGGGGTCAAATCTTCCCGCCTGATTTATTTGACTTGGCCGCCGACATTGCCTAGACTGCGCTCCATTTTATGAATGTATTGGTTTGTGACCCCATCTCGCCCAAAGGCATCGCCCTGTTGCAACAACGCCCGGAATTCAAAGTCACCGTGCTCAAACAAAAGCTCCCGGAAGCCGAGTTGGTGCCGTTGGTCGGCGAAGTCCACGCCATGGTCGTGCGCTCGGAAACCAAGGTTACCCGGAAGGTGATCGAAGCCGCCCCCAAGTTGCGCGTGGTGGGCCGGGCCGGGGTGGGGGTGGACAATGTGGACGTCGATGCCGCCACGCAACGCGGTATTGTGGTGATGAACACACCGGGCGGAAACACCATCTCGACGGCGGAGTTGACGTTCTCGATGCTCATGGCCCTGGCGCGCAAGATTCCCCAAGCGCACATGTCGATGAAGGAAGGCAAGTGGAGCCGCAAGGATTTTCAGGGGACCGAACTTTACAATAAAACCCTGGGCATTCTGGGCTTGGGACGAATCGGCACCGAAGTGGCCAAACGCGCCCAGGCTTTCGGCATGAAAGTCCTGGCCTACGATCCTTTCCTGACTCTGGCCCGGGCCAAGGCCTTGCAGGTGGATTTGAGGGAAAATGTTGATGAAGTTTATGGCGCGGCTGATTTTATCACCGTCCACATGCCCATGAGCGATGAAACCAAAGGGATGGTCAACGCGGCGGCTTTCGGCAAAATGAAAAAAGGGGTGCGCATTTTGAATTGCGCGCGCGGCGGCATCATCAAGGAGGCGGACCTCTACGCCGCTTTGCAAAGCGGCCAGGTGGGCGGAGCCGGGCTGGATGTTTATGAGACGGAACCGCCTCCGGCCGATTTTCCATTGCGCAGCCTGCCGCAAGTGGTGATGACCCCGCATTTGGGGGCCAGCACGCATGAAGCGCAGGAAAATGTGGGGATCGAGGTGGCCGAAGCGATCACGGATTATCTCTTGAGCGGCGGTGTGCGCAACGCCGTCAACCTGCCCAACCTGGACGCGCAGACCTTCCAGGTGGTCAAGCCATTTTTAAATCTGGGCGGGAAATTGGGACGCCTGCTGGCCCAGCTTGCCCCGAAACGCAATGACCGCATCGTGGTCACTTACGGCGGTCGGGCCGTTCAGTTGCCCAGTGATCCGGTGACGCGGTCCGTCTTGAAAGGTTTCCTGGAGTTGGCCGGGGGCAACGAAGTCAACCAGGTCAACGTCTTCACCCTGGCGGATTCCCTGGGACTGGAGGTCCAGGAGATCAAATCCAGCGAAGAAACTGATTTCAATGAATGGCTGCATGTTGCGGTGTTTTCGGGCGGCCAGAAAGTATCCGCCGCCGGCAGCATTTTCGGGGCGAAGAGCCTTCCCCGCATCGTCCGGCTCAACAGCCAGCCGGTGGAAATTGTGCCGGAAGGCGTATTATTCCTGATGAATAATAAAGACCGGCCGGGAATGGTCGGCTATATTGGCACCTTGATGGGCCGGCATAACATTAATATTGCCAGCATGAGTTTGAACCGCGACACCGCCGGCGGAAGCGCATTGACGGTTTTGAATTTGGACAGTGTCCCCCCGGCAGAACTGCTGGCAGAAATCCAGAAAGACCCGGATATCAGCAATGTGCGGGTGGCGAAACTTTAATTGCAGAGGAAAAACAACATGAATCCATTCACAAAACAAAATGTGTTGCTGGCCGCGCTGGCCCTGGCGCTGGGGCCAGGGCAACCGCCCGCCCGCGCCGCCGCGACGGACAAACCCGCCGTTAATTTCCCCGATCCGGTGGTTGCCACCGGCAAGGGTTTCGAAATCAAGCGCAGCCAGCTCGATGACGCATTTCTGAGCTACAACACCAGCGTCGCGGCCAACGGCGGCAGCATTCCGGAAGGCGAACGCAGCGTGATCAGATCCAATTTGCTGGAACACCTGATCATCACGAAAATCTTGACGCAAAAGGCGACGGCGGACGATAGAGCCACGACCAGGAAGATGGTGGAGGACAACATCAACGAGGCCCGCAAATCGGCGCCGACTCCGGAGTTGTTCGACGCGCAGATCAAGGCCAGCGGAATGACGTTGGAGCAAGTGCGGGAGCGGGCGTGCGAAGAACAGCTTTGCCCGGCGGGTGCTGGAGCGGGAAACAACCAATGGAATCACGATTTCCGACGCCGCCGCCAAACAATTCTATGACGACAACCCGGACAAGTTTGAGATACCCGAACAAGTGCGCGTCAGCCATATTCTCATTTCAACCCTGGAGCCGCCGGATCCGCTGAACCCGCGCGCCCAGCAACGCGCCTTGCCGCCGGAAAAAAAGCAGGAGAAGGAAAAACTGGCCAGGGACCTTAAAGCGCGCGCCGACAAAGGGGAGGATTTCGGCAAGTTGGTCAGGCAGTATTCCGAAGACCCCGGCTCAAAGGACAAAGGCGGCGAGTACACGTTCCCGCGAAGTCGAATGGTGCCGGAATTCGAGGCGGCGGCTTTCTCCCTCAAGACCAACCAAATCAGCGACATCGTGGAAACCCAGTATGGGTATCACATTATAAAAGGGCTGGAAAAATTTCCGGCGAAGCACGAACAGTTCGCCGAGGTCAAGACGAAAATCAAGGTTTATCTTGTTGAGAAAGAGGCCGAAAAGGCGCTGCCGGCCTACCTGGATAAAATCAAGGCCGAAGCCAACGTCGCACTGCTCGAGCCCGAACAATGGAAAACCCGCGCCGCCTGCGGCCAAGTGAGCGCGAAGGGCTAAAAAGAATGACCAGTGTCCCCTTAATTCGCGCTGTCGCCCCCGCTGGCCGCTTTGCGGGTTAGATCATCGATCTGGCGGCGGGCTTGGGCGGCGAATTGTCCGGCGGGATAGCGCATGAGATAATCCTTGTAGCTGAAGAGAGTGTTTTCGTTGGTCACTTGCTTCCAGAAGAAACGCTCCAGCCGCGCCCGCCGCTCTTTGCGGGCTTCCGGGTCGGATTTGGCCGCGGAATTTTTTTTAATCGCCTCGTTGATCATGGCCCTTTTTGTATCGTTCCAAGTCCTTTGCTCATAGCGAAGCCTGGCCTCGGCCGTGTGCCGCCCCTTTGGCCAGTCGGTATAATACTGCATGTAGTCCGCGGCTTGGTCCCGCGATTCCGTCCAGCGCCAATCCAATTCATCACGCGTTGCCGGCAGGGCAAAGATCAAGGCAAGAAAGACAACGATCCCGAGAAAGACTGTTTTTTTATTCATGCCTGCCTCAGGGATACCAAAGGGCGCGGAAAGATCAAACTTTTTTAAATCAGGAGCCGGTGGTTTGGTTTGGCGCGGCGGAGCGGGCCTCGAGGAATTTCTTCAATTCGACCGCCGCCTTGCCGCCAAAGCCCGGCACGGCGGCGATGGCCTCGACCGTGGCAAAGCGCAGGCGCTGCACCGAGCCGAATTTTTTGAGCAGCGCCGCCTTGCGCTGCCGGCCGATGCCGGGAAATTCATCGAGAATGCTCTCGGAGATTTTCTTTAATCGGAGCTGGGCGTTGTAAGTGTTGGCGAAACGATGCGATTCGTCCCGCACACGCTGCAGCAGTTTCAAAGCGCCGGAATCATGGCTCAAACGCAACGGCGCGTCCTGGCCGGGCCGGAATATTTCTTCGAATTCCTTGGCCAGCCCGATGACGGCGATATGGCCCAGGCCCAATTGGGTCAACTCCGCCACCGTGGCATTGAGTTGCCCCTTGCCGCCGTCAATAACAATCAGATCGGGAAGAGGGGACGGCGCGCGGCCCTGCGCGATTTCCGTTCGCTCGCGCAGCAGGCGCGAATAGCGCCGCCGAACCGTCTCGGCCATGCAGGCAAAGTCATCCTGGCCGGTCACGGTTTTAATCCGAAAACGGCGATAGTTGGAACGGTCCGGTTTGCCGTCGCGAAAGCTGACCATCGAGGCCACGGCAAAAGTCCCGCTGATATTGGAAATGTCAAAGCCTTCAATGCGCGCGGGGGTGTCGGGAAGATTGAGGACTTTGGCCAGCTCGGCCAGGTCCAGGCGCGGTTCGATGGCCACGGGCAGATTGCAAGGCATCCGTTTATAATGCCGGGTTTTTTGCGTGGTGCGGCGCAGGTCTTGCAGGGCGTCGCGAAATTGGGCGGCTTTTTCAAAATCTTCGGCCGCGGCCGCTTTGCGCATCTGCTCCTTCAGTTCGCTCTCCATCTCATCGGTTTGGCCGGCGAGAAAATCGCAGGCGGCCAGCACCTGTTGCAGATATTCCCCGCGCGCGACATTGCCGATGCAGGGGGCGGTGCAGTACTTGAGATGGCCGTAGAGACAATGTTTGTAATCTTCCGCTCCGGGAGTCAATGGCCGGCAGCCGCGCAAGTTGAATTTGCGGCGGGCCAGCGTCAAGGTGTGCCGGGCGGAGGAGGAATGGGCGAACGGGCCAAAGTAGCGCGCCCCGTCGTCCTGCCGAAGACGCGCCAGCATGAAACGCGGGATGGGATCGTTGAGATTGATTTTGATGAGCAGGAAATGTTTGTCATCGCGAAAGCTGATGTTGTAGCGCGGCTGATATTCCTTGATGAGCTTGCCTTCCAGGAGCATGGCCTCCGGTTCACTGCGCACCGTATAGGTGTCAAGATCGTGGACGGCATTGACCAGCGCGTTGAATTTCAAATCCCAACCCATGCGGCGGGACGGCTGGAAGTAGGTGCTGACGCGTTTGCGCAAGTCGCGGGCCTTGCCGACATAGATGACCGTGCCGAACCGGTCTTTCATCAGATAGACCCCCGGCTTGTGCGGCAACACGCTGAGTTTCTTTCGAATCTGCTCGGTCGCAGGCATGACAGGAGGCGCGCCGATGCCCCGGCTACTTTCCCAAGTCCGGATTCTCCATGAAGGCGTAGCACAGCATGTGGCAGATGGCCATTTGCGCGTCCTCCACCCGTCCGTAGTGAGTTGAGTCAATCACGATGGAATGTTTGGCGATTTTTGCCAGGCCGCCGCGTTTGGCGCCGCAAAGCCCGATCGTTTCCAAACCGTTTTGATTGGCCCATTCCACGGCTTTGACCACATTGGGCGAACTGCCGCTGACGCTCAGAGCCAGCACCAAATCACCCTTCCGTCCGTAGTTTTGCAATTGCCGCAGAAAGATGTCGTCGTAGGAGTAATCGTTGCCGATGGCGCTCATCCAACTGACGTTGTCATTGAGGGAAAGGCAGCGGAAACGTTTGCCAATCTTGTCCGACGAACCTTTGCCCAGATCGGTCACAAAATGGGAGGCATTGGCCGCGCTGCCGCCGTTGCCAAAGACGAAAATGTGACGGTCTTCGCGCAGAGTCTTCCGCAGCATTTCAATCAGGCGCGACACCGCTTCCGTCGGGATGGAATCCAGCGCCGCCTTTTGGGCCGTAAGATAATCAGAAATCCATTGGTTCATCGCAGCCAATCTAAAGCAATTTGCGCGGGATTCAAGAACCATGTTAGGCCCTGGCCCTGCATTTCCGAAAGGTATAACACGACCCCCCTGCAAACATTGGTCGAAACGGATGTCGGGGGCCTTGTGGTCAAGTATGTTTTCCTGACAACAGCCCGAAAAACCGGCGAAAAAGCGCGCTGAGATTCCACCCCGCCACGCAGCCCGAAAAGGCTGGGAGAGGAAAAACGCCAAGTTGTTCTCTGTCTTGCAAAGACGCCAAGACGCCAGGAAATCATTTTTTCTTTGCGCCCTCGCGTCCTGGCCCTTTGCGTTGCTCCTTTCTGCAAAGCAAGATTCCTGTCAGGGGGCTACGCGCCCCCCCTGACGGCGGCGTATGACCCAGTGAAAGCAGCCCTGGCCGCGCGGCTGCGGCAGGAAACCATGATGTCACTGCAATGGATTTGTCAGCGATTCAGGATAGGGGGCATGGCCATCGCTTAATCAGCGACTCCATGAATCCAGGGAAACATTCTAAAGAGCAAAAAGTCACAATGTTAGGCGACCCTTTCAACCACTTGTTTCCGAGGATCCAGTTATGAACCTCTCCGGTAAGCACCCAGAGACTCTTGGTCCCAGCTACGGCGGTTTAAGATCTCCCACGCCGGAAGCTGGGGGCCACCCTCGACATCAGCACGAGGGCAAAAAGTGCGAGCGATGCGCTCGTAGGCTCCGGTACAGAGATGCCAGGGCCGCCAGGGCCGCCCTCTCCGCTTCCGCCGGCCAACGAAAAGATTTCTGGCGTAATGCTGCTCAATTCGGAAAAGGGATGAATACTAACGGTGTTGTAATTAAGTGGGTTGCCTTCGCTGTCCTCGGCAAGCGGATTTCCAATGTAGGAAGCCGTCGGAACGTCAAAACTACCGGTTCCTGTGAGAGTCCCAAAGATTGCGCCGGAGCCTGTCCCAAGGAAAACCGATCCATTAATATCCACATCAGAGGCAGCGAAGAATAATCCACCCCCGCCACCCGAAGCGCCCTGGAGCCCGTCACCGCCACCTTTTGCACTCCCCCCGCCGCCTGGACCGCCCTTACCAACTGTTCCGATGGGGCCAGCGGCGTAGTTGTCCGATCCTCCTCCTCCTCCTCCTCCTCCTCCATTGCCAGCGCCGGGCGCACCTGGAAGACCAGGGCCTCCGCCTCCGGCTGGACCGCCCTGAAGAGCGCCGCCGACCCCGCCAACTCCCCCGTTACCTGCACGAGCTGCCGCGTTGCCTGCCCCGAAGGCTCCGCCGTCCCCTCCTGGGGTCCCATTTCCTCTACCCAGTCCCCCCTGGAGGCCGTCGCTCCCATCATTTCCAAATCCTCGAGTTGCATTGCCGGCTAGCCCTTTATTTCCATGGAGTCCTGGCTGGCCCCCACTAGCGCCGCCCCCTCCACCGCCGCCGCCGCCACCCAAGCCGCTTCCGTTTCCACCATCGCCACCAGAGCCACCTGCTACACAACTCCCGCCAGCTCCCCCGGCTCCGCCACCGACCCCGGCGGCCCCGCCCGCCCCTCCGGCGCCACCACTGTTTGCACCGGACAAATAACTCGCGCCTTGCGTTCCGGTCTCGCCACCCCGCAGGTCGATATTTCCGTTGACGGTGATAGACCCGGTGCTGCTGTAGAGCATCAAGGCACCACCGCCTCCTCCGCCTCCTCCGGAACCTCCGGCAATCTGGCCATATCCGTCCTGACCATTTTGCCCATTCGCTCCCGCGAACGATAGTGAATCAGAAATGACGATGTTGTCCTCCGCCACGAGACCCAGAGAATAGCCGCCAAAGGCCGAAACTGTGACGGTCTGCCCCAAGGTAATGCCCGTGAAATCATACAGCATTGCAGATCCTCCACTATCAAGTGTGCCACCGGAAAGCCAGGAGCCGCCATCTATCTGGTAGGTGCCGTTGTCAGTGTCGAATGTGAGCGTCGTAGTGGGATCCAGTTGCCCGAGAGCGCCCGTGCTTGCGACAGGCTGACCGATAGCCGCGAACGTGATACCCAACGTGCTCACTGCGGCTGCCAAAGATCGAACCATGCTTATTTTCACTTTCATAATAATCCTTCAGGGTTTCAGTGGAGGCCTTATCGAAGGTTAGCGATGATACCTCCATGCAATTGTTTGTCGTTGTTCAAGATACAGGTCATTTAAGCAGGAATGGCCCGGTTCCGCAACGGATAAGATTTTGGAAAAGCGGATAATTCTTTGGATTTTGGCTGGTTTTGGGCGATAAAAGGCCAAAGTTATTGCCCCGCCCGCCAAGCCTCCGGGGAAAGGCCCTCATGGGCCTTGAAGGCATGACGAAAGGAGTCCGGGCTGGCGTAGCCCGCCGCACAGGCCACTTCGCAAACGCGGTTTCGCGGATCGCGGAGCAACTCCCTGGCCTTGGAGAGCCGAACTTCTTCGAGGAATTGGTGGAAGGTCACGCCCGTTGTTTGACTGAACAGGGCGGAGAGATAGGAGGCGTTCATCTTCATGGCCAAGGCCAGTTCGCCCAAGCTGAACGGGTGGTGGTAATGCTGATGCACGTAGTCGAGCATCGCTTCAACGAGCTTCTGGTCGCGGCTGCCCAAACCAGGTTGGAGCGTGGATTCCGGGAGGTCGGGCAACCGACGGCGCAGCTCCCCGCGCAGGCGGGCGGCCTCGATTTGAGTGTTGTTCAACCTGCGCAAGGCGCTTTCCAATCCGCTTCCGGCCATCCGGGCCTGGGCGGTGGATTCCAAATCGTGGAGGACCAGACGCACCAAAGCCACCGCGTGATGGAAGGCGGCGGGGGAAACGGGTTCCCCGGCGTGCTTGGACCAGAACCGATCGTTTCTCCCTTGGCTGACGGTGTGGGATAAGGGAGAACAAGTCGCCACCCTCGCCTGCAAGACCAACGAGAGAGGGCGGAAATTATCCACCTGAAGGCCGGCACGGAAGTTGGTGATGCCACATTGGCCGATGAAACGCCGGCCCCGGTTTGCCGGGTGCAAGGTGAGTTTCCAATGCTGCCGCAGGCAGGACACGCAGCACTTGGGCTGCCGGCCTCTCGCGCCCGCTCGTTGGCGCGCCATCGGGCACAGGACGGGCACTGCACCGAGTCCATAAAAGTCCAACTGACCATGCCACAAGAGGTGGAGGCGCAGGCCGGTCAGTTGCGCAATAAGTTTGAGCAGCGGCCCCGCCAGCCGTTTTCGGAACAGGTCCTGACACTCCCTGAAGGCGAAAAACTCCGAGGGTTCGGCCTCCGCCGTCCATTTTAACGACTGGGCCTGGCTTTCGCTTGGGCATGGGGCCGTGGGTTCGCCGTCCGGCGGCTTTACACGAGTCGGCGTCACCCTGCAACTTTTCATGTTGGCTTTCATGAGACTCCAAAGCCAGGTTCCTGCGGGCCAAATAACATGTGCGCGCCAAAGCAGCCTGGCAACCTTCAGGAGATGAAGGCATTTAAGCATGGAATCCCCGCCAAGGCAAGCTCTATATCATGGTATGGCCAGACTCAATGCGCCGATGGGAACGGCGTCTTCGCGGAGCCGGGATAGCGCAATCTTCGGCCCCGGCGCAAATGCCTCCATCACGTAACCGCGCAATGATCCTTCCACCGCAGCCCGCAGCGGTTCGCCGAGCAGTGACAAACCGCCGCCCAATACTATCACTTCCGGATGGAATAGATGCGCCACATGTGACAGGCCGAAGGCCAGATCGCCGGCGGTATCGCCTAAAATTTGCCTGGCCGCCGGGTCGTTGGCGACAAGCGCGGCGGCCAGGAATTTCGCTTCGTTGGCGGTGGCGTTGCCGACGCATTTCGCCAGCGGGCCGGCCGGATGTTGCAATACGGCGGCGCGTATCCGCGCATCAACCGCCCAACCGGAACAGCGGCTTTCCAGAGTAGTCCCCGAGCGGTCCAGGCGAATGTGGCCAATCTCAGCTTCGCCCGGCATCGCCCCATGAAAAATCTCTCCGTCCGCCACCAATCCGCCGCCGACCCCGCTGCCCAGGGTCACGTAAAATACGATCTTAAAATCCGCGCCCGCGCCATGCAATGCTTCGCCGAGAGCGCCCACATTGGCGTCATTATCCACGCGCACGGGCGCCTTGGCCAAATCAGAAAGCCACGAGGCAAGGGGAAATTCCGGCCAGCCTTCGATTTGATGCGAGCAACAGATTCGTCCCGTCCTCCAATCCACCGGCCCGCCAAATCCGACGCCGATCGCGGCAGGTTTGATGCGCCGGGCCAGGTCGGGAATGGTTTGTTCGAGTCTGCGGCGGATGCCGGCAGCGCCCGCGGCTTTATCCACGGCAAAACAAATCCGCTCCAGAATTTGCGCCGCGCCGTCGCCCGCGCAAATCTGCAGTTTGGTTCCGCCGATTTCAATGCCGAGATGGAGGCCGCGGCCTTTATCACCGTGTTTAGTCATGGCTCCTCATCTTAATCGTAGTCGTAATCCTCATCTTCTTCGTGCAGTTCGGATCAAAATTACGAATTGGCGCCTCAGGCGGCCCGCCATCATCGGCGGTTCGCACGGTCAGACAGGCTGCCAGCCCTGGGTTGTCGCGGTTGCATGGGCCCCGGATTCGCGTTGGGAGGAAAATCGGTTTCGAAGTCGTTTGGGTTTAAGACTTTGTTCGTTTCAACGTCCTGGTAGGTCTCGATAAAATTCCCTTTCAGTTTCGACGCCCTTTCCATTTGGGCCTTTTGCGCAAGAGTGAGACCGGCCAGCGTCGCCTCATCAACTTTTCCACCCAGAATGAGTTCGGCTTGAGCGATCAGGAAATCCGATTTGTGGACCCAGAACAGCACTTTCTGGGAAGCGATTTGGCCGGTCAAAACGTAACATTTCTTGCCGTTGAGAGTTTCGTTATTCGTTTTCGCATAGTTCTTGAGCGTGGCGGCCAGGCTGTTGGTCTCGTCAAAAAACAACGCCGCAGTGAAAATACCGAGGGTGCCCGAAGTGGCCGCTGCCGTGTTCAAGGCCGTTTCCCGGTCCTTCACTTTGGTGGTGACAGTCCCTGGGTGAACAAAATCCCCTTTGCCGGCCGCCCAGACGGCGCCTTTGAGGTGTTGTGTGCCAACCTCCCGATCCCACTCCATTCGATAATGGTCCGGCTTGCCCAATCGGAGTGACAATGTTGTCGTCAGCGTCTGTGGCTCTTTCATCGCGGGGCTGATTTGCGACATATCGATGGTTCCAATCGATACGCCCTGCGCGCTGTAACTTGTCAATTTTTTGTAAGTCGCGCCAAGCTTTTTCAAAATTTCGTCCGCCGTCAGATCTGGTGGAGGCGGCGGCGGGGCGTTGGTCGCCGCCTGCTCGGCCGCAATCGCCTCTTTATGCTGGTGGTATGTGTCAAGCAACTTGGGCACGAAGAGGATCGCCGCCACCGCCACGACAGCCCCCACGCCCAACCCGACGTACAAGCCGACGCGCGGCTTTTTGGCTTTTCGAGCCATGGCTGCCGCCATCACCGGGGTGGTGGCGGCGTAATGCACCGTCGAAGGAGCTTTGGTGAGCTTGCCCGGCCGCGGGGCGGCGGCGGCCGTGGCTTGCGGCACGACGATCGGCGCCTGGCAACTTGGACAATTGATTTGAACGCCGGCGTATTCGGGCGTTGCCTGGATGTTTTGCTGGCAGTGAGGGCAGGAGAATTTGAATTCGTTCATAGTGCAATTTTTCCGGGCCTTTGGGCGCCCAGCGAGTTGTCGAGTCCATTATGTGCGCGATGCGGATGAAAGAAAAGATTGATTTACGCCTGCCGCTCTTTGATGGCCTGGAGAATGCCCGCAATCACTTCGCCCTTCGGCCTGGCTCCTTGATGGCCTTTGCCGTGCAGGCGGACGCTGACGTTGTTGGCCTCCATGTCGCGCGGGCCGATGACCAGCATGGTATGCACCCGGGCCTCCTCGGCGCGCAGGACTTTTCCGTTGATTTTGTCCGTGCCAAAATCCGCGTCGGCGCGCACTTGATGGGCGCGCAGCTCCGCCAGGATGGGCCTGGCGTAATTGACCAGTTTTTCATCGTCGCCAATGGTCAGGACGCGCACCTGGTCCGGCGCCAGCCACAGGGGGAAGTTTCCCGCGTAATGCTCGATCAGAAATCCAATGAAGCGTTCATGGGTCCCAAGCGGCGCGCGATGAATGCACAACGGCGTCTTGTCCGTGTTGTCCTTGTCGCGATAGACGAGGCCGAACCGGGCGGGCACGGCGAAATCAACCTGGTTGGTGGCCAAAGTGAATTCGCGGCCGATGACGCTCCAGACCTGCACGTCAATCTTGGGGCCGTAAAACGCCGCTTCGTTCGGCACCTCGACGTAATTGATGCCGCTGTTCTTGAGGACCTCGCGCACCATGTTTTCGGTTTGAATCCAGAGGGCCGGCTCGTTGACGAATTTCTGGCCGAGTTTGGCCGGGTCATGCGTGCTGAAGCGCATGACATGTTTCCCGATGCCGAAAATCTTGAAATACTTGAGATACATTTCGTTGACGGCGTTGAACTCCTGCGCAAACTGCTCCGGCGCGCAATAGATATGCGCGTCGTTCATGTTGAGCGAGCGGACGCGCATGAGGCCGAATAACTCGCCCGATTGTTCGTAGCGGTAATTGCAGCCATATTCAGCCAACCGCAACGGCAAATCACGATAACTGCGCGGCTCCGCCGCAAAAATGCGGTGGTGATGCGGGCAGTTCATGGCTTTGAGGTAGTAGCGATTCTCCCCCAAAAGCCGGTTTCTCTGCTGATGCAACTCTGAGAGCCGAATTCCTCGATCTTCCTCTTCCTCCAGGTCTTCGTCTCTCTCCGACTCAGCATCAACTGTGAGAGAATCGCAATGCCCTGAACTAACTCCAATGTCATAGGGGGGTGTTAACTTTTTGACTTCTTTATCAATCTCTTCAATTTTTCTTTTTACTTCCGGGTCGGAGGGCATTTCCATCGGCGGAAACATCGAATCCTTGTAAAGCAACGGCAAATGGCCGGAAGTCAGATACATCTTTTCCTTTGCTATGTGCGGGGTCTTCACCCGCACATAGCCCGCCGAAAATTCCGTTTCCTTGGCCAGCTTTTCCAGTTCCTCCAAAATCGCGGTGCCTTTGGGGAGCCAGAGCGGCAGGCCGGGGCCGACGTATTCCGTGTCCATCGCGAAAAGGTGCATCTCCGCGCCGATCTTGCGATGGTCGCGCTTCTTCGCCTCCTCCAGCATGTTGAAGTAGGCCTCCATTTCGGTCTTGTTTTTGAAGGCGGTGCCGTAGATGCGTTGCAGTTGCGGGTTCTTTTCGTCGCCTTTGTAGTAGGCGCTGGCCACGGTGGTGAGCTTGAACGCGCCGATGTTCCCGGTGCGCATGACGTGCGGCCCGGCGCAGAGATCAATGAAATCGCCGTTCTTGAAATAGGTGATTTGCTCGCCTTCGGGAATGTCGGCCAGGTTGCCGATTTTAAACTTGCTGGGGTTGCCGGGGCGCTCGGCCAGCGCGCCCAATCGGCCACTTTCGGCGTCTTTCATCGCCTGTTCGCGGGTGACGGCCAGTTTTTCGAAGGTGTGGTTGGCCTTGATTTCCTTTTTCATCTCAGCCTCGATTTTTCCGAAGTCCTCCGGCGAGATGCGATGCCCCAACTCGACATCGTAATAAAAACCGCTCTCAACCGGCGGGCCGGCGGCGAATTGGGCGTCGGGCCAAAGGCGCAGGATAGCCGTGGCCATGACGTGGGCGCAGGAATGGCGGATGCGTTCCAAGTCGGTCATTTTTTGCCGGTCGTCCAGCGTTTTGCGTTCGTTTTCCATAAATAATGTTTGAGCACTCTTTCCTCATCTTAATCGAAGCGATGCAGGATTAAGATTAAGATTATGAGCCGGAAAATGCCAACCAAAAACCGCGCTTCATTGCCAGGGAGCAGGGCAGGGAAGTGGTCATATCTTCCCCAATATCACTGCGACTGACTGCGACTGACTGTGACGGGGTTTGATTGGTCAGACGGGTAAACCGTAGCTCTGTCATTTTGACCACGCCATTCGCACTCCGTTTACAGTTTCTTAATTCTGCCTTCATAATTCTTCCTTTCCACCCCCCCTCCCCCCCATACCCAAGCGTAAAATTAACGTAAGAGCCGTAAAATCTCCTCGAGCTGTTTTGGTTGGAACCGATTGGGTGGCAGCAGTTTCCCATTGAAAAATGGCAAAAACTGATTTTACGGTTTTCATGGTTCTTTAGGTTTTCTTTTCCGCCTTTTTTGGCGGTCCCGCCACAGCAACGGCGGATGTGGCGCACCGCCCTCCTCCTCTTTTTTCCAAACCCGGTCTTTGACCAGTTGCTGCGCAGAGTTTCGTCGTGCGCAATGGGTTTCGGGCGAAGATGTGTTTGGCGGGACGCCAACCACGGCGCGCGAGACGCCCGCGCTCCCCTCTTCCTTTCCGACATGGCCTTAATTGGTCATTCATTAAGCGAACTATACAGTTATTATATTATTTCGTCAACAGATTTTTGAAAGATTTTTCAGAAAAGTTGTGATTATTTTGCAAATGGTTGTAACACGCTGTATTGCAATGACTTATAAAATGTCAAATGGGTCAAACCGGAGCTTTGCCCATATTTGGTTTTGCCGATGCAATGGAGTCGGAGGAGCGGGTAGTGTGTGGGAAGCCCGGACTTCAAGCAGGCTTTGCTGGAACGCTTGCATGGAGAAAATCAAATGAATAAAGAAAAATGGACAAAGCTCTGGTACGACCCCTTTGACCACCACCGCCCCTTCTGGCCGGCTGATAAACGCTCGCTGATTCGCTGAAATTCAATGCTTGATTCTCCCTGGCCGCTGAAGGATGTGGCGGAACTGCTGCGTCAACACGGCGGACACGAATTAGCAGAGGCGTTAAGCCTTCTATTCCGCTGATGGGCAGTCGGAAGAGGTATCGCAGCTCTTGTAAGAGGTAGGAGGTATGGGTTGGCCTCTCGCCGCGGATGGCGGCGGAGGCGCGCTTCATTGTCCTCCCAACATCAATACTTTGCTGTGTCCGTTCCATTCCACCGTCACTTCATCCTTCTCAATTTTTTTAAGGACAATACCCTGGATTTCATCCCCGACCCCATAGAGGTTTCCGTTGATGAGAACCCGCGGGTTTGTCTTGCTGAAGAAAATGGCGCTGAGCGTCATCTGCACGGGCCACACAATCTGGTTGTCCCTGGCCACACTCAGCGGCTCGACCGGCGGCGGGGTCGGCGCAGCGACTGGCAGGGCCACCACCGGCGGCGCAGCAACTGGCGGCGCAGCGACCGGCGGGGCCGCCACCGGCGGCTCGGAAACAACGACAGGAGCAGGCGCGGGATTCGCCGGCGCGGCTGGAGCGACCGGGGCCGATTTCGGCGCCACTGCCGGTGGCGGAATGACATGGGGCGTCACTGGCGGGGCAATATTGGCCGCCAGGACGGTGCTGCCGGGGTTGTTGCGCGCATTCCACAACTGCCAAAAAAACCAACCCGCCAGCAGCAGCGCGACCAGCACGGCCGCGGCCAAAAGCACAGAAAGGCGCGAGCCTCTGGCTGCCGGCGCGGGTTCCATGCCCATCGCCGTCGAAGCCCGGCGCGGGCGGTTTCTTTCCGACTGGCTGGCGCGTCTGAGGGCGTCATTGATGAGGCTCATAATTCGATGTGCCCTTCCAACTCGCGCATGGCGCGGCGCACCATTTGGAAATTGATTTTGTCGCGTTGCTGGACAAAGCCGGCCAGCAGGCATTTATCGCAGACGGCGTTGATCAGGCGCGGGATGCCGCGGCTGTAGCGGTAAATAAGCCAGACGGCAGGGGTGGTAAAATAAGGCGCGCCGTTGGCGCCGGACACCTGGAGGCGATGTTGAATGTATTGGCTGACCTCGGAGCCTTTGAGAGGATTCAAATGAAAACGCACCGTGATGCGCTGGCGCAGTTGACGCAAAGAATGATCGTTAAGCCGGTCGCGCAATTCCGGCTGGCCCATGAGGATGATTTGCAGAAGCTTCCGCTCGTCGGTTTCCAAATTGGACAACAGCCGCACCTGCTCCAGCAATTCGCGGGTCAAATCCTGGGCCTCGTCAATAATCAGAACGGTGTCCTTGTGGCGCTCGACCTGTTGCAGCAGGAAGCGGTTGATCTCCGCCAGCGTCTCCAACCGGTCCAGCCCCTTGACCTGCAAATTCAATTCCATGGCGATGGCCTTGACCAATTGCCCGGCGTCGAGCACCGGGTTAAGAATCAAGGCGGTGGAAAACTCCGGCCCCAATTGTTCGAGCAAGGCGCGGCACAAGGTGGTTTTGCCCGCGCCCACCTCCCCGGTCAACTGCACAAACCCCTTGCGCTCGCGAATCCCGTAAAGCAGATGATTAAAGGCTTCACGATGCTTGGCGCTGTAGAACAGGAACCGCGGATTAGGCGTAAGGTTGAAGGGCGGTTCTTTCAGCCCGTAATATTCCAAGTACACCCCTTTCAATTAGCGCAAAACCGCCGGTGAGGTCAAATCCATTCGATGTTGATGATGCGCAGTTCGCGCACAAAAATATCGGGCCAAAAGGAGATCAAGAATGATCCGGCAACCTTGATCTGAATTGATCTGCCTGTGTCATCTTTTCCCTCGAAATCGCCTCTTTGCAAAGGCTCGGCGGCGAGAGCTTCCAGAGCACGGATAAGTTTTTGGCGATCGCGGGCCTTGATTGCCAGCAGGAAATGAAGGGACGTTTCGTTGAGCGTGAACTGCCAGCTTTGACTCACAATCCTTCAGCCTTCAGGGTTTCATGCAACTGTTTTGCCTGGGCGAGTGAAATCTTTTTGCCACTGTCAATTTCTTCGTTCAAGCGCGTAAGTTCAGATTGATAGGCGGGATCGTCTTTGCGCGCGAGATGCTTGAGGAAAGCAGCCAAGTACGCCCGCTCCTCAAGGGTGCTTTGTTCGATGCCGCTCTTTATTTCCGCCACTGTCATGGCCTAATATTACCTTCAGCAGGGCAATTGTTCAAGCCCGTTTCGTTCCGGCGTTTGCACAAATGAGTTGCGCAAACCGCTCCGGCATGTCTATCTAGCGCGTGATTTTCGCGAATTGCGAATTGCTGTTTCGAAACTATGAGCACTGCACCGTTGCCGCCCGAAGAACTGACCAAAATCATCGCCAGCCTCAACCGCCTCGCCCACAACTTGTGGTGGACGTGGAACCAGGGGGCGCAGGAAATCTTTTCCGAACTTTCCCCCCGCTGCTGGCAAAACCTTTACCACAATGCCGTGGCTGTCCTGCGCGAGGTTTCCGATTATGAACTGCGCGTCCGCCTGCAAGACACGGAGTTCGCCCGCCGCGTCCAGCAAGTCCTGGCCGATTTCGACGCCTACCTCGAGGACAAAGAGACTTGGGGCCGCCAGAATGCCCCCGCCCTCCTGCAAAATCCGGTCGCTTATTTTTCGGCGGAATTCGGCTTTCACGAAACGCTGCCCATCGCCGCCGGCGGTCTGGGCATTTTGGCGGGCGATCACGCCAAATCGGCCAGCGACCTCAACATCGGTTTCGTTGGCCTCAGCTTGTTTTATCGCGAAGGCTACTTCCAACAGCAATTTAACGCCGACAATTGGCAGACGGAATACTACACCCTGCTCAACCCGGACAATCTTCCGCTTGAACCGGTGCTCGACGCCAAAGGCCAGCCGCTGGTCTGCTCGGTGGAAATCGAATTGACGCGTGTCTATTTCCATGCCTGGCGCGCCAACGTGGGCCGCGTCGCCGTCTATCTGCTGGATGCCAACCGGCCCGAGAACTCCCAGCATCACCGGGACTTGACCCGCCGCGTCTATGGCGGCGACAACACGATGCGCATCATGCAGGAAGTGCTGCTGGGCGTCGGCGGGGTGCGATTGCTCCGCACCCTGGGCGTTGTCCCTTCGGTCTTCCACATGAATGAAGGTCATGCCGCCTTTTTGACCCTGGAATTGATCCGCGAAAAACTTGCGGCCGGCCTTTCTTTCGCGGACGCACAGGCCCAAACCAAACAACAATGCCTCTTTACCACCCATACGCCGGTCGAGGCCGGACATGACCGCTTCAACAGCGACCTGGTCGCCTATGCGCTGCGCGGTTTGATGGACCAGCTCAAATTATCCCTCGACGGCATGATGGCCTTGGGCCGGGTGGATCCGCAGAACGGCCGCGAATCCTTCTGCATGACCGTCCTGGGGCTGAAACTCTCCCGCGCTGCCAACGGCGTCAGTGAATTGCACGGCAAAGTCAGCCGCCAAATGTGGCACGCCCTCTGGCCGGGCACGAAGTTGGAAGAAGTGCCGATCGGGCATATCACCAATGGCATTCATCTGATGGGCTGGATGAAAGGGCCGGTGCGGAAATTCTGGCAGCGAAAACTTTCCGGGGCCGGCGCGCTGCACGAGCGGGCCGAGGGCGAAACGACGACCTTCTGGAACCGCCACGGTGCCATTTCCCTGGAAAAGGAGGTCAATTCCAAGGAGTTCTGGCAAAAAATGGCGGATCACGAGTTCATTTCCGATGAGGAACTGTGGGCGTTGCGCTTTAGACTGCGCCGGGAATTGATCGAATTTGCCCGGCGCCGGCTCGGACAGGGTCTTTCCCAGTCCGACTTCATCGCCTTCGATCAACTGCTGAACGTCGATGCGCTGACCATCGGATTTGCCCGGCGCTTTGCCACCTATAAGCGCGCGCCGCTGATTTTTGATCGCTTGGAGGACGTCATCAAACTGGTCAATGACCGTCGCAGGCCGGTGCAATTCATTTTCGCCGGCAAGGCCCATCCGCGCGATGACGAGGGAAAGAAGTTCATCCAGCGCATCATCCATCTGAGCAAGTACAGCGAGTTGAAGGGGCACCTGATATTCATTGAAAACTACGACGTCCATGTGGCCCGGTCAATGGTCTCCGGCTGCGATGTCTGGCTGAATAATCCGCGCCGGCCCCTGGAGGCCTCCGGCACCAGCGGCCAGAAAGCCGGCTGTCATGGCTGCCTGAATCTCAGCATCATGGACGGCTGGTGGCGCGAGGGCTACGATGGCACCAACGGATTCGCCATCGGCGGCGACGAGCATCCCGCTTCGATCGAGGCGCAAGACAAGCTGGACAGCGCCAATCTTTACAAGGCCCTGACCGAAGAGGTCATTCCCGCCTTTTACAATCGGGATGACCGGGGTGTGCCGCGCCAGTGGATTCAAAGAATCCGCCGCGCCATGGTCACATTGGTCCCGCGCTTCGACACCTGGCGCATGGTTCAGGATTACACCCGCCTCTATTATCTGCCGAAATGAATTACGAAGCGGTGATCGGGCTTGAAACCCATGTCCAGCTCAAAACCAGATCGAAAATGTGGTGCGGCTGCGCCAATCAATTCGGCGCGCCGCCCAACACCCTTGTTTGCCCTGTTTGCCTGGGCTTGCCCGGCGTTTTGCCGGTGGCCAACGAAGAAGCCTTGCGCCTGACCGCCCTGACCGGCCTGTTGCTCAACTGCGCCATCGCTCCCTACGCCAAATTCGACCGGAAGAATTATTTCTATCCGGACATGCCCAAGAATTACCAGATCACGCAATACGACAAACCTTCGACGTTGAACGGGCACGTTGATTTTGAATTCAACGGCGGCATTTCGCGCGTCCACATCACCCGCGCGCACCTGGAGGAGGACGTGGGCAAGAGCTTTCATTTCGAGCGCAACAGCGGGGTTGATTTCAACCGGGCCGGTGTGCCGCTGCTGGAAATTGTTTCCGAACCGGAAATCACCAGCGCGGCCATGGCTTACGAATATCTCAACGCCCTCAAAGACATCCTGGTGTACGGCGGCGTGAGCGATGCGGACATGGAAAAGGGCATGGTCCGCTGCGATGTCAACGTGAGCGTCCGCCCCCTCGGCTCCAGGGAACTGGGCAGGAAAATAGAAATTAAAAACATGAACAGCTTCAGCGGCGCGCGGCGGGCGCTTGAGCACGAAATCCCCCGGCAAATCGAGGTGCTCAAGCAAGGAGGCAAATTGAGCCAGGAAACGCGCCGTTGGGATGATGCGGCCGGCGTTACTGAAACGATGCGGAGCAAGGAGATGGCCCACGATTACCGCTACTTTCCCGAACCGGACTTGATGCCCTTCGAACCGACGGATGCGTGGCTCGCCGACGTTCGCAAGCGCGCGGTGGAATTGCCGCTCGCGCGCAAGCAGCGTTTCATGCGCGATTATCAACTGCCGCCGTCCGACGCCCAGACCTTTGTGTGGGACGTGCCGCTCGGTTCGTATTTCGAATCCCTGGCCCGGCGGTGCAGGAGTCCCAAAGCGGCGGCCAATTGGGTCATCAACAATCTCCGCGCCAAACTGACCGAAACCCGCACGACGCTGGCCGATTTGAAATTCGAGCCGGGACACATTCTCGAACTGATCGAATTGGTGGAGAGCAAAAAAATCAGCAACTCCATCGGGCAGCAGGTTTTTGTGGAAATGTTCGCCAGCGGCGAATCGCCCGATGCCATCGTCGAAAAGAGGGGGCTTGCCCAAGTGAGCGACACCGGGGCCATCGAAGGCTTTTGCGATCAAGCCATAGCCGCCAATCCGGGGCCGGCGTCGGATTACAAAGCGGGCAAAGTGGCCGCGCTGAATTTCCTCAAAGGCCAGGTGATGAAACTGAGCAAAGGCAAAGCGAACCCGAACCTCATCGGCGAGATTTTGGAGCGGAAGCTGAAGTAAGTTTGGTTGACAAATGATTGCCTTTCAATTTGAAAGGCAGTTTTAAATTTCTCAAGAAAATCCGCCCTGAAAAAAACCGTGAAATATTCGGCTTTTTGAATAGTCATAACATGTTGTCAGCAAGGTATTTACAGAAATGGCTTAAATTAGTATTTACAAAAGTCCAACCCGTAACGCTTTTCGCGCCATCTCGTCCCGCCATAGCCAGGCGACGGCGGAAGCCCACCCCGGCGACGGCCGAAACCGTCACCACTCCGTCAAGTTGCATGACTTGGACGGGTTGGCAGGCTTCCTGGCAGTGCCATACTTGACAGGCTCTTGATAAGGAAAGCTATGGTGCCGCCGGGCACGAAAGGGCTGGGCTTGGTCTTTTTTCCTTTCTCGCAAGCCGAATCTTACAAAGTGCGCGTTCGAATCGGTGAGGAAACCCACGAATTTCTTTTCCGGCTCCGTCGTTATTAGCCAAATTTAAGATTGTGAACAAACACATCTCAGATGAGTTCGATCCGTTCCGAGTTGTTATGAGTTTCGCCTCGGAGGCGGGCGAGGCTGATCTGTTCGTCGAGACGTTTAACGGGGTCGGTCTCACGTTCGATGTGCGTCTTAATGGCGGCGATGATTTTTCGCACAGGTACACGAAGGGTCCTCGGAATCAAGTGAAAGTGCCCCTTTCACTTTCAGGGCCAGTCCCACACAAAGGGCGGCGATATGAATCAAATGCCGTCACAGTCCTTGAGGAAAAAAAACCTCTTGGCGGGAACACGGAGTTGAGCTAGAATTACCCTATGAGCGCAACAGAACTCATCAAGCAAGTGGCCGCGCTTCCGCAACGGGAAAGAACGCTGTTCGAACAGCTTTTCCACGCGATGAAGAATGGCAGCCGCACCCCCGGCCCGGCCAGCCAGTCAAACTGGCCCGACTTCGGCGAACGTTTGCGCGGCATTTATGGCGACAAGATCGCGCCTGATTCACAGAAGATCATTGACGAGGGACGCGGTGACCGCTGATGGACGCTTATTTTGACTCCGCCATCATCGTCAAGCTCTACGTCAGGGAAGGCACCAGCCCAGACGCTATTCGGCTGGTTGGCGCAAACTCTTCGCATTAATGGGCAACAAAACCGCCACAGGCTGGCCCTGAGAGGTGACAATCAGGTCGTCTTTGTCCACTGATTTGAGCCATTGGTCGTCCGATTGCTTTTTTAGGTCATTAATGCTTATAGTACTCACAAGTTATAATCTGCCGCATCTGTTCCCGTTTGGAAAGTCCCAACAAATCGGAAACCGACAGTTTCAATTTTCGAGTTTAACCCGGAATTCGCATTTTTTCAAGCCATAGCCGCCAATCCGGGGCTGGCGGCGGATTACAGAGCGGGCAGGGTGGCCGCGCTGAATTTCCTCAAAGGCCAGGTGATGAAACTGAGCAAAGGCAAAGCGAACCCGAACCTCATCGGCGGGATTTTGGAGCGGAAGCTGAAGTGACTCCGGTTAACAAATGGTTGCGCTGGCAGGCGGATTGGAGCAAAAATGGGGCATCGAACAAAACGCGCCCATATCCCATCCGCAGGACCATCCCGATGAAGCCCACATGGCCCGGCGGGTTCTGTTTTCGTTTTTGGTGATGTTCATCGCGTCGCGCCTGACCGTCTATCTGATCATGGCGCGAAAGATACCGGACCTCTATTTGCACCTGGGGGGAAACCATATCCATCATTTGAATTACGGCATTTTCCTGCTGGTGGCAGTGGGCGCGTTCCTGCTGTTTTGCGATCCAACGGGGCGGGCCTTGAAAATCTCCGCCGTCGCCTACGGGATTGGACTGGCGCTGACCTTTGACGAATTTGGCATGTGGGTTCGGCTGGACGGCTCAACTTATTGGCAGCGCGCCAGCCTGGATGCCGTGGGGGTGCTGGCAGCGGTGCTGGGTTTGCTGGCGTATGCGCCCGATGTGAAACGGTTCCGTCCCCATCACTGGTGGAGCGCCGCCTTGCTCCTGCTGCTGGTGCCGCTGTTTTTCGTGATGATGATAAACTCTTCCAAGTACGCCCAGAAACGACTGGGCCCCTTTTTCGAACAGATCGAGGCGGGGCAGCCAAAATGAAGACCGCGCCGCAATGCGTCAGATCGTCAGGCAACGCCATATGAAGGCTGCGCTCCTCCGTCAACTGCTCGCGATCGCAATCCTTCCGTTCACAGTTGTTGTTCTCGTGCCAGTTTGGATCGCCCGGCGGTACGGCGTGGCGCCAACCCTCGGTCGTCCGGTCGGCCCCCTCTTCCTCCAAGTGGTCGGCCTCGCTCTGCTCGGCTTGGGCCTTGTCCTCTTCGTCACTTCAGTGTGGTGGTTTGCGACCGAGGGGAAGGGCACTCTCGCCCCCTGGGATCCTCCACGTGTGTTCGTCGTGCGCGGACCGTATCAGTTCGTCCGTAATCCGATGATTTCCGGAGTCATTTTGTTCCTGTTCGGTGAGGCGTTCGCACTGCTGTCGCCGCCCCACGGCGTCTGGGCAGTTTGCTTCTTGATCCTCAATCTCATCTACATTCCGCTCATCGAGGAGCCGCAGTTGGAGCGGCGATTTGGTGACTCCTATCGGGAATATCGCCGGCATGTCCGGCGATTCATCCCACGCCTTCGACCGTGGCGTCCCATGCCGTGACGCAGTGGCGCTGCCCGACGAAAGGTCCCATTTCCCCGGAAGAGGATTCCGAGGCCGCGGACTTGCAACGGGTGACGGAGTTTGGGAAAAGATCAAGGTGAATCAATTATTCTTATACTTTTGACAACCATTTGCAAAAGTGCCGAACACGAATCACTTTAAGGGCATGGCAGAATCCAAGAAGAAGCCGGCGACAGGGAGTTTTCCAAGCAAGACCCGTCCCAACGATTCCCCGGCGTCGCCGCCGCCTGCACCCGCGGTTCTTTCCCGCGAGCAGCTCGATCTGCTTTCTCTGTTGCAATTGGTCGATTTGATCGCCGCCAAATTGCCTCCGCGCCACAGTTCCCTCATGGACATGGTCTATCTGCGCGACCGCATTGAGGAGGTCGAGGAAATCAACGATCAAGCGCGCCAAACCATCGAAAAACTGGATGCCATTGTCGAAAAATTGCGGTCGCCCGCCTTCCGCGTCGGCACTTTCCTGATGCCGCTGGAGCCGGACAAAGGACACGTTTGCGTGGGCGGCACGGATTACGTTTGCCGGCTTGACCCGCAAATGCCGCTGGCCAGCCTGCAAGTCGGCCAGCGCGTGCTCTTGAATGAAGCCTTTGCCATCGTGCAAAGTCTTGGCTTCGACCGCAACGGCCCGATTGTGCGGATTGATGAATTGCTCTCCAACGGCCGGTTGCGCATCGGCCAGGAGTCGGGATTGCTTTGCTCGGTCTTGCTGCGTTCGTCGCTTCTGGCCAAGGAGAAACTCAAAGCGGGCATGGAAGTGCGTCTGGATGTCAATCAGCGCGTCGCTTTGGAAGTGATCGGCGTCGGCAGGCGCATCGAACGTTCCCTGGAAACCGTGACGGCCATTCCGTGGGAGGCTGTCGGCGGACAGGCCGAGGCGGTGCAGGCGATTCGGGACACGATCGAGTTGCCGTTTTTACATCGGGCATTGTTCAAGCGCTTCGAACACAACGTGCCCAAGGGCTTTTTGCTGCACGGGCCGCCCGGTTGCGGCAAGACCCTCCTCGGCAAGGCCACGGCCCACAATCTCCGCCAGCAAATCCGCGCCGAAACGGGGGTGGATCGCCCGGAGTTTTTCCTGCATGTCAAAGGCCCGGAGATTCTCAACATGTGGGTCGGAGAATCCGAAAGGCAGGTGCGTGATTTGTTTGCCCAATGCCGCGAGCGGGCGGCGGATGGTTCGCTGGCCTTTCTGTTCATTGACGAGGCGGAATCCATTTTGGGCACGCGCCGGGCCGGCCGTTACAGCAGCATTTTGAGCACCTTGGTCCCGATGTTCTGCTCGGAAATGGATGGGTTGGAACCGCTGCAAAATGTCGTCGTTATTCTGGCCTCGAACCGGGCGGACCTGATTGATCCGGCCATCCTGCGCCCGGGGCGCATTGACCGGAAAATCAAGGTCAACCGGCCCACCCAGGAAGGCGCGCAACGGATTTACGAGATTTATCTCAAGGACACCCTGCCCCTGGATGAACCGAAGGAAGCGCTGGCCGCGGCCTTGGCCGAGGCGCATTACGCGCACACGCCGGAGAACCAATTTTTGGAAGTGACTTATCGCAGCGGCAAACGGGATTTTCTTTATCGCGGCGATCTGGCCAGCGGAGCGATCATTGCCGCGATAGTGGAGCGGGCAAAAAGCCTGGCCATCAAGCGTTCCATTCAAACAAAACTGGACACGCAATTGTCCCGCGCCGACCTCTTGCTCGCCTTGCAAAAAGAGTACGCCGAAAACGACCTGTTTCCTCCAACCGACATCACGGAAGACTGGCTCAAGCTGACCGACTTCGACCCCGACAACGTGATCAAGCTGGCGCCCATTCGTCCGCGCAGGAAAGATTTGCAGGGAACGGGGGTTGTCTAAACCGGGCGGCCACGCGGAATCATGAAAACGCAGGCGGAAAACGAGTGGGTCAGCAAGAACGGATTCGCCCCGGACGCCAACAAGGACAAAATGATCATCCTGTTTGGCACCGAGACTGAGATCGGCATCGCCCGGGACACGGAGGAGAATCTGGACGTGGTGGCCGAGTCCATGGCCCTGGTGCGCAGCGCCACCAAATCCGGCGTCCTCATGCGCTGGGATTACGAGTGCGAGGATCCCGCACGCCGACATGCGCGGATTTCACGTCGAGCAATTGCGGCAGGACACCGATGAGGCTTCTTATTTCGCCCAGGACGCGGCACGGGAACTGAGCTTTGTCGAAATCAAGAGTGATCTTGTCCTGGGCAATGGCGCCCGTTATTACAACGATCATGCCCACCCGGAATATTGCACGCCGGAGTGCAGCACGCTGGACGAGTTGATTGTCCATGACCGCGCCGGCGAACGCATCCTGATGCGGTGCGCGCGCAAGCTCTCCGAAGAGCGCGGCTCCACGGTTCGCCTTTACAAAAACAACACTGATTTTCGCGGACACAGCTACGGCTGCCATGAAAATTACCTGCTGCCCCGCTCCTTGTCGTGGGAAAAACTGGCCGCCGGCATCCAGGCCTTCCTGGTCACCCGCCAGATCATTGCCGGCGCGGGAAAATTTGCCATCGAGGAGGAAGACAAATTCGTTTCGCCCGGCTTCCAGATCTCGCAACGCAGCGACTTTTTCAGCGAATTGCAAAGCGTGGACACCATGCAGCGCCGGCCCATTGTCAACACACGGGATGAACCGCACGCCAACCCGGATCTTTTCCGCCGCTTTCACGTCATACTGGGCGACGCCAACATGTCGCCGTTTTCGACGCGCCTGAAGATTGGCACGACCGCGCTGGTCCTGGAAGCGCTGGCCCGAAATCCCAAACGTTCCTACCCCGCGCTGGCCGACCCGCTGAAGGCTCTGAGGGCCATTTCCCGCGACCCGAAATTCCATTGGGAAGTGGCCTTGCAGGATGACAAATGCTCCAACGCCCTGGCCTTGCAGCGCGAATACTGGCAGGCGGTCAACCAATTGTGCGATCTGACCGACCCGGCCAAGGCTTCCCTCGTGGCCGATTGGGACAACGTGCTGCTGGACTTGGAGGCCGATCCGATGCGTTGCCGGAACCGCTTGGATTGGGTGGCGAAGCTGGCTTTGGTCCAGGAATTCCGTCATGCCCAGAACATCAGCAGCACAGATCCCTGGTTGCAAAGCCTGGACTTGGAATATCATCGGCTGGATCGCCAGGCCGGGCTTTACTTCGCCCTCGAACAGGCCGGCTCGATCCTGGGTGTGCCGGACGAGGCGGCAGTCTTCCGCGCCATTTCCGAGCCGCCCCGGTCAACCCGCGCCTATATCCGTGGACGCTGCATCCAAAAGTTTTCCGCCTCGGTCGTATCCGCGCAATGGGACCATATTACCCTCCAAGGCAGCCGCGCGCCGCTCAAGATCTCGCTGCTGGACGTTTTCACCGCCGACGAGGTCGCGGCGTTCGCCAAGGTGGTGGATTCCGCAAAATGCCCCGACGACCTGCGGTCCATTGCCGAAGACGTCTCCGCTTTTGTCAAGTAGGCTCCGGGAGGGGAAAATTTCACTCAAATTGGGGGAAATTTTTACGCCTTCAGCCCCGGATTCGCCCTCGGGTGGGCGTTCTTTTTTCGTCCGCAATCTATTACAAATGACATAATACATTGATTCACAACGTGTTATAAGATTGGCGTTAACTTTTTCCTCCATTTGTTGGCATTCATAATGCTGTAAATGAATGCGCATAGGCAAAATATGAAGCAGAACGTTGATAATTCATCGGTCGAAGTGGCCGACCAGGGGCCAGAGTTGCATGTAGTCGAAACGCCGAGCCAGGGAGGCGGCGCAACGACTTTGACTCCTCCCTCGACGCGTCATGCGCGCCAGGCCCGACCGGAAATTGCCGTTTTGGGCTGGAAGGAACGATTCTACCGGCTGGCCCTTCGCGAGAGCAAAGCTTAAAGCTGCGCATTGTCGTGGATTTGGAATTACCGCGAACCGCAGTTTTTGAGAGGGTGTTTGCTCCTTGATTCAGTTTGATCCGCCTTGATTCACCTTCATTTTTTTGGTGGTTCACCAATGTCCTAAAATTAGACAAAGGTGGCGCGAAATCTTGCTTTGCCTTGATTTTTTGGCGGTTCTGCAACTTCAACCACAACACAAAGCACAAACCTTGATTTCGTAAAGCGTTTGGTAAATTGTTTGCATATCAGTTGCCAGTGGTGCGCTTTGCGCTTTTAGATTGCCCCCATTCCGGTGTTATTCTATCGGCGTGTTTTTGCGGCCGTCATATAAAGCGCGAAGGTCTGAAAGAAGGCGGTCCTTCCATACTTTCAAAGCCCTGATTTACGCCTTGCTGTGCGTCGCGCTCGTCGGGTTTTTCGTTTGGGTCTGGTGGCCGCCCGGACCGGTCAGCCGGCCTGTTCCGGCGCCTGTCACAACGCCTGCCAACCCTCCGGCGATCATCAGCGCCCCGGCCCTGCGGATGGAGACCCGCGCACTGGAGTCCTCCGGCACTCGTCCGGTCGAAACCATTCTGGAAGCACAGATCGCCCTGGCTCGACTGGGTATTTCCCCTGGTTCAATCGATGGCGTTCCCGGACCTCAGACGCGTTCGGCCTTGACGGCTTTTCAAAAGAAGCAGGGCATCCCTCCCAGCGGTTTGCTCGATGCCAACACCAAGCCCCTTCTCCTCATCTCCCTGCCGGCGGTGACGGGGTACACGGTCACAGCCGAAGATTTGGCGCGGCTGCTGCCGGTTTCCAAAACCTGGCTGGGCAAATCCGAACAGCCGCGCCTGGACTTCGAGAACATCGTCGAACTGCTCGGCGAAAAGGCCTTTTCCAATCCGCAACTCATTCGCGCGCTCAATCCAAACGTCAATTGGACCGATCTGCCCTGCGGCACGCCCGTGACGATGCCGCAAGTCCAATACCCGCCCCTTGCCGGCAAAGCGGCCCTGGTGAAAATCTCATTGCAGGAATGCGTCCTCGAAGCATTCGATGACGGCAGCAACCTGCTCGTCCATTTCCCGTGCAGCATTGGGCGGCTGGCGGAGAAACGGCCCGCCGGAGAATTGCACGTTTCCACCATTGCCCTCGATCCCGATTACACTTTTGACCCGGCTGTGTTCCCGGAATCCGCCGAAGCCCAGGCGTTGGGCCGAAAATTAATTATTCCGCCCGGGCCGAACAATCCCGTGGGCGTGGCCTGGATTGGGCTGGACCGGCCCGGCTACGGCATTCACGGAACGCCCGCGCCGGAGCAGGTTGGCCGCACGGAATCCCACGGCTGTTTTCGCCTGGCCAACTGGAACGCCGCTTACCTGGCCAAACTGGTGTGGATTGGCATGCCGGTGGTGGTGGAATGAGGGCCGTCAAAAAGGCGGGGGTTGCCTCCCATTTGCAGCAGAACTGCGGCAACTCCAGCCGCTCTTTTGCGCAATTGCGGAATAAATCGCGGAATAAATCCACTTGAACAAACGCCTGTTTTTTGCCATTCTTTGAGCAAGTTATGAGCAATTGTAGTGCTATGAAAACCAACAAATTTATCGTTTTGATTTTGACATTGTCTTCGCCTCTCTTTTGTTCAGCCCAGCAAAAGGCAACAAGCGTCCGCACCCCGCCCGACTTGGGCGAGGCCCCCCTGGCCCCCGCGAAATCTTCCATGCTGCCCGAGCGCGGCCCCGCGCCCCAAGTCTTCACGGTGACAGGCCCGTTCGTTGTGAATTCGGATTCTCGCGAGCAGGTCCGTCAGTTCTACAACGCCATTTACCCCGCGTCGGAGAATATTCCCATTGGATCAACCGCCAACGTGGCCGACTGCATTCCCGGGACCAATTCGACCGCGTTCGTTGAGGGAGTGTTGCGGCGCATTAACTGGATGCGGGCCATGGCCGGCGTGCCCGCGGCGATTACTTTCAACGCAACCTATAATGCCGATGACCAGGAAATGGCGCTCATGATCTCTGCCAACAATGCTCTCAATCACAATCCTCCCACCAACTTCACCTGTTACACCACCAACGGCGCCAGTGTCGCCGGTTCCGATCAAGCCATTGGCTTCAACGGACCCGATGCCATCACGGGTTTTATATGGGATTTCGGAGCCAACAATTCCGAGGTGGGTCATCGCCGCTGGATTCTCCTCCCGCAAACTCTGGTCATGGGAACCGGCGACATCCCTGCCATGGGAAGTTATAGCGCCGCCAACGCGACGTGGGTCTTTGACTCCAGCATCAATGATCCCAGGCCCGCCACCCGCCAGCCCTATGTTTCCTGGCCGCCGGAAGGCTATGTGCCTTGCCAACTCGCTTTTCCGTATTGGTCCTTTGCCTTGTCGAATGCCAACTTTTCGGCCGCGACGGTTTCCATGACCAGCAATGGCTTCGCGGTTGCCACCATCATCCAGCCCTACCAAACCGGATATGGTGAGAATACGCTTGTCTGGGTGCCGATGGGATTGGACGCCACTTCTGAAGGCGCCACTTTTCCCTTCGGCGGCACGGACACGGTCTATGGCGTCACGGTCAGCAACATCAATGTCGGCAGTTCCAACATCAGCTTTTCCTATAACGTGCGGCTCTTTGATCCAAGTGTGCCCGGCCCGGATTATATTCCAACCACCATCCTGGGACCTTCGCAACCTGCGGCCGGTGTGGGCAATTCCTATGCCGCTGTGCCGCCCAACAATACAAACGTCACCAGCTATAATTGGATCGTCGCGCAATTGGAATCGGGAAATATTTCTGAAAACGCCAATGACGATGCGGCGCACATCGGGCTGGTTAACTTCACCATCTCGCCGCCGCCGAACTACCTCATCATCACCAACGCGCCCGATGGCTCAACCAACTATTGCTTTCACCTCTGCCATGACGGCACCAACTCCTATCCGCAATTGTTCCAGCTCGATGAGTTGTTGTTTCCGGCCGGCAACGCCGTCGTTTCCTTTGATAGTTTGCTGGGCTATGCGACAACGGACGAAACAGCGCGCCTCCAAGTCTCCACTGATGGCGGCATGACCTGGCGGGATATTTTTACCGAAGCTGGCTGCGATTCCACGGGCAACGTGCAATGCGAAACCAGTTTTACCCATCATAGCGTCCCGCTCTCCACGTACGCAGGCACGGCGGCCCTGCTGCGTTTCAATTATGATTTCCAGGGCGGTTCTTATTACGACTATGGTGATAATATAGGTTGGTACATTGAAAACATCGTTGTCACCAATACCAGCCAAATCATCAATCAAGTTACGAATACGACTGCCTCGGCCAGCTTCACCTTCACTCCCGCGCAAACCGGCGGTTACATTCTCCAGGCCCAGCCGGTCATCTTTACTCAATTTCCGTTGAATGGAGGCCCCATCCTTCAGGTCACCGCCGTTCCTGGCATCGTGCTCAGTCAGCCCGTCCTGACGAATAACCAGGTCTTGTTGAACTTTACCGTAACCGGCGGTTCGGCCACGACGTATCATTTGCTACAAGCCAGTCAGCTCGGCGCCGCATGGACCACCAACTCCAGCGCAACTTTGACGACCAATGTTCCCGGAAGCTCCTATCGTTTTACTGCCGCCAAGTCCGGCGCCATGGAGTTTTACCGCATCCAGACGCCATAGAGGGGAAACCGCCGGCCTTTGAAACATTCTGAATTCTGGTTGCGCAAGGCGCTTTCTGCCGTACACTGTGCCGATGTTGCCAACGGAATTCAAAGGTGTGACTGCTGTCACCAAAGCGAACATCTATTTTGACGGCCGGGTCGTCAGCCACTCCCTTCTCTTTGCCGATCAAAGCAAAAAGACGCTGGGCTTGATTTATCCCGGCCGATTCCATTTCGGCACTGACAAAGCCGAGCGGATGGAGATCATCGCCGGCCAATGCGCGGTCAAGCTCGACGGCCAAACCGCTGTCAAGACTTATGGCGCGGGCGACACATTTGAAGTCCCGGCTAAATCCGGCTTCGACATCGGTGTCAAGACCGGCATCTGCGAATACATCTGCTCCTTTCTATAGCCCCAGTTTCCTCGATTTTTCCGTCGCGGCCCGAACGGCGTTGATCAGCACGCCGCGGACTTTGCCCTTTTCCAATTCGTGCAAACCTTCAATCGTGGTGCCGCCGGGACTGGTTACCATGTCTTTCAAGGCTCCCGGATGCTGGCCGGTCTCCAGCACCATTTTCGCGCTGCCATAAACCGTCTGCGCCGCCAGTTTGGTCGCCATCTCGCGCGGCAAGCCCGACGCCACCCCGCCGTCGCTGAGCGCTTCGATGATCAAATACACGTAAGCCGGTCCGCTGCCGCTCAATCCCGTCACGGCGTCGAGCAGGGATTCCTTGACTTGAAAGGCCAGCCCGACGGCCGAAAAGAGTCGTTGCGCCAGCGCGGCGTCCGCGGCGGTGGCGGCGTTGCCCAGGGCGTAGGCGGTGGCCGACGCGCTGACCAGGGCTGGGGTGTTCGGCATGACGCGAATGACTCGCGCGCCCGCGCCCAATCCATTTTCCAATCTGGCAATCGGCACGCCCGCGGCGATGGATAGGACCAAATGCCGCGGGGTCAGTGCCGGGCGGATTTCCTCCAGCAATTCGCCGACGTGCGCCGGTTTGACCGCCAGAATGACGACGTTCGCGAACTGAACCACAGCGATATTGGAAGCGGTCGTTTTGGCGCCGGTTTCTCTGGCGAACGAGGCCAGGGCGCCAGGCGCCGGGTCGCTGGCCTGAATTTGAGAGGGCCTGACCAACCCGGCCGAGGCGATTCCTTTGGCCAATGCGGTTGCCATTTTGCCCGCGCCGAGAAATCCAATGGTAAGTTTTGCAGCCATGCCAGCGTTTCTAACAGTTCAGCCCGCAGTGCGAAAGGGATTTATTTGGAAAATTGCTTTTCCCGCCGCCTGACTTGGGATAAAATCCGAAGGCATGAAACGGATTGGCATTCTGACCGCCGGCGGCGATACCCCGGCCCTTAACGCTACCATTTACGGCGCGGTGGTGCGGGCAAACCATCTGAAGATAGAGCTTTATGGCCTGATCAAGGGGTTCAATTCCCTGTTTAATCCCCAGGTCCCGCACGTCCATCTCAACCCCCTTTTCCAGTCCATTCCCGAACTGGATCCGACCAGGGGCGGCACACTCATCGGGTCGTCGCGAGACTATGTCGATCCAAACAAAAAGGAGGAGTTGGACTTGGTTGACTCCCGCATCCGCAAGCTGGGCCTGGAAGGGCTGATCTGCATCGGCGGCGATGGCACGCTCAATGGCCTGCAGCCTCTGGTGGAACGATTGCCGGTCGTGCTCGCGCCGAAGACGATCGATAACGACCTTGGCCTCAATTACGCCAATGAACCGAATGAATGGGTGCGGACGCAGGATGCGGAGGCCGCGCAGGGCTTTCGCTACAAACGCGTGGCGTCCAATGCCACTTTCGACCTCGATCATATTGTCAACTACGCCACTCCGGGCTATGCCACGGCGGTCTTTGTGTCGGCCACGGGTGTTGACCGGATTCGCACCACGGCGGAAAGCCATCGGCGCATTGCCATCATCGAGGTCATGGGGCGGCATTCGGGTTACATTGCGCTCGGCACGGCCTACGGACGCCCGGACATTATTTTGATCCCTGAGCACGCGCCGGATCTGGAGGTTTTGGCCGAGCGCATCAAGCATCTGTATGATTTGCAAAAAAATGTCGTCATCGTCTGCGGGGAAGGCGTCGTGGATGAGAAGGGGGAGGAATTGGGAGCCGTCCGCGATACGAGCGATCCGTCGGGGAATATCGTGCTGAGCGGAGCGGCGGAGGCCCTGCGCGCCCGCTTGATCCCCATGATTGGCGATCGCTACTTTCAGCTTTATCGCCGCAGCGAGTCGGCGGCGGAAGCCATCTTCACCCGCAAAGTCGGGCATACGCAACGCGGCGGACGCCCGATCCTCTTCGACCGGTTCTATGCGGCGGAACTGGGGGCGCACGCGGTGAACCTCCTGCTGGAAGGCCGGAACAACTGCGTCTCGGTCCTGCAATTCAATGCCGGCAAGGGCTTCCACGTCGAGGGCTATGACGCCAATCGTTTTCGTGATCGCTGGGGCCACATCCATGCCCGGCGCGTGCATCCGGACCTCTATGACCCCGTCCTGTTCAAGCCCTCGCGCCTCGGGGTGGAGTATTTATTGCCGATCTTTACCGATGCCATTGGCTGGGATGATGTGGAACACACGCGGCAGACGTGCTTCGCCGCCGGCAACCTGCGCGAGCCCTATCACTCCATCAATACGGACATCAACAAACGCATCCGTTACCAGGAAAAAGAAAACTAAGTAATGGACTGCGCACATATAAGAAATTTTAGCATCATCGCCCATATTGATCATGGGAAGACGACGCTTTCCGACCGGCTGCTCCATCGCACCGGCACCGTCGCCACCCGCGAAATGGAGGAGCAATTGCTCGATTCCATGGACTTGGAACGGGAACGCGGCATCACCATCAAGGCCCATCCGGTCACGATGACTTACACGGCCAAAAACGGCGAGGTTTACGAATTGAACCTGATCGACACGCCCGGCCATGTGGATTTTACTTACGAGGTCTCCCGCAGCTTGAGCGCGTGCGAAGGGGCTTTGTTGATCATTGATGCCGCCCAGGGTGTTGAGGCGCAAACCGTGGCCAATGTCCATCTGGCCACCAAACAGAATCTGACCATCGTCCCCATCATCAACAAAATCGACCTGCCCCACGCCGACATCGCGCTGGCCAAAACGCAGATGGAAGACATCCTGGCCATCCCGGCCGATACGGCCCTCCTGGCCAGCGCCAAGGAGGGCATCGGCATTGACGATATTCTGGAGGCCGTCGTCCACCGGATTCCAGCGCCGAAACCGACCGGCGCCCCGACCCTCCAGGCGCTGGGCTTTGATTCTTATTTTGACACTTATAAGGGCGTCGTCACGCATGTGCGCATTTTCAACGGCGAACTGCGCGCCGGCATGCATGTCCAGTTGCTTCATTCCGGCAAAGGGGTTGAAGTCAAGGAAGTCGGCAGCTTCAATCCAAAGCCCTACGTGCGCGAAAGACTGCAAACAGGCGAAACCGGCTACATGACGGCCAACATCAAAAGCCCCAAAGACGTCAAAATGGGGGACACCATCACGGACGCCAAAAACCCGTCGCCGGTGTTGCCCGGGTTCAAGGAAATTCATCCGATGGTTTTCAGCGGCCTCTATCCGATCAACACGGCGGATTACGAGCATCTCAAGGCCAACCTGGGCAAGTTGCAATTGAATGACTCCGCCTTTGTCTTCCAGCCGGAAAGTTCCGTCGCGCTCGGCTTTGGTTTTCGCTGCGGCTTCCTGGGTTTGCTCCACTTGGAAATCGTCCAGGAACGGCTCCGCCGCGAATACAACATGGACATCATCGCCACTTATCCAAGCGTGGTCTATCATGTCGTGATGACGGATGGAACGGTCAAGATCATCGACAACCCGGCCTTTCTGCCCGAGCCGAATTACATTGAAAAAATTGAGGAGCCGATGGTCTTCGCCTTTGTCATCAGCCCCAACGAATACATCGGCGACATGATGTCGTTGCTGGCCGAAAAGCGCGGGGTGATCGATCACACCGAAACCCTGGACACGCGGCGGGTCATCCTGACCAGCACGCTGCCGCTGGGAGAAATTCTCATTGACTTTCACGACCGCATCAAAAGCATCACGCGCGGCTTCGGCTCCATGGACTACGAACACGCCGGCTACCAGCAGTCCGACATGGTCAAGCTGGACATGCTGGTCAATGGCGAGTCGGTGGACGCCTTTTCCTGCATTGTGCATCGCTCCAAGGCCGAGGGCAGGGGACGCGCGCTGGCCGCGAAGTTGCAGGAAGTCATTCCGCGCCAGCAATACCAGGTCGCCATCCAGGCCGCCATCGGCGGAAAAATCATCGCCCGCGAAACGGTCCGCGCCATGCGCAAAGACGTCACCGCCAAATGTTACGGCGGCGACATCACCCGCAAACGCAAATTGCTCGAGAAACAGAAGGAAGGCAAAAAGCGCATGAAATCTTTCGGTTCAGTCAACATTCCACAGGAAGCGTTTATCGAGGTGCTCAAAGCCTGATTCAACTATGAAATTACGATGGTTCCTTTCCGGCACGGTCCGGCAAGCCACTGACATGTGCAAGCATGTCCAAAGATTGCTCCATGCCCAGCGCGACGTGTTGTCGCCCCAGGCGATGGACGCTGTCACCGCCGCTGTGCGCCAAACACGGGCCGCCATCGAGGCCGACGCCGAGGACGCGGCCTTGGGCAAACAAATGGCCAAACTGGAGGAAACGGCCGGCAAATGGATCAAACCCTATCCGTACGCCGAATGGCGCGAGAACATCGAAGTTTTCCTGGTCGCCATCGTCGTGGCCATGGCCATCCGCACCTTCTTTCTCCAACCGTTCAAAATTCCCACCGGCTCGATGGAGCCGACCCTGTTTGGGATTGAATGCACGGACCTGCGCGACCAGCCGAACTTCAAAATGCCCGGCCCGCTGGCCCGGTTCTGGGACGTGATTTATGACGGGACCATTTGGCACGAAATCATTGCGCCCGAGGACGGCGAGGTTGTTCGTGTCGGGCCGCTGGACCACGCGTTGCGCTTCATCAACAAGCAAACCATTTGGGTGCGGTACCGTGGCCGGGACGGGCAGGTTCCCTTCACCATTTGGTGCGGCCCGGATGATCATTTGGAGCACGCGGTCGGCTTGGACAATCGGTATGTTTTCAGCAAAGGCGAACCGATCGTCCGTTTCAAAGAAGTCACCGGGGACCATCTCTTCGTGGATCGTATCACATATAATTTCCGGCGGCCTCGGCGGGGCGAGATTGTCGTTTTCAAGACCAGAGGCATTGAGGGCATCCCGAATTGGGACCAATTCTACATCAAACGCCTGGTCGGCTTGCCGGGCGAAACCGTTTCCATCGGCGACGACCAACATGCGCGGATCAACGGACAACGCCTCGACGCCTCGACGCCGCATTTCGAGAACGTATATGGTTTTGACCCGAACGCGCCCCGGCGCGAGGGCAAAACCGGGCAGTACAACGGCCACGTCCTCCAACCCGCCAGCACACTGCGATCTCCGGGCGACACCATCGACGTCAAGCCCAAACAGTATGTGGTCTTTGGCGACAACACGCTCAACAGTTTGGATTCGCGCTACTGGGGTCTGTTGCCCGAGCAAAACGTCATCGGCAAATCGTGCTTTGTCTATTGGCCCATTTCCAGCCGCTTCGGCTGGGGGCAGCGATGACTTCACCAAGGGCCGGATTATCAAAACGGCCTTTTGCTTTTTTAGGTGGCGGTTTTCGGTTCATAATCTTAATCTTAATCTTAATCCAATGTTGAGACGTTATGCCGGTTGAATTTAAAGATTATTACAAGGTGCTGGGCGTGGAGCGCAAGGCCAGCGGCGACGATATCCGCAAAGCCTTCCGCAAGCTGGCCCGCATTTACCATCCCGACGTGGCCAGGGACAAGAAGGGCGCCGAGGAAAAATTCAAGGAAATCAATGAAGCCTATGAAGTGCTGGGCGACCCTGATAAGCGCAAGAAGTACGACGAACTCGGCGCGGATTGGAAGGCGGGAGGCGCCCGGCCCGGTCCCGGCGGCCAGGCTTACCGGACTCATTCCTGGCGGACCGGCGAACCCGGCGCGGAAGGCTTCGAATTCGGCGGCACCGGCTTCAGCGATTTCTTCGAGCAGTTTTTTGGCGGGGGAGGCAAGTTCGGTGGCGGCCGCGGCCGCGGCGGTTTTGCGGAACCTGAAACGGAAAAGGGACAGGATGTGGAAGCGGTCCTCATGGTGACGCTGGAAGAGGCGATGAAGGGCGCGGTTCGTCCCATTACGCTCCGGCGCAATACGGCATGTCCGGAATGCCACGGAACGGGGGCGAAGGGACGGCAGGTTTGTCCGGCTTGTTTCGGAAACGGCCAGGTGGCCAAGACAGAGAATTACAAGGTGAAGATTCCGCCAGGCGTCCGGGACGGGCAGCGCTTGCGCCTGGCGGGACAGGGCGAACCCGGCATGGGCGGCGGACCGCGCGGCGATTTATATTTGCGGGTTCGCATGGCCAGTCATCCTGACTATCGCGTCGAGGGCGGCGATCTTTATTACGATTTGGACCTCGCTCCGTGGGAAGCGGCCTTGGGGGCCAAGGTGTCCGTGCCGCTGCTCAGCGGGTCACTCAGCATCAAGATTCCGCCCGGCACACAGAACGGCCAGCGTTTGCGCATCAAAGATCGCGGGCTGCCTGGACGCGGGGGCGAGTCCGGCGATCTCTATGTGGTGGCCCGCATCCAGATGCCCAGGGAAATCAGCGAACCTGAAAAGGCCTTGTGGGAGCAGTTGGCCCGCGAATCCGGTTTCAATCCCCGGGTTCAAAAGGAATGACCAACGTGCCCGATCCGTCTCTTTCGTCCCATTTGTCCCTTGGGTCATTTGAGAATTGACTGGTCATTGGGATTTCGTCATTAGACATTTCCCTTATACTATATGAATTACGGATTTGATATTCCTGCCCGCGGTGATCTTGACCTTCTTTCTCTTGGCGCTTTGGTCCATCGGCTCGATCCGGGGATCATTCCCTTCCGAAAAGCCACTCAATTCAAAGTCCACGTCAGCGGCGGCGAATTCAATGTGGCGGCCAATTTGTCGGACTGCTTCCAAATGCGCGCGGCCATTGCCACGGCCATGGTGGATTATCCCATCGGCGGCTTGGTGGCCGGGCAGGTCAGGGCAATGGGTGTCAAACCTTTTTACAAGCAATTCAAGCATGATGGCATCCGCGGGCCGGCCATCGCCACCGTCTATAGCGACCGCGGATGCGGCGTCCGCGCCCCCGTCGTTTTTTACAACCGCTCCAACGAAGCCGCCGCCCTGCTCAAACCCGGGGATTTCGACTGGCCCGCCATTTTTGGCGCGGGTGTCCGGTGGTTTCATAGCGGCGGCATCTTTGCCGCCCTTTCCGAGACCACGCCGGAACTGATCATCGAAGCCATGCGCGCGGCGAAGTCAGCCGGGGCGATTGTGTCCTTTGATCTAAACTTCCGCGCCAAACTTTGGCAAACCTGCGGAGGGCCGGACCGCGCCCAGTCCGTCCTCCGGCGCATTGTCGAGCATGTGGACGTTCTGGTAGGCAACGAGGAAGATTTGCAAAAAGGCCTTGGCATTCCCGGCCCCGAGGTGGCGGCAAAGTCCAAACTCGATCCAGGCGCGTTCGTTGCCATGATCGCCCGCGTCGTGCAACTCTTTCCCCGCATCAAAATCGTCGCCACCACGTTGCGCGAAGTTCACTCCACCAACCATCATAGTTGGGCCGCCGTGGCCTGGATCAACGGCAAAACCTTCACCTCCCCAACCTGCGAATTGGAAGTCCACGACCGCGTCGGCGGCGGCGATGGCTTTGCCGCCGGCTTCTTTTACGGCCTGCTCACCGGCGAGACCCCGGAAGAAGCCGTCAAGCTAGGCTGGGCGCACGGCGCGCTCCTCACCACCTTCCCGGGAGACACGACCATGTCCACCGTGGAAGAAGTGCGTGCCTTCGCCAAAGGCGGCTCCGCCCGCATTCAACGCTAACGCTCCGTAGGAGCGTCATATTTGTAGTATGATACGGGTGGAACCGGCGTCCCGCCGGTCGATTTTGGCGTCCCGCCAAAATCCCTTTCGCGCCCGTGTTAACCAAGCCGGATCGCGGTTTCCCCGGTTTTCCATAATCTTTCCGGGCATCCGTGCCATCCGTGCCATCCGTGATCAAATTCTTCAAAGACATTTCTGCTTTCCCAATTTCAGCGTTTTTGTAAATACTAGTTTCAACGTTCTTTTGTAAACACCTTGCTGACAGCATGTTGTGAACATTTAGCCAAAAAAGTGTGAAAATTTCACGGTTTTTGGCAGGCCAGATTGCTCTTGAGAAAATCAAAGGATTGCAAACTGAAAATCTTTCTTGCGAAACAAGAGGTGGCCAAAAAATGGCTTGCGCCCAAGCCAGCGGCTTTTTTCCGCTTGAACTGTCGCGCAACGCGTTTATTTTGCAGTAGTGGCTAAAAAAAGGAATAAGAAGGCACTCGTCCTTGGAATCGGTCTCGACTCCGATGGCCATAAACGCTTGACCACCGGCCCCAATTTCGCCCTCGTCGGCGGCACGCAGGAAACCCACGACGCCATGACCGAAAAGGCCATCAAAATTAACGAGAAGCTCGCGGCCAAGGGCAAAAAACTGGAAGACGTCAGCCGCGATGAATTCGACGAAATCGCGCAATCGGTCGGTTTGCAACGCCGCGTCGAAAAGAAAAATGAAAGCGGGGAGGCCTCTGATAAATGACGAATGACAAAATCCTAATGACGAATCAATGTCCAAGCACTAATGACCAATGTGGCCAAGGACGCGGCCTCTTTTTCGTCATTCGTCATTTGGGCATTATTTCGTCATTCGTGCTTCGACATTCGTCATTTTAACGTGAACCCTCGCATCGCGCTCAGTCCGCAAGCCAAAGCCACCGTGCCGACGCATGTTGCCATTATCATGGATGGCAACGGCCGCTGGGCCAAACGACGGCATTTGCCCCGGGTGGAGGGACACCGCAACGGAGTTGAATCCGTCCGGGCGATTGTCCGGGCGGCGGGCGAAGTGGGAGTCAAGTATCTGACCCTGTATGCTTTTTCGGTTGAGAATTGGAACCGGCCCAAGGACGAAGTGGACACGCTGATGCGTTACCTGGCCAGGTTCCTCAAGAATGAAATTGGCGAACTGAACAAGAACAGTGTCCGCCTCGATGCCATTGGCCAGATTTACCGCCTGCCGGAATTTGTGCAGGAACAGTTGAAAAAAACCAAAGCCGCTTTGGCCAGGAACAACGGACTGACCTTGATCCTGGCCTTGAGCTATGGCGGACGGACGGAATTGGTCGAAGCGGTGCGGAGCATCGGCCAAAAGATCAAGGACGGCGACTTGGAACCCGCCGAGATTAATGAGCAATTGATTTCGGAGAATCTTTACACCCGGCTTTATCCCGATCCCGACCTGCTCATTCGCACCAGCGGCGAGATGCGGATCAGCAACTTTCTGTTGTGGCAGATTTCCTATTCCGAACTGGTCGTCACGCCCACCCTCTGGCCGGATTTTCGCAAAGCCCAGTTCTTTGACGCGCTCGAAGAATACACCCGCCGGCATCGCCGCTTTGGCCTGGTCTGAGAATGAGGCTGACAATGAGGCTGGACACTTTTTGGCTGTCCGCTAATTTCTTTTCCTAATGTCCGAACCAGCTCATTCTCCGGTTGCGCCACCGTCCAAGGGGGCTGTTTTCCTGCGGCGTTTGCTCAGTTTCACCGTGCTCTGGGGCATCGTGCTCGGCTCTCTGTTTTCGGGAAACAAAGCCGTGTCGGATTACGTATTCCTGATCATCCTGGCGTTTCTGGCCGCGGCGGGGTTGCAGGAATTCTACGGGATGGTCGCAAAATTGGGACACGCCTGCTACGTGAAGGAGGGCATTTGCGGAGGAGTGCTTCTGCTGGCCGCCACCTTCTGTTATATCTCAGGCCAGTTTGGGGCCGCCGCCCCGCCGTCGCGGGTCAATGATTTTGAGACGAGTTTTTTTATTCTGTTCGTTTTGGGATTATGCATCCGGCAGTTTGTCTCGCGCCACACGACCACGGGGATTGTCGCCATTTCCACCACGCTCTTTGGCCTCATGTACGTGCCGTGGCTGTTGAACTTTATTCAGAAAATCAATTTCTTCGGCCGGGGTGTGGATGGACATTACTACGTCCTGTACTTCGTGGTCGTCACCAAGTTGGGCGATTGCGGCGCTTACGCGGTGGGATCACTCATCGGCCGACACAAGATGATCCCGCGGGTCAGTCCGGGGAAAACGTGGGAGGGCTTTTGCGGGGCGATTGTCGCCTCAACCGCCGCCAGCGTCATCTTTGCCCGGGTGGCCGGAGGGCATCTCAGTGGCATGACGCTGCCGCACGCCGTCATTTTAGGGGTCGTTTTGAGCATCGCAGCGGTCGTGGGTGATTTGATCGAATCGCTTTTCAAACGCGAAGCCGGTCTGAAGGATTCGGGGCGTCTGTTCCCCGGCATTGGCGGAATCCTCGACTTGCTGGACAGTTTGCTGTTCAATGCCCCGCTGATGTATTTATATTTGCGCCATGTGCTGACGCCTTGATCCAACCCTTGCGCATCCCTCTATGAGAAATGTTGTTCTCCTTGGCTCGACCGGCTCCATCGGCGCCAGCACCGTAACGGTGGCGGAGGATTTGCCGGACCAACTCCGGCTGCTCGGTTTGGCCGCCGGCAACAATGCCGAACTTCTCTTCAAGCAAACGCTGCGGCACCGTCCCGAGGCCATTTCCATTTGCGACCCCGCCAAAGCGCGGGAACTGCAAACCGCCTTGGGCGTTTCGACGAAAGTTTTTTCCGGCGACGAAGGACTCCTCAAGCTCGCCACGCTTCCTGGGGCGGACATTGTTTTAATTGCCATTGTCGGGACGGCAGGATTGCAGCCGGCCCTGGCGGCCATTCGCGCCGGCAAGGACATCGCCGTAGCCTCCAAGGAGATACTCGTCATGGCCGGCGAGATCGTGATGCGCGAAGCGCAAAAAAACGGCGTCCGGGTCCTGGCCGTGGACAGCGAACATTCGGCCATTTTCCAATGTCTCGATGGCAAGCCGCCGGACTCGGTGCGCGCTCTGTGGCTGACCGCTTCGGGGGGTCCCTTTCGGACCCTGGCAAAAGAGGAGTTTTCCGCCATCACCGTCGAGCAGGCTCTCAAGCATCCGTCGTGGGTCATGGGCCGGAAAATTACCATCGATTCCGCGACGCTTTTCAACAAAGGACTGGAAATGATCGAAGCCCGCTGGCTTTTCAACATCAACATGGAACGGGTCAAAGTGGTGGTTCATCCGCAGAGCGTGGTGCATTCGATGGTTGAATTTGTCGATGGCTCCATCCTGGCGCAAATATCCACGCCGGACATGTGTTTGCCCATTCAATATGCGCTGACCTATCCCGCCCGCGTCCGCAGCGACCGTGTGCAAACCAATCTGGCCAAACTCGGCCAACTGACCTTCGAGGAACCCGATGCGGGGCGTTTCCCGGCGCTCGATCTGGCACGAAGGGCAGGGGAGGCAGGCGGCACCTTGCCCGCCGTCCTCAACGCCGCCAACGAAGCAGCGGTCAGCGCCTTCCTTGACCGTAAAATCAACTTTCCGCAGATCAGCGAGATTGTCGCCCGGGTTATGGACCATCACGCCGTCGTCACTCATCCGGACCTGAACCAAATCCTTGCCGCCGACGCCTGGGCGCGGCAGGAAGCGATGGGGTGAATCACTCTTGTCATCGGGCCAAAGTAGGAGCATATTATGAGCGATGAAATTGCGTGTGGATCTCTTGAAGCACCTGACGGCGATGGACATTCTGGAGGAGGCCGCGGCGAACCAGCATCGCTACAAAGCCGAGCCCAGTTTCTCCAAAACTGGAGTTGGTCATCTGTCACCGAGATCAATGGCGGACTCTGTGATCGAGGCCAGGCGCAGCGAGGCGTTAACTCGGAAACTTGCGCGGCGGTTGGGCAGGACTGGGAAAAAAACCGGGCGTCCGAGTTGACTTTGCTCGAAACGTTCCAGTTTCTCAAGTCTTGCCACAGAAGAGCTCCCTTCCTTTTTTTCAACGGCAACACATTCGCCGAAATTGGCCGTGCCCTCGCCAACGCCCTGTTTTCTGATCTGCCGTTCCTCCGTCGCAAAGAAACCTCCTCCGCCGTTGCTCACTTCATCACCGGCGTATTGGACTTGAACCTGATGATCGACGCCATTGAGTCCCTGTGCCAGGCGGCCGCCCTTGCGCCCGGCGACCGCGTCAAGACCCTGCGTGGCTCGACGCATGGCATCGTTCTGCGGTTGCTGCCCGACGGACGCATTGTCTGGAAGCCGGACGGCAGAAAGTCCGAGTTGCTGGCGTTGCCAGAGAGCTTATTGCGCTACAGGGGAAAGCGAGCATGAGCGACAGTCGCCGACAACATGTGAATAATTCTGTGCATAAGCAGGAAATAATGTCTCGATAACTCATTCAACTTTTTGCTGCCACCGCAGCATTCAAAATTGGATAATCCCACCATGATTGATTCAACCATTCCCGAAATGGGCGCCGCCGTCGCCGATCCGAAGAAGTCCCGGCGCAAAACTTCCGCCACCGCCGGCACTCCCAAGATCGACCGCCTTCCGCCCCATTCCATCGAGGCCGAGCAAGGCGTCCTCGGCTGCGTCCTCCTCTCGCCCCACGATTGCATGGGCGAATGCATCGAGAAGCTCAAATCCGGCCCCGACATCTTTTACGATCTCCGCCACCAGACCCTCTTTCAGACCCTGACGGAGATGTACGACCAAAAGCAGGCCATTGACCTCATCACCTTGCAGCAACGCCTGAAAAACATCCAACAGCTTGAAAATGTCGGCGGTCTGGCTTATTTGTCCTCCCTGCCCGATGCTGTCCCTTCAGCGGCCAATCTCGAATATTACCTGGACATCGTTTTGGAGAAGTATTTGCTCCGCAAGATGATCCAAACCTGCACCGGCGTCGTCGGGCGCGTTTTCGATTACGAAGGGCAGGTGGATGCGTTGCTCGACGAAGTCGAACGCGACATTTTGCGCATCAGCGAGGAACGGGTCACCGGCGCCAGTTTGACCATCAAGGAACTGGTCAACAAAGCCATTTCAAAGATCGAAGAGTATCACCAAACCCATGGCATGCTCACCGGCATTTCCACCGGCTTTGCCGATTTCGATAAAATGACCACCGGTTTGCATGAAGGGGAAATGATCGTCATTGCCGCGCGCCCGTCCGTGGGCAAGACTTCCCTGGCCATGAACATCGCCGAACACGTCAGCCTGGAGTTGAAGGTGCCGGTGGGCGTGTTCAGCCTGGAAATGACCGCTGACCAACTGGTCCTGCGCATGCTTTGCTCCCGCTCCCGGGTCAACTTGCGCAACATTCGGGATGGCTTCCTGGCCGAACGCGACTTTCCCAAACTGACCGGCGCCGCCGGCAAGCTGGCCGGCGCTCCGCTTTTCATTGACGACAGCTCCGCGCTCTCTATTTTACAGTTGCGGGCCAAGGCGCGTCGCATGTGGCAGCAGTTTGGCATCAAACTATTTGTCATTGACTACTTGCAATTGCTCAATTCTACTTCGCGGCGGGCGGAGAACCGGCAACAGGAGATCGCCGAGATCTCCGGCGGCATCAAGTCCCTGGCCAAGGAACTGAGTGTCCCGATTATTGTCCTGAGCCAGCTCAATCGTGAACTGGAAAAACGCGGCCCGGGCGAGCGCCCGCGCTTGTCGGATTTGCGCGAGTCGGGGGCCATCGAGCAGGACGCCGATTTGGTTGGTTTGTTGTATCGTGAGACGAAAAATAAAGACGGAGACGATGAGACGAATGAAGTGGAGCAAGACGCCATTCCTGTGAAACTGTGTATTGCCAAACAACGCAACGGCCCCACCGGGGACGTTGATTTGACTTTTCTCAAGAGTTACACGCGCTTCGAGAGCGCGGCGAAAGTCAGTCCGGAGGATGCCGACAGCTAAAAGATGAAAACCCTGCTTCGTTTTGCGCTGCTCATGCCGGCTCTTCTGCTGATGGGGCTTTCCGCCGCTCAAGGCCAGGCCTTCGCTCCTCGCGTCCATCAAATACTGATCCGCCACATCGGCCCCCCCGCCGTCAGCGACGAGTTCATCCGCGCCAACATTCGCACCAAAGTGGGCGAACCTTTCGCCCGCCCGACCGTCGATGAAGACATCAAAAATCTCTACGCCACAGGTTATTTCTTTAAAATCCAAGTCGGCGAAGAAAGCACAGCCGAGGGGATGGATTTGACTTATGCCGTGCAAAGCAAGCCGATCCTGACCGACATCAAGATCGTCGGGAACAAAAAGATGAAACTCAAGAAACTCAACAAGAAGATCACCTCAAAGATCGGCCAGCCCCTGGACGAGCGGAAGCTTTTTGAGGACGCCCAGGAAATGCAGAAGGTTTACGAGAAAGCCGGCTACCAGAAAACCACCGTCGTCGTCCAGCCGCCGGTCATCGATGAAGTGGCCGGACGCGGCTCGGTCACCTTTCTGATTCACGAAACTCCCAAGGTCAGAATCAAGGATGTTATCTTTGTCAATGCCTCCGCCTTTACCCAGAAACAATTGCGCAAAGCCATCAAAACCCGCCGCCGTTGGATGTTTTCGTGGCTGACCGGTTCCGGTGTTTTGAAAGAGGACGACTTTGCCGACGACAAAGACACCCTGGTCGAATTTTACCAGAACGACGGGTACATCGATTTTGCCATCCAGGACATCAAGTTCGATTACATCACTCCAACCAGAATGGTCATCCGTTTCATCGTCTCGCAAGGCCGTCAATACAAAGTCGGCGCTCTCGACATCAAGGGCAACACTCTTTTCTCGACCAATGATTTTCTCAAGGGCGTCGTGGTCGGCGCCACGCGCATGAAGCTGGATCTGACCCCCGGTAAAATCTTCAAACCGGCGGCGTTTACCAGGGACACGGACACCCTGCGTGACTTGTATGGCTCCCGCGGGTATTTGGACCGCGATCAAGGCGGCACGACCATCATCACCGCCACGCGCACGCCCAATCCGACCACCGGCACGATTGACATCTCCTACGATCTTGAAGAAGGCGAGAAATGTTACATCGAGAAAATCGAAATCAAAGGCAACACCAAAACCAAAGATCGCGTTCTGCGCCGCGAATTGGCCGTTTATCCGGGTGAGGTCTATGACATGGTCCGCGTCAAAATCAGCAAATCGCGCCTGGAACAACTTGGCTATTTCGCAAAAGTGGACACCGAGGCGCAAGACACCGATGTGCCCAATCGCAAGGACCTGGTCATTGGCGTCGAGGAGAAAAGCACGGGCAATTTCACCGTCGGGGCCGGTTTCAGTTCAGTGGAGAGCCTGGTCGGATTCATCGAGCTTAAGCAGGGCGATTTTGATTTGTTCAATCCTCCCACCTTTACCGGGGCCGGACAAAAATTTCAGATCCGGGCCTCCATCGGCAGTTATTTGCAGGATTACGAGATTTCCTTCACCGAACCGTGGTTCCTGGGCAAACGACTCATCTTCAACGTGGACCTGTTTGACAAAGACGTTTACTACGCCAGTTTGAACAACGAGTATGACGAGACTTTCGCCGGCGGCACCCTCAGCCTGACCAAGGCCCTCGGCGGCTTGGTGGGCTTGGACCCGCAGGTCCTCCGCGGCACCGTCAGTTACACCTATGAATACGCTCACGTTTCCATTGATCCAGGTTTCTCGACCAATGTCGCCAACACCAACTATGCCGCCATTTCCACCAACATTTACGATGAGCACGGCACGTATTTTATTTCCAAAACAGGCGTCTCCCTCGCTTACGATACTCGCAATAATCTGACTTTGCCCGATCACGGACAGCGCACCGAGGTTTCCACCGAGGTCGCCGCTTCACCCGGTGACACGGATTTCTATAAACTGGAACTCAAGTCCAGTTGGTATTTTAGAGGCTTTGGCAGCAACCAGGTGCTGGAAATCGGCGCCCGCACGGGTGTGGTGGATGCCTATGGGGACAGCACCCGGGTGCCCATTTTTGAACGCTGGTTTTTGGGCGGCCTCTACAATTTGCGCGGCTTTAAATACCAGACCGTTGGCCCCGAGGATCAATACGGCGAGCCGCTCGGTGGCGACACTTACTTCTACGGCACGGCGGAGTACAGCATTCCGATCATCAAAATGGTCCGTCTGGCCTGGTTCGTCGATGCGGGCAACGTTTTCACCGACCCCTATAGTTTCAAGGCCGGCCCCAATGTCCCCGGTGGCCCCGATCACCGGTTTATCACCGACGACGCGGGCATGGGCCTGCGCATTGTTTTGCCCATTGGCGGAGGCACTCCTTTGCGGCTGGACTATGGCATCCCGATCCAGCATGATCCGAACCTCGGCAGCAGTGGCCGCATCCAAATTGGTGTCGGTTACACGCACGATTTTTAATTGCTTATGAAAAAACGACTTCAAATGCTGGCGGTCGCAGCGGCCGCCTTTGCCTTGGGCTCGATCTGTTCGCCGGCCAACCCCGGCGTTCCCGCCGAGCAAAAAATTGCCACCGTCGATCTTGCCAAGGTCTTCGAAAAATATTACAAAACCGTTCGCTCCACCCTGGCCATCAAGCAGGAGGCTTCCGATATGCAAAAGGAGCGCAAAGACATGGTCGATGCCGGGAAAAAACAGGAAAGCGAATGGCAAAAGTTAATTGACAAGGCCGAAGATCAGGCCGTTTCCGCCGAAGAACGCGCCAAGAGCAAAAAAGCCGCCGAAGACGCATTCCGTGAAGTCAAGAGCGCCGAACAGACCATCCAGGAATACGACCGCGTCAGCACCGCCAGGCTCCGCGAAAAGGAACGCCAGCGCCGGGATGACATCGTCAAAGAAATTCGCAGCGTCCTGGATGCGGACGCCAAAGCCGGCGGTTACACTCTGGTGTTGGACGTCTCTGGCGAGAGCGCCAACATGGCGCCCATCATCCTTTTTTCCAGTGGCGTCAATGATTTGACTGACAATTTGATCAAAGAACTCAATGCTGGCGCGCCTCCCATGCCCGCGGATGACAAGGAGGCAAAGGGTGCAAAGGATGCAAAGACGGCCAAGTAGCGCCATTATTGCATCGTGAATAAAAGCGAAAATCTGCCGGAGTTTAATCGCCGAAACTTTCTTAAGCATACTTCCCTGGCCACCGTCATGGCCATGATGGGCGGGGTGGAACTTCGCGCCGGGGACGCCCCCAAGCCCGCCGCTTCCACCGAGGCTCCCCTCACCAAGATTCCCATCGGGCCGACAGTCAAATACGGGGTTATCGGGCTGGGCGCGCGGGGCCGGGAAGTTCTGAAAGATTTGGCGCTTCTGCCCAATGCCCCGGTGGTTGCCATTTGCGATCACTATCCCTCTTCGCTCCGCCGGGCCGGCGACAATGACGCCCCCAAGGCGGAAAGATTCGACGATTACCAAAAGCTTCTGGCCGGCCAGGAGGTCCAGGCAGTGGTCATCGCGACGCCGACTCCCGATCATCGCGAAATGGCGCTGGCGGCGTTGCAGGCAGGCAAGCACGTTTATTGCGAGGCGCCTCTGGCCAATTCGATCGAGGATGCCAAAGCGATCGCCGGCGCGGCGCGGGATTCCGTCAAGCTGGTTTTTCAAGCCGGCTTGCAGGAACGGTCGCATCCGCAGCGCCAGTTTCTTTTGCCCTTCATTCGCGCCGGCGCTCTCGGGGAAAATGTCATGGCGCGCGCCCAGTCACACCGGAACAACAGTTGGGTCAGTGCGTCCTCCAATCCCGAACACGAAAAAGCCCTCAATTGGCGATTGCACCAGAAAACCAGCGCCGGCCTGATGGGCGAGATCGGCATTCACCAAATCGATGCCGTTTCGTGGTTCCTCAGAGCACGCCCCACCGCCATCACGGGCTTTGGTTCGCTGCTGCGCTGGAAGGACGGACGCGATGTCGCTGATACGGTTCAGGGAGTTTTTGAATATCCGGGAGGCATTCGCCTGGTCTATGACGCCACGCTTTGCAACTCGTTCGACAAGGAATACGAAATGTACTATGGAACGGAATCGGCCATCATGGTGCGCGACGCCAAAGCGTGGCTGTTCAAGGAAGCCGACGCGCCGCTCCTGGGCTGGGAAGTTTATGCGCGAAAGGATGATTTTTACACCGAGACGGGCATCGCGCTGGTAGCCAACGCGACGAAACAGGCCGCCATCGGCACCGCTGCGACGGCCGGAAACACAACGCCCTTTACCCCGCTCTATTACGCCCTGGAGGCATTCACGGCCAACGTCGGGCAGCTCAACGGGGCGGTCAAAGATTTTATTGACAGCTTTGGGGACGGCGATCCCGCAGCCCTGGCCGACAGCCTCAAGGCTCTGAAGCCCTATGCTCCCGCCGCCAACTGGCAGGACGGTCTTGACGCAACTGTTTTGGCCATCAAGGCCAATGAGGCTGTCGTGCAACAGCAAAAGATCACCGTGGAAAAGAAGTTGTTTGATTTGTGAAAACATACCCGCCGCTCAGTTGTCATTATGCAACCCCGAAATTATCAGCCGGTCTTGCCGCCCTTCTGTTGAGCCTCGGCTCCTTCATGCCGGCCGGCGCGCAATCGCGCTATAATTCTCAACCGCTTGGAACTTCTGTGAAGGTTGACGGAACCTCCACCGCGCACGATTGGGAGATGGAAGGAAAGATTATTGGAGGATATATTGAATTCGGCCCGGGAGTGAAATTGGATGCCGCGCAATCCACCCTCCCAGGCCTCAACGATGGCAAGGTGCCGGTCAAAGTTCATGCCTTGATTCCCGTCACATCCGTTCACGCCAAAGTCGAGCATATGCCGGACGTCATGGATCATCTCATGCAGGAGCACTTGAAGGCGGATCAATTCCGCATCATTGAGTACAACCTGACGGGAATGACCTTCAAGGGGCCCCACGCCCCGGGCAAACCTTTTGCATTCGACACCACGGGGAACCTGTCCATCGCCGGGGTGACTAACAAAGTCAGTTTCCCGGTGACCCTTGAGTTGTTGGACGCCGGGAAGATGAAAGTCAACGCGGCCGTGCCTTTGAAGATGACAGCCTTCCATGTCGATCCGCCGGCGCCCAACATCGGCCTGGGATTGATGCGCTGTGGCGACGACATTAAGATTATAATTGACTGGACCTTGAAAGAAAGAAATTTGGGGCGCTGAACCCGGTTCCGCGCGGCTTTTTGCCAAAAATGATTTCATGAATACGCCGCCGGCAAATTGGAATGCAAAGGCGAAGCAGGCGTTAAACACGCACCTGTGGCTGATCCTCTCGCTGGTGGCGAATTTCTTTCTGGTCATATTCTTGTATATTGCGACAGAGACGCTGGAGGTGCCGACCGTCCCCCCGTCAACGGTGGACAATGGGCTGTTAATCAAGACCAACGTGGTGGTGCGCCACGAGAATTTCACCTGGGATCAGGTCGAGTCCACCAATTATGTCACGTTCATCAAGAATCTCCACGCGGTGGGATGTCCCGAGCAGACGATTCGGGACATCATCATGTCCGAGGTGAACCGATTGTACGCGCGCCGGCGGTTGGACGAGGTGGTTTATCCCAATTATCAATGGTGGCGTTCGGAACCCGACGCCTCGGCGGTGCAGGCGGCCGCCGCAAAGCTCGAAGCTCTTGAAACAGAGCGCCGGGGGGTGTTGACTTCGCTTTTGGGCCCGGGCTGGGATGCGCAGAGCAACGAGCTGATCGCGGCGGGCGGCGGCATTACTTTGACCGGGCCGATTTTGGGCGACTTGTCGCCGGGGGCAAAGGAAGCGGTTTACGCCATCGCCGCCCGCGCGCAGCTAAAGATCGAGGCTTACCAGGCGGCGCAACGCCAGCAAAACAAGGCGGTCGATCCAATGGAGATGGTGCGTTTGCGCGAAGAGCCTTTGATGCAATTGGCTTCCGTTTTGAGTCCCGCGCAATACGAGGAATATGCCTTGCGTTATTCGCCCAGTGCGCAGCAGTTGCGTGAACAAATGCGCTCGGCGGCGCTGACCCAGGACCAGTTTCGCGATCTGTTTAACGCCATCAGTTCGATCAACGGGCAGCCCGTTTTCTATTACGCGGGGAACGACCCGTTCCTGCTTGGTCAACAACAACAATTGCGCGCGCAAAGTGACGCCATCATCAAAGCGATGCTGGGCGAGCAATCCTATGCCGCCTATCAGTTGAATCTGGACCCGCTTTATCGGTCTTCCAAGGCCGTGGCGGAGCAATTAGGCGTGCCGGATGCGTCGGTGATGTCCATTTATGAAATCAACCGCGCCACGCAAGCTGAACTCGACCGCATTCGCAAAGACAGCAACATGACCAGCGATGAAAAGGTCGAAGCCCTGTCCCAGACACAAGTCGAGCAGCAGCAATCGCTCCAGCAAATTCTGGGGCCGGAGGCTTTCGAGCGCTGGCTGCAGACGCACACCAGCCTTCACTAAAGACTGAATTGTCGTGGCAGGATGAGATGCCTGAAAACATGGCCGGTGATCTTGATCACGCTGTTGCTTGTCGGCGCGGCCCCGGCCCAGCAGAAACCGGCCCAGCCGGCCCCGCCAGACGATCCGGCGCAGTCCATTCGGCAATGGATGAAGGACAATTTGGACGATGACGTGCTCCAGATGCTGGATCAGATCGACCAGGACCGCGTGCGGGATTTCTTCACCAAACTACAGCAGCAGTTTGACGGCACCAACATTTACGAACTCGGCTCCTTGAAAGAGATCGCGCTGCAGGTGCTGCCGGTGTTGAAGGAGTTCGAGGAGACCCAGCCGTATGCAGCCTGGTTGCAAGCGCACCTCGATGACTTGGACGCCGCCAATGAAGTCCAGCGCGAGATGAAGGCAACCTTTCCCAAGCCGGAAGGCGCCACTTTCCCGCCCGAGCCGCCGCTCAAAATCCTGCGTTCGGTTTGGGTCAAGGAATTGGAGAAACGCCCGTGGCCGCCGCTCGCCCATGCTTGCGTGCCGAAACTCAAGCAGATTTTTGTGTCTGAAAATGTCCCGCCGGAATTAGTCTGGGTGGCCGGCGTGGAATCGTCCTTCGACCCCGGGGCGCGCAGCCCTGCCGGGGCGGCCGGGATGTTTCAATTGATGCCCGCCACGGCGCGGACGGAGCACCTTTCCCTCTGGCCCTTCGACGAACGTTATCAACCGGACAAAAGCGCCCATGCCGCCGCCCGCCACCTGCGCGATCTCCACAACCATTACGGCGACTGGCAGCTCGCGCTCGCCGCTTATAACGCAGGCGAAGGCCGCGTGGACAAATTATTGAAGGCGCACAAGGCCGGCAGTTTTGACGCGATTGTCAAATGGTTGCCGGCCGAGACGCAAATGTACGTCCCCAAAGTGGAAGCGACAATCCACCTGCGCGAAGGTCTTGCGCTCGCGGATTTGAAAAGGCCGCCGGGATGACAAGGCTCTTTTTTGTGATATTATAGGACATGGGAGTGTTTAGACACGCAAGATTTGGAGCCGGTTTGGTCCGAGCCCTGAACGACAACAACATTTCTGTTGTTGCCCATGAACCGTCGCCATTGCGGGCCGCCGATGATGAATTGCTTGACAGCTATTCCAGGACCGTGTCCGCCGTGGTGGAAAAGGTCCGGCCAACAGTGGTCAACATCCGCGTTCACCGTTCCAGCCGCGAACGGGGCGGCAAGCCCGATTCCGGGGGCAGCGGCTCCGGGTTCATCATCGCGCCCGATGGCTACATACTGACCAACAGCCACGTCGTGCATGGCGCCGGTAAAATCGAAGTCGCGCTGGCCGATGGCCGCTCCTCGGGCGCAACCCTCGTCGGCGACGATCCGGAGACGGACTTGGCTGTCATTCGCATCAACGCCTCCCATTTGGTCCATGTCAATCTGGGCGATTCCCGGTCTGTCCGGGTCGGGCAAATTGCCATCGCGATCGGCAGCCCTTTGGGATTCCAGCAAACCGTGACCGCAGGGGTGGTCAGCGCCCTCGGACGCTCGATGCGCTCCCAGTCGGGGCGGCTTATCGACAACATTATCCAAACCGACGCCGCTTTGAATCCGGGCAATTCCGGCGGTCCGCTGGTCAATTCGCGCGGCGAAGTCATTGGCGTGAACACGGCCATCATTCTGCCGGCGCAGGGGATTTGTTTTGCCATTGCCAGCAACACGGCGGAGTTCGTGGCGGCCTGGTTGATCAAGGAGGGCCTCATCCGGCGCAGTTGGATTGGCGTTGCTGGCCAGAACGTGCCCCTTCATCCTCGAGTCGTCCGTTTTCACCGGCTGGCAGTCAAGTCCGGCGCGTTGGTGGTCGGTTTTGAGCCGGGCAGTCCGGCACGCCGCGCCGCCATGCGTGAAGGAGACATCATCGTCGCCTTCAACAACGAACCCGTTTCCGGCATTGATGATCTGCACCGCCACCTCGTTGCGGCCGCGATAGGCGTTCCCGCGCGGCTCACCGTCCTCCGGCACACGGAGAAACTGGACTTGACGGTCACGCCGGATGAACTGGCCCCGGCGCATCAACGGAACTAAAAGGAGGGAGGGTCTGGATTTTGGGAAGCCGTTCCCAATCTTTCACTCGTTTAATCCCCAATGGTAGTAAGCGCCATAATGCTGGCCGTAGAGTTCTTGGATAAAGCTGGCTCGCTCCGCGATCAGTCTGATGGAAGAAATGGGGGGTGCAATCACCACCGGCGAAGGAGCTGCTCTTTGCAGCTTTGCTGGATTGACCAAAATAACGCTGGCAGTCGCAACCGGCGTTGATTTCATAACGCCCCGGGCGCTTGAAGTGCGTGACCTGGTTCGGCCTGGGTTTGCAGTCATATTATATGCTTTCTGGATCTGTTTTCTGTTTACTTTGGGCCACGATTGTGGCTCCGGCTTTGCAGTGCAGGGAATAAGAGGAAGGGACTGCCCATACGACAGGCAGTGGTACACCTGGTAAACTTAGCTCCGTTAGCAGCCGCAATGTACGCCATAAACCGGGCCGCACAAGATAAATCGGCATAAATCGTCTGCCCGGCGGCAATGTCCTCAATTGCCTAACGTCGTCTGCGCCAGAACTGCCGCCGTCCCTTTTTCGGAGAAGTGATACGCCGGCTCAAATATCATTTTTCTGTCTCCCGACGCGAACCACACCTTGAGCGTTCCACGATTGATGTTTGCCGGCGTGGCCGTGGCGTCAATGTGCCGGATCATGCCGCCTTTGCCGCTGGTGGTGGCGGTCCCGATGATTGTTGCGGCCTTTCCCTGGTTGATCTTCGCTATCGACTCATCCGAAACGACGATGGCCAGCCTGCCCCTTTCGTTTTTCCAGAAGTATGGAGACACCCTGATCTTGTAATCGCCCGAGTAAACGCCGTCCGAGCGCTTAAGCGCGCCGATGGTCAGAGTGGCTTTGCCAGCGGCAACCGGCATGAAACTGGGATCAATTACGAGAATACGAACGGTCGAAGCGGAATTTGTCGAACCTGGGGCCGCGTGGATGTCGCACGAACCGGCCGCGACAAGCGCCAGCAGTATAAATTGGAGTTTCATGATCACGTTGGTCACTCTGTCAGTCTAAGTGATGCGCCCATTCTTCGCTATGGGGTGTTACCCTATGTCCAAAAACGACGTTGGGAATCTGTTCCCAATCAAAATCGTAACCTTAAATTCCCGGCTTTGAATAATGACGAAAATTTTTCGATTTTTTGCTTGCCTCCAAGCCCCCGTGACCCTTACATTGCCCGTCAGTTGTTCGAATGAACATCAATAGTTGCCCTAATTTTTATGCAAAAATTTTCATAGAAAACCAAAATTATGAGAGCTCGCATTTCACTCCTCTTGACCGCCGCCATTGTTCTGCTGGGTTCAAGCGTCGCCCGCGCAACGACTTATACCTGGGTTAACACAACCGGCATTAATAACTCTTGGAATATCTCCACCAACTGGAACCCTGTGGGTATTCCGGGCGCCAACGATAGCGCCATCATCACCAACGACGGCAGTGCCGTGGTGATGACCACCACCACCTCCGTCAGCAACATCGTCCTGGGCGCGGCCAGCGGTTGCGCGTCAGGCTTGGGGGAGACTCTTGCCATCAACGGCCAGGGATTTTATCTCTACGGCCTTTTTGCCATCAACAGCCCCTGCGGCTCGTTCACTTTGGACTCGGGCTTTTTGGACGGCGCCACTACGAACGCAACCATTGGCGGCCCAATCACCCTGTCAGCCCCCGGCATTTTTGCCGGCACCCTCAACATCGCCACCAATGGCAGCTTGAATATCACCACTGCGTCCGACCACGACATTCCCAGCGTTACTTTGAACAACTACGGGTCGGTGACCTGGAATGGAGGACGTATTCGCGGCGGCGGCATCCCCGGCACCCTGATCAACAATTATGGCGCCTGGGATTCGCAGGGGGATTTGACCTTCAATTCTGATTTCAACGGTGACGGCTTCATCTTCAAAAATGCGGGAACTTTCCTCAAATCGGCGGGAACCAACAGCACTCTCTTCAGTTCGGTGGTCTTCAACAACTCCGGGGTTGTGAATGTGGAAACCGGCACGTTGAATCTTTCCGCCGGCGGCGTTTTCAGCGGCGGTTCTGAAACCGGAGACGGGACCTTGTTGCTGGCGGCTGGCGGCTTCACCATTGACGGCATGACCACAACCACGAATTGCGTGGAAGCGGGCGGGATACTGTACCGGGGACAACGTCATCAATGGTGCATTCGTGTGGTCGTCTGGGGCGTGGTACAATGCCAACAGCGTGACGGTTGAGACCAACAGCTTGCTTAACATTACTTCCGGTTCTGATCACGACATCTCGTACCTCACGTTTACCAACTACGGCACAGTGGCATGGAGCGGTCCCGGTCGTGTGCGGGGCGGCGGCATTCCCGGCACGACCATTTATAATTATGGGCTTTGGGACAGCCAGGGGGATTGGACTTTGAATGACGATTATGGCAATGATGGAACAGAGTTGTTCAACTATGGCACTTTCCGGAAATCCGCCGGGACCAACGCGACCACCATTACGGGCGGCGTCTATGTCGAAAACATGGGGACGATGGACGTGGAGACAGGCACATTGTCCTTGAACGGCGGCGGCATTCTCAGCGATGGTTCTGAAACCGGAAACGGGACGTTGCTGCTGGCGGCTGGCGGCTTCACCATCGCCGGCATGACCAGCACCACCAATTTGGTGGAGGCTGGCGGGGTACTCTACGGGGACAACGTCATCAATGGCGGACTCGTGTGGTCGTCTGGAGTGTGGAATAACGCCGACAGCGTCACGGTTGCGACCAACACCGTGCTGAACATCACTTCCGCTTCCGATCACAACATGGCGTACATCACGTTTACCAACTACGGCACGGTGGCCTGGAGCGGTCCCGGTCGTGTGCGGGGCGGCGGCATTCCCGGCACGACCCTCTACAATTACGGGCTTTGGGACAGCCAGGGGGATTGGACCTTGAATGACGATTATGGCAATGATGGAACAATATTGTTCAACTTTGGCACTTTCCGGAAATCCGCCGGGCCAACGCCACCACCCTGACGGGCGGCGTCTATGTCGAAAACATGGGGACAATGGACGTGGAGACAGGCACGTTGTCCTTGAACGGCGGCGGCTTGCTGAACGGGGGAATACAAACCGGCCCCGGCTTGTATCTGCTGGCGGGCGGCGGATTTACGATCAACGGCATGACCACCACTGCCAACGTGCAGCTCAACGGCGGCACACTGGTTGGCTCCAACGTCTTCGCCGGCGGGTTGACCTGGGTGGCCGGAAATTGGGATTCCGCCACCTCCGTGACCATTCCCACGAACACCTTCTTGAACGTCACTTCTGGCAATGATCATGACATGGCCAGTTGCCTGTTGAACAATTACGGCACGGTGTCCTGGAGCGCGGGGCGTATTCGCGGCGGCGGCGATCCTGCCACCGTGATCAACAACTACGGGCTTTTTGATTCCCAGGCCGACCTCACCATGAATAGTGACCTCGGTCTGAACGGGCTTGTCTTCAAAAACATCGGTGTCTTCCTCAAATCCGGCGGAACGAACAGCACCGTATTAAGCCCCAGCGGCGGAGCGGCCACCTTCAACACCACCGGCCTTGTGAACGTGGCCACCACCGGTTCGTTGGTCCTCAATGGCGGAGGTTCCCTGAGCGGAGGCTCGTTCACCGGCACAGGACTTCTTTACCTGGACGGTGGAAATTTCAACCTGAACGGCATGATCACCACCACCAACGTTCAGGAAACAGGCGGCAACCTGTCGGGCGCGAACATGGTAAATGGCGCGCTGGTCTGGAGCAGCGGTAATTGGGACTCGGCCACTTCCGTCACCATCACGTCAAACAGCGTGCTAAACATAGTGTCCGCCGCCGACCATGACATGGCCAGTTGCACCGTCAGCAATCTGGGCACGGTGGACTGGCAGGCGGGACTGATTCGCGGCGGCGGCAATCCCGGCACCTTTATCTACAATTATGGGCTTTGGAATGCGCAAACCGACAGCACCTTTAACAGTGACCTGGGCCTGAATGGTTTCGTGTTCAAAAACTTTGGCGCCTTCCAAAAATCCGCCGGCGTCGGCAGCACTGTCTTCAATCCCTCGGGCGGATCAGCCGCATTCAACAACACCGGCACAGTAACCACCCCCGGTGGCGGGACGATCTACTTTAACGGCGGCGGGGTTTGGACGGGCGGCTCGGTCAGCGGCAATGTGCTGTTGAACGGCGGCTATTTCACCATCAACGGCACGGCCACCACCACCACCGTGCAGGAAACCGGCGGATTGCTGGCCGGTTCCAACGTGCTCGCCGGTGGCTTCACCTGGTCCAGCGGCAATTGGAACAGTGCCAGTTCCGTGACCGTTGCCGCCAACAGCGAATTGGACATCACCTCCGCAGCGAATCACGACATGGCCAATTGCACGCTGGCCAACAACGGCAAGGTGGAATGGATTGCCGGGCCTATTCGCGGCGGCAGCAATCCCGGTTCCACCATCAATAATAACAACCTCTGGGAAGTGCAGTGCGACTACGCGTTGAACAGCAACCTCGGCCTCAACGGAATTGTCTTCAATAACAACGGCAAATTCCGCAAGTTCGGCACCACCGGCGCCACCACGTTCTCTCCAAGCGGTGGCACGGCCGCGTTCAACATCCTGGGCGGCTCCATCGAGCTTGACAGCGGCACGCTCTCCATTCCGGGTCCCATCTCCTCCAGCATTCCCGGTGGTCTCACCATCGGTCTGGGCGGCACCAACTCCGGCCAGTCTGGAAAGCTGGTCGCAGGCTCGTTCGCCAACCTCGGCGGGCCGTTGACCGTCATTCTCACCAACGGTTTTCAATCCTCCACGCCAGAGCAATTCACCATCGTCTCCTCCGTGGCGGATTCTGGCAGCTTTTCTCCCGTCACGCTGCCCTATGGTCTTACCGTCAATTACACCAATACCTACGTGTTCCTGCTGGCCACGAATATAGGCCCCGTGCAAATCCTCACGCCAATCTTGGTCGGCAGCAACATGGTCTTCGGTTTCCAGACCGTCAACGGCCAGAGCTACACCATCCAAAGCAACACCAACCTGGACACCACGAACTGGCTGTTCTACTCCAACTTCACCGGCGACGGCACCTTGCGCCAGTTCACCGTCCCCGTCACCAATTCCGTGCCCCAGGACTTCTTCCGCGTGAGAGAGCCTTAACTCACAACCGGGAACGCGAAAGAATGGCCGGCGGATTGGAGGTTGCCACAGTCGAAAGGAGAAGTGTTCGGTTGTTCCCGCATTCTGAAGACCGGAGCAGCAGAGCTTTGTGGCCGCCTGGGAGGAGGCAGGTTCGCCGCGCCGAAGCCGCTGCGGCGAAGGGCGGGTCAAGGTGGGGTCGGGCGGGCCAAAAATCGCGATGCGCCCGCCGGGCCGGCTTCCCTCATTTTTCGATTTTCCATTCCAAGGCGGTTCGCTTTATAGTGCCCGCTTGAATTTGAACCGCGCCGTGTTTCTTGACCGTGATGGGACGTTGATCCAGGAGATGGAGTATCTCTCGCGTCCTGATGCCATCAATGACCTCGCCGCCGCCGCCGCCTGGATACTCCAAACCGAAGCGGCGGACAAAACCGTTGCCACGCGATGAAGATTATTGGTCTTATCCCCGCGCGCTACGCTTCGACGCGTTTTCCCGGAAAACCGCTCGCCCTTATCGCGGGCAAGACGCTTATTCAACATGTGGTCGAGCGATGCCAAAAGGCCAAAAGCCTGGACGAAGTGATCGTGGCCACCGATGACACCCGCATTTGGGAGGTGGCGCAGGATTTTTGCCGCGCCGAAATGACCGCGCCGGAGCATTGCAGTGGAACGGACCGCATTGCCGAGGTCGTTGCAAATTGCGCTTGCGACGGCGTGGTCAACATTCAGGGAGATGAACCGCTGATGGATCCACAGGTGATCGATGCCGTGGCGGGCGCGCTGGCCGGCGACGAAATGTCCACGGCGGCCGCGCCGATCGAGGAAGTTGCGGAATGGGATAATCCCAATGTTGTAAAAGTCGTTGTCAACGCCGCGGGTCGGGCCTTATACTTCTCGCGCCGAACCATTCCGTATGTCCGAGACGCCGCCACGGGTGCGCAGCAATTGGCGGCGTTTCCGTTTTTGAAACATCTGGGCATTTACGGTTACTGGCGGGCGACGCTGTTGCGCCTGGTCAAATGCAAGGTTTCGCCGCTGGAACAGGCCGAGAAGCTGGAACAGTTGCGCGCTTTGGAGAACGGCATTCAAATTGCGGTCGTCAGGGTCAATTACGACAGCGTCGGGGTCGATGTGCCGGCCGATCTCAAACGCGTCGAACAGATTTTAAAAAGAGCGGAGCAAAAGGCGTCATGAAATACATTTTTGTCACGGGCGGCGTGGTGAGTTCATTGGGCAAAGGCCTGACCGCCGCCGCCTTGGGCACCTTGCTGGAGAACAGGGGGCTTAAGATCACGCTGCAAAAATTCGACCCCTACCTCAACGTGGATCCCGGCACCATGAACCCCTATCAGCACGGGGAGGTTTACGTGCTGGATGACGGCGCTGAAACCGATCTGGATCTGGGCCATTACGAGCGGTTCACCCACGTCAAGCTCACCCGCATGAACAACCTGACCAGCGGGCAGGTGTATCAAACCGTTTTGGACAAGGAGCGGCGCGGCGATTATCTGGGCAAGACGGTGCAGGTCATTCCGCACATCACCGACGAGATTCAACACCGCATCCAATTGCTGGCCGAGCGAAGCAAGAGCGACGTTGTCATCACGGAGATCGGGGGCACGACGGGAGACATCGAGGGCCTGCCCTTTTTGGAAGCCATCCGGGAATTCGCCCTGCGGGTGGGCTACAACAACGCCATCTTCATGCACGTCACCTACGTTCCTTTCATCAAGGCGGCCGGTGAACTGAAAACCAAGCCGACCCAGCAATCCGTCGCCAAACTGCGCGAAATCGGCATCACCCCGCACATTCTGGTCTGCCGTTGCGAAAGACATTTGGACAAGGAATTGCGCGAGAAGATTTCCCTCTTTTGCAATGTGCCCTACGAGGCCGTCATCGAGGAGAAGGACGTCGAGCACACCATTTATGAACTGCCCCTCATGCTGCAACGCGAGCGGGTGGATGATCTGGTCTGCAAGTTGCTGCATTTGGACACGCCCACGGCCAACATGTCCCACTGGCAGGACATCATCCGCAAGCTCATTGCGCCGCGCCACCGCGTGCGCATCGGCGTGGTGGGAAAGTACATTGAGCTGCATGACGCCTATAAGTCCGTCTATGAAGCCATCATACACGGCGGCGTGGCCAACGATTGCGCGGTGGAAATCGAAAAAGTCGAGGCCGAACAAATCGAAAAGTTCGGCGCGGAAAAGATTCTCAAAGGCCTGGGCGGCATTCTGGTTCCGGGCGGTTTTGGGGAACGCGGCATCGAGGGCAAAATCCTGGCGGCGCAATATGCGCGGGAGAAGAAGGTTCCTTATCTGGGCCTTTGTCTCGGAATGCAAATCGCCACCATTGAATTCGCCCGCAACGTTCTCAAGCTCCCAGGCGCGCACTCGACGGAATTTGATGCCAATACGCCGCATCCGGTGATTGCGCTGCTCGACGAGCAAAAGAATGTCACCTGCAAAGGCGGAACCATGCGCTTGGGCCGGCAGGCCTGCCAGCTTGTGGTCGGCTCCGCGGCCAGTCATCTCTACGGCGCGTTCATCGTCAACGAACGCCACCGTCACCGTTACGAATTCAACAACCACTATCGCGAGGCATTTGAGAAGGCCGGCTTTGTCTTCAGTGGCGCCTCGCCCGACGGCAAGTTGGTCGAATTGATCGAACTTCCCGGGCATCCCTTTTTCATGGGCTGCCAGTTCCATCCGGAATTTCAGAGCAAACCCGACCAGCCTCATCCCTTGTTCAGAGGTTTCATTGCCGCCGCGCACGCCCAGTTTCACAACAAGCCGCTCTAAGCTCAGAGAAATTCCAGCCTGGTCGTGGCCGCCTCCGGGTCCCAACCACGCGGCGGCTTGCTGTTGATCGCCGCAACTTCCTTGATCGAAATCTGCCGGCCCCGGGTTTTAGGCCCTTTGACTTCCACATCCGCCGGCTGGCAAGTCTGCTGGTTGATTTTTTGGTAAGGCGCGGCCTTGTAGCGAATGAACAATTCCCGCGGCGTCTCAGGCTCGAAAAATAAAATCTTCGATTTGGGCGGGATGCAAAAATATTCCTTGTTCAGAATCGTTCCGCCGAAGGTGAAGCGCTTGAGCCAGGCCGCGTCGCGATTCGTGTAAGCGAGCGTTATGACGCGCTCCCGCTCGGGCACCGCGCTGTACACCAGGTCCGGCCCGACAAACATCTTCTCGGACAGTTCCGTCACCTTGTAGTGGCCGTCCCGGAAAACGAGCAGGAGCTTGTCGAATTTCGTGCATTCCGATTTGAATTCCTCCCCGGAAACCTTGTAGCCGATGTAACCCGACTCACGATCATAAGCGACTTTGAAAGCTTTGAACGCGACTTCGCGGGCATCGACTTCGTCGTAGCGGCTTGATTTGGTCAGGCGGGGATAAACAGGACCGTACCGGGCCAGCAATCCTTCCAGATGATGGATGGTGTATTTCGTCACATTTCGCAAGTGTTTGGCCGTTTCCTCCAAATCCGCCTTGACCTTGTCCATTTCCTCGCGATGTTTGTTCATGTCAAAGAGTGAAATGCGGCGGATGCGGACCCCCAGCAGCATTTCAATGTCCTCGCCGGCCAGATCGCGGCGCATTTGGCGCCGGAACGGTTTGAAACCTTCGATGACGGCTTCAGTCACGGCCTCGTTGGTGCGGGCGGCCTCGATTTTTTTGTAAATGCGCTGCTCGATAAAAATGCGCACGAGGGTTTTGTAATGCAGTTCCTGCTGCAATTGCTTCTCCTTCAACTCCAATTCGCGTTTGAGCGTGGCGACCAGTTGCGCGGTGTTTTCGCGCAGCACTTCGGAGACGGTCAGTTCCACCGGCCGATTGTCCTTGATCACCACAATCCGGCTGGCGATGGTCACTTCGCAATCGGTGAAAGCGTAAAGCGCATCGGCCATTTGCTCCGCGCTCACCCCGCCGGGCGCCCGGACTTCGATTTCCACTTCTTCCGAAGTGAAATCGTTGATGCTCTTGACCTTGATCTTGCCTTTGCGCGAGGCGTCCTCAATGGAGGCCGTCAGCGACTCCGTCGTCGTCGTGGGCGGAATTTCCTTTATCAGCACCGTCGAGCCGTCCTTGATTTTAATTTTGGCGCGCACTGTGACCTGGCCCGCGCCGTCGCGATATTCGCGCGCGTCCATCAAGCCGCCGGTTTGGAAGTCGGGCAACAACTTGAAGGATTGTTTTTTCAGAATGGCAATCTGGGCCTGGAGCAATTCAGGAAAATTGTGCGGCAGAATGCGCGACGCCATGCCCACGGCGATCCCTTCCGTGCCGAGCATGAGCAGGAGAGGCAGCTTGGACGGCAGGGTGATCGGTTCCTTGCCGCGCCCGTCATAAGTCGGCACGAAATCGGTTGTTTCATCGTTGAAAACTTCTGTGCGCGCCAGTTCCGTGAGCCGACATTCGATGTAACGCGGCGCGGCCGCGACATCGCCCGTGAAAATATTGCCAAAATTGCCCTGTCCCTCGATGAGATAACGTTTGTTGGCCAAGCCGATGAGGGCATCGCCGATGGAAGCGTCGCCATGCGGGTGAAACTTCATGGCGTGACCGACCACATTGGCCACCTTGATGAAACGGCCGTCGTCCAGGTCATGCAGCGCCCAAAGAATGCGCCGCTGCACGGGCTTGAGGCCGTCGCTCAAATTCGGAATGGCCCGGTCGCGAATGACGTAGGAGGCGTAATCCAGAAAGCCGCGGTCCACCCGCCTGTGCAGGGGCAACTCGATTTTTCCGGGCACGAACGGACGATGGGCGACGACCTCGACCTGTTCGGCTTGCACATGCATTTCGCCGTGGCCATTTTTATCCTCTTTGGGCGGGGCAGGGGACCCGGACGGCTTTGCCGGCGGCAGACTGTCAATCGGCAAAGCGGTTTGTTGAGAGGGATGCTTGCGTTTGGCTGCCATAAATTATCCGCAGTTTCCCATCACTTCTTCAACAACCCCTGCACGTCGAGCCAGTCGGCAAAGCGTTCGATCCAATGGTCGGACGGCAGGTGCTGCTGGCGCATGCCAAAGCCGTGTCCGCCCTTGGAATAGAGGTGCAATTCCGCCGGTTTCCCGGCCGCGATCCAGTCCTGGTAAATCGTGACACTGTCCGGCGCCAGCCCCAGCGGGTCATCGGACGCCGCCAGAATAAATGCAGGAGGCGCATCGGCGGGAACGCCGCTCCCTTTGATCGCCCAATTGAATGCCGGATAAATCGGCGCCACGAAATTCGGCCGCGTTTCAGCCGTGTAATTCATTGCCACCGACACCGCCACTGTCCCGCCCGCCGAAAAGCCGATAATGCCGATGCGTTGCGGGTTGACTCCAAGTTCCGCCGCGTGCTTGCGCACGTAACCAATGGCTGCATTGCCGTCCGCCAGCGCCAGTTTGACGATGGGCGCCACCACCTCAGCCAGCGGGCCCCGGCTGTTGACTTCACGCGTCGGATCATCCGTTTTGCATTCCACCAGCCGGTATTTCAGCACGAAACAAGCGACCCCCTTCGTGTTCAGCCAGCGCGCGACATCGAAACCTTCGCTGTCGATCGACAAGGCGAAAAACGCCCCGCCGGGACAGATGACGACGGCGGCGCCATTGGCCTTGCCGGCGTCCGGTTGGAAAACGGTCAGCGTCGGATTGGCCACATTGAACACGACCCGGGTGTTCCAGAGATTGGTCCGGTTTTCCTGCTCGGTTTGTTTCCAGTTCTCCGAGCCGGGCGCCGGTCCGTCATAAAGTCGAATGACTTTCTCCTGGGTGCCGGCCTGGAGGCAAAAGAGTGAAAGAAGAACGGCTGTGGCAGTGCGCAATCGGTTCATAGACGCTGATTTTCGACTGTGCCCCGGCCCCGCGTCAACCCGAAATCGCACTGCGCCGAAAGCAAAAAGCGGATTTGTGTTCATTTCTCGTTTCAAACCTCGATTTCCGACCGCATAACCAAGGCGTGTAATTCGATCTTGGCGCCACCGATGCCTTGGGATGCTGCCTTGCCCAACCACTCCCGTGCCTTCGCCAAGTCCTTCGGAACCCCGAACCCGTCCCGATAACGCGTCCCCAGGCAATAGGCGCTGTAAGCATCGCCTTTTTCCGCCAACTCCGTCACCCGTTGCAACTCCCGGGCATCGGAATCGTCTGCCGGGGGGATGGGACTTATGGGAGCCATGGGAGGAATGGGACTTATGGAGGCCAAACCGGTTTGACCCACTTTGACTGACTTTGACCCGCCCTGGCTGGATTCCGCCTCCTCCGTACCATCTAACTTGTTTTGCTCCAATGGTTTAGCCACGTTGTCCGGCTTGGTTTTCCTGGCCGGTTGAGCAGTCCGCGGCTTTCGGGCCGGTTTGACTGGTTTTGCTTCCTTTTCAGCCGCTTCCTCTATTTCGCACTTGTCGGTGGGCAAGAGGTCAAAATCGGCATCCAGATTCCCTCTCTGGATCGCCAGGATGTATTGGGCGATTTTCCGCCCCGCCGCGCCGCCCCCGAACATTTTGGCCAGCACAGGCAGTTTCAGCATGTCATAGCAAGGTTTTACCAGCCTTTTCTTTGATACTTCCTCGTCGGCTTTCTCCTTTTCCTCCCACTTGCAGGTTAATTCAAAACTCTCCCGGTTGGACCGGTGCATGCCCCGCTGCAATTGCACCACACTGCGGCAAAGCCGGTTCAAGACCCTCGACTTGGCCTCAAACTTTTCGTCCACCTCGCCTTTCCAGTTGGCAATCAGGCTGCCAAAGCGGGCGGCCAGCACAGGGGCCACGTCATCGGCCAGCACCATTTGCGAATCCGCGTCGTCCATCTCCCCGGCCAACTCTGTTAAATCCCGGGCGTCTTCGCATAGATTGCGCCGGGCCAGCCACTCCTCGAAACCGCCCTGACGCCATTCGCTCAGGTTCTGCTTGCTGATGGGGACGCCGGCGAAGTGGTTTTGCACGACTTTCTTCACCTCGGGCAAGGCGTTGAGCCAATCGAGCAGTTGGGGGCTTTGGTCGGAGCGTTCGAGGCGTTCATTCAATTCATTGCGGACAGAGCGGGGGAGGCGGGCGATTTTGCCATTGCGGGCGTTCATAGTTTTGTTCAGTTTAGTTGTTGCTTCAATCTCTCAATTTTTCGGCATGGCTTTATTGAAGCCAATCATCAAGATACAGGATAGCATATATATTGCTTTAGACAATGATTATGTTAAACTATTTTTGTAATCGGCCTCTCCCGTGACGAAGCAGCCTGTAAGGCCCTGCGCGGCAAAGATTTAAGAATAAAGGGAATAAGAGGGAAACCCGCATTCCTCACGCAGAGGCGCAGAGGACGCAGAGAAAAGCATGAATTCTCCTTTTTCTCTCGTGACATTTCTCTGCGCTCTCCGCGTGAGAATATCCATCCAGGGTGGTGTTCGTCTTCTTTCCGCATTTGGTGGTGGACAGAGGGGGCGGGGGGCGGCATTATCCTGGCATGGCGCAAAAACCACCTGATGAAGCGTGGCGGCCACCGGGAATCGAACCATGCGTCAAGCGCAGGCCTCTATGAGTCTGGAGCATCAGAATGTTGACATGCTCGGAATCCATTTTAAGAACTGATTGCACGGCCCCATCAACGCGGTGCAGAGGTCAAGGGCGCAAGGTAGAGGCAATCCGGGTTGTTCGGGGACGCGGTCGAGCTTTGGCTGCCCATGCCGGGTTGGACGATACCTGCCGGGGTGTAGGTGCTCGGATCCAGCCATGTGTGAATGATCGCATGGCCATCGCCAAAGGCCATGCCTGCCCCATTATTATGATTGGCCGAGGGAAAATCGAGGAGATAGCCGCCTGTGGGTGTCGTGGCCGCCGATGCGGCAAAGGAGGCGTCGTTGATGGAGAAAGGGTTTTCGTCCATGATGACCCAGGTGTTGGCCGGGCCAGGCCGTGTGAAGGACGACATTTTGCCATAGGTCAACCAGTTAGGGTTCAGGCCGTTGATATAACTGGCGCCGCTCAGCCATCCGCCTTGGACCGGCGAGCCGAGCACCGGCCCAAAGCCGTTAAGGGAACTCCACCAACACGTCCCAACGGCGGAGTTCATGGACACGCTCCGCACATGCACCTTGCGCGATTTTGGATCAATGAAGTAATCCGCCGGACAATGGTAAACGTAGGGGTTTGAAATATAGTGAGACAGAAGTGTGTTGTGGTTCGTGAGTTCGGACATGGAGACCGCGTCAACCGGTTGTTCCATTGTGCCGACCACCCAATTCTTCATCTCGTTTGATCTAGCATTGCCCCAATAAGCTGTCGTGTACGGGTAATCATTGGGCGCGAGGATGTCATTGTTGTCCACGGCGTACATGCGCCAGCCAAGAACGATCTGGCGGAGGTTGCTGAGGCACTGGACCGACTGCGCCTGCTGTCTGGCCTTTGCCCACGCCGGCAGGAGCAAGGCTGCCAGAGTGGCAATGACGGCAATGATGACCAGCAATTCAATCAAGGTGAAGCCGTCGGCCTGCTTTTCTCGTGAATAAGCCCGCCCACCGTGCAACGGTTCGCCAGCCCGAGCAACCACCGAGCGAGCAATATTACCGCCATTGTGTACAACATATAATTTTCCTTTCAACGTCTCAGGGAAAGCCGAGGCCGTAATAGCGGCCAGAGCTGTACGTCTGCAATGGTTCGCTGAAATGGAACAAACCGTTGGTGAGCGTCACGGTCTGGAGCGGAGTCCAAACGGGGCCGGCCAGATTGGTGCAGGCTTCCACCACGACTGTAAGATTGGCCGTGTTGGTGATGTCGAAACCAAATTGATTGTTCTGCACGCCAAAGCTGGCGCCGCCAGCTTGGATCAGCGGGTTCCACAGCACGGCCGGAACACCGGCTAAAGTGTTGCTCCAACCGGCGGTGCCAGGCAAATAATACGCCGTCACATTGTTGCTGGAATAGAACACACCCGCACCGAGGGTGGAAGGAGCGTTGCCTGTGAAATAGACGCTGGCCGGACTGGCGCAATCCCAAAACGAATACTTCCCGATGCTGTTGACGCCGTTGGCGATCGTGGCGTTTATCAGGCTGGCGCAGTATTCGAACGCATCATCCCCGATGTTGGTGACGCTGCCGGGAACCGTGACGCTGGTCAGGCTGGAGCAGGAACAGAATGCAGAAGCGCCGATGTTGGTGACGCCATTGGCGATCGTGGCATTTGTCAAACTGAGGCAGCCATCAAAAGCGTTTTCCCCGATGTTGGCGACGCTGCCGGGGATGGTGACGCTGGCCAGGTTGGTGCAGAAACAGAATGCAGCAACGCCGATGTTGGAAACACCATTGGCGATCGTGACATTTGCCAAGCCAAGGCAGCCATAAAAAGCGTAATCCCCGATATTGGTGACGCCGCCGGGAATCGTGACGCTGGTCAGGCCGGAGCAATCATAAAACGCATAATCACCAATGTCGGTGACGCTGTCGGGAATCGTGTAACTTCCGCCCAGGCCGCCCGGATATTGAAGGAGGGTGGCTTGGCTCTCGTCGAACAGCACTCCATTCGTGCTGCTGTAAAACGAATTCAGGGGGTCCACCGTTATCGTCGTCAGGTTGGCGCAGTCGGCAAAAACCTGGTCCCGAGACTGTTTACGCTTGCGGGAATTGAGACGCTGGCGAAGCCGGGACAGTAACCGAATGCAGAAACGCCGATGTTGGTGACGCCGTCGGGAATCGTGACGCTGGTCAAGCCAAGGCAGCCATAAAAAGCATGATCGCCGATGTTGGTGACGCCGTCGTCAATCGTGACGTTGGTCAGGCCGGAGCAGTCATAAAACGCACCGCCCTCGATGCTGGTAACGCTGTCAGGAATCGTGACGCTGGTCAGAAAGGGGGAGTTGTTGAACGCATTCGACCCGATGCTGGTGACTGGCAGGCCGTTGCTGTTGGTTGGTGGAATGGTTGCAGCGCCGCAGAGATACCCTTGGTAACCGATGGTGCCGGGGGCACTTCCTGGGTACGTGTAATAGGTTTGCACCGGTCGAAGACCTGCAAAGGTCGCGCCCCAGCCCGTGGCCCCCTGCAAGTAATAAACAGTCGCATAGGTGTCCTGCTGGAACACCGTCGTATCAGCGGTGGGGGCGTTGCCCTCGAAAAAGACGCCGCTTAGGGTGCGGAGGTCTTCGAAGGCATAATCGCCGATGTTGGTGACGCTTTCGGGAATCATGACGCTGGTCAGGCTGGAGGAGGAGAAAACAGGGGCCGCACCATTCCCAATGCTGGTGACCAGCAGGCCGTTGATGCTGCCCGGAATGGCCACAGTGCCGCTCAAACTCCCGCTGTAACCGGTGATGGTGATGCCGCCGGCATTTGGTGTGTAAGTGTATTGCGCTTGCGCCGCTGCCGGCGCGGCCAGGAGCAGCAAACCCAAGAGGACGGGAATTGTCCCTTTCATGGTTGGGACATCGTGGAGGAATTTCGCGGCTGATTCAAGACAAATCGGTTGAGAAAAGGCAATTCCACTATCTTTACCGGAACCTTGTCGTGAGGCATTTGCAGCAACAATTCAGTTCCGGTTTGATTGGCCTCGCGGCGGACGTAGCCCAGCGCAATGCTGGTTTTCAATCGCGGGGATGCAACGGCGCTGGTGATGTAGCCGGCTTCCTTTTCGCCCAGGAAAAGTTTGTCGCCCTTGATTGGCAGGGCGCGCAAGTTGTCCGGCAGGCGAAGGCCGCGCAACGACTTGGCCGCCTGGCCGTAAGTGCGGACGCGGGCGATGACTTCCTGCCCGATGTAACAGCCTTTGGTGTAACTGATCGCCCCCGTGTCCAAAACCTCCGACGCCAGGTTCGTCTCGTCCATGTCAGCGCCAAAGCGGGGGATTCCGGCTTCGATGCGCGCGGTTTCCAGGGCCTGCCAGCCGCAGAAGCGCCCGCCCGTTTCCATGGCCGCAGTGATGAGTCTGCCCGCGACTTCCTGCATGACTCCATTGGGGACAAAGAGATCATAACCGGCGCTGTGGGTTCTGGCGTGGTTCACCAGATAGATTTCGCCCAGCAGGGCATCGTCAATCCTGGCCAGCGCGTTTGGCTTTTCCGGGATGACAACGTTCCATGGCCACCTTTTGATGACGGCGGCGGCTTTTGGTCCTTGCACACTCCACAGCCCGTAAGGCGCGGAGACATCCGCCACTTGGACGTCTTCGGCGATGATGTATTTTTCCAGGCGCTGTTGCACGGCCCCGGCCATTCCCGGCTCGAAGTCCAGGAGGATTTCGTTCTCCAAAATATAAATGTGGAGGTCGCTTTGGATTTTGCCTTTGGCCGAGACGAGCGCGGCGTAACAACCCGCGCCGGTCCGCAACTCCTTCACATTGTTTGTCACCTGCCCATTGAGAAACTTTACGCGATCTGTTCCGAGGAGACAGAGCCTTCCCCGGAAACTGAGATCCATGATGCCTGCCGATTCGCCCAACGCGGCGTACTCGGCCGGCGCATCGCCGTAATGGGCGACGGCTTCCTGGCCGTTCAAGTCCAGAAACCGCGCGCCCATGGCCTGATGAAAGTCATGCAACTTCAGCGAACCCATGTCATCACCTCAATCATTAGCAACATGCGTAATGTGTTCACCAAAGAGTGCAAAGGCAAGACGCACAAATTCCGTCGGCGGGACGCCGACGGATGCGACCGGGACGGTCGCGCTCCCGAGAAAGTCGCCAAGGATCGAGGTGCTCTCAATTTAACTTGGACGATTTGTTATTTACGAGTTGGAATTATGTGAAGGTGGCCTATTCTTTGTCCGATAGAAAAATGACATGTGCGGCATTATTGGATATTTAGGCAAGAAAGAGGCGGCGCCGATCCTGCTCGAGGGCCTGCGCCGGCTGCAATACCGCGGGTATGACAGCGCCGGCATTGCCGTGCTCCACGACGGCTCGCTGGAGATTCGAAAAAGAAAGGGCAAGCTCGACGAGGGCCTGGCCCCCCTGCTGCGGGACATGCCGGCCCCCGGATTCCTGGGCATCGGCCATACCCGCTGGGCCACGCATGGCCCTCCCTCCGACGAAAACTCCCATCCGCATCTGGATCAATCCGGGAAAATCGCCATTGTCCACAATGGCATCATCGAGAATTGCGACCGGCTCAAACAGAAGCTGGTTCAGGCCGGCCGACACCTTTCGTTCCGCGACCGATACGGAAGTGCTGGCCCATCTGATCGGAACGCATCTGCAGCGTTATGCCGGAGATTCCAATGCGTCGGCGCTGGCGCAAGCGGTGTGCGATGCGCTGCGCGAAGTCATTGGCACCTACGGGATTGCCATCATCAGCTCGGAGCACCCCGGCGTGATCGTCGGCGCGCGGCGCGGTTCGCCCTTGATCATCGGCATCGGCGAGGACGAGAATTTTCTGACGAGCGATGCCAACGCCATCGTCGCGCACACCCGGCAGGTGGTCTATCTGAACGACTACGACGTGGCGACCATCACAGCCGACCGGTTCGACGTGCAAAATCTCGGAACGGAAACGGCGACGGTGCAGATCAGCCAACTGGAATTTGACACCGAAGACGCGGAGCGCGGCGACTATCCGCATTTCATGCTCAAAGAAATCTACGAGCAACCGCGCACCGTCCAGAATGCCCTGCGCGGCCGGGTTGATCTGGAGGGGGCGACGGCCAAATTCGGCGGATTGAACATGACGGCGGCGGAACTGCTATCCATTGAACGCATCGTCATTGCCGCCACCGGCACCAGTTGGCACGCGGCGCTGGTCGGCGAGTATCTCATCGAGGAACTGGCCCGTCTGCCGGTCGAAGTGGAATTTGCCCACGAGTTCTACAATCGGAACGCGCCCTTGCAACGCGACACGGTTTTGCTGGTCATTTCGCAATCCGGCGAAACGGCGGACAGCCTGGGCGCGTTGCGCGAAGCCAAACGCCGGGGGCATCGCGCCCTGGCCATTTGCAATGTGGTGGGCAGCACCATCGCGCGCGAAGCCGATGGCGGCATTTACATGCACGCGGGGCCGGAGATAGGCGTGGCCTCGACCAAGGCCTTTGTTTCCATGCTGGCCATTCTTTCGCTGCTGGCCGTGCATCTGGGCCGGATGCGAGCGCTCTCGGTGCATCGCGCCCTGGAGATACTGCATGGATTGGAAGCCATTCCCCAACAGATCGAGTCCCTCCTGCAACAAGTGGAAAGCATCAAGAGACTGGCCTTGAAATACGGGCAGGCCAGGGATTTCTTTTTTCTCAGCCGCGGTTACACCTACCCCATCGCGCTGGAAGGGGCGCTGAAGCTCAAGGAGATTTCCTACATTCATGCCGAAGGCTATTCCGCGGCGGAAATGAAACACGGCCCCATCGCGCTGATTGACCCCGCCACCCCCACGGTTTTTTTGGTGCCGAAGGATTCGATGTATGAGAAGACAATGGCCAACATGGCCATGATTCGCGCGCGCAAAGGCCCGGTGATTGCGGTGGCCACCGAGGGAGACACCCAGATTGGCAGCATGGCCGACGACGTGATTTATCTGCCTGCGACCCTGGAACCACTCTATCCAATTCTGGCGACGATCCCCTTGCAACTGTTTGCCTATTACATTGCCGTCGCGCGCGGCTGCGACATTGACAAGCCCCGCAACCTGGCCAAAAGCGTCACGGTCGAGTGAGGTTGGTCTTCTCCTCCCACCCGCCGCCCAGCGCCCGGTAAATGTTGACCAGGTCCGACGAAATGGCCTGCCGGCTCAACGCCAGCGCCGTCTCCGACGCGAGCAAGGAGCGTTCCGCGTCCAGCACCGTCAGAAACTCCGTCGTTCCCGCCTGGTAAAGTTGCTGCGATAAATCCAGCGCGCGGCGATTCTTGACCACGGCGTCGCTCAAGGCCTTGCGATGGTCCCACTCCCTGGCAAACGCCACCAGATAACTCTCCACGTCCGCCAGCGCCGCCAGCACCGTTTTCTGATAGGTGATATAAGCGGCGTCCGTCGCCGCCTTCTGCAACCGCACGTTGGAAATCATGCTGCCTCCCGAAAAAATCGGCCAGTTCACCTGCGGGCCGCCGGAATAGATGCCGCTGCCGCCCGCGAATAAATCCCGCGCCACGCTGTTCTGGTAATTGACAGACCCTGTCAACGAGAATTGAGGATAGAAGTCGGCCACCGCCACGCCGATTTGCGCCGCCGCCGCATGCAAATTGGCTTCCGCCTGGCGGATGTCCGGCCGCCGTCGCAACAGGTCCGAGGGCAACCCCACCGGCACTTCCGGCGGGGTGAGCGGGATGTACCCGGGTTTGGACAAATCTTGCAACAGATCGGCTGGCGGATGGTCCAGCAAAATGCTCAACGCAAAAATATTTTGCCGGATGGTGGTTTCCAGCGGGGGAATGGTCGCGGCCGTCGTCGCCACTTGCGCGTCGGCATTGGCCTCGTCCAGCGCGCTGACGAACCCGGCCGCCCCTTTCTGGCGCGTCACGTCCGCCGTATGCATTTCGGACTGCAGATTGGTCTGGGCAATGGCGATTTGTTCCTGCGCGCTGCGCACTTGAATGTAATCCAGCGCCACTTCCGACATCAGCGTCACCTGCGCGCCGTATATATTTTCGCGGGCGGCCTGGATGGAGGCGTCGTCGGACTCAAGCTGCCGCCGCGTGACGCCAAAAAAATCCAAATTCCACACCGCCGCCGCCCCTGCGCCGAAGGCGTTGCGGGAACCGCTGCCGTTTATCTTGTTGACCGTGCCAGCGCTGGTGAGCGATCCCGAAGCCGCCAGGGACGGCCACAGTCCGCCCGCATCCTTGCCGCGGGCGGCGCGCGCCTCGCGCAGCAGCGCCGCGGCCAGTTGCACGTCCAGATTGGTTCGGAGCGCCGCATTGACCAACCCGGTCAGCTTGGGGTCCTGGAAATTGGTCCACCAAAGGGCCAGGTCAACCGCGTTGTCCGTCAGGCGCGTGCCCGTGGTCGCGCTGCTGTTGGTCACCCCGGACCAGGCTGGCGGCGCCTGGGTTTTCGGGGGTTGGTAATCCGGGCCAACCATGCAGCCGCTGATCATGTTCAGCGCGAGCAGGGAAACGGCCAGGGCCGTCCACGGCATTGGAAAAGTCTTGTTCATTGAATTTCGTTCATCGGTCATCCCGGCCCTTTATTCGTAACGCAACGCGTCAATCGGGTCCAAGCGCGAGGCCTTCCAGGCCGGATAATATCCAAACACGACCCCCACCGTCGCCGAGACCACCACCGCGGAAACGATCGCCCCCATGGACACCGCCGTCGGCCACTTCATCACCACCCGCACCAGCCAGGAACAGGTGCGCCCCAGCCCGATCCCCACCGCGCCCCCGATCAGGCAGAGCACCACCGCTTCGGTGAGGAACTGCCGCAAAATATCCGCGGGCTGCGCCCCCACTGCCATTCTCAACCCGATTTCCCGGGTCCGTTCTGTCACTGAAACCAGCATGATGTTCATAATGCCCACCCCGCCCACCACCAGCGAAATCGTCGCCACAATCAGCAACAGCTTCGTCATCAACAGCGTCGTCGAACTGACCGTTTTGATCATTTCCGTCATATCCCGAATCGTAAAATCGTCCGGCGCGCCGGGGCGGAGGTGATGCCGCTCGCGCATGAGCGCAGTGATTTCGTCAATGGCCGTATGAATCTGGCCGGGCGATTTGGCCGCCACTACGATTTGATCCACATTGGCAAACCGGATCGGCTGGGGCGTGTCGGTCGTTTGCACGGTGGAGGGCACCGGGTAAAGGGCCACGGACGTGCTCGGATAAACCTGGCTGGGCAGAACCGTCGTCGTTGTCGTGGAAGCGGACGCGGCGCTCTGATTTTGGGTCGTGGCCGAACTCCCGGTGACCCGGTATTTGATCGTCGTCCATGGCGCCAGCACAATGTCGTCCTGGTCCTGTCCCATCATATTGGCGCCCTTGGCCCGGAGCACGCCGATGATTTTGAAGGCCACGTTCTGCAGGCGGATTTCCTTGCCGATGGGGGATTCATCCGGGAAGAGTTGCCGGACGAGGGTCTGCCCAATCAAGCAAACCTTGCCCGAGTTGCGCACGTCCGCGTCGGTAAAGGAATCCCCTTGGGCCATGTCGGCCCAATCCCGCACCTCCAGAAAGGCCGCCGTGGTGCCGGAAATGGTGTTGGGCACCCAGTTGCGGTTGCCATAGACCACCTGGGTGCGCGCCCGCACCACCGGCGCCGCCGCCGCCACCGACGGGCATTCGTTCAGGATCGCGTCCGCGTCCACCGGGGTCAGCGTCATGATGCTTCCGTTGCCCTGGCTGATGCCGCCGGCGAAGGCGTTGCCGGGAAAGACCATCAGATTGTTGGCGCCCAGGGTGGCAATCGTATGCTGAATCTGGAGCGAGGAACCGTTGCCGATCTCCATCATGGCGATGACCGCCGCCACGCCAATAATGATGCCGAGCGTGGTCAGGGCCGCTCGCAGCATGTTGCGGCGCAAGGCGCGCATGGCCGTTTGAAATGTCCGGTAAAATCTCATGGTTGTGCCTCCTCTTTTTTTGCCTCCGCCCCCCCCTCGATCAACCCATCGTGGATGCGGATGATTCGTCTGGCGTGCTGCGCCACTTGCGGGTCGTGCGTCACCAGGACAATCGTCAGCCCTTCCGATTGGTTGAGCGCGCGGAACATCTGCAAAAGTTCTTCGCTGGTGCGCGAATCCAGATTGCCCGTCGGTTCATCGGCCAACAGCAGCCGCGGGCGGTTGATGAGCGACCGCGCAATGGCCACCCGCTGCTGCTGTCCGCCCGAAAGTTGCGAAGGCTGATGATTCATGCGATCGTCCAGGCCGACTTTGCGGAGCAACTCGGCGGCCCGCTCCTTCATCTCGTGATCGTGAATATATTGCGCGCCATAAGCCAGCGGCATGCAAACGTTGTCCAACGCCGTCGTGCGGGCGAGCAGGTTAAAACTCTGAAAAACAAAGCCAATCAGCCGGTTGCGCAGCCTGGCCCGTTCGTTGGCCGAAGCCTTGGAAATTTCCTGTCCGTCCAGCCAATACTCCCCGGCGGAGGGGTGATCCAAACAGCCGAGAATATTCATCAGCGTGCTTTTGCCCGAACCGCTGACCCCCATCAGCGCCACCAGTTCACCCTTGGCAATGGACAGGGTGACGCCTTTGAGCACAGGCAAATCCAGTTCGCCCAGGTGATAGGTCTTGTAAACCTCGCGCAATTCAAGCAATTCCATAACGATTCCTGGCCGTCATGGGTTGGTACCCCGTCTTTGGCCGCCGCCTCCGCCAGATTCTCTGGTTCCGCCCTGCCCGGCCGGCGCGGCCGGCGCGGCTGGCCCGGCTTGTGTCCCTTGCGCGGGGCGCCGGCCAAACTGCGGAATGAAGGGACTCGCGCCAGGAGCTGCCTCCGCCACCATGTCCGGGGTCTGCACGCCAAGCACCACCGTCATGCCATCGCTCAATCCTTCGCCTTGCACTTCCGTCCAGGTGCCGTCGGACAGTCCGAGGTTGACGTGAATCGGACGGACAAAGGCTCCATCTGGCACCCACAAGGCGCCGGTTTGTTGGAAGGGCGGGTTGTCGTCACCGCCGCCATGCCGCCCTCTCCGCTGGCCGCTGTCGGGCGCTCCGCCGGACCGTTCGTTCGCGTGGCCGGATGCCGGGGCAACCAAGTCCGGAGCCGGACGAAAGCGCAGGGCCGAGTTCAAAGCCAGAAGCACATCGTGGGCCTCTCCGGTCAGGAATAGAACGTTCGCTGTCAAGTATGGCAAAAGCCTGCCATCCGTGTTGTCCGTGTTGACCTCCACGGTGTAAGTCACCACATTTTGCGTCATGGTCGCGTTGAGCCGCACCTTGTTCACCTTTCCGTGAAAGGTGCGATTTGGAAAAGCGTCCACGGTAAAGGTCACGGCCTGGTTGGTTTGAATTTTCCCAATGTCCGCCTCATTGACTGAAACCCAAACCTGGATTCTGGTCAGGTCCTTGGCAATCAGGAACAAACTCGGCGTGTTCAGGCTCGACACCACCGTTTCGCCAATATTCACGCGCCGGTCAATGATCACGCCCTTGACCGGCGAAAAAATGGTGCAGTAATCGAGCGTCTCCTGGGCTTTGTCCAGGGTGGCTTCCGCTTGCACCGTTGTGGCTTTGGCCTGGGCCAGAGCTGCAATATCCAAATCCACGTTGGCTTTGGCAATTTCGTAATTGGCCTTGTAGGAATCATACGTTGTCGGCGCCAGCGCTTCCGACGGGCCGAGCCTCTGCGCCCGTTTCCAATCCGCCTCGGCCTGCGCCTCCCTGGCTTTCATCTGCTCCAAATTGGCCGCGGCCTGCACTTCCCCGGCCTTGTCCGAATCCACCGCCGCCTTTGCCAGCGCCACATCCGCCGCGTAGAGACGGGCGTCAATCCTGGCCAGGAGCGTGTTTGACTCCACCTTGGATCCGTAATCAATGGTCTTGCCATCCTTGTCCTTGCCAAACTCGAGTAACTGCCCGGCCACTTGCGCCCCCACGTCCACCACCTCTTCCGGTTCCACCGTGCCCGTTGCCGTAATCGTGGCCCTGAGGTCTCCTCTTCGCACCACGCCTGTGCGCCACGAAGGTCTGTTGGCGCGACGCGCGTGCCAGACCCAAACGCCCGCCGCACCCGCGAGCGTCAACGCCAGCACCACGATAATTGGGACTCTTAATGATCTTCGCATAAATTTAAATCCTTGGGGCGAGCCTCATACATCTGGCCAAAAGTGTCACTGTCGAGTGAGGTGGGGGAGATGCCCTAAAGCCCCTGTTTTTGCAGCTCGGCTTGCAGGGCAATTTGAAATTCCTGCAAATCGGCGGGGGACGGCTTGTATCCCTTCTCGGCGGGGACGAGGCCCAGACGCCCCGCTTGATCCAAAATCCATTCCGCCGATTTTCCATCGCTGAATTTGACTTTGCCGCTGACCAACGCGCCCGCACGCGTCAACTGGTCCACGCTGACGCTGACTTTGCCGGCGGGGGCCTCCGCCGGGGCCAGGCTGAGTTTCGATTCCGCCGCCGCGGACGGGGGAGGCTTGGGCGGCGGAGCGGGGTCCCTGGGTTTGAGTTTCAAATCGTCCACCATCAGCCGAAGATCCAAATAGGTCACGCGCAGGCCGCACTCGGTTTCCAACCGTTTCTGAATGTCAGAAAGCTTCAGGCCCTCATTGATCCAGGCGGCCACCTTTTTCTGTTGTGTCTCGTCCAAGTTCATATTGAAAGATAATAGCATGATGGGCGCCGTCCGGCGCGAGTCAATTGTCGGATGAATTTTTGCGCTGGAAAACTTTGGCCTTTTATCCCCGCTCCACAAACCTTATAAATTGGGCATGCCTCATTTTTTGGCGGAGGGTGGGTTGATGATTTGGGTGATTGTGGCGGCGAGCGCGCTGGCGCTGGCGGTTTTTTTCGAGCGGCTTTTGCTCTACCACAGCGAACAAATCAATTCGACCGAGTTTCTCAACGGCGTGCGCAACGTTCTCAAGCGGGACAATGTGGTGGAAGCCATCGCGATTTGCGACGCCACGCCCGGGCCGGTGGCGCGCCTGGTCAAGGTGGCCATCCTCAATCGCGAACGGGGCCGCGAGGCGGTGCGGGAGGCGCTGGAAGACGCCGGAGCATGGGAGGTGCCGCGCCTGGAACAGAAACTCAACCTGCTCGCCACCATCGCGCAAATCGCCCCGTTGTTGGGCCTGCTCGGCACCGTTCTCGGCTTCATGGATGTGTTCAAAGCCGTCGAGGACAGCGGACTCAACGCCCATGTCGGCCAGCTCTCGGGCGGGGTCTGGCAGGCGTTGATCTGCACGGCCGCCGGCCTGGCGGTGGCCATCCCCAGTTACGCCGGCTATAATTATCTGGTCGGTAGAGTCAATACTATTGTTCTCGACATGGAGCAGGTCTCCAGCGAAATCTTGAACATCGTCACCGCCCCCCCGGAGGCCGCCTCCCGCCCGACATGAGATTTGCGCGCCAGGCCAGCATTTTTCGGGGGCCGCTGGACCCGGCGCCGGTGGTGGGAGTGCTCTTTTTGCTGGTCATCTTCATGCTGCTGGGATCCCTGCTTTATACGCCGGGCGTGCTGGTCAAGTTCGAGGGTTCCACCGCCCCCGACGCCCAAACCATCACCGTCACCCGCGACGGCGACATCATCTTCGCCGGAAAAACCAACAAGGCGGCGGAACTGGAGCGCCTGCGCGCCGAAGATTTGAAGAACGCGCCGGGGAATCAACCGTTCCGTCTTCAGGCCGAACCGGGAGCGGACCCCAAGCTGGTCGAACAAGTGCGCGGCCTTTTTCAAGTACGCCTTCCCGACGGCGACCATTTGACGGGGACAGACAATCCAACGGTCATTGTCGCGGTCAATTTTCGCGGGCAATGCTTTTTCGAAAACAGGCCGGTGCAAGAACGGGAATTGAAGGAGGAATTGCGCCGCCGTTTGCAGGAGGCTTCCCGCGCCTCGAAAAAGCTGACGTTGGTCCTTTGGGCCGACAAGGCGGCGGAAAACGAAGTAGTGATGCGCTTGTACCGGCTGGCCCGGGACGTTGGCATCACGGAATTCCTGCTGGCGGAACGGCCCAGTGTTTTTGCCGCGCCCGCCGGGCGCCTCGCGGCCATGAATGGTCCGCCGATGGAACCTTCCGGGTGGACGAGGGGGCGTTTTTGGCGCGTTGTCGGCGTCTTGTGCGTTGTGCAGGCGGGGCTGATACTGCTGTTTGCCGGGCGCGAGCACAGGCCCTCCCGCGTGGCCGCCGCGCCCGGCCATTTCCGTCTGCTGGGGACGCCGCTGACTGCGGATCAATTGTCCAAAACATTCTTTGCCATCGATCCGACTGTGTTTCCGCTGCCGAGTCTGCACGGTTTTTCGGAGCGCGCCTGGCTGCGTCTGCCAGCGCGACAATTTGAAGCGCCCAGCGAAACGGAAGCGCCCGCGTGGCTGACGCTCGATGCGGCCCGGCTCGGAAGCGATTTTCCGCCGCTGAACCGGGCCAAATCCGGCCTGCCATTCGGCTTGGCGGACCAAGGCGGCCCGGAACTGGAACCGTGGCCGGTTTTTCTGACCCCGGAACCGGTCAGAACCCAATCCCTCTTTGAGATCAAAGGGGAGCTGGCCGGGCGCCAGCTCAACGCGCCCGCCGAACTGCCAGCGGAGACCAACGCTCAGTTGTTGGCCAAATCCGTCGTGCAGATTGCCGTTGATTCGGCGGGACAGGTCATTGCCGCCCGGTTGCTGGCACGGTCTGGATCGGCGGATGCGGACAGCAACGCCCTGGACCAGGCGCGCGGCCTGCGTTTCCGGCCCGCGCCCTCGCCGACGCCGGTTTGGGGCAAGGCCGTATTTGAATGGCAAACCGTCGAACCGACCAATGCCGGCCCGGCCGGCGCGCGGTGAAAACAATGGTGAAGGATTTTTAGCATGTCGTGGCAAGGCCTTATTTTCGCTTATGTTGTTTCTTTGCTTGCCGGTCTTTCCGTCCTGGCCGTATATTCTGAAATACGCAGCCGGCGCTTTGGCCCGGCGCGGAAACAGGACCGCATTTTCCGGTGCGAGCGGTGCGGTTCGATCTATACGGACGACGCGGATGAGGACCGTTCGCGTTGCTCGCAGTGCGGAACGCTCAATGAACCGTTCCAGTTTTGAATCATTTGAATTTGACCTATGGGAATGTGGATCGGACGAAATCGAAAAGCGCGCGTCACCTACGGTTTTGACGAGATCGCCCTTGTGCCCGGCGATGTGACGATCAATCCCAATGAGGTGGACACGTCGTTCACCATCCCGCGCAAAGACGGCAGCGCCATCGAACTGAAAATCCCCATCATCGCCAGCGCCATGGACGGCGTGACCGATGTCCGGTTCTGCATCGCCATGGGCAAGCTCGGCGGGTTGGGCGTGATCAATCTGGAAGGCGTGCAAACGCGCTACGAAAATCCGTCGGATGTGCTGAGTCAGATTGTCAAAGCCGGCAAGGAGGAGGTCACCGCTTTGATCCAGAAAGTTTACACCGAACCCGTCAAGGAGGAGTTGATTGCCCGGCGGGTGGAGGAACTGAAAAAAGCCGGCGTGCTCGCCGCCGTCAGCTCCATCCCGCAGAAAGCGGAGCGCTTTGGCTGCATCGCCCAGGAAGCCGGCGCCGACCTCTTCGTCGTCCAATCCACCGTCTCGACCGTCAAACATCTTTCGACCGAGTATAAATCCCTGGAGTTGGCGGATTTTTGCCGGAAGATGCACATCCCGGTCATCATCGGCAACGCGGTCACTTATAAAGTCACATTGGAATTGATGGGCTGCGGCGTGGCGGGCGTTTTGATCGGCGTCGGACCCGGCGCGGCCTGCACCAGCCGTGGAGTCCTCGGCTTGGGCGTCCCGCAAGTCACGGCCACGGTGGATTGCGCCGCGGCGCGCGATTATCATCACAAAATGACCGGCAAGTATGTGCCGATCATTACCGACGGCGGCATGAGCAAAGGGGGCGACGTTTGCAAAGCCCTGGCCTGCGGTTCGGACGCGGTCATGGTCGGCAGCGCCTTTGCTCGGGCGCAGGAAGCGCCGGGGAAGGGGAACCATTGGGGCATGGCCACCCCGCACGCCAACCTGCCGCGCGGCACCCGCATCAAAGTCGGCGTCACCGGCTCCCTCAAACAGATACTCTTCGGTCCCGCCACGGTTGATGACGGCTCGCAAAACCTGGTGGGGGCGATCACGACCTGCATGGGCAACGTTGGCGCGGCGAGCATCCGGCAATTTCAAGAGACTGAAATCATCATTGCCCCCAGCATCAAGACCGAAGGCAAGCTCTTCCAGACCGTGCAAAACGTCGGCATGGGAACCAGTTAAAGGACGGGAGGGACGGTCCAGTTTGATTCATTCCCAGCCGGGTGACCGAAACCAAGCTGCGAGGGGTGGGTTAAATAATTCACGGTGCGGTTGGCAAACGGCAATTCGTGAACAAAATTGTAATCATATAAACCCGCCTTTTGCCTTGTTCACGCCGCGCTGGAAAGGAACGCAGTTATGAAAAACAAAATCACCCGCAAAACCGGGTTCACCCTGGTCGAAATCATGATCGTGGTGGCCATCATCGGACTCCTGGCGGCGATGGCCATTCCAAACTTCGTGCATTCGCGTCAGGTGGCCCAGACGAACATCTGCATCAGCAACCTGCGCAACATTGACGCTGCCAAGCAGGAATGGGCGCTCGAACAACGCAAGCAGGGCACAGACACGCCGATGGGCAGCGATCTCCAGCCCTACTTGGGCCGCAGCTCTGGCGGGAGTTTGCCCTCGTGTCCGGCTGACGCCGCGCAGACCTTCGCCACGAGCTATGCTCCCCAAAGCGTGGGGGCCAAGCCGGTGTGCCTGATCATCCCCGCAGTGCATGTTCTGCCGTAACCGGTACGGATGGCTGATGAAGACAAACAACCCGTTAAGAAGCTCCCCAGCTTCTTAACGGGCTTGTTGAAACCTTGCCCGCTTCTTCTTGATGCTGTGGGCGATCATGCCGGGAGAAAGCCAAAAGAGGCATTTTCTTTGCAAGAAAGGGCGGGGTTCGGTCACTATTTAACTGAATATGAAAAATAAAATCCTGCTTGGAATCTTGGTGGTTGCAGCCTTGACTGTTGGTGTCATCACCGTATCGTCTGCGCCGCCGTCAACAGCAGATATGACCCAAGCCCTTGAAGTCATCCGCAAAAAGCATGACCTGCCCGCACTGGCCGTGGTGGTGGTGAAAGACGGCCGGATTTGCGACCGGGCCGCAGTGGGCGTCCGCAAGTCGGGCGACCCTACGCCGGTGACGACCAACGACGTGTTTCACATCGGTTCCGACACCAAGGCCATGACGGCCACGCTTGCGGCCATGCTGATTGAAGAAGACAAATTACGCTGGGACACCACGATTGCAGAGGTGTTCCCGGAGTTGAAGGGCAAGATGGACAAGCAATATGAAGCTGTGACCGTCGAGCAATTGCTCACGCATCGCGGCGGCGTTCCCGGCAAACCGCCGGCGGCCGCATGGAAACGGGCTTGGGAACAACAAGGCACGCCCACCGGGCAGCGCCGTGAATTCATCGAAGCTGTCCTGAGTCAACCGCCGGAAGCCGCGCCCGGAACGAAGATGATTTATTCGAACCAAGGCTACGCCATCATTGGCGCGATGCTGGAAAAGCTTACCGGCAAACCGTGGGAAACATTGATGACCGAACGGCTTTTCAAGCCGCTGCACATGGATTCCGCCGGATTCGGTCCGCCGGGAACAATTGGCGGGGTTGACCAGCCTTGGGGGCACACTCGCAAATTGGGTATCATCCAGCCGTTGCAGGTGGACAATCCTCCGGCCATCGCATCCGCCGGCCGCGTCCATTGTTCGCTCGACGACCTTGCCCGCTTTACGATTTTCCAGATGCAGCGTGGTCAGACTGGCGGCCTCTTGAAACCCGGAACACTCGTTAAACTCCACACGCCGCCGCCTGGCGGTGACTACGCCTGTGGCTGGATCGTTGCGAAACGCGGCTGGGCGGGCGGAAACGCGTTGACGCACGCTGGCTCGAATACGATGTGGTATGTCGTGATGTGGCTCGCGCCGGAAAAGGATTTCTCCGTTGTTGTGGCGACGAACATCGCCGGCCCTGACGCGGAGAAAGGCTGCGATGAAGCTGCCTCCATGATGATTCATAATTTCCTTCCTTAAAAGGTTCGCCTGGCATTGCCGTATTTGGTGGTGGACAGAGCGGGCGGGGCGCGGCATTCTGCCGGCATGGAGCGAAAGCTTCGGCTGCAATATCCGGGGGCCATTTATCATCCGATTTATGAGCGACATCAAATTCAACTGTCCCCAATGCGGACAACATCTCGCGGTGGACGCCACGGGCGCAGGCACGACGGTCGCCTGCCCCAAATGCGGCCAGGCCATCCTCATTCCCCAACTGGCACGGCCGGCCAGACAGGAACCCCCAAGGCAGGCAAAACGATGGTGGTTGCCATTGGCAGGTATTGCGGCCCTGGCGCTCATCGCCGGTTTTCTGGTTTGGCAAACACCCTGGCGGAAAACAACGGCAGCCGGTCCCGCGTCCGCTCCCCTGACGGACCAGGCCGCATCCAGCAAGCCAGCGGCGAATCCCCGGGCGGCAAAAGAGAGCAACCTTCCGGCTGTGCAAACTGCTCCGGTTAAAAGCGCTCCTGTCAACATCGAAGTTTTTGCGCTGCACCAAGCGGCGTATGAAGGCAACCTTGGGGAAGTCAAAGCCCTTATCGCCAAGGGCGCCGATGTCAATGCCAAATGGCCGACGAATGCCAATACTACTCCGCTGTTCATCGCTGTCAGTAAAGGGCATGAAGATATGCGGGGACTGTTCGACACCCCCGGGTTCAAAAAAATCAATGAGGTAAAAGACAGGACAAAAAATGTGGATTATCCCCGGCAATATGCCGAGATCGTTTCCCTGCTGCTTGCCAATGGCGCCGACATCAACGCAAAAGATTCATATAACAGGACCCCGCTGCAACTGGCAGTCCGTTTCGGGTGTTCAGATATGGCCAGACTTCTTATCGCCAAAGGAGCCGATGTCAACGCCAAAGACAACGAGGGTGCAACGCCTTTGTTTTCCGCTGCTCTGGACAATAATAAGGACATGGAAAATCTTCTCCTGAACAAGGGCGCTGAAGTTGACATTTTTACAGCATCGGCCATGGGGGATATTGAACGCGTCAAGGGTTTTCTGAAAAACGACCCAAACGCGATTGATGCCACGCAAAGCATTTTCACGCCATTCCACGCCGCGGCCTTCAGCGGACAGACCGACATGATGAAATTTCTCATTGAAAAAGGAGCGAATGTCAATGCCGGCTACCCGCAAAAACCGACACCGCTCTATTGGGCAGCCTATAAAGGTCATCTGGATGCAGCGGAATTGCTCGTCAACAAAGGCGCCATTATAAAAAGCGAATCTTCCAACTCCCCGTCTCCGCTGTTTGGCGCGGCGTGGGGAGGAAACAGGGAAATCGGCGAGTTGCTTGTAGCCAAAGGCGCTGATGTGAACGCGAAAGACAGCAGCGGTTGGACGCCCTTGTTCGCCGCCGCAATGACAGAAAAAGGCCACAAGGATATGGCAGAATTACTCATTGCAAAGGGCGCCGATGTTAATGTCAAGGCGCGGGACGGTCATACGCCATTATGGGCGGCTGTCAGGCCGAACCATCTTGAAACAGCCAGATTGCTGGTCAGCAAAGGCGCTGACATAAACGCAACATGCGATAAGGGAGGCAATACGGCCCTGAATATTGCCGCCCGATTCGCCCAAAAGGATGTTGTGGAGTTTCTGCTCGCCAATGGCGCGGAGGAACATGCGGCCGAGGATGACGGCTGGACGACGTTGCAATACGCCGCCTTGGGCGGCAACAAGGATATTGTGGAGATGCTGTTGGCTCGAGGCGCTGATGTCAACGCGAAGGATAACAGTGGCGCCACGCCGCCCGTTATAGCTGAGGGGGAAGGCTACCCGGAAATTGCAGAGTTGATGAGAGAATATCAGAACAAACGGGTGGCTTTGCCTCCTGAAATCAGCGCCTTCATTGACAGGATGGAACAGCAAGCCGGCAGAATTGTGGAGAAGCGCCATCTCACCTTGAGCGCGGAACTCAAAAGTTTTTTTGCCGCAGCCAGGGCGGGCCGCCTGCGCGAGGCCAATCAAATCTTTGTGGGTTTGCGCCGATCCGCCGATGCCGGCCATTCAGTCGCGATGGATGTGGAAGTGGCTGTGGGAAACTTCAGCGAGGGCGATCCCGAATTGATGCTCGCGCTGGCGCGCGGCCTGACCAATTCGTTGCCGCCGGGCTGCGTCTATTTCGGCGGCACGGATTTTGGGCGCGGTTTGCCGACGGCCCTTTGTCATTCGCCGGGGGATCCATTTTTCGTCATCACTCAGAATGGGCTGGCTGATGAAAGCTATCTCGACTACCTGGGCGAGATGTATGGGGGAAAAATTTATGTCCCCACGCATGAAGATTCCGAACATTCCTTCCAGAACTATCTGGAAGACGCGCAAAAGCGATTGCAGAGCCATCAACTCAAACCGGGAGAAGACGTGAAGATGAAGGATGGCCGCGTGCAGGTCAACGGCGAGGTGGCGGTAATGACCATCAACGGCCTGCTGGCCAAAATCATCTTCGATAAAAATCCCGACCGTGAGTTCTACTACGAGGAGAGTTTTCCAATGCTGGACTTCGAGCCGTACCTTTCCCCGCACGGCTTGTTGATGAAGGTGAACCGACAAGCGCTCAACGCGATTCCATCCGGGGAAATCCAGAAAGATCAGGATTTCTGGTCCGGGGAACTGGCGGACAAAATCGGCGATTGGCTGAAGAAAGACACACCCGTTTCAAACGTCTGCGCTGTTGCGGAAAAAGTCTTTGCCAACAAGGATTTGTCCGGTTTCAAGGGCAATCCCAAGTTCGTCAACGACACTTATACGTCACGAGCCTATTCAAAACTGCGCAGTTCCATCGCCGGCATTTATGCCTGGCGCTTGAGTCCGCAATGCCCGCCGGAATACCGGCCGCAAAGCGACGGCGGGCGCCAACAGCTCGTGGAGGCCGCGGATTTCGCCTTCAGCCAGGCTTTCGCCCTCTGCCCCTGCAACCAGGAAGTGGTTTCCCGTTACGCCAATTATCTGGCCCAGGGCGGGCGCGTGGACGACGCCCTCAGGATCGCGGAGACGGCCCGGAAATGCCTTTCGCGTGCTCCGCAGGCGCCGTCGAGCAACCAATTGGACAACTTGATTTCTCAATTGTCCAAAGCCGCGTCTTCCTTCAACAACGCCAATCCCCTGGCCGCCGCACGAATGAGTCACACGGCAACCTTGCTGCCCGATGGCAAGGTATTGGTGGCGGGGGGGAATAAAACCAACCTCGCTTTTTTATCCGGCGCCGAGTTGTTCAATCCGGGCAGCGGGACATGGACGGCGACCGGTGGTTTGACCGACGCGCGAGGACTTCACACGGCAACTCTGCTGCCAAACGGCAAAGTGCTGGTCGTCGGCGGCCTGAACAGCGCCAGCAACGGCCCTGTCAGCGTGGAATTGTATGATCCGGCTGACGGGACATGGACGGCAACGGGTGCGCTGACCAACGCCATTGTGCTTCACGCGGCAGCTTTGCTGCCCGATGGCAAGGTCCTGGTCGCCGGGGCGCCGGGACCAACGGCAATCTTTCCAACGCGGAGCTGTACGAGCCGGCCAGCGGAACCTGGGCGGTGACCGGTTCGATGACCACCACACGCAAGGGCCACACGATGACCTTGCTGCCCAGCGGGAAGGTTTTGGCCGCGGGGGGCTGCTTGAAGGGCAACACCATCCCGCTTGCCAGCGCGGAGATGTACGATCCGGCTACGGGGACCTGGGCGATGACCGGCGCGATGAGCGAGGCGCGCGCGCTTCATACAGCGACCTTGCTGTCCAATGGGAAGGTGCTGGTGGCAGGAGGCTTTGGAACCAACCGGGCCGTTCTTGCCAGCGCGGAGTTATTCGACCCGGCCAGCCAGAAGTGGACGACGACCGGCTCAATGACCAGCCCGCGCGTGTTTCAGACGGCGACGCTGCTGCCGAACGGAAGCGTGCTGATCACGGGAGGCGATGACCGTGGCAATCCTCTTTCCAGCACGGAGCTATATGACCCATCGCCGGGGACATGGACGCCAACGGCTTCGATGGCCATGGCGCGCGATTATCACACGGCGACCTTGCTGCCGTGGGGAAAGGTGCTCATCGCGGGAGGGCGTAACAACGACGATGCGATTAACAGCGTGGAAATCTTCGATCCGTCCGGCAGGCCCGCCGAACAACTGAAACAGTAAAGTTGAAATACTTATGAATGTGCCGCAAATCCGTTTTTCCGCCGGCGGGCCGGCTGCTTCGCGCCTCGCGCTGGGAATGTGGCGGCTGGCTGACGCCCGATTGACCCGTGACGACATCCGCGCCCTGGTCCACGAGGCGGTCGAGGCGGGGATTACCACCATCGATCATGCGGACATCTATGGGGGGCACACCTGCCAGGGGCTTTTTGGCGACGCGGTCGGAGGGGACGCCGCGTTGCGCGACAAGATGCAGATCGTCACCAAATGCGGCGTCAAACTGATCCCGCCCGGGTCCGCGCAACGAGTCAAGTACTACGACACCAGCCGCGCCCACATCCTGGCGTCGGTGGACGAATCGCTGAAGGCGTTGCGCACCGACCGGGTCGAGGCGCTGTTGATTCACCGATCCGATCCGTTGCTGGATCCGGACGAGGTGGCGGAGGCGTTTGTGGCGCTGAGGAAGGCGGGCAAGGTGCTGCACTTTGGCGTTTCCAATTTCACGCCCAGTCAATTTGATCTTCTGGCCTCGCGCCTGCCGTTCGGGCTGGTGACGAACCAGTTGGAATTTTCTGTGTTGCACACCGGCCCGCTCTACGACGGCACGTTTGACCAGTGCCTGCGCCTGCGCATTGCGCCGATGGCGTGGTCGCCGCTGGCCGGCGGCGGGCTGCTGAAAGCAAAGGACGAACGAGCGCGCCGGGTGCGGCGGGCGCTGGGGGAGGTCGGAAAGGATTTGGGCGGGGCAACGGTCGAACAAGTGGCCCTGGCCTGGATACTGGCGCATCCGGCGCGAATCCTACCGGTGCTGGGAACGACCAATCGCGACCGAGTGCGAAGCAGCGCCGCCGCCGCCGCCGGCCTGACCCTGTCGCGCGATCAATGGTTCTTTATTCTTGAGGCGTCGGCGGGAGAGCCCGCGCCCTAATACGAGAGTGGGGCAGGCGGACATTAGGTTCATTCGTCCACTCTGAACTCGGCGCTCCAGAGGCGTCGTAAATGACGCATTCGACCTGATTGCTCGCTTGGCGGACTTGATAGTTGCCGGGTGAATCCTCCTCGTGAATAAGCCCGCCGGACAAAAAATTTTCTGGGCCTCCGTCAGCTAAGAAGGGGCGGATTTCCACCAGGTTGGTTGCCGTCGTGGCTCTGTCGTGAATCGCATAGAGACTCCAATAATTCTCTGCGAAGGGCATATGGCGCCCGGTATTATGCGCACTTCTATTTTTGGCAACAGGCAATAAATAATAACCGTCAGGATGGCACCGGAAGCGATCGCCACGCCGATAAATCTGGCTGGTCGTTTCCTGCGATTTTCACTCCCAGGGCCAAAAATGACCGTGGTCAGCAAGGAGGCCGCGATGACGCCCGTTCCCCAGTTCAGGGCATAAACGCAAGCCCCTTGAGGGCTGAACCGGCTCGTCCCCTTTTCAGAATATGGCACCCAGAAAATGCAAACGTCGTCGCGCATAATTTCGGGGCTTAGGGTGGCTGTCAGTTTGGTGGCGACGGGTGCGCCATCAACCCATTTTCGAAGTAGTGGATGGGCAATTTGCAAAGATTCCGGTCTCGGTCTAAAATCGCTGTAGGACACAGACTCAAATCCGTGATGCAGGGGTAATTTAGGATACACGGGATTGGCGCATCGCTCCACCGTGAAATGCGGCGCTTTCGCCCGATCGGGACCAAACACATAAAGATCGATTTGCACCGGGCCGTTGTCAATGCCCGTCAGGCGCATCGGGTACACGGCCTTTGCGGTTTTGAACGTAAATGAAAGCGGATGCGGCGTGGCGGTTTGCAGGGCGGGATCGTCGCGCCTTATTTTCGCGGCCACAAAGACCCATCCATCTTTGACGTAGCTGGCGATGGCTTGGTCGCGATTGGCGGGCGCGGCGAAGCCGTTGGCTTTCAACCAGGCTTGGAGCGCCACCGGGTCGCGTGAAGAGATCGTGGTTGTTTCAAAAACGCCGACCATCTTGCGATCGAGTATGGATACGGCGGGAGTCGGGTAGGTTCTTCCTCCCGCGAGGCTGAGGGCGGGGGATAATGCACCGAATAATATCGCTCCGAAAAAAAGCATGACGAAGAAAAAACTCAGGACATGAAGCCAGCTCTCACCACGAACGCGCACACCACCCACCGCGTAAAGCAGGAACAGAAACACCAGGAAACCAAATGAATTAATTCCACAAATCATCAATCCCAAACCCAGGCAGGCCAACACGTCGAGGTACGTAATGGGCGAGCCGGGCCGAACGAAGCGCAGCAAATAGCCCCCGGCAAGAATGCCGAGGAACAATCGGAAGTAAGGAGGAATCTCATGCCGGACACGCGGTTGGAAGATACACTGCAAGGTGGGAAACAAACCGGTGCTGGCTTCTTCAATGGCGGGCGGCGAAGGCAACGGAATAACCCACGCAAAGTTCGTGCCCGCGCCGGTGAACCGGGTCTCGATGACAAGCCGTTCGACGCCGTTGGTAAACTGGATCAAGGCGCGCTGGTCGGGAATCCGCACCTCCACCGGCACAGCGGTGGCGCGTATGACACAGCCGTCAGCCAAACAGGAAGCTGTCATGAACAGGAACGCCAGCAATGTTAAAAAGCGGCCCATGTGTCACCAACAAAATGCCAGAATCGACTGCTGCGGACAAGGCTGATTTTGTGGAATGAGTTGTTTTTAAACGGCCCCTCAGGTTAGATTCGCCCTGTGGACCATTTGACGCGAACTCAAACCGATTCGCCGCCGCCTTCCGGCGAGGGAGAAATGTCGCGCCAGCCTGAGTTTGCCATAACCCGTTGGTCGGTGGTGCTGGCGGCGGGACGCAGCGATACCACGAGTGCGCAAGCGGCTTTGGAGCAACTTTGCCGGGTCTATTGGTATCCGCTTTACGCCTATGTGCGGCGGCGCGGACATTCCCCGGAAGACGCCCAGGATTTGACCCAGGAGTTTTTCGCGCGCCTGCTGGAACACAAATGGGTGGCCCGCGCCGACCGGCAAAGGGGGCGGTTTCGATCTTTCCTGTTGTCAGCCATGAGCCATTTTCTCTCCGATGAATGGGACAAGGCGCGGGCGCAAAAACGCGGCGGCGGCGCGAGGCCTGTGCCGCTGCAATTCGACACAGCCGAAACACGCTACGGCCATGAACCCGTTGACAACGTCACGCCGGAACAAACCTACGAACGGCGCTGGGCTCTGGCGTTGCTGGAAGAAGTCCTCCGCCAGCTTCGCCTGGCATACGAACAGGAAGGCCGGATGGAACTTTTCACCGCGCTGCATCCGTGTCTTGTGGGCGAGCGCACGGCCCTGCCTTATGAGGAACTGGCCGCAAAGCTCGGCGTCAGCGAAGGCACGGTGAAGTCCGCCGTGCATCGCCTGCGCCAGCGCTACCGCCAGTTGCTGCGAAACGAAATCGCCCAAACAGTGGCTGAACCGGGCGAAGTGGATGAAGAATTGCGGCACCTGTTTGTTGTCTTGGGAAACAGATAACGATTTTTTACGCAACCTTTCACTCCGGTTTCCTAAGTAAAGGATGGAAGAACTTAAGAATATGGAAACAATTAAACTCTGTCCGAATTGCCGAAAGCCCCTGCCGCCGGACGTGCCACTGGGATTGTGTCCGGAGTGTCTCATCAAATCCGGCCTTCCCACTGGAACCGAACCGGGCGCGGCTGGCGCGGCTGCCGGGGCAGGGTTCGCGCCTCCGCCGGTCGGGGAAATTGCCCAACTTTTTCCGCAGCTTGAGATTCTGGGCCTCATCGGCAAGGGCGGCATGGGAGCGGTCTATAAGGCGCGACAGCCGGCGCTGGATCGCTTTGTTGCGTTGAAAATACTGCCACCCGCAGTGGCCGGCGGCCCCGGTTTCGCCGAACGGTTCAACCGCGAGGCGCGGGCTTTGGCGCGCTTGAATCATCCGAACATCGTGGCGGTGTATGACTTCGGCACGGCGGGCGCGCTGCATTACCTGCTGATGGAATTCGTGGACGGATCCAATTTGCGCGAAGTGGAACAGGCTGGAAGGTTGTCGCCGGAACAGGCGGTGGCCATCGTTCCACAAATCTGCGAAGCGCTTCAATTTGCGCACAACGAAGGCGTCGTTCACCGCGACATCAAACCGGAAAACATCCTGTTGGACAAAAAGGGCCGGGTGAAAATCGCCGACTTCGGCATCGCAAAAATGGTGGGAGTGCCAACCGGCCAGGTTACGCTGACCGGCGCGCAGGATGTGATGGGCACGCCCCATTACATGGCGCCGGAGCAAGTTGAGAAACCGCAGACGGTGGATCATCGCGCGGACATTTATTCGCTGGGCGTCGTTTTCTATGAAATGCTCACGGGCGAACTGCCGCTGGGCAAATTCGCGCCGCCGTCGAAGAAAGTGCAGATGGATGTGCGGCTGGACGAAGTGGTGTTGCACACTCTGGAGAAGGAACCGGAACGGCGTTATCAGCACGCCAGCCAGGTGAAGACGGACGTGGAGGCCATCACCAGCGTGCCAGCCGGGGCGAGGCCTGGCGCAGTGCCGCCGCCAGTTCCCCCAACCACGGCAACAGCCGGGGCAGGGAGCGACAAGATAATCCTTCCGGCATTTCTATTGGCTTTCTTTTTCGGAGTGTTTGGCGCGCACCGGTTCTACGTCGGGAAAATCTGGACTGCGTTCCTGCAACTGGCCGCTTTGGGCGGATGTATCCTCTTGATCATGGCCTGCGCCACTTTACACGGGCACGGGCAACCTGTGCTGGGAATCATGCTGGCGGCCCTGATCTGCGGATGTGGCATCTGGGCCACGATTGACTGGATTTTGATTGTGTGCAGAGTGTTTACGGATGGCGATGGGAGAAGAATTACCAACTGGATTAATCCGAATGCCAGCGAGCCGAAACCGGTTGTCAAACCACTTGGTGGCGGGCCGTCAAACCCGCCGATAGCAAGTGCCAAACCGTCCGGCGACAGGAGTGGCATGATTGTTGCGCCCGCTGTGGGCCTTATGGTCGTCGGGATATGGAAGCTGCTTTCAGCGCTGACGGCCTTTGGGTGGCTCGAAGGGATTTTTGGAAATCTCGGAATCCATTTACCTTTTCACATGGGTGGTCTGGTTGGTTTTAGCGTTGTGATGTTCAAGATAATTCCCGCCTTGTTGATACTCTTCGGCGGCATCCAAATGATGGAAATCCGGAGCTATGCGTGGGCCGTTGCCGCGGCGATTGTGGCCATCATATCCTGCAGTCTGATTGGATTTCCCGTCGGAATATGGGCCTTGGTCGTTTTGTTGCGCGCCGATGTGCGGGACACCTTTGCGAACCGTTCCAACCCTCCATTGTCAGCGACGTCCCATTGGCCGTGGGTTGTGGGTGCGATTGGCGTGGCGACTCTCCTGCTCCTCTTAACGCTCAGTCTCTTCAGTCGTCCGCTGTCCGCGGGTTGGGGTGGACCTCTTGGATTGCCCGCTCGTATTCCGCTATTCTTCAGTGATTGGCCGTTCATGAGTCGGGGTGACACTGATGAACCGGCGCAACCCGCGCATGAGGCAGCCAACGACGAGCCCTTGCAAAACATGACCGAGACCAATCTTGGACTGACAAACGGTTCCCAAGTGAGCACGAAGGTAATCCATCAGGTAATTAACGTTGGCGCGGCGGCAAATTTTTCCAAGTCTTTGCCCCTTGGACCGGGCGGAAAGCTGGCGATGAACGTGGATCGAGGCGACGTTCATGTGACGGGTTCCGATCAAAACACCGTTGAGATTCAAGTGGATCGCAAAGTGACGCGCGCCAGCGATTCCGAAGCGGCCGGAATTCTGAAAGACGAGCGTGTGGTTTTGCGACAGACCGGGAATGAGATTTCCATCACCGCCCACGAGCCTCCGGGTCTTCACCTTCATTCATTTTGGGGCTGGTTTAACGAACCCAATCTGAGTGTTCATTATGAAATAACTGTGCCGCGAAAATTTGACGTGCGGTTGGAGACGTCTGGCGGGCGCATCAAGGTTGCCAGTCTGCAGGGCAATGCGGAGGTCAAGACCGAAGGTGGCAACCTGGATTTTAACAACATTGATGGAAGGGTAAAAGGTGAGACCATGGGCGGCGGCATTCGCGCCGTGTCCTGCAAGGACGAATTGCTGATCCAAACTATGGGCGGAGGCATCACGATTGAACGATTCACAGGCTCACACATTCGAGCGACCACCGAAGGCGGATCAATCTCCGCCGACTTTGCCGCGGCGCCGAAGGCGGATTGCGAACTCCGCACCATGGGTGGCGGCGTCACCGCCCGGCTTCCACAGAGCGCCGCAGTCACGCTTGACGCCCACACTGAAGGAGGCTCGGTCAGGACGGATTTGCCGGTTCAAGTTCAAGGCCAGTTCCATGACAGCACGTTAAAGGGAACGATCAACGGCGGCGGGCCGTTGCTGAAACTGGAAACCGAGGGCGGCAACATTGAGGTGTTAAAGCGGTAGCCGTCAACTTTCACCTTTCAGTTTATGGCCTTTGGTGTTTGCATTTAGATCAAATGCAAATGGATCGCTTGACGATTAAGGCGCAGGAAGCGTTGAAAGAGGCGCAGGAGGTGGCCCGGCGCAATTCCAATCAGGCGGTGGACGCCGAACATCTGTTGGCGGCGTTGCTGGCGCAGGGCGAAAGCCTGGTTCCATCGGTCCTGCAAAAGCTGGGGGTTCCAGCGGCCCGATTGGCCGCCGCGGTCCAGCAGGAAATCGAGCGCAAAGCAAAGGTGCATGGAGAGGCCTCGTCCGAACTTTATTCCAGCCCGGCGTTGAAAAAGGTTCTCGGCGCGGCGGAGTCCGAGGCCGGCAAGCTGCGCGATGAATATATCAGCGCGGAACATTTGTTCCTGGGACTCCTGGACCAGGGCGGGGCGGCCTTAAAGAAGATTTTGCAAAGCCACGGCCTGAGCCGCGACACGGTGTTGAAGGCGCTGGCCGATTTGCGCGGGAACCAGCGGGTGACGGACCCGAATCCGGAAGACAAATTTCAAGCGCTGGACAAATATGGGCGCGATCTGACGGCGCTGGCCCGGGCCGGGAAAATCGATCCCGTCATCGGGCGCAACGAGGAAATTCGCCGGGTGATGCAGGTGTTGACCCGCCGCACCAAAAACAACCCGGTGCTCATTGGCGAACCCGGCACGGGCAAGACGGCCATTGTGGAGGGATTGGCCCGGCGCATTGTCAGCGGAGACGTGCCGGAGTCGCTCAAGAACAAGCGGTTGGTGGCGATGGACCTGGGGGCCATGATTGCCGGGGCCAAGTATCGCGGCGAATTTGAAGACCGGCTCAAGGCCTTTCTCAAAGAGGTGACGGCCAGCGAAGGGCGCGTTTTATTGTTTATTGACGAATTGCACACCATCGTGGGCGCGGGCGCGGCGGAGGGGGCCAATGACGCTTCCAACATGCTCAAACCGCCGCTGGCCCGCGGCGAGTTGCGCTGCATCGGCGCGACCACGCTGGACGAGTATCGCAAGTATATCGAAAAAGACCCGGCCTTGGAACGACGCTTCCAGCCGGTCCACATTGACGAACCCAGCGTCGAGGAGACCATCGCCATCCTGCGCGGCCTCAAGGAACGCTACGAAGTCCACCACGGCATCCGCATTCAGGACGCCGCCCTGGTGGCCGCGGCCACTCTGTCGCATCGCTACATCACCGATCGCTTTTTGCCCGACAAGGCGGTTGATTTGATGGACGAGGCGGCGTCGCGCCTGCGCATGGAACTGGATTCCATGCCGGCGGAGATCGATCAATTGGAACGCCAGATCATGCAATTGGAAATCGAGCAGACCGCCCTGCGCAAAGAAAAAGATGAGGCCTCGCGCGCGCGCTTGAAAAAAATTGAGCGGGACCTGGCCAACCTCAAGGAGCAGGCCACCCAACTCAAGGCCCAGTGGCAGAATGAAAAAGCCGCCATCAACGCCGTCTCCATCGTCAGCAGCCAGCTTGAAGAAGCCCGCCGGGAACAGGAGGCGGCGCAACGGGCCGGCGACCTGAATCTGGCCGCGCAAATCCAATACGGCCGCGTGCCGGAGTTGCAGCGAAAACTGGCCGCCATGCAGAAGGAAATGGCCCAACGCCAGGGCAAACATCTGTTAAACCAAGAAGTGACCGAAGAAGACATCGCCCGGGTCGTGGCGGCCTGGACGGGCATTCCGGTCAACCGCATGCTTGAAGGCGAACGCGAAAAACTCATCAAGATGGAGGAGCGCCTGCAGCAGCGCGTGGTGGGCCAGAAGGAAGCCATCACCGCCGTGGCCAACGCCGTGCGCCGTGCCCGCAGCGGTTTGCAGGACCCCAATCATCCCGTCGGCTCCTTCATTTTCCTGGGGCCGACCGGCGTGGGCAAAACGGAGCTGGCCCGCGCCCTGGCGGAATTTCTATTTGACGATGAAAACGCCATGGTCCGCATTGACATGAGCGAATACATGGAGCGGCACAGCGTGGCCCGCCTCATCGGCGCCCCGCCCGGGTATGTCGGTTACGAGGAAGGCGGCCAGTTGAGCGAAGCGGTGCGGCGGCGGCCCTACAGTGTTGTTCTCTTCGACGAAATCGAAAAGGCGCACCATGATGTTTTCAACGTGCTGCTGCAAGTGCTGGACGACGGCCGGTTGACCGACGGGCAGGGCCGCACTGTTGATTTCAAGAACACGGTCATCATCATGACCAGCAACATCGGCTCGACCCTTATCCAGGAATATTACAACCGTCCGGGTGCAGGGCAGGGGAAGGACTACGCGAAAGTCGAGGAACTGGTCCGGGCGGAACTGAAGAAACATTTCCGGCCCGAGTTCCTGAACCGGATTGACGACATCATCATTTTCCACAGCCTGGACGAGAAACAGCTTGAGGCGGTCGTAGGCATTCAATTGCAGCGCCTGGAACAACGGCTGGCCCAGCAGCAACTGGCCATCGAGGTGGATGCCGCAGCCCGGAGGTATCTGGCCAAAGAGGGGTACGACCCGCAATTCGGCGCGCGCCCGCTCAAACGCGCCATCCAGGAATTTTTGCTTGACCCATTGGCCATGAAACTGCTCGACGGCGAGTTCAAAACCGGCGACCGCATCAAAGTCACGATGGAAGACGGCCAGCTTAAATTTCAGCGGCAGAAGTGAGGTTTCTGACCGGGTGGCCAGACAACTTCGAGTCGAATATGTGCTTATGCGGCACTGACCGTTCATGGCCTCTTACAATCTTTTTCATTTTTCGAATTGCCCGGAGCGCACAATTAGTTTTACTGAGGCAATGAGACTGGGAATTTTTGGCGTGTCCCTCGCAATTTGCGGTTGGACAGCAAACGTCTTCGGTGGCGAGATCTCTCCCGAAGCTCGATCTGTCATTTCCAACATTCTCGCCTTTAGAGCGTTTTAAATAAAACTGTAGCCATTCCGTTGGGCCTGTGGTATAGGCAGTTCATGCGAACTTTATCGTTGGACCTGCGCGAACGGATTTTGGCTTCCTATGACCTTGAAGAGGGGACTCGCGTGGAGGTCGGCGATCGTTACCGGGTTTCGCTGGGCATGGTCAAGAAGCTCTTGCAACAACGCCGACGGACCGGGGAGATCGGTCCGCGCCACCGTTTCTCCGGGCGCAAGCCGATGATCCTGGCGGCCCATCAGCGCCAGATGCGGACTCTATTGAATCAGAAGCCCGACCTGACCTTGAAAGAGCTGCGCGCCGGCTTGGAACTGGACTGTTCTCTGCCCGCCATCCACTACGTTCTGGCGAAGATGGGGCTGACATATAAAAAAAGACACTCCATGCCAGCGAGCAAGACCGTCCGGACATTGCGCGGGCGCGCCGCGCCTGGCGGCGTCGGCAAGGCGGTTTGGACCCGGCCAAACTGATTTTCCTGGACGAATCGGGTGCCAAAACCAATCTGACCCGCCTGCGCGGGCGCGCCCTGCGGGGTCAGCGTGTCCACGCCCAATGTCCGCAGGGCCATTGGCAAACCACGACCATGATCGGCGCCATCCGCCTGGACGGTGCCACCGCCTGCATGACCATCGAGGGGGCCACCGATACGGAGGTTTTCCGGGTCTATGTCGGCCATGTCTTGTGCCCGACGCTGCGCGCCGGAGATGTGGTCATCATGGATAACCTCTCCCCGCATAAAAGTGAGCCGACCCTTTCGCTGATCGCGCAGGCTGGAGCCCAAATCCTCTTCCTTCCAGCCTATTCCCCAGACCTCAATCCCATCGAGCAAATGTGGAGCAAAGTCAAATCCCACCTGCGTACAGCCGAGGCCCGCACGCAGCCCGCTCTGCTCCAGGCGATTGCTTCAGCTTTGCAGAGTATCACGCCCCGGGATGCCATGAACTGGTTTGCCTCTTGTGGCTACAGTTTTATTTAAAACGCTCTAGGTCGCCGGTGGATGACAATTTTCCCCGCGTTACCAATGCTCTGGCCTTTTACTTGGGGACTTATACCAACGTTCCTGATGCCAGCGGTGGAATTACATATCATTTTAAATGGAGTTCCGAGCCAATCCTTTCCGACGTAGACATTGCCGGATGGGACGCGACGAATCATTTTCTGGTCATTACTCCAAAAGCCGCAATGAGAGTGTATTCAAGGTTTGGGAACAGTGCGTGGCCCACGGCATTCGGTGTGATCGCCGACGGCAAACCTGTCTGTCGAGGCTCATTTAATCGTTCGGCCTGTAACGCCAGGATGCCTGATGGGCCTGAAATTTACGTGGATTTTATCCCGATTGAGCTGAATGTCACCCAAGACCAATGGCAGCACTTGCAAACCGTCAGAATAGACCAACAGGGGCACTTGGAATTTATGACAACAAACGAGATTACGGATTACATGGATCGTTCCATGCATGCCACAAGTGATGTTCGGTTGATGCCTGGACAATTTGATGATCGGAAACGGGTCAGTCCCGAGCATATCAACATTTTGTCTGCCGGCGCCCCGCCCGCTCTGTCAACCAACAAACAGAGGAATTTCAGGACCCCTGTTATTTTCACGCTGTTGGGATTCTCAAAGACGGGCCTGGAGCAGCGGCCAGCTTCAGTCCGTGCGGCAGAAAGACCTTGAAGTCCGTTGCATTGACTGTCGCAACTTCCGCTTGATCCAGAATCGCTGTCGCCGCAATCAGGCAGTCAAATCGGGAACCGCGTCTCCGCCCGGTCTTGTTGAACAAATCAGCCGCCAGGACCGCTTCCGGGCGGCCGAAGGGGACGATCCGTGACCGCAAGACTGCTTCGGCTTGGCTGATTTCCAGCGGCGTGATGGGACCATTGAGAAATTCCGTCCATGCGACCGCGCTTGCTGCCAACGTTTGTCCGCCAACCAGCCAGTCATCCACCTCTTGAGCTTGCGCGGAACCCTTGACCAGCAATCCGATGAGGTAGTTCGTGTCGAGGTGTATCATGCCGAATGCTTGCCATCAGTCGCCAATCGCTCCTCACGCACTTCGCGCAAATACGCTTCCGCTTGCTGTGGTGTCAGCCGTCCCTCCTCTTGCAATCGTCGCAACGCCTCGCGTGGGGTCAATTGCTCCTTCACCGCCGTTTGACTCGTCTGGGCGGGCCGCAATTCCACGACCCCGCTTCCCTTGCGGATTTGGATTTGCTCGCCCGCCAGCGCCAGTTCCACCAAGCGGCCCAAGCCTGGAGTGGCTTCTTCCACCGTCAACGTTTTCATGTCAAGAAACTTACACCAGTCCCGGGTCTTCGCCAAGAATTCATTATCCAACAAATACGGCAATGAAAAGGGGTTAGCCCCATTTCATTTCCATTTACCGCTATCTGGCCAACCGCAATTCCTCCGCCAGCATTCGCGGCGAAACAATTTTGACGCCTTGAATTGTCTTGCCCCAGAATTTCCCGAAATCCCGTTCATCGCACGTGAGCAAATGGGTGGCTTGGCCGGCAATGGCTCCGCCGAGAATCGGCGCGTCTTTCAAAGGCAATTCCACTTCCAAATCCGTCTGCAACCGCAAGACGACCTCACATTGTTTTGCCAGCCGTTCCAATGCTTCCAACCCATCCGGAAATTTCGAGGCCAGATTGCGCCGGGCTTCTTCGATCGCATAGTGATTGGTCAGGCATTCCGCCCGATCCAACAGCACGTCCAAAAACGCCCGCATCCGGCTGTGCGATTGCGCCGCCGAAAAGAGGATGTTGGCGTCCAGAAAAACCCTCATTTCTTTTTCAAACGATAACCAGCCAGGGATTCTTCGTTATTGCGCCGGAATTCAGCCAGCCGCTTCTCGGAATACAGTTCCACGGGGAATGTGACACCGGGGCGGAGCAGGATGCCATCGTCGGTTTCCTCGGCGACCACTTGGGCATGGCGGTCAACCCCCAGCCGGTGGCGCATTTCCTTGGGCAACGTCAGGGTGCCGCGATCATTGATGTTGATGACTTTTGTCATGGATTCAGTATTTCATACATTCAGCTTTCATGCAAGAGAATGTTTGTATCCCAAGTAATGAGTCGATCATGGGTGGTCGGGAACCCCTTTGCCGAAATGAACAACGCAAGGACGCCAAAGCCCCCGGCCAACTGAGACCGAATTCCACCACGAAGGACACGAAGCTCACGAAGCGACAGATGGTAGGGTGAGACTCCCGTCGAACCCCATATCGATCCAGTCACGGCTCGACAGAGGGCCCCACCGCGTCGAAACTTCGTGTTTGTGATGAATCCGGTCAAAACAAGCCAATGAAGAGCCAGCGATGTCAAAAACCGGTATGCGTGTCGAACGACAATTAAAAATCACCACTGACGACAATTAAAATTCACCAGTGAGCCGGTAATGATCAGGCGGCGGTTGGGATGGCCGGAGGCCATCCCCAAACCGCCGCAAATGATCACAAACAAACAATACCGGAAGCTCATGAGTGAATATCAGAAAGCAGCGAACATTGTCGTCAGCGCGATGAAAGCGGATGTGCATCCGCAGACCGCGCGAAAATACATCCAGGCGGCCCAACCGCCGGAGCAACTGCAACAGAAGCATGGCTGGCGCACGCGGCCCGATCCGCTGGCGGCCATTTGGGAACCCGCCCGGCAAATGCTCTTCCAAGCGCCCGAACTGGAAGCCAAAGAGTTGTTCGATTATCTGCGGGGCCTCCATCCCGACCAGGCCGCTGGCTCGGCGTTGCGCTCGTTTCAACGGCGGGTGCTGCAATGGCGTTTGCAGCATGGCCGGGACAAGGAGGTGTTCTTCGAGCAGGAGCATCTTCCAGGCAGGGTGATGCAGGTGGATTGGACCGACGCCAGCGAGTTGGCGGTGACGGTGCGGGGAGCGCCGCTGGAGCATTTGTTGTGTCATGCGGTCTTGCCCTATTCCAATTGGTCGTGGGCCACGCGCTGTCAATCCGAGTCGCTGTTGAGTCTGCGCCACGGTTTGCAGGAGGCATTGCATCAATTGGGCCGGGTGCCGGAACGGCTGCAAATCGACAACAGCAGCGCCGCCACCCATCGCGTCGGCAGCGGCGGGCGGGAGTTCAACCGTGATTTTCTGGCGCTGGCGGAGCACTACGGGCTGAAGCCCCAAACCATCGGCATTCGCAAGCCGCACGAAAACGGCGATGTGGAATCGCGCAACGGCCATCTGAAACGGCGGCTCAAGCAACATCTGCTCTTGCGCGGCTATCGGGACTTTGAAGCGGCCGAAGCGTATGACCGGTTTCTGTGGACGGCGTTGCGCAAGGGCAATCAGAACTGCTCGGTCAAACTCAAGGAGGAGTGGGAGGCGCTGCGTCCGCTGCCTCCGACCCGCTTGAGCGAGTATGACGAACTGCGCTGTCCGGTCAGCCTCCACAGCACGATTCGGGTCAAGAAGGTGACCTATTCGGTGCCGGCGCGCTGGATCGGCCAGGAGGTTAAAGTGGAAGTTTACGAAGGGCATTTGAAAATCTTTCACGGGCGGGAACTGCTGCTGGAGTTGGCGCGAGCCACCGGGGATCGCGGCGCGGTGATCGACTACCGGCACTTGATCGAGCCTCTGCTGCGCAAGCCCGGCGCGTTCACCCATTACGTGCATCGCGAGGAGTTTTTCCCCGATGGGTCGTTCCGTTTGGCCTATGACCGTCTGGTCAACGATCATGGTTTGCGGGCCGGTCAAATCGAATATCTGCACCTGCTCAAACTGGCGTCTGAACTGGGCGAGTCGGCCCTGAGCGCCCTGGTCGGCGAATGGGCCGGCCCCAATCGGACAGGCCGGTGGCGCGCGGCGGATTTGCGGCGTTACCTGAACTTGGACGCCGGGCCCGCTGGCCGGAGATGACGCTGGAGCCGGAACTGAGCGGCTACGACGCGTTGCTGGAAAGGCCGGTGTCCCATGAATAACGACCCGCTGGCCTTGCTCTTAAAATCCTTTCGCCTGGGCACGATGGCGGCGATCTATGAAGGCACCTTGCAACAAGCCGAGCAACAAAACTGGGGCTATCGAAAGTTCCTGCTGCACCTGTGCGAGAGCGAAGCGCAGGACCGACGGCAACGCAAACTGGAGCGGTTGCTCAAGCAATCGGGCCTGCCGCAAGGCAAAGACCTGGGCAGCTTGGAGGAAACCAAACTGCCCGCCAAAGTGCGCCGGATGCTGCCCAGCTTGCTGGACGGCGGCTTTGTCCAGCGAGCCGAGAACGTCATCGCCATTGGCTTGCCCGGCCGGGGCAAAAGCCATTTTTTGGCCGCCTTGGGACGGGAGTTGATCCTGCGCCATCGCTACGCCGTGCTCTTTGTGCCGACCTTCAAGCTGGTGCAACAATTATTGACCGCCAAGCGAGATCTGCGTCTGGAAGAGCGCTTGCGCGAACTGGATCAGTTTGACGCGGTCATTCTGGACGACGTTGGCTACGTCAAGCAGGAGCGGGACGAAATGGAAGTGCTGTTCACGTTCCTGGCGGAACGCTACGAACGGCGCAGTGTGATGATCAGCAGCAATCTGGTCTTCTCCAAGTGGGACCAGATTTTCAAAGACCCGATGACGACGATGGCCGCCATTGACCGGCTGGTGCATCACGCCATCCTGTTGGAGTTCCAGGGGGAGAGTTTGCGAGTGCCCAAAGAAAAAGAACAAAACAGGGGCGGCGGGTAACGCCGAGGCCCCCCAGCCCCTTCGGTTCCACTGCGTCCTTGTCGCTACGCTCCAAAGACTCCGTTCCACCGAAGGGGCTGGACAAACGTTACAGAACAGTGAAACGATGAACCTTAACAACCGGCCTCAGTGGTGATTTTTAATTGTCGCTGATGGTGAAGAATAGTTGTCGTTGAAGAGTATGCGCCCGATTATAAGTTTGGTGTTGTTTTATAAGTGTCGAAAGGACTAATCTCGGATAGTCTTTATATTAGCGCCGGGAATGTCCCGGCGAGTCCGTCAGAATTGAGCTTATGGAAACAACGACAGCAATATTGGTTTATGCGATTTGTTTTTTCGTCGGGCTGCTCTTCACCTTGTTGAGCGTGCTTTTTGGGCACCTTTTTGGTGGGCACGATGCCCACATCGATATTGGCACAGGAGGCCACGCCGAGGCGGGCTTTCAAGATTCAGGCATACCAGGGCTTTCGCCTTTCAGTCCGACGACCATTTGCTCGTTTATCACGGCGTTTGGCGGATTCGGGTTGATTTTTTCACGAATCGAGGCGACCAGCAATGTTTGGGTAAGCCTGCCCTTGTCCATTTTAGGGGGCCTGGTTATTGCAGGGGGGGTTTTGTGGGTGTTCGGCGCGATTTTTCATGCCACGCAAAGCTCCAGCGAATCGCACGTCGGCACATTGGTGGGCCACACGGCCACTGTGATTACGCCCATTCCGCCCGCGGGCGTGGGCGAGATTGCCTATGTGCAGGCCGGGACGCGCTACACCGCGCCGGCCCGCGAACAGAACGGCGCGGCCGTGGGCAATGGCCAAACCGTCAAAATCACCCGCATTGCCGAATCGCAATTCTACGTTTCAGCCGTCTAAGAACCGCCATACTCCGCAACCTCAAACATCAGAAATTATGAACACAGCCATCCTTGCTCAATTGTTAAACATCCCCAATGCCGGCATTGTTGTTGGCGCCGTAGTGGGAATCGTCCTCGTTGTATTCCTCTTCGCCGCCATTTGGGCCAGCCGCTACACCAAAGTGGGGCCGAACGAGGTCCTCGTCGTTTCCGGACGCAAGCACAGATATCTCGAGCCGGATGGCACGGTTGGGATGCGCGGCTTTCGCGTCGTCAAAGGCGGCGGCACATTCGTCATCCCCGTCCTTGAAAAAGTGGACAGGCTCTCCCTGGAGTTGCTGACCATTGATGTGCAAACGCCGGAAGTCTATACCAGCAAAGGCGTCCCGGTGAAGGTGGACGGCGTGGCCCAGATAAAAATCAAAGGCGACGACATCTCGATTGCCACGGCGGCCGAGCAAGTGTTGAGCAAGACGATTGACGACATCAAGAGTGTCGCGACCCAAACTTTGGAAGGCCACCTGCGCGCCATTCTCGGCACGATGACAGTGGAAGACATTTACCAAAACCGGGATCAGTTTGCGTCCAAAGTCCAGGAAGTCGCCGCCGGCGACATGGCCAACATGGGGCTGGGCATCGTCAGTTTCACCATTCGGAACATTCAGGACGGGCAGGGCTACCTGGACGCGCTGGGCAAACCGCGCATCGCCCAGGTCAAGCGCGACGCCGTCATCGCGCAGGCGGAAGCGGACCGGGACGCGATGATCCGCTCGTCCCAGGCCACGCAAGCCGGACAGGAGGCGAAGTTCCTGGCCGACACCAAGATAGCGTCAGCGCAGCGGGATTATCAAACCAACGTGGCCAGCTTCCAGGCCGCTGTCAATCAGAAAAAAGCGGAGGCGGACCTCGCTTATGATTTGCAGAAATTCAAGACCGGCCAACTGGTCAAAGCGGAAGAGGTGCAGGTCAGCATCGTTGACAAACAAAAGCAGATCGAACTGCAACAGCAGGAAATCCTGCGCAAACAGCGCGAACTGGAAGCCAACGTGCAAAAGCCGGCCGATGCGGAACGTTACCGGGTCGAGACCCTGGCCAACGCCACCAAATTCCAGCTCGAAACAGAAGCCGCCGGCGCCGCCTCGGCCACCAAAGCCAAAGGATTTGCCGCGGCCGATGTGGTCAAGGCCACCGGTTTGGCCGAAGCGGAGGCCAACAAGGCGCGCGGTTTGGCCGAGGCGTCCGTCATCGAAGCCCAGGGCGCGGCCACGGCCGAGGCGATGAAGCTCAAAGCGGAATCCTTCAAGCAATACAACGAGGCGGCGGTGATCGAAATGATCGTGCGCATCCTGCCGGAAGTGGCGGGCAAAGTGAGCGAGCCGCTGTCCAAGACGGAGAAAATTGTCATTATCAACAGCGGCGGGCCGGGTGGCGGAGCGAGCAAAATGACCGCCGATGTGACGCAGATCATCAGCCAACTGCCGCCGGTGATTGAGAGCCTGACCGGCATCAAGTTTGAAAAATTGCTCGAACAAGTTCCAGCCCTGAGAAATGCAATGGGGGATGCGAAGAGCGAGGGCAAACAAACCCCGGCGTGATGCTGAACTTTTATGCGATTGTTCGACGCCATCATCAGCGCCAATCATCGCGCGCTCAAGGGCGACCGGAGCGCGGGCTTTCATCTGGGCGATTATGACGGCGAATTGCCGGTCGTGGCCCTGACCTGCGTTGATCCGCGCTTGAACCGGTTGTTTCCGGGCGTGATGGGCCTGCCCGCGGAAAGTTTCATCTGGCTGCGCAACGCCGGCAATATCATCACCGGACCGCTCAGCAGCACGATGCGCTCTTTGGCGCTGGCCTGCGCAGTGAAGGGCGGCCGCGAAATCGCCATCATCGGACACACCGATTGCCAGGTGTCCCGAACGAGCATCGCCGAATTGACCGAACGATTCAAAGCTTTGGGCATCGACCGGAATCAGTTGCCGCTGAATCTGACCGAATACTTCGGCGTGTTTGCCAGCGAACGGCAAAACGTCATTCAGGCCGTTGACTTCGCCCGGCAGAGCCTTTTGATCGGTCCGCGAATGCCGGTGCATGGTTTGATGGTTGATATCGCAACCGGCGATTTGGAGTGGGTCGTCAACGGCTACGAAGCGCTGGAGCATCCGGCGACGCTGTCGCCCGGAGTGCAAATGCCGCAAATCGGCGGCGTCATCGGCAATTTGGCCGACCGCATCGGCGCCGAGTTGGGTGACCTCAAATTTCCCGACGCAAAGATCGGCGAAGCGGCGACTGGAGCGAAGCAATGGTTGTCGGAATTAAAAGTCGCGCCCGCCACCGCGCCGCCGCCCGTTCCGGCTCCGCCCGCCGTGCCGCGCCCCATTCCCGTGCCGCCGCCGATTCCCAGGAACCAGGGGCGGCGATAATTGACAATTGTCAATTCGAATTGCAAGATTCTCCCCTCCTCGGCTTGCATTAGAACGCGGCGTCGCGTACACTTGCAACATGACAGCAGTGGAAATCATTGATGAGATTAAACGCTTGCCCCGTGCGGAACAAAACCGGGTCATCGATTTTGTCCGAAAAGCCGGGGAAGTCCGCCCTCTCACGCCTGACGAGTTGGGCGAACTGGCAAAGGAAATGGCCGAGGCGAAAGACCCCGCTGAAGCCGACCGTTTGCAGGCAGAGATTGTTCGTGGATTCTACGGCGGGCCAGCCGACGCCTAAAATTCGCCGCGAGAAACTCCCCGAACGGCTGCTTGTCCATCTCCTGGCGCGAGTGCGCCAACGAAGCATTTCCTTCGAACAGCTCATCCTGCTGGCGCATTGGCTGGACACCGAACCTGAGGTTCCGGCAGGCAGGTGGTTTAAAAGATTTTCCGGCTTTACAGTCTGCGGTGAGGGCGACTTGATCAGAACTTTTCTGCTGGCCGGTCAAGCGCCTGATGGACACGAAATTGTAAAGGGGTCAAGCCCGCATAACCACATATTTTTTTCTTTCCAGCATCGCGCAACAGGTTCGCCAAGGAACCGGCTGCACCCATGTTTGATCGTTTGGCAATCCAGTTCAAGGTCAATCCAGGCCTCACCACTATTGACACAAATTTAGAGCGTTTTAAATAAAACTGTAGCCATTCCGTTGGGCCTGTGGTATAGGCAGTTCATGCGAACTTTATCGTTGGACCTGCGCGAACGGATTTTGGCTTCCTATGACCTTGAAGAGGGGACTCGCGTGGAGGTCGGCGATCGTTACCGGGTTTCGCTGGGCATGGTCAAGAAGCTCTTGCAACAACGCCGACGGACCGGGGAGATCGGTCCGCGCCACCGTTTCTCCGGGCGCAAGCCGATGATCCTGGCGGCCCATCAGCGCCAGATGCGGACTCTATTGAATCAGAAGCCCGACCTGACCTTGAAAGAGCTGCGCGCCGGCTTGGAACTGGACTGTTCTCTGCCCGCCATCCACTACGTTCTGGCGAAGATGGGGCTGACATATAAAAAAAGACACTCCATGCCAGCGAGCAAGACCGTCCGGACATTGCGCGGGCGCGCCGCGCCTGGCGGCGTCGGCAAGGCGGTTTGGACCCGGCCAAACTGATTTTCCTGGACGAATCGGGTGCCAAAACCAATCTGACCCGCCTGCGCGGGCGCGCCCTGCGGGGTCAGCGTGTCCACGCCCAATGTCCGCAGGGCCATTGGCAAACCACGACCATGATCGGCGCCATCCGCCTGGACGGTGCCACCGCCTGCATGACCATCGAGGGGGCCACCGATACGGAGGTTTTCCGGGTCTATGTCGGCCATGTCTTGTGCCCGACGCTGCGCGCCGGAGATGTGGTCATCATGGATAACCTCTCCCCGCATAAAAGTGAGCCGACCCTTTCGCTGATCGCGCAGGCTGGAGCCCAAATCCTCTTCCTTCCAGCCTATTCCCCAGACCTCAATCCCATCGAGCAAATGTGGAGCAAAGTCAAATCCCACCTGCGTACAGCCGAGGCCCGCACGCAGCCCGCTCTGCTCCAGGCGATTGCTTCAGCTTTGCAGAGTATCACGCCCCGGGATGCCATGAACTGGTTTGCCTCTTGTGGCTACAGTTTTATTTAAAACGCTCTAGCGTCGTCGTTTTTCGTTATAGTCTGCTTCGCCTGCAACAGCTTGGCGGGGGCCATGGGCTGGGTGGACATCCTTTCGCTTTCATTCATCCGCAACGGGCCGTGGAGGGGTCGGTTCCGAGCATGTCAACATTTTGCTCATCTGGGCTGATAGAAACCTCCGTTTAACGGATGGTTCGGCCACCCGGCCGTCGCCGCGATTCATCCGATGATATAATGGCCCCCGGATATTGCAGACGAATCTGTCACGCCATACCGGGAGAAGGCCCCGCCCCGCCCGCTCTGTCCACCCACAAATGCGTCAGCGGCAATGCCAGGACCAAGTCAGCTTTATCGTTAATGTAACGGGCTTGTTGCTGGTCTGTTGCCGATTTTGTTGCCAGCTAAGTCGTTGATTATCAACACTTGTTGCCGTGTTGCCGATTTTCCTATCATCCATATCCGCGTTGATCCGTGTCCATCCGTGGTTTGCCTTCCCTCAGCCGCCAAAGCGAAGGCCTTGCGCCAGGGGAAGGTTCGAAGAGTAAGCTAAGACCCGCCGTTGACTCCATCAAACAGCAAAAAAAAGAGGCCGCACGAAGGTGCGGCCTGGGAAATCAAAACGGGCGGCAGTCGCTCTCTACTGCGGATTCACCACGTTGGTTTGGCCGGCTTTGATGACTTCGATTTTGGCGCCTTTTTTCAATTCGTCTGCCGAGGGCACTTTAATGATTTCTCCACTCACCACCGGCGTGGTCGGCGCGGGGGCGGCTGGCTTGTAAGCTGCGGGCGGAGCGGCCGAAATTGGCGGAAGGGTTGGCGCTCCAGGTGTGATGGACTTCAATTCCATGTCAAAGATGAGCACTGAATTGCCTGGAATTGTTGGGGGCTTCCCGCGGGGTCCATAGCCCAGGGCCGAGGGAATGGCCACCTGCCACTTGGAACCCACTTTCATCAAAGGCAATATCTTCTGCCATCCTTGAATGGTTCTTCCTTTAACCGGAGTGGTGAAATTGTCATTGTGATCAAATTCCGTTCCGTCGCTCAAAGTGCCGCGATAACCCACGGTCACTGTGTCATTCTCCTTGGGCATGGCGCCGTCGCCTTCTTTGATCACCTTGTATTCCAGGCCATTGGTGAGGGTTGTTACCCCTGCGCCTCTCGCAAACTGGAGTAAAAAAGCTTCGCCCTTGGCTTTGGTTTCCTCGGCCTCCGCCCTCTGTTTGGCCTGCATCGCCGCTCTGAGTTGATTTAAAACTTCTCTGGATTCATTCTCTGACAAGCGCGTGGGTTTTCCAGCGATGACATCTTTGATCGCCTCGAGCACGGTGTTGGTATCAACGTTGAGTTCTCCGCGCTTGATGCTGTTGGTAATGTTGCTGCCGAAGTACATGCCAATGGCATAGCTCAACTTGCCTTTCTCCGGCATTTCCGCCGGGGGCGGCTTTGACGGCACAACCACGGCGCCGGGCGGGTTGGCGGGCGGTGACACGGTTTGCGGTTTGTTGGTTTGGGCGATGACTCCAAGAGGCAACAGCCCGATCACTAAAAAAGCAGTTTGTTTCAATTTCATTTGATTCGTCATTGTTTATTAAATCCGCAGGCCCATGGCCCGCCGGGAACCCGTTCGTTTTGTGAACGGGGCCGAATGATTACCATACCATCCAGGCCATGTCCAGCGCCACATTGACTTTTTTTTGCGGCCCTGTTGAATGAACACATGAAGAATACAGCCACCTCCGCGCGATTGCGCGAGATATTGCTAAGACGGGCGCGCGCGGCGATGAAATGCGCTTACGCGCCATACTCAAAGTTCCAGGTCGGGGCGGCGGTACTGCTCCAGGACGGACGCATCTTCACGGGTTGCAATGTCGAAAATGCGTCCTATGGGCTGACGATTTGCGCGGAACGCAACGCCATCTTTGCGGCTGTCGCGGCCAGCGCCAGGAAGCCAGCGATTGTGGCGGTGGCGGTGGTGAATCGCCGCGGCGTGCCTTGCTCGCCCTGCGGCGCCTGCCGGCAGGTGATTGCGGAGTTCGGTCCTGATGCGGTAGTCTGGTATCCGGGCGCCAAGGGCATCGTCAGCCGGACCATGCGCGAGTTGCTGGTGGACGGATTCGTTTTGTGAGCGCCGTGGCGGAAATGCGGCTGGCCTCTGCTGGATGACGCTGATAATGTCGCCCTTCGTTATGCGGCCGGTTGATTTGATACGCAAGAAACGAGACGGCGGAGAACATACCCGCAAGGAGATTTCTTCTCTGGTTGAATCATTCACCCGCGGCGATGTGCCCGATTATCAAATGTCGGCCTGGATGATGGCCGTGTTGCTGCGCGGCATGACGGAGGCGGAGACGGCGGCCTTGACCGAGGCGATGTTGCGTTCGGGCCGGGTGATGGATTTGAGCGCGTTGCCGGGGGCCAAAGTGGACAAGCATTCGACCGGCGGTGTGGGGGACAAGACTTCGCTCATCCTGGCGCCGGTGGCCGCGGCCGGAGGGTTGCTCGTGCCAATGATCAGCGGACGCGGGCTGGGCCACACGGGCGGCACACTGGACAAGTTGGAATCCATCCCGGGATTCAACGTCAACCTTTCTCCCGGGGAGTTTATCAAAATCCTCGGCTCTTGCGGTTGCGTCATGGCGGGTCAGACTGCGGAGATTGTTCCGGCGGACAAAAGGATGTACGCGTTGCGCGATGTGACGGGAACGGTTGAAAGTCCTCCGCTGATATGCGCCAGCATCATGAGCAAAAAGCTGGCCGAAGGCATTGAGGCCTTGGTGCTGGATGTCAAGACGGGTTCGGGGGCGTTTATGAAGCGGCCGGAAGAGGCGGAACACCTGGCCAAAATGATGGTCGAAACCGGCGAAAGAATGGGCAAACGCATGGCCGCCCTCATCACCGACATGGATCAACCATTGGGCCGCGCCGTGGGCAACAGCCTCGAAGTGCGCGAATGCCTCGAGATCCTGCGCGGCGACCGCCTGCCCATGAGCGAAGACCTCCGTTCCCTTTCCCTGGAGCTGGCGGCCTGGATGTTTTATCTCGGCGGGCGCACGGAGAGTGTGGCCGCGGGAAGGTCGCTGGGCGAAGAGATGACCGCCAGCGGCAAGGCCTTGCGGAAGTTTTGTCAAATGTGCCGCCTGCAAGGAGCGGGCGCTTCCTTTGACGGCCAGCCGGACGAGCTGCCATTGGCAAAATACACGGCTGAATTCAAAGCGTCGGCGGATGGCTTCATCGAATCCATCCACTGTGAACAGATCGGGCTGGCCAGCCTGGTGCTGGGAGGAGGACGGAACAAACAAGACGACGTCATTGATCACGCGGTGGGACTTGAACTGCATAAGAAGACGGGCGATGCCGTCAAAAACGGCGAAAGCATCGCCACCGTGCATTACAATGACGGCGCGAAATTCTCCAGCGCCCTGCCGCTGTTGAAGGACGCCTGCCGCATCGGGCCAAAGCCGGCAAGCCAACCCCGGCAACTGGTCAGGAAAATCATCGAAGGCGTAAAATCGTAATTCATCCCATCCATCATGGAAAGATTCACAAGCATACTGGGTATTCTGGCCATCCTCGGCGGCTGCTACGCGTTCTCCACCAACCGCAAAGCAGTCAAGTGGAAAATTGTGGCCTGGGGCGTGGGCCTGCAAGTGTTGTTTGGTTTCGTGGTGTTGAAGTTCGAGTGGGGGCAGAAGATCATGGCGGTGGCGGGGGACAAGGTCAAGGGACTGCTCGATTACGCCGCTGTTGGGGCGTCCTTCGTCTTCGGGCCGCTGGCGGATCCCCACGGGAGTGTCGGGATGGTTTTTGCGTTTGTGGTTCTGCCCACCATCATATTCATGGCCGCGTTCTTTGCCCTGCTCTATCACTTTGGCGTCATGCAGGTGATCATCAAAGGCGCGGCCTGGGTGATGACGCGCTTGATGGGAGTCAGCGGAGCGGAGTCGCTCGACGTGGCGGCGAGCATTTTTATGGGGCAAACGGAAGCCCCATTGACCATCCGCCCATTTCTTTCGCGGCTGACCCGCTCGGAAATGATGACGGTGATGACCGCCGGGATGGCCCACGTCAGCGGTGGGATAATGGCTGCTTACATCAACATTGGCCATGTGGAGGCCAAACACCTCCTGGGCGCGGTGATCATGACCGCGCCGGGCACGTTGCTGATTGCCAAAACGCTGGTGCCGGAAACAGAAACGCCGGTCAGCGGCCGCAACGTGGATATTGTGGCGGGCGAGGATGACAAGCACAGCAACGCGCTTGGGGCGATTGCGCGCGGCACCAGCGACGGCCTGAGCCTGGCCTTGAATGTCGCGGCAATGCTCATTGCCTTTCTGGCGCTCATCGCGCTGTTGAATGGCCTTATGTCGTGGGTGCATGGCTGCGTGATCTGGTTCCCGGCCAGCTTGGCAAGCGTCCTGGGCTGGCTCTTCGCCCCGGTGGCGTGGCTGATCGGCATTCCGTGGAAGGACGCGACGCATATTGGGTCGCTCCTGGGCATCCGCATGGTGGGCAATGAACTGATTGCGTACGGGCAACTGGGAGAATTGAGGGCGCAGATTGATCCGCGTTCCTTCACCATTGCCACTTATGCGTTGTGCGGTTTCGCCAATTTGAGTTCCATCGGCATTCAGATCGGCGGCATCGGCGCGCTGGCGCCCTCGCGCAAGGATGATCTGGCCCGGCTCGGTTTCCGGGCCATGCTGGCCGGCACCATGGCCAACCTGCTCTCGGCCGCCATTGTCGCCATGCTGCTGTAGGCCGCTTTTGGCCGACACTGCCTCCAACGGTTTGCCCGCCAATATGTCAAAGCACAGCGGGGAAGCGCGACCAATGACGAAAAGGCGCACCGGCCACCCGGCCGCGTTCAAGGAGCGATCGTCGTCTCAGGAAATGTTTCCAGTGGCACAGGAATCTCGCGCAGTCCGCATTTGACCATCGCTTGAGCCACCATAAAGGCGCCGATGGCTCCTTCGATTTTATTCCCGCCGAAACACGGACTGCCATACAATTGATAACCTTGCGCGAGCAACTTGTTCACGTCCTTGTCCAGCGACGCCCAATTGTCCGCCGTGGCCGTTTTGTATTCGATTATTTTCATGGCTGCAATGGAAAGGCAACCTTTGGGAACTTGTCAACGATGGCCGCGACGATCCCAATGGCAAAAAAGGGCTGACAGGCCGCCAAAAATGCGGTTTACTCCGCGGGATGATATGAAATTCCATCGCAGAACATTTCTCAAAAACCTCGGCTTTGGCGCGGCGGGCTTGGGTCTGGTTTCATCTTTCCCGGGTTGTTTCACCCCACAGGAGTCTGTTTATGGCGGGCTTCCGCGCGGCACGCCGGAAGAACAAGGGGTTTCGTCGGCGGGAATTCTGGGGTTTCTCGATGCGGCGGCAAAATCCACCAACGAGTTTCACTCTTTTATGATGGTCCGCCGCGGCCACGTCATCGCCGAAGGCTGGTGGGCGCCTTACCGGCCCGTGGCGAATCACATGCTGTATTCGCTCAGCAAAAGCTTTACCTCGACGGCGGTCGGCTTTGCGGTGGCGGAGGGAAGGCTCAAAGTCGATGATCTTGTCGTTTCTTTTTTCCCCAACGACCCGCCCGAAAACGCGGGCGGCAATCTGGCCGCGTTGCGGGTAAAACATTTGTTGACGATGTCAGTGGGCCACGCGAAGGATTCGACGCCCATCATCACGAAGGAGGAAAACTGGGTGAAAAGCTTCCTGTCCCTGCCGATCGAGAACCCGCCGGGCAGCGTCTTTCTCTACAACAGCGGCGCCACCTATATGCTTTCCGCCATCGTCCAGAAAATTTCGGGGCAAAAGGTCATCGATTATCTCCGGCCCCGCCTTTTCGCGCCATTGCAAATCCACGGCATGACATGGGAAACGTGTCCGCGCGGCATCAATACCGGCGGCTGGGGGCTGGCCGTTCAGACCGAAGCGCTGGCCAAATTCGGCCAGTTTTATTTGCAAAAAGGCGCCTGGCACGGCCGACAAATTCTGCCGGAAGCCTGGATGCAGGAGGCAACAACCTTCAAGATTCAACAGCCCGCCGGCAAAGGAGCGGATTTGGAAATGCTGAAGAAAACCAGCGAATGGCACCAGGGCTATTGCTACCAGTTCTGGCGTTGCCGGCACAACGCCTTCCGCGGCGACGGCGCTTTCGGGCAATTCACGATCGTCATGCCCGATCAGGAAGCCGTGGTCGCAATTACCTCCGAATCCGCCAGCATGGCGGATGACATGAATTTGGTTTGGGATTATCTCCTGCCTGCCATCAAGGACACAGTGTTGCCAGCCGACCCGGAGGCGCAGGCTCAACTCGGGCGCAAGCTGGCTTCACTGGCGTTGCCGCCGCCGAAAGCGCGCTTCGCTTCGCCGACGGCAGGCAGAATTTCGGGCAAGACCTTCCAGATCGAGCCGAACGACGCGGGCGTGCGGAGTGTCTCCTTCCGTTTCCCGCGGGAAGGCTGCATGTTCTACTTGACAGATGGGAAGGGCCGCCACGCCGTTCAGTGCGGGCCGGGCAAATGGGTGGACGGGGAATGCGACATGCCCGGCACGCCGCCAAAAATAACGGTGGGCAACCTGCGGCCCTGCAAGATCGCCGCCAGCGCCCGGTGGAACGACGAAAACACCTTCGAGATGATCTGGCGTTATTACGAAACCCCGCACCACGACACGGTCACCTGTCATTTCGAGGGCAACAACGTCACAGTCCGGTTCAGGAACAGCATACCGGCACATGGAGAGACACGGCCTGTTTTGCGAGGGCAGGCCTGATTCCGAAAATTCAGCATCAGATTGATGTTTCAAGTTTCAAACTGCCGTGTTAGTCTCAGTCCGAAGGCTTTCTTATGGCAACAACGCAGTGGCAAAAAACGCTGGAAATACCGGGGCGGGTCCTTTTCTCCGAAGGCAACGGCGATCTGGCCCGGCTGCAAATCACCACCGCCTGGAGCAACGCCGAGGTTTATTTGCACGGCGCGCAAATCACTCATTTTGAGAGAAAGAAGGAGCCGCCCGTCTTGTTCATGAGCCAGCTCAGCCGCTTCAACGAAGGCAGCCCCATCCGCGGCGGCATCCCCGTTATCTTTCCATGGTTCGGCTCGCGCGAAGGACAGGCGGCCCACGGTTTTGCCCGCACTCAAACCTGGGAATTGCGCGAAGTGGCCCAATTGCCCACAGGCGGAGTCAATTTGCGCCTCTCGCTGCCCGATTCGCCCTCCGCCGCCCTTTTTCAAAAATTTTCCGCCGACTACTCGATCACCATCGGCAAAATGCTCACGGCCGAATTGACCGTGGCCAACCTCTCCCCGCACCAGGACTTCACTTTTGAAAACTGCCTCCACAGCTATTTCGCCGTCGGCGACATCAGCGCCATTTCCGTCACTGGTTTGAAAGGGGTGGATTACCTGGACCAAACGGAAAACCTCGCCCGCAAAACCGAACGGGCCGAACACATCAAAATCTCCCAGGAAACCAACCGGATTTATCTTGACACGGCCGCCCCCGTGGAGATTCACGATTCGAACTTGCAGCGGCGGATACGCGTTGAAAAATCCGGCTCGCTCTCCACCGTTGTTTGGAACCCGTGGGTGGACAAAGCGGAGCAAATGCCGGATTTCGGCGGCAACGAATTTCAAAAGATGATTTGCGTTGAATCCGGCAATGTTGCGGAAAACCGGGTGACCCTGCCCGCCGGCAAAACCGCCTCGCTCAAAGTTGAAATAAGCACGTTGCCACTATAAGAAGTCTTGCCATGAGGAGTGGGATTGTTAAAATGCGCGGCGTGGATGCGGGTGTGGTTCAATGGTAGAATGCGGGCTTCCCAAGCCTGAGACGAGGGTTCGATTCCCTTCACCCGCTCCATTGATAATCAAGCACTTACGAAGTATGTAGCCAGAATGTAGCTAAAATCCGGTTTTTGCCAGCGTTGGCCGCCCTTGGCCCGCATTGCACCTGGTCGCCAGCTACAGTGCCGACTCTGCGGGCGAAAACACACGGACGCAACGGAAAAAAGAGCGATTGATTGGGGGTCGTGGCGGGGCAAGCAATCGCCCGCGCCGTGCGGCGCTAGAGCACTAAAAGCAACCTGACTCGCACCTGACGGCCACGCCTGCAACTGGCACGCCGAAAGCTGCGCTCCCGCCTCCGATTGCACAGAAAACAAAACCCTAAAAGCAAAAAAGTAAAACCCACAGGCCCGGCTTGCGGGAGCAGACTACGCACGATGGCCCGCATCCGACGCGCCTTTTCGCCCCTCTGAACGCCCCCCCGATTCCCAAACAACTAGGCCCGTCCGGCTATGAGGACACGAACCTTGCTATATTCATCTTGGCAAAAACAGCCCTTGAACGGTCGGACTGCTTGCGACGGTCCTTGATGAAACGGCGGTTGATGGCGGGAACACGATGGATGATGCGAAAGCGGTCAACGCATTCGCGTTTTCTGATACCGCTGCCGATTTCGTTGAACATCCATCAGCCGGTCATTCGGCTGGTATTTTGGCCCGGAGTCGTATTGGCCGGTGGCGTTGATGCCGCCGCCGATTTCCCCCTGATGAACGGATGTCAAAAATAGCAGTTCAAACACAGCCGGGCTGGCTGCCTTCGGCATTTGACCCAGCTTATCAAGGTCGCCTGCGTATTCGATGGGATATGTGCCCTGCGCTGAGGTGGCGTGCATGGTGCCGGTCAACTTCCGGCCATGTGGAAAAATTCGGGAGCACTCAAGTTTTAGCATTTGATACAGGTAGCATCGTGTCACCCAAAGTCAAATGGCTGCCTCCTTGCGAAGATTGTAATTCGCCATAGGCGCGTATGCGCCAAATTCAATGCCGGTCTGTTTGCAATTCGGAGCGGAGCGCGGGGGCAATAGGGCGCGCGCGTGGAGAATTGAAAACAGTCCGGCCAGGGGCCGCGACACGAGAACGCTTTTTAGAGGGTGAAGGGGCAAAAAGCGTTTTGGTGTCGCGGTGGGGTGTCATGCGGTTTGGGTTGCTCCCTTGCGGCGGCTGCCGCGCCCGGTGTGATTGGTTCTCGTTTTCGCTCGGTGACTAGACCGGGCACGCGCCAAGGGACGACACCCTGACTGAAATTCGTCCTGTCGTCGCCGGGCGTGTGACCGGGCGACGGCACGGAGCGACTGACTTTCGATTGAAGCGAAGCAGGCGCGTGGCTGGCACGACGCTTGCATGGTCTTCCGCAAGCGGCATGACGGGCGCGGGCCTGTGAGCGTTCCAAGGCGTTTAGCCTTTAATTGGCCGGTTGGCTGACCGCCCGCTGTCGGCGTTGGTCGAATGCCGTCTCGGCCTGGATGGGACAGCTTTTGCTGGACCTTTTGCCTGCTGATGCAGCCGTTTGATTGTCCGATCTGCAGCGGTTCAGCACGGAGCGGCCAGCGGAGAGCGAAAGCGATGCTGAACCGGGGCAGTCCGGCCGTGGGGCTGCGACACGAAAACGCTTTTTAGAGGGGGAAAGGGACAAAAGCGTTTTGGTGTCGCGGCGGGGTTTCCATGCGGTTTGGTTTGCTCCCATGCAGCGGCTGCCGCTGGTGCCGGTTTTCGGCAATTCGGCACAAGACGCCGTCAAGATTGCGGCGGCAAGAGATATAAAGGAGGCAAGACAATGATAGCGGAAGCCTTCTTTTGTGGTAGAGTGCAAGGTCGAGATACAGTATGAATACGGACTACATTCAAACAGATATGCAGCCAACGCAGATTCAACAGTTGTGTCCAGTAAAGCTCAAAATGTCGGACGGCAAGATTATCGATGCTTCGTTTGAAGTCGTGGGCGAGAACAACCAAGGGCAGGCGATTGTCATTGAATACACAATTCCAGGTCAAATACGGCTCCAACGCGGCCCCGGCAACTCGCTTCACCGGCCACAACGCCCCGTCACCAAAGCCGAATTCGCGCAATGGCAGAAGGACCATAATTTCGTCTTCACGCTTTAGGGGAACGGGGGTGCAGCGTTCCTTCAATCGGTCAGATTAGGACACTACCCGGTCGTCCATCCCGAGCTGATTTTGGCTGCGCCAATTTGCTGCCACTGGCGGCGCTCCTCTTAACCGGCAAAATCATTTAGGGAGACTGCCAGAGCGACAGAGAGCGGGGATGCAAACTGCCGCGTAAACGCTTGCCAGCAGTCGGAAATCGGCTAATCATGCAGCATGAAAATGAGCTTATGGGCAGTGATATTCCCTGTCGTTGGCTGGCTCACGACGAAGGTTCAACAGGCTGCATTTTTGCCTGGAACTCATAAGCTGCCGACCAATGGCCTTGGAAAATTCGTAGAAATTCGGGCCAAGACGGGAAAAAACACATGACACTCGAAGATGCCAAGACCCATTGCGCAAAGCATGGTTCGGTTTTACGACATTACGAGCAGGGTCGTGTCGCATCTATCGTGCTTGCTTCGGGTGAGGCGTTGACTCTCAGCATTGGGACCGCCACCGCCAAGATATTCATCAAACGGGCGGTTCTTGGTTGGCTTTTGCCTAAGACGGTCGGCGAGAAAAATCTCGCTGATTGGGTTCCTGAGTATAGAAAGCTCTCAAGTATGCAGAAGTCCATCGCTCGCGCCATCGTTCTCGATGGTCTCGTCAGTCTGGCCGCCCGCGCAAAAGACGCAGGCGAGCTTTCCCAGGCATGGACAGTTCTGAGAAATCCGGTGGAAGTGGCCATCGAGGAATGTGGCTGGGGCTTGAATCAAGATCAAGAAACGCAAACGGCAAAAAAGCAAGGTCAATCCAAGGCCCCGATTGAAGAATTGGGAATCCAAACGCAAGCGATGCCTGTGCGTCCTGGGAGTCTTTTGGAAAAGGCGCAAGAGGTAAGCGGCAAGTTTATTGTCAGCTTCTACCGGCAACTCGGTGCTTCCAATAGATGTCCTCCGACAACAAACACCTCAGACGAGAAGATCGTTGAAATATATTCATTAGTGGGCAGCGCGTTTCAAGCCGCCGCCAAGCGACGAGGCGAACGTGTTCCCGCTGTATTCCTGAACAGAATAGTATCAGGGTTTTTGCAAATTTATGAGGGGAAAGGCGAGGATTTTATGCAGGAACACTTGCAGTACGAGATCGAGAAATACCTGCGCGAGGGTTTGAGGCCGGACTACAGACAGCCGTTGCCGTTTTTCAGCGATGACGAAATGGAAATCCGTGAAGGGCCATGTCGTGATGAAGCGCAGCCAGACGCGGATGCGTGGCTGAGTAAAGGCGATGCGCTCTCTGAATTGGGTCGTCCAGAACAGGCAATCGCGTGGTTCGATAAAGCACTGGCGATAAATCCGCAACTGGCGAAAGCTTGGTTCGGCAAGGGCAACGCACTTTTTCGCCTCGGGCGACTTGATGAGGCTAAAACATGCTTAGGAAAAGCCATAGAAATTGATCCGCAGTGCGTGGCCACCTGGGCGGCAGGAGTCATCAACACGGCGCAGAAGCATCAACTTCCTGGGAAGGAAGGCTGACGCACAGTAGGGCGTTTAGACGACTATGCAACTCGAACCTGGAAGGACAATATATGAACAACGCATTTAATGTTTTTCTGGTTGTCCCGGTTCTGTTGATTACGTGTGGTGCTGCCCTTTGTGACACGGCAGTTGATTTCAACAATCGCGGCCTTGCAATGCAAGCCAAAGGCGATTTTGACGGCGCAATTTCAAACTTTACCAGGGCCATCGAACTCACACCGAATGATGGCTCTACCTACTACTACAATCGCGGCTCTGTCAAGGAGGACAAAGGCGATCTGGACGGTGCAATCGCAGACTTCAGCAAAGCTATCGAGCTAAAACCTGATGATGAGGATGCCTACGTTAATCGCGGTGTTGCAAAGCAAACCAAAGGAGACATCGAGGGCGCAATTGTTGACTTTAGCAAAGCCATCAAAATAAAACCGAATGATGCGGATGCCTATGATAAGCGGGCTGCTACAAAACAAGGCCAACACGACTTGGAGGGGGCAATTGCGGACTACACTAAAGCCATCGAACTCAGACCGGATGATGAGAGTGCTTACGTTAATCGTGGCGTTGCGAGGAAAATTAAAGGTGACTTGGACGGTGCAATCCTGGACTATACTAAAGCCATCGGACTTAGACCGGATGATGCGTTAGCGTATAACAATCGTGGCAATGCGGAGGAAAGCAAAGGCGAGGTCGATGCAGCAATTGCGGACCTTACGAAAGCCATCCAATTCAAACCGGATGATGCGGACCCCTACGATAATCGGGGCGTTGCAAAGGAAGCCAAAGGCGACTTTGACGGCGCAATGGCTGATTACGCCAAAGCCATTCAACTGAAACCGGATGGGGCAGATGCTTACAATAATCGCGGCCTTGCTAAGGAAGCCAAAGGTGACTTTGACGGCGCAATGGCTGATTACTCCAGAGCCATTCAACTGAAACCGAATGGGGCAGATACCTACTTTAATCGGGGCATAACGAAGAAAGCCAAAGGAGATGTGAACGGCGCAATACTGGACTATAGCAAAGCTATTGAACTAAAACCGGATTATGGTTCCGCTTATTACAATCGCGGCAATGCGAAGAGAGCTAAACGCGATTTGGACGGCGCAATCCTGGACTATAGCAAAGCCATCGAACTCGAACCAGATGGTGAGAGTGCTTACGTTAATCGCGGCATGGAGAAAAAAGCCAAAGGCGACCTAGATGGGGCAATCGCGGACTACACGAAAGCTATTGCACTCAAGCCGGATGATGAGGCCGCCTACAACAATCGTGGTAATGCGAAGAACGCCAAAGGAGACTTGGACGGCGCAATCGCAGACTTTACAAAAGCCATCCAACTCAAACCAGATTATGCCGACTGCTACGATAATCGTGCCGCTGCGAAGAAAGCCAAGGGAGACTTGGACGGCGCAATGGCAGACCACACTAAAGCCATTCAACTAAAGCCGGGCTTCTTCCAGTAATTTAATGGGGCTTCCCTTGTTCCAGGATTTGTTCTTTATCCATTAGTGGAAATAGTTTATGGTTTTCCTCAGAAAAGAGATTTTCGAGGCCGCCCTCCCCAAAAAGGTGCCCCGCACCAACGACAAGCAAAATCTTACACGGAGAGTTAAACAGGGGTCTAATGTTGTTCATCCAGTTTCGGTTTCTTTCGAGGAAAAGCCCCTTTCGATAAAATGGAAACTTCTGCATTGGGCCATGAAGCACAGAGCGTTGAAGTTCATCAATCTTACAGTGAATCCATTCATTGTAACATCCAAGAGACGCCGTTTGGAGCAAGACAACATTATCGACCATGAATTCGATCATTTTTAGATACTCACAGTCAGGAATCGACTCGAACGCTCTTGCCATTATTTGAGGCGTTTCAAGAAATGTCAGGGGTTTTGGTTTTGTTAACAACCTGTCTCGGAATTGCGGCTCGACGCCTGGAAACTGTTTCCACAACTTCGATTCCAACCCAGCCATAATAGGCCATAATTTCAGAGCGAATAGACCTTTTTGTTTACCCCAGAGAGAGTTGACTCGACGCCACAGCTTTCTGGACATGATCTCCTTCATGCTGGGTCCGCCTTGCGATATGGCAACCTTGCCTAAATCCGGATGGTGATTATCAGCCTCAAACACCAACTCGTCGCACCAGTTGAACCCGTCCCAGACCCAAGACGGCATGTTTGTGTTTTCAACAGGGAACAAGTGCATTGAGCCAAGCACCCTTAAATTCGTTCCTTCAACGCCGTAATACATGGTGGCATTTGGTTGGTTACTTCCATCTAATGGCAACACCCATGACGTACTGTTTGACACCCCAGCCGTCATTAACCATGCCAGACCCGGTCACAACGACGGCATTTGCTCCAAGCGGGGCGGCTTTGGCGCGTAGAGCGTTGTGCATCTTTGCCGTTTCCGAAGGCAAAAACCCCGTGGCATTTATTGTGCCCAGTTCCTCGTAAGCTTTGTCCGGTCTTGTCATCAAGATTTCAACCTCATTTGGGTTGGTTGGGGCATGGAAGCCCTTGGCAGTTTTGGTAATGTCAACGGACTGGCATCCTGTAAAACAAACTGTAGCTGCGGTGAGCGCTATGAGTAAGACGAATGTTTTTGTAATCATGGTGTGTATTTGAGTGCAGTTCCGACGATGCGACTGTAGGTGTGGTTTTGAGAATCGTGACCGGCCCATTGGTCGCCGGAGTTGTAAAACCCTCCAAGATAGGTCACAATCACCGCATCTGCCCCAATCTTGGCGGCAAGCCGACGCATATCCTGTGCGGTTTCTCCGCGCGCCTGAAAGTCCGCGAGGACGGTATAAGCCCGTGGCGGTTCGGTTGTCAGGACTTCGACTTCCCCAACAGGTCGAGGAGGATAATGGGTGTCCGAATAGTAGCGGTTGGCAACATCCGTGGCGCAACCGGCAAAAAGTGCGACTCCCGCAATAATTGAAGCGATTTTTGCTTTCACGGTCTGACACGCTAATTGGGCGGCAACCAATTTTGCAAGTTCACTCTGCTGGTTTTTTGGAGACTTCATTTAAGCCGGGTTATTAGGCGCGTTCATGACCATATTGTCGCGGGCCTGTGGCAGTGATGCAGTTTTGTCCGGTGCTGGCAGAATGTTGACCTGCACGAACTGCCTGACGGGTGGCGTCGCCGGTACTTTGACCAATGATGTGGTCAATCCCTGCGCGGTGGCCTGTTTAGGCCACTTTTCAAAATATTCGGCGAACGTCGGCATCGCAGGCGAGCGTAAATCCAAGTGCGGGGCGCAGACAATGTTGAAAATCAAGGGAACAAGTGGATGCCGGACGAACGACCATGTGGCCGCCGCCGTGGCCGGGACATGGCTTGCGGCGACCGTGGGGCTGAACTAATGAGGGGCGCAACGATCCGTGCCCGGTGAAAGATTTGCCGTTCGTTTGAACTCCAGTATGTTGCCACTGTGAACAGATGGCGTGGGCAAGAGTTTTCGACGGTTGAAGAGGTGCAGTTTGTGCTCGCACCGCAAATAAATCCATATCGCGGCCCAATTTTTTTTGATCGTTCTGGGGAGTCAGCGGCTGGCGATAATGTAATCACTAATGGGGGCTTTGGCTTGGTGGATACAGGAGAGAAAAAGCTGTTGGTCACTTGTCATCACGTTTGGAAGGCATTTCAAGATGAGAACTTCGCAGACCCGAACGTGAGAATGTGTGTCTGTCTCGACCGAAACTGCCCCGTTGTCTTTGCTCCGAGCCACCCCATTGACTATGATGAAATTCTTGATATTGCCACCTTTGACATGGAACTCCTGCTTGCGGTGTGTGCTGAAAAGAAGTTTTATTCGTTAATGCAGAATCCTGCCCCCCGCCTCTCAAAAGGCGACCGACTCATTCTGCTGGGAGATCAAGGGATATTCCGCTCTGGCACTGTCCAGGGCTTGGAATTTGGAGTGACGACCTATGCAGTTGAGGTGTCCAGCGTGGATGGTTTGCGTTTTCACTCAGACATTTCAAAAATGGAAATGAGATACGTTCGCTCACCGGCACGAGAACCGGGTTCAAATCCGCATGGAGGCATCAGCGGCAGCCCTTGCTTTTTAGTGCGACGGAATCGGCCGTGTCAACTCGTCGGCTTCGTCACGGGTCATTCAACTGTTCAAAAAACCGACTATTTCTGCTTCACTCACGCACGCTGCCTGAGCGTTGACGGTACTATCAAAAGGATGACAGTCCCTTGTTAATCGTGAAGACGGCAAGCCGATTTTGGTGCTTTGCGAGCTCGGTCCATTTGCGTTTCATGGAGCGGCTGGCCTCCTTCGGGTGGCTCCCGCCTTGTCCTCGGTGGCGTGCAATAATTGTTGAAGTTCGTTTTCGGGGTGCGGACTGATGAAGAAAATGCGGCCCGCGCCGTTCTGCATGTCCGCGCTTTGCGCCCCCTGGATGTACACACAAAAACCGCCGGGAATCGTGTAGCCGTTGTCGTCGATGCTGCGGGCGATATGGATGGGCGCATCGGCCACGGCCAGTTCGTGAAACGTGGCCTGATTCACCGCCATCGTCTTTTCGGTGGATACGATTTGATCGGCCAGTCTGCGGGAATAATGCGTTTTGATAGCCCAATATGCCGCGCCGGTTGCCACAATGGCCACAGCCAGACCCAAACACCAGTCCGCCCGCCAGCGCCATTTTCCAGATGCGGCTCCGGCCAGACGCGCCCGGCTTCCTCGTTCGCGTTCCTTGATTTTCTCCAAGGTCGGCAGCACTTCTTTCGCCTAATTCCTCCGTCCGCTGCATGAAGGGCATGATGACTTCGGCCCGCATGCCGGCATCAACCGATTGTACGGATGCTTTCGACAATGGCTTTGGTGTCCACCTTGCTGGCCGATTTCCTGGGTCAGTTTCGCCAGACGTTCGGCGGCGGCTTCCGCATTTCTCCTGGGTGGCCAAACAAAGCGTGCTGGTGTCTTCTCGCAGCGATTATCCAGATTTCGACGCTGCGGGTTTCCACGGTCTGCGCCAGGAAGCCGATTTCTTCCCGCACTTTTTTCAACGACGCCAGCGTGCTCTGGTTCGTTTCGCTGACTGCCTGCGGGATGCGCTTGGCGTAATTGGCGTACACGTCGAGCAGCAAAAACAATTGGGCGAAAAACTCGGTTGCATCGCCGTTGGCAAAACGGTCATAGACGCGGCGGGCGAATTCGCGTTTGTCCGCCGGATACGCGGCCAGCATTTCCTCAAAAAGCGGCGGGCTGTCGGTCATTGGTGCCTCCTATTGCGTGAAATTGACCTTGGCCCCGCGCCGCGCTCGCGGCGCTTCGCCCAAGGCGGGCGCGGCTTTCGGCTTGATCTTCTCGGCTTCCGCCGTGGGAAGAAGCCGCCCGGCGATGCGGTCGTACTGATTGAACATTTGGCCCGTCCAATCCTGCAACATGCCCCGCGCCATGATGTCCAGCCCCAATTCGTCGCTGCCAATGGCTTCGTTGAACGGGATGCCGCGCTCGTGCTTGGTTTCGAGATAGGCCAGATTCATCTTTACGATTTCCGACAAGAGCGGCAGCGTGATGGTGGCCGCCCCCAATGCCTTCAATTCGTCATCCAGTGGGCTGCCATCGAACATTTTCGTTCGCGCCGCGCGGGCCGGGTTCTTGACAACGATGTATTCGACCTGGCTGCCGCAGAATTGGCAAAGCTCATCCAGATTGGTCATCACGTCCACGTCATCCAACGGGAACATGGTCACGGTGATGCCGATGTTTAGCTGTTTGGCCAGATTGAAAAACCGCGTGGCTTGCAGGGCGGTCCGCAATACACCGTCCAGATGGGCGCGGGCGTCCACGATGGTGACGGGCTTGGCTGTCACTTTTTTCAAAATGGAAACCAGTTCGTCCTGGTCGTCGGCCCGGCCCGCCATCGGCACAAGTTGCACTTCGCCGGGAAAGAGCCGCGACAGCGTGCGATTGTCGGCGTCCAGATCAAAGCCCTGCCATTCGATGCCGCGCTCGCTTAACCAGCAAGCGCGCGTGGCGATTTCAAGGCTCTTGCCGACGTTTCCTTTGGCCTGCATCGGAAAGAGCAGGCGATGTTTTACGTTTTTCATAATGGAATGTTGAAGCGGATTTTGCGCTTCGGTTTCTCCGCATCAACAGGAGCGGGCGGCGGCGCTGATTGCGCCCGCACCGGCTCAATGGATGGCGGCGTGGGTTTACTCTGTCGGAAAAACCGATGCACGTTGCTGGTCGTGGCGCTCACGCCCCGCTCTCTGAGCCAGTCCGCGATTTCCGCGAACGTCCAGCGTTTGCGGCGCAGTTCGCTAATGGCGGCCCGGTGTGTTTCCAGCTTGCTGCGGCTCGGTTTGGCGGGCGCGGATTGCGCCTCCGTCAATAATGAGTCCGTTGATGATTGCGACATCGTTTTCTCGTCCTTCGTCATTACCAGTCGGTCACGAATGGTTTTTTTCAAGAAAACGGATGGAAATTAGATGGAAACAGAGGTTTGCAGAGGATTGCAGAGGGCGCGAATCGCGCCCCGGCAGATTATACGAAGGCATCCGTCGAATCGTTGTAGGGACGAAACGCCGGGCGTTGTTCGCGCCAGCTTTTGCGAATGAGCGCCTCGGTTACGATGGCGTCTGGCGCGTATCGCACCGCATAGGCATATCCGTATGAATAGACGATGCCGGTCAATCCAAAATGGCTGCGCCGGATATTGATGGAGTCAATTTTTGCTGCTCTTTTCATAAACGCTTCCTTTTTGTTTTGCGTCATCCGAGAAGCGCAGCCGTCAACGGTGGAGATGCCGCTGGCTTTGGGGCGCAAGGGGCCAGCGGCATACGACCTTGACGGCGAGCATCGCAGGATATAATTGACGCAAACAGGAAGCGGTGGAACGCTGGCAAGATAATGGCGGTTTGGATTGCGGATTTTGGCTGGAAAAACGCTGGATAAGCGTTGGAAATTTTGGAGATTTCCACGCGATTTCGCCGTGATAGTCCAGCCCGATTTTCCCGCCTCAAGCTCCGCTTAGGAGAGATGTCTGTAAGTTTTAAGGCTTAACTTTTGTAAGCCTGCACTGCGCTCTTTGCGCCGTTACATGGCTCATGGTTGCCATGCTCATGCTGCATTGGTCATGTTTTGGGTTGGGTTGCGGTTTTATTGCGGTTGAGCCAAACGGTATTGCACTGGGTTTATGGCTTGGTCGTTGCAAACCAGTATCATTTTTTGCGCTGGTTCATGGCACGGTTTATATTGGCCGTGTCATGTTGCGGGTCGTTGCCAGTGTGAGCGCCGGTCAAGCCAAGCAGTATTATACTCAAGGTTTGAGCCGCGAAGATTATTACTCGGAAGGGCAGGAGGTCATCGGTCAATGGCAGGGTTTGGGCGCGGAACGGTTGGGGCTGTCTGGACGGGTTGACCAGCGTTCCTTTGATGCCCTGGCCGATAATTTGAAACCGGGTTCGGATGAATCCTTAACGCCGCGAACGAAGGAGAACCGGCGGGTCGGGTACGATTTCAATTTCCATTGCCCAAAGTCGGTGTCGGTCGTGTACGAGCAAAACCGGGATGAACGGATTTTTGGCGCGTTCAAAATGTCGGTCACGGAAACGATGCGAGAACTGGAAACGGACATGAAAACGCGCGTCCGGGTCCGGGGTGAAAACAGTGACCGCAACACCGGCAATCTGGTTTGGGCGGAGTTCCATCATTTCACGGCGCGTCCGGTCAAGGGCATTCCAGACCCGCACTTACACGCGCACTGCTTTGCCTTCAACGCCACATGGGACAACGTGGAGCAACGCTGGAAGGCCGGGGAGTTCGGCGATTTGAAACGGGACGCGCCTTACTACGAAGCCGCCTTTCACGCCCGGTTCGCCAAACGGCTGGCTGAGATTGGCTACGGAGTTGAACGAACGGAAAAGGGCTGGGAGATCGCCGGTGTGTCTCAAACAATTCTGGACAAGTTTTCGCTCCGCACCAAACAAATTGAAGCATTGGCTGCGGAACGCGGGATTACGTCGGCCAAAGAAAAGGACATGCTGGCCGCGCTCTCGCGGGAAAACAAACGGCACGGCATTACCAGGGAACAACTGCGCGAAATCTGGAACGGTCGCCTCACGGCTGATGAAAAAAACGCGCTGGCCAGCATCAAGGCTGGGTCGCCGAAAATTGAGGTCAACAGCATGACGGCAAAACAGGCGATGGATTACGCCATTGCTCACCGTTACGAACGCGCCTCGGTCGCCACAGAGAAGGAACTGCTGCGCGAAGCCCTGCACCACGGCATCGGCTCGCTCAATGTCAACGAGGTCAAACGCCAGCTTCTACGGGATGAGTTTATCCAGAAGGAAAGCAACGGCAGGGTGTGGTTCACGACAAAACAGATTTTGGCGGAGGAAAAACAACTGATTGATTTCGTTGGTCACGGCCAGGGCAAATGCCCGCCGCTCAACGCCAAGCCGTATCAGATCCAAAATCCGCAACTGCGGACATCAGAAGCCAAGGAGCAACGCAACGCCGTGTTTCACATTCTCCGGTCGCCGGATCGCGTGATCGCCGTCCGTGGCGGCGCGGGCACAGGCAAGACCACCATGCTCAAGGAAGCGGTCGCCGGTATCGAGTGCTGCCGGGCACAAGGTTTTTGCCTTCGCCCCATCGGCGGAAGCCTCTCGCGGCGTCCTCCGGTCGGAAGGTTTTGAGAATGCAACCACGGTCGCCGCGCTGCTGCACAGCCGCAAGATGCAGGATGAAATCCGCAACGGCGTTCTGCTGATTGATGAGGCCGGGCTGTTGTCCGCGCCTCAACTCAAACAGGTCGCGCAACTGGCGCAAGAAAAGAACTGCCGCGTTATTCTCTCCGGCGACACCGCGCAACATAGCGCCGTCGAACGGGGCGACGCGCTCCGGTTGCTGGAACGTCACGCCGCTTTGCAGGCCGTGGAGATAAAAAAGATTCGCCGCCAGCGCGACCCCACGTATCGGGAAGCCGTCAACGCCCTGCGTCATGGCGATGTCGAGGGGGGCTTTGCCGGTCTGGAAAAGCTCGGCGCGGTCCTGGAAGTCCCCGCCGATGAACGCTACCAGATGCTCGCCGCCGATTATTTGCAGGCAGTCAAGGATAACAAGTCCGCCCTGGTCGTCTCGCCCACTCACGCCGAAGGCGGGCGCGTCACGGAAAAAATTCGCGCGGAGTTGAAAACTCTGCAAAAACTCGGCGCAACGGAAAAGGAGGTCGTGCAACTCAAGAATCTCCGCTGGACGGAAGCGCAACGCGCGGATGTCAAAAACTATCAACCGGGGCTGGTCGTCCAGTTCCACCAAAATACGGCCGGGTTCACGCGGGGCGAAAAGGTGACGGTCACGGGCCGGGAACAAAATCAAATTGCCGTGCAACGCGCCGATGGGTCGCAAGGCTCTTTGACGGTGGGGCGAGGCTCCGCCTCATTTGACGTGTACGAGGCGGGCAAGTTGCCGCTCGCGCCGGGCGAACACATCCGCATCACCCGAAACGGCCAGACAAAAGACGGTCATCGTGTCAATAACGGCGAACTGCGGAGGGTGAGGAAATTCACGGCAGAGGGTGACATCGTTTTGGATAACGGTTGGGTGCTGGACAAGAATTTCGGCAACCTGGCTCACGGCTACTGCGTCACGTCGCACAGTTCACAGGGCAAGACCATTCAACGCCTGTTTGTCGCCGAATGTGAAGCCTCCTTGCCCGCTGCTTCCCGCGAACAGTTTTACGTGTCCGCCTCGCGAGGTGTCGAGGCCATCAAGATTTACACCGACAACAAAGACGCCCTCATGGATGCCGTCGCGGTTTCCGGTGAACGGCCCGCCGCCACTGACCTGGCCAAAGGCACACTGCTCGAAGTCCTGAAAGCCCGCTCGCTTTCCCGCCAAGCCGCGCATTTGGCGCACAGTCAGGCCGGGCAACGGCAGCTTGTGCCGGAGCAAACAACGAATCGGCAAACGCCGGAGCAAACAATTCGCCAAAAAGCATTGCAAAAAATTGAACGCAAGAAAGCAATACAACAAGGAATACAATTATGAGTGAAGTATCTCAAACCCGCCGCTCGTACACGGTCAATCATTCCCGCGTCGTCGCCATGCTTGACATTCGCGCCACGGGCCGCAACGCCGTCGCGCTGCCTTATTCGTATTTGGAAATGGTGCAGTACAACCCCTCCGTGGCTCTGGTGCTCACGTTTGCAACCTGCGAGGTTCGCATCGAGGGCCACTGCCTTTCTTCCATTTATGAAAACCTGGTTGAACACGCGGTCGAGTCCATCCAGGAAAATGACGCCACGTACGAACAGCCCGATAAGAACCAGCCCTTCATTCGACGCATTGAAATCAAGCCGCTGAGTGAGCAAACAAATCTGATTGTCGTTGGGTTCGACCCGGAAAGGGAACCGCTGGACGAACTTTCGTCAGAGCTACAAGGTTAGGCTTTTGCCGCACGGACTCTGGCCCATCGCGCCTTGGCTGCGGCTGATATGGCAGCGCGTCCCGCCGTGCTCATGCGGTGTTTCTTTGGAGCCGTGTCGGTCCCGGTCGCTTTTGCCCATCGTATCTTTCGCGCCTTTGCGAGTGCTTTGATAAGTTTCCGCCGATGCGCTGCCGACAGGCGGCGTTTGGTACGCTTGACGGGAACGGGGGTCTCGGCTGGGCTGGCAGCGTCGGCGTTAGATTCCCCGCCTATGGCTTCGAGTTGTCCTTCCAACGACTCGATTTGCTCCTTGAGCGCGAGGACGCGCCGCAGGTCGGCCACAGAAAGATCAGAAAGCGATTTCATTTAGAAAAAGATGCCTGCGGATGCGCGGGAGTCAAACACTGGTTTTGCTGACTCCGCGTTCTCCAAATCGCGCCAATCGCGCCACATCCGCGCCACTGCTCCGGTCGCTCCAAGTGGCGGGAGCGTGGACGCTCGTTTCGCTGTGTCGGGTTTGTCGGGTTTATGTCGGGTTAGGTTCTGCAATCATGGGACTATGCCTTGTGATCAAATCGGGTTAGGGTATGTCTTTTGGGGATTGATAGCACTGAGAAGGATAATTTTCAAAATAATGGCCGGAATGGTGGGGTAGCCCCATAGTGGGCGTATTTCGTTCCCGAACTGGAAACGGACACGGCGGCAGTGGTGGCGATTTCGCCCAATAGGGAGTCCAATAGTCATATTGCGAAGCGGGCTTCGCAGCAACTTTTTCAATTTGGTCTTGGCGAAACCCGGCGTGCCAAGCCACTTGCCATCGCGCTGTCAGACCTTGCAAATGGATCAAGCCATCCCGACGGGTGGGGCGGGCATCCCACCCATAATCGCCGATTTGTATTTCCGCCCCTTCCGGTTTAACAATGCTCTTGGCATCGGTGGGCAATGCCTTGACCTGATAGATGTTGCGGTATTTTTCACGCAGCCGGGTGAGTTGTTGTTTATTTCGCCTCCAAGTCCAACGATAAAAAAGAAAGACCAAAAATATGCCAACAAACAATGCCAGCACGCAAGCCACCACTGCCGGTCCCTGACCGTGTTTCCCACGAACCACCTCAAACACCGCAGTGGCAAATCCAATTATGAATATGACGGCCAGCAACTCAATGAGCGTATAAGCCCTACTGCGTTCGCGGTTGGCAATCGCCATAAATTATTTCTGGTTGAACTCGGACTCCCATTGATTCAGGAGCGCGATGATTTTGTCAAATTCGGGCGGCTCACCGAAAAACATTTGCTGCATCTTTTGATGGTCCTCTCGCAACGCTTTCAGTCGGTGCTCTGGAGGCACGACTCGCAATGTTCCTTTGGCCGCTTCGCCATACTTCGCCCAGGAGGATTTGAAGAACAGACTTTTGTGCTGGGCCACTCGCGCCAGCAAGTCCAGTTTTATGGTTGCTGATTTTGACACGCCTTTATGAATCAACTCGTAGAAGTCGCCGTAGTGTCGCGAAAAGCGCTCCGGCATCGCCTTGTCCGCCGGGCGATGAAACTCGGCGTGTAGAATTGTCGCCTTCTCCCAAAAGGTTCGTTCCACCGACAAAACTTTCAGCGCGCAATCCGGCTCGCGAAATCCTGTTGGAAACTTTTCCGCCACATACGGCGTGATCGTCTTCGTTTCGCTCGGCCAGTGGTCGGCCCGCGCTCCCATTTCGATTTTTACCGCTCGTCGGATGTAGGCGGCCGTGTCCGGCGCAAAACTCGTTGGATAATCGAACAGCAAAGTCTGCATGTCCGGGTCGTCATCGTCGGAATGCAGCGACCATGTATCGTCATGGCGAACCTTTGATTTGATGGCGGCTTGTAATGCAGTCAGCAGGTCGCCTCCGATTTTGCGCTGGCACACGGCTTTGAGCGCTTCAATGCGCCGTTGCTTCTCCTTGTTGCTCGCGCCCGCTTCCGGTTCGTTCGCGCCGCCGAAGCCGAGATAGCTCCGGTCAATCGAAACGTCAATGTCCTCGGAAAATCGCTCGATGACCTTGAACACCTTTGACAGCGACGTGCCGCCTTTGAAAATAAGGTGCTCTCCAATCTCAGGCAGTCGGAACAACTCCTTCAACGTCCAACAGACCCAAAAGTCTTTCTCGACAATTTGCGCCTCCATGTTTTTCGGTCCAGATGTTCCCTCAAAGAAAATCCGCCGTTCCTCGGCGCTCAATTTTACGAAGTCGTCCATAATTCACAACTCAGTCGCCAGGCGTCGCATGATATTGCCAATCCAAGTCGGGGCGTAAGCCAGATCGGCCAGCAATTGCTTTCGGTCGTCTGCGGATAATTTGCGCTCCAGACGTTTTACGGTGTTGTCATTGACATGCGTCTTGCCGAGGTAACGCAATGCCTGAATCACCAAGCCGCTGATTTTTCCGGCGGTCGCCATCGTTCGCGGCGAAGTCTGCTTTAGTACGATGTCCAATTTCCCAAGCCGGATTCGTTTGCTCCGTCCGTCTGTCAAAAAAACGACTTTGGCGGGCACTTGGTCGGACAGTCCCAGCAGGTTGGCGGCATACGCTCCGGTCGGTTGCAGCCGCGCGCCCGCTTTGCCCGCCAGCGCACGGGCGGTCTTGTCCACGCTCGGCGCGGTCGTTCCCACGATGGGATGCTGCCGGGGAACATCATACAACCCGCGAGAAACCCGACGGATCACTGCGGTTGCCGCCATCCGTGATAGCGCCTTGTCCACTGCGGGCCGCTTGCCAAGGTCAACGAAGTCGTTTGGCGCGAAAACCCAGCCATCCCCGCGCGTTTTGATTCGTGCGAGCATCGCTTGATCTATTGGATTTGTTACATTCATTTCAAACCTATTGTCAGAAATATGTATGCTCTTTTCGGACAATAGTCAAGCCCCCGTCCAATTCAGCCCCAGGTTGAACGAAGTGTGACGGCTTATTTGCGAATGAGCCATTTGAGCCAATTGCCCGGGCAGACAATTTGGATTATGGAGCAAAGTCATTTCGTGTGTGTCACACACCCCGCCGTCAGTCCGTTGCGGCAGGCTTGCCGCAATATGAAGAATTCATTCAATGCGGCCCCACGCGACGAGCGCCCCGAAAATGGCCGACTGGCCCCGCCCGAATCGTCCGAAATTCTTTTGGCTGATCGGCAAAATTCGACCCAAAACAGTCAATATAGCACAAGTTGCCCCAAAAAGATGTTCAGCCTGCGTTACAACTTTTTTCTGAGGCCGCGTCATAGTTGAGGCGTGAAAACACACATTTGTTTTAGAGGCGTTATGGAAACACCGAGAAACATTCCGTCGCGTCCAGGCCGCAAGTCTTGGCCGTGGTAAAGGAGGCGCTATGGACGGCAGAACATTTCGCTACCATGACAACCACGAGTTTTTCCGCTCGCCGACGGCAGTTGAGAGCGGGGGAAGTTCGCCTTTGGCCCAAACGCAGACGGTGGCCCGCAAACGGCCCAAAATCGGCGGGCAGCCTTCTTCCCCGCCTACCCCCCCTCCCGGCGAGCATCACCGCCACTGCACGGCGGGCGAGATCGCCAGCGAACTTGGCTATTCGGTCAGCTACGTTCTGGCGGTCAAAAAGGCCATGTATCCGAATGAGGCGACGCGGCCCCGGCGTTTGGACCCGGTGGAGGTTTCGGAGTGGATTTACGCTCACCCCTCCTTTCGGATGCGGGACGTGTATGAGTGTCATTCCAAGGATGACCCTCGGCAGGAGCATCTAGCATTTGAGGGCGTTTA
>CAWGST010000003.1:0-82007 GCA_963825315.1 uncultured Verrucomicrobiae bacterium | reverse complement strand
TAAAGTTATGACTGACGAATTGAAACGGCGGAGAATCCCGGCGCTGGCAGCAGCGGGGGCCATGGCCGCCATTATTTGTGCTTCATGCAAGCAGGGTGCCGCGACGGCGGCGCATTCAGAGGACCAGACACCCACCGCGCCCGCCGCCCGGGTGCAACGTGGGGACCTGTCCAAAATCGTTCCCATTCCGGCGGAATTCCGACCCTACGTCGAAGTGGAACTGCACGCCAAGGTGTCGGGGTATCTTGACAAGATGAATGTCGATTTTGGCGATCGGGTGAAGGCCGGGCAATTGTTGGCGACGATTGAAGTGCCGGAATTGCACGACGAACTGAATAACGCCCTGGCCATTGAACGGCGCACCGAGGCGGATTTCACCAACGCGCATTTGATTTATACCCGCCTGATGGCCGTGAACCACGACCATCCGAATCTGGTCGCGGAGCAGGACATCGACACGGCCACGGCCAAGGACTTGGCGGCGGAGGCCGCGGTGGGGGCGGCCCAGGCAGACGTGGGCAAGTACCGGACGCTGGTCGGCTACACGCAAATCACCGCGCCGTTCGACGGCGTCATCACGCACCGCTACGTCGATCCCGGCGCACTCGTCGAAGCGGGCACCGCAACTGAGAACACCCAGCCGCTGCTGGAGATTTCCGACAATTATCATCTGCGGCTGGATTTTTTTGTGTCGGAGGACTACGTGAAGGACATCTACATCGGTAACACGGTCAGCGGGAGTATCGTCTCGATGGGCGGCAAGCCATTTTCCGGCAAAATCACGCGCTCAAGCCTGAAGGTCAATCTCGACACTCGCACGATGGCCACGGAAATCGAGGTGGCCAATCCGGATTTGACCCTGGTGCCTGGGATGTACGTCAATCTCGCCCTCCCGGTGGAGCATCGCGAACACGCGCTTTCCATTCCCATCCAAGCGGTCCCGCCCGGGCAGATGTCCAGCGTGTATGTCATTAACAGCCAAAACGAAATCGAAGAGCGGCCGGTGACGCTCGGGTTGGAAACGCCCAACCGTTTCGAGGTGGTTTCCGGGTTGAAAGAGGGGGAATTAGTATTGATAGGAAGCAGGTCGCAATTCAGCGCGGGCGAGAAAGTCGCCCCCAAAGTCATAGATATTCCATCGCCAGATTGAACTTTTTTCTTATGAGCAAACCGAACCCAGTGCCGCCATTAACAACGGAAGAATTGGACGCCTTGCGCCGGCTGGATGCCTGCACCCTGTCCAATGCCATCGAGACGTTCCACGTGCGATTACGCAATGAAGGATTCATGCATGGATCGGTCCGGTGCCTGTTTCCGCAATTGCAGCCGATGGTTGGTTACGCCGCAACCATGATGATCCGGGGCGCCGCGCCCGCGTTCGCCGGTCCGGCGTACCACGACCGCACGGATTTGTGGGAGTACATTCAATCCGTGCCCGCCCCACGGGTGGTGGTGGTGCAGGACACGGCCAGCCGTACGGGGCTGGGTTCGTTGGTGGGCGAGGTGCATATGAACATCCTTCAAACCCTGGGTTGTGTGGGCGTTGTGACCAACGGGGCCGTGCGCGATCTTCCCTCGGCAGCGGCTGCCGGATTTCACCTCTTTGCCGGGAATGTCACCGTATCCCACGCTTACGTGCATATTGTGGAATTTGGCGGGCCAGTGGAGGTGGCGGGCCTGAGCGTACATTCGGGGGATCTGCTGCATGGGGATTTGCATGGTGTGCAGTTCATCCCGTTGAAATTGGCCGGGAGAATTCCGGCCGCGGCCGCCGGCATTGCCGCCAAACACCGGGCGATTATTGACGTCTGCCGCTCGCCCGAATTCTCGTTGGAAAAACTGCGCGAGGCCGTGCGCAAAAATCAAATTTAAGCGCGATATGCCCCGATTTGCCATTCGTTATCCCTATTTAATCATCGTTATTTGCCTCATCGTGTGCGTGGTGGGCGTGACCAGCCTGGTGCGCATGCCGGTGGACTTGTTTCCATCGATCAACATTCCGGTGGTGGTGGTGGCCACATTTTATTCGGGAATGCCGCCTGAGCAAATCGAGAATGACATTACCGGCCAATTTGAGCGCATGTTCACGCTGGCGGGCGGAATTGACCATATGGAGTCGCGTTCGCTGACCGGCGTCAGTCTGATCAAAGTCTATTTCCAGCCCGGCTCCAATCCGGATTCCGACGTGACTAGCATTGCCAACTTATCCATGGCCACATTGCGTTATTTGCCCACCGGCACGCTGCCGCCCGTGGTGATGAAATTCGATGCCTCCAGTTTGCCGGTCTGCCTCGTGACGTTGAAAGGCAAAGACCTGAGCGAGGCGGAATTGCGCGATCTGGGCCAGTTCACCATTCGCAACCAAATGGCTGGCATCCCTGGCGCGTCCGTGCCGCCGGCCTTTGGCGGACGCTATCGTCAAATCATGGTTTATGTGGACCCGCTCAAATTGGAAGCGCACCAATTGAGCGTGATGGACGTGGTGCGCACCGTCAACGAAGCCAATCTCATTCTGCCGGCGGGCGACGTCAAAATCGGTCCATTGGATTACAGCGTCTATGCCAACAGCCAGATTAATTCCATGAAGGATGTCAACCTGGTGCCGCTCAAAACGGTGGGAGAGGCGTCGGTATTGGTGGGAGACATTGGCGAGGCCAAGGATGCCGCGCAAATCCAGTACAACAAGGTTCGCATCAACGGCCAGCCGTCCGTCTATATCCCGGTGGTCAAACAAGGCGGGGACGCCAACACCATCGCGGTGGTCAACGGTGTTAAAAGGGTTGTCGCCCACTTGTTGGATGTGCCCAAACGGCTGATCACGGAAGTGGTGTTTGACCAGTCGGTTTTCGTGCGCACGGCCATCGAGACCTTGATTCACGAAGGCGCCATCGGCCTGGTCCTTACCGGTTTGATGATCCTGGTTTTCCTTGGCAGCCTGAGGGCCACGGTGGCGGTGTTTCTTTCCATTCCGCTATCGGCCTTGGCGGCCTTTATCGCCCTGGACTTGGGTGGGAACACCATTAACGCCATGATTCTGGGTGGTTTGGCCCTGGCCTTTTCCCGGCTGATCGACAATTCAGTGGTGGTGCTGGAGAACATTTTCCGCCATTTGGAAATGGGCGAACCGCCCGAAGTCGCCGCCGAACGCGGGGGGCAGGAAGTGTCCCTGCCCGTCCTGGCGGCGACGCTGACCACGATTGTGGTCTTTTTCCCGGTGACTTTTCTCTACGGCGTCAGCCGTTTCCTGTTCACCGCCCTGGCGCTTTCCGTGGTCTTCTCATTACTGGCTTCCTATGTGGTCGCAATGTCCGTCGTGCCGCTGTTTTGCGCGAACCTCATTAAAGCCCACCAGGCGCATGAGGAACTCGGGGACACTGCACCGCAGGGCAGGGGCCAGCGATTTAACGCCTGGTTCAACCGTAAATTCACCGGGATGCTGGATGGTTACGAAGGAGTTCTAAAAATCGGCTTGCTGCGGCCGGTCGCCCTCGTCCTTGGCATCAGCGGCGTTTTTATTCTCAGTCTGGGGCTGTATCCCTTCATCGGCCAGGCTTACTTCCCCCGCACCGATCCCAGCCAGTTCGTCATTAGTGTCAAGGCGCCGTCGGGCACTCGTTTGGAACTGACCGATCAATTGATTGGTCAAGTCGAGGATATCGTGCGCCAGATAGTCCCGCAAAAGGACCTGAAGATCATCGTCTCGAACATTGGCACCACGCCGGGCTTTAACGCTATTCTGAATCCAAATTCCTGCCCCAGCACGGCCATCGTCCAGGTGGGACTCAACGACGGCCATGCACTCAGCAGCTTTGCCTACATGAACCTTGTCCGCGCCCGGCTGTGGCGCGACCTGCCCCAGATCAGCGCCTACTTCCAGACTGGCGGCCTGGTCGATGCCGTCATCAACCAGGGAATACCGGCACCGCTGGACATACAAGTCAGCAGCATGGATACGCATGTCGCGCACGACATCGCTGCCCGGATTGCCCAGCAGGCCGGGGCCTTGCCCGGTGTCAGCGACGTCCTGGTGCCGCAGGATGTGGATTACCCGGCGCTGAATGTTGACATCGACCGCGAGCGGGCGAGCGAATTGGGTTTGAGCGCCAAAGAGGTGCTTGACAGCCTTATCACCGCGTTGACATCCGATGGGATGATCTCCCCGAGCTACTGGATTGATCCGAAAACCGGCAACAATTATCTTTTCACCGTCCAATATGCGGAAGATAAAGTGAAAAGTCTCGCTGACCTTGGCTCCATGCCCTTGCGCGCGGCCCATCTCAAAGAGCCGACGCGCCTGGACTCCGTCGTCCATTTTTCCCGCGCCCCCGCTCCCACCGAGGTGGATCATTACCAAATCCGGCGCGTGATCGATGTCTATGTCGCGCCTACCAGCGAAGCCGTGGACAAAGTATATGCCGACGTGCAAAAGATTGTGGACAAAACCACCTTGCCCCCCAACACGGTCATCAATGTGCGCGGCACCGTGCAGGCGATGCGATCCTCCTTCCAGAGCTTCGGACTGGGCCTGATCCTCTCGACGGTGCTGGTCTATTTGATCCTTGTCGCGCAATTCAAATCGTTTGTTGACCCGTTTTTGATCCTGCTGGCCATCCCGACCGGGCTGACCGGGGTGCTGCTGATACTGTGGCTCACCGGGACAACGTTGAATGTCATGTCATTGATGGGAGTGGTGATGATGGTGGGAATCGTTGTCTCCAACAGCATTCTCATTGTGGAATTCACGAACCGATTGCGGGGGGAAGGCCGCCCGGTGCGCGAGGCCGTTTCGCTGGCCTGCCGCGTCCGTCTGCGTCCGGTGTTGATGACATCGGGCGCCACGTTGATCGGCCTGCTGCCGATGGCCTTGAAGCTCGGCACCGGCAGTGAAGCCTACGCGCCGCTGGCCATGGCGATCATCGGCGGCCTGGCGGTTTCGGTGGTGTTGACTGTATTCATTGTCCCGGCGGCTTATCTGCTGGTTCATCGCCATCATGAGCCGAAGCAGCCGTCGGCCACGCTGGGAGGGCAAACCGCATGAGAAGATTTGGTGTGTTGTTGCTGGCAGTGGCGCTGGCCTTTCGCGGAGCAGTCGCCGAATCGCTGCCGTGTCATCTTACTCTGCAAGAGGCGCAGCAAATCGCCTTGACGCAGCATCCCAGGATTTCCGTGGCCAACCTCACCGCGCTGGCGGCCAGACAGTCCACCAAGGAAGTTCAGTCCGCCTTTTTCCCCAACATTTACGGCAGCGCGACCGCCGTCGGCACGGCGGACCCGAACAATACCCGCATTGCCGCGGGCGCAATGAATAATCCCCTCATCTACGATCGCGACGCCGAGGGCGTCACCATCAGCCAGCTCATTACGGATTTTGGACGAACCTCGGAATTGAGCAAAAGCGCCAATTTACACACGCGAGCAGAGGAAATGAACCTGGAAGCGACACGCGAGCAGATTCTGTTGGAGGTCAACAGCGCCTACTTTTCCAGTCTGGCCGCGCAATCCGTTCTGGAGGTGGCCGAGGAGACCGTGAAATCGCGCCAACTGGTCCTGCAACAAACCCAGATGCTGGCGACGAACAAGTTCAAGTCGGACCTCGATGTGAGTTTTGCCAGCGTGGATTTCGACCAGGCGACCCTCCTGCTGGCCAAGGCGCGGAGCGACCTCAAGTCAAGTTTTGCCGTGCTGGCGACTTTGCTGGCTGAACGCGAACCAGAGACCTTTGCACTGGCCGACGAACCCATGCCAGCCAATATCACAAATGGTCTTTCAGGGTTGATTTTGGAGGCGCTGGCCCAAAGACCGGACCTAGCGCGTTTGCGCTATCAACGAGATGCCGCAAAGGAATTTGCCAAAGCGGAGGGCAAATTGCTTTATCCAACGATTGATGCGCTCGGGACGGCCGGTGTGATTCCAACCGGGAATTCGCATTTCAGTTCGGATTATGCGGCGGCCGGGGTCAATTTGAACCTGCCCATCTTCACCGGCGGACTCTACACGGCGCGCCGCCGGGAAGCGCAATTCCAAGCCAATGCCGCCGACGAAACTTTGCGCGACGAAGAAAACAACATCATTCGTGACGTGCAGGTCACCAAATTCAACCTCGAATATGCCTTTGACCGTCTGGCCTTGACGCGGCAACTCTTGCAAAATGCCAACGAGGCACTGGATCTGGCCCAGGCGCGTTTCAAGGTCGGCCTCAGTTCCATCATCGAATTGAGCCAGGCGGAATTAAATCAAACTTCCGCGCAAATTGGCGAAGCCAACGCCCGGTATGATTACCATATCCAGCATTCCGCCCTGGATTTTCAACTCGGCCGCCTGCGCTGATCTTCTATTCCCGGCGGTTTGCCGCCTCAGGACCCCTGCAAAGGCACGGGCAATTTTAATGTTTTTTTCATCCAATTTTAATCTTGGAGGCGTCCAATAACAAGAACGGGCAGCGCTGTCGGCTGTGGCCGTTGCGGCGGCAAAACGATATGCAAATGACGTGTCCAGTTGACAAATTTATGGTTGATGGAGAGTGGATGCATGATGCCAAAGCGCGCGAAACCGCGCCGAATGTCCACGGCTCGCTCAATTCGGTGGTGGAGGTTCCTTGAGAGGAAGGCGAATCCTGTGAATCATTATGAAAACAAATCCATTGCGTGTCTGCGCAGTCCCATCCCTGCTCAGCGGAGGCTGTGTCACTGAGGGTTATGGCCCTGACCACCCTGATTATTATTCCAGGACGTCGCCGCCATTCTCGCAGCACCCAAGTCCTGGCGCGCCATGCAAAATTTTGGCGGTGGATGTCTCCGCCAGCCCGCCCCCGCGGGCAGAGACGCTCCGCTTATGTGCCACCCAAAAGAATTATCGCGCGAAAGGAATCTCCCATGAATCCCATCCATGATGAACTCAACGTCGCAACCGAGCCGATTACTTTTCACTGTCCTGCCCCCCAGGCGGCCAGAGTTTGCCTGATTGGGGATTTCAATAATTGGAGCGCCAGCACACACCCCATGCAGCGTCAGGCCGATGGTTCGTGGTTTCTGGAAGTGCCTCTAACGCGCGGATGCCACTACTACCAGTTTCTGGTGGACGGCGAACCGGTGCTCGATCCCGAAGCGATGTGCGCCGTCCGCAAGGAGCGGCAATCAAAGGTTTCGCTGATTGCTCTCAGTTGACTCTGCCATTTTGATATAATTTTGAGGTCATCTACGCGCCCATGCCTGATTCCCCGCCATAATCGTGCGCGGTCTCATAAACAACGACGCAGCCTGGCTGAAGGCTAATCCAGGGAAATGGTGTAGCCCGTCAGATCCTCGGCCAAGCCCAATTGGCGCACATAGGCTGGAACGGCTTCCGGCAGAACCGCGTCGGTTCGGGAATGATACTCGTAGTCCAAAAACAATTTTCTTTCCCTAATAGTCGTGACTCGCTCAAAGAAAAATGCCGGGTTTTCGATGCTCTGATTGTCCGAATCGATGACGGTGACCGGCGCCATGCTGACTTCAGCGTGGAAAATTTGATGATCGGGATACGGAACGCCCAGTGGCATCGTTCGCGCGAAGACGGCCGGGGGCTTCATCGCCCTTTGAACATTCGCGGCATAAATCCGGCAGTGGAAGAAGATCTCGTTTGGCGTCCGGCTCCAGATTTTTCGAACGGTGTAAAATTCATCCACTTCGATTTCATTCTGTTGTTCGTTGTCGGCATAGACGAGCGGCTTGGTTTGCGCGATGTCTGTATAATACCCCGAATAATAACTCAGGTTGGCCCGTTCGATTTCAGTGCGCGCCGTGATCGTGAAGAGTTTTCGCAACCATTCCGCGTCCCGCCCCTCGGCAATGGTTACCACCTTAAACGTGCTATCCTGGTCCACTTGTCCGAGATGGATGTATTCTGTCACAGTCGTTCTGGGCAATTCCGGGCTGGGTGCAACGGCCGTCAGTTCCGTTGTGCCCGGGCCCACTACCAACGCCCAGCCGTAGCAGGGCCAGGATCGGACCGCCAGCGGACCGCGCTCGTAATTGGCCGTGGCATCCAGCCAGTAAATCTGCCCATCCAAATTGACCTGCGCAATGACATGATTAAAGACCGTGGCCGACGGGTGCAATTCAATCACCGTCTGCCGAAGTCTGGTGTTGACTAACGCGGGATGGGCTTCGATCCCCAGTGCGCGCAGGATTGTGACCAAAAGAAAGTTCTTGTCCTTGCAATCCCCGGTCCGCCGGGCAAAGACAGTGGACGGCGCCTCCGGCTTATACCCGGAGACGCCGTTCCCGATGGCCTGATTCCCGATTTCGTCCTGCACAAAACGCAGCGCGGCCAGCACTCGTTGTTCCGGGTCGGGCAGGCGTTTCCATTCGTTGATTGCCCGCGTCAATTCCGATGAAGGCGGCGCCGTGTTGGTGAATAATCCCAAAGCGAATTGATTGACATCCGACCATTTCTGAAACTCACTCAATTGCACCCACGGAAATGGGTCGTACCATGTCGGCGGAAACGGCTCGACCGACCGGCCCGGCACGTTCCCAAGGTTCCAGGTGAATTCGGACAGTTGGCCTTTGCGCGCTGTCACATACTTGATGTCCGTCCCATGATTCAGAACATACAGATGCCTGGCAGGCGGCCAAAGCAGCCGCATCGTCAATCGGTCAATCGGATGGTCCGACTGTGTTTCCATCCGGCCGGAGAAGTGCTCCGCGGCAACGGGATTGTTTCCCAGCACACTGTAGGCATAATCGAGGATGTCCCCCGCTTGGACGTCATCCAGCAGGAGAACGGCCGATTGTTCGCCGCTGAAAAGGAGTTCGCCGGCGTCCGGCCCGCGCTGGCCGACTTGCATTTTATCGGGATCCAGCCGGTTCAGGGAATTTGTCCCGCGCCAGATCCTGACCCAATGAAAGGTCAATAATTGACAGGTTGGATCGTAATCAATCGAGATCTGAGAGTCATTTTGCACCCCGGAGGGCGTCAATATCTGGCGCACCTCGTGATTGAATGTTTCGTTGACCTGCGCATTGATTTGGCAGTCTTTCAAAATCCACCGCATATCCTGGGATGAATCCACCGCATCCAGCCTGGCGCGCGCGTCAAAGGGAATGGGGGTGGCCCATTTGGCTGGAGGTGATACATTCGGCCTTCCTCCTTGACCGTGGCATTGAATCGACCCCACGCCCGACAGCATAAGAATGACCAATCCTGGCAGCCAAAACTCAGCGTGCCGAAAACTGGCGCCACAGCTCACCGATGCCCACCCCCGCCCCCATGACCGCCGCCAAAACCGCCATGAAAGCCTCCGCCGCCATGGAACCCACCAAAGCCTCCGCCGCCACGGAATCCGCCTCCGCGGAACCCACCATACCCTCCACGAAACCCACCACGCCCCCAACCCCAACCGCCCCATCCCCAACCCCAGCCTCCGCCGACCCCGTAGTAAGGCCATCCATAGCCATAGTAGTACGGATACCCGGAATCATAATACGGATACCCTGAATCACCAATCACCGTGACAGCAGGAGCTGGCGTCGCAGGAGTCACAACCTGCGCGGGTGACTGGGCGGCGGCAGCGCCATTTGCAGCCCCCATTGCCGCTGCCATCTGCTGCTGCTGGTAATACTGCTGCGTGGCCTGCTGCTGCAACTGACCGTCGCGCTGGATCATGGCTTGGGTAACCTCTTGCGGCATTCCCAAAGTATGCAGATAGATGATGCCGTCGGCGCTGAGATGATAGGGCAACGCCGTATTGTTAATATAATTGACGATCACATCTTTGCCGATGCCGCCTTGATACATCTTCACCGCTTCGCCAGCGCCATAGGGCAAGGCGGGGGCCTGGGCGGCGCTGGCCGCAGGCGGGCTTGTTGCGCTGATGCTTGTCGTGGAAGCGTTTTGGGCGTTGGCGTCTGCCAAGGGAACACCGAGGCAAACCGTTGTCGCCGTAATGGCCGCGATCGCCATCCGAATTATTGAAGAACGTTTTTTCATTTTCTCAACTCCTCCAATCCGGGCCGGGTCGATTTGTCTTCCCGACCCAAATCAACGTACGCCCCATAGCGGCTTTGGCAAACGTTCTTTGACGTTTTAATGTAATTTTCAGGAGATTTTAATGTGCGTGCCGCCATGGCAGGCGGTCAGCGCGCATTTTCGGACTGCTTGTCCGCTGTCAAGTCGATGATACCCGGCTCTTGCACCACGGTCCATCGCCTGTCCGGGTCATACTCCTTCATCGCGGCGGCCTTTCTTGCGGTCTTTTCACCCAGGCTCCGCTGATAAACCACCCCCTCCTGGTTCACGATGAACGTCATGATTCCTGACTCTCCCCAGCGGACGGGATATGCAACCAACGCAAAGCCGCCGTTCATTTCGCCGCTCCGGACGTAATTCATTTTGCCGCCCGCAGCGGCAGGGCCTTGCCGCGTCAGAATCTTGAAGAAATATCCGTGAAACGGACGTGGACCGCTGCTGCGGCTCCAGTCGTACCCTTCCAAACAGGCTTCAGCCACGAAGGACGACAAAGGGCTGGGCGTGCTGTTTGTCTCGGCCGGCCAATACAAGCCGTCCCACTTTCCAGGCGTGCTCCTGAACCTCTGCGCGTATTTTGGCGCTCCAGTGCTGCTCGCAAATCGGCTGGCGTAATCTCGCTGCGCCTTCACGTAAGCGCGGCAAACCCCAATCGCGTAAAATTCGTCCCGGCCAACATGCCGATTAATAATTTCCTCCTCCCCGGCAATGGTGTCAAAGAACCACGTCCCATTGGTTTTGATTAGCGGAATGGGAAACGGCCACTGCTCCTGTCCGAGCTCCAGAGTCACCCTGTCACTCCCGTCCGCCACGGCCTCGCAACGTTCGGCCAGATGAGTGGCGAACGCTTCAAAATGCTTTTCATCCAGGGTCGCATCACCGGTCAAAAGATTGGTGGCGTCGGGGCCGAAGATCTCACGAATCGCCTGCCGGTCATGCGCTTTGGCCGCTTTGACCAGCTCGATTGCCGCCTCCGCCGGCGAGGTGAAAGTGCGTTGTGACGCGGCTGGCTGGTCTTGACCCCGAACCTGCCCAAGCCATGTCACATATAAAAGCCCCAATGCCAAAGCCGTGATGGAGGGAAACCTAAAAGTCTTCAAGTTCATAAGATTTCAGTGGTTTGAATGTTATCTGCCATGGCCTCCGCCGCCCCCTCCGTGGCCGCCGCCACCGCCGCCGTGACCAAATCCACCCCCTCCGTGAAATCCGCCTCCCCCATGAAATCCACTTCCAGCGCTTCGGCTCGTGAACCCCCGATGGCCAAAATCATGATCGAACCTGCCGTGATGATAATGCCCGAACCCATAAACACCACCCCCCCAGATATCCCCATAAAAGTCCGGGCCATAATAGTAATCGTCATAATCAGGCCCATAGTAGCCATAGTAGCCGTAACCTCCGCAACCTGTCAGAATCCCCAGAAGCATCAGTCCTATTCCCGGCCTCCATGTGCGGTCTAATGCCATCCGAATTATTGAAGAACGTCTTTTCATTTTCTCAACCCCTCCGATCTGGGGCGGGTCGATTTTATCTTCCCGACCCAAAGCAACGTACGCTCGTGATCGACTTTGGCAAACCGTCTCTGAAATTTTAATCTTAAATTCATCAGCCGTTAATGTTCGCGCGGTCAAAGATTGTATGACGTATTCAATGTCAGACTTGTTGCAGTTGGTGGTTTCCGAGGGAGCCTCCGACTTGCATATTCGTGTTGGTGTGCCGCCCGTCATCCGTGTCCACGGCGTTCTCCAGCGCGTCGATGGGGCGCCCTTGCAGCCGCAAGACAGCGAAGAACTGATGCGCAGCATCACCTCCGAAGACTGCATCCAGCAGGTTCGCGAGCAAGGCGGCGCGGACTTCGGCTTTGCCTTCGGCGAAGTGGCCCGGTTCCGTGTCAGCGTTTTCAAAGAAAAAGGCAACTTCGGTCTGGTCCTGCGGCAAATCCCCACCAAGTTGCTGACCTTGGAACAAATTGGCTTGCCGCGGCACACCATTATGACGCTCTTGCACAAGCCGCGCGGCCTGGTGCTGGTCACCGGGCCGACCGGCTCGGGCAAGACCACTACTCTGGCGTCGATGATTAACATTATCAACGAGGAGCGCGATGATGCGCATATCATTACCGTCGAGGACCCCATCGAATACTATCACACCCACAAAAAGGCCATCGTCACCCAGCGCGAAATCCACATCGATGTCCCCAGTTTCGCCGAGGCGCTGCGCCGGGCGTTGCGGCAGGACCCGGACGTGATTCTGGTCGGCGAGTTGCGGGATTTGGAAACGATGGAAGCGGCCATTACTGCGGCGGAAACGGGCCACTTGGTCTTTGGCACCCTGCACACCACCGGCGCGGCCAAGACCATTGACCGTCTGGTCAACGCCTTCCCCATCAACCAGCAGGAAACCATCCGCATCCAGCTTTCCACCGTGTTGCAGGCGGTCATTTCCCAGTTGCTGTTGGCCCGCATCGACAAGCCGGGCCGCATTGCCGTCTATGAAATCATGATGAACACCCCGGCCATCGCGGCGCTGATCCGGGACAACAAGACGTTTCGGATCAATTCCGACATCCAGACCGGGGCGAAGTACGGCATGGTGACTCTGGACGGGTATCTCATGGAAAAATATCAGCAGGGCCTTATCTCCCGCGAAGAAGTCCTCAACAAATCGCAAGACCCTGCCAGCGTCATACAAAAGCTGGCGCAATGGGAAGAAGGCCAGGCCGAGCTGGCCGAGGCGCAACCAGAAGAGGTGGCTGCCTAAACGATGCAGGCCGCCAGATCTTGAAAGGATACGATGAATCAACAGAGAAAAGGGCCGTTGGCAAAGTGGGGAAAAGTGGAAAACTCTGCCTCGTGTAAGCCGCAAACGGCAGAATTCAATCTGGTCGTCGCTTACGACGACTTCAGCAACGCAAACTTCGCCAGAACAGTTGTCGAGCGGCTCGTGGAGAGTTTTGGGGAAAACCTCCGTTTCAATCCACGCTTTCTGAAATTCGAGGAACTTTCCAGGCCCCATGTTGGCGAACGGTTGGCCAAGGAGGTGGCGAAGGCGAACATGGTTGTCATTGTTGCGCACGAACATGCGGATTTGCCCGATTTGGTGGATGAATGGATCCGAACGCGGAAGACCGCCACGACAATCGAGGACCGTCGCTTGCTGGCATTTATCAGTACCAGCCGTCAAGAAAGCGACCGTTGGACTCCGGTCCAATCGCGTTTGCGCCAGGCCGCCCGCCGCACCGGAATGAGATTCGTGCTGCAAGCGACACCGCTCTCCAAAACAAGATGCCATGTTGCCGATGCAAAACCAAAGGCGGGACGCCGAGGGGACGAACGTTGCGAAACAGGGCGCAAGTTCCACGGCGCCGGCGGATCAGTGGAAAGTCCCGCGCGGTGCGCCGTCTCTTATGGAACATCGGTCAATTATCAGCCTACGGCCATTAGCAACGCCATCACGGATGTCATGCGCTCGCGGCAACGCAAGCCCTGTCGGCTGACTATGCCGTTGGCGAATGGCCTCTGTGCGCCACCACCTGAGATGAATCGAATCCCTCTGTTTGCCAACCTATGAACCCACCAAATCCTGCCCCACAAGCGGGCTTTCAAGGCCATCAACACGTTCGGACACTGCTGGTGGACGATTCACAATTCATGCGCGCATTTTTAACCATGCTCATAGAAGAGAAGGGTCTTGAACTTGTGGGAACGGCTGCCGATGGACGCCAGGCCCTCCGCTCTGTGGCCACCCTCAAGCCAGACTTGGTTTTGATGGATGTCAACATGCCGCGCTTGGACGGGCTCGAAGCAACCCGATCCATCAAGGAATCTGGTGAACGGTCTGGTTACGCGCCGGTGATCGTGATTGTGACGTCGGAAGACACTTTGGAATGCCGGTCCCAAGCCAAGGACGCGGGCGCCAACGGATTCGTGTCAAAGTCGGACGATCTGCGTGGCCAACTGACATCCATGCTCGACAACCTGTTTTCCGGGAACCGTGAATCGTTGCCAGCCCACCCGGTTGAGGCCAGCCATGAAAATGCAAATTGAAGCTCGTCGAGGCGAGGCTGTGAAGGCGCGCGCACAAAGTTCGTGCCCAGTGTGCCGAGAGAAGGTTCCGCAAGCGCAGATTCAGGCCGTGACAAACATTTTGTGGCTCGACCGCGAACAGGTACTCGATCTCCATCAAGCAGTCCGTGGCCACCGCAGACGCCCGGTGAACTCGCAGCCACAGGCGACGGCAGCCGGACATGTGCTCACCGCGGAGGAACACATGTGGGAACAGGCAGGGAAATGAATTATGAAATCTTTGCAATGCGAGACAAGCGCCGGCGCATATTCGGCCTGGAAAACACTCAAACCGGTCAATTTCTATTGCCGCGCGCCGCAGGCAAAATCGGTGGAATTAGAGGGTGATTTCAACCAATGGACGCCTGCTGCGATGCGGCAGCGCGCCGAGGGTTGGTGGTATCTCCAGGCGGAATTGCCCCACGGACATCACCAGTATCGATTTTTAGTTGACGGAACGCCAACCCTTGATCCGCGTTCCACGGGAGTCGGGCGGGATGAGGCAGACGAAGCCGTTTCGATTATAGCCGTCAGTTGAACGAAGTGAGTGGCTCGCGTGAACGGAGTGAAGACCGGGGTATCTCAGCAACAATCGCTGCTACGGCCAAGCCTGTGTTCAAAAATTGATTTAAGTTTCATGGGAGATTAACGTTCACACTGTCTTTCATTGGAGAGAAGGTTTTTCAGGCGGCGGGCAGGTTCCGTTGCAGTAATGAAAGCAAATGTGAAAACGCCGGTTCAAAGTTCTTATCCCCGCTCCGAGAATGGGCGGGGTCTGACTTCTGCTGAGGCCCAGGCGCGGCTGAAACAGTTCGGTCCGAATGCTGTCATCGAAGAAAGGCCCCATCCATTCAAGGAGTTCATCAAACGCTTTTGGGCTCCCATTCCCTGGCTGCTGGAGGCCACGATCATTATCCAATTCTTTCTAGGCGAGGGTGTCGAGGCTGCGGTGATTGGCGGGTTGCTCGTTTTAAACGCCATACTGAGTTTCCTACAGGAAGGCCGCGCGCAGAAGGCATTGACGCTTCTGCGGCAGCAGTTGCACGTACAGGCGCGGGTTCGCCGGGACGCCGCGTGGACCACATTGCCGGCGGAGGGCGTAGTTCCAGGAGACGTCATCCATTTGCGCCAGGGCAGCATCGTGCCCGCCGATGTGAGGGTGGAGGAGGGATCGCTGCTTGCGGATCAATCCGCCCTCACGGGTGAGTCGGCTGCGGTTTCGGTCGAACCGGGCAAAGTGGCTTATGCGGGTTCGATGATCCGTGGCGGCGAAGCGACGGGCGAAGTCACTGCCACGGGTGCGCGCACCTTTTTTGGCAAGACCGCCGAACTGGTCCGCACCGCAGGGTCGGCCAATCGACAGGAACACGAAATCGTGGGGGTGGTCAGAAACTTGTTTGTGGTGAACGCCGCGATGGTGGTGATTGTGACGGGCTACGCCCATCTGCAAGGCATGTCCCTGGAATATATTTTGCCCCTGCTGCTCGCCATTCTGCTCGCTTCGATTCCAGTCGCTTTGCCCGCCACCTTTACGCTCGCAGCCGCCCTGGGTTCGGTGGAATTGTCCAAACACGGCGTGCTGATCACGCGGCTCAGCGCCCTGCACGATATTGCTTCAATGACGGTATTGTGCAGCGACAAAACCGGAACCCTTACGCGGAACGAGGCCACGGTGAATGCGATTTGGCCGGTGCCGGGTTTTGCAGAAGGTGATCTTCTGCGCGCATCGGCTCTGGCCAGCGATCCGGCCGGACTGGATACTGTTGATGGCGCGATCATCAAAGCCGCCACCGACCGCGGCTGGCACGACGGCGGGATGGAGCGGATTGAATTTAAACCATTCGATCCGGCAACGAAGCGGTCCGAGGCCCTGTATCGCGATAACAGCGGCCGCCAGGAACGCTTTGTCAAAGGGGCGCCCGCCGTCATCGCAAAAATGGCCGGGGTGGCCGAATCCCTCTGGCAGCCGCAAGCCGAAGCCATCATCGGGCGCGGGCAGCGCGTGCTGGCCGTGGGAGCAGGAGAAGACGCGCGATTGCAGTTGGTTGGTTTGATAGGTCTTGAAGACGCGGTGCGCGGCGATTCCAAGGCGGTCGTCAGTTCCATTCGCAACGCCGGTGTTCGGATCGTGATGGTGACGGGCGACAACGCGCTTACCGCGCGGAATGTGGCCGGGCAGGTTGGAATCCCGCCCCAAGTATGCCCGCCTGAGAAGTTGCACGGTGATCTTCAAGGCGACGCAACGGACTATAACGTGTTTGCCGGCGTGTTTCCCGAGGACAAGTTCAAGCTGGTGCGGGCGTTTCAACGGCGTGGCGAGGTGGTCGGCATGAGCGGCGACGGCGTCAACGATGCTCCGGCGTTGCGCCAGGCGGAAGCGGGGGTGGCTGTGGCCAACGCCACGGACGTCGCCAAAGCCGCCGCGGCGATGGTGTTGACTTCCCCGGGATTAAGCGGTGTCGTGCCGGCCATTGAAACCAGCCGGCGTGTTTTTCAACGCATCATCACCTACACGCTCAACATGCTCATCAAAAAAATTGAACTGATGGCGCTGTTGGTGATCGGGTTTCTAGTGACCGCCCACAAACCGCTGACGCCCATGCTCATGGTGCTCATCCTGTTTCTCAATGATTTTCTCACCATGTCCATTTCAACCGACCAGATGGGATTCTCGACTCATCCCAACCGTTGGAACACACGGGGAATTCTGCTGTGCGCCACGGTGCTTGCCGCGTGCAAACTGGTGTTCTCGCTCGGCGTTTTCCTGTGGGGCCATTATGCGCTCATTCTGGACATGCCGCATTTGCAGACGCTGACGTTTGCCGCGTTGATTTTGAGTTCCCAGGCGGGCGTCTATCTGCTGCGCGAACGCGGGCACTTCTGGAAATCACAGCCGAGCCGTTTCCTGGTCGGCAGCTCGATTTTGGGGCTGGGCGTCATGGCGGCATTCGTGCTGGGAGGCATATTGATGCCGGCCATCAGCCCGTTGCTCCTGCTCGGTGTCGCAGCCATCGGAGCAATTTATCTGAGTTGCCTGGATTGGCTGAAAGTCTGTCTATTTCGGCGGCTGGATTTGCGGTGAGGGGCGGGGAGTTAAGGCCTTTGCGTTAAAGGCTCCGTTGCGTCGGCGTGTGAAAATGCAGGCCGACGAGATTAGAGCGGAGTTGACGGAATGCCAACCCTTGATCCGCGTGCCACGGGCGTCGGTCGGGATGAGGCAGACGAAGCCGTTTCGATTATCGCCCTCAGTTGACCGTTGTGTTCCGCTTACGTCTGGCCGAGGAGTTGCGATTGAATCCGGCTCAAAATTGGCAAACAAGGCCGTTTCTGAAAGAAAGCCCTGTAAAATGCGCCAGAACCGGGATATGGATGATAGGTGGTCAAAAATCGCCAGAAAGGTCATACTGATAGATAGAGGTCCGGAAAATCGGCAACACGGCAACAAGCCTTATTTTACAAGGGTTTCGTTGAGCTTTTCGGCCTGCAACACCCCTGCAACTGGCTGCAACACTTTCTTTTGCAAATCGACTATTTCGGCCTTGATTTGCTCTGTGATGTCGTTAAACCCCTCCGGCAACGGTTCCTGCAATGCCTGGCTTGAACCTTTCATCGCTTCGAGCCTTGCCAACTTCAATTTCGCCAATTTCAGCAGACGACCGGCTTCTTGTACTTCGACCTCCTTGCCAAGTTCATCTGCCAGTTCCTGCCGTATGGCATCGGTTTTTTTGATCTCTTCGAGCCGTGCGTCAATATCGGCCCTTGGCACGTAGTGTTGCAGCGCCTCGCGAAAGTCCTGGGCCGAGTAGCCCTTGTTGACTTCGCGCCCGATTCGCATGGTTGAAGGGCGCGCGCCATATCTGCGAAGGGTCGTTGCCAAAACTTGTTCCGTGACCTTTTTTTCAGCAAAATGCTGGGTCGGAACGAATCCGCGCTCCCCTCTGAGCGCCCCGGCCAGGTCTCGACTGAACATCTTCATGCCGGGGGCGGTCAGCAGGATTTCCAGCACATCCAGAAGCAGCGTGGGGCCTTTGCTGTCAACGTTCTGTGACGAGGTGAGCCAGGCTGCCGCTTGCGTCAATTCCTGGAGCCAATTTTCCCCGGCCATGCGGGCGATGACAGCGAGCGGTTCATAGGTGTCCGCGGCCCGGTCGTTCAGCCCCTCCAGGCGCTCTTGCGGCGCGTCTTTGACGATTTGTTCGTTCTGCCTGGCAAACTTTTTGCATTTGGCCCTGATTTGCCCCGGATGGAAATCTTTGAGAGGAACGCATGTTTCTTCAACTAACTTGCGGCTCATCTTTACCACGATGCTTCGGTCGGCCAGCGTTTCGGGAACCTGCCCTATCATGGCCACGACTTTCGGGCAGTAACAGCCGTATGAAACAAGGCTCCCTTCGGCTGGCGGTTTTTCCAATTCACCTTCTTTTTTCATGGTCTCCCCGGCAACTTCCGTCTCCCGCGCTCCCTCGCCTTTTTTGCGCAACCGCACTACAAAAGCGGTTCTCCAGGTGTTGCCGCAATTGAGGATGCCGCGCATGGTCCCGTTGCCCGCCAGGAAAGTATCCGCCTCGTCAATCAACAGCGTTGGTGACGCTTCATCAATGGCGCGGAACAGCGCCCCTGCCGTAATATTCGATGCAATCAATGGTTTTGATGCCAGCCCCGCCAGGACTGAAAGAAGCGTCGTTTTCCCGCACCTTTTTTCCGGTGATTCAATGGCGACGTAAGCCACGGCATCGCGCAACTCGAAAACGTAGGTGTGGACCACCCATACCGCAAGCGCAATGGCCGCTTTCGCGTTCACTACAACGTGCGTTCGGATTGTGTTCCTGATTTCGTTCAGCAGTTCTGCCAGGTTGACCTCTCCGGGCCACTCGGTTTCTGTCTCTTCGGTGAATAGTTTTGGTGTCTTTCTCATATATTTTAATTGTTCAATTGTTCATTAGCTGAAGATTATCGTTAATACATCATTTCGTCAACAGATATTTGGAAGAATTTTTAAAAAACCTTCACTTTTGAGGCAAAAGTGGCTTAAAGGCTTGAACTGCAATAGCTTATGAGTTTTAACCGCGAAATATCCGCCTTCGCAGGGCTACGGCGCGACAAGTCCGCCGCCGCCAAGCTGTGGCGCGACAAGTCCGCGAAACACGCAGATGGACGCAGACGAAGCAGGCTTTATCCGTGTCGGCGTTAATATGTGCCAGCATTTCGGGGCGCGCCGAGGCGGACCTTAGCGCCGGCAAAAGAACATCAACAAGTCAATAGTACGGTTTGACCCCTATGACCTATGACCCTATGACGGCTCCTTGAATCGAGTTCATTGGGGACAGCGCGAGGAAAAAGTGCAACGCAGAATGGCTCCTGTGACTTCTCGGACTCGAGCCGATAGCCGACAGGTTTGTTCTTTTCTCTCATTTGTGTTTTTCTGCATAGAAAAATCTGTCTTCTCCTTCGGCAAATGCGATAAAAAGGAATCGCGATCCCGGCTCTAAATGTTCGTAGCTCTTAATTGCATTGTCAAAGTAATTGCCAAGCTCCGAAAGTTTTTCGCCCTTTTTTATTTTGAAAACCATTAGTCTCAAGTCGGCGTTAGCGACCAAAAGCTTTTGAAAGTCAAATTTGAAACCGCTGTAAGGCACAATGCTGTCCTCCTCCCTTTTCGGGCGCCACTCGAATTCAGCGACTAACGGTAAACGTGTCGGCATATACTCGTGGTTCCTCGACAATACCGTTTCTGGATAAGTGTATTGGAGAAGCAGGCGGTTGTGGCGCTTCAGGAGTTTTTCGCAGGAGACTGCCCGACTGTTCCTCTTACGCCGCTTTTTGAGGTTCTTTTTGAATTTGTTCAAAAGTATGCTCGCTTCAATCGAAATATCTTCAAGCGATTTGCCATTGAACCGAGTCGGTTCGTAAATCGATTGTCCGTCAATTATCTTTTTGAGCAGTTCGTAAACAACTTTTCGAGCTTTCGTTGAACTTGACGGCGACGACTGATAATGTTCCAGCGTTTTTCGCTCTTCCGGGTCTAGCAACTGGTTCCACAAAAAGGGGGATAATTTATCGGAATCGTTGGGCACCCTCAGCATCTCTATGAACCCGCCCAAATCCTTGATGTCGTCCACTTCAGTGTACCAATGAAGGTCATAAAGCCATTCTCTGGATTTCCATTGCCCTCCATCAATTGGCGGTGGCAAGCAGCCCGAAAGTTTATTTGCATATACTTTGTAATGCAGCTCGTCACCAATGTGAGCCGAAGCGCACTTAATAATTTCTGTCCTTCTTTTGCCTGAGGTGTTGCACTTAAAAAATTCGTGCGAGCAGTTGCACAGTTCCTTGCCAAGTCTTTCTACGATATATTTTGATATTTCGGTTAGTTGGACTTTTTGACCGGGATATTGTTTCCAACCCACCATTTTATTTTCCGGTTTCATTTGCCGCCGAAGATGTCGCCGCCAGGGAGCAAAATCAACGCCTTAATCAGATGCGCATCTGTCTGGCGGGTCACACCGTCTGACGGGTCAAAGCATACTATTGCCACAAATTGCTGTTTTGCAGCTTTGTGCCGATGGCGAAAAGTTTATGAAACGGACAATTGGGTGGTGTCATGGAAGTAATTTTAATAATTCCGTCGGCGGGACGCCGACGGATGCGGGCGAGACGCCCGCGCTCCTCGCGCATCAGCATTTTGCAACGAACTTCAATGCACCAATAGTTTGGTTTGTCTAAATTTGGCCGAGTAGTTTCGATTGAAGGAATCCGCCGCGCAAATTGGCCACATCCTCGAACCCGCGCCCGTGGAGGGCGCACGCGGCCAGATAACCGCGCTGCCCTTTCTGGCAGTAAGTCACGATGCGGCGGTCGCGCGGCAATTCCCCAAGACGGTCGCGCAACTGGCCCAAAGGGATGTTCACAGCGTTGTTGAGCTTGCCGAATTCCGCCAGTTCGCCGGGGTCGCGAACGTCCAGCAGGTAGTCGCCATCGGGTTTCCAGGTTTCCGGCGCAACGGTGGCAAGGTTGCCCCGCGCGATATGACCGGCCACGAATCCCGCCGTGTTAATGGGATCATTTGCCGAACCGAACGGCGGAGAGTAGGCCAGGTCAAGATTTTCCAGATCGAACACGCTCATTTTCCCGGTGATGGCTGTCGCCAAAACATCCACGCGTTTGTCCACACCGCATTCACCCAGGACCTGCGCGCCGAGCAGCCGGCCTGTGCCTTCCTCCGCGACGATTTTAATCAGCACTGGTTTTGCGCCCGGATAATAATGCGCGTGACTGTCATCGCGTGTGAGGCTGGTGAAGAAGGTGAAGCCCGCCTTCAGCGCCTGGGCGCTGTTGAGGCCGGTGAAGCCGGCGGTCATGTTCAGAACCCGCACGATGGAGGTGCCCAGCGCCCCGGGATAGATCAGGCGCGCGCCCGCCGCGTTGGCGCCGGCGATGCGTCCCTGGCGGTTGGCCGGGCCGGCCAGCGCAATGCGCGCCCGCGCGCCAGTCAGGGCGTGCATCGTTTCCGCCGCGTCGCCCACGGCGTAAATGTTCGGGTCGGACGATTCCAGGCGGCCGTTGGTTTTCACCCCGCCGGTTTCGCCTATCTCCAGTCCCGCCGCCCGCGCCAGTTCCACTTCCGCTTTCACACCCACGCTCATCAAAACCAGATCTGCCGGCAACCGGCTGCCATCGGCGAATTCCACCCCGCCGCCGGTGAACTGCGTTGCGGCGGCGCCGGTTTTGAACTCAAAATCGTCGCGGCGGATTTGATTCTGCAGGTGAGCAGCCATGTCGCGGTCCAACAACGGCAGAATGTGGGGATCGCGCTCAACGATGGTAACGTGAAGGCCGCGGTGGTGAAACGCCTCCGCCATTTCCAGTCCGATAAATCCGCCGCCGATGACGACCGCGTGACGCGGTTGCCGTTCGTTCAGGAAGGCGGCAATGCGGTCCATGTCCGGGATGTCGCGCAGGGTGAAAACATGCGGCAGGTTCGCGCCGGGAACGGGCGGCACGATGGCCTTCGCGCCCTGGCTCAGGACGAGTTTGTCGTAAGGCACGTTGCGCTGCCGGCCATCCGGTTCCCTGACACAAATGGTTTTCGCGGCGCGGTTGATCGAAAGCGCTTCGTGGTTGACGTGGGCGCGAACGCGCGAGCGTTCCCAGAATTTTTCCGGTGTCATGACGATCAATTTGGCGCGGTCGTCAATTTCGCCGGCGATGAAATACGGCAGGCCGCAGTTGGCGAAGGAGATGTAGGGGCCGCGTTCGAAGATCTGGATGTCGGCATTTTCATCAACCCGGCGCGCTTTGGCGGCGGCGGAAGCGCCTCCGGCCACACCCCCGACGATCACGATGCGGAGAGGATTTTTCATAAACCAGACTCCGCTTTTGTTGCACAACAAGAACCGCAGGTTTGGGCGCGATTCCACGGCATTTTCGCCAGCAGCAGCGCCATGCCGCACAGGCCCGTCATTCCCGCAAACAGCAGACCGCAGCCGGTGACGAGCGGGATGATGGCAAAGAGCGGGTGGACGGCCAGCGCAAGAGCCGCGCCCACAGCCGAAACAAGGCCGACGATGATTTGCACCTGGCGCATCAGCGGCAAAACCTTGCTTTGGCCGCGATCGACCGGCAGCCCCGCGTCCATCCAGCCCTGTGTGCCGCCTTCGACCAGCACGCAGCCGTGAACCCCGGCCCGTTCGAGCTTTTCAATCGCCTTGCGGGCGCGTTGGCCAGACTGGCAGAGAACATAGACCGGAATTCCCTCCGCGCCGCGCTGTCGTTGAAAGGCGGCCGGGTCGAGGTCGTCGAGAGGGATCAGCTTCGCGCCCGGCACATGCGCGGCGGCGAACTCCCCCGGCGTGCGGACATCGAGCAATTGGGAGGGGCCGCCTTCCGCCAGCAGGCGGTGAAGTTCGAGCGGTTCAATTGATGTTTTGGCTTGCACAGTATTCATAATCATGGTGTGAACATATAACTGCATCAGTTGGTCAGCAAATCCAGCAAATTGACGCCCTCTCCGCCCAGTTGCCAATGGGCGCCCCGGCGCGTCACCAGCCTGCGGCAGGGATTTTTGGTGTATTCGGCTTCGTTGACCGAGAGCAGTTGGTACTTGGCGGTCCCTTTCATTTGCGAGGCGGCGCGGGGGATCAATTGGAAGGGCAGACCGTTGAAATCGAGCGCCATTTCGTAACCGGCGATTCGCTCCCGCGGCAGGGCCGGGTCGTTTTGCACCAGCATGGGATAGCGCTTGGGCCAGGAAAAATCGGTTTTTCGCACCAGGACGCGGCAAATCTCGGTGCGCTGTTGCAGCCAGCGCGCGAGGTCGAAATGCGGGCCTTCTTCGCGCTGGGCCAGGAAGATCAGGCGCGGATCAAAGCCGACCAGGTTTTGTCCGTTCCAAATCCCGTGATCGTCATGCTCCTTCGGATAATGCCTTTTGAACCAGGCGCTGAAATGATCGTTGTAAAAAAGATTCAGCTCGAAGTGGACATGGGCGCGTTCCCTGGAGATGCCTGCGCGCGTGTTGCTGGTGCGGCCCATCACGGCGATTTTTTCGCCGGCGCTCACCGCCTGGCCCGCTTTGAGGCCGCCGGCGAATTCCGCCAGGTGGGCGTAGAGGGAATAAACTTCAAGGCCGCCGATGACGTGACGCAGAACGATGTACCGGCCGTAATTGGAAAGGGAGGGCCGGTTGTTCATATACGCCACCGTGCCGTCGGCCGTGGCCAGGACCGGGTCGGACGGTTCGCCGCGCTTGTCCCGTTGCAGGCATTTGATGTCCAGGCCCTCGTGCATTTGCCGGCCGCCGGAACGAACGCATCCAAAGCACCCGCTCGTCCAGGAATGGCCGGAGGTCCCAACAAAAAACTTCTCCTCCCCGCCTTTCTCGAACAAGGCCTGATTGGCCGTGGGCAAATGAAACGGTTGCGCCAGGGCCGCGAGCCGCGCGAAAAGAAACAGGCCGGAGAGAAAAATCTTGTTCACATCAATCGAAAAGATTGGGGAGATGATTGCCTAAAATTGTTCCTTTTTCTTTTCCTTGCCAATGACATTTCTCAGTCCCCGCACAATGCGAAGGCCCTCCGCGCGGGAGGCGTCCGGGGTGAAGCGGAACATGCCGTTGGAGATGCGGTCCCGAATCAACACCGCGGCAAGCCAGCCGGACCATCGGGGCGCGGCGGAAGGCGGCTCGGCATTGCTTTTATCCACCAAATCCGAGTCATCCGAAACGTCCGCCTTTTTCTTTGCCTGATGGGCCTTTTGGCCGGGCGTGGGAAATTGAGAGAAGACGATGATGTGCCTGCCTTTGTTGTCGGAGGTGTACATATCCAGCAACAATGTCCCGTGATCGTTGAACACCAGTTGAATGTAAAAACTGCCATCCGCATCATCAACTATCGAGGCCTTGCTCAAGTCCCCTTCGTCCAGAAAAGGCTCGCGTTGGACTGTAAAGGGGATTCTGTTGCTCGTGACCAGCACTGTGCCGGCGGTCATTCTGTCCGCTTTCTGCCCTTCCAGGTACAGGCGGATGGTGGACTGCTCTTTTTTGGGGTTTGTTTTCTTCTTGACATCCATGGTCGCGGCGCAACCGCCGGCCAGGGCAAGGCAGACCAGCGCAAAATAGATGTTGAATGAACGGTGCCGGCTCTTCATAGTGCGCCATTAAAGAACGCATTTTTGGAAGAAAGTAAAGATATATGGGCCAGCAAACAAATAAAGTCGTGAAACGCAAACGCCGCGTCGCCTACATCAAACGGAAAAAAACGGCGGCCAGGACAAGAAAAAAGCCTGAATTCGGGCGTGGATGCAGTTTCCGGCGCATTTCCGGCTTAAAACTTATCCACCATCGGCGCCGGGGCGGTCCATCGCCGCGCCGCGGCCGGAGAATCGCATGCGCGCAAAAGCGCCGTCCGTATTGATTTTTGTGGCGATGGCGGGTTGTGAATAAGATTTGGCGATGGTGAATAACCCTGTGGATAAGATTTAGTATTCATCGCAAAAGAATTGTGCCATGATCTTCGCAGTTCATTGAAAGAGCTGGAATGACGGTGGTGGACGAAAGAAAATTGCCGGAGTTCCAAGGATGATCCCAGGTGACTGGGGAAAGGTTGAGTCAGGCTGGTTGGCCCAACCCCTCTAAGTCCGCCTTGCAAGAGGCGGAGACCGGAGGCAGTATTCACCAGTTCCTCTGGCGGCGTTCGCGCGCTGTCAGTAACGCGAAGCAGGAACTGAGCGACAAGGAACGAAACAGAAGCCGTTCCAAGTTGAGTCAAGTAGTTCAGGCCGGTTTCAGGCCTGAGCCAATCGCAGTTACCCGGAGGGTAAAAGGTTGCTACTGTGCATCAGCACGGGGCGGGTGACTCTGGCGGTCTTGAACCCAAGGCCAGCCCAAAGAAAGACGCCGAAAGGCGGGACAAAGTGAGCATTCGCACCGGGAAGGAGACACAGCCAAGGCAAGGCTTGTAAAAACCTTCCAAGATGCAGGCGATGTTACAAACGACACCGCCGGCATGTGACGAAAGGCAACCTGAGAGATAAGAGGTCAGACCCGTGGCACTGGGCCAACGCATCGCCAAAAGCGGTGGCCGACCCAGCGCAAATGGTCAAGACGCGAATCCAAAGTCGCATACGTGTCTTGCCCTGGTTCGCAAGCCGGCGTCCGCAAGCGCCAGCCCAAGCGAGCTAAGAGGCCTCACTCAATAATTCAGCGACCGCAAGGCGCTGGACGGCCCTGCTATGAGGCCGGAAACTCCGCTTGCCGTGGAGAATGGCGTCGGGAAGCTGGCAGCCCCGCAAGGGTGCGCCTAATGTCAGCGTGGGAAAGAGAGCATGGCGAACTCCCAGACCCCAATTTGCCCCTGTTCAGTCGCAAGGCTGGACAGGGGCTTTTTGTTTTTAAATCGCATTTGACAGCGGCATTGTTCTTCGCGAAATATAACCCGGTTGGGCCAGCGTAGCTCAGTTGGTTAGAGCGTGGGACTCATAAGCCCGAGGTCAGTGGTTCGATTCCACTCGCTGGCATTTCATTTTCAAGGGGATATGCGGCATTCTTTTTCAGGCGCGCGGGTGCGCCTGGTCGTAGGCGCGCTTCAATCGCTCGGTCGTGATATGGGTATAGACCTGGGTCGTGACCAAATGGGCGTGGCCCAGCAGTTCCTGGACGCTGCGCAAATCCGCGCCGGCGTCCAACAGGTGGGTGGCGAAACTGTGGCGCAATTTGTGCGGCGTCATGTTGGGGTCCAGGCCGGCTGAGCAAAGATACTTCTTCAGGCGCATTTGCACCGTGCGCGGCGAGAGCGGAGTTGTTTTGTTCGGGCGCGCGGAAAAAACCGCCTGGCCGCCCTGGACCAGGGCGGTTCGATGTTTCCAGTAGGCGCGGATCGCTTCCAGGGCGGGCGCGCCAATGGGAACGAGCCGTTCCTTTTTTCCCTTGCCGCGCACGCACACCACTTGTTGGGACCAGTCAATATCAGCGGCGCAAAGCCGGCAAAGCTCGCTGACGCGCAAGCCGCAGGAATAAATGACCTCCAAAATGGCGGCGTCGCGAAAGTAAAGGCTGGCGTCCGCTTCGCCTTTCTCCGCGTCGCGGCGCAATTCCACGCCGGGCGCTTCGAGCAGGTCCTGCAATTGTTCCACCGTCAGGAATAGGGGCAGGCGTTTTTGCGGTTGGGGCAGCGAAAGATTCCTGATCGGCGAAACGCCGGCCGCGCCGTTGCGAATCAAAAATTTGTAAAAGGAACGCAGGGCGGAAAAGCGGAGTTGAATGGCGGCGCGGCTCAATTGGCCGCGGCCGAGAAAGCGGAGAAAATCGCGAAAGTCGTCCCGGCGCAAGACGGACCAGTCCGGGACGGTTCCGCGCTGTTTTTTGAACCAGGCAAAGAATTCAAGCAGGGCCTGGCGATAGTTTCTTTGCGTGTAAATGGAGGCGTCCTGATCGGCGGCCAGATGGCGAAGAAACTCCAAAATCCGGGCATCGGCGGCTGGCCCCGCCTTTTCTTCGGGCTGCGACATGACGGCAAGTTACAACAGAACAGGCCGGCGCGGAAGCATGAGATTTTAATTTGACCGGGAGGGGACGCACTGGGTTAAGATTTCAGGGTTCATGAAAAAAATTGGTCTTCCGCGGTGGGTCTCCGCCGCTCTGGTCTGCTGGCTCCTGCCCGCATTTCTCAACCCGGTTTATGCGCAAGGCGCGGCCACGATGGAGCAGCGCGTCGCCCGGTTGGAGGCGGCCAGCCGCCAGGCTCCGCTCATCAACGCGGGCGATAACGCCTGGGTGCTGGCCAGCGCCGCGCTGGTGCTCATGATGACGGCGCCGGGTTTGATTCTTTTCTATGGCGGATTGGTGCGGCGCAAGAACGTCCTGAGCACGATGATGCAAAGCCTGATCTTGATGGCGTTGGTCTCGGCCTTGTGGATGGTGTACGGCTACAGCATGGCCTTCGGGGAAGGGAACCCGTTTTTCGGAAATCCGTTTCAGTATTTCATGCTCAAAGGCGTGGGGGCCGCGCCGAATCCGGCCTATGCGCCGACGATCCCGCAGGAGAGCTTCATGCTGTTTCAAATGATGTTCGCCATCATCACGCCGGCCCTCATCAGCGGCGCGATTGCGGAACGGATGAGGTTCAAGGCTTACGTCCTGTTCATGGTGCTGTGGGTGACGTTCATTTATTTCCCGTTGTGCCACATGGTTTGGGGCCGGGGCGGCCTGTTTAATTGGAGCAATGGCGGCCGGTATCCCGTGCTCGATTTCGCCGGCGGCATGGTGGTCCATGTCAGTTCGGGCGTTTCGGCCCTGGTCTGCGCGGTGGTGCTCGGAAAGCGGATCGGTTTCCCTGCCGAGCCGATGCCCCCGCACAATGTCGTCCTCAGCCTGATCGGCGCGGGACTTTTGTGGGTGGGCTGGTTTGGTTTCAATGCCGGCAGCGCGCTCAACGCCGGCGCGCTGGCCAGCAGCGCGTTTGCGGCAACGCATTTTTCGGCGGCCGCCGCGGCGCTGGGATGGGGAGTGACCGAATGGCGCCTCAAGGGCAAGCCCAGCGTGCTCGGCGTCGCTTCCGGCATGGTCGCGGGCCTGGCCACGATCACGCCCGCCTCGGGTTTCGTGACGGTCCCGGCGGCCTTTTTAATAGGATTGACAGGCGGGGTGTTTTGCTACACTGGCGGTGAGCAAACTCAAAAAGCGTCGTTGCGCTACGACGATTCGCTCGATGTCTTCGGCGTTCACGCCGTTGGAAGCGCGACGGGCTTGCTCATGGTGGGGTTGTTCGCGAGCGCGGACGTCAACGCGGCCATCGGGAACACCTTCACCGCCGGCGGCAAGGTGGTGTCGCTGGCCGGAGGCCCGGCGCAGTTGGGCAATCAATTTCGCGGGCTGATCTTCACCGTGGTTCTCGCCGCCGTCGGGAACGTTTGTCATCCTCAAGCTTGTCAGCGCGCTGGCCGACCTGCGGGTGACGCCGGAGGAGGAGGGTTCGGGATTGGACCAGACGCAGCACGGCGAGAGCGCGTACAACGATTAACCCCATACAATCTTTGACTTTAAGCGCCGCCTTGCGATATGTTTGATGGCAATGATATACAAGATGAACCCGCCCAACACCACCAATGAGGCCGTCATTCGCTGGGTCGAGGAAATGGCGGCGTTGTGCCAACCGGATAAAATAGTCTGGTGCGACGGGTCCGGGGAGGAAAAGAAAAGGCTGACGGAAGAAGCGCTGGCCCAGGGGATTTTGCTCAAGCTCAACCAGCAGAAACTGCCGGGCTGTTATTATCACCGTTCCAAACCGGACGACGTGGCCCGCAGTGAGGATCGCACTTTTATATGCACTTCCGCCGAGGAGGACGCCGGTCCGACCAATCATTGGGCCGCGCCCAGGGAGATGTACCGCAAGCTCCATGCCCTCTGCGCCGGAGGCATGCGCGGACACGCCCTCTATGTGATTCCGTATTTGATGGGACCGCCCGGTTCCACCCTGACAAAAGTCGGCCTGGAACTGACCGACTCGCTTTACGTGGTGTTGAGCATGCGGATCATGACGCGCATGGGCCGGATTGCCTTCGAACACCTGGGGCAGAGCGAGGATTTCAATCGCGGCCTGCATTGTCATGCTCGAGGCCGATCCGGCACGGCGTTACATCGCGCATTTCCCGGAAGACAACGCGATCATCTCGACCGGCTCCAACTATGGAGGCAACGTCTTGCTGGGCAAAAAATGTTTTGCCTTGCGCCTTGGCTCGTGGCTGGCCCGCAAAGAAGGCTGGCTGGCGGAACACATGCTCATCCTCAGCGCCGAATCGCCGTCGGGTGAAAAAACCTTCGTGGCCGCGGCCTTCCCCAGCGCCTGCGGCAAAACCAATTTCGCCATGCTCGTGCCCCCGCCCCATTTTGCCGGGTGGAAAATTCGCACGGTCGGGGACGATATCGCCTGGATGAAACCGGGGGCCGACGGGCGGCTCTACGCCATCAATCCCGAGGCGGGTTATTTTGGCGTTGCGCCCGGAACCAATGCCGAGACCAACCCCAACGCGATGGAAACCATTTCTCACGACACCATTTATACCAATGTGGCCCTGACGCCTGACTTGGATGTTTGGTGGGAGGGCAAAACCAAGGAGCCTCCCGCGCAACTGACCGATTGGAAGGGACGCCCGTGGACACCCGGCAGCAAGGAACCGGCCGCACATGCCAACAGCCGCTTTGCCGCTCCCATGAGCAATAATCCGGCCTGCGCTCCCGAAGCAGACGACCCGAACGGAGTGCCGATCAGCGCCATCATTTTTGGGGGCCGCCGGGGCACGACCATGCCGTTGGTCTATCAGGCCTTCAACTGGATTCACGGCGTTTATATGGGGGCGACGCTGAGTTCCGAGACCACGGCCGCCGCGATGGGCGCGGTGGGCAAAGTGCGCCGCGATCCCATGGCCATGCTGCCCTTCTGCGGTTACAACATGGGGCATTATCTGCACCATTGGTTGCGCATGCGCAAAAAGATTTCCGTCCCGCCGCGCATTTTTCATGTCAACTGGTTCCGCCGCGATGAAAGTGGAAAATTCATCTGGCCCGGTTTCGGCGAAAACATGCGCGTGCTCAAATGGATCCTGGATCGGACGCATGGCCGGGCCGATGCCTTGGAATCCGCGCTGGGCTGGGTGCCCGGCCCGCACGATTTCGACCTGGCCGGGATGAAGGATTTCGACGCGGCTAAAATGGCCCAGGCCCAGGCCATCAACCTGGAGGAATGGCGGCGCGAAATCATGGCCCACGACGATCTTTTCTTCGAGCTTTACGCGGATTTGCCCAAGGAACTCACTTTCCAGCGCGAACTGCTCGTCGCCCGCCTGTGAACCTGGATGGGGGATTTCAAATTTGAGATTTCAGATTTGGATTATCCATCAGCGTGAAGAATGGGGGCGTCGCACAGGACGGCCTCATGCAGGAAGAGGGAAATCCATTCCTTGGCGGCGGTGAAATCGTCCTCTGAAGCGCCGCGCAATTCGCAACAGGAACCGGCCATTCTGACCAGATTGGCCCGGCCAAAAGAGGCCAGGACCCGGGGTTGAGTTTTCGGTTTCGTCGAAGGATGTCTGTTTTTCATTCCGGCAGTATGACTAGGCCGGCTGGACAAATGCCGTCCATGTGAAAAAAAGATCGGGGCCAGTTTCCGGCTCCTAATCCTAATCGTAATCCTAATCTTAATCTCAGGGCGGTTCTGACCAAATCATTGGGAGCTTGTAAATAAAGGCGGCAACCAAGCCGTGACACCGCCGACAGGAAAATCTTTCTCTGGATACCCTGATTTTTCAAGATTTTCAGGCTTGCAACGGGCGCTTGATTTTGTTTCAATCCGCATGTTCCGAAAAAGATGTTGGCGTGGGAAAATGACTGCGGCAGTCGGAATTTAGGATGAGATCAAACTTTCAGGCGGTTGGTTCCATCGGGGTGAGCTTTCAATGCCCGTGCAATGGTTGTATCCAGAAAGGGCAGTTTCTGCGGCGGTTCATTTCACAAAAGGTTCGATTCAAGGAGAAGGTTTTTCACGCAACCTCCGCCGTCGCACCATCCCGGCTATGGAAAACGAGGCGGCAACCATCAAAAATGAAGATAAAATGTCATTTTTCTAAGACAGCCCCGCATGGCACGGAAAAGCTTCAAACCATCTAAAAACAGCATGTAAATTCTGAACCCAGTAAACGATGCAGGAAGGAGAAAATACATGAAACTCGAAATGCTCACATTTGCCGTTGCGGCGATGCTGGTCACGCCATTTGCAGGTCTATGCCAATTAAACCAAGGGCTCATCGCTTGGTATCCCTTTAATGGAAACGCAATTGATGCGAGCGGGAATGGGCTGAATGGAACTTTATGGAATTCACCAAGCTTCGTTGCCGGGCCGAGTCCCGGCACGCAAGCAATTTATCTCGTTGGACAGGGAGAGTTTGGCACATCTGGCCAGTATGTCGGGATTCCATCAATCGATCTCTCGCCTTTTTCGGGTTTCACGGTTTCGCTGTGGGCGAACATTCAAGGCATCACCGGGTACGCCGATCCGGGTGAAGGCTTGATTTCCCTTGGTGTCCAGTACTTCGGAATGGGGCAGGTTGTGACGATTGCTTACTATCCAGACGATGGGCAGTTAACTTTTATTGCGGGCGATGCACGAATTGATCCGTACGCCTCCTATATGAACCAATGGCATCGATTCTCGTTAGTTTTTGCAAATGGTCTTATGACAACCTACCTCGACGGACAAGTCTTAGGGTACTGCAGGCGGTACAATGGTTCCTTCCGCTGGGAATGCTGGCATGGGCATTCATTGGTGGGAAGGAGGCGGAGTCTCCACGCGCTTCATCGGGAGTCTATCTGACGTGCGTATTTACAACCGTGCGCTTAGCAGTGCAGAAATTCAGGAACTTTCCCAATCCGGTAGCCCTACCGTACCGACAATTACGAGCGTAAATGTCGGTCCCGCTGGCGGCGGGAATCTCACAATGTCAATTCAGGGAAGTGGGTTTGGGAGCGCAAGCGGAATTCCTAATGCCCTCACCAACTTAATTGTTTATGACATCAACCCTGTTACGGGCGCAACGAATTGGAGTGCCGGGGGAGCGGGTGATTGGGATACCATCAACATCACAAGTTGGACGGGCAATGAAATTGACATCGCAAACTTTAAGTTTAGTCCATTTACTGGCGACCATTTTAGTTCGGATGATCAAGTGATGCTTCAGGTGCAAAACCCCCAAACCCAAGGCGGATGGTCAACTCCATATGTTCTGACCTTGCCAGTTACCTTTCCGCCTGGCTACTTGGTGTTGGAAATCCAAGCGCCGACAACAGGTTTTCCGCTGGTCATTTCTGATACCGAATTCGCAAATCTAGTCAATCCAATCGTCACACAATTGCAACAGCACAATCTCGTCCAAATTGAACCTAGTGCGTTCTTCGCTGCGGTTCTCCCGAACGGCCAGAACGATGATTTGGAGGTTGTTAACTTTTTGGCCACTGCTCCATTTGACGTGGGGGGAACATTATTGGATGCGGCGGATGTCGGCGAGATGGGTTGGTGGGTTGCAGAGGAAACCGTCGCTAGCCAATTGAATGGTTTCCAGCCTGCGCCTTCAAGCCCCGTTGAAATAGCGTCCGACGTGGCTGTTCAGGTTCTCTATAACTCACAAATGGCTCAAGAATTCCTTTTTAAGCAACCCGGCATCTTGTGCTATTCGTTTCCAATGAAGGGACAAGCGAATCAGAATCTGACAGGGAATCTCGATTTCTTTGTGTGCAACGGGGGGTTTTTGACTAGCGGAAACTACTTGAAAGTGCTCATCGCTCTTTCAGCCCTTCCTCAACCTCAATCTCCGATAGATCTTCGGTGGATTTTGGGACATTGGGGGTGGGGTGTGCCTGAAGTAGAGTGCGGTCAGATTACAACTTTGGGAACAATTTACTGCGGCGGTCAAGAAAAAGGTGGGCTGAGCGTGAATGAATATTCTTTCAACTACATGCTCGCCAATCAAAGCGTTTATGGGAATCCGACTTTTAGCGCCCATGTGATCGATGGATTTGGAAATCCTGTTTCTGCTACTGTTCCAGTGCCTACAGGCCCGGCCGATTTTACAATCATCACGAGTAATTCGCCTCCAGATGGCGGCACGAACAGCGGCGGCGGCGGCGCTTATAGCAATTCCGTTGTAACCGTGACCGCAAGGCCAAGTTCATGCTGCACCTTTTCATGCTGGTCGTGGAATGGGATTGTGGTCAGCTTATTGCCCAATTATTCATTCACGGCGACAACCAATCAGACGCTGGTGGCGAATTTCACGACGAACTTTTACACGATTACAATGACGAACTCGCCCCCGGATGGCGGCACAACAACAGGTGGTGGAACTATTGCTTGTGGAACGAGTGTTACGGTCACGGCAAATGCAAACTTGGGATACGCCTTTGCTGACTGGACAAACGAGGTTGTAGGCTTTGTAAGCCAGTCTTCGAACTACACTTTTACAGCCGGTTCGGATTCTAATTTAGTGGCCAACTTCGCTCCACTAGGTAGTTCAATTATAAGGACAGTTGCGACACCACCGTTTGCCGGCTCAACAAGTGGGGATGGTCTTTATACGAATGGACAGAGCGAAACGCTCACGGCGACGGTGTCAGATTCTTGTTACGCGTTCGTCAACTGGACAACGAACGGGACCCAGGTTGGCACCTCGACGAATTATCCATTCACGGTGGCAACCAATCAAGTGTTCACGGCCAACTTCGCGCCGATTTCCTACAACGTCGCCGTGTATTCGTCGGCAGGGGGCACCGTGAACGATGGAGGTGCTTTTAACTGCGGAACGCCAACGATTATCCAGGCGTCTCCGGCCGAATGCTATTCTTTTGTCGGTTGGACAGAAAATGGTCTTCCGGTGAGCGGCGCAGCAAATTACAGCTTTACAATCGATACAAATCATAATTTTGTGGCAAATTTCGCGCCAGTTGCCTTTAGCATCACCAGTGGAGTTTTCCCTTCGGGCGAAGGAACGACTAGCGGCGATGAAAGCATAGGTTGTGGCGAAAGTGTGACACTGGTTGCCACCCCAAACAGTGGGTACACATTCTTCAACTGGACTCAAGGCGGGACGATTGTCAGCAGTTCGTCGAGTTATACATTTACGCCGACAGGCAACCAGTTGTTGATTGCGAATTTCGCTCCGAATTTCCCTGTAATTGGTTTCGGATCACCTCTTTGGAATACGGGCAATTTCGATCTGACATTGCAAGGCCCTATCGGTTCAAATTATGAGATTGACGCCTCAATAGACCTTTTCAATTGGCTCCCACTTACAAATTTTGTCAGCACGAACTCGCCGTCGTTTATCACTGATCCGGCACCGACGAATTTCAACCAGCGGTTTTATAGGGCGGTGATGCAATGATGGAAGTGGTCAGCTTTCCGCAAAGTCGGCTCAAACGACTTGCGACTTCGCTATGAGTGAAAGGGTCCTCGGAAGCAAGGATTTATTGAAACGTGGTATTCGTTCATTTTGCTTGCTAATTTTCTAGCACCCTTTCATGGGCCTCCAAATTCTCAAACGACACATCGGCTGCTTTTGGGGCCTGACTTCGCCAATGCAAGCCGCTTCCGCCTTCATCCAATTTCGGCGAGACAAGCCCATTCCGCTCCACCGTCTTGAATCGTCTGAGACAGGCTTTTCCCCCGCGTCCTGAGAGTGTCAGTCCTTTTGGAAAGAGCTCACAGGCAAGCAATCTTCCTCAATCCAAACTCTTCAAAAGCGGATTTGAGCAGGGACACCCCATTGCGTTGAAGTCTTTGGTGTTCTGCGTGGCTACAGTCGCGCCGGTCCGAATGGCAATGGCAGCGATCAAGCCGTCAATCAGTCCAGGTTTGCCTTTGGCGCTGCGGCGCGCATCCCCAGCCAACGCGGCAGCTTTGGCATAATCGGCCGGTTCGGAAGAAAAAGACGGCAAGCCAGCGATCCGTTCTGAGTAAAACTGAACGCCTCTTTGACGAATGGTTTCGTCTGCCACCGCATGAGCCCCGACAAGGAATTCGCCGCGAACGATGTCGGCTGTCGCAATTCCATCCGCGCTCTGAAGCCAACCGATAAAGGCGGCGTTGCCACGTTCGCCTTCGATGAAAATATCCGTGTCAATGATCCAGGGCATTTTCGGATTCCAGATCGAGCTTTCTGAGTTCGCCGGTTATGGCGTTGGCGGCTTCAACGTCTGCCCGATGTCCCTTGAACAATTCCGCCGCCTGCTGTCCCGGCATAAAATCACAGTCCGGCACCATGCGGGCGACCATCCGTCCCTGATCGCGGATGCGGATAGTCTCGCCACGCTCAACTTTGGCCAGAAATTCAGTGAAATTCCGGGCCATGTTTGCGGCGGTTGATTCGATCATGGTTTAACTATACATGTTTTTTTACTCCCGGCAAGACACCACTTTTATTTGAAGCTCTCATTATGGCCTGAAAGGGTCTTCGGGAATTGGTATTCGTTCATTTTGCTTGCCACTTTTTGAGGACCCTTTCATGGGCCTCCAAATTCTGCAACGACACATCGGCTGCTTTTGGGGCCTGACTCCGCCAATTCAAATCCATTCAGCGGGACGAGGGATCGTTTCGTTTTCGTTCACCCGGACCGTGGCCGGGAAGACGTGGCGTGGAATGTCTGTCAGCGGGAACGGTTGGCGTAGCCGCGGGAGTTCGCGGAAAAGCGACCACGAAAGATTCGGGTGGAGTTGCACCGGCTTCCAATCCTTGACTGATGCCTTGGATGCGCCACGCGACGTGTGGCGAATTGGAAGCGCCCCCATCAACCTCGGAAACCCCAGTGTTTTAATATAAATGGAAAGGAAATCTTTAATCCTTCGCGCCTTTGCCAAAAAAGAGGCAACATGTTGCCAGCCGTTGCCGCTGTGTTGCCGGCGGAAAAGGGCAACGAAACCCTTGTAAAATAAGGCTTGTTGCCGTGTTGCCGATTTTCCAGACCTCTATCTATCAATATGACCTTTCTGGCTATTTTTGACCAGAAATCAGCGGTTCGATGGTTGCGAAAGACTGAAAATCAGGATGAAGATCAACCACCCAACGTAAAAGTGGACCGGGATTGGCGCAGGCGCTCGGCGTCAATGATCGCTTCCATCCGGCGCACGTCCTCGGCAATGGTGGTGCTGATGATGAGGTATTGGAAATGGGGCCATTGCGCGATTTCCTGCCGGGCCACACTCAGACGCCGGGCCAATTCGGCCGGGGAATCGGCGCCGCGCCGTTGCAGGCGCGCTTCCAATACCGCCAGGCTGGCCGGAGTCAGGAAGACGGTGACGAGGGCGCGGGCCAGTTCGGCGTCTTGCGCGGCGCGGCCGCAAACGGTGGCCGCGCCCTGCACATCGACGTTGAGCAGGACGTCGCTGCCTTGCCGGAGCTTGTCGAGGACTTCGGTCCTGGGAATGCCGTAACAATGGTTATAGACGGTGGCGTGTTCGAGAAAGCCGCCGGAAGCCAGGCGTTGGGAAAAGGCGGCGGAATCGAGAAAGTAATAGTCGCGGCCATCGAGTTCGCCGGGCCGGGGCGGGCGCGTGGTGCAGGTGATGGCGCGAACCATGCCCGGATGGCGGGCCAGGATGTGCTGGCACAAGGTCGTCTTGCCGCCGCCGGAAGGCGCGGAAATAACAACCAATAACGGCGAGGAAAGGCGAACCTCCCCATCTGGCCCCGGATTCTTCATTCGACATTCTGGACTTGTTCGCGAAATTTTTCCAGCTCCGCTTTCAGGACAACGACTTCACGGGAAATCAGACTGTCGTTGGCCTTGGCGCCGAGGGTGTTGATTTCGCGATTGATTTCCTGCGCCAAAAAATCGAGGGTGCGCCCAATCGGTTCCCGGGATTTGACGCAGTCGTCGAATTGCTGAAAGTGGCTCTGGAGGCGGGTCAGTTCCTCGGAGATGTCGGCGTGGTCGGCAAAATAAAAGACTTCCTTGAGCAGACGGTCGTCCTCAAGGGCGGGCGACTCCAACCCGGCGGATTTGATGCGGGTGAGCAATTGGGAGCGGTAGCGTTCGGCCACTTGGGGGGCGCGGCGCTGGACGCGGGCCACGCCGGCCCTCATGCGGGCCACGCGGGTTTTCAAATCTTTGCCCAGCCAGGCGCCTTCGCGTTCGCGCATCTTCAGCATCATGTCCAGCGCTGTGGTGAGGGCCTTGGCCGTCCCGGGCCAAAGCGCTTCGGCTTCCCGGATTTCTTCGTCCGGTTGCAGGACGCCGGGCGCGCGGGCCAGCATGTCGAGCGTCACATCGTCGGGCAGGCGGAGGGACTTGGCCAGGCCCCGGAGTTCCCTGGCGTAGGCCCTGGCCAGAGCGGGGTTGAGGCGCATCCTGCCGGCGGCGCCTTCGGCGGCATGGACGGACAGGCGGACGGTGAGACGTCCGCGCGCGACGCGGCGGTTGATTTCATCGCGAATCTGGGCTTCCAAGACCTCGAGGTCGCGCGGCAAATTGACGGCGATTTCGGTTTGCTTGCGATTGACCGAACTGACTTCGACCGTGATTTTGAAGCCATGTTGGGCGGACTCGCCGCGGCCGTAGCCGGTCATGGATTTCATGGGCGATGTCCCTTTCGCCATTCGTCATTTGGACATTTTTTCGTCATTGGTGCTTCGACATTCGTCATTAGTTTCACGCCCATTGTCTCAATTCCCGCGAAAACAGCAATGAACTACTTCCGCGATAAATCAGCCGCGGCGGATGGTCGTGGGGAGGTAAATGTCGAAGGAGGTGCCTTTGCCGGGTTCGGAATGGACGTGCATGCAGCCGCGGGCTTCCTTGAGCAGGCGATGAACAATGGCCAGACCCAAGCCCGTGCCCTTGCCGGGAGGTTTGGTGGTGAAATAAGGCTGAAAAATCTTGGGCAGAACATCGGGCGGAATGCCGGAACCATCGTCGCGCACGGCCAGAAGCAAAAGCGGCGGAGTGTTGGCGAAGCCTTGCCCGTAAAGGATGCGGTCGGTCGGGCCATCGTGCAGATTGGAGAAGTCCACGCCGGTCTCGAGGATTTGGCCGGAAATATCAACCAGGTGCGGGTCGGCCGAGCATTGCAGGGCGTTGATGGCGAGGTTGAGGAGGATTTGGATCAGATCGGTGCCGTTGATTTGCAGTTCAACGTCTTTGGACAGGGCTTGAACTTTGAGGGTGTTGCTGGCCTTGCTGGGGTGGACCTGCAACAGTTCGCGCAAGTCCTCCAAAATTTGATTGACGTGGATGCGCGCCGGAGCGGTGGGCTGCTGGCGCATGAAACTGAGATAACGATGGGAAATCTCGATGCAATTGCTGACCTGGCGCGTGATGCGGCGCAGCCGGTCTTTGACCATTTCCAAGTCGTCGCCCTCCAGGCGTTTGGAATCGCCCATGCGCTGATTGATGATTTGAATGAAGCCGGAAATGATGGTCAGCGGGCCGTTGATGTCATGAATAATGCTGGCGTAAATCTCGCCGCGCGTGCGGGTGATTTCCTCCTGCAGTTTTTGATCGTGCAACTCAACCTGGAGAGCGGCCAGTTTTTCGTTGTTGGAACGGATCTCGTCGGCGAAGGAATGCCGTTCCATGGCGGTGGCGACGGCCTTGCGCACCGTGGCGACATCGAAAGGTTTGTTGAGATAATCGCAGGCGCCGAGGCGCAGGGCCTGGCGGATCGTCTCGACCGTCTCGTAGGCGGTGAGCATGATGACTTCGATGGAAGGCTGAATGGCTTTGAGCCGTTCCAAGACCTCCGTCCCGCTCATGCCCGTCATGCGAATATCCAGGATGGCGACGTTGATCTTATGCTCCTGGGCCAGTTCGACGGCGCGCTGGCCTTCGGAGGCGATCAGCAGATTGTAATCGTCCTTAAAAACGACGCGCAAGGACTGCCGCGGCCCCTCCTCGTCATCGACGATGAGGAGAGTCCGGCGCGGTTTTTCAGCCGGGGCGCTGGCTCGGTCAGAAGTGGTAGCCAAAGTTGATGGTGATGGCATGGCTCAAAAACTCATAACTGCCATTGGCTACCGGGAAAGTATTGTCGCTGCTCACAGTGCGTGTCGGGCTCCAGCCCAACTGATAAGCCACATCCCAGCTAAAATGATCGTAATTCTTCCCCACGCCAAGGCTGAAGATATGCCGGTCTGAATCAGGCACCAGCGGATTAAACGTGTTGTCGGGCACCGTGTTCATGCTGTACATGTAACCGCCGCTGAGCCGCCAGCCGCCGCCCAAATAGCGGGTTGCCCCAAAGTCAAACATCCAGCTCGGATGCCAGTCGAAGGCCAGTTGCTCGGGCACGGGCTGCGGACTGACATTCACCGTCTTCAGCTCGGTCCAATCCGTCCAATTCGCATCGGCCTCAAAGTTCCAATTGGTGGTGGGCCGGAAGGAGTAGCCAAACGCCACTGTCTGCGGGAAATGAATATTGGCCGTGTTGGGAATATTGGCAGACGGCATCGCGAGGTAGGTGGCGTGCCCGTTATAATTCATATCCGTGGCGCTGCGGTAGGTGACGCCAAAGGAGTGTTGTTCCCAGGGATGCCATAGGACGCCAGCATTGAATCCGGCATCCGTGTCCCGGCCGCGGAAGTGATTGATAAAGCCCGGATTTTCTTTCAAATCCGCCTCGGAGTAATTCAGCGTGGGTCCGGCGGCGATGGAGAGAGAGGGAATGATCTGGTAAGCGACGACGGGGTTGAGGGTGTAGTAGTCAATTTCGCCCGTTTGGCCGGCGGCAGCCAATAACGAGTTGTCCGGCCATTCCACCCTGAGGCCGTAGGGGGAATACGCGCCCAAGCCAAACGTCAGATTATATTTGGGCAGGCTCCAGGTCGAGAAGACCTGGGGCAGGACCTCCAATTGAGTCTTGCTGTCGATGGAACCGGCGGCGCCGTTGTAACTGGAGCCATAGACAACGCCATAGGCGCCCAGGGAAATGTGCGCTCCATCCAGTTGCGAGATGCCGGCCGGGTTGTAATACACCGCGGCGGGATCATCGGCGGTGGCGACAAAGGCATTGGCGCGCGCCGTGGCAAATGCATCCTGATCCGGCATCGCAAAGCCCAGCGCAAAAACTGAGCTGGGGCAGGCCAGAACGCCAATAAACGACACCAGGGCAATAAACCCTGCGATTCGGGATTCATGATTTGTTTTCATTTTTGGTATTGTTCGGCAAACATTTGTTATGACGAGACTTGTGGCAAAGAAACGGCAATCCGACAAGGCAAATCTTTGCGGGCGGCGATTTGCGGAAGCCCGCCGCCAAATCCTGCTGCGCTGAAGTTTGCCCGGTGGCTCAGGTGATGACGGCTCAAAATTTTCACGTCAACGTTCTTATCGGTGCATTTGCCGTGGGCCTTTAAGACAAATAATGTGGATTGGGGCGGCGGGCGATGGGCCGTTGGACGGGCCTGTTGAATCTGTTGATGGCAAAAACATCAGCCGAGGATTCGTTTGCCTTCGGTGAGGAAGATGCCTTGGAAATTCATTTCCAGGGCCTGCGCATTGGTGGCTTTGGCCAGGGCGTCTTGTTGCGAAACTTTGCCGTCCCGGACCAGTTGGAATAAATGCTGGTTGAAGTTGAGCATGCCTTCCTCCCCGCCTGTTTCAATGGCGGCGCCCAGCTTTTCGAGGCGGTTTTCCTCGATCAATTTGCGGACTGTCCCGGTGTTGATCATGATCTCCTGCGCGGGCGTCATGCCGCCGGCGATGGTGGGCACCATGCGCTGGCAGACCACCGCTTGCAGAGTGCCCGCAATCTGGCGGCGGATTTGGTCGCGTTCGTCGGGTTTGAAGAAATCAAGAATGCGCCCGATGGATTGGGCGGCGTTGGTGGTGTGCAGGGTGGACAGGACCAGGTGGCCGGTGTCGGCCGCGCTCATGGCGGCGGAAAAACTGGTGTCGTCACGCATTTCGCCGATCATGATCACGTCCGGGTCCTGGCGCAGAACGTATTTCAGCCCGTGCCCGAACGAGGTGGTGTCCAGGCCGATTTCGCGTTGCTCGATGACCGATTGATTGTCTTCAAAAACGTACTCGATGGGGTCTTCCAGGGTGATGATGTGTTTGCGGCTGTTGGCATTGATATGCTCGACCATCGCGGCCAGGGTGGTGGATTTGCCGCAACCGGTGGAGCCGGCCAGCAGAACAATGCCGCGGGGCGACTCGGCAAGTTGCTTGAGAACGGGAATGAGTCCCAACTCCTCGAAGCTCGGCACCTGCGTTTTGACGAAACGCATGGACAAACAAGGCTGGCCGCGTTGATAAAAGCAATTGGTGCGAAAACGTCCGGTGTTGGGCAGGTAATAAGAAAAGTCGCATTCGTGGTCCTGCTTGAGCTGTTCCTTGGAGTGCTTCGGCACAACGTTCTCCACCACCGTCTCCATCCATTCCGCGGTGGGCAAAGGCGCTTCGACCATCACCAGCTTTCGATTAATGCGGAAAACAACCTGGGCGCCCACCTTCAGATGAACATCCGATGCCCCGCCTTCGACGGCGGCAGCCAAAATGCGGCGAAAAGTTTCCATGCCCCCAATTTACAAGGCAACCGCGGCAATAATCCAGTCAGGAATAACCGAGCAAGCGGGCCTGCGACAGCCGGGAAACATGGGTAAACAGCATCGAGATCAAATAGCCCTCGCGGCGATCGCCCGAACAGGCCACGACCACCCCCGTGAAATTGACCTTCCTGGCCGGATTGGGTCCCTGCAAGGTGACGGTCATTTCCGTCCAAGCCGGGATGGAATGGTTATTGCGAAATTCGATTCCATTTTTCCGGACATGAACTGCGGCAGTAGGGAGAGTCAGGCATTGAGTAGGCGCTGGCGTCATGCCGAGCGATTCGGAATCCATTTTTCTTGCGCTCATAGTTAAGGTAATCTAACACCGATTGGGAGGGCGTCAAATGGAGAAAACCAGCTTATTTGTAATCGCGGGTTTTAGCCACATCCTTCCTCTGCCTGCCCCGCCTGCGGGCCACCCAATTACCATTCGATCACTGCCGCGCCCCAAGTCAGGCCGGCGCCGAAGACGATCAGCAAAACCAGGTCGCCCCGCTGAATCCGGCCGCTTTGCACGGCGTCGTCCAGCGCTATGGCCACGGATGCGGCGGAGGTGTTGCCGTATTTGTGGAGGTTGACAAAGAGTTGGTCCGGCCTAGCCCCCAGCCGTTCGGCCACCGCGTCAATAATGCGGCGGTTGGCCTGATGGGGAATGACGCATTTAATTTGTGTAATATCCAGTTCGCAGCGCCGCAATACTTCCTTTGCCGCCGAGTACATGGCGGTGATGGCGCTCTTGAATGTTTCTTTGCCGTCCTTCATGTGCAAGTAATGCATTCCAGCGGCCAGAGATTCGCGGGTCGCCGGGCAGCTTGAACCCCCTCCGGGCATGCAGAGCAGGTCCGCCCGGCTCCCGTCCGACCCCATGCAGGCCGTGAGCAGGCCGTGGGCCGCAGGGCGATGGCGCAAAATCGCCGCGCCCGCGCCGTCCCCGAACAAGACGCAGGTGTTGCGGTCTTTCCAATTGACGATGGAGGAAAGTTTCTCGGCGCCGATGACCAGGGCGGTGTCATAGGTGCGCGACATGATGAATTGCTGCCCGACCTCCAATCCGAAAATGAACCCCGAACAGGCCGCCTGGATGTCAAAGGCGACGGCGCGACGGGCGCCAATTTTTTCCTGGACCAGGCAGGCCGTGGATGGAAACGGCATGTCGGGCGTAATGGTGGCCAGCACGATCAAGTCTATTTGATCGGGGGTGAGGCTGGCCCGTTGCATGGCGCGCAAGGCCGCCTTGGCGGCCAGATCGGACGTGCATTCGTTTTTGGAGGCGATGCGGCGCTCCTTGATCCCGGTCCGGGTTGTGATCCATTCGTCGGACGTGTTGACGATTTGCGCGAAGTCGGCGTTGGAAAGCACCCGTTCGGGGACATAGGAGCCGACGGCCAGGATGGAGCAGGTGCGGCCCTGGAAATTGTGACTGGCGCGCGGGTTGTTAAACTTTTTTGGCAATGATTTCATGGTTTGGCCGCTTCTGCCGCCAGGCGTTCCTGTCCGGCTTTTAATTGGGCTTCCTCGCGGGCCTTGGCTTCTGCCACGCGTTGGTTGGCTTGGGCGGCTTCGCTGCGAATGATGTCGGTGATGTGGTGTTCCACCGCCTGTACGGCTTGGCCAATGCCGTTCATGATGGCCCGTTCGCGGGCCGAGCCGTGTGCTTTGAAGATGATGCCGTTGAGGCCGAGCAACGGCGCTCCGCCCCGCGTGTCGGGGTCCGTCCGGCGCTTGATGGAGCGCAAGGCGCCTTTGACGAGCAACGCGCCCAGCATCCGTTTGGGATTTTTGGAGATTTCGTCCTTGAGCCACGCCGCCAAGCCCCTGGCAAAACTTTCCAGGGTCTTTAACACGATATTGCCGATAAAACCGTCGCACACCACGACATCGACGCGATCATGAAACAAATCGTGTCCTTCGACGTTGCCGATAAAATTCAGGTCAACCATTTTGCAGAGCCTGAAGGCTTCCTGGGTCATTTCGGTGCCTTTGTTGGCTTCGGTGCCGTTGCATAATATGCCCACGCGCGGGCTTTTACAGCCCAGGATTTCCCGCGAGTAAATACTCCCCATAATGGCATAATGCAAGAGATGAGTGGGTCGGCATTCCACGCTGGCCCCGGCATCCAGCAGGACAAACTCATTCTTCGGCGCGGGAATCACCGTGGCGATGCCCGGCCGGTCCAGACCTTCCAGCGGCCGGAGCCGGATGGTGCTCGCCGCGACTATGCCGCCGGTGTTGCCGGGCGAGATCAACGCATCGGCTTTGCCTTCCTTGAGCAAATCCACCGCGCGCAGTATCGAGCAATCCTTTTTCCGGCGCAATCCCTCCACGGGTTTGTCGTTCATGGTCAACGTTTCGCTGGCATGAACGATTTTCACGCGCGGGTCGCGCAGGCCGGCGCGGGTCATCCCCGCCTGGATTTCATCTTCCCGCCCCACCAAAAAAAGCTCTTCGATGGACGAGTGGGATTGCAGGGCCAGGCGCGCGCCGTCAATGACCACCCCCGGCCCGTGATCCCCGCCCATCACATCCACAACCATTCGCATAAACAAAAAAGCGCGAAAGAACCAGTCTTCCACGCTCCCAAGAGGCTCTAAGCCGTCGCTTTGACTGTGATGACCTGCCGCCCTTTGTAAAAGCCGCACGCGGGACAGACCCGGTGAGGGACATAAGGGGCGGCGCATTGCGGGCAGGTGCTCAGTTGCGGCAGGGTCAAGTTGCTATTGTAGGCGCGCCGCATGCGTTGACGGCTGTGCGAAGGCTTGCGTTTGGGTACTCCCATACTTTTTCTCTTTCAAAACTTCAGTTTATTCAATTCTGACCAGACAGGCGAACCTGGCGTCTGGCTGGCGCTTTTTGTTTGTCTGGCATTTTTCTCCGCCCGATTGGGCAGACCGGCGCAATCGGCTTCACACAACGGATGTTGCGGAAACTCCAAGAGAATATCTTCCCGCAAGAAAGGCGTCAAGTCCACGCAATCGTCTTTAATCTCGGCCTTTTCCGGGCCTGCCAGGGGCACCAGCGCCATCCAATGCCCCAATTCCAACCGCTGCTGGAAGGCTTTAAGACACCGGGCGCACTCGCAATCCAACACCAACCCGACCTTCCCCTGCACCAGGACGTCCCGCCCCGACTTTTGCGCGGTCAAATCGTAGCGCACCGGCTGCCGGGCGTGGACCAATTCATCCGCGCAATCCAGGCCCGCCTCCGCCACCGACAGTTCTCCGCGCAACAGAACGTCGCCCGCTTCCAAATGCCGGATGTTAACTTTCAAGGACATGATGGTAACGCGGCCGGGCAGGAAACATTCGGCCGCTCCTGTTCATTTGCGCAATTTGCGCGCCAACGCCAACCGGACATGTTCCGGCACAAAACAATCCACATTCCCGCCCAGGGCGGCGATCTCCTTGACAATTCGGGAACTGAGAAAGGTGTAACTTGCCTTGGGCATCATAAAAATTGTCTCCACACGTTCGTTCAATTTACGATTCATCAAAGCCAGTTGGAATTCAAATTCAAAATCCGACACCGCCCGCAAGCCCCGGATAATGGCCTGGCCCTTCTGTTTTTCCACGTAATTGACCAGCAACCCGTCAAACGAAGCCGCCTCCACCTTCGGCATATTGGCGACTGCGACCCGCACCAGCGCCAGCCGCTCCTTCAATGTGAACAGCCCCTTTTTGCGGTCATTCCGCGCCACGGCGACGATGACACGGTCAAAAAGCTTGGCCGCGCGCTGGACCAAATCCAAGTGTCCATTGGTCAGCGGATCAAAACTACCGGGATAAATGGCGGTTCGCATGGGACAGGATACGCACGCCTCCCCCCAAATTCCCACCGAAAAATGAAAAAATTTGCAGGTTGTTCTGGTAAGCAGGCCCATTTCCCCAAGTCAGGGAGAGCTGATGCGGTAGTAGCGGCCGGGGTAATTCGTCCACTGGGGATCGCTGAAATAGAAACTGTTGGTGAGCGTGAGGGTCTGGAGCGGAGTCCAGACGGGGCTGGCCAGATTGGCGCAGGCTTCCACCACGATGGGGATATTAGTGGTTGTGCCGTTGGTGATGTTGAATCCAAATTGATTGTTCTGCACGCCAAAGCTGGCGTTGCCAGCCAGGATCAGCGGGTTCCACAGCACGGGATTCGGAAGACCGGGAGATGGACTCCAGCCGCTGGCGCCAGGCAAATAATAAAACGTTACGGGGTCACCGAAGAACGCCTCAAAACCAACGGTGGGAGCGTTGCCCGTGAGTAAAACGTTGGTCAGGTTGGCGCAGTAATAAAGCGCCCCATCCCCAATGGCGGTGACGGTGCCGGGAATCGTAACGCCGGTCAGGCCGGTGTCGTCGAACGCACCTTCTTCGATGCTGGTGACGCCGTTGGCGATGGTGGCGTTGGTCAGGTTGGCGCAGTAATAGAACGCATTCGTCCCGATGTTGGTGACGCTGCCGGGAATCGTGACATTGGTCAGGCCGCAGAAGGCGATGGCATACGTTCCGATGCTGGTGACGCCGGACGGAATCGTGACGCTGGTCAGGCCGGATTGAGAGAACGCATCGTCTCCGATGCTGGTGACGGTGAGGGGAATAGTGTAATTTCCGCCCATGCCTCCTGGATATTGAATGAGCGTGGCCAGACTGTAGTCGAACAACACTCCATTCGTACTGCTATAAAAGAGATTTTCCGGATCCACCATGATGTCTGTCATGTTGATGCAGTACGCGAACGGCCCCTCCCCGATGTTGGTGACGCTGGCGGGAATCATGACGCCGGGCAGGCTGGTGCAGGATTCGAAGACGCCGTATCCGATGCTGGTGACACCGTCGGAGATCGTGACGTTGGTCAGCCCGGTGCAGTCTGCGAACGCATAATCACCGATCGTAGTGACGCTGCCGGGAATCGTGACATTGGTCAGGTTGGTGCAGTCTTCGAAGGCAGACTCCGCGATGGTGGTGACGCTGGCGGGAATCGTGACGTTGGTCAGGGTGGCGGCGGCGAAAACAGGGAGCTGGCCATTCCCAATGATGGTGACCATCAAGCCGTTGAGGTTGGTTGGAATGGCCACGGTACCGGCAGGCCCGGTGTAAGCGATGATGGTGACGGTGTTCGTATTGCCGGCATTTATGCTGTAATCGAAACCACCATTTGTTCCAGACAAATAATATAACGTCACGGGGTCCTCAGAGAACGCAGCCGAACCAATGATGGCAGCGCCCGAGAAACCCCCGAAATAGACGCTGGTCAGGCTGGTGCAGCCGGCGAACGCAGCCGCGCCGATTCTGGCGACGCTGCCGGGAATCGTGACGCTGGTCAGGCTGGCGCAGTTTTCGAAGGCCGCGCCTCCGATGCTGGTGACGCAGCCGGGGATCGTGACACTGGTCACTCCGGTGTTGGCGAAGACAGAATCCGCACCATCCCCGATGCTGGTGACAGTCAAGCCGTTGATGCTGCTATATATCCGCGCATAAGTAATTCGACATCATGATCAAAAAAAGGGGCGCATCAGGTTTTCAATTTCTTCCGGCTGCCGCTGGACGTGGCGGAAAGTGCGGAACAATGCCCGGCATAGGTCTTGGGGCTTCTCAAAGTAGCGGTTGTGAGTGGCGTGTTTGCGCGTGTAGTTCCAGATCCGTTCGGTGGCGTTGAGTTCGGGCCAGTAGCGCGGCAACGGAAAAACCTCCACATAACGCCGGTTTTGGGAAAACCAATCCCACGTCTCCTGCTTTTTATGGTAGGAGGCGTTGTCTTGAATCAGAAACACCCGGTGTCCACGCCGATAAAACGCGGGCACCAGGACCTGGTCCAGAAACCCCACGTAGGTTTCCCACTGGAAGTACTCCTGTTGATGAAGATAAACAAACCGGGCGTCCTCCAAACGCACCGCCCCGAAAATCTTCTGCGTGTGGCGCTCTCCCCGCGTCGGAATTTGCGGCTGGCTGGCCCGCCGCGCCCAAGTCGCGTGCAAGGTCGGCGTCTGGCGGAACGAGGCTTCATCCTCGAAGACGATTACCGCCCCTTCCCTCCAGGCTTTTTTTTAAGGCGGGGATAGGTGTAGCGAACCCATCGGTTTTTCTCCGCCGGATTAGCCTGCACCAACCGTGTGGTCGGCCGCTGCACCGAATAGCCCAAACGCCTGAGCATCTTGCGGACGTGGCCCGGATGGTAATGCAGGTCAAACTCCTCCGCGATGACGCCGCTGATCACCGGCGAGGTCCAGAGGCCCGTCTCCAAGCCGTAGGCCACTGGCCCGCTATCCAAGATGTCCTGCAACTGCTCTTGCTGCGCACGGGTCAAACCGGAAGGCCGGCCACTGCGATGGCCTTCCAGCAGCCCCACTTCCCGTTGGTGGTTCCATTGCTCAATCCACAACGGAACGGAGGAGCGATGCACCTTGAGGGACTGCGCAATCTGGGTGGTGGTGTAGCCTTCGACACTCAAGGCGATGGCGTGAAAACGTTGAGCCACGCGGGGCTCCTGGTCCTTGATCGCTTCCTTGCGCAGTTGCAGCAACAACTGGGCGGTGCGTGAATTGCCTCGGGCAAAAACAGGTCGCATATTGCCCGCAGCATATCATGCGGCCCGCCAATATGTCGAATTATTTATGCGCGGATATATAGGAATGGCCACAGCGCCCCCGGGGCCGGTGTAAGCGATGATGGTAATGGTGTTCGGATTGTCGGTGTTTATCCAGTATTCGTAACCACCCCCTGACGCTGGTGGACTCGCCAGATAATGAAACGTCACGGGGTCCCCTTGGAATGCATCCAAACCAATAGTGGGAACGTTACCCCCAAAATAGACGCTGGTCAGCCTGGTGCAGTTATCGAACGCATAATCCCCGATGCCGGTGACGGCGTTGCTGATCATGACGCTGGTCAGGTTGGTGCAATTTTCGAATGCCGCGCCTCCGATGCTGGTGACGCTGCCGGGAATCGTGACGCTGGTCAGGTTGGTGCAATTTTCGAATGCCGCGCCTCCGATGCTAGCAACGCCGTTGGAGATCGTGATGCTGGTCAGGCTGGTGCAGAAACCAAACGCACCCGCCCCGATGCTGGCGACGCTGCCGGGAATCGTGACGCTGGTCAGCCTAGTGCAGAAATCAAACGCAGCCGCCCCAATGCTGGTGACGCTGCCGGGAATTGTGACACTGGTAACCCAGGAGCCAAAGACAGCGAACAGACCATTCCCAATACCGGTGACCAGCAGGTTGTTGATGTTGGTCGGAATGGTCACAGCATTGCTAGACCCGATGTATCCGGTGATGGTGATGGTGTTCGTATTGCTGGCATTTATGCTGTAATTGTAATTATTACCTGATCCTGATTGGGCTTGCACCGCTGCCGGTGCGGCCAATAGCAGCAAAACCAAAAGGACGGGCCATGTTCTTTTCATACGATCAAAAATAGAGAATTGGCTGATGATCGCTCTCATTTCTTGGTGAGTTTTGCCCATACTAGCTGAGGGCCGGGCCGGCGTCAAACTTAAAATCTGTGTCATTTTGGTGGTTGACAAAGCGGGCGGGGCGCGGCATGCTCGCGGCATGGCACGAAAACAATCTGATTTAGCAGGCGCCATCCACCGGGCATTCACCATGATCGAACTGCTGGTCGTGATCGCCATCAGCGCCATTCTGGCGGCCATCCTGCTGCCCACCGTAGCCAAATCAAAATACCAATCCCTGGTCACCAACTGCACTGCCAACTTCAGACAATGGGGGATGGTCGCCAATCTTTATGCCAACAATTTTAATTCGTTTCTGCCCGGATTTGGCGCCATTGGCTACGGAGGATGGCCTTGGGACGCCAATACGAACATGGTCCCCGATCTGGCGCCTTTTGGCCTGACGGTTCCAATGTGGTTCTGCCCGGTTCGTCCCTTGGATTATCAGAACGCGAACGCGGCATTCCAAAAGATGTACGGCCGCCCGCTAATCACCATCCAGGACCTCGAAAATTTCCTTCCGAACAGTGCTTACCCTGATGAAGACAAGTTGAATCACAATTATTGGGTTAAGCGCCCAGGCGGTGAGACCTCCAGCGGCACCTACCCAAACTTTGATTGCGCCAACGCCAAGTATCAAGCGGCCGGTACAAACCAGACCGTCGCCGGAATCTATGGATGGCCGTACAAGATCAGCGATACAAGCGTCTCTCATGTTCCATTCATAAGCGATCTCCTCTATGACAATTTGCCCATCAACACAAACTTAACTCCTTCCTTTTTCACGAATCCGCCGGTGATTAATGGAGCGACGGTCTCAATGGCGCATTATTTTAACGGACATCTCACCGGAGTAAATTTGAGTTTCGCCGATGGCCATGTCGTGATGAATCCGCCGAAGGCGATTGAAACACAATACTTCGCTGGGCATTACTGGTTCTACTGATGGCGATCGTGATAGCCTTGCGAAGTCGGATAACCGGAGCCTGCTTATTAAGTAAGAATGAAGAAGGCAGAATTAAGAAATCGGAAAAGGCATCCGCTGACGCCAAGGCGGCTCAGGCACGACTTCTTAATTCTGCCTTCTTGATTCTTAATTTCCCGGATGGCTAAGTTCGGCCACGGCCTGAAAGCTGACGGGATTGGTGGCGGGCTGGCCCAAGCCACCCAGGATGTTGCGCAGGAAACTCGCCCCAAAGATGGCGTTGTTGGTGCAGGAGGCGTCGTTGACGAGAAAGGCCTTCCCGCCGCAATCATTGACGGACAGGCTTTGAAAATTGTTGCCGATGCATTGGGTGTCGGGACAGAGCTGCCAGCCCTTGGCGGTGTGAGCAGCGGCTTGGGCCATGAAAACTCCGTGATGATGACTCTTGGAAATGGTCAGCCTTTGAAACGAATTATTCCGGGAGTGGCGCATGAAAATACCCAGATCGTTGCCCGCCAACACCGCGTTGGTGATGAAATTATGGTTGAAAGCGAGGTCCAATGACAGGCCCGCCCCCAGATTGTCATGCAGGCGCAGGCCGTCGAAGCGGCTTTCTTCGGTCTGGTAACATGCCAGTCCGTCGAATTGATTGTCATAGGAGTCGAGATCGTTCACTTGAAGGCGGCGGACGCTGGCGGCGACCAGGCCTCCGGAACGGCAATGGCAACAGACCACATGTTCAACCGCCGCATCGGTCACGTTCCAAATTTGCACGCCATTGTTATTGAACTCGGAGCCGTCGCCGGCCGTTCGCCACAGCTCCAGCTTCTGGTTCTTCCGGTTTCCGTCAATCCGCAGGTCCGCCAGGCGCAGATGCGCCGCCGGAGGCCTGGTTTTGGTCATGGGCGGCCCCAGAATCACCACCGGGCAATCGGCCCCGTCGGCCAGATGCAGGAGGGTGGCCGGTCCGCGGCCGCGCAAAGTCTCATAATCGTGCTGCAACAGCAGCGGCTGGGAGATTTCATAGGTTCCGGCGCTGAGAAGGACTTCGCCGTCGGGCGGCAAGGCGTCCAGCGCCTTTTGGATTTCCGCGCCGCTGGCATTGGCGGGCAACGTAAAAATGACCGGAGGCGCTCCGAACGCGGCGTTGCAGATCATCCCCAGCGCCAACAGCAGCAGCGGCGAAGCGAAAGGTTCGCATTGGGAGCATGATTTTTTGAGCTTGGACTGCTGCATATAATCTTATGGTTCACTTCGGCTAATCATTAGACGAAACCCTTTCCTTTTTATTCGTCATGGCGCGCTTTTTTTCGCTTTTTTTTCAGGGATTCCCGGCTTGCACGAAGGCGATTAAGATTGCAAGATTCCAGGCGGCGCGCCGTATGGGTCAATGGAATGAATTTGAACGAGACGCCGAAAAGGGTCTCAAACCTGACAATGATATGAATACGAATGAACTGTCTGATCGCAAATTGAAACTTCTTTCAGCCCTGGCCGTGCTGGCCATCGGCTGGCTGTGCTGGAACGGGGGCACCCTGGGCCACGCCCAGCCGGCCCCGGCCAATCAGTCTCCGCAACTGCAGGAGGTTGTGAAACTGACGCAGGCGAAAATGAGCGATGATGTGATTTTGGCTTACATCAGAAACTCCGGCGCATCCTACAACCTGAGCGCGGATGACATTCTTTATCTCAATACCCAGGGGGTTTCGCAACCGGTCATCTCGGCCTTGTTGCAAGCCAAGTCCAGCGCCGCTCCCGTTCCCGTGACGACGCCGGCTACTCCCGCGCCCCCGGTAAATCCGGCCCCGGTTGTCACATATTCGGCCCCGGTTTCCCCATATCCGACCCAAGTTTCCCCCTATCCGGCCCCGGTTGTAACGCCCGCGCCAACGGTCCCGCCGCCCGCATCGGACGTTAATTTGAGTTATTTCCAAGCCCAATTGGCGCCCTACGGCACATGGGTTGATGTTCCGGGCGAAGGCCCCTGTTGGGTCCCGTCCGTGCAGGCGACTGTGCCTGATTGGCGTCCTTATTTCAACGCGGGGCACTGGGTTTACACGGACGACGGCTGGTCCTGGCAGTCCGATTATCCTTGGGGCGAATATACATTTCACTATGGCCGCTGGATGCGGGACATTCGCCTGGGCTGGGTTTGGGTGCCTGGGTATAATTGGGGTCCGGCCTGGGTTTGCTGGCGCCATGCCGAAGGGGAAGGCTTTTGTGGCTGGGCTCCGCTGCCGCCCGGCGCGCGCTTCGAAGCGGGAGTCGGTTTGATGTGGAACGGCCGCCTGGCTGCGGACGTGGACTTCGGTCTTGCCCCCGACCTGTTTGTCTTTATTCCCTTCGATCATTTCTGGGCGCGCGATTATCTGGCATTTCGGGCGCCGCTCTGGCGGGTGCCTCTGCTGTTCAGGGGCAGCATCCTGGCCAATCACTACGGCTTTGTCGGCGGCCGGTTTGTGTTTGACGGGATTGGCCGTGACCGCATCGGCCTTTTGACTCATCATGAGGTGCGCGCGGAAAGGATCGAATTTCACGATGCCCACATCGCCCATGCGCGGGAAGTCGAACATGCCCGTGGCGCTGGAATAGACCACGCGCGGCCGGGTGGAGGCCATGATGAGGGATCAAAGTCCAAAGATAAAGATCATGGATTTTAACAACGGAAGATAGCGACGGGGTGCATCCCGATTTTTGGATAGCCGTTCCTAATCCTAATCTTAATCTTAATCCAGTTTTCAAGAGATTAGGATTAGGATTAGGATTAAGATTAGGAGCCAGAACCCCCCACCGGCGGCGGTCAAGCCGGCATGGCAATCTTCGGACGATTGGCCGCAGTGAGCGGGTTGGCCTTGAACCCGCCCGCTTCCAGTTCGGCCAGCCAGCGCGCGGTCAAGTCTCCCAGCTCGCGCAGATTGAGTTGCTCGTGTTGCGGGGGATAATTTTTCAGGTTCGCATCGGCCAGTTTGAAAAGCGCCGCTGCGGGGCGCAGGCGGTTCTTTTGCAGATGGACAAAGGCCCCGGCCAGTTGAATCAATCCCTTGTAGAAAGGGCCGTTCGGGCCATGACGATCCTTGAGCCAAAGCTGTTCCAGAACATCGTGCGCTTCATAAAACAGGCCGCGATTGAAGCAATCGAAATAACCCAGGTAATGCGGATCGCCGCCCCGGCCGCGCCACTGTTCAACCTTCCCGGCCATTTTCTCCTTCTTGGTGCTCATATCAGCCCCCGCTGACGCAACATGGCGTCCATCGCCTTGTCCATGAGCAGATCGGCCAGGGGCCGCGTGGCTTCGTCCAAGGCGGCGTTGGCGGCTTTGAGACGAATGGGATCGCCCGTCTTGGTCTCCGGGTCTTCCGCCGCCAGCGCTGCTTCCAACGCGCTCATGGCCGTTTCCACTTTTGTTTTGTAATCGGCCTCGATCTCTCCCGCGCAATCGGCCAGGCCCTTGCGCGCGGCCTGAAGCGTTTCCACGGCGCGCAATCTGGCTTCGATCCACTGGCGCGCCTTCAAGTCGTCGAAGGCGTGTTCGACCGATTCTTCAACCATCTTTTGCACGGCGGCATCGGAGACATCGACGGCGGATTTCATTTCCACGATTTTCTGCCGGCCGGTTTTGGTGTCGCGGGCCAGGACGTGCAGAATGCCGTCGGCGTCAATTTCAAATTGCACGCCGACGCGCGGCAGGCCCCTGGCCGCGGGCGGGAAATCGAGCGTGAACCGGCCCAGGCTCCAATTGTCTTCGGCCCGCTCGCGCTCGCCTTGCAGGACATGAATCAACATTTCGGGCTGTTGATCAACGGCGGTGGTGAACAGTTCGCCCGCCTTGATCGGAATGGTCGAGTTGCGCGGGATGATGACGTTCATCAATCCGCCGAAGGTTTCGATGCCCAGGGAAAGCGGCGTGACGTCAAGCAAAAGGACATCCTTGAATCCGCCGGAAAGAATTTCCGCCTGAATGGCCGCGCCCAGGGCAACCGCTTCGTCCGGGTTCTGCGACGTGTTCAGGCGCGGGCCGGACGCCGGGTGATAATCGGCGCCCAAACGAACATCGCCGCGCGCTTCGTCGAACTCCGCGCAGCCAAAAATTTCCGCGACAATTCTTCGCGCCAGCGGCATGCGGGTCTGGCCGCCGACGAGAATGACTTGATCGAGGTCTTTGGCCTCCAGTTTCGCATCGGCCAGGGAGCGCAGGCAATGCGGACGCGTGCGCAGAAGGATGTCGCGCGTCAGGTCCTCCAATTCTTCGCGCCGCAGCATCAGGTGAAAATGATAATCGGGAGAGAGGAAGGGAAGGGCGATTTCCACCGCCGGCTCGGTCGAGAGGCGGATTTTGGTTTGCTCGGCTGCCTCCCGGATGCGCGACAGCATGGGCAAATCGAGCGCCGCGTCCGGGCCGCCGCCGGCCTTGATTTTTTCGAGGATGAAATCGACCAGGCGTTTGTCCAGGTCATCGCCGCCCAGGCGTGTGTTGCCGTTGGTGGAGAGGACCTGAAAAACGCCGCCGTTCAATTCGAGGATCGAAAGATCGAAAGTGCCGCCGCCCAAATCATACACGGCGATTTTGGAATGTTCGGTCAATTTGCCCAAGCCATGGGCCAGCGCCGCGGCCGTTGGTTCGTTGACAATGCGCTCGACGGTGAAACCGGCCAATTCGCCCGCCTTTTTGGTCGCGTTGCGTTGCGCGTCGTTGAAATAGGCCGGCACGGTAATGACCGCGCGCGTGACCGGTTCGCCCAGCGCGCTCTCCGCGTCCTGTTTCAATTTTTTCAAAATTTCCGCCGAGATTTCCTCCGGCGCATACGAACGGCCATGAATGGCGACGCTCACCGGCCCCGCGCCTTCGCCTCTGACCGGGTAAGTCACCAGCATTTCCTCGCGCGAAATCTCCGCGCCGCGCCGTCCCATGAAACGCTTGATGGAATAGACCGTTTCGTCCGGCTTGAGGACGCGCACCCGATTGGCCTTGTGGCCGACGACGGGAGCGGCGCCGTTCCCCGGGAAGTGGACCACCGACGGAGTCAACCGCCGCCCCTCCGCATCGGCGATGACACAGGGGATGCCTGAATCCACCATGGCGACCAGCGAGTTGGTGGTGCCCAGATCAATGCCGACGATTTTGCTCATGGCGGGAGATGAAGCCACAATCCGGCCCGGAGTTCAAAGTTCAAGTTTGGCCGCCGCTCATGCGGCGAGAACAGCGTCACTTGACCCTGCCACGAGCCTTTTACGGGCCTGAATTGCACGGATTTTGGCATTTTTGGCATTTGATAATTTTTTCCTCTATTCGATTGACAGACGGGCGCCGCTGCTGCTTGGCCCGTCCGGCTTGTTTGGCCACGGTCCTCGGCTCCCGGAAAGTTTTTTCCGTGTATCCGATGAATTTGCCATCGAAGCAGACCGGTCTTGCGCCTCTGAGCCGCGCCAGACCCCTCGCCTGAGATTAGGATTAAGATTAAGATAAGGATTCATTGACCCCCTCCCCCCATGCCCATGCGTAAAATTAACGCAAAAGCCGTAAAATCTCCCCAGCCTGTTTTGGTTGGAACCGATTGGACGGCAGGAGTTTCCAATTGAAAAAGGCCCGAAAGTGATTTTACGGTTTTTACGGTTCTTTGACTGTGAATGACTTTAACTTTTTCGGAAATTGGCCGGGTTGCTTTGACCGGGCCTTCCATAAAATCACTGCGACTGACTGCGACACGGTGCGACGGAGTTTGATTTTTGATGCGGGAATCAAACGCAAAGTCGCCAGGGGCAAAAGGCGCATCCGCCGACGCCAAGGCCAAGGCGGACAAGAAGATAGGCCGGATTCTCCTTGGGCAGAGGAAATCATCAGGGGAACCGCGAAAGTGTTCGGGGGAGGAATGGAAACCATGGACTCTTTCTGTCTGATTCCCCTGCGGATCATTCAGGAGGGCAGAAAGACGGATTGGGAGCGCGTGCGTCTCGCACGCGGTGTCTGGCGTCCCGCCAAACACATCCTTGAGCGGAAGAGCGGGGCGGGACGCCCCACATAGCGACCGGGACGGTTGCGCTCTTTGGACATTCCGAAGCTGCCTTTTGGCGCGACAATGCGTGCTCATTGGAGGATTTTAGCACAAGAGGCGGAAGTTGTACATCTCATGGTGGGAGGTTTTTTTGGAACACGAAACCCCTGCAAACATTGATTAAAACGCGTGTCGATGGCCTTCTTGTCAAGTATGTATTCTTGACAAGCACGCAAAAAAGCAGGTTTTGTTGGCGGCGGGGAATGAGAAAAGACCAATTGCCCGGGACTTTTACAATCCCCAAAATGGCCAACGCTACGGTTGACCCCTTCGATCCTTTGACCAGATGGACAGGTGTTTGTCCATGTGAAAATATTTCAGGATTACATACTTCGCAAACGCAGAAAGTTTTACCGTCAAAGGGCCAACATGGAACCGCCTCAATGCGGGCAAGTGGCGATAAATGATTCCGAGATTATCCAAAAACGAACCAAACTATGGGACCCCATTTGACTTGTCAGGTCTCCATCTGTCATGCTTCCTTCATGTCAGACGTTTTCACCAAAGAGAAACGATCCCAAGTGATGGGCGCAATCCGCTCCCGCGGCAACAAGGAAACCGAGTTAAAACTGGCAGCCATACTCCGCGCGGCACGAATCACTGGCTGGCGACGGCATCAACCGCTTCCGGGCAAGCCAGATTTTGCCTTTGGCCGCAAACGTCTAGCCATATTTGTTGATGGTTGCTTTTGGCACGGATGCCCAAAGCATGGAAGGCAGCCAGGAACCAACACCGCATACTGGTCTCAGAAGCTCGCCCGGAACAAGTCTCGTGACCGATCAGTCTCAAGGGCGCTCCGCCAAACCGGATGGACGGTCCTCCGCATTTGGGCGCATCACCTTTCCGCCCCTGTTGCGATTGCTGCCAAAATCGCCCGTGCGCTCCACAAAAATTGTCGCTCGCCTTTTCGCGGGGCCAGCGGTAAAAATCGAGGCAGTAAATGAGCTTTTCCGCAATAGAACTTTGTGCAGGTGGTGGCGGCCAGGCCCTCGGTTTAGAAATGGCCGGATTTCATCATGTCGCAGCGGTTGAATACGAACCACACTATTGCACGACGCTTCGGACGAATCGGCCTCATTGGAAAGTGGTCGAAGACGACATCCGCAATTTTCGTGCTCAAGATTATTCAGGCATTGATTTGATTGCTGGCGGTGTGCCTTGTCCCCCATTCAGTATCGCGGGGAAGCAACTCGGAAGTGATGACGAGCGGGATATGTTTCCGGCTGCCCTAAAAATTATCGAGACGATTCGTCCGCGCGCTGTGCTGCTCGAAAACGTTCCGGGTTTGGCTTCAGCAAAGTTCGAGGGTTATCGGCGGGCTTTGATGGCCAAACTTTCGAAATTTGGATACCAGGCAGAATGGAAAGTTCTTCAATCTTTTGATTTCGGTGTCCCGCAGTTGCGCCCACGTTTCATTCTCGTTGGCTTACAGCCGCGTGATGCAGAATTTTTTGAATGGCCCGAACCGACTGGTCCGTTTCGTTCGGTTGGAGAAACTTTGGTGGATTTGATGGGTGCTAATGGCTGGACTGGGGCAGAATCTTGGGCTGGCAAAGCGTTGGCAATTGCGCCGACAATTGTAGGGGGCTCAAAAAAACATGGCGGACCAGACCTTGGCCCAACTCGCGCAAAAAAGCAGTGGCGCGAGCTTTATGTGGATGGAATGGGCATTGCCGATGAAGCTCCCGACGAAAACTTTCCTGAAAATGGGATGCCACGCTTAACCGTTGGCATGGTTGCAAGGATTCAAAGTTTTCCAGACGACTGGAAATTTACAGGCAAAAAGACAATCGCCTACCGCCAAGTTGGAAACGCATTTCCACCGCTGGTTGCCCGTGCAGTTGGATTGGCAATCCGCCGTGCGCTAAATCGACAACGAGTTCAATTGAATAGTGCTGACCGCGTCGGAACAATGAGATTGCTTGAAACGAACTTCCAAACCAAAAGGGCGCGCCAGCAAAAAATGGCGTGAAAATTATTCCGATGAAAATGCAGCCGCTTATTACTAACGCCCGGAATGATTTTCATCGCGCCTTGCTTGCTGGAATTTTAACGGCGGATAAGAGTGGCGTTCCGAATATTGCCGACAAAGATAGCGACGCCAGCATTGCCATAGCTCAAGGAATGTTGGAACGCATCGGGCAGGCAATTACTCAAAAAAAGGAGGCCGGGCAAACGTCTGGCAAGAAATTTGAGGAAGCGGTCGCCGACTTTTTACGCGCAACATTTTTAAAATTAGACCATCTGCGCCCCGGTGGGTGGGAAATTCGCGACCGTCGTTCCAGCCAGTCGGTTGAGATTTCCAATTTTGAGCAATACGAGCATCTAACCAAGCTCATGGAAATGATTGAAGCGGATGCCGATGTCGCTTCCGCTCTTGGCGCAGATTACATCATCACGCCTGATGTGGTTGTTTTGCGCCGCCCCGAACCAGATGAAAAATTAAATGCGCCATTCAATGTGGTCGATGAGACGTATGCGCGACTCACGCCGCTTCGGCAAATTAACCGGCCCGAAACGCGCACAACAGTGAAGGGCAAACAGGTTGAACACCAAACTCTATTGCTGCACGCCAGTGTTTCATGCAAGTGGACTTTGCGCAGTGACCGAGCTCAAAATGCACGGTCAGAGGCTCTAAATCTTATCCGTAACCGCAAGGGGCGAGTGCCGCATATTGTTGCAATCACGCCAGAACCTTTGCCCTCGCGAATCGCGTCCCTGGCGCTTGGCACGAGCGACTTGGACTGTGTTTATCATGTCGCATTGCCTGAACTCCTGGCTTCGGTTGAAGACCTTGCGAAAAAAGGCCGCGGCGATCAGAAAAAGGATTTAGCAACCCTCGTAAATGGCAAGCGACTTCGAGACATCAGCGACCTTCCTCTGGATTTAGCAATCTGATTTTCACGCGCCCGGCCCAAAAAAGCACGGTCACGTCAATTCTTTCAACGGGAATTCTCTTTTCTGCATTCATTTGGTAAAGTCGTGTCGTGGCTGGCCGCTCCAATTTGGTGCCAAAGAAGGCTTTTAATGAAACTCTATTCCACTGTTCAGTCTTCAGCCTTCAGCCTTTAATCTAAGTGCCTTATTGACAACTGGTTGTGACGGTTCAACGATAAAATAGCTGCAAAATTCACGATTTTTGGCATGGAGGCTCATTCCGCCACAATACTGTAATTTGCAATGCGCGTTGGCTTACGCGGTGAACAAACACTTGACGCTCGCGGTGGGTTGCGGTCATTTTGGCAGCAGCCTCGAATAAAACAATATCATGAGCACTACATCCAAAGGTTTAAGCACCATCGCATTGCACGCCGGCCAGGTCCCCGATCCGGCCACCACCGCGCGCGCCGTTCCGATTTACCAGACGACTTCCTACGTTTTCAAAAGCACCGAGCACGCGGCCAATCTGTTTGCCCTGAAGGAATTCGGCAACATCTACACCCGCCTGATGAATCCGACCAGCGACGTTTTCGAGCAGCGCGTCGCCGCCATCGAAGGCGGCACGGGCGCGCTGGCGGTGGCGTCCGGCCAGGCCGCCATCACCTATTCGCTGCTGGCCATCACGCAACTCGGCGATGAAATCGTGTCGGCCAACAATCTTTACGGCGGCACCTACCAATTGTTTCACTACACCTTCCCGAAGCTGGGCCGCACGGTGAAGTTCGTGGACTCGCGCAGCCCCGAGGCCTTTCGCAAAGCCATCACGCCCAGGACGCGCGCCCTCTACGCCGAGACCGTCGGCAATCCCAAGCTCGACGTGCCCGACTTCGAGGCGCTGGCCAAAATCGCCCACGAGGCGGGCATCCCGTTCGTGGTGGACAACACCGTGGGCATCGGCCTGGTGCGGCCGATTGATTACGGCGTGGACATCCTTGCCACCTCCGCCACAAAATACATCGGCGGCCACGGCACCAGCATCGGCGGCGTCATCGTGGACGCCGGGAAGTTCCAGTGGAACAACGGCAAGTTCCCCGAATTCACCGAACCCGATCCGAGCTATCACGGTTTGGTTTATTGGGACGCGTTGAGCAACGTGCCCGGCATGGGCAACGTCGCCTTCATTCTCAAGATTCGTGTCACCTTGCTGCGCGACATGGGCGCGGCGCTTAAGCCCGTTCAACGCGTTCCTCTTTTTGCAGGGACTGGAAACGTTGCCGCTCCGGCAAAAACAACATTCGGCCAACGCGCTGGAAATCGCCCGCTGGCTCAAAACCCATCCGCTGGTGAACTGGGTGGTTTATCCTGGTTTGCCTGACGATCCGAACCACAAGATCGCCGCCAAGTATCTCAAGCGCGGCTTCGGCGGCATCGTCGGCTTCGGCATCAAGGGCGGCTTGGAGGCGGGCAAGAAGTTCATCAACTCGGTCAAGCTCCTCTCGCACCTCGCCAACATTGGCGACGCCAAATCGCTCGTCATTCATCCGGCCTCGACCACTCATTCGCAACTCACGCCGGAAGAGCAGGCCGAGACCGGCGTCACGCAGGATTACGTCCGCCTCTCCATCGGCCTTGAGGACGTGGAAGACATCAAGGCGGACATTGATCAGGCATTGCGCGCCGCGAAATAGACCGCGCCAGCAACGTGAACCGCACTGGAGTTCAAGGCCAATGAAGAACCCGCCCGCCAGCATCATCCAGGGCGATCTTCAAGATCAGAAGATCGCGGGTTATCAATCGCCCCTGGGCGTGACTCACACTCAAACCGTCACCTTGCGCGGAGTGCAACTCCAGTCCGGTTTCACGTTCGATCAGGTGGAAGTGTCGTACCAAACGCTTGGCACGCTCTCGGCCCGGCGCGATAACGCCATCCTGGTCTGCCACGCCTTGTCGGGCACCGCCCACGCCGCCGGCCTTCACCCGGACACCAAGCGTCCTGGTTGGTGGGATTTCCACGTTGGCCCGGGCAAGGCGATTGATACGAACAAATTCTTCGTCGTTTGTTCCAACGTGCTGGGTGGCTGCGACGGCACGACCGGTCCGATGTCGCCCCGGCCCGAAACGGGCAAGCCTTACGGCATGGACTTTCCTCCCGTCACCGTCCGCGACATGGTGACGGTGCAGGCAAAACTCATCGAACTCTTGGGCATCTCACGGCTGTTCGCTGTCATCGGGGGTTCGATGGGCGGAATGCAGGCGCTGGCCTGGGCGGTGAATTTTCCGGAGCTGGTCCGCGTTTGCGTGCCCATCGCAACCTGCGCCTCGCACAACGCCATGCAAATTGCCTTCAATGAAATCGGCCGCCGCGCCATCATCACCGATCCGAATTGGAACGGCGGAAACTACACGCCCGACTGCGGCCCAAACCACGGTCTCGCCGTGGCCCGCATGGTGGGGCACGTCACCTATCTCAGCGAGTACGCCATGACGCGGAAGTTCGGCCGCACCTTGCAGCCGCCGGCCAACGCCGCCGCCGCCGAGGAGGCCCTCTTCACCGTCGAAAGCTATCTTCACCATCAGGGGGAAAGTTTCGTGAGCCGATTCGATCCGAACTCCTATCTTTACCTGACCAAGGCGCTGGACCAGTTCGATTTGTTTGGCGGTGAACCGCCGGAGGAGGTTTTGCGCCGGGTGAAAGCGCGTTTTCTGGTGATCTCCTTCGCCTCCGACTGGCTCTATCCGCCGGCGCAGTCGCGGGAATTGGTGCGCCTGCTCAAGCGCGCCCGCGTGGCCGCCACCTACATCAACCTCGAAACCCTTTACGGACACGATTCGTTTCTGATCCAAAACCCGGAATTCGCCAATGTCGTGCGCCATTACCTGGAGAATGAACACCGCCACGCCATTTCCAAGCAAGCCGGCGCGGCGATTTAGTTGAGCCATGCACCCCGGAATTTACGAAACCGTTCTGGACTGGATACCCGACGGCGCCCGCGTGCTGGACTTGGGAACGGGCGACGGCGCATTCCTGGAACGGGTCGTCCGGCTCAAGCGCGCCGTCGCCGAGGGCGTGGAAAGGAATCCCGAATTGGTGGCCGGCTGCATCCAGCGCGGGCTGGTGGTGCATCAAGGCAACATTGCCGAGGGTTTGGATCAGTATGGCGATCAGTCGTTCGACTACGTGTTGTTGCTCGGCACGTTTCAGGAATTGATTTCGCCCACGGAGATTGTCCGGGAAGCCTTTCGCGTCGGAGGCCGGGTCATCATCGCCTACAGCAACTTCGCCCACTACCGGGTGCGGCTGCAGATTCTGTTTCGGCGGACGCACACCCGTCACCAAATCCCTTCCCCAGCCCTGGTATCGCACGGCGAACCTGCACTTCCTGTCCCTGCTCGACTTCCGCGAATTCTGCCGGCAGATGTGCGGTCTCAAGTATTCGTGATGCCTGCTTTAACGCGCGCGGCCGGGTGGTGATCCTGCCCAACCTCTTTGCCGAGGAAGTGGTGACCCTGTTGCAGCCCGCCGGACCACAGCGGGAAATTAAGAATTAAGAATTAGGAATTAAGAAGGCAGCCGGCTTTCATTTTGCAACCCCGAACCCCGAATGCTTTCAGGGTTGATTTTGAATTTCTCAATAGTAATCCGCCCCGAAAAAAAACCGTGAAATTTTCGGCTTTTTGAATAGTCATAACATGTTGTCAGAAAGGAGTTTACGAAGTTGTTAAGGCGGCGTTGCAGACGGTCTCCAGTTGTAATGCCAGTAAAGGCTCCAAAGGGAGTTCAATTTTACCATTTGGGCATGGCCATCGTCAAAGCCGATGTTGATCGCCGTGTCATTCGGCATCAAGAAAGGGCGATAAATGGAGGCGCTGACGGGCGAGGTCGCCGTTTTTCCCCCATGCCGCCAGATTGTGCAGCGGGTCATTCCTGTTATGCCAACAGCCTCTCCTTTGGAAAGGTCAGGCGCAGGATGATCGGACTCCATCGGAAACTCGTTCCAAACGATGGCATCGGTGAAGAGCGGAGTTTGCGCCGGCCTTTGAACTGAGCTTGGTTTATTAAACACAAACTGTGGATTGCCAACGACGACTGGGGGGGGAGGCCCCACCCATGTCGAAATGGTGCTAGCAGCCTGTCGGACTTAGAGCGAAGGTTTTTTCAGAAAGTTTGAACGTGAAAGGGCCAGAGGGCATCAGTCAAGTATGGCTGCACGCTTTATCACTATTGATTACGACACCCCGCTGATCCTGCCCCCCAATCTGCGCGATTGGGTGCCGACAGACCATCTGGCGCATTTCATTCTGGACGCCGTTGAGGAGATGGATTTACGCCGAATCAAGGTCAACGAAAGGGGAACTGGTAGCGAACAGTATCCGCCGCGAATGCTTTTGGTCTTGTTGCTTTATTGCTATGCCACCGGGCTTTTCAGTTCGCGGCGGATCGAACAGGCGACTTACGACAGTGTGCCGGTGCGGATGATCTGCGGAGACACCCATCCGGACCACGACACCATTTGCACTTTCCGGCGCGAGAACAAAGCGCTGTTGCAAGAGACCTTTGTGCGGGTGTTGGAGCTGGCGCAGGCGTTGAAGTTTTTGCAGGTCGGACAAATCACCGTGGCCGTGGACGGGACCAAGGTGATGGCCAATGCCAGCAAGCACTCCGCCGTCAGCTACGAACACGCGGGCAAAACCATCGAACAACTGGACCTGGAGGTCAAGGAACTGATGGCCAAAGCCGAGCAAGCCGACAGCACGCCCTTGCAAGACGGGCTGAGCATTCCCGACGAGATCACCCGCCGCCAAGAGCGCAAAGCCGCGCTGGCCAAGGCGCGGGCCGAGATTGAAGCCCGGGCCCAGGCGCGCTACGCCGTCGAGTTGGCCGAACACGAGAAGAAACTGGCCGAGCGGGCCGCCAAAAAAGAACGGGGTGAAGGAATGCGCGGCCAGCCGCCCCAGGCACCGACGCCCGAACCGGGTCCCAGCGACCAATATAACTTCACCGACCCGCAGAGCCGGATCATGAAAGCGGGCAGCGGCCCACATTTTGAGCAAAGCTACAACGCGCAAGCCGCCGTGGAAGTGGACAGCCGCTTGATCGTGGGAGAGCGGGTGAGCCAGGCGTGCAACGACAAACAGGAACTGGCCCCCACCGTGGCGGCGGTGGCCGCCCCGGTGGAATCGGTTGCGGCCGTCCTGGCCGACAGCGGATTTTACAGCGAAGCGGCGGTGCGGGCCGTGGAACAAACGCCCGAAGGGCGGCCCAGCGGGACGACGGTCTATGCGGCGCTGGAAAAGAGAGAGCACCATCGCACCGTCAGCGATTTGGAGAAGAAGGAGGAACCGGCGGAGCCCGTCGCGGGAGCCGAGATGAGCGAGGTGATGAAGCACCGGCTGAAAACGGAGGTTGGCCAAGCCAAGTACAAATTACGACAGCAGACGGTGGAGCCGGTCTTTGGCATCATCAAGAGCGTGATGGGATTCCGGCAATTTCTGCTGCGCGGACTGGAAAAAGTCGGGCTGGAATGGCAGTTGGTCTGCGTCGCCTACAACCTCAAACGACTGCACATCTTGGGAGCGGGATTGAAACTGGTCCGCTCCCAGTGAAAATCCGAGGAAAAAGGCCGGGCGGAACAAACATTTGATCGAAGCTTCGATTGACACCCCTCCCGGACTCTATTGGTCCGATCCGACTGGTCTTTTCGAATTCGTCAACTCCGTGCTACAGGCTCCAATAGCAGATTACGCGAAATCCTGAAAAAATGTTTCTGGTCAAGTCCGACAGGCTGCTAGTATTACTCTGTTAAGTTGCGCAAACTGCGAGTGAAGAATGAAATGTGTTGAAAGAGCAAAATCCGGTCGCCCAATCGCGGTTTTCGTCAATGTTTATGGGCATTTCATGCTTTTTTTCCGATCTTATACTTAACAAAGTAATACTAGTAACGGCTGGATCGTAAGAAAACAACCATCCATTCATGCTATAGCTGCCATTGACCGGCGCGCCTGTGCCCAATGGCCAGTTGTACCATGCAAGGCTTGCGGTTCCATTCAGTTGACCATTTGGAACCGTTTGGGTTGTGACACCAGTTGCCGGGCAAAGGACAATGTTGCTTGTCAATCCGTAAGGGCTTAAGCCTCCAACCCAAGAATCCAAATCGTTCGTATCAACCGCGAGAATGGTCTGCCCCGTTTCATCCATGTACATCAAGCCGCTGAGGGTCAATTGCTTGAGGTTGCTCACGCAATTGACATCCTTGGCGTGATGTTTGGCGCTGGCCAAGGCGGGCAGGAGCAGCGCCGCCAGAATCGCAATGAGGGTGATCACCACCAAAAGCTCAATGAGCGTAAAGGCTTTGCGCTGACTCATTCGATTGATGTTCAGGCACCCACTTGGGCATGCACCGTCAGGGGACGTTGCGATGCGATAGGTTTGTTTTCCGAAGTTCATCACCAGTTGCCGTTAATCGTGATGATGTTGACGCCGTTCCTGGTGGCGCTGATGTATTCGGCCCATAAATCGTAGCTCGAGAGGTTGTGGCGATTGGTTGTGGAGGAATCGTAATGCCAAAAGTTGAAGGTCGGAGCACCGGGAACAGGCACGAGCAGGCCTTTCAGAGCAGGCATGACATCATAGTTTGTATATTCCTTGGGCTGCGGCCCTGGGTTGAAAAAATTATTAGGTTCGTCCGGGTTTGCATTGTTGACGGAGGCACGCCCGTACCAATTGCTGAAGTTTTGGGAAGAAATATTAGTGCCATCAAACAGTACAATGTTCCCAGTGTTGATATTGATTGACGCGCCGGTCAATTCGTAGAGCAAAGGATTGATCGCGGCCAATGCTTCGTAATTGGCAGGAAGGGCGCTGGCCAGGCTGCCGTTGTCCGGCGGGTAAAAATTGAGCTTGGCTTGATAATTATCAATCATTAGGGTGAGATTGGCCTTATCGCCGTTGACTTGGGCGTTTCTTTTGGCGGTTTGGGCGGCGCTATTCATGTTGACAACCATCGCGGCGATAATGCCGATGATGGCGATGACCACCAAAAGCTCAATGAGCGTAAAGGCGTGGCAATGGCGGCTTTCTCGTCTGTTCATCTCCACAATGCGCTCAAGGCGGCCGCCAATTGAGATGCCAATAATAATTCCAGAGATTTCTCAGCGGGGACAATTCCGCGTGGCCATCTGCAAAGCCCATATTGATTGCGCCTGGTAAAGCCTGTTTTTGCCCGGAGAAAGGATAGGACGATGATGCGGTTTTCCCGCCGTGGCGCAAAATAGTACAGCGTTGAATTCCAAGGGTGTTGAGAATGGGCGCACCACTATAAAGGTCGGTGGCTGGCGTATCATTTTCTATGGGCCAAGAGCACACCCATATCGAATCGAAAAAAAGTGGCGTTTGTGGCGTTCTCTGGATCGACGTGGGCTTGGGAAAAACAAAGGTCGGAAAAGTGCCAGATCGGTAAAAGTTAGTTCCCGGCGCAAAACTCCAAAGCCAGCCATTGAAACCGTAAGTGCCCGTTATCGGAGGCGTTAAATTGACTCCCCAATCCCATGCGATAGACGCCGTACCCCATACAGCCGTATTTTGGACTGGCGACGGCTGGTGAGTAGAAGGGCATAATCGCAGCTCATCCGTAACACCATAATCACTCAAACTTCCCATCCAAAGGGTAATTGGCCAAGACGGATCGAACTCCGGCATGCCCGAGTCATTGTAGCGCATGTTCTGTCCAGTCTCGTTCATGTACATCAATCCCGCCATAGTTATCTGCCTGACGTTACTCAAGCAGTTGACCTGTTGGGCGTTCATTTTCGACCTCGCCAAAGCGGGCAGGAGCAGCGCCGCCAGAATCGCAATGATCGTAATGACCACCAGCAACTCAATCAGCGTGAACGCTTTGCACTGACGGCTTCGCTTCATGTTCCCGGATTAACTTTAACAAACGTCGTTCATTCACGACCCCTTGTCAACATTGCCGCGCGTCCTGGCTTGAGCGCGGCCTTGTCAGATCATGTCTCCCCTTGGCCGGTTTATCGGCTTAAGGGCCGGCGCAGGCCGGGCAGCTTTACTGCCAGATGAAGGGCCACATGCAAGCGCTGGTCGTTATCGGGCGAAACGTTATGGTGGCGTGATCTCTATTTGTCCGAGCACCACCCCCGTATTATGGTTTCAAACGAGGGCTGCTAAGGTGGCGTTGCAGACGGCCTCCAGCTGTAATGCCAGTAGAGACTCCAAAGGGAGTTCAATTTTACCATTTGGGCATGGCCATCGTCAAAGCCGATGTTGATCGCCGCGTCATTCGGCATCAAGAAAGGGCGATAAATGGAGGCGCTGACTGGCGAGGTCGCCGTTTTTCCCCCATGCCGCCAAATTGTGCAGCGGGTCATTCCTGGTATGCCAACAGCCTCTCCCTGGGAAAGGTCAGGCGCAGGGTGATCGGATTCGAGCGGCCATTCGTTCCAAACGACCGCATCATTGAAGAGGGGAGTTTGCGCCGGCCTTTGAACCGAGGTTGGTTTATTAAACAAAAACTGGGGATTGTTAAGGACGACCGTGGGGGGGGGGCCACCCATCCTGAAAACATACTGCTAGTGATGGCCGGGTCCCAAGAGAAAAGCCAGCCATTCATGCTGTAGCTGCCATTGACCGGCGCGATTGTGCCCAATGGCCAGTTGTACCATGCAAGGCTTGCGGTTCCAATCACATCGCCATTTGGAACCGTTTGGGTTGTGACGCGTGTCGCCGGGCAAAGGACAATATTGCTTGTCAACCCGTAAGGGCTTAAGCCTCCAAGCCAAGAATCCAAATCGTTCGTATCAACTTCGAGAATAGTCTGGCCCGTTTCATCCATGTACATCAAGCCGCTGAGGGTCAATTGCTTGAGGTTGCTCACGCAATTGACATCCTTGGCGTGATGTTTGGCGCTGGCCAAAGCGGGCAGGAGCAGCGCCGCCAGAATCGCAATGAGGGTGATCACCACCAAAAGCTCAATGAGCGTAAACGCTTTGCACTGACGGCTTCGCTTCATGTTCGCGGATTAACTTTAACAAACGTCGTTCATTCACGACCCTTTGTCAACATTGCCGCGCGTCCTGGCTTGAGCGCGGCCTTGTCAGATCATGCCTCCCCTTGGCCGGTTTATCGGCTTAAGGGCCGGCGCAGGCCGGGCAGCTTTGCTGCCAGATGAAGGGCCACATGCAAGCGCTGGTCGTTATCGGGTGAAACGTCATGGCCCATTGGTGATCTGTATTTGTCCGGCCACGAACCCCGTGTTATCGTTTGTTTGCAGATTGACCGCATCGTCATTGAATCCAAACCAAAGTTCACCGGCGCGATCGGTTGTGAATGTCCCGTTTGTGCCGACCGGCCAGTAACCGTTGGTACTCGCCCCTTGCGGGAAATAGGTGTTTCCGTACACCCACTCGTTAGTGGTGCCCCAATAATAAGGATTCGGTCCCACAAACGCTATGAGGCTATCGTGAAGAGCAAGATTGGTTGTTAAGAAGCAATCGAACGCATCGTTGTCAATCTCTCCGCCTGGCCCCACCTGTCCCTGGTCCGGGCCGCCGTTCCAAATTCCACTAACGTTGGTGAACATCACTGTGTCGTTGCTATTGACGAAGATGCCGGTGTCAGTCCAGAGAGGATTTGACGGCACCACGAAAAACCCAGGCTGGCAGGCGGAGAGACTCTGCTGCCAAAGGTTCGTTTGGCTGGCGACCAGGACGAATCCCTGCCCGACGTTGAGCACCGGCTCCCCCGAACTCCATCCGCTGCCGCTATAAGTGTGGGTTGAAAAGCCGTTGCCGGTCCACAACAGCACTTGATCGTTAGTGTTCGGCTTGTACCCCAGGTCCGATTGGATGCGCCCGGCTTGCGGGACAATGGAACTGACATAATTGGTCCCGGCGACAATCGGGTTGGCCGACAGCCCTTGCAAGACCAACCCCACAAAAGGTATCGTCAAGGAAGAACTCGTCGGGTTAATGATGAATGCCGCTTCACCGGGTAATAGCGTCGCGTCGCCGTTGGTTGACCAGAGTTTATTAACCGCATCGTAAGTATCACTCTCAAAGTCGTTCCCATTCCATTTCATGATTTCGGTCCCGCCGGGTAAATAGGGAGAAGAAAAACCATTGTTCACCAGAAAATCGAGCAATCCGTTCGCTGTATTCTGCGGAGAATCGCCATCATTTACCTGATAGAACTGGTTTGCGATTAGATTTTTTCCGGGCGGGATGGTCATATTGATGAAACCGATGACTGGCGAGCAGGAATTGCCAGATTGCGCCATGTAGAAACGATTGGTCACTCCAGCCACAGTGTCGTCGAAAAACTCTTCTGTCCCCGAAGAGGAATCCAATGAGACATTGCCCAGCTGGCTCCAGTTTGCCAGATCGCTTGAGGCAAAAACATACCAAAGGCTTCCAGGGGTGCCGCTCAGATAAAAGCTGAAGGTGCTGTAACCCGAAGAGAACCCGGGGTTGTTGGGAAAGGCGACACCACCGCCGGAACAGGCAGGGTTGGGCACGGCGCCGGTGTGGCGGACGTTCTGATGAAACATAGGCCATGGGGCATTCGCCGCCAGGCTTCCGGATCCCGGACGCTTATAGACGTAACCGTCCTCGCTGGCGATGATGACGGCGCCATCCGCCGGATTGATCGCGGGGGAAGAAACGACAGATCCGCCCGTTGGGTACGTCCATTTGACCGCGTCGTTGGTGATGGCATAGACGAAGTTGTTCACGCCGAACCAATAATCCTCTCCGCCAATGTAGATCACGCCATCCTCGCTGAGGGCTGGTGATGAGATGAAAAAGATCGGGTAGCCGTAACTGGTTGTGGCGGTGAACTGCCACTTTAAACCGCCATTGGTGATGGCGTAGAGATTGCCGTCTGTTGAACCGATATAGACCGTGCCATCCCCGCCAATAGCGGGGGAGGAATTAATCGCCTGGCCGTCACCGGTGTCGAAAATCCATTCCAACGTTCCGCTGGGGCTGATCGCATAAAGATAACCGTCCCCCGAGCCGACATAGATCGTGCCGTCCGCGCCGATGGCTGGCGAGGAAGCCGGAGCGTACGCGCCGGGAAGCGGGAAGAACCACTGCAACGCTCCATTGGGGGAAACGGCGTACAAATCGCCGTAATAATTCTGGTACGGAACCAGAAAATAAATGGTGCAGTCCGGCCCAATAGCCGGGGAGGAGTCAATGCCGGTTTGACCGCTGTTCGGGTCATCCGTTTCAAAAAACCAGTTGGTGGCACCGGTGGCCGGGTTGATGGCGAACAGTCCATACGAGCTTGGATACCAGGTCCCCACATAGATAGTGCCATCGCTTGCGCTGATGGCCGGCGAGGAATAGATCGAGCCGCCAAGTTGATTGCTCCAGAGAACGGCGCCGTTCGTTGTATTGAGGGCATAAAGGGTTCCATCCAATGAACCAACATAGACGGCGGACCCGTTTGCAGCCACCGCCGCCGACGAAGTGATGCCGTTGTCATAGCCACTTCCGAGGTTGGTGGACCATTTGATGCCTCCAACAACCGGGTCCAAGGCGAACATGGTGTTCGCGGTGTTTAGGATGTACACCGTCCCATCCGGTCCAATCGCAGGAGAAGCGTCGATGGGGGCGCCCAAGGAATTGGACCAGGTCAACCCAAGCCCGGCGGTCGCGCTTTCCCAACAGATGACATTGGAAACGATGACGGTATAGCTGCCGACATTGTTGGTTTGGACGCTGCCAATGGTCAGGTTGGCGGCGGTCTGGCCCGGAAGGTTGGTTCCGTTAAGCTGCCACTGGTAGCTCAATGGCGCAAGCCCCGTCGCGGTCACAGTGAAGACCGCGCTGCTGCCCGCGAAGACAACCTGATTGGAGGGCGCAACGGTGATGAAAGGAGGCTGATCATTCGCGGTCAGCACAGCTTTAAAAAACAGCGTGGCATTTGTTCCCGCACTGATCAGACTCGCGGCGATGGAATTGCTGGAGGCGGTATTTGTTTGAATGGGGACCCAATCTGGATTGTTTAGAGCGTTTTAAATAAAACTGTAGCCACAAGAGGCAAACCAGTTCATGGCATCCCGGGGCGTGATACTCTGCAAAGCTGAAGCAATCGCCTGGAGCAGAGCGGGCTGCGTGCGGGCCTCGGCTGTACACAGGTGGGATTTGACTTTGCTCCACATTTGCTCGATGGGATTGAGGTCTGGGGAATAGGCTGGAAGGAAGAGGATTTGGGCTCCAGCCTGCGCGATCAGCGAAAGGGTCGGCTCACTTTTATGCGGGGAGAGGTTATCCATGATGACCACATCTCCGGCGCGCAGCGTCGGGCACAAGACATGGCCGACATAGACCCGGAAAACCTCCGTATCGGTGGCCCCCTCGATGGTCATGCAGGCGGTGGCACCGTCCAGGCGGATGGCGCCGATCATGGTCGTGGTTTGCCAATGGCCCTGCGGACATTGGGCGTGGACACGCTGACCCCGCAGGGCGCGCCCGCGCAGGCGGGTCAGATTGGTTTTGGCACCCGATTCGTCCAGGAAAATCAGTTTGGCCGGGTCCAAACCGCCTTGCCGACGCCGCCAGGCGCGGCGCGCCCGCGCAATGTCCGGACGGTCTTGCTCGCTGGCATGGAGTGTCTTTTTTTATATGTCAGCCCCATCTTCGCCAGAACGTAGTGGATGGCGGGCAGAGAACAGTCCAGTTCCAAGCCGGCGCGCAGCTCTTTCAAGGTCAGGTCGGGCTTCTGATTCAATAGAGTCCGCATCTGGCGCTGATGGGCCGCCAGGATCATCGGCTTGCGCCCGGAGAAACGGTGGCGCGGACCGATCTCCCCGGTCCGTCGGCGTTGTTGCAAGAGCTTCTTGACCAGGCCCAGCGAAACCCGGTAACGATCGCCGACCTCCACGCGAGTCCCCTCTTCAAGGTCATAGGAAGCCAAAATCCGTTCGCGCAGGTCCAACGATAAAGTTCGCATGAACTGCCTATACCACAGGCCCAACGGAATGGCTACAGTTTTATTTAAAACGCTCTAGACTGGTCGTTTTCAGCAGAATGTAGGACATGCCCGGAAGTGTGTTGCTGATGATTATGTCAATGACGTTGGAACTAGCGGAGATTTCCAGCCAGAAATTGGTCCAGGTTTCGCAAGGAACGTAGCCGCTGTCTGGAGGAGTGAAGCCGATTTGCGGACTGGCTCCGCCGCCTGAAGAACCGCTGCTGCCGCCATAGCCGGGCGGCGCGGGTACTTCGTCCATCGTCCTTTCCCCGCTGCGGGACGTGTTGGCATCCGCTGACACCTGCGTCCAGTAGGACTGGTAGTCAAAAGCCCTGTCGTCGAACCAGAAATTGCCCGGGGTGCCGTCCGTATACAATGAAAGAGACGGCATCGGGTCGAATGGACTCGGGGGGAAATTGCCCGACATGCTCCAAAAAATGCCGTTTGTTGGCATCGCAGAAACTTCTACCACGGAGGCCGATTCAATGTTGAATTGCGATTGAGCCTGGGCGTGGCAAACGTCACTCGATCCGATAAGAAGCGCTGTCAGAATGGCCGCGCTCACAGTCAATGTTGTCAGGGCGATTCTCATGTTGCGTGTCCTTTTGTTTGTTGGAAGCGGGCATGGTCTGATTGTCGCAAGAATACTCACCCTCTTTTGGGAATTCCTTGCCTTATCTTGCGCAATGTTATGGATTAGACTCAAACTGACGCACTGCCGGCGGGATGAACTGCCTTGGCCATGTGAAAGAACTGCCAGTCATTTTACTGAAGTGCCGTTTAATTGACAATCCTAAACGCGGATGAATTTGACGATGGCCCTGCTTTGCGCTTAACTTTGTGCCATGAGCACGGTTGTTGAAGTTTACCCCGGCTGATCTGGTTTTTGGGCTGACGTCAAAACTTTATGAGCATGAAAGTGAAAGGGAAAGGGTCAGGCCTAGGAAATTGGTAATGCGTCCCGCACAATCGCCTATTTTTATTTCCGTCCATCTCCGCTACGCTTCCACCTTCGCCGCTGTGGCTACGGCGCGACAAGACGACGCGACAAGTCCACCGTCACAGGGATGATCCACCTTCGCTGCGCTACGGCGCGACAAGTCCGCGGTCGCGGCAGCTATGGCAACGGACCGGACCATATCTTCGGTTTGACTGCGGTAGTTGCCGCCGGCACTGACTTGGGACGGCGCCAGTAAACCACCAGCCGGCAGCCGAGCAGGATGGCCAGCACCGCCGCAAACGCCAGCGGCTGGCGCACATCGGCTTTCACCTGCATATAATAATGAATCACGCCGGCGATGGCGGCCACATAAGCGAGCCGATGCAGCGCCCGCCAGCGTTTGCCGCCAAGGCGTTTGATCATGGCGTTGGTGGAGGTGACGGCCAGCGGCACCATGACCAGCAGACCGGTGAGGCCCAACAGCAGGTATTTGCGTTTGAGCATTTCCGAAAACGTGCTGGAAATGCTGAACGACCGGTCGAGGCTGAAGAAAATCAGGAAATGCATGCAGGCGTAGAAGAAGGCGTAAAGCCCGAACGTGCGCCGGGAGAAAATCAGCCAATTTAAGCCGGTGATTTTTCGGAGAGGCGTCACCAAAAGTGTCAGCATCAAAAAAACCAGCGCCGACATACCGGTCGTGAGGATTGCGAAATTGACCGGGTTGGCCCCCAGCTTGTGGCGCCAGGCATCCCAGCCAAGCAATGTCGCCGGCACGGCGGCATTGACGAGCACGAGAAACCTGGCGAAACGAATATCGTTCTCTTTCACGAGGGTTTTTGCCGGTCAGAAATTCGCGCGCAGATCCATTCCGGTGTATAAATGACCCACTTGTTCTGCATAGCCGTTGAACATCAGGGTTGGACGCCGTCCCGATTCGCCGATGCGTTGTTCGGTGGCCTGACTCCAGCGGGGATGGTCAACCTGCGGGTTGACGTTGGCGTAGAAGCCGTATTCATTCGGGGCAGATTCACTCCAGGTAGTGCGTGGTTGCGTCGCCACCAGCTTGATTTTGACAATGGACTTGACGCCCTTGAACCCGTATTTCCAGGGTATGACCAACCGAATGGGGGCGCCGTCCTGTGGCGGCAACGCACGCCCATACAGCCCGCTGGCCAGCAGGGTCAACGGGTGCATCGCTTCATCCATTCTCAAACCCTCAACATAAGGCCATTCGAGTACAGCGCTTCGCTGTCCCGGCATGCGCTTGGGATCCAGCAGCGTCTCGAAGGCGACATACTTCGCATTGCTGAACGGCTCGACCAGATCGAGAAGTTTGGACAGCGGAAAACCGACCCATGGAATCACCATGGACCATCCCTCGACGCAGCGCATGCGGTATATCCGTTCTTCTGGCGGACTGATTTTCAATAAATCGTCAAGGTCGAAAACCTTGGGCTTTCTCACCAAGCCCTCGACTGACACCTGCCAACCCTTGGTTTCAAATTTGGCGGCAGCATCGGCGACTCTTTCCTTGTCGGTCGAGAATTCATAGAAATTATTGTAATGCGTGATGTCCTGGAGGGAGGTCGCCGGGTCGGCGGCTGGAAAGCCCGTGGCATTCGCCACCGCAGAGGGCGTTGTCAGTCCCTGGATCAAGGGCGTGTCAACAGTACCCGTTGCCACATGATTGAGCCGCCGATAGACCAGGCCGGTGGCTATGGCGCTGGCCGCAACGATTCCGGCCCGCATGAACGTGCGCCGATTGAAGTAAATGGCGGGGTCGGTGATTTCGCTGGCGGGCATTTGTTTCGGTTCTTTCATTGAGTCAAACCGGAGAGATCATCACCTATTGATTGGTGGCTGCCGCCATATTCGTATTCATATTCGACATGCTGTTGCTTGCCGGCATATTCGTACTCATATTCGCCATGCTATTGCTTGCCGGCATATTCGTACTCATATTCGCCATGCTATTGCTTGCCATCATATTCGTATTCATATTCGGCATGCTGTTAGCTGCCGGCATATTGGCCGTTCCGCCCATCATGCCATTGGTATCGGCCATGCTCGACTTGGGGGAGGGCGTCCCGGTTGAATTGCCTGGACTGCCTTGATTACAGCCCACCAGCGCCAATGCGGCCAGAATGGGAATTGCCAATGGTGGAATAATTGATTTCATAAGATTGTTTTCGTTTTTATTGTTTTCGTTTTTGCATTCATGAATTAGTCGAAACAGAAGCGAATTCCTTACGGCGAAATTCGATTACGCTCCATCAGCGTTTTTTCGCGACCCGGCCATGCCAAATGCCCGACGCCATCAGCACGACCGCGCAGGCGGCGGTGAACAGAATCAAAAACGGCGAAGGCAACATGAACCACGCGACGACCGCGGCGGCGGCGGAGAGTCCTGCGCTGACATAGCAGTAAAACGCGCTGGCCCGCGCGCTTTGCGCGCTGCGCTGGAGAATCATTTGCAGGGCCTGGTCGGCGCGCGCAAGTGCTGCCGCGCAATCGTTCGAGCAAACCATGCGGGGCGCGGTGGGCGCTTGGATGCAGTCGTTGCACAACGCTCGTCCGCAATAGGCACAGACGGCCACGGCATCGGCGTTGTGCATGGAGCATTTCATGGTTGGCGATGTTCCTGCGTTGTTCGAGAGGCGTCTGGCTTGCGGCGCAGGCCCGTTCAATCGCGCAAAACGTGGCAGGTATAGCCGCCGGGATTTTTCATGAGGTACTTTTGGTGGTATTCCTCCGCCGGATAGAATGTTGTTGCCTGCGTAATCTCCGTTGTGATCGGCCGATCGAACTTGCCGGACTTGTCCCACCGCGCCTTCACACGCATGGCGGTCTGTTTCTGCGCTTCGGTGGTGTAGAAAATGGCCGAGCGATATTGCGCACCCAGGTCGTTGTGCTGCCGGTTCAGCGTCGTGGGATCGTGCATGCGAAAGAAATAATCCAGCAAGGCCTCGTAACTCAGCCGGGCGGGATCGAACACCACTTGAACTGCCTCCGCATGACCGGTGGCATGGCTGCAAACCTCTTCGTAGGTGGGGTTCGCGGTGTTGCCGCCGGTGTACCCCACGGTCGTTTTGGTGACACCAGGAATCTTGCGAATGATTTCCTCCATCCCCCAAAAACAACCGCCCGCCAGGATGGCCGTCTCGCGGGCCGGGGCCTTGATCAAACCCGCCTTCACGAACGGTTCGAGATATTGGCCATACCCGGCCTGGTCCATCTCTTTCACGGGAATGAATTTCAGCGTGGCGGAATTAATGCAGTAACGCAATCCTTTTTCTCCCGGTCCGTCGTTGAACACATGGCCGAGATGCGAATCCGCCATTTTCGAACGCACCTCCGTCCGCTCCATGCCCAAAGCCGAGTCTTTCTTCTTGACGACGCCGGCGCCTTTCACCGGCTGCGTGAAGCTCGGCCAGCCCGTGCCGGAATCAAACTTGTCCAGCGAACTGAACAGCGGCTCGCCCGACACCACGTCCACGTAGATGCCCGGCGCGTGATTGTCCCAATAGGCATTATGGAACGGCGGTTCCGTGCCGCATTGTTGTGTGACGGCGAATTGTTCGGAGGACAGTTTCTTTTTCAACTGCGCCGGGCCGGGTTTTTTGAAATCCATCATGTGTTCTGGATCGCAGGTTGAATTGTTGGCCGGCTGCGCGCGCCCCTGACGCACCACCACGGCGAGACCGACCGCCAATAACACCGCCGCGGCAAGGGCTGCAATTTTAATTGAGGTCATAGGCTATCCATTTATTCAGTTTCACTCCCATTCAAGGTTCCCGGCTGCAGAATGCCATTCCTGCACCAAAAGTAAGTCGCGCGGCCCGCTGAAAGCTTACACAGGAAAATGAAAAAGCCTTTATTTACCCTCCGCGGGCGAAAGCAGGGAGGATTTGCTTTTCCTCCATGAATAATTAGAGTTTACCCGTGGATGCTAACGAGGATTTAACCGCAAGCCAGGCGTTGCCGGGGGAGGGCGCGAAAGAGGCGCCCGGCCTGTCCGACCCGGAACGGTGGGTGGAACTTCACGGCGATTACCTTTTCAGTTACGCGATGATGCGTCTGCGCGACGCCACCCGGGCGGAGGACGCGGTCCAGGACACATTCCTCGCCGCGCTTAAAGGAGGCAAAAGTTTCGCCGGCCGGTCCGCGGAGAAGAGCTGGCTGGTCGGCATCCTGAAAAACAAAATTTGCGATTATTACCGCAAAGCCAGCCGTGAAACCTCGTTCACGGACATGGAGTTTTACTCGGACGAAGAGAGCGACCGTTTTGTCCCGGATGGCCTGTTCAAAGACGGTTGGATTCACGAACTCGGTCCGCAAGAGTGGTCAAATCCCGGCGCCAGTCTGGACAGCGAAATGTTCTGGCAGACGTATCGCGATTGCTCGAACAAGCTGCCAAAGAAGGTCGGCACAGTGTTCACTTTGCGGGAGGTTGACGACATCGAGGGCAAGGAGATTTGCGCCATGCTGAACATTTCTGAGAGCAATTTATGGGTGATGTTGCATCGCGCTCGCATGGCGTTGCGTCGCTGCATGGAAATGAACTGGTTTGGAAAAAAGGATGCGCCGCGATGAACCGGGCGTGTGTTGGCATGGCGTTGGGGGCGTTCCAGTGGTTCTGCGAAGGGCGGGACAAATCCGAAAAAAATGGTAAGGATTCGCGCCGTCTCTCCGACGAACTTGTGGGCGGTGCTGCGTTCGGCGCGGGTGCGGCGGCGCAACCGGCTCGACCGTTGCCGGCTCGCTGGCGGAAAACAATATGAATTGGCCCTCTAACATTGTCAAAACCCTCGTCCGAGGGCTTGGCGACCTGTCACCCAGTTGCAAGGAGGCCATCCGCCTGCAATCAGCCGCGCTCGACCGCAAGCTCACGCTTCTCGAGAGGTTCGGTTTGCGTTTTCACCTCGTGTTGTGCAAATGGTGCCGCTCTTATGGCAGGCAGATCACGTTTCTGCGCTCGGCGGCCAGAGAGCCTGCGCAAGACGACCCACATTCACCGCAGCAGGCGCTGTCATCTGAAGCCCGCGAGCGTATCAAACGAATGCTGCGATCCGCCAAGGAATAAGTTTTGTCCATGACAATTCTCGCAACAGTGGCGCGAGTTCTGCGTCAGGAGTGTATGTCTCCTAATACGGGCGCATGCGCTTTCGGCTGGTTCGATAGGGCACGGCGTCTTCTTTGATGGGAAAGCCTGTTTCCAGCCGGGGCGGATCGGGAGGCGGCGCGAGCAACGGTTGCAGCTTCGTCCGTTTGAGGTCACAATTTGTGACCTCAAAAGCGTAAACTCCTGCGCCTCAAGCTGAAACATGAAATCCTCCGGAAAACGATCTGGGTTGCGCTTCATTGCCTGGTTAAAGACTTTCTGTCTAAACGTAGAATGTCTCGTCGGCGGGACGCCGACGAGTGCGACCGAGACGGCCGCGCTCCCCGAAACCAAACATCATACGGCTACATTTATATTTAAAATGCTCTAGAGCGTTTTAAATAAAACTGTAGCCATTCCGTTGGGCCTGTGGTATAGGCAGTTCATGCGAACTTTATCGTTGGACCTGCGCGAACGGATTTTGGCTTCCTATGACCTTGAAGAGGGGACTCGCGTGGAGGTCGGCGATCGTTACCGGGTTTCGCTGGGCCTGGTCAAGAAGCTCTTGCAACAACGCCGACGGACCGGGGAGATCGGTCCGCGCCACCGTTTCTCCGGGCGCAAGCCGATGATCCTGGCGGCCCATCAGCGCCAGATGCGGACTCTATTGAATCAGAAGCCCGACCTGACCTTGAAAGAGCTGCGCGCCGGCTTGGAACTGGACTGTTCTCTGCCCGCCATCCACTACGTTCTGGCGAAGATGGGGCTGACATATAAAAAAAGACACTCCATGCCAGCGAGCAAGACCGTCCGGACATTGCGCGGGCGCGCCGCGCCTGGCGGCGTCGGCAAGGCGGTTTGGACCCGGCCAAACTGATTTTCCTGGACGAATCGGGTGCCAAAACCAATCTGACCCGCCTGCGCGGGCGCGCCCTGCGGGGTCAGCGTGTCCACGCCCAATGTCCGCAGGGCCATTGGCAAACCACGACCATGATCGGCGCCATCCGCCTGGACGGTGCCACCGCCTGCATGACCATCGAGGGGGCCACCGATACGGAGGTTTTCCGGGTCTATGTCGGCCATGTCTTGTGCCCGACGCTGCGCGCCGGAGATGTGGTCATCATGGATAACCTCTCCCCGCATAAAAGTGAGCCGACCCTTTCGCTGATCGCGCAGGCTGGAGCCCAAATCCTCTTCCTTCCAGCCTATTCCCCAGACCTCAATCCCATCGAGCAAATGTGGAGCAAAGTCAAATCCCACCTGCGTACAGCCGAGGCCCGCACGCAGCCCGCTCTGCTCCAGGCGATTGCTTCAGCTTTGCAGAGTATCACGCCCCGGGATGCCATGAACTGGTTTGCCTCTTGTGGCTACAGTTTTATTTAAAACGCTCTAGAGCGAAGGTTTTTTCAGAAAGTTTGAACGTGAAAGGGCCAGAGGGCATCAGTCAAGTATGGCTGCACGCTTTATCACTGTTGATTACGACACCCCGCTGATCCTGCCCCCGAATCTGCGCGATTGGGTGCCGGCAGACCATCTGGCGCATTTCATTCTGGACGCCGTTGAGGAGATGGATTTGCGCCGAATCAAGGTCAACGAAAGGGGCACGGGCAGCGAACAATATCCACCCCGCATGCTTTTGGCCCTGTTGCTGTATTGCTACGCCACCGGGCTTTTCAGTTCGCGGCGGATCGAACAGGCGACTTACGACAGTGTGCCGGTGCGGATGATTTGCGGAGACACCCATCCGGACCACGACACCATTTGCACTTTCCGGCGCGAAAACAAAGCGCTGCTGCAAGAGGCCTTTGTGCGGGTGTTGGAGATGGCGCAGGCATTGAAGTTTTTGCAGGTCGGTCAAATCACTGTGGCCGTGGACGGGACCAAGGTGATGGCCAATGCCAGCAAGCACTCCGCCGTCAGCTACGAACACGCGGGCAAAACCATCGAACAACTGGACCTGGAGGTCAAGGAACTGATGGCCAAAGCCGAGCAGGCCGACAGCACGCCGTTGCAAGACGGGCTGAGTATTCCCGAAGAAATCACCCGCCGCCAGGAGCGCAAAGCCGCGCTGCAAAAAGCGCGGGCCGAGATTGAAGCCCGGGCCCAGGCGCGCCACGCCATCGAGTTGGCCGAACACGAGAAGAAACTGGCCGAGCGGGCCGCCAAAGAAAAACGGGGTGAAGGAATCCGCGGCCAACCACCCAAAGCGCCGACGCCCGAACCCGGTCCCAGCGATCAATATAATTTCACCGACCCGCAGAGCCGGATCATGAAAGCGGGCAGCGGCCCACATTTTGAGCAGAGCTACAACGCCCAAGCGGCCGTGAAAGTAGACAGCCGCTTGATCGTGGGAGAGCGAGTCAGCCAGGCGTGCAACGACAAACAGGAACTGGCCCCCACTGTGGCGGCGGTGGCCGCCCCGGTGGAATCGGTCGCGGACGTTTTGGCCGACAGCGGATTTTACAGCGAAGCGGCGGTGCGTGCCGTGGAACAAACACCCACAGGCCAACCTACCGGGACGACCGTCTATGCGGCGTTAGAAAAGAAAGAACACCATCGCACCGTCAGCGATCTGGAAAAGAAGGATGAGCCGGCGGCGCCGCCCCGGGAGCCGGGTTGAGCGAGGTGATGAAGCACCGGCTGAAAACGAAGGATGGCAAAGCCAAGTACAAATTGCGGCAGCAGACGGTGGAACCGGTCTTTGGCATCATCAAGAGCGTGATGGGATTCCGGCAATTTCTGCTGCGCGGACTGGAAAAGGTCGGGCTGGAATGGCAGTGGGTCTGCGTCGCCTACAACCTCAAACGGTTACACATCTTGCGAGCGGGAGTGAAACTGGCCCGCTCCGGCTGAAAAATCCGAGGGGAAAGGCCGGGCGGAACACAAATTTAATCGGACCTTCGATTGACACCCCTCCCGGACTCTATTGGTCCGATCCAACTGGTCTTTTCGAATTCGTCAACTCCGTGCTACAGGCTCCAATAGCAGATTACGCGAAATCCAGAAAAAATGCTTCTGGTCAAGTCCGACAGGCTGCTAGGGCGTTTTAAATAAAACTGTAGCCATTCCGTTGGGCCTGTGGTATAGGCAGTTCATGCGAACTTTATCGTTGGACCTGCGCGAACGGATTTTGGCTTCCTATGACCTTGAAGAGGGGACTCGCGTGGAGGTCGGCGATCGTTACCGGGTTTCGCTGGGCATGGTCAAGAAGCTCTTGCAACAACGCCGACGGACCGGGGAGATCGGTCCGCGCCACCGTTTCTCCGGGCGCAAGCCGATGATCCTGGCGGCCCATCAGCGCCAGATGCGGACTCTATTGAATCAGAAGCCCGACCTGACCTTGAAAGAGCTGCGCGCCGGCTTGGAACTGGACTGTTCTCTGCCCGCCATCCACTACGTTCTGGCGAAGATGGGGCTGACATATAAAAAAAGACACTCCATGCCAGCGAGCAAGACCGTCCGGACATTGCGCGGGCGCGCCGCGCCTGGCGGCGTCGGCAAGGCGGTTTGGACCCGGCCAAACTGATTTTCCTGGACGAATCGGGTGCCAAAACCAATCTGACCCGCCTGCGCGGGCGCGCCCTGCGGGGTCAGCGTGTCCACGCCCAATGTCCGCAGGGCCATTGGCAAACCACGACCATGATCGGCGCCATCCGCCTGGACGGTGCCACCGCCTGCATGACCATCGAGGGGGCCACCGATACGGAGGTTTTCCGGGTCTATGTCGGCCATGTCTTGTGCCCGACGCTGCGCGCCGGAGATGTGGTCATCATGGATAACCTCTCCCCGCATAAAAGTGAGCCGACCCTTTCGCTGATCGCGCAGGCTGGAGCCCAAATCCTCTTCCTTCCAGCCTATTCCCCAGACCTCAATCCCATCGAGCAAATGTGGAGCAAAGTCAAATCCCACCTGCGTACAGCCGAGGCCCGCACGCAGCCCGCTCTGCTCCAGGCGATTGCTTCAGCTTTGCAGAGTATCACGCCCCGGGATGCCATGAACTGGTTTGCCTCTTGTGGCTACAGTTTTATTTAAAACGCT
>CAWGST010000002.1:0-1013169 GCA_963825315.1 uncultured Verrucomicrobiae bacterium | reverse complement strand
CTAGGGCGGCGGCGGTACCACGATGACTCGATAGAACTGTTGCGCTCCAACCGCGTTTGTCACAATGAACGTGAACGGTGACGGCGGGGAGTTGGTCTGAAGCAACGTGACCCACGCGCCGCTCGACAAATCCGTCGAAACCTGCAGAGCGTAGTCAGGCCCGACCTGTCCGGCCACCGACAAGCTGAACTGACCGTCCGAAAGCGCTGGCGCGAAGAGGCCCGGCTGTGTAAGCGGGTTCACAATGACATTGAAGTTGTTGGTGGCGCTCAAATTGGGCGAGCCGTTGTCTGTGACCACGACCTGGATGAGGTTGGTCGTGTTCGCCGCGCTGACCGTCGGACGCCAGGTGAATGTGCCGGCGGCAGTGTCAAGCAACGCACCGGACGGGCCGCTCAACAGGCTGTAAGCCAGCGTTTGCGCGGGCACATCGGGATCAGTGGCGACGTTGTTGACCGTCACGGTCGCACCGACATTAACCGTCAGGTCGGAGACGGCGCCAAGAGTTGGCGCGGTATTACCGACGGCAAGGCTGGCGGGGCGGCTCGTGACCGTGCCGGACGGGTTGGAAACAACCACGGTGTAGGTTCCGGCATTGTTGGCATTGGCGGCGGCGATGGTGTAAGCCGGGCCGTTTGAACCCACGGGATTGCCGTTGAACATCCATTGACAGGCGGCCGCGGGGATGCCTGTGGCGCTGACAGAGAATTGCGCGGGTGCTCCGCCCGCGACGGATAGACTTTGCGGCTGGCCGATGATGTTCGGGGCCAGGGCCGGAGTCCAGCCAGAGAACCAGTTGGAGACATTTTGCACTCCGTTGGTCGCCGTGTTGCCGTCAATCTCAGTGGACCAGGCGGCGCGGGCGCTGGTATTCACCGGATTGCCGTTCGTGTCCACGCTTTGATATTCCCAGAAACGCAGGAACGTGGTGTTCCCGAACAGCGTTCCGCTGCCGAGAATCCAGCCGGCAGGAATGATGACGTTGGTGTCGATCACGCAGTTGACATAGGCGTCCTGCCCATAGAACCAATTGCCGTTGCCGCTGTTGGCGGCGTCGCGGCCCAGGTCGCTGTTGGTCACGCTGCCGGCGCCGTCAATCAGGCAATTGACAAACGCCAGACCATTGCTGCCTTGCGGCGTTCTGGGCTGCGTCAAGTGGCCGCCCGAGGTCATTGACGTCAGTTCGCAATTGGTTGCGTAGAGCGTGCCACTGCCCCAGATGAAGTCCGTGTCGCCCTGCACGCGGCTGTCCTGGATGTACTCCTGGTTGCCCGCCGCGTTGCAGAGGATCGTGTCCTGATAGCTGTCCACATCCGCGTTGAGGCAGATGAACCGCTTGGAAGAGTTGACGAACAGCGCTTCGGCCTGCGACCCGCCGTGTGGCGTGCTGTTGGTGATGGTCAGGTTCTGCACCGAACAATCGTTGGCCGAAGTGATGCCAAAGGACGGCCGCGTCGCGCTGCTGGGATTGATATTGTTGTTGTTCGGATAGGCCACGATCGTTTGCCGCCGATCCCGGCCGATGATCGAAATATTATTCTTCGTGTTGACACGGATGATTTCCATAAAGGTCCCGATGCCCACGTTGATCGTGGCCGGGGCCGTGTTGCTGACGGGCACAAAATCGACCGCCCCTTGCAGGGTGAGGAAATCCCCGCTGCCGTCGGCCGCCACGATCAGGTTGGTGCTATTGGCCGGACCCGTCGGCTTGGTGCTGAAGCTCCAGGCGCTCGTGTTGGTCAGGCCGGCGAAATCAGCCCCGCTGGCGTCGGTGAAAGCGCCGTTGTCAATCGTCACGTAATAAGTCTGGTTAAAGGTCATCACGTTGGAATGCGGATAAACTGTGGCGACATTTCCATTGATCAGCACCGCGTACGATTTGAGCGCGACGCCGCCGACCGTCCGCGCTTGCAGGGCGCCCAGGCTCACGTCCACCGTGTCCACCGGCGCGGCGGGGTTGGCGGCGTTGTAAATGCGAATCAGGTTCGTGGTTCCGAGCGAGGGCGGCTGGTTAAAAGTAATCGCCAACGGCGTGTCATAGCAGACGCCAGATTGACCGTTGGCCGGGGACGTGGCCGCGATGGCCAGGCTCGCCGAATTGACGGTCAGCGTCACATTGGAACTGCCCACCGTGCCCGCCGCGTTGGTGATCGTCACAGAATAGGTCCCCATGTTCGCGGCCGACGCGCCGGCGATGACCAGGTTGGCGGTCAGCGCGGTCGGATTGGACGCGCCGGAAATGGGATTGTTATCGAAGTTCCATTGATAGCCGGGGGCCGGCATGCCGCCGGCAACCACGGCAAAAGACGCTTGCTGGCCGTCGGTGATCACGAGGCTGACGGGCTGATTGCTGATCACCGGCCCCCAAATCACCGAGAGCGTGGCGCAGTTGGTCTGCGCGCCGCAGGCGTTGCTGGCAATGATGCAGTACTGCGCCTGGTCGTCCCCCGGATATTGGGCGTTGGTGACCGTCAAGCTGCTCGAAGTGGCGCCACCGACCGTAGTCCCATTCCGCGTCCACCAAATGGTGGCGGCGGGATTGGCCGAAACGCTCGCGGTAAAAGTGGCGTTGTTGCCCAGGATGACAGTCTGACTGGCGGGACCGGTGATGCCCGGCGACACGCAATTCTGGCTCAAGTTGAGCACGGCAACGCTACTGGCGGCCGAACCGTAAATGTTGGTCACCACCACAAAGTAATTGCCGTTTTCGTCCGCCTGGCCGTTGGAGATCGAGAGCGTGGCGTTGGTCGCGCCGGAGAGGGTGGCATTGTCAGCCGTCAGCCCGTTGGTCACCGCGTTGGTCGCGCCCGTGTTGTAATAATACCACTGATAAGAGAGTGGCGTCACGCTCGCCGGGTTGACGAGAACGGTGAAGTTCACATTGTCGCCCAGATTGCCGCTGTAACTGGCAGGCTCGGGGAGGGCGATGACTGGCCGCGGATCGTTGGGCAGAACGAGATCAATTGAATTGCCAGTGTTGGTCAGGTAAGCGTTGGGGGCCGAAGACGGCAAGGGGGTCGCGCCAAACCCGAAATTGCAGCCCGCGCCCGAGAGGCTCGTGTATTTGATCAGCTTGATCTGCTGCGGATAGGAGGAGAAAACGGGGGCCGACAGGATTTGAATGACGTTGGAGGCGCCGCCGGTGACCAGGGCTTTGGTCAAACTGACCGGCAAGCCGCTGGCCGGAATGTTCAAGCCCAGGGTGGCATTGGCAAGCGACAAGCTGGCCAGCCCGTTGCCGTTGGTCGCCAGCGTGTTGGAAACGATCAGCGCGCCGCCGCTGACCAGGACGGCGTTGCCGGCGCTCAAAGCGCCGACGATGATATTATTGACATAGGCGGCGCCGTTGGTGATGTTGAGCGCGCCCAGGGTGTTGGCCGGGCCGGTGCTGGTCGGCGCCGAAATGGCGGTGTGGCCCAATTCCAGGACATTGTTGACAGTGAGGGTTGCGCCGGCGCCACTGACGTTGACAATGCCAACGCAGGGATTTTCGTTGGCCGCCGTGGAAGATTCCTGCGCGCCCAAGGTCAGGGCGTTGATGTTGAAACTCCCCGCGGTGAACGTCAGCGTGCCGGTGTTGGCGCCGGCGCCGCTGTTGGCGTTCTTGTCGATGCCCAAAAACATCAAATCCACCATCGCGTCCACCGATCCTCCGGTGAAGTCCATCGTGCCGTTGGCGGCGGTGCCGGAGCTGCCCCCGGTGGCGTTGTCACCAATGGCCAGGAAGGCCACGCGCCCCGAGGCGCTGCCTTTGGTGCCGCGAAACCAGGCCGTCGGGCTTTGGCTGGTGAAGGCGGGATTGAACTTGACCACTGCCGCGGCGTTGGCGGATTTGGATTTGCCCACGCCCATGCTGTCAATATAGAATCCGTTGGTCAGGCCCAGCAGAATGGAGCTGGCCGCGCCGATGCTGTTGTCCGCTCCGTTGCCGACCTCGATGGCTTCCTCAATTTCATGGCCTGACACATAAACGTATCCCACCCAGTTGGTGTAGCTGATGGCGACGCCAGGGACCATGCTGAATGCGGTCGAGATGTAGTTGGTTTTGGCCAGTATCAACGCTCCCCCGTCGGTCGCAGTGATGACGCCCCAGTTGTATTTGGGCGGGACGCCCACGCCGAGCCGGCTGACGCAGGTCACCAGCGTGTCCAGGTTCGACAGATTCAGCGTCGCGGCCGTCCCGGCCTGGGAGACGATGAATTGCCCGTTCGTATTGCTGACCACCAAGCTTGCTCCGGGACCGGAAATCGTGGCCCCCCCCGATGTGCCGCTGTTGTATCCCCCCACCATGAGCGCGTCACCCGCCGCCTGCGTCGCAGTCGCGACGCTCGCGTTCGTGACCCACAGCGACACTCCCGGCGCAATCAATGTATTTTGATAGCCCGCCGCGTTCGTGTATTGCAGCGAGCCAATCGTGCCGCCAAAGTTGCTGGTGACGCTGTCCACATAATTACTGATGACGAAAGCGGCCGTGTTCGTTCCGGCCGGCCCAAAGACCACGCTGTCGGTTGGGCCGGGCACACCGGCTGTGCCGGTGCCGCCGGCCCAGTTGCCGCCCGTTGACCAGTTGGTATCCGCGCCGCCAGCCGTCCAATACGCCGTGCCGGCGCGCGACAGCGCCGCCAGCGCGAAGCAGGCAAGCGATAGGAGCAGAGAGACGATATTGCGGGAATGGAATGCGAAGTTGTTCATATGATTTGACGGTTAAATCAGGGATGACACGACGGCCATCAGTTCTGATTTGACTTAATTAGGGTTCTTTATTTACTGAAAGGTTATCGGATTTTCCAGAAGCAAAATCAATCAATTTCCCCTGTAAAGGTGTGCGCCGAACGTTGAAAAATCTGCACTGCCGATTCTCACTGTATTCCTGCCAACCTTTGCCGTCAGCGTTCGCCCAATATTCGACATCCAAAAACTTTGAACTTTGCTGTTGAAACACCTAGAGTTCATCCCATGACGAGTCCCGAATCATAACATGGCCCACGATTCCTTTGGCCAGTTTGTGCAAGCGTTGGATAAGGCCGGCGAACTCAAACGCGTCTCCCAGCCGATCGCCACTGAATTGGAAATCACCGCATTGGCCGATCGCGAAATGAAATCGCCGGGCGGCGGCCAGGCGCTGCTCATTGAACAACCGACGGTCAACGGGCGGGTGTCGCCCTTTCCGGTGGCCATCAACACGCTCGGCTCGCATCAACGCATGGCCCTGAGCATGGGGGCCGGGTCGGTCGAAGAGGCGGCGCGGGAATTGGGCGCGTTGCTCAAGGCCAGGCCGCCGGTTGGTTTTGAGGAGGCGATTAAATTGCTCGGCCTGGCTTTGGACTTGCGTCACGCCAAACCAAAGCTCGTAAGCGAGGGCGCGTGCCAGGAAGTAGTGCTCCGGGCCGCAGAATTGGCCAGTGGCGCGCGCGAGGCCAGTCCGACTTCAGCCTTTAGCCTTCAGCCTTCATCCTTTCCGACTTTGGCCTCCCTGCCCATTCTCAAATGCTGGCCGCTCGATGCGGGACGCTTTATCACCCTGCCTTGCGTGGTGACCCGGGACCCCGACACCGGCGAACGCAATGTGGGCATGTACCGCATGCAAATCTTCGACGGCCAAACCGCGGGCATGCACTGGCAACTCCAAAAAGTCGCCGCCCGCCACGGCAAACGCTATTACGAAAGCGGCCAGCCCATGCCCGTCAGCGTTTTCCTGGGCGGCGATCCGGTGCTGACCTTTTGCGCCTCGGCCCCGCTGCCGGATGGCATGGACGAGTTTTTGCTGGCCGGCTATTTGCGCAAGAAATCCGTCGAATTGGTCAAATGCCTGACCAACGATTTGGAGGTCCCCGCCGACGCCGATTTTGTCATCGAAGGCTACGTGGACCCGAAGGAGCCGTTGCACACGGAAGGGCCTTTCGGCGATCACACCGGCTATTATTCGCTGCCGGATTTGTATCCCGCCTTTCACATCACCGCCCTCACCCATCGCAAGGACGCCGTTTATCCGGCGACGATTGTCGGGAGGCCGCCGATGGAGGATTTTTACATTGGCACGGCCAGCGTGCGGTTGTTCCTGCCGGTCTTGAAAATGAATTTCCCGGAACTGGTTGATCTGGCGCTGCCCGCCGAAGGGGTTTTCCACAATCTGGTGTTTGTCAGCATCAAAAAGACCTATCCCATGCAGGCCTACAAAATCATGCACGGCCTGTGGGGCATGGGCCAGATGATGTTCACCAAATACATCGTGGTGGTGGACGCGGACGTTGATGTGCATGACACCAGCGAAGTGTTGTTCCGTCTTTGCGCCACGACCGATCCGCAGCGCGACGCCATTTTTACCCGGGGCCCGGCGGACGTGCTGGACCATGCCACGAGTCAATTCGCCATCGGCACAAAAATGGGAATTGACGCCACCAAAAAGCTGGCCGGCGAAGGATTCAAACGCGAGTGGCCGCCGCTCATTAAAATGGACGAGGCCGTGCGAAAAAAAATCGCCCTGCTGTTTCCTTCCCAATCCTAATCCTAATCCTAATCTTAATCTTCCGGTACAAAGATTAAGATTAGGATTAAGATTAGGAGCGGGAGCCAAAGATTTCCATTGCGGCCGGGCGGGGCGATAAGGTATAGGAACGTCATGTGTAAATTGTGTGCATGTTGTGAGAAGTGGTCTCCCTGGCTCCTGAGCCTGCTGCGCGTTGTCATTGCCGGGTTGATTTTGTGCCATGGCGGGCAAAAAGTTTTCGGATATCCGGCGACCCGGGTTGAAACGCCTCCTCTTCTTTCAACGGTCGGCATTGCGGGCATTCTGGAGTTGGTTGGCGGGCTGCTCCTCCTGCTGGGCCTTTTCACCCGGCCCGCGGCGTTCATTCTTTCCGGGGAAATGGCGGTCGCTTACTTTATGGAGCATGCGCCCTACGCATGGTGGCCCATCCACAATCAAGGCGAACTGGCCGTCATTTATTGTTTTGTGTTCCTTTATTTGTCCGCGGCGGGCCCAGGCCCTCTCAGTCTGGATCATTGCTGGAAGCTTCGCGCGGCCCCGCCGGACGAAAAGAAATGACCGGATATTGAATGATCCTGGTCATCGACAATTACGATTCGTTTACTTACAACCTGGTGCAGTACCTCGGAGAGCTGAAGGCGGAGCTTGAGGTGCGGCGCAATGATCAGATTTCCCTGGATCAAATTCGGGAGTTGAATCCTGACCGCATCCTGGTGTCGCCCGGGCCGTGTTCGCCGCGCGAATCGGGGTTGTCCAATGCCATCATCCAGACCTTTGGCCCCAAGGTGCCGCTGTTTGGGGTCTGCCTCGGCCATCAATGCATCGGTTATTCTTTTGGCGCGCAGGTGGTGGTGAATTACCGCATCATGCACGGCAAAACTTCGCCCATCAAACACAATGGCCGGGACCTTTTCAAGGGCATGGCCAATCCCTTCGCCGCCACCCGCTATCATTCGCTGGTGATCCAACGGGAGACGCTGCCGGATTGCCTGGAAATCACGGCCGAAACGGAGGAGGGCGAAATCATGGGCGTGCGCCATAAGAGCCATCCGATTTGGGGTGTGCAGTTTCATCCGGAAAGCATTTTGACGGAGAATGGGCGGCAAATTCTCAGGAACTTCCTTTCCCTTTAAATAAAACTTGTCAAAAGGCGGAAGGCTGGTAAGCTGTCCGGCCTTGCTTTTATGAAGGACAAAATTCATCCAAAATATGTGGAAGCGGAAATCCGGTGCGCCTGCGGCAACGTGATCAAGACGCGCTCGACCAAGGCGTTGATCATGGTCGGTATTTGCAACGTGTGTCACCCCTTTTACACCGGCACCCAGAAATTCGTTGATACCGCCGGGCGCGTGGATAAATTCCAGCAGCGCATGGTCAAGACGCAGGCCGCCCAGGCCGCCGCCGCCGCCGGCAAAAAGAAAAAGAAGTAGCTCCCTTTCCCTGCCACCCGCCCGTGGAAGGCGGACGGATTTCACTTTTTTGAGCAGCCGCTCCTGATCTTAATCCTAATCGTAATCTTAATCGAAATTGCACGAAGAAGATTAGGATTAGGATTAAGATCAAGATTAGGAACTGGAAATGAACCTGCGCCCCTACATTGAGAAATTCTCGCGCCGTTACAGCGAGGTCGAAGCCGCTTTGAGCGACCCGAAGGTGCTCGGCAACACGGCCCGATTGCAGGAGCTTTCGCGGGAATACGCCCGGCTCAAGGAGTTGAACGTGGCGGGCGGGCGCTATCTCAAAGTGGTGGATGATCTGGCGCAACACGCCGCCTTGTTGAAAACCGAACCCGCCGGCAGCGAAATGGCGCAATTGGCCAGGGACGAAATCGCCCAGCTTCAAACCGAAGAACAACGGCTGGCCCGGCAATTGCAATTGGGCCTCGCTCCGCCCGATCCGGCCGATTCGCGCAACACCATCATCGAGATTCGCGCCGGGGCCGGCGGTTCGGAATCCGCCTTGTTCGCCGCCGATCTCTATCGCATGTACACCCGCTACGCCGAGGGCCGCGGCTGGAAGGTCCAGAGCATGGACAGCAGCCCTTCGGACCTGGGAGGCTTCAAGGAGGTGATTTTTGGCGTGACCGGCGTGGATGTCTTCAAGCGCCTGAAATATGAGAGCGGCGTCCATCGTGTGCAGCGCGTGCCGGCGACCGAGGCGCAAGGGCGGATTCACACCAGCACGGCCACGGTGGCGGTGCTGCCCGAGGCGGAGGAAGTGGACATCGAGATCAAGCCGGAAGATTTGGAAATCAACGTTTGCCGGGCTTCCGGCAAAGGCGGCCAGGGTGTCAATACCACGGATTCGGCCGTGCAAATCATCTACAAGCCGACGGGCATGATCGTGCGCTGCGCCGATGAACGGTCGCAGCAAAAAAACAAGGCCCGGGCCATGACCGTGTTGCGCTCGCGTTTGCTGGAGGCCAAAATCGCCGCGGAAAATGCCCGCTATGCGGCGCACAGAAAAGAGCAGGTCGGCACCGGCGAACGCAACGAACGCATCCGCACCTACAATTTTCCGCAAAACCGCGTGACCGATCACCGCATCGAATTGACGCTTTACAATCTGCCGGTGTTGATCGAGGGCAACATCGATTGCCTGATTGAGCCGTTAATGGCGGATGATCTGGAAAAGCGGCTGGCGGCTTTAAATTTATGAGTTCGACCCTGGTTCCACAGGCGCTGATTTTTGATTGCGACGGCACGCTGGCCGACACCATGCCGCTGCATTGGCGCGCCTGGCATATGGTGGCGGAGCGCTACCGGCTCGATTTTCCGGAAGACCGTTTTTACGCGCTGGGCGGCGTGCCGTCGCGGGACATTTTGAAAATGTTGAGCCGGGAACAAGGACGGGAGTTGGATCCCCTCGCCGCTTCGAGGGAAAAGGAGGCGGCCTACATGCACTTCTTGCCGCAAGTGCAGGAGGTGGAGGTCGTGGTGAACATTGCGCGGGAGCATTATGGCATCATTCCGATGGCCGTCGCCTCCGGCGGCATTTATTCGCATATCAACGAAGTTCTGACGCATCTGGGCATCCGGCATTTGTTCCAGGCGGTCGTGACCAGCGAAGATGTAATGCGGCAGAAACCCGCGCCGGATATTTTCCTGGAAGCGGCGCGCCGCCTGGGCGTGGCCCCGCAATTCTGCCGCGCCTACGAGGACACCGATCTCGGACTGGAAGCCATCCGCGCCGCCGGCATGGAGGCGGTCGATGTGCGCCCGTTGCGGAAGCCGGACGGCGCCTGATCAATCCAACCTTTGGCTTGCGGGGACACTTTTAAGGTGTTACTTTCAGGACGTGAGCATTGAGGCATTGAAACAAGAATTGTCCGCGTTGAACGCAAACGAGCAGCGGCACCTGACTGCATTTCTGGTGTCGCTTCAGGATGCCGGCGATGCTGCTTACCGCAAATAACTTTCAACAACAATTGACCAGCCCGCTTCGGAATTTGCGACGCTGCAAGAATTGGATCGGCGATTGGATTTGCCCGGCGACGGCAGCCGCCAATAAGAAAGCCACACACAGAAAGAATAAACATCATGGCAATCTCAGACGTTCAACTTAAAGGAAGCTGGTATGCCGTTTTCGGAGATAGCGGCAAAAAAATCAAGGACCTCGCAGCGTCCTCCATTGGCGAACTATGCGGTCACGGAACCGACATTATCATCTTCAAGAAGGGAAGCTGGTATGGAATCTACGACGAGACAGGGAAGAAGCTGAAAGACCTCGCAGTGACATCAGTGGGAGAGTTTCGCAGTGTGTCCGGTCGAAACGTTCTCTTCAAGAAAGGGAACTGGATAACGGAATAATCGAAAAAGCCAACAAGGCGCTGGAGGCAACGCGCTAACGAATGCGCCGTAGTGAGCTGCTGCCCCACCCCCTTCCTCAAAGTCAAAGGTCAAAGGGGTCACCGATCTCGGATTGCAGGCCACCCGCGCCGCCGGCATATGGAAGCGGTCGATGTGCGCCCTTTGCGGAAGCTGGAAGGCACCTGATTCCTTCTTTCACGCCTTGCGGCGCTTGGTTTGAAGATTCACGACCGGATGGCCGGAAAGTTTTTGTCGTTTGCGGGCGTCAGCGAAAAGACGATGCACATCGTGCCCTCGAGCGGCAGACAATTCATCTTTGATGCGCCAAATTTCCTGAAGTACCAAATCGCCTCCGCCTTTGGCCGTTTCTTTTGCTGTCTTAATCATATCATTCTTCCAAAAGTTCTTCCGGCGTGCAGATGGCTGGCAACTCGTAGCCCTTGGCTTGAACCATCCGACGCAGCCGGACTTCGATCGCCCCATTGGCAATATGCCGGCAATTCCACGTCAGCAATATACCCAATTTATGAACGGTTGCCAGCGCAATATGCGCGGCGTCGCTGTCTGCATTTGCGGGAAGAAGCCCTGATCGAAGAATGTGGTCGGCGAGCTCTTCAGCAGCAGGTGTCAGGTTCAGCACGGTGAGCCCAGCGACAAGTTCGAGACGGCAGCGCGCCATTTCGCATTCTCCGGCGGCGATTTCATCAAGCACGATTTGGGAAATAAACAACTCGTGTTTCTCGCGCTGCAGGTCCCACCAATCGCGGGTAATTTGCTGGCGGGCGGCTTGCAACAGATCGCGGGCAGGACGCGCAACGACATAGCTGGGAATGGTGCTTTCAATGTAGATGCGCATGGGTATTTCTTTATTCGGACGTGACCGTAAGATCGTCGAATCGTATGGGCGTGCCGGAATACGGGCTGCCCCAAATCGAGGCGCGGCCTTCGTGCGGCGGCGACTTTTCGTCCAGGGAAATCATCCATTCCTTTGGCTCCGGCTCGGTTTGAACCCAGGCTTTGCCTTCGACCTTCCAGGCGTCGCCGCCAAGCTGCCGCACCCGCAGCCGGAACATTGTCCAGGAGCCGGACTTCCAATCGAAAGGCACGCTGGCCGCGGAATTGTCGCCCTTGTAAATCTCCAGCGAATTTTTCCCCGGGGAAACTTTCAATTTATAACCGCCCACGCCGTTGAGGCCGACGCCGAAGCTGGGCGAGCGGCGTCCCTTGCTGGTGCCGTAAATGCGGGCGCTGACACAGACGCCGGCATTGGTTGTGGAGCCAAATAGAACGCCAAAGGTGTCCAGTGGCGCTCCGGGCAATTCGAGGAATTTCCTGCCGTCGCTCTCCTTGACCGCAAAATCGCCGTCGAGCACCAGAAAATCGTTCGGGACCGTGTTCAGTTCCGCTTTTGCAAAATCGCTTTGATAAAGGACTTTTGGCCCGGCCAACGCCGGCCGTGGGACCGATGGGACTAATAGGACCAACAGGACTGATGACAGTCGCCGGAGGGTTGAAAAACTTTTCTTCATCGTGCTCCATTCATTCATTTCTGAGGGCCTGCAACAGCTCTCCGCGCAGGGCCAATCGGGCGGCGGCCCAGGTCCACAAAAGTCCGCTGACAAACACCAGGCCCAATGTTGCGGCCAGCGAAAGATAAGATACGGGCGCGGCCAATGAAAGCAAGGCGGGCAGGACCGCGGCCAGCGCGGCCACCATTCCCACCAGCAAGCCCAGACACTCCAGCGCGGCGTGTTCGCTCAAAACCAGCCAGCGCAGGGCGCGCGGACGAAAGCCAGCCGCCAGCAGCACGGCCAGTTCGCCGCGGCGCTCGAGCACGTTGCGCAATACAACCACCCCCAGGCCGGCGCTGCCCAGCAGAAGGCCAAGACCGCCCAGCACCTGAAACGTGTCCAAATAAGTGTTTTGCACGGCGTTAAACGCATTGAGACTGTCCGCCGCCGGCGTCAATTCCAGGCCGCGATCCCGCAACGCTCGCGTCAGGACGGCCGAGACGCGGGCGGCATTCTTGGGCGGGGCGTCAATGAGAAACAGGCGCCAGCCGGTTTCGTCCGGGAAGCGGCGCGTGAAGGCGGTATTGTCAATAATCAAATTTCCCTGTAAAATGGAATTGGCCAGCGCCCCGGCCAGCCGCACCTTGAAGGGCCGTCCGTGCCCGTCGGTGTATTCGATGGTGTCTCCGACCTTTTTGTGCAAGGCCCATTCGATCGAGGCCTCGTCGCCGACCGCCGGAATTTCATCCGCATCGGCGCTGAAATTCTCCAGCATTTTCCACGGTTTCCCGGCAAGCGCCGGATCCAGCACTTTGGAAAAGGTGAAGGCCCCCCGGCTTTGCAACGCCTCCGGGTCCACCCCCAGCAAGCGCGGCGTCTGGGCGCGGTTCAAATTGAGGCAACTGGCGTCGTCCCCGTCATGCACTCGGAACGGGACGACTTGCGCGCCTTGCAGGCTTTGCTCGTCCAGCGCAAAGAAGTCGCGGCCGGCTTTGGCATTGAGGTCCTGAACGATCGGCAGGGCGGATTGGCCGATAAAAGCAAAGCCGCCTGTGCCGGACGAGCGCTGACGGCTGTCGCGCGTGGCATCCAATTTGTTGGCCGCGACGGCCACGATCAAAAAGCTTCCGGCGGCCAGCAGGGCCACCGTGGCCAGGCTGCGGTTGGGCCGGCGCGCGCAACCGCGCCAGCCGAGGCCGGTGAGGGTGAGCGGCCGTGAGGCGGCGCGCCCGGCCACCGAACGAAATAAAACAGCCGCCGAGGCGATCCCGGCGATCAAAAGCAACGCGCCGCCGCCAAAAAAGGCTTCGACGTCCGCGTGGCCGCCTCCGGCCAGGGCGCCGCCCACCGTGGCCAGGGCGGCGACGCCGCTGACACCGGCCACCGATTCGGCCCGGCGGCGCTTGGGTTTTGCGCCGGCGGCCCGCCCTTCCAGCTCACAGCCCCGTTCGAGCAGTTCGCGGGCGGGCCGCCCGGCCTGGGCGCGCAAGGCAAGGCGGATAACAATAGTACTGACAATAACGCCGGCGGCCGCGCCGGCGGCCAGACTCCCGGCGGTGACGTGGAAGCGCAAGGGCGAACCGGCCACGGCGGACCGCCACAGCGTGGCCAGCCCCCACAAAATCCCCCGCGCGTAAAGAACGCCGCCCGCCGCGCCCAGCACTCCGCCCAGCATGGCGATGGCGAGTCCTTCCAAAAGGAACAAACGGCGCACCAGCCGCGGAGGCCAGCCCACGGCCAGCAGGATGCCGATTTCCGTCGCGCGCTTTTCCAATCCGAATTGGAAGAGAAGAGCCAGAAGAATGAGGGCGGCGGCGATGAGGAAGAAGCTGAAGCCAAGAAAGAGTCCGCCAAAATCCTCCGCCTGGCCGCTGGCGGCCAGCGCCCGTTCGCGCAACGGCTGAAAAACAAAGCCAATCGCCGCCGGGTCCAGCGCCGAAGCCAGGCCTTGTTGAATGGATTGTTCCGAGGCCTGGCCCCCTGCGAAGCGCAGGGCCGTGACATCGCCAAAGCGATTGCCCCACATGCGCCGGCCCGCGTTCAGCGTGACAAACGCTTTGGGCGTGCCGCGATATTGTTTCCAGTATTGTTCATCCTTGGGCCGGATTCTTTGCAGGTCAATGGCAAAGCCCGCGTCCCAGTTTTCCGTTTTCTCCGCCTGGGCGATGCCCGGAAAGTCCGGCATCAAGGTGCGGTCCGCCGCCATGCCTTCCATGGGAACAACCGAATGAATGCGGAACTGGTCCTGTTTTTCTTCGAGCCGATGGGTCGCGCCGGGAACATAATAGGTCAGGCGCAATGCATCTCCCGGCCTGGCCTGCAAATCATCCGCCAGCCATTGGTCAATCATAATTTCATCGTCACCCATGCCCGCGGGCAGAAGGGAAGCGCCCGCCGCCGTGACCATCGAGTAGGGCGTCGCTTTTTGGCCGTCCCGAAGCTCATTGACGAAGTAGGTCAAAAACAATTGCGGTCCGGGGGGGGGAACGAAGGATTGCGCCGCGCGGACGATGGCCGGATCGATGAAAATCCGCCCGGTGCGCAGTTCCAATCCGCCGGGCGTCGCGCGCAACTCCAGGCCGGCATCGGCCAGGGTCCAGCGCCGCCGCAGCAGTTGGGCCGGCGCAAGGCCCGCCCGCGGCGCTCCGGTCAATAATAGGTTTGCCCTGCCTTCCAGCCCGGTTTTGTTTTGCAGAAAGGCCAGGGGCAGAAAAGCGTTCAACGGCGGTATCTGGCCGGCCTGCAAGCTGAAGCGGCCGAACTGCGCCTCGGAAACAATCGCGGCCACGGTCAGGCGAAAACCCGTCGAGACATCCTCCTGCGGCGACAGGGGCGCTTCCTGGGAAAGCAGGGAGGGCTTTTGCACATGCAGCACAATGGCGTCGCCCGCCTTGACATGGAGTTGCGCGGCCAGCGGCGCATTAAGGATGACAGCATCAGGCTGATTAAAAGCGAGGGCGGACGGCTCCTGCGCCAGGGCGCTGAAATGTTCGTCAATGCCAAGGACCCGCACTTGATTGGCGCGGGCCGATTCATCGGGCGTGGCGGCGGTGCCGGGCAATTGCAGGACGGCGGCGGCCAAACCGTTGGATATTCCCGAACGCATGTCATCCGCCAGCGCGGCGCGAAAGAAACGGTCCGTGGCCGCGAGGGCGAAACTGACCCGGCCAATGCGGGCCAGGGCCATCTCGCGCAAGCTTCCGCGCACCGAATCGCCGACGGCCAAAGCGCCGACGAGCACCGCGCTGGCCACAGTGACGCCGAGCAGTGTGCCAAGATGGCTGGCCGCGTAGAAACGCAGACTGCGCAGGACAAGATGACGAAGGGTATATTTCACTTTGTTGGGCAACAGTTCCTAATCTTAATCTTAATCTTAATCCTAATCTCCTGGTTTTTCATGGTCGAAGCAACAATTCATTGGATTAAGATCGGTTTGACCCACTGCTTGATTAAAGCGGCGGCACGCTTTTGCCGATAAGTCACTGAAGCGAATTGGCAGGGTGATCCCCTGTAAGGGAAAGTCATGGATCCGGTGATCACAACAACAGAAATTGAGAACCGGGATCAACGAGCGACGAATCAAATTACAGTATGAGCAGCCGCCCAAGAGCGTGTTTTAAAAATCCGCGGGCAGTGGATTTCCCCGCGGCGCCGGAACGTTTTTTGGATTCTCTTCATTCCATGATTGACACAAAGTTTTTCCGCAATGCCAAATCATACGCGGCACAAAAGGGGCTGGTTCTGCCCGGAGCCATCGTTTTGATGGCCGCGTTGGCCACAGGTCTTCTGGCCCAGACAAATACTCCTCCGGCAGGCGCTTTCAATGCGCAGCCTTCCGTTGGCGCCCCTTCCAACGCCATAATTGGATCGCCCATGACCGGCTTTCCTGCCAGCGCCCCTGCGCGCGCCATTGTGGGAACACCCTTGACTGGGTTTCCCGCCGGCGCCCCTGCGCGAGCCATTGTGGGAACACCCTTGACCGGGTTTCCCGCCGGCGCCCCTGCGCGAGCCATTGTGGGAACACCCTTGACCGGGTTTCCCGCTGGCACCCCTGCGCGGGCCATTGTGGGAGCACCCATGACTGGGTTTTCCGCCGGTGCCCCTGTGCGGGCCATTGTGGGAACACCCATGACCGGGTTTTCCGCCGGCGCCCCTGCGCGGGCCATTGTGGGAACAGCCATGACCGGGCTTCCCGCCGGCGTCCCTGCGCGTGCGATTGTGGGAACACCATTCACCAATCTTCCTGGAGGATCCCCGTCTCGAGCAATCACACGATCTTCTGTCGCCAGCCTCACAAAGCCCGCCAACTCCAAAGCTGTTCTGGTAAAACCAATCACCACTAACAATCCACGAAGAACACTCCTGAGCAGGGCCAACCATCCTGCGCCCCGGACCATCCATCCTGTGCCGCGGACCCTCAAGCTTGTGCCGTCAACAAACAATGACGCGTTGACCGATGGGAACCATCTCTGATTACTGGGCGAAAGAGGACGTTGTAATCGGCGTTGCAATTGAAAGGCGGGTCAAGATGCGCCCGATTGACGGCTCCCCCAATTTTATGGCAGGCTCCTGTTGTGGCACGAAAGTTGAGCATTGAAAATCCCGGCGCGAAGCAGTCCGCCATCCCCCGCGAGGGACTGCGCGGCCCTTCCACCGCGCGGCGCACTCCGCTGTGGATTGCCCAGAATTTGCGCGTGGGCAGCAGGCCGAATCTGGCGCCATTGCCCTCCCGGACAAAACGCTAAAACTGAATAATTGACAATTGACAATGGGCAATTGTCCATTAACAGCGCATGACCTTCCTGCCCATTGTTGACCGCGAACTCCGCGTGGCCGCGCGGCGGCGTGGCACACATTGGGTCCGCCTCCTCGTCGCTTTATTTGCGATCCTCACCGGCATCGTTATCTTGCTCGTCAATTTCGGCGCGCCACCGCAGATACTGGGGCAAAACATCTTCCTGGGCCTTTCCATCCTTTGCATGATCTACTGCGTTCTGTCCGGCAGGATTTCGACGGCGGATTGCCTCAGCGAGGAAAAGCGCGAAGGCACACTCGGTTTGCTCTTTCTGACCGATTTGAAAGGCTACGACATCGTGCTGGGCAAACTGGTTTCAACTTCTTTGGGCGGCCTTTACGGTTTGCTGGCGGTCCTGCCGGTGCTGGCCTTGCCGCTGCTGATGGGCGGCGTCACCAATGGGGAATTCTGGCGCATCGTTCTGGTGCTGGTGAACACCTTTTTGTTCTCGCTGGCCATCGGCATTTTCGGTTCCGCCATCAGCCGCGATGCCCGCCGCGCCATGGCGGCCAACTTCGCCTGGCTTTTGTTGCTAATGGTGGCGCTGCCCCTCGGCTTCCTGGGTCTCAGCTATCTCATCGAAGGCGCGGCGCAGCCAGCCGCGCTCATCTCCTGTCCGTTCTATTCCTTCTACTTTTGTGAAGACATCCGTTATAAAGCGCATCCAGACCAGTTCTGGTTGTCGGCGTGCATTATTGCCGCCCTGACCTTTCTTCTGCTCGCCGTGGCCAGTTGGATCATTCCGCGGACCTGGCAGGACAAACCGCCCGCGCCTGGCCGCGGCGCAAAAACCTCATGGCGCGGTTTCTGGCATGCCTGGAGTTATGGCAGGCACGCAAAACTGGGTCCATATCGGAAACGGTTGCTCGATATCAACGCTTTCTACTGGCTGGCCGCTCGCGCCCGCCTCAAGCCGCTCCACGTCTGGACCTTTCTCGGGCTGATGGCCTTTTGGTGGCTGCGGGGCTGGATGGACTCTGGCGCACTCTGGTTCGATCCAGTGACCGCCATCACTCTGGCCCTCATTCTCAACTGCACTCTCAAGGCCTGGATTGCCCTTGAAGCCGGCCAGCAACTGGCCGAGGACCAGAAAGCAGGCGCGCTGGAATTATTGCTCTCCACTCCCCTGACGGTGCGCGACATCCTGCGCGGTCAATTCCTGGCCTTGCGCCGTCAGTTTTTGAAGCCGTTGCTCGTGACCATTGCCGTTGAATTGATCCTTATGACGGCGGACCTGCGACACTCCGGCAACCGAAAACCGGAGCTGCATCTCTGGCTGGCCGGCATCACCATGCTCGTGGCCGACGTGTTGACACTGCCGGTGGTCGCCATGCGGATTGCGCTGACCGCCAAAAACCCGGCCCGGGCCACCCTCGGCGCCGTCTCGCGCGTGCTGATCCTGCCGTGGATTCTCTTTGCGGTGGGCGCGGGAATTGCCAACCTGTGGGTCGAGCTTTTTTCCCCCTTCAACCCGGCGCTTGATTTCCCCGGGCCCGCAACCTATCTGGGCTTGTGGTTTTGGGCCGGGATCGCTGTTGATCTTGTCTTCGGCCTCGGCGCCTGGCGGCAGTTGCACCGCCATTTTCGTGAACTGGCCACCTGGCGGTTTGCGCCGCTGCCCTCGCGCGCCGCCCGGAGACTGGCCCGTCGCCAGGCGCGATCCGCGTCCCGGTTCTCCGCCGGAAAAAAGGCGCTTCTGGCTGGGACCGCCCTGGGCCTGTTCATCGCCTGTGCTCTTTTCGCCCTGCGGAAGTCGGAGCCGGTATTTCCACCGCCGCTCGTTGTGTCAATTACTCGGAGCAACGCGCCGCTCCGTGTATTTCCCGGCTGGACCACCTTCATGATTCTGCCGGACCGCTCGCTCTGGCGCTGGGGCGGGTCCAGAAACTCTGGACAAACATTATTGCGGGCTGTGACGCCGGAACGGTTCGGAACCAATGACGACTGGCTTCAAGTCTCCGACTCCGGCTTTAATGATGTGGGGCTTCACAAAGACGGAACCCTTTGGCGATGGGGGGGGCCGGGGATGAAGGCCTTGGTGGAGCCGGGGCAAGTGGATTCCGCGCACGATTGGATCAATGCGAGCGCGGGCAATGGTCATTCCGTTGCGCTCAAAAGAAACGGCACGCTTTGGGCATGGGGCTACAACTACGCCAATCAATTGGGCAACGGCCCGGGATCGAATTCCGCCAGCCCCATCCAGGTTGGCAGCGAGGCTGGCTGGACGGGCGTGCTGTGCCAGCAAGCATTTACTCTGGGCTTGAGGACAAATGGAACCCTTTGGATCTGGGGCCAGACTTGGAACCAGCAGACCGGCTCCAAAAATTTTCCGACGCCAACATTGTTTTGCCGCGAAACCAATTGGACTGCCCTTGGCGAGGGTTTTGCCATGTGGCCATTGGCGTGGACTGCGTCCGGCCAAGTCTGGCAATTGACGCCAGCCTCCGCTGATCCGCTGGCCGCGGCCTCCGCAACCGGCCAGCTTCTGGCTTCCAATTCCCTCCCCGGTCACATCGTTGCCGCCTATGTCGGCAAACCGGAGCTTTTCGAATTGCGCGGCGACGGCACGCTTTGGGAAAAGCCTTTCTCAGTAAGCCTGCTTTATACTGCGGCGCCGGATGAAAAGTGGCGTCAGGTCGGAAAACGGTCGGACTGGCAGGCCATCTGGGGCGGCGGCAACACAGCCTTCGGCTTGACCGCGGACGGCACTCTCTGGACGTGGGGCATGGACCCAAGCCGGGCTGGAACCTGGACCTTTTCCATGAGACTTCAAATACTCCAGGAAAGGATCAAGGGAATGTTTGCCAGCGGACCGGGGCGAGGGACAGCTAATTTCGGCACACCTCCGGCCATTCAAAAAGCCCCCCGCCCGCTGCTGCGCCTCCTTAACGCCGGGCGCATCCCGCTTTCTGGCAACCCTATTGTCAATGAGAGATAATGGCTTGCCGCAGCCAGGCCAAAAAGAATGTCCAATGTCCAGGCACGAATGACCAATTAATGACGAAGCTCGAATGATGAAATTTCGTCATTGGGTCATTTGGGCATTGATTGGTCATTAGGATTTTCGTCATTAGAGCGGTTTCATGAAAACTGTAGCCGCATTGCAAGGTAGGGCCGCGCTGCTGCGCGGCCTCGGCGGCGCAGCAGCGCCGCCCTACCATTCCTCTCTCAGACGATGCCGTTTGAATAGTCGTGACGGCTACGTCATTTTTTAAACCGCTCTAGTCATTTCCGCTGCGGTCCTTCATTGGTCATTAGGATTTCGTCATTAGACATTTTCCCCGATATTGTGGTTAAATGAATCGAATGTATTTCCTGAAACGCATTCTTTTCCTGGCGCCGTTGCTGTTGCTCATCAGCTTCCTCGCCTTTGTCATGGTCCGCGTCGTGCCGGGCGGGCCCTTTGATCGCGAACGCAAACCGGCTTCGCCCGAAATCGAACGCAACCTCCGCGCCAAATACCATCTCGATGAGCCGGTCCTCCGCCAATATCTGCGCTACCTCGATGGCAGCGTTCATGGCGATTTCGGGGCGTCGCTCAAGTACCGCAATCGTTCGGTGATGGACATCATCGCGCAGGGCCTGCCGGTTTCACTGAGCCTGGGGGCGATGGCTTTTTGCTTTGCCATGGGCACGGGCATTCCGCTGGGCTTTTTCACCGCCGTCCACAAGGGGGCTTGGGGCGATTATTTGGGGAGTTTTGTCGCCTTGCTCGTGATCTGCATTCCGGGGTTGGTGATCGGGCCGGTTCTCATCATGCTCTTTGCCATTCAATGGCGCTGGTTTCCGGTCGCGTTGTGGGGCTCCCCCTGGCATGCCGTGCTGCCGACGCTCACCCTCGGCCTCTATTTCACCGGCCGCGTCGCCCGCTTGATGCACGAAGGGATGCTCAACACCCTGCCGTCTGAGTTCATCACCACCGCCCGCTCCAAGGGTCTCGGCGAAATGGCGGTGCTGATCAAGCACGCCTTCCGCATTGCCGTCCTCCCCGTGGTGTCGTATTCTGGCCCGATGCTGGCCGATTTGTTGACCGGCTCATTCGTTGTCGAGAACCTTTTCCAAATACCGGGCCTCGGCGTTTTCATGGTCAACAGCTCGCTCAACCGTGATTACACCATGGTGGCCGGCCTGGTCTTGCTCTATGCGATTCTGCTGTTGGCTCTCAATCTGGCGGTCGATTTCGTCTTCAGCCTGCTCGACCCGAGGGTGCGCTATGAGTAGGCCCGAAAATCTCAGCCCCAATCAAAAAGCCTGGCGTCGCTTTCGCCGCAATCGGCCCGCCGCCGCCGCTTCCATTCTTTTGGCCTTCCTGGTTTTGGCCGTTTTGCTTTGGCCCCTCTTCAGCCAGCCCGCCTTCGCCCCGCGCCTGCCCGCGGCCCTGACCCATCCGCCCGATGCGATTTCCGACGCCCAATTCCAGCCGCCCGGCTCCGGGCATTGGTTCGGCACCGACGTCCACGGGCGCGATCTGTTGAGCCGGGTTTGCCACGGCGCGCGCATTTCGTTGCTCGTCGGCCTGGTCGGCGCGGCCGTCAGCCTGGTCATCGGCGTGTTGTGGGGCGCAACCGCCGGTTATTGCGGCGGACGCTGGGACAGTGTGATGATGCGTTTTGTTGATGTGCTCTATGCCATGCCCTCCGTCATTTTTGTCATCGTGCTCATCACCGCCCTCAACGCTTTCCTGGAAAAAATGCAATCGGCGGGCCTGTCCGCGGGCGGCGCGCAGTTTCTGCAATTTGCCGGCCTGTTCGCCGGACTGGGGGCGGTGTCCTGGCTGACCATGGCGCGGATCGTGCGCGGGCAGGTGCTCTCGCTGCGCCATCGCGCCTTCCTTGATGCCAGCCGCGTCCTGGGCGCGAGCCATCCGCGAATCATCCTGCGCCACATCCTGCCCAACGTCTATGGCGTGATCATCGTTTATCTGACCCTGACCATTCCCTCCATTATTCTTTACGAATCTTTTCTCAGCTATCTGGGATTGGGCATACAACCGCCGCAAGCCAGTTTGGGTTCGCTCATCGCAAGCGGGGCCGAACAAATCAACTCCATTCGCATCTACTGGTGGCTGATCGTCTATCCGGGCGCGACCCTTGCCCTGACGCTGCTCGCCCTCAACTTTGTCGGCGACGGCCTGCGCGATGCCTGGGACCCGCGTTCGGAGAAAGAGGCCTAACCCTTGAAGACAATCAACACGCCGTAATCCTGCAGAATATGGCGTGTGCTCAATTCCATGAAGCTGTAAGTGACCGTATTGACGCTGACCACGTTCGCATGACCGATTTTTTCCAAAAAGGCCGAAACGATCTCATCAAAACGATCCTTGTTCACTTCCTGGCAATCGGTTCGTTTAAAGGTTCTTATCCGCAGCGTTTTCTCGCCCTCCTTGGCGATGACCTCCAACGGCCGGCCGGTGGGCTTTTGGATGAGCGTCTCCGCTGCGTGCTCGTGGACGGGCACGGAAAAGTGCTTTTCCTCCTTGGGCGGGGCAGGCGGAGCCGCCGGCGCCGGCCCGCCCGTGGCGGACGCCAGCGCTGGTTCAGGCACAGGGACGGTTAAGGTTTTGGAACAGGCGGGACATTCGATATCCGACCCGGCGCCGCTGGCATCGACAGCCAGCTCCTGCTCGCAATTGGGACACTTGAAGGTGATGTCCATAAATAGATCGCTTTCGTGCTGATTACGAAAGCAGCGTAACAGTCCGTCCCCAAAAATCGAGGTAAATCTTTCGCCAATTTTGGGATGGCTGCAAATCCCTGGTGGAACCGGCGTCCCGCCGGTCGTTTTTGGCGTCCCGCCAAAAACATCTTCGCCCGGAAGCGGCGGTCGGGGATTCACTGCGCCACGAAGGACGAAGCGCGCGAATTTTGCTTTAGATTCTTAGCCTTCGAATCTCGTCGAATTATCCCTCAGATTTTGAATCCGTGTCCGTCCGTGTCCATCCGTGGTTAAGAATTTCAATTCCTTTTGGCTGGCCTTTAGCCTTCAGCATTTAGAGCGTTTTAAATAAAACTGTAGCCATTCCGTTGGGCCTGTGGTATAGGCAGTTCATGCGAACTTTATCGTTGGACCTGCGCGAACGGATTTTGGCTTCCTATGACCTTGAAGAGGGGACTCGCGTGGAGGTCGGCGATCGTTACCGGGTTTCGCTGGGCCTGGTCAAGAAGCTCTTGCAACAACGCCGACGGACCGGGGAGATCGGTCCGCGCCACCGTTTCTCCGGGCGCAAGCCGATGATCCTGGCGGCCCATCAGCGCCAGATGCGGACTCTATTGAATCAGAAGCCCGACCTGACCTTGAAAGAGCTGCGCGCCGGCTTGGAACTGGACTGTTCTCTGCCCGCCATCCACTACGTTCTGGCGAAGATGGGGCTGACATATAAAAAAAGACACTCCATGCCAGCGAGCAAGACCGTCCGGACATTGCGCGGGCGCGCCGCGCCTGGCGGCGTCGGCAAGGCGGTTTGGACCCGGCCAAACTGATTTTCCTGGACGAATCGGGTGCCAAAACCAATCTGACCCGCCTGCGCGGGCGCGCCCTGCGGGGTCAGCGTGTCCACGCCCAATGTCCGCAGGGCCATTGGCAAACCACGACCATGATCGGCGCCATCCGCCTGGACGGTGCCACCGCCTGCATGACCATCGAGGGGGCCACCGATACGGAGGTTTTCCGGGTCTATGTCGGCCATGTCTTGTGCCCGACGCTGCGCGCCGGAGATGTGGTCATCATGGATAACCTCTCCCCGCATAAAAGTGAGCCGACCCTTTCGCTGATCGCGCAGGCTGGAGCCCAAATCCTCTTCCTTCCAGCCTATTCCCCAGACCTCAATCCCATCGAGCAAATGTGGAGCAAAGTCAAATCCCACCTGCGTACAGCCGAGGCCCGCACGCAGCCCGCTCTGCTCCAGGCGATTGCTTCAGCTTTGCAGAGTATCACGCCCCGGGATGCCATGAACTGGTTTGCCTCTTGTGGCTACAGTTTTATTTAAAACGCTCTAGCCTTGTCTTTGCATCCTCCTCTTCAAAAATAAGAACCTGCGATTGCGCGAGGGATCCCTTTACATTTTTTGGTTGCTTCGAGGCCGCAGATTTGGCTCGTCAATTCTCCAAAAGCGATTAGACTGTTTACATGAGCTATCTGACGTTGGAAGTAGAAATTGACCATGGCAAGGTAACCACGAAAGAGCCGTCGAAATTGCCGGAAAAGGCCAGCGCTTTGCTCACGATTCTTCAGCCGGAAATTTCAGGGATGCCTAAACTGACGCCGCTGCAAGCGCTCGATGCGTTGCAAAAGCATCTCCGGCTCGACGCCGGGAAAGCCGCGGATTGGATGACGGCGGTGCGCGAGGCAAGGCGTTAATGGTCCAAATTGCGATCCGTCCCCGTGATTCACTTCGACACCAACTTTCTCATTCAGGTCACAGTCGCCGGGTCATCGGCGCATGAACGGTTTCGTGCGTGGGCTGCGGCTGATGAAACGTTTACCGTCAGTAGCATTGCTTGGGCAGAGTTTTTATGCGGGCCATTGGATGCAACGGCGGAATCCATGGCGCGGCAAGTTTTTCCGAACCCGGAACCCTTTCTATCCGTGGATGCTGTTCTTGCTGCCAGTTTATTCAATCAGACAGGACGGCGTTCCCGAAGTTTGGCGGATTGCATGATTGCGGCAGTGGCAATCCGTAGCGGCGCAAAACTGGCCACGATTAATGCGGCGGATTTTCAGCCGTTCCTCAAACAGGGTTTGACGCTCGCCTGACAAAGCGAATGGCAAAAACTCTCTTCTTCGTGGCTTTCGTGATCTTCGTGGTAAAAAAGTTGGGAGGGCCGGTCAGAATTCATAACCGCGTAAAGGGATCATAAAAGTCAGTTCCGAGCATGTCAACATTTTGTTTCGCGTCATGCCAGCGGTTAGTTTGATATTTCGGTGGGGCGGGCAGACCATTCACGGGCCTTTCAGCGTTTGCGAACGGCCTGATTCCGGCAGCGTGATGTGGAAAACGGAATTGAAAGCGTCGTTGGTAAAACGCCGGCCGTGGTCGTCAATCAAATCCCAATGCGCTTTGATGACGCCATTGGACGTGCTGCCGGTGAGGGTTTTGAGCAAAGCGCCGTTGGTCGTGTTGAGTTCGATGGTGTAATGGCCGTTTCTCTCCGGTAATTTTGCGTGCAACGTACAGCCGGTGTTGGGATCGAAATGGGCGGACGTCAGGCTGAACTGGCAGAGGTTGGTAATTGTAAAGGGCAGCAAGGGACCAGTGATCTCCGGGCTGTTGGGTGGCAATTCATTCACGAGCAGTCCTGCTTGAAGCGCATGTTTGCCAGGTGACTCGTAAATCGTGCTCCAGACCAACAGGCAATCCCCGTTGTCAGTGCGGTCACATTCCATCTGCTGGACGTTGCAACCCTCGTCAGAGTCGTCATTGTTGGTGGGATCTTCCTCTTTCCGCTTGCGCCTCTGCTTCCTCCGCGCGGACGGCTGCCACGGCGGCAGTTGAGGCCGGAAGCGGCCATACGATGTCTCCTTTTGGCGGAGCGCCGAAACTGTCGGGTCCAAAATTGGCCCATCCTCGCCGCTCGCGCGAGGGCATTTGCCCGCCATGATCCACACCATCCAAACCGATTGAATAAAGGATGAAATGGCCGTCGGCCGCGGGACGATAGCGCAACGGCTGGCCGTCCATGAAATCCGCCGGCGGATTTTTCAAAAACTCCGGCGCGAGTTCTGATAAAGTGTTCGGATAGGAACCATGCTTTCCGCGATACCGTTCAAGCGCAATGGCGGCAACGATGAGTCTGCGTTGTGCTTCGGCCATCGCCGCCCGGCCGAGCAAAGTGGAACCTTCATTTTGGAACTGCAATTGCATTCTGCGCAGGTTCAACATGGATTGCATTCGGGAACGATATTTGGACTGGAAGGGAGCGATATTCACCACGCCTGGAAGCTGCCGCATGGCTGACCAGGTTGGTGCTTGCACGGCGTTGCGGAGTTCCAGTTCCCGGTCACGATGGAAAAGCAACAGGGCTTTTTCATCTTCGTAGCTTCCGTGTTCGAGATAATTGATCTGATCCCGGCGCCGATTGAGTTCAGACCAGAGGAGAGAAGGGGATTGCAATGCTTCGCCGAGGAATTGGCTGAAGGGCGGCAATGGGCTTAACCCTGTCTGCCGGTCTTGCTGGCACAATGCCGCGGCGCTGGCGCGCTTGAAGGCGGCCGTCTCCGGCAGGTTGGTGAAGAAGTTTACCGACGCCCATTCCCCTTGCAATTGCTCGAGTTGCTCATCCGGCCAGCCGTTCGTTTGCAGAGCCTGCCAGATGGCGCTGAACGCAAAAGAGGCGTCCGTGAACCGGACAAGGTGTGAAATCTCCACCGGTTCCGGTTCCCAAGCTGTGACGAGGCGTGTTGCAGCCATTAGATTTGTCCACGCGGCGTCCAGATTGCCGTCGTGCAGGTCAAGAACGGTTCGCCTTCCCAATGCCTCCGTCAAATTTCTCAGCATGGCCAGATGCGGAAGCAACATGGCGTTGCCAGCACTGGCATTCAGATTGAAGCGGATTGGGCCGGACAGAATTGCGGCACAGGCCTCGTCAATCTGCGGTTGGTTGGCGTTGATGGCATCACGAAATTCCTCCCAGGCGAGTTCATCGCTTTTGTCCCGCCGCGATCGGTATTCTCTTTTCAGCGCGTCCAGTTTCCAAACGACAACCGCGGAGTTGGTTCCCACGGCCTCCATGAAGTTCGGAACATCGCCAAATGGCGCGGAGCGCCGCTCCCAGCCGGTCGTTTTCAGAAAGGCTTCGAGGGCGCGCGATTCAGGGGGAGTCGAAAAATCAAAGTCGGCCAGATCAGTCTTGAATCCCTGCTTCCGCAAAGACTGCCGGGTTTCCTCCACGGCCTTTTGCCCGGCGTCGTCCGCCCGCAAAAGAGGCGCGGCGCTGATGACGCCAATGACCGTGAGCATCCGCACGATATTCCAGCGCCGAATTGCCAGACGAATTTTCACAGGCCGCTTCTTCTGTTGTTATCGATCAACTTGTGCTCCTTATTGAAGTTCTTGGCCAGCCTTTTTTAATAAACCTTGAAAGCGTCAGCCTTGGAAATCTGGAGGCAAAATGACCGAATCCCAATTTCCGAGCACCCTTTCACGAAGGACGAAGCGCACGAAGCGACAACGGGTAGGGTGAGACTCTGCCGAACCCCAACTCGATCCAGTCAGTTGTCGCGCCAAAGAGCAACGGCGGTGGACTGCACCACGAAGGACGAAGCCCACGAAACGACGACTGGTAGGGTGAGACTCCGTCGAACCCCAATATTGCGTCATTGTTGAGAATGGAGTTGGGTTTGCGGGCGCCGGGCTTGGGCCAATGAACGGTGCCGCCGTTGAAATGGCAGACCCTGACCATATGATTCATTTTAACGGCGAGCGGTTTTTGGGGCCATACCCTGACGTGTTGCCGAAATGAAACAATTTCTCTGACGCTGCCTGTTGAAGCGTCTCCCGCTACATCAAGGAACGTGACATGGCACACGGTCACATTAACGATAATGTTTGTTTGGACTGGCTGGAGGATGTTTGGCCGTGCTGCTTTTATTAGTGGACAAAGAGGGTGGGGCGCGGCTTCCCTAACCACTGCGATGAATGAGAAAAGAAGAACCCTTGATGATATCCGCAAGGATACGACGGAATGGATAAACTTCTCTGCGTCATGTGGATGAACGACGTCAGTGAAGGTTACGACCTTCTCAGCAACAGTGTCTCCATTCTCTCCGCTGCTGCTGGAAATCACAATCTCACGAGGCTGTTTCCGGCCCCTTACGGCATGGAAGATGATGTTTTCTTGCAACACACTATCATCGCGGAAGGCGGCTTCGCGTGACTCGAAAACATGGAGCCTGTGAACCTCCAAGTTGCCCAGGAATTCTTCGCGGAAGTTGCGAAAATAAGGGCCATTGCAAAAGCTCCTTGGCGTGATGCCCACAAGCTGCCCACCGGGAACGAGCAAACGCTGTATGAGAGCAATAAACCCCGTATAAAGATTGCTCGTTTCAACGCCAGCATACCGCAGATTACGCCTTTCGAGTGAGTCCATGCTGATCTTCCGGTAAGGCGGATTCGCAATAGCGGCATCAAAAGTGGGCGGCGGCTTGCCAAATAGGTCTTTGGCAAGTCGGGCTGACATTTCATGAATGAAGTCAGTTGTATGGATGGCGAATGTAAATTGAATGCCAGCCTGGGCACAAACGCGCTGACAATTCTGCATCGTCTCTGAGAGTGCATCCTGAATGCGAGGATCAAGCTCGTACAGCGTCGCTTCGACAGCGCGAACGCCCTCGTTCTTTTCACACAAACGCGAAACAAATGCTGCGGTAAGAGCTCCCGTACCTGCCCCGGCATCCAGCAAGCGCACCACATTGGGAAGCGGCCCGAACAACGAAGCCATAAAGGCAGCCACTGGAGCGGGTGTGAAGAACTGTCCAAGTTCCCCTTGCCGTTGCCGGGGTGCTGATATGGCAGCGATTGACATGGAATTAGGGTATCAAACTCTGCCCCGGTTCGCAACTGGGGAATCGGGCACTGGGGAATCGGGCACGGATGCCCGCCGTAGTTCAATCTGCTTCTGATCCTGCATTGTGCTGGGTTGGTGACGGATTGTAATGGCTTTTGTTGTTACGGGTTCCTCCTTCGCCGCGGCGGCTATGGCGCGACAAGCTGGACTTTTGTAAGTGCCTGATTGACAACGCTTGTGATGGGTTGTTGGCAGGGCGCTTCAGATGGACCGCAATGTCCTTTCCATCGCTTCCATCAGACCCTTGCGTTTCCCAAGCAGAAGCGCCCCGCCGGCTTGAGCGACGACGGGAGGTTTGGGGATCGCCCGCAGCAGATCGTTCTCCACCTCGCGAAGCATTTTCTCCTGCTCTGATTCCAGGATGTAGGCCGTTAAATTCTCCTCGCGCATCGCGAAGGCGCGGCGCCAAATCGTGCTCAACGCCCGGACCTCAGCTCGCCAATCATGCCAGCAAATCACGCCATCAAGAGCGCCGAGAAAGCGCAATACGCGTTCGGAATCCGCAAAATACTCCCTTGCATTGCTGACATTCCGCGCCTGAAAAACACCGGCGGCGGTCAAATCAACCAGAGCGTCTTGCACACGACGCTGGGAATAGCCGAGTTCGCGGGCGATTCGGGTTGGATTACATGCGCCTTGCAGCACGACGAAGGTGAAAACATCCGCGCGAATACTGACTCCAAACAATGCTCGTGCTTTGAACATGAAGTTCGCGGCACTCCACTCCGACGGACGCGACGGCAGAACAGGTGACGAAAGCCCGCGCGTCTGCACAGGCGTACGGAGCAATCCATAAGATTTGAAAATGGCGTCTGGCTCCGATCCGGGCAGAAAGAGCGGCTGGCCATTATGGCGGAACAGTGCCTCAGGCGGCTTGTCCGGCAGCGGTTTCAATCTGGCCGCCAGACTGCGCCATTTGGGTGTCTTGTCGTGTTGCGACAAGGTGGCGGCGACCGCTCCCAACACGTCTGGGGCGCAAATCCTGTCCGCATCTGACAACGTTGAAAGCCGGGCGACATTGATCCATCTGCCGTTTGTAATAAGCCAGTCGAGAACTTCGTCGAACGTCCGAGGATCGTGACGGGCAACCTCCAAAGTCAGCAGCAACAACGGCTCGGGGTCGATGACGCGGGCTTGCTCCGGGGCGCGGGTGGCCATGACGCCAATGGCGGCCCACTGCTCAAGAACGAAGTTCAGCACCAATTCGCTCAGTCGTTCTCTAAATCTGTTCAGCGATTCGTTCATAACCAATTCGCTCCAACACCTGGCAAAGGGCGGCTTTGAACTCCAAACTGGCTTTTCGCTCGAGCAGCCAGGAGATCGCGGCCCTCACCTCATCTTCCTGCGGCTTGAGATCGAGCAGGTCGCTCAGGTGCCGGGTGCCGCTTTTGGGGTCCATCGCCGCGTATATTTTGAAATGCACCTGGTCAAAACGGCTGATGAAATACACTGTCAAACATATTCCGTAGGATTTCTTGATGAGCCGCCTGGTCATGTCCGGCGGGAATCCAAAGGCGATAAGCGGACTGGCCTCGAAGTTCAACCAGTCTTTCCGAATGCCTAATTCAATCCCGATTTCCGCCACTAACCGTTCAACATCTGCGGGCAGAATCTTGTCATCCAGAACCTCGACGTTAACCTGATTCGTTCGAAGGAGCGCGATAACATCAACGTCCTGTGTTGCACGAGTCACCAAACCAACAGCGATGAGCGCAGCCCCTCCGCATACCGCCACATTGAGTGGTTCGACTTCCGCATAAGCCATTTTTCGATTCAAGCGGACTAGAATTTCATCTTTACTTTCATCTGATTCCATAATATTTGACTCTGTAACGCTTACAATAAGCGTTATTATGTCACAATGTCAACTTAAATCTTTACTACCCAGATTCCGACGATCCTGAAACGTGACGGTTTGTGACGGCCTTTGTTACGGGTTCCTCCTTCGCTGCGGCGGCTACGGCGCGACAAGCTGGACTTCTGTAAGTGCCTGATTGACAACGATTGTGATCCACCGTCGCTTGACTATGGACAGGCGGTCTTTTACTGTGTTTGTAAATGATTTGCGGACAACATGTTGTGATTATGTGACGGGTTCTTCGCTGTTTTCGGTGGAAATGCGGCCAGTGTCGCCTGGATTCTGGCCTCCACGCCGCCGTTGCCATGAGCGGACGCCATGGGTGTGATGCCAGGGTGCTACAGGTGCTACAAATAAGCCAAATTGTAGCACCCTTGTTGCACCCTAACTCATTGATAATCAACGTTTGTAGCACTGTAGCGGGGGGCGGGGGGGGCAGAATCCCAGTCTTTCCCCACCTTGCAGTACAATTGACAAGCTTCGCTCCGAACCCTGAACCCCGAATTCGGGGTTGCAAACTGAAAGCTCTTTTGGGGAAGAGGCAATTCAAGCTTTTGTGTTCTATGTGCTCTGTGTGGCTAAATACTTCTTCAAAGCTCACGCTTCACGCACTGTGGCACGCAGATTCTGCTTGAACTGTTCGACCAATTTTTCGTGGGCGGAGTTGACTTCGGCATCGGTCAATGTTCGCTCGGGATTGCGATAGGTGAAGGCGTAGGCCAGACTCTTCTGGCCGGCGGGAATGTTTTGGCCCCGGAAGACGTCGAATAACTCGAATTTTTCCAGATTGGGCGGGCGGCCTTGCTTGACAAGATTCACGATGGCTTCATGCGCCGTCGCTTCCGGCACCAACATGGCAACGTCGCGGCGGATGGCGGGGAACAACGGCAGGGGCTTGAACGTTTTGGACGGGGCGCGGCGGGCCAGCACCTGCTCGAAATTCAGTTCCGCCAAAAACACCGCGTCGCGCAGATCGTAGCGCTTCTGGAGGACGGGCGAGAGCTGGCCCATTTCGCCGAGGGTCAGCTTGCCGAGTTGAATGGCGGCGGATTCGAGGAAAAAAGAATGGCTGTCTTCGCGGCGCGCCCAGGTCACGTCGCGCAAGCCGAATTGTTCGAGGAATTCTTCCAGCGCGCCTTTTAAGTCGTGGATGTCGAATTTGGCGTCGCGTTCGGCGCCGGCCCAAAAGGCGGGGGAACGGCGTCCAGTCAGGGCCACGCCGAGGCGGCGTTCCTCTTTGAATTGGCCGTGCGGCTGAAGGAAGACGCGGCCAATTTCAAAGAGCGCCACATCCGTGTTCTGGCGGGCGATGTTGTGGCGCAAGGCATCCAAAAGGCCGGGCAACAAACTGGGGCGCAGCACGTTCATATCATTGCTCAGCGGGTGCCGCAGTCCGGCGATCTGGCCGGGGCTTGAACCGGCCGGCAGAGCGGCGGCCGCATCGGAAATCAGGGTCTGGCCCTGGGCTTCGTTGAGGCCAAGGCCGGCCAGGAGGCGGCGCGCTTCGGACATCTGGTCGTGGACCGTGTCGAACGCATGGGCGCCGATCGCGCCGCGGGGCGGCGTGGACGAAATTTTATCGACGCCGTAAAGGCGCCCAATTTCTTCGATCAAATCCACTTCGCGCTTGAGATCGACACGGAAAGTGGGGATGCGAAATGTGGCCTCGCCGGAACGGACCAGGCCGAGCCGTTCAAGAAATCTGTTTTGGTCGGCGGCGGGAACAACGACGCCCAGCAGATCGCTGGTCTTGTCATGGCGCAGGGTGATTTCCGCGGGCGCAAGAGGGGCGGGATAAGCGTCAATAAGCGGCTCCAACAAAGTGCCGCCGGCCGTCTGGAGAATCAATTGGGCGGCGCGACGGCCGGCCCACTCGCAAATGCCGACGTCAGCCCCGCGTTCGAAACGGTAGGAGGAGTCGGTCCGCAAATCGAGTTTCTTGGAAGTGGCGCGAATGTTCTGCGGTTTGAAACAGGCGCTCTCGATCAGGACATCGGTCGTGCCGGGACTGATCTCGCTGTTCTGGCCGCCCATCACGCCAGCCAGGGCAACGGCTTTGGTTTCGTCGGCGATCAAGAGCATTTGATCGGTGAGCGTTTGTTCTTTGCCGTCGAGGGTGACAAATTTTTCCCCCGCGCGCGCGAGCCGAATGACCACGGTGGGGAGGCTTGAGGCCGGGGCCGTGCCCAGCAAACGAAAGTCAAACGCATGCAACGGCTGGCCGGTTTCGAGCATCACGTAATTGGTGACATCGACGACGTTGTTGATGCTGCGCAAGCCCGCCTTTTCCAGGGCCGAGCGCAGCCAATCCGGGCTGGGAGCGATTTTGACGCCGCGCAGCAGGCGGGCGGTGTAGCGCGGACAAAGATCCGGCTGCTCGATGCGCACCCGGACAAATTTTTCCGACGCCTCCCCGCCCAATTGCGATGCTGGAATGTTGACTTCGGGAAGCCGCAACGGGCTGCCGGTGAGGGCGCTGAGTTCGCGGGCAATGCCGATGACGCTGTTCCAGTCCGGGCGATTTGGAGTGATCTCCAAATCGTAAACCACGTCGCCGACGGGCAGTCCAAGATATTCGGCAAAGGATTGGCCGACGATTGCGTCCTCGCGCAGAATGAGCAGGCCATCCCCATTGCCGGGCAAGCCGAGTTCGTCCGGCGAACAGAGCATGCCCTGGGATTCGACACCGCGAATCTTGCCGGTTTTGATGGTGAGGGGCGGCTGGCCGGGTTTGGCGGGCAGAGTCTGGCCGGGCAAAATCAGCGGGATTTTATCGCCGGGTTTGAAGTTCTGCGCGCCGCAAACAATTTGCCGTTCGCCGCGCCCATCGTTGACGCGGCAAAGAGACAGTTTGTCGGCATTGGGATGTTTGTCGCGCGTGATGACTTGGGCGACGACGATGCCTTCAAACTCGCCGCCAAGCTCTTGCACACCCTCGACCTCCAAGCCGAGCATGGTCAGGCGCTCCGCCAGCTCTTCAGGCGATCCATTGAAATCAACGTATTGCCGGAGCCAGTTGAGAGTGACTTTCATCAGCGCACACCCGGCTTATGACTTGGGCAGCGTGCCGTAAGTGATTGCCTTGACTTCCTTGCCGTCCGCCATCGAAGTGATTTTGCGGGTTTTTTCGTCGAACAAACACATCATGTTCAGGCGGTTGGACATTTCCGCCAGGGAAATGACGGTCTGGGCGCGAATGGCCAGGTCGATGCCGGCATTGGGCTGCTTGTTGTTGCGAATGGAGTCGAACCAGTTGGCTTCGTGCGCTCCGATGTCCTCGTTCGGCTTGAGGCCGTCAAAAGTCTGCAAGTCAACGTCATCGGAAAAATCCTTCTCCGGTTTCACTTCGACTCTTTCGCCGCTGCTGCCGATTTCCAACGAGGCATGGTGCCCATAAATGACAAAGCCCGGGCTGCGTGAAGCCACCGAGCTGGCCACAATAACCAGAGTCAGACCGCTGGGGAACTCGGCCAGAAGCTCGACCTGTTCGGGACAATCGCGCTCCGGCGTGCCGGTGATGCCTGCATCGCTGTGGACATTTTTGGCGCCAAGGGAGACGACACGCGCGGGGAATTCAGGATTGCCGGTGGCGACCATCAAGGGCAGAAGGCGATGCGGCACCAAATCACCCAAAAGGCCGGCGCAATAAGGATAGTATTTGCGCCACCGAAAATAAGCATCGGCGTTGAAGCCGGTTTTGTCGTGAACGGGCAGTTGCCACTTGTCCCAGTCCAGGTCTCCGGGCTGGCACCATTCTTTGATGTCATAATTCCATTCGGCCTTGCCACTGGGGTTGTTGCGGCAGTAATAGCCTTGCGCCCAAACGGGAGTGCCAATGGCGCCGGCCTTGATCAACTCGGCCGACTTATGCCAGGCGGCCGCAGTGCAACCCTGCGAGCCGACCTGGAGGATTTTCCCGGTGCGTTTGACGGTGTCATGCACATCAAACGCCTCACCGAGGTAGCGGGTCATGGGCTTTTCGACATAGACGTGCTTGCCGGCTTCCAAGGCCGCGATGGACGTTTTGCAATGCCAGTGGTCCACCGTGGCGATGGTGACGGCATCGATATCTTTTCGCTCCAGCATTTTTTCGTAATCTTTAAACAGAGCGCAACCGCCGCCGATTTCCGCTTTGGCCTCCTGCTGCCGATGTTCGGAAAGATCGCAAGCGGCCGCTTGCGCGATATTGTTGGCCGCGGCGCCCGCCTTTTGCGTTCGGACATGAGCCATCCCCTGCGGACCGGCGCCAATGTAGGCCACGACCAGGCGGTTATTGGCCCCGACCACGCTGCCGGGCGAAGGCGCCTGCTCCTGGCCATAGACGGGCGTTTTGAAAATATTGGCGCTGGCCGCGACGGCTGCGGCAGCCAGGGTTGATTTCTTGATAAACTCACGGCGAGTCGCTCCGCCGTCCTGGGGTGTGTTTGCTTCTTGCTTCATAAAAATACTCAGGTTGACAATGAATTACCCTGCAAATTGTAATGCAAGGCCCACCGGGGGAAAGGGTAAAGTTTGTCGAACCCAACGATTGCCTTTCAATTTGCAACCCCGAACCCCGAATGTATTCGGGGTTGATTTTAATTTTCTCAAGACAAGCCTCATTTTACAAGGGTTTGGTTGAGCTTTTCGGCTGGCAACACAGCAGCAACGGGTGGCAACATGTTGCTGGTGGCCACAGATTGACCCAACGCGGCTTGCGCCGCAACCACAGGGAATTGCCGCGAGAGAACACAGAGAACACAAAGATGGAAGTGTTTGCCTTCGTATTACAATAGTGCAAAGGCTTGCCTTTTTGAGAAGATTTTTGCCACAAAGGAACGCAAAGAACGCAGAGATAAGTACTTATGTTGTTTATTTTTTGTGATCCTTGCGTTCCTTCGCGGCAAATTCATCTTTGGTTGCGGCGCAAGCCGCACTGGGTTCTTTGCGTTCTTTTGCGGCCATTTTCTTGTCGGGAAAACAAAGACTTTCGTCATTGTGGTACAGATGGGCACAGATTTCCAGGTCTGGGATTAAGATTAGGATTAGGATTGTCGAACGACAATTAAAAATCACCACTGACGACAATTAAAATTCACCAGTGAGCCGGTAATGATCAGGCGGCGGTTGGGATGGCCGGAGGCCATCCCCAAACCGCCGCAAATGATCACAAACAAACAATACCGGAAGCTCATGAGTGAATATCAGAAAGCAGCGAACATTGTCGTCAGCGCGATGAAAGCGGATGTGCATCCGCAGACCGCGCGAAAATACATCCAGGCGGCCCAACCGCCGGAGCAACTGCAACAGAAGCATGGCTGGCGCACGCGGCCCGATCCGCTGGCGGCCATTTGGGAACCCGCCCGGCAAATGCTCTTCCAAGCGCCCGAACTGGAAGCCAAAGAGTTGTTCGATTATCTGCGGGGCCTCCATCCCGACCAGGCCGCTGGCTCGGCGTTGCGCTCGTTTCAACGGCGGGTGCTGCAATGGCGTTTGCAGCATGGCCGGGACAAGGAGGTGTTCTTCGAGCAGGAGCATCTTCCAGGCAGGGTGATGCAGGTGGATTGGACCGACGCCAGCGAGTTGGCGGTGACGGTGCGGGGAGCGCCGCTGGAGCATTTGTTGTGTCATGCGGTCTTGCCCTATTCCAATTGGTCGTGGGCCACGCGCTGTCAATCCGAGTCGCTGTTGAGTCTGCGCCACGGTTTGCAGGAGGCATTGCATCAATTGGGCCGGGTGCCGGAACGGCTGCAAATCGACAACAGCAGCGCCGCCACCCATCGCGTCGGCAGCGGCGGGCGGGAGTTCAACCGTGATTTTCTGGCGCTGGCGGAGCACTACGGGCTGAAGCCCCAAACCATCGGCATTCGCAAGCCGCACGAAAACGGCGATGTGGAATCGCGCAACGGCCATCTGAAACGGCGGCTCAAGCAACATCTGCTCTTGCGCGGCTATCGGGACTTTGAAGCGGCCGAAGCGTATGACCGGTTTCTGTGGACGGCGTTGCGCAAGGGCAATCAGAACTGCTCGGTCAAACTCAAGGAGGAGTGGGAGGCGCTGCGTCCGCTGCCTCCGACCCGCTTGAGCGAGTATGACGAACTGCGCTGTCCGGTCAGCCTCCACAGCACGATTCGGGTCAAGAAGGTGACCTATTCGGTGCCGGCGCGCTGGATCGGCCAGGAGGTTAAAGTGGAAGTTTACGAAGGGCATTTGAAAATCTTTCACGGGCGGGAACTGCTGCTGGAGTTGGCGCGAGCCACCGGGGATCGCGGCGCGGTGATCGACTACCGGCACTTGATCGAGCCTCTGCTGCGCAAGCCCGGCGCGTTCACCCATTACGTGCATCGCGAGGAGTTTTTCCCCGATGGGTCGTTCCGTTTGGCCTATGACCGTCTGGTCAACGATCATGGTTTGCGGGCCGGTCAAATCGAATATCTGCACCTGCTCAAACTGGCGTCTGAACTGGGCGAGTCGGCCCTGAGCGCCCTGGTCGGCGAATGGGCAGGCCCCAATCGGACAGGCCGGTGGCGCGCGGCGGATTTGCGGCGTTACCTGAACTTGGACGCCGGCGCCCGCTGGCCGGAGATGACGCTGGAGCCGGAACTGAGCGGCTACGACGCGTTGCTGGAAAGGCCGGTGTCCCATGAATAACGACCCGCTGGCCTTGCTCTTAAAATCCTTTCGCCTGGGCACGATGGCGGCGATCTATGAAGGCACCTTGCAACAAGCCGAGCAACAAAACTGGGGCTATCGAAAGTTCCTGCTGCACCTGTGCGAGAGCGAAGCGCAGGACCGACGGCAACGCAAACTGGAGCGGTTGCTCAAGCAATCGGGCCTGCCGCAAGGCAAAGACCTGGGCAGCTTGGAGGAAACCAAACTGCCCGCCAAAGTGCGCCGGATGCTGCCCAGCTTGCTGGACGGCGGCTTTGTCCAGCGAGCCGAGAACGTCATCGCCATTGGCTTGCCCGGCCGGGGCAAAAGCCATTTTTTGGCCGCCTTGGGACGGGAGTTGATCCTGCGCCATCGCTACGCCGTGCTCTTTGTGCCGACCTTCAAGCTGGTGCAACAATTATTGACCGCCAAGCGAGATCTGCGTCTGGAAGAGCGCTTGCGCGAACTGGATCAGTTTGACGCGGTCATTCTGGACGACGTTGGCTACGTCAAGCAGGAGCGGGACGAAATGGAAGTGCTGTTCACGTTCCTGGCGGAACGCTACGAACGGCGCAGTGTGATGATCAGCAGCAATCTGGTCTTCTCCAAGTGGGACCAGATTTTCAAAGACCCGATGACGACGATGGCCGCCATTGACCGGCTGGTGCATCACGCCATCCTGTTGGAGTTCCAGGGGGAGAGTTTGCGAGTGCCCAAAGAAAAAGAACAAAACAGGGGCGGCGGGTAACGCCGAGGCCCCCCAGCCCCTTCGGTTCCACTGCGTCCTTGTCGCTACGCTCCAAAGACTCCGTTCCACCGAAGGGGCTGGACAAACGTTACAGAACAGTGAAACGATGAACCTTAACAACCGGCCTCAGTGGTGATTTTTAATTGTCGCTGATGGTGAAGAATAGTTGTCGTTGAAGATTAGGATCGCAAGAAACGGAAGATTGATATGTAGGTCTGGAAAATCGGCAACACGGCAACAAGTGTTGATAGTCAACGACTTAGCTGGCAACAAAATCGGCAACAGACCAGCAACAAGCCCGTTACATTAACGATAAAGCCGGCTTGGACTGGTTGGACGGTTTAGTGACCATCGCTGTTTTAAGAATTTGACCACGGATTTCAGGGATGGCCGGAAAGATTATGGAAAACCGGAGAAACCGCGAAATCATTTTGCCACAAAGATCTCAAAGATCACAAAACTGACAGATCATGGCAAACCGGGTCAGCCAAACTCAAGGCATGAAGAAGGCCAACCAGATTTGATAACCGCGAAATACCGGACCACTCGAACCCCGAAAGTAGTTCGGGGGAACAAATCCAGACCTGTTACCGCATGGTTGATGTCAGATTCCACTTTGCAGCCACCGCCTTCTTCGGTAATCTCGCGGCATGGCACGACCGGAGCGGCAACAGGCGGTTCTCGACATCTTGAGCGGTCTCAAAGGTCTTGAGCCACTGAAACAACTGTTCTGGTCGGAACTCAATTACCAGCGCGTGAACCAGCCACTTTTCCGGCGCGGCTGGACGGAATCAGCGAGGGGGGCGCTGGCGGACGACCCTGTGTTATTTGCGGGCGGCGGTGAAAATAACGATTTCTATGTCATCTACGCGCGGCTCGCGTCTGACAAACTTTTGCTTGGCGGCGAGCGGCCCGTTGTTTCGCGATTGCTCAACGAGCATCCTTACACGCTGTTCGTCTTTTCCAATGCCGCGCAAGACCGCTGGCATTTTCTCAACGTTAAATACGATGAAACAAGCGACAAACGCCGCCTGTTTCGCCGCATTACGGTCGGACCGGAGGAACGGTTGCGCACGGCGTCAGAGCGGATTTGCCTTTTAAGCCTCGAGTCGTTCGGCCTGGCGCCGCTGACGATTCAGCAGCATCACGACGAGGCCTTCGATGTCGAGGCGGTCACGAAAAAATTCTTCGACGACTTTTGCAAGACATTTACAGCAGTTGCCAAAGACATTCGCGAACGAAACAAATGGATGGACGGCGAAGCCGTCGAGCGCGAGACACAAATGCTGCTCAATCGCCTGTTGTTTCTTTATTTCATCCAGCGGAAAGGCTGGATGAACCGCCAGCGCGATTATCTACGGGCATTTTCCGATTACATGAAACAAATTCCCATTCCCGCCGCCCCCTCCGCCGAGCGCGCCGCGATTTCGGCGTTGGTTCAGAAGTGTCTGGAGGCGCGGGGGCAAGGAGCAGGGGTGGCGGAATGGGAAGCGGAAATCAACGAGCGGGTGGCGCGGCTCTACGGGCTGACGCGGGAGGAGATCAAAATCGTGTCCGCCTCCGCCGAGGCTTCCCCCTTCGCCAAGGCTACGGCGGACAAGCCGGCGCGACAAGGGAGCGCGGTAAAATGAAAGCCGCTGCCAAAATTTCCAGCCTGTGCAACCGGGCAAAAACCACTAAACTGAAGGCGTTATGATTACTTATGTGATTGGAGACCTGTTCCATTCGCCAGCCAAAGTGCTGGTGAACACGGTGAACGTCGTCGGCGTGATGGGCAAGGGCATCGCCAAGGATTTCAAGACGATCTTCCCGGAGATGTTTCAGGAATATCAAAAGCTGTGCGAGAAGAAGAAGATTGATGTCGGCAAGCTGCATCTCTGGCGCGGCCCGCACAAGTGGGTATTGAACTTCCCGACGAAGAAGCATTGGCGCCACCCCTCGAAGCCGGAATACATCGAAGCTGGATTGAAAACATTTGTGGCCGGGTATGGGCGGAATTCGATCAGTTCGATTGCCTTTCCCCAATTGGGTTGCGGGCATGGAGAGTTGGATTGGGAAAAACAGGTGCGCCCGCTGATGGAGAAGCATTTGAGCAACCTGCCGGTGGAGGTGTTCATCCACCTCTACAAGAAAGACCCGTTCGCGCTGGTCGAGCACAAGGACATTGAGGAAACCAAACGCTGGCTGCGGGCCGAACCGGAGAGTCTGGCTTTTTCCGAGGTGTGGGACGATCTGCTCGCCGTCTTGAAGAAGCGGCAGGAGTTCGCGACATTGGATGCGGGCAAACGGTTCGTCGTTCGCCACACTGTTACGCCGGCGGAAGGATTGATTTTCCAGGACGGTGACGAGTTGTTCGCGCCGCAGGATGCTTTGCTGGACGCATGGCAGCATTTGCGGTCGGTCGGATTTCTGACGGTGGAAGGACTCACGCAAGGGCTGGACATGCATGCTGACAAGGTGATGGCGCTGCTGGAAACGTTGCCTTACTTGAAACCGGCCAAGGTGGCGGCCAAGCGAGCGATGCAGGGAGAGAAATTCTCCATTGCCATCCAATTCGTTCCGCGCCCGGCCAAAGAACAGATCACATTGCAACATCCACCCGAGCTTGTGCCGGCATGAGGGAACGGAAGCCAGACGCGGTCCGGATCCAAGCGCGCCTTGACGGCTTGAGGCAGGCAAAGTGGATTGGGCCGGCCCGGCAGTGGTGGCCTAAGTGCGTTTTTCGCTTCGACGACATTCAAAACGCCGTTCGGATTCTCCAATGTGGAAAGGTATTGTGCCGCGCCAAGCGCGGGCAGGCTCTGGAAACGGCCAGCCCGGAAGTGCTCGATCACACGGAGCAAACATGGAAGAACCATGTGCGGCTCTACTTCCGTCCGCGAACCCCGACGCAGTATCAGGTGGAAGGATTTCGCCCCAAAGGCCAGCTCGGATCGCTGCAAGCGCACATGCCTGTGCCGGTATTTTTCCTGTTTGATGCGAAAAGCATTTTAACGCGAGCCAGCACCAAGTTCAGCGACGGGAATCTGGCGGCGCATCCGGTGGTGGGAGAAAATGCAGATTACTTCGAGGCCATACCTTTCGAGAAAGTCTATCACGATAGCTGGATGTCCGAGGGCGAGAAAGCGAACATCAAGTTTCATCGTCACGCCGAAGTCGTTATCCCTGACGAGTTGGATTTGGATGCCTTGCAGTCGGTTTGGCTCAGGACCGAAGCAGAGTATAAGACCCTGTTGCATCTTCTGCCGCCGGCGGCGGTGAAGAAATATGGGCCGATAATCCGGCACGGAAAGAAACCCAATCTCCATTTCTACAAGTGGTCTTTTGTGGAAAACGCCAGCCTGGAGCAGAATAAAATCTCGTTGGTTTTTAACACCAGCACTCTTACGCCCGGCCCATTTGCGGCTCATCTGGAAGTTCGCAATCGCGCGACCGGGGAGGGTTACAAGTGGGAGAATCCGCAGTTCCAGGCGAATGGCACGCTCACCGTCAGCATCCCGCAAATCAAGAAAGCGGCCGCATACGACGTGCGGTTCACGCTCGACGGAACGGTTGCCTATGCAGACCGGTTCACTCCAAAGACGATTTCATTTTAGCATTTGAGGCCATGCCCACACACGACATCATAGAGAATCGCAAGGAGAAGCTGGTCTGCCATATCAATCGCATCCTGTCGTCAACGGAATCGGCGCGGTTTGCGGTCGGGTATTTTTTCCTGTCCGGGCTGGAGAGCATCGCACAGCGGCTGGCGGGGGTGGCGGAATGGGAAGCGGAAATCAACGAGCGGGTGGCGCGGCTCTACGGGCTGACGGCGGAGGAGATCAAAATCGTGGAGGAGACTGGGAAATGAACTTGATTTACACAAAACACGCCTTGCAGAGAATGGCGAAGCGAGAATTGCACAAAGAATGGATTGAGCGCGTGGTTGGCAATCCGTCGCGTATCGAAGCGGATGAGGTGGATGCGACATTGGAACACCGGTTGGCGGCTGTGCCGGAGCTTGCCAATCGTGTTCTGCGTGTTATTGTCTCAAAAGATGAACCCAAGCGCGTCATCACCACGCATCTGGACCGCAAAATGAAAGGCAAAGTATGAAACTGACGGTTGATCGCGAAGCCGACGCGCTTTATCTCGACTTGGACGAAGCTCCCGCCAGCGAGAGCGAGGAGATTTCGCCGGGCGTCATTCTTGATTACAACGCCGAGGGAAAAGTGGTCGGGATTGAAATGCTTTATCTTTCCAAACGAGTGTCCCCCGAAAAACTTGGCCGGATGCAGATGGAAACGCTCGGGACATGAAGACCAAGATGGATGTATTTGCCATGGCGTGAGGCAATTGATGCCGACACACGACATCATAGACAATCGCCAGGAAAAGTTGGTTGATCACATCAACCGCATTTTGTCCTCCACGGAATCGGCGCGGTTTGCGGTGGGGTATTTTTTCCTTTCCGGGCTGGAGAGCATCGCACGGCGGCTGGCGGGCGTGAAGGAGTTGCGGCTGCTCATCGGGAACACGACGAACCGCGAGACGCTGGAGCAATTGGCCGAGGGCTACCGGCGGCTGGATTTGGTGGCAGAGGCGGCGGAAGCGGAAGCGTATCCCAAGCGCACGGACACGAAACGCATGGCCGGTGAAACGGCGGGCAACATCCGGTCGGCCATCGAGTTGATGGACCAGACGGATGAGGCGCAGGCGGTGGTGACGACGCTGGTGCGGATGGTCGAAGAGAAGCGGCTCAAGGTGAAGGTTTATACCAAAGGCCGGTTGCACGCGAAGGCTTACATTTTCGATTACGGCAAAGTGTTTGATAAAGGTGGAAAGCCGGTCGAGCGCCATGAGAAGGGCCTCGCCATCATCGGCTCGTCGAACCTCACGTTGTCCGGCGTCACGCACAACACGGAGTTGAACGTGCTGGTGCAGGGCAATGACAATCACACGGAGCTTGGGAAGTGGTTTGATGCGCTTTGGGACGAGGCGCAGGACTTCGACGAGGCGCTGATGCGGGAGATGAAGCAGTCCTGGGCGGTGGCGTCCGTCCGCCCGTATGACGTTTACATGAAGACGCTCTATTCGTTGGTGCGTGACCGGCTGGAAGATGATGATGACAAGGACCTTCTTTACGACGACGAAATCACGAAGCGGCTGGCGGATTTTCAGAAGGTAGCGGTGCGGCAGGCGCGTCAGATGATCAAAGATTACGGCGGAGCGTTTGTGGCGGATGTGGTTGGGCTGGGCAAGAGCTATATCGGCGCGGCGATCGTGAAGCATTTCGAACGGACGGATCACGCGAGGCCAATCATCATTTGCCCCGCAGCATTGACAGAAATGTGGGAGCGCTACAATGAGGTCTATCAACTCAATGCGCGTGTGCTTTCGATGGGTTTTCTGCGCGAGGATGACGACGGCTCGGTCAACACGCTGCTGGAAAACGTGCTCTTCAAAGACCGGGATTTCGTGCTGATTGACGAGAGCCACAATCTTCGCCATCGCGACACGCAGCGTTACAAGGTGGTGGAGGCGTTTTTAAGCACGGGCAGGCGATGTTGTTTCCTCACCGCCACGCCGCGCAACAAGAGCGCATGGGATGTGTATTCGCAAATCAAGTTGTTCCATCAAGACGACAAAACGGATTTGCCGGTTGATCCTCCGGACTTGAAGCAATACTTCAAGCTGATTGAGGACGGAGAACGAAAATTGCCGGACTTGCTGGCGAATATCCTCATCCGCAGGACGCGCAACCACATTCTGCGCTGGTATGGTTTTGATTCCGCGACGCACCAGCAGGTTGACCCATCGGAGTTCCGCGATTATCTCGACGGCAGGAAGCGCGCCTATGTCATCGTCGGCGGGCGTCACCAATTTTTCCCGAAGCGCGAACTGGAAACGATTGAATACAGCATTGAGGACACTTATCGCGGGCTGTACCAGGAATTGCGCGGCTATATCGGAAAGCCTTCAAAAAGGAAAGAGCCGCGGCGCATCATCAAACCCACCGGCGAAGAACTCACCTATGCCCGGTATGGCCTGTACAACTATGTTCCCACCGAGAAGCAGAAGCGCGAGCCTTACGCAAGTTTGCACCGCGCTGGCGCAACGCTGCGCGGACTGATTCGCATACTTCTTTTCAAGCGATTTGAGTCGAGCGTCTTTGCGTTCAAAGAGACTGTCGGCAGACTGCTTCTGGTCCATGAGCGATTCTTGCAGGCACTGGAGCAAGGCTTTGTTCCTGCGGGTGACGAGGCGCAAGCGATTCTTTATGAACCGAACCAAGCCGAGGAACAGGATTTGATGGACGCGCTACGGAAGGTGTCCGGTCGGTATGACATTGCCGACTTTGATTTGTCGCGCCTGAAAGCGGCCATCGAGCACGACGCAAAGCTGTTGAGGAAGATTTTGCACTGTATCGAGCCGATCACGCCGGAGAAGGATGCCAAGCTGCAAAAGTTAAAAGAATACCTGGGCAAAAAGCCGCTGAAGGATGCAAAGCGGTTGATCTTCACGCAGTACGCCGACACTGCGAGATACCTCCACGACAATTTGAATCCGGGCGGCAAACTGGACGATATTGACGTAATTTTCAGCGGTGATAAAAGCAAGGCTCGCATCGTCGGGCGCTTCGCGCCAAAGGCAAATCCAGAATACCATTTTCCCGCGGGGGAGAAGGAATTGTTCACGGTTGTTGCGACGGATGTGCTGGCGGAAGGATTGAACCTTCAGGACTGCGATAACATCATCAATTATGACCTGCACTGGAACCCAGTCCGGCTCATCCAACGCTTCGGGCGCATTGACCGCATCGGCAGCGACCACGATGTGGTTCACGGCTTCAACTTCCTGCCGGAAACGGCGCTCGACAGGCATTTAGATTTGAAAGGCAAGCTGCACAATCGCATTCAGGAAATCCACGACACCATCGGGGAAGATTCTGAAATTCTCGACCGCACGGAAAAACTCAACGAAGAAGCGATGTACGCAATTTACGAGAAGAAGAGCGGCGGCCAGTTGAGTTTGTTCGAGGATGAGGGAGACGAGTTCCTCGACCTGAACGAAGCGGAGGAGGTTTTGCGGCAGTTGCGGAAAGAGAACCCGGCTGAATACGAGAGGATCGCTGAATTGCGCGACGGCATCCGCGCCGCCAAGATCTCCACGCTCAAGGGACAGTTCGTTTTTTGCGAAGCTTCGTATCCCGAACGCGAAAGCGCGAAGAGCTTCCAGCAATTATTCCTGCTCGATGTGGGCGGCGCGGTGGTTTCAAAAGACATCCCGAGAATTCTCGGCGCGATCAAATGCGGGCCGGAATTGAAAGGCCAGCCGTTGCCGAAGGACTACAACGCCGCCGTCATGCGCGTGCAACGCCAGTTCGCCGAAGAAGTAAAGCACCGGCACGCCGAGCGGGCACATACCTTGTCCTTGAGCCACGGCCAGAACTACGTCTTGCGCGAGTTGCGAGTCTTGTTCGCCTCCATCACGGACGAAGATCAGAAAGCAATGGTCAATGTTCTTGAAAAGGCCTTTCGCGGCCCCATTACCCGAGCCGTGACGCGAGAGGTGAATCTGCTGCGCCGCAACGGAGTGCATGGCCAACCTCTTCTAAAATCTCTCGCTCGCATTTACGACCAACACAATCTGCGCGATTGGATTGACCGTCGAAGCTTGCAGGCAACGACACGGCCCGTCCCAAGGATTGTGTGCAGCGAGGCATTCGTTTAGTGGGCAACGGGTCCCGCGCAATGGCAGAGTTTTATTTCCGTCCTTCGCCATTCCTTTGCCAAATCTTCTTGTGTCATTTCGCGGCCATTATGCAGCCCTCTTCCCCCTTTTCCTGAGGATTTGAAATTGCAGATTTCAAAATTTCAGAGTCGCAAAGGATGCGTCGCCGAAAGCCAGTGGAGACGAGGGGAAATAGCCGATAGCCAATAGCCGATAGCCAAGGAGCAGAGGCTGATTGGACAAAAGGAATTGGAGACGAGGGGAAACAGCCGATAGCCAATAGCCGACAGCCAAGGAGCAGAGGCTGATTGCCGGTTGCACGATGGAGTTTAAGATTAGGATTAAGATTGGGAGCGCCCACGCAAAAAAGTGAAATGCACCCCTTGCCAACTGGGGGGGACTGCCTTACCGTGCCCGCTATGAAACTTTCTGCCAAAATTGAAAAGGTGCTCAATGATCAACTCAACCTGGAATTGCGCTCCGCTTACGCCTATCTCGGCATGGCCGCTTATTTCGATCATACGGCTTTCACGGGCTTCGGCGTGTGGATGTCGCTTCAGGCCCGCGAGGAACTGAAACACGCTGACAAGTTTTTCAGGTATATCGTGGACCGCAGCGGCAAGGTTGCGTTGCAGGCCCTGCCCGCGCCGAGGTGCGATTACAAATCGGTTCTCGAGGCCTTCCAAACCAGCCTCATCCAGGAGGAGGAGGTTTCGGCTTCGATCAGCGGCATCTACGAGCTGGCCGCCGCCGAGAAGGACTTTCCCACGCTCTCCTTTTTGAAATGGTTCCTTGACGAGCAGGTCGAGGAGGAAAAAAGCGTGGGCGACATCGTGGCCAAACTGAAGTTGGTGGGCGACAATCACAATGGCCTCTACCAAATCGACAAGTTCGCCGGCAAGCGGGCCGCGGAGGAAACAGAAAGCTGACAGGCCCGGCACAGGGCCGGCTTGAGCGTGAATTTCCTTGCGCCAGCCGCATTCTGGTTCGCCGCCACGCTGCCGGTGGTGGCGCTGTTTTATTTGCTGAAGCGCAAACGGGTCGTCAAGCTGGTTTCCAGCACTTTGCTGTGGCAAAAATTTCTGGCCGATACGCAGGCCAGCGCGCCGTTCCAGAAACTCCGCCATCATTGGCTGCTTATTTTGCAGTTGCTCCTGCTGCTGCTGGCCATCCTGGCTTTGAGCCGCCCTTACTTCGCCGGGCACAGCGCGGCCACCGGGCTGCGCGTGGTGATCCTGGATGCCTCGGCTTCGATGCAGAGCACGGATGAAGAGCCTTCGCGCTTCGAGAAGGCCCGCGCCGAGGCCCTTGGCATGGTGGACGGTTTGAAGGACCAGGAGGAAATGCTCGTGCTGCTCGCTTCCGCCAATACGGAGGTGAAGCAGGCGGCCACCGCGAACAAGGGGGCGCTGCGCCGCGCCCTGGAAGACTGCCAGGTGACCGATTCCTCCACGCGCCTGACCGACGCGCTCCGGCTGGCCGGCACGCTCATTCGCGACAAGCGCGATCCGGAGATTGATTTGTTCAGCGACGGCGCGGCGGGGGATTTGAGCGAATTTGAAAACAAGGGTTTGCGCGTGGTGTATCACCGGCTGGGGCAGCGCGGGGACAACCTCGGCATCACGACGCTGGATATTCGGGAGAACCCGGAAAACCATCATGAGCGCGCGATTTATACGAGCGTGGCCAATTTTTCCACCAATGCGCGGCAAACGGTTTTGGAATTGCTCTTCGACCAGGAGATCGTGGACACACGACCATTGACCGTGCAACCGGGGGAAACTTCGCCGCAGGTTTTCACCGCCGTGCAGGAGCGCGATGGCATTTTCACCGTGCGCATTGATGCCAAAGACGATTTGGCCGCCGACAACCAGGCCTCAATTGTCAGCCTGCTGCCCCAACCGATCAAAGTCCTGCTCGTTTCGCGCGGGAATCGGTTCCTGGAAAAGGCCTTGCGCGCCGCCAACAATGTCAATCTGGCGCTGGCGCGGGATTCGTTGGACGGCGCGGAGAATTACGACATCGTGGTGCTGGACGACTTGACCCCGGCGGTGTGGCCCAAGCCCAATCTCCTCGCCGTGCATGTCGCCACGACAAACTGGTTCGACGGCGGCTGGAGGAACATTGAGGCGCCGGCGGCGGTTGATTGGAAGAACACGCATCCATTGTTGCGCTACATCAATCTGGATAACGTGCAAATCGGCGAGACGCTGGCTGTCAAGACTCCGAGTTGGGCGGTGGCGCTGGTGGAAGCGCCGCAAACGCCGCTCGTTCTGGCCGGGGAACTCGCGCACCAGAAAATTGTCTGGATCGGCTTCGACACGCTGCAAAGCACCTGGCCGTTGCGCATTTCTTTTCCAATGTTCATGGCCAACGCCGTCGAGTGGCTGAATCCGGCCGCGGCCAAGTCCGGCCAGCTCCTGGTGCGGGCGGGGGAACCGTTTCGTTACAGCCTGCCGCAGCCGGCCGCGACGGCGGAAGTGACTTTGCCCGATGGCAGCAAGAAAACCATCGCGCCGGTGGACGGGCGGGAAATCGTTTTTGGCGGCACGGCAAGACAGGGGACCTACCGGGTGCGGGCCGGAAGCAATGAAGTGGCGTTTTGCGTGAATCTGCTCGACGCGGCGGAGAGCAACACCAAGCCGCGGGAGGAATTGCAGTTCGGCAAATTCAACACAGTGGGGGCGGTGGAAATCAAGCAAGCGAGCAAGGAAATCTGGCGCTGGATCGCGGCGGCGGCGCTGGCGGTTCTGATGTTCGAGTGGTGGTATTACCATCGGAGGACCGTTTGAACTGGCCGCTGCTTTACAACAGCCTTGTGGTCAGCGGCGCGGCCACGGCGGCGGCGGTGGCGGGCGGAGCGGGGGCGGCGCTGTTCTTTGCCGGGTTGGGCGGGAGATGGCGCAGATTATTGCTGGCGGCGGCGGTCGCGGCCCTGGTACTGCCGCCTTTCCTGGCCGCCAATTGCTGGATCGGGTTGCTGGGGGAGACGGGTGTCTGGCGGCGCTGGCTGCCGTTGAATATTTATTCGCTGGGCGGGACGGTTTGGATTCTGGCCCTGCTGAACTGGCCGATTGCGTTTTTGTTTGTCTCCGCCGCATGGCAGCGGGTGCAGACCGCGCAACTGGAAACGGACCCGTTCCTGCGGGGCGGCGCGCTCTTGCGCTGGCTGCTGCTGCCGCTGGCGCGGACGGCCCTGATCCAGGCGGCCATACTGACTTTTGTGTTGACGCTGAACAATTTCGCCGTCCCCGCCATTCTCCAGGTCAAAGTCTTTCCCGCCGAAGTTTGGGTGCGGTTCAACACCACCTTCGATTATGGCGCCGCCCTGGCCTTGAGCTGGCCGCTGGTGCTGGCGCCCCTGGCGCTGGTGCTTTGTTTTCGCAGCCGCGCCACTTCGTGGTCGTGGCAATCGAGCCAGGCGGCGGCCCGGTCTTTTCGCCGGCAACTGGGCGCGCCGTGGCATTGGAGCGGCGGAATGGCCGCCGTTTTTCTGGTGGTCTTTTCGCTCGGGGTGCCGCTGTGGCAACTGGCCGGGAACCGGCAGACGTGGCACGAATTGTGGCCGGCCCTGGCGGCGGGGCATTCCGCTGTGATCCATTCGGCGGCATACGCCGCGCTGACGGCGACGCTGATTGTCGGCCTGGCGCTGATGACGCGGCGGATGGCGCTGGGTGCGGCGCTGTGGCTGCCTTTTTTCATGCCGGGCGTGCTGCTCGGCATTGCGTTGATTTGGATTTTCAACCGCCGCGGCCTGGAGGCGATTTATCAAAGCGCGGCCATTGTGATTCTGGCTTATGCCTTGCGCTATGCGGCGCTGGGTTGGAACGCGGTGGCCCGGGCGTTGCGCGCCACGGACCGAAACCTGGCGGCGATGGCCCGCCTGGAGGGAGCGACCGCCTGGCAAACGCTGCGCCACGTCCATTGGCCCCAAATCTCCGCCCCGCTGGCCGCCGCCTGGTATGTCACCTGGTTGTTGTGCTTGTGGGACGTGGAAACGCTGGTCTTGATCGTGCCGCCCGGCGGCGAAAGCCTGTCCTTGCGCGTTTTCAACTTGCTGCACTATGGCCATAATGCACAGGTCAACGCGCTCTGTTTGTTGCTGATGGCGCTGGCCCTGTTCCCGTTGCTGCTCGCGGCCGCTTTCAACCTGTTGCGGTCCGATCCGGCGCGGCCCCGGCTCTGGCGGCGTGTGTGGCTTTTCTCCTCTTGGGCTGTTCCGGCGATCAGCCAAGAAGCGCACCGGTTCAGAGCCGGTTTTTCAGCCGCGTCGAAATCATCGGCACGCGCGGCGCGGGGGTCGGAGAATTCAACAAGCCGCGCTCGGTCGCGGTGGATGCCGGCGACAACCTTTACGTCGTGGATATGACCGGCCGCGTGCAGAAATTTTCGCCGGAGGGCGTCTGCCTCTCCTTCTGGCAAATGCCGCAAACCGAAAAGGGAAAACCCAAGGGCATGTGCCGGGACGGCGAGGGCAACATCGTCGTGGTCGAGCCGCATTATTCGCGTGTCAATCATTTTACCCCGGGGGCAAACTGGTGGCGCAATGGGGCGCGCATGGGACCAACCCCGGCGAGCTGGGCATGCCGCGGGCCGCGGCGGTCAACGGGCGCGGCGAGATTTACGTCTGCGAATACACCTTGTCGGAGCGGGTGCAGCATTTCACCGCGCACGGGGCGAAGTGTCTCGGCTCCTTTGGCCGGCCGGGCGACGGCCCCGGCGAATTCAGCCGCGCCGAGGGCCTGGGCATTGACGGCCAGGGCCGGATTTATGTGGCCGATTCCTGCAATCATCGCATTCAAATTTTTTCCGGGGACGGAAAATTTATGCGCGCTTACGGGCGGGCCGGTGCGGAGGCGGGCCAGTTGAGCTATCCGTATGACGTGCAAGTGGACCCGTCCGGGCTGCAATTCGTCTGCGAATTCGGCAACAGCCGCGTGCAAATTTTTGATGTCAATGACCAACCGCTGGAAATCCTGGGCGGCCCCGGCGGCGGGCCCGGCCAGTTCAGCAATCCGTGGGGCCTGGCGCTGGATTCCAAAGGGAATCTGTATGTGGCCGACGCCATGAACAACCGCGTGCAGAAATTTCTGCGCAAGAACACCGCCCCGGCCGGCGCTGCACCCCGATGACCTTCCAATTCACCGACCCAAGCTGGTTGTTCGCCCTGGCTGTGGCGGCGCCGTGGGTCGTTTGGCTGTCGTGGAAATCCGATGTCCAAACCGGCCCGTGGCGGCGCTGGACGGCCCTGGTCCTGCGCTTGCTGGTCGTGCTGGCCCTGGGTCTGGCCATGGCCGGGCTGCAATGGAGGAAACCCATCGAAGGCATGACCGTCTTTTTCATGCTCGACCGCTCGCAAAGCGTGCCTTCGCCGCAACAGGAATTGGCCCGCGCCTTTGTCAATCAAACTGCCAGCGGGAAAAAACCAAACGACACCGCCGGCGTCCTGGTCTTTGGCAGCGAAGCCGCCATCGAATCCAGGCCCAATGCCCGGGTGGATCTGCGCCAGGTCCAGGCCGTGGTCGGCGCGGAGCGGACGGACCTGGCCGGCGCGATTCGTTTGGGCACGGCAGCCTTTCCCGAAACCGGCCAGAAGCGCCTGGTCCTGTTGTCGGACGGCAATGAAAACGTCGGCGACGCCATGGCGGCCCTGGCTTCGGCGCGGCCTCTGGGCGTCAGCCTGGATGTGGTTCCCCTGGGCGTCAGCCGCGGCAATGACGTCTCGGTGAAAAAACTGTCCTCGCCCAGTTCTGTCAAGAAAGGGCAGACGTTCGATGTGAGAATCTTTGCCCAGGCGGACCAGGCGCAAAGCGCGACGGTCCGGCTTTATCGCAATGAAACGTATCTGGGCCAACAAAAAGTCGAACTGAACGCCGGGAAAAATCTTTTCACCTTTCCGCAAACCCTGGTCCAATCGGGCTTTTACCAATACGATGTGCGTCTGGAAGCCCCCGGCGACACGGTGCCGCAGAATAATCGCGCCACGGCCTTCACCACGGTACTCGGCATTCCGCGTCTTTTGATTGTATCGAGCGACCCGAAAAAGGACGGGTTGCTGGCGGCGGCGTTGCAAAGCAGCCAACTGGATGTCAAATTGACGGACAAGTTCCCCGCCAGCCTGGCGGAAATGGAAAGTTACGACGCGATTTTTTTGAGCAACATCGCGGCGGGCGATCTGGGGCCGGAGGCGATGCGGCTGCTGGAAAGCGCGGTGCGTGATTTTGGGGTCGGGCTGGTCTGCATCGGCGGGGACCAGGCTTACGCGGCGGGCGGCTATCGCGGCACGCCCCTGGAAGAGATGCTGCCGGTGGACATGGAATTGAGCAGCAAGAAGGTGCTGCCCCGGGGCGCGCTGGCCATTGTTTGTCACGCGACGGAATTTCCCAACGGCAACCAATGGGCGCGCGATATTGCCTATGCCGCCCTCGCCGCGCTGGGGCCGCAGGACGAGATGGGCATCGTGCTGTGGGACGGCCAAAATCGCTGGCTCTTCCCCCTGGCCAAAGTGGGCGACAAAACTGAAATGGGCCGCGAAATTTCCGGCATGAACCCCGGCGACATGGGCGATTTCCAAGGCCCGATGCAGATGGCCTATGACGCGCTGGCCAAATCCAGCGCCAACCTGAAGCATTTGATCGTGTTCAGCGACGGCGATCCCGCCGCGCCCCAAAAAACCCTGGTGCAGGACATCGTGGCCCACAGAATCACGATCAGCACGGTGATGATCGGCGGCCACGTGGCCCCCGACACGATGTCCTGGCTTGCGGCCGAGGGACATGGCCGGTTCTGGGTGGTGGATTCCGCTGACGAGTTGCCGCAGATTTTTGTCAAGGAAGCTTCGGTCATATTGAAGTCGGCCATTTTCGAGGAACCGTTCCAGCCGCAAATGCGGGCGGCGAGTGAATTGGTCAAGGGGATCGGGCCGCGGGAATTTCCCCAACTGCTGGGCTATGTCTGCGCCACGCCGAAGGGCCGGGCGGAGGTCCCGCTGGTCACGCAAAAAGGCGATCCGCTCCTGGCCCATTGGCAATACGGCCTGGGCCGGACGGTCGCCTTTACGTCCGATGCGCGCGCCAAATGGGCGGCCAACTGGCTGGGCTGGGCGAAGTTCCAGCAGTTTTGGCTGCAAGTCGCGCAATGGAGTTTGCGGCGCGTTGAGGCGTCTGATTTCAACACGGAAGTGGCCGTGGAAAAGGGCGAAGGCCATGTCAGCGTCGAGGCGATTGATGCGAAGGGCAATTACCGGAATTTTCTCAACCTGCAAACGCTGGTGATGAGTCCGAAAGGGGAAAGGCAGGTCCTGGCCCTGCAACAAACCGGCCCCGGCCATTACGAGGCCGTCTTTCCCACCAAGGAAGTCGGCCCGTATCTGATGAATTTGACCGATCGGGCCACGGGCCAATCCCAGGCGCTGGGTCTGAGTGTCAACTATTCGCCGGAGTTCGATGATTCCGGGCCAAACCTGAACCTGTTGCGGCGTTTGGCGGAATTGGGCGGCGGCAAGATTCTCGATCCCGACACGGACAATCCGTTTTTGCACGACCGCAAGAAAACTTTTCAACCGCTGGACCTGCGGGATTGGCTGTTGAAATTTGCCATTTTGTTGTTCCCGCTCGATGTGGCCGTGCGGCGGATTCAACTGGACACAGCGGAATGGTTGCGTTCCGTCGCAACACTCCGCCGCTGGCTTTTCTTCTGGAAAGGCATCCCACGGACGAAGGACGCGGACGAATCGCTGGCCGCCCTGCTAGCCGGCGCGAACAAATCCGCTCGCAGCGCCCGACGCCGGTGGCGGCGCCCAGCCCCGATCTGTTCCGTCCGGAAAAACCCGCGGCCATTGCAGAGTCGCAACCCGGGAAGGAACCCTCTGCGACAGTGGCCGGTGAATCGACGGCCCCGGAAAAGGAACCGCCCAAGGAGAAGACCACGACCAGCCGACTGCTCGAGGCCAAGCGCAGGGCGCAAAGACGGACGGACCGGGAATGATGACATTTCAATTAACTCTCGTGGCCCTGCAGTTTGTGAATTTCAGGGGTTGGTTGACCATCAATTGTATCAATGTCGCATTAAAAATTATTAATTAACGGGAGCCGCGGATTAATAGTAGGCTGCTCCCATGAAAACACACCGCCTCTTTCTGGTTTTCCTGGGCTGCGTTTTGGCCGGGTGCACTTCCTCTGACAACAATCCATATGGTATCACTTGGGGAATCGCCACGGTCGCTTACACCGGATATGACGCCGTCAAGTGCGGATTGATGAAACACGGCTATGCGGCACCGGGCACCACCTATCCTGAATTTGAAGCAGCCATTGAAAAGATTGAAAAAATCAGCTTCGTCGATCCCGAGTTCAGTCCCAGCCCAAATTGTATCACGGATGATGCGTTTCTATTCAAGTATGAAGGCCGGAAAGCGATTTATTATGGGCGGTTTGTTTATAAGACAAATGATCCATCGGAATTTGTCCTAACTTTTCCAGCGGGTGAGATAACGAACCTGACGTCTTTCGTTGCAAAATTGAAGTCGCCCTCCGATCCGGTTTCTGCTTTTCTCATCAGCAGGTTTTCTGAAAGCGCCCGGCTGGCGATTGCTGGATTTCCAGAGTCGCACATGGATGAAAAAAGCATTGAACCTCTCCTCGTGAAAGAGTTGAACGCGATTGTCCTCGGTCCTTCGATTTATGAGGAGGACCGGTTTCGTGGAGTCACTTTGCGCCCGGCAACACGCCAGTTATTGAAGCTCAATCTTCATCCACCAGCGGGGATGCGAATCAGCCGTCAACAATTGATGCCGGTGTTCAACCGGATGCTTTTGGAAGATGCTTATCCATCGAATCTGCCGATCCAGCGGGAGAATAAGATGCGAAATTACGTGGCCGTCAAGTATTGAAAATTCTAACTCCGCCTGACGGAGCGAAGCAGGATTCGTCAATGGAGCAAGGCCCAGTAGCGCAGGCCGCGCGTGCTCACGCCCAGGGGGGTCAGGCCGAATTGGGCCATGATGGATTCGTAGATCGCCATGCCGGTCAATATAACGTCGCCGCGATTGGGCGGCACGCCGATGATTTGCTGGCGTTGGGCCAGGGTCATTTGCCATTGCTCCTGCAGTTGGGCCTGGATGCGGGGCAGCGGTATCTGGACCGCCTCGATTTTGTCGCGGTCAAACCCCGGCATGCGGGTCTCAATGCGCGCGAGGATGGTGGCGGTGCCGCCGGTGCCGACCAGGCACACCGGCCCGCGGCAGGCCCGCAATGCCGGTTCGATGCAGGGCACGACTTGCTTGACAAGAAAATCCTTCAGCAAGGCGCTGCATTCCGCCAGCGCGGCAAGACCGGGCGGGTCGCTCAAGCGCAATTGCTCCAGCAACCGCACGGTGCCAAGGCTGAAACTGCTGCGAATGTGCGGCACCGCGTGGTCGCCGACAATGAACTCGGTGCTGCCCCCGCCCACGTCGAGGATGAGGACGGGCGATTGGGCCAAGCGGGGATTGCTGGTCACGCCGCGAAAAACCCATTCGGCTTCCTTGTCACCGGAAAGAATTTCCGTTTCCAGCCCCGTGCTTTGGCGCACGGCGTCGATCAATTCGACGGCGTTGCGGGCGTCGCGCGCGGCGCTGGTGGCGATGACGCGGACCGATGAGGCGCCCAGTTTGGCGGCGGAGGCGCGATACTCGGCCACGGCCCCGGCGGTTAAAGCAATGGCGGACGGTTGCAATGTGTGTGTCACATAAAACCCCGCGCCGAGGCGCGTCTGGCGGCTCATTTCAGAAACCGGGGTGAGCCGTCCTTCCGCCAGGTCCGCGACGAGGACCTTGACGGAATTGGTGCCGATGTCAATTACGGCGCGACGGTTTGGAACTTCAGGGTTCAAGTTAAAAACTCAAAGTTAAGGCATCCAGCGGCGGGCACCGGCCCGGCCGGGTTATGATTTTTCTTTGGCTGCCCTGCGGGCCAGGACGGCGGCGCCGATGATGCCGGCATCATCGCCTGTTTTGCTGGCCACAATTTCAATGCCCTTGCTGGTGCCGTTCATGGCGTAATCTTCGGCGGTTTCCAGGATGATGGCCATCATTTCATCGCCCAGGGCGTCAATGACCCCGCCGCCGAGCACGACCGTTTGCGGGTTGAAAATGTTGATGAGGTTGGCCACGGCGATGCCGGTGTATTCGGCGGCTTCCTCGATGATTTTCTCGACGAAGTTGTCGCCTTTGCGAATGGCCTTGCGCAGATCGCCGCTGCGCAAATCGTTCAATTCCGGGCCGAGCATGTCGGTGAGCAGGGTCTTTTGGCCGTCTTTGACCGCGGCGTGAATTTTTCGGAAAATGGCGGTGCGGCTGGCCAGGGCTTCGAAGCAGCCGCGGTTGCCGCAGTTGCATTTGGGGCCGCCGACTTCGATGACCATGTGCCCAATTTCGCCGGCGGTGCCGTTGAAGCCGGAATATAATTTTCCGTCCAGGATAATCCCGCCGCCAATGCCGGTGCCGATGAAGATGCCGATGACGTGACGCGGTTTGGCTTGCAGTTCCGTTTCAAAAACGCCCAGCATCGCGCTGTTGGCGTCGTTTTCAATCGAGACGGGGACGTCCAGCTCTTTTTCCAAAACCTTCTTCAGCGGCACGTCCTGCCATTGGAGGTTCGGGGCGAAAATGACCCGGCCCGACGAGACGTCAATGGCGCCGGGGGCGCCGACGCCGACGCCGCGCAGTTGTTTGAGGTCCAGATCGCATTCATCCACCGCGTCCCGCACACAACGGGCGATGCGTTCGATCACCTCGTCCGCGCCGCGCTCCGGCTTGGTGCTCATTTTGTTGCGGCCCAGACAAGTCAATTGCGCGTCGAAAACCCCGGCGAGAATCTTGGTGCCGCCGAGATCGACGCCGACAAAAAAATCCCCTTTGGCGGCGGCTTCAGCCATGGCGGCAAGCGGGGGGTTGAGAGTTCATGCGGTGAGGACGCCGGCAATGCGGCGGCGCAGTTCAATGTGAATCTCCTCCGGGGAACGCCGGCCATCGAGGATGGTAAATCCGTAAGTGGCCTGCAACTCCTTGAATTTGGCGGCGACGCGGTCCTGGTATTGCAGAAAGCTGTCAAACATATCGCGGGACAGTCCCAAATCCATGCCGCTTTCCCAATAGTCGAGCGACTGGTTTTTGGCGAAATTGCGCTGCACCAACTCCTGAGGCTCGACGTTGAGATAAAAAACGGCGTCCGGCACCAGGGCGATGCCGTAGAGGTTTTTGAGCCAGGCCAGGTCAATGCCGCGAACCATGTCGCGCACCATCAGGGTGTAAATGTAGCGGTCGGCCAGGACCATGAAACCGGCCCGCAAGCTGGGCAAAATGATATTCTCCAATTGGTCGGCGAAATCGGTCGCGTAAAACAGGCTCAAGGTGGTATGGCTCAAGATATTTCCCTGCTGCGCCTGGTCCAGCTCTTCGCTGACCAGGGTGGAGCGTTTGAGGCCGACTTGCACGGTGGCATGTCCGCCGCCCTCCAGCCATTGCACCAGGCGGGCAATCTGGGTGGAGCGCCCGGAGCCGTCGGCCCCTTCGACCACAATAAGCTTGCCGGCCAGTTTGGACAGATCCACGCCGGGCACGCCCTGCCCGTAAAAGCGGCGGGGCTTTCCCTTGGGCACGACGATGCGGCGGAGATTCTTTTTAGCGGATGGACGGCGCGTGTTTTTCATGAATGGGAATAGGGCCTGTGCAAGGCAAACTTGCCCAGGTCCAGCTTGACGGCCACCAGATCGCGCACGACGCTTTGCTGCTCTTCAATCGGCTGATTGGCGTCAATGGCCAGAAACTTGAAGTCGGCGCTCATGGCCAGATACTGTTCGAGAATGCGGCCCTGGAAAATGCGGAAACTTTCGTAGGGATCGGTCGAAAGGCGCAAATCCATGCCGGCTTCGAAGTATTTCAACTGCGGGCGGCCGTCGAGGATGCGTTGCAGGGAAGTTTCCAGGGGCGTCTTGAAGAAAAACACCAGGTCCGGCAAGGCGGCGAAATTATAGATGCCGCGGACCCATTCCTCCGGACAACCCCGCACCGTGTCGCGGGCAAAGGCGGTGAAAATGTAACGATCACACAAGACGATATAACCGGCGCGGAGGAAGGGGACCAACTGCCGTTCATAGCGGTCGGCAAAATCGGTGGCGTGAATGAGGCTGAAAGTGGTGGGCGAGAGCAACTCGCGCTTTTTTCCCTTGCTCGTGGCGTTTTTGACCAGCGCCGAAGAATTCCATTCGCTGAAAAAGACTTTCAGACCCTGCAATTCGAGCCAGCGCTTGAGCAAATAAATCTGGGTGGATTTGCCCGAGCCGTCCAGGCCTTCGACGGCGATCAACCGGCCCGGGAATCCCAATTCAGCAAAAGTTTTCATGCGCGGCTATCTGTTTACGGTTTTCGGAATCGAAAGGGAAACAAAATCGGCCATTGATTTGCACCTTCAACTTGCGCAGCCGGCCCGATGGGGGAACATTCCAGCCATGACGACGGCGAACAAGATCACGATTGGGCGGATTCTGTTGGTGCCGTTTTTCATCAGCCAGATCATCTACTACGCGCGCGCCGGGCAGGAAGGGTATCGCCTGGGGGCGTTGCTGTCGTTCGCGATTGCGGCCCTGGCGGACGGCCTGGACGGGTATGTGGCGCGGCGCTATAATCAGCGGAGCGAATTGGGCGCCATTCTGGATCCGCTGGCGGATAAACTGCTGCTCATTTCGGGAATCATTCTTCTCAGCTTGGAGAACCACCGGTATTTTGACCGAATCCCGATGTGGCTGACGGTGACGGTCCTGAGCCGGGACGCGATCATTCTAATCGGCATGGCGCTGATCCACTACATGATGGGCAAAGTCAAAGTGCGGGCGCGCCTGAGCGGCAAAATCTCCACTGTCCTGCAAATGGCCACAATCTTGTGGATTCTTCTGGGATGGAACACCCAGGCACTGCGGTATCTGGTGGCGGGGACCGGTTTCTTCACCGCTGTATCGGGCCTGTTTTATATACTGGATGGCGTGCGCCAGTTGAACTCTCATCCTGCCAGCGCCCCCGCGCCGTCGCAGGATCAATTTTAAATTTGGACAAAAAAGCCTTGCACTTCAGGCCGCATCAAACTAGTTTACGACTAGTTGATTATGAATTCAAAAGTAATTTTTGGGGCTTTTGAGGCCAAGACCAGATTCTCGGAACTGATTGAGCGAGTCAATCGCGGAGAGGTGATCACCATTACCCGGCATGAAAAGCCCATCGCGCAACTTGTGCCATTTAATCAGCCCAGCAATGCAAGCATCCAAGAGGCGTTTCGGCAACTTGATGAAATCGCACGCCGGCATCCGCTCAATCCTCCCGGCAAAGAGAAGATTTCATATCGGGAGTTGATTGAAGCAGGAAGACGATGAGCGCGATTGTTCTTGACGGCTCGGTCGCTCTCAGTTGGGTGCTGCCGGACGAATTGGCCGCCAGCACCCAAACCATTCGAGCTTCCATCGAAGCGGGAAACCGGACGATTGTTCCGTCACACTGGGCATTGGAGATTGCCAATGCCTTGTGGGCTGCGGAACGGCGCAAACGGATCGCGCAACCAGACACTACTGCGGCCCTGGCAGCGTTGGAGAAGATGTCCATGGAATCCGACACCGAAACAGCGCGTCGGGCCGGACGAGAGACGCTGGCTTTGGCCCGCCAGAACGCTCTCTCCGTGTATGATGCCGCCTACCTCGAATTGGCCATGCGACAGAGCGCGGTGCTGGCGTCGCTTGACGGACCATTACGCGCTGCGGCAAAAAAGCTTAACGTGCCTTTGTTACCGGAGAATATTTAGATATCCATTAGCTTTCGGGTCGCAGTAGTTTGCACTTTGCGCTTGGAGCGTTACACTGCCGGGGATGCAAACGAAGCTTGAGGTGCTGTTCACTCCGGCCGAATTTTCCGCGCTGAATCCGCATGAATTGCCGGAGACGGTTTGCGTGGTGTTCGACGTGCTGCGGGCCACGACTTCGATGATCGCGGCGCTGGCACAGGGCGCGGTCAGAATTTTCCCGGTCAGGGAAATTGCCGAAGCGCTGGCATTGCAACGCCGGCATCCGGGCGCTTTGCTGGCCGGCGAGCGCGATGGCGTCCGCATCCGCGCGGCGCAAACAGGGGGGGGCGATTTTGATTTGGGCAATTCGCCGCGCGAGTTCACCAGCCCGCGCGTGGCGGGCCGGGAAATCATCATGACCACGACGAACGGGACGCGCGCCTTGCAGGCCTGTCTGGGCGCGCAACACATTCTGGCCGGCGCGGTTTTAAACCTGGCTGCCGTGGCTGAATGGATTGAAAGGGAGAGGCCGGCCCGCTTGCTGGTGGTTTGCGCCGGCACTTTCGAGGAGGCGGCCTACGAAGACACGTGGGCGGCCGGCGCCTTGTGCGAACTGGTCTGGACACGGTTTCAAGGCGATGGCGTGGCGGACTCGGCCCATATCGCGCGCGAAATTTACCTCGGCGCGCAAGGGGATCCGGGCGGCACGCTGCAACGTTCCCGGAACGCGCGGCGGCTCCTGGCCAATCCTGAATTGCGCGATGATGTGGCGTTTTGCTGGCAACGCGATGTCCTGGAGGTGGTGGGTGAATTACGCAACGGCGCGGTCGAAAGGATGAGACTGGGATTAGGAGTGGCTACCTGAAGAAATGATATCCGACGGAAGCAGCCAGTGGGATGTGGACGAGGTTCTCCCGCCGCGCTGGCAGGCCGCTTGGCGTTGGGGCGCGCCGGGGCTGACGCTGGCGGCCCTGGCCCTGCTCGCCTGGAATTGTGTCTTCAACCCGAAAATTCACTTTCTGACTCCCGGACCTGGCAAGTGGATCGTTTACCCGCTGCCTCCAGAGGCGCATCCTTATTCTGGTTTTAAGTTGACCGGCACTTTCCGGCGCGATTTCGTGCTGTCCGAAAAGCCCGCCGCCGCGTTGCTCTCCTGGCGGTGCCTGACCAACGGCGAACTTCATGTCAATGGCACGGTCGTCCCGCGCTCCGACTCTTCTTCCGGGAACTGGAAGACCACGTCGCAATTGGAGATCGGGCCTTTCCTCCGCCAGGGCGCCAATGAGATTTCGGTCACGGTCGTAAACCAATCAGGTCCTCCGGCATTGAGCCTGGAACTCAAATCGGGAGACTTTTTGCTCACATCCGATGAAGCCTGGGAAGTTTCCGTGTCCGGTTCCAATTGGCGCGCGGCCCGGGCCGCCTCAGCGACGCCCAGGGCGGGGAAAGGCAACGAGCTTTTTTTGTTGGAGACAACGAGCGGCGCGTTGGGGCGATGCTGGCCGTGGCTGTGTCTTTTTGCGGCGATCTCTGTTTGCGGTGTGGCGCTGTTTCAATACTACATTGGCTGGACCATATCCTCTGCTCCGGCAACGGGCTTCCCGAAAATGATATTGGTCCTGCTGGCAGCGGTTTGGGCGCTGCTGTTCCTGCACAATTTTCCATTCGTGCCGGCCGCTTCCGGTTTCGATGGTTCGCAGCACTTGGATTACGCAAGCTATATTCAAGACCACCGGCGGCTGCCGAATGCCCGGGAGGGTTTGGAAATGTTTCAACCGCCGCTGTACTACGTGATTTGCGCGAAGCTCCTGGACCTGGGCCGATGGAAGGCTTTTGAGCCTTCGGGCATGATGCTTTTGCGGTTCCTGAGTCTTGCCATCGGTGCGGTGAATTTGGCGCTGATCTTTGCCGGTCTGCGCCTGATCTTTCCCGGCGATTGGAAGAAGCCGCTGGCCGGCCTGGTTTTGGCCGCGTTTTTGCCGGCGCAAATTTATCTGCTCCATTACACGACCAATGAAACGCTTTCGGCCTTGTTTGTCACGGGCGCGTTGTGCCTGGGTTTGCGCCTCTTGCGTGCGGAACGGCCGTGGTGGGGATGGTATGGCGTCCTGGGAATTGTGCTTGGGCTGGCCTTGTTGAGCAAAGCTTCAGCCATACTGGTCGTGCCGGTGGTATTGGGCGCGCTGGCGGTGAGATTGATGCTGCGCCGCGAGCGGGCGCCGCGGGTCTGGCTGGGCGCCATTGGCGCGCCGTTGCTGATCTGCCTGTCCATGAGCGGCTGGCATTATCTGAAGCTATGGCGTGATTACGGCAATCCGCTGACTGGGGGCTGGGACCCGAAAGTGTTCGCGCCATGGTGGCAAGCCAAAGGGTTCCAAACTCCCGGCTGCTATTTCTCCTTCGGCGACTCGCTGAGCCGTCCGTTCTTCAGCGGCTTGCACAGTTTCTGGGACGGTTTTTATACGACACTTTGGGGCGACGGCCTTTTGGGCGGCAAGATTGATGTTTGGGGTCGTCCTCCCTGGAATTACGATTTGATGGCGGTGGGATATGTACTGGCGCTGGTCCCCACCGCGCTGGTGCTGACCGGGTTGGTCCGCGCCCTGGCCAGGTGTTTCCGCGCGGCCAGCCTGCCTTGGTTGTTGCTGATTGGATGCGGCTGGCTTTTTGCTTTTGCCATATTGGGCATGAGTTTCAAGGTGCCTTCATCCATTCAGACCAAGGCCTTTTACGGACTTCCCGTCCTGCTGCCGTTTTGCGCCATTGGGGCGCTGGGGTTTGAATTCTGGGCTGGCCGCAGCAAGGTGGCGCGTTATGTCTTGGGGGTGGTTCTGGGAATTTGGCTGCTCAATGTTTACGCCTCGTTTTGGATCAGGCCCAACACCGTCCAAACCGGGCTTTCGTCAGCCATCGCCGACTTCGTTTATGTGAAGGGGGTTTCTTCTGAAGCCTTTTTGAACGTGCTGCACCATTATCCCGGCAACAGCCAGGCCACGATTTGGCTCGCCTCGGTGGAATCTCAAAAGCATCCGGAGCAGGCCGTGGAACGGCTTGAGCAGGCCCTCCAGAACGACCCCGCCGACGCCCCAATCGAATCCGAGCTGGCCCGGGACCTGGCGCTTTGCGATCGGTTGGACGAGGCGGTCGTCCACGCCAAACGCGCGGTTGAACTGGCGCCCGAAGACGAGGTTGTCGCGCAGGGATGGTGCAGGCTGGCGTTGCGTCACAAAAGCTACGAGGCTGTCGTTGCGGCGGGGCGCCATGCGTTAAGTTTGAACCCCACCGATTTGGGGACCCATTTCAATCTGGGGGCGGCCCTGATGAACCTGCGCCAAATCCCGGAGGCGGTCAGCCACTTCTCGGCCATAGTTAATGCCAAACCAGCATGGGCCGAGGCGCAGTTCTTCCTGGGCCTTTGCCTTCTGGAGCAGCCGGGAAAACGGGAGGAGGGCCTCGGCCATTTGCGGGAAGCGGCGCGCCTCAATCCGGGAAACACGGCCTGGCAAACCGCGCTGCAAAACGCCCTCAACTGCCGTTGACCGCGCCGATGGCTGTTTTTTTTGGCTGTTGTGTTTTGGTTTTTGTGTTCAATGTTCCGGGATGGCATAACCGAAAATCGTGTCCGCACTTGATCCTGATTCGCTCCCGCCGCGATGGCAGGCGGCATGGCGTTGGGGCGCGCCGGCGCTGACGCTGGCGGCCCTGGCTTTGGTCGCTTGGAATTGCGTTTTCAACCCCAAGATCCACTTTCTGACTCCCGGACCTGGCAAGTGGATCGTTTACCCGCTGCCTCCAGAGGAGCGTCCTTATTCTGGTATTGAATTGGCCGGCACTTTCCGGCGCGCTTTCGTGCTGCCCGAAAAGCCCGCCGCCGCGTTGCTCTCCTGGCGGTGCCTGACCAACGGCGAACTTCATGTCAATGGCATGGTCGTCCCGCGCTCCGACTCTTCTTCTTCCGGGAACTGGAAGACCACGTCGCAATTGGAGATCGGGCCTTTCCTGCGCCAGGGCGCCAATGAGATTTCGGTCACGGTCATAAACCAATCAGGCCCTCCGGCATTGAGCCTGGAACTCAAGTCGGGAAACTTTTTGCTCACATCCGATGAAGCCTGGGAGGTTTCCGTGTCCGGTTCCAATTGGCGCGCGGCCCGGGCCGCCTCAGCGACGCCCAGGGCGGGGAAAGGCAACGAGCTTTTTTTGCTGGAGACAACCAGCGGCGCGCTGGGGCGATGCTGGCCGTGGCTGTGCCTTTTTGCGGCGATAAGCGTTTGCGGAGTGGCGCTGTTTCAATACCACATTGGGCGCGTTAAATCCTCTGGTCCGGCAACGGGCTTCCCGAAAATGATTTTGGTCCTGCTGGCGGCGGTTTGGGCGCTGCTGTTCCTGCACAATTTCCCATTCGTGCCGGCCGCTTCCGGTTTTGATGGCCCGGATCACCTGGCTTACGTGCGCTATATTCAAGATCACCAGCGGCTGCCCGATGCCCGGGAGGGTTGGGAAATGTTTCAACCGCCACTTTATTATCTCATCTCCGCGGCCTTGCTGGGCTTGGGCCACTGCGAAGCTTTTCAGCCTTCGGGCATAATGCTTTTGCGGTTCCTGAGTCTTGCCATCGGTGCGGTGAATTTGGCGCTGATCTTTGCCGGGCTGCGCCTGATCTTTCCCGGCGATTGGAAGAAGCCCCTGGCCGGCCTGGTTTTGGCCGCGTTTTTGCCGGCGCAAATTTGTCTATTGCATTACACAACCAATGAAACGCTCTCGGCCCTTTTTGTCACGGGCGCGTTGTGCCTGGGTTTGCACCTGTTGCGGACCGGGCAGCCGTGGTGGGGATGGCACGGCGTCCTGGGAATTGCGCTTGGGCTGGCCTTGTTGAGCAAAGCCTCGGCTGTACTGGCCGTGCCGGCGATACTGGGCGCGCTGGCGGTGAAACTGATGCTGCGCCGCGAACGAGCGCCGCGGGTCTGGCTGGGCGCCATTGGCGCGCCACTGCTGATTTGCCTGCTCATTGGCGGCTGGCATTACCTAAAGCTGTGGCGTGATTACGGCGATCCCTTTATTGCCAACTGGGACCCGAAAGTGGTCGCGCCATGGTGGCAAGCCAAAGGGTTCCAAACTCCCGGTTATTATTTCTCCTTCGGCGATTCGCTGACCCGTCCGTTCTTCAGCGGCTTGCACAGCTTCTGGGACGGTTTCCATACGACCCTTTGGGGCGACGGCCTTTTGGGCGCCGCGCCCAATTTTTGGGCGCGTCCTCCTTGGAATTACGATTTGATGGCGGTGGGATTTGTCCTGGCGCTGGTTCCCGCCGCGCTGGTGCTGACCGGGTTGCTCCGCGCCCTGGCCATGTGCTTTCGCGCGGCCAACCTGATGTGGTTGATGTTGATCGGCTTGGGCTGGTTTTTTGCTTTTGCCATATTGGGCATGAGTTTGAAGGTGCCTTCATACGCGCAGACCAAAGCCTTCTACGGACTTCCGGTCCTGCTGCCGTTTTGCGCGCTGGGGGCGTTGGGGTTTGAATTCTGGGCGGGCCGCGGCAAAGTGGCGCGTTATGTCTTGGGGGTGGCTCTGGGAATCTGGCTGGTCAATGTTTACGCCTCGTTTTGGATCAGGCCCAACACCGTCCAAACCGGGCTTTCGTCAGCCATCGCCGACTTCGTTTATGTGAAGGGGGACTCTTCTGAAGGCTTCTTGAACGTGCTGCACCATTATCCCGGCAACAGCCAGGCCGCGATCTGGCTCGCCTCGGTGGAATCCCAGAAGCATCCGGAGCAGGCTGTGAAACGGCTTGAGCAGGCCATCAAGGATGATCCCGCCGAGGCCCAAATCGAATCCGAACTGGCCCGGGACCTGGCGCTTTGCGATCGGTTGGAGGAAGCGGTTGTCCACGCCAAACGCGCGGTTGAACTGGCGCCCGAGGACGACGAGGCCGCGCGGACCTGGTGCAGGCTGGCGCTGCGCCACATGAGCTACGAGGATGCGGTGACAGCGGGGCGCGATGCTTTGAGCTTGAATCCCGCCGATCTGCGGACCCATTTCCAATTGGGGGCGGCCCTGATGAACCTGCGGCAAATCCCGGAGGCGGTCAGCCACTTCTCGGCCGTGGTTAACGCCAAACCGGCATTCGCCGAGGCGCAGTTTTACCTCGGCCTCTGCCTTCTGGAGCAGCGGGGAAAACGGGACGAGGGTCTCGGTGCTTTGCGGGAAGCGGTGCGCCTCAGTCCGACAAACAAGGTCTGGCAAGCCGCGCTGCAAAACGCCCTCAAGGGCCGCTGACCGCGCCGAGGGTTGTTTTTTTGGCTGTTGTGTTTTCCTTTTATCGTTCAATGTTCCGGGAATGACGCCGATTGCCGCATGGATCGCCCTGGCCGCCTTGATTGTTTTTTCCGGGGCCAGTTTTTTCTTTGCGCTGGCCGAGACGTCTCTGTTCTCGCTGGGCAAATGGCAACTGCGCCAACTGGGGGAGCGCGCGCCGGGTCCGGGAAAAATCATCAGCCGTTTGCTGGCTGAACCGCAGGACCTGCTGGCCACGCTTGTGTTGGGCAACAGTTTTGCCAACGCCGGCATCGTGGGCGTGGCGCTTTGGGTGGCGATGGGCGGCGGCTGGCCCCTGGGGGCGGTGATGCCGGGGCTGCTGGCGCTGATTCTATTTGGCGCGGAAGTGGCGCCCAAAACGCTGGCCGTGCGGGCGCCGGAACTCTGGGCGTTGCGCGTGGGACGAGTGATGCTTCTGTTGCAGGATTTCAGCCGGCCCTTGCGCCGGGTGGCGCAGACAGCGACCAATTTTGTTTTGCGTTTGTTCGTGGCTGCGACCGCGCCGCCGCCGGCGGGCCTTTCCGACGCCGAATACCAGGAACTATTGGAAATGGCCTATCAGCAAGGCGCCCTGGCGGCGGGAGAAAAGGAAATCATCCTGCAAATCATCAGCCTGGATCGCCGCCAGGCCGGAGAGGTCATGAAAGCGCGCACGCAAATGGCCTGTATTTCCGACGATCTTTCCCTGGAGGAATGGATCGAGGCGGCCCGGCGCTTCAAACATCGGCGGCTGCCGATTTACGACGAAACGGTGGATACGATTGTCGGCGTTCTGAATACCCGGGCGTTCTTGCTCGATCCGGCGGCGGATTTGGCCCTGGCCATCGAGTTTCCTTCCTTCGTGCCGAAAAGCGCCAATCTATTGCAGCTCCTGAAAAGTTTGCAGCGCCAGCAACGCGGCCTGGCCATTGTCCTGGATGAATTCGGCGGCACCGCGGGCATTGTGACCATCGAAGACATTCTGGCGGAAGTGCTGGGGGAACTGCACAGCGAACACGGCTCGGAACCGCCCGTTTTGGAAAGGCTCGGGCCCAACCGCTGGCGTGTGGGGGGGGCGTTGCGCCTGGACAATTTTCGGCGCGAATACGGGCCACTGCAGGATGTGCCGGGCGTGGAAACCATGGCGGGGCTGGTGCTCAACAAACTGGAAGTCGTGCCGGCGCAGGGGGATTCCGTGACGATTGACGGTCTGCGCCTGACCGTGCAGGCCGCCGATGAACGGCGCATCCGCGAGTTGTTGGTCGAGGTCGTCAAAAAACGGTGAGCCATGACAGCTCGTGACATTTTAATGGCGTTGATTGTGATCGCATGCGTCGCCTTGTCGTTCCTGTTTTCGGGCATGGAGACGGGGGTGCTGGCCTTGAATCGATTCCGCGTCCGGCAACGCATGAGGACAGGAGATCGCCGCGCGGCGGTGTTGCATGGCTTCCTGGAAAATCCGGAAAATTTTCTTTGGACAATCCTGGTCGGCAACACGGTGGTGAATTTCATTATTTTCAGCCTGGGGGCGATCCAATTGTATTATTGGCTGGGAGACAGACCGGTCTTGTGGGCGCTGGTTTTTCTGCTGGCGGTGTTCATTTTTTACATTGCCTGTGAACTCATGCCCAAGACGCTGTTCCAGCGTTATCCCAATCGTCTGTCGTTGGTCCTGGCGCTGCCCTTTCGTTGGATCCATCGGATTCTTGCGCCGTTGGTGGCGGTGGCGGGGTGGTTTTCGCGCGGCCTGCTGCATTGGACGGGCGGGAAGGCCTTTACCGGGCGGCTCTTTGGCAGCCGGGAAGAACTGCGTTTCATCATGCAGGAATCGGCGCCGGGTTTGACTTCGGAGGAAAAGACGATGATTAACCGCGTCCTGGACCTGCCGAACCTTCGCGTGCGCCATGTCATGGTTCCCCTGGCCAACACGATCCATGTCGAGGCCTCCCTGCCGCTGGGACGGGCGCTGGCCCTATGCCGCGAACGGGGATTGACGCGCGTGCCGGTGGTGGATGCCGCGACGAAACGGATCAATGGCGTGATCAATCTGGAATATATTCTTTACCTGGACGAATTGGACACAACGAAAGCGGCGCGGGAATATATTCAGGCGCCGTTTTTTCTGCCGGAGGAACTGCACCTGGAAGAGGCCTTGCGCCGGATGCAGCATGCCCGGCTGCCGCCTGGCCGTGGTTTTGGGCTTGGACCATCGCGAGACGGGAATCATTAGTTTGCAGGACATTCTCAAAGTGATTTTTGGAGAGGTGACATTATAAGACGAACAAATGAATAGCAATGCCATAGCCGCCAATGCGCTCCGTTTGCTCGGCCTGCTGGCCATTGTTTTGGCCAACGGGTTTTTTGTCGCGGCCGAATTTGCCTTTGTCAAATTGCGCGACACGCAATTGGACGCGCTGATTGTCGGGGGGCATCGCCGCGCGCGCCTGGCGCGGCACATCCTGGAGAACCTGACATCGTATCTGAGCGCGACCCAATTGGGCATCACGATGGCGAGCCTGGGTTTGGGGTGGCTGGCGCAACCGGTTTTCATGGCGTTGCTGAGGCCGCCGCTGGGCTGGCTGGGGGTTCATTCGGCCAGCCTGTTGCATTCGATCACCTTTGCCACGGGATTCTCCATTGCCACATTTCTGCAAATTGTCCTGGGCGAATTGGGGCCGAAATGGTTTGCCATACAGAAGGCGTTGCCGACCGCGTTGTGGGCCGCCCGTCCGTTGGACTGGTTTTACCGGGCTTCCTATCCGTTCAATTGGGTGCTCAATCAATCCGCCCAGTGGCTGTTGCGGCGCATCGGCATCGAGCCGGCGGGTTCATCGCTCTTCATTCATTCGGAAGAAGAATTGCGGCTGATGCTGGCGCAAAAGCGCCCCGGCGCCACCCGCCTGGGCCGCGACATTATCTTGAACGCCCTGGATTTGGGCCGGCGCATCGTGCGCAACGTCATGCGCCCGCGCCAGGAAATCGCGGCCCTGGACACCGAAGCCACGTTGCAGGAATGCCTGGAAAAGGCCGAAAAAACCCGCTATTCGCGCTTCCCCCTCTGCGAGGGAGGCGACCTCGACAAGACCCTCGGCGTGGTTCATTTCAAGGATTTGGTTGCCGTCCGGGCCAAAGCGCAACGCGGGGCCGATTTGGCGGCGGTGGCGCGCAAGTTGATTTACGTGCCCGAAACGACGCGCCTGGAAAAATTGCTGGAACTGTTCCTGGCACGAAAACTTCATTTCGCCATTGTTGTTGACGAATACGGCGGCACCATCGGCATGGTCACGCTGGAAAATATTTTGGAGGAATTGGTCGGGCAAATTCAGGATGAATTCGACCAGGAAAAGCCGCTGCTGCTGCGCCGCGATGAAAACAATTGGGAATTGGACGGCGCACTGCCGGTGCATGAGCTGGCGGAGGTTGTCGGCCAGAATTTGTCCGATGACGGCATGGCCACGACCAGCGGCTGGGTCACGCAGCGGCTGGGAGGATTTCCCAAAACGGGCGACGTTCTGCAACTGGGCGCTTACGAATTGCGCGTCGAAACGACCGAGGGCGCGCGCGTGGCGCGATTGAAACTGACCCGCCAGCCGGAAGGGACGGTCTTGCCGCCAACGGAATAGCCGCGAAACACGAAAAGATTGAAAAGGGCTGCATCATGGCCGCGAAAGAACATATGGGGTGAACACCCCATAGAAAAAGGCCGGGCCGTGGCGTAGAATGCCGCCGATACATGGATGAAGTCCATGAGCAGAAAGATTCTTTTAACCAGCGTATGTCGCCCGATGGGACCGAAATACGGCGATGCGCCGTCCGTCGGTTACGAACTGCTTTACCGGCAAGTGTTGCGCGCCCAGGGCCTTTTCAGCCCGCGCACGGTCAACGTCCATTTTGGCCTCGACTACATCGCCGAAAACCTTGACGCGCCCACGGTGGTGCTGCAATACCCGTCCAAAAGCGAGCTGATCCGCGAACTCAAGAAGGGGTACGAGTACGTCGGAGTTTCCTTCATCATGGTGGTCATGCACAAGATGAAGGAGACGGTGGCGCTGATCCGCAAATATGCCCCGAAGAGCAAGATCGTTCTCGGCGGATACGGCACGGTGTTGAAAGACGACGTGCTCAAACCTTACGCGGACTTCATCTGCCGGGAGGAAGGCGTCGCGTATTTCCGCCGGCTGCTGGGCGAGCCGGAAATCCCCATGCCCTACAAGCATCCGTTGATGGTAAGCTGGCTCAAGGTGTTTGGCTGGAAAGTCTCCGGCACCGGAAAAATCTTCGCCGGACTGGGCTGTCCCAACGGCTGCGACTTTTGCTGCACGTCCCATTTCTTCTCGCGCAAACACATCAAGCTGCTGCCGCACGGCCGGGATATTTACGCCGTCGCGGAACGCTACCTGGACCTGGACCCCAACCTGGTCTTCCTCATTCTCGACGAAGATTTTCTGCTGAACAAAAAGCGGGCGATGGAATTTCGCGAGTGCGTGATGAAAGGCGGAAAGAGACTTTCCATCTTCGCCTTCTCCAGCATCAAGGCCATCAGCCAGTACACCGTCCAGGAAATCCTGGAGATGGGCCTGGACGGTTTCTGGATCGGCTACGAGGGCACGCGCTCCAATTACGCCAAACAGCAGGGCCGGCCCGTCGCTGACATTTTCACCGAGTTTCGCGAGCACGGCATCACGGTGTTGACCTCCATGATCGTCGGCTTTGATTACCAGAACCAAGAGGTGGTGGCGGAGGAACTCGACGGCCTGATGAAGCTCAAGCCCGCGCTGGCTCAATTCCTGATTTACGGTCCCGTGCCCGGCACGCCGTTCTATGAACGGATCATCAAGGAAAACCTGTTGCAGGATGTTTACACGAACAACATGGATTTGTTTTACCGGCGCGCGGACGGATTTCGGACGATGATCAAACACCCGACGCTCTCGCCGGAACAGATCGAGGAAATCCAGGGCTGGTGTTTCGAGCAGGATTATCAGCGGCTCGGCCCCAGCATCTACCGTGTGCTGGAAGCGCGCCTGCTCGGATACCTCAAGCTCAAAGATTCGCCGAATCCAATGTTACGCCGGAAGGCGGAGGACTACGCCGGGGAATTGCGGTTTGCCTACCCGGTCTTCCTGCCGGGAAGATGGCTCGGCCCCAACCACGCCGTTCGAAAATGGATCGGCGGCCTGGAGCGGCTCATTCATGCGGAATTCGGCCCCCCGACTCTGGCGCAACGGGGCAAGTCGTTCCTGGCCGTCGGCGCGGCCCTGTGGACCGCGCTGACCTTGAAGCTGGATCTTTTCCAGCATCCCAAATTGCAGCGGACGGCCTATCGCATGCCGGACAAACGCTGGAGCGCGTCGGAACTGTGGGAAGAATTTCAGGGCAAGGTTTCTGTTCCTAATCTGTCCGTCAAGGTCGAATTGCAGCCCGCGACAAACCAGGTTTGGATGAGGCTGGAAGGCCCCCTTTCCGCAACGGACGCGGAGGGCTTGGGACAACGCCTCCGCCATTCCCTGGCCCGGAGCAGGCACCGCCTGATTCTGGACCTGAACAAGCTTCACTGGGACAAGGTGGAGGATGTGCGTCCCCTGACGGAGCACCTTGCGGCCTATCGCTCACGCATCCGTTTGATTCTGCCCAAATTGTCGGCCGCGCATCCCGAGTTGCTTCTGCTGGCCAGCATGTTTCACCATTCCTAAGCGCTTTTATTGATGGACACAGTTTTAACGGGGGCACTGATTGTTTGTGGATGCTTGGGCATTGACTGCGCCAGGGCGCAAAGCAGCGTCACTTTGGCCGAAGGCCGGACACGGGCAACCATGTCGGTCAGTCAATCAGGCGACCTCCGCACCTACGAACTGACGAGCACCGCGGAGTTGCGTGATAACAAACCGGCGGAAAAGCGGATCACGTTTTCTGAAGCGAAAGGCCATGCCAGACTCCGGACCGGCAACGCGCTCTTCGACGGACTCTACGCGATGGCGGTTCACGAGGCGTTGCAGAATTCCGTCGCGCAAATCAAGGACGGCGCTTACGGCAGGAACGAGCCTGTTGAACTCGAAGCCTTTCAAACAGGGGAGTTTTGGACCTACGTTTGGACGCGCGACCTGGCCTATTCTGTGCATCTGGCCCTGGCCGGGTTCGATCCGCAGCGGGCCGTCAACTCGCTCCTCTTCAAGACCTCCGTTCTTAAATCCTCCGTTGCGGGCAGGTTCACCCACCAGATCATTCAGGACACCGGTTCCGGCGGCAGTTACCCGGTTTCCAGCGACCGCATAGTTTGGGCGCTGGGGGCGGGCGAGACGTTGAAATACCTCCACGGCGCGGAGCGGGAAAACTTCCTCAAAAAGGTCCATCCGATCCTTTGTGACACCATCGAACAGGACCGCCGGTTGGTGTTTGATCCCGCCGACGGTCTTTACCGTGGCGAGCAATCATTTCTCGACTGGCGCGAGCAAACGTATCCCGGTTGGACGAGGGACAACGTGCTGCCCATCGCGATGTCCAAAGCGCTCTCGGTGAACGCAGCCGATTACTTCCTGTTGAAGACCGCCGCGGAGTATTCGAAATTGCTGGGACGAAAAACCGACGCCGCCCGTTATGCGGCGTGGGCCGCGAATCTGAAGGCGGCCATCAATGAACATTTCTTCGATCCTGGGGCCGGCCTTTACAGCGCCTATCTGCTTTCAGACGGGGTGTATGACATCCGCGTTCACCGTTACGATTTGCTCGGCGAGTCGCTCGCCATCCTGTTCGGGGTCGCCGACCAGTCCAAATCGGAAGCGATACTGAAGAATTATCCCGTGGGACCGCACGGCCCGCCGGTGGTCTGGCCACAGGAGCGGACAGTGCCGATTTATCACAATCAGGCCATCTGGCCGTTCGTGACCGCGTATTGGACCAAGGCTGCCCGCCAGGCAAACAATGCCGGGGCTGTAAACCTGGGCGTTGGCTCCCTGGAGCGCCTGGCTGCCTTTAACCTTTCCAATATGGAGAACTTCGACTTTGTCACCGGCCAGGCGGAAGTGAAAGGCAAAGCTCTGAATGGCCCCGTCATCAACTCCCGCCGCCAACTCTGGTCGGTGGCCGGCTACCTTGCCACGATGCAGGATGTCGTCTTCGGTTTGGAAACTTCCTGGGACGGCATTCGTTTTCGGCCGTTCATCACGGCCAAGCTCCGTAATGAAACCTTCCCTGACAGCGATCAGATTGAACTCCGGGATTTCGCCTATCGGAACACCCGCCATCAGGTGCGCGTGCATCTCCCCCCGGCCAATGCACTGGCGCGCGGCGTTTGCGCCATCCGCCGCGTGGAACTCAATGGGGAAAGAATTAGCGACGAGTTCGTTGCCGCGGATTCGCTGCAACCGGCCAATCAATGGGACATTTACCTTCAGGAGCCAAAGAAATCCCAGGACGCCGCTCAACTGCGAATGGTGGACGTTTCCAACGAGCGGGCTTTGTTCGGCCCGGCCCAACCGACATGGGACGACGCTCACCAAGGCGGCATCACCGTCGAGGACGGACGTCTGGCGTTGCGTTATCAGCACGATGACGCCGCGAACGTCATTTTTAACATCTATCGTGATGGACAAATTTGCGCCAGGGACATCCGGCAGACGCAGTGGGTTGACCCCTCATCCGCCGACTACCGGGATACGGTGCATTATTACGCGATTGAGGCGGTGGATTCTGAGAGCGGCAACGCCTCGCACCTGAGCCTGCCCCGCTGCCATCGGTCTGCGGATCAGGAGGAGGTCATTCCGGCCAGGGACATGCAAAATCGCGGCGGAAATCTGGTCGCCGGCCACCACTTTGAGAATTGGGGAGAACCCGGCGACCAACTGTTGACAAGGAGCTTCAAGGTCAATCGCAGCGGCCATTACGTTATTCGCGCGGAATTCGCCAACGGCTCCGGGCCGGTCAACACCGGCATCACCTGCGCCGTAAAGAAGTTGGAGATCCGCAAGGCCGGAGGCAAAGAGGCGCTCGCATTCGGTTATCTCGTCATGCCACAGTCCGGTGATTGGAAACGGTGGAACATGTCCTCGCCGACAAGGGTGATTTTGAGTGCGGGAGAGGAATACACCATTTGCATCCGTGAAGACGAGTATTCCCGAAACATGAGCTATTTGAAAAATAACGAACGCTATACCTCCGGGCCGGGGGGCGGGGAAAGAAGCTACAACTATGTAAACATCGCGGCGCTGCATCTGTTCCAAATGCAGGGCGGTTCTCCGGCGAAGCAGCCATGAAGGGCGATGCCAACAGCTTGGCGCGATGCCTGGGCGTTGTCCTCCTCGCCGCAGGCAGTTCCCGCCGGATGGAGCGGCCCAAGCTGCTTTTGCCGTGGGGCGGCACGTCAATCGCCGGACATCAAATCCGGGTTTGGGATGGATTGGGCGCGAGACAAATCGCCCTGGTTTGTGCCGCCGGTGACAAGGCGATACAGGCGGAGTTGGACCGCATACATTTCCCGGCAGGAAACCGTATTCTGAACCACGCTCCTCAAGACGGGATGTTCAGTTCGATTCGCTGCGCGGCGCGATGGGCCGGCTGGACAACGGGGCTGACGCATTGGGCGATAACGCTGGGAGACCAGCCTCATCTGCGCCTGGAGACTCTGCAGGCGTTGCTGGCGTGTGCGGCAACACAACCGGGCCAGGTCTGCCAACCCCGCCGCCACGGTCATTTTCGCCACCCCGTGCTTGTGCCAAAAACGGTTTTCTTGCAGCTCGGAACCACCCGGGCGACGACGCTCAAAGACTTTTTGCAGACACGGCCGGAAAGCGTCGTTGCTTGTGATGTTTACGATCCCGGTTTGGATCAGGACATAGACACGCCTGCGGACTATGAGAAGGCCCTGGCCCTTTATACTTCGCGGCAGGAGAGTTTGGGATAGCTGGCAACGCCGGCCGTTCGAGAATTGTGCTGGTGATCAAGCCACCACGCGCGTGCCGCTGCGGCCTTCCAGAGCAACCGGCAGCGCTTCCGGACAGGTGATGAGCGCTTCACGTCCGCCTTGCTCGATGAACCAAATGCAGGCTTGGACCTTGGGCAGCATTGAGCCGGGCGCGAAATGGCCTTCCATGATATACTGCCTGGCCTCTGCCAGGGTCATGGAATCCAGCGAACGCTGGTTGGGCTTGCCGAAGTTGAGACAAACTCTCTCGACCGCAGTTGAAATCACCAGCCGGTCGGCGCCGATTTCCGCAGCCAACACCGCGGAAGCGAGGTCTTTGTCAACCACGGCGGCCACGCCCGTCAGCATGCCTTGATCGTCGGCAACAACCGGAATTCCGCCGCCTCCCGCCGCAATGACAACATAGCCGTCCTTGACCAGATGTTTGATGATTCCGGCTTCGATGATGCGCGCCGGTTGCGGCGAGGCCACCACACGCCGCCAGCCCCGGCCCGCGTCCTCAACCATGGCCCATTTCTCCACCCGCATCCGGTCTTCCGCCTGCTCGCGGGTGTAGAATTCACCGATGGGTTTGCCCGGTTTGACGAAGGCCGGATCATGGCGATCCACCAAAGTTTGCGTGATGACCGTGGCCACGGAGTTTTTCAGGCCGCGACGGCGGAATTCGTTTTGCAGGGCCTGTTGAATCTGATAGCCGAGCGCGCCTTGAGTGTCAGCCACGATGGAATCGAGCGGCACCTGGTGCAGCAGGCCGCGCGAGTGTTCGCTGCGCAACAGGATGAACCCCACCTGCGGCCCGTTCCCGTGGGTGATGACGATGCGATAACCACGCTCGACCAGGCCGGCAATGTGGCGCGCGGCCGCCATCACCGCAACATACTGATCGGGCACGCTCATGTGTTGCGCGTCTTTAATGAGCGAATTGCCGCCGATGGCGATAACGATGGTTTTCATGGCGACGCGGGCGCAGGGCTGTTTTGAAAAGAAACCAACATGCCAACACAATCACTCCATTCCCCGCCATGTCAATCGCAGAGGCTCTTTGGGAATATTACGTTGCGTTCCGCGATAAGATGAAACAACCCGCTGCTTTTTTGCAACCTGTTGCAATCCCGCCTCTTCCAACATGATCCATTTTGTTCCCGGAGATTGTTTCCACCGCCTAAACTAAAGTATTAGCCGTGCCTACAACTAACAGGCTTTGCTTTTCCTTCGATTTTCTTCGACTGAACTTCCGCAATGGGCTATATTGCGTCGCTGTCCCGAAATGAAAATTGTGAGAGACTTGAAACCGCTAAAAAATCAGTTGCCGTCCGGTGGTTTGACAAACCTGGGTCGCCTCGCTCTTGTCGCGTGTCTGGCGGTTGGTCTGGCAGGCGGATGCCACAAAACAGGCGGCGGCGCTTCCGACGAAGGCATTGCCCCTTCGGATCCCCAAGTGGCGGCGAATCTGGCCAATTTGTCACGGGAATTGCGCCGGGCCATGCCCCGCACCCGTCTGTCCACCAACTTCGATGAATTCGTGGCTTTCGCTCATCTGGATGTGCCGCCGCCGCCGCCTGGACAGAAATATGCCATCAGCAAGAAGTGGAAGGTTATTTTGGTTGAAGCCAAATGAGGAAACAGACATGAAAAACATTTCCAGACTCCACTTTTGGCAGGGACGGCCGGGGGAAAACGGCACAGCACAGCGGGCTTTTACCCTGATTGAACTGCTGGTGGTCATCGCCATTATCGCGATTTTGGCCGCCATGCTTCTGCCGGCGTTGGCCAAGGCCAAGGCCGCCGCCGCCAAAGCCAAATGTTCCTCCAACCTCAAACAGCTCGGCACGGCCATCACTCTTTTCGGCGAAGATCATGGATACTTCCCGCCTGCCGGAGATGAAACCGTTCAGAATCATCAGATCTCATGGGATAGTTACATCAACTTCTACATCTCCGGCGGCCACCTAAGCCAGACGGACCTGGATGTGGGTGATTTGGACCCGGACTTCGCCCCTCCGATTTTACGGTGTCCTTCTGACACGGGGCCTGATACTGATTGGGTGGCCCCCTACACGGCAACCGTTGCGAGAAAAACGTATAACATGAACGGCGCCGGCACCATTTGGCAAACGCAATGGCAAATACCCGTGAATCAGGTTGGTTACGCACTGCCCGTGATCGGCGCGCCGGGCCAGCAGGGTGTGGGAGTTTATTGGTCTTCGGATGCCGTGAGCGGCCCGAACGCGTTTAACGCGCCCAGTTACAAGACGTTGGTCGTCGTGCAACCCGCCGGAACGATCCTGCTCGCCGAAAATCCTTGCGGCGATAACGTTGTGGAAAACATCTGGCCTTGCATCTGTCTCGGTCCCTACTCAATAACCTCAGGATCATCAACACAAGGAAATGATGGAGACATGTATCAAATGGATCCGAATGATGCGAGTAATCAAGGGATGGCTCTCTACAAGCAGCACGGCATGAAATTCAACTATCTCTTTCACGACAACCATGTGTCCGCTTACGCCATCGAGCAAACCGTCGGCGCCGGGACGACCAACGCGCCAAAGGGCATGTGGACAATAACCCCGAACGACTGAACTCTCCCGCGCCGGCCCGCGGGCCGGGCGGGCATCAGTCAAGATGAATAATGCCCCGTTGCAGCGCCGTGGTCGTCGCTTGCGTGCGGTCGTTCACGCCCAATTTTGTCAGAATGTGCCCGACGTGGAGTTTGACCGTGACCTCGGCAATCAGCAGATCGGACGCAATTTCCTTGTTGCTCCGGCCTTTGACGATCAATTGCAGGACTTCCACCTCGCGGGCGGTCAAGTCCGGATGAGTCATGCGCTCGGCCAGCCGGGCGCCCACGGCCGGGGAAATGCAGCGCTCGCCCGCATAAACGGACCGGATGGTGTCGATCAATTCCTTGCGCTCCACCGTCTTGAGCAGATAGGCGCGCGCTCCGGCCTGAAGGGAGCGGTAAATGTCCTCTTCGCCGTCATGGGTGGAAAGCATGATGATGGGCGCGCCGGGAAATTCCCCGCAAATGGCTTTGGTCGTCTCCACCCCGCTCATCCCGGGAAGCTTCAAGTCCATCAGGACGATGTCCGGCCGATGCTGGCGGTAGGCGGCAATGGCCTGCTCGCCCGTGGAAGCCTCGATGTCCGCCGTCATGTCCGGCTCGACATTGACGGAACCGGTCAAGCCCATGCGAACGACAAAATGATCGTCCACCACCATGATCCGAATCTTTTTTTTCACATTGGCTGTCATGGCAACGGGCGCGGTCATGCGGCTGAAACTTTATCTTCTTGACTGATTTCCGGCTCAACCGCGCTCTCCGGCGCGCCCTTGTCCGCCACCGCCACCGCAATTTCCGTGCCCTGGCCGGACGCGCTGATCATGGAGAATGTGCCGCCAATCTTCCCGGCCCGTTCACTCATGTCCAGCAGGCCAAAGTGTCCCCCATAAATGGTGGCATGGCTGGTCGTGTCGAATCCCACTCCGTCATCGCAGACCCGCAGGCGGACCCGGTGCGGCTCATAATTGAGTTTGACGACAATTTGCGAGGCGTGGGCGTGCTTCAGGGCATTGGCCAGCGCTTCCTGGGCGATGCGCAGCAGGTTGTTTTCCACCAGCGCGGCCAGCCTCCGAGGTTCACCGGAAGTCTGGACGTCAATCTGGAGATGGGCGCTGCTGGCCATGAGTTTGGTCACTTCGGACAGGGCCGTGACCAGATTGCTGTTTTCGAGAAGATGGGAACGCAAATCCCAGACCGAGCGGCGGGCCTCAAAGAGGCTGCGGCGGCTCATGGTGCGGGCCAGCTCGAGCAATTGCCGGGCGACCCCGGGCGCATCGTCAAATTGCGCCGCAACGGTGTCCAATTGAATGGTGATGGCGGCCAATTCCTGCTCCAGGGTGTCGTGAAATTCGCGGGCGATGCGCGTGCGCTCTTCCAGCACCGCCTCGCGCTGAATTTTCTGCTGGATAACACCCGTTTGCTGCCTGACCCGCCGGTCCAGCACGAACACCCAGGCAAAACCGGCCAGAAGCACCACACTCAGAATCCCCAGCACCCAGCACAAGCGCGACAGTGTCCACCAGGAAGGATTGTTCAGCACGACGACATCGTCGGCGGAGCGCAGCAATAATTGAAAGGATTCAGGATGGCTGGGAAGGGACGGATTCCAGTTTTCCACCGGTTGGGCCAGGCAAACGCCGGTCAGTTCCAACTCGCTGCCATTCCGCAACTGGCTGATGCGACTGTCCGCTTTGGCGTTGTCCAGGTGCGCGCTTAAAATCAAATTCGCCGCCTCCAAAACCAGCACTTGCTCATCGTACCTTTCCACCCGATTCATCAGACGCCCGCGCAACCTCACCAGCACCAAGTCGTAATCTTCCGAGAGCAATTGCTCGATTCCAACCTCGACCGGCTCAGGCGGCGTCTCGTGCCCAACCCTGTGGAAAACCGCGTCCTCCAGCACGGGCGCATATTGGCCCAGGACGGGGAACCCGATGACCTTGACAATGTCGCCCGGGACGACAGGCGTGCTTTGATCGCTCTTGACGTAAAGGGTTGCGCCGCGGTCTTGGATGAAAAGGGTGCTGCCCTTTTGTTCGGTGACCACCCCGCGCACTTCCACCCGCCGGCCATAATAACCCTCCGAATTGAACTGCAGGAGCGAGGCCATCGGCACCTCGACCGGATTGCCTGGAGCGGGCAGTTCGACGACAATATTGGCCGAACTGCTCACGCTCAGATAGGGCGCGCGCAACTGCCGTTTGCGGTTATAGCGCGTGCGGCAAACGCCTTGCACACGCACTGTGGCGCAAATCAGCCCCTGGGCATTGGTCACATCCAGCCGCCCAACCAACGCGGTCAGCCGCTCCCCGTTGACCAGCAAATCCACCCGCGTCCGATCCTTGGTGGACGCAATGACCGAGCGAACGACCCCGCGCACTTCCACCCACTGGCTGTCCTCCTTGCCGGTGGCCGATTGCTCGTAGGAAACACGGTGCGGCTCCGGCAACGCTTTGGCTCCCAGCTTTCGTATTCGATGCGCACTGACCATCGGAACGAAGTCGCCCGCCGCGGTTGTTCCCTCCACTTCCACTTCCTCTCCGACCGGCAAATCGCCCGCCGACTCCTCCAATCCGACGTATATGCCGGCGGTTTGATCCTGCAAAAACAATCCCCGGTCCGCGTTCCAATCGGAAAAGGTAACCACTCCGCGGAGATGAACGGCGTAATGTTTGTCCGCCTGCTCGGGGGTGATTTCGCGGACTTGCTCGACGGTCGCGAAAGGGGAAGAACCAGCCGGCGCCGCCGTGGCGCTGCCCGTCCCGGCGGCGGCCAGAACCCAGGCCGCCAGAAAACAGATTCCGACAGGTTTGCGATTTGGGTTCGGGCGCATCATTTTCACCCTCCCATTGTGGCAGATTCTCCCCAAAACATCAATCTCGCGGGAAACATTGAATCTGCTGTTAAACTGGTGAGCATCGCAGGGTTAACTGTCTCAATAATTGCCGTCCCCCGTCAAGACGGCACTCCGTGTATAAAACACCTATACTTAAGTAGTATGTCAAGGTTAGTCCTTTGTCTGCGTGACAAAACGCCCAACTTCTGCGATAAATAACGTAACGCATATGAAAGAGCTTATTGCATCAGCCGGCGGGCCGTCGGAACTTGCCGGTCGTCTCATCCAGCAATAATAACCACCACAAATAACCACCAAAAACACACTATGAAAATACAAAAATACATCATGGCAGGAGCATTGGGTGCCGTCGCTTTGGCGCTGGCATGTTTGGCTCCTCGAGCCCAGGCGCAAACGATCATAACAAACACCTTTACATTCACCTTTGCCACCACCGGCCCTACAGAGGCCCCTTTCCCCACCACTTGGAATCAATGGTATAGCACGTACAACAACGTTCAGGCTACGTGTGACCCGACAACCGGCCCCTCCAGCCCCATCGTCGGCGCCAACACCACGGATTACGGCTCGATGGAGGTAATCAGTCCCCTGGCTGGCAGTACTCAGAACCTCTTTTTTGGAACGTTCGCCAGCAACATCAATAATTCCTATGATTTCAGCGTCGAGGCCAATACGCTCGTTTACAGTAATGTCAGCTTCGATATTCTGGTGGCGCCGGGCCAGCCGTTAAGCGGCAGTGGCGATTATGGCTCGATCGGAGTCGGCTTTATCAGCTCCGGTTACGGTTACGAGCAGATTACCGGCGGCGGAGTACGCATCCCGGCCAGCGCTTCCACCAGTTGGGCGCATCTGTCCGTTCCGCTTGATCAGACTCAAGGATTTGGCAATGTTCCCGGCATTTGCTTTGACCTGAACTCTTACGGGTACGATGCGACTCTCGGGCATAATTATCCGCTATTCACGATCACCGACTGGTTTGCCAACATCTCCCTCGTTGGCTCTACGGCCCCGCCGCCGCCGCCGCCCACGATGCTCCCGCCTCAAACTCCCATTGTCGGCTTGAACGTTTTGAACACTTCTCCCGCTGCCAACAACAACCGCTACCAAATAATGACCACGAACGGCACTGGCTGTTCGTTCTACGGACAAGGCAGCCCCGTGACCTATTCCTGGACCATCAAGGAGTTCCCGCTCCAGGATGCGTACTCATATCAGGCCCACTTTTTTATCGTAAATGGAAGTGATAGCACTAACAGCAGCACTTATATAGTGCCGGGACAATACGATACGGCGGCGGACTATAATATGCAGAACTGCATTTTCATTACCGTTCAGTCGGATGGCGCCACAAACGGTACTATGAACTTCCGTTATAAAACCAACCAAATTGGCGGTAACGGAATGATCTGGAACACCTTGACTAACGGCGACCCCGGCAATACCAACAATTGGCCGGTTGAGCCTGTCGCCAGCCTCACTGACTCCAACCCCACGAACAATTCGCTTCTGGGCACATGGAGCGTGACCTTCAGCGGCAATACCAGTGTCACCCTCACAGGCCCTGGCGGTCATTCAACGAACTTTACCTTTGACGCCGCCTCCGCCGCGATGTTTGACGGCGGGCTGGGCCCGGTGTCGCTCCTCTTGGGCACCCAAGCGAATACCGCCGGCTACAACGGCCAGGAGGTTGTGTACAGCAGCTTCTCCGAAACGGGCAACTGCGCGTTCAGCGATAACTTTTTGACCGACACCAGCCTCAATACAAACGAGTGGCTTGATTTCGGCAGCGATCCCGCCGCCGTTGTGCTCGTCCCGACAGGTTCGGCGTATTGGGTGCCTTGGACACTGCCCGCGAACTCGTTTAGCCTTTATGTGGCGTCAAGCTTGCCCGCGACTCATTGGCAGGGCCTGTCTTCCGCTCCTGTAATCAAAAACGGTCCGGTTGATCAGGCCTTGGTCGCTTCCAGCAGCCTGCCTGACAACGGCACGACCTCAGGCTTTTTCACCGTCATCAGCAACACCTATTCCCAAATGCTGGTCTTGCTGCCGGGCCAAACCTTCACCCCGGGAGTATCCCCTGGCTATTCAGGATCACCCACTGCGCTCACGGGCGGGGATGGCGGGTTCGTGGAGGAAGACGTTACCGTCCAGGCGGTTGACAACAACTTCGACCCGATTTCCGGCGTCACTGACACTATCAACGTGCTCTCCTCCACGGATGGAGAGGCGACACTGCCCAACCAGGAGAATATGGTGAATGGGGCCGTGACGTTTAACTCGGGTAACTCTGCCTTCTACTTTCAGGAGGCAGGCACCTTCACCATCACGGTGCAGGATATGACAAACACGAACATCCCGAATGCCACCAGTCAACCGGTTGTAGTCGGCCATTAATGTTACATCTCAGATGGCGGGCGCCGGTTCAGTCCGGCGCCCGCTTTCAGCTTAGGACCACTAAATGATATTACATTCCAACACGGCGGGCGCGGATTCAATGCGACGGCCGCCTGCTCCAACTCGCGCATTCACCCTCATTGAGTTGCTTGTCGTCATTGCCATCATTGCCATTCTGGCGGCCATGCTCCTGCCGGCGTTGGCCAGGGCCAAAGCGCAGGCGCAGTCAATCCAGTGCATGAGCAACGGCCGCCAGATCATGGTCGGCTGGCGCATGTACGCCGATGACAACAACGATCTCCTCGCCCCCAACGATTTCCCCTACACGACCGTTTATTGGGCGAATTCTCAATCGAACGAGATGAAGAATTGGGTGGTCGGCACGATGGAACAACCGGCTGACGCGGCCCAGATCGTCGAACTCACCGACCCCAACACACTTTTGTCTCACTATATTCCAAGCCCCTTCGTTTGGCATTGTCCGGCGGATAACTACATTGATCCAAAAGCGAAAAAGGTGCATGTGCGGAGCTATTCCATGAACTCCGCCATCGGCACGACTTGGAACTCCTTCTATAAAAACGGCGCGCCCGCGCTCGGCCAACCAGTCCAGGGCGGATGGCTCAGCGGCGCCAGTTATGTCAACGGCCTGAACCCTAACTGGTTGACCTATGGCAAATTGTCCTCCTTCTCACGGCCTGGCGCGGCCAATACCTGGTGCATCATAGACGAAAACCCGTACTCCATCAACGACGCTTCCTTTGCGGCGGCGGCGGCCACGACAGCCGGGCCGCCCTCAGGCGGTTATCTCGTTGATTTTCCCGGGGCCAACCATAATTTTGCGGCAGGCATGACTTTTGTCGATGGCCATGCCATCATTCGCAAGTGGCTGGATACGCGCACCTACACCCCGGCAGGTATTGTCCAACCCGGCATGGGCAGCCAAACCTCGACCGCGTCCCCGGGCAACCAGGACTGCGTATGGCTGGCACAGTACACCTCTGCGCCGCGTTGATGGGGCCGGAGAGGTTTGGGTTTTCCCTCTACTAACGAAACTCGGTCTGGTGTGTTTGTTCAGGGACATGGTACGGGCTGCCTGCCTGGTAGAGTTTCATCTCCAATTGAAGTTGCCCGGCCAGCTTGATGTTGGATTGCGCCCCGGCCAGATGCAAGGCGCGTTGCGCCGTTTCCACCGCTTCGGAATAACGTCCGGCTTCGGCGAACGCGGCGGCGAGTGTGCGGAGAATGATCGGGTTCTCTCCGCCTGTCAGCCCGTTGGCCTGCCGGGCCAGTCGCACCGCGTTGTCACCGTTGCGCAACGATGCCTCCGGGCAAGTGGCCAGGAGCCAGGCCAGGTTGTTTTGCGCTTCCACGTCGGCTGGTTCGATTTGCAGCGCTTTTTGGTATTGCGAAATCGCCTCATCCATCCTTCCCTTTCGGCGCAGAGCGCTGCCGAGGTTGAGGTGGGCTGACGCGTTTCCCGGTTGATTTCCAGCGCCCGTTGGAAATGGGACATCGCCTCGTCCATTCTTCCCTTTTGCAGAAGAGCGATGCCGAAGTTGTTGTGGGAATCCGCGTTGTTGGGTTCGGTTTGCAATCCCTTTTGGTAAAAATCTATCGCTTCATCCACTCTTCCCTTTCTGAGAAGATCGGCGCCGAGGTTGCTGCTGGCCACGCCGTTGTCTGTGGTGCAGGCGAGGGTGTGGGTCCACAAGGTTTCGTCGTTTTGCCAATACGACGTCTGCTTCCAGGCGCAGGCCATCAACACGGCGAGCACGCCAGCCATGAGGCTCCCGAATGCCACGCGGCCCGCGTGCCACTTCGCGCCCCACTCCGCCACCAGCCATGTCACCGCCACATAAATGCCAATCTGCGGCAGGTAGGTGTAGCGATCCGCCTGTGCGAATGCGCCCACTGGCTTGATGCCGATCATTGGCATCAACATTCCCAAATACCAAAGCCAGCCGATCAACAACCACGGCCGCCTCCGCCGCTCTGCCCATGCCACCGCGGAAAGGCCGGCCAGCAGCGCCCCGGCCAGCGCCATTTCCCATGACGGCAGGCCGTTGGGCGGATAGGGATAAGGCATTGCCAGTCCTTCCGGCCAAACCATCTGGCGCAGATAGACGGCATAGTAAACCAAGGCATTGCCGAGGCGCGACAGCATGGAAAGTTGGGCGGCCGGGATGATCAGTTTTTCCGCCACCAGGACAGTCATCGCGCACGCCCCGGCGGCCAGCGCCAGCAGGGGAATCTTTTCCAGGATCAACCTCGAAAGCTTTCGGGGCTGTTCGAACCGGTGCAACGGCCAGTAGTCCAGCAGCAACAGCACAAACGGCAGCGTTACCACCGTCGGCTTGGACAGCAAGGCCAGCACGAAGGCGGCGGTAACCATCAGGTAGCGGGCAATCGAATTTGGCTTGCGGACATAGCGGGCATACGCGCCGAGCGTGAGCATGAAGAAAAAGCCGCCAAGCACGTCCTTGCGCTCCGCCACCCAAGCCACCGATTCCACCCGCAACGGATGGATGACAAACACCGCCGCCACGAACGCGCTGCGCCAAAGCGCGCCGGTCATCTGGCGCAAAATGAGGAACAGCAGGATGGCCGATGCGGTGTGCAACACCACATTGGTGAGATGATACCCGCCGGCGTGGAGTCCGTAGAGTTGATAATCCCCCATGAGCGAAAGCATCGTCAGCGGGTGGTATAAAAAGCAGTCCGCATGGGTGAAGACCCAGGCGAAACCCTTCAGGCTCAGACCGCCTGCGACTTGGGCGTTCTCATAAACAAACTTATTGTCATCGTAATTGACGAACCCGAATCCCGCCGTCTGCCCGAAAACGGCGAAGGTGATCGCGGCCAGCGCAAGGCAAATCGCTGGCGCCAGCCAGCGTTGATCCCGGCGGCCCGCGCCGACGGGGACTTTCAGCAGAGATTGTTGGCCGGTCATATTCTGCGGACTTGGGTCATAAATGGGTTACCCACCAAGGCGCGCTTATTGATGGCCAACAAGTCCGCATCCTCGAAAATGACCTCGAAGAGTGTTTGCACTTCCGCCCATTTTTCCCCAAAGCCCTGGCAAAGGAAAGATCAAGGTCAGGGATTACTTCTTTGTTTTCTGGATCAACGAGTCCCCTGCGGCATTTTTTCCAGCGCCCCGCGTTTGGGAGGCAGCGTGATCGGCGGCGTGCCCGCGGGTGAAACGGGCAGGGGCGCAGGGTTCGACCCGCCGTTGGCGGCAGCGCGGCGTTCGCTGGCTGCGGATGAGGTTGTATTCTGGAGCGGCAGTTCGAGAATGAACGTGGAGCCTTTGCCGGAACCCGCGCTGTGCGCCGTAAGCGTCCCGCCCAGTTGCCCGGCGGTCAGGGCACCGGTGTGCAGCCCGAAACCGTGGCCATCCGTTTGCGTGGTGAATCCATGCGCGAATATCCGCGTCAGGTTCTCCGGGGGGATTCCAACGCCATTGTCGGCTACTTCCATGCGGATCGCGCGCTCGCCATTCCGCCGGATGCGGACGGTGACCCGGCGTTCTTTCTCCGCGCTCTGGATGCAGGCGCGCTTGGCGTTTTGAAGGAGGTTGATGAGGATTTGGAGGACCTTGTGCTTGTCAACGAGGAGGGGCGGCACTTCTTCGAATTCACGGAGGATTCCGACGTGGTGGCGATCATAGGCTGCCTCATTCATCTTGAGGGCGTTTTCCATCAACTCGGCTGCCAGCGCCGTTTCCACGACGCCAAACCTGTGCGCGTTGGCCTGCTGCATGGCCACGATTTCCTTGATGTGTTCGATATTCCCGGCCAGCGAGCGCAGTTCCTCGAGCAATGCCGCCCGTTCGGCCGCCAACTGCTCGTTGAGTCCGGCCAGAAAGTTGTGCAATTGTTTGCCTTTCTCGTCCCGGGTCAGGAATTCGACGAGGTCGGTTTGATGTTTGTCCAGCAATTCCACCACCTTGGCCAGGCTCGAGGCCCGTGAGGTCCGCACCGAGTCCACGACCAGATTGGCGGAAATGTTGACGCTGTTGAGCACGTTGCCGACGTTGTGCAGCACGCCGGTGGCCACTTCCGCCATGCCCGCCTGGCGGGAGACCTCCATCAATTTTTGGTGCGTCTTTTCCATTTCCAATTCCAGTTGTTTGCGCGCCGTGATGTCCATCACACCATAGACGGCGCCGACAAAGGTGCCATCCTGACCTGCGACCGGCGCAAAGGCGCCCTGGCCAATCACCCTGCCGCCATTGGCCAGGGTGTATTCATGGACAAACGGCACCACTTTGCCGGTGAGACATTCATTGATGAGCTTCTTTTGTTTCTCGTACATTTCGGCGGACATGACTTCGCTGAGAAGTCGGCCCTCGATTTCCGAAAGGGGTTTGCCGAACAACGTGCTGGCCAGGTTGTTGGCGAACACGTACCGGCCCGCCTTGTCGATGCAGCCGATGGACATGGGCAGGGCATTGATCATGGTGCGCAGGAGTCTTTGTTCCGCCCGCAGCGCTTCGTCGGCCCGCATGCTGGCCTGCATTTCTTTGTCCAACTCCACGTTCGCTTTCGCCAGTTCGGCGGTTCGTTCGCGCACTTTCCATTCCAGCAGATCATTGGCTTCCTTGAGTCTGCGCTCCTTGCTTTCGGCCCGTTTCAGCAGCCAGCGATAAACCAGGCCCAGACCGGCCAGCCCCATCAAGCCGCAGAGGGCGAGGAACCAGGCGGTTTGATAGAAGGCCGGCGGAAGTTCGACGGCAAAGGTATCACCGGCGGTGTTCCACACCCCGTCCGCATTGCAACCTTGCACCCGGAAGGCATATTTGCCGGGTTTCAAGTTATTGTAGAGCACCGAGCGCCGCCCATCGGCGTCAATCCAGTCACTATCGAAGCCTTCCAATTGATAGCGCAGCTTGGCCTTCTGCGGTGCGATATAGCTCAAAGCCGCGAAATGGAACTCCATCCGTCCCTCGCCCGCGCGCAGCGCGGGAACCTTCCGCTCCTGCACTTCGATTCCGTTGATGCGGATTTGTTGGATATGCACTGCGGGAACGACGCTGTTGGTAAAAAGGTGCGCCGCGTCAATCATCGCCACGCCTTGGGGATTCGGAAACCAAATCCGGCCGTCCGCGGTCTTGCAGGCCACAGGCTCCCGTTTGGCATGGCCGGTGACCTTGATCGATTCCAACCCGTCGAAGACCACGCACGCGATGCGGTCTGATTTCCCGTCCGCGAAATCATTCAGGTTCTTCCGGCTGGCCCGCAAGATGCCGGCACCGGTATCCATCCAAAAATTGCCCTCATCATCGGGGACGATCTCATAAACGTTGTTGGCGGCCATGCCGTGCTCGGCGGTGATGGTTTTCAACTGGTCATCCTTGATGCGCGCGATCCCGCTGGCCAGGCCCGCCCAAACGGTGCCATCCGCGTCTTCGCAAACGCAGAAGACATTATTGTCGGGGAGGCCTTCAGCGGTGGACCACTGCCGTGTAATCCCGTCCTTGAGGCGGAATATGCCGTTATGGCTCGCCAACCAAATGGCCCCATCCCGGCCCACGCAGAGGTTGACGATCCAATAGTAGGCAGGCTCCGTGCCCCCTGCATAAGCATACGGGATGAGCTGGCCGTTCCGGATGCGGAATAATTTGTCGGCGACGGACACGAGGACGCTTTCAGCGTCTTCCTCCATCGCGCTGGGCCAGTTCCGGTTGGTATAAGTCATCACAACCCGTCCACCGGAAACCACCACCAGTTGTTTTTGGTTATCCATCAGGTACAGATCCCCGTTGCTGGCCTCAAACGCGCGTCTCATCCAACCCTGGGGCAGCGACACATTGTTCGTGAAATTCACCATCTTCCGGCCGTCAAAGTAGGCCAAACCATTGTCCGTCGTAATCCAAAGCCCTCCCTTCCGCGAAGCGGACACCGAGAGAACCAAACCTCCCGGCAGACCTTCCCGGACTGAGTAAATGGGGAATTTCACGTCCGTGATCTGGCTCAATCCGTCCAGCGTGCCGACCCAGAGGCTGCCCTCACGGTCTTCATAAAGGCTCGTGACGGTGTCGCTCACCAATCCATCCGCTTTTCGGAGCCAGGTGAACTCGCCGTTCTCGTAGCGGGCCAGACCTGCTCTGGAGGTTCCGACCCAAACCGCGCCGTGACGGTCCACCAGGATGGCCTTGACTTCGTCGAAGAAGACGGGCATCTGTTTCCGTTGGAACTTGGAATCATAGCAACGCAAGCCGGTCGAGGTGCCGACCCAAATCTGGCCGTCCAAACCCTCCGCCACCGCGAAAATGTTTTCTTTCTTTAGCGAGTCATCCGGGAAGGGAACCATCTTGCCAGCCTGCCAATGGAACAATCCCCGCTCGGCCGTTCCCATCCAGACACGGCCTCGGGGGCCTTCGCAGAAGGACAGGACAAAGTTGTTATAGTTCGTGTCAAAAGTGGCTGCGAGGGGCTTCCCCTTTACCCATCGGCCCAAGCCGTTGTCGTCCCCGGTCCAGACGGCGCCATCCGACGTTTCCAAAAGCGTGATGGAATTAATGCTTGTCCCCGCCCATCTTGCGTCCTCGATCGGGGAGAATTTTTCACCGTCGTAGAGGCCAAAAGTGCCCCGATTGACGGACAACCACAGGCCGCCGTCCCTGGCCCGGCTCAGACTCCTGATTTCCTGGCTTTGGCCTGGGGGCAGCGTGATGCCAAACAGCTTGTGCTCAATTCCGTCAAAGCGGACCAATCCTTTTTGGGTGCCCAGCCAGATGTACCCGTCTTTCGTCTGGGTGACCCCGGTGATGACGTCAGCGGGCAGGCCGTTTTGGCGGCTCCAGTTCTGGCAATTGAATTGATATACGGACTTTGCCGGATCCAGGGCAAGCAAACACCCAGCCGACAGGAGGACGACGCAGACGGGCGCAATTCTCCCCAACAACGGTTTCATCCAGCTCATCAGAAGGCCCTCATACTTTACCATATATCGTCATCATTGAGGCCCAGCTTAACCCGACTTGGCGGATTCGACCCTCCGAAAAACTTTTTTTATTGCGCAAGTGGTTGGTACGACGCGGGCACGCTAATTGCTTAAAAACCCAAAAGGGCTGTAGTGAAGACCCACCCTATTCCCAACATTAAAAATATGTGCATAATCGGATGCCATTATGTTTTTGCGCTATACGACGCGAAGGAAAAACGGCAAGGAACATCGGTATTACAGCTTGGTGGAAAACCGGCGGGTGGCCAGCGGCCGGGTGGTGCAGCGGCACGCGCTTTACCTGGGCGAGATCAATGACAGTCAAGAAGAGGCCTGGCGCAAGACCATCGAGATTTTCCAGGAGGGCCAGGCGCGTCCGCGCACGGTGGCGTTGTTTCCCGAGGATCGGATGGGGGCGGTGGCCGACGCGGACATCGTGCGGATTCGGCTCAGCCAACTCTCGTTGCATCGGCCCAGGCAGTGGGGTGCTTGCTGGTTGGCAGGCCAGCTCTGGGAACAGGTGGGGCTGGATCGATTTTGGGCGGCTCGCCTGCCCCCCAGCCGCAAAGGCACGCGCTGGGATTGGGTGCTGCAAATTCTGGTGGTCTATCGGCTCTTGGATCCGGGCAGCGAGTGGAGGCTCTATCGGCATTGGTTTGAGCACAGCGCGATGGCCGATCTGCTGGGCGCGGACTTGGAATTGGCCGACATCCACAAGCTCTACCAATGTCACGAGCGGTTGCTGGAGCACAAGCGGGAGTTGTTCACGCACCTGACCGGGCGATGGAAGGATTTGTTCAACGCCCGTTTCGAGGTTCTGCTGTACGATTTGACCAGCACCTATTTTGAGAGCGATCCGCCTTTTGCCGAAGGGGACAAGCGCCGTTACGGCTACAGCCGGGACAAGCGCCCCGATTGCGTGCAGGTGGTCATCGCGCTCATCGTCACGCCGGAAGGGTTTCCCCTGGCCTACGAGGTTCTCTCCGGCAACACCAGCGACAAGACGACGCTGGCGGACTTTCTCAAAAAGATCCAGGACCAGTACGGCCAAGCCGAGCGGATTTGGGTGATGGACCGGGGCATCCCCACCGAGAAGTATTTGGCGCAAATGCGCGCGTCCACGCCTCCGGTGCAATACCTGGTGGGCACGCCGCGGGGGCGACTGAGTCAATACGAGCAAAAGCTGGCCCAGTTGCCCTGGCACCTGGCGCGGGAGGGAGTGTCGGTGAAATTGCTGGTGGAAGAAAAGGAACTCTACGTCCTGGCGGAAAGCCAGGACCGGGTGAACAAGGAACGGGCCATGCGTCGTCGGCAACTCAAAGGGCTGTGGCAGCGGCTCAAGAAGTTGCAAGGGATGAAACTCAAGCGCGACGAGTTGCTCAAGAAACTGGGGGCGGCGCTGCACGACTATCCGGTCGCCACGCGCTTGATCCACACGGCGGTGGCGGCGCGGTCCAGCCAACTGACCTTTGCTTTGCGCAAAGACAAACTGCGCCAGGCGCGCAAACGCGAAGGCCGTTACCTGCTGCGCACCAACATGATCGCGGGGCGAACGCCTGAAGAACTCTGGCAGTTTTACATGCAACTGAGCGAAGTGGAAGCGGCCTTCAAAAATCTCAAGGATGATTTGAGCCTGCGTCCCCTTTACCATCAATTGGAGCGCCGGATCGAAGCCCACATCTTCATCTCCTTTTTGGCCTACTGCCTGCATGTGACCTTGCGTCGGCGCCTGCGCGACTTGGCTCCGGGCCTGACCCCGCGGGCGGTTCTGGAAAAGTTCGCCACCATTCAAATGTTGGACGTGCATCTGCCGACGACCGATGAGCGCACCGTCATACTGAGCCGGTACACGCAACCGGAAACCGATGTCCAACTATTATTGCAGCGCCTCAAGCTGGAGTTGCCGGCCCAGCCGGCGCCCAAAATCACCAACCCGAAGCCGCCGGGCGGGAGTAGTTCTGTAGTGAAGACCTGAAACATGCGGTCGTTGATTTTCAAGCACTTACGCGTCTGGACCCCCTCGAATCCGCCAAGTCGGGTTAAGACATTTGACATCCCCGCCCTTCCCCTCTATAACAGGCGCGGCAAATGAATTGGAAACCGCAAATTTAAATATAACTAAATTTATGCCTATTAAAGTTGGTTCAAAAGCCCCGGACTTCACCCTCAAATCCAAAAACGCCACCGGCTTGGTGGACGTCAAGTTGAGCGGGAATTTCGGCAAAAAAAATACTGTGTTGCTCTTCTTCCCGGCCGCCTTCACCGGCGTTTGCACAAAGGAGTTGTGCGATATCTCCGCCGGCCTCGGCCAGTACTCCGCGCTCAACGCCGCCGTCATCGGACTGAGCATTGACACCCCGTTCGCCCAGGAAGCCTGGGCCAAACAGGAGAAAATCAGCATCACTTTGGCCAGCGATTTGGACAAAAAAGTCATCAACGACTATGACGTTGTCTTTCCCAACCTGGCCGGCATCGGCGCCACGGCCGCCCGCGCGGCCTTCGTCATTGACAAGCAGGGCGTCGTTCAATACGCCGAGCAAACCCCCAGCCCAAAAGATTTGCCGGACTTCGACGCCGTGAAAAAAACGCTGGCCAGGCTGGCCTGAGGCTGGGTCGCTCCTCACGCTTCATCGCCCTGTGTGGCAGGTCTCGATTTCCACCACGGCCCAGGCTGAAGATGCCGTCGCCTGTCTTTTGCAGCGCGATTTCCAAAAGCCGGCTTCGGTTTATTGTGACGAGGCGACGGGCGCAACGAGTGTCACCATCTACCCGCAACGGCTGCCCCGGCCGGTTCGGGCCGTGCGCGCCCACTTGCGCGGCGCTTTGCGGCAGCTTGAGGATTGCGGCCTGGATTTTGGATCGGGAAAAATCACTGTCAAACCATTGCCGCGCCAGAACTGGGCCGACTCCTGGAAACGGCATTTCAAACCGGTCGAAATTGGCCGCTTTCTCCTCATCAAGCCCGGCTGGAGCCGCCGCCGTCCGCGCCAGGGTCAACGGGTGGTGATTTTGGACCCGGGACTCAGCTTCGGCACCGGGCATCACCCCACGACCTTCTTTTGCCTGCAACAACTCGCCCGCTGCCGCCGGCCCGGGCAAAGACAGTCCTTTTTGGACATCGGCACCGGCTCGGGCATCCTGGCCATCGCCGCGGCCAAGCTCGGCTACTCCTCGATCGATGCGTTTGACCACGACCCGGCCGCCATCCGCGTCAGCCGCCAGAACGTCAAAAAAAACCATGTCCGGCATCGTCTTTGGCCACGGCGGCAAGATCTAACCACCCTCAAAAACAGCCACAACAAGAATCCCCGGCGTTACGACATTATTTGCGCCAATCTGGCCCGCGATTTGCTGGTAAATCAAGCGTCGAAGATTTGTGCCCGGTTGAATCCAGGCGGAAAACTGATTGTCGCCGGCATCTTGCGGCGGCAGTTCGGCGAAGTCCGAAAAACTTTGCGCCGATTTAACTTGACATTGCAAGTTTCGATGAACGATAAGTATTGGCAGTCAGGGCAGTTTGTCTTATAGTGTGCATGACCGGGACGGCGCGGGGAGAACGCGGCCGTTCTGGAAGTCATGCAAATGAGGGTGCAACCGGCCGCAAGTGGCGGTGTTGTACCGAGAAGGAATGAAAGAGTTGAGTATGACAAAAACGTGGCACTTGATTCAGGAAACAGTACGAAACACGAAACATCCCTTCCGTCAGACGGAAAACAGGCCCCCCAAGAAGAAGAATCGCTACGAACGACGCAAAATCCGCGAACTCCTGCGCCTGGGCGACTGGACTGGAGAACTGGAAACCTGACATAATCCGCCAATAAAGTGAGCACGCTGCGCGCGAGCGTGCTCTTGTCTCCCCGAAAGATTCCGGGCGCGGCGCTTTTGGGTGCCCGTTTCCGGCTCCTAATCTTAATCCTAATCTTTTCCCTTCCGTCCCTGTGGTCCCTTTCGTCCCTGAAGAAGCTTATGTTTTCGTCATTGGGTCATTTGGGCATTGATTGGTCATTAGAGCGTTTCCACAAATACTGTAGCCGCATTACATGGTAGGGCGGGCACTCCGCTGCCCGCCGCGGCGCGCACGGAGTGCGCGCCCCACCACCCTCGTTTCGGCTACACCATTTCTTGAACCGCTCTAGGATTTCGTCATTCGTCATTTTCCATCAGTGGACATAGCCGTTTTCTTTGAACCATTCGATGGCATCCGCGAAGGCCTGGCGCGGCGGCGTTTGGGGCAGGCCCAATTCCCTGATGGCCTTGGCCGGGTTGAAAAACATCTTGTATTTTGCCATGCGCACCCCCGCCAAAGGGGCCTTGGGCGGTTTGCCTGAAATTGCCGACGCCACTTCGTTGACATACGCCGCCGTCAGTGCCACAAAATAAGGCACACGCAGGTTCGGCGCGGACACTCCGCTCAATTCCTCCAGGACAGCCAGCGTTTCGCGCATGGTCCAATTACCCCCGGCATGGCCCAGAATATAACGCTCCCCCACGCGTCCCTTCTCCGCCGCCAGAATCTCCCCCGCCGCCACATCCCGCACATGCACCCAGTTCAATCCCGTGTCCAGGTAAGCCGGCATCCGCCGGTTCAAAAAATCCACAATGATCTGGCCGGTCGGCGTCGGCTTCACATCCCGCGGCCCGATGGGCGCGCTCGGATTCACAATCACCACGGGCAACCCCTTGGCGGCCAGTTCGCGGGCGACAACTTCCGCCTGCCATTTTGACCGCTTGTAATGGTTGCTCATTTGCGCCCCGCTGACCGGCGACGCCTCATCCGTCGGCACAATTTTCCCGTCCTGTTCGCGCGGCAGGGCGATGCACCCCACCGTGCTGGTATAAACAATGCGCCGGCAACCCGCCGCCCCCGCCGCTTCGATCACATGCCGCGTCCCCTCGACATTCGCCGCGTACATCGGTTTATAATCGCGCAGCCACAGATGATAACTGGCGGCCGCATGAAAACACCACTCGCATCCCCGCATGGCCTTCTCCAACCACCCGCGATCCGAGACATCCCCATGCACTTGCTCGCAAGAGGCCCCGGAAAGCCCGCGCAAATCCGCGCCCGGCCGCACCAGTGCCCTGACCCGATGCCCCCGCGCAACCAATTCATGCGTCAGATTAGCGCCAATAAACCCCGAAGCCCCAGTAACGAAACAATTCATCAATCCATTTTAGACACAAACCCAACCCCCGCGCCAAGTTTAAAGCAGAGTGCAAATCCCGGTGGAACCGGCGTCCCGCCGGTCGATTTTGGCGTCTCGCCAAAATCCTCTTTTCCTTCGAGATCGTGGTTAGCCCGGCTATTTTTGCAATGGCGGGCGTCGAACCCCTGAATCGAGTATTCCAATCGAAGGCCGGTAGGGTGAGACTCCGTCGAACCCCATCTCGATCCAGTCACTTGTCGCGCCAAAGCGCAGCGGAGGCGGACGGAAATAAAAATGTGCGATTATCTGGATCCGTTTATATTTTAGCACTTTGCTGTGTGAATCGGAACCCGTTGAGTGCAGCAAGAGCTTCTGGCCGGATTACAATTGTCGGTTTGCCGTTACGAAGAATTGCGACTGCTTGTTCAACTGTGCTGGCCTGTCCTGACGCAAGAAGGTATGCGCCCACAACGGCTGCACTGCGCGAATATCCCACTTTGCAGTGAACACAAACAATGCCATGTTCTGCGTGTCGTGAGATGAATTCAACAGCTTCACGCAATTGTTCCGTGTTCGGCGCGGTAAGATCGAGAATAGGGATGTTGCAATAGTCCAGGGCGCGGAGCGTTGCCGTTTCAGAAAATTCCGCTGTCAGGTCCAGCACAGCGGTCACACATTCCTGCCGAATTTTGGCGGCTTCGCGCCGGTTCAGGCGTGCGCTGACCCAAACCTGCGGGGTGATTTGATTCCAGGCTGCACATTGCCGCCGGTAATAGAGCAAGGACAGGTGTTGACCTGCCAGGCATGGCGCGAATAAGAGGTGCGCGCTCAAGGGCAGCCGACCGTTGGTCTTGCGATAGATGGACGGTCCAAGTCCCCAGTAGGCTGCAGCGATGAGGGCGAAGGCGAGAGCAGGCCAAAGAAGAATCCCCATCCATGGCCTGCCTGCCAGCGCCACACCCACCGTGACCAAAACTCCCGCCGCATAATAAAGGCCCACACGATAATTCGGCAGCACAGGCAACCGTATGTTTCCTTCCCGGAAGAGATAAAAGCAAATTGTGGCGAGAATAAACCCGCCGACCACATCCACGAAATGATGCTGGTACGTCAGCAGCGTTGAAAGGCCAATGAGACTGAACCAGACGTGTGAGGCCAGGCGGATGATTCCTTTGGAGTGTCGCGCATAAAGAGCCGCCAGAATGGTTCGCAGCGCGATATGCAGCGAAGGAACCAAATTATACCGCTGATCGAAGGCATGGAGAAAACGGAAGATTGCGCCCATCCAACCGCTGGCTGGCGGACGCGCGACGGCGAGATGCAGCGGCATGAGAAGGAAGAAAGCGCCCGCAACGAAAATGGCAAACGTGATGCGTTGCGCCAGCACGCGCAACTCATTCCGACTTTGACACAGGAAAGGTCCGCTGACAAAGAACAAGTCAATGGACATATAGGGAACAATCATTAGCGGCACAAACGGGATGATTCGCTCCCATGCGTAATACCAGGTTCCAACGTCAGAGCGATGAGCCGTGATCCAACTGCAACCACCATAGACGACGATGAACAGCAGCGACAAGGCGGCGGCGTTCGCCGCGGCGGAAACTCTTGATGGCTGGCTCACGATTGCCTTCGGCGCGCGAGGGACACGGAAAAGAGGTTCATCCGAGAAGTTCGTGTCTGGAATGATGAAGGCCGAAGAGTCTAAGAACGAAGTAGCGTTCGTCGCGCAGACCGTAGGTTTGGCGCAGGAGTGTTTTAACCTTATTGTTGATGCCCTCCATGCGGCCGTTGTTGATCCGGTGTTTCCACCAAGAAAGTATCCCGCTTCTATGAAGGAGAAGACTCTTGGCCATTTGCATCATCTGCCGGATGCCCGAGTCCAGGGCCCAATCGCACCATTGCCGGAAAAAGGACCTCATGCGCGCGTAGGAAGATTGCTCCCAGAGCAGGATCAGGGCTTCTTTGAGCAGGTAGGCGGTCAGCAGAGGCTCGTTGTGTTTGAGCGCCTCGTCCAGGCGGGGCAGCTTGTCCTGGTCCACGTTTTCGCGGCGCATCAACAGCAAGTAGCGCAAGCCCTTGACCGTTTTCTTCATCAGCCCGCTGGCTTCGGAGACCATCTGCCGGCGCAGGTCATCGATTTTCTCGTTCATCAGCTTGGTGAGGTGGAACCGGTCAAAGACGATGGCCGCATTGGGCAACTGGTCCAGCACCGCCGCCCAGTAGGCGGCGCTCATATCCATGGCCACTCCCTTGATCCTGGCTTTGCTCAGGCGCAAGGCCCGCCAGAACCTGCGCAGCGCGTCGGCCCCCTTGCCCGGCGCTACCCAGACGATCCGACCGCTCTCCAGGTCGATGACCAGCGTGTAGAATTTCCTGGAGCGCCCGACGTAAATCTCGTCGATGGACAAATACCGCAGGCCCTTGAGCCGGGGATGCCCATCCCGGCGCTCCAGCTTGGCCTTGACGATATTCTTGACTGTATCCCAGCCCAGCGCGGTGATGGCCGCCAGATCGCTCACGGTCATCACTCCGTAGAGATCTTCAATGAAGGCTTTCATCCGGTGGGTGTAGCTCACGTAGGCCGGGGCAAAGGGGGGAGACCTCGAAGGTCTTTCCGCAATCCCGGCACTGACACTTGGGCACCTCAGTCACCAAGAACACCGGTTTGAGCCCAATAGGCACCGTTTGCAACTCCCGGAAGCGCCGCCCCTTGCGACTGACCTCCTTGCTGTGGCAATCCGGGCAAACCAACAACTCTTTCCGCGGTTCCAGCACGAAGCGGATACAACCGTCCTCATACAATGTCTTCACGTAATCGTAGCCCTCTCGAACCCCAAACGCATGATACAACAAGCTTTGACTCATGCCCTATGCTACAAAATCCTCATCCCAGACTCCAACTTTCCGGAAGAACCGGAAAAGATTCCCCACTGGTCAATTTCCTGCCGCAGTTTTTCAAAGCCGGCGGCGCGAACTAATTCATCCATCTCCGCCTGCGTGCGGCGGCGCATAATCCACGGTTTGCCCTCGCGATTGGTCAGCACGCGCGCGATGAATTCGACTTGCGGATGCCACGGTTGGTTGGTGTAAACAAGATAACCACCCGGTTCCATCGCGTCGGCCAAACCGCGCAGCGAATTCATCACCGGCTCATTGCAAGGAAACAACTCATACAGGCCCGAAACAATTGCGACAGTGGGCTTCGGTACGATGGACGCAAGGGAAGCGCGGTCAAAGGCGTCGCCTCTCCTCGTCGTGACATTTTTCAAGCCGAGTTCATCGGCTAGGCGACGGGCGGCTTCGACGTTTTCCGGTTTGTAGTCGCGCAACAAGGCGGTGATGGGAATGTGTTTCAAATCGCGGATTGTCTCCAGATTGTAACGCCCGGGTCCGGATGCAATGTCGAGCAGCCGCACCGGTTTGCCTTCGGCGTGGATGCTTTCGATGGCCGCGCGCAGGATATTTTGAAGGTTTGCTTTGCGCGCACGGATGCCGCGCCAGCCCATGCTCTCCAGATAGCCGCGATCAATGGCGCGGCCAATCGGCGTCACGCCTCGTGGCTGGTTCTCATAAACGTAATCCAACGTGCGGCCGGAATCGAAGCCGGACTCCCAACCCAATTGAATTCCTTCGCTCAACCGCCCGGCTGTCTTCATCGCGCCGCGTATCAATGCGAACATTGGATTGCCGGGTCCACACAGCCGGTCGAATTCGTCCTTCGTGAAACCGCTTTTATCAGCATCAAGAAGTGAGACACGCCGTGGCGGATGCGCGAAACAGTCATCGATGAATTCACGCGCTTTGGAGACAACAAGCTTCCGGTTCTTCTCGTGGAAGACGGCATGGAAGAAGCCGGGCAGCATTTCCATCCCTTTCAGCGGCGACGACAGGCGGTCAAAAAACTTTTCTTGTGCGGAAGCTTTCACGACCCAGTCCGCTCCCGCCGTGAGCATTAATGTCGGCACCGTGATGGCGCCCGCGTCCGCCATCAATCGCGTGGATGTGTCGTAAAGGTCGAGCAGTATGTTGACGGCAATCTGACGGAAAATCATCGGGTCGGCTTGATACCTGGCGGCCTGTTCCTCGTCATGCGTGAGCATTTTTGACTTCACATAGCTTTTGACGTAACCGTGGCCGAAAAGCTTTTGTTTCAAGCGCAACAACGGCACGGCAAACGGCATATAAAGTTTCACACGAAAAGCCGGCACGGCAAGAATCAGTCCGCGAATCGGCGGCGCGTAATCATGCACCCATGCGGCCACGGTGACGGCGCCAACGCTGTGGGCCATGACGACCATATTTTCAACCGGGATCTGGTGATGTTTTGAAACATGCTGCGCGAACGCTTCGACATCGCGGATGACAACGCCGAGGTTTTCCGCCGAACCGCGTTCGCCTGGCGAATGGCCGTGACCGCGCGCGTCCCATGCGAAGACCGCGACATCTTCGAGGTCGAGGGCTTCCACCGTTTCCTGCCAGCGGGCCGAATGTTCGTGGCCGCGATGGAACAGCAAAAGCGCTTTGTCTGTCGGTTTGGCGGGAAGCCATGTGCGATAAAAAAGTTCCGTCCCATCCCAACTCTTCAAGATTTGCGTTTTTGTTTGCATAAAGTCAAATTGACACGTTTTGGCCCCGACGTGTGAATTGAAATTTTTTTAATGAACATTGATTAAATTGGCGCGGCCAAATCGCATACGGCCCGGTGCAGATCATGCCCGATTTTTTCGGACGATTCTTTTCCAGGCGGGAGAGAGGCATAGGCTCGTGGCGTGCCGATTTGCAACCGCAGCTTGCGCGGGCGCGGCCAGAGTTGGCCTTTGGGCCATGCCGCAAACGCACCGTGCAGATGACAGGGGACGACGGGTGTGTTCGTGCCGGCAACCAGCAGGCCGATCCCCGGCTTGAACTCGCCGATTTGTCCGGTGGCTGTGCGCGTCCCCTCTGGAAAAAGAATGAGAATGTTTCCTGGATTGGTGAGCAATTGTCCGCAAAGTTCGAGGCTGTGCCGGATGTTTGTCCGGCGGCCAAAGGGCAGGGCGTTGACCACGATGGCGGCCATTGCCAGCCGCGGAACGCTGACAAAAAAATAATCCTGCGCTGCTGCCGGAAAAGCGCGATGCAATTTGCGCAACGGCAGCGCGGCCAGCAAACATAGCGTATCAAGGTGGCTGGCGTGGTTTGCCGCCATGATAAACGAGCCTTCTTTGGGCAGATGTTCACGGCCCGTGATTTCGAGACGATGATACAATTTGAGCCAGCTTCGCAAAACCAGCGCGAACGCTGAACGTAATCCGTAAACGATCATATCCGGCTTGCGCGGAAATCGCCGCAATCGTTCCATGGTTGGCTGGTCCAGGTCGGCGGCCGGTTCGTAATTCCACGAGTTCATCGCAGTCCGTAGAAATAGCCCGCCATATGAAAGAACAATGGCGCGACATAGATCAAACTGTCAATCCGGTCGAGAATGCCGCCGTGACCGGGAATCCCCGCCCCCATGTCCTTGATGCCTATGTCGCGTTTGACGACGCTGATGGCAAGGTTGCCAAGCTGCCCGCCCACGCCGACAATCAGGCCGGCCAATATCAGTTGCGTTGCTCCAAATTGCGGAAATGAGAAACGAAGCGCCCATGGAAGAATCATGGAAACAGCCAAAGCCCCGATCGCGCCTTCCCAGGTCTTCTTCGGGCTGATGTTGCTGCGAAGCGGATGTTTGCCGAACAATTTTCCAAAGGTGAAGGCCGCCACGTCATTAATCTCGGTGGCGAACAGAATGTAAAGCAAGTAGCCGTAAGCATTGGTTGCATTGGCGAGAAACGCCAGATGCCCAAACATCCAACCGAAGTAGATGAATCCCACAATCGCCAGGGACACACGCTGTAATTGTCCCGACACAATGTTACGCGCAATCGGAATCAGCAAAATCAGGGCGACCACATACACCGGCAACACGATAAATAATCCATACCAGCCATCGCCCGGTTCATCACCTTGTGGCTGCCGCACGAGCGATGTAACGCCTACTGCTATAATGCCCAGATAAACCACCCCGGTCATCCACCAATCGCGATACAGACCTGTGGCGCGCGCAAATTCCTTGAAACCAAACCCCGCCAGAACGCAGAAAAAAACAATCACCGGAACTCGCCCCGCAAAAACACTGCCCAATGCGAGGGGTGCCATCAGGAGCCAGCTCCGATACGTCGCCCAAACGGACAATACATTCTTTTTGAATCCCCATCGCAGGGCCGACAGCATCAACCCCGCCACAACCAGCACCCCTGCCATAATCAAGGCGTAGGCGAGGAAAATCTCGCTCTGCAATGCAGCTTGTGGCGACATGGTCAAGGATCTGTTTTTTGTGCAGCTTTGTTTTGCAATGCCTGCATGATTCGCCTGAGCCGAATCCAGATTGTTTGCGTGCAACCGATGACGACCAGAAGGCACGTCCAGTCCAAAACAGTCAAACCCCACCAGCGATTTGAGTGATCGCCCCACCAGATTAATCCCAGTGTGATCCAAGCCCCGATATGAAGGGTGACCATGTGCCATGGCTTGGACATTAGAGCGTTTTAAATAAAACTGTAGCCACAAGAGGCAAACCAGTTCATGGCATCCCGGGGCGTGATACTCTGCAAAGCTGAAGCAATCGCCTGGAGCAGAGCGGGCTGCGTGCGGGCCTCGGCTGTACGCAGGTGGGATTTGACTTTGCTCCACATTTGCTCGATGGGATTGAGGTCTGGGGAATAGGCTGGAAGGAAGAGGATTTGGGCTCCAGCCTGCGCGATCAGCGAAAGGGTCGGCTCACTTTTATGCGGGGAGAGGTTATCCATGATGACCACATCTCCGGCGCGCAGCGTCGGGCACAAGACATGGCCGACATAGACCCGGAAAACCTCCGTATCGGTGGCCCCCTCGATGGTCATGCAGGCGGTGGCACCGTCCAGGCGGATGGCGCCGATCATGGTCGTGGTTTGCCAATGGCCCTGCGGACATTGGGCGTGGACACGCTGACCCCGCAGGGCGCGCCCGCGCAGGCGGGTCAGATTGGTTTTGGCACCCGATTCGTCCAGGAAAATCAGTTTGGCCGGGTCCAAACCGCCTTGCCGACGCCGCCAGGCGCGGCGCGCCCGCGCAATGTCCGGACGGTCTTGCTCGCTGGCATGGAGTGTCTTTTTTTATATGTCAGCCCCATCTTCGCCAGAACGTAGTGGATGGCGGGCAGAGAACAGTCCAGTTCCAAGCCGGCGCGCAGCTCTTTCAAGGTCAGGTCGGGCTTCTGATTCAATAGAGTCCGCATCTGGCGCTGATGGGCCGCCAGGATCATCGGCTTGCGCCCGGAGAAACGGTGGCGCGGACCGATCTCCCCGGTCCGTCGGCGTTGTTGCAAGAGCTTCTTGACCATGCCCAGCGAAACCCGGTAACGATCGCCGACCTCCACGCGAGTCCCCTCTTCAAGGTCATAGGAAGCCAAAATCCGTTCGCGCAGGTCCAACGATAAAGTTCGCATGAACTGCCTATACCACAGGCCCAACGGAATGGCTACAGTTTTATTTAAAACGCTCTAGTCCGCTAAATTCACGTTGCACACCCACCGCCTGTCCGAACATGCCCACATATGCGGTGACCAGCGCAAAAATTGCCGCCCAATAACCGCTGACGACAGCATTCAATCCGCTGTGCGCCACACCGGCGAAAATCAACACGTCGGAAATCCGGTCGGGAAGATCATTCAGAATCTCGCCGCGCCAGCTTGCCTTCCCGGAAGCCAGCGCCACCATGCCGTCAAGCATATTGCACCACAAACGGAGATAACAAAATGCCGGGCCAGGCAACAGCAACCACGAATGCGAGCCTGCCTGCCAAAAACAAACTGCCGCCAATGCCGCGGCTGCAACCGAAGCATAGGAAATGGCATCGGGGTGAATGCCGTGCCTCACGCAAGACCGCACGGCGCCATGCGCTGTTGCGCGAAAAGTATCCGCAATTGGCCGGCGTGAAGTGGGTTGGTATTCCGATGAGTTCATGCCGCATGAGCCTTGAGTAAAGGGGGGGCCTAGACCTCAACATTCTGTTTCCCGGTATTTGTAGAGCTTCCGATGAGCAGATTGTTCGGTTCCCGGCGGTCGCCGCGACTCATCAGCAGATCAAAAGCCCCCGGGTATTGCAGACCAAGCTTTCGTGCCATGCCGCGAGACTAGCGAAGAAAGCGGCCGCTGCAAAGCGGAATCTGACATTAACCGTGCGGCAACACTTCTGGATTTATTCCCCCGAACTACTTTCGGGGTTCGCGTCGTTCGGGTGGTTCGCGGTTTCCCAGGTTTTCCATAATCTTTCCGGGCATCCGTGAAACCCATGCCATCCGTGGCCAAATTCTTTAAAGACATTTCTGCTTCCCCAATTTCAGCGTTTTTGTAAATACTAGTTTCAACGTTCTTTTGTAAACACCTTGCTGACAACATGTTGTGACTTTGCAAAATGCGGAAATTTTCACTGTTTTTTTTCGGGGCAGATTCGGGGCGGATTTTCTTGAGAAAATTAAAAGTGCCTTTCAAACTGAAAGGCAATCTTCCAAGCGGAATTTTGGAGAAAAGAATCGACATTCGGAAACGCTTGATGGAATAATGGCAGGGTTTACTATGGCAAACAAATTGCACAGTCCGCGCAAGAAAGCCACACGGCAGGAATTGCGGGACATGGATCAGGAGATTCTGTTCCTGGAGGGCTTGGTGCGCCGTGATGAGAATTACGTCGAGGCATTGCAGATTCTTGGCGATGACTACACCCGCCGGGGCCGCTATGGGGAAGGCTTGAAGATAGACGAACGCCTTTGCAAGCTGCGTCCGGACGAGGCGCTGGTTCACTACAACCTGGCTTGCAGCTATTCGCTGACGGCTCAGCTCGACCTGGCCATTGAAGCCCTGGAAGTTGCCATTAACCTCGGCTATCGCGACTTCAAATGGATGGCCCAGGACCCTGATCTTGAGAACCTGCGCGAACATGCCGCCTACAAAAAAATCCAGGCCAAAGTGCGCCAGATTCAAGTCAAAGCGCGCTAAGACAATTTAAGTTCCCGGCGCCTCCCGTCCGGAAGGCCGCCGTGTCGTCAAAGCGCCTCCGCCGTTTTATATGAATGTCACCGTGAAAGGACGCACCCGGCACTATCGCACCGTTGCCTTCGACACCCGGGAAAACTCGGTCCTGCTCATCGAGCAACGGCTGTTGCCGCATCAATTCAAGATCGTGGCCATGCCCGATTTCCGCGCCACGGCGCGGGCCATCCGGGAAATGATCGTGCGCGGCGCGGGGGCCATCGGCGCCACCGCCGCCTACGGACTGGCCCAGGGCGCGCGCGCCTTTCGCGGAAACGATCTCCATCAATTTTCCATCCACATCGAATCCGTCCAACAAACCCTCAAAGCCGCCCGGCCCACGGCGGTCGATCCCGTCAACGCCATGAACGCCCTGCGCGCCGCCATGCGGGCCGGAGAAACAGTCCAGGAACAGCAGGCATTGGCCCTGGCCGCCGCCGAGGAATTTGCCAACGACGATGTCCGGCACTGCCAGGCCATTGGCCGGCACGGGGCAAAACTGATCCGCCCCAACAGCCGGATTCTCACACACTGCAACGCCGGCTGGCTGGCGTTTGTTGACGTCGGAACAGCCACCGCCCCCCTCTATGCCGCGCAAAAAGCCGGCAAAAAATTTCACGTTTTTTGCGATGAAACCCGGCCCCGCTGCCAGGGCGCCACCCTGACCGCCTGGGAACTGGCCCAACAAAAAATTTCCCATCAAATCATTGCCGACAACGCCGCCGGCCATTTGATGCAACGGGGCGAAATCGATTTAGTCATTGTCGGCAGCGACCGCACCCTTGGGCGGACCGGAGCAGTCGCCAATAAAATCGGCACCTACACCCAGGCCGTGTTGGCGCGGCGCCACGGCATCCCCTTTTACGTGGCCATCCCCCTTTCAACGATTGACTGGAATCTGCGCTCCGGCTTGGAAATTCCGATCGAAGAACGCAGCGGGAATGAAGTGCTGGGCGCCTGGGGCGCGAGGCCGGGCGCAAAAGGCAAATCGCCGGGCGTTTACGTGCGAATCGCCAATCCAACCAGCGGCGCGCGCAACCCCGGTTTTGACGTGACGCCCCCGGAATTAATCACCGGCATCATTACGCCCGAAGGAATATTCCCGCCCGGTCAACTGTGGAAAAACCGCGAACGCCTGGGATGGACCCGGAGCGGCGCGGTCAAAAACGGAACTTGCGCGGGGCGGAATTAAGGGTACGTTTTTTTGGAAGGCGGGGTAGCCAAGTGGTAAGGCACGGCTCTGCAAAAGCTGTATGCGTCGGTTCAATTCCGACCCTCGCCTCCAATCCTGATTCCCTCCGGAATCCACGGATCTGGGGCGGCCGGGGGGGCCAAATCGGCCCAACGCACACCAAAACGCATACCTGAGGAGCTACTCAGGGTGAAGGCGAAACCTTTGGGCGCGTAGGCGCCCACTGCTCGTTAAGTCTTTGGAATTAGGGCTGTTATACTGAAGGGAGTATGACAGTTGTGAAAAACAGATACAGAAGCGTGAAGGTGGGCAGCCGAGGCGGCACCTTCTACTGCGAGGACACCAACACCGGAAAGCGCAACAGCCTCCGCACCAAAGACGAGGCTGAAGCCGAATGCCTGGTCCACGCCAAAAACGAAGCGGAACGCCAGCCTCAACTCAACCGCCGCATGGGCATGGCCTACCTGTCCGCCACCGATTCCGACGTGGTCACGCGCACCTGGCGGGTCGTCATGGATGAAATCATCAAGGACAAGAAAGGCTCGACCCTCAAACGTTACCAAACCGCCCTCAAGGATCCCGCCTTCAAATTGATCGAAGCCAAGGTGCTGGTCGAGACTCAACCGGCGGATTTCATGGAAGTGCTGCGCGTCGGAACCGTCAGCACGAACGTGTATCTGCGCCGTTTTCAAAATCACGCCGTGGACATGGATTGGCTGGCCAAGCGGATCTTGCCCAAGAAGTTGTTCCCCGACATTACCCACAAGGACCAGCGGGCCATCACTTGGGACGAACATCTACGCATCCTGGAGCGGGAGGGCAATCCTGAGCGCCGCGACTTTTATGAGTTGTGCTGGTATTTTGGCGGTTCGCAGTCCGACATTGCCGGCTTGCAGGGCGAAGACATTGATTACAAAAAGCCCGGCTTTACCTATGACCGGTTGAAAACCTCGAAGATGGGTGGTTGCCGGATCGGGCCGAAGGCCTGGGAAGTGATCCAGCGCCGGCCGCGCACGGGCTCCTTGTTCCCCTATCTGATCGCTGTGCGGGAGGCGGATCGCGCAACGGAATTCAAGCAGCGGTGCGAAGGGTTGGGCATTGCAGGGGTGACGCTGCACTCCTACCGCTATGCCTGGGCCGAACGCTCCGCCGACAACGGCTATCCGGAGCGCTATGCCCAGCGCGTCCTTGGCCAGAACTCGAAGATGGTTCACCGCGCCTACGCCAAGAAAGCCCAGAAGCAATTGCCGTCTCTGGAGGAATACGAGGAGGCCGCGCGGCAGGCGAAGGAAAGCGGAAAGATTGTCGTGCTCGAACCGGAGACCGAAGTCCCCAAAGTGGCATAAGATTGCAGACGAACCAACAAGGAAGAGATACATTGATGCATGCCTCCTGTGGTTTGTCTGTTGTATTCATCTCTTTGATGGTTATTGAGTGGAGCGCTTTGTTTTTCTAGTTGTAGTTAAAGCTTGGGCAGAGACTCGGTCAGGAATTTCTGGTCCAAATCCGTCCAGCCCGGGTGAAAATTCGGCCAGTAGGACACACGTTTCAGCGGCCTCTGAAACAAGTGCGAATCGAACCGGAGCAGCCGATGCATCTGATGAAAAGCCAGCCCATCCAGGCTGAGTTGTCTCTCGATGTCGCGGCCTGTGAGTGAAGCCAACCCCGCGCGATCGCTTTTGCTTCGGAAAGAAACGTGATTCATCAGGTTGACAATCCCCGCCTGCCAGTCGAGTTGCTGGTGGTAGTAAGCGCGCATGATCTCCGGCCCCAAATCAGCCTCGGATTGGCTCAATTGGTTGGCCAACCGAAGGTTGCCACCCAACCAGGAGTTCGTCAGGTGAGTGGAGAGCGGATAAGTCCGGAAATGCGGATCCTTGGACAACTCCATAATGAGCCGCATAAAGTTGGTGTAGTAAGGCTCGACGTGCTGGAAATAGTTAAAGCCGCGGATGGCAGCGTGCTCTGTGGATAAGGTGTAGGACGACAGGTCCCCGGGCTTATCCAGCTCCATCCGCCAGTGGGTCAGTACGATGGCAAACACCATCGACCGCAGTTCCACCGGAAGCTGAAAAGGCAGGCCATCGTGCGTAACAGCGCCACGCAATAAACAGGTGGCATTTTCAAACTCGTCTCGGTCCATCATCAATTCATCCTTAAGCTTCGCATCCAGAGTGGCGTAGACGTAGCTTTGGCTCTGACGGGCAGTGACCCGTTGGCCGTTGGGCAGCAGCATCGTCCCATTCTCGTGGCCGTGCAGGGTGAAGTCCTCCACCGAATCCTTGGCCTGACGAAACGGATACCCGTAAAACCGGTCTCCGTTTCCGAACCGGGCCAAGACCCTCCAAGGGTCCGGTTCACAGTCAACGGTGGGATAGGAAAACCCGCCGGTCAGCGGCAGGAGGTCGGCAAAGACAGGTGCGGGAACGTCAGCCACGCCACCCAGTTGAGCATCTGGATAAATATAACGTGCGGGAAACAATTGCACCGGGCACAGGCCGCGAGCGAGCGATCCCAGGAACAAAAACCCGTTTTCAAGTTGAATGTGGGGCGTCAAAGCAAAGCCGATTTGGGGCAATCCGAGAACCAGCGTCGTATTAACCCCCTGTAGTACCTTGGGCTTCAGGTCCTGCCAAAGCTGGTGGTGGTAGCGCAAGTGGCGGGCGTTTATGCCAAGCCCGGTGGCCTGGGATGGCGATTGGAGCCAGGGTGCCTTGATCAGGGGCGCGTGCTCCGCTGGCAGCTCCGCCATCTGTGGGAGTTGTGTTTCGGCCTTGATTACCGGCTGGTATTTCCAGTCCCGGAGCGCGTTGGGGAAATGGCCGGTCACCGAGGCTTCGATACAGGCTTGGATATCCACTCCCTCGGGCAGTTGAAAATCAGTGAGGGTTTTGGCGCGAGCGAGGGGAATGGCGCAATTCAGTACCTGCCGCTGTTTGCCAAAGACCTGGAGATATTTGGAAAAAGCGTTTTCGGTGTGCTCGTCGCCTGGAAGCGTGATGGTATTCCAGCGCTCCAGCAACGGCTTATCCCGCTCTAATTCAGTATGATTCACTCGTTGTCAGGTGTTGTTTAAGCGGAGCTTTTGGCAGAATTGGCTTCATGGGCTTCTTGTCGTACCGGCAGATCTAAAAATGCAGCCGTTCTCATATTATGGGTCGATGTCCGAATTTCAGGCTCGTTTTGGCCGCTTTCCCTTGGAGAATGAGGGTTTTGCCGCATGCGCCTGGGCTCAGGCCTCTTGTAGCGGCCCGTTTTAGGTTTTGAGTTAATGCCCGGTCAACGCAGTTCGCCCAGGACGTGGCTCAACCCGGCGCAGGCGCGGATCAGCGAATCCACTGGGATGCCAATCTTCTGCGCGATCTGGTCTGCAGTCTTGAAACCAATGCCAGGAATGTCCCTGGCCAGCCGGTACGGGTCGTTGCGGACTTTTTTGATGGCACCCTCGCCGTAAGTCTTATAAATGCGCACGGCCCGGCTGGTGCTGACACCGTTGGAGTGGAGGAAAAACATAATGTCGCGGATGACCTTCTGCTCGTCCCATGCCTCTTTGATTCATTTCCGGCGCTTTGGGCCGATGCCAGCCCCTGGTCACATGTTGCCAATTCCAGGCCAAAACGAACCGTGGGATTCCAACGAACCGAGCTTGAAGCCAAGCGAAGGTTATGGGTAAACTCCTCCTGTACTCGGAAAAACAGAATGACGATTAACTAATTTTTTACAAAATAATTCGCGTAGCTTCGGCTGCTGTCCGTCTCGAAACCTAGGAAATTTCACGCAAGAGACAGCGCTTGATGTGCGCCCCGACGGGGGCGCACTGAAAGCGTTCTCTTGTGGGCGCTCCTAGGTGCCTGAGATGGGACGCAAGTAAGTGCGTCCCTTTTTTATTTCAGGCACCAGAGTTCCCACAAGGACAGTCACCTGACAGGGCTGATTCGCACGCGAGCGAACAGCCATGCCTCGAATCTTCGACAACATCGAAGCCGATTTGCTTCCCGCCTTGGAGCAAACGCTTCTCATCTCTGAGCGCGCTGACTTCTGCGTCGGCTACTTCAATTTGCGCGGCTGGAAGGCGATTGACGGTCTTATCGAGAAGTGGGCGGGCGGCGAGGGCGCACAATGTCGTCTCCTTGTTGGCATGCAGCGGCTCGCCCAGGACGAGCTGCGCCTCGCCTACAGCCTCTTGCCGCAGGAAGACCAGATCAGCCAGCAGGCCGTCATTCGCTTGAAGCGGCGTCTCGCGGAGGAATTTCGCGCACAGCTCACCTTCGGCGCGCCCACCGATGACGACGAAGCCGGCCTTCGTCGCCTCTCGGCTCAACTCAAGGCGGGCAAGGTTGTCGTCAAACTTTTCCTCCGCCACACGCTTCACGCCAAGCTTTACCTCTGTTACCGCCCCGACCCCAATAATCCGATCACCGGATTTCTTGGCTCCAGCAATCTCACGCTCGCAGGTCTGTCCAACCAGGGCGAACTTAACGTGGACGTTCTCGACCACGACGCCACCGCCAAGCTCGAACAATGGTTCAAGGACCGCTGGGGCGACAAATGGTGCGTGGACATCACCAAGGAACTCATCCAGGTGATTGACGAAAGTTGGGCACGGCCTGAATGTCCGCCGCCCTACCAAATTTACGTCAAGATGGCTTACCACTTGGCGGAAGAGGCACGCGCCGGCCTGTCCGAATTTACCATCCCCCCAGACATGCGCGATACGCTGCTGGAATTTCAGTCCGCCGCCGTGCGCATCGCGGCACGGCATCTGGAGAAACGCGGCGGGGTCATCCTTGGCGACGTTGTCGGCCTCGGCAAAACTCTCATGGCCTCCGCACTTGCCCGCGTGTTTCAAGACCCGCCCCGCTCGCTCGAAACCCTCATCCTCTGCCCCAAGAATCTCGTCGGCATGTGGGAAGACTACGCCCACCGCTACCGCTTGATCGCGAAGGTTGTCTCCGTCACCCAGGCGCAGAACAGCCTGCCGGAACTCCGCCGCTACCGCGTCGTCATCATTGACGAAAGTCACAACTTTCGGAATCGCGAGGGCCGGCGCTGGGCGGCGGTGCGCGATTATCTGGCGCGCAACGCCAGCAGGTGCATCCTCCTCTCGGCCACGCCCTACAACAAAGCCTACCTCGATCTGGCCAACCAGCTTCGTCTGTTCATGAATCCAGACGATGTGGTCGGCATCCGGCCCGAGGAATATCTGCGGCGCGACTGTGACGGTCGTCCGGACGAATTTACCCGCCGCCATCAGTGTGCCGTCAATTGCCTCTCCGCCTTCGAGAAAAGCGAACATGCCGACGACTGGCGCGAGTTGATGCGCCTGTTCATGGTTCGCCGCACGCGCAGTTTCGTCGAACGGAACTACGCCTTCACCGAATGCCCGGCTTGCTCCACGGTACTCCTGCCCACCCTGGAAAAATGTCCCAATTGCGAACGCGCGAAGGCCAAGGAGGACCGCCGATTCCTCATCCTTGAAGGCGGCAGCCATTTTCATTTCCCCAAGCGCCAGCCGAAGACCCTCACCTTTCGGATTCGTGACAGCGACCCGAACGACCAATACGCGCGGCTCTATTCCGACAAGGTGGTTGACACCGTCCGCATGCTGCATCTGCCCCGCTACGGCCTGGCCAATTACCTCAAGCCTGCACCCGACGTGCCACCGTCGCAGGACGAAGCCGAAGTGATGGACAACCTTTCCCGCGCCGGCAAGCGTCTCATCGGCTTCTGTCGGACCAATCTTTTCAAGCGGTTGGAAAGCAGTGGCCATTCGTTCCTCCTTTCCGTGCGCCGCCACATCCTGCGAAATTATATCTTTTTGCACGCGCTGGAGAACGGCCTGCCGCTGCCCATCGGCACGCAGGACTCCGCGTTGTTCGATACCCGCACCGAGGATCACGACAGCGACAGCACCCTCTTCGGTGCGGACGAACCCGCCGCAGCAAAGCCAACCGAGATCACGGCCAATTCCCCGGCGGATTTTGCCAAAGCCGGAGCAGCGGGCTACCAAACGCTCCGCAGCGAGCACGCCCGTAATTTTGATTGGTTGCGTTCCGACGTCTTTATCGAAGACCTCGCTCAACATCTACGGCAGGACGCGCAACGGCTTTTCTCCATCCTCGAACTCGCGGGCCACTGGCAGCCGGACCAGGATCACAAGCTGGCCGAACTCCACAAACTCGTGACGAAAAAGCATCCTGGCCAGAAAATCGTCATCTTCTCCCAATTTGCCGACACCGTTTCCTACCTTGCGGACCAGTTACAGGCGCGCGGGCTCAAGCAGATGGCTGGCGTCACTGGCGACACCGAAGATCCATCCGACTACACCCGTCGTTTTAGCCCCGAGAGCAACAGGGCCTCTGACAAAGGGTCGCCGAACTACGTTTCGCCTGGCGAAGAACTCCGCGTGCTGGTCGCCACCGACGTTCTCAGTGAAGGTCAAAACCTCCAGGACGCCGCCATTGTCGTGAACTTCGATTTACCGTGGGCCATCATCCGCCTCATTCAACGTGCGGGCCGAGTGGATCGTATCGGTCAGAAAGCCGGGGAGATTCTCTGTTACTCATTTCTCCCGGCCGAGGGCGTCGAGCGCCTCATCCGCCTTCGGTCGCGCGTCCGCCAGCGCCTCCACGAAAACGCCGAAGTCGTGGGCACGGATGAAACGTTTTTCGAGGACGAAAAAAACGACACCGTCATCCGCGATCTTTTCACGGAAAAATCCGGCATCCTGGACGACCCGGCGGACGACGAAGTGGACCTCGCGTCGCTGGCCTACCAGATCTGGAAAAACGCCTGCGACGCCGATCCGTCGCTCAAAAAGACCATTCCCGATTTGCCCAGTGTCATCTTCTCAACCAAGGCCCTGTCCGCCATTCCGGCCAAGCCCGCTGGCGCGGCTGGCCCTCAGCCCGCGTGCGGCGTCATGGTTTACGTCCGCACCGCCGATGGCAACGACGCCCTGGCCTGGGTGGACGAAGAAGGACGCACCGTGACGGAGAGCCAGCACGAAATCTTGCGCGCCGCCGCGTGCGAACCGGCCACACCCACGCTCCCGCGCCTGGCCAATCACCATCCGTTCGTACAAAAAGCCATCGGCGGCATCCAGACCGAACAAATCACCACCGGCGGCCAGCTCGGCAAACCCTCCAGCGCGCGCCGTCGCGCCTATGAGCGGCTCAAGGATTACGCCGCCCATGTGAAGGACAGTCTGTTCGACATCAAACCGCTCCATCAGGCGATTGACGAAATTTACGAGTCGCCGCTGACCGAGGCTGCCCGCGATTTGCTCAACCGTGAACTCCGCGCCGGCGTCAGTGACGAAAAACTCGTCACCCTCGTCCTCTCACTCCACGAGGAAGACCGGCTCTGCGTTCCCAAGGACGATCCCCAAACCCGCGAACCCGAAATCATTTGCTCGCTGGGCATCCGCAAAGATTGACGTATGCCATTCGACTTTCAACGCGCACGGCCTCTGCTGCAAAGTGGGAATCTTACCAAGTTGTTTGTCGAGGAACTCGGATGGGAGCCATGTCGGCAGAAGCTCACGCTTCGGGCCGGTGAATCCGATTACGCGTTCGCAGCCATCGCCGAGAAACGCGGCTTCACAGCCTGGCTGTGCTCAAGTGCCGACCGTCGTTTGCCAGATCACACCACACGGTTGAAACTCGACCGCGCCCTGACCCAGACCAGCTTCGAGCATCTCATCGTATTTGCCACGAATAACTACGCCCAACAATCCTGGGTGTGGGTGCGTCGCGAACCTGGCCGCCCGCTGTCGGCCCGCACACATGAGTTCAATCGCGCCCAACCGGGCGACTCGTTGCTACAGAAACTGCAAGTCCTCTTCGTCTCGCTCGAAGAAGAGGAAAAAGGTGAACTGTCCACCATCACGATGGCCGGGCGTGCCCGCGCTGCGTTCGACATCGAGCGTGTCACCAAGGCGTTCTATCGCGACTTCGACACCCACCGCAAAGCCTTCCTCAACTTCATTGACGGCATCGGCGAGGTGGCCGACGCCGAATGGTATGCGTCCGTCATGCTCAATCGCCTGATGTTCGTCTATTTCATCCAGCGCAAGGGCTTCCTCGACGCCGATCCCGATTACCTCCGCAACCGCCTCCGCCGTTGCAAGCAGGAGCACGGGAAGGACAAGTTCTACACATTTTACCGTTACTTCCTGCTCCGCCTGTTCCACGAAGGCTTCGGCAAACGCCGCAAAGATCGCGCGCCCGATTTGGAAAAGTTGCTCGGCAACATCCCGTATCTCAACGGCGGCCTGTTTGACGTGCATGAACTTGAGAAGCCGGATCGCTATGGCAAGGACATCCAGATTCCCGACAAAGCTTTTGAGCGCGTCTTCGATTATTTCGATCAATACCAGTGGCATCTCGACGAACGCCCGCTCCGCGCCGACAACGAAATCAATCCCGATGTCCTCGGCTACATCTTCGAGAAATATATCAACCAGAAACAAATGGGGGCGTATTACACGAAGGAAGACATCACCGAATACATCAGCAAGAGCACCGTCTTGCCGTTCCTGTTCGATGCCGCCCGCGCCAAGTGCAAGGTGGCGTTTGAAAATCCCAATGGCCCGACCATCTGGGATTTGCTCCGCGAAAACCCGGATCGCTACATTTACGACCCCGTCAAAAAGGGTGTCGTAATTCCTTTGCCCAAAGACATCGAGGCCGGCATCGAGGATGTGTCCAAGCGCGGCGGTTGGAACAAGCCCGCGCCCGCCGAATATGCCTTGCCCACCGAAATTTGGCGCGAAGTTGTCGCTCGGCGGCAGCGTTATCAGGACGCGCGCAGCAAATTGGCCAACGGCGAGGTGCGCGTGGTCAACGACTTCATCACCCTCAATCTTGATCTCCGCCAGTTCGCGCAGGATGTCATTCAGAATTGCGAAGGCCCGGACCTGCTCATGGCCTTCTGGCAGGCCATCACCACCATCAGCGTCCTCGATCCCACCGGCGGATCGGGCGCGTTCATCTTCGCCGCGCTCAACATCCTTGAACCCCTATACGAAGCCTGTCTCGACCGCATGGAAGCGTTCCTGGCCGAATGGGGCGAGAACGGCCGCAAAGCACATCCCAACTACCACAAGAAATTCACCGAAGTCCTCGTCCGCGTGGACGCGCACCCAAACCGGCGCTACTTCGTGCTGAAATCCATCATCCTCAATAATCTCTACGCGGTGGACATCATGGAAGAGGCGGTGGAAATCTGCAAACTGCGCCTGTTCCTGAAACTGGCCGCCCAGGTTGATCCAAGACCCGACAAAGACAACCTCGGCATCGAGCCTCTGCCAGACATTGATTTTAACATCCGCGCCGGCAACACCCTTGTCGGCTACGTAACCTACGACGAAGTCAAACGCGCCGTCACCAGCACGCTTGACTTCGACAGCGCGATGGAAAAGATCGCCGTCAAAGCCGCTGACCTCCAGCAGACGTTCGACAAATTCCGCCAGCTCCAGACCGAGGGCGACGGTTCAGTGCCCGCTGCCGATAAACAAGAACTCCAGAAACGGCTCAAGGCGTTAGCAGATGAACTCAACCGCCACCTCGCTGCCCAATACTAAGTGAAACCAAACGACAAATCCGCTTACGATAAGTGGCTGAAATCCCACCAACCGTTCCATTGGTTTATCCATTTCTACGACATCCTTACCCGCGGTGGGTTCGATGTGATTATCGGCAACCCGCCGTATGTCGAATACAAAGAAGTCAAAAAGGACTACGTCGTCAAAGGATACACGACAGAAGAGTGCGGAAATCTTTACGCTTTCACTTGGGAGCGGTCAGTGGCACTGGCGAACCGGACAGGCCGCATCGGCCTGATTATTCCGGTTGCCTCCGTTTGTACAGATGGTTACGCAGCCCTGCGCAAAGTCTGGCTGTCGAATGGAAGCGTTGTAGTAAGCAATTTCAATGACCGCCCCGGAAAACTCTTTGACGGCCTTGAACACATTCGGCTCGCCATTGTTCTCCTGTCGAAGGAAAAGGACCGTCAGCATTCCATTCACACCACTACTTATAACAAGTGGCTCACGGAAGCTCGCGATCATCTTTTCCAAACTCTCTGCTTCACCGAAACGACTCGGTTGGTTCGAGATGGTTCGATGCCAAAAGTTGGCTCAATTGTTGAAGCGTCAGTGTTGGCAAAAGTTTCGTCGTCTCCAAAATCTTTGAATCATTTTAGCGCCAGCATTGGCCGGAATCGCATCTTCTACACCCGTAAATTGAGTTGGTTCGTCCAGATTCTTGATTTTGTGCCAGGGATCACTGATGGGCGGGGACGAAAGCGAGAACCGTCCGAATTAAAAGAAGTAGTGGTGGCAAACGAACAGCAGCGCAATTCCTTTTTGTGTGCCTTAAACTCAACCCTGTTCTACTGGTTGCTAACCGTCTGGTCGGATTGCCGCAATCTCAACAAACGGGAAGTTCTCGGCATTCCACTTGATTTCGAGTCACTCGACAAAGCTTCGCGAGACAAGCTCGACAAGCTCGCCGTGTTGGTGATGGAAGATTTCAAAAAGAACTCCCGGATTTTGGAAATGAACTATGCGGAATGGGGAGTGATGAAAATTCAGTGCATCTATCCGAAGCATTCCAAATCCATCCTCGACGAAATCGACCTGGTGCTGGCGGGGCACTACGGGTTCACGGCGGAGGAGTTGGATTTCATTCTGAACTACGACATCAAATACCGCCTTGGCCGCGACACGGAGGACGGGGAATGAGTAAGAATACTGGCGTTCCCTACGAGGAACTAACTCAGCAAATTTTCCAAGCACTTAACGACCAGACGGTCGTAAACACATTGCGTGTGGAGCGCAATGTAAAGCTTCAAGGACGAACCACAAAACACCAAATAGACGTTTATTGGGAATTTGAAATGGGAGGTGTCGTGTATCGCACCGTCGTTCAAGCCAAGGATTGGCAACAACCAGTAAAGCAGGAACAAATTTTAGCATTCAGAGCAATCCTCGATGACCTGCCCGGACAACCTCGTGGTATTTTTGTTACACGCACTGGTTATCAGAGCGGAGCAATCGAAGTTGCCAAGGCACACGGCATACAAATCTACGAACTCCGCGAACCGACCGCAAAGGACATGGAAGGCAAGGTCATGAGTTTCCATTTGCGAATTTCCGTGTTCGCCCCCAAATCAACCAATATCGAGCCGTTCTTCGATCAAGCTTGGGCGGTAGCAGAAAGAGAAAGACGCGGTTTTGAGCGAGATGAAGTAGTCGAAATCAAAGTCGGCGGCTTTGAGGACCAGTTATTCCTGCTTAACGAGGCCGGAGAAAAGGCAGGCACGTTTCACAGCATCATCCAGTCCATGTTTCCCGCCGCCTATATTGAAGCGCCACCAACGGTGAAAGAACACTTGTTCACCGAGCCGACCTACCTGCCAACGGGAAACTCCCGGTTTCCGCGAACCAAACTTCTGGGCATTCGGGCAACCATTTCAGTTGAACGCCAGAATCAGGAAACCATTTTAAAGGGAGAAGATTTTATTGGCTTCGTCATGCACGACGTCATCGGCGACAAGACTCGCCTGATTGATAAACAGAAACGCCCAATAAGATAACGCATGAAAATCGCCATCCTTGGCTGGGGTTCGTTGATCAAAGAACCACATCGGCTGCCAATCGAAGGCGAGTGGCAGCCGGATGGCCCGAGACTCTGGATTGAATTTTCGCGCATCTCGCGGAAAGGCGAACGTGCCAGCTGTCTGACGTTGGTAATTGATGAGAAGTGCGAATCCGAAGTCACCACGCTTCACGTCATGAGCCAACGCAGCGACTTGCCGACGGCCATCGCCGATTTGCAGGAGCGCGAGGGAACGTCGCCGGATGACATCGGCTTTTGCGAAGTCGCCGCTGGACGTTTTGCGCCCAACGCCCTAAGCCGCCATCCCAAATCCTGCGAACGCATCCGCGCATGGGCGCAGGCAAAAAGACTTGATGCTGTCATCTGGACCGCGCTGGCGAGACGATTCAAAGATGCTCTCGGCATACCATTCAGTCCCGCTGCCGCTTTGGATTATTTGAACGACCTGCCCGCGCCCACCAAGAAAAAGGCACTCGATTATATCCACAACACCCCCGGCCAAACCATGACGCCCTTCCGCCGCCTGCTCTTGGCGCAGTCAGAAACGGCCGTCGCCAATCCGCTGCCATGAACCTCCAAGCTGCAAGCATCTCGCATCGTGATACCGGCTATCCGGCACGTCTGCGCGAGCGCTTGGGCGCAGACGCCCCGCCAGAAATGACCGTTATCGGCAATCTCGACCTGCTCGCCTTGCCCAAAACCGCGCTGTTCTGTTCCACCCATTGTCCTGGCAAAGTCATACTCACCACCTACGACCAGGCCGCCAAGTGGCGTGACGCCGGGCGCTGCGTCATCAGCGGTTTTCATTCGCCGGTGGAAAAGGAATGTCTCCGCATCCTTTTGCGCGGAAGCCAGCCCGTCATTATCTGTCCCGCCCGCAGTCTTGAGAACATGCGCCTTGCGCCCGACTGGAAGAAGCCCTTCTCCGAAAGTCGTCTCTTGATTCTCTCCTGTTTCGCCGGATGCAACCATCGTGTCACCGCCCCCCTCGCCGCCCGCCGCAACGAGTTCGTCGCCGCTTTGGCAGATGAAGTCTGGTTTGCTCACATCGCCCCCGGCGGCGATTTGCAACGTTTGGCACACAAAATTGCGGCACGGGATTGATTTGCCTTCTATGCAAATCATTCGCGCAGTGCCGATGAGTGTCGATCAGTATGTGGCCACAAGCTTCCATCAGCGGGTCGAGCCGCCATGTAAATGCCCTCACTGTGATGCGACGAATGCACTCAAGGCGTTGGGGTATTATTCTCGCAATGTCACCAGTCCGAAAAGTAGTGTCCTGCGCATTTTAGTGCGGCGGTTTCGATGTTGTCGCTGCGGCAAAACGGTCAGTGTCCTTCCTTCATTCGTACAACCGTACCGGCTGGTTTTGAACATCACAATAAACGACTTTTTCGGCGGAACCCTCAGCACCAACGCACTTTCGTGGCTCCCGCTTCTGAAACAGTATTGGAACCGATTTTCAAATTGGCTTCCACGGATTGATCGCGTTATCAGGTCCGTGGTCTCGCGCTCACCGCCTCACTTAGACGCTGCTGGATGGTGGCAGCTCATGGCCGCAACTTTCGGTGACATTGAAAAAATCACGGTGGCGCTTGTGGGCCGATTCGGCGTCACGTTGTTTGGTCGTTATCGCTGCCATTCTCCGTGCTCCAACGGGCCGCCGGCAAACTGACGCGGCTCCACACAACTTATGTATTTCCCTGAAAGCCAACGCGTGCAAATCTTTCCACGCAAATGAAAATGATCTCTGAATCATCTTCGAGCGATAAACGGCGCCCTCTTGGAGGCGTCCGTTTCAAAACCAGGGGACCGAAAAGCCGCGATTTTGGCAACGGCACTCGTGGCAACCAGCTTTATTTTCCATGAGCTCCGGCCAAACAGACTTACCACCCAAGAGTGCCGCCACTTACGTGAGAACGGCCATGCAGGACCGGCACTCGGCCAGCAACCAAATGGACGTCATCAGGGAGTATGCCAAACGCCATGGAATGCTAATCGTCAAAGAATATTCTGACGAGGGCAAAAGTGGTTTGAATATCCAAGACCGCGAATCTATGGCGCAGATGATTCGGGATGTCAAGAGCGGGCAAATTAATTTCTCAGTCATTCTTCTGTTAGATGTCAGCCGGTGGGGCCGATTTCAGGATGCCGATGAAAGCGCCCATTATGAATACATCTGCCGCCGTGCCGGAGTCTCGATTCAGTATTGCGCCGAGCACTCTGAAAATGAGGGCATCACCGTCTCCACTATTGTCAAGTGCCTCAAAAAGATTTTCCGCGCAAATGAAAATGGTCACTGAATTAACTCCGACTGATAAACAGCGTACTCCTGGAGGCGTCCGCTTCAAAACCAGGGAACTACAAACCCACGATTCTGCTGTCGGCAGTCGTGGCAACGGGCTTTATTTTGCATGAACACCAGCCAAACAGTCTTGCCACTCAACAATGCCGCCGCTTACGTGAGGATGTCCACGGAGCACCAGCAGTACTCGACCAGCAACCAGATGGACGTCATCCGGGAATATGCCAAGCGCCGTGAAATGCAGATTGTCAAAGAATACTCAGACGAAGGCAAGAGTGGCCTAAATATCCAGGGCCGCGAATCCCTGGCGCGGATGATTCAGGATGTTCAGAACGGGCAAATCAATTTTTCATCCATCCTTGTGTATGATGTCAGTCGATGGGGGCGATTTCAGGATGCTGATGAAAGCGCCTATTATGAATACATTTGCCGTCGAGCCGGAGTCTCGGTCCATTATTGCGCTGAACAATTTGAAAATGACGGCAGCCCAGTCTCCACGATTGTCAAAGGTGTCAAACGAGCGATGGCTGGTGAATACAGCCGCGAATTGTCCTCCAAGGTGTTTCAAGGCGCCTGCCGGTTGATCCAAATGGGGTACAAACAGGGCGGCACTGCCGGATTCGGATTGCGACGCATGTTGATTGACCAAAACGGCCAACACAAAGCCGTGCTCAAAATGGGGGAGCACAAGAGCCTCCAAACCGACCGGGTGATCCTGATTCCCGGACCGGATGAGGAAGTCAAAACAGTTCGATGGATCTACCAGGCATTCGTTAACGAAGGAAAAAACGAATTGGAAATTGCCAAGGCGCTGAATATTCAAGGAGTGCTCACTGACTTTGGGCGCATGTGGAACCGTGCCACTGTTCACCAGGTGCTTACCAACGAGAAATACATCGGCAACAACGTGTATCATCGCACCTCGTTCAAGCTGAAACTCAAACATGTGGTGAACCCGGAAGAAAAGTGGATTCGCTCGGATGGCATTTTTGAAGGCATCGTGGAGCCGAGCCTTTTCCACACGGCACGGGGTATCATTCTGGCGCGGAGCCGGAAGCTGACCAATGAAGAAATGTTGGAAAAACTGCGCGGAGTCCTCAAACAGCACGGGCGCATCAACGGTATATTGATTGACGAAGCGCAAGACCTTCCGTCCAGTGCGGCCTTTCGACATCGTTTCGGCAGTTTGGTGTCCGCGTACCAACTGATCGGATACGACCCTGGCATTGACTACAGTTTCATAGAAATCAATCGGAAACTGCGCAAGGAGCACCCCGAAATCGTCGCGTCAGTGATTCGGCGGATTGGGGACCTGGGTGCCGTTGCCGCCTGGGATGAACGGGCGCAGTTGCTTCATCTGAACAATGAATTGCGTGTTTCCATCGTTCTGTGCCGCCACTGGATCACGGCCGGTGGTTCGTCGAGGTGGGTCATAAGGTTGGATGAGGGGCTGAAGCCGGATATTACGGTCGCCGTTCGGATGACTGAAACTAACGAGGCCATTCGCGATTACTATTTACTCCCGGCCATCGACATGACATGGGAAAATTTGCGTGTCGCAGAGGAAAACGGGATTTACCTGGATGGTTATCGGTTTGACACGCTGGACTATTTCCTGGGCATGGCTGAACGCATCAAATTTCAGGAGGCTGCATGAAAGATGAAGTCAAAATGATTCCGATTGACCAGATTCGCATTTTGAATCCAAGGCATCGTGACCGGAAAAAGTTTGAAGCGATTGTTCAGAGCATACAGAATTTGGGGTTGAAAAAGCCGATTCAGGTCAGTCTGCGCTCGCCAAAAGAGGAGGAAGGAGCCGGATACGATTTGGTGTGTGGCCAGGGGCGCATCGAGGCATTCATCGCACTGGGGCACAAAGAAATCCCGGCAGTGATCGTCGAAATTTCAAAAGAGGAACGCCTGCTCCGCAGTTTGGTTGAGAATATGGCTCGGCGATACCCGACCCCATTGGCCCTAATACGTGAGATTGAACGGCTGAAGGCAGCGGGGTACGGCCATACCGAAATCGCGAGAAAACTGGGCCTTGATAACACTATGGTCGCCGGGTTGGTCGCCCTGCAAAACGCCGGAGAAGAGCGGTTGCTGGATGCGGCTTCGAGCGGGAAGATTCCTCTCGGCGTTGCGATGGACATCGCCAAGGCAAACGATGTGGAGACGCAACGTGAATTGCTAAAAGCCTACGAGTCCAAGCAACTCAATCTGCTGTCCATTCGCACTGTGAAACGCCTGATTGACCAGCGACGTTTTGCCGGCAAGCAGCGTGACTCCGGCAGCCGCGCCGGACGGAGGAGACTGACCAGCGCGGAAAGCCTGGTGAATGCGTACCGGCGCGAAAGCCAGAAGCAAAAGTTGATGATACGAAAGGCCAGGATTTGCGATGCCAAACTCGTTTTCATCGTCACAGCATTTGATAAACTGCTTAGTGACGATAATTTTGTGACTCTGCTGCGGGCTGAAACCCTTTCCACCATGCCAAAATATATGTGGGCCAAACTCGGAAACAAAAATAAGGAAGCTGCATGACAAATGTAAAGGTCGGATTCGAAATGCGGAAGATTAGGCTCTCCCTCACCGCGATCCTGCCAGTTCGTCAGGTGAGGGACCCGCAGAAAAATACTCGTCGCTACAAAACAATCCGGGCATCTATCAAGGAGGTGGGGTTGGTTGAACCGCTCATGGTCCAGCCCCAGAAGGGCAGTGTGGAAACATATCTGCTTCTGGACGGTCACCTCCGGTACTTTGCCCTGAAGGAACTTGGCGAGACAGAGGCAGACTGTATCATGCCGGAATATCTGTGGGCCAAACTCGGAACGAAACACAAGGTGGCTTCATGAATGATGTAAAAGTAGCATTCGAGATGCGGAAGATTCGGCTTTCACTCGCCGCGATTCTGCCAGTTCGTCAATTGAAGGACCCGCAGAAAAATATTCGTCGCTACAAAACAATCCGGGCATCTATCAAGGAGGTGGGGTTGGTTGAACCACTCATGGTCCATCCCCAGAAGGGCAGTGTGGAAACATATCTGCTTCTGGACGGTCACCTCCGGTACTTTGCCCTGAAGGAACTCGGCGAGACTGAGGCGGAATGCCTCATCGCCAACGATGATGAAAGTTTCACGTACAATGCGCGGATCAGTCGGCTTGCTCCGATCCAGGAACATAAGATGATCGTGAAGGCGGTTCGAAACGGAGTGAGGCCAGAGCGGATTGCAGCGGCGCTGAATATCTCCGTTGGGAATGTTCGGGCATCAATAAAACTACTCGATGGAATCCATGGGGAAGCCGCTGATTTGTTGAAGACCAAGGCAATCTGTCCGAAAGCCATTCGTTTATTGAAACAAGTCACTTGCGTGCGGCAGATCGAAATCGCGGAGCTGATGGTGAGTGCTGACAACTACACGGCTGGTTATGCGGAGGCATTGGTTTTAGGAACGCCGAAAGATCAGTTGGCGCAGCCGGGGAAACCGAAGGTCAAAGAGGGTTTGTCAGCCGAAGACATTGGCAGGATGGAGCATGAGATGGAATCTCTCGAACACGACTTTAAAGCCGTTGAAGAATCCTACGGAGAAAATATGCTGAATCTGACCCTGGCTCGCGGGTACATCAAGAAACTTCTCGACAACGCCAAAGTGGTGAGATTTTTGAATGCCAATTATCCAGATATTTTTCCTGAATTCGAGGCGATTGTGGCCGCTGAGACATTGTGATGGTAATTCAGATCATCCACCGCGCGGTCACGAATAAACCACTTGGCGCGGCTTGCCACGACCGGAAACAGCCGGAACCAACGTGCGCTCCGTGCCGTGATCGCACCCTGGTGCCCGTGGACCACTTTGCTCCGCGTGCGTTCGTTCCGGCTTGGGGACGGCGCAGTCGCGCGGCGCTTCCTTTGGGAGGTTGGCTCCGGTCACTCCGCTCCTTCCGCCGTTCCGCTAAACGCTTCACTGTGGAAACGCTCCGTTCCCCGGCAGCCAACCTTCCAACCGAAGCACCCGGGACGATCCAGAAAATGGGATGCAGATCAGGGTGATGCGAACGAACATTGGTGGGCACAGTTTTCGTGCTGGCAGTCCGCAAGTCATTCTGGTAAAAGAGTAAAACCACGCCGGGAAACGACGCAAAGCGGGTCCACTTTGGCGCGATTGAGGTGATTTCATGCAATTCAGGAGCAGACATCTTGAGAATGAAATTGAGGAAGGCGGCGAGCTGTGAACTCGCCGGGCTTCGAGCAATATTTTGTTGACGCGACAAAGCTTGAACGGCCATTTGCCTACCAATGTCGTCTCGCGTGCGGCAACGATGCACGCTTGGACAATCCCAAAACGCTGACCCAGGGGTGCGATTGTGGTTCATTGCTCATCAATGTCCCCACGGGCCTTGGTAAAACTGGTGCCGTTGTTCTCGCATGGCTGTGGAATCGCGTTGAACTCAAAAAAGCAGACTGGCCGCGCCGACTCGTTTATTGCCTGCAGATGCGGACAGTTTTCAACGAAGAAACAATAATATGAACACAACAAATGAAACCAAACCGTTAGACTTCGATAGCCTCAAAAAAGCTGTCACCGAGAATGCAGCAGCCTTTCGCTGCCGCCGCCGACTCCAGCCCGCAGGAGGCGCGGGCGACAAGGTGTTCCCGCCGACTTTCGCGGGTGCTGTCTATGCCGTGGAGCAGCGACGGGTATTCGGTAACGATGGCAAGGTGCTCGCCCAGCCCGTAACGTGTGTTGTGCTTGATACAGTGCAGTCGCAAGCGAACCGCATGGAGCAGGCGTTGCAGGACGCGTTGGATGGCGGGCGAATTACGATTCCAGTGCTGAAAGTGGACTTCTCGAAGTGGTCGCCGACGGGAGACTTGGATGCGGACAAGACGGCGGGAAGATTAATTGATGCCGTCGGCACTATCACGAGCTTGCAGGTGCCGCACCGGCTCGCGGATGCGATTCTTCGTGACAGCGAAATTTCAGAGGGGCCGGAAGGACAAGACGGGAAGCAGGCAAACGTATCTTTCCGCAAAAGCAGCAAAGGCAAGGCACTGAACACTGTCAGCCAGCAGAACGCCACGGCGCTCTACGAATTGTGCCCCACGGCGTTGATTTTCGGGATGTGGGACTCAACCGGACCGAAGGGCGGTCTCGGAGCGAAGTTTGAGCGGGCGATGGTGTCAGAGGTGATTGGCTTTGGGGCGACCGTAGGCGACCTTGTGCGCGGCGTTCGCCGCGACCCACTTGAAATTCGCGCTGCGGTAAAAGTGTTGAAACCCGCCGATAAGAACTGGTCGTTGGCAGCCGCGAACGCAAATTCAGCAGTTTCGCCATCGGAGATAAATCACAGCAGCGTACCGTTTCCAAAGCAGCGAGACGAGAAAACCGACAAGAACCTCTACGCGGGGGCAACCATCGAATACGCTGAACAACTCACCACGCTATCCCTTATTGCTCTTCGTCGGCTGTGTTTCCCAGCTCCAGACAATACCTCGCCGGAAATTGACGCCGCCGGCCGCACGGTTCTCGCGGCGCTTGGACTCTGCGCAGCCACGCTTGCTTTCGAGTCCGGGATGGGCCTGCGCTCGCGGTGTCTGCTTTGGCCGGAGGCGGCGATGAATTGGGAAGTACTGGAAAAGCCGGGTCACACTCCGAAGAAGTTTTCGCTCACTGGCGATGAGGCGGTTGCTCTGCTTGAAGCAGCCGTCGCGGCTGCCGCCTCCGTTGGATTGAATTGGGAGGGAGCGCCCATCGAACTTGTCCCACAGCAAAAGTTGGTGGACCTCGTCCGGCTCAGCCAACTCGAAGCCACAAAAGAAGAGAACCAGGACGCAAAGTAGTATGTTCGCCCTCGGCATCCGATATCTCCAAGACATCGCGGTCGGCTCGCACGGAGAGCACGGACGAGTCGAGTGGCCACCGCATCCGGCCCGAATATTTATGGCGATGGTGGCGGCGCATTACCAGACTGGTGCGGACGCTGCGGAACGTGCGGCGTTGCGTTGGCTGGAGGAATTGCCCGATCCGCCAGAAATCCATGCACCGGACGCGGAACCGTGTGCTGTGGTGACACAGTATGTGCCAGTGAACGACGACACTTCTCAATTCTACTTCAAACAGGGTACGCCGACCTTTTTCCAGGAAATTTCAGGAACTTTTTTTCGGCGAAACCGACAGGAACGCACCTTCGCCCGCGCGTCGCTAGCGAGCGATACTGTGGTGCTTCACTGGCCAAACGCCGAGCCGACGCCGAAAACACGAGAGGCGTTGGCGGCATTGTGCGGGAAGGTCACGCGCGTCGGGCACTCTACTTCACTCGTGCAGATGTGGCTCGCGGATGCGGTTCCCGCTGAACTTCAGCGATGGGTCGTGGATGAGAAATGCAGCACGCATCTCCTTCGCGTTCCAAAGGCCGGAACTCTTGCGGAACTGGACCGCGCCTTCAACGGCGAGGCTATCGCTCGATACTGCGATCTAAAAGTTACCGAAGATGAGGCGGAATCCGTTGCGGAGGCAGCGGCCAAAGCCCATGCGATTGCAAAGGCGGGAGTGGCCACCAAGGAAGCGAAGAAAGATGCGAAAAAGGTTGCGGATGTGACGAAGGCTGCCGCCAAAGCTGCCGAGGAAGCCCGCGCCACCGCCTTTCCCGCTGGAGAGCCGCCACAACACCGGCCAAGGATTTCCACTTATGCAGGTTACGTGAAGGCTGAGGAAACTTCTGAACCTTCGGCCGCATCGGGCAGCGTGTTCAGCTCGCACTTGGTGGTCTTCACGCTTGAACGTGAGGTCGGCCCGTATCGCCAACTCGATCTCGCCTGCACACTCGCGCTGACCGACCGCTGGCGCGAGGCGCTAGCAAGCCAGGCGAACGACCTCAGTCCGGAAGCGCAAGGACTGCTTACCGGCCACGCGTCCGGCGGCGCACCCCTGCAAACAGCCCACGCGGCTTTCCTGCCGCTCGCCTTCGTCGGTCATCCTCATGCAGATGGCCGTCTGCCGGGTGTCGCGTTAGCATTGCCGGAAGACATGTCTGGCGAACTGCGTTCAGAAGTGCTCCGTGCCGCCGCACGGGTATGCAAAGAGGGGCTGAAACTGGGGCGCCTCGGCGTGTGGAAGCTAGTTTCCTCGACGATGGTTCGCCCTCTCGAAACGCTCCGCCCCGCGACTTGGACGGGGCATCCCGACGGGGCGACGCATTGGAGCACCGTCACGCCCATCGCCTATGACCATCACCCGAAAGCCAAGGCGAAGTCCGAATACCTCGCCGAAGTCGCAGAGATGATTACCGCCGGTTGTAAGCGCATCGGGTTGCCACCCCCGCGCGAAGTCGTCGTGACGCCCGTCTCGGCCCACCTCGGCGCACCGCCGTCGCACGCCTTTCCCCGGCTCCGGCGCAAGGACGGCAGCGAACGTCGCCACACGCACGCCATCCTCCTTTTCGATGAAGCTGTGCGCGGTCCAGTCATCCTCGGCGCGGGGCGGTATCGTGGCTACGGGCTGTGCCGCCCGATTGGGGTGGAATTGTGAGCGCGTTTCCTTCGTTCGCAGATTTCTTCCGCGATTTGTGGGGGAAAGAAAAGAGCCCTTTCCCGTGGCAGGAAATGCTCGCCGAACGCGCCGCCGCCGGCCGTTGGCCCGATGCGATTGACCTGCCCACAGCGAGCGGAAAGACCGCGTGCCTCGACATCGCGGTGTATGGGCTCGCCGCGCAGGCCAGTGACCCGAATCGCAGGAACGCGCGGCGCATCTGGTTCGTCGTAGACCGGCGCATCGTGGTGGATGAAGCCTTCGAGCGGGCGGAGAAGCTCGCGAAGGCTCTTGGAAACCCCACTACCCCCGCCATTCGCGCTGTCGCCGAGCGACTGCTTGATTTGCGTGGATTGCCACGGCGCGAACGCCCGCTGGCTGTGGGTCGCTTGCGGGGCGGCGTGCTGCGCGACGACCGCTGGGCGCGCATCCCGTCGCAGGCCGGCATTATCACCAGCACAGTGGACCAGCTTGGCTCGTGCCTACTCTTTCGCGGCTATGGCCACAGTGCGCTTGCCGCGCCGATTTTCGCGGGGCTGGCCGGAAACGACAGTCTCATCTTTCTTGATGAAGCGCACTGCGCGGTGCCATTCCTACAAACGTTGCGAGCGGTGCAGATGTTCCGCACGCCGAAGTGGTCGGAGGTCGCCAATCATACGCCGTTTCACGTCACCGTCCTTTCCGCGACTCCGCCCGGAGAAGACGGCGAGGAAAAGGCGGACGTTTTTCCCGCTTCCGACGAGGAGCGGGCGAAGGCGTTAAACCATGAGGTGCTGCAAGCTCGCCTGACCGCATCCAAGCGGGCTGTCTTGGAAAAGGCGAAGGACGAGGAAAAGCTGACAAGCAAGCTTGCCGAAGCCGCAGAGAGCCTCGCCCGCAGTGGAACGCTACGCGTCGGTGTAATCGTGAACCGCGTCGCCCACGCCGCGCATATCGCAGAAACACTCCGCAGCAAAGCCCGCGAGAAAATTCCTAACGGGGAGTCACCCGCTTTCGATGTGGAACTGCTCACGGGCCGCATCCGCTCCGTCGAGCGTGATGCTCTCGTCGGCGAAAAACTGCACCCGCTGCTACATTCCTCGCCGACGCAAAACCCAATTCGTCCGCTCATTCTCGTCAGCACGCAATGCCTCGAAGTCGGCGCTGATTTTAGCTTCGATGCGCTCGTCACTGAATGTGCCAGCCTCGATGCGCTGCGGCAGCGGTTTGGTCGCCTCGCCCGACTCGGCAAGCCGGAGATTTCCCATGCGTTTATCTTAGTCGCGGAGTCTGCGCTCAAGGAAAGCGACCCAATCTACGGGGATGCGCTACGGGCGACTTGGGAGTTCCTTTGGGAAAATGATAAAGCCACCATCGAGACCGATGAAAAGGGGAAAGAGACGCGCAGCGTAAATTTTGGTTTTGAAGCCCTGCGTGCGCTTCTCCCGCCGCCCGAAAAACTGCACGAGTTGCTGGCTCCCTCGCCGGACGCGCCGATTTTGCTCCCGGCGCATCTTGATTTCCTCTGCCAAACTTCGCCGCTTCCGCATCCCAACCCGGACATCGGCATTTTCCTCCACGGCAAAGGTCGTAGTGCCGCCGAAGTGTACGTCGCCTTCCGCTGCGACCTCGACCCGGAACGCCCGCAAGACTGGGCTGAAATCGTGAGCCTTTGCCGCCCGGTCGCGAGCGAGATGTTCTCTGTCCCGCTCCACCGCTTCCGCGAGTGGTTGCAAAACGATGACAGCGCTGACACTACCGGCGACGTGGAAGGCGAGAGCGAGGATTCGGGAGCCAGCCATTCCAAGCGGAGACACCAGCCAAAGTTCCTCCTCTGCCGTGGGCGCGAAAAGTCCGACGTGTCCAGCAACCCCGCTGACGTCCAGTCAAACAGCGTCATCCTCCTCCCCGCACCGCGCGATAAGGAAGGCGTCGCCGCCGTGAGGAAACTCGGACAGGCATTGTGCGAACGAGGCTTCGGGTACTCAGCAGTTGGATGTGTGGGAACTCGCCATGCAAAGCGCCGGAAAGACTCCCATGCTCCGCATCCACCGCCAATGTCTCGCGCCGTGGCTCGGTATGAACGACTGCCCGCCGCTGCGAACCTTGCTCGAACTGGTTGAAAGCGGTGAGTGGATGGCCGACGAACTGCGCGAGGCGCTCGCCGCCATCCACGAATGGAAGCCGGACGACGAATCCACAACTCCGCTACCCGAATGGCTGCTTAAACTCTTTGGCAAAACAGCCAGCTTCCGCGTCGGGGACATCGCCCAGCTCCCTGGCGGGGGCATCCTTCTCTGCGCAAAACGGCAGAATCCGGTTGCGGATGAATCGGACTATTTCGCTGAGGAGGACGACGCGCCAAGCGAATCGCCGGAAGATATTCCCTTGGCGGGACACTGCGCCCAAGTGGCTGCCATTGCAGAAAAGTTGGCCCGCGCCTGTCTTGGCGAACATACCGCACTGGTCGCAAAGGCTGCCGGAGATTGGCACGACACCGGCAAACTCGACCCGCGTTTTCAGGATATGCTTCGCGGCGGAGCGCCAGCGGACGACGGCAGCGAACCTCTCGCAAAATCACCACGCAATCCACGCTCACGCGAACAGGCCAAGGCTATCGCTGAAGCCGCCAACTTGCCCGATGGCTTCCGACACGAAATGCTTTCCACCCAATTGGCTGAACAATTCTGCAAAGCGGAGCTTTCACCCAAAGACCGCGACTTGCTGCTGCACCTAATCGCCAGCCATCACGGCCATGCCCGCCCTCTTGCCCCCGTCTGTGAGGATGACGCACCTCCCGAATTGAAGGCGCAGTTTGTCGACGTGCCCATCAAGCTCTCCTCCGATAAGCGCGGGTCACTTATACCACTTCACCGGCTTGATTCTGGCGTGACCGACCGTTTCTGGACACTCGTTCGGCGTTTTGGCTGGTGGGGACTTGCCTACCGAGAATCACTCATCCGGCTTGCCGACTGGTATGCCAGCGCCCACGCGCACAGAGTGGACAAGCAACTATGAATGCTACTATTCATCGCTTAGACCTGCCTGCCCTTGATGGCGCAAACCCGTTGGGCTTTCTCGCCGCTTTAGGAACACTCGCTGTGCTTTCAGAGATCGAAAGCAGCACTCGACTTGGTTGGCAATCGGGGTCCCGCTGGATACCCTTCATCCAAAGCGAGAAGCCGCTCGATAAAGAATCCGTAGCTGCCCGCCTCGTCGTAAAATTGCGTGGAAATTTGGTTGATGCCACTGCCGAAAGAAAACGCGAAGCGGCGCAGAAGTGCCTCGATACGACGAAGAAACGCCTCAAAGTTGCCGAAGCCGCTCTGAAAAAGCGCAAGCTGCGTGGCGCGGAACGCGAAGCCGCCCGAAAAAAGGAAACCGAACCACTGGAGCAGGCACAAGCTGTGGCTCGCACCGAGTTGCTTGCAGCCTTGAAGCAAGCCGTGCCCTCGCCCGAATTAGCCCTCGGTCAACGTCCCGATTGCACCATCGGAGAATTTCGCGGACACGCCGCTTCCATGCGGGTCGATGCTGGTCCCAACAATCGCACATCGGTGAACTTGTTAGCCTCGTTTGGTGCTGAACTCGACGACGTGACAGACCGGCGTATTGCGCCCACTCCTTTCTGCTTCATTACCGGCAGCGGTCACCAATGGTTTCTCGACACTGCCCGTCAACTTATCGCCGCCGTATCGGAAACCAAGGTGCGTGAAGCCCTCTTTGAGCCTTGGGCGTATGCCGATAAGGGCCTCTCAATGCGCTGGTCTCCAGAGGAGGACGTTCGCTACGCACTTCGCTTGGACGATCCAGGTCCAATCGGCGCTTCTACCGTGTGGATGGCCAATCTTCTCGCCTATCGCGCACTCGCTTTTTTCTCTTGCACTTCCGACATTCGCGGATTGCTTGCCACCGGTTGGGTTGGCAAACGCGAATTAGATCTCTTTACGTGGCCAATTTGGGAACATGCTTTGACCGCCGAAACGACCCGCTCACTTTTGCGCCATCCGGCCTTTGCGGAAATTGACCTGTCAAACTATCGCCGGGAACTTCATGCGCGAGGTGTTAGCGCCATCTTTCGCGCTCGCAGAATCCAAGTTGGAAACCCGCCGCTACATAAAATTAACTTTAGTTCGCCGTACGCGCTATAGATATTGGAGTTTATGAAACCCAATCCCGACAAAATTGATGATGCGGTGCTGGCGTTGCTCTATTTGACCAGCTTCACCGAGGGGAAGGGCGAATTGGCGCGGGCGTGGAAGGGGCACGATTGGGATGCTCTTGACCGCCTTCACAAGAAGGGCCTGATCTCCGATCCGAAAAGCAAAAGCAAATCAGTGGTTTTATCCGAGGATGGCCGGCGACTGTCCGAAGAGTTGTTTCATCGCCTGTTTTGCGAGGAATCCGCGCCCGGCAAAAAGTAGTCGTATGCCACTTGAACCGTTTGATCTGATTTGCCCGGATGTCGCACGCGCGGAACAATTGAGTTGCATCGTCTCCACTCCGACTTTCGGCGTTCCGCCCGGCCGGTATGTGCTGCGTGAGTTTTATTGCACAGAACTCGATTGTGGTTGCCGTCGTGCCCTTGTCCAATTCTTCCGTTCAGATAATGGATTGAGGCCGCAGGTTTTGGCTGCTGAAAGGTGAATTATGGACGAGAAAATTCCAATACAATCGGGTCCGCGTTCGACCGAACCGGAATCACCGCTGAGGCCGAGGGGCATATCCCTCGGAACAGACGGGGCAGAAACCAGCGACCAACTGGGGCTGCGTCGGCAGACCGACGAGCTGCGGCCAGTGAAAATTGTACTGCGGGTAGAGGCGGTTGAGTCACAACTGGCCCGCCTTTCGCAAGCCCCACCTGAGTCTCCACTGCCCGAAACCCCACAGTCTCCGCCCTCGCCTTCTCGCCACAAGACCGAGCCGCAGCAGATTCCCGCGCGGATGTTGAACGAGTTCGTTTATTGCCAGCGACTGTTCTATTACGAATTCGTCGAGGGCGTTTTCGTCGAGAGCGCGGACACATTGCGTGGCGATGCGATCCATCAGCGCGTTGATTCGGGCACCGGAGCTTTGCCGAAAGCCAAGCGGAAGTCCGGTGCCGACAAGCCAAAGGCAGAAGAGGGAACAGCGGCAGTGGCTGAATCCACGAGCAGGGAGGCTGAAACAAAAGACGCCGAATCCGAAACGATTCATTCACGCTCGGTGCAAATGGGTTCAGAGCGGTTGGGTGTCGTGGCAAAGATGGACCTTGTTGAATCCAAAACAGGGAAGGACGATTTACTCACCGCGTTGGAAGTTTGCCCGGTTGACTACAAGGCAGGCGCGCCCAAAGAGGGGGAAGAAGCCAATGAATTGTGGGACACGGACAAAATGCAGCTCGGATTGCAGGCGTTGATCCTGCGCGACAACGGTTACGCCTGCAATGATGGCATTATCTATTATCGCGCCACAAAGCAGCGCGTTCGCCTGCCGATCACTTCCGAACTGGAGAACTGGATTCTGCAAAATATTGCCGAAGCCAAGCGAGTCATCACTGGGCCAATCCCGGCGCCATTGGTCAACTCGCCGAAGTGCGTGCGATGTTCGCTCGCTCCGGTTTGTTTGCCGGACGAAACGCGAATGCTGGCGCAATCGCCGCTGGCCATTGACGCGACTGTCCTGGAGAACCTGTCTGCATCAGGCGAGAAATCGGGTGTGGCGAGTGAGCCCCCTCGAAGATTGATCGCCGCCCGCGACGACACCCGCCCCCTTTATCTGAACACCCAGGGTTTTCGTGTGGGGTGCAAAGACGAGGTGTTGACGGTTAAAGAAAAAGACAGGGTCATCGAAGAAGTCCGGATGCGCGATCTTTCACATGTTGCCCTATTCGGAAACATCCAGATCTCGACCCAGGCCATCCAATCGCTTTGCGATCAGGAAATCCCGATCACATACTTTTCGATGGGCGGCTGGTTTTACGGCATCACGCGCGGCCACTCTTTGAAGAATGTGTTCTTGCGGATGGAGCAATTTCGACTGGCGCGAGATGAGGCGACGTGCCTTTCACTGGCCAGACGATTTGTTCATGGAAAAATCCGCAACCATCGAACACTGCTGATGCGAAATCATCTGGAGCCACCGGAGCCAATCATCTTGAAGCTCAAACGGGCATCCGAGGATGCGCTGGCGGCGGCTTCAGTGGAAGAACTCCTCGGCATCGAGGGGGCCGCCGCGAGCCAGTATTTCCAGCAGTTTAGCGGCATGGTCAAGGTGGAAGACGATTTGCCCGGCCTCGAAATGCCTGGCAAAGAAGGCAAACAGCTTGCATTCAACTTCAACTTCAGCAATCGCAACCGCCGTCCGCCGACCGATCCCGTCAATGCGATGCTTTCCCTGGCTTACAGCATGTTGGCCAAAGATTGCACGCTCGCCGCCCTGGCAGTCGGTTTTGATCCTTACATTGGGTTTTACCACCAGCCGCGTTTTGGGCGACCGGCATTGGGGTTGGACTTGATGGAAGAAATGCGGCCATTGGTGGCGGAGTCCACGGTGTTGAGTTGCATCAATAATCGCGTCGTCACGGAGAAGGATTTTGTGCGGGCTGGCCAGGCGGTGAACCTCACCGCGCCTGGGCGTAAACGCTTTTTTCAGATGTATGAGCAGCGCATGAGTTCGTTGATCACTCATCCGTTGTTCGACTACAAAGTCAGCTATCGTCGGGCGCTTGAATTGCAGGCGCGGCTGTTGGCGAAAACGCTGACTGGTGAAATTGCTGAATACATTCCATTATTGACGCGGTAAGCCATGAGAACAACGTACTTGGTGTGTTACGATATTGCTGATGACAAACGGCTGCGAAAGGTGTTTAAGACATGCAGCAATTTTGGCGACCACCTGCAATTTTCGGTGTTCGAGTGCGATCTTAACCCGTCGGAGAAGGTTGAACTGGAAACAGCTTTGAGCGAGATCATCAACCACGACGAAGACCAAGTGATTTTTGTTGGGCTGGGACCGGCGGAGGGGCGAGGGAATCGGGTGATTACGGCGTTGGGTCTGCCCTATACGAAGCTGGACGCTCCGTGTTATGTGGTCTGAGACTCTGGTGTTCTTTGATAATTGAACCCGCGAGAGGCGAGGTGACGCGGAAAACCCCGCTGGCGCTCGCATGACGTAAACGCTTGATTTTGAACAAATAGTGTGAGACTGGTCAACAGCAGGAAGAGATGGGTAACGCGAGGGACGCAGGCAATCGCAATTCAACTATTGCGAGCCTGTGCCGGAAAGGGTTACAAGAGAGGACATTCCGCGCCCGCGCGGGCGCGGCCCCGTTGAAGCGGACAGGATCGTGCCGCGGCCTGGAGGACAGGGCTCTCATTCCGCGCCCGCGCGGGCGCGGCCCCGTTGAAGCGACGGTTGCTGCTTCATCACCCCGGATGAGATATATACATTCCGCGCCCGCGCGGGCGCGGCCCCGTTGAAGCTGGTCATAGGCTTGCCGCGATTGCGACCAGGATCGCGCATTCCGCGCCCGCGCGGGCGCGGCCCCGTTGAAGCATCGAAATGGAGTCTGTGTCCGCGACCTCATCCTCGCATTCCGCGCCCGCGCGGGCGCGGCCCCGTTGAAGCTGCAATTGTTTTTGTAGCGCGATACAGAACACAATGAACATTCCGCGCCCGCGCGGGCGCGGCCCCGTTGAAGCGGCGTTCACAAGCTCAAGCGCATGATGGAAGTGCCGACATTCCGCGCCCGCGCGGGCGCGGCCCCGTTGAAGCGAGGAGCTTGCGCGTGAGTTCCTCGCGGGCATCGGCCAGCATTCCGCGCCCGCGCGGGCGCGGCCCCGTTGAAGCGACGACAAGGTCAATGCGCTGATCACTGCTGAAATCCATTCCGCGCCCGCGCGGGCGCGGCCCCGTTGAAGCAACAAGTAGGACAACTCATGCAATCAGTAGCTGAACTCATTCCGCGCCCGCGCGGGCGCGGCCCCGTTGAAGCGAGGAGCTTGCGCGTGAGTTCCTCGCGGGCATCGGCCAGCATTCCGCGCCCGCGCGGGCGCGGCCCCGTTGAAGCGACGACAAGGTCAATGCGCTGATCACTGCTGAAATCCATTCCGCGCCCGCGCGGGCGCGGCCCCGTTGAAGCAACAAGTAGGACAACTCATGCAATCAGTAGCTGAACTCATTCCGCGCCCGCGCGGGCGCGGCCCCGTTGAAGCACGTCATCAGCATGCAGGCATTTCGCTAGATTCGGGATCATTCCGCGCCCGCGCGGGCGCGGCCCCGTTGAAGCCGCGTGCATGAACGCGCGCGCCAGCGATCAAAAATGGAGCATTCCGCGCCCGCGCGGGCGCGGCCCCGTTGAAGCCAAACGCCCGGCCAAATAATTCCGCTTGACGCGGCTTCATTCCGCGCCCGCGCGGGCGCGGCCCCGTTGAAGCGATTCCAGTCGGGTCCGGCGTGCGCGGACGGAGGGCATTCCGCGCCCGCGCGGGCGCGGCCCCGTTGAAGCAAAAAGACTTTGTCGGCCTGGCCGATCCGGCGCTGCATCATTCCGCGCCCGCGCGGGCGCGGCCCCGTTGAAGCGATCAGGGCGGGCAGGGGCCCGGCGTAACCCACATAGGCATTCCGCGCCCGCGCGGGCGCGGCCCCGTTGAAGCCACCGTCAACCTTAATGGCAACGTCTCCATCAACACCACATTCCGCGCCCGCGCGGGCGCGGCCCCGTTGAAGCGTTTCCGTCGCTCGCTTCCACTCGACCTTGATGTCGCCATTCCGCGCCCGCGCGGGCGCGGCCCCGTTGAAGCCTCGCTAGGGCGACGCTCCCGCGGAGCCGCCTCACTCATTCCGCGCCCGCGCGGGCGCGGCCCCGTTGAAGCAAGGGTGTGAAGGTAGATCGGCAGCTTGATATCCATCATTCCGCGCCCGCGCGGGCGCGGCCCCGTTGAAGCACGTTCGCGGAAAATGTGCAGGATTGGCATGAAGCCGCATTCCGCGCCCGCGCGGGCGCGGCCCCGTTGAAGCCAGCGTGGCTGCGCCTGCTCTGGCGCCGTCGTGGATCATTCCGCGCCCGCGCGGGCGCGGCCCCGTTGAAGCGCCGCGCCCCACCGGCCGGGCCGGGTCCGCCCGCAGATCATTCCGCGCCCGCGCGGGCGCGGCCCCGTTGAAGCAACGATACAAAATATGAACCCAAATGAAACAAGCGAAGCATTCCGCGCCCGCGCGGGCGCGGCCCCGTTGAAGCGCGGAGTTTCAACGGGCAAAAGCGGAACTTTTAAAATCATTCCGCGCCCGCGCGGGCGCGGCCCCGTTGAAGCAGGCAGTTTGGCCGCGCCGCTCGTCTTGGCCAGTTCATTCCGCGCCCGCGCGGGCGCGGCCCCGTTGAAGCAGCAATTCTGCTTCCAGCTTCGCATTGAATATTTTCATTCCGCGCCCGCGCGGGCGCGGCCCCGTTGAAGCCCGAGACGTAAGCCGCCCAGCGCAGCACGGTCCCGGCCCATTCCGCGCCCGCGCGGGCGCGGCCCCGTTGAAGCATGGCGTGCTGCAATCGGGTTTCCATCCTCCAGGCGGCATTCCGCGCCCGCGCGGGCGCGGCCCCGTTGAAGCGAGCGGTCTTTTCATTTGATTAGCTCCCGTAAATTTGCATTCCGCGCCCGCGCGGGCGCGGCCCCGTTGAAGCAGGTAGTTTGACGGCATCGTCACGCCGTCAATTTCCGCATTCCGCGCCCGCGCGGGCGCGGCCCCGTTGAAGCTGCAATGAACGAACCAGTCCCAAACAAATACGATGCCATTCCGCGCCCGCGCGGGCGCGGCCCCGTTGAAGCGACTCAACGACGTGTCGACGCTGGATTGCAATCGTCCTGATATCCGCATTCCGCGCCCGCGCGGGCGCGGCCCCGTTGAAGCAACCCTTGTTTTCGCAAGCGCTGCACAGCGTTTCCCGCATTCCGCGCCCGCGCGGGCGCGGCCCCGTTGAAGCTCGGTGGCGCATTCACGGTCACGCTTGGCGTCGTCACATTCCGCGCCCGCGCGGGCGCGGCCCCGTTGAAGCGCGGTCCCAACCCATAGCCTTGAGCCAGGCGCTGAAACATTCCGCGCCCGCGCGGGCGCGGCCCCGTTGAAGCAAAATGCCGCCAACGGAACTTCTCGACAAAATCCGCCATTCCGCGCCCGCGCGGGCGCGGCCCCGTTGAAGCGTGTAAATGACATCCGTGTTGAACTCTCCGTTGTCAACATTCCGCGCCCGCGCGGGCGCGGCCCCGTTGAAGCCGCACAGTGGATAGGGACAACCCTTTCGCCCATAACCATTCCGCGCCCGCGCGGGCGCGGCCCCGTTGAAGCGGGTCCTGGGCAGCCCGGCGAGCGTCACGGTCGTCCATTCCGCGCCCGCGCGGGCGCGGCCCCGTTGAAGCTGAGAGACGGGTCGTCCGAGTTCCGGCGGGGAGCTAACATTCCGCGCCCGCGCGGGCGCGGCCCCGTTGAAGCTGCTTGGCCTGGCGCCGCTTGAGCCTGCGGCGGAACATTCCGCGCCCGCGCGGGCGCGGCCCCGTTGAAGCTGATAGAGACGATTGGCGTTGGTTTTTATTTTGGAGCCATTCCGCGCCCGCGCGGGCGCGGCCCCGTTGAAGCCGCACCGCCGCGATGGTGTGCGTTTCCCAGCTTTGCGCATTCCGCGCCCGCGCGGGCGCGGCCCCGTTGAAGCAGGGGTTTGGGAAACATGGTTCGCCGGGTCTATGTCCATTCCGCGCCCGCGCGGGCGCGGCCCCGTTGAAGCTCTGATCTTATCCATGCTCTGCTTGCACGGTGGAACTCGTCATTCCGCGCCCGCGCGGGCGCGGCCCCGTTGAAGCGAAGTAAGGGGGGTGCAAGTAAGCCGTTCCACGGAACATTCCGCGCCCGCGCGGGCGCGGCCCCGTTGAAGCTGCGCCGTGACGGTCCGTGTGTTCTGCGCTTTGTCCACATTCCGCGCCCGCGCGGGCGCGGCCCCGTTGAAGCGCGAATGTCTCCTGGGTTATTATGTCAACAATGACTGTGTTTTTATGCGCAAATGCCACCGCCGGTGGCAACATCGCCCGTTTCAGGGTTGCCTTCGGTTCTAAAGATGATAGCCGCGACGCAACAACTCAAACATCATCCGCGGCAACGGAACAAGTTTGGAGCGGTTTAGGTTGCCCATTGCTCTGGTTCTGGTTCAATAAGGGAACCGGTGACAGTACCAGGACCCCAACCGAGATCTTCGTCGATCTCCGCCCCGCTCTGGCGATCAAACTCCCAACCGCCTGCGCAAATAATGCGATCCTCCGTGACCAGTGTCACTTTCAACCGCAAGGGCTTGGGAACACCTCCGAACCGACGCAAGACAAAATCCCCGGCCGCTATCTCTGAAAGCCGTTTGCTCATATTTCAAAGGCATGGAGGGCCCCTCCGACGATAGCCACGACATCGGGCCGCTGGTCTTGCGTGGCCAAAACAAGGCTCCGATAGTGCAACTGGGATTGGTGCATGTCCGCGGCAGTGAGCACTCGGATGCGAAACGGTTTCTTATTCTTCACATTGGGTCTCCTGTCAGCATATCGTCCAGAAATCAACGACGATTCTCCCCTGTCGCTGTGTTTTCTCCAAAGCGTCGGGACAACTGCCGACGCGCATTGGCAAGTACTTCAGGCGCAGAAATGTCGCATGGCCAACACAGCCCCACAACCTCGCCCGCCTGCCGCAGGTGTATGGCCGAACTATCGCGATGCCACGTAAAACTAACCGAATCCAGGAGTCGGACGGTGTGGTCATACAAGATCGCGGGGACCGCGGCGCGGTGGCTAAACCAAACATACTCCAGCAATCCAGCGTGGTGGTAAAACACAGGACGCACAGGTCGGCCCCGGGTTTTGGAGATTTCAGCCGTGAAAACCTCATTTTTCTCCGTCGGCCGAAGACCCTTGGGCGGACGGCCCAAGACCTGAACGACTGCTCCTGACAGGTTGCGACCGCTCTCCCACTCCGGGTTGTCCCACAAGTCAACAGAGTAGGCCGGCTGATTTTGCCAACGGCCCGTGCTGCAATTCAGTCGGACGCGTTTTCTCCGAAGCGGACCCGCATCCAGCGGGAGGAATAGGTCCTCGTCCTCCCGATGGATCCGGGTCCACCAGACCGCGTCCCGCAGCACTCGAGCCATTGGCGTGGAACCCGGTTGCCAAAACGGATTCGGACTATTCTCTTCGAGCACGAAAAAGTTCTCTCCCGCAGCGCGGGCGGCCTGAGTGAGCTTCTCCGCGTCCAATGTCAGGTCCAGATCTGCCGTTTTAAGCACGCGACCGCGGCGGCTGAAAATCTGCGCATTGAACACAACAAAGTGACCGCGATAGTATTTGCGGTAGCCACTTTTTGAAAATGCGATCAAGCGACCCTCGGCAAAACCATGTTGCCGAAGGACAGCTATAATTTGGTTGTGGTGCATGGATTGGCCCGGAGCGGTCATAAATCCGTCCTCGAGAAGTTTGTTTTCCGAGTTTGCTTGTTCATGCCTTTTGGTTTGCCAGCAAACTCGCGGCGGCGGCCTTTGTTCTCACACACAACGGCAATCCAAGTCAACAGATTCTGGAGTCAGAGATGGGGCGACCGAGGAGATGCACGTTGGCAATCGCTTCACGCCGTGACCCTGGGCTTCGGGCCGGCCTCGGTCTTCCGCGCATTCTTGAGCAGCGCAGGCTTAAAAACTCACTTGAATCGTAATCGGTGCGCTTCCAGCACGTTCAGAACGGCGGGTCCTGCCTTACCACGCACACAAAGGGGTGGCTGCCGTCGCAAGGGCCAAGGACAGCCCGCAGGTTCAGAACTTCCTCACTTGATGTCCGGCGGCTTTGCGCCAGGAATGCGAAATCAATGGCAAGGAACTTGCCGTAGCTCACAAGCCGGCTCGGTCTTCGACCGTCAAGGGCAGCATCGATCTCCAGCACCAAAGAGCCCACCAGATAATATCCCTCGTCATCGGCAATGTCCGGCGCAGTATATTTTTCAAGCAGTTCCGGATAAACCCGCATGGCGAAGACGGCGTCCCACTCCCGGGCGGTTTCAGTGACGTCTGCCAATGATACTTTTGAAGAACGCCGTCGGCATTCCGGGTGCTCGAAGATTCGATTTTTGGGCATAAACTCGGGAATCGTTGTTGAGAGGTACTGTTGAAGGCTGGTGGGTTTCTCCAAACCTCGTTTTTGTGCTGCTGGTCAGATTGGTAAGCGGAACAAGTTACCGCGCAAATCCGGCCGTGCATGTCAGATTTCGCGCTCCAGGTGAGGGGTAACCGAGTTCGGCTCGCATAAATAAACTGTGCAGCCTGTGGGTTCGGCGTTCAAAACGGCGGCTGGCCGTCGGCTTCCCCGCCGGCCGCAGGCGTCGCGTGTTCTCGCTCGCCGGCGTCGTTGGGCTTCGACGGATTCTGCGGTCGCGGTTCCGGGACAACAAACTGCACGGAATCGCAAACCAGAATGAGTTGCGAGCGTGATGCGCCGTCATTGTTCCAGGTTTCGGTGCGCAGGCGCCCCTCCACCATGACCATGTCTCCTTTCTGGTGACGCGCCAGCGCGTCTGTCCAGCCTCCAAAACACTTGCACGGGACAAACGCGGTTTCCTCTTGGAAGACATCCGATTTGTCGCGGTAGTGACGATTGCTCGCGATGGAAAAGAATCCCATCTTGGAGCCGTTGTTTCGAATAATCGGGGCGCGAACAAGGCGCCCCATCAGTACAGTGACGTTCAGATTCGACATGCTTTTTCTTTCTGGTTGATTGTTTCATTTTACCATCCGGCCCTTTCTGGAGCCGGCTTCGAAATTTGTGTTCGACGGCATTTTCGAAAGGATGAGGTGCCTCCAATCGAAGAAAAATCACCGAACTCGCATTACATGCTTCCTTTTGGCGGCCCAGCTTTTGCAGAGCCTGTGATTTTCGAATCCAGATCTTTATGCGGTTTGGCTGTGTTGCGACGAGTTCCGTTGCGAGGTCGAAGGTACCCTGCCACTTCTGCTCCTCCGCGTAGATCACGCCTGATACCGATTGCGGAAGACGCCCAGCGAGATCTGCGTCCAGCGCACAGAATGGAATGCGCACGATTTGCGAAAGCAGTTTTAACGAAAACCAGCACAGCATTTGGAAGCCAAAGCCCTCCCTCTCAGAGCCTGGGATCTTCGTAAAATTGGCCGTGCAGTCAAAAGAAAACTTCACTTCACTGCTGTAAATGATGATAATTGCCTGTTACAGCGGTTGCTGGCGAAGGCGGTTTAACCAGTTGATTTGCAATCACTTAGCACTTGCGAGTGGAGATTGATGGTGGCGCCGTTTATAAAGGCGGTATTGTCATACCCCGCGCCGCCAGGCCATCCGCCCGGAATGCATCATGTACGCATCATATGCCTCATCGCCACGGCTTGAAAATCCGCGACTTCAGCGGAACCAGTTAGTCAGCCATCGTTTCTGAGCCATATCATTAAACCCACCGTGTTAGCGCGCCAATCCTTGCGCCCATTACGTCTTGGCGGGCAGGCGTACTGACAGATCACCCAGCACTTTTGTCCGTTGACAAACGTGGTCTTGTAACAGGGCCATCCAGATGGGTCGCTTTCCCACTTCAGCCCTGCCGTTTCGACCGCCCGATGCAGTAGTGGATAATAGCAGCGGATTCCTGAGGCGGAATTCGGCTCAGGCCAGAGTTCGATGCGCTTAATCAGGCGGTGCAGTTCTTGTCGCAGACGCAAACGTGACGCGGTGTCCCCCTGGCGCACCAGCTTTATAAAGGTGGAGCGATCTTTGCACGCCTCGGCGTGTCCAACTGCTGGCGGGCTACTGCCCGAATCCAGGTCAGTCAGTTCTTTTTGGAGCCGTCCTCGGCACGCTTCCAACGACTTGATTTCGGCCGCGAGCTGGGCAGAAGAATTGGCTTGCGTCAGTATCGCGTTGGTAGCCATCAGAAGCTTAAGGTCAATTTCTCGAATATTGGCTTCCAGTGACAGGCGAGCACTTGCCCGGCTGTCGTCGGAGGGTTCCGCCAGCAGGGTGTCCCAGTCAATGTGTGCCAAATTGGCCAGGAGGCTCCCTTCAAACGCGCCATAGGCCCAACGATGCCTGACACCGCCGTAGTAGCAACTGGTGTTGACCAGAAAATTGTTTCTGAGAACCATCTTCTCTTTAGTTTCGCCGTCCCACGCCAAGCCAACGAACAAGTTGGCATCACCGTGCATGGCTCCTCTCGGGACGGCAGAGGAACGGTTGGCCGCGTGAAACGTTTCCAGGGACACTATGGCGGGAAAATAGTCCGGCCGTGCCTCGCCTGCGGGCACAGGTTTGCCCTCTTCCATTTTATGTGGCTGAAACTCGCCTATGGCAGCACGGTTTCTCAGCACGTCCAGGATCTTGGTGACGGTCCAGGCGGTGTCTTTACCCCAGGCGGCTTGTTTCGCCTGATGGAGAGCGTCCACGATCATCTGAGGCGCATAGCCGAGCGTGGCCAGGCGAAAAATGGTTCGCACAGCGGAAGCCCTGGCGTCATCGATCAGATAGCGCGTTCGGTCCTGGCTGAGGATCAGCCACGGAGGACATTTTTTCGTGAGTTTATGGGTTTCAAGCCTTGCGCGTTTCATGGACCAGGCTGCGGCGATCCGTGTCCCCTTCATCCTGGATTCTTCTTGGGCGCGAATCATGATGGCCAGGGAGACGATGAGTTCCAATGGATTCGCATTCACCGAGTCGCACGTGAAGTGTTTCCGGTCAACGAGCGTCACCACTTCGACGCCGGCTGTTATGATTCTCAACAGTAACGACATTTGTTCGAGCACCGTATTGCGGGATAAGCGGTCGAGGGACTCCACGATCAGGACTGAGCCAGGTGCCACTTTACCCCTGTTCACTTCATTGAAGAAACGACCGAGACCGCCTTGGGCCAAATTCTTGCCGTGGTACGCGGAGACGCCTTCATCGGCTATGATGTCTGCAATCGTCCAGCCCTGCTCCTTGACGAACGTTTCGGCGTTGTCGATTTGGCGACGAAGCGAGGTCCCCTTAGCTTGAGTTCCAGTCGAATACCGGGCGTATATATGAGCAATCTTCATTTCGATGGCCTGTTTGGCAGTGATATAAGTTGTTTATGGATAGGCTTTTGTGAGAATATGGCATTCCCGATGCACCCATGAAGAAGGGGGCAGCGGCGATTATCGCGAGGGGCCTTTCTTCCAGGTCATCGCGGCTGCTTGCACCACATCCGCCAGGAGCGCGTGTCATGCCTGAAGCCAGCATGTCGAAATTCACCGATGCCAACCAGGCCGAGCTGCTGTGCGGATTCTCCAACAAATGTCCATTCCCCATTATAATAACCTCAAGGTCGACCGGCTGCCATGTGCTGGGAATGGCTCACCTGCTCCTCATCCGCTTGAGTTGCTCCAGCAGGCTGCTAAGCTGCAGTGCGGGCGTTGCTCGACGAAGGCGCGGACGCCAACGCCACGGCGCGCGGTTGGACCGCGCTGATGATGGGGCAAGTCTGGACCGCCCTGATGTTGGCGTCCTTCAACGGCCATAGCGATGTGGTGAAGGCGTTGCTCGACGGGGGGCCGACGTCAATGCCGGGAGGAACGACGGCTGGACCGCCCTGATGATGGGCTCCTTCAATGTCACCACGAGGTGGTGCAGGCGCTGCCCGCGAGGTGAACCGTTTTGTTGGTGTTTACGGCGCACACGGCGTCGAGCGGTTTGGCGGCATTTACGCTCGCGGTTTTGTTCCTTGCGCCAGCCTGCATTTTTCGATAAGATTCAACGCGATCTTGATGAACACCACTCTCCAGATCCAAGGGCCGTGCAAAGATGATGTTGCCAGAGCCGAAGCCGGATTATCGCCCGCCATCCCACTCAAGGGAGTTCAGCCCCACTTTATGCTCATTCCATCGATGGCGTGTCCCGCGACGTGCTCCTACTGTTTCGGGCCGCATCGCGGCCCAATCATGTCGGTGGAAACGATGGGCGCAACGTTAGACTTCATGGGCCGGACCGTCGGCGAAACCGGCCAGCGACAGGTCAGGGTTACCTTTCACGGCGGGGAGCCGCTCATGGCGGGCCACGCTCTCTGGCGACAGGCACTGGACGGATTGACAGCACGCTTTGGCCAGCAGCAATGCCGCGTAGCACTGCAAAGCAATCTCTGGTTCCTCGACGATGAGTTCTGTCGGCTTTTCTGCGAGCACAAGGTTGATGTCGGCACCAGCCTGGACGGTCCGGAGGAGATCACCGATGACCAGCGCGGGCGCGGCTACTTCGGACGCACTATGTCAGGGGTTCGTCGTGCGCAAGCTCACGGAATCAAAGTCGGCTGCATCGCCACTTTCACGCTGACCTCAATGGAGCGATGGCGCGAGGTCTTTGATTTCTTCTTGAGGGAGCGGCTCGGTTTCTCCATCCACGCTGCCGTGGCGCCGTTGGACCACCGGGGGTCGCCGTTTGCCCTTACACCCGTGCAATATGCCACCCTCCTGCGGCAAATGCTCGACCATTACGTCGAGCATCGCCGTGACCTCTCCGTCTCCTCACTCGACCAGATGTGCCGGGGTGTTGGGTGCAGTGACGGCCAGGTCTGCACCTTCCGGGATTGCCTCGGCATGTTCGTTGCGATTGATCCGAACGGTAACCTGTATCCTTGCCAGCGCTTCTGTGGCCAACCGCAATACCGCTTTGGCACCCTGTGGATGCGGCCTTCCTTGGCGAACATCCTTTCCAGCCCCATCGCCCAGCGCATGGCCACGCGCCAGCAACAAGTCCGCCAAGCCTGCGACGGCTGCGCCCATGTGGATTACTGCCGGGGCGGCTGCCCTTACAACGCCTGGGCTGGCGGCAACAGCGACCGCATCCGTGATCCCTACTGCGAAGCGTATCGCGAGGTTTTGGACTACATCCAGCAGCGCGTTGCGCAGGAGATGGCCAGCGAAGAGAACATTAACGCCATCGCAGACCGCGCGTGGGACAGCACCGGCCATCCACTACTGCGCAAGGGGCCGCTCATAGAACTTGTGCGCGAAGGCCCGCATCCCAGCCACGCGGCCCGCACTGCCAAGCGCATCGTTGCCGCCGTGGAACTGGCCCGGGGACGGACCTCCCCACGGTGGCCGCGCGTCTGGTGCAAATCGGGATTTGCCGCACGCGACAATCCGCCGAGGCTTCGCTGCAAGGCCTGTGGTGCCAACTTTACCCGGCCAACGTCCGGTTGAACAAGCTCTACGTGCATGTCACCTTCAACTGCCAGTTGCACTGCACCCACTGCTACGCCTGTGCGGGGGAAGTTCAACTGCCCCGCAGCAGCCGAGGCAAAAAGGCTCGAACTCTAACGCCGGCTGTTTCGGCGGAGATGCCCGTCGCCGCAGTCGAAAAACTCATACACGAGGCCATGGAGTGCGGTTTTCGCCACGTCGTCATAACCGGCGGTGAACCGTTGGTCCACTCCCAGCGCAACGCCATGCTGGATATGCTGGCTGAAGCACGCACTTGGGCCGCCCCGATGAACCTTGTGCTGCGCACCAACTTCGCGCTTCCACTGGACGAAGCCAAACTGCTCCGAATCGCTTTGGCCTTCAATCAAGTGGTCGTCAGCGTGGACGGCGACCAGGAAAGCCATGACGCCCGTCGGGGCCGAGGCACCCACGCGGCCACTGTGCATAACCTTGAAGCCTACGTCTCAACCGTCCGCAATTGGCAACCGGCAATGGGACGTCCGGCGGAGCTTTCCCTTGCCTGTGCCATGCGTGCCGCCGACATCCGGGGAGAGCCGGGCTTGGCCGTCCGTGAACTCGCCCGGGGTCTCGGCATCCGCCGCGCCCCCTTCCGTCCCCTGCTCCCGCTGGGTCGGGCTCAGGACTCGGACGAACCGCTGACCTCGGAGGCTCTCAGAGCGCACTCCCACCCGATGGAACTGATCGAAGACGATTTCCATCCCGTGGCCAGTTGCGGCCTCGGCCAGAATCTCTACGTCGAACCGTCTGGCGAATCCTTCCCTTGCTACGCCTACCATCAGCCGCATTCGCTCTTGGGTAACGTTGTTGATTCCGGGCTACCGGCGATTCTTGAAAGCGAGCGTTTTCACGAATTGTCACAGCACACCGCGGACACAAACCCGAAATGCCGCGTTTGTGGCCTGCGCTACCTTTGCGGCGGCGCCTGCCGCGCTTGGGGCGGCGAAGCGTGCCAGCATGATGTCGATGCGCCTCCACCCGAGTGTGTCGGTCTTCGGGCGCGAGCGAGGGATTTGCTGGCAACCGCCGCTGACTATCTTAAGATTGAAACACCACCCGAAGGAGACACGCCATGTTTACATCATTAAGGTTCGCTAGCAGCCTGTCGGACTTGACCAGAAGCATTTTTTCTGGATTTCGCGTAATCTGCTATTGGAGCCTGTAGCACGGAGTTGACGAATTCGAAAAGACCAGTTGGATCGGACCAATAGAGTCCGGGAGGGGTGTCAATCGAAGGTCCGATTAAATTTGTGTTCCGCCCGGCCTTTCCCCTCGGATTTTTCAGCCGGAGCGGGCCAGTTTCACTCCCGCTCGCAAGATGTGTAACCGTTTGAGGTTGTAGGCGACGCAGACCCACTGCCATTCCAGCCCGACCTTTTCCAGTCCGCGCAGCAGAAATTGCCGGAATCCCATCACGCTCTTGATGATGCCAAAGACCGGTTCCACCGTCTGCTGCCGCAATTTGTACTTGGCTTTGCCATCCTTCGTTTTCAGCCGGTGCTTCATCACCTCGCTCAACCCGGCTCCCGGGGCGGGCGCCGCCGGCTCATCCTTCTTTTCCAGATCGCTGACGGTGCGATGGTGTTCTTTCTTTTCTAACGCCGCATAGACGGTCGTCCCGGTAGGTTGGCCTGTGGGTGTTTGTTCCACGGCACGCACCGCCGCTTCGCTGTAAAATCCGCTGTCGGCCAAAACGTCCGCGACCGATTCCACCGGGGCGGCCACCGCCGCCACAGTGGGGGCCAGTTCCTGTTTGTCGTTGCACGCCTGGCTGACTCGCTCTCCCACGATCAAGCGGCTGTCTACTTCCACGGCCGCTTGGGCGTTGTAGCTCTGCTCAAAATGTGGGCCGCTGCCCGCTTTCATGATCCGGCTCTGCGGGTCGGTGAAATTATATTGATCGCTGGGACCGGGTTCGGGCGTCGGCGCTTTGGGTGGTTGGCCGCGGATTCCTTCACCCCGTTTTTCTTTGGCGGCCCGCTCGGCCAGTTTCTTCTCGTGTTCGGCCAACTCGATGGCGTGGCGCGCCTGGGCCCGGGCTTCAATCTCGGCCCGCGCTTTTTGCAGCGCGGCTTTGCGCTCCTGGCGGCGGGTGATTTCTTCGGGAATACTCAGCCCGTCTTGCAACGGCGTGCTGTCGGCCTGCTCGGCTTTGGCCATCAGTTCCTTGACCTCCAGGTCCAGTTGTTCGATGGTTTTGCCCGCGTGTTCGTAGCTGACGGCGGAGTGCTTGCTGGCATTGGCCATCACCTTGGTCCCGTCCACGGCCACAGTGATTTGACCGACCTGCAAAAACTTCAATGCCTGCGCCATCTCCAACACCCGCACAAAGGCCTCTTGCAGCAGCGCTTTGTTTTCGCGCCGGAAAGTGCAAATGGTGTCGTGGTCCGGATGGGTGTCTCCGCAAATCATCCGCACCGGCACACTGTCGTAAGTCGCCTGTTCGATCCGCCGCGAACTGAAAAGCCCGGTGGCGTAGCAATACAGCAACAGGGCCAAAAGCATGCGGGGTGGATATTGTTCGCTGCCCGTGCCCCTTTCGTTGACCTTGATTCGGCGCAAATCCATCTCCTCAACGGCGTCCAGAATGAAATGCGCCAGATGGTCTGCCGGCACCCAATCGCGCAGATTCGGGGGCAGGATCAGCGGTGTGTCGTAATCAACAGTGATAAAGCGTGCAGCCATACTTGACTGATGCCCTCTGGCCCTTTCACGTTCAAACTTTCTGAAAAAACCTTCGCTCTAAGTCCGACAGGCTGCTAGGCTTCGGCCAACCAGCTCGCCAAAGGCTTTGGCCTCTACGACCTCTTCCTGCAAATATGCGTTCTGCATCTCAAGCTGCGCTTTGAGACGCTGGATTTCTTCAAAGGCGCGCGCGTTGGCAACGGCTCCTCCAATGTGGTGGGCAAATACACCCCGCCAGGCTCGGAGCTCTTCTATCAAATATGCGCGGCCGAAACCACTTAATACGCCCAGCACTTCGCCTTTGAACGAGATGGCGGTTCCGGAGAATCCGCGAATTTGCTCACGCCGCAACCACTCCATCGGGAATGGCTCGGACGGCGCAGTTTGCAAATCCTCTAGCACGACCTCCTGTCCTGTTGTGGCGATCTTCCCGATTATCCCAACGCCGAGTGGCATCCTGATCTCGGATTGGAAAGAGGGTGGTGTCACGTCCAAACTGCCTGGCAGGGGATAATTCCGGCTGGCAACCAGATGCAGGCAACGAGTTTGGTCGTGGCATTCGGGCCTTCGCGGACAGCGTGAACAAATGTCTCCTTTTTCAATCAGCCAAAGCTCTAACCGCCCAATACCGTGGCGACAGATCCCAATGGAGTTGATCAGCTTTTCCACCAATCCTTGCACGGACTGTTCCCGCCCGAGCTCCAGCAACAAGGTCAAAGCGAAGTTGGGATCGAAGCGTAAGTCAGCATCAGTGTTGGCTTCCATAGGTTGGTAAATACCCGGCCAAAAACGGAGTTGCAATCAAATAACGAACGGATATCCGAACGTTCGGAATTTCCATCGGCTTCAAGAATCCTAAAAACATATGTAACATCTCATTGCACATGAATGTTTTACAGCACATCCACCGGAATGGCATGGGTCTTGATTAAGGAATGGTGTAATTGAAAAACAATACAGAAACATGAACGACAAAGATGAGCATTGCCACCAAATGAAACCAATCCTGGAAATCCACGAGTCGGACTTTGAGATGAAAGTCTTGAAATCCAAGCAACCTGTCCTGGTAAACTTCTGGGCTGATTGGAGTCGACCTTGCCGCAGACTCGGACCGGTGCTGGAGGAAGTTGCTGCCGTGTGCGAGGGAAGAGTGAAAGTCGTCAAAGTCAATGCGGATGACCATCCCGGTTTGGGACTTTGGTATAGGGATTATTTTCGTGTTTGTGCCTGCGCGAGCGGCGACGGCTGCTCCAGTGTTTCCCATCCGCCGCCCAGGGCCTTATAGAGACTAATGAGGTTCTGGGTTACCGCCTTGTCGCTCTGGACCTGCGCGTCTTCGGCTTGATAGAGAGAGCGCTCGGCATCGAGCACGTTGATGAAGCTTGCGAGCCCGTTGGAGTAGAGTTGGTTGGCCAGATGCAGGGAATCCCGGCTGGACGTCACCGCATCCTCGAGCGAACGCCGCCTGATCTGTTCCTTGGCATAGGCAACCAGCGAGTTTTCAACGTCCTCGAATGACATGAGTACGGTCTCCTCATAGGCCGCCAGGGCCTGCTCTTGACGGGCGTTTTGTACCCGGATGTTGGCCCGGATGCGCCCGGCGTCGAAGATTCTCCACTGCACGGTCGGCCCGAGAGACCAGAATTTGCTACCCCCCGCGAACCAATCGCTGGCGCTCGTGCTTTCATATCCGGCGATACCAGTCAATGAGAACTTCGGAAACAGGTCCGCCGTGGCGACCCCGATGCGTGCGGTGGAGGCGGCGAGTTGCCGTTCAGCCTGTTGAATGTCCGGCCGGCGGCGCAGCAACTCGGAGGGAAGTCCAGCCGGCACGATGGGAGGGGCGGACGGAATGGGGGCCGGCGCTGACAACTCCGCCAGGAGAGCTTCGGGTGGCTGGCCCAGGAGCACGCCCAGGCGGTGGATATAGACTTGAATGTCGGTCTCCAGCATCGGAATAACGGCGTGGGTGTTCGCCAGCAGCGTGGCGGCCTGCTGCACATCGAGATCGCTGGTTAGTCCGTTCTTGAACCGGTCCTGCGTCAGGGCTAAAGCCTCTTCCTGTGTTTTGAGGTTATTGTTCGCAATTTCCAACCGGCGCTGGCAACCACGCAACTCAACGTAATTGCGCGCCACCTCGCCCAGCAGCGTGACCAGCACATTGCGCCGGCCAAATTCCGCGGCGGCAACTTCGGCCTTCCCGGCCTCAACCGCACGGCGATTCCCGCCGAACACATCAATTTCCCAGGAGGCATCGAATCCCGCCTGATACACATTGTTTTCGAAGGGAATGCCGGAGGGCATCGGGAGAGAGCCGAGAACCGGCTGATTCTTGCTTTGGTTTTGACGTGCGTAGGAGCCGCCGGCATCCACCGTGGGCCAGAGTTGCGAGGAGGCGATGCGGTAGAACGCCCGGGCTTCGCGCACGCGCGCCCCGGCAATGCGCAGGTCATGGTTGGAATTCACGGCCCGCTCGACGAGCGAGTCCAGTTGCGGGTCGTTAAAGCTCTTCCACCACGACGCGATGGAAGGCTCCAGGTTCGTTTCGCCGCCACCCATGGGCGCGCTCCATTGCGCGGGCGCGGTGGTTTTCGGTTGCTGGTAATTGGGACCAACGGCGCAGCCCTGGAAAAGAACGAGGGCAAGTGCGGCACCCGCGAGGAGGATTTGAGCATGGTATTTCATAAATTGGCAATTAGTAATTTGAGCGATGGTTGACACGGTTTGCGCGAGGTTAATGCATCATCACGGCTTTTTTGCCTTGCGCCTTTTTGAGCAGAAGCACCAGAGGGACAGACAAAAAGCAAATCAGCGCCAGCCAGCGGAATTCGTCCGCGAAAGCTTGCATGTTGGTTTGCAGAAGCAGGGATTTGTAAATTACTCCCAATGTGCCAGGAGCCGCTTGCGCCGTGCCCATCGCAGGTGTCAGCGCGGCTTGTCCCATTTGCACCGCGTTCTGATACGGCAAATCAAACGGCGTCAGATGAGCTGTCAGATAGGCTTGATGCCGCAACGCGCCGCGCGAGACCATGGCAATCGCCACCGCAATGCCGATGCTGCCCGCCAGATTGCGCGCCAATGCGAAAAGCCCGGTGGCGTTGCCCATTTGCTCGTTGCGAATGGTTGACATGGCGACGGTCATCAGCGGAATCGTGGTCAGCGCCATGCCCATCCCTTGAATGAAGTTGGGCCAGAAAAAGTCGTGGCTGCAAATGCCGAGGTTGAAATCCCCCATCATCATGGAGGCGGCCGCTATCAATATCATTCCGGGGCCAATCAGGAGACGGTTGTTCACTTTCCCTGTCAGAATCCCCACCAGCGGCGTCAGGACCATCATGCCCAGCCCGCGCGGCGCTTGCGCCACTCCGCTGAGAAAGGCCGTGTAGCCCATGAGATTGCCGGCCATAAGCGGCTGCAGGTTCATGATGCCATACAAGAGGAGAAAGACCATGGAGATAAGAAGGGTGCTGACCAGGAAGTTCCGGTCGGCGAATACCCGAAGGTTGGCAAGAGGTTCGCGCGTCCGAAATTCTCTCACGACAAACGCGACAAACGCGATAACGGAAATCACCGAAAGCGTGCAAATAAAATTAGAGTTGAACCAATCTTCATCCTGGCCCTTGTTCAGGACCGTTTGCAGCGTGCCCAGCCAGATCGCCAGGACGAGGAAGCCCAAGGCGTCAATGCGGCCGTGTTTGGCGTTGCGGATGTATTCCGGGTCGAAGACGAATTGTTGGATCATCCAAAGGGCGACGAAACCGCAGGGGATGTTGATGTAAAAAATCCAGCGCCAGGAATAATTGTCGGTGAGCCAGCCGCCAATTACCGGGCCGACCACGGGTGCCAGCACGACGCCCACCACGTAGGCCGCCATGGCCAAGCCTCGCTTGGCGGGCGGAAAACTCTCCATCAAAATGGCCTGCGAGATGGGCTGCAACGCCCCCCCGCCAGCGCCCTGCACAATGGAAGCGATGATCAGAAAGGTAAGATTCGGAGCTTCGCCGCAAGCGAAGGAAGCCAGCGTAAAGATGCCGATGCAGATCATGAGAAAGCGCTTGCGTCCACACCAGGCGGAAAACCACGCGGTGGCGGGCAGGACGACGGCATTCGAAATCAGATAGCCCGTCTGGATCCACGTCGCCTGCGATATCGTGGCCGAGAGATTGCCCGCGATATTTTCCAGTGCGACGCTGACGACGGTGGTATCGAGCATTTCGATGAAGGTCGGCAAAATCACGGCAACCGCAATGAGCCACGGATTGATTTTAGGCTGGTTCGAATCGCCATTCATAAGTTGTGGGCAACAGATTGTTTGGTTATTTCACGCGCACTTTGGGCACCACGGACATTCCGGGGCCAAGCGCGAGGTCGTCTGCGGGCAGGTCATCCAGAAGGATTTTTACAGGCACGCGCTGCACCACCTTGATATAGTTGCCGGTGGCGTTCTCCGGCGGGAACAGACTGAATCGGGCGCCGGCGCCACTTTGTATGCTCTCCACATGGCCCTTGAGTTTCAGTTGAGGGTAAGCATCCACGCTGACTTCGACCGGCTGCCCGACGCGCATGTGAGTCAGTTCTATTTCCTTAAAGTTGGCAATGACCCAATACTGGCGCGGCACAATCGCCATAAGCGCCTGGCCGGGCTGAATGTAGGCCCCTTTTTCCAAGACGCGGCGCGTGACCCGGCCGTCTTCGGGCGCGATGACTTGTGTGTAGGAAAGATTCAGTTCAGCCTGCTGGAGCCTGGCTTCGGCCTGTTGCACCGCGGCACTCGCGGTTTCAACGCCCGCCGCGCTCAAAGCCACTTCCGCTTCGGCGGCTTTGGCCTGACTACGCGCCGCTTCCAAATTGGCGCTGGCCGCCCGCGCTTGGGATTGCGCGAGGTCAAACGCGCTCTTGGAAACCGCCCGGCTTTCCACAGATTCGTAACGCTTAAGATCGTCCGCCGCGCGCTGATTTTCCGCATCGGCGGCAATCACCGTGGCCTGCGCCTGCGCAACTTTGGCTTCGCTTGCTTTCACCTGCGCCTTGGCTTGCTCCACTCGACTGCGTGCCGCCGCCAGGTCGGCGCGCGCTTGTGCCAGACTTGCCTCGTAATCACGCGGATCAATTTTCAGGATCACATCGCCCGCTTTGACCGCCTGGTTGTCTTTCACCAGCAATTCTGCGACTCGTCCCGGCACTTGAGATGCCATCGGTATGACGTAACCTTCAATGAACGCGTTGTCGGTGGATTCGAACGGCGCAACGAACCGTAAGTAATACACCGCGGAGGCCGTGCCAACCAGCAGCACGAACGCCAGCAAAGCAATTCGCCTTTTGGTCTTGGAGCGGCCCGGTACTGCCAAAGTGTTCGCGCCCCCGCTGCCATCGCCATTGGATTTGTTCTGAAAGTCAACTCTGTTGTCGTGCTGCTGAGTGCCGGTCTGCGGCGGCTCCTCGATCGTCGTCGTTTCGTTATGGTCTATAGATTTCATGTTGCGTTGTGTTTTTCTCGTTATTGCTGGAATATTCGGTGTTTGTTAAAGCCTTGAGAATCGTTGCTCTCCCTGGACGTCTGACAAAGGGTAACGAACCTCGGCCACATTAGCGTCGGCGCGCTTGCAGATCCCGCAAAGATGCGGTCCGTGAAAACCAGCCTCGGCGAACAACTCACAGGCGACCTTGAGGACGCGTTCACGGACCGCCAGCGAATACCCTTTCGGGTTAGTTGGCCAATTTGCTTCTTTGCTCTGCTTGATTCGCATACAAAGCCGACTTTAGCAGTGGCCGTGCCAACTACCGGCGCAATGCAGAAAGTGCTGCGGTACAAGTATTAACAGCTTAGAGGCGACTCACAGGGGAGGTTCGGAATTTCGAAGACTCGAAAAACAGACCATCGTTCGTCCGATTCCTCGTGTACGCAGGTAGGCGCCAATTTCCGGACGCGAGTGAAACGCTCGCTGCGCTCATTTCGTCAGGTATGACGGCAATCTCAACGCGCAAGTCCCACAAACGCCTTCGACATCACGAACATTCGAGCACCGAAAGTTCCGATCCCGGTCGGCGATTTCCGCCTGGGATTGTTAATTCTAAATGGACTTCCAACCTACACCGAACAAGAAGTGGAAAGAATCTTGTTTTTCGAACATCCGAAATTTCGAGCCTCAGCCCACGAGTCGGTTCCAAACCGTTATCATTGAAGGTCAGGACTTTCTGCATTTCGGAGATAGTTGGCACGCTAGTTGCGTAACTCGGTTTGTATGCGAATTGCATTCAACAATATGAACAAGAGCCCAATCTCAAGCGCCAATATGGTCCTCATGAATATGAGTCAAGAATTTTGGCGAACGTTGAGAGCTATTTGTCGCATTACAGGGGGAATCGACACAGGCTTGTTCAACTGAACGACCATAGAAACTCACACCATGAAAATTCTAATTCATACCCAGGGAGGTTCGGTCGAGACTTTTTTCCAGGACAATCCGGCCCTGGCAGCGCGGATATTGAAGGGAATCCAGCCCGCAAAAGTCTTCACCGGAGACATCATCACAATTGCCGGCGATTACTCCTTGACGTCCTTCGTCGCTTCGCGGGTCAACCGCGTTGACCTCATTGCCGAAGATCTCCCTCTTTGGAAACATCCCACCGACATCTTGGATGTGGTCGAACTGTCCGAGGGCGAATTCCGAGAGCGAAGTCATCTGAACGAGCCGGCGCGGCTGGAACAACGCCGAAGCCAGAAACAGACAGGCGAGTTCGTCGTATTCTTCGTGGAAGTGGAAATGACCGGCGGGACCCGGATATTTCTGGCGGCTGAGATCAAGGTGGCATTAGAAGCGGAACGGCTTTATCGGCTGCATATGCTGTTCTCCGCGCCCGCGGTCCACTTCCGGTTGCCGCAGGGAGGCACCTCGATCCTGAACCTCAAAAACCTCGTTCGATTCACAGTCTATCCCGGCCCCGATGTCACGCCCCTGGGCGCCTGGCCCGCACACCACCTTTCCCAGCGGGGTGACTTGGTTTCTTTCGAAAAATGAAAATCGGCGTTTGCAACTCCGGGTCCAGCAGTCTCAAGTTCAGCCTTTTCGAGGCGGATCAGGAGCTGCTTCTGGCCGATGGCAGCATTGATTGGGCGACCCAGCCAACGCAGCTCGTCCTCCGCTATCCCGGCCAACCTGAGATACGGGAAGAATTGCAGCTACGGGAGCATGGCGAGGCCTTTTCGCGAATCCTTTCAGACCTCCGCACTGGCCCCCTCGCGCCCTTGCTGCACAATGACGGACCTGCGGCGGTTGGGCACAGGATCGTGCATGGGGGAACGCGGTTCACAGCCGCCGTGCGGATTACTGCGGAGGTTCGAGACGCAATTCTTGAACTCTGTGAACTGGCGCCGCTGCATAATTTGGCCGGGCTTGAGGGTATACGCGCTATTGGAAGAGTCTTGCCTTCAGTACCGCAGGTAGCGGTGTTCGACACGGCCTTTCACGCCACTTTGCCTCCGGCGGCGCGGACCTACGCCATACCGCGGACCTGGACAACTGAGTGGGGAATCTGTCGTTACGGCTTTCACGGTTTGAGCCACGCTTATTGCTCCAGGCGCGCAGCTGCAATGCTGGGTCACAGGAGCGCTCGGATTGTGATTGCTCATCTGGGCAATGGCGCCTCCGTCTCAGCGGTCCGCAATGGCGTTTGCGTAGATACGTCCATGGGCTTCACCCCGCTTGAAGGGGTCGTCATGGGCACTCGCAGCGGAAGTGTCGATCCAGGCGCGCTCCTCTATCTCATGCAACACAAAGGGCTGACAGTTGAACAGCTCATGCACGTTTTGAATTACGAATCCGGCCTGCTCGGCCTTTCGGGGATCTCTTCGGACATGCGCGAAATTTTGAAGAAGGCTCCTGCCCATCATGCGGCTCGCCTGGCGTTGGACGTCTATGTCCACCGGCTGGTTCAAACTATAGGAGGCATGGCGGCGGTCCTTGGCGGTGTTGATGCTTTGGCCTTCACCGCGGGCGTGGGTGAGAATTCGGCTCAAGTCCGGGAGTTAGTGTGCCAGAACCTTGAGCATCTTGGGCTGAGACTCGATTGCGCCGCCAACTCCCACTGCAAGCCGGACGCTGATGTCGCCCGGGGTGATTCTCCGGCGCGGATCCTGGTCATTTCATGCAGGGAGGATTTGACCATCCTGCGAGAGACATGGCGGGTGGTTCATTCGGACGCACGATGGAAGTCTCCAGCCAGCGAATTAGAACTAGTAACTGAAACTGCTTAACACCAAGACAGCTGGTCCGGGTCCGTGATCCGAACCAGCGATGAAAGGAAATATCAATATGAGTCAAACCGCAACAGTAATCGATGATCAAAAAAGAACCCGGCGCGACGTGGCAAGACCGGCGCCGCCATCCGCATTGTCCAGAGAGGAGCTCGCCAAAATTGACGCCTACTGGCGGGCGTGCAATTACCTTGCCGCTGGGATGATTTATTTGCGGGCCAATCCGCTGCTGCGCGAACCGCTTACGGTTGACCATATCAAACAGCGATTGCTCGGGCATTGGGGCACAAGTCCGGGTTTGAGTTTTATTTATGTCCACCTCAATCGGCTGATCAAAAAATATGATCTGAACACGATCTTCCTGGCCGGCCCGGGGCACGGCGCGCCAGGCGTATTGGCACCGAGCTACCTCGAGGGCACCTATTCGGAGGTTTATCCCAACAAAGGTGAGGACGAAGCAGGAATGCGCGAGTTCTTCAAGGAATTTTCCTTCCCCGGCGGCATCGGCAGTCACTGCACACCGGAAACACCCGGCTCCATGCATGAGGGCGGTGAGCTGGGCTATAGCGTCTCTCATGCTTTTGGCGCCGCTTACGACAATCCCAATTTGCTGGTCGCCGTGGTGGTTGGCGATGGGGAATCCGAAACCGGCCCACTGGCCGCCGCGTGGCATTCCGACAAGTTCCTGAATCCGATCCGCGACGGCGCGGTGCTGCCCATCCTACAGCTTAACGGCTATAAGATCAACAATCCCACCGTGCTTTCCCGCATCTCGCACGATGAACTGGAATCCTTGTTTGTGGGCTATGGCTGGACGCCTTACTTCGTGGAAGGCAGCGACCCGGCAGACATGCACCAGAAGATGGCCGCGACCATCGAGAACTGTGTGCTCGAAATCCGGCACATTCAGCAAGAAGCCCGCGCCAGCGGCAAAGCGACCCGCGCCCGGTGGCCGATGATCGTTCTGCGCAGCCCGAAAGGTTGGACCGGCCCTAAAGAAGTGGATGGTCATAAAGTCGAAGGCTTTTGGCGGGCGCACCAGGTGCCCCTGGCCGGCGTGCGGGAAAACCCGGTCCATTTGAAGCAGTTGGAAGAGTGGCTGCGCAGTTACCGTCCCCAAGAACTGTTCGACAAAGCCGGCCGGTTAATCCCCGAACTCAAAACGCTTGCGCCCGAAGGCGCCCGGCGCATGAGCGCCAATCCGCACGCCAATGGCGGGTTGCTCCGCAAGCCGCTGCGCCTCCCGAATTTCCGGGAATATGCGGTCAAGGTGGATGCGCCAGGCCAGACAACGACCGAGAACACGCGCCCTCTGGGGCGCTTTCTGCGGGATATCATGCGCAACAACATGCAGAGCTTCCGTGTCTTCGGACCCGACGAAAACACGTCCAACAAGCTGGATGCCGTTTATGAGGTCAGTAAGAAACTGTGGCTGGCCGATTACCTGCCCGAAGATGCCGATGGCGGCGAACTGGCGCCCGACGGTCGGGTCATGGAACTGCTTTCGGAGCACACGCTTGAAGGCTGGCTCGAAGGTTATCTGCTCACGGGGCGTCACGGGTTTTTCTCAACTTATGAGTCGTTCGTCCATGTGATTGACTCGATGTTCAATCAGCACGCCAAATGGTTGGAGAGCTGCCGCGGGTTGTCCTGGCGGGCGCCGATCTCCTCGCTCAACCTGCTAATCACCTCGACGGTGTGGCGCCAGGACCACAACGGCTTCACCCATCAGGATCCGGGCTTCCTGGACCTCGTGGTGAACAAGAGTCCAGACGTCTGCCGCATCTACCTGCCGCCCGACGCCAACTCGCTCCTCTGCGTCGCGGATCACTGCCTCAAGAGCACGAATTATATCAACGTGATCGTTTCGGACAAACAGAAGCATCTCCAATACATGACCATGGACCAGGCCATTGCTCATTGCACCAAAGGGCTTGGCATTTGGCCTCAAGCGAGTAACGACGAGGGAGCGGAGCCGGATCTGGTCATCGCCTCCGCCGGAGATATCCCCACGAAGGAATCGCTCGCGGCCGTCATGCTATTGCGCGAGCACTTCCCCAATCTCAAGATACGGTTCATCAATGTGGTCGATCTCTTCCGGCTTACGCCGTCAAGCGAGCATCCGCACGGTCTGTCTGACCGGGACTTCGATACACTGTTCACCGAGGACAAACCCATCATCTTCAACTTCCACGGTTATCCCTGGTTGATTCACCGGCTTACTTACCGGCGCACGAATCACAAGAACTTGCATGTGCGCGGCTACAAAGAGAAAGGCAACATCAATACTCCGCTCGACCTGGCTATCCGAAACCAGATTGATCGCTTCACTATCGCGATGGACGCAATTGATCGGGTGCCGGCCCTCCGCGCATCCGGCGCTCACGCCAAGGAGAAGCTGCGCATCATGCAACTCGAATGCCAGGCCTACGCCTATGAGAACGGCATAGATAAGCCGGAGATGGATGGGTGGACCTGGCCAGGAAATAAGTGATCCGCAGCATGCCAAGTTGCAAAGGACGATATGAATAGCACAATACTGAAACCGATCTTTCCAAGGAGTCAGACCCAAAAATCATTGCCCAAATCTAAACGATCCAAGGCAAAAACGCAGCGCTCGTCAGAAGAGGTCTGCACGCTTAGCAATGAAGCTAACCGAATGGCGGAGGCGGAACTCCTGGAGCAGTACGGCTGTGGCCCCGTTCAGTTCGCGGGTTCAGGCAATGCTTCTTATGAGAGGCACCTTATTTTTGACAATGTCATGGCACTTGGAGCCGCCGAGTCGCGCGAGCGTTTCGAGGCGCTGGCACGCTCAGTGCGCGACCTCCTGTCGCAACGCTGGGTCCGCACTAAAGAACACTACGACCGGAGAAACCCCAAGCGCGTTTACTACCTCTCGATGGAGTACCTGATTGGGCGCTCGCTCGCCAATAACATTACCAATCTCCTGCTCGACCCGTTCGTCAGGCAAGCAGTGAAGCGGGAGCATTCTGACCTGGTGGAACTTCTGGAACAGGAGCCCGACGCCGGCTTGGGCAACGGCGGGCTGGGACGTTTGGCGGCGTGCTTTCTGGATTCCATGGCCACCATGGCCCTCCCCGCGATGGGCTATGGGCTGCGCTACGAATATGGCATTTTCAAACAGTCCATCAAGGACGGCTGGCAACAGGAACAACCCGATAATTGGTTGCGCAATCCTGATCCCTGGGAGGTGGCTCGGCCTCGGGAGAGAATCGAAGTGCCGCTCAACTGCTCGTTCGAGGTGCGTGGCGGGAGCTTGCAACCCATTCCTGGCCGGCCCTCCAAATTAATCGGTGTGCCGTACGACCGGCCTGTCGTGGGCTTCGGCGGCAAGACTATCAATACGATGCGCCTCTGGGCAGCCACTACCCCCGACTTCTTCAATTTCACCGTATTCAGCCACGGGGGTTTCGTCAGCGCCGTCGCGGAGACTTTAACCGCGGAATCGCTCACACGGGTGCTCTATCCGGACGACTCGACCAGCTTCGGCCAGGGCCTGCGCTTTATTCAGGAATATTTCCTGGTCGCCTGTTCGCTGGGGGACTTGGTGCGGCGCTTCCGCCAGACTAACGATGACTGGAACCAACTGCCGGAGAAGGTAGCGATCCAACTCAATGACACCCATCCTTCGATGGCGGTGCCGGAGTTAATGCGAATATTGCTGGATGAGGTGCATCTCGGCTGGGACCAGGCTTGGGCGTTAACCAGGCAAGTGTTGGCTTACACCAACCATACCCTGCTTCCGGAAGCGCTCGAGAAATGGCCAGTCCAATGGTTTCAGGACATGCTGCCGCGGCACTTGGAGATTATTTTCGAGATCAACCGGCGGCTCCTGGATGACGTTCGGTCGCGCTACCCTGGGGACGAAACGCGGTTGGCAAACGTCAGCCTGATCGAAGAAGGGCCATTCCAGAAAGTCCGCATGGCCAATCTTGCCATTGTCGGCTCCCACAGCACCAACGGCGTGGCGGCGATTCATTCGGGCTTGCTGCGGACAGTTACAGTAAAAGATTTGGCCGAAATCTTTCCCGAACGCTTCAACAACAAGACCAACGGAGTCACACCCCGGCGTTGGTTGTTGCTGGCCAACCCACCCCTCGCGCGTGTCATCACCGAGGCCATCGGCGATCGCTGGACTGTCGATCTCGACGAGTTGAGACGGCTCAAACCATTGGCCACCGATTCTGGGTTTCAGAAGTCCTTCCGTGACGCCAAGCGCCAGGCCAAAGTGAAATTCGCCGACTGGCTGAAGACAACCACCGGGCAGGCCGTTGATCCTGACACCATCTTCGATTGCCAGATCAAGCGCATCCACGAATACAAGCGACAATTGCTTAACGCGCTACGCGTGGTCGTGCTCTACAACCGCCTGCGCGCGAATCCCAAGCTCGCACAATCGCCACGCACGTTCTTCTTCGCCGGCAAGGCGGCGCCCGCTTATCACCTGGCCAAGCTTATCATCAAGTTCATCAACAACCTCGCCGCTGTCATTGACGCGGACCCGGCGGTGCGAGGTCGGCTCAACGTGGTGTTCTTGCCGGAGTACTGCGTGAGTTTGGCGGAGCGGCTCGTCCCGGCCAGCGAAGTGTCCAATCAAATCTCAACCGCTGGTTACGAGGCCAGCGGCACCAGCAACATGAAATTCATGATGAACGGCGCCCTGACGATTGGGACACGCGATGGGGCAACCATCGAAATGGTTCAGGAGGCCGGCGAGGAAAACTTTTTCCTGTTTGGCCTCACGGCGGAACAAGTGGCCAAGACGCGCGGCTGGTACAATCCGCGCTGGCATTACGAAAATGAACCAGAAACACGGTTGGCCTTGGATTTGATCTCGTCGAACCATTTCAGCCCAAAAGAGCAGGGCATTTTCTCCCCCATCCTGGATGCGCTCCTGGCCCACGGGGACTACTACATGCATCTGGCCGACTTGAAATCCTACCTCGAGGCCGATCAGCGTCTGGTGGGTTTGTACGGCGAACCCAACACCTGGGCTGGCAAGGCGATCTTGAACGTGGCCGGTTCAGGGAAGTTTTCCAGCGACCGCACCATCGCCCAGTACGCAACCGAAATCTGGAAGGTGCAACCCTGCCCGGTATCATGAACAGTGCCCTGTTAGAACATCAAGTCGCGCTTCCGCCATTCAGGGCCGGCTGTCGTACCTCCGGTGTGTTGATGCATGTGACCTCGCTGCCGTCGCCTTACGGCATTGGGGATGTGGGGTCGGCCGCCTTTGAGTGGGTGGACCGGCTCCACGATGCCGGCCAGGGGTGGTGGCAGGCCCTGCCGTTGGGGCCCACCGGGTGTGGCAACTCGCCTTACTCATGCCTGTCCTCTTTCGCAGGAAACGCGCTGCTGGTCAGCCCGGACCTTCTGATCGAGGATGGATTGCTCAGCCCAACCGATTGTGAACCAGGCCGGTACCTTCCAAAGAGCGCAGTTGATTTTGACACGGTAATCGCTTTCAAGCACCGGTTGCTCGACCAGGCTTGGCACAATTTCGACTCCTCTGCGCGCCCGGAGTTGCGGGCGGACTTCGAGCGGTTTTGTTCGGAACAGGCTCACTGGCTGGACGACTATGCCCTGTTCCGCGCGTTGAAGTTGCGCTTGGGAGGCGCAGATCTCCTCGACTGGCCGGACGACTTGCGCAGGCGCAGTCCTTCGGCCATGGCACGCGCGCGCTGCGACCTGGCCGACCGGATCAACGAAAGCCGGATTGGGCAGTTCCTGCTGTCCCGCCAAGGAAACTGCTTGAAAGAATATGCCCACAAACGCGGCGTGCTCCTTATCGGGGATCTGCCTTTCTTCGTGTCGCTCGATTCGAGCGATGTTTGGGCCAATCCCCAGTGGTTCCAGCTCGATGCCAATCTCCGGCCGCAATTCGTGGCTGGCGTGCCCCCGGATTATTTCAGTGCCAGAGGGCAGCTTTGGGGCAACCCGGTGTATGACTGGGAAGCGCTTCGCCGTTCTGGTTATCGTTGGTGCATTGACCGTCTGAAGTCATTGTTGGCCCACGTGGACCTAGTTCGGCTCGACCACTTCCGGGCGTTTTGCGCCGCTTGGCACGTTCCCCCGACGGCTGAAACCGCTGAACCCGGGCATTGGGTCACCGGGCCCGGCGCTGCTTTCTTCGAGGCCGTCCGGGCGGAATTGGGCCATCTGCCGTTCATTGCTGAGGACCTCGGTATCATCACTCCCGATGTGGTTGCCCTTCGCGATAAATTCGAGCTGCCCGGAATCCGAGTGTTCCAGTTCGGCTTCGATGGCAGTCCGCATAATCCGCATCTCCCCCACAATTACATCCCGAACACCGTCGCCTACACGGGGACGCACGACAATGCCACCACGCGGGCCTGGTTTGAATCGCTGCCGGAAAATGTCCGCCAAGCCGCCAAAAGTTATGTGGTAAAGGCCAGCGGCGGGGGTGGCGAAGTCGCCTGGGACTTTATCCAGTCGGTGTGGTCCTCGAAGTCAGGCCTCGCAATCGCTCCACTGCAGGACTTGTTGAATCTGGGTGTGGAGGGCCGAATGAACGTGCCTGGCATCGCCGCTGGCAATTGGCGCTGGCGCTGCACGGAGCAAATGTTGATGGCTCCGATCTTTGAGCGCTTATGCAACTTGACCTTGGCGTGTGGCCGGGCCGTTGATCTGCGGAATGCCATTGGAAACCAAACCGTGAGGGCTGTGCCATGAGCAAATCCTCGCCCATGGTCTTCCTGGTGGATGTCGATGACACCCTGTTGGAGAACGACCGCATTCAAGCCGACCTTAAACATCATATCGAGCGCGAGTTCGGCACCCAATGCCGAGACAGGTTCTGGGCGATCCAGGAGGAGCTATTTGAGGAATTGGGCTACTGCGATTATCTGGGGGCTCTCCAGCGCTTTCGCATTGAGCACCCCTACGAGCCCCACCTAGTAACGGCAGCCAACTTCCTGGTTGATTACCCATTCGCGAACCGGCTCTATCCCGGCGCACTCGACGTGCTGGAACGTTTCCGCGAGTGGGGCCGGACGGTCATCCTCACGGACGGCGATATGGTGTTCCAGCCGCGCAAGGTCCAACGTTCCGGCATTTTCGAGACTGTCGAAGGCCACGTCCTTATTTATATCCACAAAGAGGAGGCACTGCAGAATATCGAGCGGCGGTATCCCGCTGAGCACTACGTGCTGGTGGACGACAAGCTGCGCATCCTGACCGCCGTCAAGAAGGCTTGGGGCAACCGCGTAACGACAGTGTTCCCCCGGCAAGGACAGTTTGCCCTCGATCCGATAGTCCTCGCCTCCTATCCGGCGGCGGATGTAACGGTGGAACGCATCTCCGACCTGCTGTCTTGTGATTTGCCCGACCTGATTTCTGGCCGCCCATTGGCGGCCACCCGGAAGTTAATGACTGAACCTGAACGAACGCTCCACTCACACTAAACAAAACAAATGAAAGCGACAAAACTACTGCACAACCTCGGCCAGAGCCTCTGGCTCGACAACATCACCCGCGACTTGCTGAACAGCGGGACGCTCAAACGCTACATCGAAGATCTCTCGGTAACCGGGCTAACCTCGAACCCGACGATTTTCGACCACGCCATCAAGAACAGCGTGGCCTACGATGCCGCGATTCGGGAACGACAGGGAAAATCCGGTGAACCGCTGTTCTTCGAACTGGCACTCGAAGACATCAGTCGGGCGGCGGATCTTTTCCGCCCAACGTTCGACCAGACCAACGGAATGGATGGATGGGTTTCCTTGGAAGTGTCACCGGTCCTGGCATACGACGCCTCCAGCACACTGGCCGCCGCCAAGGAATTGCGCGCCCGTGCAGCACGGCCCAACGTGTTCATCAAGATTCCCGGAACAAAAGAGAGCTTGCCAGCCATTGAAGAAGCGATTTTCGCAGGGGTACCCGTCAACGTAACGCTCCTGTTTTCGCGCGAGCAATATCTCGCGGCGGCAGACGCCTTCATGTGCGGCATCGAGCGGCGCATCGCGGCGGGACTCAAGCCGGATGTCAATTCGGTTGCCTCGATCTTCGTAAGCCGGTGGGATGGCGCAATAGCGGGCAAAGTCCCGCCCGCTTTGAACAACCAACTGGGGATTGCGATGGCCAACCGCGCTTACAAAGCCTATCGGGAGCTGCTGGGTTCGCCTCGCTGGCAACGCGCCTTTAACGCAGGCGCCCGGCCGCAAAGACTGCTTTGGGCCAGCACCGGCACCAAGGACCCTAAAGCGTCGGACGTGCTCTATGTCAAAGCCCTGGCAGCCCCATTTACAGTCAATACTATGCCGGAAGCCACTTTGCTGGCCCTGGCCGATCACGGGGAACTCGGCTCGATCATGTCCGCCGATGGAGGCGACTGCGAGACGGTGCTGGTGCGCTTCAGCGAGGCTGGCATCAAACTGGAAGCGTTGGCCGCTCAACTCCAGGTCGAAGGCGCCAAAGCCTTTGTGAAATCCTGGAACGAACTGCTCGCGGTGATTGCCTCCAAGAGCGACGCGCTCAAGCGGGCGGCTTAAAAGGAAATTATGAAAGTAGGAATTGCCACCGACCACGGAGGCTATGGTCTAAAAGAAGATTTGGTCGCCCAGCTTCGCGGCGCGGGCCACGAATTGGTTGATTTCGGGGCCCACAAAACTAAACCCGACGACGATTATCCGGACTATGTGACTCCGCTCGCGAACGCCGTGGCGGCAGGACAGGTGACACGCGGTATCGCGATTTGCGGCAGTGGCGTGGGGGCTTCGGTTTGCGCGAACAAGATTCCGGGTGTCCGTGCCTCCCTAATCCACGACCACTTTTCCGCCCGGCAAGGGGTAGAAGACGACCACATGAACGTCCTGTGCATGGGCGGCCGGACCGTCGGCCCAGCGGTCGCGTGGGACCTGGTCCAAACGTTCCTCGCGGCGGAGTACAGCCAGGCTAAGAGACACCTACGGCGGCTCGGCAAGGTGGCCGCTCTAGAGAAAGCAAAATAATCAAAGGCGAATCCAATCAATTACAACGTGTATGCGGTCTGAAGAGAAACAAAAATCACAGGAGGGCTAGACGATGGGACTCCGATCCAAAATTGCCGATCTAGATCGGCTGCACGTAATCATCAAAGCATTTAGTATCGCCGGCTTCGGCGATCTCTTCAAACTCATGGGTCTTGAGGCTGCGGCTGAACGCACCGGCAAGATTCTAGGGTGGAAGTATGCAGAAGACGTCGCCCACCTTGACCGTCCGCAGCGTTTACGCCGGCTCTTTGAAGTTCTCGGGCCGACCTTTGTCAAACTCGGCCAAATTCTTGCCACCCGCCCGGACTTGTTCGGACCGGAGTGGATCAGTGAATTCGAAAAGCTCCAATCGCAGGCGCCACACCTGGACTTCAAAGAGCTTCGTCCTCAGATCGAAGAAGATTTGGGAGCCCCCCTTGAAGAAATCTTCGAAGAGGTCGATACCAATCCACTGGCTGCCGCTTCGTTGGCCCAGGTTCACCGGGCCACGTTGAAAGACGGGACCAAAGTGATACTCAAGATTCAACGCCCAGGGATCCGGGCGAGCATTGAATCCGATATGCATCTGTTAACTTATTTGGCGTCGTTAGCTGAAAAGAAAATCCCGGAGCTGGCCACCTATCATCCCCAAAAGGTCGTCCAGCAATTTGTGACGTCTTTACGGAATGAACTCAACTTCATGACGGAGGGGCACAACGCCGAACAAGTGGCGGCCAACTTCGAAGATAATGATCGCATCGTGATTCCCAAAGTGTATTGGGAATTTACAAGAGAACGCATTATTGTCCAGGAATTCGTGGGCGGGATCCCGGGGGTGAATATTCAAGCCATCGATGAAGCAGGCATGGACCGCAAACGACTCGCCCAGATAGGGGCGGATGCCGTGCTCAAGATGATTATGGTGGATGGAATGTTCCACGCGGATCCGCACCCCGGAAATTTCTTCATTTTGCCGGGGGAACGCATTGCCTTCATCGACTTTGGCATGATTGGACGCCTCTCTGAGGTCAGGCGGCAACAGATTATGAAACTGCTGCAGGCCTTGATGCAAAATGATGCCGAGGGCCTCTGCACGATCCTTTTACAATGGTCCGGGAGGGCGGGAGAAGAACCGGGCGATCTGTTGGAAGCCGTTGACGAATTTCTGAGCAGGTATTCCGGCAAATCCATGGGACGCACGGATCTGTCGGCCATGGTCGGAGACTTGTTAGGTTTGGTCCGAAACAACCATCTGTCTATGCCCCCGGATCAGGCCATGCTGCTCAAAGTGATGGTGTCGCTGGAGGGGGCATTTAAGAAACTTGACCCGGCATTTGACATGATGGTGGCTATACAGCCCACCCTTCAGGAGGCGGTCATTAAACAGTTCTCCCCGCGAACCTTAGGGGAACGCGGGCTTAAAGTTCTCACACAATACCTGGAGTTATTCGCTGACCTGCCCAAAGAGATACGCCGCGGAATTGAAACGGTTAAAACCGGCAACCTGAGGGTTCGAATCGACCTCAACCAGCTTGAAAACCTCCAAAAGCACCTGACTCGAGCCTCCAACCGGCTGGCGGTGTCGGCGATCACCTCAGCGTTAATCGTTGGGACTTCCATTATCGTCGCTTTCGGAAAAGGGCCGACCCTTGGAGGGGTCAATTTATACAACAGCTTTGTCATCGGTGCCATGATAGGAGGCGCCTTGATCCTCTTTTCCATCTGGCGTGACAAATCGTAACTATTCACCCCCGACCGCGTAAGCGAAATAATCAAAGGCGAATCCAATGACAGACGAGAACACAGTTCAACTGGCGATCAACACAATCCGCACGCTCTCCATCGATGCCGTGCAACAGGCCAAGTCCGGCCATCCGGGCACGCCGATGGCGCTGGCACCGTTGGTCTATACGATCTGGAACCGGGTGCTGCAGTACGATCCGCAGGACCCAATCTGGCCCAACCGCGACCGGTTCGTGCTCTCCAACGGGCACGCCTCGATGCTGCTCTGGTCCATTCTTCACCTCACCGGGGTCCATGCGGTGGATGCCGATTACGAGCGGTTGGGCGAACCGGCGGTGACGCTGGACGACATTCGCCGGTTCCGCCAACTCGGCAGCAAGGCACCCGGCCACCCCGAGTACCGCTGGGTTTCCGGGGTGGAAACCACCACCGGCCCGCTCGGCCAAGGCGTTGCCACAGCGGTCGGGATGGCAATCGCCCAGAAATGGCTCGCCAACCGTTACAACCGGCCCGGGTTCGACCTGTTCAATTACAACGTGTATGCCGTCTGCGGAGACGGCTGCATGATGGAGGGCATCTCCTCGGAGGCGGCCTCGCTCGCAGGCCACCTGGGCCTGGACAACCTCTGCTGGGTTTTTGACAACAACCATATCACCATCGAAGGCAACACAAGCATCGCCTTCACCGAGGATGTGGCTGCCCGTTTCCTGGCTTATGACTGGAACGTGTTGCGCGTCGGTGATGCCAATGACGTGAATCGCATCGAACGAGCGCTCCAGATTTTCCGCCAGACCAAAGGCCGGCCTACGTTCATCGTCCTGGACAGCCACATCGGTTACGGCGCTCCGCATAAGCAGGACACGGCCGAAGCACATGGAGAACCTTTGGGCGAGGAGGAAGTCCGCCTCACCAAGCGCAGTTACGGCTGGCCCGAAGATGCGAAGTTTCTCGTGCCGGACGGAGTCTATGCTCATTTTGCCGAGGGAATTGGTGCCCGCGGCAATGCGGTCCGCCGTGAGTGGCTGGCGCTCTTCTCAGCTTGTCAAAACAAGTTCCCGGAGCTGGCGGCCGAGATCGAATTGATGCAACGGCGCGAGTTGCCCAAGGGCTGGGATCGAAACCTCCCTGTCTTCCCTGCCGATCCGAAGGGAATGGCGGGCCGTGAGGCCTCCGGCAAGGTCTTGAACATCCTGGCGCAAAACATCCCTTGGCTCATCGGCGGCTCCGCGGACCTTGGGCCATCGAACAAAACGACGTTGACCTTCGAAGGTGCGGGTCACTTCCAGGCCAGTAATCCAGGCGGCCGGAACATGCACTTCGGAATCCGCGAGCACGCGATGGGCGCCATCGTCAATGGTCTGTCGCTGTCGAAGTTGCGCGGCTTTGGCGCGAGCTTCTTCGTCTTCATTGACTACGCCCGGCCGGCCATCCGGCTTTCCGCTCTGATGGAGCTGCCCACCCTTTTCATCTTCTCGCACGACGCCATGGGCGACGGCGAAGACGGCCCAACCCACCAACCCGTCGAGCATTTGGCCTCCCTTCGTGCCATCCCCGGGTTGGTCACTCTGCGACCCGGTGACGCGAATGAGGTCGTGGAAGCCTACCGGTATATTATGAAGTTGCGCCACAAACCAACAGTCCTTGCCCTCTCTCGGCAACCGTTGCCTACCTTGGATCGAAGCAGGTACGCGCCGGCATCGGGCGTGGCGCAAGGTGCTTATGTTCTGGCCGACGCGCCGGACGGGAAACCCGAGGTCATTCTGATCGCGTCCGGAAGCGAGGTGATTCTTGCTGTCCAGGCGCACGAGAAACTGCTGACCGAAGGCATTCGGTCACGCGTAGTTTCGATGCCCTCCTGGGATATCTTCGAGCACCAGAGTCGGGAGTATCAAAACAGTGTCCTGCCGCCCGAAGTCGAAGCTCGGGTCGCGGTGGAACAGGCCTCGACATTCGGATGGGAACGTTATGTTGGCGTGAAGGGCCGGGTCATCGGCATGCACACCTTCGGAGCTTCAGCGCCGCTCAAAGAACTTCAAAAAAAGTTCGGCTTCGAACCGGACCAGGTCGTGGCGGTTGCCAAAGAACTGCTGCGGGAAAGGGGCTTGAGACATCTGCAGAAGATTTGCGCGGACAAGACGTCCGTGCCAACCGCCGGAAACCAGTCAGGAATGACTCCGGCACAACAGCCAAATCGCCAGTTATGAAAGGAAATACAGTTCTTAAATCCCTTGATGATGTTTCTCATGAAGTGGTTGAGCCGGAGCCGGACAGGCCCGCGCCGGACTATCTGGAATCCATTTCAGCGGGCCTACGGGAGCCGCGGCATGTTCCTTTGCCGATTTGCGTGTCGGAGCACTCCGACTCGGCGGCGTATCGGTATTGGGGGATAAATGAATAGCCCGGCGGAGGCGTTGGCACTTCGCGTAAACAAATCCAGATGGCTCACACCGCGATACATAACACCGTGACCCCCGGACGAAGTTCGCCACTGGGCGCCACAATCGTCGATGGCGGCGTTAACTTCAGCGTGTTCTCACGCAACGCCGCGGCGATAGAGTTGTTGCTCTTCGAACTGAAGGACGATCCGCGGCCATCCCACGTGATCCCGCTGGATCCAGTAATTAGCCGAAGCTATCACTATTGGCACGCCTTCGTCCCGGAAATACAACCGGGCCAGCTTTATGGCTACCGGGCGCGTGGGCAGTTCGACCCCGCCAGCGGCGCGCGCTTTGATGCCAGCAAGGTCCTGCTCGACCCCTATGGGCGCGGCGTGGTCGTCCCACGGAACTATTCCCGCGAGGCCGCCCGTCATCCGGGGGACAACTGCGCCATTGCGATGAAAAGCGTCGTGGTGGATCCCTCCGCCTACGATTGGGAAGGCGACACTCCGCTAAAACGACCATCTTCCAGGACCATCATCTACGAGATGCACGTCCGCGGGTTCACCCGGCATCCGAGCTCCGGCCTCAAAGAACACCTGCGTGGAACGTATGCCGGCCTGATCGAGAAGATTCCCTATTTGAAACAACTCGGGGTTACGGCGGTCGAGTTGCTGCCAGTTTTCCAGTTCGATCCCCAGGACTGTCCGCCGGGCAAGGTTAACTATTGGGGCTACGCGCCGGTTTCGTTCTTCGCGCCTCATCACGCGTACAGCTCGCGGCGGGACAGGCTCGGCCCGGTTGACGAGTTTAGGGACATGGTCAAGGCGTTGCACCGTGAAGGCCTTGAAGTTATTCTCGACGTGGTTTTCAACCACACCGCCGAGGGGGACCACACGGGGCCTACCCTAAGCCTGCGCGGACTGGATAATTCCATTTATTACCTCCTCGAACCCGGCCAAGCCCGTTACGCTAATTTCAGCGGCACGGGCAACACGCTCAACGCCAACCACCCCATCGTTCGGCGGCTCATCGTGGACAGCCTTCGGTATTGGGTGGAAGCGATGCATGTGGATGGCTTTCGCTTCGATCTCGCCTCCATTCTCGCCCGCGACACTTCAGGCCAGGTCTTACCCAACCCTCCCGTACTGTGGGACATCGAGTCCGACCCGGTTTTGGCGGGAACCAAATTGATCGCGGAGGCTTGGGATGCTGCCGGCCTTTACCAGGTCGGCAATTTCATTGGCGACAGTTGGAAGGAATGGAACGGCCGTTTCCGCGATGATGTGCGCAGTTTCTTCCTGGGGGCAGATGGCTCCGTCCGGCGGTTGGCCGACCGGTTCATCGGCAGTCCCGAGATCTACGGGCACAAAGAGCGGGAAGCCGAGCAGAGCGTCAACTTCGTCACCTGTCACGACGGATTTACCCTGAATGACCTGGTGTCGTATAACCAGAAGCACAACGAGCATAACTGCGAGGACAATCGTGATGGGGCCAATGATAACCGAAGTTGGAATTGCGGTGTGGAAGGCCCCGCCGCCGACCCCGCCATCGAAAAGCTGCGGGATCGTCAGATTAAGAACTTTCTGGCCGTGACCCTCCTGTCGCTGGGCGTGCCCATGCTCTTGATGGGCGACGAAGCGCGACGCAGCCAGCGCGGAAACAATAACGCCTACTGCCAGGATAATGAGACCAGTTGGTTTGACTGGAACCTGGTGCGGCAGCACGCGGGTCTCCATCGGTTCGTCGAACTCTTGGCGGCGCGCCGCGCTTTGCGCAAATTGGACAGTGAGCGCCAAAGGCTGAGTTTGAACCAGCTCTTGCGAGGCGCTAGTATTACTTTGTTAAGTATAAGATCGGAAAAAAAGCATGAAATGCCCATAAACATTGACGAAAACCGCGATTGGGCGACCGGATTTTGCTCTTTCAACACATTTCATTCTTCACTCGCAGTTTGCGCAACTTAACAGAGTAATACTAGGAAGGCCTGGCATGGCGTCAAGCTTCACCAACCCGACTGGATCCAGCAATCGCACAGCCTGGCGTTCAGTGCGGACGTGCCGGAGGATAACCTGTCTTTCCATCTCATCTTCAACGCTTACTGGGAACCGCTCGAATTCGAGTTGCCGGCAGAAATGCACGCCGCCGGCCATCCATGGCGCCGATGGATTGATACGTCACTCGAATCCCCCGACGATATCCAGGATTGGCCGTCCGCTCCTGTGGTTACAGGCCAAACGTATCGTGCCGCACCTCGTTCGGTCGTGGTGCTGATCGCCGCAGCGGACATAAGCTCGGCTAATAAGTGAACTCTGCCGCAAACCCATTGGAGTTGGGTGTGGCAACAGGACCGCCGTTCTGGCGACGACCGGCCAACCCGAACGGTTCGAGTAGCAGATTAATGCTTGGCCTCCCACCCCTCCTTCTGGCAACTTAGGCCAGTTATGGAACCGGCCAGCGACAGACGATTTGATCCGCATCTGGCGGCGCAATTGCTCATGGAGATTGCCCAGGAGCGATCGGTGGAGCCGATCCTGAAGAAAATCGTCGAGCACGGGTCAGAGCGCACCGAATATGTATTTACCCAGGTCTGGTTGGTCGAAAAAGGTGACCTGTGCGCCACCTGCAAATATCGGTCTGAATGTGCTGACAAGTCCCGCTGCCTGCATTTGGTCGCGGGAAAAGGCCGATCGATTCTCCCTCAGGGACAGGGGCCGCGAGAGTACCGAGGATCTCAATGCTCGCGTGCCATTGAATTTCGGCCCGCTGGGAGAGGCGGTGGCCAGCGGTCAGCAAGGACTGGTAACGAAGTCGGACCAGCAGCCGCTTTCCATCGTCGGCTTTGATTGGTTGCGAGAAGAGGGCGTCCGCGCCTTCGCGATCAGCCCTATTCGGTTCAAAGGAGAGGCTTTGGGAGCTCTCGTGGGTTTTACTCGCGAATATGTGCCGGAGGTAAGCCGGCCTTGGGTGGCGATCTTTGCGGATCACGTGGGGGCAGCCATCGCTAACGCCCGCGCGTTCGAGGAAATCCAAGTGGCGGGCAAACGCCTCGAGCAAGCCAACCAAACGCTTGAGCGGGAACTGGCTGAGCGCAAAGAAACGGAGGAGAAACTCAGGGAAAGCGAACAGCGGTACCGCCGGCTCGTGGATACGGCGTCCGAGGGCATTTGGGAACTCGATGAGCAATTCGTAACCACCTTGGTGAACCGGCGCATGGCGGAAATGCTTGGGTACGAACCAAAGGAGATGGTGGGCAGGAAGCTCCATGAGTTTCTGTTCAAGGACGACCAAGCCGAGATGTCAGCGAGAATAGCAGCCCGTTGCCAGGGGCTAACCGAGCGCTATGAGCAGAGATACCGCCGCAAGGATAGCAGCACCGTATGGATGTACGTTTCGGCCACGTCGATGTTTGATGCCGAGCATCCTTTTATAGGCTCCTTCGCCATGCTGACGGACATCACCGAGCGCAAGCGGGCGGAGGAAGAGGTGCGCAATACCGCCGCGCAGTGGCAGGCTACCTTTGACGCGGTGCAGGATCTGGTTTTGCTGCTCGACAAGGATTTCCGTATCTTGCGTGCCAACCATGCAGCGGCGGAGTTCCTGGGGCTGCCGTTTGACAAAATTGTCGGGGGACACTGCTACGATCTGATCCACGGGACGTCCACGCCCCCTGCGGAATGCCCTCTCGCCAAAATGCGCCAATCTCGGAGGCATGAAGAAGTGGAGGTCCTGGCCAGAGAGGGAGGTCCTTGGTTGTCGGTTTCCGTTGCCCCCGTGTTTGACCCGAGCGGTGAACTGACACATGTCGTCCATGTGGCGCGCGACATCACCGACCGCAAGCGTGCCGAGGAGGCACTGCGGAGAAGCGAGGCTTATCTGGCGGAAGGGCAGCGGCTGAGCCACACAGGTAGTTGGGCCTGGAGCCCTGCCACTCTCGAGGCGCTTTACTGGTCCGAGGAAATGTTCCGAATTTACGGCTTAAACCCGCAGGACGGTGTGCCAACCACTGAAGCATTCTGGCAACGAATCCACCCTGAGGATCTCGACCACACGCGCAAACTGCTGCTGAAGGCAGCCGAGGAGAAAATGGAGTACGAGCATGATCACCGGATCGTGCTGAGCGATGGAACCGTCAGGCACATCCATGCGATCGGCCATCCGGTTCTCGATGAAAACGGACAGCTTGCTCAATATGTCGGCACCGCGATGGATGTGACGGGACGCAAGCTGGGTGAGGACGAGCTGCGTAAACACCGGGAGCACCTCGAAGATCTGGTGAAGCAGCGGACGGAACAATTAGCCGAAGCCAAGGCCCGGGCCGAAGCCGCCAATCGCGCGAAGGGCACGTTCCTGGCTAACATGAGCCATGAGTTGCGCACTCCCCTCAACGCCGTGCTCGGCTTTTCCCGGCTGCTCAAGAGCGGTCCGGACGTGACGCCGCGCCAGCAGGAGGCGCTGGATATCATTGTCCGCAGCGGCGAGCACCTGCTGAATTTAATTAACAATGTCCTGGACATGGCGAAGATCGAGTCCGGTCGGGTGGCCCTGAAGGAGTCCGAAGTTGACTTGAACCAGCTACTGCACGAAATGCAGTCGCTCATGGGAGTCGGGGCCGTGGAAAAGGGACTCCGTTTCGCCTTGGAGCGTGACCCGGATCTGCCCCGGTTCGTTGCTGTGGACGCAGGCAAACTGCGCCAAGTGTTGCTGAACCTGCTTGGCAACGCGATCAAGTACACAGATTCAGGCGGGGTGAAGCTCTGCGCCAGGCTCGCCAGCACCCACGGGTCCGAAGAAGCCAAAGTGCGATTTGAGGTTGAGGACTCCGGGCCCGGCATAAGCCAGGAGGATTGCAAGCGCATCTTCTTTCCCTTCGTGCAATTGGGCGACCAGGCTCCCGCGCAAGCCGGGACTGGATTGGGGTTGGCCATCTGCAAGCAATACGTCGAGCTCATGGGAGGCCAGATTGGCGTGACCAGCAAGCCAGGCAAGGGATCGCTGTTTTATTTCACTATTCCAGTGCGCGTCCTTCCGTCGGTGGCGGAGCGCGATGAGCTGAAGAACCCGCGCATTTTGGGATTGGCCGAAGGGCAGCCCCGTTACCGGCTCCTGATTGTGGAAGACCAGCCGGAGAACCGTCTCCTGCTGCGAAGGCTGTTGGAGCCGCTTGGTTTTGAGTTACGTGAGGCCGCCAACGGACAGGAGGCAGTGGCACTGTTCGAGCAATGGCATCCAGACCTGATTTGGATGGATATCCGCATGCCGGTGATGGACGGGTTGGAAGCAGTCCGGCGGATTCGGGCGACCAAGGCTGGCGCCGATACCAAAATCATCGCGCTCACGGCTCACGCCTTGGAGGAAGAGAGAGAACCAATTATGGCAGCCGGTTGCGACGACCTCGTGCGCAAACCGATTCGTGAACAGGAGCTCTTCGGAGCCTTGGCCCGGCACCTGCGCCTGAAATTTATCTATGAAAAGGCACCGCGTCAGGAGAGCATTCCGGACGCGCCGGGGCTTACCCTGCGTCCGGAGCAGTTGGACGCGCTCCCTGCGGAACTGCTGCGGGATTTGCGTCAGGCCGTCGTCGAACTGGACACGGCTCGCACACAGGCCCTCATCCAACAGGTCACCGAGCGAGATGCTTCGCTGGGCCGGGCTTTGAACACGCTGGCCACACAGCTTGGCTACAAACGGCTTTTGAAATTGCTGAAAAAGGGACAGACCTTATGAGCGAAGACAAGAAACCGACTTCAGCGCGGGAAGAGATTCTGGTGGTGGATGACACCCCCGCCAGCCTGCGTCTGCTGACCGAACTGCTGACCCAGCACGGCTATCATGTCCGACCGGCAGAGGACGGCGCCCTGGCGCTGGAATCCGTAGCCGCCAAGACTCCAGACTTGATCCTGCTTGACGTAAGCATGCCTGGCATGGATGGCTATGAGGTATGCCGTCGCTTAAAGGCAGAGGGGAAGAGCAGCCGCATCCCTGTTATTTTTATTAGCGCCTTTGGCGATACGCGCCAGAAAGTCACAGGGTTTGAGGCCGGCGGCATTGATTACATTACCAAGCCCTTTGAGGCCGAGGAAGTGCTGGCGCGGGTCAGAACGCATTTGCGGCTGCGCCAGGCGGAAGAAGCTCTGCGCAACGCGCACAACACGCTGGAACTCCGAGTGCAGGAACGCACCGCTGAACTCCAGGCCTCCAATCAAGCCCTGCGGGAGAGCGAAGAAAAGGCTCGCCGGGCATTCGAGGAAATCGAGGTGCTCAAGTCCCAGCTCGAATTGCACAATACCTATTTGCAGGAAGCGGTAGTGGAGGCTAAGGCCTTTGGCGACCTGGTCGGCCAAAGCGCCGCCTTGAGGCATATTGTCAGCCAGATTGACGTGGTGGCCCCCACGGAAGCTTCGGTGCTCATTCTGGGTGAGACCGGAACAGGCAAAGAACTGGTGGCACATGAAATCCACCGCCGTAGCGCTCGCAAAGACGGCCCGTTGGTACGAGTCAATTGCGCCTCCATTCCACGGGAGCTATTCGAAAGCGAGTTCTTTGGCCACGTCAGAGGGTCTTTCACCGGAGCCGTGAAGGACCGGGCCGGACGCTTTGAAACCGCCGAGGGCGGAACCATCTTCCTGGATGAAGTGGGGGAAATTCCGTTGGATATTCAAAACAAGCTGCTGCGCATCCTTCAAGAGAAGCGGTACGAACGAGTTGGTGACGACCGGACGCGACGCGCAAATGTGCGCATTGTGGCCGCGACCAACCGGGATTTGAAGAAAGCAGCCGCCGCAGGCCGATTCCGGGAAGACCTCTTTTACCGGCTGAACGTGTTTCCGATTCAAGTTCCGCCGCTGCGGGAGCGGTTGGACGACATCCCGTTGTTGGCGAAACATTTTGTCGAACTCTCGGCCAAGGAATTGAAGTGCGCCAAGCCCAGGCTGACGAGGGCTGCGGTCACACAACTCCAGAGTTACGATTGGCCGGGCAATGTGCGGGAATTGCGCAACGTGATTGAGCGCTCCGTGATTCTGGCCCGCGGCGGGGCTTTGGAGTTTGACCTGCCTATCACCGGCCAAGCGGCGCCAGTGGCTCGACCGAATCCTCCGAGCGATTCGCCGGCGGGCAGCGTGGCGCAACCCAAATTCCTCACCGAGGTCGAGCTTGAACGCTTCGAACGTGACAACCTCGTGCAGGCATTGGAAGCGGCCAACTGGAAGATCAGCGGACCCGAGAGCGCGTCGGAACTTCTGGGCGTCAAGCCTACTACTTTGCTTTCAAGGATGACCAAGTGGGGCCTGAAGAGGCCCGAAAGCGCACCATCCTGACGGTGCGATTTTTTGAACACACGAAAACTCGCGTGAGTTCTGTGGGGACATTCCGAAGGAGGGAAGCTGCATAACTAGCCCACCTGCAAGGGAAACGGCGAATTCTCCAGACCTGGCACGGAAGATGTGTAGGGCCTTCCATGACGACCTGCACTGATCGTAAGAATGAGACTTCCGAAGGTCACGCGGGTCCCGTCTCAACATGAAACAGTTCAGTTCAAACGAAACCTCCATGAGCGAGAATGGAGGGTGGTCCCGCACTCGCATTCGGGCGATTGCGTTAGCACTGCTGGCGGCGGTTGGCATCTACTTATGCTTCCGTTTAGCCCAGCCTTGCATTCCATCCCTGGTCTGGGCTGGCGCGCTGGCGGTAGTCTTCAACCCGTTGCATCAATGGATCGAGGCAAGAGTGAGAAGGCCGAACCTGGCGGCGGCGTTTTCTCTGGTCATCATTGGATTGCTCGTCGTGGTCCCTGCGACGTGGTTTGCGCAAAAGCTCGCGGAACAAGCCACCTCGGTCCCGGAAAACATTCAAAAACAAATCGCAGCCGGTAAATGGCACATCTCTTGGCGACCAACATCCGCAATTAGCTCACTTTCTAGCTTTGATTGAACGGCAGGTTAGTTCGCCGGAAAATGCCTCGATGGCCACGACCTGGTTGAAGACCCTCCTCTCCAGGTTGGTAAAGGAATCAGCCATCGCGGCCGTTCAGGTTTGCCTGACGTTGTATTTTTTATTCTATTTTCTTCGCGATCGATTTCGCGTGCTCAAGGCCATCCGTTCGTTCTTGCCCTTGGGCGAAAGCGAGACCAACACTCTCTTTTGCCGGGTCAATGACACGATTCATGCGACCCTCTACGGCATGCTCGCGCTCTCCGCGCTCCAGGGTGTGCTCGGTGGGCTGATGTTTTGGTGGCTGGGGGTTCCTTCGCCATGGTTCTGGGCCCTGGTGGCGGCGGTATTCGCATTCGTGCCGGTGGTAGATACCTTTGTCCTTTGGCTCCCGGCAGCGGTGTATCTCGGACTGGAGGGCAGGTGGGGGGAAGCTCTCGGCGTAGCTGCCCTGGGCAGTCTGCTGGTCCGCGCGATCGAGAATTTCCTCTATCCGGTCATGGTGCATGACCGGCTGAGGGTCCCCTCAGTAAGTATCTTCGTCGCCCTCGTGGGCGGCCTCCTGCTCTTTGGCTGGAGTGGACTCGTGCTTGGGCCAGTGATCCTTACGGCTACGAGCGCTCTCCTCGAAATCTGTGCAAAGCGATTCGGTGAATCATAACTGAAGATTACGTCTAGTTGCTCTGGCCTTCGTCGTGGGCCGGCGTCTGACTCTGCCCCGAGGCGGAGTAAAGAGAAACCAGGCGGGCGATCATGACACCGACGAAGAGCGTGCCGGTCATCGCCTCAAGCATAGCCAGCATCCTCGCGACATTAGTAGCGGGGGTGATATCGCCGTACCCCAGCGTCGCCAGGGTTATGAAACTGAAATAGATGGCAGTGAACCCGCTCATCGTGGCCGCCGTTTCCGAGCGGGTGCTGAAGGAGAACGCGTTGGGGTTTACTTGCGCCACCAGAGTGTAGGCCAGACCCCAGAGCAATCCCAAGATTAGATAAACAGAAATGCCGGCACAAAGTACCTCCGCATCGACCTGTTTGGCTCGAAGTACAAACCGCAACAGGGATGCTGTAACCACGACGAGAAATGCCATTCCAGGCAAAATAAATGTCAGTGCTGGGCATGCCCGGGGCCAGAGTTGGTTCAGCCATATAGCGACGAGCACGAAGCTCACCAGCGCGAATGCCAGTCTTCGGCGGGAACCACTGGCGATTAAACCCGTGCACATCACCACCGTAAACAGCACCGCTTCGTAAAGCTGGCCCTGCTTCAAGCCCTCAACAAAAGGTGTAGCGACCAGCATAAGCACCAAGGCCGCAAGGAACCGGCCAGCGGATACCCGCGGCCCAAACCTGCGATCCGTGGCGAAGCTCGACCGCCCATGCACAGTAGTAGCTCTCCATCAAATTCTTTAATCATATTCTTTCCCTCATCCCGCAATCGAGGTTCCATAATCAGATCGCGTGCCAACACCTAATCTGGCACGCAAGCCAATCATTCCCAGGGACTTGCTTGCCGGACATCGTGCCGGAGATGGCACACGAATTTCCGAATGCACGAAATCTCATACGGGGTTCTGTGAAGAAATTGCGACGCGGGAAGTTGCACAAATGGCGCATCTGCAAAGGAAACGGCGCATTACCCAAACGTGGCACAGAAAATGTTTAAGCTTTCAACCACGACCCGGACCTGTCGTAAAAATGAAGACTTTAGACGGCATGAGGCTGACCACAATGAAAGATATGAGAATACAGATTCACAGACCACAATCGCTGCTGACGTTAGGCATCGTCCTCGTGAACGCGACATTGGCCCTGGGGGGCCAACTGGATCCCACAACCGAGGCCGGGCAGTGCGGCGAGACGCTCAACCAGCCAGTTAATGAATTTCCAGCGCAGCGTTTCGATGGGACATTCGAAACCTTCGCGCCGACAGTCAAAAGGGTTTCACCCGCTGTGGTGAGAATTGTCACCGCGCTGAAATCCGATAGCGTTGCTATCTCGGGGTCGAGACTCAGGACCTGACGCTCAAGCTCGCCACAGAATTCAAGCTTCACGATGCCACCGGTGTGCTGGTGGGCGGTGTTTCGCCGAACGGACCTGCCGAGCAGGCCGGGTTCAAGGTCGGAGATGTGATTTCGCGGTTCGACGGCAAGGAGGTGCTTGACGCGCGTCAGTTGATGCTCTCGGTGACAGAAGCCAGGCCTGGTCAGATCGTCCCGGTTGAGGTTCTGCGCGACGGCTCGTCTAAGCTGCTTCGGGTCACCATCGGCGATCCATCTAGTAAGACTCGCCTCGCGAAGGTGGATCGATCTATCCGGGAAAGGGATCCCGGCGCGCTACAGGGCGTATTTATAGGTGAGCTCAATAGCGAACTCAGGCAGTTGCTCAAAATTCCCAGTGATGTGCAGGGGGCGGTCGTGTTCGATCTCTACGCTGCTTCGGCGGCCGCGGAAGCAGGTCTCCGGCCCGGGGATGTTATTCAATCTATCAATCGCCAGGAAGTCAGGAACGCCGGGGAGGCGTCGCGGCTGACGCAAAATGCCAAGGACAAGCGCACGCTGTTGCGGGTCTGGAGCAACAGCGGCAGTCATTTCGTCATCATAGAGGATTTAGAGCCATGAATCCGCCCGCGAACGTCACACGATTTTTCGTGTTGTTCAAATTCCTGACCCCGGCGGAAACTGGCCAGTCCGTGTGCAACACCGTGTCGCTGAGCGTGTTACGTTTTTGCCCACACCGTGGCACAGCCTGTGCATTATAGGTTGGTGATGTTTAACAAATCCGAAAACGTGAACACCCAAAAAGGAGCACTGCTCGCAATCGCAGCCGAAGATTTCAAGGCGGAAGTCTTGGAATCGACCCAACCGGTCCTTGTCGAGTTCTGGGCGCCTTGGAGCCGGCCATGCCAGGTCTTCGATTCCGTGCTTCAAGAACTAGCCAGCGCCTGCGCGGGAAAGCTCAAAGTGGTCAAGGTCAATGCGGATGACAGTCTCGACCTTAGTCTTTGGTACGAGATTCAGTCGGTTCCAACGCTGCTCTGTTTTGTCCGAGGTAATCCTTGCTTGCGCATCGTTGGCACCGCGACCAAGGAGGCCATTCTGGCCAAACTCAAACCTTTTTCCCAGTAAGCCCTATGCATCCAATGAACAACAAATCAAAGAGACCCAAAAATGAATATCGTCCTGAACACAATTCCTGAACGGCCGGTTCGGTCGCCTTATTCGGCAAACGACATGGCCAAGCCGGTGCATTTTTATTACGCAAAACCGGACGCCAAATCGGTGAGTCTGATTGGGGATTTCAACCAGTGGCGTCCAAACGCACACCCCATGCGGCGTCGGGAGGATGGATGGTGGTTCGTCGAAGCGGCGTTGACGCATGGCCATCATCAATACCTGTTTCTGGTGGATGGCGTGCCGACACTTGATCCGCGAGCAGCCGGAACGGCGCAAGCTGACGGTTTTCCCAAAGCCTCCCTGATCGCCGTGAGTTGAACGCAAGGAGATCAATTATGCCCGCCTTATCCACATTGACGACCACACTAATTGCCGGGATGTCGCTGGGGATTTGGGTTTATCTGCTGTTTGCCCGGGGGTGGTTCTGGCGGATGTCGACGGCGGCCCCGGTTCCGCCGCGGGATGGTGCAATGCCCTCGGTCACAGCAGTAGTGCCGGCACGCAACGAAGCCGGGGTGGTGGGCCGGGCCATGAAATCGCTGGCGGCGCAAGCGTACGGGGGCGAGTTTCGCATCGTGCTGGTGGACGATGGGAGCGAGGATGGCACGGCGCGGGTGGCGCGAGCCGCAGCTCCAAGTGTGGACGTAGTGACGGCGGGGCCACTGCCGACCGACTGGGGTGGGAAAATGTGGGCCGTAGCGCAAGGAGTTGCCATGGCGCACGGCGAGTATTTGCTCCTGACGGACGCGGACATCGTCCATCCGCCGGATTCGGTGGCGGGGCTGGTGGCGCGGGCGCGTGAGGGCGGCTACGACCTGGTCTCTTACATGGTGCGCTTGCACTGCGGGACCTGGGCGGAGCAAGCACTGATCCCGGCGTTTGTGTTCTTCTTTTTCCTGCTCTATCCACCGGAATGGATTGCGATGGCGGGTCGTGAGACTGCCGGAGCGGCTGGGGGATGCATTCTCATCCGGCGGGAGGCGCTGGAGCGGATCGGCGGGATAGCGCGGATTCGCAGAGAACTGATTGACGACTGTTCGCTAGCTCGAGAGGTGAAGCGCAAGGGCGGGCGGGTGTGGTTGGGGCTGGGAGACTGCATCCACAGCATTCGGGAGTATGGAACGTTTGGCGAAGTCGGGCAGATGATTTCGCGGACGGCGTATACGCAGTTGGGTTATTCGCCGTTGCTGCTCGCGGGGACGGTGCTCGGGTTGGTGTTGACCTTTCTAACGCCGCCGGTATTGGCGCTGGCGGGTCTGCGCGGGGCGGCGAGCGGCATGGGCACGCTGGCGTGGCTGATCATGACGGCGGCATACTGGCCGGCGGTGCGGTATTACGGGCGGCCGTGGTTCTGGGCGCCGCTATTGCCGTTGATCGCGGTGTTCTATCTGGGGGCGACGGTGTATTCGGCGGGCATGTATTACTTGGGGCGGGGCGGGATGTGGAAAGGGCGGACTGCGGGGCAGCCGCAGACGTGGCGGGCACGCTTCTGTCGAAGCTTTTATTCCAATGAGATGCCGGACGGTCCGGTTTGCGATGAAGCTGGCTCATTAGCAAGCAGGATGGACATACCATGACAGCCGCCGCCCAGAATGAATTAGAAACTGACGTGCAGGTCAGGGCGGACGGATTCGTTCGCGTGGTTCTTCGTGGCCGCCTGAATGAGCAGACAGTCGTGGGTTGCTGGAACCTTCTGGAGAAGGAATTGCTAGGGACGAAAGTCGAGACACTCCAAGTAGATGTCAGCGGCCTCGGCTTGTGCGACGCCGCGGGCATGACTTTGCTCCTCTACCTCAACATGGGAAGAATGACGCCACAGGCGACCATCTCGGTGCTTGGATTGAAAGCTGATTTAGAGAAAATCTTCCGCGATCTCACTTTGGAGGACTCCCAAGCCTTCCACCCGTACCCGGCGATCAAGCGTGACTCTTACGTGGAGAAAATTGGCCGGTGGGTTAGGCAAGTGACCATGGAATTCCACGAGCAAATGGTCTTTTTGGGCGCTATCATCGCCAGCCTACCAGTCAGCATTTTCCATCCCAAACGGAGCCGGTGGGCGGAGACACGCCGCATCGTTGAGTTGGCGGGTGCCAACGCCGTGCCGATCGTTTCGCTGATGAGCTTGCTCCTGGGATTCATTATCGCCTTTGAGTCGGCGCGGCGCCTGGCCGAATTTGGCGCGCAACTATACGTCGCCAATACCATCATGGTGGTGATGGTTCGCGACATGGGGCCGCTCATGACGGCCATTCTGCTGGCGGGCCGGTCAGGTTCCTCATTCGCCGCCGAGATCGGCACGATGAAGGTTAATGAGGAACTCAATGCGTTGAAGACCTTCGGATTGGATCCCATCCCCTTTTTGGTGGTGCCGCGAATCCTGGCGGGAGTGTTTGTGACACCGCTGCTCACGTTTTACTCGATCCTCATGGGGGTGATCGGCGGCGTGATCGTCATGCTGGGATTGGGTTTTACGCTTCCACTTATTTTACATCAATTGGCATCCAGCGTTCACTTGAATGATCTCGGGGCCGGGATTGCCAAAAGCGCCGTCTTTGGCGTCATTGTGTCGGCCGTAGGTTGCTGGCACGGTCTGCGCACCGAACAGGGACCGAGTGCCGTCGGCCTTTCGACCACGCGGGCCGTCGTCACCAGCCTTCTGCTCATCATCGTGGCGGATGCCTTCTTTTCCGCAATTTCTTTCCTTCTCAAATGATGAATGCGCCTGACGACATCGCGATTTCCGTCAAAGACTTGACCGTCGGTTATGGAGACAACGTCATTCTCCAGAACGTAAACTTTCAAGTCAGGCGCGGCGAAGTATTCGTGATCCTGGGCGCATCGGGTTCAGGCAAAAGCACGCTAATGAAGGCAATGATCGGGCTTTATCCGCCCTTGTCCGGCGAGGTATGGATCGAAGGGGGCAACCTGGTGGCTGCACAGGGGAAAGAGAGACTGGCGCTGTTGCGCAAATTTGGCGTGATGTATCAGAGTGGCGCGCTGTTCGGCTCCATAACGGTCCTCGAGAACGTGCGGCTGCCGCTGGATGAGTTCTCCGAACTGCCGGATCCGTTGAAGGAAGTGGCTGCTTTAGCCAGGCTGCAATGTCCGGACGGTCTTGCTCGCTGGCATGGAGTGTCTTTTTTTATATGTCAGCCCCATCTTCGCCAGAACGTAGTGGATGGCGGGCAGAGAACAGTCCAGTTCCAAGCCGGCGCGCAGCTCTTTCAAGGTCAGGTCGGGCTTCTGATTCAATAGAGTCCGCATCTGGCGCTGATGGGCCGCCAGGATCATCGGCTTGCGCCCGGAGAAACGGTGGCGCGGACCGATCTCCCCGGTCCGCCGGCGTTGTTGCAAGAGCTTCTTGACCATGCCCAGCGAAACCCGGTAACGATCGCCGACCTCCACGCGAGTCCCCTCTTCAAGGTCATAGGAAGCCAAAATCCGTTCGCGCAGGTCCAACGATAAAGTTCGCATGAACTGCCTATACCACAGGCCCAACGGAATGGCTACAGTTTTATTTAAAACGCTCTAGCCAGGTTGAAGCTGGTCGGTCTGGGCGCCGCCGCGGACAAAATGCCCGCCGAATTGAGTGGCGGCATGCAGAAACGGGCGGCCATCGCCCGCGCCATGGCGCTGGATCCTAGAATTCTGTTCCTGGACGAACCGTCCGCCGGACTGGACCCGATTACTTCTGCCGGGATCGATCTCTTGATTAAAAGCCTGCACCACTTCGGCTTTACCTTCGTGATTGTGAGCCACGAGTTGCCCAGCATTTACTCCATCGCCGACCGTGTCGTGATGCTTGGCTCCGGCGCCAAGGGGATCATCGCCCAAGGAAAGCCGGCCGAACTCAGGGATAGGGCTGCCGACCCGTGGGTTCGCCGTTTCTTCAACCGTCAACCTGATCCTAGTCACTCCCTGGAGCCTAGCTAGATACTTATGAGCGCGAAAATAAACAATTTCAAAATCGGTCTATTCGCCTTCTTTGGCGTGGCCCTTGTCGTGACTGGCCTGCTGGTCTTCGGCGTGTGGAGCAACCTTAAAAAGTCGAGCTTGTTCGAAACCTATGTCACCACCGATGTGAGCGGGCTTTCAGTCGGTTCGGCCGTTGAACTTCGAGGCGTGCGCGTTGGCAAAGTCACCAGCATTGGATTTACCTGGAACGAATATCAGGATGCTTCGCCAGGTTACGTCGTGGTCGTCTTCGAGATGAACGATGATGTTTCCATTTTGCCGCCAGGCAAGGATCGCAACGAGCGGCTCCAGAAGGCGATTGAACATGGTTTGCGCGCTTGTCCCAAGGCGCTGGGCGTCACCGGCACCTGCATTTTGTCGCTTGAGTTTCTGAACCCGGCTGAGAACCCGCCATTGCAGGTTGGGTGGACGCCGCGGCACACTTATATTCCCTCGGCGCCTGGTTTATTGGGAGATTTGCTCGTTTCCATGCGCGAGGCGTTGCACAAGCTGGATCAGGTTGATGTGGCCGCCTTGGATCATTTGGCTGAAGTCGATCTCAAATCGGTTGGCCACTTGCTGGGGCGCGTCGAGCGGATAGACTTGGAAAGTCTGGGCACCAATGCCAACGCCCTGTTGACGGAACTGCGGGGCAGCAACGCAAAACTCCAATCTTTCCTCGATCACACCGGGGACACCATCGCAAAAATGGAACTCGAGAAGTTGGCCCACGATGCGGACGGACTTGTTGGACAGCTTCAGGAGACGGTTGGGAGTCTCCAACCCGGCTTGGCGAACCTTGATTTCGATGCATTGAATCAAACACTGGACAACGCTTCGCGTACGTTGCATGAGGCGGACGATGTTTTATTCGAGATGAAACAGTACCCCTCCGGCTTCATTCTCGGCAAACCCCCTCTCCCAATAAAGAACGTTCAACCACCGGCAAAACAATGAATTCCTGCTACCGCGTCAACACTATGAAGATTTTACATGCCTTTTATCGATGGATTGTGAGTATTTTAGCCATTCTTGCCGCCGTCCTGGCGTTAAGCGGCTGCCTGTCCAAACCTCCTTTGCACAAACAAACGTTCACCTTTGGCGCACCGCCAACCGCCTCCGGCGGCGCCGTCGCCGGCGACCGTGTGCTGGGCATTAGATCCCTGCGAATCGCCCCGCCATTCGATGGGCGGTCGCTAGTCTATCGCACGGGCGAGTTCTCCTACGTGCGCGATCCTTACGCGGAATTCCTGGACCCGCCCGAGGAAGAAATGATGGCGCCCGTGCGCGGATGGTTGAGTCGAGCCGACGGCTTCAGCGAGGTTCTGAACGCCGGCAGCGCCCTCAAGCCTAATACCATTGTTGAAATCAGCGTGACCCAGCTCTATGGAGACTTTCGACGGCCAGAGCACCCGTGCGCCGTCGTGACAATGCACCTGGTGTTCTTCGAAGCCCGCAATGGCGTGCCGACAAAACCGATACTTCAACAGGAGTATTCGCGCAACATACCGGTTACCGCGCCAAGCGCCGCCGCGTTGATGGAAGGCTGGAATCAAGCGTTTGGCGGGATTTTTGCTGAGGTCGCCTCGGACCTTCGTCGTTCACCTTGGGACAAATCCGCCACCGCGCGCACGACGAACAAGTAAATAATCGCCGCCTATGAGCACCTCGCTTGCCATAATCAGTAGTTTTGACGATCCTGTTCGTGCTTGCCTGGCACGATCAGCCCGCCAGAAATCCGGACAAAAAGCCGCCAATAGATCAGCAAGTGCCGCCGGAGCAGAGGAGGAAGATATGAGCCAAGTGAACCAATTCCTATTGTCGCATGGCGGATTGGTTCTTTTCCTCGCGGTTTTTGCGGAACAGAGTGGACTGCCGTTCCCGGCGGCGCCATGGCGTCTTGCTAGTGGATGCTTTCAGCTCGGTTTTTTACGCCGCCGTGTGTGTTGTATTGGGATTCTCATTCCACCGCCATTTGGAACAGGTGGTTGGATTCCTGGGAAAGCTGGGCGTTATCGCTTTGGTGCTACTCCTGGTCGCCGTTGGGGCACACCTCGGTTGCGCAATTCTCAAATGTAGTTCAAAGCGACCACCCAATCTTAGCCAGCACCATTCTTTAAATGTTATAAGCTAGGTTGAACGATAGGATCAAAAGGTTATATATGCGCCAGTGCAACCTCATAAAATCAAGTTCCCGAAGTGGACTCTTCGCTTCACTGCTGCTGGCGCAGGGGATGATCTGCCATCCTTCGTTCGGAGCGTCTCCGGTCATTGTCATGTTGCCCGCCAATTCCAGCGGCGTGGACATCCAAAAGGCGCTCGACGCCCTGCCAGCCAACGGCGAAGTGGTTCTCAGCGCCGGAACCTATGCAATCTCCCAGCCGCTCATGTTGCGGCACAATGACGAAACCTTGCGCGGCAGCGGGCCGGCCACCATCCTGCACCTGGCGGACGGGGCTGACTGCCCGGTGGTGATTCTTGGGCCGCCCATGACCGAAACAAATCATCGCGCCTCGCACCTGCGCTTGGCGGACCTGATGATTGACGGCAACCGCAGGAATCAAAGACTGGAGTTTTGGCGATCAGCCGGTGACGGCTCTGAGTTCAACAACAATGGCGTGCAAATCTGGAACGTGGCCGATGTTGAGGTCGAACATGTCGTCTGTTGCCATTGCCGCTCCGGCGGCTTGGTCGCCGCCGCCGTCCGCCGTCTCCACGTCAACGATTTTGATTCCTACGACAATCAATTCGACGGCCTGGCCTGTTACCAGACCGAAGAAAGCCGCTTTGACAACCTGCGTCTGCATGACAATCTGGCGGCGGGCCTGTCATTGGACCTCGACTTCAGCCATAATTCCATCACCAATGCGGTATTGGCGCGCAACGATCTGGGCATTTTCATGCGCGACTCCCGGGACAATTCGTTTCAAAGCCTAATCATTTCCAACAGTCATCATGACGGGGTTTTCATGGCACAAGCCACCACTGACACCGCCAGGGGCTGGATGCTCTGTCCCGACACCCAATGCATCGGCAACAATTTTGAAAACCTGGTGGTCAATGATTGCGGCGGGAAAGCCTTTCATGTCAACGACGCCTCTTGCTCCAACAACGTTATTTTGGGGGCGAGTTTCCTGAACAACAGATTGGGCGGCTTGGCCCAGCCCTCCACCAATCTCGTCAGCCTCCACGCCGTGGCGGAAGGCTTGCGCCGCCACAATCCACGAAATGATCTGCCAACACATGAACATGAGCGTAATTAACGCAAGTCGACTTGTGTTTACAAAGGAGACACACATGTGAGCTAAAAGGCTATGGTTATTCCGCGCAAGAGCCGCGACACTCTGCCTTATCGTCCTTTTCATCTTCATTGGTCGCCCCTCTGATGTTGCTCAAAGCCACCTTTTTAAAGACCAGATCTACCACTTTCAAGCCCTACGATTACTGCCCGCCGAACCCTATGGCGGTTCCGATACGGAAGAGGTTCTGGAGACTGTCCAGCACATCAGAGGCCGGGATGCCCGGGGCTGTATAAAGCTTGGAATGCTACTGCCGAGCGGACTTTGGCTCTTGCAGAGTGGACCCAGGACGCTCAAGGCAGAGGTGGAGCTTTTCTGCGGGCCCATACCTACTTTCTAACCGCCGAATTCTTCCTGCATTCGTCGGATCCCAAACGGAGCATTGCGACTCAGAAAAACTTATCGACTTGCGCAGGGCAAGAACCGCGGAGGATTTCCAGTTGACACTCCTTAAACACATATCTTGTCATAAGTGCGACGAATTTTCAATCGTTGATAACACGGAAATTCGAACTTTCAAAATCTCGTGCGCACCTAAGAATCCTGACAAAAAGTATCATCTTATTGCAAATGAGCGTCTTACGTCGAATCCATCGACTTGGCATAAATCCTGATTAAGTAGTGATGACATGGGGAAAAGTACGAAAAGCAAACAAAGAAAGGAACGACATGACAACACACAAAGCAAATCAAAGGCTAACCAGCGACATCAACCTGGTTCTGCGTGACGCGGAGGAATTGCTCAAGGCTACCGCAGACGGGAACAGAGAAAACTTGACCAAAGTGCGTCGCCGTTTGGCGTCAGGCCTGGAGTCAGCCAAAGCCACTTACGAGCGGCTTAAAGACAAAACCGTGAAAGCGGCCCAGACCACGGATCACGCTATCCGCGAGCATCCTTATGAGTCCATTGGCATCGCCTGTGGCGTCGCGTTGCTCATCGGCGTACTTGCGGGACGCCGGCGTTAATCCTCTTGCGGCCCGCGAGGACGAATCAGCAGACAGGTCTGTCCAGCCGGCCCCGAAGCTGGACAGACTATCCACGCGGACATTACTGACGAACATGAAACCCATCGAAACAAATGAACCGGATTTCGGTGTGGGATTTTTGAAATCCCGGTGGTCCGTCCTTGACGACGGCAATTTGTATTCACGTCATTCCCCTGACCCTTCTCAAGCAACCCATCAAGTGACAGATCATTCGGAGCGACACCTAGGGGAGCAGGAACGGGCCATCGGGTCGCCATCCAACAGAGCTAATCGCTTGGATTGGGGGACGATCGGGATTTGGAGTTTTGTGGTCTTTAATTTCGTTGCCGTTATCGTCGCCCTTTACGTCATCTGGGCAAAATGTAACGGCAACTCACCCTTTTGAAGTTCTCACAACGAATTTTGAAAAACACAACGATGAAGAGGATTTAAACAAGACCTGCGCAAGCTCACACGAAAGGAAGAAGCACCATGAAAAAACAACTCAAAATTCGACGATGGCGCAACGTGCGGTTCAGTCCGGTAATCAGACGAGATCCACGCAACCCGGTTTTCAACGATTTCGACGAAAACGCCTTCGGGAAGCGCACGCGTCCCACGCGTGCGGTGCTCGTTCCGTCCGAGCATTCTGGCCTACCCCTTCGGCCAACCGGCTGTCCGCTGCCGTCCGCACAGGTGTGCGCTTCCCAACGCGGCGCCAATACCACCCGGGCCCGCTTCGAGCCCGGAACCGCAGAGGATCTCCAGTTGACGCGCCTTAAACAACACCCCACACCGGCAACCAGATAGAAAGACAAACATAGGATCCACATGACATCATACGAAGCAAATCAAAAGCAATTAAAAGCTATCATGTCTGTTCAAAGATATTCACTAAAAATTGGGGAGGATCGAGGCCGGAAGGTGGGTTTGCGGTTCGAAACGCCCATGCCAGAAGCTCACCCGCCTAGAGTTCGCCATGGGCGCTTCTCTCAAGTGCCAAAGCCTGTCATAAGGATTTTTGCTGTTTATGAGCACGACCTCAACCGAAATCGAGCGCAGATCATGCAGGAAGAACTCACGCGGCGACTGGGTCGTTCGTTCAATTTTTCAGTCTCCTGGTGGAGTCTTAAGTCTTTCTGGCATCCCAAAATGCGCCGGGTGGCGGCGGATGCCATCGCTAAGGCGGACATCATACTTTTCGCGCTTTTGTCTGGACGGGAATTGCCCCAGACGCTGACTGAATGGCTCGAACAACAGTTGCTCCACAAGCCAACCCATCGGGTTTCTTTGCTGGCCTTGCTGGAAACGGGCGGAATGATCGTGCCGCGGTTGTCTTCCGCAGAAATCTACTTAAGCCACCTGGCTTCGCAGGCTGGGGCGGACTGCGTGTGTTATTCCGACGGCATACCGCTCGCCAGAACAAACTGGCCGCGCAAGGTCCGGCTCTCCGTTGCCGAAGCGCTCCATAATTTATATGACTACCACCACTCCACAAGCCAACGCCCGGCCAGCCGCGGATGTCGTTGCGCAATATTAAATGAAATATGAAAGGTTGATCTATGTATGCCATGTCTGACTTATTGCAGTTGATGGTTTCGGAAGAAGCGTCTGATTTGCACGTTCGTGTTGGTGTGCCTCCCGTTATCCGGATCCACGGCGTTCTCCAACGTGTCGAGGGGCCGGTCGTGCAGCCGCAAGACTGCGAAGAACTGATGCGCAGTATCACCTCTGAGGATTCCATCCAGCAGGTGCGCGAAAACGGCGGGGCGGACTTTGGGTTTGCCTTCGGGGACATGGCGCGGTTTCGTGTCAGCGTCTTCAAAGAAAAGGGCAACTTTGGATTGGTCTTGAGGCAAATCCCAACCAAACTTCTTACCTTGGATCAAATCGGCTTGCCGATCCAAACGATGGACGTCCTCTTGCACAAGCCCCGCGGACTGATCCTGGTCACTGGGCCGACTGGTTCAGGCAAAACCACCACGCTGGCATCGATGATCAACATTATTAACGAGACGCGCGACGACGTTCATATTATTACCGTCGAGGATCCTATCGAATACTATCACCACCACAAAAAGGCCGTGGTCACACAGCGTGAAGTTCACATCGATGTCCCCAGTTTCGCCGAGGCTTTGCGCCGCGCGTTGCGCCAGGATCCTGACGTGATCCTGGTGGGCGAATTGCGCGACTTGGAAACGATGGAAGCGGCCATCACTGCGGCAGAAACCGGGCATTTGGTTTTCGGCACGCTGCACACCACGGGCGCGGCCAAGACCATTGACCGATTGGTCAATGCCTTCCCCATGAACCAGCAGGAAACCATCCGCATTCAGCTTTCCACCGTGTTGCAGGCGGTCATTTCCCAGTTGCTGCTGCCGCGCATCGACAAGCCGGGCCGCATCGCCGTCTATGAAATCATGATCAACACCCCGGCCATCGCGGCGCTGATCCGCGACAACAAGACTTTCCGAATCAATTCAGACATCCAGACCGGGGCAAAGTACGGGATGGTGACCCTGGACGGATATCTGATGGAAAAGTATCAGCAGGGCCTTATCGCCCGTGAAGAGGTCATCAACAAATCCCAGGATCCAGCCACAGTCATGCAAAAATTGGCGGAATGGGACGAAGCCCAATCCGAGTTGGTCTCGGCACAACCAGAAAGGCTGGCCGCCTGAGCCATGCGCGTTGCCAAATCTTGAGAGGACACAATGAATCAACAGAAAAAACAAACGGCGGCAAAGTTGGCGACGGACGCAACCGCTTTTTTTTGCAGGCCGAAAGAGAAGATATTCGCCGCCACGAGTCCGAAATCCGACCGGGCGTCAGAATTCAAGCTGGTCGTTGCTTACGATGACTTCGGCAACGGGATATGCGCGAAAGAATTCTTTAGGGGGCTCGCGGAAAGCTTCGGGGAAATGCTCACTTTTGTTCCGCGCTTTTTGAAATTCGAGGAGCTTTTGGAGCTCCGTGTTCGCGAGTTGCTAGTCAGCGAAGTGGCTGTGGCAGACATGGTCGTCTTCGTCGCGGACGAACATGTAACTTTGCCCGATTCTGTGGAGAACTGGATCCGGACGTGGGAGACCACCGCTGGAATCGAGGGCCTTCGGTTGCTGGCATTGTTCAGCACCAGCCATCGGGACAACGACCGGGTGACTCCAGTTCAATGGCGTCTGCGCCAGGCCGCCCGCCGCACCGGAATGAAATTCGTTCTGCAAGCGACGCCCTTGTCCGGAAGAGGATTCCGCGTTGCCGATCCAAACGCTGCGACAACACGACAAGCGGGCGAAGGTCGCGGAAAAGGGTGCGAATCATGCGGCGCCAGAGAATGGCCTGAAAAAGCCCTGCCGCGCGCCATCGCTGGCGGCATGACACACAACCTCCCGCACACGGCTGTCACCGACGCCATTATCCATGTCCTGCGGGAGCGGCAACGCAAAACCAGTCTTCTAACTTTTCCTTTAAGGAATGGCAGACGAACGTCACCACCAGGGATGAATCGATACCACACCCTCGCAACCCACGGACAAGACCAAAGGCAAGAATATGAACGCCACCATTGACAACCACGTTTCCCGCACGTGCCATGACACGGAACCCTCCGATATCAGCAATGACCGGCCTGTGATTGAGCGGCAAGAAACCTGGCGAGAGACGCCTTCCGTTAATGGAAATGGGCAACAGAAATGCTTCGTTTGTCACAGAAAAATCGCGGACGACGGGTGGTTTTGCAAGGTTCCTCGTGAGGCAAAGCGGACAGTGTTATGCTGCCCACAGTGTGCCCTTCGTTGTTTCGACACTCCGCATCCGGCGACCAATGGCGATCAAGAGGCTTGCCGAGCCCGTGAGCAAAGACTGCATTTTCTGATGGCTGAAGAAAAGCCATGACAAACAAGCAACAATAATATGAATCACTATGAAAACGAATCGTTTGTATGTTTATGCGCTCCTGGTCCTGCTGACCGGGGGCTGCGCCACTCGGAATTATGGCCCTAATTCCCCCGATTATTATCCCGATATGCTAGGAGTTTCCTGGCTGCACGTGGGTCCCGGCGTGCCACCGAAAGTTGCGGCGGCGTATGGCAGCGCCAACCTTTGCTTATGCACCATGCCAAGGGATTATGACCACAGATGGAATCTGGAATGAAAGTTATCGAGGCTAAACTCCAAGACACAGCCGAGACGATTGCGTTTCACTGCGAAGCCACCCAAGCGGCAACAGTTTGTCTGATTGGGGATTTCAACAATTGGAACGCCACAACACATCCCATGCGCCGTCAGGCGGACGGCTCATGGTTTCTCCAAGTGCCTCTGGCCCGTGGACGCCATTACTACCAGTTTCTAGTGGACGGGGAACCGCAGCTTGATCCCCATGCCATGTATTTTACTTTGGAGGACCGGCACAAAAACGTGTCGTTCATTGCCATCGATTGATTGAATTAGTTCAGCCATGCAGAGGGAATTACCCAAAATCAGACCGAAGAACTAGACGCAACGAAAACGCTCATGAAAACCAGTGAATCTGCATTCCGCGACGCCCGCTCACCGGCCGGAAACATGGCTAAAACCGAACTTTCCCGCGAAAGATTCCACTACGACCTGCAACGAGCCATTGTTTCGGCCCTGGCCAAATCGGTCCGCAAGTTCCGCAAACACCCGCGCTTCTCTCCTGCCTGGTGTGAGACGTTGCGGAATCTGCAACATCGGGACCCCAGGGAATATCAGAATGGGTTGGATTTCGTTGATCAACTCCTGAAGGAATTCATCAAGGCATTGCACCGGGCGCTGAAGGAGCCCGTCGAACTTGGCCGCCTCTTCCCGCTGGTTGCCAGTGAAGGAAGGTCTTTCTGCGCCGTCGAAGAGGACCTTCGCCGCCTTGCCTGCTGCTCCGGGCAGGACGGCGAGGGAATCGATCCCGCATGGGACGCCGTTTATGAGCAAATCCTCCTGAGACCCGCGGAGTCAGGTCGGCCGCGACCGATTACCCGCAGCTTTGATGAGTTGCTCCAACTTCGCGATTTGAATCTGCGCCGCGAAATCACGGACTTCCTCCAACGCGAATTCCCCACCCAATTCGCCACGGTCGTGAAAACCGGGAACAACCGGCCGATTTGTCTGGCCAAATTCATTGATGCCATTTGCAGGAACGTACGGTTTCTTCTCCGGGTCGGAAGCCCTGACTCCGCGTCAGCAAAGCCAGGGAGCAATTAAGTGAGAAGCTGAACACGTGTTGTTTATCGCTCTCGATTGATCCTGTTTGATTCCACAATCAGCAGATACTGTCGGAGGCCGGACGGTCTTTGTGGCTGAACTCAGACGAAATTGTGAATGTTCAATATTTCGAATCCTTCAAAGGCTGAATTGTGTAATACATAACACAATGTTCATCAATTAGAGCGTTTTAAATAAAACTGTAGCCATTCCGTTGGGCCTGTGGTATAGGCAGTTCATGCGAACTTTATCGTTGGACCTGCGCGAACGGATTTTGGCTTCCTATGACCTTGAAGAGGGGACTCGCGTGGAGGTCGGCGATCGTTACCGGGTTTCGCTGGGCATGGTCAAGAAGCTCTTGCAACAACGCCGACGGACCGGGGAGATCGGTCCGCGCCACCGTTTCTCCGGGCGCAAGCCGATGATCCTGGCGGCCCATCAGCGCCAGATGCGGACTCTATTGAATCAGAAGCCCGACCTGACCTTGAAAGAGCTGCGCGCCGGCTTGGAACTGGACTGTTCTCTGCCCGCCATCCACTACGTTCTGGCGAAGATGGGGCTGACATATAAAAAAAGACACTCCATGCCAGCGAGCAAGACCGTCCGGACATTGCGCGGGCGCGCCGCGCCTGGCGGCGTCGGCAAGGCGGTTTGGACCCGGCCAAACTGATTTTCCTGGACGAATCGGGTGCCAAAACCAATCTGACCCGCCTGCGCGGGCGCGCCCTGCGGGGTCAGCGTGTCTACGCCCAATGTCCGCAGGGCCATTGGCAAACCACGACCATGATCGGCGCCATCCGCCTGGACGGTGCCACCGCCTGCATGACCATCGAGGGGGCCACCGATACGGAGGTTTTCCGGGTCTATGTCGGCCATGTCTTGTGCCCGACGCTGCGCGCCGGAGATGTGGTCATCATGGATAACCTCTCCCCGCATAAAAGTGAGCCGACCCTTTCGCTGATCGCGCAGGCTGGAGCCCAAATCCTCTTCCTTCCAGCCTATTCCCCAGACCTCAATCCCATCGAGCAAATGTGGAGCAAAGTCAAATCCCACCTGTGTACAGCCGAGGCCCGCACGCAGCCCGCTCTGCTCCAGGCGATTGCTTCAGCTTTGCAGAGTATCACGCCCCGGGATGCCATGAACTGGTTTGCCTCTTGTGGCTACAGTTTTATTTAAAACGCTCTAGTTGCGAATATATACGTTAATTGGCACAAGCCGTGCTTAATGAGGGATGGAAATAGATATACAGTTGACAATGAATGCTGACAAAGCACAGGACATCGGAATCGACGAAACGAGCTTTAGTCCAAAGAAGGCGAAACGGGGTCTCAAAGACATACATGATTCTCCATGAAATCCCTCATCAAAACACCCTTGGAGGCTGGCGGCGGCTTGGTGGCTGCAAAAAGAGCTGCTCAACCAGCCACATAAAAAGTCGCTCAAATAATATGAAAATAGTTACGAAGCCCGAATTCACCCGCGCACTGTCTCTCGTCGCTTTGACGTGCGGCATGCTGACCGGGGCCATCAGTCAAACATTCGCGCAAACTGATCAGGACTTGATCGAAGTGGCCCGCAGTGTAGTTAAAGCTGACCGGGAGGCGGCCGTCGTGGCGGCGATGGAACTCACGGATGCGGAAAGCAAGAACTTTTGGCCGCTCTACCATGAGTACAGGTTTGAAATGGACAAAGTTGATGAGAGGCTCATGAGGGTGGTGCTGGAATATGGAAAGCTCTACCCCACCGTGTCCGACGACCGCGCCAGACAAATGCTGAAGGACTTCACCGGCTTCCAGCAGAAGCAGGTGGACAAGCGGACGTCGTACTTCAAGAAATTCAGCAAGGTGCTGCCAGCGGCCAAGGCGCTGCGTTTCGCCCAGGTGGAGACCTGCCTTGACTTGCAGGTTCAACTGCAAATGGCAGCCAGGGTTCCGCTTATGCCAGTGTATTGATGACCTATGAGAGACGCAGTTACAACTCGAGGCAAACGCGCCCCGCAACGATTAATTCTGTCGGTCAGGGTATTTAACCACATCCACTTTCCTATGTGCTTGAGGTGCATGCAGCCAAGTCCGGCCAGAGTGCCGCAGAACGGAAACTGGATCATGCGGCGGGAACGGAGAGGAATCAGATGGAGTATATCCTGCTAACGTTCGTGGTGTTTGACACCCTCATAGTCATGTTCATAGTCGTGCTATCTGGCGCTGTATCCCATGGGAGGAAGGACCACGAGGCCGGGGAAACGCCGTTGACTGAAGCAGTCGGAGAATCGTTCTCGAAGAGGGGAATAAATGAAATAGCTAAGCAATGTTATGAAACTGATCGAAGATGAGGTGGACGTGTTCGCCGACATCCAGGCACTCACTGCGGCGGCGGCACGAAGGTTTGCGCTCCTGGCAACAAAAGCAGTCCAAGATCGTGGTGTTTTCGCGGTCGCCCTTTCCGGCGGCTTGACATTCAGGGCTCTTTACCAGTTGATGGCATCAGACGAAAACGTCCGTGCGGAAATACCATGGTCGAAGGTCCACTTCTTCTTCGGCGATGAACGCCATGTTCCTCCCGAACATCCCCACAGCAACTTTCGCATGGTCAGCGAGGCAATGTTTCTGAGCCTGCGAACCGAGCACCTTCACATTCATCGCGTGCTCGGTGAGCTTGCCAGCGCCGCTCAATCAGCGGAAGAATACGAGGCGGACTTGAGGGAGTTTTTCGAGCCGCGCGGTCTTCTGGATGAAGGTTTCCCGCGTTTTGATCTGGCGTTCCTCAGGATGGGGCACGACGGTCATACAGCCTCGCTGTTTCCCAACAGCTCCGGTTTGCACGAAACCACCCGCTGGGTGGTGTCGAACTGGGTGGAGGAACTCAGGAAACATCGCATTACCATGACCCTCCCTGTGCTCAACTCTGCGGCTGAGGTCATCATTTTCGTCTCCGGCCATAGAAAGGCTCCGATCGCGGCCAAAGTCTTGGGTCAAGCAGTTAATGGTATGAAGTACCCTATCCAAGAGGTCAGGCCATGGAACGGAATCAAACGCTGGATGCTGGACACAAAGGCAGCGGCCGGAATCGCGCTGTGGAACTCTATATGACAAGTAAATGCTTTTACTCAACCGGGCCTGTGCCAAAATCCGCTTTCTTTTACTTTCGGGTTTGTGCCGTGGCGTTGCTGGTCATCATACATTGCGCCGGTATTTCGGCTCAGGGAACCACGCTAACCAACAAGGTGGAAGAATTGCAATCCGGGCAGATGCCGTATTTCGACGTCGTGCCCGACCCAATCGAAGGGTTCAACCGATGCTCTTGGGCGTTTAACGATTGCCTGTTCCGAGGAGTGATTTATCCCGCAAGTATTGGCTATAATTTTGTGGCGCCAAAACCGGTTCGTACCAAAATCAGCAATGTCGGGCATAACCTGAGTTACCCGGTGAGGTTCTTCAACAGTTGTTTCCAAGGGAAGTGGCATGGCGCGTGGGAGGAAACCAAGCGTTTTGGAGCCAACTCGACTGTCGGGTTAGGTGGCTTTTTTGATCCAGCTACTCGTTGGAAAATCGGGCGCTCAGATGAGGATTTCGGCCAAACCCTGGGGTATTATGGTTGCGGTCCTGGGTTTTACCTCGTTATTCCCGTCCTCGGACCATGTAATGGCCGCGACGCTCTGGGCAAAATTGTTGACTGGCCGATGGACATAAGTTCCGACCTGACTTTAGCGTATCCGGATAAGGTCTGGGCAATGACCATTCGGCCCGGCATCACGGTCAATGACGTCAGCGGCGAAGCGCGGGATTACAAGCGCCAACTGGATTCCCTGGTGGACCCATACCAGGCCTTTCGCACCTTGTATTCATTGAACCGCCAGCGGCTGATCACTGACTACCGGCCAACTTCCGACAGCGATTCCAAACCCAATCCCACCCTTAGCGCAGTGCTGTTCAAGCCAGTCATCCCCGATTTTGCTGACATGGCCGTCACGCGCAAAGTACGTGTGCCAGCCACGGGCAAGAAACTGGCCTACTCCTGCTGGATGCAGAAGAAGCCGGCTCCCCTGGTATGTTATATCCCTGGGCTGGGGGCTTATCGTTTGGACCGTTCCACGGTGGCTTATGCGGACTTGATGTACCGCCACGGCTACTCCGTGGTGGCCTTCTCCAATCCATTTCAAAAGGAGTTCATGGAGTCTGCTTCCACCATGGCGGTTCCGGGTTATGCCCCGGCGGACTGCGACGACGTGGTGAACGCGCTCAAATTGATCCTCGCTGATATGAGGCAATGGAAGGGCGACAATATCACTGGTACCTGCCTGACCGGCGTTTCCCACGGCGGCTATTTCACTTTAATGATCGCCGGTCGGGAAGCTGCGGGCAAGCTCGGAGGCCTGACGTTCGATCGTTACGTCGCGGTCAATCCCCCGCCGCAATTGGCCCGTGCGGCACAGTGTCTGGACCAGATGTTCAATGCTCCCCTGGCGTGGCCGGCTGCAGAACGGTGGAAGCGGATGGAAGACGCCCTTTACAAGGCCCTCCACTTTGCCGACGACGGCCTGGATATCTCAGGCAATATTCCGTTGACCCGCGCGGAGTCGGACTTTGTTCTTGGGGTAGCGTTCCGTTACACGCTCATGAACGTCATTGTCGATAGCCAGCGACGGGAGAACTTGGGTGTCCTGAAGGTGAAGCCGGGCCGATTTGTCCGTCAGGATTCCATCCGCGAAATACGGCGGATCAACTACGGCGAATACACCGATCGCTTTGTGCTTCCATACCTGACCAAGAGCGGCCGCGTAAGTAATCGCCAAGACCTTATCGCCGCCACCGATTTGGGACAAAGCGCGGAGTTCCTGCGCTGTAATCCAAAAATCCGCGTTCAAATCTGCGAGGATGATTTCCTGCTTACGCCCGCCGACGTTTCCTGGTTCCACTCCACCTTCGGCACCAACCTCACCGTTTATCCTGTCGGCGGGCACCTCGGAAACCTGCATGTTCCTGCCGTTCAAGAAGCCTTGGTGCAACTGTATTCAAACAGAGCGGCAAAGTGACGAAATGAACATGTTGCGACAATTCGATTCCGTCGGCACGAGAGATGGCCTACGGAGTGGTGAAGTTGGAAATAAACCAAAAACAAATGAAGAAAGGAACAAAATGACAACATACGAAGCAGATCAAAAGCGAAAAAAAGCAACAACCCTAATGACCTCGGAAGTTGGCGGTGCGCAGCCGCTCACCGAACGGCTCTTTATGAAAGAGCCATCAACCATGAAACATCGACATATTCCTGCCCTGGGCTTGGCGGCTTGTGCCGTCCTCTTTGCAGGGCTGACTGTAGCGTCCGCCCAAGTTTATGTCGCGCCGGCTTATGTCCCGCCGCCTTATGTGGCCGATTCCGGCAAGGACCTCGGCTTTTATTTCAACAGCGGTCTGGGTCCCTCCTTCATGCCGGACTTCCAAAGTTCCAGATTCGGTTTCCCAGTCACCTTGCACATGGATACAGGCGTGCGTTTGAGTCTGGCGCCAGGTTATAACTTTCTGGCTACCAGCAGGCTCACGCTTGGAGGTGAATTTGAAACAGGCGTCATCTATAATCGTGTCTCGCAGGTTCTGGACGCGAACTCGCCGATATCGTTGCAGGGCGACTATTATCAAGTGCCGATGCTGGCCAACTTGGTGCTCAAAATCAATCCCGACTCCTCTGTCGTTCCGTACATCGGAGTTGGCGGCGGCGGTGATTGTTCCTTTGCCCGAATCGACAAGCCGGGCTTTCGCGGCTGCGAGACGCACAGTGACAGAATCGATCCAGCCGTGCAAGGCATGTGCGGTGTAAGCTTCCGGCTCAACGCCAGGACTGATGTGAGCCTAGGCTACAAGTATCTTGCCGCCTTTCCCGACGAAGGCAAATACATCGGAACACATTCCGTGATGGCTAATTTTACGATGAAATTCTAAAGGCCACGCAACCGCCCGGGGTGTCGTTGGTGCAATTGTCAACAGTAGCGTTCATCCCCTTGACTCCAACGCAAGTGCCGGTCGGTCGGCCTTCGGGATTGCTCCGTTATCCCGGGCTGATGTGCATAAGGCTGGGATAAAGACTTTGTCAACGCCACCCAGCCTCATTTTGAATTTCCGCCAAAAAGCCGCTGAAATCCAATTGTCTTTAAGCGGAGAACGTGCTTAAATCCAACCCAATTTGAAGAGAAACACGCAAACATCGTTGACTGAATGGCGGGATCGTCCGGGTCGCAAGCCATTGGTCTTGCGGGGCGCACGACAGGTCGGGAAGACATATCTGGTCGAGCACTGGGGGGCTGAGCATTTTGACACGGTGGAGACAGTGGATCTGGAACGCGAGCGGGATTTGCACAGTCTCTTTTCCCAGTCTGATCCGACGCGGGTGCTGGCTGAACTCGGAGTGTTGCGGGGCCGGAGCGTGACTCCCGGCAAGACGCTGTTATTCCTGGATGAAATTCAGGCATGCCCACCCGCCCTGGCGTTGTTGCGCTATTTCCATGAACTCATGCCGGAATTGCACGTTATCGCGGCGGGTTCGCTGCTGGATTTTGCGTTGCGCGAGTTCGAATATTCCATGCCGGTGGGGCGGATCGAGTTTTTGCATCTGCAACCGATGTCCTTTGAGGAATTCTTGGCCGCGACCGAGGGCGAGGCGCTGGTAGATTACCTCAAAACATGGAGCCTCGCGCAACCGCCATCGGAGGCGGTGTCGAAACGATTTTTTGAGGCGATGCGGCGCTACTTTTTTGTGGGCGGGATGCCGGAGGCAGTGGCGGCTTACGCGGCTCGGAAGGATTTGCTGGAGGTGCAACGCATCCAGACGGCGTTGGTGGAAACCGTGCAGGCGGACTTCGGGAAATACGGACCGCGACGATTGCAGGAGTTGATGCGCAAGACCTATCGGCACATTGCGGAGAACGTGGGACGGAAAATCAAATTCGTGAACATCAGCCGCGAAGAACGGTCGGCGGACGTGCGACACGCGCTGGAATTGCTGACGATGAGCCGGGTGGTGCATCCGGTGGTGCATACTTCAGCCAACGGCCTGCCACTCGGCGCGGAGCGGGACGAGAGGCATTTCAAAGCGCTGTTTCTGGATATCGGGTTGGTAAACCGACTGTGCGGACTGAACCTGATCGGAGCGGAGGATTTGATCACCGTGAACGAGGGTGCCCTAGCGGAGCAGTTCGTGGGACAGCAGTTGTTGTGCGCCGCGCCGGCGTTTGAAGATCCGCAATTGTTTTATTGGGCGCGGGAGGCACGCAACGCGAATGCCGAAGTGGACTTTGTCATCAGCCGGAACCAGGAGATTCTGCCGGTGGAAGTGAAGGCGGGAAGAACCGGTACGCTTCGTTCGACGTTTCAGTTCCTGCGGGAAAAACGCCGGAAGGGAGCGGTGCGCTTTTACACCGGGTTACCGGCACTGGAGAATATCGAGTTACCGGGCGAAGATGGAATAACGGTGCAACTGCTCTCGTTGCCCCTGTATGCGGTGGGGCAGTTGGACCGGCTGCTGGGAGAGTGGTTCCGTAAGACGACAATGAACACTCCAACCGGAGTGAAAGAATAATCATAGAGTTGGGTTTCTGGAGCTGTCGGGCAGTCCAAACGGCCGAGGGTTTCTTTATTTCAGGATGTCAGGCAGTTTGTCCACAGCACGGCGCTTGGCGTCCATGTCTATGTGGGTGTAGGAGGCGCTGACGGCAGGTGAATTGTGGCCGATGATGTCGCGCGCCACCGCGTCGCTCACGCCAGCGTTCTTGAGCAGCGAGGTCACTGTGTGCCTCAGGCAATGGAAACTCAGACCACCGGCTTCGCGCCTGGTGTCCCGGCCCTTGCCGGTGTTTGTGTGCGGACGAGCTTGGGCCAGTCCCGCGACCACGAGGATGCCGTGGAACTGACTTGAGAGCATGCTGCCACACTGGCTGCGTCCTCGGGTCGCACAGGCTTTCGGGAACAAGGGTTCGGTCGCATTCTCGCTGGCGGGAATGCTCTCCAAGTGGCGAAGCAACGGCACCGCCAAAGGGAGGACTTGACGCCGCCCGGTCTTCCGCGTCGTGACGACCAGTTCCCGCTGTGCCAGATCCACATTGCCCCTCCTCAGCGTGACGCCTTCACCATTGGGATTCTGCACACCATTGGACGTGTCCTCATCAACCAAAGAGCCTGTCAAATGCGACCGAGGCACCGCTTCATTAAAGCAACGAATGCCGAGGCTCTGGCAGTGTTGGTTTGAACCACCACCGAGAGTGCAACGCACACCAAAACGCACACTTAAGGAGTAGTAAACGACTACGTTTGGGTTACGATGGGTAGGGCTTGACTAGCGGGGAAAACCTGCGATTATGCTAGCGGTTTGCAGTGGTTTTCAGCCCAATTCCGACCCTCGCCTCCATCTCTCAAGTGTCTGCGCAACTGACAAGAAATCGCTTTGGGGCACGCTCCATTATTTGCTTGACGCGCTGCGGTTATTTTCTGTTTGCCGGCCGCCGGCCGTTGTGGCAATCGCCGCAGGCAACGAAATGGATGTTGTGCCGGCTCGCGGTGGATCGGAAGGTGGTATCCATCTTCCCGACATCCAGGCCGCAATGCGAGTCTGAGGGATGGCAGGCGGCGCAGGAGGCCCTGGCGGAGTTGGAGTGGGACCAGTGGCAATCCAGACAGCTCAACCCCTCATGCACCCCGGACGGGGTGCGATCATCCGCAGAACCGAGTTGGCGGAAGGCGTTGGGGGCGTGGCACTGCGCGCAGAGCCGCTGGCGCGGGTCCGGTGAGACTTTGACGGGGTGATCGCCTTGGGTCATGGGCGTGATGGGCAGGAGGTCGGCGGAGAAAGAGGCCTGCTCGCGCCGGACATACAGATGAGCGGATTGGAACCCGGCGGCAGGGGCGTGAACTTGATGGCAGGCCAGGCACGGGATCGCCGGCTGGCCGGCCTTGACTGCATCTTTCAGCGCCCAAGGGCCGGTGGTCGAGATGGGCGTTACGAGGTCTTCGATATTTCCGTCAAAAAACATCCCATGGCAGCGCAGACAGTCGGCTGCAAGTTGCTCGGTTCGGTTGTGCGCGGCGTCGAGAAAGATGCGCGCGTAGGTTGCCGAATGGCGGCTGCTTTTCCAATCAGCGAAACTCTGCGGGTGGCAGGCGCGGCAGGCCTCCTGCAGGGCAATCACATGCCCTTCCGTGAGACGGATGGGTTGGTCCGGCGAACGCCGGAAGTGTTGCACCACGCGGTTGACGTGCGCGCGCAGGGCGTGGACGTCCAGCGTGAGCGAACCCCCGTGGCAGTTGCGGCAGTGGAGGGTGCGATGTGACGAAGCGGACCAGGCGGAGTGGACGCCGGTCATTTCGTGACAGGAGGCACAGGTGTTCGTGGGATTGCCAAAATGAAACCAGGCCAGGCTGCCCGCGCCGCAGGCGAGCAGAAAAACGGAGGCGAAAAGCACGGCGGCGCAAACCAGTTTGAATCGGCGGGTGACGGTCATCGAAACTGGCTCCCCTTCCAGCCGGTTTTGATGTGATCTGAAACCCAATAGGCCAGGGCCATGATGGTCAGGACGGGGTTGAACCCGCCATTGGTGACGTGCAGGCTGCCGTCGGCAATGAAGAGGTTGTCAATCTGGTGAACCTGGCCAAACCGGTTGGTGACGGAAGTTTTGGGGTCGTTGCCCATGCGGCAGGTGCCGGCTTGGTGCTGGCCGCCGCTTAACCAGAGGCTTGGGCCGTTGCGCCAGACGCGAGTCGCCCCTGTTTCCTTGACGATGGCCTCGGCTTTCTTCGACAGGAAATCGCCCCCTTGCAGATCGTAAGGATGTCGCGTGCCCGAAAGGCGGCAGACGGGAATGCCCCATGCATCCTTTACCACCGGATCAATGCTGACGCGCGCGGAAAAATTGGGGATTTCCTGGATGGGGCCCATGAGGCGGACCAGGCGCTTGTAGTAGCGGCGCTGGAAGTCCTTGTGCGCCTTGCCCCAGCGAGGTTCGCCGGGCGGGCGCACGTTGCAGAACAGGTACGGCAGGGCAATAAACTCGTTGGCCAGCATCCCGCCGCCGACCAACCCCGGATTGCCGTGGTTATAATCGCTGATGGCAACGGTGGCACCGGGGCCAGCTTCCTCATACACTTCCTCCTCCTCGAGCAGACCGGAGGCGCCGACATAACAGTGGCCCTGGAGATTACGGCCAACCCAGTCGTTGTTGTTGCCAGCGCCGTTTGGGAAAAGCCTGGACTTGGAGTTCAGCAACAACCGGGCCGTTTCAGTGGCCGAAGCTGAAACAATGACCAGATCGGCCGGCTGCTCTTGGTCTCGGTTGTCGGAATCAAAGTAGCGCACCCCGCGAGCCCGTCCGCGTTCATCAATGATGATTTCGGCCGCGACGCAGCCCGCGCGGAGCTGGCAGTTGCCGGTCGCCAAGGCGATGGGGAGGACAGTGTTGTGGGTGCCGGCTTTCGCATTGACGGGGCAGGCGAAGCCGACGCAGGAGCGCATGTGGATGCAGGCTGGCCGGCCGTTGTATGGCACAGAATTGCGGAGCATTGGGATCGGAAAAGGGTGAAGGCCCATGCGCGTTTCGGTCTCCACGATGCGGCGCCCCTCCTTGTTATAGGGGAAGGCGGGCATGGGGAAAGGCTTCTTTCGCGGGCCGCAGAAGGGGTTGTTGGTGTAGTCACCGGCAACGCCGATTTCATATTCGGCTTTCTCGTAAAAAGGCTCCAAATCGTCGTAGCTAACCGGCCAGTCCTCCAGCGTGGAATCCTTGACTCCGCCGTACGTGGACCGGAGGCGGAAATCCTGCGGCATAAAGCGCCAGGCCATCGCGCCATAGCTCGCCGTGCCCCCGCCGATGCAGCCGGCGTTGTTGCTGTAGTCGCCTTCGCTGGGAAGGACAATGCGGGTGAAACCGTTGGGATTGACGAAAACGCGACGATGGCGCCGGTCGTCGGGACCAAAGGGGTTGCCGAGGGCCGGGGTGCGCTGGGACCACAGTTCGTCGTCGTTGTGTTCATCGTAACGCGGCCAGTCGCCGCGCTCAAGCAACACCACGCTCAGACCGGCCAGGGCCAGTTCCTTGGCCACAATCCCGCCCCCGGCGCCGGCGCCGACGATGACGGCATTAACTTTGGGGAATGACATGAGCGCCGGGGGGTTAAGCGGGTCAGATGGGACGGCCTTTGGCGTAGCGGTTCCGGCCGATGAGGTTCGGATAAGCCAAACCGAGCATGCGATAGCTGGCGTAATCGCGGTTGCCGCCATGGCGCGGGCTGCCATAGAAGCCCTGCCGGGTGTGGTCGAGCACCAGGCCGAAGAAAGCCTGCTGCGACGGGTTCCCCCAGAGTTCCTTCGGTGCCCTGCCTGCCTCAATCAGGCGCAAGGCGTCGGTTTGTTGCTCAAAGGCGAGTTTTTCAAAGGGTGTCTTATAAACTCGAAGACAGGTCTTGCGAAAGGATTCAAGCCCCAGACGGTAGCTCTGCTGGTGACGGGCGAGCGGACCAGAAATCTGGCGGTCAATATAGTGGATCACGCCTGCGTCTGTGGCGCCGGGGGTGTCGTCACGGGGGATGATCTGTTCGCAGATCGCGATCAGCAGCCTGGCTTCGGCTTGTGAGAAGAATTGGCAAGGGGGCGGCGCCGTGCGTCCCCAATGGGTTATGCCGGCGGAGGCGCCGACGCCGACGGCGGCACCGAGGGTGCCCACCGCCGCCAGTTTCAACACCGTGCGTCGTGACACGCGGGCCGGTTCAGCCGCGGAGGCCGCCTCTGAATTGGTTGGTTTCACAGGCTCGGTTGCTGGCTCGTACTGACAGGCAATTGCTCGTTGGTGCGCTGCATCTTAAATGTGACGTGTTGCGTGTGTTGTTCATTCTCTCGCTTTCCAACTTCCCCGCTCACCATCCATTGGCAAAACCTTGCCATTTTTTACCGCAACATTTGACGCTTGTTGATCTTGATTTAAAGAGTTGCTGGACAAAATGCTTTCGAGTCGAAAACATTGGTCATGAACAAGCTTCGCTGCGGCATACTGAGCACGGCCGACATCGCCCGGAAAAACTGGCGCGCCATTCGTGACAGCGGCAATTTGGTCGTCACCGCCGTTGCCAGCCGTAACGCCGCGCGCAGCCGCAAATTCATCGACGACTGCCAGCGCGATGCCCCTTCTGAAATGACCCCCGCCGCCCTCGGCGCCTATGAGGCGTTGATCGCCTCCAGCGAGGTGGACGCCGTTTACATTCCGTTGCCCACCGGATTGCGCAAGGAGTGGGTCTTGCGCGCCGCAGCCGCGGGCAAGCATGTTCTGTGCGAAAAACCGTGCGGCCTCGGTCTGGCCGATGTCCGCGAGATGACCGACGCCTGCCAAAAAAACCGCGTGCAATTCATGGACGGCGTCATGTTCATGCACAACCCCCGTCTGCGCCGCCTGCGCGAGCTTCTCGACGACGGCAAAACCGTCGGCCCGATCAGGCGCATCATGTCGGTTTTCACTTTTGCAGGCGGCGAAACTTTTTTTGACGCCAACATTCGCGTCCACGCCGCGCTGGAGCCGACGGGTTGCCTCGGCGATCTCGGCTGGTATTGCATCCGTTTCGCGCTCTGGGCCATGAAATGGCAACTGCCCCGCGAAGTCACTGGCAGGATCCTCTCGGTCCGCGGCAACCGCCTCAGCCCTTCCGCCACGCCAGCCGATTTTTCCGGCGAATTGATTTTCGCCGATGGCCCATCATTGGGTTTTTACTGTTCATTCCGCGCCCAATTTCAGAATTGGGTCCATGTCGGCGGCGCAAACGGCTATTTGCGCGTGGCCGATTTTGCTCATCCGGCCAGCGTCCACGAGCCTTCGTTCGAGGTCAACGGGGCCGAGGAGCGGGTCAAGTGTTGCGACTGCGCCGCCCAACACACCGACAGCCGCGCCCCGGCCCAAGACTCGCAAATGTTCCGCAACTTCGCCCGGCAGGCGGTCACCGGAAACCTCAACCCCGACTGGCCGATGTGGGCCTTGAAAACGCAGCAAGTCATGGACGCCTGCCACGATTCCGCCTTGCACGGTGGCCGCGCCGTTTCCCTGGCGTAATCACGAAGCTTTGCCTGCGTTGGCCGCGCCCCATTTCCAATTCCGAATCTCCGGCATGTCCTGGCCGTATTTGTCAATGTACTCCTTGTGCTCGATCAGCTTGTCCTTGAGCTGCTGCTTCAGGTAGATGCCCTTTTCGCCTGTCCGCGGCACGCGGTCAATGGTGTCCATCACGAGGTGGAACCGGTCCATCTCGTTCAGCACCGTCATGTCGAAGGGCGTGGTGATGGTACCCTCCTCCTTGTAGCCGCGAACGTGGATGTTGTCGTGGTTGGCGCGGCGGTAGGTCAGCCGGTGGATCAACCACGGATAGGCATGGAAGGCGAAGATGACCGGCTTGTTCTTGGTAAAGAGTTCGTCGAAATCCATGTCGCTCAATCCGTGCGGGTGCTCGGTTTGCGGCTGCAGCTTCATGAGGTCAACGACGTTGACCACCCGGATTCTCAGATCGGGCAGATGCCGGCGCATAATGAAGACGGCGGCGAGCGTCTCCAGCGTGGGCACGTCGCCACAGCAGGCCATGACCACGTCGGGCGCAACGCCCTGGTCGTTGGAGGCCCATTGCCAGATGCCGATGCCCTCGGTGCAGTGCTTGACGGCGGCGTCCATCGCCAGCCACTGCGGCGCCGGGTGTTTGCCGGCGATGACGACGTTGACGTAATGGCGGCTGCGCAGGCAGTGGTCCATCACCGAAAGCAGGCAGTTGGCATCCGGCGGAAGGTAAACGCGCACGACCCCGGCCTTCTTGTTGACTACATGGTCAATGAAACCGGGGTCCTGGTGCGTGAAGCCGTTGTGGTCCTGGCGCCAGACATGCGAGGCCAGCAGGTAGTTTAACGAGGCGATCTTCCGCCGCCAGGGCAGGTTCAACGTCACCTTCAGCCACTTGGCGTGCTGGTTGAACATCGAGTCAACAATATGGATGAAGGCCTCGTAGCAGTTGAAGAGTCCATGCCGGCCGGTGAGCAGGTATCCCTCCAGCCAGCCCTCGCATTGGTGCTCGCTCAGCATTTCCATCACGCGCCCGGCGGGCGCGAGAAATTCGTCGTTCGGCGCCGTCGCGGCATCCCATTGGCGTTGGGTCACTTCAAAGAGGCTCTCCAGGCCGTTGGAGAGCGTCTCGTCAGGGCCAAAGACCCGGAAATTCCGCTGCTCATTGTTCAGCCTGGCCACATCGCGCAGGAAACGTCCGAGCACATGGGTGTCGCCGATTCCGGGCATCCCCGGCGAGGGCACGTCCTCCGCGTAGTCGCGGAAATCCGGCATCCGCAGATCGCGGAGCAGAATGCCGCCGTTGGCGTGGGGATTGGCGCCCATGCGCCGCTGGCCTTTGGGGGCCAGTTCGGCCAGTTCCGGTTTCAGGCGGCCCCGCTCATCGAAGAGTTCCTCCGGCCGGTAACTCTTCAGCCAATCTTCCAAAAGCTTGAGGTGTTCGGGATGCGCGGCCGGGTCGGAGAGCGGCACTTGGTGCGAACGGAAGGTCCCTTCAATCTGCAACCCATCAACCCACTTCGGCCCCGTCCAGCCCTTGGGTGAATTGAGCACGATCATTGGCCAGCGCGGACGCGCGATGTTGCCGTGGACGCGGGCGTCCTGCTGGATTTTTTTGATTTGCTCCACCACCGTGTCGAGCGTCGCGGCCATGGCTTCGTGCATCAGCTCAGGCTCGTGACCCTCGACAAAGCAGGGCGTCCAACCATAGCCGCGGAGCAACTGTTCCAATTCCTCGCGGGTGATGCGAGCAAGGACGGTCGGGTTGGAAATTTTGTAGCCGTTGAGGTGCAGGATCGGCAGCACCGCGCCGTCGGTAGCCGGATTGAGAAACTTGTTGGAATGCCATGCCGTGGCCAGCGGTCCGGTTTCCGCCTCGCCATCGCCCACGACGCAGGCGACGACGAGATCGGGATTGTCGAAGACGGCCCCGAACGAATGGCTGAGCGAATAGCCCAACTCGCCGCCCTCGTGGATCGAGCCGGGAGTCTCCGGCGCGGCGTGGCTGGGAATGCCGCCGGGAAACGAAAACTGAAGAAAGAGCTTTCGCAGCCCGGCTTCATCCTGGCTGATGTTGGGATAGATCTCGCTGTAAGTGCCCTCGAGATAAGTGTTGCCCACGACGGCCGGGCCGCCGTGTCCGGGACCGGAGACGTAAATCATGTCGAGGTCGTATTTTTTGATGATCCGGTTCAGGTGGACGTAAATGAAGTTCTGCCCGGGGGTCGTGCCCCAGTGTCCCAGCAGCATGTGCTTCACATCCGCGAGCGTCAGCGGCCGTTTTAGCAGCGGATTGTCGTAAAGATAAATCTGGCCGACCGACAGATAGTTGGCGGCGCGCCAGTAGGCATCCATCTTGTGGAGCAGCTCCGGCGTTAGGGTCTTTGTCTTTGCATTCATGCTTTAATTGCTTCCGTTGATTCCAATGTACAGGAGGTTCGCCAACTCCACCGCATTCTTTTCGTCTCCCGTTCGGCTGCGCGCCAACTCATCCGCTTTTGCCGCGAGCGAGACAAGGCGTTATGCCAATCCGGCTTGCAAAGTCTGCGCGGCTTCGCCCCACAGGCGCGCTGGTCAATAGGTCAAGAGCAGCCGATCTGAAACCTCTTCCGTTTCCAAGGTCTGCCCTGACAACTGAAACCGCCGAAGCATGGAGCGCCCGCAGTGAACCATGACCTCGCGGCTAAACAAACCGTCCGGAACTTTAACGTCGCAGAACAAGTCTCCGGAACGCTTTGTTCCATCAATACTCAATGCGACAAAAACGCCTCGTTTCTTGCAGTCAGCGATTGTGTCAAACAAATCTGCCAGACTGAAGGCCTGCGCACCGTAAAGGATCGTCTGGCTGTAGGTATAAGGCGGATCGCAATACACTAAATCGCCTGCGGTTGCCTCGCCCATGACTTCGCGATAATCTGCACGCTTGATCCGCGTGTGTTTGGCCCGCCGATGCCATTCATCAACTCGTTTGTTGAATGAGATGGGGGAGATTGGATCATGAACGCCGCATGGAGTTGACATGAAGCCATCGGCCTTCCGAAATCTTACCACTCCGCCATAGCAAGCGCGGCACAAGAACAACAGGTCAGCACCGTTCGGCTTGGCGTTGTAGCGCGCTTTGATTCGCTCATAGGCTTCCTCCTTTCCGCTCGCCGCCATTTCGTGCCACCGTTCGGCATACCAAACCTTCAGAAGTTCAGGGTCGGAGACGAGCGTTAGCCAGATATCGATGAGCAGATGGAAACTGTCTGACCCAACGGCTTTCTTGGGGGCGAGCGTTGCCAGAACAGCGCCGCTGCCGAGAAACGGTTCGTAATAACAGCCGAATCGTTGAGGGAAAAAGGACACAATTTCCGCAGCGAATCGCTGCTTGTTGCCGATCCACTTCAACAATTGGCCAGAGGGAGCTTGAATGCTCTCCTGGTCATACGAGTTAAAAAATGCCAATTGCACGTTTCGTCACCATTCAACGCCAATTCGGACGGGAAGGCAAGCGCAATATCCCGATTTGGGATTTTGGCCGCGATCTGGTTAATCTGCTCCAAATGGGCAAGAGCTTGAGCAGCACAGAAAGCGAAAAGCTGGCGGCGCTACTGCGATCCGTGCGCTCGGAGTCTGGCTTGACCCAGGCTGAAGTAGCCGAACGAGTTGAACAGCCACAGTCATTCGTCAGTAAATACGAATCCGGTGAACGGAGGCTTGATCTGGTCGAGTTGAGACAGATTTGCAAAGCATTGGGAATCTCTTTGGGTGATTTCGTTCGCCGATTCGAAAAGGATGTTTCGTGAAGCCAGACAGCCGCTTTCAAGGATTGCCCAAACATTTTTGGGCCAACGTTCGCACGATCAGCCAGCAAATCGGCTACACAGACAGGCCGACCAGCAGCATCCTCGTCCCTTCGGAAGATCAGATCAAAAACGCACTCGTGGAACTTCAACTTGCCACCAAGCATGTCTTCGATCCCGGAGGGAATTTGACTGAGCTTGGCCTGAAACTGACTGATTACTTTTCTTTCCGGGCGCAGGCGATCAACCACACGGTGCGACCGCTTCTGATGGACGTACGCCAGGCAGGAAAACTTTTCCGAGAACTTCGGGCTTCGCTGAAATCCAGAACGCTCGTTCCGATGAACAAGCAAAAGGGCACAAAGAAAAAGCCCGCGTTCTTGACAGGCATGGTGAGCATGATTGTTGACGCTCACCGTGCCGAGTTCGACTGCGAGCTTGATCCGCACAGGCTTACCAGCGTCACGGCAGACGGAATGCCGCTCCGAACGCTTGCCCGGCGTGTTGATGGCGCTTTTCCGTCCGCCATAAACCCAATCGCTATTTGGGAGATCAAAGAATACTACCACACGACAACCTTTGGCAGCCGTGTTGCGGATGGGGTCTATGAAACTTTGTTGGATGGACTTGAACTTGAAGAGTTGCGCCATTCCGAGGGCGTAGACGTGAAGCATTACCTCGTCTTGGATGACCGATTCACTTGGTGGGATTGCGGGCGATCTTACCTGTGCCGGATCATCGACATGCTCCACATGGGATACGTTGACGAAGTTCTCTTTGGCCGTGAAGTCGTTGATCGTTTGCCAGGCTTGGTCGCCGAGTGGGTTCAGGCCGCGAGAAATCGGAAAAAAGTTTGAGGGGTTGGCAACCATTCCAAGTCAGACTCCTGCGCTTCTATTCACCGCGCCGGGTCCGAGAATGCGGCAGACCGAGCGCGCAATCATGAGTTCCTCGTCCGTGCGGATGACGCGCACGACGACGCGACCGCCCTCTGCGGAAATCACGGCCGCATTCTCCGCATTGCGCGACTCATTCAGTTCGATGCCGAGGAAGCCCAGCCCTTCACAAATCCGCGCGCGAACCGGCGGCGCATTTTCGCCGATGCCTGCTGAGAAGACAAGCGTGTCCAATCCGCCGAGCGCGGCGGTGAAGGAGCCGATCCACTTTTTGGCCTGGTAACAAAACAAGGCCACGGCTTCCGCCGCCCGCACGTCCTGCGTCTCACGGTCGAGCAAATCCCGCATGTCGGAACTGGACTCCGAAACTCCGAGCAGCCCGGATTTATGGTTGACCATTTCGTAAAACTGTTTGGTGGTCATCTGCTCGGTTCGCTCCAGATACGGCGCCAGGCCGGGATCCAAATCGCCCGAGCGGGTGCTCATCACCAATCCCGCCGTCGGGGTGAAGCCCATGCTGGTGTCAATACTTTTTCCATTGCGCACGGCGGCCATGCTGGCGCCGTTGCCGAGGTGCGCCAGGATCACGCGGCCGGTCGTTGCCGCCGGGTTGCCGAGGCGCGCCAGTTCTTCCATCAGATAAGCATACGACAAACCGTGGAAACCGTAGCGCTGAATTCCCCTGGCGTCGAAACGCCGCGGAATGGGCAACAGGCTGGCCACACGCGGCATGGTCTGGTGAAACGCCGTGTCGAAACAGGCCACTTGGGGCAGTTTCGGATGGCGCTGGCGGAACGTCTCGATCAATTCAATCTCGCGGGGGAGATGATCCGGGTCATAAGGCCTGAGGCGATGCAGTTCGTCCAACAATTCCCGGGTAACAATCTCAGGCTCGGTGTGTTTCATGCCGTGGACCACACGATGTCCGACAGCCCGGACCGATTCGAAGCCATTCTGCTTTTCAAGCCAATCAATCAGGGAATTCGCCGCTGATTTGTGATCGGAAGCGGCAAGGTTGCGGCTGTCCTGCTGATTCCCGGCCGGGTTCTTGAAGGCCAGATTCGTCCCGCTCAGGCCGATGCGGTCCACCTTTCCATAAAGACCCCGCTTCAGCGGACCGCCGGCCTGATAAAGCGCGAACTTGATGCTCGACGAACCGCCATTGATGGTCAGGACGGAATGCATACCTTCCCAATATTGAACCATAAATTGGAACCGGCAAAGACCAAAAAAATGCTGAAGGCTGAAGTTTTTAGCCACAGCATCCCCTTTTTCCGTCAAGTCCGTCCCCCGTTGGAACTCCCTGGCCTCGGAATCCTCTGCCGGGGAGATGGGAGTTATGGGAGCTACGGGAGGAATGGGACTTATGGGTGCCAAATCGGTTTGATTCACTTTGACTGACTTTGACTGGTCCTGACTGGATTCCTGCTCCATGTCACCCTCCATCTCGTTGTCCTCCAACGGTTTATACACTTTCCTGGGCCTGGTTTTCCTGGCCTGTTTAACTGTCCGCCGCTTTCGGGTCAGTTTGACCGATTCTGCTTCCTTTGCAGCCGCTTTCTCATGTCCGTACTTGTCGATCTGCTTGCTGATCGGGACACCGACGAAGTCGTTTTGCACGACTTTCCGCGCCTGCGGCAAGGTGTTGAGCCATTCGAGCCGTTGGGGGCTTTCCTCGGATCGTTCCAGGCGTTCATTCAATTCGTCGCGGACAGAGCGGGGCAGGCGGGCGATTTTGCCATGGCGGGCCTTCATAATGCGGAGGGGGTTTGCGGTGGTTTCAATATTCCAGTTTTTCGGCATGGCCCATTCAGCCAGGCATTACTAAACTATCATAGCATACAAGTGTGATTTTGTACACATTTATTTTAAACTATTTTTGTAATCGGCGCCTCCCGTGGTGAAAACAGGTTCAAGGCCTTGCGCGGCAAAGACTTGAGAAACAGGCAAAGAAGATTGGGCAAGGGAATGATTGGCAGAGGAATGGGAACCAAGGACTCTTTCCTTATTCCCCTTTCCGGACTGGAACGCTGTCAGCGGCATAACCCGGCAGCGATCATGCCGGGGTTTGGAGTGCGGCGGCGGTGATTTGACTTTTGGCGACGGCGGGGCCGTGGTAGCCTCACGACAATGTTTGCGGAGACGGATGAACCGAAAACCAGGCTCGGGAGCCGGCGCTTGAGCGCCAGACCGAAGAAAAGCAGCGTGAGCCGGTTGTTTTTGCGGTGGCGGATGCTGCCGTGCCTGGGCGCGCTGGCGTGGATCGCAAGCAGCGGCTGCTCCATTCACCGTTACGCGGTCAATCAGTTTTCCGACGCCGTGAGCCGGAGCGGGGCTGTTTTCGCCAGCGACGACGATCCGGACCTGGTGAAGGCGGCGTCGCCATTCAGTCTCAAGCTGATTGAGAGCCTGCTGAGCGAGAATCCGCGGCATCGCGGGCTGCTGCTGGCCGCGACGAGCGGCTTCACGCAGTACGCGTTCGCGTTTGTGCAGGAGGATGCCGACGAAACGGAGGCGCGCGACGTGACGGAGGCCGAGGCGCTGCGGACGCGGGCGAGGCGGCTGTATCTGCGGGCGCAACGTTACGGCCTGCGCGGGTTGGAAGCGGGCCACCCGGGATTTTCGGACGCGTTGCCGGCCCATCCCAGGGCGGCGGCGCAATGCGCCGCCAAAAAAGATGTGCCGCTGCTGTATTGGACGGCCTGCGCGTGGGCGGGGGCGATTTCACTATCGAAAGACAACCCGGACCTGGTGGCGCAAGTCCCCGCGATGGAGGCGCTGATTGACCGGGCGCTGGAATTGGACGAGAGTTTCGATCATGGCGCGATCCACGGCTTTTTGATCGCCTACGAAATGAACCGGCAAGGGGCGGCGGGGGAGCCTGCGGCGCGGGCGCGACAGCACTTTGACCGGGCGATGGCCCTCTCGGGAGGCAAGGAGGCGGCGCCGCTGCTGGCCATGGCGGAATCGGTGGCGGTGCAAAAACAGGACGTCAAGGAATTCGATTCCCTGCTGCGGCAGGCGCTGGCGATCAATGCGGACGCCAATCCTGAAACGCGGCTGGTCAATCTGGTCATGCAGCGCCGGGCGCGCTGGCTTCTGTCCCGAAAATCGGATCTTTTTTTAATTGCGCAATGAGCCATGTTCACCCCATCAAAACTGAAATTCACAACATGACGCGAAACAGCCAATGCCCGCCGCAACCTCGCGGAGACCCGCTGCGATTGACGCGGCGGCGTTTCATTCCCGCAGCGGCGGCCATGGGACTCGGATTGCTGGCCGGCGCGAATGAGGCGTTGGCAGCGCCCAAGCCGGTCAAGGTGCGGCTGGGCACGCTGGCGCCGAAAGGCTCGTCCTACTACAAAGAACTGGCGGCCATGGGCGAAAAGTGGCGGCTGGCGTCGAACGGCGGCGTGTTGCTGACGATTTATCCGGACGGGACGATGGGCGGGGAGGCGGACATGGTGCAACGCATGAGGCTGGGCCAATTGCAGGCCGGCTTGCTGACCGCCACGGGGCTGGCGGACATCGAGCCGGGCGTGGGGGGCCTTCAACTCATGCCGATGGCGTTCCGCACACTGGAGGAAGTGGATTACATCGGGCAGAAACTCGATCCCATGCTGGAACAGCGCCTGGAGGCCAGGGGATTTGTGGCGTTGTTTTGGGGCGACACCGGCTGGGTGCGGTTTTTTTCCAAAGACCCGGTCATCGGGCCGGACGACTTGAGGAAGACCAAGCTGTTCGTGACGGCGGGCAGCCCCGCGCAGGTGGACCTTTACCGCTCGGTGCGCCTGAACCCGGTTCCGCTGGAAACGGTGGACATTTTGCCCAATTTGCAGACCGGCCTGATCAACGCCGTTCCCCTGCCGCCGAGCTACGCGCTGGCCGGACAGGTGGACCGGGAAGCGCCGAACATGCTCGATCTGGCCTGGGCGCCGCTGGTGGGGGCGCTCGTTGTCACCAAGAAAACCTGGGATGCCATTGCGCCGGAAATCCGCGACGCGATGCGCCAGGCGGCGGTCGAGGCCGGGGCGCAGATCAAGGCGGAAGGCCGGCGCGAAAGCGTGGAATCGGTGGAAGCGATGCGCAAACGCGGGTTGACCGTCAACCCGTTGACGGCCGAGGCCGCGGCCCAATGGCGGCGCGAGATGGAGACGGTATATCTCAAAATCCGGGGACCCATTGTGCCGGCGGACATTTTCGACGAGGTGACGAACCAACTGGCCATCTATCGCGCCGGACAGGCGAAGAAATGAACGGCGCGCAGGGCAGCGGCGCGGCCAATCCGCCTGCGCCGGCGCCGGACGGATGGCGCCGGTGGCTGCGCGTTGGCGAAGACTCGCTCGTCACGCTCGCGCTGGGCGCGCTGGCGATTTTGCCGCTGCTGGAAATCGTGCTGCGCCGATTGTTCCACAGCGGCATCAGCGGGGCGACGGCGATCCAGCAACATCTGACGCTGGTGATCAGCCTGCTGGGCGGCATGCTGGCCGCGCGCGACCGCCGCCTGCTTTCGCTTTCGACGTTGTCCCTGTTTCTCAAGGGGCGCTGGCAGATTTTTGCGCGCGTCTATAGCGGCGCCGTCGCGGCGGCGATCAGCGTATTCCTCTGCGTCGCCGCGGCGCAACTGGCGGCGTCGGAGCGGGAGGGCGGCAACATGATGGCGTATCAGATTCCGATCTGGACGGTGCAATTGATCATGCCGATCGGCTTCGGGGTCATCGCGCTGCGGCTGCTGTGGAACGCCTCGGAGCGGTGGGGGGGGCGGCTGGCGGCGTTATTGTTGACAAGCGGCATGGCCGGGATCGGGCTTCATCCGTTTGCCGACCCGGAGCGGCTGGTGATGCCGGGGCTGATCGGGCTGCTGGGGGCGGTGATCCTGGGAGCGCCGATTTTTGCGCTGCTGGGCGGGGCGGCGCTGATTCTCTTTTGGGGCGACGGCACGCCCATCGCCTCCCTTTCACTGACGCATTATTCGATGGTCACCAATCCGACGCTGCCAACGGTGCCGCTGTTCACGCTGGCGGGATATTTTCTGGCGGAAGGCGGAGCGTCGAGACGATTGATCCGGGTCTTTCACGCGCTGCTGGGCCAGTTGCGGGGCGGGCCGGCGATTGTCGCGGTGATCGCGTGCGCGTTTTTCACCTCGTTCACGGGAGCGTCGGGCGTGACGATCCTCGCGCTGGGCGGGCTGCTGATGCCGGTGTTGCTGGGGGCGGGATACACGGAGCGCTCCGCGCTCGGGCTGGTCACGGGGTCGGGCGGCCTGGGTTTGTTGTTTCCGCCGTCGCTGCCGTTGATTCTTTACGCCGTGGTGGCCAACACCAACGCGGGCGCGGGCGGGGTGACGATGGAAAGGATGTTCCTGGGCGGGCTGGGCCCGGGGTTGCTGCTGGTGACGATGGCGTCATTGATGGGCATCTGGCTTGGCCCGAAGAAGCAGGCCGGGGCCACGAAGTTCGACGGGGCGGAGGCGGGCCGCGCGATTTGGGCGGCAAAATGGGAACTGCTGCTGCCGGTCGTGGCGCTGGCGGCGTTGTTCGGGGGATTGGCCACGCCGGTGGAGGCGGCGGCGGTCACGGCGCTTTACGCGTTCGTGGTGGAGACGTTTGCCTACCGCGATTTCAAGCGGGCGGGCGACATTCCGCGCGTCATGGCGGAGGCCGGGCTGCTGGTGGGCGGGGTGCTGCTCATCCTGGGAGTCGCGCTGGGGTTCACCAATTACCTGGTGGACGCGCAGGCGCCGACCCGCGCGGTGGAATGGGTCACGGGAGTTGTCAAGTCGAGATATGGGTTCCTGCTCGCGCTCAACGTTTGCCTGCTGGCGGTGGGCTGCGTGATGGACATTTATTCGGCGATCATCGTGGTGGCGCCGTTGATCGTGCCGCTGGCGATGGCTTACGGCGTCGATCCCGTTCACCTGGGCATCATCTTTCTGGCGAACATGGAACTGGGCCTGCTGACCCCGACGGTGGGGCTGAACATCTTTCTCTCTTCGTACCGATTCGGCAAACCAGTGCTGCAGGTTTCGCGGGCGGTGATTCCCATGCAATGCGTGCTGCTGACCGGCGTGCTGCTGATCACGTATTTGCCCCCGCTGACCACCTTCCTGCCGCGCTGGCTGGGGCGGTGAGTCCAGCCGGGACACAGAAATTAATGTCTTCGCAGAATCAAGCGATGGTCAATGCGCCTGGTTTGATGATATTCCAGGGGCGGCAGTTCGGTCAGGGTGGGCGAGGTCGGTTTCTTGTAAAATCTCCCGCGCCGTTGCCTGCAACTTTTTCCACCGCGCCCAATCCAGGTCCGGCGCGTGGGCAATTCGCCGCAACAAACTGCGCCATTCGATGATAATGCGGTCAATGTCCCCCGCGCCCAAAAGTTCCGTCACCCAGAGATGCTTGCTCAACGGATCGTGGTGAACGCCGGCCACGATCGGCCCGGCGCCGGCGCCGTATTTGGGCGGGACCCCGTTTTCCAGATAGCCGGGGATGGTTTGGGCGCCGTAGGTCTTTTGGCACACTTGCGCCAGACGGCCCGCCCAACAGTTGTCTTCCCCGGAAAAACGGTGGCTGGCGTCCAGGTTGGCCAGGTCATAGACCAATTCCTCCACCGGATAGGTTTCATCCTCCAGCGCGGCCGCGACGGCCAGCCCGTCGCCTTGGGAAAAAAAGCCGGCCACGCGTCCGCGCCGCGTTGGCGCGCCGGAGACTTCGATGAGTCCAAGACGCCGCCAGAGCAAGGCCACACCGGTGGCGGTGGGAAGCTCGCGGCAAACGGGAACGAGCGAACATTGGGCGCAATCCGGAGGCAGGACTTCGCGCTCCGGCGGCTTCCATAATGCCACACCGTGGCTGTCCACCGGCACGCGCAGGCTCAAGCCGGCGATGCTCGAGGTGGGCGACGATGCGCGCGGCATCGTCCACCATGCGAGCCAACGGCGTTTTTTGCCCGGCCAGCTTTTGCTCCAGCAAGGGAACGATATTCTGGGTCCACACCTCCAGCGGCACCTGGCGTCTGTTCCAGCGGATCAGGCGGCGGACCCATTTGTTGAGCAGAACGCGATTGTCGTTGAGGCGGTCGGCCACGGTGATGGCGCGGCCATAGGTTTTGCCGTGAGCGTCCTCGCTGAGGAGGCACGGCATGCCGGGGCCGGCCTTTTCGAGCGCGGCGGCCTGGCTCAGAATGCTGACAAACCGCGGGTGGTCCAAGCCGGGACCGTCCGGGGACATGACCAGGATTTTGTGCAGGGGGATGTCCTGCGGCGGCGGATAATTTTGCCATTCGCCGCGGCTGTTTTGCATCTGGCGGACCAGGCGGCGGACATGGCGGGCGCGTTCGGCATCCATATTGAGGCCGCACGGGGTCCGGGGATGTTGCATGGATTGCTCGATGCCCAAGGCCACCGGCTTGGTGGTGAAAAGACGTTCCTGCACGCGCACGGCTTGCTGGAGGGGATCGCCGCCTTGATCGGCGGCGGCGGCCATCAAACTGAGAAGCGCGTTCCAATCCACCCGCCCGCCGCGAGAGAGATGGGCGGGACGGGCGTCCAGCAGGCGAAGTTGATTGGCGGTGACGAGGATGAAACCCGTCTCGTCCAAACCCCGGCGTCCGGCGCGGCCGAACATTTGCAAAATTTCGTCGGAGCGCAGGAGCTGCTCCTGTTGATCGCGTTTGTAGGATTCGGCGGCGAGGGCGACGCTGCGCAGGGAAAAATTGATTCCCGCGGCCAATCCCATCGTGGCCACGACGACGCGCAACTGGCCCGCCTTGGCCAGGGGTTCGACGACGCCGGCGCGCGCCGCGTAGCTCAAGCCGCTATGATGATAAGCGACGCGGCTTTTCAACATTTTGGCAAACGACTCGCCGACCAGGGCTTTTTGGCCGGCGCTCAGGCTGAGAGGATTGGGCACGGGCAGAGCGCGGGCCAATTCGGCGGCGAGAGATTCGGCGGACTGCCGGCGCGGAGAGAAAATGAGAATGGGGCCGAGGTCTTCGGCGAGGGCCTTGGCCACCAGGCGCGGCCAATAGCCCTTGATGTCAGCGGGGAGATGATAATTGAGATGGTTGGGGTTGACTTCTTCCAATGGAACGGGGCGTTCCTCGCTGGCGGATGAGCACGGCGCTGCGTCCGAGGCGTTTGAGCCATTGGACGACTTGCTGCGGATTGGCCACGCTGCCGCTGAGGAGGAGGAGTTGCGTCCGGGGCGGAGCCAGCGCCAGCGCGAGTTCGTAATTCAAGCCCCGGTCCGGGTCGCCCAGCATTTGGTATTCGTCCACGACGAGCAGGGCCGGGCCGTCGCCGCGCATGAGCCGGTGCTTCTGCGTTTCCAGCGTGGCGACGATGACCGGCGCCGAAAGGTTCCCGCTGAGATCGCCGGTGGCGATGCCGACATCCCAGCCGCGCGCGCGCCATTCCGCCAGTTTGTCGTTGGCCAGGGCGCGGGTGGGAACGGTGTAAACGGCCTGGCCGCGGTTTTTTCCCTGCTTGGACCAAAGCTCGAAAATCAAGGTCTTGCCCGCGCCGGTCGGGGCTTGCACGACGACGTCCCTGCCTGCGCGCAAGGCGGCGACCGCCTCCTGCTGCCAGAGGTCGGGAAGAGTGACCTGCTGGAGGGGGGAAAGATTTTCCAACTGTTGGGCCATTGAGAGCACAAGGATACAATAGCCGCGATTTCGTTTTCGGAAATGAGGAATTTTTCCAGTTGTGGATTTGGGGGCTTCGGAGGGAAAAAATGGAGCGGGCGAAGGGAATCGAAACAACCATCGCCGCGAAGATCGCCGTGCGATTGCCGGCGCAGACGCCGGCCTCAACGGAAGCCGTTAAGTTGTTGACGCGGCGTCACCGGCCCTTTCTTGGCATTGACACAGCAAAGATCATCCATTGGCACTGCGGTTTTTTTGTCAGTAAAATAATGGAACGGTAACACGACGGTAACAACGGTTCCCCATGCTCGATTGCGATGATTAAAGAATACATCAGGCAGTTTGTTGCAAGGAGTCAATGTATGAAAAACGAGATTCACTCATCCGTTTCGCCGCATTCCCGTTTATTTGCCAATCCCGCGCCATCACTGCGCGTCCCTGTGACGGCCGGCAACCGGGCGTTCCTCCGCTGGTTGCGCGCCGCCGAGTTGTCCGCCTGGGAAGCGGGCCAGGCGTGCAGTGAGAAACTTATTTCACGAAGACACAACCGCCGGCAATCACCATGATAACATCCACCAATATAAATATATTTATGAAAACATCTAAATCCATACTTATGAAAACATTCAAATCCATGCCTGTGAAAACAGGCAAATGTCTTGCGATCAGCCTGCTCTTGAGCGTGATGGCGATGACATCGGCGCCCGCCGCCGCGCCCAGTCAGCAACTTCAGCAGGGCCTCTACGCGGAAGAAGTCGAAGGCAACATCGCTTCCGCGATTAAAATCTATGACGACATCATCAAGGACAATGCCGCGCCGCCCAATCTCGTGGCCCAGGCTCTTTACCGGCAGGGGATGTGTTATTTGAAACTGAAGGAAGAGCCATCGGCGAAGGCTGCGCTGGAGAAGTTGGTCGCCGAGCACGCCGACCAGGCCGAGTTGGCGGCGAAGGCGCGCGCGGCGTTGGATGATTTGACGGATTTCGATCCTGCTCTGCTCATGCCGCCCGGCACGCTGGTGTACCTGGAGTTTGGCAGCCCGGGCAGGCAGGTTGAGACCATTTTAAAAACGCTCAAGGGCACTCCGTTTGAAAACCCGCTGACGGCCATCGCCGGGGCGCAACCCACCAACCCCGGCCAGGGACCTGCAAATCTTGTGGCTGCCCTGCTGAACCCAAGCATGATGGCCGAGTTCAAAAAGGTACGCAGCTTCGCCCTGGGCGTCACCGGCATCGCTCAAAATAATCCGCCCATGGTGGCGGTGTTCTGGCCTGGCAAAAGCGACGCGCTGCGCGGCCTGATACAAGCTGGCCTTGGCATGGCTGGACCTCCGGGAGAGCCGATCGAGGGCATGCAGACCGTGGATATTAAAAATTTTGGCGCCGTGGCCTACGATGACAGGGTCGTGATCGTCGCGCGGCCCGCCGCCCAGCTTCCCTGGTGCGTCAAACAATACAAAGGGGTGGCGTCCGAGCCGTCGCTGGCGTCAATCAATTCGTCGTTCAAGAACCTCGGCAAGCTGCAGAGGCTGAATACCTTTATGACACTTTGGGCGCACGTGGATGAGGGGTACGCGCAACTTTTGAAAATGTTCCCGGCCGGCCAAGTCCCCCCCGGCGTCCTCTCGGCAAACGCAATGGTTGATTTCGCCAATATTGACGACCTGACGCTCGTCGAATCGATCGAGACCAACGGACTTTCTTCCACGTTCGACTTTCAGTTCAAGGACGGACATCACAGTTTGGCGTATGGCGTAATTCGGACGCCGAACATCACTCGCGCCGGACTGGAAGCGGTGCCGGAAGAGGCTGTAGCCGTTGCGAGTTTTGCGCTAAGCCCCAACAACCCTGAGCAAGCCGGCCAACTTCAGGCAAAAATTCAGGGCATTACCGGGCTTGACCTGGGCCGCGAAATCTTTGCCAACATCGAACAAATCACCCTTTTCGCGATGCCGGCCGTTGGCGGCACGGCAAGTCCGGCAACCAATCATTCTCTCCCGGATCAATTGGGTCTGACCATTACCAGCCGCAATCCGGAGCAGACGCGCCAAATCCTTTCGACGTTGCTGGGAACGGCCAGCGCCGTTTCCGCAAACTCGGGCAGCTTGAACCCCGGCCAATTCAAAGTCGGGAACGCCGGTTACTGCTATCTCGACCAGGTTAACGGAACGACGCTCCTGTCGCTGAATCCGGATATTATCCATGCCTGCGTGACGTCATCCCAAAACCACAAATCGATTTGTGCCGCAGGACCGTTGAACGGCGCGGTCAACCTGCTTACGCCGTCCTCCAGCAAGTTTCTCGCGATCAATGTGGGCGGGGCGATTCGCTTGCTCGGCCCGGGGCTGATCGGCGGCTCACTCAACAAAGAGCAGGCCGCGCAGTTGCGCGACAGCGTTGCCCAACTGGCGCAGGCCGCGGACGCGACGACGATCCAAGTTCGCACGGATGAGCAGCCGAACGAATTGACGCTAAACTCGGCGGTCGCCGGCCTGCCGGCTCTGGACAAAGTCATCGGTCCGATTTCGCAAATTGGACGCCTGCGCAGTCAAATAAAAGCTGACGCCGTTGCCCAAAAGCTGCGGCAAGAAATGGCCGCCGTCGTGATGCCGGCCCCCCAGGCTCCGGCGATGGACGGCACGATCGGCGGCGCGTGGAAGGCCGCGCCTGAATACAAACTGGAAAATGTTGTCTATACGCCTCCCGCTTCGTCCAATGATCTTTCCGCGAGTTATCGGGCGATGTGGGATCAGGATAACCTCTACTTGCTCGTTGAAGTGACCGATGATGTTCTTCGACACGATTCCACACCCGACCGATGGTACGAGTCCGACAGTGTGGAGGTTTACATTGATGGCGACAACTCCAAGGCGCCGTCGTATGGCCAAAACGATTGCCAATATGCTTTCATTTGGGACAAGACATCCCCGCAAATGCTGGAAAGCAAACACAACCGCACCAACGGCGTGCAGTACGCGATTGTGACGACGGAAAAGGGCTATCGCGTGGAAGCCAAATTTCCGTGGAACGCTTTCGGCGTCAAACCCTCCGCCGGCGCGAAGATCGGCCTGGATGTTCACGTGAATGATAATGACACCGGCAAGCGCAAGACCAAACTTTGCTGGCATGACCGTGAGGATAACGCATGGAGAAATCCACAGCTCTTTGGCAATGCGGAGTTGGCGGGGCTGGTCGGTTGGTGGAAGTTCGACGAAACGCAGGGCGCCACCGTGGCGGACAGCAGCGGCAACCATCACGACGGCATAGTTGTTGGCAATGCCACCTGGACGCAGGGCAGGATCGGCGGCGCCATCGACTTGAACGGCCACGACAACTTTGTCCGCATCGCCGACAAGTCCGCCTTCGATTTCGCCGGCAACGCGACGGTGGCTTGCTGGGTGCGCCTGCGCAGCGTGCCGGTGGAATGGACGGCCCTCGTGACCAAAGGCGACACGGCATGGCGGCTCTCGACCTCGGGATCGGAAATGAAGTTTCACTTCGCAGTCCAGAATTGGGAGAGGGCCTTCGTCAATGGCGCGACCACGGTGAGCGCCAATGAATGGCATCACGTCGCCGGTGTTTACGACGGCAGCGTCATGAAACTGTATCTCGACGGGACGCTCGATGCGACAGCGCCGTGGAACCAGGGCATCGGCAGGAACAACTTCGACGTTCTCATCGGCGAAAACGCGGAAAAGAAAGGCCGGGGCTTCGACGGGCTTATTGACGACGTGCGAGTGTATAACTATGCTCTGTCCGACAACGAAATCAAGGCTCTCGTCGCTGCTCCCTAAGTGAGCGCCGATTGAAATCCCGTGGCAGCATTCATCACCAGGCGCGGTCAATTGCAGTGGCTGGCTCTGCTCGTCATGGCGGTGGTGTTGCCCACGGGCGGCCTGCTCTGGTTCATGAGCCGGGTGATTGCCAATGAGCGATTGGTGGTGCAGCAAAAGCTCGCCGCGCTTTACCAGGACAAACTCACTGACGCTCTGGCCAAAACCGCCTCGCTTTACAGGACCCGTGTGGACAGCCTGGACAAACTAAAACCCACCGCAAATCCGTATGCGCTGTTTTGCCGGGTGGTCCTGGAACCGGATTTCCAAGGTCTCGTGGTGTGGGCGCCGGACGGTTCGGTGGTTTACCCGCAATCCACCAGTGTCCTTGGCAACGATGTTTTGGCAGACAGCCCGCTGGCCGCGGCGTGGCGCGAAGAGTTTGCCAACCACCAATACGCGGCGGCAGCGGAGATGTACGAAAGGTTTGTCACTTCTCCCGATCCGCTTCTGGCGGTGCCGGCGTTGATGGGCAAAAGCCGGTGCTTGTCGCGGCTCGGACGTGTGGATGAAGCGATTGCGGAATGTCAAAAGGCGGCGCTGGCCGCCTTGCCGGCAAATGCGAACTTTTCCCTGCGCATTACGGTCGAAAACGCCCGCCTGTTGCTGCTGTCACTTGTCAGGCAATCCGGCCAGGCGCAACTGCACGCTGACGTTTTCCATCGAACCATCGACGCTTTGAATGGCGATCTCTTCAATGGCGGCGGCGAACGTCCATTGCTTCCGGCCAATCAAAATCTTTTCGTCGCGCAAAAAACGCTGGAGGCGCTGCAAGGCTCCATTCGCATCGTTGACACCAGGGCAAAGGACCGGCTGGAAAAGCTGGCCGCCGCGGAAGATCTTTCCCTGGCCGCCGCCGGGACGCTTCAGCCATCTTCGGGTGTTTTCGACGGCTTCTTCAAAACCGTCCCCGGCCAAAAGCCGGTTTATGCCCTGCGCCACCGCACGCCATCCGCAACGTTATTGCTTCTTTTTTCGGATTCGGGCATTGCGTCGGTCCTTTCCGGCTTCCATGACACCTTTGCCGGATCGGCGGCGGCCTGCCGGATTCTGGACGCTTCCGGCGATGTCGTGGGAGGCGCCAACCCGCCCAAGGGCAAACCGTTCACGGTCGCGGTCTTGCCCGAAGGTTTTCCAAGCTGGAAAGCGGAGCTTTATTTTGAAGGCGGCGACGTTTTTGAAAAGGCGGCCAACCGCCAGATCGCGGTTTATATCTGGACGGGCGTCCTGGTGATCCTGCTTGTCCTGATTGCCGCCGTACTGGCGACGCGCGCGGTCGGCCGGCAGATCCGCTTGAATCGCATGAAAAACGACTTCATCGCCACCGTTTCGCACGAGCTGAAAACCCCGCTGGCCTCGATGCGGGTGCTGGTGGACACCTTGTTGGAAGGCAATATTCGCGACGAAGCGCAAGGCAGGGAATACCTGCGCTTGACGGCCAGGGAGAACGAACGGCTTAGTCGTATGATTGACAATTTCCTGACCTTTTCGCGCATGGAGCGGAACAAGAAGGCGTTCACGATCACGGACGCCAATCCCGCGGCGATCGTTAACGACGCGGTGGAGTCGCTCCGGACAAAACATGCCGCCCATCATTGTCATGTGACGATTGAACTCAGCGATGGCCTTCCGGAAATCCACGCCGACCACGACGCGATTGTGATGGTGCTCGTCAATCTGCTGGACAACGCCTGCAAGTATGCGACCGAAAACAAAAGCGTGTCGCTGAAGGTGTTTGCCGAAAACGGATTTGTTTGCTTTGCGGTTTCCGACAATGGCATAGGTATCGCGCGACGCCATCTGCGCAAAATTTTCGACAGTTTTTACCAGGTGGACACTTCTCTGGCCCGAAAAGCCGAAGGTTGCGGTCTTGGTTTGAGCATTGTCAAATTCATCGTTGACGCGCATAAAGGCAGAGTTGCGGTGGAGAGCAAAGTCGGCATTGGCAGCGTTTTTACGGTCCGCTTGCCCGCCAGCCCAAAGAACGGCGATTGAATCTATGACGTTTAAACATCCGGCATCCCATGGAAACAGTGCTTATCATTGAAGATGATCCAACGATGTTGACCGCCTTGAAGGACAACTTCGAATTCAAAGGTTACAAGGTCCTCACCGCCGCAAATGGCGAGAAGGGATTGCACGCCGCGCTGAACGCCAAGCCCGACCTGATCCTTCTCGACATCATGCTGCCGAAGATCAACGGCTATGAGATCTGCCGGTTTGTTCGCGAAGCGAAACTTGCCATGCCCATCATCATGTTGACTGCCAAGGGCGAAGAATCGGACATTGTGCTGGGACTCAATCTCGGCGCCGACGATTATGTCACCAAGCCTTTCAGCATCAAGGAGCTTCTCGCGCGTGCCGCCGCTTTCCTGCGCCGTGAAAAGCGCGATGTTCCGGCCGCGTTCGAGTTCGGCGATTGCCGCCTCGATCTCATCGCCAGGCGCTTGACCCGCAAGCACAAGGAAGTCGAGCTGTCGCCCAAGGAGTTCAAGCTTTTGGAATTCTTCGTCAAGAAACCCGGTCGCGCGCTGACCCGCGATGATATTCTCAACGCCGTCTGGGGATATGATTGCGTTGTCACGAGCCGCAGCATTGACCGTTTTGTCACCACCCTCCGCAACAAGATTGAACCGGACCCCAGCCGTCCCATTTATATTCACACGGTGCGGGAAATTGGTTACCGCTTCGAGCCACCGGAGCCGAAACCTTGATCGAAAGCGGTGGCCGCTTGCATGGGATTACCAAAAAAATGGAGCGGGCGAATGAATTCGAATCATGCGGCTGATTTTTCTCCTGAGGACGTTACAAAAGAGAAAGAAGTGACTGGCGGCGGCTACAAGGATCCACCAGAGTGGATTCAAGAAAAGTCCCTTTCGCTACTGAGTTGGGAAGGTTGGACTACACAGAGTCAATGCAGACTCCTGGTGTCACATGGCAAGTGACACAGAGAGTCAATGCAGACTCCCGGTGTCACATAGTAACTGATCGGGAAGGCTCTGCCGCCCCGCGACAAATTTTCTAATTTCCTTTGCGTTAGTCACGGAATTACTCTAACTTGCCTTTCAGGCAGGAGAATTGAAGTGGGAACGAGAAATGACAGCGTGGCGGGTTTGACTTCAGCGCGTTCGGCCGGATCCGTGGATTCGAACGTGTCAGGGCGGCGTTTGTTTCACATCCCAGTGATTCACAGCCAGGCGGAGATGGGCAGCCTCAGTCCAACCATCCAAGCGATGACGGTGCAGAAGCTGGGCGCCAAAGGGTGGGAGCGCAACGTGAGCTTGATTGGCGGCATCTGGACGCAAATTGAGCAAGCGATTGACCGCTGGTCGCTGCCCTACGAGAAAGTGCGCCTCTACCAGGATGGGTTGCCGGTGTGCGGGCGGGAACTGGAGATTGTCTCGGAACTGGCCAAGGCCGGCAGCCGCAACCACCAACTGCTGCTGCGGTTGAAGGAGCGCGGCGCCACCTTGATGGGGACTGAATCGGCCAACCTGCTGGTGCAGGAGTATAATCTGATCAAACAAACGCTGGCGATCAACGACTCGGCGACGGCTGCCCGCCGGGAGGCCCGCCATCAAGAGAGCAGCCGTTCCCTGCTCAGACACCGCGACCAAGCCATCGCGGAACGGATCAACCAGACGCTGCTCCGGGGTGAAATCGGCCTGTTGTTTTTGGGAATGTTACACTCCTTGGAACGCTGGCTGGATCGGGATATCCAAGTCACGCATCCGCTTTATCCGCCAACTCCAGGAGGACACCCATGCCCATGACCAGGAGGAAAAGCCACGTTCTGATTGTGGACGACGAGGAGGCGATCTGCAAGTTGATCTCCCACTTGTTGGAGCAGGAGGGCTTTGTCCCACTGGTGGCGCAGGACGGAAAGACCGCCCTGCAACAACTTCGCACCGCGTCGCCGGACACGATGATTGTGGACCTGAGGTTGCCGGATTTAGACGGGCTGGAAATCCTGCGGCAGGCGAAAGCCCTGGATGAGGATCTGCCGGTGGTGATTCTGACCGCCCACGCGGAAGTCCACGGGGCAGTGGAGGCGATGCGGGCGGCGGCTTTCGATTATCTGGCCAAACCTTACGACCATCAGGAGTTGGTGCGGGTGGTCCGCCGCGCATTGGCCCAACGGCAACTGAGCCTGAAGATCAAACGACTCGCCCTCCCGCCCGGCGCCAGCCATGATCTCACCGAGATCATGGGTCCCAGCGAGGCCATCGGGCGGCTCATTGGGGACCTGAACTGCGTCGCCAAATCCAACTTCAGCGTCGTCATTATTGGGGAAACCGGCTCCGGCAAAGAAGTCGTGGCGCAAGCGATTCACGGGAGCGGCCCGCGCGCCAAAGGCCCCTTTGTGCCGGTGGATTCGGGCGCGATTCCAGAGACGCTTTTTGAGGCGGAATTGTTCGGGCACGAAAAGGGGGCCTTTACCGGCGCAGCCAGTCGCAAGCCGGGCCGATTCGAACAGGCCAACGGGGGCACACTCTTCCTGGACGAGGTTTTGAACATGCCGCTCACCGCCCAGGCGAAAGTGCTGCGGGCGCTGCAGGAAAAGTCCTTTTGCCGGGTCGGCGGCACGCAGCCGATCAAAATTGACGTGCGGGTGCTGGCGGCGGGCAACGAGGATTTGGATGCGGCCGTCGCGGCGGGGCAGTTCCGGGCGGACTTGTTCTATCGGTTGAACGAGTTCACGCTCCGGATTCCGCCGCTGCGCGAGCGCAAGGAGGACTTGCTCTACCTGGCGAAGCGGTTCCTGGATTTGACCAACCAGGAATTGAAAAAAACGGTGCTGGGATTTTCCGAGCCGGCCATCCAGGCGCTGCTTGATTACCCATGGCCGGGGAATGTCCGGCAACTGCGCTCGACCATCCGGCGGGCCGTGCTCCTGGCCAGCGAGGTGGTGACCGAACACCATCTGGATATTCTCCAGGAGAACAGTGAGGCTTCGCGACGCGTGGCCTCACCCGTCAAGGCGCAGGCCGCGTCTGCCACCGAGCTTTCGCTCAAGCAAATCGTGGCGCAAAGCAGGACGGTCGTGGAGCGGGAGGTCTTGTTGCAGACACTGCGTCAAACCGGCGGCAACAAAGCCAAGGCCGCCCGCCTGCTCCAAGTGGACTACAAAACGATTCAGTCGAAGATCAAACACTACGGGATTAACCCCAATAAGGAAACAATTAGCCCCAATAAGGAAACATTATGAAGAAAAAGACACCGGACAAAAATGAACACCGAGGCGAAGCCGCCGGCAATGTTGGAGGCATCCTATCGGGACTGACCGGTCTGGTGGAAAAGCTCAACGAGCTGGCGGAAACGGGCGCCGAACTGCGGCGCACCGGCGAGATTCACGGCGCCGGCAAGGAACTTAAAGGCATCTACGGATTTACGGTGAAGGTCGGCTTGGGCGACCAGGCGGCCCGCGTCGAGCCGTTCGGCAACATCCGCACCGACAAAACAACCGGCCAGGCGGTGGTGGAGGAAATCCGGGAACCGGTCGTGGACCTGTTTGAGGAGAAAGACCACCTCCTCATTGTGGCCGAGATGCCGGGGATCAGCGCCGCGGAGGTAAAGATCGAGGTCAAGGATGACGTGCTGACGATTACGGCGGCCAAAGGCGATAAAAAATACCGCAAAGAGGTGCTGTTGCCCGGCAGTTATCCCAAAGGAAAAATGCGCCTGTCCTGCAACAACGGGGTGCTGGAAATCAAGTGCGTCAAATGACGGGAGTCTGACCTATGGACAAAACCGAATCCGTGCAACTCAAACTCAAAGTGACGGAGGCCATCGGCAAAGACGTGGGCCGGGCTTTGGCGCGCATCGGGCCGGAAGACTTGGAGCGGCTCCAAGTCGCCATTGGGGACACCGTCGAAGTCGCCGGCAAACGCGCCACGGTCTGCAAAGTGATGCCGGCCTACAAGGAACTCCGGGGCCAATCGCGCGTGCAACTGGACGGCCTGACCCGCGAGAACGCCGGAGCCGCGCTCGACGAGTTTGTCCAGGTGCGGAAAATAGCCGTGCGCCCAGCCCAGCGCATCCGGTTGGCGCCGCTGACGATTGCGCCCGACGGCCGCGACCTGGAATACATCGGCAGCCTGTTGGACGGCTTGCCGGTCCAGGCAGGGGACCGGATTCGGGCCGCGTTGTTTGGCAGCCGTTCCGCTGATTTCAAGGTGGAAAACACGCTGCCCCGCGGGCCGGTGCTGATTAATCCGACGAGCGAACTGGTGATCGGCAAAGCGGAGGTCAAGGAGCGCGCCCGGATGGCTGTGCCGTATGAAGACATCGGCGGCCTCAAGCCCCAAATGCACCGCATCCGGGAAATGATTGAACTGCCGCTGCGTTATCCGGAAGTATTCGAGCGGCTGGGCATAGACGCGCCCAAAGGCGTGCTCTTGCACGGCCCGCCCGGTTGCGGCAAGACCCTCATCGCGCGGGCCATCGCGCATGAAACCGAAGCCCAATTCTTTGCCGTCAGCGGGCCGGAGATCATCCACAAATTCTACGGCGAGAGCGAGGCGCATTTGCGGAAGGTCTTCGACGAGGCGACGCGCCAGGGACCGAGCATCATTTTCCTGGATGAGATAGACGCCATTGCACCGCGGCGCGAGCAGGTGGTCGGTGAGGTGGAAAAGCGGGTGGTCGCCCAACTCCTGGCGCTGATGGACGGGCTGAACAAGCGGCACAATGTCATTGTCATCGGCGCCACGAACATTCCGAACGCGTTGGATCCGGCGTTGCGGCGTCCCGGCCGATTTGATCGGGAAATCGCGATTCCGATTCCGGATCGCCACGGGCGGCTGGACATCCTGGAGATCCACAGCCGCGGCATGCCTTTGAAGCCGGATGTGGATATGAGCCGGCTGGCGGAGATCACGCATGGTTTTGTCGGGGCGGACCTGGAGGCGCTCTGCCGGGAGGCGGCCATGATTTGCCTGCGGGACATTCTGGCCGACCTGGATTTTTCCCTGGCCAAAATTCCATACGAGCGTCTGGCCAGGCTGGAAGTGCGCATGGACCATTTCCTGACCGCCCTGCGGGAGGTCGAACCGTCGGCCATCCGGGAGGTGTTTGTCGAAGTGCCCAATGTGCGGTGGAGCGACGTCGGCGGGCTGGCCCGGCTGAAACAACGGCTGGTGGAAGCCGTGGAGTGGCCCTTGCGTTACGCGCCCCTGTTTGAACAAGCGGGAGTCCGCCCGCCCAAGGGCATCCTGCTCTCCGGCCCGCCCGGCTGCGGCAAGACGCTTTTGGCCAAAGCCATCGCCAACGAAAGCCAGGTCAATTTCATTTCGGTCAAAGGCCCGGCGTTGCTGTCCAAATACGTCGGCGAATCGGAGCGGCAGGTGCGCGACGTGTTTCGCAAGGCCCGACAGGCCGCGCCATGCATCATCTTCTTTGATGAACTGGACGCTTTGATGCCGGCGCGTGGCGGCGCGGTTTCGGACACGCCGGTCACCGACCGGGTGTTGAGCCAATTTCTGGCGGAGTTGGACGGCATCGAAGAACTCAAAGGCGTTTTGGTGCTGGGGGCCACCAACCGGCTGGATCGGCTGGATCCGGCGGTGCTCCGGCCCGGCCGTTTTGACGAAGTGGTGGAAATCCCGCTGCCGGAGGAACCGGAGCGCCGCGAGATATTTGAAGTCCATCTGCGCGGCAAGCCCGTGGCGCCAAACGTCAAAATCAGCGGCCTGGCGGCGAAGAGCGAGGGTTTCAGCGGGGCGCAAATCGCGTCGGTCTGCAACCTCGCCGCGCTCCGGGCGGTGCGCCGCGCAGTGGCGCTGGCCGGCGGTTCGGACACCGGCAACCCGCCCCTGGCAACTCAGGCGAAAGCGCAGCTCGAGCCGGACGACTTGGCGGCCGCGCTGGCAGAAGTTTCTCCCAAGCCATGAACGAAGATTCCAACAACGTGTTGTACGTTTACGGCTTCGCGCAGGCTGGCCTCGTGCCGGAAGCCGCGGGCGCGGCGATGATCGAAGCCGGGGTTTCCGCAAGCGTTCTCAGTGGCGGGATTGAGGAACCGCACCCTTCATATTTCCGGCGCAACGGGAAAGTGGCAGCGGTCTTGAGCCGGGTTTCGCGATCTGAATTCTGCGGACCAACGGGTGAAAAAAATCTGCAAGACCTGGCTTGGCTGGCCCCGCGCGCCTGCCGGCACGAGGCCGTGCTGGAGCAGGTGATGCGCTTGGGACCGGTGTTGCCGGCGCGGTTCGGGACGCTCTTTTCCTCGACGGCAAGCCTGGAAAGTTTTATGCGGAAACATGAAGCCGCCATTGCCCGGTTTCTGGAGCGCGTGGGCGGCCAGGAAGAATGGGCGGTGAAGGGTTTCCTGGACCAGGCGCGCGCGGAGGCGGAGTGGCTGGCTCGCCGGCGGTCAGAGGAGCCATGCCCGTCAGGTTCGTCGCCCGGTGTGACCTACCTGCAGGAACAAAGCCTGCGGATTCAGGCCAGGCAGGCGTTGGACGTCCGGCTCACGGAGGTGTGCGACGATCTCTTGCACCAGTTGAATCCCCTGGCTTCTGAAATTGTCCCGCGCGCGGTTTTGGCGCGCGAAACCCCGGAGGCGGCGCGGGAGTTGGTGCTGAATTGGGCGTTGCTGTTGCCCTCGGCGGCGGTGGCGGATTTTCGCGGCCGGATCGAGCGCGCGAACGCGGAACAAAATCCTGGCGGCCTGGCCTTCGAAGTGTCTGGTCCCTGGCCCCCCTACAGTTTCTGTCCGGTCCTGGAAACGGAGGCTGCTCCGGAAGGGGCCACAGTGGAGGAGTAGAACCATGAGCGGAGACCCTGCGGATGCCAAGTGGGATGACAGCCTTTACGAGATGCTGTTGAATGCGATTCCTTCGTCGGTCTTGCTGGTCGGACGGGATTTGCGGATCACCCTGGCGAACCGCAATTTCCTGGAAAGGAGCCGGCGCACCAGGGAAGAAACGCTGGATCGGCGATTGCCGGAAGTCTTTCCGCCCGCGATTTTGGATCACACGGAGATTGTTCGGCGCATTCAAAGCGTTTTTGACACCAACAAGCCAACCACCGGCGAAAGAATCACCTACCGCGCACCGGGCGGACTGATGCGGATTTACTACTACCGGGTCCTCCCCTTGTCGGACCGGGACAATGTGGAGTTTGCCATTCTGGTGATGGAGGACGTGACGGAACGGGAGCGTTTGAGCGAGGACATCCGGCGGATGGAGCGCCACCTGAGGACGGTGGTGGAGAGCACGAGCGAAATCATTCTTTCGACCGACACCGGGGGCCGGATTCTCAGTTGGAACCAATCCGCCGAGCAGATTTCGGGCTACACCCCGCAGGAAGTGGAAGGGAAGCACTTTTGGGAGTTTTGCGCCCCGGAACATCAAGCCGGCGTGCGCCGGTTGTTTTCCGAACCGAAAGCGGAGAAAGCCCCGCAACGGCCGGAATGGAATTTGGTCACGAAGAGCGCCAAAGAGGTTCCCGTTTCCTGGTTTTGTTCGCCAATGATGGACGATCAGGGTGAAACCATCGGCATTGTGGCGGTCGGGCGGAACCTGACCGAAAGCTTCAAACTTGAAGCGCAATTGCTGCAGGCCCAAAAGCTGGCCGCCCTGGGGGTGATGGCCGGGGGCATTGCCCATGAGTTGCGCAATCCCCTGGCGATCTGTTCCTCCGCCGCCCAGTTTCTGATGCAGGAGGAAATCACGCCGGAGTTTCGCCGCGAGTGCGCCCAAAAGATGCAACAGGGAATGCAACGGGCCTCCGGCATCATTGACCACCTCTTGAAATTCACGCGGCCTTCCGAGCGGGGGGATCGGGTCAAGTTGGACCTGCTGACCGTCCTGAAAGAAACGCTGGCGTTGGTGGCCGACCAGGCCAAGATTCAAAATGTAAACATAAGGGCGCAACTGCCCGATGCGCCCGCGTTCGTGCATGGGGACGCTCACCTGCTCCAACAGGTGTTCATGAACCTGTTCCTGAACGCCATCCATGCCATGCCCACCGGGGGCCAACTCAGCGTAGTCGTCGAGACGGCCCTCCACCAGGTCAGCGTCCGGGTGGCCGACACCGGGCACGGCATCGCTGCAGCGGACCTGGACAACATCTTCGATCCGTTCTACTCGAAGTCCAACGGCAGAAGAGGCACCGGCTTGGGCCTGCCGCTTTGCTATGCCATTGTCAAACAGCACGCCGGCACCATTGAGGTGGACAGCACGCCGGGACAAGGCAGCTCCTTCACGGTGCGATTGAACCTGAGTCCGGGACTGATCCATGAACCGGAGCAATGAACCGTGAGTACCTCATCGTGGATGACGAGCCGGGCGTGTGCTGGGCCTTGGAGTATCTTTTGACTTCCAAAGGGCTGCCTTGTCAAAAAGCCCAAACCGCCGAGGCGGCCCTGGACTTGATGAAGGCTCACCGGTTCCAACTCGCGTTCCTGGATGTCACCCTGCCGGATATGAACGGACTGGAATTGGCCAGGCGTTTGCGCAAGTTGGACCCCTTCCTGCGCATCGTGATCCTCTCCGGCTACTTTCCCATGAATGCGGCGGCGGCGGCCCTGCGGGACGAAGGACTGATTTGCGCCTTTATCAACAAACCTTTCCTGCACGAAGAAATCCTCCGCGTCATCGGGGAGTCCGCGGCGCGCGGTGAGGAAGGAGCAGGTTCTTCGCTGTTTTTAGAATAGAGGTCCGGCCCGGCCTCTGGCTTTGCCTGCTCCGACGGAGCAGATGCGCCGAGAACGGGCGCACCCCATCGCCGACGGGTGTGGGACAAAATTCCTCGCGGGTTTTGCCTTTCAGTTTGAAGCGCCGGAAAAAACCCGAAGTCCATCTTTAAAATTCTCAAGAAAACCCGCCCCAAAAAAACAGTGAGAATTTCGGCATTTTGCAAAGTCACAACCTGTTGCCAGCAAGGTATTTACAAAAGGACGTTGAAGCTAGTATTTACAGAAACGCTGAAATCGGGAAGTTTTTCGACATTGCAGGGTATTGACATTTTGCCTGCTTTTGTATTACATTGAGGTCATGACAACGATCACTTGCAGGATTCCCGAAAAACTGGATGCGGAACTCGAGGCGGTGGCTGAAAAACGAAAAGTCCCGAAGTCAACAGTGGTTCGGGAAGCAATTGCCGCGAATCTTCAGGAGCAAAAGAATCAGGGCAGGCTTTGCGCTTACGACGTGATGAAAGAGGCGTGCGGCATCATCAAGAGCGGCCGCCGCGATTTGGCAACCAATCCAAAATATATGAAAGGGTTTGGACGTGACTGAGGAAACGATTTTGGACACAGGACCGCTCGTCGCATTTCTTGAGTCTGATGAAGAACACCATCAATGGGCCGTCGAGCGTTTCAAAGAACTCAAGCCGAATTTTCTCACTTGTGAGGCGGTATTAACCGAAGCGCTTTTCCTGCTCGGCTTCGCTCCAAAGGCAATTGAGCAAGTGGACCGCTTCATGGAAATGGGCTGGCTCAAGACGCCATTTCAATTCGCTCTGCAACGCCCGGCGGTCATACAGTTGATGCGAACCTACCGCAATGTGCCGATTTCCTTCGCTGATGCGTGTTTGGTTCGAATGTCAGAGTTGCACCAGAACGCCCCCGTATTCACTCTGGACAAGGATTTCCGGATCTATCGAAAGCACGGGCGGCAAGTGATCGAAACCATCATGCCCGATTGACAGCCCTATCGCCTGCTGCATGGAAGTTTCGGAAAGCCCAGGGAGCCGGCCTGACCGGGAAAGTTCATGGCCATCCGGCCGAATTTGTGCCGGAAAAGGCAATCTGTCAATCAATAATACGGCAATGCTCGGAACTGACCCGTTCACGGATGTGACGCTTTCATGTATTCATTATCGTATCGAATCGCACAAAGAATTCTTTCGCACCTCCAGTGATACGAAAGACAGGAACAAGTTGATCTGGAACAGGAACGTATATTCTATGGAAGTGGAACTGCTAATGCACTACAACGTGGCCTTTGGACGCATACCAAGAACGGCCTGAAGTATTTCGATGGCATCACTGCTGGCTGGATTGATTACTCGCACAACCATGTGTGGGTAACATTATTTTGTATGCGTCTGAGCCAGCACGTCAGGCGTTCAGCCATCAAATACTTTGCTCCGATAGTTTCAGGGATTGGCCAGACGAAAGAATAAACTGCCCACAGACGGCGTGATGGTGATGCTGTTCGTGCCGGGTGGAGAGTTGGTGGCGACGGGATAACCGCTGGTTGCCCAACCTGCCGGCGCAGCCAGGTTGCTGTTTTGTTGCAAGGTGTAATTGCCGGTGTTCGGCCAGGAAACAATGACGCTGTTGCCGGCCTCCGAGATGCTCAGGTTGGGCGCTCCGGCGGTTTGCACCACGGAAATCAAACTCCAAAAGCCGCCGGTGAGCAAATAACCGCCGCCCGCCATCGCCGTGCTGGCGTCCTGCTGCCCGATGGTGCCGCTGATGGAATAAACGCCGCTGCCGTTCGTGCCGGCGCTGGTCCCGCCGCCCCCGGCGACTTTATACCAATTGATCGAATACGTTTGCGCCTGGCTCAAAGCCGGGATGAGCAGACCAAAGAGGAGAATCCAATTTTTCATAAGCGCCTCATTTTCTTTCAGCAAGCGATTGCACCATCTGCTTTAATTCACCCAATTGTTTTTCGAGCGAATCCACTTTGTCGGCTTTTGCCTTCATTTCGTTTTGCTGATCTTTGATCGCTTCGACAAGCACGGGAATCACCTTGCTGTAAGCAATGGAATAATAGCCCTGGGCATCCTGCGAAACGACTTCCGGCAGCACATCCTTGATCTCCTGCGCTACAAATCCAAGCTGTTTGCCGTTGTCAAACTTCATCTGCGGAAACGCGTTGCTGCGCCAATCGTATTCCACACCCTGCAAGGCCATTATTTTGTCCAGCGCGTGCGTCAGCCGGGTAATGTTCGTTTTGTAACGCGCATCAGAGACGTTATTATAAGCGCCCACACCCGCAACGCTGCCATTGACTTGGAGGGTGTAGGCGGGCGCGGAAATGCCGATGCCGACCGAACCGTTGACCCCCAAACCGCCATTAATCCTCGCGCTGGCGCTGACCGTCATGCCGCCGCGCACGTCGAGATTGTTGCCAACCGTGACCGTGTCGCGCGTCTGCAAAGTACCAGTCTCCATCGTGCCTGCTTCCAACTGCTGCACATACTCCCCGCCAAAATCAAACACCTGCAACGTGCCGGCGCCATTCCTGTTCGCCACATACACATACCGCCCGGCCACTGCCACGGAATATGAACTTCCGCCCGTGGGCACGGTGCCCACAACGACTGGGCGGGTCGGATTGCTTACGTCAATGACCTGCAACTTGTTTAAAATGGAATCCGTGACATAGGCATAGCGCCCGGCCACCGCCACGGAACTGGAATTGTTGCCAATGCCTGCCCCTCCCACCACGGCCGGAGCAGTCGGGTCGCTCACATCGATCACATACAAGTTGCCGCCATTCGCCGCATAGGCATAGCGCCCAGACACCGTCACGGAAACTATATTGGGGCCCGCGCTGGTGTAACCCACCAATACCGGACTGACCGGGTCGCTCACATCAATCACATCAAAAAAGCCTGATGAACCATTGCCAACATAGGCATACCGCCCAGCGACCACGACGCAATTTGGACTGGTGTCCGTGCCCACCATACCCACAACGATCGGACTGGTCGGGTTGCTCACATCGATCACATACAACGTGCTTGCACCATTATTGACTTCATAGGCATAGCGCCCGGCCACCACAATCGAGGCGGGGTAATTTCCTGTGGCGATCGAACCCACCAGGGCCGGACTGGTCGGGCCGCTGATATCGATCACATCCATCGTGGTTGAATTCTGATACTCCAAGTAGGCGTAACGCCCGGCCACCGCCACGGAAGAGGGATTGCCGGCCACCTTCAACGAACCCACCACCACCGGACTGGACGGAACGCTCACGTCAATCACCTGCAAATTGCTTGACGAATAATTCCCCACATAGGCGTAGCGCCCGGCCACCACCACGCATTGTGAATTGCTGCCCGTGGCCACCGAACCGATGGCCGAAGACGGGATATTGGCCGGAACGGTCAAAGGCGCGATCTCGCTGGTGATGTTTGTGCCAACAGTGAGAATCCCGGCAGTCATATTCGTGGCCGTAATATTCGTGACGTTGAGCGCGCCGGTGAGGCTTGCCGCGTTGAGGTTGGTCAACCCGCCGCCGTTGCCGTAGAAAGTGCCGCTTAAGGTGACGCCCGTTTCGTTGTTCGTCACCACCACACCGGGCAGGTTGGTCAAGCCCGCGCCGTTGCCGTAGAAAGTGCCGCTTAAGGTGACGCCCGTTTCGTTGTTCGTCACCACCACACCGGGCAGGTTGGTCAAGCCCGCGCCGTTGCCGTAGAAAGTGCCGCTTAAGGTGACGCCCGTTTCGTTGTTCGTCACCACCACACCGGGCAGGTTGGTCAAGCCCGCGCCGTTGCCGTAGAAAGTGCCGCTTAAGGTGACACCCGTTTCGTTGTTCGTCACCACCACACTGGGCAGGTTGGTCAAGCCCGCGCCGTTGCCGACGAAGTTGCCGATGAAATAAGGCGCTTGCAACTGCGCGGAGAAACTTAATGAGGGTATGGAAAAGATCACAACCACCAACCCGTCGCCGCCGCTCCAGTGTGAGACGGCTCCGCCGGCCGCCGCGCCGGGCACGTAATTCGGATCACTGATATTCGCCGGATTTTGAAAAAAGCCGGATATAGTCGTAGTCCCGTAAGAGCCGCCGCCGTTGGCCTGGCCGTCCGCGTTGCTGGCGCCGCCGCCATAACCACCGCCGCAGCCGCCGTTCTCGGTTGCCCCCGCCTGGCCCTGCCCGCCGATCAAATCAAGGTTGGCCACGCCGGTGGTCGTCGCATTGGCCGCATAACCGCTGCCTGTGCCATTGGCTTGGCCCGCGTTTGCACCGAATACCAGTCCGCCTCCGCCTCCACCCCCGGCTACAGCCTGCATGATGTAATCCGTTCCAGTGTATTGAAACAGGGAACTGGCCTGGCCGCCGTTGCCACCGTAGGTGTCGGCCACGCCGCCCCCCCCGGCATCACCAGAGGAAGCCCCGCCGCCCGCGCCGCCGTTCTGGCCCACCACCGCAACGAACTCCTGACCCGGCGTGACCGTTTGGGTAACCCCGGAAAACGCGCCGCCTCCGCCTTCCGTGTCCGAACCGCCTTGCCCGCCCGCGCCCCAGAGCTTGACGGTTATCTGCCCGATGCCGCTTGGGATGGTAAACGAGTAAACGCCATTCGTGGCATACACATTGGTCTGTGCCAGCACGGTCGCGCCGTTCGCCGCCAGGGCCGCTGGCGAGAGATTCGTCAATTGCGAACCATTGCCACTAAACGACCCGGTCAGGTTGACGCTGTTGGTGTCGTTGTTCGTCAGCACGGCGGCGGGCAGTTGACTGAGGGAAATCGGGCCCGTGACATTCGCGGCCGTTCCGGCATTGGGGGAATAAATGGCATACGGCGCCGGCGTCAGTTCCTGCAACGGATTGAGCGCGGTGAAGCCGGCGGCGCCGTTGGGGCGCGCACCGATGGCCAGCCAGGTGGCATTGCCCATGAAGACCGGGCCAAAGTCCAGCGTGACGGTGAACAGGCCGTTGGTCACGCCGACATTGGTGTTGGTCAGCGTGCTGCCGACCTGACCGGTGTTGGTACTGTTATTGTTGAACAGCGCGAAGGTGAAGTCGTAATTCCCATTGGCCGGGCTGCCATTGTTCTGGAGCTGGCCTTGGTAGGTGAAGGCCGTGCCTTGGGCGAACACGGGTTGGATGGAGGTGAGCAGGCTGCCGAAACAGGCAGCGAGCGCCAGAGAAGAGAACAGTTTTTTCATAGGTTTCATATTTGGCCGTAGGATCATCCGATGTAAAACTGGCGTCACCACAATCAAAGGCTCACAGCCACAAAACCATGAAATCATGGCAACGCGGCAAGCGTGCCAAAAGGCGCGCTAATAGCAAGCTTAATTTGATCTTCGGCTGGCAAAATATGGCGCACGAAACCGTCAAAGGGGTCGTACCAAAGCATCTGTCCAATGAAAAATCGTCGCGATTTTTGTCAGGATAAAAACAAAAACTGTTGTTGTGTACCTGATTCATGGGCACGGTAATGACCAGCAGGCTGAAACGGAGAACCCAGTTTTGATTTTCGTAAAGGGGTCACCCATTAGTGCGGTTTGTCAACAGGCAAAACGCTTCTGTCCTCAATTTTTCATCGAGTTTCTCCAATCTGCCGCCATTTTTTTAAAAGCCGCATTCGAGCCTTTCATTTCTTTCTCCTGATTCAGACCGCTTAAAAGCAATCCGTCAGTCACCCATCCGGATCTAGCGCGCTCTGTGGCCGTCATTATTTTAACGGCCATCTCCCACCATCCGCCCGCGCGCCCAACTCGTTGCCGAGTCCAGAAAACGTTCAGTGCCGGGCCGTGTTCATTCAATTCCGTAGAACTGTGGGTTCCGGGTCTCAAAGGAGACCCAGTCCAACCTCAAGCTGATTCACGGCACGGTCGAATCGCCTTTAAATTATCCTGGCAACCTTTTAGCTCAGCGGGAAAGCGGCCGCCGCCAATCAAACCACAGGGCTTTTCGCCAACCCCTTTCGCAAGCTGGCGACCGCTCTCCCTAAATTCGTTCAGCCTGACCGCGCCGTGCTCTGGGCCGGGCCGGGCGAGCGGCGGCGACGGCCTTCCGAACCACCGTTCGCGTCGCCGCCGGTCGCCACGCGTAACGGACTCGCCCCGGCCCGGCCCAGAGGCGCGCCCGCGACCTCCGAATCACGGGTTTTCTTTTCCACCACCAAAATCCCGCCCGTCTGGCCCGGAAACATCCGCGCCGCATCGTAAGGCTTTCCCTGGATCAGGATGTGCCAGGCCGCCTTGGCCAGCTTGCAGGCCAGCGCCTTGGTTGCCACCATCCGGTTGGTTTGCGCCTGCTTGCGATCAAAGAAGGAGCGACACGGGCCATCATGCCGCCGGGCGAAATTGGCCGCTTCCACAAAAGCCCAGGACAAAAATTTATTGCCGCACTTCTGATTGTTTTCCCCCTTCTTCTTCCCATTGGAAATGCGCCGTGAATCCACACACCGGCAGTAGCTGGCGTAGTTTCCCGCGCTGGCAAAACGCTGCGGCTCCGCCGTTTCCAACAGAATGGTCAGCCCTAAAATCCTGCCCACCCCAGGCAGGCTTTGCAGTCCCTGGTAAGACGGCAAGTCCGAGACGTTTTTCAGCGCTGCCTTCTCCACTTTGTCAATACTCGTCTGGAAGTGCTGCAACAACTGCACCTGCACCCCGGCAATCAATCGATCGGATGGATCGTCGAACAACCCGCCCGCCTCCTCCGGCGCCAGCGCCTTGAGCCTGCCCGTCGCCAGGTCCTGGCCGGTGACGCGCGTATGCAAACTTTTCACGCTCAACAACAGGCTGGTCCGCTGGCTCACCAGTCTCATCCGCCGCCGCAACAAATCGCGCACCGCGCGCCATTTGCGCTCACAAATATGACCGGTTGGCAAAATCTCCAGGCGCAGCAATTCCGCCAGGAAAAAAGCGTCCGAGCGGTCATCGGCGTGCTTGAGTCCGTTGTATTGCTGTATCTTGGCCGGATTGGCCAGCCGCACCTCATAGCCGGCATCTTGCAGCCCGTCCACCAACCAATACCAGTTATAGGTCGATTCCACCGCGATACATTTCAGTTGTTTGCGCCACGGCTTGAGCGCTTCCAGCACCAGCGCCAGGTCGCAAGGCAGTTTCTTCTCAAACAAGCGCTTGCCCCTTTGGTCCACTATCCCGCAAAACAAGTTGTTGCTATGCAGGTCAATTCCAGCCATTAATTTCTGCGTCATACGGTTTCCTTTCGGTTCGTTGTTTTTGTTTCCTACGGACACAACGTTTTACCGGGAGGAAACCTTCCTCCGCCAGCCGCACTTAATGTTTATCAAGCCCGCATAACAACATAATTGCAGGCATGGACAAAGCGCGGCAATTTGTTAAGATGGAACATGGCTGGCGGATGGCGAGCGCGCCGTGGAATGCTCTAAAACACCGATGGTCATTAAACCGTCCAACCAGTCCAAGCCGGCTTTATCGTTAATGTAACGGGCTTGTTGCTGCTCTGTTGCCGATTTTGTTGCCAGCTAAGTCGTTGACTATAAAGGATGTAGCCGATGTTGCCGATTTTCCGGACCTACATATCAAAAGGCTAAATTCTAGCCAAAAGGATTTGAAATTCTTAACCACGGATGGACACGGATGGACACGGATTCAAAATCTGAGAGATAATCTGACGAGATTTCAATGGTAAGAATCTAAAGGCTAAACCCCATCTCGATCGAGTCACGGCTCGACAGAGTCTCGCCCCACCGATTTTGATTTGATCAGGCAACGACAAGCCGCCAGCCTTCGGCGACCTGAATAGTTACCGCAAATCTATTCCACCGAAAACAGCGAAGAAGCAAGGAGCGCCCTGCCAATAGGGAGCGCCGGTCAGGGAACCAATTCCCTAAAAAGCCGCCGGCGGGCCGTTGCTGAATATAAAAAAGCGGCGGAAAACCCCGGTGAATGAGAGGGCAAACACCTTGCGGCAACTCATCCCCCGAGCCATGGCATCTCTTATGCTTGGCTTGTCGCCGGGAACGCTTCCAGATGTTCTGAAAGGTTCAAGAGTAAAAGCGAAACATTAAAAACAAGAACGAATATGGCAAAAGTTACAAAAGCAACAGACTCCTCGAGTCTGGCAGAAGTGGTGGATCGAATTCTTGACAAGGGCATCGTCATTGATGTTTGGGCCAAGGTTTCACTGGTCGGCATCGAACTGGTTTCCATTGAAGCCCGCGTTGTCATCGCCTCCGTTGAGACATACTTGAAGTATGCCGAGGCGATCGGCCTGACGGCGACCGCGGCAGCCCCGGCCTAAACAGGGCGGAGGCGGAAAGCGTCGGGCGGGGAATTGATTTCATTCTCCGCCTGACCCAACGCTGCAAGCAGAAATCCTCGAAACAGGAAAGGTTTGTCTATGACAAATAATTTAATCAATGACATGGAGCGGTTGTGCGGCGAGATCGCCGCATCGCGGGACAGCCGCGCGGATTTGATGAGCAACCTCGCGGAAACCCGCGCGGAAACGCGGGCCGCGGTCAGCCAGATGTTGAGCGGCTTCGGAGAGGCCCGATCCGAGATGGCCAAACACACCAAAGCTGAACTGGGCGGCTTTGTCGTCCGCGTCAAGGACGCGGTGACCGAGCTGCGGCAAAACGTGGCCAAGTTGCAGGATGAATTCCGGGATGACCTCGCGGGCGCGCATCGGGTGTGGCATGGCGCCAGCGCCGGGACCCGGCGAGCGCCAACGGCCGCAAAGCCGTCTTTTCGGGCTGAGGAACCGACCGAGGAGACGGCACCCAAAGCGAGAAAGAAGAAACGGTAGGGCCAGCGCGCCGCCACCGTTGATCAGGACAGTTTGGCCTTAATGACCGGGTTGTTGGGCTGTGTGGGTTGTGTGGGTTGTGTGTGTTGGCGCCGCACGAGAGCGGATGGGGGGCTACCGGTCATTGAGGCCGTTCTGAGCAGCAGCGGCCCGGCCTTGGACAACAATAAAAACACTTGTGTTTCCGCATGAATGTTCGTAACTACAAAGCGCCCGGAAGAGAAAGGGTGGAAAGCGCCCCCGACACCTTTTTGCCCGAACCCAGCAACGGATTTGTGACGACGCCGTTTGTGGATCAGATCGCAAGGCGGGCGCTGACCTATTTGCAGGCGGGCTATCCCATCCATTTCGCCGGCGCCGCCGGCACCGGCAAGACCACGGTGGCGTTTCATGTGGCCGCGCAATTGGGCCGGCCCGTGTCGCTGATCCACGGGGACGATGACTTCGGCAGTTCGGATCTCGTCGGCCAGGACAGCGGCTACCGCAAGCACAAGGTCATTGACAACTACATCCATTCGGTTGTCAAAACCGAGGAGGAGATGAAGTCGCTCTGGCTGGAAAACCGGCTCACCACCGCTTGCCAGGACGGGGACACGCTGATCTACGACGAATTCAACCGCTCGCGGCCTGAAGCCAACAATCCCTTTCTGAGCATCTTTTCCGAACGCATCCTCAACCTGCCCAAGCTGCGCCGCTCCGGCGGCGGCTACTTGCAGGTGCATCCGGAATTCCGCGCCATTTTCACCTCCAATCCCGAAGAGTACGCGGGGGTTCATAAAACGCAGGACGCTTTGATGGACCGCTTGATTACCATTCAACTGGAACACTACGACCGGGAGACGGAGATTCAGATCACCGCCGGCCGCTCCGGCATCGGCCTGGCCGATGCCGAAATCATCGTGGATCTGGTGCGCAAGCTCCGGCGCGTCGGCGTGAGCAACAGCCGGCCGACCATCCGCGCCTGCATCGCCATCGCCCGCATCCTGACTTTGCGCGGGGTGCATGCCCAACCGGAGGATTCCATCTTCCAATGGGTCTGCCGCGATATTCTGAGTTCGGAAACGGCCAAGGTCACTCGGGACGGCCGCTCCATCATGCCCCAGAAGGTCGAGGAAGCCTTGCTCGGCGGGCTGCGCGCCACGACGGCTTCCATCCCGCCCACTTCCCCCGGCCCGCGCCCGCGCAATGCCACCAAGAAAGGAAACGGCGAATGCCTCCTCTAAAACAAATAATTCGCGGCGTCAAAGACATCCGCACCCGTTCCGGCACCCCGGACCAGGTGATCGTCCCTTACAAGGCCTACATGGCGATCACCGCCTTGGAGATGGAAAAATTCCGGCGCGAAACGGAACGCAAGAACCTGACGCTCCGATTGATCAACGTCAACGCCCGCCTACAGACGGTGGAATTGGAAAAAGAGGCCCTGTTGCTGCGCCTCGGCAAGGAAACGGCCGGGCGGCCCGTCCGGCGGCCGATCAAATCCTCCCGGTCAATCCGGGATTGCCCCGCCACGGGCAGCGCCGGCGGATTCAAATTCCAGTATTGAACGCATCGCCACGGAGTCAGAGCCATGAACACGATTTCTGAATCCGGCCCGCTCCAGGGTGGAGAATACCTGTATGCCATCGCGGCCCTTGGGAAGGACCGCACTTTCGATGTCGCGGGCATTGACGGCGGCACCGTCTATAGTGTCCGCAATGGCCGCGTGGCGGCAGTGGTCAGTGATTGCGCCCGACAAAAACTCCGCCCGGAACGCGCCCACCTGGCGGCCCACAAAGAAGTCCTCAAGCGGCTGATGCTGGAGAACACCGTCCTGCCGATGGCCTTCGGCACCATTGCCAACGATGTTAAAGCGGTTCGGCAGTTGCTTTCGCTCAACCAGGAAGTCTTTTTGGAACAACTGGAGCGCGTTGCCGGCAAGGTCGAGATGGGTTTGCGCGTGAAGTGGGACGTGCCCAATATCTTCGAGTATTTCATTGATATTCACCCCGAATTGCGCGCCGCCCGCGACCGATTGCTGGGAAACCAGCGCGAACCGCGCCAGGAGGACAGGATCGAACTGGGGCAACTGTTCGATCGCATCCTCAACGATGACCGCGAAGCCCATTTTGAAAAGCTGGAGGAGGCGCTCGCGCCCTGCTGCGCCGAAATCAAGCCGTCGCCGCTCCGCAATGTCAACGAGGTGGCCAATCTCAATTGTCTGGTTGGACGAAACGACCAAAAGCAACTGGAAGAGGCGGTTTTCCAGGCCGCCAGGCTCTTTGACAACAACTACGCCTTTGATTTGAACGGCCCGTGGGCGCCACACAATTTCGTGGAGATGGACCTCAAACTCAACGGCCAAACGTGAAGCGGATGCCCCATGCTGCTCCTGGACAAACTCCTGTTCTCTCCCATCTACGCCACCCTCTGGGCGGCCCGCCAGGTCCATCACGCCATCCAACAAGAACAAGCGGCGGAACCGGAGCGCATAACCGCCGACTTGAGCGAGCTTTACATGATGCTGGATACAGGCCGGCTGACCGAGGCGGAATTTAGCGCCCGCGAGAAGGTGTTGCTCGACCGGTTGGACGGGATTCAATCCAGATGAGCGCGCCGACGCCATCCTTCCTGGCAGACCAAGGGATCAGACTCCTGCTCTTCGGCGGCAAGGGCGGAGTGGGAAAAACTTCTTGCGCCACGGCGACTGCGCTGCAACTGGCCAGAGACTCTCCCGGAACCGCTTTTCTTCTGGTATCGACGGATCCGGCCCACTCGGTGATGGACAGCCTGGCCGGGTCCATGCCGCCGCCCAACTTGCAGATCACCGAACTGGACGCCCAGGCAAGCCTGGCCGCCTTCAAAGGCCAGCACGGTCCCAAGCTCTACGCGATTGCCTCCCGGGGGACCTTTCTCGACCACTACGACATCAGCCGCCTTTTGGACCTTTCCCTGCCGGGGTTGGACGAACTGATGGCTTCGCTGGAAATCGCCGGCTGGGTCGCCACCCAGCGTTTCCAAACCATCGTGGTGGATACCGCGCCCACCGGCCACACGCTCCGATTGCTGGCCATGCCCGCGTTGCTCCACAATTGGCTCGGAGCTTTGGACGCCTTGCTGGCCAAACACCGGTATATGAGAAAGCTGTTCAGCGGCGCGGTTGATCGCGACGAGATTGATGCGTTCCTGGAGGGTCTGGCCGGCTCAGTCGAACAGATGGAAGCCTTGCTCCGGGACTCCGGGCGCAGCCGGTTTGTGCCCGTGATGCTGGCCGAGGAGATGAGCCTCAGCGAAACCCGCTCCCTGCTGGCGGAACTGAACCGCGCGCAGATGCCGGTGAACGATATTGTGGTCAACCGGCTGTTTCCAGAAAATGAATGTCCGGTCTGCGCGGACGGACGCGTCCAGCAAAGCCGAATCTTGAGTGAGATATTCAGCAGCCCCGATTTATCTCCCTACACCTGGTGGGGTGTGCCCCTGTATCCGAAAGAAGTTTGTGGAGCCGAGGGCCTCAAGGCGTTTTGGGCAGGATTGACGCGCCTGACCAAGAGGCTGGTTTGTCCTCAAGCGCCGATTCCCCCGAACCGTCCGTGGGTGGAAATGGCGGCCCGCCCGCCCGGCGAAACATCGTTGTTGCTCTTCGCCGGCAAAGGCGGCGTGGGCAAGACCACCCTGGCCTGCGCCACCAGTGTGCGTTTGGCCCAAGACTCGCCTTCCCGCGAGGTGCTGCTTTTTTCCACCGACCCCGCCCACTCGCTGGCCGACTGTCTGGGAGCGCCGGTCGGCCCCGCGCCCCGGCGGATTTGTCCGGGCTTGACCGCGCTGGAGATTGACGCCCAAGCCGAATTCCGCGCCCTGAAGCAACTTTACAGCGAGGAGTTGCGCTCTTTCCTCCACTCGCTTTTGCCCCAAATGGACCTTGCCTTTGACCGGGAAGCGATGGAACGAATCGTGGACCTCTCACCGCCGGGGCTGGACGAAGTCATGGCCCTCACCCGGGTGATGGACCTGTGCGATCAAAACCGTTACCGCACCCTGGTGCTCGACTCCGCGCCGACCGGGCATCTGATCCGGCTTCTGGAAATGCCGGAGTTGGTTGACTGCTGGTTGAAGGTCTTTTTTGGCCTGTTCCTCAAATACAAACAGATTTTTCGCCTGCCCAAAGTGTCGCATCGGCTGGTGGAAATGTCGAAGGCCCTCAAACGCCTGCGCGCGCTGCTGGCCGATCCGGCCCAGTGCGCCCTCTACGGCGTGACCATTCTCACGGACATGGCCTTTGAAGAAACCAAAGACCTGTTGGCGGCCTGCCAGCGGATGCAGGTCAACGCCCCGTTGCTCTTCCTCAATCTGGCCACCCCGCCCAGCGACTGCCGCTTGTGCTCCGCCCTGCGGCGCCGGGAGTCCGTCATCGAACAAAAATTCCGGCGGGCGTTCCCCGCCGCGGCGCAAGTCGTGGTTTATCGGCGCGGGGAGCCTCGCGGTTTGGCGCGTTTGGGCCAACTCGGCCAATCGCTCTATGCCGCCCCAGCCACAAAAAACATGATTTATGCGTGAATTCTGCCCCCAGCGGACCCGGCACATTTCCTTGTGCGAAGCCTTGGATCGCGTCCTGAACACCGGCGTGGTGGCGCTCGGCGAAGTGACGTTGTCGGTGGCCGACGTGGACTTGATTTACCTGGGGCTGCAACTGGTCGTCACTTCCATCGAAAGCGGCCGGAAACTCGCTCCGGCAAACGCCGGGCCGCAACTCGGCCCGGATTCGCGCGGCGGCCCGCGACTAACGCCAGAAGAGGAAATGCCAGCCAGACAGACAGTAAAGCCACCGCCCAGCGCCGCTTTGCCGTTACCGTTGGCGGGACAGACCGGCTCGCTTCCTTCCGGCACCCCTGGCGAAAAAACCGAACTCATTGCCAACGCCATCGCCAAGGCCGATTCCAACCGGGAAAAGAATGGGCTGGGGCAATTGGTTTTGACCTTGATGAAAGTCCTGCACGAACTGCTCAAACGCCAAGCCCTCCGGCGCATTGAAGGCGGCGCCCTGACCCCGGCCCAGATAGAGCGGCTCGGCGTGACGCTGATGAAGCAAGCCCGGGAGATTGAGCGGCTGCGGAATGATTTCGGCCTGCCGGAAGAAGACCTGAACCTCGACCTCGGCCCGCTGGGCAAACTGCTCTGAATTTTATGACTTCGCAACGACACATCGAACATTCCACCACTGGCGCCACGTTGGCCGATCTGCTCGAACGGATATTGGATAAAGGCATTGTCATCGCCGGCGACATCAAGGTGAAGATCGTGGACATCGAGTTGCTGACCATCCAGATTCGGTTGCTGGTCTGTTCTGTGGACAAGGCCAAGGAGATCGGCGTGGATTGGTGGGTCAATCACCCCGCTTTCAGCCGTCACCAGCAAGAGCACCTCCCGGACTCCGTCCTCACGATCGAAGAACGACTGGCCAGGATCGAGACGCGGATGCCCGCCGCCGGGGATTCAGGTTAAACCCTAATGAAATCTCCGCTCCACGTCCTGCACTTGGAGGATGATTCAAACGATGCCGCTCTCGTTCAATCCACCCTGGAAATCGGGGGCATCCCTTGTGCGATCACCTGCGTGCAAAAGCGCGATGATTTTGTGGCGGCGCTCGAACACGGCGGCGTTGACCTGATCCTCTCGGATTGTTCGCTGCCCGGGTTTGACGGGTTGTCCGCATTGAAAATCGCGCGCGCCAAATGGCCGGCCATCCCCTTAATCTTTGTGTCCGGCACGCTGGGCGAGGAACGGGCCATTGATGCGCTCAAGAACGGCGCGACGGACTATGTGCTGAAAGAACGGCTCGCCCGGCTCGTTCTGGCGGTGCGCCGCGCCATGAAGGAAGTCGAAGAACGGGCCGAATGCCGGCGGATGGAGGCGCAGTTTATCGAAGCGCAAAAAATGGAAGTGGTCGGCCAGCTCGCCGGCGGCGTGGCCCATGACTTTAATAACATTCTCGCGGTCATCATGGGTTACAGCGAGTTGACGATGGAGAGACTCGGACCTGACAATGCGCTCAAGAATAATCTTGAGACGATTCGGACGGCGGCCGGGCACGCGGCCGGGTTGACGCGGCAACTGCTCGTTTTCAGCCGCAAACAAACGGTCCAACCCGTCGTGCTCGACCTCAATGACGTGGTGAAGGACCTGGACAAAATGTTGCAGCGTCTCATTGACGAGAACATCGAAATAACGATTGTTCCCGGAAAACAAACCGGGCGCATCAAGGCCGACTCCGGCTACGTCGGACAGGTGCTGATGAATCTGGCCGTCAATGCCCGTGACGCCATGCCCAACGGCGGCAAGCTCACCATTGCCACAAACAATGTCACGCTCGATGAAAACTACACGCGCACACACCCCGGCGCCATTCCCGGCGACTACGTAATGCTCAGTGTCAGTGACACGGGAACCGGCATGACCGACGAAGTCAAAGCGCGATTGTTTGAGGCGTTTTTCACGACGAAGCCCAAGGGCAAAGGCACGGGATTGGGACTGGCGACCTGCCAGAGCATTGTCCAACAATCCGGCGGTCACATCGGCGTTGACAGTGAGGTTGGCAAAGGCACGACCTTCAAGATTTATTTTCCGCGAGTCGAGCAGCCGCTGGATGTCGCGGCAAGTTCGCTCCAGACCGGGCCGGTGCGGAGGGGGACTGAGACCTTGCTGGTCGTGGAAGATGAGCCAGATGTGAGGCGTCTCGCTCGCGACGTATTGGAAGCCCAGGGTTATGAAGTGCTGAGGGCCGCCAACGGCCAGCACGCGTTGCACGTGGCGCGTGAGCATAAAGGTTCCCCGATTCGTTTGGTGATCACCGATGTCATCATGCCGCTGATGGGCGGCAAAATGATGGCGGACTGGCTGAAAGCAACTTATCCCGATCTCAAAATCCTCTTCACGTCGGGGTACACGGACGACGCCATCGCAAACCACGGAGTGCTTGAGCCAGGAGTCGAGTTTCTGCCCAAACCTTACACGCCGGCAACCCTGACCCGCAAAGTGCGCGAGATGCTGGATGCTTCCAGATGAAATGATGCTCGCCCTCCCGTTGATTTATTCCCGCACAAACAGCTTCCACTCTGGAATACCGTGGGCGTTGCGGATGAGTGCCGATGCCGGCAATTCCTTCGGCGCGCGAGGCACACTGAGCAGCTTCAGGCCGGCCTCGTGTGGCAGGCGGTTGCCCTTGCGAGCGTTTACGTCTTTGCCAGCCCAAACCAAGTTCTCCCACGCGTCCTTGCCGCCGCGCGAGCGGGGCACAACGTGGTCAAGGCTGCCCTCGTCCGGGCGCAGCACACGTCCGGTGTATTGGCAGCGGTTGGCGTCGCGCTCGCGAACGGCGCGGGCGCACAGCTTCGGGCGCTTCCGTGGCACACGGGCGTAATTCACCGCCACGATCACCGTGGGCACCCGGATCGGGCCGCGCACGGTCTGCACCGCGTTGTCCTGCGGACGAATCGTCAGCGCGATCCACTCATCCCAGGTCACGGGACGGATGTGGTTTTCGCCTTCGATTTCCAGGCCGGTCGCCACGTTCGTCGCCATCATGCAGAAGGCCTCTTGCGGCGTGCGGATGTTGACGGCCTGCCAGTTGCGGTTGAGCACCAGCACCATCGCCTTGTTCAGTATGTCGTTCATAAAATTACAATGCAACTACGGCGCTTGCGCGCCGGGGTGTTTGTTCTTCGTTGGTGCTTGCGCACGATGGAAAATTGGCTGCCTCGCCTGGTTTTGCTCCAAGTCCTCCGGTTTCAGAGACCGGCGCGCTCCTGATTACGCCACGAGGCAATGGTCCGCCGAGCCGTAGCCCGGAGGGCGAAGGTTGGTCGCCCGGGAAGGTTCTGCCCCTCCGATTTCCGGGTGTAGGCCAGACGTGATTCTATTTCACCAACGGGCGGAAACTGGCTGCCGGGGCTGGATTTGCACCAGCATAAGCGCCTTCAAAGGGCGCTGTCCTACGATTAGACGACCCGGCAAATGGTGGCCCGCCAGGGTAACGCTCCCCGTTCAACGGCTTAAAAGACCGTTGCATCACTTTAATGCTTGCAGGCCGAAAATTGGCGGAATGCCGTGGACTCGCACCACACTCCCGATTCCGGGAGCACACTGTTTAGCAAACAGGCCCGGTCCGCTTGTCCGGTTGACATTCCAAATTGGCTTGCCGAGCCGTAGCTCGGAGAGCGAAGGCTGGTGCCCGTGGCAGGACTTGCACCTGCACTGTCGAAGGTTTGAGCTTCGTGCCTCTGCATTGGGCTACACGGGCGACAGTGGTGCTCCCGGTCAGATTTGCACTGACACTGCACGGGGTTTAAGCCCGTCGCCTCTGCGTTGGGCTACGGGAGCCGCCTGCACGCTTCGCGCTCCGGCGCGCCAAGGCCGCTTCAAGGATACGATTGGCTTGGCGAGCCGAAGCTCGAAACGCAGCGGAGAGCGAAGGCTGGTGCCGCGTGAGGGAGTTCCACCCCCAACCTCTCCGTCCTGAGCGGAGCGCCTCTGGTAGTTGGGCTAACGCGGCCTGAATTGGCACTCCCGGCAGGACTCTCACCTGCAACCGCGACGTTCGAAGCGTCGCACTCTGATAATTTGAGCTACGGGAGCGAAGTGAAGGCAGAAGTATGAAGGCAGAATTAAGAAATGCTGCGGCGGTTAGCCCGACTTGGCGGATTCGAGGGGGTCCAGACGCGTAAGTGCTTGAAAATCAACGACCGCATGTTTCAGGTCTTCACTACAGAACTACTCCCGCCCGGCGGCTTCGGGTTGGTGATTTTGGGCGGCGGCTGGGCCGGCAACTCCAGCTTGAGGCGCTGCAATAATAGTTGGACATCGGTTTCCGGTTGCGTGTACCGGCTCAGTATGACGGTGCGCTCATCGGTCGTCGGCAGATGCACGTCCAACATTTGAATGGTGGCGAACTTTTCCAGAACCGCCCGCGGGGTCAGGCCCGGAGCCAAGTCGCGCAGGCGCCGACGCAAGGTCACATGCAGGCAGTAGGCCAAAAAGGAGATGAAGATGTGGGCTTCGATCCGGCGCTCCAATTGATGGTAAAGGGGACGCAGGCTCAAATCATCCTTGAGATTTTTGAAGGCCGCTTCCACTTCGCTCAGTTGCATGTAAAACTGCCAGAGTTCTTCAGGCGTTCGCCCCGCGATCATGTTGGTGCGCAGCAGGTAACGGCCTTCGCGTTTGCGCGCCTGGCGCAGTTTGTCTTTGCGCAAAGCAAAGGTCAGTTGGCTGGACCGCGCCGCCACCGCCGTGTGGATCAAGCGCGTGGCGACCGGATAGTCGTGCAGCGCCGCCCCCAGTTTCTTGAGCAACTCGTCGCGCTTGAGTTTCATCCCTTGCAACTTCTTGAGCCGCTGCCACAGCCCTTTGAGTTGCCGACGACGCATGGCCCGTTCCTTGTTCACCCGGTCCTGGCTTTCCGCCAGGACGTAGAGTTCCTTTTCTTCCACCAGCAATTTCACCGACACTCCCTCCCGCGCCAGGTGCCAGGGCAACTGGGCCAGCTTTTGCTCGTATTGACTCAGTCGCCCCCGCGGCGTGCCCACCAGGTATTGCACCGGAGGCGTGGACGCGCGCATTTGCGCCAAATACTTCTCGGTGGGGATGCCCCGGTCCATCACCCAAATCCGCTCGGCTTGGCCGTACTGGTCCTGGATCTTTTTGAGAAAGTCCGCCAGCGTCGTCTTGTCGCTGGTGTTGCCGGAGAGAACCTCGTAGGCCAGGGGAAACCCTTCCGGCGTGACGATGAGCGCGATGACCACCTGCACGCAATCGGGGCGCTTGTCCCGGCTGTAGCCGTAACGGCGCTTGTCCCCTTCGGCAAAAGGCGGATCGCTCTCAAAATAGGTGCTGGTCAAATCGTACAGCAGAACCTCGAAACGGGCGTTGAACAAATCCTTCCATCGCCCGGTCAGGTGCGTGAACAACTCCCGCTTGTGCTCCAGCAACCGCTCGTGACATTGGTAGAGCTTGTGGATGTCGGCCAATTCCAAGTCCGCGCCCAGCAGATCGGCCATCGCGCTGTGCTCAAACCAATGCCGATAGAGCCTCCACTCGCTGCCCGGATCCAAGAGCCGATAGACCACCAGAATTTGCAGCACCCAATCCCAGCGCGTGCCTTTGCGGCTGGGGGGCAGGCGAGCCGCCCAAAATCGATCCAGCCCCACCTGTTCCCAGAGCTGGCCTGCCAACCAGCAAGCACCCCACTGCCTGGGCCGATGCAACGAGAGTTGGCTGAGCCGAATCCGCACGATGTCCGCGTCGGCCACCGCCCCCATCCGATCCTCGGGAAACAACGCCACCGTGCGCGGACGCGCCTGGCCCTCCTGGAAAATCTCGATGGTCTTGCGCCAGGCCTCTTCTTGACTGTCATTGATCTCGCCCAGGTAAAGCGCGTGCCGCTGCACCACCCGGCCGCTGGCCACCCGCCGGTTTTCCACCAAGCTGTAATACCGATGTTCCTTGCCGTTTTTCCTTCGCGTCGTATAGCGCAAAAACATAATGGCATCCGATTATGCACATATTTTTAATGTTGGGAATAGGGTGGGTCTTCACTACAGCCCTTTTGGGTTTTTAAGCAATTAGCGTGCCCGCGTCGTACCAACCACTTGCGCAATAAAAAAAGTTTTTCGGAGGGTCGAATCCGCCAAGTCGGGTTAGTCATTCATAATTCTTAATTCCACCTTCTTCCTTCCAAAGCTGGTGGGTCGCCACGGTGCTGCCCCGTGCTCTGCCCCGAAAGCGTTCGGGGCTGCATCGCTGCAATGCTTGCAACCCGAGCGCGACACGAAGGCGGAGTTGAACCGCCGCAGCCAGGCCTGTGAAGTCCTGACCGGCACCGGTGTTCGCGTCGCGAGAATGGTCGAGCATCGGGGTATCGCGCCCCGTAATCCTGCTTGGAAGACAGGCGTGTATCTCTAAACACCTATGCTCGAAGAAATGGAATCCCGTACCGGAGTTGCACCGGTCTCTGCGGTTCTGCAGACCGCCGCCTGAGCTGCTCGGCCAACGGGATTCTATGCGAAATTGGGGTGACCAACCGGATTCGCACCGGCACAAACGCCGTCACGGGGCGTGATGCTGCTGTTACATCATGATCACCATAAAATGGCCTGCCGAGCCGTAGCCGGCAGGTGAAGGCTGGCTCGCCAAGCCGTAGCTTTAGCGAAGGCTGGAGCCCCTGGTCGGACTCGCACCGACGAATACGAGTTTACGAAACTCGCCCTGTTGCTGCTGAGGCACGGGGGCGGGGAAATAAAGGCTGAAGGCTGAAGGCTAAAGGCTGAAGGAAGAGTTCCGTAGCACGAGGCGCACTGGCAGGCTTCATCCTTCTTACTTCAAAAATGGCGCTCTCACGTGGATTTGCACCACGAACTTCCGCCTTCGCAGAGCGGCGTGCAGAATCTGGTTACACCTTGAGAGCAAATTGGCATCCGTGGCCGGACTCGCACCGGCTAGGACGCTTGAAGGGCTGGATGCGCGAGCTGCTTTGCATTCACGGACTACTGGCGTAGGGCCAAGATATGGCCCCCGAGGTTGGTATCGCGCCAACGTCTCCTCCTCTTCAGGGAGGCGCTAATCTGCCTCAGCTACTCGGGGATTTGATGGCTTGCCCGCCGTAGCTCGAAGAGCAAAGGCGGATCGTCCCGCGCGGTAACGCTCCGCGTTCTTCCGGTTATCAGCCGGGCGCTCTGCTTTTGAGCTACAGGACGGATGGCATTTTTCAGAGCCGTGAAAGCACGAAGTAATACATGGCTTTCAGAAGCTCGGATGTTCTGCTCTTGGACGGTGCAGGATCCGGACAGCCGTTTTCATTCTCTTTTTCCAAAGCGGCCACTTCGTCTGCGGAATCGCCGCCATTGTCTCCCGAGCATCGGCAATCACTTTCGGTATTCATGTGAGCCTCCGCTGTGGACTGGCGCGGGTCGGGCGGAGCACCAGGTTCAGCCGCAGCGCCGGTCGGATTTGAATGACACGATGTGGTTTGTCGCTCTTGCAACAGAGCAAGTGGCTTTGATGGCGAAGAATAGGCTTCATCGGATTCCCTTTCATTTATGGATTTATAATTAGAGGAAGGCGTCGGTAATGCTCCGCGGTCTTCCGGTTATCAGCCGGGCGCTCTGCTTTTGAGCTACGAGACGATTGTTAATTGCGGCTTCACGCCAAACCGGTTCACCGGGCGGAACACAATATTCAGCCTCGGCAGCGGCCGGATGCGAATGACACGCTTTGGTTTGTAGCTCTTGCGAAAGAGCAACTGGCTTTGATGGCGAAGAACGGGCTTCATGGGTTTTCCTTTCGTTAAGGGTTTAGATTGGCGGAAGGCGTCGGTAACGCTCCGACCTCGGGTTTGAGCCGATCCTGTTTTCGGGACAGGCGCAGCCAGCTTATATCTGCCTGCCTTCCATAAATTTGGCTGCCAGACTTGGACTTGCACCAAGACAAGCGGCTTAATCCCGATAAATCGGGACTCCTTTGACACCACCTGGCAATGGCACTGCCGGCAGGAATTCCACCTGCATCATTCCGTTTAGAAGACGGATGCCTCATGTGTTCGGCCACGGCAGCATTTTTTTAATTGGTAGCGGGGGTGGGAATCACACCCACCTAAAGAAGTTTATGAGGCTTCTCTCTGTACTTTAGTCGAGTTCCCCGCAGTGAAAATGGCCTGCCAGCCGTAGCCAAGCAGGATGAAGCATTAGCCCGCCGTCGCTAAAGCTATGGCGGGCAGCCATTAACCTCTGACGTGCAGCGGGCGAAGGCTGGTGGAGCCGATGGGTAACGCTCCCATATGGACTTGCTTGCAAGGCAAGTGCATTACTTGTCTGCCACGACCCCAGGAAAATGGCAGGCTGCCTCCGTGCTGCCCGGAGCAGGCTGAGTTTTGGAGACTCGGCCGCGTGCTGACGCTCAGCCTGTGAATGAATGATGAATGGTGCGGCTGCCGGGAGTTGCGCCCGGATGGTGGCCGTGCGCAAGCACCTCCGTGGCGGGGAGGCATTCTGCCAAGGTTAAATTACAACCGCGGAAATTAAAAGGGCCGGAAGCGTTCAGGCTTCCGGCCCATGCCATTTCAACAAAGAACAAACACCTCTTGGCGATCTATTCGATCCCAACCCGCGGTTTCACGGCGGCTGTTTCGGTGTTTAGGGGCACACCTCCTGCGAAGCCCTTAAAATGTAAATACAAAATTCGTCTGGTTCGTCCTGGTGACGCTGTCTTCCGGCTGTGGGCACACCCCACCGGTGAGGCTTCTCTGCTCGTCCTCGCCAAATTCAATTTGTCGCCAGAAGACATCACCTGGATGTCGCGCTATTCTTGTTCACAGATTGTTCGTCTTTCGTTCACTGTCATTCATGTCGTCAGTTCTTTAGAGAAAATAAAAAACCCTGCCTACACGGGGTAAGCAGGGTGAAGAAATTCTCTTTCGATTCGTTACCTGCTTACACCGAGTCTATCCAAATTACCTTCGGGCTGTTGCCCGATTGGCGCCAGGGATAGTCCAAGGCTAAACACATGGCCCTGGGTGTACCGGCTATGACGTGTCGCTTTCGCGACCGTCATCGTCGGCCAACTCGTGGCTGATATGTTTAAGCAAGTTTTCATCGAACTTGTAAGAGGATAGCACAAGCTATCGGTTACATGCAAGAAATATTTTAAAATTATTTTGCGGAGCAGGCTGGTCTTGAATACAAATATTCGGATTGGTTGATGCGAAAGGCGTCATGACTTTGTTGCCTTCGCTACGCTGCGCTTTCCCGGTGGAAGCGTCCGTATGCTGTCGTGCTGCTGCTGCTTCAGCTTGGTCCATCTCAGCCGGGCAGCGGCCGCGATTCGGGCCCGGGCCGTGGCGCTTATCCTTTGCGTGAACTTTTGCTTCCGTTGAGCCCTGCGCCTGGGTGCCGGCGTTGACGACGGCACTGGAGTCGGAGGCGGCGGAGTGGGAACGTCAACCGCAGGCCCGGAGGACGCGGATTGTGGCTCCAATTCGATGCCAAAAACATCGGCCACTTCGGAATCGCTCATGGCCGGAGCGGCGCCTGCCTTGCCAGTGGTCTGCCGCACGGCCTCGGCGGCGGAAGCTTTGCTGATCAGGTCGGCGGGATCCACGCCACGGAGCAGAAATAGCAGCGCGGGGTTTTGGTCGAGCTTGGCGCCGACACCGTAAAGCGACGCGGCCACATGTTTGCACAGGTCCGCCCAATCCGGGCAGGAACAGTCCAGGTCAATTTCCTTCGGCGTCGGAAACAGGCCCTGTTCATGCCGGGTCACGATCTGCATCACGGCCGAGGAGAGCTTGCCCTGGAGCAACTCAATCAGGGAATCAATCTTCCCCGCGCATTCGGTCTGGATGGATTTCCACAGAGTTGGCGCCAGGGGTTTGATTTTGATCTCAATCTTGTAAAGTTCGGAACCGGAGACCAACGCGGTCACGTTTCCCTTGCCAATTTGCAAATCCACGACCGAACCGTTGCGCACATAGGTGCGCCCGCGAGGGAGGCGATTTTCAAAATCGCTGTAGGCTTCGAGGTTGTCGCACCACGCCTTGCCCCAGAAGGTGGTGGCGATCTTGCGACCGTCCAGCACCACCGGCGAGGCGGCCCGTCCGGTCTTCTTGGACAGTTTCGACAGTTCGCGCGCGGCTTTGGCTCGTCGTTCAGCCACGGACACATAAGGCCGCCATCCGAAATTTCCCCAACTCATGATATTAGTATTGTTTGTGTTCTGATCATCCGCCAAGACGCTTAATCTTCGGCGGTGGCGTTTATATCCAGCGCCACAAACCGAAGCAACTCGGAATTGTTCATTTCTGTCAACAATCGCTCCCCGCCTTCACCCAAAACATCTTCGGCCAGGGCGCTTTTGCCGGCAATCACTTCGTGAATCCGCTCTTCCAGGGTCCCGCGACAGGTGAATTTATGGACCATTACGTTCCGCTTCTGGCCAATGCGGAAGGCCCGGTCAGTCGCCTGGTTTTCGACGGCCGGGTTCCACCAGCGGTCAAAATGGATCACATGGGAAGCGGCGGTGAGATTGAGGCCGGTGCCGCCGGCTTTGAGCGAAAGCACAAAAAACGGCGGGCCACCGTCGCGTTGAAAGGCATCCACCAATTCCCTGCGTTTGCCGACGGGAACGCCGCCGTGAAGGATGAGGCCGGCCTGGCCGAAGACTCCCGCCAGGTGCCGGGCCAGCGGATCGGTGATTTCGCGGTATTGGGTGAACACCAGCACCTTCTCCTGGCGCGAGGCAATTTCATCGCACAACTCCCGCAAGCGATTAAACTTGCCGCTTTCCGCCGCCGCATAAACTCCATCGCCAAGCCACTGCGAAGGGTGATTGCAGATTTGTTTGAAGCGGGTGAGAAACGCCAGGATGATGCCCCGGCGTTGAATGCCCTCGACCTCCGGCGCCTCCAACCGTTCGGCCAGATCAGCCACCGCTTGCTGATACAGCGCGGCTTGGCGGCGCGTCAGGGGACAGAAAGCAGTCATTTCCGTCTTGTCGGGCAAGTCCGTGATGATGCGTTTGTCCGTCTTCAGCCGCCGCAGTATGTACGGCCGCACCAGACGGCGCAGCGGAGTGAATTGGTTCTGGTCGGTTTGCGAACGGCTCTTGAGGAACGCGGCGAACTCCCTGGCGCCGCCCAGCAGGCCGGGACAGAGGAAGTCGAAGAGCGACCACAAATCCGAAAGCCGGTTTTCAATCGGTGTGCCGCTCAGCGCAATCCGGTGGCGGCAGCGCAGTTCTCTCACGGCCCGGCTCTGGCGCGCGCCCGGATTCTTGATCGCCTGCGCCTCGTCCAGAACGGCCAGGCTCCAGTTCACTTCCTTGAGCCAGGCCAATCGAATGGCCATCGAGTAACTCGTGATGACAAGGTCCGCGCGCTCCAGCATTCTTGCCGGGTCTTTGCCCGTCTTGGTCAGTTCCTCGTTGGGAGTTTCCGCCGGATGGGCGTAGAACACCGACAGCGAAGGCGCAAACTTCTGAATCTCGGCTTTCCAGTTGGCGATGAGCGAGGCTGGCACAATCAGCAGGCTCGCCTTGCTCTCACTGACGGCAGGCTGTGGTTGGGTCCGCCGGCGCTTGAGGACCAGCAGCAGTGATAGAACTTGAATGGTCTTGCCAAGGCCCATGTCATCCGCAAGGCAGGCCCCCAGTCCCAGTCGGTTCATGAACCAGAGCCAATGCGCGCCTTGGCGCTGATACGGCCGCAACGTCGCCTGCAAATCCCGGCCCGGGTCCGATTCGGCGGAAACCTCCGGCTGCTGCATCTCCTCGAACAACTTCTTCAGGGCGTCTCCGGCCACGACGCTCGACCATGCCGCGCGCACCGCTTCCGCCTCCGGTTCGCCGGCTTGACTGCCATCGAAACCGGAGAGAAGGCGCAGGCCTTCGAGCAATGGCATTCCTCCCGGTCCTCCAGCGGCCTGAACCTTCTTCCAGTGATCCATGACCTCCTGGAGTTTGTCCCGGTCCACCTCGACCCACTTGCCTTTGAGCAACACCAGCCCGCTGGCCGATTGCAGGATGGCTTTGAGTTCCGATTCCGTCAGGGTCTCGCCCTCCAGCGACATCTGCACTTTGAAGTCCAGCAGACTGTCAGCGCCGAGCAGGTTTCCCCTGGCTTCGCCGATCCGCACCGTCACCTGCGGCCGGGGTGGCCGGCCCGCCTTCCACCAATCCGGAATCCGAACCACCAGGCCGCTTTGCTCGAAAAAGGGAATATTTTGCAGAAACGAAAACGCCTGTTCGGGCCGCCAGACTTGCGGATGAAAAATCGCGCGCGTGTCCAACAACTCGCGGGCCAGCTTGCTCTGTTCCGCCGCCCGCTGCACCGGTGACAACAGCGCGGCCAGAGCGGCACGATTCTTCGCCCCCGCATACTCCTCCAAGGCGCGGCCCAACGGCAGATGCTGAACTTTTCCCTGCTCGGAAATGCGATGGGTGTAGGTGGCCAGGAAAGCAAAGGGATACGCCGGGTTGCGCTTGTTTTCCGCCAGATGAAAAGTGACGCGTCCAACCGCGTTCCAGACCGGATTGCAGCTTTTCAGATACGCCACCGCCCCACCCGGGGTTTGGGCGATGGCGGCATGAACATGAGCATCCAGTTCGTCCCACAACCTTGCCAGGACCGCGCCATTCAAATACTCCAGGCCCCTCATCGGCGGCGCCCCTTCCGCCAGCGTGGACCACTCGGTTTCCGCCGGCTTCGGAATCGTTATCGTGGAAGCATCCTGCAAGTTCGGGTTGTGACAAAGGGCGGTGAAAAGTCGTTGGGCAACGCCGCGCCAAAACACGAAGGTGGGCGGCATCGGTTCGTGCAAGAACCCGGACGCCAGCGTTTCCAAACCGCGCGCGGGCGAGGCGCCGAAGGCCTCAGTCAGGCGCGCAACGGTCGCGGGGCTGAGTTTCGGTTCAGCTTGGTCGTCCGGTTCGACAAATAAATGTCCCCCCGGAGACAATGCCAGGGCATATGACATGACGCACGGAGCATATAATCCGCCTCACCCAAAACACCATCAGTTTCGCGGAATCTGGTTGAGCCATGCAGCGCTGGATCCGTTAAACGGCATAAGCTGACCACCAACATGGGGGCTTCCGAGGTAAAAAATGGAGCGAGCGAAGGGATTCGAACCCTCGACAATCACCTTGGCAAGGTGACGCTCTACCAGGCTGAGCTACGCTCGCTTCCTCTAAACCCCGCAAAATTAAGGCAATCCCGCCCAATTGCAAGCCGAAAAAATTCCACGAAAAACAACCTTGAAATTCGTTCTCCGAAGGGCCGGGGCGACCCATTGGAAGCGCCATTGCTTCAGAGGATGAATTTTGGCAATTGTACGGTTTGAGCAATAAATTCCATCAACCGGGAGAGCAACGGGCCGCCAAAGTGGGTGACCTCTTTGCCGCCATCGCCCCGCGCTATGATCTCATCAATGATTTGCAGAGCCTCGGTTTGCACAGGCGTTGGAAGCGCGCTCTCCTCAAAATGGCCGAAATCAAGCCCGGCGACCGCGCGCTGGACCTTTGTTGCGGCACCGGCGATATCGCCTTCGCCTTGCAGGCGGCCGGGGCCGGCGTGGTCGGAATCGATTTCAGCCCCGCCATGCTGGCCGTGGCGCAAGAGCGCGCCAAAAATGTCCCTGGCGGCGCCGATCCGGCACGGCTGCAATTTATTTGCGCCGACGCCCTCGAAATCCCTTTTGCCGATGGTTCGTTCGATGTGGTGACCGTTGGCTACGGGCTGCGCAATCTGGCCAGTTGGGAACGCGGGTTGGAGGAAATGGCGCGGGTGGCCCGTGCGGACGGCCGCGTGCTGGTGCTGGATTTCGGCAAGCCGGAGAACAAGGCCTGGCGGATCATTTATTTTGCCTGGCTGAAATTCTTTGTGCCGCTCTTCGGAAAAGTCTTCTGCAAAGATGCGGCGACGCACGCCTACATTTTTGAATCATTGCGCGATTACCCGGCCCAACGCGGTGTCGCCGCCAAAATGGAGGCGCTCGATTGCCGTGATATTCAGGTGCGCCATTTGCTGGGCGGGGCCATGAGCATCCATTTCGGGCGGGTCAGAAAAGAGTGCTGACCATCGAGCCCATCACGCTCAACGGGCCTGTGTCTTCCAGACTCTCGGTCGCCTTGTCCAGTTTTTGCATGGAAACCTTGAGGTTCTTCAAGGTGCTGTCGTCGTTGATGAGTTGGCCGACGGTGCCCTGGCCGTGGTTAATCTTCAGCAAAATCTGGTGCAGGTTGGTCATGGAGCCGGTCGTTTCAACGTAGAGAGTGTCGTCCTTCACCAGTTTGCCAATGGTCCCCTCGCCCGAATTGATGCGGGTGACGGTGTGGTTGATGTTGGTCACAAGCAGGCGCGCCTGGTCGGCGAGGCCCTGTATGTTCGTGGCGCTGTTTTCAAGATTGCTCACCGTGTTCTGGGCGGAAACGTAAAGCGTATCTTCGTTGATCAGTTTGCCGACGGTTCCCTTGCCGTCGGCGATGCGTTGCGACACCGTTTTGATGTTGGCGATGGTGGCGCTGAGGTTGGTCTGGTTGTTTTTGAGGAAATCCGTGATCGGCCCGAGGAGGTTGTCAATTCTTTCGCCGCTGAAACTCCGGGTCAGGTTCTCCACCCCTGTGGCCACATTGTCCAATTTGCCCATGAGCACGCCCAAGTCAGGCTGCTCGACCGTCTGCAAATACGCCCCATCCTCCGCCCGCACGCCGCCCGGGGTGCCGAATTCAATCGCCACAAAGTTTTGGGCCATGAAACCGGTGAATTTGAGGCTGGCCTTGCTGTCGGTTTTCACATCGGTGTTCCTTTGCAAATTCAGGGTCACGTCGGCAAAGCCATTGGTCAGGACGATGCTCTCGACGCGGCCGACTTGAACGCCGGCCATCTTGACAAAGTCGCCCGTCTTGAGTTCCTGGACGTTTTTGAAGAGAGCGTGCAGACGGTAGCCGCGTTTGAGGAAACTGTATCCGCCCGCGAATTCCAAAACGACCAGCAAGGCGATTATGGCAAAGGCGAAAAACATTCCCAATTTGCTTTCAACTGAATCTTTCATGAAATTAGAGGTGATTTGGAGGTTGGCGGTTTGGCGTAGATAAATTCGTGGATGCGGGGATCGGCCTGCTGCTTCACTGCGTCCGGCGTGCCGATAAACACTATTTGGCCGTCAAAAATCATCGCCACCCGGTCCGCCAGGCTGAAGGCCAGCGTGCGGTCGTGGGTCACGATGATCGAGGTGGCGTGGGTGCGGTTCTTCAACTTCAAAATTTCCTCGTCAACGGTCACGGCCATGGGCGGGTCCAATTCGGCCGTCGGTTCGTCAAACAAAAATAATTGCGGTTCCATGACCAGCGCGCGGGCAATGGCCACCCGTTTTTGCATGCCGCCGGAAAGCTCGCCGGGCGCGCGGTCCTCCAGTCCTTGCAAGCCGACCGCCTCGAGCTTGCTGGCCACGATGGCGGCGATTTCCGCGGGCGTTTTGAGAAAGTGTTCGGTCAGATAAAGTCCGACGTTTTCACCCACGCTCAACGAGGTCAGCAACGCGGCGGACTGAAACACCATGGCCATGCGGTATTTGTCGCGCATGTCCCTCGCGCCCACCGGCTCGCCCTGGACGAGGATTTCCCCGGCGTCCGGCGTTTCCAAACCGATAATGTGCCTGAGCAAAACGCTCTTGCCGCTGCCGCTCGGCCCCATGATGACAAAAATTTCGCCCGAATTGACTTTGAAACAGATGCCCTTCAACACTTCCAAACTGCCGAAGCTCTTGCGCAGGCCGCGCACTTCGACGCTCACATTTTCCGGTTGGCTGGGGGCGGGGCTCATTTTGGGAGGTAAAGCAACAATCGTGTCAGGAAGTAATCCAGGATCAAAATCACCACGATGGAGTTCACAACCGCCTTGGTCACGCTCCGGCCGATGGCGCGCGGGCCGCCCCGAGTCATCAAGCCCTGATGGCAGGAGATGATGCCAATGGCCAGGGCGAAAACAAATGACTTGAATATCCCCTTAAAGACGTCTCCCGATTTGACCTCGTCGCGCAAGCTCTCGAAAAAACTGGTGAAGTTGATGGCGATCTGATGGTTAAGGGACGAGACGAGCGCCCCGCCAAACCAGCCGACAGGAATGGAAAACATGACCAGGGCCGGCAGGGCCAAGGCAATGGCGACCATCCGCGGCAGGACGAGATAATGAACCGGATCGATATTCATGGTGCGCAAAGCGTCAATCTCCTGATAGACCCGCATGGAGCCGATTTCCGCGGCCATGGCCGAACCGATGCGCCCGGCAATCAGGATGGCCATAAAGACCGGGGCAAATTCCTCGCACACGGCAAGGCCAATGCTCCCGCCGACAAAGGTGCCCAGACCGTGTTCGACCATGACCGGCCCGGTTTCCAAGGCCGTCACGCCCGCGATAAAAAGGGAGAGAATGCAGACCATGAAAAGGCTGACATTGCCAATCTCGAAGAGTTGATCAAAAATCTTGCCGCGGTGGCGCCAGCACAGCGGCAGCGCCTGCAGCGTCCGCCAAAACAGCACTATGATTTCTCCGATATGTTGGAACATCACGATTCAGGCGCGGCGCCGCGCGCCGTCTTTTTTCCCACGGTCACATGACAGACGCGCCAGCGCCAGCCTTCCGCCCCTGATTGATACTGGAAAACACCAAACAAGAGCGAGCAATTTTTCGACCGCGGCGTCTCTTCGCGGCGGTAAAGATTCCAGAGCAGCGACTGGCTGGCCGCGCCGCTCTTGTGGTTTTTTTCACAGCGCCAGACGGACCAGACTTGCGAATACTCGCGCGTCATGCTGCGGTTGTTGGGAAAAAACGGCTCCAAAAAGGCGAAAGCCTGCCACCGCTGGTTGCCCTCAGTATCCCGGTGAAAGGTGTAGAACGGCCAAAAATCCGTCCGACGAAACCGGGCGCCCGATTCGGCGTTTGTTTCAATCGTGTCGGAGTAGAGGAAAAACAAAATGCGGGTCCGCCGCCGCTCCAGCGGGCCGGATTCCAACCGGTTGAATTTGTAAACCGGCCAGAGATAAAAATCGCTTTCCAAATTGGTGTTGCCGGCCCGGCTGTAAAACGGGAAGACGCGCGTCACCCTCCTTTCCCCGCGCGCCACCACGAAGAGCGGCCAGGCAAAATCGTGTTCAACATACTTTTTTTCCCTGTCTTCGACCACGTTGTAACCCAGCGGCCAGCCGTAGGACGTTTCGTCGCGCGTCGCAGACTGGCTGTGATGGTAAAATGGCGTCACAGTCATGCTCGCTTGCTCATTGGTTGTGCCCAAGCCGGCCCTGCTCTTGAGATAAAACGGCCAGGCGGCAAAATACTTGTCGTAGCCGCCCACGGTTTCCACTTCATCCAGCGAGTTGGTCCGCAGCGTGGGTGTTTTGTGCTCGACGCCGGCGACAGGCCAGAATTGCCAGCCTGTCAAGTGATCGCCGCGGCGCACGTCAAAAAACGGGTAAAGGTAATTGTCCGTGACCACGTCCCTTTTGCGTGTTTCCGAATAGAGCGGATACATGACAAATTTTATTTCATCACGAAACAACCGGTTCTTCAGGTCGCCGTAAAACGGCACAACTGCGGTATAATTCAGGTTCGTATCCGGCGCGCGCTGCTGGAAATAAAACGGAAATATCGTGAATCGCCGCACCCCGGTTTCCAGGGACGCCTGGCCCCCGGAAAAACTGAAAAACTCCACAATTTGCAGCCGATACTCCCCTCCGAACCGGCGGTAACTGATGATCGGATAGAGGATTTCCATCTCAGTCCAATCCACCTCCGGCGTCCGCGTGTAACAATAGAACGGAGGCAACGCCCATTGCCGCTGCGATTCGGTTTGTTGGGAATAAAACAATGGGCCGGCCGCCTCGCATCGATACCCCGATGACAGTGTCAACGGGAATTCCGAGAAAAGCGGTCCTGCCGCCACGCCGTCCTCTTCTTGACCGAGTGCCGGAAGGGCCAGGGCACAGGAAAAAATGACGACGAGTTTTTGAATCATCAGCCTCATGTTCAGACGCAGCAGGATGCTAGAAGCCTGGTTGAATACGTCAAGCATTCCAATTGGCATTCACCTCTCTCACCCCAAAAAGCTCAAAACCAAGCGTTAACGATAACGTTATCGAAATAGCTTCTCCCCGGCCATTTTCCGACGGCAACGTTAACAAGATTTGCGTTGACTTTGCCAGATTAGATCGTATCATTTGTCTATCAATTGAGGTTTTTACCTCGGTTCCTCCAGACCCAGTGGCGACCTTGCATTGTCGCTACTGGGTCTTTTTTTTGTGACGCTCCAACCGTATTGCGCCAGGATATTGAGCGCTGCCGGCAAAAATGTCAGGGCCGCGACCAAGCAAGCGGCGATGCCAATCGCCATCACAAATCCCAAGCTTTGAAGTCCCTGGTGTTTGGCCAGAGTCAGGCTCCCGAACCCGGTCAGGGCCGTCAGGCCCGACACCAAAACGGCTTTGCCGGTGCTTTTGGCCAGAATGCGCGGATTCTGTTCCTCAGCCACACGATTGAGGATTTGGATTCCGTTGGTCACGCCGATGCCGATGACCAGGGGCAACGTCATAATATTGGCGGGATTAAACGGAATGCCGAACAGCCCCATCACTCCGGCGGTCCAAACGCTGCCGATGGCCACTGGCAGAAGAGAAAGGATGACGCACGGTATGGACCGGAAGTGAAGGAACACCATGATCGCAATCGCCACCAGGGCATACAGAGCGGCTTGCTGATAACTTTCTTTGAGGAGTGTCGTGTATTCGTAAAGCTGGACGGGCGTCCCGGTTACTTTGCTGCCGTTGGGGCTCAAAGCCTGTCGCAATTGCGCAATGAAATCCCGCTGATTATCGTGCTGCCATATGTCATATTTCGGAAAGACCTCCACCTTGTACCTGCCAGTGCGGCCAATAAACTGATTGTGCAAGGCGGGCGGCAAATCCGCCGGCTTCAAGCGACTGCTCGTGTCCTGGTTTTTGATCGTCTCGAAAGTATGGCGTATATCATCGAACAAAGCCTGCTGGAACTTGCCCAGCCGTTGCGGAATCAACAGCCCGCCACTCAACATTTTGACGCGGAAATCGCTGACGGCCAGCCGCAATGCGAGCAATTGTTTGGCCAGTTCCGGCCGGTCCTTTTCCACCGCGTCGGCGGCTTGGCCCAGGTAGCCCATGGTGCCGTAAAGTGTCGCGCTGAGGTCATGGAGGCGGACTTGATTCTCCTCCGCTTCCATCTTAACCGCCCTTTGAACAGTGTCCGCCGAGTTGGGTTCATGGAGGTGGAATGGATCCTCATCCGGGTTGGCAAAATGCAAATCGCCAACTTCGTCCTTGATCGCATTGACCAACTGCAGCTTGCCCGTCTGGTCTCCGGTCAACAAGGCAAAGACCGGTTCGCCTCTGTCGTCGCCATCCACGCTGGCCACCGTCGGCAGTGTCCCCACTTTCTTCTCGATCTCCCGCGCCTCCTGCAAATTATCGGCCACCACCGCCGCGGAAAGAACCGACTGCCCGGAAAACAGGAGCTTTTTCTCATACACCACCGCCGCCAGTCCCCGGCTCTGCATGTGCAGCAGATTGTAATCGAAATAAACCCTTTTAAATTGCAGGGCCGCGGCCGCGCAGGAGAGCAGCGTCAGCACGACCACCAGCACCGGCCGTTGCAGCCAAAAGTTTTCGATCCGCGCTCTTTTTTCCACTTCGATGCCCTGTTCGTGGTCAATCACATTTTGCCGGCCCTTCATCAGCAATACTGGCAGGAGCGTCATCATCGGAATCAGGCAAAGCACCAAACCGCCCCCTGAAATAATGCCCATCTCCCGGATGCCCTTGAAGTCGGTCAACCCCATGGCCAGAAACGCCATCGCCGTGGTCAGCGCGCCCGTGATAATCCCCTGCCCGGTGAAAACCATGGCCCGGTCCACGGCTTGGACGGGTGTGCGGCCATGGCGCATTTCTTCCTCGAAGCGCGTGATCAGGTGGATGCCAAAATCAATGGCCAGCCCGATCAAAATCGGCGCGAACGTAACGGTCAAAATATTTAAATGGCCGACCACCAGGAAGGTAAAAGCCATGGTGTAGCCCAAACCGATGATGAGGCACGCCACCGCTTTCAGAGGCCGGCCGGTTTGCTTGTAGGCATAAATAAAAATAAGTGAACTGATGACCAGCGTCACCACACTGGCCAGGATGGAATCCCGCGTTGCCTGCTGCATTTCGTCGTAATCCAGCACCGGCTCGCCGGTCAGGCCCGCATTCAAGCCGGGCACTTCGATTTCCGTTTCCCGCATCAGTTCCCGCATGCGTTCGACCGCCTGTGAAACCACGGCCGGGGAGCGGGACCGGGCGGTCACGAGGTAAATCTGGCCGTGGGCAAAGGTGATGTACATCCGCCTCTCCGCTTCCTCCCCATTGCCAAAGAGCGCGGTGACGCCTGGCGAGACCGGCGTCCCCGGCCGGGACAAACTGTCCGAGGCCTGCTCCACGATGCGTTGCAAGGCGGGGATGGCGTTGATCAGCGCGTTGTTCTGCGCGTTTTCCTCCTGTTTGGCGGTTCGAAATTGTTTGTTGACCAGCCCGAAAAACGAATCCAGATTGGTCGCTTCCGTGAATTCCTGGATGAAGGGCCGGTAATCCTTGAGGGTTTGTTGCAGCTTCTTCAAATCGTCTTCCGGCATGAACAACAGCGCCTTGCGCCCCAGCGCCGCCAAGTCCCCCTTGTAAAACACGTCGGTGAACAAATTGGTTTCCCGCTCCACTCTGGCTGCCAGCCTCTCCACGAACTGGCGATTGCGTTCCATGTCGCCGCTTTGCACCACCACGGCCAATTCGTCCTCCCCCGGAAATTCCTGGCGGAATTTCATGTAAACCTTGTGGGTGGACCCTCCAACAAGGTTGTCCTTATTCATGTCCACCGCCCAATGGGTGGCCGTATAGACCACGCTCAGGACAAACAGGAGAATCTGCGGAAGGATAAACCATTGCGGATGCCGGCACACCTGCCGCGCCAATGCGCGCAGCAGCCGCGCAAAAAGAGTGTCACCCACCCATGTCATGCCGGAAATTCCGCGTTGGAGTAAACGTCTTTGACATCGTCGTGCTCCTCCAACAGATCAATCAAGCGGCTGGTTTCCTCGGCCGCCTTTGTGTCGCTCAACGGCACCGTGCTGACCGGCAGCCACGTCACCTCGGCCCCGGCGGCCTTGATCCCCCTGGCCTCAACCGCCTTGTGCACCGCTTCCAGGCGCGCGGGATCGGTCAATATCTCGAAGCCCGCTTCGTCGCTCCTGAAATCTTCCGCGCCCGCCTCCAACGCCAGCTCCATCAATTGATCTTCGCCAGCCGCTTCGCGCAACACAATGATCTGCCCCTTGCGCTGAAAAAGCCGGGTGACCGAACCGGCCGTGGCAATGGTTCCGCCGTTTTTGGTCAGCAGGCTGCGGATTTCCGCCGCGGTGCGATTTTTATTGTCCGTGCTCAATTCAACCAGGATGGCCACGCCATGCGGGCCGAACACTTCGTAATGGAGGTCGCTGTACTCAACGGCTTCGCCTCCGCCGGCGCCGCGTTTGACCGCGCGCTCGATGTTGTCATTGGGCATGTTGGCCGCGCGGCATTTCAACAGCACCATCCGCAAACGCGGATTCATCGCCGCATCCCCTCCCGCCAGCCTGGCCGCGATGGTGATTTCCTTGCTTAATTTCGCGAATATCTTCGCGCGCTTGGCGTCAATCCCTCCTTTAAAATGTTTTACCTTTGCCCATCTGCTGTGTCCTGACATAAAGAGTCCTCGTTCATCAACGGCGGGGGATTCGGGCGCTGGAGCGGCGGTTCAATGCGCGCTCCTGGATTCAACTGGCCGCCGCCGGCTCCACCTGCACCGCCGTGCCGTAGCACAACACTTCCGTTATGCCGGGCGCCAGCTCCGTGGCGTCGTACCGCACCCCGATCACCGCGTTGGCGTTCAACTGGTTGGCGTGCGCGATCATGTCCCGAAACGCGTCGTCCCGCGTCTGTTCGCACAATTCGGTGTAAATGGTGATATTCCCGCCAAAGAAGCTCTGGATACTCGCGCCGAAATTGCCCACCACCGACCGCGACCGCACCACGATCCCCCGGACCACGCCAAAATTCTTGACTGTCCGGTAACCGGGCACGTCAAAAGCCGTCGTTGTGAATGGATGTGTTGTATTCATCGGCCCGTTGATTCAACACCAATTCCCGTTCGAGCACAACCTTTCAATTCTCCATTCTCAACCGCGAACCGTCCCCCCGCAACGTTGCCGCCGCCCGCCATTTCCGGGGTATCCGCTTGCCGATGAGGCAGGGAGGCCTTAAATTGAACCGCGTGAAACTACTCTTGGACAACCTGCCGGCGGAACTGCAAAGCCAGCGTCAAACGCTGGCGCGGTGTCTTGAAGCGATGGATCGCGTGTTGCCGTTGCGGGCGGTTTACCTGTTCGGCTCCCACGCGCGCGGGGAGGCGCGGCCGGACAGCGACGTGGACTTGTGCATTGTTGCCGACGGCGCGGAGCGGCAGATGGAGGCGGCGCGGCAGTGGCGTCGGGCGATGCGCCCGGTCTGGCCGCGTCCCGCCTTCACTTTGTTGCCCATCTCGCCGAGGCGGCTGGCGGAAAAGCAGGCGAGCCAGGATCATTTTTTTCAAACGGTGTTTAAGGAAGGGGTGCTGCTTGCCACGGAAAACTGATTCCAACAATCCAGCAGATTGGCTGCTCATCGCAGGGTCGGATGTGGAGGCGCTTCGTTTCTTGGCCAGGCAGGAACTCGGTTACTCCATGTGCCGGAGCAAGCTGGCCGAAGCAGTGGAGAAGGTGATGAAGGCCGAACTCATCCGGTTGGGCTGGTTTCTGGAAAAAACGCACGACTTGGAAAAACTGTTGGGTGAGTTGCAGGCGCGTAAATCAGACCTTACACCCCAGCTTGAGCCACTTTGCGAGGAATTTGCGGAAGCCTATTTCACAGGACGTTATCCCGGCTTTGACCTCGACGAACCAGACTGGCCGGTTTTGCGCGCCAAGCTCGAACAGGTCTCCTGCCTGTTGGAAACTGTGCGGGCGCGGGTAACCAGACCCCGCGCTTAGCAAGCCGCCACACTGATTTTGTGTTTTTTGGCCAGCACTTCCACCAATTCCCGGTCCATCAGCAACGTCTTGCCCGATTCAAAAGCGAGCACCGCGATTCTTGCCTCCCGGCAGGTTTCCAGCGTGCCCGCTCCGATGCACGGAATGTCAAATCGCAAATCATGCTTGTCCCTGGCCACTTTCACGGCCACCGCGCCCCCGCTGCTCCCGGCCAGCGCCCCCCCCCGCCGCAAACAATTATCCGTCCCTTCAAACCCTTCCACCGCCAGCACCGCGCCCTCCTTGACCACCGCCGTCTGCCCGATTTCCAGCCGGGAAACCTCCTTGGCGATGCGCAAACCCAGGGCCACATCCGCCTTTTGCTCCCCGCTCAATTCCGGTCCCAAACAAAAACCGGTTTCCGGCATCAGCGCCCGCAGCCAGCGCACCGGCTCGATCAACTCAATCCCTTCCTTCTTCAACTCCTCCGCCAGGGCGCCGAAGATCGAATGCGCGTTTTTTTCCTTCAACTTCAGGAGCAGGGCCACGGCGCGAAAATCCGGGCGGACATCGAACAAATTCTTCGGCGCAATCTGTCCCAGCATCACGCAGCAAGCGACTCCCCGCTCCTTCAAGGCCGCGATCATCTTCGAAAGCTGGCCCACCTTGAGCCAGACAATATCATCCACCAACGCCGCCAGTTCGGGATTGGTTTCATTTTCGAAGGCCACGGCCACCAGCCGTTTGACTCCAGCAGCCCTTGCCTGCCGGGCAAAAACCAGCGGCAACGAGCGGTTGCCCGCGATGATGCCAATCGTATCGAACTCCTGCGCCATAAGAGAACCTAGCCGGACAATGGGTCCCGGAGCAACCGCGAAAAACGCCGCCCGTCCCTCCCGTCCCTTCCCAAGCCCGCGAATTTTCCGGCCATGACCGCGGTTTTGGACAACTGCTGCATTTGTCAACTGTCCAGAAAGGAATGCCCATATCTTGGACAGCGGGCCGGCGCTTTAACATCGCCACAGGGTCAAATCAAGGGAACGTCGGGCGGCACGCAGGGCAAACCCGAAAATGTTCACGTTGGCATGGCGGTTGCTAACCAGGTGTGATGCGGCATGCAAAGAGCAATCAATGCACAACAGTTTTAATAGCAACCCGCTCTTTGCAATGGCTCATGTTTTGTCAATAGCAAAGACGCAATGAAAATTCGAACGGCAAGAGAAAAAGGTTTCACGCTGGTGGAGATAATGATTGTGGTCGCGATTATCGGTCTTCTGGCCGCGATTGCCATTCCCAATTTCGTGCGCGCTCGCACGAGTTCGCAACTGAACGCGTGCATCAACAATCTGCGCTTGATTGATGCGGCTGAACAGCAGTGGGCGCTGGAGCTGCGTCAAGGCAGCGCCAGCGTGCCCCAACCCGCGGATGTGCAGCCTTACCTCGGCCGCGGCTCGGGCGGCGAGCTGCCGACCTGCCCCGCTGCTTCAGGTTCCTCACCCACCTTCATCACAAGCTATTTAATGGGCGCCGTCGGCACGAAGCCCGTTTGCCTTCAGGTTATGACCCATGTGCTGCCCTGATCGGAAATTCGTCATCCGACGGATTTGAACGTTTCGGCAACTAATTTCATAAATCCCCCCGCCAAGTCCGCCCAGTCCGCCAAGGGCTGTAAACTCCGTGTTTGGCAGCGGCCCGGACAGGCCGGGTCTTTGCCCCGCAAGCGTTCAAACGTGTTTTCGCCAAAAAGCGCCGTCTCCAGTAAAATCATTAATCCACTTATGTGGCCATTGAATAAGTAGTATATAAAAGCTTGCGCCAACGGCCGCTTTTTTCTTTACTTGGGCCTGAATGTTGGTAGAAATATGGGAAATTAGTAAAAAATCGCATTTGCCCATGAAAATTAGACGCGCTCTTCCAATCGCGGCCTCCTTCATTGCTTTGGCTGCCACCGCTCAAACGCAGACTTATGACGGCAACGGAGCCACCGGTCTCGGCGGCGAAATCGGCAACGGCAGCCTCACCATGAGCGATTCATTAAGCGGGATGTACATAACCCTGAATCCTGGCGCTGGCGGGTTGAATTTCGACTGTGTGCTTTATCTGGATACCCAATCTGACGGTTTCCCGGATACCTCCCAGTTTTTTGACAATGCCGGCGGTGCTCAGGAAGCCATCTCCGGGTATAACGGCGGCAACCCATCGCAAACGGTGGCCACCTTTCCCACCGGCTTCGGCGCCGATTACGCGATCTCGATCGAGAACAGTTCCATAGGCGTATATGGACTCGCCGCTGGCGGCAACGGCTCCTTGACTCTCCTGTTCAGCCAGTCGCAGAGCGGTAACCCCGGGCCTTTTAGCCTCTCATTAACGCCACTCGAGATGAGCCAAATCGGCCTGACTGTGGGCAGCGGTCAAACTTTCTCCTTTGTCGGCTCCCTGATTAACGATTCGGCATACCGATCGGACGAGACCTTCGGCCCGAGCGTCACCACTCCAGGGAACCCCATCTACGCTCCCAATGCGGGCTTCACCGGCTCGCAAGTCTTCACGGGAGATTTTTCTTATACGCTGGGGGCGGTGCCGGAGCCGGGGACCGCCACCCTCCTCGGTCTGGGTTTGGCTCATCTCGGCTGGCTCTGGGGCAGGACAGTCCGGAAGCCAATCTCATCGTTATTAAAGTTCGGGGCGTAGTCATTGCGGAACGCCGTCCGGCATTGGTTCGCGAAGACGATCCAACTGCCGCCGCGCAGTACGCGGTTCGTGCCGGAGGCCGCGCCGTGAGGATCGGTCTGCGGGCCGATCGCATACGCCCCATACCAATCCCAGCACCACTCAAACACATTCCCAGCCATGTCGTAAAGGCCAAAGCCGTTGGGTCCAAAATATCCCACCGGACTCGTGTAACCGGCAAAATAATTCCCGGCGTCGCATGCCGCATTGTAGCCGCTGGCCCCAAATCGTAGGGGTAACCGAAGTTGCCATTATAGGGATCGCCATCGTAATTGGCCAGGCTTTCGGAAATGGTGTTGCCCCACGGAAATCGTAGCTGGGGCAATCCGCCCCGCGCCGCCTTCTCCCACTCCGCCTCCGTCGGCAACCGATACCCGCTCACCGTCCAGTTGGCGCACGCGGCCACATCGCCCGTCTTATAAATCTGCGTCAAGTTCGTATCCGTGTAATACACCGGCGTCAGGCCGGCCATCTGCGACCGCGCGTTGCACCACTTCACCGCGTCATACCAATCAATGGTCTGCACCGGATAATTGCTCCCAAGCCCGGAACCGGCGGCGTCAAAGCTGTAGCCGTTGGTCGCGCCCCATTGATATATCTGCTGCCAGAGGGCGTAACTGACCAGGTTCGTGTCCATGTAAAACGCGCTCACATATACCGTGCTCGTGGGAGCGTCGCTCTCGCCATCGACACAGTCCCCCATCAGGAACAAACCGGCGGGCACCAACGCCATGCCGGGCACATTGGACTGGTTGCAGTTGGTGGGCGTTTCCACCCGGTAAAACCGCTGCACCGTCGCCGGAGTGCTCGTATCCACCCAGAGATACGGGCTGCCGGGCAGTGTCAGGTTGGTCAGCGTTTGCCAGTTGCTCGTCTGAGACAAGTTCGTCGCATATTGCACCACATAATTGCTCCCAGCCGTTCCGGTGATCGTCAGCCCGGCATATAGCTGCAGGCTCACGGCGGGATTGGTTTGCGCCCATGCGGATGGCCCCTGGGTTAAGGCTCCCAAGAGCAACGAGTACAGGACACTTCGCATGGCAAACATTTGGTTTTTTATACTCGGCCTCTTAAGAGCCACCTCCGCCATGGATTGACCTTGAAACCAATCCTGGCAGTATTTGCTCAAAATCTACTGTTACGAACGGGCATTCTCTCCCTTGCGGATGATCTGAAGTATATTGGATCGAAAGGGCAGGAGCAACAACGCCGCCAGGCCGAACAGGGTCGTGGTCGCTGGCTCAGGGACAACATTCGGAACGGGAACTTGTTGACCATCGGGATTGACTGAAGTCCACGGAGCAGGGGCAGACGAGTCGCTTGAAATCGCATTACCCATCGTCGGCGGTAGAAATGATGTAAATTGCAAAAACCCACTGTTAGCGCCTGCAGGGATGTTGAGAAGCCACTCTATTGTGTTGGCAGTAACCTGAAAACCGAATCCACCATTTACGGTGCCCGGCACATAAGCGCCCGCGGTGTTGAAGTCAACCGAATAATCAGCAACGTCTTCAGGGGTTGTGCCGAGCGCGCCGCCACTATAAAGCACATCGCCGGGGGGATTGTAAACAGTATAGTAATAAGTGTATGCGCTGTCGGAAAGATTTTCCCAAACCTGCCACGCAACAGTGACATATTCTTGGGGGTTTAGAGCATACCCTCCCGGTGGGGCGGGCGTCGGAGCCAGAATCGATGGAAGCGCTCCGCTGCTTTCAATTAACACATTTTGAGCGTGGGCCGTTTGGCAGAGCAGTCCGCTTAGTAAAATCACTCCAGAAGCCAGAGCGAGGATTGGTTTCGCGTATGTTCTCATGTTATTTCAAGGTTTTAAATTTAAAGTTTATAAAGTTTAAGCTGCTTGTGTATATAAAACACCATTTGGCCATTGATGTCAACGGTTATTTTCAACTTTTTGTTAAAAATCACGGCTGGCTCATGAACCCTCCAAAGCTGTGGATTTCTTCGAGTTGACGAGGGCGAAGGCACGGCGCTGATGGTCCAAGCCCATTTCTTCGTGGAAATCGGGCAAGGTGGCCTTGGCCCGTCTGGAGTTTTGCGCGCGCCAGTGCATGAACAGGCTCACGCTGATGCGGCGGAACATACTCAAAACCCAGGCGGCGTTGCGATGGCGTACCCGGCTGCGATCCTCGTCGGCGCTCACGTCCAAGCGCTGGTGCAATCCGGCTTCGATGCCCCAATAATTGCGTTGCTCGTCGAGCCACTGGCGGGCGGGCAAGCGTTCCGGCTCGCGGCTGGTCAGCAGATACTGGGTGTCGGGCTTATCGCCCAAGCCCTGTCGCAGAACGATCGCGCTTTGGGCTGCTCCCGGGAAGCAGGCTTGCTCCGGGTTAATGACCGATGCGCAAAGGGTGCGGATTTCTTTGCGGCCCCGATTCTTCTGTGGCCCCGTGTGTGCCCAAGGCGGCGGCAACGGCTCTGGAGGGGGAAAAAAGCTGCTCCGGTTTGGGCAGCCGTTGGGCCAGGGTCTGGCGCAGTTCTTTTTGGTTGGCTTTGACCGTCAATAAATAATCGGCCCCGGCTTCCTGCACGATTTGCCGCGCCGTCTCCTGCTGGGTATGTAAGGCGTCAATGCCGATCAGAGACCCCGCCACCTCCACCCGCTCCAGCAACTGACGCACGGCGGGGATTTCATTGGACTTGGTCTCAACCAACTGGCTGCCGCGATAATATTGACTGGCCGGGTGAGTGAGCGTAACCACTTGTGCGCCTTGCGCGTGACGCAGCTCCTTGCCATCAGCGGCCAGCGACTGCCCCGGCGGTGCCGGGCCTCGCACCTGGGCCTGCCAGTCCAGCAACGCCGCTTCCACCCGGAGCGGATCAACCGCCTGCAACACCCGCCCGAAAGTGGCTTTGCTGGGAGAAGGATAGCGACCGGTCTTGGGATCGCGCCGCACCCCCAAGGCACGCAACTGCGCCTGGGTAAAACGCCGCGCAAATGCCTTCAGGTCCCGGTGGCCGCGCGGAGCGCCGCAGAGATGGGCGCAGGCCACCATGGCCAGCGCGCCGCTCAATGGATAGCTTTCCACCCGTCCGCGAAAGTCCGGCACCGAGGCAAAATGATCGCGCAACGAGCGCAGTTCTCCCGTGCGCATCATCGGCGGCGGCGGAACCTTGCTTTCCACCACCACCGCCATCGCCGCCGGCAGGTGGTCGGCGCACAAACTGCGTCGGGCGTTCTGCTTGAGTTCTTTGATAAAGAGCGCTTTGGGCCGGTCATGTTTGACATAGTAGTCCTGCTGGCAACGGCCATAGCCTTGGGTCGGTCCCAGTTCGGTCCAGCCGCTGGCTTTGTAGGCCGTGCCCCGAAACAACTGCGTGTCAACAAAGCTCTCTGCCAGCCACACCGGATGACCGTAGCGCGCCTGCCAGTCCCGCGGCAACCGCCCCAAACACAGACCCATGACCCGCGTCGCCAGGTTGGGATAGTGACACTGCGGCAGAACCAAAAAACGCGCATTGTTCGTGACCAAGCCCAACCGCTTGCGCCGCTGCGCTTCCGTCCAGCCAATCCATTTCTCCCGATGACGCAAATGTTTGGCCGCTGCACAAAAGACCAACAAGGCCAGCCACTGGCCGCGCCAGGCGGCCACATAATAGAGCCGCTCGCCCACCGGCTTGATCCCTCCAAGATAATGATGCCGTCGCAGCAACGACTGAAATCGCGGCAACTCGTCCAGGTTGACCAACTCAACTTGGAGTTCCTCCAACACGACTTGTTCGCTGGCTTGCGGCATGCGAGTAGGTTTCGACATGTCCACAGGTTAAAAAAGTTTCAAACCGGTGTCCAGTCCAAAGTGAATAACCTCCTGTCTTTAGGCAACTTCCACTTCCTCATGAGCCAGCCGTGGTTAAAAATTTTTCCGAGGATTTCGTGGGTGTAACAGTCCGCCCAACGGGCCAGGCCGCAAGAGGGTCTTCAGCTCGTAAAGTGTTGAATTCAAGCATGTTACCGCAAAACGAGGGGCCGGTCAGCTCCTGAGTTGAAGGCTGCAAAAGGGGCTTCAGCTCCTAAGATGTTGAATTCAAGCATGTTGCAACCGGTGGTCGTTCGTCAAATCAATCAAACTACGGCTTTGGCCTGTTTTTAGCCCTGCCGCCCGCCATGCCTTCCAAGCGACGGCAGGTCAAAAATCTTTGCCATGGACTGACGAAACTTGTGAAAAACAGGCTCGGAGCCGCACTACATTTAATTAGGATTAGGATTAGGAGTTGGAGTAAGATGCCGCTGCAATGAATGATCCCTCGGCCATGGAATCGGCGGACGCGCCTCGCGCGGCGGGAGTTTGCGGCGATTGGTGCGCCCCGCGCCGCTTTGCCCTGGTCCTGGCGGCGTTGGTTTTTGCCGCGTTTTGGAATGTGTTGCTTGGGCTGGACACTTTCGCGGTGCGGGATTTTGGCATTTTCAGCTATCCGGTTGCGTTTTTTCAGCGGCAGTGTTTTTGGAAGGGGGAATTGCCGTGGTGGAATCCGCTCAATTGCTGCGGTCTCCCGTTCCTGGCCCAGTTCAATACGCTGGCGCTTTATCCGCTTTCGCTCATTTACCTGCTGCTGCCGCTGACGTGGTCGCTGCCGTTTTTTTGTCTGTTGCATCTTTTCCTGGGCGGAATGGGGATGTATTTCCTGGCGGCGCGCTGGACGGGTTCGCGGGCGGGCGGGGCGCTGGCCGGGGTGGTTTTTGCCTTCAACGGCCTGGCGTTGAATTTCCTGATGTGGCCGGGCCATATTGCCACCTTCGCCTGGATGCCCTGGGTCATCTTGTTGACAGAGGCGGGGGCGAGGGAAGGGGGGCGAAAACTGGCCCCGGCGGCGCTGGCGGCGGCCATGCAGGTCCTGGCCGGCGGACCGGAAACGATTCTTTTTACCTGGCTGATTTTGCTGGCCATTGGCCTGATCGAGTGCGGCAAGGGCAAGGCGCCGGCGATACTGTTGGCGCGGCGCTTTTTCTTGATGGGAATTCTGGCGGTCTGCCTGGCGGCGGCGCAATGGCTGCCCTTTGCCGATTTCGCGCTTCATTCCAACAGGGATACCCGCTATGCCGGGTCGGATTGGGCCATGCCGGCGTGGGGTTGGGCGAATTTTTTGGTGCCGCTGTTCCAGACTTCGAACTCGCGGGGAATGGCGATGCAACACAATCAGTATTGGACTTCGTCCTATTACGCGGGAACTGGAGTTGTGTTTTTGGCGGTGGTGGCTTTGTGGCGCCGGAGGGTTTGGCGGGTTTGGCTGATCGGCGGGTTTGTGGCGGCCAGCCTGGTCCTGGCGCTGGGCGACCATGCGCTCGTCTATCTCTGGTTGAGGCGATGGTTCCCTTTCCTGGGACTTTTTCGTTTTCCAATCAAGTTTGTCATCATCACCTCGGCGCTCCTGCCGTTATTGGCGGCGTTCGCCGTGAGTCATTACGAGAATTGGCCGCGCGGCGCGGCCCGCTTTTGGCGCATGGAAATGTTGTGCGGCGGCGGGATCGTCATTCTGGTTGGGACGATTTTGTGGTTCGCCCGGCATCGTCCGATGGAAAGCAGTTCGTGGCCGGCCACATTGGGCAACGCGGTGTCGCGCCTGGGTTTTTTGGCGGCGCTTCTGTGGGCGGTTTATTTTTTTGCCACGCGGCCGGCCCGGCGCCATTGGAGCGTTTTGCTGCTTCCAATGGTCTGCTGGCTCGACCTGATCACCGCCATGCCCTGGCAAAACCCGACACTGAACCCCTCAGTTTACCAGCCGGGCCTTGGACAAATGAATGACAAACTCAACCCGGCGCCGGACCCGGCGGAATCCCGGCTGATGATGTCGTCTCTTTCGGCGCACCGGCTTTATTACCATCCCCCCCCGGATTTGAAGACCAGTTATCTGTTGGACCGGGCGATGTTTTTGGGCGATTGCAATCTCCTGGATAATCTCCCCAAGGTGGACGGGTTTTTCTCGCTTTACTTGCGCGAAACCGACAGAATCCTCTGGCTGCTGGATGCGCGCAGCGGCGCGGAGTTGGCGAGGCTGGAAGATTTTCTGTGCGTTTCGCAAACCATCGCCCCGGGCAAGATCTTCGATTGGATGCCGCGCGCGACATTCCTGCCGATCGTGACTGCCGGACAGGAGCCAATCTTCGCCGAAGACCAAACCGCGTTCAGCGCGATAGGGCAAACCAACGTGGATTTTCGGAAAGTTGTCTATCTTCCGCCCGAGGCCAAATCGCGGGTGACGGCGAAGCGGGAACCGGCCGCCCGCATCATCGGCAAACTATTCGGCGCAAGCAAGGAAACCATCCAGGTTGAGGCGCCCGGTCCGGCCATGGTCTTCATTTCCCAAGCTTACTACCATAATTGGAAGGCGCGGGTGGACGGAAAGGCTGTGCCATTGTGGCGCGCTAATTATGCTTTTCAAGCTGTGGAAGTGCCGGCGGGAAGGCATGAAGTGACACTTATATATAGGGACAAAATGTTCAGGATTGGGGCACTTCTGGCGGCTTGGGCGGGCCTCGTTTGCGCTGCCATTTGGTTCATGCCTGGCAAACGGAAAGAGGGGGAGTATGTATAAGACATTAAACATAAACAACTTACGTGAATACCGGCCGCCTGGAATTGGAAAAAACTTGCGCATTGCGTTCGCAAGCGGCGGAGGCTTGCAATTGTGGCGTGATCCCTGCTGTTAGAAATTGAGTCTTTACGGTTTTGCAAAAGGCAATTCGTGAACAACTATTGTCCTATTATATTATAAGCGCCTTTTGCATGGTTCACAGCCGGCGGGACAGAAAGGCAGCATTATGCAGTCCATGAGAAGGGGCAGGAAGGGGTTTACATTGGTCGAGATAATGATTGTGGTGGCTATAATTGGGCTTTTGGCGGCAATCGCCATTCCCAACTTCGTGCGGGCGCGCACCACGTCTCAAACCAATACGTGCATCGACAACCTGCGAATGATTGACGCGGCAAAACAGCAGTGGGCATTGGAGCAGGGGCAATTGGGAACCGCGCTTCCCCAACCGACCGATATCCAGCCCTATCTGGGGCGGGGCAGTGGCGTGCTGCCGGTCTGCCCCATTGACCCGCAGAGTTCGTTTACCACAAGTTACAATATGGAGAATTGTCAAACACCCCCTCTCTGCATTATTCTTCCGGCGATGCATATTATGCCGTAAGCTTGGCTGTGGCCAAACAGGCCGCGCGCCGGTTTGCCAGCGCCCGCCATGATGAGTTATCCACCGCTGGCGAGCAGCCATGTTGCCAGCACCAAGGCCCCGAGCACGATGCCGCCGGCCACATTCGGCCCCTCCCGTTGCAGCGTGGCGGGACGCACCCAACCCAGCGCCAGCCCAATTACCCCGCCAGCCAGGAAACCGCCGACATGAGCGACCGTATCGGTTCCCGGGCTGAAGCCAATCAACACAAGGATGAGCACACCCGCCGCCACGGCCCGCGGAAGCCATGACACGGCGGCCCGATATTTGCGCCACGGCGCGAAGGATTGCACCGTGATCAAACCCAGGGCGCCCGTCACCATTCCAGAAGCGCCCAGGCTTTCGTGAGCGGCCGGGTCAATCAACACGCTCGCATAATTCCCGGCCGCCCCGGCCAGGAACGCGGCCAGCACCGCCAGGCTGGGTCCATAACGCGCCATCGCCAGGCCAAGCAACAGAAATCCGGTCATGGCATTGCTGATGAGGTGAGGCAGGTTCTCGTGCAAAGTGACCGCAGTGAACAACCGCCACCATTGACCGCGCAACACCGCCTGGCTGTCCACCATCCCGGCGCTCTTCAACCACGGAAAGCGGACCGTGCTCCAATAATAGAAGGCCGCCATCCCCAGCGCCCAAAGCGCGCCGCCCCAGTGAAAAACAACGCCCGTCCCCGGCAACTCCCGCCGCCAGCGCCAGCCCCGGTTTTCAATTTGGTATTGGCCCAGAACGGCTTTGGCCCGCTCGTAATCCGGCCGGTCAACAATCAATGCCCAGCCCGTCTCCGCCCGGTTGATAATGGCGGCGATGCCCTGGCTGGCCAGGACCAGGCTCCAATCCATCGCCTGCCGTTTGGAGCGCGCGGGGATGGCCGGAGGAAGGCCGTCCATATCTTGTGTGTCAACCATGTAACGCAGGCTTCACCGCTTATCAACCGATCCGCCCCCGTGGTTTCTCTTCGCTCCGGCAAATTCGCGGCGCACTGACGATTCGGCGGCGCTATCGCTCGGAGCTTTCGACAATGCTGTCGGTATCAATTCGGATCGCCTCCTTTGCGCCGAAATAGATGACCAGGTGATAATCCTTTGGGGCGCCGATGTCTTTGGCAGCTTTGAAGGTGTATTGCGCTCCGTTATTCAAGCGGACGGCAAAAGGACGAAATGGCTGCCGTTCGGCCAAACCTTTGATTTCCTCAGGTTTCATGATGAAAAAATAGCATTCCGCACAGGCTGCGGCAAGCATTTGTCGGCAGATTGTGCGGGACCGGCCCGTTTAACCGCACTGCATGATTAAGACGTCCCCTGCAAATTTCATTGCCTTTTAAAACGGCTTTTTTAACATCCAGCCAGCCAAAAGAATTATGACAACCGTTGCCGCGGCTAAAATGTCGAAGCGAACCAAATGGCTGGCTGCGTTTGGAGTTGTGATGGTCCTCTATACCGTCACCGGGTTCTTTGTCGTGCCGGCCATTGTTAAATCGCAGATGCTCAAACGCCTGCCGGCGCTGACCAAAAGGCAGGTCGCCATCGAGCGCGTCAAGTTTAACCCTTACGTGCTTTCATTGACCATCGACGGCTTTTCATTGAAAGAAACCAATGGCGACGTCTTCACTTCGTTCGCCAGGCTCTACGTCAATTTCCAACTCTCCTCGATCTTCAAGGGAAGCTGGGTCTTTGATGAAATCTCGTTGCAAGATCCCTTCGCGCAGGTCACTTATCTCAAGGATGGCACGTTCAACTTCGCCAATCTGATCAGCAACCCATCGCCCGCGCCCGCGCCCCAAACACCTCAACCGCCGCCGCCCGTCATTGTCTATCATCTCCGCATCACCAACGGCGCGGTTGCCTTTGCCGATCTCACGCGGAAAAGCACCTTCAAAGTCCGCTATCAGCCCATTAACGTCAATCTCACGGATTTCACCACGTTGCGCGACCAGAGCAGTCCTCACGAGATCGTCGCCACCGGCGATTCCGGCGAAAGTATTGGCTGGACGGGGAATATCACCGTCAATCCGCTCCGCGCGGCCGGCACAATCCGGCTCAACGGATTCAGGCTCAACAAGTACAAGCCTTACAGCCAGGATTACGCGCTCTTTGAGATCGCCGGCGGCCAGGTCAATGCCGCGGCGGACTATCGTTATGACTCCGCGACCAACGCGCTCGACCTGGAGGTTTCGAATGCATTTGTGACGTTGAGCCAGTTCCAACTCAAGACGCCGGACACGGGCGAAGATGTTTTGACGATCCCCTCGCTCTCCATCAAGCAAGTGGAGGCGGGCGTGGCCCGGCGCACGGCGAAGATCGGCCAGATCAAATCGAGCGGAGGCTCGATATTAGTCCGTCAGAACCAGGATGGAACCATCAATTTACTTTCTTATTTGGTCCCGCAGCCCAAGGCAGCCTCAACCAATTCCGCCCCGCCCGCCGGCCCGCCCTGGACGGTCAAGATCGGTGAAATCGCCTTCGACAATTATGCCATCAAGGCTGAGGACAAAAAGCCGCCCAAGCCCGCGACTTTCAACATCGACCGGCTCGGTTTCAACTTGAAGAATGTCTCCAACCTCAGCAACGCGCCGGTCACGGTGGCGCTTGCCCTGCGCTTGCAGGAGACCGGCTGGATCGGCGCAGACGGCGCCGCCACGCTCATTCCTCCGTGGGCTGACGTGCTGATCGGTGTGACCAATCTGGACCTGCGCGCCGTGCAGCCCTATCTCGATGAACAGGTCAAAATGGCAATCACGCGCGGCGCGCTCAACGTCAACGGCCACGCGCATTATTCGCCAGCCGGGCAGGGCGCTCCCCTGGTCAGCTTCGCCGGCGATGTTTCAGTGCGGGATTTTGCCGTGACCGATGAAGTGCTGTTCAACGACTTGGCCAAATGGGATTCGCTTGACATAACCGGCATCAACGCGGCTTTGCAACCGGATAAATTCCAGATCGGCCAGATCAAGTTTTCCCGCCCGGACACCAGTGTGATCATCGGCCCGGATCATCGCTTGAATCTCCTGGCCATCTTGCCGGAAAAAAAGGCCGCCCCGGCGGAAACCAACTCACCGCCGCCAACGAACACCACCCCGAATATGACGCTCGGCGTGTTTGTTTTTGAAAATGCCTCGCTCCATTTTGCCGACCGGTCCATCGAACCAAATTGCACCTTTGACGTTCAGGAATCCAGCGGCAGCGTCAAGGGTATTTCCTCCCAGGTGCAGACGCCGGCCGTGGTGGATGTGAAAGGCAAAGTCGATCAGTTTTCGCCGTTTAGCGTGACGGGCACAATCAATCCCATGCCGGACAAGCTCTTTGCGGACATCTCCATTGCCTTTACCAACACCGGGCTGACCGCGTTCAGTCCCTATACTGAAGTGTACGTCGGCCGGCCGTTGGAAAAGGGCAAACTTTCCCTGGCCCTGCATTATCAGATCAACCAAAAGGCCCTGAATGCCGGGAACAACATCTTCATCGATCAACTGACCCTCGGCGCCAAAAACAACAGCACCAACGCAACAAGCCTGCCCGTCAAGCTGGCCATTGCGCTGCTCAAAGACCGCAATGGCCGCATCCTGCTGGACGTTCCAGTGCAAGGGCGGGTGGATGACCCCAAATTCAGGCTGGGGAAGGTCATTTGGGGAGTGATCGAAAATCTCCTTCTCAAGGCGGCCACTTCGCCGTTTTCGTTGCTGGGCGCGATGTTTGGCGCCGGGGATGAATTGAGCTTTGTCGCCTTCGATCCCGGCCAGGCGGCTATCCCTGCGGCGGAAACCAACAAACTGAACACGCTGGCCAAGGCCCTTTACGAGCGGCCCGCGTTGAGTTTGGAAATCAACGGCTCCGTTGATCCGGCAAAGGACCGCGAAGAAATGGCCCGCGCCAAACTCCAGCGGCAAATCAAGGCGCTTTTCATCAAGGAAATGACCGATGCCGGCAAACCTGCCGTCGCCGTGGATGAACTCAAGCTGGAGCCGGGCGATTATGAACGGTTGGTGGCCAGGGCTTACAGCAACACCTTTGGCGCTTACCATCCGCCGGGAACCAATCAAACGCCGGGCATCTCTGCGCCATTGCCTCCGAAACAACCAGCCGCCGCCACTCATGTGGTAAAAAATTCGCCGCCTCCGGCCAGGTCGCCGTTTGAACACGGAGCATCGCTCATGGTTTTCTTATCGCGCGGGGGCGCAGTCGTTGAGGCGCCGCCCGTGGAAACCAGGAAGCCGGCCTCATCCGCCCCGGTCGCTGTCGCGCCAAGCCAACTGGCCGGCATGGAAGAACAACTTTTGCAAAAGATTGAGATTACCAGTGACGACTTTCGGCAGTTGATGCAGGACCGGGCCAATCAGGTTGAAGGTTACCTGTTGAAATCGGGTAAAGTGACCGCCGACAGATTGTTCATCACTGCTCCAAAACCCGTCGAGGCCAATTTCAAAGGCGAAGACCGTGTCAATCTCACATTGAATTAATCGCGGGCGGCGAAGGCGGGCAGCCATAATAAAAGGTTGACAAAGTTGTCTCCTATAGATTACACTTGAACGGCCAGCGGCGCGACATCCGCCGCGCGCAACAACTGTGGCAACAATTTACAAAACATGCGTCTTAAAAATTACAGAGACAATTTGCTGAAACGGCTGGAAGACCCGCGTTATGCCGCGGAATATCTCGCGGGGGTTCTCGCGCAAAAGGACAGCGCAGCCTTTCTTATTGCGCTCAAAGACGTGGTCGAGGCGGGCGGCGGCGTGGGGAATCTGGCGGGACGCATTGGGATCAAACGTCCGAGCCTTTACAAAATTCTCTCAAAAAACGGCAATCCGACCTTGGAAACATTGCAGGAAATTTTGGGGCCGCTGGGCTTGCGCGTTTCTGTGGCTTTGGATAAGGCGGCTTGAACGCTGTTGTGAAGGGTTTTCAGTCACACCGTCACAACCGCGGTCAGCTAGAGCGTTTTAAATAAAACTGTAGCCACAAGAGGCAAACCAGTTCATGGCATCCCGGGGCGTGATACTCTGCAAAGCTGAAGCAATCGCCTGGAGCAGAGCGGGCTGCGTGCGGGCCTCGGCTGTACGCAGGTGGGATTTGACTTTGCTCCACATTTGCTCGATGGGATTGAGGTCTGGGGAATAGGCTGGAAGGAAGAGGATTTGGGCTCCAGCCTGCGCGATCAGCGAAAGGGTCGGCTCACTTTTATGCGGGGAGAGGTTATCCATGATGACCACATCTCCGGCGCGCAGCGTCGGGCACAAGACATGGCCGACATAGACCCGGAAAACCTCCGTATCGGTGGCCCCCTCGATGGTCATGCAGGCGGTGGCACCGTCCAGGCGGATGGCGCCGATCATGGTCGTGGTTTGCCAATGGCCCTGCGGACATTGGGCGTGGACACGCTGACCCCGCAGGGCGCGCCCGCGCAGGCGGGTCAGATTGGTTTTGGCACCCGATTCGTCCAGGAAAATCAGTTTGGCCGGGTCCAAACCGCCTTGCCGACGCCGCCAGGCGCGGCGCGCCCGCGCAATGTCCGGACGGTCTTGCTCGCTGGCATGGAGTGTCTTTTTTTATATGTCAGCCCCATCTTCGCCAGAACGTAGTGGATGGCGGGCAGAGAACAGTCCAGTTCCAAGCCGGCGCGCAGCTCTTTCAAGGTCAGGTCGGGCTTCTGATTCAATAGAGTCCGCATCTGGCGCTGATGGGCCGCCAGGATCATCGGCTTGCGCCCGGAGAAACGGTGGCGCGGACCGATCTCCCCGGTCCGTCGGCGTTGTTGCAAGAGCTTCTTGACCAGGCCCAGCGAAACCCGGTAACGATCGCCGACCTCCACGCGAGTCCCCTCTTCAAGGTCATAGGAAGCCAAAATCCGTTCGCGCAGGTCCAACGATAAAGTTCGCATGAACTGCCTATACCACAGGCCCAACGGAATGGCTACAGTTTTATTTAAAACGCTCTAGCCCTCCTCGTTTCTGAGGGTGACCAAAGGAGGCTGGCTGAGGATGCCGCGGCTCATCAGCAGGCCGAGTCCCGCTGTCAGGGCCGGCGTCGCCACCAACGCGCACAGCAATGGCGCCGCCCTCGGCGCAAAATGAACGTGAAAAACAAACGCCGCCATTGCCCACACCGCCGCCAGCGCCAGCAAAATTCCCGTCGCCGCCGCCAGTGCGCCCAGGCTCAGATACTCAACGGCAAGGATGCGATGGATTTGGCGGCGCGATGCCCCCAGCGTCCTCAAAAGCACGCTCTCCTGCACGCGCTGGTAATGCCCGCTGACCAGCGCGCCGGCCAATACAAGGATGCCGGTCAGCACGGTAAAGAGCGCCATGAATTGTATGACAAACGCAACTTTGCCCAGGATCGCATCCAGTGTTTGCAGGATGAGCGTCAAATCAATCACCGAAATGTTCGGGAAAGCCTGGACAACCTTGCGCTGCAGCAGCGCGGATTGCGCGCTGGAGGCCACGCGCGTCACCAGCACGTTCATGTTGGGCGCGCTTTCCAGGACGCCCGGCGGAAAGAGCACAAAAAAGTTCGGCTGCATCCGCCTCCAGTTGACTTCCCGCAGGCTCGCCACGCGCCCCGCCACCGGCACGCCTTGAACGTCAAACACAATTTCGTCCCCCAGCCCGACCTGCAAATCCCTGGCAATGTCCTTTTCCACCGAAATCGGCGCCGCGCCGGTCGAATGGCCCGCCTGCCCAATCCAGCGGCCCGCGATCACCTTTTCGGCGTCGCGCAGGTGATCGGTGTAGGTGCTGCGGTATTCCCGGCGCAAGACCCAGGAGGGAATGTGGCTTTGCTTGTCAGCCAGAAGCGATTCGATGCCGCGCCCTTTGATCGAACTCAGGCGCATCGTCACGATGGGCAATTCATCCAGCACCGGCAAATGCATCGAGCGGACCAATGCGGCGGCGGCTTTCTTTTGATCGGGTTGAATGTCGAACAACACGGCGTTGGGCTGGTTGGTTCCGCCCGAAACGATCAATTCAGTGGCCAGCGTGTGCTGGAGCATTTGGATGGTGACAATAAGAAAGACGCCCAGCCCCAGCGAAAGCAGCAGCAACAGTGTCCGGTTGTCGGGCCGGTGCAAATTGGCCAGTCCCTGGCGGAACGTGAACGGCAGCGTCGGACTCAGGAATCTTCGCACCAGAAAGACAAGGGCTTTTGCCGTGCCCGCCAGCACGGCGAAGGCCGCCGCCAGACCGCCGCAAAATCCGAGGCCGACCCGCCAGTCGCGCCCCTGCCCAAGGGCGAAGGCGGCAATGCCCGCGGCAAGGCAGCCTCCGGCCAGCCAGCGCAGCGGGTCGCGGCGAACCCCCGGACTTTCATAAGCGCGGCGCAACGCGGCCAGCGGCGAGACGCGGCGGACCTCCAGCAGCGGCAGCAGCGCGAAGAGCAGGCACACGCCAAAACCCACTCCCGCCGCCCGCCCAACCGCCGGCCACGATGTTTGAAATTGAAAAGTGAACGGAATAAAATCCGCCACGGCGCCCGCCGCCGCCGCCTGCGCGGCCACACCCAGGGCCGAACCGCCCAGCGCCCCCAGCAGGCCCAGCGCCATCCCCTGTCCCGCATAAATGGCAAAGGTTTGCCCGATGGAGCCGCCGAGGCAGCGCAAGATCGCCACCGTTCCAAGTTTTTGTTTGACATGCACGTGAATCGCGCTGGCCACCCCGATGCCGCCCAGCAACAGGGCCGCCAGGCCGCTGAGATTCAGAAAGTGATAAAGATTGTCCATGGCCCGTCCAAGTTCGCGCTTGCGGGTTTCGACCGTCTCAACGCCGAGGCGGAAGTGATCCAGCCGCGGCTGATTGGCCGCGACTATTTTTCCGGCGTCGGCGCCGGGCGGGAATTGGAAGAATACTCTGTATCGGGCCAGCCCGCCCCCGGTGAGCAATCCGGTTTGCGCGAGGCCGCTCATCGGCAGATAAACGCGCGGCGCGATAACCGCCAGCGCCGCGCTTTCGCCCGGGACCTTTTTCAATACGCCGATCACCGGCAGAGTCAGCTTGCCCAGCCGGATTTTATCGCCGGCCTTCGCCCCGAATTGTATCAGCAGATTCTCCTCCACCAACGCCCCCTGCCCAAGGCGGAATTGCTCCTCCGCCGCCGCCGGTTCGGTTTCCAGCCGGCCATAAAAGGGAAATGGGCCGCTTAACGCGCGCGCCTGGACCAGACGGGCGCCGCCTCCGCCTGGAAAATAAATCATCGTCGAAAAGGAGATTTCCCGCGCCTGCCGCCCGCCCAGGCTTGTCAACAACTGTTCTTCCGCGCCTGAAAATGGCTGGCGCGACGAGAGGGCCAGATCGGCCCCCAGCAGCGTTTTGGCCTGTTCCTCGACGGCGCGTTCCAGGTTTTTTCCCAGCGACCCAATGGCCGCCAGCGCCGCCACCCCGAGCACAATGGATGATGAAAACAACAACAGCCGCCCGCGGTTGGTGCGGCTGTCGCGCCAGGCCATGCGCCACGTCCAGGCCGACAACAGATGTTTGAGGAAAGCTTTCACGCCCCGGCAACAACCGCCCCTCCTTTGAGCCGGATGACACGCTCCGCGCGCCCGGCCAGTTCCGCATCGTGGGTCACGATCATCAGCGCGGTGCCAAAGGCCGCGTTCAAGGCGAATAAATTCTCGATCACCAGCCGCCCCGTCTCCGCGTCGAGATTCCCGGTCGGTTCGTCCGCGAACAGAACCTTCGGCCGGTTGATAAATGCGCGCGCCAGCCCCACCCGTTGCTGTTCGCCTCCCGAAAGTTGCGCCGGATAATGCGAGAACCGCCCCTCCAGCCCCACCCGTCCCAGCAAGTCCCGCGCCCGGGCGGCCGCGCCGGCCTCTCCGCGCAACTCCAGCGGCACCATGACATTCTCCAGCGCGGTCAAGGTGGGAATGAGTTGGAAACTCTGAAAGACGAACCCGACGCTCTCATTGCGCACCCCGGCCCGCCCGTCTTCATCCAGCGCCCCAAGATGGATGCCATCCAGACGCACTTCGCCCGACGTCGGCTGATCCAATCCCGCGCACAAGCCGAGCAATGTTGTCTTGCCGCTGCCCGAAGGCCCCACAATGGCGCGGGTTGATCCGGCGGGGATCGAGAAGGTAATATCCTTGACAACCGTGAGGACGCCGCCGCCGCTGGCGTACTCCTTGGTCAGATGTTTGACTTCCAAAATGGCTCCATTGGCCGTGATGTGTGAAGGCTGCATTTAACTCCTAATCCTAATCGAGGAATGACGAATGTCGAAGCACGAATGATCAACGTGCCCCATCCGTCCCTTTCGTCTCTTTCGTCCCTTGGGTCATTTGGGCATTGATTGCTCATTCGGATTTCGTCATTAGTCATTCTTGCAACATTCGTCATTCTTGTGGCATTCATCATCATGCTTTTCTCCCGAAAACGTCTCTGCTTGCTCCTCGCTGCGCTCCTTTTGTCCGCCCCGGCCCCGGCCGCCGCCGACACCGCCGCCTCCCGCAAAACCATTCTGGTTCTCGGCGACAGTCTCTCCGCCGGATTCGGGGTCGATCCCGATCAAGCCTGGCCCGCCCTGCTGCAAAAGAAGATCGACGCCGCCGGACTGAAATTCACGGTGCTCAACGCCGGTGTCAGCGGCGACACGACCGCCGATGGTTTGCAGCGCGTCGATTGGCTGCTCCGGCGCAGGGCCGATGTGTTGCTGTTGGAACTGGGCGGCAACGACGGGTTGCGGGGGGTGCCGGTGGCCTCCACCAGGACCAATTTGCAGGCCATCCTGGATCGCGTCCGGCAAAAATACCCGGCGATAAAACTCGTCATCGCCGGAATGAAAATGCCGCCCAACATGGGCGTTGAGTATGTGGACGCTTTCAACAAAATCTTTCCCGAGCTTGCGGCGAAGAACCACGCCGCATTGATCCCGTTCCTCTTGGAGGGGGTGGCGGGCAAGCCGGATTTAAATTTGCCCGACGGCATTCATCCCACGCCGGAAGGCCATAAAATTGTGGCGGAAAATGTCTGGGCAGTTTTGAAGCGGACCCTGCCATGATGTTAGGGGCCTCCTGTTTTTGAGGATATACGCTGTGATTGAAGGCGATCAGTCCACGCAAATCCGCGATCAGAAGCCAACCGGCTATTCCTTGGCGCGGCGGTAGATCACGAGATAGAGTTGTGTCCCCGCAAGCGACTTGAACTCGGCCGGACGCCGTTTGCCCGAAAGGTCATAACAGATCCGGAGCGTGTTGCCTTCGAGTTCAAAGATCGCCGGGAAGGTCTTGCCCTGGTTGGGCCCGTCCGTGCCGGTGATGGTCATGCCCTTGGGTTGCGTCGAGGAGTCGATGGTGCAAGTGCCCTTGTCGAGCTGCCCGCCCACGGAGACTACATAGCGGCCATCCTGCAACTTGAGCGTGATCGTTTTCAGAACGTCTTCCGTCATGGGCTGGCCGCCCAATTCGGCCTTCAGGGGCTTCCAAACGCCCTGGACGGCTTTGGAGTCCGGGGCGTCGGCGGCCCAGGCCGCCATCGCGGCGATGGCGACGCATCCGGCGCAAACGAGCTTTTTGAATGTGTGTGACATGATCGCAAAATTTGTGTTTATCCGTGGTTAAATTGCTTTTTCCAAGATGACCGGCTAATCGCGGGCGGCGAAGGCCTCACCCAGACGGCGCAGACGGCGCGAGAGATCGCGGGCCAGGTTCAGGAGAACGATGCAGTACCTGTTCGGGCGCCTTCTGGTAAAGCTGGAAAAAGGCGGAGGTGCCGACGCTGACCACCGTGGCCTGGCCGACGGCTTGTGCCGTGGCGGAACGGGGCAGGGTGTCCAGGATGCACATCTCGCCAAAGCACTGCCCCGGCCCAAGCACCGCCAATTTGACGGGATTCGGCGTGTTAAAGTTCTTGATGATGGACACCTCGCCCGCCTCGATCAGATACATGCATTCATTGGTTTCCCCTTCCCGTGCGATCACCTCGCCGGCGGGGACCACTATTTGTTTGGCGTGCTCCAAAAAGATCTGCATGGCTCGGTCATTGAGCTCCGCAAAGATCGGCACATCATTCAGGTGCAGTTTCACGGGCGAAATGATGGCCCATTCCGCGTCGGAATGCCATTATTTTTTCCAAGGCCGGACAGGGCGCCACGGCTGGCTCATGGAGCCTTCCGGGAACACCCGGACGACCAGCAGAGGTCGTCCTTACCGGGCCAAATGCGGTAGGGACGCGCTGCTGCGCGTCCGAAGCGGTCGCAACAAGGGACCATCGGGCCTTCATGAGCCAGCCGTGGTAGGGCGCAAGTCCGGGTCAGTCGGATGCGATTTTTTGTCACCTCTTTGGCTTCTGGCGGGACATCTTCAGCAGTATGATGAACTATGGAACAATGACTGCAGCGGAATACAGCGATGCCGAACTGGTCTCGCGCACCCTGGCCGGCGACAGGGACGCCTTCAACCGGATCGTGTCGCGCTATCAGATACTGATTTGCTCCCTGGCCTACAGCCGCATTGGCCGTCTCGGCCAGAGCGAGGACGTGGCCCAGGAAACTTTCATCACCGCGTGGAAAAACCTCCGGTTCCTGCGCGAACCGGACAAACTTCGCGCCTGGCTCTGTGGCATCGTCCGCAACCGGATTCACAAAAGCCTGGAGCGGGAGGCCCGCGAGCCGGCGCATGACGCCGCGCCCCTGGAAGCCATCCACGATTCGCCGGCGCGCGAGGCCCTTCCTTCGGAGCAGGCCATCAGCCGGGAGGAGGAGGCGATTCTGTGGCGATCCTTGGAAAAGATCCCCGAACTCTACCGGGAACCGTTCATCCTTTTTTATCGCCAACACCAATCCATCGAGTCTGTGGCGGCGGAATTGGAGTTGTCCGAGGACGCCGTCAAACAACGCCTCTCGCGCGGCCGCAAACTATTGCAGGAGGAAGTTCAGGCTTTCGTGGAAACTGCATTGCGCCGGACTGCGCCGGGGGAGGCCTTTTCCGGAGCGGTGCTCGCGGCATTGCCAGCCGGTCCGGCGGCAGCGGTGGGCGCCGGCATGGCGGGCAAAGGAACGGCGGCGGCCAAGTCCGGTTTTCTGGCCGCCTGGCTGATGCCCCTGGCGCCCTTCATCGGGATCGCTGGCGGCATCATGGCAAATTGGTTGATTGTTCGGGCTGCGCCGACCGCCCGCGAACGCCGGGTCAAAACAATTGCTTTTATTAGTTGCTGGGTTTTCGTGCTGGCATGGTGCCTGCCGGGGAAATTTGCCATGCGCGCTTTGGCGGGCCGCTTCCAGTGGAGTGACCCAACATTCTTTGCCGTGATGGCGGGCCTTTGGTGGTTCTACGCTGCCATCTTTGCCACGTTCTTCATACTCATGGGTCGGCAACTCCTGGCCATCCGCCGGCAGAGCGAGGAAGAAGCCGGCATTCCCCAGACAGCCGGAACGCCACTGACATTGGGGACACGCCTTGCCGTGGTCATCGGCCTGTATCTGGGGCTTTTTTCGTGGCTGATTTACGTGGCGTGGACGGCGCGCGACCAGGTGTCAGTCGGAATCCTTGCCGCGACGATGGTGGTGCTGGGCGTTTGGCATTTCTTTCACTTCCGAGGCCGGACGGGAACGGCGGCAATGCGGGCGGGGATCGGGCGTCTGGCTTTGGCTTTCGGCGTGATTCTGCTGGTGCTGAATCTGCGATTGGACGTGTGGCTGGCGGCCAGGCGCGAAGTGAGCCTTGCCGAAATGCACCGCCTGTTGCCTCCGTGGCTCATTCCAGTGCTCACACTGGCCCTGATGACTTGGATTGGAATTCTATTGGCCCTGACAAAACCAAAACCCTCCGCTTCCCGGCCCGGCCCGTAAGGGGCGTGCCGGGCTCAGTCTTGGAAATTAGAAATGACGTTACGGGCCAAGCCGGAAAAACAAATTGCCCGTGGGCGGCGTGATGGTGATGCTGTTGGTGCCGTTGCTGGTGCTGATGGTGTAGCCGCTTGTCATCCAGCCCGCCGGTGTCGCCAGGTTGTTGTTCTGTTGCAATGTGTAGCTGCCCGTGTCCGGCCAGGAGACAATGACGCTGTTGCCCGACTGCGCGATGGTCAGAGTCGGCGCGCCGGCGGTTTGCACCACGGAAATCAAACTCCAGAAACCGCCGGTCAGCGAATAAGTGCCGCCGCTCATCGCGCCGCCGGCATCCTGCTGGCCAATGGTGCCGCTGACCTGATAAGTGCCGCCGCTGCTCGTGCCGCCGCCACCGGCGACTTTATACCAGGGAATGGAGTAATTTTTGCGCCTGGCTCAAAGCCGGAAACAGCAAGACGAAAATAACGATAGCCAAAGAAAGAACTGAAAGGCGTCCTGTTTTGCTTGTGTTTGTTTTCATAACTTTAGCATTTAGCCTTTAGCATTTAGCCTTTCTTCTCACTTCTTTTCAGCCAGCGTTTGCACCATTTGTTTTAATTCATTCAATTGCTTTTCCAGCGCATCCACTTTATCGGCTTTTTCCTTCAGCTTTTCAATCTCCGCGTCCTTCTCGTCCAATTTCTGGTTCAAGCCCTGGATGGCGGCCAGCGCCACGCCGCCCTCATCGACGGTCGCAATATGCCGGTCGTCCATTCCGACCTCGAAGGCCTCATGGAAATCCTGCGCCATCGGCCCGATGTGCTCGATGCCCTTGTCCTGCTTGAAATTCCAGCGCGTGATGGGCAGCGCGGCGACTTTCTTCAAAACCTCCTCCGGAGCGATGGCCTGGAAATTCTCCTTCAGGTTGCGGTCGCTGCTGCCATTGATGGTGCCAGTGGTGGTGAGGTTGCCACTGCCGTCATCCAGCACATTCCTGAATGTCGGCGGGCCGTAGTCGGACCTCAGTGAACCGACCTGGCCAGTCTGATAATCGAAGCCGAAAAAGCTGCGTTTTTCGCCGGCAGACAGCACGCCCTGAGTGGTCTGGGTTGGATTATACATGCCCAGTTGCATTGCATAATAAGTGTCACCCATAAATCCGCCCACCGGATCGTTTTGGTTGCGCACACGAATGCTGGCATTGGCTCCAGAGACCTCCAATAGTTCGCCCGGACTCGCCGTGCCAATCCCCACGCCGCCTTGGGCGCGGATGAGAAACTGATCATTGGCGGTGGAACTGAAAGCGGCATTCTGCGAATCCGCCCACACGAACGCGCCTTGGTTCTGCGCTTGCGCTTGCTGCCCGGCGGCGAAACTGTATTCTCCGCCAGCGGTGTTATTCGCGCCGCCCGGCACGGTGGCATAAGAATTGAGGGCTCCATTGCGATAGCCACCGCCCACCGTTGGATGGTTTCCGATGGCTTGGTTGCCCTCGCCCCCGCCCACCGTTGCCGCTCCAGGGAAGTTGTCTGTGCTGTTGGCGGTATTCCCTTGGCCGCCACCCACGGTGTCAGAGACGTAAAGCGCCTTATTCCCATAGCCGCCGCTCACCGTCGTATATAAGCTGCCGGAAGTGTTGCCTTGGCCGCCGCCCAATGTCGCCAAGGTGCCGCTGGCAGTGTTCCCCATCCCGCCGCCGATGGTGGAGACGGTCCCTTGGGCGCTATTGCCACTGAAACTGTTATCATCAGTGCCTCCACCGCCGATAAATGAACCAGTGCCGCTGGCGGTGTTGCCGAAGCCGCCACCCACCGTCGCATAATCGCCGCTCGCGGTGTTGGTTTCGCCACCGCTCACCGTCGCATACCCAGATTCTTCCCCACTCGCCGTATTCGCTTGGCCGCCAGCCACCGTGTCAAAGGAATCGCTGTTGGTATTGTTCTCGCCGCCGCCGATGGTGCTGCCCACTGTTGCGGCCTGTACAACATTGCTCTCTCCGCCGCCTATGACCGACCAGCCGGAAAAAGTCTGGTTGCCTTGCCCGCCGCCTATGAAGGCAAAGCCCGCGTTGGCCTCAATGGTGTTGCTGATGCCGCCCGCGATGGCTGCGTCCGGTGAAGAGTTCCCAATGGAGTTGCTCGCGCCCCCGCCGATGAACGATTCGTTGGCGGAGGCGGGTTGGATCGTGTTGCCGCTGATCAACCATGGTCCGGTTGCCTGCAACGCTTGCCAAACACCGCTCCCAACGTATTGAAACTGCTCCGACGAGCCTTCACTGCCATTAACCGTCCCCGTCGTCGCGACCGCAGTGTAAATCGTGCCTTCATTGCCCGCAACCAGATGGGTGCCGTCTGACGACGAGGCGACGGTTAGCCAAACTTCGGAAGAAGCGCTAATCTGAGCCGTCCAAGTCACTCCGCTGTCGGCCGAAGCGTAAATCTGGCCATTAAAGACCGCCGCGACCAGATGGGCGCCGTCCGACGACGAGGCGACGGAAATCCAACTTGCGGCAGGAGCGCCTGCCTGCGCTGTCCACGTCGCCCCGCTGTTGGCCGAAGTGTAAATCTGGCCGCCATTGACCACCGCGACCAGATGACCGCCGTCCGACGACGAGGCGACGGATTGCCAATTTGTGGAAGGGGCGCCAGTCGCCGGCCAGGTCGCCCCGCCGTCGGTCGAAGTGTAAATCAAGCCGCCATTGACCACCGCGACAAGATGGGTGCCGTCCGACGACGAGGCGACGGAAACCCAATTTGCGGAAGGAGCGCCAGTCGGCGCCCAATCCGCCCCGCTGTCGGTCGAAGTGTAAATCTGGCCGCCATTGACTACCGCGACCTGATGACTGCCGTCCGACGACGAGGCAACGGAATACCATTTTGCGGATGGATCATTAGCCGCGTACCAATCCGCCCCGCTGTCGGTCGAAGTGTAAATCTGGCCGCCATTGACCACCGCGACCAAATGCGTGCCGTCCGACGACGAGGCGACGGAAGCCCAATTCAAAGGAGCAGAGCTTGTCTGTTGAATCCAAGTCTCCCCGCCGTTGGTCGAGGTGTAAATCAGGCCGCCATAGACCACCGCGACCAGATGCGTGCCATCCGACGACGAGGCGACGGATTGCCAAAGTTCGGGAGGAGCGCTGGTCAGCGTCCAGATAAACCCTTGGGTGCCGTCAATTTGCCCTGCAACCTGCCAGCCGCCCGCTCCAGCGCCATTAACCTGCACCACATCCCCCACATTGGCCGTCGTAGGCAGGGTGATCGTCGTGGTGCCGGCGTTGGTGGCCGCGTAGCTCGTATTCGGCGCCGCCGTCTGCGTGGCGCTCGTGATGGTCGCCGGCGCGGAAAGCGCCCCGGCAGCAAGCTGCTCAGTGCCCACTGTTCCGGTGTTAAGCATGACCGGTTGCCACACATCGTTCCCAATATACTGAAACTGCTCCGAGGAGCCTTGGGCGCCAACCACCTCCGGCTCGTCCCCCGTATAAATCTCGCCGCCAATGACCGCCGCGACCAGATGGGTGCCGTCCGACGAGGAAGCGACGGAATACCAGTTTGCCGAAGGAGCCCCTGGCTGCGCCGTCCAATTTACTCCGCTATTGGCCGAGGTGTAAATCGGGCCGCCAATGAGCACCGCAACCAGATGCGTGCCATCCGAGGACGAGGCGACGGACCGCCATTTTCCGGCAGGGGCTCCCGCCTGCGGCCCCGTCCACGTCACCCCGCTGTCGGGCGAGGTGTAAACCTGGCCGCCAGCGTTACCAGCCACCGCGACGAGATGCGTGCCGTCCGACGACGAGGCGACGGAATACCAACTTTCTGAAGGAGCCCCTGGCTGCGCCGTCCAGGTCACCCCGCTGTCGGGCGAGGTGTTAATCTGGCCGTCAGCGGCCACCGCAACCAGATGAGTACCGTCCGAGGACGATGCGACAGAATACCACTCTGCGGAAGGAGCACTAGTCGGCGTCCAGGTTACTCCGCTGTCGGGCGAGGTGTAAATCTGGCCGCCAAAGACCACCGCGACCAAATGGGTGCCGTCCGACGACGAGGCCACGGAAAACCAATTTGCGGGAGGAGCGCCGGTCTGCGTCCAGGTCCCCCCGCTGTCGGCCGATGTGTAAATGTGGCCGCCAGGGGCAGCGACCACCGCAGCCAGATGGGTGCCGTCCGATGACGAGGCGATGGCTTGCCAATCTTCGTAAGGAGCGCTAGTAACCGTCCAGGTTACTCCGCTGTCGGCCGAAGTGTAAATCTGGCCGCCCAGCGCGACCAGATGAGTGCCGTCCGACGACGAGGCGACTGATCCCCAACTATCGGAAGGAGCGGTAGTCGCATTCCAAGTGAACGGTTGTCCAAAGTCCCCGGCGACTTGCCAGCCACCTGCTCCGGTGCCGCTAACCTGCACCACATCACCCACATTGGCTGTAGTGGGAAGGTTGATTGTCGTTAGGCTGGCGCTGGTGGCTGCATAGCTCGTGTTCGGTAGCGCGCTCTGTGTGGTGCCTGTAATCGTCACTGGCGCAAAACTCACGCCCGCGCCGCTGCCACTTAATGTGATCGCGCCACCCAAGGCCACCACGCCGCCCCCGCTAAGACCGCTGCCGGTGTTTATTGTAATCGAATTACTCGCCAATTGCCCATTGCCAACGCTGCCAGCGGTCAGGTTCACTCCGTTCAGGCTCGTCAATCCCGCGCCATTGCCGGAAAAGGCATTGGCCGTGACCGTGCCGGAAAAAGTTGGACTTTGGTTGAGACCCAGCGTCACCGCGCCGATGCCACTGAGGGGGGAAACCGTGATGTCAGTAGTGCCCGAGGTCACAGAACTCACCCCGGACCCGCCGCCGCCGCCGCCGCCGGTGCCAAGTTGTCCACTTGAATTGATCACCACGGGCAAGGCGCCGGAAGGGCTTGCCCCGTAAATGCCCGCGATGTAGGCGGCGGTCTGGCTGCTGCCAATGCGGATGATATTGTTGTCACTTGAATTCCCCAGGTTGCCAATGTCAATGTTGGAACTGGCGGTATTGAAGTTATTCATGCCCGCCTGATACCCCAGCGCGATGTTGCTGCTGCCGGTATTGTTTCCCGAAAGCGCCTGATAGCCGATGGCTGTGTTGTTGGAGCTGGTGTTAGAGGCAAGGGCCTGGGCGCCGTCGGCCGTGTTGTAAGATCCGGTTTGGTTGAGGGAAAGCGCCCCATAACCGGAGGCCGTATTGTGGAGGCCGGAGGTGTTTTTGAAGAGCGCCGTAGCGCCGTCGGCCGTGTTGTAGGCATTTGTATTGTTGTAAAGGGCGTTATAGCCGGTGGCCGTGTTGTAATCGGCGGTGAGGTTATCGTTAAGCGCCCCAACGCCGTCAGCCGTGTTGTAGAAGCCGCTCGTGTTCTGGTAAAGCGCCTGATTGCCGGTGGCCGTGTTGTAATCGCCGGTTGAATTGGCGGTAAGCGCGGCCTGGCCAAGGGCGGTGTTTGCAGTCCCGCTGGAATCATGCTGTAGTGCGCTAGTACCCATGGCTGCGTTTGCACTGCCCGACAGGGTCAAATTACCCGCATTATAGCCGGCGAAAATGTTCCCTGGATCGGAGTGGAAAATCAGGGTGCCGTCCGGGCTTGAGGGGAGTCCCGTATAGGCATAAATGTTTGCGTAAGAAGAAGCAGTGAATCCAGGCAGATACAAATTGCTCGTAAGCACGAGATTGCTGAAGCCGGCGTCCATTCCATTGAGATTGGTCAATCCTGCCCCGTTGCCCGTGATGACGCCCGCGATGTAGGCGATGGTCTGATTGCTGCCGATGCGGATGATGTTGTTCTCGCCCGGCGAGCCAACGTTGCCAATGTCAATGTTGCTGCTGCTGCTGATGCCAAGATTGAGTCCAGCCTGATAACCCACGCCAATATTGTTACTCCCGGTTTCGACCCCGCCAAGGGCCTGCTGTCCGATGGCCGTGTTGTACCAGGCGGTCATGTTGAGTTCGAGCGCATTATATCCGATGGCCGTATTGTCTTGGCCGGTCGTGTTGAAGAAGAGGGCCTGAAAGCCGCTGGCAGTGTTGTTGGAGCCGGTCGTGTTATGCAGGAGCGCGTCATAGCCGCTGGCAGTGTTGTACGAACCGACCGAGTTGAGGTAAAGCGCCTCATAACCGCTGGCGGTGTTTGCGTAACCGGTGCTATTGCCTAGCAGGGCAAATCCGCCAATGGCCGTGTTGTAGTAGCCGATGGTGGTGTTCGCAAGCACATCATAGCCGACGCCCGTGTTCCCTTGGCCGCTCATCGTCAAATTGCCCGCAGACTTGCCGGCAAAGAAGTTCTCGCTCGTATCCTCATACACAAAGGGAGTCCCGGCCGCATAAATATAGCTCCCATTGAACGGCAGAATCAACTCACCCGTGAGCGTGAGATTGCTAAAACCTGCGCCCGTTCCATTGAGATTGGTCAATCCTGCCCCGTTGCCGGTGATGGCGCCGGCGATGTACGCGGCGGTCTGGGTGTTGCCGATGCGGATGATGCTGGCGTCGCCCGCCACGCCGGGGTTGCCGATGTCAATATTACTGCCGCTGCCCGGGTTAAGACTCAATCCCGCTTCGGCCCCGATGGCAATGTTGCTGATGCCGCTCTGGTTGTGGCCCAACGCCTGAAAGCCGACGGCGATGTTGTTGCTGCCGGTGGTGTTGGTGGTCAGGGCCTGAAAGCCGACGGCCGTGTTGTTGCTGCCGCTGGTATTGCCCAAAAGAGCGGCATAGCCGCTGGCAGCGTTGCCGGAGCCGATGGTGTTGTTGGAAAGAGCATAAGCCCCGCTGGCCGTGTTCCAGGAGCCGGTCGTGTTGTTGGTCATCGCCTGATAACCGATGGCCGTGTTGCTGCCGCCGCTCGTCGTCAAGTTGCCTGCCTGCAATCCGGCAAAGAAGCTGAATGAGGCGTTGGTTTTCAACAGCGCATTGGCCGCGGTGGCGCCGCTGGCCACATTGGCCGCCGTTACCCCGCCCACGCTAGTGGCTGTGGTGGCCGTCGTGGCCGAGGTTGCGCTGGTCGCCGTCGTGGCCGTCGCCGCGCTGCCGCTGATGCTGATGTTGGCCGTGCCAGCGCTCAACTGCGCCAGCGCAATCGTGCCGCTCAAATTGCTGGCCGTGTTCGCAAATACGGCATACGGCGTGGGCAGGACTGGTTGCAACGGGGTCAGCGCGGTGAAGCCGTCGCCGCTGCCGTTGCTGCGCACACTCACGGCCAGCCAGGTGGCGTTGCCGGTAAAAACGGCCCCAAAGTCAAGGCTGGTGGTGAACAGCCCGTTGGTCACACCGATGGCCGGTTGGGGGATCGTGCTGCCAACCTGGGTCCCTGTCCCCGCTGCATTGGTGTACAAGGAGAACTCAAAGTCGTAGTTGCCATTGGCCGGACTGCCATTGTTTTGGAGCTGGCCTTGATAGGTGAACGCCGTGCCCTGGGCCTCCGCGGTGGAGAGCGCCGAGTGCAGAGCACAGAGGGCCAGCAAGGCAGGCAGGACGAACATAGTGCGCAATTTGGATTTCATAATGGATGGATGGTTTTGGGATTCATTTTGAGTTTTGGGGCGGGCGATCAACAGGCAACTTTTCCGCCTGCGGCTCGAACCTTCAGGCCGCGTCCGGCGGAGCAAAGCCGGTCTGGCTTTATCCCAGACAAGAGAGGATGGCAAACCTTCACAACATGAATTCCAGTTGATGCCCTGAATATGCCTCAAAGCGGCTGTTTGGGTTATGACTCGTTCTTGAGTGGCCAGTCGTTTTGTGAAGAAATCCTTCCACACAACATGGTTTTCTTTCAAGCAAAAAGGCCAAAACATCCAAAGTATAAGACTTGTTTATTTTACAACCACATGTAAATTACTGAAAATTATCAATCAGTCGCCTTCGCAGGGGAAAAGGCGAAGGCTGAAGTTTCCGATGTCATCCAAGTCGCCTTTCATGACAACATGGACCGTAAACCGGAACGACCCGGCAATGTCAAGCTAAATTTACAAGTGCCTTTCTGACAACGAGTTGCGACTATTAATTGTGACAGCTTTACGGATAAAACGCGGAAAATTTCACGGTTTTTTGCGGGGCGGATTTTCTTGAGAAAGTTAAGAATGAATTAAGAATTATGAAACATGAAAATTGCCAATGGCCGAACCGGGCGCCTTTCTCCAACTTCTTAATTCTTCCTTCTTACTTCTGCCTTTCCCCTCTCCTATGGCACCAGAACAACACGGTAGAATGTCTGGCCATTTGTCCCGATGCCGTCGGACGCGCCCATGATGGCATTGGTCGCGGTGACGGCGCTGCCCAAATTGGTCCATCCGGAAGAACTCAAATTGGTCGTGCATTGCACTTGATATATTTGCCCCGGCGTCGCGCTCCAGGTGAAGGCAATTGTGCCGCCGCTTTGTGCGGCGCTTTGGAAAACCGGCCGCACTTCGACCGTAAGAAGCGCGCCGCTGCTCGTCACCCATCCGAGAGCGTTGCTCACGATGACGGAGTAGGTTGCGGCATTGGCAGGGGTGATGTTGTTGAGAGTCAAGACGCGGGCCGCCGCGCCGGTGACATTGCCGCCATCGGTCAAATTGGTCCCGTTTGCCTGCCATTGATAAAACAATGGCGGCGCGCCGAAGACTGTCACGTAAAATGACGCGTTCCCTCCCGCGACGTTGGTCTGGCTGGCCGGCTGGGTGGTGATTTGCGGAGCGGAGGTGAAAGTGATCCGGAAGATGGTGCCCTGTCCGCCCGGACCGTTGGTGGTTGTCGTGCCATAGAGACTGCCATCCGGACCCTCCACCAGCGCGGCTTCGGGAGAGGCCCCGTCATCGGAGCCGTTCAATGCGGTCAGGGTCATAAACGCGCCGGAGGGTGTGACTTGGAAGACGGTGCCATAAGAGCTGTTGTAAATGGTGCCATTGATGTCGATGTAGTACCCCGTCAAGGTCGTGCCGTAAAAATTGCCGTCGCTGCCCTGAATCAGGCCGGCATAAGGATTGACGCCATCGGTAAAATCCACCCCGCCATTCAGCGAATACAAGGTGGTGAGCGCGCCGCCGGGAGTTATTTTGAAGACCGTGCCGTAGAATAGAATCGCGTGGCCGTGGTACAGGATGTGATTGTATTCTGTCACGCCGTAGAAATTGCCATCCGTCCCCAGCGCCAACTGTCCGATGGGAAAGAGTCCGTCCGCGTTGCCGGTAAAGGAGTAAAGGTTGGTCAGCAGCCCCTCGGGAGTCATTCTAAAGAAACTGCCATTGGTGTAGGTCCCGCCGTTGGATGTCATGCCATAGAAATTGCCGTCCGTCCCCGGCGTCAATGCGCCCGCCAGCCAGGCGCCACGGAGGCCGCCGGAAGATGGAAATGAGTAAAGATTGGTCAGCAGGCCGTCCGGGGTCATCTTGAATATATTGCCGTCGGTGGGCGCGGTATTATTCGATGACGCGCCGTAGAGATTGCCTTCGGCGTCCTGGGCCAGCGCTGTAAAAGGTTCGAGGCTGTCGTTGGTGCTGGCAAAGGAGTAAATGCTGTTGAGCGTGCCATCGGGAGTCATGCTGAAAACAGTCCCCGCGGAATTGCTTCCTCCCAATTCTGTGGTGCCGTACAAAAGGCCGTTGGCGCCCTGGATCAGGCTGGCCACAGGCATGGCGCCATTGGTCCCGTCAAACGAGACCAGGGTTGTGAGCGTGCCATTGGTGGACAGGCTGAAGATCGTGCCATCGCCGTACAAGCCGCCGTTTTGCGTCGTGCCGTACAAAAGGCCGTTGGCGCCCAGGGCCAGGCCGTTGGGGACGCCGCCGTCGTTGCCGCCCGTGAACGCATGCACGGCGGCCATCGTGGTCCCGTTGGTGCTGACCGCAAAAACGGTCAGCACAGCATCGTCGCTGTCGGTCGGAGCAATGACATTGCTGACGATCACTGAATAGCTTCCGTCATTGGTTTCGAGCACATTGCTAATCGTCAAGGTGCTCGTGGCCGAGCCGGAGAATTGGCCGCCATCCGTCAGATTGGTTCCGTTCTCCTGCCATTGGTAGGACAGCGGAAGGTCTCCAATGGCCATGACAGAAAACACAGCCGTCCCTGCCACCAGCAGGTTCTGGCTGGCGGGCTGCACGATGATTTGCGGTGGCGACACGATCACGCCAAGAGCCGCATCCGCGCTCAAGACCGAATTGGCAGCGTTGCTGACCAGGACGGAATAGACCCCGGAGTTGGCTGTCGTGACGTTGAGGAGGGACAGGACGCGGTTGGTCGAACCGGAAATGCCCGCGCCATCGGTTAAATTCGTTCCGTCTTCCTTCCACTGATAGTACAGCGGCGGGTTGCCGATGACTGCGACGCTGAAGACCACGTCCGCACCGACAAAGGCGTTTTGATCGGCGGGTTGGGTGCTGATTTGCAGGGTGGGAGAATTGACGTTGAGCCGGAAGATGACACCCGCGCTGTCCGCCCCGCCATTTTCTGTCGTGCCATAAAGGTTGCCATCGGCCCCCAGCGTCAACGCAGCTTGGGGATTGGCGCCATCATAACCGTCGAATTGCGCAAGAGAAACCAGGGCGCCGTCGGGAGCCAGCCTGAAAACTGTGCCATCGTCGTAAGCGCCGCCGTAAGCCGTCGTGCCGTAGAAATTGCCGTCGCTGCCCTGAATCAGTCCGGCGGCGGGATGACTGCCATCGCTCCCGCCGGTAAACGAGTAAACCACCGTCACCGCCCCCGCGGGCGATATTTGAAATACCGTGCCGAAGCCGTAGGCCCCGCCTTCGTAAGTCGTTCCCAGGAAATTGCCATCGGGGGTCAGCGTCAATCCGGCATAAGGAAGAGAACCGCCGTTGGTGTAGTTGAACGAGGCCAGGCTGGTCAACATGCCGTTGGTGGTGACTTCAAAGACGGTGCCATCGCCATTTATGCCGCCGTCGAATGTTGTGCCATAGAAGCTGCCATTGGTGGCCTGGACCAGTTCGTTTGGGTTGAGGCCATTCAGGTAGTTGAACGAGGCTAAAACGGTGATCTTTCCGCTGGTGGTCACGCGGAACACCGTGCCGTCGCCGTTCGCGCCGCCAGTCAGGGACGTGCCGTAAATGCCGCCATCCGCGCCTTGAATCAGGGCGCGATAAGGTTCACCGCCATTCGCGTAATTGAACTTGGCCAACGTGGTCAGGGCGCCGCTGGTTGTTGTCTTGAAAACGGTCCCCCAGCCCGCTGTGCCGCCGTATCTTGTTGTGCCGTATAAATCGCCGTCCGGGCCTTGCACCAGCGCGGCGGTGGGACCGTAACCTCCGCCGCCAACGTAATTGAACAAATCCAATGTCGTCACCGTGCCCGCCGGCGTCATTTGAAATACTGTTCCCGAGAAGTTTGTTCCGCCACCTTGCGTCGTGCCATAGAAATTGCCATTGGTTTCCTGCATCAACCCGTTCGGGTTGCCGCCATCCATTCCCCCGGTGAATGAGTAGAGAGTGGAAAGGGCAACGCCCGGCGCGGTCAAAGAAACGACCGTCAGACCGGCCCCGACGCTGGGCGTTGATCCAAGAGTGTTGCTCACTATCACAGAATAAGTTCCGGCATTGGCCGGCGATAGATTCATAAGCGTCAACGTGTTCGAGGTGGAACCGGAAATATTGCCGCCATCGGTAAAGTTCGTTTGGTCCCATTGCCATTGATAGAACAACGTGGCGTTTCCAGCCGCTGTCACGCTGAAAGTCGCCGTCGCTCCCTGCGGCGCTGCCTGGTTAAAGGGTTGAGTGATGATCACCGGCATGGACGATGTGATGGAGAGGGAAGCGCCATCGCTGATGGCCACGTTGGCGGCGTTGCTGACCACCACCTTATAGGTGCCGACATCGGCCGCGTTCACGTTGCTGATAATCAACGTGCTGCTGGCGGAGCCGAAGATATTGCTGCCGTCTGTCAAGTTGGCGCCGTTGTCCTGCCACTGAAAGAATAACAACGCGTTGCCCGCGGTTCCCACGGTGAATGCCGCCGTTCCTCCCAACGGCACGCTCTGGCTGGCAGGTTGCTGGTTAATGACTGGCGGTACAACCACGTCCAGGATCAACTCGCGGCTCTGGACAAAGCGGTCGTTCAGATTGGTGAACCACACGGTGGCGGCATGGCTTCCCGCCGACAGGTTGCCGGCGGCGGAGTTCAGGCTCAATGTCACCGTGGCGGCAGGCCCGCCGGGTGTCAGTGTGCCGCCGCCGGGCGAGGCGTTGAGCCAGGACGAACCGTTGCCCAGCGCCCAACCGAGCGAACCCGGGCCAATATTTGTCAAGATAAAATTCTGATTGCTCACGCTGAATGGTCCGCCAGGAGGGCCGGAGGAGACAAAGCCCGCGGCCGGAGTGATCTGCAACGGCTCGGGTGAGAGGGCACTGATCAAATTGCTTCCCGCCGGACTGCCCCAACCCGTGCAAAGATCATAACCCGGCACGGCAAAGAAGTTTGTCGGACTGGCGCTATTGGTGTTGTTGCCGGTGGTGATGTCGTGAAAGGCGAGGGTGTAGCCGCTAACCTGGCCAATGGCATAAATCGCCGGGTTGATAAAACCGACGCTGGGCCGGCCGTTGGCGGCGGCCTGCTGGTTGACCAGAGCGGCAAATCCCGCCCACAACGGCGTGGACGCGCTGGACCCGCCGACGACTCCTTGCTGGCCATTGTCCGCAATCAGCCAAATGGAAACGTCCGCCTGGCAGGACACGTCCGGAATGTTGCGCATTGTCGCCGATCCATGGTTGGCGGACATGCCCATGCCCTGCTGCCAGGTGGGAATCGGGAATGTGGTGCTGATCCCGCCGCCGCTGCCAGACCATGTTGTCTCCGCCACCCACGCTCCGCCCGGGCCGCTGGTCGTTACAGACGTGCCCCCCACTATGGTAATGTTCGGGTTATCCGACGGCGCGGTGATCGTTCCCACATAGGCCCCGCTGTCGCCGGAAGCTTGGAACAACGACTGCCCCTGCGCCGCGAACTGTTCATAGATCTGGTCGCGCACCGGGTCGGTCGGCGACCCAAAGCCCCAGGAAGAACTCAGTTGTTTGGCCTGGTCGTCCGTCGCCATCCGGTTCAAAACATCGTTCGGAGTCGAGCCTTCATAGACCATGACTTGCAACAGACCCGGCGCCATGGCAATCGCCATGTCAATGTCCAGGGCCACTTCGATATTTTCATTCCCTGGCGTCCCGTCGAATCCGTCCAACAAAATATTGGTCAGCGGCACTTTGGGCAACTTGGCCAAACTTTCGTACTCGGCGATGTCACTCGCGTAATAGCCGTCCAACTCGAAAAGCCCGACCGATTGCCCGGCGCCATTGAGCGCCACGCCCGGCGCGTAGGCCGCCCGGAAATCGCCCCCGATAAAAAATCCGCTTGGTCCCGATCCGCTCGCGTAGGCCGCCGCGTTCGTGTCCGTGCTGAAGGCGGCGGCGGTTTTGAGATTCATGGGATGGGGCACAATGAAGTTGTCCAGACCGCTGATGCCCAAGACCGGCACGGCAAGGTCCAGCGACGGTTCGGCGTCCGGGGCATAGAACGTGCGCGCTTCCGTGGGATGTTGATAGACGCGCATGCGCAGATGCAATGCCCTCTCAATATCCGCCACCGCCCCGCTTGCATCCAGCAGCGTCCGATTCGGATGCGTGCCGGTCACAATCAAGCCCTGCGCCTGCGCGAACCGCATGACCGCCTGATAATCCTGCTCCGTCGGGCCGAATTGCTCCGCGAACTGGCGCGCTGTCAAATATTGGTGAAACCGGGGACTCGCCGGGTCGTAGAGATCGCGCAGCAAATTGGTCAACGTTCCCCGGTTGCGCAACGGCAGGCCAATGGCCAAATTCAGGCGTCTGGAACCATCGAGACGATCCAGCGGCTGCAAACGCTCCGCGCCGGGGGGAATCTGGCCGCGCATCAATTGTCCTGCCACTGCGTCCGGGGCGGGCGCCACGACACTCAATAGAAGCGACAAGACGACAATGCGCGGGATGGGGGGGAATTTCACAAATCCTTCATGCTCGCCAGCACCATATCACAATTGGCGAATGGTCACAAGCCGGGCGCGACAGGAAGCTCAGAAACGCCAGATTGATAGATAGAGGTCTGGAAAATCGGCAACACGGCAACAAGCCTTATTTTACAAGGGTTTCGTTGAGCTTTTCGGCTGGCAACACAGCGGCAACGGTTGGCAACATTTTACTGCTTTTGCCTCGATCTGGCTAAATTTGACCATCTATTTCAAGCATCGGTTGGTTCAACTCCCTGACTTCTGGGGTGGGCAACCGGAGTCGCTCCGGCTGACGCGGGATTGGCGGGCATGAGACGAGGGGGACAGACACGGCGTCGAGCACAGTGCAAAGCGGAGTAAGCAAAGCGTCTCCTTTTGAGCGCGTCACTGGACCGGCGATAACGGCCCAAACGCCTCTTTACCCTTGACCGGCTCAAGCCAGCCTCAGACGAGGCCGTAAACGTCAAGGGAAGGGCCAAAGGCCAAAGCAAAGCCAAAGGGTCAGCAAACTCCGGTCACCTCCTTACACGACCTGGCACGAGTAGTCCAAGCATGGCCTTCGCTGAGTGCGCCCCTGAAGTCCGCAATCCTCGCCATTGTCAACACGGCCACGAATGAGAGGGGCAAGTGAAGTATTACCCCCGTCTTTGCGAAGAGGCCACCGTTTCAGGACCGGAGAGCGCTTGCTGCCAAGCTTTGGAAGTGGGCGCGAGATGGGGCAGTTTTGCCAGACTACACCGTCCGAAGGCCCGCAAGCTTTTCACGAATTGCCTTCGGATCGCGACGGCAGTCCAAGACAGCCCAGACTCGGGCCTGCGTGCCTTCTTGATCGTAATAGACGGCGTAGGGGAAACGCTTGGACAGCAGCCGATGGTACCCAAACCACTTGGCATGAATTCCCGCGTAAAGTTGAAGCGATTCGATGTCGGAAAACAACGACTCCTGAAAATAATCTCCCAATCCTGCCTGCTGCCGTTCATAAAACTCGAATCCGTCGGAGAGATCGTCCCGCGCCGAAGGCAGAATGAGGATTCTCATTTCACCCGATTGCGAAGTTGCATTTTCGCTGTCTCCCAGTCCATGAAGGACTCCTTGCCCTGCTCTACTCGCGTGGCCCTCTCGCGGAGAACGTCTCCGTGCCACTCCGGAGATTCAAACCGCTCCTCATCGCGGGTCAAGTCGATCCAGAGCCTCTCCATCACCAGAAGTTTCTCGGCGATGGTCATTTTCTCCAATGGCAATGTAATTTCCATTTTGTTTTCGATGCCGCCCAACCGCCTAAATCTCGCGTTTTTTGGGGATGTTGTCAATAGCGGGCACGCAAGTCACGCCGTCGCGAACATGTCCACGAATGAGGGGGGCCAGTGAAACCGCAACCTGACCCTTGACCGGCTCAAGCCAGCCTCAGACGAGGCCGTAAACGTCAAGGGAACGGCCATAGAGCGCTGCCAAGGCTGCGGCATATCTGTCACCTGTGAAACTTATGGAAGTGGTGCCACCACACCCTGCCGCGCGGAGCGCGGCTGGGTGTGGTGGCTCGCTTGAAGATGAACTCTGCCCGGATTTAATTGGAAGTGCAAGACGCCTCTCCTGCGGCTTGCCCGTATTGTGGAAATAATCGGATTAAGGGTTGACTTTGAGTAATGGCGGCGATATTTTCCACGCAGGATGGTCAAAAAAGGGTTGTTTTTGTATTCACTCGACGAATGAAACCAGGCCGTTTAACGTGGTTTCAACATGGTCTGAGCCAGCCGATGCCGTTTTGGGTCCGCCTTTGCGGGCGACTTCGTTGGTTGGTCGCGCTCCAGCTTTTCGTTCGGCAAAGGAAATTCCATGATTAGTGCCGGTGGATTGCTGGGAAAGATTGTTGAGTTTCTCGCATCGGAGCTATCGAAACGGAAGCTTGCACGAGATAGCGACAAACGTGGTCAAGCCTGCCAAGCATTCACACGACTCTATTTTCTTCTGGTTGACGTTCAGGCCATCACTGACTACGTCCGAGAGCGCATTGTTTTCGGTTGCGGCAAAACTCGTAACTGACAACGCTTTACAAGCCGAGGCACCGCCGCACCGCGTTTTCAACTTTTTCCATCATCACGCCTGAGATTTTGCCGGCGGGCGGGCCGACAAACCGGCTCGGATCAAGCGAACGCAGTTGATTTCCAAAAACCATCAGTTTCCGTTGCACTGAACTCCGAGTTAATGCGGCTGAGTTCCCTTTGCATTTGCGGATCGGCAGCCATCGCCGAAAGTTCGGCTTCCCATGACTCCCTCGGGTCCTGCAAACTCTGGCGCAGATGGTGAACGAGGCGTTCCAGCACGCTCAATTGCGTTTCAGCCGACAATCGGGCGAACTGGCTTTCGATTTCGTTGACGGGGGACACAGGCATATCGTTACGATTATTGTGCGGCCTTTTTGGCGATTCGTCTAGAGCGTTTTAAATAAAACTGTAGCCACAAGAGGCAAACCAGTTCATGGCAGCCCGGGGCGTGATACTCTGCAAAGCTGAAGCAATCGCCTGGAGCAGAGCGGGCTGCGTGCGGGCCTCGGCTGTACGCAGGTGGGATTTGACTTTGCTCCACATTTGCTCGATGGGATTGAGGTCTGGGGAATAGGCTGGAAGGAAGAGGATTTGGGCTCCAGCCTGCGCGATCAGCGAAAGGGTCGGCTCACTTTTATGCGGGGAGAGGTTATCCATGATGACCACATCTCCGGCGCGCAGCGTCGGGCACAAGACATGGCCGACATAGACCCGGAAAACCTCCGTATCGGTGGCCCCCTCGATGGTCATACAGGCGGTGGCACCGTCCAGGCGGATGGCGCCGATCATGGTCGTGGTTTGCCAATGGCCCTGCGGACATTGGGCGTGGACACGCTGACCCCGCAGGGCGCGCCCGCGCAGGCGGGTCAGATTGGTTTTGGCACCCGATTCGTCCAGGAAAATCAGTTTGGCCGGGTCCAAACCGCCTTGCCGACGCCGCCAGGCGCGGCGCGCCCGCGCAATGTCCGGACGGTCTTGCTCGCTGGCATGGAGTGTCTTTTTTTATATGTCAGCCCCATCTTCGCCAGAACGTAGTGGATGGCGGGCAGAGAACAGTCCAGTTCCAAGCCGGCGCGCAGCTCTTTCAAGGTCAGGTCGGGCTTCTGATTCAATAGAGTCCGCATCTGGCGCTGATGGGCCGCCAGGATCATCGGCTTGCGCCCGGAGAAACGGTGGCGCGGACCGATCTCCCCGGTCCGTCGGCGTTGTTGCAAGAGCTTCTTGACCATGCCCAGCGAAACCCGGTAACGATCGCCGACCTCCACGCGAGTCCCCTCTTCAAGGTCATAGGAAGCCAAAATCCGTTCGCGCAGGTCCAACGATAAAGTTCGCATGAACTGCCTATACCACAGGCCCAACGGAATGGCTACAGTTTTATTTAAAACGCTCTAGCAGCCTGTCGGACTTGACCAGAAGCATTTTTTCTGGATTTCGCGTAATCTGCTATTGGAGCCTGTAGCACGGAGTTGACGAATTCGAAAAGACCAGTTGGATCGGACCAATAGAGTCCGGGAGGGGTGTCAATCGAAGGTCCGATTAAATTTGTGTTCCGCCCGGCCTTTCCCCTCGGATTTTTCAGCCGGAGCGGGCCAGTTTCACTCCCGCTCGCAAGATGTGTAACCGTTTGAGGTTGTAGGCGACGCAGACCCACTGCCATTCCAGCCCGACCTTTTCCAGTCCGCGCAGCAGAAATTGCCGGAATCCCATCACGCTCTTGATGATGCCAAAGACCGGTTCCACCGTCTGCTGCCGCAATTTGTACTTGGCTTTGCCATCCTTCGTTTTCAGCCGGTGCTTCATCACCTCGCTCAACCCGGCTCCCGGGGCGGCGCCGCTGGCTCATCCTTCTTTTCCAGATCGCTGACGGTGCGATGGTGTTCTTTCTTTTCTAACGCCGCATAGACGGTCGTCCCGGTAGGTTGGCCTGTGGGTGTTTGTTCCACGGCACGCACCGCCGCTTCGCTGTAAAATCCGCTGTCGGCCAAAACGTCCGCGACCGATTCCACCGGGGCGGCCACCGCCGCCACAGTGGGGGCCAGTTCCTGTTTGTCGTTGCACGCCTGGCTGACTCGCTCTCCCACGATCAAGCGGCTGTCTACTTTCACGGCCGCTTGGGCGTTGTAGCTCTGCTCAAAATGTGGGCCGCTGCCCGCTTTCATGATCCGGCTCTGCGGGTCGGTGAAATTATATTGATCGCTGGGACCGGGTTCGGGCGTCGGCGCTTTGGGTGGTTGGCCGCGGATTCCTTCACCCCGTTTTTCTTTGGCGGCCCGCTCGGCCAGTTTCTTCTCGTGTTCGGCCAACTCGATGGCGTGGCGCGCCTGGGCCCGGGCTTCAATCTCGGCCCGCGCTTTTTGCAGCGCGGCTTTGCGCTCCTGGCGGCGGGTGATTTCTTCGGGAATACTCAGCCCGTCTTGCAACGGCGTGCTGTCGGCCTGCTCGGCTTTGGCCATCAGTTCCTTGACCTCCAGGTCCAGTTGTTCGATGGTTTTGCCCGCGTGTTCGTAGCTGACGGCGGAGTGCTTGCTGGCATTGGCCATCACCTTGGTCCCGTCCACGGCCACAGTGATTTGACCGACCTGCAAAAACTTCAATGCCTGCGCCATCTCCAACACCCGCACAAAGGCCTCTTGCAGCAGCGCTTTGTTTTCGCGCCGGAAAGTGCAAATGGTGTCGTGGTCCGGATGGGTGTCTCCGCAAATCATCCGCACCGGCACACTGTCGTAAGTCGCCTGTTCGATCCGCCGCGAACTGAAAAGCCCGGTGGCGTAGCAATACAGCAACAGGGCCAAAAGCATGCGGGGTGGATATTGTTCGCTGCCCGTGCCCCTTTCGTTGACCTTGATTCGGCGCAAATCCATCTCCTCAACGGCGTCCAGAATGAAATGCGCCAGATGGTCTGCCGGCACCCAATCGCGCAGATTCGGGGGCAGGATCAGCGGGGTGTCGTAATCAACAGTGATAAAGCGTGCAGCCATACTTGACTGATGCCCTCTGGCCCTTTCACGTTCAAACTTTCTGAAAAAACCTTCGCTCTAGAGCGTTTTAAATAAAACTGTAGCCACAAGAGGCAAACCAGTTCATGGCATCCCGGGGCGTGATACTCTGCAAAGCTGAAGCAATCGCCTGGAGCAGAGCGGGCTGCGTGCGGGCCTCGGCTGTACGCAGGTGGGATTTGACTTTGCTCCACATTTGCTCGATGGGATTGAGGTCTGGGGAATAGGCTGGAAGGAAGAGGATTTGGGCTCCAGCCTGCGCGATCAGCGAAAGGGTCGGCTCACTTTTATGCGGGGAGAGGTTATCCATGATGACCACATCTCCGGCGCGCAGCGTCGGGCACAAGACATGGCCGACATAGACCCGGAAAACCTCCGTATCGGTGGCCCCCTCGATGGTCATGCAGGCGGTGGCACCGTCCAGGCGGATGGCGCCGATCATGGTCGTGGTTTGCCAATGGCCCTGCGGACATTGGGCGTGGACACGCTGACCCCGCAGGGCGCGCCCGCGCAGGCGGGTCAGATTGGTTTTGGCACCCGATTCGTCCAGGAAAATCAGTTTGGCCGGGTCCAAACCGCCTTGCCGACGCCGCCAGGCGCGGCGCGCCCGCGCAATGTCCGGACGGTCTTGCTCGCTGGCATGGAGTGTCTTTTTTTATATGTCAGCCCCATCTTCGCCAGAACGTAGTGGATGGCGGGCAGAGAACAGTCCAGTTCCAAGCCGGCGCGCAGCTCTTTCAAGGTCAGGTCGGGCTTCTGATTCAATAGAGTCCGCATCTGGCGCTGATGGGCCGCCAGGATCATCGGCTTGCGCCCGGAGAAACGGTGGCGCGGACCGATCTCCCCGGTCCGTCGGCGTTGTTGCAAGAGCTTCTTGACCATGCCCAGCGAAACCCGGTAACGATCGCCGACCTCCACGCGAGTCCCCTCTTCAAGGTCATAGGAAGCCAAAATCCGTTCGCGCAGGTCCAACGATAAAGTTCGCATGAACTGCCTATACCACAGGCCCAACGGAATGGCTACAGTTTTATTTAAAACGCTCTAAGTCCGACAGGCTGCTAGGCGAACGACAACGCCGGCAACAGCGGGAAAAATGGTCGGAGCGACAGGATTTGAACCCGTCTCCGCCTGCTGATAATCAAAGGGTTACAGCGGGAAACACACAAGGAGACTCACAAACTCCGGTCAGTTCGCGACATGATCTGTCACGAGTAGTCAAAGCCCGGCCGCGACTCTCCGTGCGGCTCAAAGCGGCAATCCTCGCCATTGCGAGCACGGCCACGAAGGAAGGGAGCCGGTGAAAGAACTATCCTCCACTCTTACTGGGGCGAAATGCCCTGCCAGCGCAGCAGCCCCTTTTCAACCTGTCGAAGCTGATCGGGCGTCAAAATGCCAAGACGGAGCAAGAAATACTTGGGTGGCAATGCCTGAATCCCTTGAACGAGGAATGCGCCCTCCCCAAGAAATCGCGTCGGCAATCCCTTATCCTCCGTTGTCACCTTTCCGCCCTTTCCGGGTACTTATACGGTGATATGATGAGGACACAGACGATGCCCGCAACGGAAGACAATGATGGCGAACTGGTGACGGAAAGCCTCGCCGGCAACCGGGACGCGTTTGGGCGGATTGTGGCCCGCCACCAGTCTCTGATCTGTTCGCTGGCTTACAGCGCCACCGGCAGCCTGACCCGGAGCGAGGACCTCGCGCAGGAGACATTCGTGACGGCATGGAGGCACCTGCCGGAACTTCGCGAACCGGCGAGATTGCGGGCCTGGTTGTGCGGCATCGCGCGGAATCTTATCGGCAAAACACTCCGGCGGGACAGTCGCGAACCGGTTCACGGCGCCGGGCCGTTGGAAGAGGCCAATGAATCTCCGTCGCAGGAACCGCTTCCTTCCGACCACATGATTAGCAAGGAGGAAGAAGCCATCCTCTGGCGTTCGTTGGAGCAGATTCCCGAAACGTATCGCGAGCCGCTCGTCTTGTTTTATCGCGAGCGGCAGTCCGTTGAGCGTGTGGCTGAAGCGTTGGAGTTGACACAGGACGCGGTCAAGCAACGCCTTTCGCGCGGGCGGAAGCTGCTGCAAGAACAGGTGCTGGCGTTTGTGGAAGGGGCCTTGGAGCAAACGAGTCCGGGCAAAGCGTTCACTCTCGCTGTGCTGGCGGCATTGCCGGTAATGGCAACTTCGACAAAGGCAGCCGTCGTCGGAGCGACCGCGGCCAAGGGCAGCGTTTTGGCGAAGTCGGCCGGTTTGGCCGGGCTGTGCAACGCGATCCTTGGGCCTGTTATCATTTTCGTCAGCCTCTACTTCGGCTACAGGCTGGACCGGGAGGGCGCCAGATCCCCACAGCGGCGCGAATTTATAACCAAATACTATCGCATCCTTCTCACATGCATTGTGGTTTTCTTCGTGGCTGTTCTGTTGCTCGCGCTGGGGGGCCGCTCGCTGCTTAAGACTTCCCCGATCCTGTATGTCCGGCTGCTGATTGGGCTTGGGGTGGCTTACCTCATCGTTGTCGCGGCACTCACGGTTTGGATGCGGCGGTGTCTGCGTAAAATCGGCCAACAAGAACTCATCGAAAGCCGTCCAGTGCCGCTTGCCGTCCCCTTGTTTGAGTATCGCAGCAAACTCGCGTTGTTTGGCTTGCCGCTGGTTCACATCCGCCTGCGCGGCGGACTGGAACGAGGGCCGGTCAAGGCGTGGATTGCCGCGGGGGATTCGGCCATTGGCGTGATCTTCGCGTTAGGCGGGCTGGCGATTGCACCCGTCAGCTTCGGCGGCTTTGCGGTCGGTCTTTTGACGCTGGGCGGTTTTGCGGTTGGATTGGTGACTTTTGGAGGGTTCAGCCTGGGACTGTGGGCGATCGGAGGGATGGCCGCCGGCTGGCAGGCTTTTGGCGGCTGCGCGATTGCCTGGTTGGGCGCGCAGGGCGGCGCGGCTGTCGCCCATGACTTCGCCATGGGCGGCGTCGCGTTGGCGCGACACGCCAACGATGCCGCTGCCGAGACATTCTCCACGAACAGTGGTTTTTTTCGAACGGTGCGGGCGGCCATGCCCTACGCCGTCTGGCTGAACTTGATCTGTTTGTTCCCGTTGATTCTGTGGTGGCGGAACGGAAGAGAATTAAGAAGGAAGAAGGAAGAATTATGAAAGAAGAAAACGGCCAACCCCGGAAGCTTTCGGGGAATCGTGAGGCCTCTTTTGATTTCTTAATTCTGCCTTCTTAATTCAGCCTTCCAGCTTCTGCGGCTTCCATTCCAGGGACGCGGCCACCACCCGGCGCATTTGGCCGAACCACCATTGCGCCCGCTGCTGCCGCCGTTGTTTTTGCGCCGCCGTGGGGCGCGCTTGCTTCGCTTTCAGACTCAGTTCCATTTGATTTGTATTCATCTTGCCACCCACTTTAGCGGGGCGCCTGGACAAATGCTGTCCATGTGAAAATATTTCTGAAAATTTCTGGAGTGCCGTTTTGGGCGTGCCAACCTTGTTTTCGATGCTGATTGCCTTCCATAAACCTTACGGGGTGCTCTCCCGGTTCACCCCGGATGGTTCAGGCCATCGCACGCTGGCGGAATTTCAATTGCCAGCGGGCGTTTATCCCATCGGCCGTCTCGATGCGGATTCCGAGGGGCTGCTGCTCTTGAGCGATGAACCGGCGCTGAACGCGCAACTGCTCCATCCCCGGCACGGGCACGGACGCGTTTATTGGGCGCAGGTGGAGGGGATTCCCACGCCGGCGGCATTGCGGCAATTGTCCCGCGGCATGGTCATCCAGGGCAGGAAAACATTGCCCTGCCGCGCCTGGCTGATCGAGCCGCAGCCGGAGGTTGCGCCGCGCCATCCGCCCATTCGCTGGCGCAAGACGGTCCCGGACCGCTGGCTCGGACTCGAATTGGTTGAGGGAAAAAACCGCCAGGTGCGGCGGATGACGGCGGCGGCGGGCCATCCGACGCTGCGCCTCCTCCGGGTGCGGATCGGGAATTTCGAATTGACCGGCCTGGCCCCGGGCCGCTGGCGCCTTCTCAATGAAAAGGAACGGGCGCTGGTCCTGGCGCTTCGCAAAAACCCGGCCTCTGCAACGAGAATATGACAATACTCTCATCTTTAATTCATTACTTTTTCACGCGGATCGGGTAAGGTTCGACCTCATGGAAATGCAAACAAAAGAAAAACAGACTATGAACATCAAACTTAACATCTCTTGCCTGCTGGCTGCCACCTTGGTGGCCGGCTGCGCTTCGGACTCCCGCGCCAAACTGCAAGCGGAAGCGAAAATCACGGAAACGGACGCTCGCACCACCGCCTTGGGCAAGGTTCCTGACGGCACGATCAAGGAAACGGAACTGGAGAAGGAGAAGGGCAAATTGATCTGGTCGTTCGACATCGCCAAGCCGGACACCAAGAATATTACCGAAGTCAATGTGGACGCGATGACCGGAGAGATTGTCTCGGTCGAGACGGAAACGCCGAAGTAAGCCGCAAAAGGCTTTACTTCAGGCAAATGCCGGGGTATCAGCTTCCTGCATGAAACAAAATTCTTGCCATATTGCCGGCTTGATCGCGCTCCTCGCTCTGGGACTCGTCACCGCGGCGACTTGCGGCGCGCAAGGGTCGTATCACTTCTTGAAGGAAATTCCCATCAGCGGCGAAGGCGGATGGGATTATTTATCCGTGGATTCGTCGGCCCGCCGTCTTTACATGAGCCACGGCGCGGAAGTTGTCGTGGTTGACCTCGACGCTGACACGGTGGTTGGCAGAATTACCAATACCCCGGGCGTTCATGGCCTGGCTCCGGCGCCGGAACTGGGGCGCGGCTTTGTCAGTGACGGCCGGGAAAACAAAGCCGCCATCGTCGATCTAAAATCCCTGCAAATCCTGTCCAAGGTGGACACCGGCCAGAATCCGGACGGAATGCTTTACGAGCCGGGCCGGCAGGAAGCTTATATGTTCAACGGCCGCGGCCAATCGGCCACGGTCATTGACGCCAAATCAAGCAAGGTTGTCGCGACCATTCCGCTCGGTGGCAGGCCGGAATTTGCCGCGGCCGATCCGGGGGCGGGCCGTGTCTATGACAATCTCGAAGATAAAAATGAAGTGGCCGTGATTGACACCGCGACGCACAAGGTCGTGAACCGCTGGCCGATCGCTCCGGGCGAGGAGGGGTCCGGCCTGGCCATTGACGCGCCCCATCACCGGCTGTTCATCGGCTGCGGCGGGAGCAAAACAATGGTAATGATGGACAGCACGGATGGCAAAGTGATCGCTTCGGCGCCGATTGGCGACGGGGTTGATGCCTGCGCCTTCGATCCTGGAACGCAACTGGCCTTCAGCTCATGCCGCGATGGGACGACGACAATTGCGCACGAAGACGCGCCCGACAAGCTCACCGTGGTGCAGACGTTGAAGACGGAGCGCAGCGCGAGAACGATGACGCTGGATCCAACAACCCACAGGATTTATCTTCCGGCGGCCAAATTCGGTCCGCCCGTCGAGGGCCAAAGACGCCCCCCGATGATACCCGGGACCTTGCGGCTTCTGGTTTATGGCATGTGACGCCCTGGGGGTGTCGGTTTCCGGCTCCTAATCCTAATCTTAATTTTAATCAAAGAAGATTAGGATTACGATTAAGATTAGGAGTGGCTGCCCAATAAGGCGAAATGCCCCCCAATTCAGTCTCGCTTTGACCCTCAAAATTCGCCACAGTCACGCCCGTGAGCGACGTGACGCGCATATTGCAAGCGGTTCATCGGGGCGAACCCGAAGCCGCGGAGCAATTGTTGTCGCTGGTTTATGAGGAACTGCGCGGGATGGCCCGGCAGAAGATGGCCCGGGAAGCGCCGGGCCACACGCTCCAGCCAACGGCCCTGGTCAATGAGGCCTGGCTGCGCCTCGGCGGTGATCAGCAGCCAGCCTGGCAGAACCGGGCCCACTTCTTCACCGCGGCCGCGGAAGCCATGCGGCGCATTCTTATTGACCGGGCGCGGAAGCGACGCGCTTTTTGCCGCGGCGGCGGGCGGGAGGGCGCCAGCCTGGACGACCAGGAGTTGGCCGCCCCAACCGATAATGACGATCAACTGCTTGCAGTCCATGAAGCGCTGGACGCTTTGGCCGGCGAAGACCCCGTTTGCGCAGACCTGGTGAAGTTGCGTTATTTCGCGGGGATGAAGATGGACGAAGCCGCGTCCGCGCTGGGGATTCCGCAGCGTCGGGCCGAGCGCCTTTGGGCCTACGCCCGGGCGCGGTTGCGGCAAAAAATCGAAACAGGCCGAAGAAACTGACGAAACTTGGCGGACTCGCCGCGCGGATTGCGCTTGAACAAGCAGACAGGCCGCTGTGATGAACTCTGGACAACAACCAAAAAACGCGCGCGACATCTTTCTCGGAGCGCTGGAGCAACCGACGCCGGAGGCCCGCGCCGCCTATCTGGATGGCGCTTGCGGAGGGGACCCGGCCTTGCGCGCCGCCGTCGAAGCCTTGCTGCAAAATTCCAAGCAGGATTCTTTTCTGGAATCCCCCGCCGTTGACACACCCCAATTGGCCGCCGCCGGCCGCGGCCGTGGCGGCACCGCCATTGTCGGCGCGGCGACGGAAAAACCGGGCGACATGGTGGGGCGCTACAAATTGATGGAAAAAATCGGCGAGGGCGGCTTTGGCGCGGTCTATGTGGCGGAGCAACGCGAGCCGGTGAAACGCCACGTGGCCCTCAAGATCATCAAGCCGGGGATGGACACCCGCCAGGTGGTCGCGCGCTTCGAGGCCGAAAGACAGGCGCTGGCCATGATGGAACATCTGAGCATCGCCAAAGTGCTGGACGCCGGAGCGATGCCGAGCGGCCGCCCCTATTTCGTGATGGAATTGGTGCGCGGCATCAAAATCACCGAGTATTGCGACCAGCACAAACTCTCCACCGAAGACCGCCTGGGGTTGTTCGTACAAACCTGCCTGGCCACCCAGCACGCCCACCAGCGGGGGATCATTCACCGCGATATCAAGCCGTCCAATATTTTGGTGACGCTCTACGACGGCGTGCCGGTGCCCAAGGTCATTGATTTCGGCATTGCCAAGGCAACCCAGGGAGAGTTGACCGATAAAACGATTTATACCGAATTGCAGATGTTCATGGGCACGCCGGTTTACATGAGCCCGGAGCAGGCGGAGATGAGCGGGCTGCCGATTGACACGCGCAGCGATATTTACAGCCTGGGCGTGCTGCTCTACGAATTATTGACAGGCCAGACCCCGTTCGATCACAGGGAATTGATGGAAGCGGGCGTGGATGAGATGAGGCGGATCATACGGGAGCAGGAGCCGTTGCGCCCTTCCACCCGTCTGGACGCCATGCCGGAAAGCGAACTGTCCACCACCGCCGCCCGCCGCCGGACCGATGCCCCCAAATTGATGCTGTCCCTGCGCGGCGATTTGGATTGGATCGTGATGAAGTGCCTGGAGAAAGACCGCACCCGCCGTTACGACAGCGCCGCCAACCTGGCTGCGGATGTGCAACGCTATTTGCGCAACGAGTTGGTGCTGGCCCGCCCGCCCAGCCACGTTTACCGGCTGCAAAAACTGGTGCGCAGAAACAAATCCACCGTGACGATTATCGTCGCGGTCCTGGCCGGGGTGATGATGGGGTTGTTGCTGGCAGGGTGGCTGGCCTTCCGCGTATCCCGCGCCGCGCGCGAACGGAGTCCCGTGCTGACGGATCCGACCATCAATATGAACGGCAAACCCTGAACTCAAGAGGCAATTATGACGACTTCCGAAACTCCATCACCGCCGACACGTCGAGTGCGTAACAGCTTCCTGATCAGTCTGGCCGCCTTTGCCGTGACCGTCGCGATTTTCTACGCCGAGGAAGACTGGCGCGGCCGGCAGGCGATGGAGAAGTGCAAGCGCGAACTCGAAGCACAAGGCGTCATACTGGATTGGAACAAGAAAATTCCCGCGCCCGTGCCGGACAATGAAAACGTCTTCGGCGTGCCGGAGATGGAGCAATGGTTTGTTAAACATGACACGAATTGGTCGAATGAATTGACGCAGAAGATGCAGTATCCGGGATATGACAGCACGGCGCGCATGGTTGTCGCCCAGTTGACGATTGGCCTGCCGGGGGCAAGCGCGCCCAGCCACAGCGGAGCCGCCGTGTTGCAATGGGGAGACCCTCGGGCAAAGGCGGAAGCCGTCCGGTTGATCAAGGACGCCTTCGGCCCGGTGGCCATGGATCCGGCCGGTTTGGTTCTTATGCTGCGCCAGCGGGAGGAAATTCGACCGGCGCAAATCTTCTTGCAGTGCCAAAGCGCGCCGACGGAGAAGGAGTTGCTGCAATTCCTGCCCAAACCCATCTTCAACACAGTGCTTCCAGACTACGAAAAACTCCAAGTTGAACCCAAGGGCAACGGTTCCTACAACGTGACGATGCTTGCGCCCATTATGGTGGCGGAATTCCTGAAGTGGAACGAGCAGCTTGAACCGGGGTTCGGCCTGATCCGCAAGGCGTTGCAGCGCCCTTATGCACGGATGAATGGTGATTATAGTGTGCCCTCGGAAATGCCCATTCCAAATTTCAGGACCATGCGCATCATCTCGCAAAGGCTCGCGGCCATGGCCGAATGTCATTTGTTGCTGGGCCAGCCGGAGGGAGCGTTGCGCGACTTGACGCTCATCCACAACATCTGCCGCCGCATCCTGGAAGACAACAGGCCGATGACCTTGGTGTCGGCGATGGTCAACGTGGCGGTGAGGGGGATTTACGCCAGCACCATTGCCGACGGCATGAGGTTGCAAGCCTGGCGGGAGCCGCAATTGGCCGCGCTGGAAGGGCAACTCGAACAAATCAACCTCTTGTCGCAGGTGAAGCCAGCCTTCGAATCGGAGCGCCTCTCTGTATTGCACCACTTGGAAACGCTCACTCCGGCGCAGTATTTTAAATTGCTCTATTACCCCAGCCCGGTTGACCAAAGCAATTCATGGGCAGCCTTCAAGGATTGGGAAAGCTCGATCTTTCCGAGATTGATCCCGCGCGGCTGGTCTTATCAGAACATGGCCACCGCCGCCAATATCTACAGCAACGCCGTTGCCAGCCTGGACCCCGCCCGCCAAATCGTTCTTCCGGACAAAACGCGGGACTTCCACAGGCAACTTGATGCAGTCGCTTCTCATTGGTCACCTTATGGTTTTATCGCGCTCCCGCATATTCCTAATTTTAGCAGGGCTTCTCAAACCACCGCCCGGAATCAAACCATGGTCAATCAAGCGCTCATCGCCTGCGCCCTCGCACGTTACCATCTGGCGCATGGCGAATATCCCGAAACCCTCGACGCTCTGGCCCCGCAGTTCATCGCTGCAATTCCCCACGACGTCATCGGCGGCCAGCCGCCGCGCTACCGCCGCAATTCCGACGGCACCTTTCTGCTCTATTCCATCGGCTGGAGCCAACAGGACCACGGCGGCCAAGCGAGTCCAACCTCGGACTATCCCGCAACGCTGCAATACGATTTGGTTTGGCCGGAAAAGTAATCATTTGAAAAAGATGGTGGCAATCGAACCCGGCATCGGCTAATCTAACGATCATGGTTCCGAGTCTGTCCAAACAGCAACATTATATGATTCGCATTTTTGTCGTGGCCTTTTTCGCGCTCACCGTCCTTGTTTCCTGCGTTTCCCGCGATACCCGCGTTGGCAACGAGTCTTATCAGCCCGTCACCAAACCGGAGCAGATTGAATTCGCCCGCGATCGCCTGGACGTTTATCCAGACGACATCCGCAAAGACCCCACTAACTATGCCGGCGTTGCGGTGGTGTGGGCCGGCCTCATTCGCAGCACCGACGCGCGCGAGGAAGACCAGGGCGGCAGCATCCTGGCGGACACCGTTTTCGAGCACCACTACTTCGATGGGGTCCAGAACGACAACGAGTGCGGTGTGACGCTGTTTGTTTCCCCCCGCGGCGAGGGACTCTTTCGCGCCAAATGGCACATGGATAAAACAGGCAAGGACGCCACCGCCGAAAGCGCCGAAAAGTATGCCGGGGAAGGCAAGCTGGCCCTCGTCTATGGTGTGCCGGAAAAAGTCGATGCGGACGGGACTGTGGTTTTAAAATACCGTTATCTTCGGATTTTGGGCGCGGATCAATTCAGCACGAACCAATTTGACTATGGCCGTTTTGGCGCGCCCTTTCGCGCGATCCATTGTGAAAGCAAAACCAATTCGCCGCCCATGAAATGAAGTGACACCCGGCCCGCCCAACCGTAGTCTCTTTGGGCATGTCGAGGTTGCCTTTTGAGGCCTTTTTAGCTCTCCGCTATTTGCGACCGCGCCGGACTTTTGTCTCGGTGATTACGCTCATTTCCATTGTCGCTGTTTTGTTGGGCGTGGCCGTCTTGATTGTCGTCATTTCGGTCATGAGCGGGTTCGACAAGGAATGGCGCGACAGCATCCTCGGCTTCAACGCCCATTTGACCGTCTTTCCAACCGACCGCGACAGCGCTTTCACCAACTACCAGGCGGCCATGAAACTCATTTCCGCCAATGCAAACGTCGTCGGCGCGTCCCCCTTTATCCACAGCCAGGTCCTGGTCAAAACCGAACCGGATACCGGCAACCCCATCCCTTCCGCCCCCTATTTGGCTGGCGTGGACCCCGCCACCGTCGGCACTGTCAATGTCCTGCCCGGCAGCATCGTTCCCGGCGGCGGCGCTTTTGACCTCAGCGACAAAGGATTGGTCGTTGGCCGCGGTTATGCCGCCTTCAACGGCCTCAACGTGGGCGACCGCGTCGCCATCTGGTCGTGGAAAAGCCTGCAAAAAATGGACCCCACCACCGGCAAGACCAATGCCGAGGTTACCGTGGGCGAAGATTTTACGGTGCGCGGAATTTTTGACGTCGGCTTTCCCGATTTCAACAACCAATTCATCGTCGCTTCGCTGGACGACACGCGCGAACTCCTGTCCCTGCCGGAAAATTCCGTGCAAGCCTTGCAGGTCAAGCTGCGCGATCCGTTCCTGGCGGACGAAGTCGCCGGGCAATTGCGGGCCGCTTCGAAAAACGCCTTGACCGTGCGGACCTGGCAGGAGGAAAGCCCGGACATTTTCAATGCCCTGGCCACGGAGAAAAACATGATGTTCTTCCTGCTGTTTTTCATCATGATCGCGGCCGCGTTCGGCATCGTGAGTTATCAGATTACTTTCGTCGTCCAGAAAACGCGCGAAATCGGCATCCTCAAAGCTCTCGGCGCCAACAACCGGCAGATCTTGTGCCTGTTCCTCAGCCAAAGCATTGTCGTTGGAGTGCTGGGGGTGGGACTGGGCTTTGCCGCCGGCATGTTGGCCCTGCATTATCGCAACCCGTTTCTCGCCCTCATGCGGCGGGTGACACACTCGGACTTGCTGCCCTCATCCATTTACCATGTCTATGATTTGCCGGCCTCGATTCAAACCCCGGACGTGCTGGTCATCTGCGGCACGGCGTTTGCCGCCTGCGTGCTGGCCGGTTTGTTTCCCGCCTGGAAGGCCAGCCGCTTGCAACCCGTGGAGGCCCTGCGCCATGAATGACACGGCCAACGGCCCCGCCATGCTGGCCGCCCGCAACTTGCACAAGGCCTACATCATGGGCGGCCGCAATCTGGACGTGCTGCGCGGCATTGATCTGACTGTGCAACGCGGCGAATTTCTGGCCTTGCGCGGCGCTTCCGGCGCGGGCAAAAGCACGCTGCTCCATTTGTTGGGCGGCCTGGATTTGCCCAACCAGGGAGAAATTCTTTTTGACGGCGTCAATCTCCTCAAGCTCCCCGGCCGCGCCCTGGCCCAACTGCGCAACAGCCGGGTCGGTTTCATTTTTCAGGCCTATCATCTCCTGCCCGAACTCAGCGCCATCGAAAATGTCATGTTGCCCGCCCGCATGGCGCGCCTGTCCGCGTCCGCGGCGGAGGCGCGCGCCCGCGAGCTTTTGGACCGCGTCGGCCTGGCCAAGCGCGCCGGCCACCGCCCCTATGAACTGTCCGGCGGCGAACAGCAACGCGTGGCCATCGCCCGCTCGCTCGTCAACCGGCCGGATTTGATCCTCGCCGACGAGCCGACCGGCAACCTGGATTCGCACACGGGCGGGGAAATCATCCAACTCCTTCACGATCTGCTCGCCGGGGGCCGGGCCACCCTCGTCATCGCGACGCACGACGCCAAGATCGCCGCCCGCGCCCCCCGCGTCCTGGAACTGGCCGACGGCCAACTGGCGACGTGAAGTTTGTGCAGATTCGTGATGCCATGAGTGGGCGGGATTGGGCGGGCTTGCTCCTGCAAACGCTTTTGATCGCTTGCTCGGTCGTTGCGGCCATTTCGGTCCAGATCGAGTGGACTGCTGTCGTGGGCATGAGTCTTCTGGGCATCAGCCTTATCGTTCTCCAAGTGGCGCCCCGCATGCCGTGGCCGCGCGTTTGGCCCGCGGGATGGACCGTCGCATCGGGTTTCAGCGTGCTGGTGTGGTTGAGCCTGCTGCTGACAACAATGCTCTGGGACCTGTACTTTGGGTTGCTGGCAGTGCTGGTCTCGGCGGCGTTTGCGGTGACCAGTCGTCGAAAGGATGGCACTTCAAGAAGTATTCATTGGAAGATACTGATCTTGGCTTGGTTGGGCTATCTGAACCTCATTTGGCTTGTGACCGGCTATGACCAGAACCTCCCGGGCGCGTTTTACAGCGGGCTTCTATCCATCCTGGCTTTGTTGGTCCTGTGTCGGCTGTGGTTTCGCATGGGTCCGATTGGCCTGCAGATTGTGAACACGCTTGTCTTGTTGCTCGTGGGCTTGCCGGCAGCCGATCTGATTTACCAATTTCAAGACAAATCTGTCATACGACCCGAAACGTTCCGCAATTATTACTCCTACGACAAGGCGAAGGGTAATCCCGCCGCTTTCGCCCGCTCGCAAGAGTATTATATGCATTACTGGGGGATTTTCAAGGAGCAATTTTTTGAACCCACTCATCAGACTCCTCCGTTCTTTCGCCTGCGGCCCGGCAACCACGGGTGCCTGGCGCAATGCCCGGTTTCCATTAACAGCAAAGGTTTTCGCGGCAGGGAAGTTTCCGGGGAGAAGGGCGACATTTATCGTATTGTCGCCCTGGGCGAGTCCACCACTTTTGGCATGACGTTTGAACCAGATGACAAGCCCTGGCCTGAATTGCTCGAACAGATGATCCGGGAACGCCTGAAAACCCGCCGTCCGGTCGAGGTCATTAATGCCGGCATCCCGGCCTGCACAATCTGCGACAACCTGCTCAGGCTTCCCGGGCAAATCCTTCCTCTCAAGCCGGACATGATCATCTCTTATCACGGCGTCAATGGTTTCTACTTGATTGACGATACCTTGTTGCGACCTGTGGGCGCCGCCCCGCCTCCTTACCAGGAGCGCCCGCTTACGCTGGCCGCTGATTTTGAATATCGGATCAGAGTTATGCTGTTCCTGAATCGGGCGAAAACGAAGATTCCTCCCGACACGCTGGTCTTCGCCAAACCAATGGAGACGAAATACGCGGACGCTTACCGACAACTGATCCAGGTCGCGGCCACGAACGGTATCCGCCTGATGCTGGCTAATTACTCCATGGCTCTTACCGGGACAAGCGAGCCGGCTGTGATCGACTTTTATCAGGGAGGCTACTCCGACTCAGTCCGTGGGCGGATAAAGGCCAACAGGGTTCATTCGTTGATCCTTCAGCGATTGGCCGCGCAACACCCCGAGGTTTGCCTGATCGATACCCGTCCCCATCTTGATGGCGAACATGAAAAGTTTGTCGATCTCATTCATTTCACCCAGGAGGGCCGCCGGCAATTGGCGGAAAATATTTTCGCCGGCATCAGAAAAACCCTTGAGAACGATATAGGCCGGCAGGAACTGACGCACGGCCAATGAGCTTGCGCCCCTCCCGTCCACCAACAGATACGGCATCCGCCGCCGCCAAAATCGCCGCCCGCGCCCCCCGCGTCCTGGAACTGGCCGACGGCCAACTGGCGATCTAAAGTTTACTCAGCGTTAGAATCTGGAGAAACGTTCCGTAAATCGTCTCTCGAATATCGGCGTAATCCAGCTTGATCGTTGGTCCGGTTGCAACATGGTAGATGATGCGATAATCGCCGATGCGCAGCCGCAGATAACCGTCCAGTTCGCCGCGCAATGCTTTGACTTCTTCGGCCTTGCCCGCCGCCAAAAGTTTTAACTCGGCGCGAATGCGCTTTTTTGGTTCGGGCGGAAGTGAAGTGAGCCAGCGCTGGACCTGTTCAGAGGCCAAAATTCTCATCGTTCAAGTTCAGGCCTTTGTATTTGAGTTTGCCGGCGCGCGCGCCGCGCAAAACCTTCATCGCTTTTGCATTGGAAAGAACATCCATCGTCTCCATCAGCGCCTCGTAATCGTCAATGGCAAGGAGCACCGCCGCGGGCTGATCGTGATTGGTGATCAGATAAGCCTTCCCGGAACGGCACAGTTTGGGCAATTGCTGTTGCGCCTTGTGCATAGGCATCATTGGATACGTCGTTTTCACGTTGATTATACGTAACACGGCGCAGGCCGGGACGCAAGCGCAATTATGCGTAGGGATGACCGTTTCAGTTGCCCTTTCACGGTTGACATCGCACTTCGGGCATGGCTCAGTTCTCGTCGTTAGGCGCTTTTCCTATGCCACATGCTTTTACAACCACTGGTGGAGCGCGGCTCGGCTGGATTAACGCCACATGGCCGCTTGCACAACTTTCGGCGACTCCTGACAAGCTTACGATCTCGATTCGTCTGTTGGGCACTTACAGTTTTGCGCCGGATCAAGTGTCAGCGATCACGAGGTACGTCATGGTTCCCGTTCTTGGTTGGGGCATTCGGATTCACCATTGCAACGCCGATTGTCCGCATCACGTCATCTTCTGGTGCCTGGGTAGCCCGGATACACTTCTTCGAGGCATCCGAGATTCCGGGTTCCTGCCCATCGCTTCCTGGTCCGCAACTCCTCAGCGCCGCGGCATGGCAATGCGCTGGTCACCTATCATCATCGCTGTCGCAGTCTGGAACGCGCTTTTCTATATCGACTTCGCTTGCTCCAGCGGCATTCCCTCGCATCCGGGACCGTTCGCCTTGGCTGCACTGCTATTTGCCTTCGCATTTTCATTTGGCACGCTCACATCGCCGAGGCTTCAGCGCATCATTCTCAAGCCGGGTAGAAGCGTTGGTGAGATTCAACCGTTTCTGCGATTACTTGCTTTTATTTCCGGCATTATGCTGGTCGTCCTTTCCATTCTCTTGGCCTGCGGTGGATTCAACCAACGCGCCTAACTATGGTAAAGGGCAGCCAAAACCAGTTCGATGAACACCGCTTGAAAGAAGGCCCCGCGTGTGGGAGATTGGCACCATGAACTTTCTGGCCGGGATACTTGTTGCGCTGCTGGCCTTGCCTGCCCTGGCCTCGGAAAAAATGACGGCGGTGACCGTCGGCGGCACTTATTGCGATCAAATTCAGGATGTCCATGTCGTCAGTGGCGGGCGCATCGTCATTCTTTATGGCAACGGGGGGATAACGGTGACGGCGGACAAACTCCCGAAATCGTTTCTGGCTTCCTGGGGCATCACGGCGCAGGACCTGGCCGCGTCGAAGGCGGCCGCGGAAAAACAGGCGGAACAGTCGCTCGCCCAGGCGGCTCGCGCCGGCTTTTTCAGGGAGGTGGACGGCGTCGTATATGACCTGCGCAAACCCCAGCCCGGGTGGAAGCAATTCTCCGATGCCAAAATTCTGCAAGTGACCGGGGATGGCGCCTTGGTGGAGCCGGCGCCCAACCAAGCCGCACCGGCGGAGGTTCTTGTGCGCAATTTGCCCCGTATCTTTGCCGACAATGAAAAGGCGTCGTTCATGGCGAAATTCACCGGGGATTTCAGTTACGTCAACAAATACTTCTTCGAAAAAACGATTCGCGCTTATGACGTGGGCCGCGTCTGCCGGAGAAATGAAATTCCGGACGCCATTGTCAATGGCGGCCAGTCTGCGGCCAGTCTGCCGTTTGCGGCCCGGCGCAAGGACGGGGAACCCCCGGCCCGGGTGTTGCCGGGCGGCAAGGGATTGCGCGGCATCGGTTCGGGATTTTTCATCACCCGGGATGGCTACCTCCTGACCAACTTTCATGTGGTCAAGGACGCGAACAGAGTCAAAGTCAAATATAAAATGCGCGTCTTGAAGGCGGAGGTGATCGAAGTGGACGAGGGGAACGATCTGGCCCTGCTCAAGGTCTCCGGCGCGGATTTCGCGCCGCTGGCCATTTCACACAAGGATTCGGCCGATTTGGGGGACGAGGTCTTTACCATTGGTTTTCCCAACATCGACATGCAAGGCATTGAACCCAAGTACACCGATGGCAAAATCAGCAGCCTTGCCGGCATGAGGGACGATCCGTCCGAGTATCAAATCAGCGTGCCCGTGCAACCCGGAAACTCCGGCGGTCCGCTCTGCGACGCCAACGGGGAAGTGGTCGGAATTGTCGTGGCGCGCCTGGATGATTTGGCGGCCTTGCGCGAGTCGGGCGCCGTGCCGCAAAACGTCAATTACGCCGTCAAATCAAAACTGGCCCTGCGCCTCTTGCGCAGTGTGGAGGGATTGGATGCGCTGCTCCTGCCGGCCAGGACAGCCGCCAAACCCGCCAAACCCGTCCAAGCCGTTGAGGATGCCATTGCCATGATAATGGTTTATTGACCGGCGCCGGGCACACCTCCGGGTCGCGCGCTCTTAATCTTAATCCTAATCCTAATCTTCTTCATACACGCACAAATAAGATTAAGATTATGATTACGATTAGGATTAAGATTAGGAACCAGAAACCGTCGGCCAAAAAACCGGGATGCACCCGGCAGCGACGTGTTGTTGCAATACGCAGGTGAACCAGCTATTCTCTCCCCCTTGCCGGCCATGGAACCGGCGCAAATTCAATGGCTCTCATTGTTCAAAAATTTGGCGGCACCTCGGTGGCGAATCCCGAGCGCATCAAAAACGTCGCCATGCGGGTGGCAAAACACCATGGGCAAGGCGATCAAATTGTCGTCGTCGTCTCCGCCATGAGCGGGGTGACGGACAACTTGATCAAGATGGCCAAGGAACTGATGCCGTTGCCCAGCGAGCGGGAAATGGACATGCTCCTGGCCACCGGCGAACAGACCACCATCGCCTTGACCGCCATTGCCCTGCACGCCATGAATGTGCCCGCCATCTCCATGACCGGCCCCCAGGCCGGCATTGTGACCGACGGCGTCCACACCAAGGCCAGGATCAAAAACATCACGCCCAAACAAGTCCACGCCCTGCTCAACGAAGGCCGGGTCGTCATCGTCGCCGGATTCCAGGGCCAGACGATGGAAGGCCAGATAACGACCTTGGGGCGGGGCGGCTCGGATTTGACGGCGATTGCCCTGGCCGCCGCGCTCAAGGCCGATCTCTGCCAGATTTATACGGACGTTGATGGCGTTTACACGGCCGACCCGCGCATTGTGCCGGGCGCGCGCAAGCTGGCGGAAATTTCCTACGACGAAATGTTGGAACTGGCCGGCCTGGGCGCCAAAGTCATGCAATCGCGCTCGGTCGAATTCGCCAAAAAGTTCGGCGTCATTTTTGAAGTCCGCTCCAGCCTCAACGACAACCCAGGAACGATTGTGAAAGAAGAAACACGCAGTATGGAGGACGTCGTCATTCGCGGCGTCTCGCTCGACAAAAACCAGGCCAAGATCACCCTGGTTGCGGTGCCGGACCGGCCCGGCGTGGCCGCCCACATTTTCAAGGCCATCGCCGAGGCCAGCGTCAACGTGGACATGATCGTGCAAAACATCAGCCACAACGCCGCCTCCCCCGCCACCGACCTTTCCTTCACCGTGGACAAGCCGGATTTGCTCAAGGCGAAAAAGATTATTGACGGTTTGAAGGACAAGATCGGCTTCCGCGAAGTCATCGCCGACGAAAAGATCGGCAAACTTTCCATTGTGGGCGTGGGCATGCGCAGCCATCCCGGGGTGGCGGCGAAGATGTTTGAAACCCTGGCCGACGCCGGCGTCAACATCGACATGATCTCCACCAGCGAAATCAAAGTCTCGGTCATAGTGGATCTGGCCAGGGGCGAAGACGCCATGCGCCTGGTGCATCAGGCCTTTTTGGGCGGTAAAACTTAGCCGGGTGGTGCTCCTCATGGATCCCTGGTTGGAAACAGGAGGCGCCATCCTGCTGGCGCTGTGCGGTGTGGTGCTGGCTCTCCGGCTCGCGAAGCTGCCGCAACGATTCTGGATTCGCGCCTGGCTGCTCTCGCTGGCTGTCGTATGTATTTTTGGCCTGGAGCGTTATACGGTGGGATTGGAATTTGTGCCGCCCTTTTCATGGGTGGCGGCGGGACGGACACGGTGCCTCCTGGCGGCGTTTGCCGTGCCAATTCTTATCCTGACGCCTGCGGCAAAGTTGCCCAGATCCCGGGACAAAGTTTTTTTGCGCATTTTCACCGGATTGTTTCTGCTCAGCTTCGTCGTCATGCCGTTCTTTCTTCCGGCGCTGGTCCGGAACAGTCTCGCCGCCCTGGCTACAAAGATCGACCCTGACGGCGTTTGCTTGCAACAGACCAGCTACACCTGCGGCCCGGCGGCGGCGGTCACAGGTTTGCGCAAGCTTGGCATTCCCGCCGAGGAAGGGCAATTGGCGATCTGGACCCAAACCAGCCAATTCGGAACCACCCCCGATGCCATTGCCGAGGCGCTTCGTTCGCATTACGGGGCCATTGGGCTTGAAGTCCGCTACCAGAGATTCCAGCAGGTGGCGGACCTGAATCAGCCAGGCGTTACGCTGGCGGTAGTCAAGTATGATTTTATGGTGGACCATTTTGTCGCGGTCCTGGGCATCACCGATCAGGAGGTCATCGTCGGCGACCCGCTCTCTGGCAAGACGATCTATTCCTGCAAGGATTTTGCGAAGCTGTGGCGGTTTTGCGGCATTTCCCTCAAACTGAATTCCAATGCACACCATCCAACACGGTAGGGTGAGACTCCGTCGAACCCCAAATCGATTGACGGCTCGACAGAGTCTCGCCCCACCGAATTTGAATTTACCAGCGGAGCGTGTTCATCATTCCTTGATACGGCCACTCAGCAGGACTTTTCACGAGACCTTTGCGCAGCGGGTTCTCACGAACATAAATCCATTTCTCCGTGTAGCTCTCTTCGCGTCGGAGCCGATGATGAAATGGATTCGATTGCCAGCGGCAATTCGTGTCCTTATGCAACCGCCGGAATTGCCGTTCCCAAAATGTCACCCATTTCTCCAAGGTAAAATTCAAATCGTGCGGGGCGCAGAAAAGATGCAGATGGTCCGGCATCAGCAGATAATAACCCACCAACCATGCCTGTGCGGATTGCCATGAGGCGCGGAGATGTTCCTCAACAACGGAGTCGGCCAGCCACGCTTTTCGATCTTCCGCGCAAACGGTGAGAAAAACAATCGTCGGCTGGCCGGAATAGATATGAACCCCGTGAGCAGGATGTTTGCGTCCGATGTCATCAAAAGGAGCGTCGCCAGCCATATGCGAAAAATGGCGGAAAGACTCAAAATCGTCAACGGTAGGGTGAGACTCCGTCGAACCCCATTTCGATCTAGTCACGGCTCGACGGAGTCTCGCCCCACCGATTGAATAAAAATTTGACATAAGGCGCACACGCAAGTTTGTTCCATCTATGGCAACGTCAGTACCATTCAAGGGGCGCGGCGCGGGGTCCAACCCGCCCAACCGCTTTGAAAAGATCCGACTGGAGCGGGATGAGGATTGGAATCCTGAGGAGGATCCTTCGCCGAAAACCCAGTTTCTGCGCGATCTTTCCCAGAGCCTCATCACTTACAACGACAGTCCCGATATTCCGTTCCATGCCAGCCTCAACTGTACTCAGGGGTTGCGAGCACGGCTGTTCGTATTGCTACGCCCGCAACACCCATGAGTATTTGGGTTTCTCAGCCGGTCTGGACTTCGAAACGAAAATCATGGTCAAGGAAAATGCGCCCGAACTGCTTCGGCGCGAGCTTTCCTCGCCCAAATGGAAACCTCAAACGCTGGCCATGAGCGGCGTAACCGACTGCTACCAGCCCGTTGAGCGCCGCCTGCAATTGACACGCAGATGTCTGGCCGTTTTGGCTGAATTCAGGAATCCGGTCAGCATCGTCACCAAAAATTACCTGGTGACGCGGGACATTGATCTGCTCCGGGAACTCGCGGCGCATCGCGCCGTGACGGTCCATCTTTCCATCAACTCGCTCGATCCCGACCTGGCCCGCAAACTCGAACCTCGGGCAGCATCTCCTAAAATGCGGCTTGCGGCTGTGGAGGCTTTGGCCAGGGCGGGCGTGCCGGTGGGTGTGCTGGTTGCCCCGGTCATCCCGGCCCTGAACGATCACGAGATTCCGTCGGTCCTGGCCGCGGCCAAAGCCGCCGGCGCCGGGTGGGCGGACACGGAAATCCTGCGGTTGCCGCTCACGGTCGCGCCGATTTTTGAACAGTGGCTGGAACAGAACGTTCCCGGAAAAAAGGACAAGGTGCTGAACCGGATCCGCGCCATCCGGGGCGGCAAACTCAACGATCCGCGATTCGGGTCCCGCATGCGCGGGGAAGGGATTTTCGCGGACCAGATTTCGCAAATGTTTCACGTCGCGCGCCGCAAGGCGGGCCTGCCGGAAGATGGCCCTGAGTTATCCACCGCCGCCTTTCGCAAGCCGGAGGGGGCACAGTTGGCATTGGGCCTCTGACGATTCGGATCCTGACGGCCTGCTAATTTCCGTCCTTCAATTGTTCGCTTGCAGTGCATTCGTTTGCGATTGGAATGCTGCCAGTCTGATTCACCTTAATTTTCGTTTACTTAAGCTCACCGTCGGCTATCATAGAAGTCAGTTCCGTTAACGCGGGGCAGTGTTCTCAGTTCTCAGAATTGATGAAACGGAAGATGCTAATCCAGTTTTGTGTCGGCTTTCTCCTCTGGAACACCATCCCCCTTCGGGCCGCGCCTCTGCGCCTCACAGTGCAGCCGAAAGGAACAAACCAGGTGGAACTGACGTTGGAGCCTGTTTTACCCAACCTTCCCTATGAGGTGATGGCGCGCACGAACGGACCGACGGGCCATTGGATAAAGTTCGCAAGATGCGTTGGCAGCAGCAATGGAATTGTTTTCGTCCTATCCGATTTAGGAACTGTCCCGGGCTTGACCCTTGGGACGCTGCCGAATTGGAAGTTTGTTGCTGGGCGATGGGACGATGTTGCCGGGGACGAATTGCCGTGGCTTTACAAGGAGCTCGCCATGCGCGTTGATCCGTTTTCCCACGTTCAACCGTATGGCAGTGTGATGGGAGATGGCTGGAACAACCTTGAAAAACTCAACAATGACCTGGATCCACTGCTGCCAGCTCCTCCGCCCAGCCCTCGCCTGAATGTCAGTTTTCGCGGCGGCGGCACCAATAGCCATTATGGTAATTCGGTCCTCACCTGGGAATCTCCGAGTTTGCCGACGCTCGATTATTTTGTCATCGAACGTGCAAATCGGTCCCGGCGTCTTCCCACCAACAATATTCGTCCCATGCCGCCTGGCCCAAACCATTTGCCAGGGATGTCTCGGACCAACCCGCCCCCAAATCGACGCGCCAATTTCCCTCCTAACTTTAGGAATTTCGGGGGGCACAGCGATCCATTTGAGACTGGGCCATTTGTCGAGATCGCGCATATCGCGGCACGAACAAATGGCGGCAATTATCAGTATGTCGATACGAACGTGGATGTATTTTCCCAGCCCCAATATGGAATCAGCTCCCATCATACAGCTTCATATCACGGCGTCCTCGGCCGCATCAACGAGGCCGCCATCCGTGCGACGATTATTTCCGTGGCCGCGAGGGCCACAACCAATGGTTTTGCCTTGACTGTCCCGCATCCGCTTCCCTACAGCACGTATTTGCTGCTGGTTCGCGACCGCAATGACCGTCACTGGCGCGCAAGCAGTTATTTTCAATCCGGCACCAACCAGGTCCCTGTGCATTTGCAAGTGGATAAGGCGGGCATGATGACGGAGGGCCAAAAACCGATTGCCATGCCGCCGGTGAAATTCCTGCCAGACGTCGTTCAGCCGGAATTTGTCGCCGGTTGGGGTGAGGACAGTGACGGAGACGGTTTGCCGGACGTTTATGAGGTCCTTGTCACGCACACGCGACCGGACAATGCCGACACGGGCGACACGGGAATACTCGATGGCTACAAGGAAATGGCCAGGGACGGCTTGAACAACCTCGAGAAATTCCGACGGCGGGCGGACCCGCTGAAGACTGCACATCCGCCTGCAACAGTCGAACTGATAAGGCCAACCGCTTTTGAAATAGCGGACGCCCTTACGCCAAAGACCGATTTATATTGTGATATACAGCTCGATGTCCGAATGACAAATCACGTTCACTTTGAATCGCTGGAAAATGCTCCGTCCATGCTGTCTGAGATTTTGAACTTTCGTCAGCCTGAGAGGCGTAGAAATTTTGATCTACGCGTAGCATGGCGTCTTGCTCCACCGGAACGAAGGGCGGGCAGCCCTTACCCAGGCGATCCTCCGTGGCTTCCCCTGCTAGGGCCGTTGATGAACAAAATAAGCGCGGAACTGGCCGAATCATTCAAACGACAACTTGAAACGAATCCGCCTCTTTCGTGGAATGAGGCGACCAATTTGGCGATGACAATTATGCAAGATTACCGGGAGGGGAACATGGACAAAAGCCGTATCATGATCGAAACAGCGGCGATTAAAGACAACATCGCCCAGGATTTTTACGGCAAGGTCATCGATCAACATGGAAACCCTGTCGTTGGAGCAAAGGTTTCCGCTGAGGTTAATCGCGAATTTGGCCCCGGCGGCTCTGCGACGACTCAAACAGATTCGGACGGCCTTTTTCAATTCACCGGATTGAGGGGCAAGGCGTTGAACATCACGCCAGAAAAAGAGGGCTTCCAAATTCAAGGGCATGGCTTGGGTCTTAAAAACCTTAACGGTCCCGAGTCCACGTCCATCCGTCCCGCGATTTATACGATGTGGAAATTACGCAATCCTGAGCCGATGCTCCATGGGAAAATCGGTTCGTACACCATCCGGCATGGCTGCCTTTATGCCGTCGATCTTGTCAAAAATACAATCACCGAAGGAACCAATGGGCCCGGCGACCTCTGGATTCAAATTGACGGACCGGTGGTGTTCAAACGCGGCGACTTTGACGACTGGTCCTTGACCATGACGGCCGTCGATGGCGGATTTATTGAAGTCACCGACAGCCAGTATTTCGACCAAGCGCCCTCGACCGGTTACCAGCCGAACGTGCAAATGGTCAACCGCCCCAGCGACCCATCAATGCCGCGCTTGAACACCGACCGCACCTTTTACCTCAAAAGCCGAGGCGGGCAAATCTACAGCCACTTCCGAATCACCGAATTGATGCCCCACAACTTCGGAAAATTTGCCCAATTTTACATCGACTATTGCGCGAACCCAGCCGCTCGAGGAACCTGCAATTCGATCCAGCAAAGCAAATAAAATAATAACCGCAATGAACCACTCCCCTTGTCCTCTTGGATATAATGTCGTCAACGATCTTCATGAGTTGGCCAGCCACTCGCATACCGTCACCTCGTCGCTGCCGGAAGACCCCAGTGAAAGGGTCAGTGAAATCAGTCCTAGGAAATTGGTGTTCATTCATTTTTCATTTCTTGAAAGGGTCAGTTTTTCATTTCTTTACCAAGTTCATAGGCCTGACCCTTTCACTTCCTAAAAGTTGTTGTTCAAACCATTTCTTTGCCGTCTTCCAGCCTGCTTCTGCTTCCATGGCCATGGACTTTCCCGGCCAGATCAGTTCCGTGGAATCTCCGAAACTCCCACACGTTTCCAAACGATTTCAGCGCCGAATCGGTCGCGTTCATGAGCCAGCCGTGGGCAATGCACAATCCCAAATCCCCGGCTAAGGAATTTTTTGAACCGCGAAATACGCCGAATACACGAACCCCGAACTTTCGGGGGAACAGAAACAGATCTGGATTTTTCGCGTATTTCCCAGTATTTCGCGGTTTCCCCGGTTTTCCATAATCTTTCCGGGCCAATTTCAGCCTTCAGCATTTGGCATTTGCCTTCAGTCACTTTCCCGATTTCAGCGTTTTTGTAAATACTAGTTTCAGCCTTCTTTTGTAAACACCATGCTGACAACATGTTGTGACTTTGCAAAATGCGGAAATTTTCACGGTTTTTTTCAGCCCGCCGTCGCCGGCGCAGGCTTCCGCCGTCGCCTGGCTATGGCGGGACGAGATGGCGCGGCAAGGGCAATAAAGCTCAACGAAAGTTGTCTTGAGAATTTTAAAGATGGACTTCAGATTTATTCCGGCGCTTCAAACTGAAAGGCGCGGCCAACAGGATAAGCCGCCATTGCTTTTCCAGCCGCCGGGACAATATGCTTCTCTATATGTCTTTGGAGCCGCCCAAACTGGAACCGCCACACCTGCTCAATCGCGAATTGAGCTGGCTGGAGTTCAACCAGCGCGTTCTGGAAGAGGCCCTCGACCCGTCCACGCCATTGCTCGATCGTCTCAAATTCTTTTGCGCGTTCAGTTCCAACCTCGATGAGTTTTTCGAAGTGAGGGTGGCCGGGCTTAAGCAACAAATGGAAAGCGCGGTCGTCGAGCGCAGCCCGGATGGATTGACCGCGACGGAGACATTGCAGGCAGTCCACCGGCGGGTGCGGCGGTTGGTGGAGCGCCAATATGCCTGCTGGCGCAACGAACTTCGTCCGCAACTGGCCCGGCACGGCATTCGCTTTCTGCGTTTTGCAGAACTGTCCAAAGCCGACCTGGGCCGGGTGGAGACTCTTTATCGCGCGCAGATCCGCCCCGTGCTGACCCCGCTGGGATTGGACCCGGCCCACCCGTTTCCGCAGTTGCTCAACAAATCGCTCAACACGATTGTGCAGTTGGAAATCACCGTGGCGGGCAAGCTGCAGCAGCGCCTGGCCGTGGTGCAGGTGCCGCGCGTTTTGCCGCGGCTGGTTCAACTGCCCCGCCCCGGCTCAAAGCAGCAACAGTATCTGTTCCTGGGCGATGTCATCGGGCACTATCTGGCGGATTTGTTTCCGGGGACAAAAATTCTTGGCTACTGGAATTTCCGGGTGACGCGCAACAGCGAACTCTACGCCAATGAAGAGGAGGCGGCCAGCCTGCTCAAAGCCGTGGAGAGCGAATTGCAAAGCCGCCGCCGCGGCGACGCCGTGCGCCTGGAAGTCGAACAGGGTTGCGCGCCGGAAATTCGCGCCATGCTCCTGGAAAACCTGGGGCTGAAAAACGAGGACTTGTTTGTGATCAACGGCCCGGTCAACCCGATTCGCCTCATGGCCGTGGCCGAGGGGGATCATTCCCCGGACTTGCGCGAGCCGCCTGTGGTCGCGCCGCCGCCCGCCGCCTTGCGCGAGGAGACGGATTTCTTCGGCGTTATTCGTCGCGGCGATATTTTGCTGCATCATCCGTATGAGAACTTCGGCAGCGTGGTGGACTTTTTGAAACAGGCCGCGGCGGACCCCAATGTGCTGGCCATCAAGCAGACTCTTTACCGAACGGGCGGCGACGCGCAAATTGTCGGCGCGCTGATGGAAGCGGTGCAAAACGGCAAGCAGGTGGCCGCGGTGGTTGAACTCAAAGCGCCCGACGAAGAAGCTCACGGCATCCTTTGGCCGCGCCGCCTGGAGGAGGCGGGCGTGCATGTCGTCTATGGACTGCTGGGCTGCAAAATTCACGCCAAGATGTGCCTGGTGGTGCGCAAGGATGACGACGCCATCCGCCGCTACCTGCATTTGAGCACCGGCAATTACAATCCGGTCACGGCCCGCTTTTACACCGACGTTGGCCTGCTGACCTGTCGTCCGGCCTTCGGCGAGGATGCGGCCAATTTGTTCAATTTATTGACCGGGATTTGCCAGTTTCAAGGCACAAAAAAATTCCTGGTCGCACCCTTCGAATTGCACGCCCGCATGCTGAAGTTGATCGAGCGCGAAAGCGAAAACGCGCGGAAGGGGCTGCCCGCGCGCATCATCGCCCGGATGAACAGCCTGTCGGACCCGCGCATCATCGCGGCGCTTTATGAGGCCTCGCGCGCCGGGGTCAAGATTGATCTGATCGTGCGCGGCATCTGTTGTTTGCGCCCGGGGATCAAAGGGGTGAGCGAGCGCATCACCGTGCGCAGCATCGTGGACCGTTTCGTGGAACACAGCCGGATTTTTTATTTCGAGAACGCCTGCCAGCCCGATATTTTTGCCGGCAGCGCCGATTGGACGCCGCGAAGTTTCTTTCGGCGCATCGAAGTCGTTTTTCCAATCGAGGACGGCAATTTGCGCGAACGCATCCGGGGTGAGTTGCTGGAAACGGCCTTGAAAGACAACGTCAAGACGCGCTTTTTGACTTCCAGCGGCTCCTATTCGCGCCAGCGGCCCCGGCGGGGCGCGGTCATCCACCGCAGTCAAAGTGAATTTATCAGGGCGGCCGGGGGCGCTTCCCCCAGCCAGGCTTCCGCGCGCAAAAGCAAGGCGCAATTCCCGCGCTTCAAGCTGGCCCCGAGTCCGTTTTCCGCAAAACCCGGATAACGCCATGCTCGACACAGAGTTCATTGCCGCGACTCCAGGAAGCAGCCGGCGTCTCATGATCGTGCTGCACGGGCTGGGCGACAGCGTGGAGGGCTATCGCTGGTGGCCCGCAGCCATGCAGTTACCGTGGCTGAATTACCTGCTGGTCAACGCGCCTGATCCCTATTACGGCGGCTTCGCCTGGTACGACATCGAGGACCCGGCGCGCGGGATCGAGCGCAGCCGGCTGTTGCTCTTCCAATTGCTGGACCAACTGGCGGGCAAGGATTTTCCGGCGGAAAAGATCGTTTTCTCCGGCTTCTCCCAGGGTTGTCTGATGGCGATTGAAATGGGCGCGCGCCATCGCCATCGTCTGGCGGGAATTGTTGGCATCAGCGGCTACGTGCATGAACCGGAACGGCTGGTTAAGGAACTGGCGCCGGAAGCCGCGCGCCAGCGTTTTTTGGTCACGCACGGCACGCAGGACCCGCTCATACCCATCGCGCAGGTCCGCCCGCAAATAGACGTTTTGCGGCGGGCCGGCTTGCAAATTGAGTGGCGCGAATTCGTAAAAGGCCATACCATAGCCGGTGAAGAGGAGATGTCGGTTGTCCGTGAATTTGTGCGAAACAGTTATGAGTAGATGCCACGTGGCAACGGGCAAAACCAGGAGCAATTGGGTCTCCCTGCGAATTGTGGCGGCGATGCTGTTGCCGCTGTTTTGCCGGACCGCCGCAGGGGCCACGATCAGCAGTTTTTCACCTTCGTATGGCCAGCCCGGCAATGTGATTACGATCAATGGCTCCGGCTTTTCAACGGCGACCAACCTTGTCTTCAATAATGCCGCGCCGACCCTGGGAGATTTTACTGTTATAACTGACACTCAAATGACGGCCGTTGTCCCCATCGGAGCCACCAGCGGCCCCTTGAGTATTGGCACGGCTGTGAGCAGCTCCAGCTTCACGGTCGCCCCCACCATTGCCAGTTTCTCGCCGCAAACCGGGGCGGCGCCAACGCAAGTTTCCATTCTGGGCGCCAATTTCATCACCGGCGGAACGAACATCACCACCGTGACCTTCAGCGGAGCCGCGCCGGTCAACGGCACGGTGACGGCATCGACTGACGTCATCGCCACGGTTCCCGCCGGGGCGGGCAATGGCCCGATTACCGTGACAACGTTCGCGGGATCAGCGGTCAGCACCAACATTTTCACCGCCAGCAGCGTGCCAACCATCACGAGTTTTTCACCGACGGCCGGAACCAACGGCTCGTCCGTGACCATCAATGGCGGGAATTTTTTTGGCACTCCCACGGTTAAATTTGGAGGCGTGCAGTCGGGCAGCGTCACCGTGACTTCCACGACCCAGCTCAACGCCAAAGTGCCCACCGGAGCAACGACCGGCCCCATCTTTGTGAGCACCGCCAATGGCAGCTTCACGACCAGCAGCAATTTCCTGACAGGGACAGGCCCCATTATCACGGACTTTTCTCCGACAGTGGGAACGGTCAACACGACCGTGAACATGGATGGGCTGAACCTTGCGACCGTATCGAGCGCGACTTTCAACGGCGTTAAAGAATACATCTCGGGAGAGAGTGCCACCCTGCTTCAGGTCAACATCACGAATGCGTCGGGCACGGGAAAGATAATGGTTGTCTCTCCACAAGGCAGTTTCACCACCAGCACAAATTTCACCAATACCACCGCGCCAATAGTCACTGATTTTGCGCCCGCACTGGCCCCTGTGGGCACGGCCAACATTGTTATCAATGGACTCAATTTTACGGACACAAAGACCGTCGAATTCAACGGGGTCAGCGCCGCCCATACGATCGTAGCCACCACACAAATTAACGCCACAGTGCCCAGCGGGGCGACGACCGGCCCGATTACAGTCGTGGCCTCCAACTCCGCCAACTATTCCACGAGCAGCAATTTCGTCGTCACGACCAGCGCGCCGGTCATCACCGGTTTCACCCCGGCCAGCGGAGTGCGCGGCATGACGGTCACGATCAACGGGGGAAATTTTACCAATCTCTCGTTCGTCCAGTTCAATGGCGTGACCGCCTCTTATTTGCCGCCGACTTCGACGACGGTCCTGTATGCCATCGTTCCGGCCAGCGCCACTTCGGGCCTGATCAGCGTGAAGAATAACAATGGCGCCGGGAGCAGTTCCGCCCTGTTTTACCTTCAACCGTGGATCACCAACGCCACGGCATCCGGCATCGTCAACTCGTCCCTGGTCATTAACGGGCGCAACCTGACCAATGCCGGCGCCGTGCAGGTCAATGGGGTCAATTATGTGTTTACCAATTCTCCCACGCAGATTGTGGCCACCGTCCCGTCCAACGCCACGACCGGCCCGATCACAGTCACGACACCGGGCGGCATTTTCATCAACACCAATTCGTTTGTGGTTCTGCCGAAGATTTACAGCTTCAGTCCAACCATCGGGCAGGCCGGAACCATTGTCACCATCACCGGCACCAGCCTGTTCGATGTGACGAACGTGCAATTCAACGGCGCCAGCGCGACGCCCGCCAACGTCACGACAAACCAGTTGCAAGCCGCTGTGCCCACCGGAGCGACTCCAGGCCCAATCACCGTCATTACTGCGGGCGGCAAGGATGTCAGCTCGAATAGTTTCACGGCGACGCGTTCGAGCACGCTGGTTCTCAGCAAAACCGTCAGCCCCGTCATTACCGCCCCCGGGAGCAACGTGACCTATACGCTCGTGGTGACGAATGAGGGGCCTTCCATTGTGACGTCTGTAAGCGTGACGGATAACATTCCGGCCGGGTTCAACCTCACGTCAGCGGCGAGCAGTCTTGGGACGAGCGTTTATACAAACAACATGGTGATTGCCAGCATCGGAATCTTGACGAACAACACCAGCGCGACGATCACAGTGCGAGGCACGTCGCCAGGCCCGGGCACCCTGACCAATGTCGCGAACCTCGGGTTTGCGGAGGGAAACACGACCCATGGCACCAATTTCGCCTATGCTTTCGCCTATTTCATCACCGCCGCGCAACGCACCTTGAGCATCGCGAAATCGGCGAATCCGGGGGAATTCCCTGTCACATGGCCGGTTTCCGCCGTGAATTTCACGCTGCAAGTCAGTACTAATTTAAACGCGGGCAACGGATGGCAAAACCTGGCCGGCGGCACGATTGTGACCAATGGCTTGAATGAATACAGCAACAGTTTCCCCTCCGCCGCCGCGGAGTTCTTTCGCCTGCAAACCCCGTAAGAACGCTACTGCTTTTCATATTCACCCTTGCCCAGACGCTTGAGAACGGTGAAGCCCGCCTTCTTCGCGTCGGAAATGGACAGCGGCTTGAGTTTCAGCGGGGAATTAAAGGTCGAGATGAGCTTGCGCACCGGCCGGCGGCAGGCGGGACAGACTTTCAATTCCGGCGCATCCAGGGGACGGCGCAAGGTGAATTTCCCGCCGCAAACGACGCAGCCGCCTTCGCACAGCTCATATTCGTAAAGAGGCATTCGATATATTCCTTATCTGCCACAGTTTAGCATTGCCCCGGCCGCAATTCAACCCCGGCGAATGTGTCAATACCATTCACAATCCTAATCTTAATCTTAATCTCTGCGGATTAGGATTAAGATTACGATTAAGATCAGGAATCAGAACCCGCCCCGTTGCCCCGAAAATACTTGACGTAAACCGCCCGGATCGCCGCCCGGATCGCTTCCAGCGCCTGCATAAAATCCCCGGCGTTGGCAAAACCGCACCGCACGGCCACGCGGCAGAGGGCGGGTTCATCATCGGGCAGGAGAATTTCGCCTTCGTAACTCCACCGCCGCAGGATGCCCTCGATCCGCCGCAAATTGCCATAGTTCCGCAAAAGCAACCGGGCGTCGCCGCGCTCGAGCAGGCCCGCCTCGCCGCCCCGCTGCAAGGCGCTCAATGAGTTGGCTTCCTGCCAGCCGCGGGCCAGGCAAAAAGCTTGGGCCAAAAACTCGGCATCCATCAGGCCGCCCACGCCGGTCTTGATGGCCAGGCGGTCTTTGCCGGCCGGTGTTCGTTCCCGGACGATGCGCTCGCGCATGGCGTCGGTGTCCTTTTTCCAGCCGGGCGTGTAGGCGGACAGGCCGGTTTTTTTGGCCCGCGCGCTGGCGCGCGCGGAAGAGGCCACGAATCCAGCCGCCACATTTTCGGGGCTGAAATCCGCCAGCGCGGCGGCGAGTTGCTGGAATTTTCCGCCGGTCTCCAAGTCTCCGGCAATGGGCCGGACCCTGGTCAGCGCCTGAATTTCCCAAAGGGCGGCCCGCCGCCGGTAGTATTCCTCGCAGGCTTCGAGCGTGTTGACGAGCAACCCTTTATCGCCATCGGGACGCAGACGCGTGTCAAGATGAAACACTGCGCCCAACTCCGTCTTGCTGCCGAGCAGGTCCAAAAACGCGGCGGCGAGGCGCTGGAGTCCCGGGAGATGTTTCGGGTTGGAATTCGTCACAAAGACAATATCCAGGTCCGAGCCGTAGTTGATTTCCCGGCCGCCCAATTTTCCCAGGCCGACGACGCAGAGGGGCAGGCTCTTGAATCTGGCCTGGCGCGCGACCACTTCCAGCGCGTATTGCAGGCAGGCGTCGGCCAGCGCGGAGAGTTCGAGCAGATTCTGTTCAAAATCGGCCAGGCCCAAAATGTCGCGCAAGCCAATGCGCATCAACTCGGCCTGATGATAGCGCCGCAGCCAGAGGCGCTGGTCGGCATCGCCCGCGCCGCGGCGCAAATCCTGCAACGTTTCGGCGGCGCTTTTTTGCCGCCGCACCCGGCCGCTCAATTCCAATTCATAGACAAGGTCGGGCGCGCGAATGGCTCTTTCGGCAAGGAATTCGGAGCGGTCAAACAGGAGCAACAACAATTCGAAGAGCGAAGGCTTCTGCGTCCACAGTTCGTACAAAGTGGCCCGCGCCCCATAGGCGTCAATGAAACTGTCCAGCCGGACCAGGACACGATCCGGGTCGGACAGGACCGGGCCGTTGTCTGGCTTCCGCGCCGCGCCGCCCGCGGGTTGGGGACAGAGGGCCAAAAACCTAGGCAACAACTCGCGCGCCAATTCCACGGTGCGCGGCGAAACATGGACGTAGCCGGGGCCGTGCAAAAACATTTGCACCATTTGCCAGGCGCGGGCGGGGTCGCGAAAAGAATGGCGGGAAAACAATTCCTGCCAGGCCTGTTCGGAGTCTTCGGCCTCGTCGGGCAACAAGGAGGACGGCTGCGGCTCGTCGCCCGCCAAAAGCTGGTCATAGACGCGGCGCACCTGGCCGGCGTGGGCGCGCCGGGCGGCTTCGAAGGCGGCCAGGGAGGCAAAGCCCATCAAGCGGGCCAGGCGTTCGCGGGCGCGGCGTTCGGTGGGAATGGTATGGGTCTGCTGGCCGGCCTCCATTTGCAAGCGATGCTCGACATCACGCAAAAAAATGTAGGCTTCCTCCAACTGCTTCGCGTCCGGCCCCGAAAGCAGGGAGTATTCAGCGAGCTTGCGCAAGACCGGAACCGTGGAGGCGCCTTGCAGAAAAGGGGCGCGGCCCGCGTGCAAAATCTGCAGGGTTTGGACAATAAACTCGATCTCACGAATGCCCCCCCGGCCCAGCTTGACGTTGCGCTCCAGCTCGCCCGCCTTGACGATTTCCTTTTCGATGCGTTTTTTCACCGCCGCGACTTCGCGCAAGGTGCGCTGGCTCAAGGAGCGGGGGTAGCGAAAAGACTGCACCATCTCCACAAACTCGGCGCCCAATACCGTGTCACCCGCCACCGGCCGGGCCTTGATCAACATCATGCGTTCCCAGGTTTGGCCCCATTGCGCGTAATAATTTTCGTAACTGTCCAGGGACCGGACCAGAGGCCCCGCCTTGCCTTCCGGGCGCAGGCGCACATCAATGCGGAACAGGCTGCCATCCGGCGTCATCGGCGCGATTTCGGCGATCCATTTTTCGGCCAGGCGGGTGAAAAACTGGTGATTGGACAGCCCTTTTCCAGTTTGTTCATCGGGCCGGGGCGGTGATTTGAAAACATTGCCTTCCTCGCTATAGACAAAAAGCACATCAACGTCCGAACTGTAATTCAACTCATGCCCGCCCAGTTTTCCCAGGCCCAGCACGCAAAACCGGCTCTCCTGCCAGCGCCCGGACGCGTCCAGATGAAAGGGCCGCCCAAGGCGCTGGGTCAGGCTTTGATGGCAAAGGCGGAAAACCGTGTCCAAAGAAGCATCGGCCACCTGGGAAATTTCGCGCGTGATCTCCAGGGCGTCCGCCAGGCGGGCCAGATCGCGGGCGGCGATGCGCAACATTTCGCGCTGTTTGAATTGGCGCAAACAAGCGAAGGCCGCCTCATAATCATTGCGCTGGAGCAGAGGCTCAAGCCAGCGGCCGATCTCGCGCCGCAGGCCCTGGTCCCGCCGTGGAAAGTTCAGGAAACCCGGTTCCAGGAGCGGCGGCAGCCAATCGGGATGGGCCAGGAGCAACTCGCTCAAAGCCTGGGAACCGCCGAGAACGGCGGCCAAAATGCGCGCCTGCTCGCTGGAAAGCTTTTTCAAAAAGCCGCCCGCGGCAGTCTGGCGCAGTTGCGCGACGCCCTCCGTCGCGCGCCGCGGGTCAGCGCAGGAGGCAACGGCCTGGGTTAGAGTTTGCGTTGGCATTATCCGTTCCCAATTTTAATCCCAAACTCTTTTTTCTTGCAAGATTGGGGCCGTAGCCCCGTAATGAGATATATTATGAAAAGGATGATACCTGCTCTTCTGTTGTTTGTGGTCTGCGGCTGCGGGCCAGGATACAATTTTTCCCCCTACATTGGCCAGCAGCAGAATTGGACGACCCAGCCTGGGGGATACGTCAAAGTGGTTGATAAGGCCACCCTCTACCCACCGGGCCAATTCCCTGACCGGCCCTATATGATTATCGGCTCCGTCACGACGGATAACGAACATAACGTGGCCAAGGCCGTCCATGAACAGCAAGCCGACGCGGCGCTGGTTTACACGGACCGGACCTATCGCACCGGCACGGTCGCCGTGGCAGGCCCCGGCATGATTTGGAACATACCACTTACCGGCAGTCAGGTGAACGCACAGCTCATAAAGTTCAAGTAATGAAGGCCGGTTGAGCGTCCTGTTTCGGGGATTTAACTTAGTTTGAACCACCCTGACCCGGTTCGACCGTGGTTTTGATGCAAGTTGTTCATTTTGAATGAGATGCATATAAATCGGCATGGAGCCTTGGCTGGACAAACTGGTTTGATTCACTTTGACTGGGTTTGACTCCCTGAAGCCCAACTGGCCGGGAGAATAGCCGCAAAAAGCACAAAAGTCGCAATCCAGATACTGAATCGGGACTGTTCTTGTGGTTCTTGTACCTTTTCGCGGCTCTCCATTGTATTGGGTTCCGCAGCCTTCGTCCGCCCCTGAACCCTGTGGTGCATTCACACTTCTTCCTTTCCGACATGGCCTTAATGGGTCATTCATTAAACGAACTATACAGTTAACATATCATATCGTCAACAGATTTTTGAAAGAATGTTTAAAAGAACTGAGATTTTTACGGAAACAGGTTTAAAACCTTGCGCGGCAAAGATTTAGGAATAACGCAACCCGCCGCCGCCAAGCTGTCTTGCACCAGCATTACGTCTGAAGTGCATCGTCAGGGGGAATTCACGTGGGCTTCTCTGCGTCCTCTGCGCCTCTGCGCGAGTCATCCCAAGGTTTATTCTTTCAACCACGACGCATCCAGTTAAAGCTTTTCCATGAATCCAAACGACATTACACGTCAAATAATCGATGCAGCTTACAAACTCCACGTCGCGCTGGGCCCGGGTCTCTTGGAAACAGTCTATGAGGTCACGCTCTGCCATGAACTGGGCAAGCGCGGTTTGCGCGTCCAACGGCAGGTTCCCATGGCGATTGAATACGATGGCCTGAAATTCGATGAAGGTTTCCGAGCTGACCTGTTGGTGGAGGAATTGGTGATCGTGGAGTTGAAGTCCACGGAAACGAATCACCCGATTCACGCCAAACAACTTCGAACACAGTTGGTATTGACCAAACTTCAACTGGGACTGGTCTTGAATTTTGGACTGGAAAAAATCAAAGATGGCATCACCCGCATGGTCAACGGTTTGCCGGAGACGCCGCTTCCAGAAAGCCCGGTTTGAAGGCTCGCGCAGAGGCGCAGAGAACGCAGAGAAAGGCCCTATTGGCGTGAAAAGCGGACCCCGGCTTTTGCGTCTGTTTGGCTATTTTTCAGCCTTTAGCATTTGCTTCGCCTTTTCCAACGCGTCGTCCAGCTTGGAAACATCCTTGCCGCCGCCGCGGGCGTTGTCGGGCTTGCCGCCGCCCCTGCCCCCCACCAGCGGCGCGATGGCTTGCAGGATTTTGCCGGCTTGAAGCTTCCGGGTAAAATCCGAAGAGACAGAAGCGACTAAAGCGACGGCATTGTTGGCCGAACCGCCAAGCACGACCACGCCTTTGAACTGGCCTTTGAGCGCGTCGGCCACTGATTGTAGAAAATCGCTGTCCACCGCGCCCAGATTCTCGATGATGGCCGGGGTTGAACCGAGCGTTTGCGCTTTGGCGGCAAGGCCGCGGGCGAGTTCCGCCGCCTGCTTCTGCTGGACGGACTTGAGTTGCTTTTCCAAATCCTTCTGCTGGGCGAGAAGGGATTCCACGCGCTTTTCCAACTCGCCCACGGGCGAATTGACTTTTCCGGCCACGCTGGAAATCAGCGCGGCGTCTTCCCGGGTCTTGTCGTAGGCGCGCAGGCCGGCGACGGCTTCGATGCGCCGGATTCCGGCGGCCACCGCGCTTTCGCTCAAAATTCTGAACAGGCCGACTTCGCCGGTCGCGCGCGTGTGAGTGCCGCCGCACAGCTCCATGGAATAGCCGTCCAAACCGCCGCTTTTGCCGCCGATTTGCACGACGCGAACCATGTCACCATATTTTTCGCCGAAGAATTGCATGATGTCTTTGCGTGCCTTGACTTCCGCGTAGGGCACTTCGGTCCAAGTCACGGCGGCATTCTCCAGAATCCGCTCGTTGACCAGTCTTTCGACGTCGGCAACTTGGGCGGGGTCAAGCGCGGCGCTGCTGAAATCGAAGGTCAATTTGTCCGGCCCGACGTAGGAACCTTTCTGCGTGGCATCGGCGCTGACGACTTCGTGCAAAGCCCAATGCAGCAGATGGGTGACGCTATGATGGCGCTGGATGGCTTCGCGACGGGGACGGTCAACAGTAAGTTGAACAATTTCACCGGGAATGGGGAGTGCGGATGTTTTTGTGTTGGTGGAGCGACCGTCCCGGTCGCCCTGCCGTGCGTCTCGCGCGGCAGTCTTCTGCGGGGAAGATTCCGTCGGCGAGACGCCGACGGATGCGGGCGGGACGCCCGCGCTCCCCTCTGCAATGAAATGGAGCCAGGTGTTGCCGGTTTTCTGCGTATTGACAATACGCCAGGTTTTCCCACCGGCCTGAATTTCGCCTGTATCGCCCACTTGCCCGCCCATCTCGGCGTAGAGCGGAGAAACGTCAAATGTGACGGCGATTTTGTCCTTCACATTGACGGCGTCGAGAACGGTGGCGGAAACGCACAACTGCTCAAAGCCGACAAATTGCGTAGGTTGGGAGGCGTCGATATTGGAAGCGGTGATGACTTCCTTTTTCTGTGCGGCGCGGGCGCGGGCGCGCTGCTCGTCCATCAGCTTTTCAAAGCCTGCGGTGTCAACAGTAAGGCCGCGTTCGCGCGCCATGAGTTGGGTTAAATCGAGAGGAAAACCGTAGGTATCGTAGAGTGTGAATGCCCATTCTCCTGCGAAAAGCGGTTGTTTTTCTTCCATGACTTTCGCAGACCCTTCGGCAATTTTTACGTACTCATCAAAGAACTTGAGGCCTCGGTCGAGCGTCTTGTTGAATGCCTCCTCCTCCGCTTTTATTACTTCTTGCACATTCGACTGCTTTTTGCGCAACTCTGGAAAAACGTCGCCCATTTTCTCGGCCAGCACTTCCACCAATTTGTAAAAGAATGGCTCATGAAAACCGAGGGTGCGGCCGTAGCGAACGGCCCGGCGAAGGATGCGGCGCAGGACGTAGTTGCGGTCGTTGTTGCCGGGCTGGATGCCGTCGGCAATCGCAAAGCTCAACGTGCGGATGTGATCGGCTATGACACGGAAGGCCACGTCTATTTGGATTTGCTCCTGTGAATGAGGAGCGCGACCGTCCCGGTCGCCCTGCTGCGCGTCCCGCGCGGCAGATTCCGCCTGCAAGGAAGATTCCGTCGGCGGGACGCCGACGGATGCGGTCGGGACGACCGCGCTCCCAGCGCTCCTATATGAGTCAGGAGTCCAAAGCCAGGGATAATTCTCGGTCGGCGGCACAACACCTGAATCCCAAGGATTGCGACAGATGTAATGGAACTTCTCTTCAAGGTCAGCCTCACCGCGAATCATCCGGTCAAAAGAATCGTTCTCCCATACCTGGCCGGACGCCTCTTCCAGTTTGTTGATTTCGTGCGCCGTAAAGGATTTAATCGAATGCAGCAATTCGACGAGAGACCAGAACACGGGCTTGCCTTCTTTGTCCTGCTCCTTGATTTGAGGTTCGAAAAGAAAGTGAACGTGATCAGGCATGACGCACGCAGCGTAGAGTTGATAACGGTTGCCTTCATGCCCAAACAGAAGGCTTTTTAGCACGAGATCCCGCGCCGCAGGTGAAAGTTGGCGCCGCTCGCGCGTTGAAAAGCTGACCATGTATTTTGCCCAGGGCCGCTCGAAATGAGGAAGACGGCGCTTTGAATAACGGGACTGCGGGGAAGATTCCGTCGGCGAGACGCCGACGGATGCGGTCGAGACGACCGCGCTCCCAGTGGACTCGGGAAGCGTGGAATGATATTTTTTTCCGCTAAGTTTCTCCAAGCAGTCGAAGAGCGGGCGGAAAATATCGGTTTCGTAATTGGAAATGGTGCGCGTGAAATCCGTGAAATTTTTCGTGTTTTGCATGATGCCCGTCACGCGCTCGAAACCCATGCCGGTATCCACATGCTTCGCGGGCAGGGGCGAAAAGGTGCCGTCCGGGTTGGCGTTGAATTGGATGAAGACGAGGTTCCATATTTCAATGCAACGGGCGTCGCCTTTGTTGACAAGGGATCCTTTGGTATCGCCAGCGGGCGTCAGGTCAACGTGGATTTCGCTGCATGGACCGCAGGGGCCGGTTTCGCCCATCATCCAGAAGTTGTCCTTCTTGTTGCCGTGGACGACGTGGACTTTGGGGTCGAGGCCGGCGGCGGTGAAATGCGCCGCCCAAAAATCGTACGCTTCCTGGTCGAAGTCGCTCGGTTCGCCCTTCGCTTTGTCGGGGCTATAGACGGTGGCGTAAAGGCGATGCTTGGGAAATTTCCAGACCTCGGTGAGCAGTTCCCAAGCCCATTCAATGGCCTCTTTTTTGAAATAATCGCCAAAGCTCCAGTTGCCCAGCATCTCAAAAAACGTGTGGTGATAAGTGTCCAGGCCGACGTCTTCCAGGTCGTTGTGTTTGCCGCCGGCGCGGATGCACTTTTGCGTGTCCGCCACGCGACCAGGCGTGCAGGGACATTTTGTTTGTCCGAGAAAAATCGGGACGAACTGGTTCATGCCCGCGTTGGTGAACAGCAAATTGGGCGAATCGGGCATCAAACTGGAGGAAGGCACAATGGTGTGCCCCTTGGATTTGAAGAAATCCAAAAAGGATTGCCGAATTTCAACCGAAGTCATTACGGGAGAGATTAAAGTTTAACGGCAAAAGTTCAAAGCTCTTTCGCCGGCCTGGCCATGAAACGGTGGACGAGAAAATAATAGAGCAAGCCCAGGACCGCAACCGCGCCGAACAGCCAGAGAGTGACGCGGCGCATGTCGCCGTGGAGGAGTTTGGGATCGTTGCCCGCCGCGATGCCGACCCAAACCAGAATCAAACACCACAGGCCCGAGCCGAGCAGGGTGAAGAGCGAGTACCATTTGAAATCCATTTTCACGATGCCCATCGGAATGCCGATGAGCTGACGCACGCCCGGAAGCAGGCGCGCAACGAAAACGCCGAAGGGGCCAAAACGTCCGGCCCAGCGTTCGGCGGCATGAACTTTGGCTTCGGGCACACGACAATAGCGGCCGTAGCGCAGGACCAGGGGCCGTCCGGCCAGGCGCGAGGCCCAATACATGATGGTTGCGCCGATCCAGGAACCGAGGGTGCCGGCCAAAACAATTCCCCACAGGCTCAGACTCCCGGTGGCATAAGCCCGTTGCGCGACGAAAGGTATGATGAACTCGCTCGGCACGGGCACGACGGTGCTCTCCATCGCCATGAGAGCGGCGATCAGAGGGTAGCCGCCGGAGGCGAGGGAGGTTTGATACCAATCGATTAACTCTTTCATTTCAGCCGATCATAGAAGGGAAATTAAGAATTAAGAAGGAAGAATTAAGAAAGAAGAATCACGGACCATGCGCTTCCTAATTCTTAATTCTTACTTCTTAATTTCTTTCAGCACTTTGCACAAGGCGGCCAATCGCGGACAAGCCACCCCCGCCTGCCGCGCCTGGCGCAAGGGTTCCAGAAACAGGCCCTCCAATTCCAAATCCTGACCGCGCTCGAAGTCGATGAGGGTGGAGGCTTTGTAGGCGCCCATGTCGCGGGTGCGGTCCATTTGCCGGTCGGCGGCGGAGTCCGGCACAGCGAAACCCAGGGCCTGGGCGGCATGAATGGTTTCCATCATCAGTTCGCGCACCAGTTTCTCCCAGCGCGCGTCACCGAGCAAAAGATCGGTCGTCAAGCAAGGCCCCAAGGTTTGTCCGGGAGCGATTCGGCCCCGTTCCACCGCGTCCCACCCAGCCGCGCCCGCCACACCGAGGCCGTTGAACGGAATGTTCCAAACCAATTTTTCCCAGTGCGCCGCGGCCAAATCTTCCGTGACCGCGCAGGGGACGCCGGAGGCGGCAATCGTCCCGGCAATGAGGCGGGTGCGGGGCTGGGAAGCCCGGCCATATTCGCCCATGACGACCGCGCCGTGGGCCAGATGTTGAATGGTCCCCGGCGCGACGCGATTCAAGCAAACGAAACACAGCCCGCCCAAAGTCTTCCCCGCGCCGACCAAGGAGGCAATGGCCGCTTCGTTGCCCAACCCGTTTTGCAAGGTCAAAACGGCGGTCTCCGGGCCTGCCAGCGGCGGCAAAAGGCGGGGCAGGACATGATTGGCCGTGGTTTTAAGGGCGATCAGAACCAGATCGGCGGGGCCAATTTCCCGCGGGTCGCGGGCGCAGATTGGCCGGACGTGAAAATCGCCTCCGGCACTGCGCACGGTCACTCCCCCTTCGCGGACGGCGTCATAATCGGACCGGAGCAGGAAATGCACCTCGTGTCCGGCGCGGCAAAGTCTGGCGCCGTAAAAACTGCCCAAGGCCCCGCATCCGACCACGGCAATCTTCATGGTCCGTTGAAAAAAAATGGCACTCTGAGGAAATCAGAGTGCCAGTCGAGGGCAAAAAAATCACCTTGCGCCGAGGATGGCGTCCTTGGCGACTTTGGAGACGCGGAATTTGACGACTTTCCTGGCCGGAATCTGGATGGGAGCGCCCGTGGCGGGATTGCGGCCGAGACGGGCTTTGCGGTTTTGAAGGACGAGCTTGCCAATGCCCGGCAAGGTAAAGGTGTTCTTGGCGTGTTTGTAAGCCAGTTCGGCCAAATGATCGAGCATTTCGGCGCCGGCCTTCTTGGTCAATCCGCTTTTGGCGGCGAGTTCGGAAGCGAGTTGTGATTTTGAGAGTGCTTTAGCCATATAATGTGTGTGTTAAACGGGTTAATTCCTGGTCGATAACGCATTCGACTGTTTGCGCTATTAAAACCTTTCAACGCCGGCGCGCAAGAAGAAAATAGCGCCCGGGCGAAAATATTTCCGCATTATTCTCTGGACATCGGCCAACATCGGCCAACCGGGGCTTGACTTGCCCCGGCAATGTTTCAAGATTGGGGCATGGCAGGGCTGTTCACCATACAGAACGAGTTTCGCTACGAAATCGTGCGCAAGATATTCGAGGGCGGCATGGGCGTTGTTTACGAAGCCGAGCAACACGGGGCGCGCAACTTCGTCAAACGGGTCGCCATGAAAGTCATCCGGCAAAATTACGCCAACCAAAAACAGTTCATCGAGAATTTTATCGGGGAGGCCAAACTGGTGGCGGACTTGATCCATACGAACATCGTCCAGACCTATCATTTGGGGGAGGCGCGGGGGCTTTATTTTATCTGCATGGAACTGATCCACGGGGTGAACCTGGAGCAGTTTGCCCATCAACAGGCGCAGAAGAACCGGGTGTTGCCCGTGGAATTGGCCGTCTTCATCACCAGCCGGGTGGCGCGCGGGCTGGCCTACGCCCATGCCAAGACCGATGACTCCGGCAAAACCCTCGGCATCGTCCATCGCGACGTCAGTTTCAAGAACATCATGATCGCCTTCGCCGGCGACGTCAAACTGACCGACTTCGGCATCGCCAAGGCGCGCGGCTTTCTCCAGGACAACGAAGGGGAAGTGGTGGCCGGCAAGGCCGATTATATGAGCCCGGAGCAGGCGGATTTCCAAATCACCGACAAACGGTCCGATCTGTTTTCAACGGGGGTGGTGCTGGGAAATCTTTTGCTGGGCTATAATGTGTTCAAGGGATCGAACGCCGAAGAGTCGCGCGAGCGCATCATGACGATGCCGCTGCCCAATTATTGTCAACTCAATCCGGGCATTGACGAGCGGCTCAACGAGATTTTACATCGCACCCTGGCGCGCGACTTGGCGCAGCGTTACGCCACGGCGGACGAGTTGCTCTATGATCTGGAGTATTACATTTACCATAAGGGCTACGGCCCGACCAACGAGACGTTGGGAAAGTATATGCGCGAAGCCTTCGGCCAGGATGTGCCCAACGCCGATGACAAAGGGAACACCACCGTGGTGGAGCGTCCGGGCCAGCCCTCCGCGCGGCTGGACTAACCGGGCGGCCGGCGCGAGGCCCGCGAGCACACTCGATGACGCCAAAACTGAGAAAGAACAAACCCGGCCCGGTTGTGCTGGGACTCATTCAAAGCCGGTGTTCCCCCGACCCGGCGGAAAACTTTGCCCGCACGGCGCGGCGCATCGCTGAAGCCGCGCGACAGGGGGCGCGGATCATTTGCACCCAGGAACTGTTCCGCTCGCAGTATTTCTGCCAGACCGAGAACCACGATTATTTCAAACTGGCCGAGCCGATTCCGGGACCCAGCAGCAAGGCCTTGCAGCAATTGGCCCGCCGCCATAAGACCGTCCTCATCGCCTCGCTTTTCGAAAAGCGCGCGGCCGGGGTCTATCACAACACGGCCGCCGTCATCGATGCCGACGGCCGCCTGCTCGGCCTCTACCGCAAGATGCACATTCCGGACGACCCGCTCTATCACGAAAAATTTTACTTTTCGCCCGGCGACCTGGGTTTTCGCGCCTGGCAAACCCGCCGCGGGAAAATTGGCGTCTGCATTTGCTGGGACCAATGGTATCCCGAAGCGGCCCGCCTCACCGCCCTGCAAGGGGCCGGCATTCTTTTTTATCCCACCGCCATCGGCTGGCATCCGTCGGAAAAGATCGAACACGGTGTCAATCAACATTCCGCCTGGGAAACCATCCAGCGCAGCCATGCCGTGGCCAACGGCTGCTACGTCGCCGCCGTCAACCGCGTCGGCCTGGAAAAGCCGAACGGCGGGGCGGGACTGGAATTCTGGGGCCAAAGTTTCGTGGCCGCGCCGTCCGGGCAAATCCTGGCCAAAGCCGGCGCGGAGCGGGAGGAAATTTTGCTGGCCGCGGCGGACTTGGGCCAGGTGGACGCGGTTCGAACCCACTGGCCTTTCCTGCGCGATCGCCGCATCGACGCCTACGGCGGGTTGACCAAACGCTGGATTGATTATTGACGAACTGGAATTGCATTGCATGACGACGCCGGACTCAAATGAAAAATCGCGGATGCCGCGGCGGGAGTTTCTCAAACTGTCCGCCGCCACGGCTGGCGCGGTGGGCGCGGCGGGCGGTCTCGGGGCCGGTTGCGCGTCTCCGGCTGAAGAGAGGGTGGCGCGGAAAGAAAGCGCCGGACGCGGCCAGCGGGATTACAATGGCCGCTACGCCGGGGAATTTATAAACCAGGTGGCTTATCCGATGGGAGGAATCGGCGCGGGCATGATATGCCTCGAAGGCACTGGCGCGCTGTCGCATGTCTCGCTGCGCAACCATCCCGATATTTTCAACGAACCCTGCCTGTTCGCCGCACTTGCTTTGCAGGGTGCGCAGCCGGCGGCGCGCGTGCTGGAAGGGCCTGTTCCAGCGCGGAAAGTTTTCGGCCTGCCCGGCTCCGGCCTCGGCTTTGGCGGAACAACTTACGGCCTGCCGCGTTTCAAAAAGGCCGCGTTCGACGCCCGTTTCCCATTTGGCACGGTTGACCTTGCCGATGAGGAGTGGCCGGTTGAGGTCGAGATCACGGGCTGGAGCCCTTTTGAACCGGGGGACGCCGACAACGCGTGCCTGCCCGTTGCCGCGCTGGAATATCGCTTTGCCAATCGCGCCGGCCGCCGGCAAGACGCGGTCTTTTCGTTCAATTCCAAAAACTTCATGGCCCTGAACGGCAACTCGCAGGCGGTGCGACCGGTTGAAGGAGGCTTTATCCTGTGGTGTGGAAGCCCGGCGGAACGGCCTTGGGAGGAAGGCGCGTTTTCCGCGACGGTATCCGAACCGTCTGTCAAGGTGAATCATTCCTGGTTTCGCGGCGGCTGGTGGGACCCGTTGACCATGGCCTGGCGCGACGTGGCCAGGGGCGCTTGCTTCGAATCGCCGCCTCCCGCCAACGGCACTTTCAGCCCCGGCGCGACTTTGTTCGTCCCGTTGCAACTTTCCCCGGGCGAATCCAGGACCATCGTGGTGCGCCTGGCCTGGTTTGCCGGCCAGAGCGATTTGCGGGAGGGCAAAGACCCTGCCGCCGCCGGGCCGCCGCCGGCTGGATGCTTCCGCCCGTGGTATGCGGGGCGCTTTGCCGGCATTGGCGAAGTCACCGCGTATTGGCGCGAGCATTACGATGAATTGCGCCGCAAGACCAGGCGCTTCAGCGATTGCTTTTACGATTCCACTCTGCCGCCAGAAGTGCTGGAGGCGGTCGGCGCGAATTTTTCCATTCTCAAATCACCGACGGTCCTCCGGCAGACGGACGGGAAACTGTGGGGATGGGAAGGGTGCGGCGACGGGGGCGGGTGTTGCAGCGGCTCCTGCACGCACGTCTGGAATTACGCCCAGGCCATGGCCCATCTCTTCCCTGGTCTGGAACGCACCTTGCGGGAAACCGAATTTGGTCCTTCCCAAAATGAAGCCGGTCATCAGACCTTTCGCAGCGCGCTGCCCATTCGTCCGGTGGAGCATGGTTTTTATGCAGCAGCCGACGGCCAGCTCGGCGGCATGATGAAAGTATTCCGCGATTGGCGCGTCAGCGGCGACACCGCCTGGCTGCGCTCCCTCTGGCCCAAGGTCAAACGGAGCCTGGACTACTGCATCGAAACTTGGGACCCGCGCCACGAAGGCATGGTCGAAGAGCCGCATCACAATACTTACGACATCGAATTTTGGGGGCCGGACGGCATGTGTACCAGTTTTTATCTGGGCGCGTTGCAGGCCGCCGTCACGATGGGCAAAGCGCTCGGCGACGACATTCCTCTTTACTCCGAACTTTTGCGGGCCGGCACGCGGAACGCGCAATCGAAACTATTCAATGGGGAATATTTTGTGCAGCGCATCCAGTGGAAAGGCCTGCGCGCCCAAGACCCAACGAGGGAGCCAAGCTTTGGCGGCGGCTATTCGCCGGAAGCGCTCGCCATTCTTGCGCAAGAAGGGCCGAAGTATCAATACGGCGCCGGCTGTCTTTCCGATGGCGTGCTTGGTTCGTGGCTGGCTCTGGTCTGCGGCGTCGGCCAGGTGCTGGATGCGGCGATGGTGACAAGCCATCTGCGCGCCGTCCATCGCTACAACTTGAAAGAGGACCTTTCGGACTTCGCCGATCCCCAACGGCCTTCCTACGCCTGCGGGGCTGAAGGAGGGTTGCTGCTCTGCACCTGGCCCAAAGGCGGCCAGCTTTCCCTGCCCTTTCCGTACTCCAATGAAGTTTGGACGGGCATTGAATACCAGTCCGCTTCCCACATGATGCGCATGGGCATGGCCGACGAGGGCCTCGCCGTCGTGCGCGCGTGCCGCGACCGCTATGACGGGCGCGTGCGCAATCCGTTCGACGAATACGAATGCGGCCACTGGTACGCCCGGGCCATGTCTTCCTACGCGCTTTTGTTCGGCCTGAGCGGCGCGCGTTACGACGCGGTCGAAAAGGTCCTTTACCTCCATCCGTCCATCAAGGGCGATTTCCGCTGTTTCTTTTCCACCGCCACGAGCTACGGGACCGTCGGCGTCCAGGACGGCAAACCTTTTTACGAACCAAAGTCGGGCACACTCGACATTCGCGAAATCCAATACACATGACACAAACCATGAATGAGGGCAGCGCAGAATCGGACTTGCGCCCAATCGTGCCGGCTCCAAAAAAGAACGTGCATTTTGGCTGGAAGAGGTTAAAGGTGTTTTGAATGCATAAACCCATTGATACCGGGGAGCCTTCGCAAGTAGAGGCGGAGGTGCAAGAAGCTTATTTGGAGATGTTTCCGCAAGGAGATCGGGAATTCATACCCATGATTTTCCAATGGGCTGTCGCCTGGTTTGGCGGCAAATATCTGGATTATCAGGCGATTGACGCTCATTATCACGATCTGGAGCATACTCTGCAGGGCGTTCTCTGCATGGCCCGGCTGTTGCGCCGGCGGCAGGCGCAGGGACAGGAACCGAAACTGACGCAGCGCATGTTCGAATTGGGCATGCTGGCCATCCTCCTGCATGATACAGGGTACCTCAAAAGGCGGGGGGACAACGAAGGGACCGGGGCAAAATATACTTTGACCCATGTGGATCGCAGCATCGCATTTGCCGGCGAACTGATGATCGCCCACGACTTTCTGGTTGAAGAAATTCTGGCCGTGCAAAACATGATTCGATGCACGGGCGTCAACGTCAAACTGGAGGCCATTCGATTCCAGAGCGACTTGGAGCGAATCGTCGGCTTCAGCCTGGGCACGGCCGATTTGCTCGGGCAAATGGCGGCCGGTGATTACGTGGACAAGCTGCCGATTCTTTATTTGGAATTTGCCGAGGCGGCCAGTTACAACGCCGGCAAAATGAAGGCGGGCGGATTTTTCAGCAGCGCGGACGATTTGATGCAAAAGACGCCGCTGTTTTGGGAAAAATACGTCCAAACCAAAATCAACCGGGAGTTTCTTGGCCTCCACCGCTTTCTCAGCGAGCCGTATCCTGACGGGCCGAATACTTACGTGGAACAGATCGAGGCCAACGTGGCGCGACTCCGGCGCGAATTGGCCAGCCGGGCCAGCCTGTGATCTTCATCCTTTGTTGAAGGGGCGGCCGATTTTTGCATGTCGCGCGAGTACGTCTTACAACCCTTTCGCCCGCCAATCCATTTGCAGATTGACTATGCGAAGGAACTCAACGAGCAGCAGCACGCCGCCGTGACGGCTCCGCCCGGCCCCGCCCTGGTCATCGCCGGGGCCGGTTCGGGCAAGACCCGCACGTTGATCTATCGCGTCGCCTTCCTGCTCGAACAGGGAATTCCGCCCGAGTGCATTCTGCTGCTGACCTTCACCAACAAAGCGGCCAAAGAAATGATGCTCCGGGTGGCCGATTTGCTGGGTGGGGAACTTTCCAGCCTGTGGGGCGGCACTTTTCATTCCATCGCCGCCCGCGTGCTGAGAAGACACGCGCCCGTGCTGGGCTACCAGCCCGATTTTTCCATCCTGGATCGGGAAGACACCAGAGAAATGCTCCACGCTTGCCTGGCGGAAATGGGTATTGATGTCAAAGCCGCTCGTTTTCCCAAGGCCGATGTCCTGGCCGACCTCTTTTCGCTGGCGGTCAACAAGGAAAAGCCGGTCGCCGCCATTATCGGGGAACAATTCGATTACTTCTCCCCGCTCGCTCCGCAAATCGGCGCATTGCAGCAGAGATATGCCGCCCGCAAAAAAGCGGCCAATGGCATGGATTTCGACGACCTGCTGTCCCTCTGGCTCAAACTGCTGCGGGAACACGGCGAGATCCGCGGGGAATTTGAGCGCCGGTTCCAATTCATCCTGGTGGACGAATACCAGGACACCAACAAAATCCAGGGCGACTTGATTGATCTCCTGGCCTCGCGCCACCAGAACGTCATGGTCGTGGGCGACGATTCCCAAAGCATTTACTCCTGGCGCGGCGCGCATTTCCTGAACATCCTCAAGTTTCCCGAGCGTTATCCCACAGCCGCCGTCTATCGGATTGAAACCAACTACCGCAGCACGCCGGAAATCCTGAGCCTGGCCAATGCCGCGATTGCGGCCAACGTCCACCAGTTCAAGAAGCAACTGGCTCCCGCCCGCCCTTCCGGCAGCAAGCCGGCTGTCATCCGTTGCGCCGACGGCCGGGAGCAGGCGGCTTTCGTGGCGCAACGCGTCCTGGCACTGCGCGAGGAGGGACGCTCCCTGAAAAACATGGCCGTGCTCTATCGCTCGCATTTTCACGCCTTGGAACTGCAACTCGAACTGACCCGCCAACACATTCCCTTCAGCATCACCAGCGGCATTCGCTTCTTTGAACAGGCGCACATCAAGGACGTCGCCGCCCACCTCAAATTCATCCTCAATCCGCGCGACGAACTGGCCTTCAAACGAATCGCGCGCCTTCTCAAAGGCGTGGGCGCAAAGAGCGCCGACAAACTCTGGAGCGCCTTCAGCGCGGCCTGGAGCGCCGCGCCCGCACCGGCTCCAACCGCGGCCCAACCCGCGCTGGCCACCGCCCTGCAAAAGATTGCCTCCGCCGCGCCCAAAAAGACCGCCGTGGCCTGGGCGCAGTTGACCGCCACCATCGCGCAACTCGAAGCCCCGGAAATTCGCCGCCGCGCCCCGCGCATGATTCAACTCGTCATGGAAGCGGGCTACGAAGACTACTTGAAAGAGCAATACACCAACTACCACTATCGCCAGGAAGACATTGAGCAACTGGCCGCTTTCGCCATGGAATTTCAGACGGTGGAAGAGTTTCTCACCCAACTGGCCTTGCAGACCGCGATTGAAGCCGAAGCCTCCGCCAGGGCCGCGCGGGACGACGATCAAATCCGTCTGTCAACAATACATCAAGCCAAGGGCCTCGAATTCGACGTTGTGTTCATCATCATGTTATGCGACGGATTGTTTCCCTCCGCCCGGTCCGTCAAAACTCGCGATGGCGAGGAAGAAGAGCGCCGCTTGTTCTACGTCGCCCTGACCCGGGCCCGTGATGAATTGTATTTGAGTTTCCCATCGCGGCGTTCGGCCTCGTGGGACACGAAAGACGCCGAGCAACTGCCCTCGCGATTCCTGAAAGAACTGCCAAAGGAGTTGATCGACGATTGGAATCTCCGCTCCCTCCACTTTTTCTGAACGGGCCGTGGAGACAACTCGTTTGACATAAGAACGGCGCCGTTTATCATCCCCGCATGAAAATTGCTGCCCCGCTGGTTCTTTTGTTGCTCCTTTCCTTGACGGCAACCGCGCAAAACGATTTGCCGGCCATGAAGCGCATCACCGGCCGTCACACGCCGGCCCACCTGGCGGCCAAAGGCTTTATGCGCGGGGCCAATATCGGCAATTACCTGGAAGTGCCACTCGGCGAAAAATGGGCCGTTCCTCACACGGTCCTTGATCTGAAGCAAATCCGCGCCGAGGGCTTTGACCATATCCGCCTGCCCGTCGGCTGGCATTATTACACGGGGCCGGCGCCGATTTCAAATTGTCCGATGAAATTTTTGCCAGGGCAGACTACATGGTGACCAACGCCACCGCGCTGGGATTGAATGTCATTGTCAATCTCCATGATTTCTACGAGTTCAACACCAACCCCGCCGCAAGCACCGCCAGGTTCCTCGCCATCTGGCGGCAAGTCGCCGCGCACTACGCCCGGTCGCCGGACGGCGTCGCCTTCGAACTGCTCAATGAACCCAGGGGCGCTGCCACAACCATTGTCATTAATCCCATTTACGCCGAAGCCATCCGCCAGATTCGCCAGACCAATCCGCATCGCACGATCTTCGTTGGCCCCGGCAAATTTAACTCGCCCTACGAACTTTCCAAACTCCGGCTGCCGGACGACGATGAAAACCTCATCGTTACCTTGCACTGTTACGATCCGATGTTCTTCACCCATCAAGGCGCGAGTTGGGTCGGGCCGGAGTACAAAGCGACCGGCATCCATTTCCCCGGACCGCCGAAAACTCCATTCGAACCCGACCCCAAACTGAAATTGAGCCAATTGGCCCTGCAAAGAATCAACCAGTACAACACACGGCCTGCCGACGGCAATCCCTCCGGTCCCCGGGCCTTTCTGCCCAAGATTCAGACAGCCAAGGCCTGGTCGGAAGAATTTGGGCGGCCCGTCCACTTTGGCGAATTTGGGGCCTACACCACGGCAGACCAGGAATCGCGCGCCCATTATTACGAGGCGATGCGGCAGGCCCTGGACGCCGCGGGCATTGGCTGGGCGATTTGGGATTGGAAATCCGGTTTCAATTATTGGAACACCAAAACCCAGGAACCCCTGCCCGGAATGCGCCAGGCGCTCTTTCCCGCCAGCAACCAAAAAGCCGCCCAATAATACCATTTCCTTGAGATAATCGGTGCGAAAAGGTAGGGCGCGCACTCCGTGCGCGCCGCGGTGGGCAGCAGAGTGCCCGCCATACCAAGCAATGTCCTGCCACACTGTTTGTGTCTTCTTTCGGGCCCGTAGCTCAGTGGTTATACCATTCGCAGTATGGAACTGCATTATTTAGCGGGGGTCCAAGCTCCGTAGGAGCGCCATATTTGTAGTAACGCGCCCAAAACATCCAAAGCTCCGTAGGAGCGGCATAGTGCAATTGCTAACTGGAAATGGTATTAGAGCAAGCGACTCATAATCCGTCAATCATATTCGCACAAACCGTCAGACCTCATCCCGACCAATGTTTACAAGGTTTTTATGAATTTGACGTTTGCCTGAATCATTACGAATCGGCCTGAAAAACACAAAACAGTATCAGAAATCAGTATCAGATTTTATCTTTCGACTGCAAATACTCGGAAAGCCTGGAAAGAAGACGTTGATGCCGCTGGCCTGAAATGGAACCGATTGTTCCAAGAAAACTGCTTGCGGGGAGAACCGCCAGGAACCCCAGCCGAATCAGGGAAGGGGCTTTGAGGCCGCTCGTTTTGAAATCAGCGTGGGATGGTTCAATGATCTCGTCGAAATCAGCAACCTGCTGCCGAAGCTGAGTGCTGATGCCGCACACCAGCAGATCGCCGAATCCAGGCATCCGCCGCAACACCACCGCAGGACGATACTTGCCCCGTCCATCCGTTTGCGGCAGCAGCGCCAGGACGATGTCGCCCTCCTTCATCGCTTAACGTCGGCGGCAGAATAGTCCGGTTCATCCTCCCCATACGCCCTTGCCAGCGCGCCGGCAGCCAGGCTGTGCCACTGGGCATCTTCGCTGGAATCTTCCTTTGACATGACCGTGACCATGAGCGGTGAATCAGGCGGCAGGTCGAATGGTTCGTCCAAAACGATCTGCTTCCCGTTAAAATGCGCTTTCAAAGTGACCGCAGGCATGGATTCAGGATAGTTTCAAACCGCTTGAACCGCAAGACATTTGACGCTCTTTTTATCGGCGTGGATTTTCCCGCTGCGCGTTCCCGTGTTGCCCGTCTCGCCGTTTTGTCCGCCGTAGTTTCAACGAAGGCGGAAGTCTTGACGAAGGCGGATTCCCAGGATTGCGCCCCGGCTGCCCTCGCAACACTGGGGCCAATGCCGCCGCCACCAAGAGACTTTCTTACCGTTTAAGCGCAGACTCAATGTCCTGCCGCCGGTCGCAGTCGCGCTTGCCATAGATCGGTGCTTGCCCTCTCATGCCGCCCCACGAAACCGTCATGGCGAGAGCTTCGAGATAATGCTCGTCGCGGAAAAGTTGGATGATCGTTTCAGGGTCCGACTTTAGCGGCCCGTTAGGCCAAGCTTTCGCAATAGTTCTGGGATTCCACTTTTCGCGATTAAAGTTGAGACCGCGCTCCTGCTCCGCCGGTTCCTTTCCGTATATCGGAAATCGGACTTATTAATTCTGCCTTCTTCCTTCGGCCTTTCCCTGGATCACACTCAAAAACCGGCCTGCGCCTTGACCCGGCCCCTTTTGCGCTTTTCCATTGCTCCTGCGGGCGCGGGGCGGCTATGCTTGGGGCCATGCCGAGCCGGGTCCTCCTCATCAGCGCCAACGGCTGCACCACGCCGGACCCCGTGTTTCCGCTGGGACTGGCGCACTTGAACGCCGCCTTGCGCCTGGCAGGTCACGAAATCGCCTGGCTCGATATCCTGGCCGACGCCGGCCGTTTCGCAGGAGCGTTGAGGCAGTTCCACCCTGGTTTTGTCGGCATTTCCCTGCGAAACATCGACGATGTTCTCATCCGCAAGCAAGAGACGTTCTTCGATGACCTGGCTTCGCTCAGCGCTGTCATCCGCCGCGAATTGAATTGCCCCATTATCCTGGGCGGCAGCGGATTCAGCATTTTCCCGGAGCGTTTGCTGGAACTGGCTGGAGCTGATTTTGGCATTGCGGGCGAGGGGGAGTTGGCCTTTCCCGCTCTGATCGAGGCGCTGGAAAAGGGAGGAGACTACCAGGGCATACCCGGCCTGGTTTTCCGGCAAGATGACCGCATCACCGTTAATCCTCCCGCCTCCGGTCCGCTTGAGCGAGGGTTGGCGGACGCAGACAGGCCGGGGCCGGTAACGGCTTATTATCTGGAGAACGGCGGCATGCTGAATCTCCAAACCCAGCGCGGCTGCGCGCACCGCTGCTGCTATTGCACTTACCCGCTCATCGAAGGCCGGCAGCACCGGCGCCGTCCCCCGGAAGTCGTGGCGGCGGAGTTTGAGCAACTGCAACGCTGCGGAGCGCGGTATGTCTTCGTGGTTGATTCGGTCTTCAATTCCTCGGCCCGGCATGTCACGGAGGTTTGTGAGGCGCTGCTGCGGCGCGAGGTGAAGCTGCCGTGGGGTTGCTTTTTGCGGCCGCAAGGGCTGACCTCCGGGCTGATGGGCTTGATGGCGCGCGCGGGGCTGACGCACATCGAATTCGGCTCGGACAGCTTTTGCGACGAGGTGCTGGCGGCTTATGAGAAGGATCTGACTTTTGAGGACATCCTGTGTTCGAGCGAACTGGCCCGGGAGGAGAAAGTTAATTTCTGCCATTTTCTGATCGCAGGCGGGCCGGGCGAAACGATGGGCACCCTGGAACGTGGATTTCAAAACTCCCTCCGGCTGCAAGGCGCGGTCATGATGGCTGTGGTCGGCATGCGGGTTTATCCCGGCACCCGGCTTTTTGAACGGGCCATCGCGGCAGGCCGGATTGGGCGCCAGAGCAACCTGCTTGCGCCAGTGTATTATGTGGAACCCGGTCTGACAGCGGAGGAAATTTTCGCCAAACTCAAAGAGTTTTCCCGCCGGTCGCCGAATTGGATTCCCGGCAACCCCGCCCCCGGCTATTTGAAGATGGTGTCGCGGCTGCGGCAGCGCGGTGTTACCGGCCCCCTGTGGAGCTATTTCTCAACGATGCAGCGCCTGTGGCCGCCTCAAGGCGTCCTGAACAGCGGTTAGAACCCCATGTTTTCTTCACGTCCCACTTTTGGGGTTCGCTTGTTTGTAATGCCTGGTCAGGCGTAGGCGCCGACTTCGGAAGCGAAGCGGGTTTTAGTTTCAGACATGGATTCCTGCAAGTCTGTTTGCAGGGTGGCTTGATTGAAGCCGACGAGAACCGCCAGAGTGTCCAATTCCTTCAGATCTTCAGAGTATCCGTCGGGGCGGCCGAACCCCAAAGCCAGGCCGATTCCAGCGGCCAATTTGAGCATTGCCAACTTTTCATCCGGCTCTCCGGTTATCCCTTCAAATGGATCGTTGTAATGAAGAATGGCCCGGCAGGTGGAGGGGGGAAACCCCCATTTCCACGCCACCAACGCGCCGATCAGCGGATGAGAGTATCCAATGACCTCGCGTTCCGCTGTGACGTAATCTTCGTTGCATTCGCGGATGCGATCCAGCACGGCGGGATACTCGCCGCCGAGTTCCTTGTGAGAAAGAAGCACGATCTGGCCGAGGTTGTGAAGCAGACCGGTCAGATAAAGTTCGTCCAGATACCGTTTTTGCAGTTGCTGGCACAAAACATGGGCGGCAGAGGCGGCCCCAATCGATTTTTCCCACACCAGCCGCTCCACTGGCCCGAAGTTGCGATTCCACCGGCGGAGGGCCGAGGCGAGAAGTATCGTCTTAACCTGGCCCATGCCAACCAGGAGTATTGCCAAGGTCAGGGTCGTGACCTCCCGCTGATGACCCAGGCTGGCGGAATTGGCGAAGCGCAGAATGGGTGACGCCAGCGCCGGATCGAGCATGATCACATCGGCCAACTCTTGCGGAGTGCTGTTAACGTCGTCCACCAGCCGGAGGGCGTGCGCAATCACATCCGGCATGGGTGGCAATTCTTCAACCAAACCCACGATGTCGTCCATCGTCCGGCCTTTGCCGAACCGCCCCCGGTATTCTTTGATTAATGGATTATACATGAACTTCGGACTTTCTGTTCAGGGGGCCGCAACGGCTGGCTTTGGTTGAAGTTGGATGATCATGCGGATGGTTTTGCTGTCATCGGCCCGGCACGCATCTTTTTGCTCATAGTTGGGATAGTCGGGGAATTTCGCAAAGGGTCAAGCCCGGAATTTGCGGGAAAGTTCATTTCAGAACTTGATTTCAGCCGGGGTTTCGGTATCTTCCCGGTTCCGCGTGTTCCGATGGACGGACCGTCGCTGGAGAAAGAGCACATTATGTCATCAGCCAACGATTTACGCAAAGGCATGGCCATTAATTATAATGGCGATATCGCCGTGGTCCTGGAAACGCAGCATCGCACACCGGGCAACCTGCGCGCCTTTGTGCAGGCCACTTTGCGCAGCATCAAATCGGGAAAGGCTTCCGATGTGCGCTTCAGCTCAACGGAGAAAATCGACGTCGTGCCCATGATGACGCGGAAAATGGATTTCAGTTACAAGGACGGGGATGATTTTGTTTTTTCCGACCCCGCCACTTACGAGCAGACGACGCTGCCGCCGGAGTTGGTGGGCGATGCCAAGAATTATCTGGTGGAAAATGCCACGGTCACGGTCACTTTTGTTGAGGACAAGGCGGTTGCCATCGAGCTGCCATCGAGCGTGACGCTGAGGGTGGCGGATGCGCCGGAGGGCATTAGAGGCGATTCGTCAAGTAACGTGCAAAAGCCGATTACGCTCGAAACCGGCATAACGGTTCAAGCGCCGCTTTTCATCAAGACCGGCGAAAAGATCAAGGTGGACACGCGCACCGGCAAATACATGGAACGAGCGTAGCGAAGAAAATTAAGAAGGAAGAATTATGAATTAAGAAGTGGAAAAAACTTGTTTTTCATGTTTCTTAATTCCGCCTTCTTAATTCTTACTTTCCCGCATCAGGGCAGGGCGGGGCGGTGGCCAAATTTGCGCGCTAATTTCAGGGCGGCGGGCAATGATTTGACGCCTCCGGTGCAGGTTGGGTGGGACAGCGACGCCGCTGCCACACAAACCGCGGTGAAGAGACAGCGCGACAATTCCCATCCTTCATGCAGCCCCAGCAGCACGCCCGCGGCAAAGGCGTCCCCGGCCCCGGCCGTTCCCGCGATGTGTTGGGCGGGGAGATTGAGCGATGGCTGCCAGAAGTCCTCGCCTTTGCGGGTGCGCATAAAGCCGCCTTCGGGAAAGTGAATGACCACCAGTTCGCGCACGCCTCTTTGCAACAGCGCGCCGGCGGCATGACGCAACGAAACGGTGTTCAGCCGGTCGTTCGCTTCGCGAATCTTGAAGCCGGTGGTTTTGCCGGCTTCGATTTCGTTCAGGATGCAGTAATCCACGTATTTGAGGGCGGGCGACACAATGCGGGCAAAGCGGTCGCTGTCTTCGCTGACGACGTCCACGCTGGTTTTCATGCCGGCTTGCTGGGCGGCATGGAGCAAGCCGGCGGCTTTGGTGCCGAACGCCGGGTCGGGCGCGTCCAAAGCGTCGAGCAGCAGCAAATAACCAAGATGAAAAAGGCGCGCCTTGTGCTTTTTAAAATCCAGGTCCGCGCCGGTCCACAAGGCGTTGGCGCCGCGATGGTGAAAAAAAGTGCGATGAAGGCCGGCCTCTTCCGTCATGACGTCGGTGTAGGAAGTGGGGGCCAAAGGCGTGGAGCGCAGATGCCGGGTGTCGATGCCATGACGGCGGCAATCCTGCAAAATGACCCGGCCCAAATCATCATTGCCGACCAAACCGGCGGCGCCGAGCGGGAAGGGGGCCTGCAAGCGCGCCAGGTTGATGGAGACATTGTAGGGCGAACCGCCGGCGCCCTGGGATTGGCCGCGAATATTGGCCAACTGATCGCGTTGCGGATAGACATCAATCATCTTCACTTGATCAATGATCCAATTGCCCGCGGCGAGCAGACCGGAACGGGATGTTGAAGCGCTTTTTTTCATGACGACCGCACTGATGAACGAACGGGCAGTGTAATCAGAGGCCGGGATGAAAGCAACGAATACTGGAAAAAAAGCCAGGAATAGCTTTTCAACGGGAGGGAATGGGGTTACATGTTTTTTATGACAGATCCCGGGCAAAGCGCAGAGCGCGTGTATAAGGGCATTCCTGTTTCCGCCGGAATCGCCCAGGGAAAGATTTTTGTCCTGAGCAGGGTCAAATCCGCCATCCCCAAATATGACGTGCCGGAGGCGGAATTGCCGCAGCAAATCCAGCGCCTGCACCAGGCCCTGGTTCTGACCCGGCAGCAAATCATCGAGGTGCAGGACAAGGTCAGTCAAGCATTGAACGCCAAAGACGCCAGCATTTTCGACGCCCATTTGCTGGTCCTGGAAGACCCGACGCTGGTGGAGTCGGTCACCGCCCTGGTCAATTCGCGCAAAATCAACATTGAGGCCGCATTCCAGGAATTTGCCGACAAATATGCCGCGACCCTCAGCGCGATTGACGACGCTTATTTGCGCGAACGGGCCGCCGACATGCGCGACGTCACCTCGCGCATCATGGCCAATTTGCTCGGCCATCGCCACCAACAGGACCTGCAGGATTTGCGGGAACCGTGCATCGTGATCAGCGAAGATTTGTCCCCTTCCGAAGTCGCGCTGCTGAACCGAAAGATCATCCTCGGTTTTGCCACCGATGTGGGAAGCAAAACATCCCATGCCGCCATCATGGCCCGGTCCTTGCAAGTGCCGGCCGTGGTCGCCTTGAAGGATGCCAGCCACAAGATCAAGACGGGCGACCATGCGCTGCTCGATGGCTACAACGGCTCCATCATTGTCAACCCCACCGACCAGACGCGGTTCGAATACGGGCAGATGGTCCGGCGCCAGGCTTCGATCGAGGACAAACTGCGCGAAATCAAAAATCTGCCCGCCATCACGCTCGATGGGAAGAAAGTCACCCTTTCGGCCAACATCGAACAGGCCGGCGATGGCGAGGCCGTCAAGTTGTACGGCGCGGAGGGAGTGGGTTTGTTCCGCACGGAATATCTCTTTATCAATCGCGACTCGCTGCCGACGGAAGAAGAACAATACCAGTCCTATCGGCGCGTCGCCGCCGAGTTGAAGCCGGACCCGGTCATCATTCGAACTCTGGATCTGGGCGGGGACAAATTTTTGTCGCACCTGCCCATTCCGCCGGAGATGAACCCCTTTTTGGGCTGGCGGGCCATTCGCTTCTGCCTGGAGGAACGGGAGGTGTTTCGCGCGCAGCTCCGGGCCATTTTACGAGCCAGCGCCGAGGGCAACGTCAAAATCATGTATCCGATGATTTCCTGCTTCGGCGAAGTGGAAAAGGCCAATGCGCTGGTCGAAGAATACAAGGGCGAATTGCGCGCCGGCAATGTGCCCTTCGATGAACACATCGAAATCGGCGTCATGATTGAAATCCCGTCCGCGGCCGTCGCAGCCGACACCCTGGCCAGCCGCGTCAAATTCTTCAGCATTGGCACCAATGACTTGATTCAGTATTCCCTGGCGGTGGATCGCTTGAACGAACGGATCGCCCACCTTTATGAACCGACTCACCCAGCCGTGGTGCGGCTGATTAAATTGACGGTGGATGCGGCCAATCACCACGGCATCTGGTGCGGCGTTTGCGGCGAAATGGCCGGCGACCCTTTCATGACCCCGCTCTTGCTGGGGTTGGGGGTCAATGAACTGAGCATCGCCCCGTCTTTCCTGCCCCGGATAAAATTCCTCATCCGCCGGTTGAAAATGGAGGAGGCCGAGGAACTGGCGGAGTTCGCCTTGCATTGCGAGTCGGGCCGGGAAATCATGGAGCGTTCCGAGGCCCTGGCCAAAAAGGTTGCGCCGAGCCTGTTTGAGAATCAGAATTAAACCAATGAAAGTGCTCATTCTGGCCGCCGGTTACGCCACGCGGCTTTATCCTCTGACGCTGACCCAACCCAAACCCCTCCTGACCGTCGCGGGGCAACCCATGATTGATTATGTGTTGGACAACCTGGTGCCCATTGGCGGGATCGACCGCGTTTATGTCGTGACCAATGCAAAGTTTGCCGGGCCGTTCCAGGAATGGTCCAGGCACTATCGCGCCACCAAGGCCAAGCTCGACTTTACCATCGTCAACGACGGTTCGACCGATGACAGCAACAAACTGGGCGCCATCGGAGACCTGCACCTGGTGATGACCCGGGAAAAAGTGGACGACGATCTCATCGTGGTGGCGGGCGATAATCTTTTCAGCGAAAGCTTGCAGGATTTCGGCCGTTATTGCCGCGGGAAAAATGCGCCGGTCCTGGCTGTTTATGACGTGGGCAATTTGCAGGAGATCACCAAATACAATTCCATCTCCATTGAGGCTTCGGGCAAAATCACCTTCTTCGAGGAGAAGCCCAAAAATCCGACGAGCACGCTGACGGGCATCGCCCTTTATTATTATCCCAAATCGAGCCTGCCGTTGATCCGCCAATACGTGGCCGAGGGAAATAATCCCGATCAGCCCGGGCGTCTGGTGCAATGGCTTTACCAGCGCACGCCGGTTTACACCTGGCGCGTTCCAGGCATTTGGTTTGACATCGGATCGAAGGAAAGTTTGGCGGAGGCCAACACGATTTTTGCCCGGCTTCGGTCCGCGGCAAAAGAATAACGGGCCGGCCACTTTTAAATTTCTCAAGAGAACTTGCGTTGAACCATATTGCCCTGGAAAAAAACAGTGAAATTTTCGGTATTTTATCCGTGAAATAGTCACAACGTGTTGTGCGCAAGTCATTTCGAAAAAGTGTGCAGTTGCAATAAACTTCCTTGACTGGCATCACCTGTGATGTCATATTGCACCGCATGGAAATCGTGCAAGACACCAATGTGTTCGTTGCCGCCCTGCGCAGTCAGGAAGGCGCGAGCGCCGAAGTGTTGGATCGCTGTCTGGCGCTCGAGGATCAAGCTGTCATGGGCGCGGCGCTCCTGGCGGAATACGAGCAACTGGTGCAACGCAAAAGCTTGTGGAGGACTGTCCCTGTGACACTGGCCGAACGCGAAACGTTGCTGGACGATTTCTGCGCGGCGGCGGTCTGGCAGCCGATTTACTTCCGCTGGCGGCCCAACCTGCCGGATGCGGATGACGACCATGTTTTGGAACTGGCCATCGCCGGCGGCGTGGAACATCTGGCAACCCACAACACGCGCGATTTTGCGCGGGGTGAACTCAAATTTGCCTCGCCGCGCGTGATGACGCCGGCGCAACATCTGGAAAGTGTAAAATGAAAACAATCCCATATCGTTGTGACGATACCCGGCACAAGGCGCTGCTGGGCGCGGCGCGCTCCACCGGCACGAGCGTGCAAAGGCTGTTTGACAACTTTGTCACGCACGTCATCACGGAGCGCCAGGCGGAAGCCCGGTTTCTAATCCGCCAGAAGCGGGGCGATCCGGCCCGGGGTCGGAAATTGCTGGCCGAAATCCGCCACCGCATCAAATCGGGCGGTTCCGTCGCGCCGTAGCTGCCGCAGCGCAGGCGGAAGCCTTTCGCCGGTCCGCCACCCTGTCCGCAATAGCTCCGTCTGACTGAGCGACGGCGGAAGTCCCAAGCGACGGTGGATCACCGCTTCCGTCACGTTGCAGAATCGCAGGGGGCACTAATTAGGTAGTAAGGTGGAGAAGTCAGAGGAGCTCACAAAAAGGGTGCGAAACTGCACGCGAAAGCATAAAATTGGTACATGGCAAAGCACACAGAAGAAAGCGTTCATCGGACTTTGCAGACCGAATGGCCTTCGGTTGAGCGAAGAGAAATCAATCATGGTTTCCAGTTCACACTTCCTGAAGGAACGAGGATAAACCTTTTCCCGTCGACCGGGAAAGTTCAGGTTCAAGGAAAAGACAGTGCTGAGAAGAAGCGAGCGGAGCAATTACTTCAGTCCGTTCCGGCTGCCAGTTCTGCGCTAGGAGTGGCAACCCCTCAAAGTCTACCGTTGCTGCCGCCGGAAAAGATTTTCATCGTCTATGGACACGACACGAGTGCCCGAGAGCAGCTTGAACTCCTGCTTCGTCGCTTAAAATTCGAACCCGTTATTCTGGCGAACCTCGTCGCTGAAGGGCAGACAATCATTGAAATGTTGGAGAGGCACCGCGCGAACGTGAAGTTTGCATGCGTATTGCTAACTCCCGACGACGAAGGGTACAAACGCGACTGCCCGCGAGAGAAGAAATTTCGTGCTCGCCAAAATGTCGTTTTGGAGATGGGCATGTTCCTCTCAACTTTGGGCCGAAAGCACGTCGCTATTCTGCACAAAGGGGATGTCGAATTGCCGTCCGATATCCACGGTCTCGTTTACATTCCATTCCAGACACATGTCAGCGAAGTCAAGCCCAGGCTCGCGGCCGAACTTCAAGAAGCAGGTTTCCATATTAACATTAAAGACCTTTTGGCCAACTGAGTGGATGAAAAAGGTTGTCATCCATTCTGACGGCGCTTGTCATGGAAATCCGGGGCCAGGCGGCTGGGCTGCGATACTTGAGTATGGGCAAAACAAGCGAGAACTTAGCGGCGGCGTTGCGGCTACAACGAACAACCGGATGGAGTTGCAAGCGGCAATCCAAGCTCTGAATGCACTCAAAGAGCATTGCGAAGTCGAGTTCTACACCGATTCCGAATATCTGAAAAATGGAGTCTCCGGCTGGTTGGTGAATTGGAAACGCAACGGTTGGAGAACGAAGTCGAAAAAGCCGGTGAAGAACGAAGAATCTTTGGCGTGCTCTTGATTCGTCAGTATCAAAGCACAAAATTGAGTGGCATTGGCTCAAAGGACACTCAGGGCATGTTAGCAACGAACGGTGCGACCAACTAGCAAACGAGGAAATTGCGAAAATTAGGAAGATGTTCAACCCCGATCAGTTGAAGTCAATACTGGCGCAGTTTTCGACAAACGATGATTCTGAGCAACCGCCCGACGAACTTTTTTAAAACTAACTGATTTACGCAATGATAATTAAAGACGAGATTCGTGTTTTACAGGCCAGGTATGAACCTGAAAGGCAGGAGAATCAATCCCACTTTCGCGAAATGGAAAAACTTCGCCGAGAGTTTGTATCTAAATTCCCGCCCAGCCGAATTCCGCTGCTGTCATTGGAGGATTACGTTGAAGGCAAAGGCAGCAAGGACAGCTTTTGCTATTGGGTGGAGTGGAAAACTTCTGAGTTGGGGCGCATCCAAGGCTCTCCTTCCCCCAGGTTCGGAGTATTTTTTGACAAAGAGACGCAACGCTACAAGTTCACTGCAAAATTTGAGAGTGCCAATGCCGCGATCGTGTTTCTACGTGATCAAATCGTTCGTTTGCTTGAGGCTGGACGCGCCAAAGACTTGGAGGCAATTCGAAAGATAGAAATCTCCCCAATGTTCAAGGGGAAGATTCTATTCCTTTTCTACCCGGATAGGTATCTGAACATTTTCTCAGAGGAGCATATTGACCACTTTCTCAGAGAGGCTGGGCTGGCTGTGCCAGGTTGCGACCTTGACGTTTTGGCGAAGAGAGAGTTATTGCTCACTTTCAAAGCTGACGATGAAGTCATGTCTAAATGGACAACGAATGAATTCATGTACTTTCTTTACGATGCGTGGCGTCCTCTCCCCAAATCGTCAAAAGTTCCAGTGGCGCTACGGAAATACGTGGATGCCGAGGATTTTCCTCCCGCGCGCAGCACACGAGGCGAATTCATCTCATTCGAGCTTGGGGATGCGATGGATTCCCGGAAAAAGGGAGAACAAAAGCGCGGCTCTGATGAGATTGACTTTGAAAAACAGAATCGGCGGAACAAGCGAATCGGTGACCAAGGCGAAGACGTTGTTTATTGGGCGGAACGGAGATGGCTTGAAACACACGGCCGGCGAGATTTGGCTTAAAACGTCGAGGCCGTTTGTAGGAAGGATCCAGGTGCTGGATATGATGTGAAATCTTTCGAGTTGGATGGGGCGCTGAAGTATATTGAGGTGAAAGCGACCACCAATAAACCACCCACCCAAAGCGGCGGGGTTCGTTTTCACATCTCAGCTAGGGAGGTTGAACAAGCCCAGAAACTTCCGAACTACTATTTATTCATCGTTTTCGATGTAAAATCTGCAAATCCAAAAATCTGGAGCATTCGTGATCCCGCCAAACTGAGACCTGGCCTTTTGCTTCTTCAGCCCTCGGCCTATTACGCAACGCTGAAAGCAGCGGCTCCAAAAGAAACTTAGAGCGGGCGGTTGTTAAAGCCTTTTGCAAAACCACTGTTTAAGCGGGTCTCGCGCAATGGCAGATTTTTATTTCCGTCCGTCTCCTCTGTGGGGCTTCCGCCGTCGCCGAAACGGCTATGGCGTGGACGAGACGGCGCGACGAGACGGCGGATTGGCGAAAAGGAGGGTTTCAATTTGCGCCCGTGGGGAACGTGGTAAATCTCTTGCGCTTTTTTGCCGGCGATCCGACTTTGTTAACACGAAGGGTGTGAAGGGGATTTTGGCGGGACGCCATGAAAAAAAAGGCTAAAGGCTGAAGGATAAAGGCTGAAGTGCGTCGATCGAAATGGGGTTCGAGTCTCACCCTACCGGCGTTATTTTCCCGCGTGGCGGTCTTTGAAGGTGAGTTCGGCGATGCCGGATTTGTCCAGGCCGCCCAGGCCTGCCGCAACCGTTCTGTCAGGCCTCCGCAACAGCGGTCTGTGCGGAGAGTTGTTTTGCGGCGGTGATCGGGTTCCGGCTTAACCAGGCCAATAATGCCTCGATTTTATCATTGGAATATTCGCCCATCAGGCAGATTTGAATCCAGTTGCGCCGGCGCAAATAATCGCTGTTGTAACTGAGCATGAACCCCGCCTTTTGCAGTTTTTGGCCGAAGTCCGATGAGTTCTGTTCCGCGGGCAATACGATGGTGACCACTCCCGGCATGGCCCCGGCGCCGGTTGCAAGCAGGCGGAAGTCCAGTTCGCGCAATCGGGCGCGCAACCGGGCCGACACTTCGGCCACTTCGGCGAATTTCTTTTCCCAATCATTCTGTTTGACTGCGGCGTCCAGGGCCTGGACCAAATTGGAGGAGTGGGTAAAGGCAATGCCCTGATGCTCGGCGTACCAGCCCAAATCCAAATAGCGCGGCAGGGCGGTGTTGGAGGCAATGGAATGATTGTAATAAACCATGCACAACCCGGGATACGCCGCCAATCCCTTGCCACTGGCGCCCGAGGCCAGATAAATCCGTTCGAGGTTGACCGGCACAAGCCCAATGGAACTGATGCAATCCGCGCAGACCTTGATGCCTCTTTTCGCGCAGAGGGATTGCAGGACGGGCAGCGGATTCAACATGCCGGTGGAAGTTTCAGAATGGACGCACCAAAGCCATCCCAGCGACGGGGAACGGGACAGGAACTGCTGCACCACGTCGAGATCGAAGGCCCGGCCCCACGGGAATTTCAGGGTGTCGAACGTCAGCCCAAAGCGTTTGGCGTGATCGGCCAGGCGCTCCCCAAATTCGCCATTGCTCAGGATCAGCCCCGGTTTTTTCTCCAGAGTCAACTGCGCGGCCACCGCGTCATTGGCCAGCGTGCCCGAACCGAGCAAAATCTGGACATGGCAGGAGCGGACCAATTGGCAAAGCCGGCCCCGGGTCTTCTGAAAATCCGCGATAAAGAAATCCGAGCGGTGCGACTCCGGCGCCCGTTCAAAGGCCTTGCGCACCTGGAGCGGAATGGTGACCGGACCGGGCAAAAAACTGACCGGCCTGTGCGGCCGCAACGGCTGGCGCAGGAAGATTTCGGCCTGCTTCTCAAATTGCTCCAGGGTCAAATACATGGGCTGGAACATGGCCTCGCCCTTGCCGACCTGCGGGCCGAAGGGCACAAACCCCAGATGCCGGTACAACCTTTGCTGGCGGGTCGTCCCGGAAATGACGCCCAAGTCGTAACCATGCTCGGTGCCGAACTGCCACATCAAGGCCGTCAAACCGCGGAAGACCTGCCCATTGCGGAACTCCTTTTCGACCGAGAGCAGGCGGATTTCACAAGCGCGGCGTCCGGGCGGAAGATAGGAATCCAGATTGGGCAGCTTCTGGTCGAGCGAAAACGGGCGGCGGCCGCGGGCGGCCACCATGCCGACGACCTGATTGCCGCACAGGCAGACCAGATAGGTGTTTTCGGCATGAAATTTATCAACCAGACGGGGGGTGCTGGAGGCTTGATGCTGGGGAATTTCCTCCACGAATGTTCTGTAATTGAGTTCGTGGACTTGTTCAAATTCCCACTCCTCGGTGGCGACTTTGAATTGCAGTGGATGTGCGCTCATAGTTCTGTGCGGAATGGATCAGGATTTGGCAATAAAGACACAACAGGCCATTGGCAACAAAGCATGGCCAACAGGATGCAACACCGATGCCGCGCCTGTCAACGCAAACTTCCCTTCAAATTCACCCATGATTTCATCGAACCTTGCCATATATTTTTGGCCGCCAAATTGACTCCACCCCATACGCAGAGTGTACCGGCACAAGTTCATACAGGGGAACCCTTGAAGTTTAAAGTCTAAAATTTCAAGATTTGCACCCTGTTTGGGGCGGCCAAGAACCCGCAGCCGCGGCCAAATCGAATTTCAAATCGAATTTCATTGCAAAATCCGGAATGGCGGTCAGCTTTCAGCGCTGGGGAGGAGAATCGGAATCCTGCGATGGAATGTCAGGCGACTGCCAACTCGCGGACGTGAGGGATGTCGCCCGCTTGGAGTGGGCGCACCTGGTCGTGTTCCAGCGTCAGCAAGGCAACGGTGTGGCCGTCGTAACCAACAAACTCCACCTCGAACCCTGCGCCCTTGCCATGCACCAGCACGGCGGTGCCGACGTCGCCCCGCTTTAGCCCGTGTTTGGGCAAATCGCACGTTAGAGCCACAGCGTCCAGTTCATTGATCTTGTTCATAGTTTTGGCAGCGGATGTGCGGTCACAAAATTGAATTGCCAGAAAATGCGCCCGGATGATCGGATTTGCACGAAAAAAAAAGCGCGCGCGGCGAATAACTTTTCTTGCGTCGCGCGGAGTTGGGCTTACACTGCTCTGAATTGGCCAGCAAATTGAGGTTGTCTCATGCCGCAAAAAGCACGGATGTCAGTGAATTCAAGCAACGTGCTCTCCGTCATCATGGGCGGAGGGCAGGGGAGCCGTCTGTTCCCCCTCACCCGGGACCGCAGCAAACCGGCCGTGCCTCTGGCGGGAAAATACCGGCTGGTGGATATTCCCATTTCCAATTGCATCAATTCGGGGCTGAAACGCATCTATTTGTTGACCCAGTTCAATTCGGCTTCGCTGCACCGCCACATTTCGCAGTCTTATAAGTTTGACCATTTTTCGGGGGGGTTCGTCGAAATTCTTGCGGCGGAGCCCGGCTTAACTTCGGACATGTCCTGGTACCAGGGCACGGCGGATGCGGTGCGGAAGAATTTGCTCCATTTCCTCAACCACGATTTCGATTACCTTTTGATCCTGAGCGGGGATCAGCTTTATCGGATGGATTTCAGGCAGATCATCGCCCAACACGCCGAGATTGGGGCGGACATTACCGTCGCCACCATTCCAGTCTCCCGCGATCAGGCGCAGGGCCTGGGCATCATGCAGATTGATGAGTCCTTGCGCATCCGGCGTTTTGTCGAGAAGCCCAAGGAGGCGCCCGTGCTGGATTCCATGCGCCTGGATCCGGGCCTGTTTGGACAATTGAGCATCGAGAACGGCCGGGAACGTTTCCTGGCCTCCATGGGCATTTATCTTTTCAAGCGCGATGTCGTCTTGAAATTGCTCGATAACACACTGACGGATTTCGGCAAGCACATCATCCCGACGGCGATAGATGCGCAAGCGGTCCATGCCTTTATTTTTCAGGGGTATTGGAAGGACGTGGGCACGATCCGGTCCTATTTTGAGGCGAACCTGGATTTGGTGGCGGAATTGCCGCGTTTCAATTTCTTCGATATGAGCGCGCCCATATTCACCCGGCCGCGTTTTTTGCCGGCGTCCAAGATCAACGGGGCCGAGATCAATCACGCCGTCATTTCCGACGGCTGCATCATCAACCGCTGCAAAATCAACGACTCGATCATCGGGGTGCGCAACACGATCAATGAAGCTTGCGAAATCAACCGCACCATTCTGCTGGGGTGTGATTACTACGAATCGGACATTTCCATCCGCCAGCATGAGGGGCGCGGCGTGCCGCGCATCGGGGTGGGCCGGAACACCCGTATTGACAATGCGATCATTGACAAGAACGCGCGCATCGGGGACAACTGCCGCATTTCACCGGCGGGCAAGCCGGAAAAGGTGGACCATGAGCAATACTATATTCGGGACGGGATTGTCATAATTCCCAAAAACGCCGCCATTCCCCATGGCACGGTGATCTAGGCGATGAATGATTCACTGCTCTGGAAATCGATCCGGAAGGCATCGCATCTGACTTTGATTGCCGGGCCGTGCGTCATTGAGAACGAAGGCCTTTGCCTTCAAGTCGCCGCCTCGTTGCAAAAGACCTGCCGCGCATTGGGGATCAATTATGTTTTCAAGGCCAGTTTTGACAAAGCCAACCGGTCGTCGGGAAAATCCTTTCGCGGGCCGGGGCTGAAGGAGGGTTTGGATATTCTGGCCAGGGTGCGGCGCGAGCTTGGCCTTCCTGTTTTGACCGATGTCCATACGGAAGAGCAGGCGCAATGCGCCGCCGCCGTGGTGGACATCCTGCAAATCCCGGCCTTTCTCTGCCGGCAAACGGATTTGATCACCGCCGCCGTGCGCACGGGCAAAATCGTCAATCTGAAAAAGGGCCAATTCCTGTCGCCGGAGGAAATGGGGCAGGTGGTCAGGAAAGCCACCGGCGCGGGGGGGCGTCAACTTCTTGTGACCGAACGCGGCACGACGTTCGGTTATCACAATTTGGTGGCGGACATGCGTTCCATCGCGATCATGAGGGGATTCGGGTTTCCGGTCATTTTTGACGCGACGCATTCGGTGCAATTGCCGGGGGCGGGAGGGGATTGTTCGGGCGGCCAGCGGCACCTGGCTCCGGTGCTGGCACGATGCGCGCTGGCGGCGGGCGCGGACGGCTTGTTCATCGAGACGCATCCGCATCCGGCCCGCGCCTTGAGCGACGGTCCGAACATGATTCCGCTGGGCCAGATGGCCGCGCTGCTGGCCGGCTTGGTCAAACTTCACGCCCTGATACGCGCTTTGCCGGGGACGCCATGAAAGCCGCCGCGCTGCTTTTGGTGTTTTTGGCCGGCGGCATTTATTCGACCGCGCTGGCGCAGGTGCCGCAGGGAACCCAGTTGCGCCAGCATCCCTTCATGCCCTCCTATCGCGCCACGTCCGAGGGACAAAAGCTGGATTTTGTCATCACCGGCAGCAGCGTCACCAATCTCGACGCGCGCACCATGCTGGTCAATCAGTTCGAATTGAAAAGCTTCCACAACGGCGACCCCAAGCAAATTCAAATCATCGCCCAAGCCCCGCAATGCGAAGTTGACGTGTCGGTCAAAGTGGCGTCGGACAAGGGGCCGTTGCAAATTTTCACTCCGACGACCAATCTATTCGTCCAGGGCGTCGGGTTCCTTTTCACCCAATCCAATCACTTCCTGATTATTTCCAATCAGGTGGAAACGCGGGTGGTCAAATCGCTCCTGAGATCGTCCATGCTGGCCGCCCCGCGAACCAACGGGGCCGATGCCGGCCAGATTTTGAAAATTTTTGCCGATCATGGCCGGTTCAATCTTGACTCGAATGTGGTTGATTACGCCGGCAACGTCCACATGATTGATCCGCAATTGGACATGACTTCCGACCTGCTGACCATTCAATTCACCACCAACGGCGCGGTGCAGAGCATTCTGGCCCGGCAGAATGTTGTCCTGACCACGACCAACAATGGCCGCGCGACCGGCGCGACGGGTTTTTATTATGTGACCAACGGCAACGAAATGATGCAATTGACGACGGACGCCATCTGGCGCAACGGCGACGAAGAAGCCAAGGCAAATGAATTCACCTACGACAGCACCCGGCATCTTTTGACCGGCATCGGCCACGTCAGGGTGCGATGGCCCAATGCGGAGCCGAATCCGCCGGGCCGCGCCACCAACTCGACCGCGCTGCTGGCGGGCACCAATGGTTTCCGCAAACTTTTCGCCGATTTTGCCACCCTGCAATTTCCGCCCACCAACGGCCCGGTGCAAAGCATGTCGGCCCGCGGCAACGTCATCATCGTCAATCAAGCCGATCAAAGCAGCGCCATGGCCGAACACGCTGTGTACGAGAAAGCGACCGACCGCGTTGAACTGACCGGCAATCCGGTCTGGTGGAACGATGACATGGAGGTCAAAGGGCAGACGCTGTCGGCGGACTTGGGAGGAAAGACTTACCACGCGCGGACGAATGCCCGCTTCAAAATGCGAACCGGCGGCGGCGCCGCGAACCATCCCGCCGCCGCTTCCGGACCTTCCACCAATCAATGGCTGTTTATTTCATCGGATGACATGGAGTATCAAACCAATCAGGCCACGTTTTCCAGGAACGTCAAAACCCGGCTGGTCGAAAATGGCCGGTTGCAGGACACATTGAACTGCGTTCTTCTAACGGTCAATTTGACCAACAACCAGGTCGAAAGCGCGTTTGCGCGCGGCCAGGTCCAGGGTGATACGGCGCCAGACGCGTCCGGCCTCATAAAAACCATCACTTGCGAGCGGCTCAACGCCTATCGCTCCATCAAGACGGGTTTGATGAAAACCATCGTGGCGCACACCAATGTGGTGATCGAAGAAAAAGGGACAAGTCCCGGCGCGCCGTGCAACAAGCTGGCGGCCGACACGGTCACGGCGCAATTTTCGGCGGTGACGAATCAGATCGAGCATGCCGTTGCCGGGCCGAATGTTGTTCTTGACCAGCTCAAAGCCGGGCGAAACACCCACGCCACGGCCGAACGCGCCGTCTATACCGCCGGCGCCAACGACCAGGTCAAGCTGACCGGCGCGCCGTTGGCGCACACCGACGATTACGTGATTACCGACTCTGACTTTATGATTTGGCAGCCCAAGGCGAACAAGTTCCAAGCCTTTGGCCGGTACAGAATTGTTCCCATCAAGGCCGCCGCCGGCCAAAAATCCTTGTAAGGCATGAACCCGCTTGAAACGAAAACCGATTCCGCCGCGCCGCCCGCTTCAGGCAGTTTGCTTTCCACGGACAAACTGGCCAAGGCCTACCGTCAACGGCGCGTGGTCAACGGCGTTTCCATCCAGGTCAATCCGGGCGAAATTGTGGGTTTGCTCGGCCCGAACGGCGCGGGCAAGACGACCACCTTCAACATGGTCGTCGGCCTGGTGAAGCCGGACGAAGGCGAAGTGCGGTTCCAGGACCGGGAAATCACGCGGCTGCCCATGCATGAACGAGCGCGCCTGGGCATCGGTTATTTGACACAAGAGCCGTCCGTCTTTCGCAAGCTGACGGTCGAGGAAAACATTCTGGCCATTTTGGAAACGTGCCCCATGAGCGGGCAGGAACGCGCCTTGCGCCTCAAATCCCTGCTCGACGAACTGGATCTGGCGCGCCTGGCCGCGAGCCGGGCCTACCTGCTCAGCGGCGGGGAGAAGCGGCGTTTGGAAGTCACGCGGGCGCTGGTCACCAGTCCGAAACTGCTGCTCCTGGATGAACCGTTCAGCGGCATTGACCCCATTGCCGTCTATGAAGTGCAAAAAATTGTGCGGCGGCTGAAGGAGCGGGGCCTGGGCATATTGATCACCGACCACAACGTGCGCGAGACCTTGAAATTGGTGGACCGGGCCTACTTGATCCATCATGGCGACGTCATCTACCAGGGCCTCGGAGAGGAAATGGTCAACGATCCAAAGGCCCGGGAGATTTATCTGGGGCCGGATTTCAACCTTTAGGTGTCCCTCCAATGGCGGACGAAAAGCCCACACCCGATCCCGGCCTGCCCGAAAAAGAAGCGTCGGCCTACCTGGCCGGCGGTTTCCTGGTGGGGGGCGGTCGTTTCAGCCTGCTGCGCGAACTGGGTCGGGGCGGCATGAGCTTGGTCTGGCTGGCCCATGACGAACGCCTCATGACACCGGTGGCCCTGAAGTTTCTGCCCGAGGCGGTGCGCGCCAATCCTGTCGCCCTGAATGATCTGCGCCAGGAAACCCACAAGAGCCGCATGCTCAGCCACCCCAACATCCTGCGCATTTACGATTTGTACGAAGCGCCGGACGAAGCGGCCTTTATCTCCATGGAATACGTGGACGGACCCAGCTTGTGGATCTTGCGCTCGCGGCAGCCCAAGGGCTTCTTCTCCTGGGATTACCTCAAACCGATCGTCAAGCAATTGTGCGAAGCATTGGATTATGCGCACAGCGAAGGAGTCATCCATCGCGACCTCAAGCCCGCCAACATGCTGCTCGATGAACGACAACGCTTGCGGCTGGCGGATTTCGGAGTGGCGGCCTGGGCCTTGGGGTCCCCCGCCAACGACACCGAACGCAATCGCACCAGCGGAACGCCCGCCTACATGAGTCCCCAACAGATCGAAGGAAAAGTGGCGCGCGTGACCGACGATATTTATGCGCTGGGGGCGACGCTCTACGAACTGTTGAGCGGCCATCCGCCGTTTTATCAAAACGACATTGCCTATCAGGTCCGCAATGTCCTGGCGACGCCGCTGTCAGAACGGCTGGCCGATTTGGAGGTCGAAAACGATGTTCCGCCCGCCGTCGCCGCCATTATCATGGCCTGCCTGTCAAAAAATCCCGAAAAGCGCCCGCAAAGCGCCCGCGCGGTGGCGGAATGGATCGGCTTGACGGAGCCGACAGCGTTGCCGATAACCAGCTTTGCCTCCACAGTTTCCACCGCGCCCGAGACAAGCGAGCCAGCCAAAGAATCAAAGGAAACCGCAGTCGCGCCAGCGCCCGCCGCTGAAATCGCCGCGCCAGCGCCCGCCGCTGAAATCGCCGCGCCGCCACCGGCCGGGGAAAATGCGATGCGCCGGCGCCTCGCCATGCTCGTCGGGTCCGCGGGATTGGGGATACTGGCCTGGCTGGCCTGGAGCCATTTCATCCCAAAGATGCCGGATTTCCCGGCCCCCCTTTCCGCACCCAAAACCAACGCCGTCAATCCGGCTGGCACTAATGTCAGCAAGACGGCCCCAATCCCGGCCCCAAGCCTGGCTCCGGCCCCGCCTTTGAGCGGAACAACCGTCAGCATTGAATTGGGCAAGGTGAATCGCGAAGGAGGATTGCGGGAAGTGACCGAAGTGGGGAATGGCGCCACCTCGCCCGCCAACATCGGCGGCAAGGAATGCCGCCTTCTCAAATTCCGCGGGCGGCGCGCGCACTGCGATTTCCAGATTTCGCCATCCTTCAAACGTCCGGGCGCCATGAACGCCAGAATTCAAGTCGAATTCTACGCCGCGTCGCCAGGCGTCATGTATATCCTGTTCGACGGGTCGGCCCGGCAATCGCCTCATTACTCGAATGGCGGGAGAATAAACTTCGAAGGCGGGGTCGTTTGGAAAATCACGAATTATCAGTTAAACGACGCGCTCTTTCGCAACGGCCAAACGGACGGAGCGGATTTCCGCCTGACTACGACGTCCCAGGAATTATATATCCACAGCGTCACCGTATTCTTCGACCAGTAAAGCGACGGGCGCGGTCAGCGAGAGCTTGGCGCGAGAGTGGCCAGGATCTGCTCGGCAGCGGCGCGGGGGCTTTTGGCCGCGCAAATGGGCCGGCCAATGACCAGCCAATTCGCGCCCGCGGCCATGGCTTCGCCCGCCGTCAATGTCCGCTTCTGATCATCGGGCCGGCCGGTTCCGGCGCGGATGCCGGGGGTGACCAATTGCATTTCGCGGGGAATGATTTTCCGCAAAGCGGCAATTTCCAGAGGCGAGCAGACCAGTCCCCGCAGTCCGGCTTGAACGGCCAGGGCGGCCAAACGTTCGACTTGACTGGCTACGCCGGCTTGAAAACCGACTTCGCTTAATTCGTTGCCGTCCATGCTGGTGAGGACGGTGACGCCCAGCACCAGCGGAGCCGCCCGGCCCAGGGATTGGGCGGCAGCCTGCGCGGATTTTTCGGCCGCTTTCAGCATGGCCGTGCCGCCGCTGGCATGGACGGTCAACATTTGCACGTCAAGCCGCGCCGCGGCGGCGACCGCCCCGGCGACGGTGTTCGGGATGTCGTGAAATTTCAAATCAAGGAAGACAGCCGCGCCGGTGTCGCGGATTTTTTTTACAATGCCGGGTCCGGCGGCGGTGAAGAGTTCGCCGCCAATCTTAAAGGCGCCGACGACAGGGGCCAACTCGCGGACCAAAGACAATGCCGCATCGGCGGACGGAACATCCAGGGCGGCAATAATTGGGTTTGGCATATCAGGAGAAGAACCCGCGCGCCGGCAGGGCGGGAACGACCGCGGGTTATGAATACTTTTTGGAGAATTTTTTGCGCGACTCGGTTTCGGCGCCCGGCGGCGGCTTTTCACCGGGCAAGGCGGGTTCGGCAACGGGGGTTTCCTGTTCATCCGTGGCGGGCGCGGCTGGCGGCGGCTCCGCCGGGGCGGGGGAGGGCGCTGCCTGGGGATGATTGACGGCTTCGACATAAGCGAGGCGCAAGCTGGTCAGGCTTTGTTTCAAAATGGCTTCCTCCTGCTTATCCAGGTTGCCTTTGGTTTTGACTTCGAGCATTTCCAGTTGATCGATAAAGTACCGGGCGTGTTCGAGGTCCTGCGCGGTCCGGCCTGTTTGCGGATGAGGCATCTGTCCCAGAGAAATCAAAGCCATGTTGGTGTGTTGCATGACCAGGTGGGCAAACATCGCCGAGATCATTTGTTCGCGGCGGGCGGCCGCGCCGGGGTCCGGTGCGGAAGTGGGATTATTCATGTCGCTTTATTTTTTCGATGCTGGCTGATTTCCGCCATCAAGAAATGAATTAAATGCTTCAAACGCGGTTCGATTTCAATCGTTTCCAATATGGTCTGGCGCTCGTGCGGCCCGGGCAGCAGAGCGCATGAAACCAGATCGGCGACCTGGTCCGGATCGCTCAGTTTGTCCAGATAGGTAATGATCTCCTTGATGGAATGCGCTTTGGGCGCGTTGGGACGGGTCTGCAAACCTTGTCGAATGCGCTCGGAAACCAGATCTCGCACTTTGGCCATCAAGGCGTCAATGGCCACGCTGTCGCGCGCCGGCGTTTGCAACATCCGTATGTGACTGACGCGAAAGGGATTGTGACGTATGGTCCGGGTCAGCTCCACCCGGCTCATGCCTTGTAGAATCAGATGGGAAGTGCCGTCGGGATTGTCCACGCAAACGCGGATCAAGCCCAGACCGGCCACAGTGGAAGGGCATTCGCGGGAGAAACCCCGCCTCTGCATGGCGACGACAAACATGCGGTGGGAATGAAGGATTTCAGCCAGCATGCGCCGATGACGCCGTTCAAAAATGTAGAGAGGAAGCAGGGCCTGGGGAAACAGGGTTTCACTCGGCAGCGTCATGACCGGGACCTCATTCGGAATATCCATGAACATTAATGTAGGCTCTGGCGTCCATTAATCAAGATGGACATGGGGGGGTGTGAGACAAAATTCTTCGCGGGTTTTGCCTTTCATTTTGAAGCGCCGGGAAGAACCCGAAGTCCATCTTTGAAATTCTCAAGAAAACCCGTCCAAAAAAAACATTGAAATATTCACGGTTTTGGTTTTTCCCTGATGTCTGATGGCTGTGATAATTTGTTGCAACTGCTTTATATTGTGATGTTTGCGACTTGCGTCGTTTTTTCTTGACAATATTTTTTCTTGACAATCATTGAGGGTTGGGCGTGTGTCCGTGTTCTCCGAAGCTTACTGGGCCATCCTGATTTCGGAATGGTTCCCAGCCGTATGCAAGGCCACTGGCAACCGCCAATTGTTTAGCGCGAATGAACGCCGGAAACGAATCCTCGAAAACGCAAAAGACCACATAAACGGCATCCTTGGTCTGGCTGTTAAAATAGTTTTCGAGTCCATGAGCGCCAATGTTTGGGTCAATCCCTTTGCCTGGAATTGGCTCGGCAGTCTCGCTGGCAAGGTCTGAGCTCCATGTGATGGAGGTTTCGTTTCGGCTCATGTCAGAATTGCGGCAAGGATAAATTCGGTCATACCGGGCAATGATGTAAATGACTCGCTTGCCTGTCTGGTATTCTTTCGGCAGCCGAAGTGAGCGGACCGATTCATTGTATTTGACTGTAACCTGGCGGTTTAGAGCTTCAAGTCGTTGTTTGAGGCGCTTAACATTCTCCACGGCTGCATTGAGGCTGTTTTGACGCTCAAGTTGGCGCGCCTTTGCCGCTGCGAGTTGCGCATTGAGAAACTTCAATCGCTCCGAAGGGTCCGAGGCGTTTGCTGTGTCAAGTTTCTTATTATCCAGAGCAACGGCGTCGCGGGTTTGCTGGAGCGCGACTTGGAGTTTTTTTCGGGTCGCAAGCAGTGCAACCTGCTTTTTCCAGCGGTCGTTGCTGGCCTTGGCTTGGAGCGAGCGCAAAAGCTGAAGAGATTCCTGTAAATTTGTTTCAGCGAGGACCAGCCGTCGTTGAAGCATCTCTTGAGTATCGGCGGCTGCTTCACGATGACTCTGCTTTTCGGTGCTGGTAAGCAGCGTGACAAGCACCGCCAGCAATACAATGCCGCCGAAAGCGTCGCACATGGTGTCGAGCAACATGTAGAGGCTGTCTGGCGGGCGCTTTCGTCGAATATTCATCTTATGCGAGGCCAACCCATCTTAAGAATCTTTGCCACCAACTCTGTTTTTGAGGCGGAACTGCCACGGGCGTGGCGGGTACGGGCGCGTTGGTTTTCGCGTGCGTCATCGCTGGCGGTCGGGTCGAGTCCGTGGGGCTGTTGTTAGAAGGAGATGCGCGTGCAACCGGTGCGCTCGCGGGTCCATTTTTCGGAGGCACAGGTTCGTCAACAGGTGGAGGAGTTGAAAAATGAACCTCGCGATCTTCCTCCAATGCGTCGAAGCCCACCTCGAATCCCCCGGCACGGGCGGATTCCAGCAGGCTTTTAAAAAGTTCGATTCCAGAAGGTTTTACCTCAAACACCACATATTGGTTCAGCGAATTTACGCCGCGAAGATATGCCTTAAACGAGGACTGGCTGCCCGCCTTGTCCCACTGCTTGAGTTGATCGGGATGGTCAAATGCTCCGACGGTTGCGCCCCCTCCCGTCACAGTAACGAGAATCGGTTCCTTGGTCGTGTTGCTCTTGTCCGGGATGAGCCAAATCTTGCCCTCCCTCTCGCGAAGCTTCAGGAGCCGGGATTGGGCGGCAGTGACTTGCTGTTCCAAGCCTTCCATCTGGCTTCGGACCTTCGCTTCCTGATGAGCGGCGGAATCAGCTTCCTGGGTTGTGCGTTGGATTGCGGCCTTGAGATCAGTCAGGCCAAGGGTCGCGTCCTGCACTTGAAGGGCGGATGCGCTTTTTGTCATTTGTTCGGTGATGGCGGATTGCCTTTGCTGCTCTGCCGATAATTGTGAACGCAGATGCGCAACATCGGCCTCGATTTTTTCCAGGGCGGGAGCGGTTTCCGCAGCAGCAAGCAACTCCTGCAACTGCCGATTCTGCTCATCTGTTTCCAGTTGTTGACGAAGCGCGTCGTCAAGTTGTTCTTGAATCTTCCGGTCGGCGTCGCTGGAACGCCTTTTGGTTGGCCGGCCCAAATCCGTGGCCAGCAGCAAAGTGATGAAGATGAGCATCCCGCTGACAGCGGTGATGATGTCCGCAAAAGCGAAGAAGCTGATTCTGGAATCAAGCGTTCTGAGCCGTTCGCTCATGATTTGGCTTCGGTGGCAATTGGGGCGGACACGGGTTGCTGGCGGTCATCTACGCGAAAGGTTGCCCCCGCGCGCGCTTCCAGCAGACCATAGCCGTTCACGGAATCGCCTGTTACACGCTGCCAGGTTTGGGCAGGCACTGAAGATTTGCTGGCGAGAGCAACAAGGGCAGACCAATCTTCGTTTTCCAACAAGGTGGGTTCTCGTGTCCACGATTTTGCCCATCCTGGCCAATCACGCAGAATCACAGGCGGCGTGGGGAATTGGCGGAATTCTTCGGATGCGAGAGCCAGGTGATGCGCGATAAAGTTGGTCCGCCCCGTGAAATCCAAGCCCGCATCTTGAATCCGGCTCAGGACATGAAATCGAGAACCCCGAATGTCAATAATCCGATAAGCGAAAATCGGACGTTCCTTTCCGCCACTGAGCGATAGGTGCTGGTAATAACTCAATTGCTCCAAACGAAGGACGAGTGGTTCCCGCATCGACGCGCTACGCGCAACGGTGCAGTGACCCGAACGACCGGCAGCCAACCCTTGGGGCGCACTGGTGTAAATAAGTTGCTGTGGCATGGTGAGACAAGGCTGAATTATTCAGAATCTCAAGATGGAGCTTTCACGGAATCAGCAAATAATGCGGGACAGACGCGCGACAGAATCCAAAGCAGCGGCACCTCGACGAAAGCCGGCTGGAGTTTGGACGGGTCTGGGACATATTCTCCCGGTCCAATTTTGAGAGGGGTATGGCCGAATGAACTAACGGCAAAGAAAGTGACATTCTGGCTCAAAGCCTCCGCGTTGGCCACCACTGCTGGACAAAGCTGATACAAAAGTTCCCGAACTTGCGCGGAGTTTTCCTCGACCACGGCCATGTAAAGTCTTCCATCCTGAAGCGGGCTCTGTGGCACCTTGCCGTTGAGCAAATGCAACCACACGTCACACTTGCCAACGACAAAAGCAACAGGCGTTTGAATGGTTTCGCCGGAGCGCAAATTGCGGATCATCTGAATGCGCGCCCGCATCTCAGTCAGAATAATGTCCTGTTGATCCACGACCGGCTTTTCGATCTGAGGGTCCTTCGTATCCCAGATGTTGCGGCGAAACTCCGGGCTGTTGAACGGGTCGAAAAGAAACAGGATTCCAGCGGCTGAAGCGACATGCTGGGCGCCAGGCTGTTCCACTATATTGATTCCCGGTTGAAAATGCTCTCCTGCATTGTCGTAAAAAATGACCGCGCATTGGTCGTCAGGCTTTTCCTTGGGAGACAACGTGTAAACAAACGGGCGTGGCAGGGCCACCATTCTGCCCTGTCTCGGCAACCGTTCATACATCGCCCCCTCAAATACTGTTTTGGCCAATTTTGCCTGCGCGGGAGTTTGAGCGCCAAACAACGCTTTGCGCATATCGTTAACCGGTGCATTGCCCGTCGGATCGCTGTCCTGGAAGACGATGCCAAACTCACGATACAATGTTGCAGGCAACACTTTGGTCAACACGCTCAAATAATATGACTTGCCCGCGCTTTGGTCTCCCACGACAGAAATAATGTAGTGTGGCATTTCAAGGAAACTTGGGGGTAGTTTCCTGCGGCAGTGTGGACAGGCAATCTCCGAGCACGGCAAACCCATTGCATCGAGCGCCTGGTCTGCATTATTGAAGCGGGTCGCCAGAAAACGTTGTTGAGCATCTTCGCCAAGAATTGGATCGCCTCGAAGGGAATCATGCACCGCGATGTGCATGATGTCGCCCTTGTCAAAACGCAACCAGCAGACAGGACAGGTCAACACGGCTGGCTCATGAGGAAGTGGAAGTTGCCTAAAGACAGGAGGTTATTCACTTTGGACTGGACACCGGTTTGAAACTTTTTTAACCTGTGGACATGTCGAAACCTACTCGCATGCCGCAAGCCAGCGAACAAGTCGTGTTGGAGGAACTCCAAGTTGAGTTGGTCAACCTGGACGAGTTGCCGCGATTTCAGTCGTTGCTGCGACGGCATCATTATCTTGGAGGGATCAAGCCGGTGGGCGAGCGGCTCTATTATGTGGCCGCCTGGCGCGGCCAGTGGCTGGCCTTGTTGGTCTTTTGTGCAGCGGCCAAACATTTGCGTCATCGGGAGAAATGGATTGGCTGGACGGAAGCGCAGCGGCGCAAGCGGTTGGGCTTGGTCACGAACAATGCGCGTTTTTTGGTTCTGCCGCAGTGTCACTATCCCAACCTGGCGACGCGGGTCATGGGTCTGTGTTTGGGGCGGTTGCCGCGGGACTGGCAGGCGCGCTACGGTCATCCGGTGTGGCTGGCAGAGAGCTTTGTTGACACGCAGTTGTTTCGGGGCACGGCCTACAAAGCCAGCGGCTGGACCGAACTGGGACCGACCCAAGGCTATGGCCGTTGCCAGCAGGACTACTATGTCAAACATGACCGGCCCAAAGCGCTCTTTATCAAAGAACTCAAGCAGAACGCCCGACGCAGTTTGTGCGCCGACCACCTGCCGGCGGCGATGGCGGTGGTGGTGGAAAGCAAGGTTCCGCCGCCGCCGATGATGCGCACGGGAGAACTGCGCTCGTTGCGCGATCATTTTGCCTCGGTGCCGGACTTTCGCGGACGGGTGGAAAGCTATCCATTGAGCGGCGCGCTGGCCATGGTGGCCTGCGCCCATCTCTGCGGCGCTCCGCGCGGCCACCGGGACCTGAAGGCATTTGCGCGGCGTTTTACCCAGGCGCAGTTGCGTGCCTTGGGGGTGCGGCGCGATCCCAAGACCGGTCGCTATCCTTCTCCCAGCAAAGCCACTTTCGGGCGGGTGTTGCAGGCGGTTGATCCGCTCCGGGTGGAAGCGGCGTTGCTGGACTGGCAGGCCCAGGTGCGAGGCCCGGCACCGCCGGGGCAGTCGCTGGCCGCTGATGGCAAGGAGCTGCGTCACGCGCAAGGCGCACAAGTGGTTACGCTCACTCACCCGGCCAGTCAATATTATCGCGGCAGCCAGTTGGTTGAGACCAAGTCCAATGAAATCCCCGCCGTGCGTCAGTTGCTGGAGCGGGTGGAGGTGGCGGGGTCTCTGATCGGCATTGACGCCTTACATACCCAGCAGGAGACGGCGCGGCAAATCGTGCAGGAAGCCGGGGCCGATTATTTATTGACGGTCAAAGCCAACCAAAAAGAACTGCGCCAGACCCTGGCCCAACGGCTGCCCAAACCGGAGCAGCTTTTTTCCCCCTCCAGAGCCGTTGCCGCCGCCTTGGGCACACACGGGGCCACAGAAGAATCGGGGCCGCAAAGAAATCCGCACCCTTTGCGCATCGGTCATTAACCCGGAGCAAGCCTGCTTCCCGGGAGCAGCCCAAAGCGCGATCGTTCTGCGACAGGGCTTGGGCGATAAGCCCGACACCCAGTATCTGCTGACCAGCCGCGAGCCGGAACGCTTGCCCGCCCGCCAGTGGCTCGACGAGCAACGCAATTATTGGGGCATCGAAGCCGGATTGCACCAGCGCTTGGACGTGAGCGCCGACGAGGATCGCAGCCGGGTACGCCATCGCAACGCCGCCTGGGTTTTGAGTATGTTCCGCCGCATCAGCGTGAGCCTGTTCATGCACTGGCGCGCGCAAAACTCCAGACGGGCCAAGGCCACCTTGCCCGATTTCCACGAAGAAATGGGCTTGGACCATCAGCGCCGTGCCTTCGCCCTCGTCAACTCGAAGAAATCCACAGCTTTGGAGGGTTCATGAGCCAGCCGTGACAGGTCAACTTGCCATTTGCATTGGGATTGGTGAACGAGGTATCTCTGCTCGGCACTGCAGGAGTTTCAGACGGTGCTTCTGAAGTGGAAGTTTCAGCCTGAGGAACCGAGAATTCTATGGCGCAGTGCGGGCAATCAACCAGCCTTCCGGCCATTCCTTCATCCGCCTTAAGCCTTTGACCGCAAGATGGGCACAAAAAGTGAAATTCCATAAATCCGTGTTCGAGCCTGTTCTCTTATGCGAATAATGGGCAAATCCCCAAGAAATGCAATGTCAAAGGACGAAAGGGACTCCCTCTCTCCGGCTCTCTCGCCGCAAGCGGGGAGAGAGGGCAAACGCAGGCCGAAAGGAGTATATGGGAAATGCTAAAGGCTTCCTCCGTCGCTCCGCCAGGGGAGCTATGGAGGACTGACGAAATGCTAAAGGCTAAAGGGGAGAAACCCATATACATCTCTCGCGCAAGAATGGGCCGGCGAAGAATTTTGTCTCACACCCACATGGGGGCTTGCCAAAACACGGGCGGTGGGCGCATTCTTATTTTATGAAAGACAAGGCTCCAATTATTGTTTTGATTATCGTGGCCATAGGGCTGGCCGTGGCGCTCATCGTCGTCAATAACAAGGCCAGGGAAGAAAAGGACCAGGCCGACAGCAGCATTAAAACGCTGTCGAACAACTGGACCAGCGTGCGCGCCAGCCTGGATGAACAGCAATCGGTCAACCGGGCGCTGGAAACCAACCTCGCGTCCACCAAGGCCGAGTATTCCAACAAACTCGCCGCCAGGGACGCCCAACTGGCCGGCACGCAAGCCGATCTGGCCAAGGCCCAAGCCGAGGCCAAAGCCCAGGCCGAAGCCGCCGCCGCCGAAGTGGCGCAGCGGGACAAGAAGATTTCCGACCTGGAAAATCAAAACGCGGAGCTGGACAAGGAGTCCGCCGATTTGCGCGGGTCCATCTCCAATCTGGAAACGCAGATCACGGTGACAAAAAAGAAGCTGGATGCCTCGGAAGGCGACCGGGCCGCGCTGATCAAGGAGTTGAAACAGTTGCAGGCGAAAAAAGACGAGTTGGAAAAGAAATTCAATGACCTGGCCGCCCTGAAGGAGCAAGTTCACAAGTTGAAGGAGGAATTGTCCATTGCACGGCGGCTGGATTGGATTCGCCGGGGCATTTACGAGACCTTGAACGAAAAGGGCGCCCAGCGGCTCGTGCAGCCGGTGCAATCTGCGCCGCCGGAAACCAATTCCTCCCTCAAGGTGGAACTCAGGCAGAACGGCGGCGTCAAGATTCAGGCGCCTGCTCCAACCAACAGCCATTAGAAGCCCAACATCTTGAAGGCTGCTGCCGAGCAATTGATTGATTCGCATGGGCGTGTCTTGCGCGACTTGCGCGTCAGCGTCACGGACCGGTGCAATTTTCGGTGCCTTTACTGTTTGCCGGAGACGGAAGCGGCCGCCTTTTTCCGCCAGAACCGTTTCCCGGCGGCGCCGGACGGCGCCACCCGTCTCACGCGCCCGTGGCAGCCTCATGGCCAAATGCTGACTTTCGAGGAGATCGAACGCGTGGTGCGAATCGCCGTCGGATTGGGCATTGAAAAAGTGCGCCTGACCGGCGGAGAACCGCTCCTGCGCCCGCAAATCGAAAAGCTGGTCGGGATGATCGCGCCCCTCCCGGGAGTGCGCGATTTGGCGATGACCAGCAATGGTTTTCTCTTTGTGCAGAAGGGACGGGCCTTGCGCGAGGCCGGCTTGCGGCGGATCAGCTTCAGCCTGGATTCGCTGGATCGGGAGAATTTCAAGAAAATCACCGGACGCGACGGCCTGGCGGCGTTGCTGGCGGCCATTGACCTGGCGCAGGAACTGGATTTGCACCCGGTCAAGGTCAATGCCGTCATCATGCGCGGCATTAACGATCACGAAATCGAAGCGCTGGGCGAATTTGCCGCCAGCCGCCATTTGAGCCTGCGCTTCATCGAATTCATGCCGTTGGATTCAGGCCGCGCCTGGCACAAGGACTTGGTGGTGCCGGGACGGGAAATCCTGCGGCGATTGCAGGCGCACTTTCCGCTCCAGCCCCTGGTTTCCCTGAACCCGGCGGAAACAGCCAGGCGGTGGGCCTTGTCCGATGGGCGGGGCGAAATCGGCATCATCGCTCCAGTCAGCGAACCCTTTTGCGGGCATTGCAACAGGCTCCGGCTGACGGCGGACGGGAAAATCCGCACCTGCCTCTTTAGCGTTGTGGAGCATGACCTCCGGGGTTTGGCGCGGGCCGGCGCGGACGATGACACCCTGCGCGATTTTCTCCGCGCCGTCGTCTGGCAAAAGGAGGCCCGCCACCATATTGGCGAGCCGGAATTTGTCCAACCGGAGCGGACCATGAGCTGCATCGGCGGTTGAAATTTTTGCCGGCGCCATTGGCGAATTTATGCCGACTTACGAATACATCTGCTCCAAATGCGAGCACAGGTTTGAGACAGTGCAACCGATTACGGCCAAGCCGTTGACTGTTTGCCCAAAGGCTTTGTGCCCAAAAAAGCCCTGGGGAAAAGGAAAGGTCAAACGAGCCATCGGCACGGGCGGCGGTTTGATTTTTAAGGGAAGCGGGTTTTATGCCACGGATTACCGCAGCGAAAAGTACAAGGCCGCCGCCAAGAAAGACGCCGGCGCCGCTTCCGGCTCCACGTCCGAAGGCGCAACAAAGGAAAGCAAAGCCCCGGCTTCGAGCGGCTCAACCGCAACGGGCAGTCCTTCCTCCGCCCCGCCCGCATCTTCAACCGCCCCGTCCCCGCCAAAAAAGGATTAATTCAGAATGGGGGCGGCTGGGCGAAACTGTCGCCCGCGTTTTGCATGAGTGTCGCGGAGGCCGCGTGGCCGTTGCTGATGCCGCAGGATAAAAGGGCGAGGGCGACCCCCGCTGCGATTTGAACCGAAAGAGAGCGTGTTTTCATAGATTATTTCTGCCATCGAAAATGAGCTTCGAGTTCGACGATATGGGCAAGAGAATTGGGATTGTCCCCCGTCCAAGCGATTGTAATCATGCAATGGTGAAACGGTCAGCCGTGAAAACAGCGTCTCTGCTTGCGGGCATCGCGCTTTGCTTTTCATGCCATCTGACCGCCGTTCCGGCGGCAGATAACCCGGCCACGCGCACGGGCCGCTGGCAGGAAGACCTCGACTTTTTCGCCAGGGAACTTGCTGTCAGGCAGAAAGACTTGTTCAAGCTCATTCCCAAGGAGGAATTCGATCGCAAAGTTGCGGCACTGAAGAGTGAAGTTCCGAAACTCTCCGATGCCGAAATCGTCCTTGAGTTAATGCGCCTTCTGGCCCGTTTGGGAGTAGGGCATACGCAGGTAAAGCCCGCGTCGGCAATCAGCATCCATGCACTGCATGTTTATCCAGTCGAGATGCAGTGGTTTTCCGATGGGCTGGCCATTGTGGCGGCGGCTCCGGAGTATCAAGGGGCGCTCGGCAGCCGCGTGGTGCGGATTGGTTCAATGACACCCAAGCAGGTCGAAGCAGCGGTGGCTCCTTGCATCCCCCACGAGAATGACGCTCATCTGCATGCCCAGAGTCCGCGATACATGACGCTGGTGGAATTGATGCGGCAGGAAAAAATCGCCGACCCCACCGGCCGATTGCGTTTGACCTGCGCCAAAACTGGCGGGGATCAATTTACCCTGGAAATTGGGTCGGAAGGTTCCGCCAAAACCAGCCGGAAACTGGTGAATGCCGCTGACGCCTTGCATATCCCAACCGCGTTGTGCCGCAAACACCCCAAGGCTTTCTACTGGTATGAATACCTGCCGGAAACGCACACCCTTTATATTCAATACAACCAATGCACGAATGAACCGGGCAATCCCTTCGTGAATTTTACCAGCAACCTGTTCGCCTTTGCGGACACGCATCCTGTCCAGCGCGTTGTCGTGGATCTGCGTTTCAATGGCGGCGGCATTCCGGGAATCGTGAAGCCACTTGCAGACGGTTTGAAGTCGCGGCCCGCGCTCAAAGCAAAGGGACACCTCTACGCTCTCATCGCCTGGCGCACGTTTTCTGCCGCGATGAACACGGCGTTGAGTTTCCGCAATCGTCTTGACGCCATCCTTGTTGGTGAGCCTGCCGGCAACAAACCCAACCATTATGGTCAGGCCGAATCTTTTATGCTGCCGAACTCAAAGCTGAAGGTGCAATACTCGACACAATACGTCCGCCAGATTCACGATGCCGATCCGCTCTCACTCGATCCCGACATCTTTGTGCCTTATTCGCTCAATGATTTTCTGGCTGGCCGCGATCCTGTTTTGGAAGCGGCTCTTCACCACCCGTTGCAATGAAAGGAGCCATTGTTTTATTTTTATTTGACGGCCAGTTCCGACAGCGCCACGCGCAACACCTCGATCTTGTTTTTGCCACGCAAGACGATGACATAAAGGTATCCGTCATGAACGATGCTGTGCGGGTAGGCCGGGTAGCCGAATTCGTCGCTGCCGCGGCCCATCTCGTGGCGCCCTTCAGCAAGGATGAAATGCCGGTTGAACCGCACCCCATCTCGTGACAACGACAACACCAGTGGCGTCCGTTTCGCCAGAGGGTTGCCGACGTAGTAAAACCGCCCGTCTGGCAACCGTCCAAAATGAAACTTCGAACCGGCGTCGCTAAATCCGGTGGGAACGGCAGCCGACCACGTCAAGCCGTTGTCGCGGCTTTCGGTAAGCCATAGCCGATGCGGTATTTGCTTGTTTCCGTTGCGCAAGAGCATGTGAATCACGCCGTCATCGGTCTGGTAAAACGCGCCTTCGCAGGGTTTCCCGATCCTGGCGGGCGGGTGGATGCCTGTCATGTGCCAACCCCCCAGGCCCGAGGGATCATCCGACCATGGATATGAAGTGTTTCCGCAAATAATCAACCGCCCCGATGCAAGAGGTTGCGGACCGTGGTTGGGGGGCGATATGGAGAGGTCCAAGTCATGTGGCGCACTCCAGTTCAGGCCATCGCGGGTCGTCAACGCCTTGACGGCTCGGTTGTCTCCCTTACGCGGCCCACAACTCTGGACATAGGCCACCAGCGTGTCGCCATGGTGGTAAAGACCTGCGGCTGTCAGAGTCTCCTCAAAGCCCTCCGCATCCTTCACCGAGTCAACCAGCGGGCGCGGCTGGGTCCAATGCGCGAAGTCCGCCGCTGTGGAAATCAGCACTCGCTGGCCCGGCTGGTCTTCGCTCTTTCTGCCATTGGACCAGATCGCATAGAACCGCCCTTTGAAAAAAGCCAGGTGCGGGTGATGCGAATACGTCCACCCGGTTTCGGGCCGTGAGAGAAAGACCGTCTCCACTTTCGGCCGCCGCGCGCCCGGCAACGCAACCGGTTTGCCATTTTCCCATTCCGCGCCGTTTGTGACGGAACCCGGCTTAATCCCCGAAACCAGCGCGTCGTCGGCAAGGACGGATGTCAGGCCGCCGGCGGCAATGAGAAAACTCAAACAGAGGATGAAGAATGTGTTTTTCACAGGGGATGAAGGAAACGCATGAAGAGGTTCCTGGCATTGGGATTTCAGAACGTCAATTGCAGTCCCAGATAGCTCATAAAGGACGGCGCGCTCGAGGCTGGCCCGGTAATTGCCCGGCCCGCGGAACCAATGACAGCGACGTGTTCGGTTAATGCCCGCCGAAAACCGAGATTGAAGCTCAGTCCATTCTCCTGGAAATCGTGGCCAAATCCGCCGTAAAACTCGCCCATTAGGGAAAATTTTTCGCTGAACTCATATTCCCCCGCCAATCCATAAAGCACTTCCGGCTCCCGTTTCTCGTTCAATAAATAACCGCCTTCTGCATAAACAATCAGCTTCTCGAACTTGTGTTCCATTTCAATCGGCAACAAAATATTGTCCCCGTTATCGGCCAGAACGCGCGGCACGGAAGAGTGGGGATAAACGAATTCAAACTGCGGATAAGTGGAAATCTCAAGCCAGGAGCCATTGGTTTGATCGACAAAGCGCCATTTGACGCCGGCGAGCGAATTGCCCATGCCGACGCGCGCGCCGCCCTGTTCCGGCACGAACACTTCCAACGGAACCTGGTATTTCAACTGGATGTGGTCGCCCACGCCATAATTGATGTCGAGCAAAGGCGTTCCGAGGGTCCATTCGTGCGCTTCGTCTTCAGAGGTCATGGCAATGTTGATTTCCCAATGATTTGGCCCCGGCGTATCCGGGTCATCCGTCAGCAACGGAGGACCGCCCAGCGCATTTGCGGTCCACAGCAAGCAACACAAGCTGATGCCGGGGAAAAGTCCAAATCCGCCGTTGCCTTTCATGAGCCCGATGACAAGGCAAAGCGTCCATGGTGTCAAACCATAATGCGGAGTTTGGAATTTTTCTGACAAATCAATCGGGGGGGGGGGTGATTTTCCAGGTTGGCAAAGGGACGGCTCCTGGCTTAGTTTGGCGGGCGTCGTATGACGACCTTTGCAAAACAATATGCGCGCGAATGGTTTGGCGGGGTGGGACGCGGGGCGATTCTGTGCCGGGACATCGCCGCCTCTCTTTTTCGCGCCAAGGTGAAATGGCGCGATGTCATCTATCAGATGTATTTCATCGGGGTCAAATCGCAATCGGTCGTCGCCATCACCGGCGCGTTCACCGGGATGGTGTTGTGCGCCCAAACCGGCGCCCAGTTTCACAAAGTCAAAATGGACACCGCCACGCTGGCCGTGGTCAGCGTGGGCATGGGCAGCGAACTGGGGCCGGTCCTGACCGGATTGATGGTGGCGGGACGGGTCGGGGCCGCCATCGCCGCCGAACTCGGCACCATGCGCGTCACCGAACAAATTGATGCCTTGCGCGCCCTGGCCGCCAATCCGATTGATTACCTGGTCGTGCCGCGCTTTCTGGCCACGCTGCTCGTCATGCCCCTGTTGACGGCCGAGTCCGTCTGCCTCGGCATTCTCGCGGCTTACATCGTGGCCGTTTTTCTTCTGGGCATCAATGCGACCTACATCTGGTACAACATGCTGCACTATACGCACGTGAACGACATGCTGATAGGCCTGATCAAAACTTTCATTTACGGCGCGATCGTCGCGGTGATCGCGTGTGACAAAGGATTGAACTGTCCCCAAGGCGCCGAGGGCGTGGGCCGCGCCACCACCGAGGCGGTCGTGTATTCCTCCATCACCATTCTCATCAGCAATTTCTTTCTGACGTTATTGCTCCTACGGATGCTGCCCTAATGATGATCGAAGTGCGCGATTTGAAAAAAAGTTTTGGCCCCCTTCCGGTCTTGCAGGGGGTGACCTTCTCCGTTGGGAAGGGCGAAGCCATTTCCATCATCGGGGTCAGCGGCGGCGGCAAAAGTGTTTTGCTCAAACATTTGATCGGCCTCATGACTCCCGACAGCGGCGAAATATCCATTGATGGCCGGAACATTGCCGGGCTGGATGAGCGCCAACTGCTCCCCGTGCGCCGCATGTTCGGCATGTTGTTTCAGGGCGCGGCCCTGTTCGATTCCATGACGGTGGAGGAAAATGTCGCCTTCGTCCTCAACCGCGAGCGCAAGAGCAGTCCGGAGGAAATCTCCAAACGCGTCGAAGAGGTCCTGGATTTGGTCGGGTTGAGCGGCATCGAGAAACAAAAACCGGCCGAACTTTCCGGCGGCATGCGCAAGCGGGTTGGTTTGGCCAGGGCCGTTATTTATCGCCCGCAAATCCTGCTTTACGACGAACCCACCACCGGCCTGGATCCGATCGCCGCGGACACCATCGATCAACTGATCATTCGGGTGGTGGAGAAACTGCAGGTGACTTCCATTGCCGTGACCCACGACATGCGCAGCGCGCGCCGCATCGGCCACCGGATTTTGATGCTGCATGACGGGCGCATTTATGCCGACCAAACGCCGGATGAACTCTTTAGATCGAAGGACCCCGTCATTTATCGTTTTGTGAACGGGATAGCGGACCTCACGGAAAAGGAGAAGGATGTGATATGAATGATTCTCGTTTTGAGTTCAAAGTGGGCTTGTTTGTTTTCGCGGGTGTGGTCCTGATTGCCCTGCTCATCCTCAACTTCAGCAAAGGCATCACTCTCTTTAATCCCACCTACAAGCTGCGCGTCATTTTGCCCAACGCGGCCGGCCTTAAACCCACCGCCGATGTCATGATGGCCGGCGTGCCCATCGGCAAGGTCAGTTCCACGGATTTGGCGGACAACGGCAAATCCGTCAATATTACGGTCAGCATTCTGGCCCGGTACAAAATCCGCAAGGACGCCCAATTTCACATTGACGCGCTGGGGTTTCTGGGCGATCAATACGTCGAAGTCTCCGCGCCGACGGACACGGGATTGGCGCCGACGAATGAAACCGCCTACTTTCAAAACGGCGATTCGGTCACGGGCGAGGCGACCTTCAACATGGTGGAGGCGGTCCAGTCCATCTCCGGTGTGGTGGATCAAGCCAGAAAGACCATGAAAGACCTCGACCAGGCCATTACCAATGTGAATGCCTCCGCGCTTTCCACCAATACTTTGGCCCATTTTGTCATGGCGGTGAACAATCTTGAGGTTGTTTCAGAAAAAGCCGTGGGGGCCGCGAGCCGGGCGGAAAATTTATTGAGCGCCAACACCGCGCCCTTCAATGCCGCCATCAGCAATTTCCAGGCCTTGTCCGTTCGCCTCACCAACACCGCGGCGGAATTGGACCGGCTCATCGTCACCAATCGGGATGACGTGCGGAAGGTGGTCGGGAATTTGACGGTCGCTTCGGACCAGTTTAAACAGATTGCCCTGGATTTGCAGGCCGGCAAAGGCTCCATGGGCGCTTTGTTGAAGGATGAAAAGATGGCCGCCGAAATGGCGTCCTTCGTCAGCAACGCCAATACCATGACGGCGGAGTTCAGCGCTTTCGGCAGGAATTTGAACCAACGCGGCATTTGGGCCATGTTGTGGAAGCCGAAACACACGGAAACCAACCGTCCAACGGCTCGTGGAATGAGAAGTCCATAAAAATAATTCAATATGCGCTCGCTTTGGGTCATTCGCATTCTGTTTTTACTCATGTGCATCACGGGCGGCTACGCCGTCAGCCAGGTGCGGCCCGAGTGGATCAACAGCGGCGGTTTGGGCATGCTCATTGGCTTCGGCATGGGCGGATTATGCGTCGCGATCGATGAGATGCTCAAAGGCTTCTCCTTGCGCGCCTTTTCCGCCGCCACCTTCGGGCTGTTTCTTGGCATGGTGGCCGCGGCGATGATCGACAAATCCGGCCTGTTTAGTGACGCTGATGAACCGCAACGGCGGGTCATCCGGCTGGCCCTGTTCCTGAGTTTCAGTTATATTGGCATGGTCCTGGCCATGCGCAGCAACAAGGAGGATTTTTCCCTCATCATCCCTTACGTCCGCTTCGCCCCCCAAAGCAAGCCGGAGAACCTGCTCCTGCTGGATACCAGCGTGATCATTGACGGCCGCATTGCGGATTTGATCGAGGCCAACTTCATCGAAGGCCTGCTGGTGGTGCCGCGCTTCGTGCTCAAGGAGCTGCAGCAAATTGCGGATTCGAACGACCCGGTCATTCGCGCCCGCGGCCGCCGCGGATTGGAGATGCTGACGCGCCTGCAGCAGAACAAACGCAATGAGGTGAAAATCCATGACGCGGATTTTCCGGAAGAAACGGAAGTGGATGCCAAACTGGTGCGCCTGTCGAAGGTATTGGGGGCAAAACTATACACCAACGATTACAACCTCGGCAAAGTCGCCGAGTTGCAATCCGTCTCCTACGTCAATCTCAACGAACTGGCCAATGCCCTCAAGCCGGTTATATTGCCGGGGGAAGTCTTCCCCCTGCGCGTGGTGCGCGAAGGCAAGGACAAAGGGCAGGGCGTCGGCTATCTCAACGATGGCACCATGGTCGTGATTAACAACGCGCAAAGCCTCATCGGCCAGCAAGTCACCGTCAAAGTGATCAGCCTGTTGCAAACCGGCGCCGGCGTGATCATCTTTGCCGATTTGATCTCGCCGACGGCGGCTTGACCCGGCCCCGGCCATTTTATCTTTATGGAATTTGTCACGGTTTTCAGCGCCTTTAATCCCGCCGCGGCGGAACTGGTCCGTTCCCGCCTGGAGGCCAACGGGTTTTTAGTCAATGTCAAACATGAAACCTCGGCGCTCAGCATGGATGGATACGCCATGGCGGCTGGCGGCATTTTGGTCCAGGTCCCTGAAGATCAAGCCGCGGACGCCCGGGCCTTGATCGAGTCCCAGGATCCCCCCGCCTGTGAAGAGTGATTCGACGCGCCTGCTGCGCCAACTGCAAAAGCTTTTGCCTTCCGGCCAGCTTCGCCTCGACCTGGCCTCACGCCGGGAGAACGCCGGCGACAAATGGTTTGCCAGTCATCTCCCCGAGGCGGTGGCCCTGCCGCGCACCACCGCCGCCGTTTCCCAAATCCTGCGCTTTGCCTCCGCGCACCGCATCCCGGTCACGGCGCGCGGGGCCGGTTTTGGCTACGTGGGGGGATGCGTCCCCGCCCGCGGCGGCATTGTTCTGTCCCTGGCGCGGATGAACCGGATCAAGGAAATCCATTCCGGCGATTTTGTCGCCGTGGCCCAGGCTGGAGTCATTTTGCAAACCTTGCAGGAAGCGGTGGAAAGGAAAAAATTGTATTATCCGCCCGACCCGGCCAGCCGCGCCGATTGCAGCGTGGGCGGCACCGTGGCCACCAACGCCGGCGGGCCGCGCTGCCTCAAATACGGCGTGACCCGGGATTACGTCCTCGGCCTGCAAGTGGTCATGGCCGAGCGGCGCCATTGTCTCGCTGGGCGGACGCACCCATAAGAACAAAACCGGTTTCGACTTGACACGGACTGCTCGTCGGTTCGGAAGGTTTGCTCGGCGTCGTGACCGAGGTCACCTTGAAACTCATTCCCCTGCCGCCCTTCCGCGCGCTGCTGGTCATCGGATTCGATTCGATGAAAGCGGCGGCCCGGGCGATTCGCGAGATTTTTCACCACGGTTTTTTGCCTTGCGCGCTGGAGGTGGCCGACCAATTCACCCTGGACGCGGTCCGCCGCCGCACCGGCAGCCGGCGCCTGCGCCATGCGCGCGCGTTAATCATGGTCGAACTCGATGGCCTGGAAAAATCGGTTCGCGGCGAGATGAGGGCGCTGGAAAAATTGGCGCGCGGCAGGCATCCCGTTTTTGTGGAGCGCGCTTATGGCAGCGCCCGGTGCGAACAGCTCTGGGCGTTGCGGCGGGAATTCTCCTTTTCATTGCGTGACACCGGCCTGATCAAGTTGAACCAGGACATCGTTGTGCCGCGCAGCCGGTTGGAAGACCTGTTTCAATTCACGGCCCGCTTGCAGAAGCAGTTCGACCTGCCCATCGCCTGTTTCGGTCATGCCGGCGACGGCAACATTCACGTCAACCTGATGTATGACAAGAACTGGCCGAGGGTCCAGGCCCGCACCCGCGCCGCCTTGGACGAATTGTTCCGGCAAGTTCTCGCCTGGAACGGCGTCATTACCGGCGAACATGGAATTGGCCTGGCCAAAAAGCGCTGGTGGCCGCTGGCCGCGTCCCGGCCATTGCGGACGCTGCACCAGAGAATTAAACAAAGCCTGGATCCAAAACGAATTTTGAACCCAGGCAAATTTGTCTGAAACAAAAGGCCGGGCAAGCCGCCCGCGGCTTCTCCCTGATATAAAGAGAGTTGCCTACTGGCGATAGCCGCCACCGCCGCCGCCACCGCCGCCGCCGCCGCGACGGTCTCCGCCGCCGCCACGATAGCCGCCGCCACCGCCGCCGCCGCCGCCGCGATAGCCGCCGCCGCCGCCGCCGGAGGCCGATCTTCACGAGGGCGGGCTTCGTTAACGGTCAGAGGCCGGCCTTGGAAGTCCTTGGCGTGAAACATCTGAATGGCCTTTTCCGCGTCCTCTTTCGATCCCATTTCGATGAAGGCAAAACCGCGTGAACGACCCGTCATACGGTCTTGCATGATGTTGACCGACACTACAACTCCGGCTTGCGCGAAATGATCTTGCAAGTCGTTTTCCGTCGCCGTGAAGGTGAGATTACCGACGAATAGTTTTGCTGACATATTGCTACTTTTACTGTTGACCCATTTTTGTATCGCACGGCCCCCCAAAAGGGCTTTTTTACCGGACGTTCAGCATTGGGAATAAGCTGAATGAGCGAACCTTAAAAAAAAGCCCCGGCATACGCAAACAAAAAATTGCCTTTATTTTATAACCCTTTTGCCGCCAATAAAACAACAAATTCGCCCTTAATCGGGCGTTTTTGCATTTCCTCCAGCAATTGCCGGGCGCTGCCGGCGCGCAATTCCTCGAATTTCTTGGTCAATTCCCGCGCCAGGACCACGCGCCGTTCCGGATACAATTCCACCAGTTCCTCCAGGAGTTTGACAATCCGATAAGGCGATTCGTAGAGAATGAGCGTGCCCGGCACGCTCCCCAACGCCTCCAACCGCCGCCGGCGCTGGCCCGGCTTATGGGGCAAAAACCCGACAAAATGGAACTCATCGCCCGGCAGGCCGCTGCTGGTCAAGCCCGCCACCAAGGCGCACGGCCCCGGCACCGATTCCACCCGCAATCCCGCCGCCAGCGCCGCCCTGGCCACTCGTCCGCCCGGATCGCTGATGCCCGGCGTCCCGGCATCGGTGACCAATGCGACTTTTTCGCCGCGCCGCAGCCGTTCCAGGATTTCTTCGCCGCGCCTGGCTTCATTAAACTGAAAATAGCTCAACAGCGGCTTGGCGATGCCAAAGTGTTTCAAGAGCCGCCCGGAATGGCGGGTGTCCTCTGCCGCCACAACGTCGCATTCCCTCAGCACCCGCAAGGCCCGCAGCGTGATGTCCTCCAGGTTGCCAATCGGCGTCGCCACCAGGTAAAGCGTCCCGGCTCTCAATGGCGGCAATGGTGTCTGGCTCATGTCAATCAATCCCGCCAGCGTCCCGCAATTGCTCCTCAAATTCAAGCCCGCGCATGGATTGGCTCGACACCCAAAAACTTTCTTGGAACACTGCCGCAGTGAATCAATCAATTATTGTGCTGGACTTGGAAGGCGTGCTCGTGCCGGAAATTTGGATTGCCGTCGCGGAAAAAACCAAAATCCCCGAACTGCGCCGCACCACCCGCGACGAACCGGACTACGCCAAACTCATGCGCGGACGCATCGAAATCCTCGATCAACATGGATTAAAACTGGCCGACATCCAGAACGTCATTGCCACGCTGCGCCCTTTGCCGGGGGCGTTTCAATTCCTGCAGGAACTGCGCTCACTCACCCAGGTGATTATTTTGTCCGATACTTTTGAAGAATTTGCCCGGCCGGTCATGAAGCAACTGGCCTGGCCCACCCTCTTCTGCAATCGCCTCATCGTCCAAGACGGCAGAATTGCCGGTTACAAACTGCGCCAGGAACAACCCAAACGAGGCGCGGTGACGGCCTTGAAGAGTATGCGGTATTTTGTCATTGCGGCCGGCGATTCATTCAACGACGTCGCCATGTTGCAGGAAGCAGACATTGGTTTCCTCTTCCATTCTCCCGATCCCATCAAAAAGCAATTCCCTCAATTCCAACCCTTCGAGGAATACGGCGATCTGTTGTCCGCGATGAAGAGGGCCATGGAATGAAGAAAAGTAAGAATTAAGAAGGCAGAATTAAGAAGCGGAGGGGCTGTTTTTCATATTTCTTAATTCTTAATTCTTCCTTCTTAATTTTCTAGTCCTCCGCCTTCATATCGCGGCTCATCAGGTCCTGCACCGCCTTGCGAATGTTTTTTTGCTCATAGAGCATCGCGTAAACCTCGTCAATAATCGGCGTCGCGATTCGCAATTTCCGCGCCAGCTTGTGCGCCGCCCGCGCCGTCGGATATCCTTCCGCCACCGTGATGGTGCTGGCCAGGATGGCTTCCACCTTTTCGCCCCGGCCCATGCGTTCGCCAAATTCGCGGTTGCGGCTGAGACGGGAAAAACAGGTCACAGCCAGATCGCCCAAACCGCTCAGTCCTGAGAAGGTTTCCGCCTGGCGCGCCGCAGCCCACTCCCAAGCGCCGCATCTCCGCAATGGCCCGCGTGATCAGGCCGGCTTTGGCGTTGTCTCCGAAGCCCACCCCGTCGCCGATGCCGGCCGCGATGGCCACCACATTCTTCAACGCCCCGCCCAGCTCAACCCCAAGCACATCATTGCTGGTATAAACCCGGAAAGCCGGGCGATGAAACAATCGCTGTATTTCCTTTGCCATCCCCGCCTGCGCATGCGCGGCCACAATCGCCGCCGGAATTTCACGCGCCACTTCCATGGCCAGCGTCGGGCCGGACAGCGCCGCGCCGGCCGCCTTCGGCATGGTCGTCCGCAAAATGCCGGACATGGTCAGCCCCGTTTCGCATTCGATCCCTTTGGTGACGCTGACCGCCATGCCCTCAAAATCCGGCAGGCGGCTCGTCACCTCGCGGAAAAACTTTGACGGCAGCGCCACCACGACGCACCCGCTGCCCGCCGCGGCCCTGGCCAGGTCCGGTTGAAACTTCAACTCCCGCGCCAGCGGAATGCCGGGCAGGAAAAGTTGATTGCGGCCCGTTCGCTCCATCTCCAGCACCTGCGCCGGATCGTATCCCCAAAGCGTGACCGCATTTTGGTTTTGACACAGCAAATTCGCCAGCGTGGTTCCCCAGGCCCCGGCTCCAATGACGGTCACTTTCATCCCTGGCCTTTCAGTTTTGACCCCGCCCGGCTTTCCGTTCCCTGGAGCAGGCGTTGAATGTTGGCCTTGTGTTTATAAATGGCCAGCGCGCTCAACACCGCCATGACAACCGTCATCGTCAGGCTTCCCTTCCAGTACCAAACCGCTATGGGCAAAACCAGCGCCGCGGCAATGGAGGCGACCGAAACATATTTCGTCGCCACAAACACCACCCCCCACAAAGCCAGCGCCGTCAGACACGCGTAAGACGCCCAAGCCAGCACCACTCCCCCCGAAGTGGCGATGCCTTTGCCGCCCTTGAAATTGAGCCAGCAAGTAAAATTGTGCCCCAAAATGGCGGCGACCCCCGCGGCCAGCGCCAGATATTCCCGTTGCGGCGCCGCGCCTGGAAACAAATAAACGGCCAGCGACGGAGCCCATTGGGCCGCGGCAAAACCCTTCAGCGCATCGGCCAGGAGGACCATGGTTCCCGCTGTTTTTCCCAGCACGCGAAACGCATTGGTCGCGCCGATATTTCCGCTTCCCACGGTGCGGACATCTATTCCCCGCGCCTTGCCCGCCAGAAAGCCGGCCGGCACAGACCCGAGAAAATAAGAAGTCACCAGGACCACAATGTAAGCGCCTATATCCACGTATCCAACTCAGATTGGAGAATGCCGTGGAACTTTAAAAGGGAAATTTGCAGCAATTCAGGCTCGTCAATCGTAATTCATAAACCGTAAATTCATTGGCATGTCTGACAAGCTCCAGGTTGCCGTGCTCGGGGTCGGTTCCCTTGGCAAGGAACACGCCCGCATTTATGCCGGGCTGGCCGCGGCGGGACAAATCCGTTTTGCCGGCGTGCATGATGTTTCGCCTCAACAGGCCGCGAAGATTGCCGAAAAGTATCAAGTCCCGGCTTTCGCCTCCCTCAACGAGGCCCTCCTTGCCGCCGAGGCGTTCAGCGTCGTCACCCCCACCCCCACCCATTTTGAACTGGCCAAAACAATCCTCGCCGCCGGCAAGCATGTGCTGGTCGAGAAACCCGATGACCGACAACGCCGCCCATGCCGCCGAGTTGGTGCAATTGGCCCGCGAAAAGAACAGCGTTCTCCAAGTCGGCCACGTCGAACGGTTCAATCCGGTGCTGAAATATCTGGAACAAGTCGCGACCGATCCGCGTTTCATCGAGACCCACCGCCTGTCTCCCTATCCCAAGCGCAGCACGGATATCGGCGTGGTGCTGGATTTGATGATTCACGATTTGGACGTGGTCCTTGGATTTGTCCGCTCGCCGCTCGCCAGCGTGGACGCCGTCGGCATTCCGGTTCTGAGCCGGTCCGAAGACATTGCCAACGCCCGCCTCCGTTTCGCCAACGGCTGCGTGGCCAATCTCACCGTCAGCCGGGTCAGCCCGGAGAAGATGCGCAAAATCCGCGTGTTCAGCGGCGGCGCGGAGACCAGTTACGTTTCGCTCGACTACCAGAAGCAGGAAGGTTTCATCTACCGCGTCGCGCGCGAGGGGGAACAAGAGTCGTCCCTGTTGAAGAAGCTTTTGCTGGGCAAAGACTCGGCCATTGTCAGTGAGTTTGCCGGCAGGAGAGTCGTGCGCGAACCGGTGCCGATCGAAAAGGAGGAGCCGCTCAAGCTGGAATTGCAAGACTTCATCCGTTGCGTTCAGGCCCGGCTCACCCCGAAAGTCAGCGGTGCCGTGGCCCAGCGCTCATTGGACCTGGCCTTTGAAATCACGCGCCAGATTCAGGCGGCGAACCGGACCACTTAAACCTGTTTCACCAACACGGCATGGGCGGCCTCATCCTCATCATCCCAATACTGGCCTTCGATATTTGGCTGGTCTGCACGACAGGCCGGCGGCAGGTGCGCCGCTGGCTGGAACTCAAGCAATGGCCCCGAATCCTCGCGGCTTTCGCGGCCGGCCTGGCTCTGGCGGTTTGGCTGACCTTCTTTGTCCGATATGGCAATGGACCCGACATGCGCATCCAGGGCTTTCCCATCCCCCTCGTTTTTTTCCATCTGGAAGACAAGACTTGGACGCGGACCGTTTTGCCCTCGTCGTTGCCCTATGCCGGCGCCGCGGCTGATTTTCTCACCGGGCTGGCCGCCCCCTTCATTCCCTGCAAAATCGCGGAGTTCCTGAAAAAAGTGAAGGCGGAGCTGAAATGACGCCAAAAACCATCATGGTCGTGGCCGGCGATCCCAGCGGCGACGCCAACGCCGCCGACCTGGTCAGAGCCATTGCCCAGGCCGTTCCCAACGCGCAATTCATCGGGGCCGGCGGCCCCAGGATGGCCGAAGCCGGCGTCCGGTTGTCGTTCAACTTGACAGATGACGCGGCCATTGGCCCCGTGGATGCCATCAAACAACTCGGCTCCTTTTGGAGACGATGCCGGCATCTGGCAAACTTGGCCAAAGACCGCCGGCCTGAACTGATTATTCTGGTCGATTTCTACACCTTCAACCAACGATTGGCCCGCGCCGTCAAAAGTTTTGTCCGCGCCCGCGCCGGGACCGGTTCGATCTGGGCGCCGAAAATCGTACAGTACACCTCGCCCCAAGTCTGGGCCTCGCGCCCGGGCCGGGCCGGGAAATTGGCCCGGGACATTGATCTGTTGCTCTGTTTATTTCCCTTTGAAAAAGATTGGTATGCCCGGCGGGGGACGCCATTGCGTGTGGAATTCGTCGGCCATCCCATGTTCGACCGTCATGCGCCGGCCCAGGCGGCTTCCGCCGGGGCGAACCGGCAGGCGGAGGAAATTCCAATCGTTGTTCTCCTGCCCGGCAGCCGCACAGACGAACTAAAACGGCATCTGCCGGTCATGCTGGCCGCCGCCCGCGAAATCGGAGCCACCCGGCCTGTCCGATTCAAATTGGTGGCGGCCGACGAAAGACTTGCGGATTACATGCGCTCTTTCCAAGTGGCGGGCGTGCCCAAAGTGGAAATTCAAACCGGCCATTTGGCGGATGCGTTGTCCACCGCCGCGCTGGCCATTGCCTCGACCGGCACCGTCACCATGGAATGCGCGTATTTTGGCCTTCCAACCGTGGCCATGTACAAAACCTCAACCCTCTTCCACCTTCTGGCGCGTTCGCTCGTCACCGTAAAATACCTGGCCATGCCCAATCTTTTGGCGGATGAGCCTCTTTTCCCGGAATTCATTCAACGCCAGGCCACGGCGGAAAACCTCGCCAAAGCCGCCTTGGATTTGCTGGCCGACGCGCCGCGCCGCGCGGCCATCCGCGCACAACTGCGGCGGGTCATCGAATCATTGGGCGGCCCGGGTTCCACCCGGCGGGCCGCCGCGATCATTTTGCAATTGATGGGAACAGATTAGATTGCGGCCCTCTCGTTCGTCGAGCACGGCTTTTCCAATCCTAATCCTAATCCTAATCCTCTCAATCCTGGCTAAAGTATTCGCAATTTCCGCCGATATACAACTGGCGGTTCACCTTGGTTGATTCAATGAACTGCTGATGCATGGATACTGACAGTAATTACAGCGCGGCGCGCGCCAACGGAGCCTCTCCGGCAAGACGTTCCCCCCCGCCTTCGAAGCTCTTTTAAACGGAGCGTCGCTCGCCCGTTGGCCGGGGTTGCAACGAACCTTGCACAGTCTCCCCGAAGTGCGCTCCGAAGCGGTGGCGCGAGCCAGAAACCTGATCGCGGACCCGGATTATCCATCGCAGCACGCGGAGGAAATACTGGCCCGGCATCTGGCGGTTCAACTGACGGCTGAAATCGATCCACTCCCCACCTGAAGATGAACGCACGCCAGCACATCACCGCGCTCTTGAAAGAATGGCTCGATATGACGCATCGTGAATCCCACGCCATCCAAATGGGCCGCTGGTCGGAGTTGGCCAGGATTCAGAAAGCCAAAGCCGCCCTGCAACGGCCGCTGACCGACGCCATCGAACGGTGGAAGACCGAGAGTCCCGCCGAAGCCGCCTCTCATCCCTTTCGCGACGAGGTCAGCCGTCTTCTCGCCCTGGAAGCAAACAACGGCGAATTGCTGGCTGTGCGCAAGCGCGAGGTGCGCGAGAAAACACTGTTGATCGAGCAAGCCCTTGACGATCTCCGCCGCCTTCGCTCCTCCTACGCGCAAACGTCCGAGGCCGCCTGATGCCGTATTGCGCCGGGAAGACGAGAAACAGGGCATGCAAATCGTATGCAAATACTTTAAAATGAATAACTTGCAAATAAGTCACATTTTGCCATTGAGTTGCCGGCAACTATCCGTAATTCTCCAGCGGATGAATCCATAATCCCGTGCCAGCGAATTTGCCAAGCAGACAGAGCGTCAAGGATCGCCCCGCGCCCGCGGCTCCGTCGGAATGCTTCATGCCGCGAAGCTGGCTGGAAGGCGGCATGGCTATCTTGAATCACTCCGGCGGCTTGCTTGAAATCAACAAGCCTTTGTGCCATTGGCTCGAAAAACCGCTCACCGACCTGATCGGCGAATCCTTTTGGGATATCCTGGCCAAAGTGTCGCCAGACTGGAATGAATCCGTCCTCCATGCCAGCCGGAGCGCCGCGCCGTTCGCCCGCCTGGATCTCAAATTGCCCGCCGGCCAGGAGCAGCCCGCCCAATGGTTTAACCTGGAAGTGGCGCGCACCCCCCAATGTTCTTTCGTCCGCTTAAACTCCTCCCCTCCGCCCCTGACCGATTTGCCAGAGGGCGGTTGGGATGACCAGCTGCGCAGTGATTCAACCCGGCGCGACATGTTCGTCAAGCTGTTGTGCGCTGAAGCCCGGCTCGAAGGCCTCACCCGCCGCTGGCCCTGCGTCATTTTCAGTCAGCGCCCCGATTTCAGCCTGCAATCTGCCAGCCAGAACATCAAGGAACTGACCGGCCTCGATGCCGCCGACTGGTGCGGCCAGCGCGACCGCTTCTGGGAAGTCGTCCACGAGTCGGACGCCGCCGACTTGCGGCAACAATTCAAACGCGCCGTCCAATCCAACTCCCCCGTCACCAACACCTATCGCATCCGTCATGCCCTCACCGGCCATGTCGCCTATATTTTGGAACATCGCCAGCCCGTCATCACCCCGCACGGCCTCCTGCTCGGCTACGAGGTCGTTTGGCTGGATGTCACCCGCCAGACCATCGCCGAAAAGAGGCTTTCCACCGCCGCCTGGAAGGAAACGCTGGCCGTCCTGACCCTCGGCATGGCCCATGACTTTACCAATATCATCGCCGGCATTCATTCCCTGAGCGAATCCTTCCTGGCCCGGATGGACGGCCGGCATCCCTTTCACGAAGGCCTGTCATTAGTCAAGAAGAACTCTTTGCAGGCCAGCCAACTGGTCAAACGCATGGTCAACCTGCACCTCGGCCAGACCGGCGAGCGCAATTATCATAATCTCAACGATATCGTCGGCGACCTCGTGGAGCTGGTCACAAAGATTCTGCCCCGCCGCATCCAACTCGCCGCCGATTTGTCCCTCCTCCAGCTTCCCGCCTATCTCGATGTCGTCGAGTTTCGGCAGGTCGTCATCAATTTGCTCTTGAACGCGGCCGATGCCATGCCGCGCGGCGGGCGCCTGACTTTGCGCACCTCCCGCCACGAGGAATTGCCCGCGCTGGAAAACATGAAAGGCATGGCGCCGCGCCTGCCATGCATTTGCCTGGCCATTGAAGACACCGGCTGCGGCATCAAACCGCGGCATCTGGCCTCGATCTTTGACCCGTTTTTCACCACCAAAGCCAAAGGCTCCGGCCTGGGCCTTTACAACGCGCGCCTCGCCATCGAAAAGCTGCAGGGCGCCATTTCCGTTGTCTCCAAGGAAGGCGCGGGCGCGAGTTTCCAAATCTGGCTGCCCGAAGCCGACTTCTCCGAATCGCGCCGCCTGGAAGAGGCCGCGTCGCGCAAGCGCCAAACCCGCCGCAACCTCCTCCTTCTCGGCCTGCCCGGTGAAGTGCTCGATAAAACCGCCGAACTCCTCCGCTCCCACAATTACCAAATCGTCACCGCGGCTTCGTCCGACAGTTTGGCCCAGTTGCTTCAGTCCTCCGACTATCATTTCGACGGCGTTTTGCTCCTCGCCCAACCCGACGATCCGGCTTTGAACTCCCTGCCCGCCGAGGTGCGCCAGCAGAATAAAAACGTCAAACTGGTCTTGAAACTGGCCGGCTGCAACCAGGACGATCTGGACGCCCAAATGCTCAGCGGCATCGATCTGCTTCTCAATCCCGACTTGTCCGAATCCGACATGTTGTTGAAGCTCAAATCGTTTTTTGACAGGAATGGCTGAGATCCCATGTCTCAGGAGCTGAACACCCCCAAAGAATCGGTCCGCCCGATCCTGATTGTAGATGATGAGGAAATCGTCCTGGTCGCCTTGCGCGACACCTTGTTGCACGAAGGTTACAATGTCGTCTCCTCTCCCCATGCGGTCCATGCCCTGAGTGTTCTCAAGGAACGGGAGTTTTCCGTCGTCATCACCGACCAGCAAATGCCCATGGTTTCCGGCTTGGAGTTTTTGGCCCAGGTCCGTCAAATCCAGCCCGAAGCCACCCGCATTCTCATTACCGCCGTCCTCAATCTCAGCATACTGATCGACGCCATCAACAAAGCCGAAATTTACCGTTTCGTGGTCAAGCCCTGGTCCCGCGAAGAACTCCTCGCCTCGGTCAAGAGCGCCGTCGAGCGTTTTGATTTCATTTCCAACAACTCCCGCCTCCTGGCTGAAGCCTTGGCCGCGAACGCAGAACTGGGAAAACAGGTCATGTCCTTGTCTGAAGAAGTCGCCCGCCTCGCCCGGGAAAATGCCCAATTGCGCCAGCCGTCCGGACATCCCCTCCAACCGGGAGCGAAGATCGGCCAATGATTCATTCCCCGATCATTGGCGACTTCTACGGGAGCGCGACCGTCCCGGTCGCATCCGTCGGCGTCTCGCCGACGGAATCCCACCTCCCAAACTGATTCACCTTTATGGTGGCCAGTGAGGACTTCTGACGCTTGCACGCTTGCACCGTCGGCACGCTGTTCGGATTAGAGCGTTTTAAATAAAACTGTAGCCACAAGAGGCAAACCAGTTCATGGCATCCCGGGGCGTGATACTCTGCAAAGCTGAAGCAATCGCCTGGAGCAGAGCGGGCTGCGTGCGGGCCTCGGCTGTACGCAGGTGGGATTTGACTTTGCTCCACATTTGCTCGATGGGATTGAGGTCTGGGGAATAGGCTGGAAGGAAGAGGATTTGGGCTCCAGCCTGCGCGATCAGCGAAAGGGTCGGCTCACTTTTATGCGGGGAGAGGTTATCCATGATGACCACATCTCCGGCGCGCAGCGTCGGGCACAAGACATGGCCGACATAGACCCGGAAAACCTCCGTATCGGTGGCCCCCTCGATGGTCATGCAGGCGGTGGCACCGTCCAGGCGGATGGCGCCGATCATGGTCGTGGTTTGCCAATGGCCCTGCGGACATTGGGCGTGGACACGCTGACCCCGCAGGGCGCGCCCGCGCAGGCGGGTCAGATTGGTTTTGGCACCCGATTCGTCCAGGAAAATCAGTTTGGCCGGGTCCAAACCGCCTTGCCGACGCCGCCAGGCGCGGCGCGCCCGCGCAATGTCCGGACGGTCTTGCTCGCTGGCATGGAGTGTCTTTTTTTATATGTCAGCCCCATCTTCGCCAGAACGTAGTGGATGGCGGGCAGAGAACAGTCCAGTTCCAAGCCGGCGCGCAGCTCTTTCAAGGTCAGGTCGGGCTTCTGATTCAATAGAGTCCGCATCTGGCGCTGATGGGCCGCCAGGATCATCGGCTTGCGCCCGGAGAAACGGTGGCGCGGACCGATCTCCCCGGTCCGTCGGCGTTGTTGCAAGAGCTTCTTGACCATGCCCAGCGAAACCCGGTAACGATCGCCGACCTCCACGCGAGTCCCCTCTTCAAGGTCATAGGAAGCCAAAATCCGTTCGCGCAGGTCCAACGATAAAGTTCGCATGAACTGCCTATACCACAGGCCCAACGGAATGGCTACAGTTTTATTTAAAACGCTCTAGAGGCTTTATTGCGGATTGTGTCCTTCGGCTATTCGATTGGTTCAAAATAGAATTCGATATGCGGTTGGTCGGGCGACATTAGGTGAATCGCATTACAGCGCCAAATTTTGGTTAACCGGTATCGCTTTCCGTCCTGAGTTTGAACGGTTGCCGCGTTTTTCACTGTTTGCCCAACATTGGCATTGGAAGGCATACGAAAATCGCCGCGCTTCAAAATTGGAAAGAATTGCATTGGGAAGCAACCGATCTCAATTCCGGCTTTGTCCAAGAGCGTTCCCTCCTTTAACTCAGACTCAGACGCGTCTCTTATTTCATATACCGAGAATACCGGCATTCCCGCAGCGGTTGTATCGCCGGGCATCACAAATCTTGCCGGATACTTGCCTCGATACGCGTAAATTCGGCCAGCCTTCACGTCGGGCAGCGTTCTGCCCGGCGCGGCTTTGCAATGAATCACTGTCATCTTATCGTCAACAGAGGCATCATGTATCCCGCTCCAATCGCTATCGTGCAGCGGTTTTACGGTGAATTCCAGCGGAACGATCCTTTGATTCGCCTTCACAGCCTCCAACAAAGCCTCCAAAGTCGGCAGATTGGCGACAATGCGAACCATATCGCCTGTCTCACCATCTGCGTCGGTGGTTGGCGTATTCTGAGGGTTTCGGCGCACCTTTTGCCCGCATTCGTCAAGTTGACAAACGTCGATTCCTTGGAGTCTGATCGCTATCAGATTCCGCTCTGTTGGCGAAAGTTTGGACGGATCAACGTCGAGATGGCAGGTTGATTTTGGAACATTTACGCCTCGGCGAAATGCCTCGGCCTGATTAACTTCAAAACGAAGTGTCATAAGAATTATAATTTATTATTATTTACTAACGTGGCCATAATTATTTTGCTGCCGATGGCCAATCGACAGCGGTTAAAATTTACCATGCGAACAAAGAAAAGCAAATCGAAACTTTAGGGCGCAGCTCGGCTAGGGCCAGTGTTCACTAGCCGCACCGGGGTAGTGGGCTACTTTGACAGGGATTTTTCGTGAACAAGGAGAACGCAGTAAAGGTAAAGGGGTCAAGCCCGCATAAAGTTAACATGGGGTCGTCAGGTGAGGGAAAATCCGCTACACCTGACGCCCTATGATTACATCTAACAAAAAAAGTAATAGCAAAAAACAAACCCAACCGCAACCCCAACGGCCACCCCGTGGCGCCACGGAACCTGCTCCGCGCAAAGCCAGGACGATCAAACTGGGGGTGGACGTGCATCTGGGCCTTTACGTAGTCGTGCGCGTGATCGACGGTGGCACGCCCCAGCCGCCGCAACGTTTCAAGCCGGCGGATTTCCTGTTGTGGTGCGCCAAGCAACTCACCCTGGCCGAGAAAGTCTTCACCTGCTATGAGGCCGGTCCATTCGGTTACACCTTGCATCGCCGGCTGGAGAAGATGGGGGTGACCAATTACGTCATCCGGCCACGGGACTGGGACGAATACAGCAAGAAGGTCAAGACGGACAAGCGCGACGCCCTGGCCATGGCCTTGTGTCTGGATCGCTACGTCAGCGGCAATCGGGAGGCGTTTTGTGTGGTGCGCGTTCCCACCGAGGCAGAGGAGCAGAAGCGCAGTCTGTCGCGCCAGCGGGAAAGTCTGCAGCAGGAAAAGCAACGGTTGGCCGCGCAGGGGCGCAGTCATGCCCTCTATTACGGCGGACATCTGCAAGGGGAGTGGTGGCAGGAAGCGGCCTGGCAAAGGAATCTGCTGGAGTTGCCGGCCATCGTGGTCAATTTGCTGGAACCCTTGCGCCGGTTGCTGGCGGCGGTGGAAGTGGAGTTGAAAGTTCGGACCAGGGAACTGGAGGCAGCCGCGCCTGCCGGGTTGCCGGTGGGCTTGGGCCCGATGACCAGCGAAATCCTGGAGCGGGAAGTGGCGGATTGGAATCGGTTCAACAACCGCAGACAGGTGGCCAGCTACACCGGGCTGTGTCCCCGGGAGGACACCTCCAGCCAGCGGCGCTTTCAAGGGGCCATCAACAAGCACGGCAACCGGCGCTTGCGGCCGGTGCTGGTGGAAGGAGCCTGGCGTCTGATGGTTTTCCAGCCCAGCTATCGCCCGGTCCAGAAGTGGCGGGCGGCCCTGCTGGACCACAAGACCAGCCCGTCGCGGCGCAAGAAGCTCATCATCGCCCTGGCGCGGACCTTTGCGGTGGACTGGTGGCGGGTGCGCACCGGACGCTGCGCCGCCGAAGCCCTGGGACTGAAACTCCAGCCCTTGCCCGGCGTCTGAGGAATGACTGATGCAATGACTTTGCCGCCCACAATTTTGGAGCGTAGCGGAACCGAACTGACCCCTGGGCTTTTGATGGCCCGTTTTAAAGTATGGTGTCCGCGCGCTCCTCTGGACTTGGAAACGATAAAGTGTACGCCTCGCGGTTGTACGGATAGCAGGTTAAGCCAGGTCGATTGACCGGCGCTCCACCAGAGGAGACGATCCAACAAAAAAGCGGCAGAAAGACAAAGAGAAAGAAGAAAACAAAGAGAAGAAGCTTTTAATAAAAAGACAGGATTTTCGGACGCGCTTGACAACTTACCCCATAGCAGGGGTCATAAAGGGGTCAAGCCCGCATAATCACATATTATTCTTTCAAAATGAGCGATTTGGGACGGAAAGACTTTCTGCATTTGCGAAATATCTAATCTCGAAATGTTTTTCACATGGACAGCATTTGTCCACATGGCCGTGCCATAATGAAAATCAAAAACACAAAATCACCCATGAAGAACAACAAAACCGCAAAGGCACGGCTCAGAGGCGCAAGACCGGTCTGCTTCGATGGCAAGTTCATCGGATATGCTAAAAACGGCAGTTGTGAGGAGGCAAACCACGGATGGACACAGATGAATACGGATAAAAATGCCATTGGCGAGCATCACCTTTTTGGTGAAAGCGCCCATTCTCGCAAGCTGTTCCAAATCCGTGTCTATCTGTGTTTATCCGTGGTTAAACTGCTTTTTCCAGGATTACCGCCTTCGGGCACAAACCATTCTCAAGGCGCACCCTGGCGCCGTTCCCGGCATGGCCAGACGGCGGCGCCGTTCATCTGTCAACCGAATAGAGGAAAAAATTTGAAAATGCCAAAAATGCCAAAATCCGTGTAATTCATGAAAGGGGTCGCCGGGCATGTCAACATTTTGTCTGCCGCAGCCCGCCCGCTCTGTCCATCAACAAATACGGCAACGCCAAAAACCCGCAAGCCTGTCCGACTTAAAACACCGATTGTCATTAAACCGTCCAACCAGTCCAAGCTGGCTTTATCGTTAATGTAACGGGCTTGTTGCTGGTCTGTTGCCGATTTTGTTGCCACTTAAGTCGTTGACTATCAACACTTGTTGCCGTGTTGCCGATTTTTTGGACCTATGTATCCATCTTGCGTTTCCGGCCAGTCTTGGCGGCGCTGGTACCGGGTCAGAAAATGAGGGCGATGCATAATCGGGCCTGGGTTTCAAAACAAATTGCACAACCGGAATGGTTCATTTAAAACTTGCATCCGCGGCTCAATCAGCCGCTAGATGACTGGCGCAAGCAGCCCGTGAGTTGGCGAATGCAAACTTTGGAACAAAATGCCCATTGAGAAAATCATCGTCCTGGAAGACGACCCCATTGTCCGCCGCAACCTGGAGCAGCAACTGCGCCAGCAACGCTACGATGTCGCTTCCACCGAGACCCTCGCTGGCGCCCGCGACTTGATGGCCCGGGACACCTTCGACCTCATTTTCCTCGATGTCCGCCTCCCCGATGGCGAAGGCACCGACTTGCTCCGCGAACTGCAATCCCAACCCCAGAAACCTCTGGTTGTCATGGTCACCGGCTTTGGCTCCGTTGAATCCGCGGTGGACTGCATGCGCAACGGCGCGTTCGATTACATGCTCAAGCCCTTCTCGGCCGATCAATTGCAAGTCACCCTCAAGAAAGCCGACAACTTCAACCAACTCCTCAAGGTCAACGCCTACTTTAGCAACGCCGAGGAGGATGATTCCGGTTACGATTTGCAGGGCCAAAGCCAGGCCATGGAAAGTTTGCGCCAACTCGTCCGCAAAGTCGCCCGCACCCAGGCCACCGTCCTCATCACCGGCGAAAGCGGCACCGGCAAGGAACTGGTCGCCCGCGGCCTCTATCGCCAAAGCCCCCGCGCCAGCGCTCCCTTCATCAAGGTCAACTGCGCCGCCATCCCCGAAAACCTCATCGAAAGCGAATTCTTCGGCCACGAAAAAGGCGCCTTCACCGGCGCGCTCAACAAGCGCGAAGGCCGTTTCGAACTGGCCCACTGCGGCACCATTCTCCTCGACGAAATCAGCGAGATTTCCCCTCAAGTCCAGGCCAAGTTGCTCCGCTTCCTCCAGGAACGCGAACTGGAACGCGTCGGCGGCAACCGCACCATCAAAGTCGATGTCCGCGTTCTCGCCACCACCAACCGTCGCCTCGAAGAAGGCGTCGAGCGCAAGGATTTCCGCCAGGACCTTTACTTCCGCCTCAATGTTGTCCCCATCCACGTCCCCCCGTTGCGCGACCACATGGAGGACGTCCCTTTCCTGGCCCAACAATTCATGCCCCGTTTTGCCCGCAAACACGGCGTCCGCGTCCGCGGCATTTCCGATGGTTGCCTGGCGGTTCTCCAAGCCCACCATTGGCCCGGCAACGTCCGCGAACTCCAAAACGTCATCGAACGCGCCGTCATTCTCTGTGGCGACACTGGCCTGCTCGAGCCTGAGCACCTCGGTTTTTCGCCCCTTTCCACCACCGCCTCGAACTCTCCGGCGCCCGACTCCGCCCTTGCCGCCTCCCCTGCCGCTCCTCCGGCGGCCGCTCCCGCGCCCCTGGCCCAGGACCTTCTGTCCCTGGCCGAGGTGGAAAAACGCCATATATTTGCGGCTATGGACAAGACCAACGGCAACCGCACCCATGCCGCCAGGCTGTTGGGCATCAGCGTTCGCACTCTGCGCAACAAGCTCAATGAATACGGTGTCCCGGCCAAATATGGCGACGCCCCGGACGCCCCCGACTCCTCCGAGCAACTCGAACTTCCAACCGAACGCTCCCGATTATGACAAAAATACAAAACATCACCGCACTCGAAATACTCGACTCACGGGGCAACCCGACCGTCATGGTCAGCGTCGCCTTGAACAACAAAATCACCGCCTCGGCCTGCGTGCCCTCCGGCGCCTCCACCGGCATCCGCGAAGCCGTGGAATTGCACGACGGCGACGCCAAACGTTACGGCGGCAAGGGCGTCCTCAAGGCCGTGGCCAACGTCAACAAAATTATCGCGCCCAAACTCAAGGGCAAATGCCCCCACGCCCAGCGCGAGATTGACGACCTGATGCGCAAACTCGACGGCACGGAAAACAAATCGAATCTCGGTGCGAATGCAATTCTCGGCGTTTCAATGGCCGTTTGCCGCGCCGCTGCGGTGGATTCAAAAACTCCGCTTTACGCTTACATTCGCAAGTTGCATGGCGGCAAAGCCGCTGCCACGTTTGTCCTGCCCGCGCCGCAGATGAATGTGCTCAACGGTGGCGCGCACGCGACGAACAATGTGGACTTCCAGGAGTTCATGCTCTTCCCCATCGGCGCGCCCACCTTCGCCGAAGCCTTGCGCTACGGCGCGGAGACCTTCCACACCTTGAAGAAGCTCCTGCAAAAGCGCGGCTTGGTGACCTCGGTGGGCGATGAAGGCGGCTTCGCCCCCAACCTCAAGACGAATGACGAAGCGGTGGAAGTGATTGTCGAAGCCATCCAGGCCGCCGGCTACAAGCCCGGCAAGGACATCGCCATCGCGCTCGACCCCGCCGCCAGCGAATTTTATGACGCCGGTTCCTATGTCATGAAGAAATCCGACGGCTCGCGCAAAACTCCGGCCCAGATGGTGGAACTTTACGGGCAATGGGTGCAGAAATACCCCATCGTTTCTCTCGAAGACGGCATGGGCGAGGAGGACCGCGACGGCTGGCTGGCCCTGACCAGGACGCTCGGCAAAAAACTGCAATTGGTCGGCGACGACAACTTCGTCACCAACCCAAAAATCTTCGCCCAAGGCATCCGCGACGGCATCGCCAACGCCATTCTCATCAAGCTCAATCAAATCGGCACTGTGTCCGAGACATTGGAGACGGTGGCCATGGCGCAGAAGGCCCGCTACGGCGCGGTCATCTCGCACCGTTCCGGCGAAACCGAGGACGCCTTCATCGCGGACCTCGCGGTCGCCACCGGCGCGGGCCAGATCAAGACCGGTTCGCTCTGTCGTTCCGAGCGCATTGCCAAATACAACCGTTTGCTCGCCATTGAAAAAGAATTGGGCAAAAAGGCGCGCTACGGCGGCGCGTCGCTCCTGGCCGCGGGAAAATGAGTCCGTTCACCGCGCATGGCCCAAATTGTTCTCAGCACTTTAAACGCGAAGTACATTCATGCCTCGTTCGGCTTGCGTTATTTGCTGGCCAATTTGGGCCTCTTGCGCCAGGAAACGCGCCTCATCGAATTTGACATCCAACAGCGCCCGCTTGATGTGGTGGAAACGATCCTGGCCCAACAACCCCGCATCGTCGGGCTGGGTGTTTATATCTGGAACGCCAGCCAGGCCGCCCAAGTCGTGGCGGCGCTCAAACGCGTGCGCCCGGATATTATTGTTGTCCTGGGCGGCCCCGAGGTCAGCTTCGAAACCGGCCAGCAGGAGATTGTCCGGCTGGCCGATTACGTCATCACCGGCGAAGCCGACCTGGAATTTGCCGCGCTTTGCCGGCAAATCCTGGCCGGAACGCCCCCGGCGGAAAAAATCATCCCGGCGCCATTGCCCGAACCGGCCCAACTCGCCCTGCCTTACGTACTGTACAACGACGAGGATGTTGCCCACCGCATCATTTATGTCGAAGCGTCCCGCGGCTGTCCGTTCACCTGCGAATTTTGCCTCTCCTCGCTCGACGTGCCGGTGCGGCAATTCCCGCTGCCCTCCCTCTTGGCCGAACTGCAAAAACTGCTCGACCGCGGCGTGAGTCAGTTCAAATTTGTCGATCGCACCTTCAACCTGAACATCGTGACCAGCAAAGCCATCCTGCAATTTTTCCTGGATCGCCATCGCCACGGCTTGTTTCTCCACTTCGAAATGATTCCGGACCGGTTGCCCGGGCCGTTGCGCGAAGTCATCCTGCAATTCCCGCCCGGCGCCCTTCAGTTTGAAGTCGGCATTCAAACCTTCGACGAGAGGGTTGCCAATAATATCAGCCGCCGCCAGGACTACGTGCGGCTGGCCGATAACATGCAGTTCCTGCGCCGGCAAACCGGCGTCCACATCCACGCCGATTTGATCGCCGGCCTGCCCGGCGAAACGCTGGAGAGTTTTGCGGCGGGATTCGACCGGCTGCTGGCGCTGGGTCCGCAGGAAATCCAGGTCGGAATTTTAAAGCGGCTGCGCGGCACGCCCATCACGCGCCACGACCAAGCCTGGCAGATGGTTTACAGCCCTCATCCGCCCTATGAAATCCTGCAAAACAAACTTCTGGATTTTTCCGTCATGCAACGTCTGCGCCGTTTCGCCCGCTATTGGGACCTGGTGGGAAACAGCGGCAATTTTTTGGAAACGACGCCGTTGCTCTGCCAGACCCACAAGTCCGCCTTCGCCGCCTTCATGCGCTGGAGCGAGTGGCTTTACGAGCAAATCGGCCGCCAACACAGCATCGCCCTGGATCGCCTGGCTCAATGCCTGTTCCAGTATCTCACGGAAGAATGCGCCCTGGCGCGCGTCGCGGTGGCAGAAGCTCTTTGGCGCGACTGGCAAAGAGCCGGCCGCCGTGAGAAGCCCGCCTTCCTCGCCGCATACATCCCCGATGCGGAAGTCCGCCCGCCCCGCCGCAAAAGCGAAACCCCCAAGCGTCAAGCGCGGCATCTTGGTTTGACTCAGGTTCCTCCCTGAACTCGTGGGCAAAGTTTTTTGTTCCTAATCCTAATCGTAATCTTAATCTTAATCTCCCCCGTGCCGAGAGTGGGATTGGGATTGGGATTAGGATTAAGATTAGGAGAGGCTGTCCAAAAACGGAGATGCGATCCCTCATTCCAACCCGAGAATCCTTCGTCCGTCCGCCGTGATCATGGACTGATGCCACGGGGGGTCCCAAACAATTTCCACCGCCGCCTCTTCCACGCCCGGCAGGTAAAGCAGTTTTTGCTGCGCGTCGGAGGCGATGACCGTGCCCATGCCGCATCCGGGCGCTGTCAACGTCATTTTCACCAGCACTTTGCTGTTGCCGCCCGGCAGCGGTTCGATGCGCAGGTCATAGACCAATCCGAGGTCAACGATGTTCACCGGTATTTCCGGATCAAAGCAGCTCTTCAACGTGTCCCAAACCAATTTCTCATCCACCGGCCGCGCCTCACCGGACGGCTTCTTTGAAACTTCCTCCATCAAACCGGTCGTCGTCCCGATCCCCAGCGCGTCGGCATCCCGGGCCGCGATGCGAAACAATCCGCCGCCGGTCTGCACCGTATAATTGCCGCCCAACGTTTGCGATATAGCGACCGCCGTGCCGGCCGGCAGCGTCACAACCGCGCCCAGCGGAATCTGCACGGCTTCGCAATCGCGTGTTAATTCGACAGGGGTGTTTTCAAGCATAGTTCCCAAACTTTCAGTATAAGCCCGATTGGCCCGCGCCGAAAGAACAAACATTGAGCTTTGAACGCGAACGGCCAGACTTTAGTTTTTCGGCGTGGACAACAGTTTGCCAACGGTCACCATTATTATTGCCGCGCCGCCCGAGAAATTGGAAGTGCTCGCCATCGCCGCCGCGCGCCGGCTCGATTATCCGCCCGACAAACTGGAGATGATTCTGGCGCGCGGCAAACAGCCCTCCGTGCAGCGCAACGCCGCCCTCCGCGCCGCCCGCGGCGAAATCATTTATTTCCTCGACGACGATTCGCGCCCCGTCCCGGGAAACCTGCGCCGCGCGGTGGAACCGTTCAAATCTTCCGACGTCAAAATGCTGGGCGGGCCGAATCTGTGTCCGCCGGACGCCCCGGCCCTCGAGCAGGCCTTTGCCCTGACCATGGGCAGTTGGCTGGCCTTCGGCCCGAGTTGCGCCCGTTATCGCGCCCTGGGCCGCGCCCGCGCCACGAGCGAGAAGGAATTGATCCTGTGCAATCTGCTCGCGCGCCGCGAGGCCTTGTTGGAACTGGGCGGGTTCAATGAATCGCTCTACCCGAATGAAGAAAACGCGTTGATGGACGAACTGCAAAAGCGCGGCGGCAAACTGCTCTATGACCCGGAATTGCTGGTTCATCGGCGGCCGCGCCGCACCTTCGCGGCCTTTTGCAAGATGCTCTTCAACTACGGCCGCGGCCGCGCGGAACAATTTCGCCTGCACCCCACGCCCGGTTCCGCCCCCAATTTTGTCCCGCCGCTTTTTTGCCTGTTCCTGGTCCTGCTGCCGGTTCTGCCCCGCTATTTCCTCTGGGTCCTGGCCGCCTACGGCGCCGCGCTCCTCCTGCAAGCCGTGGCCGTGCTGCCGCTCAAGAAATGGTTTTGGTTCCCGTGGATTATGTCCCTGGTTTTTGTCAGCCATGTTTCTTACGGCCTGGGTTTCTGGCGCGGATGCCTGACCACGCCAAAAGCGCCTCCGCCGGCCGTCGCCGCCGAAGTGCGATTGGAACGGCTTTAGCGATTCGTTGGCATCACGTTCCAAACCGTCAGGCCGGAGCGAGGCCCGGCCCGGCGGGCCGTTTGCGCCGCCAGAGGATGCGGCCAGACATTCCATTCCACGTTTTCATCCATTTTGCTCAGCACAAATGTCTGTGGCACATTGGAAGTGGCGGCATTGAACACAAGCGTGGCGAAAAAAGTGGCGTTGTCCGGAACGCTCAATCGCGGCAAGTGGCGGCTGGCGCCATGCGCCGCTACCATCAAAGTCAATACGCAGGCCGCGACCGGCGTCAGCCAGTTCCACACGTCCACTCGGCGCAGGAAAACATGCGCGGGCGCGGCCTTTGCAAAAAGCCGCCGGGCGATTCTAGCCGAGGGGCGACGCGGCATCCAGGATTGCAATTGTTTCTCCAACGAGTTCATCTCTTGCATGCGTTTTTCCTTTCAAACAAAGCCGCAATTTATTCAGGCCGTAGCGGTAACGTCCGGCCATCGTGTTCGGCGACATCTCAAACAAGCGGCCAATGGCTTCAAAAGTCATGTCATGCCAAATCTTCAACACAATGACTTCGCGCTGTTCGGGCGGCAAATTGGCCAGGCACCGCATGGCCTCCGCTTCCGCCTCGGATGAATCGGCCCGGCGCTCGAACCAACGGACTGATTCCAGTTCCCGGGCCAGCCGCCGCCAGAGCCTGCGATGATAATTCAAGGCCCGGTTGCGAAAAGCGCGCAGGCCATAATGTTCCGGCTCCTCCGGCCGCCGCTCCAATTTTAAAAGCGCCACAAATGTTTCCTGCAGAACATCTTCCGCTTCATTGTGACTCAATCCCAGGGCGCGTCCATAAAGGATCAACCCCGCCGCTTTTTGTTCATAAAGCGACTGGCACCATCCGCCGTTTAGCTCTGATTCATTCACGCCACTGCAATAGCCATGCCGACTGCACCCGGACGACCGGCAGGTCCTCCCTGCCGCGTCAAATGCGGTAGGGACGCGCTGCTGCGCGTCCGAGACGACACCAGCATAGACACCATTGGAGCCTGATTTGTATAATCTTTTTTATTTTTACGGCTTTATTGTTTGGCGCGGCGGGCGCTAGAATACGGCGATTGTTGAGATGATAATTCGAAAAATCAGAAAGTTTTTCAGGAGGGTCCCGCCGCCGCCGCCTTCGTCCAACCTGGATGTCATTGATGTCCATGCCCATTCCATGCCGGTTATTTATCGGCGTCACGCGCGGGCCAGGAATTACGTTTTGCGTTTGTACTCCAATCACACGGTGGTGGTCACGGTGCCCCGGGCCGGGACAATGGATTTTGCCCGGGACTTTGTGGCCAGCCGCAAGAGCTGGCTGGAAAAGCAGTGGCGCGTCCTGGAAACGCGCAACATTCCCCCGCAGTTGCTGCGGCCCGGCATGGAAATTTTATTTCGCGGGGAACCGGTCGAGTTGCGGGTGCAAAGAGCGGGCCTGGACTGGCAATTGCAGTTTGGCGCTGAATCGGCGCCGCTGGCCGGTTTGGGCGGCAATCTCCGTCCGGCCCTGGAAAGCCATTTGCAAAATCTGGCCAAAACCGAGTTGGTCACTCGCGCCCGGGAATTGGCCGGGGCGCATCAGCTCGATGTCAAACGCGTGGCCGTGCGCAATCAAAAGACCCGTTGGGGGTCCTGTTCCCATAATGGCACCATTTCCTTGAATTGGCGCTTGATTCAGTTGCCCGCCGCGGTGCGCGATTACATCATCGTTCACGAACTGATGCATTTGCGCGAGTTGAACCATTCCCCCCGCTTTTGGGCGGAGGTCGAAAGGGTTTGTCCAAACTATCGCGCGGCGGAGGACTGGCTCAAGCAGAATTCCGGCCAAGTCGGTTTTTAGGGCTTCATTTCAGTTTTGGGCAGCCCCTCCTAATCTTAATCTTAATCCTAATCCTAATCTTGTCCCTTTCCGTCCCTTTGGTCCCTTTCGTCCCTGAAGAAGATTAAAATTACGATTAAGATTAGGATCAGGAGCTGGAAACCGTCGCCTAAAGAATCGAACGCACGACTCCGCCCTCCACTCGCAATGCCGCCCCGTTGGTTGCCGAGGAGAGCGGACTGGCCACGTACGCCACCATGGCGGCCACTTCATCCGGGGTGGCGAACCGTTGCAAAAGCGAACTGGGCCGAACGTTCTGGAAAAAATCCTTTTCCACCGCGGCGGGCGTTATTTTCCTTTCCCTGGCCATGTTGGAAATGAACTCTTCGACCCCTTCCGACCGCGTCGGGCCGGCCAGGACCGAATTGACCGTGACACCCGTGCCGGCGGTTGTTTCAGCCAGGCCGCGGGCCAGCGCGATTTGCATCGTCTTGGTCACGCCGTAGTGGATCATTTCCACCGGAATGTTCACCGCCGATTCACTGGAGATAAAAATAATGCGGCCCCAATTTTTGGCCTTCATGCGCGGCAGGTAATGCCGCGACAAACGTACCCCGCTCATGAAGTTCGTTTCAATCATGGCCAGCCAGCCCGCGTCGCTGATTTTCTCGAAGGCCTGCGGCACATAGACGCCGAGATTATTGACAAGAATGTCCGCGTCGGGAAAACGTTTGACCGCGTCAGCGGCGCCCTCTGCCTGGCTCAGATCGGCCACCAAGGATTCCAAAACGGCCGCCGGAATCGCCGCGCGAATGGCCGCGATTGCCCCTTGCACACGTTTCTCAGAACGCCCATTGATGATGACCCGTGCCCCTTCCCTCGCCAGCGCCTTGGCGATGGCAAACCCTATCCCAGCCGTGGAACCGGAAACGAAAGCCAATTTATTATCGAGTTTAAGATTCATGGCCTCTCAGTCAAAGAGACGGACCACCGCATGTCGAGTCATTTTAAGAAGGCGCCGGCCCGATAAGCCTGGTTTTCGCAAGGCTCCCGCTCCACCGAAACGCAACGGAAAAAATTTGAATCAAAACCGCGCAAGCGTTAGTTTACAAACATGAGCGAGACGGTTCAATTTTTGACAAATGAAAAAGGCCGGAAAACGGCTGTAGTTTTGCCGATTGACGATTACGAGAAGCTCTTGGAAGACTTGGATGATTTGGCCGTAATCGCCCAACGGCGGGAGGAAGAAACCATTCCGCACGCCGAGTTCAAGAAAGGGCTGAAACGAAATGCCGTTTCGCATTGAGTGGAAGAAATCCACGCGCAAAGACCTTCGCAAATTACCCGCCAACACCGTGGAGCGAGTTGTAGCTGCGGTTGAAGGCTTGGTAGAAAACCCCCTTCCTCACGGCCTGGAAAAATTGAGCGGATCGCTAGACCCCAAGAATAGTCTATGACCAACGATTCGATCGTGAATGTGACAGAGGCAAAAGCCGCGCTGCACAAGCTGGTCAAGAAGGACAGCTTTGCCATCAGCCGCCACGGGAAAATCGTTGGCCTTTATCTCTCCAAAGACCGCATCGAAGCGCTACTCGAGGCGCTGGAATTGTTAAGCAAGCCGGAATTTGCAAATGCTCTTATAGACTATGAATCTGGCCGGATGAAGTTCCATCGCATGGCGAACCTGGACAAAGCCATGTCCGCGTGAAAACGCGCGCGATCGTGGGTGCGCGAGTCAAAAGCTTTCTTCAAAGGCTCAAAAGGACCACATTTATTTACGAGCGGATTGTGCCATAAAGTCGCACAGCCACAAAGTCGCACTTGCGCGTTTATGTCGGTAGGATTACGTTCGATTTATGCAGCCCAGTGAGAAAAGTGGTGTTGCCGGGGGGAAGGAATTGAACCCCGAAAGAGAGCTTCTTTCGCGCCGGGCGGTCGGGATCATCACCGTGGTAATCGTGTGCCCGCCAATGTTGATTGCCCTTTTGTTGGTACCTCACGAGTTTACGCCATCCGTATCCGAATTCATGGATTGGGTCGTCTTTTGGAGTTCACTGCTTTGCTTTCTTTGGGGACTGCTGATTGTGCGCACCCGTCGTTGGTGGGCATGGGCTTGCATCATTGAGGGACTCCTAACATTTGCGACATTGGTGCTTGCCGGTTGTGTCAGGTGAGATTTCTATCGCATCCATCCAAGCGTCGGTCCTCACTCACTTTTTAAACCCTCGCGTTTTCTGTTGGCTCCGAGCAGGTTCGAAAGATGGGGTCAACTACCCATGTCCAGGTGTTGGGCCACCCATTGCGGACGAAGCTTTCGCGCCATGCCGGGATAAGGCCGCCCCCCGCCCGCTCCGTCCACCAACAAATCCGCCGCAAATCCGCCTACGCGGTCGCTTCGGCGCGACGAGTCCGCCTTCGCCGCATCCCCCTTCCCCGCAGCGGCTAAGTGAGAAAGAAGACGGCGGCAAATGCTGCCAGCGCGGCGCCAGCCTGCAGCGCAAGTACAAGCAGCGTCTGTCTTGGAGCGCGTGGCAGCCACTTGATGGCGAAGAACGCCACCACAGGCACCTGTGCAGCCATGAGTAGCTGAAAGATATGGGCAGCGGCCCCCTCATCGGCTTCGTGGACAACGCCGAAAATGGCGGCGTGACCAAGCACCAGGGCCAGGGCGGCGAACGACATCGCCAATGGAATAAAGGCGCTTGGCTTCTTCATCGGTGAGAGGTTCGTTTGGGAGCCTCCAGAACCGGGTTCAGTGATGATATTCTGCATATGGCTCACTTTGCACTACAAAGTGCATTGGCTCAAGCTCTTTTTGCTGTCAGGACATCGGGCCTAACCTGTGGGAGGGTCCCGATCATGTCAAAGCCGGGCCATGTCAGGCAACGCGGCGTTCGAAGCCGACAGAATCGCCGCGAAAAAGCACAAAAATCGCAAAATGAAACGCCAGAATAAACAGGATTTACAGATGAGGAATCAGAATCCAGTCTTCATCCTGTCAATCTTTTTGCGCTTCTTGCGCTTTTTCGCGGCACCGTCTCTGCATTTTATCCTGCGGCCCTCTCAGTAAGTCTTTGCGGCTCAGAATGTTGCGATGGAATGACGCCGGTTACAAAAAAACTTGTAAATAATTTTCAAATATTTGTTGTTTTAATGAATTACTATGCTATAGTGTAGTCCGATGAATGGCTAATTGAAGCCATGATGAAGAATTGCAATATTGAAATGAACGGCCAACAACAAAAACCCTGAAAAAGATGAAAACTCGCAACGGCAAAATCGCCCGACTGCCTCACCATGTCCGCGAAGAATTGAATGTCCGGCTGGAACGCTCCCAACCAAGCCCCCAATTGCTCGCCTGGCTGAATGCCCTGCCAGCGGTGCGGGAGTTTGTGCAGAGGGAATTCGGCGGCGAACCGGTCAGCAAACACAACCTGAGCCAGTGGCGGCTGGGAGGGTTCCAGGATTGGCTGACCCGCCGGGATTTTTTTGCCGATGCCCGGAATGCGGATGATTTCGTCTCCGGGCGGGAAGAGGGGCGCGAAAAGGTGCTGGCCGACCAGGCGGCCACGGTCCTGGCCGCGCGTTATGCGGGCTTGATTGGGCGATGGGACGGGGAATGCACCAGAGATTTCGAGGCCAGGGCGCGTGTCTTGAACGGACTTTGCCGCGGTGTCGCGGAGTTGCAGCGGGAAGCGCATAAGGCCAACCGGGACAATTTCGCCGTGGAAATGCTGCGGGAAAAACAGGAGACAGAGCACTCCAGTCCAGGTCCGTCGCAGTGCGTCGCAGTGAGTCGCAGTGATAAAACGGATGTCAAAGGTTATTGACACTGAACGCTCTTTCTATTTTTGTCTTGGGCCACTGGTGAAACATTTTCCCTTTAAATCCATTGATGGCTCGGTGACGGCCCCGCAAGGCTTTCAGGCCGCGGGCGCTTTTTGCGACATCAAAAGGCTCGGCACGGGCAAGGGTTCAAACAAAGGCCAAAAACGCGATCTGGCCTTGATCGTTTCGGACCAGCCGGCCGCTGTGGCGGGCACGTTCACGACCAACCAGGTTTGCGCCGCGCCGGTCAGGTTGTGCGTCGCGCGGGTCAAACGCGGGCGCGCCCGGGCCGTGGTGGTCAATTCGGGCAACGCCAATGCCTGCACCGGCCGGCAGGGCCTTCGCGATGCCGAAGCCATGGCCGAAATTACCGCCTCCGCCCTGGCTCCCTCCGACGCCCATAAAATCTCCGCGCGCGATGTCCTGGTTGCTTCCACCGGCCGCATTGGCGTTGCCTTGCCCATGGCCAACGTCAAGAAAGGCATCCTCGAAGCCGCCCGCCTGCTCCAAGCCGCGCCCGATCACGCTCATCACGCCGCCGAAGCCATTATGACCAGCGATACCCGGCCAAAGGAAATCGCGGTGGAATTTCAACTCGGCGGCAGAACGGCGCGCTTGGGCGGCATCTGCAAAGGCGCCGGCATGATCCAGCCGGGCATGAGTCCGACGGGCGCGCGGCCCGCCTTGCGCTCCTTGCATGCCACCATGCTCTGCTTTTTGACCACCGACGCCGCCATCGGGGCAAAAACCTTGCAGGCCGCGCTAAATGAGTCTGTCGCAAAAAGTTTCAATCGCATCACCGTGGACGGCGACATGAGCACCAACGACACCGTGCTCGTTTTGGCCAACGGGCGGGCGGGCAACCCCATGCTCACCGCGCGCTCGGCTGATCTTGAGATTTTTCAGGCCGCTTTGGATCATGTGACGTTGGCGCTGGCCAAAAAAATCGTGCTCGACGGCGAAGGCGTTTCGCGCTTCGTCACCGTGCGTTTGCATGGCGCGAAAACGGAGGCCGACGCCGATGCCGCGGCGCGCGCCGTGGCCAACAGCCTGCTGGTCAAAACCAGTTGGTGCGGCGGCGATCCGAATTGGGGCCGCATCCTCTGCGCGCTCGGTTACTCATCCGCCGCACTGGTTGAAACCGGGGTGGATGTGGGCTACAGCCTGCCCGGCAGCCAGGAAATTCTGTACTCCCTCAAGTGGGGCCGTCCCACGAGCGTGTCCTTCAGGGCTTTGTGCCAGATTACGACGGCAAAGCAATTCGACCTGCACATCCATTTGCACCAGGGCAAGGCCCGCGCCTGGATTTATTCAGGCGACCTGACCGAAGCCTATGTGGATTTCAACAAGGGCGATATCAATGATCCGTCGTCATTGGGCGGGTGACGGCATTGACAATCCTAATCTTAATCCTAATCTTAATCCTGATCCAAATGATTGCTTCGACCATGAAACACCAGGAGATTAAGATTGGGAGCGGTGGTTCTTCGACATTATTTGCAGATTGATGAAAGTCTTGATCTCCAAAGCCGATGTGTTGCTGGAAGCGTTGCCCTGGTTGCAACGGTTTCGGGGCAGGACTTTTGTCATCAAGTACGGCGGCAGCTTCATGGATTCACCCGATCCGTCCGGACGCGACGGCGTGGCGCTGGACATCGTATTTCTGGCGGCAGCGGGCATCAATCCCGTCGTGGTGCATGGCGGCGGCAAAGCCATCACCCGCGCCATGGAAAAGGCCGGCCTGAAAGCCAGTTTCATTCAAGGCCTGCGTGTGACGGACGAACGCGCGGCCCGGGTCGTCGAACAAGTTCTCTCCCGGGAAATCAACCCCGAAATTGTCGAAACCATCGCCAAACACGGCGGCAAGGCCAGGGGCTTTTCTGGAACCGATATTTTCACCTGCCGCAAACTGCCGCCGTCCGGACCGCACGGGGAACAATTGGACGCGGGATTTATCGGCGAAGTCACGCGCGTCAACGTCGAGCCATTGCTGGAATGCCTGCGCAACGGCGTCATTCCGGTGATCAGTCCGACCGCGCGCGGCGGGGACGGCAAGCTTTACAACTGCAATGCGGACGCGGCCGCGGCGCAGGCGGCCATCGCCCTGCAAGCGCGGCGGCTGGTTTTTATGAGTGACGTGCCCGGCTTGCTGCGCGACCCCAAAAATCCGGCCACGGTCATCTCCCATTTGCGCATCGGCGAAGTGGACGCCTTGAAAAAATCCGGGATTATTGACAATGGCATGATCCCGAAAGTGGACAGCGCCATGGCCGCCGTGAAAGCGGGCGTCGAGAAGGTGTCGTTTGTGGACGGCCGGGTGTCCCACGCGACGCTCCTGGAAATTTTCACAAAGGAAGGTGTCGGAACGGAAGTCGTTTTGTAACAGGGCTGCATAAAGTGTTTGAAGAAAGGGCATTCTTGAGGAACAACTGATTTGCCGCTTGAAGTTGGCGGGCGGGGACATTATTGTGTCAACCATGATTGCTGAATTGGTTGACGCAGGCTGCCATACCCGAATTTCGGAGCTGGCCTGGCATGTCGTTAATGGCGGGGAAATCTCCCGCGACGATGCTTTGTGGCTCTTTTCCGTGGAGGATTCGGCGGATATTTTTGATGTGATGGCGGGGGCCAATCGCATTCGGGAGCATTTTAAGGGGAACAAAATTCATCTGTGCTCGATTGTCAATGCAAAGGCGGGGGCTTGCTCGGAGAATTGCAGCTTCTGCGCGCAGTCGTCTTTTTACCAGACCGGCTCGCCCAAGTACGGGTTCATTGATCCGGAACCGGTCCGGGAAGCGGCGGAGGAGGCGGCGCGCAATGGGGTCACGGCTGTGGGGCTGGTGGCGGCGTGGCGCGGGCTGAAGGAAGGGCCGATGCTGGATGAGGTGTGCGATCGCATCCGCGAGTTGTCCAACAGCGGCAAGACGCGGGCCGATGTTTCGTTGGGCATCATCCAAAGCCAGAGGGTGGCGGACCGTTTGAAGGAGGCGGGTGTGGAATGTTATGGGCATAATCTGGAGACTTCGAAGCGGTTTTTTCCGAGCCAATGCAGCACCCACACCTACGAAGATCGTGTGCAGACCATTTCCTATTTGAAAAAGGCCGGGGTGAAGATTTGTTCCGGCGGCATCATCGGCATGGGCGAAACACGGGAAGACCGCTGTGACCTGGCTTTCGCTTTGAAGGAAGTCGGGGCCAATGTGGTGCCGATCAATATTCTGAATCCAATCAAAGGCACGCCCTTTGAAAATGTGCCGCCGCTCGCCCCGCTGGAAATTTTGAAGACCATTTCCTGTTTCCGCTTCATTCTGCCGCGCCAGGAAATCATGGTCGCGGGAGGACGCACGGTCAATTTGCGCGACATGCAAAGTATGGTCTTTCATGCCGGGGCCAGCGCCTTGATGGTCGGAAATTATTTGACCACCCTCAATCAGCCCGTCGAAAGGGATTTGCAGATGATCAAGGACCTGGGCCTCGACCCCGATTGGGACAAGCACGGATTTTCCGATCAATAGCAGTGGAGCGCCTGGCAAAAAACATTGGCGGCTATCGCGGGGAGGCCATCGACATCCCAAAGGTCCTGCGCGAAATGGAACAGGCTGTCGCCGGGAAAAATTGGGTGCGCGACATCGTTCCAATTGATAATGGACAATTGATAATTGACAATGCCTCCAGCACCGCAGCCCAACCGCTGAATTTCATTGCTTATCGGCGGATTACGGAACCTACCCGAAATCGTGTTTATCTATCGGCGGGGATACACGGCGACGAACCGGCCGGACCGCTGGCGGTTCTGCAACTGTTGCAGGAAGACCGCTGGCCGGCGGACGCGGCGATCTGGCTTTGCCCATGTTTGAACCCGACCGGTTTCCTGCTGAATCGGCGCGAAAATTTCAGGGGCATTGATCTCAACCGCGACTATCGCCACCTGCAAAGCGAGGAAGTGGGCGCGCACGTGGACTGGCTGCAACAGCAGCCGCGCTTCGATATTGCGCTTTGTTTGCATGAGGATTGGGAGTCGCACGGATTTTATGTCTATGAATTGAATCCAGATCAACAAACGTCCCTGGCCGGTAAAATTGTCGAAGCGGTGGCAAAAGTGTGCCCGATTGAGCATGCGCCGCTGATTGACAAATGGCCGGCGGAAAACGGCGTCATTCGACCCCGCGTGAATCCGGCGGAGCGTCCGCAATGGCCCGAATCGCTCCATCTCATCACCCACAAGACGCGCCTGGGCTACACACTGGAGGCGCCTTCTGATTTCCCTTTGCCGGCCCGCGTGGCGGCGCTGGTCACGGGAGTGCGCACGGTGCTGGACGTGCTGTGAATTAATCGTGGGCGATGTCGCCGGGCTGTGGCATTTTATCGCCCGGATGACGGGGGAAGTGTTCCGCCAGAAGTTTTCCCGCGCGCCGAACGCCATGAAGAATCCCTTCGGTGAATTCACCCTTGCGAAAATAGCCTGACATTTCGTGCGTGACTTCCTTCCAGAATTCATCGCCGCAACGCGCATGAACGGCGCTATCGCCGATCACCGCGAACTTTCTGACGCGCGGAGCGACGAACAGCAAAACACCGTTTCGTTCCGGGGATTTTTGCATGCCCAGATGATGGAATAGCTTTTGCGCGGCGGCCACTGCATCCTCCGGTTCCTTGCGGCTGATGAAGACGCGGATCTCGCCATGCATTTTGGACTCTGCTTCGCCAATCGCCTTGACGATGGCATCGTGCTCAAGCTGGTTTAAAAAATCGCGTGCTTTCATATTACCAACTGGACCCGGCGCCTCCCCCGCCAAAGCTGCCTCCACCGCCCGCCGAGAATCCACCTCCGCCGGAGAATCCACCCCCTCCTCCGCCCCATCCGCCACCTCCGGAATAGCCTCCCCAACCACCGCTGCTCATTACCCAACCGTGTCTTCTGGAGCCGCGAGAGAGAAGCAATGACAAAATGAAAAGACCCGGAAAAAGCCAGACCAGGATCGCAGGATTTGGCCCGCCCCCGTGGTGCTTTTGCTCGTAAACGGTGGCTCCGGTCCCTTTGTATTCATGCCGGGTTGCGGCCAGGATGGCGTTGACCCCGGCGGTCAAACCTCCGGCATAATCCCCCGCTTTGAAACGCGGCTTGATTTCATACTCGGTGATTTGTTTGCAAAGCGCATCAGGCAGGACGCCTTCCAGGCCGTAGCCGACTTGCAAAAACATTTGGCGATCTTGAATGAAGACAAACAGTATGACGCCGTTGTTCTTGGTCTTTTGCCCAATCCCCCAGGAGCGCGCGACGCGGACGGTGTAATCATCGATGGAAGAATCGGATTGCATCTTCGGATAAACCGCGACCCGGACCTGGTTGCCGGTCGAGCGTTCGAAGCTTTCCAACTGCGCGTTGAGTTGGTCCGCCGTGGCGGCGTTGACGACGTGCGCGTAATCATTAAAGTAATGATCCGGCGCGGGCGGAATAACTTCAGCGGCAATGGCGGAGAGACACCAAATCCAAATTAAAATTAAACCGTAACGTCGCATGGCCGTCACGGTTTGGCCGGCGCCGGCGCGGGTTTCGTATTATCGAAGTTAAACTGCACCTTTGGCGGCGTTTCCGATCCGGCTGTGGCCGCGAAGTAGGGTTTCTCGTGGAAGCCCAGCATGCCCGCGTAGAAGACGGCGGGAAAGGACTTGATCGCGGTGTCATAAGCCTGCACGGCATTGTTGAAGTCGCGCCGGGACACGGCGATGCGGTTTTCCGTTCCTTCCAACTGGGCCTGGAGGGTGACGAAATTGGCCGTGGCTTTCAGATCGGGATACCGCTCCACCACCACCAGCAGACGCGAGAGAGCGGAGGAAAGTTGGGATTGCGCCTGATCGAACTCGGCCAGCTTGGCGGCGTCATCAGGCGCGGCTTTCGCATTGATATTGACCCTGCCCACCGAGGCGCGCGCTTCGGTGATTTGCGTCAGGGTGGATTTTTCAAAATTGGCCGCGCCGGACACCGTGGCGACCAGGTTCGGAATGAGGTCGGAGCGGCGCTGATAGTCGGTTTGCACCTGCGCCCAGGAACTGTCCACCGCCTGCGACAGGCGCACCAGGCGATTATAGCTCCCGCCCGCAATCGCAACGATCACCAGGACGATGACACCCAGAACCAGAAGAATCCCGCAACCAATGGCAAATTTTTTCATATATTCCTAATTTTCATCTTGATCCTAATCCTAATCTTCCCAGGGACAATTACAATAGGAGGAAGAATTTGTAAACAGGAGCCACAACCAGGCGAAAAAATGTCCAATGTCCAAGCACGAATGACCAAGGAATTGCGGGGAAATGACGAATGACAAAGCGCGAATGACCAATTAATGACCAAGCCAAAATGACGAATGCAGCCGCGGCCCCGTGTTTCTTTGGGCATTGGGACATTGATTGGTCATTAGGATTTCGTCATTCGTCATTCTTGTGGCATTGGTCATTGGGATTTCGTCAACCGGCATTTCCCCCGGCCGCATTTCCCCCGGCAGATCCTTCAAACTGGTTGATTTTGTGATGTTTGGTGGGAAGTTGATGTACAATATTCGATGGTGAACGATGATGTTCCAAGATTTGCCGGCCAATTTTCCACCACGCGCTGGAGTGTGGTACTGGCGGCAGGCCGGGAGGTGTCGCCGGAAAGCGCGGCGGCGCTGGAAAAGTTGTGCCGCGCCTACTGGCAGCCCATTTGCATTTTCGCGCGGCGCAAAGGCTGGAACGAGGAGGACGCCAAAGATTTGACGCAGCAATTTTTCGCCCGCCTTTTGGAACGGAACGACTTCACCGGGCTTGATCCGGGGAGGGGAAAATTTCGCACGTTTTTGCTGGCGGCGTTCACGAATTTTCTGGCCAACGAACATGACCGCATCAACGCGCTCAAACGCGGCGGCGGGCAAAAACTCATTTCGCTCGAACAATTTCCATTTGAAGAATTGAATGTGATTTCAGCGGCGGAAGGATTTTCGCCCGGAACACTTTACGATTTGCGCTGGGCGCAGGCGATTTTGCAAACAGCCCTGCAACAGTTGAAGGGGGAAATGTCCAAAACGGATAAACAAGGCCAGTTCGGCGAATTGAAACATTTTCTGACGGCCAATGCCGCGGCGGGCGATTATGCCGTTGCCGCCGAAAGACTTGGCGTGGAAGTTTCGTCGGTGCCGGTGCTGGTGCACCGGCTGCGCCAGCGATACCGGGAACTGGTGCGCGCGGAAGTGGCGCAGACGGTTTCCAGCCCGATTGAATTGGAGGAGGAAATGCGCCATCTGTTCGCGGTGTTGAACCAGTAGCGCCAGCCGCCGGACATTTATCCTGTAATCGCGCGCCGCGTTTGCTTCTTAAATAAGTGTAGGTCGAGTTTGTTTGCAATGAGCACGGTAAAAAAATGTCCGGCGTGTGGATCAGAGGTGTTCGCTGACGCCGTTGACGGGCTGTGCCTGAAATGTCTGGGGCGGCTGGGATTTTTTTCGGAATCCGGCGTTCTGGATCAAGGGGTGCTGCTGCGGCTGGGCGATTACGACTTGCTGGAAGAGATTGCGCGCGGCGGCATGGGCGTGGTTTATCGGGCGCGGCAATTAAGCTTGAACCGCATCGTCGCGTTGAAAGTGCTTTTGCACGGCCCGTTTTCCAGCGCGGATTTTGTGCGGCGGTTTCGCAATGAAGCGCAAGTGGTCGCCGCGCTGCGGCATCCGAACATCGTGGCTGTTTACGAAGTCGGCGAACAGGGCGGACACCATTTTCTTTCGCTGGAATTCGTCGAAGGCCGGAGCTTTGCCGAACTGGCCGGTGAACGGCCATTGCCGGCGCGGCGCGCGGCCGGCTATCTCAAAATCATCGCCGAAGCGGTGGAACACGCGCATCAACGCGGCGTGTTGCATCGCGATTTGAAGCCGTCCAACATTTTGCTCGATGTGTTTGATCAGCCGCGCGTGACTGATTTTGGCCTGGCCAAACTGGTGAACAGCGACGCGGAACTGACCGTCACGGGGCAGGTGCTGGGTTCGCCCAATTACATGCCGCCCGAACAGGCGGCGGGAAAATTTTCAGACAGCACGCCGCAATCAGATGTCTATTCGCTCGGCGCGATTCTGTATGAACTGCTCGCGGGCCGTCCGCCGTTTCAAGGTGAAACGCTCTCATCCATCCTCGCCCAGGTGCAGTCGGCGGAACCGGTGCCGCCGCGCCGATTGAATCCCGGCACGCCGGCGGACTTGCAAACGATCTGCCTGAAGTGCCTGCAAAAAGAACCGGCGCGCCGTTATGCTTCGGCGCAGGCGCTGGCGGACGATCTCGGACGTTTTCTCGAAAAGAAACCCATTCAGGCCCGCCCCGTGCCCCTGCTGGAACGGGCGTGGCTTTGGTGCCGGCGCCGTCCGCTGCTGGCCGCCCTGTCCGCCGCATTGGCGGCGGCGGTGGTTCTGGGTGTGGCGGGAATTGTCTGGCAATGGCGGCTGGCGGAGTTTCACGCGCAAGGCGAATTGAAACAACGGCTCATTGCCGAGAAGGACGCGGCTGAAACGCGGCTCAATCTTTACGCGGCGGACGTGGCCGTCGCTTCGCAGGCGATACAAAATGGCAATCTCGGCCTCGCCCGGCGCACGTTGGAGGCGTTGCGTCCAAAGCGCGGAGAAACCGATTTGCGCGGTTTCGAGTGGCGCTACCTTTTGAATCTCTGTCATGGCGATCAACTGGCAACATTGACCGGACATGAACGAACCGTGACTTGCGCCGCGTTTTCGCCGGAGGGAAATCTTCTCGCCACCGGCAGTCAGGACGGCACGGTCAGGATTTGGAACACGGCCAAACGCGAACTCATCACGACGCTGAGAGTCACCGGCACGGCCGTTTGGTCGGCGGCCTTTACACCCGACGGCAAATACTTGATGACAGGATGCAATGAAAAAGTGGAATTCCGGGATACGGATTCGTGGCGGGTGCGGTCGCATTTTCCCGGAGAACTGGCCGCGCTTTCGAAAACGGGAACATTCCTGGCCGCGGCGGAATCGAGTCCGTTTTTCTGGGAGCCGACGGGCGCGGTGACGTTGTGGAACTGGCGCACGGGGCAACGGCTCCGCCGTTTTGACCAGCCGGGACGCGCGCTGGCGTTGTCATCCGACGGCCGCCTGCTGGCCATCGCCGGCACGAACAGCGGCATCACTGTTTGGGACACCGGCACTGGAAAACGGCTGCGCGAATGGCCGGAGAAAAATCCGGTCTGGTCGCTGAATTTTTCGCCGGATGGCCGCGAACTTCTTTCCGCCGGCTGGTCGAGCGAAGTTTCGGTCTGGAAACTGGAGGACCATTTGCCGTCGCAAACCCTTTCCGGCAGTCAGCTTCACGTTTGGTCGGCGGTATTTTCCGCGGACGGCGCGACGGTTGCCACGACCAGTTCGGATCAAACGGTGCGTCTTTGGGACGCCGCCACGCTCAAACCGAAATCCGTTTTGCATGGACACAGCAGCGAAGTCTGGTGCGCGGCCTTCAGTCCGGATGGAAAACTGCTCGCCACGGGAGGCAAGGATCAAAACGTCATGCTGTGGCCGGCGGCGGCGGCTCATCCCCAAAATGAGTTGCCGCACGACATGGATTTTCGCCCCGTGTTTTCGCCGGACGGAAAATGGCTGGTCACCGTCAATCCCGGTCCCGGGCATTCGATGTTGTGGCGTGCGGATGACCGCGCGCTCATCGCACAAAACCTTGCCGGCGGCAGACAGATCGTCGGTTTTTCCAGCGACGGAAAATGTGTCGCGTCGTTCGACGGCGACGCCTTGAGATTGCAATTCTGGCTGCCGCATGGAGCCGCCCCTGAAAGGCAAGTGGCGTTGGAAGGGGTGAGGCCGGAGAAAACGCAATTCGTCTTCGCTGGAATGTCGCCGAAAGAGGGATTCTTCTTCACGATTGACGCGACGGGGTTGATTCATGTCTGGAACACGGGCACGGGACATTTGTTGCGCTCGATAAAAGGTCCCGCTCCACGCATCCGCAACGCCGCGCTGTCGCCGCGGGGAAAGCAAATCGCCCTGTGCGTCGAGCGGGAAAATGTGGCGCGGCTTTACGACTGCGCCACCGGCGCGGAACGGCAACTGGCCGGGCATCGCGATTTTGTGAGCGGGCTGGCTTTTTCGCCCGATGGCTCGACTCTCGCCACCGGCAGCATGGACGGAACCATCCGTTTGTGGAACACGGCGACCGGGGAATCCACCGCCTCGCTGCCCGGTCACATGCAGGAGACGACCGACGTCGCTTTTTCGCCCGATGGCCGGACGCTGGCCTCTTTGGGGCGGAATGAATCGCTGAAACTGTGGCATGTGCCGACCTTGCGCGAAGTGGTTTCGGAAAATGAGCCGCACGCGGGCAATTGGCTGTTGTTTTCGCCGGATGGCCGCAAATTGGCGATGGAAACAGATACTAACAAACTTAATTTGCTCCCGGCGCCGGCGGAATAAACCGGAAACGCCTTTTTTTGTGATATAGATCGCAAAAAATGTCAAAAACTTTGTAATCCCCCGCCTGCGTTTCTTCTTACATACATGAGGGCTGATGTGCCTGATTGAGCAAAGGCGCATCCATCTCCGCTAAAATATTATATCTTATGAAAAATCTTATGAAAACCATATTCGCATTCAGTTGCTTCAGCGTGTTGTGTTTGCAGGCGGCGGCGAGCCAAGTGCCGTCAAACGGCAGTCTGTTGGGAACGGGCTACAACGGCTATGGAGCGTTGGGTATCGGCAATAGCAACAATGTTGACCTGCCCGTTCAGATTGTGACCAACGATGTCGCAGCAATTGCCGGAGGCGGCTACCACAGCGTGTTTCTCAAAAGTGACGGCAGTCTGTGGACGATGGGCGACGGCCAGACTGGCCAGTTGGGCAACGGCAATACCATCGTTACCTACGCTCCAGGGCAGGTTGTGGCCAGCAACGTCACGGCGATTTCCGCCGGAGAATTTCACACCCTGTTTCTCAAGAGCGACGGCAGTCTGTGGGGCATGGGCGAGAACAGCTATGGCCAGTTGGGCATCGGCACGACCAACAACGCCAACAGCCCCGTGAAGATTGTGGCCAGCAACGTCACGGCGATTGCCGCCGGTGGCAACCACAGCCTGTTCATCTGGACCAACGGCAGTCTGTGGTCCATGGGCAACAACGACGATGGCCAGTTGGGTAACGGCACCAGGAACTTCGGCGCCACCAGCCCGCAGATGATTGTGAGCAGCAACGTCATCGCCGTTGCCGGCGGAGATTCCCACAGTTTGTTCATCAAAAGCGACGGGAGTCTGTGGGGCATGGGCCAGGACGGCCTGGGCGAGCTGGGCGACGGCACTTATGGCGGCACTGGAGGTTCCGTCAACAGTCCCGAGCAGATTGTGGGCAGCAATGTGGTCGCGATTGCCGGCGGAGGCACCCACAGCCTGTTTATCAAAAGCGACGGCAGTCTGTGGGCCATGGGCTACAACTGGGATGGCCAACTGGGCGACGGCACCACTGATGACGGCAATTACGCGACCAACCGGCCCGAGCAGATTGTGTCCAGCAACGTCACGGCCATTGCTGCCGGAGACGAGCACAGCCTGTTTCTCAAGGGCGACGGCAGTTTGTGGGCCATGGGCACCGACGGCCTTGGCGAGCTGGGCAACGGTTCTTTCGACACTGCCGCTCATGGAAACGACACGCCCCAACTGATAGTGGCCAGCAACGTCACGAGGATTGCCGCCGGATACTTCCACAGCCTGTTTCTCGAGAGCGTTCCCCTCCTGCCCCAGCCTGTCATCACCACCATCAGCCTGTCCGGGGCAAATGTGATCCTCGCTGCGACCAACGGGCTGTCCAACGGAATCTATTGTACGTTGAAAAGCCCGATCGTGTCGCAACCAGTGAGCAATTGGACTTCGGTGCAGACCAACGCATTAAGCGCGGGCGGAAATTTTACCGTTACCGTCACCAATGGCTTTAACCTTGGCGCCCCGCAAGAGTTTTTCATGCTCAAATTGCAATGAAATGACTCGGGCTGCGCTGCCGCAACGACGGCGTTCATTTATCAAGGCCGGTGTCGAAACAGACACCGGCAAACTTCACTTGCAGTCCATGTGAGCGGAATAAACCAGCAGCGTATTTTGGCCAATTTCAGCCCCTTTTGCCTCAGACTGTCGCTTTTTGGCCAAAGAGACAGCCAGCGACATAATCCCCCCCAAAAAAAGTCAAAAACTTTGTAATCCCCCGCCCGCGTTTCTTCTTACATAGGTGAAGGCGGGTGTGCCCGCCTGAATCAGGGGGGCGCACCGCCTCGTGAAATTGTCGTGAATATCTTAAGTTTTATGAGAAACACCAAAATACCCGGTCATTGTCTATTCACTCGCCTCGGCGGAGCCTCGCGCGCAGCCTGGGTCGCGCTGGCGATTCTCGCCGGCCTCCATCAAGCCGCCGCCCAAGGCACGGCGTTCACGTATCAAGGCCGCCTGGATAACGGCACCAACCCCGCCAACGGCAGCTATGATCTGACCTTTGCGCTGTACAACGCCAGCACTGGCGGCAGCCTGGTTGCCGGCCCGCTCACAAACCTCGACGTGGACGTTTCCAACGGACTGTTCACCGTCACTGAGGATTTCGGGGCTGTGTACAACGGCACGGCATACTGGTTGCAGATCGGCGTGCGCACCAACGGCGGAAGCACTTTCACTGCCCTCACTCCCCTTCAGGAATTGACGCCTGCGCCGTATGCGGTCACGGCGGAAAACGTGACCGGCACGATTCCGCTTTCGCAGTTGCCGGCCACAGTCGCCTTGCTCAGTGATGCAGGAGCGGAGAATTTCTTCGCCGGTCAAAGTGCAGGCAACGCGACGTTGAGCGGGTCTGGCAATACGGGGGTGGGTGATGGCGCTCTGCCCAACAATACGAGCGGCGCTGACAACACGGCCAATGGCGCGAATGCGCTTTTTTACAACTCGAGCGGCAGCTATAACACGGCCTATGGCGTGTCTGCGCTTTGGGACAACCAGACCGGCAACTATAACACGGCCGATGGCTATCAGGCGCTTTGGTACAACACGACGGGCAGCTCCAACACGGCCACCGGTTATAATGCGATGGCCAATATTCCTGCTTTCGTGACGGGCAACAACAACACCGCTGATGGAGTTTTCGCACTGACCGATGATGACTCTGGCGCCAACAACACGGGCATTGGCGCCCAGGCGCTCGCCAACAACACTCTCGGAAGCGGCAACACCGCACTGGGTTATCTGGCTGGCAATAACATCACCGGCAGTTCCAATATTGACATCGGCAACCAAGGCCTTTCATCGGACAACAATACCATCCGTATCGGCACACCGGGCGTCCAGACCAGCACGTTCATCGCTGGTGTCATCAGCGGCAATGGCGCCGGGTTGACCAACCTCACGGGTTCAACGATCAGCGGCGCCTACAACACGGCGACTGGCACGGGTGCGCTTGGGCAAAACTCGACGGGTTCCGATAATTCGGCCTTCGGTGATGATGCGCTGGCTTTCAACAACACCGGATCGAGCAACACCGCTGTGGGAGTTAATGCGCTTGGGTTCACCGGGGCCGGCAACTACAACACAGCCATTGGCATGAATGCGCTTTTTTTCTCGTCTGGCGCCGCCAACACCGCTGTTGGGCTGGATGCGCTGTTTGCCAACCAGACCGGCTACAACAACACGGCCGAAGGCTATCAGGCGATTTACACCGAGACTCTCGGGGCCGACAACGTGGCGATTGGGGTTGCCACCCTCCAAGTCAATGCGACTGGCAGCCAGAACACGGCCGTCGGCACCTATGCGTTTCAGAACATGACCGCGGGCGCCGGCAACGTTGGACTCGGTTACTACGCCGGGAACAGCCTCATCGCCGGCTCGAATAACATTTACATTGGCAACGCCGGCTCTGCATCCGATAACAACGTCATTCGCATTGGCAGCGGTCAATCGAAAACGATCATTGCCGGAGGCGCCGTTGGCATCAACACCAGCAGCCCCTCTCAAGCACTTGAAGTGAACGGCAACTTCGTGCAGATAGACGGGGCCAATGCGGCAAACGGGGACGGCCCGATAGATGCCTACATCGGCGGCAATGGCTCGGGCAGTGACGTGCAGATCGGGAGCATGAACAGCCTCATCGGCAACGTCGCGTTTTATAACTGGGGCAATAGCACCTACATGCATGTCTATTGCAGTGCCATTACTGTTGAAGGTGGCGCCGACCTGGCCGAGCCGTTTGATATTTCAAGCCCGTCCGGCGAAATCCCGCAAGGCTCGGTGGTGGTGATTGACGAGGAGAACCCGGGGCATTTGAAAGTGAGCAGCCAAGCCTATGACAGCCGCGTGGCGGGCGTTCTCAGTGGCGCCAACGGCATCAATCCCGGAATCCAGATGCAGCAGCAGGGGTTGCTCGAAGGCGGCAAGAACGTCGCCCTCACCGGGCGGGTTTACGTGCTGGCCGACGCGGCCAACGGCCCCATTAAGCCGGGCGATTTGTTGACGACATCCGCCACACCGGGCCACGCCATGAAGGTCAGCGACCACGCCAGAGCCGCTGGCGCGATCCTGGGCAAAGCGATGAGTGGATTGAAGCAAGGCCAGGGCATGGTGCTGGTGCTGGTCACCTTGCAATAATGGAGGCGAGAATCATGAAAAAAACACTATCTCAATTGGCCGCCAGCCTGGCGCTGCTCTTCCTGTCGGTCGCGTCCCTTCCGGCGGCGGACCGGCATGTGCTGCACCACCGCACCCATGCGGCCGTGGCAAATTTGACGCCGTTGGGCCGCCTTCCGGCAACCAACCGCCTGAATCTGGTCATCGGACTGCCGCTGCGCCACCAGGCAGACTTCGACCTCCTGCGGCAACAGCTTTACGATCCGGCCAGCCCCAATTTTCACCGCTACCTGACTCCGGCGCAACTCACGGCGAGGTTTGGTCCGACGGATGCCGATTACCAAGCGGTCATCAATTTTGCCAGGACCAATGGGCTGCAGGTGGTTGGCACGTACGACAATCGCTTGATGGTGGATGTTTCAGGGGCCGTGGCGGACATTGAAAAGGCCTTCCAAGTCACCTTGCGCACGTATCACGATCCCATCGAGCAGCGCCAGTTTTACGCGCCCGACGTTGATGCGTCGGTGGATGCGAGCCTGCCGATATTGGACGTCAGCGGACTGGACAACTATGTCGTGCCTCACCCGATGGTGCATAAAAGGCCGGAAACAGGAACCCCGGGCCCGGCAAACGGCTCGGGACCCCGCGGTTTTTACTGGGGCGCCGACTTCAGGAACGCTTACGCCTCAAATGTCACCGTGACCGGTTCCGGCCAGTATGCGGGCCTCGTTGAGTTTACGGGTTACTTTCCCATCGACATCGCAAATTACGAGACCCTGGGCGGGCCGGCATATTCATCCGCACTCCTGACCAACATCTATACGGATGGGTTGAGCGGAATCCCGGGCTCCAACGGCACGGACGAATGCTCGCTGGACATTGAAATGGCGATCGCGATGGCGCCGGGATTGACCGCGGTCTATGTCTTCGAAGGAACCAATACGGACCACATTCTGGGCGCCATGATCACCAACACCCAAATCAAACAATTCAGCAGCTCCTGGGGCATGAGTGATGACGCAACGGCTGAACTCGACCTCGAGATCATGCAAACCCAGGGCCAATCATTCTTCCAAGCCTCCGGCGACGGAGATGCCTATGTCGCATTTCCGATATATTGGCCCGCCGACGATACGAACGTGACCAGTGTCGGTGGAGAAGAATTGGTCATGAATGGAGGGGCTTCCTATGTGTCGGAATCGGTCTGGAATTCGGGCTTTGATTCAAAGGGTGCATGGTGCTGCAACGGGCAGAACAGCAACAACGCCTATTGGGAAAGCGGCGGCGGTGTCAGCTCCATTTACTCAATTCCACCCTGGCAGAAAAGCGTCAATACGACTGCCGTTGGAGGATCGTCCACCATGCGGAACCTGCCGGATGTCGCTATGACGGCTGAATCCGTTTGGATCAATTATGGGGACGGCACGAACGAGCCCGTCATGGGCACCAGTTGCGCCGCGCCGCTGTGGGCGGGCTTCACCGCCCTGGTCAATGAACAGGCCGCCAATGAGGGTTTGCCCTCTGTGGGTTTCATCAACCCAGCCCTCTATGCCATTGCCCAGTCCCCGCTCTACACCAATGTCTTCCACGACACCACCAACGGGAACAACACCTGGCCCGGCAGTCCAGACAAATACGACGCCGCGCCCGGCTACGATCTCTGCACCGGCTGGGGAAGTCCGATAGGCCAGACGACGATTGATGCGCTCGTCGGATACGCCGGACCGATCTGGGTGAATTTCTCAGCCGCGAAGTGCCCGGGCAACGGCAGTTACACGAATGCCTTTTGCACCCTCGCTTCGGGGACCGGCGCTGTTGCCACGGGCGGCACAATTTGCCTTGTAGGCCCGAACTCGAGCAGCGTAACGCCAACCATTAACAAGGCCATGACTCTCCGGGCGTTCTACGGCCCGGTGACCATTGGCCCGTAACTTGCTTGATTAACCAAATAAATATATTTTATACAAATGAAAAAATTAATTCTCCTTTTGGGTGTGTTGATTCCGGCTTTGAGCCACGCTCAAACCTATTCCATTGGCTGGTATAAAGTCGCCGGGGGCGGCGGCACCAGCGCCGGCACCAACGGCGCCACCGTTTATTCCGTCAGCGGCACCATTGGCCAGCAGGACGCCAGCGCCGCCATGACCGGCGGCAATTATTCCCTGACCGGCGGCTTTTGGAGTTTGATTTCCGTCGTGCAAACGCCCGGCGCGCCGACTTTGACCATCACGCAGTTGGGCAACAGCGTCATCGTTTCATGGCCGGACACGGGCAGTTATACCTTGCAGCAGAACAGCAATCTTGCTGCGCCAGCGGGCTGGACAACGAGCGGCTACACCGCCACCAACGCCAACGGCACGAACAGCATCACCATCACACCGCCCACGGGCCATTTGTTTTTCCGGTTGTTTCAGTAGTCGTGGCGGGAGTTGGGCAAAACCAACCCCGCGCGCGCGAAGAATTTTGACCGCGCTCTGGTTTTGACAATTAGGGGCGCAACCACTAGCGTTGCCGCGATGGAACCTTTGCATGCGCCGTGGCGAATTGCCTACATTCTGGGACCGAAACCGGCTCCCGGAACGGCCCGGCTGTTCAAGCAAATCGCCGAGTCCGGCGATGATCTGGCCAATTATGTCATCGTGCGCGAACGCACTTGTTTCGCGCTGCTCAATTCTTATCCCTACAACGGCGGACATTTGATGGTCGTGCCTTACAAAGCATCGCCCGACTTGAACGGATTGACGGAGGAGGAGCTTTGCGACTTGATGAAATTGACCCGGCGCTGCCAGAATGCCTTGACGCAGGTGATGAAACCGGACGGATTTAACATCGGAATCAATTTGGGCGCCGCTGCCGGCGCGGGCATCACCGATCATGTCCACATCCATGTCGTCCCGCGCTGGAACGGCGACACCAATTTCATGCCGGTCATCGCGGGCACGACGGTGCTGCCCGAGGCGCTGGCCGACGTGGCGGAAAAATTGCGCGCCGCGCTGGCCGGATAGGGCTTCTCCCCCATGCCCACGGAAACACTTCACTTCGAGAACGCGCGCCTGGCGCAGCAATTGTTCAACAATGAACCGCGCAATCTGCAGGCCCTGGCCGACGAACTCTCCGTCAAAGCCGTCGCGCGCGAAAACTGGATCAAACTCGACGGTTCAGCCGACGCCCTGGAGCGGGCGAGGCAAATGTTTCAATTGCTGGAAAGCTCGGTGCAAAACGGCGGCACGGTGCGCAATCGCGACTTCGCCCAGGCCCTCAACGTCGTCAAAAACGAGGGCGTCTCCGCCCTGCGCACCCTCTACGCCGATAGAATCATCACCTCAACGCGCAAAGCGCCCGTCGCCCCCAAAACCGTGGGGCAGAAGAAATATGTCGATGCCATTCGCGCCCATGATGTGACTTTTGGCATCGGCCCGGCCGGGACCGGCAAGACCTTCCTGGCCATGGCCCTGGCCCTGGCCGCCTTGAAGGAGGAGAAGGTTTCCCGCATCATCCTCACCCGCCCCGCCGTGGAAGCCGGCGAGGCCCTGGGCTTTTTGCCGGGCGACCTTTACGAAAAAATCACTCCCTACCTGCGCCCGCTGCACGATGCCTTGCAGGACATGCTGCCGGCCGAAGAAATTGAAAAGCACATGGAACGGGGCGTCATTGAAATCGCGCCCCTGGCTTATATGCGCGGACGCACCTTGAACAACGCCTTCATCATCCTCGACGAAGCCCAGAATTCCACCACCGAGCAAATGTTCATGTTCCTCACCCGCCTGGGCGTCAGCTCCAAGGCGGTCATCACCGGCGACACCACGCAGATCGATCTGCCCGGCCACAAACGCTCCGGACTGCTCGAAGCCCAGCACGCCTTGCAAGGCGTCGAGGGCATCGGGCTGGTGGAGTTGACGCGCCGCGACGTGGTGCGGCATCCGCTCGTGCAACGGATCATCGCCGCTTACGAAGAACACCGCGGCCGCCAGCAATGAAACTTTTGCGCCTGTTTAACCGGCAAAAAAGCCGGGTCTTGAGCCTCGCCCTCCTGCGTCGCATCGCCTTGCATCTCCTGGAAGATTCGCGCGCCCGCCGCAAATACGAGTTGGGCGTCCATCTCATCGGCGCCTTTGAGATGACGGAATTAAACGAGACATTTCTCGGCCGTTCCGGCTCGACTGACGTCATCACTTTCAACCATCAGGAGGCGGCGGGCGATGGAAATTTGCATGGCGAGATTTTTATTTCGGTGGATGACGCCGTTGCTCAAGCGGGCCGCTTTGGCGCCACCTGGCAATCGGAGATCATCCGTTATCTGGCGCATGGCATTTTGCACCTGGAAGGGTACAATGACACCGAGACTGGTCCGCGGCGGGCCATGAAGCAGGAAGAAAACAGGCTGGTAAGGGAATTGTCGCGGCGCTTTGACTTGGGCAAACTGGATCGGGCTGAAAATGCCTCCAAATGTAAATAATTTTTTTGTGCGATGGCGGGCCAATTTCTTTGCCGGCCTGGCCATCGTCCTGCCGGCGGTCATTTCCGTCGCGGTCGTCCTCTGGCTTTTTCAGAACGTTTCCAATGTCACCGACAAGCTGCTCTTCTTCCTGCCCGCCTCCTGGACCCATGCGAAAATGCCCAACGGCGAGCCGGGCGAGATGTATTGGTATTGGAGCTGGTTCGCGCTAGTGTTGACAGTAGTGTTGATCTGCCTGGCGGGCCGCTACGGGCGCAATTACATCGGGCGCAAAACCATCCAATGGGTGGACCAGGCCTTGATGCGGGTCCCGTTGTTGAACAAAATTTATGGCACGATCAAACAGGTCAATGAATCCTTTTCCAGCAACAAATCCTCCTTCAAACAAGTGGTGCTGGTGCCTTTTCCCCATGCCCGCTCGCGCACACTGGCCTTTGTCACCGGCGAACAAAAAGGGCTGGGCGCGGAAAAACTCATCAGCGTCTATGTTCCAACCACGCCCAATCCAACTTCGGGATTCCTCCTGCTCGTGCCGGAAAGCGAGATTATCAAGCTGGATATTTCGGTGGCGGACGGGATTAAATTCATCATCAGCCTCGGGGCCATTTCTCCGGATTACGCCGGGCATTCCATCTCGGCGTTGCCGCCGGAAAAAGGCGGCCCTGCTCCGGTTCCCCCGGCCTCGCAATGAACATTGAGCGCACGACCGGAATCGTCCTGCGCACTCGGCCGCTGACAGACACCAGCCTCATCGTGCAATGGTTGACACAGGACCTGGGACGGCTGGCCACGGTGGCCAGGGGAGCGCGGCGGCCCAAGTCGCCTTTTCGCGGGCAGATCGACCTTTTCCACCTGGCCGAATTGAGTTTTGCGCGCAGCCGCCGTTCGGACTTGCACACCTTGCGCGAAGTCCGGTTGCTGGAAAGCCACGCCGCGCTGCGCCCCGAACTGGCTTGGCTGCAACAAGCCTCCTATTGCGCCGCCCTCATCGAGCAAACCACCGAAACCGAAACCCCCCTGCCCGCGCTATACGCCCAGTTCACCGGTTTGCTCCGCGAATTGCCCCGGCATCCGGCGCGGCCCGGGACCATCTTCGCCTTCGAAATGAAATTGCTGGATGAACTGGGCCTGAAACCGGACCTGGCGCGAACGTCCTTGAGCGCCGGCGTCCGGCAACTCCTGGAGAAATTCACCGGGGCCGATTGGCCGGCCCTTTTCCGATTGCGCTTGAGCGCCGCGCAAGAGGCGGAAATCCAGAGATACCTGCACGGATTTTTGATTTATCATTTGGAAAAACTGCCCCGCGCCAGAACCGCCGCCCTGGCGGGGAATATGTGATCATGTGGCTCAACCTGACAACGCTTTCAAGTTGGACGATTATCGGGTGTTGGATAATCTTTATCGGTTATTGGACTGTCAACGCGCTCCGGGTAAAGCCGGCGGCGGAACAGCAAAGCTGGTTGTCCATGGCGGCGTCCAAGGGACCTCTCATACTGGGTGGGACGCTGCTTTGGTGCCAGGGACTGCTCGATCCATTGCGCCCGGCTTTGACCCCTCATACGGACCTGACGCGGGCTGGCGGGGCCGTCGTTTGCGTGCTCGGATTACTCGTGGCCGTATGGTCGCGCCGGACCCTGGCCGGGAATTGGAGCAGCAACGTCACCTTCAGGCAGGGACACGAACTTATCAAAACGGGGCCGTACCGCTTTGTACGGCACCCCATCTATACAGGCATACTCCTGATGTGTTTTGGGCAGGCCATTGCGAATGGCCGGCTGCAGGCCTGGCTCGGATTTCTGATCTTGTGCCTCGGCTTGTGGATTAAACTTCAGCAGGAAGAATCACTCATGCTGCAACACTTCCCCGGCGAATATCCCGCCTACCGAAAGCGCGTCAAGGCGCTCGTGCCGTTCCTCATCTGAAGCGGCACTCGGTATGGCCAATTTAACGTCAGATAAAAAAGACGCTACTTGATTTAATGTCAGTAATACAGGACACTAAATGCATGTCGAGAACTGGTTCCATTCCGTTGCCGGCCATCCACGCGCTCCGCAAGTTGGGCCGCGACCTCGCCCTCGCCCGGCGCAAACGCGGCCTTTCCACCAGCGACATGGCGGCTCGCCTGTTTGTCAGCCGCGATACGCTTTGGCGGCTGGAGCGCGGCGATCCGACAGTCGCGCTCGGCACTTTGGCGACGGCCACATTTGTCCTCAATGTCCATGACCGCCTGGCGAATCTTGCCTCGCCCTCGATCGATGAACTCGCTCTCGCCTTGGACGAGCGCCGTCTGCCGCAACGTATCCGCCGCCCACGCCCATGAGTCTGGAAGTCCATATTGATTGGCTGGAACAGACCCATCTCGTGGGTCGCCTTCATGCCGCTGAACGGGGATCATCCGTCTCCTTCGAGTATGCGCTCGAATGGCTTCAGCGCGACGACGCATTCGCCATCGATCCCACATCTCTCCCGTTGCAACGCGGCCCACACCATGGCGGAACACTTTTCGGGGCAATTCAAGATTGCGGCCCGGACCGTTGGGGGCGCGTTCTGATCGAGCGCGCCGTCCGCAAGAAAGTCCTGACCCAAAAACCGTACGGCGACATCGACTACGTGCTGGCGCTTGACGATGCAGCGCGCGTCGGCGCATTACGTTTCCGGCTGGATGCCAACAGCCCGTTTCTCGCAGCCACCTACGGGAAGCTGCCACCCGTGGTTCGCCTCAACGCCCTTCTTCGCGCCACCGATGCCATTCATGATGAGACGGAAACCGCCCAGGACCTGCGCTTTCTCCTCGGGGCGGGATCGCCGCTAGGCGGGGCGCGTCCCAAGGCAGCGGTCAGCCTGGCCGACCATCGGCTGGCCATGGCGAAATTTCCGAAGCCTGACGATACGCGGGATATCGCTGCGGGCGAAATTTTCGCCCTCACCCTCGCCGCTCAAGCGGGCATTCAAGCCGCGGAACATCGGCTCGTGTCTGTCGGCGCACAAAGCGTTGCTGTAATTACCCGCTTTGATCGCGCAGGAAACCTTCGCATCCCCTTCATCTCCGCCTCGAGCTTGCTGGGCCTGTCTCAAGGCGATCCGGGCGCTTACACCCAATTGGCCGATGGCATCCGCCAATTCGGCAACGACGTTGCCGGCGACCTCCGCGAACTGTGGCGTCGCCTCGTCTTCTCGCTTCTCGCCAGCAATTATGATGACCATTTGCGCAATCACGGATTCCTGATGCGCAAACCCGGACGCTGGTCGCTCTCGCCAGCCTACGACCTCAACCCAGTGCCGGAAATGGACCGCGCCCGCATGGCCAAAACCGCCATCACCGAAGATCAGGAGGAACCCACCATCGACCTTGCGCTCATTGCCGCGCAGCGCTTCGGTCTCAAGGCCACTGAGTCGAAAATGATTCTCCGTGACGTTTTTACCGCTGTCACTGGCTGGCGCAAGACCGGACGACAACTACGGCTCAAAGCATCCACCCTCGACGCCTACGCCAGTGCTTTCGAGCATCCACTTATGGATGAAGCCAGACGCCTTCTTGCTATTGTGTTATGAGTGATTTGACGAGCCATATCGAGACCAGTATCGGCGCGAAGCGGCTCTTTCGCGACGGCCAGCGGATTTTGGCGGCTGTCTCGGGCGGGCTGGATTCGATGGTGTTGCTCGACTCGCTTCATCGCCTTTCAAAAACTCATCGCTGGAAATTGACCGTGGCGCATTTTAATCATCAACTGCGCGGAGCGGAGAGCGATGCGGATGAACAGTTGGTCCGTAAGACGGCCCGGAGGCTCAGGCTCCCTTTCGTGGCGGGGCGCGGGGACGTGCCGGAGTTCGCCCGCAAAAGCGGGTTGTCGGCCGAAATGGCGGCGCGGAAGTTGCGGCACGATTTTTTGGCCGCCACCGCCGCAAAATTGAGGATTCCCACCGTGGCCCTGGCCCATCACGCCGATGACCAGGTGGAACTGTTTTTCTTGCGCCTGTTGCGGGGCGCCGGCGGCGGGGGATTGGCCGGGATGAAATGGTGCAATGCCTCGCCCAGCGCGCCCAAAATCCGGCTGGCCCGGCCCTTGCTCGATCTGTCGAAGGACGCGCTGCGAAGTTTTGCAAAGGAGAACAAGATCGCGTTTTCGGAAGACGCCTCCAATGCCTCGATTGACATCCAGCGCAATCGCGTCCGTCACGAGTTAATTCCATTATTGACCCGGCAGTATCAGCCCGCGCTGGGCAGGACTGTCTTGCGCCTGATGGACGTGGTCGGGGCGGAAGCGGAATTCGTCGCGCTCACCGCCAGGGAATGGCTTCAGGGAGGCCGGACGCCGGATTTTGCTCATCTCCCGGTGGCGGTGCAAAGGCGGCTCATCCATCAGCAATTGATTGAGGGCAGGCTGTCGCCGGATTTTGACTTGATTGAACGATTGCGCCTCTGTGCGGGTCAATGGATTGCGGTCAGCCCCGATGGCTCGGTTTCCCGGGATGCGGCCGGGCTGGTTCATCGGCGGCAGTTGGAATCGTTCCAATTCAGCCCGCGGCAGCGGAAACTTTCGTTGTCGGCCGGGAAAGGCGGGCTGACGTTTGGCGGGCTAAAGATTAACTGGGAAATTGTCGTTGATAGGGCAATGATTACTGCCCGCAAGAATGCCAGCGTCGAGTATTTTGACGCGGACAAAGTTGGAGCGCCCATCTGGTTGAGGTGCTGGCGGCCCGGAGACCGGTTTCAACCGATTGGAACGGGATCGGCGCGGAAATTGCAGGATTTGTTCACCAATCTGAGGGTGCCGCCGGGCGAACGGCGCCGGCGGGTGGTTGCGGCAACCTGGCAGGGCGAACTGTTTTGGGTCGAAGGGTTGCGCATGGCCGAAAAATTCAAGCTGGACGAACACACGGCGCGGAAGCTCAAATGGAGTTGGCGTCGAAATTCGCCCTGAATTGTCATGGTGAATTGTCATGGTTGCGAATTTGGCCGCCTCATGATAGTCTAACCTGAGGAAGAATTAAGACATGTCTGATCTAAATAGACCGGGCGAACCGGATAAGAACGACAAACGAAACGGCGATATGCGCCTCCCGCCCAGGACTTTCCTGGTTTGGATTGGCATCATTGCCGCTTTCAGCGTGTTGTTTCTGTTGAAGAACGGCACTGAACCGCAAGTGGAAGACTTCGCCAATTACGGCCAACTGCGCGATAAACTGACCAATAACCTCATCGTCCCCGACAGTGGCAAGATCACCTACGGCGGGCAGGTGCCGGACATCAAACGCGTCACCGGCCGCTATTATAAAATCGAGAAGGACGGCAAAAAATCGGAGGTGCCTTTTAAACTGGATATTCCCCTGACCGATGAAATGACCAAGGACCTGGTTTACACCCAGGGTTTTAAAACGCCCAACAACGGCAATCTCATGCTGACCGTGTTCTTGAACACGGGTCTGCCTTTTATCCTCATTCTCGCCGCCCTCTACTTTTTCATCTTTCGCCAGATCAAAATGGCCGGCAAAGGCGCGATGAGCTTTGGCAAAAGCCGCGCCCGCATGTTGAACAAGGAAAAGAACAAGATCACATTCAAGGACGTCGCCGGCGTCGAGGAAGCCAAGGAGGAGGTTTCCGAGCTGGTCGAATTCCTCAAGGACCCGAAAAAATTTCAAAAACTGGGCGGACGCATTCCCAAAGGCATATTAATGGTGGGCGCGCCGGGCACGGGCAAGACCTTGCTGGCCAAGGCGATTGCGGGTGAGGCCGACGCCTCGTTTTTCAGCATCAGCGGTTCGGATTTTGTGGAAATGTTTGTCGGCGTGGGCGCCAGCCGCGTGCGCGACATGTTCGAACAGGCCAGGAAAAATACGCCCTGCCTGATATTCATCGACGAAATTGACGCCGTGGGCCGCAGCCGGGGGCATGGGTGGGGCGGCGGCAACGACGAACGCGAGCAAACTTTGAACGCCTTGCTGGTGGAAATGGACGGATTCGACACCCAGGACGGCATCATCATCATCGCCGCGACCAATCGTCCCGACGTGCTCGACCCGGCCCTGTTGCGGCCGGGCCGGTTTGACCGCCAGATCATGGTCAGCCTGCCGGACGTGCGCGGGCGCGAAGCGATATTGAAAGTCCACGCCCGCAACGTAAAACTGGACCCGGTGGTCAATCTGGAAGTCATCGCCCGCGGCACCCCCGGCTATTCCGGGGCTGATTTGGCCAATCTTTTGAACGAAGCCGCCTTGCTGGCGGCGCGCATGAGCAAAAAAAATATCGGGATGGTCGAGCTGGAGGAAGCCCGCGTCAAGGTGCGCATGGGCCGCGAACGCCGCAGCATGGCCATGTCCGAAGAAAACAAGAAATGCACCGCCTGGCACGAAGCCGGCCACGCCCTGGTCAACGTGGTCCTCACCCACACCCATCCCTTGCACAAGGTCACCATTATTCCGCGCGGCCAGACCCTTGGTTCCACCATGTCTTTGCCCAAGGAAGACGTCTTGAATCATCGCCGCAAAGAAATGCTCGATTTGATCGCCGTCATGATGGCCGGACGCATCTCCGAGGAAATCGTTTCGGGCGACATCTCCAGCGGCGCCTCCGGCGACATTCAGCAGGCGACCTCCGTGGCCCGGGCCATGGTCTGCCAGTGGGGCATGAGCGATAAAATGGGGATGGTGCAGTACGGCAACGACCAGGAACAGGTTTACATGGGCCGGGACGTCGCGCAGCGCAAGGATTACAGCGAATTCACCGCGCAGGAGATCGACGCGGAAGTCAAACGCATCATCAACGAGGCCTACAGCGTTTCGAAAAATATTATTGATACAAATCGCGACAAGCTGGAGATCATCGCCAACGCGCTGCTCGAATACGAGACGCTGGATGGCGAGCAGGTCAGCGAAATTGTGCGCACCGGAACCTTCACGGCGCCGCCGCCCGCCCCGAAGGTCGAGCCTCCATCGGGCGCGATCGCGGCCACGCCTTTGCCGGAAGTGCCCAAGCCCTTGCCGCCGAAACTGCCGGGCTACGGCTCCCCCGCCCCCGCCCCGGCCTAGCAGCCTGTCGGACTTGACCAGAAACATTTTTTCAGGATTTCGCGTAATCTGCTATTGGAGCCTGTAGCACGGAGTTGACGAATTCGAAAAGACCAGTCGGATCGGACCAATAGAGTCCGGGAGGGGTGTCAATCGAAGCTTCGATCAAATGTTTGTTCCGCCCGGCCTTTTTCCTCGGATTTTCACTGGGAGCGGACCAGTTTCAATCCCGCTCCCAAGATGTGCAGTCGTTTGAGGTTGTAGGCGACGCAGACCAACTGCCATTCCAGCCCGACTTTTTCCAGTCCGCGCAGCAGAAATTGCCGGAATCCCATCACGCTCTTGATGATGCCAAAGACCGGCTCCACCGTCTGCTGTCGTAATTTGTACTTGGCTTGGCCAACCTCCGTTTTCAGCCGGTGCTTCATCACCTCGCTCATCTCGGCTCCCGCGACGGGCTCCGCCGGTTCCTCCTTCTTCTCCAAATCGCTGACGGTGCGATGGTGCTCTCTCTTTTCCAGCGCCGCATAGACCGTCGTCCCGCTGGGCCGCCCTTCGGGCGTTTGTTCCACGGCCCGCACCGCCGCTTCGCTGTAAAATCCGCTGTCGGCCAGGACGGCCGCAACCGATTCCACCGGGGCGGCCACCGCCGCCACGGTGGGGGCCAGTTCCTGTTTGTCGTTGCACGCCTGGCTCACCCGCTCTCCCACGATCAAGCGGCTGTCCACTTCCACGGCGGCTTGCGCGTTGTAGCTTTGCTCAAAATGTGGGCCGCTGCCCGCTTTCATGATCCGGCTCTGCGGGTCGGTGAAGTTATATTGGTCGCTGGGACCCGGTTCGGGCGTCGGCGCCTGGGGCGGCTGGCCGCGCATTCCTTCACCCCGTTCTTTTTTGGCGGCCCGCTCGGCCAGTTTCTTCTCGTGTTCGGCCAACTCGACGGCGTAGCGCGCCCGGGCGCGGGCTTCAATCTCGGCCCGCGCCTTGGCCAGCGCGGCTTTGCGCTCCTGGCGGCGGGTGATCTCGTCGGGAATGCTCAGCCCGTCTTGCAAGGGCGTGCTGTCGGCTTGCTCGGCTTTGGCCATCAGTTCCCTGATCTCCAGGTCCAGTTGTTCGATGGTTTTGCCCGCGTGTTCGTAGCTGACGGCGGAGTGCTTGCTGGCATTGGCCATCAGCTTGGTCCCGTCCACGGCCACGGTGATTTGGCCGACCTGCAAAAACTTCAACGCCTGCGCCAGCTCCAAGACCCGGACAAAGGTCTCTTGCAACAGCGCTTTGTTCTCGCGCCGGAAAGTGCAAATCGTGTCATGGTCCGGATGAGTATCTCCGCAAATCATCCGCACCGGCACACTGTCGTACGTCGCCTGTTCGATCCGCCGCGAACTGAAAAGCCCGGTGGCATAGCAATAAAGCAACAAGGCCAAAAGCATCCGGGGCGGATACTGTTCGCTACCAGTTCCCCTTTCGTTGACCTTGATTCGGCGTAAATCCATCTCCTCAACGGCGTCCAGAATGAAATGCGCCAGATGGTCTGTCGGCACCCAATCGCGCAGATTGGGGGGCAGGATCAGCGGGGTGTCGTAATCAATAGTGATAAAGCGTGCAGCCATACTTGACTGATGCCCTCTGGCCCTTTCACGTTCAAACTTTCTGAAAAAACCTTCGCTCTAAGTCCGACAGGCTGCTAGCCAAAAGTTAATTCATCGTCATGGTCGGAGTCATATTGGCGCCCGCGATACATCGCGCCCTGCATAAATTCCACCTGGAGGAGCGCAGCCTGGACAGAAAGGGAAAATAAATTCCGTGCAAGATCGGGTGTCCGCCATCGTAAGGGAAGGAGAGGGAGATTACGATTATGATTATGAAAATGACACCGATACTGGCAATGCACTGGCACTTGGGAGGGCACGGAGAGCGCGGAGTGGTGCTGCTCCTGATGGCGATTGCGGCCTGCGCCCTGATCATCGCCTGGCCCGGCAAATCCGAAACCAAATAAACCCGGTCCTTCGGCTTTGGGCTGGACTGCCGGCGGCGGCATGTTAAAGTTCATGCGGTATGTCAAACCCGGAACCCAATGGCAATGGCAAAGGCGGGGCGACACCGCAAAAGATTAACCTCCGCCGGCCGGATGTGATGGAGGCGGTGCAGGCCCAGGTTATGTCGCATTATCGCAGTGATCTGGTCAATCGCATCCTGGACAAGGGCCATGTCCTCTCGGCCAACGGATTGCTCACCATCAAACTGGCCAAGAAATTTGGCTTTTGTTACGGGGTGGAACGGGCCATTGACCTGGCCTACGCCGCCCGGAAAGTGTTTCCCGCCCCCAAACCGATTTATCTGCTGGGCGAAATCATCCACAACCCGGAAGTCAACGACCAGATCAGCAACATGGGCATCCAAATCATTTCCCCCAAACCGGGCGAGGCGGAGTTGGGGCGGCTCAACGCCGGGGACGTCGTCATCATTCCCGCCTTCGGCACCGAGGTGGACACGAAAAAGAAACTGGTCGCCAAAGGCTGCGAACTGGTGGACACGACGTGCGGCGACGTCATGAGCGTGTGGAAGCGGGTGCGGCAATACTCCAAGGAAAGCGTCACCAGCATCATTCACGGCAAAGCCAAACACGAGGAAACCAAGGCCACCACCTCGCAGGCCACCGCCCATGGCCCGGGTCATTATCTTGTCGTTTATAATTTGGCTGAGACGGACGACGTGTGCAATTACATCCGGCACGGCGGCGACAAGCAAAAATTTTTGGAGCAATTCAAGGGCGCCTATTCGCCGGGCTTTGATCCGGACGTCCACCTGCAAGCGGTGGGGGTGGCCAACCAGACCACCATGCTGCGGGGCGAGACTGAAGAAGTGCAGCGGCGCATCAAGGCCGCCATGGCCGGGCGTTACGGCGCCAGTGAAGTGGACAAACACTTTCGATTTTTTGACACGATTTGCGGGGCGACCCAGGACCGGCAGGACGCGCTGGAAAAATTGCTGCGCGAACCGATGGACCTGCTGCTGGTCATTGGCGGCTATAACTCCTCCAACACTTCCCATCTGGCGGAGATGGGCGAAGCCAAGCTGCCGACTTACTTCATCAAGAACGCGGCCATGATGGTGTCCGATAAATTGATCCGCCATTACAGCCTGCCCGAGCAGAAGGAAATTGAGACCCACAATTGGCTGACAAAGGGTAAGATCACCGTGGGCATTACGGCCGGGGCCTCCTGTCCGAACAATTTGATCGAGGACGCCATCCGGCGGTTGTTCGAGTTGCGCGGCATCTCGGTGCATGAGTTGTTGTCGAACTGAGTGGCGTTATGCCGGTTTCCAGAGAGGAGCTTGAGGAACGGGAGCGGCAAACGCTGGCGGGTTACGCCCAACTCAGTTCCGAAACGCGCGGACGCCTTTACTCCGAACCGCCCCCTTTGTGGCGCACCCAATATCAGCGGGATCGCGACCGCGTGATCCATTCGCGGGCCTTCCGGCGGCTGGAATACAAAACGCAAGTCTTCCTCAACGGCACGGGCGATCATCTGCGCACGCGCCTGACCCATACCATTGAAGTCGCGGCCATGGCCCGCAGCATCGCGCGCGCCCTGCGCTTGAACGAGGACCTGGCCGAAACCATCGCCCTGGCCCACGACCTGGGTCATTCCCCCTTTGGCCACAAAGGCGAGGCGGTCTTGAACCGGTTGATGCGCGAGCACGGCGGCTTCGAGCACAATCGGCAGAGTCTGCGCCTGGTCGAGGAATTGGAGGAAAAATATCCCGGCTTCCGGGGATTGAACCTCACCTGGGAAGTGCGGGAGGGCCTGCTCAAACACCAGACCACCTACGATCAGCCGGGGCAGCGCAAAGGCTTTTCCGCCAAGTCGCCTTCGCTGGAGGCGCAGATCGCCAATCTGGCCGATGAATTGATCTACGGCAGCCACGATTTGGATGATGGTTTGGATGCCGGCCTTTTATCCGAGGAAAAATTAATGCGCGACGTGCGCCTTTTTGCCGACGCCTCGCGTTCGGTGCGCAAGGAGCATGGCGGGTTGCCGGCTGAAATCCGCCGCTATTTCATCATCCGCTGCATCATTGACCTGCAAGTGCGCGATGTCGTCGAAACCAGCGAGGCGGCGATTCTGGCGTCGGGTGTCAAGACGGCGGACGAGGTCCGCAAACAGCCGCGCCCGCTGGTGCGGCACAGTCGCAAGCGGCGGGGTCTGAACTCGGAATTGCGGACTTACCTTTACAAAAATCTCTACTTCAATCCCGCTGTCATGGAACCGAACCGCCGCGCCGGCGAAATGTTGAGCGAACTATTCCGCCATTTTGTGCGGCATCCCCGGGAGATTGGCGCGTCATCGCGCAAGCGCGCCCGGAAGGCGGGCTGGCATCGGGCGATATGCGACTACATATCCGGCATGACCGACCGTTACACCATCCTGGAGCACCAGCGCCTGTTTGGCTTGAAGCAATGGAGCGGCGGCGTTCTGGGCTGAGGAGGCATTTCACTTTTATTGCCGCTCCTAATCTTAATCGTAATCTTGATCCTAATCTCAGAACCCTCTCCTTGGGAAGAAGGCCGGGTGAGGGAAAGCGACACAGGAGTCACCCGCCTGGCATGCAAATGAACTGGCGCAAACGGAACGTCGCCTTGCGGAAGGCCAAGAGCAAATGCTGGAATGGGAAACCGCCAAAAAAGCGCTCCGCAGCAGATTTGAATGAGAGTGGGGATATAGGAAACCGAGTAAACCACGAAATACCCGAAATACGCGAACCCTGAAAGTTTTCGGGGGAAACAGCTCTGGATTTTTTCGTGTGTTTTGCGTATTTCGCGGTTCAAGAGATTTCTAAGGCGGGGATTTGGGGGAGCACTTTGCGGTTGACAGTCGGATTTTGTCATTCACTGTCAGAATCCTTTGTTCCGATCTTGTTTTACTGCCCTATACCGATGGCGAAAACGTCTTGCACAAGCCAATAGGACGGTTTAAGCCCCATGATGATTATGAGCCATGAGTTTCACAACGATGAGTCGGTTTTGGTCCATCTTGAGTATTTCGCGGATCGCCTGAATCTTGTTTTCTCGTACTTCTTTTGCACGCTTGAGTTCAGGGATGATGAGGATTTTGTGGACGAGCCTGGCAAAAGTGATCGAACTTGGGCGCTAAAGACTATCCAAAACGCTTGTCTCCATACCACGCTGATTGCGCTTCGAGATTTGGATGATTTCCTGAGACCCCGCATCCCGCATTCCGAGGCGGACGATTTGAAGGCATCCGATTTTGGTTTTCCGAATCCAGCCGGCTTTCTTACCACATCGGAGCGCGAGGCCATCAACAAGAATATCGTGCATTCGACACTGCGCGGAGTCGATGCCGTGGGCTTCCGCTGGGACGTGTTCGAACTCGTCACGAAGGGCATCCGACAGGCCATGCAATTTTTGGAGTGGGCCGCAAAGCACTTCAGCTCGGAGAAGAACTACACTGAAACCTGGATCATGGTCTGTGTCTGCCGACGGAAGACCCAAGAGATTTATGACTTTATCACGAGTGAAGTTGAGAAGCACAGAGCCAAACGCCATGAAACCGGAAGCGGCTAACACCGAGATGGATCCAACAGCCACCGCCTCTTGAGGCTTTGATTAAATTACTTGATCCGGAGTCCAAACAGATGGTCGATCAGGAAAAAGAACACGTCTGCATCGTGTCTCGTGGAAATAATGAAGTCTTGTCGCCAGACTAAGTGATTCAGCAAGTGCTCCCCTAGCGTTTTTTGCGTTTCGTAGTACACCTCAAATGGCTTACGATAAAATGGCCTATCCGTGTTGAAGTTTACCTGGCGGTTCCCATCGGAAACCCGCCCGTCGGCGAAAACTTTCTTGCTGTCGTAAAAAAAATAACCGTGCTTATCCATCATACTTTCATACCGCCGAAGCCTGAACGGGAACGTTCGCTTTGCCAACTGGTCGTATAGCGCAATGACTAATTTGGCTCTTTTTTCTGATTCAGCATATTCATTGGCCAGGGGATTAAGGGTCGGACCAGTTCGTATCTTGAAAGGCTTTGGGCATCCCTCGGCATAGATATCAAGATCGGCCTTGTGCGCGTTTCCGGCATGGATCAAAAAAACGCTGACCTTGGTGACCACATAGTAGAAATACAGGGATGTGACTTGCTCGTAGGAATGTTCACAACCGTCGTAGATTAATCCGGTGCTTGTCAGTGTAACTGCCGAACTGCTGGCCATGCGAGGAACATAGAAAACATACTGTTTTGTGTCAAGGCGAATGATGCGGAAAAAAATGTTAGTGTTAGGGGTCAAACCGTACTATTGACTTGTTCATGGTCTTTTCGCCATAGGTCCAGTGCGCGTCGCAGCCGGAATCGGCCCGTCGACGCGAGTTTTTTGGCCCGGGAATTAACGCGCAGGTTCAAGCCTTCCAGCGAGCCGGCGCGGAGCCATTCCAAACCGCCCGGCCAGGCAAACACGACTTCATTAATGGTGACATACTTCAGTTTCATCGCGCGAGGTTAGGGCTTGCGCGGCGGTATGTCGTTGAGCGCCAGCGCATTTTCTCCGGATTCCGCCCATTCGCTCGCGTCCTTCACGAGTGGATGCGCCGCATCTGCCACGCGCTCGCGCGCTCGCAGGTCGGCGAAAATGGCGTGGATGTCGTAGTTCAACCGCCCCGCCAGTTTATCCCGGACACGCCGCACTTCCTCCACAATCGGGTCTTCATTCATAGATTGAAACTCCCATCAATTCTTCCGGCGTGCAGACTCTCGGTAATTTGAAACCGACCGCAGCGGCAATCGGCTCAAGCCGGTCCAGTATTTGCGCGTTAGCCAGATGGTTGCAATTCCAAGTCAACATATACTTCACTCTGCCGACTGTGGCAATGGCCAGGTGTGCCGCATCCTGCGCTGCCTTCAACGGCAGTGCGCCTTCCAAAAACGCGGCGGCCAGCCGCTCGCCTTCCGGCGTCGCCGCGAGTTTGGGAATCCCTTCCAGCGCTTTCAAGCGCAACGCCGCTTGTTCCGCATCGCCATCCCTTGCTTCGTCAAGCACCACATTTGAAATAAAACAGGCGAACTTTGGCCGCCGCCGTTCCCACCAGTCCCGCGTCAATTGCTGATGTCCCGCGACAATCAAGTCCCGGCTTGGCCGTGACACCAGATAGCTCACAATCGTTGTCTCAATGTAAACCGTGTCCACAGCTCAATCCCCCATGATGCGTTGAATCGTATATTGCAGACGAACCTTTTGCTCCATGCCAGGAGAGTGCCGCACCTCGCCCGCTCTGTCCAACAAATAGGGAGGCGGGAACCGCCATCACCACCTTGCGCGCCGCAGCAGGAATCGGCCCGCCCGCCACGAGTTCTTTGGCCCGGTAATCAACGCGCAGGTTCAAGCCTTCAAGCGAGCGGGCGCCGGGCAATTCCAAATCGCCCGACTGGGCAAACACGACTTCATCAATGGCGATCCATTGCAGACGAACCTTTTGCTCCATGCCAGGGGAGTGCCGCACCCCGCCCTGCTCTGTCCACCAACAAATACGGGCATGGGAACCCTGTTGCCGAAAAGAACAACGCAAGGTCGCCAGGGCAAAGGGTAATGATTTCCTGGCGTCTTGGCGACTTCGCAGTGCAAATTCAAAAAACTCTTCATTTTTGGCAAAATTTTCCGAACCGTCTTTCCGAATGACAAATGAGAGATTCTCAATGACAAATTTTCAATTCAGACGCAGCGGCTTGGTTGTGGCTTTGCCGCGCCGGGCCTTTGCGTTAAAAAGGGCTCGCCTGGCATCTCCACATTTTGTCTGCCGCACCCCGCCCGCTGTGTAAACGCACAAATGCCCCAGTGGCAATGCCAGGACCAAGCCAGCATTATCGTTAACGTAACGGGCTTGTTACGGGTTTGTAACGGCAAATGTTACGGGCTAAGTCGTTGACTATCAACACTTGTTACGGTGTTACACCTTTTTTGGACCTATCATCCATATCTTGCGTTTTGTGCGCTTTTTTGCGGCAAATGAGTTGTTTGGTGCTAAAATTGCCTTGCCAGCTTTTGGGCGCCTTCCCGATACTACGGCAACGATATGATCCTGTCTCCATTATGAAACCCGTTCGACTCGGCATTATCGGCATGGGCAATATCGGCAGCCATCATGCGGAGTATCTGCTGGCCGGAAAGGTCAAACGGTGCGAACTCAAGGCCGTTTCCGACGCGCTTGCCGATAAACTCGCCCCGTACCAACAGCGCGGCTTGAAGGTGTTCGGTGACGGGGAGGATTTGATCCGTTCCGGCGAGGTGGATGCGGTCATTGTGGCCACGCCGCATTTCCAACATACTTCCCTGGGGATTGCGGCGTTGCAGGCCGGGCTGCATGTCATGGTGGAAAAACCCATTTCGGCCCATAAAGCGGATGCCGAGCGATTGATCGCCGTTCGGCGGCAGCATCCCAAACTGGTCTTCGGCGGGATGTTCCAAATGCGCGCCGAATCGCGTTACCTCAAGATCAAAAAAATCATCACCGACGGGCAACTGGGCGGGGTCGTTCGCTTTTCCTGGATTATGACGGAATGGTTTCGGACCGAGGCTTATTATGCCGGCAGCGCCTGGCGCGCGACTTGGAAAGGCGAAGGCGGCGGTGTCTTGATCAATCAATGCCTGCATCAGTTGGACATGTTGCAATGGCTCCTGGGCATGCCGGCGCGCGTGCGCGCCTTCGTGCATCTGGGCCGCTTCCATAAGATCGAGGTCGAGGATGATGTGACGGCCTACATGGAATTTCCCAACGGGGCGACCGGCACGTTTGTTTCGACGACTGGCGAAGCGCCCGGAACCAACCGGCTGGAAATCAGCGGCGACATGGGCAAGTTGCTGCTGGAAAATGACCGGCTGCTTTTCCTGCGCAATGAAGTTTCGATGACCGAATTGTGCAAGACGGCCAAGCTCGGTTTTCAAAAGCCCGGCGTCCAGAAAATTGAAATCCCAATTCCGCCCGAACCGGCGCAGCACGCCGTGTTGACCCGGAATTTTGTCGATGCCATCCAGGATGGCGCGGCCTTGATCGCCCCCGGCGAAGAGGGCATCCATTCGATTGAGCTGGCCAATGCCATGCTGTATTCGGGATTGACCGGGCAAACGGTGGAGTTGCCGATGGACAGCGCGGCTTACGAACGGAAACTCAACGAATTGATCGCCGCCTCCAAATTCGAAAAGAAGGTGGTCAAAACGTCGAACGAGGATTTCACCAAGTCATTTGTGCGATAAACCGGCGGGATGGTATGATTCTTACTGGCATTGGCGATGAAGCGGGCGTCCGTCTGGAGGCGCAAATCCAGGCCGCACATGAGTTGGGCTGGAACTGTTTGGAAATGCGCGCCGTCGAAGTGCCGGGATTCGCCAGGGCCAATTTCCACGATATTCCCGACAAGGCGTTTGACATCGCCGTGGAGCATCTGAGTGAGGCGGGCCTCGGCGTTTATTGCTTCGGCTCGGCCATTGCCAATTGGTCCAGGAAAATATCCGATCCGTTCGACCTCACGCTGGCGGAAGTCAAACGCTGCATTCCACGGATGCTGCGGCTGGGCACAAAATTGGTGCGCATCATGAGTTTCAAACCGGGCGACGCCGAAGACACCACTCCGCCGGAGGTTTTTCGGCGCATCGGAGAGGTGACAAGGATGTTTTGCGACGCCGGCCTGCAACCGGCGCATGAGAACTGCATGAACTACGGCGGGATGAGCTGGCATCATGCCTTGGAATTGCTCGAACATTGCCCGGGCTTGAAATGGGTCTTCGACACGGGCAATCCTGTTTTCAATCCAGACCGGAGCAAAGCCAGGCCGTGGCCGCGCCAGGATGCCTGGGAGTTTTGGGAACACGTCCGCGACCACGTCGCGCACATTCACATCAAGGACGCGACCTATGTTCCGGCCAAACAGGGTTGCGACTATAATTATCTGGGCGAAGGACAAGGCCGGGTGCGGGACATTCTCAAGGACGCCTTCGCGCGCGGCTACGATGCGGGCATTTCCATCGAACCGCACGTGGCCGTGGTCTTCCACGACGCCGCCGTCAAGGCCGGAGACAAACAAATATATGACAGTTGCGTGCGTTATGCCCGCCAACTGGAGGCAATGATCGGCGAAATCAAAGTTGAACTTGCGTGAATTACTTCGGCGCGGCCGCCAGCGGATTGACCGGCGCCGCCGACTTGGCGGGCAGCGGAATGACAGGTGATTGCAGGCCCAACTTTGCACATGCGAAGTAAACGACGGCGCCGACGAGGAAGGCGGCGACTGGCGCGGCGGGGACCGGATAAATGTTCAAGATGGGCAGGATGCCCACCACGAAGCCCGCCAGCCAGGAAATCCAGCCGGCCGGATTGAAGCCCGCGCGCGGACCGGGCCAATTGCCACCGGCCAGCAGGTAGTCCACCAACATCGCGCCGCAGATGGGACCGAAGGAGGCGCCGATGATCTGGAAGACGATGATCGCCTTGCCGGCCAGGCCGGTAATCGCCAGCACAATGCTCACCACTGTGCCGATGCCGACGGAAATGAACGGATTCACCTTGGGCAAAGTGGTTTTGAAACTGTTGGCGGCAATAAACGCGGAGAAGCACGCCGGCGGAAACGCGGCCAGCGCCAGGAGGAATAAAATCAGGGGCGCGCTCTTGCCCATGAGGACCGGGATCAAACCGGGCGTCTGGAGAATCAGATTCGGCGGATTAGTCATGGACGTTGTCGCCACCGCAATGGTACTGAAATCGGGCGAACCGTAAGTGCCGGCAACGATCAGCAGCGAAATACCAGCCGTCACAGTGATGGCCAGGGCGATGCCAATCAGCCCGCCCATTTGCACGTCATTCTTATTCCGGCTATTGGTGCCAAAATCCGTTCCGGCGGCCCCCGCGGTGGCAAAAAAGCCGACCACGTAAGTCATCATGACCGCCAGCACGCCAAGGGTGCTCAACGCCGCCGGGGCTTGCGGTGAAAGACCTTTGTGCAGAGCGATGAACTTCTGCGGGTCGAAACTGCCGATTGTGCCCGCCGTCTTTGCCAGGAGGATCAGCAGGATGGCCAAAGGAATCAGCGGCAGGTAAGTGGCCACCCTGGCAACATACTGGATGCCTTTTAAACCGACGAAGGCGGCCAGCACACCCCAGACCACCATGATGACACGCGGCGGCAGATGGGTAAACGGCGCGAGCGCCTGCGAGGAGAAATAGACGTTGACGCCGACCCAGCCGAATTGCAGCACGCCCATCAGGAACCCCGGCATGAGAAACCCGCCCTGGGCGCCAAAGGTGGAGGTGCCCACGATATAAAGCGGCAGGCCGGTTTTCATGCCCAACAACCCCGGCACCAGGTAGAAGAAGAAATGACAGACCAGCGCGGCCAGCACCAGGCTCAACAGCGCCCAGCCCACGCCTTGCGAGAGCATGCCGCCCGCGTTGGGGGCATTGACCGCGTCCTGCCAGAACACAAACCAGAGAAAGATGCCCGCATAGGCCGGCGCCGTATTGGCGTACCAGGGCGCGCGCTTTCCAGGGGGGTTGGGTGTGGCGCTGGTGATGTAAGAGGGGAGTTGCCCGGCAGATTGCATGTCTTGATTATTCATGGCTCCGTGATGGGTTTAATTTGCCAATTTGTCAAACAAATTCCGGCTCCTCGATTTTCCCGGGCGGCCGGACCAGGGGCGTTCCGTCGGCCGCTTCGGGATACTCAAAGATCCGGCCCTCAAAATTGCGGATGACCACGCGGTCGTTGTTGCGGCTCAGGACGTAATCGGGATTGACCGGGACTTTGCCGCCGCCGCCGGGGGCGTCAATAACATATTGCGGCACGGCATAACCGCTGGTGTGCCCGCGCAAGCTTTCCATGATTTCCAGCCCTTTGCGGACGCTGGCCCGCAGATGGGCCGAACCGGTGATGAGGTCGCATTGATAGATGTAATACGGCTTGACCCGGCACATCAGCAGTTTGTGCATCTGCGCCCGCATCGTCACCGCGTCGTCGTTGACGTGGCGCAGGAGGACCGATTGATTGCCCAGGGGAATGCCGGCGTCGGCCAAACGGCCCAGCGCCTCCCTCACCTCCGTCGTCAGCTCGCGCGGATGATTGGAATGAATGCTGATGAAGAGCGGATGATATTTTTTCAACATGGCGCACAACCCGGGCGTGATGCGTTGCGGCAAAAAGACCGGGATGCGCGTTCCGATGCGCAGAAATTCCAAATGGGGAATGGCCCGCAAGCGCTGCAAGAGAAACTCCAGCTTTTCATCGCTCAACAGCAAAGGGTCCCCGCCGCTCAACAACACGTCCCGAACCTCCGCGTGCCGGCGGACATATTCTATTTGACGGTCGAACTCCGGATGAAAATCGTAACCGGCCGCGTTGCTCACCATGCGCGAACGCGTGCAATACCGGCAATACGCCGCGCACCGGTCCGTGACCAAAAACAGCACCCGGTCGGGATAGCGATGCACCAAACCCGGCACGGGCGAATGGGCGTCCTCCCCGCACGGATCGCTCATCTCCCAGGGGGCGGCGTGGGTTTCCTGGCCGCGCGGCACCACCTGCCAGCGAATCGGGCAATTTTCGTCCGCCGGATCGATCAGGTTGAAGAAGTAAGGCGGAATGCTCAACGCCAGCTTTTTATTGGCCAGGAGGGTCCCGGCGTATTCCTCCGGCGTCAACGTCGGCAACAGCCGCTGCAACTGTTCCAGCGACGTGATGCGATTTTTGAGTTGCCACCGCCAATCCGTCCAGCTCGCTTCGCTGACATCGGCCCAAAATCCCCTCCCGGCGGAATGGAATTCCTTGAGGGCTTGAAATCTGGTGGAATCGGGATCCTCCCCGTTTTGACCTGCGAACGTATTACTATGCATTCTCACGGCACTATAAATTGGCTCGCTTTTATGTCAAGTCGGGCGAAAACCCGGAGCAAATCCCGGTTTGACCCAGTTTGACTGACTTTGACCGGATTAAGCATCGGTCATTTTGCAAGCCATTCATTTTAAAGTACTTGCATACGATTTGCTCGCCGGCTTGACCTGCGGCATCGGTTTGACTGGTTTGACCGGGAATTCAACGACCTGCAAGGACATAAAGGACGGAAGGGATGATCTAATTTGACTAACCCGGCATGTCCGGCTCCAAAAAAATAATCCGAAAATTTTTCGAAAACGGGCTGTTTTTCCGAAATATTTCCGAAATATTTCCGATTATCCGAAATTTTTCGACCTCCTTTAACCTGGCCCTTCAGGAAGGCAGAAAGATCGGTTTGGCAGAAAAATAAGCTCTCTGATGTTTCTGCCCCTGTATATTTCTGCCATTTCCGGCCGGCGCGACAAAGCGTGCTCATTGGGGCATTATGGCACAAAAGGCGGAAATTGCACAGGCCATGGTGGGCACTTTTTTTATAACACGATTGCCCTGCAAACATTGGTCGAAACGGGTGCCGGGACCCTCTTTGTCAAGTATGTATTCTTGACAAGCGCCCAAAAAACGCCAAAAAGGGGCGAAAAAAATTACAAGGACCGCCGTTGCCGCAGCGTGAAACCATCAGGGAAGTGAAACCTCGTCGGTTTTCGTTACAGTCCAGTTTATTACAAGAACAGATCGCGTTTCAAGAGTCGTATTCCTTTGCACGAAAACAGTTTGCAATGATGTCGCGGGCATGCTCCGGGGTGCTGATTTGTGATTTGCCCGTTGGAAAACTTTACACTCCGATGCAACAGGCGGTGGCAATGGCCGTAAGCGTTGGAGCCATAACATGCTGTAACACAGCAGTTAACACAATGTCTCGCCATTGTCCGGTTCCGCTGGCTCGGAACATGCTATAAGTTGTGTTAATTTATCATTAATTTGTGCATTAGATTATATGAAATGACGAAGCCCACGGATGGCGCTGCTTGAGCGCTTGTTTGACCACCTTGGGTTCCACAGGGAAAAAATGCATGAATGCGAATGGGTTAATGAGACAACAGATTCGTCGGGCGCCAACGATTCTGTTTTGACCATCAAATGAGGAGACACGCTATGAGAATCATCAAGAACCGGTCGTTCAAACCCCTTGCGGCAATATTTGCCGCTTTCATTGCAACAATGAATCCGGCGTTCTGCCAATCCGGCCCGCCGCCGCCGCCGCCTTTTCCCGACCACGCTGCGGCGTTTTATCCCCTGGAAACACCGCCTTGGGCCGAGTGGTTTGGGTCTCCGGCCAAAGGATTCACCAACGTCAATGTGGCTCCGAGTTGGGATTATGATGGAACGGCTTTGAGCGTGGATACCAACTGCGTCGCGTTCGTTCAGGAGGACGTTTTTCTGGATCGCCACACCAACATGACCTTTGGCGCGGGTTCGATTTCCTTATGGTTCCAGCCGAACTGGACTTCCACCAGCGACGGCGGCATCGGCCCGACCAATTGGGCGGCGCTGCTTTCCGTCGGAAACTGGACCTCAAACGCGGCGGAATCGGCCTGGGCCATCGCCATTTCCCCGTCAGGAACGAACTTGGTCATGGAAGCGCAGTCAGCAGGCTCAAACCAAGTCGTTTTCAACGTGCCAATCGATTTTGACGCCGGAGACTGGCATTCAATCGTCATAACCTATTCATTGACAAACTGTTGCGTATATATGGAGGGCCAGCTTGCGACCAACACGGGGCCGATTGAATACCAACCGACCTACGATGATTGTCTGAACTTCGGCCTGTTTGTCGGAAACCTCTCGACATCAGGAGATTACCAATGTCACGGGCAGCTTCAGTGGCTGGCGACGTATGACAATCCTTTGAGCGCGGATGCTGTCGCGTCCGATTACGCCGACATTTCCGCCTATATCACGTATTGGGGCGGGCGTTTGCCGTCCGGTGGATTCTCCCTCGCCGAAGGCCCGCCGGGCTTTCCCGGAGGCGGCAGCGGCAGTGGTGGTGGTTTTGCGGAGGTAACCAACTCCGTTCAGACCCCGGGCACGAATCTGTGGCTGTTCATCTCGTTGCAATCGAACTCGGCCATAATCACCCTGTCGAACACGGTCGCTGGATCGAATTACCTCTTGCTCGCCGCCAACAGTCTCACCGGCCCGTGGTTCACCAACCAGTCTCTGCTGGCCCACACTAATACTGCGGTGGCTCTGCCGATACCCCTTTGGAGTGACAACGCCGTCTTCTTCGAGGCCGTGCGGGCCGAGGCTGGGACATTGACTGGAACGTTGAAATGGAAGGTTCTCCTTGGAGGGTCTGGCGACAACCTCGTCAAGACGGGCATTGACGCATCGCCGGCGATAGGAGCCGACGGGACCATCTATATCCCGACAACAGGCAACCTCCTTTATGCAGTCGATCCCTTAACAGGAAACGTGAAGTGGACAAATAATATCTTCATCACCAATAGCTCATCCCCGCAAGCGGCTGAAATCACCGGATCCGCAGCGCTTGGCACAAACGGGACGATCTATGTAGGTTCCGACGACGGAAATTTGTACTCCTTTGATCCCAGTGGCACGACAAACTGGGTTCGTAATATGGGGAGCTATGCAGCAGTATATTCGACGCCTGCCATTGGCAGCAATGGCACTCTTTATGTCGCGACAGACGAAACCGAAGAGTCCATGCGTGACTACCTCATCGCCGGCCTTCTGGCCATCAATCCGAACGGAACCACAAACTGGTTTTTCAGTCCTCAAGACCCATTTAACTACAACCCGGGTGATATCGATGGCTCCCCCGCTGTTTCGTCTGACGGCACCATTTATTTTCTGGCGGAAGGGAACAGGCTGTATGCCGTTTCTCCCGACGGAAATATCAAGTGGTTCCTGCCCGTGCCAGGCCACACCGAACCGGATTCGTCGCCTGCCATTGGCCCGGACGGCACGATTTACGTTGGTTCCAGTTCCGCCTATCTGTACGCAGTTCATTCTGATGGATCGTTGAAATGGGTCTTTGACGTTGACGTCGGGTACCCCAGCGGCGAGCAAATCATGTCATCACCCACCATCGGCCCGGATGGAGTCATTTACGTCGGGACAGGGGACTTGAATGAGTCTGACATTTTTAACAATTCCGGCAACGTGTATGCGATCAATCCGGACGGCAGCACCAATTGGGTTTTCACCGGCCCGACCCAGTCAACCAGTTCCTCTCCGGCGATTGCCGCAGACGGGACGGTCTATATCGGATGCGAGGACAGTTACCTTTATGCCGTGACAAATGGCAGTCCAGCGTGGGCCTTCCAGACCGGAGGACCGATTATTTCCAGTCCTGCCATCGGCACGGACGGCACAGTTTATGTCGGTTCAGGGGACGGATATCTCTACGCGATCTTTGGTTCGACTTCCCCGGCCACAAACGCGGCGTGGCCCATGTTCCACCAGAACCCAAGCCACACAGCCCTGCAATCCCCGCCAACCACCCCCGCTGAAGACTGCGGCGCGCCGTTCGTTTATGGGGGCGATCTGGCGACGGACGGTTCGTCCTTCTCTTTCAACATTTTGGCCACCAATGCCGGGACGTGGAATGTTTTCGCATCGAGTAATTTGACGAACTGGACCCAGATTGGCTCTGTGACCAATGTGGGTGACGGGTCTGGAGACGGGATTTTTAGCGGCACGTTCACGACCAATTTTGAGAGCGCGGTGACGAATCAGTTTTACATATTGAGCAGTGGCGATTGCCTGAGCAACAGTTGCCGTTCCCTTGTGATCGGATTTGTGAACATGACAGTCGTTCCGGGGACGAACTTGGTTGCGGACCAGTTGTATCAGGTTGACGACAACCTTCCTTTCATCCCGATGAATACGCTGAACGCTTTGTTCAATTGGGATTACAAGCAAGTCCCAACACAGATATTCAAATGGAACGGGCGGAGTTTCGACGGCGATAGTTTTGGTGGTTTCGCTTATCCTGGCTGGGTTAACGGGGGCGATATGACCGTGGTGCCCGGCTCCAGCGTGTTGGTGAGCAACGGGACTGGCAGCTCGTTTGCGGCCTCATTTGTGGGATTGTTGCGTGAGCAGCAGGTTTTCCAGATTCAGACCAATACGAACTATCTGAGCGCCACGCTGCCAGTGGCGGGTGCAGTGACCAACGTCACGGGTTACGTTCCCTATAATGGAGACATAATTCGGTTATGGAATAACAACAGCCAATCATTTACCAACTACGATTACATCTCCAATAGATGGTCGGGCGGAGTTCCGACTGTCGGTGTGGGTGAGGGATTCGTTTTGATCACAACCAACGCCTATACATGGACCAACACCTGGCAGCAAAACTTCCCGGGCTGTCCATAAGCCTGATCTTGTTAAATTCGGATGGATGGGCTATATTGCTCAATCGCAGATGCATGGTAAAATGACATTTTCGCAAACGATGTCAGCGAGACGGGGATTCTGCCCTGCCTTCACGCTGGTTGAATTGCTGGTTGTCATTGCAATCATCGCGATTTTGGCGGCGCTGCTTCTTCCGGCTTTGGCCGGAGCGAAGAGGCAGGGGCGACAAATCGGTTGTTTGAACAACCTCAGGCAAGTAACCGTTGCCGGTTTGATGTACCTGAGCGACACGCAGCACGGTTTGCCGTGGAATGTACCTGTACGATCCTAACTATGATCCAAACGTTGCCATTTCTTGGGTTCAAGCGTTGACCAACTGCGGGGCAACGGATTCCGTGCGCGTGTGCCCCTCGACTCGCCAGCCGCCGCTGTCCGTCATTCAAGCTGGCGGCGCGGCAGACCTTGCGTGGATTGTGGGAGATAGATTGGTTCCATCGGAGATCGGCAGTTACGGGCAGAATGGATGGTTTACCGACTTTATCGCTGCAGCACCGGATGGAATGACTGGAGGCATGTATCCGCAGTTCATGTTTCCAAAGCTTTCGGCAGTTCTGAAACCGGCGCAAACCCCGCTCTTTTTTGATCAGAACTATGTCTATGCATTCCCCCTGGAACCCGATAAGGCCGCCAGCGATCTTTACGTCGGCCAAAATCCTCCAGATAGTTATCAACGGGACGGAATGGGGTGTTGCACGATTCTGCGCCACGGTGGGCGGACGGCCAGCAGCACTGTTCCTTACAAGAGCGGCCACCCCTTGCCGGGCGCGATCAACATGTCCTTTTCCGACGGCCACTGCGAACTGGTGAAACTGCAAAATCTCTGGACCTATTACTGGCACCTGAATTGGAACCCGGCCCAGGTCAAAGGCCCCTGAAAACCGCTGCCATGCGAGGAAAAAGCACAGTTTGGCAAATCAGAACGTCCAAGGCTGGGGTCTGCCGCGCGTTTACGCTGGTCGAACTCTTGGTGGTGATTGCCATCATAGCCATTCTTGCCGCACTGCTTCTGCCAGCCCTGGCCAGTGCGAAGCGGAACGCGCGACAAACTGCCTGTTTGAGTAATATCAAGCAGATCACCCTTGCCGGTTTGTTGTATATGAACGACACGGCGCAAGGCCTGCCGATAAATTCGCTAGCAGCCTGTCGGACTTGAGGAGGAGCTTTTTTCTCCGGCTTTCACGTAATCCGCTATTGGGGCCTATAGTATGGAATTGACGAGACCGAAAAAAACCACTTCTGTCGGACCAAAAGATTCCGGGAAGCTTATCAATTGAAAAGCGGGTCCGTTTATGTTTAGCCCGGCTCCTTTTCTTGGATTCTCAGGCTGGTTCGGCCAGTTTCACTCCCGCTCGCAAGATGTGTAACCGTTTGAGGTTGTAGGCGACGCAGACCCACTGCCATTCCAGCCCGACCTTTTCCAGTCCGCGCAGCAGAAATTGCCGGAATCCCATCACGCTCTTGATGATGCCAAAGACCGGTTCCACCGTCTGCTGCCGCAATTTGTACTTGGCTTTGCCATCCTTCGTTTTCAGCCGGTGCTTCATCACCTCGCTCAACCCGGCTCCCGGGGCGGCGCCGCCGGCTCATCCTTCTTTTCCAGATCGCTGACGGTGCGATGGTGTTCTTTCTTTTCCAGCGCCGCATAGACGGTCGTCCCGGTAGGTTGGCCTGTGGGTGTTTGTTCCACGGCACGCACCGCCGCTTCGCTGTAAAATCCGCTGTCGGCCAAAACGTCCGCGACCGATTCCACCGGGGCGGCCACCGCCGCCACAGTGGGGGCCAGTTCCTGTTTGTCGTTGCACGCCTGGCTGACTCGCTCTCCCACGATCAAGCGGCTGTCTACTTCCACGGCGGCTTGCGCGTTGTAGCTTTGCTCAAAATGTGGGCCGCTGCCCGCTTTCATGATCCGGCTCTGCGGGTCGGTGAAATTATATTGATCGCTGGGACCGGGTTCGGGCGTCGGCGCTTTGGGTGGTTGGCCGCGGATTCCTTCACCCCGTTTTTCTTTGGCGGCCCGCTCGGCCAGTTTCTTCTCGTGTTCGGCCAACTCGATGGCGTGGCGCGCCTGGGCCCGGGCTTCAATCTCGGCCCGCGCTTTTTGCAGCGCGGCTTTGCGCTCCTGGCGGCGGGTGATCTCGTCGGGAATGCTCAGCCCGTCTTGCAAGGGCGTGCTGTCGGCTTGCTCGGCTTTGGCCATCAGTTCCCTGATCTCCAGGTCCAGTTGTTCGATGGTTTTGCCCGCGTGTTCGTAGCTGACGGCGGAGTGCTTGCTGGCATTGGCCATCACCTTGGTCCCGTCCACGGCCACGGTGATTTGGCCGACCTGCAAAAACTTCAACGCCTGCGCCAGCTCCAAGACCCGGACAAAGGTCTCTTGCAACAGCGCTTTGTTCTCGCGCCGGAAAGTGCAAATCGTGTCATGGTCCGGATGAGTATCTCCGCAAATCATCCGCACCGGCACACTGTCGTAAGTCGCCTGTTCGATCCGCCGCGAACTGAAAAGCCCGGTGGCATAGCAATAAAGCAACAAGGCCAAAAGCATCCGGGGCGGATACTGTTCGCTACCAGTTCCCCTTTCGTTGACCTTGATTCGGCGTAAATCCATCTCCTCAACGGCGTCCAGAATGAAATGCGCCAGATGGTCTGTCGGCACCCAATCGCGCAGATTGGGGGGCAGGATCAGCGGGGTGTCGTAATCAATAGTGATAAAGCGTGCAGCCATACTTGACTGATGCCCTCTGGCCCTTTCACGTTCAAACTTTCTGAAAAAACCTTCGCTCTAAGTCCGACAGGCTGCTAGGCTTTGCGAATTACGAGCCGGGCGTTCCGGGATTCTGGCAAGATGCTCTCACCAATTACGGTACTTTGGGCAACGTGCGGCTCTGCCCTTCGACTCTCAATCCACCATCAGCCGGCACGGATCAGATCGTAGCAGGCACCGCAAATCTCCCTTGGGGTTGTTGGGACGAAAACACTGATGTACCAGTATCTAGAGCGTTTTAAATAAAACTGTAGCCATTCCGTTGGGCCTGTGGTATAGGCAGTTCATGCGAACTTTATCGTTGGACCTGCGCGAACGGATTTTGGCTTCCTATGACCTTGAAGAGGGGACTCGCGTGGAGGTCGGCGATCGTTACCGGGTTTCGCTGGGCCTGGTCAAGAAGCTCTTGCAACAACGCCGACGGACCGGGGAGATCGGTCCGCGCCACCGTTTCTCCGGGCGCAAGCCGATGATCCTGGCGGCCCATCAGCGCCAGATGCGGACTCTATTGAATCAGAAGCCCGACCTGACCTTGAAAGAGCTGCGCGCCGGCTTGGAACTGGACTGTTCTCTGCCCGCCATCCACTACGTTCTGGCGAAGATGGGGCTGACATATAAAAAAAGACACTCCATGCCAGCGAGCAAGACCGTCCGGACATTGCGCGGGCGCGCCGCGCCTGGCGGCGTCGGCAAGGCGGTTTGGACCCGGCCAAACTGATTTTCCTGGACGAATCGGGTGCCAAAACCAATCTGACCCGCCTGCGCGGGCGCGCCCTGCGGGGTCAGCGTGTCCACGCCCAATGTCCGCAGGGCCATTGGCAAACCACGACCATGATCGGCGCCATCCGCCTGGACGGTGCCACCGCCTGCATGACCATCGAGGGGGCCACCGATACGGAGGTTTTCCGGGTCTATGTCGGCCATGTCTTGTGCCCGACGCTGCGCGCCGGAGATGTGGTCATCATGGATAACCTCTCCCCGCATAAAAGTGAGCCGACCCTTTCGCTGATCGCGCAGGCTGGAGCCCAAATCCTCTTCCTTCCAGCCTATTCCCCAGACCTCAATCCCATCGAGCAAATGTGGAGCAAAGTCAAATCCCACCTGCGTACAGCCGAGGCCCGCACGCAGCCCGCTCTGCTCCAGGCGATTGCTTCAGCTTTGCAGAGTATCACGCCCCGGGATGCCATGAACTGGTTTGCCTCTTGTGGCTACAGTTTTATTTAAAACGCTCTAGCAGCTTTGGGATGAATGGCTACCTCTGCGAAATTATTACTCCTTATCCAAAGCTCCCAACGCAGAAGCTTTCATACATGTTTCCCAAACCTTCATCCGTCCAGAAACCATCCCAAACCCCCCTTTTTTTCGATGAAATCTATTTAGACACGTTTCCTTTGGAAACCGATTCCGCCGCACCCGACCTTTATTTTGGTGAAGTTCCTTCGGGAACAGCGGGTGGTGGGCGGGGGATGGCCTGTTGCACTATATTACGCCATGGCGGCCCGACGGCCAGCAGTTCCGTCAAATATACTGCCGGAAAGGCCTTGCCCGGCGCGATTAATATGGGCTTTGATGATGGCCACGTCGAACTGGTCAAACTGAAAAATCTCTGGACGTACTACTGGCACCTGAATTGGAACCCCGCCCAGGCCAAAGGCCCCTGAAAACCGCTGCCATGCGCGGAAGAACCACAGTTTGGAGAAGAGGAACGTCCCAGGGCGCGGCCTGCTGCGGTTTTACGCTGGTCGAGCTTTTGGTGGTGATTGCCATCATAGCCATTCTTGCCGCGCTGCTGCTCCCGGCCCTAGCCAGTGCGAAGAGGAACGCGCGACAAACTGCCTGTTTAAGTAACATCAAGCAGATCACCCTTGGCGGTTTGATGTATATGAGCGACACAGCGCAAGGCCTTCCGGCAAATTGGCGTGGCCTGCCTAATTACAAGCCGGCCGTTTCGGGATTTTGGCAGGATGCCCTGTCTAATTACGGCGCAGCGGGCAACGTGCGGCTTTGCCCTTCGACTCTCAATCCACCATCAGTTGGCACAGATCAGATCGTAGCAGGCACCGCAAATCTCCCCTGGGGTTGTTGGGACTCTGACACCGATGCACCGACATCTGCCAGCTTTGGGCTGAATGGCTACCTCTACGAAATTATTACTCCTTACCCACTCCTCCCAGCGTTGAAGCTGTCATACATGTTTCCCAAACCTTCATCCGTCCAGAAACCGGCGCAAACCCCCCTCTTTTTCGACGAAATCTATTTTGACACTTTTCCTTTGGAAACCGATGCCGCCGCACCCGACCTTTATTTTGGCGCGGTGCCTTCTTGGTCAGCGGGTGGTGGGCGGGGGATGGCCTGTTGCACCATTTTACGCCATGGCGGCCCGACGGCCAGCAGTTCCGTCAAATATACTGCCGGAAAGGCCTTGCCCGGCGCGATTAATATGGGCTTTGATGATGGCCACGTCGAACTGGTCAAACTGAAAAATCTCTGGACGTACTACTGGCACCTGAATTGGAACCCCGCCCAGGCCAAAGGCCCCTGAACACCGCTGCCGAATTGTAATCGGAGATGGCGGATGAAAGGGCTGCGCAATCTAATTGGAGGACAGCTTCGAGAGGTTTTGAACCGGACTTTTTACCAGGAAGGACGGGCAAAAGATTCTCCTTCTCCGTGGGGATGGAATGGTAAAGTTGGTTTTTTAGCCCGCCCTCATCCTGACCTTCTCCCCATGCGCCTTCGCTGCGCCATGGCGCGACTCAAGGGGGGACAGGGAACAGGCCCCGGCCGAGGCTAACTGGAGAGGGCTTCGGGCGCGGCTGGGGCGGTTGGAGTTTTTTGGTTGAAGACGAGTTTGCCGTCCCCAACCGAGACCGTGATCGGTTCGTTGGGGTGCAGGCCGCCCTTGAGGATTTCTTCCGCCAGCGGGTCTTCCAGGAAGCGCTCGACGGCCCGGCGCATGGGACGCGCTCCATAGGTCGGATCATAGCCCTTGTCCACCAGGAAATCTTTGGCCGGCTGGTCCAGGGCCAGTTCAATGTGTTTGCCTTTGAGACGCTCGATCACTTTTGCAACTTCCATGTCGAGAATCTCCAGCAGGTCCGGTTTGGTCAGGGAACGAAAGACGATGACGTCATCCAGGCGGTTGAGAAATTCGGGGCGGAAGATGCGCTTGGCTTCGTCCAGTATTTTTTCCTTCATCTTCTCGTAGCTGTGTTCGTCGCTGATGGGCGAAAAGCCCAGAGTGGAATTCCGGCGGATAAGCTCGGCCCCCACGTTGGATGTCAATAAGACGATGGTGTTGCGGAAATTGATCACCCGGCCGACGTTGTCGGTCAGTTTTCCTTCTTCGAGGATTTGCAGGAGCATGTTCATTACGTCGGGATGCGCCTTTTCGATTTCGTCAAAGAGCACCACGGAATAGGGGCGGCGGCGGACTTGTTCGGTGAGCTGGCCGCCTTCCTCGTAGCCGACGTAGCCGGGCGGGGAACCGACCATGCGGGAGGCGTTGTGGCGCTCCATGTATTCGCTCATGTCCAGTTGAATGAGCGCTTTGGTGTCGCCGAACAAAATCTCCGCCAGGGCCTTGGCCAGCAAAGTTTTGCCCACGCCGGTGGGTCCGAGGAGGGCAAAGGTGCCGATGGGGCGGCGCGGGTCTTTCAAATCCGCCCGCGAACGGCGCAGGGCCTTGGCGAGGGCGGAGACAGCTTCCGTTTGGCCAACGAGCTTGCGGGCCATTTCCGCTTCCAGGGCGAGCAAGCGCTGGGCTTCGTCTTTCTCCATCCGCCGCAAGGGAATGCCGGTCCATTTGGAGACGACCTGCAAAATATCTTCTTCGCTGACGGTGACGCGCTTTTCCTCGCGGCTGGCGCGCCAGGCGGCCAAAACAGAGTCCAACTTCTCCTTGGCCTGTTTCTCCTTGTCGCGCATGGCGGCGGCGCCTTCAAAGTCCTGGTCCTTGATGGCGCGTTCCTTCTGGCCTTTAATCTTTTCGATGTCGGCCTCAAGGTCTTTGACCTCCGGGGGACGGGTCATGGTGCCGATGCGGGCGCGCGAGCCGGCTTCATCCATGACATCGATTGCCTTGTCGGGCAGAAACCTGTCGGTGATGTAACGGTCGGACATTTTGACAGCCGTTTCGATGGCCTGATCGGTGATCTCGGCTTTGTGATGCTCCTCGTATTTGGGGCGGACGCCTTTGAGGATGAGCACGGCTTCGTCCACGGACGGCGCCTCGACCTTGATCGTCTGGAAGCGGCGTTCCAGGGCGGCGTCTTTCTCGATGTATTTGCGGTACTCATTGAGGGTGGTGGCGCCGATACATTGCATTTCGCCCCGGCTCAAGGCGGGCTTGATAATGTTGGAGGCGTCCATCGTGCCTTCGGCTGAGCCGGCGCCGACAATGGTGTGCAATTCGTCTATGAACAAAATGATGTTCTTGGCCCGCCGTATTTCATCCATGACGGCCTTGATGCGCTCCTCGAACTGGCCGCGGTATTTGGTGCCGGCGACCATCAAAGCGAGGTCGAGAGTGATGACGCGCTTCTCGCGCAAGATTTCCGGGACGTTGCCGCGGGCGATCTCCTGGGCCAGGCCTTCCACGATGGCGGTTTTGCCCACGCCGGCTTCACCCAGCAAGACCGGATTGTTCTTGGTGCGGCGGCAGAGGATTTGGATGACCCGCTCGATTTCGTTTTGGCGGCCAATGACGGGGTCCATCTCGCCCTTGCGGGCGATTTCGGTCAGGTCGCGCCCGAAGGCCTTGAGGGCGGGGGTCTTGACTTCGCCTTTTTTCTCGGGAGCCTTTTCCGGCGCGGCATCGGCCGGGCCGCCGGTCTGGGGTTCGTCCGAGGCGGCAAAATTGGGGTCCAGTTCCTTGAGGATCTCCTGGCGGGTTTGCTCGATGTCAACATCGAGATTCTTCAACACGCGCGCCGCCACCCCGTCGCCTTCGCGGAGCAAGCCCAGCAAGATGTGTTCCGTGCCGACGTAAGTATGGTTCAAGGCCTTGGCCTCCTTGGCCGCCAGTGCCAAAACCTTCTTGACACGCGGGGTGTAGGGAATATTGCCGATCATCTTCTGGTCCGGGCCGGTGCCGACCTGCTTTTCGACTTCCATGCGGACGGTTTCCAAGTCCAAACCGAGCTTCTGCAGGACGTTGACGGCCACGCCCTGGCCGAGTTTGATGAGGCCGAGCAGGAGATGTTCGGTGCCGACGAAATTGTGATTGAACCGGTCGGCCTCCTTTCGGGCCAGCGCCAGCACCTGTTGGGCGCGCGGCGTGAAATTATTCATGGCTTCTTCACTCATAATATGATTTTGCCCCGTTTAGTTGCGTTTGTCCAGCGAACCGCCGCCGTTGCCGGGCAGTTTTGGGTTGGGGCGGCTGACATTCTGCAAGCGCTCGCGCAGCATGTCCGCGCGGAGCACATCCCGTTCCTCGGCCGCCAGTTTCTCGGTATATTTTTGCTGCAAATGGGCGGGCTGGGTGATGACAAACAGCTCATCGATCAAGGCCCGGTCCGCGGTCGGAAATTCACCCAAATCAATTCCCAGCCGCATCAAGGAAAGCTGGTTCATGGTTTCTTTGGAGGTGATGCTGTGGGCGTTGGCCAGGATGCCATAGGCGCGGCCAATGAAGTTGAAGACGATTTTGGGCTTTTTCTCCAGCAACATGCCGCGGGCGTTTTCCTCGTGTTCAATAATTTGCAGCAGCACTTTGTTCAAACGTTCGACGATGTCCACCTCGACTTCGCCCAGGGTCATTTGGTTGGACACCTGGAAAACGTTGCCCAGGGCTTCGGTGCCTTCGCCGTAGAGGCCGCGCACGGCCAGGCCCAGTTTGTTGACGGATTGAATGATTTGGTTGATTTGCTCGGCCAGGACCAGCCCCGGCAAATGCAACATGGCGCTGACGCGGATGCCGGTGCCCAGATTGGTCGGGCAAGCGGTCAAATAACCCAACTCGGAGGTGAAGGCGTAATCGAGCTTGCGCTCCAGATCGGAATCAACCTGGTCGATGGCCAGCCAGGCCTGTTTGAGCTGGAGTCCCGGCCGCAGCGCTTGCATGCGCAGATGATCTTCCTCGTTGATCATGACGCAGAGGGATTCCTCCTTGTTGAGGACCAAACCGCTGCCTGCGTTTTTGGCGGCATGTTCGCGGCTGATTAAATGGCGTTCGACCAGGATTTGCTTGTCCAGCGGGCCGAGGTTGTCCATCGTTTCCGAGAACGCCCCTGTCAACTGGGGCAAGCTTTCCACCGCCGGCCGAATGGTTTCGAGGGCCTTGATCCGTTCGGCCTTTTTCGCCCAGCCCGGAAACGGCATGCTGCGCAGATTGCGCGCCAGGCGAACGCGGCTGGACAGGACGATGCGGTCGTGTGGGCCGCTGCGCCGGGCGCTTTCGACCGGCGGACTGAGAAATTCATGAATAGTCATGGTTTTAGTTCGGGGCCATGTGATTCATCTGGTCCTTCGTCTCCTTGATTTCGTCACGCAGGCTGGCGGCCTGTTCAAAATCCTCCGAGGTCACAGCCTTGTCGAGTTTCTTCTGCAAATGTTTGAGCCGCTCGGTCAAATCCCGGCTCTGCCGCAAGGCCAGAGGAGCCTTGCCGACATGCTTGGTGCCCTTGTGCATGGACTTGATCAACCCTTCCAACCCCTCGGCGAACGTGGTGTAACACTGGGAGCAACCGAGTCGCCCGGCTTTCTTGAAATCGGCCTGGGTAAAGCCGCAGTTCGGGCACTTGACTTCCTCGCCGCCGCTGGATTGCGCGATCTCCTGGGAAGCGCCCAAGCCCAGGAGCAGATCAGCCAGTGAAAATCCGGCGGGGTCGTTGACCCCTTTTTGTTTGGCGCACTCCTCGCACAAATCCACTTTTTGCATTTTGTCCCCGACGATCTGCGTCAAATGAACCTTGGCCGGGTTCTGCTTACAAAACATGCATAGCATACCGTTTAAGTTACCACAGTTGGCTCAAATTGAGAATGAAAATCCACGCCTTCATCCCCTTCAATCAAATATCGGCTCGCCGGACGCTTTGGTTAATTCATGATACCGCTTGATCAGCCTGCCGGTGACCGGCCCCGGCCGGCCTTTCCCGATGATGCGACCGTCAATTTTGACCACCGCGATAATCTCCGCTCCGGTGCCAGTCAGAAAGCACTCGTCGGCATTGAACAGATCGTACCGGGTCACATCGGGTTCGCTGACGCTCAAACCACTTTGCCGGGCCAATTCCATCACCACTCCCCGGGTGATGCCGTGCAAGGCCCCGGCCGAGAGCGGCGGCGTGGACAAATGCCCCCGCTTGACCAGGAAAATATTGTCGCCGGTGCATTCCGCCACAAAGCCCTGCGCATTGAGCATGATGGCCTCCTCGCAGCCGCCGTTGACCGCCTCGATTTTTGCCAGGATGTTGTTGAGATAATTGAGCGATTTGATGGCCGGATTCAAGGCGCTGTGCAAGTTGCGCGCCGTCGACGCCGTGATGATGTCCAAACCGCGCTTGTAGAGTTCCGCCGGATAAAGCTGGATTTTGTCCGCGATGATGATGACCGACGGACGTTTGCAGGTATATGGATTCAAGCCCAGCGAGCCGACCCCGCGAGTGACGACCAGCCGAATGTAACCGTCACGAATCTTGTTGCGGCGAAACGTCTGCACAACCGCTTTGACCAATTCCTTCCGCGACATTGGGACCTTGAGCAGAATGGCCCTGGCGGAAGAGAAAAGGCGCTCGATGTGTTCGGCCAGTTTGAAGACGCGGCCATTGTAAGCGCGAATGCCCTCGAACACGCCATCCCCGTAAAGAAGGCCGTGGTCGAACACCGACACTTTGGCCGTTTTCTCATCAAAAAAATTGCCGTTGATATAGATTTTCATCAGTCAAACCGGCCCAAACTACGCTCTGGCCTCCACGGTGGCGAGTTTAAATTTAGACAGTTTAAATTTAGACCGGCACACGGCATCCGAAGTTTTTCCCGGCGTTAAGGGGTGAGGGCGCGATAGAAGCGCGCGCGCGAATTTGTCGCCGCGCCATCGAGAATCCGCACGGAAGGGTTTGTCGCAAAGAAATCAGTCAAGTCCATCCACACCGGGCTGATGGAAAGGTTGGTTGACACCTGAATGGTGTAATTCTGGTTTGTTGCCAGTGTAATATCAAAGCTGAATCCATTGCTGCTGGAGAAATGGAGTCCGGCAAATTCTCCCGGGCCCGTGCCCGCGGTATTGGCGGCCCGAACATCCAGACTGAATTCGCTCGTGTCGCCCGTGGCGGCGTCTGTCGCGGTGGCGGTAAAATATTGTCCGGCCAGCCTGGCGGCAAGGGGCAGGGAGAAGGAACCCTTTCCCTCCGCGTCGGTCTGGGCGATGGTCGTGCCGGCATCCGTCCGGCCCTGGCCATATCCGGAGGGATCAGGACTGGCGTTGTAATATATGTCAATTAGAATATTCCGGCTGGGCGCGCTGTTCACCGTGCCGGCGATGACCATGGTATTGGTGAACACGGCGGCCGAGGTCAGGACGGGGTAGTTTTCGAGATCGTTCGGGCCCACCCCATTGGTGACGGGGACAAGGTTAATGCCGGGACCGCTGTTGCTAAAGATTGAATTGCCGCGAATCGAATCGCCAATGGTGTTCGAGCCATAGAGAATGAGGCCGCCGTAGGCATTGTCGGCGATGATGTTGCCCGCGCCAGATCCATTCAAGGCCAGCCCGATGGTGTTGCTCGAAGCGCCACTTTGAATTTCAACGCCCTGCCATCCATTGCCCAGGGCGGTCACGCCATCGGCGCCGACGCCGATATTGTTTCGCTGAAGCAGGTTGCCGGCGGTGCCGGGATCCGAGATGGCAACGCCATAATTGCCGCTGGCAGCAATGACGTTCCCGATGATTTGGTTGCTTTGTGAAGCGGCGTAAAGCGTCAACCCGTATTCGGCGTTGGTCAGGGCAACCAGACCGCCGACATCAGTCCCAATATAATTTCCCTCGATGACATTGTTCGAGGCGTCAGAAATATAGACGCCATCATAATTGGAGCTGCCGGACAAGAGGTTGCGGGCGGCAGCGGCCGCGCCGCCAATGGTGTTGCTGGTTGGCCCGGAGATTAGGGACAAGGCGCTGTAGCTGTTGCCCAACCTGCTTGATCCTGTTTTTGTCGTGCCGACGAAGTTGCCTGCCACCGTGTTGTAACTTGTGCCGGGACCATAGAATTGAATTCCGTCGTTCAAGTTTGCGGAAACGACATTTCCCGCGCCGGCGACAATGCCTCCAATCAAGTTGCTTTGACTTGCCAGGACATAAAATCCAATGCCGCTGTTGGGCAGCGCGGTCACGCCATCCGCGGCCACGCCAATAGCGTTGCCCTGAACCACGTTATTTGTCGCCTCGTCAAAGAAGATGCCACCGCCGGCATTGCCGGAAATGACATTGCCCTCGCCGGCCACAGTGCCTCCAATCAAATTGCTTTCACTCAAATAGAGGTAAACTCCATGTGCGCTGTTAGGCAGCGCGGTCACGCCATTCGCGGCCACGCCAATCTCGTTGCCCTGAACCACGTTATTGGTGGATTGGTACAAATAGATGCCATCAGAGGCATTGCCGGAAATGACGTTTGCTTCGATGAGATTGCTCTGCAGGCTGGTTTCCACGTAAACGCCCCAGCCATCATTCGGGAGGGCGCTCAAACCGTTGCTGGTCACGCCGATGTAATTGCCCTCGATGACGTTGCCGCCGCTGCCACCGCCGCCCAGGGTAACGCCGTTATTTCCATTGCCGGAGATGATATTCCGGGCGGCGGCGGTGGTCCCGCCGATGAGCGTATCCGCGGCGCCGCTCCAAACGCCAACCCCCATGTAGCTGTTGGGCAATGCGTTCGTTCCCCGCGCATCGGCGCCGATAAGGTTTCCCTGCACGACCGTGCCGGTGGTGTTGCTGTCGCTAATATAAATCCCGTAGCCGGCATTGCCTGAAATAACGTTGCCTGCCCCGGAGTTTGACCCGCCAATAATGTTGCTGCAGGAGCCGGCCCAAATTCCGATGCCGTTGTAGGTATTGCCGACGGCGAAAGTTCCGGAAGCGTCCAAGCCGATGTAATTGCCGCCCACCACATTGCCGTTGCTGTTGGTGCTGGTGATCGTGATGCCATACCCGGCATTGCCGCTGATGACGTTGCGCTGGCCGGCATTGGCGCCGCCGATCACATTGGCTTGGGCGCCCGCGCTGATATTTATGCCTTCATAGCCGTTGGGCGCGGCCGTCGCGCCGTTGGCGGCAAGCCCAATGTAACAACCTTGCACACGGTTGCTCGCCGCGTAGTTGTAAAGCAGGTTGATTCCCGAATTGGTGAAATGATCAATGGCCAACCCGCGCAGGACGCAATTGCCGGCATAGATATAGAGGCCGCCGATGGCAAACTCGATCTGCGGAATGACTTGCGAGCCGTCCAGGGCCACGATCGGGCTGCCCTCGTATCCGGGCTGGGTGGTGGCGTCAATGACGGTCCCGTCGGCAACCAATGGAGGCAACTGGCCGCTGACGTAGATGGTATAAACCCCATTGCTCAGGCCGGGGTCGTTGGTCGGGATGTTGAAACGAACCGTCGCGCCGGGATGATCATTCGCATAGTAAATGGCGGCCCGAAGGCTGCCCGGCCCGCCATCGGCGGTGGTGCTGACGATATTGGTCAGAGGCGTGGCGGGCGGGCCGTAAAGGTAGGCCGCCCCGGCCCGGTCTCCCACGCTCAGGGCGAAGTTTCCGATGCGATTGTAATGCTCGTAGAGGTAGGCAGGCTGCGGCACGAGCACATCCAATGTTGCGGGATTGATGGAAAACAGCGTCCGCCCGTAGTGCATGACAGATTCGAAGTCATAAGGCCCATTGGTGGTCGAATTGGTGTCAATTTGATAAAGGCTGAGGACGCCGCCGGACCCTTCGCCGCTGCTGTTGGTCGTTTGGCCGGTGTCAATATTCGTGAAATTGACGATGATGTAATTATCACGGTCGATTCGGACATGCTCGTGTTGGAACCCCAGCAGGTGCCCGGTCTCGTGGCAGACTTGGGCGCGCGACAAGTTGTCGATGGTCATCACCGGCGGCACGCTCGCATAATAGCTGTTGGTGCCCTGCAAGTAATCAAGGTCAAGTATCACGTGCTTGGATTGATTGGTCCAGGGGACAAACTGGATGTTGGCCGACAGCTCCCATTCTTTCATGCCTTCGAGATAAACGGCTTGTTCGGCGGCAGACACATTCGTTGTGAAAACGTAGGGCACGATGCCGCCGGGCCACGGCAAATTGGCCGGCGCGATCCCCTGGTAAAAATTGGCGGCCCAAGTGGTTGACAGCGTCGCCGCCAAAACTGGCAGCAGCACAAGGCCGCGCCGCCTTATGAAAAGCATAAGTTTTACTGAGCACATAATTTCCAACTTCGCCCAAGTGGAACATCCGCGCCAGTCCTTTTTTGCCCTGGCCGCGGGCTTCTTTTTGTAGGGGGAATGGAGATTGAAATAGATGCCGCACAAGGGCCGTTCCTGCTCGGTCTGGCTGAGGATGATCGTCACCTGTTTGTCCAGCGCAATGCCGTGGCGAAGATGGGTCCGCGGCTGGCTTGCACCGCGTGAAGGATGAAGCACAGCCGCTACAGCGAACGAGAGCGGAATATTCATCCGCGGCGGGCTATTTCCAGCCATTCAAGGAGCCCGTCCCCGATGCTCCGTGTCTGCGGTTCGGTCATCCGGCCAAGAAATGATAAAGCCCGAACTCTTCGTCAAGCATCTGGAAAGTGACGCGCGCGCTTTGCTCAATGTCTTCGTCCGTCAAGGGTTCGCCATAAAGCTCCCCGGAAAGAGGCGCGGGCTTTTGTCCGATGCACTGCTCCAAGTCCCGCAACAGCGCCTGTTGATCACTGATGGGCAATGCCCGGATTTGTTCCAGCACAACCTGTGCTTTCGTGCTCATACGTTCAAAATCTACCCGCGCCGCCTGAAAATCGCAAGTGGCATTATTGACAACCCGAGCGAACGGGCGATGTTGTTGCAAGGAATCACATGGATTATGGGCAGAAGCGGGCGCAGTTCTTTGGCGCTCATTAGTCCTCTTTTTTTGCCCTGGCCGCGGGCTTCTTTTTGTAGGGGGAATGGAGATTGAAATAGATGCCGCACAACGGCCGTTCCTGCTCGGTCTGGCTGAGGATGATCGTCACCTGCTTGTCCAGCGCAATGCCGTGGCGAAGATGGGGTCCGCGGCTGACATAGGCCCGGATGGCTTTGTCCATCAGGGACACCAGCGTCCCTTTGCAATCCTCCGGCGTCTTGTCGATGCAGACGATGAATCTATCGTAGATTTTAAGCGCCTCCAGAATTTCCCCCTCAAATGTTTCGACGGTCAAGTCCATATTATTCGTCACTCGTCCTGATTGGGGCCGGGTTTCGCGGCCCCAAAACGGCGCTGCCGAGCCGTATCATAGTCGCTCCTTCTTCCACGGCCACCTCAAAATCGCCGCTCATTCCCATGCTCAAATGGGGCTGGGGAGCGCCCAAAATGTCTTCGCATTGCCTTTTCAACCCGCCCAACCGCCGGAACACCGGCCGCACCTTTTCCGCCTCCTGCGTCCATGGCGCAACCGTCATCAGCCCATGCACTTCAATTTTCGGCAGCGCGTTGATTTCCTTTAATTCCAACAGCACGTTTTCGGGGGAAAAGCCGGACTTGCTCGATTCCCCCGCCACATTGACCTCCAGGAGCACGGGCATCGTTTTCGCCGATTTTTCCGCCCATTTATTGATCTCGCGCGCCAGGGAAAGGCTGTCCACGCTCTGGATCATGGCAAAGAAATGCACGGCATCTCGGCATTTGTTCGATTGCAAATGGCCGATCAAATGCCACTGCAACCGGCCTGGGCATTGGCTCATTTTGATCTTTGCCTCCTGCACACGGTTCTCGCCAAAAAGAGACACACCCAAATCCGCGGCCGCGCGCACCACGTCCGCCGGGTGTCCTTTGCTGACGGTGAGAAGGGTCACCGAGGAAGGATCGCGTCCCGCCCGGGCGCAGGCGGCGGCCACTCGTTGCTGAACATTTTTCAGGTTGGCGGCAATATCCATGTAGGTTGATGCGGGATGCCTGCGGCGCGGCCCTCAGATCAAACCGGCCGTTTCAGGAAAGCCGCAGAGGATGTTCATGCTCTGGACGGCCTGTCCGCTTGCCCCCTTGGTGAGGTTATCAATCGCGCTCATCACAATCAGCCGGCCGGTGCGCGCATCCAGGCGCCAGGCGATTTCGATCCTGTTCGTACCCGTCACGTTCTTGGTATCGGGCAATGCCCCGCCCTCCAGGAGCCGCACAAACGGTTCGTCGCCGTAAGCTTGTTGGTAACATTGCGCGATCTGGTTCTGCAAAGCCGCCATCTCATTCTCATTGGCAAAGTGTTTCACCGGCGCCAGATAAAGCGTGGTCAGCAGGCCGCGATTGACCGGAATCAAATGCGGGGAAAATTGCAGCACAACCGCACTGCCCGCCGCGAGGCTCAATTGTTCCTCGATTTCTGACAAGTGCCGGTGTTTGGGTATCCCGTAAGGCCGCATACTCTCGTTGCATTCGGCAAACAGAAATTCCAACTCGACCTTTCGTCCCGCCCCGCTCACCCCGCTCAGCGAATCGGCGATCATCCCGCTGCTCTTGACCAGCCCCGCTTTGAGCAACGGCAGAACCGGCAGCAAAATGCCCGTCGGATAGCACCCGGGCGAGGCGATGAGCGCGGCCTTCTTGATTTCGGCCCGATACCATTCCGGCAAGCCATAGACGGACTTTTGCAGCAGTGCCGGCGCGGGGTGCTCGTGCCCGTAAAACTCCCGGTAAACGGACGGACTCTTGAGGCGGAAATCCGCGCTCAAATCAATCACCTTGCAACCCAGGTCCAGGAGCGGGCCGGCAAATCCCGCCGCCACGCCGTGGGGCAAAGCCAGAAACACCACCTGCGCCGCCCGGCCCAGCCGCTCCGCCTTCGGTTCGCTGAAACGCAAACTCCGTGCGCGCGGGTCGTTGGCGTGCCTGGGAAAAACTTGGGCCAGGGTCTGCCCGGCGTATTGGCGCGAGGTCACCGCCGCCAATTCCACCTGCGGATGTCCCAGGAGCAGGCGCGCCAATTCTTCCCCGGAATAACCGGACGCGCCGACGATGGCTGTTTTGATCGGAGGAATCACGTTACAAATTGCAATGCAATCCGCGGTTGAACCGGCGCGGAGGGCGCGCCAGCACTGTCAATAATAATAAAAACAGTGAACTTTTCACTGTTTCCCCCCGCTCAACGTTTGCTGTACTGGAAGCGTTTGCGCGCGCCGGGCTGGCCGTACTTCTTGCGTTCCCTCATGCGCGGGTCGCGCGTCAGGTAACCGGCGGACTTGAGCGCCGGGCGCAGCGCCGCATCGACCATCAACAAGGCCCGGGCGATGCCGTGCCGGATGGCTCCGGCCTGTCCCGCCGGGCCGCCGCCGGCGACATTGATGCGGACGTCGAATTTATTCACCGATTCCGTCGCGGCCAGGGCCTGCGTGGCCAGGGTGCGGAGGGTGTCCGTGCCAAAGTAATTTTCGAACGGCCGTCCGTTGATGACTATTTTCCCGGACCCGACCGCCAGGCGAACGCGCGCCACGGCGGTTTTGCGGCGTCCGGTGCCGAGGAATTCTTTCGTGTCTGCCATGATAAAAATGCGGATTGGAGATTAACGGATTATTTGGCGGGCGTCAATGCCGCGGGCTGCTGGGCGGCATGAGGATGCTGGCTGCCTTTATAGACTTTCAACTTGGTCATCAGGACCCGGCCCAAACGATTTTTCGGCACCATGCCGCGCACGGCGTGGGTGATTAATTTCTCAGGATGGCGGGCGCGAACAGTGGCGACCGAAGCGTATTTTTCGCCGCCTTTCCAGCCGGAATAGCTCATGAATTCCTTGTCCGTCTCCTTTTTCCCCGTGAGCCGGACCTTCTCCGCATTGATCACCACGACAAAATCGCCCGCGTCCAGGTGAGCGGTATAAATGGGTTTGTCCTTCCCGCGCAAAATATTGGCGATTTGAACAGCCAGGCGGCCCAGGATGGCGCCATCGGCATCGACAACATGCCATTTGCGCTGGTCTAAATTCTTCTTTGGCAAATACGTTTTCATCAAAAACCCCTCGCAGGGAGCGGAGAACCTACCAAACCGCCATGCGAAGTCAACAGCCAAAAAGCAAAAACCCGCGAGTCTGGAACAGATTCACAGTTTTGGGCCAGATTAGATGCCGTTTGGTCCCCGAAAAACTGGTTTGATCCACTTTGACCCGCCTTTGCCGAAACTGCTACGGCGCGGCAAGCCCACTTTGACTGGACTGCTATGAGCCCCGAAACTTTGGGGGCTACGGCGGGCAAGCCGGGTTTATTCTGTAACTCGTTGATTTTCATGCCATTAGCATTTCGTCAGTCCGCTAAAGCCGCTTTGGCGACGGGAGAAGCCTTTCTCAAAATCACTGCGACTGACTGCGACTGACTGCGACCCGCCTTGACCCCGAAAGCTTTCGGGGCCACGGCGGGCGGGCTGGGTGGAGCCTGACCGAGCAGGACAATAGCCGCCAACCCCGAACCCCGAAAGTTTCGGGGCTGTTCCCGGGCCTTGTCGCGGCTCTTTTTCGGATTTGATTTCGCAGCCATTGGCAGGCCATGAAACCCGTTCATATATTCTTTCTTCATGCTTCTCTTAGACTACATATAACCATTCTTTATTCAATAGTAAAATGAGTTTTTTAATTATTTTTACCGGGAATTGCGCTTCCTTGAGAAACCAGGGTGCAACCACCTGCGCCGCAACGACCCGGCCTGGCCTGGCCTAACTTTTTTTGACGACGGATTTCACGGATGGGACCGGATGGAACCCCGAAAGCTTTCGGGGCAGTCTTATCCGGCCTTATCCGTGGTCATAAAAAAACGGGCGGACTAAATCCGGTCAGTAATTCCCTGGTTCCCTTCAATTGCCATTCCGCAGGATGAAATACTGCCGCGGCGCGCTAGTGGGCACGACGGTCTGATTGCCGCATGCGTTGGACACTGCCGTCCAGGCCGTGGACGAAAGGATTGTTGTTGATTGGAGTGTCCAAGTTAGGAAGCTTTCCGGCCAGATGATTTCCACGCCTCCCGGTGACAGGTTAATAAACAATTGCGGCTGGCTGGCATTCGTCGAGTAAGCCACTGCCAGCAACGTCAAGCCCTTCGGTTCAAAATGTGGTTGAACGATTATTCCCCCGCCCAGGCCCAATCCGTCCAGGCAGGTGAAGAAATTGGTTGCCGATGGATAGCTTAACGGCGCAGAGAAGAAGCGCCGACGCTGCTTGCAAGCGCCATGAAAGGGGGGGCGTGTCTGATCATAATCATTTTTTGAGTTTTTCGGACTCGGTTTTATTGACTGTTTCTTATGCTCTGGCATTTTAGGCGTTTAGATGTCAACCCCTTTTGTCCGACTTCTCCGTCAGGGCCGCGTCAAAAGGGAGCATTATCGGTTTCATTGGCGTGAAAACTCTGGAATAGTCCTGTATTTCGCGGTTCAAAAAAAATCGTTGAGCGAGGATTGGCGATGGCAATCCGAATTGACAGGAAGGAGCCATCCGGCATAGAGATTTCCTGCTCATGCCCGGCATGAAAATTAAACAAAAGCGGTCGCGTTGGTTTCGCCGCGATGCTCCATGGACCATCGCCGAGTTGAAACAGCTTGGCAAAGCGCCTGATTCGGCGCTCGCCCGCCGCTTCGGGCGCACCATCCAAGCGGTCGTGGCGATGCGCGAATCGCGCCGCATCGCCCTGCCCACGCCGCCGCGGCGCTGGACGGCCCGGGAAATCCGGCTGTTGGGAACAATGCCAGATGCAGAAGTGGCGCGCCGGCTGCGGCGTTCGATCGGTACCGTAAGATTGCAGCGGGTGGCGTTTAAAATTCCACCCTTCATATACAAAAGCCCCGCTCGACGATGGACGAAAAAGGAAGTCGCCCTGCTTGGCACGGCAATTGACAGGGAAATCGGCCTGCAAATCGGCTGTCCGGCGTACATGGTGCGGAAAAAGCGGTTGAAACTCGGCATTCCGCATTTCCCTTGGTCCTCGGGGTGGACCAAGGCTGAAGAGAGGTTGCTGGGCACGATGTCAGACCGAGAATTGGCCCGGCAATTGAAACGCAAGCGAGGTTCCATCCGTGTCCGGCGCTGCAAGCTTGGAATTCCGGCCAGGTTTCGGCCGCGGCGATGGACCGCCCGAGAAATCAAATTGCTGGGCACGATACCGGACAAGGAGTTGGCCGTGAAGCTAAAGCTCAACATCGAGGCCGTGTGGTTCAAGCGCGTCAAGCTGGGTCTTCCTTACCCCGCAAATCCTTGTCGAAAGTGGACGCCGGAGGAAGACAAACTTCTCGGCGTGCTGCCGGATGAGGAAGTCGCCCGGCGAATCGGCCGCTCGCCAGCATCGGTGCAGGTCCGCCGTTCCCATTTTGGCAGGGCAAATCCGGCTCCAAAGATTATGCCCCGACGCATTTGGAATGCCGGCGACATTGAATTGATAGGGCGCTTTTCCGACTCGGAAGTGGCGCGCCGCCTTGGCTGCGCCAAGCATTGCGTTAGCTGGAAGCGCGTCAAATTGAAAATTCCAGCCTTTCTCAGCATGTCGAAATCCAGGCGGTGGACCGCGGCCGAAGACAAACTTGTGGGGATCATGAGCGACAAGGTGTTGGCCAGAAAGCTGGGCCGCAGCGCCAACGCCGTTACCCGCCGCCGCCTCCGTTTCGGTTTGCCCCCGATATCGCGTTATGTTTTCTGGAATGCCAAAGACATCGCTTTATTGGGCCGACTGCGCGATAAAGAAGTGACGATGCGAACGGGTCATCCGGTCAGCGCTGTCAAGACCAAGCGCCGCGAGTTGGGTATTCCATTGTCCAACCCCAAAGTACGGCCTTGGACTCCCGAGGAGGACGCCATTTTGGGCGGCGACAGCGACAAAGCCATCGGTGAACGGATTGGGCGGCACACGACGGTCGTCTGGCAACGCCGCAAAGACCTGGGCATTCCTGCTTGGGGTAAAGGAAGAAGTGGTTAGACATCAATAATGGGTCCGCCGTCATCTTTGGGGGGACGGGGCGGCGGCGGCTTGCCCTGACGAAAGTGGATGCGGGAATCTCCGCTTTTGGTGAGGGAATTGAGAGCCAGGGAAACGATGCTGATGACGAGCGAACCCCAGAACGCCGCGACAAAGGAATCCACCATGAAGTTGGGTTGCAGGAGATGGCCCACCCAGTAAAGCAGAAGGGCGTTGATGACGAGAATGAACAGACCGAGAGTGAAGATGAGCAGCGGCAACGAAAGAAGAACCAGGATGGGCCGGACAATGGCATTGAGAATGCCCAGCAAGAGCGTGGCCAGAATCAGGCCCTCGAGATTACAAGTAATTCCTGGAACAATGTTGGCCGCCAGAATGACGGCCACCCCTGTTATCAACGCACGTTTAAGAAACGATTTCATCCCGCAGGACGGTATTGGCTGCGAGCAGTCCAACGACCGTTAATTGCCTGAAAGATTCGACATTTTCCAAAGAAAGACAAGGCAGTTCTTGACCCATATATGGGTATGGTTTATGCTACAATGTTTGTTTGTTCGCGCCGATAAGAAATCGTGGTCAATGACTGCAATTCGTTGTTTTCAGTGGTTGAGCCTTATCTCCATTCTGGGGATTGCCACGCCATTGTCCGCGGCGGAGCGGCAACTGGCTCCGGGCCATGTGCCGGAGGTTGTCAAACGCCTGCAGCCGGCGGGTGAATTGCCGGCGGAAACGCCGTTGAATCTGGCCATCGGACTGCCGTTGCGCGATGGCCAAACGCTGGAAAACTTGATGCGGGATGTTTACGACCCATCCAGCCGCGTTTATCACCACTTTCTGACGCCGGACGAGTTTGCGGCGCAATTCGGTCCCACGGCGGAGCAATACTTGTCGGTCATTGCTTTTGCGCGCTCTAATCATCTGACGGTCACCCGCACCCATCCCAATCGGATGGTGCTCGATGTCTCGGGCGCGGCATCGGATGTGGGGAAGGCATTTGGCGTGCATCTGCGAACGTATCATCGCCCGGCGGGGAAGGGCGATTTTTTCGCGCCGGACGTCGAGCCTTCTGTGCAGGGTGATATTCCGATTTTAGACATCAGCGGTCTGAGCAATTACCGCCTGCCGCAGCCGCTGATTCGCGGGAGCACGCCGCTGAATCGCCTGGCCAACGCCCAGCCCAATGCCGGTTCGGCGTCGGGCGGCGCTTACATGGGCGGCGATTTTCGGGCGGCTTATGTTCCGGGCGTTTCACTCAACGGCGCGGGTCAGGCGGTCGGGTTGGTGGAGTTTGACGGCTTTTATGCCAGTGACATCACCAGCTACGAGAGCCAGGCCGGTTTGGCGGCGGTTCCGGTGCAGACGGTTTTGCTCGACGGCTATAACGGCACCCCCACGACCGGCGCAAACAGCGGCAACCCCGAAGTGTCGCTGGACATTGAAATGGCGGTTTCGATGGCGCCGGGTTTGTCCAAGGTGATAAGCTATGAGGCGGGGCCGAGCGGCAACCCGAATGATGTTTTGAATCGCATGACCACGGATAATCAGGCCCAACAACTGGCTTGTTCCTGGACGTGGGGCGGCGGTCCCAGCGCCACCACCGATCAAATCTTCCAACAGATGGCCTTGCAAGGGCAGTCCTTTTTCTGCGCGTCGGGCGACAGCGACGCCTACTCCGCCGGGGCGATTGACAATCCTTCGCACCAGAACACGCCCTCGGACAGTCCGTATATCACCAGTGTCGGAGGGACGACATTGACCACCAGCGGTCCGGGCGGGTCCTGGGTTTCGGAAACGGTGTGGAATTGGGGATTGGACAATGGCAGTTATGTCGGCAGCAGCGGAGGGATCAGCAGCCATTATGCGATCCCCACCTGGCAGCAGGGCATCAGCATGTCAGCCAACGGCGGATCAACCACCATGCGCAACATTCCCGACGTCGCGCTGACGGGGGACAATATTTATGTTGTTTACGGCGACGGCAGTTCGGGCACGTTTGGCGGCACCAGTTGCGCCACGCCGTTATGGGCGGCTTTCGTCGCGCTGGCCAACCAGCAGGCGGCCAGTTATGGCCTGACCTCCATTGGCTTTGTCAACCCGGCCATCTACGCCATCGGCAAGGGAACCAGCTATGCCTCCCTGTTGCATGACATCACCACGGGCAATAACACCAGCAGCACCAGTCCGAATGAGTTCTACGCCACGACCGGGTACGACCTGTGCAGCGGTTGGGGAACTCCAAAAGGAGCCAGCCTGATCAATGCCCTGACTACGCCGCCTGATCCCTTGGGGATTTCGCCGGCAACCGGGTTCAGTTCATTTGGCCTGATTGGCGGACCGTTCAGCGTCAATTCCGAAATTTTTTCACTGACGAATTCCGGGGCCGCGGCCCTGACTTGGTCGCTGTCCAACACCTCCCTTTGGCTCAATGCCTCGCCTGCCGGCGGAACTCTGCTGCCCGGCGCGCCTGCGGCAACCGTCACCGTCAGTTTGAATGCCGCCGCCAACAGTTTGGCCGCCGGCGCCTACACCGCCGCCATCTGGTTCACGAACACCAGCACGGGTTTTGTGGCAAGCCGCCAGTTCGCCTTGACGACCAGCTCGCAAGTGGTTCAAAACGGCGGCTTTGAAACAGGAAGCCTCTCCAGTTGGACCCAGTCCGGGAATACCGCTTACACGTCGGTCACAACCACCAGTTCTTATGTTCACTCCGGCAAATATGGCGCCGAGCTTGGCCCTGCCGGCACACCCGGCTATCTGTCACAATCGCTGCCCACCGTTGTTGGAAAGCCCTATTTGCTGTCCTTTTGGCTCGATAACCCCAAGCCGGGCGGAACCCCCAACCAATTCAGTGTTTCCTGGAACGGGACCACCCTGTTCAATCAAACCGACCTTACGGTGCTGAACTGGACAAACCTGCAATTCATTGTCAGAGCTTCCACGGCCAACACCGTCCTGCAGTTCGGTTTTCAGAATGACCCTGAGTATTTCGGCCTGGATGACATCAGCGTGATGCCCCTTGCCGCGCCTGCGTTGCAATCGCTGACGAAAGCGAACTCCACCGTGCAGTTCTCGTTGAATACCATGGTGGGCGTGGCTTATCAGGTTCAATACGCAACCAATCTCTTCCAAACCAACTGGATCAACATGGGCCAGCCGTTTACCGCGAGCAATTCCGCCACGACCTTCATCGATAGCGGGGCGGTCGATCCGCAACGGTTTTATCGCGTGGTCATCAGTCCGTAAATCCCAGGTAGCAATTGAATTTTTACTTTTTGGCTGTAGTAATACGTGATGGACAAAGACAAGTTCGGTTTTCCCAGGGCAAAACTCGGCCGCCGCCGCCGCCTGCCCCTGCCGCGTTCCTTCAAAGATTTGACTCCCAGCAAGCACTTCAATCCGCGCACCTTTTTTTATGAACTGATCTGGAAGACGCTCTTGACGCCCCGGACCGGCGAGCACGTCCGCCCCAGATTTCCCAAGCTCACCCCCGGCCAGGTCGCCCTGACCTGGATTGGCCATTCCTCCTTCCTGGCCCAATTCACCGACTTGAATGTGTTGATCGATCCCAACTTCGCCAACTGGCTGTTTTTGATGAAACGCATCCGGCGCGCCGGTTTGAAGCTCAAGGACCTTCCACCCATTGATGTCATCTTGTTGACGCACGCGCACTTTGACCATTTCCACCGCCCGACCTTGCGCCGGCTGCACGCCCCGAAAATCGGCATCATGCCTTGGGGCATGGGCGATCTTGCGGCCAACCTGGGTTTCGAGCGCATTATTGAATTGCAATGGTGGGAAAGTTTTTCGCATGGCGGTTGGAAGGTCACCTTGACCCCCTCCCAACATTGGGGCGCGCGGGTGCTGCGGGACAGCCATCGGGGCTACGGCGGCTTTTTGATCGAACATCAAGGCCGGCGCCTCTACCACGCGGGCGACAGCGCTTATTTTTCAGGTTTTAAGGAAATTGGCCTGATGAATCCCCCGGAAATCGCCATGTTGCCCATCGGCGCCTACTATCCCGATTCCTTTCGCCGCGTCCACATGGGACCCGACGAGGCGGTCAAGGCCTTTGTTGATCTTGGGTCAAAATGGCTTGTGCCGATGCACTACGGCACCTTTAAATTGTCCTTTGAAGACATGGACGAACCATTGCGCTGGCTCAAGGAATTAGCCGCGACTCATGGACTGAATCATCAATTGAAGATTCTTCACGAAGGAATCCCAACAGTCTTCTGAACCACAACTGGTAGTGACGCGCCAAGTCTTTATCCTCTGTATTGTGGATTTGGCCCTCTTTCGGAACAAATAAGGGTCAAAAGACCCTTTCCGGCAAAATTTTTTTCATATAAAAAATATGTTGCAACTGTCTAGTGCTAAACAACTTGCATACGAAAAAAGCCCTTGACCAGTAAATAATCAAAAAAACTTGTTGTCAAAATGCCGATATTTGTTATTGTGCGCGTTAATGCACCGTTTTTGGTGTGAGGTGTGAATTGTTTTCACCCAATGGAAACGCATAAAAACGTATAAAACGAATCAACCTAAACAAAGCAGGAGGAACATGAAGATAAATAAATGGACACTAGGGTTGGCCGCCGTTGGGCTGGTCAGCCTCGCGCCTGCGGTTCTCGCACAGACCGCGACACAGCAGACCGCGCCGCCGGCAGCCACGCCGGCCCCGGCTCAAATGGCAACACCGTTACTGACCTCGTTGTCGGCCACCACCATCAGTGGTTATGTTGACACCTCGGCGGTATGGGCTCCCGGCACAGGCAATGTTAATACCGCGCCTTATGCCTTTAACGGCCAGACTAAACAAAACGGCTTCAACTTGGATGCCGTTGACATCAAACTCTCCAAGCCATTGGAAGAGGGAAAATGGTCGGCAGGCTACGTCGCTGAATTGAGCTACGGCCCCGATGCCACTGCCATTGACGGCGGAGCCGCCCCAATTCGGCAGGCCTACGTGGATTTGGGCATACCGATTGGCAACGGCCTCGAACTCAAGCTGGGCCGATTTGACAATATTCTCGGCTACGAAACCAGCGATGCCATGAATGATCCGAACTGGACCCGTTCCTATGGCTACTCAATGGAACCCACCGAGCATACCGGTTTGTTGGCGTCCTATAAGTTCGCTGACTGGATCGGCCTGCAAGCCGGCATTGCGGATGAGGTGTCAACTGTCGGCGCGATCAATGCCCGCCCTGAAAGCAGAAGGGGCGTGGTCAGTTTGCTGACCCTCACGGCTCCCGATAGCTGGGGTTTTCTGAAAGGTTCCGCATTTTACGCGGGTGTTGATTACGGCCCAGGCTCTTATGGTAATCCTGTTCCAGGAGCCGGATTAGGACTCCATGGCGGCGACATGACGGAGTGGTACGTTGGCGCAACCGTCAACACTCCTGTCACAGGCCTGAGCCTCGGCGCAGCTTGGGACAACATTAGTGACGCGGATGTGGCTGGATTCGACGTGGGTAACTTCGATTCCATCGCCGGCTACCTGTCATATAAGATCAATGATAAATCGAGCCTCAATGGTCGTATTGAATATGCCAACGGCAGTGGCTTGCAAGGCCTTGAATTCCTTGCCGACGGCGCACCCTTCGGCACGCTGGACAAAGTCATTGCCCTTACCGGCACGTTTGAATATGACTTGTGGGCCAATGTCATGAGCCGGCTCGAAGTCCGCTGGGACCACAATGCTGGCGGCACTGGACCCGCGTTCGGCGGCGAGGTCGCCGGTGTTCCCACCAAGAACAACGAAGTGTTGATCGCGGCCAACGTGATCTACAAGTTCTAATCGAATAGAATCATCCAAACCCCTTCCGAGAAAATCGGAAGGGGTTTTTTGTTGGGCAACTTCCGGAGCGTGTGCGTCTCGCGCGCCGTGGTTGGCGTCCCGCCAAACACATCTTCTGGAGAAGTGTGGGATGGGCGGCGCGAGACGCGCCACCCGGCGACCGGGACGGTCGCGCTCCCCCGCATTTTAACAGTTTTTTTACGCTTCTGACCCCTTATTTAATTTCCCGGCGGCGGGGGTTTTAGACGATTCTATTGTCATGCAAAAGCTTGATGACTTGGCCGCATGAAACCCAATCCGTCAGCGCTGATCATTGACGACGACCGCCCGATCCGCCGTCTCCTGCGCAATCTGCTGGAAGCGGACCGCTACAGGGTCTTTGAAGCCGAAACCGCTCAATCCGGCATGAAGGAAGCCGCGGCCCGGTTTCCCGACGTGATCATTATGGAGTTGTCCTTGCCGGATATGAATGGACTGACCATTTTGCGACGACTGCGCGAATGGAACCACGCTCCCGTTCTCATCTTATCCAGCCGGGATGCGGAATCCGACAAGGTCCTGGCCCTGGACAGCGGAGCCAATGATTATGTGACGAAGCCTTTCGGCCCCGCCGAACTCCTGGCCCGACTGCGTGTGCTGCAACGCTCCCTTCCCGCGGAACCGGATGGCCCCATCTTCGAGCATGGCGGCTTATCGGTGGATGTCGCCGCGCGCGCGGTGACTCTCCACGGGCGCAAGGTTGAGCTGACTCCAACCGAACAGGTTATCTTCTATACGCTGCTTCGGCACGCGGGGAAACTGGTCACGCGCAAGCATCTCTTTCGTTGCGTGTGGGGAACCGACTCCGAGAGCAAACTCCACGGCTTGCACGTTTATATTGCCAATCTTCGCCAAAAACTCCGGGAAGCTTCCGACCAGGTTCTAATCCAAACCGAAGGCTGCGCCGGTTACCGCATACTGATTCCCGCCTCTGATTCCAGCAAGGACGAATCTGTCGAGCCGGATCTGGAAGCGGCGTAGCGAATCTGCCGGGGGCCTTCTCTGTCAATAATAGCGAAGAAAACGGCCCCTGCCGTTGCGCTCTTTAACGCGATTTTAATACTTTTGCCGTTTCTTTGAGTCTCTTTTGTTTCACGTTGTCCGGCTTTAGTCACTTTGGTCATTGGGGACATTTCCTATTCCGCGCCATTCCGCCCGCCTAAAATCTCAAATGCCTGACACGCAACGCTTTGCGCGCGATTCCGCAATTAGGCATTGTCCTTGCTTAATGACAGGCAGCGATAACCGCTGCATTGAGTGACTTGAATTAGTGATCCAATGAAAAAAATTGAAGCAATTATTAAACCGTTCAAACTCGAAGAAGTAAAAGACGCATTAGGTCAAATGGGAATCGAAGGCATGACGGTGACCGAAGTCAAAGGCTTTGGACGCCAAAAAGGCCACACTGAAATCTATCGCGGCAGCGAGTACAAAGTCGATTTTCTGCCCAAGATCAAGATCGAGATTGTTCTCCCGGATGCCGGCGTGGAGGGCGCGGTGGAGGCCATCGTCAGTTCGGCCAAGACCGGCAAGATTGGAGACGGGAAAATCTTCGTCTCCGATGTCGAGGAAATCGTGCGTATTCGGACCGAAGAAAAAGGCGAGGCCGCCGTTTAACTAAAACTCAACAATTATGAAACTAATTGAAATTATACAAATTATCCTGTTTTTCGGTTTGGGCATCGCGCTGACGCCGCCGGTGGGCCGCTTCATGGCCAGGGTGTACAAGGGCGAACGAACCTTCCTGCATCCCATCTTTCACCCGATGGAAAAGCTCATCTACCGGCTCACGGGCATTGACCCCGCCGAAGAGATGACGTGGCTGAAGTATTTCTGGGCCGTTATGTTGTTCGCCTGTGTCAGCTTTGCGTCCGACATGGTGATCTTCATGACTCAGCACGGGCTGCCGCTCAATCCGCAAAAGCTGCCCAACTGCACTTGGGACCTGGCGTTCATGCAGGCCTGGAGTTTCACCTGCAATGCCGATTGGCAATCCTACGCAGGCGAAACGACCATGAGCTATTTCTCGCAGGTCTTTGCCATCATGACGCATCAATTCCTGAGTGGCGCCGTGGGTCTGGCGGTCCTGGTGGCGGTCGGGCGGGCCTTGAAGCGGGCGACGATCCACAGCATTGGCAATTTCTGGGCGGACCTGACTCGCGGGCTTCTCTATTTCGTGATACCGCTTTCGGCGGTTTGGGCCATTCCGCTGGCCTGGCAGGGCGTTCCCCAGACCTGGAAGCCGTACCCAACCGCCAATCTGATGGAGTCTTATACCACCCAGGTGCAAAAGACCGATGAGAAGGGCAATAACGTGACCACCAACATCCAGTTGGTTCTCTCCATGCCCAAGCTGGATGCCAAAGGCCAGCCCGTTTTGAGCAACGGCGTCCCCGTCATGGCGGACACGCCCCAATTTGACGCCAAGCACGCGCCAATCATGACCAACGTGCCGGTCATGGTGGATGCGAAGGTGGACACCCAACCCATTCCGGTCGGTCTGGTGGCATCGTTTGAATCCATCAAGCAGCTCTTCACCAACGGCGGCGGCTGGTACAACGTAAACAGCGCGCATCCGTTTGAGAATCCCACGCCGCTGTCGGACTTCCTTGAAATGCTGGCGATCATCGTCGTGCCGATGGCGCAGGTTTATATGTTCGGCCTGCTGATTGGCAACAAGAAGCACGCCTGGTGTTTGTTCTGCGTCATGCTGGCCATGTATGTGTTCTCCTTCGGCATCGCGTGGTATTGCCAGACACAGCCCAACCCCGTTGTCGGCAATTATGCGTCAAACATGGAAGGCATTGAACAACGGATCGGAGTCATGAACGGCATCTTATGGGGATCCTCCTGCACCGCGATCGACAACGGTTCGGTCAATTCGATGCACGATAGCTGGATGCCGCTGGCCGGCATGATGCCGCTGTGGAACATCCTCATCGGCGAAATTATGTTCGGCGGCATCGGCTGCGGTGTTTACTGCATGTTGTTTCATGTGCTGATTACGGTCTTCATCGCCGGGCTGATGATTGGACGGACGCCGGAGTATCTCGGCAAAAAACTGGACGCGTGGTGCGCGACGTGGGCGGTTATTGGCGTCCTTATTCCGAACGCGGCCTGTTTGATCCCGACGGCGCTGGCGGTCATGCTGCCCCAAGGCTTGTCCAGTATGAACAATGGCGGGCCACATGGGTTGACCGAGGTTCTTTATTGCTTCGGCGAAGCAGCCAATAACAACGGCAGCGCCTTTGCCGGGCTGAACGCCAATACGCCTTTCTACAATATTGGCGCCGGCGTCGTCATTTGGATTGGGCGGTTCATTCCGATCATTGCCGCGCTGGCGATTGTCGGCAGGCTGGCGTCGAAGAAAACCGTCGAGGCATCGGCGGGCACGCTGCCCACTCACGGTTGGACTTTTGGCCTTACGTTAACGGGAGTCATCGTCATTGTCGCCGCGCTCACCTTCTTCCCGGTGCTCTGCCTGGGGCCAATGGTCGAGCATGGCCTGATGTTGTTGGGCCGAACCTTTTAAGACCCAAATGATTTTTCAGAAAAAACTATGAGCACAAAAATTGAATTCAGTTACTCGAAACTGTTCCGCCAAGCGGTGATTGATGCCTTCAAAAAGCTGCATCCGCGCGACGAAATCAAGAACCTGGTCATGTTCGTGGTGTGGCTTGGCTCGATCTGGACCACCATTATTTTGTTCCTGCCCGGCCAGTGCAACCTGTTCAACGTCCAGATTTGCTTCTGGCTGTGGTTCACCTGCCTGTTTGCCAATTTCGCCGAGGCCATGGCCGAAGGCCGGGGCAAGGCCCACGCCGACGCCCTCAAAAAAATGCGCACGGCAACCATGGCCCGCGCGCTGGTCAATGGCAAGGAAGTTGAGGTGGCCAGCTCTGAATTGAAAGTGGGCGACTATTTTGTATGCGAAGCCGGGGAAATGATTCCCGCCGATGGTGACATTGAGGACGGCATCGCCACGGTGGATGAATCGGCGATCACGGGCGAGTCCGCGCCCGTGGTGCGTGAAAGCGGCGGTGACCGCAGCGCCGTGACCGGAGGCACTCGCGTGTTGAGCGACCGGATCATTGTGCGCGTCACCGCCGAAGCCGGCAATTCGTTTCTGGACCGGATGATTTCAATGATTGAAGGGGCGCGCCGACAAAAGACGCCGAACGAAATCGCGCTGAACATCGTCCTGGTCAGCCTGACCGCGTTGTTCATCGTCGTGGTTTTTGTGCTGCCGCCCTACGCTCATTACAACGAAAATGCCGCCGGACAAAAAGGCGTGGTGTTGACTTCCATTCCCGTCCTGCTCTCGCTGATCGTCTGTTTAATTCCGACGACCATTGGCGGGTTGTTGAGCGCCATCGGCATTGCCGGCATTGACCGTTTGATGCGCCGCAATGTGCTGGCCACCAGCGGGCGCGCGGTGGAAGCGGCCGGGGACGTGGATGTGCTCCTGCTGGACAAGACCGGCACCATCACGTTCGGCAACCGTCAGGCAACGGAATTCATTCCCGCCCCGGGCGTCAAAGTGGAAGAACTGGCCGAAGCCGCGCAACTCGCCTCTCTGGCGGACGACACGCCCGAGGGCCGGTCCATCGCCGTGCTGGCCAAGGAAAAATACGGGTTGCGCGGCCGGGAGGTGGCCGAACAATTCGCCACCTTCGTGCCGTTCACGGCGCAAACACGGATGAGCGGCGTGGATCTTTACGCGGAACCACAAACCCAGCAAGTCACAAGCAAGCATGAACTGGCGCTCGCTGGCCGTTCGAAAACGGCTTCCGTATCCCAGTCGTTCGCAACCGAGCCCATCGCACATCCGATCCGCAGCATTCGCAAGGGCGCTGCCGAAGCCGTGGCAAAACTTGTGAAAGAGAAGGGTGGACAGGTGGACAAGAGCCTGATGAACAAGGTGGACGAAATTTCACGACAGGGCGGAACGCCCTTGCTCGTGGCGGATGGAGGCAAAGCCCTCGGCGTCATTCAACTCAAGGACATTGTCAAAGGCGGCATCAAGGAACGTTTCGCCCAACTCCGCAAGATGGGCATCAAAACTATTATGGTCACCGGTGACAACCCGCTGACCGCCGCCTCCATCGCCGCGGAATCAGGGGTGGACGATTTCATCGCCCAGGCGACGCCGGAAGACAAACTCGCCCGCATTCGCAAGGAACAGGAAGGCGGCAAATTGATTGCGATGATCGGCGACGGGACGAACGATGCCCCCGCCCTGGCGCAAGCCGACGTCGGCGTGGCCATGAACACCGGCACACAAGCCGCCCGCGAAGCCGGCAACATGGTGGACTTGGACAGCAACCCGACCAAGCTCATCGAGGTCGTGGAAATCGGGAAACAATTATTGATGACGCGCGGCGCGCTGACCACGTTCAGCATCGCCAACGACGTCTCGAAGTATTTCGCCATCCTGCCGGCGATGTTTGGCCTGCTCTACGCCACCACACCGGGGGGCGCGGCCCTCTCGACAAGCTGAACATCATGTATCTGCATTCACCGCAAAGCGCCATTCTGGCGGCGGTCATTTTCAACGCGCTGATCATCGTGGCGCTTATCCCGCTGGCGTTGCGGGGCGTCAAATACAAGCCGCTGGGCGCGGCCGTGATCTTGCGCAACAACATGCTCATTTATGGCATCGGCGGCATCATCATGCCGTTCATATTCATCAAGTTGATTGATGTGTTGCTGGTGGTCGTTCACCTGGCGCCTTGATCCGTCGCTGCCAACGATTTTAACGAGGAAAAATTATGATTAAACTCATCCTGCAATCTGTGAAACAACTCATCCTGTGGTCGGTTGTGACGGGCGTGGTGTACCCGCTTGTCATTACGGTCATCGCCCAAGCGGCGTTTCATAACCAGGCCAATGGAAGTTTAGTGGAACGCGACGGCAAGCTTATTGGCTCCGCGCTGTTGGCGCAGCAATTCACCGGCTCGAATTACTTCTGGCCGCGGCCCTCCGCCTGCACCTACGGATCCAGTCCGGGCGGCATTGTGGCTTCGAGCGGCAGCAACCTGGGGCCGACTAGCGGCGCGCTGCAAACCAACGTCATGAACAACGCCGCAGCCTTCATCAGCGGGAACAATCTGCCGACCAATACGGTGGTGCCGGCGGACATGGTCTTTGCCTCCGCCAGCGGATTGGACCCGCACATCAGTCCTGAAGGCGCCCGGCTTCAGATCGCCCGCGTGGCCGCCGCGCGTGGATTGAGCCGGGACAAAGTCAATGAACTGGTCGAGAAATTTGTTGAGCCGTCGCAATGGGGATTTCTGGGGCAATCACGCGTGAACGTGTTGCTCTTAAACGTCGCGCTGGATGAACTGGCCGCGCAGAAGAAGGGATAAAACTTCAACTCGGGGATGACAATCCCGCATGAAACTCAACCCGACGGCGTTGATTATTGACGGAGAACGGGCCGTTCGGCGGTTGGTGCGGATTGTATTGGAGGAGGAACGCTACAAAGTCATCGGAGCTGAAACCGGCCGGAAGGGGCTGGCGGCAGCGGTGGAGGAACGGCCAGATGTCATCCTCCTCGAGTTGGATTTGCCGGATATTGAAGGAATGGTTGTGCTGCGGCGTATCCGTGAATGGAGCCAGAAGCCGGTGCTGATTCTTTCCGAACGCAGCAGCGCAGCGGACAAGGTAAACGCGTTGGACGGCGGAGCGGATGACTATTTGACCAAACCATTTGACACTGCCGAATTGCTGGCCCGGCTTCGCGTTATCCTGCGCCGCTGGCCTGGAGTCCCGGACAGTCCGCTGCTGGTGGAGGGCGATCTCAGGGTCAATCTGGCATCGCATGAAGTCACCATCAAAGGCCAAAAGCTGAATTTTACGCCAACAGAAGAAGCCATGTTTTATTTGCTGGCCCGTCATGCCGGCAAGACAGTCACATGCCGGCATCTCGTGCGTTGTGTCTGGGGGACTGACGCGGATGATAAGATTCGAGACGTGCGGGTGTACATCGCCTACCTTCGCAAAAAACTGGGCGTGTATGGAGGTGAAATCCTGATCAGGACCGATGGCGGCGTTGGCTACTGTCTCTCCCTGGCCAATCGGCACGAGCACACCGCTGCTGCCGTTGCCTGTTGATTTCGCGTTGACTGCCTTCATGTTGGTTTTTTCCCCGTTGCGATTTTTGTTTGTCTTCTGCCGGGGATTTGTTATACAAGTCAAGTGGCCGTGCAAACCGATCAAGCTATCTTGTACAGTATTTGGGCAGCGGACAATGTCGTCTATGGCCCCGTCGAATTGCCCACTTTGATTAGCTGGGTCAAGGACGAGCGGGTCGTGGCGGGGACTTGGGTTTACGACAGCCAGAATGATCGCTGGCGCAAAGCGGCCAACATCCCGGAACTTCAGCTCTTTTTCCGCAAAAAAGGCGGCGCGGCCCATGCGGAGCTCCCGGCCGATAAATCGATGATTACGCCGGGGATGTTGCGCCGGGTCAAAGCGCTGGCCGACTTGAGCGACGAACAACTGGAGCGGTTTGTCCATTTTATGGAGCCGCAAACGGTGCGGCAATGGGCGCACATTGTCAAACAAGGGGAAACGGACGACGGAATGTATCTGGTTTTGGAAGGCGAATTGCGGGTGCGTTTGATGATTGGTGGAAAGGAAACCATCCTGGCCACGCTGGGCGCCGGCGAATGCTTTGGCGAAATTGCCCTCTTTGACCAGGGGCCGCGCTCCGCCGACGTCGTCTCCAACAAAGACAGTGTGCTGTTGAAGATCACCGCCGAGGCCTTTGACCGGCTGCGCCGGGAAGCGCCGGAATTGTCCGTGCCCATTCTTTTTTCCATCAGCAAGACGCTGGCCGCGCGCATACGCGCCGATAACAAACGGATCAAGGATTCCGTCAGTTTCGCCCGCGCCGCCGGACACTGAAGGGAAATTAAGAATTAAGAAGGCAGAATTAAGCAGTGCGGAAAAGGCATCCCGGTTCGGCTGTTGGCTGTTTTCATGTTTCTTAATTCTTAATTCTTACTTCTTAATTTGCTTCGCCCCTTCTCGTCCGAGCAGCTTTTGTTTCCAGTGCAGGCCGCCGGAGAATCCGCCCCATCCGCCATGCGCCGCCACGACACGATGGCAGGGGATGAAAAGTGGCACCGGGTTCGCGCCGCAGGCGCCGCCCACGGCGCGGGCTGCCTTCGGTTTTTTAAGCGAGGCGGCCAGACGAGCGTAGGTCTCAGTCTTTCCCGCTGGAATGGCCCGCAACGCCGCCCAGACCCTCCTTTGAAACGCTGTTCCACGGGAAAGGTCCAGCGGCGGCGTCGCCGCCATTGGCCGCCCTTGCAGCGCCAGGCGCACGGCGCGAGTGGTCAATTCATGCCAGCGCGTCACCGAATGGGCGGCGGGCGCGGTCGTCGCGCCTTTTGTTTTTGCTGTGGGAAAGTCCAATCGGGCCAGGCCGGCGGACGAATAGCGCGCCACAAAATCTCCTTCATCGGTTTTGATTTTCAGTGTGGCGACAAATGTTGGCTTGTTTTTCATGGTCTTGGCGTCAGTGATTAATGGCGGTGTTCCAACGCGTAGAAAATTCCCAAAAAGGCCAGCAAAAGAAGGATCGCCAGCGCCACGCAGCGGTTGCGCGCCACGCGCTTTTCATAACGCAATGGCCGCAGCCCTTGAATGCTGCCGGCAGCCAGGTAATTGACCAGCTTTGGATTGGCCGCGGGGGGGCTTTGGAATTGCTTGCGGATGCGTTCCAACAAACTCAAAAGGTCGTACTTGCGCACGCCCAGTTCGTTGAAATGCTGGGCGGTGGCGGGCGGTTCCGCGGGCGCTTTCAACTGGTTCTGGTCCACCTTCTCAAAAATCGGCTCGCTGTTCCGGGGTGTCGCAACTTCCGGCTGGGCCGAAACTGCCGCGCTCCGGGGTTGGGCCGCCGGGCGCGCGCGCGGCCCCGGCCCGGGTTGAAGTTCCTCGCTGAGTTTTTTGATTTTCGACTCGAGCGCGGAGATTTTGGCGTTCAATTCCCGCGAGCGGTCGGTGATGGGATCGGGATTTTTTTTGAACAGTCCCATGCCAGTTGGTTAGCGCCTGAGCAGCAAGACCAGGAATATGGCGGCGCCGAGCAGGACCAGCGGCCAGGTCAGCGCAAAGCCGATCTTGCAAAGCTGGAGCAAATCCGTGGTGGCCAGGAGCGATGCGCCCGCCTTGGCCGCCGCCAGCTCGGTCGGACCGGCGCTGATGCCGGACAGAATCGGAAATTTGAGCCGGGCCGCGTTCCATTCCATGCGGGCATTTTCGATGGTGGTTGTGGCGCGGGTCAATTCCACGCTGAAGTTCTCCTGGTTCCACAATTGCTCGTTGATGCCCTGGACTTTGGTCACGGCCTCGCGAAACTCGGTCAAGACGCGGGCCATCTGCTCCGCGTCGCGCCGCGCCGTCAATTCCGCCTCCTCCAGCAACCCGATGCCGCGGGTCAAATGGTGCAGCATTTCTTCGCGGCCGGTTTGGAATTCCATCTGGCGGCGGCGCAATTCCTCCAAGCCGGCCCGTTCCCGCTCCAATTCTTCCTGGGCCCGTTTGAGTTCGGCCAGCTTGATTTGTTTTTCGCCGACCAGCGCCTCGAGCTCTTCCCGGGTCGGCGGCCGGTTCAATTTGCCGGCGGCCGCGCCAGTCGCCGCGGCGGCGTAACCGTTCTGTTGGGCCGATTGAAAATCGCTATCAACGAATTCCCCCGTTTCATGATGCGCAGACATGAGCGTGAGACTAACGCTCCGGCCCGTTTCTGTAAAGGCCGCGCATTCCACTTTTTTTGCTCCTGATCGTCATTTCAGACATCGGCTTGCAATCCTTGCCAGGCTGCCGCAATCTTCCACGCCTTAATTTCTATGTTGCCCAATTCCGGCGGCAACTTTATACAAATTGGCCTCTGCCGGGCTTGATCCGGTGGAAAGCGCGGATAAGTGCCTATAAATGATGAATCCTAAACCGAAACCGGCCCTGGCGCCGCTGGCTAAAACGCCCGCCGCCAAATCGCCCCCCCTTCCGCCCGCCCCGGCAAAGGTCCCGCCGCTCTTTCGGCCCATCGACTGGTGGACGCTGGCTGTTGCCTTTGCCATTGTTTGGATCGTTTATTTCATCTCCCTTGCACCCCAGGTGACGCTGGAGGATTCGGGTGAACTGACGACGGCGTCCTATTGGGCCGGCATTCCTCATCCGCCAGGCTACCCGTTTTGGACCATTTACACCTGGCTTTGGACGGTGCTGGTTCCGTTCGGCAATATCGCGTGGCGGGTCCAACTGGCCGAAGCATCCACCGCCGCCATGGCCTGCGGGGTGCTCGCCTTCATGGTGTCGCGGGGCGGCAGCATGCTCATGGAGGGCATCGAGGAACTCAAAGGCATGACCGGCAAATGGGAGGGGGCCATTTGCATGGTGTCCGGGGTTACGGCGGGCCTGTTGATGGGCTTCGGCAGTTCCATGTGGAAGGAATCGGTGGTCGTTAACCGCATTTCAGTCTTCGGCGTGCCTTGGTTGATGTTGGTGCTGGTTTGCATGTTGCGCTGGATTTACGCCCCCCATCAACGGCGTTACCTCTACGCCGCCATGTTCTTCTTTGGAATTTGCGCCACCATTCACCAGACCCTGACCCTCGCGGCCATGGGGATCGAGATTGGCGTTGCCATGTGCCAGGTGCGTTTGGGACGCGATCTTTTCCTGGCCAACAGCCTCGTTTACATCGGCGCGCTTATCGCCAAGAGCCAGCATCTTCTGCCCGGCCTCGATGCGGCTGCTCCGATGGTTTTCAACATCTTCAATGCCGTTGGCATTGCTTCCATCGTCGCCTGCGTCTGGCTGGCCATCCAGACCGCGAGCATCGCCACGGAATGGAAGGCGGTAATCCTCATGGGAGTGCTGTGGCTGGCCGGGGCTTCGTTTTATTTTTATGAACCCTTGGCCGGCATGACCGATCCGCCCATGCAATGGGGCTACCCCCGCACCGTGGAAGGTTTCTGGCACGCCTTGACCCGGGGGCAGTATGACAAAGTCAATCCAACGGATATTTTCCACGATTTCCATCATTTCCTCATTGAGTTGGGCATGCTGGTCGAGGGTGTGGCCGACGCGTTTAGCTGGGTCTATATGTTTTTCGCGCTGTTGCCGCTGTTTTTTATCTTCAAAATGCAGAAACGCGAGCGCGCCTGGATTGTGCTGGTCGCCGGCCTGTATCCTTTCCTTGGCGTCCTCCTGACCATCACGCTCAGCCCCACGCCCGACCGGCAAATGGCCGACTTGGTGAAGGTCTTCTTCGTCGCCTCCCATACGCTGGTGGCCATTATGATCGGTTATGGACTGGCCTTGACCGCGGCGTACATGGCCACGCATTACCAGAAGTTTCGGCGCTGGGGACTCATGGGCGCCGTCGCGGTGGCGCTGCCGCTGGCCTTGTACAACCTCAAGGATGCCACCGAAAGAAATTTCCTGGGCTTGGTTGGCGACATTGACTGGGGCGATTTGCCGCACTGGATCGGCCAGGCTTTCATCAAAGATCAATACGGCCTGCCCATCTTTGCCAATTTGATTTTGGTGGCGGGCGTCATTGCTTTCATCGCGGGGCTGGTCCTCTATCGGCAGCGGGCCCCGTTGCTCATCTCTCTGGCGTTGTTTGCCTCCATGCCGCTCTATTCGGGCCTTTCCCATTGGTTCCATAGCGAACAGCACAATCACTGGTTCGGCTATTGGTTTGGCCACGATATGTTCACCCCTCCGTTTGCCGGGGCCGATGGCCGGCTCACTTATGACGCCAAGCAACGCAACCAGGCGGCCAGGGGGACCAACGGCCTGATGGTTTATCCCGAGATGGCGCGCGATGCCGTTCTCTTTGGCGGCACGGATCCGGGCCGCTTTTGCCCCACTTACATGATTTTTTCCGAGAGCTTCATTCCGCACAATTGCCAGCCGGTTCAGGACCAAAATTTTGATCGCCGGGATGTCTATATCATCACCCAAAACGCCCTGGCCGATAACACCTATTTGGATTACATCCGCGCCCAGTTCAATCGCAGCGCGCAGATTGATCCGCCATTTTTCCAAAATTTCCTGTCTGGGTCGTCAATAACCTCCGGCATTTTCCACGGCCCGACGCGCTCACTGGCCTGGCTGGACACGATTTTTGAATCATTGGGCGCCAGGATTGAATTTCGCCGCCGCACCGGCACTTCGTGGTTCAAGCCGGACCAATTCAGCAACGCGCAGGATCTGGCGGCCAAATTGCGCAAAAGCGATCACCAGGACAGTTTGTCCAAATACCTTTATGGAAAACTGAGCAAGGAAACCCAGGCCCTGGTGGATGGCCAGGGGGACGCGAGCGTGTTGCGCCGCGCCCTGGCCGGGGATTTCAATGTCATCCTGAAAGACGGGTCCATTTATGATGCGGAGCGGTTCAAAGGAATCCAGTTGCCGCCGCTAATCGTGGAGGCGATGAACGGGAATAATATTCCGGCGACCATTATACGTCTCAATCGCCGGATGCTCGAGGAGGCCTATCCCGGCGACATCGTCAAGAGCCTGGGCGGCGTTTATCCCGACACCGAAATCGCCACGCCAAGCCCGGACGATTCGCGGGACTGTTTCAATGAGTATCTGGAGGACGCGCAAAGAAGGCTGCAGCACGACACCCAGTCTCCCAATGAACCGCGCCAGGTCAAGCCGGGTGAAGATGTGCATATCGATGGCGGCCGCGTCCAGGTTTCAGGGCAGGTCGCCGTCATGAGCATCAACGGTTTGCTGACAAAAGTGATATTTGACAAGAATCCGGGCCACGAATTCTACGTGGAGGAGAGCTTCCCGCTGGACTGGATGTATCCCCATTTGACGCCGTTCGGCGTGATCATGAAGATCAACCGCCAGCCGTTGCCGGAGATCACGCAGGATATTATTGACAAAGACCACGCTTTTTGGAGCCGGTTTTCGCAGCGCACCATTGGCAACTGGATTACTTACGACACCAGCGTCAAAGACATCTGCGCCTGGGCGGAAAACGTCTATTTGCGCCACTACTTCGCCGGCTTCACCGGCGACCGGAAGTTCGTGCGCGATGACGACGCCCAGAAGGCCTTTTCCAAATTGCGCAGTTCGATTGCTGCCAGCATTTACCAGTGGCGCTCCCACAACTCCCACAGTCCCGCCGAGAAGGAGCGCGTCACCAAGGAAACCGAGTTCGCCCTGAAACAGGCCTTTGCCTATTGTCCCTACAGCCCGGAAGCCGTTTTTCATTTCATGGACTTGCTCCTCAACGCCAACCGCATTGATGATGCCCTGCTGGTTCTCAAGACCTGCCATAAGCTCGATCCCTACAATGATCAGATCAACAGTTGGATCGGCCAATTGGAGCACAATAAAAACTCGGCCGGAGGGGGAGGGGACCAGGTCAAACAATTCTTCGCCCAGATTCAACGCGCCATCGAGGCCAATCAAACCAACGTTGCCGGGCAAATGTTGGATCAACTTCTGCGTTATCCCGCGGTTGATCCGAACACGATGATGGGCGTGGCCGACATGTATTTGCGCATCGGCGATTTCGCCAAGAGCGAGGAAGCCATTAAAAGGCTGGCCCAAATGGTTCCCGCCGCGTCCGAGCCTTGGTACAACCTCGCCCTCGTGCAGGCTCATCGAGGCGAAACCGCCCAGGCCGTGGCTTCGCTCAAGCAAGCCCTTGATTTGAACCCGGGGGAGATGAAGCAAAATCCGCAAGCGATCAATCTGCGCCAACATCTCTACCAGGACCCGAATTTTGCGCCGTTGCGCCAGACGCCGGAATTCAAGGCCGCGTTTCCGGCCAAACCCTGATGACTTGCGGCTAATCGGGATAGCCATCCGGATGCGCCCGATGCCAGCGCCAGGCATCCGCGACAATTTGCTCAAGGCCGGGGTATTCCGGCTTCCATCCCAATTCGCGGATGGCTTTTGCGGCGGAGGCGACCAACTTGGGCGGGTCTCCCGGGCGGCGCGGCTTTTCCACGGTCGCAATGGCGCGGCCGGTTATTTTTTCGCACATTTTGATGACTTGCCGCACGGAATAGCCGTCCCCGTTTCCCAGGTTGTAAAAGCCCTGGCGGCCCGGTTGCAGCGCCAGGATATGGGCTTGGGCCAAATCCACGATGTGAATGTAATCGCGAATGCACGTCCCATCGGGCGTCGGATAATCCGTGCCGTATATCTCGCATTGCGCCGCCCGGCCCAACGGGACCCGCAATATATTTGGAATCAAGTGCGTTTCGACACGATGATGCTCCCCAAATTTTTCGCCGGCCCCGGCGGCATTGAAATAACGGAAGGCGACAAACTCCAAGCCGTGAATCTGATGGTGCCATTGCAGCATTTTCTCGAACATCAACTTCGATTCGCCATAGGGACTAATCGGGCGCTGCGGCAAATCTTCCGTCATCGGAATCCGGTCAGGCGGCCCATAAGTGGCGCAGGTCGAACTGAACACGAATTTCCTGACGCCCGCGGCGAGGGTTGCGTCCAGCAGCTCCAGCCCGCGGCAAACATTGTTGCGGAAATACTTTGAGGGATTGACCATGGATTCCCCGACCAGCGCGTTGGCCGCAAAATGAACCACCGCGTCGGGCTTCGCGCCGCGAACCGCCTCGGCGAGATTGTCGCCCTCGCCGGCGCGGGCCAGAATGAACGCGGCGCGGCCATCCACCGCCGAACGATGGCCTTCGGTCAGGTTGTCATAAACCGTGACATCGTGCCCGGCATTGAGCAATTCCTCGACGCAAACCGATCCGATATAACCCGCTCCGCCCGTGACAAAAACTTTCACGCCGGCCAGCCTAACGCCTTGCCCGTCGCGGCTCAACGGGAAAACGGAGCAAACTTGATCTGACATCCACCAAAGAAATCCGTGCTTTGTGCAACTTTACCGGGAGCAGGGGGCGGGTGGCTTCAATAGACCCACTGACTTTCTCTTAATTTTAATCCAGAACACCGATTAAGATTGGGATTAAGATTAAGATTAGGAAAAAAAGACATCCGAAGTCGAACATCGGAAATCAACAGTAAGTTGGCTCTTGACAACCGGGGTGTTTTTGGCTATACACGGGGCCAAAAATCAATAACGCATTATGAACACCTCTGCGAATTTTGCGCGACGCCTCAGCGGCTTTGCAATGCTTCTCGTCCTGGCGGTTCAGGCCCGGGCACAACCAGTCAACTTCCCCGATGCAAATCTGGAGAACTCCGTGCTCCAAACCTTGAATCTCAGTTCCGGGCCGGTGACCGAAGCCCAGATGTTGACCTTGACGAATCTTTCCGCCGGGGGCCAGGGGATTGTGGACACAACCGGCCTGGGTTACGCGCATAATCTGACCCTCCTCGCGCTTAACAATAATTCCGTCACCAATTTCAGCGGCTTTGTCGGCTTGTCAAACCTCGTGGAACTTTATTTCAACAATGCCTCGCTCGCCGGCATATCGTTCATGACCAATGTTCCGAAACTGCAGGTGGCCAACCTCGCTGTCAATTCAATTTTGGACGTGACTCCCCTCTCCGGGTTGACCAGCCTTAAAAATCTGGTCATCAACTTCAACAGCCTGACCACCGCGGCGCCACTGGCATCGTTGACGCAAATGACCAATCTGGACATGGGAGACACCGGCGTGACCAGCAGCGCATTTGTTTCCAACATGGTCCAATTGGAGTTTTTGAGTTTTTCCAATGATCAAATTCCCGACATGTCGCCAATCCAGAGTCTGAAAAATCTTACTATTCTGGATCTCACCGGCACTTCGCTGACCAACTTCGGCGTGGTGTCAGGCTTGACGAACCTCCAGACTTTGACCATTCCCGGCAACGCGCTCGGCCATCTGGCGCCATTGACCAACATGACCGGCTTGACGAACCTCAACGCCGCAAACGACAATTTGACCAACGCCGACACGCTGTCTGTTCTGACGAACCTCCAATATTTAAACCTGCGCGCCAACACCCTGACGAATCTTCCTTCATTGAAGCACCTGACCCAGGTCAACAATCTCGATCTCTCGTATAATTCCCTTCCCAGCATCGCGGCGCTGGCGTCAATGACGAATATCAACTCCCTGCAAGTCGGCAGCAATCCGCTCTGGGACCTCTCGCCGCTGACCAACATGTTGGCGTTGGGCTTCGTTGATTGCGGCTACTGCGAGATCACGAACCTGCCGTCCTTGGTCAAACTGACCAATCTGTATCAGATGAACATCGACAACAACCAGATCACGAGCCTGGCGCCAGTGGACGCCCAGACCAGCCTCAATTATTTGGATGCCGGCAGCAATCCATTGACGGATTTGAACAGCGTCGCGCTCCTGGGCAATCTTGCCAATTTGCAAACGATTCTTCTCTACAACATCCAGGCAACCAACGTGTCATTTGTGTCCGGCTTTTACAACGTGACCGACTTGTCCCTCGACATCAACGGGTTTGGCGACCTCTCGCCACTGGCCGGATTGACCAACCTTCAGCAGTTCTCCGCCCAGGGCAACCTGTTCATCAGCATCGACCCTCTGGCCGGATTGACCAACATGGTCAACCTGTGGTTGGACAACAACAATATATACGACATTTCCGCGGTCAGCAACCTGTCGCAGTTGGGCTACCTTTCGGCCGACAATAATAATATTTTCTCGCTGGACTTCCTGACCAATGCGTATCTGCCCAATTTGACCGGGTTCAATCTGCATAACAACCTCCTGGGCAACATCGACACGTTGACCAACTTGGCGGCGCTGGGCGACGTGATAACGATGGACGCGAGTCTGAACAACCTGGATGTCAGCGCCGGATCGGAAACATTGAATTTGATCAACAATCTTCAGAACAACAATGGCTGGTCGCTCAACTACCTGCCCCAACTGCAGGCGCCGACAGTCACCTCGCAGCCCATGTCGGCCGGCATCAGCCTCAATGGCGGCGCGGTCTTTAACGTCTCAGCCAATTCCAGCACGCCCCCGGCCATCTATTACCAGTGGTATTTCGATGGCTTTCCCCTATCGGACGGCGCTGACATTACCGGCTCGATGACGAGTTCATTGACGGTGACCAACGCTGGAACTGATGCGATTGGGGAATACTTCGTCGTCGTGTCGGATGATGCCGGGCGAATCTTTGGCGGCGACGCGCTGCTCAACATTACGAACTTGGTCTATTTGGTGTCGCCCGCCTTCACGCCCCCGAATCAATTCCAATTCACGGTGCAAAGCGCGCCCGGGGCGGCGCTCAAGGTTCAGACTTCGTGCGATCTGATGAATTGGTCAACTCTAACGTGCATCACCAACGTCAGCGGGATGGATGTTTTTACGAATACCTCGGCCACGGCGCCCAGCCAGTTTTACCGCCTTGTCGGGCAGTAGAGGTTTGGCTGGCCTTTGCAGGCGCGGGATGCGACTCTCGCCGCACATTGTATGGCTTCAGTCACTGAACCGGCGTCCCTGGCACGCTGGCCTTGGGTAGTGGCGGATCAATCAACGGCACACCGCTGCCCTTCTTGTTGATACCGTTGATGACCGCTGAAATTAGTGTAACAACTGACCGGCCCTGAGTCTTAAGGATACCAATTATTTTCCGCTTCCCTTAACAATTGATCGCGTGATTCATCTGTTTGATCTATTCCTTCACCAGCGCAACTGGGAATTCAAAATATATGTCACAACTTATTGTCCGGCAAATTGAGGAACGAGTCGTGCGTAAGCTCAAGAAGCAGGCGGGCCAGCATGGAGTGTCGATGGAGGAAGAGCATCGGCGCATCCTGCGCGAGGCGTTGCTGGGCAGGGCGGCCAAACGATCATCCTTTAAGGAAGCCTTGCTGGCCATGCCCGACGCGGGCGATGACTAGGATTTCGAGCGAGGCCCGCAAATTGCGCGTCCGGTTGAGTTATGAACGGTTATCTGCTTGACACGAACGTAATAAGCGAGTTGCGCAAAGGAGACCGTTGTGACGCCGGAGTGCGGCAATGGTTTGAGGCGGCAGATGCCAGGGAAATATTCGTAAGCGTGCTGGTTCTTGGTGAAATCCGCCAGGGAATCGAGCGAATTCGCCTGCGTGATCGGCCCTCGGCGCAAGCCTTGGAGAAATGGCTCCGCTGGATTTCCGCCGAATATGCCGACCGCCTGCTGCCGGTGTACGAACGCGTGGCGGATCAATGGGGCCGTTTGGGCTTGCGGCAGCCGGTACCCGTGCTCGACGCATTTTTGGCGGCGACGGCACTGGTTCACGACCTCGTTCTGGTCAGCCGCGACAAGGAAGGATTCCGCAACACAGGCATCTGGAGCTTGAATCCATTCAATGGGTGAGCCGGGGCCTTGATGACCTGGTATTGTCGGCCGCCCATAATTGTGCTACAACCACGCCATAAAACCGTCCTGGGAAATTGCTGACCAAAATGAACGAATACCAATTTCCGAGGACCGACCCTTTCACGACCCTTTCAAGGACCCTTTCACGCCGCGCCCCGCCCCTGACCGGACAATCCAAACCGTCGTCCGAGCGAGGGGTCACCATACTTTTGCCAGGTATTTGTCATTTTGCAGCTTTATACCTATGGGGAAAAGTTTATGAACCGGGCAATAGTATGACCCCCATCGACGAAAGCGTTTGCGCTTCACCTCTCCGCGGTATTAAAACAAGGATGCGCATGGATAACACACTGTGTTCTTTCTCCTTGGAAGAACTTCGCCAGGCGGCGGAGCATGGCGATGCTCGCGCACAGAGCGAATTGGGTGGGCGGTATCATGCTGGCAACGGCGCAAAAAAAGACATCACCGAAGCGCTAAAGTGGTATCGTAAGGCAGCTGCGCAGGCTGAGCCGTCCGCGCAAAACCGCATCGGTGTCTGTTTCCTTACCGGCGAGGGTGTCAAACAAGATTTCGCGGAAGCCGCCCATTGGTATCGCCTGGCCGCCGAACAAGGGGAGGCGAAGGCCCAAAACAACCTCGGACATTGCTACGAGTACGGCGAGGGCGTTCCGAAGGACATCGCTACCGCCGTAAATTGGTATCGTCTATCCGCTGAGGCTGGATGCTTCTGGGGCCAATGCAACTTGGCTCGGTGTTACGATGAAGGTATCGGAGTCTTCCAGGACCCAGCCGAAGCTGTCAAATGGCACAAACTGGCTGCGGCGCAAGGTCTCAGCGAAGCCCAAAACAGACTTGGCATTTTCCTTGAGGAAGGGCGTGGCGTCGTCCAAGACTTGGTCGAGGCCGCCAAATGGTACCGGTTGGCCGCTGAACAAGGTCATCCGTGGGGCCAAAAAAACTTCGGTCGATGTTTGCAGGAGGGGTTGGGCGTGCCACGGGATGAAACTGCGGCCATCGCGTGGCTGCAAAGCGCTGCCGAACGGGGTCTGGTTGAAGCGCAAAAGGCCCTTTGGATCGCCTATACAGAAGGGCGCGGCGTGGCGAAGAACAACATCGAAGCAGGCAAATGGCTTCGCCAAGCCGCCGAAGCTGGCGCCAAGGATGCGCAAATTGTATTGGGGCTCGATTACTGGACGGGCCGCAAGTACGTAGGCGACCCGACCAAGGCAGCGTACTGGCTGCATCGTGCTGCCGACACCGGGCATGCCGCCAGCCAGTCACTGTATGGATACTGTCTGGCAACAGGCAAAGGGATTGGCAAGGATGTCGCAAAAGCCGCTCAATGGTTCCGAAAGGCCGCTAGCCAGGGAGACGCACTCGGCCAGTTGAATCTTGGCGTCTGCTACGCTGAAGGACTCGGAATCGAACGGGATTTTGACCAAGCCAGGATATGGCTGCTTAGCGCCGCTCAACAAGACATTTCCGAAGCTCGATATCGTCTCCGCCTTCTATTCTTCCAAGAGCATTCCTTGTTGAGGTGGCGCGACGCCGTTTTCACGATTCTGGGTTTCTCCCTATTGGCTTACCATGCGTTTCACGCGCCCATCGTCCTTCATGCATTTGCTGTGGCCGGCTTTCTCGCCATTCTCGGCGCCAGCGCCGCGCTCGGTCTCGTCAGCATGACCATGCTCGAAAAGTTCGGCCCGAAAAATCTGAACCAAGGGGAAGCCGACGCTGAGAACGAGCGTTTTTTCAATGCCATCAAAAAGAAGCCTTGGACCCTTCTCCTCGTTCCCGCAGAGGATGGGCTTTTTCTGTTGCCGTTGCTCTACGTCGGCATCAGCCCAATCTCCGCCGCAGTCGCGGCATTTCTGTTCGCCGTGTCGCATTACCCTTCCTTCCCATGGCGCTTTTGTCTCCCGAAAGGCGTCGCCTATTTCTTTATCGCGCTTTTCATTCTGCCATACGGCATTTGGTCCGTCATCGTTGCGCACCTCTTTATGGATGCCGCTATTTTTTTGTTCCTGCTGTTTGTTAAACTGGAAGGCAAGTCCACCTGGCAACGGCTGGTCAGGACCTTAAGGACAGAGTAGCTTCCTTATAGATTGGTTGCTCAGACGGTTACATTTGAACATCATTGCCCATTGGCTGGAGACCGCGAGTGTAAAGACTTCTTACCAATACTTTTTCAATCAGGGGTCAGTGCGTATCTTCATGACCTTTTTTCCCTTCCGTGTTTCAAGTCATCTGGTTGACAGATTGTCCGATTCCCGGCGCTAGCCCCACTTCATCAGTTGATTTTTGCGCCATGCCAGGATAATGCCGCGCCCCGCCCGCTCTGTCCACCAACAAATACAACTTTAGCTTTTGGCTTCTTTTGCGCCATGGCTGCCCTCAGCGAAGTTCAACGATACTCGAACCTGTTTCAAACGATGCGATGATCTGCGGAAGACGGAGACGAAACCTCTCAAGCAGAAACTGCGTTCGACAATTGCCCATCCGGACCCAGAGCAGTTTGGCTGCTGCGTTGGGCGAACTTACAAAAAAGAAAAAACCCTCGTCTTTGCTCACCACCACCAACTCGTTTGCCACAGCATGCCTCCATATAGTGGCATCATCCGACGTTTTCAAGCCAAGCTCCCTGACGTGATCTGCAACATGGCCTTGAGCTTCGAGGAATCGGGCGAGAGCGGGTGGCAACTGATGATCAATGACGAATTTCACGCGCCGGTTAGCACTACGTGGTCCGCCTGATGCGCCGCGTATTCAATCGCGGCAAGAATGTCATTTTTTTCGAGATCGGGATAATCTGCCAAAATCTCCTCGTGCGAGGCTCCCGCGCTCAAAAGTTGCAACACGTCAGTGACACGCATTCTCATGCCACGCAGGCATGGGCGACCACCGCACTTCCCTGGCTCGATTGTAATGCGCTTGAGCAGTTCCACGTTCATTTCTGAAGTTTACCGTCGAACGTGCTGATAAACAAGCATAAAGGTTTATCAATTAACTAGATTCTGTCCCCGCTGGCAGGGCATAGAGGGCAGCTTAGGGAATGGCTGGCTTTAAAACGCATGGAATTTGCGCAAGGTGGGTAAATCGTATCGTTATGTTGGGGTGCTATGATTTCCCAGACTTGGATTTGGCCGTCAGCGGAACAGCCTTGAGCCTCACAAGATGAAGTTCTGCGCGATCCAGCAGTTCCCATTGCACTTCATCGCCCGGCTCCAACCCAATGGCGGTAGCCAAGGCCAGAGGGAAGCTCACATACAGCCGGGGTTTTTGTCCGCGCGAGCGCATGGCCTGGACACGCAAAGGATAAGTGACTTCCATTTTTTTTGAGTCAAGCAACGATTTTTCTGGCATTTTTGCAGGTTAGATTATAATCTGGCGTCATGTCAAGCCTGATTATTCCGTTTCCCACCGAACTACGACCGAGCCTGCCCACCATCGTGGGCAATGTCGATTACCTGACACTGCGCCGACGCCTCGAACAAATCGAGAGTCTTTTGCGAGCCAGCGGTCTGGAGGCCGATTTTGTGGAGCAATCCCTCCAAGGCTGGCTGGCTCCCGCCGACCGTCGTCCGACCGCCCGGCAGCAGCAACAATTTCAACTGCGCCGCCGGCAGGCGCTGCGTTGCACGATCCTCCGCACCCTGCTGCAAGAGGATTACCGGGGCTTCAGCTGCGCCTTGGCGGGCAATCCCCTCTATCAGTGGTTTTGTCTGGTGGACGCGCTCGACCAGGTGCGCGTGCCTTCCAAGAGCGAGTTGCAGCGTTTCGCCCACTGGCTGGACGCGGCCCAGATGCGCCAGTTGATCGAGGGTCTTTTGCGGGCGGGGATGGATCCAGCCGGGCCGCTGGATTTAACCCAGCCGGTGGACTTGGCGGAGTATTTTCTGGATACGACGGCGCTGAAAGCCAACATTCATTTTCCGGTGGATTGGGTCTTGTTGCGCGATGGCACGCGCACGCTGATGAAGGCGGTCAGCCTCATTCGCCGGGAGGGTTTGAAAGCCCGGATGGAACCGCCGCCGGAGTTCCTGCGGCGGATCAACCGGCTGTGTATCCAGATGACCCACAGCCGCCGCCAGCCCGAAAGCCGGAAGGAACGCAAACGGGTTTTGCGCGGGATGAAAAAGCTGGTCAAGGTGGTGGGCCGCCATGCTCGGAGGCATCGGGACCTGCTGGACCAGGAATGGGGAAGAACCGGTTGGACCCGGCGGCAAGCCGAACAGGTTCTGGGGCGGATTGACCAGGTGCTGGAGCTGTTGCCGCGCGCGCAGAAGCAGGCGCACGAACGGATTATCGGCGAGCGGAAGGTGGACAACGCGGAGAAGATTTTAAGTCTTTATGAGCCGGACATCCAGGTGCTGGTGCGGGGCAAGGCCGGAGCGGAGGTGGAGTTTGGGAACAAACTGCTGCTGGGGGAAAACCGGCAAGGGATCATTTTGGATTACCAGCTTTGGCAGGAGACAGCGCCGGCGGACTCCTCTTTATTGGTGGAAAGTCTGGAGCGCGTGGTCGTGGGCCTGAAAAGGAAAATGGGGGCTGTGGGAGGCGACCGGGGATTTGCCAGCAAGGCCAACACTGGCGGATTGGCCTGGGCGGGGGTCTTTAACGGCCTCTGTCCGAGGAATCCTGCCGAACTGAAGAAGCGGATGAAAGAGCCGCGCTTTGTGCGGATGCAGCAGCGCCGGTTGCAAACGGAAGGGCGGATCAGCATTTTGCAGCGGGGCTTTTTGGGGCGGCCCATGCGAGCCAAGGGATTTGTCCATCGCGAGTTGGCGGTGGCCTGGGGAGTATTGACGCACAACTTGTGGATGCTGGCGCGGCTGAAGAAAGAAAAGAAAGAACCCTTGCGCCAAGCGGCGTAGCGGGCCGCAGAGTCCTCCCCAGACGTAAAAGACAGAGGCGGTGTCGTCAAAATTTGCTCCTTAAGGAATTATTCGGCGTCCCACTGTGAATAACTCGCGAACGGCGCTCCAATCAGGACTCTTGCGCAGCGTGGAATTACAAAAGAGCTACTTTTGGGACGGAATCTAACTAAGCCGGGTTTATTTCCTTCATGCGTATGCAGGAGGCCTGGCGCTCCGATTGGCCGAATGGCTCCAGCGCCGGAACGACTTGCGCGCAACGCTCGACCGCATGCAAACAACGCGGATGAAACGGGCAGCCGCCCGGGGGATGCAAGGGGGACGGCGGATCGCCCGGCAAAAGTATCCGGGCGCGCCGCGCCTCGCGCCGCGGGTCGGGGATCGGAATCGCGCTGATCAGGGCCTTGGTGTAGGGATGCAGCGGGTTCCCGATCACCGCCGCCGCCGGACCGATCTCCACAATCCGGCCCAGATACATGACGGCGATCCGGTCTGCAATATGTTTGACAACTGAAAGATCGTGGGAAATGAACAGGAGGGTCAATCCCATCTCGCGGGAAAGCCAGGCCAGCAGATTGATGATCTGCGCCTGGATCGAAACGTCCAGGGCCGATACCGGCTCATCGGCCACCAGCAATTTGGGCGCGACGGCCAGGGCGCGGGCGATGGCGATGCGCTGGCGCTGGCCGCCCGAAAATTCATGCGGATATTTGCGCCGGGCCTGCCGGGAAAGGCCGACCTTCTCCAGGAGCGCGTCAATTCGCCCGGGCATTTCCCGGCGCGGCACTTTGGCGTGGGCCTGCATCGCCTCGGCCAGCGCATCGAATACTGTCATGCGCGGATTCAAGGAGGCGTAAGGGTCCTGGAACACCATTTGAAAGGCGGAACGCGCTTCGCGCAACGAGGCCCCGCGCAATGCTGTCAATAATCGGCCTTCCAGGATGACCGCGCCCTCGGTGGGCCGGACCAATTGCAGGATGGTCCGCCCCAGGGTGGATTTGCCGCAGCCGGATTCGCCCACCAGTCCGAGGATTTCGCCCTGGCGCAAGGAAAACGACACGCCGTCCACGGCCTTGACCTCGCCGAGCCGGCGCTTGAACAAGAACCCCTTTTCAACGGGAAAATGTGTTTTGAGGTTTTGGACTTCCAGAAACGTTTCGGCGGAACTCATACTGGCAGGTTCTCCTTCTGCACGCGCAAACAAGCCGTGGCATGTTTTGGGGCCGCTTCCAACATCACAATTTCTTCCCTGGCGCAGTAATCCACGGCGTGATCGCAACGGGGCGCGAAGGGACAGCCGGGCAGGGGATGGTGCGGGTCCGGCGGCTGGCCGGGAATGGTGTGGAGTTCCGCGCCTTTCATTTGCAGCGCGGGAATCGAGTTCCGCAGTCCGCGCGTATAGGGATGTTTTGTGTCATAAAACAAATCATCGGTCTGCGCGCTCTCCATCACACGGCCGGCATACATCACCAGGACGCGATTGCAAAAGCCGGAGACAATGCCAAGGTCGTGACTGACCAAAATCACCGCCATGCCCAGCTCGTTCTGCATTTTCCGGATCAGTTCCAGAATCTGCGCCTGGACGGTCACATCCAGCGCGGTCGTCGGTTCGTCGGCAATAAGAAGATCGGGTTTGGTGATGAGGGCCATGGCGATCATGACCCGCTGGCGCATGCCCCCGGAGAACTCGTGCGGATACATTTTCAGCCGATGTTCGGCCTCGGAAATGCCGGCGTCATCCAGCATGGCCAGAGCGCGATCCGTGGCGGCTGTGCGGGCGATTTTTTCGTGGATCATCAACGGCTCGATCAATTGCTCCCCGATGCGGAGAAACGGATTGAGCGAGGTCATTGCGTCCTGGAAGATCATGGAAATGCGCCGACCCCGGATGCGATTGAGCTGCCGGTGCGAGCAAGCCAGCAAATCCACATCGCCAAAAAGAGCGCGCCCGCCTTCGATGCGGCCCGGCGGCTGCGGCACCAGCCCCATGATGGAATAACAAGTGACGGATTTGCCGGAGCCGGATTCGCCGACGATGCCCAGAGTCTCGCCGCGCTCCAATTGGAAGGAGACATCCTGCACGGCGCGCACCACGCCGTTGCGGGTGTGAAACGCGGCGCAAAGATTTTCGACGGTTAGCAACGACATGGGTGATTCAATCCTTCGCCCCCCGGACATCCAGGGCGTCGCGCAACCCGTCGCCCAGGAAGTTCAACGAAAAGAGGGTCAGGGCCATGACCGCGCCGGGATAAATCAAGAGCCAGGGGTACTCTTCCATCACTTCAGCGCCTTCCTTTATGAGCACGCCCCAGGAACTGTGCGGAGGTTGCACGCCCAGGCCGAGGAAACTCAGAAAGGACTCCAGCAAAATCACTTCCGGCACGGTCAGCGTGGCATAGACGATAATCGGTCCCAGCAAATTGGGAACGATGTGCCGGAAAATGATTCGTCCCTCCTTCAAGCCCAGCGCGTGCGCCGCCTCGACAAATTCCTGGCGCTTGACCGTCATGACCTGGCCCCGAACAATCCGCGCCATGGTCAGCCATTCCACCGCGCCAATGGCCACGAACAACAAAATAAAGTTCTGCCCAAAGAAAACCATGAGCAGGATGACGAATATGGCAAAGGGCAATGCGTAAAGAATGTCCACCGTTCGCATCAGGAGCATATCCAGCTTGCCGCCGGCGAATCCCGCGATGGCTCCGTAGATCACGCCGATGGTCAGTGACACCGCCGTCGCGCACAACCCGACCGTGAGTGAGATGCCTCCGCCGTAGAGAAGGCGCGCCAGCAAGTCGCGTCCGAGCGGGTCGGTGCCGAGCCAGTGGAGGTGATTGGGCGGCGCCGGGCCGAGCGCGAGATTCTGCTGTTCGTAACTGTAGCCGGTGATATTCGGCCAAAGGAACGCGGCAAAGCAGAGCGCCGCCAGAACGCCCAGCACGGCCAGGCCAAAAACGGCCAGCTTGTTTTGCCACAGCCGATGCCAGGCGTCCCGCCAAAACGACGAGCCGCCCCCGGTTTCGGCGGGTGCAACAATTGCCATTGGGGTGGAGTCAGCCATTATTCAAAGCGCAATTTTGGGTTCAGCCAAACCAACGCCACGTCCGCCACAAGATTCAAGACCACGACAAAGCACGCATAGAACAAGACCGAACCCATGACCATGAAGTAGTCGCGATTAAAGGCGGCGGTGACAAAGTACCGGCCCAAACCGGGAACGCCGAAGATCGTTTCCACCACAAATGAGCCGGTCAAAAGTCCCGCCACCGCCGGCCCAAGAAACGAAACGACGGGCAGGATCCCGCCGCGCAGCGCGTGTTTGAAAAGAATCCGCGCGCCGCCGGCTCCCTTGGCGCGCGCGGTGCGGATATAGTCCTGGTTCAAAACCTCCAGAAACCCTCCCCGGCACAATCGGGCGATATACGCCGCATAGTAAGCGCCCAGCGTCAACGCGGGCAGCACCCGGTCCCGCGGGAAAAACCAGCCGGCGGCGTTGAACCAATCCAGATGCAGGGCAAAGGCGGAAATCAGCAGCGGCCCCATGACAAACGTCGGCACGCAAAGGCCAATCATGGCCAGCGCCATCGGGACGTGGTCCCACGCGCTGTTTTGTTTCAACGCCGCCACCATGCCCGCCGCCAGGCCGAAGACCAGGGCCACGGCCAGGGCCTCGCAACCCAGCTCCAGCGAAACAGGAAAGGCGTCCGCAATAATCTCGTTGACAGTCCGGCCGGGATATTTGAAGGAAGGGCCCAGGTTGCCCCGCAGCAGATGTTTCATTTGCAGCAGGTATTGTTGAAACAACGGCTTGTCCAATCCGTAGTGCGCTTCCATGCGCGCGCGGACTTCGGCGCTGACTTGCTTCTCCGAATCAAACGGCCCGCCGGGGGCCAGGCGCATCATGAAAAACGTGGCCGTGGCGATGATGAATAAGACCGGAATGGCCTCAAGAAAGCGGCGTGCGATGAAGCGGAGCATGGTCAGTTGTCCTCCGGCACGAGATAGATGGACTTGAAATCGTATTGGTCGAGCACATTGGGATACCAACCTCGAACGCTCGGCCGAATCAGGCGGGGCCGCGTGTAAAAATAAATTGGGATGATTGGCATCTCATCCAGCAAAATGGCTTCGGCCTTCTGATAGGCGTCGTAACGCGCGGCCCGGTCTCCGGTATTCGATGCCAAATGAACCAGCCGGTCGTACTCGGCGTTGGACCAGCCGGTTTCGTTGTTGCCATTCTCTGTCGTAAACATATCCAGGAAAGTGCTCGGATCAACATAATCGCCAACCCAGGAGGCGCGGCCAATGGAATAATCCATCCGTCGCAGCGAGTCCAAATAGACTTTCCATTCCTCATTGTGCAACACGACGTTGATGTTGAGGTTCTTTTTCCACATGTCCTGGAAGGCTTCGGCGATGGCCTTGTGGCTTTGCAATGTATTAAACAGGACTTCAACCGTCGGAAAGTTCTTTCCGTCTGGGTAGCCGGCCTCCGCCAGAAGCTGGCGGGCCGCGGCCACATCTTCCTTGATTTGGGTCTGGCAAGTGTATCCAGCGGTGTTGGGCGGCGTCAAAAAATAAGCCGGTTCCTCCCCGGCGCGCATGATGGTTTCTGTGATGGCATGGCGGTCAATGGCCATCGCCAGCGCCTGGCGCACGCGCTTGTCCTTCAAGGCAGGCTGCGTGACATGAATTTTGTAAAAGTAAGTCCCCAGCAGCGGATAGACGTTGATCAGGTTGGGTTTGTATTTGCGGTAGAACGCGACTTTCGAAGGCGGAGCCTGCGGATCGCTGTGCAGTTGCCCGGAACGGAACATTCGTTCGGCTGTGTCTAACACTTCAGTGGGGTCAAAATAAATTTTATTCAGGCGCACATTTTTCGCGTCCCAATAGGTCGGGCTTTTCTCCACCAAAATGTGAGAGTTCATTCTCCATTCTTTCAAAACAAAGGGTCCGTTGCCCACGAAATTTTCCGGCTTGGTCCACGGGTTCGTGCGGTCATCAAGGGCGCCGTGCTTTTCAATGACCGCAATCGGAACAGGAAACCACGAGTCGTGGATTATCATGGAGAGCAACCAGGGCGCGGGGCTGTGCAGCGTCAATTCCAGGGTATAATCATCCAGTGCCTTGAAGCCGACCTGGCTGAAATCGGTGATTTTTCCAAGATTGAAGGCCTCGGCGTTTTTTACCGGGTACAACATGTAGGAATACTGCGCTCCTAGCGAAGGCGTCAGCATCCGGTGATACGTTTCAACAAAATCCCGCGCGGTCACAGGCTCGCCATTGGACCAGCGGCCATTCTTGCGCAGATGAAATTTATAAACTTTTCCGTCCGGCGAAATTTCCCAGCTCTCCGCCGCCCCGGGACGCGGCGAGAGATCTTTGGGATCGGCGGTGATAAGGCCTTCAAAGAGCGCCAGGATGACATCATGTTCGATGTTGCCGATTTCCACTGCCGGGTCAAGGCTCGAAGGCTCGCCCTCGTTATTGAGGCGCAGCTCCTGGGTGCGGTCGCCGATGGCGGCGAGTGTTTCGCGTTTGCCGCAGCCGCCGGCCAGCAGAGCGACGACGCAGGCCGTTAGCAACGTCAAATAAACATTCCGCGCAACCCTGGATTCATTTATCATGCAATGCAGGCCGGCTAATGGGCCGTGCCAGGCTCCATGCCGATCTTCTTCAGGAACGGCTCGATGGATTGCTTGCGGCCCAGGAATTTCTCTATCGAGATTTCCACGTCGCGCGAGTCGCCCACCTCGTAGATTTCCTTGCGCAGGCGGCGGCCGGCCTGCTCGTCCAAAAAGCCGTCCGGCGCGTTGGCGAAGACCGTCGCCATGTCCGCCGCGATGGCATCGGCCCAAGCATAACCATAATAACCGGCGTCATATCCCATGAGATGGCCAAAATAGGCCACGAACGCCGTGTCCGGCGGTTCCGGGAAAAATGTGCCGCCAATGATCTTGTTGGAAAGCGGCACTGTTTCCTGCGCGTTATTCGTGTGGATTTGCGTGTGCAGGGCCAGGTCCAACAAGCCGAAACTGAGTTGACGCCGGTAGAATGTGCCTTCGATGGCCAGCTTGGAGGCCTTGAGCTGGTTCAGTATTTGCTGGGGAATTTTTTTGGAAGGATCACGGTAATCCGCGGCAAAACTGTCCAGCACCTTTTTGTCCCAAACCCAGTTCTCCAGCATTTGTGAAGGCGCTTCGACGAAATCGCGCGGCACGCTCGTGCCGGCGAAGCGGGAGTATTTGGCGCGGGTCAAAATCGAATGCATGGCGTGGCCAAATTCATGGAAGAGCGTTTCCACGTCCTGGTGGGCGAGAAGGGACGGCTTGCCGGCCTGGGGGGAGGGGAAATTGCAGATCAAAGCCACGGTGGGCCGCTGATATTTCCCGTTGGCCAGCAACTTGCCCTCGATAATGCCGAATTGGGCAAAGTGATTGTATTTGCCTTCGCGCGGAAACATATCCAGATAGAACAAGCCCAACGGTTCGCCGGTGGAGGAATCCGACACGGCGTAAAGCTGCAAGTCGGCCACCCATCTATAAGGCGCGTCGAGGCGTTGGAATTTCAGGCCGAAAATCCTTTGATAAATCTTGAACATCCCGTCCAGCGCGTGTTGATAGGGGAAATAGACTTTGAGTTCCTCTTCGTTGACCGTGTATTTTTCCTTCTTGAGCTGGTTGGCGTAATAGCGCCAGTCCCACAGTTGAATCCGGGCGTTTGTGTCCCCGGTTTCCTTGACTTTCAACGCGCGAAATTCGGCGATTTCCGCATCAAACTTCGGCTGCAAGCCCGCCTTTAATTTTTCCAAAAAGTTCTCCGCCCGCGCGGCGGTTTTAGCCATCTTGATTTCGATGACGTAATCCGCCCAAGTCTTGTAGCCGAGTTTGTGGGCCAGCGTATCGCGCAGGACGAGGATTTGTTGGAGCAGGGGGACGTTTTCCGCCCTGGCCAGATTGTCCCGGGCGGTCTGGAGCCGCAACCGGGTCTGTTCGTTCTTCGCATTCTCCATCACCGTCAGGTAATGCCAGGTGATGTTGGCCATGATGGAATAGGTGCCATCGTCATTCTTGACGTCTTTTTGGGTGAGGAAATCCTCCGGCACGCCTTCCAATGCCGCTTTGCTAAACGTCATTTTGTGCTCGGCCTTGGTCACGTGGGTCTCAAAGTCCGTCGTCAGGCCGGAGAGTTTTTTGCGCAGTCCTTCCACTTCGTCGCGCTGTGCCTTGGGCAGGCTCAGCCCGGCGCGGGTGTAATCGCGCATCGTTTCCTTGAGCAACTTGGCGTCTTCGCCCGTCAGCCGGGGTTTCGTGTCGGCGTAAGCCTTGACAGCGCGATAAACGTCCTCGCGATAGTCCAAGCCCACGGCCCATTCCTCGATGACCTTGATCTGGTCCGTGGCCGCATCGCGCAAGGCCGCCTCCGTGCTGGTTTCCTTGATGATTTCCAGGCGGTTCTCCGTCAGGCTGATGCCATAATTCACATCGTCGAGGGCGCGCAGGGTATTTTTGAAGTTGACCTCCGGCGGTTGCAGCCGCCCGATTTGATCCAGGGCGGCATTGGCGCCGGCGATGGTTGTTTTGACAGAAAGCTCGATGGCGTTGGTTGTGGTCTCGAAATCGGGCAGACTGATGATGGAATTGAATTTGTCGGCCTCCTGCTGGAAACCAACGAGGGTGTCATGCTCCACCGGCATGGGTCGAGGCGCTTCAGTCTCCGTGCTGCAGCCGGCCACGATTGCTGCGAAACCGCAATTCAACATAATTTTTAATCGCATTTTGTGGGGGCATCGTAATCGAAATTTGAAAAGAGGCAACAAGGATTGGTTTGACTGCCTGGCTTCCCCTTTAAACCACCCGAATCACCAGCGCGGTGGTGTTGTCGCGCCCGTCTCTGGCCAGCGATTCCTCCACGAGCCGGTCCGCCGGGTTGGTGGTGCCCGGCGGGGTGGCTTCAGGCGGGCGCAGGAATTCCTCCAGGTGGCTGTCGTGCAATCCCTCGACCAGACCATCCGTGCAGAGTAGAAAGAGATCGCCGGTCTCGTAAGTCACGGCGCCCACCTGCGGAGTGACAAACTGGTTGCCGCCGCCCAGGGCCTTTTGCAGCAGGTTGCGCCGCGGATGGGCGCGCGCCTCCCGCTCATTGATCCTCCCATTTCGCAACAGCCAGCCCACGTGGGTATCATCATGGCTGAGTTGTCTGATCGCTCCCGTGTGCGCGGGCAGATAATAAATGCGGCTGTCACCGACGTGGCCAAAATACATCCGCCCCGGCGTGAACCAGCAAAGGCTCAAGGTGGTTTCCATGCCGTGGCACTCTTCATAGCTCTTCCCCAAGTGGGCCAGCGCCCCGTGGATTTGGGCGAATAGCTCCTCCAGCACGTCGGGAAAACCCGCCTCCAATCCGACCGCCGACTGCTGGTAGGAGCGCGGCAGCAGTGTCGTGATTCTTTGCACCGCAATCCGGCTGGCTTGTTCCCCGGCCATCGCCCCGCCCATCCCGTCGCTCACCGCGAACACAAAATCCATGTGCCCGGTCGCGCCTTCCCCGATTGCTCCCAGGTGATGAACCTCGCGAGCGTCAAACTGCAGGCCCACGAAGGCGTCCTCGTTGTTGGGCCGGACCTTGCCGCGGTCGGTCCGTCCCGACCATTGCAGGCCTTTGCAAGCGGGGGCTTGGCGGGGAAGATCCATGGCGGCGCGCGCTTACTCGAAACCCGGCAGAATGGTCGCCAGCTCAAAGTCCACCACGCAGAAACGGCCGTCGGACTGTCGGTAAGTCACGTTGCGCATGTCCGGGTCGTCGTGCCGCACCCCGTAGCTTTCCAGTTCGGCGAACAACTCCCGCGTCCGTTCCGGGTCCAAATGCTCCACCCGGGTCCCGCAGTTGGTGGTGGTGATGCGCGGTATGGCCGGATCGGCCTCAAGCAGCCGCGGCACGAACCCGCAGCCGCGGGCCTCGAGATGCCGCAGCACCCGCACCTCTCTCTTGAAGCGCTCCGCCGCATCCGGGCCGTGGTAAATCTTGAAGACCCGCCCATCAAAACTCACCTGGACGGTCGCCCTGAGTGTATCCTTCACCTGCAACATGCCATCCGAAACCTGCCCCACCGCCGCACTCCGGTCAAATGATCAAAACAGCCAAATCTGCGCAGTACGAGCAAAAAAAAACAGTGGATTAATCCTGATGCCGTGATCAGACCGGAAAAAAAACGCCGCTGCATTTCCCTCGTCCACAGGCCATTTCAACAGCTTCGCGCCGGCGCCAATCCAGCCTTTTGGTGAATTGGCATTCTGCCTGCTTTGAGCAGATGCGATTGATTGATGGCAGCAAACAAACTTAAAAAATTGGCGCGGCAAGAACGAACCGAACCATTCTGTAACAACATCTATGGCGAAATATAAACTGGAATACATCTGGCTCGACGGCTATGAACCCGTCGCGAACCTCCGCGGCAAGACTCAGATCAAGGAGTTCGGCAGTTTCCCGAAACTCGAAGAACTGCCCATGTGGGGCTTTGACGGCAGTTCGACGCGGCAGGCCGAAGGGCACAGTTCCGATTGCCTGCTCAAACCCGTCGCGGTGTTTCCCGACTCGACGAAGAAAAACGGCGCCCTCGTCATGTGCGAGGTCATGATGCCCGACGGCAAGACCCCGCACCGCACCAACGCCCGCGCCACCATTCTCGACGACCCGGACGCCTGGTTCGGTTTTGAGCAGGAATACTTTCTTTACAAGGACGGAGCGCCGCTGGGTTTCCCAAAAGGCGGTGGATTCCCGCCCCCGCAGGGCAAATACTACACCGGCGTGGGCTTTGATGCCGTGGGCGACATCGCCCGCGAGATCGTCGATACCCATCTCGATCTCTGCCTCAATGCCGGCATCAACCACGAAGGCATCAACGCCGAGGTCGCCAAAGGCCAGTGGGAATTCCAAATCTTCGGCAAAGGCTCCAAAAGCGCCGCCGACCAGATGTGGATCGCCCGTTACCTGCTCATGCGCCTTGGCGAAAAATACGGTGTGGACGTGAATTGGTACTGCAAGCCCCTGGGCGCCGACGTGGATTGGAACGGCTCCGGCATGCATACCAATTTCTCGACCAAATACATGCGCGAGGTTGGCGGCAAGGCATACTTCGAGGCGCTCATGGCCGCCTTTGACAAATACAAAAACGAGCACATCGCCGTTTACGGCCCGGACAACCACCTGCGCCTCACCGGCCTGCATGAGACCCAGTCCATCGACAAATTCAACTACGGCCTGGCCAACCGGGGCGCGTCCGTCCGCGTCCCGCACAGTTTCGTCAACAACGGCCACCGCGGCTACCTGGAGGATCGCCGCCCCAACTCGCAGGGTGACCCCTACAAAATCGCCAGCCGCATCCTGCAAACCATTGCTACAGTGCCGGCCAAGTGATGACGATAAGCTGAATGGATCAATTTACCTGGCCGCGGCCTTTAATTGGAACTCCGAGAAATTCCAAAGGCCCGGCCAGTCTGGTTTTACGGCTGGCCCATGAAGGGAAACCTCCCGTGTGTTCTCCCTCTCCTCCACACACTTGTGGAGGAGAGGGGCGGGGAGAGGAGGTTTTCCACCCTCTCATCCTGCCCTTCATGAGCCAGCCGGGGTCGAATTGAAACCAGCCCTCCGACCGAATTCGAAAGTCGCAAATTGTTCATAATCAATAAGCTTTCGCTTAATATGCAACCGACGGTTCGTTTTCTGAAGCACAATTTTTTCTTAAGCCCCGCTTAATTGCGTCCGATGTCAGAGGTGCGAGATCCTGAACTAATTGACAAACACATGAGCGTGAAGTCCCGGGAGAACTTGAAGGTGATTTGCTTTGAAGGACAGTTGCTGCCGCATTGGGCGCAGTGGCTCTTTCTGGCAGCGCGACTTTGCCCAGTCTCGCAGGATGCAAGCCTTTGGTTTTCGCGGCTCACGAGTTGTTCCGGAGTGGACGACGCGCGCACGGTCATAAAGCAGTGTGGACTTCTCCGGGCGAGCATTCAACGACATCACGAGTCAATTTCGGCCGAGCTTCAGCGCAGTCGTGATGATGGCCAGTCAAAGCAGATTCTTGCAGCATGGATGTATTCCTTGGATACGATGATTCAGGAGGCGCGGAGCAAGAAGACTTGCTCGTGGACCGTCGAGGGAACGGAAGCACCGTTGAACGATCTGGACGACGGAGACATTACATCAGGATCAAACCATAGTTTTGGGCATTTCCGTTAATTCATGTGCCTTTCGCCAAAAAAGGGTTCCTGACATTTGTATTTTTTGGCCATGCCGGGGTTGCCAAAACCCGGGCCGGTTTGGCGCGGAAGGACTTGCCCCGGGGCGGCGCAGCAGCCAAGCTCCCCTGATATATGAAGCGCAAGATTCCGCTGGTTATTGTCATCGTGGTTGTGATGGCCGCGGCCCTCTATTTTGCCGCCGCCCGCCGCGGGCGCGAAATCGTTTTGACTGGCATGGTCACCACCGATGAAGTCATCGTCAGTTCGGAGATTCAAGGCCGGCTGCAAAAACTTCTGGTCCGTGAAGGCGACACGGTGACCAACGGGCAGTTGCTCGCGCTCATTCAACCCGCCGAGCGGAAGGCGGATTTGGCCTTCTACACCGACAGCGCGGAACAATCCGCCGCCCAGGTCGCGCAAGCCGGGGCGGATTTGAAATTCCAGGAGGCCCAAACCAGCAACCTCACCTGGCAAAGCGAAGCCAACCTGGCCGCGACCGGGGACCAGATTGCCCAAGCCGAATCCGACCTGGAAAACTTGAGTCTCACTTTCAAGCGCGAAGAAGCCTTGTACAAACAAGGCGTGGATTCAGTGAAGGAATACGATCAGGCGCGAACCGCCTGCGACGCGGCCAAAGCCCGCGTCCAGTCGCTGCGCAAGCAGGCGCTGGCGGCGCAGGCGGCGGTGGCCCTGGCCAAATCCACCGCGGAACAGATCGCCGCCCGCCGCGCCGCGCTCCAGGCCAATATCCAGCAAAGCGCCGCCGCCGGCGCGCAACAGGAAAAGGCCGCCATCGTTCTGGGTTACACTGAAATTCGCGCGCCCATCGACGGCATGGTGGATGTCCGCGCCGCCTTGCAGGGCGAGGTCGTCAACCCCGGCCAGGCCATTGTCACGCTCATCAATCCCGAAAATCTCTGGGTGCGGGCGGACGTGGAGGAAAGTTATATTGACAGCATCCATCTGGGCGACAGGTTCACCGTCCGCCTGCCTTCCGGCGCAACGCGCGACGGCGTCGTTTTTTATCGCGGGGTGGACGCCGATTACGCCACGCAACGGGACGTCAGCCGCACCAAGCGCGACATCAAAACCTTTGAAATCCGCCTGCGCTGCGACAACGACGACCGCGGCCTGGCCGTCGGCATGACCGCCTCCGTCCTGTTCCCTTTGGGCAAACCATGACCTTGTTCGCCGTGGAAGTCGAAAACCTGACCAAGCGCTTCGGCGATTTTTGCGCCGTGGACAGCCTGAATTTCAAGCGTCGATCACGGCGAAATCTTCGGCCTGCTCGGCCCCAACGGCGCGGGCAAATCGACCCTCATCCGCATGTTGACCACGCTCGTGCCGCCCACCTCCGGCGCGGCGCGCGTCAACGGTTTCGACGTCGTGCGCAACGCCAACGGCGTGCGCCAGCTCCATCGGCGTCATTCCCCAGGCCATGACTTCCGACCTGGATTTGACCGCGCGTGGAGAACATGAGCATCTTCGCCAAGCTCTACGGCATCCCCGGCGAAAAGCGGCGGCGCACGATCAAGGAACTGCTGCGGGCGGTGGATCTCGAACAGTGGGCGGACAAGCCGGTCAAGATGTTTTCCGGCGGCATGCGCCGCCGGCTGGAAATCGCGCGCGGCCTGGTGCATGAGCCGAAAATCTTCTTCCTGGACGAGCCGACCACCGGCCTGGACCCCGTCTCACGCGTCGCCGTTTGGGAAATGCTCGACAAATTGAAGCGACGAGCGCGAACTGACCATCCTCGTCACGACCCATTACATGGATGAAGCCGACAAACTTTGCGACCGCATCGCCATTATTGACCATGGCAAACTGGCGGCGCTGGATTCCCCGTTGAAGCTCAAGGCTTCGATCCCCGGCAAGAACATTCTCGAAGTCAGCTTCTCCCAAGTGCCCGCGGGATGGGCCGAGACGCTCCGCGCCCTGCCCGATGTGGCGGACTTGAAATCCGATGACCATGTCTTCCGCCTTTCCTCCAACAACGGCCCCCGCACCACGGTCGCCTTGATGGAAGCGGCGCGCGTGGCCGGCGTGACGCTGACATCGCTGTCCGTGCAAAGCACCACCCTCGACGACGTTTTTGTGCATTACACCGGGCATCAACTGCGCGACGCGCTGCAAGAGCCGTCCGCCGCCAGCAGCCCATTCATGTTGCCGCGAGGCTGAAGATGAACCGCATCCTGGCCATCATTGAACGTGATTTGCGGCGCTTCCGGCGCAGCCCGACCTTGATGATCGTCTCGATGGTCATGCCCTTGTTGCAGCTCGTCATCCTGGGCTATGCCTTCGGCGGTAAGATCAAGAACCTGCAAATCGGGGTCTTGGATCAGGACCACGGAATGCCGGCCATCAAACTGAAAGAGATGGCTCAAGCCGTCGCGGCCAACGCGCGCACCTTCCACACCGTTGCCTACAACGACCAGGCGGCGGCCTTGCGCGACTTGCGCAGCGGGAAAATCAACGGACTGCTGGAAATTCCGCCGCAATTCTCGCGCAAAGTTCTGGCCGGGGCCAATCCGCATATCGGCCTGGCCGAGGACAACACCGATCAATTCTCCTCCTCCGCCCTGGAAGGGACGCTCAATCAAATGCTCGTGTCCTACAATCAAAACCCCGTTCCGGCGCGCCTCTCGGCCAATGCCACCCTCTCCGTTGTCGAAATTTATCCTTACGTGCCCTACATCCAATTTCTCCTGCCCGGCACCATCGTCGCTGGCCATCTTCGTTTCGGCCATGATTGGCGGCGGGATCATTTATATTGACGACAAGGCCCGCGGCCTGCATGAAGGCTACCTGGTCACTCCCATCAGCAAGCTGGAACTCATCCTCGGCTTCAACCTGGCGGGCGCGGCCAAGGCCATTTTGTCGGGACTTGTGCTTGTCACCCTTGGCTCGGTCATCGCGGGGATACCGGACCCGTTGAACCTGATGCGTCTGGCGCGGATGCTTCTGCTGGTGATGGTGACCTCGCTGGCCCTGATCAGCATGATGTTTCTCCTGATGGTGCGGGTGAGTGATCCGTTGGTGCCGCGCGCCATTTTTGGGGTGTTAAACACCGTGCTCTTTTTTCCCAGCGGCGCGGTTTATCCAACGCAGGGCTTCCCCGCCTGGATGAGGGTGATCACGGCGGTTGATCCATTCACCTACGCGGTGCATGGCTTCAAACAATTGGTGCTCAAAAACACCGGCCTGGGCGCGGTCGGTTATGATCTTCTTTATCTGATGGGCTTCACCCTCCTTACCATGGCCGCGGCCACGCTTCTATTCCGGCGGACACTCTAGAGCGGTTTAAGAAATGACGTAGCCGTCTCGACTGGTCAAACGACATTGTTTGAGAGAGGAATGGTAGGGTGGCGCTGCTGCGCCGCCGAGGCCGCGCAGCAGCGCGGCCCTACCCCGTCTTCCGCAGTTGGGAGAACCGTTGTGCTGGTTTGCAAGGGGTTACGCATTTTAACCCCCCGTTTTCTGCACTACATTTTCAGTTGCATTTTGCACGGCGCGGCTCTGCTCGGGTAGATGCAGGCCCAATCGCTGCAACAGTTCGGCCACCATCCGCTCCGGCCGGGCCACCGTGCGCAGGCGCAACTCATTCACGCTCTCCCCCACTTTGACCGGCAAGATCACGTCCAGCGATTTGAGGGTCGCGATCTCTGCCACCAACTGCCGCGCGCACGTGCCCAGTCCCTTGCCTTTCATCCACATTTCCAGCGTCCGCCACATGGCCAGCGCCAGGAAACAGACCAGGATGTGCGCTTGCACCCGTTCCGTCTTCTGATGAAAAATCGGACGCAAGCCCAGATCGCTCTTGGCGCAGCGGAAGGCCGCTTCGGCCTGCTGCAATTGCAGATACCATTCCCAGACCTTGGCCGCATCCCGCTCGGCGCAGTTGGGCCTTGGGCGTGCCGACAATGTATTGGGCGTTGCGCTGGCGCAAAAATTCGATGTTCTCCTCGCTGACCAGGCCCCGGTCCATCACCCAGATGCGTTTGGCTTTGCCGTATTTTTCTTCCATGATCCGCACGATGTCCTCCACCGTGGTCACGTCGGCGCGGTTGCCGGCAAAGACTTCATAGGCCAGCGGCAACCCTTCCGGGCTGACCACCAGCCCCAGGCAGACTTGCTTGCAATCCGGGCGGTTGTCGCGGCTGTAACCCCGCGCTGCCTGGGGGTTGCCCAAGACCTGGCCCTCAAAAAACGTGCTGGTCACATCGTAAAGGAGGAACTCAAAGCCGACGCCAAACCAACTCTCGTAACGTTGGAACAGATGCTGGGTGATCTGCTCTTTGCGTTCGTGCAACTGGTCCAGTCCGCGATAGAGACGGTCGTCATTGATCTTCTCCCACGACACGCCCAGCAAATCCTCCAGCGCCGTGCGTTGGTACCAGCGTTCGGCCACACCCAGTTCGCTCGGTTGGGCGCAGAACCGGGCCACGGTCAGCAGGCAGGCGATCCTTTCCCAGGGAACTTCTTCGCGGCCCGAAGGGATCAGTTCCTGCAAGAGCGTGTGCAGTCCCAGACGACGCCAGAGCGAGAGCGCCAGATACACTTGGCCAAACTCGCGCACCCGTTCGACCCGCACCCCGCGCACATCCACCTCGCGCCACAGCGGCGGGGTGGGCGGAGTGTTTTTGCTCCCAAACTCAAGTTGCCGGGCCGGGATGCGCCCTTCCAGCAAATCATCCAAGGCCTCCCAACCCGCGTGGACTTGCTCATCCAACCCCGGCAGCTTGCCCAGCATCGCCACCGTGTGCTGGCGTGGGCCACTGGCTGTGCGGCGCGACTCGACCAGCGTCCAGTATTCATACGGGATGTCATCAATCGTGCGGCGATGTCGGCGCAAATACATGAGCGTATGCTGCGTCCTCGGATCAGGCATCGCAACGGGCTGTTCTGCACTACAGGTTGATTTTACAGTGGCAACGACCCAAAGCCGTTGGATTTACGAGGGAAACTGGCCGCCCAGCTTCTAAAAAAATCTTCTATCCACCCCTATGTTGCGGAAGATGGGCTACCTTGCAATGCGGCTACAGTTTTCGTGAAACCGCTCTAAATGATTCCAAACCAGACCTTCGTGGCTTCCGTGATTTGGTCCATTTGCGGCTGGCTCAATGCGCCAAGTCTGCGCATAAACACGGAACCAGGAATATGGCGCAGGCCCTGAACATCAAAAGCTCCCTGTTGAAGCCATGGAACATCAATAACCACCTCAAACCGCCCGCCTCGCGTAGCCGTGGTGTGAGGGACGATGGCATACAATGCCCGTTCATTATCCAGAAAGGGAATGTTGAAGACAACTGCCGGACGGGCTTTTGCGGCCATGCCCAAATCCACCAGCCAGACTTCACCGCGCTTGGCGTTGAACACGTTCCTGCTCCTCCTTGTCGTAAGCGAGAAAGGCTTGTTCGGCAGAAGCGATCAGGTCGGCTTCCGTAACCACGCCGTAGGAATCATCACAAACAATTCCGTCGTGGCGCTGGCGATATTGCTGATGCACGGCCTGTTCGACACGCCGGAGTTCTTCGGTCGTCAACTTCGGCAGTGCGGATTCGATTTCCACCAATGTGCTCACGCAAGCAATCTACGAAACAAACGGCTGCGAATCAAGCTGTAATCCTTTCGCCTGTGCCCTCACGGAAAGCCCAACCGATGAGCGGGCAACAAAACTCTCATTTGTCCAAAAATCCCTTTCTGGCTTCCGGCGGCCAGTTGGCGCTCAACACCCGGTTCGTTCCGTGGTTCCAAAGGGCCGCTTGCGCCGGCTGGCCATTGGTGGTGAAAATGAAGCACAATTCGCTGGCGGAACGCCAGGCAGGCACGGACACCGTGTCGTCTTTTCCCGCCGCTTGCACGGTGTCCAACGCTCCGGTGGCCAGGGTCAGAACCACGACGGCGCCCTTTTCCCCGCTGATGGCAATGCGTTTGCCGTCGGGACTGGTCTCATAAAAGTCCGCTTTGCCGGGCAGGCTGTTCTGCGCGCTCCGGGGAATCAGCGGGATGACTGCGGCCTCTCGTTCGGGATCCAAGGCAAAGAGTTCGGCCTGTTGGGGCATGTCCAAACTGGTGCAAGGGAGATGGAGGTCCGCGGCGGCGAATATGATCCGTCCATCGCTTAAACAGCGCACTTTGTTGTTGGCATCGAACAGCAGGCCGGCCAGATCGTCGGCGTTGGTTCGTATTTCGATCCTGCCCGCGGCATTGAGAATGCCGCGTCGCGTGAGCGAGCCGAGGCAGATTTGATCGCTGCTTGCGGCCTCATTGATGGCGCGAACATACAGGAGAGAATGGCCGTCCACTGACCAATCGGAACAATAGGCCGTGTTTCTGGCCACCAATTGTGGCGGTGCGGAGCCGTCCGTCGGAACCGCCAAAAGTTGCAATTCGTCTTCCTTGTCGCCTTCCGCCGTGTAAGCGATGGCCGTCCCGGTGGGCGAGACGCGAATGTCCATAATCTTCCGCAGACTGTTGATCAGCGGCGGGCCAAGCGCCAACTTTCCCTCCTCCAGCGTGCCGATGCGGATTTGAAGCACGCTCGCCTCCTTTTGTTGCAGCGCGTCCCAGTTGGTCCCGGCCTGTTCTTTGGTTCCTTCGCTTTCCGCCAGATATGCCGCCACCGCGTTCTTTTCATAATCTCCCAGGCCGCTCAGCGCATTAAAGGCCGCGTCGAGATTGTGCCCCGCTTTGAATTGATCCAGAACCGTTTTACCGCCTTGCGCGACCCGTTGGCGCTCCTCAGGCGAAAGCACTTTTTGCAGGTCTTTCCAGGACTGTTTCCCGACTTCAGACACCACCGCCAGCCGGCGGGAATCCGAAAACCATTCGGCCAACCCGTTGCCGGGCAGGATCGTTTCGGAGAGCGCGCCGTCCGGCCCGCATAAATGCAAACCGTCCCCCGCGAAAATAGCCGCGTGCGCGCCGTCCGGCGACCAGGCAATCCTCCTGGACACGCATCCGGTCATCAGGAGGCACAGGGCTGCCACGGCAAGGACCGACCAGGAAACAATTGATTTCATTTTTTTCATAATAGTTTAATAGTTTTCAGAGTAATTCAGGTTTCTCAACGGGTGATTTCCAAATAACCCGCTTTTCCGCCTTCACACTAACCGGCGACAAACCGGCGCGAAGACGGCGGGCGGACCAGAAGCCCGATTCATCCGCCGTCATTATCACGGCTGTCTCGCGGCTGGGAACGGAGGCGGCGCGGGGGAGGGCGCTCCTGCCGCCTGCGGCGAAGATTCCCAATGAAAGACCGCAAACAAAGCAGGCCGCCATCGCCCAAGCCCATGATGGAACCCGCCAGGACGGCTGCGGGCCGGGCAACGCCACCGCTGGCTGGCCGGCCAGCGCCAGCCGCGCCAGCCGCAACGTCTCTTCGATTTCCGCGGCTTCCCTTCTCGCCGCCGGTTCTTGCTGGAGATGGGCCTCCAGCAACTCCTCCACGTCGGGCGCTAATTCCCCCGCCGCTCGGTCAATCAACAATCTTTCCAACACGTCACTTTTCATAATCGCCGTCTTTCAAATGCTCCCGCAGTTGGCGGACCGCGTGATGCAGCCGGGACCGGACCGTTCCGACCGGCACGCCCAGGGTGGCGGCCATTTCCTCGTAGGAAAGCTCGCGTTGCAGCCGTAATTCCAGGACCTGCCGCGAGGCCGCATTCAGCCGCACGATGCCTTCGCGCATCACCTCCAGCCTCGGGTCCGCTGTTTCCGCCTCATCCATGGGCGGCTCCGCGGGCAACTCTTCCGTCGGATGCGAGCGCCGGTGCATTTCCGCGCTCAAATTCCGCGCCATTCCGAACAAGTAAGCCCGCGGCGAATCCGCCCGCAGCAGCCGCTCCGGATTTTTCATCGCCGCCGCAAAAGTTTCCTGCAACAAATCCTCCGCCGTCTGCGGACTGTCGTGGCGCCGCCGGAGGAACGCCAGCAACTCCGGCCCGATTTCCCGGTAAATCTTCTCCATCATCTTGGCGTGGTCGCCGGTGTTGTCCATGTGCTTCAATCGCCGTCATCATGTACGTCGGGTTGGCTGCCGGGAAAGTTCAAAGAAAGTGATGCGATTCCCACAATTCCGAATTCCGGGCTTGACTCCTTCACAGACCAACCAATGTTCAGTTTCTTCTTCGGCGTGGCGCGTCAACATTCTGTGTCCAATCACATCGGGGGTGGTTCACGCAACGAAAGTATGGCCCATGCTTACCTCGAATTGGAACACCCCGGTCATGGCATTTGTCGCAACGAGGATTTTCTGGTTCGGTAAAAGCGCCGCGTTCCAATTCTTCGGCTGACCGTCTCCTGATCGAAAGAATACTGGCGATGTGAGATGCGACGCCCGCATTATCCACTCGCGCCATCAACTCGGAAGTTCGCGGAGTGTGAGAGAGTGGATTGAGCGAGCCAAGGAAGATTTTAATAATGCAGAGGAAGCTTTCGCGCCATGCCAGAAGAATGCCCAGCCCCGCTCGCTCTGTCCACCAACAAATAGGGAAAGAAGACGAAACGCAAAGCTAACTTTATGGCCAAAAGGCGGGGGATGAAACACATTCATTAAACCGCGAACCACGCAAACCACGCGAACATCCGCCGTCGCCGAGGCGGCTATGGCGGACAAGAAACTCAAGACAGCCTTTTCGCGTATTTTTTTTATTTCGCGGTTAAAAAACTCTTTTCTTCGAGCCTGTGTGCAAAAATCTCTTAAATAATTGCAATGCAGAGTGTTACAGCTATTTTCGCCAAACATAATAGTTTTCTTAAAAATTCTTTCAAAAATCTGTTGACGATATGATATGTTAGATGTAATGTTCGTCTAATGAATGGCCGATGAAGGTCATGTCGAAAATGAGAAAGACACAATTATGAACGGGCTTCAGGGGCTGTCACGCGCTGCAAAATCCAATATGAAGATTTGCCGCGAAAAAGCGCACAAGGCACAAGAACAAAAATCCCCTTTTGCGACTTTTGCGCATCTTGGCGGCCATTTCGTTGGGGCCAATTCCCTTGGCCGGTTGGGCTTGAGGCGGGAGGGCGTGGTGATATGAATTCGATCTGTGAAAATTTGTGTGAACCTGTGGCAATTGAAAGGACGAATTACCGCTTATTACCGCATTCCCAGGAAAAGAGCACCAAAGCTTCGCGGACTTGTGTGGAGGCGGGTCAAACCGATACCGCTGGTCAAACTACCTGCAAATTGTATGCAAAGCATTTAAAATGAATGGCTTGCAATAAATTCGATGTTCCAGGCAGTCAAACCCAGTCAAACTGAATCAAACCGATTGCAAGGGTTTGATGAAGGTTGACCCATCATGGCAGTTGGCTAAACTGCGAACCGGCCATCGCCTGGATGCGCTGGCTTGAGGACATGAAAACTGACATCACCCTGGTTCGGACTTTCGCCAGCCTGCTGGCTGTTCTGTTGCTGGCGGGTTGCGCCAGTCCCGGCCCGCGCAGCCGTTACCTGGAGCAGATCGAGCCGGGCAGCCTGCCCAATCTTATTGCCTATCGCGGAGGCACCAATCTCGAGATCCGCTATCCATTTCACGGCAGGGACGCCTTCGCCATCGCCAATTGGCCGGCGGAACAGAGCGGGGCTTCCGACTTCCAGTATCGTTATGCCGTGCTGGCCTTTGACAAACAGCCGCACGCGACGCGCAAATCGCTGGTCAGGCACGGCGCCCGCCTCATCATCCGAAATGCCAGACAGTGGCAATTGCTCGTGGATGAAGTCTTTCAGGGGTTGATGCCCAATGAGCCGGGTCACGGTGTGCTGGTGCTGGTGCAGAATCAGGAGATTGCCCTCTGCCGCGACAAAGGGGGGTTGCCGCGCGTCGTCAAACTGGACCAAAAACCGGCGGATGTCATTATTGATCACGCCTTCGGCCAGTCGGATTTCTCGCGCAAGGCGATTGAACTGCTGGAAAAAAGCGCCAACAGGCTCGACCCCGGCCAGAGTCAGTTTCTGTTCGTCACCGACGAAGAGCCTGCCTTTGTGCTGATTGATCTGCGCGAGCGTCTGATCGTTTTCCTGAGTTATCCGATTGACCCGGACACGCAACCGTCCGACATGCCGGGATGGTTCACGTTGCGGGCGCTGAACTCGCTCGTCATCCGCGGTTTCGTGATCAGCGCCATCAAGAATCCCTGCACCCTGATCAGCCGCGGACTTTGGCATTTCGGCACTTCGGGCGCGGCGGCGCTGGACGCGGGATCAACCGGCGACAGCGGGCCGCCGCCCCCGCTTTACGCGGGTCCGGGAATGGATCTGGGCGCCTGGGAAAAGCAATTGGACGAACTGACGCCGGCCCGGCGCTTCCGGGGGCGGGTGGAATTTCTTATTGACGGAGAACGGTTCTTCCCGGCGCTGATCAAATCCGTGGCCAACGCCGCGCGCAGCGTCGATGTGCTCGTTTACATTTTCGGCAGCGATGAGTTCGCGGTGACCATCGCCGACGTGCTCAAGGAACGTTCGTCGTCCGTGCGCGTCCGGGTGTTGATGGATGAAATGGGGTCGTTGTTCGGGGGCGGGGCCGTCCCGCCCCAATCGGCGGTCCCGCCGGGGTTCAAGCATCCGGGCGACATCAAATCCTACCTCACCGCCGGTTCGCGGGTGGAGGTGCGGGCCAGCGCCAACCCGTGGCTGACGGGCGACCACCGGAAATGCATTATTATTGACAGCCGGCAGGCTTACGTGGGCGGCATGAACATCGGCTGGAAATACCGCTACGAATGGCACGATATGATGGTTCGCCTGACCGGGCCGGTGGTCGGCCGCCTGGAAAAGGACTACGGGGAAGCCTGGGCGCACGCGGGTCTTCTGGGGGATTTTGCCTATGCCTGGGTCTGCCTGTTTGGCCGCACCCACCCGCGGCAAAATGAAATTGCCGATGGCATTGATATCCGGCCCCTCCGCACCTCCACCGGCCACATGGAAATCTACCGGGCCCAATTGGAAGCCATCCGGCAGGCCAAAGGTTATATTTACATCGAGAATGCCTACTTCAGCGATGACGCGATCCTGCGCGAATTGATCCGCGCCCGGCAGCGGGGCGTGGACGTGCGCGTCGTCTTGCCGGCCAAAAACGACAGCGGCGTCATGCAAACCAGCAATCTCATCATGGCCAACGAAATGGTGCGCCACGGCATTCGCGTCTATGCCTATCCCGGCATGACCCACGTCAAAGCCGCCATTTACGATGGCTGGGCGTGTCTTGGCTCGGCCAACCTGGAGAAGATGAGTCTGCGGGTTTCGCAGGAACTGGATGTCGCCTTCTCCGATCCCGCCGCGGTCAACCGCTTGAAGCGGGACTTGTTCGAGACCGACTTCAACCGCGCGCGCGAAATCAAGGATCCGGTGCCGATGAACTGGCTGGATTCGTTTGTCAAAGCCTTTGCCGACCAGCTCTGACCCTCCCTTTTTCAAGAAACAGCGCCGTGGCGCATGATCCGTTTGAAATAGAAATGAAAAGAAAATGAAAAGGACAGCATTGACAGGCCGGGGTCTCCCGAATACTGTTAATTGAAAGTTTAAAATGGAGTTGAAATGTTACTGCGAATTTGCCTCATATTAACGATCGTCGCCGGATTGGGCGCGGCTTACCTCGGCTTTTTCCCGGTCAAGGAAATTATCACCACCACCCGGGAGGCGCGCGACGATTTTCATAACAAATTGACGGCTGAAACAACGTTGTACAACAAAACCGAGAAGGATCTAAAAACCACCAAGGCTGAGTTGGCTTCGACAACGGCCAAATTGACTGAAACCCAGAGCCAACTGGAGGCGGCCAACACCAAAAACACCGAGTTGGACAAGCAAAACACGGATTTGACCGACAAGCTGACCAAGATGACGGCGCGCGCCGATACCGCCGAACAAACACTCGAACAGTGGAGGCAGCTTCCCCCGCCGGAGACGATCAAAGGCATTATCAGCGATCTGGCGCAGACCAGAAAGGCGCGGGACGCGTTTATCGCCGAGAACAAGCTCCTCATAGCCAGCCGCGATGACTACAAAGCCAAGTGGGAAAAGATATTCGGCGCCGATGCCCCAGTGCTGCTGCCGGAAGGACTCAAAGGCAAGGTTTTGGCGGTCGATCCAAAATACGATTTTGTCGTGCTCGATATTGGCGATGACCAGGGGGTCAAAGAGCGCGGCGAGATGATGGTGAACCGACAGGGAAGACTCATCGGCAAGGTCCGAATTAACAGTGTTCAGAAAGACCGGTGCGTCGCCACGATCCTGCCCGCTTGGAAGCGGGGAGAGATCATGGAAGGCGATCAAGTTATCTATTGATGAAAATCCTGCGCACAGTTTTTTGCGCGTTTCTTTTTGTGATCGCGGCGGAAGTCCTGAGCAGTTGCGCGACGGACAACCCGGATAATGTTTCTTCCGTGCCCTGGAATCAGCCCGCCGGGTGGGAAGGTCCGATGCCTTCGACGATCAACCAGGGGCGTTAAGCCATTGGCCGGGGCCTATTTGGCAAACTCCACGCAACGGGTTTCGCGCACGATGGTCACCCGGATTTGGCCGGGATAGTGCAACGCGTCCTCGACTTTTCGCGCTATGTTTCGGGCCAGGATAAAGGCCTGGTCGTCGGTCACCGCGGCAGGCTGCACCAGGACGCGCAATTCCCGGCCCGCCTGGAGCGCGAAACATTTTTCCACCCCGGGAAACGACATGCCAATCCGTTCCAGGTCCTCGACCCGTTTGATATAGGTCATCACTGTTTCGGAGCGCGCGCCCGGACGGGACGCGCTGATGGCATCGGCCGCGCTGACCAGAATGCCCAGCAACCCGGTGTGCGGGACTTCTCCATGATGGGAAGCCACGCCGTTGACCACCGCTGCTGATTCGCCGTAGCGCTGGACGATTTCCGCGCCCACAATGGCGTGCGCGCCCTCGATTTCGTGGGTCACGGCTTTGCCGATGTCGTGCAGCAACCCGGCCCGTTTGGCCGACACAATATCAATGCCCAGTTCGGCCGCCATCAAGCCCATTAATTGCGCGACCTCGATGGAGTGCTGGAGGATATTTTGTGAAAAGCTGTGGCGAAAATGCAGCCGGCCCAGGAGCTTGATCAACTCCACATGCATGGGGGCCAGGCCCAGTTTCATCACCGCTTGCTCCCCGTTCCGCAATATGACCTCGTCCATTTCCTGGGAGATTTTGGCCACGACTTCCTCGATGCGCGCGGGATGGATGCGGCCGTCCAGGATGAGCCGTTCCATGGCCTCGCGGGCGATTTCGCGGCGGACGGGATCAAAACCCGAGAGGACGACCGCGCCGGGGGTGTCATCGATCAGCACCGTCACGCCGGTCGCGGCTTCGAAAGCGCGGATGTTGCGGCCTTCGCGGCCGATGATCCGGCCCTTCATTTCCTCGCCCTTGATGCTGACCGTGGCGCTGGACGTTTCGAAACTGTGCTGGCCGGCGTAGCGTTGGATGGCGAGACTGATGATCTTGCGGGCGTTTTCCTCCGCTTTGGCCTTGGCGTCCTCCAGAATATGTTGGGACAGCTTCACCGCGTCGCCCAGGCTCTCCTGTTCCACTTCCTTCAAAAACGCGGCGCGGACTTCGTCCTCGCCCATTTTGGAGACATGGGCCAGTTGCGCCCGGCGCTGGGCCGCCAGTTCCAGCGCCTGGGCCTGGAGGTTTTCAATTGCCGCCGTTTTCGCGGCCAACTGTTCCTTGTCTGCGCGAAGAACCTTTTCCTGCCGCACCAGGTTTTCCAACTGGCGATTGACCAATTCCTCCCGCGTCATCAGACGCTGCTCGATGACGGCATGTTCCTTGAGACGCGCCGCCATCAGTTGCTCGGTTTCCCTTCTTGCTTTCAGCGCCTCTTCATTGGCGGCCAGGCGCGCGTCCCGCAGGATGGACTCGGCATCCCGGCGGCCCTTGTCCAAAACGGTGTTCGCCTCCTGTTCCAGCCCGGCGCGGAGGCTGCGCTCCCGCCAGCGCCGCACCCAAAATCCGGCCAGTATGCCCATCAGGAAGATGACCGCGCCTGCGATAATTTCTGGATTCATGTCAGAACTACAAGTTACTCGGAAATTTCCAGCCAGCGTGTTGGCGTCAAAATGCAATCCATACGCACGTCGTGCCGTTCCCTTGGAATCCGCTCCACTAACTGCTGGTCGAAGGCGACCCCGCATTTGATTCCACTGATTTGGGCAAGCAACCGGTCATAGAAACCCTGGCCCCGGCCCAGCCGGCGCCCAGCCGCGTCGAATCCTACTCCAGGCACCAGCACCAAGTCCAGACACTTTAGCGGAAAACTCGCGCATTGGGCCGTCGGCTCGCATATCCCAAATTTGCCCGGCGCGCAGTCGCCCGCGGCATCGCGGATTTGGAAGGCGTCGTAGGCGCCAGTCTCCCTCATAAACCGCGGCAAAGTGATGGCTTTGCCGGCGCGCAGCCCCTCATCCAGCATGGGGGACAAATCGATTTCTCCCGCGAGCGGGGCATAAAAAAGGACCGCTCGCGCGCTTTTCCAAATGGACTGTTGCCGCAACAGGGCGCACGCGCGCAAAGACGCCGCGCCGCCCTCCGCCTCAGGCAGCGTCTTTAAGAAGGCGCGAAGTTTCTGGCGAAGTTCGCGTTTGCCGGGCGCCGGTTCCAAACTCATTGGCGGGGTGCGGGCGATGCCTCGCCGCGCAGGGCTTCAAACTGTTCGCGCCATTTTTCCAGGCGCTCCTTGATTTTCTTTTCAGAACCTTGCGCGCTGGGTTCGTAGTATTTTCGGGCCGCCCCCAGATAGTCCTGGGCCACGAAATGCCCTGGAAAATCGTGGGCGTATTTGTAATCTTCCCCATGCCCCAGCCGTTTCGCCCCGGCATAATGCGCGTCGCGCAGTTTCTCCGGCACCGGCAGCGTCCGTCCGGAGCGAACGTCTTCCAGGGCCGCGTCAATGGCCACGCAGGCGCTGTTGCTTTTGTGAGCGGTGGCGATATAGATGGCCGCCTCGGCAATCGGCAGGCGCGCCTCGGGCCATCCCACAAATTCTGCCGCATGATGGGCCGCATTGGCCAGGACAAGCGCCATCGGGTCCGCCAGCCCCACGTCTTCTGCCGCGCAAATCAAAATCCGCCGCGTGATAAACCGGGGGTCTTCGCCGGCGTAAATCATTTTGGCCAGCCAATACAGCGTCGCATCAACGTCGCTGCCCCGCATCGATTTTATGAAGGCCGAAATCGTGTCATAATGGGCGTCGCCGTCCCCGTCATAGACCACCGCCTTCTTTTGAATGCATTGTTCGGCCACCGCCAGATTGACGTGGACAAATCCGTCACCGCCCGGCTCGGTGGTGAGGGCGGCAATTTCCAGTGAATTCAACGCTTTGCGCGCGTCGCCATCGGCCACTTTTGCCAGATGCCCCAAGGCTTCTTCATCCGCCCGGATTTTCATGCCGCCCAGCCCGCGTTCGGCGTCGGCCAGGGCACGCCGCAGGAGCCGCAACAAATCTTCTTGATCGAGCGGCTGCAATTCGAAGATTTGGGAACGCGAAACCAGGGGGGAGTTGACGAAGAAAAATGGATTATGCGTTGTGGCCCCGATCAACCGCACCACCCCGCTCTCCACGTCCGGCAGCAATACGTCCTGCTGCCCCTTGTTGAAACGGTGAATCTCGTCAATGAACAGGATGGTCGATTGTCCCGTGTTTTCCAGGCGGTTGCCGGCCGCGGCCAGGACGCGGCGCATCTCGGCCACGTTGGATTCGACGCCGCTGAGCCGCTCGAACTTGCTGCGGGTCTGGCGGGCGATGATTTGGGCCAGGGACGTTTTGCCGGTGCCGGGCGGGCCGTAGAAAATGAGCGATTGGATGCGATCGGCCTCGATGGCCCGGCGCAGCAATTGGCCGGGAGCCAGGATATGCGATTGGCCCGCAAATTCATCGAGATTGCGCGGGCGCATTCGCGCGGCCAGCGGCTGTTGCGCGGGACTCCCCTGTTTCCCGGAATCGGCGGTTTCAGGCTCGACCGCGGCGGAAAATAAATCATTGCCTGTCACAAAAGGAGCATAGCAGAAAAACAGCCGGAACCCAAAGAAAAAACCCCTCCGCTATTAACCTTGAAACCCGCGTGACAAGTATGTACGCTGAACCGAAGCTTATGATTCCATTGATAAGAGAGAAAATGGACGCCATTGTGGAACTTTGCCGGCGGTTCAAGATCGAACAGCTCTGCCTGTTTGGCTCCGCCGTTGACGGTCGTTTCGACGCCAGCCACAGTGATTTGGATTTTTTGGTTCATCCGAGAAGTTCGTGTCTGGAATGATGAAGGCCGAAGAGTCTAAGAACGAAGTAGCGTTCGTCGCGCAGACCGTAGGTTTGGCGCAGGAGTGTTTTAACCTTATTGTTGATGCCCTCCATGCGGCCGTTGTTGATCCGGTGTTTCCACCAAGAAAGTATCCCGCTTCTATGAAGGAGAAGACTCTTGGCCATTTGCATCATCTGCCGGATGCCCGAGTCCAGGGCCCAATCGCACCATTGCCGGAAAAAGGACCTCATGCGCGCGTAGGAAGATTGCTCCCAGAGCAGGATCAGGGCTTCTTTGAGCAGATAGGCGGTCAGCAGAGGCTCGTTGTGTTTGAGCGCCTCGTCCAGGCGGGGCAGCTTGTCCTGGTCCACGTTTTCGCGGCGCATCAACAGCAAGTAGCGCAAGCCCTTGACCGTTTTCTTCATCAGCCCGCTGGCTTCGGAGACCATCTCCCGGCGCAAGTCATCGATTTTCTCGTTCATCAGCTTGGTGAGGTGGAACCGGTCAAAGACGATGGCCGCATTGGGCAGCTGTTCCAGCACCGCCGCCCAGTAGGCGGCGCTCATGTCCATGGCCACTCCCTTGATCCTGGCTTTGCTCAGGCGCAACGCCCGCCAGAACCTGCGCAGCGCGTCGGCCCCCTTGCCCGGCGCTACCCAGACGATCCGACCGCTCTCCAGGTCGATGACCAGCGTGTAGAATTTCCTGGAGTCGCCCGACGTAAATCTCGTCGATGGACAAATACCGCAGTCCCTTGAGCCGGGGATGCCCATCCCGGCGCTCCAGCTTGGCCTTGATGATATTCTTGACTGTATCCCAGCCCAGCGCGGTGATGGCCGCCAGATCGCTCACGGTCATCACTCCGTACAGGTCTTCGATGAAGGCTTTCAGCCGGTGGGTGTAGCTCACGTAGGCCGGGGCAAAGGGGGGGAGACCTCGAAGGTCTTTCCGCAATCCCGGCACTGACACTTGGGCACCTCAGTCACCAAGAACACCGGCTTGAGCCCAATAGGCACCGTTTGCAACTCCCGGAAGCGCCGCCCCTTGCGACTGACCTCCTTGCTGTGGCAATCCGGGCAAACCAACAACTCTTTCCGCGGTTCCAGCACGAAGCGGATACAACCGTCCTCATACAATGTCTTCACGTAATCGTAGCCCTCTCGAACCCCAAACGCATGATACAACAAGCTTTGACTCATGCCCTATGCTACAAAATCCTCATCCCAGACTCCAACTTTCCGGAAGAACCGATTTTTTCGTTTCGCTTCCGAAACAGTCATCGGCAGATTATGCCGACACCTATCTTGATCTGGCCGCCGCGTTGGAGCGGCTTCTCGGTTGCCGGGTCGATTTGGTCACGGAACGTTCCATCCGCAACCCGTATTTTCGAGAAACAGTCGAAGCCACGCGAGAATCCATTTATGACAGCCGTGACGAAAAAGCTGTTGCTTGACATGCAGGAGTCCTGCCAAGCCATCGAAGACTATTAAGAAAAAACCCCACCGTAATGCCGTGTATAAACAGCTCCTTTGAACAACATGTGAACAAAGTAGAACCGAATCGTCCGCTTTCGACTTCCAGTAAAGGCCTGTCGGCCGCGGCCGAAGTTAAGGTTCCTTATGGACTAATTTACGGTTCAAGGACTATGTTTTTAATCACGAGCATGGCAGGGTTAAATTCAAAACCGATTCCAAAGAACATCCGCACACGACTTATCGTTGTGCGACAATGGGACTATCGGCAAAACCCGCGAATTTTTCAAGCAAAATCTTCCAAAATCTTCGCCCGTTGAGCGAGTCAGATTTTGCGCCGCCCGCATTTTTTGACCGGCCATTCTTTAATTTCTCAAGAGGACCCTGGCAATTGTAATGCATCCGCCTTCACCGCTGCGGTTACGGCGCGACAAGCCGTGCCAAAAAACAGTGAAGATTTTCCGCTTTTTTTCCTTTGAATGGGTCTTCGCTGTTTTCGGTGGAATAGATTTGCTCATTTTCTTGACTTCAACGCAAAGACGCAAAGCCGCTAAGTGGCCAGAAACGCCAGATTGATAGATAGTGATTGGGAGAAAACTCGTGTTTTTCAAATCGGCACCCTTCTGAAGCCGGGACTCTCGGTTTTGCGGGGTGTTTTTCTGGCCGGTTTTTTGCTGTTGACCCGGCCAGCCATTGCAGAGGCGGTTTGCGGCGACATTTCACCTGGTTTAATCACGCTTTTGTTACGAAACCCGCTTTTTTAGGCGCACAATACTCTCGGCGGTTCGGCCTCCGGCAGGCGCTCCAGCAGGCGCCGACCGATCTTGTGCAGGTTGTAAGCCAGCACGCCAAAGCCCACGTAGCGCTTGAACCCGTGCCAGCCTTTGTCGGGACAATAATTCAAACCGTGATGTTCCAGCGCGTTAATGTCCGATTCAATGGCGTTGTGCTGGCGGCGTAGCGCCACAAAACGGCGCTGCCCCTCTCGCGCCTGTTCTTGACTGTTGCGCTTGCCGCGTTTGGGCATGATGACTTCTGGAATGTAGAGCTCCAGCAGTTGACGGTCTTCTGCCCGGCTAAAGCCCTTGTCAACACTCAGGCTGGCCACAGCCCCGGCACCGTAGCCGCCCAGCAATCGATCGGCCAGGGCAATAACTTCGTCGACATCGTTCAACTGCTCCATGACTTTGTAGTCCAGAATCAATTCGTGCTGATCTGTTGTCAATAATACTTTATGCCCCAGTTCCACCGACGGAAAGAGCTTGCCCTTGTTGATCCACTCGGTGTGCGGCTCGAACAATGAGAAAATCTTCTCCTCATGGGGAATCGTTTGGCCCTGGAGCAAGCGGCGTTCCACCAGGTCCAGTTGCTTGATCATCATGGTGTGGAAATAGTCCAATTGCTCGCGCCGCGCCCACTCCACCACGTCCTGCGGCACCGGCAAGGCCTGGATCGTCGTGAACACTTTTTCCTCGAAACGGTAACTGTCCCGCACATAGGCCGCAGCAGCCGCCTGCTGGCGCTGCTCCTTCTTGGGGCCGCCGCCACTGGCCAGCCGCGTCAAGGCAATCATCTGACCTTTGAGTTTGCGCCGCCATTCCTGACACTTGCGCCAGCCCCCCAGCCGGGCCGCCACGACCAGCGGCAGCAGCAGGTCCGCACACTTGCGCTGGGCGTCCCACAACAGGTTCAGGTCGGTCGGAAAATGCACGTTGGTCTCCAGCACATAGCTGTCGGCCTTGGCCCGGATCGGTTCAGCGGGACCGTTTTCTTTTTTTTGAAAGCGATCCGCCCGGCCTGAACCACCAGGACGTTGATCTGGCGCAGCAACTCCTCATCCACCTGACAAACGTTTTCCGAAAGCGTCTTGTAGTGAAAAGGCCTCTCCTGCTCTGAAAGCATGGGGTGGAGGCCCAGGATCTGCCGCAACAAACCATCGTAATTGGCCAGATATTCCAGCCGGTCGTAATCACAGTCCAGCGCCAGGCGCACCACACCCAAAACCAAAATGTGCCACAGGTCCAAACCCGGCCGCCCGGTGGCCTTCCTGCCCGCCACGACCTTCTTTTCCAACAGGTCAAACACTTGGCCGTTGATCTCAGGGGTCTGGAAAATCCATTGCAGACCCGCCAGAACCGGGGGCAGTTCGTCGCGGCTCCGCGACGGCAGCACGACTCTTTCGATCGGTGTTTTACCCAAAGCCAATTGAACCTCGAATCGCTTGCGCATGAACCGCAGGATAGTTCCCGCTGCCTACTTTGACCAGCGAATCTTTTGAGGCTCAGACCACGATTCCTTGGGTTTTTTCCAAACGGCATCCCAATACCGCCAAAGATTCGAATCGAGCCGGCGCGAGAAACGCCTTGCGCCACGCTCGCGCGAACAGTTTTCTCTCAGACACTAGTATTACTCTGTTAAGTTGCGCAAACTGCGAGTGAAGAATGAAATGTGTTGAAAGAGCAAAATCCGGTCGCCCAATCGCGGTTTTCGTCAATGTTTATGGGCATTTCATGCTTTTTTTCCGATCTTATACTTAACAAAGTAATACTAGATAGGTCTTGAAAAGGGGAAACACCGTAACAAGTGTTGATAATCAACGACTTAGCCCGTAACACGAATGGTTACAGACCCGTAACATGTAGCTGCTTTTTATTGCCTCGGTGAGGAAATGGCTAAATTTGCCCACCTGTTTCAATCATCGGTTGGTTCAAGTCTGACTGATTTCTTTTGCTCCGGAGCGAGGCAGGCCCATATGATAGTATAGTCTGAAAAACCCGCAACATCCGCTACACTGTTGATAGTCAACGACTTAGCCCGCAACACGACCCGCTACAGACCAGCAACATGTTGCTCCTTTTCTGGTGTCGTCATGGGCGCAAGTCCCGCAGGGCAGCTTGAGCATCCTGGGCGGGAGCGCCTGCACAGAGACGGTCCAACTCCGCATGAATTTGCCCGGCTGAAAGCCGCACGCGCTTGCGGCGGGACACCACCAGCGGTTCGCTGCCATTCTCCAATTGCAACGGTTGTCCCGGTTTCAAATGGGAAGCCAGGGACAGATTGCGAACCAATTGTCGTTTTGAAAGCGACTGCGTGCTGACAAATATGCGAGAGACTATCTGGCAGCCAACTGGCGAGCGTGGGTGATTTCACGGTTGCCCACAGGGCGCACTTGCGTCGCTTCCAGAGTGGCCACTGCGGCGGTTTTTCCATCCAGCGTTGTGAATTCCACTTCGTAGGCGAGGCCGTCTTTATAAACGTGAACCACCGTGCCCACGTCGCCACATTCCAGCCCTTCCGCTGGGACGCTCGCCGTCAATACCACGCGTTCATGTTCTGCGATCATAGTTTCTCATTCCTGGCACGGATAGGCGCTGACCAATCGCGGAGCATCCGCGCCCCGGTCAACTATCCAGACAGTTCGCACAATCGGAGATTTCCCGCCAGGGGTCTCAATCCGACCTTCCACAATATACTTGCAACCGTGGGAAGTTTCCACACTTTTCGTGATCTCCGCCCTTCCCACGAGCCTGCGAAAGGCCAGTGCCAGGTTCTGCCAATCGTCCTGGTTGAAACCAAGCGACAAAAAGAATGCAGCCTTGCCGCCGTTATCGGGGTGTGCCGGATTGAGCAGGTAATCCACGACCTTTTCGCGTTCAACAATGGCCGATCCCGGATTTGGCAGCTTCATCAATTCAAAAATAAAGACATCCTGCCGAAGGGCGCAAGTCAGGATGCGCGGAATGAGGCGGGCCAGCACAACCGCCGCCGAATTTAATAGCCGCAAAATAACACACAGAACGCAGAGAATGAAAATTCACTTGCCGGCGTTGCCTCCCCGAAGGGGCTTATTTTTTCAAGTGAGCATTTTGCTCTTTAGCAGTTGTCTGCTTGGCTTTCTGTTTTTTGACGTAAGTTTTCAAATCTGCCAAATCTGTAGTCAGATCATTTGAAGCGGGCAATGCAGAGCCAATCGCAACCGCATGATCGTGTGCATCTATCATTTTAGAAGTTTGCGTCATCCCGCCGAATATCTGCTCTACAGATTCAGAATCAACAAAAACCTCATCAAGGCTCATTGTTTTAACCTCTTTTTCCATGCGTTGAACCACTTGATTGAACAGGAGTTCTTCAACAGATCGCTCCCACGTTGAGCGAAGTTCGGAATAAAATTCACGAAATAACTGGCGGTATGTTTTAATATCACCAGCAGTTTCTGCGGCTTTTAACTTGGCTAATTTCTCGTCAAGTTTTGAAATGCGTTGTCCAACTTTCATCGAATCCCATGGTGGGGTGTTTGAAATAATCCCAATTACCGGTCCGAGCGATTCTATGCATTGAAATTCGTATGAAATATTTTGCTGTTCACAGGTGGTTTCAAGTTCTCGATGGAAAACCAAGTTGTGTGTAAAAACTATAACCTGCCGATTCTTCGCTTCAGCAACTAATCGATTCACGATTTTCTCTCGAACGCGATGATCCAACGAAGACACTGGATCGTCCAGAATAATGCCGCAATTGTCCTTGCCGATGGAGAGTTCGGCTAAAAAACAAGCCAATGAAATGGCCGTGCGTTCACCCTCGCTGAAAACTGATTCAAGTGAAACATTTTGCGACCCGCTTTCGACATTCAGCTTGAACAGCACCTTTCCTTTTGCAGATCTTTTATCCATGCGTGGCTTTACACGAGGAAGCCCGAATTGCGCAAGTTCGTCATACGTTGCCCTTATGAATTCTTCGGTGACATATTTATCTTGAAGCGCCCCTGCTTTGATCGAAATTGCGTTTGTGGTGGTTTTCCCCGCCGCGCTCGAAGCCACCGTTGATATTTTCAGTGCTGCCAAATATTCCAAAACACTTTGAAGATGAGCGTTCAGACGCTGGTGTGCTTTGAGGTCGCCAATTACATTGGTAAGCGTTTGCACAAGTTCTGCCACCTTTTTATCATCCTGCAATTCGCTTAATCGTTTATCAATTGCCGTAATTTCCGTATCACATTGTTCGGTTGGCAGTTGTGCAAGCGACGGAATCGTGACCCAAGAATCTTTCGCAATCGCATCTTCGATGGCTTTTACGCGCCCGTCAAGTGATTGATAATATGCCGGAATAAAGTCATATACTTTCGACTCCGTTTCTCGGAACGCGTCTTCAAGAACCGAAATTTCCTTTGGTATTTCGCGAGGAACTTTTTTCAAAAGGGTGATTTCAGCATTGAGAGCGACTTTCGCATTTTCCCGTTTGCTTGAAGTATCGTCCATGATGAAGTCCCAAAAACCCTTGAGACGAGCATGGGTTTTCTCGTCCACCGGCTGCAAACAAAGGACACATTTTGCGTCAGCCATCGGCGCAGGAAATGGCTGACCTGCATATGCCTCCTTTGTTGAAAAAGCTGCTGCCGCTAAAACCAATTCACGCCAAGCGTCACCACCAATCCCAGGCAAATCCATTTCGCCAAATGCCAGTTTTGCGGCGGCAGCCACGGCTTGGTCGAATTTCCGAACCTCTGCGGCCTTGTTTTTAATTTCATTAAGTTTCTCATTTGAAACAGCCGCCAAAGAATCATTTACCGCGGCCGCCACTGTTTGAAGGCGTTTTTTATTGGCTACCAAGGCATCACGGATGGCTTGGGGAGATTTTGTTTTCAGTGTAGCCAATTCTGTTTCTTTTGCGGACAATGTTTTTTCATGGTCGGCAGTCCAATCACCCAAAGATTTAATTGTTGCCTCATTGGTAGATGCGGACAGGGCAGCGAGTTTTTTTCCTGTTTCAGTATTATCTAAAAAAGGTGTCAGAAACTCTGTTTTTGGCGGAATCGCCAATTGTTGAAATCTTCTTTTAACTTCATCGGTGATTGCACTGACTCCCTTAATGATGTCGAACCCATAGGGCAAAAAGCCAAGTTCGTTATCTTCTGACACATAGACTCGTCCACATCGGGAATCAAAAACAGCGAAACGCCCTAAACATTCGGGCACTGATGTTCCTTCAATCCAATTTTCATCCCGCGCAACGCCATTTTCTTCGATTTCAAAAATTGCGCTGGCGGGCTGATCGGACGCTTTGCCATATACATCGGGTAAAATCGGATCAACAGCACGAGCGCGACATGCCCTCTTCATAACGCGCACATAGCCTGATTTGCCCGCGCCGTTTTCACCGTAGATACCGGTGAATTGTTTTCCTATGGATAAACGCTGGTCCTTTTTCAGTGCATTTACATTAAGAAGTTCACGCACACCTTTGAGGATAATTTTAACGCCAGCAGACGGCGGAGTCGGAAGCTCTGCCGGTTTTAACATCAAATCCAAAGGCTGTGTCGGTTTTAGTTCTAGGCCATTTTCGATTTTTGCCACCCGAAATATTTCATCTTGGTCAGATTGAGATAGGCCCCCATTCTTAAACAAACGCCGTATGGCCTCGTTTTGCCAAGGCGTGAGTTCTTTAGACCATTCCAGAATTTCGCCAAAAATATTAGCCATAATCTGGTTCTCTCAATCAAAGACCATAAAGGCGTAAAGGCGTCACTTCCTTAAACCCATCTTCTACAGTTTGAAAAACTGGAGTCCTGATTATCAATTACTTACGAAGACGCAAGGTGCCTGTGGCACTACATTTTCACTCCTTCCATCCGGACCGGCTCATGCCTTCTCCCGCAGGGTGGGCGGTAGAGCCACCCCCGCCGCGCGAAAGGCTTTATGCGCCTGGCCAACGACCTCGCTGCGCAGGACGAAGTGTTTGCTCTGAAACACCGCCTCGATCTCCTGGAGGTTATCCAAACCGCGTACGATTTCAGCCCACTCCCAACTTTCGCCCTTTTCTTCCAAGTGGTGCTCCAAGGCCCGGCGTAGCAGCAGAGCCAGAAAGCTGCAAAAGACATGGCCGCGAATGGTTTCGTCCCGCTTGTGATAAATGGGACGGGTTTCCAAGACCGATTTCATCGTGCGGAACATCTCCTCCACCATCCACAGTTCCTTGTAGGCTAAAGCAATATCCTGGGGTTTATCCGCCAGGCTGGTCTGCAAGACCCATTTGCCGTCGTAAAGGGCTTCCGCTTTGATCTTCTCCTCGTCGATAACGAAATGTTCGCCCCGAGTCAGCCGCAGAAACTTCCGGTAGCCTTTGTTGCCAATCAAATCTTTGTCTCCGCGCTGGAGCTGCTGGCGCAAGTGCGCGATGATGGCCTTGCGGTCAGCGGCGTCCTTGCGCCGCTGTTCTTCATTCAAACAGACGATGTAGCGGCGGCCTTGCAGAGAGATTTCTCTTACCTTCAAGGGCGAGGGGTCCTTGGATATCTGGCGCTCGGGCGTTACCTCCAGGTAAGGACTGCGGTCGGTTAAAACCTTTTCGCGGATTTCTTTCATGCTGCGCATGCGGGCCCCCAGGATGTAATCGCAGTCCAGCACCTTCGATTCCAAGGCGGCGATGGTGCCGGCGCTCATCATGCCGCGATCGGAAACAATCGAGACCCGGCGCACCTGGAACCGCTCCCGCAGCCGCGCCACCACCGGCAGAAGCGCGCTCACATCAGCCGTATTGCCCGGCCACAAATGGCAACACAGCGGCCAGCCCTCCCGGTCCAAGACCAAGCCGACCACCATCTGTTTGCAATCCGGGCGATGATCTTTGCTGTTGCCGTATTGTCCAATCTCCTGGCCGCCCTCGCCCTCGAAGTAAATCGAAGTGGTGTCGAAGAAAACCAGATCAATGGCGCTGAAAAGGTCTCGCCGCTGCTCAAAGAGTTGCTCCTCGATCCAATCCTTGGTGCAGCGGGGAGTGTTGAGCACCCGCGTCCCGGGTCGATCATCCAGCGGTTCGCCCAGGAAAGCCATGGCGCGATAGAGATGATGCAAATCCAGCCCTTCGGTGCCCGGCAGCCGATAGGATTGGCGCCAGCGTTCCGCCGCTCGATCACTGCCGGAGGCGAAGAGCCGGTGAATAACAGTCAAGTAGACCGCCCGTTCCACATCGAATCCGTAGCGCCGCGCCGCCAAGGCCTCTTTGATGACGCGCGCCACTCCCAAATCCTCCCACAATCGTCCGAAGACCAGGTCCGGACCGACCCGCTGCACCTGGACGGCTTCGGTCTGGCCGGCGGCGTGCGCGTCGATCACCGCCAGTCTCTGGCAGAAGCGCAAACCCGAACGCAGGAGGGCGTCCAGTTGGCCGCTGGCCTGGAGGGCGTCCAAGCGCCCGAGGGTGCTTAAGACCCGCTGACGCACCTTTCCCTGTTCCCGAAAGCTTTCGACAATCTGCAGGTAGCCGTAAGAACCGGAATGTTTGACACGGAAAAACATCGCGTGCGCTCTTTTTGTCCTTACGAGGATGCCGCATCGGCCCGTGAGAATCAATAAACAATTGCCATCGTCGCGCAGAATTTGGCACTACATTTTGACTTTGTTGTCAACTGTTCCGAGGAGAAGACCGCGAAAAAAGCCCATTAACTGTAGAAGATGGGTTAAAGGCGTCAGTTCCTTGCATGTCAACATTTTGATGATCCGGACTCATAGAAACCTCGGGTTGACGGATTGTTCGATTTCCGGCGGGCGCCACGTTTCATAACTTGATGTCTGCGCCATGCCAGAATAATGCCGCCCCCCGCCTGCTTTGTCCACCAACAAATACAGCAAAGCGGTGGATCGGATTTTGGGCGGAAATGGGGAAATAGCAAATAGGCGATAGCCAATGGCCAGCAAAGCGGTGGATCAGATTTTGGGCGGAAATGAGGAAATAGCAAATAGGCGATAGCCAATGGCCAATGGGCAATAGCCAATGGACAATAGCCAATGGGCAATAGCCTTTGGAACCGCTGACGCTCGCAGGGATGGTTTCAAACGATTTGTCGGACGGGTGGGACGGGTGGGACGGGGCTGACGCTTGGATGCGCTGATGCCCGCGAGGGGGAAAGATTTACGGGAGGAGGGCCACTTCTTTCTGATTGAGCCAGCCGATGTGGTTGGCGGCGTCGCTCACTTGCAACCAGTCTCCGTCGCTCTCCAGGACGAGCAGTTCCGCGCCGTCGTGGACGGTGAATACGCTCTGCGATTCCGGCAAAGGCCCGCGCCGCACCACCGCTTCCGAAACAATGACGACCGAGGATTTTTCGATGAGACGCTGGTCCACGGCCAGGCCCAAACAGGCGGCCAAGCCCAGAGAGGCCAAGCCCAGCACGGCGGTCAACGCCGCGCCGGATTTCTTCAACGCGGGCCATATTTCCCGCGCTGTCAAGACAAGGAAAAAGAGGGCCGCGGCGGCCGACGCCGCCACAGTCCATTCGTTCAGGGTGAGCCGCCCAATCCAGCGCGTCCAGCGGCTGCCGGGCAGGGCGGGAGTATTGTCGCCGGCCTGGCTGCGGGCGATTTGCAGATTGGCCCTGATGTCGGGGTCCCGCGGTGCGAGGATCTCGGCCTGGCGATAGGCGCATACGGCCCGCCCGATCTGGCCGGCTTTCAACCAGGCGTTGCCCAGATTGAAATAGAGGGCAGGGGATACGGTCCCAGTCCGCATGATCTTCTCATAAGCGGCCGCGGCCTGGGTGTATTTGCCTTCTTCGTAAAGCCTGTTGGCCTGCGTGAACGCGTCCGGCGCCGGTTCAGCCCGCAGGGTCATAGCGCCCAAAAGCAGCAGGAGAACGACAACGCCCTGGGGAAGACTGGTTCTTGTGGGCGCGGCGGGCATGGCTTGCAAGCCTTGCAGGGCCACTTTTACTTTTGGGATCAAGGAGGCCATTTCCCGCGAGGTATGCTCCGGCGTGTAGCGATACTGGTTGCAAGCGTGGAACAATTCGTGCAAGAGCGCCGGTGTTTCGGGCCGCAAACCCTTGAGGTCTTCCAAAACCGCTTCTGTGATGGCCGGCGCCGGCAGGTCCAGCCGCTCCCCCAATTGCTCCTGCAACAGGCGCAGGACTGTCGTATAGAACATTTCGGCGTCATTGGCCGCGGCCGGCCGCGCCAAATCCGCCAGGCCTTGCCGCACGAAACCCGCCACTTGCCGTTGCCGGCGCAGGCGCGGGTTGTTGGCCAGCTTCTCCCTGTATTTGCGCCGCGCCAGCGCGCACAGCCAGGCCAGCGGGGCCAGCGCCTGCCAGGCCAGGAATCCCGGCTGCTGAATGAGCGGCGGCCCAACCGCCCGAATCCTTCCCGGCATCGGCTTGATATGCACGATTTCCTCTCCCTGCTCTTGCGCGTCCGGCGGCGCTGCGCCTGTCGAGATGACCGTCGGCTGCGGCGTCGCGGCGGTGGCATGGACGGTCAGGGGAATTGCCGGATGGGTCAGCGTGCGAAAACTGCTTTCGGCCGGGTCAAAAAAACTGAAAACAAACGGGGGCACCTCTTTAACCTCCGCGTTCTGGGGAGTGATGACCTGCTCGAAATACTTCGACCCTTCAATTTGCATCGGGTCCGAAGTCTCAAGTTTGCCCGTTGGCGGGTAGGTCTTGAACTCGCGCCACTCCGGCTCGTTGTTGGCCGGGAGCGTCACGGTGTCAAAGGCGCCGCGGCCGGCAATGCGGATTTTCAAGGTAATGGGATCGCCGACTCCCACGGTGGTGGGTCCGGCGTCGTATTGAGCGAGGGTAAAGTCGCCGAGGGCGCCGCTGAAACTGGGCGGGGCGCCGTTGGTCGGCACGGGCAGGACGCGAATTTCCGGCGCATCACTGGTAAAACTGGCCTGGTGAGATTCCGCCATGCCGAAGAAATTGCGCTGGCCGGAAAGAACCGCCAGACTCCACGTCGCCGGGCCAAGGGCAAACGTGCCGGTCTTGATCGCCGTGGCGGAGGTGTGAAAGCTGAAAAGGTTGTAAAGTGTATTGCCCACCCGGACGCGGGGGGGGCGCTGGCGCGGGTTGGGCAGATCGCCAACAATAAAATCGTCGCTGCTGAACTGCGGCAGTTGGATGTTGCCCACGTTGTCCTGGCAATAGCATTGAAGCTCCACCGGCAGGATCTGACCGAGATAAATGGCATTGGTGGAAGGCACAATCCTTACAAAAGCAGTTTCCGGCACTCCGGCGGGCGGCGGGACATTTCCCCTGAGCACCCTCAATGTAAGCGGACGGCTTTTCAAACGCGCGCCACCGACCGTGACCTGAATGGAGGGAATGGTAAAAATGCCGTCCCTGGTGGGATGCAATTCGAGCGAATAAACCGTTTTGCGGGTCATGCTGGCCCCGATGAGGGAGTAGGACTGTTCGGACGACTGGCCGCCAAATTCCAGGTTGGCAATCGGCGCCAGATTCGGCATGCCTGACGGGGAACAATCTTCGAAGCTCATGGAAAGAACGGCCGAATCTCCCAGGCTGATGGTGTTGCGATCCAGCGAAACCTCCAATTTCGGCCCCGCCCCGGCGACCCCGGCGGTCAACAGCAAAATAAAAAGAAGAGCCAGGCCGTAAAAGGCACGGCCCAATCGGCCCAACCGATCACCCTGCGGGGGGCGGCGGCTGAGGGTTTTCCACGCTAAGAGACTCACCATAAAGCAAGACAGCAAATCTTCGCGCCTGTTCAGCCGCGAGGCAAGCGCGAACGCCTTAAACCGGGCATGGCTTCTTCCAAATTGGCGCCAGCCGCTTCATTTCCGCAATAATGAATTGACAGGCGGCAAAGGCCTCTTCCCGATGCGGGGCAATGGCTTCCACCCAAAGGGACGGTTCGCCCACGGCCACGCGCCCGACGCGATGGACCAGCCGAACCGACGCCACCGGCCAGCGCTTTTCCACCTGGTCGAAGATGAGGTCGAACTGGCGCCGCGCCATCCCGGCAAAGACTTCGTAATCAATGGCTGCAATGGACCGGCCCTCCTCCGCGCCGCGAACCACGCCTAGAAAGCAGATAACCGCGCCCATGTCGGCGGCCAATTCGCGCCGTTGCAGCAGGGCAAATTCATCGATCTTATCCGTCGTGATGTCCAACTCGCGCCGCATGTTCACCCCCCCTGCACCGGCGGAAAGAGCGACACGTCATCGCCTTCCTGCAAGACATGATCGGCGCCCTGATAATCAACGCCCACCGCGACGAGCAGGGATTTTTGCGCGGGGGCCAGCTTGGGAAAGCGGACAAATAACTTTTGCAAAAGATCCTCAATCCGGCTTCCCGGCTCGACGCATTCGGAAACCGAGGCGCAACCGGTCAGATCTTTGCAATACGAATAAAAATGGACGCGAATCCGCACTGAAGAATCCACCTTACCTGAGTTTGCACCCCGGTGCGAACCTAAATATGGCGGCTGGACAAGCGGCGGCGGCGCGAGTCAACTGCGGGCCAGCATCCAGTTGTGGGGCTTTTTGCAAACTCCATTGCAGAAGGCCAAAAACACTTTGGCCGCGTTCATGGCGTTTTCGGGTATCCTTTCCTCTGGAATTTGGCTGGCAATGTGCATGATAAGCGAGGCATCACCGTTCTTTCGGCCAAATTCCTGGGCCAAGGCCCCCACCAGCACAAAAGCCAGGAATTGCTCTTTCTTTGACATAAGTCCCTTTCCAATTTTGCCCATGATCGCCTGTTCCGTCGGACAATCTTCGTCCTTGCGAACAAGTTCTCCAGGGCGTCCCAATTTGATTTATCTCCCCCCTCGCCTTCCAGACCGCCGCAGCTTTCCGCCGCCGGCGCCTTTGCTCCGTGCTGCCTCAATCATGGCGTAAAGCACGCCCAGGATTGGCCTGCGGGTCTTGGGGGGAATCCGCCGCAAAGCCCGGATCAAATCTTGCTCCCATTTTTCGGCGCGCCTCTCCCGTTGGCGGCCCGCCAAACGCCGGGCCGCGCCCGGCCTTTTGGGCCATAAGAGCAGCCCGAACAAACGCAAAGTGACGAGGCTGGGGCGGACGGGGGAGTTTTCGCGCACGATCTGGCTGAGCGCGCTGGGGGTCATGGCCAATTGCCGCGCCGCTTCGGCCTGCAACCAGCCCGAAGCTTGCAGAAGATCCCGAAATTCCTGTTTCAAATCCAACCCGGCCATTCAATAACGCCCTTTCCCGCCAGACCCTGTATGTAGTTGCTTCACGTAACGTTGCTACACAATATGGCGGCCGGCGCGCAAAAAGGCAACAAGAAAAAAGGAAAAAGTGAAAAAAGCAGGGAGGGCATTTTGGCCGGAGGCAAAAATGGAGAGGCCAGAGGCCGGTTCCACCCGCCCGCAAAAAGAAAAAGGCCGGGCTTTCGCCCGGCCTCACTTATGAGAACAAAGCCCTTTTTAAAAGTCTTTGCGTGACTCATGCGACGCCGCAGACTTGCGTCCAACCCATACACACGGAACTGCGCTTTTGCACTGTCAACTGTCCAAAGTTTACCCCATCCCTGTTAACCCGCCAGTCACCAGTACCTGGTGACAAGCCTCCAGTTCATCGGACAAAAGGAGCGCGGGCTTTAGCCAAAAAGAGCGCATTTAACATAAGTATCTTATTGATAGGGGTTTGCTGGCTTATTTCGCCCTCGCATTTGCCAAAAGCCGGGGGCTGAAAACCGGCTTTCGCGTTCCGGGTTTTCGAATCGCGGATACCACTCCTGCGATTAAGCCGGGCAGACATCGCGGCAGGAAAATGCCGTCAACCTTTCAACCCGTCCGGCGCCAGGGGCATCGAGCGCAGCCGAACATTCGCGGCGTTGAATATGGCGTTGCCGATCGCAGGCGCGATGCAGACTATCGGGGTTTCTCCCGCGCCTGCCGACGGGACGTCCTTCCGGTTGATTAACACCACCTCGATCCTGGGGAGGTCGCTGAAGCGCGGGACCCGGTAGTCGGAGAGCCGGGGATTGGTCACCATGCCGTTTTCAAATTCGATGGCCTCGAATAGCGCGCCGCCCAAACCCATGACTAACGCCCCTTCCACCTGGTTCTTCAAGTGGTTTGGATTGACGACTGCGCCGCAATCGAAGGCGCTGACCGCGCGAATCACTTTGACACTTCCGCTGTCCTTATCCGCCAGAACCTCGACGCACGTCGCGAGGTAGGAACCCTTTTCCGTGCCGGCAGCCAGGCCAATGCCGTGCCCGCCGCCGCTTTTGGCGCCGCGCCAGCCAAAGCTCTCCGCCGCCGCTTCCAGGACGGCGCGCAGGCGGGGGTCCTTGAGGTTTTTGAGGCGAAAGTCCAGCGGATCCATTTTCACGGCGGTCGCCAGATCGTCCATGTGCGACTCGCGCGCGAAGTGGTTCGCGGTCGCGGCCAGCGCCCGATAGGAGCCTTGGCGCAGCGGGGAATTCGAATCGTGGGATTGGCTTTTCTGATTCGGGATGTCGTAGGGACTGCGAAGGCCGGAGCCGCCCGAGTTGTAATTCTGAAATTCCCAGGCCGTGATCGCACCATCGTCGCGCACGCCGGCGGTGATGTCGATCACGCCCGCGGGGCGGAAATAGGCCCAGGTGAATTCTTCTTGACGCGTCCAGACCAGCTTGACCGGTTTCCCCGCGCCTTTGGCCAGGCGCGCCGCCTCAACCGCCGCTTCGCCGGTATGTTTGCCGCCGTAGCCCGCCCCCGTGTCCGGCACGATGACGCGAACGTTTTCCTGGGCGATGCCAAAGGCGTCGGCCAGCTCGGAGCGGACGCCAAACGGCCGTTGTGAACCGGTCCAAACCGTCAGCTTGCCGCCGTCCCACCAGGCCACGGCCGCGCGGGGTTCCAGAGGGGTGTGGGCGATGTAGGCGATGGTGTAAGTCGCCTGCAGTTTGTGCGAGGCGGCGTTCAATCCCTCCTCCATCGAACCGGAGTTCCCGCCGTCTCCGCGTCCGCCACCCGCGCCGGCATTCTTGCGCAGATAATCGAAAAGCTCGGCGCTTGGGGGTTGCGGCTTGGCCGTCCATTTGGCCCGGATGGCTTCCAGCGCATGGTCCGCGCCAAAGGCGTCCGGGGCCGTCACGCCGATGAAATCGCCATCGCGCACGAGCTTGACGCCTGGCATCGCCTCCGCCGCCGCGGTCTCGACGGATTCGAGCGACGCGTGAAAAGCAGCGGGCCGCAGCACCCGGCCATGCAGCATCCCGGGGAGGATCATGTCGGACGAGTACTTATGCTTGCCAGTGACAAAGTCGCGGCCGTCCACTTTGGCCACAGAAGCGCCCGCAATCTTCCAGTCCGTTGCCGGGGTGGCGGAACCCTCATGGGTCACGGACTTGACCAGCTTTTGACCTTTGGTCAGTTCGCCAACTGTGACCGACTCAGCGCCGCCGGCCTTGGAAATTTTTCCATCGCTCAGGACCAACGACGCGCGATCCGCCTTGAAATGATCCGCCGCCAGATCCAGCAGCGCTTCACGGGCGGCGGCGCCGATCTTGTGCAATCGCGACGCCATTTGCGGCGTCGTCTGGCTGCCGAAAGTGCCCATGTCGAAGGGCGTCAATTGCGTGTCCGCCATGACCATTTTGATGGAGGCCACGGGGGCGCGCAGTTCTTCGGCAATGGCTTGCGTGAGCGAGGTGCGGATGTTCTGGCCTACTTCCGTTTTGCCGGTAAAGACCGTCACCGCGCCGTCCTTGCCCACATGCAGCCAGGCGTCGATGTCGCCGGGAATCTGTCCGCCGCGCCCGCCGCGCCGCCGGGCGCCCCTGATTCCTGGGCCAACGCCGGCCCCGCCACGCACAACACAACAAGACCACAGCCGAGCCGTTTGAAAAACTCCCGCCGATCCACGGCAAAATGGCAGCGGCGCGGTTCGAGCAATTCGTAGCGTTCAGGCTCGATTGCAAATTCCTCCGTCACATTCATTTTGCGCCTCCCGGGGCCTTGTTGGCGGCTTCCTTGATCGCCGCGATAATCCGCTGGTAAATGCCGCATCGGCAAACGTTGCCGTCCATGAAACGGACGATCTCGGCCTCCGATGGGTTCCTGCGTTTCCGCAAAAGAGCGACGCCTGACATGATCATGCCGGAGGTGCAATAGCCGCATTGAAAGGCGTCATGGTCCAGAAAGGCCTGTTGCAGCGGATGCAATTGGCCCTCCGGCGCGAGGCTTTCGATGGTGAGCACCTTGCGCCGGCCCACGCTGCCGACAGGAATCTGGCAGGAGCGGGTTGGCGCGCCGTCCAGCAACACGGTGCAAGCGCCACACTGGCCTTCGCCGCACCCATATTTTGACCCCGTCAGATTAAGGTCGTCGCGCAGCACGCTCAACAAGGTCCGTTCGCCCTCGGCGTCAATGGGGGCGGCCTTGCCGTTAACATTCAGTTCCGAGACTTTGGGCATGGTGATTTATCTTTCTGCCAGTACGCCTGGCAGGAAACACCATGGCCCGGACGCGCCGCGAAATCCAGCGCATTCGCTTCTCTTTGACTTTGTTCCGATCCAGCGAAGTGGCGCGAAATAACCTTGTCGCCGCGAGGGATGAAACTATCTTGCTCGAATGACTTCTCGTGCTGAGATCGTTTCCCGATTGCTCGACCCCGGCGTCATTCCGGTGATTCGCGCGAACAATGCCGATCAGGTGATGCCGGCCTGCGAAGCGCTGCTGGCCGGGGGTCTCACCGCCCTCGAAATCACCATGACCACGCCCAACGCCCTGGCCTTGATCCGGGAAGCCAGCCAGTGCTTCGCCAAGCGGGCCATTGTCGGCGTCGGCACGGTGATGACGGCGGAGATGTGCCGCGTCAGCATTGAGGCGGGCGCGAGCTTCGTGGTGACGCCCATCATGCGTCCGGAAATCGTGCAGGCGGCCCACGCGGCGGAGCGCGCGGTCATTCTCGGCGCGTACACTCCGACGGAGGCGCAATTGGCCCATGAGGCCGGCGCGGATTTGATCAAGATTTTCCCGGCGGAAAGACCGGGCTATATCAAGGCCATGCGGGGGCCCATGCCGCATTTGAAGATCGTTCCCACCGGCGGGGTGACATTGCAGTCAGGACCGGAGTTCTTTGCCGCGGGTTGCGCGGCGCTGGGGGTGGGTTCATCCCTGGTTTCATCGAAAATTCTGCGCGAAGAGAATTGGGCGGAATTGACGCGGCTGGCCAGTGAATTTGTCGAAATGGCGCGCAAGGCCCCGCGCAAGTAAGAAAAGCAGGTTCCCCGCTGTTTTCGGTGGAGTAGATTTGCTCATAAGGAAGTGCGCACCCGTCAAAAACGCCAGATTGACACACAGGTCCGGAAAATCCGCAAGATATGGATGATAGGAGGTCCCAAAAACCCGCAACACCGCAACCCCGAAAGCTTTCGGGGTTGATAATCAACGACTTAGCCCGCAACATTTGCCGTTACAAACCCGTAACAAGCCCGTTACGTTAACATTAACGTTGGGTGATTGGGCGAGGCAGGGGCTTCTTGTGACTGCGGTCCAGCCGGCAACACGAAGAGCAATAGAGGGGCAATATGTAACTGGTTTACCCGTAAAACAACCTCAGCCGGAACAAATCAACGCAACAGAAGAGAACGGCGGAAGAATTTACAAAACCATGACAATTGGTCTTGCGGTTCCGGCTAACTTTGCGGGTAATGGAACGAATGCAATCCAACATCCCATGCCAGCCTGGACTACGGAAACAATCGTTTCTATGGCAAGCGGTGCTCATCCTGCTGCCGGTGGCGCTGATGGCTGGTTTCGGCTTCTGGGCCATCCTGCGGGAGCGCAACGCGGTTGAACAAGAGGCGAAGCAACGAGCGAAGGAAGTGATACAGGCGCTTCCCAGCGACTTTGGCCGGATTGCCGCCAACCGGTTAACGCAATTTGAAGGCCCCAAAGGTGGCTGGCTTTCTTATTTGCAATGGGGGATTGCGGCCTGGCCGGAAAATAAAAACCGCAAACAGATTTTAGGTGACTCAAACGAATTACAGGCAATTTCAAACGACCTGGCGGCTTTGCGCCCGGCGGTTCCGGGATGGCAACCCGGGCCGTTTCCGCTGGTGAGTTTTTGGCTGGAAACCAATGGAGACCTTGCGTCTGAACAACAAACACCGCTGCGCCCTCCAACATGGCTGGTGACCCTGTCCATTGGGCAGCAACAGGCGTGGGAGGCGTTCAAAATGGCAGCCTACGCATCTGAATCGTTGTCCAACTTGGACGGGTTGTTCAAGGCATTTCAGCAGACTCAACCGCCGCCATCCGCCCTCGCTTGCGCAGAATTCATCCAGCTTCGTGCCGGGTCATCATCGTTGCCTGCAACCAATGCGATCGATCAATTGCTCCTGTTTGGCGACCGTCATTACGGCGTTATCTCGGATAGCGGGGTGCCATTGTCAACTTTGGCTCTGGCTGAAGCTTTGAAGCGGGCGCAGGACTGCGGGCCGACCGAACGGCTTTGGGAAAAGCTGCAGGCAGAAGTCTCCTCCCCAAGCGCGCTGACTTCCATCTTGTTGGATGAAGCCGGGCGCTTGGTTGGCAAGAACCCTCAATTATCGGAGGCGGTCAAAGCGATGCGCATTTTACTGGCTGACAAGCAGGCGCAATCCGAACTGGCCGAAGCCGTGAGACAAACCGGAAAACTCAACGGCATCACCACTGCCAATCTTTGGGTAACTGCCATGGACCGGCGTTGGTTCTGCATTTTAAGCCCCTCTGAATCCCAAAACCACACTATAATTTCCAATCATCCGGTTACGACCATTGAGGCGATTACGCGCGTGCAGTGCCATCCCCAATCACTGGTCGTGCGGGGATTTGCGGATGCTTTCAAGGATGCCAAAATCTCATTGCCGGATTATTTCAGCATTTCTCTTGAGTTGGAAGGCGAGCCGGTTCCGCTGCCATCACCCTGGAGCAAACCGGGCGAGGGCAAACCGTCCGGCGACAACCTTGCGGCAGCACAATTCCAGATGTCACAGCGCGCCGGGATGAGGAAACGCGATCCCGATGGAGGACAGGAGAAAACGATCTTTTTTGAGGCCATGCCGGGCCATCCGCAATTTGTCATGCAGATCCGGCTGACCGACCGCAACCTGCTTTACGCAAAGCAGCGTCAGCTTCAATTTATCTTTGGGGCGCTCATTGCGGCTTCGAGTATGGCAGCCTTGGTTGGTTTTATTGCCGCCTACCATGCTTTTCGCCACCAGCAGCAACTCGGTGAGATGAAATCCAATTTCGTCTCCAGCGTCTCGCACGAACTGCGCGCACCCATCGCCTCCGTCCGGTTGATGGCCGAAAATCTGGAAGGCGGCAAAATCCTGCAGCCGCACAAACAGAAGGAGTATTTCAGTTTCATCGTGCAGGAATGCCGCCGATTGTCGTCGCTCATCGAAAACGTGCTCGACTTCTCCCGCATCGAGCAAGGCCGCAAACAATATGAATTCGAGCCGTCCGATCTCGTTGCGCTGACACAGACAACGGTGAAGCTCATGGAGCCGTACGCGACGGAAAAAGGCGTCACATTGGAAATATCCAACCACCAACAGCCAGGGTCGAACATCGAATTGAACCTGGATGGCCGCGCCATTCAGCAGGCGCTGGTGAACCTGATTGACAATGCCATCAAACATTCCGCCAAGGGCCAGACGGTGACGGTGGGAATTGAAATGCAACATGGACGTTCAGCGGCCACTATTCATCTGTTTGTTTCCGACCACGGCCCCGGTATTCCGGCGGCGGAGCATGAAAAGATTTTCGAGCGGTTTTACCGGCTCGGTTCCGAATTGCGCCGCGAAACCCAGGGTGTTGGAATCGGCTTGAGCATCGTGAAACACATTGTTGAAGCGCACGGCGGGCGCGTGATTGTGCAAAGCGAACCCGGCCAGGGCAGCCGGTTCACCATCGAATTGCCGGTGAGGAATCAAAATGAATGAGCGGATTTTAATCATCGAAGACGAAGCGCCCATGCGCACGGCGCTGGCCGACTTGCTTGCGGCGGAAGGCTACCGCGCACTTACCGCTTCCGATGGCGAGAGCGGCCTGGAACGCGCGCTCGCTGAAAAACCCGACCTCATCCTGCTTGATGTGATGATGCCCAAGCTCGATGGCTTCGCATTGTGCGCCGAGTTGCGCCGCCTCGCCAACGTCGTGCCGGTGCTCATGCTCACCGCCAAAGGCCAGATTGAAGATCGTGTCACCGGCCTGGATGCCGGCGCGGACGATTATCTCGTCAAACCGTTCAGCACCGAGGAACTTCTCGCCCGCGTGCGCGCCCTGTTGCGACGCGTGGAACGAAAAACCCGGCGGCCGTTGAAATTGAAATTGGGCGATTTGGAAATTGACCTGGCCCGGCAGACGGCCATGCGCGGGAAGAAACGGGTCCATCTCACGGCGAAGGAATTCGCCATGCTGCGGCTGATGGCCGAGGCGGAGGGCGAACCCGTCACGCGGGAAAAGTTTCTGGACGCGGTCTGGGGCTACACGGCGTTCCCCACGACGCGCACGGTGGACAATCACATCGCCAGCCTGCGGGCCAAGCTGGAGAAAAATCCCGACGCGCCGCGCTGGCTCAAGACCGTGCATGGCGTGGGCTACCAACTGGAGTTGTAGAACGATTTTACATAAGCATGACAATTGGACCGCGAAGATGTGGCAGGCTGACATCATTCAATCTATGAAAACGAAATTATTCATGGTGAATTTTCGTCCTGGCGGCGGCGGCTGGCGCAGGCGCAGACCAACGACCTCACCGCGCTCCTGCAACAGGGGTTGTTCGAGGAGCAGGCCAAACGCAATCTGGACGCAGCCATCGCCAGTTACCAGTCGCTGGCCGCGCAGTTTGACAAAGACCGGCAGCTTGCGGCCACGGCGGTCTTTCGGATTGGGCGAATGTTATCGAATGCAGGGCAAGACCAACGAAGCCGCCGCGCAATACCAGCGCATACTCCGCGATTTTTCCGATCAAACCACGCTGGCGACGTTGAGCCGGCAGAATCTGACGGGCATGGGCGTCGCCACTCCGGCGCATACCGTCGATCGATTGATTGCCATCTCTACAAGAAATCCGGCTGATGCAAACGCCGATGCGGTGCGTCAGAAGCAAAAGCAACTGCTGGAGGAGGAAATCAAAGTGGTTGAACAGGAATTGCATTTACAAGAAACGCGGGTCAAGACAGGGCTCCTGGCGCCGGAGGCGACATTGTCAACGCAGCAGAAACTGCTCGACCTCCAACGGCAATTGGCGGCGTTGGAAGGGGACCAGGCAGTTTCGCCCTCCATAGCCGCCACCGACGAAGAAGCCCGGGAAATCGTGCGTATCAAGCAGATGCTCCAGAACAGCCCGGACTTGATTAATGCGCCGACGGAAAATGGTTTTGAGACGACGTTGAACGAAGCGGCGGCCTCAGGATGGCTGGGCGCGACCAAGTTGCTTCTGGACAATGGAGCGCCCATCAATCCGGAACCCACGCCGTTGATGACCTCTCTTAATGCCGCGGCGAGGGCGGGCAACAAGGCAATGGTCGATTTTTTACTTTCCAAGGGCGCGAACGTAAGTGCGCAGAACGGCGTCAACGGCTATACCCCTCTGCATTACACCGCTGATCATGGATATAAGGCAGTCGCAGAAACCCTGCTGGCGCATGGGGCCGATGTCGATGTCCGGGACCATGATGGAAACCAGCCATTGCACGTTGCCGCCGGCAAAGGCTACACGACCTTGGCGGAAGTCCTGCTGGCGCACAAGGCTGATGTCAATGCTCCCGGAAAAGGCGGAGAAACAGCGCTCTTCAGGGCCATTCAGATGAATCGTGTCGAAATGGTTCAGTTCCTCCTCTCCAACAAAGCCAGCGTCAATGTCAAATCCGAATCCGGTGAGACCCCATTACTCTCGGCTGCGGGGAAGCATGACATCAATATCGCAATTGTTAAAGCGCTTCTTGACAGTGGGGCAGGTGCGGAAGCAACTTGGACGAGGAGCGTGTCGATGGATCAAAATTCACTTGTGACAAGGACAGTCACGCCTCTAATCGCCGCAATTTCCGGTTGGAACGCACCAGTTGCCACACTTCTTCTCCAGCATTCGGCGAATCCAAATATGACGGACGACACTGGCGAGACTCCGCTGGATTACGCCATAATGCACAAGAACACCAACATCATCGGGGAATTGATTTTGCATCGCGCCGATGTCAATGCGCCGGACAAACAAGGCGACCCGCCGCTGGCTTACGCTTCACGCCTGGGAGACGACGGGAAGAAAATTAAACAGATGTTGATCGAAGCCGGAGCCAACGAGGATTACCAGCGACGCGGGGCGATTTTTATAACGCAGAAAGGGACGGGATCGATTGGGCACAAAGTTTTTTCCAAGGGCCCGAATTCGGTCAATCGATACACTCTGCTCGAATTGATTGCGAGCACTTATGGTGGTCAGCCCGGACGTCACCTCGGCATTCCGCCACGCTTTGGCATGGGGTCTTCAGCCATAGCCTTTCCCGACTTTGCCCATGTGACGATCAACCGGCTAAAGGCTGACGGGAGCAAAGAGGACATCGCCATCGATTTAAACGAAATCCTGAAGTCGGGAGATTGCTCGAAGAATCTTTGGCTGGAGTGGGGAGATATAGTTCTGATTCCTCAACTGGATCACAATGTCAGTGAGGGTTGGCACGGTCTATCCCAATCCGAACGAGACACGCTTGGAAAATGTTTGTTGCGAAAAGTGAAAGTGGTCGTCAAGGGACAAACGACGCAGTTCGCCTTGCTGCCGTCAATTGTAAGGTGGTCTTCTTATACCGCGAATGGGCCGAATGGGGACACATGGTTTCAGCATGACCTCAGTGGAATCTCGCCCTCGCCGGCCGCACATTGAATGGCGAAAGCGTCTTGTATAGCTACGACCTCAATCAGGTGGTGCATCAGGCCAACCTTCTTCTGATATCGTCCGATCTCAGCCGCGTGAAAATAACCCGGCGCGAATCGGAAGCCGGTGGGCAGCCGATGGTCATGGAATTTAACCTGGAGACTCAGCCCCCTCCCAATGTCCCGTTGCAGGATGGAGACGTTGTTGAAATTCCGGAACGCGAGCAAAAATAAAATCGGCAGGGCGATACTCTGTCGAGCCGTAACCCGATCGAGATGGGGTTCGACGTCTCACCCTACCGGTCGGCGAAAGATTTTGAACGTGGCCGCCTGATCGATGGATTTGATGACCATCTCATCAATGTTCACATGCGGCGGGCGGCTGGCTATCCATACCAATGTTTCGGCAACGTCCTCGGGCATGAGCGGGCGCACGCCTTCATAGACTTTGTCCGCCTTCGCGGTGTCGCCTTTGAAACGCACGGTGGAAAATTCAGTCCTGGCCATGCCGGGATCGACCGAACCGATGCGGATGCCCGTCCCGTTCAGTTCCAGGCGCAAGACCTGGGTGATTTTTAATTCGCCGGCTTTGGCCGCGCAATAAGCCGCGCCGCCTTCGTAGGCGAAACGGCCCGCCACCGAACCGATGTTCAAAATCGAACTGCCCGCGTCTTTCGGCATCAACGGCAGCACGGCCCGCACCATGCGCAAGACGCCGAGCACGTTGGTTTGCAGCGTGGCTTCCCAATCTTCATCCCGTCCCGCGGCCACCGGGTCGAGGCCATGCGCTCCGCCCGCGTTGTTGATCAGGACGTCAACACTATTCGTTTTGGCGCGCGCCCACTTGACGAATTCCTCGACGCTGGCGGTTTTGGTCACGTCCAGCGCGTGAATGTGGGCCTCGCCCGCGCCGGTCTTGCGGGCTTCAGCCGCGACCTCTTCCAAGCGGTCCATGCGCCGCGCGCCCAAGAGCAATTTGCAATGCTGCGCGCCAAACGCGCGCGCCGCCGCCGCGCCAAATCCGCTCGAAGCCCCCGTAATCAAGATCGATTTGCCAGCCAGTGAGAAAGCCATACTTTAGCCTTTAGCCTTCAGCCTTCAGCCTTTACTGTTGTTTGTCAATGGCGGCAAGAATTTCAAGGCCCGGACGCTTTCGTTTCGAGATCGCACTGGTGGAGCAGGGCATGACCCGGATCGCCGGAGTTGATGAAGCCGGACGGGGACCGCTGGCCGGACCGGTCTTTGCCGCCGCCGTCATTTTTCCGGCGGAATGGATTCTGGAGGGATTGCCCAAACCGTTGAAAAAGGTGAACGATTCCAAACAGTTCAGCCCGGAACTGCGGGAGAGTTTGTTCGCGGAACTGACTTCGCGCCCGGAAATCCGATTTGCCATCGCGCAGGTGCCGGAGCAAATGATTGATCAGATCAACATTCTGCAAGCCACCCATCGCGCCATGAACCTGGCCCTGGCCCAATTAAATCCCGCCCCGCAGCATGTGCTGGTCGATGGTTTGCTGGTGAAATCAATGCCATGGCCGCAGACGGCGATCGTCTCGGGCGATGCCTTGAGTTATTCCATCGCCGCCGCCAGCATCCTGGCCAAGGTCAGCCGCGACCGGTTGATGATTCAACTGGACGGGCAATATCCCGGCTATGGTTTCGCCGATCATAAAGGTTACGGGACGCCCGAACATGTGGCCGCGATCAAGGCGCGAGGCCCTTGCCCGATCCATCGGCAATCCTTTGCGCCCTTTCGCCCGGCGCAGGCGGATTTGTTTGATTGAAGAATCGTCCGGCAACTGGCTCGATGCGTTTGTTCGAACAATTCAAATGGTGGGGCGACAAAAAAGACTTGCCGCTCGCCCAGCGCCACGGCCAGTTGGGCGAACGGGCGGCGAAGAAGCATCTGCAAAAGCAGGGCCTGAAATATCTGACGGCGAATTTCCGTTCGGCCCGGGGAGAGATCGACCTGGTTTTCCGGGAGGACGACTGCCTGGTGTTTGTCGAGGTCAAAACCCGCCTGGCGGGAAACTGGACGCGCCCTGCGGCGGCGGTCAACGCGCGCAAACGCCGGTTATTGACGAAGTGCGCCTTTGATTATTTGCGCCTGCTGAAAGACCCGCCGATAAAAATTCGATTTGACGTTGTGGAGGTCCTGTTGCAAGGCGGCGCCGTGGCCGAGATCCGCCACCTGCCCGACACCTTCACCCTGTCCGCGCCGTATCGATATGGATAACAAACTTTGCCATTTTTCAAATTCTGCGATACTTTGGCATATATGAATGTTTCGCTGACGAAAGAGTTGGAGCGAGTGGTGGAGAAAAAGGTCAAAAGCGGCCTTTACAATAACGCGAGCGAGGTCGTCCGTGACGCTCTGCGCCAGGCTTTTTGCGCGCGCCCAGAAATTGATCTGGAGCAGGATACCCCGGAATTGGCCGCACTAGTCCGCCAGGGGATGGACAGTCGCCATACGACGCACAAGAACGGCGATATTCAGAAAATCCTTGCCAGGGTGCGGTTTCGTTTGGGAAAATGATTGTCCGGCGTTCAGAGGAGTTTGACACTGATTTGGAACAGCAGCTTCGCTGGTATCTCCTGGAAACGGGCTTGGACCCGATTCCCGCCCTCGAATTGGCTGATCGCTTTGCCGGAGCTGTTATTCGAACATTGGATGCCCTGATTAGGAACCCACAAGCGGGCCGTGTTCGTTTCGTCACGTTTTCAGATCTTCCCGGCGTCCGCTCTTGGCGTTTGGAGAAGCCCTTCAACCGGTTCCTGATTTTCTACCGTGTTGAAGGAACGATCATTTTTGCTGAGCGCCTTTTGGAAGGGCATCGCCGTCTGGCTGGCGACCGGTAATCCACTGCGGATGGCGGCGCAACTTTTCCCATGTTTCCGGGGAGAGACGGGCCTGCCGATAGACCGGTTCCCAGAGCGGTTCGGCGCTTTTGGAGTTGCGCGCCCGCCGGAGCCAGGCGGCCGGCAAAGGTTCATCAATTAAATCCAGCGTATTGGCGGCGATGGTGGTTTCTTCCTTTTCCCCGGTGGCGCGGCCAATGCCAACATAGAAACCGGCCAGCAGCAGGGTCACGCGCAACATCGTGCTCCGGGAATAGGTCGGCATCGCGCACGGGCGGTTGGGATCAAGGGCATGGAACAAATCGGAGAAGAGCGGCGCGGTCCACATCGCGGGATTTTTGGCGGGCGAAAAGGCGTCAAACATAATTGCGCGCGGCGCGGGCGTCGGGCCCGGCCGGCGCAGGAATTGGGGAAAATCGCCCAGGCGCAGCCGCCATCGCACCGATTGTTGGCCGTGCTTGAAATCGGCGCGGCCTGTTTGCAGCAGCTCCAGGACGGCGCTTTCATATTGCGCCAGATAACCCAAATCCGCCGAGTGCCGCAGGGCAAATTGCAGCGGCGCGATGGTGCGGTCAAAGCTGATGACATGCAGGGAACAAGACAGGTTGCGGGTGGCGCGCAAGGCGGTGAGAACGTTGGCCGCCGCGCCCAAACCAACGTCCCAAATGACAAATTCGCCGGCCTGCGACCGCACCCGTTCGCGCAGCCTGAGCTGAGTGACGTAGAGCGCCTGGGCTTCGGCGACGGGGCCGACGACGGGGTGAAAGGTTTCGCCTTCCGCTTTCGAGTGAATGCTGAAAGCGCCGTTGGCCAGTTGGACGAGCCGGTAATTTTCGTCAAGCATATTATTGCCGCCGGAGGCGAATCTACCTCACCCGGCACATGAGGGCGATGCCGGCGCCGCCGAAAAGGATGTTGGGCAGCCATGCCGCCGCCACCGGCGGGAGGTAGCCGGCGACGCCCAGGCCGAAGGAGACGCGCTGCAGGATGAAGTAGGCGAAGCAAATGAAAATGCTCCCGGCCACGCCAACGAAAACGTTGTGCCGGCCGCTGCGCGCGCCAAAGGGCAGCGCGATCAGCACCACCGCCAGGCAGGTGAACGGCGCGGCGATGCGGCCTTGCAGTTGCGTCATGAGGGACGGCCATCGCTTCTCCCGATCCAGGTGCGGATGCCAGCGCAGGTAGAGGAGAAGTTCGCGGATGGAGAGCTGCGGGCCTTTCGCGGCCTCGGTCGGAGTGAGAGCGCTGACCTTGATTTCGGTTCTAATCGAGGCCGGGGTTTCGGAAAAGGGGATGTCAAGAAAGCGGTTGGTGGTTTGTTGGGGAATGTCATCGCCCGCCGCCCGGTCCCATCTTTCGACGTTGAAAAAGCGCCATTGATCGTTGGTATAGACGCCGCTCCTGGCGAAAATTGCGTGGCTCGAGCCGTCGGGCGATTCCCAGGTGACGGTGGGTCCGGTCATTTCAGAAGTGGATCGATTGAAATGGGCCATGTTCCAATGCCGCCGGTCGGCGTCGTTGTGGAAGTCCAATCTTCCGGTCCAGTTGCGGTCCTGGCCGGGGTTCTTGCGCCGTTCCAGGATGTCCTTGGACTTGTCCGCGGCCCGCGGCACCCACAGCTCGTTGAGGGCCAAAATGGCCGCGCCGCAAACCACCCCCACGCCCAAATAGGGCAGGGACAATCGCCAGAAACTGACGCCCGCCGCGCGCATGGCGGTTAATTCGTTGTGACGGCTGTGATTGGTCAGCGCGTAAAGGCAGGCCAGCAGCAGCGAGACGGGAATGACCTGGTCCGCCAGAATTTCCGGCAGCGTGACAACGTAATACTCGACCACGTCGAGGAAGAGCAGATGTCCTTCCTGGAAACGGTTGATCTCGAAGATCAAATCAAAAGCGACGTAGAAGATCAGGAAGCCGCCCAGACAATATGCCAGCGGCGCCAGCAACTCGCGCAGTATATAGCGATCCAGCAAACGCACAAAACATTTATGACGGACGATTGATTATTGACAAGTTCAAACCGCCCTTCCCAATCCCGATCTCTTTTGTGCAGCCGGCAATTTTGCGATGCAGCAAGTCATTTGGATCAGATTCTTAATTCTAAAATCTCATTAAATTATCTCTCGGATTTTGGCTTCAATCAGCCATTAAAGCAATGACATCATCCATGGCTTTTTCGACTTCTGGATTGATCTCAACCTATTCCGCGCTAAACTGCCGCCCTCATCTTGTTTGAGAAGCTTTGCCAATGACCGAATTACTGGAGCGACAACTGGATAGTTTTGATTCCGCGGAGCGCCATCGCGCGCTGGCAACTCTCTGGCGGCAGGTCGGGGACGGGCTGATGACACTGCCGGAGCCGGGAACCGGCGTGAATCTCCACGCGCACACTTTCTTTTCCTACAACGCCTATGGCTATTCACCCTCGAAATATGCGTGGCTGGCGCGCAAAGCAGGGTTGGCGGTGGCGGGAATTGTTGACTTCGATGTGCTGGACGGGCTGGAAGAATTTCTGGAAGCCGGGCGTCTCCTCGGCCTGAAAACCTGCGTCAGCCTGGAATCGCGCGCCTTTGTCCCCGAGTTTGCCACCCGCGTCATCAATTCCCCCGGAGAACCGGGCATCGCCTATCACATGGGCGTGGGCTTCACCAGTGCCGCGCCGCATCCATTTCTGGCGGAGATGCGCGCGGCCGCAGCCCAACGCACCCGCGATCTGCTGGCTCGCGTGAACAGGCACATGCAACCGGTCGAACTCGATTACGAGAAGGACGTGGCTTCGATAACGCCCCAAGGCAATGCCACCGAGCGCCATCTCTGTGAAGCGTTCGAGCGCCAGGCCGCCCGGGTGTTTCCTGACCCCGCCGTCCGCGCCGCATTTTGGAGACAGAAACTCGGCGACGCCCCATCCCCCGGCGCGAAACTCCAGAACCTGATTCGCACCAAGACAATGAAGAAAGGCGGCGTCGGCTACGTGCAGCCGGGTGAAGGCTCCTTTCCTTTGATGGCTGACATGAACCGTTTCGTCCTCCAGTCCGGCGCCATTCCCACGCTGGCCTGGCTCGACGGCGCCAGCGAGGGCGAGAAGTGCCTCGAGGAGTTGTTTGAAGTTGGCAAGGCGTCCGGCGCGGCGGCGCTGAATATCATCCCGGACCGCAACTATTCCCCCGGCCTCCGCGACCAGAAACTCCAAAATCTCCATGATGTCGTCGCCTTGGCGGAGAAGCATCACTTCCCGATTATCGTCGGCACCGAGATGAATTCACCGGGCAACAAGTTCGTGGATTCATTTGAAACGGCGGAACTTAAGCCGCTGGCGCCGCTTTTCCTGCGCGGCGCGCATATTTTTTATGCCCATTCAGTCTTGCAGCGCCAGAGCGGCCTGGGCTACACGAGCCAGTGGGCCGCAAGAACTTTCAGAACGCTTCCCGCCAAAAACGAATTTTTTGAGAGGATGGGACGCGAACTGGAGCCGGGAAAGGAGAATCAGTTGCGCGGCTTGACCGCCGCGGTTGCGCCCGGCAATATTCTCGCGAAAATTCAGTGAGGAAAATCATGTCAAGCGCCGCCATTCCAAAACAACAGCGCGCCGTGCAACTGGTCGGGCCGGACCAATTGCGCCTGAACGAAACCAAGGCCGTCTTCGAACCGGGACCCGATCAGGTTCTGGGCCGGGTTGAAGTCGTCGGCTTGTGCTTCTCCGACCTCAAGCTGCTCAAACAATTTTCCGCTCACGCCCGCAAATCCTCCATCACCGCCGGCATTGATGAGGACTCTTTGCGGGGCATGCCCAACTATGTGCCCGGCGACAAACCGACGGTGCCCGGCCATGAGACGGTGATCCGCCTCGTCAAGGTCGGCGCCAATGTCAAACGCCACAAGGTGGGCGGGCGCTACCTCGTGCAAACCGATTACCGTTGGTTGCCCACCGCCAACTCCAACTCGGCCTTCGGCTACAACTTTGAAGGCGCGCTCCAGGAGTACGTTCTTTTGGACGAACGCGTCATCACTGCCCCGGAGGGTGAATCCATGCTCATTCCCGTCCCCGAAGATTTGTCCTCCTCCGCCCTCGCGCTGGTGGAACCGTGGGCCTGCGTCGAAGATTCCTATGTCGAGAAGCAACGGCAGACCCTCAAGGACGGCGGCCGGATGCTGGTGGTGGGCGAGACGCTGGTGGACAAAAACCGGGTCTGGAGCCTGCCGGGCAAACCCAAAACCACCACCTTCACCACGGCTGACAACATTGCCGGACTGAACAACGCGGCTTATGACGACGTCATCTACTTCGGCTCAGACCCCGCGACGGTGGAAAAACTTTTTCCCAAAGTGGCGGCCGGCGGCTTGTTCAACATCGTTCAAGCCGGCGGCAAGTTTGGCCGTGCGGTTGTGTCGCAAGTCGGCCGCGTTCACTATGGCGGCATCCGCCTTGTCGGCGCCACCGGCAGGGACCCCGCCGCGGCCATGTCCGCCATTCCGGCCACGGCCGAAATCCGTCCCAACGACAAAATCAATATCATCGGCGCCGCCGGTCCGATGGGGACGATGCACGTCATCCGCGACCTCTGCCAGGGCGTGCCCGGGGTGGCGGTGTTCGCCGGCGACCTGAGCGACGAGCGTTTGGCCGCGCTGCAAAAGCTGGCCGAACCATTGGCGGCCAAAAATAAACTCACGCTGCGCCTCTACAATCCGTCCAAAGAAAAACTTCCCGGCCAGTTCAATTACATCGTGCTCATGGCGCCCGTGCCCGCGCTCGTCGCCCAGGCCGTCCAGGACGCCGCGCCCGGAGGCAGGGTCAACATCTTCGCCGGCATTCCCGCCGACAAGACCGCCGGCCTTGATCTGGACGCCTACATCGAGAAGCAACTTTACTTCACCGGCACCAGCGGTTCGGTGCTCGAGGACATGAAGCAGGTCCTGGCCAAAGTGGTTTCGCGCCGGCTCGACACCAATCTGTCCGTGGCCGCCGTGGCCGGATTGGAGGGCGCGATAGACGGCATCCGGGCGGTGGAAAAAAATCTCATGCCCGGCAAAATTCTTGTTTACCCTTCCTGCCGCGGATTGAAACTCACCGCGCTGACCGAACTGGGCGGCTCACTCCCGCTTTCGGACGGTCACTGGAACAAACAGGCGGAGGAAGCTCTCGTGAAACAATTCCCCACAACATGAGCGCGGATTTGAAGAACAAGATCGCCATCGTGACCGGCGGGGCGCAGGGTTTGGGCCGGGCCATCTCGCTGCGGCTCGTCCGCGAAGGCTGCAAGGTCGTGATTGCCGACGTGAACGAGAAGGGCGTGGCCGAAACCGCCGCAGCCATCGCCGCCGAAACGGCTGGCTGCGTCCTCGGTGTGAAAGTGGATGTCACCCGGGAAACTGATGTCAAAATGCTTTTCGATCGCGCGGCGCAGGAGTTCGGCCGCGTGGACATCGTCGTGGCCAACGCCGGCATCCTGATTGCCGAACCCATTGCCGGCGCGGATGCCGGGAAATGGCGGGCGGTCCTGGACGTGAACCTCTTTGGTTATTTCCTGGTCACCAAATATGCCTGCCGCCTCATGCAGAGCCAGGGGGGTGGTTCGATTGTCAATATCAATTCCAAATCCGGCAAGAAGGGCAGCGCCGCCAACTCCGCTTACGCCGCCAGCAAGTTCGGCGGCATCGGCCACACCCAGAGCGTCGCGCTGGAAATGGCCCCGTTCCAGGTGCGCTGCAACGCGATTTGCCCCGGCAACCTGCTCGACTCCCCGCTTTGGACCCATCCTGAAACGGGCTTGTTGGCCCAGTACCTTCGCGCCGGCAAAGTCCCCGGCGCCAAAAACGTGGCCGAGGTCCGCCAGGCCTACGTCAATCAAGTGCCCATGAAACGCGGCTGTAGTTACGAGGACGTCTGCAACGCCGTCGTCTTTCTCGCCTCCGACCAATCCTCTTACATCACCGGCATTGCCTTGAGCGTGACCGGCGGCCAGGAAATGAGCTGATGAAAATGCAAAATCCAATCCTTCAAGATCTCGTCACCCTTTCCCACGAACTGGGCCGCGAAGACCGCGGTCTGGCCATGCTCGGCGAAGGCAACACCTCCGCGCGTCTTGGCGACGATACCTTTCTCGTCAAAGCCAGCGGCGCCTGCCTCGGCACCCTCAAAGAAGACGACGTCGTCGAGTGCCGTTTCTCCGCCCTGCTGCCCCTGCTGGAAAAAGAAAGCCTGACCGACCCGCAGGTGGATGACGCCCTGCTGGCCGCCCGTGTTGACCCCAAGGCGAAAAAACCTTCCGTCGAAGCCGTCTTCCATGCCTGGACGCTTTCCCTGCCCGGCGTCAAATTCGCCGGCCACACCCATGCCACCACTGTCAATCAAATCCTCTGTTCGCCGCGCTCGAGGGATTTTGCCGGACACCGCATGGTTCCGGACGAAATCGTTTGTTGCGGCCCCGCCTCGGTTTTCGTCCCCTACACCGATCCCGGCCTGAAACTGGCGCAGGCCATCCGTCGGGAAACCGAAGCCTTCATTCAAAAGCAACAGTGCCAGCCCCGGGTCATCCTGATGCAAAACCACGGCCTCATTACACTTGGGGGCACGTGGCAATCCGTTCTTTCCTCCATGCTGATGGCCGAGAAAGCGGCCAAAATTTTCATGGGCGCTGCCGCCCTTGGCGGCCCCGTGTTTCTGTCCGGAGAGAACATCGCCCGCATTGCTGGCCGTCCCGATGAGGCCTACCGCCAACGCGTGTTGAAAATGTAATCCCGCTCACCGGCCAAAGCGGCAAAGGGGTCAAACCAGAATGGCGCTTGGATAAGGCGTAAATCATTGATTAATAATAGGATACATGTGTGCCAATCGCAGCCCCGCCAGGGGCGACATCTTTGTAGAACGTGAACCGACAAGCATTCCAAGCTCCGTCAGGAGCGGCATATTCTGGTTTAGGGTTTAGGTTTAGGGGTCAAATAGTACTATTGTAAGAATATTTGGTTTTGACCTTGATTTATGGGGGACTTTTGGCAAAGCTTATTCACCCGCCAAACGGTTAATGCCGCCTTATACCAAAGGCGAAAAGAGCATGAACATGTCAATAGTACGGTTTGACCCCTATGCCTACCTTGCTCTGCCACACAACGACCTTTTTGTAGTCGGACTCGGCTAGGGCAGGCGGCTCAGGACACGGGTTGAACCTTCTTCGACCAAATGCCATAAACTTCGCGCAGTCGTTTGCCAGTTTGCTTTTTGTCAGCCAAACCGTAAGCAAGCGTGGTCATCATGTGGACGGGATTGAACGCCATCGCGCCAAAACCAGCCAGGTACCGGTTGACCATAATCTATGTGCAATTTGCCTCCAAATGGCTGGTCCCACTGCAATGATGGATGGTTCTTCAACAAGACCTGGCTGAAATACATACCAACATCCACTGCCAACGAAAACGTTCGGTCCGTCAATTCCTCCCTCGGAATCTCCATCGGAAAAGTCAGACGATTCTTAATTTGTTCAATCTCCTCGTCTGTCCGTTCTCGCTTCTCGACATGGGCGGCAAACCATTCGCCAAGTATGTCCAGCGAGGAAGGCGTGCAGTCAGGCTGCCAAGTCTCAAATCCCGGCGTCCGCCTCACCGCGTCCGCCAGTTCGTTAATCCCTTTCGGGAGTGTATCCATGAACCACTGATGGTAGTCCTTGAGCTCCTTCTTCGACATGTGCCGAAACCTGTACGTGAATGGCGGCGGTACGGCATGGTTGAGCATAATCAGTGAATGATAACATTGAACCCGAAAAGGGGTCAAGCCCGCATAACCACATATTGTTTGTTTTCATTTGCTTTCTGTTTTTAGTCGTTCGTCGTAGGGGTCAAACCGTACTATCGTCAGAATTTTCGGTTCTCGAAGCTTCTGCCTATAACCTAAGGTTGCTCCCAATCAGGCGGATTTTCCACGCCAATTTCAATGATGCGGGCAACATCGCGACGGCCATCCAACACCCTCTCAATGCTGACCCCTTGTTCATCCGGCAGATAGTAAATCAGAAAATTCGTTCTGCTGATGACCCAAAATCGCAAGGTTCTGTGCCGGGTAGCCCACCTGGGATGCGGACCCGCCAGCGGATGTTGGGCAAGGAACCCTGTGGCTTCCTGCGCCAATTCGAGAAATCGCTCGGCCGCCTTTGGGCTTTGTCGGACGGAAATATAGGCGAAAATGCGATCAAGGTCGCTCTGCGCCCGGGCGCTGATTCGGGCTTTCATCTACCCTTTTCCGAGCTTCTGAGCGAGTTTCTTGCCTCGTTGGCGGATTCCCTCCCAAACCGAATCGGTCAGCGGGAAATGTTCGCTGTTTATTCCTTCGTTGATCAGGGCATCAAATTCGTCGGGATCCGACGGTTCGTAGGCCCTCAAAATAAGTAATTTCCCGCTGCGGGAAATGACCGTCGGATGGCCTTGAAGGGCATCGTCGGCCAATCTGCCAAGGGAACTCTTTGCTTCGCTCAGACTGCAAGTCTTCATTTTGATCCAAAAATAGACTGCATTTGGACTGTCGTCAACCTGAATTATCGCGGGTATCAGAATAATGCCGCGCCCCGCCCGCTCTGTCCACCCACACATCCACTCACAAATGCGCCAGTGGCAAGGCCAGGACCAAGTCAACATTATCGTTAACGTCAAAAGGGGCAAACCGGGGGGTGCCCATAACATTTCCATGACGAGACCTGGCAACTTTCCGTTGTGCCGCGCAAAAGCCGCTGAAGATGAGGAGTCAAAGCATTGCACTCCCTCATCCCGGCCTTCTCCCCAGGGAGAAGGAGAATCGTCTGCCGCGTCTTTGAAAAACCTGCGCCGTGATTGGCCGAACGGTCAACCGATAATATGGAAACGCGCAAAAGGTGTTCCTTCTCCCCCTTGTCGCGCCGTAGCGGAGCGAAGGCGGACGGGGGAGAAGGTCAGGATGAGGGCGAGCCAAACAACTAACTTTCCCATTCTCCCGGCCCGCTACTGTCCAAAATGGAGTTTTGAATTCATCCGGCAGATGCACTTTCAAGGCACATTTACCGGCTTTATCGTTAATGTAACGGGCTTGTTACGGGTTTGTAACGGCAAATGTTACGGGCTAAGTCGTTGACTATCAACACTTGTTACAGTGTTACACCTTTTTTGGACCGATCATCCCTATCTTGCCTTTCCTGCCATTCTTCGCGGCAAATCAGTAGTACGATGGTTTTTGAGGGTGTGGTCCACTTTATGAGCAAATCTATTCCACCGAAAACAGCGAAGAACGAAAACGGGGACGCACCCCCAATGAAAGATTTTGCAACATATTGATTGCTTCACAGCAATTGAATGCTAAAATCGGTCATATTCGATCAAAACTCGTCAACCGGGAATTGGACCGGAAAGCGCTTGCGCCCCAGCGTTTGGAGGCCCTGCGCGCCTTGATCCGCGACAACGGCTTGAACCGCGTTGAGGATCTCTGCCGCCGGCTCAAAGTCTCGGCCGCGACCGTGCGCCGGGACTTGGACCTGTTGGAGCGCAGCGGGGCCATCCGCCGGGTGCATGGCGGCGCGGTCAGCGTGGAAAACCGGCTGGACGAGTCGCTTTTCGAGGACAAGACCTCCCTGGCCGTCCGCGAGAAGCGGTGCATTGCCGAGGCCGCTTTAAAATTTATCGAGCCGGGCGATACCATCTACCTCGATGGCGGCAGCACCGTTCTGGAGCTGGCACGCCTGCTTTGCGAACGGAGCAACCTGACCGTGGTCACCAATTCCTTGCACGCCGCGCACGAACTGGCCGGGCGCGGGCCGAGATTGATTGTCATTGGCGGCGAATTGCGACGCCTCAGTCAGACCCTGGTGGGACCACTGACGCGTCTGGTCCTCCAGGAACTGCATCTGGACAAAGCCTTCATGGGAACCATCGGATTTGCTTTGAAAGAAGGACTCACGACCACCGACCCCAGCGAGGCCTTTACCAAGGAAGCCGTCATGAGCCAGGCGCGCCAGGTGATCGTCCTTGCCGACAGCAGCAAGGCGGGCAAAGTGTCTTTCACCAGTGCCGGCCGCTGGGCGAGCGTCCACGTTTTGATCACCGACAAGCCATTGAGTTTTGCCAGGGCATTGGTTCACAAAGGCATTAAAATTGTCCGAGCCAGCAACAAAAAGTAACAGATGAAGAAATCAACCACCTATCTCAGCGATTCACGCCCCAAATTTACCCCCTTTGAGATAGACTGCGGCAGGATTCCCGCCTATCGCTACAAGGGCACTCTCAAGGCCGAACTCAAGGCCCGGACCCTCTCGCCAACGGAAGCGGTGGCGATTCTGGAAGACATGCTCATCATCCGCGAGATGGAAGAGATGATCGTCAAACTTCGGTCGGGAGCATACGACCCAATCCGCGACTACAACTATCGCGGGCCGACCCATGTCTCGGTCGGCCAGGAAGGCACCGCGGCCGGCGCTTGTTGCGCCCTGCAATTGCGCGACAACATCACCAGCACTCATCGGGGCCATGGCGAAAGTCTGGCCAAGGGAACTGTTGCCATCCGCCAGATGACGGACGAACAACTCCGCCAGCGCGTTCCCAACTGCAAATCCTCCAGACACGAGGACTTGATCCAAGCCGCGCTCGAAGAACACGTCTATCGCACGATTTGCGAACTCTTCGGCAAGGACGACGGCTATTGCCGCGGTCGCGGCGGCTCCATGCACATCGCTGATTTCACCGTGGGCCATCTGGGCGCCAACGCCATAGTTGGCGGCGGCGTGCCGATTGCAACCGGCGCGGCTCTGGCCAACCGTTACCTCGAGCGCGGCAACGTGGTTTGCTGTTTTGCCGGTGACGGCGCGTACGCCAATGGCGTGGTGTTGGAATCCTTGAATTTCTCCGTCCAGGCCCAGTTCACCAACCACCTGGCCTCCGGCCGCAAATCCGGCCTGCCCATTATTTTCCTGGTCTGCAACAACCATTACGGCATGAGCCACCGCAGCGATGACGAAGTTATGGGCGTGGAGCGCATCGGCCGCCGCCCAGCCGGCTTTGCCGACAACAACATGCACTCTGAGATCGTCAACGGCATGAACGTCCTGGCCGTTCGCGACGCCGTGTTGCGCGCCGCCAAACTTTGCCGGGAAGGCAAAGGCCCCGTGTTCCTGGATGTGGATTGCTACCGTTATTGGGGCCACTCTCTGAGCGATCCGCGCAACGAATACCGCACCAAGGAAGAGGAAGCGTCCTGGAAAGCGATTGATCCCATCGAGGCGTTTAAGAAAGAATTGCTGGAAGCCAGGATGCTCGACGCTCCCGGCCTCGCCGTGGTGGAAAAACGCGTGGCTGACCGCAACGCCAGCGCCGCCAGGCGCGCCGTCGCCGCTGCCGATCCAGACGTCAAGGATGTCCTCGCCTTCATGTACACCGACACCAAGTGCGAGACCGTCCCCCCTGAATTTGCCAAAGTTGACCTCTTGGGGCCGCTGCCGGAAATCAAGCGTGTCAACGGCGAACTGACCTACAAAGACGCCCTCAAAGAAGCGCTCGTCGAAGAAATGGCGCGCGACAGGCGTGTGATCTTCTATGGCGAGGACGTTGCCGATTACGGCGGCGCCTTCAAGGTCACCAAAGGATTGCTCGAAGCCTTTGGCCGGGATCGTGTCTTCAACACCCCCATCAGCGAAGCCTGCATCTGCGGCACCGCTTGCGGCGCGGCCATGAACGGACTCCGGCCCGTGGTCGAACTGATGTACTTCGATTTCGCGCTGATGTCTTCCGACCAGATCAGCAATCAGGCCGCCAAATGGCATTACATGAGCGGCGCCCAAACCGAAGTCCCCCTCGTCATCCGCGCCTCTGCTGGCGCGGGCAAAGGTTACGGCGGCCAGCATTCCCAGACCCTTGAATCCATTTTCTGTCACATCCCCGGTTTGTATGTCGTTTACCCTGCGACACCCTACGATGCCAAAGGGATGCTCAAATCCGCCATTCGCGACAATAACCCCGTCCTCTTCGTCGAATCGCAGGGGCTGTACGCTTTGAAAGGTCCGGTGCCCGACGGGGAATACCTCGTTCCCCTCGGCGTCGCCGCCATCAAGCGCGAAGGCGCCGACATTACACTCGTGGCATGGGGTCCATTGGTTCACGACTGCCTCAAGGCCGCGGACAAGTTGAAGGCCGGAAAAAATGTCAGCGCCGAGGTCATTGATCTGCGCAGCCTCGTGCCGCTGGATCTGGACACGGTGGTGCGCTCCGTTCAAAAAACCGGGCGTTGCGTCGTTGCCAGCCAGGCCATCCATATCGGCAGTTACACGGGCGAAATCGCCTCCACCATTTCGGAGGCCGCGTTTGACTACCTCGACGCGCCCGTCAAACGCGTCGGCGCGAAAAACGGCATTGCCCCGCAGTCGCACATTCTTGAAGAGGCGTTTCTGCCCAACGTGGGCGATATTCTGACCGCCGCCAACTCGATCCTGTAAGGCACAACATGGCTACCCCAATCATCATGCCCAAGTTTGGGCAAATGACCGAAGAAAGCGCCATCGTGGAATGGCTCAAAAAGGAAGGCGACAACGTGGCCAAGGGTGACATTCTGTTCACCGTCGAAACCGACAAGTCGGTCATGGAGGTGGAGAGTTTCGAGGCGGGCACGCTGCTGAAAATCGTCGTGCCCCCGCGTGTCAACGTCCCGGTGCAGAGCATCGTTGGTTTTCTCGGCAAGCCGGGTGAAGCCATTCCCGCTGCGACCGGGCCGACGCCCGTTCCGCCTCCCAAGCCCGCAGAAGCCGCGCGCGTTGTCCCCGTCGCGCCACCATTGCCACCGATTGCCATGGCGCCAACGGCTGGGACATCCGTTCCTGACGCCATTCCTGCCCTTCTCGCGCCGGCTCCATCAGCTTCCGCTCTTTTCCGCATCAGTCCGCGCGGGGCGGCCCTGGCAAAGCGGTGCGCGATTGACCCGGCACCGATCAAAGGCTCCGGCCCTCTGGGCCGCGTGGTCGAACGCGACGTCAAGCAGTACCTGGAATCGCGCGGCTACAACAATCTCCGCGTCAGTCCCGTCGCCAGGGAACTGGCCGCCAAAGAAAACGTGGATTTGCTTGGCGTCATTCCAAGCGACGGCGGACGCATCACCCTCGCCGACGTTCAACGCGCCATGGCCGGGAAACCAAAAACGATGTCCAGGATGCGGCAGATCATTGCCCAGCGCTTGACGCAGAGCTTTCGCGACACGCCGCATTTCTACGCCACCGTTTCGGTGGACATGACCGGCCTCGTTGCGTATCGCGATGAACTCAAAGCAGCAGGAGCGCCGTACACCATCACCGACTTTATCTCCCAGTCTGTTGTTCTGAGCCTGCTGGAGTTCCCCACGGTCAACAGCAGCACCGATGGCAAGACCACGCGTTGGCACGGCCATGTCAATCTCGGTCTTGCTGTCTCGATCCCGGATGGCTTGGTCGTGCCGGTGATCCACAACGCCGAATTACTGCCGCTTCTGGAAATCAGCGCCGCTTCCAAGCGGCTCGCTGACAAAGCTCGCGCCAGCAAACTCACTCCCGACGAGATGACCGGCGGCACCTTTACCATCTCCAACATGGGCATGCTCAACGTCGAGAACTTCTCCGCCATCATCAAGCCCGGCGAAGGCGCGATCCTCGCCGTCGCCAGCACCATGCCACAACCCGTCGTCCGCGATGACAAGGTCGTCATTCGCCAGATCATGAAAATAACGCTCTCTGTGGATCACAGGCTTATTGACGGCGCGCAAGGCGCTCAATTCATCAATGCCGTGAAGGCCAAACTTGAGGACATGCAATTATGGAAACGTTTGACGTCGTAGTTATAGGCGCGGGACCGGGCGGCTATCCCGCCGCCATCCGCGCGGCCCAGCTTGGCGCGTCGGTCGCCATCGTGGAAAAGGAACAACTCGGCGGCACCTGCCTGAACTGGGGGTGCATCCCCACCAAGGCGCTGATCACCGCTGCCGATGCCCTTGCCAAAATCAAACGCGCCGGTGCTTTCGGCATCACCTTCTCCGGCGTGTCCGTGGACTACGCCGCGATGATCGGGCAAAAAAATAAAATTGTCGGCCAGCTCAAAGGTGGCGTCAAACAACTGCTCGCGGCCAACGGCGTGAAGCAATTCACCGGCGTCGCTTCCTTCAAGGATTGCCACACCATCGCCATCAGCGACGCCACTGTCATCGGCGCGAAAAAAGTCATCATTGCGACGGGTTCGACCTCCGCCATGCCCGGCTTTCTTCCCCGGCATGAGCGCGTGGTGGAAAGCCGGGGCTTCCTTGACCTTGTCAAGCTGCCCGAAAGCATGATCGTCCTCGGCGGCGGGTTAATTGGTTGCGAACTGGCCCGCATGGCAGCGCAGTTGGGGGTGAAGGTGACAATCGTGGAATTGCTGGAAGACATTCTCCTTCTGCTTGATCCCGATGTGCGGCACGAAGTGCGCGCCAACATGGAAAAATCCCCTGGCATCCGCATCCTCACCGGCAAAGCCCTGGAAAACATCAAGGCTGGCGACCAAGGCGTGACCGGCGATTTCGGCGGGGAATCGCTTCAGGCCGGCCTGCTTCTCAGCGCCGTCGGCCGCAAGCCGGTCACCGACGGTCTGAAACTGGAAAACGCCGGGTTGAAAACCGGCGAACGCGGTTTTATTGAAACGGACAACTACTGCCGCACCAAAGCCGCCAATATCTTTGCCATCGGCGACGTGACTGGGAAAACCCAGTTGGCGCACTATGCCACCGCGCAGGGTCTGGCCGCCGCCGAGAATGCTGTCTCTCAAAAACCCCATGCTTGCGACACCCTCGTGCCCAACGTCATCTTCACCTCCCCTGAGGTCGGCACCGTTGGCCTGAGCGAGGACGACGCCAAAAAGGCGGATCGCACGGTCAAAACGGGCAAGTTCCGCTTCGCCGGCTTGGGCAAGGCCCTTGCCTCAGGGGAGACCATCGGCTTCGTGAAATGGATTGCCGATGCTGCCACCGATCAACTATTGGGGGCCGCCGCCGTCGGCCCGCACGCCACCGAACTGATCGCCGAGGCCACCATCGCCATCCGCGCCGAGTGGACCACGCGGGAACTGGGCGGCACCATTCACGCGCATCCAACATTCAGCGAAGCCTGGATGGAGGCGGCGCACGCCATTCGCGGTGAGGCCATTCACGCCCCGCCCCGGCGCAAGCCGTAATTTTTCTTTGCCTGCTTTAGCTTTGGAGCGTCTTCAAAGTTTTTGTAATAGTCATCCAGGGGATAGCATCCGGAGCGCAGACCGTTGCGCGGGGCGGTGGTGCAATCGCTGAAGGTGCGGCAAATAAAGCGGCTTTCGATTTTTCCCTTGGTGGTCGCGTCCGCCAGCATGGCCGGATAGGAAAGAACAGCCCGCCCGATTCCGACCACGTCCACATGGCCGTTGCGGACGTAGTATTCCGCCACATGCGGAAGATATTCCTGCAAGTAGGAATAGCCTGTGCCGACCAAAATCAATTTGGGAAACAGCGCCTTCAACTCCTTGACGACGTTGATCTGTCGCGCTACCCCCACAAGAGGGTCTTCGGGCGGCTGATAGCCATCCGAAGGCGGGTAGATGGCAGGCCGCTGAATATGCGGGTTGTAATAGGGACTGCCAGCCGAGAGATTCACCAAGTTGACGTCCATACTTTCCAACAAACGAAGAAATTGGATCGGCTCCCCCAAATCGTATTCGACGGGATTCTGTTGATTGACGCCAAAGCCGTAGCAATAAGGCAAACAATGGGCAAAATCCTCCGGCATGCCCGGGCCCAGTTTGCCAGGTTCAGCCGCGTCTGGATTCGGTTTGAACGGGACAAAATCAAATGCGCTCAGGCGCACACCGATTTCGAGTTTTGGAGTTTCCGCCCGGATGGCGGCGACGATTTCCCGGAAGAGCCGGGTGCGGTTTTCCAGCAAGCCGCCGTAAGGCCCCGGTCGCGTGTGCGCTCCCAGAAGCTCGTGGAGCAAATAGCCGTGGCAATGTTTGATATCGACGAAGTCCGCCCCGATCTCCGCTGCCACCCTGGCCGCAGCGACGTAATCATCCACCAATCGCTTCAGATCATCATCGCTAAAAACCTGCTTGTCGCTGGTGACATGGAACTTCTTGTCGAGGAGCGGATGGCGAAAGGCGACCCGCGGTTCATAGCGCTTATGGCCGTTGGGCCGGCAGAACCGGCCGGAGTGCGTCAACTGAAAGCCGATGATCAGGTCGTCGGCGCGACTGTGCCTCTCGCGATGGGCCTTTAGCAAAGACTCCCGCAACCGCGCGATGCCGGCCTTGTTTTGCTCGTTGATGATGAGTTGATTCGGATTGGCGCGTCCGTCCGGTCGAACGGCCATGGCCTCTCCTCCCCAGATGAACTTGGCGCCGCTTTCGCCAAAGCGCCGCCAGCGCCTCAACATTGGCTCCGTTACCCCACCGGTGATTGTGGCGTCCCATCCTTCCATGGGGTGAACCGCCCACCGATTGCCGATAGTCCTGCCCTTCCAGATGAAGCTGCGCCTCAGGGCTGAGGCGTCGCCCACGGAAATCTGTGGTTCAAACCGCAGGTCAATCTGCAGGCTGCGGACATACTGGCCGAAAGCTTCGATGCTCTTTAGCGATGGAATGCGGCTAAATTTGAATGGCGGCATAAACTTAACCACGGAGTCTTAGATTGTGGCAAAGAATGTGTAATAGGGCAGTCCTTTTGCTTCGCGCAGGATCATCAGCGCTAATTCGCGCGCGTGATAATCGCCCCACATCGACGACTCGCCACACGGGATTTTTTGTCCAGGCGGCGTATAATCCCAGCCATTGGGCCGGTGATAGATCGAGTGCAAAATCAGTCCCTGGTGTTTCGGATCGGCTGCCAGATACGGATCATCCAAAACATGGCTGGCGATGGTCAAGGCCGCCTGATAATACCGGGTCCCAGTTTGTTGGCGGCTTGTTGCGCGCAAGTAATTCCCGTAACGGAGAAGGCCCTGCGCAGCGATGACCGCGGCCGAGCTGTCCACCGGTTCGTGAGCGTTGAAGGGATCCGCCGGCCGATTGGCCCAATCGCCCAGTTTGTGCAGGTTGGGCGCGCCCGTGTCCCAGTAGGGAATGCCGTCGGTGGGTGTCTGTTCGAGCCAGAAATCGCAGACGGCGGAAGCCACTTCCTCGAAGCGTCCGAGCACTTGGAGCTTCCCGCCTTGACCGGCAAATTCGGATTCTGAAAGCCTGCTGAGAAACTCCAATTGTTCGGCGTAACCGCACATGATCCAGGCTTGGCCGCGGGTCCAGGAGGAAAAGGGTGAATAGCCTTGTTGGGAGCTTGGACAGCGATAACTCCCGTCATTGAGATTAAAGATGGATTCATGCGCCACGCGGCCGCGCACATCATACGCATCGCGGCCTTTGCCGAAATAGACGTTGAAGCGAGCAGTGGCCCCGGCATGTTGCAAGGAACGGTGGAGCAGGTTGATGGGGGCATCTTTCTCGCCCATCAAGCAATGGCCCAGTTGATGGCTTAACGCCAGGACGCGCATGGAGCGAATCGTGTCGCTGAACAGGGAATGCGGGCCGTTGAAGGAGTAAACATAGCCGAGACCCGGGGTCAGTTGAGTCCAGCGCGCGGCCTGAACGGCGCCGGAGAGCTTCAACGCCAGTTCGTAGAAGCTCATCTCCCACCCGTTGGCTGGAATGCGTTCTTCGCACATCAGACGGCGCAAGTTGCCATAGGTGCTAATGTTGTTGAATCCGTGATCATGCACCCCAATGTGGGAGACGCGCGTTGCCATCCGTTCGACCGTTTTCGATCGGGCCGCTTTCAGGAACTGCTGCTCCCCGGTCGCATCGAACTGGAGAATGGCTGATCCGAACTGGAAGCCTTGCGTCCACTCCGTCCAACCCCGCGAGATGTATTTGCCTCTCACCGTGAAGACGGGGGCGCCATCATCGGGGTTCCAGGCTTTCGCGATGCTGCGAATCTTCTGCGCAGAAAGAGCGAAGAACTTTTCGAGATCGGGCAAAAGGGCCGTTGCCTTGAGGGAGAAGTTGATTTTTAACATGGAAAATCAAAGTCGTCGCAGATGGAAACCGCCGTCCACCGGAATCACCCCGCCCGCGGAAAAGGGAAAATACCCCCTGAGGATCGCTTCAACGGCAAGCCCGACGTCTTCGGGCTTGCCCCAGCGCATTTGTGGAACCAAGCCATCGGCTATCAATTTATCGTACTTCTCCTTCACCCCGGCGGTCATATCGGTCTCCATGATGCCAGGTCGAATTTCAAACACCTGCACACCATGGTTGGCCAGACGCGTGGCCCAGAGTTGTGCGGCCATTGCCAGGCCGGCTTTGGCCAGGCAGTATTCGCCCCGGTTGACGGAGGCGGTATTTGCCGAGATCGAGGTGATGAAGATGAGTTTGTAACCGGTTTCCAGCCGGCTTTGTTGCGGGTGCGCCAGCCAGTAGCGGGCGGCTAGTTGCGAAAGAAAATAGGGTCCCTTCAGATTGACGCTCATGACCTCGTCGTAGCTGGCCCCGGCTGTTTCGGTAATGTCGGCTCGTGTTCGCGGGGCCATGCCGGCGTTGTTGACCAGGGCATCCAGATGGCCGAAGACGGAGAGAGTTTGTTCTAAAAAAGCGTTCCGTTCCCCGGCAATTGCCAAGTTGCCACGGACTGGGACGAACTGCTGCCCCGGATGGCTTGCCGCAGCCCGACAAAGGGAAACCGTTTGCTCAGCCGCCGACTCATTGCCGACGTAATGAATGGCTATGCTACAGCCGGCGCGGGCACAGTTTTGCGCGATCCCCCGGCCCAGCCCACGGCTGGCGCCTGTTACAAGGACGACAGGAGTCTTTGTCATGCCTTATTTATTGCCAGATACCGGCCGGGGGTGCGAGGACAAAAGGAGTGAAGAGCGGGTCGTAATAATGATTCATCCTTACATTGCATTGCGCGCTTCTCACTGCAGTTGCAATCGGAAAAATGTTTGCGCCTGGTTTGGCTCAATGGCGTTGGTGATGGTGGCTGAAAAATCGCCGGCGGAGTCGAATTGGTTCGTGGCAATGGGCGTCCATTGGGCTGGCGCAAGATTGGCCGAGGCCGCAATAAAATAGAACCCATTGGAGACGCCTCCTGATCCGCTGATCATGAGATTTGCACCCGCGATCTGGAAGCCGGTGATGGAAAACGGCGTCACGCCGACGACAGATAGCGAGCCTGAACTTGCGAGCGCGTTGGTGTTCCAGGCCAGATTTCCCGTCAATGGCGGCAGGATGACGCCGCTGAACGAACCGGCATAAATCGCGGCGTTGAACAATTTGAAAGTATCTCCCGCCGCGAGCGCAGCCGCACCGATGTTGGTGACATAGAGCGTGCCGCCCCCGGTCAATGTGCCGGTAGTTTTGACGGCATCATTGGTCAGTGGGGAATGCTGGACCTGGACGAACGTAGTGCTGCCGGCGTTGAGGGTCAGATTGTTGCTCACGATCAAGGCGCCGAGCGGATTGCCCGGCGCGAGCGCGCCGCCGGAGTTCACGGTCACGGCGCCGGAAATTTTTCCGTTGCCGCCGAGCGTGCCGCCATTGGCGACAGTGACCGTGCCGGAACCCGTCGCGCTGCCGGCCAGATTATTGACCTGCAAGACCCCGCCGTTGATGGTCGTGCTGCCGCTGTAAGTGTTCGCGCCTGTGAGGGTGAGCACGCCGGTTCCGGTTTTGATGACGGCGGTGGCGCCGACGCTGCCATTTGTGATGACACCGTCAAATTCCGTGTTCGCATTGGCCCCGCCAATGGTGTAAGTCATGTTAGCTCCGCCGGTGCTATTGTCCCCTTGCAGTTGAGTCCCGGAACCACCTGTCAATCCGCCCAGAGTAATAGCCGTCGTGCCGGTCTCGCGGACAAGGGCCACGGCTGTGCCGGTCCCCAAATTGAAAATGGCGCTGCCATCTCCTGCCGTGCCGTAGAACCGAAGCGTCATGGGGGAACTTCCCAGGACAAGATTGCCGGAGCCGGACATGGCGCCGGTCAGGTCGAACACTTTGCTGCCGCCGCTGACGAACAAAGTCAGAGTGCCTTGGTCGTTCAACGCGGCGATGCCCGTGCCGCTGTTGCCGTTGCCGGTGATGCTGTTGGCGCCGTTGACCAAAACATTGGGCAACGAATTGGCGGTCGTCACCGTCACGGCGCCGGCGTTGCTGAGGGTCAATGTGCCGCTCGTGGGAATGGCCGAGCCGACTGAAAAAACAAGGCTGCCGCTGTTCAGGACGGTGCCGCCGGTGTATGTGTTCGTGCCGCTCAACGTTGTGTTGCCGTTCAGGATGACGCTGCCGCCGGAAATGTTGCCAGACAACGTAAGCGTGTTGGCAGAAAGGTTGGTCACGCTCAAACTGCCGGTGACGGTCACGGGCGCGGAAATCGTGTCGCCCCGGCTCGCGGACAACTGCGTCAGGAGAGCCGCCGCGGACCCGTTGTTGAAAGTGAGCGTGCCGCCGTTGGGCGCGATGGTGAAAGCGCCGCCGCCCGCGCCGGCGCTCAACGCGCCCACGGTGATGGCCTGGTTCAGATCGATGGTCTGGTTCGCCGCGATGGCGGAGTTGACGAAGGCGACGACCCCGGCGCCATTGGGGAACGACGTGCCGACGTTCCAATTGGCGTCCGCGTTCCAACTTTGCGCCGCGCTGGTCACGGTGTTGATCCAGTAAAAGCCGCCGGAGACGACGGACGGAGTGGCGCTGACCTGCGTGGAGAGCGGACTTTGGCCATTGGTCCCCTGCGAATAGACGACGTAATAGTAAGTTGTGCCGTTAATCAGCCCCGTGTTCACGTAGCTTGTGTTCGTCGTATTGAGGAGCGTCGTGTAGGGCCCGCCGCTGGTGGTGGAACTTTGCAGAACATAATTGGTGGCCCCCAGGGCGGCGCTCCAGCTCAATGAAACTTGCGCGTTGCCGGGGATGGCGGTCAAGCTCAACGCGACGGGCCCGCCAAGAACAGTCACCACGGCGTTGCCAGAAACGCCGGCGGAATTGACCGCGGCGACTTGATAGTAATATGCGCTGTTCGTGTTCAAACCAGCGTCGGTGTAGGTGGTCTCCGTGATGCTCTGCACCAAAATGAACGGCCCGCTGGGGCTTGTGGCGCGGTTGATGACGTAACCCACCGCTCCGGAAACTGCCGACCAGTTGAGGATAATGTTGTCCCCATTGAAACTTCCCGAAAGCGAGCCGGGAGCGGACGCTGGCGGCGCAGGCAATGGCACGGCCATGACTGGAGCGGAGTTGCCGCTGACACCGCCCGCGCTGGTGGCCGTTACCGAGTAACTGTAGATGCTGCCATCCGTCGGCGAGGTGTCGGTATAAGTGGTCCCGGTGGTTGCGTTGTTCAGCGTGTTGGTGCTGAGCGAGACATAAACACCGTCACCGTTATTGACAACGGTGGAGCGCTGGATGGTGTAAAAATTCGCGCCGGGCGACGCGTTCCAATTGAGCGTCACAGTGTGGTGGCCAACGCCGGCCACGCTCAGGCCGGTGGGCGCGGCGGGCGCGCCGGGCGGCGACCCGGCCACCAAGACGATGTCATCGACATAAAAGGTCGGGATGGTGAAATTGGTGTCGTTCCAGATCCAGATGCCGTCAAAGTCCGGCTGGTCGGCCACGCCTATGGCCGAGAGGGGAACAGTAAACTCCATCCATGTGTTGGAGGCCAGGGGTGGCAGCGTATAAGGGGTCTGGTTGGCGCCACTGAGCGTCCCTGTGACCGTCAGAACCTGTCCGCCGGAGGCCCCGCCGTTGAGCCAGAAGGTCAGATTCGTATAGGGCGTTGAATCAGAAGGGGTCTGAGACAGATAGAGAGCCGCATACTCGGTGCAGAAGACGCTGATCGAGTCGGAAAAGCCCGAAAGCACGGGATTGGTGTTGGCCAAATTGTCGGTTGCCCAGCTATCAGTATCCACCCACCCATTTTGCAGGCTGTTGGAATAAATAATCTCGTTTGTCTGTCCGGAGAGCCACGCCGCTGATGGTGTCGCGCCGGAGCTTTGCGGCGAATTGGCGCTGCTTCCGGTGGGATTGACCGAGTTAACAACGTAGTAATAGGTTGCGCCGTTGACGGCGGTCGTGTCCAGATAAGTCGCATTGTTGGCGCCGCAGCCGCAAACCGGACCGAGGACACCGTTGGTGATGGAAGCGTAGCCGCTGCCGGATGTGGTTGAGCGCAAAATATTATAACTCGTCGCTCCGGGAGTCACCGGCCAGCAAACCAAGTTGCAGTTGTTGCCGGGGTAAGCGGCGACGCTCGCGGGCGCGGGCGGCACGTAGCCGGTGAGTTCCAAGCGGATGTAATCATACATCGCATGGTCGGCAAAATATGTGCCGCCGATCTGGCGCAGGGTAATGGTGATGGTATTTTGTCCCGCATGCAGAAGGCTGGCGGCGAAATTGATCCGGTTGTCCGAGAAACATCCATGAATCCCCTGACGGATGGTGGTGTCGCTTTCGTTGGCGGAGCCGTAGTAATTGGGATAATAACCGTTGGCACCGGCGATGTTATTGCCGTTGACCTGAATGATGGGCGCCCCCTGAAAATCCGAAGACAAGGCGATGTAAAACGAAGCCTGCGCGCCGCTGGCCGGAGCCGATGCCAGATTAAAAGTAATCGTGGAAGTCGAGCCGTCAAAATTTCCCCCGTTGTCGGTGACGACGGGCTGGACATAGTTCCAATCGGTGGTCCACCTGCTCTGACCCACAACAGTAGTTTGGTCCACTGGGAAAATCGAAGGGGTATTCGAGATGCTTGGACCAGATGGGACTGGGGCAGGTTGGGCTGGGGCCGATATCGCCCACCCAGTAATCGTCCCCGTGACGAAACTTGCCGCCCGTCCGGTCGGGATAACCGATTTCAAAGACGGTGGGGCCGATGCGGGTCGGGGTCCAGGCGATCGTGCCTAAATTATTTGTCGCGCCGCCCGTAACTGTGACGCTGAATGGCGAAGCGGGAATGTCCAAGGTGTTCGGAGAATTGCCGCCATTTTGATTTTGCGACTGAAATGTTCCCGCGGCGCCGGGGCCGAAGGCGTAGAGGGTGTAGTTGGGGCCGGCAATGACGTTGGGGATGGAGAAGGTTCCGTTGGAGGCGCTCTTGACCCAGAACTGGCAGCACTTGGACCATTCCTGGAAGTCATAGACTCCGTCGGTGGTGGAGGGTTGCTGGATGAGGCCGACCCAAAGACTGGCGGCAGAAGCATTGGGATTGAAGCTATCGGCAATGGACATGGCGCCTGTGACGGTGCCGCGGTTGGCGGCGGGAGCGTAATTGGCGTTGGGATACCAACGGTAAGGCCAGGCCGTCTGTTCGGCGGCGGCCTGGGCTTGGGCGTCGGCGTAGAGCGCGCTCAAAGCCTCGGTCATGTCGGTGGCCGTGTTGGTGATGTTGTTGCAATAGATAAACCATGGCCCATAGACCTGGGTCCAAACCTCGCCGGCGGCATAGTTGCCATCGGTGCCACCGCCGTAGTGGCTGCCGTGGGTCATATTGAGTATCGTCGTGCCGATGTGGGACATCAGTTCCCGCTTCATTGGGCCGCCGCTGTAGTATTCTTCGCTGGCCAGGACATTCCAGAGGCCGACATTTTGGCCGCCGGCGCCGACACTGGCCCACCCCCAGACCCGTTGCTGCCCAAAGTCGGCGCTGTACTTGTATTTGTCCTCGTATTGTCCCTGATAGATGCCGTTGGTCCAGAGCGAGACTTCCACCGGCGCGTTCAACACGCCGACAGCCGACCCGCCGGAGACTTCCATCAGGCGGTTGCGGGCGCTGTCCACACACATCCAGTTGAAGATGGAACCGGCGTAGATATTATCCCGCGTTTCGCCCATGTCCATGGCGACATCCACGCTGCGGTGGCTCCAGATCGCGGTGACGTAAAAGCCAGTCGAGCCGGGGAGCATGGAGAAATCGACTTCCATGGTTCCACTGGCGGTCGAGGTGGTGAGCAAACTGACCTCGGCATAGTTGCCAGTGTTGGCCACGACCGAATAGGCAAAATTGCCGGCGCCAAAGCCGCCCGTTTCCCAGTACAACTCGCCGCCGTCAGTTCCGCCGGCCAGCAATTGGGTGGTCGTGGCGCCGCTGCCGTTGTTGTAGGTGTAATTGATCTGGGTAATCGTGGCGTCCGCCTTGGTGATCAGAATGGAAACAATCCCGTTGCTCATCGTCACCGTGCCATTGCCGTTGTCCACCAGGCTGACGTTTGGCCCGGTCCGGCGCCGCCGCCGGGGATATTGGCCAGGATGGCGCCGGCGGCAAACAACATGACGGCTACGCAGTAGGTTTTCATTTCAGTTTGCCAGCACGCAATTCAGGCAGCTACGATTTTCCAATTGGACAATTCATCTGGAGCAGGCTTCATCCCTCACACTACCAGATTGAGGGAATAGTTCATGTCGCCAGTTTTGGCGATGGCTCCGGCCACGCGCTTTATTGGTGCCGTGACGGACTTTGTGTGGTAAGTGTTCCGCCATCAATGAAAGTCGCCGGCTTGATGCTCGTGTTCTGTTTGGCCAGCCTGGGGTTCCTGCCTCGGGCGGCCGCGCTGGAACGAACCAATACGATCTTCAAGGTTTTCCAGTTCCCGCCCGATAAAATCCCGACCATCGATGGCAAGACCAACGATTGGGACATTGTCCCCAAGGATTATGTCATCGGCATTGACCAATTGGCCGATGATTCCGGCAAGCATCGCAAAGCGGACCCGAAGAACCTCGATGTGCAGGTGCGGGTCGGCTGGGTCAAGGGGCTGAACCGGCTCTATTTCCTTTACGAGGCTTACAAAGCTTACTGGGATTTTGCTGATCCGGGATTGCACAACGATACGTTCGAGGTCGTGGTCGATGGAGATTTATCCGGCGGCCCGCTGATCGAGCGATTTTTACCGGCAAGGGACATTTTGGGCCCTTGGGAAACTTACTATTCGCTGCAAGGAACGCAGGCGCAAAACTACCATATCTTCACGCCGGCGGAAGGGAAGGATTGGTGCATGGTTTGGGGGCCGGCCCACTGGCTGAAGGAGTTGCCCTACGCCAATGCCGCCTATTCCTATCATTTTCGGCCCGGAGAGCCGGGGCGTCTGGTGCTGGAGTTTTGGATTACGCCTTTCGACTATGCCGGCGCCGAAGGGCCGTCACGAGCGGTGGAATCGGTCTTGCGCGAGAACAAGATCATCGGCCTCTGCTGGGCAGTCATTGAATACGACGACGTCCATTCGGGGACGACAAACAACGGCTTCTGGAACCTCTCGCCCAAACACACCATGTACGGCAACGCTTCGGAATTGGTCGCCTTCAAGCTGATGCCGCTGGAACCGCAATTCCTCAAGCCCATCGAAGCCCAATGGTCGTTCCAAGTGGTTGATATGGAACGCCGCCTGGTGGCATTTAACGATCTTTCGGTGGGAACCGTCACTACCTGGAAATGGGATTTCGGCGACGGGGAAAGTTCGTCCGGGCAAAATCCGTTGCACCACTACAAGGAACCGGGACATTACGTGGTCGTGCTCGACATCGCAGGGCCGGCGGCAAGTCCCGCCGGTCCAAAGTCTGGGACGTCATGGTGAAATGAGAACATCGCCAAAAATCGCCGTCATGGCATTCTTCGCGCTTGCTTTGGCGAATTCTCCGCGGGCCGCGGACGCGAATATATTTGATGTTCTCAAATTCGGCGCGGCGGGCGACGGCGTCACCCTGGACACGGCGGCCATTCAACGCGCCATCGATGCCGCGGCCGCGGCGGGTGGTGGCGCGGAAGTTCTCGTGCCCGGCGGCCATCGTTACCTGATCGGGTCTTTGGAATTGCGCGGCAACATCGACTTTCACCTCGCCCGCCATGCGGAGCTGCTCATTAGCACCAACCGCGCCGATTACAGCGGAGACGCCGTCCTGACCGCCTCCAACGCAGCCAACTTGCGCATCACCGGCTCCGGCCGCATCAGCGGACGATCTCTGTCTTTCATGACCCGCTACGATCCGGCGGGCGAATGGTGGCTCTTCGCACTGTGGCGGCCCAAAATGTTCGTCCTCACCGCCTGCACAAACCTGCAAATCCGCGACATCACCTTCGGCGACGCTCCCTTCTGGGGGTTGCATCTGCTGGGTTGCCGCGACGTTCTCGTGGACCATGTCACTGTGCGCAATCGTCTTGACGTTCCCAACTGCGACGGCATCGACCCGGACCACTGCACGAACGTCGAAATCCGCGATTGCGATCTGGCGTGCGGCGACGATGCCATCGTGATCAAGACCACGAGGCAAACCAACGACTTCGGCCCCTCGGCCAATATCTTCGTGCATGATTGCGTCATGCGGACGCAGGATTCCGGATTGAAGATTGGCACCGAAACCGTGAGCGACATTCACGACATCCGCTTCGAGCGGTGCAAGATTTTATCCGGGAGCCGCGGGCTGACGATTCAGTTGCGCGATGAGGGCAGCGTGTATAACGTCACGTTTCGCGACATCGAATTCGAGGCGCGTTATTATGCCGATCCGTGGTGGGGGCGGGGCGAAGCCATTTCGCTCACGTCCATGCCGCGCGCGCCGGAGACAAAAACCGGCTCGCTGCACGACATTGCTTTTCAAAACGTCAGCGGCCGCGCGGAAAACAGCATCCGCATTGAAGGGTCGGCTGGCAGCCGCGTGCATGACGTGAGGTTGGAGTATGTTTCGGTGACGCTGGCGCGTTGGACGCGCTATGCGGGCGGCCTGTTTGACAATCGCCCGACCAAGGTGTTGCAAGCCATTGAGCCGCACGGCACTCCGGGCTTCAGCATCCGCCATGCCGACAATATCACCCTCAAGAAATGCACGGTAAAATGGGGCAGGAGGATTCCCGATTATTTCAGTTCAGCCCTCGAAACCGAAGACGTTACCGGCTTGAAGTTGAACAAGTTCCAAGGTGAAGCGGCGCATCCCGGCCGGGACGATGCCATCATTTTAAACGCAACTCATCGCTCGGCGCTTTCATCCACGGATTTCCCGTTCAATGTCACGTCCACAAAGTGCAATCCAGGGGCGTTCCGGATGACGAACCCGCCTTCGACCTCGATCTCCACCTTTTCCAAAGTCATGTTCTGAATGGGAATTTCAGGCAGGCCGACAATGTTGCCCGCCCTCCCGGCGTGGCGCGCGGTCAGCGAGCGCACGGTGATGTCGCGGATGACGGGCGTGCCTTTGTCGGGCGGCGGCAAGGCGCGGAATTCCTCCGGCAGCCAGGTGGTGCCGTGGGCGTCCATGTTGAAACTAAAGATCGACCGTACGTTGTCGGCTTTGATGTTTTCATAGAGGATGTCCTCGATCACTCCGCCGCGGCCCATGCGGCTTTTGAACCGGACGACGCTGCTGCAATCGTCGTCCGCCCGGCAATTGGAAATACGCACATGACGGATGCCGCCCGAAGTTTCGCTGCCGAAGGCAACCATCGCGGCCGAGTAGCCGACCCGGCAATTGCGGATCACGATGTTTTCGGTCGGGCGATTGACCCGCAAGCCGTCGGCGTCGCGGCCGGATTTGAGGCAGATGCCGTCGTCATCGTTGACCACGTCGCAGCCGTCCACAATGACGTTGCAGCTTGAATCAATGTCAATTCCATCCGAGCTGGCGGCATGGACGGGGGAGTGGGGGTTGCGGATGGTGAGGTCGCTGGCCATGACGCCGTCGCAGTAGGTCAATTGCAGCGTCCAAAAGGGGGAATTGCTCAGGGACAGGCCGGAAATCGTTACGTTGGTGGAGCCGAAGATGTGGATGAGGCGGGGACGAGGCACCTTGAAGTGGGGATCAAGCCCGTCGGGTTCCTGCGCGCGGGCGTCCCAATAGCGGCGCCACCACGGCAAGCCGGCGCCGTCGATGGCGCCCCGTCCGGTGATGGAGAGGTTGCTGAGCGATTGGGCGTTGAGCAGGGCGGCAGGCCATTTCATTTCGAAGCCGCCGATGCGGGTTTGGATCCAGGGATAATCGTTGGTGTTTTGCGAGCCTCGCAGGACGCCGCCATCCGCAATTTCAAGGTTGACCCCTTGCTTGAGGAAGATCGATCCCGTGACAAAAACTCCGCCGGGGACCAGCACCGTGCCGCCGCCGGCCCGGGCGCAACGGTCAATGGTGTCCTGGATGGCCCGCGTGTTGAGGGTTTTGCCGTTGCCCACTGCGCCGTGGTCGGCGATGGAGTGGACGGCGGCGGCGCGGGCGGTGGCCGCGCCCAAGGAGAAGGCGGCCAGCGCCAGAACAAGAAATGCTTTCACGGGCATGAACCGGATCATTCTGAAAACTCCATGGTTGTGAGCGGGACCAAGGTGACGGGGCCAATCAGCCCCGCTTCGGCCAGCGGCCAGTCCGACGCGTCGAACGGTTTGTAATCAATGTTGACAAAGTTGATGTCATGGAAATTCTTCCATTTGACGCCGCGGCGGTCAAGGTCGCGGATGCGGTTGGCGCAGACGTTGCAGACCTCGATTTCCAGGAGGTTGCCCGCGGGTTTCAAGCCGGTGACGACCGCGGAAAACGGCGGCGTGAACAGGCAGCCCAGGTCGCGCCCGTTGAGGCGAACGCGGGCGCTTTGGCAAACTTTGCCCAGATCGAGCCGCCAATTTTTGCTCTGGTCCGTCGGGGCATTGAATTGCAGCGAATAGACGGCGGCGCCGGCAAAGCGTTGGGCGTTGGTGTCGGGCGACCCGGTCCAGGAACCGAGTTGGTTGGTGGCGAAGGAGGCGGGCAGTTCGGGACCGCCTTCGACAAATCTCACCTGCCACATTCCGTCAAGGGGGGCGGGTGCGGCCGCGGTCTTCCAATACGACCAGCGCGGCGTGCGGAGTGTGCGTTCGGCCAGCAGGCGCAAGAGGATGGATTGTCCGGGCGCCAGTTGGAGATAAACGCGCACGCCACCAGCGGGGTCCTGGCGCAAAGCGCCGACGCCCGTGTCGCCGGTCATCGGATCGAGAAGCACCGCCGTCATGGCCGGCGTGGCCAGCGCCAGCCAGCCCTCAAACGCCTGCCCGCCGCGATTGGCGATGAAGTAGGCCGCACCGTCATCCCCGGCCCGGCGGACGCACATCAAACCGCCCTGGTCAAACATTGTTTCCCGGCGAATATGCGCGGCGTCCAAGCCAGCTTGCAAATTGCCATACAAAAGGCGGGCGCCGCCGCGAGCCTCGAGTTCTCTCAATTCCGCCCGTCGTTGCTCCACCTCCCTCAAACCGGGGACGTCCTCCGGCAACGGCCCGTCGAAAATCACCGGGGCCCCCGCGCCAGCCAGCGCGACGAGGTTGCTGAGGGTGGCCACTGGAATGTATTCGCAACGCGGGACGACGATGGCGCGGTAGCCGCCGCCCGGAACTTGCACCAGGCCGCCCGCCGCCCGCGCCGCGGCCAGTTGCCGGTCCGAAACGTAATCGAATTGATAGCCGCGGTTCCAAAGCCATTTGGCCGTTTTCCCGATGGGCCGGCTGCCGAACCATCGGTCGCCATGCACGGTCATTTCCAGCACCATTCCGTCAGACTGGCTCCAATAGTCGTGGATCGGCCAGTAGAGCAGGATGTCGTTGTCCGGCCGGCCGGATTGGAGGATGGACTGGCAGCGGGCGGCGCAGGCATTCAAGGCGGGCGCATCGCGCCAGATGGAGTTGGCGGGGTTCATCTCGAAGGAGGCGTAGAAATGCCAGCCGGGCCAGTCCGCCTCGTCCGGCGAGTAACAGCAGCCGTGGTAGAAAATATTATTGACTCCGCTGAGAAAGAGGTCGTCCTGGAGAAATTTCATGTCCGCCAGCGTTTCGGTAAAATGCTCCGCCAGCCAGGTGCCCGTTTCGCTGGAAACCAGGGCGCGTCCGGCAACGTGGCCGGCGGAGGAGGCGAATTTGGAAACCAGTTTGTCGCGATCCAGGTGGAACATTTCCGTTTCGGGCGTGTCGGCCAGGGCGTAGAGGTCGAGCCAGTTGCCCGGAGCGCCATGGGCCTGGTAACGGATGAGGAAACCGTGGCCGTGGGCCCATCGCACCCAGACGGGCATGGCCTCCTCGATCATCGTGTCGGAAAGCGTTTCCCGGTAATCACACTTGACGCGCGCCCGATTGGGGTTGGCGGCCTGGCCAAAGAGCGCGGGCAATTCATCCTGCAAACGATAGCCGCGGCGGCGCTCGAACTGCGCGAACAAATCCGGCGCCCAACTGGAGCGGTACTCGTAAGAGTCCTGGTAAAGGGCGCGCGGCTTGGGGCCGGCGCCGGACTGGAAAGCCTCCTCAAACCACTGCATGTAATGGCTCACCGCCGGGGCGTAAAACGGGTTGAGCATCCACCCTTCCCCGCCCGGCGCGGCGCGTTTGACTTTTTGGCCGGAGGGCTTTTGCGAAATGGCGAACACCCGCCAGGTTCCGCCTTCGGCCGTCCAATGCACCGAGCCGTCGCCCTCGATTTTAGGCAGCAAGTTGGTCTTATTTTCATCGGCTTCGTTGAAGGCCATGAGGGCCTGCATCTTTTTGGGGTCGAACTTGTCAGTGATGGCGCCGCCCGCCGGGATTTCCAACACTTTGACGACCGGGCTGGCATTGGCTTCTTCATCCGTCACGGTTGGCCCGCCCAGGCACCATCCGGTGCCGGTCGTCATATCCACGCCCATGTCAAGGCGGGCAGCCTGAGAGACGGTGAAGGCGAGCATGTCCATCCAGCGCGGGGAGAGGTAGGAGATGTAATTGGATTCCCAGCCTTTGGCGCCATAGATGGGGATGATATGGACACCGCCCAAGCCGGCCTGGTGGAAACGGGCCAGGGAGCGGGCGATATTGTTGGTGTCCACGGCGCTGCCCATCCACCACCAATAGGTCCAGGGCTTTTGCATGCGTGTGATGGGAGGCCAGGCGAGCGCGGTATCGGCTGCGGCGACCGGCAGCATTGAGAGAGCCGGAATTAGCAGCGCAAAAGCCGCGATTTGACAGGTGCGCTCATTGTATTGCCTCAAAGTCATTGAAAATCGTGTTGTTTTCCAAAGTGAGTGCCGACTGCTCGCTATCGGCATCGAAAACCGGGATAGTGGCCATGCCAAATGGAATTAGGCCGTCAGTAAACATCATGTTTAATTTCATTGCGGACAAATTCTTGCGATGTTGGTGTGGTTTTGTCCTCCGACATTGTCAAATTGTCCTACAACTAAGACCCTCCCATCAGGAAATGAAAGTAACTGATTTGCAGATCCGTTGATTTCCCCATTCACAAGAACCTGTATGGTAAACGAACTATCGTTGCTTCCGTCGGAGTTAAGTCGGCCCAAAGGCTCCCCTCCACCTGCAACACCTCCGTATATAATCTTTCCATTTGGCTGAAGCAGCAGGCTGGTCGCATAATTAAGGTCACACCCACTCCCGCTCGCATTTGCATTAAAGGTTTCGTCAGTTGTGCCATCAGAGTTGAATCTTCCGATTTGGCAACAGGTGTCACTTCCCAATTCGCCAAATATCCCCGCCGCAAGGATTTTTCCATCCGGTTGCAGCGCCAGCGCGTAAACAGGCTCGTCCGCCCCCCAGGTACCACCACCTCCACCTGTGACCCCGACATTTGTAAAAGGTTGTCCGCCTATCTCGCTAAAATACCCACCCACAACGAAATATCCCGATGATTGAAACAACGCGGCATTAACCACACCATTTACTACCAAAGGACCCGGAGGGCCATTGTCAAGAGATCCAGCCTCTATACCCCGTCCCGTGTACTCAAAAATCCAAGCTAAGCCTCCTAGCGCATAAGAAGAAGGAAACCCTGGCCATGTAGTAAAGGAGCCTGTAGCGAATAATTCCGATTGCCAGGAAGGATCCCCTCGAAATGAGGTCAAGGTGTAGAAAGCGCCTCCATCATCACCGTTTTCATCACCAGGAGTAAAAACCTGAATAGTCGGAAAACTCGTGTCCAAATTCCCATAAGTATCCAATCGAACCAGGATGCCCGCCCAACCGTTGGTTGTCCAATCGTACGAATCGCCGCCGACATAAATCCCCCCGTTCCAATCCACGGCCAGGCAGTACACGTCGCTATAATAATACAGGTCGTCGCCAAAATAGTTTGAAATAACGGATGTCGCGTTAAAGGTGGTGTCCAAAGTTCCGTCCGTGTTAAGGCGGGCAACACCCGGACAGAATTGGCCATTGACATAACTGAAATCTCCTCCAATCAAAATTTTACCGTCCGATTGAAGTGCAGCACAAAGAACACCCTGGTCAGTGCTGGGATTGAAACTGTCGTCAACATCGCAGGTGTCGGGGCTGGTAACCCACCTTGCGATAGAAGGGTCATTATTTGTCATCGGCACGTCGCCCGCACTGCTAAAGGAACCTTCCACGAATATGACGTTGTCATTCGCAGCCAGATAATTCGCCCAGGGCCAAGGGCCGCCCAGACCGGAAGCCATGTTTGTCCAAGTGCCATTCGTACTATTCCATTGGGCAATGCCGTTGGCGCTAACATCTCCAGCCATATTAAAATCACCGGTCACATAAACAATTCCATTGTGGCTAACAAGAGAAAAGCCCCGCACGTAATCACCGTAATTACCGTTATCGTTCAAACCATCACCAGGCAAGGCCTCGCCACTCAAAGTGGAATATTGTGCAATGCCGAAACTTGGGTGAGTAAATCCACCGGCGACGAAAAGGTTCGTTCCACAGACGGCAAGAGAAAGCGCTTCGAGGGTAAATCCATCACAGCCATAGTTGTTTAGTCCAGTCGAGTCACCCATTGAAGCCCATTGAGCAGTGATCGGCTTCCATTCTATTATGCAATGAGAATTGGTTGTTGAACCATCCGGGTTTATCCCGCCAAAAAATCCGCCTGCCGCAAAAATATTGGTTCCGTCTGTCGCTAGCGCAGCAACAACGCTATCCCATTCACCCAAACAACCTTCACCAGTCGGATCATTAGCAAGTAAGCCGCCCCCAAGGCCTGACCAATTCGTTCCATCCCACTTCATAATGCCATGAGGAGAAGCATAATAGTTAGTGTCGATATCAAGGCCAAACCAGAGGCCCACATAAACGTTTCCGAGCGCATCGGCGACGATCGATTTTATCGGGCAACCTGGCCAATCGGCGTTGTTTGCCCCTAAAACGGACCACTGGCCTGTGTTGAGATCATACCGAGCTATGTTTGTAGCGTCAATCGTCGCGTTGCAGTTTGCGTAACTTATAGACTCAAACTGACCTGCTACATAAAGTGAATTTCCCTGAATTGCCAAGCACACTGCGCCGACTTCTTCATCGGAGTTGAAGCAGGCAACTGTGGTCCATCCGGCGCATTTATTCCATCGTACAAGGGTAGAGCCGCTTGCAATATATAGATCTTGCTGATACCCCGCACCTTGACCATACCCGATAGGCTGTGGCGTATCAGGCAAATTATCCCAAAATGGAAACGATTGGCCTTGCGACTCAACGGAACAAAAGGCGGCGATGCTAACAGCACACAATGTCAGACGGAATGACTTGCAAACACGCCGCAAGATAAAAACAGTGTCCTGTTGCGACGACGGATACCTAAAATGGCTGCACGCCCATACAATAGGTTTCGCAATTGTATTCATAGCTATTGTTTTGTGGATTGTTCCTTCAAGGTGCTCATGCCTTTGGAATGCAATGTGAATATAGCGACACTGCTTTAACCAGTGCTGTGCTGGTTCGCAATATGGCTAGGCGGATCGCGCTCATGGAACTGCCAAAAGGTCATTGAAAACGAGATTGTACTCCAGGAAGGAGAAGGCCGACTCGTCATTGGCGGTAAAATTCCCTATGGTAGCGTTCGTAAAGGCCGCGTAGCTGTAAATGAACTTGGCCGAGCCATCCGTACGGAGCACATCCCACCCCTTGGAAGGATAGTGCGGGAAGTTCAATTGATTGAATTGCATCCCGCCTGAGAGGTAATCGACCGCAAGCAATTTGTTACCCGGCAGATCCTTCGTTTTTTGATAGGCCCGCACCGTGGCGTTTACTGCCGTGGTATTGGACGGGTTCTGCACAACGGGATTCCACAGATAAGACGAGTCCACCCACGTGTTTCCGCTGGCGTCCGGCCTGGCGGTGCTCATGAATTGGGGGATTGAATAATTTTCTATGCCATATTGCGAGCCCGCGGGAAAACTTGGGCACCACAAGATCTGGCCACTGCCGACGTACTTGTTAGCGTAAGCAAGGCCAAGATTTTGCCAAAATGGTCCGGTCTTCGGGTTGAAAAGATATAAGTTGGGCGGGGTAGGATTTGTAGCACCCCATACGTTCTCCGTCCCGACCGCAATGCGTGAGTAGAATGTTCCCTGAAGGTCGTTGGGCGGGGCGGCGGCGTTGTGTACGGGATCGTAAAACACCGGCAACCAATCGGCGAAATCGGCGGCGTACATGAAGGAGGCAGAGCCGATCTGGCGCATGTTCGAGATGCATTGTGTTCTCTTGGCCTTGCCCTTGGCCAGCGCCAGGGCCGGCAGGAGCATCGCCGCCAGAATGGCAATAATGGCGATGACCACCAGCAGTTCAATCAATGTAAACGCCTTGTTCCATCTGCAATCAACGCTTTTGTCAATTTTCATCTGTTTCAAATTCTCATTGATTTTCCGAAAGGGCTTGCCGGAGAGGCTTTGAGCGCTCTCCGGCAAACCACAACCAAACCACACTTTTTATGGATAATAAACCAACCGGTAAAACACATCCCTATCGGTTGAAACAATCGGGATAGTGACTGAGTTGACATTTGTTGAGCCGGCCACATTAACCCAGGCGCCGGGGTTGGGGTTAATGCCGCCTGAGGCGTTGGTCTGAGCCTGCAACGTCCAGCCGGTCTGATTGGAGGGCCAGGACAGAGTGAGGGTCTGATTGGGGGCCTGGCCGTTGAGCTGGTAGGTGATATTGGTGGCCGTCGTGTTGACACACGGAGCGCCGCCGACACTGATGGTGCCGTTGACTGTCAGGTTGTTGACCCATGCCAGGTTTGCGCACGAACCGAGCGAAGGCAGGGTGACGGAATCAAAGGCCGCGCTCACACTCGTGCTGAACAGTTGGAAGGTCTGGCCATAGGTGAAGTTGGCGGGGCCAATGTTCGTGACCACCAGGCTCGTCGCGCCAGGTTGAACGGTTATGGACGGCGCGGTGATACGGTCACTGGTGAGGGCATTGGTGGCATCAAGCTTCATCTGCACCGCGCCCGCAATGGTCACGGCGCCGGTGGCGGTCAGATTGCCAGTGGCGTTGGTCGAGTCACCCGGAGCGATGATGGAGAAGTTGGCCAGCGCATTGATGGCGCCATTGACGGTGCCGCCGCCCGCAAGGGTCTGGGTCTGGCTTCCGAGGTTCCCCAGGTTCAGCGTGGCGGGGGATAACCCGGAGACATCCAGCGTGCTGCCGGTAACGACCGTGATGTTCGTGTTATAGTCCAGCGAAGCGCTGCCGCCGGCGATGGCCAATGTGCCATTGCTGACGGTCGTGTTCCCGGCGTAATCCACCGTGCCGTTCAGGGTCAGCGTGCCGGTCCCGACTTTAATCAGGTTGTTGTTGCCGCCGAAAGTGGAGGAATAGATGGTTGAGCTGTTCAGGAAGCCGATGACAAACGTGCCCTCCCCGCTGACAGTCGGTGAGTCAATGCCGATGAGGCCGCTAGAACTGCCCACCAACGCGCCAAGCTCAACCATGCCGGTATTGCGCACGTCCACTTCGCCTTCGATGTCCCAGATGGCGTTGGTGCCGCCATTGGTAAGGGCGGCGCCGGTGTTACCGAAGCGCAGTTGTCCGGCTTGGGCGATGACCACGGTGCCATAGAACGAATTCCATTCGTTAGTGGTGGCGCTGGCGGACATTGAACTGTTGATGATGTTGGTGCTGGTGGCCCCGCCGATGATCGGACCTTCAAGGGCGTTGCCCGTGCTGCCGGAAGTGAAGGTGGCCGTCGCGCCGTTGGCGATGGTAATGGCGTTGACTGGAAAGGTTGCAGCACTGCTGGTCGCCATGCTAAACGTGGTGTTGTTGTCCAGAGTAATTGGGCCGGTGTAGGCGGTGCCGTTTCCGGTAAGCGCGAGTGTGGCGTTAGGCTCAACGGTGATGCCGCCGGAGAGGGTGGCCGGTCCATCCAAGGTGAAGGAGGATTCGTATGTGACCAACGCCAATTTTGCCCCAGTGGGGTTTTCAGCAATCTGGCCGCTGTAGGTGGATGAGGCGCTGGTATTGTTGAGGGTCAAGGTATTGATACCGGTGAGGCCGCTGTTGGTCACCAGCGGCAGCGGTGTGGCGGTCGTGCCGGCCAGCGCATTGACCGTTACATTCAAGCCGGCCAAATCGAACGTGCCGCCGTTGACGGTCAGCACCCCGGTGGCATTCGCGTCGCCCGTATAATCGGGAATTGCCGTGGCCGACCCGAGTTGGACAGTGCCGTTGGTAACGGTAGTATTGCCATAATAGTCGTTGTTGCCGGAAAAAATAACGGTTCCCGATCCCCCAAAGGTGACGGTGCCGGAACCGGTGATTCGATTGCCCGCCGTCAGTGTGCCGCCGTTATCAAACACCAGCGCGCCATTGTCGGCAATAGCCCCGGTAACGCTGCCCGTCGCGACTCCGTTGCCGAGTTGCAGGGTGCCTGAAGTAATTGCCGTTCCCCCGGTATAGGTGTTATTAGCGGCCAGGGTCAGGGTGCCTTGGCCTTCCTGCGTCAGGCTGCCCGAGCCGCTGATCGTTCCCAACTCGGCGGGCTGGCTGTCCGGTTGATCGAAAATCAGAGACCCATTGTTGGTGATGTTGCCCGACGTGCCGAGATAGCAGCCGGTGGTGCTGCCGTTGCCCACCTGCAACGTGCATAACGAACTGCCAATGTATGCGCCCCCGCCATTAATATTGGGCGTGTCAATTTGCAGGGTTGTTCCTCCTCCCGACGCAGACGAATTATAGACCAGCTCCGTCGAGCCGCCGGTGAGGTTTCCCGTACCGGCGAAGGTGTAGGACACATTGGTCACACTGACGTTGACCACGCTGGGTTGGATGGCCCCCGTCAGATACACTGTGCTGTTACCCTGCCCCACATCGTTGAAATCGGCGGTGTCGCCGACGGCAAAGACCGAAGTGTCCGCGGGATTACCGTTAATGAGCCAGTCGGCCGTCGTCCCAGTATCCCAAGTCGATGAGTTGCCACTCCAGACCAAGACGACGTTGGGGACCGATGACACCACAAGGTTAATACGGGAACCGGAAGCGGAGAGGATTGCCTGATGGCCGGCTGGGACACCCAAGAATCTGCAAATTGCCGGCAGACCCGCTGAACGCACCGAAAGTGATCAGTGGGTAAGTGCCATTGGTCAGCGATCCGGTAACGGTCAACTGGAGCTTTCCCGTTCCCGGATTGAACGTCAGAGTGCCGGGAACCGAGATTAAATCGCTGTTGCCCTCCGCAATAGCCATCACGAGGGTTCCGGCGCCGACTGTGAGGTTGGCAATGCTCAACGGGCTGCCAGCCACGCTGATTGTGCCGTTGGCGCCGTTGGTGATGCTGCCCAGGACGGTCCCGGTGCCGGAGAGCGTTTGGCTGGCCGACGCGCCCAGGGTAAAACCAGTCAAGGCGCTGGCGTCAAAAGTAGCGGTGCTGCTGACAGAAATGGAAGAACTCGGCAGCGCGGCGCGGCCCCGAGGGCGAGCGTGCCCGCGCTCACCACCGTGGCCCCTGTGTAGGTATTGGTGCCACCGAGGGTCAAAGACCCGGCGCCGACCTTGGTCAGGCCGCCTGCGCCGCCTCCGCCCACAGCATTGGTGAAGATGACGTTGTTCCCGTCGGTGTCAAGCGTCGCCCCGCCGCTGGCGAAAAGAGTCGGCAAACTCGAAATATCAGCGGTGTTGGGGTCCGAATTCCATTGCAAGGCGCCGCCGTTAAACGTAATGGTGCCGGGTCCCACATTGTTCCACCCCCTGGCTCCCAGATTGTTCAAGGCCTTGAAACTCAAGACGCCCGCATCCAAATACAAGCCGCCCGAGAATAAGTTGGTGATGGTACTCCCCATTGTCAAAGTGCTGGAGCCCATTTTGGTGAATGACCCGGTTCCGTTGATGCCCCCCGTGCCGGAGATGGTGTAGTTCTTGGTCGAGTTATTAGTGACGGAACTGGGGGTGACGGTGGTGTTCAAAGTGACGACGGGCGATGACCCGCTGGCCGCGTCGCTGAAAACCACATTGTCGCCCACGGGGCCATTTTGTTCATAGTACTCCGGGTTGTTCCCCGAGTCCTGCCAAACCTGATTTGCGCTGTCGTTGACGTCCCAAGTCCCGGCGCTGGCCGTCCAATACATGGGCTGGTCAACCGAGGTGACCAGCAAATCAATCGAGTTGCTGGCGGTATCGTTGACCAGGGAGGCGGCGGCATGAGGCGCATATTCCGCGAGATTAAAGACGCCGGCAAAAGTGTTGGTGCCGAGGTTCAAGGGCTGGGCGGCAGCATACTTAACCAATGGGAATTGGCCGGTGGAAAGGCTGCCGCAAAGGACATTTACGGTGACAGTGTTGCTGGCCGACAAAGGCGCGTTCGCGATCGTCAGTGGCGCCGTCGAGCCTGGAGCAATGGAGTTGCTGTAAAGGAACTGCAGCGCGGTTGCGCCCGCGTTAAAAGTCAGGTTGGTGTTGTTCGCAAATGTCGCGCTGGCTGACGTCACATAAGCGGTGTTAGTTCCGCCGTTGTTCACGGTCACCGGAGCGGCGCTGGCCGCGCCGGTCGCGCCTTCGAAGTTAGCCCCGCTGAAGACCGAGACCGGACTGGACCCGACCGTTCCAGCTCCGTCAATGAGAATGGTTCCCCCATAGATCAGGATGGTCCCCCAGTTGGCGCCGAGAGCAGCTTGCATCTCCATGATTCCTACTCCCGTTTTATTAAGAATGGTCCCGCCTTCCCTTGCGGAGAAGGGAGACTGAACGACAAAACTGGAGGCGGGATTGTTTTGAATCATAAAGAATTCGTTGGGAATATAAGTTCCAGAGACGCCGTATGCGCGGAAGGTGCCGCCTGATTGAACCACCACGGCAGAGGCGCCCAAGTTGGTTGTCATGAGGATGCTATTTACAGAAAGAGTTGAACCGCCCTTCATCGCGATTGACCATGAAGGAACGCCAAGATAGGTGTAAACGTTGCCGCCAGGAACGTAAGGGGCTGTTTGGGGCGTGTTAAATCGCATGGCATCGACAGCATAACTCCCGCGCACGTTGATTCCGTAAGAGTTGGTGTTGACAACATCCCACACAAGAGGCGTGGTCGAAGAACTTCCAATAGAGGGAGTGGAACCATTTGCATTAGTCGTATAAAGGGGAGTGCCACTGACTACGATGGAGGCCCCGCCGACAACCTGATTTCCCGAGTTCAGCGCCGCGTAGTCCACGTCGTTATACGTTGCAAAGAGAGTGGTGGGGCCGGTACCGTTGTTAGTGGCCAGCACGGTGTTGTTGAGGTTGACATAAGATCCTGTAGCGAGCGGTGCAATGAACGCTTCAGAGCCGGGATTGCTGTCGAAATTGAACCGAATCAGCCCGCCGCCAGTGGCCGTCAAATACAAACCGCCATTGATCGTCAGGGTTTGGCCGTTGCCAATCTGCCATTGTTGCGGGGCGGCCAGCGTGACGGTGTTGTCCAAGGTCAGACCCACGCTCGCCTGCGACATGTTGATACCGTAGTTTGAAATGGTCAGCGCATTGCCATCGGAGGGAATGGTTATTGCGCCGCCCGGGTTAAGAATTTCCAAGCCGCCCCAAGTCATACTGGCGCCGAGAGCGACGCTGAGACCCGTCTGGTCGGTGCTGTCCCAGACGGCGGTGTTGGCAGCGCCAGGGACGGCGCTTTGGACCGACGACGCAGTCTGATTGAGCGGGTCGGTGTTGTCTGCTTTTTGGATGTTTTGAGCGGAAGCGACAGTGGCGGCTGTCAAAACGCCCGCCAGTGCGGCAGAGGTGGCTTTATTCATAGATATTTCGTTTTTCTGTTGTTTTCGTGCGGGTCTGTATAACTATCGCAGATGACAAAAAGCGCGTCCATGGTTTTTTGCATCTTTGTTAAATGGGTTCATTTGTATAATATATCGCACAATTGTCATCGCTCGTATATCACCAGTTCTGGCGATGCCTGGCTAATGGATTGGCAGAGGCGCTGGTTTTTGGGCCGACCGACCGCGCTTTGACCAGGCGGCCACAAAGCTCTGCTGCTCCGGTCTTCAGATTGCCGGAATAAGCGAACCTTTCTCCTTTCGAGTGTGGCAACCCCCAAATCGCCGGCTATTCCACTGGTTGCAGCCGGAATCATTGTTTGTTCTGTAAGAAGCTGATGATAAGTTATTTGTGCATAATTTATTGGAAGTTGACTTAGTTTGCGCCGGTGCATATCGGTTTGACTGACTTTGACTGACTTTGACCAGGATTGGTCATATCCGCGCCAATTTGTCCCTGTTGTTCCGGCCCAAACCAAAGCCCATCTGGCGTCATTTTGTCCCTGCGCAAACCCCCGCTCCGTTGGCCAACGGAATAGCCGCAAAAATGCACAAAATTCGCAAAAAGGGATTTCTGATCTTGTGCAATTTGCCTTTTCGCGGCTCTCTTCTGTATTGGATTCCGCAGCCCCCGGCAGCCCCTGAGCCGTGTTCATCATTGCTTCCGTCATGCTTTTTCCTTTCCGATCCGGCCATCCCGGCCATTCATTAGAAGAAGATTACAGTTAACATATCATGTCGTCAACTAATTTTTTGAAAGAATTTTCAAGGAAATTGTGACTTCCAACTCCGTGTTTATTGGTGGACAGAGCGGGCGGGGCGCGGCATTCTCCCGGCATCCGCCGTAATGGGTGGCCCATTTATGACACAAGCCCGCAAAATATGATTGGCCAACCATCTCCGCTAAAAGTCCCCGCCGGCGCGGGCGGCCGGGATCAACGCTGGCGGGTGGCGGCGGTTTGTCTGGCGCTGGCCGTGATCACCTTCGCCGTTTTCGGCCAGACGCTCACTCACGAGTTCATAGACTTCGACGACAACGATTACGTGTATGACAATCCGGTGGTTGAGCGGGGTCTGACGCTCAAGGGGATTGTCTGGGCGTTCACTGGCCTTCACGCCTACAACTGGCACCCTTTGACGTGGCTTTCCCATGAGCTGGACTGCCAACTTTATGGATTAAAGCCCGGCGGACATCACCTCACCAATGTCCTGCTCCACACCGCGACGGTGATCGCGCTTTTCCTGGTACTACGGCAGATGACGGGCGCTCTTTGGCGCAGCGCCTTTGTCGCGGCTGTCTTTGCCATTCATCCGTTGCGCGTGGAATCGCTGGCGTGGGTGTCCGAGCGCAAGGACGTGCTCAGCGGATTGTTCTTCATGCTTACCATCGGCGCTTATGTGCGCTATGCGCGCCGTCCGTGGTCGGTGGCGCGCTACGGGTTGGTGGCGCTTCTGTTGGCGATGGGCCTGATGAGCAAGCCGATGCTGGTGACGCTGCCTGTGTTGTTGTTGTTGCTGGATTACTGGCCGTTGCAACGGGTGGAACCCCGAAAGCTTTCGGGGTTGGTGCTGGAAAAGCTGCCCTTGCTGGCACTCTCCGCCGCCGGTTGCGTCGTCACCCTTTTGGCGCAACAAGCAGCAATTCGTTGGGGCGGGTCGTTTCCGCTGCCGTTGCGCCTGGCCAACTCGTTGGTGAGCTACATGGTTTATCTTGGCCAGATGGTCTGGCCGGCGGGACTGGCGCCGTTTTATCCCTATCCGCATACCGGCCTGTCAGGGTGGGAAGTGGGGCTGGCCGGGACGCTGCTGGCGGGTCTTTCAGTGGTGGCATGGGGGCAGCGTCGGAAGCAGCCGTGGCTGCTGGTCGGATGGCTCTGGTATTTGGTGATGCTGCTGCCGGTGGCGGGAGTCATCCAAGTGGGCGGACAGGAGCATGCCGACCGATACACCTACCTGCCGCAGATCGGGATTTATGTGGCGCTGACATGGCTGGTGGCGGAATGGGGCGCGAAGCGGCAGGCGGGCCGCGCGGCCTTTGGCGGCCTCATGACCGCCGTGCTCGTCGCGCTGATGGTCTGCGCTTGGAAACAGACCGCGTATTGGCGCAACAGCGAAACTCTGTGGGGCCGCACGCTCGACTGCACCACGGCCAACGACGTGGCCCACTACAATCTGGGCGTCGCTCTTAAGGAAAAAGGAAGAGTGGAGGAAGCGATGGTTCATTATCGAAGCGCGCTGCGGATCAACCCCGCCTACATGGATGCCCGTGTCAACCTCGGCGTTCTTCTGTTGCAAAAGGGAAGGGAGGACGAAGCGATCGCTCAATACCAGAAGGTATTTGAACTCAGGCCCGACTACGCACCAGCCCGTCAGCACCTCGGCAATGCTCTTCTGCAAAATGGCAGAGTGGATGAAGCGATCACCCAATACCGGAAGGCATTGGAAATCAAGCCCGACTACGCGGAAGCCCACAACAACCTTGGCAACGCTCTTCTGCAAAAGGGCAGTGTGGACAAAGCCATCCCCCATTACCAACAGGCGCTGCAAATCAACCCCGATTACGCGGATGCCCACTACAACCTCGGAAGCGCTCTTCTGCAGAAGGGCAGAGTGGACGAAGCGATCGCCCATTTCCAGGAGGCATTGGAAATCAAGCCCGACTTGGCGGAAGCCCGCTACAATCTCGGCAACGCTTTTCTGCAAAAGGGGAAAGTGGACGAAGCCATCTCCCATTTCCAAAAGGCGCTGCAAATCAGGCCCGACTTCGCGGAAGCGCATTTCAACCTCGGCAACGCTCTTCTGAAAAAGGGAAGAGTGGACGAAGCGATCTCCGAGTTCCAAAGAACTTTGCAAATCAAGCCGGACAACGCGGATGCCCATGTCAACCTTGGAACCGCCCTGCTGCAAAAAGGAAAAGTGGACGAAGCGATCCTCCATTTACAAAAGGCGCTGCAAATCAATCCCGGCCTGGGGGCAGCGCACTACAACCTCGGCAACGCTCTTCTGAAAAAGGGAAAAGTGGACGAGGGGATTGCGCAATACCAAAAGGCAGTGGAAATCAAAGCAGACGACGCGGATGCCCACTACAACCTCGGAACCGCTCTTCTGCAAAAAGGAAGAGTGGACGAAGCGATGGTTCATTACCAAAGCGCGCTGCAGATCAACCCCAGTTACGCGGATGCCCATGTCAACCTCGGCAACCTTCTGTTGCAGACGGGAAGTGTGGACGAGGCGATCCTCCATTTCCAAAAGGCGCTGCAAATCAACCCCGGCTACGTGAAGGCACAGAACAACCTCGGAACCGCCTTCCTGCGCAAAGGAAGAATGGACGACGCGATTTCACAATACCAACAGGCGCTGCAACTCAACCCCGGCTACGTGGAAGCCCATGTCAACCTCGGCAACGTTTTGCTGCAAATGGGAAGGGTGGACGAAGCGATCCTCCATTTCCAAAAGGCGCTGCAAATCCAGCCCGACAACGTGAAAGCACAACGCAACCTCGGCAACGCCATTCTGCAAAAGGGCCAGGCAGGCATGCCGTTCCATACCCCTGCACCAAGCCATTAAAGGACTGACGCAAAATATGACCGGCCAACCATCTCCGCTGAAAGTCCCCGCCGGCGCGGGCCGCCGGGAGCAACGCTGGCGGGTGGCGGTGCTCTGCCTGACGCTGGCCGCGATCACGTTTGCCGTTTTCGGACAGACGGCGGGTTTCGGGTTCGTCAATTACGACGACAATGATTATGTATATGACAACCCGGTGGTTGCCCGGGGTCTGACGCTCAAGGGGATTGTCTGGGCATTCTCCTGCCACGCCTCCAACTGGCACCCTCTGACCTGGCTTTCCCATGAGCTGGACTGCCAGTTATACGGATTGAATCCCAGCGGCCATCATCTCACCAATGTCCTCCTCCACACCGCCACGGTGATCGCGCTTTTCCTGGTGCTGCGGCAGATGACCGGCGCCCTTTGGCGCAGCGCGTTTGTGGCGGCTGTCTTTGCCATCCATCCCTTGCGGGTGGAATCGGTGGCGTGGGTGGCCGAGCGCAAGGACGTTCTCAGCGGACTGTTCTTCATGCTGACCATCGGGGCTTATGTCCGGTATGCGCGCCGTCCGTGGTCGCCGGCCCGCTACGGGCTTGTGGTGCTTCTGTTTGCGTTGGGGCTGATGTGCAAGCCGATGCTGGTGACGCTGCCCGTGGTGCTGCTGTTGTTGGATTACTGGCCATTGCAGCGGGAGGAATCCCGAAAGCTTTCGGGGTTGGTGCTGGAAAAGCTGCCCTTGCTGGCGCTCTCCGCCGCCTCCTGCGTGGTCACGCTTTTGGCGCAAAACGGAGCCATTCAATCGACTGAGTTATATTCGATGCCGATGCGCTATGCCAACGCGTTGGTGAGCGGCATGGTTTATCTTGGCCAGATGGTCTGGCCGGCGGGACTGGCGGTGTTTTATCCTTATCCACACAACGGCCTGCCGGCATGGGAAGTGGCGCTGGCCGGGATGCTGCTGGCGGGCCTTTCCGCAGGCGCGTGGGGACGGCGGCGAAAGCAGCCGTGGCTGCTGGTCGGATGGCTCTGGTATTTGGTGATGCTGCTGCCGGTGGTGGGAGTCATCCAGGTCGGTGGTCAGGCCCATGCCGATCGATACACTTACCTGCCGCAGATCGGGATTTATGTGGCGGCTGACATGGCTGGCGGCGGAGTGGGGCGCGAAGTGGCAGGCGGACCGTGTGGCCTTTGGGGGCCTGATGACCGCCGTGCTCGTCGTGCTGATGGTCTGCGCTTGGAAACAGACCGCGTATTGGAAAAACAGTGAAACTCTGTGGACCCACACGCTCGACTGCACCACAGGCAACGCCATCGCCAACTACAGCTTCGGCAACGCTCTTATGCAAACAGGAAGGGTGGAGGAAGCGATTACCCATTACCAAAAGGCGCTGCAAATCAGGCCCGACTTCGCGGCAGCGCACTACAATTTCGGTTACGTGCTTCTGCAAACGGGCAGAGTGGACGAAGCGATCGCCCACTACGAAAACGCCCTGCAAATAAACCCCGGCTACGCACAAGCCCATAACAACCTCGGCAACGCACTTCTGCAAAAGGGAAAAGTGGACGAAGCGATTGCCCATTACCAAAAGGCACTGGAAATCAAAGCCAGACTACGCGGAAGCCCACAATAACCTCGGCAACGCACTTCTGCAAAAGGGAAAAGTGGACGAAGCGATGTCCCATTTCCAAAAGGCGCTGCAAATCAAGCCCAGCCTGGCGGAGGCAGACTACAATCTCGGCGTCGCTCTTGACCAAAAAGGAAGAGTGAACGAAGCGATTGCCGATTACCATAAGGCATTGGAAATCAACCCCGACAACGCGAAAGCACACACCAACCTCGGCCAGGCTCTTCTGCAACAGGGAGATGTGAAGGAGGCGATCACCCATTTCCAAAGAGCGCTGCAAATCGAACCAGCCGAACCAGCACTCCAAAATAATCTGGCTTGGCTCCTGGCCACTTGTCCGGAGGCATCGCTGCGCAACGGCGACAAGGCGGTGGAACTGGCCCGGCAGGCCAATGCGGTGAGCGGCGGAGAAAATCCGATCATTCTCCGCACCCTCGCCGCCGCCTTTGCCGAAGCCGGGCGGTTTTCTGAAGCGGTGGAAACGGCGCAGCACGCCTTGCGCGTGGCCGAGGGGCCATCCAACACGGGGCTGGCCGGGGCGCTTCAATCAGAGATGAAACTCTATCAGGCAGGCACGCCATTCCATGCTCCCGCACAAACCCATTAGCCGGCCTTCCCATTACCCTCGCAAAAACTGAGCTGCGCCTCCGGCTAAAAGAAATGGAAATTGCCGCCTTTGGCGGCGGCCACGGGCGCGGGCCGAACCTGGCCCAAGTGCATGGCCACCGCTTCGGTGCGCGAGCGAACTTGCAGCTTCTCGTAAATATGCCGGATATGGGTATGCACCGTGGCGTAGGTCAGTCTAAGCATATCAGCAATTTCCTTGTACAAATAGCCTTTGGCCAAAAGGCCCAACACTTCCAACTCACGGGGCGAAAGCGCGACCGGCTCGCGCGCCGCGCCGACCGGCCTTTGGAACGATTGCACGATTTTGCGCGCAATATGGCTGCTCATGGGCGAACCACCCGCATGCACGTCGGCGATTGCGGCCAGCAATTCCGAGGGCGGCGTCTGTTTGAGCAAATAGCCCGTGGCCCCCGCCGCCAGGGCGTTGAAAATGTGTTCGGTGTTTTGATACACGGTCAACATGATGATTTGGGTCGCCGGGACCAAGGCTTCAGGCGGCGGACACACTCCACGCCATTGAGGCCGGTCAGGTTGATGTCCATCAAAACGACGTCGGGCGGAACTTTGGGAATCTGCGCCAGGGCCTCCTCGCCGCTGGCGTGCCGGCTGGCGCAACGATACCCGCGCGAACTGTCAATCAAATGCGCCAGGGTGGTGCGAACCTCCAGGTCATCCTCCACGATGGAAACAGAAATGCTCATGCAAAGGCAACGGAACCGAGGCGCGGCCTTCCGTGTTTGGAGCGGCAGGGACACGCTGCCGCGGAGCCGTTCGCCGGATCATTACGCATCCCGGAGAATTCCCTCGCTGCTGGCGCCTGGGTCATGGTGAGAGTCTAATGGTTGGCCCCGTTTTGGCCAATCGCCACAATTGGCGATACGGGATCGTTGAGGTGAATGGTCATTTCGATGTGCGTTCCCTCTCCCGGCACACTGAGCACCGTGCAGTGGCCGCCGACGGCGTGCAGTCTTTTCTGCAAGTTGGGCAGGCCCGAACCGGTGGCCAGGCGATCCTGGGCAGCCTCGGCTTTGGCTGTCGCTCCGTTGCCGTTTCCCTGTCCGTTGCAGCCGCAGCCGTTGTCCTCCACGACCAGCGTGAAGCCGCCTTCTTGCACTCGCAGCCGCAACCAAACCTCCGTCGCATGCGCATGTTTGACCACGTTGTTGAGCGCCTCTTTGACTGCCAGGAAAAGATTGTAGCGCAATTCGGCATCGACCCGCCGTTGTGGCAGCGCCGCCGGCAAATCCATCCGGCAGTGAATCCCCGCCACGCGCAAAAAGTCCTCCGCAAACGCCGAGATATAATCCATCAACCCATTGAGCGTGTCGTGCTGCGGATCCACCGCCCAGACGATCTCGTCCATCGAGCGCGTCAATTGCCGGGCGGCGCGGGAAATGCGATCCAAATGCACGCTGGCGTCTCCCGGCTCGCGCCGCGCCAACTCGCCCAACAGCGTAATCTGCGTCAATCCCGCGCCCAGGTCGTCGTGGATATCCTGGGCGATACGGGAGCGGTCGCGCTCGACGGCATATTGCTGTTCCAAGCGGGAGAGGTCGCGGCGGTACTTGAGCGTCGCGGCCCGGCGCGCCATACCCACTCCGCCCCCCATGATGACGATGCTGACCAGAGCCAGAAACCACCACGTCTGGTAAAAATGCGGTTCGACGGTAAACGCCAGTGCCGCCCCGGCTTCGTTCCAGCCTCCTTCGCCACTGCAGGCGATAACGCGGAAACGATAGTGATTGGGCGGAAGGTTCCCGTAGTGCGCCGTCCGCCGCGTGTCGGCGTCCACCCAATCATCGTCCAATCCATCGATACGGTAGCGGAAGCGCGTCTTGTCCGGGGCGTCAAAATTCAAGGCGGTAAAACGAAATTCAAATTGCTTGTGGCCGGGCGGGATGACCGATTTGCCCGCGTTCAAGGCCAGCGGCTCTCCATCCACCTGCACTTCCTCGATGACCACCGGCGGTGGCAACGCTCGCGCTGTCAACGCCTCCGGCTTGACCGATACGATCCCCCGGACGGTGGCAAACCAGAGGCGTCCGTCATTGCCCCGCCAGCAGGCAGGCTGGTAGCCATCGGCAAACTCCAGGGTTGGGAGTCCATCCAGGCGGCCAAAAGTCACGCAATCCACTGTTTTGGCCTTGCTTTCCGCGCAGGCGTTGAGCGCCTTCTTGGACACGCAGAAAATCCCGCGATGCGTGCCCAGCCAGAGCCGTTGCTGGTTGTCCTGCAAAATCTGTCCGATCACATCGGCGTACAACCCTTGCTTGGCAGTGAACCGTTTGAATTTTCCGTTCGCAAAACGCAGCAACCCGCCCCGGAACGTTCCCGCCCAAATTACGCCGTCCTCATCCGCCAGCAGTGACCCGATCGCCTGCCCGGCCAGCGCGTCATTGGCATGGAAGGCCTGCAAATGGTCCGGCTCGCACCGGTAGAGCGTCCCGTCGTCCGCCCCGCACCAAACCGCCCCGTCCGGCGCCTCCGCCAGCGCCCGGATGGCCATCGGCGCCATCCCATCGGCCGCGCCGAACGTCCGCCGGCCCGCCGGCGTCCACCACGACAATCCCGTTTTGCTGCCGATCCACAGCCAGGCGCGATCGGTCAAAATCGACTTGACGCCATGCGTCTCCCACGGCGGCGGGCGGATCGCGCCGTCCTTGAATTCGAACAAGTCCTCATCCCGCGCGCTCAACCAGAGACCGCCGTCGGGCCGTGGATACAGCGAGAAAATGAAATCGGCTGCCACGCTGTCGCCCACCGCGAAACGAGTCATGGTCCCTTCGCTCCAGCGGCACAATCCGCCGCCCGCCGTCCCAATCCACACCGCGCCGTCGCGGCTTTGGCAGACCGACAACGCGGAGCGGGCGGGCAGGCCCTCGGAAAGGCCGATTACCTGAAACCGGCGGTCGCGCAAGCGCGTCAGTCCGCCGCGGTCTATCCCCAGCCACACGCCGCCTTCGCGCCCTTGATACCACGCTTCCACCCGGTCCCCGGGCAATCCGTTCTTGGTCGTGAAATGCTGCAAGCGCCCGTCGGGCGCGACGTGAAACAGCCCGTTGCCGTAATGATTGAACCAGACGCCGCCATCGCGGTCTTCGTGCGCCCCCATGGCGTGGCCCGCCGAGCGTCCCAGCAATCCCTGCCATTCCGCCGCCTCCGCCACCCATTGCCGGCCAACCTGTTTGCGCAAGCGGTCGTCCGTCAGCACCCAGAGCGCGCCCGACCGGGTCGGAAACACCAGACTTGGATCAAACACCCGCTCTCCGTTGGTCGGCGTCATGTCTTCAAAACCGTCGCCGCGCCAGTGCGCGATTTCATTCTGCGCCCCCGCCCAAATCACCCCCTGCGCATCCGTCGCCACTGTCAATACGCGGTTGCTCAGGCCGCGCCGGGCGGCAGGTCCTCGAAGTGATCGTTGAGAAATCGAACAATCCGCCCATCCCGGTTCAGGAACCACAACGTCCCGTCCTTGTCTGCGCATTGGAAAATGGGACGCGATCCTTCCGGCGGCGCCTTCGCCGTCCAGGCCGGGTTGCGCCCGGCGTGCGTCCGTCGCAGCACGTCCCCAAACTGCCCCACAAAAACCTCCTCTTGCGGCGAGGACCACACCAGCGTCGTGTGCAGGTCGAAGCCGCTTTGCCCCGTGTCCTCCGCGTGAAAAGCCCCGTCCCGGTAAGAGGTCATGGACCCCCGATAAGTATCGATCCAGAGCGTGCCCGAGGTGTCCACGTAGAGCGCCTGCACTCGCGCGTGGCGCAATGCCGGGGTGTTGCCCGGATCGAACGTCACAAAGCGCACCCCGTCGAAGCGCGCCAAGCCGTCGTAAGTGCCGACCCAAAGGTAGCCATCCGGGGTTTGGGCCACCGCCGTGACTGTGCTGTTGGGGAGGCCATCCTCTGTGTCCCAAACGTCAATCAGGTAGCCTGTCGGCGCAGCGTCCGCCCCGCTGGCGCACGCGCAAAAGGCGCAGGCCAGCCCCGCTGACGCCAAAATCCGCAGCCAATGGAAACCATGTTGGAACATGAACAAAGTTTAATACTTACGGTGGAAAATTGAAAGCTCAAAATCACTCCAACTCCAACCGCACATAATCATATTCCACCCCGCTGGTGGGGTCGCCGGCGGGGATTTCCAATTTCAGGATGTTCTCGCCTTCTTTCAGCAAGGCCGCGTCGAAAGCCGCGTCCCGCTCCGTCCAATACCCCCGGATGCCGTCGCGCCGGATCGTGGCGGTGTCGGGGATGGGCCCGGTGCCGCCGGCCGGTTGGTCGTTGACGCTGATTTGGATGCCCTCTCGAACACTGGCCGCCGCGATGCCCAGGCGCAGGGTCGCCCGCCCGCGCGGCACGCCCGTGAACTTGAAATGAATCGACCACGTCGTCCCCCGGCCGCGGCGCCCCACCTGGGCGTAATTCCAATCCTTGTGAAAGTCGCTCCGGCCGACGGTATAATTGACATCATGCGGGAACTCGTTCGTGTAATCGTAATAGAGGCCCCATTGCCAGTAGTGATCGCCGTGTCGGAATTCCCCGGCGGAGCGGTTGGGCACGCCGATTTCCCAGAGCTGGCGCCCGTAACGGACCGGCTCCCAGCGCAGCGCGCCGAGCTGCAACGGCTTGCCCGCCTGGACCACAATGTTCGATTGGCTGAATTCCCCCAGCACGCCGTCCGCGATCGCGTGCAGCGTATAAACGCCGGGACGAACGTTTTCGATCTGGAATTGGCCGTCGTCCTGGCCGCGCGTCCAAAACTCGTAATGCTTGGCGTCCAGTTGCCAATCGACTGTTCCGGCCCCGCCCAAGCGCCCGCCGCGCGCGGCGTAATCGGGCGCGGCCAAACCCACCAGCACATTGGACATTTTCAATCCGGGAAACTGACGATCTGTCAATACCAATTTTCCGCTTGCCATCCCGCGTTGCTTCTTCCCGGGATAATCGACCCCCTCGACCCACGGGTAGGGCCACGCCGCCGTTTCGGCCTTCGCCCGCGCCAGCGCGTCCTTCCACATCGCCTCGGGGCCGGGCCGGCGTTACAGTAAATCAAAAACGGACCGATGACCTTGCTCCACGCCTCGCCCGCGGCCACCGGGCAGACGCTGCCGCCGTAGTGGCTGCCGCGCCAATAATTCAACAAGGTCGGCGCCCCCCCGTCGTTGTCATCCAGATGCCCTGTCAATTCGACTTTCGTCGCGCCCCCGCTCAGATACTCGATAGACGGATTGACGAACCACAAGCCGACATGGCGCCGCGTGCCCGACCAGCCGAAGGCGGGGATGTCGAATTGAATGGCCGAATAGTCGTACTTGTGCTCGACCTGGCCTTGATAGACGCCCGTCGTGAGACGGCGCGCTTCCTTAAAGTTCAATTCCGTCCCGTTGTCCCAGTCTTCCGGCTTGGGCATCAGCCGCTGCCGCCGGCTGTCAATCGAAAGAAAATCGAACACGTCCGGGTTGAGCTTCACCCCAAACCGCGCCTCACCCACCCCGGTGCCGGGATAGTTGGTCGGATGAGTGAAAATCGAATAAGTATAAACACCTGCGTCGTCCCGCCCCAGCGTGTAGCGGATTTCGATGTCCGCCGCCGTGCTGCCAAAACCGAACCCGGAACTCCTGTTGGTGTAATAGCCTTTGATGGACACCTCGGCGCGGGCGCCACCGTTGCGCGCGGGATCGATGGTCACGCTGTTGGTTTCGCGCAGCCTGGCGGGCGAATGCGACCAGTAACCGTAGGGACGGCCTGAAGTGTTCCCCAGCAATTCAAGCCCCTGGTAGCGCAGCGAGACCAGGTCGGCGGAACGTTTGTTGACTTTGGCTGTGATCACGCCGTTGGCCAGCGTGTAGGCGGCCGGGTCTTCGGTCAGTGTGACACCCGCGCCAAAAGCGGCGGTCGCGCTGGCCAGCCAGATGAGGAAGGCCCAAATCTTCATGGTTTGACCGGGGCGCGGCCCTCGTCCACGTTGGTCGAGGTGCTGCGCGAAGGTTGAAATTCGAAGTTGCCCGGCCCGGTTTCCGGCAGTTTTGGCCCCGCGTAGAGGACTGCCAATTCGGCGATCGCCGTGCTGGCGTCCGGGCCAAAACCCGACAAGGCGGTGAAGCGCAATTGCCGGGCGCTCACCGTTTGCCCAAACGGGATGCGCTGCGGCGCCCATGTCGAGACCAATTCCCCGCGCGCCACCCCGCGCCACTCCTGCCCGTTGTTGTTGACCTCGATGGTGAAAGCGCGCGTGTCCCCGGCATGATCGCGGTCGTTCTGGCGAGGCATAAGGCAAACGCCATTGATCGAAACCAGCGCCGGGAATGTGACCGTCAAGGTGTGCGGATGGCTCGTGCCGCTCTGCCTGCGTCCGGTCCCGCCGCACATCCAGGCCGTGTTTGGATCGCCGTCGATGGCGGCGCGAGCGTCGCCTTCGCCTTCGGCCTTGGCCCCAGCCGGCGCATGATCATTGTGTCAAAAAGAATGTTTTCCATGTCCGCCGCCGCCACGGAGCATTGCGGATCGAACCGCGGGCCAGCCATGTAGTCGAGCAGCGAGCTCCGCAACTGGAGGGCGGCCGGGCGGCCCTCCAGCCCGGTTGTCAAGTCGAACGAGCAGACCATCAGCCGGCCCGGCCCCACCCGGCACTCGAACAGGGGGGCCAGTTTCCAGTTCCGGTTCCAGTCGTCGATCGCCGCCACGATCGGCTGCAACGAGCGCGGGAACCGGTCCAGATTGACGGCGCGGACGCCGCGCAGCAACTCCGTCCATTGCCAGTCGCAATTGGCCGCGGTTGGGAACCCGGCCAGGGCGGGATGGTTGGTGTCGCACCACAGCCCGAGCATCCGGCCCCATCCAGGGTTCATCAGGCGATTCCAAAAAACAGGAACGGCGTCCAGCGGCGGACAGGTCCAATCCAGGTCCGTGTTGCGCGGCAGGAAAAGGACCCGTCCTCCCCTCGCCAGGTGCCCGGCCGCGTCCTCCCAGGAGCGGGTCACCAGCACGTTTCCCGGGGCGGGGAACGGGGCGGAAGCCGGATAGACCCAGAAATTCCATTCGTTGCGGAACGGTGCGCCTTTGATCTTGACCTCCAACACACACGCCTGCGGCGCGGCCACGTTCTGCAACCCCACGCTCACCCGGCCCAGCAGAATGTTCTTGCCGATGGGCAGCGTGACGGCGGGAAGCATTCCCTCCGCGATGGCTTGGTTGGACGCGCCAGCAATCTGCCAGGCCACGGCGGCGTTGGGGAGCGGCGCGGCGCCAAAATGCGCGGCCTCGATCTCCGCCTCCAGCGTGTCTGCCGTGGTCAAAACCCGATGCCGCAAACGGGCCAACGGAACCGTTGTGTTGCAGAAATGGCGGAATTCCTCCGGCGTCGCATAACTTTTTTCCTCCCAAAAAGTGTCCAGCAACCCGACCAGCGCCGTGCCCTGGCCGGTGTAATCGTGCAGGTCGAGAAGTTCAAAACCATCCAGGCCCGGCGTGCGCAGGTTGGCTTCGATCTCCTCCTTGTAGCAGGCCAATTGAAAACGCCCCGAGGCCCAGGCAAAACGCGCGTCCTGCTCCAGCAATCCGTGCGCCGCCAGCGAGTCGCGGAAAATCTCGTAGTTGCCCGGCTGCATCACGCCGGTGAATTTCGCGATGACCGAGTAATCCGGGTAGGCGCACCATTGCCCCAATTCATGCGAGAGCACCGGCACATTCACCCCGGCGAGCGACTCCGCATAATCGCCGCCGAACCACGCCGATTTGCCCCGCACCGGCTTGGGGCCGATGCGGCCCGTCGCCAGGTAATCGGCCCCCTCCACCGGGCCGGGTCTATCAATAATAGACCATCCCGTGCCCGTCGTGTAAAGCCGCCGCGGGTCTTGCCCGCGGTAATGGCCGACCCATTTGGAAAGCGACTCTTTCCAGTGGCCTTTCGGTTCATTGCCCGGCGAGAGAAGGACAAACGAGGGATGGTTTCCGTAGGCCTCAATCATCCGGTCGGTTTCCTCATAAAGCATTTTCTCCATCGGCGTGTCCGGGCTGATTTCGTTCCACATCCCGCATTCGGGCTGGAGATAAAAACCCAATTCGTCCGCGGCCGTGAACGCGGCTTCCGGCGGGCACCAGGAATGAAAGCGCATGAGGTTGAGTCCCCAGTTCTGGCAAATGCGGATGAGGCGCTTCCATGAATCAACGCCGGTGGGCGGATACCCGGTCAACGGGAAATCGCCGCCGTTGTGCGTGCCGCGAAATTCCGTCTGCCGGCCATTGACGTAAAAGTGGCCGCCGCCGATGCCAAGGGTGCGCAACCCAAAACGAACCGATTTGGTGTCGCCGGTGGACAATTGAAAGTCGAGGCTGCCGAGATTCGGGTTGAATTCATCCCACCAAAAACTTCGCCCCTGCGGCAAGTCGCATTCGAACTCACTGTGGCCGCCACTGGCGTCCCAGGCGACGGGGATTTGCGCATGCACCGCCGGGACCGAGATCTCTCCCTTTCCGGCCTGGCCCGAAACGTTGCCCAGGCGCGCGACCACCCGCACTTTGTTCGTTTCATTTGGAATCGGGTACAAATCCACGGTGTCCAGCCAGACGCCTGGGGTCGAGCGCAGTTCGATTTTGCCGACGATTCCGTTCCACGCGCCGCCGAGCGAGTCGGAAACGGAATGGGCGTCGGGGCGATACGGCAAGAGCAGGCGGTTATCCACCCGAATCGCCAGGCTGTGCCGGCCCGCTTTGAGAGCCGTGCCCAATTGGTATTGGTGCGGCGCGCACAGCGACAGGTTCGTGCCGAGCGGCGCGCCGTCCAGCCAGACCCGCGTCTCCCAATGCGGACGCTCCAGGAAAAGCACGATGCGCCGGCTTTCCCAGCCCGCCGGAATCTCAATCTCGCGCCGATACCACGCCGCGCCCAGATAATGCCGCGGGGGCTGGCACAAAAACGGAACCTTCACATGGCCCGCGTTGGTATAGGCGCGGTAATCGTCCCGCAAAAACCAGAGATGATCGTAAAGCGAAAGCACCCACGGCGTATCAATACTGATTTCATCGCCGTACCCCTGCGCTTGCAACGCGCCGGGCAGGCGGATGCGTTGCGGCAGATCGCGGTCGAACCATTTTTCGTTGTTGCCGGTGTCGTTTGGGTCCAGGCCGAACTGCCAGGTGCCTTCGAGGGAAATGGTTCCGCTGGAGGCGCGCGCGGCCGCCGTCGCGGCGAGCAGGCCGGCGCACAAAATTATTTTGACGGTTGAGCTCATGGCGCGCGTTGCAATCCTTCATTTTCAGCCGGCACGGGGATCGTGACGGAGGCCCCTTTGAGATTCGCCGCCGCCGCCTTCACCCGGATTTTTCCCCGCTTCGGCAAAGCCCTGACCATGGCGAAGCATTCGCCTTGAAAAGCCCGCCGCTCATGGCTTTGAAACGGCTCATGACTGGCATTGTCCGCGCTGTCCACCGCTGCGATGACTCCCGGTCCGCCAATGGCAAAGGTGATCAGGTTGGTGGCGCTGGGGACCGGCACGCCTTTCGCGTCGGTCACGATGGCGCGCACTACCGCGAGGTCGTCCCATCCGGGCGCCAACTGCTTCTCATCGGCGGTCAACACAATTTTAGCCGGCGCTCCCGCCGTGCGCAATGTGTGGGACGCCGCGGCCCGCCCGTTGTTTTTGCCGATGGCCACCAATTCGCCGGGCTGGAACGGAACCTGCCAGACCCGCGGCGAAGCGTCCGCCGGCAAGGGGCGCGAACCGAGGGAGCGCCCGTTGAGCAACAAGTCCACCTCGCCGCAATTGCTATAGACCTCCACCGTTTCTTCGTGCGGCGTCCCGTCCCGCGGCGTCCAATCGGAAAATACTTCTTGACGCCGATCCAGCGGGGTAAAGCCGGGGTCCCCGGATTCCGTCCGTTCCGCCCGGAGGCGGCGGGCGATGAAGACCATCGGCTTGTCCGACCACCACGATTGCCGCTGGAAGGCCGCCGGGCGCGGCTGGCCGCAACGGTCGAGCAGGCCCGACCCCGCCGCGATGACCGGCCACCGGCGCGATTCTCCGAGGTAATCCACGCCCGTCCAGAGGAATTGCCCGGCGTGGTCGGGATGGTCCCGGCACGCCAGCCAGGTCGCGCGATCCTGCCGCTGCTCGGTGCCGATGATTTTGCGCGAGGGCCTGGCCCGCCGGGCGGCAAGCAGTTCGCTGTCGCGATAATTGGTGCCGATCACGTCCAGCAAATCCGCCAGCCCGTTGGTGTAATCCCCGCTGACGTTGGGCCGGAACAGCGCCTGCGTCACCGGGCGCGTCGGGTCGTTCTTGTGGCAAACCTCCGCCAGTTCCTCCAGGATTCCGCAGGCCAGCCTGGCGTCAGGCGTGTCATGAATTTCGTTCCCGACACTGTAAAGTATAATGCTTGGGTGGTTGCGGTTGCGCCGGATTGTGTCCCGGGCGTCGGTCTGCGACCAGTTCGTGAAATAAAGATGATAATCGAACTTGTTTTTGCCCACCGTCCAGCAATCGAAAAACTCGTCCATGACCAGCATCCCCCGGCGGTCGCACGAGTCGAGGAATTCGGACGCCGGCGGGTTGTGGGCCGTGCGAATGGCGTTGACGCCCAGTTCGCGCAGCGCGCGCAGGCGGCGCTCCCAAACTCCCGGCGGCACGGCGGCGCCAAAACAACTCCCGTCCGCGTGCAGGCAAACTCCCTTGAGCTTGAAGTTCCGGCCGTTCAACCAGAAGCCGGTTTCCGGATCGAAGTGAAATTCCCGGATGCCGAAGGGCGTGGTCTGCGTGTCAATTATAGTGTCGCCGTCCCGCAGCGTGAGGAGCGCCTGATACAGCGCCGGGTTGTCAATGTCCCACCGGCTCGGTTTGTCCATCACCGCTTCGACCGTCAACTCACTGGAGCCGGGGGGCGCGGATTCCGGGCTGGATTTGACCGTTTGGATGACGCGGCCGCTGGCGTCGGAAATCGCCAGGTCCACCGCAGCGGAGCACGATGTTTCCGATTGATTGACAATGGTGAATTGCGCCCGCACCACGGTCCGCTCCGGCGTCACCTCCGGCGTCGTGATGAACGTGCCCCAAGGATCCAGATGCGCCGGGTTCAATTTCAGCAACCGCACATGACGATAAATCCCCGCTCCGGCGTACCAGCGCGACGCGGGTTGCTTGGAAGTATCCGCGCGTACCGCCACCTCATTGCGCCTGCCGTCAAAGCGCAGGTGCGAGGTCATGTCGTAGGCGAAGGCCACATAGCCCGAGGGTCGATGGCCCAACAGGCAGCCGTTGATCCAGACGTCGCTGTTGGCCATCACGCCATCAAATTCGATCCACACCCGGTGGCCGGCGTCTTCCTTGGGCAGCGTAAATTCCTTGCGATACCAGCCCACCCCGGACGGGAGAAAACCTCCCGCCCCGCCTGCGGGGTTCTCCTCGTCGAACGGCCCGGCGATGCTCCAGTCGTGCGGCAATCTCACCGCCTGCCAGCCGGCGTCATTAAACTCGGGCTGTTCTGCGCCCCCGGGATCGCCCTTGAAAAAGCGCCAGTCGTTGTCAAACGGAACATTGGCTCCCAGGCAAGCCGCGGCGCCCAGCAACAAAACGGCCGCGATGGACTTACTTTTCATTCTTCGCCACCTCCACGGCGAACACATGCGCCGGCCCAAACATATTGGAGTGGAAGACAATCCACTTGCCGTCCGGCGTGAAGTTGACGTTCGGCTCCAGGCTGTAATTGTGATTTTTCATGTTGACAAGACGCTCGGCCTGAAAGACGCCGGGCTTCACCAATCCCGCCTTCTCCGGTAACTCCGCCCCGCCGCGCGCGCGTTCCAGTTCGGGCCGGAAAAGGTAAATCCATTTGCCGTCGGGGGCGTGCGCCACCATTCCCTCGTCGCCGCCGTCGCCCGCAAAGAGCGAGCCGTCCCGCGACACATTGTAGTGGACGGACCATTGGTTGCGTTCCAGGTGATACCACGTCCGCTGTCCGGTTGCGATTTTGTACCCGCCGACCCAGAAATCCTCCCCGCGCGGCGTTTGCAAATCGTACCAGATCATCTTGCCGTCGGCGCCAAAGAATTCGTGCCCCGCGATTTCCATTTCCATCGTGCGGCGGTGAATGAGTTGAGGTTCGCCGCCGCTGGGCCGGACAGTCCAGATGCGGTCGAGCAAATGCCACGGCCCTTCATGGCAAAACATGAGCAAGTCCGGGTCCGTCGGCGAAGCCTGGACGTGGTTGAGCCAATCCGTCGAGGGATTGAAGGTGTGAACGCGGCCCGTTTTGGTGTCCATGGTAAAGAGGCGCATCGGCAGGCGCATTTGAAAGCGTTCCTCCATCCATTGGCCCTTGCTGCGCTGCGGATGGCGAAAGATACTGTCCAAGTTGGTCGGACGTCCTTCCACGTAACTGCCCGCCAGCCAGGTTTCATCCGCGTTGACCGTCGCCAGCGACCCCACTCGCCCCCTCCCGGGCAGTATGCCGATCTCGCGGGTGGCGTGCGTATCCAAATCGGTTGCGTAAGCCACATTGTTGGAACCATTCCAGCGCGAGTAATAAACCGTCGGGCTTTTGCGTCCCACAACCACCCCGGCAACGAAATTAGTCGTGAAGTTAGTCGTCCGCTCCACGCCCGGCACGACCAGATCAATTTGCCGCGTTTTCAGATCGACGGTCGCAACCCCGCCCGGGGTCAACATCACCATTTTGTCGCCTTGGGGCGTGTAGGCGTTTTGATGGAAGTAAAGGCTTTCCGTCCCCCCATCGCGCGAGAGCCGGATGATGCGATGGCCGGTATCGGGGTCCACCCATTCCAGCGGCGGTTCATCGGCCAGAAGTTTCCAACTGGCGGAAGCGAGCGTGAGAAGCAATCCCAATCCGGCAAGGAGGCGGTATTTCATTGATGTTTGTCGGCTGACACATCTCCCATTGGAATCCATCCGCCGCCGGTTGCAAGATCATAGCGAAGCCTCCCCCCATCGCCAGAACTTGAGGCGCTTGCTGGCACGCCCGATGCTGGCGTGATTTTGCGGAGATGCGGGTCACAGCTCTTCATACTTGATTTTATTGGCGTTTTTGAAGTGGTGGCAGGACCCGGAATTGAACCGGGGACACAAGGATTTTCAGTCCTCTGCTCTACCAACTGAGCTATCCTGCCAAACTCACTGCAATTACGCTAGTTGCAAATCAAATATTCACCCGAAAAATCCCCATTGCATCCCGCTGTTGTATCCCGTATATTATCTTTGATGAAAACGACATACGAAATGACGACGGATGCGAAAAGAGAACCCCACTTGTCCACCGATGGCAAGTGGCGGTCCTTCCCGCGAGTTCCTAATTTGCTGCAATACGTCATTGCTGGAACATATTACGCACGCTGTAAGATCAATGGCAAGCCCGTTCGCGCCAGTTTGGATACGGACGTTTTTTCCAAGGCCAAGCAACGGCTCCCGGACAAGCTAAAAGAACTGCGAAAGCCCAAGGTTGAAGTCGGAACTTTCGCCGACGGTCGAGTAAAATTTGAACAACAGACAAATTGCGACCACACGCTGGCGGAATTGTCGAAAGTCTATCGGCTCCGTTGTGTCGAACGGCTGCGCAAATCGTGGCCGGACCTCGACGCGTGGAAGGTGGACACCATCACGGAAGACGAGTGCCGCCAATGGGCGCACCGCTACGCTGAAAAATACTCGGCGCAATTCTTCAATAATACCCTCAACGTGTTCCGGCAAATTCTCGGCCTCGCCGGTCTTGGCCGGGATGCAAATCCGGCCTATAAAATCAAGCGCCTTGGCGTACGCTCAAAACCCCTGGAGCTTCCCACGACCGACCAATTTGACCGATTGTTGAAGGAAATCGAAACATCGGGAGCGGGCCAGGCGAAGGATTGTGCCGATCTGGTCAGTTTCCTGAGCTTCACCGGCTGCCGAATCGCCGAAATGAAACAAGCCCTCTGGCGCGATGTGGATTGGGACCGCAACGAAATCACCATCCATTCCGTAAAACGCCGCGCAACCAGCAATGCGTCGCTTACGCGGGTCATCCCGCTGATTCCCGCATTGCGGCAGTTGCTCGAAAGGATGCGAGAGAAACATCAGCCGCAATCCGACGACCGAATTTGCCGCGTTTCAGAATGCCAGAAGTCCCTCACAAGGGCTTGTAAAGTCGCAGGCTGCGCCCGCCTCACCCATCATTCATTGCGCCACCTTTTCGCCACCCGATGCGTTGAGAGCGGCATTGATATTCCGACTGTGGCTCGCTGGCTTGGCCACAGCGACGGCGGGATGCTCGCGCTCAAAATCTACGGCCACCTCCGCCGGGAGCATTCCCAAAGCATGGCCGCGAAGGTTACTTTCGGAGCCGACACCAACCGCATCGCAGAATCACGTACAACTGTGTTTGCGGAGACGGTGGCGAAACATTAGGATACCGGCGTATGACGACACGCGATTTAATCCAGAAATTGAAAGGGGTCGAGGGCATCTCCGAAAGCCATGAGATTTATTTGAAAGCACCTGGTGGTGGCCAGTGGGGGGAATTGTGTCTGCGTCGGGTGACGAGTGAGGAAAGGCAAATCGCTGGAATCAAACCTGAGCGGTTTGCTGTGGTAATCGCTGCCGAGGGCGATGCGAAACTCAAGGTAAAGTCGCTGATAGACAACCTGTGTGGATTACCAGAAAGCTCGGAAGTTTATGCGATGCACTACGCAGACGCAGGAGACGGGCAGCTTGGAAAGCTGATCTTAATCGGCCTGGCGTCCATGCATGAGGATGGGGACTGCAAGAAGGTGGTTGCGATTTCGGCACAAGAGATTAGCCCCAACAACCCAACATAAACTTGCTAACGCTGGGCATTATCTGTTGCACGTTGCACATCCTCGTTCGGGGACTGCGCTGGTATCGGGTCTCGGATGTTTGCGCAATCGGTGTTTATTCTGTAGTATTTACAGACCTGCCTGATCCCAACTCGCCACAGTGCGTGAGCATGTTAAAGGAATTAGCGCAAACTTACGAAAAGGAAATTCGCTCGCGTACCGGCTCGGTTGGCAGACTGTTTCCTGGGCTGCACTATCATGTGCAGTGGATAACAATCGTATTGGCTCCGGTGTTCATTTGGATTTCCGGCGCAAGCCGTTTATTCGTCCTGCTGCCGATCGGAGCCTGGTTTGGGAGTTGGGCATATTTTCATTTTCGAGGCTGGCGATGGCTTCAGGCTGGCTGTTCGCGATACAGAATTCGGTCAGACTCCAGCGCCAAGCGCGTTGCGGATTAAAGGAATTTTGGGGCCAGATTCGGCGGTTGTCCTGTATTTATTGTGCCATCGGGGTTTAGACAGTGTACGTGCGTAAGGTGAATCAGGTCTAAACCCACGGACGTAGCAAAGGCCACCAGTTGTGGTTTCCGCTGGTTTCGCACCAGAAAGCACGGACTGCCGCTTATCCCTCCGTGTGGATTCGGCGAGTCTTGCAATTTTGGTGACTGGTCATATATAAACCTCATTTGCGAAATGTCTGCGATTACAGAAAGGCCGCTCAAATCAGAAACATTTACTCCGTATGCGAACCTTCCAAAATGCACGCCAAGCTCGGTTTCTGAACGGAACCGCCCTGGATAACCGATAAACGCGAGCTTTTCTCCCTTGTGGATGCGAGGAGGTGGATTCAGGTTCAACGGATAAAACTTACGATCACCACATGCCCCTTGGAGCGACGCAGCATCAAAAGTTGCAATATCAAGTTTCGGATCTTGGTCGATAGGCGCAATGGAATCAAGGACGACGGGCGGTTTTCGATCAAGACAGATAAGCATTCTCAACTCAGAGTCGCTTTTGCGCAGATTTTGATAGTCATCCCAAACGTGACAACATGTAACCACGAGCTTTTTCTTCCCTGTATCAACCAGGCCAAAGCTTCCGTTTGCAACCACATTTCCAACCGCCGTTTCAAGAGAACGGGCAAAAAACAAGGGGCCACAGTACGGAGAGATCTGAGGTTCAATGATAAAACGCAGATCGAGTTCATTCGACGTAAACATTTGTTCGTAACTAATGCCCGTCGGGGTTCATCAGGTCGCCCTGATCCGATTCCACTGCCGGATGCGGCTTAAACTGGCGAACCAAACGCTGCGCTTGTGCAATTTGGTCAGTTGTCATCTCCAATTCAATCTGCGGCAGAGTTTTTGTGGCTTTGGTGTATCCTTGAGCCGACGAGAGGCTGACCCATTTATAGGCCGCAATCATATCTTTGCTCAAGCCGTCCCCATTGAAATAGCAAGCACCCAAATTGAACTGCGATGCCGCATGGCCTTGATAGGCCGCACTGCGAAACCACTTCACAGCCTCAATCGCGTCTTGAACGAGGCCGACGCCTTTATAGTAAGCAACACCGAGGTTGTATTCAGCCCCCGCATCCCCTTGCTCGGCGGCTTTGCGATACCACTTCGCCGCCTCAGTTGTATCTTTGGCGACGCCCGATCCGATAGCATAGCAGACGCCAAGGTTGCGTTGGGCGCGCGGATGCCCCTGCTCGGCAGCTTTGCGATACCAGCTAAACGCCTCCGCATAATCTCGTGTCACGCCAGTGCCATTATAATAGCAAACGCCAAGATTGGATTCAGCCTTTGGATTGCCTTGTTCAGCGGCCTTGCGGTACCAGCCTGCGGCTGCTGCGACATCTGCGACAACGCCCTCGCCTCTTTCATAACAAACGCCAAGATTATATTCTGCGACTGCGTCGTTCTGGTCGGCGGCTTTCCGAAGCCAACGCAGAGCCTCGACGTAATCCTTGGTAACTCCCTGACCGTTGCAATACATCAGACCGAGACCGCATTCTGCCCTAATATCTCCCGTCTCCGCCTTGGTACGCATTTCGGCAAGGTTGTTGAGGCTCTGGGTTGGCCCTGCGTTGGTTTCGGTCGGCAATGGGGACTGTTGGGCGCTCACTGAGGCCCCAATCAGCCCTGAAAGTATCAATGCTGGCAAGTTCACCTTCACGTCAGTCAGACTAGCCGGTTTTCGACTCCTGACAAGCCAAGGTTCAACTTGGGTCCGAGACTTTTATTCCGATGTTGGCCAGAATTGCGGACAAATGCCGCGCAATCACGGTGCGCCTTGGATGTGGTGGATACATGGAAATCTCATGGCACGCCTTACCTCTAAGCAAGCTTAGAGATTTGGATGGACAGGGTTTGGCCGCGAATTGGTCGCGACCGGGACATCGTTCAGTCACCGGCTAGACACGGCTTGGACACAGTTTGGAAACCGCCAGGATACAATTGGGCCAAAGCGCAGACGCAGGGCCTCTGTTATTTCCCCTTTTTCCCTTTGCTTTTAGGGGTGTGTTTTTGGCTTCGGCGGATGCGCTTGCGAACCTTTGTTTCCGCGTTGTGCTGGCTGGCGTCAGGGCCGAGTCAGGTTGCCTTTGCGCTCTGGCGCCGCGCGGCGCACCGCGATTGCTCGCCCCAGAAACGGCCCCCGATCAATCGCCTTTCCATACAGCCGTCGCTCTCGCGCCGGGGTTGATTTGTCGGCAAGGCCAGACTTGAAAAGACTCCCGGTTTGATGGTAGATTGCTCTCGTGAACGCTGTAAAAGTAGATGAGGCGCATCGAATTCTGGTTTCCGTGCTTCGGCCCGGTGACTATTACGAGCCGGAAGTCCTTGGCGACAATGAGGTTTTGCTTCGGAAAGTTGAGTTGCCACGCCGCAAGCCAACTTTTGCAGAGGCAATGGCTGCAATCGAAAGCAGTCCGCTTCGGTTTACGAAAAGCTGGGATGAAATCAAAAAGGAAACCCGGTGATTCTGTTTGACAGCAGCGTTGTCATTGATGCCCGCGACCCCGACAGCCCTTTTCACGATTGGGCCAAGCGCCAAATTGCCGCAGCAGTCCAGGAAGGCGGCGAAGGAGGGGCCGTGAATACCATCGTTGTCAGCGAGGCGTCAGTGCGCTCCGAGAATCGTGACGCTGTCCCCGCTTTGCTCGAAGGCTTGGGGCTGAAATTGGTGCCCTTGCCGGTTTCAGCGGCGATTCCAGCCGCAAAAGCATTTGCCATCTATTTGGACCGATTGAAGAAGGAGGGCAAGAAGCCTGAGAACCGTGTGCCACTGCCGGATTTTCTGATAGGTGCTCATGCCAAAGCCGAAGGGATGAAGTTGGTCACCCGCGACCCGGATCGCGTTAAATCCTATTTTCCAGAGGTTCAACTTGTCACCCCTTGACCGGCGTTAGGGACGCGGCCCCAAGAACGTCAATACGAATTCTATTGTATCCCTTTTTGCATCCCTGACGGCGTTTATGCAGCAAAAAGCCGTCAGTCCGAGCAAAAGGTGAAAGGGTGCAAACCGTTGAATTTACGAGGGAAATCAGTGATAGTGCCAAAAGGCAAAAGATAGCCAAACCGGCGTTTTCGGATTTTCAGTCCTCTGCTCTACCAACTGAGCTATCCTGCCAGCCATTTTGACCGGCAAACGATACGACAGCGCCGCCCGATTGCGCAAGCGCAGAGTGGGGGGGCGTTGTTCCGGGGGTGCATTTCAGTTTTTTGGGTGGCGCTTTCAGGCTCTTAATCTTGATCTTAATCCGCATGAAAATTACCAACGCGGAGAACGATTTGGTTTGTGCCATGACTGCCAGCGTTTCCAGTCTTTGCGGAGCGCGTTTACCATGTCCGTGGCGCATTGATTGAGGGAGGCTGCCCGGATTTTCCCCAGGTGTTTCAGAATGGCGGAAGAATTGCCGCTGGCGAGGTGGATGTTGGCGGTTTCCCAGCCCATGGCCAGCAGGAGCGCTTCCTCGTCCCAGCGTTCGGGCAAATCCGCCAGTTCGAGACGGCAACAGTCCGGCGACAGCCGCCGCACCACCCATTCATCCGTCAACGTCAGGAACGGGTCGCGGCAGCGCACGGCCTTTTCATTCAAGCGCCGGTAGTAATCCTTTTTGCCGCGTTGACCGGCCCAGACACAGGCCGAAGGCGCGCGGGACTTGGCTTCGCGCGCGATTCGTCCTCCATGGTGCAGTGCGATGGCAATGTATCGTTCGTGCCCCAGACTGCCGACGCCGGCCACCCGGTGCGCAAACCGCGCTTGCTCCCCGGACTCCGGCAAGGCGGAGAGCAATGCCTTGCGCGCGCTGCGCGGCACCGATCTGACCCCGCGCTGTTTTTCCAGATGCCGCCAGAATTTCTCCGGGTCGCGCAAACGGTCCCGCGCCATTTCGCGCAGCGGTGTTTGTTCCTCGGCGAGCACAAACGGTTTGCCGCCGGCTTGCAGTCCCTTGCGGTAGCCGCCGAGAAAAATTTCCGACGCCGCCTTGCCTTCGATCTTGAGGCGACCCTCCGGGCAGGCGATCTGGACGCTGGCCAGCAAGCGCGTCAAGTCATTCGTGCAGGGCAGGGGAAACGCTTCATCGAAATCGTTGATGCCCCAGACCAGGCGGCCCTCCGAGTCCCGCCATGTGCCAAAATTCTCCACATGCAAATCTCCCGCTGCCACAACCTCCGGGGCGCCGGCCAGGGGCGCGCACACCTCCGGCCACAATTGCGCCCAACGATAAAACGTTCCCCGGAAGAAGGCGAAAAACGAATCCGCCATGTAATGGTGCTTCAGCGCCAGATCCGCCGGAACCAGCCGCCGATGGCCGCCCAGCCATTTTTCATAATTGCGCGTGGCTTTGATGAAATTCACAATAATTGCGCGGCCACCCGTTCGCCGAGGGCCGGCGCGTCACCCAATGGCGCCCATGCTTCGGCCCGGCGGGGTTTGCCGGTCAGGAATGATACCGCCCGCAGGCAAAGTTCCCCGCCTTCAACCCATGCGTGCGCGCCGATCGGCGTTTGGCAGCCGCCGCCCAGGGCGCGCAGCAAGGCCCGTTCGGCGGTCACGCATTGGAAGGTTTCGTAATCGTTCAACCGCCGGCATATCTCCGCCGCGCGTTCGTCCTTCTCCCGAATCTCCAGGCCCAGCGCGCCCTGGCCAACGCAGGGCAGCATCTCCTCGGTGTCAAGAATTGTGGCGGCCAGGCCGGCGGGCGCGTCGCCGCCTTGCAAACGTCCGCCGGCGGTGATTTGGAGATGAAGCCGGCCCAATCCGGCGGCGGCCAGGATCGTGGCGTCGATCCCGGGCTGGCCCGCCAGTTTTCGCAAGCGGGTGTGGACATTGCCGCGAATTTCCACCACCTTGAAATCCGGCCGCCGCGCCAAAATCTGCGCTTTGCGCCGCGTGCTGCCGGTGGCAACGGTCAGACCCGGCGGAAAACCGGCCAGTTTTGTTTTAGGCTTGAAAGCATCGCGATAGATCAGAACGTCGCGAACGTCCGCGCGCTTTCCCGCGACCGCGCCCAGTTTCAAGCCGTCGGGCAGTTGCGTTGGCAGATCTTTCAGGCTGTGGACCGCCATATCCGCCCGGCTTTTGAGCAGGGCGATCTCCAGTTCTTTGGTGAAAAGGCCCCGCGGCAGGCTGGCGTCAATGCGCGACATGGAGATGGATTGCAATTTGTCGCCGGTGGATTTGATGATTTTGAGGGCGAAGGCGAGCCTGGGAAATTTTCCGCGGCATTCCGCCAGGACCAGGTTCGCCTGGGCCAGGGCCAGCGCGCTGCCGCGCGTTGCGATGAGGATGGGTTGTCCGGTCATGCGCTGGCTTGGTTCATTCCCGAAAGAGGAGTGGCGAGCATGAGAGATGCGGCCTTCTGGCGGATGATGGCGGCGCAACGGGCGATTTCCTCCTGGCGCTGGCGCAGAGAATCGTCGGCAATGACCTGCAAATCGTCAATGTTATAGAGGTAAACATTCTCCAGAAAATTGACGGCCGGATCAATATCGCGCGGCACAGCGATGTCAATGAGCAACAGAGACCGGTTGCGGCGCAGTTTCATCAATGGCTCCAACTTGGCCCGGTCCAGAATATAATGCGGCGCGGCCGTGCTGCTGATGACGATGTCGATGCCGGCAAACTCGGCGGCCCAATCCTCGAAATGAACGGCGCGCCCGTCCAGTTCCCGGGCCAGAGCCACGGCCCGATCATGGGAGCGGTTGGAGACTATGATGCTGCGGGCGCCGCGGCTGAGCAGCGCGCGCGCCGTTTTCTCGCTGGTCTCCCCCGCGCCGAGGACCATGACTTGGTGCTGGTCCAGCGAACTGAAAATCTTCCGCGCCAGTTCGACCGCGACGGAGCCGACGGACACGCTGCCGCGCTGGATGTTGGTTTCCGTCCGAATTTGCTTGGCCACGTTGAACGCTTTTTGGAAGGCCCTGTTCAGATGGCGGCCCGTCTGCTTGTGTTGCAAGGCTGTCTCATAGGCCTTCTTTAATTGGCCCAGGATTTCGGTTTCGCCAACCACCATCGAATCCAGGCCGCAGGCGACTTTGAACAAATGTTCCAGGCTTTCCGCCTCGCCATGAAAATAAATTTCATCCTGGATCGGTTCCCGGTAGCGGTGATGGTCGAGCAGGAATTGCCGCAGTTCCAGCATGGCCTGGCGTTCAGCCAGTTCCGTCGCCGCGTAGATTTCCACCCTGTTGCACGTGGAAAGAATAACGGCTTCGGTGACGATCCCGGTCTGGCGCAGTTTCTCCAGGGCCGCGGGAATCGTCGCGTCAGGAAAGGCGAAGCGCTCCCGCACCGTGACGGGCGAGGAATGATGGCTTAATCCGATGACGATGAGAGGCATGGGTGGCGGCGGGTTAAAATCGGTGCGCGGGTGACAACAAGTTGATGCCCCAAAAGGTCAGCAGGACAAAGGCGAAAGTCCCGACCGCGCCCCAGGCAAAGCGCCGGCCGGATTGGTGGAATCGCCCATGCATGATGAGCAAAGCCAGGTAAAGCGCCCAAACCAGCCCCGACCAGATGACTTTCGGATCATCGGTCAAGCGCGCCTCGGGCCGTCCTTTGAGCAGCAGCGGAATAAACGCCAGGCCGGTGGTGAGCAGGATAAAACCGGCCCAGAGCATTCGATTGATGATTTTTTCCAGGCGATCCATCGGCGGCATCAGGGAAAAAACGGCCCGCAGTTTATGGAACTTCAAATCGTGCTCCTGCGTCAAATACATGACGGCGGCCACGGAACTGAGGCCGAAAGCGCCGTAAGACAGCAGCGTCAGCGCCGCGTGCAGGCTCACCAGGTCAATGTTGAATTGAGGCTTTGCGCTGTGGGTGTCCAGGCCCGGCATGAGCGCGAAAACGCCGATGGCAAAAACAATGGGCGCGGCAAACGCGCCGATGTAGCGCAAGCGCGGCCACAGCCCGATGACCAGACAAATCCCGACAATCGTCGCATCAACGAAGACAATCGCTTCGTAGAGGTTGTTGACCGGACACTGGCCGTGGGCCAGGCCGCGCATGAGCATCGCCTTCATTTGCAGCCCGAAACCGGTCAGGAGCAGGAAATAATTGGCCCGATCATGCAATCGGAAACCTTTGCGCCACAAAAACAGCGAATAAATCGTGCTCAGGCCGTAAACCATCACGGCCAGCAAAAAATAATGGCGATCGGTCAGCCAATTCACATATTCAGGGTAATCCGGCGGACTGTTGCCGCAAGCAGGATTTCACCGGGGCGCAGGACAATTTTTTAACCGCGAACCATGCGAACCACGCGAAAAATTTAGACCTGTTCCCCCAAAGGCAGTTCGGGGTTCAAGAAATGCAAGATATGGATGATAAGTCCAAAAAAGGGGAAACACCGAAACAAATGTTGATAGTCAACGACTTAGAGCGTTTTAAATAAAACTGTAGCCACAAGAGGCAAACCAGTTCATGGCATCCCGGGGCGTGATACTCTGCAAAGCTGAAGCAATCGCCTGGAGCAGAGCGGGCTGCGTGCGGGCCTCGGCTGTACGCAGGTGGGATTTGACTTTGCTCCACATTTGCTCGATGGGATTGAGGTCTGGGGAATAGGCTGGAAGGAAGAGGATTTGGGCTCCAGCCTGCGCGATCAGCGAAAGGGTCGGCTCACTTTTATGCGGGGAGAGGTTATCCATGATGACCACATCTCCGGCGCGCAGCGTCGGGCACAAGACATGGCCGACATAGACCCGGAAAACCTCCGTATCGGTGGCCCCCTCGATGGTCATGCAGGCGGTGGCACCGTCCAGGCGGATGGCGCCGATCATGGTCGTGGTTTGCCAATGGCCCTGCGGACATTGGGCGTGGACACGCTGACCCCGCAGGGCGCGCCCGCGCAGGCGGGTCAGATTGGTTTTGGCACCCGATTCGTCCAGGAAAATCAGTTTGGCCGGGTCCAAACCGCCTTGCCGACGCCGCCAGGCGCGGCGCGCCCGCGCAATGTCCGGACGGTCTTGCTCGCTGGCATGGAGTGTCTTTTTTTATATGTCAGCCCCATCTTCGCCAGAACGTAGTGGATGGCGGGCAGAGAACAGTCCAGTTCCAAGCCGGCGCGCAGCTCTTTCAAGGTCAGGTCGGGCTTCTGATTCAATAGAGTCCGCATCTGGCGCTGATGGGCCGCCAGGATCATCGGCTTGCGCCCGGAGAAACGGTGGCGCGGACCGATCTCCCCGGTCCGTCGGCGTTGTTGCAAGAGCTTCTTGACCATGCCCAGCGAAACCCGGTAACGATCGCCGACCTCCACGCGAGTCCCCTCTTCAAGGTCATAGGAAGCCAAAATCCGTTCGCGCAGGTCCAACGATAAAGTTCGCATGAACTGCCTATACCACAGGCCCAACGGAATGGCTACAGTTTTATTTAAAACGCTCTAGCCCGTAACATTTGCCGTTACAAACCCGTAACAAGCCCGTTACGTTAACGATAAAGCCGGCTCCTGAAGAGAATTAAGATTTAAGAAGTAAGAATTAAGAAATCTGAAAAACAGCCAAAAGTCGAACCGGATTCCTCTTATGACTTCTTAATTCTGCCTTCTTCCTTCTGCCTTTTTCATGGGTGCCCGGAAAGATTATGGAGAACCGGGGAAACCAGGATCATTTTGCCACAAAGACCATACCGCAGCCAGCCGCAACCGAATCCGGACTTGCCCGCAGAACACGGGTATGTGGTTTGTCAAAGGGTAAATCTTTAAATTCTTCATTTTTGTTTTAAGCTGATCTTGCGGTTGGGAGGATAGGGCTCTGCAGGAGTGCAACCTGAGCGCCCAATCGTCCGTGGATTGCGGATGCATCCGCTCCTGGCGCTCCCGTTCCGGGCGCGCCGGGAGTTTCCTGCGCAAGCCATGGTCCAAAGCGATAAACTCACTCATTTTAAGCCGGTGGTTGTGGAGGCGGGCGTGAATCCTGGGCGCAAGAAACCGTCCTTGTCGCGGGTGTAAACCGTCTGGGCCAAGACATAGGTTCTCCCGTCCTTGAGCAAGCCATAGGTTTCTTCTCTGAAAACTTTTCGTGTTTTGCCCAGGGTTTTAAGCCCCCTGGCTCCGACGCTGGCCATGATTTTTCCCACCTTGAGGGCCAGGCGCTCGTCGATTTCTTCCAGGGGAGTCCAGCGGCCCATCATCAAATACCAAACGGCCACGGCGAGTTTGCGAGCCATGGCGCCGACGGTGAGGTTGATTGAGCTTTTGCGCCGCAGCAGCTTTTTACCCCATTGCGCCAGAGGATTTTTGGAACAACGCAGGACGGCTTGGGCGGCCTCGACCAACAGGCTGCGCAAGTCTTTGCGGCCATGGCCGGCGATGCCGCCGCTCCATTGGCCTTCACCGCTGTCGTCAAAGGCGGGGTTCAGCCCGATATACTTGACGAGTTTCTTGGGGTGGGCAAAGCGGTGGATGTCGCCGATGAGAGCGCCGAGGGCAAAGGCCACCATTTCCCGGACGCCGCAGAGCCGCACAATGGACAATAGCTGCGGGTCGGAGAGGACTTCCTGGGCGATCAAACTGCGCCAATGGGACCGCTGTTCATCGGCATGGCGCAATTCCATGAGCATCCCCTCAATGACCTGCCATTGGCGGGGAGACCAGGGGCGGGTTTTGCGCAGCAGTTCTTCAGCCGCCTTGCCTTTGGCCAAAGGCGTGCCTTTTTTCAGGCGCACTCCGTTGTCGCTCAGATAAGAGAGGAGGCGGTTGCGCATTTGGGTGCTGCGCTTGACGGCCTTGCGGTGGGCATGGAACCAGTCGCGCCGTTCCTGGGTTTTGACGTCGGGCACCCAGACGGTCTTGGCCGTCCCGGCCAGATAAGCCTTGCCGATGCGCACGGCGCTGATCTTGTCATTATTGGCGTGGGCTTCCTTGAGCTTGCCCATCTGGCAACTCTCCAGGACCAGGGCCTTTCGATCCAGCGCCGCCAAGGTGCGCACGACTTGGAAGCTGTTGCCAGAAGCTTCCAAGACAAAGAGGTCTTGGGCCGTGGTGTGCTTTTTGGCCCAACCGGCGAGTTGGGCCAATGGGACTTGGTTGAAAATCTTCTCCGTCACGGCTGCGGCCGGGGTGGGGCCCTGGAGCAGCGTGGCGGTGAAGGTGTCCGGATGACAATCAAAGCCGATCACCCGTGGAAGGAAGTTTGCATTTTTGTCCATTTTAGTTCTTTCTTATAGTTGTGCAGGCGGACGGAAACGGGTCAGGCGATCACATGCACTCAGGTATGCGGGGCGGTCCCCATGTAGGTGCTTTTCGCCGGTGCTCATTCACAGAAGCGGAGATTGAACTCCAAGCGTATTCTCCGAGCATCTCCCGTAATCCACCTGCTGGTTAGCAATCCAACAGGTCCTTATGGTGACCATGTTTCCGTCCGCGCTGCAATTGCTGCCTGAGCTTTTCAGGACCGCTCCGCTGACAAAACACATACCCTCGCAGAGGAACGCAGATACGGAATAAGAATTCTTCATCTGCGTCCATCTGCCTGTTCTGCGGGCAAAGGCCTTTTTTCCCGTGCTCGAAAAATCGAGATGGCAGAGGAATGTTTGGCAGAGGCCCGGCAACATGGATGCAGTCTGGCAACGCTCGATCAACCGCTGGCAAAAAGTTTTGCGGATGAAACGGGTCTGGTGGAACTGCGGCATTGAAATGGAGGCGGCGGCGAAACAATTTGTGGAAGAACGCAGCAGCATGCTGAAATGTTAGGAACTGACGTCTGCTTGAACAAAATAATGCAAATATACGGTTTGACCCCTTTGACCCTTTGACCTTTGACCCTTTGACTTTGACCTTTGACGGTGTGCGACTATGTGCATCTCAATCCCGTGCGGGGCGGGTTGCTGGCGCCGGAAGAGAAGCTCTGCCGCTATCGCTGGAGCAGTTATCCGGCGTATTTGCTGCCGGCGCGGCAACGGCCACGCTGGTTGCGGGTGGACCGATTGCTGGGGGAGCATGGCTTGGGCTGCGACAGCAAGGCCGTGCGAGAGGAGTTTGCCGGGCGGATGGAGGCACGCCGGGCGGCGGAGTTGGACAAGGAATGGAAAGCGATTCGGCGTGGCTGGTGTTGGGGAGGCAAGGAATTTCGGCAGGCGTTACTGGAGGAGATGCAGGGCCGGAGCGGGCCGCATCACGGCGGGGAGGAGCGGCGGGAAACAGAGGAAGCGTGGGCGGAGCAACTGGTGGCGAAGGAACTCAAGCGGCGGCGGTGGGCCGCGGCGGAACTGGCGCAACGTCGCAAAGGGGATGCAGAGAAGCTCAAGCTGGCCCGGCGGCTGCGCCAGGAAACGACCATGACCTTGAACTGGATTGCCAAACGATTAAACATGGGTGCCGCCGGTTCCTTGGCGAACCTGCTGCGCGATGTGGAAAAGAAACGATAATATGCGATTATGCGGGACTGACCCGAATGGCAGTTAGTTAAGGCATCGAGAATGCGGGGTGTTTTCATTTGGCGGTGGTGTCAAGACGATAGCGGTTTTGGTGGGGAATCTCCAAAAACTTGTGGCGATGGTTCATTAGGCGCGGGTAGGGCTTGGGCCGCCGCTTGACGGCGCGCGGTTCGCGACGGCCCGGACGATCGGGCAGCAAATCGGCGGCCAAGACGCGGAAGAGATCCTCCAGCAACTGTCGGCGGCGGCGCTCAGAGCGGGCCTGAGCCAAGGCTTGGCTGTAGTGGCGGGCCGCCGCCAAGGCACCGGCAAAACTGATTCGTTCCAGAGCAACCCGGTGACGCCGGGCCGCTTCGAGCATGAGGCGGCGGACCAGGTTATGCACCAGGATATGCAAGCGCAGTTCCCGCTCCAGCATGGCGGGACTTTTGCAACTCATCATGTCCATCTGCAAGGTGGTTTTGAGGTTGCGCAGGGTCAGTTCCATGGCCCAGCGGCGGTAGTAGAGCTGCCCCAGGGCGGCGGGCGGATATTGCGTCGAGTCCAGCAAAGTGGTCACGAGGATAACTTGGGTGGAGCGGAAGCCGGGCAGGCCCAGGCGGCACCGCACCAGGCGCAAGGTCAGGATTTCGGGCAGGGCGTTCCATTCTTTTGCACTGACAGTGCGGGGACGCTGGGCCGGCTTGCGCCATTGCACCAGCCGTTCGTGTCGGCTCAGGCGCCGACCGCGGCGGAAGTCACGGCGAACGGAGCCTTTGACGCGAAAGACCGCATCGACGTTGCGCCGCAGGCACTGGGCCAAAAGGCCCCAAGAGCAAAATCCCCGGTCACCCAACAGGATGCTGCCCGGAGACAAGTGATCCCACAACGTTTGTAAGAGTGTCAGTTCGTGTTGCTGCCATTGACCGGTGGCCCAGGCAACCAGCAGGCCGGTGGCCAGGCTGAGCAAGCCAACCAGGCGGATAATGGGGAAACCACAGCCGGGCTTCTGCGCCGATTGCTGGGGAAAGGCTTGCTGGTTTTCCGCCGTGTCTGGGGCGGTGACACAAGAGCCGTCCACCACCAAAACTTCCCGGCCCAGCCAGAGGTCCCCCGCGGCGGTGGCGGCGCGGGCCTCTTGCACCAAGCCAGCATGCATGTCCTGCAACCGTTCCAGCGGCACACCCGCCCGCGCCTGGCAATAAGGGCTGGTGGTGTCGGGCGGGGGACGGGTGCCGCCGGCCAGACAAAGGGCCTGGGCTTGGCGGATGGCCTCGCGGCAGGAGGCCCCCGCCTGGGAGATTTGCCAGAGAAAAGTCCAGAAGACCAAGCGCAGGTTCCAGCAACGGTCGCGCGAATGAGCGCCCTCCTCCTGCTGGGCCAGGCGCCAGTGGGGAATCCAGTCGGTGAAGAGCCGTTCGAGTTGGTGGATCGAAGGGCCCAGGGTGGTGCGCAAGCGTTGGAGTTGGGCGGCGAAGAGGCCGGCCCAAGGGGTAAAGTCAGGCGTGTTCATATAAGACAGCATATATACTGTCCTATTGACGGCCATGCTAGACTTTTTGGCATGAAAAAGAAATCAGATCCCGCCCTGGAGCCGCTGCCCGCCGCCTACCGGCGGTGGCAAGGCCAGTTGGCCCGTATTGGATGGGTGGCCTTGGGCACGGTATTGGAACGCAACCGCCCCGGCCAGGGCGGCCCGCGCTACCAGTGGTCCCGCCGAGTGGAAGGGAAAACGATCACCGTGGCCCTGAGCGCCGAACAATTTGCCTGGCTCAAATCCGCCATTGCTAACCAGCGCAAAGCCTGGAACATCCTCGAACAAATGCACCGCTATGCGCTCCAGCACATGTGGCAAACCTTGCCCGGAACGACCCGTCGCAAGAAGCTCAGTAACAAGACGTTGGGCCTTAACTAACTGCCATTCGGGTCAGTTCCTAGTATTACTCTGTTAAGTTGCGCAAACTGCGAGTGAAGAATGAAATGTGTTGAAAGAGCAAAATCCGGTCGCCCAATCGCGGTTTTCGTCAATGTTTATGGGCATTTCATGCTTTTTTTCCGATCTTATACTTAACAAAGTAATACTAGCATTGCCGCATTATGGATTGACAGAATTGAAAGGGTCAGTTCTCGGAAGCAAGTAATTATGGGCTTGGCGGCTGGAAGCATGAGCCGGTCCCGCATCATCGCAGGTTTTTATTTCCGGTGAGGCTCTGTCAAGCCGTCCGCCTCCACTGCGCTTCTCCTTCGCCGCAGCCGGCTTCGGCGCGACAAGTTCCCCGATCGAGATGGGGTTCGACGGAGTCTCACCCTACCGGGTGTCGCTTCGTGCGCCTGGTGTCCTTCGTGGTGCGGAATCCTCAACCAAGCTTCCGGGCAAAGGTGTGTTTGGCGGCCCAGCACTTCAGAGCAATTCCAAATGCGTTGACTTGGGCCGCTGGACGACGGTATTGTTGTAAGCGAAGATGTCATGATGAAGCAACTCCCGCGAACAGCTTGTATGGCAGGGTTGCGAGATGAACTTTTCATTGTATGAGACCCCGCCGGCATCGAGTCTTTCCAAAACGCCGACGACGCGTGGCACTGATCATCGAGTCGTCGCGGGCTTATGGCCGGGGGCTGTTCCTGGGCATTGCCAAATTCGTGCGCGAACACCACGAATGGTCCGTGCAAAGCGAGGAATGGAAGTGGACCGACGCTATTCCAGTCTGGCTCCGGAACTGGGGCGGAGACGGCGTCATTGCCCGGGTGGAAACGCCGGAAATGGCGGCGTTTGTGCGTCAGCTCGGTGTGCCGGCGGTGGATGTGCGCGGCTCGGTCAGCGGTTTTCGCCTGCCGCTGATTGATACGGATGACCGGAAGGTGGCGAACCTGGCAGCGGAACATCTGATGGAGCGGGGTTTTCGACACTATGCGTTTTGTGGATTCGTCGGGGCCAATTATTCGGACAAGCGGTCGCGTTGGTTCCAGGAACGGCTGGCGCTTTCGGGTTTTTCGTGTCAAATATATGCTCCGCCGATGCGATTGGCGGAAGGGCAAACCATCGGATACGAAAGGCACGGTTTGCTCTTCCAGGAGGATCTTGGACGCTGGCTGGTCTCGCTTCCCAAACCAACGGGGGTCATGGCGTGCAACGACATTCGCGGGCAGCAGGTCTTGAATCTCTGCCGGCGTCTGGACCTGGCAGTGCCGGAGGAAGTGGCGATCATCGGGGTGGACAATGATGAAATCCTCTGTGAGCTATCGGACCCACCGTTGAGCAGCGTGGCGCCGGACACGCTTCGCATCGGGTATGATGCGGCGGTATTGCTGGATCGGATGATGGCAGGGGGCAAACCTCCGGCCGAGGCGAGCCTCATCCCTCCCTGCGGGATAGTGACGCGGCGCTCCACGGAGGTGCTGGCGTTGGATGACCGCCAGTTGGCCGTCGGGTTGCGGTTCATCCGCGATCATGCCTTCGATGCCATCACCATCAATGAGGTGGCGAAGGTGGCGAACATGTGCCGGCGTGTGTTCGAACGACGTTTTGCAGCAAAGATGGAGCGCTCCCCAAAAGCCGAGGTGGTGCGGCTGCGCTTGGAAAAAGTGAAACAGTTACTGACAGACACGGACTGGAACCTGTCGCAGATTGCCGAAAAGACGGGATTCAATCACGGTGAATACCTGCACACTGTCTTCACGCGGAAAATCGGGATGACCCCGGGAGAATTTCGCCGGCAGGCCAAACTGGCCTCAAGAGGCCGGCTTCGTGTTGTGTAGTCACCATTATCGGATGCTGATGTCACCCGAATGCTGGTGTTTAATGCGAACCGCAAAACCGCCGCCGGCAATAGCTTGCACCGTGTAACCCTGGCTGCAGCCATTGAGGCTGTTCACGCGAGGCAGAATTTTCCCGCCGGCGCGAACCACCGTTGGGGTCTCGCGCAATCTCAAAACTTCGTGCGAGGCGGAGTCGAAGGTCAGGTAATCCATCTTGTGGTCCCCATAATGAATGGCACGCACCACTGAAGTGGAGCCCAGCAGGTGCGACTCTTTCGGCGAAGCCCATTCCGGGACGGAGGCCATGCCTCGCTGAAAGTGGCGCATGTTATCCCCGTAGCCGTCGGAAAACCAGTAGCCGGTGGCTTCATCAATACTCGCTCTGACCAACCCGTCTTCGCGCGAGGCATAAGTCGCCCAATTAAAAGAGCGGAAGGCGCGTTCTTTGGAGTCGAGGTCGCCAGTCACTTCGTAGCAAAGGGCGCGCACGGAAGCGTAGCGGGCGGTGTGGCTGGACATTTTGTCCATATCGTTGACCTGCTCGGAAAGAACTTCCGCGCCCCATTGCAGCCCCTTTTCATGCAGTCCCGCCATAGTCACCGAGTCGGTTGCGAAGAAGCCGGCGACCCAATCCAGAATTCGCCTGGCATGGAGGAGTGCGCGGGGATCCTTTTCCGGGTGCTGGAGCAAATAGCGCGCAGTTTCCAGCGCCGAATACTGGTTGCGGTTGGTTCGGTAGTCCGCATAGATTAACACATCCTCGAAATACTGCGTCCAGACCTGGTTCTGGACGGGGTAAGTCATGAGCCAACGCCAGGCCATGTCTCTGGCGCGCGCGTAGGATTTCTGGCGGCCGCGCTTGAGGCGGAGAAGTTCGTCAAACAGGCGTATGGGGCCGATGGTGTTGGCAGTATATTCTTCGCGAATCCGAGTCCCGGTCCTGGCATCAACGCGAAAAGGCCAGGGGGAATGGCTTTGGTCTCCGGGCCGCACATGCGCCGCCAGGGCGTCGGCGCAATGGAGAGCGGCTTGGAGATACTTTTTCTCCAGAGTAAACTCGTAGAACTGGAGATAGGCGCATCCCAGTTCGCCGACCTTGTCCGGTTCCAGGTATCCCACGCCGTCGCCGCGGCCGCAAGGCGTGTGGTTTTCCTGGTCGCAGTAAATGGTGTCCGTGCCGCCCCGGTAATCAAGATGGCCCGCATCGGAACTGGCATAAGGCGCCAGCGCCCAGGAATCGGCGGCATCCGTGGTTCCAAACGTTATCATGTGGTCCAGCATCTCGCGCACCCGATCCATGACGGTCAGGTCCCCAGTATAGGCATAATAGAGCAACGCGGAGTCGGTGAGCATGGCAAACAATCCGGCGGGGTTGTGAGCCCAGGGGCGTCCTGAGAACATCGGTTGAGAAGGATCATTCAGTCCGTTGAATTCCGGGTAGGTAAAATAGGTTCTGTAACCATCCGGCTGCACCGGGATGCTCTTAAACATCTCCCAGTCATTTCGGATGATCGAGTCGTATGGAGCGTCAGCATCAACCCAACTAAGAAGCTTTCCTTTGTCATCAAGGCGGACTTCGTGCCAGAAGAGTTGGCCGGCTTGCAGGACATTGGCGGCCAGGAACCATGCGACGCCCGGCAGGACAGCAAGCAGGCGACTAAAAACAGGGTTCCGGATCATTTGTGCTTTTGTAACGTTCGCAAATCAACATTTGGGGGCCGGCTGTAAACTGGAACGCGCACCACCAGCGCATCGAAGCCCAGATAATACCCCGCTGATTTGGGCGACTTGCCGGCGCATTCAAATCGCAAGGCATGGGTTCCTGCCGCCAGTTTTTGTGTCCCCAGTTTTTCCGCGGTAGGGACGATTTCCGGATCGTAAAGGTCAAGCAGAGCGATTTGCCTGCCGTCAAGCAACACGCGATAAATTCCGTAGTCGTAAGAATGCACCATTTTGGCAGTGAGTTCGGCATTTTGGTTTGTGGGGCACGCGAACGACATTTCCACCCATCCTTTGTCGTTGCGCGGGTGCAACCAGAGTTGCCTGCCATCGGTTACGCCGTCCAAAGACTGCACTTCAAATGGGTCGTCGGAATGCTTTGCCGTGGCCACAGATGAGTGGCCTTTAAGCATAATCGATTCGTGGAACGGCAATCGTGCCGGCCCGGGCGGCAAGGCCGGCCAGGGCTTGTGAGGCTCGATTTGATACCAGAATGCCACGCTGGACATCAGATCGTCCCGTTCAATGAAGCCGGTGGAGGTGCCGTCGGGAAAATCCTGGCCGCCCTTATGCTGGATTTCCACGCGCAACGATTTCTTGAACGTGATCGGATCGGGAATATGCCAGCGGTAGGCGCTGCCGCGATTGCCAGTGTCATAGCCTTCCCAGAGCGGTGTGCCATAAAACGGGCCGGATTGCTCGCGGAAACCCCAGCCGTCGCAAAAATAATCTTCCGTTCCGGTTCCGCGCAGGCTTGGCTCCTTTTCGCCGTCGATGAAAAAGAGATCATTACCTTCACCAAACCAGCCCGGCGACACCAGATAAACACTTAACACTGTGCCCACGTAATGGCCGCGCCCTTTAATGTCCGCGATCAGATAATTTTGGCCCATGACGCAAGGAAATTCCTGCCGGTACATGGCGTGGAAACAGGCGGTGTCATCCGGCAACGACGGCAGTTTCTGCCAATCAATGTAATAGTAGAAGGCGTCGCACGGTTTTTTGGCTTCGTTGGTAACAACGATGCGGGCTGATTTGCGGAACGGCATCGGCCAATAACAGTTGCGACCGCGGCCCTCGGAACTGACGCGAACTGGCAGCGAAGTGAACGGTTTGTCAACGCCCATGCCCATGCCAAAGAAATCGCCAATGGGACATTCCACACTGGCATTGGTCTCGCCATCCCAATAAATACGCAACGTGAGCAACCGGGAATAATTTGGCTCCTGATCCGCAATGGTACACCAGAAGTGGACGATTTCACCGGGACCGGCGAGTTCGGCCAGAGTCAGGCTGCCGCCTGGTTTGATCCACCGGCAGTCGCCGTTGCCGTTGCGCCAGTCCGGGTCGGCGGACGAGGCGCGCATGGTCTTGAAGTTTTTGAGCTTCTCAAGGCCGGACAGGGGATTGCCAGGATCCAGTTGCGCGAGAACAGGACTGCAAGACAACGCCAGGATAAGGATGGACGAATAGATTGGGTTCATGTGATGGATTGTTTGTTCAAAAAATAGGAATGGTCAGCGATTGGTTCGTTGCAGCGGGTCCCAATACTGGCAATTAATCAGCGCCTGAGGCGATTTCAAGGCCGGATCCACCGGCGGATTGATATTGGCATCTTTGCGCGCTTCAGCATGTCCATCGGTGAAGACACAGTCTCCAACACCCGAGTGCCGATAGGTCTCGACACCTTGGTGGCTGCCCATGGAAGAATAAGGCCACCAGGCGTCTGAACTCCAGCAAGCTGTGGAATTGGTATCGCCGGATGCCGGCATACAATCGCCGAGCATGAAGGTAAATGCAGGACGGAGAATCAATCTCCGTTTGAAGTCGGGCGCGGTGTCGAAATGGATCCCGAACACCACCAATGTAGTAGGCCCGAAAGGGTGCAGGCCGAGAAAATAATTATTGTAGCCATACCCGACGAAGTGAGGGTCAAAGCTCCAGGTCCAAGCCACCCCCCCATCGGTGCGTTTCCCTTTGAGGGCAGGACAGTGAAAGATATTGGTTTGCGCCTGTTGGCCCGCCATGGCGAGCAGAGTGGTGCCCCACCAGTTGGTCATGGATATATCCACATTATTATCGTCAACGTTTTGGTTTCGGTGAGCAGGAAAAACTTCATTGTAATCGTCCGTGTAAAGCTGCATGAGAATTCCGACTTGTCTGAGGTTGTTGAGGCAGGAAATCCGGTCGGCCTGGCTTTTGGCGCGGGCAAGGGCAGGCAACAACATCGCCGCCAAGATGGCAATAATGGCGATGACCACCAGCAACTCGATGAGGGTGAAGGCCGGCTGACCCGGCGAAGAATCGACCGGCGCCGCATTTTTCATGGGCTTGAAGTCTTTCATGCGGTCAGAGTTTTCTCTCCTCTGCGTTGCGATCGGGGATGATTTCCAGGGCCTGGATCATCGCGTCATGCCCCGGGCGTGATTTGAACCGAAGTTCAATCACCCCGTTTTGGGGCCGGATGTCGTGGAATTCACGGGTATAGGCGCGGAATGTTCCCACTTCCTTTCGCACGTTCAAATCTTCAATGACGGTCTGGCCATTGATCAGGACCGTGGTGGGACGGGAAACCGGCTGCCATTTTCCCTCGCGCTCAACCCAGGGCGTCTCCGGGGTGTCAGCCCAGTGCAGACGGACCAAATACTCTCCCGGCCCGACAGTGAGGTTCACCCAGAATTCCGGCGCATGAACCCCGTATCGGTAGATTTCTTCATCAGGCGTTCCTCCGATATACATGCTGCGGCGGTTGTGCCACCAGCACTGGGCCACAGTGTCCGCGTCAGGTCCCGACACGGGCGACGAACTCGGTGCCGGGCCGCCAGGCGTCGCCCTTCGAGTCAATGTAGTCCTCCCGCCCGGTGTAACCAAAGATCAGCCGTTGCGCGCCTTTTTGTCCACCGCCGGAACCGAAGCCGGCGTCGCCAATCGCCGCGGAGTATTGGGCGGACTCGATTCCGATCCGGGCGCCGGCCGCCAGAGGATTTTTCTCACCGAGCACGACAGTTTTCAGTTCATGCGGGCCATTGGTCAGGCCATTTTTGAGAAAGATCGGTTGTTGGCGCCGCACCGCAGGATTCCAACACTCAATCAAGGTTGGCTGCTTCACGCCGTCCACAAAGGCATCCGCCCAACCTCCATCAGGACCCACGACACCCAGCAGCCGCACTTGATTGCCGGAGAATTGGAAGGTCATTGTCGCGCCCGCTTGATCCGCGGATCGGAATGAACCGTCTGGCGCGCCGGTGTCTTTTGTCGCAGCCCAGGATCCAGTGAACACGAACGAGTCATGGCCAGCCATTTGTTGCGGATCGTCTCCGACCACTTGCATGTTGCGGCAGCCATCGTGGCGCACCGTGACGATCCAATCGCCGTTTGACAACGAAGCGAGAGAATAGCCGTTGGCGTCCAGAGTGGAGCGTTCCTTGAGCCGGCGGCCATCAGCCTGAATGGACGTGGGACGGAAGGCCAATCGCATGACTTCCTGCGCGCCCGGCGGCGAATCGAAGGTGGTGTAAGTGATTCTCCCTTTTTCATAGAGAATTTTCTGCACGACAGAAGAGGAACGGACCAGGTGGTTTTCGCGGTTTGGAGCGAATTTTTCAGGAAGCCACGCCATGGCTTCGAGAACCTGGCACAAGGGCCACGGATGGGCCAAATTGGACCATTCGGCGGTCGCAACCTGGTCGCCAAACAAGCCATCCTTGACGACGCCGTTGGGAAGGCTGTCGTAAGTCGCCATGAGCATCATGCGCCGGCCAATTTCGGCAGCCCATTCGCTGTGGGCCAGCGCGCCGTAACGAATCAGCGTGGGGCCGGCAGTGTATTGATTGTAGGAGAGCGAAGTGCCGCAGCAAACGGAGGATTCGGGAAACGCCCAGGCGCCGCCATAGACGTCACCATGGGAATCCGGGGCGGCGCAGTTGCGGTTCCAAACCAGTGAAAGCATGTTCCGCAAATCGTTCCCCCAGTTGGGATAAGCTTTGGGATATTTCATAAAATGGTCGGCGCACATTGAAACCATGCCACACATCATGGGATTGTCCCAATCCCAATACGTCCGCCCCCATGTGTCGTCCACCCACCAGGCGGGCAGCATCCGTTCCTTGAGGAAACGCCTTCCGGCATCCCTGGCCTTGAGAATTGCGTTGTCTTTACCCGAATAGCCGGTTTGAATCAAGTCGTCGAGGAAGTCAACAATAATGGAAGTGGTGCCGGTGAGCACGTCGGACCATCCGACAACGGATGGGTCAACGTAACGATTCCACGGGGAAATGTCTGGATGGGTGAACTGGCACCTGGCGGCGAAGACGTCGCCCCAATGTTTCACCATTTCAAGGTAGCGCGGATTGCCGGTGAGCTTGTGGGCGCGCAGCACCTCGATACCCACAATGGCACAGAGGTCGAGTTGATTGCGCCCGGCCGCGTCGCATTTGCCATAGGCTTTTCCCCGTGTCGGCGTGCTGATGGGAAATAAAGGCCAGGCGGCCCTTGCATCGGTCAATCCATAATCCAAAATGTAGTCCACTGCCAGCGGGATATAGACGAACGCGATCGGATCGCCGCTGTATTGGTAGTAAGCCGTGAGTCCTTTTATGGTGCTCCATGTGCGCTGCGCCAAATCTCCGCACATCCAATCGGTCGTCGGGGGAATCAGAATGGCGCCGTCGGGCTTGATGCTCCAGTGGGAATTGTAAATGAAGTCCGGCGCGGCCATGACCGCCTTTGGCTTGTCCACCCACGGATAGCGTTTATAGACATTCACGGCGATGTTCAGGCGCTCATCCAACTGCCCGTTCAATCCATGATGCCAGGGTGCGATCACGCCGTCGGAATCCAATTCCGCCGGATGGGCGTAATAGGAAGGCAGATTGGTGGCAGCCTGCGCATTGAGACAAACCGCGGCTGTCGCGAGCGCGGACCAAACCAAGAACGGGAATCCAAAATCTCCGCGCCAACACGAGTTGTCCATGCCTTCACTCAAATCGACATGTTTTGTCATACAATCCGTGCAACTCGCGCTCGCCCGATTGGAACTTTCAAGGTCCAATCAATCGGAAGAACTGCGTTCCCGCGCCATCCGGCAAGGTCACCACCTGCATGCCGCCAGTCGGCACCGGCGCAGTGGCAACGTTGGCCCAGGATGCCGGAGCCAGTGTGGCCGTGGATTGAAGTTGGAACGTGGCCTGCGCCGCCGGCCAACTGAGAACAATGTTGCCCGCACTGCTGCTGACGGACAACAGAGGCCGCGGAACGAACGCGCTAAAATCACCGGCCATGACTGTTTGAATTTGAGCTTGCGACAGCGCCACATTGAAGACAGCCACGTCATCCAACAGGCCATTCCAGTTGGCCATTGCGGGTTGGCCTGGGTCAAACTCCGTGCCAATGAGGATTGCGCCCTGGTCAGGGGAGCCGTATTCTACGAACGCGGTCACAGCATAGGATGCGGCGCCGCCGTAAGGGCCTTGGTTGCCATTGCGGTAAAGCGTAACATTGGTCCCATCATAGACCACCGCCCAATGTTCCCATTGATCCAGCAGCGGCGACACGGAATTGCTGATGCCCCACCCATTTTCCCAATCCAGATTGACACGATCCCAATAGGCATAATCCCAAGTGTAGAATTCGTCGTCGCCTGACGCGCCGGACTCCAGTTGCAGAGCCGTGCCGTCGTCAATGACCATGATCCGTCCATAGCTCGCCACAAAATCATCCGTGCCGTCGGAATCCTCGTAAGCCCAGGCGGTGATGGTCCATGGATTAGCTACGGTCTGACCGATTTCGAGCAGGGCATTTCCCGGAACGCTCACGTAAGAGTGGTTAACGCCGTCGTTGGTAAAGCGCAAGGCTCCGCCAAACCCGGGCTGCCCGGATACCCAAGCCGGAACATTGCCGTTCTCGCCCGCCAATGTCCCATTGTTCCCAAAGCCGGAGGAATCCAAGGCAGTCGTTCCACTCCCTTCATTAAACCGCCACAGGGCGACGAGGCTTCCGAGCGACAGCACAGCAGGCTGGCTGGTGGCGGCACCCGTGGCATTGCTGACCACCACCCAATAAGTCCCCGCCTGGCCGGATTGAACGTCATTAATGGCAAGTATGGCATTGGTGCCCTCTGCCCCCATGGTTGTCCCGTCGAAAAACCACTGATAGGTAAACGGTGCAGCCCCGTCCGCTCCGACACTAAATGTGGCCGTTGACCCCGGCGGCGACAGCACGCTTTGCGGCTGGCTGACAATGCCCGGAGGGCCGCCGAGAAAACCTGAGAAGTCGCCAGACATGACGGTCTGAATCTGCGCCTGGGTCAGCGCCCCGGCAAACACCGCCACATCGTCCAGCATGCCGTTCCAATTGCGATCAGGCGTTTGATCCGTTTCAGAACCGATAAGGATTGAGCCTTGATAAGCAACGCACCCCAACGCGGCTGTGACCAGTTGTGAAGCGACACCGCCATTAGGGCTTTGGTTGCCATTGAGGTAAACGGTAAAATTGGTTCCATCATAAACCACCGCCCAATGTTCCCATTGATCCAGCAGCGGCGTCACGGGAGAGCTGGCGCCCCAGCCAATTTGCCACGCCGGGTTATTCTGGGCCCAGGTGTAAAGCTGTCCGTCCCCAGTCGCTCCGGACTCCAATTGGAAAACCAATCCGTCGTCAATCACCATGATCCGCCCATAGGTCGCAACAAAACCACCTGCACCGTCGGAAATCTCGTAAGCCCAAGCCGTGACCGTCCATGGATTGGTGGCAGTCTGGCCGATCATCAGTGAAGGGCTGGCAGGAATGGAGACGTAGGTGTGATTCGCCCCGTCATTGGCGAAGAGCAAGGCGTTGCCGAAGCCTGTTTGGCCGGCGGTCCAAGTCGGAAGATTCCCATTATCACCTTGCAGCGTTCCGTTGTTCCCAAGGCCGGACGAATCGGAGACATTTGTTCCGCTCCCTTCGTCAAACCGCCACAGACCCGCCAAGCTTGGGTTTAGCGAAAGCATGGCTGGCTGGCTGGTGATCCCGCCCAGTGAGTTACTCACCACCACCCAATAAGTCCCTGCCTGGCTCGACCCGACGTTACTCAGCGTCAGGGAGGAATTGACGGCGCTTGCCCCCAGGCTCGTTCCATTGAAAAACCACTGATAGGTAAAAGGCGCCGCCCCGTCCGCGCCGACACCAAACGTGGCCGTTGCCCCCGGCGCCAGCACCAAACTTTGAGGCTGGCTGACAATGCCCGCCGCCCCGCCGATAAATGCCGAGAAGTCGCCCGACATGACAGTCTGAACCTGCGCCTGTGTCAGCGCCCCGGCAAACACCGCCACGTCGTCCAGCATGCCGTTCCAATTGCAAGCAGCCGGTTGATCGAGTTCGGAGCCGATGAGGAACGATCCCTGATAGCCGACATACGCAAGAGAGGCTGTGACAGCCTGTGAAGCCACACCGCCGTAGGGGCCTTGGTTGCCATTGAGGTAAAATGTCATATTGGTTCCATCATAAACTATCGCCACGTGCTCCCACTGATCCAGCAACGGCGTCACCGAAGTGCCTCCCCATCCAAGCTGCCATGCCCCGGTGGTCCGGGCCCAAGTGTAGAATTCGTCGTCGTCTGACGCGCCGGATTCCAGTTGCTGGGCCGTGCCATCGTCAATCACCACCATCCTGCCAAAGGTGGAAACAAAATTTGAGGTGCCGTCGGAATCCTCGTAGGCCCAGACCGTGATCGTCCACGCATTGGTGGGAGTCTGGCCGATCATCAGCGAACCGCTGCCAGGAACAGCGACATAGGTGTAGTTCACCCCGTCATTGGTGAAGAGCAAGGCGTTGCCGAAGCCTGTTTGGCCGTTGGTCCAAGTCGGAAGCTGCCCATTGGAGCCTTGCAGCGCTCCGTTGTTTCCAAGGCCGGACGAATCGGAGACATTGGTTCCGCTCCCTTCGTCAAACCGCCATAACCCGACAACGGAAGGGGCTGCCAAAGCCGCCTGTTCGTGCAGGAGTGTGGCACAACAGGCCAAAATCACTAAAAACAATTGAGGGGTCGATCCGGGAGAAGAGGCTGTTTTCATAGGCTTTTTCATAGGCTTATTTAGGTTGTCAAGATATAATCAAGATGCATCTGTACACTAAAGATCGCCTTATGTCATTGAGGATTTACGTTTCTTTTATTGAGGTTTTGCGACCAGCGCCGAAGCAAGCCTCCCTATTCACGAAAAACGCCTTTATTTCCACACAAAATCGTTCAAATCAATGCTAAATGCGTTGACCGGGGCCGCCGGAGGACAGTAGTGTTGAAAACGAAGATGACATGATGAGGCAACTCTTGCGAACTCGGCTGGTCTGGATTGTCGCCGGAGCTGCGGCGGCGTTTGCTTTTTCCCCAGCCAATACCGATGCCTCATCGGTTTCCAACGGCTTCTGGCAGACGCAAAGCATTTACCAGATCATCACGGACCGCTTTTATGACGGCGATCCATCGAACAATAACGCGGATGGCAATTTCGATCCTGCCGGCTACTCTGGCAGATCGGTTCACGGCGGCGATTTCAAGGGCATCGAACAAAAACTGGATTACATCAAGGCGCTCGGGGCGACGGCCATCTGGATTTCGCCCGTTGTGCTGAATGCCAGGGGGGAGTTTCACGGTTATGCGGGGTTTGATTTTTACAAGGTGGATCCGCACTGGGGCAGCCTGGCGGATTTGCAGCAGATGATCCATGCGGCGCACGAGCGCGGCCTGCTCGTCATTGACGATATCGTCGTGAACCACGGCGGCAACTTGCTTGAGAGCGGCGATCCGGGTTATCCGAATTTCAAATACCCGCCCGCCGGTTATAATCTGCGTTATGGTGATGCCGCCAGGCAGTATCCCCCGCCGTTCGATCTCAACGCGGCCAATCCTTCGCTCACCAATCTTTTTCACAACAACGGCGTCATTCGGGATTTCAACGACGCCACCCAGGTTGAACTGGGCGCATTGAGCCGGCTGGATGATTTCAGAACCGAGACGGCATACGTGCGGACTCAAATGACGAAAATTTACGAGTATTGGATTGAGCAAGCCGGATTTGACGGCTTCCGCGTTGATACCGTCAAACATGTGGAGATGCAGTTTTGGCAGGCGTGGTGCCCGGCCATTCATGCCTTTGCGGCAGCGCACGGCAAGCCCGGCTTTTTCATGTTCGGCGAAGTCGAGGACGGCTCGGAATCCAAATGCGGTTCCTACACCGGCACGATGGGCGGCGGACCGTTCAAGCTGAATTCCGTTTTGGATTACCCGCTGTATTTCCGAATCAATTCCGTGTTTGGCCGGGCCGACGGCAACACGAAACAACTCGAAGATCACTATGCCGCGGTTTCGGCCAACTACGATCCGTCCGCACAAACGCGGCTGGTGACGTTTCTGGACAATCACGACCAGCCACGGTTTTTGAGTCGCGGCTGCGCGAACGATCACCTGGACCGGCTGAAGGTGGCGCTGGCTTTTCTCTACACGGCGCGCGGCATCCCCTGTTTGTATTACGGGACGGAACAGGCTTTCGACGGCGGGACAGACCCTTTCGACCGCGAAGACATGTTCGCCGGACAATTCGAGTGGGGGCCGTCGCGCGGCGATAATTTCAACATGACGCATCCGCTGTTTCAACTGGTGGCCAAGCTGAACAATTTCCGGCGGCTTTATCCGGCATTGCAAACCGGCGTCCAATCCAACTTGTGGAGCAATGCGGACGGGCCGGGTCTGTTCGCCTACGTCCGGCGGCTCGGCGCGCAGGAAGTTTTTGTCGTGTTCAACACGGCGCGCACAAGCCAGACCCTGCCGGGCCACCCGACCATTTATCCGCCAGGCACGAGGTTGGTGGACTTGCTCGATGCGCGGGAAATCACCACGGTTCTGCCCGGCTCGAAAGTGGCGGCCATCACTGTGCCCGCAATCTCGGTGAGAATTTTCATCGCAGAATCCGAAATGTTGCCGCTTGATCCGGTGGTGGCGGGCATATCACCGGCTCACGACTCACGCCAGGCCGGGCCGGCCTTGCCGGTTGTAATTCAGTTCAGTGAACCGATGGACACGGCAAGCGTGGAAGCGGCGTTCTCAACCGTGCCGCATGTTCGCGGCGCGTATTCCTGGCCGCCAACGGGCGACAAGATGACTTTCACGCCGCAAGGCCCCGGTTTTCCGCCTGACACGATGATTACGGTGCATATCGCGGACACGGCAAAAGATGCGGCGACTGGAAACCGGCTTCCCGGCGGATTTGAATCGCGCTTCCAGACCGGAAGCAGATGAGGCCGGCATTCCATCAAGGAATGCGTAAGCAGGGATTAAGATTAGGATTACGATTAGGATTAGGGAGATGAGGCCGGCATCCCATCTGAAAGACTAAATGCTGAAGGCTAAAGGCTAAAGTAATGAACTGATTGCGGCAATGGAACACACTTGAGTCGAGAGCAGCCTGTTAGTCATATTCACGCATAATGCGTGGAATTTACGCAAGCTGTAGCGTCGGGATTACAAAAACCGGGGCGAAATTCCCGCAGAAGTCTTCCGTGGCAAAAGATATGCTGGTTTTTCAGAGCGTTCCCAGAAGCCGTTACTAGGATGATTATCAAGACAGAAAGGCCGAATCAATTTATGACAGCAACCCTCTTGCTCTCCCTTTTTCGTAAAACTCGACGCGCGTTGACTGCGGGCGTCATCGCCCTGGCTTGCGTTCCGGCCTTCGCGACTACTTTTACCAACAACACGAGCATCGGTGTGGGCAACACGAATTATGATGGAACAGACATTGTTGTCACCAACTGCACACTGACGGTGGACGGTCCGCACGCCTTTTCCAGCGTGCTGGTGGCGGCAGGCGGCGTGCTCACACACTCGTTTTCTCCAGGCGGCACCGTCTCATCAAATCCGCTCTTTATTACGAACGAATCCCAGGTCCTGAGCGGCGCCAACCCGGTGACTTTGCTCAATTCCAACGTCATCACGGCTACCGTTGCAGTGACCGATTCCAGCGGAACAATTGATTACACCAACGGGGTGGATTATTTTCTGTTCAGCACAAACGACGAACTGACCGGAAGCGACGATCTGACCGATTTGGAGCGGACGACCAACTCGAGCCTTCCGGACGGCGCCACTGTCCTGGTGAGTTACGAGGTGCAGTCTCCGGCGGTGGCCGCGGGACTCACTCTTTCCGTCACCGGCAATGTCGAGGTGGATGTTGGCGGAGCGATCAATGCGATCGGAAACGGCTACGGCGGCGGACTTGGAACCGGCTCCGGCCAGAGTAGCTATGGAAGTCCTCAAGACGGCAGCGGCGGCGGCTACGGAGGCCTCGGCGGGATGAGTTCCAGCAACGCGGCGGGCGGCGTCACTTACGGCTCCTTCACCCAGCCGGCGAATCTGGGCAGTGGCGGCGGCGCAGGATACGCAGGCTCCGGTGGCGCGGGAGGTGGGATGATAGAAATCGTGGCCGGCGGCAGTGTGATCGCCAACGGCTCAATCTCAGCCAATGGGGCGAACGGCACCAACGCCCGTTCCGGCGGCGGGTCGGGCGGCAGCGTCTGGCTTACCGCGCTCACGCTCTCCGGGTCGGGGGCGATTACTGCAAATGGCGGCAGAGGTGATCCGACTCACGGTGGCGGCGGCGGCGGCGGCCGGATCGCGGTACAATGTGGCGCGACCAGCTTCACGGGTTCGATGGCCGCCTATGGCGGGGCCGGCGCGAACACCGGCGGCGCGGGCACCGTCTATACGCAGTTGACGGGGGAGAACGGATTTCTGGTCGTTGATAACGGCGGACAATCGGGAACCAACACGTCGCTTGCCATTCAAAACGGCACTATTGATGTGCTCATTCAAGGGAATGCGGGGGTCATGCCATCAGGCGCGTGGACCTTCGGAAATCTGACCATTGCTTCCAACGGTCTGCTGCTGGCCAATCCGTTAACCACGCTAACCCTCACCGCGGCAGGAGCCATTACGATTGAGGCGGGCGGCGGCCTGTTCGCCAACGCCGCAGGCTATGCAGGGGGCAGCGGTCCCGGCAGTGGACATAATTACAATGATGGGCTCTATCGCCCTTGCGGGGGTGGAGGGTACGGTGGCAACGGCGCCGCCAGTTCTCCCACGAATGGCGCTGGCGGAACGGCCTATGGTTCCCAGGCAACTCCCTCCGGTTTTGGCAGCGGCGGCGGGACCTTGCAGCCGTATTCCTTTGGCGGCAATGGCGGCGGTGCCATTCAAATCACCAGCTTGAGCGGCATCGTGCAAGTTGATGGAACGATAGCGGCCAACGGCGGCAACGGGTCCGGTTCCGGCGGCGGCGGCGGCTCAGGCGGGACAATCACATTGACAGGGGGAACTTTGCTCGGCTCCGGCTCCATCACGGCCAACGGCGGGAATGGCGCGGACTCAATTGGGGGGGCGGCGGCGGCGGACGGATTTCCATCAGCCCCACGGCAAACCTGTTTGAGGGAACGATTTCCGCATACGGGGGCGGCGGCGGCAATTGGGGCGGCGCGGGAACAGTTCTGGTTCAAGCCACCGGACAAGGAGGACAGAAGCCCCAACTCATTCTGGACAACGGTGGACACGCCGGCACGAACACGCTGGTACAATCGGCAGGCGCCACGGATTTAATCGTGCGCGGCGGCGCGGTCGGGTCAGCATCCTCGTCCGTCACCTTTGCCAATCTGTTTTTGAATGCAAATGGCTGGTTGACCCCTGCTGTCAACACTTATTCCCCGGCTTACACCCTGACTTTCTTGTTTACTGGAAACGCCACGATTGAGGCTGGGGGCGGGATCGTGGCGGACTTTGCAGGTTATGCAGGGGGGCAAGGTCCTGGTGAGGGAGGCACCTTTGAATTAGGCGTGACCAATCTTGGCGGTGGCGGGGGGCACGGTGGCTATGGCGGCAGAAGTTTTGGAAACTACGCCGCGGGCGGAACCGCCTATGATTCCATGACGGAGCCAATGGATCCGGGCAGCGCGGGAGGCCCGTCCAAGACGCCGGCAACGGGCGGACCCGGCGGCGGCGTCATCCGGCTCACGGTGGACGGCACACTGGAAATGGACGGCATCATTTCCGCGAATGGCGGCAACGCCTCAGGGCCTGGCGGCGGCGGCGGCGCGGGCGGGAGTATCTGGCTTTTCGCCGGCACGCTGTCTGGCGCCGGTTCCATCGCTGCGAATGGCGGCAACGGAGCTGATGCCTCGGGTGGCGGCGGCGGCGGCGGCATGATCTACATTCCCTGCAACATCAATTCATTTTCAGGAACCGTCACCGCGTATGGCGGCGGCGGAGCAAACTGGGGTGGAGAGGGACCGACAATCATTCAAGTATCCGGAAAGAATTCCCAACTCATTTTGGACGGCGGCGGACATCCGGGACCTGCCACGCCCCTGCCATCCTCCAGCACGACGGACCTGACCTTGCGCAATGGCGCGGTGGGTTGGGCCAACACCTACACGACGCTGGGCAATGTGCTGGTCAGTTCCAATAGCTGGTTGCTGGTGACCAACTTCCCCGCCCTGACATTCTCGAGCGCAACCATTGAAGCGGGGGGTGGCATTATCGCCGATTCTGCCGGTTATGCCGCAGGCCAAGGCAATGGTGCCGGGCGTGTCTTCGGGAATTCGCCCACTTACCCTTGCGGTGGGGCGGGTCATGGCGGCAACGGCGGAAACGGCATTACGAATTCCGCTACGGGTGGCAGCGCCTATGATTCTCCGACGTCACCCAGCATGGTCGGCAGCGGAGGCGGAACGGAATCGCCCTACTCGGTGGGCGGCCCCGGCGGCGGTGCGTTCCACCTCACGGTAACCGGCCTGCTGCAAGTGGATGGCGCCATTTCCGCCAACGGCGGCAACGGTTCCGGATTCGGTGGTGGCGGCGGCTCAGGGGGGAGTATTTGGCTCACGATCGGCACGTTATCCGGCGCAGGCTCGATTACAGCCAATGGCGGCGGCGGAGCCGGCTCGGTCGGCGGCGGCGGAGCCGGAGGCTGTATCGCCATCTATCCCACAGTGAACCAGTTTGCCGGAGCGATTTCTGCCTATGGCGGCGGCGGCGCCAATTGGGGCGGTGCGGGAACGTTATATATCCAGACCACGGGACAGACCATCCAACTCATTCTGGACAACGCCGGGCAATCCGGCGCCACCACACCAATCCAACCTGGCTCCTCCTCCATTGGTTTGATTTTGCGCAACGGCGCGGTGGGCTTGCCCGGCAACGGGTCAAGCATGGGAAATGTGTTGATCAGTTCCAATGCCTGGCTGTTGATGAGTAACATGTACCCCACCATGAGTCTGACATTGTCGAGCGCAACCATTCAAGCGGGGGGCGGCATTGTCGCCGATTCTGCGGGTTATGGCCAAGGCAACGGTACCGGCCGCGGCTATGCAAGTTCTCCTTTTTACCCTTGCAGCGGGGCGGGTCATGGCGGCAACGGCGCAAACAGCTCTGGGAACTCCGCTGTGGGTGGCAGCGCTTATGATTCTCCTGCGTCACCCAACCAATTCGGCAGCGCAGGCGGAACGGAATCGCCCTACTCGGTGGGCGGAGCCGGCGGCGGTGCGTTCCACCTCACGATAACCGGCCTGCTGCAAGTCGATGGCGCCATTTCCGCCAACGGCGGCAACGGATCCGGATCCGGTGGCGGCGGCGGGTCAGGAGGAAGTATCTGGCTCACGGCCGGCACGCTGTCCGGCGGAGGCTCGATTACAGCCAATGGCGGGGGCGGAGCCGGCTCGGTTGGCGGAGGGGGAGCCGGAGGCTGTATCGCCATCTATCCCACAGTGAACCAGTTTGCCGGAGCGATTTCCGCATACGGCGGCGACGGGGCCAATTGGGGCGGGGCGGGAACAGTTTACATCCAGACCAATGGACAAAGCGGCCAAATCATTGTGGACAACGACGGGCAATCCGGCGCCACCACACCAATCCAATCTGGCTCATCCTCCACCGGTCTAATTTTGCGCAACGGCGCGGTGGGTTCAGCCAACAGCTACACGACCTTGGGAAATGTGCTTGTCAGTTCCAATGCCTGGTTGCTGGTGAGCAACACCAGCTCTTATGGAATAACAATGTCGAGCGCAACCATTGAAGCGGGAGGTGGTATTATCGCCGATTCTGACGGTTATGCCGCAGGCCAAGGCAATGGCGCCGGGCGTGTCTACGCGATTTCGCCCAGTTACCCTTGCAGCGGGGCGGGTCATGGCGGCAACGGCGGAAACAGCATTACGAATTCCGCTACGGGTGGCAGCGCCTATGATTCTCCGACGTCACCCAGCATGGTCGGCAGCGGAGGCGGAACGGAACCGCCTTACTCGGTGGGCGGAGCCGGCGGGGGTGCGTTCCATCTCACGGTAACCGGCCTGCTGCAAGTCGATGGCGCCATTTCCGCCAACGGCGGCAAGGGGTCCGGACTCGGCGGCGGCGGCGGCTCAGGCGGGAGTATCTGGCTCACGATCGGCACGCTGTCAGGCGGTGGCTCGATTACAGCCAATGGCGGCGGCGGAGCCGGCTCGGCTGGCGGAGGGGGAGCAGGAGGCTGTATCGCCATCTATCCCACAGTGAACCAGTTTGCCGGAACCATTTCCGCATACGGCGGCGGCGGGGCCAATTGGGGTGGGGCGGGAACAGTTTACACCCAGACCAATGGACAAAGCGGCCAAATCATTGTGGACAACGACGGGCAATCCGGCGCCACCACACCAATCCAATCTGGCTCATCCTCCACCGGTCTGATTTTGCGCAACGGCGCGGTGGGTTCGGCCAACACCTACACGACCTTGGGCAATGTGCTGGTCAGTTCCAATGCCTGGTTGCTGGTGACCAACATTCCAACCCTGACAATGTCGAGCGCAACCATTGAAGCAGGAGGCGGCATTATCGCCGATTCTGCGGGTTATGCCGCAGGCCAGGGCAATGGCGCCGGGCATTACTACGGGAATTCGCCCACTTACCCTTGCAGCGGAGCGGGTCATGGCGGCAACGGAGGATTCAGCTTGGGGTATTTCGCTGTGGGTGGGGTCGCTTATGATAGTCAGATGTCACCCAGCCTGCTCGGCAGCGGAGGAGGAACGTACTCGACATACTCGGTGGGCGGAGCCGGCGGCGGTGCATTCCATCTCACGGTAACCGGCCTGCTGCAAGTGGATGGCGCCATTTCCGCCAACGGCGGCAACGGTTCCGGATCCGGTGGCGGCGGCGGGTCAGGAGGAAGTATCTGGCTCACGGCCGGCACGCTGTCCGGCGGAGGCTCGATTACAGCCAATGGCGGGGGCGGAGCCGACTCGGTCGGCGGTGGCGGAGCCGGAGGCTGTATCGCCATCTATCCCACAGTGAACCAGTTTGCCGGAGCGATTTCCGCCTATGGCGGCGGCGGCGCCAATTGGGGCGGTGCGGGAACGTTATATATCCAGACCACGGGACAGACCATCCAACTCATTCTGGACAACGGCAGACAATCCGGCGCCGGTACGCCAATCCAATCTCTCTCCTCTTCCATCGCTTTAATTTTGCGCAATGGGGCGGCTGGGTATCAGCAATACTCGCCGGAGACTTTTGCCAGCCTCCTGGTCAGTTCCAACGCCTGGCTGATGGCAAACTCCACTTCACAAAACAACTATCCTGGCATCGTGAATCTCACGGTCACCGGGAACGCGACGGTTGAAGCGGGCGGCGGGATTGTTACCGACAATTTCGGTTCCGCGGCCGGCTCGGGCAGCGGCGCGGGACATTCTTATGGCCAGTCACCCTACTTCCCGTGCAGTGGCGCCGGCTACGGGGGTTATGGCGCAGTCAGCTCCGGGAATTTGGCCACAGGCGGATCAGCGTATGGTTCCACCATATCACCCACGAGCAATGGCAGTGGCGGCGGCAATTACTCTCCTTACTCTTTTGGCGGCGCGGGCGGAGGCTCGGTTCGCCTCACAGTGAATGGCACCTTGGACGCGGCGGGGAGAATCTCCGCCAACGGCGGCAATGGTTGGGGTCTTGGAGGCGGTGGCGGCTCGGGCGGAAGCATCTGGCTCACCGTCGGCACGCTGGCTGGCGTCGGCTCGATCACTGCCAACGGCGGCAACGGGACCGACGCTGTAGGAGGTGGCGGCGGCGGCGGACGGATTTCCATCGGATATACTGCAAATGACTTTGCGGGGCTTATGACCGCCTATGGCGGCGGTGGATACGCGCATGGTGGCGCGGGCACCATTTATACGAAGGCCAACACCCAGTCAGCAGGACAATTGCTCCTGGACAATGGTGGAGCGGCCGGCACTGACACGCCTTTGTCCAGCATTTTCGGCACACCCTCTCAACCCTTCAACCTTACCATCGGAAGTGGCGCGATCGTTTGCCCAAGCCCGCAAGCGAATCTCCCGCTGTTGAACAACCTCACCGTTGCGTCGGGCGGCCTGTTGACCGTTTCATCAGGCCAATCGACTCTGGATTTGTTGGTCTTCAACAATGTCGATGTCGAATCGGGCGGTGTCATTGCCGTGGATGGGGAGGGATACTCTCAGGCCAGCGGGCCGGGTGCCGGACAATCCATTGGAGGAGACGGAAGCGGCGCGGGTTATGGCGGCGCGGGTGGAGCTTCCGCCACAGCCCCCGGCGGCGCCAGCTACGGCTCTGCCAGCCAGCCGGTGGACTTCGGCAGTGGCGGCGGCTTTGGATTTGGAGCGCCTGTGGGTGGCTCCGAAGGCGGCGGCGCCATCCGGCTCAGTGTCGGCGGCATCCTCACCGTGGACGGCCAGCTTGGTGCCAACGGGGAACTGGGACTTCAGGACAATTCCGGCGGCGGTTCCGGCGGCAGCATTTGGGTAACCGCCGGCGCGTTGGCCGGCAGTGGCAGTTTTGCCGCTGATGGCGGCGCGGGTGAACTCTATGGCGGCGGCGGAGGAGCGGGCGGACGCATTGCCCTTTACTCCCTCGCGAACATCTTTTTCGGCCTCGCCTCCGTCTCCGGCGCCGGGGGTGATTCCCCGGGGGCCGACGGCACCATCTATTCGAACAATGTGCCTCCGCTGCAAGTCCTCTCAAACTCGCCCATCGGGATTGTGAGCAACGGCGTCAGCTCTGTGGTCCTGTACTTCAATGATGCGCCGAACCCGAATTCATTTGCCGCAACCGCCGTATCGCTGACGACTCCCAACGGGCCTTTGCCCTCCAGCTCGTTCTCGATTTCAATGTTGAGTTCAGCAAGCTACCTCGTCAGCTTCCCGCTGCAGACCGCAGTCGGCAACTACGTGTTGACCGTCGGCACAAATATCAATGACCTGTATGGCCAGCCAATGTCGCAGGTGTACACGGGGGCGTTCACCATTTCACTGCCAGTCATTCAGGGCGCCATCACGGATACCAACGGCCAGCCCGTTGCGGGCGTCCTGCTCCAGCCCTCTGCCGGACTCTCCTCCACCACCACCGACACGAATGGAAACTACGCCCTCGGTTTTGTGCCGGGATCAAGTTTCACCGTGACGCCGTCGCAAGGCACTCTCATGTTCGTGCCGGGGTCGATGTCTTATGCCAGTGTCTCCACATCCATCTCCAATCAGAATTACATCGCGTACTCCACCATCGCGCCAGTTTTGACAGCCGGAGGCAATGCCACAAATTTCGTATTGAGTTGGCAGGCCATTCCCGGGGTGAATTACCAGGTCTATTCCTCCACGGACCTCATCAACTGGGTGCCCTATGGCGGTGCCGTCACCGGCAGCAACGGACTGGTCCAAATCATCATCGTGCCAACAGACGGCGGCCCGGTGCAGTTCTTCAGCGTGCAATCGGGCAATTAGCTTGTTTCAATATTTCGGCGGGAAACTCAACCTGCGGATGGCCGTGCATGAGAATGGCGAAGCAAGGCACAATGAGATAGGCGCTCCCGCAAGCGGGATTAGAATTCGTCTAGCGAAAAAGTCCTGACGCCCCGGACAATGATCTCTAAACCGGTAATGGACTAGTATTACTCTGTTAAGTTGCGCAAACTGCGAGTGAAGAATGAAATGTGTTGAAAGAGCAAAATCCGGTCGCCCAATCGCGGTTTTCGTCAATGTTTATGGGCATTTCATGCTTTTTTTCCGATCTTATACTTAACAAAGTAATACTAGGTACTCAAGCTTCGCCGGATGTTTTTTACACCTGACGCGCCAAAAGAGGCAAGGGGAAGTTATTCACAAAATTATTCACAAAGGAGCGCAGGTCCGATTTCGAGACCTTTCATTTTGCAACCTCGAACCCCGAATGCATTCGGGGTTGATTTTGAATTTCTCAAGAAAATCTGCCCCGGAAAAAAACAGTGAAAATTTCCGCATTTTGCAAAGTCACAACATGTTGTCAGCAAGGTATTTACAAAAGAGGGCTAAAACTAGTATTTACAAAATGGGAAGCTGGTAGTTGACGCGCAGGCTGTATGGTGTATGGTGTATTCCAAGTATGAAAGTGACGTTTGAACTTCCACCACCCGTTGTGCAGCGGCTGCGGTTTCACGTTCCCAGCGGTGAACGCTCAAAATTTGTGGCGGATTTGATCTTCCGGAAACTGCAAAACCAAGGCAATGCGCTCGAATGCGCCGCCCAAAAAGCCAATACCCTGCGCCAAGTCAATCGTGACATGAAAGACTGGGAAGCCTTGAGTTGTTTGGAAATGGCTGCCAAACAGGTACTGCAACTGCCTTGAATCACCTCCTCGCATCGGAGAATGGGCATTGGAATTGAGGGGGTATCCAAACGGCGGCTGGCAGGAACAGGACTTGCGGGGCCTGGGCATGGAGCAAAGGCTAAAGGCTGAAGGCTAAAGGCTAAAGTTGAAACTGGCCCCGGGTGCGGCAAAAAGCGACGATGAAGCACAAAATGACTCGCCCAACACCTGGGGATGGGCAGTTGGATCCGCGTTTCGAACCTGCGCGGAGCCACGAGAAAACACGAGAGTTTTAAAAGTGAGAACTGATGCATGCGGCCCCCTACCCGCAGGATGCGCTCGCTTGGGCAAGTCTCTTTCACCTCCGCCTTAAACGGCGATTATGTCCACCCTTGGCAACAGAAAGAATATCGCAGTGCCAATTCCGATCGCCACCGCTATGAGCCTCCAGCGCCAGTGCAGAATTCGCCGTTCGTTGACTCCCCAGCCACCGCGACTCGCCCCCAGAGCCAGCCATCCCAGAGCGCCGAGTGGGATCGCCACGTTAAGGGCAATCATCACCGCCGCAGCATTGCTGTAAACGAAGGCCCGTTGGGTTCGAAAAAAAGTTGCCCATTTGATTTCCGCATCTGTATCCATTTGCTTTGGAGTCAACGTGGCTGATAATTTTGTGCCGACGGTCGAAGCGCCGATCAAATCCGAAACCTCCGGGGCCGTGGCGCGCAGCCATGTTCCCAAATGCTTTTCTTGCGGCCGCCAATTTATGGCCACCCGGTCGCATCGCTCCGCGTGGAAATGATGGGCGGCGGCCCGCTGATTGCCGAACACATACAAATCCATGCGGCAGGGGCCGTTGTCAATCGCTGTCAAACGCGTCGGATAAACTGGGGATTTAGTTTGGAAGATGAAGGCCAGGGGATGGATGGCTGTGTAGCCAGATTCACCGGGATCACGCCGCACTTTGCTGGCTACAAACACCCAGCCCCGGCTGACGTAATCGCGAATTGCGTCCTCAGCATTCTTGGAGGGTTTGTAGCCGTTTTTCTCGAGCCATTCGATTACGCCGCGTGGATTTGTGCCCTGGATGGTTGTGGCTACAAAGACGCCGGCGCGCTGGACCGAAATGACCCTCACTCCATCGTCAGCTTGGGTAACGGACGCCTTGGACACTTCACCCAATGTTTGGGCGAAACCCCACAGGGTTGGACCCGGGGGAAATACCAGGACGGGGCCGAACGCAATTGCCACCAAGGTCAACATTGCGAAGACGGCCGGCGTGCGAGCGAACAATCGGCTACACACCGCCAGGCATAAAGCAAGCAGCGCAAAGAAAATGCTGTGGGTCGCAACCCCTGCGCCCACGGTCAACAACAGACACAACGGCAAATCTGCCGCGACCCCACTTTCATCTTTACACGAGCGCCATCCGAGAAATGCCACACCACAAACGAACAAAATCCAAACGAAATAGGGATGCACTGGATGAATCAGTTTGGGCCGAAATATGGCGCGCAAACCCTCGAAAAAACCTTCGGAAACCGGGTTGATGGTGGGTGCTGAAGGCAACGGCACCACCCAGGCGAAATTAGTTCCATCGCCCTGAAATGAAGTTTCAATGACCAGCCGTTCAACTCCGCCAGCGTGGCAAATCAATGCCTGCTGGTCCGGAATCTCAACCTTTTGATAATAAACTTGTGGGACGACCATCCCATCGGCGAAAACGCACGGAGCCGAAGCAGAGAGCCAAAGTGCCAAAGCGGTTGAGATTCGCTTGACCCACTCCATGAGATTAGCATGAATCATTTTCCGTGGGATTGCAAGTAAGAAAAGATAATTTTGATCTGGTACGTGGTTAAAGAAATTGACTGCTGATTTCATGGATTTCACGGATGCTGGGAAAGGTTTCTGGCGCGGCGGGAGAAACGCGCGGGAGGAACTCAATCGGCGGCTGGCAGGAAAAGGACTTGCCGGGCCTGGGCAAAAGGGATAAAGGTAAAGTGGCGCTGGCGAGCCGGTTGCGGCAAAAAACGACGATGAAGCACAAAATGACTCGCCCAACACTTGGCGATGGGCGGTTGGACCCGCATTTCGAACCTGCGCGGAGCCAGGAGAAAACACGAGAGTTTAAAAAGTGAGAACCGACACCTGCACGGAATACACGGTGGCCTCCACCAGTCAGATGGGACGCTTCGAGACCGAGGTGCTGACACAACCGGGCAACCTGAAGGCGTTGACGAAGCTATCAGGAAAGTGGATTGACCGGCTGCGGGAACGCCAGCCGATGACCTCTATGGCAAAGCCTTCAGTTCGGCTTGGGCGCTGTCGTACTCTTCGAAATCAGTCACGGCCGTGCCGAGGCATTTTTTGAACAGGTCCACCGCGCTGGCGGTGTCGTTTTCGACGAGCCGTTTGGAGCCGGCATAAAAGTAGGCTTCGCAATGCTGTTCACGGTTGGTCCGGGAATTCGCGTTGACGGCGGCATTGAGAAGCTCGGCTTCGGTGATTTGGCCATTCAGAAAACGGCCGATTTGCAGCGGCCAGTCCGGCGGGTTGTGAGGTTTGCGATCTTTCAAATAGGAGGCCAGTTCCTTTGTCGCGGCTTCTTCTTCGCCGGAGCGCGCCCGGATGATCCAGATGCGGTAATAGGAATAATCCTGAGCATCCGAACCGAGTTGGCAGGATTTCCGGAAATCGCCTAGCGACTCGACAAAAGTCCGCCTGTTGTAATACTGGCAGCCGCGCTCGTGGTAGGCCTCGCCATCCGGGAGTCCGCGTGATCGTTCGGGAAGTGTCTGCGCGACGAAATGGGTTTTGTTTTGCATCCACCATTTTGACCATTCGCCAGCCTGGTCTTCGCTGAACGTCTGGCCGGTAAGCGCGTGCAACGTTTGGACTGCCTGCAAGCGCACGATTTCATCCGGGTCGCGCAAGAGCGGCAGCGCCAGTTCGACGGACTGTTTTTCGGGGTTTCGCGCCAGGATGCGCAGGCCAAGCTGCCGCCCCGTTGGCTCGGGATTCTGCAGCAAGCCCATCGCTTCCTCGTCGGAAATCTTTTCATCCTGCCGCATCAATTGCTGATTGACCCAGGCAAGGGTTTCGGAGTCGGACGAATTGAGAAGGCGGAGCAAAGCCTCGCGCGGAATCACCATCCCCAGGCGCTGGAGAATTTGTATGCCGGCGCTTTGAATGGCGGGGTCGTTGTCGTTGAGCATGGCGCGAAATTCGGGGACGAATCTTTCGATGTCGGCGCGAAATCGCGGCAAGGCAAATATGGCCTGGTGGCGGACGCCGGCATCGTTGTCGCGCAACGCGGCGACGAGCGTTTCGGCGGTTTTCGGGTTCCAATGGCCGTAATCGGTCAGCACGGTCACGCCAGCCAGGCGGACTTCCGGCTGCGAATCTTTCAGCCATGAGACGGCGGCATCCGTGATTCTCGGATCGCTAGAGCGTTTTAAATAAAACTGTAGCCATTCCGTTGGGCCTGTGGTATAGGCAGTTCATGCGAACTTTATCGTTGGACCTGCGCGAACGGATTTTGGCTTCCTATGACCTTGAAGAGGGGACTCGCGTGGAGGTCGGCGATCGTTACCGGGTTTCGCTGGGCATGGTCAAGAAGCTCTTGCAACAACGCCGACGGACCGGGGAGATCGGTCCGCGCCACCGTTTCTCCGGGCGCAAGCCGATGATCCTGGCGGCCCATCAGCGCCAGATGCGGACTCTATTGAATCAGAAGCCCGACCTGACCTTGAAAGAGCTGCGCGCCGGCTTGGAACTGGACTGTTCTCTGCCCGCCATCCACTACGTTCTGGCGAAGATGGGGCTGACATATAAAAAAAGACACTCCATGCCAGCGAGCAAGACCGTCCGGACATTGCGCGGGCGCGCCGCGCCTGGCGGCGTCGGCAAGGCGGTTTGGACCCGGCCAAACTGATTTTCCTGGACGAATCGGGTGCCAAAACCAATCTGACCCGCCTGCGCGGGCGCGCCCTGCGGGGTCAGCGTGTCCACGCCCAATGTCCGCAGGGCCATTGGCAAACCACGACCATGATCGGCGCCATCCGCCTGGACGGTGCCACCGCCTGCATGACCATCGAGGGGGCCACCGATACGGAGGTTTTCCGGGTCTATGTCGGCCATGTCTTGTGCCCGACGCTGCGCGCCGGAGATGTGGTCATCATGGATAACCTCTCCCCGCATAAAAGTGAGCCGACCCTTTCGCTGATCGCGCAGGCTGGAGCCCAAATCCTCTTCCTTCCAGCCTATTCCCCAGACCTCAATCCCATCGAGCAAATGTGGAGCAAAGTCAAATCCCACCTGCGTACAGCCGAGGCCCGCACGCAGCCCGCTCTGCTCCAGGCGATTGCTTCAGCTTTGCAGAGTATCACGCCCCGGGATGCCATGAACTGGTTTGCCTCTTGTGGCTACAGTTTTATTTAAAACGCTCTAAAGGTACCGTAAGGCCGACTGAATAAAGAAGCGGCATTGACGCGGACGACAGGATTTGTGTTTTGCAGCGCGGCCAGAAGCGCGGGGACGGCGTCGTTTTCAAAGCGCGCGAGGCCCGCAACGGCGAAGTAGCCGTATTTTGTGCCCAGCCAATCGGCGAAAACGTTGAAGACCGGCTCGAAATACAAGTCCCGCATCTCCTGCGGCTGAAACGTCCAGGTTTGTTTGGTGAGCCACCAGGATTTGTCGGCCAGGCGCGGGATCCGCGCGCTGGTATCCGGCAAATCCCCTTTCGCGACTTTGGTGTAGGGCGGCAGGTTCCCAGGATTCGCCACGGGTGTTTCGCTCATCCTTTGAATTTGCCGTTGAGCTTCCGGGGAGAGCGGCGCAGTGACCGTTTCAGTTTCGCCCATCATTCCCATCCCCATCCGCATGTGTCGCATTCTTGTTTGCATTTGCTCCGATCGCGCAGCGTTTTCCTTGGCGCGCGCCAGATCGTTGCTGTAAATTCCCGGCAATTGCTTTTCGAGCATGGTGCGTTCCAGAAGCGGCTCAGGGGAGAGCACATACACTTGAATTTCCGACGGCTTGCCGTTGAGGGAGGAGATCTTCAGCGGGAAGACACAGCGGTCGCTGGCGAAGCTGATTTGCAGCGGGTTCAATTCGCCGGAGGCCAGCTTTTTCGAGGTGGCCGGCGTTTTCCATCCCCATTTGCCCAGATTGATTCGAACCGCCACGAAATACCATTTTTGTTGGACATAAGAATCCAACACGCCGGCCTGACTCGTGGGCAGATAAAACTGATTTTCGGCCAGCCACTTTTGCAGCGCGCCGGTGTCGCGTGTTGAAAGCACGGCGATTTTGTAAGCGCCGATGGTCTTGATTTCGATGACTTTGACGGGCGGCTCGGGATTTGCCTCCGCGTCTCCTCTACCGGCGCTCCTCGCACTCAACGTCGCCATTCCCCAATGTGGTTCCAACCGTTGCTGGGTGAATTTGCTCAATTCGTAGAAACATTTCATCGAGCCCTCCTGGACCGTCGGAAGACTGGGCACGGGGATGAGCCAGCCAAAATCGTCCACCGGCCCCTCGTATTTGACCTGCAAAATCAAATCCTCGCGCCCGGCGTCGTAAACGAGGATGGCTTTTTGCGTCGGCTCGTTGATGTCCTTGTGCTTGTCCCACACGAACTTGGGCGCAACGAACATGCCGTCCGCCTTCGTGTTGACCGGCGCAAGCAGGGCGGCGGCGAGTGAAATCAATAAGACGGGCATCAGGGTTTTCATAAACAATTTGGAATGTAATTGTTAGCGCATCTCCAGAACCTGCGGATTTGCCACAGGACTACACCTTACTGGAATTTTTGACAAGAAGTTTTGGTCATCTGTTCATCGATAAAGATAAGTTGCGTTAAAAAGGTGAGTGGCCTTGAGGCATGGGTCATCAAATTGAATGTTCTCACGCACGCGCCAATGATTACGCCGACATCCCATGTTACCAAGAGAATTGGAATCTGAAACGACTCAGGGAATTAGATTCAGAGGGAGGATCGACTTTCAATCGTCGTCGAAATGACGCAAATTGCTGACTCAAAGGTTTTTATGGAGGCGCAGGTCGGAAGCGAACATCAACTTCGATGCAGGTTCCGAAACCGCCCCTTGGAAATCAACGGCTTACAGCATTGATTTCCATGCAAGTGTCTCACTTTTTAAACTGGTTGCTAATCGGCACCCAAGGTGCCCAGGCGGCGCAGCTTCATTACGGGGTCGCCTGTCTTTCTTGATTCGCCGAGGTCCACCTCGAATTCGGCCACCCAGTCGTTGTGGGCTTCCGGGTCAACCAGCATTTGTTGCACGCGCCAGGTCTTCTTGTCCTCTGACGGCGTAACGTAGGTGTGGCGCGCGTTGCGGGCGTTGGGGTCCAGACATATTCGCTCGTGGTCGGTTTCGTAGGTCTCCAGTGTCTGGTCCAAGCGTTCTGGTGTCCAGGGCTGGCCGGCGGCGTCTTCGGGGGAAGCGAGGGTGGCGAGGGCGGCTTCGTAATCTCCGATGACCAGGCCGCGCAGGAAGGTGAAGATGCGGTTGCGGATCGCGGCGGTGAAGGCTTTGTGGTCTTGCGTCAGGTCTGCCTCTGCCGCTGCCTCGGCCTGCTCCGCGCCGGGCGGGCGGGCTTCCTTTGTCTCGGCGCGCTGGTAGGTCGGATCGCGCATCTTTTCCCATTCGTCCAGCAGGCTGGAATCTATTTGCCGGATCATCGTGGCCAGATAAAGTTCCATCTCGCGCACTTGATCGTTCTTGGCGGCGTCGGGCACGGTTTGGGCGAGCACCTTGAAAACGCCGTTGAGGTGGCGCAGCAGTACGCCCTCGGCCCGCTGCAATTCGTAGTCGCGAATGTAATCGGAAAAGGAGCGGAAGGACTCAAACATCGCGCGCGCGATGGACTTGGGGTGGATGTTTTCCTGGCCCACCCACGGATGCCGGTCGGCGAAGGCGTTGAAGGTGGAATAAATGAAGTCGCGGTTGGGTTTGGGGTATTCCAGCTTTTCAAGCTCTTCCATCCGCTGATCGTAATCCAGCCCCTCCATCTTCATCTCCGCCATTTTCTGCGTTTTGATCTTGTCCAGTTGTTTGCGCAGGATGATGTCGGGATCGTCCACGATGGACTCGACTAGCGTGAGCAGGACCAGCGCGTAGTCGGGCTGCTGCGGGTCAAGCAAAGGAATCGTGTCCAGCAAATAGAGCGACAACGTCTGGTCCATGGAGAAATCGTCCTGAAGGTCAACGTTGACGCGCAGGGTGCGCGCCGGCTTCGGTCTTGGGAATGAATTCCACGATCTTGCGGTCCAGCAGCGAGCGGAACAATTGCCAGGCGCGCTCCCGGTGCGCCTTTTTCGCCTTGGGGGATTCATGGCAATCGCGGATCAATTGCCGCATGGCGCCGCAGCCGTCGCCTTTGCGGCTGAGGACGTTGAGGAGCATGCCGTGGGAGACCTGGAAGCGGGAAGTCAACCGCTCCGGCGGCGCGGCGACCAGGCGGGCGAAGGTGTTTTTATCCCAGTTGACGAAGTTTTTCTCGGGCGGCTGGCGCTTGACGGTTTTCCGGCCGTCGCGGGCGGATTTTTCGGCGAGCTTGAGGTTCTCGATGGCATGTTCGGGCGCTTGCGCCACGACCCAGCCGCGGTCGTCGAATCCCTTGCGCCCGGCGCGTCCGCTGATCTGGTGAAAATCCCGTGCGCTGAGGAGGACGATCTTCTGCCCGTCGAACTTGCACAAGCGCGTGAAGAGCACGGTGCGGATGGGGACGTTGATGCCCACGCCGAGGGTGTCCGTCCCGCAGATGATCTGGAGCAGGCCCTTTTGGGCGAGTTGCTCGACCAGCACCCGATACTTGGGGAGCAGACCAGCGTGATGGAGGCCGATGCCGTGTTTGAGCCATTTTTTGATTTCAGGGCCGTATGGGCTGCTGAACTTGAACCCTTCCAGCGCGGCGGCGAGGGCGTTCTTCTGTTCGCGGGTGCAGACATTGAGGCTGGTGAAATCCTGCGCGCTTTGCGCGGCCTCCAATTGGGTGAAATGGACGACATAAGCCGGCGTTTTGCGTTCGGCGGCGAGGCTTTCGAGCGTCTTGGCCAGGGGCAATTCGGAATAGGCATACTCCAGCGGCACCGGACGATCCGCGGACGAAACGCTGACGCTGGGCAGTCCGGTCAGGCGGGTCAGTGCCTCCTCGAAAAACGTGGTGTCGCCCAAGGTGGCGGACATGAGCAGGAAGCGGGCCTGGGGCAAAGTCAACAATGGCGTCTGCCAGGCCACGCCGCGGTCGCGGTCGGCGTAGTAATGGAACTCATCCATGACGACCTCCTGGACGCCGGCCCGGCGCCTTCGCGCAAGGCGATGTTGGCCAGGATTTCCGCGGTGCAGCAGAGAATGGGGGCGTCGCGATTGACGGAGGCGTCGCCGGTGCAGAGGCCGACGTTGTCCGGGCCGAACTCGCGGCAGAGGGCCATGAATTTCTCATTGACAAGGGCCTTGACCGGGCAGGTGTAAACGGAGCGGCGGCCCTGGGCGAGGGCCTTGAAGTGGAGCGCGGCGGCCACGAGCGATTTGCCCGAGCCGGTGGGCGTGTTGAGGATGACGTTTTTCTCCTCGAACAACTCGAGGATGGCCGATTCCTGCGCGGCATAGAGCCGGAGTTGCCGCTCCTGCGCGTATTCGAGAAACCGGCCCAGCAGCTCGTCATTGCCGGGCTTCCCGCCCCGGGGCATCAAATCATAAAGTGTTTTCGGCACAGAACGGAAATTCCACCGCCTCGCTTGTTCAGAACACCCGGTAACCCATCAAAAGAAAAAGCCCCGCCAGCATCAGACCCGAAATGATTCCCAGGACAATCAGGCAAAGGAAAAAGCACGCCCAAAACCGCAAAAGGCTGTTGATGCCTTGCGACGGTTCGGAAGAAGCCGAAACAACATTTGGACCAATTTTCATACCATTCTTGTGCCAGTCCCATTATCAGTGCGGGCTGGCTGTTTTGGCCAGCACAAATTTTGGCTTCTTGAGAATCGGACTAATCTTCCATGAAAAACTGGATTAAGATTAGGATTAGGATTAAGATCAGGAATCAGAAAAATGAATACCACACTTCCCGTCCGCAGGAATTGGATGCCCTTGGCGTTGTCGTGCTCCGCGCTGCTCCTGGCAATCGCCGGAGCAACCCTGGTCCGCGCCCAAATCACCAACGATGTGTCGCAATTTCCAAGCCTTGACCGGCTGCCTGGAAAAGTGCCGCCACAAGTGTGGAACGGGCTGGCGGGAGTGTGGGCGCGCGATCACGCAAAATGGAAGGCGACCGCGAGCAACGATGTCGGGGCAGTGGTGTTTTTGGGAGACTCCATCACGGAGGGATGGAGCACGCTGGCGCAGGATTTTCCGAACATCAAAGTGGCCAACCGCGGCATAGGCGGCGACATTACCAGCGGAGTGTTATACCGCCTCAAAGCGGATGTGTTGAGCCTGAACCCCGCCGCCATCGTGCTGCTCATTGGGACGAATGATGTGGGGGAAGGCGACGAGGGCGAAGACGTGGCGGCGAATATCCGGCTGATTCTTCTGGCGATCAAGGATTACAATCCCAAACTGAAGGTGATCGTCTGCAAGGTGATGCCCAGAGCGGATGGCAACCGGGCGATTTACACGGAGAAGATACAGAAGGCAAATTCCCTGGTGGAACAATTCGTGAAGAGCGAGCCAAACTTCGCCCTATGCGACACTTGGGGAATTTACACGGACGAAAAAGGCAATCAGATCTCCGAGGACTTCCGCCCCGACCATCTTCATCTGAATGCGGCGGGTTATGCGGTGTGGAAAAAGGCGCTGGAGCCGGTGATGGCCAAACTTCATTTGCCGGAATGATTTGCCAAGTCGTTCCCCGCTTCGTTACAATTTGGCGAGTATGAGATGGATTGCAATCGCGGCGTTTTTCCTGGTCTTGACCGGCTCCGCCCTGGCCGCCGGCTCGGACGAGCAGTATCTGGATATTTACAACGAGATTCTGCAGGCGGACAGTTTGGGGCAAAGCGGCCATTCAGAAGCCGCCGCCCTCCGCTACCTTCAGGCTCAAACCGATTTGCAGAAACTCCAGACGGAGCATCCGACGTGGAATCCCGACATCGTGAAATTCCGGCTCGATTACCTGGCGGAGAAACTTCAGTCGCTCGGAAAATTCCTGCCGACAACCAATGCGCCGCCTGCCGCCGCGCCGGCCCCGGTTCAGCCTTCCGCGGTGGTTCAACCTCCCGCCGCCGTCCAGCCTTCCGTGGCGGCTTTGGCGCAGCAGAACGCCGGCCTTCAGGAACAAGTCCGCTCCTTGACCGGCGCCAATGCGGAATTGGAGGGGAAACTCAAGGAGGCGCTCTCGGTGCAACCCGCCGCCGTCAGTCCCGCGGAACTGGCCAAAGCGGAGGCAAAAATCAACATGCTGCAAAAGGAAAGGGACTTGCTCGCCGTCGCCCTCGAACAGGAGAAGGCCGCCAACGCCAGCGCCGTTTCCGCGGCAAAGGCCGCGGTCGTCAGCCAGGAAATCGCCGTCTTGAAGGCCCGCGCCGAGGCCGATGAGAAGAAGTCCCAGGAAGAAGTGGCCCGGGCGAAAGAGGCCGCGGCAGAGTCAGAGAGGAAACTGGCCGCCGCCAATAAAGAGCTGGAGTTGCTGAAAGCAGCGCGCGCGGCGGAAGCCGACCAGACCGCCGCCTTGAAGGCCCGCGCCGAGGCCGACGAGAAGAAAGCCCAGGAGGAAATGGCCCGGTTGAAAGAGGCCGCGGCTGAGTCAGAGAAGATGCTGGCTGCGCTCGGCAGGGAACTGGAGTTGGTGAAGGCAGCGCGCCCGGCGGAAATCCAGATTGCGGAAGGCGCGAAACAAATACCCGAGGAACGCGACCAATTGAAGCAGCAACTGGCCGAGATCTCGAAAGACGAGGCGGAAATTGTCCAACTGAAAGGGGCGGTGGCCGAGGCGGAGAAGAAACTGGCCGCGGCCAACGGAGAGTTGGACTCGCTGAAAGCAGCGCGCCCGGTGGAAGCCCAGCCTGCGGACGACACGAAAGCAGTCATCGAGGAACGCGACAAATTGAAGGAGGAACTGGCCGAGCGCTCGAAAGACCTGGCGGATGCCGAGGCGCATCACAACCAGGAACTTCTGAGCTTGCGCGCGGCGCTCCAACAAGCCGAGCAGCGGCGGGATGAGTTGGAGAAGAAACTGGCCGCCGTCCCGCCGGAACAACCCGCCAGGGAAACCGCCCCCGCGACGGCTCCCGCCCGTCCGGAAAACCCGCCATCGGCCCAACAAATGGCCCAACAAGTGGAGCAACTCCAGGCTCGGATTGCCGTTCTTGAGGCCGAACCCGTTCCTTACACCGCGGAGGAGTTGGCCCTTTTGAAAAAGTCTCCCGCCGCCACGTCCGCCGCCACACCGGCTGCGCCGCCGACTGCCCCGCCAGCCGAACCCCCGAAGACCGCGTTCCAAGCCAGACATGTTTATTCGAGCAAGGATTTGCCGCCGGGCGCGGGCGCGTTGTGGGCGGATGCCTTGCGCGCTTCGATGGAACACAATTACGACACCGCCGAACAGAAATTCAACGAAGTGCTGCGACAGGATGAGACAAACGTCTATGTGCTGGACCACCTGGCCGAGGCGCAATTCGCCGCCGAGCATCTGGCCGATTCCGAGAAGTCGGTGCAGCACGCCCTGGCCCTTGATCCCGATGACCCGGCCGGTTTGTATTTGCTCGGTCTCTTGCGCTATCGGCAGGACAAGCTGGATGAAGCGCTCGACGCCCTGAGCCTGTCGGCCAGGTTCAATCCCACCAATTCCGCCACGCAGAACTTTCTGGGTTGCGTATTGGCTGAAAAAGGACTGCGGGCCGCGGCGGAGACGGCGCTGCGCAAGGCTTTGCAGAGCGATCCTGATAACGCCGACGCGCATTTTAATCTGGCGGTCGTTTACGCCGGCAACCAACCGCCGTCACTGGAACTGGCCCGCTGGCATTACAAAAAAGCAGTGGCCCTGGGCCATGCGAAAAGCGCAACCCTGGATAAGTTGCTGGCGGAGAACCCGTAGTCCCCGCCACCGGCCAAAGAAATCACCCAGCAAAAACATGCGAAAACTTATGAAAATTCATGCGCCTGATTTGAACCAACGACCGCCGCGCAGCCCCCGAGTCCGGCTGGGCGGCTTCGTCATTTTACCTCGAATGCTTGACAAAGGCCGCGCCACGATCATGGGCAAGGCCGGCGAATACCACTTCAATTGCCCGCTGGACCAGCAGTTTCTCAGCTTTGCCGGAATCGACCCCCTGCAATTGAAAAGGCAACTGGCGCGGGACAAAAGCGACGGGGAGATGCTCGATTGGATCCAAGCCCATGCCAAAAAAAAGCGGTCCGCGATTGAAATCGCCGCCTGGTCCGCGGCACAGGAGCAGCGTGGCGCGACCGATTTGGAAACGCGAAAATACTTCAACGAATATCACGCCAAACTCGCTCCCAAACGCAAGGATGTCGGCACATGGTTCGACATTTTGGACATCGACGATTTCGTGACGTTCGGCGGCAAGGCGTGAAGACAAAGGCTAAAGGCTGAAGGCTAAAGGCTAAATGAAGAAATGAAGCACCGGCTGATCCGCCGCAGCCAGGCCAAAAAGAATGTCCAATGTCCAAGCACGAATGCCCAATTAATGACGAAGTTCCCTGTTTTTCCCTTTTGCCTTCTTCCTCGCGCAGAGACGCAGAGACGCAGAGAGTTCAGCCACCGCTCTTATCCTCTTCTGCGCTTCTTTTATCTTTGCGATAGCCTCTGAAAAGGCATTGGTCTTGCATTGCAAGTTCATCTTTTTTTCAGGTGCAACACCGCTACAACCCTTATTTTACGCTGGTTTCATTGCTCTTTTCGGCCTGCAACACCCCTGCAACTGGCTGCAACACTTTCTTTTGCAAATCGACTATTTCGGCCTTGATTTGCTCTGTGATGTCGTTAAATCCCTCCGGCAACGGTTCCTGCATTGCGTTGCTTGCCCCTTTCATCGCTTCGAGCCTTGCCAACTTCAGTTTTGCCAATTTCAGCAGACGACCGGCTTCTTGTACTTCGACCTCTTTGCCAAGTTCATCTGCCAGTTCCTGCCGTATGGCATCGGTTTTTTTGATCTCTTCGAGCCTTGCGTCAATATCGGCCCTTGGCACGTAGTGTTGCAGCGCCTCGCGAAAGTCCTCTGCCGAATAGCCTCTGTTGACTTCCCGCTTTATCCGCATTGTTGTCGGCCTCACCCCATATCGGCCAAGTGTGTTTGCCAACAATTGTTCCGTTATTTTCTTTTGTCCGAAGTGTGGACTTGGCACGAATCCGCGCTCCCCTCTGAGCGCCCCGGCCAGGTCTCGGCTGAACATCTTCATGCCTTGGGCTGTGAGCAGGATTTCCAGCACGTCCAGTAGCAGTGTCGGGCCTTTTGTATCAACATTTTGTGATGAGGTGAGCCATGCTGCCGCTTGGTTCAATTCCTGGAGCCAATTTTCCCCGGCCATGCGAGCGATGACAGCGAGCGGTTCAAAGGTGTCCGCGGCCCGGTCGTTCAGCCCCTCCAGGCGCTCTTGCGGCGCGTCTTTGACGATTTGTTCGTTCTGCCTGGCAAACTTTTTGCATTTGGCCCTGATTTGCCCCGGATGGAAATCTTTGAGAGGAACGCATGTTTCTTCAACGAGCTTGCGGCTCATCTTTACCACGATGCTTCTGTCGGCCAGCGTTTCGGGAACCTGCCCTATCATGGCTACGACTTTCGGGCAGTAACAGCCGTATGAAACAAGGCTCCCTTCGGCTGGCGGTTTTTCCAATTCACCTTCTTTCTTCATGGTCTCCCCGGCAATTTCCGTCTCCCGCGCTCCCTCGCCTTTTTTGCGCAACCGCACGACAAAAGCGGTTCGCCAGGTGTTGCCGCAATTGAGGATGCCGCGCATGGTCCCGTTGCCCGCCAGGAAAGTATCCGCCTCGTCAATCAACAGCGTTGGTGAGGCTTCATCAATGGCGCGGAACAGCGCCCCTGCCGTAATATTCGATGCAATCAATGGTTTTGATGCCAGCCCCGCCAGGACTGAAAGAAGCGTCGTTTTCCCGCACCTTTTTTCCGGTGATTCAATGGCGACGTAAGCCACGGCATCGCGCAACTCGAAAACGTAGGTGTGGACAACCCATACCGCAAGCGCAGTTGCCGCTTTCGCGTTCACTACAACGTGCGTTCGGATTGTGTTCCTGATTTCGTTCAGCAGTTCTGCCAGGTTGACCTCTCCGGGCCACTCGGTTTCTGTCTCTTCGGTGAATAGTTTTGGTGTCTTTCTCATATATGTCATTGTTGTATTATTCATTAAATGAAGATTATAGCTAATATATTAGTTTCGTCAACAGATTTTTGAAAGAATTTTAAAAAATCTTCACTTTTAAGGCAGAAATGGCTTAAAGGCTTGAACTGCAAAGACTTAGGAGTTTTAACCACGAAATACGCAGAATACGCGAACCTCGAACCCCGAACACCTTCGGGGGAACAGCTTTCGGGGAAGAGGGCCGCATAATGGCCTCAACCGAATCCGGACTTGCCCGCAGATCACGCCGATTAACGCAGATACAGAATAAGAATTCTTCATCTGCGTCCGTCCGCGTGTTCTGCGGGCAAAGGCTTTCCGGTGGATGTTCGCGTGGTTGGCGAGGGTTGGCGGTTTAATGAATTTGTTTCCTGCACCCGTCTTTTGGCCATAAAGTTAACGTTTCCATGTCCTCTTTTCAGGCCTTGCACGGCAAAGACTTTTGACGAGATCAGCAAGATGGATAGGATTTCGGACTGGAAGAGGGAAAGCTGACCAGCCGGCGAAACCCCGAAAACTTTCGATGTTGCTCATCCCCTGTTTTCCGTCTTGCCGCATAATTTCGGTTTATTCAATTTTTACAATGTCGGTTGTTGACCGAGCCGGATAAAGATCGCAATACTTCCCCGGTATGGAAAAGCCGCTGTTCAACAACGATGTGCATGTCGCGGAGAAATTCTCGACAGATGAACGGTTTGTGCTGGCTTGCGATGACTCTCTAAGTTTTACAAGGGGACTTCCGGGAAATTTCTTTTCGCTCATCATCACGTCGCCGCCATACAATATTGGCAAGGAATATGAGGAACGACTTTCGCTAAAGCAATATCTTGCTCAACAGAAGCCGTTGCTCGCGGAATTGGTCAGAGTGTTAAAATCTGATGGCAGCATTTGCTGGCAAGTGGGCAACTACGTCGAGGATGGTGAGGTTTTCCCGCTGGACATTTATTATTACGAGATTTTCAAATCGCTCGGTTTGCAGCTTCGCAATCGAATCATCTGGCACTTTGAACATGGACTGCACTGCAGCCAGCGTTTCTCTGGACGCTACGAAACCATCCTTTGGTTCACCAAGACGGAAAACTATCAATTTCACCTCGACCCGGTTCGTGTGCCTGCCAAATATCCCGGAAAGCTTCATTTCAAAGGCGAGAAGCGCGGGTTGCCATCGGGAAATCCGCTTGGGAAAAACCCTTCCGATGTTTGGAAAATTGTGGCGGCGGATTGGGAACGGGAGATTTGGGAAATTCCAAACGTGAAAGCAAATCATCCTGAAAAAACGGTGCATCCTTGCCAGTTTCCCGTTGAGCTTGTCCAGCGCTGCCTTCTGGCGTTGACCAGCGAGGATGATTGGGTTTTTGATCCTTACTGCGGCGTCGGGTCAACGCTCATTGCTGCTGCCAAACATGAACGTCGTGCGGTTGGCTGCGACCGCGATGCGGCTTATCTCTCCGCAGCTCGTGAACGATTGATGATGCTTGGAGAAGGAACACTGAAACTCCGACCACTCGGCAAGCCGGTTCATACCCCAACAGGCCAGGAAAAGGTCGCTCAAAGACCGGCAGCTTGGGATCACCACGAAAAGATTTTGCTGTGAAAATCGCCGGTGAATTCTCATTCAATAAGGGTGCAACTTACCTGGCCAAGAATCATCAAGCCCTGCTGGATGAGGTATATGAAGCCATTGCAGGAGTGGACGCTGCGCCCTGCAAAACCAAAAGGAGCAGGGAAAAAACGATGCCAGGCAAAGTTCTTTACAGTCCGGCGGCGTTGAATCGGTGCTTTAAAGCTGAATTGCATCCAAAAGGTTGGGCTAACTGCAAAGTCCCCTGCGAATACCCAACAGGATTTTACAAACCCCGCTACAAGGCTGCCCGGCTTTCAAAAGGGGCATTTCGCGACATGGATTTTGTTAAAAACAAACTCGGTCTTGAAGTGCAGTTCGGCAAGTATGCGTTCATGGTTTACAACGTCTGCGCCAAGATGACCATTTTTCATAAACTGGGACACATCAATGCAGGAATTGAAATTGTCCCGATTAAAAGATTTGCCGATCAAATGTCCACAGGCGTTTCTTATTTTGAACAGTTCGTCTGGGATTTGCGGCATCGCGGCGTTTCAGACATCGACATTCCCGTCCTCATCATTGGAATCGATGCATAGGCGCACTGTTGACATTCTCGGACCCATTTAGGAGCCGGGTCAAGAACGTTAATTTGATACTGAGAATTGGTTGTCCGATGTGTGCCCGAATCGCTGGCGTTCATTTAGAAGGATTGGACGAAACTATGGTGACTCCTGACCCTTTGATGATTAGGATTAAGATTAAGATTAGGAGTAATCGTTAAGCCTGTTCTCCCGCGAGGCGGCGGAGGTACTCGAAGGAAAAGATGCCCGAGGCATGGCCATCGCCCCACACCGGCTGAATGGCATAGCCACCCACGGTATCCAAGCGTCGGAGTTGGAAGGATTGGGGGGAAAGGGGCTGGTCCGGGCCTTTGTGGAGGGTTCCCATGACGTCGCGTTCGCCGATGCAGCCGGCGCAAGGGCACGCCCGGCGCAGTGTTTCGATGGCAATGAAGCTTTCCCCGCCGTCATCCCATTTGATGGCCAATTCCGAGCCGATTTGTTGAAGATCGATCGGTCGCATTTAAATCTGAAAAGAAGGCAAACGACGGATGGACACGGATGAACACGGATAAAAATGCCGTTGGAGAGCATCACCTTTTGGGTGAGAGCGCCCATCCTCGCAAGCTGTTCCCAATCCGTGTCTGTCTGTGTTCATCCGTGGTCAAAAAAATTAAAAAGGCCTACGGGGGCAATTGCCGGCGGTAATCGGTTGTGCCGCCCAGCTTTTGATATTTCAGGAGGGCGGCGTCAAAGCATTGACGGGCGTAGTCAAGGGCCATCTGCGCGTTGGCGACGGCCTGGTCGGCGGCTTTGTATTGTGCCATGACGCCTTCGTAGATGGCTTGGGTCTCCGCCCTTCTTACATGCCAGTAGGCATGCAGACTGGCGCGGTTGCGTTCCGCCGTGGCGACGGCGGCGCGGGCCAAAACCACGGCGCGCAGTTGAGCCTGCACCGACTGCTCGGCCCGGACCAGGTCGGTCATTTTTTGCCAGGCATTTGGATCGGCCTGGATGAGGGGCGCAACCGGCGCGGCTGGCGCGTTGCGGAACTGCTTTCTAACCACCACTGCTCCAGCCAGCAGCGCGCCCACAATGATAAATGGCACAAGACACACCAGAACCATGTTCCAATGCTCGAACCGGCGGAGGAAGGCAGGGATGCCAAAGAAATCGAATGACCAGTTTGAGGGGCGAGCCGCCGCGGGACGCTTGATATGCAAGGACGGCCCTTTGACGCCCGGAGGGACGGCCGGAAAAGTGACGGGTTTTCCGCAGATCGGACAAACCATCTGTTTTCCACAGTACGCGGCTGTGTACTCGATATGCTGCCCGCAAACGGGGCAGGAATGTTTGTAGGATTCCATGATCGCCTAACCAATGCCATCCCCTGCTGTTCCACGGGATGCCTGCTTGCAGGCGCAGGGTTCCAAGCTTCATGTTTAACAACGGGTTTATACACCAAAGAAATCCATGGCGACAGCAAAATCTTCGGGCAGCGGAGCTTCAAACGTCATGGGCCTTTGGGTGCGGGGATGGACCAAAGCCAGTTTCGCGGCATGAAGAAGCTGGCGGGGCGCAACGTAGCCGCTCGCTTCTTTGAGCCGGAGGTTCTGGCGCCTGCCATAGACCAAATCCCCCAGCACCGGGCAGCCGAGATGTTCCAGGTGAACGCGGATTTGATGAGTTCGCCCGGTGTGCAGGCGCATTTCAACGCGCGCCACGTCCTGCAATTGTTCCAGCACCCGATAGCTGGTGCGCGCCTGGCGTCCGCCGGCGCGGGTGACGGCCATGCGCTTGCGCCGGGCCGGGTGGCGGGCGATGGAGGCGATAATCTCGCCCGCAGGCCGCGGCATCCGGCCGCAAACAATGGCCTGATAAATTTTCAGCACCTGGCGGCCGGCGAATTGTTCGGACAATTTCAGGTGGGCGGCGTCATTCTTGGCCACGATCAGGCAGCCGCTGGTATCTTTGTCAAGACGATGAACAATCCCCGGGCGGGCCACGCCGCCGATGCCGCTGAGCCGGCCGGCGCAGTGATGCAGCAGGGCGTTGACCAGGGTATGCTCCGGGTGCCCGGCGGCGGGATGAACGACCAGCCCGGGCGGCTTGTTGAGCACGAGCAAATCGTCGTCCTCGTGCAGAATGTCCAGGGGAATGTCTTCCGGCAAGGCCCGGTCCGGGCGAGCTTCGGGCCAGCGGACGGAAATGGTTTCGCCGGCGCGCGGATGATGGGCCGGTTTGACCGAGCGACCGTTGACCTGGATGCGGCCCTCCTGCAGCAGCCGTTGAATGGTTGCGCGCGAGACAGCGGGAAATTTGGCGCGCAGAAATGTGTCCAGTCGTTCCAGGGGGAGCGATTGGGCGATGGTCAGAATCGTATTTGAAATTTGAGATTTGAAATTCATTCCCCTTCTCTCAGCGGCCGGCCCGAAAGGCGTCCGGCGCGGCTTGACTGCGTTCCGGGGCGCCTTTGCCGCCATCCGCCTCGTATTTCCAGGACACTAAAATCAACAAACCGACGCCGAGGCAAATCGCGCTGTCGGCGACGTTGAAGGCGGGGAAGCCGATCTCCTGGCCGCTGCGCCGGTCCAAATAAAAGCGGAGAAAATCGATCACTTGATGATAGTGCAGGCGGTCAAAGAGGTTGCCGGCGATGCCGCCAAAAATCAGCCCCAGGGAAAGCTGGCCCAGGGGCAAATGGATGTAGAAATGACGCCGCCAGGCAAACAAGCCGACCAGGGCCAGGACGGAAACGCCCGCCAGCAAATCGTTGCGGCCGTGAAACAGGCTCCAGGCCGCGCCGGTGTTTTCCCAGCGGACAAATTTGAAGAAGCCCGCAATGACCACGCGCTCCTGGGTTGGGCCGAGGAAGCGCAGGACAAGAAGCTTGGCCGCCTGGTCAAGCATAAAAACAACCAGCGCAACCAAAGCCAGGCGGCGATTTGCGGTCCAGTTCATCGTTTGAAAACCACCTTCGTCCCCGCCAGCAAATCGTGCAAGGCCCGTTTGTCGCGCCGCAGGCCGATTAAAAGATAGCCGGAGAAAAAAAGGAATTCGCTCAACCGGGCCGCCAGCCAGCGCAGCAAAGCCCGGTTGTAACCAATCGGGGAACCGTCCAGCAACGTGATTTTCGCCCCGATGGCCATCTTGCCCACCGTGGCCCCGAATCGGCCGTTGAGCAGCACATCATAAAGCAGAAAAATGGGATAAAACACGGGAAAGGCCTTGTCCCACCAAAGGCTGAATTGTTCGAGATACTGATGCATGGAGGCATCGGTCAGCGTCCGGGGCAGGTCGGGCATTTGCCAATGCCGCGGGCCGGCGATGGGAGTCCAGAAGGCAAGGAAAATAATGGCGAGCAGAATATGATCGATCATATACGCCACGAGCCGCAGCCAAAATCCAGCCGGCGGCAGGGCGCGGTCGGCGGCGGCGGCCACGGACGCATCCAAGCGCGCCAACTCCTCGTGCAGTTCCGTGTAACGGTCCGCCGGCGTCCAGATTGAGAGATCACTGCGCCAGACTTTCGTCCTGGCGGCGACGCGGCCATCGCGGATCCAGTTTTTCAACTCCGCCAACGGCGCCGGTCCGTACTCCGCGCCATCGCCCCCGATGATTTTGTATTGGTTGTCCATTGTTGCCAACAGTGGCCGGTGATTTAAGCGTTCAGCCCGCAAAACACAATGGTAATCTGCGCTCTCAAATCCTCGCGGGTGTGAGACAAAATTCTTCATCGTCTCAAACCCCATGCCGGGGAGATGCTGCGACGGCGGATGATTTCGCCTTTGGGCATTCGTGCTTGGACATTGCTCATTCTTTCTGTACACTCCATATATGGCTGAGGACATTCGTCCAGATCCGGATGCCTTGCTGGCCGCCATCCAAAAGGATGAGGCGGAAAAGAAACGCGGCAAACTCAAGGTGTTTCTTGGCATGGCCGCCGGCGTCGGCAAAACTTACGCGATGCTGCGCGCCGCCCAACGCGCCCAACGCGAGGGCGTTGATGTCGTCGCCGGCTACGTCGAAACGCATGGCCGCAAGGAAACGGACGCCCTGCTCGCCGGATTGCCCGTTATTCCGCGTCGCAAGGCCGATTATCGCGGGGTCACGCTGGAGGAAATGGATCTGGACGCGTTGCTGGCGCGACATCCCAAGTTGGCGCTGGTGGATGAATTGGCCCATACCAATGTCCCCGGATCGCGCCATGCCAAACGTTACCAGGACGTGATCGAGTTGCTCGATGCGGGCATTGACGTTTATACGTCAATGAATGTGCAGCACGCCGAAAGCCGGGTGGATACGGTCCGGCAAATCACCGGCTCGACGGTGCAGGAGACGGTTCCCGACAGTGTGCTGGATGGGGCCGAAATGGAGTTGATTGACCTGCCGCCCGAAGAACTTCTGAAGCGGTTGGATGAGGGAAAAGTCTATATGCCGGAGCGCGCCGAGCTGGCCATGATGAACTTTTTCCGCGAAGGCAATTTGACCGCCTTGCGGGAAATGGCCCTCCGCCTGGCGGCCGATCATGTCGGCCAGGACGTGCATGATTATTTGCAGGCGATGCAAATCACCGGCCCATGGCAATCCGGCCACCGCCTGATGGTCGCGGTCAGCGCCAGCCCCTTTTGTCCGCAAATGATTCGCTGGACGCGGCGGTTGGCCGATAATTTCGATTGTCCCTGGATCGCCGTTTATGTTGAGCAGTCCAGGCCGCTGGCCGAGGCGGATCAGGAACGATTGACCCGGCACCTGGCGCTGGCCCGCGAACTGGGCGCGGAAGTCATCACCACGGCCGATTCCGACGTGGCCTCCGGATTGCTGCGCGTGGCGCGGCAGCAAAACGTGACGCAAATCGTTGTTGGCAAGCCGGGCAGCGACGGGGCGCTGGAGTGGATTCACGGCGGGAAATTGCTGCGGCGCCTGGTGCGTGAGAGCGGCCACATTGAACTGCACATTGTCCGCCCGGAACACGCCGAAAAGGATACTCCGCCCCGCTCCAGGACATATTCGTTGCAGTCCCCTCCCTGGCAGTACGGCATGGCCCTTGGCGTGGTCGGGTTTTGCACGGTGCTGAACGTTTACCTTGACCGAATCGCGGTGGAACCGCACGCGCTGGCTTTGGTTTATCTGTTCGGAGTCGTTTTGCTGGCCTTTTTTGTCGGGCGCGGGCCGACGTTTCTGACCGCAACGGCCAGCGCGTTGCTCTGGGATTATTTTTTCCTGCCGCCGCGGGGCAGCTTTCGCATGACGCATTTCTCGGATGTGATGATGTTCGTGATGTACTTCGTGGTGGCCCTGGTGCTGGGGCAGTTGGTCTCGCGCATTCGCTGGCAGGAACGGGCCGAACGCCGCCGTGAAGAACGTTCCACCGCCCTTTACCTCCTGACGCGCGATCTGGCCGATGCGGCCAACGTGGATGAAATGGCGCAAAGATTGGCGCGCCAGGCCGTGCAAGCCTTCAAAGCCAGGATCGCCATTTTATTGCGCGAGTCCGGCGGCGGATTGGCGGCCACGGCCCATGCCGCCAGCACATTCCCGGTGTCGGAAAAGGAACAGAGCGTTGCCGCCTGGGCCTTTCGCTTCGGCAAAGCCGCCGGGCGCTTCACCGACAATCTGCCTTCCGCCGGCGCGATCTACGTTCCCATGCAAACCAACCGCGGCGCGGTCGGCGTCCTCGGCGTGGAATGGCCCGGCGACCAGCAACCCACCCTGGAACAGCGGGACCTGCTCCAGGCCTTCGCCCGCCAATCCGCTCTGGTGCTCGACAGGCTCCGGCTGGACGCCGAGGGGCAGCAGGCCCGGCTCGTCGTCGAATCGGAAAAGCTGAGCAAAGCGCTGCTCAATTCCATTTCGCACGAACTGCGGACTCCCATCTCCGCCATTACCGCGGCCGCCAGCGCCTTGACCGAACTCAAAGGCAATGAACCCCCCGCACTGCACAAGAACTTGGCCGGCGAAATTCAGGAAAGCGCCTCGCGCTTGAATCGTCTGGTGAGCAACCTGCTGGATATGACCCGCCTGGAATCGGGCGCCGTCAAGCCGCGCCTGGAATGGTGCGATGTCGCCGACCTCGTCAACGTCGCGTTGCGGCACAATGAAAGGGAATTGGCCGGCCATCCCGTCAACCTCTCGCTCCCGCCGCCGCTGCCGCTGGTCAAAATGGATTTTGTGCTCATCGAACAAGTCATCAACAACCTCCTGCTCAACGCCGCCGCTTACACCCCGCCGGGCACGCCCGTCGAAGTTAAAGCCCGGGCCGTTCCGGACGCGATGGCGATTTCGGTGGCCGACCGCGGTCCCGGCCTTCCGCCGGAAACTCTCCCGCATGTTTTTGAAAAATTCTATCGCGTGCCGGGCGCGCCGGCGGGCGGCACTGGCTTGGGCCTGTCCATTGTCAAAGGGCTGGTCGAAGCGCACGGCGGCCGTGTCGAGGCCCGGAACCGGCCGGGCGGCGGCGCTGAATTCACCATTTACCTGCCGCTCCAGGCCAGTCCCGAGCCGGCCCTTGAAGCAACCGTATGAGCGAAAACACGCCTCACCAGCCGAACGTTTTGATTATTGACGATGAAGTTCAGATTCGCCGCCTGCTGCGGGTGACCCTGGAAGCCAACGGCTACCGGGTCTTCGAGGCGGCCAACGGCCAGGAGGGCTTGGTGGAAGCCGCCCAACGCCGCCCCGAGGCGATTATTCTCGATCTGGGGTTGCCCGACATGGATGGGGTGGCGGTTTTGCAACGGCTGCGGGAATGGAGCCAGGCCCCCGTCCTGGTGCTCTCGGTGCGGGACGGCGAGGATGACAAGGTTTCCGCGCTGGACCACGGGGCCGATGACTTTATCAACAAGCCTTTCAGCACGGCGGAATTGCTGGCCCGGCTGCGCGTCGCGCAGCGCCATGCCCAGCCGATTCCGGACAACGCCGTCTTTCGTTCCGGCCCCCTGGAAGTGGATCTGGCCAGCCGCATCGTCATCGTCCGGGGGAAGGAAGTGAAAATGACACCCACCGAGTATTCGCTCCTGCGCCTGCTGGTGCGAAACGCGGGCAAAGTTGTGACCCACCGCCAGATTTTAAAGGAAGTCTGGGGTCCGAACTATGGCGACCAGACCCATTATCTGCGGGTTTACATCGCGCATCTGCGGGAGAAAATCGAAGCCAGCCCCGGCCGGCCCGAATTGCTCATCACCGAAGCGGGAGTGGGCTACCGCCTGCTGCCGCAGGCGGCGGAAACGCCCCGGCGCCAGGCCCCCCCTTGAGATATTTAGTATTGACTAATCCGCCGCGGAGGACGATGGGAGGGCCGGCCGGTTGCATGGATTTCCGGAGGGGGAAACCGGGCCGCCCCCCCCTGCCCGTAAAATTATTTGCTACAACTGCATTTTTTCCTTTGATTTTAAAATATTCCGGCTTAGAATTTAATGATTGATACGCGCAGGCGTTGCGGCGTTTCAAGCAATTACCGGCGAGCGCCTCATTTGTTGAACTGTGGCCCCATTGAAACAGGATCGAAGTTTGTCATTTAAATTGACTTGAAAGAGAACTATGAAAAAGAAGCAAAAGCGAAAAAAGAGCACATATACGCGAAAAAAGATCGTTGACGAATTCACAGAACTGCCGATTTCCCGGCAACAGAAGTGGCAGTTGCGCCGCGCCAAAGAAGGGCGCTGCGTGATTTGTGGCGAGCCTAAAGCGACCGCTTGGCATTGCTTGAAGCACGCCATTGCCAACAGGGAATGGGCCCGGAAATACTCCGGTTCGGTGCGTCGCAACAAGACCCTGACCTATAAACTGGCCTCCAAGGCCAGGAAAAAGAAGAAATAAGCCCTGAAAAAAATGCGGCGTGAACATCGCTGTCCACGCCGTCGTTTTTGAAAGGATTTGCCTCTGCTAAACGTCGTAGTAGAGGAAGAACTCGTACGGATGCGGGCGCAGGCGCAGGGCATCGACTTCCTTCCGTTTGTGGGCAATCCACATTTCAAGGAAGTCTGAAGTGAACACGTCTCCCTTCAACAGGAACGCGTGGTCGTTTTCCAGCAAATCCAGCGCTTCGCCCAAACTGCCCGGCACTTGCGGCACTTTGGCCAGTTCCTCCGGCGGCAGTTCATACATGTTCTTGTCCAGCGGTTCCCCGGGCTTGATCTTGTTCAATACCCCATCCAGCCCGGCCAACAGGAGCGCCGTGTAACACAGGTACGGGTTGGCCGAGGTGTCCGGCGGACGATACTCGATGCGTTTGGACTTTGGGCTTTCGCTGTAGGTCGGTATGCGCACGGCCGCGCTGCGATTGCGCGCGCTATAGGCCAGGTTGACCGGCGCTTCAAACCCCGGCACCAGCCTCTTATAGGAGTTGGTCGTCGGACTGCATATCGCGCACAGCGCCTTGGCGTGCTTCAATATCCCGCCAATATAATGCAGCGCCAACTGGCTCAGTCCCGCGTACTCCTTGCCGGCAAACAAGGGCTTGCCGTTCTTCCACAAACTCTGGTGGGTGTGCATGCCCGATCCGTTGTCGCCAAAAAGCGGCTTGGGCATGAAGGTGGCCGTCTTGCCGTGCCGGCGGGCGACGTTTCGGATGACGTACTTGTAGATCATCATGTTGTCGGCCGTCTTGACCAGGGTGTCAAACCGGAAGTCAATTTCCGCCTGCCCGGCCGTCGCCACCTCGTGGTGGTGTTTCTCGATCTTGAGGCCCAGTTGCTCCATGATCAGGACTATCTCGGTGCGGATGTCCTGCTGCGTGTCATTGGGCGGCACGGGAAAATATCCCTCCTTGTGGCGGATTTTATAGCCCGTGTTGGGAGCCTCATCCCGCCCTGAGTTCCAGGTGGCCTCCTCCGAGTCCACCGAGTAAAACGTGCCGTTGGACTTCGCGTCATACTGCACATTGTCAAAGATGAAAAATTCCGCCTCGGGGCCGAACACGGCCGCGTCGGCCACGCCGGTGGACACCAGGTATTTCTCGCCGCGCTGGGCGATGCCGCGCGGGTCGCGGGTGTAGGCTTCCTTGGTGCCGGTTTCGGTGATGGTGCAGGTAATCGACAGGGTCGGCACGCTGCAGAAAGGGTCGATGAAAGCAGTAGCCGGATCGGGCATGGCCAGCATGTCGGAGGCCTCAATGGATTTCCAGCCGCGAATGGAGGAACCATCGAAACCGAAGCCGTCGGTGAATACATCCTCGGTCAATTCGCTGATGGGAACGCTGAAATGCTGCCAGATGCCGAAAGTATCGACAAACTTCACATCAACCATTTTGGCCCCTTGTTTGCGGGCCGATTCAATAACGTTTTTTGGGGTGCTCATGATATATTATCGTTCGTTTGTTTTCTGTTTTACGTTTCCGCCCCTGCCGCCAAGCGCGTCTCTCGTCCACGTTTATTGGCGCAACGGCGCGGTAATTGTTATGTTGATAGTTCAGGCTTGGTAACCTTCTTCGCCGTGCTCGGTGAGATCCAAGCCGCTGCTTTCCACTTCTTCACCGGGACGCAGCCCAACCAGGGCCTTGACGATATAGGCGATGATGGCCGTGCCGGCGGTGGCCAGAACGAGAGTCACGCCAATGGCCTTTAGCTGCTCCAGGACCAGTGGTTGAAAGATTGTGTCCTTGACGTAATCCTTGAGGTTGTTGGCGAGGTTTCCATTGGCGGCGTTTCGAGCCAGCATGCCCGTCAGCAGCGCGCCCATGGTCCCGCCGATGGCGTGAACCCCGAAGGTGTCCAAAGCGTCATCATAGCCAAACCAGCTTTTGACTTTGTAACAGAAGAACCAGGGAATCGCCCCGGCAAAAATGCCGATAATCATGGCGCCGCCGGGCGTGACGAATCCGCAAGCCGGGGTGATGACCACCAAGCCGGCCACCGCGCCGGAACAAAAACCGAGCACGCTGGGCCTGCCGCGAACAGCCCACTCGATCATCGGCCAGACAAAGGAAGCGACGGCCGTGGCCAGGGTGGTGGTGGTGAAAGCGTTGGCGGCAATCACGTCGGCCCCCACGGCGCTGCCCGCGTTGAATCCGTACCAACCCACCCACAACATTCCCGTCCCGATCATGCAAAGCACCATGCTGTGCGGCGCGAAGTTTTCCCTGCCGAAGCCCATGCGCCTGCCCAGGATGATGCAGAGGACCAGGGCCGACCAACCGGAAGTCATGTGGACCACGGTTCCACCGGCGAAGTCAATGGCCTTGATTTTTGCATTGGGATTCCAGACGCCGTTCATCATGCCGTCGATTCCCCAAATCATGTGGGCCTGGGGAAAATAAACGACAAACATCCACAGGGTCATGAACAGAAAAATGGCCGAGAATTTCATGCGTTCGGCAATGGCCCCGACGATCAAGGCCGGAGTGATGATGGCGAACATTAATTGATACATGGAGAACACGTTCTGCGAGACCCAGTAGGAGTAATCGCCGTTGGGGCTGGAATCGACTCCATTGAGGAAGGAAAAGCCCAGATTCCCCAAGAGGGCGCTGCCTTTGTGGAAAACCAGACTGTAACCACAAAAGTACCAAAGGATCGTGACCAGACCGGCAATCAACATACATTGCGCCATGACGGAGAGAACGTTCTTGCGACGAACCAAGCCGCCATAGAAGAGGGCCAAACCGGGCAGCGTCATGAACAAAACCAGGGCGGCGGAGGTCATCTGCCAGGCGTTATGGCCCGGACCGGGATTGGGGGTGAAGCTGCTTCCATCGCAGGCGCCCAGTTTGGACCCCACGTTGTTGGTGTTGTCCGCCACGCGAGCGCCATTGTTGACATAAGCCTCCAAATCCGCCACTCGCTGTTCGAGGGTGGGATCGGCCCGTTTAGGCTCGGCCGCAGCAGCGTCATGGGCGAGCAAGCCGGCCATCAAAAGGACAATCAGGGTGACAGAGAAGAGACACATCTTTTTCATATTCAATCGAAGTGACGGAGCGTTGGTGGTTTTAGATGGCGGCGTCGCCCTTTTCGTCCGTGCGAATTCGAATGATTTCTTCAACGTTGGCCACGAAAACCTTCCCGTCGCCAATCTTGCCGGTCTTTGCCGCCCCGACAATGGCGGCCACCGCAGCCTCGACCCGGTTGTCTGGAAGGACAATCTCGATCTTGATCTTGGGCAGGAAATCCACCTTGTATTCGCTTCCCCTGTAAATTTCCGTGTGGCCCTTTTGCCGGCCAAACCCCTTGACCTCGCTGACCGTCATGCCTTCGATTCCAATTTCACTCAACGCATCTTTAACCTCTTCCAATTTGAAGGGTTTTATAATCGCTTCGATTTTCTTCATTTTTTTTGCTCCAACTCTGAATGAACCCAATTAGCAGTCAAGCAGTAAACGAGTCCATCCAGGAGTCAAGCAGTAAACGAGACCAACCAAGAGTCAAGCAGTAGATATGCCACCAGACAGCCGGAAATTTGAACACCTCACATAAAACGCCTGATCTCAACAAGATACAGCGAATGAGAAATTATTGCGGCAAAAAAAAGATGTTGATTTATGCTCAGGGTGAACAAAAACCGCTGGTTTTTTAATCACCACTCGCTGGCGCGCCCCTTAACGAGTTTTTTACGTGGAAGACACTTGTTTTTATTAACGCTTCCCCGCGAAGGAGACCTAAATTTGGGTCGTGAGAAGAAATGAAAAGGGAACCCAATGAAAATGAACATTAAACATATTCTGATACCGCTGGATTTGATGCGCAGCCCGTGCGATGCCCTGGTTTTCGCGCGAAATATGGCCGCTGACTCTCCGGTTTGCGTGACGTTGCTTTACGTGCTGAATTTAAACATTGTTTCGCCCGGACGGCGAATTTATGACGAATTGTGCATGGAAAGCGAAGCGGCTTTGCGGAAACTGGCCCGGTTCTTCTTTGGAACGGATCGGGCGGCGCGCATTGTCGTGCGCGTGGGCGCTGCCGCATGAAGAAATAGTGGCCGAAGCGAAGGCGGAATCATCCGACCTTATTATTCTGTCGGGTCCGGAACGCCGCACCTGGAAACAGCTTTTGCGCCTGGGCACGACACAAAAAATAATCGACGCATCTCCCTGCCCCGCCATAGTGCTGCCGCGCCGCCGGAAAATGACGCGGCAAAGGCCGCATCTTGCGGCAGTGACGGAGGCCGCGCCGGAAGAAGCCCTATTGCCGGCGGCTTGACCCCCGGCCAGCCCCGCGGTCATTCGGGCTTCTGGCGATTTCCATCACCTCTGTTTTAGGCAGGGTGGGCAAAAAGCAACTTTTGCCCGCCTCCCGCCGCCCCCCGTTCGCGCCATTATTAATACTTTCTTAACACGCTGATTGAGAGGGATTAGGCGCAATAGCCCCCCCTGTCAGCGCAACCCGTCCACGCCCATCAATAACGGATGGCATCTCAACTGCTTAGAGCCTGACGGATTCAAGCACGACAACAAAAGAATCAATAATGAAACGAACGAAATAAATTAAAATAGAATAAAAAAAGATATGCCTACACCACCATCATCACCACCGAAGACAGAAATGAAGCCCACACTTGGGCTGACCGGCTTGACGATCAATGCCATGGCGCTCATCGCGCCAGGGGCATTTCTGTGGCTCACATATCAAGAGCAGTCACTGTACGGCGCGCCGACCGCCGGCTGCGCCATGTGGATCGGAATCGTGTTCGCGCTGCTTTTGTGCTTCGCCACCGCCCTGAGCTATGCGGAGCTGTCAAAACTGTATCCCGGCGCGGGCTCTTCCTATCTTTACGCCGAGCAAGCCTTCCTGTCCAAAGCCAAAGCCTTCAAGTGGGCGCGGCTGATCAAGTTTTTCACGGGTTGGAACAGCCACTTGTATTACTGGATTTATACCGGATTGATGGTGGGTGTGACCGCCATTCTGGCCGGCTGGCTGGCCGGCCAGTTGTGGCCGGACACCTTCAGCGGAACCTACAACAGTCCTTTGTTCATGTGGCTCTTCTGCGTCGTGTTCGCCCTCGGGGTTGGCTATATCGCCTACCGCGGCGTCAACGGCACGACCGCCGTCAATATGGCGATTAACGTCATCCAAATTTGCGCGCTGGTGACTTTTGCCATCATGGCCATCGCCTATCGCTCCAGTCATCCTGACGGCTCCGTTGGCTGGCACCTCTCCAATGGAACACCGGTCAATTACAATGTGGCGCAAGTCGTTGTCACCGATGATAAAGGCAAACCGGTCCAGGACACTTGGGCCGACAACTCACCCAAAGTGGATGACAAGAAGCAACCCATATTCAAGATGCAGGACCGCCAGGTGGCCAAGGATGACTTGGACAAGACCAAGAACACCAACGCCGTTGAGCTGGCCAGTTTGACCGCCCTTGGCCTCGGAGAAGGCGACCCCTATCCGGCTTGGAAGGCAGACGACAAGGGCAATGTGATTGTGAAAGAGGGCAAGGAAACCCCCGACCCCTTCGTCCTGAGCTACAAACCTGCGGACGCGGTGAGCGGAGCGGGAACCGCACAAGACCCAAAGACGTTCAATTTCCACACGAGCGCCGGCTCCGTCGTGGCACCCCATTCGTTTGGTTCCGTGCTGGTCCAGGCCTGCGTGGCGATTCTTCTGCTGGTTGGTTTCGAATCGGTCTCAGCCATGGGTGAAGAGGCCAAGAACCCAAAGAAGGACATCGGGCGCGCTGTCTTGCTGTCATTGGCGATTCAAGGCGCGGTTTGTTACCTGTTCGAGTATTTCGCGGCCAATTATTTCTTGAATAGTGGTTACACCATGTCCAATGCCGGCGCGTCCGGCGCGCCCATCGGGGATATGATGGTACTGGTCGGCACCTGGGCATTTGGCAGTTATTCGGCGGGCAAGGCCTTCATGTTGATAGAGGCGTTTACCGTATTCCTCGCCCTGATTGGCACCACCCTCTCCTGCATGAACACGGGGGCGCGCGTGACGTATGCCATGGGCCGCGATGAGGAAGTCCCCCAGCAGTTCGGCCTGTTGCACGGCAGGACACTCTCACCGCATCGCGCGGTCTGGTTCCTGGCGTTTATCTCGATCATTGTCGGCATCCTGACGACCGTAGTCTATCTGGGCGGTCAAAGCTCGGACATGGCGGCCCTGGACAAGCACAATTTCTGGTACAGCATCGGCATTTTCTCGCCGCACGCTTACGTGACGCTGCCCAACAGCGTGCTCATCATCACGCTGATCAGCAACTTTGGCACGTTCCTGCTCTATATGACCACCTGCATCGTGGCCATCGTGGCCTTCCGCGAGCACCACAGTTTCCACGGGTTCAAACATGTGGTCGTCCCGGTGTTCGGACTGCTGGCCAACTTCGGTTGCATGTTGTTCTACTTGATTGGCCCGTTTAGTGTTGCTGGCATGAGTGTCAAGGAGCCTTACATTGCGCTCGGCGTATCCTTGCTGTGGATCATTTTCGGGGCCATTTACCTCGCCACAACCAGCAAGTCGAGAGGCAAGGAGATTATTCTGACCGCCAAGCCTGGCCTGGCGTAGGCTGAAGGCAGATTATTCGCAAACATCAACAAGCCGGCTGCCTTCGACGAGGCAGCCGGTTTGCCGTCTTGACGAAGCAAGTATTTATCAAACAGGATGCCAGATGGATTTGACTTACGCCCAATTGTCCGTAACCGGGCCGGTTCGCGAAAAGAATGAGGACTGCATCGGGTTTTGGCAGCCGGACACGCCGGAATTGGTGCGGACGGTGGGCATCGCGGCTGTGATCGCCGACGGGGTGGGAGGCACCGGACAAGGCGAAGTCGCCAGCCAACTCGCGGTGCAAACCACGGTCAACGCCTTCAAGGGCACCGCGGTGGAAACGGAGCCGGCCGATTTGCTGCGCAAAATTTTCAACGAGGCCAACAAGCTTGTCTATGACGCCTCGATGCACCGCCGCGAGGAAGGACGGATGGCGACAACGTTGACGGTTTCGATTTTTCGAAATGATGAAATCTCGATCGGACACGTGGGAGATTCGCGGGTCTATTTGATTCGCAATGGGACGCTGCGGCGCTTGACGTCCGATCACAGCTATGTGGCGCTCCAGGTCAAATTGGGGCTGGTCAAGGAACGCGACGCCATGGCCAGTCCGATGCGTTCGATGATTACGCGCAGCATTGGGCAGGATTTGATCTGCGGCTATGACGTCTTCAAACAAACGCTGGCCAAGGGAGACGTGCTGGTGCAATGCACCGACGGACTTTATTCCGTTGTGCTGGACGACGAGATTTGCGATGTTGCCGAGCATCTTGCCCCGGCCCAGGCGTGCGCGGAATTGATCGCGCTGGCCGAAAAGCGGGGGGCGGAGGACAATGTTTCAGTTCAACTGATCCGAATTAATGAGATTGAACACCGCCATTTTTATCGCGGCGCGCCGTATTACGTAAAAGCAAGCACGCCTTCTGTGAGCAATGAAATCCAACCCGGCCAGATGCTGGATGATCGTTTCGAGATCACCGACCTGATCAACCGAAGCGGCATGGCCTCCATTTTCAAGGCGAACGACCTTCAAACGGGACTGACCGTGGCCATCAAGGTGCCGTTCATGCAATTTGAAAGCGATGCGTCTGCTTCCTTCCGCTTCGAGCGCGAGGAGGAAATCGGCAAGATGCTGCACCATCCCTACATCCTGAGAATCTTTGCCGTCGAGCCGGAGAAAAAGAGCCGTCCCTATATCGTGATGGAATACTTGCAGGGCCAGACCCTGAGCGCGCTCATGCGCGAAGTCCATCCCTTGCCGGAGCGGGATGCGGTGAAAATTGCCAGCCGCATTTGCGAAGCGCTCGATTACATGCACTTTCATAAAATTGTGCATCGCGATCTCAAGCCGCAGAACATCATGATCTGCAATGACGGGAGCATCCGCATCATGGATTTTGGCATCGCCAAATCCCTGAAAATGCGCCGCATCACCTTCGTCGGTTTTTCTCCCAGCATGGGAACGCCGGATTACATGGCGCCGGAGCAGGTCAAGGGCAAACGCGGCGACGAGCGGACGGACATTTACGCGCTCGGCGCGATCCTCTATGAAATGTGTACCGGCGCGGCGCCCTTTGAAGGGGAGAGTCCTTACGCGGTGATGAACGCGCGGCTGACCGGTGATCCCGCTGCTCCGCGCAAAATCAACCCAAAGCTGACCCCGGCGGTGGAAGAAATCATTCTTCACGCCATGGAACGCGATCCGGCGGACCGCCATCCTTCGGCCGCTGCCATGAAGGCGGAATTGGACGATTATGAGAAAGTCGAGTTGGTCGAACGTTTCAGGCGTCTGCAAAGGCCGCAACTGTGGAAAAGCCGGTTTCGTCTTTTGCCGTTGATTCTGCTGTTTATCCTGTGCCAGATTGTCGGTTTCCTGCTGATTGTTTGGTATATCAACCACCATGGAAAGAAATGATCCGAATAACATGGGTGCTCCTGGCAGGGGTGCTCGTCATGCTCATGCAGGGGGGATTTGCCCTCGTGACATCCGGCTTGTGCCGGGCCAAAAATGCCGGGCAGGTTGTCACGATGAATTTCATGATTTACCCCCTCAGCATTCTTGGATTTTGGGTTTGCGGATTCGCCCTCATGTTTGGCGGCGCATTGTGCCATTCGGCCACGTTCGCCTCGCCATGGGTGTTAGTCCACAGCAAGCCAGGTTCCATTCGGTTCTTGATCCGATGATTCTTCGATTGTTCTTTTATCAAGCGGCCGTCGTGGCGGTGGCGGTGGCCATTCCGGCTGGCGTCATGGCCGAGCGGTGGAGGTTCCCCAGTTTTATACTGTACGGCATCTGGGCCGGGGCGCTGCCGATTGCGCTGTTCGGCAATTGGGTTTGGGGAGGCGGCTGGCTCTCGCAGTTGGGGCAGAGTTTTGGCCTGGGCCACGGCTATGTGGATTTTGCGGGGTCATCGGTGGTACACATGGCTGGAGGCGTCATCGGCTTGGCGGGCGCGGCCATGCTGGGGCCTCGCCTCGGCAAATACTCCCGCGATGGACGGCCCCGCCCGATGCCGGGGCATAATCTGGTTTATGTGGCGCTGGGAACATTGATCCTGGCCTTCGGCTGGTTCGGCTTCAACCTCGGTCCGGCGCTGGCCGGGGGCCATGAGCGGGTGGCGATCATTATGGTCAACACTGTGCTGGCGTCAGCCACGAGCACGGTCGGCGCGTACGTGGTCGTGATTACGAAGTTTCGCAAGCCTGATCCTTCGATGCTGTGCAATGGGATGCTGGCCGGATTGGTCGCGATTTCGGGGCCGTGCGCCTTTGTCAGTCCGGCAGGAGCGGTGATCATTGGCGCGGTCGCGGGCATCCTGGTGGTTTATTCCGTCCTCTTTTTTGAAGGGAAGATGAAAGTGGATGATCCGGTGGGGGCGATTTCTGTGCATGGGGTCGGCGGCGCCTGGGGAGTTCTGAGCATCGGCCTGTTGGCCAATGGCGGTTACGGGGCCGGCTGGAACGGGATTCACACCCTGGCAAAAGACGGTTCGGAAATTGGCGTGGCGGGCGCGTTTGGAACGCTTTTTGGCAGTCCGGCCAACGACTGGTCACAATTGGGCGCGCAAGCCGTGGGCGCGTTGACCTGCCTGATTTTTATCGGTCTCTTCGCGTTGCTTTGGTTTAAAATATCGAATTTCATCGTCCCGTTGCGTTCCAAACGGGAGGACGAAATTGCCGGGCTGGATCTTCCTGAAATGGGCGCTGAATGTTACCCTGACTTTCACTTAACCGACAAAGGCGCGACGCGCAGCGATTGAGCCGGCGGGCATCGTAACTTGCATTCCATCTGATGATTGTAGCCAGTACCACTCGACGGCCCCGCAACGTGGATGTGCCCCGGGCCGCCGCCATTCTCTACGGGGATTGGGGCACGAGCAAAGCCTACGTCATTGGGCTGGCCTTCGCCGTTGGCGGATACAGTTCCTTCTGGCTCATTGCCGCGATGTGCCTGCTCACCGCCTTGGTGGGCGTCAATTATATGGTGATTTGCCGGCACTATCCCGATGGGGGCGGAGTCTATGCCAGCGTGCGCCATCGATCGGAGATTGTCTCCATTGTCGGCGCGTTTCTCTTGATTGCCGACTACATCGTGACGGCGGCCCTCAGCGCGTTGTCGGCGTTCGACATACCTGGGCGTGCCGCATCCTGAAATCTTCGCGGCCCTGGCGATTGGGCTGATCGGGGCGTTGAATATCTTCGGTCCGCGGCATACCGGCAGTCTGGCCATCCTCGTTTCACTGCCAACGGCGGTGGTGGTGCTGCTGCTGGCGCTTTTTTCCATTCCGCATCTGCCGCATGCAATACATAACTTGCAACCCTTGAGCGGCGGCTTTTTCAAGAACTGGAAAGGGTTTGTCGGGGTGGTGCTGGCTCTATCCGGCGTGGAAGCCATTGCCAATTCGACGGGCGTGATGAAACTCAACAAGGGATGCAGCGATGCCAACCCCAATGTTTCAAGAACATCCACGCCCGCCATTCTTTGGGTCATGCTGGAGGTGTGCATTTTCACGGCCTTGCTGAGTTTGGCCATGCACTCTCTGAATGGCCTGACCATTGACTCCAGCGACGCCAACAATCCCAATGTCAATGCTGCCGGCGCCCTTGGCGTGCGGGATTACATGCTGCGCTACATGGGCCAGATCTTTGTGACCGGCGCTCTCGGCCACACGGCCGGCTATATCGCCGGCTGGCTGGTGAGCCTCGTCTTCGGTTTTCTTCTGCTTTCAGCGGTCAACACTGCCATTGTGGCGTTGATCGGCATCTCCTTCCTCATGTCGCGTGACGGTGAATTGCCGCCGCGGTTTCAAAAACTGAACGAATTCGGCGTGCCTCACCTGGGCCTGCTGGTGGCGACGGTCATCCCGGTAATATTAGTATTGACTGTAAGGGACGTGAGCGGTCTGGCGGAACTTTACGCCGTCGGCGTGGTCGGGGCCATCGCCACCAACCTGGGCGCCTGCAGCACCGACCACAAGCTGGGCTTGGGGACCTGGGAGCGCACACTGATGTTCTTCACCTTTCTCATCATGCTCGCCATCGAGCTTTCGCTCTTTGTGGACAAGTCCTCGGCCCGGCTGTTTGCCATGACCGTGCTTGCCATCGGGTTGGTTTTGCGCGGTTTGGCCGTCGAATATGCCCAGCGGGCGAGGGCGGCCCAAATCGCCGCGGCGGCCATGGCAGCGGGGTCGAAACCAGCAGCTTCAGTCACGACCTTTACCTATAAGACGGAAGAGGCCCCGGGGCCGCCGATGATGTGCGCCATTCGCGGTTTGGGAAGAACGCTCGATTTTGCGATTGATGAATCCAGGCAAACGCATCGTCCGCTTTATTTGCTCTTCATCCGCACGCTGCCCGTTCTGACCGCGCAGGACTACAAACGGAAATGGCAGGAAGACAAGGAGGCGCGCGAGCTTTTTCTTTATGCAAAAAACAAGGCGGAGGGACACCCGGTCTATCCGTGTTACGCGGTAAGCGATTCGGTGGCTGATACGATTGTGGACATAACGGCCACGATGGGCGCGTCCTATCTGATTCTGGGCGCGCCGGAGCGCCGGGGCCTGGTTAACCTGCTGCGCGGCAATATTATTCGGGAGATTTCGGACAACCTGCCGGATGACATTCATTTGCTGGTTTTGGCCTGAGGATGGAATTGCATTCCGCCGCTTCCCGGCTTAATCTGGCAATGGATGAGGAAGCTTCCGCGATTGTTGTTTGGTTTGGTTTGCCTGGCGCTGCCTCTGGCAGTGGCTGGCAGCCCCGCCCCCGCGATTGATACCAATGCCCTCTCCTGGCGCGTCAAACAAAATCAGGTAGATGCCGAAATCCAAAAATGGGACCTGCCCAAGCTCTTGAGAAAAATTGCGTCGGCCACGGGTTGGAAGGTTTATGTGGAGCCTGGCACAACGCAAGAGGTTTCGGCCAAGTTTAAAAACTTGCCGCAGGATGAAGCGTTGCGGCGGTTGCTGGGCAAACTTAATTATTTCAGAGACGAAACCAATGGCGTCTGGCGGCTGTTTGTCTTTCAGACCGCCTCCACCGCCGCCACGCAGATGGTCCAGGCCGAAAAAAAGGATTACCGCATCCCCAATGAGCTGCTGGTCAAGCTTAAGCGCAATCCGACGAATTCCATTGACCAACTGGCCAAACAGCTCGGCGCGAAGATTATCCGCCGCGATGACAAGCTCGGCCTCTATCGCCTGCAATTCGCCGATGGCAGCACGACGGACGCCGCCCTTCAATCCCTGGCCTCCGACCCGTTGGTCGCCGCCGTGGATTCCAATTACTCGGTGGACCGGCCGACACCCGTCCAGGTGACGCAGGCCGGCCCGGCTCCGGCGGGTCCTTTGTTCAATCTTAATCCGCCGGTGGTCAACGGCCCGGTTGTCGGATTGGTTGACACGGCGGTCGATCCGCCGGCCGAATTCCAGAAGTACATGCTGACGCCCGTGAGTGTCGTTGGCGCGCCCGATGCGCCGACGGACCAACCGTCGCACGGCACCAGCATGCTCGAAACCATGCTCGGTTCCATGGCGGCCAATCCGAGCATGATTCTGCCGGTGGACGTTTATGGAAACGGCGCAAGCACCACGACCTACGATGTCATGGAAGGAATCCTCTCCGCCATCAACGGGGGGGCCAATCCCATTAATCTGAGCTTGGGCGGCACCGGGAACAGCCCGATGTTGCAGAGTTTAATTGAGGAAGCCGTGGGAAAAGGCATTCAATTTGTAGCCGCGTCCGGCAACACGCCAGGAACCGAGGCCACTTATCCCGCCGCTTATCCGGGGGTTCTGGCCGTGACGGCCTCCGCTGCCAACGGACAACTGGCGCCTTGGGCGGACAACGGAAGTTTCGTCCAGGCCATGGAGCCTGGAACCGCGATGGTGGTTTGGGGCGGGGCGGAATGGCTCATCCAAGGCACCTCGCCCGCGACGGCGACGATGACGGGGTCGATCACGGCCCTGGAGAATCTGGATCATATCACCGCCCAGGAGGCCGCCGCCCGCCTCGCCCTGATTCATCCCGCTCCCCGGTGAAATCCCGCTTGCGGCAGCAGTCCGCACCATCAAAAGGTCAGTCCCTAGTATTACTTTGTTAAGTATAAGATCGGAAAAAAAGCATGAAATGCCCATAAACATTGACGAAAACCGCGATTGGGCGACCGGATTTTGCTCTTTCAACACATTTCATTCTTCACTCGCAGTTTGCGCAACTTAACAGAGTAATACTAGCAGCCTGTCGGACTTGAGGAGGAGCTTTTTTCTCCGGCTTTCACGTAATCCGCTATTGGGGCCTATAGTATGGAATTGACGAGACCGAAAAAAACCACTTCTGTCGGACCAAAAGATTCCGGGAAGCTTATCAATTGAAAAGCGGGTCCGTTTATGTTTAGCCCGGCTCCTTTTCTTGGATTCTCAGGCTGGTTCGGCCAGTTTCACTCCCGCTCGCAAGATGTGTAACCGTTTGAGGTTGTAGGCGACGCAGACCCACTGCCATTCCAGCCCGACCTTTTCCAGTCCGCGCAGCAGAAATTGCCGGAATCCCATCACGCTCTTGATGATGCCAAAGACCGGTTCCACCGTCTGCTGCCGCAATTTGTACTTGGCTTTGCCATCCTTCGTTTTCAGCCGGTGCTTCATCACCTCGCTCAACCCGGCTCCCGGGGCGGCGCCGCCGGCTCATCCTTCTTTTCCAGATCGCTGACGGTGCGATGGTGTTCTTTCTTTTCTAACGCCGCATAGACGGTCGTCCCGGTAGGTTGGCCTGTGGGTGTTTGTTCCACGGCACGCACCGCCGCTTCGCTGTAAAATCCGCTGTCGGCCAAAACGTCCGCGACCGATTCCACCGGGGCGGCCACCGCCGCCACAGTGGGGGCCAGTTCCTGTTTGTCGTTGCACGCCTGGCTGACTCGCTCTCCCACGATCAAGCGGCTGTCTACTTCCACGGCCGCTTGGGCGTTGTAGCTCTGCTCAAAATGTGGGCCGCTGCCCGCTTTCATGATCCGGCTCTGCGGGTCGGTGAAATTATATTGATCGCTGGGACCGGGTTCGGGCGTCGGCGCTTTGGGTGGTTGGCCGCGGATTCCTTCACCCCGTTTTTCTTTGGCGGCCCGCTCGGCCAGTTTCTTCTCGTGTTCGGCCAACTCGATGGCGTAGCGCGCCTGGGCGCGGGCTTCAATCTCGGCCCGCGCTTTTTGCAGCGCGGCTTTGCGCTCCTGGCGGCGGGTGATTTCTTCGGGAATACTCAGCCCGTCTTGCAACGGCGTGCTGTCGGCCTGCTCGGCTTTGGCCATCAGTTCCTTGACCTCCAGGTCCAGTTGTTCGATGGTTTTGCCCGCGTGTTCGTAGCTGACGGCGGAGTGCTTGCTGGCATTGGCCATGACCTTGGTCCCGTCCACGGCCACGGTGATTTGACCAACCTGCAAAAACTTCAATGCCTGCGCCATCTCCAACACCCGCACAAAGGCCTCTTGCAGCAGCGCTTTGTTTTCGCGCCGGAAAGTGCAAATGGTGTCGTGGTCCGGATGGGTGTCTCCGCAAATCATCCGCACCGGCACACTGTCGTAAGTCGCCTGTTCGATCCGCCGCGAACTGAAAAGCCCGGTGGCGTAGCAATACAGCAACAGGGCCAAAAGCATGCGGGGTGGATATTGTTCGCTGCCCGTGCCCCTTTCGTTGACCTTGATTCGGCGCAAATCCATCTCCTCAACGGCGTCCAGAATGAAATGCGCCAGATGGTCTGCCGGCACCCAATCGCGCAGATTCGGGGGCAGGATCAGCGGTGTGTCGTAATCAACAGTGATAAAGCGTGCAGCCATACTTGACTGATGCCCTCTGGCCCTTTCACGTTCAAACTTTCTGAAAAAACCTTCGCTCTAGAGCGTTTTAAATAAAACTGTAGCCATTCCGTTGGGCCTGTGGTATAGGCAGTTCATGCGAACTTTATCGTTGGACCTGCGCGAACGGATTTTGGCTTCCTATGACCTTGAAGAGGGGACTCGCGTGGAGGTCGGCGATCGTTACCGGGTTTCGCTGGGCCTGGTCAAGAAGCTCTTGCAACAACGCCGACGGACCGGGGAGATCGGTCCGCGCCACCGTTTCTCCGGGCGCAAGCCGATGATCCTGGCGGCCCATCAGCGCCAGATGCGGACTCTATTGAATCAGAAGCCCGACCTGACCTTGAAAGAGCTGCGCGCCGGCTTGGAACTGGACTGTTCTCTGCCCGCCATCCACTACGTTCTGGCGAAGATGGGGCTGACATATAAAAAAAGACACTCCATGCCAGCGAGCAAGACCGTCCGGACATTGCGCGGGCGCGCCGCGCCTGGCGGCGTCGGCAAGGCGGTTTGGACCCGGCCAAACTGATTTTCCTGGACGAATCGGGTGCCAAAACCAATCTGACCCGCCTGCGCGGGCGCGCCCTGCGGGGTCAGCGTGTCCACGCCCAATGTCCGCAGGGCCATTGGCAAACCACGACCATGATCGGCGCCATCCGCCTGGACGGTGCCACCGCCTGCATGACCATCGAGGGGGCCACCGATACGGAGGTTTTCCGGGTCTATGTCGGCCATGTCTTGTGCCCGACGCTGCGCGCCGGAGATGTGGTCATCATGGATAACCTCTCCCCGCATAAAAGTGAGCCGACCCTTTCGCTGATCGCGCAGGCTGGAGCCCAAATCCTCTTCCTTCCAGCCTATTCCCCAGACCTCAATCCCATCGAGCAAATGTGGAGCAAAGTCAAATCCCACCTGCGTACAGCCGAGGCCCGCACGCAGCCCGCTCTGCTCCAGGCGATTGCTTCAGCTTTGCAGAGTATCACGCCCCGGGATGCCATGAACTGGTTTGCCTCTTGTGGCTACAGTTTTATTTAAAACGCTCTAAGTCCGACAGGCTGCTAGTATTACTCTGTTAAGTAGAAATAGGCGAAAAATCTTCAAATTCAGTCAGGCAGCAGGGACACAAGCCGCGCGAGCGCACGATCAATGGCTGCATCGCCCGCAACGCCTGTTCCCACGTGAGGCCAGAAGTTTTTTTTGGCGCGTAGATAATCCATCGCCACAAACAAATAGGCGACGGCGGCCATGACCAGATGGTGGTGGAATCCGCGCCAACTGCGTCCCTCATAGTGGTCCAAGCCCAAGTCGTCTTTGCCCCGTTGAAAATACTGTTCGATGGGCCAGCGGCCGCGGCTCAAGCGCAGGCTCCGCCCCTTGGTCGGCGGTTGCTTGAGCCAGGCAGCATAAACATGATACGGATCGGGCTGGCCTTCGGGCCAATCCACCACCAGCCAGCAGGATGGCCACTCTCCGCTCTTCTCGTCCAAATCGGTGTTGAGATAAATCTGCCTCCACGCCAGGCGTGTCGCGCGCTTTTCGCCGTCGGCCGCCTCCCAAGTCGCCGCCTGCCATTCCCGGGCTTTGAAGCCTTCAGCCAAACGCCGCAACGACTGCGCTTTGGGGGCCGTCTTGGTGACCCTCCAAAGTTTGTAGCCGTGGGCCAGCTTGGGGCGTTGCGCCCAAGCCAGCCAGTGTTCTTCGCCGTGAAGGAAGTATTCCAGTCCCAACCCGCGCAGGCGCCGCCGCCACTCGGGGGTTCTTCCGTAAGCGGAATCGCCCAAAACCGGGGCCGCCGTCAAACCGTCCGCCAGCGCCTCCTCGATCAAGTCTCCAGCAATGTCGGGCTTGGTCTGAAAGTTCACCTGCTCGGGCACTCCGGCCTCCCGCCGCCGGGATCGGTCCCTGGTCCAGATTTCCGGCAGATAGAGCCTTCCTCCCACCGGGGCCGCAATGTCCCCATCCGTGACCACCAACTCGACGGCTACTTGGCACTGCGCCTGTTTGCCCACCGCCCCACAATATTGGTGACTGACTCCCACCGAATGGTTGCCTTGTTTGAGCCAGCCGGTTTCGTCCACGACCCACGCCTGCAACGGCTCCATCGCCGGAATGACCTCACGCCGAATCGCCCGCCAGACGTGGCTCTCCTGCCAGGGACTGTCGCTCACGAATTGCTGCAGCTTCTGACTGTCCACCTGCAGCCGCTGCGCGATGGGTTCGATGGATTTGCGTTGTCCGGGCATTAAAAGGCCCTGCACGTAGAGCGCTGCGCTCTCCCGCCGCTCGCTCCGTCCGATGTCGGCCACCAGTGGCTCGATGAATTTTTGAAACGCGGCGACCTTGCGCCGCCAGTGTGCGGAATTCCACTTCATGACCAACACTGTAGCACCCCCTCAAAATGTGTCAATATAACTTAACAGAGTAATACTAGTATTACTCTGTTAAGTTGCGCAAACTGCGAGTGAAGAATGAAATGTGTTGAAAGAGCAAAATCCGGTCGCCCAATCGCGGTTTTCGTCAATGTTTATGGGCATTTCATGCTTTTTTTCCGATCTTATACTTAACAAAGTAATACTAGGATATTGGTATTTATTCATTTTATCGAAAGGGTCAGTCCTAGGATATTGGTATTTATTCATTTTATTTGCCTCATGTTCGTATCCAAAAGCAATGGTCTGGCCAATAGTTGCGCCATTCCACCCCAAACGCCTGCCCATGTCACGCCCGAAATGCGAACGCCTAATGACCCTTTCAATAATCGCCCCAGATCGGTTCCTCGCTGTTTTCAGAGCTCTGAGGTCTCGCCTCTGGCGTTGCCTGCTCCGGAGCAGATGCGCCCCAGCGGAGTGCTGACACCAAAAGGAGCAACATGTTGCCGGTCTGTTGCCTTTTCTGTTGCCAGTTAAGTCGTTGACTATCAACCCCGAAGGCTTTCCGGGTTGCAGATTGAAAGCTTTTCTTTAGAAAATAAGAGGCGGCTCAAACGCTAAAAAATGGCAAGGCTTTGCCAATGGACGGTGAGCGGAGTATTTGAAAAGCGGGAAGATGGACAATAAATGAGTCAAGATTTGATTATTGGCATCGCGGGCGCAGGCGGGGACGGCGTGATTTCAGCGGGTGAATCCATAGTCACCGCCGCGGCGCTCGAGGGCTACCACGGCATCATGACCAAGAGCTTCGGGTCGCAAATCCGCGGAGGCGAGGCCTCGTGCCGGTTGCGGCTGGCGATCCAGCCGGTGCTGAACCCGAACGGGCCGCTCGACGTGGCCGTGGCGCTCAACTGGGAAGATTTCCGGCGGTTTGGCTGGGAACTCCCGGTCGAATCCGCCACGATCGTGATTTACGAAAGCAACACCGGGGTCGCTCCCGACAATCTGCCCTTGGAAGGGGTGACGCCGACAGTGGTGTTCAGCGTGCCGATCACCGAGATGGCTGAGAAGAACGCCGGCACAGACAAGGCGAAGAACATCGTGGTGATCGGGTTGCTGGCAGGCTGGTTTGGGATCGGGCGGGAGAGTATGCTGGCGGGGATTCGCCAGAAGTTCGCCAGGAAAGGGACTGCGGTGGTGGAGGGGAACGCGCGGGCGTTTCAGGCGGGATTGGAGTTTGCCGGGGCGCATCCGCTGGAAGAGGACCGCAAGCTGGCGGCCCCGCAAGCGGGCCGCAGAGCAAAGCTGCTGACGGACGGCAACGATATGTGCGCAGCGGCGGCGATTTTTGCCGGATGCACCTTCTTCGCCGGCTACCCCATCACGCCCTCGAGTGAGATCATGCAGTTTCTCGACCGCGAGATTTGGAAGTATGGCGGGACGCTCCTGCAGGCGGAGGATGAAATCGCGGCCATCGGCGCGGTGGCAGGGGCATCGTTCGCCGGCAAGAAAGCGATGACGGCGACATCCGGCCCCGGCATGTCCCTGAAGACCGAGATGCTTGGGCTGGCGAGTATCGCCGAACTGCCGCTGGTGTGCGTGAACGTGCAGCGGGGCGGCCCGTCCACCGGCATGCCGACCAAGGCGGAGCAGTCGGATCTGTTCCAGGCGGCGTTTTCCGCTCATGGCGATTGCCTGCGGCCCGTGCTTGCGCCGACGAGCGTTGCCGACATGTTCGGCATTACCGTGGAAGCATTCAACCTGGCGGAGCACTACCAGACCCCGGTGATCGTTCTGTCCGACCAGGAAATCTCGCAACGCAAGGAGATCGTGGAACCGATTGACACCTCGACCTTCCGGCTTGTCGAGCGCCGGCGTCCAACCGAAGCGGAACTGGCGAAATACGCGCGGTTCAAGCTGACGGAGTCTGGCGTCAGCCCAATCAGCCATCCGGGGATGCCCGGAGGCAACTACCTGGCATCGGGGATCGAGCACAATGAACTGGGACGGCCCACAGCCAGCGGCGAGATGCACGCGCGGATGAACGAAAAGCGATTTCGCAAGTTTAACCCGCTCAAGAACCGCCGCGATTTGTTCGTGGTGGAAGGCGATCCGGATGCGCCGATCGGGCTGGTGAGCTGGGGGAGTGTGGCGGGCGTGGCGAGGGAAGCGCTGCGGCTGGCCCAGGCGGAAGGGTTGCACGCGAAATTGCTCGTTCCCAAACTGCTCTACCCAGTGGCCGAACCGGTGTACCAGGACTTCTTCGCGTCGGTGACGCGGGGGTTGTTCATCGAGCAATCCTTCCAGGGGCAACTCTACCGGCTGGTCAGGATGTACGTGGACCTTCCGGCCCTGGTCAAACCGCTGGCCAGGAGCGGATCCAACCCAATTCAACCGGTGGAAGTGCTCGAACGGCTGCGCGAAATGGTCGTCGCGCTCCAAGGCAACCGCAACCACCGCCAACCCGATCCGGTCGCAGACTGACCGGGGAATCCAGAGAATCAATCATGATTATCCTCGAACCCATTCCGGCCGGCAAGTTCCAGGCCGGTGATTTCAAGAGCGATCTCAAACCCATATGGTGCCCGGGCTGCGGCAATTACGGGGTTGTGACGGCCATCACGCGGGCGCTGGTGGCGATCGGACGACCGCCGCACGAGATAGCATTCATTTCGGGCATCGGTTGTTCGAGCCGCATCCCGGGTTACACGAAGGCCTACGGGTTCAACACCGTGCATGGGCGTTCGCTGCCCATCGCGCAAGGGATCAAGCTGGCCAACCCGGAGTTGCTGGTGCTGGTGGCCAGCGGCGACGGCGACGGTTTCTCCATCGGCGGCGGACATGTGCCGCATGTCATCCGGCGCAACATCGACCTGACTTATATCGTGATGGACAACCAGATCTACGGCCTGACCAAGGGGCAGTTGTCGCCCACGTCCCAGCGCGGGCGCAAGACGGTCACGTCGAGCTTTGGGAGCCTGGAGGACCCGGTGAATCCGTTGCTCTACGTCATGGGCTACGGAGCTTCGTTCGTGGCTCAAGGCACGCCGGCGGACATGGCGGGTCTGGCCCGGATCATCGAAGAGGGCCTCCGCTTTCCGGGATTCGCCTTTATCAACGTTCAGTCGCCTTGCGTGACATACGGGGAGGAAGAACAGCAGCTCAAAGCGCAAAAGGCCAGGATGCAGAGCCTGGAATCGATCGGTCACGATCCGGCGGACCGGGCCAGGGCAATCGAACGGGCGCGCGAATACGGGACCAAGCTTCACACGGGAATCCTATATCGCAACCCCAACCCGCCGCCGACTTACGGCCAGGGTGTGGCCGAGCGCCAGCAAGCGCTCAAGAAACAAGCGGTGCCGCGGCATGAGATTCTCAACCGGTTCATGCCAAGCATTCCCATTTGAAGTCGGCCTTGCCACAGTTTGATCATAGGCGTCGCTGCCCAAACAATTACCTTTCACTTTACAACCCCGAACCCCGAATGCATCCTTCCATTTCTTTGATGTAATAGCCGCGCTGGTTGATGGCTCGCTCGGCTTCGGGCAAGGCCGATGCGTTCGGATGTCGGGACCCAGCCACCTCGAATATCTGGTTGATGGCTCGTTCGATCTCGGCTGTGGCTGATTCTAAATGACAAAACTCGCATTCCCTGGTGGTCAGGGTTTGGCCTTCCTGGCCAACACTTTTCAGGTATTCGCGGCCGAAGGCGAGCACCCGTTCATGCGATTCGCCTTCGGGCACGATGACGTCGAAGTGCATCGTTTTGCCATCTTTCTTCACCACATGGGTGTCATATACGGCAACTTTCATAATTTCACCTTTCTAATTTGGTTCCGACCAGCATGATGGCCGCCATATTTGAGCTGTGTTTCACAAAAATCCGGCGCATGGCCAGGACGCGCTGGCGGGCTTCTTTGTCCCAAAGCAGATTTTTTACAAAGCGCAAGGCACCCCATAATCCTTCGTCCTGAATCAACCGATCTGGTTCCAGCAACCGCATGGGACGGCGGGCTTCAGTTTGCACTTTGAACCCTTCAGCTTCCAAAACGGCACGCCACTCGGCTGCCGTCAGTGGTCTGGCTCCGACGTGGATTGTCCGGGAAAGGGCCTGTTCGATTTCCAGTTTGATTTTTTCATCCATCTCGTCCGGGACGAGACACAATTCGTGAATTCCGTACCGCCCGCCCGGCTGCAAAAGCCGGGCCGCCTCCCGCACGATCTGATGTTTCTGCTCGGTTCCTTGCATCGTCAACATTGCCTCTCCGTAAACGACCGTGGCTGACTGGTCGGGTAGCGGCGCCTTTGCGGCACTGCCTACCAGACATTGCTGGCAAGCGCCGGCCAGCAGATGCCGGACGCGGGCAGCGGCTGCCTCATCGTCCTCGATAGCCGTGTATGAGGCAGGATGCAAATTCAGGGCCATCCGCGCCGTTACACCCAAACCGGGGGCAAATTCCACCACTGTATCCGAAGAGCGGATCGCGAGCGATTCCAGCAACTGCCGCGTCAGGTTCAACCCTCCGGGCCGCAATACTCGTTTGCCAAGCCGGGCGAGCAGCCAATGTCCCGGCATTTTACTGGCCGACAACTCGGACCCCGGCAAGGTCATTTTATCTGTCATTTGCATTTGTCATCCTTTCTTGATTCGCGTCAAACTTTAAGCGACTGGTCGCGTTCCTCGAATCGGAGTTTCAGATATTCGCCAATCAAGATTGCGGCGGGATAAAATACCACTTCATCGGTCCATGCCCGCAGCATGAGATGCTCGGTAAAGGCCGCGAGTTTGAGTTTTCCATCCGCGCGAGCCACCTGCGCCAAATTGCGCGATGCTTCGATGATGGCTATATGCTCCCTCATGATTTCGAACATGCGGGACTTCAAATGTTCGGTCTTTAGAGCGTTTTAAATAAAACTGTAGCCATTCCGTTGGGCCTGTGGTATAGGCAGTTCATGCGAACTTTATCGTTGGACCTGCGCGAACGGATTTTGGCTTCCTATGACCTTGAAGAGGGGACTCGCGTGGAGGTCGGCGATCGTTACCGGGTTTCGCTGGGCATGGTCAAGAAGCTCTTGCAACAACGCCGACGGACCGGGGAGATCGGTCCGCGCCACCGTTTCTCCGGGCGCAAGCCGATGATCCTGGCGGCCCATCAGCGCCAGATGCGGACTCTATTGAATCAGAAGCCCGACCTGACCTTGAAAGAGCTGCGCGCCGGCTTGGAACTGGACTGTTCTCTGCCCGCCATCCACTACGTTCTGGCGAAGATGGGGCTGACATATAAAAAAAGACACTCCATGCCAGCGAGCAAGACCGTCCGGACATTGCGCGGGCGCGCCGCGCCTGGCGGCGTCGGCAAGGCGGTTTGGACCCGGCCAAACTGATTTTCCTGGACGAATCGGGTGCCAAAACCAATCTGACCCGCCTGCGCGGGCGCGCCCTGCGGGGTCAGCGTGTCCACGCCCAATGTCCGCAGGGCCATTGGCAAACCACGACCATGATCGGCGCCATCCGCCTGGACGGTGCCACCGCCTGCATGACCATCGAGGGGGCCACCGATACGGAGGTTTTCCGGGTCTATGTCGGCCATGTCTTGTGCCCGACGCTGCGCGCCGGAGATGTGGTCATCATGGATAACCTCTCCCCGCATAAAAGTGAGCCGACCCTTTCGCTGATCGCGCAGGCTGGAGCCCAAATCCTCTTCCTTCCAGCCTATTCCCCAGACCTCAATCCCATCGAGCAAATGTGGAGCAAAGTCAAATCCCACCTGCGTACAGCCGAGGCCCGCACGCAGCCCGCTCTGCTCCAGGCGATTGCTTCAGCTTTGCAGAGTATCACGCCCCGGGATGCCATGAACTGGTTTGCCTCTTGTGGCTACAGTTTTATTTAAAACGCTCTAGGGGAACGCTCCTCATTTCGGCACTGATCTGGCCTTGCGCCAGCGGAACCAGCAGGCCCAAGGTTTGGAGCAAGTCCTCTTCTTCCTTCAACAGGTGCGGCTGCAGAACTTTCAGGAGTTTTTTGGCCGCCTTGCCAGTCTTGCCGCCGGAAAGAATGGCGCGCTCAAGGGCGGCACACAGGTCGTGCTGGTCAATCCTCAATGGCTCCGGGATTTTGAACTCCTGCGGCTGATCGCTTTGATCCTCGCGAGTGGCGACAGCTTTTCCCCGGCGCGCTCTGGCTTCGCGGCAGGAGCATAAGGTGGAACGAGCAGCCCGGCTCTGGCCTGAATGACCGATGCCGGACGAATCCGAGATTCGATTTTGAATTTTCATATATTTGATTTCCTATGGGTTGAAACTGTGGTTCAGGAACGGATCATGGTCAGGATCATCTTGAAGCGTTGGACCGCTTTAAGCGCGTGTGGCTGTTGGGCGGGCATCAGGATTAATTCACCTTCTTTGACACGATGCGGCTGGCCGGAAATCGTGATTTCCGCCTCGCCCTCGATCATCTGGACGAGGGCGTTGAAAGGGGAAGTGTGTTCGCTCAAACCTTCCCCTTGATCGAAGGCAAACACCATGACCTTGCCGGTGGCGCCTTTTAAAATTTCCCGGCTGACAATCGAACCGCTCTGGTAATCGACCAACTTGGCGATATTAGCCACATGGGCAGGCTCAAACTTGACTTCCGTTGAATTCTTATTCTGTGACATAATTGTGATCTTTCTTTGTGGCGGTGAATTTGGTTTCCCTGTGTCGTATTCCAGCGTCAACTCCGGAACACGTTCGATTCTCGTCCTTCCGCAGCATCTCGCGATACAAACGCCACGCCCGCCCGGTGTGTCGAACGACATCAAAGGCTCCATTGCTCATGAGCCAGAGGATGATGGCCGGTTGGACCAGGCCCAAAAACATTACCGCGGCAGTTTCCGGGGAAATGTCGGCCCGGATTTGGCCTTGCCGCCGACCTTCGGCGATGATGCCGGCGATTTTTTGCAGATACGCCTCAAGGACCTGATGAACCCGCCGTCTCCGCGCGGAACTGCCGGCGAAGATTTGTTCGGAAAATATCACTCGGGGAATGCCTGCATGGTGGCGAACCACTTGGACATGCCGCATCAGCAGGAGATGAAGCCGCTCCAGCATGTCGGGGGTCGCCTGGCAAACCGTTTCGACATTGGCCAGCAGAATCTTGGAGATCAGGTCGAGGACCGACTCCAGCACTTCGTCTTTGCCCCGGTAATGACGATAAATGGCCGAAGGCACAACGCCTACTTCCCGGGCCACCGTCCCGATGTTGAGATGATTCAGGCCGTGCCGGGCGATCAAGACCAGGGCCGCGCGGGCAATCTGTTCCTGACGAATCTCGGTCTTGATCTTTTTTGCTCTCCGGTTCATAGTTTATTGTGAAAGCGAATTCACATTCACAATCTATGCTCATACATGACTTGATTCCTTGACTTAAGTCAAGGAATTGCACAATGCGCGAGATTATGGTGAAGTCAAATGGGTGAACGATATTATGAAAGCGATACCAATGCTGCCGAGTCTGACGGGAATCCCGGGCGTTCTGCACTGTGCGAAAGCCGGTTTGCCTCACATGACGGCCGAACTCACGCATGCCCCAAACGTTCCCCCGCCCGTCACGCGGCAGGAACGTGCCGTCGGCGAGGTGAAACTGGCAGAATCGAAGGTCACGCAATGAGTGGATCAAGAAAAAGTCCCCCAAGAATAGTTGTGCTGGGCGCCGGCTTTGGCGGGCTGACCTTTAGTCAGGCTTTCTCGTGTTCCGATGCCGAGGTGACGCTGGTGGACCGGCAGAATCATCATCTCTTTCAGCCTCTGCTTTATCAAGTCGCCACTGCAGGCTTGTCGGCGCCCGAAATCGCCCAACCCATCCGCTCCATTCTGCGAAACAAAGGCAACGTCACCGTTCTGCTCCGCAACGTTACCGGCTTTGACCTGGAGCGCCGCGAGGTGAGACTTGAGGACGGCGTTCTCCGTTACGATTACCTCGTGCTGGCGCTTGGAAGCATCACCAGTTACTTCGGCCATCCGGAGTGGGAGCGGCACGCTCAAGGTCTCAAGTCGCTCGATGACGCCTTGAACATCCGTCGTCGGGTTCTGCTGGCGTTCGAACAGGCGGAGAACAGCCTCGATGCGACTGAAAAAGAACGCCTGATGACCATCACAGTGGTGGGCGGCGGACCCACCGGGGTTGAGTTGGCGGGCGCATTCGCCGAACTCACCCGGAGGGTGCTGAAGCGCGACTTCCGCCAAATTGATCCGCGTCAGGCCCGCGTGATATTGCTGGAAGCGGGTCCGCGGTTACTACAGCAGTTTTCAGCTCGCCTGTCAGCCAAGGCTGCCGCGCGGTTAACCGGTCTTGGCGTTGACGTGCGCACGAATGTTCGCGTCGAAACCATTGGGGAAGGCTTTCTGCAGTTGGCCGACTCCACCCGGATTGAAAGCGCCAACATCCTGTGGGCCGCTGGCGTGGCTGCCAATCCGCTCACAAAGAAGCTCGGCGTCGAACTGGATCGTGCGGGCCGGGTGTGCGTCAATACTGATTTAAGTTTGCCTGGGCATGGGGAGGTTTTTGCGATTGGCGACCTGGCGCTCGCGTTGGACAAACTTGGCCGCTCCGTGCCAGGGGTTTCTCCCGCGGCAATGCAAATGGCTCGCCACGTCGCCGGGATTATTCAGGACGAACTGCGCGGCGCGTATGGAGACCGGACTTCGCGGCCGGCATTCAAGTATTGGGACAAGGGGATCATGGCGACCATCGGCCGGTCGGCGGCGGTAGCTCAGATTGGCCGGTTGGAATTCTCCGGCTGGCTGGCTTGGGTCGCCTGGTTGCTCATTCATTTGCTCTTCCTCATCGGGTTCCGAAACAAAGCTGCGGTCTTGCTCCAATGGACTTACTCGTATTTCACCTATAAACTGGGTTCGCGCATTGTGACTGGCTTGGACAGCTCCCAACTCGCGGGCCATGCTCCAGGGCCAGGCAGCGGAACCGCGGTTCAAGAACCGCAGAGACAATTGCCACATTGCCGCATCGGAGAACGACCATGATTCGAATCAAACGAGTTTATGAACCTGTTGGCAGGACGGACGGACAACGGTTTCTTGTCGAACGTCTCTGGCCTCGGGGCATTAAGAAAGCAGCGCTGCACATGACCGGCTGGGTCAAGGAAGTGGCCCCCGGTGATGCCTTGCGCCGCTGGTTCAATCATGATCCGGCCAAATGGGAGGATTTTCAGCGCCGCTACCGGGCCGCGTTGGAGGGCAAACCCGAAACCTGGCAGCCATTGCTTAAAGCGGCTGGAAATGGCGATGTGACGTTGCTGTTCAGCGCGCATGACGTTGAACACAACAACGCAGTCGTGCTGAAGGCTTATCTGGATGAGCGGCTCAAGCGGAGGGAAAAGCCGGCGGGGCACGGCCGAATGCAACTGGTCTCGCCGAAATAGTCTTTGGAATCGTGGCTGTTGGAATTTGCTCGGCGGGTTTGGCAACCAGTCGAGCCGCCGCTTTGATCGGTCGGACGCGGAACAACTTTGATCCCTCGCCTCCGTAGTTTTTAATCAAAGAACGCACTTCAATCTGTGTTCGTACCCGCCGTGTTCTGCTTTGGATGCCTCCGTCGCGTTGCTTTTGAGGGGCATCTGTGGATACCAACCGGAAACAAGGGACACGCTCAGAGACTTGGGATTTGTAATGAATTCATTACAACCTCGTTGGACTGGCCGCGCTAAAAATGAGGCGTGTTGACGATCAAGACACAATGCAATCTGAGCAACGCGAAGAAATATTTCGAGGAGCACCTGCAACTTGGTCATTACTACAGCCAGGAGAATCAGGTGCTCGGCGAATGGTTTGGAGTCTGCCGCAAAGAGCCGGATATCAAGACTTTTTGAATTTTGATCATCCGAACATTCCGATTTGAATCGTAATACACTGATGCACAATGATTTACATAATTGTAAAATAATATCATTAAATCTATTGACATAATAGAGATTGTTGGTATAGTGGCGTCGTTTGAATGAACAACTAAAAAGAACATTTATGAATAATACTTCAAATGTGGCCCGGCCGGAGGCCGGGGCAAACGTTGGAAACCGGGTCGCGCCCGGTCGCCGCTCCATTGCCGAGCTGCTGGCGCCGCTGGACCAATTGGTCAAGGATTCGCCCAATCTGGTCGTCAATCGCGAGGCGCGGTTTGAAGTGGAGGGGGAATCCTATGTTCTGCCGCGCTATCTGTTCATCGGCCCCAAGAGCGGGGATGCTCCGATTCGGATTGGAATTTTTGCCGGGATTCACGGTGACGAACCGGAAGGGGCACATGCCGCGGTTCGTTTTCTCAGGTTTTTGGATACCTACGCTGATTTGGCCGCGGGCTATTGCCTGTCCGTTTATCCGGTTTGCAATCCCACCGGCTTTGAAGACAACACGCGCCATTCGCGGCGGGGAAAGGATTTGAACCGCGAATTCTGGAACAAGTCCGCCGAGCCGGAGGCGGGGTTGTTGCAGGCGGAGTTGGTCTCGCATTCGTTTCACGGAATCATTTCGTTGCACGTTGATGACACCGGCAATGGATTTTACGGCTTCGTGGGCGGGGCCACCCTGACCAAGCATCTGATTGAACCGGCGTTACAGGCGGCGGACAAGTTCCTGCCATTGGACAAGCGGGCGCTGATTGATGGTTATCCGGCGCGGAATTCAGTCGTGCGCCATTCATTTCCCGGCATGCTGCGCGCTCCGCCGATTGTCCGGCCGCGCCCGTTTGAAATCATCCTGGAGGCGCCCAAAGGGGGTCCCGCCTACTTGACAGAGTGGGCATTTGTGGCGGCGTTGCAATCGGTGCTTGCCGGATACCGGAAGTTCATCGCCTACGCCCAAAACCTGTAATCACTCTTTCCCGCTTTTCGCATCCAGCCGTCTGCGTTTGTCGCTTTGCGTCAGAGCGAGGTAATTGTTGCTGGTGACCACTTTGCGTCCGCTTTTCATTTCCAGTTCGCGGCGGGCATTGCCGGCAACGACGCCTCCTTCGCGGGCGGTTTGCTTGTTCTGCGGAAAGCCCTGGGCGTCGCGGGTGCGGGCGATTTCGGTGGTGGAGGCTTCACCCAACATGGAGAAGATGAGTTCAAGGTCAGTCATGTGATCGCGCAGGTTCTCGCGCTTGAGACGCTTGTACTCGGCGTATTGGGCGGGCGTGAGGCCGAAGGCGGCCTTGGAGATTTCAGCGGTGAGGATGGCGTATTCGCGCTGCTCCTTGACGCCGCGCCTTTTCCATTCGTCGGTCAGTTCGTCGCGGATGGCGATGGAGCGCATCCGCTTCTCGATCCAGTCGTCCGAATAGCCCTTGGCTTTGTAGAGGGCGCGGGTGCGTTTGGAGGCGAGTTCCGGGTCTTCAATTTCCTGGATGCGTTCGTAACCCACTTTGGCCAGCCAGCGTTTGAACGGCTCGGCCTTGGGGCTGGGGATGGATTGGATGATGCGGAACAGGCCCTCGGTGTTGGCACAGAGCATGGGTTGCGGGCCGCCGTCTGTGGGGATGGAAAGGGTATGTACAATTTGTACCCACCCTTTGACCAACTCCGGTTCGCGCTGTTTCATCCGCTGGATATACTGCTTGGGATCGCGGGACTCAATCAGGGCGAGTACCACATCTTCCACGACGAACCACCATTCATTGTTGTGGATGGTGCGTCGGATTTCCTTTCTCTGAAACAGGGCAATGCGGGTTTCGGGGTTTTGGCCGGCGTCACTCATGCTCATTCTTTGTATTCCGTGATCGGTGGGCATCGTAAGGGTCGGATGCTTTTAGACAAGCGCAAAACGTTTCACACTCAAAGCCAAAGGGGGGGGGCAATTTGCCCCCCCTTTGAAAGCTTCGCCCAACGACGGGTCGCGCTTGCGAAGCTTTTTCAATGCGGATTGTCCGAGCGGCCCTGAAACGGCAACTGGACATCACCCAAGCCGGCCTGATTAACGTTGGATCACACGCTCGAAGGTTTGGTCGCCAGTGGAACAGCGGGTTGCGGTGTTGCCAGCTTGACCGGCGCGCCCGGCGGTTTGGTCAACATCGCCAGCACGGCTCCAAGCACCAGCATCCCCGCCGAAATGACATAGGCCCACAGATACGATTTGAATTGATCGTTAATCCGCGCGCCCAGAAGAGGGCCGACCACACCCGCGACGCCGAACGCGGTGAAGACCAAACCATAGTTGACGCCGAGATTGCGGAGGCCGTAGAAATCGGCCGTCGCCGCGGGCATCAGCGTAAAGATGGTTCCATAGCAAAGGCCGGTGAAGGCGGAACCGAAAACCACCAGTTCCGGGGTGGTGTAATAGTTGAAGGCCAGCATGTTCGCCGCCTGCAACAGAAACGCCAGCGTCATCGTCCGTGTCCGGCCAATTCTGTCTGAGAGCACGCCGCTGAGAAGGCGTCCAAAGGTGTTGAAGATGGCGAGGATGGCGATGGGCACAAATCCCCACTTCCAGTTGGCCTGCTCCTTGGCGATCATGGCCACCTGGGAAATGATCATCAGTCCGGCCGAGACGGAGAGCATCATCATCAGCCAGAGTTGGTAGAACTGTCCGGTGCGCAGCATTTCCGGCCAATCCGAGTCGCGCCGGGGAGCGGCCGGGGTTTGAGTGGCGGAGGCCGGCGCAACCGGTTGATCCGGCGGGTTTCGCAGAAGCTGGGCGAGCAGCGGCACCAGAACGAGCGTGCCAACGCCAAGCCAGACAAATGTCATGGAAATGGTGTTGTTCCCCAGAAGGTACTGGGTGAGCGGGGAGATATAAACCGCCGCAAGGCCCACGCCGCTGACCACAATCCCGGTGATGAAGCCCTTGCGCGCGGGCGGAAACCATTTGATGGAGGGCGGGGTCGTCGCTGAGTAACCGAGACCAATGCCCAGCCCGGCGCCGACGCCAAAGGTCAACGCCATCGCGATGGGCGAATGAACCAGCCCCGAAGCGACCAAGCCGAGACCCAGCATAATGCCACCGGCTGTGGCCACAAGCCGCGGGCCGAATTTGTCCTGGCATCGGCCCGCGAACACCATCATGCCGGCAAAACAAACTGTGGCCACGGTGAACGGCAGGGTGGCGTCAGTCTTCGTCCAATGCCAATCGCTGACGAGCGCCTTGGCAATGACTCCCCAGGCGTACAAGACGCCGAGGATGAGGTTGATGGCCAGGGCGGCAATGACAACCGTCCAGCCTTTGGTCGACATGCGAACTTTTTTCATTCATGGGTGTCTCCTTAATCAGGTTTGCCTAAATTGTCAGCGTCTCCTCTTGGGTCAAAACGTGGAATCCCTGCTTTTTTGAGAATATCGCCGGCTTGGGCGGGATCTTCGACTTCGATGACCAGGATGGCGCGGTTGTTGGCCACGAAACCCGAGGTGTTGCAGAGATTGATATTATGGGCGGCCAGGCATTGGGCGACCGAGTGCAATGCGCCCGGCTTGTCCGGCATTTCCACGGCGATCACGTCCGTCAAGGTGGCGGCAAAGCCCTCCTGTTTAAGAGCGTGACAGGCCAGATCAGGGTCGTTGACCAGCAATTTCATAACGCCGCAATTGCCGCTGCTGGCCACGATGATGCAGCGGATGTTGATGTTCGCGCGGGCGAGAACTGCGGTGATGCGGGCGGCCTGGCCCGGCCGATTTTCGGCGAACACCGCCACCAGTTTTACCGTATTCATAGAGTTGATGATATGGGTCAGATCAAAGGGATCGCTTGTCAATGACACGCTTTGCCTTGCCTTCCGCGACGGGCAGCGAACCGCTGGCCACCAGTTCCACCTTCGGCCGAATCTAGAGTTCGGCCCGCAGTTTTTCCACCACCTCGTTTTGCAGTTCGGTCAGGTGCCCGACCTGGCCGTCGAAACCGGAGGGCGACAATTCCACCTTGACCGTCATCTCGTCCAGACCCTCCAGTTGGATCACGTAGTTGCGCCCAATTTGCGGCATGGACATCAGCACCCGCTCAATTTGTTGCGGGAAAATATTCACCCCGCGCACGATTAACATGTCATCCGACCGCCCGGTGATGCGGTGGATGCGCCGGTGAGTGCGCCCGCAAGCGCAGGGTTCGGGGATGATTGAAGTCAGGTCGCGCGTTCGATAGCGCAACAAGGGCATCGCTTCGCGGTTGATGCTGGTCAGGACCATTTCACCGGTCTGCCCGTCGCTGACCGGCTCGCCTGTCGCGGGGTTGATGATCTCCAGTACGAAATTGTCCTCCCACACGTGCATGCCGGATTTGCCCTCGCACTCGAAGGCCACGCCGGGTCCGTTCATTTCGGTCAAGCCGTAGGAGTTATAGACATCAATTCCCAGTGCGGCTTCAATCTTGCGCCTCGATTCTTCAGTGTAAGGCTCGGCGCCCACGAAGGCCTTGCGCAGCACCAGGTCCCTTCGCGGATCAATCCCCTTTTTCTCCAGAAAATCTGCAAAGTAAAAGGCGTAGCTGGGCGTGACATGGATCACCGTTGTGCCAAAGTCCTGCATGAGCAGCAACTGGCGTTCAGACGTGCCCGGTCCGGCTGGGATCACCATGCAGCCCATTTTCTCCGCCCCGTAGTGCATCACCAAACCGCCCGTGAAAAGTCCGTAGCTCATCATGTTCTGGAAGACGTCGCGCCGGGTCACCCCCGTCATGCAAAACGCGCGGGCGATCAATTCCGCGGCGGTGTCCACATCGCGCCTTGAGAAAAACAAGGCCTTGGGTTTTCCGGTTGTCCCGCTGGAGGTGTGGAGCCTCAGCACCTCCTCGCGCGAAACCGCCAGCAATCCATCCGGGTAATTCTCCCTCAAATCCGCCGCCGTGGTGAAAGGGAGCCGCCGCAGGTCGGCCGCCGAATTGATCTCCTCCGGCTTGAGGCCGGTTTCCAGGAATTTCCCGCGATAAAACGGCACGCGCTCCACCCTGCGCACTGTTTCCCGCAGTCGTTTGAGTTGCAGGGCATCGAGCGCCGGGCGATCCAGGGTTTCTATTTCCTGATGCCAAAACATTGAATTAGTCAAAGTGATATAACTTGCGTTCATTTTATGCAAGACCTATTATTCACTTTGTAAAAGGCACAATATGGATGACGGAAACAGGCTGTTGCTAAGCGGGGACGAAGCCATTGCCCTCGCCGGCTGGCACGCGGGCGTCGCCCTCGGCACCGGCTATCCCGGCACCCCCTCCACCGAAATTCTGGAGAATTTTTCAAAGCTGGGCGGCCACGCCCAATGGTCCCCCAACGAAAAGGTTGCGCTGGAGGTCGCCATCGGCGCTGCGTTTGGCGGAGCTCGCGCCATGGCCACGATGAAACATGTCGGCCTCAACGTGGCCTCCGACCCGCTGTTCACCGCGGCCTACACCGGAGTGACCGGCGCCCTGGTGATCGTTTCCGCCGATGACCCGGGAATGCACTCCAGCCAAAATGAACAGGACAACCGTCACTACGCAGTGGCCGCGGGAGTACCCATGCTGGAACCGTCCGACTCCCAGGAGGCTTACGATTTCCTGCGCGCCGCCATCGAGATTTCCGAGCGCTGGAAGATTCCCGTCATGCTTCGCGTCACGACGCGGGTTTGTCACAGTTCCACAGTGGTGCGGCCGCGTCCCCAGCGCGACACTCCCAAAGCCGCGAATTTCGTCCGCGATTTGAAAGGGCGCGTGATGGTTCCCGGCCATGCGCGGCCCGCCCACCGGCGGTTGCGCCAGAAGCTTTCGGAAATGTCGGAATGGAACGAGGATTGCGCGTTGAACAGGGTTGTGCCGGGCGGCAAGTCTCTGGGCATCATCACCTCCGGGATTTCCTTTATGCACGCGCGCGAAGCGGCGCCGGAGGCCAGCGTGTTAAAACTCGGCTTCACGCATCCTCTGCCAATGCGCAAGATCGCGGAATTCGCCGCCAGCGTCGAGCGTTGCGTGGTGATCGAGGAAGGCGATCCGCACCTTGTCGAAGCCATCCGCGCCGCGGGAATATCAGTCAGCGGGAAGCCGGAGATGTATCGCTTTGGTGAATTGGACGTGACTCGTGTGCGGCGCATCCTTCGCGCCGACACCAGTCCTGAACCCGCTGCGCCGCCGGGAAAGCCGCCTCAACTCTGTGAGGCCTGTTCCTACCGGATCGTATTCGATGCGCTGCGCCGCCACAACTGCATCGTGGCCGGAGACATTGGTTGCTACACGCTGGGGGTGTTGCAACCGTTCGAAGCGATAGATTCGTGCGTCTGCATGGGAGCGAGCCTGGGGGTCGGATTGGGTTTGCGCCACGTGCTGCCGCCCGATCAAGCCAGCCGGGTTGTCAGCATCATCGGAGACAGCACTTTCGTCCACAGCGGCATCAGCGGGTTGATCGAAATGGCCTACAATCCCCCGCCCAACGGCCATGTGGTGATTATTCTTGACAACGGAACCACCGCCATGACCGGCCACCAGGAACACCCGGGCACCGGCCGCAATCTCAAACATGAACCGACGGGGAAGGTCGTGCTCGAGGACATGGCGCGTTCGTGCGGGATTCGCCGCGTCCAGGTCGTCGAACCCCGCGCGGGGTCGGACGCGTTTGAGCGCGCCCTGACGGAAGCCCTCAAGAGCCGCGAACTGGCCGTCATCATCGCGCGGAGGCCCTGCGTTCTGATTGCGCGAGAACTCAAGGAATATGAAAAACGCTGTCAATGCCATGAAAACGAAGAACTCTGCGCGCCCGCCGTGTAACATCGTCGTTGCCGGCCTGGGCGGCCAGGGCGTCCTGACCGCCACGGACATCATTGCGGATGTGGCGCTGCGCGCCGGCTTCGATGTCAAGAAGAGCGAAATCAAAGGCATGAGCCAGCGCGGCGGATCGGTCACCTGCGACGTGCGGTTTGGGGCCCAAATTTACAGCCCCATGGTGCCGGCGGGCGAGGCGGATTTTCTCCTGGCGCTCGAACCGGCGCAATTGGAGCCAAACCGGCATCTGTTGCGTTCGGGCGGCATGACGATTGAACCCTCGGTGATTGATGCGGACAAGCTGCCACAGAAGAAGATGTTGAACGTCGCGCTCCTCGGCGCGTTGAGCGCGCACCTGTCGCTGGCTGAACAAGAGTGGCTGGATGCTGTCGGCTCGGCCTTTGCGCCGAAGTTCCTGGAGGAAAACCGGCAGGCATTCCTGCTGGGCCGCGCCGGCCAGAACAAGAGTGTCCATGAAAGGTGAATCGCCGGTGAAAACTTGTGGCAGAATGGGCTTGCTTGTGGCTACAAACGGGCTACATTCAGGTTATGAGCAAAACTGCCACAGTCCGCGCCCGGATTGAGCCGGGCCTGAAAAACGAAGTGGAAGACATCCTGTCGCGCCTCGGTCTAACCGCTTCTGAAACCATACTTTTGCTTTATCGGCAAATCAAATTGCGGCGCCAACTGCCATTTACCGTGTCGCTTCCCAACCGTTTGACCGCCAAAACGCTGCGCGAAAGCAAGTCAGGAAAAAATGTGAAACATTTTGCCAGCAAGAAGGAACTCTACGCTGATCTGGGGTTGTGAGATCCTTCAGCCGAACCACGCAATTCAAGAAAGACGTCAAACACGCCGAAAAACGCGGCAAGGATTTGGCGGAACTCAAAGCGGTTCTTGACCTTTTGATTGAAGGCAAGCCACTCCCGCCGGAATACAAAGACCATCCATTACGCGGCAATTTTGCCGGCAGCCGGGACTGCCATATTCAGCCGGATTGGATTCTGATTTACACAATTGTTGAAACCCATGTTTGTTTCGAGCGAACCGGAACACATAGCGACTTGTTTCGTTAAGCCAGAACGCGAAAGAGAGGGGTAAACGTAAACGGGTCATAAACGGGTCAGTCCCGCATATAAACGGGTCAGTCCCGCATAACCGCATATTTTCGTAAACGTAAACGGGTCAGTCCCGCATAACCACATATTTTCGTTTGCTGCGCGCTTCGCGCAGCAGGTTGGCCAGGAACCCGCCGCACCCATGTTGAATCGTTTGGCAAGCCAGTTTGAGCTTCATGGTCATTTCTTGCCGCAACCAGCCCGCCCGCGCCTCTTTATCTTTAGACCGCCCCGCCCGCCCTGTCCACTCACAAATGCGGCAATGGCAATCCCGGGGCAACCCCTCAACAATCCAGCAACGTGACGGTCTGTGATCCGCCGTCGCCATCGGAGCGTCAGGGTTTTTCGGCGACGACCTTGCCATCGCGCCACAGATAGATTGGTGTGCCGTGCATGCGGGCGGTTTTGCGCGCCACCCGGCCGGCACGGATCAGGGCGCGGCCCACCGCAGCGGCGAAATCTTTGTCCGGTTTATTTCGCTTCGTTTTTTTCATGGTGCTTTCTCCAGCAGCCGGGGTTTTCGCCCGGAGTTGTCATACAACGCCCAGGCGTCGGCGAGCGGGCGATACGTCGTTTGAAAATTATTCCATCTTCCTTGCGCAGCATAATTACGCATTGTTTTCTTCGGAACCCGCTGCCATTTAAGCCCGTATGGCGCTGAAAGACAAGTGTATTCCGGTGTTTGGCGTCTGCCCGGTTCTCCATGGCAGACCTGGCAACTTTCCGTTGTGCCGCGCAAAAGCCGCTGAAGATGAGGTGTCAAAGCGTTGCACTCCCTCATCCCGGCCTTCTCTCCCTTGTCGCGCCATAGCGGAGCGAAGGCGGATGGGGGAGAACGAGAATCGTCTGCCGCGTCTTTGAAAAACCTGCGCCGCGATTGGCCGGACGGTCAACCGATAATATGGAAACGCGCAAAAGGTGTTCCTTCTGTGGTCAAAAAAAGCCCGGTTTTTGGGCTGCTTGTCAAGAATACATACTTGACAAACAGGCCCCCGACACGCGTTTTTATCAATGTTTACAGGGTTTTTGTGTGATAAAAAAACCTCCCACCATGACCTGTACAAATTCCGCCTTTTGTGCTAAAATCGTCAAATGAGCACGCTGTGTCGCGCCGAATGGCAGGGGAATGTTTGGCAAGGGAATGGGAATCAAGGACTCTGTCCTTCTGATTCCCCTGCCATAATCCCTGGCGCGGCAAGGGCAGGCTTCTCGCGCCGTAGCTCTTCAGTGAAAGCGGAAAAGAAAACCGAAAGAACCGTAAGAACCGTAAAATCTGTTTTGGCCCATTTCCCAATTGCAACCTGTTGCCGCCCAATCTGTTCCGACCGAAAGAGCAGACGGGCATCTTACGGATTATACGTAATTTTTTACGGGTGGGTGTATGGGGGGAGGGGGTCAATCGAATAGAGGAAAAAATTTAAAAATGCCAAAAATGCCCAAATCCGTGCAATTCCGCCCTGTGGTTATGGGGGAGGGTCAATGAATCCTCATAATTTTAATCATAATCCTAATCTTAATCTCAGCGTGTCGTTAACCACGCCAGTCCAACCCCGTCGCAGTCAGTCGCAGTCAGTCGCAGTGATAAACTTGTTATCAGGGCAAAAGAGGATTTCTCTTCTTGTGCATTTTGTGTCTCTTCGCGGCCATTCCCCTCCGAAGTGCCATTCCTGGGAATCGCGCATTTTTGCGCAAAATGTTCCGAACCGTCTTTCCGAATGACAAATGAGAAATTCTCAATCACAAATTTTCAATTCAGGCTCGCTTTGGTTGCGGCTTGCCGCGCCGGGTTCTTTGTGGCAAAATATTCCACCTGTCCCGTCAATTCTGTCAAAACTCAGATTTTGCTGGAATTGGGACGAGAATAGATGATCATGAAATATGCGAAATATGCGAAAGCTATTCCAAAACAAGAGCGCCCATGCAGCCGCCACCGCCGCATAAACCCGCCTTGAGCAAGCCCGCAGACTTGTTGAACTTGCGTGTCCGCTACAGCGAAACGGACCAGATGGGAACTTTCTACAACTCGCGCGCGCTCGAGTGGTTCGAGTGCGGGCGGACGGAATGGATGCGCCACCGGCTCGGTCTTTCCTACGCCGCGCTTGAGGCGCAAGGCGTGTTTCTGCCCCTGGTCGAAGCGCACCTGGAATTTCGCGGCGGAGCGCGCTATGATGATTTGCTCGTTGTTTCGACTTCCGCGGAACTTGCCGGGCGCGCCCGCCTTCGCTTCGACGTGCAGATCAACCATCAGTCCACCGGAAATCCGGTGGTGCGCGGTTACACCATCCATGCCTTCACCGATGCCACCCACAAACCGATTCGGCCGCCCGATTGGTTCGCGGTTATGGTGGCCAAAGCAACCGAATCCCCATGAGCAAACACTCCATCCAAAAAGTGGCGCCCTTCGATCCCATCAGCGCGCCGGATTTTCTTCCAGCCAGCCAGTTGCGCGAATTGCAATTGGAACGCCTGAGGAATATGATCACGCAAGCGTTCAACAACGTGGCCCTCTTCCGGCGCCGCATGAGCGACCGGGGCATGGAGCCGGGCGACATCCAATCCCTGGACGACCTCAAGCGGCTGCCGTTCTGCGACAAGACCGACCTGCGCGACGGCTATCCCTTCGGATTGTTCGCAAGCCCGATGAGCGAGATCGTCCGGCTGCACGCTTCGACGGGCACGACCGGCAAGCCGATCGTGGTTGCCTACACCCAACAAGACATTGATGTCTGGACCAACGTCATGTGTCGCAGCTTCGCGGCGTGCGGGTTGCATCGCGGGGACATCATTCAGAATGCCTATGGCTACGGCCTTTTCACCGGCGGGTTGGGCGCGCATTATGGGGCGGAGGCGCTTGGCGCAACGGTGATTCCCATATCCGGGGGCAACACCCAGCGCCAAATCATGGTGCTCAAGGATTTCAATGTCACCGCCATTTGCTGCACGCCGAGTTATTTTCTGCACATCATTGATCAGGCGGCCGAGCTGGGCGTCAACCTCAAGGAGTTGCCTTTGCGCGCCGGCGTTTTTGGCGCGGAGCCGTGGACGGAATCAATGCGCCAGCGCATTGAACAAGACAGCGGAATCAAGGCGTATGACATCTATGGGCTGTCGGAAATCATCGGCCCCGGCGTGGCCATGGAATGCCCTTGCCAGGCCGGGCCGCACATCTTCGAGGATTTCTTCTACCCGGAGGTGATCGATTCTGCGACGGGCAAGCCGTGCCCTGACGGCGTGGAGGGCGAATTGGTGCTGACCACATTGAGCAAGCACGCCATGCCCATGATCCGTTATCGCACGCGCGACATCACCGCCCTTGCCTCGGAACCTTGCGGCTGCGGACGGACGTTGCGCCGCATCAAACGCATCAGCCGCCGGAGCGACGACATGATCATCATCCGCGGCGTCAATGTTTACCCATCGCAAATCGAAACCGCGCTCTTAAAGGTCGAGGGCGCGCTGCCGCATTACCAGATTATTCTGACGCGCGAAAAAGGACTGGATGAAATGGAAGTGCAGGTTGAAGTCACGCGTGATGTGTTCAGCGACACCATGGGCGGACTGGAACAATTGCAGGCCCGCCTCACCAAATCCATCGAAACCACGACCGGATTGCGGCCGCGCGTCCGTCTGATCCAGCCGCATTCCATTCAGCGCAGCGAGGGCAAAGCCAAACGCGTTATCGATCAGCGCAAAATGTAAAATGTAATATCCGGACTGAATATGAAACTCAAGCAACTCTCCCTCTTCCTGGAAAACAAACCCGGCGCGCTCAGTGCTCCGGTCAAACTTCTGGCTGGCGCCAAAATCAACATCCTCACCCTCAGCATTGCCGAGGCCCGGCAATACGGCATCCTGCGCCTGATCGTTCGCGACTGGGCGGCGGCAAAAAAGCTTCTGGAGAAGAACGGTTTGGTGGTGAAGGTCACCGAGGTGCTGGCCATCGAAGTTCCCGACCACCCGGGCGGTTTGGCCGGGGTCCTGGCGGTGATCGAGGAGACCGGCATCAATCTGGAGTACATGTATGCCTTCCCGTTCAAGCGTGACAGCAAAGGCTTCTTCGTCTTCCGCTTCGACGACCCGGACAAAGCCGTTGGCGCGCTGCAAAAAAGCAAGATCAACGTTGTCGGAAACGTCGAACTCTTCAAGCGGCTCGAAGGCTGAAGGAGCCAATCCACAACAGGACGCATATGGAAGAGGTCAAACAGCGGCTTCGAAACGACCAGTTTGCCGGGCGATGCAATATTGAATTGCTCTCCGTTTCACCCGGCCGCGCTTCCGCCCGCATGACGCTCCATCCGCACCATCTCAATGGCATTGGCACCGTGCAGGGCGGCGCCATTTTTACACTGGCCGACTTCGCCTTCGCCGCGGCGTCCAATTCGCACGGCACGGTGGCTGTGGCGGTCAACGCCAGCATCACTTTCATGAAAGCCGCCGGCACGGGGACCCTTTGGGCCGAGGCGCGGGAACTGGCCAAAAACTTCAAAATCGGAACCTATTCGGTCGAAATCAAGGACGACCAGGGTGACCTGATTGCGCACTTCCAAGGCCTGGCCTATCGGAAGAAGGACAAGGTCTAAGTGCTCCGGCCTTCGGCGTCCAGCCCGGCCTCCAGCAAGGCGCTGATGCGATCGGCGTCGAACACGCACCCACCCCACGTTCCGCCGCTGGCGCGCTGCAAAACCGACCAAAGACGGCTGTCCTGCGGGAGACGGGGGTCCGGGGCGAGGTCCGCGACCGGGGCACGGTCGGCGAGGACGCGAGCGGCTTCTTCGGGGCTGAAGGTCCGGGCACTGTCGCCCACCAGATCGACGCCGCCTTCCAGGCTGGCGCAATCAACGATAATGCGGATGCGGTTGCCGTTGCGCAGCTTGCCGATCGGGCCGCCGGCCAGGGCCTCCGGGCCGACATGACCGATGCACGCGCCGGTGGAAACGCCAGAAAACCGCGCGTCTGTAATGACCGCGACATCTTTGCCGAAGGGAAGATGTTTGAGGGCGGAAGTGACCTGGTAGGTTTCTTCCATTCCCGTTCCCATCGGGCCAATGCCCGCCAAAACCATGATGTCGCCCGCCTGGATTTGGCGGCGCTTGATTGCCTCCATGGCGGCACGTTCACTGGTGAAAACGCGCGCCGGGCCCTCTTTGCGATAGACCCCATCCGCGCCCACGACCGAAGGGTCCAGCGCGGTGCTCTTGATGACAGCGCCTTCGGGGGCGAGGTTGCCCCGGGGAAAGGCGACGGTTGCGGTCAGCCCCATGGCGCGCGACTGTTCCGGCGAGAGAATCACCTCGTCAGCCTCGATGCCGTCCTGCTGTTTCAAAATGGCCCGGAAACGACGGCGGCGTTCGGAACCTTCCCAAGCGTCGAGGACGGGGCCGAGGGATTGGCCGGCGACCGTCAAAACGGACGTGTCAAGAAGATGCAAGCGGCGCAGGCGCAGCATGACTTCCGGAACGCCGCCGGCCAGGAACACCCGGACGGTCGGATGATGCACCGGTCCGTTGGGGAGGACGCTGACCAGGCGCGGGGTTTGGCAGTTGACTTCGATCCAATCGTTGACAACGGGCCGGCGCAATCCCGCGGCGTGGGCAATGGCCGGAATGTGCAGCAGCAGATTGGTGGATCCGCCGAAAGCGGCATGCACGACCATGGCGTTATGAATGCTTGCGTCAGTCAAAATGTCGCATGTTTTCAGGCCGCGTTTTTCCAGTGCGAGGAGGGCCTGGGCTGACCGGGTGGCAATTTCCATCCAGACCGGCTGGCCCGATGGCGCCAGGGCCGTATGAGGCAACGCCAGCCCAAGCGCTTCACCGACGACCTGCGCGGTGGCAGCCGTTCCAAGGAACTGGCAGCCGCCGCCGGGCGAGCCGCACGCGCGACACCCCAATTCGGCCGCTTCCTCCAGAGAAACCAAACCGTGGGCGTAACGCGCTCCCAGCGTCTGGACGGCGCCCGCGTCTTCGCCGTTGTCGGCGGGCAGGGTGACGCCGCCGGGAACGAGCACGCAAGGCAGGCCGCCGCTTCCGGCCAGGGCCATCATCATGGCAGGAAGTCCTTTGTCGCAAGTGGCCACCCCCAGGACGCCCCGGCATTCCGGCAGCGAACGGATCAGGCGCCGAAAGACCTGCGCGGCATCGTTGCGATAAGGGAGACTGTCAAACATTCCGGCTGTCCCCTGGGTGCGGCCATCGCAGGGATCAGAACAGAACGCGGCAAAAGGGATGGTTTGACAGCGGCGCAATTCGCGGGCGGCGGCTTCGACCAGCAGGCCGATCTCCCAATGGCCGGTGTGATAGCCCAGCGCGATGGGAGAGCCGTCGGGAGCGCGCAATCCGCCCTGGGTGCTGAGGAGGAGGAATTGTTTGCGCCCCAGTTCTTCGGCTTTCCACCCCATGCCGGCGTTTTGTGTCAAACCGAATAAATTGCCGCTGGGTTGGCGGCGCAACATTTCGTCCGTGATGGGCAGACGCCCCGCCGGGCCGGGCGCCCTGGTTTTCACGTCGTAAATCCGCCGGTCAGCGCCGGCAAAAACTCCGCTCTCATTCATAACGTCATTGAAGCATTCGTGCCGGGGAGGACAATCTTAATATGATCGGCCTTGATTGCCGGCGTGCCGGGGAGTATTGCTGCGTTTCAAAGTATGCGGCAGTTTCGGAATTATATCGGCGGCGAGTGGGCGTCTGTCCAGCCCGGCCGGACTTTTGTCAACTTTAATCCTGCCGACACCCGCGAAGCTGTGGCGGAATATCCGCAAAGCAACGCGGCGGACGTGGCAGCAGCCATCGAGGCCGCGCGGGCAGCCTATTCAGCCTGGGCGGCCATGACGCCGGTCGCGCGAGGCCGCATCCTGGGCAAAGCATCGCAGGGCATCGAGGCGCAAAAGGACCAATTGGCCCAATTTTTGACGCGTGAAGAAGGCAAGACTTTGGCGGAGAGCAGCGGTGAAGTCCAGCGGGCGGCGGATATTTTTCGTTTCTTCGGCGGGTTGGGATATACTTTTGGAGGCCATACGATCCCGCACGATTTGCCCGGCAACTGCCTTTATACGCGCCGCGAGCCGTTGGGGGTTGTCGGCTTGATCACCCCCTGGAATTTTCCAATCGCCGTTCCGGCGTGGAAGCTGGCACCGGCGTTGCTCAGCGGCAATACTGTGGTTCTCAAGCCAGCGACCCAAGCTCCGGCGATGGCGCTGGAATTGGCGCGCATTCTTTCCGAATCGGGCCTGCCCAAGGGTGTTCTTAACGTGGTGACTGGCGACGGCCGCGTGGCGGGAGCCGCATTGGCGGCCCACCCGGGCGTCGCGGCGCTCTCGTTCACCGGTTCGCATGCGGTTGGCCACAGCGTCTATCAGCAATTGGCCACACGCATGGCCCGCGCTCAAATGGAAATGGGCGGCAAGAATCCCACCGTGGTTCTGGCGGATGCGGATTTGGATTTGGCCGCCCGGCTGGCGGCGATCGCCGGTTTCGGTTTGACTGGCCAGGCCTGCACGGCCACCAGTCGTGTCATTGTCGAGAAAAGCGTGGCCGCCGCGTTTACCGATAAACTGGCGGCTCGCGCGCAGGCGATTCGCGCGGGCAACGGCTTGCAGGCCGGTGTGACCATGGGACCGGCTGTCAATCAAACGCAACTGGCCGGGAATTTGGAGCATTTGGAGGGGGCGTTGTCGCAAGGCGCGAAAGTGATTTCGGGCGGGCAGCGGCTGGCCGGGGGGGACCTTGCTTTCGGACATTTCATGGCGCCGACCGTGCTTGGGAATGTGACGCCCGACATGCGCATCGCGCGCGACGAGGTCTTTGGGCCGATCATTGCGATCCTCACCGTTGGGGATTTTGACGAAGCCATCGCCGTGGCCAATGGCGTGGACGTCGGGCTGTGCGCTTCGGTGATCACCAGGGATTTTAAACGGGCGATGCAATTTATCGAACGGATTGAAGTTGGGGTGGTCAAGGTCAATCAAATTTCCACCGGCCTGGCGCTCCAGGCGCCGTTTGGCGGGGTGAAAAAATCGAGCACCGATTCGTTCAAGGAACAAGGCGCGGGCGCGATCGAATTCTATTCCAAACTCAAAACGGTGTATTTGGATTATTCGGCATGAAACTGTGCAGGTTTGAAGACCGTTACCGCCGCCGCGGCGTCGGCCTGGTGTTGGAAGATGAATCGTTGCTGGATTTATCCGGGGAAGCGGCGGCGCTCTCGGATTTGCTCGAACTGGATGACTTGCTGGAACGCCTGGCGCGCTGGACAAAGCAGAACCCGCCCCGCCGCGCGATGAAGGATGTGCGGCTGCTTGCTTCGGTGGACCGCCAGGAAGTATGGGCGGCCGGTGTCACTTACTTGCGCAGCAAGAAAGCGCGCATGGCTGAGTCCGACTTCAGCGCCACCGCCTACGACAAAGTCTATGAAGCGCCGCGCCCCGAATTGTTCTTCAAGTCGCTGGCTGAAAAGGTGGCGGGGCCGGATGAGGATGTCGGCATTCGGGGCGATGCGCACTGGAATGTTCCCGAGCCGGAGTTGGCGCTGCTGATCAATTCGCGCGGGCGGGTGGCGGGATTCACCATAGGGAACGACATGAGCTCGCGCGACATAGAAGGGGAGAATCTTCTCTATCTTCCCCAGGCGAAAATTTACCACCGATCCTGCGCGCTCGGACCGTTCGTCACGGTGGGGGCCACGGAAACAGAGGCGCGCGAGTGGATAATCCAGCTTGTCATCGAGCGTTCCGGCGAACCGGCCTTCCAGGGGGAAACGTCAGTGGGCCAGATCAAGCGCGGGTTTGGCGAATTGGCCGGGTTCCTGTTTCGCAGCCAGAAATTTCCCCTCGGCGCAGGTACTATTGACAGGCACGGGCATCGTCCCTCCGGAAACTTTCATGCTGCGGCCGGGCGACACGATCAGGATTTCGATTTCCGGGATAGGTTGCCTGACAAACACTGTGACAGTGGTGTAGCTGCCTGGCAGCCTTCGCCTTCCACTGCATTGCGGGCGATGGCTGGCGGAGCCGGGGGGAATCGGCGTTGCCACACAAAGCATTCCGTTTGGCGATGTATTGGAAAGCAAGCAATTCCACTATCAAAACATCAATGTGTTCAATTCTGGCTACTCCGTTGTTGAACCGATTGATTTTATTCTTGAACTTGTTTGGGACTAATCCTGCTTCTTCCATTCGCGGAACGACCAGAGGCACACGACCGGATACGCACCGCTTACCCACGGGTGAATAATGGGAGGACGAATCGGAATTCTTTGGCTGCTTTGAAATTCAAAAAACCAAAGTTGACCATTATCGCATGTCTGCGGCATAGTATTCGGGCAAGTTAATTGTATGCCGCAAACCAGGCTGTTGTTTTTTCGGAACGCCGATGGTCTCGCTCCCGCTTTGGAAAAGCGTGTTGAGATTCGGTTTGTGGCCAGCCGCAAGCTGCAACACACTTGACAAGTTCCGCTGTGTCCCAAGGAATGCCCATCCCGGAGAAATCGCGCAAAACACGAGCCCGATCGCCACGGCAGCCGTTGCTGCCGGGCCTGGCGCAGCCCGGCGGACAGGCGCATTCGCTGCTGGACCTCCGCTTGACTTTTGACCAAGTGAAAGGCTTTGCGGAATTTGTTTGGAGCGAAGCCGGTTCAAAACAGATGGTCGCTGCGGGCCGCATCCGCTGCACGGGCGCGGGTCAGTTAACGTGGGAAATTGAAAAGGGCGGCCGGCGCGAAGCGGCCATTTCCACAGACCATCGCAACTCGATTCGCGCCGCGATGGCACGCTGGCTCAAGCAATTCCCCACTCGCCAGGACACCTTCACAGCGTTTTGGATCAAACCGGAACCGGGCAGGCACGGGCCGGTTTGCGAACAAGAACCGCCCTTCGGTCCACACGAGTCGGTTTACGGCTGGATCGAAGATAATATCGCGGCGATGGCCCAGGTGTTGCGGTTTCAATTCTCGCCGCTCGGAAGGATCATGGGCGAAATCGATTACGAGACGAACACGGAGGTCGAGCGCTACCGCCGCAGATTGCAGCGCAAAGAACAAAAGCGCGCCGAGGAGGAAGCCCGTCGGCAAGAAATTCTCGCGCGGTTGGCAGAGGAACGGCGCGACCGTGAAAAGCGTCAAGCCGAAAGGCGGCGCATCCGGGAAGCAAAGGCAGCGGAGATCAAGGCGAATGCCAAAGCTCAAAGTGCAAAGGCGGCTTTTTCGCGGAAAGAACGCGCGCCGCTGCCGCCATTGCCGGTGCGTTTCGAAATGCCGCCGCTGGAGTTTCAGGAGACGACATTTCCACTTGACGATCTGCGTGGATTTTTTCTTCGCGAGCGCGCGGCATTATGGTGGGTTTCCAACCAATCCGACGATTTGCTTTGTCTTCCGCACTGCCGCATCGAGCGGCTCGATTATCAGGTTCGCACCGCATTGCGCGTGCTGGGTCCGTTGCGCGGGCGCGCCTTGCTCTGCGATGAAGTCGGCCTCGGCAAGACGATTGAAGCCGGTCTCGTCATCAAGGAACTGCTCACGCGCGGCATGGTGCATCGGTTTCTTGTGCTCACCGTGCCTTCGCTCGTCGATCAGTGGGAGGAGGAACTGGCCGACAAATTCAATCTGGCGGCGGCTACGACGAATCACGTTGGCGCGCGGAGCGACCCGCAAAAATTCTGGAGCGAGAACGCTGGCATCGTTGCCAGCCTCCACACGCTCAAACAGGCCGCGCAATTGGAAGTCGCCCGCCAAATCAAATGGGACATTCTAATCGTGGACGAGGCGCATTACCTGCGCAACCGCGAAGCACAAGCATGGCAGGCGGTGAACGCGCTGCCGCGCCAGTTCCTCCTTCTTCTCACGGCCACGCCCGTGCAGAACTCAATCGAGGAACTTTACAATCTCGTCACGCTGCTCCAGCCCGGCCAGTTGCCATCACCGCAGGAATTTCGCGCGCGTTTCCTCGATCCCAAACGTCCCCGTCAACCGCGCGAGCCTGAAGACCTTCGGCGGCTGCTCGGCCAGGTCATGGTTCGCAATACCCGCGCCAATGCCGGACTAAAACTGCCTCCGCGCCGGGCTGAAACCGTTTTATTCGAGCCGGATGAAACTGAACGCGAGTTTTGGGGGAAATGGGAGCGTGAATTCCGCGGCCGGCTTTCCAATCTCAACGCCAGTCAGGCAAGCCTCTGGGGGCGTTTGCTTTTGCAAACCGCCGGCAGCAGCCCCGCGGCGTGGAAGGCCGCGCTTGAAAAATTTCCCGATGCCGCCTCCGTCCGCGCTTGGCGCGAACAGGCGCCGCTCGAAACAAGCTGGAAGCGCAAATGCGAATTGATTCCCCCGCTCACACGCGTCGAAGGCGGGGCAGTTGTCTTCACACAATTCCTGGAAACGCAGGCGGCCCTTGCGGATTATTTGCGGAGCATGCGGGTGGAAGCTTTTGTCCTCAACGGTTCCACGCCCGCGCCTGAACGCCAGCCAATCACAGAGGAATTTCGCAAGCGCGGCGGCGCTTTGATCCTCACGCACAGCGGCACCGAGGGACGCAATCTGCAGTTTTGCCGCAATCTCGTGAATTTTGATCTGCCGTGGAATCCCATGGAAATCGAGCAGCGCATCGGCCGCCTGCACCGGCTTGGGCAGCAGCATCCGGTGCATATATACAATTTTGTTCAAGCCGGCACACTGCAGGAATACCTGCTCCAGATTCTCCAGGAAAAATTGAATCTTTTTGAACTTGTCGTCGGCGAAACCGGATTGGTGCTGGGGGAACGCTTCAGCAGCGACGAATTTGCCGGGGAAGTATTCCGCCGATGGCGTGAAAGCGAAGGTCGCGTGGCCGAGGCGCTGGCTGGCCTTGGTGATGAATTGGCGGTGGCGCGCGATGCTTACGGCGAAGTAAAACAGCTCGATGAAACGCTGTTCGCAAAAGATTACGAAACATTGTGATTCTGCATGAAACTGGAACGCGTCCCGCACAATCCCGGCAAATTGTTGGAGTTCTATGAAGAAGGACTCACCCAGCTCGGCGCGCTCTGTGAACGCACATGGCACGATCGCCTCGAAGTCCTTGCCGAAGGCCGCGCCGCCAAGCTTTGGCATCCCGATGGCGCGATGCATGAAATTGAATTGCAATTTGCGCCCGCCGAAACCGCCTCGGCGCGAGACGCGGCCCGCGAAGTTTTTCCCGGCTGCCCCCTGACGTTTCACCTGGCCGAGGCATTGCGTATATCGCCTTTGCCGCTTGAACGATTCGTTTTGCCGGAGGCTCCATCGGCGCGCCTGCCCGACGCCGCCGTCATGGAAAAACTTTGGCGCGCGCAATTCTCCGATACTACCCGATGGCAGCTCGCCGCACCGCCCCAGCCGGACATTCATTTCACTCTGCTTGCGCTGGCACGTTGCGAAATTCAAGCGATGGACCAGCACTGGTCATTGCATCGAATGGCCGTGTCTCTGGCCGATGGAGAACCCGACCCTGACCTTTCCCGCGATATCAGCTTTTATCAAGCCACCGCTGATTCCGCCGCCGAAATCACCTGGCCGTCGCCTGATCCGGCGCGATGGCGCGAACTGTTGAAACAAACACTGGAAAAGGAATTGGCCCATGAACTTGAGCGAATCCGCGGCCGGCAGGAAAGCAGCTTGCGACGCGAACTGGAACGAATCGACGATTATTTTGAAAGCTACGAGCGTGAATTGATGGGCCGGGCGAAGCGAAGCTCCAATGAGAATTCGAGGCTGAAAACCGCCGATCGTCTCGCCGCCACCAAGGCTGAACATGCGCGACGGCGAGCCGACCAATTGGCGCGTCACGAAATCAGCATGCATCCGCATTTGGACGCGTTGCTGTTGGTGGCCGAAAAAGCCTGGCGCGGGCGCCTGCGGTTTGAGAAGTCCCGCCGCCCCCAGGAGGTTGAGGCGCTATTTATTCCGCGCTTGCGGCAGTGGAGATTGGCGGGGCATATTTGTCAAACATAGTGTCCTTGCACAACCCCTTGCACGACCTCACTGGAAATTCGGGGCCGAAGGGGGCCAAGTGAGGCCGCCCCAAAGTTCAGAAATCACCTGCAACATCAAGGTTTGTCCGCGTGAGTCCTGATCAAGGGAAATCATACGCTAATTGCTTGCAATGAATAACTTGCAAAATCATCCGTACGGACGCAAAATCTCCGCGACGGCGGCGAGAATTTTGTCGTGCGCTTTTCTGAGAATCATGGCACTTTGCCGGAAGTGAACTAACTTGGAGTCATTATGGGAAAAGGATTATTCAACGGACCGCCCTCGCCGGAGGAATTTCAGCGTCAATTGCAGGAGTTTATGCGGCAGCATCTCTCCAGCGGACCGCTGCCGAAAACGGATTCGACCGGAACCGCCGAAGCGCCTCCGCCTGAACCGCCGCAAAACGAGTTTTCCTTCGATCGCAAGCCGCGCGATGTCAAGGCTTACCTGGATCGTTTCGTGATCAAACAGGAGGAGGCCAAAAAGGTTTTAAGCGTCGCCTTGTGCGACCACTATCATCACGTGCGCCTGGCCATGGACGGCAAGGACCAGCCCAATTACGCCAAACAAAACATCATTTTGGTCGGGCCGACGGGGGTGGGCAAAACTTACCTCATTCGCAATGCGGCCGACTTGATCGGCGTGCCGTTCGTCAAGGGCGACGCGACCAAGTTTTCCGAAACGGGATACGTGGGCGGGGACGTTGAAGACCTTGTCCGGGAGTTGCTGCGCCGGGCGGATGGGGATTGCGATCGCGCCCAATACGGCATTATTTACATCGATGAGATTGATAAAATCGCCTCCGTTTCCAACATCAACGGCCGGGATGTCAGCGGCCGGGGCGTTCAGACCAATCTGCTCAAGTTGATGGAGGAAACCGAGGTGCCGGCCCGTTCGCCCAACGACATCAGCGGCCAAATCCAGGCCATGATGGACTTGAGCCAGCGCGGCAAAAAATCGCCGGGCACGATCAACACCCGGCACATTTTATTCATTGTCAGCGGCGCATTCGACGGCCTGGAAAAAATTGTCCAGAAACGCCTGCGCGAGGCCACGATTGGTTTCAACGCCCCGCATTCCTTCAAAGCGGCCGGCGAGACCGGGACGCTCGAACAAATTCAAACGCGCGATTTTATAGAATATGGCTTTGAGCCTGAATTCATCGGCCGTTTGCCGGTGCGGGTCGTTTGCCATCCCCTCAGCGCGGATGATTTGTACACCATCCTGAAAACCTCCGAAGGCAGCATCATCCGTCAATACGAGCAAACCTTTGCCGCCTACGGCATCGAAGTCCTTTTCAAGGACGGCGGCCTGCGCCGCATTGCCGACCTGGCCGGGGAGGAAAGCATCGGCGCCCGCGGATTGATGACGATTTGCGAACGCATCTTTCGCGATTTCAAGTTCGAACTGCCCTCGACCAAAGTGCGCCGCTTTGTCGTGACCCAGGAGCTGGTGGACCATCCGGCGCCGGAATTGCAAAAGCTCCTCGCCGAGCACGAAAAGGAGGAACAGGTCGTGGCGCGGCAGTTGGTGCATGATTTCGCCGCGCGTTTTGCGGAAAATTACAAGCTGGCCATCCGTTTTACCGATGCCGCGGCCGACCGGCTCGTGGCCCTGGCCCTGGAACAAACCGTTCCGGTGCGGGACCTGTGCGCGGCGCGGTTCAAGGACTTCCAATTCGGGCTCAAACTGGTTTCCCAAAACACGGGCCTGCAGGAATTTATTATTGACTCAGATGCCGTCGATGCGCCGGACAAGGTGCTGAGCGATTGGGTGGTCAAAAGCTACGGCGCCCATCCCGAACGAAAGACTTGATTCCACCCGGGAATGAAAAGCGCGGCGCAATTCCATATCGTGCTGGTCACGGCGCCCAGCCGGAAGATCGCGCGCCTCCTGGCCAAAAGCGCCTTGCAAGCGCGCGTGGCCGCCTGCGCCAATTTGATTTCCGGCGTTGAATCCCACTATTGGTGGAAGGGCCGGGTGGCGTCGGGCGGCGAAGTTTTGATCATTTTCAAAACGATCAAACGACATCTCCGCCAACTGGAAAAGCTGGTGCTGGCCAAACATCCGTACGACACGCCGGAATTTGTCGTCCTGCCGCTGAGCGGCGGCAACGGGCGTTATTTGGACTGGCTGGCCCGGTCGGTGCGGAAATCCCCGGGCGATTGACCCTTTTGACGCATGGGGTGAACACCCCATTGTGGCGACAGTTTTTTTCGACTTGTTCTCCTGTTGGTTGTCAATCAGGACGGCAAAATCTATCAGCGCAATCTTGGCGGGAAGACGGCGCAGATTGCCGGAGCGATGAAGGAATACAATCCGGACAGCGAATGGACGTTAGTGCAAGACCAGGGCGCTTTTGAGAAGTGACGGCGGCCGCCCCTCCGCACGGTTCAAACGATCAGCGCGTCATATTGTTCCTTGACAGCCGCCTGGCCGTGAGTTTTTTCCAGGCGCAGGACAATGAAGTGGCCGCGCGCCATTTGTTGAAAGTGGTTCATAAAAATCACGTTGATGACTCCGCCGCCAACCGCGCCGATGACAGGCAGCGCCTTGGCCGCCACTTCCTCGGAAATGACAACTCCGAAGCGCGAGCCAACGGCCCCGACGAATCGCACGAGCGCCGGCGCCGTTCGTTCCACCGTGCCTTTGCGGGCCAGGTGCGAAGCGGCTTCCTTGACGCTTTGGTTCAGAGCCAGTCGTGTGCTCCAATAGGGCGTTTCGGGCGGGTCCGCGGCTTTTTTGGATCCGCCGAGGGCAAAGACTTCCAGACAGGCGACTTTGGTCGCCCAGTCGCGCACATCATGGCCTTCGCTGCGCGCTATCTCAACGATCGAACGCAGCATGATGGTGGTGGAGATGGGCAACTCGACGGCCAACGCCGCCAGGCCGAATGCGCCCCCCACCCCGCCGGAGGCGCCCGCCAGAAGTTTGTGCCAGCGGTTGGAAGGGGACTTCAGGCCTTTTCTGCCGGTCGTGGCCACCGCGACTTCCAGGGCCTTGAACAGGGCGGCATTGGCCGCGCGATTGATTTTTCCCGACCATTTTTTTGGCAGCAGGGCGAAGCCGGCGTTGATGGGCATGCCGAAGAGATCGGACAATTTAATGGCAAAGGACCGGTTCTCCAGGAGCGATTTGGCGCGCCGCAAATCGCGCAACTCGCCGGGTGTGAAGGTTTCATTCATCTTTACACATCAAGCTACTTTCCTTCCGCCGCCGCCGCGTCACGATACTTGTAGGTGCTGGCAATGACGCTGAACAAGATCGCCACGACAAAAGTCAGCCCGGCGTAGAGCAGAAAACGATTCGCGCTCACGGACGCGGCGTGATTGCCCGCGCCCGCCTCGGAAAACAGTTTCGTGATTCCCACCACGAACAAATCACCGACGGTCACCGTGAGCAGCCAGAAACTCATGATCGTGCTTTTGAGTTCCGCCGAGGCTTCACGAAAGGCGAATTCGAGGCCGGTTGTCGAAATCAGCACCTCGGCGGCGGTCAGAACAATATACGGGACAGTCTGCCACATGATGCTCAATTGAACGCCCGCTTCGATTCGTTTCTGAAGCGCGGCAACAATAAGATACGAACCCGCCGCCACGAACATACCGTAGGACATGCGCCGCAGCGGCGAGGCAAATTTGCCGATGCGCGGATAAATTCCCAGCGTGAACAATGGCACCAGAATCATGACGATCAATGGATTCATGGATTGCATCTCCTCGGCGCCGATGCTCAAACGCACAAGTTCAAATGGCGATTTCGCCAAACCGTGGAACCAGTTGCGGAGGACATCAAATGTCGGAAACCAAATCCCAGGCAAGTTATACGGTGTCATTTTCTCTCCCTGCAAAACCCATGTGGAATTCGATTGATCAAAAAGCGACCAGAAGATGGGAATCAAAGCCATCACGAACAGAATTGGGCTGACCGACCGCGCGGCGAAAATTTCCTTTTCAGTGTAACGCTTTTGCGCTCCAGCCCAGAAATTGTCACCTGGATCGAACTTGCCCAGCAGGCTCGTCACCAAAACGGACGCATACCACAGGGCCGTGCAGATCACCGCCGCCCAACCGATCGCGCGCGTCACCAGGCTCATTTCCGCAAACGCAACAATCGTTAGCGCGACGATGATGAACAGCGGCGCGCCGAGCGTGGTTAAAATATTGAGCAACGGGCCGAAGCCGGAACTGGTGCGATTGGCATGGGCGTTGAAAAAAACCGGGATGAAACCGGCCGATCTGGTTTCGCGCGATGGTGGCACGCGGACATATTTCTTTGTCCCAAGCCAGAAAACGAAGGTCGCAATGCCCATCAATACTCCCGGCACCGCAAAGGCCCAACTGTACCTGTAGTGGTTTTTCACCCACGGAATGACGAGGAACGAGAAAAACGAGCCGAGGTTGATCGCCCAGTAAAAGGCGCCATACGCTTTCTGTATCAGGTGCGATTGATCCGCTCTGAACTGATCGCCCATGAACGCGGAGACGCAGGGCTTGATTCCGCCGGAGCCGAACGCGATCAATGCCAGGCCGATGTAAAGGCAGATGAGTTTGCCGTGAACCCCGCCCGCGAAATCGCTGCACGCCAGCACGCCATGTCCAGCGCAGTAGAAGAGCGACACCCAGAGGATCGTGTGATAGCGTCCGATGAGTTTGTCCGACAGCCACGCGCCGAACAGGGGCATGAAATAATTCGCGGAAACGAACGCATGAATAATGTTCGTGGACGAGTCGGCATCCTGTCCCAAACCGCCCTTGAGCACCGCGCCCGTGATGTAGCCGGCGAGAATGCTCCGCATGCCGTAGTAACTGAAGCGTTCGCACGCTTCGTTGCCAACGATGAACTTGATCTGGGCAGGCCAGCGTTCGGCAGGGGTTTGTGGTGGGGTGGCCAACACCGTGTCTTCGGTCAGAACTCAATGATGGCAGCCGCAGCCGGAACCGCACGAACCACTTTCAAGGTCTTCCGCGGACGGCACCCGTCCAAGCTCGAACGTTTTGCTCACGAATTGGTTGACCTCCTCCTGTATGTGGTGCATGGCCTCCTGCGCATCCACATAACCCCTGGCCACCGGATTGCGGAAAAACGCCTCGCGCTCCGCATCGAAGGCCGAAATTTCCGCCGGCGCCAATTCCAATCCCTGCTGCTGTTTATGGTGCAATTGACGGCCCTTTTCACTCAGGCTGTCGTACTGCTCCTGGGCTTTGGCATCGGCCATGAACGAATCCACTTGCTGGCGGATGCTTTGAAATTGGGGTTGTTGGACGATGGCTTCGCACAATTCCCGCGTTTTTTGGAGGACCACGTCCTCGGTCTGAACATTTGTTTCCATAAATATCAGTCAATTTGCAACCCGCCCCGGCGGCGGCGCATTAATGTGCCTGCATCCCGCGCCCCGCGCCAGAATAAAATCGACACAGAATAAAGTCGGCCTGGGAGGATGCCACGATGCAGCACTCCCGCACCGCCGGAGCCGCCGGGATTCACGCCGCAGCCGCCAGCACGAACTTTTTCGCCAGCCTGCTATTTGTTGGTGGCCGACTGGCTGTTGGTCGCCGCCGGCGCATTCGTGTTTGGATTGGAGGAATTGCTGTTGCTGTTGTCGCTTTCAGTTTTGCCGCACCCGGTAGCGAGAAGCAGCAACAATGCCCCCAGAATCAAGTTCTTGATCTTCATAACATTTCCTTTCCATGTCGAGAGGGCGTCCGTCCCCCGCGACATACTTTTATCTCCATCCTCCGCGGACGAATACATGCCTGCCATTGCGATACTCGTAGTGGTGCGGTGTCCAAACCGCGCCGCGATATGGCGGACGATCCCAATGACCTGCCTGCCACTCCCAATGGCCCCCTGGCCCCCAGACCCAGACTCCCCCGACCCAGACAAAATCGGGGCCTGGCATGGGTATTTGAACGTCCACTTCCGCAGGCGGTGGAGGTGGAGCGCCAGAAACCACCACCTCGGCCGCTGGCGGATTGATGTGAACGCCGCAACCGGCAATACAAAGCCCCGTTGCGACTGCCAGAACAATCGATTTCAACACTTTAATCTTCATACTCAATTCCTTTCCTTTGATTCCCTCCCTTCCCGTATCAAAACTGCCGCATTCCCTTTAGCATAAAGCAGGCCGAACTTCGGGATTGTGTCAAAAGCATTATAATGATAAAGATAAGGGGCCATGATAATGGGTCCATAAATGGTCGCTTTTGTTCCACAGATGGATTCCGACGTGCCATCCGGCGGGTCGGACACCTTGAGATTCGCCGGGGTGGCCTTTGAGTTCAGGCGATCCTGGCGGCAGGCATGGCACTTGCTCCCCAGGAACATGGATGGACCCAAACTCAGAAAACGAAAGGGTTGTATTTGACCGCCAGGAGAAAAGGCGAACATCGGCAAGAGGATTGGCGCGCGTGAATTCGCGGCGGCCCGCAGTAACGATTGCCCGATTGATCGGGCGGAATCAATGGAAGGAAAATGTGTCATGCGTTTGGTCATTGTTTCAAACCGGTTGCCGTTTACGGTATCGATCAAAGACGGCCGGCCGCAATTCGCGCCCAGCTCGGGCGGATTGACGACCGGATTATGGAGTTACCTGGATCGTTCCCGCGCCGACGCGGCCAGGCGGCTGGATTTTTTGTGGGTGGGGTGGCCGGGGGCCAGCGTTGCGCCGGAACAGGAAGCGGCCGTGAGGGCCTTCGGCCAGGAGCATTTCAATGCGTATCCGGTCTTTCTGCCGGAGGAAAGCATGGACCGCTTTTACCATGGCTTTTGCAATCGCACCCTCTGGCCGCTCTTCCATTACTTCACGACCCTGGCCCGGTTCGAGGAGGAGCATTGGAAGGAATACCAGCGTGTCAATCGCGCTTTCGCCAGCGCCTTGGCGGAGGTGCTGCAGCCGGATGACATCCTGTGGATTCATGACTATCAGCTTTTGCTCCTGCCGCGCCTGGTGCGGGAGCGTTTCCCGCACCTGCCCATTGGTTTCTTTCTGCATATTCCGTTTCCATCGTACGAGGTGTTTCGATTGTTGCCGCGGCCCTGGCGCGCGGAAATCATTGAAGGCTTGCTGGGGTCCAGCCTGATCGGATTCCATACCCACGATTACACGCGCGACTTCCTCACGTCGGTGCTGCGCACGGCGGGCTACGAGCACCATTTGGGCGATCTCGCCCTGGGCGACCGCGTGGTCAAAGTGGACACCTTTCCCATGGGCATTGATTTCGCGCGCTTCGCGGAAATGGCCGCGACGGCGGAAACCGAAAGCCGCGTGGCGGAACTGCGCCGGAATTTCCAGGGGCGAAAAGTCATTTTTTCCGTGGACCGGCTCGACTACACCAAAGGCATTCTCAACCGCTTGCACGGTTACGATCTGTTCCTCAAACGCCATCCCGAATGGCACGGCAAAGTGGTTTTGATCGTTTCAGTGGCTCCGTCCCGCATCGGCGTCCGCAGCTACCAGGCCATGAAGCAGGAAATGGAGGAAACCGTCGGACGGATCGTGGGCGCTCATGGCAACGTGAATTGGACGCCCTTGATTTACCAATTCCGCAATCTTTCCGTCGAAGAAATCGTTCCGCTCTACCGGCTTTGCGACGTGGCGCTGGTCACCCCGTTGCGCGACGGCATGAACTTGGTGGCCAAGGAATTCATCGCCTCGCGCCCGGACCAGGCTGGCGTTTTGATTTTGAGCGAAATGGCTGGGGCCTCCAAGGAGATGGGCGAGGCCTTGCTCATCAATCCATTTCATCTGGATGATTTTGCCCGTGCTCTGGAGCAGGCCCTGACCATGCCGGTCGAGGAGCAGGCGCGGCGCAACCAGTTTTTGCAGGACCGCCTGCGCCGTTATGACGTGAACCGCTGGGCGGACGATTTTGTGCAGGCGTTGCTGGCCACGCAGCAGACCGAAGCCGCGCGCTCGGCCCGGCTCCTCACGGGCAAGATTTCCTGCGCCTTGCTCAAACACTATCGCTCGGCGGCCAGCCGGATTTTGTTCCTGGATTACGACGGCACACTCGTGCCTTTCGCGTCGTCGCCGCGATTGGCCCGGCCGGATTCGGAATTGTTGGAACTGCTCTCCCGCCTTGGCGCCGATGCGCGGAACGACGTTGTGATTGTCAGCGGCCGGTCCCGGCGCGATTTGGAGGAATGGTTTGGAGGGCTGCCGGTGGCGTTGGTGGCCGAGCATGGCATCTGGTTGCGCCCGCAGCGCGGCCAATGGCGCATGTTCAAGAACATCACCGCCGAATGGATGGAACGCGTGCGCCCGATCCTCCAGCTTTACGTGGATCGTCTCCCTGGCGCTTTGCTGGAGGAAAAGGATTTTTCGCTCGCCTGGCATTATCGCCGCGCCGATCCGGATCAGGCCCGCGTGCGGGCGCAGGAACTGCTCGACACCCTGGCCGATTACACGCGCAACATCGATGTGCAAGTGTTGGAGGGGCGGAAAGTCATTGAAGTCCGCCCCAGCGGCATCAACAAAGGCGCCGCCGCCCAGGAATGGCTCAAAGATCGTGCGACCGATTTCATCCTCGGCATCGGTGACGATTGGACTGATGAGGACCTGTTTCGCGCGCTGCCGCCTGGAGCCTGCTCCGTTCGTGTGGGAGTGGCCAAAACCGCCGCGCAGTATTATCTCAGCAGCCATACCGCCGTCCGCCGCTTGCTGGCTGACCTGAGCGAAGCCGGCGCGCCGGAGCAAGAGCGCGAGCCTGCCCTGGCCGGCCACAACAACGGCTAACCCATGCCTTCCCCGGATCGCAACCGCCAGGGATTGGACCCTGATCCCTTTTGGTACAAAAGCGGAGTCATTTATGAAGTCCACGTGCGCGCCTTCTATGATAGCGACGCCGATGGCATCGGGGATTTTCGCGGCCTGACGCAGAAACTCGATTACATCAAGGACCTCGGCGTGACAGCGATCTGGCTGCTTGCCGTTTTATCCGTCGCCGCTCAAGGACGACGGTTACGACATCTCCGATTATTGCGCGGTGCATCCAAGGTACGGCACGCTGGCGGACTTCAAAACGTTTTTGCGCGAGGCGCACCGCCGGGGGCTGCGGGTCATCACCGAACTGGTGCTCAACCACACTTCCGACCAGCATCCGTGGTTTCAGCGCGCCCGGCGGGCCAAGGCCCGGCAGCCGCTGGCGCGATTTTTATGTCTGGAGCAACACCGCCACGGAATACCACGACGCCCGCATCATCTTCAAGGACGTCGAGCACTCCAACTGGCACTGGGACCGTGTGGCCGATGCCTATTATTGGCATCGGTTCTTCTCCCATCAGCCCGACTTGAACTACGACTCGCCCGCCGTGCAGGAAGCCTTGTTCAAAGTGATGGACTTCTGGCTCGACTTGGGGGTGGACGGCCTGAGGTTGGACGCCGTGCCTTACCTCTACGAACGCGAGGACACCAGTTGCGAGAACCTGCCCGAGACGCACGCCTTTCTGAAAAGGCTCCGCCAGCATGTGGATGAAAATTATGGCGACCGCATGTTGCTGGGCGAGGCCAATCAATGGCCCGAAGATGCCGCCGCCTACTTTGGCCAGGGCCGCGGCGACGAATGCCACATGGCTTTCCATTTCCCGCTCATGCCGCGGCTTTTCATGGCCGTGCGCATGGAGGACCGCCAGCCCATCGTGGACATCCTGGAGCAAACGCCCCCGATTCCCGAAACCTGCCAATGGGCGCTCTTCCTGCGCAATCACGACGAGTTGACCCTGGAAATGGTCACCGACGAGGAGCGCGACTACATGTACCGCATGTACGCCCACGTGGAGCAGGCCCGGCTCAATCTGGGCATCCGCCGGCGTTTGGCTCCTTTGATGAACAACGACCGCAAAAGCATCGAACTGCTCAACGCCCTGCTCTTTTCCCTGCCCGGCACCCCCGTGCTCTATTACGGCGACGAAATCGGCCTGGGCGAAAACATTTTCCTGGGCGACCGCAACGGTGTGCGCACACCCATGCAGTGGAGCTCAGACAAAAACGCCGGCTTCTCCCGCGCCAATCCGCAGAGTCTCTATCTGCCGATCATCCTCGATCCCGGCTACCATTACGAAGCGAACAACGTGGAGGTGCAGTTGGCCAACCCGCACTCGCTGCTCTGGTGGATGCGGCGGTTGCTGGCCTTGCGGAAACGATGGCGCGCCCTGGGCGAGGGGAAATGCGAATTTCTCCAGACGGAAAACCGCAAGATACTCAGCTACATCCTTCGCTACCAGAACGAGACCCTGCTGATCGTTGCCAATCTCTCACGCTTCACGCAGCCGGTCGAGTTGGATTTGTCCGCCTTCCAGCAAACGACGCCGATCGAACTGTTTGGCCGGTCGGAATTCCCGGTCGTCAACGAGCGGCCTTATTTTCTTTCGCTTGGTCCGCATGCATTTTATTGGTTTTCGCTCGAACCGAAGTTCGCCCGCGCCCAGGTTCAACCTTCCCCTGACACGCCGGTCCGGCTGCCGGCCATTGCGCTCACCCATCGCTGGGATGAAGTATTGACCGGAAGATATGCGTTTGAAATGAAGGAAATCCTGCCCGACTACTTGCGCGCTCAACCGTGGTTCAAGGGCAAATCGAAAACCATGAAATTTCTCACCATCAAGGAAGCCTTCCCGATAAATTGGCCGGGCGGCGCCGAGGCGAGGCTGGCCTTTTTGCAGGTGGATTACGTGGACGAGGACACGGAGATGTATGCCCTGCCCCTGGCCTTTGCCTGCGGAACCGAGGCGGACGGATTGCGTCAACACTCTCCCGGGCAAATCATCGCGGAACTCAATCTGGCCGCTCCGGCGCAAAGCGGAATTCTATATGACGCCTTTGGCAGCCCGGATTTTTGCGCCGCGCTCCTTGACATGATCTGGCGTGCGCGGCGGGTCAAAACCGCCCAGGGCGGGATCGAACCCTTGCGACTGGCCGGGTGGCGCGGGATCATGGGCCTGTCCCCTCCACCCAAACCTTCCGCGGCGCGAATCGAACAAAACAACTCCTCCGTCGTTTTCGAAGACAAACTGATGCTCAAACTTTTTCGCCGCCTCGAACCGGGCCTCAATCCTGAACTGGAGGTGGGCCGGTTTCTCAACCGCCATTCTTTTCCGCACTGCCAGACGGTGGCGGGCGGCTTGGAATACCTGAGCGCCGCCGGTTCGCGTTTCACCCTGGGCGTCGTCCACGCTTTCATCCCCTCGGCCACCAACGCCTGGGATTTCACGCTGGATGCCCTCAGCCGCTACTACGACCGCGTCATCACCTGGGTCGCCCAGGGGCAATCGGCCGCCGTGCCGCTTTCCGAACCGGTGCAGCTTCTCCAGCCGGATTTCCCCGCCCACGTCGCTGAAACCATCGGCACCTTTCTGGAATCGGCGCGCCTTCTGGGTATGCGCACCGCCGAATTGCACCGGGTCCTGGCCTCCGACCCTCTCGACAAAAACTTCGCCCCGGAACCCTCCACGCCTCATCACCGGCGCGCTGTGTTTCAATCCATGCGCAACCGCGCGGCGCAAACCTTGCGGCTGCTGCGCCGGCAATTGAACACGCTGCCGCCGGAGACGCAATCCCTGGCGCAACGGGTGGTTGATTTGGAACCGGCCATCATTCAGTGTTGCCGCGCCCTGTGCGACCAACCCCTCTCCGCCAGCCGCCTTCGACTCCACGGTGATTGCCGTCTTGGCCAGGTTCTTTGGACAGGCAAGGATTTTGTGTTCATCGACTTCGAAGGAGATTCCTTCATGCCCATTAGCGAACGGCGTCTCAAACATTCGCCCTTGCGCGACGTGGCCACCATGCTGCGCTCCTTTCACTTCGCCGCGGCCGTCGGTCTCGATCAACATGTCGAGCGGGGCAGCATCCTTCCCGAAAACATGCTTCGCTTCCAATCCTGGCTGCGCTATTGGAATCTGTGGGTCAGCGTGGCTTACTTGAAGGCCTATTTTCAGGCCATCGGCGGCGCGAGGATTTTGCCCGAGAACGAAGAGGCCCTGCGCGTGATGCTGCGCGCCTTTCTGCTCGACAGGACATTGCACGAGTTGGCGTGCGAATTGAGAGGGGGCGGAGGGCGATTGGAAATTCCGCTTTCCGGCATCCTTTTCCTTCTGCACGAGCAAGTTCCGGCAGCCACTGGCGCCAAAGCGCCTCTCACGAAGCCAACGTCCGCGCACTGAGTTTTCCGGCACGCCATTTTAAATTTATCAAGAAACTGCCCCTTGACAAAAACCGCCCAATGCAGTAAATACATTGTAATGACATTGCATGGCCATTTGATTTACTGATTTTATGGACTTTGATTGGAATAATCCGCCGTTTAATCTGGATCGCTCGTTGACTCTTCAGATCATTGAGGAGTCGTTCGAGGATCCTTTTGCCGTGCGGCTCTTGCCGGATTCCCCGCGCTTTGCCGTCCAGGCCCGCTTTTTCAATCTCGGCATGGCCGCCAACGGCCTCGGCGTTTTCACCGTCTTTCGCGCCAACGGCAAACAAGCCCGCGTCATCTTTTCCCGTCCCTTCGAATCCGAAGACCGCTTTTTTTATCAACGGAAACTCACTCAAGCCCTGGCCCAGTAATATCGCCTATGAACGCCATTTTCAATTGGGAAGAAGTTCCGCTCTTCGACCGCGAAGAAGCCGAAGCCGCCTTTTGGGCCGAAACCCGCGTGGATGTCCGGCTCATGGAAAGCTCCGTTGCCGCCGGCAGCGAATTGTCCGACTCCATCACCATCACTTTGCGCATGGACCCGCGCATGCTCGCCCGCATCAAACGCCTTGCCCGTTCCCGCTATCTCAATTATCAAAGCATGATCAAGCAATGGCTCAGCGAAAGAATGGAACAGGAAATCCGGGACACACAAATCAACGTGCGTTCCCAAACCGGCGCGCGCGCGCAGAACGAATAATATGAACAAACGACACGCTTTTACCCTGATCGAGCTGCTGGTGGTCATTGCCATCATCAGCATTGTCGCCGCACTGGTTGTCAACGCGGGCGCCCGCGCTAAGATTGCCCAAAGAGCCGCCCAGGTCAATGCCGACAAGGCCAAGCTCACCCTGATGCTTGATAATTATCAATCCAAGCTCAATTTTTACCCGCCGGACAACGGCGCTCTGGCCACCCTCCCCGTTGTATCCCCCACCAATTTTGCATATTACGACGCAGTGGCCGCCACCAATCCCTTGCTCTACGAGTTGACCGGCGCGACAAACAATTATCCGACCAATGGGTATATTCAGCTCTTTGACGGCACCAACACTCAGGCGAATTTTCAAACAATCTTCTTACGTTCCGCCGTTGCAAATGCAAATCCAGACGAACCGCACAGCTTTTTCATCCCCCAGCCCAAGGAATATACCAATTATATTGCCAGTCAAACTACAAATCTTTCAGGCCTGCTCGTGCCTGTTTCTCTCGCAGCCACGACCCCAAACTATTGGCATTACGATTCTTCCTCGACCAATCGCCACAATCTCTCCAGCTACGATTTATGGGCCGAATATGTCAGCTCCTCCAAGGGCGGCGTCAACATCATCACGACCAACGGCAACTGGTAATGAACTCCGCGAACACCAACCCCTCGCATCGCAACGCCGACTGGCGGCCCTTGCCGGTCGAGTGGTTGGAACGTCCCGACGCGCTGACGGTCGTTTTTCTGGCGCAAAGAACAAAATGGTTCCTCGACATTTTCAGTGGATTCCCGCGCAGGACTGAAAGGATTGGGGAGCGCGACCGTCCCGGTCGCGGTGGGGCGCGTCTCGCGACCCACTTCTTCGCTGTTTCCTTCCCATGGATTCTTCGCATTGGCCGCGCTCAAAGAAAAGGCGGGCCGGAATGTGTTTGGCGGGACGCCAAACACGGCGCGCGAGACGCACGCGCTCCCCGAAATCACCGCGCTTTCACCATCCTGGAACTGATGCTCGTCGTCGGCATCATCGGCTTGATGGCGGCGATGGCATTGCCGCACCTCAGTGGATTTACCAAAGGCAGCGCCATGACCGCCGCCACCCGCCAATTGCTCGACGACGTCGGCCTGGCCCGCCAGCGCGCCCTGGTCAACCGCTCGATGGTCTGCATGGTATTTCTTCCGCCCAACTTTTGGACCAATGACACGACCCCCTTGTTTAGCAATAGCCTAATGACCAGCCTGGTCGGCCATCAATATTCCGCCTACGCTCTGATCAGTATGCGCACGGTTGGCGATCAGCCGGGCGTATCCAATGCCCATTACCTCACAGACTGGAAATTCCTGCCGCAAGGGGTTTACATTTATCCTTTCCAGCTTACCAACAGTCAGGCCACGAACTGGGTATGGACGACGAATACGACGGCTAACCAGTTCAACCTGTGGAATGTATCGGGCTTTCACACCAATATTCTATTTCCGTTTCCGTCCACTTTTTCCACTTTTAATAACATCAATAATTATAATCATTTGCCCTACATCGGTTTTACCGCGAGCGGCCAACTCGCAACAAATGCCGACCAGTTCATCATGTTGAGCAGCGGCAGTATCTTTTACCCGCTGGATGTCAATGGAAATCCCCAATGGCAGACAGGTACTACTACTGCTAATGCACCGCTTCCGGTCGAGACGCCGCCAGGCAACGCCTTCAGCAATCCCAATCTCATCCACATTGACTGGCTGACCGCCCGCGCCAGAATCGAACGGAACCAATTCTAATGAGAATTAACCGTCCATCCGCATACACGAACCCGAAAATCGGCAGGGTGAGACTCCGTCGAACCCCATATCGATCTGGTCACGGCTCGACGGAGTCTCGCCCTACCGTCAAAGATGTTGATAATCAGGCACTTAACCCGGAATTGAAGAAGCAAGGGACGCAAGATAAGGATGATAGGTCCGGAAAACCCGTAACATCCGTTACACCGTTGATAGTCAACGACTTAACCCGTAACATAAGGAGCAACAGACCCGTAACATGTTACGGCTTTTCTGGATTCATTAATGCTGTTCATCCTGCCAGAAAGTCCCATTCAGAACGGGCCTTTACCATGATCGAGATCGCGATTGCGGTGGGGGTCATTGGCTTTGCGCTGGTGGCGATCATTGGCATATTGCCGCAGGGCATGAATGTGCAAAAAGACAACCGCGAAGACACGATCATCAGCCAGGACGCCCCTTATTTTCTCAACGCCATCCGCAACGGGGAAATGCGCACCAATAATAACATTCTTGCGAACTACGTGGAATCGATCACCGTGACGAACATTAATGGCGGCACCAACGTTTACCCCTACACCAATCCGGCTTTCACCAACGGTACCTATAATTTCCTGACCAATGACATGAATATTATCGGGTTGTTAAGCACCCCGGAATACGATGCTCGCTTCCCGGCCCCGGGTCAAACTAACGAAGTTGTTGCCATTGTTCGCGCCATGACCGGATCAGCCATCCAACAAAACGGGGCAAACAGCGCCATGGCGTTCCGCTACCAATTGACCGTCGAGAACGTCCCCTGGAACTCCATTGCGTATGATTCGACAAATTGGAACAATCACCCCCCCTACAACATTTCCCCTTATGCTGCCGGCTCCCCCGACTGCATCATCCGATCCAATCGCTGGTTGGAAGTGTCGTACCTGACAAACAACCTGCGCGAGGTGCGCCTCAAATTCGCGTGGCCGGTTCTTCCCAATGGGAACGTCGGCCCTGGCCGCCAAACCTATCGCAGTTTGATCAGTTCGCATCTGTGGTTTACTAACAGTTTCCTCACTACGTTTTGGTTTTTTCAACCGCAGTCTTACACGACCAACATTTTAAACCCTTGATTTGTGAAAACGGCCCTTCCACAAAACAGATTCCTCGACATCTTCAGCGGATTCCCACGCAAGACTGCAAGGACTGGGGAGCGCGACCGTCCCGGTTGCGGTGGGGCGCGTCTCGCGACCCACTTCTTCGCTGGTTCCTTCCCATGGATTCTTCGGATTGGCCGCGCTCAGAGAAATGGCAGGCCGGAATGTGTTTGGCGGGACGCCAAACACGGCGCGCGAGACGCACGCGCTCCCCGAAACTGCCGCGGGCTGACCATTTTGGAAATGCTTGTCTCCACCGCGCTGCTCTCCTTCATTGTCCTGGGGCTGACCGCCATGTTCATCCAAACCCAGAAAGTCTTTAAAACCGGCATCAAGCAAACCACCGTCACCGATGCCGGCCGCACCATCATTGATATGATTGCCTCCGATCTTTCGCAAATGTCCGACCCCCATTTCACCAACGTGGCTTATCCGCCGACACCCTATGTGACTCTTGGTCCATCCCAGGGGTACATTGTAAATGGGCCAAACCCACCCAACTTGTACTGGTCATTCGTGCCCCAGTATGACCTTGTCCAACTGGTGGTTAGCAACAACGGTGTGCCTGTTTCTCGCACCAACCAATTGGAGGACATCTTTGCCACGGTGCAAACCAATAACACCTGGCTCGGCATTGGTTACACCGTTAGCAACTGGTTTACCAACAGTGGCGGCAGCGCCATTCCGGGCGTTGGCACGCTCTACCGCTATGTCGTACAGACAAACGCGCCGCTTTTCTCGACTAATCTTCTCTTCTCCAATTTCAATTACCAAATCGGGTTGAACACTTTCACTAATTCACTGTTCCACCGCATCGCCGACGGCGTCGTTCATTTGAAAATTTATGCATTCGATGCCGACGGCAATGAGACAGTTAACGAGCCGGCTTATGACTCCTTGCAGAGCGGTTTGACTTATCTTCAGTATCCGTTCATCAAAAATGTGATCAACCCTGCAACGGGCTTGTATGAGAAGGATGCAAGTGGAAACTATATTCTCCAGACAAACTATTTGCCCCATTCAATAGACATCGAGCTGGGCATTCTGGAACCGGAGGCCTTTGAGCACGCCAGGGCGTTATATACATCGGGCGCCGCCGTCGCCGCCCAACAATATCTGTCCACATGCGCCGGGCAGGTCGAAATCTTCCGCCAGCACATCGTCATTCCCGCGGCGCCATGAACTTGAAGACATACATTCACCACGAAGGGCACGACGAGCACGAAGCGACAAGCGGTCGGGTGAGACTCCGTCGAACCCCATATCGATCCAGTCACGGCTCGACAGAGTCTCGCCCTACCTTGGGTTCCGTGGGTTCTTTTGTGGCAAAAGAAAGCGCCGTCGCTCTCGTGATCACGTTGCTGATGCTGTCGGTCATCACCTTTCTTGCCATTGCCTTCCTGGCCATGACGAGACGCGATCGCAGCGCCGTGACCGCGACCCTGGACGTTGATACCGCCCGGTCCATGAGTGACGCGGCCCTGGCCCGCGCCCAGACGGAAATCATCGCCCAAATGATGGCGCAAACGGATATCTTGAGCTACGACTACATGGCCTCCCACAATTACATCAGTCAGGCGGGCTTCACTCCCAACAACACGAGCGCAACCAACGTCAATTATGACTATCTCTCCACCGCGGGCAACCCAGCATATAGCGCCGCAAGCGATCCCGGAGATTGGGCAACGAATATCGGCAATCTTTTCTACGATCCGCGCCCTCCTGTGTTTGTCACGAACAATGGAAATCCGGGCTTACCGCCCTATGACTTCCGGTTCTGGGTGGACATCAACCGCAACGGGCGCTTTGAAACAAACGGCCCCGTGCAAGTGCTCGATTCCAGTGGTGCTGCCACCGGCGCTACAAGCTTGGTCAACGGCGAGCCGGAATGGATTGGCGTGCTCAAATATCCGGAATACGTCCATTCCCCGACCAATCCATTCATTGGCCGCTACGCCTTCATGGCCTTGCCCATCGGCAAAACCCTCGATTTTAATTTTATCCACAATAATTCCAAATTCGCCGCCACCCCTGGCATCGATCCGAACATGCAGCGGGACGGGTTTATCCGCGACGAAGGAGTCGGCTCGTGGGAGCTCAACCTGGCCGCGCTCCTCAATGACCTCAGCCCTACATTTCAGACGAACCCCATCTATGCTCTCAATCCCTACAATTACGCTCCCTCTTCCAGCACGATAACTGGCGGCGCGGGCGGCGTAAACTATGATGCCTCGCAGTTTCTTAGCTTTCGTTACGGATCCAATGCCAATTATCCTCAACATCTGAACAATATCTTCGGAAGTACCGCCCTGTCTGCAATTGGCCTAAACGCAATCGACGAATTTGGCTTATACCCAAGTTTAAACTACCCGTTCGACTATGCCGGAAATTCCGTGACGGTGACAGGTTTCCCATGGCCGGGCACCTACAACTCGAACATGTTTTACGACGTCCAAGACCTGTTCGACACGACCAAGACCGGCCCTTATTTCGCGTCTAATTTGCTGGTGACAGTGGGCAAAATTGATACCACCAACCGCTACGCATTCCAACGTCTGCTCGCCTGCATCGGAACCAGTTCCGCTCCGGAATATGGAGTTTACGTGTATTCCAATCTTTTCACAAACCTCCCCCTCGTTCCGCCGCCCTCCTGGTTGCGCACCAAAGTCAACATAAATTACGACAACACCGCCCAGATCCAAGCCGGCCCATACAGCTCTTATGGCAATTACACCCCAATGCCCACCAACCTCGTTTCCTGGACGAACGCAAACAATAACGGACTCAACTTTTTCACCAACGCCGCCGATTTGCTCCTGCGTTCGCAGGTCTTTGTTTTCACCAACTACCTCACCAACAGTTTGGGTCAATACGTCACAAACAACCTGGGCCAATATGTCCAAGCCTACGCACCAAGCAACTGGATATACACTACGTTCGGGATTACAAACATTCCCGTTTTCATGTCGAACAGCCCGGGCGTCTGCTACAACGAACAAGTCCATCGCATGTTGCAGTTGGCCGCGAATATTTACGCCGCCGCAAACCCTGTTTACGCAGGCATCAGTCCAAATGTTTATCAACAACCTCCTGTCTTTCGCCCTCAGTTTCAGGTGATTTCATCAGGAGGAAGCAATACGTTCGTTACGATTACGAACTTTGTTCAAGTCACAAGTGACGCGTACCTGCGAATGAGCCAAACCTTCTACGATCTGACAAATTCATCTGCATCTGGCCTGCCCGATGGCACGTTCAATTTTTGGGGGGTTCCCTGGGTTGTCGGAGCCGTCAAAGGGCTTCCCGCCTTCGATCAATACAGTTATAACAACCAAGTGTCCTTTTGCCGGCAATTGCAATTCGTCAGGAAAATTGGCTCAACATCAGGCCAGTATCAGACTGCCCTCCCTTTTCTATATACGAACCAATTTTATGAGATGTCGATTTCCAATATTTGTGGAATGGATGCCTGGAACCCTTACAGCTCGAATTTCACCGGCTCAAGCTCTGCTGGTTTATATGTTGTGGCATCCAACATTATGACGATCACTCTAGCAAATAATTATAACTTTGTCACCAATATTAGCGTGACTAATGTTACCGGGACCAGTTACTCCCAACCATGGACCAATGTTGCGTCTTCCGCTGCCCCCTGGCTAGCGGGCCAGTTCAAAACCTTCTTACAGAACAGTTTTATCGTCCTGCCACCAGGGTACTATTCTGAGACCAAAAAGTGGTTTTTTTCTCTCAATACCAACGGCTCCGGATTTTCTACAGATACAAACCAACTCACATGGCCAACCCATAGTTGGTCCGTGACGGTAACCAATCATCTTTGCTATGCCCTCTTTGACGGACCACCGGGGCAAGGAACCCTTTTGGATTTTGTGAACCTGGGCCCCTTTGGAAGCTCGTTTCCCATCACCCAGTATCTAACGAACCGCCCCGACCAGTTTAACAGTCCAGGCTACCCAATGTGGTCCCGCGCCGGCACGACGGATGGTGGTCTTGTGCAGGTCCCTCCAGCCATCCAGGCTCAAATCGGATACTGTATGCCGATGAATTCGCAATTTGAATGGAGCATGCTGGGGCAAGGGTTGCCAAACGGCGTTTCGGCATCGCAACAATGCTTCTACTCGCCAGGGTTAGCGCCATCGAGTATTCAAAGCCAGGCGGGCACCGCCGTTCCCTATGCGAACTATGCAGACTCGAATATCTGGATGGCTTGCGACCCTCTGGTTCATTACACGATTGGGGATCTGTTTTCACCCTCAACGTCAATCGCCACTACTAACATCAATTTTATTCAACCCGCACAGTTGCTGAGCGCGATGACGCTAAGTCTCGGATCGGTTACACAGCGCTACATACATGGCACACAGAACGCACAGACTGGCAATATGGTTTTTGGGGATCCAAACATGACCAGCGCAGATAATTGGCAGTTTCCAACCAACTTGTTCCCCGGCGTGGGCTGGCTGGGTCGTGTCCACCGTGGAACGCCCTGGCAAACGATTTACTTAAAATCAGATAATCCGGGCCAGGGAGCAGGGTGGGCTGCGGCCGCCAACAACCTTACTCCCTGGGTCAACTCACCATTCACATATCCAACCAATGATTGGTCGCTCATTGATCTTTTCACGGCTGTCCCCAACGACAATGCCGCCCGCGGGTTGCTATCGGTCAACCAAACCAATGACGCCGCCTGGGCGGCGGTTTTCGCCGGGGTCGTCGTCATCACCAACAGCACGGGAGGGATCCCCATCAGCCCGACTAACGACTTTTACAACTTTTACAACTTGGCATTGGACTCCGCCAATGGGATTTATGGGGCGCGTACCAACCACCCCAATGGGATATTCCACCATATCGGAGACATCTTGCAGGCATCCGCATTAACTGTAAATTCGCCGTACCTGACAGGCATCCCTCCTGCTAATCTTACCGATGAAATGGTGGAACGGATTCCACAGCAGACGTTGTCCCTGCTGAAACTGGGCCTGCCGCAGTTCGTGATTTATTCCTGGGGCCAGTCTCTCAAGCCCAAGAACCTGTATTCTTCGGGAAGCGGCTACCTGCTGAATATATGCACCAATTACGAGATCACGGGGGAGTATTTGACCCGGACCGTCTGCCACATCGTCAGCGACCCCGGCGCCGGAGCGCCCAGGATCGTCATAGACAACTATAATATTGAACCCGGGAATTGAAGCAATGAACCGCGAAATACAAGATGAACCTGCCGTTGGTCGGAATGGGAAAAAGAGTGAACCGCGAAATACGCGAAATACGCGAAAAGATTGAAGAGAGGCATGTGAAAGAACTCAAAGACAGGATGAACAGGGTTTACAGGATAAAGAAGATGAACCTGCCGTTGGTCGGAATGGGAAAAAGAGTGAACCGCGAAATACACGAAATACGCGAAAAGATTGAAGAGAGGCATGTGAAAGAACTCAAAGTCAGGATGAACAGGGTTTACAGGATAAAGAAGATGAACCTGGCGTTGGTCGGAATGGGAAAAAGAGTGAACCGCGAAATACGCGAAATACGCGAAAGAATTGAAGAGGGGCATGGGAATGAACTCAAAGTCAGGATGAACAGGATTTACAAAATGAACCGCAAAACACACGAAATACGCGAAAAGGCTGTCTTGAGCTTTGTTCGCGTGGTTCGCGTGGTTCGCGGTCAAAAATCCTCTTCAACGACTGGGTTGGAACAGCCAAAATGGCGTGACGGACTTCGTTTTATATGGCAATCCTGGCCGCATGAACACAGAAATTCTCTACAAGGAAGAAAGCTACAAAATCATCGGCGCGTGTTTCGAGGTCTATCGCGAGAAAGGCTGCGGATTTCTCGAAGCGGTTTATCAGGAATGCATGGAGATCGAATTGCGGTTGCAAGAAATTCCGTATGTGCCGAAGAAACCGCTCGCGCTCGAATACAAAGGCTGTCCTTTGCGCTCAACCTACGAGCCGGACTTTATCTGCCACGAAAAGATTGTGCTGGAATTGAAAGCCGTGACAGAATTGACAGACGAGCATCGGGCGCAAGTTCAGAATTATCTCAAGGCCACCGGGTTGAAATTGGGATTGCTGGTGAACTTCGGTCATTATCCGAAGGCGCAGATGGAACGCATCGTGGCCGAACAAGGACGCTATGAGCACAAGGACCAGAATTCTTGACCGCGAAATACACGAAATACGCGAACCCCGAAAGCTTTCGGGGGAAGAGGGCTGCGTGATGGCCGCGAAAGAACTCAAAGAGCGCAAAGGATGCATATGGAAAACCGAGTAAACCGCGAAATACGCGAAATACGCGAACTCAGAAAGTTTTTGCGGGAACAGGTCTGGATATTTCGCGTGGTTTGTGTATTTCGCGGTTCAAAAAATTCCTTGGGCGGGGATTTGGGTGCTCTTTTCCCCTTGAAATCCCGTTTGTTTTGTGGTAAGTTTAGAGACGCTTTCGGAATGCGTCTGGAGGTAAAGATATGCGCTTAAAACCACGAGTTTGGTTTCTCATCAGCCTGCTGCTTTTCGCCGCCGCAATTTGCGTGTGGCAATATGCCGAAAAATACGCGGCCGGACACCGCCCTGCGGAAAAGCACTCCGCCACCGCCAAGGCCGATGCCTTGCGGTTGCAACATCCGCCCCTGGCCAAGGCCCTCGCCGCCAATGCCGCCGCCAAACGCAAATCCTATCGCATCAGCAACACCACCCAAAGCATCCAGCAATTGCTCCATAACAATCATGCCCTCATTCTGCGCAATGCCTGGATTGATACCGAGGTCCCGGTGGCCTTGAATATCCCGGCTCATCTGCGCGCCAAGGGCGCTCCGGGCAGTTATCTCGTCCAGGCGGACCGCCCGCTGGACAAGGCTTTTTATGCCGAATTGAGCCAGGCGGGCGCGTCTTATATTTCGTACGTGCCCAATAATGCCGCCTTGGTCGCGGCTTCACCCGCACAGGCCACAAACCTGGCCGCCAACGCGGACGTGGTGGCCGTGCTGCCTTACGAGCCATATTACAAGCTGGACGGCGCACTCCTACCGTCCGCCGTCGAGCAGCAGCCGCAGACCAATGCCTTGAGTGTCACGACCTTCCCCGGCCAGCGCGACGCCGCCCTGGCGGCCTTGACCCAATTGGGAGCGACCTTGATTGGCGAAGATCGCAGCCCATTCGGTCCCACCCTGATTGTGAGCGTTCCTGCCGGGAGCCTTGTGGCCGTCGCGCAACTGCCGCTGGCCCAGGAGATCGAGGTCTATATGCCGCGCCGTCTTATGAATGATTTGACGCGCGTCATTATGGGCGTTGCGGCCAACACGCTCACCAACACTCCAAATTATCTCAACCTGTCCGGCTCCAACGTAACGGTGAATATCAATGACACGGGCGTTGATGGCATGCATCCGGACTTTCTCCCGGCAGGCCGTCTGCTGGGCGATACGACCGATTACGACGGTCACGGCACGCATGTTGCGGGCATTATCGCGGGCAGTGGCTTGGAATCATCCACCGTCACCAATTCGGTTCCCGGCTCGACGAATAGCGCGAGTTTTCGAGGCAAGGCCACCAATGCCACTCTCTTTGTGCAAGCCTTGGATTTAGTGTACGGTCCATACGTGTCCGACGCCTTTTTGCAGGAGAACGCTTCGACGAACCTGGGGCCAACCAATTTGATTTCCAATAACAGTTGGGATTATGCCACACCGGCCAACCAGCAGGGTGGGGTATATGATATTCATGCGGCCAGTTATGACGCCGCCACGCGCGACGCCCAGCCGAACGTTGACGGCGAGCAGCCCCTGCTCTTTGTCTTCGCCGCCGGCAATACCGGCGGTGGTTCGGATAATGGCGTTAATGGCATCGCGGGAACTATCACCTCACCAGCCACGGCCAAGAATGTTATCACCGTCGCCGCCAGCGACAGCCCGCGTTCCATTACCAACGTAGTCATCGCCAACGGCCAGACCAACGAAGTGTTTTATGGCGGCACTGACAACAGCAACTTGGTGGCGTCCTTTTCCAGTTGCGGCAATGTGGGGCTTGGAGTTGAAGGACTTTATGGCCGGTTCAAGCCGGACGTGGTTGCTCCGGGAGTGTTTACCATTTCATGCCGGGCGACAAACTATATCGATCCCACCAACGAAACCACTATCACCGATGATTTTTACACCAACACCGTTGCGTTGAATCAAACCAATATTTATCCATTGTATATTCCGGAGGGCACTTCGCAATTGGTCATCGTGATTTCCTCCAACGCCGTATCGCCAAGGCCCTTCCCAACAAACATGTTGTTGTTAGGCGATCCCTTCGACCCGCCAATAGACGTGCTATCGACAAGCAATATTCTCAGCGTGAGCAATTTTATGTCTCAGGATATATGGTTCTTCGGGGTCGCTTCCCCGTCCAACCAGCCAGGGCCTGTGGAATATACTATAAACTTCTATCTCTTCATAACGAACTCCGAGGGCGATTATTTCACGGTCTTGAGCAACATGAACGACGTGCTCAAGCCGTACTACGTCTATCAGAGCGGCACCAGCATGTCCGCCGGCGCAGTTTCCGGAACGCTGGCCCTGATGCAGGAGTTCCTGCAATCGCGCATGGGCATGACGAATCCCAGCCCGGCGCTGCTCAAGGCCATGCTCATCAACGGCTCGCGCTCGCTGGGCGCGCAATATGACTTCAATGTCAACACTGAAGGCGCCAATGAACAAGGCTGGGGCCTGCCCAATATCACCAACAGCATCCCGATCTCCTTGACCAATGGACTTGCCTCCACCAATGCGTCCATGCTGCTGGTTGATCAATCCCACACCAACGCCCTGGCCACCGGCCAATATCAAACCTATACGATCAATTGCAACGATACTAACGCCCAAGTTTATCCGTTGCGCATTACCCTGGTTTGGACCGATCCGCCCGGCGATCCAGCCGCCGGCGTCGCCCTGGTCAACAACCTCGATCTGACCGTGGCGGACAGCACCTGGACCAACATCTATATCGGCAACGATTTCCTCAGTGGCAACTTCTTCACCGCAGCCAGCAACCCGACCAATCTCCCTCCCGGCGAAAGCGACAACACTGTTCAGAACATCTATGTCACCAACGGGGTGCCAGCATTTACGTCCGCGGGCGACTCCATCAACAATGTTCAGAACGTCTATATCAATCCAGCCAACGCGCCGATCAAATTTCCCCTGACCGTTACGATCAGCGGCACCCGGGTCAACGTCAACGCCGTCCCGGGCCAAACCAACAATATTCTACAGGATTATGCCCTGGTCATTTCGAGCGACGACCCGGCCTTGACTTCATCATTGACTATTGTGACGAACGGCATTCTCACCACCAACGTGACCTTGGTAACCGTGGCCAGCAATGGCGTGCCTCTGCTCCATCAGCGAGTCGGCGCCAACGAGCCAAACCTGTATATGTCCAACGCCATTGTGGCGCTGACCAACGGCAGTCTGTCGCAATGGCATTTCTTCATCTTTACAAACGATCAATTTTCCGCCACCAACCAGGCGACCAACGTGGCCTTCGCCACCTTTTTGCCGCCAAATCTCTCCATCCCCCGCGCGTCCGGCGGCGCCGACATTGACCTTTATGTCTCTACAAACGTCTCGCCATTGACCAACCTCGCAGCTTTTGTGCAGTCTGCCGACACATCCCTCGGACGCACCGGGACTGAAACCATCATTTACAGCAACTCTTTCGCGAATGAGGTTTATTATATCGGCGTCAAGTCGGAGGACCAGCAGGCGGCTGACTTTGGCTTTTACGCGATCGCGCAGCAAGCGCCCTTCAGCAGTGCAAATGGCAATGGCAGCATCACCGCGACTGGCACCGGCCTGCCGGTCTTTATTCCCAGCTCCCTCTCACCCGTTCCCGCCCTGGTCTTTGCCTTCATGGTCAATCCCAATCCACTCGAGCAACAAATTCGCCGGGTGACAGTGAATCTCGGCATCCAGTTTCCAACTCCCGGCAATCTTTACGGCACCCTCCAGCACAATGGCCTGAATACGGTCCTGAACGATTTTACCGGCAATTCTTACGGCTTCACCAATATCTACGATGATCTCCAGGAAGATCCCAACTCGGGCGACATCACTTCCGATGGCCCTGGCAGTTTGACGCAATACGTCAGTCAACCGATGAATGGACTTTGGCTGCTATCGGAGGCAAACGATAACCAGTCGCTGACCGGTTATGTCACTCAATATACTGTGACAGTCGATCCCCAGCCGCCGTTGTCCGGCTTCTGGCTCACGCTTGGCGCCGATCAATGGTTTGACGATTACATCATTGTTCCGAACGATGCCACCAACCTGATTATTTCCGCGCTTTACGAAAGCGAAGGCACAAACGCGGCCGGCACCGGCCCCATTGGCATCTATCTGACCAACTTCGACAATCTGAATACCAGCGATTACGGCAGCAATAACATTGGTCCGCCCGGAGGTTCTCTCACATTGGGCAGCACCAACCCGGTACCCGGCTGGCCGGGAAGCCCGCCTCTTGCCGGCGGCGTCTGGTATTACGGCATCCACAATTCCGGCCAGAACCCCGTGACGCTCTATGTTGTAGTCCAAATCGAGGAAAGTCTGACGCCCAACCTGGTCCAGAACTATACCAACAGTGGCCCCTCCGTGCCGTTAACGACCGACGGCCACACTCAATCGCAGATTTGCGTCACCAACGGCCATCAAGTGGTGTCGCTGCAAATCGGGGTTCGCATCAATGACACCAATCTGGACGACCTCGTCCTGCACCTGACCAGTCCGGAGGGGACCAGTGTGCTCCTCTTTGAAGACCGCGGCGGAACCAACGCCACCGACCTCGGCCTGACGTTGGTCCCCACCAACGGCGTGACCAATATCGTCTATACCGTCTTCACCGAGGACACGAACCTGGCGACCACGCCGATCAAGTTTGCTCCGCCGCCGTTTGCCAAGGAGGTTGATATACCGGCCGTCGCCCTTTCGACCAGCAGCTTCGAAACAGCGCCCGCCGGGGTTTACATCAATAATGACTCCAATGGCCTGGTCCTTGAGGGATGGCTTGTGACCAACAATGTGGTCACTATAGAGACCACCAACGGGCTTGGCTTTCTCACCAACAATGAGGTTGGCATTGTCACCGATCCCAACGGCGATCAAATCGTCACGACCAACGCCACGAACGGCCTCGCCACGAACAGCCTCGGCGCCAACTATCTGGCGCTGACCAGCGGACGAATCATCCAAACATTTGGAGTGACCAATACTTTTGCCATCACGAACGGCCAGCCCTATCAACTCCAATTCTACGCCAAACCCCCGGGCATCGTCAGTTGGTGGCCCGGCGACGGCGATGCCGATGACATCATCGGCACGAACAACGGCACACTGTCGCCGAGTGGTGCGAGTTATGGCACCGGCATGGTTGGACTAGCTTTCCATTTCGACGGCACCAACGGCTACGTCCAGGTTCCTGATTCTCCCACACTCAAGCCCGCCAACGTCACCATTGAGGCGTGGGTCTTGCTCGATCCGAACCTGCCTTCCACCAACGGCGGCGAACAGATCGTGTTCAAGAAAAACACCCAGGCGGCCTGGTTTGAAGGCTACAGCCTCTCAAAACAGACCATTGACAACGGTAACGGGACTTCCTCTGACCGCTTCCAATTTGTTGTCTCGAGCCCGACGCGCCCCGCTGACCAGTGGATCATCAATTCCCAGACGATTGCGCAGCGCGGCGTATGGTATCACGTGGCTGCAACCTACGACGGCAACCAATCCACCCTTTACGTCAACGGCGCGGCGGAGGCGTCAGCAACGCCGGGGTTTGCGTTGGATTACGACACGACTCCGTTATTCATTGGCACGACGGGCACTTGGGTGCCATACCTGAACATGTTCGGCGGCATTATTGACGAGATTTCGCTCTGCAATCGCTCTCTTTCGCCGGCAGAGATTTACGCCATTTACCACGCCGGCAGCCTGGGCAAATACAGCACCAATTCCATCCTGCCAAATTTCGATTTGACCATTGACGGCATCTCGACCAACAACATCATCCTGACCAACGCCTCGGGCGGCTGGCAGCTTTTCACCAACAGCTTTGTCGCCAACAGCGACCAGGTCACCATCGAATTTGCGGGCAATGCCCTGGGCGTGCTGCTGGATGACATTCAACTCATTCAACTGCCGGCGACCAACTACAACAATTATTATCTGCCCGAAGAGCCGCTCACTCCGTTCGTCGGGGAGAATCCGCTGGGATGCTGGACGCTGGACGTTTGGGACACGCGCAACGACTCCCCGAATCCGACCGACGGCACGCTGCTCAGTTGGACCATGCAGGTGACGACATCCTCGACCAATGCCACCCTCTACGTGCTGACCAATGGCGTCTCCATGACGACCAACGTTTCGACCAATGCCATCGTTTATTTCGCCGTTGATGTTCCTTCCTATGCCACTTATGCCACCAATTTCCTGACAGTGAGCAACGGCGGCCCGTTGACTTTGTTTTTCGACCAAACCGCGCTGCCAACGGGAGGCCTGCCCGGCGATGTGATGTTGACCAACGGGGTCACTCCCCTCACCGGCCCCAGCACGACCGTCCTTGCCACCGAAGGCGCGCCGCCGCCGCTGCTGCCCGGCCAGCGTTATTTCCTGGGCGTGCAGAACAACGGCCCGGCAAACGCGACGTTCAGCATCGAGGTGGATTTTAATGTAATGACCAACATCATTATACCGCTGAGTAATGCTGTTCCCGTAACGAATAATATCGGAACCAGCACCTTTGGCACGAACGGCCCGGAGTATTACTCCTTCCTTGTTCCGACCAATGCCGTCATGGTCACATTCCAAATCCTCAACCCCGCCAATGGCGAAGTTGATCTGTATGCGCGGGACGGCATGCCGGTGCCCGGTCCTTTGGACTTCGATTACGCGAGCGCCAACACCGGCACCAACGACCAATTCATTGTTGTCACCACCAACTCCGTGCCGGTGGCCCTGCCGGTGCTTTCGACCAATAACGTCGTGCCGCAGCCCAGCACGTGGTATCTCGCCGCTTACAACGTCGCGGCGGTCAGCAATAGCTACACGATCATCGCCACATGGGTGACCACCAACGAGTATCCAAATCATACCCCTGACCGACGGGAGTCCCTATACCTACACGAACGCACCGCCAGGTTACCCCACGAACGTGTTGTATTCCTACTTTGTCAATACAAATGCCGCAGGGATTCAGTTTACGGTGACCAACCTGTCCGGGGGCAATGTGGAATTACTGGCCGGCCTTGACGTCTTCCCGACGCCGGAAGAATTTTACTCCGGCAGCTTCAACACCGGGACCAACGCTCAACTAGTGGTGATCGGGACCAACTCGAGCCTGACGAACCTCTTTGGAACAATCTGGTATCTGGCCGTGCCCAACACTTCCGACACAAATGTCACCTACTCGATAGAGGCGACCAACATTATCTCCGGCCCGGTGACGAATGCGCCCCTCTTCATCAGCGCCAGCGTGTCTTCGGTGACCGGCAACTTCAGCATGTCTTGGGCGGCCAGCACGGGGCAGTCTTATGCGATTGACGTCTCGTCCAATCTGGTCACCTGGACGCTCTTGACCAACATCACAACTCAATCCGCCACAGGCTCCTACACCGACCCAACGCCCGTGGCCAGCCAGCACGCCCGCTTTTACCGCCTGCAGCCGCAGTGACGGTCAACGGTTCAAGTATTTGACAACGGCTTCGATGCGGGAGCGGACGCGTCCTCTTTCTGCTTTTGGCCCGCTGCTTCGAGTCTCTTCAGATCGTCGGCCAGGAATTGGGCGACATCCTTGAATTTTTGAACATTTTCAGGCTTGATGGACATCAAAGTCTCGTGCGCTTCCAGGCAGGTTCGGGTCAGTTCCACCTGCGTATTGTCGGGCGCCTGGGCCAGAGGCTGGAATCCATCGGTCAACGGTTCGGCGCAGGTCCTGATGGCAAACAGATTCACCACACCGAGGTTTTCCAGTGTTTCCGCGATGCGGGGATTGGGGTTGAGCAACTCCAGAGGCGCGCCGACTTGAACGCTTTTGCCGCCGGAGAATCTGAGGCCAATCCCGGACAATAACCCCAGAAAGGTGCTGTCCATCGTGCGACAATCGCGCAATTCAAAGACAAAATGGTTGTAACCCCTTTGCCATAGTTCGCCGATCAGCTTCTTGAGATCCAAACTCGAAGTAAAATCCGCCCGGCCATTCACCTTGATGCAGACCGTGTGGTCAAAGACCGCCACCATTAACTTTGCAGGGGGTTGGTTCATGAGTGAGCGTTTGAAAATATTGCGATGCGATTCAGCCCGGTCAAGCCGGCATCAGCCGCCGCTCGTCCAGCGCCGCTTCAGCCGGACGACTGACGATTTGGATGAGTGTTTGCTGCAAGACCAGGGAGGTGTCGAGATTGCGCGAAATCAGTTTTTGGTTGCATTGCAACAAGAGGTCCATGGCCGCAATGAGTTCGCTTTGGGAGTAATTGTCCGCCTGGGGCATGGCCTGAAATAAAACATAGGGATGCATGGAAAGGGGATTCATTTTCTTGTCGTCAGGCAGCGCGTCGGCCGGAACGCGCGCGAGCTGCGCCTTGAAGCGGCTGAAGTCCGATTCCGGTTTGAGCCAGCGCCGGGCCAGCATTTCGCGGATGAAAATCAAAACGCGCACTTTGCTGATCAGGCCGTAGAGCAAGCCTATTTCGCTGCGTTTCGGGTCGCGGCGGATTTCCCACAGTTCCCGGTCCAGACACGCCAGCGAGCGGCCCAAATGACGATCACCCAGCGCATCGCCCAGGGCGAAGGCGCGGGCCTGCTTGTTGCGCGTGACGATGGCATTGACATCATCCACTTCGATCCGGGAGCGGGGCGCAACATACAAGGACAGCTTCTCAATCTCGCTGCTGAGCATGCGGACATTGGGGCCGACGCTGGCCACAAGCAGGGCCAGCGCCTCATCGGAAATCTCGGTTTTCAAGCCGCGCAAGGCGCGCAACGCCCAGGTTTCCGCCTGCTCTGACCAATCCTTGTCGTCGGCGGACCAACCGGCGAAAGTCTCAACCGACCCGATTTTTTCCAATGTTTTATAAAAGGATTTTCGTTTATCCACTTTCCCGGCGCTAACGAGAAGCCGGACGTTTTCCCAGACAAATGCCTTGAGTTCCTGGGACAGGCTGGCCAGATTTTCGGTCACAACCGCCGCGGCGGCGGCGCGCTCTTCGCCCAGAAAATTACAATTCCGCAGCCAAATGACTTTGCCGCTGCCAAAGAAAGGGAGGGTTTGCAAGGCGGCGCGCAATTTGGCCAGGCTTTTCAACGCTTCCCCGGCATGGTTTACGGCCGCGTCGATGATTTCGTGGTCCATGCCCCCGACGTCCTCGGACCACTTCTGGAAGATTTCGCGCGCGCGCTCTTTGACGCCGAATTCATCCTCGCCGCAGACCAGGAGAACGGGTGTTGTGAGGGAGGCAGCAGGGGGCATGAGGCAAATTATTCCGATTCCCCGGACTCGCCGGTGTTTTCGTTGATACGGTCGAGCACCTCGGTCATATCTTCGACTTGTTCGAAGAGGGGCGAGGAGACGTAGATGGGACGTTTTTGGGCGGTGGCCAAAGCCAGGCAATCGCTGGGCCGGGCGTCGATTTCCACAATCTTTCGCCCCAATTCATTTTCCTGCTGCAGAATGAGGCGGGCGTAATAGGTCGAGTTCCTCAGTTCGGTGATGACGACGCGTTCGATGGTGAGGTTGAAGCCTTTGAAAATGTTGTTCATCAGGTCGTGGGTCAGGGGACGCTCTTTTGGGGTGTCCCGCAAAAACATGCCGATGATGGCGCCCATATTGTGCTCGACCTGAATGACGAAAACCTTTTGGTTGTTGCCGACGAAAATCGCGCAGCCGCTGTTGGCTGGAAGGATTCCGCGAATTTCGACGGGCAAAACATCACTCTTCATGCCGGTAGATTAAGACGTTTGTCCCCAAAAAACAAGCACGAACGGATGGCAACGCCATGTCCGCACCCGCAAATCCGGTTTTTCGACAGGGAAGCGCGTGCGTCTCGCGCGCCGTGTTGGGCGTCCCGCCAAACACATCTTCGCCCAAGAAATTTTTTAAACCGCGCGGCGAAATAAGATTGATTCTTATGGCCCGCCCGCCAACCCTATCTGCCAGGATCGCGATGGGAAAAATTGCCGCGCGAAAACCGCTGAAAAAATATGAATGCCATTGCTGAAGAAAGACTGCCACCGGCGCTGACCACACTGCCCTCCGACGACCTCCGCCAGATCATGTGGCGCTTTGCCGACCGTTACGAACTGCATATGCTCGTGCAAGCAGTGCGTGGCGTCGCACGCGGGCCAGTCGCCAGGCTCGTTGCCAGCGGCGGTCGCAACTCGCACGACTGGACGGCGGAGAAAGCCAGTCTGCTGCCACACTTCGACGAAAGTGGCATCACAGCGGCGTTCCTCGATCAGGAAGACGGCGGGTTTATCGCCGGGCCAAAGAATCTCGTGCTGGCGCTGATCGCGTTTGAATTGGCCTGGGTGGACGCGGGCGCGGCCACGGGCAGTCTGGCGGGCAATCTGGGCCTGGCCCCGATTCACGAGCGCGGCACGCCGGAGCAACGCGCCAAATACGTTGCCAACGCCGCTCCGCTCAAGCCCGGAGAAAGCCGCAAACAAGTTCGCGCCGCGTTCGCGCTCACCGAACCCATTCCGTTCGTGGGCGTCGAGACCGGCATGTTGGCCGGCAAAGTGCGCATCGCCGAATGGAAGGACGGCCGGGAACCGCTGCTGCAAGTGGACAAACGCGGCCGCTTCATCACGAACATGGGTTTCGCCAACGTCGTCACCGCCGCCGTCCAGTCCGACGACCCAAAGCTCAAGGGCAGTTGCATGGTGATTTTGGAAGAAGGCGATCCGGGCGTATGGGATCGCGGCACGCCCACAAAAAAACTCGTTCACCAGCTTTCGTCCACGAGGGATCCGGTCTTCAACCTGAAAGTGCCGGCCAGCCGGATCGTCGGCGGCTACACGATCAAGGATGGGGTCATCATCCCGAACTACTCGCACAGCGAAATCATCGAGGCCGTGTTCCGCCGCACGCGCGTGACTGTCGGCTTGATGACCGCGGCGAAACTGCTTTCCGCCATCGAGCCGGTGATTCTTTATCAGCGCCGGCGTTTTCGCGGCGGCCAGGGCGCGCCCGGCACGCCGCGTTACGAACTGGGCATCCAGCAAAAGGAAGACGCCCTTCACCGCCTGGCGGACATCTGGGCCACGGGCGAGGCCAGCGCGTCGCTGGGCTTCGAGGCGGCGCGGTTATTCGACCAACTCGACCCGCTTGAAAAGGAAATGGACCGCATCTTCGCCGGGAAAAAACTGGCCGGCCGCGCCGCGTTTAAGGAAATGGCCAAGGCTCAAGAGGAAGCGTTGCATTTGCTCGACGCGCACAAGCCGGTTGAAAGTCCGCTGGCCAGGTTCACCCAACTCGATTCGCTCGCCAGCGTGCTTTGCCCCGCGTGCAAGCTTTGGAACACCGGCCACGGCGCGAACATGATGCGCGAAGCCGTCAGCCTCATGGGCGGCTATGGCGTGACGGAGGATTGCCCCGGTTTTCTCGGCCAGAAATGGATGGACGCGCAACTCGAAGCCACCTACGAAGGCCCGGAGGCGGTGCAGCGATTGCAGCTATCCATCACGATGACCAACCCACTGTTCCTCGCGCAGTTCAAGCAATGGATTGCCGAGTTGAAACGCATCGCGTCCGAACGTCCCGGCACCGGCGCGTGCGCGCTGGGCACGGCGATGAAACTCTGGCTTTGGACGCTGCAACACGTGCAAACTGCCAAGGATGCTGACGGCGCGAAGCTTTACCACAAGACGCGCCAGGGGGTGACGTTCCCACTGGCCGACGCGCTGTGCTGGTTGCTGGCCGCGCGGCAATTCATCCTCGACGTCATTGAGTTGGAAACAAAGGGCGCGGAAAACCCGGCGCTGGCCGACGGACTCGCGGGCACAGTGGCGTTTTTCACCGACCTTTGCCATGTGCAAGCCGCCCGTGCCGCGGGCGAAGTCGGACGCATCTCCGCCGAAATCGTTCACGGCTACAACCGCCATCCCGCATGGGACGAAGCGAGCTGCCATACCTGTTATTCCGCCGAGGAGCTTACGGCGCTCGAGGGCATCATGCCCGGCATAGACGCCTCGGCCCGCGCGTATTCCGACGTGTCCGAATCCGGCCAGGCGCATCCGCCCAAAGCAGGCCCGTGCGTGCAATGCGAAGGACTCGAAGGGTTCGTCGCTCTCCGCGCAAAACTGGACACCTGCCTCACCGGCTGCCGCTTGGCGAAAGATCGCGCCGCCGAATCGCTGACCAAGGTCATGACGCGCGAGGCGCTGGATTATCCGGCATGAAACAACGAATTTATCAAGGGCCGGCCAAGTCGCTGGTCGAAAAAGCGGAAATTGCGCTGCGTCAGGCGGTGGCCGGGGTCATTCGTGATCATCGCCGACTCGGCGAACCGCTCGCCATCTGGCGTGACGGCAGGGTCGTTATGGTGTCTCCCGATCAATTGGCTTTGCGAGAAAAGCCGGTCGAATACCGCACGAAACGACGTTAAGTTAAGCGTCATTCCAATTTGCAATGAGCGAATCGAATCCGGACCAAGTTTCACCCGCCACCGAGCGCCAGCGCATGGACGCGGACATCGTTTGCGTCGGATTCGGCCCGGCGACGGCGGGCTTTCTCTCCACGCTGTCCAAACAACTCGTCAATTCCGACGGTAGGCCCGCGGTGGAGAGCGTCGTCGCGCCCGGTCTGCCGCCCCAGGTGCTTTGCTACGAACGCGCGGACGACATCGGCTTCGGTGTTTCCGGTGTGGTCACCAAAGCTCGGGCCTTGCGGGCGAGCATTCCGGATATTGACAAGGCCGGCATCCCCATGGCCGCGCCGGTCGGGGATGAGAAAGTGCTTTACCTGCTCGATCCCGTCGGCGCCAGCCGGCGTTCGGCCATGCTGCGGCTCGCGGACAAATTCGTTCACGCGTTCAAATGGGCGCTGCCGTTCGAGCGCGACGCATTGAATCTGCCGTGGACGCCGGGCTTCCTCCACAAAAACGGCGGGATGGTGCTCTCGATGGGGCAATTCATGCAATGGGTCGGCGCGCAGGTGCAGAACACGGGCACAGTCCAGATTTGGCCTGGCACACCCGTCTCGCAGGCGCTCATCGAAGAAAACAAAGTAGTCGGCGTCCGCCTGCTTGATCAGGGCGTGGACAAGCAAGGCGCGCCCGGCGAAGGCTTCACGCCGGGCATGGACATTCGCGCCGCGCTCACGGTCGTCGGAGATGGTCCTGTTGGTTCCATCGGTCAACAACTCGACGAGCATTTCGGCGTGCCCAAAAACCACCATACGCGCGACTGGGCGGTGGGCATGAAATTCGTCGTGGATTTGGCCGGGGACACGCCGCTCAAACCGGGCACGGTGCTGCACACCTTCGGTTATCCCGAGCCAGAGATTTTTGGATTTCTCTACGTCCATCCCGACCGCGTCGCGTCGCTGGGCATCTTCGTCCCGTCGTGGTTCGACAGCCCGGTGCGCACGACCTACAGCTACCTTCAGCATTGGATGATGCACCCTTATCTCTGGCATTTTCTCAAGGGCGGCAAACTCCGCTCGTGGGGCGCGAAGACGCTTGGCGAATCCGGCCGCCGCGGTGAACCGCATCTTGCCGGCGACGGCTACGCGCGCATCGGCGAAGGCAGCGGCAGCACCAACGTCCTCACCGGCTCGGGCGTGGACGAGGCCTGGGCCACCGGCGCGCAACTTGCCGAAGCCGTGCTTGAATTGCTCAAGGCGAAGAAACCGTTCACGAAGGAAAATCTCGAAGCGACCTACGCGCAACGCCGCCGCGCGAGTTGGGTGGAACAGGAAGCCGCCGTCGCCGAAAAATCGCGCGACGGTTTTCAATATGGCGTCGTCACCGGCCTGATCGGCATGGCGCTGGCGGGTTTGAGCGGCGGACGGCTCGTCCTGCCCGGCAAGCCGCTGCGTCCCTGGGAACGCATTCCCCCGCTCGAAGATTATTTTCGCGGCCGCATTCCTCCCGGCGAAGTGCGAAAGATTCGATACGACTGTTACGCGCGCGGCGTTTCCGCGCACGCCGCGCTCATGGAACGCGCGGGCTGGCCGGCGATTCCTTACGACGGCCAGTTGCTCGTCTCGCACCAGGACGCATTGCTTGTGGGCGGGAAAGTGCAGGCGCCGCCCGGTTACGCCGATCATGTCGCGTTTGTTTTTCCGAACGAATGCCAGCGATGCGGCACGAAACTGTGCGTCGAAGCCTGTTCCGGCCAGGCCATCACGCCCGGCGAAAACGGCGTGCCGAATTTTGACCGCGAGAAATGCGTCCACTGCGGCGCCTGCCTGTGGAACTGCGCGTCCGCCTCGCCGGAAAACCCGGAACACATGGCCGCCGTCTTCCGCGCCGGCACGGGCGGATTGCACTCGGCGGAGAATTGAGCCGGAACTTTTTGGCTCGGACGGTTGACAACATATCATATAGGATATAATTAAAAAGACCGACAAGACATCGCCCGGCGAAATTGTTCGGGCCAAAAGAATGCGAGATCACTATGAAAACTGCGAACCGCCGCCGCACATCGGCATCGAATAACCGAGCGCATGCGGACATTGACGACTGTCTTAAGCGCAAGCTGCAAAACCGGGAATTTCGCGCCGCCTACGATGCCGAAGACAAGCGCATCGAACTGGTGCTCCAAATCATCAAGCTGCGACAGCAACGGGGAATGACGCAGGCGGACCTAGCCAAAGCCATGGGCACGCGGCAAGCCAACGTCAGCCGTCTTGAACGCTTTGACGCAAATCTTACGCTGGTCACCTTGGAAAAAGTGGCTCAGGCATTGGGTGCGAACCTGCGGATTGACCTGGAGCCAGAAGCCTCATGACGGAAAACCCCGAACGCATGTCCATCGCCTTCCGCCCCGGCACAGGCGGCCTGCACTCGGCGGAGAATTGAGCCGGAACTTTCTGGCTCAGACGGTTGACAACATATCATATTCCCGAGGACCCTTTCACAGGTCTTTGAAGGTGTTGGTGGATAGTGGTTGCCTGGAGCGTAAGCGTAATAATATAAAGGGTAGCGGGTCTTATTTATATCGGGTTGCGGAGACGAGGGGGAGCTTGCTGAAGGCTCCAGATGAGGATTGTCCCACAGAATGTTATCCCTGAGAATGCCTCCGTTGGAATTCATTGTATCCCTAGTATTACTCTGTTAAGTAGAAATAGGCGAAAAATCTTCAAATTCAGTCAGGCAGCAGGGACACAAGCCGCGCGAGCGCACGATCAATGGCTGCATCGCCCGCAACGCCTGTTCCCACGTGAGGCCAGAAGTTTTTTTTGGCGCGTAGATAATCCATCGCCACAAACAAATAGGCGACGGCGGCCATGACCAGATGGTGGTGGAATCCGCGCCAACTGCGTCCCTCATAGTGGTCCAAGCCCAAGTCGTCTTTGCCCCGTTGAAAATACTGTTCGATGGGCCAGCGGCCGCGGCTCAAGCGCAGGCTCCGCCCCTTGGTCGGCGGTTGCTTGAGCCAGGCAGCATAAACATGATACGGATCGGGCTGGCCTTCGGGCCAATCCACCACCAGCCAGCAGGATGGCCACTCTCCGCTCTTCTCGTCCAAATCGGTGTTGAGATAAATCTGCCTCCACGCCAGGCGTGTCGCGCGCTTTTCGCCGTCGGCCGCCTCCCAAGTCGCCGCCTGCCATTCCCGGGCTTTGAAGCCTTCAGCCAAACGCCGCAACGACTGCGCTTTGGGGGCCGTCTTGGTGACCCTCCAAAGTTTGTAGCCGTGGGCCAGCTTGGGGCGTTGCGCCCAAGCCAGCCAGTGTTCTTCGCCGTGAAGGAAGTATTCCAGTCCCAACCCGCGCAGGCGCCGCCGCCACTCGGGGGTTCTTCCGTAAGCGGAATCGCCCAAAACCGGGGCCGCCGTCAAACCGTCCGCCAGCGCCTCCTCGATCAAGTCTCCAGCAATGTCGGGCTTGGTCTGAAAGTTCACCTGCTCGGGCACTCCGGCCTCCCGCCGCCGGGATCGGTCCCTGGTCCAGATTTCCGGCAGATAGAGCCTTCCTCCCACCGGGGCCGCAATGTCCCCATCCGTGACCACCAACTCGACGGCTACTTGGCACTGCGCCTGTTTGCCCACCGCCCCACAATATTGGTGACTGACTCCCACCGAATGGTTGCCTTGTTTGAGCCAGCCGGTTTCGTCCACGACCCACGCCTGCAACGGCTCCATCGCCGGAATGACCTCACGCCGAATCGCCCGCCAGACGTGGCTCTCCTGCCAGGGACTGTCGCTCACGAATTGCTGCAGCTTCTGACTGTCCACCTGCAGCCGCTGCGCGATGGGTTCGATGGATTTGCGTTGTCCGGGCATTAAAAGGCCCTGCACGTAGAGCGCTGCGCTCTCCCGCCGCTCGCTCCGTCCGATGTCGGCCACCAGTGGCTCGATGAATTTTTGAAACGCGGCGACCTTGCGCCGCCAGTGTGCGGAATTCCACTTCATGACCAACACTGTAGCACCCCCTCAAAATGTGTCAATATAACTTAACAGAGTAATACTAGCAGACTGTTGAATTATTCGGTTTTATTTGAACATTTATTTGACAAAGGCGTCTATTAATTATGTTCGCCGCCAAAGATAAAACGGTTCAGCCCGAGTTCTGGATCGCCGCTGCCCAAGTCGCCAAGCCAGCCAAGTCCACTTTTTACGCCAAGTTGGAGGAAACCTTGGAAAGCTTCGGTTTCGCCGCCAAGGTGCGCGCACTCTGCGCTCCGGCTTACAAAACCAGCGGGGCTGGTCGCCCCGGCATTGATCCGGTGGTTTATTTGAAGATGATGATGGTGGGTTTCTTCGAAAACCTTCCCAGTGAACGGGCCATTGCTGCCCGGTGCGACGATTCGATCGCGATCCGCGAATTCCTGCACTATGACTTGACCGAAGCCACACCCGATCATTCCAGTCTCTCGATAATTCGCCAAAGACTGGAGGGGCCAGTTTACGAGCAAGTCTTCACCCTGGTCCTGTCCGCCCTTTCGGAGCATGGTCTGCTCCGGGGCAGGAATCTGGGGATAGATTCATCGGTTCTGGAAGCCAACGCTTCCCTGCGCGGGTTGGTTAACCGGAACACCGGGGAAGCTTACTGGGATTATGTCAAACGGTTGGCGGCTGAGAGTGGGATCGATCCAGAGGACAGCGCGGCGGTGCGGAAGTTTGACCGGAAGCGTCCCAAAAAGATGAGCAATCAGGAATGGGAGAACCCGGATGACCCGGACGCCAAGATCGGCCCCAAGAAGGACGGGGCGACGGACATGATTTACAAGCCCGAGACGGTGGTGGACCTGGACAGCGGAGCCATTGTGGGGGCGGAGATTTTGCCGGGCAATCAAGCGGACCACCAGGAGGCATCCACCCCCATTTTGGAAGCACAACTCACCATCAACGCCGCCCGGGGTGAAGCCGCCGGAGGGTTAACTGTGGAGACGAGCACCGCTGACAAAGGCTACTTCGAGGTGAGCCAGTTGCAGGCCCTGCAGCGCGAGCAAATCAAGACCGTCATCTGTGACCCGATCAGCCACCGGCGTTTGGATAAATTGAGTGAGTCAGAACGACAAGCAGTCCAGGCGGCGCACCGCAGCGCCCAAAGCCAATATGGCCAGAAACTTTTGCGTCGGCGGGGCATGCATCTGGAGCGGGCCTTCGCCCACATTCTGGATTGTGGCGGAATGCGCCGGGCGACCTTGCGCGGGCGGCAAAACCTCAACAAGCGGTTCAAATTGGCGGCGGCGTTTTACAATCTATCGCAGTTGATGCGCAATCTTTTCGGAATCGGCACACCCAAACAGTGCGAAGCGATGGGCGCAGGCGGGTTAGAAGCGGTTTTGGGACGTTTTGCCCTGTGGTTGATGGCCATAGTTGTCAACTGGACAAGTATAGCATCAAAAGAAGCCGAAAAAGTCACTTGGTTTGACTGGTCGGGCCAACTTATGGAAAAAGCGGCATGAAACGAACCGCTCCTAAAAAGCGCCTTTCTTCAACAGTCTGCTAGCCGCTGTAACTCTTTTTTTGCGTTTGGGTTGCCAGACTGCTCAGCTTTTCGTATCCATTTAATTCCTTCAGTCATATCTTTTTGGAGTCCCTGTCCATGCACGTAGTGTAGACCCAGATTAAGCTCCGCTGCACTGTCTCCCGCTTTAGCAGCAAGAAGATACCATTTAACCGCCTCGAATTCATCCTTCGTGACTCCTTTTCCAACAGCATACATAACACCAAGCATATTTTGGGCTTTGATATTTCCATTCTCTGCGGCCATACGATACCACTTCAGCGCCTCACCGTAATCTTGATGCCTGTAGGCGTTTAGTCCATTTGTGTAACATTCACCAACGCTTGGTGCTTTTGAAACCTCCATATTTTGACTTGTTGCAGCCTTGGCCAAACCGTCCCCAATAACACCGCAAAGGCGCGATTGATCGGAAGACCAAATCAAACGTGACGGGGAGGATTCTATGGGAATTCTCTTTATAACCTGTGATTTTAGTAAATCGTAAACTTCAAGGTTTAGCCTTTTGTCAGATACTGTCACGTATGCCAAACTGTTACCGTCCCCTGAGAAGCTGGGGCGGCAATGAGGTTGATTGAAATAATCAAAGGACCAGGTAATGGCATTTGTCTTTGTAACTACCAACTCCTCTGCGTGTGCAGATCTGAGATCCTTGCCTTGGGACGCTGCATATAACGAGTTCATCGGAAGGTGCAAACACAACGCACCAACCACGGCAAAGAATCTTTGGACACCGTTGTTTTTGAGTAAATGGATTTGGGTAGTCATAAAACTTACAGGTTAATGTTGTTACATTGAAAGGGTCAGTCCTCGGAATCGAGTATTTTGCGTTATTCACTGTTCTTTCTCGCATTGTTTTTCAGCGCCAATTTCAGTTGCTTCAAATGTATTTCCGTCAGCTTACAGCCCCGCTTCCAGCCGTCAATCCCATAGTTCCTTGCCGGTGTCAGTTCTTCACTTTTTAAACCCTCGCGTCTTTTATTGGCTCCGTAAAGGTGTCAAGACCTCATATTTCAGCATATTGATGAATTGGACTCATGGCGCTTGTGGTTCAAAAAGGGTTCCGTTCGCGGCGGACGCCACGCTTCAGCAGTTGATTTTTACACCATACCGGGAGGAAGCTGCGCCCCCGCCCGCTCTGTCCCCCCACAAATGCGCCAATGGCAATGCCAGGACCAAGTCAGCTTTATCGTTAACGTAACGGGCTTGTTGCCACCTGTTGCCGCTGTGTTGCCAGCGGAAAAGGGCAACGAAACCCTTGTAAAATGGGGCTTGTTGCCGTGTTGCCGATTTTCCGGACCTGCATCTCAATCTTGCGTGTCGTGAGCCTCTTCGCTCCCATTTCATGTTTCTGCCGGTCCCTTTCAGATGGCTATTTTTATACAGCTTCTGGGGCGGCGAAAGGCGAAAAGCAGTAACATGTTACCGCTCTGTTACTTCTCGTGTTACCGGCTAAGTCATTGATTATCAACACTTGTCACCGTGTTACCGATTTTTCAGACCAATGTATCAATTTGGCATTTCTGGCCAGTCTTGGTGGGCATTGTCGGCAGGAACAGGCTGGACATCTCTCGGAATCGCGGACAACATGAACACTGCGATCCGCGCCGGCACGGGCGGATTGCATTCAGCCGAAAATTAATGAATATCTCGATCATCCTCGCCCATCCGAATCCCGGAAGTTTCAACCACGCCATCGCCAATACGGCGGCGGAAGCACTTCGCAAGAACAGCCACAAAATCGTGCTCCACGATCTTTATCAGGAACAATTTCCGCCGCTGCTGTCCGCCGCTGAATTGCAGACGAACGCCAGGCTCGATCCGGTCATCGCCGGTCATTGCAAAGAAATCACCGGCGCCGACGGCATCATCATCGTGCATCCGAACTGGTGGGGCATGCCGCCGGCGATTTTGAAGGGCTGGATTGACCGCGTGTTGCGGATGGAAATCGCCTATCGTTTTGTTGCCAATGACAAAGGCGAAGGCGTGCCCGTCGGTCTGCTCAAGGCCAGGTCGGCGATTGTTTTCAACACCGCCAACACGCCGGAGGATCGCGAGCGCGAGATTTTCGGTGATCCGCTCGAAAGTTTGTGGAAGAAGTGCGTGTTTGACCTTTGCGGCGTGCGCAACGTGCATCGCCGGACATTTTCGGTTGTCATCACCAGCACGCCGCAGCAACGCGCCGAATGGTTGCTGGAGGTCGGGAAAACCGTCACATGCCCTTTTCCTCCGGCTGCGTAGCGGAGATTCATATGAACATTGCATATCAAATCATCGTCTGCGGCGGCATTGTGCCGGACCCGCTCCAAACCCTGGAGCCGGTGACCGTCGCGACCGGCCCGGCGTTGAAAAATGAAATGATGCTGCCCGCCGTCCTCGATCCGTGGGCGAGCCACGCGCTTTATGAGGCGGCGAACCTTGCCAGGAACGCGCCCGGCAGCAAGGTTTGGCTCGTCAGCCTCGGACCGAAGGCGAAGCTCCAGCAGGCGATGATGATCGTTGCGCAGAAAGTGCCGTTTGAACTCGTGGCGCTCGACGGTCCGGCCAGCGGCTTCACCGAGGCGGCTGAAGTTGCCGCCGCGCTGGCCGGGGCCATCCAGACGATCCCCGGCCTCGACAAATCGAAGCTGCTCGTCTTTGGCGGCTGGGAATCCGCCTCGCGCGGCGCGGGCGCGACGATGCAGATGGTCGGCGAACGGCTTGGCATCGTGGACCAGTTTCAAGGCGTGGACGAATTGAAAGTAAACACTGACGGCTCGCTGGTAATTCTGGAGCGCATCGAAGGCGGCAGGCATCAGGTGTCGAAGTGCGCCGGGCCGCCGGCGTTGCTGGGGTGGGCCACGGGTAACTTGCCCGAGCCGAAAAACAATCCGCAGATCGGGATGACCAACATGCGCACCGTGATGCCGGCGTTGCAGAAGGCCAAGCCGACGAAGCTCGCGGGCGAAGGATTAACGTTCATGAGCGTGACGCTGCCCAAACAGCTTCGGGCCACCAAAATCGTCAAAGACAAATCGCCTGACGACATCGCGAAGGAAATCGTGCAGTGGATTAGGAAATGATTGCCGCGAAAATGGAAACCATTCTTCTTCTCGCTCACGTCGAAGCCGGCGGCTCGCTCGCCAAGGCTGCCCGCGAAGCGTTGCACGCCGCCCGCGCTCTGAACAAAGCCATCGCCGGTTCGAATCTGTTCGTTGGATTGGTCGGCGAAACCGTTCAAGCGGCGGCGGATTCCATCGCAGCCTGTCCCGCCACAAAGTATTTCGGCGTGGTGGGCGCGGAGTTTGGCCAGTCGCGCTATTGCACTGACGCGCCGGCGGCGGAAGCCATCTGCAAAGCAGCGCAGGCCACCCTGGTCGTCGCTCCGGCAACGTCACGCTGGAATCGCGTTTTGCCTGGTGTGGCGCAACGGTTCGGCGGACGCGTGGATTCCCACGTGACCGGCATCGGCGATGCAGGTGGGAAGCCCGCGGTCAACCGCTGGTACTATCGCCAGCGCATGGAGGCCATGCTGACGAGAACGCAGCGTCCGTGGTTCATGCTCATTGACCCCGGCAGCCAGACGGCGTGCGACTGCGGCGCGGGCGCGGCGGCTGTTGAATTGGTGCCGGTGAATCTGGCCGATGCCAGCAAGCGCACCACGGTGGTTGGCATCCGCGAGCCGAAGGCCGACGCACAAACGATCCGTCCCGACGCGCAACTGCTGTTCGTCACCGGCGCGGGCTGGACGAAGAAACAGGCCGATGGCCGGACGCACGTTGGCGAGGCGGAGAAGTTGATCCTCGATTTTCTCAAGGTCACACGCGCTTCGCTGGGCAGCAGCAAATCACTGGTGGATTTGGGAGGCGAAGGGCAGGCGGTGCTGCCGTTCCTCTCCCATCTGAACCAGATCGGCCAGACCGGCGCGACCCCGCGGCACGCGAAAGGTTTGAGCACCTGCTGCCACGGCGAAGAGCCGCATACGGTTGGCTGGCGTTTCATCGGCGAGCGCCGCGCCATCAGCCTCGACCCAAACTGCGGCTGGGCACGCGGCAAAGCCGACGTGCTTTATGTGGCCGACGCGTTCGCGGTAATCTCAAAAGCGAACGAACTGCTGGCGGCGAATCCGTAAGGGATTTCATTCTCGCCGCAGTCATGGACTGCGCAGCCGATAAAAATTCGTGGTCACGCTCACCGCGGCATCCGTGTAGGAGAGCGAACCGCCCACGGCGCCTCCCGCGGGATAGCCAGTCACGATTGCGGGCCAGTTGGCGGCGGGGCAAGTCAGGACATTGGTTTTGAGCACGCTGTAGGTTGCGCCCGCGACTGAATTCCAAGAGAGAACAAAACCGCCCCCGTTGAAAGCAGCGCCCGAGATCGGGATGCAGGACTGCCCAACAAAGGTCACCACACTCAGGGCGGGCAGCGCGCAGGTGAAGGATGAGTTGGCAACGGCGACAGGAGGCTGGTTGGAAAGTGAAAGCGTGCCGGAGGTAATCCATGGGGTTACAGAACTGGCGGTGAAATTGGTCAGATTAAAAATCTGCGTCACGGTCGTTAAACTGGAATTAATGGCGACGATGGCGAAGCTGCCGGAGTTGGTGTCTTTGTAGGCGCTGACCGAGGTGAAAGCATTGTTGGACACACCGATCCGGTAATAATCCGGGCGGACAAACCGGCTGTAATTGCCGAGCACATACATGCGTTTGGCGGGATTGCCGGATTGGTCGGTCAATCCTTCGTTGTCGGCAGTGTCGGGAATCAGCCACCAATAATGAAAAGCGTTTGCCTGTGCAACGGTCATAAAGAGGTGTATCCGTCCGGCCCAATACATGGCGTTGCTAATTCCGCCATCAAAAGGATCGTACGCGGAAACTTCTGTTTCCCAAAGCGCCGCATTGCTGTTGTCATACATAGGCAGCGCGGCCGGCATTCCACTGGGTGGAGTGCCGTCATAATTGTGACAGGCGACGATGCCGGCGTCCGCCGCCACCGACGGATCACTCATGGCGGTGTAGTAAAGATTGGTCTCCCAGTTCTCGTCTTCCGGCAGCATGATTTTTGTCGAAGCCACGTTGCTGGCCGCCAAAGCGGCGTGAAGGCAAGGGACAAAATCATGAATTTGCTGCGCGGTCCACAGGCAGGATTCGTAATCGGCCCAAACATCGGGCTCGTTTTGGACGGAGATGGCGTAGAGGTTGACGTTGTAATTGCTCTTCATGTTGACGACGTAACCGGCCAGTTGACTGGCATAAGCCTGGTTGCTGGCCGAGAGAAAACTTCCGCCGTTGACATTTGTATTGCTTTTGAATGACGCGTCCGGACTCCATGGCGTGCTCCACACCCTGGCTCCGCGGGCTTGAGCCATCTGCATGATGTTGCTTTCGACCGTAGTGCCGCCGGGAGCAATGCGTGAGCGCAACAAGGAAAGGCCGATGCCGGTGTTGGTGGAAAAAAACATGTCGGCCTGGGCAGTGGTCCAACTGCTGTCCCACGCCGAGGAGGCGCCAAAACCGTCTATCCTTTGATGCACGTCGTTCCAGTCCACGACGCAATTGGTCGTAACCGGTGTTGTGCCGACAAACCGGATGTTGTCCACCCAAAGGGTCGAGGTGCCGCTCAGACCGGGACTGTAATAAGGCCCGTAGATGTGAATGAGAACATTGCAGATGTTCGACAGATTCGGGTCGGCCGCCGCGTTGAGAGGCAGGCTGACATGCACCCAGTTTGTGTTGCTGGCCGGAATGTCAACTCCGCCAAAGTAATCCTGGCTGTAACCGTTCGGCGTGCCGAATTGCAGGTAACCAAAGATAGGCTCGCCGTTATTCGTCACGGCGGCGGAACCGGGGGCGAAACGGACATCGCATTGAAAATTCGTGTATTGCACCCCATTCACCGGCGGGTAAATGCCGTTAAAGTCATAAACCTCAAACTGATTTGGATTCGAGCCTTGACCGTTGAAGTCGAGCGTGATTTTCATCGAACCCGAAGCGGGATTATTGCTGGCGTCGCTGGTGGCATCCCAAACCAGGGATTGAAACGCATCCCCGAACCAATTCCCCCAGACATTGGTGATCTGGCCGCGCGCGTAGTTATTGGCGCCAACGCCCGATGGATTGAAAGGGTCAACCACAAATACAGTCTGCGCCCGGGCGATCCCACCTGAATTGATGAAACCCAGCAAAGCAAGAATGGCTCCGGCAAGGCGTAACGCCTTCATGCACAAGCTGTTTCTCATCATGTCAAGGTGCCTTATCTTTGAATTGTGGTCAAATCAGGGCATGATTGGATGAAGCAGACGGCTCGAAACCTGACGACGGCCGGGAAGAGGTTTAAGATGGTCGGGGCGGTGAGATTTGAACTCACGACCTTCTGAGCCCCATTCAGAACACCAAAGAGGGAATAAACTTAATCTCCCCCGGGTTTCCTTACGTTTCCAGTGTACCAAAGCCGCCGCCCGTTTCCATAGGAGGCCCGGCACTGTTGAAATCATTTCAGACGCGCTACCAATACGGCACTTCTTTCTTCGCTCAGAACGTGTAGCCTCTGTCCACCCAGTACTTCCAATCGGCCAAGACTTGCCTGGTCAAGCCGGTTGAGCCGGGCGATTCCAACCGGATAAGCGGAACAGCCAAGTCCTCGTCGTCCCACTTTATCAAGACCATGAGTTCCTGCATGCAGTCGTCTGTGGGAGCCATGCCGATGACTTCAACCCTATCCCCGACTTTCAATGGTGAGAAGGATCGCTTTAAGGCACAGCGGGCTTTGAATGGAAAGGCGATGTTGTCCGCCGCGTAATAGTACCACCCCATCGCTCGTTCCTCCTCGTTGTAGGCATCCACGACCACCTCGTCGGTGAATCGGTCTTCCCGTTCCCTGTTCTCGCTCGGTCGTTTCATACTGTTTGTTTTCGCCAACGCTCCTGCGCCCGTTCAGCAAAGGAGGGCCCACTGGGCGACTTCCCAGCTTCGATCAAACGCAGCCCAAGCAGGAATCCCTTCTTCCGCGAATGCTGCGTTTGGATGACATTCACGACGGCCTGCCACTCCGCCTCGCCGCCCGCCTTCAAATAAAGCTTTCTGGCGCTTTGAAAATGTTCCAAGGCGGCATCGTAGTGCTTGCTCTTCTTGCTGTTCAGGATGTTATTTCGACTTTCCGGGTTGCGGGCGGCAACCGTGATCACCGCGCTCGGTTGAGACGTTCCAAGTAATAATGCGTCTCTTGGATCGCGTCTGGGAAAGAGGGTTCTCCTTCTCGCATCTGCGCAACCACACGCCGGTTGGTGATTGCGGGTTCATATCCCGGGTCAAGCGCCAACGCGCGCTCAAAACACTCCATCGCAGCGGCCCGCTGGCCGAGTCCGGCATAGGCCAGGGCCAGGTTCCCGAAGGATTGGACATGCGTGGGGTTCTCGCACAAAACGCGACGGAAAAGCTGGACCGCTTTCTCGAAGTCCCGCTTGTTCAAACACTCGAATGCTTCGTCAAAGAGCTTTGCGTTCGCCAGATACGCATCCAAACTTTGAAAAGGCGATGCCTTGAGCACGGTTGTTTCAAGGAAATCGAGTTCTTTGCGCGCCTTCTCTGCAATTCCATCGTCATCTTGAGAGTAACGAAGCGCGGCCCGAAACGCCTTGACCGCTTTGGGGACGTCGCAAGCCATCCGGGCGGAAGTTCCCAGATTGTAGTGAGCTTCTGGAAAAGGCGGAAGTATTTGCACCGCCCTCTCAAAAAACGGGATTGCGCCGACGGGATCTTTTAGGGCCGTGCCGATGTAAACTCCCATCGCATAATGGGTCATGTGATAGCGGGGATGTTTTTCGAGCAGCGCTTTGATTTCGGGTTCAACCGCGCGGCCCGCGCCCAAGTCCAACCGCTCCAACACGCGATCCACCGCCGCATCCAGGTCAGGCCGCAATTCAGCGATAAACGGTTCCTCACGATCTTCGGCGACGACCCGGGGCCGCGCCGCCTCGTCTCGGGGCAGACAGCATTTCTTGTACTTCTTCCCACTGCCGCACGGGCAGGGATCATTGCGGCCAGGCTTGCTCATAGCTTTTCAGTCTTTGCCTTCCATGGAGCCAAGCCTAATCGCGGATGGGAAATTCTGCAACAATTCAGCGGTGAATGTGCCGTCGCTAAATGAACCGCATTAGCGAAGGCTTCATTGACGCATTGTTCTCCAAGCAGCCGGTTTGGTCTTCCGGAAAATCAAGCGGGGTGGGGCGTGATGATCTGGTTGAGAAAGTCCTGGCCGGCGGCTAGAGCGTTTTAAATAAAACTGTAGCCATTCCGTTGGGCCTGTGGTATAGGCAGTTCATGCGAACTTTATCGTTGGACCTGCGCGAACGGATTTTGGCTTCCTATGACCTTGAAGAGGGGACTCGCGTGGAGGTCGGCGATCGTTACCGGGTTTCGCTGGGCATGGTCAAGAAGCTCTTGCAACAACGCCAGCGGACCGGGGAGATCGGTCCGCGCCACCGTTTCTCCGGGCGCAAGCCGATGATCCTGGCGGCCCATCAGCGCCAGATGCGGACTCTATTGAATCAGAAGCCCGACCTGACCTTGAAAGAGCTGCGCGCCGGCTTGGAACTGGACTGTTCTCTGCCCGCCATCCACTACGTTCTGGCGAAGATGGGGCTGACATATAAAAAAAGACACTCCATGCCAGCGAGCAAGACCGTCCGGACATTGCGCGGGCGCGCCGCGCCTGGCGGCGTCGGCAAGGCGGTTTGGACCCGGCCAAACTGATTTTCCTGGACGAATCGGGTGCCAAAACCAATCTGACCCGCCTGCGCGGGCGCGCCCTGCGGGGTCAGCGTGTCCACGCCCAATGTCCGCAGGGCCATTGGCAAACCACGACCATGATCGGCGCCATCCGCCTGGACGGTGCCACCGCCTGCATGACCATCGAGGGGGCCACCGATACGGAGGTTTTCCGGGTCTATGTCGGCCATGTCTTGTGCCCGACGCTGCGCGCCGGAGATGTGGTCATCATGGATAACCTCTCCCCGCATAAAAGTGAGCCGACCCTTTCGCTGATCGCGCAGGCTGGAGCCCAAATCCTCTTCCTTCCAGCCTATTCCCCAGACCTCAATCCCATCGAGCAAATGTGGAGCAAAGTCAAATCCCACCTGCGTACAGCCGAGGCCCGCACGCAGCCCGCTCTGCTCCAGGCGATTGCTTCAGCTTTGCAGAGTATCACGCCCCGGGATGCCATGAACTGGTTTGCCTCTTGTGGCTACAGTTTTATTTAAAACGCTCTAATGCGTCGGGCAAACGCTGGGTTCGCCCAGTGGTGCTTTATGCAGGAACAAAAGTCATTCCGTTTGGGTTCAACCTGCACGGCTTGCCATTGCCTCTCCTTTGGGCGGCACACAAATAAATTTAAATACTGGAGTTACTTGCCTTTCGGGCGATTCTCACGATGAATGAGAGCGGCCAAAATAGCATCCAGAACTTGATCGAGGCGCTTGCCAGCATCTTCCGTCAAGAATCGCAATACAAAATATCCATTTTGCTGGAGAAGGGCGTCCTTCCGCCGGTCCCGCCGATACGCCTCAGCGTCAGCGAAATGTTGCGCGCCATCCAACTCAATGACCAGGCCGGTTTCGGCGCTCAACAAATCCACCTCCATCTTTCCGTGGCCGTCGAATGAAATCGGCAACTCCACATTCAAGCGAAAACGACCGGACGTTGCAGGCAAGGTTTGCAGGCGGCGAAAAAGAAAGGCTTCGCTGGCGCTTCGGGCACGATCTTCTCCCTCGGCATTGGCACCGGGAGACCGGGCCACATGCACGAACAAATTTGCCAACGGAACATCCACTCCGTCGCGAATGAGCCGGCGAACGCTGGCGGCATAATCCCTTTTCCATTCTGGATCAATCGGAAGCGGAACCTCGGCCGGCCAGCCCGGCAGAGCGCTGCCAGGCAGCAGGATGGTGTAGCCAAGCGATTCATATCCACGGCACCGTCTGTCGAACATTCTGGAAAGCATCGGAACGTTCAGGTCGGCGTAGTCATAGACACGCACTTCGCGTTTGCCCTCGTGCAAACGATGGAGCCGCCCGACGTACTGCGCAATGGTTCCCCGCCATGAAACCGGTAACGCCAAAAACAACGTGTCCAATCGAGAATCGTCGAAGCCTTCGCCGATGTATTTTCCGGTGGCCAGAACCGCCCGCCCCACGGTCCCGGGAATCTGGGCCAATTGCGCGAGGGCAGCGGCCAATACTTTTTTGCTCTGACCTCCTTGCAACAGAATCAAGCGTGGAATTTCCGGGGACAGTAGTTGAGCCAAACGTTGCAGGTGCTCTATTCGTTCGGTCAGCACCAAGGGTGATCGCCCCTGATTGACGGCGCTCACGACGTCTGCGCAAATCATTTGATTGCGTTTGTCGTCATTCCACAAGGCCTCATACAATTGGTGAAATTCCGCCCGCGGATCAGGTTCGGATACCACTGCCGCGCGAAAACTGGTCGGGCGGACCATGACATGATGCGTGAAAGGCCGCGACGCCGCCTGGGCCTTCGCGTTCACGCGATGCCGAACCGGGCCGCACTGCATGAAAACAATCGGGTGGTGCCCGTCCTTGCGAGTCACCGTGGCGGACAAACCGGTGATGAACTTCGCTTTGGCGCGGCGGACGGCCAATTCAAAGCTGCGCGCTGAAATATGGTGGCACTCATCCACAATTAGATGTCCGTAATCGGCCACGCAATCATTCACCACTTCTTTGCGAACGAGGCTCTGGATAAGTGCCACATCCAGTGCGCCCGTCAGCTTGTTGCGTCCACCCCCCAATCGCCCAATGGTCTTGGCTGGCAGACCCAGAAACGAGGATAAACGCTCGATCCACTGCTCGAGGAGTTGCTGCCGGTGAACTAATATCAGTGTGTTGACACCGCGTTGAGCAATGAGCCAGGCCGCCACCACGGTTTTGCCAAACGCCGTGGTCGCCGCCAGAACGCCCGTGTCATGCCCGAGCAATGCGTCAGCCGCTGCTTGCTGCTCAGGCCGCAATGTGCCATGAAAAGAGACCTTCAGAGAAGTTCCGCTATAACGCTCATCGCGGAGAACCGGCTGGATTCTGAGTGTCTTAAGCGTTTCCATTACCTCATCAAGACAACCTCGAGGAAGCGCAAAATGCTTTGGATGATCCTCCGCGCAAGCAATGATTCTTGGCTTGTCGTAGGTCGGCAGGCGCATGGCTTGCGTGCGATAGAACTCGGGATTTTGAAATGCGGCCAAACGCAGCAATCGGTTGCGCAGCCCAGGCACAAGGTTTTCTTTGGCGATATAGATTTGGTCTCCGAGGATTACCTCGATCTTGTCCGGAAGAGGACCGGGGATGGGTGGTTCCTTTCGGCGGCGCGATGGGGGCGCCGTCCAGGGATTGTCATCCTCCTCGTCCGCCATGGCCATGCGCACTCCAATAATCCGTCCTTTGGATTCCGCGTCACGCACCAAAGCCTCGATTCGCGCCCGGCTCATTCGCCGCACTGAGGACAGGAACGCCCATTGATCGGCGTGTGGCCCGAATTGTTCGTCGAGGAAAACAGTGTTGCCGCGCTGCCTTGCCTGTTTTTGGAGGGGAAGCGCGATCAGATTTCCAAACCCGCCTTTGGGCAGCGTGTCCTGGTTGGGAAACAGCCGGTCGTAAGAATTGAGGCCAATTTCGGGCCGGTGCTCCATCGTCTCAGTGAGAATGTGCGAACCAAGTTTGCGGGCGAGGCTGGCGGGAATGGCCTCTTCAAAGAAAAACCACGCATGGCCGCCATTGCCGGATCGTGAGCGTTCCAAGAGGGCGGGCACATCAAGCCGCCGGCACGTTTCGAGAAACGCGGTCGCATCCTGCTGCCAATCTTCGTCGTCGAAGTCCACCGCCAGAAAGAAACAAGTCTCGTCCTGCAACATGGCATAGACACCCATGACAAAATCGAAGCCCCGAGCATCCCGGCCCGAAAGATGCCAGCCGATCACTTGGTCAGTGATCTGAATAAAACGGCGATTTGGACAATCGGCGCATTTGATTCGTGGTTTTTCACAGACATCACGAACCCATTCATTGGCGCAGGCAGGCGCATAGCCGGATTTTCCGGTCTTTCGGCTCTGGAAACGGCGGGGATGGACATCCTCCCTGCCCCGGAAAAGAGATCGAAACAACTTTATCTTGGCAGCCGGTGGAGAAAGGTTCGTGACCGTGGGGCTTGGAGGCTCCGAAACGGCCGCTTCCTGAGTCAAGAACTGCGCCTCGTTGCCGCCGTTTTGGCCAATCGTATCCACGCGGCAACTATAAGACAACCACAACGTCGATGGCGAATTCCTTTTTCGAGATCATCAAACACGAGCCTGCGATTTCAATGTTCCAAAACTACATCTGCATTGTAAGATGTTGTTTATGCCCCCTTTACCGGAAGGAACAGATGGTCGGGGCGGTGAGATTTGAACTCACGACCTTCTGAACCCCATTCAGACGCGCTACCAAGCTACGCTACGCCCCGGCCAGTTGCGGACAACTTCCGCCATTCTCGCCAACCTCTTCCCGTTTTTCAACAACTTTCCCATCTTCTTTCCGTCTTTCCAAATTTCGTTGACGATGGGGGCGGCGGCGGTAACATTCCTGCCAACTTCGGTAATGATACCGGATCGATTAGAGAAAGAATTAAAATATGGCAGTTAAAGTTGCAATTAATGGATTTGGACGCATTGGCCGGCTCGTTTTCCGCGCCATCGAGGAACAGGGCATGATCGGCAAAGATGTCGAAATCGTCGCCGTCGGCGACATCGTCCCGGCCGACAATCTGGCTTACCTCCTCAAATACGATTCCACCCAGGGCCGCTTCAAAGGCGAAGTGTCCTCCCGCAAATCGGCCCCGGATAAGGCGGACGACGATATTCTGATCGTCAATGGCCGCGACATCCATGTGGTCAGCGCCAAAGACCCGTCCGGACTGCCCTGGAAGCAGTTGGGGGCGCAATTGGTCATTGAATCCACCGGTCTTTTTACGGATGGGGAGAAGTCCAAAGGCCACCTCGCGGCGGGCGCAAAAAAAGTCATCATCTCTGCTCCGGCCAAGAATGAGGACGTCACCATCGTCCTCGGTGTCAATCAGGGAAAATACGATCCGGCCAAACACAACATCATTTCCAACGCCTCCTGCACGACCAATTGCCTGGCTCCGCTGGTCCATGTTTTGCTCAAGGAGGGATTTGGCATCGAGGAAGGATTGATGACCACCATTCACTCTTACACTGCCACGCAAAAAACGGTCGATGGCCCCAGCAAAAAAGATTGGAAAGGCGGGCGCAGCGCCGCCCTCAACATCATTCCTTCCACCACTGGCGCGGCCCGGGCCGTCGGGCTGGTTTGCCCGGAAGTCAAAGGCAAGCTGACCGGCATGGCCTTTCGCGTGCCGACCCCGACCTCTTCCTGCGTGGACCTCACCGTGCGCACCGTCAAGGACACCAGTTACGCGGAAATCTCCGCGGCCATGAAGAAGGCCAGTCAAACCTATTTGAAAGGCATTCTCGATTACACCGAGGACGAAGTGGTCAGCACCGATTTCATCCACTCGAGCTTTTCCTCGATTTTTGACCAGGGTTCCGGAATCGAACTCAACAAGCGGTTTTTCAAATTGATCAGTTGGTACGACAACGAATGGGGCTATAGCTGCCGCGTGGCCGACCTGGTCAAGTTCATGATTTCCAAAGGTCTGTAGCAGCCAGGAATGCGCATCATTGGCGGAAGCGCGGCCGGCACGATCCTCAAAGTCCCCAAGGGCTTTGATGTCCGGCCAACGCCGGACCTGGTGCGCCAGGCGATCTTCAACAGCCTCGGCCCGCGCGTCGCGGACGCGGCGGTGCTGGAGGTTTTTGCCGGGACAGGCGCGTTGAGTTTGGAATGTCTCAGTCGCGGCGCGGCGCGCGCCGTCTGCGTCGAAAAATCGAGCCGTCACGCCCAATTCATCCGGCAAAACCTCGCCCTGGCCCGCCTGCCCGAAGCCGCGCTGGAAATTCGCATTCAGGACGCATTCGCCGCCCTGGCGCAACTCGCCGCCGCCGGCGGCAATTCGATTTGCTCCTGGCCGATCCGCCCTACGGCGTAAAAAATGTCAATCGCCGCTCCACCTCCCTTGCCCAACAATTGCTGGACGACGCCAGCCCGCCAAAACTTCTCCAGCCCGGCGCGCTCTTCATCCTGGGCCACACTAAACGCGACACGTTGGACCTTCCGCCTCTCTGGCATGAAAGCAAAAGGCTCAAACACGGCGACACCGTGATCCGTTTTCTGCAAATCATTCCCCGATGATTTTGACCAGCACCCGCTTTCGCCGCCGTCCGTCAAATTCGCCGTAAAAGATTTGCTCCCACGGGCCGAAGTCCAATTTCCCCTTGGTGATGGCCACCACCACTTCGCGTCCCATGACTTGCCGTTTCAAATGCGCGTCGGCATTATCCTCGCCCGTGCGGTTGTGTTGATAACCGCTGACCGGTTCATGCGGGGCCAGTTTTTCCAGCCAAACGTCATAATCATGCAAAAGCCCATCCTCCGCGTCGTTGATGTACACCGACGCGGTGATGTGCATGGCATTGACCAGGCAAAGGCCCTCCGCGACGCCGCTTTTCCGCACCAGCTTTTCCACCTCACCGGTGATGTTGACAAAGCCGCGCCGCCCCGGAACCTCAAACCATAAATACTCTGTTAATGATTTCATATTTGAATTTTACCAGAACGGAATTCGTCTGAACAGCCCCGGCAAGCAGGGCAGACGCATCTAAATTCTGCCGCAAAACCCCAAAATGAACGCATTCTTCGCCGCAAATCTAAATGCAGGGTAAAAATTGGCACTACCGCATTGAAAGCCACAATGCGGTAGTGCCAATTTAAAAACTTCACATTTCATTAGCCCTTGTCAAGGAAATATAATCAAAAACAATCGTACTCATCCCATCGCTCCTGGTCGGAGACTGTCATGGGGCGGGGGGTGGGGAGCTTTTCAGTTGCCGCAGTTCCGTGCGGATTTGGGTGAGGATTTCGTAATAGCGCCAGGCGGCGGGCGCGTTGGGTTCCTGATGATGATCGGGCTTCAAGACGAGATTGCCGGTGGCGAGGAGAACCTTGCGGACCTCGGGGTTCTGCCGCACTTTTTCGCCGGTCGCCTCGACGATGAGTTGATAATGCGCGCCCGGTGTGGCGGGGCGATACTCCATTCTTATGCCTTCGAAGCTGACCCAGTTGATGCCCATTTTGGCCATGTTCGTGTTGGCGAGATCGCCGGCCCTTTTGGCGGCAAAGCCGGTGAGTTGCGCGACTTGCTCCCGGGTGAAGGCCCAGTGCAGGCCGGGAAAAGTGGCGCGCGGGTCTTGGGCGTCCTCCGGGTATTTCATCATTTGCCAAAAACCTTCGAGGCTGGCGTAGCGTTTTCCGTGGAAGGAAAATGGCGTGGGGGCAAAATTGGAGAGCAAACCCAGTTCATTGTGTTTGGAAAGGATGACTTCGCCCGGAGCGGCCGCCTGCGGGAGAATTTCCCAGGCAGGCGCGCCCTCCGCAGGAACTGGCTGCCACCAACGGGCCGGATACTGGCCAGTGGAATGGCAGGAGGCCAGCGCCAAAACCAGAACGGCAAAGATGAGCGTCAACCGCATGTTTTAAGTTTCGCTAAAGGAAGATGAAATGGGGAGAATAAAGTGGGGGCGAATGGCTGTCGATTTTAAGTGATTTGCGCCGCGTCCAAGTGTATGCTGCCCTCCAGCCGAACGGCCCGTGCATGGCTCATTTTTACGAACAAGTTGTCCTTGAGTTGCGGCGCAATCCGCGCCTGGCCCTTGGCGTCATCTCCGGGGTCAAAGGCTCCAGTCCGCAGAAGCAGGGGGCCAAGGCCTTGTTTTTGCCGGATGACCGCATGGTCGGCACTCTGGGCGGCGGTTGTCTGGAGGCGGAAATTCGCCGCCGCGCGCGGCAGGCCATCGTTTCGGGCCAGCCGGCCACTTTCGAATTGACGCTCGATCACGACTTCGGCTGGGATGACGGATTGATCTGCGGCGGAACGGTCCGCGGACTGATTTTGCCGCGCGCCGCCGATGCGCTGCCCATCTGGTCCGCCCTGGCCCAACGCGATCAGGTGCGAACCTGGGGTGTGCGCGACGATTTTTCCATCGCTTGGTTCGACGACAAAGCCACGGGCGGCTGGCTCTACCAGGAAACGGTCTCTCCGCCGCTGGCTTTGTGGATGGCCGGCTCGGGCCATATCGCGCAGGCGGTTGCTCCGCTGGCCTTGACGCTGGATTTCGATGTGACAGTGTTCGACGACCGCCCCGAACTGGCCAATTACGATTATTTCCCGGCGGGCACTCATCTGCGCGTGGGTAATTGGGGCGAGTTGCTGGAAACGCCTTTTCCGCCGCAACCGGCCCTGGGGCTGATTGTCACCCGCGGCCATCAGCACGATGCCAACGTGCTGGCCGAATGGATTCACCGGCCGTTTCTTTTCCTGGGGATGATCGGCAGCGGACGCAAGGCGCGCATCATCCGCGAGGGATTCATCAAGAGAAAGGTGGCCACCGCGCAAGAGCTGGCCAGGCTGGCCTGTCCGGTCGGCCTGCCCATCGGTGCGGTCAGCGTCCACGAAATTGCCGTGAGCATCCTGGCCCAATACGTCGAAAAACGGGCGGAATATTTTGCCGGAAAATCCATCGCCGCCCCGCGCCCCGCCGAACCGCCCCTGCGCGCCTCATGAATGCCGCCATCCAATTTGTTCTCAATGGCCGGCCCGTTCAACTCGCCGATTGCCCCATCAACCTCACGCTGCTGGAATATTTGCGGCGTGACGGCTTGACCGGTTCCAAGGAAGGTTGTGCGGAAGGGGATTGCGGCGCCTGCTCGGTGGCCGTCCTCGACCGCGATGCCGGGGGCCGTGCCGCCTGGCGGGCGATCAACAGTTGTCTGGTTCCGCTCTGCCTGCTGGACGGGCGCGAAATCGTCACGGTGGAAGGCGTGGCCGGCCCGCGCGGGCTGCATCCCGTCCAGAAGAAAATGGTCGGGCATCACGGCTCGCAATGCGGCTATTGCACGCCCGGTTTCGTTCTCTCCCTCTTCGAGGGCTACTACCGCGGCAATCTCCGCGCCCGCCATGAAATCGACGACCAACTCTGCGGCAACCTCTGTCGTTGCACCGGCTACCGTCCTATTCTTGACGCCGCCCTCGAGGCCTTTCAGGAACGGCGCGACGAAGGCGACCCCTTCGCCGCCCGCTTGAACCAGCCTCCGCCGCCCGCCCGCGAAGTCGCCTACGACTTTGCCGGGGAAAAATTTCTGCGCCCGACCAGCCTCGCGCAATTGCTTGATTTGCTGCGGCAATATCCACAAGGCCGGTTGATCGCGGGCGCGACGGAAGTGGGCCTGGAAATCACCAAAAAATTCAGGCGATTGCCCATCCTGATTTCCGTGGAAGCGGTGACGGAGTTGCGGGAAATTACATGCAGCGACTCGCACTGGCGCATCGGCGCGGCGGCCACTCTCACGCAGATCGAGGAAAAGCTGGCGGCGGAATATCCGGCCCTGGGCGATATGCTGCGCGTTTTCGGTTCACGACAAATCCGCAATCGGGCCACCATGGGCGGCAATCTCGCCACCGCCTCGCCCATTGGCGACAGCGCGCCGGTTTTGCTGGCGCTGGACGCCAGCGTGGTGCTGGCTGCGGTCGAAGGCGAGCGCACGCTGCCGATCGATCAATTCTTCATCGCCTATCGCCAGACGGCGTTGCGACCGGGGGAAGTTCTGAAAACCATTCTCCTGCCGCGCGGCCCATCCGCGTCCGGCCTCGCGCGCAAGTGCGCCTGGTTCAAAGTCTCCAAGCGGCGCGAAATGGACATCAGCACCGTGGCCGCGTGTTTCACGGTCGATCTCGACCGCGAGGGCATCGTGCGGCACGTCCGGCTGGCCTATGGGGGCGTTGCGGCCACCTCGAGCCGCGCGCGGGCCACCGAGCGGGCGCTGCTCGGCAAGTCATGGAGTGCGGAGACCATTCAAGCTGTTCTGCCGGTCTTGCGGGCCGAGTTCGCGCCCATCACGGACGTGCGTGGCAGCGCCGCCTACCGCAGCGGCCTGGTGCCCGCCCTGCTCGAAAAATTCTTCGCAGAGCCTGCCGCGTCCGATTCATCCGACTCGTCCGGCTTGTCTGACTTGTCCCGCCCCGCATCCCTCCCCCACGAAAGCGCCCATCTGCATGTCACCGGCGGGGCCGAATACACAGACGACCAGGCAGCGGACAAAGGCGGCCTGGAAGTCTGGCCGGTTTGCTCGCCCCATGCGCGGGCCAGGATTCTCAAGCGCGACGCCGCCGCGGCGCGGCGGATGCCGGGCATTCACGCCGTGCTGCTGGCCGAGGACGTGCCGGGCCTCAACGACGTTGGCGCGCTGCACAAGGACGAGATTTTGCTGGCGGACAAGGAGGTTTCGTTTCACGGCCAGATCATCGCGCTGGTTGCGGGCGAATCGCAGGAAGCCTGCCGCGCCGCCGCCGCAAAAGTCATTGTTGACTATGAACCGCTGCCCCCTGTTTTGACCCTGCGCGAGGCCCTGGCCTCGGGCAGCTTTCACAACGAACCGAATTTTATCCGCCGGGGAGACGTGGAAAAGGCGCTGGCGCAATCGCCGCGGACATTGCAAGGGGAGTTGGAATTGGGCGGCCAGGAACATTTCTATCTCGAGATGCAGGCCGCCTGGGCGGCGTCCGGCGAGGATGGCTCCCTGCATGTGACGTCCGCGACGCAACATCCGACGGAGGTGCAGCATGTGATCGCGCATGTCTTGCGCGTGCCGGCCTGCAATGTGGTGGTGCAAGTGCCGCGCATGGGCGGCGGTTTCGGCGGCAAGGAGACGCAAGCCGCCGCGCCCGCCGCTCTCGCCGCGCTGGCCGCCTGGAAAACAGGCCGGCCCGTCCGCGTCCATTGGAACCGCGACCTGGACATGATGCTGACCGGCCACCGCCATCCGTTCCTGGCCCGGTTCAACATTGGTTTTGACAGCGACGGGCGGTTGCTGGCGGCCAAAATCCACCTCTGGAGCAACGGCGGCTGGTCGCGCGACCTCTCGCAGGCCGTGACGGACCGCGCCTTGTTTCATCTTGACAATTGTTATTACATTCCGGCGGTGGAGTTCCGCGGCCAGGTGGCCAAAACGAACCTTTCCTCCAACACCGCCATGCGCGGCTTCGGCGGCCCCCAGGGCATGGTCATCATCGAGGAAATCATTGACCGCGTCGCCCGCCAGACGGGGCTGCCGCCGGAAGTGGTGCGCGAACGCAATCTCTACCACGGCAGCGGCGAGACCAACACCACCCATTACGGCCAGCCCGTCGGAGACAACCGCATCGAAATGATCTGGCGGGAGTTGAAGGAGACGAGCGGTTGGGAGCGCCGGCGCAGGGAAATCGCCGCGTGGAACCAGGCGCATCCCCGCGCCAAACGCGGGCTGGCCATGACGCCGTTGAAATTCGGCATCAGCTTTACCGTGACCCATCTCAACCAGGCGGGCGCGTTTGTCTTGCTTTACCTGGACGGCTCGGCGCAGGTCAACCACGGCGGCGCTGAAATGGGACAGGGGCTGCATACCAACATTCTGGCCATTGCCGCGCGGGAACTGGGTGTCAAGTCGAATGACATTCGCATCATGCCCACCAGCACCGATAAAGTGCCCAACACCTCCGCCACCGCCGCCTCCGTCGGCACCGACGTCAACGGCGCCGCCGTCAAAAACGCCTGTGAAACCTTGCGCGCGCGTTTGCTGCCGCTGGCCGTGGCGCTCTTCCAGGAAAAGTTCCGGCAGAACGCCGCGCCGGGAGATTTGTTGTTTGCCGATGGCGAGATTCTCATGCGCGGGAAAGAGGCACCCAGGCTGCCGTTGGCGGATGTTATTCGGCGGGCCTGGCAGGAGCGGGTGAGTTTATCGGCAACGGGTTTTTACGCCACTCCCGGCATCCACTGGGACCGCGTGGCGGGCCGCGGCAAACCCTTCCACTACTTTGCCTGCGGCGCGGCGGTGGCGGAAGTGGAGGTGGATGGTTTCACCGGGATGCAGCGCGTGCTGCGCGTGGACATTTTGCACGACGCCGGCGCGGCGATCAACGAAGGCATCAGCGCCGGGCAGGTCGAGGGCGGATTTGCGCAGGGCATGGGATGGTTGACAGGCGAGGAACTGCTCTGGGACAAGGAGGGCCGGCTGCTGACTCATTGTCCTGACACTTATAAGATCCCATCCATCGGCGACACGCCGCCCGTGTTCAACGTCACACTGCTGAAAAACGCGGCGCAGAAGGGCGTGGTTTATGGCAGCAAGGCGGTGGGAGAACCGCCCTTGATGCTGGCCATCTCCGTGCGCGAAGCCATTCGCGACGCGGTGGCGGCCTTTGGCCCGCCCAACGGTCAAACTCCGCTGGCTGTCCCGGCCACATCCGAGGCCATCTGGACGGCCATTCAGCAGCGCGCAGCGCGCCCAGCCTAACCTTGTTGCGAATACGTCCCATGAATGCACGCATTCCCTATGCCAACCCATCCCGAAAAGTTTTAATTTAATCCATGAATCTTTGGCTAAACACCTTGACGAATGAGGCGGCGGCTTACCATATTGTCGGCCATTTTTGTAATGTGAGCGTTGCCGTCAAAAAACTATGGTGAAACCACCTGCGAAGTCTGCGGCCAGGAAGGTCGGGCCTTCTTCTCAACGGACCGCGAAAAAGCCGGCCCGTCCGATTCGTCCCCGCCGCGCAAAGCCGCGGCCACGGCGGGCCGGGACGGCAAGGCCAGGTCCAAGGCCAGGCTGGAGGTTGCGCCGTCGGATGGCCACCGGCCGTTCAAAGGTTCCGGGATGGACCTGGCCGAGAAAGTCAAGGAACTGGTTCGCCTGGCGCAGGAGCAAGGCTACCTGACTTACACGGACATCAACGACGCCCTGCCCGATGCGGTCGTTTCACCCGAGGAATTGGATGATCTTTACAGCAAGTTGCGCATCCTGGAGGTCGAGATCGTTGACCAGGCCGAGGTGGATCGTGTCAAGCAACCGGAACCGGACGAAGACGAAGACAAGGTGCGTTTGGACATCCTGGATGACCCGGTGCGGATGTACCTCAAACAAATGGGCCAGGTCCCTTTGCTGACACGCGAGCAGGAGGTCGAAATCTCCAAGCGCATCGAAGAGGCGGAGAACCAGGTCAAACGCATTATTTACAGCTTCGGCTTCGCCGGCAAGGAGCACATCGCCCTGGCCGAAAAACTCATTTCCGAGCCGCCCAAGGAACGCTTTGACCGGGTCATTATTGACAATAAGGTCGAGGGGCGGGAGAACCATTTGAAGAATTTGCGCAAACTGCTCAAACACGTCCGCGCGCTGGACCAGCAGGTGGACGACCAATACGCCTCCTGGCAATGCGCCCTGGCGGACAAGCCGTCCTCGGGCGCAAGACTGGCCCGCGCCTTCAAGAAGCTGGACGACAAACTGCAGCGCTCTTTCAACCGGTTTTATTTCAAGCACAAAGTGATCGAGGAAATGGCGCTGGTCGCGGACAATATACATGACAAAATGCAGTTGAGCCTCCACTCCATCGCCGAACTCGACGGGCAGCGCAAGTCGGCCCAGCAGCAGCAAGTCTTTCAGATCGAGCAGAGAAAGATCAAGGCCCTGGAGGAATTCGTCCGCATGCCCTGCGCGGCCTATCTCAAGGCCTATGTGGAATTGCAGCATTTCGCCAGAAAAGCCATTCAGGCCAAAACGGAAATGGTCGAGGCCAACCTCCGCCTGGTCATCTCCATCGCCAAAAAATACACCAACCGCGGCCTCTCCTTTCTCGATTTGATCCAGGAGGGCAACATGGGCTTGATGAAAGCGGTGGAAAAATTCGAATATCGCCGCGGCTACAAATTCTCCACCTATGCCACCTGGTGGATTCGCCAGGCCATCACCCGTTCCATCGCCGATCAGGCCCGCACCATCCGCATTCCCGTGCATATGATCGAAACCATCAACAAGTTGATGCGCGTGCAAAAGCAATTGATCCAGGATTTCGGACGCGAACCCTCCCCGGAAGAAATTGCCGATGAATTGCAAATGCCCGTCGAGCGCGTGCGCGCTGTCTTGAAGATGGCCCAGCAGCCCATCTCCCTGCAATCCCCGGTCGGCGACAGCGAAGACACCAATTTTGGCGACTTCATCGAAGACAAGGCGGCTGAAAACCCGTCTGAAATGACCAGTTATAGTTTGCTCAAAGACAAATTGGGCGACGTGTTGGCCAGCCTGACGGAACGCGAGCGGAAAGTGTTGGAACTGCGCTTTGGGCTGGGAGACGGCTATTCGCGGACGCTGGAAGAAGTTGGCAAGCAGTTCAAGGTCACCCGCGAGCGCATTCGCCAAATCGAAGCCAAAGCTTTGCGCAAAATGCGCCACCCCACCCGCATCCGGCAGCTCTCCGGCTTCCTGGAAACGGACGAATCGGCCTCATCTTGAGAGCGGTCCGGCCGCCGGTTTATGGCAAATGAGCAACTTTTTGGCAACTTTTTGCATTTTTCTCTTTCTTTTGTTAAGGTTTTCCCCTACATTCTCAAGAAGTGATGCATATTTTGGCGTATATTGATCCGGGCGTGGGCGCGCTGATCTGGCAGTCGATCATCGGAATCTTTGTCGGCCTGTTGTTCTACCTGCGGAGAACGCGCAAGTGGATTGGCCGGTTAATGGGCAAAGTTTTTCGGTCAGGAGAGAAATCCAGCAATTCTGACGTTGACGTTCCTGTGAATAAGAGCAAAATGGAGGCGGACCATTTGTAATGCCCCAATCTGCGCCATCGTTTCGCGACCCGATGGGATGCTGTTGTGTTTTCGAGCGGGGTGTGGTGCGCTTGGTCGGCGCGGAAAACGTGGCTGAATTTGACGGCTTCCTGAAAACGCGCGCCGCGCACGACTACCTGGCGAAAAAACAACTCGTCTCCACCCGCCGCCTTGACGAAGTTGAAATCGCCGGGCTTTATGCATCAACCGCGCTGGAATCAATCATGGCCGCGCGGCCGAACGCCGCGATTTTCGAGCATGAGCGCATACTGTTTCCAAGTTACCCGCAGGAATGGCCCCCGGAAATGCTGTGGGAGGCAGGGCGGCTGACGCTCGACCTTGGCCGCGCCGTGCTGGCCGAGGATTACGGGCTGAAGGACGCGACGCCCCACAACGTTTTATTTCGCGGCAGCGAGCCGGTCTTCATTGACGCGCTCTCCTTCGAGCGGCGCAATCCGGGCGATCCGCTGTGGAAACCCTGCGCGCAATTTATCCGCTCGTTTCTCCTGCCCCTGCTGGCCAATCGGCGATGGGGCATCCCGTTGGCGGATGTTTTCACCACGCACCGCGATGGACTTGAGCCGGAGGAAATTTACCGCCTCTGCCGGCCATGGGAGCGATTGCATCCAAGAATACTTTCGCTCGTCTCAATCCCAACCTGGCTTTCGCGCCGGGCCAGCCCCGACAATCAGGACATCTACCAGCCGCGTCTGCTGGCGGACACGGAAAAAGCCCGCTACATCGTCGGGTCGGTTTTCAATCGAATGGGACGCGCGCTGAATTCGCTCCGGCCGGCGGCGCAAAAGAAATCAACCTGGTCGGATTACATGGCCGCGCACAGCTACGATGATCCGGCGTTTGCGGCCAAGGAGAAGTTCGTGAACGACGCGCTGGCGGAATTCAAACCGGCGCGCGTGTTGGACGCGGGCGCCAACACCGGCCATTTCAGCGCGCTGGCGGCGCAAGCCGGGGCGGCGGTGGTGGCGATTGATCTTGACCCGGTTTGCGTGGGCGAAATCTGGCGGCGCGCGCGCGAAAAGAAATTGAACATCCTGCCCCTGGTGGTGAATTTGGCGCGTCCCACTCCGCCGGCCGGCTGGCGCAATCAGGAATGCCTGTCGTTTCTTGACCGTGCCACCGGCGCATTCGACGGCGTGTTGATGCTGGCCTTGCTGCATCATTTGCTGGTGACGGAGCGCATTCCGCTGACGGAAATTTTGGGGCTGGCCGCGGAATTAACCACGGCGCTGCTGGTCATCGAATTCGTCGCGCCGCAAGACGCCATGTTCCGCCGGCTGACGCGCGGGCGCGGCCATTTGCACGCGGCGCTGGATGAAAGGGCCTTCGCAGAAGCCTGCGCGGCGCATTTTGAAATCGTCAGGTCGCTGGCGCTGCCCGGCACGCAACGAACCTTGTATTGTCTCAAGAAGAAAGGCGCCCGTTGAACCCGCCGGCCCATGACGCGCCCGCCGCGAACGAGCACGGCGGTTATATTCCGCTGCCCCGCCCGCTCAAGCAGAAAATCAAGGACGGCATGGTGGCTCTGACGATGGCCGCCTGGTGTTTTGTGCGGCCCTGGTCGCATTTGCTGTTCGATGACAACCGTTTCTTCGACAATCAGTCCCTGCTGCCAGTGGAACTTCTGGCTTTGGCCGCGAATATCCTGGGAGTTGCCTTGCTGATCTGGCTGGGCATAGGTCTTTGGAGGCGTTTCCGAACGGGGATGCTGTCTCTGGTGTTGGATCTGTTATTCTTTCTTCTGCTGGTGTTTCCCGCGGATTTTTTCCGCGCGCAAGTGCTGGGCCTGAAGGACAGCCAGGTCGGCCGCTTGTTGAAACAGCCGGTGGTGGTGCTCTGCCTTTTTGCCGCCTTGATATTTCTGATCTGGAAACACCGCCTGGCCGCGCGCTCCATGGCCAGGGTCATAGTCGTAACATTTCCAGTGGCGTTATTGGTCATGGCCAAAATCATTCTCGTCTGCTGCAATTTGATGCCTGTGGATGGATGTCCCCATTCCGTGCCGCCACCGCCGCTTCTCCCCGTCCATGAAGGCCGGCCGCGCGTCATTTGGATTATTTTTGACGAAATGGATTACCGCATAGCCTTTGCGAAACGACCCGCCAGCGTGGCTTTGCCGGAATTCGACCGCTTGCGCCAGGAGGCATTGTTCGCCGATCAGGCCTATGCGCCCGCTGACCGGACGATCATTTCCATGCCCGCTTTGATTTCAGGGCACCGTCTTTCAGGCGTTTCCCGCGACGGTTGCGACGTGGCGCTGCATCTGGCCGACACACACGCCACCAATGACTGGACCGCGTTGCCGTCGGTCTTTTCACAGGCGCGTGAATTGGGCGTGAATACGGCGCTCGTCGGGTGGTATATCCCCTATGGCCGCCTGCTGGGCGGCAGCCTCAATTATTGCTCATGGTATTTGTATGGCATCACGGCGGTTTATGAGACGACGAGTGCGACAACCTTTGGCGGGTTAATACAACATCAGGTCGCTTCCCTGGCGTGGGCCTTTCATCACCGGCAGGTTTTCATAGATATATGCAAAAACAGCCTGGACGATTCCCTTTCCGTGGCCGGCAATCCAGCCTATGGCTTGATTCTTCTTCACTTGGCGCCACCGCACGCTCCGGGGGTTTATTTGCCGGAAAAGAACGAGTTCACCTGCATGGGGATTGCCAGGTCCGCGAGCTATTTCAATAATCTTGTCCTGGCGGATCATAATCTGGGCGCTTTGCGGCGCGGGATGGAAACATCCGGCCAATGGGACAAGAGCTGGGTCATCGTCAGCGCCGACCATTCGTGGCGGAGTTCGCAATCATATGATGGAGTGCGGGATTATCGAGTGCCTTACCTGGTCAAATCCCCGGGTGTTGGCCAGTCCTTGACCTATTCCAACCAGTTCAACACCGTCCTGACGCATGATTTGATCCTGGCCATTCTCCGCGATGAAGTGACCAATCAATCAGGCGCCGCAGCGTGGCTGGACCTTCACGCCAAGCCAGACTTGCCTGTCACCCAGCCCGATGCCACGTTTGATTAATGTTTTGTTGCCAGCGCGCTTGATGAGGCGAATGGCTCCGGGTTCCCGGTTTTCAATCCTTGCGCTCTTCATTTTTATGGCGCTGCTGGCGTCGTGTCTTCCGCCCGCTTCGGCGGAAAAAGATTTTGCGGCCACTTCAGACACGGTGGGACCCAACGGCGCCGATGGGTTTGAGACGCCGGTCAATCAACTGCTGACGCCGGCCGGAAGGCAGGTTGAGCTGCCGGGCATGAGGCCGCAGGCCCTGGCGCTCAGCCCTGACAAACGGTTGCTGGTCACGGCCGGACAAACCCATGAACTGGTGGTTCTTGATCCTGTGTCCGGCAAAATCCTGCAACATGTCCCGTTGCCGGATGCCGGCAAAGACCGTCCGTCAGGCCCTGTTTCCGACGCCATGCCCGCCCCGGATTTGGGAGCCAGCATCAGCTACACTGGCCTGGTCTTTTCGCCCGACGGCTCGCGCCTCTATATGGCCAATGTCAACGGCGACGTCAAAGTCTTCGCCGTGCAGGAGGACCATGCGTTAAAGGGCCTGTTTTCCATCCCGCTCCCCCCCTGCAAAGGGCTTTGGCGCGCGGCTGAAATCCCCTCCGGCCTCGCCGTTTCGACGGACGGCAAACGCCTTTACGTTGTGCTCAATCTTTCCAACCGGCTGGCGGAGCTGGACGCCGCGACGGGACAGGTCCTGCGGCTTTGGGACGTGGGAGTCGAACCTTATGACGTCGTGCTCTCCCAGTCGAAGGCCTATGTCAGCAACTGGGGCGGACGCAGACCGGACGCGCACAGCATGACCGGTCCCGCCGGGCAAAACACGTTCGTGCGCGTTGATCCCCTCCATCATGTCCCCAGCGAAGGGTCGCTTTCGGTCATCAACCTCAATCTCAACGCACCTCCAGTGGAGATCCTCACCGGGCTGCATGCCTCGGGTCTGGCCGTCTCGCCCAATGGACGATATGTGGCGCTGGCCAACGCGGGCAGCGACACTTTGAGCGTCATCAACACGCGCACGGATGAAATCGTGGAAACCATTTGCGCGCGGCAGAATCCGGGCGATTTGTTCGGCGCGCAGCCCAACGCCGTGGCTTTTGACAAGTCGGGCGGCACGCTTTTCGTGTGCAATGGAACGCAAAACGCGGTGGCGGTCATCCATTTTGAGCCTGGAAAATCGAAGCTGCTCGGCTTGATGCCGGTGGGCTGGTTTCCCGGCGCGATTGTCTATGACGCAAAACACAAGGCCATTGACGTGGCCAATATCAAAGGGGACAGCGAAAACCCAACCAAACGCAATGGCCGCACCGCCTTCAATTCGGCGGAGTGGCATGGGTCGGTGTCGCTGGCGCCGGTGCCGGACGCGCGCGAGTTGGAAGGCATGACCCGCACCGCCCTGGCCGACATGCGCTATCCGCTGCTGGCCGCGGCGAACCTGCCGGCCCGGCCCGGCCAGGCGCCGCGCCCCGTGCCGGAACGCGCCGGCGAGCCGGGCCTGATCCAACATGTCATATATATTATAAAAGAGAACCGGACTTACGATCAGGTGCTCGGCGACGTCATGGAAGGCAATGGCGATCCGGCTCTCTGCATCTTCAGCAGGGAGATCACTCCGAACGAGCACAAGCTGGTCCGCGAGTTCGTGCTGCTGGATAACACTTATTGCTGCGGCAGCCGGAGTCCCGACGGCCACCAATGGACCGACAGCGCGCTGGCGACAGATTACATGGAGAAGATTTATGCCGGTTTTCCGCGCGGCTATCCGTTCGGCGGCGATGCCGGCGGCGAGGACGCCATGGTCTATTCGCCGGCGGGTTTTATATGGGACAACGCCCTGGCCCACGGCAAAACACTGCGCGACTACGGCGAATTCACCATCGGCCACAAACAGTGGAAAAATCCGGCGCGCCGCCAGCCGCCGCGTTTTCTGGACATTTACCGGGAATTGACCGGCGGAACAAAGAACATTTCGATCTGGAGCACACCGACGATCGAAACGTTGCGCGGTCACATCGCCACGAACACGATTGGCTGGGATTTGGAGGTGCCCGACGTGTTCCGCGCCGCGCAATTCATCCGGGAATTGAAGGAATTTGAGCAAGCGGGCAAATTTCCGAACCTGGCCATACTCTGGCTGCCGAACGATCACACCGACGGCGCCAAACCCGATTCGCCAACGCCCGAGGCGATGGCGGCCGACAATGACCTGGCCCTGGGCAGGGTTTGCCAGGCGGTCAGCCACAGCCCGTTTTGGAAAGACACCTGCATTTTTGCCGTCGAAGATGATCCGCAATCCGGCTGGGACCATGTGAGCGGTTATCGCACCACAGCCTACCTCGCCAGTCCCTACGCCAAACGGGGCCGGGTGGTCAGCACGCAATACAATCAAACCAGCATCGTGCGCACCATCGAACTGATGCTGGGCCTGCCGCCGATGAATCAAATGGATGCCACGGCGACGCCGATGTTTGACTGCTTCACGGACGCGCCGGATTTTGCGCCATTCGACGCCGTGCCGAACAACGTGCCGCTGGACCGGATGAACCCGGGGTCGAGGAATATTTCCGACCGGCAGTTGCGCAGGGACGCCGAGGTCTCCGCGCGCCTGCCGCTGGACAAGCCGGACCAGTGTCCGGAAGATGTGCTCAACCACATACTGTGGCGCGCAACCAAGGGTTCGCGGACGCCGTATCCTGATTGGGCGGTCAAGGCTGAGGAGGACGATTGAGCGCCTCCCCTGAGAAAGAACGCAAAGACGCGAAGACTCCAGGAGGCAAAGAACAGCCGGATTCTCCAAGTGTTTGCCTTCCTCGAAACTGGTTTGATCCACTTTGACTGGCTTTGACCGGGTTTGACCCGGCTTAATCTGCAAGCCATTCATTGTAAAGTATTTGCATATAATTTGGCAGCCAGCTTGACCCGACGCATCGGTCCGACTGGGTTTGACTGGCTTTGACCCGCCTTTGCCCGGAAGTGCGGCGCGAGACGCCCCGCACCGCGACCGGGATGGTCGCTCCACCCGAAAAAAATAATCCGAAATAATTTCGGAAAAGGGCTGTTTATCCGAAATATTTCCGAAATATTTCCGATTATCCGAAATTTTTCGACCTCCTTTAACCCGGCCTTTCAGGAAGGCAGAAAGATGGGTTGGGCAGAAAAATAAGCTCTCTGATTTTCCCACCTCCGCCGCATCCGCCGTCGCCGCAGCCTCTATGGTGGACAAGTCGGCTACGGCGGGCGGGTCTGCCCCCGCATATTTCCGCCATTTCCGCCCGGCGCGACAAAGCGTGCTCATGGGAGCATTATGGCACAAAAGGCGGAATTTGTACAGGCCATGGTGGCATCTTTTTTTAAAACACGAAACCCCTGCAAACATTGGTCGAAACGCGTGCCGGGGGCCTGTTTGTCAAGTATGAATTCTTGACAAGCGCCCCCCAACACGGCTGGCTCATGAAGGCCCGATGGTCCCTTGTTGCGACCGCTTCGGACGCGCAGCAGCGCGTCCCTACCGCATTTGGCCCGGTAAGGACGACCTCTGCTGGTCGTCCGGGTGTTCCCGGGAGGCTCCATGAGCCAGCCGTGGCCCCCCAAAGGCGGGCTTTTTCGCCATTCCCGGGGCCGCCCTGCCTTTTGCACCGATTATTTGAGGGAAATGGCATGAGACGAAGGTTCGATTCCATTCATAATCAAGCACTTACGAGGAAGCGCAAACTTTTCTCTTGCTTTCGTTTGGACGACCAGCTACCTTGTGGAAGAAAGGTAGCTTGTTTGATATTTGACGATGAACGTGAACGAAAAATTTTCCGCGATCCGGAAGGGTTTGCTGGAGTTCCTCTTGCTACAGATCATCGCTGCGGAAAAAGTCTATGTTGCGGACATCTTGAGACAACTGAGCGAGACCGAATTCGCAACCCAGGAAGGCACGCTGTATCCGTTGCTGAGCAAGATGCGCCGCGAGGGGCTCCTGGATTACGAATGGAAGGAATCCGAGGCCGGGCCGCCCCGCAAGTATTACGAGCTGACCGCGAAAGGCCGGGAGCAACTGCGCGAAACGCTGGAGTACTGGGGCAAGATCAACGGGACGGTGAAAAAACTGGGACAAAAATAAAAGGAGACAATTCCCATCATGAACAAGGTTATCACGATCAATCTGGACGGCATCGCCTATCAACTCGAAGAAGGCGGCTATGATGCCCTGCGCGCCTATCTGGAGACTGCAGCCGCGCGGCTGCAGGGCAACCCGGATCGGGATGAAATTCTTTCGGATATCGAGCGGGCACTGGCGGAGAAGTTCCGCGCTCTTTTGGTCAGCCACAAGACGGTGGTCGTGACGAAGGAGGTTGCGGCCGCCCTTTCGGAGATGGGGCCGATCGAGGCGGACACGGGCGCAGCCGCGGACCCGGGCGCGGGCGGCGCAGGCGGCCAGACCAGCGCGAGCCGACCCGGGACGGCGGGAGAAGAACGACCGGCGGGGGGCGGCGGGCCGCCAAGGCGGCTCTACAGGATTCACGATGGCGCCATGATCGCCGGCGTCTGCAACGGGATCGCCGCCTATATGAACGCCGACCCGACCGTCGTGCGGCTTGCCTTCGTTCTATTGACGATACTTTGGGGCACCGGGCTGCTCGTCTATCTGGTGATGGCGATCGTGGTGCCCGAGGCGCAATCGCCGGAAGAAAAGGCGGCGGCGTCCGGCAACCCATCCACGGCGCAGGAATTCATCCGGCGCGCCAAAGAAGGGTATTACGAGGCGATGAAGGGCTTCCCGGACCGCCGGGCGCGCCGCGAATGGCAGCGCCGGTTCAAGCGGGAAATGCGCGCGCACGCGGATCAGTGGCGGCATAATTGGCATGGCTATTGGGCGGAGCATGCCCCCTTCCATCCCGGGATGGGCATCGCGCTGCCCTTGCTTTCGTTGCTGCACGGCATGGCGACAGTCCTGTGGATTTGCGCCTTGATCTCGCTGCTGGCGACCAACACCGTGTTTGGGCTGGCGCTGCCGGCGAACGTGCCGCTGTGGGTCGCGGCGTTGCTGCTGTTCATCGCCTACGGCATTCTCGTCAGCCCGCTGAAAGCGGCGCGACGCGCGTGTTATTGGGGTTTTGGCCGGCCGGGATGGGCCTGGTCCTTCGTGTTTCTTTTGGATGCGGCGGTCTGGCTGGCGGTGGTCGCCGCCCTCCTATGGCTGGCCGTCCATTATTTCCCGGAATTGCGCGAGGCGGTTCGGAGCTTCCCTGCGCTCGCGCATCAAGCCGCGGATGATATCCGGACATGGTGGAAAGGGAAGTGAGACGGGCGCGCGACGGTTGCCGGTCGGCCGGCTGGTGTCCTGGCCAGTGAGAACTGATTCGTGGCTCACTTTTCACCAAACAACGCTTCAATGTCCTGCGCGCCGTGATAAACGTGATTCACCTGGATGCCGTCGGCGATGCCACGGTAAAAAATGAGGTAATTTCCAAAACCTGAAATGCGCCAGGAACGGACATCGCGGAGCCGGGGATTCCGAAATCGTCGCGGCCTGCCAAGGCCAGGATTGGCAGCCAGAGTTTTGAACGTCTCGTAGGCGGCTTCGATGACGCGCGTCGCGGCATCGGGATTGTCTTGGGCAATGAAATGCCAAATGCCCCACAGTTCACCCTCGACGCAAGGATCAAGGATATATTCAGGCATCAGAGCGGGATTCTTTTATCCGTTTGCGCAGCCGGCGAAACACCTCCTCACCATCAACCCCCTCGCCATGGTCAAGGCGGTCAATGCTTTGCAGTAACTGCGTTTCCAGTTCTTCAAGCGTCTTCGGCGCTCGGGGCAGACGCACGGCTTTGTCTTCCTTGAGACGGCGGAGACCGGCGCGGATGACTTCGCTGGCGGTCTGATAAAGGCCGCTCTCGACTTCTTTTTCCACAAACTTTGCCAATTCCGGCGTCAGCGATACGTTCATAATGGCATCTCCATAAAATGCACTTCACTGGGCATCATACCACGAATAACAGGAATGAGTCAAATCCTGTTATTGGACTCTTGCCCGCGCCTCAAACGCCACGCAGCAAACAGGGCAATGAACGGCTCCCCTCTCCCGCAGCAAGAGCGGCGGAGGGGACGCGTGACCAATCCCAAAGCGCCAGCCCCGAAAACTTTGGGATTATATACATTATTATGCCTCTCAATCCGTTGAAATTCAAACCTTCTCATTCAGAATCCTTCATTAACGCTTGATTGTGAACTACTTGCGACTGAAAGGGTAACTTTGTATATAATTCCCAAAACTTTCGGGGCCAAAGCGCTTCGCGCCCTTCGCGATGGTGCGTCATTGACGCCGGACACGGCAAGGGATACGCTTGTTGTGACGTTATGATTGCCGTTAAGCCCACAGTCTCCACCAGCCCCGCACCGCCGAGTTATCGCGTCGGGGATGAACGGTTGATCAAAGTCAGCCCCAGTGCCGCCCAAAAGGTCGGTTCGCTCTTGCAGAAACAGGGCCGGCCCAATGGCGTTTTGCGCGTGGCCGTGGTCGGCGGCGGTTGTTCGGGCTTGCAGTATAAAATGGATTTGCAGGACCAGCCCGCCAATCGCGACATTCTGGTCGAGAGCAGCGGCATTAAAGTGGTGATCGATCCCAAGAGCGCGTTGTATGTCACCGGCAGCGAACTCGATTATGTGGATGCGCTGCAGGACGGCGGCTTTAAAGTCAAGAACCCCAACGCGGCCAGCAGTTGTTCTTGTGGAGAGAGTTTCAGCGCCTGAACGGGTCATCGGGGGCCATCGGCCCCGCCATTGTTATGGATCACTTCGCCTTGTTGCAGGAGCCGCGCCGGCCCTGGATTGATCCCGATTCGCTCAAAGCCGGTTTTTTGCGGCTGGCCGCCCAGGTTCATCCGGACAAGGTCCACCAGGCCGGCGCGAGGGAAAAGGCCGCGGCCAATGACCGTTATGCCGAACTCAATTCCGCTTATCATTGCCTGCTCGAACCCAAAGAGCGCCTGCGCCATTTGCTGGAATTGGAGTCGGGCGCACCACCAAAGGACGTCCAGAGCCTCCCGCCCGGCACGATGGATTTGCTGGTCGAAATCGGCCAAATCTGCCGCGAGACGGACCTGTTTTTGGCGGCCAGGTCCAAAACAGCGTCGCCTTTGTTGAAGGTGCGGATGTTCGAAACGGGCATGGCCTGGACCGGCAAATTGAATCAACTGCGGCAGCGAATCGATTTGCGGCGCGAAGAACTTCTGGCAGAATTGAAAAGCATGAACGCCGCCTGGAACGCCGCTCCGCCGCCGGGGTCCGCCGGGCGCGCCGCCGCGCTGCCCCTGGAGCGATTGGAGCAGGTCTGCCGGGTTTTCAGTTACATGGCGCGCTGGACGGAACAAATCCAGGAACGCCTTGTGCAACTTTCTTTTTGACAATGATCTTTTCAACCGTGAAATTTTCACTGTTTGTCTGGATGGCGGCGCTGGCCTCGCCGCTCGCGGCCCAGACGACGTGGCAGGAGGAGTTCGCCAAAATGCCGCTGACGGAAAAAGTCTCCGAACTCAACCGCCACAATTGTGTGAAGGTGATGCTCGGTTCCTTGCAGCGCAACCCGGCGGTCAAGGCCCTGATCTTTATGCCGGGGGCGACGGACGAGTTTTATTTTTTTCGCCGGGCGCGGGCCGCGCTGACCAACAGCGCGCCGACGTTGTTGGACGCGGTATCGGCGCTGACCAACCAGACTTACATCCGCGCGACGCTGCGTCCGCCTTTTTTGCTGATGCGCACGGACGAAGACCCGCTGGACCCGATCATCGTCATTCAGGACCCGCGCACGGCGGACCGGCTGCAAAAAAAACATTTCGAGAAACACGGAGTCTTCAACGATCGCGACTGGGATTTCATGCAGCCGATTCTGTCCTTTGATTTGGACACAAAAATGTTTCCCGTGCTCCATTCGCACGAGTCCCATCATTTTTTCCGCCACAGTTTTGCCGAATTCGATTTGAACGGATGGGACGCCTTGAGGGCGGTGGCGCTGGCGGGCAAAACAGGATTTACGGTGCAGAGGAAGAAGGTGGTTTTTACTGGCGACACCCGCGTCCAGGCGCCGGCCGTGCCTCCCTCGCCGGATTTTCTCTTTGATAAAGAAAAAAATTAAGAATTAAGAAGGCAGAATTAAGAAGTCGGGAAAAGGCATCGCGGTTCGGCTGTTGGCTGTTTTTCATGTTTCTTAATTCTTAATTCTTACTCCTTAATTTCCCGCGGCCAGGCGCATGGCCGCGAAAAGGTTCCTGCCTGTTTCGACCGACATGGGCTGTTTTGCCTTTTCGTCGGACGATTCGAGAAGTTCCGGCGGGATCTCATGCAAAAAGGGAGAGGGATGGCAGCGGGTCATGCCCCCGTATTTTTTCCGCGCGACACAATGGCTCAAGGTCAGCGTTTGCATGGCGCGGGTGATGGCGACATAGAAAAGGCGGCGCTCTTCGTCCAGCATGCCCTCGGTCTTCGAGCGGGAATGCGGCAGCAGGCCGTCCTCCAATCCAACAATATGGACGTGTGGGAATTCCAGCCCTTTGCAACTGTGGACGGTGATGAGCGTCACGGCGTCACCGGCGGATTCCTCCTCATCCTCACGCTCGGAATCCAGCATCAGATCATCGAGGAAACATTGCAAACTTTCCAGCGGGTTGGCAGCCGCGGAGTTGAGGGTTGCCACGAGGTCATTGAGATTGCGCACCCGATGGTCCGCCGCCTCGGGAGTTTTTTCGCCGCGGCGCAGTTCGGCCACGTAAGCGGTCTCTTCCAGAAATTGTCCGGCCCAGAGCTGCAAGGAAAGAGTCCGGCCCCCGTGCAATTTGGCGCGATGGCGTTCGATCAATGCAATAAAGGATTGGATGGCTTCACGCGTCCTGGGGGGAAATTCCACCTGAACGCCGGCGTGTTTCATGGCGGAAAACACCGGGCAATTTCGGGCCTGGCTGGCGGCGAGCAGGCGTTCCATGGTGACGTCGCTCAGGCCGCGCGGCGGGACGTTGGCGATGCGCAAGAGGCTGACATCATCCTGCGGATTGACCAGCGCCTTCATATAGGCCAGAAAATCCTTGATCTCCCGGCGGTCAAAATAGCTCTGGCCGCCGATCAAATGATAGCGGATGCCGGCCTGGCGCAAGGCCATTTCCAGCGGGCGCGACTGCTGGTTGGTGCGAAACAGGATGGCCTGGTCGCGCCACGGAATATGGCGGGCCAGCCGCGCGTACTCGATTTCATCGGCGGTGAATTTTGCCTCCTCTTCATCGTGGGCAAACGTGTGCAGGGTGATTTTCGCCCCCTGGCCTTTTTGCGACCAGAGATGTTTGCCGCGGCGCCGGAGGTTGTTTTTGATGAGGGCATTGGCTGCGGCCAAAATGGTGGTGGTCGAGCGGTAATTCTGCTCCAGCTTGATCACTTTGACGTTCGGATAATGATTCTCCAACTCGAGCAGATTGGCCGTGTCCGCGCCGCGCCAGCCGTAAATGCTTTGATCATCGTCGCCCACCACGCACAAGTTGCGCCGGGCCGAGGTCAATTGATGGACGAGTTTGAATTGGGCGGCATTGGTGTCCTGGTATTCATCAACCATGACGTATTTATATTTGTCACGGCATTGCTGGAGGACATCGGGATGTTCGCTGAAAAGCTTCAGCGTCAGCAGGATCAGATCGTCGAAATCCACCGCGTTGCACGCGCGCAAGGCGCTTTGATAACGGAGGCAGACATGTTGGGCGAGGGCGGCGGCATTCGGATCGGCGAAGACCGCCGCCCGCTGGCCGCCGTTGCGGTAACGGCTCAAGAGCGCCAGCACGGCGGCGGGTTCGGTCTTTTGCGCCTTGTCGGAAATATGGCTGAGGATTTTTTTTATAGCGCCGAGTTGATCGGACTCGTTGTAGATGACGAAATTGCGCTTGTAACCCAGGCGCTCGATGTGCTGGCGCAAAATCCTCATGCACAGCGAATGAAAAGTGCAAATGACGGGACGCGCCGTCTTTACGCCGGTGGCGCTGTTTTTTGGGCCGCGCCCGATGAGCCTGGCGGCGCGCTCCTGCATTTCGCGGGCGGCTTTATTGGTGAAGGTGACGGCCAGGATATTGCCGGGGTTGACACCCTTCTCGATCAGGCGCGCCACGCGCGAGGTGATGACGCGCGTTTTGCCCGTCCCAGCGCCGGCCAAAATGAGAACGGTGCCCTCGGTCGTTTCGACCGCCTGGCGTTGCGCAGGATTGAGGGAAGATAAATTGAACATGGCCGCCCGCGAGTTTAGAGAGCGGCGCTGTCAAAGCAAGGCGGGATCAAAAGGATCAGGGGTGGGCCAGGGGCGCGGCGCTGGTGGTATTATTGTGCCAATCACTGGAGTGAATGGTGGCAGGCTCGTCACTTTCGCCGAACTGATGTTTATTGGCCAAGCTTGAGTCTCTGACGATCAATTCGTTCATCAAGGCAACCGAGCTGGCATAGGGAGTGAAACCATCCGGCGGCAAAAATAATTCCCGGGCGGGATATTCCAAACGAATCTCGGAAAAATCCAAAGTCATGTGGTTGGGGCCTTCGACCGCTTCGATTCGGACGGGGAAGTGTCCGGCATCGTCCGCCTGCCAAAGGGTCAAGCGCGCCTTGAGGCCATTGTTCAACACCACGACCGCCTCGCCTCGATGACAGGGATGGCCGTTGACATTCTGCTGGATGCCATCTTTGGTGATGTTGAGCCGGCCAGCCGGCCCGACATCGGATTTAATGGGCGCGTAGGCTTGCAACGCCTCGCTCAAAACGTAGCCGGAATGTCTTGTCTCGTCCCAAATGAAGAACAAGCCGCCTTCTGTTCGCGCCCGTTTGCCCTTGATGGGGAGGGTCGGTTGAAAGACCAGCCGTCCCTCGCGTCCGAGCAGTTCGCCGGACGTGGTCTGCGGCGCTTGCCCCGGCGAAGAAATCGTGGAGGCAATATGAGCGCTAAAGCCATTGAGGTTGGTCAGGACGACCATGACGGGGCCAACCAGAAAATCCGGCGGATTCTCGTCGCCGGCGTGGTAAACGGGTCCGGCATGCCGTGAAGCGCAGCCACAAATAAGCGCTGCCGCCAGGCAAAGCACAGCGGCGTGGAATGGAATTTTCATTCTGCCCGACAAAATGGAGGGAAAGGCCCCGCGCCGCAAGCACCAAGAAGTAACTCTCCCGCGTGCAAATGAACTCTCGCCGCTTTTCCTTCGGCTTTTACGCTTCCAGTGCTTTCTGCCACGCACCGCCGGCGCAGACGGCCAGCAACGCCAAAATGCCAGCCAGCCCGGGTGATGAATCGGGCGCGGCCACGGTCGTTGTGATAGTAACAGTCCCGAAGAAGTCAACCTCGGGGTCTATATCCACGAGGTTCACAGGCAACTCAAGTTCGGAGTCAGTATAACTGTAGCTGTAAGAATCGCCGGTCTGGACCACAGGCTGCTCGGTGCCGAGAATCAACGTCGGGAAATCAGTGAATTGGACGTAAAGTACATGGGAGCCGTATTGGAAAAAGTGTGGAGCTGAGGTGTTGGTAAACGACAAGCCTGTGTAAACCGTGTCCGAGGCCGGAGGAAACAGGGCATAGAAGGGCGGAGACGATGGATCGCCCGGGAGGTTGATGGTGGGAGCCGTAAGGGTGAGTCCGGGATCGGTCCCGGTGGGCGTGTACCGACGGGCGCGGACCAACAGGCTGCGTAATACTGAAAGGCCCGGAGATTGGGGTGTCGAGGTAGTTGACGCTGTTCGGGATGGTGACGTCCGCAAAGACATCGAAATAGCTCGCGACGTCGAATCCTCCGCCGATGTCGGCATTGGCGGTATTAACGCCCGCTCCTGACATTGAGACGTTGAGGGAGACGGAGTCCCCTGGGAAAGTGGAGCTCAAGTCCAGAATTCCCCCTGAAGTTTGGTTAAATGAGATGGTGGTATCCCAGGTGTTATTGGCAGGCTGTGCCCAAACGCCCGGCACAAAGCCGAACATTAACAATGAAATGGCCAAATAATGGCAGGCCGACAGAAAGCGTGTGCGTGAACTCGCCAGTGGTTTATTGCTCATAGTTAACTGAATGCTAAAGTATCTCATCTGTTAGATAGCATATTTCAGGCCGCAAATGGAATTAACTGACGACATAAAACGTAACACTCTAATGCTCAAGGCATTATGAATTGTTGATCTATTGAAAGCTCCATCGGTCTTAGCTGAAGGAGTGTAAAGTTTTTCGACAGCATCGAGCTATTTGCGGCGTTTTCTGAAGTTTGTCGTGGATGTAACAATTTGTGCGCCAATGACATAACGGTTGGATTTGAGGATTTTCCAAAAGTGTAAAGTTTATCATGGCATCTTATACACGAAGGCCGGGCCAAAAACCCGGCTTTTTTGTTTTTTGGATGGTCTGACGGGTCTGACGGGTCCGACAATTTTGACTCGTCAGACGACGTTCCGCTGGAGTAACCTCACGCCATGAATAACGCTGAGAGCCTGTTTCTGCCGCACGGAGGCTACCGCAATTTGCGGAGCTATAAAGTGGCGCAGGCGGTGTATGACGCCACGGTGGTGTTCTGCCGGAGGTTCTTCGGGCACGACCGCCGCATGTCCGACCAGATGGTGCAGGCGGCGCGCAGCGGGGTGCGGAATATTTAAGAATCACACGCATGAGAACGACTGTCAAACCCCTCGCCAAACGCGACGCCTGGAAGGCGCTCGCGTCCCATAGCAAAAAGATCAAGACGTTGCATCTCCGCAAACTCTTCGCCGACGACCCCAAGCGCGGCGAGCGCATGACCGCCCAGGCCGCGGGTCTTTTTCTCGATTATTCGAAGAACCGCGTTTCCAACGAAACGCTCCGGCTGCTCTTTAAACTGGCGGAGGAATCGGGCTTGCGAACGGCCATTGATGCCATGTTCCAGGGCGACAAGATCAACATTACGGAAAACCGCGCGGTGCTGCACACCGCCCTGCGCGCGCCCAGGGGGGCTTCCATTATTGTGGACGGCAGGAATGTCGTGCCGGAAGTCCACGCGGTGCTTGACAAGATGGCCGGCTTCTCCAACCGCGTCCGCACCGGCGGGTGGACGGGACACACCGGCAAACGCATTCGCAATGTCGTCAACATCGGCATTGGCGGTTCCGACCTCGGCCCGGTGATGGCATACGAAGCGCTCAAGCATTACAGCGAACGGAGCTTGACGTTTCGTTTCGTTTCCAACGTGGATGGCATCGATTTCGTGGAAGCGACCCGAGACCTCGATCCGGCGGAAACGCTCTTCATCGTTTCTTCCAAAACCTTCACCACGCTGGAGACGATGACCAATGCCGAAAGCGCGCGCGATTGGCTGCTCAAGGGATTGGGCGGAAACGAGCAGGCTGTGGCCAGGCATTTCGTGGCTGTTTCGACCAATGCCGGGAAGGTGTCGGCGTTCGGCATTGACACGGCCAACATGTTCGGATTCTGGGACTGGGTGGGCGGGCGTTACTCGATGGATTCGGCCATCGGCCTTTCCACGATGCTGGCCATTGGCCCGGAGAACTTCCGCGCGATGCTGGGTGGATTTCATGCAATGGACGAGCATTTTCGCACCGCGCCGTTTGAGAAAAACCTGCCGGCGCTGATGGGCTTGCTGTCGGTTTGGAACAATGACTTTTTGGGGGCGCAGACGGTGGCCGTTTTGCCCTACGAGCAGTACCTGAAACGCTTCCCGGCGTACCTCCAACAGTTGACGATGGAGAGCAACGGCAAACACGTCACGCTCGATGGGAAGAAGGTGGATTATCAGACCGGCCCCATCTGCTGGGGCGAACCCGGCACCAACGGCCAGCATTCTTTCTATCAATTGATTCATCAGGGCACCCGGCTTGTCCCGTGCGACTTTCTGGCGTTTGCCCACGCGCTCACGCCGTTGGGACGCCACCATGACATTCTCCTGGCCAACGTCTTTGCCCAGGCCGAGGCGCTGGCTTTTGGCAAGACGGCCGATGAAGTCAAAGCCGAGGGCACGCCGGACTGGCTTGTGCCGCACCGCGTCTTTGAAGGCAACCGTCCATCGAACATGATCCTCGCGGAGCGCCTGACGCCGGAGACGCTCGGCAAGCTCATCGCGCTTTACGAGCACAGCGTGTTCACGCAGGGCGTGATTTGGAGTATTGATTCGTTCGACCAGTGGGGTGTCGAGTTGGGCAAAGTGCTCGCCCAGCGCATCATTCCGGAACTGGAAAGCAAAACTCCACCCAAGCTCAAACATGACAGCTCAACGAACCACCTGATTCGCCGCTATCGAAAAATGAAGGAGACGCCATGAAATCAACCCTGCAACTCGGCATGATTGGCCTGGGCCGGATGGGCGCCAACATGGTGCGACGGCTTATCAAGGATGGACATAAGTGCGTGGTCTTTGACCGGTCGCCCCAAGCAGTGAAGGATTTGGCCAGGGACAAGGCCATCGGCGCTGCCTCGCTCGCTGACTTGGTGAAGAAACTCGCCAAGCCGCGCGCCGTCTGGCTGATGGTGCCGGCGGCGGTCGTGGACAAGACCATCGCTGACCTCCTGCCTTCCCTGGAAGCGGGCGACACGCTCATTGACGGCGGCAATTCCTATTATGTGGATGACATCCGGCGCGCGCAGGAATTGTTGCTGAAAGGAATTCATTATGTCGATGTCGGGACAAGCGGCGGGGTGTGGGGGTTGGAGCGGGGTTATTGCATGATGATTGGCGGGGAGCCGGCAGCGGTTCAGCGCCTTGATCCCATTTTCGCCACGCTGGCGCCGGGCATCGGGAAAATCGCGCGCACGCCCGGACGCGAAAAGCCCGGCGGCACTGCCGAGCAAGGTTATCTGTATTGCGGGCCGAATGGCGCGGGGCATTTCGTCAAGATGGTCCACAACGGCATTGAATACGGAATGATGGCCGCCTACGCCGAGGGATTGGCCGTTCTGCGCGACGCCAATATCGGAAAAACACAAGGTGAAGCTGACGCGGAAACGACGCCGTTGCGCGAACCGGGGCATTACCAATACGAGCTCAATCTGGGCGACATCGCCGAGGTATGGCGGCGCGGCAGCGTGATCGCCTCGTGGTTGCTGGACTTGACAGCGGACGCGCTGGCCAGGGACCCGAAACTCGCGCAATTTGCCGGCCGTGTCTCGGACTCGGGCGAAGGCCGTTGGACGATCAAGGCCGCCGTTGACGAAGGCGTGCCGGTGCCGGTGTTGACCACGGCGCTCTACGAACGGTTCATGTCGCGCGGCAACGCGGATTTCCAGGACAAGCTGCTATCGGCCATGCGTTTTGGCTTCGGCGGGCACCTGGAAAAGAAGAGTTGAACGAACTGACCCCGGCCTGGTTGCCGGAGCGTTCTTAACCTCAGTTCATCCACCGTGACTCGTGCGGTGGAAAAAGATAATTAAATCCATTGACATAATATGGATTATCGGTATTATTGGGCTATATTGCAAATGAAAGGCAGAATGGCGCGGAAGGGCGGCAACCTTCCGCAGTAAACACAGCTTTCGACGGAATACATGGGTGGCGCCGGCAAGTGTGCAAAAACCGAATGTGCCATTTGCGAAACAATGCGAAAACAATGAAAAAAACGCTTGACGACGCGCGTCATATCCTGTAGTCATTAGCCATGCTTTATGGTCGGATTGCCATGTATTACGGCAGGATTGCCACAACCGTCAGCACGCCCGGACGGGGTGCGGTTCGGTGAAGGATAAAAGACGCAGCCCCAACCCAGTTGATGCGGGCTTAAAGTGATTTGGCCTTTTGAGCCGATGCAAATTTCAAATCCAGCATGGTATTGCGCCAGAACCAAGCCGAAGCACGAACACATTGCGGCGGCCAACGTCAGCAAGAATTTGGGTTTGGAAGTTTTCCATCCCCGTTTGCGGATGGAGAGGGCGACGCGGCGGGGCGTCATGCGGGTGGTGGAGCCGCTTTTCCCTTGTTACATTTTTATTCGTTGCATTCTTGAGAATCGGGTGGATGAAATCCGCCACGTCACGGGCATCAGCAGCCTGGTGCATTTCGGGCGGAAGATTCCGGCGGTGCCGGACAGCGCGATTGAGGAATTGAGACAATGCTTTGAATCTGAACAACCGATGATCGTTCAAGACGGCGTCGTTCCCGGGGCCGAAGTGACGATTGTCGAGGGAGCTTTTTTTGGATTTTCCGGGATGGTGGTTCGGGCATTATCAGCGGGGCAAAGGGTACAGATTCTGCTTGATTTTCTGGGTCGAGTAACTTTGACAGAAGTAGATCGAAAATCGTTGAAGCTTGAGAACCGGCGGGTGGCGGACCTCCTGCCGTTGCTGGCAACGACCGATGCGGCGGATGTTGCCGCTGCGAGTTAACCTGTCTCATCAGGATGGCAATTATATGGGAAAAAAGGGAATTCAGCGAAAAGAGATGGTGAAATGACCTCCGCCATCAAGTGCGGAGCATTGCGCCGAAATTCGGCGGCGGTTCAACGTATAATTGAGGGAAAATGCCGGGGCAGTTTAGTTTAGTCTTTAGTCTGATACACGCAAAAATTGAGCGAACGCGGCCGGGCCAGTTGTGGGCATTCGGCCTCAACTTTGGATTAAAATGCTAAAGCCAGACGAGGCATCTTCAATCGGCATTGATTATTCCATGCCCGAAGACCGGCAAGGCTCGTTGCCCGTTGCCATCCAGAACCCACTCCCATTGTGGAAACGAATCCTTGATGTCACCTGCGTCGTGCTGGCCCTTCCCGTGCTCGTGCCCTTGGGTTTGTTCATCGCCGTATTTATCAAATTGGTTTCTCCCGGCCCCGCCTTTTTCCGTCAGCAGCGCATTGGGATCTTCGGGAAAGGCTTCATGTGTTTAAAGTTCCGCACGATGAAGATCAATGCGGACACCACCGTTCATCAGGCCCATCTCAGGCACCTGATAACCTCCAACCGACCCACCAAGAAACTGGATTACGGCGGTGATGACCGGGTTATTTTCGGCGGTCTGATTCTCAGGTCTCTTGGCGTGGACGAACTGCCGCAACTGATCAACATTTTGCGCGGTGAAATGAGTTTGGTTGGCCCCCGGCCCTGCACGCCGTATGAATTTGAGTTGTTCCTCCCGCGCCACAAACGGCGCTGCGAAGTTCCTCCGGGCCTGACGGGTTTGTGGCAAGTCAGCGGCAAGAACAAAACGACCTTTGAGGAACAGATGAATTTGGATCTGTACTATGTGGAGAATAAATCGCTCTGGCTCGATCTCAAAATTATTGCCCTGACCCTTCCGGCCATTTTGGTTTTGGTATGGGAAATGAAAACAGGACGCGCCAAAACGGCCTCCATTGTTCCTGAGAAGCGATCGAAGATTTCCCCATGAAAACGGCCGGGGCAGACGCATCGGCATGGTTCCTGCTTGCTGCTAAATAGCTCAAGAATTCACAAATTGGAGAAAATATGAAACGAATCAAAGTTGGAGTAGTTGGCTGTGGTTATTGGGGTCCAAATCTTGTGCGCAATTTCCGATCTTTGCCGGAATGCAGCCTGGAGATGATGTGCGACTTGAGTCAAGAGCGCCTCAAGCACCTCTCCGCCTTGTATCCCGAAGTCAGGGGCGAAAGAGATTATGACCACATGCTCAACGGCGTCGGCGTCGAGGCCGTTGTTATTGCCACCTCGGTCAAGCTGCATTACGCCATGGCCAAGGCCAGTTTGCTGGCGGGGAAACATACCCTCATTGAAAAGCCCATGGCCGCCTCTTCCGCGCAGTGCGCCGAATTGGTTGAAATTGCCCGCAAGCAGGGTGTTGTTCTCATGATTGGACATACTTTCCTCTATTCACCCGCAGTGCGGAAGATCAAGGAGATTGTCGACCGCGGCGATCTGGGCGAGATTCGTTATATCTGCGCCCGCCGCCTCAACCTCGGCCTGTTCCAAAAGGACATCAACGTTGCCTGGGATTTGGCCCCGCACGACATCTCCATCATTTTGCATTTGCTTGAAGAGCAGCCTTACGGCGTCAACTGCCGCGGCAGCGCCCACGTCACTCCGGGGATCGAAGACGTGACTTCCATGAGTCTGAGTTTTCGCAAGGACCGCTCCGCCATCATTCACAGCAGTTGGCTGGACCCCCGCAAAGTGCGTGAAATGACCATTGTTGGCAGCAAACGCATGATCGTTTATGACGATGTTGCCCAGCAGGAAAAGATCAGGATTTTTGACGCGCGCGTGGAGCGGCCGCCGCACTACGACACGTTTGCCGAATTTCACTACGCATATCACTACGGTGACACCTACGCCCCCTACCTCAAACAGGAAGAACCCCTCAAAACCGAATGCCAGCATTTCCTGGAATGCATCCACCACGGCAAAGAGCCATTGACCAGCGGAGAAAAAGGGTTGGAATTGGTCAGGATTCTGGAGGCCTCCTCCGAATCATTGAAGCTCGGCGGCAGCCCCGTCGAACTGGCTCGCCCAACATCCTCCCAACTCATCCCCGCTAATGGCCTGACCCAGCCCCAGGGCAGGAACAACAAGCAAAAAGACCCCAAGTGGCCCGTTCCGGCCACCAGCCCCGAGGCCGCACGCATTATTCTGTAGGCGCGTTGTCCGGGCATCATGTCTCATTCCCACCCCTACCAGCAAATAGCGCCCGATGTTAAAATGGGCAAAGGCGTCCGCATTTACGCCTTCACCAACCTCTACGGATGCGAAATCGGGGACGACGTAAAGATCGGCACCTTCGTTGAGATTCAAAAAGGAGCCCGCATCGGTTCCCGCTGCAAAATATCCAGTCACACTTTCATTTGTGAAGGCGTGGTTTTGGAAGACGATGTCTTTGTTGGCCATAATGTCACTTTTATCAACGACCTCTATCCCCGGTCAACCAATGGCGATGGAACCCTGCAAACTGAAGCCGATTGGAAATGCATTCCGACTCATGTCAAACGGGGCGCGTCCATCGGTTCTGGAGCGACGCTTTTATGTGGCATCACCATCGGGCCGGGAGCCATGGTTGGCGCAGGCAGCGTCGTGACCCGCGATGTTCCTGCCGGCGCGGTCGTCGCGGGAAATCCCGCTCGTGTTATCAAAACGGCCAGGCCGCCTGCCCGATAAGCAAACTGTTTATGAAGGTTCCCTTTCTGGATCTCAGCGCCCATCACCAACCCATGCGCGAACAACTTGACGCCGCCATCCGCGACGTCATTGACAGCAATGCGTTTGCCGGCGGCCCTTTTGTCGCTGCTTTCGAGCGTGAATTCGCCCAATACTGCAGTTCGGCCTTTGCCATTGGCGTCGGCAACGGCACCGATGCTCTTTGGCTCAGTTTGCTGGCCCTTGGCGTCGGCCCAGGCGATGAAGTCATCACGGCGCCCAACACTTTCATGGCCACTGCGGAGGCCATCAGTTACTGCCCGGCACGGCCAAAGTTCGTGGATGTTGACGAGCGCACTTACACTCTCGATCCGAACTTGCTCGAAGCCGCCATCACCCCCAGAACCAAAGCCATCATTCCTGTTCATCTCTTCGGCCAGTGCGCCGACATGGATCCGATTCTTGAAATTGCGGCCCGGCGCGGCATCCCCGTCGTTGAAGACGCCTGCCAGGCGCACGGTGCGCTCTACAAGGGGCGCAAAGCCGGCAGCATGGGGGTGGCCGGTTGTTTCAGCTTTTATCCCGGCAAGAACCTTGGCGCGTTGGGCGAAGCGGGCGCCGTCGTGACCGGCGATCAGGGATTGGCCGAAAAAATTCGGATTTTGCGCGATCACGGCCAACACCGTAAATACTATCATTCCAAAATCGGCTGGAACGCCAGGATGGATGGCATTCAAGGCGCCGTTCTCAGTGTCAAGCTCAAGCACTTGGATGTCGGCAACGTCAAGCGCCACTCTCACGCCCTGCTTTACGATCAGCTCCTCGGCGACACCCAGGAAATCATCACCCCTTTCGAGGCGTGCCATGGACGCCATGTCTATCACGTTTACGCGGTTCGCGTCCAGAATCGCAATCAAGTTCTCCAGGCCATGGCCGACAAGGGCATAGCCTGTGCCATTCATTATCCGATTCCCGTGCATTTGCAGGAGGCCTATCGTTTCCTGGGCTGCGAAAAGGGCTGCTTCCCGGTCGCCGAAACATGCGCGGAGGAGTTTCTGTCGCTGCCCATGTTCCCGGAGTTGACCAATGCGCAAATCCACGCCGTTGCTGATGAGTTAAAATTGTGCATCAGCAGCAGAAGGCCCGTCAGCAACTGTCTAAAATGATGCCCCCGACCGAACATGAAGAAATCAAGCGATCATCCGACCAGTCCCTGCCTGAGGCGCCCGTCGTGGTTGATCCCTTGGAGTATCCGGGATGGGATTCGCTATTGGCCGCCCACCCGCAGGCTTCCATTTTCCATGGAACCGGCTGGGCGCGGGTGCTCCGGCAAACTTACGGACATACCCCCGTCTATATTTGCCGTTTCGACGGCCAACAACTCGCCGGGTTGCTTCCCGTCATGGAAGTCTCCAGCCGGTGGACGGGACGCCGCGGTGTTTCGCTTCCATTCACAGATTTTTGTCCGGCGCTTAAAGCCAGGGACCAGGACGGTCGGGCGCTCTATGAGACGGCCATGGACTCGGGCCGGCAACGACGCTGGAAGTATCTTGAGTGCAGAAGCGCCAGTGATGGCTGGTTTGGCGCTTCACCCTCGCTGGCTTTCCATGGCCATGTAATCGATCTTGCCGCCGGAGTCGATGACCTTTTCAAAGGTCTCGACAGCGCCGTCAGGCGGGGCATTCGCAAAGCCGAGGCGGCGGGCTTGCAGGTCGATTTCAGCAGTAGTTCGGAGGCGATACAGACTTTTTACGCGCTGCATTGTCGGACGCGCCGCCGTCACGGGCTGCCGCCGCAACCGTTCCGATTTTTCGAGAACATTCAGCGCCATGTCCTTGACGCGGGTCAGGGATTCGTTGCAACTGCGCGGTTGAAGGACCAGCCGCTGGCGGCAGCGGTTTTTTTTTGTCATGGCCGGCAGACACTCTATAAATTTGGCGCTTCTGATTACGCATTTCAGCAATTGCGGCCAAATCATTTGATGATGTGGGCAGCCATGCGACACTGCGCCATGCGGGGAGATTCGGCACTGCACTTGGGCCGGACCTCTTTGGCCAACGAAGGCCTGCGGCGCTTCAAGCTATCACTTGGCGCGTTGGAAGAAACTGTGCGATATTGCAGGTATGATTTTGCATCAGAAAGATTTGTCAGCGACGTTGATCGCGCGGAAGGCTGGTTCAATCAGATCTTCGCGCGGCTTCCGTTGCCGCTGCTGCGGCTCGCCGGCCAGATTCTATACCCTCATTTATCTTGAACATAACACCGGCACCTTCATAAATTCATGAATCCAAAGCAAACAGCCCCGCCACCGCCAGGGATCACCCTGGGCGATGTTTATTACATTCTCTTTCGGCACAAATGGCTTATTGCCATATTGTCGCTGGTGGCCTTGGCCGCCGCCATTGTGGGGCTGGTTTTCTGGCCCATACCGTACCAGTCGGAGGCCAGGGTGCTGATCAAGTATGTCAAAGAAACCAAACCGCCGGAGCAGACTGCGACTGACTCTCAAGTGACATCCCCGGACTCCCGCGGGCTGAACATCATTAATTCCGAGATTGAGATTCTTACCAGTTTGGATCTGGCCAGTAACGTGGTGGAAGTTCTGACCCCCGCCAGAGTTCTGGCTAAAGTGGGCGGCGGAACCAACCGTTTCCAGGCGGCAAATCTGATTAAAAAGGGCCTGATGGCAAATGTAGCCAAACAAAGCGACGTGATCGACCTCATTTTTTCTTACTCTGATCCTGACATGGCGCAACCCATCCTTGGTCAGCTCATTGATACCTATCTGAAAAGGCATAACGAAATTCACCGTCCCGAGTTCAACGAGTTTTTGACTCGGGAGACCGATGAGGTCAAGCACAAGCTGGATGAAACCGAAACCCAATTGCGTGACGCGAAAGGCAAGGCCGGCATCATATCACTTGATGAGAGCAAGAAGACGATGGGAGACATGATAGCGAGAATCCAACAGGAAATATACGAGGCCGAAGCCCAAATGGCGGATTACCAGCAAACGATAAAGGAAAGGCAGAAACTCCTGCCCAAACCAGCCGCCGCCGTTTCAACCAACGTGGCGCCTGCCGCTGGCGCAGTGGCGTCGGTCCCTCCTGACAAAGTGTCTGACTACCAGAAGATCTGTCAGAAGTTGAATGGTCTGCAAGTGGAGGAAGATCAACTGCTTCTTAAATATACCACCAACAATTCTCTGGTTCAAACAAAGCAGGGTGAGGTCGCCCGCGCCGAAACTCTCAGAAAGGAACTGGAGGACAAATATCCCGGCTTGACTGCCATGAAACCTGTCGAAACGAGGGGAACGGCGATCGCTCCCGCGCCAACCCAGGACCCGGCGCTTGCTTTGAACGAGGAAATCATCAAAGCAGAAGCCCTGGCGGCAAGATTCAAGGTTCTCACCAACCAAATTGCCGAGGTTCGAAACAACGCCGCGCTCATGGCTGGGCAGGAAGGCTCCATTTTGCAGTTGCAGCGGGACAGGGATACTCGAAGATGCCGAGTTCTCCTACTATTCAAAAAGGCTGGAAGAAAGCCGCGCCGATGAGGTTTTGGGGCCGGGCAATTCCAATATCAGCTTGGTGGAAACACCAACGCCCCCGGCGCGGGACGTGGTGAAACTTTATAAAATAGCCGCCGGAATTCTGTTTGGGGGTCTTGCTCTTGCGTTTGTTTTGCCCTTCCTTATTGAGCTCTATTTGGATCGATCACTCAAGCATCCGTTGGAGGTCCAGGCCAGGCTCGGATTGCCTTTCTTCATTTCCATTCCGCTAATGAATGGAAAGGGCGGGTCCCGCGCCCTCAAGAATGCGAAAAAGATGGCTCTTCTGCCCGGCAAGACAGAAGAGGCCGGCGAACCGGCCGCCGCCGACCAACAGCCCTCCCCCCCGACGAACGGACACCTTGCTCTTTGGGAGAAAAGTCACGGCTTGGAGCCTTTTTACGAGACGTTGCGCGACCGGCTGATGACCTTTTTTGAGATGATTAATCTCACCCACAAGCCAAAACTGGTTGCCGTGACAAGCTGCCGCGAAGGCGCAGGTGTCACCAGCACCGCCGCCGGGTTGGCTTCATCCCTTTCCGAAACGGGCGACGGCAACGTTTTGCTGGTCAATATGAATGTCCGCGACGGCGAGGCCCATCATTTCTACAAAGGCAAACTCAATTGCGGTCTGGACGATGTGTTCGAAAAGGGGGCGCTTGAAAGCGCCTTGGTGCAGGGCCGTCTTTATGTGGCCAAAGAACTGCCCGAAGACGACCGGCTCCCCCGCGTTTTGCCCAAACGGTTCAGTCATTTGCTGCCCAAGATGAAAGCCAGCGACTTCGATTACATTATTTTCGACATGCCTCCCGTCAGCCAAATCAGCATCACCCCCAGGCTTGCCCGGTTTATGGATATGGTGTTGCTGGTCATTGAATCGGAGAAGACCGATCGCGATGTTGCGGCGCGGGCGGCGGCCGTGCTCTCTGAATCCAAAACCAACGTGGGTGTCGTGCTCAACAAAAATCGATCCTACGGTCCCGGCCGCCATCACCACGATATTTGATTTGGCAGTCGTTTGTTCCGTCCATGTCAGGGTTTCGAAATAGACTCTATTACGGCCTCAAGCCTCTGATTCCTGCTTCCGCGCGGCACATCGTGCGCAAGTGGTTTGTCCAGCGACAACGCAAGCATGTGGGAGAGATTTGGCCGATTCTGCCCGGTTCGGAACGGCCGCCAGACGGCTGGCCCGGCTGGCCAGAGGGGAAAAAATTCGCTTTCGTCTTGACTCATGATGTCGAAGGGCAGACTGGCGTGGATCAATGCCGGGAATTGGCGCAGTTGGAAATGAAGTGGGGGTTTCGTTCCTCGTTTAATTTCATTCCCGAAGGCGAGTATCGGGTCCCGAAGGAATTGCGCGACGAGTTGACGGGAAACGGCTTCGAGGTCGGGGTGCATGATTTGCGGCACGACGGCAAACTTTACCGCGGACGCGAGGATTTTGCCGCGAACGCGGAAAAAATCAACCGCTACCTCAAGGAATGGGGCGCCGTTGGTTTTCGGGCGGGATTCATGTTGCACAATCTTGATTGGTTGGAGGATCTGAACATCCAATATGATGCCTCCACCTTCGATACGGACCCATTCGAGCCGCAACCAGACGGGACTGGCACGATTTTTCCCTTCTGGAAAAAAGGGATCAGTGGCCGGGGCTACTTGGAACTTCCTTACACGCTGCCGCAGGACTCCACGTTATTTCTCCTGTTCGGCGAACAGACTCCGGACGTTTGGTTGCGGAAGCTCGACTGGGTGGCCAGTCATGGCGGAATGGCTCTGGTCAACGTCCATCCGGATTACGTCGATTTCAAATCCGAAGCAGGTGATTGGCTGAGGTATCCAATCCGGTTCTATTCCGATTTGCTGGAATATGTGGCCACGAGCTATAAAGGCCTCTATTGGGGCTGTCGTCCCAAGGACTTAACTGAATGGTACTTGCAGACGATATAACCCTTGGATAACTGTACGCGAATTTCGAGTGGAATTATGAAAGTAAACATATTCGGCATGGGGTATGTGGGCTGCGTTACCTCCGCTTGTTTGGCGTCCCGTGGATTCGAGGTCATAGGAGTGGACCCGGATAGCAATAAAACCTCGCTCCTCAACCAATCTCGCAGCCCGTTGATTGAACCCGGGCTGGAAGACCTGATCAAGGAAGGCGTTTCCTCCGGCCGGCTTCGCGCCACGAATGATGTCGCCGAATTGGGTGACATTTCGATCATTTGCGTCGGCACGCCAAGCAACGCCAACGGCAGTCTTGGCTTGGACTACGTCACCCGGGTCGCCACTCGGCTGGGCGACTTGCTCCGCGCGCACCAGGGCTATCATGTTGTCAATGTGCGCAGCACGGTCGTGCCGGGAACGGTGGAGGAGAGGATCATTCCGCTGCTGGCGGAGCGGTCTGGCAAGGTCCCGGGGCGGGACTTTGGCGTTTGCATGAACCCGGAATTCTTGCGCGAAACCACCGCTGTGAAGGATTTTCACGCACCGCCGTTCACAGTCATCGGCAGCCTGGATCCGCGCAGCAGCGCCATGGTGGCCAAACTTTATGAGGGCATTGAAGCTCCGCTGGAGCAGACCACCATCCGGGTGGCGGAGATGATCAAATACGCCTGCAACGCGTTCCACGCCTTGAAGGTTTGCTTCGCCAACGAGATAGGGGTGTTGAGCAAGAGCCTGGGCATAGACAGCCACTCGGTGATGGACGTTTTCTGCAGAGACACCAAGCTGAACCTTTCGCCCTATTATTTGAGGCCGGGATTCGCCTTTGGCGGCTCCTGTCTGCCGAAAGACCTCCGCGCCATTTTGCATAGAGCCAAACAACTGGACGTGGACCTGCCCGTGCTGGGGTCGCTTCTGGAAAGCAATCGCAAGCACCTTGATTATGCTTTTGATCTGGTGCAACGGACCGGTAAAAAGCGGATTGGAGTTCTGGGCTTGAGCTTCAAGGCGGGCACGGACGATCTGCGGGAAAGCCCGATCGTCATTCTCATTGAGCGCCTGCTGGGCAAAGGCTACAAGCTGGCGATCTATGACGAAGAGGTTTCCCTTTCGCAATTGATCGGCGCCAACCGCCGTTACATCGAGCAAACGATCCCGCATATTTCCTCGCTCATCGTACCAAACCTTGGCGACGTTTTCGCCCAAAGCGACGTCATCGTCGTCAGCAAAAAGACGCCTCAATTCGTGGACGCGCTGGCCAAGAGCCTGGACGGAAAGGCAATGATTGACCTCGTGCGCATGTGGCGCGAACCCGCTGCCGGCAAAGCAAATTACGAAGGGATTTGTTGGTAAACTGTTTTTGCAGTTGACCGGCTAATTATGTCCAGCAAGCGCCTCCGCATCCTGATGTTGGTGGAGAATTGCTACCCGCAGGATAGCCGGGTGCGGAATGAAGCCACCTTGCTGGCTGGCGCGGGCCATCGTGTTTCGGTCATTGCGTGGCGCAAACCGGGGCAGCCGTTCACCGAGGAAATCAACGGCGTCAGGGCTTACCGCGTGCGGCCTTTTGAGCTGTTCAACAAGACGCCCGCCAGAAACGCAGGTGTCTTGGGGATGCTTTGGCTCAAGGTCAAATCTCTCCTGGGCTATATGGCGGAGTATGGAAGTTTCACCGGTTCCTGCCTGGGGCTCAGCTTCCACATTTTGATAAAGGAGGGGTTTGATGTCCTGCACGCCCATAATCCGCCGGACACACTTTTTCTCGTCGCCCTGCCGTTCAAGCTCCTGGGCAAGAAGTTTGTCTTTGATCATCACGACCTGTGTCCGGAGCTCTACCAATCGCGCTATGGGGCGAAAAACGGCTTTTATTCCTGGCTGCTGCGCCTTTTTGAGTCGGGCAGCCTGGGACTGGCCAATGTCACGATCGCCACGAACGAGTCTTACAAGCAAGTTCAGATAGACCGCGGGAGGCGCGATCCCAGAACTGTTTTTGTCGTCAGGAATGGCCCGGACGGTTCGCGCATGGCTGGAGCGGCGCCCAGTGCCCGCCTCCGCGCCATGAAGAAAACCATCCTCTGTTACATTGGCGCTTTGAATCCCCAGGACGGGGTCGATTATCTGCTCCGCGCGCTCCATTATCTGTATTATGACCTCAATCGCACCGATTTTTACTGTGTCGTCATGGGTAGTGGGGATTCCCTCGAAGACCTGCGGGTCCTGGCCAAGGAGCTGAAGCTGGAGGCTTGCTTGGAACTGACAGGGTTCGTCTCGGAAGAAGATTTGCGATCGAACCTTGCCGCCGCTGACATTTGTGTGGACCCGGACCCTTCCAGCCCATTGAACGACGTTTCGACCTGGATCAAGATCATGGAATACATGGCCTTCAGCAAGCCGATCGTTTCGTTCGATCTGAAGGAGACGCGATTTTCGGCGCAGAAAGCGGCCCTGTTCACGCCGCCGAACGATGAGAAGGCTTTTGCGGCGGCGATCGTGAAACTGATGGACGACCCCGGGCTGCGGAAGGAAATGGGGGACTTCGGGCGGGCGCGCGTCGAACGAGAGTTGCAGTGGTCGATCGTCGGGAAAAACTTGCTGAGTGCTTACGAATCCATGTACGGTTAATCAACCGCTATGCTCCCAAACGAAAAAATCCATAATTCCTTGCTGAAACTGGAAGAGTGGGTTGCGACTCGAGACTATAGGGCCTATGATACGTTCGATGGCTTGTCATCGCCGTACGCGAGCCTGTTTACCTTGGGCCACCCATTTCTCAGACGCGTGTGGCAGCAGGCCGTTCGCCGGTTTCCCATTAACCTGCGGCCGCTCTTGGGGATCAAAGTTGCCCAAGGCAGCAAAGCCATGGGATTCTTTGCCCAAGGGTATTTAAAGCTCTATCAAACAACCGGCCAGGAAGCTTATCGCGCCAAAATGCGGCATTGCCTGGATTGGCTGGTTCAGCATCGCTGCCCCGGTTTCAAGGGAAATGCCTGGGGCAATCATTTCGATTATGAATCACGAGGCGGGCGCATTCCCCGCGGCACGCCGACGGTCGTGTGGACCAGCCTGATAGGCCATGTTTTTTTGGATGCCTACGATGTCTTCTCCTCCGAACAGGACCTGGCGGTCGCGTCCGGCGTCGCCGAATTTATTTCCAAGGAACTGGGTTGGATCGAGACGGGCCGGGACATCTGTTTGAACTACATCCCGGAAAACGGCGGCAAACCGGTCCCGGGGGAGCACGGCATTCACAACTCCAATGTTCTGGGGGCCGGATTGCTGGCCCGCGTCCATTCGCACCTTCCGAACCCGCTTTACACGGAAATTGCCGAACAGGCCGTCCAGTTTACGGTGCGCGATCAAATGCCCAACGGGGCTTGGAATTACGGGTCGCAGCCGTGCTGGCGCTGGGTGGACTCCTTTCACACGGCCTACAATCTGGAATCGATCGATTATTATATTCGAGGGACGGGGAACCAGAAGTTTCAGCCCGCCTTGGTGAAGGGATACAAGTTTTACGTCGATACGTTTTTCGGGCCGGACGGAACACCGCGGTACTACGACTACAAGACCCGGCCGCTGGACATCCAATGCGCGTCGCAGGCGATTCAAACGCTGGTCAACCTGCATGAATTGGACACCCGAAGCGTTTCCATTGCGGAAAAGGTGGCACTCTGGACCATCGCCAACATGCAGGATCCGACCGGTTATTTTTACTATCGCAAATACCCCGTGATGACGAACAAGACGCCGACGTTGCATTGGGGCCAGGCCACCATGTTCGCCGCGATGGCCATTCTCCTGCATTACGAAAACATCAACATCGCGCGGAAGGAACCCCAGCCATCCCGGTAAGCGCCGCGGCGTCCCAATCTCCCCGGTTTGATGCCGGCTCCCCATGGCCGCCACAGAACAGAAAAAAGTCCTGCTCATTTCCAATGACGTGCTGCACTACCGCATCTCGCTCTACAATTATTTCTGGAAACGATTCCGCCAGGAAGGCTGGGAATTTGTGGTGCTGACCAACCGACTCAGGAACCCGGATGCGGGCGCGCTCCTGTTTCCAATCGAGGAGATTCCGTTTAAATTTGGCCGTTACCGCCAAGCCATTCTCCGCCATAAACCCGACGCGGTCATTCTCTTTCTCCACCTCAAAGACCGAATTTTTGTGCCCCTGGCGCATTGGCTGAAGTGGAAGCGCATCCCGGTAGCTTTCTGGACTAAAACCCGCAACCTCGACGCCGTCGCAAGCCCCCTGCGCGGCTTGGTGTTCGACTATATGATGCGGTTGCACGACGGCCTGATCCTTTATTCGGCGGACTTGCTCAAGAACGTCCCGCCCTCCGCGCGTCACAAAGCCTTTCCGGCCAATAACACGATTAATTTCGAGGACTTCCCGCCGGTGCTGGAATCCAAGGCGGAGATTAAGCGCCAACTCAATATTCCGTTCGAGAAAGTGGTTCTATTTGCCGGGCGGATGGACGTGGATGACGGGCGCAAACGAGTGGATCATTTGATCGAAATCTTCCGTGACGTGCATGGCCGCAAGGCCGGGTTGGTCATCGTCGGTTCCGGCATGAAGGAGGAGTGGAAAGCGCGCATCAATCCACAGACCACCGTGTACCTTGGGGAAGTTCACGATCCGCAAAACCTGCAGATCAGCCGGATTTTCAAAATGGCGGATGTCTTTGCCATTCCCGGCCACGTCGGTTTGGGGCTGAACCAAGCCTTTTATTTTGGACTTCCGGTGGTGACCGAGGAGGGCAAGCACCCTCCTGAAATCGCCTATTTGAAACCCGGCCGCAACGGCTTCATGGTGCCGGAAAACGACCTGGCGGCGCTTCAGGCCAGGATCTTTGAACTGCTGGACAACGACACGCTCCGCGCCGAATTCTCCCGCAACGCCCGTCACGACATCCTTTCCGAGGCTTCGACCGAGGGGATGTACAAAGGCTTTCGTGATTGCCTGGAGTTTCTGCGGCGGCCCGGCCCGGCAGGCGGGGCAGACTCCATGAACTAATTGCAGTTTCGCCCCTTGGTAACCAGGGGGCGTCCTAATATGACAGAGGACATCATCGAGATAAGTTTCTCCGGGAAACCGGTCCGGGTGCCTCGTGCAATGATTGGCGGAAGAAGTGTTATTACGACCGGCAAATGGTGCCGGATGGCCACAATCCAGGGCGAGGAGTGGCTTGAAGACGAGCCGGTCAAGGACCCGGAACTTTTTATTTCCGCCCTCAAAAAATCGGTGGCCCGGCCGGACATCTTCGCGTTTTCCCAATTAATTTACGATATCCGCCCCAAGCACCCTTACGGGATGGAGTGGGACAGTGTCGCGGCCATTCCCATCACCACCTTCGACGACTGGTGGGAGAAACGCGTCTCACGAAAACTAAGGCAGGATATTACCCGGGGCAGCCGGCTGGGCTTGACTCTCAAGGAGGCCAAATATGATGATGACCTGGCCCGGGGGATTTGGGAGGTTTACAATGAAACTCCGGTCCGGCAAGGCCGTTACTACTGGCATTACGGCAAGGACTTTGAAACCGTCAAACGCGAAAATGGCACCCATTTGGATCGGAGCCAGTTCATCGTGGCTCATTGCGGAGATGAGTTCGTCGGTTTCATGAAGATTGTTCATGTGGGAAGGATCGCCCGCATCCTCCAAATCGTCGCCAAACAGGAGCATAATGATAAACGCCCTCTCAATGCCTTGATCGCCAAAGCCGTTGAGCTATGCTGCCAGAGAGGCTCCTCTTATTTCGTCTATGGCAGATACACTTATGGCAGCAACAAAACAAGTTCATTGAGCCAGTTCAAGCATCGCAACGGTTTTGTTGAAATCCGTGTTCCGAGGTATTTCGTTCCATTGACTTTGAAGGGGAGGATAGTCTTTGCGTTAAGGCTTCAACTCGGATGGAAGCGACTGGTTCCACCCCGGCTTTTTGGAATGTTTGTCAACGCCAGACAGATGTACTTGGAAAAAATGGCCTCTGAATCCAAAACTCGCGCAGGGGACAAAATGGCAGGTGATACTCTGGACACTGGCCTCGATGAATCATCAGAAGTGTGAACGAAGGTGTGTCCAGTCGGAGCGAAGAACGTTGGCCTTCAAAGCAGAATCAATTTGACTTTCAGCGTCGTGACGTAATAGCTGTTATCAATCAATGGGCGAGTGGCGGAATTGGCAGACGCGCGTGAATGAAAATTCATGTAGCAGAAATGCTGTGAAGGTTCGAACCCTTTCCTCGCCCACCACTTTCAATGTCAGAATCCGGCCTTCAACGCCGCCCGCCCTCCCAAGTGAAACCTCATTTCCAGGAATCCGCGCGTGGTTGAGCAAGGGTGAGAACATCAATCTTCAACCGACCTAAAGGCGCATTGTGCGGGTGTAGCTCAACGCCAGAGTGGCTGATTCCCAATCAGCAAATGGAGTCTTCAATTTCTGCCTGCTGCTGCCATTTGATGGAACAGGAAAATAAGGGCTTTCTATGCCAGGAATTGTCGGTATAATCAGAACAGGCCCGGCGGCCGAGCGTAAAGCCATGCTTGCCCCGATGGTCAAATGCATGGTGCATGAGTCCTTCTACACCTCTGGAACCTTACAGGTGGATGCCTTGGACGCGGGTGTCGGGTGGGTGTGTCACAAGGGGTCCTTTTCGGACTGCATGCCGGCATGGAACGAGACGCACGATATTTGCCTGACCTTTTTTGGCGAGCATTTCGCGGACGCGGCCGAGGTGCGGGGCCTTAAAGCGGCTGGACACCGGTGCTCCGAATCCACTGCGGCTTATTTGGTTCATTTGTACGAAGAATATGGGGCGAAATTCTTTGAAATGCTCAATGGCACCTTCCATGGAGTGGTGATCGATTTGCGGGAGAATAAAATCATTCTTTTCAATGACCGTTACGGCTTGGGCCGTATATACTACCACGAATCTCCTGACGGCTTTTATTTCTCGGCGGAAGCCAAATCGCTCCTCAAGGCGCTCCCCCGACTCCGGAGCTTGGACATGCGGAGTTTTGGCGAGTTGTTTTCCTGCGGCTGCGCTTTGGAGAACCGTACCTCTTTTCGAGGGCGTTTCCTTGCTGCCTCCCGGCTCGATATGGACTTTCCGCAGGGGGCAGGCGATAAGGAAGGAGACCTATTTCGACAAAGAGACATGGGAAACCCTCCCGCATTTGTCCGCGGAGGACTACTATCAGCGCCTCAAGGAAACGTTCATTCATGTCCTCCCCAGATACTTCGCCGGCAGTCAAAGGGTTGGTTTGTCCCTCACCGGCGGGTTGGATAGCCGGATGATCGTGGCACATGCTCAACATGAGCCGTATAAATTGCAGTGTTACACTTTCGGCGGAATTTACCGCGATCCAGCAGACGTCAAAATTGCCCGCAAGATTGCAGATGTTTGCCAGCAGTACCACGAGACGATAACTATCAGAAACAAGTTTTTTACCGAGTTTCCATCTCTAGCCCGCAAGACCGTATATTATACCGACGGATCGTGTGACGTGGGGGGCGCCGCGGGATTTTCGGTAAACCGGCTCGCGAGGGAGATCGCGCCGGTGCGCCTGACGGGCAACTATGGCGATGAGGTTTTGCGGGGCCACAATCCCTTTAAGGCGGACCACCCGACGAGGGCATTTTTGCCCCGGAATTCCTGCAACATGTCCAGGCAGCGGCGGCTGCTTTTGCCAGCGTGCAGCACGGCTGCCGGGCGTCGTTCGTCGCGTTTAAGCAAGTGCCGTGGCATCACTACGGCCGAATGTGCATGGAGCAGTCGCAAATGACCATCCGCACTCCGTTCCTGGACAATGCGCTGGTCGCGCTTGCCTTCCAAGCGCCGCCGGACCTGGCCGTTAACCGCGACTTCGCCCATCGCCTTATCTCTGACGGCAACCCGGCCCTGTCCGCACTGCCCACTGATCGCGGGATTGTGTGGCGGGGCCGGTTCACCGATAACAAATTCAAGGCGTTCTGCCGCGAGTTCATGCCGAGGGCCGAATATGTGTACGATTCTGGCATGCCGCAATGGCTCGCCAGGGTGGATCGCGTCCTCGCTCCGTTGCACATCGAGAAAATCTTCCTTGGCCGCCAGAAATACACCCACTACCGCACTTGGTACCACACTCCGCTGGCGGAGGCGGTCAAGGAGATATTGCTTGATCCCCGCACACTTTCCAGACCGTATCTGGACGGGCGGTTTGTCGGGAAGATCGTCAAGGACCATGTGGCCCGGAGGGGGAATTACACCCTGGAGATACACAAGCTGCTCACGAGCGAGCTGATCCAGAGATCCTTGCTTGAAAAAACTTGACGGCTAATCAGACTATTATCCAAAACTATGGGGGCAGGACCTTTCAGTAACGAAATATCTCAGATCGCCAATGCGCACTTTAACGGGCGAAGCGACCTCAAATTGCTCAAGGCCGGCTGCGGTTCCGCCACTCATTTTAAGATCGCCGGGATCGTCAAATCCGTTGGCATTGACATTTCGCAGCAGCAATTGGATAGAAACCCGGTTATTCAAGAAAAAATCCTCGGGGATATCCAAACTCACCCCTTGCCGGCCGATGAATTTGACGTTATAATTTGCTGGGATGTCCTCGAGCACTTACCCAGGCCCCAGGAAGCCTTGGCGAACATGTGCAAGGCCGTGCGGCCAGGAGGCTTGATCCTTATGGGGTTTCCCCACGCCGCCTCCTTCAAAGGTATTGTCACAAAATCCACCCGTACTGGTTCCACCGCCTGTTCTACCGTTATTTTCTCAAATACAAGTCTTCCCCTTTTCCAACGTTTATGCGCCTGGCGATTCTCCCTCAGAGAGTCATTGATTTCACAAAAAGCCGCGGCTGTTCCGTCGTCTATTTCAAGCTTGCCGAGGGGGGCGTCACGGCGAAGTTCGTCAAGCGGGTTTGGGGGGCGGGATTGTTTTTTGCGATAATGGACAAGCTATGGCGCTTCGTGGCGGGCGCAAAGTCCCACTCTCTCCGGCTCGACAATTGCGGCTTGGTCCTGACAAAACCACCCGGCGCGGCGGCGGTTGGTGCGGCCCGACCTGCAACTAATCAACCATGAAAATCTCCGTTTGCGTTTGCACTTATCAAAGGCCGGTGTTGTTGGGGCGGCTGCTGACATCGCTGCTTGAACAGCAGTCCAACGGATTGTTTACCTATGAGGTCGTCGTGACCAACAATGACCAAGCCGCTTCCGCGAAAGAGGTTGTCGAGAAGTTTGCGAAAGAATCCCATCTGCATGTCACCTATTCTGTCGAGGCGCGGAAGAGCATTTCCTTCGCGCGGAACCGCTGCATTGAGCGGGCGAACGGCGACTATATCGCCTTTATCGATGATGATGAGTTTCCAGCCAAAGACTGGCTGTTGCGCCTCTTCGAGACCTGCTCCCGGCAGAAAGTGGCTGGCGTCCTGGGGCCGGTCAGGCCGCACTTTGACTCGGAACCACCCGCATGGTTAATTAAAGGGCGCTTCTGTGAGCGGCCGGAGCATGAAACGGGATTTGTCATGCCCTGGTCTGAGACGCGGACGGGCAATGTGTTGTTCGAAAAGAAGATCGTTGAAGGGATTGATCCGATTTTCCTTCCTCAATTCGCCGCTGGATCGGGTGACCAGGACTTTTTCCGCAGGATGATGGAAAAAGGGCACAAGTTTATATGGTGCAACGAGGCCGTGGCATACGAAGTAGTGCCGCCAGCGCGGTGGACGCGCCAGTACATGATTGAGCGCGCTTTGCTTCGCGGTGGCCTTTCATTGAAGCTGCCACCCCCGCGTGAGCGGTTTATCATTGTTCTCAAGTCAATGGTGGCGCTGCCTGCTTACGCTCTGGCACTGCCATTCCTGCAGTTGAGCGGGCATCACCGCTTTATGAAATACCTGGTCAAGCTGTGCAACCATGCGGGGAAACTTTCCGGCGTGTTGGGAATTAATCCGGTGCGCCGGCGGGGACGCCTTTGGTAGCCCTTTTGCGTAATCGGCAACAATGTTCCCACATCTTTCACTTTTTCTCTGCTTCGGCCTTATCATCTGGCTTTTCCGGCGGGACGCGATGTGGCGTGTTCGAAGTTCAGCGGCGCTGGCCATTCCCGGATTCTGGCTGGCGATGATTGCATCCCATCCGATTGACTATTGGCTTGGAATTAACACTGGAGGCACCGCCTTGGAGGGCAATCCAATCAACCTGGCTGGCTACTTGATTCCGGTCATGGCTGGCCTTTTCATCCTCGGCTCAAGGGGATTTCGCTGGGACAGCTTTGCCGCCGGCAACAAAGCCCTCGTCATCCTGTATCTCTTCTGGCTGGCGAGCGCGGTGTGGTCCCCGTTTCCGTTCGTGACAGTCAAGCGATTGTTCAAAGACTTCGGATGTGTGATCCTAGCTCTCGTTGTGTTGACGGAAGATGATCCGGCAGCGGCGGTTCGCAAACTCTATCTTCGCGTCGCTTACCTTCTCCTGCCGCTGTCCGTGGTTCTTATAAAGTATTTTCCGAAGATCGGAAGGACCTCGTCACGCTCGGGAGAAACCATGTACAGCGGGGTCACTTCGCACAAGAATTCCTTGGGCGAGATACTCCTCGTCTTTGGCATCATAATGCTCTGGGATTGGCTGGAAGCCCGGCGTGATGAAGACATCCCGAGGCGCAAGGCGCATCTCAGAGCGCTGGCCGTGATGGCGGTCATTGGGGGTTACCTTCTCATCATTATCAATTGCGTTACCGCCGTGGTCTGTTTCGTCTTGGGCGTGGCATTGCTCTTCGGCCCGGCGCGCCTGATCAAGGCGCAAAATGGACGCAAGATTCTCATCTATTGCTTTTTGGGTGTGGGGGCCTTGGTCGCTCTCGACAAATCCATTGACATTTCTGGAATGGCCCTGAAATTACTCGGACGGAATCCCGATCTGTCCTCCCGCACCTTATTGTGGGATGCGGCGTTGCACGAGAAGTTTAACTCACTGCATGGCGTTGGTTTTTATGCATTCTGGGACACCGAAAGGGGGGGCAACATCTGGGATGAATTGGATTTCATTCATGTCAAAACTGTCCATAACAGCTACATTGAAACCTATCTGGATGGTGGAATGATCGGCGTTGCGCTCTTTGCGATCCTGATAGTCGCCACCGGACGGCGCGCCATCAACCGGCTGTTTGAGGGCACGATGTTTGGGAGGATTGGCTTTGTTGTCTGGGTCGTAGCTTTGGTTTACAACAACTCGGAGTCAAATTTTTTCAGGCTGGGGACGTTTTGGTTTACGTTCCTGCTCTTTACCATCGATTATCCTTCATTGCATAACATATTGAGAGCCAAGCCGGTTGAGGAACCTCAAGAAGCGGAAGTTCATGCCGTCCAAGCCTCTTTCGTCTCCCGGCCAGAGATGATCCAGCCGCATGGGCCATGAATTTCACTGATCTGGAACAACGGATCGCCGGCCGCTGTCGGAGGGGTCTTTCGCGTTTGTTCGGGCGGCGGATGGTTCGTCTCCGATGCGAGCGGCCCGTGGTTTCATTTACATTCGATGATTTTCCGAAAAGCGCCCTGGACACCGGCGGAGCGATTCTGCGCCAATGCGGCGCGGTGGGAACCTACTATGCGGCATTTGGCTTGATGGACAAAGATTCTCCCGTCGGACGAATTTTTTCCGCGGGTGATGTTGAAGAGCTTCTGGCCCAAGGCCACGAGCTGGGTTGCCACACTTTTGCCCATTGCCACGCTTGGGAAACCGAGCCGTCCGTCTTCGAACAGTCAATCATTGAAAACCGCCGGGTGCTGGATCGTTTGGTCCCCGGCGCTGTTTTTAAGACCCATTCCTATCCAAAATCCCCGCCGCGCCCCGCCATCAAACGCAGAGCGGGCCGGTGCTTCGCGGCTTGTCGCGGTGGCGGGCAGATTTATAATGCCGGGGCCACCGACCTCAACAACCTGTCGGCCTTCTTTTTGGAACGGAGCAGGGACAACCCCGGCTCCATTAAAGACATGATCTTACGCAATCGCGACGCCTGCGGTTGGTTGGTGTTTGCCACCCATGATGTTTGTGAGAGTCCCACCCCCTTTGGATGCAAACCGGCCTTTTTTGAAGAGGTGGTGCGGTTTGCCGCGGAATCCGGCGCCCGCATCCTTCCGCTTGGTCAAGCCCTCGAAACGATGGTTTCCAATTAAGCCAAACCTCGCCAAAACCGATAAAAATAGCGTGTCTGCTTCACCGACCGCCAACTGGAATTGATTTGAATATGAATCGTGATTGGATCGTCACCCCCGATGCTCCCATTCTCATTACAGGAGCGGGAGGCTTCATCGGAGGGAAAGTTGTCGAAACCTTGTTGTCCTATGGATTCCGGGACTTGCGTTGCTTGGTGCGGCCATCCAGCAGTCTGGGATTCTTGTCCAAACTGCGCGAAAGTGGTGCGGATGGCCAAGTCAAGCTCCTCCAAGGCAATCTGCTTTCTCGCGGTGATTGCCAGGCCATTTGCGACGGAGTGGCGGTTGTCTATCATTTGGCCGCCGGTTCGGAAAAGTCCTTTTCAGGCACATATCTAAATACAGTGGTGACAACCCGGAACCTGCTCGAGGCGGCCACTCCCCAGCCAGGATTCAAGCGATTTGTCAATGTGAGTTCCTTCGCTGTTTACTCGAATTTCGATTTGGGAAGACGCCAGACACTGGACGAAAATTGCCCGCTGGAGAAGGATCCGGTCGGGAGGTTTGACCCTTACTGCTACGGCAAACTGCGCCAGGACGAGATGGTGTTCAAATATGGCCGCGAACGAGGTTTGCCTTATGTCATCCTTCGACCGGGTGCGGTTTATGGGCCGAGGGCGCGAAGTGGTTTGCATGGGCGAATCGGAATTGATACTTTTGGCTTCTTTTTGCATTTGGGGGGAAGCAACCGTGTTGCTTTCACTTTCGTTGATAATTGTGCCGAAGCCATCGTGCTGGCAGGATTGGTAAAAGGAGTTGAGGGGGAGGTTTTTAACATCATGGATGACGAACTGCCGACCAGCCGGCAGTTTTTGCGGACCTTCAAACGCCTTGCCTATGATTTTCGGTCCTTCTACATTCCGTATCCGGTGTTTTACGGTTTTTCCTGGCTTTGGGAGCGCTATGCCAAAGCCTCGTCCGGGCAGTTGCCGCCCGCGTTTAACCGAAGGCGGTGTGTGATGTACCTATCGCCCCAACCATTACTCCAATGCCAAAGCCAAACGGTTGCTCGGATGGCAGCCAAAGGTTGGACTGGAAGAAGGGCTCCGGCGGCACTGCGATTACTTCAAAGCGCAGGAGCCGAAAATATGATAAAAGTCGCCATTATTGGGTGCGGCAAGATAGCCGACGAGCACGCCGCCGCCATTGGCTTCATGCCGGACTGTGCAATCTGCGCGGTTTGCGACACTGAGGAGTTGATGGCCGGGCAACTGGCCGGGCGGCTTGGAATCAAGGGTTGTTTCACCGATGCCAGTGAACTGCTCAAAGTGGCGCAACCGGACGTGGTGCATATCACCACGCCTCCGCAGAGCCATTACAAGCTGGCCAAACTCTGCGTTGAAGCGGGGAGCCATGTCTTCATCGAGAAGCCTTTCACTGTCACGGCCAGCGAGGCAAAGGAATTGATCGCTCTGGCGGAAGCCCGCAAAGTCAAGCTCACCGCCGGGCACAACAATCAATTCAGTCCCGTTGCCCTGCGAATGAGGGAACTCATCAATCGGGGCTTTCTCGGAGGCGCTCCGGTCCACATGGAGAGCACTTTCTGTTATGACCTGGGGGATGGCTATGCCAAGGCATTGCTGGGAGACACCAGGCATTGGGTCCGGGCGCTTCCAGGGCAGTTGCTTCACAACGTTATCAGCCACGGCGTTTGCAAAATTGCCGAGTTCCTCCACGCCGACAAGCCCATCGTCCACATGCATGCCTTCCAGAGCAAAACGATCAAGGCGGCCGGGAAATCGGATATCATTGATGAACTGCGCGTCATCATCGCGGGCGATGGCGACGTCTCCGGCTACTTCACATTCTCCTCCCAAATCAAGCCGAACCGGCATGAATTTCGCGTCTATGGGCCCAAGAATTTCCTGGTGGCGGACCATACGCACCAAATGCTCACGCGCAGTCTGCCGAAGGTTTACAAAAGCCATCTGAATGCCTTCATACCTCCGTTCCTCTATGGCAAACAGTGCCTTGCCGGCGGCTGGAGAAACATCTCTGACTTTCTTCATAAGCGGTTCCACACGGATTCCGGACGCCGGGTGCTCTTGAAGCTTTTCTACCAATCCATCCAGAAAGGGACGCCGCCTCCCATCAGCTATCGCGAGATTCTGCTCACGGCGCGCATCATGGACTCGATTTTTGAGCAATTGCCATCGGCTGAATTATGACACCTGAAAACGGCATGGATTCTGCTTGCCATGGTTGGGACGATTTGATACTTTAAAAACTATGCGAAACACAACTTTTAAAATAATCGCGGCGCTTCTTTTGTCCGCTTCTGTGGCGGGGGCTGCCCAATATTGGGTCGCCACCAACGGCAATAACAGCAATCCCGGCACACAGGCATTACCGTGGCTGACCATTGCGCACGCGGCATCAGTCGCCCAAACCAATGACGTTGTGCGTGTAACCTCTGGAAATTATTACGAGAATGTCACCCCGGCCCATTCTGGTTCGCAGGGAACAAATATCATCTACCTGGGTATCGGGCAACCCGTGACATATTCCTTTAACATGGCTCAATTAAATAACTGGGCTATAATCGGTTTTCACTTTGTAGCCACTAACTACACTGACCCAATTTCCATAAACAGAAGCACGAATTTTCAAATTCTCGACTGTTGGTTTGATAATGTAAATCCCAAGCATGGCGCGATTTTCACGGCAAACTCAACTGGTTATTGGCCTATTTATTGCGGCCCGGGATTAATAAGGTCGAACTATATTAACGAGCCTTTGGAATTTCCTGGCGGCCCGTCAGGAACTAATCTTTTTCCCGGAGAGGCACTGCTGTTATATGGGGCCACGAATTGCCTGATAGAATACAATATCGTGCGAGCCGCGTATAATTTCTCGCATTTTAGCGGAATGTCGAATGTTTTTAGAAACAATCTTTTTTATGATGTAGAAACCAATTATTGGATTACATCAATCATAACTAACGCCCCTCATGTGGATACATTTGAAATTCAGTGCGGCACAGGAGTGACCTCGAACAGTTTCAGGAATGTTCTTGAGCGCAACATGACCATTTCCAATGACTTGCCAAACAGCAAGTTCATCATTGCCCAAAACCAATATACAAATACCAGCATTGAGAGCATCAGCGATTTCATCATCCGACAGAACGTCGTCCAATCGCTCGGCAGTTACGTCTTCTTGTTTGACGATGTTTACAATATGCGGACATATAACAATACATTCATTAATACCCTATGGCAATCCATTGCCGCTTATGGTCATAAATCTTATTACTGCATTGAGGGAAGTACTAATTACGGTGGCACCGGAACCATCCTCCCTACAAACATGGTGGTGATAAACAGCATTTTTGATGCTGTAGATGATCCGGGATTTGGAACTATTTTCATAAGTGGTTTGCCCACCATATCCAGTAACGCTCCTTACTATGATATGTTTGCCAATAATGTGACATATCAAAGCGGTTCATCCATCAACCAGACGTCGGGCGGTGACATTACGAACACAGATCCGCAATTCGTTTCGATTGCGAACCTTGACGCGCATGTGAGCAGCACTTCTCCCGGAATAGCCAGGTCTCGCCCGCAAACCACGACAACCGCGGGCGGTTCTTCAACCGCCATTGTTCCCGTAGCGGATGCGGGATTCTTTACAGATGGATGGGGAATCCAATGGGTAAACGGTGATGTGGTTGAAGTCGGCACGAACAGCGGAGTGATGATTGCGAGCGTCAATTACGCGGCGAACACGCTTACGCTTGCCAGTCCGATTACGTTCAATAATGGGGACGGTGTGTTCCTGGATGGCACGCAGGATATTGGAGCTTATAAGTATGATGCGAACGGCTACAGCTATGGAATTACTCTTACTGCGCCGCTGAACTTTGCCATCACATCAGGCACGACGACGCTGACAGCCACCGTTACGAATCCCAACAAGGTGCGGATCGTCCGGTTTTATGTGGATGGCCTCGAGGTCGGCAACGCGCCCCCGGCGCCCGTCGTGAGCATTAACGCGGTGATCTCCGGCGCAAACAATGTGGTGCAGGCGAGGGCTTATGCGCTCTACGCGGACACTAATTTGGCAATGGCGTCTTCGGTGACCGTAAATCCGATTCCTTTGCTGCCCCCGACCGGCCTGCGAGTGGTATCTCCCTAATTCAAAGCCAGGGTCTGCTCCGAAAATGACCGGCCGGTCCGGAGGGATTGAGCTGAATTCGGCTTTTAAAACCATCAAAACTCTCGCCCTGCCATGGGAATGGACACTCCTCGATGCGGCGCTTCGGCTTCGGCACGGAAGACGATAGGGCTGGTGGCCTTTCCGTCGAATCTGCCGGATCGCCTGGACCTCCGGCTATTCGAATGGCTCGAACAGATCATGCCTGTCTGTTTCGAACACCGAAAGGCCCACGAAATAAAGGGCCTCGATGCGGTGATCGCTTGGGGCGGAATTTTGGAGGAAAGCCCGCTGGAATTGCCTTCACTGCATCTTCCCTGCGAGTCTTCCGGCGACCGTTCTTTTGCATCTGCCGAAGTCCAATTCGGCCAAAGCGCGGAGGTTCCGAAAGAATTTCGTTCGCGTCAGTTTCGTCAAGAGGATATTCGCCAGGGCGCGATGCCCGGCCTGCGGGAAGGGGACGTGATCATGGTCCGCCTGGGAGAGGAGCCGTTGTGGGTTCGTCGTCGAAATGGCTCCAGTGAACGCGACTTGTGCGCAATGCCGCTTCCGGCGGTCAAGAGCGACGGTTACCTCTACAATTATTTTCATTCTCGCAATTTCATCCGGTTGCTTCCCTTAATGGACTTTCTTCGGCGCATCACCGGGGAGGAGAAGTGGCGTTCTTCAGGGCCAAAGGCCTGCTTTCAGTTTGACGATCCGAATTTGCACGCGGATCATTACGGCTGGTTGAATTTCAAGCAATTGGCGGCCAGCGCGCGGTCCTCGCGCTACCATGTCGCCTTTGCCACGGTGCCTTTGGATGCCTGGCTGATTCGAAGGCGGGCGGCGGATTTTTTTAGGAAGAATCCCGGGCAGTTATCACTTTTGACGCATGGCAATGACCATCTTCATTGCGAATTGATGTCCTTCGGTTCCCAGGAGAAGGCGATCGCGTCCATGACCCAGGCGTTGAAACGGATTGGACGCGCAGAAAGAGTTGCGAAGACGGGAATTTGCCGGGTGATGGCCCCGCCGCATGGTTTCTGCTGCGAGGAAGTCTTTGACGCCTTGGCAAAGCTTGGATTTGAAGCCGTGTCCACCGCCATTCCCAGTCTGTATGAAGCCAATGCGAAGAAACCGTGGTCTCATGCCTTGGGACTGCGGGTTTCTGAGGTCGTTGCGGGCTTGCCCGTTCTTCCTCGCTTTCGCTTCAAAACCAACCGGTGTTACGCCGCGATTCATTTGGCCGCTTATCTGCACATGCCAATCCTTCCTTACGGCCACCATGAAGACGTGTCCGCAGGCTTGGGAATTCTGGAGGAAGTGGCGGGTTCCATCAATGCGCTGGGAAATGCGCAGTGGATGCCAATGAGTGGAATCGCGCGCCACAATTACCAAACTCAGAGGCAGGGTGGCCTTTTTCGGGTGCGGGCCTATTCCAGACTCTTGAATGTGACTGTTCCGGCGGAATGTCATTCCATTTCAGTAGAACGTCCCTGGTCAATCAACGGACGGGCTGAGGCGCTGCGTCTTTGCGTTCAAGGAGGCAAAGCTGACAGCATTGAAAGTTATGCGGGAGAATCATTGCCCCTGGAGCCGGGCAGCACGGTCGAAATATCTTCTCTTCATCCAGAAGCCATTGATTGGAATTCGGTCAAAGTTCCAAAACCGAAACCCTGGGCTTTTTGCCGGAGGTTGTTTTGCGAAGCTCGAGACCGTTTTGCCCCGTTGGCCGGACGTTTCCGAAATCGCCCATAGCATGAAGCCGTCTCATTAACAGCTTGCTGCTTCGAACGTGTTGGTCGTAGTCCGAAAATGATCGGTCGGTCCGGAGGCATTACGCTAAACTCAGCTTTTAAGATTATCAAAGCTCTTGCCCTTTTTCTGGTGACGTGCTCCGTGGCCGGAGGCGCCCAGTATTGGGTTGCCACCAACGGTAACAACAGCAATCCCGGCACGCGGGAATTGCCCTGGCTTACCGTCGGCAAGGCCGCATCGGTGGCACGGAACAATGACTTCATTCACGTCACCGCTGGCACCTATGACGAGAGGGTGACGCCCGCCCATAGCGGCTCCGCCGGAACGCATATCACTTACAAGGGCGACGGTTATCCCGTTATTCGCGGTTTCGACTTCACCGGCAAGAGCAACTGGGCGGTGATCGGGTTTCATTTCCATCATCCATCGACCAACTATTATTGCGATGGGATAAGCCTCAATCGTTGTATGTGCTTCAAAATCCTCGACAACTATTTCGACTCGATCCATGCTCGTCACGCTGTGGTTTCCTGCGACGCATTTCGCAGCAATAACTACTCCAGCTATGGATTGATCCGGTCGAACCGCTTTTACCGTGCCGGCCTTTGCCCGGGCTACGCGGTTCCAGCCGTCAACGTCACCCTCGTCGGCACCAATAACCTTGTGGAATATAACGATATGTCAATTAGCGACGACTTCATCCGGCTTTTCGGGAAGCATAACATCGTTCGGAATAACTATTTCCACGATACTGAATACTCCCATTTCTCCAGCCAGCCGCACACGGATGGGATGCAGACCTGGGACGATCCGCATGTTCTTCCCAACTTTGACCACAACCTTTGGGAGCGCAACCTGATGATTTCCAATTCCAACCCCAATGGGCATGTTTACATTTTGCAAAACGCCTCTCCAGCCAATATCTTCACAATTACCGATTTTACAGTGCGAAAAAATGTTGCTCTTTATACAGGTGGACTTGTTGGTCTCGTTGATGATGTGCCCAACGTGCGGGATTACAACAACACCTGGGCGGTCGTCGGCGGTGCGGTCAACGGACGCAAACAAAATGATTTTTGCACCGAAGCAAGCACGAACTATGCTAAAAGAGGAACGGTCCTGCCGACCAACTTCGTCGGGATCAACGACATATACGTCCAGGCGTCCATTCCCAGTCGCGGCACGATTTTCGGGTCACTGACCGAAGACGCGATCAATACCCATCCCCCGATGTTATCGGTGATCAACCATAATCTTACTTACGAAAGCGGCCCGTCCATCCCCAAGTCATCCGGGCCTGACATCATCAACAGGGACCCCCGGTTTGCTTCCTTTTCCACATTCGACACGCATTTGACGATCAGTTCCCCCGCGCGAAACAAGGCGCGGCCGCAGACCAAGACCACCGCCGGGGGCATAATGACAAATGTCATTGCCGTGGCGGACGCCGGATTTTTCACCGATGGCTGGGGAATCACCGACGTGACGGGCGATGTGGTGTGGATCGGCGCAAATACGGGAGCGACGATCACTCACATCGACTACGGGCTGAACACGCTTAGGCTCTCAACAAATATTTCCTATCAAAAAGGGGATGGTGTGTTCCTGGATGGCACGCAGGACATTGGCGCATTCAACTATTCGCCAGAGGGCTACAGCTACGGAATCACCCTTACTGCCCCGCGGAACTTTGCGAACATATCGGGGACAACGACGCTGACAGCCGCCGTCACGAATCCAAACAAGGTGCGGATCGTCCGGTTTTATGTGGATGGCATCGAGGTCGGCAACGCGGCTCCGGCGCCCAGGGTGAGCGTGAGCGCCATAATTTCCGGCACGAACAATGTCGTGCAGGCGCGGGCTTATGCGCTCAACGCGGACAGGGTTTTGGCGGCCACGTCTTCCGCGACCGTAAATTCGGCTCCGCCATTTCCTTGATGAATCCCGCTAACTTAACCAACCCGGCTTCCAAGGCGGATGGCGGACCCGACGGGCATTTTTGCACCGACCACCTGCTGTCCAATCTCGGGGGCCGGGCCATTTCCGGCGGGTTGGTGACGGCGGTGGCGCAAGCGGCCAAGTTTGGCCTCTACATGATCTCGACGGTCATCCTGGCCAGATTGCTCTCGAAGGAGGACTTCGGACTGGTGGCGATGGTCGGGACGCTGACTTCGTTCCTGCGCATGTTTCGCGAGGCCGGATTGTCCACTGCTACTGTGCAGCAGAGCAAGATCACCCACGCGCAGGTCTCAAATCTCTTTTGGATTAATGTCTTGCTGGGCCTGGTGGCTGCCGTCTGTGGCGCCGCGTTGTCGCCTGTCATGGCCTGGTTTTACCGCGATTCCCGTTTGGTTCTGATTACCATCATCCTTTCCAGCACCTTTCTCCTGAGCGGTTCGGCGGTGCAACATCTGGCTTTGCTCAACCGGCAGATGCGCTTCAAGGCCATGGCCTGCGTTGACATCGGCTCCGTAACCTTGGGCTTGATTGTTGGCGTGGGCATGGCGTGGGCGGGCTATGGCTATTGGTCGCTGGTCGGTTCGCAATTGGGCGCCTCCCTGGGAGAGTTGGGCATGGCGTGGATCATGTCAGGATGGCGCCCACAGTTCTACAAGGTCGGCGTCGGCACCCGATCCATGATTCATTTTGGGGCCAGCCTGACGGCCTCCACGTTAATGCGGCGCGTCAGCGGTAGCATGGATTCGATCTTGATTGGCCGGTTTTACGGGGCGGGGCCGCTGGGATTGTACACCCGCGGCATGGCACTGCTCATGCGGCCATTGGATCAGTTTCTCATTCCGTTTGACATGGTCTTTGTGCCGGTGTTGTCGCGTTTGCAAGACCAGCCGGAGCGATACCGCCGCACGTTTCTGCAAATTTACGACGCGCTGGTGCTGGCGAGCTTTCTGATAGCGGGTTTGTTCCTGGGATTGGCGCGGCCTTTGGTGCTGGCTCTGCTGGGGCCACGATGGCAGGAAGTGGTGCCCATTTTCGCCGCTTTGTCCATCGCCGCCATTTACTTTGCGGCTGCCGGGGCATCCTTGTGGCTGTTGACCACGCAGGGACGGAATCGGGATATTCTCTGGACGGGCCTGATGATTTCCTTTGTTTCCGCGGCCTCGTACGCGGTCGGTCTGATATATGGGGTGACAGGCGTGGCTCTGGCGTTTTCGCTGGGTGGACTGCTGGTTCGTTTGCCGGCGCAGTATTATATCGTGGGCCGTTCCGGGCCTGTCCGCACCACAGATTTGTGGCGTGTATTGCTAAGACAGGCGCCGGTGTGGGTGGTTGCTTGTGGCGCGGCGTATGGAACTAGTCTGGCCGCCGCAAAAATGGCCCCGATTCTCCAACTCTGCATCGGCGTGCCGGTGAGTCTGGCGGCAGGTCTGATCCTCATTATGGTTTTGCCCCATCAGCGTCAGACGGCGCAGAGAGTCGTTCGAGAAGTGTCCGGTTTTCTGGCCAATATGATCAAGAAAGCCGCGGCCAAGTGACGGTATGGACGGGAAGAGCATTTCCGCTTTGAATTCCTCCCCAACGCAGGACGGTCGTTCGTGTCGCGAGCGCCGGGCAGCCTTGGGCGGCCTGTTGTGTCGCCGGGAATGTTGGATGTTATCCGGGCGCGGCTGGTTGCTGGCGCTTGTTCTTATTGTGGGGTTGCTGGCTGCGGTGCGATATGGAGCGTATCCGTTTCTGACGGTGACGGATCGCGTGCCGGCGGATTTGCTGGTCATTGAAGGGTGGTCTCCACCCAATACGATGCGGCAGGCCTCCTCGGAATTCTTGCATGGCGGTTATCAGCGTGTGGTGCTGATTCGACCGGTTCTCGAAACAGGCGACCAATATGAGTCGGGCCGTTACTCGGGTGATTACATGGCCCGAATGTTGGTCGCCGACGGTGTGCCCAAGGAGAAGCTCTCGACGCTGTTTCCCAATGTGGCTAGTAAAGATCGCACGTTTCACTCCGCCCTGACGGTCAAACAATGGTTGAAAGAGGGCGGGATGGAGATTAAAGCATTGGACGTGGCGACCTTGGGGCCTCATTCGCGCCGCTCGCGCTTGATGTACCAGAAAGCGTTTGGGGAGGGGGTAAAGATTGGCATGATTGCCCTGGACGATCACGAATATGACGCGAAACGATGGTGGCGCACGAGCGAGGGCGTTCGTGAAGTCATCGGCGAGAGTATAGCCTACCTTTATGCCAGACTTCTCTTTCATCCCTCAAACCCGGCCAAAGCGGGCCAATGAGGCCTTTACAACAATCTGACAACCGATTAAGAATTCCTGCCGCTCATAATAAAAAGCAGGCAATTTATGCAAATCAACGTATTGGAATACTTCGAGCAAGGCGCCTTGGCGAAATGCCCGGGCAAGACTGCCGTTGTGGACCATGACCGCAGTTACACTTTTGCGGAGCTTGAGCGCTTCGCCAAGAACTGCGCCGCGCTCATCCTCCAGCGCACTGCGGCCTTCAATCAACCCATCGCTGTGTTCCTGCCCAAAAGCGCCGCGGTTATCATCGCGGATCTGGGCGTCCTCTACAGCGGCAACTGCTACGCCAACCTGGACATCAACTCGCCTCCAGAGCGCCTGAAGAGCATTCTCACGAACCTCGCGGCTGCCATTATCATCACCTCCACACCGCAGTTGGCAGCTCTGCGCTCTTTGGGCGTTGCAGAAGGGCAATGGCTGCTGGTGGAGGAAGCTTTTGGGGTTGAAATCTACGATGAAAATGTGTTGCGCGCGCGGCGGGAGCGGGTGATTGACACCAATCCGCTGTGCGTGATTCACACGTCCGGCTCGACGGGAGTTCCCAAGGGAGTCGCGTTGAGCCACAGGAACACGATTGATTTTCTTGACTGGGCTTTCGACAAGTTCTCCATCGATGGGAGTGAAATCGTCGGAAGCCTGGCGCCGGCGTTTTTTGATATTTACACTCTGGAGATGAACATGTGCCTTGCGAAGGGCTCGACGCTGATGTTCATTCCAAGCCACTACGCGGTCTTTCCCGCGAAGCTCGTGGATTTCCTGGCCGAGAAGCAAGTGAGCTTCATCTATTGGGTGTCAACAATCATGGTGAACATCGCCAACCAGGACCTGATGGCGGGGCGCACGCTTGAGGCGATTAAAAAGGTGTTGTTTGGAGCCGAGGTTCTTCCGGCGAAGCACCTGAATTATTGGCGGCGGCATGTGCCGAATGCCACCTTCATCAACAACTACGGGCCGGCGGAGATCACGGTGCAATGCACCTGTTACATTATTGACAGGGAGTTCACGGATGCAGACAGGATCCCTTTGGGATTCGCGTGCCGGAACACAGATCTGCTCATTTTGAATGAGCATGACGAGTTGGTCAAAGGCGAGGAGGCGGGTGAGGTGTGCGTGCGCGGCAGTTGCGTGGGATTGGGGTATTGGAACAATCCGGAAAAGACCGCGGCGGCGTTTGTGCAGAACCCGTTGAATCCCCACTACCCGGAGATCATTTATCGGACGGGCGACCTCGCAAGCCGGAACAGCCGCGGAGAGTTGATGTTCCTGGGACGAAAGGATTTTCAAATCAAGCATTACGGGTATCGGATTGAGATGGGTGAGATCGAGCATGCGGCTTTCCAGGTGGAGGGGGTCAAGAACTGCTGTGTTACCTACAACCACGAGAAAAAGGATATCCAAATGTTCTTTGAAGCCGGGAAGGAACTGACACCGGCTTTTATTCGGAAACAGTTGTTGTCGTTTGTGCCAAAATACATGCTGCCAACGGTGTTTCGCCAGATGGAGCAACTGCCCAAAACCCCCAATGGCAAAATTGACCGCCAGAAGCTTTCTTTGGGAGCGGCTTAGACGCGATGCATCCCATTGAATCTGCCAGCGAAGTCGCGGAAGCCATCAGCCGGGCCAAGGCCGGTGCGCCGGCGTATTGTTCCAATTTCTTCCCCGCGCCACGCAAACTTCAAGACTGGATCACGCATGGCGAGATCTTCAGCGATCAGAGGGACGGCGCGGCGTTTTTTCTAAGGAAGGACCGCGACTTCTGGCATCTGTATTTCTGCGCTGCCAACCCGGCGTCGCTCCAGCAGGCCCTTCACGCGCTTCCGATGCTTGGAATCGAACCGGTGGTCGTTGATCTCGTCGGGCAGGAGCCGGCCCTCGCCAACATGGCGGGGCTGTTTGAAACCGCCGGATTCCGGCTCCACACTCGGTTGTTCCGCATGGCACGCGCTGCGACACCCGCGACACCGTCTGCCGGGGTTGCTCCAGTATCCCGGGTGGGTGTCGCCGGCAAGGCGGACTGCCAGTCCATCCTGGATCTGTTGCTCCGGTTGTTTGATTGCCGGGTGGGACAGATTCCCATGCTCTATGAGATCGAGGCGGCTGTGGAGTGCGGCCAAATTTGGGTGGCGCGTGGCGGGGGCGCTCTGGCAGGCTTGCTGTTCTTCGAAACCCAGGGATTGACATCCACGCTTCGCTACTGGCTGGTCGCCCCGGAATTCCAGACGCAGCGGTTCGGCTCCGGGCTGATGCATCGGTATTTTGCCGGGCACCCAGCGGTGCGGCGGTTTCTCCTCTGGGTAGCCGCCGACAACGCCAGCGCCATTGCCAAATATGAGCACTACGGCTTCGCCCCGGACGGATTGGTTGACTGCGTTCTGGCAAATGATATAATGCGCGCATGAAAACAGTCGCTGAAATATTGAAAGACATCCGCCCGGAATTTGATTTTACCACCTCCAAGGATTTCGTGGCGGACGGCGTGCTGGATTCCTTCGACATTGTGACGCTCGTGGCCGCGATCGAGAAGACCTACGGCGTCTCCATTGATGGAGTTGACCTTGTCCCTGAAAACTTCCAGAACCTCGAAACCATCGCGGCGCTGCTTCGCAAATGCGGCGCCCAACTGTGAAGGATTCAGGACAATTGCACCGCCGGGCGCTGACCAACGATGGCACAAACATCTCACAGAAAGTTTTTAGGACGTCGAATTCTTAATCGGGTTCTCTCGATGATGGCCCGAATTGCGCCGGGAGGGTTCACTGTCCGTCCATTTTTGCACCGGCTGCGCGGAGTAGTCATTCATGATCGAGTTTTTATAGGGGATGATGCGTACCTGGAGAACGAATATCCCGAGAATGTGGAAATTCATGCCGACGCTACCATCAGCATCAGGGTCCTGATTTTGGCCCATACCCTGGGACGGGGAAAGGTGATCATTGAGAAAGCAGCCTTCATCGGACCGGGCGCGATGATCCTATGCCGGTCAAGCAACTTGCTGCGCATTGGTGAAGGCGCGGTTGTTGCCGCCGGCTCGATCGTATCCCGAAGCGTCCCTCCCCGAACCCTTTGCTCCGGGCCGAGGGGTGAGCTAATCGCGGAAGTGACTGTGCCACTGACCCCGTATATCAATTACAATAAATTTGTGTTTGGGCTGCGTCCGTTGAAAAAGCCTCCTTCCTGACGACGGGCAAGAATGTGACTTATTTTTGCCGAACGAACCCAAGTTGGGGGTTTCCCCAAATGAGACGCCCGCGAACGGCCATTGATTTAAATCCAGGCTCGTGATACATCCACTGCAATTTGAAATAATTGAGCTAAATCCCAATGTTCACCCCAAAACGCAAACAGCTTTCCCGCTACGGTTCAGGGGGCGCGCGAGAACTTCAGCGGCGCATGTCCGTTGTCTCCATTTTCATTCTGCTGGCCAGGGCGGCGGGCCAGGATGTTGGCGGCAACGCGGCAACAAACCAACCGGGTGCGCAGATCGTTTCAACCAATCCGGCGCCGATTCAGAACATTGAAACTCCTTCACCGCCACCCGCCGGGATCAACCAACTCGAAGCGCCAAATGCCTTGACCAACCAAGCCGGAGTGACACCCAGCCAGCCGCCCCCGCTTGGACCGGCCACCATAGGATCAGCCCAACCGGCATCGCCCATCATGGGGACCAGCGCTCTTTCCGGGGCGCCCAGCCCACCGGTCCCGGTTGGACCGGGGATTCCGCTGTGGGGGCCCATCGATATCCGTCCCCACTTGCTCTACACCTTCCTTTACGGCAACCCTGTCCAAGTCCAACGAGGACAACAGTCGCAAACAGAGGTCAATACGGTTGCTCCCGGGTTTCTTCTTGATCTGGGGAATCACTGGAGCATCGATTATACTCCCAGCCTTTCCTTTTACTCGAATCCAGTGTTCAAGGATACGACGGACGAATCCGTTACTCTGCGCGGGGCGTGGTCAAACGTGGATTGGGTTCTTGGCCTTTCGCAGAGCTATCTCTCAACGACAGAACCCATCATCGAGACCGGCAGACAAACAGAGCAGGAAGCTTATGCCACCGCGCTGAGCGCCTCGTATCAAATGGGCAGCAAAATGTCGCTTCAATTGGGGCTGAATCAAAATTTCCGCGATGCCGAAGGGTTGACAGATCTGAAGGAATGGACCACCCAGGACTGGCTGAATTATCAAGCGGGAAATATGTTCGGAATGGGAACCGGCCTGATCCTCGGCTATGATGACATGAATCCTGGTTCAAGTATGCCTTTTGAGCAGGTCCAGGGAAGAATCAATTTTCATCCCGGACCCAAGCTCACGCTGACCCTGAGCGGAGGAGTCGAAGACAGGCAGTTTATGGACCCAAGCGCGGCGCCTTTAATCAGTCCGATTTTTGCAGGCACGCTTCAGTATTCAGTCCAGCAGACGACCATTACTCTAGACGCCAGCCGCACGGTCACTCCGTCCTTGTTTGACAACCAGATTGAGGTCATAACTGCCTACGATGGCACGATTCGGCAGCAGTTATCCAAGAAGTTTTCCATTGAAGCGAATGTCGGCTACACGACAATCCCTTTTACCAGCATCGAGCCTGGGCCGTTGCCGCAATACTTTATTGGGGTGGCGCCGGTAAGCTCCCTCCAGGTGGTCCGCAATGATATCATCACTTCCTACAAAATCAGCTTGTCCTACGCCGTGGTGGAACGCGCCACGCTTTCGGTATTCTACACAGTGGCGGATGATTCGTCCGGCCAGGCCAATTTTGCTTACTGGAGCCATCAGGTTGGGTTTTCTCTCAACTATCACTATTAACAGAAAACTCGTTTTTGATGAATGTCCCGCTGCTGGATTTAAAGGCCCAATACGCTTCCATTAAGGCCGGCATTGACCAGGCTGTCCAGGAGGTGTTGCAAAGCCAGCATTTCATCCTCGGCCCCAAAGTGGCCGAGTGCGAAGAGGCTGTGGCCCGGTATTCGAATTGCGCCTTCGCCGTGGGCGTTTCTTCGGGAACCGATGCGTTGCTGGTTTCGCTCATGGCCGAGGGAATCGGCGCCGGCGACGAGGTCATCACAACGCCTTTCACTTTTTTTGCCACCGCCGGCTCGATTGCCCGGCTCGGCGCCAAACCGGTCTTCGTGGACATTGATGCGACGACCTATAATCTGGCGGTCGATCAAATCGAATCCAAACTCACGCCCAAAACCCGGGCCATTATGCCGGTACACCTTTACGGCCAAATGGCCGATATGGACCCGATTATGGCGATCGCCGGGAAGCACCGGTTGGTGGTCATCGAGGATGCCGCCCAAGCCATTGGGGCCGAAGACAAGGGCCGGCGCGCCGGGTCAATCGGCCATTACGGCTGCTTTTCGTTTTTCCCGTCCAAGAACCTCGGCGGGGCGGGTGACGGCGGCATGGTGGTGACGAACGACGCCGCCCGCGCTGAGAAATTAGCCTGCTTGCGGGTGCATGGCTCGAAGGAAAAGTATTACCATAAGTGGATTGGCGGCAATTTTCGCCTGCACGCTCTCCAGGCTGCCATAGTGACGGTCAAGCTTCGGAGCTTGGATCAATGGACGCTGGCCCGCCAGAACAATGCCAGACGTTATGAGGCGCTTTTCCGCAATTCCGGCCTGCAGGTGGTCACATCCCGGGAATACCGGCCCGCGCGATGGCAAAATTCCGCGCTCAACAAAGGGGGAAGGCGCGTTGTTGTTCCGGCCATTGCGGGTGGGCGCCATATCTTCAATCAATTTGTCATTCGCGTGCCGCGGCGCAATGAACTGAAAGCATGGCTCAAAAAGGCCGGGATTGACACAGAGATTTACTATCCTCTGCCCTTGCATTTGCAGGAATGTTTCAGTTATCTCGGACATCACAAGGGAGATTTTCCCGAGAGCGAGCGCGCCGCGGAGGAAACCCTCGCTCTGCCTGTTTACCCGGAGCTGTCGGACGCGCAGGCGGAATACGTGGTGAGTTCCATCGCGAAGTTCCTGAATGGTTAGACCGAAAACAACATGGATTACCTTTCCAAACTGGAGAGTCAAAGCATTTATATTCTGCGCGAAGCTTTCAACAAATTTGAAAACCTCGCCATGCTCTGGAGCATCGGCAAGGATTCGACCGTGTTGTTGTGGCTGGCGCGCAAGGCGTTTTTTGGCCATGTTCCCTTCCCGCTCGTCCATGTGGACACGACCTACAAAATTCCGAGCATGATCGAGTATCGGGACCGGCTGGTGCGGGAATGGAAGCTGGAATTGGTCGTGGGGAAAAACGAGGCTGTGCTCAAAAGCGGCGTCACTTATCCCAATGGCCGCGCCACGCGCGTGGAATGCTGCGGGACATTGAAAAAGGACGGCCTTAAGGCCGTGCTGGACAAGCACCATTTTACGGGGGTGATCGTGGGCGTGCGGCGGGACGAAGAGCCGACCCGGGCCAAGGAACGTTACTTCAGCCCGCGCGACAAGAACATGGAGTGGAATGTGGAAGACCAGCCGCCGGAGTTGTGGGACCAGTTCAAGACCGATTATGAAAAGGGAACCCATATCCGCATTCATCCGCTGCTCCATTGGACGGAGTTGAACATTTGGGAATACATCGAGCGCGAGAACATTCCGGTCATCCCGCTCTATTTCGCCAACGAAAAGGGGGAACGTTACCGCAGCCTGGGATGCGCGCCCTGCTCATTTCCGATCAAATCAAACGCGCGGACGGTGCGGGAAATCATTGAAGAATTGCGCCACACCAGGACGTCCGAGCGTTCCGGCCGCGCCCAGGACAAGGAAAGCGAAGACGCCTTCGAAAAGCTGCGGCGGGACGGGTACATGTGAGCCAGCCAGCCAACATGCCTAACAGTGCGGCAGCGCCTGTGGAACAACTGAAGATTGTCATCGTCGGCCACGTCGATCACGGCAAATCGACATTTGTCGGCCGGCTTTTGCATGACACAGGTTCGCTGCCGGAAGGCAAGTTCGAGCAATTGCAGGCCGTTGCCGTCCGGCGGGGTGTGCCTTTTGAGTGGGCCAATCTCATGGACGCCCTGCAAGCGGAACGGGACCAAAACATCACCATTGATACGGCGCAAATCTGGTTCCGCAGCAAAAAGCGCCAGTACGTGATCATCGACGCGCCGGGGCACAAGGAATTTCTCAAGAACATGATCACGGGCGCGGCCAACGCCGAAGCGGCCCTGCTGCTCATTGATGCCCATGAGGGGGTGCAGGAACAATCGCGGCGCCACGGCTACCTGCTCAATCTCCTGGGCATCCGCCAGATTGCCGTCCTCGTCAACAAGATGGATCTGGAAGATTATGCGGAGGCGCGTTTCAGGCAGATTGAGGGGGAATTCCGCGCCTTCCTTAAGACGATGGGCGTGGAGCCGGAATGTTTCATCCCCATGTCCGCCAAAGACGGCGATAACATCGCCTCGCGCAGCCTAAAGATGCCGTGGTGGAAGGGACAGACCGTGCTGGAGTCGTTGGATGAGTTCCGGTTGGCCGAACCGCCCACGCGCCAACCGCTGCGGCTGCCCATTCAGGATATTTATCGTTTTGACGAGCGCCGCATCCTGGCCGGGCGAATCGAGTCCGGCACGCTCAAAGTCGGCGACCACCTGCTCTTTACACCCGGCAACAAGATGAGCGCCGTCAAGACAATCGAACGCTGGAACGCTCCTCCAGCCGGGCGGGCCGAAGCAGGTGAATCCATCGGCATCACATTGACCGAGCAGATATACGTCCAGCGCGGCGAGGTGGCGGCATTGGAAACGGACGCGCCTTACGAATTGTTGCGATTTAAAGCGCGGGTGTTTTGGCTCGGACGCGCTCCTTTCATCATGGGCAAGGCCTACAAGCTCAAGCTGGCCACCCAGGAAGTGGAATGCGCCATTGACTCCGTTGAGCGGGTGATCGACTCGTCCACGCTCGGGACAATTTCGCGCGCGGAGGCTTTTGTGGGCCGCAATGAAGTGGCGGAATTGACTTTGCGCATCAAACGCCCGGTCGCCTTTGATGTTCACGCTGAAATCATCGCCACGGGCCGTTTTGTGATCGTGGACGGATTTGAGGTGGCGGGTGGCGGGATTGTCGCCGCGGACAACTATCCCAAGCGCACGTCCGACAGCCTGCAGAAAAGCCATAACATTTATTGGAGCCGCGGCAAGGTCACGGCGGGGCAACGCGCTGCGCGCAACGGCCATGGCGGCCGTGTCGTTTGGCTGACGGGGTTGTCCGCTTCCGGCAAATCCACTATCGCGACCGAACTGGAGCGGGAGCTTTTCCGCCTGGGCCAGCATGTCTATGTGCTCGACGGCGACAACATGCGCCATGGTCTTTGCTCCGATCTGGGCTTTTCACCGCATGACCGCAAGGAGAACATCCGGCGCATTGGCGAAACGGCCAAACTTTTTGCCGAGGCTGGAATCATTTGCATCACGGCATTTATTTCGCCCTACCGGTCGGATCGTGATTTGGTGCGGCAGATAATGGAGCCGGGGATGTTTGTGGAGGTGTATGTCAACGCGCCGCTGGAGGTTTGCGAGAGCAGGGATCCCAAGGGCCTCTACGCCAAGGCGCGCGCGCACCAGATCAAGGAATTCACCGGCATATCCGCGCCTTACGAACCGCCCGAGCGCGCGGAAATAGAATTGCCCACCGATCAATTGACGGCCGCCGAATCGGTGGCGCGGATCATCGAACATCTGCAGAGGCATGAAAAACCGCCCGTCCCTGCCGCGGAGCACGGCGAAGGCATCTAGTCAAGCAATGGGATTTGAAGAAACAAAGGCAGAGTTGATGGCGTTTCCCAAGGTTTGGGTCGTCACCGGCGCCGCCGGCTTTATTGGCTCCAACTTGCTGGAAGCATTGTTGCGCTTGAATCAAAAGGTGGTGGGGTTGGATAATTTTTCCACCGGCCATCCCGGCAATCTGGTTCAAGTCCAAGCCGCCGTTGGCCCGGATCGCTGGAAGAAATTCACCTGGATCGAAGGGGATATTCAGGACGCCGCCACCTGCCGCGGTGCGGTCAAAGGGGCGGATTACGTCCTGCACCAGGCCGCCTTGGGCTCTGTGCCGCGTTCGGTGGCCCAGCCAGCCGAAACCAATGCCAGCAATGTCACCGGTTTTCTGAACATGTTGTGGGCGGCGCGGGAGAACGGGATGCAGCGGTTTGTCTTTGCTTCCAGCAGCTCGGTCTATGGGGATGTCGCCGCGCTGCCGCAGGTTGAGGAGAACATTGGCAACTGCCTGTCCCCTTATGCCGTTTCCAAACGGGTCAATGAACTCTATGCCGCCGTCTTTGCCCAATGCTACGGCATGTCAAGCATTGGCTTGCGCTATTTCAATGTGTTTGGCCCCCGCCAGGACCCGAACGGCCCTTACGCCGCGGTCATTCCCAAGTGGATAGCGGCCATGATCCAAAACGAGTCCGTCTTCATTAATGGAGATGGATCAACCAGCCGCGATTTTTGTTATGTGGCCAATGTCGTCCAAGCCAACATCCTCGCCGCGACGACAGCCAACGCGCAGGCGGTCAACACGGTCTATAACGTCGCCCTTGGCGATGAGACCACTTTGACCAAGCTCTTCCAAATGTTGCGCGAGCGGTTGCTGGCCGCCCACCCGCATTTGCGGGAATTGAAACCGATTCACCGCGCGTTTCAACCGGGCGATGTGCGTCATTCGCGGGCCGATATCAGCAAGGCGCGCCGGTTGCTGGGCTACGCGCCCACCCACAAAATTGAAAACGGGCTGGACGAGGCCTTGGGTTGGTACGTGGCCATGTCCCGGACAATGGACAATGGATAATGGACAATGGTCAGGTTTGCCGCGAAGAAAGGCAAAAAAGGCACGATTGATAGATAGAGGTCCGGAAAATCGGCAACACGGCAACAAGCCATATTTTACAAGGGTTTCGTTGAGCTTTTCGACCGGCAACACAGAGGCAACAGGTGGCAACATGTTGCTGGATTCAGTCAGGTTCCGGCATTCCGACTGGCAGTTTTTCAGAACTTTAGCCTTTAGCCTTTAGAATTTAGCCTTTTTCCTTCAAGCCTTCGCGTTAACGATAACGTTGACTTGGTCCTGGCATTGCCACTGGCGTATTTGTTGGCGCATTAGTGGATGGACAAAGAGGGCGGGGGGCGGCATTCTCCTGGCGTGGCACGATTGTATTGTCAGCAGGCGGTGAAATGAGCCACCAACTCTCAATCCACATTCATGAGGAGATGGAACGGCGCGGCATCCCGTTGGCCGTCGTCGAGTCGGTCCTGGCTGCGCCGGCTCAAATAGTGCCTGAACACGGCGACATTGTGTGCTATCAATCCAAGGTGGATATCAACCAGAAGCCGTATCTGGTGCGGGTGATGGTGAACGAGACGGCGACGCCGCCAAAAGTGGTGACGGTTTATCGAACGAGCAAAATCAGCAAATACTGGAAAGGGACAATATGAAAGTAACGTATGATCCGGAAGTGGATGTGCTGCGGATTCTGTTCCGCGACGGGCCGATCGAAGAGAGCGACGAGGACAAGCCCGGCGTCATTCTCGATTACGACAAGCAGGGCAATATGGTCGGGTTGGAAGTGCTCAATGCCTCACAACGGGTCCAGAATCCACGCGGCGTGGATTACACAGTGACCGCCTGACGCCGGAGGAAAGCAAAATCTCGGAGGCGGCTGGCAAGTGAAATTCACGTTTCAGCTTTCGGGCAAAGAATTGTTCAATCAACTCCAGCCGGATCATGACGCAGGCGGGGCGCGGCATTTTCCCGGCATGGCGCGACAGAGTCGTCTGCAATATCCGGGGGCCATTCTATCATCAAGAGCATCGCGGAAGACCTGGGCATCAAACCCCGCGTGGAATTTTTCTGAGAATCCGCCCTGATTCACGCCCATGAAAAGGTGAAGAAAATGAAAATATGCGATTATGCGGGACTGACCCGTTTACGTTTACGACCAGATTTTAGAGGTTAATTGAATGGCCGATGTCTTTTCAAAAAGGAAACGTTCGCAAGTCATGGCTGCCATTCGGTCGAAAGGAAACAAAGACACGGAACTGAAATTGGCTTCAATCCTTCGCGCCCATGGAATCAAAGGCTGGCGCAGGCACAGGCCAATGCCTGGGAAGCCAGATTTTATTTTTCCGAAGCAACGCCTCGCCATATTTGTGGATGGCTGCTTCTGGCACGGTTGCCGGTGGCACTGCCGGATGCCTCAAGACAATCGGCGATACTGGCAAGAAAAGATTTTACGAAACGCCGCGCGCGACCGCGCAACAACCCGCCTTTTGCGCCAGACTGGCTGGCGAGTGGTTCGGCTCTGGCAGCACGCCTTGAAGGACTCGGATATTGTGGCGCAGAGCATCAAATCCGAATTGAGGACAGCAGGCTGAATATGCCAAGATGAAGTGCATAATTATGAATGGCAAAACCCAAAGAAACTTCGCGGAGTTTTTCGCTGGCATCGGCCTGATGCGCATCGGGCTGGAGCGGGCGGGTTGGCGCATCGCGTTCGCCAACGATATTGACGACGACAAGTGGCAGATGTATCGCGACCACTTTGGGGACACGGGCGAATTTGTTTTGGGCGATGTTCATCACCTCGACGTGGATACCGTGCCCGATGTCGCGTTAGCGACCGCATCTTTCCCTTGTAACGATCTCTCGCTTGCTGGGGCACGCCAGGGGCTTGCTGGCGCCCAGTCTTCCGCCTTTTGGGGGTTCATCGACATTCTGACAAAGATGGGCCGGCGGCGACCGCCGATGGTCCTTCTGGAAAATGTGACGGGTTTCCTAACTTCGCACGATGGGAACGACTTTCGGGACGCACTCCTCGCACTGAACAGACTTGGCTACGCCGTTGATGCATTCATCGTTGATGCAGTCCGCTTCGTGCCCCAGAGCCGACAGCGCCTTTTCGTCGTTGGCACCAAGACAGAGATTATCCCCGCTCTTAACGACAAAACTCCAAGGTTCTACCAGAGCGAATGCAGACCGTCTGCGCTTGCGGATTTTGTTTACTGGCATGGAGACATTACATGGAAGATTCGTCCGCTCCCGCCGCTGCCCACTGCGAGGCTCAGGCTGAAAGACATCATTGAAGTGTTGTCGCCAAATTCTCAGATCTGGTGGAACCGGGAGCGCTGCGAGTATCTCTTGAATCAAATGAGTCCAAGACACCGCGCTGAAGCGGAGACGATGATTCAAGGCAGCCGCATCAGTTATGGAACCGTCTTTCGGCGAATCCGTCACGGAAAGTCAATGGCCGAGCTTCGGACTGATGGAGTGGCTGGTTGCCTTAGAACGCCGCGCGGGGGCAGCGGACGTCAAATCCTCTTTGCTGCCGGGAAGAACCGCTTTTCAGTCAGGTTGCTGACGCCAAGAGAATGCGCTCGGCTTATGGGTGCAGATGAGTTCATTATTAAAACGTCGCTCAATCAGGCGCTTTTCGGATTTGGTGATGCCGTGTGTGTGCCGGTAATTGATTGGATTGCCCGCAACTACTTGAATCCACTGTGGGAGGAAGAATTCACGCCTGCAACACCAAGCCAACGCAAGGTGGAGCCAGTGACCTATCGGAAGATTGCCAAGAAATAACAAGGAAGCCATGAGCGCTACAACAAAACGCCTTGATGCTTTGTGCAAGCAGCATCCAAAGTTTCTGGAGAAGGGCGGTCTTTGTGTTGCGCTCGTTGTGACTCAAACAGCGCAGGAAAAGGGTCTGCCGCTTGACCCTGAATCGTTACGAACCGAAGAAGGTGGCCAGGTCGCCGGGTTGGGCAAGGCATCCGTGCAGAAAATTCTGGAGACGCACGGCATTTCCAAAGTTTTGGCTAAAGAAGGTGGCAGGACAAGCCGGGGCAGCCTTGGATTGATGAAAGCGTATGTCGGAGTACTGAACGAACTGGCTGAAACAAAGGCAGTGAATTTAGAAGAAGCCCAAGTTTGGTGGATTGATAAAGTCCGTGCTCATTTTGCTTCGAAAGGACCAAAGTTTAATTTCGACCCCGGCAAATCACTTCACTCGAACATTCAAGATTTGCTCCAGCAGGCCGATGCTCTGCAGAAACATTCAGGCGGCACCAACTATGTGGGCGCGATGCTCCAACATCTCGTCGGTGCCAAACTTGATGTCATTCTTGGCGAAGGAAAAATTCAGCACCACGGTTTCTCCGTGGCCGACGACTCGACGGCGCGCCAAAGTGATTTCCAGATTGAGACGGTTGCAATCCACGTAACCACACACCCCAGCGAAGCACTGATTGCGAAATGCTCTGAAAATCTTCAGGCCGGTTTCAAACCGCTGATTATCACACTCGGCGATGGAGTGAAAGGGGCAGCATTTCTATTGAAAAGTCCAAATCTTGCGGATCGGGTGGACGTGCTCGACGTTGGCCAGTTTCTTACTGCGAACCTTTATGAGCGCAGCCTGTTCCAAACTGCCGCCTGTAAAGTGACTTTCTCCAAGCTGCTCGACCGCTACAACGAGATTGTCGCCGGCTGTGAGACCGACCCGGCTTTGCGCATCGCGATCAAAGCGGATAACAAATGAACTCCAACGCGACTGGAGGCGGCACTACAGTTGGTTAAATTGCGAGATTTTAAAATGCTGAAAACCAGCCGGCAAAATGAATCTCAAGAATCCAAGTAGATTAACAACACTCCCATCTGTTATGACTGCGGAAAGGAAGTTTACACTAATTATTTTGATCGTGAGCATCACGGCCACGGTAACGACCGGTTCGCTGGCCTTTTTGTTACAACGACGAGTTGATGCAATTGACGCAAAAAAGACGAGCGTAAGCAGACAAGTGGCAGATGCCGTAACAAACTGGCAAGAGGCACAACGACACATCGATTTGGCCGTTCTCCATGAAGATTTCGGGTTCTTCCGGAAAGTTGGAGTCTGGGATGAGGATTTTGTAGCATAGGGCATGAGTCAAAGCTTGTTGTATCATGCGTTTGGGGTTCGAGAGGGCTACGATTACGTGAAGACATTGTATGAGGACGGTTGTATCCGCTTCGTGCTGGAACCGCGGAAAGAGTTGTTGGTTTGCCCGGATTGCCACAGCAAGGAGGTCAGTCGCAAGGGGCGGCGCTTCCGGGAGTTGCAAACGGTGCCTATTGGGCTCAAACCGGTGTTCTTGGTGACTGAGGTGCCCAAGTGTCAGTGCCGGGATTGCGGAAAGACCTTCGAGGTCTCCCCCCCTTTGCCCCGGCCTACGTGAGCTACACCCACCGGATGAAAGCCTTCATTGAAGATCTCTACGGAGTGATGACCGTGAGCGATCTGGCGGCCATCACCGCGCTGGGCTGGGATACAGTCAAGAATATCGTCAAGGCCAAGCTGGAGCGCCGGGATGGGCATCCCCGGCTCAAGGGCCTGCGGTATTTGTCCATCGACGAGATTTACGTCGGGCGCTCCAGGAAATTCTACACGCTGGTCATCGACCTGGAGAGCGGTCGGATCGTCTGGGTAGCGCCGGGCAAGGGGGCCGACGCGCTGCGCAGGTTCTGGCGGGCCTTGCGCCTGAGCAAAGCCAGGATCAAGGGAGTGGCCATGGATATGAGCGCCGCCTACTGGGCGGCGGTGCTGGACCAGTTGCCCAATGCGGCCATCGTCTTTGACCGGTTCCACCTCACCAAGCTGATGAACGAGAAAATCGATGACCTGCGCCGGGAGATGGTCTCCGAAGCCAGCGGGCTGATGAAGAAAACGGTCAAGGGCTTGCGCTACTTGCTGTTGATGCGCCGCGAAAACGTGGACCAGGACAAGCTGCCCCGCCTGGACGAGGCGCTCAAACACAACGAGCCTCTGCTGACCGCCTACCTGCTCAAAGAAGCCCTGATCCTGCTCTGGGAGCAATCTTCCTACGCGCGCATGAGGTCCTTTTTCCGGCAATGGTGCGATTGGGCCCTGGACTCGGGCATCCGGCAGATGATGCAAATGGCCAAGAGTCTTCTCCTTCATAGAAGCGGGATACTTTCTTGGTGGAAACACCGGATCAACAACGGCCGCATGGAGGGCATCAACAATAAGGTTAAAACACTCCTGCGCCAAACCTACGGTCTGCGCGACGAACGCTACTTCGTTCTTAGACTCTTCGGCCTTCATCATTCCAGACACGAACTTCTCGGATGAACCAGATTTCGCAAACATCGAGACAATTTCCACCGCCGCCCGCCAGCAAGTACTTCACACAGTTTCTCAAGAAATAGGAAGAGCCTGGTTTTACAAGCAGTTGGCCATTACACCCGACCAAAATGTGTTGGACGCGCAACAGAAGTCATTTGTGGTCGTGCAAGAAGAGGCTAAACGGCTTAACGGCATAGAACCTATCACCAGCTTTTTTGACAATCTTTTCAAAACATTCAAAAGTCGGTTAGAGACTTTAGAGAACCAACAAGATATATTGCTGCAAGAGTCGTCAAGGCTTCGGCTCTGGGCTCTAATTGCAACCCAATCGGCAGTCGGTTTACAGGTTGTGGCAATCATTCTCGCATTCTTTATGCTCCAGCATCAGAAGCAGACGCATAAATAAAATTGAGCGCATGTAAGGGTCATCTCGGAAGCAAGGAATTATGGGATTGACGGTTGTCAGTAAAGAGTTGTGCATCAATGACCTGGGCTAACCCAGGTCAACTATCCAGAGTTCACTGCGCTGGATCCGTGAACGAGTCAGTTCCGAGCATTGCCTTATTATTGATTGATAGATTGCCCTTTCCAGCACAAATTCGGCCGGAGGGACATGAACTTTCCCGGTCAGATCGGTTCCGTGGAATCTCCAAAGCTTCCACACGTTTCGAAACGATTCCAGCCCCGAGTCCCTCGTGTTCATGCGCCAGCCGTGGCTAGAGCATTTTAAATAAAAACGTAGCTGTGGAATGTCTCGTCGGCGAGACGCCAACGAGTGCGACCGAGACGGTCGCGCTCCCGGAGACCGAACAGCATACCGCTACATCTATTTTTAAAATGCCCCAAGGAATTTTTTGAACCGCGAAATACGCCGAATACACGAACCCCGAACTTTCGGGGAAAAGGGTCTGGATTTTTCGCGTAGTTCGGGTATTTCGCCGTTCACCCGGTTTCCCGCGCGCGAAACCGTTGGAAACGGTTTTTCCCGAACTCTCGCCCTCCACCACCCCGTTGAAACGGGGTGTGAATGAAATTTGCCCTTGACGGATGCCTAAAAAGTAAGATGCGCCTAAGGCGCGCTTGACGCTTTTGGATGGCTTCTTCTAATCTAAGTTGATGAAAGGAATAATTCTTGCGGGCGGGGCGGGGTCGCGTTTGTATCCGCTCACGCTGGTGGCGAGCAAACAGTTGCAGCCGGTTTATGACAAGCCGATGATTTATTATCCGCTGACCACCCTGATCGAAAACGGCGTGCGCGAACTTTGCCTGATTTCCACGCCGCAGGATTTGCCGCGGTTTCGACAACTGCTGGGCACCGGGAAGTCATGGGGCCTGGCCATTGATTATCGCGAGCAGCCCAGGCCGGCCGGCATTGCCCAGGCGTTTTTGATCGCCGAATCGTTTATCGGGGCGGACCCGGTGACGCTCATTTTGGGCGACAACATTTTTTACGGGGCGGACAGTTTTAAGCGGGCGTTTGCCGGGTTCAAGGCCGGCTCGGCCATTTTTGGCTATCGGGTGACTGATCCTGAACGGTACGGGGTGGTCGAATTTGACGCGCAGGGCCGGGCCATTTCGATTGAGGAGAAACCGAAGGCGCCGCGCAGCAATTATGCGGTGCCGGGACTTTATTTGTATGACAATCAGGTGGTCGATATCACCAGGAATCTTCAGCCCTCGGCCCGGGGAGAATTGGAAATCACCGATGTCAACCTGGCTTATCTGCGCCAGGGGCAGTTGCAGGTGCATCAATTGAGCCGGGGATTCGCCTGGCTGGACGCCGGCACCAGCAGCAGTCTGCACGAGGCGTCGGCTTACGTGCAAACGATTGAACGACGGCAGGGGATCAAAATCGGCTGCCCTGAAGAAGCGGCTTTCCGGCGGGATTTCATCACGCGCGGCCAACTGGAAAAACTGGCCGCGCAAATGCCCCATTGCGAATATCGGGATTATCTCCATCGTGTTTTGGCGGAGGCAGAGTGTTGATATGATTATTCTTTTGGGCGGAACGGGCTACATCGGCGGGCAATTCGCCCGGACTCTGCAAGAGCGCGGCATCCGATTTGTCGCGCCCTTGCGCCCGGAAATTGATTCCGGGCGATTCACCGTTTTGCGCGAGTTTCTCGAAAAGACCCGGCCGGAATTCCTGATCAATGCGGCGGGCTACACGGGCAAACCGAATGTGGATGCCTGCGAGATAAACCGGGCGGACACGCTCCAGGGCAACACGCTTTTTCCTGCCGCGGCCGCCCAGGCTTGCGCCAGTTTGGGCATTCCTTATGGTCATGTATCGTCGGGCTGCATTTACAATGGCGCCAAGATCGTGGCCGGCGGGCAGAGCCGTGTCGAAAAGGATTTGACCCAACCCGATTTGCAGACTTTGCTGGAGAAGAATCGCGGCGCCTTCCAGGGTTTCAGCGAGGAGGACGAGCCTAATTTCACGTTTCGCCGGCCGCCGTGCAGTTTTTACAGCGGGAGCAAGGCCCTGGCCGAGGAAGCCCTGCACGGCGTGGGCCAGGGTTACATCTGGCGGTTGCGCATCCCTTTTGACCGCTTTGACAATCCGCGCAATTACCTGAGCAAGCTGCGGAACTACGCCAGAGTCTATCAGAACGCCAACTCCCTGTCGCACCGCGCCGATTTTGTGGCGGCCTGTCTGGATCTCTGGCAAAAACGGGCGCCCTATGGAACCTACAATGTGACCAATCCGGGCTTCGTCACTTCCCGGCAGGTGGTGGAAATGATGCAAAAAATCCTGCGCCCGTCGCGTTCCTTCGAATTCTGGAGCGATGACGGGGAGTTTTATCGTGTGGCCGCGAAAACGCCGCGGTCCAATTGCATATTGGATGTGACAAAACTGCTGGCCACAGGCGTCGTGCTCCGCCCCGTCGAAGAAGCCCTGCTGGATTCGCTGGAAAACTGGGTGAATTTAAAATGAACTTGCTGGTAACAGGCGGCGCCGGTTTTATCGGGTCGAACCTGATTCATCATATTATTGACCAGGCCCAAATCCAACGGTTGGTCAATGTGGATTGCCTGACCTATGCGGGCCATCTGGAAAATTTGGAGGGGCTGGCCCGCCATCCGAAATATGTTTTCGAGAAGACGGACCTGCGGGACAAGGACGCCATCTGTGCCGTGGTGCAACGGCACGCCATCACCCATGTGCTGCATTTGGCGGCGGAAAGCCATGTGGATCGTTCCATCGCGGGGCCGGGCGATTTTATCCAAACCAACATTGTTGGAACCTTCCATCTTTTGGAGGCCGTGCGCGGCGCATGGGGGGACCATTGCGCCGGGAGGCGGTTCCATCATGTTTCCACCGACGAGGTGTATGGCAGCCTGGGGCCATCGGGTTATTTTACCGAAACGACGCCGTATGCGCCGAATTCGCCGTATTCCGCCAGCAAGGCCTCGAGCGATTTTCTGGTGCGCTCATATCATCACACCTACGGCCTGCCCGTGGTCACGACGAATTGTTCCAATAACTACGGTCCCCGCCAGTTTCCGGAAAAACTCATACCGGTCATCATCCAGAATCTGTGCCAGCGCACGCCCATACCCGTTTATGGCGACGGCATGAACGTGCGCGACTGGCTTTACGTGAGCGACCACGCCGAGGCCCTCTGGCAGGTGCTGAACCGGGGACGCGACGGCGAAACGTACAACATTGGCGGCCACAACGAGTGGGCCAATATTCGCATTGTGGAGTTGATTTGCGATTTGATGGACGAGCTGGCCCCGCAATTGGGGGGCCATTCGCGCCGCCTCATCACGTTTATCAAGGATCGGCCGGGCCACGATCGCCGCTATGCCATCGACGCCGGCAAGATACAGCGGGAATTGGGCTGGAGGCCCGCGCACACGTTTGAAACAGGCATTCGCGAGACGGTGCAATGGTACTTGAACAACCAGGACTGGGTCAGAAAAGTAAAGAAGAAAAAAGGTTGATTTTACAAGGAAAGCAATGCCAAACTCCCCCAGTTAACACTCAAGACATATGAACATTGCCATCGTCGGATTGGGATACGTTGGACTGCCGCTGTCACTTCAATTCGCGCGGTCCGACACCACTGTTCTGGGCCTGGACGTAGATGAAGCCAAGGTCAAAGCCATCAATGATGGCAAGAGCTACATAAAACACATCGAAGCCGCGGCCATTGCCAAGGCCGTCAACGGCGGCAGGTTTTCCGCGTCCACCGATTTCGGCAGGGTTAAAGAGGTGGAGGCGGTCATTATTTGCGTGCCGACTCCCTTGAACAAAAACCGGGAGCCGGACATATCCTATATACTGAGCACAGGCCGGAGCCTGGCGCCACACCTGGGCAAGGGAACGCTGGTGGTTCTGGAATCAACGACCTATCCGGGCACCACGGACGAAGATTTGCGCGGCGTGCTGGAAGCCGGATCGGGGATGAAAGCCGGGGTTGATTTTCACCTCGCTTTTTCTCCGGAACGGGAGGACCCGGGCAATCCTGAGAGCAAGGTGGCGGTGATTCCAAAGGTCATCGGCGGCTTTACTCCCGCGTGTTTGGAACGCGCCAAAGCTCTCTATGGCCGGGCCATCAAAACCCTGGTGCCGGTGTCGTCCTGCCGCGTGGCCGAAGCCACCAAGCTGACCGAGAACATCTTCCGCAGCGTGAACATCGCGCTGGTCAACGAATTAAAAGTTATTTACAGCGCGATGGGCATAGATGTTTGGGAAGTCATAGAGGCGGCCAGGACAAAACCATTTGGTTTCATGCCGTTCTATCCCGGACCGGGCCTGGGCGGGCACTGCATTCCAATCGATCCATTTTATCTGACTTGGAAGGCGCGCGAGTACGTGCAAAACACCCGCTTCATCGAGTTGGCCGGCGAAATCAATACGGCCATGCCGAATTACGTCGTCAATCAAGCCGCCGCCGCCCTCAACGCCGCGCGCAAATCGGTCAACGGTTCCAAAGTGCTTGTTCTCGGTTTGGCTTACAAGGCGGACGTGGACGATGACCGCGAATCTCCGAGCTACGTGCTGATGGATTTGTTCAAGGAGCGCGGGGCCGGGGTCTCCTACCACGATCCGTACGTCCCGGTCATCAAAGCGACGCGCGAACATCCGCACTGGGAGGGCATGAAGTCGGTGGCGTGGAACGCCCCCACCCTCAAGGCCTTTGATCTGGTGGTCATCGCCACCCAACATAAGACCGTCAACTATAACGAACTGGCGCAGTGGGCTTCCTGCATCGTGGACACGCGCAATGCCATGGCTTCGATCAAAACGCGGACGGGCCAGGTCTTTAAGGCCTGACGGCGGAATTCGGCCGGCGCTCCATTGGGCGCGCACTGACCGTTTGCAACAAGGTCAAGAAATTATATGCTGGATCATCAACAGACAGATCCTCTCAAGAGCGGAGGGGGAAACCGGGCCGGGAACGATACCGCGCCATTGCGCCGGCAGACCATGAGATTCGTTCTGTTTATCCTCGGGTTGTCAGCCTGCTTTGTCCGCCCGCTCTACGCGCTTGGGCAATACTCGCTGCATAGCGAATTTTTCTCTTATATTCTGCTGATTCCGGTCATCAGCCTCTATTTGATCTGGTTGAAAAGGCCGGATCTGCCGCGGCAGGCCGGGATGTCCTGGAAATGGGGGGCGGCGGCGGCGCTGGGGGGATTGGCGCTTCTGATCGGCTGGGAGTGGGCGGCGCATTCCGGGTGGAGGCCGCCGCCGGAGGATTATCTGACCTTGATGATCGCTTCATTTTTATTGTTTCTGGTGGCGGGTTGCCTGACATTCCTTGGCAGCGCGGTTTTGCGGGTCATCGCTTTCCCCATCGCTTTCCTGGCTTTTATGGTTCCCATGCCGTCCGCCGTGCTCGGTTGGACGGAGTCGTTTTTCCAGCAAACATCCGCGGCCGCGGCCAGCGGATTCTTCGCCGCGACCGGGATGCCGGTTTTGCGCGATGATTTGACGCTGCACTTGCCCGGCTTTTCAGTGGTGATCGCCCCGGAATGCAGCGGGATTCATTCCACCATGGTTTTGCTCATTACCGGCGTGCTCGCGGGCCATTTGTTCTTGCGTTCGGGATGGAAGCGCGTTCTGCTGGTCATTGTGGTTATCCCGCTGGCCATTCTGCGGAACGGCTTTCGCATTTTCGTCGTCGGAGAGTTGTGTGTCCGCATCAGTCACGATATGATCAATTCGCCCATTCACAAGCGGGGCGGCCCGATCTTCTTTGCCCTCTCTTTGATTCCTTTCTTCGTGCTGCTCCTGCTCCTGCGAAAATCTGAACTCCCCCGTTCAAAAACTGTCGATGCTACAGAGAAAGTCTGAATTCATTATGAAAAGAATATGTCATCACATTGGTCCGATCCTGTTGACGGCCCTGGTTCTGGGCGCAACGGGCGGTTGCACCAAACAAGCCCGCACAAACCGGCTGCTCAAAACAGGCAACCGCGATTTCAACGCTGAGAAATATGACATTGCCGAGATCGAATACAAAAACGTGCTGCGCCTGGGTGGATTGAATCCGGCGGCCATCGGGCAACTGGGTCGGATCTATGCCAAAGAAGGCAGGCTTTTGGAAGCCCGCAGCTACCTGCTCAAGGCAACGGAACTCCAACCCAACAGCCTTCCCTTCCAGTTGGCACTGGGCCAGGTGGACGCGGCCTTTCGAGATTCCACCAATGCCACGAGGATCGCCCTGCGGATTTTGTCCGCGCAGCCGGCCAACGAGGAAGCCTTGTTCCTGTTGGTGGATAGCGCCGGTTCCGTGCAGGCCTTGCGCCAGGAAATGGAAGGCCTGCCGCGCGCCGCGGCGGAAAATCCCGCTTATCATGTGGCCCTGGGCATGCTGGCGTTGGGCGAGCAGAAATTCGAGGAGGCCGGGAACGAATTGCGCCTGGCCGTGGCCGCCAATCCCAAATCGAGTCAAGCCTACTTTGCCCTGGCGGAACTCCAGGCCCGCCAGAAAAACGGGAAGGAGGCGGCCCAGGCGTTGAAAACGGCGGCGGAGCTTGCCCCGCCGCGCTCCGCCATCCGGTCAAGATACGCCGATTACCTGATGCAGAGCGGCGCTGTCGAAGAGGCGCGGAAGATCTTGCGGGAAGTATCGGAAAAAACCCCCGACTACATTCCGGGCTGGGTTGGCTTGATGAATCTGGCCCTGGCCGAAAGAAAATACGACGATGCCACCAAATTCGCTGACAGAGCATTGGAGCGCGACGAAAGAAATTACGAGGCATTGCTGGGCCGGGCAGGCGCCTATCTGGCCAGTGGCGACGCGGGAAAGGCAGTGGCTCAACTTGAACAAATGGATTCGATCTACAGAAAAAGCCCGCAAGTCAAACACCAGCTTGCCGTGGCCTATCTTATGGCACACGACAAGGTCAAAGCCGTGGCGAACTTGGATCAGGCGCTGGCTCTGCAGCCAAGCTACTCCCAGGCCGCCCTGCTTTTGGCGCAACTGGACATTCGGGGCGGCGACCCGGCCGCGGCGGTTGCCTTGCTGACCCGGTTCATTAAAAAAGCCCCTGGCGTTGGCCAGGCGTATTTGTTGCTGGCCGATGCTTATCTGGCGCAGCAAAAGCCCGACAGCGCGATTGCCGTCTATCGTAATCTGTCCGAGGCCATGCCGAAGAATCCGCAAATCCCCTTGCTGATGGGAGTCGTGCTGGCCGGGCAGCGCAAGGATGCGGAGGCCCGCGCTGCTTTTGAAGAATCCCTGGAATTGGCGCCGGATTATATGCCGGCGGCGCAGCAGTTGATCAATCTGGATCTGGCCGAGCACAAATACAAGGACGCGACGGCGTTGGCGCAGGCGCAAATCAACAAGAGTCCCAAGGCGGCGGAGCCGTGGGAGCTTCTGGCGAAGATTGACGCGGCGCAAACGAACGTGGCCCGCGCCGAAACGGATTTGCTCAAAGCGATCGGCCTGAATCCGGATTTGCCGGGTCCCTATTTGTTGCTCGCCCAAGTCTATGTCGCTTCCAAGGAGTATCAGCAGGCATTGCAGAAATTGAATGACTTGGTTGGCCGGACCAACGACGCGCCCGCTTTTTTGCAGATCGGCGCCATCCACGAGCAACTGAAAGAATACGGTCCGGCGCGTGATGCTTACGAAAAAGTCCTGACCATCAATCCCCGCTCCACTCCCGCGCTCAACGACCTGGCCTACATCTACGCGGTGCAGTTGAACAAAATCGACCGGGCCTACGAACTGGCGCAGAAAGCCAGGGAGCTTATGCCTTACAATCCCCACGTCGGCGATACGCTGGGATGGGTCCTTTTTAAGAAAGGCGATTACCCCCGCGCTTTGGCCATTCTGGAGGACAGCGCGGAAAAGTTGCCCGCCGACGCGGAAATCCAATTCCACCTGGGCATGACACATTACATGTTGGATGAAGAGGACTCGGCCCGCGTGGCGTTGCAACGGGCGGTGGCTTCACCGCAGGAATATGCAAACAAAGACGAGGCCCGAAACCGTCTTGCCGTGCTCACCATGGACACCGCCGGGGCCGGCGCTCGGTCCTGGCCGGGCTGGAAAAGGCGCTGCAGGACCATCCCGATGACCCCGTGATCCTCAACCGCATTGGCACGCTGCAAGAGCATCAGGGCGCATTTGAAAAAGCGGGCGCGACTTATGAAACCGCCCTCAAACAAAATCCAGAGGCCATCCATATAATGGCAAAATTGGCGCGATTATACGCATCGCGGCTGAACCAACCCGGGAAAGCGTTGAGCCTGGCCACGACCGCGCACAAGCTGGCGCCGGATAATGCCGACGTGTCCGGCGTTCTCGGTCATTTGGTTTATCGCACGGGCGATTACGTTTGGGCGTTGAGCCTGCTGGAAAACGCGGCGGACCGGCTTCCCAACCAGCCTGAATTACTCTATGATTTGGCTTGGGCTTACTATAGCGTGGGCCGAATCGCCGACGCGGAAACAGCGATGCAAAAAGCGCTGCAGAGCGGCGTCGGATTCGCCGGTAGTGAGGATGCAAAACGATTTGTGGCGCTGGCGGACGCCTTTGGCAACCCATCCAAAGTCCAGGCTGCGGCCGGACAGGCGCGGAAGATTCTGCAAGCGGAGGCAAAGTATGTTCCGGCCCTCATGGTCTCCGGCGCGGCGGAGGAGGGCGCGGGGAATTTTAAGGCGGCCCAGGAAACCTACGACCAGGCGCTGGCGGCACTCCCCCTGTTTGCCCCGGCGGCAAGGCAATTGGCGATCCTGGATGCGAGACACTTCAGCGACGACGCCAAGGGCTACAGCCGGGCTGAACAGGCGCGCACCGCCTATCCGGACGACCCTGAAGTGGCCGCAAGCCTGGGAATTCTCAGTTATTATCAGGCAAAATATCCCAGGTCGGCCGAACTCTTGAAGGAGAGCATTGCCATCAGCAAAGACAATGGAGAACTGTACTATTATCTGGGCATGGACTACTATCAGCTCAAACGGAGCAAGGAAAGCAAGCAGGCCCTGGAACGGGCCCTCACGCTGAAGATTTCCGATAAACTGGCCGCCGAGGCCAAACGGATTCTGGCGGGATTGAAGTAGGTTCAAGCCCGCGCGGCGTTCTTGATGCAATGACGTTGAAAAATTTCGACAATACTTTCTTGACTGGCACATTTCACCGTTGCAAAAATCAACCGCGCCGTTTCCCGGCGCATTCAGGAGGAAAAAATGTTAAATTATTTGTTGGATCGAGCTAAATTGACAACTTGCGCAAAAGAGAGGAAGCCATGGGCCGGCCCGGCCCGGGCGGCGTTGTGCGCCATGGCCGCGCTGGCCGCGTCGGCCGGCTGCCAAACCGCGCCGCCGCATTCCGCGCCGCCGCCGCATTCCACCGCCGCGCCGCCGCAGGCAGCCCCTGCTTCGCCCGGCGCCACGAGCAATGCAGCGACCAATTCGAGCAAGTCCCTGGTCTTGCAAGAAGGGGACACCATCAAGATCGCTTTTCCCGGCGCGCCCAATCTGGACACAACCCAGACCGTTCGGCGCGACGGCATGATCACTTTGGAAATGATCGGCGAATACCTCGCCGCCGGAAAAACTCCGGCCGCCGTGGAAGCGGACCTGAAAAAACTTTACGCTTCGCAGCTTGTGAACAGCGAGGTTTCGGTCACGGTCCAATCGTCCTCATTCGTGATTTATGTCATGGGCGCTGTCACCAAACCGGGCAAGATTATTTCGGAGCGGCCGTTAACCCCTTTGGAAGCGCTGATTGAGGCGGGGGTGGATGACACCAAGGCAAATATGAAAGCCGTTCAGGTTATCCGGACCGACAACGCAGGCCACACCGAGAAATTCAAACTGAACCTGCACAAGGTGCTCCACAGCAACAATGCGCAAATACCGTCCTTCACTTTGAAGCCCTATGACGTCATCAATGTTCCTGAACGTTTCAGCTTCTACTGATCACGAATCCGGCATCTGCGGACAGCCTGCATTCAGACACCGGCAATCTTCAGCCTGCCGGGAGAATACTTGGTTTGCCGCGCTTTATCCGACTTCATAACTGGTTTACTGACAACTATTTATGATATATTCCGCCGCATATCGTGATTTCAATGCTCAAGGGCTGGAAATTGGCAACTCCCCCGACAAAGGCTGTTTTTTATCGGTTTCGTTTACACTTTCAAGTTTTTCGTTCAAGTGGTTGTTTTTGAATGGTTTACAATCAAAACCGCGCTCATTTTCTGTAAATGTGTCGGAAAACTTTACGGAATGGAGTTTGAGCACCCCGGCTTGTTGAACTCTGTGTTAAGTTGTAACTCATTGAGCATCATGCATTTGCAGGTTGATTATAAAGCACATTTGGTTGTTGGCATGGAAATGGCTATCAACGGCATAGACCGTAGAAGCGGTTTAACAATATTAACAATGTGAAACCAATAAGAAAAAGGGACAAAAACATGAAAAGACACATATTAGCAACAATGACGGTAGCGGCGGGCCTGCTGGCCAGCGCCTCGCTTGCAAACGCAGATTCATTTCTGGAGCTTGTTTCTGGAACCAGTAGTGTAACAGTCACCGGCGCAGGAACCCAATCCGTTGATGTCATTAATCAAACGGTTGGAGCATGGAATCAGCTCAATCTTACCATAGGCACTGCCGCACAGGCTACCCTTCACATTGACCTCGGATCAACGGATCAAGGAAGCCCGGTAACCGCATCAACACCGTTGACGATTATTTACAGTACGGGTGATTATTTCCCCGACATCGAGGGTTGGCAGACTTCGGGTTATATAACTGTAGATCAGTTTATAGGCACGGTGACAGTCAAATACTATGACACCCCAGGCCTCTACACGGGCAGCGGCCCGCTTCCGGCGCCGTTTGATACCATGGCCTTGACAGGCGTTACCGTCAACCACAATGGCGGCCCGATCAACTTGGCTTATTACACGGAGGTCGTCACCATCAGCCCTTCGGCCAGGCAGACGGCTACCATCAGCCTTGACACCACATTCACTTCTCCAGATGGCGGATTGACAGTGGCGTTGCTTGGTTCCGCACTGGTTGGCCTGGCGGGTTTCCGCTCCATGTTCGGCAAGCGCGGTTGATTGCCCGCTCTGAAGGTTTTACATTGAAGGAGAGGCGGAACTGATGTTCTGCCTCTCCTCTTTTTTATTCTGTCCTGGCAATTTGCCCTTGATTTTTCCGGCCCTGAAACCGATAGAAAGGCAGGCAAACATGGCTTGATTTGAGCTAAAAAGCCGCGGAAGGTTTTTCCATGCTAACCGTTATGCAAAGATTACTGGCGCGACGCGCCGTTGCCGCGGTTCAAATCGGTCTGTTCTTCTGGGCTGCCGTGTCGGGTCAGACAGCCGGGAGGCAGGTGTTGCATGGTCGGGCGCCGGATGTGGCGGCTGGATTGCAGCCGCTGGGTTCCCTTCCGGATGCGGCGCGCCTGAGCCTCGCCATCAGCCTGCCCTTGCGCAATCACCAAGCCCTCGCCGGACTCCTGCAACAGATTTATGATCCGGCCAGCCCCAGTTTCCACCGGTATTTGGCCCCATCAGAGTTTGCCGAACAATTCGGTCCGACGAAAGAGGATTACCAGGCTGTGATTGATTTTGCCGCGGCCAATCATCTCAAGGTCACGGGCACCCACCCCAATCGGACCCTGCTGGATGTGAGCGCCTCCGTGGGGGAAATTCGCCGGGTCTTCCATGTGAACATGAAGGTTTATGCGCATCCGACTGAAAACCGCACCTTTTATGCCCCGGATGCCGATCCATCGGTTGATGTGGATGTTCCGGTCCTGGCGATCAAGGGTCTTGATGATTTCATCCGGCCGCATCCGGACGTCAGGCAGGCGCCGATGGCAGAGCCGGATGCACCCCAGCCATTGGCTGGCTCGGGTACGAACTTTTCCTATTTGGGGAAGGATTTCAGGACGGCGTACGCGCCGGGGGTTTCGCTGAATGGGGCCGGGCAGACGGCAGCCTTGGTCGAGTTTGACGGCTACTACCCAATCGACATCACCAATTACGAGAAAACACCGAGTCCACATTTGCCGGCTGTTCCTCTAACTAATGTACTCGTGGATGGCTACAGCGGCGATGCGCACCTGAATAATTCGGAAGTCGCGCTGGACATCGAAATGTTGGTAGCCATGGCGCCCGGGCTTTCCGGGATTATGGTTTACGAGGAGGACCTTGCACTTCCTGATGATGATCTCTTCAATCGGATAGCGACCGATGATCTGGCCGCCCAGATTAGCTGTTCCTGGATAAACATTCCCATAGATGTGGTGAGCGATCAGATTTTCCAACAGTATGCCGCGCAAGGGCAGTCGTTCTTGTGTGCTTCCGGCGACACTGGCGCTTGTGCGCCCGGCCAAGCCGGTCTTGAGGCGGCTGACCCGCATATCACGATTGTTGGCGGCACGAAATTGACCACCGGCACGGGCGCTGTCTGGCAATCGGAAACCGTTTGGAGCGGCAGCACCGGCGGGTTCGGCACCAACTACGCAATTCCCTACTGGCAGGCGGGGGTTTCCATGTCGGCCAACGGCGGTTCGACCAATTTCCGAAATCTGCCGGATGTGGCGATGTGCGCCGCCAATGTTTTTTACACTTACAACAATGGCGGTTCAGGTGTGACGGCGGGTACAAGCTGCGCCGCGCCTTTGTGGGCGGGATTTACAGCCTTGGTCAATCAGCAGGCCGCCTTGAGCGGAAATGCCTCCGTCGGCTTCCTTAATCCCGCCATTTACGCCATCGGCGCCGGAGCGGGTTATGCGGCCAACTTTCACGACATTACGAACGGCAACACCACCAACTCCTACAATACCGGCAACTATTTCGCCGTGGCCGGCTATGATCTTTGCACGGGCTGGGGCACACCCAGCGGCAGCAACTTGATCAATACCCTCGCACCGCCTGATACCCTGGTCATGCTGCCGATACCGGGCTTTGCCTCCGCCGGCCTGTGGGCCGGCCCATTCAGTGTGACGACCGAGAGTTTTTCATTGAGCAATGCGGGATCGGTGTCGCTGAACTGGTCCCTGAGCAATGATTCGGTGTGGGTTTCCGCCGCGCCCGGCAGCGGCGTTTTAAACCCCGGCGGCACGGCCACTGTGGTGGCGAGCTTGAATTCTGCCGCGTCCGCCCTTGTCCCGGGAGATTATGCGGCGCATTTGACCGTGACCAATCTAGGCAACGGCCTGCTGCACCATCGGACGTTCACCTTAAGCATCTCCAATCCGGTGACAGTGTCTCCTGCGACGGGCCTGGAGTTTGGCGGTCCGCCGAGCGGCCCGTTCAATGCGGCGGCGTGGATTTGCTGGATAACCAATGCCAGCCAGGCTTCAGTGAATTGGTCCTGGCTCGGCAGTCCGTCCTGGCTCACTGTTTCGCCCGCCAGCGGCACCCTGGCGCCCCAGAGTGCGGTGGCTCTCACTTGCAGCCTGAATGCCGCCGCCACCAATTTGCCTTCAGGAGTTTATTCTTCGGCCGTTTTGTTCACTAACAATGCTTTGGGCGCGGAGGAGAGCCTGCCGGCGGTTTTGCTGGCTGGCCAATTGGTTCAGAACGGCGGCTTTGAAACCGGCGATTGGACAGATTGGACTCTGGCCGGGGACACTTCCTTTACTTATGTCAGCAGCGATTCCATCGCTGTCCATACCGGCGCCTACGGCGCGGAACTTGGCACTTCCGGATCGTATGGCTATTTGTCCCAGACGATACCCACCGTGCCAGGACAGGCGTATTCGATTTCTCTATGGCTGGACAGTCCGGACGGCGAGACGCCCAATGGGTTTATGGTCTCCTGGAACGGAATTACGGCGTGGAACTACACCAACATTCCCGATATCGGCTGGACAAATCTCCAGTTCACACTTGCCGCCAGCGGGACAAACACCGTCCTTGAGTTCGGATTTCGAGATGATATCACTTACCTGGGATTGGATGACGTAAGCGTGACGGCTGCCCCTCCAACCGTTGGCAGCCTCGCGCCCGCGAGCGGACCGTCGGCCGGCGGCACAACCGTGACGATTTCAGGCACGGGATTCCAAAGCCATGCCACGGTTGCTTTCGGCAATGTCGCGGCCAACATGGTCGCCTTCAGTAATGCCACCAGCATCACCGCAGTCACGCCAGCGGCGGGCGTGGGTCCTGTCAATGTGACGATAACCAACGCCGATGGCCAAACGGCCGTTTTGACCAATGGATTCCTTTTCGTCGGGACTCCCGTGATCACCTGGAATCCTGCCGCCCTCACTTATGGCCAGGCGCTTGGCGCCGGCCAATTGAACGCCACGGCGAACGTGCCGGGCGCTTTTGTTTACAACCCGCAACAAGGGACTTTTTTGAATGCGGGCAGCGCCACATTATCGGTGGCATTCACACCCAGCAACATGGTGGACTATTGCAGCGTGACCGACTCTGTCGGCCTCGTGGTGTCGCAGGCGCCTCTGACCGTCACGGCCAGCAATGCCACGCGGCCATACGGACTGGTCAACCCGGTATTGAAAGGCGTCGTTGCCGGCTTGCAGAACGGGGACAATATCACCGCCAAGTATGGTTGCAGCGCGACATCCGCCAGTCCACAGGGAACGTATCCGATCGTGCCCGGCCTCGCGGACCCCTCCAACAGACTGCCTGACTACCAGGTTTCTGTTTTTGACGGAACGTTGACAATCCTCGCGCCGGTGCGGCCGGTGTTTCAAACGGTCACAAAATCCAACAACGCGGTTGTGTTCATTTGGTCCGCAATGGCGGGAGAAAGCTACCAGGTGTTTTACAGCTCTGATTTGACGACCACCAATTGGACTGCTTTGGGGAGCCTTATCGTTGCGACTAATTCCACCATCAGTTTCACCGACTCCATAACGAACCGGCAGCGCTTTTATTGCGTGGCGCTTGTGCCTCAACCCGGGCCGGTTCAGCCGGTGTTTCAGTCCATCACCAAATCCAACAACACGGTTGCGTTCATTTGGTCCACAACGGTGGGAGAGGGCTACCAGGTGCAATGCAACTCCGATTTGACAACCACCAATTGGACTGCTTTGGGGAGCCTTATCATTGCCACTAATTCCACCATCAGTGCCACCGACTCCATAACGAACCAGCAGCGCTATTATCGCGTGCTGTTCGTGCCTCAATAGGCGGCCTGCGGAGGGGATTGAGAGGATTGGCTCAGATCGCGGAAAGGAACGCCTCTTCGATAGGAATCGAGTTGTCGTTGGAGGTCCTTCATGAGGTTGTTGTCGTTTCGAGTTCCAACGAGTTGCAAGGCTTGTTGGGCCGCCGAAATTGCCGCGGGAAATTGACCCGCCTCAGCATAAGCGGCCGCCAGCGTTCCGATGACCGATGGCTCCCTGCCACCGGAAAGTTCGTCGGCCTGCCTGGCCAATCCAATCGCTTTGTTTCCATTGCGAAGGGCGCTGTCCGGGCATGTCGCCAGAATCCAGGCCAAATTGTTGAGGGCCAGGATGTGATCCGGTTGGAATTCCAAGACTTTTTGGAATTGGATAATGGCCTCAGCCGGATGCCCAGCCTGCAGATAAACATTTCCGAGGTCATAATGGGCAAGAACGTAGCCGGGTTCGAGTTCCAAGGCCGTCTTGTAATGGGCAATGGCTTCCTTGACCCTTCCTTTGTGGAAGAGGGCGTTGCCGAGGTCGCCATGCTCTTTCGAGTCGTTGGGCCTGATTTCCAACGCCTCCTCGTATTGGACAATCGCTTCGTCCACTTCGCCCTTTTTGAACATCGCGAGGCCCAGATTGTAGTGCGCGTCCGCGTAGCCGGGCCTGATTTGCAGCGCCGCTTGAAAATGGTGGATCGCTTCGTCGTTTCTGCCCTTTTGGTCAAGAAAGTTGCCGAGGTTGTTGTGGGCCATGTAGTTGTCTGTGGTGCAGGCAAGCGCGCGGGTCCACAAGGTTTCGCTGTCTTGCCAATACGCGGTCTGTTTCCAGGCGCAGACCATGAGCGCGGCGCATACACCGGCCATCAGGCCCCCAAAGGCCACACGGCTCACTTGCAACTCCGCCGCCAGCCAGGTCGCTGCCACATAAATCCCAATCTGCGGCAGGTAGGTGTAGCGATCCGCATGGGACTGCCAGCCGACCTGGATGACTCCCACAACCGGCAGAAGCATCGCCAAATACCAAAGCCATCCCACCAGCAACCACGGTTGCTCCCGCCGCTGTCCCCATGCAACCGCGGAAAGGCCGGCCAGCAGCGTTCCGGCCAACGCCATTTCCCACGCCGGCAGTCCGTTGTGCGGGAAGGGATACAGCACCGCCAGTCCCGCCGGCCACACCATCTGCCCAAGATAAACCATGCAGGCCGCCAACGCGTTGCCCAAGCGGTGTGGCAGCGAAAATGACCCGTCCGATTGAATGGCTCCGTGTTGCGCCAAAAGCGTGACAACGCAGTCGGCGGCGGAGAGCGCCAGCAATGGCAGCTTTTCCAGCACCAACCCCGAAAGCCTTCGGGGTTCCACCCGTCGCAACGGCCAGTAGTCCAGCAGCAACAGCACCACGGGCAGCGTGACCAGCATCGGCTTGCACATCAGGCCCAACGCAAACAGAAGCATCACCAGCCCGTAGCGGGCAGGCGACCACGGACGGCGCGCATAGCGGACATAAGCGCCGATGGTCAGCATGAAGAAGAAACCGCTGAGGACGTCCTTGCGCTCGGCCACCCACGCCACCGATTCCACCCGCAACGGATGGATGGCAAAGACGGCCGCGACAAACGCACTGCGCCAAAAAGCGCCGGTCATCTGCCGCAGAACCAGGAAGAGCGCGATGACCGTCGCGGTGTGGAGCAGGACATTGGTGAGATGATGTCCGGCGGGATTCAACCCGTATAACTGACAGTCCAGCATGTGGGAGAGCCAGGTCAGCGGGTGCCAATTAGCGGAGTGAACGCGAGCGAACGCCCAGACGATCCCCCTGAGCGTCAGACCCCGGGCGACTCCCGGATTGTCTCTCACATAATCCTCGTCGTCGAAGTTAACGAACTCGTGCCGCAGCGTCTGCCCGAAGACGGCAAAGGTGATCGCGGCCAGCACAAGACAAAGCCCCGGCACACGCCAGCGTTGATCGCGGCGGCCCGCGCCGACGGGGGCCTTTAGCGGAGATTTTTGGCCGATCATATTTTGCGGACTTGTGCCATTAATGGGTCTCCCATCACGGCAGGTGTGGTACATGGCAGACCGTGGCGGGATATTCGATTCTCAACTTCAGGGTGACAAGAAAATACTTCGACAAAATCGCGTAAAAACCCAAACCGGGGTGCCCGGTTTTTTTTGCGGAAACAAGACTCACCACGAGTCGGGCGCTCACAAACCCGCCAATTGCAAAGGATTCCGACAACTATATTGCGTTTGATGCCAATAATGCTGTAAATGCCTCATATTAAGCAAGATATGCAGTTTGAGAGAATCCCGCAGAGGCTTCCGACGGCAATTTGCGCCTTTTGGCGCATTTAAGCGGCAAAAAAGCGGTGTTTTGCCGGGTTAATAATAATCTCCTCGTTTAAGAGCTTAACCGTCAGTGGAATGCATTTGAGCGGCCTGAGAATCCGGCCCCGCTGCGCTTCTCAATACTTGGCATCTCCGCACCCCCGACGTTTATGTGCCTGAGAATCCGGCCCCGCTGCGCTTCTCAATACTTGGAATTTGCAAGTTGCTTTAAACAAGCAACTTGGAAACGTATTGCCATTAGGCCCAAGTGCTGCTATCTGTACCTGACTAGACTCAGTTGACACATTTGTGACCTCCATTGAGCAAAAAAGCACGTTCGAAAACGCGGCCAGGGAGCGAGCCGAGAAGATACTCCGCGCCCTAAGGAAAAACACATTCCAGGCGACCGACCGGATGTTTGCCTGGTTGATTGTTTTTGAGTGGTTGGCCGCCATGGCCGCCGCTTCCCTGATTTCCCCCCAGATTTGGCCGACGGAAAATCCCTGGAAGCTGGTTTGGAATGCGGCGGAACTGGCCGGGCTGATTTATCTCCTGCCTCTCTATTTTGCCCTCAGAAGTCCCGGCCGCGCCTACACGCGCCATACGATTGCCCTTGGCCAGATGCTCACTCCTGCCTTGTTCATCCATTTGACCGGGGGTGGTTTTGAAACCCATTTCTTTATCTTCGGCGCCCTGGCCTCCCTGGCCTGCTATCGCGACGTCAAAGTCCTGCTCTTTGCCACGGTAGTGGTGGCGGCGGACCATTTTCTGGGCGGTTTGCAATGGATCCAATCGGTTTTTGGCGCTGTGGTGGTCACGCCTTGGAGCTGGGTTGGGTTCACCGGCTGGGTCTTGTTCGAAGACACTATTTTGGCGCTGTGGATTTGGGAAAGTCTGCGCCTGACTTCCGGCATGGCCTTCCATCAAGCCGAACAGCAGCTTCTGCACGAGACCATTGAACGGGAAGTGGCCGAGCATATCGATGCCCTGCACCAGGAGAACATCAAGTACAAACACATCCAGGCCCACCTTAAGCAAAGCGAGGCCAAGTTCCGATCGCTGGGCGAATCTTCTCCCGATGGCATCTTCCTGGCCGACACCGCCGGCCAGTGGATTTACTGCAACTCGCAATGGCTGTCCCTATCGGGCTTGAGTTTTGACGAAAGTCTGCGCGACGGCTGGACCCGCGCCATTCACGAAGAAGACAAAGCCAGGGTGCTTGAACAGTGGAGCCGCTGTTTGCTCGAGCACAAGCAGTTCTCCCAGGAATTTCGTCTGGTCTCACCCAAAGGCGAGACTCACTGGGTTTCCTGCCGCACGGCTCCCATTCGCTATCAAGCAGGTGAAAACGAGGAAAGCGGCGGCTATGCCGGCACCGTCCAGGACGTCAGCCAATACAAGGCGGCCGAAGACGAATTGCGCCGCGCCAAAACCGATGCCGAAGCCGCGGTCAAGGCCAAGGGGGAGTTCCTGGCCAAGATGAGCCATGAGATTCGGACCCCGATGAACGGGGTCATCGGCATGACCAATTTGCTCATGGACACGGACATGACTTCACAGCAACGGGAATACGCGGAAACGATCCGGCGCAGCGCGGAATCGTTGTTGATACTGATCAATGACGTGCTGGACTTCTCCAAAGTCGAATCCAAAAGGCTCATTTTCGAAACGATTGATTTCAATTTGCAGGAAACAATCGAAGGCTCTCTTGAATTGCTGGCCGAAACGGCCCAGGCCAAGAATATCGAATTGGCCGGCTTCGTTCTGGCCGATGTTCCGATCCAATTGCGCGGCGATCCCGGACGGCTTCGCCAAGTCTTTGTCAATCTGGTGAGCAACGCCGTGAAATTCACCGAGTACGGCGAAGTGATTGTCTCGGTGGCCAACATGGCTGAAACGGAGACGTACGTTGATTTGCGCTTCGAAGTCCGCGACACCGGCATTGGCATCCCGCCCGAGGTTCAACCGCGGCTTTTCCAAGTCTTCAGCCAGGCGGACAGTTCCACCACCCGCAGATATGGCGGCACGGGTTTGGGCCTGGCCATTTCCAAGCAGTTGATTGAAATGATGGGCGGCCAGATCGGTTTCACCAGTGTCGCAAACCAGGGATCGATTTTCTGGTTCACCGCCCGGTTGGAGAAGCAGCACGCCGCGGCCAAAGTCCCGGTCGAACAAGGCGACCTGGGCAACTTGCACGTCCTCATCGTGGACGACAACGACACCAATCGCCGGATTTTGGAGGATCAAATGCAGGTCTGGGGCATCCACGCCGCCTGCGCCGCCGGGGCCCAGGAAGCCCTCGAACAATTGCAGGATTCGTCCCAAAGCCGTTTTGACGTCGTTTTGCTCGACATGCACATGCCCGGCATGAACGGCATCACGCTGGCCAAGGTGATTAAAGCCGACCCCAAGCTGGCCCGCATCCGGCTCATCATGTTGACTTCGCTGGGCCAGTTGATGGATGACGAACAGTTGGAAAAGGCCGGCATTGCCGCCTGCCTGGTCAAACCGGTCAAGCAAGGCCGGCTCTACGAATGTTTGACAGGTCTGCGCAGCCCGCCGCACAAGTCCGGCGCCGCCCAGGGCGGCCCCGCCGTTGCCGCGCCCGCCCTGCCGCAGAACCTGCGTATTTTGCTGGCCGAAGACAATCTCATCAATCAGAAGGTGGCCGTCGCCCAATTGCGCAAGCTCGGTTTTACCGCCGAAGTCGCTTCCAACGGCCTTGAGGCCGTCGAAGCCTCCCGCCGCGCGCGCTATGACGTTATTTTGATGGATTGCCAAATGCCGCAAATGGATGGTTACGAAGCCAGCCAGCAGATTCGCCTGCGCGAACAAACCGAAGGCGGAAAACCCGCCTATATCATCGCCATGACGGCCAACGCCATGCAAGGCGACCGCGAAAAATGCCTGCAGGCCGCCATGAATGATTATCTTTCCAAACCGGTCAAGGATTCCGAATTGCGCGGTGCGCTGGTCCGCTCCTGCGCTGCTGTGGCGGCCAAACCGGAGGAACCGAAAGAGAAAGCGGAACTGAACCCGGCCGCGTCCGCGCCGGACATCCCCAAACAGGAGGCGCTGGTCGATTTGGAGCGCCTCGAAGCGGCCGCCAATGAAGACCCAAAGATGTTGCAGGAATTGGTCGATCTCTATTTCGCGCAAGCCACGGACTTGATGAACGGCTTGCGCGGCGCCATTTCTTCCGGCTCGGCCAAAGACGTCGATCATTTCGCCCACAAACTCGTCGGCGCCAGCCTGGCCTGCGGCATGTCGGCCATGGTCCTGCCCTTGCGCGAACTGGAAAGACGCGGCAAGGAAGGCCGGCTGGGGGACGCCGAAGCTTTGTTTGACCAGGCCAGCCGCCATCTCGAAATGACACGCAACAAAGTCGGCACTTACGTCCAAGAATACCAAAATCATTGAACTCCTCCGACCCGTCATCCAATCCCGCCCCGTTGATCGACTTCGACCAGCTTCAATCCGCCTGCGATGGTGATGCCGCCCTCCTGCGCCAATTGATGGACATGTATTTCGGCCAGGCGGACCAAATCATGCCTGGCTTGGGCCAGGCCATTCAAGCCGGCGCGGTTGACGATGTGAATCACCTGGCCCATAAATTGGCCGGATCCAGTCTGGCTTGCGGCCTGTCCGCCATCGTTCCTTCCCTTCGCCGGATGGAACACGGCGCCAAAGCAGGCCACTTGAATGGCGCGGAGGCCTCCATGGCCGAGGCAGTCACGTCCCTTGAATTATTGCGCCATGCGGTGCAAGATTACCTTCGCCAATTGCAAGGCCCATGATCTGACTGGATGAAGAAGATCTTAATTGTCGAGGACGAGCTTATTGTCCGCTCGATCTATCGCCGTAAATTCGAAATTTCCGGCTATCAGGTGGAAACCGCCGAGGAAGGCACGGCCGCGCTCAGTTTAATGGGCACTTTTAAACCCGATGCCGTTCAGGTGGATATAATGTTGCCGGGAATGGATGGCGTGGAAGTCATTCGCCAGATTCGATCCTGGCCCGAGTTCAAATCCATCCCCATTCTGGTCATCTCCAGTTTTTATCGCCCTGATTTGGCCGCGGAAGCCTGGACGGCCGGGGCGACCAAGTGCGTTTCCAAAATGGATTGCACGCCGAATCTCGCGTTGGAACTGATTGAACAGATGCTGAGCGGCGAAAACGCCGTGCTTCGTCCGTTCGCCAAATTCGGCATGGTCAACATGCCCGACGCGCCCGGCGAGGGGATTCGTTTGCTGCCCGCCGAATCTCCATGGGAAGAGGCCACACAGATAATAACGCGCAAGCCCAAGCCTGCCGCGGGCGCTCCTCCCACCCCGGCCCCTCGGACACCAGTGGTCAAGCCCGCACCCAAACCGCCTTCCACCCTGCCCACATTTGGCAAAGAGCACTCCGCGCCGGCCGCAACCACCACGCCAACTTTTGCCAGGTCCGACCCTGACGGCACGGGTCACACCACCCGGCCCATTTTTGCCCGCCCCTCGGCCCAGAAACTGACCAAACCCGACCTTGTCTCCGGTGCTCCGGCCGTGGCTGCGACCCCGTTGCCTTCCGCCTCATTGTACACGTTCAATGAGGACGGAACGATCAATACGGCCTTGGCTGCGACCCCATCATCCTCCGCCACTCCCTGGGCCGGGACAACGGATGCCCCGGCGGCCGGTGGTTCTGAAGGGATCTCCGGCAATGCCGCCTTTCATCTCGAAATCCGGCAGGAGTTTCTCAAGCGCGCCCCCCAAATCCAAGCCGACTTGCGCGACCGCGTCGGCGCTTTGATGAAAAGCAAAAGCACCACCGGTCAAATCGGTCTTCTGCGCGACCTGGAAACTTCCGTTGCCTCATTGGCCAGCCTCTCCGGCATTACCGGCTTCAGCCGCATCTCGCACCTTTCCGGCGCTCTGGACGCTTTGATCAAAGACCTGCACAAAAAGCCCGCGCAAATGACCAATTCCGTCCTGCGCACCGTTGCCCATGCTTCCGACTGCCTCAATATGCTCTTTCAGGATCTGGAACGAACGCCCCGCGACATTCCCCAATCCATGCTCATTTTGGTGGTGGACGACGAACCCATCGCCCGCCGCACCATTTCCGTCGCTCTGGCAAAATCCAACCTGCGCTGCATCGGCATGGAAGACTCCCGCGCCGCCTTGGCCATGCTGCGCGAGAACCCGTTCGACCTCATATTCCTGGATGCCGAAATGCCCGGCTTGAACGGCTTCGAACTCTGCGGCCAACTGCGCAAACTTCCCACCAACAAAGCGACCCCCGTTATTTTTGTCACCAGCCTGACGAAGTTTGAAGTTCGCGCCCAATCATCCCTGGCCGGTGGCAATGATTTGATTGCCAAACCATTTCTGATGATGGAGCTGGCGGTCAAAGCGCTGACCTATCTGCTCAAGCCCCAGGCCATCGTCGAACCCAAAAGCCATTCAAAATGACGCTGCGCCATCTCGCACTCAACGCTCCGTTGCGGCGCGGGATCGGGCGGGCTTGCCGTTTTGCAGATGCCGCACGATGTAGGGCGCAAACTCCGCGTGGAAATGCGGCGGGATGCGCGCTTTGAAGCGCGCCTCGGCCCCTTCATAGTCGCGCTCGGTGACTTGGGCCACTTGATGCAGGCGGGCAATGACGGCTGAGTCGCCATGCGGCACGCGCAATTCGACAAATTCGCGGATGGGACGCAGTTGCGTGCCCAATTCCTGGATCAAGGCCGGGATGCCCTGGCCGGTGCTGGCCGAAACCGCGACGGCCTTGGGAAATTGATCGAGGTATTTTTGCAGCAGGCCGTTGCCGCCGAAAAGGTCGATTTTGTTGAAGACCATGAGGGTCGGCTTGCCGCCCGCCCCAATTTCCTGGAGCACAGTATTGACAGCAACGATCTGTTCGGCGGCTTGCGGATGGCTCACATCGACCACATGCAGGAGCAATTCGGCCTGGACCACTTCTTCCAATGTCGCCTTGAAGGCCTCCACCAGGCCGTGCGGCAGTTTGCGGATGAAACCGACGGTGTCCGTCAAGAAGACGTTTTGGTTGGTCGGCAGGCGCAGGCGGCGCGTGGCCGGGTCCAGGGTGGCAAACAGTTTGTCTTCGGCCAGCACGGCCGCGCCGGTCAGGGCGTTGAGCAGGGTGGATTTGCCGGCGTTGGTGTAGCCCACGATCGAGGCCAGCGGCCAGAGGTTGCGCTGCCGTCCGCTGCGCTGGGTGGCGCGCTGCCGCCGCACGGCTTGAAGGTCTTCGGTAATTTTTTCGATCCGCTCCTGCACGCGGCGGCGGTCGGATTCCAGTTGCGACTCGCCTTCGCCGCCGCGCATGCCGATGCCGCCGGATTGGCGGGAAAGATGGCCCCAAAAGCGGGTCAGGCGCGGCAGCAAGTGCTGCAATTGAGCCAATTCCACCTGCAGTTTGCCTTCGCGCGATTGGGCGCGTTGCGCGAAGATGTCAAGAATCAGCGCGGTGCGGTCCAGAACCTTGCAGCCAAAAACCTTTTCCAGATTGCGGCTTTGCGCGGGGGAAAGTTCATCGTCGAAGACGACCGTATCCACATCGTTGGCCGCGCAGAACCGGGCAAATTCCGCCGCTTTGCCGGTGCCAATGAAAGTTCCGGCGACGGGCGACTCCAGCTTCTGGCTGCCGTTGCCGATGACAGCGCCGCCCGCGGTGACGGCCAATTCGGCCAGCTCGTCCAGGGATTCGCGCATGGCCCAACCCGACGCGGATTTGAGTTCCAAACCGATGAGGAAGACGCGTTCGGTCCTCTTGTTGAGCGAAATGAGTGCTTTCAATGTTTCAGTGCTTCAACCGACACATTTATCATAGCATTTCCTGGCGCAAAAGCCAGCGGCAAGCATGCACTTTGCATGCAGATTGAGCCGTCCGGGGAGCCGTCATGCCGTCACAAGTGTTGTCAGCCAGGCACTTAACGCGTCAAACCGGACCTGCTTATGCGTCCTCTGCATCGGTTTGGTCCGGTTTGGCCACACAGGCTGGCTGATTGAAGCTGCGTCGCTTTGGCAACCGTCAATTTTGGTGTCCGTCCGCTGTATAGATGCTCCACCAAAGGAGTGTTTTAAGCCCATCGGGTGCGGTTCCCGGGGGGCCCATCGACTGCAGATTAAACTGGTTTGAGGTGATGAACTGGGAGCCACCGTCAAGACGGGCAATATTTCCGCCAGTCTTGTCGTGGAGCGTGCCGATTCCCTCGGAGCCCGGGGGGGTGGACACAGGGGTGTTCGGGAAATTTGAGGCGTCATTATACTCACCATAGCCGCCACCGGCCGGGGGGGCCGCCGCGTTAGGCTCCCAAAAAAGGTAGCATGCTGGACTCCAGACTGCGCTCATTTTTGTGGATCGATACACAAGGTCGGTGGACGTGGGAAAACCAGCGCAAGCGCCATTAAACACATAAGTGCAAAGTTGGTTGGCACGCTTAGAATATGCATTCGGACCCGTCGCATAGGCCGCCATATCCACCGGGCAGAGGTAGGTATTGTTGTTATGCACGTAAGGCCACCACAATCCGCCTCCAGGAACGCCATTCGGACCGCCAGACCAGCAAACAATGGGGTTGGCTTGATAATGTATCGAGGCTGGTTGGGGGATGGACCCACTGCATGTATAGAGCCAGCCCTTTGCATTCTGGCCCGTTGAAGGGTCTGTAATCTGTTGGCCATTGTCCCAGTTGCAAAAAGCCATCATATCCTTGGCATCGGTGGCATACATGGTATTAGCCAGTCCCAACTGCTTCTCGTTGTTGATGCATTGAGTCTTTAGGGCCTGTTGCTTGGCCATGGCCAGGGCCGGCAGCAATATCGCCGCAAGAATGGCAATAATCGCTATCACCACCAATAGCTCGATCAATGTAAAAGCTGGGCTGCGAACTTCGTGCTGCTTGCTGGAATTGGAGTTCATCTTTCGTTTCTCGCAAAATAATTGTTAAATCAAAATTTTCATCTAAACGCTATCATCCGCCGGACTAAAAGCAGGATAGGGGCGTGTCGTTTTAAGAACACGCCCCTTCCTGTGAATAATCATAACATTAAGGCGCCTGTGCCCTGTAGAACATTCCAGACCCTGTCGGAGTCAAGGTGTAGGGAGACGTGGCCGCATTGGTCGTCCATGGGCCATTGACGCTGGCGGCCTGCAGCAGGACACCAGCTGACCACTGCAACTGCACCTGCCCGCTGCCAAGTTTCTGGATGCTCAACGTGGGAGCTGGGGCAGACCCCAGGCTCAAGCCAAGGTCAAAAACCGCGTCATATTGGCCACTGCTCTCATAGGTGATTGTGCCGCCATTAGCCGGAATCAGGCAGATTTGGCCGCCCGCATAAGGATTGTTGCTACTACTAGAGGCCACGCAGCACCAACCGGGGTAAGACTGAACTTTGCCGAACGAATAGGCATAGGTGGAGCTGGCTGCCAGCGGCACCGACAAACCACTAAACTGTATCCAATTTGTGTCAGTCGAGCCGGTGGTTACGACGAAATTGGTCTGAGAATCATAGATTGCGATTGGCGTCGCGTTCGTGGTGGCGAGGTTGACCGAGTAAATGGTCAATATAAAGCCTCCGCCGTTGGTGGGCAATGGTTGCACAGACGTCGTATAAACACCATCGTCGCCGGCCAATTGCAGATACCACATAGTTGAGGATGTATCCTGCCGAATTGCCGCCCGTGATGAAGGTCTGGCCGGGAGGTGTGGCATTGTCCCAATAGTAGTTTAATCCATCCGGCTTCTGGTTCGCTCCGAACCACTCTGTTTGAGCAATGTCATAGGGTCCAGCCACGGGCAGGTTGGTGCCAAGGAGCGACAAAACTCCGGTCTGAGTGGGAACGACAACTTGAACACTGACCGCCGTGCTGACGCTGGGTCCGTCCATCTCATGGCTATTGTTAACTGTGACAGTATAATGGTATGTACCAGCCGCCAAAGGCGACAAAGGGGTATTGACGGTGATGCTTGAACCGCTCTGATTAGCAGTAGTACCAGGAACAATCGTCGAAGGCGTGCCGCCCAATCCTGCATCCCAGTTCCAAGTATAGGTGAAAGGCGCCTCGCCGGAAGGGGTTTCACTCAGGGTGACTGTTATTCCAGCCGTTACACTTCCGAGCGGCGAGACGACGATGCCATTGGCTACCGGACAGTTAACGGTCACGCCGTTGTCCGTCAATCCCACTACGAACACACCGGAATTGCCGGCAGTATCCGGGGAAACATTGCGGTCTTGGGGTGAAATCAAGCAGGCTACGCCAACTCCTCCTGCATAACTCCCGGATGGAGTAGTTTGAACGTTTACCAAGCTTGAGTTCAGGCCCGCCCAACTTGCGTTATTATCGTTTACAAAAGTGTAAGCATACGTGGCGTTGGGAAGCAGCGGTGTGCTCAAGCCTTCAAATTCGATCCAGTCTCCAAAAGTGAAGAGGAACGCGGGGCAGTAATACTGTTGCACAAGGGTGGCGAGGGTCTGGGCGGTATTGAGCTGGTAAATACACAAATAGTAAGGCTGGAGCAGGGTTGTGTTCTGCGAGGTGTCACCATTGTTGCCAGTCTGAAGCTGCACGGAAGTGAGAACGTAGCCCGAGCCACCGTTATCGGCGCCGGTGAAAAAGATATTGCCCGCAGGCGATGCTGTGAAATTATCATAGTAATTCAGATTGTCGCCGCCGCCTCCGCCACTCGTTTGCACGATGGCGTCATAACAACCCGCTGGTTGATAGCTGACGCCCTCGTCACTCATCGACGCGGTGATGGCGGCGGGAGCAATCACCAAACCAACCGCAGAGGCGGTGGCCGTTTGAGGGGTGGGAAGGGTACTATCCGTGACAATTGCTTGATATTGATAATATCCATTGACTGCCGGAGTCGTCGTCAAGGTTGAACTTGAGGTGGGGCCCCCAATGTCCGTAAAAGCACCGGCGGTGTTCGCGCCGGGAGCGCTGTATGACACTTGCCATTGATAAGTAAAGGGCGCCGTGCCACCAAGAATGCTTCCGCAGTCGAGCATCACCGCCGTCCCAAGGGCGTAAGCTGGCTCCGGGGTTTGATAAATATTTCCCGGCGTGGAGGCATCTATAGTGACCGGATTAACAGCAAAAGTGATGGGAGTCAAACCGACGTCAAAATCGGCTTGAAAGGTGGGCGCTTCATCGTAGGTATATATGACGCCACCAGCGATCGGAGCGAGCACGGCCATGTCATTAGGGTCAATCAGAAAGCCGGTGGCATTGTACTCGCTGCTCAGCCCATCTCCCGCCACCAGGGAAGAAGCAGTTCCTCCTGTATTGCCCAAGGTTGGTTCAGCCATCATCTCGACCCAACCACCGCCGTCATTCTGGACAGTGAAGCAGTATTCTGTGCTGCCCAAAAGCGCAACACCAGCACCGGTAGGCACAAACGTCATAAAATACTCGTCAGTGATTTCATAAGGCTGCGAAGTGTAGGAAGCGATTGGAGTCACAGTAAACTCTCCGACTGCAGGGGTATTGGCCGCAACTGAATAAATGACAAGAGTGTAGTCTTGGGGACTGGTGGTAATGCCGCCTCCATCGCCACCCCATTCATTGACGGTCACACTCGCCAGTCGAAATCCGAAGGCGCCGGCGGGAAGGGCGGGAGTGGTAAATATTTGTCCGGGAAAATAGCCGCCGCCGCCGCCGTTTGAATAGTAATTGAGTGTGGCGCTTGAAACCGGCTCCTGGTTTGCCTGGGCTTCACTATAGTAGGTCTCGTTATCCAGCATGTAAGCGTCATAAGGCCCGGGAGTGGGAGGCGCTCCGCCGGCAATGTTGGAGAGGGTTGCGGGTGATGCCTGGGCTGTGATGCCGGACATTAGAGCGATGGCGGCGCCCAAGGCGATGGTGATCAGGTTGCGTTTCATAGGGGTTGTGGTTTCTGAATCAATTGTTAAGGATTGAGAGTTCAGCTTCATAGCGGTACACTAGCACCCCCCGGGCAAACCTGTCATGTCGTCAAAATCATTGATATCTCATCTCAGCGCCGAGGCGGACGGGGGCGCGGGAGGCTCGGTCATGCGGCTGTATCTGGCCACGGCCTGGCCGCGGGATTGGACGTGCAGCTTGTCGTAGGTGCGATGGATGTGGGTGTTGACGGTGGGGATGCTGATGCCCAACGCGGCGGCAATCTCCTTGTAGGAATAGCCGCGCACGAGGAGTTGGAGGACTTCACTCTCGCGTGGAGAAAGGCTTTGCACGTCCTCCCGGTTCGGCTGGTGGAAACGCTGGAAGAATAACACGACTTTGCGCGCGATGTAGCTGGTCATGGGCGAGCCGCCTTCATGCACCTGGCGCAGCGAGGCCAGGAGCTCTTCGCGCGGGTTCCGCTTGAGCAGATAGCCCGTGGCGCCTGCTTCCAGCGCCTTGAAAATGTGTTCGGCGTCCTCGTACACTGTCAACATGAGAAATTGCGTCTTGGGCAGCAGCGGCTTAAGATGCCAGACGCATTCGATGCCGCTTTTATCGGGCAGATTGATATCGACCAGCGCGACGTCGGGCTTCTCCGCCGGCATCTGGGCCAGGGCGTGGGCGGCGTTGGCGTGGACGCCGGCGCAACAGAGACCGTGGGCGTCAGAAATCCAGCCCGCCAGAATCTTTCGCACGGAGGGATCGTCCTCAATGATGGAAACGGAAATCATCGATTGCCATCTTCCCCCATTCCTGGCTGCATGAATAGTCGTTAATTCCTACGATAGTCGGGTGGGAGCCTCTGAGGGAGCTTCCCGCAGCGAAACGATAAAACCGATTCTGACACCCTGGCCGGGCGCGCTGACAATCTCGCATCGGCCGCCGATTTGTTGCAACCGCCGCCGCATATTCTCCAGTCCGTTGCCGTTCGAGTTGGCAGCCGCCAGATCAAAGCCGCGCCCGTTGTCCCCGACCGAGAGGGTGAGGGCGCGGTCGTCCAAGGTGAGGGCAACGCAAACTTCCGTCGCACCGGAATGCTTGACAGCGTTGTGCAACGCTTCTTTAAGCGCGAGGAAGAGGTTATGGCGCGTTTCCGCCGTGAGCGGCCAGAGAGGCAATTGCATCGGCAGGTCCAGGCGGCAGCGAATGCCGGCGGCTCCAGGAACTGCAACGTGAACTGTTCCAGGTAGCTGACCAATCCTTCCAGGGTGTCGTGATGCGGATTGACGGCCCAGACAATTTCATCCATGGTGCGCGTCAATTCCCTGGCGATGTCATAAATCTGCCGCACATCCTTCGTGCCGGGATGGAGAATGTCCGGGTCGTGGCGGGCGGGTTCGCTGAGCATGGTGATGCGGGTCAAATGGCTGCCCAATTCGTCGTGAATGTCGCGTGCGATGCGGGAGCGTTCGTGTTCAATGGCCTCCTGGCGTTCCAGGGCCTCCATCTTGCGGCGCATCCGGCGGCGGGTATCCAGCCAGACTACGATGCCAACCATGCCCAGCACCAGCGCCGCCAGGAACGTGCGGAACCACCACGTTTGCCAAAAATATGGCAACAGCACAAAGGCCACTGCGGCTCCCTGGTCATTCCAGACTCCGGCGTCGTTGCAGGCCAGAACGTGAAAAGCATATTGGCCCGGGGAACGTAATCGAAGCTCGCGCTGCGTTTGCCGCCGGCCTCGGTCCATTCGCTGTCCAGCCCTTCCAGCCGGTAGCGGAACCGGACTTTCTCCGGCACCGTGTAACTCAGGCCGGTATAAACGAACTCCAGTCGATGGCGTCCCGGCGGTATTCGCAAGGGCCGACCCGCCGTCTGCCCGGCCAGACCGGCCATGGCGTGGCCATCGACTTGTACTGCCTCGATTACCACCGGCGGGACCAGAGCGTTCAATTTCACGTCCTTCGGATCCACCACCACCACGCCTTTGCTGGAGGCAAACCACAAGCGGCCGTCCGCCGTCTTGCACCCGGCCGGTTGCAGTCCGCCGGAGAATTCCAGCGTGGGCAGTCCATCTCCTTTGCCGTAGGAGAAGCAGTGGATCGCTTGCAACTCTCCGTCCGCGCATAGGTTCAATTCCCGTTTGTTCAACCGCATGATGCCGGCGTGGGAACTGACCCAGAAATGACCAAGACCGTCATCCTCCACCCAGCAAATGATGTCGTCCGATAGACCTTGGGCGGTACCGACGGCGCTGAAGCGGCCATTTTTGAGCCGGTTCAAGCCGCCGCCGATGGTTCCAATCCACAGGCTCCCATCGCTGTCCGGGTGCAGGAATTGGATAAAATCGCTGCTCAACCCGTCCGATTTGTGCAGAAGGCGAAGGCCTGCCTTGTCCAACCTGCCCAAACCACCGCCCAGCATCCCAAACCACACCGTGCCCTGGCTGTCTTCCACCACACAGCGCACGTCGGACAGCGGCGTTGGCCCGCATTGTGTCAGCCAGGCCGCTTGGCCCGCCTGGTAATGCAATAGTCCCGATCTGGTGCCCGCCCAGAGTTCGTCCGGCCCGCTGGGAAAAAGAGCGGTCACTGGGGGCATCGTTTCAGTCGCACAGGGCACGGCCTCAAAGCGTTCGCCATTGCGAGTCAGCAGGCCGCCACTCCATGTTCCAACCCACAGCCGTTCCCCGGCATCCTCGCACACCGACCAGACGAACAAGCTCGTCATGCCGGCTTCCAACCCGAAGTGCGACCATTGTCCGTCCTGCCAGCGGTAAAGGCCGACGCCCTCCGTGCCCACCCAAAGCGCCCCGTTCCGTCCGGAGGTCAAACATAAAACTGGACGCCCTTGCCACTGATCCGGAGCGTCCAGCACCGTCACGTTGCCGGGGCGAACCATGATGAGTCCATTGCCGCCAGTGCCCATCCACAAGTTTCCCTCCCGGTCCTCGCACAGGCAGGAAATCCAATCGGTGGGCAACCCGTTGCTGTGGCACAAATTCAGAACCGCACCGCCGGGCCGGACGATGAAGAGGCCATGGTCTTGCGTGCCAGCCACCAACATGCCGGTTGAGGTTTCGAGCAACACCATCAAGGGCACCATATTCCACGGCGCGGCGCCATAGCTATTGGTCGTCAGGCTGGGATTCTGACGCTGAAGTTTTCCATCGCTGGCCGCCCAGACGCCGCCCTGCCGGCTGGAACAAATTCCCTGCACATACATGTTGGTGGGATCGCCGCCAAATTGCGGAATGAGGCGTCCTTGTTCCAGTGCCGAGGCCATGCCATTGCGCAAAACCCAAATGTTTCCTCTCGAATCACTGGAAATGTTAACCAGATTTATTGCATTGCCCGACTTCGGTTCCAGCCGCAGTCCATCTTTCAACCGCATCAGCATTCCTTCCGCGTCCGCCACCCACATCTCGCCCGCCTGGTCGAGCACTATGGCAATGATCTCGCGCCGTCCCCAAGCAACGCCGATATCAATGGCGCGGAAATGGGAACCGGGATCGTACGCTGTCAGTTCGCCGATTTCGCTTCCAATCCAGAGCGTGCCCGCCGGGTCTTCAAAAAGGCTGGTGACCCGGCCGCTGCGCAACGCGGGCGTATTGGCGCTGTTGAACACTTTGAAATGAACTCCGTCAAATCGCGCCAAACCGCTGTAAGTGCCGATCCAGAGATAGCCGTCTTTTGTTTGCACGACAGAAGTGACGGCATTCTGCGGCAAGCCGTCGTCTGTCCGCCAGGTGCGAATGACATAGGGCGGCAAACTGGAATCAGCCGCCGCGCCGGATGGAACACCTGCGGCCAGCCACAGCGCAGTTGCCTCTACCAGCAGAACAATACCGTGCGCATTAAGACGCCATTGGAGCATGGCTCCATGGTACGATCATCCCCCAACATGCGCAATCGCGTATTTTCCTGTAACCTGATTTGCGACCGCGGCGGGGGCGCAAGTCCGATTGTGCAAACCAATATAGTGTTTCAATGAAATCCTTACACGAACCCCTCTCCCTGCCCTCTCCCCGCAAAGCGGGGAGAGGGTGGCCGCAGGCCGGGTGAGGGTGATGTTTCAATGCGTTGCATTCTTTCAACAGTTGGCTGGTCCAGGTTGTAGAGACAGTCAAACAACGCGGCTTTGAAAGACGCGGGGCCGCTCGATTTTTCCGCGGCCAGTTCAGCCGCAATCCCGTAGCAGGCCAGCGCGCAAGCCGCAGCCTGCCGGTAATCAGAATCAACGGCGGCGAAGGCGCCGATGACGGAAGCGGCCATGCAACCCGTGCCAACGACGCGCGTCATCAGAGCGTCCCCGTTTTTGACGCGATAGAGTCCTTGATCATCGGCCACAATGTCCACTTTGCCCGTGATCACCACCGTGGCCTGGCGGCGAACAGCAAGTGTTCGCGCCAGCATCTCCAAATCAGTTCTGACTTCGGTGGCATCAACGCCTTTGGTCCGGACGTTGGCTCCGCTGACGCGGGCGATTTCAGAGGCGTTTCCCTTGATGAAATTGATTTTGACCTGGTCCAGCAGCTCGGACACCTTGCGGTCGCGCAAATCCGTGGCGCCTGCGCCGCACACGTCCAGAATGACCGGGATGCCTTTCTGATTCGCGGTTGCCGCCGCCGTCTTCATCGCCTCCACAAAATCCACGGTCAGGGTGCCGATATTGAGCACCAACGCGGAAGCAATCCGTGTCATGTCGGCCACTTCCTCCGGCGCATGAGCCATGACAGGCGAGGCGCCGAGGGTTTTGACGATTTGGGCGCAATCGTAAATCGTCACCCAATTTGTCATGTGATGCACCACCGGGGTTTCCTGGCGCACTTTTTGCAGTAAATCGTATGCCTTTAATTCTGTGTTCATATCCTGTCTAAACTTGGTCCCGCCTGTTTCCCACCGCCTGCCGAAATAGACTTCTGCCTGTCCCCTCTTCATATTTCGCGGTTAAGAATTCCGATTTGTTCCAAGGATTTGCGCCGCCGCGGCGGACGGTGGGCCTTCCAGCGTAATCCAGTCCAGTTTCATTTGCCGCCGGAACCAGGTTAGTTGGCGCTTGGCATATTGGCGGGTGCGAATTTTCACCAAGTCAATGGTTTCGGCCAACGGCCGTTCGCCCCGAAGATGTTCGACGACCTGGCGGTATCCCAGGGCTTGCAGGACAGTGGGGTTTTTGGCCAGGCCGCGTTGCAACAGCCCCTCGGTTTCCGCAACCAGGCCATTGGCAAACATTTCATCGACGCGCCGGAGGATGCGGTCCGACAACTCGCCGGCCGGCCGGGTCAGGCCGATGAAATGGCCGGGAACGGCGGGAGGCCCGGCCTGCCAGTCGGCGCGTTGCCCGGAAAAGGGCCTGCCGGTGATGCGGATGACCTCCAGCGCGCGAATGACGCGGCGCGGATTTTGACGGTCCACTTTTTGGAATGTCGCCGGGTCGCGTTGCTCCAATTCTGTCAATAGTGTTTCCAGCGGCGTCAATTCGAGTTCGGCGCGGATTTTTGGATCGGACGGCGGCGCGCGTCCCAGCCCTTCGAGAAAGGCCTTGAAATACAACCCCGTCCCGCCGCAAAAAACCGGCACGCGCCCGCGCGATCGGATGCCGGCGGCGGCGGTGCTGGCCAGGGAAACGAAGCGGGCGGCATCGAAGGATTCGTCCAGCCCGGCCACATCAATGAGGTGGTGGGGGACGCGCTTTTGTTGGGCGGGCGAAGGTTTGGCCGTGCCAATATCCAAGCCGCGATAAACTTGCATGGAATCGACCGAAATAATTTCGCCATTGAGACGTTCGGCCAGTTCAAGGGCGACGTCGGATTTTCCCGCGGCAGTGGGGCCGGCCAGGAACACAGGAGGCGGATCGGGATTATTTTCCATCTCTACGCTTTGTGGGCCACGGTCGCTTTGACGACGTCGTGCATCTCGATCTTTCTTCGCGGAAGCTTCCAGAGCAGGATCACGCCCGCCGCGATGATGCCGATGCTCAACAATTGCCCGGGAGTGAGCCAGCCCCAATAGTGGACCGGCGTGTAATCGCCGCGAAAAATTTCCACGAAAGACCGGAACACAGCATAACCGATCAAATAAAGGGCAAACACCTGACCGTCGAATTTTTTGCGGCGATAGAGCCACGCCAGGAAGACGTATAACGTCAGGTTCAAAAGCGCATCATAAATCTCCGTGGGATGGACGTAATTGGGATAAGTCTCGTGGCCATAAGGAAATCGAATGCCCCACGGCAGCGTGGTGGGACGGCCATAGCAACAGCCATAGGTCAGGCAGCCCCAGCGTCCAAAGAAACTGCCAAGGGCGATGCTCGGCGCGAGAACATCAGCCAATCGCCACAGAGGAAGATGTCTGCGCCAGGCGAACAAGACACAAGCCAAAGAAGCGCCGATCAGGCCGCCGTAAAAAACCAGGCCGCCATGTTGCACCATGAATATTTCCGTAATGGGCCAGCCGGCAAATGACTCCTTCCAATACGAAACGACATAAAGAGCCCGGGCGCCCACAATCACGCCGAGCAGAAGCCAGGGACCGAGATCGAAGATGGTTTCCGGGTGGATATTACTGCGCAAAGCCCGGCGGCTGGCCGTCCACAAGCCCGCCATGAAGCCTGAAGCCACCAAGATCCCGTACCAAGTCACCGTAAACACCCCAAACTGAAAGGCAATTCTATGCACTCCGAATAGAGTAGAGGGAAACCGGCCAAAGAGCAAACCCCGGCAGTGCTTGAAAGCTCCATGGCGGAGGCAAGCAAATAGTCTTTGACGATCGGCGTCGTTTTTGAATAAATAACCCCATGTTGTCGAAATTCTTGATTGTTGGTTGTGTATGCGGATGTGCTCTCATTGCCGTTTGCGCCCTGGCTGATGATAAAAAGACGGCGTATGATACGAGCCGGTTGCCACCGGCTGCGACCAAAGCAGGCGCGACCTACGCGACTGACGTCCAGCCAATTTTCGAAAAATCATGTTATCCATGCCACGGGCCAAAGACGCCCAAGCCGAAAGGCAGACTGCGGCTGGACTCGCTGGAGGCGGTTTTAAAAGGCGGCAAGGACGGCGTGGTTGTCGTGGCCGGAGACATCGCAAAAAGTCCGTTGTTGGGCGATGTGGCGAATCTTGGCGATCCGGATGATTACATGCCGCCGCCCAAGAACAAAGGCCACATTGAACCGTTGACCAAAGGGCAAGTCGGCTTGATTCGCGCCTGGATCGAACAAGGCGCCAAGTAAGGGTCGTTTCAGGGTCAAGTCAACAAACGAAAGTGGCCGATCCACGGCAGCGGCTTGCACTCGCCGGATGCGGCGTGAATGACGCCGATGATCATGAAGACCAGCCAGCCCGCCGATAGAATAAACCCCGCCGGAACGCCGATGGGAATCATTATAATGTTGACAATGGGAAAGGCGGCCAGCACGCTCAAGCCAAACCAAATGACCAAGATGGAGAGAAACAGGACGATGCCCTGATTGGTGTGATAGCGCGCAAAGCGGGAGCGCGGCGCGGCCAGCAATGGCACCAGAAACAGAATTCCAATGTAGGCCAGCACCGCAAAAATCTTGTTGTGCTCAATGTCGAGCGTCTCCGGGTCCATCGGCGCCGCCGGGACTTTGGGCGGAGGAGTCCAGGGAGGAATGGGCGGCGGTGCGCCGCCCGGCGGGACAGAGGCGACAAAGCCGGCCACCGAGCGGGCCGGGACCCAATCCGGCAGGCCCGGTTTCCAAACGAGGGCATCCGGGCCAAGCGAGCCGTTTTGGAAAAGCGCCTGCAGCGCGGGTGTGTCAATGGGACCGCAGGCCAGGCCGTTTTGGACATAATGCCACATACCGATAACGTTGTATGAATCGACCATGAGGGCATCAACATGTCAAGCCCCCTTGTCCTTCGCCAAATCCGTGCTATCTTTCGGACTCTTGTGGAGATTGCCAAGGAAATCCAAAAGCGGCGCACATTCGCCATCATCTCGCATCCGGACGCCGGCAAAACGACGTTGACGGAGAAGCTCCTGCTTTACGGCGGCGCGGTGCAGTTGGCCGGCTCGGTCACGGCCCGCAAAAATCAACGCGCCACCGCTTCGGATTGGATGGAATTGGAGCGCAAGCGCGGCATTTCCATCAGCTCGACCGTGCTGCAGTTCGATTACGACGGCTATCGCATTAATCTGCTGGACACTCCGGGCCATAAGGATTTTTCCGAGGACACTTACCGCGTGCTGACGGCCGTTGATGCCGTGGTCATGGTGATTGATGCGGGCAAGGGGATCGAAGCGCAGACGCTCAAACTGTTCGAAGTGTGCCGGCAGCGCGACGTGCCGATTTTCACCTTCATGAACAAATGCGACCGCCCCACGCGCGAGCCGCTGGCGCTGCTGGACGAACTGGAGCGCGTGCTCGGCATCGGGGCCTTTCCGGTCAATTGGCCGATCGGCAATGGCTTCGAGTTTCAGGGCGTCCATGATCGCCAAACGCGGCAGGTCTATCTTTTCGAACGCACGGCGGGCGGGCAGTTCCGCGCCCCGGTTTCCATCGGCAGCCTGGGCGACCCGGTCATTCGCGGGCGGTTGTCCGACGAGACTTTTGCCAAAGTCTCGGAGGAATTGGCCATGCTCGATTCGGCCGGGGAAATTTTTGACGATGCGGCGGTGCTGGCGGGCAAAACCACGCCGGTTTTCTTTGGCAGCGGCGTCAATAATTTTGGCGTCCAATTGTTGCTGGACGGTTTTCTGAAACATTCGCCGCCGCCCAAGCCGCGCCTCATGGCCGGGGCGCAAATATCGCCGGAACATGCCGAATTTTCCGGCTTCATTTTCAAAATCCAGGCGAACATGGACCCGAAACATCGCGACCGCATCGCGTTTGTCCGCGTCTGCTCGGGCAAATTCGAGCGGGACATGACGGTGATTCATCCGCGCACCGAGAAAAAAGTCCGGCTGTCCAGTTCGCACAAACTCTTTGGCAACGAACGCGAAGTGGTGAACGAGGCTTACCCCGGCGACATTATCGGCCTGGTCGGCCATTCCGATTTTGGCATAGGCGACACCCTGACGACGGACCGCAACATTTCCTACAAGGAAATCCCGCGTTTTACCCCGGAAGCCTTCGCCTATCTGCACAATCCGAACACGGCGAAGTTCAAGCAATTCCGCACCGGCCTGGACCAACTTTTGCAGGAGGGGGTCATCCAGGTGCTGCAATTGCGGGATTCGACGGCCAAAGTGCCGCTCCTGGCGGCGGTGGGTCCGCTGCAATTTGAAGTGGTGCAGTACCGGCTCGAAAGCGAATACGGCGCGCCGTCGCGTTTGGAAGCCGCGCCCTGGACGGTGGTGCGCTGGCTGCCGGCGCAGTTCACCGAGCCGGACCTGGATGCGCTCTCGCTGCCGACCGGCGCGCGCCTGGCCTATGACATGGGACAAAATCCCGTCGTCCTGTTTGCCAACGACTGGTCGGCGAATTATTTCAGTCAAACCAATCCCAAGGCGGTCCTGTCCAGCCTGCCCATCGGCCGGCTGAGGAATTAGGGGGCTGTCGAAATTCTTTACATCTTCAGTGGCCACCCATTTTGACCTCATATCGGTTTGATTCACTTTGACTGGGTTTGACTGGGCTTGACCGCACGGAGAGCCAGTTTTTTTTGCAAATCATTCATTATAAAGTATTTGCATATAAATTATACGGCAGATTGGCCAGCCGCATCGGTTTGGCTGGGTTTGATAAACATTAAGTGCGGCTGGCGGAGGAAGGTTTCCTCCCGGTAAAACGTTGTGTCCGTAGGAAACAAAAACAACGAACCGAAAGGAAACCGTATGACGCAGAAATTAATGGCTGGAATTGACCTGCATAGCAACAACTTGTTTTGCGGGATAGTGGACCAAAGGGGCAAGCGCTTGTTTGAGAAGAAACTGCCTTGCGACCTGGCGCTGGTGCTGGAAGCGCTCAAGCCGTGGCGCAAACAACTGAAATGTATCGCGGTGGAATCGACCTATAACTGGTATTGGTTGGTGGACGGGCTGCAAGATGCCGGCTATGAGGTGCGGCTGGCCAATCCGGCCAAGATACAGCAATACAACGGACTCAAGCACGCCGATGACCGCTCGGACGCTTTTTTCCTGGCGGAATTGCTGCGCCTGGAGATTTTGCCAACCGGTCATATTTGTGAGCGCAAATGGCGCGCGGTGCGCGATTTGTTGCGGCGGCGGATGAGACTGGTGAGCCAGCGGACCAGCCTGTTGTTGAGCGTGAAAAGTTTGCATACGCGCGTCACCGGCCAGGACCTGGCGACGGGCAGGCTCAAGGCGCTGGCGCCGGAGGAGGCGGGCGGGTTGTTCGACGATCCATCCGATCGATTGATTGCCGGGGTGCAGGTGCAGTTGTTGCAGCACTTCCAGACGAGTATTGACAAAGTGGAGAAGGCAGCGCTGAAAAACGTCTCGGACTTGCCGTCTTACCAGGGACTGCAAAGCCTGCCTGGGGTGGGCAGGATTTTAGGGCTGACCATTCTGTTGGAAACGGCGGAGCCGCAGCGTTTTGCCAGCGCGGGAAACTACGCCAGCTACTGCCGGTGTGTGGATTCACGGCGCATTTCCAATGGGAAGAAGAAGGGGGAAAACAATCAGAAGTGCGGCAATAAATTTTTGTCCTGGGCTTTTGTGGAAGCGGCCAATTTCGCCCGGCGGCATGATGGCCCGTGTCGCTCCTTCTTTGATCGCAAGCAGGCGCAAACCAACCGGATGGTGGCAACCAAGGCGCTGGCCTGCAAGCTGGCCAAGGCGGCCTGGCACATCCTGATCCAGGGAAAGCCTTACGATGCGGCGCGGATGTTTCCGGGCCAGACGGGCGGGATTTTGGTGGTGGAAAAGAAAACCCGTGATTCGGAGGTCGCGGGCGCGCCTCTGGGCCGGGCCGGGGCGAGTCCGTTACGCGTGGCGACCGGCGGCGACGCGAACGGTGGTTCGGAAGGCCGTCGCCGCCGCTCGCCCGGCCCGGCCCAGAGCACGGCGCGGTCAGGCTGAACGAATTTAGGGAGAGCGGTCGCCAGCTTGCGAAAGGGGTTGGCGAAAAGCCCTGTGGTTTGATTGGCGGCGGCCGCTTTCCCGCTGAGCTAAAAGGTTGCCAGGATAATTTAAAGGCGATTCGACCGTGCCGTGAATCAGCTTGAGGTTGGACTGGGTCTCCTTTGAGGCCCGGAACCCACAGTTCTACGGAATTGAATGAACACGGCCCGGCACTGAACGTTTTCTGGACTCGGCAACGAGTTGGGCGCGCGGGCGGATGGTGGGAGATGGCCGTTAAAATAATGACGGCCACAGAGCGCGCTAGATCCGGATGGGTGACTGACGGATTGCTTTTAAGCGGTCTGAATCAGGAGAAAGAAATGAAAGGCTCGAATGCGGCTTTTAAAAAAATGGCGGCAGATTGGAGAAACTCGATGAAAAATTGAGGACAGAAGCGTTTTGCCTGTTGACAAACCGCACTAATGGGTGACCCGCCTTTGCCCGGAAGTGCGGCGCGAGACGCCCCGCACAGCGACCAAGACGGTTGCTCCAGCCGAAAAAAATAATCCGAAATTTTTTCGGAAAAGGGCTGTTTTTCGGAAATATTTCCGAAAATTTTCGGATTAACCGAAATTTTGCGGTCTCCTTTAACCCATTTCAGAAAGGCAGAACGGGTTGGGAGCGCGTGCGTCTCGCGCGCCGTGTTTGGCGTCCTGCCAAACGCATATTTGTCCGGAAGAGCGGCGCGAGACGCGCCGCCCAGCGACCGGGACGGTCGCGCTCCACTGACATTCTGACGCTTCCATTTTGCGCGACACAGCGTGCTCATGGCGCATTATTGCACAAAATGCGGAATTTGTACAGGCCATGGTGGGGACTTTTTTTATAACACGAAACCCCCGTAAACATTGGCCGAAACGGGTGTCGTGGGCCTTGTTGTCAAGTATGTATTCTTGACAAGCGCCAAAAAAGACGGGACTTTTCACCACGGATTGCACTGATTTCACGGATGCCATGAATGGTTAAAGAAAAGCGGGTAAACCACGAAAGACTCGAAAAACGCGAACTCCGGACTTTTTCAGGAGAACAAACCCGGATCCGGTGACACGGAAAATCGCCATTCATCAACAAATGCAGATCGTGCAGCAGCGCAGCCACGCCGCTTCCCTGCCCACCCAAAACTGACCGGTTACGGCGCGGCGCGGAGGCTGACCACGAAGACCATGAAGCAAAGATTGGGATTAAGATTAAGATTAGGATTAGGATCCGGAAGGAAGCGCACTATTCCAAAGTCCAGAGCGTGACGGAATCCTGGTCCTCCACAAAAATCCGTTTGCCCGCCACCACCGGGTAGCCGTAGGCCGGGGTGTCCGCCACCTTGATGCTGGCGACTTGGGTGTATTCCTTGTCGGTCGGCTGGAAAATGATGAGTTGAGATTTGGGCGTCAAGGCCATCAAGACCGGGCCGGCATTGACGATGGAGCCGAAGCCGCCTCCGCGTCCGTCCCCGGTCTCAACCCAGGCGGTCTTGCCGGTTTGCGCGTTGATGCAGTAGAATTGTCCCTTTTGCGACAAGCCATAGAGCAGGCCGTCTTTCAGCACCGGCGAGGCAAATCGCGGCGCCAAGTCGGGGTTGCTCCACAGTGGCTTGGCCGTGATGGTGTCGCCCGTCTTCTCAAGTTTCACGGCCACCGTCCCGCGGCCCGCGCCGGTGTAGATCAATGTTTGGCCGTCCACGATGGGCGTGGCTGTGTTTTGGGCCATGCCCTTTGGCGCGAAGTCCGTCTGCCAGGCGAGTTTTCCATCGGCCGCGTTAATGGCCACAATTCTCTTGTCCGTTTGCAACACGATGAATCTGGCATGGCCCAATTTCAACAGCACCGGGGAATCATAGGCCGGGCCATCGCCGGTCCATTGCCACTTTTGGCTGCCGCTCTTGAGATCGTAAGCGACGATGGCGCTGTTGGTGTCCCCGCCCAGATGCGCCACGCACAAGCCATGGACGATTATGGGCGACATTGCGGTGAAGAATTTGGGCCAGCCGGGAAAATCATTTTTGCGCCAGATGATCTTGCCGGTGGCGGCATCCAGGCAGGACAAGACGCCGCGCACCCCGAGCGTAACCACTTTGCCTTCCCCCACCGTGGGTGAGCTGCGCGGTCCGGGATGCTGCCCGGCCGGCCCGGTCGCGGCCTTGGCGGTGTATTTGTCCATCCAGATTTGTTTTCCGGTGGCGGCATCCAGGCATTGAGTCACTTCATCTGTTTCCTGGCGCGAAAAGACATACAACCTGTCGCCGACCAGGGCAGGAGTGGCATCAGCCTCGCCCACTTCGGTTTTCCATTTCTGATGCAATTGCTCCGGCCAGCTCTTGGGCGCGGCAAAGCCGGCGACTTTTGCATCTCGATTGGCCCCGCGCCACTGCGGCCAATCCTGCGCCCCGGCCGGAGCCGCCAGAGTGATGAACGCAAGGCCCGATAGGATGGTGATAATTCTATTCATATTTTTCCTGGAACGAATTTTATTGAATGCCAGCATAGACGGCGCGCGCCGATTGACAAGCGCAAAAAAGCACGGGGAACAAACCGTCAGGTGGACGATAAATCGGCTGGAGATACCAACTTAAAATCCAGATGAATGGCGCGGTTATCATTGACGCCTGCAGGCCTGCACTGCCAGGCGCCTCGACTCCAAAAATCGCGATGCATTGTAATTGATACCGGGGGCCGGCTGGCGCAGAGTGTGTTGACAGTTAATGACCAAACGGCCCAAACGGATCAAACGCACCAAGCGCATCCGCCTTGTTCTGTTGAGCGGCATTTCCGCCGGCGCGCTGGCCAGTTGCGCGCCCGAGACCAAGGCGCCGTTGAGCGCGACCAACGTTTATACCAACAATTACTACGTTCCCGGCGCGGGTTATTATCACGCGCCTTTTTGCGCGTGGTTTTCATTGCCGTATAATCATTTTGACGCCGCCAAACGGCAGTATTTCTACGGCGGACAATGGGGGCCGTCGCCCTGGCAGAGCATCACCAATATTTCTTCGCCCTCAGCGCAGACGGCGGCGAAGGCCGAGGCGATGCGGATGGATGTTGTGCGCGGCGGATTTGGCTGTAGCAGCGGCGGCTACATGATGCATTCATGATATGAAACGCCACCACGTCCAATGCCGTCCTGATTGGCCCGCCAAGGTCGAGAGTGTTGGGCTGACCTATCATTCTCACGAGGTTGGGCCTTATTGGGATGAATCGGCCTGCTACGAATTGACCGCGCGCGAAGTGGACATCCTCGAAGCCGCCGCCAACGCGCTGCATTTTCTGTGCATTGATGCCGCCGAAGCGGTGATCAAGAACGACTGGTGGGCGCGCCTGGGAATTCCCCCGGCCGCCAGGCCGGTCATTTTGCGGTCGTGGGAACGCGACGATTTCAGCCTTTACGGACGGTTCGATGTCAGTTTTGACGGGGTGTCGCCGCCGAAACTCCTGGAGTACAACGCCGACACGCCGACCGCGCTGGTCGAGGCGGCCGTGGCGCAATGGTTCTGGCTCCGGGAAACACATCCGCGCGCGGACCAATTCAACTCGATTCACGAACGCCTGATCGCGGCCTGGCGGCGCTGGCGCGGCAAAAGCATCCATTTCACCGGCGTCCGCGAACATGACGAGGATGAAATGACGGTGCTCTACCTTCGGGACACGTGCGAACAGGCGGGAGCGTTCACGCAGCCCGTATTCATCGGCGACATCGGCTGGGACTCGCGGCGAAACATATTTGTTGACGTTGAATTTCGTCCCATCGAGCGGTGTTTCAAGCTCTATCCGTGGGAATGGCTCTGGAACGAGGAATTCAGCGTTCATCTTGACGAAGATTCCGTGCAGTGGATCGAGCCGCCCTGGAAGATGCTGCTGAGCAACAAGGGGCTGCTGCCGGTGTTGTGGGAATTGTTTCCGGGCCACCCGAATCTCCTGCCGGCTTACGAAATGGCCGCGCCGCTGGAGGGCCGTTATGTGCGCAAACCGAAATTGAGCCGCGAAGGCGGCAACGTCACATGGGTCGAAGGGGGCGTGGTGGTCGAGGAGACGGGCGGCGGTTACGGGCGGGAGGGGCACATCTATCAGGCGCCGGCCCCGATGGCCGATTTTGACGGCCAGCATCCGGTCTTCGGCGTTTGGGTCGTGGACCACGAGGCGGCGGGCCTCGGGATTCGCGAAGACACGCGGCGCATCACCGGGAACCTGAGCCGGTTTGTTCCCCATTTCTTTGTTTGACATGAGCTTTGCCAATCCCACGAAAATCCGCATCGGCATGGCCGCCACATTATTTGGCCGGGCGTATCGCGTGATCGGGCGCTCCGTGCTGGGTGTTCAGGAGGCGGGCGGGACTTATTACTGGAACGAATTCAACCTTGAAACCTCCGGCGGATACTACGCCACTCTTGTCTTCGAAGAAACCAGGCGCGGCGGCAAATGGCGTTTCTTTGAAATGTTCGATCCGCAGACTCCGATGACATCCCAGGAAGCGGACGACAAGCGCGTCGGCGACGCGGTGAATCTCGACGGCACGCCTGTCCTTGTCACTCGTGTGGATCGTTCGCGCGTTTATGCCGTCGAGGGGAAGGTGCCGGAAGGAGTCGTTGTCGGCCAACACGCGAAGTATTTCAATGCCGAGGCCGGCGATAAAATGATCGTGGTCAGTTGGACGGGCGACGAGGTAGAATTCTATTCGGGAAGAACGATCGCCGGCGGCGCGGTCGCCTCTGCTTTCAATCTGAGCGGCCCGGCGCGGCTTGCGTTTGCGTTGACCGGGGGGCGAAGTTTTCTGAACGCGCGTGTGCTGGCGCCACTCCTGATCATTGGCTTGATCGGCTCGTTGATCCTCGTTGTGAAATCCGCCGCGCGTTCGCCGGCGCGCCCACCCGCGGCCATCGTTTTCCAGGCAGGCCCATCGCCTCTGTTGGCCGGAGAATCGGGCGTTTTGGATGGCAGGCGCTATCGGATTGCCAGTCACGCGTTGGTGGAAATTGCCGAGGTCGGTCTCCGCTTCTCGCGCCACGAATACGAGTTGAACGATGACGACAACAATAATTACCTTCTCATGTCCGGCATGAGTTCCAATGCCTTGGACTGGATTCTGTGCGCGCCCATCGAGCCGCCGCCGCTGATGCCTCAAGCAGCCGGCGGCCTTTCCGCCGGTCAAATCGTCAAGATTGACGGGGAGCCGGCGCGAATCACCAAGCTCTTTCGTTCGACGATTCGCGGGTTGGATAAGACCTCTTCGCAAAGCTACAAACCCGGCGACGTGTTTTACGGTTTTTCGGGACCGATGAAATCAAACATTTTGATCGTGCGCTGGAACGCCACGAACATCCTCTGGCTCAAGGGAACGGTGCTTGCCGACCGGAACGTGAGAGCAACCTTTGCGCCGCCGGCCGGGAAATGATTGGTAATAAAGGCAGCAGCGTAAAAACCAGATTTTGCCCAAGCTTTTTCCCGGCGCGGTGTTTTTGATTGTGCGGGGCTGACGGGCGGCACAACATTCCGCCAGGCAAAATTATGAAGAAAAGAAACTTTCCCAATTTATTAGTATTTACACTTTTGGCGGCCTTGGGCGGCGGGTCGAGCGGAGCGGGGGCCGCGCCGCTCACACCCGTTTCGCTCCGCTGCGAGTACCGCGTCAATCCGTCCGGCATTGATGAAACGGCGCCGCGCCTGTCCTGGCAGGTGACGTCGAAGCAGCGCGATGAGAGACAGACGGCCTGGGAGGTGTTGGTGGCGGACACGGAAGCGGCCCTGGCGCATGAGGAGGGGGATTTTTGGGACAGCGGCAAAGTCGCCGGTGACGAGACGACGGCCATCGTCTATGGGGGACGGGCGCTGGCTTCGGGGGAGGTGTGTCATTGGAAGGTGCGGGTTTGGGACAAGGATGGGAAGGCTTCGGATTGGAGCGAGCCGGCGGTATGGTCGATGGGGTTGCTGAACCAGAAGGATTGGCGGGGAGAGTGGATTGGTTATGATAAAATGCGCCAGACGGAAACGATCGCGGCTCCGTTTGTTGGCGCGAAATGGATTTGGTTTCGCGGGGATGCCTTTCCCCATATTCCAAAAGGGAAGCGCGAGTTCATGAGCGAGTTGGAGATTCCTGACAGCGCCAAGGTAGCCAAGGCGGAATTGCTGGTGGTGGCGGATGGCCGCGTGTCTTTTGACTTGAACGGGCAGGCCGCGCCGATGTCGCGCAGCTTCAGCAAGGGCAACGGGCGTTTGGTGGATGTTGCCCCGCTCATGCAACCCGGCGCGAACATGGTGCGGGTGGAGGTGGAGAACACCGACACCGGGGCGGCGGGATTGATTGCCCAATTGACCGTAACGACATCCGACGGCCAAACTTACACACTGGTCACGGATGGAACGTGGAGAGCGACGGACAACGGCGGCGACGATTGGAAAAATCGCCCCATCGGCGCCACGGAATGGCCTCCCTGCCAGGTGATTGGGCCGGCGGGATGCGCGCCGTGGGGCGAGTTAACGTACAGCCCGCTGCTGCTTCCGCCGCCGCCGTATTTGCGGACGGAATTCAACGTTTCCAAAAAGATCCAACGCGCCACTCTTTACGCGACCGCGCTCGGGCTGGCCGATTTCCATCTCAACGGCCAACTGGTGAGCGAAGATCGTTTCACGCCCGGCTGGACTGATTACAGCAAGCGCGTCCATTATCGCGCTTATGATGTCAGGAAGCTCTTGCGGCAGGGCCGCAATGCGCTGGGCGCGATTCTGGCCGACGGTTGGTACAGTGGCTACGTTGGTTGGGGGCAGACTCGGGACCATTACGGGAAGAAGCCGCGCTTGCGCGCGCAATTGCAGATTGATTATGCCGACGGCTCCCATGACATCATCGCCAGCGGGCCGGATTGGAAGGCGGCGAGGGGGGCGATGGAATCGGCCGATTTTCTGATGGGCGAATCCTTTGATGCGCGGCTGGCGCAACAGTGGACTGAGCCTGGCTTTGATGACGGGAAATGGGATTCGGTTGTGACCGGGGCGGAAATGGAGCCGGTGATTCAAGCGCATCCGGGGCCGCCGGTGCGGGTTTTTGCGGAAATCGAACCCAAAACCATCACGCAAGTCCGGGCGGACGCGTATGTGTTTGATCTGGGGCAAAATTTTGCGGGGGTGGCGCGGCTGAAAATCAAGGGCGAGCCAGGGCAGAAGATCACCTTGCGCTTTGCCGAGCGGCTGAAGCCGGACGGCGGCATATATACCGTCAATCTGCGCGGCGCGATTGCAACCGATACGTATATTTGCCAGGGCCACGGAACGGAAACCTGGGAACCGCGCTTCACTTATCATGGTTTTCAGTATGTGGAGGCCGCGGGTTTAAAGAAGCGGCCGTCCAAGGAAACCATCACGGGCCTGGCGTTGAGCAGCGCCACAGCGGATGCGGGCACATTTGAATGTTCGGACCCGATGCTCAATCGGCTGGCCCAAAACACTTATTGGACACAACGGGCCAACTTCATGGACACCCCAACCGATTGCCCGCAGCGGGATGAGCGCCTGGGTTGGATGGGTGACGCGCAGGTCTATATCCGGGCGGCGACCTTGCATGAGGATGTGGAGGCGTTTTTTACCAAGTGGCTGGTGGACGTCGAGGACGAGCAGCGCAAGGACGGGGAGTACCCGAAGGTCGCGCCGCTGGTAGCGGGGGAGGAGGACGGAGGTCCGGCCTGGGCGGATGCGGGCGTGATTTGTCCGTGGACTGTCTATGACGTGTATGGGGACAGGCGGATTCTGGAAAAGCATTACACGTCGATGGCGCGATTCATCCACTTCTGCAAGAACCGGTCCACGCACGACTTGCTGCCGCCGGAGAAATTCCATTGCTATGGCGACTGGCTGAATATCAAGGATGAAACGCCCAAAACAGTCATTTGCACGGCTTACTTTGCCCACAGCACGAAGCTCCTGGCGCGCATCGCCGCGGCGCTCGGCAAAACGAAAGACGCCGTCGTGTACAACGATCTGTTCGAAAGAATCAAAGCGGCCTTCAACCGCGCTTATGTCGGGCCGGATGGGCGCATCGAGGGCGACACCCAAACCGACTACGTGCTGGCGCTGTCATTTGATTTGCTGGATGCCGGCCGGCAAAAACAGGCCGCGCAATACCTGGTGGAGAACATCGAGAAGCGCGACTGGCATCTCTCGACGGGATTCATCGGCACAAAGAGCCTGATGCTGACCCTGGCCGGAATTGGCCGGAACGACGTGGCCTGGCGGTTGATCCATAACGACACGTTCCCGTCGTGGGGTTTTTCCATCCAGCATGGCGCGACGAGCATTTGGGAGCGTTGGGACGGTTGGACGCCGGAGAAGGGTTTTCAAGATCCAGCGATGAATTCCTTCGCGCACTATTCCTTTGGAGCCGTGTATCAATGGATGGTTGAAAATATCGGGGGCATTCAGAGCGACGGGCCGGCTTACAAGCGCATCGTCATCGCGCCGCAACCCGATGACAAGCTGACCTTCGCCGACACCACGTATGAGAGCATTCATGGCCCGATTGAAACGCATTGGACAAAAGTTGGCCAACACTTCAGGCTCAAGGTGACGATTCCGGCCAATACAACCGCCACCGTCGTCATGCCGGCGGTGAATGTGTCGTCCGTCTTTGAAAGCGGGCGGCGGGTGGAGAAGGCGCCGGGGGTGAAGGTCCTCCGATGGCCGCGGGCGCTGGCGGTGTTCGAGGTGGCCTCCGGCACTTATGATTTTGAAACAAAGTGAGATTGGAATGGATCAATCTTCAGCCCTCGATGCTCTGGAGTCTTTTATTTGGGGATGCCGTCTAAGAAAGTGAGGCGTCCGGTGTCGAATAATGTGAGCCTGATGCAAATAGGAAGGACAATATGAAAAAACTTATTTCGATTTTTGTTGGCTGCCTCGCGGCGCAAGCGGTTTTCGCCTCTGAACCCGCTTTGACTATTTACAACCAAAACTTCGCGGTGGTGCGCGATTCCATTCACCTGGACCTCAAAGCGGGGGTCAATGACATCAGCTACAACGGCGCGACGATGCACCTGGAGCCGGATTCCGTGGTGTTGCGCGATCCCGCGGGCAAACACGCCCTGCAAATCCTGGAACAAAACTTCCGGGCCGACCCGATCTCCCAGGCATTGCTGCTCAATTATTATGAGGGCAAAACCATTGAATTCGAGAGCCAGCCGGAGGGAGTGCAGGGCAAAAAGGAAATCATTCGCGGCAAGATTGTGCGCAGCGGCTATGTGCCTCATCAACAGGCGTTCAGCCAGTACGGACAGGAGTATTACCAGTCGCAGATGGCCTATGCGTCTGCGGACAGCGGAGGCGGCCAGCCCATTATCGAGGTGAATGGGAAACTGATGTTTCGTCTTCCGGGCGAACCGCTCTTTCCCGCCCTGTCTGACGACAGCATTTTGAAACCGACTTTGACCTGGCAATTGAACGCCGGCCAAAGCGGCGCGCTGGATGCCGAACTGAGTTATGTCACCGGCGGCATGAGCTGGCAGGCGGCTTACAACCTGGTGGCCCCGGAAAAGGGGGACACGCTGGATTTGGTCGGCTGGGTCACCATAGACAATCAAACCGGCAAATCTTTCAACGAGGCAAAAATCAAATTAATGGCCGGCGACGTCAACAAAATCCAAAACGCAAGGAACTTCAATGGGTTCGCGGCTCGGGGCATGGCCCTCGCAGGTGGATTGCCGCCCCCCGTCACCGAAAAATCCTTCGATGAATATCATCTTTACACGCTGGAACGCGCCACGACCCTGCTCGACCGCGAAACCAAGCAGGTCGAGTTTGTGCGGGCTGATGGGATCAAGTCGCGGCCGATTTACGTCTATGACGGCGCGAAGATTGATTACAATCGGTACAACGGCTGGGACTATGAAAATATTCGCAATGACCGCGACTACGGCACCCAGTCCAATCCGAAAGTTTGGGTCATGCGCGAGTTTATGAATGCGGAAAGCAACCATTTGGGCGTTCCGCTGCCCAAAGGGCGCCTGCGCTTTTATCGCCGCGATGCCGATGGACAAATGGAGTTCACGGGTGAAAACACCATTGACCACACGCCGCGCGATGAAATGATCCAGGTGACCACGGGCAACGCCTTTGACCTTGTCGGCGAACGCAAGCGGACCAATCACCACTTGGACAACAATCGGAATGAACTGGACGAGTCGTTTGCCATCAAGTTGCGCAACCACAAGAAGGAGGCGGTGGAAATCCGCGTGGTCGAACATCTCTACCGCTGGCCGACGTGGGACATCACGGAAAAATCAAACGCATTCGTCAAAACGGACGCGCAAACCATCGAATTCCGGGTGGAGGTGAAGCCGGACGCGGAAGAAACCGTCACTTACACTGTCCACTATACCTGGTGAAATCTCGTAAAATTTTCTTGTCACCCCGAAGTTGAGAATCGAATATCCCGATTGGGTCTGTCATGTAATATGTGATAAACCCGCCGAAATGGGTGACTTATTTATGACCCAAGCCCGCACAATATGATCCGCCAAGAACCCCCGCCTGAAGCCGGCGCCCGCGCGTCCGGCTCGGTTAAGCGCTGGCGGGTGGCGGCGGTTTGCCTTGTGCTGGCTGCGATCACGTTTGCTGTTTTCGGCCAGACGCTGGGGCACGAGTTTGTTGACTTCGATGACGATCTGTATATCACCGATAATCCGATGGTCGCCCGAGGCCTGACGTTCAAGGGGATCGTCTGGGCGTTCACCCATGCCCATTCCGCCAACTGGCACCCGTTAACCTGGCTTTCCCACATGCTGGACTGCCAGTTATACGGACTGCATCCCGGCGGACATCATCTCACCAATGTCCTGCTCCACACCGCGACCGTGATCGCGCTTTTCCTGGTTCTGCGCCAGATGACGGGCGCTCTTTGGCGCAGCGCCTTTGTCGCGGCTGTCTTTGCCATCCATCCGTTGCGGGTGGAATCGGTGGCGTGGGTGGCGGAGCGCAAGGACGTCCTCAGCGGGTTGTTCTTCATGCTGACCATTGGCGCTTATGTGCGCTATGCGCGCCGTCCGTGGTCGCTGGCCCGCTACGGGCTTGTGATGCTTCTGTTTGCGATGGGCCTGATGTGCAAGCCGATGCTGGTCACGCTGCCATTGGTGCTGTTGCTGCTGGATTATTGGCCGTTGCAACGGGTGGAACCCCGAAAGCTTTCGGGGTTGGTGATGGAAAAACTGCCGTTGCTGGCGCTCTCCGCCGCCGGCTGCGTGGCCACGCTTTTGGCGCAAAACATAGCCATTCAATCGAGCGGGACATTTTCACTGCCGCACCGCTTGGGCAACGCATTGGCGGCCTGCATGGTTTATCTTGGGCAGATGGTGTGGCCGGCGGGATTGGCGGTGCCTTATCCCTTTCCGCACAACGGCGCGCCAACGTGGGAAGTGGCGCTGGCCGGGACGCTGCTGGCCGGCCTTTCAGTGGTTGCGTGGGAGCAGCGGCGGACGCAGCCGTGGCTGCTGATGGGATGGGTTTGGTATTTGGTGATGCTGCTGCCGGTGGTGGGCATCATCCAAGTGGGCGGGCAGGCCCATGCGGATCGATACACCTACCTGCCGCAAATTGGGATTTACATGGCCATAACGTGGTTGGTGGCGGAATGGGGGGTGAGGTGGTTGCACCACGGGCCATTGCGTGTGGCCCTTGGGGGCCTCATGGCCGGCGTGCTCGCGGTGTTGATGGTCTGCGCCTGGAAACAGACCGCGTATTGGCAGAACAGCGAAACCTTGTGGACCCGCGCGCTTGCCTGCACCACAGACAACTATGTGGCCCACTACAGCTTCGGAAGCGCTCTGCGCCAAAAGGGCAGATTGGACGAAGCCATCCTCCAATACCAAGAGGCGTTGCGCATCAACCCCGGCTACGCCAATGCCCTCAACAACCTCGGAACCGCTCTTCGTCAAAAGGGCAGAGTGGACGAGGCCATCACCCAATTCCAATTGGCGCTGAAAGTCATGCCAGACAACGAGGCCATCCACTTTAACCTTGCCAAGGCTCTTTTCCAAAAGGGCAGAGTGGACGAGGCCATCATCCAATTCCAAATGGCGCTGCAAATCGAACCCGCCGACATGGAAGTCCAAAACAATCTGGCCTGGCTCCTGGCCACTGCTCCGCAGGCCTCGCTGCGCAACGGCGACAAAGCGGTGGAACTGGCCCGGCAAGCCAATGAACTGGCCGGCGGAAAAAACCCGGTCATTCTTGGCACCCTCGCCGCCGCCTTGGCCGAGACTGGACGGTTTTCCGAAGCGGTGGAAACCGCGCAGCGCGCCCTGCGCCTGGCCGGAGCGCAATCCAACATCGTGCTGGCCGGACGACTTCAATTGGAGATGAAACTCTACCAGGCAGGCAGCCCATTCCATAGCCCTGCACAAACACATTAAACACCAGTCCGCAAACCATGAACGGCCAACAATCTCCACTAAAAGTCCCCACCGGCGCGGGCTGGCGGGAGCAACGCTGGCGGGTGGGGGCGGTTTGCCTTGTGCTGGCCGCGATCACGTTTGCTGTTTTCGGCCAGACGCTGCGGCACGAGTTCGTCAACTTCGATGACAACGTTTATGTGTATGACAATCCGGTGGTCGCCCGGGGTCTGACGCGGAACGGGATCGTTTGGGCGTTCACCAGCATTCACGCCTCCAACTGGCACCCTCTGACCTGGCTTTCCCACATGCTGGACTGCCAGTTGTACGGACTGCATCCCGGCGGACATCATCTGACCAATGTGTTCCTCCACACGGCGACGGTGATCGCGCTTTTCCTGGTTCTGAGGCAGATGACCGGCGCTTTTTGGCGCAGCGCGTTTGTCGCGGCTGTCTTTGCCATCCATCCGTTGCGGGTGGAATCGGTGGCGTGGGTGGCCGAGCGCAAGGACGTGCTCAGCGGATTGTTCTTTATGCTGACCATTGGCGCTTATGTCCGCTATGCGCGCCTTCCGTGGTCGCCTGTGCGCTACGGGCTTGTGCTGCTTCTGTTTGCGATGGGTCTGATGTGCAAGCCGATGCTGGTCACGCTGCCCTTGGTGCTGTTGTTGTTGGATTACTGGCCGTTGCAACGGGTGGAACCCCGAAAGCTTTCGGGGTTGGTGATGGAAAAACTGCCCTTGCTCGCGCTTTCCGCCGCGTCCTGCGTTGCCACATTTTTGGCGCAACACGAAGGCATTCAATCGGTTGGGTCATTTTCGCCACCGCTCCGCCTGGCCAACGCATTGGCGACCTGCATGGTTTATCTGGGTCAGATGGTCTGGCCGGTGGGACTGGCGGTGTTTTATCCCTATCCACACAACGGCCTGCCGGCATGGGAACTGGTGCTGGCCGGGACGCTGTTGGCTGTTCTTTCAGCGGTCGCATTGTGGCAGCGGCGGAAGCAACCGTGGTTGCTGATCGGATGGGTTTGGTATTTGGTGATGCTTCTGCCGGTGGCAGGACTCATCCAGGTGGGCCGCCAAGCCCATGCGGACAGATACACCTACCTGCCGCAAATCGGGATTTACCTGGCCGTGACGTGGTGGGTGGCGGAGTGGAGGGTGAGCCGTGTGGCATTGGGCGGCCTGGTGACTGGCGTCCTCGCCTTGTTCATGGTCTGCGCCTGGCAACAGACCGCCTATTGGCAAAACAGCGAAACCCTGTGGACCTACACCCTTGCCTGCACCACAGACAACGACGTCGCCGAAGTCAGCCTTGGCCTCGCTCTCATGCAAAAGGGAAGAATCGCCGCCGCCATCACCTGTTTCCAACAGGCGCTGCAAATCCGGCCAGACTTCGCGGAAGCCCACGACAATCTCGGCAATGCTCTTCTGCAAACAGGCAAGGTGGACGAGGCCATCGCCCACTGCCAGCAGGCGTTGCAAATCAAGCCCGACGATGCGGAAGCCTGCGTCAACCTCGGCAACGCTTTTTTCCAAAAGGGGAGAGTGGACGAGGCCATCGCTCAATACCAAAAGGCGCTGCATATCAACCCCGCATTGGCGATGGCTCATAAGAACCTCGGCGCCGTTCTCATGCAAAAGTCAGGCCGGCCATTCCATAGCCCCGCACAAGCACCTTGGGAAATGGCGCAATCGTGCGAAGCCGAAACGGCAAAAAAAGGTTAAAGTAAAGGTTGACATCAAGCCGATGTTCTGTTGGAATGACCCGCCATTTTTGAGAGTTTTGAGGGTTTAAATATGTATGCTATAATTGAAACAGGGGGCAAGCAATACCGGGTGAGCGCGGGCGACACCATTGAGGTTGAACGCCTGCCGGCGGAGGCGGGTCAAACCTTTACGTTCGACCGGGTGTTGTTTTGCAAGAACGAAGGCAAAACGACGATCGGTTCGCCCGCCATCGGGCAGGCGGCCGTGGTGGCCGATGTGGTGAAACACATTCGCGGGGTGAAAACAGTGGCGTTTAAAATGAAACGGCGCAAAGGGTATCACCACAAGGTGGGCCATCGCCAGGAGTTGACCGTTGTCAAAATAAAGGAAATCAAAGCGTAAAGGATAGTTTATGGCACATAAAAAAGGACAAGGAAGCGTTCGCAATGGACGGGATAGCGTCAGCAAACGGCTCGGCGTGAAAGAATTCGGGGGCCAGCAGGTCACGGCCGGGAGCATTCTGGTGCGTCAACGCGGCTCGAAATTCATCGCCGGCGAGAATGTCGGCACCGGACGCGATTGGACATTGTTCGCGCTGACTGACGGGCGGGTCTTGTTCGACAAACAAAGCCGCCGCATCAATGTGCAGCCCAAGCTTGATGAGCAGCCCAAGGTTGAAAAGAATTAAGTTTTCCGGCAAAGCGCGCAGGGCGAGGTCCAAAGCCTCGCCTTTTTTGTTGACGGTCTGACACGATGCAGATTGCCTGAGGCCATGTTTGTCGATGAAGTGAAAGTCCATGGGCGCGCCGGACACGGCGGCAAGGGCTGCGTGGCTTTTCTGCGGGAAACCTTCCGGCCCAAAGGCGGCCCGAGCGGCGGCAACGGAGGGCGCGGCGGCAATGTCATACTCCAGGCCGATCATGATTTGAACAATCTGGTGGCGCAATTCTACAGTCCCCGGCTCATCGCCGAAGACGGCAGGCCCGGCTTGGGCAAAGGCATGGACGGGGCGGCCGGGAGGGATTTGCTGGTCAAAGTGCCATGCGGGACGCTGGTTTGGCGGCTGCCCTCTCCGGAGCCTGCCCCGGCCGGGGAACCCGGGGAGAAGCCGGAGCAAGCCGCCCTTTTGACGAGTTCCAGCCGCCGCCCGGTCATGCGTCACGCGGGTTCAGAACGCGCCATGGAGATTGATTTGGACGAGGAGAAAGGGCCTGCCGCAAGCGGGGAAACCAACCCGGATCTGGTGGCGGACTTGACGGAGCATGGCCAGCAATTTGTCCTGTGCAAAGGGGGCCGGGGCGGATTGGGCAATCGCAATTTTGCCACGGCCCGGCGGCAAACGCCGCGCTTCGCCCAGCCGGGGGAGGCGGGCGGGGCGGGCGATTACCTGTTGGAATTGCGCATCATCGCGGATGTCGGTTTGGTCGGGTATCCCAACGCGGGCAAATCGACGCTTTTGACGGCGATCTCGCAAGCGCGCCCGAAAGTGGCTCCCTACCCGTTTACCACATTGCATCCGCAGGTCGGAATCGTTGAGTTCGCGGATTACTCGCGATTGACGGTTTGCGACGTGCCGGGACTGATTGAAGGGGCGCACCGCAATGAGGGGCTTGGGCACAAGTTTTTGAGGCACATCGAGCGTTGCAAACTGATCGTGCTGATGCTGGACATGGCCGGAACCGATGGGCGCAATCCGTGGGATGATTACAAGCAATTGCTGCGGGAATTGGAATTGTACGACCCGGAATTGCTGAAAAGGCCCCGGCTGGTCGTGGCCAACAAAATGGACGAAGCGGTGGCGGAACAGAATCTAAAGAAGTTCAAACGGCGCATCCCGAAAGTTTCGGCGCTGCCCATGGCGGCGGCCTTTGACGAGGGCATCGAGAATTTCAAGTTATGCTTAAAGCAGGAATTGTAGGATTGCCCAACGTCGGGAAGAGCACCCTTTTCAACGCCGTCACCCGCACCCGCAAAGCGGAAGCGGCCAACTATCCATTCTGCACCATCGATCCCAATGTGGGAATCGTGACGGTGCCGGATGCGCGTCTGGAGGTTCTGGCAAAAATTGCCAAAACTTCGGCGATCATTCCGGCCGCGGTGGAATTTGTGGACATCGCCGGCCTGGTCAAGGGAGCTTCACAAGGCGAAGGCTTGGGCAACAAGTTTCTCAGTCATATCCGGGAAGTCGATGCGCTGGTCCAGGTGGTCCGTTGTTTTGAGGACCCCGACATCCATCATGTGACTGGAGCGATCGACCCGCGGCGCGATATCGAAACGATCACCACCGAACTGGTGCTGGCCGACTTGGAAGCGGTGCAAAAGCGACTGGAGAAAGGCGCCAAAGAAGCCAAACGCGGCGAGAAGACGGCCGTGGCCGAAGCGCAAATCCTAAAGAAGTTCCAGACGCACTTCGACGCTGGCAAGCCCGGGGTGACGCTCGATCTGACTGCCGAAGAGAAGGTCATGGCAAAGGGATTTTATCTGTTGACCAATAAACCGACGATCTATGCCGCTAACGTTAAAGAGTCGGGTTTGGCGAGTGCGGATGCCAATCCGTACGTGCAACAGGTTCGCGCCCATGCACGGGAGCATCATGCGTGCGAGACAGTGATCATCAGCGCACAGATCGAAAGCGACCTGATCGACCTTTCCGGAGAAGAAGCGCAGGCCTTTTTGAAAGAGTTGGGGGTTGAAGAATCCGGGGTGGAGGCGCTGATCCGGAGCACCTATCATTTGCTCGGACTGCGAACTTTCTTTACCGCGAGCGAAAAGGAGGCGCGGGCCTGGACAATCCATGCCGGCGATACTGCTCCGAAAGCGGCCGGGGTCATTCACAGCGATTTTGAGCGCGGTTTCATAAAAGCGGAAACCGTAGCCTGCGACGACTTGGTGCGATGCGGGTCAGTGGCTGTCGCGCGAGAAAAAGGGCTTTACCGAATGGAAGGGAGAGAATATATGGTGCAAGACGGAGACGTGCTGTTCTTCAAATTCAACGTATAAGGGAGGATTTAGGGAGGATTTCGATCGGAAGGCGCGTGTTTTTTTCACGCATGATGCGTGGAATTTTCGCGCACAAGGGGTTTTGGGGAGGAAAAGGGGCAAAGGATGCCCCGCAATGGCCCGGAAGTGGTCTTTTTTGACCTTTGGCATCATCCTTGCTAAACAGGGAACCAAATTGAGTTAACACTGGTGACAATTTCCAAGCAGTGCGCGCTCCATTGGCAAATAAACTTTGAAATATGAAAAACATACGGAACAAAAAAATAGGAGCTTTCACTCTCATTGAGCTGTTAGTTGTCATCGCCATCATCGCCATTCTGGCCAGCATGCTGTTGCCGGCGCTGGCCCGCGCCAAGCAGAAGGCGCAACGCATTTCCTGCGTCAACAACTTGAAGCAGGTCGGAGTGGCCTATCGCGTCTGGGAAAACGACAATGGTGATAAATATCCGCAGCAGCAGCAGCAGATTTTGGGAGGCTGCACGGAAGAGCTCACCAGCACCGCCAGCACCGCGGCCACCATGGCTTTTTTACCCTACTCGCTCATGCAGAATGAGATGGGCCAATCGCCAAAGGTTGTCATGTGTCCCTCTGACGAATGGAGCCCCAATACGAACTTTTTTTATCCTACAGCCCATAACCCGACGCTTCCGACCTCATGGCCTTTGCCGGCCAACACTGGCACATTCGATGACACCAACGTCTCCTATTTTGTCGGGGTTGGCGCCGCCGATACGCAGCCACAATCCATACTGGGTGGTGATCGAAACCTTGGGAACGGCGGATCCATCACCACAACCACTGGAGTCGTGAATTCCCCGTACCAGGATCCAAACTACGGCATTTCCGGCACAGCGGCGAGTGAGACCGCAAGTCAGGAAGGGGCCGATGCGGTTATCGTCACCAACGGATCCTGGTTTGCCTCGACGGGTACAAGCGGGGGAGTTGGCCCTACCGGTGACGCTGTCGCTTGGTCGGCGAAAATGCATTCTGCCGGGAACATTGCGGGCGCCGGCAATATCATGCTGGGTGATGGCAGTACGCAGCAATGCACCTCCGCCAGTTTTCGCCAAACCTGGCTGAAGAACGCGGAAGACGCAGGATACTTTGATTCGTTGCTCGGCACCAGTGCCAGTGGTGACATTCACCTGATTTTCCCCTAAGTCATCCTGACTTGGATCGGTTTTAATCAAGGCACCCGAAAGGGTGCCTTTTTTATTGGACGGACGCGGCAGTCCATTCCACAACCTGGCGGAGGGACGTGGCGGGCTGAAAACCAACAAATTTCGCCAACTTGTCCACTATCGGTTTGCGCCGGAGCATGTCTTCAAAGCCGGGCGCATAAGCCTTGACGTAGGGAACATATTCGATGGACGAAGTTGAGCGCAGTATCCGGATGACCAACCCGGCCAGTTGGCCAATGCTGATTTCTTCGGAACTGCCCACGTTGAAAATCTCCCCTTTGGCAGCGGGACAATTCTGCAATCGCACCAGCGCCTCGACCGTGTCATTGACATAACAGAAACAGCGGGTTTGGCAGCCATCGCCGAACACTTTGAGCGGCTGGCCCATCCTGGCCGCCTGGATGAAACGAGGCAGAACCATGCCATATTGGCCGGTCTGGCGGGGTCCCACGGTATTGAAAAGCCGCGCAATCACCACCGGAGTCTTTTTCTCCCGGGCGTGCGCCAGGGCCAAAAACTCATCCATCAGTTTGGAACAGGCATAGCTCCACCGGCTCAAGTGCGGTGAGCCGATGAGCAGATCGTCCTCCTCCGAAAAGGCGGCCCTGGCGCTCTTGCCATAAACCTCGGAGGTTGAGGCCAGCAGGATGGGCACTCCCCCGGCACTGGCCGCGTCGAGCATCAACTGCGTCTCCCGCAAATTGCTTTCGATCGTTTTGAGGGCGGAATCCATGACCAACTCCACTCCAACCGCCGCCGCCAGATGATAAATCGCCCGGCTTTCCCGGGCCAGTTCAACCAGGTTGCCGCATTGGGAAATCTTCGCCTGGATCACTGCAAGCGCCGGATGACCTCGAACCGATTGCAGATTCTCCAGCCGCCCCGTCGAACAGTCATCGATGACGGTGACCGATTTGCCTTCACCGAGCAATCGCTCGACCAGATGGGAGCCGATGAAGCCAGCTCCGCCAGTAACCAGGATGTGTTCGGCGCGATTTGCCATCGGCCCATTGTGCGACAGATTCGGCCTGACTCAAGGCGCAAGTCAGGAAAGGGGTTCCTTTAGGGGTGGCTCCGTTGCAAATCAAGATGAACGCGCTGGGATTTCCAGACCAATAGACTTGCGGCTTTGTCCGGGCGCAGGCATGCTGGCGGCGATTCCGTGACGTCGGACAATCCAATAAATCAGGCGCATGGCCGTCGGCAAAATTGGCTTGTTTGCCTGCTTTTGGCGGTTGCCGTTTCGGCGGCTTATTGGCCCGCATTGGATTGCGATTTCGTGCAACTGGATGATCAGGATTACGTCATATCGAATCGGAACATACAGAACGGCTTGGATTGGCCGGTCGTGGCTTGGGCCTTTCGGACCGGCTATGCCGCCAATTGGCATCCTGTGACATGGCTTTCACACGCGCTGGATGTGCAATTTTTCGGCCTCAATCCCAGAGGCCATCACGCGACGAACATTGCGTTTCACCTGGCCAATTCCATTTTGCTCTTTCTGCTCTTGAAACGCATGACTGGCGCGCATTGGCGGAGCGCGGCGGTGGCCGGTCTCTTTGCCGTTCATCCACTGCACGTTGAATCGGTTGCCTGGGTGGCGGAACGAAAGGACATGCTGAGCACATTCTTTTGGCTGCTGACCGTCGCGGCTTACGCGCGCTACGCGCAACGAGGCAAAGGCGACGGGGCAAATGCCAAAGTGTTTTATGGATTGGCCCTGCTCTGCTTCGCCTTGGGGCTTATGTCCAAGCCGATGGTGGTCACATTGCCTTTCGTGCTGTTGCTGCTGGATTATTGGCCGCTCGGCCGGTTTGCCAATGCGTCAAGGCAAACGATCAGCCGATTGTTGCTGGAGAAGGCGCCGTTTTTGCTCCTGGCCATCGCTTCCTGCGCGATCACATTTCTTGTCCAGAAACAAGCCGGCGTCGTGTCGCCGCTGACCAAAATAACCCTCGGCGCGCGCTTGGACAATCTGCCCGTTGCTTATGGGCGGTATCTGGCCAAGACGTTCTGGCCGGCTTATCTTGCGGCGTTCTATGCCCACCCGCGTTTCTGGCCGCTGTGGCGCTTCATCACGTCCGCCGCTCTCCTTGCCGGGACCACCGTGTGGGTGGTCCGGCGGCGGAAAAGACAGCCGTATCTGGGCGTGGGGTGGTTTTGGTTTCTGGGCATGTTAGTGCCGGTCATAGGATTGGTCCAGGTGGGCAACCAATCGATGGCCGACCGCTACAGTTATTTGCCGATTGTCGGCATTTTTATTATGACAGTGTGGGGCGCGGGCGAAATGCTGGCCCGCCGGCCCGGCGGCAAATGGACGGCGGCAGTCCTCGGCTCGCTGGCCATCGGCGCCTGCGGGGCGCTGACCTGGCGGCAGGCGCATTTTTGGGAAAACACCGTGACGCTTTTTGTCCACGCCTCCGAGCTTACTGCGAGCGACCGTGATGCTTGTTACAATCTCGGACTCTACTGGCAGCACAAAGGGGAAACAGCCCGTGCCGCGGAATATTATCAAAAGTCCCTGCAAGCCAAACCAGACTATGCGCTGGCGCATAATAATCTCGGCTACATTTTGTTGCAGGAGGGAAAGACCAGCGAGGCCATCGCCCATTTTGAGGCGAGTCTTCGTTCGCAACCTGTTTACCCTGAAGCCTGCTACAATCTGGGCCGCGCCTGCATGAGCAACGGCCTGGCCGGAGAGGCCGCGGCGTGCTTCCAGAAGGCCCTTGGCATGGACCCCGGCGTGGCGGAGATCAATTACAGCCTCGGGGAAGCGCTCCAGCAACTGGGCCGGCTGGATTCGGCCAGGCCTTATCTCGAAAGAGCATTGGAAATCCGGCCCAATTTTGCCGGCGCCCATTACAAGCTGGCCAATCTCCTGCTGCAACAAGGCTGGGTTTCCGCAGCCGTGGCCCATTATCAAAGGGCCTTGAAACTTCAACCGGACTCCATGCAGGCCTGCAACAATTTGGCGTGGGTCATGGCCACTTGCCCGGCGGCATCTTTCCGCGATGGCCCGCTGGCCGTCACGCTGGCCAAGCGCGCGGAGCAACTCACCGCCAGCCGCAATGCGCTCGTGATCGGGACTCTCGCGGCGGCGCAGGCGGAGGCGGGAAATTTTGCCGAGGCAATCGCGGCAGCCGGGCGCGCGCGGCAACTGGCCTCGGCCCAAACCAACACCGCGCTGGTCAATGTAATTGACACGCAGGAGCAACAATATCGCAAGGGTTTGCCCTGGCGCGACGCAACCCAGATGGTGAAGGATGCCCGTGGAAAGTGAAGGCATCATTTGGCAGCGACAAAACGGCCCGTCTCTGCTAATCCTCTGCCATGAATCAATTGTATGGACACTCGCGCGACGTGATCAAAGAACGTTATGCCCTGCGGACGCCTGCCGGATACGTGCCGAGCTGGCTGCCGGGCTGGCGCAATGCTGTGCCGGTCGCGCAGATCTCGCCCGCGATGGGCGCGCATTTTTGCCAGTGGCAAATCACCTTCGAGAAAAAGGGCGAGGGCCGGGGCAACACCGGGGCCAATGAATACCTCGCCTACCTGCTCGAAGGCGGGTGCGCCGCCAATTTGTCCGGGAAAAAAAGCCGGCTGGTTGCGGGAAGCTTCGCTTACGTCCCGCCGCAAACCGATTTTCATTTCAGCCAGCCCGGCGCCGGCGCGCGTTTGTTGATCTTCGAGAAAAAATTCCAGGCCCTGCCTGGTTATGAAAAACCGGGCGTCGTTGTCGGCCATGCAAAGACGATTGCCGGCCAGCCGTTTTTGGGCAACAAAGACGCGCTCCTGCAAGTGCTTTTGCCCGCGCAACCCGCTTTCGACATGGCGGTCAACATTTTCACCTATCAACCGGGCGCGACCCTGCCGCTGGTTGAAACCCACATTATGGAGCACGGTTTGTTGATGCTCAAAGGGCAGGGCATCTATCGTTTGGATGCGGATTGGCATCCGGTGCAGGCCGGGGATGTTATCTGGATGGCTCCCTATTGCCCGCAATGGTTTGTCGCCACAGGCCCCGCGCCGGCCAGCTACATCTATTACAAAGACGTCAACCGACCGGTGGCGCTGAAGTAAGAATTGAGAATTATGAAGGAAGAAAAAGATTTGCGGAAGTGAACGAAGGATGTTGCCTTGCCTATCGTGCGGATGTTTTTCTTAATTCTTACTTCTTAATTCTTACTTCTGATGTGTCTCGCCACGGCGAGCCGGCTTGGTAGAAGCCCAGCCGCTTCTCCAGCAACTCCGCCAGCACGCTGTTGGTCTGGGCCAGGGCCGCCTGGCAGGCGCGCTTGCCGGCGGCGATGGCGTCGGAAAATCTTCCGGCTTCAGCATATCCGGCGGCGAGTGTGCCGATAACCACCGGATTTTGCCCGCCGGAGAGTTGATCGGCGCGCATCGCCAGCGCCACAGCCCTCGCGCCATCGCGAATGGATGGGTCCGGATGGCAGGCCAGTATCCAAGCCAGGTCATTGCGGGCCTGGATGTGGTCCGGGTTGAGTTGAATGGCCTTTTCATAGTGACGAATCGCTTCCGCAACGCGGCCCGTCCGGAAGAGCGCGTTGCCCAGCAGGTAATGCGGCTCGGCGTCAGCCGGTTTGATTTCGACGGCCTTTTGCAAATACGCAATGGCGTCCCCGGCCAGACCGTTTTGCAGGAGGACGGTGCCCATGTTGTTTTGAGCCTTGAAATCCGCCGGCTGCAAATTGACCTGTGCTTGAAACTGATCCAAGGCCTCGCCCACCCGGCCCTTGGCCAGCAAAGCATAGCCGAGATTGTAACGGGCATCGGCCAAATCGGGATCCAGGGAAACGGCCTTCTGCAACTGCGCCAGCGCCTCGTCGTCCCGGCCTTCCATCAGGAGAATTCTGCCCAGATTGTTTCTGGAACTTGGGAAATTGGGATTGATCCGCACCGAGGTTTCCAGGTAACTGATCGCAATGTTGGTGTGGCCGTGCAGCCCCTCATAGTTTCCCAGCCCGGCGTAGGCGATAAAGTTACTCTTTGTGTTCTGGATCGCATGCAGAAACAGGGTCTGGTCGTTTTCCCAGCAGGCTGCCTGCCGCGCAGTCAACACAAGGCAAATCGCCGCGGCCAGAACACCCAAAATCGCCGGCGCCCGCGCGCCCAGGCGGACGCCCCAGTCCCGCGCGGCCCAAACGACCGCGATAAACAGTCCGATACTCGGAATATAACTGTAGCGGTCGGCCATGGACTGCATTCCGACTTGAACCACTCCGATGACGGGCGCCAACGTGCCCAAAAACCACAGCCAGCCCACGGCCAGCCAGGGCTGGGCACGGACGCGCCAGAGCGCCAACCCCGACAACAGCAGCAGAAGCACGGTGGCGCCGGCCACGGCCCAAACCGGCCATTTCAGCATGGGATAGGCCATGGCCAAATGCGCCGGCCAGAAGGTCTTCGCCACGTAACGCACACAGGCCACAGGCACGTTGGCCAGGCGCATGCCGAACGGCAGTCTGGCCAGCGGCATCACCGAACCGCCCTGGAGTTGCACGAAAAAAGTGACCATGCAGGATGCAGCCGCCAGAATAAAATAAGGGGTCTTTTCAACGAACAACCCGGCGATGGGGGTCTGGCGGCGTTGCAGAGGCCAATAGTCAAGAAGAAGCAATACGAAGGGCAGCGTCACCAGCATCGGTTTCGCCGCCAGGCCCAGGGCAAAGAGAACGACGGACAAAATATAAAAAGTTTTGCCCTTTGCCTTCCCGGCCCCGGATTCCTCCACGAAGCGGATATAGGCCCAAATGGACAGAATCCAAAACAGGGCGCTCAGAACATCCTTCCGTTCGGACACCCAGGCCACCGACTCGACGTGCAACGGATGAAGGGCGAACAAGGCCGCGACCATCGCGCCGGGCCACGTCGCCTTGGTCATGCGCTGGAGAAGCAGGAACAGCAGGATGGAGTTGGCCAGATGCAAGGCCACGCTCGTCAGATGATGGCCGGCGGGATTCATTCCATAGAGTTGAAAATCCAGCATGTGGGAAATCCAGGTCAGCGGATGCCAGTTGCTGGCGTGGCCCGTCGTCAACGCCCAAAGAAGGCCGGCCCAACTCAAGGTGCCCTGGACGTGCGGGTTGGCGGTGACGTAAGCGGGATCGTCGTAGGTGATAAATCCGGCGCGCCAAACCGGTGCATAAGCCGCCAGAACCGCCAACGCCAGGCCAAGGCAGATCAGCCAAGTCTGACGTCTCCTCTGCGCATCGTCCATGACTCACCAAATAAAGGGAAAGGGCGGCAAAGACAAGGCGGGAATTGTCCCAAGAGACGGCATTTTAACACTTTTTTAACATCTTCCAGCCGGATTTTAATTATCGCCTCGCACCGTCCGTGTGGCATGGTTGCCAAAGTAAGAGGCGCATGGCGCGCCGGAAAGTTTTATGAATGACTTGATCTTTATCGCAGTGATGGTCGCATTTTTTGCGCTGGCGGCGCTTTATGCCCGCTTTTGCGAAAAAATCTAGGAGGACTATGGAAAATATCGTCGTCGGGATTATCTCTCTGTTGCTTTTCGTTTATTTGTTCGTGGCCATGGTTTGGCCGGAAAAATTTTAGAGGCTCAATATGCGTGTTATTGATTGGCTTCAACTGGCCTGCTATGTCGCCGTCCTGGCGGCGATCACCAAACCGATGGGCCTCTATCTCTGCCAGGTCCTGGATGCCAATGGAAAAACCTGGTTTGATCCCATCCTCCGTCCATGCGAACGCCTGACCTACCGGGTGATGGGCGTGGATGCCAGGCGCGAGCACAGTTGGATTCAATACACCTTTGCCATGCTGCTCTTCAGCCTGGTCGGGTGCTTGTTTACTTATGCCATTCTGCGGTTGCAAAAACACCTGCCGTTGAATCCGCAGGGGTTTGACAATCTGAGTCCGGATTTGTCCTTCAACACCGCCGTCAGTTTCGCCACCAATACCAATTGGCAGGCTTACACCGGCGAATCAACCATGTCCTATCTCTCGCAGATGGTCGCGCTTGTCATTCATAACTTCACCTCGGCCGCGACAGGCATTGCCATTGCCGCCGCGGTGGTGCGGGCCGTGACGCGGCACTCGGCCAAAACCATCGGCAATTTCTGGGTGGATCTGGTGCGCACGACTTATTACCTGCTCGTGCCCATTTGCATCGTCATCGCCGTCTTCCTGGTTTCGCAGGGCATGATCCAGAATTTCAAACCGTACACCAAAGCCAAACTCACGGAGTCTTACACCATTCAGGTGCAAAAAACTGATGACAAGGGTAATAACGTGACGACTAACATCCCATTGGTCCTCTCCATGCCCAAGCTGGATGCCAAAGGCCAGCCTGTTCTCACTAATGGCGTTGCCGTCATGGTGGACACGCCACAAGTTGACGCCAAGGGCGCGCCGATCATGACGAACGTGCCGGTCATGGTCGATCAAAAGGTGGAGGAGCAATCCATTCCGCAAGGCCCCATGGCCTCGCAGGTGGCCATCAAGATGCTTGGCACCAACGGCGGCGGCTACACCAACGCCAACGCCGCCCATCCCTTCGAGAACCCGACCCCGCTCTCGAATTTCATCCAAATGCTCGCCATTTTCTCCATTGGCAGCGGGCTGACTTATTACCTGGGCCGCATGAGCAAAAACCAGGCGCACGGCTGGTCCGTTTGGGCGGCGATGATGGTCCTGTTTATGGCCGGGGTGCTGATTTGCTGGTGGGCGGAAACGGCGGGCAATCCGATTCACCACCAATTGGGCGTCGCCTCCGCCGGCGGCAACATGGAAGGCAAGGAAGTCCGCTTTGGCATTTTCAATTCCGCGCTTTTTACTACCGTCACGACCGACGCTTCCTGCGGGGCGGTCAATACGATGCATGATTCCTTGACCGCCCTGGGCGGATTCGTTCCGCTTTTCAACATCCAACTGGGCGAAATCATTATTGGCGGGGTGGGGGCGGGATTGTACGGCATGTTGGTTTTCGTGGTGCTGGCGGTGTTTATCGCCGGTTTGATGGTGGGCCGGACGCCGGAATATCTCGGCAAAAAAATCCAGTCCTACGACGTGAAGATGGCCATGCTGGCGCTGCTGGTGCTGGCGGTGTCCATTCTGGGGTTTGCCGCGTGGGCCTCGGTCAGCAAATGGGGGCTGGACGCGCGGAGCAATGCGGGGCCGCATGGCCTGAGCGAAATCCTTTACGCCTTCAGTTCCGCCAACGGCAATAACGGCAGCGCTTTTGCCGGGCTGAACGCCAATACCCCCTGGCTCAATACCACCATTGGTCTGGCCATGCTGATCGGGCGCTTCCTCATGATCGTGCCCATCCTGGCCCTGGCCGGTTCGCTCGTGCAAAAGAAGATTTCGCCGCCCAGCGCCGGGACTTTCCCGGTTGCCGGCGTGACGTTTGTGGTGCTGGTGCTCGGCACCGTGCTGCTGGTGGGCGCGCTGAATTTCCTGCCGGCGCTCACCCTCGGCCCCATCGTCGAGCACTTTCTCACCGCCCAGGGCAAACTCTATAATTTATGACGCATAAGGCTCCTTCTCTGTTTGACTGGGACATCGCCGGGCCGGCCCTGGTCAACTCGTTCAAAAAGCTCAATCCCCGGCTCATGATCAAGAACCCGGTCATGTTTGTCACCATGGTGGGAGCGGCCCTGACCACCGTCGGCATTTTCACCTCAAAAACGGATCGGGGATTTATTTTTCAACTGGCGCTCTGGCTGTGGTTCACCGTCCTCTTTGCCAATTTCGCCGAAGCCGTCGCCGAAGGACGGGGCAAGGCGCAGGCCGACAGTTTGCGCAAAAGCCGCAAGGAAACCATCGCCCGCCGCTTGCGCGACAAGCGCGAGGAACCGGTGCCGGCCACGGACTTGCAGAAGGGCGACCTGGTGGTGTGCGAGGCGGGCGACATTATTCCCGCGGACGGCGACGTGGTCGAAGGCATTGCCAGCGTGGATGAGGCGGCCATCACGGGCGAATCGGCGCCCGTCATACGGGAGAGCGGCGGCGACCGCAGCGCGGTGACCGGCGGCACGCGGGTCTTGAGTGATCGCATCGTCATTCGCATCACCTCCGAAAAAGGCAACACGTTTTTGGATCGGATGATTGCCATGGTGGAAGGGGCCAGGCGCCAAAAAACACCCAACGAAATTGCCCTGACCATTCTGCTGGCGGCGCTGACCTTTATTTTCCTGCTGGTCTGCGTGACGCTCAAGCCGTTCGGCATCTACTCCGACACGGATTTTTCCGTGCCGGTGCTGGTCGCGCTGCTGGTCTGTTTGATCCCGACGACCATCGGCGGATTGCTCAGCGCCATTGGCATCAGCGGCATTGACCGACTGACCCGCCGCAATGTGCTGGCCATGAGCGGGCGCGCGGTCGAGGCGGCGGGGGACGTGGACGTGCTGCTGCTCGATAAAACCGGCACGATCACGCTGGGCAACCGCATGGCCACCGCTTTCATTCCCGCGCCCGCCGTCAAGCCAGACCGCCTGGCCGACGCCGCGCAACTGGCTTCGCTGGCCGACGAAACGCCGGAAGGCCGCTCGATTGTTGTGCTGGCCAAGGAAAAGTTCAACCTGCGCGGACGCGAAGTGGCGCAAACCCATGCGCAGTTTGTCGCGTTCACCGCGCAAACGCGGATGAGCGGCGTCGATTTTCCGGCGCTGGCCGGGCAACCGGCCCGCAGCATCCGCAAAGGCGCCGCCCAGGCCATTTCCGTTTACGTGGACCAGGCGGGGGGCAAGTTTCCGCAACAGGTCAACGACACGGTCGAAGAAATTTCGCGCTCGGGCGGCACTCCGCTCGTTGTGGCCGAAGGGCGCGACGTGCTCGGGGTCGTGCAACTGAAGGACGTGGTCAAAGGCGGCATCAAGGAACGCTTCGCCCAATTGCGCAGGATGGGCATTCGCACCGTCATGATCACCGGCGACAATCAATTGACCGCCGCCGCCATCGCCGCCGAGGCCGGGGTGGACGATTTCATGGCCCAGGCCACGCCCGAACAGAAACTCAAACGCATCCGCGAAGAACAGGCCGCCGGGCACCTCGTGGCCATGACCGGCGACGGCACCAATGACGCGCCCGCCCTGGCCCAGGCCGACGTCGGCGTGGCCATGAACACCGGCACCCAAGCCGCGCGCGAAGCCGGCAACATGGTCGATCTGGACAGCAATCCCACCAAGCTCATTGAGATTGTCGAGATCGGCAAACAACTGCTCATCACGCGCGGTTCGCTGACGACCTTCAGCATCGCCAATGACGTTGCCAAGTATTTTGCCATTGTTCCGGCCATGCTGATGACGACCTTCCCCGCCATCGCCCCGCTCAACGTCATGAACCTGCACAGCCCGACGAGCGCGATTTTGAGCGCCGTCATTTTTAACGCGCTGATCATCATCGCGCTCATTCCGCTGGCCTTGCGCGGAGTAAAGTACAAACCGATTGGCGCGCTGGCCATTTTGCAGCGCAACCTGCTCATCTACGGCCTGGGCGGCGTGATGATCCCGTTCGTGGGCATCAAAGCCATCGATCTCATTATAACCGCCCTGAAATTTGTTTGACCTATGAAAGAATTCCTTGCCCAACTGCGCGGCGCCATTTTCTCGACCTTGATTTTGGCCGTTGTCTGCTGCGGGATTTATCCGCTGATCGTTTTTGGAATCGGGCAGGCCCTCTTTGCCGACAAAGCCAACGGCAGCCTGATCGTTGACGCCAGGGGAACGGTGGTCGGCTCCAAGTTGATCGGCCAGAATTTCAGCGCCGACAAGTATTTTCATCCGCGGCCTTCCGCCGCCGGCAACGGCTACGATTCGACCAGTTCGGGCGGCAGCAACCTGGGGCCGACCTCGCAAAAACTGGCCGATTCGATCAAGCAAAACGTGGCGGATTATCGGACGCAAAACGGCCTGGCGGCCAACGCGCCCGTGCCCGCCGATGCCGTGACCGCGTCGGCCAGCGGCCTTGACCCTCACATCAGCGTGGAAAATGCCCAAATCCAAGCCGCCCGCGTGGCCAAAGCGCGCGGCTTGAAAGTGGAGGACGTAAAGGCACTCATTCCCCAATACACGGACCCCGCGGACCTCGGATTTCTGGGAGACCCCGGAGTAAATGTCCTGCGCCTCAATCTGGCCCTGGACGGGATGAAGTAAATTCTTGGTAGGGTGAGACACCCCCACGAGCGGCCAACGACGGGCCGCTGAAGGCTCATCGCCGTACATCCGCAAACACTCAATCGCGGGTTGCATCGTCGAGTGTGAGCCGGTTCAATCGCCCAGATTCAAAAGCCGAATTAAAGTTTCTTTGACCCGTTTGAATTCATCCGGCGACAACGCTCCAAGCCGGGCTTCAAAGCGCGCGAGCGAAATGGGTTGAATCTGTTGCAGATGGAAGACGCCGGGGCTTTTGAGAAACGGCTTCGGCACGTTGAGTTCCCAACGATTGCCGCGCACGGCGGTGGTATGCGGGATGACGACGAGCAAAGCCAATTCGTCGTCGGCAGGAAAATCACTTAAAATGAGCGCGGGCCGAACTTTTGCGGCCAGGCCGAAATCCACCCACCATATTTCACCGGGCAGTGTTCTTTTCATCCTCGGCTTCCATGGCGTCGAGCATTTGGAACCGCTCCAGAGCCCGTTGGTCGCACTCGGCCAGAGTCACGGCATCTTCCTCTGCTTGGATGATGCAGCGCATGATTTCCCGCCGTGCTTCGTGCGACAGCTTCGGTATTTCAGAGATGATTTCCGCTCTGCTCATGTTGGAAAAATACACAGCAAAGAAGAGACAGTCAACATATTAAAACGGGTTAATTTCCTCGAATCCATTTTAGAATCACATCCGGCGCGGCAATCCCAGCAAAAATCGCCGTCAGGACTGCAATTGCCAACAGCCACCAATGCAACTTGTGCGGCTTTTCAAGACGTTGGACGCTCTCCTTTAATCGGCGCGCTTCTTCCATCGCCGCTTCACGCTGCTTTTTTGTTTCATTGTGCAACCGCTCATTTGACCTGCGAGTTATTTCGTCACGCAGAGCATCAACTGCTGGCTCATATTCGAGCGCAAGGGGGGCTGTCGTTGAAGCGCAGTACTTGCGACAAGATGAAAGCATTTCATCTAGTTCCTTATCACTTTTCGAGGATAGCCTGCCCTCACTGGCAGCATCCCTCGCTTCGTGTATTAACTCGCCAAAATTCATTCTCGATTGTATTTTTTAGCAGGAAACGACCACCGCGCAAACCCGAAAATCCGATGCTCGCGCCTCCTGTCAATCACAAGTCAAGAGGAAACGCTCTTTCACTTACCGAGTAAGGCAACTGTGCTATGCCACGGCCTGCCGTCTGAATCATGCGAAGTCTCTGTGCCCACATGAAGCAACTTGTATCCGTGCTTTTCAATGTAGTGGTTCACTGACTTGGCGAAATCATCAAGCCCGACCTGAACCAGCGGGGTGCAATGTTCGCACTGTGTTCCCACATTTGTGCTGAGATGAACGACGTGTTTAGTGCTTTTCATAAAAAAACTCCGTAACTTAGAAACCCTACTCTGTCCATCAGGAATTGCAACACTTTTCCGATCACTTTTCGGCCAGTCCCGAACAAGCAATTTTACGCTTTCAAGACGTAATAAACATTGAGCCCATTGCTTGCCGGCGTAGCGGCGCGTCGGCAGACCGCCGCATTTATTGGCCGCGATTATTTGATTGGCGGCGCTCTGCCGACGCCGCTACGTCCCATTTCTTGTCCCCAATTTCTTCGCGTCCTCGGGCCTTTGCGTTGTTCTTTCATGCAAAGGGGTTCATGGCTTTACTTTATTTGTTGGTGGACAGAGTGGGCTGGGCGCGGCATTCTCCTGGGATGAGCACTAAAATTGCGCGGCGACTACACAAGGGCAATTGACCCTTTGCCTCCAACCTGTCGCATGAAAAACGACGACGCTAAATGTGTGTCAATAATGAGGACTGAAACCTGCTCGTTTTCATTACGAATAGTGTCGGCTTTTTCCGCCTGCAATATCGTTGCATTCGAGAAGGAGAGAAAGACGAGCCTTATTTGGCTGAACAAAGGGCCGGACAACTCGATGGTTATCCCACATCTTGAATCCTCTGGAATCCTCAATCATGCGCGGAGTGGCGGGTACACCTCGGTTCTCATCTTTCACAACCATCCAAACCCGGACCCGATGATCTACAATTTGCTCGAACCCAGCGCACAAGATCTCAACTCCGCAGTTGCGTTAGAGGCGGTCCTCTCGCCGGCCTCTGTGAACCTCCTTGAGTTTATCTGTGAGCGCGGCCGATTGCTTGAGTACCATAGGGGAATCGCTCCTTCGTTTTTCCCAATCCAGTACTTCGGTCAAACGGTCTTGGCTGAAAACGGGTGCGGTCGCCTGAAGAATTTGCAACTCCATCTTGAGCGGCTCTTTTAGCCTTCTGGACAGTAAAGCGGGCAGTCCCGTGTGCAGCAAACGGGAGCCTTTCGTCTCGCTCACATCAAGGTCAAAGGGGGCACAGCATAACTTTGTTTCATCCTGCCGAATGACAGCCAGCGGTTCGAGTGTAAATTGGGAAAACTTGGTTTTCCGCATCAGTGATGCGGAATTCTTCAATTGGTCAGACAGTGTCTGGCTTATTTCAGCAATCTGCTTGAGGCTGGTCACGAATTCGCGGGACAGTGTCCCCCGAATCTGCGGATAAAGCCTGTAAAGGATTCGGCAATCCCGCAAGATACGAGGGTCGTCCAGCCCCTTCATGTTCCATTTTTCCAAATCCGCCGTCAGTCTTTCCAACAAACATGCCCTATATCTGGCCCGGTCCTGGCCGCGTTGCTCACACCCTACGATGTATGCGCCGATGAGCCAGTTGCGTATGACGAGGGATGGATTGACGGCGGCGGTGGCCCGCCCGAGCAACTGCTGGCTGGTCGAATCAATCGCTTTGACAAGTTGATTTTATTTCATGGGCGTCAGGGGGGTGAGCGCGGTTAGCCCTCATTTTTGTCGGGTGGTCGAATGCAGACCCCAGTAACGGCCGTCAAATCGGCGAACGATCTTACCTGTGAAATTGCGACATTTGAAGTGTTGTTATGTGAAATCATAAGGTTCTTAATATCGATCAATGCTTGTTGCTGCTCAGCTTGGCCCTTTGCTGAGTCACTTAAATGAAGTTGGATATTATCGAGCTTTTGGTTGAACTCTACCGTGGCTGGGTGTTGTGCCTGTTTTGCGTTCAACTCCCATTGCAAATCCCGCATCTCGCGCAACTGTTTGCGTTTTTCTGGATTCCCTCCAACTTGGTCGTGGCAATATGCACACAGAGGGCAGGCATTATCGAGATCGTCCGGACCTCCTTCCGCTTGCGGGATGATGTGGTGAACTTCGACGAACGGCCTGCGGCAAGCTGCACACAGGAAAGCAGAGCGTCGTTTGGCTTCAAGTTTGACGGCTTCGGAGAATGGCATGTGCGATTCAGTTGTACGGGTCAGGGGTCAGTACAATAATTGTGAAATTACGCGGCCGCAACCGGCGCGGCCGCTTCGTTGCGCTTGGCCATGATGGCGGCGACGATCTTTTGGGCCAGCTCCGGCTTGTCGGCCAGGGCCTGGCGGGCGGCCTCCTTGCCCTGCCCGATCAACTCGCCCCCGAATTGCAGCCACGCGCCCTTTTTATCCACGACGCCATGGGTGATGCCGACCTCAATAATGCTCCCTTCCTTGTTGATGCCGTGGTCGTAAATGATTTCAAACTCGGCCTCGGCAAAAGGCGGCGCGACTTTATTCTTGACGATTTTGACCTTGACCGCGTTGCCCACGGCGACGCCGGCCGCGTCCTTGAGCGTGTCGCGGCGGCGGATGTCGATGCGGATGCTGGCGTAAAACTTGAGGGCCTTGCCGCCCGGCGTGGTTTCGGGGTTGCCGAACATGATGCCGACTTTTTCGCGCAATTGATTGGTGAAGATGCAGGTGGTCTTGGACTTGGCCAGGATGGCGGTGAGTTTGCGCAGGGCCTGGCTCATCAGGCGCGCCTGCATGCCCATGGTGGCCATGCCCATTTCGCCTTCCAATTCGGCCTTGGGCACGAGGGCGGCGACGGAGTCAATCACAATGACATCCAGGGCATTGGAACGGGCCAGGGTTTCGCAAATGCTCAAGGCCTCCTCGCCGCTGTCCGGCTGGGAAACGAGCAATTCGTCCAAATTGACTCCGAGCTTTTTGGCGTAGCCGGGGTCCAGGGCGTGCTCGGCGTCGATAAAAGCGGCCAGCCCGCCGGCCTTCTGGGCGTTGGCGATGACGTGGAGCATGAGAGTGGTTTTGCCGGATGATTCCGGGCCGAAAATCTCGACCACCCGGCCGCGCGGCACGCCGCCGACGCCCAGGGCCAGGTCCACGGAGAGCGCGCCGGTGGGGATGACCTCGATGCCTGTTTTGGCGCGGGCATCGCCCAGCCGCATAATGCTGCCGTCGCCGTAGGCTTTGGTGATGTGCGAAATGGCCGCGTCCAGATCGCGCTGGCGGGTGGCGGAGATTTTAGGATCGGCGGTTTTGGGTTCGGCGGCGGCGGCTTTTTCGGCTTTTGGCGGCATAAGATTGGAATGTTTAAATTTTACGGCTCCCGAATTTGCACCGGGCGGGCGGATTTAGTCAATGTTCCCTTCATCAATTTTTCCTCCGCCTCTGGCCATCATGCTGACGTCCCGGCAGACGCCGCGTTTGGCGGAGGCGACAAAATCCAGCAGGACTTTGGCCGGCGCACTGGTGAACTCCTGGCGGGCTTGGGCCACGGCGCCTGACAAATTTTCCCCGGAGCGGAAGAGTTGGTGATAAAGCTTCTTCAATTCCAATCGTTCGTCCGCGCTGAAACCGGCGCGGCGCAAGCCAATGGCATTCAATCCGCACATGCCATTGTCCCAGCGGGCGACGGTGTAAGGCGGCAAATCCTGGCTGATGGCCGAGCCGCCCTGCATGAGGGCCAGTGTGCCGACCCGGACAAATTGATGGACCAGGCAATTGCCCGAAATGAAGACGCGGTCCCCGACTTCAACGTGGCCGGCCAGCAAAGCGCCGTTGGCCAAAATGACATGGTCGCCCAAAACAACGTTGTGCCCGACGTGGGAATTGACCATCAAAAAATTGTTCGAGCCGATGACGGTGGCCTCGCCCACTTTGGCCGAGCGATGCACCGTGGCGCCTTCGCGCACCAGATTGTCGTCGCCCATGCGCAATTCGGCCGGTTCATCCTTGTATTTGACATCTTGCGGGGCCTCGCCCACGACGCACCCGGCGTAAAAGCGGTTGTTGGCGCCGATGCGCGTATGGCCGGTCAGATAAACGTGCGGCCCGACGCGGCAGCCCGGCCCCATGGAAACATGCCCGTCGATCACGGCGTAAGGCCCGATCTCAACGCTCGGGTGCAGTTGCGCTTCCGGATGAATTATGGCGGTGGGATGAATCATTTCTGCTTCACGCGTTGAAAAAGCCCAATTCACGCAAGGAGACATAATCCCGGCCGTTTTCGGCGGTGCGCCGGCCGAGAATGATGTGATCGAGCACCTCGATTTTCAAAAGCTGGCCGGCGCGGATGAGGTCGCGCGTCGCCCGGATGTCCGCTTCGGAAGGGGTCGGGTCGCCGCTGGGATGGTTGTGGACCAGGACCAGGGCCGAGGCGTTGGCGGCGATGGCGCTCCTGAAAACTTCGCGGGGATGGATCAGGATCGTATCGACAAGGCCGTGGGAGATGAGTTCCACGCGAATGAGTTTGCGCCGCGTGTTGAGGAGCACGGCCTGGAGTTGTTCCACTTCGTAGGCCCTGTTGGCTTCGCGCAAATGGTCGGCGATTCGCTCCGGGCTGTCGAGCAAGGGCGCTTCTCCCTGCGATTCCTCGACCAGGAGCCGGGCAAGGGTAAAGGCGGCCTTCAAAGCGATGGCCTTGTCCTGGCCAACGCCCTTGACGGTTTTCAATTCCTCCAAAGAGGCGCGGGACAGGGCGTCGAGCGACTTGAATTTTTGAAGCACTTGTTGGGCGACCTGGACCGCCGAAAATCCTGTCATGCCGGTGCGCAAAAGAATGGCAATCAATTCAGCGTGGCTGAGCGCATCCGCGCCCAATTTGGCCAGGCGTTCGCGTGGCCGTTCATTTTTTGGAAGGTCTTTGATGCGAGTGCCGGTCGTCATGGCTCCTGCGGTTTTAACCGGAAAGGTGTGTGGCGGGCAATGAGAATCCATTGTTTCCTTGGATCATTGCCGTTGAATGCCGCGCCCCGCTTTGCTACGGTGGAGACGTGAACCAGTCGTTCCCGTATCGCCGTTTCCGGCCTGCCGCGCCCGCGCCGACCGCCCGGCAACGGGCGCTGGCACAATGGCGGCGCTGGGATTGGAGCGCGGCGGAACAGGCGCGGCAACCCTCCGCGCGGCCCGCCGCCGAAATCATGCCGCGCGTCCTGGCCGGCTTGCGCATGGACAGCCGGCAGGCGGAAACGGAAATTCTCAAAGTATGGAATCATCAACTGGACCCCAATATCGTGGCCCATGCCCGGCCCACCGGCATTCGCAAAGGCACCTTGTTTGTCACGGTGGACAGCAGCGTGTGGCTGGATGAAATTGTGCGGTATCGCCGCCGGGAAATCCTCGAGCGGCTGCAAAACAGTTTCGGTCGGGATTTAATCACCAGGATTTCGTTCCGAACAGGCTAAGGCCCCGCAGCGCCGACAGGGCCTGGCGCGGCGGCGGGCGGAGGCGCTTGCGGCGGCGGCAAATTAAGTTTCGTGCGCAGAATGGCGGCGGCCCGCGGCGGCAGTCCGTTTTTCGGATCCAGGACCTTGTTCAAAACAAACTGTTGCAATTGATTGAGCGGCGTCAAGCCCAGCCGTTCTTTGGAGGCGCCTTTTATTTTCAGGTTATAATAGGTCCAGATTTTTCTCGCCATATTGTTGTAGTTGGCGGCCTGGGCGTCATTGTCCATGATCAAGCAAAGGAATTCCCGGTCAAACATGGCCAGGATGCTGGCCTGGATTTTATTCATGTCTGTTTCGTTATTGTCTGTGATGATTTGGCTCACCGCGTAATCTTCCAGGCTCATCCTGGCCTCATTGCCGACGAAGGCATTGGTGTAGATGGTTTTTAAATAATTGAACCAATGCTGCGCCTCTTTTTCGCGGCCATCCTCGTAGAGCAAATAAATGGCCTGCTTGAGAAAATTCTTGTGGGCCGTCTCCATGTTCAGTTGCAGGCCGCGCGGATTATTGGTTTCCTCGGCAATCATTTTTTCATAAGTGGCGCTGATGACAGGCACCTGGTCAAGATTGGGCCAAAGCATGAAATTCTCCGCCGTCACGTTCGTCACCGAGCTGGAAAGGGCGCCTCCGCGAATGCCCATGGCCTGCAGGCTCTGGTAGATGGAACGGCGCAATGTTTCCTGGTCCTCCGGCCTGCCGTGGATGCGGCCCAATTCCGCCCAATACACCGCGTGGGCGTCCGGCAAACGCCAGTCAAACGGGCCGTATTCCTCATCCACCTGCTGGACGATTTTCGGGTCCATTTTATAAACCTCCCGCAACTTGCGCACCCGTTCCCTGGCTTCCGGCGTGGTCGGATCCAGCAATTCCTTGAAATCCGGCCGGCCGCCCAGGACGCCCTGCATCTCCTGCGCCCAACGCAGTTTGTAAAGCATGTGCGCGTCATCGAGGTACGCGCCGATTTTATGTTGATAAAGCCAGGAAAGGTTGCGATAGAGCCGCGTTTCATTGGGATTATAATGCAAGCCCTCATCGCGCAACAATTCAACGCCCCGCTCCACCCAATGCCAGCGGTCTTCGTGGCTCTTGAACTTGACCGAGATGTTGTAGGCCATGTTCCAGGCTTGGAATTGCCAGACCGCCACCATGCGCGGCTGGAGCTTGGTGATCCAATCGGCCAGTTGCACCATTTCGAAATACTTGTCCTCCTCCTGTAAATCGGACAGGCGCAGCCAAAGGGCGTTGGCAATCAGCCCGCGAAAGCCGCCCAGGGCCACCGTCGTAAAAGCCAGCGCGGGCGGCGCATTCTCCAGCGGGTCCATCTTGGTCAACCCCAGCTCCTTGCGGTCCACATTGAGCCGCGCCTGCATTTGCGCCACGACGCAAAACAGAATAGCCGCCAACCCCAGCAAAGCCGGTTTATACAATCGCGTCCTGAAATTCATCTTATCCGCAACATGGTTGTCTTAATTAGACCATCTGACAAGCCTTTCGCTCGAAGTCAGATGCGGGTTAAATGCATTCCCCGATTCCAACGGAAAATCCGTGGCGGGAATGGGACCGGTTAATCTGCCGCCAAGGGTTCGAAAATCTCCGTGCCGTTCTTTTCCGGCGGGGCAAAGTCCGCTCCGCAATGGGGGCATTTCTCGCGGTCAACCACCCGAAGCTTTTTGCAACTTGGACACTGTTCCCGCGCCGGCCATTCTTGGACGCTCAAGAATGCCAGCAGCCCCGGAAGGCCCAAAAGCAAATGAAACACGACCCAACCGGCCTGTGCTCTGGCCGGAAAGCTGTAGCGCCGTCCCAATCCCCAGCCAACAATCGCGCAAAGGATGGCAGGAATCAAACACGACGGCTTCCAAGGCCAGTCTGAATCATCCGAACAGGCAAACGCAGCCGAAGGGAGCGGTGGCATGAGCAGAAAGGCCAATTTTATCCCGAAATCATCCATGGACGGGGGCAACTTCGGCAAATCCACGCTCTTTGAGACGCCTTCCCGAGAAGTGAGCCATTCGATCCGGGTGGGCAGTTTCCAGCCGGTTTTTCTATCTGCCTTGAAGTCTGGATAAAATTCAACCGCGAATCGGTTGGTCGGTTCCAAAAATAAAACGCTGATTTTGGAATAGACCGGATAGGAAGGCTGATAAGGAACGCTCCATTCCACCCGGCCGTCAAAATCCAGCAATTGAATGGACTGCCGCGTCACCACCACCACGCTTTGCGGCGAGTTGCTGCGAATCTCCGCATATCCGCCGATTCTGTCGTCGTTTGTGACGGTGAAAATGGGTTTAAGCGCGCGGCTTTCAACATTCACCAGATAAACGGTTGTGGGTGAAGCCAGAATTCGCGCCTCCTCAGGCGAATTGAAACCATTATCGTAATAATCCGATGAAGGGATGAAACCGGCTGCGGCGGACGAGGCATTGATGGAGTTTCCGGGCGCCTCCAATATGCCGGTCTGCCGGCGGGTGACGATATCATAGCCCGCCAGACGGCCATCGTGTTTTACATACCAAACCGTTTTGTCCGCTCTCAGCCAGGGATTGAAAAACCGAAAATTGCTCATATAGTAACCGGACTCATCCCTTTTTCTCCGTTCATCCAGGGTGCCGAAGTGCGCGGATACTGCGCAGGATGGAGCGCGATGCCGGTCGATTTCCGTAAGTTTCATTTTCCTGCCCGTCTTGTCATCCAGAAGCGGCTTGCCATTTAAATCCACTATCTCCGGTTCTTCACTGTCATGATGGATCGTCTTGTAAACAACACCGTCCTTGGCCACCACATATTCGGGCCGGAAAAAAGTGTGCCGGGACAGCGACTCGATCAAGATAAGAGCTGCCATGACGAAGATGAACCCAGCCGTGGCACAAGCAGCCGACAGCGCCAGCTTTCCTGGCACGGGTTGGCTGCGGTAATATCCTCCGGACTGAAAACTGCCCCACACGGCCAGGGCCAGAATCCCGCCGGTAATCGCCAAAAACAGAAGCGCCAGCCAAAGTTCCTGGGCCTTGAATATGCCAAATGCGGCAAAAATCGCCAGTCCCAACCCGAAGCCCCGGCTGCCATACCAGCGCGCCTGCCGCAAGCCGGTGAGCATCCCGGCGAAGTAAAAAACAATCCCGAGCAGAAAAGCCACCGCAACCGGCAGCGTCATCGCCCACTCAAATGGCGCCGCCACATGGCCGGGAGTCCGAACATACGCGATAAAACCCAGCAACGGCAATCCCGCCCCCAACGCATATAGACACAGGCCGGCGGCGGTTTTGCCCAGCAGAATCCTCGTCCGCGTCATCGGGCGATGAATCAGGAACGCCCAGAGATCGGGATGTTTCTCAGCGCGAATTTGCAGCCAGCCGAGCACAATCCCAAAAATGGCGCAGAAAAAAGAGAACAGCCCCGCATCCAATAGCGGCTGCATCCAATAGCCCCATCGCAAACCCTGATCCAGATTCATGCAGTCCAGTTGGTTGGCATACTTTTTGCAATCCATCGTCAGGATAAAGATGAATAGGGCCATGCCGAGCAAGGCGGCCTTCGTCTCCTCCCGCAATTCTTTCATAAACAACTTTTTCATGATGGCGCCTCCGTGTCCGCGAGTATGAACGACTTTTCGCCCCGTTCCCCAAGGTAACTGATGAACGCCTCTTCCAGTCCCAACGGCATTATTTCCATCGTCTCGGGCGACAGGTTTCCCAGCGCCTGTTCTGTTGCCTTGTCGTAATGGACGCAGGTGACGCGCAGTTCGCGGTCCAGGCGAAAGGCCTGGAGCAGGCCGGGTATTTTTGGCAACAGCGGCGGCGCGCCTGAAAAGCGCAACCGCACCTCTTGCACGCTGCTGCGGAAGGTTTCCAGCGGACAACACGCCCGCAACACGCTGTAGTCCAAAACGGCGATGAAATCCGCCACCCGTTCCACGTCCGCCAGATTGTGCGAGGAAAAGAAAATCGTGCGGTCGGACCGGCGTGTCAAGTAGATCATGGACTCGACCAGCGCGCGCCTGGCCACCGCGTCCAGGCCCATTGCCGGATCGTCCAGAATCAGCAACTCCGGATCGGGTGCCAGCGTCAAAGCCAGGCACACTCCCGCCCGCTGGCCCCGCGACAAGTCCTTGATGCGCGCCTCGGCTTTGAGGCCGAAATGATCAATGACGCCCCGGTAGATTTTCTGGTTCCATCTCGGGTAAAAGGCCGATTGGAAATCAGCCGCCTCGCGGAGGCTCATCCAGTCGTAAAGCTGGTGTTCCTCAGTCAAGTAACCGATGCGCGCCCTCATCTCCGGCGTCAGGGCCTGGCTGTCGCAACCCAGCACGGCGGCCTCCCCGCGCGTGGGGGCCAGCAGCCCCAGCAACATGCGGATGGTGGTGGTTTTGCCCGATCCGTTGCGGCCCAAAAAGGCAAAAACGCATCCTTTTGGCACTTCCAGATTCAGGGCTTGCACGGCGCATTTGCGTCCGAAATGGCGGGTCAACTCCCGCGTGTGGATGACGGGTTCTTCATTCATTGTTTTTCCTGCCTCCGTTCTCGTGCTGCCATTGGCTGAGTTTTTTTGCAAAAGCCGCCTGCAAATCCGCCGCGGTGAAGTCCATCGCCATCGCCTCGCCGATGAGGGCGTCCAGCAGCGGCTCGAGGCGGCGGCGGCCTTCCTCGCGCGTGAACACCTTGCGCTTGCGGATGATGAAAACGCCGCGCCCGGTCCGGGATTCGATCAGGCCTTCCCGCGCCAGATCGGAATAAGCGCGCGCCACGGTATTGGGGTTGAGCACCAGCGTTTCCGCAAAGACACGAACACTCGGGAGCTGATCCCCCACCGTCAGGCGGCCCGTGGCCACCGCCAGGCGGACCTGGTCCGTGATCTGTTTATAGATCGGCGTGCCCGAACCGGTATTGATGATGCAGTTAAAATTCACGGTCTTTGCCTACTGTTCTACTACAACTAATACAGTTGGGCGAAATTGTCAATGGCTTTTTTAAACTTTTTTTGGATCCGGGTTTTCATCTCCAACCTCAACTTCAATCCAAGTAATGTCGGTTTATAAGATAATCATTCCCCTTGCGGTAATGCGAAGTGGTGTGGTAAGGTTACTTCATGTCAACATCGACACTGACAGATAAAGGGCAGACCACTGTGCCGCAGGAAATCCGCGAAGCGCTCAAGGTCAAGCCCCGCCAACGCCTCACTTGGTCTGTGCGCGACGATGGCACCGTTGTCGTGCGCCCCCAGCCGGGCGCCTTGGATTTGTTCGGAAGCCTCAAATCCCCCAAAAAATTTCCCGGACGCGCCGCTGAACGCGACGCAACAGCGCGGGCCGCCGGCAGGCACGCCGCCAAAGAAGGTGTCGAATAAAATCGTGGCCATTCAACGACAGCTTGTTGACACGAATGTCCTGGCGCGGTTCTTCACCGGCGAACCCCATGAGATGGCAGTCAAGGCGCGTCGTCTGGTCGAACGGGCCGACAACGGAGAGGTTGTTCTCGTCGTCCTGCCTGTTATCGTCGCGGAACTAATCTATACACTCGAATCGTTTTACGACATGGAGCGGAAGGAAGTTGCAACAAAACTTTTGTCCTTTTTGCAATCGCGCGGCATTGAAGCAGTCGAATCAGTGCGTATGATGGATGCCTTACAGCGTTGCCGCGAGATCAACGCACATTTCGCCGACGCTTATCTCGCAGCGTCGTCGGTTGAACTGGAAAGCCCCGTCGCATCTTTTGACCGCGACTTCGACAAATTCAAAGACGTGCAGCGCATTGAGCCGACGGCGTAGCAATCACGACCAGTTATTTATGAGGCAAGACGCTGGCCTTGCATTCTTCAAACAGCCAGGCCCGCGCGTAGGCCCACCATCGCTTGGCGGTTGGCTCGGAGACCCCGAGCACGCCGGCCGCCTGCTCCAGGGTCAATCCGGCAAAGAAACGTAATTTGACCAACTCCGCCTTTGGCGCATCCAGCGCCGCGAATTTGTCGAGCGCGTCATTCACAGCCAGGAGTTCATCATCCCGGGCCGGCGCGGCGATTTCAATTTCGTCAATGTCCACGCGCTGCTGGCCGCCGCCGTGGCGTTGGGCCGCTTTGCGCCGCGCCCGATCAATCAGGATGCGGCGCATCGCCTCCGCCGCCGCGCCAAAAAAATGCGCGCGGCCCTTGAACTGCGGGCCGGCGCCGCCCACCAGTCTCAGCCACGCTTCATGCACCAGCGCGGTCGGCTGCAACGTCTGTCCCGGCGCTTCGCGTGCCATCTTGGAGGCGGCCAGCTTGCGCAGTTCCTCATAGACCAATGGCAGCAGTTCCTCGGCGCTTTTCGCATCGCCCCTCTCAATGGCCTGGAGAAGCTGCGTGACTTCGTTCATTTGACAATGACGCTGCGCGCCTCGCGGGCGAACAACGCGGTGGTCATTTGCTCATTCCAATCCCCTCCGCTGAACGAACCCTGTTTTTCGCAGGGGATCGGGATCTCATCGGCCCTGCCCAGCTTGCTGCGGGCCATGGCCAGGATCAGCCGCGCCTGCATTGCCGCGTTGGTGTTCGCCTGGAACTCAACCGCTTTCTCGAGGCGTGCGGCGGCGGGGGCAAATTGTCCCTGGCGATACTCCGCCAGTCCTTTGACGAACTCGGCCGATGGCCGGGGCGGCGTGGCCGCTGTATCGTCGAGCATTTTGACTGCGCGTTTCACGAGCTCGTCCGATGCAGGCAGGATCAGGCAATCCAAAGCCATTCGCTCCGCAACCTCGGGATCGGTTGTTGACTCGAATTGGTCCAACGCCTTGCGCCGCCACTTCTCGAATTCATTGGTTCGCCCGGTCTGCGCCAGCAACGGCAGCAGGCAATGAAATCCGATATCGTTGGTCGGCTGCACGGTGGCGCATTTGGCATAGTTGGTAATGGCTTGGTCCAGCCTTCCCCATCGGGCTCGAACCATCCCCAGGACGTTGTAAATCGCGGCGCTCTGCGGAATGGGCGGAACGCCCTTCATCAGCTCGTCGGCCTGGTCAAACTGGTCTTGGCTCATCAGCACGCCGGCCCGCCACAGCTTGTTGCCGATTTCCGCGTACTCCCGCTGCTTGCGCTCGATCTCCAACCCCGCTTCCGCCTGTTTGCGCAAGCCCACTTCCTCCTGTTCGACCTGGAGGGCGCGGCGCAAAGCCGCCTTTTCCTTGATATACAAATTCAGCGATACGATGAGGCCCAGAGCCAGCGCCGCCACGATTCCGAAAATCGCCGCGAACGCCATTTTGTTTCGCCGCACCAGCTTCTGGAAACGATAGACGTTGCTCGGCGGGCGCGCCTCCACCGGCTCATTGTTGAGGAATCGTTGCAAGTCCGCCGCCAGCGCGTTCGCGGTGTCAAATCGCCGCGTGCGATCTTTCTCCAGCGCCTTCATCACAATCCAATCCAGGTCGCCCTTGATGAAATGCACCAGGCGCGGCGCTTCGGCCCGGCGGCGTTTGGCGGTCGTGGTCAAGTCCGCATCGGCCATCGAGCTTAAGCGCGTCGAGGGCGAGAGCGGTTCCTTCTCTCGAATCGTCCGCCGCATCTCGTCCAGGCCGGACCGGAGAAGTTCCTGCGAATCGAACGGCGTTTTGCCGGTGAACAATTCGTAGAGCAGCACCCCCAGGCTGTAAACGTCGGTGCGCGTGTCTATGTCCAGCTCGCTCATCTCCGCCTGTTCCGGGCTGATGTAAGCGGGCGTGCCGATGAATTCGTAAAGTTGGGTGTAAATCGTCTGGTCGGTCAGCCGGCCTTCCGTCGCCTTGGCAATCCCAAAATCAATCACTTTCGGCACGGGCGTGCCGTCGTGCAGCGTGACCAGTATGTTGGATGGCTTGAGATCGCGATGGATAATGCCCTTTTGATGGGCGTGTTGCACGGCGTGGCAAACCTGGATGAACAAGCGAATGCGCTCCCCGGTTTCCAGGTTGTTCTGGTCGCAGTAATCCGTGATCTTGATCCCGCGCACCAGTTCCATGACGAAGTAGGGCCGTCCGGCGGCGGTCGTGCCCGCGTCCAAAACCCTGGCGATGTTGGGATGGTCCATCATCGCCAGGGCCTGGCGTTCGGCTTCGAATCGCGCAATCACCGTGCGTGTGTCCATTCCCAGTTTGATCACTTTCAGCGCCACCCGCCGTCGCACTGGTTCGGTCTGTTCGGCCACATACACCACCCCGCAGCCGCCTTCGCCCAGTTTCTCGCGGATTTTATAGCGCCCGATGACGTCGCCCGGATTTTCGGCGGGCGGAACAGCCGCAACCCTCGTGCCTGATGGTCCCCCCGCCGCCGGCTGCCCTTCCAGGAAACCGTCTGATTGGCCGTAGGCCTTGAGCAAGTCCGCCACGCGCTGCCGCAAGGCCGCGTCCGGTCCGCATTCCTTGTCAAGATAGGCGGCGCGTTGTTCGGGCGGGAGAGCCAGCGTGGCGTCGAACAATGACTCTTCGCGGCTCGGCTCTGCGCTCTCTGGCTCGCCTTTCATATTATGGGCGAGCGTATTCATTTCGGGCCTCCGTTGAAAGCAGATTCCTGCCTCTTAATCTTAATCTTAATCCTAATCTTAATCTTATTCATTTCAAGCTGCTCTTGAAACCAGATTACTGCTGCGCCGTCGCGGATGCCGCCAGCAGGTTTTGCAGGGATTGATTGTCCGGGTAGAGCGTGGCCCCGCGTTGCCAAACCTGCTGGGCGGCGTCCGTCTGGCCGGCTTTCTGGTATTGTTTGCCGAGCCATTCGTAGGTCTGCGCGAACTGCGGTTGGGGCGCCTGCTGTTCCTGCTGCTGGATCAGCATGTTAAACTGCTGGATCACCTCATCGCCCTTGTTCAGATTGGCGGGCCAGTACGACATCCCGACCGCCTTGGTGTAGCGCGCGTCCCAATTCGACGGATCAAGATTCAGCGCCGTCTCAAAATCCACGTCGGCAGTCATCGCCCAAACCGCCTGCTGCCGAATGTCCGTGGTCGTGCCGCACAGCTTGAGATAAGCTTGACCGAGAGCGGCCGGATACAAGGCGTTCTTCGGGTCGTTGGCCATGCGCAGTTCCAACTCGGCGGCCGCGTCCGCCAGGCGGCCTGAGTCCCGCAGTTGCTTCCAGGCCGCCTGTTTCTCCGCATAAGTCGCATGTGGCGACACCAAAGTATCTATGGCCGACGTGAACGCAATCGCTTCCAAGCTCCCCGGTGCCGGGGCGGAAGAGGCCTGATTGGAGACGGAGACAACGGTATCCGCGCGCGCTTCGCGTTGCGCCACTGGACGCGGCTTCGTCTTCGGCGCAGCCAAAGTTGCCTGATCAGTCGCAGATTCAGCCACCGCAGGCGCGGCCGGCGGCGCGTTCTGCTTCGTGGATTTTGCCGTATAGTGAATTGCCAGACCGCAGATGGCGGCCAAGCCCGCCAGGAATAAGATAATTCGTTTCATAATTGCCTTTCTATCTAACAGTGCGTAATTCCGGCGGAAAAGGGATCATGTCTAATTTTCAGGCAATTTGACCGTGATGGTCATAGTTCGCGGTTTAATCAATTTCCTTCATCCGCCCATTTGGGATTGCCCCCCATCCAAGGGATTGTAAACTCAACCGTGCCTGAGAGGATCTTTTGAAAAATTGCGTGATTTTCGCGCTTGCAACAGATTTATGAAAAACCCTACTATCCGGCTAGTCAATATGCTGCACCCCGCAACATTTTGTTCGGGGGTTTAGTAAATTATGAACATTTATGACCGAAATGGAACGGCATTTAGCGTCGGCTGCCTTTTTGCGGCGATTGGCGGCTTCTGCCGGGCATTTCAAGAAGTTGGCGCGACAGTCGCCTGGGCGAATGAAAAGGACACATTCGCTGCGGAAACATTTAGTTTGAATTTTCCGAGTATTCGTTATCTGAATAAACCAATTGAGGACTTAACAGTCAGGGGCGACGGACTCGAACCTGTGGACGTCATAACGGCGGGTTTTCCGTGCCAGCCATTCTCAGTCGCTGGCGAAAAACGAGGTTTTAAAGACGAACGCGGACTGCTGTTTTTCCATATAATCCGAATTATAAAAGAGTTCGGTCACAAAAAACCTAAAATTCTTCTCCTTGAAAACGTGAAAAACTTTAAGACGCATGACAAGGGCCGCACGTTTAAACGCGTTCAAACCGAGGTGCAGAAAGCTGGTTACTGGTTTACTGAGGCCAACGCGAAACTCATGAATACGGCTCATTACACAGCGATTCCTCAAAACAGAGACCGTATTTTTATGCTGGCATTAAGCTGCGACCATTTTTCCTCGAACAATTTTCAATTCCCTGAACCGTTGCCGACGGGATCATTGCGAAAGGTTAAGGAGTTTTTAGACTTGGATCGAAAGGCAACCGAGAAATTTTATTTCAAACCCGGATCCCAGTACCATCCATTTTTTGAAGAAGCAATTGAGAAGGGGGAACGCGATTCAGTTTATCAACTGCGCCGCAGCTATGTGCGAGAGAACAAATCCGGTATCTGTTTTACCCTAATGGCAAACATGGGTGAGGGCGGACACAATCAACCTGTGATTAAAGACCGCTGGGGCATTCGTAAATTGACTCCGCGTGAGTGCGCTCGGCTTCAAGGCTACGAGGACGCATGGTTCAAAATCCCCGAAACGCTTTCAAGCAGCCAAATCTACAAACAAATTGGAAACTCCGTCACCGTGCCGCTTGTAGCTCGCATCGCGCAAAAAGTGATGGACGAGCTTCAAGTCTTGCAGTTGACGAAGGCAGCTTAATGATATGGCACAACTGAATTGGACATTTGCCAGGAATGACGGCGGTCGCGATAGTGGTCTTCACGACGCGGGGGTGGAAACTTTCAAAGGCAATTTCGATAGGTATCTAGCAGCCTGTCGGACTTAGAGCGAAGGTTTTTTCAGAAAGTTTGAACGTGAAAGGGCCAGAGGGCATCAGTCAAGTATGGCTGCACGCTTTATCACTATTGATTACGACACCCCGCTGATCCTGCCCCCCAATCTGCGCGATTGGGTGCCGACAGACCATCTGGCGCATTTCATTCTGGACGCCGTTGAGGAGATGGATTTACGCCGAATCAAGGTCAACGAAAGGGGAACTGGTAGCGAACAGTATCCGCCCCGGATGCTTTTGGCCTTGTTGCTTTATTGCTATGCCACCGGGCTTTTCAGTTCGCGGCGGATCGAACAGGCGACGTACGACAGTGTGCCGGTGCGGATGATCTGCGGAGACACCCATCCGGACCATGACACGATTTGCACTTTCCGGCGCGAGAACAAAGCGCTGTTGCAAGAGACCTTTGTCCGGGTCTTGGAGCTGGCGCAGGCGTTGAAGTTTTTGCAGGTCGGCCAAATCACCGTGGCCGTGGACGGGACCAAGGTGATGGCCAATGCCAGCAAGCACTCCGCCGTCAGCTACGAACACGCGGGCAAAACCATCGAACAACTGGACCTGGAGATCAGGGAACTGATGGCCAAAGCCGAGCAAGCCGACAGCACGCCCTTGCAAGACGGGCTGAGCATTCCCGACGAGATCACCCGCCGCCAAGAGCGCAAAGCCGCGCTGGCCAAGGCGCGGGCCGAGATTGAAGCCCGCGCCCAGGCGCGCTACGCCGTCGAGTTGGCCGAACACGAGAAGAAACTGGCCGAGCGGGCCGCCAAAAAAGAACGGGGTGAAGGAATGCGCGGCCAGCCGCCCCAGGCGCCGACGCCCGAACCGGGTCCCAGCGACCAATATAACTTCACCGACCCGCAGAGCCGGATCATGAAAGCGGGCAGCGGCCCACATTTTGAGCAAAGCTACAACGCGCAAGCCGCCGTGGAAGTGGACAGCCGCTTGATCGTGGGAGAGCGGGTGAGCCAGGCGTGCAATGACAAACAGGAACTGGCCCCCACCGTGGCGGCGGTGGCCGCCCCGGTGGAATCGGTTGCGGCCGTCCTGGCCGACAGCGGATTTTACAGCGAAGCGGCGGTGCGTGCGGTGGAACAAACGCCCGCTGGCCAGTCCACCGGGACGACGGTCTATGCAGCGCTGGAAAAGAAAGAACACCATCGCACCGTCAGCGATCTGGAAAAGAAGGATGAGCCGGCGGCGCCGCCCCGGGAGCCGGGTTGAGCGAGGTGATGAAGCACCGGCTGAAAACGAAGGATGGCAAAGCCAAGTACAAATTGCGGCAGCAGACGGTGGAACCGGTCTTTGGCATCATCAAGAGCGTGATGGGATTCCGGCAATTTCTGCTGCGCGGACTGGAAAAGGTCGGGCTGGAATGGCAGTGGGTCTGCGTCGCCTACAACCTCAAACGGTTACACATCTTGCGAGCGGGACTGAAACTGGCCCGCTCCGGCTGAAAAATCCGAGGGAAAAGGCCGGGCGGAACACAAATTTAATCGGACCTTCGATTGACACCCCTCCCGGACTCTATTGGTCCGATCCAACTGGTCTTTTCGAATTCGTCAACTCCGTGCTACAGGCTCCAATAGCAGATTACGCGAAATCCAGAAAAAATGCTTCTGGTCAAGTCCGACAGGCTGCTAGCCCGCGAGATGATTCAAAATAGTCTCGACGCCCGCCACGACCCGAATAATCCGGTGCTGGTCAAGTTTGAGGTTTTGGAACTTAACCGGGGTGATATACCCGATATGGATTATTTGAAAGCAACTCTCGCGCGCTGTACTGAATACTGGTCACATGATAAAAAGGCGAAGGCATTTTTTCGACACGCCGAAGCACTTTCCGGGGAAGATAAAATTACAGCTTTGCGGATAGGAGACTATAACACAACCGGAGTGCTAGGGAACGACATGGAACGATCCAAAAACTGGTATAATCTGATTCGTTGCGCCGGTTCATCGTCTAAAGGAGGCGGCGAAGGCGGGTCATTCGGTATCGGAAAGAACGCGCCCTTTGCTGCAAGCCTTGTGCGCACCGTATTGTATTCCACTTTCAATACTGACGAGGAGCACGTTTTCCAGGGCGTTGCAACGCTCGTATCGCATAACCACCCGCGAGGAGGCGTCTCGCAATCGACAGGTTTTCTCGGCGGGCAGAATGGAGCGTCGATCCGGTCTCTGGCGGAGATTCCGCCAAAGTTTCTCCGATTGCAGCATGGAACGGATGTAATAGTCCTCTGCTTTCCCGCATCGGAAAACTGGCAAAACGATTTAGTTTACTCGGTTTTGGATAATTTCTGGCCGGCAATTCATTTCGGCGACTTGGAAGTAAAGGTTGGTGACATCACAATAAAGAAAAGTAATCTGCAGGCGCTGCTTGAGGCATTCAGCGGTCAAGAGGGATTCACCGCTAACCTTTTCTACCAGGCGTTCACAAATCCGACTCATAAGTTTCCCGTCACCCAACCTTGCCTTCAGGAAGTCACTCTCTATCTTACGGCGGGCGATGCTGAATTGCCGAAACGCATCGCAATGGTACGTAAGACAGGAATGAAGATTTTCGAGAAACCATTCCGCTCGGTTATTCCGTTCTGTGGGGTTTTCATGTGCCGCAACGATCATGGCAACAAACTGCTCCGCGAAATGGAACCGCCCCGTCATGATATTTGGGATGCTGATTACCCGGAGAAAGGGGTGAACCGCAAGATTGAATCAGAGTACGTTAATTTCATCCGCGACTGCATCCGAAAGCTGACACCAACTGACGAGTCAAAGGTGATTAATATTCCAGGTCTAAATCGTTTTTTGCCTGATGACGACGAATCGCCCGAAGAAAGTTTTGACGGGGTAATGAAGGAGGGCTATCCACAAGAAACACCCGACCGCAGTCCGTTGCCGGAAACAATTCCTGGGCGCAAAATGGAGAGCAAGACAACGCGGATGCAGCCCGATCATTTGAAGCCGGATAATGCGGATGATGAAGCGGAAGGCATGGAAGGCGAAGGCACTGGCGATGGGCTAGGCAAACCAACGGAAACCGCCACTGGTGCGGGCAGTGCAGGCGGAGGTAAGGGAACCGGCAACGCCGGAGACGCAGCCGGGGCAAGTGGCGGGGCCCACTCAAAACCATCTATTCCGATTCGTTATCGGACCTATGCGCAGGATTCAGCGACCGGCGTTTACAACGTTACGATTGTTCCCGAACAGCAGCCAACAACCGACGCGATGCTTTTAATTTCGACTGTTGGCGACGATCAAAAAGCGCCAGCCGAAATTAAATCTGCTCGACTCGCAAACGGTGGAAATATTGCCGTGCCAGAAACCGGAGTCTTGGGGCCGCTCAAATTGACACCGGGCGCACCTTTGAAGCTGGAGGTCGTTCTGTTAGAACCGCTACGCGTAGCGATGGAGGTTTCAGCGAATGAAGCTTAGTCAACGCTCATATCCCCATCCAGTCGTCGGCAATCGCGACGATGTTCCTGGCGCCGCCTTTCAAGCGGCAGTAGAAATGTCTTCCGATAAAGAAAATGTTTACATTGACGTCGTCACAAAATGCAGCAGTTCGACAATCAATCAATTGATGTCGGAAGGAGCCGCGAAGAATATCCTTCATATCGAGTGCAGCAATACGCTGTTTCGTCGCGCGCACGAATTTGCCGAAACTTCCAAGCGAGTAGCCATTCCTGCTGAGAATCTAAACGACGCAGTTGAAGTGAATGTCTTTGTCCGGGCGACTCGGGACATATCGGGATATTTGGTTGATGCAGCCCATTCAGATTATGACGCGGCGAAATTTGAAATTCGTGAAGGAGACATTCTTGCCGTTGGCGAAGGGTACATTTTTCACATCGAAAGTACTTTTGACTCGCTCAGCCGAATTGGCTCCATTATGCAAATTGAAGAATCAATCCAAGATGGCGAATTCCCAATGCGGGTAGATTTCAATGGCGACAAAATCCTTATCGTCTTGTCCAAGGCTGATTTCAAAGACTACAAACTGCTAAAAGGACAGGAGGGCGTGTCGGCCGCGCTTACTACCACGATCGTGCTGCCCGTCTTGGTCGAGGCACTCCATTTTTGGAAAACCGGAGAAGCCGGGACAGAAGAGGATAGCCTGCGCTGGATGCGCGCTCTCAGAAGTCGGATTTCAGTGCTGGAACTGGAGTCAGAGTCCGACAACTTGATTTTAGCGCAAAAACTTTTGGAATTACCGCTCAGACGGGCGCTCATCGCATCTCGGCAGTTGGCTGAAGCCGCATTATAGGAACGCATGCCCACGCTTACCATTTTCAAGGGAACATTCGTTAACGGCCTTCGCAGTTCTGTGAAGGCCAACCTGCAAAAATACGTTCAAGATGAATCTTGGGTTTCTGACCTTGGCGTGAAAAGCCAGCGGGAGATGGAAACTTCTCTCGACTTGAAAGGGCCGTTTGAGCTTTTACGCCCGGCGGACAGCGATTTGAAAGACATTGAAAATGCCATTCGCGTTCACAAAGCGTTGCCTCATCTTTCTCCTCTCCAAGCTCGCGATCCCCGGCTCTGGACTAGATTATCCCACGTCGAAGCTTGGGCGTACATGAGAAAGCGTTGGCCAATTGAAAAACACATGAATGATGAAGGCAGGGCGATTCGCTTTGTTGAATCGCGGTACTTCATCACGCAAGCGCAAAGTCGCGCTTTGCTACGCAACGGAATTGCGCGGTTATGGTGGACAGCGAAGGTCTCTCATGATCCCGTGCGAGACAACCCGTACGAACTAGCGGCAGTTTTGTTGTCCACGCTTGACATCACACAACAAATATTAGAGCGGGGCATCGGTCGCGCTCCAGCCGTCTTGATGGCCTTTCTGGAGTTTTTAAATCGCAACAAGGACCCTCTGCTGGCAGGAGGAGACGAGAACCGAGTACGCATCCGCAGATTGGCAAAATTTCTTAATATGTACGGTGGCGTTTGCATTTTAGACTCATTGAGTCAGCCTCAGATCATGACCTTACTGGAAACTGAACTCGCGAGAATACTTTCAAAACCAGGCTCAGACGAGCCCCAAGCTTCGCACTCCTAATGGACGTTTTCAGTCGTCGCGAACGCTCGCGAATCATGTCCCGAATCCGCAGTCGGGGAAATGCGGCAACTGAACTTCGCCTTATTCACTTATTCCATGCGCACAAGATTACGGGCTGGCGACGAAATCAAAGGCTTCCCGGCAAGCCCGATTTTGTTTTTCGAGAAAAACACGTTGCCGTATTTGTGGACGGCTGTTTCTGGCACGGTTGCCCAAAGCATGCAACCAACCCGAAAAGCAACCGTGCATACTGGCGCCACAAACTTTCCGGCAACAAATCCCGTGACCGCCTCGTAACGCGAACGTTGCGGCTTTCAGGTTGGCATGTGCTGCGCATTTGGCATCACGAATTAAAACGCAAAAACGAATCCCGCCTTCTTCGCCGCCTTGAACGCGCATTAAGATAGCGGAGTTATGCTGGAACGCCCAAGACCTGCCTTGGCGAAACGCCTTTGAAAGCCACTTCCCCGGCTGCCTCCTCTGCTTCTGCCTCACTGTGAAAAGACCGCTCGAATTTCGTAACATAATCTACCGGATAGTTGCCTTCCACGATGCTCGTTTTGGCTCCGCCGAATCCGTCAGCTTCCACAACAACTTCATCATCGGTCAGTGTGCCACAGGATGAAAGGAAAATGACAAGTCCGGGCTGGCTGATTCCGAGCTCTTGCCGGACGGCATCAGCCTGTGCTTGCAAATTCTTTAACTGAGCGAGTTTTTCGGTGGTGTTCATAGATTCAGTTCTTTTTGTCGGCTCCCACCCCGCTTTTTTGATATTCCAGTTTGGAATATCAAACCTTCCGTTTCCCCGGCGTTGAGTTGAAACATGAAATCGCCGGGAAACCGTTCCCGGTTGCGCTGGACAGCTTTGTTCAGGTTGCTTGTCGTCACCCCATAGAGATTGGCCAAGTCACGATCCAGCATAACCCGCTTGCCGCGTAGGGCCATGATCTGCCCGTCGATTCGTTCGGGCGCCAGATCTTTTTCATGGCAAAACTTTATCCCCTTTGCCCAGTCCCGGCAAGTTCTGTTCCAGCCTCGCTGTTTGAGTTCCTCGCGCGCGATGCGTTCGGCCTTTTGGCCGCTTCAACTTTAGCCTTTAGCATTCAGCCTTTAGCCTTTTGCTCTATGCCCAGCCCCGGCAAGTCCTGTTCCAGCCTCGCCGTTTGAGTTCCTCGCGCGCGATGCGTTCGGCCTTTTGGCCGTTTCAACTTTAGCCTTCAGCCTTTGCTCTGTGACGGGTCCGGTGATCCACCTTCGCCGCAACGGCTACGGTGGACACGCGGTTTGTGACGACTTTTTCCTGCTTCAGTTCAATCACATGAGTCACGCCTGGAACCGAATCTGTGCGACTGAACCCGACAGCATGATAAAATCGGTCCGCAACGTCTGTGTCGCAACGCAGGCCGACCCGCGAGTAGTGGCCGCTTGCAAAAGCAAGCACATGCCGCACCAACTGCCGGCCAATTCCTCTCCTTCTTTCTTCGCGGCGCACATAGAAGCGGCGCAGACGACCGCAGCGCGCAGATTCACGATTGATGCCGCCTATTGCCAGGAGGCGTTCCTCTTCAAAAACGGCATAGAGCGCCTCGCCTTCCTTCGAAAATGTATTCGCCCCTGACAGCCATTCCTCCTTCGCGCGCCTGACAAAACGGAAGCCCTCCTGCTCGCTTTCGGCGAGAAGTCCTTCGATGGCCGCCGCCGGCCACTCACGGATTTGGACGATTAAGGGCCACTCCTTTGGCGAAGGTTGGAGATGAGCGGCATTGGCTCTGGCGGCGGGTGCCTTCATTTGGACTTCCTGGCCCGGGTCGTGATTTGCTGAATGAACTTTGTCTTGCCGTTCGTGTAAGCGACGCGATCATTTGGATGCGCCGCTGCCAGGTCTTTCTTGAGCCGCTCGTAGGCACGGGCGCTTTCCGGGTGGTCAATCAGATAATCGCGAAAGAGCAGGCGGTCCCAATGCTCGCGAAACGCCCGTCCACAGGTCACCATGTGAATGTGATGCGTGCGGATGCCCCGCTCGTTGCGCCGGATAAAGAACGCATACCACGGAGGGGTGTCGTCTCCGAAGCTGGGACGCCAAAAGTACTCGTAGCCCTGCGCCTGGAGGATCGGGGCAATCTTGCTTCGGGTTGCCCGGAGGCTGGTTACTTGAACCAGCATGTCCACAACCGGCTTGGCGGCCAGTCCCGGAACGGCGGTGCTGCCGAAGTGCTCAATGCGCAAGATGAGTGCAGAAGGCACAGAGGAGCGCAGATGGTCCGCCTCGCGCCGGAACAACTCTGGCCAACGTGGATCGTAAGGCACAATGCCGACGTCCTCGCGCATGGCTCGCTGCACGCGCTCTTGGTTGGTCGTCATTTCACGAAAACCGTTGGCATTTTGAGCTTCATGGTCGTTTTCGGCCCACCCAGCGCGCCAGCGCCACTTTATTTTTATCCCCTTTGGGCCGCCCCGGCAAGTCCTGTTCCATCCAAATCAACGATTCTGCAACGCGGCGGGCTGTGCTCTGACTCGATTTTGCGGCTCAATGGAATCTCCCCACCGTCTCATTTCTGCTTTCTGTTTTCCTCATTTCAGCGTTTTTGTAAATACTAATTTCAGCGTTGTTTTCTAACTGCCTTGCTGACAACATGTTATGACTATTCAAAATGCGGAAAATTTCACGGTTTTTTTGCGGGGCAATATGGTTCAACGCAAGTTGTCTTGAGAAAATCAAAATCAACCCCGAAAGCATTCGGGGTTGCGGTTAAAGCCGGGGTCGGTTAACCTGTGGCTCGTGTTATGACGTTAACCGAAAAAATTCTGGCCCGGGCCGCGGGCAAAAAGAAGGTCAAGGCCGGCGACAATATCTGGGTCCAAACCGATATTCTGATGACCCACGATGTTTGCGGGCCGGGCACGATTGGCGTTTTTAAACGCGAGTTCGGCGCCCAGGCCAAAGTGTGGGATCGCAACAAGGTCGTCATCATCCCCGATCACTACATTTTTACCTCGGATTCCAAGTCCAATCGCAATGTGGATATTTTGCGCGAGTTCGTGCGCGAGCAGAATCTGCCTTACTTTTACGACGTGATCGACGACGCGAATGGAACGTGGAAATTCGATCCGGGCAAGGGCGCGTTGCAGCGGCAGTACGGGTCGCATTACGCGGGGGTTTGCCACACGGCCCTGCCGCAAAAGGGCCACACGCGGCCGGGGGAAATTCTTTTCGGCACCGATTCCCACACTTGCATGGCGGGCGCGTTCAACGAATTTGCCACGGGCATTGGCAATACGGACGCCGGCTTTGTCATGGGCACGGGCAAATTGCTTTTGAAAGTTCCGGAAACCATGCATTTCCGCCTTGAAGGCCAATTGCAACCCGGCGTCATGGCCAAGGACATCATCCTGCATTGCATCGGGGAGATTGGTTTTGACGGCGCGACGTATCGCGCCCTCCAGTTCGACGGGTCGGGGATTGAGTATCTGACGATGGATGATCGCATGACGATTGCCAACATGGCGATTGAGGCCGGGGGCAAGAATGCGATGTTCGAGTTTGACGACCAAACCAGGGCGGTCGTGGACCAGCGCTGCAAGCTCAACGGCACCCGGCAAACTTATCAACCGGTCGAACGAGACAGGAGGGAAAAGTTTGTCTATGAGTTGACGGTCGATTTGTCCGCGCTCGAACCGATTGTCGCCTGCCATCCCGACCCCGGACAACGCAAGCTGGCCAGGGAATTGACCGGCATAAAACTGGACCGGGCTTACGTCGGTTCCTGCACCGGGGGCAAGACAAGTGATTTCGTCGAGTTTGCCCGCGTGTTGCGCGGGAAAAAAGTGGTCATTGATACTTTCGGCGTTCCGGCCACGCCGGAAATCGTGCATGATTTGCAGACGGCCCGCTGGGGCGATAGAACGATCTGGCAAATTCTGACTGACGCCGGCGTGCAGATGACGGAAAACGCCGGGTGCGCCGCGTGTCTGGGCGGTCCGGTGGACACATTCGGGCGCATGAACGCCCCTTTGAAGTGCATTAGCGCCACCAATCGAAACTTCCCCGGACGGATGGGCCATAAAGAGTCACAGGTTTTTCTGGCATCGCCCGCCACCGTTGCCGCCAGCGCGTTGACCGGCCATATTACGGATCCGCGGGAATTCCCAAGGTGATCATCGGTCTTGTCTGCTGTTCAACAAGCCAATGCGGCAGGGCCGGTGCAAAGCCGGTTCCGCGAAGAGCTTGATGTCTTTTGTGCGAGGGCCATTCTCGGAGTGGTGGCGCTGATCGTGCTCTGGGGGCCGCTGGCGTTCGGCGGCATCCCCGCTCCCGCGTTTTTGGTCATTCAAGGACTGACCATTCTGGCGCTGGGCTTGTGGGCGGTGCGCATCTGGGTGCAACGGCCCTTCCGCCTGCTTTGGCCGCCTGTATGCTGGGCGGTTTTCGTCTTTCTGCTCTACGCGCTGGTTCGCTGCCGCCTGGTCCAGATTGAATACATTGCCCGGCAGGAGTTGATCGAAGTCATTGTCTATGCCTCGTTGTTCTTCATCATTATCAACAATCTTAATCGCCGTGAATCGGCCACGGTCATCACCCTCTGTTTGATCGCGCTGGGATTGGTGCTGTCATGGGACGCGGTATTTCAGTTTGCCACGAATTATCCGCGCATTTGGGGCTTCGCCCGGCGCGAGCAGTTCCTCGGCCGCGGGAGCGGAACCTACATCAACCCCAATCATCTGGCGGGATTTCTGGGCATGACCGTTCCGCTGGCGCTGTCTTATACGCTGATGAGCCGCTTTACGCCCACCCTGAAGGTTTTGTGCGCCTACTGTGTCCTGGCCATGCTGGCTGGCATTGGTGTTTCTCTTTCCCGGGGCGGCATTGTCGCCACGAGCGCAACCGTGCTTGTCTTTTGTTTGGTGCTCCTTTTTCAGCGGGGTTATTGGCTCCCCGCCCTGGGCGTTCTGGCCGCGATTGTTGCCTTGGGCATTGCTTTCGGCGCGGAATTTGGCTCGGCGCAAAAGCGCTTTGAGGAGGTTTTCAAGTCCGGCCATCTGGCGGATATTCGCGCCGATTATTGGCCCGCCGCCATCCATATTTTTGAGGATCATCCGTTGTGGGGGGGCGGTCCGGCGCATTTCGATTCCGAATTTGCCCGTTACCGGCCGCCCGCAGTGCAAGTAAAGCCCGTTTACGCCCACAACGATTATCTCAATACTCTCGCTGATTGGGGTGTGACCGGACTGGCCATCATCGCGGCGGCTTGCGTTTTGCTTTATTACGGCGCTTTGAAAACCTGGCCCGCCTTGCGCCAGGCCGACCTGGAGGCTGGTGCGGCGCAAAAAAGTGACAGGTCGGCGTTTCTGATGGGCGCCTGCATGGGCCTGCTGGCCCTCCTTTTTCATTCGGTGGTGGATTTCAACATGCATGTTCCGGCCAATGCCGCCATTGCCGTCACGTTGATGGCGCTGATCAGCGCGCAGTGGCGCTTTGCCACCGAACGCTATTGGAAGAACCCGCGCCGCCTTGGGAAAATACTGCTGACGGTCATAATGGCCGCGGCCATGGCCTGGCTGGCGGCGCAGGGGGCGCGCAGGGGGCGTGAAGCCTTTTGGCTGCGGCGGGCGGCGGACGAAACCGCCTCGTGGGACGACAGGCTGGCTGGCCTTGAGAAGGCCTGCGAAGCGGAGCCGGCCAACTACGAAAATTCCTATAACCTGGGCGAGTATTATCGTTTGTCCAGCCTGCAAGGCAATCCCGGCTACCAGGACCAAGCCAGGCAAGCCATGCAGTGGTACGCCAAAAGCATGGCCTCAAACCCCTTGGATGCTTTCGTCCCCATGCGCCAGGGCATGTGCCTGGATTGGATTGGGGAAACCAACCGGGCCAGCGCCTATTTTGACCTGGCGGAAAAACTGGACCCCAACAATGCCCATGTGGCCTTCTTTCAAGGCCGTCATTCTGTTGAACTGGGCGACTATCCCGCAGCCAAGCGCTGGTTTCAACGTTCGCTGGACCTGCAGTGGAATGATCTCGCTTTTTTCTCGCTGCAATCACTCAACGAGAGGATGGCCAATCCTTACGGATTGTATAAAAAATGAGATGGACAGGCATTTTCGGACGGTTTATAAGAGGTGCAATTGGGACGATATTAAATTGACAATTCTTAAGAATGGGCGACAATAGTCGCTGGTAAATATCACTATTATTACGAATGTTATGAAAAGAACTCAAATCATGCTCGCGTGTGCCCTGGTGCTTGCCCTGGCAGGCGTAACCACTGTTCGTTCTGCGGAAGAAGGCCGCAAAGAAGGCAAAGCAACCGTCAGATCCGTTCATGGCACCGTGGAGTACCAGGACAAGCAGAATGGCGCCTGGTTGCCCGTAAAGCCCAACATGAAATTCGCGGCCGGCATCAGTATCCGGACCGGCCCTGATGGCACGGCTGATATTAGCGTCAACGGCACGGCATCGGCCGTCCGGCTCACCAACTCCACGACCCTGCAGATTCCGACCATGTCCTATGTCGGCAGCGCCCGCGAAGGGGACACCACCACGATGCTGAACTTGGAAAGCGGCTCGGTTCTTGGCAACGTAAAGAAGATTTCAGCCAATTCCCGTTATGAAATCATGACGCCCCACGGCGTGGCCGGCATTCGCGGCACCGATTTCAAGGTGGAAGCCATTCCCACGCCGGATGGCAAATTCCAGGTGACATTCAGCAGCATCACGGGCGTGATAACGGTTTCAGCCGTCGTTAATGGCGTAACGATCACGCATACATTGACCACTGGCACTTCATGGGAAATAGGACAGACCCCCAAGCAAATGAAGGCTGAGATTATCGAGAATTATCAAGCTCAAATCATAAACATGGTCCAGACCATCGAGAGTAGCATCAACCCCGGCAACCCCGGCGGACCCGGCAACAGAGGCGGCAATCCGAACGGCCCCGGCAATCCGAACGGCCCCGGCAACCCGAACGGCCCCGGCAATCCTGGAACTCCCTTCCCCGGTGGCGGTGGCCAGCCTCAAGGCGGATCGCCTTCGTAGGCCGGCCGGCGGTTTGATGCCGTCTGCTATTGGTTTTTTTTCGCCCGGAGCAGCTTGTGTTGCTCCGGGCTTTTTGCTTAACTCCAGCCAGTGCGCCTGAATTCTCTTAAATCGCCGATCTGTCTCATTGCCGCGCCGGTGATTCTTGGCGTTTGCCTTCTGGAGATGACCCGCGTCCCGGCCTTTCAGCGCCTGGAATGGATGACCTACGACTGGCGGGTCCGGCTGGCCCACAACTATGCCAGCCATTCCTCCAATGACGCGACCAATCTCGGCGTGGTTGAAATCAGCGACAACACCATCGCGGCGGTCAACAGCGGCGAGTTTGGGTATCAATTCGGCTTGTATTGGCCAAGGCAGGTGTACGCGCGGGGTTTGGAGGAATTGTCCCGGCAAGGGGCCAAAGCGGTGGCATTCGATGTCCTTTTTGCCGAAAAACGGCCGGACCAGCCGCCGGTTCCGTTGCCCGATGGTTCGTCCATTGCGTCGGACGATTATTTTGCCCGGCAATTGAAAAAATCCGGCAACGTCATCGTGGCGGCGGACCACGGCCTTCTTCCAGACCCGCTTTTCAGGACCAACGCGTGGCGCATCGCCAACATCACCACGGAGCGGGATGCCGACGGCGTATTGCGCCGCGACCAAGCCTTCTTGGAATACAAGGACTGGCACTGGATCATCAAGCAAATCGCCGCGGCTTACAATCTCGACTTGACTAAAACCACGAACGAACCCGGCAAAATCACCTTTTGCACCATGGAGAGGGGAAAGACCATTGTCTTCCCAACGGATACCGATGGGATGATAGCCACAACCAACGTTGCCAACCCGGTCCCTCCCCGAGTCCCGCCCCGCTTCCTGCCCTTCACCCTGGTTCGTGTTTGGAGCATGGGCATTGTCATGGCGGCGTACCAATTGAAGCTCGATTTGGACAACCCGGAAATCGATCTGCCGCATGGCCGCATCGTGCTCCACGGCGAGCACGGGCTGACCCGGGTCATCCCGGTCGATCCGGACGGCTACTTTTACATCGATTGGTCCATGGGACTGCATGATACGAATTTGGCGAAGGGAGCCTTTGAGGAGCTCCTGAGGGGGCAGGAGGAGCGAGAGGCCGGACCAGTGACGAATCAATGGCGGGACAAATTGGTCGTCGTCGGCTCGACGGCCACCGGCAATGATCTGTCCGATACCGGTTCGACTGCTTTGGAGAGCTTCACCTATTTGGTCAGCAAGCATTGGAACGTGGCCAATTCCGTGATTGCCGGACGGTTCATCAGGACCACCCCGATGCCGGTCAATCTGATGCTCATCATCCTGGTCGGCGCGCTTTCCGCATGGATAACATGGGTGGTCACACGCCCGATTACGGGATCCATCCTGATGGCGTTGACGGCCATCGTCTATCTTGCGGTGGCGGCGGCGCTCTTTATTCATTGGCGCGTATGGCTGCCCATCGTGCTGCCGCTGGTTTGCGCCGGATTCGTGACCCATCTCTCCGCCCTGACCTACCGCGTGAGCGTGGAACAATCGGAGAAGAAACGGATCAGGTCCCTCTTTTCCCGCCTCGTATCGCCCGAAGTCGTCAACGAAGTGCTCGGCGCCAAGGCGATTTCCCTCAATTCCCTGGCGGGTGAACGGCGGCAGATCACCGTTTATTTTGCCGATATCCGGGGCTTCACAGAGTTGACGGATGCCGCCCAGGCGGAAAACACGGAATTTGTGCGCCGCCATGAGCTGACCGCCCAAGTGGCCGAGGACTATTTTGACGAACAGGCGCGGGAGGTCATGAAAACGGTCAGTCTTTACCTCGGCACCATCGCCGACTGTGTCAAGAAGCACCAGGGAACGCTTGACAAGTACATTGGCGATTGTGTCATGGCTTTTTGGGGCGCTCCGCTGGCCAATCCCCATCATGCCCTGGCCGCGGTGCGCTGCGCCATGGAAGCGCAGCAGGCCTTGTATTCGCTCAATGTGCAGCGCGAAAAGGAAAACAAACGGCGCGAGCAGGAGAACTTCGAGCGCCTGAGCGCGGGGCTGCCGCTCCTGTCCCGTTTGCCGGTCCTTTCCATGGGCAGCGGCATCAACACCGGCATGACCATTGCCGGTTTCATGGGTTCGGACGCGCATATTGTCAATTATACTGTTTTCGGCAGGGAGGTGAACCTGGCCAGCCGCCTCGAAGGCATTTCCGGCCACGGCCGCATCCTCATTGGCGAGGGCACTTATGCCGCGCTGCGACGCGACGACCCGGATTTGGCCAAAACCTGCGTCGAGTTGCCGGCGGGGGTCGTGAAAGGATTCCGCGACCGCGTCCGGATTTTCGAGGTTCCGTGGAAGCCCCCGGCTCCTCCCGCCCCGGCCGCGGGCCAGCCGGGCCAGGCTTGTGACAACGCCCCGGCGGTTGCCTGAACTGGTTTGATTCACTTTGACTGACTTTGACCGGGCTTGACCGCACGGAGAGCCGGATTTTTTGCAAATCATTCATTATAAAGTATTTGCATATAAATTACCCGGCAGCTTGACCCACGGCATCGGTTTGACCCGCCTTCGCCGCAACGGCTACGGCGCGGCAGGCCCACTTTGACTGACTTTGACCCAAACGACGCCCCTTCCCATTGAGACGCTTGCGCCTTATCGCGGCCGTTTTTCGCATTCGATTCCGGCGCCCGGCCCCGAGTTTCACTTCTGCCTTCTTCCTTCATATTTCCGCCTTTGCGTCCGCATTATGGCACAAAAGGCGGAAAATGTACAGGTCATGGTGGGAGCTTTTTTTAAAACGCGAAACCCCTGCAAACATTGGCCGAAACGCGTGTCGGGGGCCTGTTTGTCAAGTATGTATTCTTGACAAGCGCCCCAAAAACCGCTGAAATTCCACCCAGCCACGCTGCCCGAAAACCCAGGATCGATGGGGCATGAGTGAGAGTGAGGTACAACATTGCGCAAGATAAGGCAAGGAATTCCCAAAAGAGGGTGAGTATTCTCGCGACAATCAGACCATGACCGCTTCCAACAAACAAAAGGACACGCAACATGAGAATCGCCCTGACAACATTGACAGTGAGCGCGGCCATCCTGACAGCGCTTCTTATCGGATCAAGTCACGCCTGCCACGCCCAGGTCCAATCGGTATTCAACATTGAATCGGCCTCTGTCGTTGTGGTTTCGTCTCTGCCAACGAACGGCATTTTTTGGAGCATCTCTGGTAATCTCCCCCCGACACCATTCGACCCGATGCCGTCTCTTTCATTGTATACGGACGGCACCCCGGGCAAGTTCTGGTTCGACGACAGGGACTTTGACTACCAGTCCTACTGGACGCAGGTGTCAGGGGAAGCTGGCCGCTCCCGCAGCGGGGAAAGGACGATGGACGATGTACCGCCGCCACCCGGCGATGGCGGCAGCGGCGGCTCTTCCGGCGGCGGAGCCAGTCCGCAAATCGGCTTCACTCCTCCAGACAGCGGCTACGTTCCTTGCGAAACCTGGACCAATTTCTGGCTGGAAATCTCCGCTAGTTCCAACGTCATTAGCGTGACCATCAGCAACACACTTCCGGGCATGTCCTACATTCTGCTGAAAACGACGAGTCTAAACAATCCAGATTGGGTCCCCATTCAAACAAAGACCGCCAACAGCAATTCCATCGCCGCGAGTCTGATCAATGCGGGAACAAATGCCACGCTGTTTTTTAAAGCGGTGCTGACCACGAATGATCAGCCGCCTCTGATCACCGTTGCGCCGTCCAATCAGGTTGTCTTCGCGGGCAGCAGCGCGGGCTTCAGCGTGACCGCGACGGGGCTTGCGCCATTGAGCTACCAATGGCAGTTCAACGGAAGCAACCTCCCGGGCCAGACCGCCGCCAGCCTGACGATTGGCAGCGTCCAAACCAACAATGTCGGCGCTTACACGGTCATCGTGTCCAATGTCATCTGTGAGGCAAGCGCGACCGCCGGGCTTGGGCTGATCTGGTCCAATTCCCTGGGCGCCTCCATCGACGCCTCTCCGGCGATTGGACCGGATGGAACCATTTACATCGCGAATACGGCGAACCAATTCTTTGCCTTGGACGCAGTTGTTGGAACTACCAATTGGTCCATCAACCTCGGAAGAGGCTCTGACAATGACATCACTTCGTCGGCGACGGTGGCTGCAAACGGGTCCGCCGTCTATGTTGGTTCATTGGATGGAACCCTTTATGCCCTCAATACAACGAACGGCGCCGTTCTCTGGAGCAATCAACTTGGCGGTTCGATCTATTCCTCGCCGGCCATCAGCGCAAGCGATGGCACTATCTATGTGGGGACCTGGTATCCAAGCTCGTATGGGCTGTTCGCCATCAACCCGGCCACCCACGCCACCAACTGGTTTTTTGAAACGGATGACCCGAACAGCGGTCAAACCGGGATTGACTCCTCCCCGGCTATTGGGCCGGACTGCACCATTTATTTTCTGGTTCCGTACCAGAATTATTACGGCGATTTGTACGCCGTTTCCCCCAATGGAGCGTTGCAGTGGTTCTTCCCGCTTCCCGGCGCGTACGCTCCGGCTTCCTCGCCAGCCATCGGCGCGGACGGCACGATCTATGTCGGCTCGGGGGACGGTTATCTTTATGCGATCAGCCCCAGCGGAACATTGGAATGGATTTTCGACACCGGTGACGGCCAGGCGATTAATTCCTCCCCCGCTATTGGCGGGGATGGCACGGTCTATATCGGTTCAACAGACGGCAACCTCTACGCCATCACCAATGGCGGTTTAAAGTGGCAGTTCACCGCCACAACCAGTTACGGCTACCCGATCTTTTTCATCTCATCACCAGCCCTCAGCGAGGATGGCGTGATCTACATTGGCGGAGAGGATTATTGGTTCGGCGTGAACAACTTCGTCTATGCCATCACCAACGACGCGGTCAAATGGACGTACCCAACGGGCGGATCTGTCGTTTCTTCCCCCGCGATCAATCCGGCGGATGGCGCCGTCATCATCGCCAGCGAGGACGGTTACGTCTATAAGCGTCCGGGATCCGGAAGCCTGGCGGCGAATGCCCCATGGCCTATGTTTCATCAGAACGTCCGCCACACCGGCGCCGTGCCCAACCCTGCCTGTTCCGGCGGTGGTGTCCCCGTCGCCTTTCCCAACAACCCCGGGTTCTCTTCGGGTTACAGCAGGTTCAGCTTTTATCTGAGCGGCACCCCTGGAAGCCTTTGGTATATTTTTGCCTCAAGCGATCTGGCAAACTGGAGCCAGCTGGGCAATGTCTCATTGGATTCCTCTTCGGGGATAGGCACTTTTTACGACGACACCGTGGCTGGGGTGACCAATCGTTTCTACGAGGCGCAATCTGGGAATTCCTGCTCGCCAGTCATCGGTTTCATCAATATGACCATCCCGCCCGGAACAAATCTAATCGCAAACCAGTTATACCAAATAAATGACGAAGATTCTCCGCAGAATACAGCGAACGGATTGCTCCATTTTCTGGTGAACAATGGTTTTTCTTCTCCCTATTTACCCGGCGGGACCGAAATCATGAAATGGAATGGGAGCGGGTTTGACAGTAATACGTACGAACAAGGTCCTCAGCTTTGGTCCCCCAACGGCGATGCCACGCTATTACCTGGCGAAGCGGCTTTCATCACCAACTCGACGGAATTGACGATACCGTTTGTGGGATTGGTCTTGCAAGGGCTGTCGGCCAACCCGATTGTCCCGGGGACCAACTATGTCAGTTCCATTGTTCCGCAAGCCGGGCGCATCCAATCGGACCTGGGGTACAAGCCGAACACTAACGATCAAGTGCTGTTGTGGACCGGCAACGGCTTTTCAACCCACACTTATAGCGGCAGTGGGTGGAGTTCGGGGGAGCCGGCGCTCAGCGTCGGGCAGGGATTCGTCCTGGTTGCCAGCCAAACGAACCTTTGGGTGACCAACTTCTCCGCCTGCCAGCCTGGTTTTTTCGTGGTGCCGTCAAATCCCCTCTGGACCGACACCGGCATCCACGTCAACAGTAACGACACAGTGATATTCACCAACGTTAGTGGAATTTGGAACGGCGGCCCGGACCAGGGACAGGTGGGGCCAGGCGGAGAGATTGACAACGATGCGTTCGATTGCTTCTTAACAACCAATCTTGCTCTTCACGATAGCCTCATAGCGTTTGTGGGACCGAATCCTTATTATTGGGGCACCACGAACGAGTGGGTGTACGGAAACACCTATTTCCCGCAAGGGGCGAATACCAACGGTTACTGGCCGGTCGGCACTAACGGGACATTCACAACCGATCGCGCCGGTGAACTTTGGTTTGGATTCAATGACGATGCGGTCAATCTGCAAACAAACGATAACTCCGGGTCGGTGGCCGGACAAATACAGATCACGGGACCATAACGTTTCGCCCGATAAGGACCAGCGCTTGTACATGGCCCGTCACCTGGCGGTAAAACTTTCCGGCGTCTGCCGGCTGTGAAGTCGATAAACCCGCCGAGGGGAGGCATGATCTGCCAAGGCCGCGCTCAAGGCCAAAGGCGCGGCAATGTTGACAACGGGTCGTGAATGAACGATATTTGTTAAATAAAGTTAACCTTGGAACATGAAGCGAAGCCGTCAGTGCAAAGCGTTCACGCTGATTGAGTTGCTGGTGGTGATCACCATTATTGCGATTCTGGCGGCGCTGCTCCTGCCCGCCTTGGCCAGCGCCAAACATCATGCAAAGGATGTCAATTGCGTGTGCAATCTCAAGCAGATGACCGCCAGCGGGTTGATGTACATGGATGAAACGGGGCAGCTTATTCTCTATTTCGATACGAATGATTTGGATTCCTGGGTTGGAGGCTTAAGTCCGTACGGATTGACAAGCAACATCGTCCTTTGCCCTGCGACTCAAGTCACATATCAGGAGAGCTCGAATAATAGCGCTGATGGAAGCGCAAGCCTTGCATGGTACAACTGGCCACCGACAATGACCGCACCGGTCAATGGCAGCTATAGCATGAATGGATGGATGTTTTCTTACGACCCGAATATCACAAGTATTTCTGGGTGGTGGGGCCCCCCCCCCACAGTCGTCGTTGGCAATCCCCAGTTTGTATTTAATAAACCAGCCTCGGTTCAAAGGCCGGCACAAACTCCGCTCTTCAACGATGCGATCGTTTGGAACGAATGGCCGCTCGAGTCCGATAAGCCAGCGCCTGACCTTTCCCAGGGAGAGGCTGTTGGCATACCAGGAATGACCCGCTGCACAATTTGGCGGCATGGGGGAAAAACGGCGACCTCGCCAGTCAGCGCCTCCATTTATCGCCCTTTCTTGATGCCGAATGACGCGGCGATCAACATCGGCTTTGACGATGGCCATGCCCAAATGGTAAAATTGAACTCCCTTTGGAGTCTCTACTGGCATTACAGCTGGAGGCCGTCTGCAACGCCACCTTAGCAGCCCGCGTTTGAAACCATAATACGGGGGTGGTGCTCGGACAAATAGAGATCACGCCACCATAACGTTTCGCCCGATAACGACCAGCGCTTGCATGTGGCCCTTCATCTGGCAGTAAAGCTGCCCGGCCTGCGCCGGCCCTTAAGCCGATAAACCGGCCAAGGGGAGACATGATCTGACAAGGCCGCGCTCAAGCCCAAACGCGCGGCAATGTTGACAAGGGGTCGTGAATGAACGACGTTTGTTAAAGTTAATCCGGGAACATGAAGCGAAGCCGTCAGTGCAAAGCGTTCACGCTGATTGAGTTGCTGGTGGTCATTACGATCATTGCGATTCTGGCGGCGCTGCTCCTGCCCGCTTTGGCGAGGTCGAAAATGAACGCCCAACAGGTCAACTGCTTGAGTAACGTCAGGCAGATAACTATGGCGGGATTGATGTACATGAACGAGACTGGACAGAACATGCGCTACAATGACTCGGGCATGCCGGAGTTCGATCCGTCTTGGCCAATTACCCTTTGGATGGGAAGTTTGAGTGATTATGGTGTTACGGATGAGCTGCGATTATGCCCTTCTACTCACCAGCCGTCGCCAGTCCAAAATACGGCTGTATGGGGTACGGCGTCTATCGCATGGGATTGGGGAGTCAATTTAACGCCTCCGATAACGGGCACTTACGGTTTCAATGGCTGGCTTTGGAGTTTTGCGCCGGGAACTAACTTTTACCGATCTGGCACTTTTCCGACCTTTGTTTTTCCCAAGCCCACGTCGATCCAGAGAACGCCACAAACGCCACTTTTTTTCGATTCGATATGGGTGTGCTCTTGGCCCATAGAAAATGATACGCCAGCCACCGACCTTTATAGTGGTGCGCCCATTCTCAACACCCTTGGAATTCAACGCTGTACTATTTTGCGCCACGGCGGGAAAACCGCATCATCGTCCTATCCTTTCTCCGGGCAAAAACAGGCTTTACCAGGCGCAATCAATATGGGCTTTGCAGATGGCCACGCGGAATTGTCCCCGCTGAGAAATCTCTGGAATTATTATTGGCATCTCAATTGGCGGCCGCCTTGAGCGCATCGTGGAGATGAACAGACGCGAAAGCCGCCATTGCCACGCCTTTACGCTCATTGAGCTTTTGGTGGTCATCGCCATCATCGGCATTATCGCCGCGATGGTTGTCAACATGAATAGCGCCGCCCAAACCGCCAAAAGAAACGCCCAAGTCAACGGCGATAAGGCCAATCTCACCCTAATGATTGATAATTATCACGCCAAGCTCAATTTTTACCCGCCGGACAACGGCAGCCTGGCCAGCGCCCTTCCTGCCAATTACGAAGCATTGGCCGCGATCAATCCTTTGCTCTACGAGTTGACCGGCGCCTCAATCAATCCGGCCACTGGGAACATTGTACTGTTTGATGGCACTAATATTTCTTCCCAAAACTTCAGCAATTGGTACGGGCGTGCCTCCGTCAACAATGCAAACCCGGAAGAACCTGATAATTTTTTCAACCCAGGGCCGCAGCCCAAGGAATATACAAACTATGATGTCATGCCTGCTCTGAAAGGCCTGCTGGTGCCTGTTCCCGGTGCTCCGACCTTCAACTTTTGGCATTACGATTCCTCCACAACCAATCGCCACAACCTCTCGAGCTACGATTTATGGGCCGAATACATCAGCGCCACCAGGAACGGCGTCAACATCATCACGATTAACGGCAACTGGTGATGAACTTCGGAAAACAAACCTATCGCATCGCAACGTCCCCTGACGGTGCATGCCCAAGTGGGTGCCTGAACATCAATCGAATGAGTCAGCGCAAAGCCTTTACGCTCATTGAGCTTTTGGTGGTGATCACCCTCATTGCGATTCTGGCGGCGCTGCTCCTGCCCGCCTTGGCCAGCGCCAAACATCACGCCAAGGACGTTAATTGCGTGAGCAACCTCAAGCAATTGACCCTCAGCGGCTTGATGTACATGGATGAGACGGGGCACACAATTGTCCAGATGGAAACGAACAACTTGGATTCCTGGGTTGGAAGCCTAAGCCCATATGGATTGACAAGCAATATTGTCCTTTGCCCGGCGACTCGCGTCACAACCCAAACGGTTCCAAATGGTCAGGTGATTGGAACCGCAAGCCTTGCATGGTACAACTGGCCATTGGGCACAACGGCGCCGGTCAATGGCAGCTATAGCATGAATGGCTGGCTTTTCTCTTGGGACCCGGCCATCACCAGCAGTATGTTTTCAGGATGGGTGGGGCCCCCCCCACGGTCGTCGTTAACAACCCTCAATTTGTGTTTAATAAACCAACCTCGGTTCAAAGGCCGGCACAAACTCCCCTCTTCAATGATGCGGTCGTTTGGAACGAATGGCCGCTCGAATCCGATCATCCTGCGCCTGACCTTTCCCAAGGAGAAGCTGTTGCCATACCAGGAATGACCCGCTGCACTATTTGGCGGCATGGGGGAAAAACGGCGACCTCGCCCGTCAGCGCCTCCATTTATCGCCCTTTCCTGATGCCGAATGACGCGGCGATCAACATCGGCTTTGACGATGGCCATGCCCAAATGGTGAAATTGAACTCCCTTTGGAGTCTCTACTGGCATTACAACTGGAGGCCGTCTGCAACGCCACCTTAGCACGTTTTTGAAACGATAATAAGGGGGCGGTAGCCGGACAAATACGGATAACGGGGTCATAACGTTTCAGCTAACGGCCATCCTTTCCAAGTGGCTCGACCCCTATTCGACACCCGCGGCGATCCAATTGCTTTCTGAAATTGGCCCTGAGGCGCGGCCAGCGCTGCCACTGCTCGAAACATTCCTGAAGCCCGGCGTGTTTTGTCGATCGGACGCGGCAATCGCGATTCAAAGAATTGACCCGCAGGAGGCGGCCCGGCTTGGGCTGCCAGGGCTGTTGCTGGCGTATTGACCGGCTTCTTTAGAGCTTGCGGCCCGGGGCAAAAAGCGGTCAACTCCGCGCATGGATTCGCGGGAAGCGTTGATCGCTTTGAATATGATTGACAATGTCGGCCCTGTGCGTGTCCGGCAATTGCTGGGTCATTTCGCGGAAGCGGCCGACATCCTGCGCGCCAGCCGCGCCCAATTGGAAAAGGTCCAGGGCATCGGGCCGGAGATCGCGTCGGCCATCGCGGGCTGGGAAAAAACGGTGGACCTGAAGGGCGAACTGGAGCGCATCCAACAATTCGGCTGCCACATCGTCATCCAGTCGGACGGGAATTACCCGGAGCTGCTGAAGCAAATCTACGATCCGCCCGTGGTGCTGTACGTCAAGGGGGAGCTGGCGGCGAAGGACAAGAACAGCGTGGCCATTGTGGGGTCGCGCCTGACCACGCATTACGGAATGGAAGTGGCGCGCAAGCTGGCCTATCAACTGGCCTACATCGGCGTGACCATCGTGAGCGGCGGGGCGCGGGGCATTGACACCGGGGCGCATCAGGGGGCGCTCAACGCCAAAGGCCGCACCATCGTGGTGTTGGGCACGGGCATCAACCTGATATTTCCGGCGGAGAACGCCGAATTGTTCGAACGCATTGCCGCCCAAGGCGCGGTCATCACGCAATTCCCGTTCAACCGCAAGGCGGACAAGCAAAGTTTTCCCATTCGCAACCGGCTGGTCGCGGGCATGACGCTGGGCACGGTGGTGGTGGAGGCCAATCTGACCAGCGGCGCGCTTATCACCGCCCGCATGGCCAACGACAACGGGCGTCAAGTCTTCGCGGTGCCGGGGCGGATCGACTCGCCGCGCAGCAAAGGCTGCCACGAGCTGATCAAGAACGGGGGCGCGAAATTGTGCGAGAGCGCGGAAGACATCCTGTGCGAGTTCGAATATCTTTTCCCATCGAGCAACCGGCCCGAGGCGCTGCGGGACGCCCCGGACCTGCCCGCCTTCGCGCTGTCGCCGAACGAGACGACGCTCTACGCTCTTATTGACAAGGAGGAAATGTCCATTGACGACCTCATCCGGCGCAGCGGCCTGGCGCCGTCGGCGGTGTCCGTCACCCTGTTGGGGCTGGAGATGAAGCGGCTGATCCGACAACTGCCGGGCAAGATATTTGTCAAGCACGACTAAACGCATTTGACATGTTGGACGGTGTGATACATATTTGTATCACGATGAAAACAGCAACCGTCAGGGATTTGCGGAACCACTTCCCGCGCGTCGCCGCGTGGATTGCGGAAGGCGAAGCGGTGGAGATCACCAAAAGCGGGAAACCCATCGCGCGCCTTTTGCCCGCCACGCCGAAAAAACCGCGCCGGTTCAAAATGCCGGACATCATGGCGCGTTTGAACCAGGATTTTGGCGATGCCAATTATGACGCGGCGGAGATGGCGCGCGGCCTTGCGGTCAGCCGGGGCGACCTATCGTGACCGCTTACCCCGACACCAGCTTCCTGTTTGCCTTCTATGTGAAGCAATCAAATTCACCGGCGGCAGCGGCGCACGCGGCCACGATGAAAGAGCCGTTGCATGTCACGGCGTTGCTTGCGTATGAATTCCGTCAGGCCCTTCGCTTTCAAGTGTGGCGACATTCCGCAAACCCGCGCGAAGGCCTCGCATTGGCAGACGCGCAGGTCGCGTTGAATCGGTTTGAAACGGATTTGGCGAGCGGTTTGACTGTGCTCGCACCATGCAATTTTCAGGACGTGTTTGGCCGCGCCGGGGAGCTTTCCACCCGCCACACGATGGCGGGCGGACATCGCAGTTTTGATGTTCTCCATGTGGCGACGGCGTTGCATCTGGGGGCGCGGGAATTTCTCACATTCGACGGCAACCAGCGCAAACTGGCCGCCGCGGAAAAATTGAAGGTGAAGCCGTGAAAGTGGTGGTAGGTGATGGATTCGAACCATCGAAGGCGTCAGCCAGCAGATTTACAGTCTGCCCCCGTTGGCCACTTGGGTAACCTACCATCATCCCTCCGGCTTGCCGGCCCGTGGAAGGGGGATTTAGCCAAACCCTCCCCTTTGGCTCAAGTCTAAACTGCAAGTTTTACGCTTGGCCCAAGATTTGTTTGAAGTTTGGCGGCTCCAATCTAAACTGGGGCATGTTCGATTCGTTGAGCCAAAAACTTCAGAACGCGTTTCGCAATCTGCGCGGGCTGGGCAAAATTTCGGAGGACAACGTGGGCGGGGCCTTGCGGGAAGTGCGCATGGCGTTGCTGGAGGCGGATGTCAATTTCCAGGTGGCCAGGGATTTCATCGAGGAGGTCAAAACAAAATCCCTCGGCCAGGAGGTGGTGCAGAGCATTCAGCCCGGCCAGCAGATCATCAAGATCATTCACGATGAGATGGTCAAATTGCTCGGCTCCACCAACGCCGGCCTCGCTTTGAGCGGCAATCCCAGTTCCATCCTGATGGTGGGTTTGCATGGCTCGGGCAAAACGACCTCCAGCGCCAAGCTGGCCCGTTTGCTCCATAAACAGGCCCGCGCTCCTTTGCTCGTCTCGGTGGACGTTTATCGTCCGGCCGCCATGGAGCAATTGGAAACCCTGGCCCAACAACTCGCCCTGCCCGTCTTCGTCAAAAAGGGGGAAACGGACGTGCTGAAAATCGCCCGCGAGGCCTTTGACTTCGCCCGCCAGAATAATTGCAACACCTTGATTTTTGACACCGCCGGGCGCTTGCAAATGGATGAGCCGCTCGTCCAGGAGTTGGTCCGCTTGCGCGATTTGACCAAGCCCCAGGAAATTCTCCTCGTGCTCGATGCCGCCACCGGCCAGGAGGCCGTCAACGTCGCCTCCCATTTTGACCAGGCCCTCCAGATCACCGGCGCGATCCTGACCAAGCTCGACGGCGATGCCCGCGGCGGCGCGGCGCTCAGTTTGAAATCCGTCACGGGCAAGCCGATCAAGTTTGTCGGCGTGGGCGAGAAGGTGGACGAATTCGAGCCATTTTACCCCGAGCGCATGGCCTCCCGCATCCTCGGCATGGGCGACGTGGTCAGCCTGGTCGAACGCACGATCGAAGCGGTGGATGCCAATGACGCCAGGCGCATGGAGGAAAAAATGCGCAAGGGCCAGTTCACGCTCGATGATTTTCTGGATCAATTGCGCCAGATGAAAAAACTCGGTTCGCTCGAAAGCCTGGTCGGCATGCTGCCGGGCGGAGCGGACATGCTCAAGGGTGCCGACCTGCCCAAACAGGAGAAAAGTTTCAGGCGGATGGAAGGAATTATTTGCGCGATGACGCCTCAGGAACGGCGCGCGCCGCAGATATTAAACGCCAAACGGCGCCTGCGCATTGCCAAGGGCAGCGGCGTGCCGGTGTCCGAGGTCAACAATCTGCTCAATCGTTTCAGTCAAATGCAGCAGATGATGAAGAAAATGGGCAAGTTCCAGAAAATGATGGCCAAAATGGGGGGCGTCATGCCGGGGATGCTGGGCAGATGAAGATTTTGGATCAACCCTCCAGGCCGCTTGCGAAAAATGACGTTTGCAGATGCAAATAAAATTTTTGATGAAGGCCCGTCTTATGCTTGCCATTAGCCGGGTTTGTGCCAGAATCGCCGGGTTGCCACCATGCCAGGTTGCGTGGCTGTGAGCCTTGCATGCTGGCGACGCCGTTTTTTTAATTGGACAATCCCACAGCCAAAAACGAAACCCATGAAAAACCTTTTTGCGCCTCTCGCGGCCGCTGCCGCTTTGGGCAGCCTGCTTATCTCCATTCAACCGGCGCCCGCCCAAGGCACGGCCTTCACGTATCAAGGCCAGTTGAGCGCCAGTGGCGGCCCCGCCAGTGGCAATTATGACTTCACCTTCGCGCTGTTCAACACCAACAGCTCCAACGCCGGCCAGCAGGCCGGCAACACCCTGACCAACCTGAACGTGGGCGTGACCAACGGCGTTTTCACCGTTACGCTCGACTTCGGGTCCGTCTTTACCGGCAACGCCACCTGGCTGGCGATTGAAATGCGGACCAATGGCGGGACCGTCTTCACCGCGCTCAATCCTTTGCAGGAGTTGACCCCGACCCCTTACGCCATGTACGCGCCCAATGCCGGGGCGGCGGCCAGCGCCAATACGGTGGCGGGGTCGAACATCGTGGGGACCATCGCGGCGGGGCAATTGCCGGCCAACGTCATCACCAATGGCGAGAGCGGATTGAGCCTTTCCGGCTCGTTCAGCGGCGATGGCGGCGGGTTGACTAATATAACCGCAGATTTTCTGGCTTCCACCTCGAATGCGGTTGCGCAAACTTTGGTTTATGCGTCCAACGGAGTTTATAATGTCGTCGTTCCGCCATTGGCGACCAGCATGGTCGTGAAGCTGTGGGGCGCCGGGGGAGGCCCCGACAGCGGTGCTGTTGGTGGTGGAGGCGCTTATGTGGGAGTGTCGTTAAGCGTGACGGCAGGCCAAACCTACACTGTGGTCGTTGGCAGCACTGGGGGCGGCGCAGGGTCGGGTGATGCCCCAGGCGGAAGCGACCCTCACGGTACTGGGGGCGGCGGACAGGCCAGTTCGCTTTTCTTGTTCACCGGTTCCACCTACATAATGAAGGCCGTCGCTGGCGGCGGCGGCGGCGCCTCAGACTGGTTTCAAATTGGCGGTGGGGCGGGCGGAAACCCCGGTCAAGACCCCAACCAAGCCGGTGGCGGCGGATACAACGGTATCGGTGGCGGCAATGGAAGCAATTATTCCGCGAATGCCATCACGGTGGGTGAAACGAGTCTAAATCTAATGGGTGGTGCCGGTGGAAACGCCGCTTCGGCGGGCTACGGTGCGGGCGGCGGGGGCTTTGGCGGAGGATCTGGTGGCGACGGCCCAAACGGGCCGTCCGGCGGCGGGTCTTACGGGGACTTGATCATCGGCGGCGCCAACAACGTGCCTGGGAACACTAACGACCCCAGCTATGTATTCCCTCAAGGATACAATGGCAATGATGGCTTGGTCGTCGTGCAGTTCCATGTGGCCGGCCCCAATCTGCCCGCGGTCCTCACTGCCGTGGGTTTTTCCGGAAATGGCTCGTACCTCACCGGCCTCAACGCGTCGAATCTAAGCAGCGGCACCATTCCATTGGCGGTTGAAAATCCAGCGGTGGTGACCAACAACGAAGCCGGCGTCACTCTATCCGGCGCGTTCAGCGGCAACGGCGTGGGTTTCACGAATCTGAACGCCACTAATTTGTCCGGCAGTATTCCGCTTTCGAGCATGCCAGCGGCGGTGGTGACGAATAACGAGTCAGGCTTCACACTGGGCAAATTTGTGGTTCAAGCAGACGATACCGGGGCAAACGGGGAGGCGCAACAACTCGTCATTGAAGGCCAAAGCAACGACAAGTTGCAATTGGAACTCGGTTACAAGACGACGACCAATTATGCCTCCATTCAGGCTTACCAACAACGGGCTGGTCCGAGTCCACTGGTCTTGCAGCCGGTTGGCGGCAACGTGGGCATTGGCGCCAGAAACCCCGCCTACCTGCTTGTCGTCGGGATTAACGCGAGTCCCGCCTATTGCAACGGCACGACCTGGCAGAATGGATCGGATCGCAACATCAAGGCAGAATTCAGTGCCGTCAGTGCGTCCGCCATTTTGGACAAAGTTTCGGCCCTGCCCATTACCGAATGGAAATACAAATCGGAAGCCGCTGGCACGCGGCATCTGGGGCCCGTGGCGCAGGATTTTCACGCCGCCTTTGGGCTGAACGGAGGAGACGACACACATATCGCCACCGTGGACGAAGGCGGCGTGGCGCTGGCGGCCATCCAGGGCTTGAACCGGAAAGTGGACGAGAAAGAAGCCAGGATTCAGGAGCAAGCTGGGGAGATTCAGGCGCTGAAGCAAAGCGTGGACGACTTGAAAAAACTGGTGCAATTGCTGGCGGAAAAGAAATAAGGCGCTGATGGAAATCATGCCGGTGTGCCGGTGTCCAGTCGGTTCCAGAATGTCATCCTGGCGTTTCAGAGCCCCGTGACCCGGTCCGTTCTTAATAAAACTGATGGCGCAGAGCGTCGGCCGTTGGAGCAGCCGGCCCACGATACGTGGCTGGCCGTAGCCGCCAGGATTATCACGGATGTCGAGAATGAGGCCCGGTGCCGTGCGCAAGGCTTCCAGTGTCCGCCGCTGACCAGGAACAAGACCGCCATGCGCACCGCCAGCCCGTTGGTCACTTGTTTGATGATCAGTGAACGAAGTGAATCCGCTATTTCGCTGTCAATCTCCACGCCGCGGTTGATCGGGCCGGGATGCATGATGAGCGCCTCGGGTTTGGCCAGGGTCAGCCGGGCCTTGGTCAACCCGAACAGGCTGGTGTATTCCCCCAGGCTGGGGAACATGGTCTTGCGCTGGCGCTCGTGTTGAATCCGCAGCAGATTGATGATGTCCGCTTGCGCGATGGCTTCATTGACATTGTAGGTCACCGTGCAGCCCATCTGCTCGAAAACCCGCGGCACCAGCGTCGGCAAAGAGGACAAAAACAAGAAAGGCAAATCCCAGCCCAACGAACCTTCGACCGCAGAACCGGCGAGCTGAATGGCTCGCTTTCCGGCCCTGCGCTGGTGGCGCTACTTCCTGCGCCGAAACAACGTCGCCGTGGCTCAATCTATGCCTCCGTTTTTTCGTTCATGCTTGAGAAAGAGTCAATCGCCACTCCATTTGTAATCGTATCCGGGTGGCGGATCCTGGGAAACGGCTAAATCAAGACCCGGCCAGTATATTTTGCCATAATTCGCATGACCATCTACGAAGCTGACCACGTCCATCGCATCGTTGAAGGCAGGGTGGATGCCAGGGCTGCCGATGCCCGGTATTGGTTTTGGCCGATGCCATGAGTAGGGGAAACAGGCTGGCCCCTCGCAAACCAACAGAGTCCTGGAAGGCTCTTTGATCGAGGCGAACTTTCGCCCGGCGATGCCTAGTAAGGGTGGCCCATTGGAGCCGCGGTTGCGGTTTATATTGAATCCATTAAAAAAATAACTCGTATAAGAATATCGGCGGTCTTCATGCATGCCTTGGGACAAGTTGGTGCAAGGGGTCCCATAATCGGAGTAGTGAAACCTGTCCGCCGGGCAGGCAAAGACACTGTTCTGGGACGATGATTGGCCATGCAAAGCCAAGTTGGTTTCGAGACACCTTTTGTAGAAGAGCCGTGGAAGATCCCCACGGGGGCAGACATCGCTGGAGTCGTCGCAATACATGCGAATGGCCACATTGATTTGTTTCAGATTACTCGAGCAGGCGGTCCGTCTTGCACTGTCTTTGGCGGCGCTCAGCGCAGAGAGCAGCAACGCCGCCAGGATGCCGATGATGGCGATCACCACCAGCATTTCGATTAAGGTGAAAGCCTTCACAAATCTCATGGTGTCTTTCACAGGATCTCGTTGGTTGTTCACATCAACATTGGCAACGAATCGTGTCACGCGCTGTAAAAGTGCTGGACGGTTTTCATTGTTTATTTATAACGTCGACCAGGAGCTGACCAGTGTGATCTATTGAATCCGGGTAGTTGTCCTTGATTTCCTTGTAGAGCGCCTCCGCTTTATCATTTTGCCCCGCGTGCTTGTAGTGCCATGCCAGGTTAAACCTGGCAAAAGGGCCAACCTGAACGCCGTCTTCCCAATAACAATCGTCGTATTTCGGTATGCACTCCTTAAAATACTGCTCGGCGTCGGGGAATTCTGTGCTGCTGCCCACCAACTGACACAGCGCGCAGCCGGTGCGGTTGAAGCCGGGATATTTTTTGACGAATTTTTTAAGAGCTTCAATGAATTCCGGTGAACGAAAATTATTGCGTTGTGTCTCCGCGAAGGCATTTTCCACTTCTACTACTTTGGCCTGGGGATGTGTCCTTACGTCCAATCCGTAGCGTTCCTGGTATTTCCCACGATAGGATTGCATCCGTTCCCGCCCCTGCTGCTGCTCCGGTGTGAGTTGCGGCGACGCACCCTGCATTTCATCTAATCTGTGTTCCAATTCCGCCACCTTTGCTTCCAGCGCCTGTATCTGCTGGTCATTTTTCTTTGAGTTCACGTCGCACCCCACCGACACCAAGGCCATTGCCAATACCAGGAAATACGCGCCAACCGTTTGTTTCCTGTTCCAGGGTCCCAAATCCTTTGCCAGGCGCTGAAGCCGATGCGTGATCTGTGCTGTTCCGTTGACCACAAGCTGGGTTTCCATCTCAGGAAGGGCCAGGACGCGAAGCGTGAGCTGGGCCAGCACGCGCGCATAAGAAGCGCGGCTTGCCATATAAGAGGAGGCCAACCGATCGGCTTCCTCCTCACACGCCAGGCTGTGCACATCGGGAAGTTTCCAAATCAATGGGTGAAACCAAAATATTGCCTTCATCCATCGCCAGCCAACACACCACCAGAGATCGCGCCGGCGCAGGTGGGCCACTTCGTGACCCAACAGTGCCGCCATTTCCTCAGAGGAGAGGGATTGCGCCATTTTCACCGGCAGCATGATTGCAGGCCGAAAGATTCCGAAGGCAAACGGCGAGGCAGCCGAATCGGATACCAGCACCAGAACAGAACGGCTGATTTGCAAACGCCGCAAGACCTTCGCGGTCAACTCCCGGACGGCTGGGTTGGCCGGAACAGCGGCCCGTCTTAAAGCGGAGAGTTGGTCCAGAAAACGCAGCAACCGAATCGCACCGCAGAGAGCGCCTGCAACCCAGATGGAGAGGAGGATGTCACTCCACGAAAAGGTCGAAAAGAAGTCGGCCCATTGATCATACATGGCATGGATAAGCGAGGGATTCTGCGCGTCCGACGTGGCCGGTGCCAGATGGCTCGCGGCCGGAGCAGAGGCGGTCAAAGCCGGCGCAGGCAAAGCCGGCGCGGGCAGGGTTATTGTCTCCGAAACCATCTGGGCGAGCTTATTCACCGGAACCTGAACTGTCGGCATTGGGAAAAATTGGACGAGCGGCAGCGCCAGCCCAAAACAGAGCACACTGCGCCAGAGGATCAGCCGCCACCGGGCGTCGCGTGAGCGAAGCAGACCGTGCGCCGTCCATCCCAGCGCAAGCAGGACCGTCCATTTGCACAGGAAACTAAAAATAGGGGACTGGATATTCATAACGATTACCTCTTTGTTTCTTCTGTTGTGCCCTCGGCAATGGTCCGGCGGATCACTTCCAGGTCCTCAGGCTTGATGTCACCGGTTTTGACCAACTCGGCGACCAGTTCCGGCTTGGACCCCGCGGCAAATACCCGGGCCATGGTATGGAGCATGTTTTGAAGCAGAGCCGTCTTTTTGACGCGCGCCTCGTAGAAAAAGGCCTTGCCCCGCAGCTTCCGCGTGACGTGCCCTTTTTCCACAAGATTGACGAGAACCGACCGCAATGTGGCGTTTTCAATGGGCCAGGAGAAATGGCTCTGGATGTCGGCGGGTTTCAAGGCGCCCTTTGCCCAGAGGATTCTCAAGACCTCCAGTTCGTTTTGATTCACTGCAGCCGTCCGCATGTGTGACCTTATCGCACGTCCAGGCCGCCAAGTCAATGGAAAATGTGAACTTTTCACACTTTTTGAGGCCCGGTTCGCGCCGATGTGGCGTCGTTCCATTTGGTTCTCCGACCGGATGCCCGCCAATCATCGGTCAACTCCCGCGCCCTTGCTCGGCCATGCGAATTCTGGTTTGTTAGAATTGTTGCAGACCGAAACTGTTTCAATTTGTTTCAACGGTACTCCTGGAGAGAGGAACAATAATCACTCTCCGAGGGAGAATTCTGAAAGAGTGGAGCGGGGACGCAACCCGAGCGCCGACTGGAGCCTGCCATTAGCAGAAGGGCCGGGCGGTCTTCGATCCGAAGGCCGTTCCGGCCCATCCCTTCTGCTGGTGCAGCAAAAAAGCGATAAATCCATCGCCGGAAAACCAGCCGCGTTAGCCTCACTTCCGAAATCTCACACCGTCTCCATCACTTTCCGCGAAAGACGCGCCATCAAATACCGCGCTCACGCTCAGAAGCCCCTGATTGGGGTGGGTGCGTGTCTTTGGCCTGGCGCGACAAGACGAGCACGCCCTCGCGCGATTTTTCCATGTGTCAAATCTAGCAGCCGCATTATGCGACGGCCAGCTCGTTTAGTGAAACACAAATAGCCAGTCCCTTCGAGCCGCGCCAGGGAGATCCAGTCGCATTTTCAAACCGGCGTTTTCACTACATTTTCAGACCGGCACTAACAGCCAAAAGCATCCGTCCACAAATACGGCGATTCTCCATAATCTTTCCGGGCCAATTTCAGCCTTCAACCTTCAGCATTTGCCTTCAGTCACTTTCCCGCTTTCAGCGTTTTTGTAAATACTAGTTTCTGGCTTCTTTTGTAAACACCTTGCTGACAACAGGTTGTGACTTTGCAAAATGCGGAAATTTTCACGGTTTTTTCCGGGGCGGATTTCTCTTGAGAAAATTAAAAATGATTCGTCATTCGGATTTTGTCATTGGACATTTTCCCATGATTAGTCATTCATGCTTCGACATTCGTCATTTTCCCTCTCCCTGCATCGGTCCGCCCACATTGATATTGTGTTCCAGGCAGTAGGCGGCGTTATCGGCGTATTTTTCGGCCCAATATTTCAGCCCGGCTCGTTCCTCATCGGTCAGGGCGCGGACGATTTTAGCCGGCGAACCCAAGACCAGCGAGCCGTCCGGAATCCTGACGTTCTGCGTGACCAACGCCCTGGCCCCGATCAAGCATTGCGCGCCGACTTCAGCCCCATCCAACACCACCGCGCCCATGCCGATCAGGCATTCATCGCCGATCCGGCAGGCATGGACGATTGCGGAATGGCCGACGGTGACGCAGCGGCCCACAATGCAGGGAAAATCGTCCGCCAGATGAATGACCGAGTTGTCCTGGATATTGGTATGGTCGCCAATGACAATCCGGTTGATGTCCCCGCGCAACACGGCGTTGTACCAGACGCTGGCGCCGTCGCCCAGGGTGACGTCGCCCATCACCACCGCGCCGCGCGCAATATAGACGCCTTTGCCCAGGACCGGTTTCTTGCGCAAAAATGTGTCGAGTTGTTCGCGTAGTATTTTCATGATTCATGAGTGGACCGGTTCAGCCGCGCCTGGCTTGGGCGGATGGAAGAACAAAGCCAGCGTGATCGCCGCCGCCAGCGCCACCCCGCACGGCACGAGGAATAATCGTCGAAAATCCACCAAGCCCCTGACCATGAATTTCCTCGTCAGAAAGGGACAGAGCGTATTGCACGCCATCGCACCCAGTCCCAGGATCATCACATTAAACAAGCCCTGCGCGCTGGAGCGGGCGTCCTTCGGGAAAATATTCATCCACGAAAATATAGACCGTCGCGAAAAAGAACGCATAACAAATGCCGTGCAAAATGAAGACCAGAATGATCAGCGTGGTCCATTGCGGGAAAAAGGCGAAAACGGCAAAGCGCACCACATGCGCAAGAATGCCGATGACCATGGTGGTGCGCCAGCCCAGCTTCTTCAAGGTTACGGCGAGCATGGCCATGGCCAGAATCTCCGCAACCTGCCCGATGCTCATGATCGGCATGATCCAGTTGCCCTTGATGCCGACCTGCGGGCTGCCCAGAAACGTTGCCGCCCAATAAAAATAAGCATTGATCAGGAAGGAATCCACAAAGGCCACGATCCAGAGCACCAGCACAAACGGCCTGCCCAGGAGCCGCAATGCTTCGATCCAGGCGAATTTATCCTGCGCCGTTTCGGCTTTCTTGGGCGGAGTATGGGGCAGCGCCAGGCTGAAAACGGCCAGAACCAGCGAAGCCATCCCGGCGACGATATAAGTCCAGCGCGCGGCCCTTAGCAGGGCGGCGCCGGACAAGCCCGCGCCCAGCGCGGTTTTAATCCAGTCAATCATTCCCACCGGATGGGCAGCGCCGACCCTGCCCCAATCCACCAGAATAAAAGTAAAGGGCCATGCCGCCAGGATCCATCCGATCGTTCCCCCCATGCGGATCAAGCCAAAATCTTTTGTGTCCTTCAAATGGGCGAACGCGATCGAGTTGGTGACGGAAAGCGTCGGCACATAGAGCAGGCAATGCGCCAGCATCAGGGCGAAGAAAGTCCAGAAATCGCCCGTGAAGGCCAGGCCGATCATGGCCGCTCCGGCGATCAACTGGCTGAAACCCAGAAATTTTTCCGCCGCAAAATTCCGGTCCGCGAATTGATTGCTGAAAAACATGCCGAGGATCGCGGCCAGCGGGAAGGCATTGAGAATCAAGGCCTGTTGACCGGGGGTGAAGCCCAGACCCGGCAGATAGCTGAAAATAAACGGCAGCCACGCCCCCCAGATAAAAAACTCCAGCACCATCATGAGGAACAGTTTGAAATGGACGGCGTTCATTGCCGGGCAGCGTAGGTATTTCCCGGCAGGGGTTCAAGGTTCCTTTCGCTTTTCTTGTTTTCGCCCTCCTTGACTTGGCCACGCGGCTTGCGCTAGGGTTTGGCCATGAATCGCTTGTCTGCGCGCATCGCGCTGGTTTTGCTGGGGTTGTTCCTGTTTCCTTACCGGTCACCGGCGCCGCTGGTCTATCGGCCCGGGGAAGGGTGGTCTTACGAAACGCCCGGGGCAAAGGGCGATTGGCGCAAGCAACGGGCCAAAGAGCAGTTGGCCGTCGCCCAGCAGGCTTTCGATAAAAAGCAATACAAGCTGGCCTTGAACTCGTCCCTGCGCGTGATCAAAATCTGGCCCCTGTCCGATTATGCGCCGCAAGCCCAATATCTCATAGGCCGTTGTTACGAGGCCAGGAAACAGGACGAAAAGGCCTTCAACGCCTACCAGACCATGCTGGATAAATATCCCAAGACGGCCAACTCGGAGGAGGTGCAACGCCGCCAATTCGCCATTGCCGTCCGCTTCCTGCACGGCCAATGGTTTAAACTTTTCGGTTACATCCCCTTCTTCCCTTCGATGGACAAGACGGCGGATATGTTTGAGCACATTGTCCGTTACGGGCCTTACGGGGAACTGGGGCCGCCTTCGCAGATGAATATCGGCGCGGCGCGGGAGAAGGAAAAGGATTATCCATTGGCCGTCATCGCTTACGAATGGGCGGCTGACCGCTACAGCGACCAGGCAAAAATCGCGGCCGAAGCGCAATACAAGGAGGCCATGGCCTACGATAAACAGGCCAAAAAAGCCGGTTACGATCAGAGCATCGCCGGCCAGGCCATTGCGACATTCACCGATTTCATGGCGCTGTATCCAGATGATCCACGGGTGGCCGACGCCCATCGGATCATCACCTCACTCAGGGCGGAAGAGGCGCTGGGGAATTTCCAGGTGGCCGAGTATTACGAGAAGCAGAAAAAGTGGGACGGCGCGCTGGTTTATTATAACGAGGTCCTGCTCGCCGATGCCGGTTCGCCCCTGGCCAATCAGGCGCGGCTCCGCATCGACAAGCTCAAAAAACGAGCCCCGGCCACTCCGGCCACTCCAACCGCCCCGGTCAGCCCGTTCCCTGGACCGCCCCGGCCACCCGGCTCTCCCGGTTCTTCCGGCCACCCCGGCCAAATAACATGCGCTCGTGGCTGTTGATCATTCTGGCCATCGCGGCGGGCGGGTGCGCCGGCTACAAGCTCGGCCCGACCAACGGCGTCGCGGCGGGCAGCCGCACGGTGAAATTCAAGCCTTTCATCAACAAAACCCGCGAACCGCGCGTCACCGAATATCTCAGCACTTCCCTGCGCCAGCAGTTGCAACAGGACGGCACCTTTCGCCTGGAAACCTCGGGCAGCCCCGACATTCTTGTTTCAGGGGAGATTACAAGATTTGATCGCAGCGGGCTTTCGTATCAGACCGATGACGTCCTGATGCCGCAGGAATACACGCTGACCATGCAGGCGCGCATAGTGGCTGTGGATGTCAACACCGGCAAGACCTTCATCAACCGCACCGTGCAGGGCACGACCTATATCCGCATCGGCAACGACGAATACAGCGCGGAGCGGCAGGCCATTCCGTTGCTGACGGATGATGTGGCGCGCAACGCGATTTCCCTGCTGGTCGATGGCCCGTGGTAACCGTCAAGCGCCCGCAAAACTGTAATCGAATGGTTTGCGCATGTTTCGGGCGAGCCAGGGGTTGGCCTCTTTGGCGCCGTCTCCCGTGAAAGTTTCGCGCGCCGGGTTCCATTGCAATTTCCGGCCCAGGCGCAGGGCAATGGTGCCGATATGGCAGAGCGTGGCGGAAAGGTGGCCCGTTTCCACGTCGGCCATGGGCAGCTTTGCGGGACCGGACGCAGTCAAAGAAATTGCCCATGTGATCGTTGCTGACGTAAAGGCGTTTCGCGCCGGCGGGCAGCGGGGTGGAGAGCAAAGCCTCGTCGCTCGCCTCAAGCTCCGCGCGATTGACCCAAATCCAGCCGTTGCTTCCCTCGAACTTGATGCCGTTGCGCTGGCCGTTTTCATTCACAACGCCCCCGTAAATGGTGTCGTCATGCGTGTTGCGCACGGTGTGGAGCACGCCGTTGGCGTAGGTATAATTGACTACGTAGTCGCTGATGGCAGTGTAGCCGCCGGGAATCGGCTCCGCCAGCGGTGTTCCTTCGACGCTGACCGGACCGGGCAGGTCAACGGCCCAGCGCGCGATGTCATTGTGGTGCGCGCCCCAGTCGGTCATGCTTCCGCCCGAATAATCATACCAGAAGCGAAAGAGCGCATGGCAGCGCTGGGTGACGTAATCAACCTTGGGCGCCTGGCCGAGCCAGAAATCCCAATTCAACCCCTGCGGCGGCTTCGATGGAAAGAACGGGCCGTCGCGCAAACCGGCCGGCAGCCAGACGGTGATCTGTTTGAGCCGCCCGATGCGCCCGTTGCGCACCAATTCGCAGGCCAGGCGGAATTTATCGCTGCTGCGCTGTTGCGTGCCGGTTTGGAAAACAATTCCGCTTTTACGAACCGCCTTTACCATGTGTTTGCCTTCGTCAACGGTCAGGGTCAGCGGCTTCTCTCCGTAAACGTCCTTGCCCGCGTTGGCGGCGGCGAGATTGATCAGCGTATGCCAATGGTCCGGGGTGGCGGTGATGATGACGTTGATGTCATCGCGCTCCATGACCTTTCGGAAATCATTATATTTGTCCGGCGTCCGGCCATTCTTGCCGTACTGTTCGGCGGCTGCCGCGGCGTGGGTGTCATCCACGTCGCAAACGGCGACCAGGTCGCCAAAGCGCATGGCGTTGGTGCCATCGCCGCGCCCCATGCCGCCGCAGCCGATTAAAGCGATGGCTGGCCGGTCATTAGGCCCCAAACGTTTTGGGCGGGGTGCGGCCTCGGCCAGGTCGCGCTCCACGAACCACGCCGGCAGGCCGGTTGCGGCCGCGGCCAGGGAACATCTTTTGAGGAACGAACGGCGGGAAACAAAGAATGTCTTTAAGTTCATAAATCAATTAAGCACCCCTGCCGGAAAGCCTTCAAGCACATTTTAACAGGCACTGCGCGTCGCCCTTTGCCTTCGCCGGTTTCGGAACATCCTGCCTGCCCACGCCTCAGGGCGAGCGGATGCGGTAGTAGCACCCGGGGTAATTGGTCCACTGGGGGTCGCTGAAGTGGAACAAACCGTTGGTGAGCGTGAGAATCTGGAGCGGAGTCCAAACGGGGCTGGTCAGATCGGCGCAGGCTTCCACCACTATGGGGATATTGGCTGTGCCGGTGATGTTAAACCCAAATTGATTGTTCTGCACGCCAAAGCTGCCATCGCCGGTCTGGATGAGCGGGTTCCACAGCACGGCCGGAAGACCGGTATTGGCGGAGAAGACACGCCAGCCAGTGGCGCCAGGCAAATAATAGACCGTCACGTTGTCGCCATAGAACACAGGGGAATCAGCGGCGGGAGCGTTGCCCATGAAATAGACGCTGGCCAGGCTGGTGCATTCGGCGAACGCAAAATCAATGATGTTGGTGACGCTGCAAGGAATCGTGACGCTGGCCAGGCTGGTGCATAGCGCAAACGAACCGGTTCCGATGCTGGTGACGCCGTTGGCGATTGTGACGTTGGTCAAGCTGGCGCATTCCAAAAACGCACAATCCCCGATGCTGGTGACGCTGCCGGGAATCGTGATGTTGGTCAGGCTGGCGCAGGAAAAGAACGCAAAATCTCCGATGCTGGCAACGCTGCCGGGAATCGTGACGCTCGTCAGGTTGGCGCAAGCCGTGAAAGCACAGCCGATGGTTGTGACCGGCAGGCAGTTGATACTGGATGGAATGGTCACAGCACCGCCAGGCCCGGTGTAACCGATGATGGTGAGAGTATTGTCGGCATTTGTGCTGCAAGTGTATTGGTCTTGCACCGCTGCCGGTGCGGCCAATGACGGCAACAATTGCGGACATTGCCACACTACCTCGCTCGAATATCCTGATTCCAAACCCGAGGATGTGTAAGCCGTCGTTGCAAAATAATAAGTCGCTCCCGCCAGCAGATTGCTCACGACACAGCTCGTTGCCAACCCGGCATCAATCCGGTTTGTGTAGCTTCCCGTCGTTCCTCCGCAGTAGATATAATAGCCCGCTACATTGGTCACACCGACGGCTGGATCCCAGGCCAGAGTCGCTGACTGCGGCGATTGGCCCTGCACCGGTGCCGACAAAGCCAAGAGCAGAAAGACTAAAATAGCGGGGATGGTCTTTTTCACGCTTGTGGTATTCTTGGAGGAATCTCACGGCTGAGTCAAGACAAACAGGCTGAAAAACGACGCCATTCCTTGTCGCTTGGGGCGCAAAGGATGGTCAAACCATTTGAAATAGATTTTTTTATGCAAAATTGAACCGGCTCAAATCGGGGTTGTGCCAGATGCCCAATACCCGAATCGCGCCCACACGGTCGCCAAATGGGCTGGAAAACGGCAAAAAAAACGCATTGACAATTTTAGCTTTGAAGCCTATTGGCAGTGTTGTTGTTTTGATAATACACAAGCGGTGGGGTTGTTCCGAGGCCGGTTGTTGTATCGGCGGTTTGCGATGAAAGACCAACTGCAGGACCAATTGCACTTGCGCGGGATGGACCCGTTGCAGGGCAAAAAGCTTTTCGTGCGCAAACGGGACGCGCGCATCGAGGAGTTCAACGAAGCGCGCATTTGCCTGGCTATCGAGAGCGCGTTCAAAGCGGCCGAGGGCGTTGGCCGCGACGCCAAACTGGCCGCGCATTTGCAGGTCGCAGTCAGGAAGTGCGCCGATGTGGTTGTGGAGCGGGTCTTGAGCCGCGCGGTCCGGGGCGAGCAATTGGAGGTGGAACGGATTCAGGATGCCGTGGAAGATCAGTTGATGTTGGATGGCCATTTGGCGGTGGCGCGGCGTTATATCCTTTATCGTGAGAAGCGCCGCCTGGCCCGGGCTGAGCGCGAGGGGCGCGCCGCGCCCCCGGCCGCCATCGCGTTCCCGGTCGAAGGGACGCCGCCCCTGGAAAGCCCGCCGGAGGCGGCGCCCGTTGCTGTTCCCGTTCCCGCCCCGCCCCCGGAACGCGGGGAGGCGTCCACCGCCGGCGCGGCGCGTTCGTTGTTGCAAAAAATTTACAGTCAAGCATTGCCGAAAACGCCGCGCGACAAGGAATTGGAGGCGGTTCATCGCGGGCATTTCAGCGTTTACATCAATGAAGGGCAGTATTTGAACCAGCTTGCGCCGGAATTGCCGGAGTTTGATTTGGAAATGCTGGCGGGCGCTCTGCGATTGGAACGGGATGAATTGTTTCCCCTGGCCGGCTTGCAGGCGCTGCATGACGATTACCTGTTGCACGACGACGTCCGGCGCATCGAGACGCCGCAGTATTTCTGGATGCGCGTGGCCATGGGGCTGGCTTTGAACGAGGGCGAACAGCGCAACGCGCGCGCGGCGGAGTTTTACGAGGCGCTTTCCACTTTTCGTTTCGTGCCTTCGGAGCCGGTCCTTTGCCACGCGGGCACGGTTGAGCCGCGGTTGATCACCTGCTTCGCCGCGACCAGTTGGAGCGATCTGGAACACGTCAGCGCGCAAGCCGGGCCCCGCATGGAGCAGCGCAAAAGAACAGGTTTGACCTGTTCCTGGCTGGAACCGTGGCACATCGGCATTTGGGATTTTCTGCAACGCCCGCGTCCGGGCGGTCCTGTTTGGAACCATGATTTGAACAAGGCGTTGTGGGTCCCTGATTTGTTTATGAAACGGGTCTGCCAGCAAGGCCGCTGGACGCTGTTCGAACCGGCCCAAGTCCCCGATCTTCATCAGAAATTCGGCCGCGCTTTCGAGCAGCGTTACCTCGAATACGAAGAAAAGGCGGACCGCGGCGAAATGCACGGTTTCCAGCGGATCCACGCCGCCGATCTCTGGCGGGAAATGCTGGCCTCGCTGGCTCAAACCGGCCAGCCCTGGCTCGGGTTCAAGGACGCGGCCAACGTCCGTTCGACCCAGGACCACGCGGGCGTGGTGCATGGCGCCAGTCTTTGCACCGCCATTTTGCTCAACACTTCGCCGCTGGAAGCCTCGGCTTGCAGCGTCGGTTCAGTCAATCTGTCCGCGCATCTGGCCGGGGACTCTCCCGTTGCGCTGGACATCCCGCTTCTGCGCAGCACCGTCGGCACCGCCATGCGGATGCTTGACAACGCGATTGACATTAGTTCCTACCCGGACGAAGCGGCGCGGGCCGCGAGCCGGGAACATCGTCCGGCGGCCTTGGGCCTTCTTGGTTTCCAGGATGCGCTGGATCGGCTCAAGGCCGGCTACGCCAGCGCGGCGGCGGCGGATTTCGCCGATCGCAGCATGGAAATCATTTCCCACTGCGCCATCCTCGCCTCCGCCAGTCTGGCCCGCGAACGCGGCGCTTATCCCAGTTACGCGGGATCAAAATGGAGCCACGGCCTTTTGCCGGTTGATACGCTGGCTCTGCTGGCTGCCGAGCGCGGGATGGCGGTGGATATTGATTCATCCATGACACAGGATTGGGACATGGTTCGGGAGGCGGTCCGGCGCGACGGCCTGCGCCATTGCACGACCACGGCCATTTCAACCACCGAGGCCGGCTCCAGGATCACCGGAGCCAGTCCCTCGATCGAACCCGCTGGACAAGGGAAACAGGAGACGGTTTTTGAAATTGGGCCGCAATGGCTGATCGAATGCGCGGCCCGCCGCCAAAAATGGCTGGATATGAGCCAGGCGCTGACCCTTTATGCCGCGGACCTCGATCTCGCGGCGCTGGCCGACATTTGCCTGCAAGCGTGGGAAAAAGGATTAAAGACCACGCGCCAGCTTCATTCGCCGTCGCGCCTTCCGCGCCACACGCCGCAATCGGAGGCTGAATCCGAAAGAGACAGCCAGCGCGAATCCATCGCCCCGCCGCGGCCCGCCCGTGCGGAGCCGGAACCCGTCGCGGCCAAATGAACCCGCGCCACGGGCTAATTCTGGCTCGGGCCTGCCACCAGCATCATGCCGATCTGTTTTGAAATCTCGGCGGCCGTATCAACATCGCCGCCCATGCTGCCGCGGGCTTGCACGGTCACTTCCGTGATTCTGCCATCGACATCCGCGACTTTCACCCAGACGGTGTGCTGGTTGACTTTGGCCTCGAAGGTATTGTTGACAGCGTTGTCCACCAGCAATTTGCCATTGCGATTGAGCACGATGCGGGTGACGGCGGCCAGTTGCGCGACAGGCCGCGCGTAGCGGCTGACAATGCGGTCCTTGGTGAACGGCACTCCTGCCACGCTGTGACCATCCTGGGTGCCGATGCAACCGGGCAGGAGAACCAGACAGGCGGAAAGGGCTAAAAATGACAAGAATTTAATCTTCATGGCGGTCAATATGCAGTTGCCACCTCCCCTCCCGTCAAGCTTTTTGCGAACGACTTCAGAGGCGCGTTGCTTTATCATGGCCGGCGGAACTTCGGCCGGAGGCCAACGGCGCTTAAATCAATTTGCCGGAAGCCGGACCGCAGTGCCGGTGAATTCGGTTGCAGACGAAAATCTTCCCGGCGCGGGGCAACGAACAACGGATCGGCAAACAACGAGTGAAGATCATGGCCGCGCTTTTGCCAGGCGCGAAGTGTCTCCCGGGTTTGACTGTCGCCGGTAGTGGCGCGCGCGTCGAAATAGATGTTGTGATCCATTTGCAAATCATCCCCCCAGTTGCCGCCCAATAGCCGGCCCGTGTCGAAATAGACAATGTTGTTTGTAAAGATGAACGACAGGCCGGGTTCGACGCGGGTGCGCGCAAGTTGGACTTCCTTGTTGAAGGCGAAAATGTTGTTGCGGATGACATTGGTCCGCCCGTAATGCTGATGGAACCCCGCGCTTTGGCAGCGATAGACGATGTTGTTTTCCAGCACGATGCCGGAACTGCCTTCATCGGTGTAAAGCCCCCAGCCGCCATAGGCGAAAACATTGACGTCGTGGATCAAGTTGTTGCGCACGACCGTGCCTGGTTGGACGCCCAGCGTGTAAACGCCGCCCATGTCGCTGAGCATTCCCTGGCCGATGTCATGGAGATGATTGAATTCGACCACGTTGTCCCGGCAGGGAGTTTCGGCGTAGCCCCACGACCAGCCGACGGAAATCGCGGTGTAATAAGTATGATCAACCTCGTTGTGCGCGATCCGGTTCTGACCGCTCAACAGCACGAAGACGCCGACGGCCGGCGCGTTGACCAAACCGATGTGATGGATGTGGTTATCGGTGATGACATGATGGCCGCAAGGGCAGGAGATTGCCTGGCCCAAATCCGCTTCTCCCAAGCGGATTCCCCCCGCGCCGAGATCGTGCATTTCATTGCCGATGATCTTGTCCCGCTCGCAACCGCGGTCCAGTTCCAGCGCGTAACCTCCCAGCCGCTGAAAAACACACCGCTCGAATGTGCAGTCGCGCGCGAAATGGGCTTGAACGGCGCCCGGCGTTTCCACCGCCGCCTGGACATCAATATCGCTGCCGCCAACCAGCCTCCAATCGGTGTCGGCGAACGTAATTTCACGGAAGGCAATATCATGTGCCGGATGACCGGCCCGGCCCTCGATTCGCACGAGATCGTAAAGATGCGGCGCGGTGATTGTGGCGTTGGGAACATCCTCCCCGGCATCCGGCCAGCAGGCAAGGAGGCCGCTGCGGGGTCCAAATGCCACTGGCCCGGACGAAGTTCCACGGGCGCGTTTTCAATGTGGAAGCGGGCGTTGGGTTCCACAGTGTTGGGCAGCGCGCCGCCCGCCAGCGAGACGATATTGGAAGGCCCAAAGACTTCGCGAATTTGATTTCGCGATTGTGCCCAGGCCGTGAAAGCGACCAATTCAACATCCCCCGACCGCGCCCACTCCGCTTGGATGTCGCCGGGGCGAAATTGCAGTTCAGTCGGGCGGCCCGCCACGCCCGAACTCACCATGTGAAAGAAACCCCGGCCGGGAATTCGCGTGCGTTCTTTGCGCTGTCCGTTGACGAAAAGCTCATGGAAAATCCAATTTCCGTTGCGCGCGTCCGCGATTTCCGTTTGCCAGAAATTTGGATTGAGCCGGGAGCGTTCCCAGCCACGGATGACAGTCTGGCCGGTGAGGACGGGCGATTCATGGGGGCAGGCCGCGACGACCAGGCCGGAATCCTCCGCAGTCAATACTAGAGGCTCGCCCAGCGGGTATGTTCCGCCGCGCAGCAGAACATGGACTTCGTCCGCGCCGTGGCGGCGAGCCTGCCGGGAGTGTTGAAGCGTGGCGGACAAGGAACACAGCGGCCCATCGGTTCCTTGCGCATTGGCTGCGGGCCGGACGCCCGACCAGCGGTCGTCCCCGTTGGTCGCAACGTACAAGGTTTGGGACTTTGCCGGCGCTGTTGCGGCCCAAGCGCCGAACAGAAGTACAGAGATGAGGCTCTCAATGATCTTGCGCATGATTGAAATGTCTGCGGTAAAGTTGAAAAGCCCACGCCGACCGGCCGGGCAGATAGTTTAGAAGCGATTCAGGCTCACTGGCCAGGCCTTCGACGATCTGCAAGTTGTGTTCGTAGCCCAAATATTCCTGCTTCATGTCCCGGATCAGATCATGGACGTTGCGCTTTTGGTAAACCGAGGCTTTGTTGTACACCACCTTTGCGCCTTTGGCCTGGATATAGTAGGAGGCCCAAATGTCGTCCATGCGCCCGACATGCGGAAAAAGAAAGTAATCTTTGAGCAAAGCGCCGCGCAGGAAGGTGTTTTGCGAATTGAACGGCCCCATTTTGTTGGCCGCCAACGGAAACCGGCCGGGATCGAAATCACATTCCGGCGCGTGTTCCATGCGGCAAAGCGCGTCAATATCCGGGTCCCCGTTCCAGAAATCAGCCTGCACGTCCACCCGGATTTTGCGGCGGCTTTTCCGATCATAGCGCCGTTTGGGGAGAAGCTGGAGCGGGTAACCGCGGTGCCACAAATGCGCGTGATTGGTGGCGCCAACGGGGTCGAACGCCGGCAGATCGGTTTCATAATAGTTGACTTCCGCCTCCGTGCCGACCAGGAGATTTGCGCCCCAGCCTTGCAGGGGAATGTTGTCGTCATCCACGACCGCAACAACGTCCGCCTTCATATCGCAAGCCCAGAGCAGGCCGAAGATGCGGCGTTGGATGCAGTTCCAGCCGACGGCTTCGGACAGTGCCGGGTCGTATTTCTCCTGCTCTTCGGGCGTCACGTAAACGCCCCGGCCCAGACGATAATCCCGCGGGGTCCTTTTGTCTCCGATGACGACCAATTCCCAGTCTGGCATCGCCTGGAAGGCGGCGATGGCCTCGGTGGGAGGATTAATGGTGGTGGTGACGATAACTTTTTTCATAAATTGGATTTCAAAATGGAACGGCGCGAAGCAAACCGGGCGCGGAGGCCCGTTTTGAAGTAGGCGAAATTGCGGAAGAACGCATTGTGCGATTCGCCCTCGGTTCGGGCGCGCCAGACGGACGGAATCTCCGTCACCGGCACCCCCAATCGCAGGGGTTTGACCAGGGTTTCAAAAAGAAAGGGATGCCGCAATTCCTCCCAGCGGATGGCTTGGACGAGTTGGGTTGGGAAAATACGGTAAGCAAAGGTCATGTCGGTGAGTTGGACGCCGTAGAGAACGGAGAAGAAGCGCTGGAACAACCAGTTGCAGACCAGCTTGACCTTCGAATAACCGTGGAACTGGCCGGCATTTTGCCACCGGGACGCAGTGACAATGCCGCCGGGATTTTTGCGCGCTTCCTCAATCAACACCCGCACGTCTTTTGGATCGGTCTCCAGGTCGCTGGCCATGAGGATGACATGGCTGCCGCGGGCACGGTCGAACGCCTCGCGAATGGCCCCGCCGAGGAAAGGCAGTTGTTGATGATGCACCACCACCAGCCCGCCATGTTGTTTCTGGAGTTCGGCAATGGCGGCCATCGCATCCTCCGTGGTCTTGTTGCATGCCACAATGAAGATTTCCTGAATACATTGCCTCTGCGTCTCCCGCAGGATGATCTCCACGGTTTGCCTCAGCGACACGGTTTCATTCATCACCGGCAGAACAATTGTCACGGAGGTCAATTGCGCGGCGGTCGGATAATCACTCATGGTCAAGACCGTCGCGTCGGCTGGACGCCCCCCCTCAAAGGTTCCCCCAGCCTCATTTGGGAATGGTTCGATGATAAATGAACCACTCGTAGCCATTGAGGCTAAAGCCAGAAAGGAGGGGGTCAACAGGGACGGGCCGGTCGCTGATTTTCACCGGTTCAAAGCCCTCTGCATTTGACAGTTCAACCGACCCGGTCGCGCGGTGGCTTGTAAGATTGATCAGGACAAGGAACTCATCCTTCTGATCCTTTCTCAGGAAGCTAACGACATCTGTCGCCGCCGTGTTTTGAAGCCAGGCAACATCCCCGCTATACAACGCGGCGTATTTCTTGCGAAGCTTGATTAAATCCCGGTAAATATTGCGCAGAGGAGGGCGTCCCCCGGGCTGCCAAAACACCGGCATTTTTTCAAACAAAGCCGGGTCGGCGGATTCGGTGGCATCACCTGCTTCCATGCCGTTGTAAAAGAGCGGCACGCCGTCGAGCGTCAACATCAACACCTGCGCGGCGAGGGCGCCTTCCATGCCGTGACGCGCCACCGCCCGTGTTTGCTCGTGGTTGTCCGAGAAGCGCATGTGCAACGCGCCCTTGGGGAACTGCTTAGAGGTGAGTTCCCACGATTCTTTCAGGTAAGAGACGGGCACAATGCTGCTCATGACCCCGTCCAGCGTGTAAACGAAGCCCCAGGAGGAATCCACATCGAAGGCTTTGGAAAGCAGTTCCGGCTTGGCGCCAGCGTCAGCGAGAATGATGACCTGGGGATTTATCTTCTCGAGTTCATCCCGGGCTGCTTCCCAAAAATCAACCGGCACCGTGGGAGCCACATCGCAACGAAACCCGTCCACGCCGAAGTCCCTCAACCAATATTTCATCATTTCAGTCATGTAGCGGCGCACCTCCGGGTTCGCATAATTCAATCCGGCCACATCCGTCCAGGCCGGGTTGGGCGGGATGATCGCTCCATTCGTATCCTTCTTGTAAAAATCCGGATGTTCCATGAGCACGCTGTCCCAGGCGGTTTGACCGGCCACGATGTCCATGATCAGTTTCATGTCGCGCTTGTGGGCTTCATCGATCAGGCGCTTGAAGTCGTTGGTGGTGCCGTAGTCGGGGTTGATGGCGTAAAAGTCGCGCACGGCGAAAGGACTTCCGACGGAGCCTTTCTTCATTTTTTCGCCGATCGGATGGATCGGCATGAGCCAGAGAACGTCCACGCCAAGATCCTTCAATTCATCCAACCGGGCGGTAATCGCATTGAGATCCCCTTCCTTGGAAAAGTTTCGTGGGAAGATTTCATACACGACCGCGCTCCGGAGCCAGTCGGGTGATTTGCGGGTGCCTGGAGTTGACGGGTCTGCCTCTGATACGACGGTCGAATTAATCGCCAGCCAGCCAATGAGCGCCGTGGCGAGGAGGCATCGCGGTTTTTGTTGCATTCTGATCATGGCATTTAAGACTTTCAGTTAATTTTTAGACCTGCGTTGTCGGGCCGCATTCCCCCGATCCTCACCAGTGCATAAACGATGGCCGTGGGAATTTCAACAGCATCCAGACCAATTCTCGTTACTCTGCCATCGGAGGCGGAGAAGGCAATACAATTTAAAGCGGCGTTTTCACCCCATTTTCACATCGGCGCCAACAAAGGCTGTTAAGAAGCACGTCTCTCCCCGCTTCGTGGGGCGGGGGAATCGGCGGATCGCACGGCAGCAGTGCATGGATGCGCCCCCGATGCCGCCTGCCTTGACATCAGGCGCCGGTTCAAGAAGTATAATGCGCTATGGTGGAATCCAAATCGAATGATCTCATGGAGCGGATTGTCTCTTTGTGCAAGAGGCGGGGGTTTGTTTTTCAGTCGTCCGAAATTTACGGCGGCATCAACGGGTTTTGGGACTACGGCCCGCTCGGCGCTGAACTCAAGCGCAATGTCAAAGATTTTTGGTGGCGCGTCATGACGCAAAGACGCGACGACGTGGTCGGCCTGGACGCGACCATTATCATGCACCCGAAGATTTGGGAGGCCAGCGGCCATACCACAACTTTTGCCGATCCCATGGTGGATTGTCTGTTGACCAAGAAACGCTTCCGGGCCGACCAGATCGAGCCGCAAAGCGGCATCGCTTATCACTACGGCGGCGCGGAAGACTCCACGGACAAGGCAAAGACCAGCAGGGAACCGTACTCGGTCCTGCTCGCTCCGGGGAAGAATCCTGAGAGCGCGCGCAAGGCGGCCAGACAGTTTTATGCGCAACGCGGGATCATGGCGGCGCGCCTGTTGGAAGAACGGACCGAGGAAGTCGAAAACTCCACCCGTTACAATCCTGAGAATGGGAGTCTGCTGACCGAACCGCGCCTCTTTAATCTGATGTTCAAGACGTGCGTCGGGCCGGTGGAGAGCGCGGAGAACACGGCCTATCTGCGGCCGGAAACGGCGCAGGCCATTTTCGCGCAATTCAAGAACGTGGCCGAAGTTTCGCGGCAGAAAGTGCCGTTCGGCATCTGCCAGATCGGCAAGGCGTTTCGCAATGAGATCAATCCGCGCAACTTCACCTTTCGCTCCCGCGAATTCGAGCAGATGGAACTGGAGTTCTTCATCCGGCCCGATGAAGCGGTCGAGGCGATTTGCGGCAGCGTGGCCCGGCCCGCCGGCCCCGGCCATCCCGGCGAACCGCAGGCCAATTGGGGCTGGCAAATGTGGCACAAATACTGGGTCGAAGAGCGGCTGGCGTTCTACGAGAGCATTGGTTTGCCGCGAACCACGCTGGTCGAGTACTGGCAAAAGCCGGAGGAATTGGCGCACTACGCCCGGGCCACGGTGGACATCCTTTACAAATTTCCCTTCAGCAAAAGGGACGCCGCCGGCGAACTGGCCGGCGAGGAATTGGAAGGCATCGCCGCGCGGAGCGATTTTGATTTGTCGCAACACCAAAGATTTTCCGGCAAAGGCATGGGGGTGTTCGATGAGGAATTGAAGGACGCCTGGGCCAGGCTGGAGGAAGCGAAAAAAACGGAATTGTCGAAACGCTATTTTGAATCGCGCCGGAATTATCTTGTCAAAACAAACGAGGACGCCGGCCGGGGCCGAAGCCAAGGCGCGGGAAGAGGCGGCCGGACTGGCCCGGGGCAGCTATGTGCCGCACGTCATCGAGCCTTCGGCGGGGGTGGACCGGCTGGCCCTGGCCCTGATCTGCAACGCCTACGGCGAGGACACTGCGCCGGACGAAAAGGGGAAGATGGAGACGCGCGTCGTCATGCGTTTTCATCCGCGGATCGCGCCCGTCAAAGTGGCGGTGTTTCCGCTGCTGAAGAACAAACCGGAATTGGTGAAGAAGGCGCGGGAAGTGCGTGACTTGTTGCGTCCGCACATGACGGTATTTTATGATGAGGCCGGAGCGATTGGCCGGCGTTACCGGCGGCAGGATGAAGCCGGGCACGCCCTTCGGCGTGACGATTGATTTTGACACGCTGGGAGAGCAGGGGGCCGAACTCAAGGACACGGTGACGTTGCGGGAGCGCGACAGCATGAAACAAAGCCGGGTGAAGATTGGCGCCCTGCCGGCGCTGCTCCTGGAGAGGATTCGATAATGGAGATTGACAAACTAGCTTCACTCGAGGGAGTGGACGTGGGGCAGCAGGAAGCGCCACTCAAACGGGCGCCGACGCTCTACCTGATCATTCTCTTCAAGCTGGCCAAGGGCCTGCTGGCCTGCTTCCTGGCCGTTGTTTTGTATTTTCAACCGGCGACCCAGTTGCCAACGGACTATGAAAAACTCATGGGCCGGCCGGCGGTCAAGGAGGTGTTTCATTACCTGCGCATTCATCCTGAGAATAAGTTTTTTATGCACCTGGCCAAACAAATAGCCAACGCGACTGACAAAGAAGTTCGGGTGGCGGTCATTGGCGCATTGCTTTGGTCCCTGTTCCCTTTGACGGAAGGGGTGGGGCTGATTTTTCGAGTGAAGTGGGCCGGATGGCTGGCCATTGGAGAGTCGGCGTTTTTTGTTCCGGTGGAAATATACGAATTAGTGAGAGAGTTTAGCTGGTTCATGGTCGGGGTGGCCATCATCAACATCTTCATAGTCTGGTATCTCTATGCCAATCGTGAACGGCTCTTCCATCATCCCCGCCACCGCCGTCATCCCCTGGCCTAAAGTTCAAAAGTCCGCGTTTCATTTCGCGGCCATCCCGTCCTGTGGCGCATCGGCCAGATTACCAGAGAGTGTCCAAGTTCGGATATTTCGCGATGGTGGCGTCGGGGGTCAGGATCTTGAGCCGGTGCTCTTGCGCGGTGGCGATGAGGATCCGGTCGAACGGGTCCCGATGAATGGCTGGCAACAGGGTGGCGCGCGCGGCAATCGCCCCGCTGACCGGGATTTCATGCAAGCCGTGCCATTGCACCATCGCCGCAAACCAGGCATTGACCGGGCGCGGCAGCGACAATTTCCCGGCAGCAGCCTTTTGGCCGACTTCAAAGGCGCTGATTTGGTCTATCCGCAAGCTCTAAATTCATTTTGAGAACGGTTCCGTACCGACTTGCGCGGGATTCCAAAATGGGCTAAATAGAGTTTACAATGAAAGATACGTTGACCGTGATACAGGGGCAGGCGCAGTTTCCCGCCCTTTGTCGCAAAGAAAAAACTTCCGCCATCACCCGGAGTGGCGAAGTCGTCGCGATTATTGAGCCTCGAAAACGGATGGCCAAGCTTTTGGAGCAGATGGAGATTCTGGCCAACCCGAAGGCGATGGCTGCCATCCGGCGGGCCAAGGCCGGAAAGACTGTGGATTATCCGTTGAGCGTACTGGATGATAAGTAATTATTTGCCGATGCAGAATTGGCTGAAAATGGCGTCGAGCAAATCGTTGGTCGTGGTTTTGCCGACTATTTCTCCGACGGCGTTGGCGGCGATGCGAAGGTCCAAGGCGGCCAGTTCCAATCCCAGGCCGTCCCGCAATGCGGTCACCGTCCGACCAAGGGCCTCGCGCGCCCTTTGCAGCGCGTCTTGATGGCGGGCGTTGATCATCACTTGCCACATCCCGGCCTGGATTTCCCCCGCCCACACTTTTTCCTTGATCGCGTCTTTGACTTCTTCAATCCCTTTGCCGGTCAGACAACAAACATCCAGGGCCGAAATGCCCGGCGGCAATTGGAGGCGGACGGGCAGATCGGTTTTATTGCGGATGAGGAGCCGCTTTTTTTGCGCGAATTCTGAGAACAACTTTTCGTCGGCGGTGGTCAGCGGTTCGGCGGCGTCGAGGACGTGTAGAATCAGTTCGGCGTCGGCCAGGGCGCCGCGGCTGCGACGGACGCCTTCGATTTCAATTTCGTCGGAGGCCTCCCGCAATCCGGCGGTGTCAATGAAGATGACCGGGAGACCGCGGACGTTGGCGGTCTCTTCGATGGTGTCGCGGGTCGTGCCTGGAATGCGGGAGACAATGGCGCGGTCGTGGCCCAGGAGTTGATTGAGCAGGCTGGATTTGCCGACATTGGGCCGTCCGATGATGGCGGCGCGAATGCCCCGGCGCAGAATCCGGCCTTCATTGGCCGTGCGCAGCAATTCGTCGGTGAAAGCGACGCCGGCCTGCAATCGGCCGATCAATTCCTTTCTGGTATCCGGAGCAATGTCTTCGTCCGGGAAATCAATATGGGCTTCGATGTGGGCCAAAGTTTTCATCAGATCGTCGCGCAGAAGATTGATGCGTTGGGAAAGTTTGCCGGCCAATTGTTCGTTGGCGGCGGCGAGGGCCAGTTCGGTGCGGGAGTGGATCAGATCGGCCACGGCTTCGGCCTGGGCCAAATCAATGCGGCCATTGAGAAAGGCGCGCCGCGTGAATTCGCCCGGAGCGGCCAGACGCGCGCCGTTTTCCAGGAGAGTGTCCAAAACAACCTTGGCCGGCAGCAAACCGCCGTGACAGGTGATTTCGACCACGTCTTGGCGCGTAAAGCTGCGGGGCGCGCGCATCACGGCCAGCAAAACTTCGTCCAGGACGCGGCCCTGGCGGACTATTTTGCCGAAATGAATGGTGTGCGTGGGCGCGACAGAAGGGGCCAGCGAAGTTTTGCCGGCGGGTCTAAAACTGGCGTCGGCAATCGAGAGAGATTGCGGGCCGGAAAGGCGGACAACGGCGATTCCGCCCTCGCCCACGGGGGTGGCGATGGCGGCAATAGTATCGTTGAGGTCAAAGTTCAAATTTTGCCGCGCTGGCGCTGCCGCAAAAGCGCGCAGGCTTTTTGGTAGCTTTTGCGATGAAGGTAGTGCAACAAATCCGGCTCGGCGCCGGACGGCAATTGGCGGGCCAACTCGTCGAGCCGCGAGAAAATGGGCAGCAAATCGGGCTTGGGATTGGCTGCGGCCATTTTCGCGGCCGCCGCTTCCAGCGCCATTAAGTTGTCCAAAATCTGTTGTTCGATTAGAGTCATGGCCGTACAAGATAGCATTCTGACGACATAACAAACAGAGAAAACATATATTACATGGATTCCTCCAGGCCGGGAATCATGCTTGAAAAAGGGCTCTTCCGCAATTATGATCCAGTGCGGGGAGAACTGAGGTTTGCCGGCCTTGGGGGGTATTGGTTTCAACGATTAAATAGACTCATACAAAGACAGCGCAAAAATTCT
>CAWGST010000001.1:0-3041123 GCA_963825315.1 uncultured Verrucomicrobiae bacterium | reverse complement strand
ATTTATCAATCTTTGCCATGGCTGGGCGAGGGGCAGTTTCACGGTGAAGCGGCTGCCCCGGCCTTCGGCGCTTTCCACCTCGACTTGCCCGCCATGGGCCGTGCAAATCGATTTGACAATGGCCAGCCCCAGGCCGGCCCCTCCAACTTCTCGCGAGCGCGCTCCGTCCACGCGAAAAAAACGCTCGAAAAGATGTGGCAACGCCACGGCGGGAATGCCGATTCCAGTGTCAACCACCTCCAGAATGGCCTTGCGGTCGCGCGCGTGGACATTGAGATGGATGGAGCCGCCCGGAGGGGTGTACTTGATGGCATTGTCCAAAAGGTTGACCACCACTTGCTTGATTCGGGCGCGGTCGCCTTCGACGTTGACCTCCTGCTCGACATTGCAGTTGACTGAAATCCCCTTGTCTTCGGCCAGGAGGGACATCTGGTCGGCGGTGCCGGCGGCCAGAGGCCCAAGGTCAAAGCGGCGCCATTCCTGTTGCGCCTCGCCGGCATCGAGACGTGCAATGGCGAAAAGATTTTGGACGATCTTGGCCAGGCGATCGACTTCTTCCAGCGCGCTGCCCACTTTGTCCCGCAATTCGGGCAAAGGGCGGGCTTGTTCGACGGCGCTTTCCAATTCCCCGCGCAGGGCGGTCAGGGGCGTGCGCAACTCATGCGAGGCATCAGCCAAAAAACGCCGGTTTTGTTCGAAGGCCTCGCGCAACCGGGAAATCATCCGATTGAGCGCCAGTGACAATTGCTCCAACTCGTCTCCGGTGGGGGCCAGCGGCAATTGCCCGTCGAGGTTGTGCAAGGTGATCTGTTCGGCGCTGCGCGCGATTTGCACCACCGGCGCCAAGGCCCGCCCGACCAAAATATTTCCGCCCCCCACCGCCACCAAAACGACCACCGGCACCCCCAGCAGCACCAAAAAAAGCAGATGCGAGAGCACGGTGTCAATGGGCTGCATCGGCCCGCCGCTTTCGATGACGTACTCCCGGCCCGAGGGTGTTCGATACTTTTCGGCCACAATGAGCAGACGATTGCCGTCGGGCAGCAAGGCGATGCGGGGCGAATCCTTGGCGGCGGCGGACGGCAACCCAGCTGGATCAAAGGTTGCCGCGCGGCCCGATGCATAGATGACGGTCCCGTCCCGGCGGCTCAGGCGGACATACCGATCGTAATTCTCCGGCGCATAGCGCGCCTTGATCTCAGAGACCACGAAGGGTTCGCCGGTTTTTTCCACGCCGGCCAGCAGCGAGGCGGCGATTTGCTGCGTGCGCCGGAGGAGCGATTCCGCCAGGCTCTGTTTGAGGTAATGGCGCAGGGCCTGGCACATGGTCGCGCCACAAAGCAGGAAAACGCCGGTCAACAATCCCGCGTACCATATAATCAGGCGAAAGCGAAGCGAGCGCGTGTTCATGGTTCACCCTCGTCGCTCACGCAATAGCCCACGCCCCGCACGGTGCGGATGAGCTTGCGCGGATGCGGGTCATCCACTTTGCCGCGCAGATGGCGGACATAGACATCCACGATGTTGGTCAGGCCCTCGAAACTCTGGTCCCAGACGTGCTCGATGATCATGGTGCGGGACAGGACGCGGCCCGCGTTGGCGGCCAGGTATTCGAGGAGCGCGTATTCCTTTGATGTCAAGTCTATCTTCTTTCCCGCCCGTTTGACCTGCTGGGACAGGCGGTCCAACTCCAGGTCGCCCACGCGCAGGACGCTGGCCCGGCTGGCCGGGCCGCGGCGGAGCAGGGCCTTGACCCGCACGAGCAATTCGGCAAAGGCGAATGGTTTGGTCAAATAATCATCCGCCCCCGCCTCGAAATGTTCCACCTTCTGCGCGGTGCTGTCCCGGGCCGTCAGGATCAGGACCGCCGCCTCTTTTTTGGCGCGGCGCAGGCGGCGCAGAATCTCCGCCCCGCCCAGGCCCGGCAGCATGAGATCGAGGATCACCAGGTCGTAATCGCACACCGACGCCATGTCCCAGCCGCTGGCGCCGTCATAGGCGACATCCACGGCGAAACGTTCCGCGCGCAAGCCGCGGGCCACAAAATCCGCAACCTTCCGTTCATCTTCAATCACGAGCAAGCGCATAATCTTTCACCACCATAGAATGACGGCACGGGAATTAAGATGGCATGAACGGCACATTAAAATCCATTCAGAATCAGGAGAAAGGCCGAATCCAGGATTTGACTGTAGCAGCAGGCGGGTTTTGCAAACCAGGCGGCACAGAATTTGGCCGGAGCAATGACAGATTATGGGTGGTGTTTTTGCTTGACGGCACGGCCCCGCCGTGCTGGAATAATGGTGTTCGGCCGGGATTTGCAGCAACATGAATACGGCTTCAACCTTTATGAAGGCCCGGGCGGTGAAAATGAAAGTCCTTCTCTCCCTGCCGCTGACAGTGTGGTTTGTCGCGGCGCAGGCGCAGCCTGTGATCACCTGCCAGCCCGCCAACCAGTCCGTCCTGCTCGGCTCCAATGCGGCCTTTGGCGTGACGGTCAGGGATTCGGGACCTGTCACCTATCTCTGGCAATTCAACGGCTCCAATGTCTTGAACCAAATCATTACGATTGCCGGCAACGGCGCCAGCAATACCTATTCGGGCGATAACGGCCCGGCGACCAACGCCGCCTTGAACGGCCCGTCGGGCGTGTGTGTCGATGCCGCCAGTGATGTCTATATTGCCGACACAGGCAATCAACGCATTCGCAAAGTGGCCACTAATGGCGTCATTACAACCATCGCGGGTCAAGGTGTTCCCGGATATTATGGTGACGGCGGACCGGCCATGAACGCAGAATTCTACTATCCGTGCGGCTTGGCAATGGATGCCTTGGGCCGTTTGTATATTTCCGACATGGAAAACCAGCGCATCCGCCGGATCAATACCAATAACGTCATCTCGACCATCGCGGGCAAGGGGACGGCGGGTTACTCCGGGGATAACGGCGCCGCGACCAATGCGGAGCTGTGCGACCCGGATGGTCTGGCCCTGGATGCTCAAGGCAACCTGTATATTGCCGACCCGTGCAACCAACGCGTCCGCAAAGTCGCCACCAACGGCATCATTACGACACTCATGGGCAATGGCATCGCCGGTTCTAACGGCGTCGAACTCAACCTTCCCGGCGGGGTGTCGGTCGATTCCTACGGAAACGTGTATATGGCCGATTCCTTGAATAATCGTGTGCGCATCACGGATGCCACCGGTGTTTACTTGAAGACGCTCGCAGGCAACATGATCGCCGGCTTCTCCGGCGATGGCGGCCCTGCCACCAATGCGCAATTACTCGACCCAAATGACGTGGCGGTGCAATCGTTTGAGAATTTCTATATTGCCGATTCCGCAAATAATCGAATTCGGCAAGTCACTTCCAACGGGGTGATTTCCACCGTTGCGGGCAACGGAATCCGCGGGTTTTCCGGGGACGGGTCCATCGCCTGCAACGCGAGCCTCTATAAGCCGTTGAGCCTTTGCCTGGACACGGGCGGAAATCTGTATATCGCCGATACGTTCAACAACCGTGTCCGCGAGGTTTCGCCGTTCGCAACAGGGCCAATCCTCACGTTGAATGCGGTTCCAATGTCTGAAGCCGGCAGCTACACGGTCATTGTGAGCGACTCCTCCGGCAGCACGAACAGCAGCGTTGCGGTCCTGACCGTTTTCACGCTCCCGGCGATCACTGTTCAACCCGCCAACCAGAGCCTCGTCTCCGGGAGCAATGCGACGTTGAGTGTCACCGCCACCGGCACACCCCCCTTGTCCTACGAGTGGCTTTTCGACGGCGCCAACGTCATGCAAACCGGCCCGTCCAACATTTTGGCCCTCACCGATGTCAGCACAAACGACGCGGGCAGCTATTCCGTCGTCGTCACTAGAGCGTTTTAAATAAAACTGTAGCCATTCCGTTGGGCCTGTGGTATAGGCAGTTCATGCGAACTTTATCGTTGGACCTGCGCGAACGGATTTTGGCTTCCTATGACCTTGAAGAGGGGACTCGCGTGGAGGTCGGCGATCGTTACCGGGTTTCGCTGGGCCTGGTCAAGAAGCTCTTGCAACAACGCCGACGGACCGGGGAGATCGGTCCGCGCCACCGTTTCTCCGGGCGCAAGCCGATGATCCTGGCGGCCCATCAGCGCCAGATGCGGACTCTATTGAATCAGAAGCCCGACCTGACCTTGAAAGAGCTGCGCGCCGGCTTGGAACTGGACTGTTCTCTGCCCGCCATCCACTACGTTCTGGCGAAGATGGGGCTGACATATAAAAAAAGACACTCCATGCCAGCGAGCAAGACCGTCCGGACATTGCGCGGGCGCGCCGCGCCTGGCGGCGTCGGCAAGGCGGTTTGGACCCGGCCAAACTGATTTTCCTGGACGAATCGGGTGCCAAAACCAATCTGACCCGCCTGCGCGGGCGCGCCCTGCGGGGTCAGCGTGTCCACGCCCAATGTCCGCAGGGCCATTGGCAAACCACGACCATGATCGGCGCCATCCGCCTGGACGGTGCCACCGCCTGCATGACCATCGAGGGGGCCACCGATACGGAGGTTTTCCGGGTCTATGTCGGCCATGTCTTGTGCCCGACGCTGCGCGCCGGAGATGTGGTCATCATGGATAACCTCTCCCCGCATAAAAGTGAGCCGACCCTTTCGCTGATCGCGCAGGCTGGAGCCCAAATCCTCTTCCTTCCAGCCTATTCCCCAGACCTCAATCCCATCGAGCAAATGTGGAGCAAAGTCAAATCCCACCTGCGTACAGCCGAGGCCCGCACGCAGCCCGCTCTGCTCCAGGCGATTGCTTCAGCTTTGCAGAGTATCACGCCCCGGGATGCCATGAACTGGTTTGCCTCTTGTGGCTACAGTTTTATTTAAAACGCTCTAATGCCTACGGCGCTGTCACCAGCGTGGTTGCCACGCTGGCGGTGGGATTTGCGCCGTCGATTTTCACGCCGCCGGCCGGCGAACTTGTTTGGCCTGGCAGCAATGCGCTTTTCAGCGTGGCCGTCTCCGGCTCCTGGCCGTTCAGTTATCAGTGGCAATTAAACGGGAGCAATCTGGCAGATAACATCATCGAGACTATTGCTGGCGATGGCATTGCAGGTTTTTACCCAAACTCCGGTCCGGCGACTAATGCGGAATTGGCTTTTCCGGGCGGTATGGCAACGGACGCCGCAGGCAACGTGTATATCGCGGACACAGGTAACTACCGCGTGCAGAAAGTTGATGTCAACGGCGTGATTTCCACCCTGGCCGGAGGACTGCAACACTCCGACTCCGGCGATGGCGGCCCGGCTGCGGAAGCGTCGCTGGCGGGAGCTTATGCCGTGGCGCTTGATCCCAGTGGCAACCTGTATATCGGAGAACCGAATCGTGTGCGTAAAGTGGATGGCAACGGCATAATCACCACGGTGGCGGGATCGAACGCAACGGGCTTTTCAGGCGATGGCGGCCCGGCAACCAACGCGGTCTTGAACTTCGTCACCGCTGTTGCGTGCGACTCCTCCGGAAATCTTTATTTCGCCGATTCAAACAACGAACGAATCCGCGAAGTGAACGGGAACGGAATCATCACGACTATCGCGGGTGACGGATCGCCCGGATACAACGGGGATAACATAGCCGCGACTAAGGCGGAACTGCATTTTCCGTGGGGTGTGGCCGTAGATGCTTCAGGCAACGTGTATATTGGCGACCAGGGGAACAATAGGATCCGCAAAGTCGCTACCAACGGCGTCATCACGACGATTGCCGGGACTGGTTCCCCGGGTTCTTCCGGCGACGGCGGTTTGGCCACTGCAGCGTGTCTGTACTTGCCATCTGGACTCGCTATGGATGCCTCCGGCAATCTGTACGTGGCAGACAGGGCCAACTGCGTGATTCGCAAGATTGGTACCAACGGCGTCATTTCAACCGTCGCTGGAGCTGGAGGAAGCTCCTGTGGGTTCGCTGGTGACGGCCTCGCCGCCACTAACGCCAGCCTCAACCTTCCACAAGCGGTCGCTTTCGACACGCTTGGCAATCTCTATATTGCCGATTCATGGAACGATCGAATCCGCGAAGTGTTTTACGCCGGCCAGCCGACGCTTTCATTGCCGAATGTCTCCTCCGCCAATGCCGGCAATTACAGCGTCATAATCTCCAGCGCCTTCGGGAGCGTGACCAGCAGTGTCGTCCCGCTGACGCTCATCCTCCAGCCGGCCATCAGTGGGATTGCGGTGCAGGCGGACGGATGCGTGGCGCTCAATTTCACGGGCACGCCCGACGCCAGTCATCGTCTTTGGATGACCACCAACTTGTCGCAGCCGGTTGTCTGGACGCCGATTGCGACCAATTGCACCTCCACCAACGGCACCTGCCAACTGACCGACACCAACAGCCAGGACGCCCCGGTGCGATTCTACCGCATTTCACTGCCCTAACGCGCGACAGCCCCGCAAAACCGGGGGGTTCAATCTCAACGCGCCTGTACACGGTAATATCTTGCGCTGTTTGTAGAGGCGATGCTGTCGCCAAACATGACAGTCCCGCCTGTGCCGGATGCAGCCGAACCGCTGTTGCTCCAGGATGAGCCGGCATCCAGACTGCCGCTGGACTCGAGCTGAAAACTCCAGTTCGTCACCGTCGAGCAGCCTATTTGGACGTTGGAGGCTGTCACCGAAATTTGCGTGATGTGGAAAGGCGGCAGAGTCGGAAAGGACGCTGGATTCAGCGGATCTGTTCCGTTCAAATACTCGGTCAGGTTCGAAACGCCATCGCCGTCCGCGTCGTCCGACCCGCGCGATTCGTCACTGGCCTCCCCAAGCGCATGGCCGAAATAGGCCAGCCGCCACCAGTCGGGAATTCCATCGGTATCGCTGAACACGTCAGCGATTTTCGTGACCTGCACGCCGGAGACGCGCGCATTGTCCACCACCGATATGAAAAGAATTTGCAATTGGGAATTGGTCACACTGTTCGTGAAAAGGAGTGTGATTGGCACATTCATTCCGCCCGTCGTTGCGTAAATATCGAAATTGGTCAGCACCTGCCGGCCCTGGATGAAGACGTTGAACTCGCGTTCTTTTGGGCCGCTCCAATACGTCTCCGCCTCCAGCAGCGTTATTTGGTAAACGCCTTCCGGGCAGTCAAACTGATAAAAAAATCCGCTGCTGCCCGTGCTGTAACGCTCGCGCTGGTAAAGCGACTGCGCCGACGCGCAAACGCCAATGATCGAATTGTCCAAATAACCGCCCGTGCCGCGCGAATAACCAAACGCGCCCAGAGTATAATTCGTGTCCTCCAACCAGACCTTTCCGCTGCAATCCGTCACGTTGGCCGGATTGCCGCCGCTGACGCGCTGCACATAACTCCCGGGAAGGTTGAAGAACCGGACACTGACGGGAGGTGTGTTGGAAACATTTCCTGAAGTGTCCGTGGCGCGGGCGCTGATGACGTGCGGACCGTTGAGAAAATTGGAACTGTTCAGACTCAGGCTCCAGGAATTCGTTCCAGCGGCGGTGGTCCAGATTCCGTTGTCCAATTGCACTTCAACTTGTTGCACGGCCACAGTGTCGCTGGCCGTTCCTGATATTTGAAGATTTCCTGCAATCACCGCGCCGTTCGTCGGCGTCTGCAAAGAAATTGCCGGCGGAATAAGGGTGCTCAGGGCCGCCGTGTGAAATTGCATTTGCCAGGGAGAATACAGGGCGTTGCCCGAAACGGCATCAAGGACCGGGTTGGCGACGCGTACCGTTATCAACGTCGAACCCGGCCACCCCGCTGCATTGGGGGTGAAGGTCATCGTGTCATTCGCTGCATTCACCGCCGACCAGGTGAACGAACCGCTGACTGGCGGGGTCGTGCCGAAGGCGGTTTGCACGCTGTTCGTGTCCATTGATTTGCTGAATTGAAGCACGATGGGCGAGAAGGTTGGCACATTGGTGTTCCAATGCGCGGGCGAGTTGCTCATCACAACCGGATCCAGCGGCAGCCACTGCGATTGCGCGATAAAAATTTTGGCGGTGGCACCGGGCACGGTAATGGCGGGCGTTTGCGAGCCGGCAGTCAGAGTATGGGTTTCGTTGGTGTTCAGCAAATTCACCAGCACGGTGCCCGTGGGATAAGTCAAAGTGAGGCTGGGCAACGTTTGGCTGGAACTGGTCGTGTTGAAAACCACAAACACCTCCTGGGTGTTCAACACCCGCGAATAAGCAAATAATCCCGGGCCGCCCGGATTGTTCCATTGGTTCACGTACGTGCCGAGCGCAATGGCGGGATACAGGCGGCGGAAGTTGTTCAACTGGGCGACCCACAGGAACAGCGGACAGGTCATATTGAAGTTGTCAACACCCGGCGAACTGAGCGTTACAACACTGCCCGAAGGGCCGTCTTTGAACAGCCCGGCGAACATGTCCTCGCGGTCATTCGGGTCCGTGGTGCCGTCAAACCCCTGCTCGGTCCCGTAATAAAGACAAGGCACGCCGCGCGCAGTGTAAAGAAATGCCAGCGCCACCTCGAGCCGGTTCGTGTTGTCGTTCGATTCGCTGGTGCTGAGAAAACGGGGATTATCATGGTTATCCAAAAAGGTCACCAATTGCATCCGCGACGCCGGATCGTAAAGAGTATCCACATTGCCATAGTGATTTTCAATCTGCGCTGTATTACCGCTGGCTGTGGCAAAAACATTGTTGATGGCGTAATAAAGCGGATAATCCACCGCTGAATCAAATTCAAACGGCCCGCCGTCCTCCGTTCCGGTATAAGGACCCACTGTGGCATCGGAACCGTTGTCAGCCTCGGCGAACATGAAGAAGTTGGTTTTGCCATTGGTCGCCGCGTAGGAATGAATCGCCGGGCAGAAGCTCTGCCAGCATCCCATATCCACTTCCAAGGCCGTATCAACCCGGAACGCGTCAAAGCCGGCCTGCGCAATCCAGTATTCGTAAATCGCGGCCATGTTCGAGCGCACATACGGCGTCTCCGTCCGGAAATCATTCAGGCCGTCCAACCAGCCCAATATGACCTGATTCGTGTCACTGAAACTGTCAATATTCCCATAGTTATGGAACAGATTGGTCAGTGATGGATTGGTGGTGGTGAGATTGAAAGGAGCCGGGTACGTTTTCGAACTGTTCACATAACTCAGGGCATAGCCAGCCGGGTAATTAAAGTTTGGATAACCCGACCCGCTGCCTGTGACAAGGTCGCCCGCGTGGTTTACGACAATGTCATCAATCACCAGCAACCCGCGCGCATGGGCCGCCTGCACCAGGGCCTGCAAGTTGGAGAGCGTGCCCCAATGCGGCGCGACCTCGTAGAAGTTCCAGGCGGAGTAGCCGTGAAATTGCCCCTCCGTATTCAGCACAATCGGTGAAATCCAGATCGCCGTTGCTCCCAGCGCCTTGATATAATCCAATTTCTGTTCGATGCCTTCGAAATCCCCGCCATGGACCCCCGTGGGATTGCCGGGAGCGTAAGTGCCTTCCGCATTATCGTTGTTAGTATCCCCGTCGTAAAAGCGGTCGGTAATGATCTGGTAAATGCTTTGCCCCTGCCAGAAGAGGTTGCTGGTTTGCGCGCAGGCGTTGCCCGCAATAAGCAAGCCCAGCCCGGCCAGAACACAGGCGCTGGCGCAGGAACGGCAGGAACGAAAAGACATATCCATAAATATACAATATCATCAACCCGCTCAAAGGGTTACCGCACATTCATGCGTTCCTTGACCGTCCTCATCTGCTTCCGGTCTGGAAGCGCGATTCAAATATGCAAGAATTGAGGAGCTTCCGGATGGCCGGATCGGGGTTGCGGCGGACGCTGGCTTTCATTACGATGGGGGCATGAGTTTTGCTGCGCTTGGGCAGTTTCCCCAGTATCGCCCGCGACGATTGCGGCAGTCGGCGGCGTTGCGCCGCCTGGTGCGGGAGACCGCGCTGCGGGCCGGCCAATTGGTTTTGCCGTTGTTCGCTCGCGCCGGCCGAAAGGTGCGCGAACCGGTCGCGTCCATGCCGGGGGTCTTTCAATTGTCGCCGGACGAAGTTGTCCGGGAAGCGGCGGCGGCGCAGGCGGCGGGGGTGGCGGCGGTGATTCTCTTTGGGATTCCCGAACGGAAGGATGAAAAGGCTTCAGGCGCTTATGCGGCCAATGGCATCGTGCAGCAAACGGCGCGCCTGCTGAAGAGGGAGTTGCCCGAATTGATTGTATTGACAGATGTCTGCCTCTGCGAATACATGAGCCACGGCCATTGCGGCATCATCGGGAGGAACAAAGGCCGGGGAGTGGACAATGACGCGACTCTGGCGTTGCTGGCCCGCACCGCCCTCAGCCATGCGGAGGCGGGAGCGGATGTCGTTGCGCCGAGCGATATGATGGATGGCCGGGTGGCCGCGATCCGGCAGGCGCTCGACCGGCAGGGCTTTGCCGGGACCCCCATTCTTTCTTATGCGGCGAAATTCGCTTCGGCTTATTACGGGCCTTTTCGGGACGCGGCGGAGTCCGCGCCGAAGTTCGGCGACCGGCGCGCGTATCAAATGGACGGGGCCAACGCCTTGGAGGCCTTGCGCGAAGTGGCCCTGGACATCCGGGAAGGGGCGGACATGGTCATGGTCAAGCCGGCGCTGGCTTATTTGGACATTTTGCACCGGGTCAAAATGGAATTTGGCTATCCGACGGCGGCTTATGCGGTGAGCGGGGAATACGCGATGATCAAGGCGGCGGGGGCCAAAGGGTGGATTGATGAACGTGCGGTGACGTTGGAGACGTTGCTGGCCATGCGGCGGGCCGGGGCGGATTTTATCATCACTTACTCAGCGACGGAAGCGGCGCGTTGGCTGAAAGAGGATTGACCCGCGCCTCAAATGCCGCCGGATTGCTTGAGCATGAGCAATAGAAGCACAACGACGGCAATGCCAATGACGATGATCACCCCGATGAAAATCTTTGTGCCGGTGTTGCTTTTCTTGGGAAAGGCGGTCTTTTCGAAAGTGACGGTGGTGGACGGTTCCTGGCCCAACTTGACGCCTTGGGGGATGACCATGGTTTGCTGCGGCAATTTCTTGGGCGCGGCGGCTTTGGCGCCGGCATCTTCCAGGCGCATCTCGACCTGGCCCAAACGCAGAATCTGGCCGGGTTTCAAGGGGGCTTCGCCCGTCACCTGATGTCCGTTGATAAATGTGCCGTTGGTGGAATTAAGGTCGCGAACAACAATCTCGGCCCCGCGCAACAAAATCTCGCAATGATGGCTGGAGACCGATCCTTCAGGAATGGGAAAAGTATTATCGTCCACACGACCGATGGTGGTTTTGTCCACCGTCAGTTCATGAGCTGTGCCCGTCAATCCTTCGCTAAGAATTACTAGTCTTGCCATATCGGCGTCGCTGATTATGTCTGTTCAAGCCTGCAAGTCAAACCGTTTTCCTGTCAAATCTTTTCGAGACGGGGAAAACCTTACACGCGCGCCGGCAGAGGCGGCCTCAGGACTTTTGAATCATATCGCGAAATTGGGCGAACAACGGGGCGGAATCGTGCGGCCCCGGCGATGCTTCGGGATGATATTGCACACAGAAAATGGGCTTGTGCTTGTGGCGCAGGCCTTCGACGGTCTGATCGTTCAGGTTGATGCGGTCGATCACGACATCGTCCGGCAGGGTCTTCGGATCGACGGCGAAGCCGTGGTTTTGCGAGGTGATTTCGACCTTGCCGCTGGCGAGGTTTTTGACCGGCTGATTGCCGCCGCGATGGCCGAACTTGAGTTTGAAGGTTTTGCCGCCAAAGGCCTGGGCGACAATCTGGTGGCCGAGGCAGATGCCAAAAATCGGCACGCCGCTCTGGATCAAATCGGACACGGCTTGCACGGCGTAATCCAGCACGGACGGATCGCCTGGTCCGTTGGAAAGAAAAATGCCGGCCGGTTTGTAGTGCAGCGCCTGGGCGGCCGCGGTGGTCGCAGGCACGACCTGGACCTTGAAGCCGTGCTGGCGCAGACGGCGCAGAATATTGTATTTCATCCCAAAGTCATAGGCGACAATGGGAATGTCAGCGGGCGGCAGGGGGCATGGCGGAGCGGCATTGTTGGAGCCGCGCGGCAATAGGAACGGGCCGCTCTGCGCGTCCTTTTCATCCCATAAAAACGGCTCCCGATGGGTGACCATTTTTACGTAGTCCATCGCCCCCAGGCCGGGCCAGCTTCTGGCGCGGGCCACGGCCTCCTCCGGCGCAATGTCCTCCGTGGCAATGAAGCCGTTGAGCACGCCGCGGACGCGAAGCTTTTTGGTCAGGGCGCGGGTGTCGATGCCTTGGATGGCCGGGATGCCGTTTTTTTCCAGGTACTCGGCGAGCGAGAATTGCGCGCGCCAATTGCTGACCACTGGGGAAAGTTCGCGAATGACGAAGCCGGCGACGTGCGGCTGCCAGGATTCGACATCCATCTGGTTGACACCGTAATTGCCAATGAGCGGACAGGTCATGGTGACGATTTGGCCTTTGTAAGATGGATCGGTCAAAATCTCCTGGTAGCCGGTCATGCACGTGTTGAAACACACCTCGCCGCAGGCCTGGCCGCGGGCGCCAAAACCCCGGCCTGGAAAGACCGAACCATCCTCGAGGGCTAAAATCGCATTCATCAAATAAATCCGCCGCCTGCGGAATGTAGGGAGATTGGCGGGGCGGTCAAGGCAATAAAAATGGCGCGGTCTTGCCGTCCGCGCCGCCAAATCAGGATTGAACAATGAAATTATTTCTTCTTCGCTTCCTCGAGCCTGGCGATCATGGCCGCAGGGCCGCCAGCCAGGTATCCTTCCTGGTTCCAAACGACTGTTCCGTCCGGTTTCAACACGACCAAAGTGGGGTAACCGTTCACATTGTATTTCTTCTGCAATGCCATATTGGCTGCCTTCAATTCGGCGGATTGTTGTTTCTGCGAAGGAAAATCGACCTCGACCAGCACCAGGTTTTTCCGGGCGTAGTCGGTGAACTCGGATTTTGAAAAAGTTTCCGCGTCGAGTTTTTTGCACCAACCGCACCAATCCGAACCGGTGAAATCGAGCAGAATCAATTTGTTTTCCTTTTTGGCCCGGGCCGTGGCCTCGGGGACGCTGGTCAGCCATTGCGCATCAGCGGCAAGCAACTGGCCGGTCATCCAACAAGTGAGCAGAGTGAATACAATTCTTTTCATGGCGCGTTGTGGTCTGTTTGGCAACCAATCGTGAATTTGCGCGCATTTTGCCTCCGGCGCAACTTAAAACCCGCCAAAGATTTCATATTGTTCGACAGGCCTGATTGGATAAAAGGCTTTCACTTTGAAAGGCAGTTTTAATTTTCTCAAGAGAAATCTGCCCCGAAAAAAACCGTGAAATTTTCGGCTTTTTTCATTTAATAGTCACAACCAGTTGACAATCAGGAATTTACGAGTTTCCACCCGCCCTCGCTGAAGCTACGGCGCGGCAAGCCTGCCCTCCGCTCCCCCTGTTTTACCCGTCACACCGTCACAACCGTTGTCATTCAGGTACTTACGAAAGTCCAACCCGCAAAAGCAAAAGCAAAAGGGTTAGTCCCAAAAGGGTCAGCAAAAGGTTCAGTCCTAGCAGCCTGTCGGACTTAGAGCGAAGGTTTTTTCAGAAAGTTTGAACGTGAAAGGGCCAGAGGGCATCAGTCAAGTATGGCTGCACGCTTTATCACTGTTGATTACGACACACCGCTGATCCTGCCCCCGAATCTGCGCGATTGGGTGCCGGCAGACCATCTGGCGCATTTCATTCTGGACGCCGTTGAGGAGATGGATTTGCGCCGAATCAAGGTCAACGAAAGGGGCACGGGCAGCGAACAATATCCACCCCGCATGCTTTTGGCCCTGTTGCTGTATTGCTACGCCACCGGGCTTTTCAGTTCGCGGCGGATCGAACAGGCGACTTACGACAGTGTGCCGGTGCGGATGATTTGCGGAGACACCCATCCGGACCACGACACCATTTGCACTTTCCGGCGCGAAAACAAAGCGCTGCTGCAAGAGGCCTTTGTGCGGGTGTTGGAGATGGCGCAGGCATTGAAGTTTTTGCAGGTCGGTCAAATCACTGTGGCCGTGGACGGGACCAAGGTGATGGCCAATGCCAGCAAGCACTCCGCCGTCAGCTACGAACACGCGGGCAAAACCATCGAACAACTGGACCTGGAGGTCAAGGAACTGATGGCCAAAGCCGAGCAGGCCGACAGCACGCCGTTGCAAGACGGGCTGAGTATTCCCGAAGAAATCACCCGCCGCCAGGAGCGCAAAGCCGCGCTGCAAAAAGCGCGGGCCGAGATTGAAGCCCGGGCCCAGGCGCGCCACGCCATCGAGTTGGCCGAACACGAGAAGAAACTGGCCGAGCGGGCCGCCAAAGAAAAACGGGGTGAAGGAATCCGCGGCCAACCACCCAAAGCGCCGACGCCCGAACCCGGTCCCAGCGATCAATATAATTTCACCGACCCGCAGAGCCGGATCATGAAAGCGGGCAGCGGCCCACATTTTGAGCAGAGCTACAACGCCCAAGCGGCCGTGGAAGTAGACAGCCGCTTGATCGTGGGAGAGCGAGTCAGCCAGGCGTGCAACGACAAACAGGAACTGGCCCCCACTGTGGCGGCGGTGGCCGCCCCGGTGGAATCGGTCGCGGACGTTTTGGCCGACAGCGGATTTTACAGCGAAGCGGCGGTGCGTGCCGTGGAACAAACACCCACAGGCCAACCTACCGGGACGACCGTCTATGCGGCGTTAGAAAAGAAAGAACACCATCGCACCGTCAGCGATCTGGAAAAGAAGGATGAGCCAGCGGCGCCGCCCCGGGAGCCGGGTTGAGCGAGGTGATGAAGCACCGGCTGAAAACGAAGGATGGCAAAGCCAAGTACAAATTGCGGCAGCAGACGGTGGAACCGGTCTTTGGCATCATCAAGAGCGTGATGGGATTCCGGCAATTTCTGCTGCGCGGACTGGAAAAGGTCGGGCTGGAATGGCAGTTGGTCTGCGTCGCCTACAACCTCAAACGGTTACACATCTTGCGAGCGGGAGTGAAACTGGCCCGCTCCGGCTGAAAAATCCGAGGGGAAAGGCCGGGCGGAACACAAATTTAATCGGACCTTCGATTGACACCCCTCCCGGACTCTATTCGGTCCGATCCAACTGGTCTTTTCGAATTCGTCAACTCCGTGCTACAGGCTCCAATAGCAGATTACGCGAAATCCAGAAAAAATGCTTCTGGTCAAGTCCGACAGGCTGCTAGAGCGTTTTAAATAAAACTGTAGCCATTCCGTTGGGCCTGTGGTATAGGCAGTTCATGCGAACTTTATCGTTGGACCTGCGCGAACGGATTTTGGCTTCCTATGACCTTGAAGAGGGGACTCGCGTGGAGGTCGGCGATCGTTACCGGGTTTCGCTGGGCCTGGTCAAGAAGCTCTTGCAACAACGCCGACGGACCGGGGAGATCGGTCCGCGCCACCGTTTCTCCGGGCGCAAGCCGATGATCCTGGCGGCCCATCAGCGCCAGATGCGGACTCTATTGAATCAGAAGCCCGACCTGACCTTGAAAGAGCTGCGCGCCGGCTTGGAACTGGACTGTTCTCTGCCCGCCATCCACTACGTTCTGGCGAAGATGGGGCTGACATATAAAAAAAGACACTCCATGCCAGCGAGCAAGACCGTCCGGACATTGCGCGGGCGCGCCGCGCCTGGCGGCGTCGGCAAGGCGGTTTGGACCCGGCCAAACTGATTTTCCTGGACGAATCGGGTGCCAAAACCAATCTGACCCGCCTGCGCGGGCGCGCCCTGCGGGGTCAGCGTGTCTACGCCCAATGTCCGCAGGGCCATTGGCAAACCACGACCATGATCGGCGCCATCCGCCTGGACGGTGCCACCGCCTGCATGACCATCGAGGGGGCCACCGATACGGAGGTTTTCCGGGTCTATGTCGGCCATGTCTTGTGCCCGACGCTGCGCGCCGGAGATGTGGTCATCATGGATAACCTCTCCCCGCATAAAAGTGAGCCGACCCTTTCGCTGATCGCGCAGGCTGGAGCCCAAATCCTCTTCCTTCCAGCCTATTCCCCAGACCTCAATCCCATCGAGCAAATGTGGAGCAAAGTCAAATCCCACCTGCGTACAGCCGAGGCCCGCACGCAGCCCGCTCTGCTCCAGGCGATTGCTTCAGCTTTGCAGAGTATCACGCCCCGGGATGCCATGAACTGGTTTGCCTCTTGTGGCTACAGTTTTATTTAAAACGCTCTAGTCAAAAGTTAACATGGGGTCGTCAGGTGAGGGAAAATCCGCTACAACTGACGCCCTATGATTACATCTAACAAAAAAAGTAATAGCAAAAAACAAACCCAACCGCAACCCCAACGGCCACCCCGTGGCGCCACGGAACCTGCTCCGCGCAAAGCCAGGACGATCAAACTGGGGGTGGACGTGCATCTGGGCCTTTACGTAGTCGTGCGCGTGATCGACGGTGGCACGCCCCAGCCGCCGCAACGTTTCAAGCCGGCGGATTTCCTGTTGTGGTGCGCCAAGCAACTGACCCTGGCCGAGAAAGTCTTCACCTGCTATGAGGCCGGTCCGTTCGGTTACACCTTGCATCGCCGGCTGGAGAAGATGGGAGTGACCAATTACGTCATCCGGCCGCGGGACTGGGACGAATACAGCAAGAAGGTCAAGACGGACAAGCGCGACGCCCTGGCCATGGCCTTGTGTCTGGATCGCTACGTCAGCGGCAATCGGGAGGCGTTTTGTGTGGTGCGCGTTCCCACCGAGGCAGAGGAGCAGAAGCGCAGCCTGTCGCGCCAGCGGGAAAGTCTGCAGCAGGAAAAGCAACGGTTGGCCGCGCAGGGGCGCAGTCATGCCCTCTATTACGGCGGACATCTGCAAGGGGAGTGGTGGCAGGAAGCGGCCTGGCAAAGGAATCTGCTGGAGTTGCCGGCCATCGTGGTCAATTTGCTGGAACCCTTGCGCCGGTTGCTGGCGGCGGTGGAAGTGGAGTTGAAAGTTCGGACCAGGGAACTGGAGGCAGCCGCGCCTGCCGGGTTGCCGGTGGGCTTGGGCCCGATGACCAGCGAAATCCTGGAGCGGGAAGTGGCGGATTGGAATCGGTTCAACAACCGCAGACAGGTGGCCAGCTACACCGGGCTGTGTCCCCGGGAGGACACCTCCAGCCAGCGGCGCTTTCAAGGGGCCATCAACAAGCACGGCAACCGGCGCTTGCGGCCGGTGCTGGTGGAAGGAGCCTGGCGTCTGATGGTTTTCCAGCCCGGCTATCGCCCGGTCCAGAAGTGGCGGGCGGCCCTGCTGGACCACAAGACCAGCCCGTCGCGGCGCAAGAAGCTCATCATCGCCCTGGCGCGGACCTTTGCGGTGGACTGGTGGCGGGTGCGCACCGGACGCTGCGCCGCTGAAGCCCTGGGACTGAAACTCCAGCCCTGGCCCGGCGTCTGAGGAATGACTGATGCAATGACTTTGCCGCCCACAATTTTGGAGCGTAGCGGAACCGAACTGACCCCTGGGCTTTTGATGGCCCGTTTTAAAGTATGGTGTCCGCGCGCTCCTCTGGACTTGGAAACGATAAAGTGTACGCCTCGCGGTTGTACGGATAGCAGGTTAAGCCAGGTCGATTGACCGGCGCTCCACCAGAGGAGACGATCCAACAAAAAAGCGGCAGAAAGACAAAGAGAAAGAAGAAAACAAAGAGAAGAAGCTTTTAATAAAAAGACAGGATTTTCGGACGCGCTTGACAACTTACCCCATAGCAGGGTCAGTCCTAGGAAATTGGTATATCGGGCTTGACTTTGGCGGGGGTGTGGGGTGGAATGGCGCCACTATGGCCAGACCCTTGCGCCTTGAATATCCGGGGGCGACGTATCACGTCATGGCCCGGGGCAATCAAGGCCGCGCCATCTTCGAGGACGACCGGGATCGGCAACGCTTTCTGGAGACGCTGGGCGAGGCCTGCGACAAAACCGGCTGGCGCATTCACGCCTGGGTGCTGATGGGAATCACTATCACCTTCTGACCGAGACGCCGGAAGGAAACCTTGTGGCCGGAATGAAATGGTTGCAGGGAACCTACACGCAACGTTACAATGGCCGGCACAAGGTCTTTGGGCATTTGTTCCAAGGCCGCTACAAGGCCGTGCCGGTCGAGGCGGGCAACGCCGGTTACCTGGAGACCGTCAGCACGTATATCCATTTGAACCCGGCCCGAGCCGGGCTGGTCGAGATCGGGAAGGAGAAGCTCAAGAGCTACCGATGGAGCAGTTATCCCTGGTATTTGAGCCCGCTTGGGCGCGGCCCGGCCTGGCTGGAGCGGCGACGGGTCATGGAGGGATTGCGACTGAAGCCAGAGGACCGCCGGGGCTACGAAGTTTACCTGGAAGGACGCGCGCTTGAGCTGGGATTGAAAACGGGCCGGGTCGAACTGGCAAAGCAATGGAAGGCGTTGCGGCGCGGCTGGTATGTCGGCGGGGAGCGGTTCGCGACGAAGTTGCGGGAACACATCGAGCGGGCGGTGCGAGGGTGTCGGCGCGAATCGCACAGCGGCGGGCTCAAGCGCGAACACGGGGAACAAGCCGCCGGGCAACTGCTGCAGCGGGGGTTGGTGTCGCTGGGGCTGGGGACGAACGATTTGGCCCTGTTGCCCAAGGTCGCGGTGGAGAAAGCAGCCTTGGCGCGCTGGCTGCGCGAGCGCACCACCGTATCCTTGCGTTGGCTCAGCGCGCGCCTGGACATGGGCCATTACAGCAATGCCAGCCGCGGGCCTCGAAAAATGAACCCCAGCGGCCTTCGGAAGTACCAAAAAGTCAGATCCAAACTGGAACTCTTGGACGTGAACGCGAGGTGAACAAAATGAATAAATACCAATTTCCTAGGACTGACCCTTTCACACTGACCCTTTCACAAAAGCGATCCGGGCAAAGTGGGGTTGGCGGCCAAATTGCGCCAGGAGACGACCCTGACAATCGGGCAGATCGCGCAGAGGCTGCAAATGGGAACCCGGAACACTTTGAGCACAAACCTTCAAGAGCGAAAAGGCACGAATGAATGAACAGAATAATGCAAATATACGGTTTGACCCCTTTGACCCTTTGACCTTTGACTTTGACGTGTATGACGGCAATCTGGTCATCCAAGAGCGGGACATCAACAATCTGCCCACGACCACCTACACGCGAGGCACAGATTTAAGCGGCAGCTTGGAACGCGCAGGCGGCATCGGAGGCTTGCTCGCTAGGACGGCACAATCGTATGTCGATGCGCCGCTGCCAGGCCACAGCTTTTATCATGCGGACGGGAACGGCAACATAACGATGCTCATCAATTCCTCTCAAGCCATCGTTGCCAAGTACCTGTATGACGCCTTCGGGAACGTTCTCTCAAAATCAGGTTTGCTTGCCGATGCCAACCTCTACCAGTTTTCGAGCAAAGAAAAGGATATGCCTTCCGGATTGGTTTATTATTCATACCGCTACTACGACCCCAATTTGCAAAGATGGTTAAATCGCGACCCGATAGGTGAAGATGGCGGAATAAACCTTTACCAATTCGTAGCCAATGATCCGCTTGACTATGTGGATCCTCTAGGAGAACGTTGGCCGGATTATTACTCTTTCAACATCAATATTGCAATTCCAACTCCCTGGACTGGAACCGCATTTGGCTGGTCAGGACTCCTATCTGTTGATCGAAATGGAAATGTTTATTGGAGTCCAATTGGCGTAGGTGCTGGCAAATCTGCACTTGTTGCCTCTTGCAGTTTGACCGCAAATTGGCTGGATCGGTTTTCGACGCCAACACCACAGAATTTGAATTCCTTTTTAACAGCGAATGGAGTCAGTGCTGGCGGTGGTTTTATCGGCGGTGGTTCTGAATCTTACACCCCAGGAAGCGGCTGGGCAACAGGAGTCGGTCTATATACACCCCAGGGTGGGGTAAGTTGGAATTATTCGTTTCCTGTTAATCAAAGTGGTTATCAAGGACATGGTGCAGGTAGTTCGTGGTAAAGGCTATCATCTAATTAATTCAAATGAAAGCTAGTGATTATCTTGGGTTCGGACTTTTTTCGGGTTTTGGACTATGGTGGGTTATATTTCCACATAGCGTAATCAAGTTCTATATTTGGTTTCATAAGGGCCAGGCTAAATTGCCCAAAGCAGGCGGAATCAGATTGGTAGGTGCTATGTGGGTCCTTTTGATGTGGATAATCTTTGAAATCATGAGAAGCAAACCATAGATTGACCAACAAACAAGGGTCAGTTGTCATTTAAACTGGTTGACCATGGCGGATTTTCTGTCAGACTCTGCTTCATGAAAGGGTCAGTGAAAGGGTCCTCGGAAGCAAGTAATTGTAGGCTTGACGGCTGGAAGCAGGGAAGCGGGGATTTGACAAAATGGGTGGGGTGGGGCATTCTGGCAAACCAGACTTTTGAAATTGACATGACTGTGGAAAAAGGCATCATTGCGCAAATGATTGTCTTGGGGCGCAGATATACCTATATCGTCGTCCGGCAGTCGGTAAAAATGTTGGAGCCTGCTCATTGAAATCCGCACCTTCTGTTCTTGTCGTCGGCAGTTCAAACACCGACATGGCCATCAAGATGGATCGCCTGCCAATGCCCGGCGAAACCATTCTGGGCGGCCAGTTTGCCAGCGCGCCCGGTGGAAAGGGGGCAAATCAGGCCGTGGCCGCCGCCCGCGCCAGCGGCGCCGTAACCTTCATCGCGCGCATTGGCCGGGACATGTTTGGCGATAAGGCCGTCGCAGGGTTCGCCGCCGACGGAATCAATGTTGATTATGTGATTCGGGATCGAACAAACCCGCCCGGCGTCGCGCTGATCTTCATTGGCCGCGCCGGAGAAAACAGCATTGCGGTGGCATCCGGCTCGAACGGGAAACTGGCTCCGGCGGACCTCAGGAAAACCAGGAAAGCATTTGACGACGCCGATGTGCTTGTCCTGCAATTGGAAACCCCGATGAAGACGGTCGAAGCCGCGGTTGAACTTGCCGCTGAGACCGGCCTGCGCGTCATTCTGAACCCGGCTCCGGCCCAAGGCCTGCCGGCCAGCTTGCTCCGGCGGGTCTCCGTGCTTACTCCAAACGAAAGCGAAGCGGAATTGCTTACCGGCGTCGCTCTCAAAGGCCGGGCGGCGGTTGCCAGGGCCGCCGCGGAACTTCTTTCGCGAGGAGTGCAAAACGTGATCATCACCCTGGGATCTCGCGGAGCCTACGTGGCCGGCAAAGAAGGCAGGCAAATGATCCCCGGATACAAAGTCAAGGCGATTGACACCACCGCCGCCGGCGATGTCTTCAACGGCGCCCTTGCCGTGGCCCTGGCGGCAGGCAAACCGCTGGTCGAGGCGGCGCGCTTTGCCAATGCCGCCGCCGCCATCTCAGTGACTCGCATGGGAGCGCAGACCTCGGCCCCGACCCGCAAGGAAATCGAGTACATGCTGGCCACGGGCAGGGTCCAACGGGACGGTCAAAATCGAAATTAAATCCACATGAAAACCCGAGAATTTTCGACATTTTTTCTCGCCGCGGCGGCCCTGTTGGCCGGTTGCGGCAAATCCGAAGACAGGGCGGCAGGCAAACCGGCTGCGGAAAAGCCGAAAATCGCCCTGGTCATGAAGTCGCTGGCCAATGAGTTTTTCAGCACGATGGCCGCTGGCGCCACTCAGCATCAAAAAACCAACGCCGCCGCCTACGATCTGCTGGCCAACGGCATCAAAAACGAAACCGACCTCGCCGAGCAGGTGAACCTTGTCGAACAAATGATCGCACTGCAGGTCAACGCCATCGTCATCGCCCCGGCGGACTCCAAGGCGCTGGTCACCGTTCTCAAGCACGCCAAAGAGGCCGGCATATTGGTCGTCAATATTGACAACAAACTCGATGCCGGCGTGCTCAAGCAGGCGGGTCTGCAAGTGCCTTTCGTCGGCCCGGACAACCGCGCGGGCGCGCGCAAAGTTGGCGGGGTTCTCGCCACACAGCTTAAAAGCGGCGACAACGCCGCCATCATCGAAGGGATTCCGACGGCTTTTAACAGCCAGCAACGGCGGCTCGGTTTCGAGGACGCGATGAAGGCCGCGGGCGTCAATATCGTCAGTGTGCAGAGCGGGGATTGGGAAATGGAAAAAGCCAACGGCGTTGCCACCGCCCTCCTCAGCGAACATCCCGAGCTCAAAGCCATCTTGTGCGCCAACGATAATATGGCGCTGGGCGCGGTGGCGGCGATTGAGGCCGCCGGCAAAACCGGAAAAGTTCTGGTGGCCGGCTTTGACAACATCGGCGCCATTCATGCGCTGATTGGCAAGGGCGAGGTCACCGCCACGGCGGATCAGCATGGAGACCAACTGGCCGTCTTTGGCATCGAAGCAGCCCTGAAAATACTGCGGGGTGAAGCTCCGCCTGCCGACCAGACCACGCCAGTGGATGTGATCACCAAGTAGCGTCCGGCCAGTTTCCACTCCCTGGACGAAGTCAAACGGAACTTCGGTTCGCCGGATGCAGATGACGCCGCCAGGCATCGAGGATCACCGCCGCCACAATGACCGCTCCGGTGAAGACCCGCTTGGCCGGCTCGGTCGCGCCGACCTGCGCCAAACCGGCTTCGAGCGTGGCAATGATGAGAACGCCGAAAAAAGAATTTACAACAGAGCCCCGGCCGCCCATGAGGCTTGTGCCTCCAATCACCACCGCGGCGATGGCCGAGAGTTCCAGACCCACTCCCGCATTGGGATCGGACGAGCCCAGCCGCGACGTGTAAAACACTCCGCCCAGCCCGCTGAGGAGGCCCAGCAAGGCGAAAACCGCGATTTTGGCGGGCTTGGGGTTGATGCCCGCCAGGCGCACGGCTGATTCATTGGAGCCGATGGCGATCAGGTAGCGGCCAAATACCGTCCGTGACAGCGCCACCTGGCCCGCCACAATCACCAGCAGGGAGATGAAAAAGGCGGGCGAGACCCCCAAACCATGAATCGGCCCCGACAGGCCTTCCACTTCGCTGCCGATGTATTTGGTTTGCGAATGCGTGGTCAAATACGCCAGGCCGCGCGCCACTTCCAACATGCCGAGGGTGACAATGAACGACGGAATCCCCAGACAGACGCTGATCGCGCCATTGAGCGCGCCCGCGGCGAGGCCGATGCCGAGGCAGATCATTGTTCCCGCCCAGAAAGAGAGGTGATAATCCATCATCGCCACGCCCAGAACGGAACCGCAAAGCCCCAGCACCGAACCTGCGGAAAGATCTATTCCCCCGATAATGAGCACCAGGGTCATGCCGGCGGCGATGACGACCAATGCCGGAATGCGATTGGCCAGCGCCGCGAAAGTCCGGGCGCTGAGAAAATTGTGGCTTAAGATCCCAAACAACAGCACCAGCCCAAGCCATATCACCAACAGGGCGGTGTATTCGGCAATTTTTTTGGATTGGATTTTCACGGTTTCAGCCGGCGCCTTCTTTTTGCCCGAAATGCCCGCTGAAGGCGGCCCGCGTTATTTTTTCCTGCGTCCACCCGCCCGCCAGGAATTCAGCGGTGATCCTTCCCGTTGACATCACCAGGAGGCGGTCGCATATCAGTATCAACTCCGTCAATTCGCTCGAAACCATCACCACCGCTTTGCCGGCATCGGCCAGGTCGCGCAACAACTGGTATATGGTGTCTTTGGCCGCGACATCGATGCCGCGGGTCGGTTCGTCAAAGAGCATGATGGGGCAATCGCGCGCCAGCCAGCGGGCAATGACGACCTTCTGTTGATTGCCGCCGCTGAGTTCGCCAACCGCCTGCTCCAGCGACGCGCACTGCATTTGCAAGCGCCGCGAGAATTTTTCGGCTGTCTCCACTTCAGCGCGGCCATGCAGCCAGCCGCACTTGCCGGCATGTTGCCGGAGGGTGGCCAGCGTGGTGTTGACACGGATCGATTGCGCCGGGAGCAAGGCATCTTGTTTGCGGTCCTCAGGCACCAATCCAATGCCGGCCCGAACCGCATCCCGCGGACTGCGGATGACCACGGCGCTGCCCTCCACCAGAATCTCGCCGCCGTCCCTGGCCTCCGCGCCGAAGATGGCGCGCAAAGTTTCCGTGCGGCCGGAGCCGATCAGCCCGGTCAGGCCAAGAATTTCCCCGCGCCGGGCCTGGAAGCTGACGTCGCGCACGCGGCCGCCCGCGCGCAGATGCCGCACGCTCAGCGCGATTTCTCGGCCGGCGGAACCCCGGCCATTCCTTCGCTCCGGCAAATCATGGCCCGCCATTTCCCGGATCAACTGCGCGGGCTTCACCTCTCCGGCGTCATGGGTGGCAATGCGCCGTCCGTCGCGCATCACGGTGACGCGGCCGGCCACGCGGCGAATTTCATCCATGCGATGGCTGATGTAAATAATGCCCACCCCTTCGGTTTGCAGGCGGCGGATGTTTTCAAAAAGCCGCTCTATCTCCGGGTCGGCAAGCGCCGCAGTCGGCTCGTCCAAAATGAGCAACCGGCAATCCCGCGCCAGGGCGCCCGCGATCTCGACCAATTGTTGATGGCCGACGCCGAGTTGGCCGGCCGGGGCCGCCGGATCAAGATCGTTCAGCCCGACACGCGCCAGGGCTTGGACCGCCTTTTCCCGCAATTCCGCGAAACGCACCCAGCCGCCGCGCCGCGGCAGCCGGTTGAGAAAGATATTTTCCGCGATGCTCAAGGCCCCGATGACATTGAGTTCTTGCAGCACCATGACAACCCCCGCGCGCTCCGCTTCGCGCTTTGATTTGGGGCGGTAAGCCTGGCCGCAAAACCGCATCTCTCCACCCTCGCCGGCAGTCAACCCGCAGAGAATACGCGCGAAAGTGGACTTGCCCGCGCCATTGCTGCCAACCAGCGCATGGACTTCGCCCGGTCGCAAGGCAAAATTGAAATCCACCAAGACAGGCGCATTGTAACTCTTTTGCAGCCCGGCAACTTGTAAAAGTGGAGCGGACATGATGCCAACATTGTTAATCGTTGTCCGTCTCCTGAACCGCCCACGCCGGATATGGCGCCTGCGAACCTTTCATCGAGTGCCACAGAATCCGGTTGAGCAGGTCTTCCGGACATTGATCCGGCTTCTGGAGCGGCAGGCGCGCCGAGGCGCAGGCCTCCTTGCGCAAGAGCGGATCGGAAATCTTCTTCGGCTCCGGATTCATCTGGTCGAGAGGGACGTTATTCGTCACCGCGAGGAACGGCGTGAGGTCAGGCGTGTCGGTGAAGCAATCGGACATCGGGGTGGCCGTTGCGTCCATTTGGTTCATCGGCGGCAGGCTGAGAATGAGTTCGATGGTGCGCAGGAGGCTGGTTTGATTGTACTGTGTGCTGATGACCTGGCGGCGTTTGGTGTAGGGGCTGATAACGTAGGCGGTCGTGCGGTAGCCGCTCACATGGTCCCAGCCGGCCTGGGGATCATCCTCAATCGCCAGGATGCAAGTCTCCTTCCAGAAGCGGCTATGGCTGAGCGCTTCGATGATCTGGCCGAGAGCCAGGTCATTGTCCGCCACCTGGGCGGCCGGCGTGGGTGAACCGGCGTCGGTCCCGCTCGTGTGATCGTTGGGCAAACAGACGATGGCCAGACTGGGGAAATCACCCGTTTGCTCGAACTGTTTCAGTTCTTTGATGAACTGCGCCGCCCGGAACACGTCCGGCACAGCCAAGTCCCAACCCACGGTGTTGGTGGCGAGGTAGGGACGCAACGACTCAATGGCAGGCTCACTGCGGAGGTTGATGGTTTTGGTGCCATTCAAAAACTCGCGATAGTGGTCCAGGAACTTCGGGCTGCCACTGCGCCATTTGTTCTTCCAGGACTTTCGGGTAATGGCGAATTCACCATAATCGCGCAACGATTTACCGTGCGCGATCGCGTTGTCCCAGATGAACCCGGCCGGCGAGTATGCCAGCGCGTCCACGTCGGCGTCTTCCATCCCGTCCGGATAGCTGCGCGGGAATCCGGCGAAGGATTTCTCCATGTAATCGGTGGCAAAAGCGGTGTCAGCCCATTCATGGCCGTCGGCGCTGAGGATGCCGCAACAGTAGGTGTTGTCGAGCAACACAAACTCGCGCGCGAGTTTGTGCTGGTTGGGCGTGATCTGCTCACCGAAGACGCACAGATTCCCGTCGCCATTGCCTTCCTTGATGTCGCCCAACACCTGGTCGTAGGTGCGGTTCTCCTTGATGATGTAAACGACGTGCTTGAACTGGCTTGGCTCGCCCACTCGCTCGGGGATGGGGCGCAGGGGTTCGCCACTCCGCGGAGGCAGACTCGCTTGGGCCAGCCGCGGGTAACGCATGTTGGCCAGCGCCTGACGGGTCATTTTGGCCAACTCGCCCGCCTCAGGCTCGCGCACCAGCGACAAAGACCCGCAATACTGGAGGGAATTGAATTCGGGCGGGCCATCCGATTGGCGCGCCCGTCCTGAGCCGATGCCCTTGATGTTGGCCACGTAAAGGCTCTTCCGGCGCGCATCATAGACGATGGCGCCGGGAAACCAGCCCACCGGAACCAAGCCCTTCAATTTCGACTTGCCGGGCGCGAAAGCGATTACAGCCACCGCGTTCTGCGTGCCGTTACAAACAAAGAGCGTATTGCCCGACGGAGCGAACGCCAGCGCGTTCGGGCTGGCCCCGAACAGGTCCGCCGGATTTTGGCGCGCCCAGATCGTTTCCACAATCTGTTCGGTTTGGGTATTGATGACGCTCAGTGTATCGCTGCCGGCATTGGCAACGACCACATATCGGCCGTTGGGCGAGAGGGCCATTGCCGAAGCGTGCAGCCCCGCCAGCACTTCGCACTTGGGTTCGTGGATTTTGGAACTCTGACGGGCGCCGGCTTTCGGAGTCCGGACTTCAATCACAGTCACCGATCCTTCGCTGGCAATGTGCCGCACCGGGTCCACGCGCACCAACGTGCCGAGTCCCGCCGGCCCGGCAACGCTGTTGTTGTCGGGCCGCCGGCCGCCCCAGTTGCTCACGAAGGCCTTGTCGCCCGCGAGCACCACGTCGTACGGCGCGACGCCTGTCTGCCAAAGGCGCAACATCGCTCCGGTCGCCGCATCCAATTCGACGAGCCGGTTCGACAGGTTCAACGCGACATAAAGCCGTTTGCCGTCGCGGGAAACGGCAAGTCCCGCCGGGATGTCGGCCTCGCGCCGTGGCGCATTGGCCGGCGGCAGGGCGATGGAGAACAAACCGGCCACTTCGTAGTCCTGGCTGACACTGAAGACCTTGATGCTGCCGTTGACGTTCGCGAGGTAGAGCCGGGAACCGTCCGGGGAGAAGGCCAGTCCCGTGAAGCTCACTTGTGCCTCGTCATCGGGTTGCAAGATACGGGTCGAGACGGCGACCGGCGCGGCCTGCCCCTCCGGCGGCAAAGGAACATGCTTGAGAATCCGCCCCGTTTGGGGATCCATCACAATGATCTCGGGGGTCTTGCCAGCCGCCACGAGAATCCGCCCGTCCGGGCTGAGCGCCAGCGCTTGGGGGCGCATTCCAGGCAAATCAACCGTTTGGCCGGCGGGTGTGACCACCTGATTTACCGGGGTGACGACCCGCCCGGCACTGCTGCGTCCGACCTGTTCACTGAGCGCCGAATCGGACAGCTCGTCCCCCGCCAGACAGCGTGCGGCGAACATCGCCAGCCAGAGCAAATGGAGCCGATGCCAGCGCCTTATAAATGGGCTTTTCGCAGTTTTCATTGAAGAAAAGAAGCCGGAGAAATGTACCGTCCGGCCTTGGAGAACTCAAGGAGATAGACACCTTGCAATCGATTTTCCACGACCAATTCATGAATCCGGCTAAAACATTGGCAACCAAGGCCTTTTCTGAAAGAAAGCCCTGTAAAATGCGTATCAGAGACGCAAAAACGCAAAGGGCAAAGTCGCAAGATATGTATGATAGGTCCAGAAAATCGGTAACACGGTACCGTTGATAATCAATGGTTTAGCTGGCAACGCGAGCAGCAAAGCGGCAACTTGTAGCTACATTCACCGCCCCGTAACAATACCGCCTGTCCGCCAAGCTGTCCGCCAAAGCTCCGCTCGGTGGAGCGAAGGAGTCCGGCGGTGTTGAGTTCACCATTCATCGCCCGGCACTGGCGGGACATTCGGAACCTTGGCCATTGCCGCCTCGAATTTCTCGCGGCTGCCGCGCTGTGCGCGCCGCTCAAGTTCCCGGAAATCCTCGAAGGCGCGGGCAAATTCTTCGAGCTTCCGCAGCGCGAACGCATTGACCGATTCATGGTCGCGTGACGCCAGATTTTCCAGTTTCTCGTAAACGTCATCCTGCATGTTCAGTTCAATTGCTTTCATTTGCTTTCGCCTATCAGTTTAAGCAAGTCCGCAGGTTTGAGAACTTCGATGCCGAATTCCCTCGCCGCACGAAGGTGCCGTTCATTGAAAGATACCACAAAGTCACACCCTCCGGCAATAGCGGCTTCCAAAATCGCGTCATCGCCCGGATCTGACGACAAGGGACGCCACGAAAACCAGACCAACTGCCGGTGCGACTGCTGATAAATCATATCCAGGATGTTGGTGATGTCCTGCGGCGACAATCCGGGCGCGTTGCCTGGTCGCCGAGCCACGTCTTCGTACTCGTACATCAGCGCGGGCGTGATCACGCTCTGCCATCGAGAATGCCCAATGGTGAGCAGCAGCCGGTACGATGCGCCGGTCTGCGAGCGCATCGCCGCCAAAATCACATTCGTGTCCAAGATCACCCGGTAGCGTTTCACGGTCAGTCAATACAGAGCTTAAGATTGGATTGTTTCTTTCCAGCATCCTGTCGTCAACCCATCTTTTCACGCGCGCAACGACGGACGGATGTGAAGAGTTCTTGATATTGTAAACAGATGCCGTGAATATGTGGTGCATGAATTGGAGCAGGCTTCGGAATTCACTTTTGGCCTGGCTGGCGGTGTGCTCCCTTTTGCCAGGCGCTGCCTGCGCGAAGGCGGCGACCGAAGGCCCGAAAGTGACCCGCATTTCCAGCGAGGGGCCGATGGTGGTTTCGTGGGCCGGAAAGGAGGTCCGGCTCGAACGGGGCCAGCGGGTGGGGAACTGGTCTTTGATGGCGGTGGTCCGCGCTCCCTCGAATCATCGGCTGGCGGTTTTTGAGGATTTCACCCAACCGAACGGCCGGCTTCTTTTTGTGGACGAAGAGGGGGTGAAAGTGGATTTGCCCAAGTCGCTGGAACCGACCTGGGCCGACCCGAAGAGCCTGTATCACGGCCATAGTTTGGAGGAGGTGGTCAAGAGCGAACGCGACCTGCTGGGAGAAGAGGTGCTGGCGCAGGCGGGCGATCCCGAATACACCAATGTGGCGGCTTGCTTTCCGCCGATTTCGAAGATGTACACCTACACCTTCGTTGGAACGCACGAGTGTTTGGAAAAGGTTGGAGTTTTTTACGGGGGCATCACGCCGAACATTGATCCCGCAGTCTATGTTCCGGCGATGCGGAAGATACGCGACCAGGGCCGTGTGCTCGACGGGTTGGTGGGCGGCTGGCTGCCGGCGCTGCGGTTCGTGTATCCCGAGCAGCCCGGGAATTGGTCCGAAGTGGTCATTTACGCGCCCATGCGGGTGGAGAACGGGAACCAACGGGTGCAGCCGGTTTGGTATCGTGTGAGCCGGATCGAAACCAACGAACTCCGCTGGGTCCGCTACTTTGATTCGTACCATCCCTTCCCGCCCCGCACCGAAATCCGGGCGGAATCCTTTTACGAGGAGTTGCTGTCAATGCGCGCCGGGTGGAACCAGGCTCTGGCGCAGGGGATGCAAATCGAGGCGCCCGACCAGCGCCTGGCGGACCTGGCGCGCCATTCGTTGGTGCGCGAAATGATGGCGCGGGTGGGCGCGTTCTCGAAGTACGGCGTGTTTGACCGCAGCTACGGCGGCAGTGAACACGACGGGTTTCCCGACAATTTCACGGTCGATACGGCCGCGATGCTGGCGTGGGGGCTGACCGACCTGGCGGGCCAGTATATTGACAACTATTTCACGTATTTCGTGCGCGATGACGGCTCGATTCTCTATCGCGGCCCCGAGACCGGCCAATATGGGCGGATGCTCGCCGTCGTGGCCCAATACGCCAATTATACCGGCGATTACAAGCTCCTTTTGCGTCACCGGCATCGCCTGGACGCGGTGGCGAAACTGCTCCTGGCAATGCGGGCCAAGGCGCTGCTGCTGCCGGCAGCAGACCCGGCCCACGGCATCATCGCCGGCTGGAGCGAGGCCGACGCCTGTTTCGATCCCGAGCCGACCCGCTACATGCAGCCTTATCTCTCGAACAACACCGAAGCCGCGCGGGGATTTGAAGACTTGGGAGCAGTTTGGGAAAAGATCGGCGCGCAGAAGCATCAACCGGAACTGGCGGCGTGGGGCCGGAAACTCCGGCGCGAAGCGCGCGATTTGGAGCAGGACACCCGGAAAGCCATCGAGCGCTCGCTGCTGACCAACACGCAGCCGCCGTGCCTGCCGGCGATTGCCGGAGCGAAGGAACCGTTCCATATCGCGGTCGCGCGCGACAATCTCGATCCGCAATACCGCTCCTACCGGGCCTATATGGAGATGCTTTACTCGGGCAACCTGACGCGCGAGCAAGTCGAAACGATTGTCAAGTACCGCGCCGCGCACCACGACATCATCCTTGGGATGCCGACAGTCTATGGTTACAACACGCACGAGTGGGGCGGCTTCCTGAGTTACGGGCATGGGTATGGTTTGATGCAATACGATTTCACGCGCGAATATCTCCTGCTGCTCTACAGCCTCATGGCCCACCAATACACCCGCGGAACCTGGACGGCGCCGGAAACCCGAAGCTTTGATCCAAATCATTACACCGCTCCGTATTGCAGTCCGGCGCAGATGACCGTTCCCTTGCTGACCCGGTGGATGCTCCTCTTCGAAGAGCCGGAGTCGGATGTGCTTTGGCTGGCCAGGGGCACGCCGCGCGCCTGGCTGGAGGACGGGCAAACCATCGCCGTGTCCAACGCGCCGACCCGCTGGGGACGTGTCAGCTTCAGCCTGCGCTCGCATCTTGGGAATGGGAAAATCGACGCCACGCTGGATTTGCCGGCCAGGCCGCCCGAGGCGCTCGTCAAATTGCGCCTTCGCGTTCCTGCCGGCCACCGCATCCGTTCAGCGCAGATGAACGGCAAACCATGGGACCAGTTCGACGCATCCGAAGAAACCGTGACCTTGCCTTCACGGACCCAAAGGCGGGTTGATTTGACCCTCAACTACTGACTACGGGATGCTTTGATGGTCGGTATTGCGAATGCGATACCAGCACAGCAACTTTTTGGCGGATGGCATCAACGGCCCCTGACCCTCTGCCCGGTCGAGGTACAGAAACGCGACCGACGAATAGCAGAACGGTTTAAGACGGTCCGGCGACCACGGGTTCACGAAGGCGAACTTGAGCCGTTCCTGAAAGCGAATCGCATCCGCTTCGTGGACCCGATACATGGCCACGCTGGCGTTCAGGGCGTCTTTGACCGGCACACCGTGATAAGGACCGATAAAGGGGCCTTCGCGGAAGTACCAGCCGCAAAGGAAATAGTCCTCCAAACCAGTGCCGACGATGCGCGGCGACTCCCAATCGCTGTCAACATAAACGTACTCCGGCGCCTCGAGAAAGCCAAGATAGTTCCGCTCCTGGCCCTGCATGCAGAGGAGGCATCCTGCGTAGTGGCCCTGTCCATGCGCCTCGGCGATCGGCACCGGCGCCGCGCCACTGTTTTGAGCGGTGTTGAACTGGGCGTGGAAATAGCCGGCCTTCCGGAAGGGCATCCGTAAGCTGATAAAGAATGTTGCAAAACACCTCCGTGTCAAGTTCCGGGTCAACGTTTTCCAGCTCCACCCGGAAGCGTTTGCGGAAGGGCATCGGCCACTTGCAGAAGAAACCGCCGCTGGAAGTGCCGAAATACCGCGAGGCGAAGCTGGCGACCTCGCACAAACCCGCGCCGAAAAAGTCCCCCACCGGGGCTGCCACGGCCGGCTGCTCCGCGCCGTCCCAGTAAATGCGCAGAATCAGGGTCTTGAGAATCGAAGGGTTGATGGGGGCCTTGGGGTTCCAATGTTGCCAGAACCAGCCCGGAAACGTGAGCCAGAATTGGGCGATGTAGCCCTGGCCCTTGACCTCGCCGATAGTCACCCGCCTGCCCCGGGGAACCGGGATTGTCTTGCTCTTGCGTGCCAGGTTGAACGTGGTGAGTTGGCGGGTGGTTTCCTTGCGAAACGCCGCCAGCCGCAAGATGTCCGGGGGGGCGGACGGGGGGTCGCTCCTGGTGCTTGACAGGGTGCTGGTTTGGGCGGCGGCCGCCGTTGGGAGAACTGCCGCGGCGCCCAACGCGGCGGACGAAACAACAAATTCGCGACGATCCATGGTTGAGCCAGGATGCCTCATTCCGATCGGAAGGTCAATCTGTTGAGCCAAAAAACCGATGGGAGCCAGGCTCTGGACTTGCCAACCCCGGGCGGCGCCCTACACTCACGCCATGCTGCGTTCAATTCTGCTTGGCTTGGCTCTTCTCAGTTCGGCTCTTACCAGCGCGACAGCGGAAAAGGCGCTGGTCGAGGCCGGCAAGTTCACCGAAATTTTCGATCCGAAGGCGGGTGAAAAAGACCCCTGGTGCATCAACGACCATGCGTTCATTCGCGGGCGGGACGGGACGTGGCACGTGTTCGGCATAACGCACATTCTGCCCGTCGATTTCGCCCGGGACCCTGGCAGGAATCTGCTGCACGCGACGGCGAAGTCGCTCACCCAGTCGCCCTGGCACAAAGAGCCGTTTGCGGTGACGGCGGATTGGGACAAATACGGCGAATGGTTTTTCTGGGCGCCGCATGTGATCCGGCACAACGAGCTTTATTATATGTTCGTCTGCGCCGGGAACAACCAGGGACATCAATATAAAATCCATTTGTTGACTTCGAAGGACCTGTGGCATTGGCAACGCAGCCCGGCGAATCCGCTGCTCACCGACGGCTTCGACGCCCGCGACCCGAACGTTCTCCAGGCTGGAAACCAGTGGATCTTGTATTACACCGCGACCTCGAAACCGGAGGGCGGGAACCACCTGGTGGCCTGCGTGACCAGCGACGACCTGCTCCATTGGGCCAACCGCAAGGTGGTCTTCACGCATCCGGAAAAGGGCACGTTCGGCGGCCCGACCGAATCTCCGTTTGTAGTGCGAAGAGGGGGATCGTACTATCTGTTTGCCTGCGACAGCGACACGATAAACGTCTATCTCAGCAAAGACCCGTTCCACTGGGAGTTCAAGGACCATGTCGGCACGATCAACGCTCACGCCTCTGAGGTTGTCCGCGACGTGGATGGGAAGTGGTACATCAGCCACGCTGGCTGGGAGCACGGCGGCCTCTCGCTCGCCCCGTTGATCTGGCATGACGGGCTGGACGAAGCGGACGCGTCGTTGAAGCCGGGCGGCTAACCCGACCCTGTTAAATATGCCGGGTTCGGCGGATGTTAATCCGCCGAACCGGCCCAATTCGCCGCTTACGGTATCAGCGGTTGATAGAACTTCGCCGTGCTCGACGGTGAAGACGTGTAGGTGGACTGGCCGGCGGTCCCAGCCACCGTCGTCCACGGCCCGGTGATGGCAGGGGCGCTTTCCAATGGCACGCCGCCGCTCCACGTAACGGTCACGGAGCCGTCGCTGTTCAGGCTGGCGTTGATCACGCCCGGGATCTTGAGGGCGCTAGGGCCGCCCAATGCCTCGATGAAGCCATCCGGCCGACGGCCGTTGCTGAACTGGACGCTGCTGACGTAGGTTTCCGCCGAGTCGAAGTAGTCGTATGAGTAGCCCACTCCGGCGTCCGTAAAGAGATAACCATACGGGCTGCTTATCGAAAAATCATACCAACTGCCAGGAAAGTTAGGGAGGAACTCATTGCTGACTTTAACCCCGTCTATGAATTTGGCGAGCACCGGCGTCGTGGCCGTCCCCGTCTCCGTTCCCGTCACGTCGAAGGCGAACGCCAGCCTGTGCCAGGCGCTGGCAGTGACAACACCCTCATAAAGTTGGGCGCCCATGTTGTCGTTACTGTCGATCCAAACACTGTCGTAATGCTCGTCCACGGACCACAGGGTTCGCCAGATGCCATCCGAGCCAGCCGGATAATAGACGTCATAGATCAAGGTGTACGCATTGACAGGGGTTGCCGCCCCATGATACAATTCACAACCGCCCAATTCACTGCCGGTGGGTGTGAAGTGCATCACCGAGGTCGCCACGCCGTTAATAGGCGGGATGCCATAATGCGCGGTGGTGCCGAAATCCGTGATCGCAGGCGCGCCGGCATCGACGTATTGCAAGTCGGCCCCGCAGGTTGCCGCCAGATTGCCCTGGAGGAAATCCCATTGGCCGGTAACGAACACTTGAGGACTGAGGACCGTCAGCGTAGCCGGGGCACTGGTCATGCTGCCGTTCACCACGACGTCGTAGGAGCCGGCGCTAGCCAACTGGACAGGCTGCACAACCAGCGTCGAATTGGTGGCGCCCAGAATGGGTGTCCCGTTTTGTCCCCACTGGTAAGTGGGACTACCGCTGACCGCGGTGGAGAAAGTGGCGCTGCCGCCAATGGCGGCGGTCTGGCTGGCAACGTAGGGCGTCGCGCCGGTCACGTCCAATTTTACGAGATCCACGTAGGTTTGGGCACTGGCGTATTGTGCGTCGCTGCTGCCAGCGTTGTCGTTGCCACCCGTGGAGGCGTTGGGGCTGCGTGTCATAAAGACCGTCGCCTGACGCGCCCCGGCGGGAATGGTGCCGGTGGCCACGTATTTGATCCACTCGTGATCAGAGCTAAGGTCAAACGGAATGTTGGTCCCGTAGCCTGGGACGTACCAGTTGTTCGTGTTGGCATAGGCGACGGCATAAGGGTTGATGGTCCGGTCGAAGATCGCGGCGTTGGTAATAAAGCCTGAAGGCTGGTTGGCGGTGGTGCTGAAAAACTGAAGGACCAGGAAGGGTTGTTCAGAGTATGCGTAATAGGAAGCCAGCCAGGCACTGAAGGTGTATTGGCCATTGTTCGCATCGATATCCGCGGCGGACACCGCGTCGGTCAACATCACCGTTTCGGAGGCGGCGTATTGTGCCATATTCAAGTCCATGAACCCGGTCGGGCTCTGGGGGGTGCTGAAGTGTTGCCAATCGGTCCAGGCGGTGGCTTGGCGGAAGGAGTAAAAGTTGCCCGGGTTTTCGGAAGCCGGGATGGGCGGCCCGTCATAATATGCTTGACTGAAGTTGTATTGGGCGAAGCACTGCCACCCAAGGGCCTGGGCACATGTGCTGGAGCCACCCGTACACAGATTACCGCTCCAATCCCCGCAATGGCCCTCCTGCGCATAGTTCCATGATCCATCACTGGGAAGCTCAAAACTGCCATTGACAATCAAATCGGTCGCATTGGCGGCGCCGACGAAGGACAATCCACCAGCGAGAATGGAGAGCCCTAATCTGGACCTTTTATTTTTCATATTTTTCTTTGGGGTTGTTGTTTTGTTTTTCGTACCAACTCTGGCATATTGGATTATAACATTGGCCCTGCTTTTCGCAATACCATATTCTAGGGGGGTGGCCGAATGCCTCCTCGTTGGGTTGGCCGCATCATCCAGGAACCCGATTGTCCGCGCTGGCGCCCGCGAACCGCAGCCGGGCCGCAAGAGGCCGAACGTCTTCATGCTCTCTGTGCCATGCAGACGGCACAGCCGGCCGCCGGCGCCCCAGGAACATTTTCACCCCGGCACAAGTTCTGCCCGCCCGCCTTGGCGCGCCAGGCCGGCCGGCCTGGTTCTCCTCCCGCCCGCCGTCCGCGGCCGTGGCGGAATGGAATTATGTCCAAGAAATGTCCAAGAAATGTCCAAGAGCCAATGGTTTCCGGCCCCTTCCTCCCAGCCGGCTGGTTCCAAAATGGAACCTGAAGGCCGGAGGGGCCGGCACAACAAGCGCCGGACCTTTGACTGCTCCTGATCAGGGCAGGCGTCGCAAAGGATCCCAGAACCGGCCATTGAGCAGGACGTTGCAACTGTACGGAGGATTGATGTTCTGGTCCCTGCGCGACTCGCTGTGACCGTCCACGAACACGACCACGCCAACCCCCTTATGCCGGACAGTATCAACGCCCTCATTCAAATCCCCGGATTTCATGCCGGCGTTCGGCCACCAGATATTCAAGCTGTAAGCGCCGCTGGGGGTGGGATAATTCTTCTTCAGACAGTCTCCGACGAGAAGGCATTCGCTGGGGACCTTCACTTGACCGCGTTTAAACCAGGCGCTGGAACTGATGTTGCAATCAACTTCAGGTTACCCATGGGGTGAAAGCCCAAGGAAAAACGCATTATACCCATAACCCAAAGCCAAAGCGTTGAATTGCCATATGAACATGCTCCTGTCGGCGGTTTCCTGGCCGTTCAGAGAGGGACAGTGGAAGGTGTTGGCATATTGTTGCGGCATGGTCGTGCCGCCAACCGTGTTTGGGCTTCCGCTGGTGGTTGCGCTTCCGATGATGAAGGACACCCAAAAATTGGAAATATCATAGTCCGGGCTGAAGTGCGCGGGAAAAACGTCCTGATAGGTGTCGGTATAAAGTTGGAACAAGGTGGCAACCTGCTTCAGGTTGTTGAGACAATACATCCGCTTCGCGTTTTCTTTTGCCCGCGCCAGCGCCGGAAGCAGCATCGCCGCCAAAATGGCGATGATCGCAATGACCACCAGAAGCTCAATCAGCGTAAAGGCCTTCGCGCCGGCGGGTCCGCTTTATTCATCTTAACTTTCATTGCTTCTTAAAAACTGATGATTCACTGCCCGGCAGTTGCCCGGCGCTTTGCATTTTTCGCCTTTCACGCCCCAGGCGCAACTCCAATGGCCGACAATGAACTTAATCACGCCGGGATGGCTTGCGCAATCCCACGTTCTAGGGGGACTTCGCCAGTTGAATTTAGAGCAGCCCCGGACGCCGGCGGCTCGCGCGTTTATGGCCTTGCCCGCCGTTCGCGGCTGATGCAAAATGGAATTATGTCTAAAAAACGTCCAAGAACCGGACGGCGGCCTGCCCGTCTCTCCGCGCCGGCCGGTTCCAAGATGGAACCAGAATACTGGCGGGGGCGCTTGTTCAAGAGCAGTTACACCTATAATGGCAGGCGCTTTAAAGTGAGAAGTTGGTCGGTCAAGATCCAGCATCTGGGCCGAAGGAAGACGTTCTCTCTGCCGTCCAGCCATCGCCAACAAGCCGCGGCGGAGGCCTGTCAGCTTTATCGAACCATCGTCAGCCAGGGCTGGGAGAACGCCGAGGCCCGAGGCGGCCGGCGAAGTGTGCCCGCCAGCCTTCCGCCCGGGAAGGCGATGCCATCGGTCTCTGGCCGATTCGACCGGGACTTTTGGGACCAAAGGTTAATCCATCGGGAATACACGATGAGCCTTGATATGAAAACGGCCCGGGAGCTTTCGGTGCAGATCGGTCATCAGGGTGCCAGCCATTATTTCCCTCTGGGGACGGATGATCCGAAGCTGGCGGCAAAGCGGGCCTTGCGAATCTACCAGGCCGTCACCAGCCAGGGATGGAAAACCGCGAACGAACGATTTCGTCGTGAACTGACCGTGGCTTTCCGATGGTTCGATAATCCATTGGCCTGGACGTACACCACCATTCACGCCCAAAGCAACATCCCCCGGCAGCCATCGGCTGATGCTTTCAATGCGCGAACTGGCAGCCTTAAGGTCGCCATTGCAGAATCCGACGGCGGAATTCGGCAGGCCCTGGTGTGGTGCCTCAACCACATGGACGGGTTTTGTTGTGCGGCCGCATTCGCCAGCGCCGCCGAGGCGCTTCGGGAATTGCCGCGTCAGTCTGCCTGCCTGGTTCTGGTCAGTCACAGTCTCGCCGACAAACCAGGCACCGCCTGTCTGGAAGAGTTGAAAGTCGCCGCTCCCGGAGTGGCGGGTTTGCTCTATTCGGTTTACGAGGATAGCGAGGAATTGTTCAGGGCCACTCCCGGCGGAGCGGGCACATATCTGTTAAGACGCAGTCCGCCAACCCGGTTCCTCGAACCGATCGCCGAAGTACTGGCCAGGGGAAATCTCTCCGCTGAGGAAATAGCCGCCGGGGTGTGGCAATACTTTAAAAACACAGTTGCTTCCCTGCCCATCGGCGGCCCGGCGTATCATTTGACCCACCTGACACAGCGCGAACGCGAGGTGCTGGCCCTGCTCAGCGAAGGCCAACTGGACAAGGAAATCGCCGCCCGGCTTGACATCAGCATCTACACCGTCCACGAGCACGTAAGAAACATTTTCGAAAAACTGAGCGTCCGCAACCGGACGGAAGCAGTGGTGAAGTTTCTACACAAATAATCCGGCGTGCCGGCGGGCGTCTCACGGGCGAAACTTTTTTGTTTTTAATGGCCGACGAAGGTTCGTTTCGAACGGAATCCGCAGCGTTGCCCCGGCACCTGCGCCGCCTCGCCGAATCTTTGACACCTGCCCTAATCGGCGACCCCTCCCTCGGAGAACCGAGCGGGCCTGTGCCCGCTCGGTTCCTAGAGAATGGCGGTTGCGGCGAGTCGCCGCATTGCTTTACGGAAGTGCCAGCCGATAGAACTCTCTGGCAGCCGAGGCGGGGATGACCGCCTGTCCGCTCACGCCGCTGGCCGGCACGCTCTGCCAGGTGCCCGAACTCAAGTCGGACCTGGATTGGAGCACGAAGCCGCCGGCGTCGGCCGGCCAGGTGAGGACCACTGTGTTGGTGGTCGTGAGATGAGCGGACAGCGTTACAACCGGCGCAAACCAGAAGTTGCTGACCGACTGGTCGGAGCTATAGCTCCCCGTGCCCCCGCTGAACCCGACATAGGCGGTATCACTTCCCAGGAGGCTGGGCAGGCTGCCAATGTTGATGTTGGTCGTGAAGCTGGTGCTGGCGGTGGTATCGGTGAGCGTCAGTTGAGCTACTCCATTGGCGTAGTTCACAACGACATTAATGGGATCGCCGCTGGCGAGGTTCACCGGGCTGGTGGTCGTGTAACGGCCATTGTTGGCGCCATTGACATGGAAGGCCGTGCCCACGGTCTGCGGCGGCGACGTTGGCGTGACCTGGCCCGCGTAAAGGTTGAAGTCGATCTCGGCGCTGGGCTCGATGCCGGAAACCCCAAGATCACCGCCTGTTCCGCCGAGGGCGGCTGGCCCGCGCGGATCGTTTTGCAAGATAAACGCCGCGCCGTCCGCGAGAGCGCCGCTCCCACTCTCCTGGTAGGTAAACGAAGCCACGAAAGCGCCGATGTAGAGCGGCGCATTGTAGAAACCGCTCCGCGCTTCGAAGTTCTGGCCGTTGGTCAGAGTGAGGACGCTGGAGTCAATGGCGGCGCCGCCGTTCACGGTCCAGAACAGGCCGTTGGTATTCAAAGAGGTCGCCCCGTTTACAACCGAGATGGCATCCTCAACGCTGTCCAGCGGGTTGCCGCCGGATTGCGCATTAAGAATGGCGAGCTGGTAAGCGCCCGCGTTGGTCATCTGGACATCGGTAATCGTCAGGACATTGCTCTGGGTGCCGGAGATTCGGCCGCCGTTGGTGAGGTTGTTCCCGTTATAGAGCCACCGGTAAGTAAAGGGAGCGGTGCCGCCGACGTCCAGCGCCAGCGAGAGCGTGCCGCCGGCAACCACGACTTGCGCAGCGGGCAGGTCGGGTTGGATGATTTGCGGCGCGCCGTTGAGGACTGTCAACATTGCAATCGTGCTGGCGGTTGAGCCGTAGTTATCCGTGGTCACGACCTGATACAGGTACCCACTCATGCCAGCGGACACGCTTGGCAGGGTGAGGGTCGTGTTGGTCGAGCCGGACATCAGCCCGAAGGTGGCCCCACCGTCCGTTGACTGGTACCATTGATAAGTCAGAGTCCCCGGCCCGTAGGCCAGGCTGGAGAATGACACCGCCACGTTCTCGGCGGAGACCACGTCCGCCGGCTGGAGCGAGAAGACCGGCGCGGGATCGGAGGCGAGGTAATGGGCCAGCACCCGGTCCTCGGGCAAGGCGTAGTTGTAAACGGCAACTTCGTCCAGGTCGCCCAGGAAATTGTAGTAGGTTACGAGCGTAGGATCGTTTTCGTTGTTTCCTTCCCCGATGCGCAGGTTACAGATGAGGTTGGCCTGGTAGTTGGGGTTGACCTCGGACGCCACCAGAACGCCGTTGATGTAGAGTCGCTTGTTGCTGCCGTCAAAAGTGCCCACCAGATGTGTCCACTGGTTTTGCATCACCGGGGTGCCGGACTGGATCTGGGCGCCGTTGAGGTCGTTGTAGGTCCAGAACTCCCAATTGCCGGAAGCGCCGGCATAGAGAACGTAACCCTCACTGGTCGTGTATGCGTAAAAGGACCCCTGGCTGATGTTCCGCGAACTCACGGCTGCCTGATCGGTGTAGGTGGTGCCCGTCACGAGCGCCCAACATTCCACCGAGAACGCCGCCGGATTGAGATCGGCTGAGTAGGGCACTTCCACTTCCGCAGACGAACCGTCAAAACCAAAGCAGGTATCCGAGTCATTACCAATGGCGCCCGGTTGCCCAAAGGCGATGTTGTTGGAAGCGATGCCGTTATGCGAGCCGAGTTGGTCATAGACGGTTGGACCAGCGGTTTCGTCCAATCGCCAGAGGGCGACCGGGGCATCCGGCGCGATGACCGTCTCATAGCCGCTCGGACTGAGGACCGTGAGGTAGGCGGCGGCACTGTTGGTGGTCGAGACACGATTGCTCACCGTGACCGAGCAAGTCATGCCGTTCATGCCCGGCAGGGTGACGTTGGGGAGCGCCAGGGCCGCATTGGTGCCGCCCGGCACGGCCACGCTGTTGGTCATCCATTGGTAGTGCAAGGGCGCGCTGCCGGAGGCCACCACACTGAACCGTGCCGTGCCGCCGGCGTAGAGGATATCGGATGCGGGATTCTGCACGATGCCAGGCCCCACCAGCAACCCGTACTGCGCGGCATAGAGGGCTGCAATTTGGGCTCCGCTCAGGGCATAGTTGAAGACCGCCGCCTCGTCTATCAGGCCGGTGAAGCACTCCGTTCCATTCATGCTCCCGCCAAACTGCAAGGGGTTGGCGGATGCTTTGATATTGGAAAGGGTGGCGCTGCTCATCAACGCTCCGTTGACGTAGAAATACAGGGTCGTCCCGGTCCGAACCACGGCAAGATGGTACCATTGGCCCACGTTGAACGTTCCGACGCTGGAATCAACATCGGCCACCTTGTAACCGGTGAAGCGGATGCGAGTGTTTCCGTTGAAGCCGAAGCCATAACCGCCGAGGCTGCCGCGGTTCGAGAACAGGCGTTGAACCCCCGTCAAGGAGGCTGGCTGCGCCCATATCACCAGGGTGAAGGCGTTGGTTCCGGTGAAGTTGATCGGCATGTCAGGCGAGACGACGACGGATGAACCCTCGCCGTAAAGCGCGCCACCCGAACCGGTGTACTGCGAACCCGTGCCGTAAAGCATGCACGCGCCGTCATCATCGGCGGTGAGGGCGCCGGGCAACTGCCCGGGGGTGGCCGTCTGATAGTACCCGTAGTAGCCGTTCAAGTAGTCGAAGGCAATGGCGCTGGTGTCCAGCGTTCCGAACCGCCAGTAAGCCAGAGGTTGCAGGCTTGCCATCACGGCGGCGGTGCTCGAGGCGGGCGCCGACAGGACATTCAAGAGGCAGTCCCCACTGGTCGTAACGCCAATCGCGTTGCTGAGGACAACACTGTAGCGGGTGCCGCTGTATGCCAGTGGAACGTTCGAGACGGTCAGAGTGGTGTTGGTCTGGCCGGGGAGAGGGACGCTGTTCGAGCGCCACTGGTAGCTGATCGGCGGGGTGCCGGCGACCTGCAAGGGAATTCGGGCGTTGCCGCCGGCGTACACCGGAACGCTGGACGGGAAACTGGGGCCCACCGCGGGCTTTGCGTCGGTATCAATCACGTCCAGCATCACCAGATCAACATAAGTGTCCGGGCTGCCAGTCAACCCGGCGTTGGGGCTTCGCGTGACATAGACGGTGGCGTTCCGCGCGTTGGCGGGGACAGGCGCTGTGGTCGCGTATTTGATCCAGTTTTTATCCGTCAAGAGGTTCGCCGGAATATTCGTGGTGCCGTTCGCGTATGTGACGGCGAAGATGTTCGTGGTCCGGTCGAAAATCACGTTGGTCCCGATCTGAGTTGTCATCGTATCATCGAAAAAACTCAGAATCACGCAAGCCTGCTCCGGGAGATAGGAAGCCATCCAGGCGCTCAAGGTGTAGCTGCCCTGGCCGGCGTCAATCGCCGCTCCCGTCAAAACGTTCGTCAAGCTCACGGTCTGCGAAAGCGCGAATTGCAGATCGTCTGTCAGAAAAGTTGTCCAATCCGTCGGGGTGGTGAAAGAATTCCAGGTCCCGCCGCCGGCACCGGTGTTGCTGGACTGTTTGCAGGAGTAATTATAGCCGGGGCCTTCGGAAGCCGGAATGGCGGGGCCGCCATAATAGACCTGTGTGTAGTTGTAGGTTCCGAAGTACCCTATCCAGTCGGTATAGACTGGGGGGTTAAATTGGGTGCCGTTGTTCTCAAAACTGCTGTTGAGGAGCAAGTTGGCGCCTTGGGCGGCGCCGACGAAGGACAATCCACCAACGAGAATGGAGAGACCTAATCTTGAACTTTTATTTTTCATATTTTTCTTTGGGGTTGTAGTTTTGTTTTTCGTATCAACTCTGGCATGTTATGGATTGTAGCATTGGCCCTGCTTCTCACAATACCACGTTGTAGGGGGGAGCTTGGTCGAATGCCTCCTCGTTGGGTGGCCGCATCATCCAGGAACCCGATTGTCCGCGCTGGCGGCCACGAACCGCAGCCGGGCCGCAAGAGGCCGAACGTCTTCGTGCTGCCTGCGCCATGCAGCCGCCACAGCCGGGCCGCCGGCGCCCCGGGAACATTTTCACCCCGGCACAAGTCTTGCCGGCCCGCCTTGGCGCGCCAGGCCGGCTGGCCTGGTTCTCCTCCCGCCCGCCGTTCGCGGCGGTGGCGGAATGGATTTATGGCCAAGAAATGTCCAAGAGCCGAATGGCCTCCTGCCCCTTCCTCCCAGCCGGCTGGTTCCAAAATGGAACCTGAATACTGGCCGGAGGGGCCGGCACAACAAGCGCCGGACCTTTGAGCTGCTCCTGATCAGGGCAGGCGTCGCAAAGGATCCCAGAACCGGCCATTGAGCAGGACGTTGCAACTGTACGGAGGATTGATGTTCTGGTCCCTGCGCGACTCGCTGTGACCGTCCACGAACACGACCACGCCAACCCCCTTATGCCGGACAGTATCAACGCCCTCATTCAAATCCCCGGATTTCATGCCGGCGTTCGGCCACCAGATATTCAAGCTGTAAGCGAGGGTGGGGGTGGGATAATTCTTCTTCAAACAGTCTCCGACGAGAAGGCATTCGCTGGGGACCTTCACTTGACCGCGTTTAAACCAGGCGCTGGAACTGATGTTGCAATCAACTTCAGGTAACCCATGGGGTGAAAGCCCAAGGAAAAACGCATTATACCCATAACCCAAAGCCAAAGCGTTGAATTGCCATATGAACATGCTCCTGTCGGCGGTTTCCTGGCCGTTCAGAGAGGGACAGTGGAAGGTGTTGGCATATTGTTGCGGCATGGTCGTGCCGCCAACCGTGTTTGGGCTTCCGCTGGTGGTTGCGCTTCCGATGATGAAGGACACCCAAAAATTGGAAATATCATAGTCCGGGCTGAAGTGCGCGGGAAAAACGTCCTGATAGGTGTCGGTATAAAGTTGGAACAAGGTGGCAACCTGCTTCAGGTTGTTGAGACAATACATCCGCTTCGCGTTTTCTTTTGCCCGCGCCAGCGCCGGAAGCAGCATCGCCGCCAAAATGGCGATGATCGCAATGACCACCAGAAGCTCAATCAGCGTAAAGGCCTTCGCGCCGGCGGGGTCCGCTTTATTCATCTTAACTTTCATTGCTTCTTAAAAACTGATGATTCACTGCCCGGCAGTTGCCCGGCGCTTTGCATTTTTCGCCTTTCACGCCCCAGGCGCAACTCCAATGGCCGACAATAAACTTAATCACGCCGGGATGGCTTTCGCAATCCCACGTTCTAGGGGGACTTCGCCAGTTGAATTTGGAGCAGCCCCGGGCGCCGGCGGCTCGCGCGTTTATGGCCTTGCCCGCCGTTCGCGGCTGATGCAAAATGGAATTATGTCTAAAAAACGTCCAAGAACCGGACGGCGGCCTGCCCGTCTCTCCGCGCCGGCCGGTTCCAAGATGGAACCAGAATACTGGCGGGGGCGCTTGTTCAAGAGCAGTTACACCTATAATGGCAGGCGCTTTAAAGTGAGAAGTTGGTCGGTCAAGATCCAGCATCTGGGCCGCCGGCGGGCGTCCCGCCTCGGCGAACCTTTTTTGTGAACCTTTTTTGTTTTCTTCAGGGAGTGAATTTGTTATGCTCTCTGCCAGCAGGGCTTGAGCGCCCGAATAAAAATGGCCGATCACGGAAATAAACAATTTCGCCGCGCCGCTGTGGTTTCCCAGGCGCATCGCCCGCCCAGCGTCATTCCCGGCCTTGGGGTGGATGTTCCGGAGCTGCAGCAGGCCCGCCGTCTGTGGCAACTCAACCGTTTCGACGAAGCCCTGGCCTTATTCGAGAAAGCCGTGCGCCAATATCCCCAGAACCTGGTGGCGCTGGTGGACGCCAGCCGCGCCCTGGGCGCGCGTTTCGAGATCACCCGGGCCGAGGAGATGCTCGATCACCTGGCCAAGCTTAGCGCGCACAATCCGCAAGTGATGCACTTGGCCGGCCAAAGTTACCGGATGATCTTTCGGCCGGAAAAGGCCATCCAATGCTTCGAACACCTGGTGGCGATGACCCGGAAAATTCCCGACGCCCAACTGGAGTTGGCCGTGCTTTACGAGCGCCGCCACCGCGTGGCCGAGGCGTATTCTCTGATCGAAGACTGCCTTCGCGCCGAGCCTGATTATCTGGAAGCCCTGTTGTTCAAAGCCCGGCTGCTCCGCCGGCTGAAAGACGCGGCGGGCGCGGAAGCCATTTTCCGAAGTCTCGCGGCGAACAACGAGGCGCTCCCAATGGTCCGCGCCCAGGCCTGGACGGAAATCGCCCAAAAACTCGACCGCGAGGGAGACTATGACGGCGCCATGGCGGCGATGCTCCAAGGCAAAAAGTTATTAATGGCTGAGGAAGGTCCGTTTCTAAAGGAATCGGAAGCGGTGCAGCGCCATCTGCGCCTCCTGGCCGAATCCCTGACCCCCGCCCACTGGCAGAGATGGGTTGAGGCCGGGAGAGCCTTTCCGCGCCACAAGATGGCCGTGCTGGCGAGCTTTCCCCGCTCCGGCACGACCCTGCTGGAGCAGGTTCTCGACAGTCATCCCGGCCTTGTCAGCTCCGACGAACGCGAAGCCTTTGGCCGCGACATTTTCCCCGCCCTGTGGCGCACCGGGACAATCCCTGCGCCGACCGCCGAGGCTTTGGACAGCATGCCCCTTGAACGATTGGCAGCCCAACGCGACCGCTATTTCGCCTATATGGCGGCGGCATTGAACGAACCCATCGGCGATCGCGTGCATCTGGACAAGAACCCGACGATGACCCTGCTTCTCCCGGGCATGTTAAGACTGTTTCCGGAAACGAAATTGCTCATCGCGCTGCGGGATCCGCGTGACGTCATCCTCAGTTGCTTCATGCAGTACCTGCCGCTCAACAGCAACAGCGTTTGCTTCCTTACGCTGGAGCGCGCCGCCCGGCGCTACGCCCACGACATGGGCATTTGGCGGAAGTTTCGTGAAACCATTTGCACCCCCTGGCTGGAGGTTCGTTACGAGGATTGCGTCCTGCACCTCGAGCGGGAGGCGCGCCGCGCGCTGCAGTTTCTCGAATTGCCCTGGGACCCGCAAGTGCTCGGGTACCGCGACCGCCTGAAAACCAAAGCGGTCAGTTCGCCCACCTACGAGGCCGTCAGCCAGCCGCTCTACACCTCCGCCATCGGCCGCTGGAAGAATTATCGAAAGCACCTTGAGCCTTGCCAGGAAATTCTCCAGCCCTGTTTGGACGCTTTCGGATATGAGCCGGGTTAGTTGCGCCGCTTCTTCCCCGGGCTGCGCAGGACAAAAGTTGCCGCGGCGCCGGGCGCAACCGTCGTTCGGGGTCAATCATCCGGCACCGCGTTTGGCGTCGGCATGTAATACCAGTTGGTGATACCGGACACGCCGTTGGTCAAGATTCTCCAGGAGGTCAAGGCGACATGTCCGTCAGCCCAGCAATAGTTGCCGCCGTTGCCGTGCCGGATGTAGGAATACGGGCCACCGGTGCTGTTGGGCGGCCTTTTGCTTGGCGGATAGAGATAGCCGTAATTATACCACTGGAGACCCGCTGCAGGGTCCAGGGCGTCACCATTCATGCAGCAGGTGACCGGCTTGGTCATGGTGATGAGTTTGACATGCGGCTCCGTCACGTCATAACCGAGGTACATGTAGTTGTGTCCATAGCCGCCATAGGCCAGATAGCCGGGGATGGTCGCCGGGATGGCTTTTAGCAAGTTGGCCGCGGGACAGGCCACGACGGTGTTCTGGGCGGACATGGGGTGCATTATGGTTTCGAAGTTGGTGTTTCTATTATTGATATACGGCGAGATTTCCACGAACCAGCCCAAGGGCAGCTCGTTGGCCATGTAATAGCACGCGGCGTTGGGCAGGAATTCCAAGTTGTCCTGCGCGTACATAAAGTAGCATATGGCGATCTGTTTCTCATTGCTTTGGCACTTGGCGGTTTGGCTCTGGGCTTTGGCCCTGGCCAGGGCCGGCAAGAGCATGGCGGCCAGGATCGCGATGATGGCAATCACCACCAGCAACTCGATAAGAGTGAAGGCAATGGGCGGGGCCGGAGCGAATTGCCGATTCTTCGTCGATTGGAATGTTTTCATAAACAATGTTGAATCATGCTTCGCCGGCGCGGCTCAGTCTCCGTCGGGAAGCTTGGGGAATTTCTGGTGCGGCTCTTTTTGGTACCAGTAGGCCACGGAGGAGATGGTGTCTTCCAATTGAAGATACCGTCCGCCGGATTGCCAGCCAAGCGCCTGGATGGTCACTTTCAAATCCTTCCCGAACCGTATCGGGTCGGCGAGGTGCCAGCGATACAGTCCAAATCTCTGGCCTGCTTCATAAATCCTGTCCGGCGGCAACACTTGGGCCAGGCCGCTGTAAGGCGTCGAGAAGGTCTGATACCGTTTCGTCTCCTGGTTTTCGAAGTCATAGGAGCCGCAAAAGTAGTCTTCGGTGCCGGTGCCGCAAATGGTGGGGAACTCCTTGTCGCCATCCATGTAAAACTTGATTTCTCCTTCACCCCACCATCCCGGGCTATGCGCTTCCCACGCGAGGTAGGTGCCGACGTATTGGCCCTGCCCGGCCACCGCGTCCAGGATGGTATAGAGTCCCTTTTGCCGGAGCGGCGCCTCACGGCGGAACTGGGCGTGAAAATAGCCCGCGTCCTTCGGAACATTGTCCAGTGTGTAGTTGATTTGGTAATAGAGAGTCATGTCCTTGTCGTCGAGGTTCTCCATCGTTATCCTGGCCAGCTTGCGGAAGGGCATGGGCCAGTAACAATTGAACGCGCTGCCGGGGTTCACGCAGACGGCAAGGGAATTGATCTGCGCATATCGCCCCCAGCCGCAGGCAAAGAAATCCCCCACCGGACACTCCACCGAGGGATCGCTTTCGTCGTCCCAGTAAAAACGAAGAATCGAATGGCGAAAATTTCCGGTGGGCGTCATCCAGATTTGCTGGATGCAACCCGGTCCTTTGATTTCGCCCAATATAAATGTGGTCTTTGCTTTGATGTGGACGGAAGGGGAAAGCTTCCACCCCGGCCCGAGGTCACGGGCGGCGTGACTGCCAGTGCCGTTGGTCGCCATGCCTGCCCCGCCTTTTTCGCCACCGAAATTCTCCGGACTGATGGAGCGCGTCCTGGCGCCAGTGACCAGGTAGAGATTGGCCATATTCAGGCCAAGCCCGGTGGAATCACCGGCGGAAGCCGCCAAGGCCAGGGCCAGAATCGAAATGGACAGACATGTTTTCATACATTGGGTCTTTTGCGCCGGCTTTTTCCAAAACTGCCGGTGCGAGTGATGTTTTTGTTTCATTGGGCCATTTGACAGCGAGATGTGTCGAAATTCGGGAGAATTTGAGATAACGATTACATTTGGCTTGTTGAGAGATGGCATTGCCGTTAACGATGGGTTCGATTTACATTGGATTCAGCTCGTTGCCTCGTCCACGGTCGCTTCGGACGGCCGTTCGGCTCTTTCAGCGGTTGCGGAGCCTCGGGAACCGGCGCTCAAGGCCGGCGAGTGGGCGCCGCATGAGGCGCGCACAACCAGGGTCGCCGGCAAAATCACCTGCCGGGCCATCCGCGCCGGGTCTTTGAGGCGATCCAACAACAGTTGCGCCGCCGTCCGCCCTATTTCTTCGGCGGGCTGCGCCACAGCCGTCAGCGGCGGGCGCAATGACGTTGCCCACGGCATGTCGTCAAATCCCAGCACGGCCACTTCATCGGGAATTCGCAGGCCGCGTTCGTGAATGGCTTGCAGCGCTCCCAACGCCATCAAGTTGTTGGCAATCAGCACCGCCCGCGGCGGCTTGGCCAGACTGAGCAACTGGCCCATCGCCGCGTGGCCGCCCTCCTGGCGAAAATCACTGTGAATGACGAGGGAATCCCGGGCAGTTAACGATGCCTCCCTGAGAGCATCGTAGTACCCGGCCAGACGTTCCTGGGCGACGCTGATTTCGGCCGGCCCGTTAATGAAGCCGATTTCCTTGTAACCGTGAGAGAGCAAGTGCCGGGTCGCCTCACGCATCGCCTCCTGGTTGTTGCTGCGCACCAAGTCCACCTGATAGCCGCGAGGCGTTCGATCCACGGCCACCACTGGAATTTTCCAAGCCCGGAGCGATTCGTAATTGGCTTCGGGGCCGTTGTTCGGAATGAGAACCAAGCCCGCAACTTCTTCGCCCCGAAGCACCGCAAGATGTGTTTGTTCGCGTTCCGCCAACCCGTCCGAGTGCGCCAGCAACAAGCTGTACCCCTCCCGGCACAGCACGTCTTCGATTCCATGCACCACGCTCGTCAAAAAGGGGTTCTGCAAATCTGGAATAACGACGCCAATGACTTTGCGCAGGCCGACGCGCAAATAGCGAGCCAACCGATTGGGTTGATAGTCAAGTGCTTGTGCAGCCTCTGTGACCAGTTCGCGCACCTTTTTCCCGACTCCATTCTGACCGGCCAGCACGCGCGAGACGGTTGCTGTGGACACGCCGGCGCGCGCCGCAACATCCTTAATGGTGACGGTTGTTTTCAAACGTCCCGATGATGCGCGCTTGTTCGACTGTCGTCTGGACATGGTGGGAAAGTAAACGATTACAACAATCCTGTCAACGGAAAAATGTGGAATATTTTTTCCGGCCGCAAAAAGCCCCGCTTTTTTCAGGCCCGCCACATTGCGCAAGAACAGCTAAAATGAGAGGGAAAACGGATTTTCGGAAGTGCTCCATCTGAAAACTACGCGACACCATGAAAAATCGCCGTTGACATTTTTCACTGGAAATGTTTACTCTCAGTCCAGTGTAAACGTTTACGCAATGGAACTATGAAACACCTCATTATCCCGACAATGATTGTTATGACTGCATCCGCAGCGATGACCCAAGGTTCAGACACCGCAACTTTCGGCGACGACGTTGCGTTTCTTCGATCCCACACTGATATCATTGTGTTGAGCGATGAGAAGGGTCTCGCCAAAGTGGCCATCGCTCCGGCCTGGCAGGGCCGCGTCATGACCAGCACAGCCGGAAATAACGCGGGCCGCAGTTTTGGCTGGGTGAACCGCGGGTTGATCGCTTCCGGCAAGCTGGTCCCCCACATGAACGCCTTTGGAGGCGAGGACCGGTTTTGGCTGGGGCCGGAAGGAGGGCAGTTTTCGATTTACTTTGCCAAAGGAGCAAAGTTCGAGTTCGCGAACTGGTTTGTGCCAGCGCCCTTTGACACACTCCCGTTCAAGACGGTCAGCAAGTCCAACGATCGCGCCACCTTTGCCCTGGACATCGCGCTCACCAATTACTCGGGCACTCAATTCCAAGTGGCGGTGAACCGCGAAGTTCGTCTGCTTGACACCGCTGCCGCCTGGGAGAAACTCGGCCTGGCACGCTCGGACAAGGCCAGCCTCGTGGCCTACGAAACGGACAACCGCATCACCAACACCGGCCAGAACGCGTGGAGGAAGGAGACCGGGCTGTTGTCGGTTTGGATTCTCGGCATGTTCACCCCTTCGCCCTCCGTCACGATCGTCGTGCCGATCAAGCCGGGGCCTGAGTCCGAGTTGGGTTCGAAGATCACTTCTTATGCCAGCTTCGGGGTCATCCCGCCGGAGCGACTGAAAGCGGAGGAAAACTTGATCTATTTTCGCGGTGACGGGAAGTTCCGCAGCAAAATCGGCATCAGTCCCAGGCGCAGCAAGGGTGTGCTGGGGGCTTACGACGCGGACAATAAAGTCCTGACCATCGTGCAATTCGACCAGCCCGCCGGTGTGACCGACTACGTCAACTCATTGTGGGAGTTGCAGAAGAACCCATACGGAGGCGACGTGGCCAACAGCTACAACGACGGGCCGGTCGGGCCTGGCCAGCCGCCGCTGGGGCCGTTCTTCGAGATGGAGTCTTCCTCTCCGGCCGCGAGTCTCGCCCCGGGCGGGAGCCTGGCCCACCTCCACCGCACCATTCATTTGACCGGATCAGAAACGGCCCTGGACCCGGTGGCGCGCGCTGTTCTCGGCGTTTCGCTGGCGGAGATAAAATCAGCCTTTCACTCGAACTAATTCCACCCCATGACTTCCAACAAGCAGCGCATGTTCGTCACGGATGACGGCAAGAGCGTGGTTTTCACCTTTTGCATTGTCAGTTCGTTGTTTCTCCTTTGGGGATTCTGCAACGGAATGATTGACGTGATGGACAAGCACTTTCAGGAAGAGTTGCATTTGACCTTGTCCCAATCCGCCTGGGTGCAGTTTGCCCACTATCTCGGTTATTTCCTGATGTCATTGCCGGCGGGTTGGCTGGCCATCAAGCTGGGGTACAAAGGCGGGATCATCGCCGGCCTCCTCTTAGTCGCTTGCGGCGGCTTTTGGTTTATCCCGGCGACGCACCTTGCGGCCTTTTGGGCGTTTTTGCTGGGGGTTTGTTTGATAGCGTCGGGCCTCACGTTTCTTGAAACCATCGCCAACCCCTACACAACGGTGCTGGGTCCAAAGCAATACGCGGCCACGCGCATCAATCTCGCGCAGTCGTGCAACGGCATCGGCTGGATGTTTGGGCCGATAGCCGGCGGCTTGTTCTTCTATTCCAAGGACGCCGCCGGGAAAAACACGGGCAGTCAAACGCTCTGGATTCCTTATGCCGGGGTGGCCGTGCTGGTCATGGTTCTCGCCCTGGTGTTTTTCTTCGCCAACGTTCCCGACATTAAAACCAAGGACGATTACCATATTGATGAGAAGGATGCCGGGACGGACGCGGAGACGGTGGCCGAAAGGCAAATCAATCGTCGTCTGGTCTATTTTTTGTTGTTGGTCAACGCGTCCGTTCTGGTGGGCGTCATGGTCATGATCCTCTGGGTGATTCTCAACACTGCCGGCGTAAGTGATGCCGCGATTGCAAAGACCTTGTGGACTGTTGGCTGCGCCGCCTTCGCCATTGCCGCCGTGGCGCTCTTCCCGGCCGTGCGCAAAATTTCCCATCACAGCATCTGGTCGCACCCGCACTTTTCCGGCGCGACCCTGGCGCAATTCTTCTACGTCGCCGCCCAGGCCGGCATCTTCAGTTTCTTGATTAACTACATGACATCGGAAGTTCCCGCCCTTCCGCAATCCTGGACCTCCGGTTGGATGAAAAGCTGGTTCGACCTCAAGGACGGCGTTTTTCATTTCAGCGACAAAGGGGCTTCCAACCTGGCGTCGTTTGGTTTTTTCTGCTTTCTGGCCGGGCGATTTTCCGGGGCGGCCATTCTGAGAAAATTCTCCGCCCACAAGGTTTTGGGCCTTTACGGTTGCCTGAACGTGCTCCTTTGTCTGCTGGTTTTTCTGAAACTGGGCTGGCCCTCGGTGATTTGCGTTTTCCTGAGCTATTTCTTCATGTCCATCATGTTCCCGACGATCTTTGCGCTTGGCATCCACGGCCTCGGGGTCCGCGCCAAGAAAGCGTCGGCCTACCTGGTCATGGCGATCATGGGCGGGGCGATGCTGCCCAAACTGATGGGACACGTGGCAGACCTGTACGGCATGTCGCGCGGCTTTATCGTCCCGATGTTTTGCTTTGCTTTCATCGCCTTCTACGCGTTCATGTGGCCCCAATACAGCAACGCGGAGTCAATGCAGGTTGCGGGAGGATCCGGCGTCGGCCGCGGCGACGGCACAGCACTGCCGAACACAGCTTCCAAATGAGCATAACTAAAATGACAAAGTGACCATGATACCAATTGCAAAATCCCATCAAGCCTATCTCGTTTCCAGTGGAGATTTAAGGCTCTCCGCCAACCAGCAATGCTGGCCCGAACAGGCCAAAATGGAAGCCACTCTGGCCCAAGCGCTTAAAACCGAGGGGTGGACGGTCGTGCGGGCGCATCCATACGATGAGCGGAAGAAACACGGCTTCATCGATTCGCAGAGGATGGGGCTGGAGATTTTCCGCGAACTGGATCCTTCCGCCCCGATCATTGCCGCCGAAGCGGTCTGGCAATACAGCCACCATGTGCTGGGCGGGTTCTTCACGCATCAAGGCCCGATTCTGACCGTCGCCAATTGGAGCGGCACCTGGCCGGGACTGGTGGGCTTGCTGAATCTGAATGCGTCGCTGACCAAGATGGGCGTGCGCTACAGCACGCTTTGGAGCGAAGACTTCCGTGATGCGTTTTTCCGGGATGGCTTGCGCCAATGGCTCACCCGGGGCGTCGTGACACACGATCAAAGCCATGTCAGGAATTTTGACCAGGCAGGAATCCCGGAGGAGGAGCGGGGCATTGGCCGGCGCGCGGCCGCCGGATTCAAGGGACGAAAAGCCATCATGGGAGTCTTTGATGAAGGCTGCATGGGCATGTTTAATGCGATCATCCCGGATGAATTGCTCAACCGCGTCGGCGTCTTCAAGGAGCGCCTGAGCCAGTCGTCCCTCTACGCCGCCATGCAGCAGGTCCCCGACTCCGAGGCCTCCCAGGCGCTGGATTGGCTGCTGCGGAAAGGGATGGAGTTTAATTGGGGAACACGCGAAGAAACGGAACTGACCCGATCGCAAACCTTGCAACAGTGCAAAATGTACATCGCCGCCCTCCGCATGGCCGGCGCATTTGGCTGCGACACCATCGGGATTCAATATCAGCAGGGGCTTAAAGACCTGGCTCCCGCAAGCGATTTGGCCGAGGGGCTGCTCAACAACAGCGACCGGCCGCCAGTGGCTTGTGCGGAAAGCGGACGGATCCTTTTCAGGGACCAGCCGCTTCCGCACTTCAACGAAGCGGACGAATGCGCGGGTTTGGACGGGTTGATCACGCATCGTTTGTGGACGCAATTGGGGTTCGCTCCCGAGAATACCTTGCATGACCTTCGTTGGGGGCGGCATGTCAACGCCGGCGGCGTGGATGATTTTGTGTGGGTGCTGCTCATTTCCGGCGCGGTGCCCCCGGCGCACTTGATCGGCGGCTACGCCGGCGCTGTCAGCGAACGGCAGCCCCCCATGTACTTCCGTTTGGGCGGCGGAACAATCAAGGGGATTTCCAAGCCCGGACACATCGTTTGGAGCCGTGTTTTCGTCATGGATGGACAATTGCACTGTGACCTTGGCGTCGCCACAGTGGTGGAATTGCCCCGGACCGAAACGGAATTCCGCTGGCGCGAAACGACGCCGCAATGGCCCATTATGCACGCCGTCTTTCACGGCATCACGCGCGACCAGATGATGGCCCGGCATAAGTCCAATCATATTCAAGTCGTCTATGCCCCCAGTGCTGCGCAAGCGTCTCGCGCCTGTCGAATCAAGGCAGCCATGTTGTCTGAACTTGGCCTGCAAGTTCATTTCTGCGGCGATGTCGGGATGGGTTTGACAGACAGTGGCAAAGAATAAGCGATGCCGATTGCCAGACGGAATGGATATTATGAACAGCCGCGAACGGGTCTTCGCTCATTTGAATGGCCAGCCAGTGGATCACCTGCCTCTGATGCCCATCACGATGCAGTTTGCCTGCAACCAGATCGGTGCGAAGTATCGGGACTATTGCACCGATTATCGCGTGCTCGTCAGGGGCCAGATTCACACCGCGCAAGCGTTCGGCTTTGATTACGTGAACACGATGTCCGATCCGGCGCGCGAAGCGGCGGATTGTGGCGCGGTCGTCGAGTATTTCGACGGGCAACCTGTGGCCATCGTTGAAGAGCGGGCGCTGCTGGCAGACATGACCCAACTGGCCCGGCTGAAGATGCCCGACCCGCTGGGCGGCGGACGAATGCACAACGGCATCAAGGCGCTCGCCCTCTTCAAAGAACACATCGGCCGCGACAAGATCATCGAAGGCTGGGTCGAAGGGCCAATCGCCGAAGCGGCTAACTTGCGCGGCATCAACACCCTGATGACGGATTTTTTCGATGCCCCGGCTTTCGTGCGCGACCTCTTCTCCTTTGTCGTTGCAATGGAACTGCGATTTGCCCGGGAGCAAGTGAAAGCGGGGGCGGACATCGTTGGCATCGGGGACGCGGCGGCTTCCCTGGTCGGGCCGGACATTTATAAGGAGTTTGTATGGCCTTATGAGAAGCAACTGGTGGACGGCATCCACGCTCTCGGTGCGCGCACGCGCCTGCACATTTGCGGGAACACGCGTCACCTCGTCGCGGCCATGGGCCGGCTGGGCTGCACCATCGTCGAAGTGGACTCGCTGACGCCAATGGCTCTGGCCCGCGGGCAAATGCCCCAACAAATCATCCTGGGCAACCTCAACCCTGTTGTCATGCTGCGCAACGGCTCCCCCGAGGCCATCACCGAAGCCGTGACTGAATGTCATCGCGATGCCGGCGCGCGTTTCATCGTCGGCGCCGGCTGTGAAATTCCGCGCGACACCCCGGCAGCAAACTTGCAGGCGCTGTGCGACTATGCGCGGCGTTCAAGCCCGTAAGAGGAACAGAGAAGCACCCATTCCAGTTTGGTGCCGACGGAGGGGGTCGAACCCACACAGCCTCACGGCTACTAGATTTTGAGTCTAGCGCGTCTGCCAATTCCGCCACGTCGGCCTGCCAATCAACCACTTGCAACGGCTGCTTTGCCAAATTCAGCCTTCTATGCCGCTTTTGATACCAGAACCTCAGAAATTATGATACTTAAATCGAAGTTGGTCAATAAATACAAGGGTTTCAACAGACGTAATAGATCAGAAGTCTGGTGATGTTGCATTCATTTTGCGGGCCTGAAAATTCCACTCGAACCAACGGCTAATCTGCGAAAGGCTTGGGGCGGATGGGATGGAGGGGGCTGGCTGAAAGCCTGTGGAACGAAGTTTGGCTGTCGTTCCGTGTCGCAGTACAATGTCTTCCTGCTACTCTGGATGGCCATTTTTCCCGGGCAACGTGATTGGAACGTCGATATTTGGCGGATGGTTCCAATACGCCTGATCGTCGTAGTATAGCGACTTCAGTTCCCATTTCATGGGCCGCCATTGGCCCAATTCCCCATCCAGCCAGAAATGAATGTCCACTGTCCCTGAACAGTGCCCCACCCACGGCCGCCGACTGTCTGATTCCAGCCGACAAAGGCACATGGTCTGCTATGGAGGCACTTTTTCAGACAGGACTAACCGGCTACACGCATTCTGGGAAATGATCACCATCTTTCGTGATGGGTTGACCCACAGTTGCCGCAGTTGCTTCCCTCAATTTTCCCTCAATTTTGACTGACATTATCAGACATCCCGTTAATATGTATGGCATGTTTGCGTCAGTTTACACCATTAACCCGGCAATCGCCAGAGCGCGCTGACAGGCATGGCGATGAGGTTGTCGCCAAAGGGCAACATTTCGGAGCCAGAGTAAAGAACGACGCCGCGAACCCATCGCCGCCCGGCGTCGTCTGCCAATGCTTTTAAGCCTTTGAAGTCATGCACAGTGACGGTTGTCCCGGCCTTGACCTCGATTCCAACCAACCGTCCTCCGGCTTCAAGGACTAAATCGACTTCTTGCTGGCCGTGTGTCCGCCAATGGAAAAGCTGGGGATGTTCCTTGCTCCAGGCAGCTTGCTTGCGCAATTCCATGCCGACAAAGTTTTCAAGGAGCGCGCCCCACAGGGCCGGTTCCTGACCGAGGCGTTCAACCGTCAGGTGCAGCAAATGCGCCGCCAGTCCGGTGTCGGACAGAAAAGCCTTGGGCATCTTGACGTAACGCTTCCCCACATTGATTGACCAGGCGGGAAGCTCCATGAAAAGAAACAGCGTCTCCAGGAGGCTCAGGTAACGCTTCAACGTCGTTTGCACAATCCCGGTGCCGCGCGAGATTTCCGCCGCGTTCAAAAGGGTGCCGCTTCGCGCGGCCAAAAATGAAAGCAATCGCGGCATGACAGTCAGGTCTTCAATGCGCGACAGGTCGCGGACATCGCGCTGCAAAATGGTGGTCAGGTAGGAGCCATACCAGGCATTTCGCCGCTCGGCGTCGGCGCGGGCAAGGACTTCGGGGAAGCCGCCGCTGATCGCTCGTCGGCGGATTTCTTTTCGCTCCTCCCATTTTTCCAGCGGCTTTAGGCCGGGCAATTTGGCACTGAAAAGAGCGTCGATGAATCCCTCGCGCACGCCTTCGATTTCACCCTGGGAGAACGGCCAAAGCGTGATGACTTCCATTCGGCCAGCGAGAGAATCGGCAACCTGTGGCAGAAAAAGCACGTTGGCTGAACCACTGAGCAGATACCGCCCTGGGACGCGATTGCGGTCCACCGACGCCTTGATCGGCAAAAATAGTTCAGGCACGCGCTGGATTTCGTCCAACGTCAACGGCTCAACATAGGCATTCAGGAAGCCGGTGGGATCGGCTTTGGCCGCCGCCAAATTGTTGGCGTCATCGAAAGTGATGAATCGTCGTTTGGCCCTCTGAAAGGCAGACGACTGGATGAGCGTGCTTTTCCCTGTCTGTCGGGCGCCGACAAGGAGAACAACAGGGCTGTCGGCCAGCCCCGCGAGCATCAAAGGTTCAACGTGTCTTCGGACCATGGGGAAGATATAACACAACCAATGGTGGAAAATCAACCATCTGATGGACGAATTTTATACAGACAATTTTGCCTCCTTCATCCCCATTTTCTCAGAAATTCACGCCCACTTTTCTGACAAACGAGGTTGCCGATTAATGATCTGCGCCGGATAACTCAAGTCGTGTTTGAACTGTTTGTCCCGGATCGGCCTTGGGGCAAAACGTTTTGTCTCAATTCGAGGCAGAGACTATCGGGGGAGTTTTTCTTTGGGCAAGCCCGGATTCGTCAAACCCGGCCTGAAGAAGAAAACAAAAAAGGCTTGGAATTTCTTCCAAGCCTTTTTGTCGTCCATGACCTCACAGGATCATGGCAAAATTCCGGTCAGGGCAGAATGTGGGTTGTGGGAACGATCAGGCACGTGGGCTTGGTCGAGACGTTGCCCAAAGCAGCCGTAGTGCCATAGCTCGTGGTCCAGGTTTGCGCGCTGTCCGCGGGGCACGACGGCAGTTCACCGGCCGAGCCGTGGCCGAGGTAGGGCTGCAAGTCCGTGCCTGAGGCTGCGGGTTGGGCGGTGCTCGACTGACGTTGCTCCAGCGCCCATTGCTGCTTGGCCGAATCAATCAAGCGCAGATTGTTAATGCACGCATTCTGTTGCGAGGTCGTGCGCGCGCGCACGAAGTTGGGAATGGCGATGGCGGCCAACAGACCGATAATCGCCACGACGATCATGATTTCCACGAGGGTGAAACCTGCCTTGCGGCTGACTTTATTTTTCATAAGACTTTCTTTCTTTCTACATGCGGCGTGAACCATGCAAAAGGCGGGTTATATTAAAACATTCAGGTCCACTGATTGCCTTTTGCGAACCACAGCAACAATACTAGCAATGGCCATGCCAGGAGCAATCCTTTTGCGAATAAATATTCCATGTATTCTGTAGGGGAACCCCCTACGACATGCGCCTGTTGATTCAGTCCGGTCTCCAGCGCGGACCCTGATCGGGAAACCTGGCCCGGCCTTGGGTGGCGGCGGCGGGGCCGGTCACCGGCAGGGCGAGTTGCCGAAGGGCCGGGAATCTTCCCGGCTCGCGCGCCAAAATCACCGCCAAATCATCAAAATAAACCGCCTTCCAACCCGGACGCTTCGCCAATTCCGCCGTGCCGGCCAGGTTGCCGGGCAGCAGGGCCAAATCCGCCTCGTCTGGATTGAGCGCCTTTTGGTCGAACGGCTCGCCGTTGTAGAATTTCCAATGCGCGGCGATCAATTCCCGGGAATAACAAGTGTCCAACCGCCCGTCAATGGACGGCGGACATCCCGGCAACTCGAAGATGGCCAGCTCGCCCCAATCGAAAAAGACGAGCAATCGTCCCCGCAATTGGTTCTTGCGCAGAAAATCCACCGCGCCAGCCGGGTACTGCGAACGCGGCGCTTCCATGGTCAGCGGGTGTTCTTTATGCAGCGTGAACGTCCCGATTCCCGCTCCGGCTGCGCCGAGGCAACACAGAACGGCGGCGGCCTTTTGCAGGGCGGGATCGGAGGCTGCTGTTTCCAAACGCGCGAAAGCCCCGCGAAACCGGGCCAGCGCATCCGCCAGATGCGGCGGCGTCAGCGCCAGGACCACGATGCCGCAGAGCGGCGCATGGCGCGCCGCGCGTAACCCAAGCAGGGCAAAGGCGGCGCAGGCCGCCACTTCCCACCAAGCCCGGGGCCGGCGGCTGAAACCCCACGCAAAGGCCCCCAGCGCAAGGAGAAGAAAAAACGCCGCATGGTCCCAGCCCAATGGCGTGGGATTCCATTCCTGGATTTCCGGCCGCGCCCACAGCATGCTGCCGGTCAGCCAGCGCAGCAGTCCGGCTTTCCACGGATTGCAAAAGAGGGCCGCCATGACGCCGCCAACCGCCAGCCATAACACCCAAACTGTCCCGGGCCGCATTCGGCGCCGCAGGGCTTGAGCCGTGGTGGCGGCCGCCGCCAAACCGAGCAAGGCAAAACCCGCCAGCGCGCCCCCGTGCGCATTGATCCAGAACACAAACAGAACCGGCAACGCCAATGCCCAAAGTCGCGCCCCGTCATGAATCCGGCGCAGCAACATCAATTCGAGGGCCAGGCCCAGCGCCGTAAAAATCTGGGGCCGGGCCGCGAAGCCATAGGAGATTTCCACCACGGCCAGCGCCCCAAACCCCCAGGTGACAAACCGCGCCGGCCACGGGACATTGACGCCGCCCATGCGCAGGCAGAGCGCGAAGGTCAACAGCCCCGCCGCCATTTTCAAGAGCAGCACTCCGCTGCCGCCCCACCTTTCATGCGCGCCCCCCAGGGCCAATTCGGCGAGCCATTCGTGGTTTATCCAAGGCTGCCCTTGCGCGGTCCAGGAAAATATTTCCCTCTTCGGAATGACGCCGGTGTGCAATATCTGCCGCCCAAAAACAATGTGCCCCCACAAATCCGGATCAGCGGTGTTTTCTGAAAATTGGAATACGGCCAAAAGCGCAACCAGCGCGCAAAAGCTGATGCGCAAGCTGGCACGGTTGGCGGGCGGGGTTGGCGATGCCATGCGCGCCCATGTTTAGTCCATCCCATGCCGGGCGGCAAATGATTACTGGGGCCAAAAAAGAATGACTAATGCCCAGGCACGAATGACCAGGGAATGGGTCCTTGGGTCATTTGAGCATTCCTTCGTCATTCGGATTTGGTCATTAGACATTTTCCCTGTATATGTTTTCATCAGTCAATGAATTTGCCGAGTTCCACAAATGCCCCGGCGGCCCCGGACGGCGCAAACGATAATGCCGGCGCCGCCTTCGGGAAGGACATTTCAGCCGGGATTTTCAAAAATTATCTGGTTTACCTCTTTTTGTTGGGATTGATCGTGCGGGCGGGCTTCATGGTCGAGCACGCGCGGACGCCGTCGTTTGGCGTGCTGACATTGGATCAGAAGTATTACGACACCGCGGCCAGAATGCTCCTGGCGGGCGCAGATCTGCATCAGCTTCATGGGTTGAGGCCGCTGCTCTACCCGATGTTCCTGGCGGTTTTGTACAAGCTGGGCGGCTCGCACGGAATCGATCTCGCGGTGGTGGTGCAGCATCTTCTCGGAGTGTTGACGGGCGTGCTGGCCGCTTTGTTGGGGGCGCGGCTCTTCCGGCATCGGCTCAGCGGCCTGGCGGGCGGGGTGTTGTTCCTGCTCGCGCCCGTGCCGCTTTGCTTCGAGGGCGAGTTGTTGATTGAATCCAAGTTATGTGTTTTTGATCTGTCTGGGGCTGCTCTTGCTGCTCCACGCAGCCGATGCCGCGGGACGGAAGGCCGGCCTGTTGTGGCTGCTGTGCGGCGCCTTGACCGTGCTCACCGCGCAGGCGCGCCCGAACATTTTCGTTTTCATGGCGGTGTATCCGCTCCTGGCGGTCTGGCGTTGGTGGCGCTTGCGTCAACGCGCCGCGCTGTTGCCTTTATTGGGGTTGATCGGCGGGGTGGGAATGGCCATCCCCTGGGGTTTTGTCAATAAGATGCAATCGGACCATTTCCAGGTCGTGCCGTCTGCCGGCGGCGTGAACCTTTATTTTGGCAACAAGCGCGCGGCGGACGGGATGGCGCCGGAACAGGGACGCCGCGTCACTTACGGCGGGCGTTATGAGGACTCGGGGGAAGTGTGGGCGCGCGAGGAATATGCGGCGGCCCTGCGCGCGCAAGGCCGCCAGCCTGATGCAAATCCCATGGCCGTTTCCAAGTATTGGACCGGGCGGGCCATCGGCGAAATCAAGGCGGCTCCAACCGCCTGGCTCCGGTTGCTGGCCAAAAAATGCTGGCTGATGCTTTGGAACGCCGAAGTGCCCAACAACAAGGCCTTCGCCTTTCTGCAAACCGAATACGCCTGGCTGCGCCTGCTGCCGGTGCGCTGGGTCGTATTGCTCATGCTGGCCCCCGCCGGAATCTGGGCCGCCGCCAAATGGGGAAATCGCGACGCGCTTTTTATTCTGCTGGTTTATGCCTCTCTTTACTCCGCGGCCAATGTCGCCTTCTTCATCTGCGATCGCTACCGCTATCCCGTCTGGCCGGTCATGGCGGCCATCGGCGGCGGCGGCTTGCTGGCCTTTCGTCGAAACGATCCGCCGCCGCTGCTGGCGCGGGGCGCTTTGCCTGGCGGCGGGCATGGCTTTGATGGCCTCGATTTCCCTGCCCAACTGGTTCGGGGCGAAGCTTCCCTCCTTTGCGCGCGATTATCTCTTTCGTTCGATCGCCTGCTACGAAAAGGGGCATTTCCAGGAAGCCTTGAGGTGACATTGATCGCAGTATCGCGTTGGATCCCTGGGACGTGACCGCGCTGCATCATCGCGGCAACGTGTTGTTGGCCCTCAATCGATTTGAGGAAGCCCGGCGGGAGTACGAACGGACATTGAAAATCAATTCCGAGGATGCGGGGGTATGGAACAATTACGGAGTCGCACTGGACGAACTGGGCCGGACGAACGAGGCGCTCCAGGCGTTTCGTCACGCCATGGAATGCAAGCCGCCCGGCAAAAGCGCCTTTCTCGGATTGGCGTTTCTTCAAATCAGATCGGGCCGCCTCGATGATGCCGCGGGCGCATTGGATCAGTTTGAGAAACAGGAGCCGGGTCCGAATGCGATGGTCCTGGCCCTTCGCTCGGTTCTGGCGCGGCAGCGCGGCAATGCCGCCCAGGCTGGCGCGCTCGAACGACAAGCCCGCGCTCTGGACCCGGATGCGGCCGCATGGGCCATTCAGAGAGCTTTTCCCCGGCAGATTGTCCCCACCCCGCACAAGACCAGGGAAACCAACGAAACAATCGCGCCAATGTGAAACAGCGTGTCTTTATAGGCCAGCCGCACTTCGTGGCGGCCGGGTGGGACAGGCAGGGATTGGAAGGCGTAATTGGCGCGCAACAACGGCGCGGCGCGTCCATCGATTTCAGCCACCCAACAGTGATACCAGCTCTGCGCCACCACCAGCAGGGTCGCGCGGCTGGCTTCCGTTTCAAATTGGCAGGCGGACGCCGTCACCTTGCTGGAGAGGATTTTCGCCTCCGGGTCCGCCGTTGCGGAAACACTTTCACGCGCTTCGATGGGAAGATAGACAACATCGCGCGGTCTGAATTCCGTTGAGGCCAGGGCCTGCAAAGTGGCGGCGTCATCCAGGAAAACCGGTTTCTGTCCAATGGTGGCCATCGGCATGAAATGGGTTTGGGCTTCCCATGTAAACAATTTGTTGGAAGAGGCCAGTTGTGAAACTCCCAGGAATTCCGCCAGATGAGGGAGGTATTCATGGCCGGAGAGCAACTGCGCAACGCGGTCCTGCCGGCGCAAATACAGGGCAAAAAAACCATCCACTTTCGGGATCAGCTCCAACAAATTGCAATCCTTGAACAGTTCCGCCCGCTGGCCCAAATAAAGACCCAGTTCCGATGGATTGGCCAGATGTTCCATCCACAGGTCAACCTCCGGGCTGACCATGGCGCGCGACCGGCCCAGTTTTGGCAGGCTGGACATGGGCGGCGTGATGTCGTCGTAAGCCTGGACGGACACCTCGGGAATCTGGCGCGGCGTATGAGTGCAAATGTCCGCGCCCATCAAAAGCAGCAGTCCGAAGCCGGGCAGCAACCAGCTCGAACGCGCGGCCTTCAAACGTGGCAGGAACAAAATCCCCAGCGCCGTCAGCAAAACCGCCAATCGAGTCCATCCGCTCTGCCACGTCACGCTCCAGTTTTCTCCGGGAAATGGAAATCGCCGCGACACCATCAATACGCACACGATGGCGAGGGCGGTGATTGCGCCCGCCGGCCACAGGGCGCGCCGGGCCGCCGCGTCCGCCTGGCTTTGCAGCCAGGCCGCCCCCGACGCCGCCAGCAACGGCAGGCAAAAAATAGTTATGACAATGAATTTGACCGGATAGCGGGAGAAACCCATCACGGGCGCGACTTTCTTCAGCAGCGGCAAAACATAACCGGCGTCGCCGCACGCGCACAGCAGGCCGCCCAGCCCCAGCAGCGCCAGCAGAATGGTCCGGCGATCCCGCGCCTTCATGAGCGCGACCAGCGCCAGCGCCACCGTGACAATTCCGGCGTAATAAGTTGAATACAATTCCTGGCCCGGCTGCCAGAACACGCCTTCCACTGAGGCCCTGTCCCGAAAAAGCGGCACCAGGAAATTGGCCGCGCCCCAAACCGGCAGCGACCAACGCGAGCCGCCAAAGGCGCTGCTGCGATCCCCGTGCGCCACGAAATCGAGCCACGGAGCCAGTTGCGCCGCGCTCAAGGCCGCGACCCATCCGGCGACGGCGGCAACGCGGAGCGCCAATTTCAACGCATTCTGCCGGTTGCCGGACCATTGCGCCGCGCAGACCGGCAGGACGATGAACCAGGTAAAAAGGATCATTTCCGGCGAGCCGCTCATCATCTGGCAAGCCCCGGCCAGCGCCGCCCAAATGATCGGGCGTCCTCCTTGGGCCGCAGCCTTTTCGCACAACAGAACCACCCAGGGCATCCACCCCAATGCCGCGGTATTGGCGGGCCACATCAAATTTTCCACCCCAAACCCGTTCCATGCGAAAACCAGCCCGGCCAGCGTGGCCGCAAACCGGTTTCCGAACCAACGCCAGGCCAGAAAATACATGCCCGTTCCCGCCAGAAAAACATGGCCGAGCAGGAAATAGTTCATCGCCCAGGGCATCGGCGGCAAAAGGTAAATAAGCGAAAGCGGATACAGGACCATCGTGTTCCATTCGGCCAGGAACGGGATGCCGCAATTACTGTAAGGATTCCACAGCGGCAACTCGCCTTGATGGAAACAATGCCGGGAATAATAAGCCAGCGGATAACTGAACAAGCCGGCATCGCGATGGACGAAGGCGTGCGATCCCAGAACGATGCCGGGAAAGGAAACGCACATCAGCAGACCCAGCAGCAGGACCAGGCGCGTCGCGCTAAACGCGCCGTCCACCTTGTCCGCGTCATCCACTTCGTCCATGCTGTCCATGTTGTCCATTCGGCTGCCGCAAAAGCAACTCCGGCAATTATGTTCACGAAAACAGGCCTGTTCACGTCTCCGTGAACACTGAACATTCCAGGGCGGACGCATCTAAATTCCGTCGCAAAAGCCCAAAAGGCGCGAACTCTTTGCTTGTAAGCATAAAAATATGTCATGCCCGCATTGAAAGCCGCAATGCGGGCATGGCATATTTAAAAGTGGCAATGAGTTAATCTTTAAATCTTAATCCTTAACCCGTACTCTTCCCCGAAATGAAGATTTATGAAAATCACTGACATCAAGCCAACCACCGTGACCGTTCCACTGGATGCCCCTCTGCGCCATGCCAACGGTTGTCATTGGGGACGATTCGTTCGCACGGTCATCGAAGTGGAAACGGACGAGGGCATCACCGGCCTCGGCGAAATGGGCGGGGGCGGTGAATCGGCCGAGGCGGCGTTTATCGCGCTGAAATCGTATCTGGCGGGACACGATCCGGCGCGCCTCGAAGAGATGCGTTTTCGCATCAGCAATCCCACCGCTTCCCTTTACAATAACCGCACGCAGATGGCTGCCGCGCTGGAATTCGCCTGCCTGGACATCCTGGGCCAGAAATGGGGCGTGCCGGTTTATGACATTTTGGGCGGCAAATTGCAGGACCGCGTGCCCTTCGCCTCGTATTTGTTCTTCAGCTACCCCAATCCCAAAACCGGCTACGGCGAAGTGCGCACGGCGGACCAATTGCTGGCCGCCGCCGCCGACCTCAAAAAGCGCTGCGGCTTCACTTCCCATAAATTGAAGGGCGGCGTTTTTCCGCCTGACTACGAATTGGAATGCTACCGCGCCCTGGCCGCGTCGCTCAAAGGGGACCGTTTTCGATTCGATCCCAACGGCGTTTTTTCCACCGAACAGGCCATTCGTTTCGGACAGGCCATTGAAGCTTTGAACAATGATTACCTGGAAGACCCGGTCTTCGGGCTGAACGGAATGCGGCGCACGCGGCAAATGATCCGCGTGCCGCTGGCGACCAACACGGTGGTGGTCAATTTCGAGCAACTGGCCGCCAACGCCCTGGACCCGGCCGTGGATGTAATTCTTCTTGATACCACCTTTTGGGGCGGCATCCGCCCCTGCCTCAAGGCCGCCGGCGTGTGCGAGACCTTCCAGTTTGGGGTGGCGGTCCACTCCTCCGGCGAGCTGGGCATCCAATTGGCCACCATGCTCCATTTGGGCGCCGTCCTGCCCAACCTGGCCTTCGCGGCCGACGCCCATTATCATCATTTGACGGATGACATCATCGTGGGCGGCAAGCTGCGCTACGAAAATGGGGCCATCCGTGTGCCGACGGGTCCGGGCCTGGGCGTCCGCCTGGATCGCGCCAAGCTGGCCGAGTACAGCGCACTTTATAAACGGCTCGGCGGCTATCCCTACGATCAGGACCCGTTGCGGCCCGGATGGTCGCCCACCATTCCCAACAACCGCTGGGCCGATCCGACAGACCGGCGTTCGCCAAAAATCCCGTACTGAAATGAGCGCGGACAACCAGGGCAAATTGTCCCTGCTATCCTTGCGATGGCCCAGGCGCGGCTTTCTCCTGGCGCTGGGCCTGGTGCTGGCCTTGGGCGCGGGCGTCGTGCTCGACCGGCGCCTGTTGCTCGACGACATCCCCTCGGACGCAGGAGACGACTTTCGCTTGCTGGTCCAGGCGTGGAATCTGATCGACCATTACTATGTGGATCGCTCCTCAGTCCGGCACGCGGCCATGACCCATGCCGCCATCAGCGCCGTGCTGGATTCTTTGGGAGACACCAACCACAGCGCTTTCCTGAGCCGTTCGCAGGCCAAACGGGCAGGCTCGGCCATGCAGGGCAAATTGATCGGCATCGGCATTGAGATACAGTCCAGGGACCATCAAGCCGTGGTCGTGGCCCCCATTGACGGTTCTCCCGCGCAACAGGCCGGAGTGCGCCCGGGCGATGTCATTTTGCAAGTCAACGGACAGGCTGTCTCCGGCTTGTCGCTGGGCCAGATTTCATCGCGGATTTCCGGGCAAGCCGGCCAGCCGGTCGCGTTGACGCTGATGAACCCGCGCGACAAACGGAAACGCAAACTCAACATTGCCCGCGCTTCGATCAAGCTCAATAACGTCAGTTGGCAGCGCCTGCCCGGCACCGACATTGCCCATCTGCGCATTGCCCTGTTCAGCGATGGTGAGGCCGGCGACCTGCGCAAAGCCTTGCTCGAAATCAAGCGGCAGGGCATCCGGAGCATTATACTTGACCTTCGCAACAACCCGGGCGGGGCGCTCGATGAAGCCATCGGCACCGCCAGCCAGTTCCTCGCCTCCGGCAACGTGCTTTGGGAAAAAGACGCCGCCGGAAAACTCACCCCCATCCCGGTCCAACCCGGCGGGGCCGCGCCCGATCTTCCCATGGCCGTCCTGATCAACGGCGGTTCGGCCAGTGATTCCGAGATCGTGGCCGGCGCGCTGCACGACACGCGGCGGGCCGTCCTCATCGGCGAAACGACTTATGGCACCGGCACCGTCTTGAGCGAATTTCCGCTGGCCGACGGTTCGGCTTTGCTTTTGGCCGTCGAAGAATGGCTCACGCCCGGCCAGCACTCCTTCTGGCACAAAGGCATCGCTCCGGATGTCCGCGTCGCCCTGCCGCCGGAAGTGACGGCATTGCGGCCAACGCTGGAACGGGAATTGACCGGGGCGGAAATCCGAGCCTCGGGAGACGTCCAATTATTGCGCGCCATCGCCTGGCTCACCGAAAAAAAGGCGAAAGATTAATCCAGTCATCCAGTCGTGGAGCGGCAAGAAAAGCTTGACGGCACTGGCAGATCTGATACGGTGTTGGCTAAAAGGAGACGGAATCGTCCGGATGGACGTGGGGCTTAAGGCCATTTGAGCATGGTCGGTTTAAGCAATTTTGTGCGATAATACCCGGATGAACTCGAAAAAACCAATTGGCAGCATGTGGATCGCCCGTGCCTCTGCTTCTTTGCTCGCTTCACTGGCATTGACATTTTCTGCCTTTCAATCCCGCGCCCAATGCACTGTGGACTGGAACGACGTGCATCAGCGAATTGACGGTTTTGGCGCCTCCTGCGCCTTTTCGAGCAGGACTTGGTCCTCTACCACGGCCGACACCTTCTTCACCACCAACGTCGTGGGTGGCAACAATGGCATCGGACTGTCGCTGCTGCGCAACCAGATCCAGCCCGGGGGTTATGTGGATGCAAGCGAATTGAGTCTCATGAAACTGGCCGCACCCCTGGGAGTTCGAATCTGGAGCACGCCTTGGAGTCCCCAGGGAAGTTTTACCAGCACTGGCGGTACTGTCGGCGGCAACTATCTCGGCAGCAACGCCAACTCCGTAAATCTGGCCTACGCCGCTCAACTTGCCAAATATGTGGTGACCAACGCCGCCGCCGGCATCCCCATCTACGCCGTCTCCATCCAGAACGAACCGGATGCGTTTGTTAACTACGTGTCCTGCCATTGGACGGCGCAGCAGATTCATGATTTTACCACCAATCTTTACAACGCCTTTCAGGCCAGCAACGTGCTTTCGACCAAGATCATGCTGCCAGAGGATCAAAACTGGCAGACCAACCTTTATGGCACGACCCTGAGCGATCCCAACGCCGCGGCGGACGTGGGGATCATAGCCAATCACAATTATGTCGCCAACAACCTGATCGGGGACCAGACCCCCCGGCCGCGCTGCCCAGCTATGGCAAGGCCTTGTGGGAAACCGAGGTCGCCACCCTCAGCAGCTTTTCTGTCACCAATTATTTCGATCCCAGCATCACCAATGCGATGTATTGGGCCACGCGCATTCACCTGTTTATGACCGTGGCCCAAGCCAATGCCTGGCACTATTGGTACCTCATTACCGGCACCAACCCTTCGGACAACGAAGGCCTGGAAGGCACCGGCGACGTTCCCAGCAAACGGATGTTTGCGCTCGGTCAATTCAGCCGGTTCGTCCGGCCCAATTACTACCGCATCAACGTCACCAATGCCACCGGCAACGTCATGGTCAGCGCCTACAAGGATTCGGTTTCCACCGCCTTTGCCGTCGTGGCCGTCAACACCAACACAGCCTCTGTCAACGAGACCTTCAATCTGACGAACTTCACTGCCGCATCGGTGACGCCATGGATGACGACGAGCAATCTCTCGCTGGCCAGCCAGACCTCCGTCACCGTGAGCGGCGACTCATTCACCTACACGCTGCCGGCCATGAGCGTGGTGACGTTCGTGGGACAGGGTAATGCGGTATCGACCAACATTACAATTTCCAGCGCTTCCTACAATCCCAATGGACCTTCCCTTGTCCTCACTTGGAATTCGACACCGGGTGCATTCTACTCCGTGCTCAAGACCAATGTTTTGGGGGGTTCCGCCATCAACTGGCCGGCCATTGTGACGGGTTATCCGGCGGGCGGGGCGGCGGGCGGTCCGCTTTCATACACAGACACAACCGCCACCATCAGTCCGGCCTTTTACCGGGTGAACAGTCCGTAATTTGGCTCAAGCATCGCCTGGCTCGCCGAAAAAAAACCGAAAGATTAAGCGGGACTTATTACCACGAAGTGCGCGAGTCAAAAACCGCCGTCGAACCCTTTCGATCTCGTCACTTGTCGCGCCAAAGCGCAGCGGAGGCGGACGGCTCGACAGAGTCTCGCCCTGCCCTGTCATGGACTCGAGCTTGTTCCAGCGCCGTAGGTGCGTCATCTTTGTAGTTGCCCGTGTTGCGCAAATGGCCCTTTTGGTCATTTTGGTCCCTTCAGTCCTTGTTTCTTAAACGATGAGCCTCTTTGCAGCAGGTGGGGGCCAATCGCAAAGCCTTTGCTGAGCACAAGGCCCAGAATTCTTAACCGTGAAATAGGCGAAAATGCTCTCTGCCCCTGCTTCATTTTAGCCTTTAGCCTTGTTCTTGCATCCTCCTGTTCGGAAATAAAAATCTGCCATTGCGTGGAACCTTTTCACGATCTTTTCCCGCTGGCCTTCATGCTCCAAACGCTCGAAATTCTTATAGCTAAATATCGGCGACTCGACTGACAGACCGCCGCCGGAAGCATCACACGCATCCTTGAACACCCCGCCCAAGCCCGCGATGAGCCGGTCGTAATCGTCAAGCTCCTGTCGCAGTTTTTTCTCCGAACGGGATTCCCAATAGCCGCCCTCGTCATGGACTTTCACTTGCGCGCCCATTTCGCTCCAATAGTCGAGCAGGTGGATGATCCGCAGGTGGCATTTCAGGAAATGTTCCCAGCCATGTTCACCGGCGTATTGTGTTTTGCAAAACCAATCCAGCCTCAAGCGCGTCTGATAACGCGATGGCCACACGGCCTTCCGCTGCTTGGGCGGAATCTCCCGCCGCTCGCGCAAAATGCCGAACTCGGCGGTTTCACAACCTTCCCCCGGCCAGACTTCCACCAGCCAGCCATGCGTGCCTGGACCGCCGGCCAGACACCGTTCGCTTCCCGGATACGTATCAAAAAATGGCGGCGCGGTGGGGTCGGTTTCCGTGGAGTGCAAAACCTTGCCCACATGGGGGCAGCCGAGCTTGTGCGCGAGCCGCGCCGTGCCTTTCAGCAAGTCATGGAGATACCCGAAGGTCGTGCCTTTTTTAATGGCCAACGTGTAGTGAATGGTCAATCCCATAATTGCCTCAATGGTTGATTATTCATACCCGCACAATTTACGCGAGGCAGTGGGACAAATGCTGTCCAACTCAAATTATTTTCCGCCGCCCTCGGCCAGTTTGATTTCGGCATCAGTCAGGCCGTAAAGCTCATAGACCAGCGCGTCAATTTGCTGGTCGGCCGCGGTGACGGCGTTCTGCAACGTCTGCCGCTCCGGCTCGCTCCGCGCCTGGCGCAGCTTGGGCATCAATCCCAGCAGCTTGTCCACCAATCCCGCCAATCGGTCGTGCCGTGCTTTGTCGGCGGCCTTGGAGAAATCAATTGAGCGAATCGGAAGCTCGCCGAAGTATTGTTTCGTGCAAGTAATCCAGCCTCCACGAAACACGTTGCTGATTTGCCGGAGATACCAGAACAATAGTTTGGAATTCAGAAGTCCCAAGACAAATTCTGGTTTCACGGCGCACTTTGCACCGAGCGTGACAGTGAAACCTCCACTTGCCATCGGACAAAGTGTTCCGCGTGTTGCTTTCGGAATCAAGCCAAACACTCCGCCGTTGGCAAGCAATGGAACTACAATCTGCGCGCAGTCGTGCAACTCAAGATTACGCGGCGCGGAATAGCCGAACCACTCCTTGAACTGCTTTCGCTCCCGCAACTTGCCTTCATGTTGCTGAAGATGACCAAACGCTCGCGGAAACTGCTGCCGGAATTCCGATGCCTTCAGAAGCCGAAAATTATCACCGTCGGCAACGTATGGAAAAATGACTCGCCACTTCGCCTCTGGCGCAAAGTGGTAGCGTCCGAAGTCGGAAGCAAAAAGCGGCGTTCTCAAAATCTTCTTTTCCAGACCATGGTAATCGGCGTCCACCATGAAAACCTCATCGTCGCCGCTTGAGCTGCCTCGACTCATCTCGGCAGGCAAGTCAAGCAACCTCACTCCCGCTGCCCTGATTTTTTCTCCAAGTTGAGACGCGTTCTTGTCAGCAAAATTCCAGGCATCATCGTTCAACGATGCAGACGGACGGCGCTCAAACCTCACTCGCTTTAGCGAAAGTTCGTTTGCCTTGCTGGCTGAGAAGGCAAAGTCAGATTGTGCTTCTTTGCACAGAAAGAGAAGACAGGTGTAAGTAGTCGCTTCAAAAACTTGCTCAGACCCAAAGTCCACGACTTTGTAAACGGCGGCCTGTGCGGAAAGCAACTTTCTCAATCCAACTCCATAATCTGTCCTGAAAAATTTGTTAGGCAGAATCATTCCCAAACAACCGCTTTTGCGAAGAATTCCGAAACCTCGCTCCACAAAATTGATGTAGATGTCGTTGTTCCCGGTGGCAGACTGGTAATTCTTTACGAAATAGTTGACTTGGTCGGCGGGAAAACCTTGGATACGAATATACGGTGGATTGCCTGCAACCACATCAAAGCCGCCCGCTTTCATGATGTCTTTGAAGCCGACGTCCCAGTCGAAGGCGCGCACCCGCACGAGATCCTCGGGAATCATCGAGAAGTCGGAGGCGATGAGCGAGTTGCCGCATTTGATGTTGTTTTCCAGCGGCGGCAGGAGGGGGTCGTCATCGTCGGGCAAAAGCTCGCGCTGGCGCTGGAGGGTGTTGCGGTTCTCGTTCTCCAGCATCTTGAGGTAAAGCGAGAGTTGCGTGACTTCCACCGCGGCAGGATCAAGGTCCACGCCAAAGACATTGCTGGTGAGAATCTGGCGCTTGAGGGACATGGTCAGGTGAACGGCGCCGGTTTTTTCATCCACCCAGCACCATTTCCCTTTGCGGTTGCCGGGTTTGGACATAAACCATTGTTCCCAGTGTTCGCACACAACCTCGAAGACGCGCAGGAGAAAACTGCCCGAACCACAGGCGGGATCGAGGAAGTGCAGTTTTAATGTCGCTTCTGGTTTGGCGTCGCGCAGAAGTTTCTCAACGGTCTGCGACACGATGTATTCGACGATGTAACGCGGGGTGTAATAGACCCCGCCGGCTTTGCGGACTTCAGGTTTTTCCTCGATGGTTACACCGCGTCCTTGCGGGCGGACGATCTTGCCGAGAAACCGCTCGTAAATCGTGCCGAGGATTTCGACCGGGATGTAGCTGAAGAGGTAAGGCGATTCGTCGTCGCTCAAATCCAAGACGAACCCGGCCAGCCAGTCATCGCCGACGATGAGTTCTTCGCTGAAATGCGGCTTGAAAAGATTGCCGTTGAAGAACGGAACGTGCGAAGGCGGGCGGCGATCAAGAGCGCGGAAGTGCCGGACGATGCCGCGCCAGAGGGAGCCCTTGGGTGCGCGAATGCCGCTGTAACCGTAGTCAGCGGGCGGTGCATCATGGAGTTCAAGAGGCTTTTGATGCGCGCGCGTGCCTGCTCCCTTGTCAAAGTTCCGCTGCCAAGTCTGCACGATGGAATCCAACCGCGTGCCGGTGTCAATGTCGCGGTCTTCACAGATGCGAAGAAATAGAATGCGGTCGAGGATGTGCTGGACGGCTTCGTTGAGTTTGCTGCCTTCAAGCAAGTCCGCCCGGTCGTTGTGGCGGATAAGGTCGGAGGCGAGGTCACGGCGGGCCTCATCGAGAAAGTTGAGAAAATCCACATCGAGCGAGCGGGCACGGTCGGGCTTGATGAGCCATTGCTGGCGCGCCTTGCCTTTGCCCGGCGGGGTTTTTGGCAGTGTCTCAAGCAACTGTTCAATGCTGCCAGCCGCGACATTGTCGCGGGCGAGCAAGTTCCAGATTTCCTGCGCGACGAGCGGCAGTTCCCGGAAGTGCCAGCTTTTCCAAAGGCCGGCGAGCGGCTCATCCGTGTACGGCTTGCCGCCGACGATGTAAATCTTGAACTCCTCAAAGTTGGAAAGTATGGCGAGCGGCAAGTCTTTATTCCATGCGTAGCGTTTGGCTTGGAAAGCATAGCCCGCATGGAGCACCTCGGCCGGTTTCTTCGCTTCGCAAACGAAACGGTTGTGGCCATCGGTGCGGAACAAATAATCGGCGCGCTTTTGCCGTCCGCCGATTTCCGTGCGGCTCTCGATCTCGACTTCGCGCTTGGTTTGAATCAGTCCGGCGCTGTTCTCCAAATCCCAGCCGAGCGCGCGGAAGAAGGGATTGAGAAAATCGTCCCGCAGTTGCGCCTCCACATAGCCGGAACTTTTGAACTCACCCAGGCCGCGTTCGAAAACACTGACCAAACGATTCAGGTCTTGCTCGAATGATTCAAAGCTGGCGACCTTTGGCATGGAATGTATTTACCGAAGAATCGCCGTGGCGGCAACTCAGGAAGCAAAAAAAGCGGCCCCCGGTCCGAAGGCTAATGCGATGCCAAGGCTCCCTTAACGATCCTCCAACGTGACACGGGGCCGGGCGCCCTTGCGAAACGGCGGCGATGAGGTAGCTTGGCGATTATGAGACGTGCCGGATATTTTGGATGGAGGCCCTGGACCTGTTTTCTGCTGGCTTTTGGACCTTTTCTTCGCGGGCAAATGACGGATGTGTTGACTTACCACAATGACAACAGCCGCACGGGGCAAACGCTGCGCGAGGAGGTCCTCGCGCCGGCGAACGTCAATACGAACCACTTTGGACTGTTGCGCGCGCTGGCGGTGGACGGGAAGGTGGACGCGGAGCCGCTTTACGCGGCGGGAGTGGTGATTCCGGGGGTGGGCTGGCGCAATGTGTTGATCGTCGCCACCGAGCATGATTCCGTCTATGCGTTCAACGCCGACGGCACAAATCTTTATTGGCAGGTCTCGATGCTGGCTGCGGGCGAAGAGACTTCTGACACCCGCAATTGCAGCCAGGTGACACCCGAGATTGGGATTACGGCGACGCCCGTGATCGACCGCCAAGCCGGGTCGAACGGAACGATATTCGTGGTGGCGATGAGCAAGAACGGTTCGACCTACTATCAGCGAGTTCATGCCCTGGACCTGGCCACAGGGGCGGACCGGCTCACGCCGGCGAACGTGGCGGCAACCTATCCGGGCGCCGGCGATAATACAAATGGAGAGGGCTTTGTTGTATTTGACCCCAAGCAATACAAGGAACGCTGCGGGCTGCTATTGTTGAATGGCGTCCTTTACACGGCTTGGGCGTCGCACTGCGACAGCCGGCCTTACACCGGGTGGGTGATCGGTTACGACGAGCAAACGCTGACTCAAACCAGCATCCTGAACATCACCCCCAATGGCAACGAAGGAGCGTTCTGGGGTTCGGGCGCCGGCATGGCGGCGGACGCCAGTGGCAACATCTACGCCCTGGCTGGAAACGGGACTTTCGACGCGACACTGACCAACGGCTTCCCCAACAAAGGCGACTTTGGAAATTCGTTCCTCAAATTCTCCACCTCGGGAAACGCGCTGGCCGTGGCGGATTACTTTTGCATGTCCAACGAGGTGGCGGAAAACAACACGGACATGGACCTTGGCTCGGGCGGGGCGCTGTTGCTGCCGGACATGATGGACGCGAGCAACAACGTGCGGCAGCTTGCGGTGGGGGCGGGCAAGGACTCGATCCTCTACATAGTGGAGAGAACCAACATGGGCCATTTTCACGCCAACACCAACGCGATTTGGCAACAGGTCAACGGCGCGGTCTCGGGCGGCCTCTGGAGCATGGCTGCCTATTGGAACGGCTTTCTCTTTTTTGGCGGCGTGGGCGATTACGTGAAGGCGTTTCCATTCCAGAACGCGCGCCTCGGAGCGAGTTCATCCCACACAACGGAGACGTTTGCCTATCCGGGAGCCACGCCGGGCGTATCGGCCAACGGCACCGGCGCGGGAATTGTTTGGGCCGCGGAAAACACTTCCCCGGCGATTTTGCACGCCTACAACGCGACCAATCTGGCCGGCGAGTTGTATAACAGCAGCCAGGCTGGATCGCGCGACCAGTTTGGCGCGGGGAACAAATTCATCACGCCGATGATCGCCAGCGGGCGCGTTTATGTCGGCACGACAGCGGGCGTGGGAGTATTTGGATTGCTCGACGACTCCACGTTGACGCCGCTGCAGGTGTGGCGGGACACACATTTCGGAAATCCGTCCAATGTCGGCGCCGGCGCCAACGGGGCCAGCCCGGCGGGGGATGGCATTCCGAACCTGATCAAGTACGCGCTGGGGCTGAATCCCATGACGGTGGCGGCCGCGAATCAACTTCCCGCCGGCGGTTTGCAGCCGGACAGCGGTAATGTATATTTGACACTGACCGTGAGCCGGGCCGCCATTGTGCCGGATGTCCATTACGTGGTCGAGGTTTCCGGCGATTTGTTCAATTGGTTCTCGGGCGCGCCGGACACGGTGACGTTGACCAATTCGCCGACCCAATTGGTGGTTCGGGACAACGTGGCGTTTGGGGCGGCGGCGGAACGCTACATCCGCCTGGTGGTGACGAATCCCTGACTGGCAACAGCCGTCCCTCAGTATTTGGACACTGCTGGGCGGCCCCGGAGGGCAAGCCTCGAAAAATGTCGGATTTTACAGCACTGAAAAACCGGTGTTTTCCCCAAACCGGGAGGTTGCAAAAAAAGATGGAGCGCGTGCCGAAAACAACACCTTCCTCAACGTCCAGCGAATCTGAAGTTGACTAATCAAGGGGATTCCACGGCATCGCCCGCGAATTCGCCCGCGAATTTGATTTGCAGAAAAACTGAAACTTTGCAACGATCCCGGCCATGGCCATCAACCCGAGAACCGTGGAGAAGCTGGTCCCAAAGCGCAGATTGGCGCTTTTCTTTGACGGCACCTGGAACATTCCCGAAAACAACACCAATGTCTGGCGCTTATATCTGATGCTGGGAGACCGGGGCATTGACGGCATCGAACAGGCGGCTTTCTACGACGAGGGCGTCGGCACGCAATGGTATGATCGGTTCACGGGAGGGGCCTTCGGGGTTGGCTTGTCTGAAAACATCCGCAAGGGGTATCGCTGGTTGATGGAAGAATACAACGAGGGTGATGAGATTTTTCTCTTTGGCTTCAGCCGTGGTGCGTTCACGGCCCGGAGTTTGGCTGGCCTGATTGCCCGGTGCGGGCTGCTGAAACCGGAAGCGCCAATGTCCTTTTCACAAGTATTTGAGCGTTATCAGAGAGGCGACGCTGCCCGCCCCATCTACACGTTAAAGCACCTTGCATCGAAGGGCGCCAACCATTTTGACTTTGAGGAGAAGGTCCTGCTGCGCCATTGTTGGTACCATCGGGACTTAATCAAGATGGTGGGAGTCTGGGACACAGTCGGTTCGCTGGGTGTTCCGCTCGGGAACATTCAGGGCATTAGCCGCCGGACCTTGCGTTTCCACGACACGCACTTGAGCACCGTGGTCCAGAACTCCTTTCAGGCGCTGGCCCTGGATGAGTACCGCGCACCGTATTGGGCTGTGCTCTGGACTCGCTTCGTGCCCTTCAAACCGGACCCCGAGGGGAGCCATTCGGAGGATAATCGGATGGTGGAACAACGTTGGTTCTCGGGGGCGCACTCAAATGTGGGCGGCGGCTATCGGGATGATCTGCTCCCGCAGCGCCCGCTGGCCTGGCTTCAGCAGAAGGCCATGTCTTGCCGCCTTGCCTTTCGCAGCAATGCGGTCCCGGACGACGACGACCTGCAAATGAAGCCGCGTGACTCCTATTCAGAGTTTTTGGACGGCCTGTGGAAAGTGCTGACTCTGGGCCACCGCCATGTGCGCTGGGTGCAGTCTGATCCGGTCATGAAAAAGGCGGGGTGGGTGGAGACGGTCAATGAACGTATCGACTTTTCGGTCTTTCGACGCTGTCAGGTTCTTGGCCATTATCGTCCGCTAAGTCTGCTGGAGTGGGCGAAGCGCAAAAACCTTGATCTGGAGAAGATCATCGCCCATCCAGACCAATATCCGCAACTTTATGCGCCGGTCACCACATGCGGGATCGAAAGCCACATTCCTTCAAGACCGGGCGCGCCACTCTCCGCGAAGGGAGACGTGAACACCCGGCCTTAACATAGCTTCGCAGAGGGAAGCATGCAGGGTATCAGTCCACTATTGACACAAATTTAGCGTCGTCGTTTTTCGTGCAACAGTTATCTTGAGCTTTTTGGCAACCTCAGGTTGCAACTTTAGCCTTTCGCCTTCAGCCTTTTTTGCAAGTGCCTTACTGACAACTTGTTACAGCTTTGCAAAATGCTGAAAATTTCACTGTTTTTTTTCGGGGCGGATTCTCTTGAGAAAATCAAAATCAAAGCATTGCAAAATGCAAGGTTCATGCTTGCCGCCTTACCAATTTGTAATGTTCCGGACAGTTTCCGGTCACGATGCCATGTCAATCTTGTTGCAGTAAAAGTGCAACAGAACTTGAAACTGAATATCGAAAAATAATTATGAAACATATCCCCGAGAAAATAGCCGCCGTCATTGTGAGCGGCGCGCTCCTGGCCGGCGGCATTGCCGTGGTTGCCACGGTCCACGCCGGCGAGCAATCCTCTGCCAAGGCCAAAGCCATCAGCCTTATCGTCGATGACCGCCCGCTGCCAACGGATTTGAAACTCAACAGCAGCGTCGCGCCCATTGTGAAAAAAGTCGCGCCCAGCGTCGTCAAAATCGAAATCAAAATTGGCCCCAAGGAATCCCCCATCGGCAACCAATTTCCGGACGATCCATTCTTCCGCCAGTTTTTTGGCGGACATGGAAGGATGTTTTCCCCGCCGCAACGCGGTGTCGGCTCGGGTGTGATCGTGACCAAAGACGGCTATATCCTGACCAATAACCATGTGGTGGATGACGCCGATGAAGTGAAGGTGTCATTGCAGGACGGGCGTGTGTTCACGGCGAAAGTCATCGGCAAAGATCCGAAGTCCGACGTCGCCGTGGTGAAGATCGACGCCCAATGACCTGCCGGCGATCACATTTGCGGACAGCGACAAATGCGAGGTGGGCGACCTGGTTCTGGCCGTCGGCAATCCTTTCGGGATCGATCAATCGGTGACGCGGGGCATTGTCAGCGCAAAGGACCGGGCGGCGATGGACCTGGATTATCAGGATTTCATCCAGACGGATGCGGCGATCAATCCGGGCAATTCGGGCGGCGCGCTGGTTGATGCGGAAGGACGTTTAATCGGGATCAACACGGCCATCTACAGCCGCAGTGGCGGCAATCAGGGGGTTGGCTTTGCCATACCGACGAGCCTGGCCAGGGGCGTGATGGAAAGCCTGATTAAATATGGCAAAGTCACCCGCGGCTACCTGGGCGTGATGATCCAGGACATCAGTCCCTCGCTGGCCAAAGAGTTCAAACTCAAGAGCGACAACGGCGCCTTGGTGGGTGACGTGGTGCCCGACGGCCCCGCCGCCAAGGCCGGTTTGAAGAGCGGCGACGTGATCGAGAAGTTCGACGGCAAACCAGTAACGGACAGCCGGCATCTCAAGATCGAGGTGGCCCGCGTGGCCCCCGGTGAAACAGTGGCGGTGGAAGTTCTGCGCGACGGTTCGGCTAAAACGTTCGATGTGCGCCTCAAAGAATTGCCCGGTTCGGATAAGTTGGCTGAAAATGGCGGAAGCGATTCCGACAAGTCCGACACCCTGCGAGGCGTGGCGGTGGCCGACCTGGATTCACAGGCCCGCCAGCAATTCCACATCCCCGAGCACGTCAAAGGCGCGGTCGTGACACAGGTTGATCCGGAATCAGCCGCGGCTGAAGCGGGACTCAAGTCCGGCGACGTCATCATGGAAATCAACCGTCATGCGGTGGCGGGCGCCGAGGACGCGGTCAGACTTACCGAACACGCCAAGGAGAGAACCACTTTGCTGCACGTTTGGACCGCCAACGGCAGTCACTACCTCGTGGTCGATGAGAGCAAAGCAGGTTGAGGCCCTGCTAAACCGCTCGAACTCTCCCGCGTCCGCGCCAACGGATGCGGGAGAGTCTTTTTTAAAATGACTTGCCGGCGCCGCTGAGTTAGCATGAACACCGAGATGCGCATTCTGGTGGTTGAGGATGACAACAAGATTGCTTCCTTTGTCGTGAAGGGGCTTAAGCAAGCCGGTTTTGCGGTTGATCGTTGCGCCGATGGCGAGGAGGCCCTGGTCTTCGCCGAAACCACCGCCTACGACGCCGCCATCGTCGATATCATGCTCCCGAAACTCGATGGCCTGAGCCTGGTGCAGCGTTTGCGCAGCCGGAAGATTCGCACGCCGGTGATTTTTCTCAGCGCCAAGGCGTCAGTGGACGACCGGGTTAGGGGCTTGCAAGCCGGCGGGGACGATTATCTGACCAAGCCGTTTGCCTTTTCCGAACTGACCGCCCGTTTGCAGGCGTTGATTCGCCGGGCGACGCAAACGGCCGAACCGAGCCGCTTGAGCGTGGGCGGCCTTTCCTTGGATTTGCTGACCCGCGAAGCGGCGCGCGGCGCGGAAAAGATCGAATTGCAGGCCCGCGAATTCGCCCTCCTGGAATATCTCATGCGCAACGCGGGCCGGACGGTGACCAAGACGATGATCCTCGAACATATTTTCGATTACAGCTTTGATCCGCAAACCAACGTGGTCGATGTGCTGGTCCACCGGCTGCGGGCCAAAATAGACCCGGAGAAAACACGCCTGCAAACCATTCGCGGGGTTGGCTATGTTCTCAAATCCGCCTAGCCTCCTGCGCAGTTTCGCCGTCCGGCTCAGCCTGTGGTACGCGCTGATTTTCGCCCTCAGCACCGCCGCGCTGCTCGTGCTGGTCTATTATTTGGTGGCGCACGAGTTTCAAGGCAAGGACCAGGAAATCATCCTGGCCAAATTGAAGGAATACGCCGCCGTCTATCAGGCCGGCGGGGCCGACGCGCTGACCGCGACCGCCTTGCAGGAGAATAATCCGGCGGACGAGAAATCCTTTTACGTCAACTTGATCAGCCCGCATTTTTCCCGGGCCATCATCGTGCCGGATGAATGGCTCGGCTTCAGGTTGCAGCCGGGCGGCCTGGAATTGCGCCAGTTTGAAATCAACCGCGTGCCCAAAAACGCGGAAAAGGATTTTGCCTTTGCCAAGGCGCAAATGCCCGGCGGCGCCGTCCTGGTGGTGGGCCGGAGCACCAATAATCGGGACTTGCTGTGGGAGCCGGTGCGCAGAACGGTCCTCCCCATCATGGCCGCCGTGGCCTGGCTCGGCTTGGTTTTTGGCGGTCTCTTTGCCCACCGCGCGCTCCTGCCGGTGCGGCAAATGGTCGCGACCGCCCAGGACATTCTGCGCACGGGCAACCTGGACGCGCGCGTTCCGACCCGCCCCTCGCGCGACGAGCTGGACGAAATGGTGCGGCTGCTCAACGCCTTGCTCGATAAAAACCAGGCGCTCATCCGGGCCATGCGCGAGTCCATGGACAATGTGGCCCACGATTTGCGCACGCCGCTGACGCGCCTGCGCGCTTCCGCCGAACTGGCCTTGCGCCAAAACACCGATCCCGCCGCCGCGCGCGAGGCGCTGGCGGATTGCGTGGAAGAGTCCGAACGCGTGTTGAGCATGCTCGAAACGCTGATGGATATTGCGGAGGCCGAGGCCGGGACGATGCGCCTTGAGCGGCGGCCGTTCGACCTTTGCCAGCTCATCCGCGAGGTGGCGGACATGTACCAATATGTCGCGGAAGAGAAAAAGATACGGGTCGGCACGGAATTGCCGGAGAGTTGCGAAGCCTCGGTGGACCCGGACCGGATGCGCCAGGCCTTTGGCAACCTGCTTGACAACGCCTTGAAATACACGGACGAGGGCGGAATAGTCACCATTTCGGCCATCCGGACGAACGGCCAGGCCACGGTGCGGTTCCGGGACACGGGCATGGGAATTCCGGAGGCCGAGCAGGGCAAAATCTGGGACCGGCTCTATCGCGGCGACAAAAGCCGGTCGCAACGGGGTTTGGGCCTTGGATTGAGCGTAGTGCGGGCGGTGGTCCAGGCGCACCAGGGCACGGTCACGGTCACGAGCAAGCCGGGCGAAGGCTCGGAGTTTGCCATTGTCCTGCCGACGACTTGAGCTAAATGGGTGATAGGTGCGGAAAACCGGCAACACGGCAACAAATGTTGATAGTCAACGACTTAACTGGCAACACGAAAGGCAACAGACCGGCAACATGTAGCTCCTTTTTAAGAATTTGACCAAGGATTTCAGGGATTTCACGGATGGCCGGACAGATCACGGAGGACCGCCTCGGAACTGGCGCAACGTCGCAAAGGCGATGGGCAGAAGCTCAAGATGGCCCGGCGGCTGCCGCCGGAAATGACATTGACCTTGAACTGGATGGCCAAACGATTGAACGGGGTGCAGCCGGTTCCTTGGTGAACCTGCTGCGCGATGCGGAAAAAAACAATAATAAGTTGGCTTGGCCTGCCAGATGCGTTTGCAAGCTTTCAAGAATTGGTCTTGCTCCACTTCTTTGCTTCTGCCTGCAATCGCATTATCTCAGTGTTTATGTCTTTTAGTTCCTGGTTGGCTTGGTTGTAATCATCCGACAGTTTTGCCCCTTGAAATCGCAGATGGCCTGTTTCCGGGATGTACCTCCATTTGCCCCAGTTTGCCTCCAGTAACATTATCGGCGTTAACATGGCCTTGCCCCGGCGCACGTCCGCTTCCCGCAAGGCTGCAATCGTCTCGTTCTTGCCCTTCAGGGACTGGACAAACTTTTTGAGGCTCGCCTCCCGCGTCTCCGGCGTCAGCTTGTGTTTCATGAGTTCCTGCCGGTAAAAGTCGGGTGCCCTCTCGCAAAAATCCCGCAAGTCCTTGCTTGCCGTTATGAACTCGATGATGACCTCCTTCCGCGCCTGCAAGTCTTCCTTGCTTTTCACCAGGGTCATGTCCAGGACGGGCGGATTCGTCAGTGCCGCCCCGGAAGTTTGGTACTTCTTTTGCAACTCCAAAATGTCCGCGACATATGCCTGGTCTGCGTATGACGCTAGCTCTTTTTGCAACGCTTCACCGCCGCCCACCCTGGCCCTCACCTTCTCTGCCTCATTTTCGGCTGATTTATTCTGCATCTTTTTTAACTCAGACTCCAGACGTACCAACAACACTGCTCCCCAAATCGTTACGCCCAAAAACAGCAGGTTGAGCGTCACGCCAATGAGTGCCCGCCCGGAGACGCCCTTTCGCCCTTCTGTTTTCGTTCGCCGCAATGCCATTATCCCAAGAACGAGTCCAGCCACCCAGATCAACCAGCAAACGGCAACGACGATTGACCCAATCATTCGGTGCGGCCCGCTGTTGCTTTTATCCACTATGAGCGCAAAAACTATAAGGATAAACAGTCCCGCGAACGGCGACCACAAGGCCATCTTGGCTGCCCGTTTGGCGAACGGTTTTCGTGGTGGAACAGGCAAAGGGGCGGCAGGCGCACATAAAGAATTCAAATCGGTTGGCGGCGTTTCGTCCACACACATTATCTGACACCGTTCGCCGCAACAGGCAATTGTTTTTTGACGGCAAACAATAGCGACACCACCTATTTATAAAGCCCGCATAACCACATATTTCATTGAGGATTTGTGTTCTCTGGCGCAAATTGACCTTGAAGTGGATTGCCAAACGATTGAACCTGGGGCGGCGGGTTCCCTGGCGAACCTGCTGCGCGGTACAGAAAGGAAAACAATTAATATGTGGTTATGCGGGCTTGACCCCTTTACCTTTATGATGTGAAAGGTCATTACCACGCCATAGAGGAGTGCCTTTTGAAGGGAAGAACCCCAGACTACTGAATAGTTTAAACACGGCGAATATAGGTGCATTCAACTTGGGCGAAACGTGTTCGCTTCCCCAAATCGTCACTTTTTGCGCGTTAGAGCATTTTTTGGTTCGTAGACCATGGGTTAAGTTCTGGCCGGAACAAAACTCAAACCTCATCTAGTCAATACTCTTTTATAGATGTGAGGAACCGACCTCGTTCCCTTTCTGCGATTTTCATGCAAGTGTCAGTTGTATAGATTGTCGCGGTTGAGCGAGGTCTTTAGATAATGGAGTCTTCATGTATTTCTTGTCCCATTCAATGCGCAACTCAGTGACCAATTGCCAATACGTTTGGAAAAGCTCCATTGCTATTTGATGTTGCTTATAAAGATTCGGCATCAATTTGTCCAAATCCAAAGGCGGGAGCACCTTGCAAACATAGCTGACACCCGATTCTGTTTTTGTTCGTTCATAGATTGGCGTCAAACCAAAATAAAAACGCCCTCTAAATTGATGTTGCAATCGATTTCTAAAATCACTCGTTGTTCTTTTGAAATCCTCACCGTTTAACTGTTTAATATTTTCTTTGAAACTCTGGAAATGCCTCCAGTGCAACCCCACTCTGTCAAGCAGTGTGCAGCCAATTCTGTCGAACGGAAGGTCATCTTTCCAATTTGGGTCTTTTAATTGATTGGACAGGTGCAGCAAATGCACAACCGCGAAAATAAAATGATTACGCAACGAATATGGGCGACTTACGGAAAGCTCTAAGTGTGGGTCAGCAAATTCAGCAAGCAAACTAAGTTTTTTGCCTTCTTTGTATTTCTGTGCAGTTTGTACCCATGCCTCCGCATGAGCAATGCCAAGGAAAAATTTATTTATTTCCCCTATTAAACCCCGTGTGAAATCCTGTGCCATTAATGTGAACACCACATATCTCAAATTGCCAATGCTCCCTGGCAATCTATAGCTTGAATGTCGCAATATTCTGCCTCTTCCAAAACAATCTGCATTCCGCTTGAGGTTATACAAAAACTCTTCAAAAACGTGTTGAAGTCGCTTTTCAGCAATTGTTACACGACGTTTTGCCTCTGATTTCTTTTTCATACGGAGACTTTAGAGCAAGTTCAAGACGACAGCAAGTAGATGTCATGTAGTCGTCGAAAGGTCGAAGGGGTTAAAGCATACTTTTCGAAGCGTTCGAAGGGGTCTCGAAGGGTCGAATGGGTTACCCATTAGGCCACTGTAAAGGGGTCACCCACATAACCACATATTTCATTTAGGATTTGTGTTCTCTGGCAAATGGACCTTGAACTGGATTGCCAAACGATTGAACCGGGTGCGGCCGTTTCGCTGGCCACCTGCTGCGCGATGCGGAAAAGAGCCAGTTGTTTTCTTGCCGACCAGTCATGGCTCAGCGCCCGCCGTCGCCGAAGGCTTCCGCCGTCGCCTGGCTATGGCGAGACGAGATGGCACGCCAAGGAGTTTCGCCCTGCCGGGTGGAGCAGAGGCTGATTGGGCGAAAGGCATTGGAGACAACCGTAGGGAATTTCAAATTGGAGATTTCAAAAGGAGCAAAAGCCCAGGCGCCGAAAAGCAATGGAGACCAGTCACGGCTCAGCGCCCGCCGTTGCCGAAGGCTTCCGCCGTCGCCTGGCTATGGCAAGACGAGATGGCGCGCCAAGGAGCTTCGCCCTACCGGGTGGAACAGAGGCTGATTGGGCGAAAGCAAGTGGAGACGTTTTAATTTGAGATTGGAGATTTGAGGATTTGAGGCGGGGCAAGTGGCAAATAGCCAATAGCCGATTGCCGATTGCCAATTGCAAATCGTCAATTGATAATGGATTTGTTTATGGCAAATCGGCTGGTTTTAAAATTGGCGGTGTGCAGTTGGTCGCTGTATCCGGCTGATCCGCGCGAACTGATGGCTCAATTGCAGGGCATCGGCATCCGGCGCGTTCAGATTGCGCTCGATCCGTTGCGGGTGTCGCCGGCGGTGTGGGGCGGGTTGGCGGAGTTGTGCGCCAGCAGCGGGGTTACGCTGGTCTCAGGCATGTTTGGCATGGCGGGGGAGGATTACTCGACGCTCGAATCCATCCGGCGCACGGGCGGCGTCGTGCCGGATGCAACGTGGCCGGAGAATTGGCGGAATATCCAGGCGGCGGCGGAGATGGCTGAGAGACTCGGTTTGAAGCTTGTGACGTTCCATGCGGGGTTCCTTCCGCATGAACCGGGTGATCCCAGGTTGCAAACGCTTCTGCAACGCATCACGCTGATTGCCGATTTGTTCGCCGCGAAGGGCATTGATCTGGGCTTTGAGACGGGCCAGGAAACGGCGGAGACGCTCGGCGCTTTTTTGCAAAAGTTGGGCAGGCCCAACGTTGGGGTGAACTTCGATCCGGCGAATATGATTCTTTATGACAAGGGCGATCCCATCGCCGCGTTGCAGACGCTCGGCCCGTGGCTCAAGCAGTGTCATGTCAAAGACGCCGTAAAGACCAAGACGCCCGGTGTTTGGGGCACGGAAGTTCCGGTCGGCACGGGCGAGGTGGATTGGCAAGCTTTCTTGCGGACGCTGGACGAACTGCGTTTCCAGGGGAATTTGGCGATCGAACGCGAAGCCGGCGAACAGCGCGCGGCCGACATCCGCGCGGCGCGAGAGCATCTGGAAGGGAAGTAAGAATTAAGAAGTAGGAATTAAGAAACATGAAAATCGTGAATGTGGGCGTCGCCGGGATTGGGTTCATGGGCGCGACCCATATCAAAGCCTATTTGAAAATTCCCGGGGCGCGGCTCGGGGCGATTTGTGACTCGGCGCGGCTGCCGGTCAATGGCAACCTTTCGGGCATCGGGGGCAACATCGGCGACGGCAAGCCTCTGCAGCTCGACATGACCCGGGTGAAGGCTTATTCCAAGTTCGACGATCTGCTGGCCGATCCGGCAATTGATCTGGTGGATATTTGTGTGCCGACGCCGCAGCATCATCCGCTCTGCCTGGCGGCGCTGCAAGCGGGCAAGCACGTCGTCTGCGAGAAGCCGATGGCGCGCACGTCGGCGCAATGCCGCGAAATCGTGGCGGCGGCGGCGAAGGCCAAAGGCTTTTTCATGCCGGCCATGGTCATGCGCTTCTGGCCGGAGTGGGCATGGCTCAAAAACGCCATCGCCCGGCAGACTTATGGCAAGGTGCTGGCCGCGCGATTCCGCCGCGTCTGCCCTCCGCCGGGTTGGAGCAAGGCCAGCTATTTCAAAGGCGAGGATTCCGGCGGCGCGCTGCTGGACCTTCATATTCACGACACCGATTTTGTGCAATTCTGCTTCGGACGCTCGCGCAGCGTCTTTTCGGTTGGGACGACGCGCTTCAGCGGCGCAACAGACCATGTGGCCACGTTCTACCAGGTCGCCGGCGGCATACCGATCACCGCCGAAGGGGGCTGGCTTATGACGGAGGGATTTGGTTTTAAGATGGAGTACACGGTCAATTTCGAGAAGGCCACGGCGGATTACGACAGCGGGCGCGGCGCGGAGGCGCTCAAGCTTTACGAAGACGGGCAAAAGCCGCGTGTCATTACGCGCGCCAGCGAGGATGGCTACGAGGTGGAACTGCGCCACATGATCGAGTCCATCCAACAAGGGACACCGCCGAACATTGTGAGGGCGGCGGATGGACTGAGCGCGGTGGAGATTTGCGAGGCGGAGGAGGAATCGATCAAGACAGGCGCGGTCGTTGGACTATAACCTGGAATTTACGCCATCGGGTTCATGCTTAATTGCCGCGCTGTGCTCTTTCGTGGCTCATTATGTAATTCCTAATCAAAGTACACCAGGGGCAACCCCCAGGTTGGTTCGTTTTTTTGTTCTGCTCCAAACTATGAGTTGACCCCTACTCCGACTCAATTCTTGATGGGTAATGTTCCTTTCGGCGTTGCCCGTTCAGCAGAGCAATGGCCCCGGATGCGATAGCAAACAGTGCAAATGTCCCGGGTTCTGGAACCACATCACCATAAACCACAAAGCGCGTCTGTGATATAGAGCCGTCTATCCACCCGTTATTGTTGACCCAAGCGAAGTAAGATGCCTGCCCGGGAATGTCGATATTGTCCATAGGCATCGCGCCCAGCCCGCTGGCACCAAACTGGCCAGAACCAAAGATAATCGCGTAATTCCCCGGTTGCAGTTCCAGCGACAATGGAACGGTGACATCAGCGTCCGCACCTATGGGCAGCGTGAATGTGGTCGCTGCCATCGTGGTCGTGTCAAAGGGGCTTCCGGAGGGCAACGCGGACGAACCGCTGAGAGAAACAATAGCGCCGAAGAGCGAGCCACCGTCAATTCCGAACATATGGCCTCCCATACCCTGAACCTGAACCGGATCGTTCAAAGAGAAGCGTGATCCCAAGTACTGGGAACCAGCCAGTGTAGCCCCACCGTTTTGCCCGGCCGGCCCAAGCGTCGCTGATTCGTAGATGATATCGCCTTGTGCTTGTGCTGAGAACCAGCCTGAAGGAACTGCAATTACGGTAAACATCAACCAGTGCAGATAGTGATTTGATTTCATGTTGCCTTTCGCATCTTTTTGTTTGTGACGCGTGGTCTAACGCCGCCTAACAGTTAACATACAACTGCCGGTTGGCATATTAAAATGGCCATGTGAATGCCGATGAAGCGATGCACCGACTTACGGAAATGATTCGGCGCAAGGATCTTGCGCTCGCCACGGAGCGCAGTTACCGCGCCTGGCTCGGGCGACATCGCGACGACCTCAAGAGGCTCACATTTCATTTGCCGAGCGAACAAAAACTGGAACGCATTCTGACCGGCCTAGAAAAGAAGGATGTCGCCGCCAGCACCCAAAATCAAGCCTATAATGCGATTATTTCCAGATGGCTTGCGCCGTTGTTACCAGCCACCTTGTGGCTGGCTAATTTCCATCGGCCCTTCGGGCCAGGCAAACCAGCGTATATGTGATCAGCTTCTTGATTTGGGACCAGATCGTTTACAGCCCGATTACTTTCATCACCGCTTCCTTTGTCGGCTGGACGACGATGGGTTCGATCCCGGCGGTTTTGATCGCGGTGTCGGGGTCTTTTAATCCGTGGCCGGTCATGGTGGCGGCGATGACGCTTCCCGCCGGGATGGCCCCCGCCTTCACGCGCTGGATCAATCCGGCCAGACAGGCGGCGGAGGCCGGTTCGACAAATATGCCGTCCGTACGCGCAATCAATTTATAGGCGGCCAGTATTTCTTCGTCCGTCACTTTGTCAATGAAGCCCTTGGAATCCTTCAGGGCCTGCGTGGCCGCCTGCCAGCTTGCGGGATTGCCAATGCGAATGGCTGTGGCCACGGTGTGCGGGTCGGCCACCGGCTGCCCCAGGACGATCGGGGCCGCGCCCGCGGCCTGGAAGCCGAACATGCGCGGCAGGCGGTCGCTCTTTTTGGCCTCGAAATACTCCCGATAGCCCTTCCAATAGGCCGTGATGTTGCCGGCGTTGCCCACGGGCAAAAAATGAAAGTCCGGCGCGCGCCCCAGTTGATCGCAAATCTCAAACGCCGCCGTCTTTTGCCCCTCGATTCGCGCCGGGTTGATGCTGTTGACCACTTCGACTTTGCCGGTCTCGCCGAGTTCGCGGACAACGCGCAAGGCGGCGTCAAAATTCCCTTCCACCGCGATGGTGGTGGCGCCGTACATGAGGGCCTGGGCCAGTTTTCCCAGCGCAATCTTGCCGTGCGGCAGCAAGACGACGCACTTCATTTTGGCCCGCGCCGCATAGGCGGCGGCGGCGGCGGAGGTGTTGCCCGTGCTGGCGCAAATGACAATGTGCGCCCCGCGTTCTTTCGCCTTGGAAACGGCCAGGGTCATGCCGCGATCCTTGAAGGAGCAGGTGGGATTGACCCCTTCGTATTTCAGCCACAATTGGAAATCGCCCCCGATTGAGTCAACAAAATTGTGCGCCCGCACCAGCGGCGTGTTCCCTTCGTTCAGGGAAACGACGGGGGTGGTTTCGGAGACGGGCAGGTAAGGGCGGTAGGCGTGAATGACGCCGCGCCAGCGATTGCCCTGGATTGGAAGGATGGAATTCATGGGTGCAAACGGCCAAGCCCTGGGTTCATTGGGAAGACTCCAGGCGAATCATTTTGGAGATTAGGATTGGGATTAAGATTAGGATTAAGGGGTGGGTTCATTCGAAACTCTCCACCCGAATCATGACCGGCGGCGGCTTGACCACCGGCAATTTGGCGATTTTAACCAGCGCCTTCTTCATCGCGGCGTTGGCCGCTTCATGGCACATGAATATGAGCGGCACGCTTTCGCCCTCGTGACCTTCGGGCTGGATCACCGAGGAAATCCCGATCTTCAATTCGGCCAGAATGGCCGAGATTTTTGCCAGGGTGCCGGGTTTGTCAATGACGCTCAAACGCAGATAATAACGGGACACAACTTCATCAATGGACAGGACTTTGCCATGGCGATCATGCGGCACGAAGGGCGGAATGCGGTTGCGCGTGCCGTGTTTGCAATCCAGCGCCGCGTCCGCGATGTCGCTCAAAACCGCGCTGGCCGTGGCGTCCTTGCCCGCCCCGCGTCCATAGAAGAGCGTGTCGCCCACGACGTCGCCGCGCACAAAGACCGCGTTAAAAACATGATTGACACTCGCCAGGACGTGGGTGTCCGGCACCAGGGCCGGATAGACGGAGGCCTGCACCGCCCGGCCCGCGCCGCTTTTCGCGCCGGGCGATTTTCCGCCCTTGACCACTCCGAGCAGTTTGATGGTATAGCCCAGCTTCCCGGTAAATTCGATGTCCGCCCGGCTGATGGCCCGGATGCCCTCGACGTAAATCTCCCCGGGCCGCACCCAAAAGCCGTGGGCGAGCGAGGCGAGAATGCCAATTTTGTGTTGGGAATCAAAGCCGTCAATATCGAGCGCGGGGTCCGCTTCGGCGTAACCATGCCGCTGCGCCTCGGCGAGGGTCGGTTGAAAGTCGGTGCCTTCCAGTTTCATGCGGGTGAGGATGTAATTGCAGGTGCCGTTGACGATGCCGTAAATGTGGGTGATGCGATTGCCGACAAAGCCCTCGCGCAAGGCTTTGATAATCGGAATGCCACCGGCGACGCTGGCTTCGTAATAGAGATTGGTCCGGTATTGCCGGGCGGCGGCAAACAATTCCTCGCCATGGGCGGAGAGCAACGCCTTGTTGGCCGTGATGACCGGCTTGCCCAGTTTAAGCGCCGTCAGAATCATCGTCCTGGCGATGGTCGTCCCGCCGACCAGCTCGATGACAACATGGACTTGCGGATCGTTGACCACGGCGGCCCAATCGGTCGTCATGAGCGAGGCCGGGATTGGGTAGGGGCGCGGTTCGTCCAGCGCCTTGACGGCGATTTTGCGCAGTCCAATCTTGATCCCCAGGCGCGACTCCAGCAGGGCGCCGTTGTTTTCCAAATGATGGAAAACGCCGCTGCCCACCGTGCCGCCGCCGATCATGCCGATGTTGACCTGTTGCATAAGCACGCCAACAGTGGCGAAAAATCAGGGCCAAAACAATTTAAATCACATAGTCCGCCGCTCCGGCCGGATTCTGTTCCAGGCGGCGCGAGCGTTCGCACAAATCGGCCAGGGTCACCCGTTCCATGATGCTGACCACCGCTTCCCGCGCTTCCTTCATCACTTCGCGAATCGGGCAGGTCGCTTCATCCGGGCAGGTGCAGCGTTCATAAAAGTTGTCGCTTACGCAACTCACCGGCGCCAGCGCCCCGGTCACATACCGGATGACCGAGGCCAAAGTAATGTTTTCCGGCGGGAGCGCCAGCCGGTAGCCGCCCCCCGCTCCCCGCTTGCTCTCCACCACGCCCAGGGTCTTCAAGTCATTGAGAATTTGTTCCAGAAACTTCTTGGGAATTTTTTGCTGGTCGGAAATCGTTTGAATGCGTACCACCTCCTGGCCGTAATTTTGGCCCAGCACCAACAGCGCCCGCAAGGCATATTCCCCTCGAACAGAAAGTTTCATTCGTTTAACTCTAGTATTTCCACTGCTTCAGTCAAGATTGGCTTCATCAGGGGAAATGTCTAATGACGAAATCCTAATGACCAATCAATGCCCAAATGACCCAATGACGAAATCTCGTCATTCGAGCTTCGTCATTCGTTGGTCATTCGGGCTTGGACATTCGTCATTTTCGATGATTTCAGGCCAGTAAGAACTGCTCTTGCGTTGGCGGCGAACCCGGGCCATTGTTGTCCCGGTTTGTGGGAGCGCACGCGATGGAGGGCGCGGCGGAATTGAATTTCATGCAGCTTTATCCAAAACATTACTGCGGCGTTTTCGGCATTTACGGCCATCCCAACGCGGCGGAATTGACCTATTACGGCCTCTATGCCTTGCAGCATCGCGGCCAGGAAAGCGCGGGCATCGTCTCTTGCGACGGCCGCCAATTCCGCGAATACAAACGCATGGGGCTGGTGTCGCAGATTTTCAACGGCGAGATACTGCATAATCTCGTCGGCCACATGGCCGTCGGCCATACGCGTTATTCGACCACCGGATCGTCGCATTTGCGCAACGCCCAGCCGTTGACGGGCGACAGCAAACGGGGCCAATTGGCCATCGCCCATAACGGCAATCTGACCAACGCGGCCGGATTGCGCGAAGAATTGGAGGACAAAGGCGCCATTTTTCAAACGACGGTGGACAGCGAAATTGTCCTGCACCTGCTTTGCCAGCCAAATACCGGCGGCAACGAGAATAACCTGTTGCAAACGGTCCGGCGGATCGAAGGGGCGTATTCGCTGGTCATTATGACCGAACAGGAATTGATCGGCGTGCGCGACCCTTTTGGCTTCCGTCCGCTCTGCCTGGGCAGGGTCGGCGAGGCCTGGGTGCTGGCCAGCGAAAGTTGCGCGCTGGATTTGATCTCCGCCAAATTCGTGCGCGACATCGAGCCGGGGGAAATCGTCATCATCGATGCCAACGGCGTGCGCAGCCTGCAGGCCTTTCCAGAGCACAAGCCACGCGCCTTTTGCATTTTTGAATATGTCTATTTCGCGCGCCCCGACAGCACCATCGCCCATCGCAACGTCTATAAAGTGCGCGTCGAAATGGGGCGGGAACTGGCGCGGGAGCATCCTTTGCAGGCGGACCTGGTGCTGCCCGTGCCCGACAGCGGCAACTGCGCGGCTCTGGGCTATTCACTGGCCTCGGGCATTCCTTATGAAATGGCCTTTGTGCGCAATCACTACGTGGGCCGCAGTTTTTTGCAACCCTCGCAATTGATCCGCGATTTTGACGTACGGGTGAAACTCAATTTGATCACCGACCTGGTCAAGGGCAAAAGAGTGATCGTGGTGGATGATTCCATCGTGCGCGGGACAACGTGCAAGGCGCGCGTCAACAATTTGAAGGAGGCCGGCGCGACGGAAGTGCATGTGCTGGTCAGTTGCCCGCCGCACATGAACCCGTGCGTCTATGGCATCGATTTTCCCGACCGCAGCAAATTGATGGCGGCGAACCATTCGATTGACGAGATCCGGCGTTATCTCAACGCGGATTCACTGGCCTATTTGTCCGAGGACGGCATGGTGCGGGCGACCGGCCTGCCCAGGGAATCCTTTTGCATGGCTTGTTACAATGGCAAGTATCCCGTGCCTTGCGACGCGGAGATGGACAAACACATCATGGAACGGCGCCGGGCGCGCATCGAAGGCCTGGTGGACGGCTTGGAGAAAGACGCGATGCAAATCAAGCTGTTGTAAACGCTCCCCGGGCTGGCCGCTTCTTTCCTAATCTTAATCTTAATCTTAATCGTAATCTTAATCCTGTTTGGAAGAAGAAGATTGGGATTAGGATTAAGATTAGGATTAGGAAGGGCTGCCCTATCTCCTGCTCTGCAATTTGCCCAGCAGGCGCAGTATTTCCAAATAGAGCCACACCAGCGTGATGAGCAGGGCCAAACCCGAGTGACCATTCCATGTACTTGGGCGAGCCGGACCGGATGAACCCTTCGATGGCATCGAAATCCAGGAAAAAGTTGAAGGCCGCGATGGCGCAAATAAAAAGGCTGAGACCAATGCCCAGCGGTCCGCTGCTGTTGATGAACGGCACACCATGTCCGAACAAACCCAGAACCATGTCAATTAAATAGACAACGCAGATGCCGCCGGTTGCCGCAATGATGGCCACCTTCATTCCGCTGGTCACCCGCACAATGCGGGTGGCGTAAAGGAACAAGAACAACCCCAAAATGGAGAAGGTCAACAGGACGGCGTTGGCCGCGATGCCCGGGTATTTGACGTTGAATACTGCCGAAATCGCGCCCAGCGCCAATCCTTCGAGGGCCGCATAAAGCGGGGCCACGTACGGCGAAGTCGCCGGCTTGAACATCCCCACCATTGCCAGCACGAATCCGCCGAGCACCGGCACAAAGAGCAATCCCCCGCGCAATTCAGGCGTGACCCACCCATACGCGGCTGTCGCCATGCAAATGAGCAGGAGGATGCCAGTTTTATTGACGGTGCCGTTGAGGTTCATGGCCGTTTCCGCGGTCCCGCTGAAGCTCTCCGCGCGTTTGAGCAATGGATTTGATGTTACCACGGGTCCGAGTATGCCGGAATGGGAATGTGCGCGCAAGGTTGGGATATGAGGCGGAAGGGTGGGGTGGCCAACGGGACTCAAACCCGCAATACGAACTTACGGCAAGAAGCAGGTCAGCATGTTCGAGATGGCCAAGTTGGTGTCCAGGCATCTGGCAAAGAAACGACGGCAGGCTGTCTCCGGGATTATTGGCTTAACCGGTAAAATTTCTGTGTGCCGGAGATGAGATTTGTCACTGTGTTCTGCCTGTTGATGACAACCGGTGCCGGCAAATTGGTGGTCCAAGCCGCCGGTGAAAGGTTCGTGGTGGATTGCAGCGTGAACCCGGCGGCATTGGTCTGCCACGTCAAAATGACATTAGTGCCGGAAAGCATTATGGCCAATTGCGGTTGCACCGGCAGCGAAAGACTGAACACCGTGCCATAACCCGAGCTGCCACCGTCATATGCGGTCCCATACAGGGTGTTGCCCGATAAAACCAATCCGGATTCCGGCTCGGCTCCGTCGCTGTTGGTTTCAGCGCCAATGGAATAATCGTAAGATTCCGCCGTGAAACCATGCAGGGTCGTGAAGATCTGGGCCGTCACCCGGCCAGCCAGTATCAAGCCGAGACCGGCGATCAGCGCAGGCAGGAGGAACGGGTATTTAATGCGCATTCTCATCGGCTTTTACCTTTCCGTTGAAAGATAACGAGCAAAGATTCATTTCGGCAGAAACGGACGCACCCGATCGGCGAGCAGCTTGTAGCCATCGGCGTTGAAGTGCAATTGGTCGGGCATAAATAATTCCGGGCGCGGTCGGCCGTCCGCGCCGAGCGGCAGGTCGTAGGTTTCGATGTATTGCAGGAACGGTTTTCCACGGATGTAATCCTCTGCCAGCACATTCAATGTTTTTTCCTTTTCATGCTGCGTCCAGCGTGACGGGGTGGGACTCCAGGAAATGAAAACAATTTTGGTTTCCGGCAGGCGGGCGTGGACGGTTTCCGCAAATTCTTCGAAATCGGCAAAGACCTGTTCCGGCGGTTTACCCGCCCACAAATCATTGCCACCGGCGCGGAAGAGAATCATCTTGGGAGCGTATGGAAAAATCACCCGTGGCGCGAAGTGCGTGGAATCCACGATCTCCGAGCCGCCAAAGCCGCGATTGAAGACGGGCTGACCGGGAAAATCCCGCGCCAGCGTCTTCCAGTACGCAATGGTCGAGGAACCGATGAATTCGATTGAACCTTTGGCAGGCGGATTTGTCGCGTCCACCTGTTCATAGGCGGAGATCGCCTTTTCCCATTTCGCAAAGTTGTGGTTGGTCCCGGCGGCGGAAGCGGCAGAGACGCAGACCAAAAACAGAAGGATAAATCGACGGTGGATTTTCATAGCTGAGTTTTATCGAGAAAGATTTCCTGCGTCAATTTTATCCACGCGTAATCCACCCGCCGCCGACCACCAAATCGTCATGATAATTCCCATGCCTAATCGTGGACAATGGGTGGGCGCCGGCAACAAAAACCGGGCGTATTTGGCCTTCTCCATAAAAAAGGGCCGGACACCATTGCAGCGTCCGGCCCCTAACAACCAGACCTCGGAATTACAACCGAATGGAAAAACCAAAAACCTATTCAGCCGTCCGTGGCCTATTGAGAGTGGCTCATCTTTTGGTCGAATGTTCAAACCTTCTTTTAAAATTATTTTGTAATCGGCGCCGGATACGGTTCAGCCAAAGAATCCAGGATGACACCAGGAGTCGACAACTCTGCGATTGACTCCCGATCCCCACCCGGTTTAAAAATTCTCCCATGAACATCAAAGATTTATCAACGGAGCAAATCCGAAGCATTATCGTCATCAAGAAAAAGATTGAGAAACTGCATATTGCCGTCGAGAGGCGGGTTGAGAAGCTGCAAAGCAAGATCGATTCAATTGCGGGTGACGGAGGAATGCCCAGTCCATTCACCACCAAAAGGAAGAAACGTCGCCGGATGTCTCGGGCTGGGAGGGCTGCAATTGCTGCTGCTGCCAGAGCGAGATGGGCCAAGTTTAGAGGCAAAGGGGTGAAGAAATCGAAGCCGGCCAAGAGACGGAAAAGGTTTAGTGCTGCGGCGAGAGCGAAGCTGGCCGCGAGTGCCAGAGCGAGATGGGTCAAGGCGAGGGCAGAGGGGAAGATGACGTTGTAATCCAATCACGTCCACAGAAAACAAGAGGGCGCAGGCATCGCACCTGCGCCTTACACTTGCCATGGCACGCTAAGAACTGGTTGCAGGCCGGAAAACCTGCCGAAACCTTTCACGCACCATCGCTCAGTCCACCATACCCTGCTCGTCTCCAAATGCAATCCACCATTTTTGTCCACGACCTGGCCAATTATGTTGGGCCAGCATTGCAAGGGCGAGAACCGTGCCGATTTCATGCGAGCGACATGGGTAAAAGGGAAACGGAGCCGAGAACCGGTGGCAGGTGTCGGGAATTCAGCCATCTCCACAAAGAAAGACCGGACGCCATTACAGCGTCCGGCCCACAACAAACCAGAATACTCGACCCTTTACCTCGGAATTCCAACTGAATGGGGAAAACCAAAAAACCCATTCAGCCCCATATCCGAGCTTCATTACTAAATTTGACTTGTTTTTCGGCCGAACGTTCAAGTATGAATTTCGTAAGTTGTTGATGGAGAAGGGTGGGGTGGCCAACGGGACTCGAACCCGCAACAACAAGCTCCACAAGCTTGGACTCTACCATTGAGCTATAGCCACCAACCCGCCTTAAGAGTAGTTTTTTGCGGCGCGAACGTCAAGCGCGGTCCGCAAGCTCAGTCCGCAAACGCAGCAACTGCCTGTCCAAACTTCTAAAACATGTTCTTCCGCCAGCTTTTTTGCCACGCCCGGATTTTTCTTGACAATGCATGAAAAATGAATTTACAATGCCCGCATTGCCTGGCCTCAATGCGGGCATTGTAAATTTTAAATGTTTAGAGCGGTTTAAATAATACTGTAGCCGCAAAAGTTTGGAAAACCTCCGCATTTGTGGTCTTTTGACGGTTACGAGGGCGATGAAAATGCTCTAAATGATCTGAATTCCCTTGTTTCATAGGGAACCAATTACTGGTTTATCGCGGAGTCGAAGTATGGGGAATTAAACGGCCGGAATAGAATTTCGGCGCACCATTGGCAATCAGTTCTCAGGGGCGCCGGCGAAATGAACGCTCAGCGCCCCGTCCGGGCCGGCTTTTCGCGCGGGGGCATGAGCCGCCGGCCCATTTCTTCAATGCGGCGGGCCGCGCGGCTGACAAGGTCAATACTAATGGAATCCAGGTCGGAACTGTCTTCCACATAACTGGAAAGATATTCCGCCGAGTGCGTGCGCAATCCGGCCCGCCGGCACACGATGTAAGCCACGGATTCAGCCTCGATTTCAGCCACGTTGAGCGGCAGGTTCAGGCGATAAGGCCAGCCGCCCTCCTTGTCGGCCCCAAGGTGCCCCAAATAAATGTGGGCCAACTCGTGGCAAAGCACCCCATAGGCCGCGCCTTCATCCAGTTCCCCCCGCAGTCCGATGCGCATTTTCCAATTTTGCTCCCGCACCCGCGCGGTGCTGAAGCCTCCCCGCAATTGTCCCATGGGCTTGCGTTCAACGCGGATTCTGTCCCGTTCACAATTTTTGATCGTGCGTTCCAGGATCATGGGATGGAAGCGCCCCGAAGTGCGGGTGAAGAGCTCCAGTTTTTCCGGCAGCGGCGGGCCGTCCGTATCGGCCAGATCATAGACCAGCAGCACCGGGGTGCGCGGGGCCAGGATGATCATGCCGCGCGCTTCGTCCTTGATCGTCCGCTGAAAAACTTTGTGCCAATGGCTGGCGGTGGCGAAATAAGTCGCCAGCGGATTCTGCAAAAAAACCAGCATGTTGTTGAACGGGGAATACTCGCGAAATCGGGCGATGAAATCGACCGCGGCGGAAAATTTTTTCGAGCGCCGGAACTGGCGGCTGCGGCCAAACAGTTCGTCGAGAGAGGATTGATGTTCGGAATGCGGCCCCATGCCCCCGGCCAGGGCTTCGGCGACCGCGCCCTCGCTCAACGTGTAAAGCAGATATTTGCGGTCCAATTCCGGCCCGCTCCGGCTGGCGCGCAATTCGTCCAGGATGGCCGTCAGGCAATGGCGCGCCGGCCAGCCGGCCTCCTCCTCCAGGGCGCGGATGAGTTCGGCGGGGGAACCTTGGCGGTGCGCGATCCATTGCAGAATGAAAGCCCGGGCCTTTTGACGGATCGCTTCCGGGGCGGGGACGCCCGGCTCTGGCAGTTCGCCCGTCATCCGGTCAATTGGCCGCGACCGACGCGTTTTTCCCTTTCTGATCCAGAATCTGGCGCGTCTTGGTTAAAAAGGCATCGGGATGAAACGGCTTCTGCAAGAATTGCACCGGTTGATTGAGTTTGCACCAGTGTGCCGTTTCCACATCCGTGTAACCGGAGATAAACAACACGCGCATCTTGGGCCGGGGCACGGCCAGGCGTCTGGCCAGCTCGGAGCCGCTGAAGCCCGGCATGGTCATGTCCGTCACCAGCAAATCAATCGGCCCCTGGTGTCGTTCGGCCAGCTCCAGCGCGTCCGCCCCGTGCCGGGCATCCAGCACATTGTAGTCGGCGGCTTTCAGGACCTCCACCAGCATCATGCGCACCAGTTCTTCATCCTCGACCAGCAAAACCGTCTCGGTGCCGTGCGTCCGCGCGGGCACGATATGGGTGGAATCCTCCTCGGCAACGCTGCCATCAAAGCGAGGCAGGTAAATTTCGAAAGTGGCGCCGCGGCCCGTCTGGGTGTTGACCGTGATTTCGCCTCCGCTTTGTTTGACCATTCCATAGACGTTGCAGAGACCGAGGCCGGTGCCTTTGCCATTTCCCTTCGTGGTAAAAAAAGGTTCAAACAAGTGGGCCTGCACGTCCGGCGTCATGCCGCATCCCGTGTCGGATATTTTCAAAACAGCGTAGGATCCGGCGGCCATGCGGCCGGAGGCAAGGGTTGTTTCTTTGCGAAACTCGACGTTGCTGGTTTCGATGCCCAGCGTGCCGCCCTGCGGCATGGCGTCGCGCGCGTTGATGGCCAGGTTCAGAATCAATTGTTCCATTTGTCCGGGATCGGCCCGTATCCAGGGCGCGGGCGCGGCCAGTTTCATTTTCAACTGGATGGTTTCTCCGAGCACGCGTTGCAGCAAGCGGTTCATATCGGACACTGTGGTGTTGAGCGACAGCAACTTTGGCGTCAGTACCTGCTTTCGGCTGAAGGCCAGAAGCTGCCGGGTCAGCGAACTGGCGTGCGCCAGGGATTTCTGGATTTGCTCCACCGCCTCGTGATTGGGGTCGCCCAGCGGAAGACGCCGGTCCAGCAGATTGATGTATCCCAAAATGGCCTGCATCAAATTATTGAAATCGTGCGCGATGCCCCCGGCCAGCCGCCCCACCGCTTCCATCTTCTGCGCCTGCCGGTATTGGTCCTCCAGTTTCTTGCGCTCCGAAATGTCGCGCACCACCACGATGCTCATGCGCGCCTGGCCGCGCGGAATTTCGCTCACCGCCACGTCGATGGGCAACAAAGCCCCGCCGGGTCGCAGGGCGCTGACTTCAATGACGCCGGCCTGGCCCGCCCCCTCCGGGCGCGCCAGATACTCCCCGTACCTTTGCCGGTCGGCTGCCGCGAACAATTCATCCAAGGACCGATCCAGCACCTGGTCCGCCTTGCGTTGAAAAATCTTTTCCGCCGCCGGATTGAACAAGGTCACCCACCCGCGCTCATTCAGGACAATGACGCCATCGGGCATGCTGTGCAGAATGGCCTGCAGGCGTTCTTCGCCCCGGCGGAGGGCCTCCTCCGATTGCTTGCGGTGGGTGATGTCCTGCGCCACGGCCTGGAATTCCGTGATCCGGTCCGCGTCGTCAAATAAGGCGCGCACCATGCATTGCTGCCAGATGAATTGTCCCGGGTTGATGACCACCTTGTTGTCATAGGTCCGAATGGGATCGGACGGGGTCAGGCGGGCAAACTCGCCCAGCGGGATTTCACGGTCCTGCTCGGAGAGAGTCTGAAAAAAATTGGAGCCGATCAGTTTCTCCCGCTGCTCGCCATGGAAGCGGCAGTAAGCCTGATTGACAAAGACGAGCGTGCCGTCCGTTTTGAAACGGCAGATTAAATCCGTCTGATCCTCGACCACGCCGCGATAGCGCCTTTCGCTTTCGGCCGTGGCGCGAAGGGCCGCCTCGCGCTCGACCGCCGCGGCGGCCAGGAGCAGGTTGCCAACCGCGACAACGCCGATGTAACAACCGATCAGCATCAGGCTGGTGTGATCGTGGCCCGTGCCCGCCCAGAAAGGCCCGCGCTGATGCAACAATTCATAAATGGACAAGGCGGCGACCACGAAAGTCCCGGTGGTGGCGCCGCGCAGGCCAAAACGCAACGCGGCCCAGACCAGGAATGGATACGGCAAATAGGCCAGCGGATAATTTTCCATCCCATAGACAAACCAGGAATTGAATGAAAGCTGGGTGCCAATCAGGAGGCCGCCCGCGCAACAGGCCGCTTCCACAATGCGGCGGCGCGTCCAGCGCGCTGCGCCGGGTGCGGCCCAGGCCAGAATGAACGGCGTCACCACCAGCGCCCCCATCGCGTTCGGCACCCACCAAACGACCACGGCGCTGAAGACTTGTTTCCACAACAACTGTTCCCACGGCAGTTGGCCGCCATAGCAAAGGCCGACGACATTGAACGCCGCATTGACCGTCGTGCCCAGCAAACAGGCGAAAAGAATGAAGCCGGCCACATACTTCACGCGCCCCATGGAATATTGAAACCGCACGAAGTGTTCCAACAGATAGGCGCAGAGCACCGCTCCGATGGTGTTGCCGACGGCTGTCGCCAGGGTGAAAAAGCCCTCGGGCATTCCTTGCGCCAGAGTGAGCAGCCAGGCCCCCAGCGCCACCCCCCACCACATGCGATAACCAAAGAGCAGAATGGCCGCCAGCGCGATCCCGGACGGAGCCCACACTAACGGGACGTCTCCGCCCATCAGCGCGCTGGATTCGCTGCCCAGCAATCCCCCGATCACGTAACACGCTGCCAGCAGGACGGCGCGCGTGGGGAGGCTGAATGTGGAACGCTTCGTCAACATGGCCTCCACCATCAACGGCATTTCAGGTTTCATATCGCAGTGTCTTTGATTGCCCGAACGCAACGGCCGCAGAGGGTCGGATGTTCCCCGCTTGCCCCGACATCCTCTTCCCAATGCCAGCAACGCTCGCATTTCCGGCCGTCCGCTTTGGCCACCTGAATGGACAAATCATCCGCGTCCGCACTTTGGCCCATGACCAGTTGTGACACATTCAAGAGTTCACGCAGAACTTCTGTATCCATATCGGTCTGGCCCGGCAAAACTTTAGCCGTTCCGCCGAGCATCACTTTGGCCTCGAGAGCTTTGCCGATGTTTTTGGCCTGCCGTTCTTTCTCCAAATGCGGCAGAATCCGTTCGCGAATTTCCAACAGCTTTTTCCACCGGTCTTCTTCCTCTTTTGGCAGCATCCAGGCCGGCCGCCTGCCACGGGGCCAGATGGACCGATTCCTCCCCGGCGCCCGGGATAAATTCCCACGCTTCATCGGCCGTGAAAACCAGGATCGGCGACAGCATGCGGCAAAGGCCCCGGACCATTCGATGGAGCGCCGTTTGCGTGGAACGGCGGCGCGGCGATGGCGCGGCGTCCGTATAGAGCCGGTCCTTGACCAAATCGTGATAGATGGCCGACAACTCAACCGCCGCGAACTGGCTGATCTTCTGATAGACCACATGGAACTCGTGTTGCTCATAAGCCCCCATGACTTCCGTCTCCAATTTGCCGAATTGCCCGAGTATCCAGCGGTCCAATCCGGTCAGCCCGGCATCCGGCACCGTGTCTTTGGCCGGATCGAAATCGTACAGGTTCGAAAGCTGGTAGCGTAGCGCGTTGCGGATGCCGCGATACGTTTCGCCCACTTTGTTGATGCGCTCCTCGCTTACGACTATGTCGTTGCGGTAATCTTGCGAGGCGACCCACAGCCGCATCACGTCCGCGCCGTATTTGTTGACGTAGGCCTCGGCCGTCTGCGGTTTTTCGTAGCCGCCCTGGCTTTGCTTGCTTTTGGAAATTTTTTCGCGGTCGGCGTCCACAATGAAACCATGTGTCAATACTGTTTTGAACGGGGCCGCGCCGTTGCCCGCCAGCGAGAGCAGCAGCGAGGATTGAAACCAGCCGCGATGCTGGTCGCTGCCTTCGAGGTACATGTCCGCTTGGAACGGCTTTTCCCTGCCCCGGATTTCCGCGCGGCGCGCGATGACGGCCCGGGAGGATGAGCCGGAATCAATCCACACGTCCAGCGTGTCATTCGATTTGGCGGCAGGCTCCGCGCCTTTCCAGTCATTTGGCTTGACGAGGGACCAAAGTTCGGCGGCGGATTTTTCAAACCACACATTTGAACCGTGTTTTTCAAACAGGTCAGCGGTGTGGCGGACGATTTGCGCGTCAAAAATCAGTTCGCCGCTGGCGTCGTAAAATGCGGGAATCGGCACCCCCCAGGAGCGCTGGCGTGAGATGCACCAGTCGGGACGCGTTTGCACCGCGCTTTTGATGCGGTTGACGCCCCAGTCGGGAATCCAGCTCACGCGGTCAATTTCAGCTAGGGCGCGTTCGCGGAATTGGTCATGGTCAATCTGGATGAACCACTGGTCCATGGCGCGGAAGATGACCGGGGTTTTGCTGCGCCAGCAATGCGGATAGCTGTGATGATAATTTTCCTGATGCAACAACGCCTGGCGGACGCGGAGTTCGTGGAGAACGGCTTCGTTGGCGTCGCTCTTGCCGTGTTTTTCCAAAATGGATTTGCCCAGCATTTCGGCCGGCATCTGCTGCTCCACGGGCAATTCATTCGTGTGCGCGAAACGGCCGTCATCATCCACTGGCGAGTAAATCGGCAGGCCTTTTTGGCGTCCGAGATTGTAGTCGTCGAGGCCGTGGCCGGGCGCGATGTGAACGAACCCCGTGCCGGTGTCGCTGGTGACAAATTCGGCGGCGAACAGTTTGCCGGTGCGATGGCAGAAGGGGTGCTGATATTCCAAACCGGCCAAATCTGCCGTGCTGATCAGTTGCTCGGTGTAATTGGCCCAGCCGCATTTTTCGGCGACGGCAGGGAGCAATCCGCGAAACAAAATGTACTTTTCTTCGCCGACGCGGATTTGGACGTATTGAAGTTTTTCGTTGTAAGAGACGGCGAGATTGCCAGGCAGCGTCCAGGGCGTCGTCGTCCAGATGACAACGAACGTCTTCGGCTGGCCGACGACGGGGAACTTCACGAACACGCTTTGGCTGACGTGATCGGCGTATTCCACTTCCGCCTCAGCCAGCGCGGTGCGGCAGGGGATGCTCCAGTACACCGGCTTCTTGCCGCGATAGACGAAGCCCTTTTCCACAATGTCGGCAAACAGGCGCAATTCATCCGCTTCATATTCCTTGTCCAGGGTCAGGTAGGGGTTTTCCCAATCGCCGAGCACGCCGAGGCGTTTGAATTGCGCGCGCTGGAGATCAATGTATTTGCGGGCGGAGGCTGCACAGGCTTTGCGAATCGCGACCGCATCGGCGCTGGTGATGCCGGCTTTCCGCATTTCCTGCGTCACTTTGAATTCGATGGGTAACCCGTGGCAGTCCCACCCCGGAACATAAGGCGCGTTCCGGCCAAGCAGGCCCTGGTGTTTGATGATGATGTCCTTGAGGATTTTGTTCAGGGCGGTGCCGATGTGGACGTCGCCGTTGGCGAACGGAGGGCCGTCGTGCAGGACAAATTTTGGCGCGCCGACGCGGGCGGCCTGAATTTTCTGGTACAGTTTGGCGCGGTGCCATTGTTGCAGGCGTTGCGGCTCGCGCGCGATCAAATCGGCTTTCATCGGAAAACCGGTTTGCGGCAGATTGAGCGTCTTTTTGTAATCCATTGTCATTTTTTGACCTTTGCGCCGCCCAGTCGGGTTCCGGCAACTGGGCAGTTTAAGGTTATTGCTTTTGCCGCGCAACGCGATAGTTTAGTGCCGTGGAAAAGGCTGAAAAAAGCCCGGTTGACCCGATTATCAAAAGCCGCATTCAGGACCTGATCGCGGCCAGGGGCGGCGGCTATAATGCGGATTTGGTCGAAGAAATAATTGTCAATGCCCTCAAATTATTGACGGATGTCAAGGACCGTGGCGACGTGCGGGTCATCCGCACCGCCATGGGCGAATTGCGCTACGCCTTCCGCCTCTTCGCCCCTTACGACCACACGCGCAAAGTCACCATCTTCGGTTCCGCCCGCACTCTGCCCACGCGGCAGGAATATCTCGAAGCGGTCGAATTCGCCCGCAAGATCGCCGAGGCCGGCTTCATGGTCATCACCGGCGCCGGCCCGGGCATCATGCAAGCCGGACACGAAGGGGCCGGGCAGGAAATGAGTTTCGGCGCCAACATCCGCCTGCCCTGGGAACAAGCGGCCAACCCCATCATCGACAAAGACAAAAAGCTCATCTCCTTCAAATACTTTTTCACCCGCAAGCTCACCTTCATCCGGCACTCCGACGCCATTGTTTTATTCCCCGGCGGATTTGGGACCTTGGACGAAGGGTACGAGGCGCTGACCCTCATGCAAACCGGCAAAAGCCGCCTGGTGCCCCTGGTCCTGCTCGACCGCCCCGGCGGCGCCTACTGGAAAGTCTGGGACAAAAACATCCGCGAACACCTCTTGCGCGGCCAAATGATTTCGCCCGACGACCTGTTCCTCTATCAAATTGCCGACAATGCCAGCCACGCCGTGCGCATCATCACCCGGTTTTATCGCAATTACCATTCCAGCCGCTTTGTCAAAGATTTGCTCGTCCTGCGCCTCAAGAATGCTCCGTCCCCGTCCGCCATTGACAGTCTCAACGATGATTTTGGCGACATCATCCTGGGCGAGAAATTCAAAATCATCGAACCCACGCCCGAGGAAAAGGAAGACAACGACCACGTTGAATTGCCGCGCATCGCCTTTGGCTTTGACCGCCGGCAATACGGCCGCCTGCGCCAACTGCTCGACGTGATCAACGGGTTTTAGCAAGACCTGAATTTCAATCCAAATCTTTTAGCATCTGTTCAATAATGACAAGGAGCGCAGGCACATCCTTTTGGACCGCATCCCACAACACCTGATAATCCACGTCATCATATCCGTGGCTCAACTTATCCCGTGTGCCGGCGATTTCCTTCCACGGCACGGAAGGATACCGCGACCGCAAATCCATCGGCAGCCGCTTCACACCCTCTCCCATAATCTCGATAAGCCGCTCCAGCGCGGCAACTTCCTGCCAATCGGAGAGCAGCTTCTCAAAGGTTTTGTCGGCGCACATCAACTGGAGATGGCGTCCCGCGTCTTGAATTTGCCGCAACGTCACCCGAGGATCATGCGCGCTCATAAATCGGAACCGCCTCCCGGCGCACCGTTGCTTCAATGTATTTGTTGAGACGGGAACAAAAATCCACCTTGCGGCCAATAATGGCGGCCAGTTCCTCGCCGTAGCTGAAGTAACGAAAACCAACCCCTTTAAGCGCGTCTGGCTCGAACTCCGCCAGCACATCCACGTCGCTGCGCGCCGGATCGAAATCATCGCGCAACACCGAGCCGAACAGGCTCAACTTGCGGATGCCGCGCGCGCGACAAAACTCCGCGATCTTCTCGCGGTCAATCTGGATGGGCAATTCGGCCACGCTCATGGCGTAAATTATCGCGCAATCCTCTCTTTCGCGCAATCCTCATTCCGTTGGGTTTTCATTGCTTGCCAGCCGGGCGTTCCCCATTAATCTCTTTGCCGTGAAGCTTCTTTTTGTCGGCGACATCGTCGGGGAGCCGGGCCGGCTATGCGGTGCGGCAGCTCCTGCCACAATTGCGCCAGGCGCACCGCATCGACATGGTCGTCGCCAATGGGGAAAATGCGGCCGGCGGGGCGGGCATCACGGTCAACACTGCAAATGAGATTTTTGACGCGGGCGTCGATATCATGACCACCGGGGACCATTTGTGGGACCAAAAGGAGGTCAATTTCCTGTTGCTGGCCGAGGCCCGGTTTTTGCGGCCATTGAATTATCCGCCGGGCGTCATCGGCCAGGGCAGCACGGTTTGGCATTCGGAGAAGCTTGCCGCCGGTCGCCGTCCTCAATCTGCAGGGGCGCACTTTCATGCCGCCGCTGGAGAATCCCTTCCTTTGCGCCCGCACCGAAGTCCCGCGCCTGCGCCAGATGACCAAAATTATTTTTGTCGATCTGCACGCGGAGGCGACTTCGGAAAAAATCGCCCTCGCCCGCATGTTGGATGGCCAGGTCAGCGCGGTCGTCGGCACTCATACCCATGTGCAAACGGCGGATGAACAAATTTTCCCCGGCGGCACGGCTTACTTGACTGACGCGGGTTTTACCGGGCCGCACGAGAGCGTTTTGGGGCGCGAAATGGCGCCGGTCATCGAGCGCTTTGCCACGAACACGCCGCAGAAATTCGGCGTGGCCTCCGGCCGGATCCTGTTGCAGGGCGCGTTGATTGAAATTGACAACGATTCCGGGCGCGCGCTCCACATCCGCCGGATTTCCGAACCGCTCGAGGCCTGAATGCCGAAGCAGACCACATCGCAATGGGATTTTGGCGGCGAGCTTTTCCCGGTGGCAGCCACGCGGCGCGTCTTCTCCGTCAGCGAATTGACGGCCGACATCCGCCGCCTGCTCGAAAAGCAGATCGGCCAGGTCTGGGTGACGGGCGAGATCACCAATTGCCGCGCGCAAAGTTCCGGCCATGTTTATTTCACCCTCAAGGACGCGGCGGCGCAGTTGAACTGCATTGTCTTTCGGACCGATGCGCCGGCCAATCGCGCCGCTTTGCAAGACGGGCGCAAGGTCATCCTCAAAGGCGAAATGACCGTGTATGAACCGCGCGGCCAATATCAATTGCGCGTGCTGGCGGTCGAACTTCAGGGCGTCGGCGCGTTGCAGGCCGCCTTCGAAAAGCTGAAGGCGAAACTGGCCGCCGAGGGCCTTTTTGCGCCGGAGCGGAAACGGCCCCTGCCGCGATTCCCGCAGCGCATCGGTTTGGTCACTTCGCCGACCGGGGCCGCCATTCGCGATGTGTTGCATGTGGCGCGGCGGCGCAATCCGGCTCTGGAAATCATTTTTGTGCCATGCGCGGTGCAAGGTCGCGGGCGCGGCGGGGGAAATCGCCGAAGCCATTGCGCGCCTCAATCAATGGTCGAAAATCCCCGGACGGAAACTGGATTTGATCCTGCTCACGCGCGGCGGGGGCAGCCTGGAGGATTTGTGGGCCTTCAACGAGGAAATTGTGGCCCGCGCCATTTTCAATTCCGCCCTGCCCGTCGTTTCCGCCATCGGGCACGAAATTGATTTCACCATCAGCGACTTTGCCGCCGACTTGCGGGCGGCCACGCCCAGCGCGGCGGCGGAGATTCTGACCGAAGCGGTTTTTTCCAGCGGCAAATGGCTGGCGCAGGCGCGCGCGCAATTGCGCGACCTGGTTCGCCGGCGCTTGCCGGGCGAACGCCGTCATTTCCAGCAACTCTGGCAACGGCTCCAGGCCTCGCATCCGCGCCGGTTGCTCAATCAGCGCCTGCAACGCCTGGATGATCTGCAACTGGCGCTCTTCCGTTGCGCGCGTCAACAATTGCAAAAATGCCGCGTCGCCGGGCAAAACCTTGGCGTCCGGCTGGACCGGCTCCGCCCCGGCCAACTGCTGGCGCAACGGCGCGGCGCCCTGCTTCGGGAGCAAGTCCGGTTGCGGGAGCGGACCCGGCATCATCTGCGCAATCTGCGCCAGCGCGGCGACGCCTTGCGGGACCGTCTGCGTTTGCTCGGCCCGGAGCAGGTGCTGGCGCGCGGCTACTCGATCACGCTCGACGCCGCCAGCGAAAAAATCATTCGTTCGAAAGAACAAACGCGCCCGGGTCAAACATTAAAAACCCGGCTCCAATCCGGCGCAGTGCGCAGTGTGGTGCAGGACTGAAGCAGTGAATGACTAATGACTTTTTTTCGTCCCTCGATAAATGCAGCGCGCCGTGCAGGTTTCGGCCACGACGATTTCCACCAGCGGCGGCAGCTTCGGCTTTAACCGCCGCCATATCCATATCGCGATGTTTTCGCTCGTCGGATTTTCCAAACCGGGAATATCGTTCAAATGGCGGTGGTCCAGCTTTTCCCAAATCGGCTTGAAGGCGTCGGCAATTTCGGCGTAGTCCATGACCCAGCCCAGTTTCGCGTCGCATTCGCCCTCGACGGCCACCTCGACTTTGAAACTGTGCCCGTGCAATCGGCGGCACTTGTGCGAACGCGGGAGGCGCGGCAAAAGGTGCGCGGCTTCAAATTGAAATGTTTTTCTCAGTTCCATCATGGTTTCTCCCAATCGGTCCAGGTGACAAGGTCGCCCAACGGCGGACGTCCGTCATGCCGCCAGCCCAACGGCGGATTCTGCATTTGGCCCAGGGGACATACGCGCCGCGCGCCCCAGCGCGCCAGATGCGGCGCGATGTCGCGGGCCTGCGCCGCCGTGCTGGACAAGCCGACGGTGGACACTTTCTCGCGCACCAATTCCGCGCCTTGCAAAGCGTGGGTCAAGTCGGCCACGGCCTTGATGTAAATAAACCGGTTCGCGCATGACATCTGGAAGCGCGGATCGTTTTCCAAAATGACCGTCCAGGCGGTGGATTGGAGGCTGGCCCACATTTTTGTTTCCAGCGAATGCGCGGCCCGCACCTCGTAAAACGAGCGCCGCACGGAAATGGCGGCCGCTTCCCTGGCGTTCAAGGTCCCGCGCGGAAAGGTTTTCTCCACCGCGTCCAACTGGCCGGCCAGCAGCGCGGCGAAAGCTTCCGCCGTGACTTTGCCCGCGTCTTCAACATAGATCACATGCGGCGAAAGACAGCCGCGCTGGTTCCAGGCCGTCACGTCCGCCGCCGCCTTTTGCGCCACTGCTTCCGCGTCCTGTTCCAGGCTCTCCCGCGTCACGTAGCCAAAGCTGACCCGGGTTCCGTAACCGAGGAAGCGCGCCGTCCGGGGAACTTTTTTCCCAATGGCCTCCAGCATCTCGTCGCGGCCGGTTGCGACGACACAATCGGCTTCGGCGAAAAGGGCCGCTTCCAAAGGCTCGATGCCGCCCTTCCATTCCGCCACTTCCAGGCACGAGCCTGCCTTGTGATCGGCCTCGTAAAGGGAATGGGCGAACAGGCGCGGAATGAAAGCGCCGCCGGAAGCGCATTTGACAAACTGCGCCGAACGGGTCAGCAGCCCGAAAACCATTTCCGACAAAACCGGGATGGGAATGTTGCCCGGCGCGATCTGCGCCAGCAAAAGCGGGCCGCAGGCCAGGGCGGTCCGTTTTCCGGCGACCTGATGTTCGTCGGGGTGAAAACCATCCAGGCGCCGCGGGTGGCCGAGTTCCTGGCGCAGCAACGCTTCCAGATTTTCCGCCGTCAATTGTTTGAAAAACTGATCCAGCCCGGCGGCCAGCACCGCCTCGGAAAAGCCGGTGGCGGCGGGGCCGGATTCCAGGACCTCGCGGCGAAAGGGAAAGCCGGCTGAAAGCCACTCGCCCGCCAGCCCGTCCAAAAGGCGGATAATGCTCTCCGTCGTGCGGCCTTCGAGGTAGCGCTCACGATTGCGTTTGAGCGTTTGGCAGGCCTCGGTGATCAGTCCGGCCGTGAGTTCGGCTTCGGCGGGCAGGTCGGCCAGGAAATAATTCGGCACATTCATCGGCGTGTTTCAAGTCGCGGCCAGCAGCGAGCAACCGCGCGGCCCGGCTGATTCCGCCCGGCCCAGCAGTTCGAAGCCGTCCTCGCGGCTCACGGCCAAATCTTCGGTTTGTATCGCCATGACGGAATGAATATTCGCCGGATCGAAAACGCGAAGCAACCCTGTTTCACCCGCAGCCGCGGCCGCGCCCGTTTCCGGCGAGATGATCTGCGTCCGAACCCAGGGCGGGAACCGGAAGATTCCCGCGGGCGGCCGGGCTTGTCCCGCCACGCCATCGTAAGCCTGCGAACTCAATTCGCTCATGCCGTATTCCGTCACGATGTGCGAATCCGGCACGGCCAGGTATTTCGTCATGAGCCGGCGCAATTCTGTTTTGGCCACGGCGCGCGAGCGCCCCTTGTAACCGCCCGTCTCCATGAGGCGCGACCCGGCGGCCAGGCGAAGCCGAATCTTGTCGGCGGCCAGATAATCGAGCCAGTGAACGAATGAAAAAGCCGTGCCCAACAATGCAACGGGCCGGCCGCCGGAAAGGGCGTCGCGCAACGCGGAGCCAATTTGGTTGAAATCCAAACTCCACGAGCCATCCGCCTCCAACCGCCCGGCATACAGCGAATCGCTCCCGCCACATTTCAAGCGGACCGTTCCGAACATGTGGACCAGTGAAGAGTGCGGCGCGAGCATGGGGGGCGGCGTGAGAAAAATGAACAGCGCGCCGCGCGGAGTGTCTCCCAGAAAATGCCGTTCAAACCACGGGAGCAGGGACGCTTCATAAAGCGAGAGCGACGCGGCGTCATGAAAATGGCGGCTTGGCACATGCTCCGTCGTGCCGCTGGAGTAAAAGACGCGGCTGCGCTCATTTTCAGCCAGGCTCGAAACGACATGCTCTTTAAACGCCGAGGCCGGCAGCGCCGGAATTTGGCTCCAATGCCGAATCGAGCCGGGCCTGGTTCCCCTTCGCTCGCACAGCCTGCGATAAATCGGCACCCCCTCAAACTGGAAAGCGAACAACGACAGCGCCAGGCGATTGAACCCCTCTTCGCCCTCCAGGTCCGGCGCAGTTTGAGAAATGAACGCGCGCACCCGGAACAGGAGATCCGATGCGCTCGAGGCAGGTTGTCGTTCATTTTCCATAACGGGCGATTTCCAGCTCCCAATCCTAATCTTGCTCCTGATCCTAATCCAGAGATTAAGATAACGATTACCCCGACAATCCCTTGAGGAATTTCACCGCTCTTGTCAATGCCCTGATAATGGCGCCAAGATACAACGACGCGAGAATAGCGATGATGGCTATAACGCACAGAAGCTCAGTCAGAGTCATGCCCTCAAGCCTTTTCCGAATCTTCTTCATCGCCTCCTTGCCGGCCATGCGCATCATGCTGCTCATAACCGATATGACGAGGGAGACGGGAAAATCCTTTGAAATCGTTTATGGCGGACCTTCCTGTTGATGCTTTCGCGGCTCAGGGGTTCCATGTTGCGCGGCCCAATTTACGGCGTGGAGGAACGATAGACCCGGATTGGATACTGACTCGCGTTTGTGTCAGTGAACTGCCATGCGCCACTGGCCCCGGCAACGTTGGTGCAGATGGGCTGCCAGTCCACCGGCGGCAGATTCGTAGTCGCGAAGACACGGCTGCTGATCTTCGGAGTGGTCACAAGATTGAGCGTCACACTGCCATCCGCGTTGCAAATGACTTTATAAATAATCGGTGACGAAGCCACCGTCAGGTTGGCCACAATGCTGGTGACGGCGCCGTAGGGAGTGGTGATAAAGGCGGTGTAATTGCCCGCATTGTTCGGGGTGGCGTGGCACAGCGTAAGGGTGGGAGAACTGGCAAACAACATTACCTCCCGGATCCGCCCGTTGCACGAGTCCGCAATAAACAGGTTGCCGGAGGTGTCCACAGCCACACCGTTAGGGTTACACAGGCTGGCATTGGCGGCCGGGCCGCCGTCGCCGGAATAATTCGGAATGCCGTTGCCTGCCACAGTGGTAATAATGCCGTTGCGGTCCACTTGGCGAATGACATTGTTGTCCGTGTCTGCAATGAACAGATTGCCGGAGGCGTCCACGGCTACGCCGGAAGGCCAATCCAGGCTGGCATTGGTGGCCGCGCCGCCGTCGCCGAGGCCGTCCTTGCCGCCGCCCGCCACAGTCGTAATAGAGCCGTTGGTGTCCACTTTGCAGATGACGCTGCCGTATGAGTCCGCAATGAACAGATTGCCGGAGGCGTCCACGGCTACACCGGAAGGCCAAACCAGGCTGGCATTGGTGGCCGGGCCACCGTCGCCGGGATAGTCCGGTCCGCCGCCCGCCACAGTCGTAATAAAGCCGTTGGTGTCCACTTTGCGGATGACGTTGTTGCCTGTGTCCGCAATGAACAGGTTGCCGGAGGCGTCCACAGCCACATCGTTGGGGTAATACAGGCTGGCATTGGTGGCCGCGCCGCCGTTGCCGAGGCCGTCGTTACCGCCGCCCGCCACAGTCGTAATAAAGCCGTTGGTGTCCACTTTGCGGATGACGTTGCTGTATGAGTCCGCAATGAACAGGTTGCCGGAGGCGTCCACGGCTACACCGGAAGGCCAATCCAGGCTGGCATTGGTGGCCGGGCCACCGTCGCCGGGATAGTCCGGTCCGCCGCCCGCCACAGTCGTAATAAAGCCGTTGGTGTCCACTTTGCGGATAACGTTGCCGTATGAGTCCGCAATGAACAGGTTGCCGGAGGCGTCCACAGCCACATCGTTGGGGTAATACAGGCTGGCATTGGTGGCCTGGCCGCCGTCACCGGGATTCTTCGGTTCGCCGCCGGCCACAGTCGTAATAATGCCGTTGGGCAAATTGGCGCCGTTCAACTGCCATTGGCAAGTGAAAGAGCCGCGCCGAAAACCGCCACGCTGAATGTCGCCGTGCCTCCCGCCATGACTGTCTGGTTGGCCGGCTCGGGCGGCAACACGACTGCCAAACTGGCCACACTGCTGGTCACACTGCCCCACGCATTGGTGATGATGACGGTATAATTACCCGCGTCGCTGGCAGTGGTGCTGCTCAAGAGAAGGTTGGTCGTCAAGAGAAGGTTGGTCGTGGCCGAGCCGGACGTGTTGGCGCCGTCGGTCAGATTCGTGCCGTTCTTCTGCCATTGGAAGCACAAGGGCGGCGTGCCGGAGGCTGAAACGCCAAACCAGGCCGGAGACCCGGCGGACACGATGAGGCTTTGGGGTTGAGATGTGATGGCCGGCGGCGGCATCACCGTCAACGTGACAATGCTGCTGGTGACGCTGCCGTAGGGATTGGTGATGATGACGGTGTAACTGCCGTCGTCACAGGTGGTGGTGCTGCTCAAGAGAAGGTTGGTCGTGGCCGAGCCGGAAATGTTGGTGCCGTCGGCCAGATTTGTCCCGTTCATCTGCCATTGGAAGCACAAAGGCGGCGTGCCGGAAACTGAGACGTTAAACCAGGCCGGAGACCCGTCGGACACGGTGAGGCTTTGGGGTTGGGACAGAATGGCCAGCAAGCCAACGTCCAGGGTGAACTGGCGGCTTTGCACAACACCGTCATTCAGATTGGTAAACCATACAGCCGCGGTATAAATCCCTGATGTCAGAGAGCAGGCGTTGGAATTCAGGCTCACGGTTATGTTGGTTGTTCCGCCGGCCGCCAGTGTGCCGCCGCCAGGGAAGGCATCGAGCCAAAATGAAAGGTTAGCCAAAGACCAGTCCAGTGAATTCGTCCCTGTGTTGGTCAGGGAGAAAGTCTGGTTCGTTATGCTGAATGGCCCGCCAACAAATCCCGACGCAGTAAAGCCTGCTGCCGGTGTGATTTGCAAAAGGTCGGCTGGGTAGTAGAGGCACTGAACGGCATTCCCCATGGGGCCAGAGATCAGCGCCGCGTTGGTTGCGCCATTCCCTGTGTAGGCGTAAACATACCCGGGTCCGGAACCAGTGGAGACTCCGACCGCCTCATCCCCGGTGCCGAAGTAAAGCATGGCGTCCCCGGCGGCAGCCATTGAGATGATGCTATCGGAGACGGTCAAGACGCTGTTCCAGGTTTCCGAGGAGTCCATGTAGCCAAGCTCCCCATCGCCATAGCCCAGGTACAACTGACCTTGGAACGGCTCCAATTGCCACAATGCGTAAGTGCTGTTGGGACAGCCGAGAACCACCGACCAGTTGATGCCATTGGTGGAACCGTAGAGGTAGGCGCATTCCTGCGTCCCGGCATATAACTTGTTGTTGTACTCGGCAAAGTCAACGACGCAACTGTTGCCAAAGTTAGTGTCGGAATAGAGATTGGTCCCATCATAATGTCCGAAAACATCGCTTTCAATGTCACCGAGTTGGAGATAGCCATACGACGAGGCATACATGGCCCGGATTCCAAAGAAGTTTGCCACGGTGCCCATATAAACAAAGCTGGCGCCGTTGTAGAGATACAGGTTTCCGTCGTTCTGAGCGGTGCCGGCATAGAGCTGGCCGTTGTAAATTTTCAGGTTGCAGACCTCCTCGTCCATGTTGATCCCGACGACCGTCCATGAAGTGCCGCCATCGTATTGCCACACCTCGCCGCCGAGGTCAGCGGACATCGTGGCCGCGTACAGTGCCCCCTCAAACTGGATAATGTCCAGAACGGCATCACCCAGCGGGGGGGAGATGGCAGTCCAGTTCGTCCCGCCCTGATAGGCGTAGATCGTGCCTTTTCCAGGTCCGCTGGTGCCGGCTAAAAGCTGGGCGTAAATCGCAACGGGCATGGCGCACATCATCATTGCGCCCGCGACTGCGATCGCTAAATGCATTTTTTTGCAAGACACAGGACGCTTCCTTCAAAAATCTCTCAGGGGCCATTCACTTCCTCGGAACTCGGCGCCAAAGGCGCGCGAGTCCCATATTTTGCGCCGCCAAGCCCCAAATGCCGCTCGCAGGCACCCTGACGTTGCCTTGAGTGCGAAACCCCCTTTGGCGCTCCGCGCACGACAGCCTCTTCCCGCTTCCCAGGCGATGATGCGCTGTGCCGACTGGTTGGCTTTAAACCTTTCAGTGCGCATTTCATTCTACACAATCCCACCATCCTGTCAATCCACTTTTATTGTCCGCCGACAGGCCAATTAGGGTGATTTCAAATGATTCTTCGCCTTTGGCGGCTTTCCGCGCTATGGTGTCCGCTTGATGAAGGATTTGCATGACGCCAAAATTATTTGCTGAACTGGGCTTGTCGCCCGAATTGTTGAAGGCCATCGGCCAGCTCGGCTTCGAGCAGGCCGCGCCCATCCAGGCCGAAGCGATCCCCATCCTGATGCAGGGCAAGGATGTGGTCGGCCAGTCGCAAACGGGGTCGGGCAAAACGGCGGCGTTCGCCGCGCCGGCCATCGAAAAAGTCGATGTGGCCCGGCGCGACACCCAGGTGCTCATCCTCTGCCCCACGCGCGAACTGGCCATCCAGGTTTCCGAGGAGGTGCATAAGCTGGCGCTCTTCAAGCGCGGCCTCCATGCCCTGCCGGTCTATGGCGGCCAATCCTATGACCGCCAACTGGCCGGTCTGCGCCAGGGCGCCCACATTGTCATCGGCACACCGGGCCGCGTCATGGATCACATGCGCCGCGGCACCCTCAAGCTCGCCGCCATCAAAATGGTCATCCTCGACGAAGTGGACGTCATGCTCAACATGGGCTTCCGCGACGACATTGAACTCATCCTTCAAGCCACGCCCAAAGAGCGGCAAACTGTCTTTTTCTCCGCCACCATTCCGCGGCCCATCCAGCAGTTGATTGAGAAATACTCGCGCGACCCGCGGCAAGTGCGCATCGAGCAAAAGGCCCTCACCGTCCCGACGGTCGAACAGGTGTATTACGAGGTGGACCGCCGCTTCAAAATTGATTTGCTCACCCGGCTCATCGATATCCACGACCTCAAGCTCGGCATCATTTTTTGCAACACCAAGCGCATGGTCGATGATCTGGTCGATCACCTCAACGCCCAGGGTTATTCCGCCGACCGCCTGCACGGCGACATGACCCAGATGATGCGCGACCGTGTCATGCAAAAATTCCGCAAATCCGGCCTCGATTTTCTCGTGGCCACCGACGTCGCCGCGCGCGGCATCGACGTGGACGACGTGGAGGTCGTTTTCAATTACGACCTGCCTTACGACGGCGAGGATTATGTCCACCGCATCGGACGCACCGGCCGCAAAGGCCGCAGCGGACGGGCCATCTCGTTCGCATCCGGACGCGAAGTTTTTCAGATTCGCAACATCGAGCGTTACGCGAACATACGCATTCAACGCGGCCAGCCGCCCACGGCCAATGAAGTGGAGGAAGCCCGCACAGTGGTGTTTCTGGACAAACTCCGCGCCACACTCACGAGCGGCGAATACAAGCGCCATGATCGCCTCATCGAACGCCTGCTCGAAGAAGGCTTCGCCTCGACCGACATCGCCTCCGCGCTGATCCATCATTTGCAGGGCGGCGACGCCGCGTCCGCCAAGCCCGCGCCGCGCCCGGAGGAACACCGGCGCGCCGAACGCCCGCCCCGCCCGCCCTGGCGCGAATCGCGTCCGGATCGCGCCGAAGAACGGCCCGCCCGCCCGCAACGATTTGCGGAACGCCGCGACGACCGTCCCTCCGCCCCGCCGCCGCCCCGAATCCAACGAACCGAACAGCCGCCCCGCCCGGAACACCGCCCGCCGCCGCCGCCGGCCATGCCCGCTCCCGTTGCGCCCGCAGTCGCGGCGAAGCCGGTGATGCGCTCAGCGCCCAAACCGCCGCCCCGGGAAATTGTCCGCCCCGTTATTGCCAGGGAACCCGGCAGGCCCGTGGCAGCAAAGCCCGCTGCCAGGCCCAAAGAGAGACCCCGCACACAACCCTTTCAGAAGCGATTGTGGATGAACATCGGCGGGGAAATGGGCATTGTCCCCAATGACATAGTCAATACGATTGCCGGGGAAACCGGCCTGCCCGGCAACATCGTCGGCGCGGTGGACATCCGCGGGCGGCATCTGTTCGTGGACGTCGTGGCCGAACATGCCAACGGCATCATCGCCAAGCTCAACCGCACCCAGATCAAAGGCCACAAGATCAAGGTGAAGGCGGCGTGATGAGTGTTAGATGGATCACTTAACTCTGGCGCAACCGGCTTCCAGCCCGGTCGCATTCGAGGCGCAGTTCACTTTTTCTGCCGGGAGCGGAAAATGTCCAATGACGAAAACCTGATGACCAAACAGTGCCCAAATGATCCAATGACGAAATTTCGTCATTCGTGCTTCGTCATTAATTGGTCATTCGTGCTTGGACATTCGTCATTTTCGATAATACTTTCCCATGCGGCTGATTAAAACAGTATTGACATGCTTGGTTCTGGTTTTGCCGGGGCGGGAAGGCTTCGCGGCGGGCGGGGCTTCACATGTGGTCCTGATCGTCTGGGATGGCATGCGGCCGGATTTTGTTTCGGAGGCAACGACGCCCGCCCTCTTTGCCCTGGCCCGCGATGGAGTGACCTTTTTGCATCATCACCCGGTGTATCCCAGTATAACGGAAGTCAATGCCACCGCGCTGGCCACCGGCGTTTATCCGCGGCAAAGCGGCATCATCGGCAATCACGAATTTCGCCCCGCCTTTGATGCGTTCACGCCCATCGCCACGGATTCGCTGGCCGCCGCGCGCCAGGGCGATGAATTGACCGGCAATCATTATCTGGCCTTTCCAACCGTTGCGGAAATCCTGCACGAGCACGGCCTCCGCACCGCGGTGGCCGGAACCAAGCCGGTCGCGCTGCTGCACGATCGCGCGCCCCGCCCGGCAGGTTCATTGGGGGTGGATGTGTTCGCCGGACATGCTCTGCCGGAGGCGATGGAACAGAGCCTGGCGCGGGCGCTTGGAAAATTTCCGGAGTCGGGATCCAACAAAACCGATCCGGACCGATGGACCACGCGGGCGTTGACCGGTCCGCTGTGGCAAAAGGAGGTCCCCGCCTTTTCGGTGCTGTGGCTGGCCGAACCGGATTATTCGCAGCATCAAACCGGCCCGGGATCGAAGGCCGCTCTGGCCGCCATTAAAAGCTCCGACCGCAATCTGGCCCGGGTTCTCAAAGCCCTTCGGAAAAAGAATCTGCAGGATTCAACCGACGTCATCGTCGTTTCCGATCATGGTTTTTCGACCATTTTGGAGAACATTGATGTCCCGGCAGTTCTTCAGGCGCATGGCTTCCATGCCTGGCGCAAATTCCCCGAAACAGAAAGGAAGGACGGTGACATAATGGTGGTCGGCAATGGCGGGGTGTTTTACTGCTACGTCACGGGCCACGACCCGAATCTCACGGCGCAACTCGTCCATTTTCTCCAAGCCCAGCCTTTCAGTGGAGTTGTTTTCAGCCGGAAACCGGTGGACGGCGCGTTCCCCCTGGCGGATGCGGGCCTCGACTCATCCTTTGCGCCGGACATTGTCGTGGCCATGCGCTGGAAGCCTGATCGAAGCCAATACGGCGTTCCCGGCTTGATTTATTGCACTGGCGGCCCGTTGGGTCCGGGACAAGGGCAGCACGCCAGCTTAAGTCCATCCGACATGCACAACCTCTGTATTGCCTTCGGCCCTGATTTTGCCAGAGGCATGAAGGATAGCCTGCCGAGCGGCAACATTGACATTGCGCCCACCATACTCTGGATTCTGGGAATCGAGCCGGAGAAAAAAATGTCCGGTCGCGTCCTGGGCGAAGCCTTGACCGTGGCGGGGCCGGAGATTCAATCGTTCGCGCCCCGGCATCGCCAGACGGAATGGAAGGGCAACGGATTCCTATGGCGGCAATACCTGGACACATCCGAAGTCAACGGAGTGACCTATCTCGACCAGGGCAACGGCGGGCAAATCAGCCCGTAGGTGAAACCGGGAGGGATGCGCCGGGTTGGGATACGAGCCGGGACAACGGCTGTCAGGATCGTTGCAACAGGACTTGCCGGGTCTGGGCAAAGCGGATAAAACTGTGCCAGTTATGAATGAACCGCATCCGCTCACGCAGGCCATCATCGCCGGACGAGCCAGGGAAGTTGCCGGCCTCATCGAGCAATGTCTTGCCGCCGGGGAGAAGGCGGGGGACATCGTTGAAAACCGGCTCGTGCGCGGCATGATGGAGGTGGGGGAGAAGTTCAAGTGCAACGAAATCTTCGTCCCCGACATGCTGATTGCCGGCCGCGCGATGAAGGAGGCGTTGAAGATTTTGGAGCCGCTGCTGGTGAATGCCCATGTCAAGCCGGAACACAGCGCGGTCATCGGGACGGTGGAAGGCGACCTGCACGACATTGGCAAGAACCTCGTCGCCATGATGTGGAGGGGCGCCAATATCGAAGTCATTGATCTGGGCGTGAACGTGCGGACGGCCAGGTTTGTCGAGGCCGTCAAACAACACAAAGCCAGGCTGCTGGGCTTGTCCGCGTTGCTGACGACGACGATGCCCGTGATGCGCGACACCGTGAAGGCCGTCCGCGACGCCGGCCTGGCGGTCAAGGTGATGATCGGCGGCGCGCCCGTCACGCGGGAGTTTGCCCTCGAAATCGGCGCGGACGGCTACTCGCCGGACGCAGGCAGCGCGGTGGACACGGCGATGGAGCTGTTGCAGGGCAAGGCGTGATGGGCCGTGCAAAGCAAATTCTGTCATGCGTGTTTTGATCATTGGCTGCGGCTATGTCGGGCTGCCGCTGGGGGCCGAGTTGGTCCGACTCGGCCACGCGGTCTCCGGCGTGACGCGCTCGGCCCAAAATCACCCCGCCCTCAAGTCCCACTCCATCCAGCCCTTCATCGCCGATATTGCCCAACGGCCGGAGCTGGACAATTTGCCGCTGCCTTTCGACTGGGTGGTCAACACCGTTTCCTCCAGCCAGGGCGGCATCGAGGAATACAAGCAAGTCTATTGGCAGGGAACCCGCCATCTCATTGACTGGCTGGCCGCGGTGCCGCCCAAAAAATTTGTCTATACCAGCAGCACCAGCGTTTATGGCCAAACCGACGGCTCGCAAGTCAAGGAAAGCAGCCCGGCCGAACCCGTCAGCGAAACCGGCCGGGTCCTCGTTGCCACCGAGAAATTGCTGCTCGACGCCGCCCGCGAGAAAGAATTCCCCGCCGTCATCCTGCGCGTGGCCGGCATTTACGGTCCCGAACGCGGACATCTCTTTCTGCAATACTTGAAGGACGAGGCGCGCATACCGGACCGGGGCGGGGGATTGCTCAACATGATTCATCGCGACGATGTGGTGCTCTGCATCATCGCCGCGCTCAAAAACGGCCATGCGGGGGAAGTCTATAACGCGGTGGATGACGAGCCGGTGCCGCAGATTCATTTCTTTCGCTGGCTTTCCGAAACCCTGGGCAAAAACATGCCGCCCTTTGGCAATGAACCCGCGTCAGCCGGGCGCAAACGCGCTGTCACAAATAAAAAAGTCCTGAACCGCAAGCTGAAGGCGGAACTGGGCTATCAATTCAAATATTCCACCTTCCGCCAGGGTTACACCGCCGAAATCCAGCGCCTGCAGGACGCCGGCCTGCTTTAGACTCAAAGACTACTGGTCTTCGATGGCCGGAATGGTGCTGATCGGAATCGTGTTGGTGCTGGTGTCAACCTCGCCCGCTTTATGCTTTTTGGCCGCCTTCTGCGCTGCTTCGGCTTCTTTGGCGGCCTCTTTGGCCAGGTCCTGCTCGATCTTGAGGTTGCGCCTGGCTTCGTCCGTGCGAATCTCCAGTTCGGCCTGCTTGACGCCCGAAAGCTTGTTCCGTTCCTGCGTCGCCACGACGGCGGCAAGTTCCGGCGTGGGCAGGACGGTGGGCCGCATGAGCATGATCAACTCCGTGCGCAAGTTTTCAATGGAAGTGCTGCGGAACAGGTTGCCCAGGCCGGGAATGTTCATCAAGCCGGGGATGCCGGAAATGGCGGTGCTGCGGCTGTCGCTGATGAAGCCGCCCAGAATGATGGTTTCGCCGTTGCGCACGGCCACCTTGGCCCCGGCCTGGCGCTTGGTCGTCGTGGGCACGCCGCCCACGCCGGAGATTTGCACGTCCGGCCCCAGTTGTTCAACGTCCGCCTGTATGTCCATCACCACCAGTCCGTCGGGATTGATCAGCGGCATGACTTGAAGATGAATGCCGACCTCCAACTGCGTGTATTGCGAGCTTGGCCCGGAACCATAGCCGTAATTATACGTGCCGGTCACGTAAGGGACGGTGTTGCCGATAAACAAATCGGCTTGGACGGCGTGCGAGGTTTGAATGCGCGGACGCGAAAGAACATTGATGCGGCTGTCGCCCGCGACCGCCTCGAGGACAACGTTGAGGTCATTGCCGTATTTGCCGAAATAGCTCAGGCCGCCGGGCAGATTGGCCAGAGTCGAACCGCTCACAGCGGTGGAGGTGTTGGTCGTAGTGGTGCCGGTCAGGAAACCTGAGGCGCTGGAACTCAAATTATTCAGGCCGCCGATGCCGCTGAATTCCTTCGATCCTCCATTTTGGCCCCCGTAACTGATGCCCGTGTTGCGGGTGTCTTGCAAATTAATTTCCATGATGATGGCGTCGATCAAGACCTGGGCCAGCACCACATCCAGTTTGCCAATAATGATTTTAATCATCTTCATGTCCTCGTCGTTGGCGAAAACGAGCAGTGAATTGGTCCGCTCGTCGGCGATGATTTTAGTCTGGCCGAACAATTGAAATTGTCCGGCGCCGCCGGCGGCGCTGGAGACAATTCTTGACAAATTCTGTTGGAAGCTGCTGCGCCCGCTGGTGGCGGAGGAGCCCAGGGCGCTGGTCCCTTGCGTTGACTGGCCCGGATAACCGCCCGCGCCGCCCGCGCCGCCGAAGCCGGAGACGCTCCCGCTGGCAGCGGTGCCGGTGCCGCTCTTGAAGCTGGCGCCCGTTGTGCTTTTGCCCACCGAGGTGCCGCCGCTGGCCCCCAATGCGCTCAAGGCCGATGCGATGTCGCTGGCCAGGGCATATTTGATCGGAATCACCTCCGGCTTGATGCTGTTCGGTGTCAGGACGTCAATCTTTTCCACCATGTCCATCATGCGGGCCACGTTTTCGGCGTAATCGCGCAGGATGAGGGTTTGTGTGCTGGGGACGACGATGATGCTTTTGGGGGCCTTGCTAAAAGGCGTCAAGGCATCCACCAAATCCTTGGGGTCGGCATATTTTACCTGGACGATCTGGGTGATGAATTTGCCGGCTTGCGGAAGGCCCTTGCTGTTGGTCGAGATCAGGCCGCCCGAGGCGGGGGCGATGGCTTCGGTGACGACTTTGGCAAATTTGTCGCCGATCGGAATGATGGTCACGCCGTTCATGCCCAGGATCGTTTCCAAGGCCATGATCGCCTCGGAACGGGTCAATTTGCTTTGAGTGTTGAGGACAATCGTGGTTGTATCCGGCACGGCTTCGGGACCCGCAGTCGCGCGCAAGAGAGTGCGCCCGACCAAATCCGCGTAGATATCCAACAACTGCTTAATGGGAACGCCGGGAAAATTGTAGGTAATATCGGCCACCTCCACGTTCTGCCGCATCGCCTCCGGCCTCTGTCCGGCGGTGGGAGTCGAAGATCCGGGCGCGGGAGGACTTGCCGGCGCGTGGACACCCATGGCGGGCGGCCCGCCTGGAGCGGGCCGGCCAGTGGCGGCGGCTGGGTTTATAACCGCGGCAGGCCCATTGGTCGGCACAACGAGGCTGGAGCGCGGCGTGATGCGGCGCGGCGGCACTGGCACTGGCATCGCTTGGGCGAATTGCCAACGGGCGGCGTCCGAATCTGTCTGGGCCGTCAGCCCCGGCGCCACGATCAGCGCCATGCACATGGAAAAGAAAGTTTTGCGGTTCATAATTTCTTCCGGGCGGATTGCGCGCCGGGCGCGGTTCTTGGGTTGGGAGGAGGTCTGGTGACGGGAATTGTTTTGGCGCCGGGAACTGTCTTGGGCGCAGCCGCCGGCGGTTTGCCGGCCGGCGACGAGGGCTTGGGCGCGGTCCCGGTCGTTTGTTTGGCGTAATTGGCCGTCAAGATGGCGTCGCCCTTGAGCCGGTAGCGGTTGGCATCGGCCGTTTTGAGATTCAGTTCATGCACACGAATCATCGCCGGGTCATTGCCGACGTTGAAAAGAAAATTGATCAACTGGGACTCCTGGCTTTCGAAGCTGATTTTGACAGACTGTTCCGCGTAGAATTCGTTGGTGTCGGGATGGGCGGTGGTGGCGGGCTTGATTTCATCAACGGTGACGCCGGTTTTGAGGGCCTGGTCTGAAACGGTTCTTTGCAACTGGACTTGTTGATTGACGATGCCTCCTCCTTGCTGGCGCTCCAGTTTCTTCAATTGCGTCTTGTAGCCATTGGCGGGTTCCACGTCCGCGAGTATTTCCTTGTTCCATTTCTGCATGGTCTCGCGCGTTTCGTCCAAATCCTTTCTGACATGCCCCAAATCCTTGAAATGCGGCCAAACCAGCAGCAAATTCAGCACCACAAACACAACCACGGCAATCACGACCACAATCCGCCGTTCTTGCGGAGTCAAATTCAACTGGTCCAGCAAACCGTTCATTGACGTTCCCCTCCTCTAAGAGTGCAGTTGAAACTCCAGTCGCCTTTGCTTCCATTCAGTCGGATGGTCGGCGGAGCAACCTCGGCGAAAAGAACTTCGTGACGATTGGGATCAGTCACGGTCCGCAGCGCTTCGTTGAAGTTTCCCACGTCCTCCTGATTCTCGGCGATGACGGTGCCGCGCAGTTCCAGTTTGCCGCGCTGGAAATACATGTCGTCCACAGTCATGCTGTCGGGCAGATTTTCGGCCACCGACTTCCAGCAATCCAGGGCGGCATACTTCAACGCCTCGCGGTCTTTGAGGATTTTTATCTGTTCAACGTCGCGCAAGGCGTTGGTGTAACCGGGGCCCATGTTGGCCAGGTCCTTTTTGACCGTCGTGTTCTTGAGCTCAAAGACATAGAGCATCCCGAAATAAAAGAGGACGCCCATGATGTAAAGCGCCACGACGGTGACCAGGCTGCGCATCCACAGGCGGTCCACGAATTGTTGATGGTAACGGGCGGCAAAGTCCGGCGGCAGCAGGCTGGTGCTGGCGGCGCCGCTGCCGCAACGCCCGGCGCTCAAAACGGCCAGGTCTTTCGGCGACGCCGGCGGCACAATAACGATGTGTTCGCCCCACTCCTTGAAAACAGACTCCCAAAAACCGGCTTCCGAAGAAGCCGCCAGCAAATGGACTTTCAGCGGCCCGGTCAGCCAGCCTTCCAGTTCTCCGGCCCAGGCGATCTGCTCGAGCTGGGTCTTCAACTGCGGCCCGCGTTCCGGCCCGCCGGGCAGGGTCACCAGCGTCAGATTTTGAATCGTCGCCCCATACCACCAGACCGCCAGAGCCGGTTCGCCGGCAGATCCCGCGAAAATCCACACTCCCTCTTCATTGATTTTTGCGGCCAGAAGCTGCTCCAGACCGGGCGCTTCCAGGCGGTCCGGCAGGAAACCTTCCCCTTCCAACTGGCCCAGAAATTCTTCGACCGCGCTCCGCGCCGCGATGATGACGATCACCATTTGCAGCGCTTCGGGTTTGTCGGACAAACGCGGCGGCAAATAAATGCTCCAAACGATGTGCGTGACCGGCAGCGGGGAAAGCTTTTCCATTTGCAACTCGACCATGGACGCGACTTCGGCGGCGTCGCTGCTGGGCAATTGCACCGCGCGAAAGAAAACCTTGTCGGCCGGCAGCCAGGCGATGTTGAGTTTATCACGGAATAGCGTGTGCCAATCCTTGCCCACCACCATCGGCGGGCAAGGCTCATTTAACAAGAGGGTGGTTTCGTCCTCAACGGCAAAGTGTCCGCTGTTGGCCGACAAGTGCCAGAGACGCCTGCCGCCGGCATTGGTTTGAAGAACGTTGGCGGAGTACCAGCGGGCCATCAGGAGCCTTTCCCCCAACCGGGTGGTTTGGTGTCCTCGATCAGCGACTTGAGGTGTTCTTCCGTTTGCGTGACCCGCAGCACTTCTTCAATCGTGGTCTGGGTGGCCCTGACCTTGATCCAGCCGTCGGCCCGCAATGTGCGCATGCCGTTTTGCATGGCCTTTTGCGCGATGGTGCTGGAGGGGGCGCGGCCCATGATGAGCGAACGGATTTCCTCGTCCATGAAAAGCAATTCATATATGCCCATGCGGCCCTGGTAACCCAATTGCCGGCACTCTTCGCAGCCGGCCCCTTTGCTGAAGTGCGTCGAATCAATTTGCTCCTCGGGAAACCCGATGCGCCGCAAATATTCCCGCCCCACCTTTTGCTCGACCTTGCACTTGGGACAAATGGTGCGGACGAGGCGCTGGGCCAATACCGCTTCGACCGAGGAGGCGACCAGAAACGGCTCAATGCCCATGTCGGTCAACCGCGTAAATGCGCTGGGAGCGTCGTTGGTGTGCAGGGTGCTGAAGACCAGGTGCCCGGTCAACGCCGCGCGAATGGCGATTTCCGCCGTCTCCAGATCCCGAATTTCCCCCACCATGATGACGTTGGGATCCTGCCGCAAAATATGGCGCAGCCCCATGGCAAAGGTCAGCCCGATGTCGCCCCGCACCGCAATCTGATTGATGCCCTTAAGCTCGTATTCGACCGGCTCCTCAATCGTGATGATGCGTTTGGTCACGGAATTGATCGTGGCCAGAAACGCATAAAGGGAAGTCGATTTGCCCGATCCGGTCGGACCGGTCACCAGAAAAATGCCGTGCGGCTTGACGATGATTTCGCGGATGCGCGATTCCTCCGCCGGGGCGAAACCCAGTTTCTCCATGCCCAGGAATATCTTGCCCCGCGTCAGCAGGCGCAGCGAGACGCTTTCGCCATAGACCGTCGGCACCGTGGATACCCGGATGTCTATTTCCTCGCCCTTGATGCGAACATTGATGCGCCCGTCCTGCGGCAATCGTTTTTCCGCAATGTTCATGCCCGACATCACCTTGACCCGCGAAATGAGCGCGGCCTGGAAACGCTTCAATTGCGGCGGCATCGGCGTCTGGTGCAATATGCCGTCAATGCGGTAGCGGATGCGCAACTCGTCCTCGCACGGTTCAAAATGAATGTCCGTCGCCCGGTCTTTGAACGCCTCCCAAATAATCTGATTGACAAACTTGATGACGCTGGCTTCCTGATCGCTCTCCGTTATTTCCTTGTCCTCCACCAGCAAATCCAGCGGCTCGTCCTCCTTGGACATTTCGTCGAGCGTTTCCGCGCCGACCCCGTAGAATTTTTTCAGCGACTTGTCGATATCCGTGTGCGTGGCCAAACCATATTGCACCGGCATCCGCGCATCGAACTGCACCGCTCCCAGCATGGCGGCGTCGAACGGATTGCTCACCGCCACCGTCAGCCGGCCCTCCTCGAATTTGACCGGCAGCACGGCGTACTGAAATGCGACCTTGGTGGAAATCTTCTTGCGCGCCTCAGCCGAGACCTCTGTTTTGGCCAGATCAATATAAGGCCAGTTCAGGGCCTTGGCCAGGTCCTGGAGAAAAGCCTCCTCGGAACTGCCCCGTTCGCGGGCCATGAACAACATTAACGTGTCCGACGAACCCGCCTCCTGCGCCACCCGCCAGGCCTTGTGCCACTCGTCAAACTGTTGCGCAGTGGCCAGGTTGTGCCGGGCCAGTAAACCTTTGATCGAAACGATAGCCATCAGTCTTTCTTTGATTGAAACAGCAGAGGATATGAAAAGTTGCGCCAAGGTCAAAGGCTAAACGGTTCACCCGAACAAATCCATCTGCGGCGGCGGGCCGAGCTTCTTGAGTTTCTCCAACTCAGGACGCCGGTTGTGCTGGCGCACTTTGCCTTCAGGCGTCAGTTCCGATTCCTCCAGGTTGGATAAAATTTCCTTGGCGCGGCTCACCACCTCCCGCGGCACCCCGGCCAGACGGGCGACCTGGATGCCGTAGCTTTTGTCCGTGGCCCCTTCCACAATCTTGCGCAGAAAAACGATCTGCTCGTTCCATTCCCGCACCGCCACGTTGAAATTCTTGACGCGCGGCAATCGCCCGGCCAGTTCCGTCAGCTCATGATAATGGGTGGCAAAGAGCGTTTTGGCCCCGACGGCGTTGTGCAAATGTTCCACAACCGCCCAGGCCAGGCTCAGGCCGTCAAAGGTGCTGGTGCCCCGCCCGATTTCGTCAAGTATAATCAAACTGCGCTCCGTCGCGTTGTTCAGGATGTTGGCCGTTTCGCTCATCTCCACCATGAAGGTCGATTGCCCCCGCGCCAGATCGTCGCTCGCCCCGATGCGCGTGTAGATGCGGTCCACCAGATCGATCCGCGCCGCCGCCGCCGGCACAAACGATCCGGTGTGGGCCAGCAGCGTGATCAGCGCCACCTGCCGGATGAACGTGCTCTTGCCCGCCATGTTCGGGCCGGTGATGAGCAGCAACTGCTGCCCGGCATGATCCAGCCGCGCGTCGTTGGGCACGAACCGTTCCTCGCTCATGACTTGCTCCAAAACCGGATGCCGCCCCTCCCGGATTTCCAATACCCCGTCCTGGCCGATTTCCGGCCGGCAATAATTATACAGCCTCGCCGTTTCGGCAAAGGCCGCCAGCACGTCCAATTCCGCCAGCGCCCCCGCCGTCTGCTGCAAGCCCGCCAATTGCCCCAGCGCCTCTTCCCGCACCCGCTGGAACAATTCGTATTCCAGTTTCCCGCCCCGCTCCTCCGCCCCCAGAATTTTGCCTTCCATCTCCTTCAACTCCGGTGTGATGAACCGCTCGCCGTTGGCGATGGTTTGTTTGCGGATGTACTGCGCCGGCACCTTGTCCAGGTTCGATTTTGTCACCTCGATGTAATACCCGAAAACGGAGTTGAACCGCACTTTGAGCGAGGTGACCCCCGTGCGCTCGATTTCGTCCTGTTGCAATTTGGCGATCCAATCCTTGCCGTCGCGCATCGCTCCCCGCAATTCATCCAGATGCGGATCAAAGCCTTCGCGTATCAGCCCTCCCTCCTTCAGCGCCAGCGGCGGTTCATCAACAATGGCGCGCCCGATCAACTCCACCAGATCCGGCGCCTCCGCCAGTTGGCCGGCCAATTGATCCAGCAAGCCCGGCCCGCGCTCTCCGGCTGCCGCGCCTGTCTCCTGCAACACCGGCCATTCCCGCAAACTCTCCGCAGCCGCGTCCGGCGCGGCGGCCCGGGCCAGAATTTCCTTCAGCCCCGGAATTTTCTCCAGGGCCGTGCGCAACGACAACAAGTCCCGGGCATTGCCCGAACCGGCGCTCAATCGTCCGATGGTCCGTTCCAAATCGCGCACCCCGGCCAATTCACGGCGGAAATCATCCAGCAACCCGCCCTTTTCCACCCAGGTCTGCACCGCATCCCGCCGCCGGAGAATCGGCGCCGCCGCCGCCAATGGCTGGCTCAGCCAGTCGCGCAATCGCCGTGCGCCCATCGGCGTCACGGTGCGGTTGACCGCGCCGTACAGCGACGCCTGGCGCGGCGCGTCATGCTGTTGCGGCTCCAGGATTTCCAAATGGCGCAACGACACCGCGTCCAGCGCCATAAACTCCGAGCACTGATAATACGACAGGCGCGTCAGCCCGGAAACGTCGCGCCGCAAATGCTGCGTCAGGTAATGCAGCGCCGCCCCCGCCGCCCCGATGGCCGCCGGGGCATCCTTCAACCCGAAACCATCCAGCGAGCCGACTTTAAAATGTTCCCGCACCGCGAACGCGGCCGTTTCCGGCGCGAAGACCCAATCCTCGTAAGGATTCAGAATGCAGGAAGCATGGCCCGCCCCTTTGGCCAGGGATTCCGCCGCCGCCGGATAAATGATTTCCGCCGGCCGCAACCGTTCCAACTCGGCGCGCAACGCCGCTTCGCCCTCCAGTTGCGTCGTTTTGAAATCGCCCGTGGTCAGATCCACCAGGGCCAGGCCGAAAATTTTGCCGCGCGGACACAGGGCCGCCAGAAAATTATTTCGATCCGGTGCCAGCAATCGTTCATCGAAATGAGTGCCGGGGCTGAGAATCTGGGTCACCTCGCGTTTGACCAGCTTGCCGGGCCGGGCCTCCTCCAACTGATCGCAAATGGCCACCTTGCGCCCCGCCTTCAGCAGGCGGGCGATATAAGCGTTGGCGGCGTGAAAAGGGATGCCGCACATCGGAATGTCGCCGCGTTTGGTCAGGGCGACATTCAGCAACTGCGCCCCGATATTGGCGTCCTCGAAGAACATCTCGTAAAAATCGCCCAGGCGGAAAAAGAGCAAGGCATCCCGGGGCAGTTCCCCTTTGATTCGGCGGTACTGCGCCAGCATCGGCGTCAGATGAGTATCCTGGCTCAAGCGGAGAGAAGTGTAAATATTCAGCCGCCAAAAGCGAACCTTTCTCCGCGAATCAGCGCATTGACGGTCGCCGGCAACGGGGCTGTGATTGCAGCTTGCTTAACGAGAATTTTTGTGGAAAATTAGGAACATGAGCGCACAGGACATTATCGAGCAGATTAAAGCCTTGCCATTGGACGAACGGGCGCAGGTGATTAAATTCGTAGTCGAATCCGATGATTCCTGGATTCCAGAAGAATTCAAACAAGGCATGGCGGACATCGCCGCCGGCCGCGTGGTGGATTTGGACACCGCGTTGAATGAGCCTTATCCGGGCGGCCAGTGAACTATCGCTTTCGCGCCGCAAAGTCCTTTTGGTGCAGTTGGAGCAGGCTGTCAGAAATCCAGCAGCGCGCGGCGCGGCAAGCCTTTCCGATTTTCAAAGCCAACCCATTCGATACGCGTTTGCGGACCCACAAGATTCACAGGCTTTCCGCTCAATATGGCCGCACAATCTACGCGGTGGACATCGCGGGCGATTTGCGGGCGACATTCTACGTCGAGAGCGAAACCGTCTGGTCCGTGTCCATTGGCACGCATGCCCTTTACAAGGGATAGCCGATCTTGCGCGACCCCGATGACGAGCCACTGGTTCAACTGGCGCGGGAGGCCCGGATTGTGTATCTTATATAGGAAGTTGATATGAATTATGTAAAACTGGGAAATACGGGCCTGCAGGTATCGCGCTTTTGCCTGGGCTGCATGAGCTACGGCCAGGCCAAAACACCGGGCATGATGACCTGGCCCTGGACTTTGAGCGAAGAGGCCAGCCGCCCATTCATCACGCGTGCTCTGGAACTGGGCGTGAACTTTTTCGATACCGCCAACGTCTATTCAAATGGCGAGAGCGAGGTGGTGCTGGGACGCGCCATCCGCGATTTTGCCCTCCGCGACGAACTGGTTATCGCCACCAAAGTCAACTCCCCCATGCGGCCAGGCCCCAACGGTCGCGGCCTTTCCCGCAAAGCAATCCTGTTCGAAGTGGATCAGAGCCTGAAGCGCCTTGGCACCGGCTACATTGATCTCTACATCATCCACCGCTTCGATTATGACACGCCGCTGGAGGAAACCCTCGAAGCCCTCAACGATGTTGTTCGAGCCGGCAAAGTTCGCTATCTCGGCGCTTCGTCCATGCATGCGTGGCAGATGATGAAGGCGCTCGGCATACAACGCGCCAACGGCTGGGCCACGTTCGTCTCCATGCAGAACTATTACAACCTGCTCTATCGCGAGGAAGAGCGGGAAATGCTTCCCCTCTGCCAGTCCGAGGGCGTGGCCGTGACCCCGTGGTCGCCGCTCGCCCGTGGCAGGCTGGCCCGCCCCTGGTCCGAAGAACCGCAAACCGCGCGCGCCAAAACCGATGCTTTCGCCAAAAAACTTTTCACCAAAACAGCCGACATCGACAAGCCAGTCATAGACCGCGTAAACGAAGTCGCGCGCGAGAGAAAGCTGCCCCCATCGCAAATCGCGTTAGCCTGGCTGCTTCACAAGCCCGTGGTCACCTCGCCGATAGTTGGCGCGACCAAGCCCCATCATCTTGAAGACGCCGTCGCAGCCCTTTCCGTCAAACTGACGCCCGAAGAAATCGCCCGCCTCGAAGAGCCATATCAGCCCCATCCCCCCACCGAAGCGTTTTCATAAGCATTTCCTAATCGTAATCCTAATCTTAATCTTAATCCTCCCTCCCCCGTCGAGAAAGGCCGGTAAGGTGAGACTCGGCAGAACCCTGATTCGATATAGTCACGGCTCCACAAGCCGGTGGTCAACCTTTTTTGCGAGCTTTGGCATTGAATCCGGTTTGTGGCGCAGGATACTCACCACATGAACCGCCGAAATTTTATCAAACTCAGTGCCGTTGGCGCGGGTGCGGCGCTGACTGGCGTCGAACCGTTGCCGGGCGGGCCGGCGACTGTTTCAACTTCGTCCAAACCGGCCGCCATCATTGCCATGCCAATCAGCGTGGCGCCGCTTGCGCAACAGCCCGTGGATGCCATGTTCGCCGATATGCGGGAACGGGCCGGGGTGAACGCCCTGTTTCCATTCATCTATTCCCATGAACCGCATCGCGCGGGCGTGCAGGCGGCGGGATTTCACGGCGGCAATTATGCGCAACCACATCTGCAGTTTTACAAGGACACGCCGCTGACTTTGCAGGACATGCGCGCGCCGGAATTCGGTGATGTGGATGTTCTGGAGCGCGTCATTCCTGTCGCCCGCAAGCATGGCATCCGCACCTTCTGCTTTTTGCTCGAAGACAATACGCTTCCCGCCGCTTTAAAAAACTGGGAATCGCTTTACGAAGTGGACCATCGTGGCCGTCGCGCGACCGGTCATCCCGGCGGGCCGTGCTTCAACAATCCCGGCTACCAGAATTTCACCCTGGGACTGGTCGGCGATTATGCGCGCTCTTACGACATTGGCGGCATCATGTGGGGCTCGGAACGCCAGGGCGGATTGCTCAATACTCTGGGCCTTTCCCAAAGCAGCGGGCAGGACCCCGGTCGCACCACCTGTTTCTGCGAGTTCTGTCAGAAGAAAGGACGTGATCGCGGCATTGATGTCGGGCGCGCCCGGCGCGGTTTCGGTGCGGTGGAAACATTTGTGCGCAACAGTCGCATCGGCCGGCGTCCGCGCGACGGTTATTTCACGGCCTTCTGGCGGTTGCTGCTGAATTATCCGGAATTGCTCGCGTGGGAAAATCTCTGGGCGGGCAGCCGCCACGAATTTCAGTCCGCCATTTATCGCAAGGTCAAATCCATCAACCCCGCCCTGCAAGTCGGATGCCATATCTGGCAAAACGTGTCGTTCAGCCCGTTCCAGCGCGCCGAGGAAAACATCGCGGACCTGGCCGGGTTCTCCGATTTCATCCGGCCCGCGCTTTACAACAACGTCGCTGGTGGACGACTCGTGAAGTTTGTCAAGGGTGCGTGCCAGTCCGTCTTTGGCGATCTGTCACCCGACGCAACGCTGGACATGCTCTATCGCCAATTAAACTATGACAGCGAGGCGCCTTACGACAAACTCACCGCAACGGGACTCTCGGCCGATTACGTGGAGCGGGAGACGCGCCGCGCAGTGGAGGCTGTGGCCGGGCATCCCGTGCAAATCTGGCCGGGCGTGGACATTGACGTGCCGGTGGATCAGGACGAAGGTCATTGCACGCCGGAGAGCGTGGCGCGCGCGGTGAAATCCGTTTTCAAGGGCGGCGCGCAAGGCATAATATTGTCGCGCAACTATGTCGAGATGAAACCGGAGAATCTGTCAGGCGCAGGCCGCGCCCTGCGGGAACTCGGCGTGATTTAGCGCCATGAAGCGTTCTCAAAAACGCTTTCCTAATCGTAATCCTAATCTTAATCTTAATCCTCCCGCCCCCATCGAGAAAGGCCGGTATCAGGTGTTTGACATCATCCAGAAAAACCTTGGCGGAGTGTGGATTGACGCCATCATCGTGGAAAAGCAAAAGGTGGAGCTGGCGTTGCGGCCGGAGCAACATTTTTATCCGCGAGTGCTGGCCACGTTGCTCAGGAAAATACTGGGGCAATATCCGCTGACCGAATTCAGGGAGGTGGTCCTGTTCACGGACAGTCTGCCGGTCCAGCGGAAGCGAGGCGCAATCGAGAAAGGGGTCAAACTCACGCTGGGCGCTCTGTTGCCGGCCAACGTGCGTTACCGTGTTCTGCACCATGCGTCGAAGTCGAACATGGATCTTCAGATCGCGGATTATTGCACATGGTCCATTTACCGAAAATGGACGACACAGGATGCCCGGTCGTTTGAACGGGTGCGCGCCGCCGTGCGGCGGGAATGGGATGTGTTAGCGGCGGGATCGGGATGCCCGCAATGAAAATGAAGGCCGGAAAATGACCACCCCGGCTACTCTTTCGAAAGAACCCAATGGGTTCTTGTCACCGGGATGGGACCTTTAAACTCTCAAACGCGCTGAACGACTGGTTCCAGTCCTTGGTCGGGACAAGAAAGCCCATCCTCCCGGCCTGAATCTGTGCTGGATTGTGCGGGCGGTCTTTCCCGCCAAGGGAGAAAATTCAAAGCTCCCCGACTTCACGCAATGCTGTTTCGACAATCGAACCGTGAATCCAATAACCTTCTTGCTGGAGTTTTTGAAATTGAGAGGCAATGTCCGGCAATAAATTCTTCCTTCTGGCTTCGACCAAAATGCGCGCTGTGCCGACGGGTTTAAGGCCGTAAATATCGCGGGCGACTTTGCGCGCTTTGCGTTCGTCAATCAGCACCAGCGTTGCCTTTTGCTCGCGCGCCAGGCTGATGACCGCCGCTTCACCGACGTCCAGCAACGATTCCAGCAGCTCGTCGCGTTTTTCCTTGAGTGGCACAATCCGAATCCAGTCCGCGCGCCGGAAATTTTCCAAGCCCGATAATTTTATTCCGCCCTGCTCGATTTCCTTTTGAACCGCTTCGGGCACGAGCACCTCGTCAAAGAGGAATTTCAGTATGTCCAGCCGGGCAAGAATGCCGAGGGCGATCAACGGCCCCGAATTGCAAACAATCCGGCTCACGAGTGGATCGGCTTGAACTCGGCGGCAAGTTCATCAGCATCCCAATTCACTGCTGGAACGTTCCATTGCGGGCAATTAAAAAGAAAAACGATGCGCGAAACTCCGGCCAATTGCGCCGCCTGTCCGCTGGTCAGCCGCCCCATCTCAAACAGCTTCATTGCCAGCGCCATACGCGCCTCATTTTCAAAGCGTTCGGGACTTGAACCTGCCAAAGCCGTCCAGGATTCAGGATATTCTATTTGCATCGCTTTCACACAGACAACATACGCGCAACGCGGGCGAAAGAAAGAAAAAAGACAATGGTGCGGGCGGTCTTTGGGCTTGGATGACCAGTCGAAACGCCGCTGTTGGGCCAAATGTGCGCAAAGCCGGGCTACACAGACCGTCCAAGCGTCCTCACTATTGACACAAATTTCGCGTCATCGTTTTTCATGCAACAGGCTGGGCAAAATCAGAACTTTAGCCTTTAGCATTCAGCCTTTAGCCCTTCCTCTGTTGTTTCAACCCAGCCAGTGGGCCGCCGGTTTGGAAAGGAATTCCGCCAACGGGATGCCTTGCCCGCCCACCAGCAATTGGCGCCTGGGCTTGAGTTGCCGGGCAAAGGCTGCCATGCCCGGGAGCGATTCGCGGCGCCCTCCGCTTTTTACTTCAATGGCGGCCACCGCCTTTCCCTGCTGCAAAACAAAATCCACTTCGTGGTTTCGCTCACGCCAATAGTTGACGCTGATGTTCGTGCCAAAGCTGGAATTGAACAAGTGCGCGCCGACAGCGGATTCAACCAGTCGCCCCCAATGGTCGCCGTCGTTTCTGGCTTCGGCCAGTGAGCTAGGATCCTGGGCGCTCATCAGGGCGGCATTGAGCACCTGCAGTTTGGGGCTGGACCCGCGCTGACGCGCCGGGCCGTGGGAATACTTGGCCAGTCCGGCCAGCATCCCCGCTCCTTGCAGCAATTCCAGATAATGGGCCAGGGTGGTGGTGTTCCCGGCGTCCGTAAGCTGGCCGATCATCTTCTGATACGACAGAATCTGGCCTGAATAGGCGCAACCGAGAAGAAACACACGGCGCAACAGCGCCGGTTTGTCCACGCGATTTAACGAGACGATGTCACGCGAAATGGTGGTTTCAATCAATGAATCCAGAATGTAACGCCGCCAGCGTTCCGGGGTTTCAATCAACCCGGCCGCGCCGGGATACGCGCCGTAAAAAACATATTGCTCCAGATTCCAACCAAACGCTTCGCGCATTTCGGTCAATGACCAGTGCGGCACGGCAATCACTTCAAAACGTCCGGCCAGACTTTCCGTAAGGCCGCTCTGAATGGGCAAGCGGGCTGAACCGAGCAAAACCACCTTGAGGGCAACGCCGGAATGAGTGTCTGCATCCCAAAGCAGCTTCACCACATTTGGCCAGCCGGTGATTTTTTGAATCTCGTCCAGGACCAGCAACGCGCCGGCTTTCCCTTCCCCGGCCTTGAGCCGGGCGATGTCCCATTGCTGTTCGAGCCAGGTGCGGTCGCCGCGCAACGACGGCTCATCTGCGGAAGCGTAGTGGGCCGGCAGGTGTGATGCCGTCATGACCTGTCGGACCAGCGTGGTCTTGCCGGCTTGGCGCGGGCCTGCCAACACCTGCAGGAACCGGCGTTTCTCCTTCAGCCGTTTCAACAATTCATCATGGATGGCCTGACGTATCATACAAATTACTCAATACACTGAGTATTTTTACTCAATACAACGCGGAAAGCAAGCCGTCATTTTAATCGGAGAGACAGAATAAGACATTTGTAAATGCCTTGCTGACAACATGTTATGACTTTGCAAAATGCCGAAATTTTCACGGTTTTTTTCGGGGCGGATTTTCTTGAGAAATTTAAAGCACCTGTCCCGAATTACGTTCGGGGTTGCAAACTGAAAGCTTCTTTGGGAAATCGGCAATTCAAGTTCTTGTGCTCTTTTGCGATTTTTTGCGGCAATAATTCAGCGCATTTGCATGCCGAATCTTCACCAAACTTCCACCGGCCCTTTGGGTACCGGGATTTCCTTCCGGCCAGCCGCGGACGGCTCGCGCATGAAGGACGCCTCCAGCGGCGGCGGCCGGTAGTTGGGCTTGAGCTGGCCCGTCTCATCCAAAAATTGCCGGCGCCAGGCGCAAAATTGCTCCAAAATTTCCCCAAATTCAACGATGCTTGACAGCTTCACGATCCGTTTGTTGAAGGCGCTCGCCGGCCCGAATCGCTTCGCATACCACGGCCCGATTTTGCGGAACATCCGGCAGCCGTGCTCCTCGCCGAATACCTCGACCATCAAAGCCAGGTGCCGGCGCATGACGCGGAGCCGTTCCTCAAAGTCCGGTTCGGGCAGCAGCCCGGCCCCGCGCAGGAAATGAGCGGTGTGCAGAAATATCCACGGATTGTAAAATGCCCCGCGCCCCATGCTCACGCCGGCGCAGCCTGTTTCAGTCAACATCATTTGCGCGGCCTGCGGCGTGGTGATGTCGCCGTTGCCAATGACCGGAATCCATTTGACCGCCTGCGCGACGGCGCGGATGCCGGCCAGATTGACCGAACCGCCAAACCCCTGCGCGCGAGTCCGCCCGTGCACAAAAAGGGCCGCCGCGCCCGCGTCTTCCAGCACCCGCGCCAAATCGGGCGCGGTGAGATTCTGATCGTCCCAGCCCAGGCGCATTTTTGCCGTCACGGGGATTTTCACCGCGTCCGCCATGCCGCGCACCAATGCGGCTGTTTTGTCGAATTCGGTCATCATGGCCGAGCCGCCGCCGACGCGGCAGACTTTGCGCACGGGGCAGCCCATGTTGATGTCGATGGCTGAAATGCCGATGGACTCGAGATAAACGGCGGCATCGCGCATCTCCTCCGCGACCGAGCCGAATAATTGGACGGCCAAAGGGCGGTCGGCGGGGCTGGTTTCGATCAGTTTGAGGGCCTTGGCGTTTTTTTCCAGCAGGGAACGGGCGTTGACCAGGTCGGTCGTGGCCAGGTCCAGCCCGCCGATTTCGCGCAAGGTGAGCCGGAAAGGCAGGTTCGTGTAACCGGCCAGGGGCGAAAGAAATAAACTCGACTTTAAATGGAGCGCGCCAATTTGCATCCGGTCTAATTAAACATGAAACCCGGCTTTGCGCCACCGCCCCGAATCCCGGCCCCATTTCCGGCTGGCTCTGAATCAGCTTGCCAAATGGCGCTCAAATGAGAAAATTGAGCGTTGTGGAGTCAAAGGCGCCCAAGAAACACACCATATTTGTCGTCGAAGACGAACCGACGCTTCGCGCCCTGGTGCGCAGAGTGCTCGAACGCGGCGGCTACGAAGTCGTTGAAGCGCCGTCCGGTCTGGCGGCCCTGGAGCTTTGGAAGGAAAAGAAAACCCATGTGGACTTGCTCTTGACCGACATGGTCATGCCCGACGGCATCTCCGGCCGTCAACTGGCCGAGAAGCTGAAAGCCGACAACCCCGGTCTCAAAATAATCTATACCACCGGTTACAGCCCGGACTTGATGGGCAAGGAAGTTGCCCTGCGCGAGGGCGTCAACTTTCTGCAAAAGCCGTACCCGCCCCAAAAACTTGTGGAGATCGTTCGCAACGGTTTGGAAACCGAATAAGGGCCGCCCTCCGTCCATCTTCGTCCATGTCCGCCGCCTGCGCTGCAAGTTAATTCGCACAAACATCCCGCCTGAAAAGGCGGCGCCTGAAAAGGCCGCTTGTAATCACATTGCTCGTTTCTATAATGCAGCCGGCAAAATATATGTCTTGGCGTGACATCACTCTCGCCGGCTACGGCTATCCGCGTGTGCGCAACCAGGGTTGCGTGTTGATCGGCGGACGGCGCGCGCCTCTGGTCGGCGGAGTGGCCATGGATGCGTTCATGGTGGATACAACCGACTTGCCCGAGGTGCGGCTGCAGGACGAGGTGGTGCTGATGGGGCGGCAGGGCGCCGATGAGATTTCAGCCCACGAAGTGGCGGCGACAGTGGCGAAGCGCGCCAGCACCTCCTCGAAACCGAGGAATACCGCAGACTCTTCCAGGGCGGGGACCTGGCCCGGGCCGCCGAAGCCAGCCAGTTCCGCGTCCGCCCCAAATAGCAAACGGGACAAGAGCCATTCAGCCGGGACAAGCCCTGTCAACAAAAAGTGAAATTTTCATCATTTTGAATAATCATAACATGTTGTCAGCAAGGCATTTACAAAACAGGCGTGAAATTAGTATTTACAAATGACGCTGAAATAAACGGCCCGGCAGGCGCCGGGCAATCTTCCGCGGGCCGGAAAAACTTATTCACATGGACAGCGAATGTCCAACCGGCGGGTCCAGGATGGTGGAAAAAGGGAAATTTTATGACAAAGAAGGAACAATTCATGGCGTTCATCCTGGTCGGCGCCACCGCGCGGGACATCAACGCCGAAAGCAATGATGCGCAATTGATTCTGCACATGGCCGGTCAGATTCCCGGAGAGGCCATCCCCGAAAACGTCATGAACGCCGCCAAGGTCTATCTGGCCTTCTGCAACGACGCTGGCAAGCGCCCCCATCGGTGGATGCTCCCGCCAGGCGAAGAAAGGCTGAAGGCTGAAGGCTAAAGGCTAAAGTATCGGGGCCTGATTCAGGGGGCTTTCCAATAAGTTCAGCCTTTCGACGGAAAAGGGACAAAAAACGGTTGCTTCCGGGCGGATTTTGTGTGATACTGGCCACGGCTTGAAAGCGCGCCGACATTGGGAAAATCGCCCTAAAGTTGCTGCTTTTATTGTAATTTGCCGCCGTGGCGGTTGGCGCTTTCCGGTTAAAGGAGTAAATTGAGTCTTGTCATGGAAACCAAAACAGAATTATGAAACTTTTTAAACCGTTGCAATCCGTCCGGGTGGCCGGAAGCCTGGCCCTCGCGCTGGCTCTCATTTCGTCCGCCACAACGGCCCGCGCCAATGTTTATGCCACAGACATTCAAGTAAATGGCAGTTTAACCGGCACAAACGCCTCCGAGGGCAGTCCCGTACCCATCACCTACCGTCTCAATCAGACCGCCGACAGGGGCGTCACGGTCAACATCCTGCAAGGGACCAACGTGGTGGCCACGACTAACGGCGGAACGAATATGGGCCTCAATTCGGTGTCATGGACACCCACAAGCGCCGGAACTTATTCTGTCAGCATTACGGCGGCGGCCACCGGCTTCTCCAATTGGACGCAAATCAGCGTTGATACCAATGCCGGCATGCCGGCTTATGCCCCACAGGGAATCGATGTTGATAAAAACACCAACAGCCCTTATTACGGCCGCGTCATAATGGGCTGCTCATATTCAGATACAGGGAATTTCAATCCCTTCGTCCCAGCCTTCGCCCGGAAGGACGGCCTTTACAAAATGAACGCCGACGGCACGTATGCTGACGAAGGCGGCTATGGCGACGCAGGATATACTGAAGACAATTATGGCGATACCCCGACCACAGGACAGATGCCTGACTCCTTCGGCTTCAATCCCTATATCATAAGAATCGGGGACGATGACAGGATTTATTGGTGTGACAATAGCGCTATTGGCGCAATCGTTGCTTGTGACATGCTGGCCACAACCAACCAGTCCGTGATCGTGCTCAACAACGGCAATTATGCCGCCAATCCGGACCTTTCCTACCTGGGCAACAACGGCGGCTATGGTGTTCAACAGTTCGATGTTACCGGCACCACCACAGCCAACGCTGCGGTCTGGCTTGCTGACACCGAAGATTATCCCAATTGGGGCATTTGGATGTTCCATATGGCGGGCGGCGTGGCTGATCCGGCTGACACCGAAGGCACTCAGGCTGTGATCCAAAGCGCCACCTCCGATCTTAGCAAGGGTTCTTCGGGTGGTTGCATGGTCGATACCAATCTTGACATCTTCGTTTCTCAAAATACGCCCAACAACGATCCTGTTTTAAGAACCATGGAGTACACCAATTGGAACCGCGGCGTTCTCCCCTCCAAAAATGGCGGAAGCAATTACTCGTATGGCAAGGCAACCAACCAAGTATTTTGGGGTGTTGGAACCTCGGACAACACGTTTTGCGGAGTTCTCGATACCGTCATCAACTCCCGAACGCATCCAACAATGGTGGCTCTGCCGATGACAGCGGGCGCGAGCAGCACTGCTTTTGGCATTCGTGTGTTAAAAACTGCCAATGGCTCTGTTGTCAGTGTAACCAACGGCGCGACAGTCCAAACCCTGACGAATCTCGATGACGCCAATCAATATACATGCGCGGCCTGGGACAATGTTGGCAATCTTTATGCCGCCTCCACCACGACCAATTGTTGGCGGGTCTGGTCGCCTCCGGGGACCAACCAGGCCACGACATTGGCCGTGGCAACGGTGCTTGTCACAGGCTCTCCAACACCGCCTGACATTACCAGCATCCTGCTCAACGGCACTAACGTTACCATTAACTTCACCGCGGGCACGAATGATGCCGCGTCGGCATTCACTCTCATAAGCTCCGCCACCGTGAACGGCATTTATACGAACAATGCCGCGTCCATCACCGGTGGTTCGGGATCCTATCAGGCCACCGCCGGTACAAATGGTTCGACCCAGTTCTATCAATTAATACGGTAAGATTGAAGAAAGGGCTGAAGGCTAGATCGGTTTCACGAGAACTGTTGCCGCATTGCAAGGTAGGGCCGCGCTGCTGCGCGGCCTCGGCGGCGCAGCAGCGCCGCCCTACCAACTCTCTTTCGGACGATGCCGTTTGAACAGTTGTGACGGCTACGTCATTTCTTAAACCGCTCTAAAGGCTAAAGGCTGGAGGCTGAAGGCTTCGTCCGTCGCTCCGCCAGGCGGACCTATGGTGGACTGGAGAAAGTATCCGAATTTGATTCGGGGCGCCTTTTCAATTTTAGCCTTTAGCTTTCAGCCTTTAGCCTTTAGCCTTTGGCTCGTGCGCAGCATACAGAACATCGCCCTGGTCGGTTTCATGGGCACCGGCAAATCTTCCGTCGGCCGCCTGGCCGCCGAGTTGTTGCAGTTCGAGTTTGTTGATACCGACGAACTCATCGAAGCCCAATGCGGCATGAGCATCGAGGAAATCTTCAAAAAGCAGGGCGAGGCCGCCTTTCGCCAATTGGAACAGCAAGTGGTGCAAAATCTGAGCCGGCGGCAAAAGTTGGTCATCGCCACCGGCGGCGGTCTTATTGCCGACCCGGCCAATCTGGCCAGCCTGAAAACCCATGCCCTGGTCGTTTGCCTGTGGGCCTCGCCCGAAACCATCTGGGAACGGGTGCAAACACAGACCCATCGGCCCTTGCTGCAAACTGCTGATCCATTGGGCAAAATTCGCGAACTCTTCGCCCTGCGCGATCCCCTTTACCGCCAGGCCGACGTGCTCATCCATACCGGCCAGCGTTCGCCCAAAGAGGTCGTCCAACAGGTGTTGCACCAATTTCATCTCGCGCGACAATGAGGAAAACGCGATGATGGAAGACGGACGCACAACCATTCAAGAACGCGCTCGCGCATTGGGCTTTGACGCCTGCCGGTTCACCACGGCCCGCCCGCCCGACCACGCCGCCGAGTTTCAACGCTGGCTCGCCGCTGGTTGCCACGGGGAAATGGGGTATCTCCAGCGCAACGCCCGCAAACGAATTGATCCGGCCCGCGTTCTCGCCGATGCCAGGACCATCATCACGCTCGCTGTCAGTTATAATATGGAACCGGCCGCGCCTCCGTCGAAAGCGGGTACAGCCGGCCAGATCGCCCGCTACGCCCAGTTCTCCGATTATCATGCCGTCCTGGGCGAACGCCTGAAAACTCTGGCCCGATTCATTGACCAGACCGGCGCGGGCGGGAGCCGCTCGTTGTGGTATGTTGATACCGGCCCCGTGCTCGAACGCGATCTGGCGCAGCGCGCGGGACTCGGTTTCATCGGCAAGCACGCCAGCCTCATCAGCCGAGAGCTTGGCAACTGGATTTTCCTTGCCGAAATCATCACCACGCTCGAGATCGAGCCGGATGCGCCGGAAAAAAACCGCTGCGGCACCTGCCGGCGCTGCATCGAGGCCTGTCCCACCGCCGCCATCACCGCCCCGTTCCAACTCGACGCGCGCCGCTGCATTTCCTACCTGACCATTGAATTGAAGGGGCCAATCCCGGAGGAATTTCGGGCCGCCATCGGCGCCCGGATTTACGGGTGCGACGACTGTCTGGCCGTCTGCCCCTGGAATCGCTTTGCCAAAGACGGCGCGTTGATGCGTCCGCATTACCGCGCCGAATTGGCGGCACCGGATTTGATTGAATTGCTCTCCCTGGACGAAGCGGGGTTCAAGAGGCGATTTGCCGGCACCCCCATTTTGCGGGCGAAACGGCGGGGCTTTCTCCGCAACGTCTGCGTGGCCTTGGGGAACTGCGGCGATCTCGGCGCGCTGCCCGCCCTGGCCCGGGCGGCGGCGGATGCGGAACCGCTGATTGCCGAACACGCCCAATGGGCGGTGGAAAGGCTAAAGGCTAAAGGCTAAAGGCTAAAGTGATGAAAACGAAGCAAACCGATATGCCTTTCAACTCTTCCTTTAGCCTTTAGCCTTTAGCCTTCAGCATTTCTTTGCTTGCCAAAGGGGGTGCATTGGGCCTACGTTTGGAGCAAGCGGGGGCGCGGTTAGCTCAGTGGAAGAGCATCACCTTGACACGGTGGGGGTCACAGGTTCAATCCCTGTATCGCGCACCATCTCACCATGGCCGTTTGACAGAAGAGAGATAAACAATTAAGATGGAGTAAAGCTATGAAGAGAATAAATCCCGCGGCGCGCAACGTGGAGCAGGCGTTCACGCTTATTGAACTGCTGGTCGTCATCGCCATCATCGGCATTTTGGCCGGGATGTTGTTGCCCGCCTTGGGCAACGCGAAAACCAACGCCAAGAAAAAAATTTGCCAAAGCGAAGAAGTCAATCTGGTTGCCGCCATTCAGCAATATTACGCCCAATACAGCCGCCTGCCAGCCTCCATCAATGCTGTGAATGCCGCAAGCTCACCGGCGTCACAAAATAGCAACGACTTTACTTTTGGAACGGTATTGCACACCGTTGGTGCGCCAGGAGGAGGAGGAAATGTTTCCGCACTTCCCAACCTTCCCAAAGTTGAGACCTACGGAATAAAGACTTATCAGAACTATAATTCCGAAGTGATTGCGATCCTGCGAGACGACAACTTTTGGCCGGAGACAATTACTAATGGCAGCACTGTTTCCCAGCATATTTATAATCCACAGCAGACACCCTTCTTCTCCGCAAAGCTTGCGACGGACACAAATTCCCCGGGCATTGGGACGGACGACGTTTTTCGCGATCCCTGGGGCAGTCCCTACATCATCACACTGGATTTGAATTACGATGGCAAATGTTTTGACTACACCTTGAACCAAATGTACCAACTTAATACTCCGACGCCGAGCGCTCCTTTGTGGGTGCCGGGAGAAGCCATTGTTTGGTCTTTCGGACCTCTTTGGAAAATGCTTAATTACACTACGGCTCCTGATAGCATTAGTGGCCCCCTTAACACGGGCATCAATAAACAGACCATCGTTGCCTCGTTCCAATAAGCGGGCCTGAATTTTTCGCGTTTTCCTTGTTGCGCGCGGGGCGGTTTCTGTGTCTCCTTTCCGGGCGATAATGGCCATTAAACTTTCAACTTTGTCAATCGGGCTGGGCCTCTGTGTGGCGGCGGTCAATTTGTATGGACTGCTCAAGCCGTCCGAGTTCGGAAAATTCTTCCGCAGGCTGCCCCGCTCGCTGCCCGCCGGCTTTGTGTTCATGCTCTCCGCCACGGCCTGGTTTTTGTGGAATGTCAGCCGCGAATCGCTCTCCGACTTCGAATCGCTCAAGCCGTTTCTGTTCATCCTCTTTGTCGGCGTCGGCGTCGGCTCCTGTTTTTTTGTGCAGGATTTTCTGGCGGTGCGCGGGCTGGCGGTTTTGATGCTGCTCCTGGGCAAATTGATGGTTGATACCCAACGCTGGGCGGAGAGCGACTGGCGGCTGGTCATCGCGGTGTGGGCGTATGTGTTGGTGGTGGCCGGGATGTGGTACACCGTCTCGCCCTGGCGCCTGCGCGACCTGCTTTACTGGGCCACGGCCAATGAGAAACGCATCCGGGCCGGGAGCGCCGTCCGTTTTGCCTTCGGCGTGTTTGTCGCGTTCCTCGGTTTCAAGGTGTTCTGACTTGCATCATTTGTCCTTCAACGTGATTTCCCCCTTCCAATCGGCGGGCAGGGTCTCGGCGCGGAGTTCTTCAATTTGCCCGAGGTAAAACTTGGAGGGTCCGTCTTTGGGGCTGATTTCCAGCACACGGTGAAAAGCCGCTTCAGCCGCCGCGAAATCTTTTGCGGCCAGCACGGCCAGCGCCTGGGCGAAGCGTTCGCGCAACTCGCGGGATTCGGCCTCCTGTTCCACCCGTCCGGTCAGTTCATGGACGCCGACCGCTTTTTCGAACCCTTTCAAACGAAACAATCCGAGGTAACGGGTGATGATCTTGGGGCCGGCGACCTGCCGGGTGTCGGCGGTGATGAGGACGCGGGTGCCCAGGTATTTATTGAGTCCCTCCATGCGGGAGGCGAGATTGATGTTTTCGCCGAGGGCGGTGTAATCCACCCGCGTTTGGCTGCCGAAGTTGCCGACGTTGGCCACGCCCGTGTGCAAGCCGATGCGGGTGATCAATTCCCTGCCGTTCATAAACTGGGCCGGCTGGTCCCGGAAGCGCAGGGCGGCTTCGCAGGCGCGGTAAGAATGGTCGCTTTGCAAGTCCGGCGCGTTCCAAAAGGCGAAGATGGCGTCGCCGATATACTTGACAACCGTGCCGTCCGTGGCGTGGATGCAATTATGCACGGCCATTTGGAAATAATCATTCATCAACCGGGCCAGATCATCCGAATCCATGCCTTCGGAAATGTTGGTAAAACTGGCGATGTCGCTGAAGAGAATGGTCAGCAATTGCTTTTCCGCGCCCGGTTTGAGGAGTTTGGGGTTCTTGGCGAATTTTTTGACCAGTTTCGGCGAGAGATACAGGGAAAGGGATTGCTCGACCTTTTGTTTTTCCACGTACAGTTGCACTGAATTGACGGCGACAGAGAATGCCCAGGCAATGGGAAGCTGTGCGAGCACGATGATCTCCCAGGCGAACCACAAGTGATAATGCGCAAACATGAAATAGTTGATGGCAGCGGCGCCGAACGCGAGCGCCAGAGCCGTTATGCTTGACGCCATGGGCCGCAACAAGGTCAGGCCGAAACCGGCAAGCGCGCCGCACAGGACAATCAAAGGCAATTCCACCGCGACCGGGAGACGGAACAGGCGCTCGTTGCGGAGCAGGTTTAGAAAGGCCGTGGCTTGAATCTCGACCCCGCCTGTAAATGGAGTATCCGGCGTCAAATAAGAAAACGGGGTCTGGTATTCGTCCTTTCTTTCACCGGAGTATTTCGTTCGCAAGCGCGCCCCCACAAAGACCACTTTATCCGTGAAGAAGTTTGTCGGGATTTCACCGGCCAGGACCTTGGAAAAGCTGGCGTTTGGAATCGTGCCGTTTGGCCCATAGTAATTAATGTAGAACGGACGAAATTTGTTCGAGACGTTTCCGGTTACCGCGGCGTCAAGCATGGTGGCCGCGGTCCAGCCTTCGCTGGAAACCTGGTCGTTCTTGGGATCAGTGGGCAAATGACGCCGAACCGACTGGTCGGAATCCGGGTAAACGAAATCCGAGCCGAGGCGGCCATCGGCGGCATCGTAAAAGGGATCATAGGGCGGGTCAAATGTCAATAAACTTTCGGCTTGGGCAGTGCCAGAGCCCCCGGTTCGATAATCAGCGGCCAAAATCACTTTGCCATTATTCTTAATGGCTTTAGCAAGCTCCTCGTCCGCTTTGGGGTTTGCCCCCGGCCCCGAGAATACGATGTCAAAGACGACGCCGCGGACATGTTCCGGCGTTAACTGGTTGAGGAGTTGTGCATGCAGAGAACGATCCCATGGCCCGTTAAAGGGTTGCTTCAGGTCCTGGTGAGATTGCTCATCCATATAGACCAAGGCGGCTTCCGCGGGATAAACCACGCCGCGCACGCGAAAGGGAAGGTCATAACTCCACTGGCGCAATTTATCACCGATGGGGTTCAACAATACCCACCCGGCGGCAGCGGAGAGAAGCGCGCCCACAATGCCCGCGCGCCAGTTTTTTTTCAGCCGGAAACCAAATTCCTCAAAGGCCCCGCGAATTTTGAAGCGATCCTGCTTTGGCTCATCGCCGGGCTGACTCATGGGCCGGTTTAGAAATTGAATTTAAGACTGGCCACCAATGTGCGCGTGCGGGCTTGTTCCAAAAAGTAGGTCACAGGATCGACGTTGTAACCTTGATTGAACATATTGACGAGGCCAATTGCCATCTCGATATGACGCCGCGGAAACCGGTAGCCCCCGTAAAGGTTGAATTGCCAGAAATCCGCGCCGGGTTCCGCGACGGCGAGGTTGTTGTCGGCGTTATGCTGAATCCACCAATTGCCCTGGAACTGGCTGAAAAAGCCGCAGGGCAGATAGTAATTCCCGAACAGGCTCAGTTCATTCAGCGTCGAGTTCTCATGTTGCGGGAACGTCTGTCCCGTCCCCGGAGAGTAATCGTTCACTGAAACGTCCACCGCGGTCAAACTGTAACGCGCCCCGACGGACACCTCCTTGCCAATCAACTGGCTGACGCTGGCAAACACATCCTTTTCCTGGAAATACTGCGACTGGTTGAATTGCGAAATCGCCACGCTGCTTAGAGTGCCTGAATACGCGCCGATGAGCTGGTTGCCGGCCGAAGTCAGAACTTGCGCCTCGAGGTCAAGATAGGTTCCGGTGGGGAATTTGTGATCAACGCCCAACCCGCAGGTTTCAAACACCGTGGCCGGCGGAGTGCCAAAGCCGGCCGATTGCGGAATGAGGCTGCGAAACGATTGATTGAACCCGGCGATTTCGCTCGGCTCGATTGCCGTGCTGCTGTCATTGATCAGCCCGCCCATGGAGCGCGTAAAATCGGCGCGGACGCGGGTGCCATCCCCCGGCGTCCAATCCAGGCCGATCTTTGGTGAGAGGCGTCCTTTTTCATCTTCCTGGTTGGAGAGCGGCGGTTGGCCCAAGTTGAGCGGGTACCGCTCCCAATCATAAGTAAGGCCGCCCGTGAGTCTGAGTGAATCGCCCAGTTTCAATTTGTAGTAACCATAGGCGCTAAACCGGTCAAAATCGCCGGTCGCGCTCTGCGCGATCGAAAAGGAGGATGGCAATCCAATGAGGGAAGCGAGGGCCGGGTTGATCCCATTGACCGATTGCGATTGCATGCTCTCGTTCTGATAACGCGCGCCCACGATCACTCCCTGGCTTTCGCTTTGATAGATGTGCTGCAACTCGAACGAGTTCAATTCCGTCGTCCTTCGCAGGTTGTCGGTGCCGATGCCGTCGCCAGGGGTGTAAGTGCCCAATATCAGCACAGGCGTGGTATAAAATCCATCGATGGATGAGACGTGGTCTTGCAAATTGCGATAGAGGAAGAGCGTCTGATTTCCGGTGCCCCAGTCGCGATGGTAGCCGAGCAGGGTATTCGGGTCCTGAACTTCATACTCCTCCAAATAGGGATCGTAACCTGTCGTTGTCGCTGTCTTGGGCGTGTTGTAGTTGTAATACTGAAACGGATCCCCGGTCTGGAGTTCCGTCCGTTCCACCTCCAGGAACGCCGTGTCTTTGGGCGTGATCTCGTATTTGAGTTCCACCGAGTAATCCGAGTTGTCGATGCCGTTATTGGGCCGCCATCCGGGATCGGTGTAATAATAGGCGTTCACGGCATAAGCCAGGGGGCCGGAGACGCCAAATTGCGAGCCGTTTTCCATCCAGGCGCCGCGACTGAAGAATTCGGTTTGCGAGCTGACTCCCAGCCCGTCGGCGGCAAACAATTTGGAGTATTCCTGCTGGGAAACATTTTGGGAAAGCACTCCCGCGCCGACCGGGGCCAGCAGGTTGGCCATCAACAATTCATCCTCCCAAGGGGTCTGATAGCGCAAGTCCTCCTTTTTCGGGTCCTGCAACGCGTCATAGGTTTCGGAGAGAAACAAATGGGCGGAATAATTGGCGTAATCGTCGCCGAGCGCTTTGGTCGCCTCGCGCACGGCCACGTCGCTCAGGCCGGCGTCTTCATAAATCAGGGCCAGATTGGCGCTGCGCACGGCCTGGTCCTGATCGAGCAAAAACTTGGAGCGAAACACGGCGCGATTGCCGTTCAAGTCTTCGGAATGTTCCAGGTCTTTGACCGCCTGATTGATGCAATTGAGCTGGTCGTTCAACAAGGCGGAATAAAGCCAGGCCGTCGGGTCGTTCGCATCCAGGCGCATGGCCAGGCCGAGTTCATTGGTGGCCAGATGGGTGTTCCACGAATACCGCAGCGGTTGGTCCAGGCTCCAGGCCTTGCCCAGGTAGCTGCGCAGAAAGGCGCGGTTGGGTTCCAAAGCGGCGGCGGTTTCCAAATCTTTCCGGCCTTCGTTCGCATGGCCGTTGCGGATGCGCACCAGGCCGCGTCCCAGCCAGCCATTGGCCAGCGAACCATCCGCCGCGATGGCTTGGTCAAAATAGAGGCCCGCCTGCGCGATCTTGTTTTGCGCGCTGAGGGCGAAACCTTTCAAGGCCAGCGCCTGGGCGTTGCGCGGCGAAAGCGCAAGGCTCTCCTTCAGCGCGGCCAGGGCCGGTTCGGTCTGCCCAAAACTAAAGTCCATTTCCGCCAGCCGTTCCTGGGCGAAGCCGAAACCAGGCGATTTGGCAGCCGCGCTTTTTGCCATATTCAGAGCCACGGCCAGGTTGCGGCGGGCTTGTGCCTGATAAGAACCGGCCATCCATTCAGTGGCCAATGTGCGTGGCGCGCTGCGCGCCCAGGGCTGGCCTTTGACCGAAGCAATCATTTCTTGCAGGGCGCCGGCCAACGCGGCCGCGCGCGGCTCGCGGTTTGTCTCCTGCAACAACTGCTGCGCCCCATCCACCTGCCCGACCGCCAGAAGCAAAGCGGCGTAATAAACCCGCTCGGATTCCGATGCGGTGGCGCGGCTCTCGGGATATTTGGCCAGGGCTTGCAGCAAATCCCCGCTGCGATAAGCGTCCAGTGACGGCCCCAGCGCCTCTTTGATGTCCGGCGCTCAACTCCAGTTCGTCCGGATCCAATATGGCCGGATAATAAAGAGTCCATTGGATAATACTGACGGCGTCAATGAGAGGCGATTTTTTGGGGGCCTGGCCGGGTTCAACCACCGCTTTCTGGCCGGTTTGGACTTGGAGAGCGCCCTGGTTGTTGGTCAGATCGACCTGGCCGTCCAGCAGCGCCAATTCCATCCGTCCGTCATCAGCCACCGCGAGGTTAAATTCCGTTCCACGAATGGCTCCCGAGGCCGAGGGGGTGCGAAACTGGGTTTCCGACGGCTTGTCGCGATTGAAAAAATAAGCGGCGCCGGACTCCAAATCGAGGACCGCCCGGCGTCCCGGCTGTTCCGGAGGCTGGATTTCCAGCGTGGTCAATTCGTAAACGCGCAGCACACTCAAAGTGGAAAGCTGCAAAGTCGCGCGGCTGTTTTTTCCGGTGCGAAGACGGTCGCCCAGCTTCAATACCTGATTGGTGTGGCCGGCGGTCCAGACCGTCCCGCCGCGGGGCGACACCTCGACCTTTCCGGAAACAGTCAATAGAACGGCGTTGGTCGTGCCGCTCCCCGCAGCCTGGCCATGGACGAAAACGCTGCTTGACAAGCAAGCCAATACAACGAGCGGTCCTGCCAGCCATCTGTAAGAACGATTTGTCAATGTCATGAGGTTTTAATTGAATCCGTGCGCAGTCTAAGCATTTCATTTCCCAAACGCAAGCAATTGATGCTGATTGATCGCCGGGCGCAAACCGGGCAAATGACGAGGTTGGAGGGTTTCTGTTAAATTGTTGATGGAGAGAATGTTACATTAAAATCCATGGAAATTTCAACCTGTTGGCGCGCGCGGCCCAGCCCGCGCCGGATGTCCATTGCGCCGCGATTTTGCCGCGACTTTGCCTTGCGCCCGCGCAGCGTTTGGCGTTTACTATGAACTGACAGCACGAACGACTCTGATGAAGATTTTCGAGTACCTCAACCGCAAGTCGCATACGACTTTGGTCGTGATGGGGCTGGTCATGGTGATTTACATCGGAGAGTTGGATTACGTCACCGGCCCCATGGTCGCGCTGATGGATTTTTACCTCATCCCGATTATTTTTGTGGCCTGGTTTGTCGGACGCTGGGCCGGCGTGTTCATCGCGGTGGTCTCCGCCCTGATTTGGTACGGGGCCAAAACCCTGGATCCCGGTTCCATTGTCAAACCCTGGCTGTTGCTGTGGAACACCCTGCAACGGCTGGGTCTCTTTGCCAGCGTGGGGCTTTTGACCTCGGAGGTGGCGGAACGCAAGCGCGTGGAACAAGCTTTGCGCCAGGCCCAGGAGGGCTTGGAAAATCGCGCCCGGGAACTGGTCCGATTCCGAAAGCGCCTTGCGCCAGCAAACCAGCATCCTGCAATCCATTTTGAACAGCATGGGAGACGGCGTTATCGTGGCCGACGCCTCGGCCAACATCCTGCTTTCCAATCCCGCCGCCGACAGGCTCATTCGCGCCGGGTTGGGCACGGGCAATCGGGGGGAACAGGCCGAACATTATCAAACCTATCTGCCGCAAACCCTCACGGCTCGCGCCAGCAACGAGCATCCTCTGCTCCGCGCCATCCGGGGCGAAACCATTGATGGCGCGGAAGTCTTTTTGCGCCCGTCCGACGCTTCGGACGGACTCTGGCTGACGGTCACCGGCCGCCCGCTGATGGATGAGCAAGGCCGCATTCAGGGTGGCGTGGTGGTCTATACCGACATCAGTTCGCGCAAACTCATGGAAAAAGAAATCGCTGAAATCAGCGATCGCGAGCAAAGGCGCATCGGCCAGGATTTGCACGATAATTTGTGCCAGCACATGGTCAGCATTGCTTTTGCCGCCGAGTTGTTGCGCGACAAGCTCGAACGGAAGGCATTGGCCGAAGCCACCCAGGCCGAGACCATTGCCGAAATGGTCAACGAAGGCATTTCACAGGCCAGAAATATGGCGCGCGGCCTCTACCCGGTGCGCCTGGAAGTCGATGGCCTCGCCTCGGCTTTGGAAGAATTGGCCGCCACCGCCCAGGCGCGCAACAATATTGCCTGCCATTTCGCCTGCGATGAACAGGTCTTGATCCATGACGAAGTCGCCGGCAACAACCTCTATCGCATTGCCCAGGAAGCCGTCAACAATGCCATCAAGCACGGCCGCGGCAAAAACATTTCCATCGGCTTGGGCGCGGTCGAAGACGAAGTGACGCTCACGGTCAAAGATGACGGGATTGGTTTCCCCGAAACCCTGGAGGCCGGCAGCGGCATGGGCCTCCATATCATGAATTACCGGGCCAAAATGATCGGCGCCTTCCTCGATATCCGCCGGGGCGCGGGCGGCGGCACGATTGTCATTTGTTCCTTCCACAATCAACCTATCCAAAAAAATGAGCGTCTCCTCGCGAACAAAACTTGAGAGAACCGAAGCCCCCGCCAGGACCAAAGTTTTTCTGGTGGACGACCATCCGTTGGTGCGCGAGTGGCTGACGCAATTGATCCAGCGCGAGAGCGATCTGGCGGTTTGCGGCGAGGCCGAAGACACGCAGGAGGCGCTGCAGAAGATCACCGAAACCAATCCGGACATCGTCATCGCCGACATCTCCCTCAAAACGACTCACGGCCTGGAATTGGTCAAGGACCTTCAAGTGCGCTTTCCATCGCTGCCCGTGCTCATCCTCTCCATGCACGACGAATCCCTCTATGCCGAGCGGGTCTTGCGCGCCGGGGCCAAAGGGTACATCACCAAACAGGAAGCCACCAAAAAGATCCTTCCGGCCATTCGCCAGGTCCTCTCCGGCCAGATTTACATCAGCGAAAAAATGGCCTCCCGCATGGTTCATAAAATGGTCCTGGGCCGGGCCCAGGAGCAAAAATCGCCCATCGAACGTTTGACCGACCGCGAACTGGAAGTCTTTCAATTGATTGGTTGCGGGCAGGGGACGCGGCGCATCGCCGCCGAACTTCATTTGGGCATCAAAACCGTCGAGTCCTACCGGGCGCGCATCAAGGAAAAATTAAAATTGGAAGACGGCACGCAGTTATTGCAGCAGGCCATTCAGTGGGTCCACAGTTTGAAGGACCGTTGACCGGACTTTTTTGAGTTGAGGTTGGAACTTCTCAAGAAAGCCTTTCAGTTTGCAATGCTTTGATTTTGATTTTCTCAAGAGAAATGTGTCCCGAAAGAAACAGTGAAAATTTCGACATTTTTCCATTTTTTGGAATTGAGCGACGAACTCAGTCCGCGAAAAAAGCAGTGAAAATTTCGACATTTTTTCCATTGAATAGCCGCAACCGGTTGTTAGCAAGGTGTTTATGAATTACGATCTGATCTCCGATTTGGTGGGAGGCGATTACAAAGAAACCGCTTGACATTACTCCATTAAAAGTATTTAGATTGCCGCAGTCTTAATTAGCGAAGCTCATTCTGGCCTGTTTCGGTGATTTTCAGACCTCCTTGGGTTCCGGGGACAAGTAAAACTATGAATACGAAGTTTGCCCGACGTGTGTTCGTAACCTCTTTGCCGGCTGTCATTTGCATCTGGGCAAGTTCCAGCGCCACCGCACAAATTCAATCAACAACGTCAACTCCCTGTGACTATGTTTGCGTGGAGCGCGGCCCGCACGCGAAGGTTTGGCAACGGGCTGTGTTGCACACCAATCAATCAGGCGTGGTCAGGACCAATCTGCAATCTTATATCGAGTTGGCCACGGGATTGGGCTATTTGCAGGATGGCCAATATGTCGATTCCGTGGAAGAAGTTGATTCGGTGGACGGCGGCGCGCAAGCCATTCAAGGCCGGCACCAAGTCCAGTGGTCCCTCAATGCCAACAACCCGAATGGGGCGGTGACCCTCACGACTCCCGATGCCAAGCGACTCACGAGCACTGTGTTTGGGATGGCTTGGTACGATACGGCCAGCGGTTCCAACGCCACCATTGCCCGGTTGCAGGACTGCAACGGCTCCATTGTCGCTCCCAACCAGGTGGTGTACGCCGACGCGTTCAGCAACCTGACGGCGGACGTGCAATACACCTACAGCAAGGCCGGGTTGAGCCAGGACATTGTGCTGCGCCAGTCGCCGCCGGCTCCCGACCGTTACGGACTCTCTGATGAGACGACGATCCTTCAGGTCTATACTGAATTTTTCAATCCACCGCAGCCGGAAATGACCGCCGTGACCAATGGCAATGTCGCTGACAACCCGATTTTGGACTTTGGCGACATGAAAATGGGAATGGGCCAGGCGTTGTTTCTGAAGGGCATGGACGCGCCCGTGACGGCGGGGATGGTCACGAAACAATGGATTCAGGTAGATGGCCGCACATTGCTGATTGAGGCGATCCCTTACCGGGCCATTTCCAATCAACTGCAAGAATTGCCCCAGGCCTCGAATCTCAAGCCCGGCCGAGGCGCCATCCGGCGGATGGTCTTGATGGAGTCAAATCCACCCCGGCCCGGCGGCTCGGCCAAAGTGGGAAGGCCGATGAAACTGGCCAGGGCGGAGACCGCTCAACCCCGGCTGATGGTGGACTACGACCTGTTGAGCAGCACAACCAACCTCACCCTGCAGGGAGACACGACTTACCTGGTGACCGGGGCGGTCAACGTTTCAGGCACTGCGACCATCGAAGGAGGAACTGTGGTCAAGTACACGAACAACGGCGCCCCATTTATTTCGGCGACAAATATTATTTGTGAGACGGGGCCGTATCGTCCGGGCGTGTTCACCAGCATGAACGACAACTCGGTGGGATCGGAGATTAGCGGCAGCACCGGCGCGCCCAGCCGTGGCCCGGCCAATTGTCTTGAATTTGGGAGCTCGGGGACCAATTCGTTCGTTTTCAGTCATCTGCGCTTTTCCTATGCCAACTTCGGGCTCCAGGTAGCTATGACTTCGATCAGTTCCAATCCGATTGAGATTTGGGACTGTCAATTCATCAACTGCTGGACTGCAGTTTATGACTTCGCCGCTTACAGCGGGTCCAATCCGGGGTTTCCGGTTAACGTCTGCAACGTGCTGTTTTCCCAATGTGTAAACGGGTTGTATGGCACCGATATTGAATCTGTCGACGGGGTCAAACCATCGACGTCGACGGGGTCAAACCATATATGTGCCCGTATTTGCACTTGCCACCATGCGTTTTTTGCGGCAGGATTGACTGATGCCACGTCAAATCCGCATTGAGTATCCCGGCGCGATCTATCATGTCCTGAGCCGGGGAGATCGTCGGGAATCCATCTTCCTCGATGATGGCGATTGCCATGATTTCATCAAGACCCTGGCCGAGGCTTGCCAGAAAACCGGCTTCGAGATTCATGCCTTTTGTCTGATGAAAAACCATTTTCATTTGGTGGTTGAAACGCCGGAAGGCAATCTGGTGGCCGGACTGCGCTGGCTCCTGAGCACTTATTCCAACCGATTCAACCATCGGCATGAACTGTGCGGCCACGTCTTCAGCGGGCGTTACAAGGCGCTGGTGGTGGAGGCAAACGGCAGCGGCTATCTGCGCACGGTCTGCGATTACACGCACCTGAACCCCGTCCGGGCCAAAGTGTTGTCGGCGCGGAGCCGGCTCTTGGAATATCCCTGGAGCAGTTTTGGGGGATATTTGACGGAGCCCCGGCATCGGGCGAAATGGCTGCGGGTGGATCGGCTGCTGGGCGAGCACGGCATCGCGCAGGACACGGCGGAAGGGCGCCGCGAATTTGAGCGGCGGATGGAGAGGCGTCGGGCGGAAGAAGGCGATCCCCAGCAATGGAAGGGGATGCGGCGTGGGTGGTGTGTGGGAAGCCCGCGATTCAAGCAGGCCTTGCTGGAACGGTTGCACGGAAATCTGGGGCCCGACCATGCCGGGCAGATACGGCAGGAGGCCAACCAAGCGCGGGCGGAGGCGATCATCGCTGCGGAACTGCGGAAATTGGGCTGGGAGGAGGCCGGCTTGAGCCAGGGAGCCAAGGTGGATGCCGGCAAACTGGCGCTTGCGGCGCGACTGCGAAGGGAGACCACATTGACGATTCAACAGATCGCGGACCGGCTGCACATGGGCACCCGGAAGAGTGTCAGCCCCAAGCTTCAAGCCTGGAGAAGATCAAATGAATGAAGACCAATGGCCAAAGCTACGGTTTGACCCCTTTGATTTTCGGTCCGGGTGTAAGCTTCCACGTCAAACTTCCCCATACCCACAGCTTCGGCTGGTTCCTTGGGCAAAACACCTATCTCAACTCCTCCTCCAACAGCGTTCCACCATTCCTGGACCCGGCCTCATCCGCCGTCCACATATTCAACTGACACTATGAAAACTTCCAATTATTCAGCAGCTTGGGGGGCGGGAGCGTCTCGCCCGCAGTTTTTGGCCTCCGGCCAAATACCTTTGGGGAGCGAATTACCGCTCACGACATATGCAGTTGTCCCCTCTCTGCGGTTCATTTTCTGTTTTGTGTTTGCTGCCTTGATGACTTTCTCCGCCACTGCCCAAATCCAGCAAGCGTGGGTCGCCCGTTACAACAACGGTATCAGCAACGGAACCAATCAAGCGGTGAAAATGGCCCTTGATTCCAGCGGAAATATCTATGTCACCGGCTTCTCCCAGAACGCCACTTCCAACCTTGGCTACGTCACGATTAAGTACGCGCCCAACGGCAAGCAGCTTTGGTTTGCGCGCTATGATTCGACCAACTCCCCGTCCGCCACGCCGACGGCGCTCGCGCTCGACAGCAGCAATGATGTCTATGTCACGGGTAACGCCCTTACCGTGAAGTACGACTCGAATGGAAACCAGCTTTGGACCGCGCCGTACCCCGGCACAGCCCTGGCGGTGGACAGTAATGGGAACGCCGTTGTCACCGGTGTTTCGACCAGTTTTGGGACAGTCAAACTCGACCCCAATGGGAGCAACTTGTGGCTGGTTACGTATCCGTCCACATATGGGCCGGGCGTTGGCCGGCAAGTCGTTGCCGCCACAGACAACAGTATATATGTTGCCGGAAACTACACGTTCTATTGTGATAGGCATACCTGTTACCAAGATTTGCTTGTTATCAGATATGGAACAAATGGCCAGGTGCTTTGGACGGCGCAATGGTCGCCGGGGCCTTCTTGGGCTCAAGTCGCGGGTGCTGCTCTCGACAACGCAAACAATCTTTATCTGGTGGCTAACTTTGGCATTGGTCCTGGATCGGCATTCATCACATTTAAGTATTCCAGTAATGGAATGTCGGCGTGGACTGCAAATCCAGACAATGGCACAGGCCCAGCAACCGGTCTAACACTTGATAATGGTACGAATGTATTATTGGACGGCCAGGATGCTTACCAGTACAACGGCGCTTATAGTTATTACTATAGCACTTTCAAATTGAATTCAAACGGTTCAACTCAGTGGACAAAGCATTATCCACAACCTCCATTTGGCTCAAGCGCGGCTACCTCTATTGCTGTTGATGAAGCCAATAATGTCTATATCACTGGCTTCTCGCCCGGACCTAACTCCGGCAATGACATTGTGACGATCAAGTATGATCAGAACGGCAATCAAATCTGGCTGCAACGCTACAACGGGCCGGGCAACGGCGATGACGAGGGCAATGCCATCGCCGTGGATAACAGCGGCAACGTCTATGTCACCGGCTATGACACCACGGCGGCGGGCGGAACGGAGATCGTCACCATCAAGTATTCGCCCCTCACCCTGCAACGGCGGGCGGACGGCACGGTGTTGCTGCAAGCGCAAGGTTCGGCCGGAGAGAGCTTCGACATCCAAGCCAGCGCCGACCTGCAATCGTGGCTGGACCTGGGCAGCGTGACGGCGGACACCAACGGCCTGATGCAATTTGACGACAGCAACGCCCCCAACTACAACGCCCGCTTCTACATCACCTGCCCGCAATGAATGGGTCAGGCCAATAGGAAATTGGTGAAAGGGCCAGTGAAAGTTTATCGTCCTCGGAAGCAAGGAATTATTGGCTTGATGGCTGGAAGCGGGGATGTAAGACGAAGGAAATAAAATTGAAACAAATGAAATTGGCGCTGGAAGAAATAAGCGAGAAAGAACAGTGAAGAATGCAAAATACTCGATTCCGAGGATCTTTCCACTTTCATTAAATAGTCACAACTCGTTGTCAGCAAGGCATTTACCCGCCTTCGCTGAAGCTTCCGCCGTCGCCGGAGCGCTATGTCGGACAAGACGGCGCGGCAAGCCTGCCTTTTGACCTGCCCCCGAACACCGACCCTTGGGGGTTTTGAGCCGTCACATCGTAACATTCTTTGTTAATCAGGTGTTTTTAAAAAGCCGTTTCCCCCAAAACAACCTCCGGTGGCACGCAAAAAGATTTCAAAGGATTTTCCCGTCTCCGTCGTCGTAAAGATTATGAAGAGCATGGTGCGCGTTACAGGTGTAAATCTTTGAAGAGCATTGAAAGTCATGGCCTGGACAAAAACAAAAATGGCGGTGGCGGCGGGCGTGGGCGCGCTGCTCGCCGTGGGGACGGCAATTGTCACCGTGAAGGAAATTGAGGCGCACCGGATTTATCCCGGCCTTGCCGGGGTCTGGGAGGGGACTTATTTTGCACAGCGCGTCGCCTTAAAAATCGCCAGGACCAATGGAACTTATCTTGCCACGTTCGACTTTATTGACTCCGGAATGGATATTCCGGCGAGCAACCTCAAGCCCATCTTCTACAGTTTGAAAAACTGGAGTCCTGATTATCAATTACTTACGAAGACGCAAGGTGCCTGTGGCACTACATTTTCACTCCTTCCATCCGGACCGGCTCATGCCTTCTCCCGCAGGGTGGGCGGTAGAGCCACCCCCGCCGCGCGAAAGGCTTTATGCGCCTGGCCAACGACCTCGCTGCGCAGGACGAAGTGTTTGCTCTGAAACACCGCCTCGATCTCCTGGAGGTTATCCAAACCGCGTACGATTTCAGCCCACTCCCAACTTTCGCCCTTTTCTTCCAAGTGGTGCTCCAAGGCCCGGCGTAGCAGCAGAGCCAGAAAGCTGCAAAAGACATGGCCGCGAATGGTTTCGTCCCGCTTGTGATAAATGGGACGGGTTTCCAAGACCGATTTCATCGTGCGGAACATCTCCTCCACCATCCACAGTTCCTTGTAGGCTAAAGCAATATCCTGGGGTTTATCCGCCAGGCTGGTCTGCAAGACCCATTTGCCGTCGTAAAGGGCTTCCGCTTTGATCTTCTCCTCGTCGATAACGAAATGTTCGCCCCGAGTCAGCCGCAGAAACTTCCGGTAGCCTTTGTTGCCAATCAAATCTTTGTCTCCGCGCTGGAGCTGCTGGCGCAAGTGCGCGATGATGGCCTTGCGGTCAGCGGCGTCCTTGCGCCGCTGTTCTTCATTCAAACAGACGATGTAGCGGCGGCCTTGCAGAGAGATTTCTCTTACCTTCAAGGGCGAGGGGTCCTTGGATATCTGGCGCTCGGGCGTTACCTCCAGGTAAGGACTGCGGTCGGTTAAAACCTTTTCGCGGATTTCTTTCATGCTGCGCATGCGGGCCCCCAGGATGTAATCGCAGTCCAGCACCTTCGATTCCAAGGCGGCGATGGTGCCGGCGCTCATCATGCCGCGATCGGAAACAATCGAGACCCGGCGCACCTGGAACCGCTCCCGCAGCCGCGCCACCACCGGCAGAAGCGCGCTCACATCAGCCGTATTGCCCGGCCACAAATGGCAACACAGCGGCCAGCCCTCCCGTCCAAGACCAAGCCGACCACCATCTGTTTGCAATCCGGGCGATGATCTTTGCTGTTGCCGTATTGTCCAATCTCCTGGCCGCCCTCGCCCTCGAAGTAAATCGAAGTGGTGTCGAAGAAAACCAGATCAATGGCGCTGAAAAGGTCTCGCCGCTGCTCAAAGAGTTGCTCCTCGATCCAATCCTTGGTGCAGCGGGGAGTGTTGAGCACCCGCGTCCCGGGTCGATCATCCAGCGGTTCGCCCAGGAAAGCCATGGCGCGATAGAGATGATGCAAATCCAGCCCTTCGGTGCCCGGCAGCCGATAGGATTGGCGCCAGCGTTCCGCCGCTCGATCACTGCCGGAGGCGAAGAGCCGGTGAATAACAGTCAAGTAGACCGCCCGTTCCACATCGAATCCGTAGCGCCGCGCCGCCAAGGCCTCTTTGATGACGCGCGCCACTCCCAAATCCTCCCACAATCGTCCGAAGACCAGGTCCGGACCGACCCGCTGCACCTGGACGGCTTCGGTCTGGCCGGCGGCGTGCGCGTCGATCACCGCCAGTCTCTGGCAGAAGCGCAAACCCGAACGCAGGAGGGCGTCCAGTTGGCCGCTGGCCTGGAGGGCGTCCAAGCGCCCGAGGGTGCTTAAGACCCGCTGACGCACCTTTCCCTGTTCCCGAAAGCTTTCGACAATCTGCAGGTAGCCGTAAGAACCGGAATGTTTGACACGGAAAAACATCGCGTGCGCTCTTTTTGTCCTTACGAGGATGCCGCATCGGCCCGTGAGAATCAATAAACAATTGCCATCGTCGCGCAGAATTTGGCACTACATTTTGACTTTGTTGTCAACTGTTCCGAGGAGAAGACCGCGAAAAAAGCCCATTAACTGTAGAAGATGGGTCAAGGTTGGCAAAAACGCGATCAGTTTTCGCAGAGCCGGCACGCCAGCCAAGTTTGCCGCCAGCATCGATCCCGGAATGACGCAAATGTCGGGCCACTGGCGGTTTGGGACAAACAGCTTTCCCCTCGCGCTCAAGCGCATGGCCAACCCGGATTTCAGTGAGCCGTTGACTGAAACTGATTATACCCCCAGAGCCGGCTCTGATCTTCAGGGGATTTGGAAAGGAATAATCATCGCCGGACCGAGGCAACTCCGGGTGACGCTGAAAATCGCCGAACCGGCGGCCGGAAGGTTTCGCGCCGAGATGGACAGGGTTGACTGGGGAGCGGAGCACATACCCGCAAGTTCAATTTCGCGCGACGGCAAGACAGTCAAAATCGGCTTTGTCCTTCTTGGCAGTTTCGAGGGCGAACTCGACACTGTGGCCGGGCAACTCGCCGGCAATTGGACACAGGAAGGCAAGCCGGATCCTGTGACTTTCAGCCGCGTTGATTTACAGGCCGAACAAGCATCGAAAAATTACACCGCCGCCGGCCCTTTGGAGTTGCAAGGACACTGGAAAGGGACGCTGAAACTTCCGAACGGCGAATTGCACTTTGTGTTTCACATTGCCAAATTGCCCGACGGCTCGGTTTCAGCGACGATGGACAACCCTGATCAGGGAGCAAACAACATCCTGGCAAGAACCACTCAATACACACCGCCCAAAGTGAGCATTCTGTGGAACGGAATAGGCGGCGTTTTCAATGGCGCGCTCAAGAACGGCAAATTAACCGGGACGTGGCGGCAGCGCGGAACGGTGCATCCGCTGACTTTAAGCCGCGACTAAATTGGAACACATGCAAACGAAACGCGCATTTACGCTGATTGAACTGCTTGTGGTCATTGCCATCATCGGGATTCTCGCTGCCTTGCTCTTACCCGCGCTCGCCCAGGCCAGGGCTTCGGCCCAGCAAAGTTCCTGCCTCAACAACCTGCGCCAATTGCAAACGGCATGGCTCATGTATGTGGATGAACAACGCGATGCCCTTCCTCTCAACGCACAGGGAATAACAACTTACTCCTTCAACGCGAGCACGACGAATTCCTGGGTTGTCGGCGATGCCACCTATTCCGCGGACCTGTCCTATATCCAGGAGGGCACTCTCTACCCCTACCTGTCCCAGCCGGGCGTTTACCACTGCCCGTCGGACCATTCCTTAATTGACGATGGCAGCGCGACTCGCAACCGGAGCTATTCGTTGAATTTTTATCTGAATGGCGCGCTGGACCCGCAATACACCAACGGCAAGCCCGCCGGCACTTTGTCCAGCGTCGTCAAACGTTATTCCGATGTGACCAAGCCCCCGGCAGTGTTCGCTTTCTTGGATGAAAACCAAAACACGATCGAGGACGGCGTTTACCTGCTGTTTCCCGCTCCCGACCCCACCTGGCAAAACGGGCCATCGGACCGCCATGACCAGGGGATGAACATTTCCTTTACCGATGGCCATTGCGAGCACTGGCACTGGCTCTGCCCGAAACTGATGACGGGCTTGAGCGCTCCCGCCTCCAGCGCCGCTGATTTGCAGGATTTAAGGCGCTTGCAAGCCGCTCTCATCAGTTGGCCGTAGCGTCGAAGCGCAAAGCACTTCCCGGCCATTGACAATGACTACGATGGCGATGTTGTTGCAAGGTGAATTCCGCCACTCGCATGAAAGCGCTGGTTCCACGCAATCGCATGTTTTTATTTCCGGCAACGACAACGACAATTAACAATTAGGATCAGGATTAGGATTAGGATTAGGAGCGGCCTTTTCAGGCAAACAGGCTGGCCGGGTTGGCCGTGACGGGGAGAAAACGGCCGCCGGAAAAACAGTCTTCTACTTGACTGCCATTCCAGCGCCGCAACCGATGGACTTGGGCAAACATATATCGCGCCGCCGCCTGTCCCTGTCCGCCCACCAGTTCGCTGCCCCGGCGCACGTTGTCCTGCATCCAGGCCGGCAACAGCAGATGATACGGATTGCGTTGCACTTCCCCGGCGTGAAATGACGTCGCCGCCACCAGTTCCGCCACCTCCTCCGTGCTGTACTCCACCAGCAGATTGGGCGATTGCATTTGCCCCCAGAATTCCGTCTCCACCAGGTAACAGGTCAAATCAGGCGTGGCCTTCAACGCGTCCATGACCAGGAAATGAACCCCGATGTGCGTGCTGTTCCAATCCAGCTCGTGCGGAAAAAAAACGGCCCGCGGCCGGTGTTCCGCCAGGATTTTGACCGCCGCAGCGACCATTTTCGACCAGGCGGACGGGTCCTTGGCGCGGGTCGCGGGATGCACGTTGTCCAATCCATTGGGCGCCAATTGCGTGAGGCCGAAACCAAGAAAGCCGTAAGCGTCCTTCAATTCCTTGAGGCGCGCGGTTTTGCGTTAGGGCAGCCTTCCCAGGGTGACGGAGGCGTTGATCACATTCCATTGTGCCTCGCGCAACAGGCGCAAGGCCAGCCCGCCGCAGGTCGTCTCATCGTCGGGATGCGGGGCGAAGAAGAGCGCTTTGGGAGCGTCAGGCGCGATTTTGGGCCGGGGGGCCGGGGGGGATCCGCCCAACGGGATGGAATGTCCATCCTCCACAAGCCGGGCGAAACCGGAGACCAGATTAGTGTAGGGATTCATCAAAGGAAAGGCTAAAGGCTGAAGGCTGAAGGCTAAAGGAAAAATTGAACGGCATTAGCGTTTGCCTTGCCTTTGCCCGCATGGGCACATATTTGGGTTTGACAACTATGGGCGCGACAACGCATTCACTTTGGCGGCGAAGACGAAGTCGCTTTCCGTCAATCCGTCGATCTTGTGCGTCCAGAGGGTGAGCTTGACCCTGCCCCAGGCCAGATAAATATCGGGATGATGGTTTTGTTGCTCGGCCAATTCCCCCACCTGGTTGGCAAAGTCGAGCGCCTTGCGGAAATTCTCGAATTTATATTCCCGTTCCAGATGATGTTCGTCTGCGACGCGCCAGCCTTCCCCCAATTCCCGCGTCAGGCGGGCCAGGTCGTTTCCTTTGAGGGGCGGCACGCCGCCTTTGCACGGCACACAATCTTTTTGCGCTAATTCGGCCATAACTTGAACAAGATTATCACCAAACTTCCGCAAATGCCAGCCTTCAGCCTTTCAGCTTCAATCCCGTTGGGATTGACATAACCAGTTAACAACGCCCCGCAACATCACCTCTCCCGCAGTTGGCGGACCAGTTCGGCCGCTGACACCTGACCGGGCGCGGTCGGTTTGTCCAGATAACCATAGGTCAGGCATGAGCCAAGTTTTGGGAACAAAACGCGCGTTTGCTTCCAGACCTGTCCCATGCCAATCACGCACAGGGGCCGTTTCCGTCTCCTGCCCAGCAACGCGTGCAGTATTTCCACATCGGCCTGGCTTCGAATCATCGTCGCAATCTTGGGCACCGCGCCGTTCTGCCGCGCCCGCTTCACGATGGACTCCAGTTCGGCCAGGGGCGGCGTTTTCTCGAAATCGTGATGGGAAACAAGGCAAGGCTTGCCCAATTTCTCTGCCTGCTTCGTTACCTTGTCGCAAATCACGCTGCTCAACTCCACGTCCACCGCCGACAGCGCCGCCAATCCATCCTCATATATCTTCAACCGGCCCCCGTCGTCCTCCGGCCATTCTCCGCCTTCGCTGCGCAGACGGATCGTCAATAATACCGGTTTGCCCCGGGCCTCGATGGCCTTGCAGCGTTCCAGCCAGTCCGGCGGGCGCCCAGTCTTGTCCAGGCGCACTTCGACAATGTCCCCCGCCAGCGGAAATTTTCCGTCCAGCGACGACAACACCCCCACGACAAGCGGCCCGGCTTCCAGGCTTAACTTCACGCCAGGATCATGCCGAAAAAACTTTAAATCTTAAACCCCAAACTTTACGCTCTCCCAAGATACGAATTGAATCGCGCTATGACCAAAACAATCATCCAACCGGCCGGCTCCGCTCCCGCCGTCGGCCCTTACAGTCAGGGGGTGCGGGTGGGCGACCTCCTTTTTTGCGCCGGCCAGATTCCGGTTGATCCGGTGTCGGGCCAGCTCGTCGCCGGGGACATCCGCGCCCAGACCGAGCGCGTTTTGCAAAACGTCAACATCATTTTGCAGGACCAGGGTTTGACCCCGGCCCACGTCGTCAAAACCACGGTTTTCATGACGAACCTGGCCGAGTTTGCCGCCATGAACGAGGTCTATGCCGGGCATTTTCGCAAAGACCCGCCCGCCCGATCCACCGTGCAAGTGGCCGCCCTGCCGCGCGGCGCGAACGTCGAAATTGAAGTGATCGCCCACTACTGATGCCTCTATTTTTCCAGCTTGCCATCGCCTTTGTCGCCGGCGCAATTCTCGGAGGGTTGTTCGGCCTTTTGAGTGGCAGACGAACGGTGCTTCCACCGGACGCCCGGTTGGAAAACGAATTGCGCCAGCAACTTCAGCAACGCGAAAAGGAACTCGATTCCACCCGCGGGGAACTGACCCGGACCGCCACCGCCCTGGCCACGGCCGAAGCCAATCGCGACGCCGCCCAGCAACTGCTGGCCGAAACCCGCGATCTGCACGCCGCAAATCTGCGCGCCGCCAGGGAAGCCCAGGAAAAAGCCCTGGCCGACTTGCGCCAAACCTTTCAAGCCCTCAGCGCCGAGGCCTTGCGGCAGAACGCCCCCCAATTTCTCCAACTGGCCAACGAGACCTTCGCCAAATTCCAGGAAACGGCCAAAGGCGATCTGGCCCAACGCCAGCAAGCCATCGCCACGCTCGTCCAGCCTTTGAAGGAACAATTGGACACCTACCAAAAACGCCTCCAGCAAAGCGAATCCACGCAGTCCACCACCTTGGGCGAAGTAAAAAAACAACTGGAGAGCCTGGCCCAGAACAGCCAGACCCTCTCCAGCGAAACCCTGCAACTGCGCCGCGTCCTCAGCTCCAACCAGGCCCGCGGCCGCTGGGGCGAAGAAACCCTCCGCCGCGTCGTCGAAGCGGCCGGCATGAGTCCGCATTGCGATTTCACGGAACAAAACCAGGTGGACGACAAAAAGCCGGATTTAATCGTGCGCCTGCCCGGCGACCGTATAATTATAGTTGACTCCAAAGTGCCCGACCTCGATTTTCTGCAAGCCATCGACTCGGCGGACACCGTCAGACGCGCCCAGGCCCTGGCCCAGCACGCCGACAAGTTGAAGGACACCATCCGCGACCTGGCCAGGAAGGATTATCCCGCCCAATATCCCAATGCCCTGGATTACGTCGTGCTGTTCGTGCCGGCCGAATCGCTATTCAGCGCCGCGCTGGAAGCCGACCGCGAACTGATCATCTGGGCCTCGCAACGGAAGATCATGCTGGCCACGCCGACGTCGCTCATTGCCTTGCTGCGCGCAGTCAGCGTCAGTTGGCAGCAGCACGCGCAGACGGAGAACGCGCGCGCGATAGCGGCGACGGCCCAGGAACTATTCAATCGCGTGGCCAAGTTTTTCGAACATTTCGAAAAAATCCGCGCCGGCCTGGAAAGGGCGACCGGCGCCTTCAACGACGCCGTTGGCAGCTATGACCGCATGGTGCGTCCCAGCGGCGAGAAGCTGCTCAAGCTCGGCGGCGGCGCGGCGGTGAAAGAGCTGCCGGAGATTGCGCCCCTGGACGCCACATTGCGTCTGCCGCCGTCGTGATGCAGTTCCCCACTAATCCTAATCTTAATCATAATCTTCTTTATGCAAGATTAAGATTTGGATTAAGATTGGTATTTTATAAGCGGGTCAGTCCCGCATAATCGAATATAATCGGAATTATGCTACGAAGCCAGTGGGTCGCGCTGTTTCACGGCTTTGTGCTGCTGGACCAGATAGTTGCACCAGTCATCCAGACCGGTCCCGGTCTTGGCGGAAACTTCGAACAATTGCGCGTGGTGAGCGATATGCCGGATATTGGCCGTTGCCTCCGCGCGGTTGAAGTCGCAGGCCCGGTCCAAATCGAGCTTGCTGATGATGACCGCGTTGGCGGCGTGGAAAATGGGCGGGTATTTCAACGGCTTGTCCTCGCCGTCGGTGACCGATAACAGCACGACGCGCAAGTCCTCGCCCAGATCATAGCTGGCCGGACAGACGAGGTTGCCGACGTTCTCGATGATGAGGAGGTCGAGCTTGGCCATGTCCAATTGCTTCAAGGCGCGGGCAACCATGTCGGCTTCCAGATGGCAGACGGTGCCGGTGTTGATCTGAACCACCGGCGCGCCGGAATCGCGCAGGCGGCGGGCGTCGTTGTCGGTGGCCAGATCGCCGACGATGACGGCCGTTTTCAGGCGCGGACCGAGCCGGCGGATGGTTTCGCGAATCAGCGTCGTCTTTCCCGAGCCGGGTGAGGAGAGGACGTTGAGGACCAGAACCCCGCGCGCCCGGAAGAAGCCGCGGTTCCGTTCGGCGAGGCGGTCGTTCTTCTCCAGGATGGCGTGCCGCAGCTCCAGCGTCTGACGTTCTTCCGCGCCGGGTTCGTGCGAATGAGGATGGTGCGAATGATCGTCGTGGTCGTGGTCGTGATGGTGATGATCGGGATCACCCTGGTCATGGCCGGAAACGGTCACGGAAGCTCCCGCGGACAATCCGCAGCCGCAGTCTTCACACATGGGACACCTCCAGTGAGAGGCAAGAGTGGATTAAGATTAGGATTAAGATTAGGACGGAATTGTTACACATGGTCCACCTCCATTGAACTTAATTCCAGTTCCCGGCCGGAGCGGAGTTCATTGCTGGGGTGGCCGCAATCGGGGCACTCGGAATACAAATTGGCGGACACAAACTCCTTGCCGCAGGGCGCGCACCAGAATCGCGCCGGCACCTCCTCAATCGTCAACAGGGCGCCTTCAGCGGACGTTCCGGGCGTGAGGGCCTCGAAGGCGAACTGGAGCGCGTCGGGCACGACGCCGCTGAGGACGCCGATGCGCAGGCGGATTTCATGCACACGCGCGGCCCCGGCCAGCCGGGCTTCGCGCAAGGCCTGATTCAATGCGCTTTGCATGATCGAAAACTCGTGCATTAACCTAAATCTTCTCCACCTTTTCGTAAACCACCATTTCACCCCGGCCGCGGAGGTCAGCCGGGTGGTAGCGCGGAATGGGCAGTTCCAGTTCCTTGAATTCGACCGGCGCCACTTTTTTGTCCACCAGGCCGACGGCCACCGCCACGCCAAAGATGATGGCCTCGGGCCGGGGCGGACAGCCGGGAATGTAATAGTTGACAGGGATGACTTTTTCCACCGGGCCGAGCACCGGGTAGGAGTCGTGCCAGATGCCGCCGCCGCAGGCGCAGCCGCCGATGGCAAAGACGAGCTTGGGCGCGGGCATCGCTTCATAGGCGCAGCGCAAGGCCCGCGCGGTGGCGCGCATGGCCGGCCCCTGGCAGAGCATGACATCGGCGTGCCGCGGCGAGCCGACCAGCTTGATGCCGAAACGCTCGACGTCATAATACGGGGTCAGCACGTTCAGCACCTCGATGTCGCAACCGTTGCAGCCGCCGCTGTTGGCGTGGTAAACCCACAGCGACCGTCCGAACATTTTCTGGCAAAGATTCTTCAGCATGGCGGTTCAGTCCAGTTCGATCTTGATGTCATCCACCACCGGCTCGTTTTCAAGGTAGGCGCTGGAGCGGAAGATCCAGCGTTCATTGTCCAGATCGTCAAAGCGGTAGCCCTTGAGCTTCAACTGTTCCAGCGGCGAAGGTTCCTTGAAACAACGCCCGCACCGCTGGCAGGTGCTCATGAACAAATCCAGCCGTTGCTGGATGTCGCCGATTATGTTGGTGGCCGTCTCGAAGTCATGGCTCATGGTGATGGCTTTCTCCGGGCAAACCTCCGCGCAGCGTCCGCAATAGGTGCAACGCCGGCCAAGATACTTCAGGATGCGAATTTCCTGGCAGACATCAAAAACGAGGATTTCGCGCGCCGGACAGTTGTTGGCGCAACCCGCGCAGCCGATGCATTTTTGGGCATCGAAGATGGGCCGGCCGCGGAACTTCTCCGGCGCCGGCCGCGGCTGCGCCGGATAATCCAGGGTGACGCGGCCGGCCTTGAGGCCGACCATCGCTTCCTTCAATTTGCTTGCAATGGACATGAATTTGTCTCCGTCAGTATCCGTAACCCGCCAGCGCCAGAGCACCGAACGCCACCGCCAGCAATCCGGCGAAGTAACGAATGGCCTGGTCAATGCGGTAACGCGCATGAGTGGCGGCGACGACCGTCACCACCAGCACGAGCGCCAGCACCTTGGCCCAAAACAGCAGCCAGCCCAGCGGGAAGGCCAGTCCCGATCCCCAGGGCGCAAACAGCGCGACGAACAACGCGCTGTGAACGACCAGCCGCGCCATTTGCGCGTACTTGAAAAGAGCCAGCTTCGGCCCGGAGTATTCCATCAACGGCCCTTCCATGATTTCCGTCTCCGCCGCGGACATGTCAAACGGCACCCGTTGCACAAAGGCCTGAAAGGACAGCACCATGACGACGAGCAGGATCAAGCCCGACCACGGAATGCCTTCGGCGGCATAAACCGAGCCGTTCAAAACGGCGTCGAGCCGGAACGACCGCACATGGACCGCGCCGACGAGAAGGGCGATGGCAAACAAGGGTTCCAGGGCGATCATTGTCATCATCTCCCGCCCGATGCCGAGCAGCGAATAAGTCGAACCCGCCGCCAGGCCGCCGAGCAATGTGCAAATGCCGCACAGGGTCAGCAGGTAGATGAGCAGAATCACGTCGCCCGCGCCATTCATCGGCGCGGGAAAACCCATCGGCACCAGGCAGGCCACGGTCAACACCGCCGCCAGCGACAGCCGGGCGACAAACCGCTGCAAGCGCGGTGATTCGCCCGATTCGATGTCCTCCTTGCCGAGCAACTTCAGCAGGTCAATATAAGGCTGCCACAGGGGCGGTCCCCGGCGCGATTGCAGGCAGGCCGTAACCTTCCGCAGCAACCCTTCGCACAAGGGCGCGATGAGCAGGACCACGCCGACGTTGGCCAGCCCGCCGACAATCCTCCATATCATAACACATCAACAATAGTAATGAGAGCGCGAGAATACCGGCCATCTTTTGGCAATTCCTTGCCTGAAATTGCATTTGGAATTCGCGTCGCCTTCGGGCCGAATTGCCCAGGGCGGCGGGTGTTCCAGGAAATGATTTTTCTTGAAGTTTTTATTCTCACTATTATTCTCACTCCTGCATGGCGAGCCTTCTCAACCGCAAAGAATCTCCGTTCTGGACGGCCTGTTTTAGCAACCGGGATGGGCGGCAATGGAAGAAGTCAAATCGCTTTAAAGAGGTTGCGTGATGCCGGCGAACGAAGCAGTCAGCCATGCTGTTCGCTGGGAGGTGCTCAAAGCCGAGGGCGCGGCATTGCTGACGTTGCGAGGAGGGCTGGACGCGGTTTCGACGCCCCCGGCGTGGGAAGCCTTGGAGAAGGAACTAAAGAGCGCCGGACTTTCCAGTCTGGAGATAGATGCAAGTCATTTAGCCTATTGTGACAGCGCGGGCCTGGCGTTGCTTTACTATCTTTCCGCCGGATTGATGACGCCCGGAGCGACGGTTCGCATGAGCGGGCTGAGTTCCGAGCTGCAGAACCTCTCCGGCAGTTTCTCGATGGAGGACTTTAAAGCCTTGCGGGCGCACGAACCGCCCCGTCGCTCCGTTCCGGAAGGGGTGGGCGCCGCAACCGGATCGTGGTTGCGCGATTTGCGGGAGCAGGTTGAATTCATTGGCGAGGTCACGGTGGATTTGGCGGCCAGCATTTTCCGGCCGCGCCGAATGCGCTGGAAGGAAGTTTTCCGGGTGTTCGAGACTGCCGGCGTGAACGCGCTCCCGATCGTGTCGCTCATCACGTTCCTCGTGGGCATGGTCATCGCGTTTGAGTCGGCGCAGCCGCTGGCAAAACTCGGGGCGCAGGTTTTTGTCGCCAATTTGCTGGGGTTGGTCATGGCGCGCGAGTTGGGGCCGGTCATGGCGGCGATCATGCTGGCGGGCCGCTCCGGCTCGGCGTTTGCAGCGGAGTTGGGGACGATGAAAGTGAACGAGGAATTGAACGCCCTGCAAACGATGGGCTTGTCGCCGGTGCAATTCCTGGTCGTGCAACGCGTCATGGCCGGCATTCTGTTGACTCCGATTCTGACGATGTACGCGATGTTCGCGGGGTTGCTGGGCGGCGTGCCGGTGTTGCTGGGATTGGGATTTCCGCTGCGAATGGTGTTGCAGCAAATTCAATCTGCAGTCCACTATGGCGATCTGGCGGAAGGCCTCTGCAAAGGCGTGGTCTTTGGAACGATCGTGGCCTCCGTGAGCTGCCTGCGGGGCCTCCAGACCGGCGTGGGTCCGCGGGCCGTCGGAGACTCCACCACGCGGTCGGTGGTCAGCAGCATTCTGTTAATTATTCTTGCCGACGCGGTCATTGCGTCGGTGACTTATACGTTGCGAAAATGATGGAACCCGCCGCCAGCTTGATTGTGGTGCGAAACCTGACGATTGGGTATGCGGGCAGCGTGGTTTTGGAGCGGATCAATTTCGAGGTGCGCCGCGGCGAGGTGTTCGCGATTCTCGGCGCTTCAGGCTCGGGCAAAAGCACGCTGCTGAAACACTTGATCGGGCTTCATCGGCCCATTTCCGGGGAAGTGCTCATTGCCGGGGACAACCTGGCCCACGCCGAAGGGCCGGAGCGCCTGCGCATCCTGCGCAAGTTCGGGGTGCTGTATCAAAGCAGCGCGCTGTTTGGTTCGCTGAGCGCGATTGAAAACGTCCGCCTGCCGCTGGATGAATTTACGAACCTGTCCGATGACGCCAAAGACCTCATTGCGCTTTCCAAATTACGGTTGGTCGGGTTGGAATCCGCCGCAACGAAGTTGCCGGCTGATTTGAGCGGCGGCATGCAGAAGCGCGCCGCCATCGCGCGGGCCATTGTGCTCGATCCCTGCATCCTGTTTCTGGATGAGCCTTCGGCTGGCCTTGATCCCATAACGTCCGCCGGCCTCGATGCGTTGATTCGAGAACTGGCCAAAGGTCTTGGCATCACGTTCGTCATGGTGACGCATGAATTGGCCAGTATTTATGCGGTGGCCAATCGTGTCATCATGCTGGACCCAAGGGCCCGGGGCATTGTGGCGGAAGGGCCGCCGTCCCATTTGCGCGACCATGCGGCCCAATCCTGGGTGCGGCATTTCCTGAAAAGGCAGGCGGCATGAGCGAGCAGGCCAATCATTTCAAAATTGGAGTATTCGTGCTCGTCGGCCTTGGCCTCTTCGTCGGCGCGTTGTTGGCGCTGGGGATCGGAAGCTATTTCGTCAAAGGGGACGTGTTCGAAACTTATATTGACGGGGGGGTTGAGAACCTGTCCGTGGGGGCGCTGGTCAAGTTGCGCGGAGTGACCATCGGGAAAGTGACTGCCATCAGTTTCATTGACAAGGAGCAACCGCAGTATAAGGGACAGTCTGTCCTCATTCTTTTCGAGGTTCCCCGAAGCGCCGGCGTAATAACTTCATCGGACAACGTCCAGCAAATGCTGGACACAGAAATCGCCCGCGGTCTCCGGGCCACAGTCCAGGGGCAGGGTTTTCTCGGCCCCAGCCTCCTCTTGCTGGAATACGAGGATCCAAAACTTTACCCGGTTATGCCGGTGCCTTGGACTCCGAAACATTATTACATACCCTCGGCTCCCAGCCAGTTCGCCCATGCCTTTTCCGCCCTGGAGAAAATTCTCTTGCGCACGGAGGACCTGGATTTGCCAGAATTGCTGGCCCGCACGCAAAAGCTGATCGAGACGGCAAATCACCTGGTCGAAAACATCAACCGGATCGATTTCAATCGCCTGGGCACCAACGCCAGTTCGCTCGTCGTCGAATTGCGCGAGACCAATCGCGGTTTGCAGCGCACACTTGCGGAGGCGCAGGACGCGATCAAGGGAGCCGACCTGCCAACCGTGAGCCGGGAGGCGCAGGCGCTGGAGGCGCGATTGTCAAGCGCGGCAATCGAACTGCGCCGCGTGCTGGCCAGTGTGGACACGGTCGAATTGAACGCGTCGCTGGCCAACATCAGGTCCGCCACCGACGAGTTGAGTCTATTGCTCCATAACTTGGAACAAAGGCCCTCCGCGGTATTGTTCAGCAAACCACCGAAGCCGGCGGGCAGCGTTGAGGAACCGCCCAGGAAATGACTCATGTCTAAAGAATATCCAAACCACCCAATGCCGGAGCCTGCGGCGCACATCCGCTTTTGCTCTTTCGTCCTTTTGGCGCTTGGCGCTGCGGCTCTGTGCGGTTGCGGTTCCGAACCGGTCTGGAAAAGCCAGAGTTTTGCTTTTACACTGCCGGCTGATCCTCCGGCCGCCGGGTCGAAGACGAATGTTGTGGCGTTGCGACGCGTGACGATTTCACCTCTTTTCCAAAGCCGTTCATTTACCTATAGAACGGCGGAGAACACTTACGAACATGATCCTTACGCCGGGTTTATTGTTCCGCCTGGGCGGGCGCTCGAGCAGCCCATCTGCGCCTGGCTGCGTGCTGGCGGGGCGTTTGGCTGCGTCGTCGAGCCTGGGAGCGGCCTGAATCCTTCGCTGGTGGCGGAGGTTTCGGTCAACGAACTTTATGGCGATTTTCGAAAAACGGCCCAACCGGCCGGGGCGCTGGAGATTCATTTTATACTTTACGAGCTCAACCGGGACGGGACGGGGCGGGTTCTGATGGACAAAGCCTGCGCCCGCCGGACCCCAATGGCCAGGGCGGCGCCCGCGGCTTTGACAGCCGCCTGGGACGCGGACCTTCGTGCAATCATGGCAGACATCAATTCCGAGTTGAAGAGGCTGCCCTTGAATTAAGCTGTTGAGCTGAGGGAACCGGGGCATGGTCTGAGGAGAGATTCGGCGCTCCCCCATGGGAGGGACGTTCGCGGCGGATGGCGCCGAATCAAACCCGTTGGCACGACGCTGCAAGTTGGCGCGCGGCCCTGTATCGCGCTCTCAGCCTCCGGTCGGTCACGACCTGGGAGACCGTTTCACCAATGACCGCGACCACCCCGAACAAAGGCAGCGCAAAAACCAGTCCGGTGGCGCCGGCGACCGTGGCGCCGAGGAAGAGCATCAATACGCTTAGCAAAGGGTGAACGCGAAGCTTGCGGCCTATCGTAAGGGGCAAAAAAACAAAATCGTCGAGTATCCGGACACCCAGGAACAGAACCAGGCAAGCGTAAGCCGTCCCAGGCTGTTCGGGAAAGTCAGTGGCGGCCACCAATACAACCATGATGCACCCGACGACTGATCCGAGATAGGGAACCCAGGCCAGCACGGCAGCCGCCAATCCCAACCAGAAGGCGTGGGCAATTCCCAGCATGGCGAGTCCGAGCGCCAGACAGGCGGCGTCCAGAAACGTGAGCACAAACAAGCCTTGAAAGTAGTTTTGGAGACTGGCGTCCAAATGGGAAAACAAAAGCAGCGCCTTTTCAAAGAATGCATTGGGCACGCTCTTGATGATGTATTTCTTCAGCCGCGCGGAGTCGGTCAACATAAAATAAGTGATATAGGGAACGAGCAACAAGGACGGCAGCCACTCCAACAACTGCAAGGTGATCGGCAAAAGATGCTTCTCGACGAACCCGTCGGTGAATTGCCGGACGTGCTGGTCATCAACTTGCGCGCCCAAATTCATTCTTTTGAACATCGGCATAACCCCCTCCAGCGCCCCGGTGGTCTTCCTGAGCAGGTTCTGTCCGCCCGCCAGATACCGGCCAAAATTGCTTTGCCACGTCCCGGCCTTTGCCAGGAAGAGGAGGGCGAGGACCAGAACGCTTGCCGCTACGATCATTTGAAGCAGGCAGACGGCTTTCGCGGCAGTCTCACGACGCACCCCGTAAACCACAAGAGCGTCCACGACCGGACGGAGGCTATAGTAAAGCAGCAGCGCCAGCAGGACGGGCAATACGAGCCAGATCATTTTCTGGAATAAAAGGAGCAGCAGGCAGGTGCTTAAAATGACCACCAGCAGAGTGGCGGCGCCAGGCTGGGGGAAAGGCCTCATAAAGTCGGCAGGTGCTTCTCGTGTTGCAGAAGTTGTCGCGCCCGCCGGCTGAGGATGCGGGCGAGTTCAATCAACACCTTGACCCCGATACTCTTGTTTTTCGTCAATAAGATGGAAAACTCCGCTTGAAACAACGCAATAGTTACGGTGCGCTCGACGGCAACAACCGTCGCGCTGCGCGGCCCCTCATCGAACAGAGCCAGCTCACCCACCGATTCGCCGGGGCCAATGTCCAGGATCGCCGTCTTCAGCAACTCGTGGCTGGGGTCCGCCCGAAGCTTGCCGCTGACAACGATGAAGACTCCGTGTCCGGGGTCGCCCTCCTCGAAAACGACCTCATTTTTCTCGTAAACACGCTCATGCAAGAGTTCATCCACCTCAAGAATCTCCTTGCGGGTAAGCTCGTGAAAGATCGGGATGCTTTTCAACATCTCAACTTTCTGCGCGTTCGTATCAGCGCTGAAGAATCTCATTTCTGAATGCTTCAAATGTTTCTGCCAATTCCCCCGCCACCTGATTTGCGAATTAAAATCCGTCCCGATCGCAACCCTGCGAGCGGAAGGCCAGCCAGATTGTGGAAATCAGGCCCGCGCCTTTGAGAATGGTATCCAACCAGGACGGTTTTGCGGCGGCGTCCGCGGGCTTGCCGCGCCGGAAGGCCGCCAGGGCTGTCACCAGCACCGCGGCTGACGAGGCGATCGAAGCGATGGATTTGGCGCGGTCGGTGAGCGTGCGAACGTCCGCCCTCAGCGCCGCCATCTCCCCGGCCATTAGGGCGCGGTTGAGTTCGCTTTCCGCCAGCAATAGTTGTTTGCGCGATTCGAGCGGGTTCATTTGAAGATTTTCTCCAAACAGGCGCGGTCCTTTCGGAGTTGATCCAGTGAGGCGGAAAGCACCTCCCATTGACGCAGCAGTGCAGTGAGTCGCCAGTAAAGACAAACCCCGGCTGCCCCGTAGAGGCCGGTCAATGTCAGGAGGACGGCCGCGGGTGAATAAGCCCGCAACAAAACCACAATGGCAGCCGTGAGCGTAATGCCGGCGAGCAGACCAAACGCCGCCACGCCGAGGGCCAAAAGGAAGGCGCGCAGGAGACGCTTGCGCTCCTCCTGCACTTCCACCGTCAACAGTTCGAGCCGGTTTTCCCCGATGATCAACAGCCGCCGCGCCAAATCTTTCGAGGTCGTGGCCAGTTGGCTGAAGCTGGCAGTGGATTCTTCCATAGCGCAATCAATCGCGGTCGCGGGAGCACCGGCGGGCGAGGAGGTAACCGAGGATCATCCCGACCCCGACGCCGATGGCGATGGCTTGATAAGGATGCTCATGCACGGCTTCGTCGGCAGCTTTCGCGCCTGCGACCGCTTTGTCGCGGACATTGCCCGCGATTTCCCTGGCGCGTTCCAGCGCGGCGGCGAGGCGTTTGCGGGCTTCCCCGACTTTTTCTCCGGCCACGTCGGCGGTGGCGGTCATCAAGGCGCGCGCATCTTCGGCCAGTTGGCCCGTGTCATCACTAGTTGCTTGTGTTTGTTTGCTCATATTTTTTGTGCTTTCTGTTTGTTTGCGTTTTTCAGCGGCTCAGTCGGATTTGGGGCGCATCCCAGTGTATGTCCTCATTCGACAGTTTGCTGTAAAATTTCAAATGACTGTGTGTCAAAATGTTAGTGCCATCACCGTGGTCTCTGGCCCCGGATATTCGAAGGCTTTCGGGATGAACGCAAGGAAAATCGGCGGAAGAATGGCGTCGCCTTGAACCCTTGACACCGCTGCGTTTTTGGCGTCTGATTCCGGGCATGGATTCTTTCCTTTTGATAATCGAATTGCCAAAACCACCCGCCAACGAGCACAAATTCAGGCAGGCTGATTGGTTGGACTTCCTGCAAAAATTGGAAGTCCCCGCTTCGGAGAGTGACAAAAAAATTCAACGGATTGCCCCAAATGTGTGGCAGATACCTTCGGGGAATGGGTTGACGTTTCTTTGCAAAACCGTCGCCCTTGCCAACCTGAAACAATATCCCTGCCGGGTTCTTGCTTTCGACGAAGAGCCGCAGTGGATTCCTGGACTCCTTGACGCCCCGGTGCCGCCCATAGTGGACTCATTTTCAAAGTAGCCCACCACCCGTTTTTCCGGTTCGCCCCAGTTTGAGCAGTTCCTCCGGCAACCAGACCCTGGCCGCTCCTGACTTGAGGTCAATGGTTTCGAGCCGGTCCGTGCAGGAGAAACACGGATCAATGCTGCCCAATGTAATCGTCATGTCCGCCAGTTGCTGGTCCTTGATCATCATCGGGACGCCCTGCAAGTTCTGATAGGTGGGCGCGCGCACCCGCCAGCGGCGCGGCCGGTTGTTCTCACCCGTGATGACAAAGTGATGGCACTCCCCGCGCGGCGCTTCGACGGAGGACAATCCCAGCCGGCCCACCGGCAATTCATCCTTGAGCGACAATTGGATCGGTCCGCTTTCCATTTTGTCCAGGCATTGGCGGATGATTTTGATTGACTCGAACACTTCGCGCGCCCGCACCACGAGCCGCGCCCAGACGTCGCCGTCGGCGGCGGTGATGACCTCGAAGGCCACCCGGTCATAAGCGGCATAAGGATGATCGCGGCGGCAATCAATGTCCACGCCCGCCGCGCGCGCCACCGGTCCGATGAGCGCCGCCTCTTTCGCCAGCGCGCGGTCGGCGACGCCGACACCGCGGGTGCGCCGCTGGATGTTGCGGTCCTTGAGCACCGCGCCGGTCAGCGTCTGCCATTCCGTTTCGAGACGGCCGAGCACCTGTTGCAGTTCGGCCTTCAACTCCTCCGTCAAGTCCCGCCGCACGCCGCCGATGACACACAGGCCGTAGGTTTTGCGGTTGCCGGTGATTTTCTCGGCCACCCACATGATCGGTTCGCGAATGCGGAAGCATTGCATGAACAAAGTGTCGAAACCCACGATGTGGCAGGCCAGCCCGACCCAGAGGAGATGGCTGTGCAGCCGCTCGAGTTCCAGCAGAATGGTGCGGAGATACTCCGCGCGCGGAGGGGCCTGCAAGGCGGCCGCGCTTTCCACGGCCTGCGCGTAGGCGACATTATGCACGCAGCCGCAGATGCCGCAGATGCGTTCCGCCATGATCGGGATGTCGTTGTAGGTGAGCACAGACTCGGCGAGCTTCTCGATCCCGCGATGGGCCATGAAGCCGCGGTATTCGCAACCGCGCACCCGTTCGCCGTCCACGTAGAGCCGGAAATGGGCGGGTTCATCGAGGGTGGGATGAAACGGGCCGAAAGGCACGACCGTACAGCCCTCGGGCGGGTCGTCGAACTTGAATTCACGCTCGTCATCGTAGTCACCGGGCACAAAATTCCAAGGGATGTCCTTTTGGAGCGGGTGGACGCCCTCCGGCCAGCCGTCCGGCAGAACCAGGCGCTTGGGATAAGGGTGTCCGGTCAGTTCGATGCCCACCAGATCACGCAATTCCCGCTCGGCCCAATTGGCCGGGGGCACGACATCCGAGATGCTGTCCACCCGGGGATGGTCGGGAGGAATCTCAGCCAGGATGCCGCACAGCAGATGATCGCGATCAAACGCAAAATTGTGCGCCACCATGAACGAGCCGGAGAATGGCCGGTCATCCGCGCCGATGCTGGTGACATATCGGGCATCCAGCTCGCGAAAAACATACTGGCACACGGTCCTCAACGCGGACGCTTCCACGAAAACGAACAAGCAGCGATCTGAGGGGAGGTCGGCCCGCCGGATAACGGAGCCTAACCCTGCCTTCAATTGATCCAGTTTCTCTCGCGCGATCATTTCAGTGTTCCTTCGGGTCGGCGGATTTCGCAGGCTGTGGCGCGGGCGCGCCGCCGAGCCAGCGGAAATAACGTTTGATCTCGCCGTAATAGCCGTGCGCCACGTAACGGTTGCTTTCCGCTTCGCGCGCGTAACCGCACAGCCAGGGTACCGCGGCGCGGCGCGGCGCGCCGCCAAGCTTCGAAATGAACCGGGCCACAAGAAACGCCAGCCCAAGGACGACGACCAATGCCAGCGGAACGAAAACGGAACACGACCCGACCCCGGAGAGGCCGGTCCAGATGTTGCCGGGCGCAGCAGAGTTATCGCCAAGGGCCGCGCCAAAACCATGAGGGCTGGCCGCAAGCGCGCTGTGAATCAGGCCATAAGCAATGGCCGGCATGATCCCCAGCAGCAGGCAGATCAGCGCCAGCAACAACTGGGGAATTTGCATCATCATGCCGACTTCGAGCCGGCGCTGGCCGGCGGCTTTCTCCTTCACCAACGCGCTGGTCCGCGACAGGAAACTTGCGCCAAAGAACTTGACGAACGAAGCCAGGGTCAACGCGCTCGTGAGGATGGCAATGGCGGCACAGACGGCCAGCCAGCCGGCCACGCTGCTTCCTTGCACGGTCGCCACGTAAATGCTCCATTTGCTGGCGAAGCCGTTGAACAACGGGACGCCGGATATGGACAGGGAGGCAACCAGCGCCGTGGCGGCCGTGAGAGGCATGTATTTGAGCAATCCACCCATTTTGTTCAGGTCTTGCGTGCCGGTGGCGTGGAGCATGGAGCCGGCGTTGAGGAAGAGCAGCGCCTTGAAGACGCCGTGATTGAGGGTGTGAAAGAGCGCGCCGATCATGCCCAGGGCCGCCAGCGCGGCAGCCACCGGTCCCGCTGCCGGCAGCAGTGCCATGCATGCGCCGAAACCGAGCAGGATGTAGCCGACCTGGCCGATGCTATGGAACGCAAGCAGACGCTTGGTCTGCTCCTGCTTGAGGGCCTGCATGGTCCCGGTGAAAAGCGAGATCGTTCCGAGCAGCGCCACCACCAAACCCCAGCGCGCCAGGGGAAAGTCGGCCTGCGCGTCCGCAGGCACGAGCCAGAGGAAATAGCGCATGAGGCCATAGACCCCGGTCTTGATCATGACACCGGAAAGCATCGCGCTCACCGGCGAAGGGGCCGCGGGGTGCGCGTCCGGCAGCCACATCTGCCCGAAGGGCCACATGCCCATCTTGATGCCAAAACCCGCCAGAAACAGCGCGAACGCCAACTCCGTGAGGACGGGTTGCGCGCGCAACAACGCCGGCAGATTCGCGCTCACGGCGTCGAAGTCATACTTCACTCCGCCGCCCGAAGTTGCGGACGCGTCCGCGCGGGCCAGAATCCACGCGCCGATGAGGGTCGCCGCGCAGGCAATTTGCATCATCAGCAGGTATTTGTTGGCCGCGCGAATGTTGCCCGCCTTTTTGTGCTCGAAACGGATGAGCGCGTAGCCGGGCAGAGTCATCATCTGCCAGAAAATGAGGAAGAACCATATCATGTCCGTGGTGCTGAGCAGGCCGTACATCGCCGCCAGGAACAGGAGAAAATAAGGATAATACCGGGCGACGCCATAATCCCCGTAATGCTTCATGTAGGCGATGGAATAAAACGAGGCCGGCACCGCGATGAGCGCCGCCAGCATCAGAAACAGCGCGGTCAATCCGTCCACATGCAAGCGCAGGGCAAAACCGACGACAGGCAGGCTGCAAAACGATTCGGAGCGGGCTGAACCTCCGCCAGCCAGCACCGTCGCCACGGCGATGAAGACCAGCGTCGCAGTCGCGGCGGTCGCCAAAAAGGCGAGCCAGCCTGCCAGTGTCCGCCACCGTGCGGTCAGCAACGTCAGCGCCGCCCCGGCAATGCAGATGAGGATGGACGCGAAGACGGCCTGTTCGGGAGTCATCATGTTTCAATTCCTTCGCTGACGACGCTGCCAAGAAGTTCGGTGAGGATGGCCAGGGTCGTTCGGATGGCGGGCGAAAGCGCGGGCGCGGGTTTCAAGGACTCCGGTTGTGCGCCCAAAAGCCAGGCCCGCGTCATTCCGCCGCTTTCAACGTACCTGGCCAGCATTCCCAGTGAAATGTTGTGCGTGGAAATTTGCGGAAACCGCGCGGCCATTTCCTGTGAATTCAGGAAGACCACCGAACCCGGCGCGGCGCCAAAATCCACCGCATCCAGGAAGACGAGATGGTCGAACCCTGTGTCAGCGCAACGCCCGGCCAGTTGCTCGGGGGCGGTTCCGGCGATGACCACATCAGGCACGCCGGCGCGGGCGAGCGCTTCCGCCAGCCGCACCCCGAAACCGTCGTCGCCGCCGTCCACGTTGCCCAGGCCCATGAAACAGACGCGCCCGCGAAGAGATGACTGAATTTGTTCGCGCAAGCCGGGCATCAAATGTCCTCCCCAAGTTTTTTGATTTGTTCGTAAGTGAACACGGGGCCGTCCACGCAAATGTAGGCGACGCCAATGCAACAATGGCCGCACTTGCCCACGCCGCATTTCATGTAGCGCTCGAGCGTGGAGACGATGTGGCTCTCCTTGAAACCGAGCGCGAGCAGGTCCTTGATGACGAAACGGAACATGACCGGCGGGCCGCAGACGAAGGCGATGGTATTGTCCACCGGCACGTCCACGCCGGCTTTCTTGAAAAGACTGCCGACGACGCCGACATGCCGTTCCAGCCATTGCCGGCCGCGGTCCACGGTGAGATGGCACTCGATGCCGGCGGATTTCTCCCACGCGCGCAAATCCGGCAGGTACATCAGTTCGCCGGGAGTTTTTGCGCCGTAAAAAACCTGGATGCGCCCGTATTGCGCCCGGTGTTCGAGCGCATAGACGATGCAGGAGCGCAAGGGAATCAGCCCGATGCCGCCGGCGACGAAGGTGAGATTCATGCCTTCGTAATCCTGCATCGGAAAACCGTTGCCGTAAGGGCCGCGCACCGCGAACTTGTCGCGGGGCTGGAGTTGATGGAGGGCGGAGGTGCAACTGCCGACCTGCCGGATCGTGAAAAAGGTTTCGTCCTCGGTGGGGCTGGGCGGAAGCGAGGCCGGGAATTCGCCAACGCCGAACACGGAAATCTGGGCGAATTGTCCGGGGCGGAAGCGTTTGAACTCCGCCTGCGCCGCCGGGTCCTCGAAGCGCCAGTAAAACGTCTTCACCTCCGGGATGTCGTCCACCACCCGGTCCAGAACCGCCAGCTTTGGCAGATAAATATTTTCAGTGTTGGGCGGGTTCATTTTTGGCGGTTTCCGGCGCGGCGCGGCGGATCATTTCAACGACGCTGGGCATGCCGATGTCGCCGTGGCAAACGGCGGCGCAACGGCCGCAGCCGACGCAGGCCATGTCGAGTTCGCGCTGGATGAAGTAATAGGCCAGCTTGCGGAAGAAGCGGCGGTTGCGGCGGTCATGCACCGCGCGGCGGGGGTTGAAGCCGCCCGCCATGCGGGTGAAGCCGCTCAGGGCGCAGGAATCCCAGATCCGCACGCGCTCGACTTCTTCCGGCCCCACCTGACGGTCGGAGACTGTGAAACAGGTGCAGGCGGGACAGACATAAGTGCAGCCGCCGCATTCCAGGCAACGGTTGCCGATTTCCTCCCAGGTCTTGTCCAGGATCGTGCCCTGCGAAACGTAGCGGACGGTGGCCGGAAACCAGCTCGTCGTGGTCCGGAACCGCTTGCGCACCCCGTCCAGAATGGCGTGGCGGCGTTCCAAATGCGCGTCGGTTCGCCTTGCGGAAAATCGGTTCGGAGAAAAGCTCTTCGCCGGCCGGTGTGCCGGCCACGGCCATGAATTCAGCCGTCGCCAAGGTCCATGAGCTGCAAGTCAAAATGGTCGCGCGCGGCCGGGCCGGTGTCGGCGCACAGGCAAAAGCAGTCGTCGCTGATGTCGCGCGCCGGGTCGGTGCAGACCACGTTGACCAGGAAGAGATTCTTCCGGCGCTTCTCGTAATAAACATCCCGGAAGTCGCGGCCGAGGTAGAAACGGTCCAGATGCCAGAGGCCGGCAACGTCGCAGGAGCGGATGCCGAAAATGGCGCGCTTCGGCTCCTCATAAGTCGGCTCAATTTTTATTGCGCCGTTCTGCCCGCGGACCTTCATCAAGCGTTCGATGTGCGGAAAGACGAAGCGCTTGGGAGGGTAGTACGGATTGGGCAGATGAATCTGCACCCGCTGACGATTCTCGTCGGTGACGCGTGTCGAAGCAACTGTCGCGGCCGCGCCCGCAAAACGGCGCGATGACCTCGTAGCCGCGCCCGCGGAGCAGGTCCACGATCTTCAGAACGTCCGCCGCTGTCAACGATGCGCGCCTTCATGCCCCCTCCTTTTCCACCCGCACCGGAACGAGCGATCTGCTGTCGCCGGTCGCGCCGAGCATTTCTGCGTTTCAATTGCCGCACAAAGTACGGAACAAACGCCGTGCCGCTCGCGGACTTCGGAGGTCACCCGCGCGGTGGAGGTCAGCGAACCGCCGGCGGTGCTGAGCCGAATCCGGTCGCCGTCGCGGATGCCGAGCCCTTGGCGTCGTCGGTGTTGATCTCGACGAATCCGTCCGGATAATCCAGCAACAGGAGACGGTATTCGCGCTTGAGAGTTTCGCTGTGCCTGATGAGGACATTTTGGTGCCAGTAGTAAAGCGAGTGTCCGAACACCAGCGTGAACGGGAACCCGTCCGGATTTCCGAACGGTTTCGACGGGCGGGCGACGGGAACAAATTTGAAAGGCCGCTCCATTTCACCATCGGCAAACAGGAGCGCGGTGCCGAGCGGGCGGTCCGTGGTGCAGGGCCATTGGCGGCCGTAATCGCGCGCGAGGTTGTCATGGCTGGCCCCGCTGTAGAAGGGGATGACCTCGCCAATCTCCTGCATGACATCCGCGGCGGACTCGTAATTCCAATCGGCGCCCATGGCGCGGGCCAGGCGGGTCAGTTGTTCCCAGGCGGGCATCGGCCCCTCGGGCGGGTCAATCACGCGCTCGGCGATTTGAATGCGCCTCTCCGTGCTGGTGAATGATAACGCGTTCTTCGCCAAAGGCCGTGGTCGGCAGCACCACGTCGGCGAAGTCCGCCGAATCGGTCATGAACAAATGCTGCACCACCACCAGTTCGCAGCGGTCGAGCGCTTCGACGGCGTCGCCGAAAAACGCCGTGCTGACGGGATCATAACGCCCCAGCCACAGCGCCTTCAGTTGCGGGCGCCCGCCGCCGGCAAACAGCGTGTCGGCTCCCACGCCCGGCGCGGCGGGAACATTGGCCCGCCAGATGCCTTCCAGCGCGGCGCGCGCCTTGGGATTCGTGACGGCCTGGTAACCCGGCAACCGGTCCGGCAACATCCCCATGTCGCACACGCCCTGCAAATTGTTATGCTCGGTCAGGGGGAACACGCCCGCGCCCTCCTTGCCAAGGTTGCCGGTGAGCAGGGCGAGGTTGATGATGCCGCGGATGCTGTCCTCGTCGCGCGCTTCAATCCCGGTCGAGTAAAGGATGGCCGCGCTCCGCGCCCGGCCGTAGGTCAACGCCGCCGCTTCGATCAACTCCGCCGGCACGCCGCAACCTTCGGCCGCCTGCAGCAGATCGTAATCCCGCACGTCGGCCAGAAAAGCTTCGCAGCCTTCGCAGCGGGCCTTGACGAAGGGCAGATCCATCAGGCCGCGGTCCACGATGACCTTGGCCAGCGCGCCGTAGAGGAGAGACTCGGTCCCGGGTTTGATCTGCAAAAAAATGTCGGCGTTTTCCGCCAGCCGATGTCGGCGGGAATCAACGACGATGAGCCGCGCGCCATTGAGTTTGGCGCGAATGACCCAACCGCCGATGGTCGGCAGTTGGCGGCCCAGGTCAACGCCGTCCACGATGATGACGCCGCTGCGGGCCAGTTCGCCGATGGAGTTCGTGCCCGCGGGAACGCCGATCATGTCAAGAAGAACGTTGATCGAGTTGTTGCCATAGACCCCGGCCCCGTGATCGACGTTGTTGGTGCCGATGAGGGCGCGGGCCAGCTTTTGCAGGAGGTAGGCCTCCTCATTCGAACAGCGGGGCGAATCCAGGAAGGCAACCGAGTCGGGGCCGTATTGGTCGCGGATTTTCCCGAGCCGCGAGGCGACGAAGCCCAGGGCCTCATCCCAGGAGACTTCATGAAAGCGGCCGTTCTTGCGCAGCAACGGGCTGGTGAGGCGGTCCGGGGAACTGGCCACTTCATGCACATGCCAGCCGCGCACGCAAATCTTCCCCTTGTTGGCGGGATGGGACATGCTCGGATAGACCCCAACGATCCGGTTGCCGGCGGTTTCCAGATAGATGCCGCAGCCGGTGCCACAGAAAGTGCAGGTGGTCAGTTTGGGCAGCATGGGCTGATCTTTACGGCAGCGCGGGCGGCGACGCGGGATGGCTGGTGATGGCCCGCATGTATTGCGCGCGCTCGAACGCGGCCGGGTCGGCGCAGTTCATCTGGCTCAGGCTCCCCTTCAACTGCCGCACCGATTCGTACTCGTGCTTTTCCATCCACGCGACCAGTTCCCGTTCGATGGTGCTGATCTGCCGGATGCCGTCGCGCAGCAGCACCGAACACAACATGGCGGCGTCCGCGCCGGCCAGCAGCAGCTTCAGGACGTCCCCGCCAAAGTACACGCCGCTGGTTCCCGCCAGGCTGGCGGCCACGCGCCCGTAAAGAATCGCGATCCAGCGCAACGGCAGCCGCAAGGCCATGGGCGTGCTGCGCAGAATGTTCGGGCGCACCTCCAATGTTTCGAGGTCAATGTCAGGCTGGTAAAACCGGTTGAACAGCACCAGTCCGCCGGCGCCCGCCTCGACGAACCGCGGGGCGACGTTGGAGAAATTGGTGAAGAACGGACTCAATTTGACGGCCACGGGAATCGTCAGTTCCGATTTCACGCTGCGCACGATTTCCAGGTACATGGCCTCGATGTCGGCGGAGGTTTGTTTGGAGTCGGTGGGGATGTGGTAGATGTTCATCTCCAGCGCATCGGCGCCGGCGTCCTGAATGCCGCGGGCGTAACGGGTCCACCCGCCCGCCGAACAGCCGTTCAAGCTGGCGATCACCGGAATGCTCACCGCCTGTTTGGCGCGTTCGACATGCGCGAGGTATTCGTCCGGGCCCAGCTTGTATGCTTCCTCCGGGAAGTAACTCAACGCCTCCGGCGAACTGAGGGCGCCCCGCTCCAGGCTGTCCTCCAGTTCGCGGCTGTCCTGGCGCAACTGTTCCTCAAACAACGAATGCAGCACCACCGCCGAGGCGCCGGCGTCCTCCATTCGTTTGAGATTGTCAAGCTGCTGCGACAACGGCGAGGCCGCGCAGACCAGCGGCGTGCGCAGCTTTAAACCGAGGTAGGTGGTGGTCAGGTTCATGGGCTGGGGGATGGGTTCATGGCGTTTGCGTTCTGGGCTGGCGGCTCAAAAGCGATGCTGATTTTTTGTCCGGCGGACGGTGTGGCATCCGCCTTGAGATTCCGGCTTTGCAGAAACTGGTAGAATTTCCGGCGCCCCTCGGCATCGGCCTGCGCTTCGGCGAAAAACTGCCGGGCGGCGTCCGGCTTGCTCAAGGTCAGCATTTTGAAGCGATTTTCCGAAAGCAGATAATCCAGGACGCCGGCTTTCGGTGGCGGGGAGTCCAGTTGCAGGGGGTTCTCGCCGCGCTCGGCGCGGCGCGGATCGAAGCGGTAGAGGAGCCACTGGCCGCAATCCACCGCCATCTTTTGCTGGCGGGCGCCGACGCCGGAGTCCAGCGCGATGCCCTGCGCGATGCAATGGCTGTAGGCCATGATGAGGGACGGACCGGGATAGGATTCCGCCTCGACAAAGGCCTTGAGGGTCTGATCGTCCTTTGCGCCCATCGCCACGCTGGCCACATAGATCTGGCCGTACGCCATCGCGATGAGGCCCAGATCCTTTTTGCGGCCGGGCTTCCCGCCGGCGGCGAATTTTGCCACCGCTCCGCGCGGGGTGGCCTTGGACATCTGCCCGCCGGTGTTGGAATAAACTTCCGTATCAAGGACGAGCACGTTGACATCGCGTCCGCTGGCCAGCACATGATCCAGCCCGCCGTAGCCGATGTCATAGGCCCAGCCGTCGCCGCCGACGATCCACACGCTTTTTCTGACCAGGTGATCGGCCAGACTCAGCAGGAGCAGCGCCTCGGGAGAATCCAGATGCTGCAACTTCAACTTCAACACGGCAATGCGCGCGCGCCGCTCGGCAATCCCCGCCTCGTCGGTCTCGCTCGGCTTCAAGAGCGCGGCCACCAAATCATCGCCGAGGGCGCCGGCGAGTTTGCGCAACAGTTCCCCCGCCAGCTCCCTTTGTTTGTCCAGGGAGACGCGAAAGCCGAGGCCGAACTCCGCGTTGTCCTCAAACAGGGAATTGCACCAGGCAGGCCCGCGGCCGTCGGCATTTTTCGCGTAAGGCGTGGTGGGCAGGTTGCCGCCGTAGATCGAGGAGCAACCGGTGGCGTTGGCGATGATGGCGCGGTCGCCGAACAACTGGGTGAGCAGCTTCAGATAGGGCGTTTCGCCGCAACCGGCGCAGGCGCCGGAGAATTCGAAGAGCGGCTGCATCACCTGCTGCTGCCGCAGGAGGGAAGTGTTGATTTTGCGCCGGTCCATTTCCGGCAGCTTCAGGAAGAATTTCCAGTTGTCGCGCTCGGACTGGCGCAGCGGCGCCTGGGGCCGCAGGTTCAGCGCCTTGCGCTTGTTCTCCGTCTTGTCGCGCACCGGGCAGACTTCCACGCAGAGCGCGCACCCGGTGCAATCCTCCGCCGCCACTTGCAGCACCAGCCGCAATCCCTTCCATTCCGGCGCGCGCGCCGCGGCGCTTTTCAGCGTGGCGGGCGCCCCTTCCAGTTGCGCCGGTTCGCAGACCTTGGCGCGAATCGTGGCGTGCGGGCACATGGCGACGCATTTGAGGCATTGGATGCAAATCGCCTCGTTCCACACGGGGATGTCCAGGGCCAGATTGCGCTTCTCGAACTGAGCGGTCGCGGTCGGGAACGTCCCGTCGCGCGGGAAGGCGCTGACGGGCAGGTCATCGCCGTTTCCGGCGGCCAGTTCGCCCAACACCTCCCTGACGAACGGCGGGGCATCCCCCGTGATGGGCGGCAGGAATCCGCCGGAGCCGTTCACGCTGCCGGTGAGCGGGACTTCGAACAAGTTGGCCAGCGTGTTGTCCACCGCCTTGAGGTTCTTCTGCACGACTTCATCGCCCTTTTTGCCGTAGGTCTTTTTAATGGATTCCTTGATGGCGGCGACGGCCTCGTCCCTGGGCAACACGCCCGAAAGGGCAAAGAAACACACCTGCATGATGGTGTTGATGCGGCCGCCCATGCCGCTGGCCCGCGCGACGTTCGTGGCGTCAATCACGTAGAACCGGGCCTTGCGGTCGAGCAGCGCCTGCTGCACCGGCGTTGGGAGGCGCCGCCAGATTTCCTCCCGGGGACAAGGCGAGTTGAGCAGGAACGTCCCGCCCGGCACCAGGTTCCGCAACAGGTCGTACCGCTCCATGAACTCAGGCTGGTGGCATGCGACAAAATTGGCGCGCGTGATCAAATAGCTGGAACGAATTGGCTGCCGGCCGAATCGCAGGTGCGACACCGTCATCGAGCCTGATTTTTTCGAGTCATAGACAAAATAGCCCTGCGCGCAATTCGGCGTGTTCTCGCCGATGATTTTGATCGAGTTCTTGTTGGCCCCCACGGTGCCGTCGGAGCCAAGACCGTAGAAGACCGCCCGGATCACGTCGTCGGGTTCGGTCGAGAATGCCGCATCCACCGGGAGGCTGGTAAAGGAGACATCGTCGGTGATGCCGACTGTGAAATGGTTTTTGGGCGAGGGTTCGGCGAGGTTGTCAAACACCGCCTTGACCATGGCGGGCGTGAATTCCTTGGAGGACAGGCCGTAGCGGCCGCCGACGATCACGGCCGGCTCCCGTCCCTGGCGCGTGCCGCCGAGGCGATGTTCGACCAGCGCCGTCACGCAATCCTGGTAGAGCGGCTCGCCGGTCGCGCCCGGCTCCTTGGTGCGGTCGAGCACGGCGATGGCCTTGACCGAGGCGGGCAACGCATGGACAAACCGTTCGCCGTCAAACGGCCGGTACAGCCGCACCTTGATCAGGCCCAGTTTTTCGCCACGGCGATTCAGGTGTTCGACCGCCTCCTGCGCAACCTCCGCGCCAGAGGCCATGATGACCAGGACGCGCTCCGCGTCGGGCGCACCCGCGTAATCGAAGAGCTTGTAAGGACGGCCCGTGTGCTTGGCAAACTCGTCCATGACCTGCTGCACGATGTCCGGGCAGATGTCATAGACGGGGTTGGCCGCCTCGCGCCCCTGGAAAAAGGCGTCCGGGTTCTGGGCCGTGCCGCGCAAGACCGGATGATCGGGGGTCATGGCGCGCGCGCGCCATTCCGCGATTTCGCCATCGTCCATCAGCGCCCGCATGACCTCATCCGGAACGAGTTGAATTTTGGCCACCTCATGCGAGGTGCGGAAGCCATCGAAGAAATGGACGAAGGGAAGGCCCGCCCGCAGCGCCGCCGCCTGCGCAATCAGGGCGAAGTCCATCGTTTCCTGAACGGACGCCGCGCCGAGCATGGCCCAGCCAGTCGAGCGCGCCGCCATGATGTCGCTGTGATCGCCGAAGATGGAAAGCGCGTGCGTCGCCACCGTCCGCGCCGTCACATGAAAGACGGTGGGCAACAGCTCGCCGGCGATTTTGAACATGTTCGGGATCATGAGCAGAAGACCCTGCGAGGCGGTGAAGGTCGTGCTCAGGGCGCCGGTTTGGAGCGCGCCGTGGACCGCTCCGGCGGCCCCGCCTTCACTTTGCATTTCAACGATCGCCGGAATGGTCCCCCACAAGTTTCGTTTCCCTTCGGACGCCCACTGATCGCACCATTCGGCGATGGGCGAGGAGGGGGTGATCGGGTAGATCGCCATGACCTCGTTGAGGCGGTAGGCCACGTAGGCGGCGGCTTCGTTGCCGTCAATGGTTGCGAAGAGCGGACCGTTGGAACTTTTGCTGGCTGTCATAAATTATGGCGTGTAATCGGCGGGGTGAATGTGAATGAGGGCCAATGATTTCAATGTGTTCATCGACATCGGCCTGGCACAAAATCCGGGGCGGTTGCCCGGCTGACACAGGCATTCGAAACCTGCTTTTCACAATTTAAAGAGTGGCGGTGAAGCGGGCCAGCGACTCCACCCCTTTTGTCAAAAACTCACCTCTTTTTGTGTAACCGGTCAGTTTTGGGTGGGTGCTCCTAATCTTAAGATTAGGAACCAGAAACCGCCACCCAAAAAAGTGAAATGCCCCCATCCCCATTCATTTATTGACCGGTCTGTAGTATGAGAAAGGTAAGTTCCTTGTGCCGTGTAAAACCGGAATCGAAACTCACCAGCCGCAGTCCGGCGCACCTGGCAAAGGCGGCCAGGTAGGCATCGGTCCAAAAATCCCGGGCCGCCTTCGCTCCATTGGCAAAAGATTTCAAACGCGCGTCCAAACCCGCCGGCTCATCCACGAATTCAGCCGCGCCTCCGTGCATCAATTGTTCATAGGATTCCCAAGCCGCCTCCGGTTCCAACACCGCGCCGCCCATGACATGCGGGTGGCACAACAATCGCAGCAAACCGAGTTGAGTCAGCCGGCAAAAGCTGGGCCGCGTCAACTGGCTCCACGCCTTGAGGGCGGCCTTGTGCTGTGGATGGCCTTCGACGGCCAAAGCCAGCCACACATTAACGTCCAAAAGATCGGCGGTGGCGCTCAAGATCGTCCTTTTCCTGCAATTGCGCGATGGTTTCGTTGTTCATTTGCTTCATGAGCGCTCCGACTTTCCCGCGGACCAGCGGAAAAGGGCAGGGCCTGGCCTCCCTCTTCGCCGGTGGCCGCGGCCGGATCAAGTAGGCGCTCAAGGCGGAAGCGACCACGTCCTTGAGCTTCAGCCCCTCCATCGCGGCGTGGGTTTTGACCCGCTTGAACAATGGATTCGGTATTTCCAAGGTTGTTTTCATGCACCCATATTCCCATAAAAACAGTTTTCCAGCAAGTTGAATCCGTCATTTTATTCGGGAGTGCCTTAATTTCGCCAGTCCTTCATGGCTCCGCTTGGCGGAGCGACAGCCGGTAGGGTGAGACTTGTCGCGCCATAGCGTAGCGGAGACGGACGGAAATAAAAACATCCCCTTGCGCGGGACCCGTTTATGACCGGTTTACGAAATTTTTTGGTAGTGTCCTAATTTGCGGATTTACTTACAAAGTTACCCAAACCGCGACCATTTGTAAATCAACGGATTGGAGGGCGGTTTGAGGGCTAAAATCAGAGTTTTTTTTGAATCATGCTGGCGCAATCTTGGATCGTTTCCTTCACCACGCCCAGACCATTGCCATTAGTGGGGTGAGTTATCGGCTTAAGGACCACGCCGCCATTGCCGGGAAAGGGGATAAAAACAAAAAGATCAAATCCAAGCCCAACGAACTTTCGACCGCAGAACCGGCGAGTTGAATGGCTCACTTTCCGGTTCTGCTCGTTCTATTTCGCTGCTTGCGATTACGGAAAACACTCGATCTTCGTCGGCGAAAGACCATATAGACCGGATGGTGTAACGCCAATTTGAACCGATCCGGCAGTTGTCCGAGTTGCAAAACCGCAAAATTAGTCAAGCGGCCCGGCATGGCGTCTGCTAGTTTAGCGTGCAGATGAGCGGCACACGGCCAAAGCATAAGGCAACGTGGAATGATTATAAGGATCGCATTCTACGGGTGTTGACGCATATCCAGGAGCATCTGGATGAGACGTTGGATTTGGAGGAGTTGGCGCATGTGGCCTGTTTTTCGAGTTTTCATTTTCATCGCATCTTCGCTGCGATGACGGGTGAGACGCTTGCGGACCATGTCCGGCGGCTGCGCTTGGAGCGGGCGGCGATGGAATTGAGGTCGGGCGCGAAGCAGGTGATTCAAGTGGCGCTGGACGCGGGTTACGAGGCGCATGCGGCGTTCACGCGGGCGTTCAAGGCGGCCTACGGAGTTTCGCCCGCGGAGTTTCGCCGCGCGCAGGAGCCCATCGCCATTCTCGCCGCACCGTCCGGCGTGCATTTTCGGCAGGGAGTTCCTTTGACCACATTCAACACCAATCACATCCCAACAAAAGTTATGAAAGTCATTACCAGGAAAATCAAACCGATGCGCGTGGCTTATTTGCGGCATGTCGGGCCATACGAAGATGGCCACCAAACGTGGATTGACATCACGGCACGGCTATCGGCGGAAAAACAGGTTCGCAAGCGTTCGATGTTCATCGGCATTGGGCACGATGATCCATCGGTAACCCCGGCCTCGGAGCTTCGTTACGATGCGTGCATCACGGTGGGTGAAGAATATGAGCCGAAGAAGCCGGTTGAGGTGCAGACCATCGTCGGCGGCGAATACGCAGTGGCGAAAAATTGCCCCATCGGGAAAATCATGGACGCCTTCAAGTATCTGTATGGCAAATGGCTCGCGCGGAGTTCCCGAGAGTCGCGGCCTGCCCCGGCCTTCATAGTGTGGGTGGGTGGCCGGGACGCGGTCGAGCACACGAAACGGCGGGTGGATATTTCGAAACGGCCGGTGGATATTTATATGCCGTTGCAGCCGAGGCGGCCCCTGAATAAAGCGAATCAAATGATCATCGAAGTGACGACGCTGGAACCGCAGCGGGTCGCGTACATGCGGCATGTGGGCCCGTATAATGAGGCGCATCGGGTATGGCTGGATTTTACGACGAGGCTGAAGAAGGACGGGCTGCCCCGCGAGGATTCGTTGTTGATCGGCGTGCCCATGGATAATCCGAAGGACACCCCGCCGGAGAAATTGCGTTATGACGCCTGCGTCACGATTGATGAGAAATACGTGCCCACGAAACCGGTGCGTGTGCGAACGATCGCGGGCGGCGATTATGTGGTGGCGAGGAATTGTCCGATCGGGGCGATCGCCAAGGGCTATAAGAAATTGTTCTACTCATGGCTGCCTAAGAGCGGCCGCAAAGTCCGCAAGGCACCCTCGTTTTTGGTGGGGGTGAATGCTCGGGAGGGGATGCCGCCGTCGTTTAGGTTCACGGATATCTATATGCCATTGGAGGTGGCGAAGTAAGAATCGGTTGGTTAAGCGAGTCGGCGGCGGCCTCCCTTGGGCCGCCGCTAATTAAACATTTGATCCCACAAGACAATTTATGAACGTTCAAACCACGCTAAATTTCTACGGGCGCACTGAAGAAGCGGTCAAGTTCTATTGCAGGACGATTGAAGCTGAGACTCTCTTCATGATGCGGTTTCGCGACTGTCCAGACCCTTCCCAATTGAGGCCAGGAATGGAGGAAAAATATTTCACGCAACATTTCGCATTGGTTCCACTGAGATCATGGCGTCAGACTGCGGTTGCGAGAAGTCGCCCACCGAAACAACATTTGCAGGCTTCTCGCTTCTTCTCCGAGTTGAAACTCCGGAGAAAGCCGAACGGTTCTTCGCAGCTCTCAGCGATGGTGGTCAGATCCAAATCCCTTTGCAGAAAACATTTTTCGCAGGGCGATACGGAATCGTCATTGATCGCTTTGGCATCTCCTGGAAGATAATGGCCGAGCCTAAAACGCAAAACCGAAATAAAAAATGAGGGTGACGTCGCCTAACGAGCCGCGACTTCACAGAGGGATGCCAAGAGAATGCCGCGACACGCCCGCTCTGTCCACCCACAAATACGCCAATGCCAGGACCAAGCCCGTGATCTGCGGGCAAGTCCGGATTCGGTTGCGGCTGGCCGCGCTGGGGTCTTTGCGATCTTTTGTGGCCAAGTGTCGCCTGGATTCTGGCCTCCACGCCGCCCTTGCCATGAGCGGATGCGATAGGTGTGATGCCAGGGTGCTACAGGTGCAACAAATAAGCCCAATTGTAGCACCCTTGTTGCACCCTAAGTCATTGATAATCAACGTTTGTAACACTGTAGCGGGGGGGTGGGGGGTACAGAATCCCAGTCACTTCAGCCGTGCGCTGCGCTCCTTCGCTCCGGCTGGCCGCTCCAATTTGGTGCCAAAGAAGGCTTTTAATGAAACTCTATTCCACCTCCGGCGGCAGCCCGCATCGTATTGCTTGCGCCAACCGGACGGAGAACTACACTTCCACCATGACTGGCGAGGCGAAAGTGGGGAAGACGCTTCGGGTTGCGGCGGCGGCAATGGCCGCGTCGCGCGCGCCGATGGTGTTGCCCGCCGACGCGCCGCCGGGCGGCACGGTCATCTCCCTGCTGGGGGTGGATTACGTTCACTTGAAAACCAGCGACGAGGGCGATCTCTATTTGACGCGTTTTGGCGCGCCGTTCTGGCGGCATCTGCTGCTGGAAAACTGGTTCGCGCCGGAATGGTTCGAGGCCGAGCGCAAACGGCTGAGCGGCACGGGCACGGTCTATAAGCTGCCGACGCGCCCCCTCAACGGTCGGAGCCTCAATTTGGTGGTTAAATGGTCCCGCGTGGGCGAAGACGTCCCGCTGGACACCCTCACGGTGAACAAATTCATCAACGCCGAGTTCAACAGTCCCTTCGAGGAATTCTCCCTGTTGATGGAACTGCGCCAGGGCGACCTCGGGCCCGCCGGCATCCGCATCCGCACCCAACTGCCCCTGGCGATCTACGTGCCGAGCAAGAGGCTGCAATTGTGGCAGACCGGACGTTCGGAATACAAAATTCGGGCGAAAATCGCGCAGCATCCCGGCGTGGAAATTGACATCTTGCGCCAATACGTCCTGCTCTTCGGCTGGATCAAGGGGCTGGACGCGGTGGAAACGGCTGAGTGCTTCGGGTTTGGCGGACGGAGGAGAGCGGAATTTCTGGCGCAGGCGACGGGCCTGGTAACGCACGAATTGCGCCAGAAGGGTTACGACGTCATTGACATGAAGCCGGCGCACATCATTCTGCGGCAAACCCGAAACAGAGGGTTGTTGCGCGACCGCCACGGGCAACTCGCCTATGCGCTGGTGGATTACGAACTGCTGGAGCGGACGCCGGAGCACGAGCAAGCCGTCCGCAGCGCCAACCGCAAGCTCTACCTGACGCACATGGCGCACCGATTCGAGGAGGTCGCCGGCAAGCCCATGCCGGATCATCTGCGCGCCACCAGCCTGCTGGGGGTGGATTTTGTTTTCGGGCGCGCCGAGAGCACCGGTGGATTGTTATGGGTGGTGGGCAGGGACCCCGACCTGTTCAGTTATTTTCTGCCGGAACGCTGGCGCCGGACGCCGAAAAAGAAACTTTCATCGCGCAACCAGGTTTTCCGCACCTGCACCAAGGACAACATCAATCTGGTGTGGCGGGTTTCGCGAATGGGCGATCCGGTGCAGGTGAAGAACGCCAGAGCCATCCTGGAGGCGGCCCGGTCCCACGAGTTCAACAGCCCCTTCGAGGAATTCGCCCTCGCCCTGCACCTCAGTCGTCATGGCATCAAGACCATCTATCCCCGCGCCATTTACATGACGGGCAGCACCCGCGAATCCTCCCGCGCGGGCGCGGAAGCGCGGCGTTACTCCGCCCTGGCCCATCTGCTCACGCCGGACGGCGAGCCGGCCCTGCGCAAGGATTATGATTACATCACGATCTGGGGATTTTGGAACGGGCCGGACGCATTGCTGGCGGCGCACGACGGATGTTCTTACTCCTCCCTCAACGCGAAACACGCCTGCGCCAAGGGCCTGATCACGCGCCGGACGATGGAGGAATTGTTGAAGGCCAAGGCCGCCAAACTGGCCGACTGCGGACTGGAGGACCTCAATCTCAAGCCAGACCATCTGTTGATCTCCTTCGATTCGGCGGGAAAACTGGTGCTGGACGCGGCCGGGAAGCCTGAAGTGCGCCTGTGCAACTTCGAATTTGTCCGCCACCGGGGTGGGTGAACACGCTGCCGGAAATCGCCGATGATGTATGACAAGACGCATCTTTAAATGGTCATTTGCTTTATAAAAAAGCTTTCCGAGTTTTCGAAAATGGGATACGGTGGGGCGCATGAATCAACGAACAGGGGGGATGAATCCACGTCGATGCCATGCCATTGCCATCGCCGCATGTTTGCTGCAAATTTCGGCGGCATGGCTTTGCGGACAGGCCAACCAGATTATTTATTCCAGCAGCCTGCAAAATGGGTGGGTGGATGAAAGCTGGGCAAGCGACAATCTGGCCAACACCAGTCCCGTGCTTCCGGGCTTTTCCGACTCGATCAGCGTCTTCTGCACCGGGTATGGGGCGCTCTATCTGTCTCAGACCCCGTCTTCTTCAGCGTACTATACGAATCTGACCTTGTGGCTCAACGGCGGGGACACCGGCGGACAGGTTCTGACGGTGACAGGGACGCTCGACCAGGCCAACCAGACCCCTTATACGCTGCCGGCCCTGGCCGCCAACACCTGGCAGGAATTTACCATTCCCCTTGCCGCCATTGGCGTGGCCGACCAGACGAACTTTGACGGCATTTGGATCTGGAACTACAACGATTTCACCATCCCGACCTTTTATGTTGGTGACATTTTCCTGGTGGCCGGGTCCCTCCTGCCGCCGCCCCCGCCCCCGCCCCCGCCGCCTCAACCGAATACTCTGTCGGTCTATTCTAATTCGCTGGTCAACGGCTGGGTGGACTACAGTTATAATTGCACACGGTACTTCTCCAATACTTCACCGGTCTATCCCGACAGCGAATATTCCATCAGTGCGGCCATTACCACCAACTACGGCGGCATTCAGTTGTATCATGTTCCCATCACGAATACCGCCTACTCCAGCATCAGCTTTTGGCTCAACGGCGGTCCAACTGGCGGTCAACAGCTCCAAATGTATGGCTTTCTTGGTAATCCGATCGAGCTGCAGACCGCCCGCGTTTCTTTAGGCACACAGCCGGCCAATACCTGGGTGCAGTACACGGTGTCATTGTCGGCTTTGGGCGTGGCGAACGTGACGGACTTCAGCGGTTTCGCCATCCAGGGCTCCATCGCTTCGGCTCAACCCGCGTTTTATCTGGATGACATCGAACTTGTCGGCGCCGTCACACCGCCGTCGGTGACGCTGCTATCGGTGAATGCCAGCCAGCCCATTCGGACGGCTGACGCGCGCTGGTTCGGCTTCAATACACCCATGTGGGACAGCGAACTCGACACACCGCAGACCCTGGCTTTGCTGACCAATATGGGCACGCAGGCCTTGCGTTTCCCGGGGGGTTCCGATTCCGACGATTACCACTGGCTTTATAACCGGCAGGACAACAACAATTGGTCGTGGGCAACGAGTCTGGCCAATTTCATTCACGTGGTCACCAACATTGGCGCGGAAACCATGATCACGTTGAACTATGGCACAGGCTCCACGAATGAAGCGGCAGCCTGGGTGGCGTATGTCAATGCCTCGACGGGGAACACCCGGTCTTTGGGCACGGATACCAACAACTTCAACTGGCAGACGGCGGGATATTGGGCCTCATTGCGAGCCGCCGCGCCGCTGGCAACGGATGACGGCAAAAACTTCCTCCGCATCTCGCGCACGGCGCCGCTGGGTTTCAAGTATTGGGAGATTGGCAACGAGCTTTACGGCTCGTGGGAAACCGACAGCAATATGGTGGCTCATGACCCTTACACCTATGCGGTGCGGGCCAAAGCATATATCTCGTTGATGAAAGCGGTTGATCCGACGGTCAAAATCGGGGTGGTGGTCACGCCCGGCCAGGACAGCTATATTAATAACGCCAATCATCCGGCGTACAACCCGGTCACGGAACAGACGCACTACGGTTGGACGCCGGTTTTGCTGGCGACTTTAAAAAGCCTGGGCGTCACGCCGGACTTTGCCATCTACCATAATTACCCGCAGAATCCGGGCAGCGAGAGCGACGCGGGGTTGCTGGGGACTTCGGGTGCATGGGCCTCCGCCGCGACGGACCTGCGGGGGCAAATCACTGATTACATGGGTTCCATCGGCACGAACATTGAATTGGTCTGCACCGAAAACAATTCGGTTTCCTCCGCTCCCGGCAAACAATCGGTGAGCCTGGTCAACGGCCTTTACAAGATGGAAAGCATGGCTCAACTCATGCAAACGGAGTTCAACGGGCTTTTCTGGTGGGCTTTGCGCAATGGCGTGGAATACGACGGCAATATGAGCACGAGCCTCTACGGCTGGCGCGAATACGGTGATTACGGAGTGGTGGACAGCGGGTTTACGAACGTTTATCCAACTTATTACGCGACGGAACTCATGACGAATTTTGTGCAGACGGGTGATACCGTGATTACCGCCGCCAGCGATTATTCGCTGCTCTCGACTTATGCGGTCCAGCGGCAGAACGGCAGCTTGACGGTGCTGACCATCAATAAGGACCCTGTCAATACTCTGACGGGGCAGGTGGTGGTGGCGGGCTTCACCCCCGAATCACGGGTGGCGGTTTACTCCTATGGGATACCCCAGGATACTGCCGTGGAAGACGGAACCGGCGCGACGAACATTGCGCAAACAGGCATTATCATCAACGGAACAAACTTCAACTACTCCTTCCCGCCTTACTCGGCTACCGTAATGGCGCTCTTACTGTCGCCGACAACCCCATTCATTTACACGACAAATGCCGGCAATACTCTCACCATCACCGGATACACCGGCTCTGGCGGTGCTGTGACCATTCCAACCAGGATCAACAACCTGGTGGTCACCGGCATCGGGAATGGCGAGGATTCTGTCTTTTCCGCCAGCCTGAACAGCGTCACGATTCCCGGCAGTGTTACCAGCATCGGGGCGCATGCGTTCTCTGGCTGCGCCAGTCTGACCGGCGTCGAGATCGGCACAAACGTCGCCAGCATCGGGGAATTTGCATTCTTCCAATGCATCAGCCTGGCCAGCGTCGAGATCGGCACAAACGTCACCAGCATCGGGGAATCTGCATTCTTCCAATGCATCAGCCTGGCCGGCGTCACGATTCCCAACAGCGTCACCAACATCGGAAGCAATGCGTTCCAATACTGCTCCGGCCTGACAGGGGTCTATTTCCAGGGCAACGCCCCGGGCGCTGATGCAACTGTGTTCGCTAATGACAAAAATGCGACAGCCTATTACTTGCCGGGAACTACGGGCTGGGAAGCGACATTCGGCGGGATTTCGACCGCGCTACGGTTCCTTCCGAACGCGTTGATTCTAAACAATGGTCCGGGCTTTGGCGTGCATGGCAACAGGTTTGGTTTCATCGTCTCTTGGGCGACTAACATCTCCGTCGTGGTGGAAGCCTGCACGAATCTGGCCAGCCCGGTTTGGACTCCGCTCCAGACCAACACCCTCACCAACGGTTCATTCTATTTCAGCGAACCGTTGCAGACCAACGGCTCCGGCCGCTATTACCGCATCAGCTTGCCCTGACCTCGGGAAAGGCATCCGCCGTCGCCAAAGCTGGTAACGCTCTTTTACGGATACTCGATGCGCAACGGTCGGGGCATATTCAGCTTAGAGCGTTTTAAATAAAACTGTAGCCATTCCGTTGGGCCTGTGGTATAGGCAGTTCATGCGAACTTTATCGTTGGACCTGCGCGAACGGATTTTGGCTTCCTATGACCTTGAAGAGGGGACTCGCGTGGAGGTCGGCGATCGTTACCGGGTTTCGCTGGGCATGGTCAAGAAGCTCTTGCAACAACGCCGACGGACCGGGGAGATCGGTCCGCGCCACCGTTTCTCCGGGCGCAAGCCGATGATCCTGGCGGCCCATCAGCGCCAGATGCGGACTCTATTGAATCAGAAGCCCGACCTGACCTTGAAAGAGCTGCGCGCCGGCTTGGAACTGGACTGTTCTCTGCCCGCCATCCACTACGTTCTGGCGAAGATGGGGCTGACATATAAAAAAAGACACTCCATGCCAGCGAGCAAGACCGTCCGGACATTGCGCGGGCGCGCCGCGCCTGGCGGCGTCGGCAAGGCGGTTTGGACCCGGCCAAACTGATTTTCCTGGACGAATCGGGTGCCAAAACCAATCTGACCCGCCTGCGCGGGCGCGCCCTGCGGGGTCAGCGTGTCCACGCCCAATGTCCGCAGGGCCATTGGCAAACCACGACCATGATCGGCGCCATCCGCCTGGACGGTGCCACCGCCTGCATGACCATCGAGGGGGCCACCGATACGGAGGTTTTCCGGGTCTATGTCGGCCATGTCTTGTGCCCGACGCTGCGCGCCGGAGATGTGGTCATCATGGATAACCTCTCCCCGCATAAAAGTGAGCCGACCCTTTCGCTGATCGCGCAGGCTGGAGCCCAAATCCTCTTCCTTCCAGCCTATTCCCCAGACCTCAATCCCATCGAGCAAATGTGGAGCAAAGTCAAATCCCACCTGCGTACAGCCGAGGCCCGCACGCAGCCCGCTCTGCTCCAGGCGATTGCTTCAGCTTTGCAGAGTATCACGCCCCGGGATGCCATGAACTGGTTTGCCTCTTGTGGCTACAGTTTTATTTAAAACGCTCTAAATTCATTGCCGCCATCTTACAGCCCCGCTTCCAGCCGTCAATCCCATAAATACTTGCTTCCGAGGACTGACCTTTTTACGGTTGGACCGGAAAATGGGTTCGCGCCGGTCACCGCGATTTAGGACGTGATAGACCGCCCCAGGATATTCCACTCGCAGTTTTCTAGCCAGGAGGCCCAATTTGCGCCAGAGAAGACAAAACGTCAATGCAATATGTGATTATGCGGGACTGACCCGAATGGCAGTTAGTTAAGGCATCGAGAATGCGGGGTGTTTTCATTTGGCGGTGGTGTCAAGACGATAGCGGTTTTGGTGGGGAATCTCCAAAAACTTGTGGCGATGGTTCATTAGGCGCGGGTAGGGCTTGGGCCGCCGCTTGACGGCGCGCGGTTCGCGACGGCCCGGACGATCGGGCAGCAAATCGGCGGCCAAGACGCGGAAGAGATCCTCCAGCAACTGTCGGCGGCGGCGCTCAGAGCGGGCCTGAGCCAAGGCTTGGCTGTAGTGGCGGGCCGCCGCCAAGGCACCGGCAAAACTGATTCGTTCCAGAGCAACCCGGTGACGCCGGGCCGCTTCGAGCATGAGGCGGCGGACCAGGTTATGCACCAGGATATGCAAGCGCAGTTCCCGCTCCAGCATGGCGGGACTTTTGCAACTCATCATGTCCATCTGCAAGGTGTCAAAGGGTCAAAGGGTCAAAGGGTCAAAGGGGTCAAACCGTATATTTGCATCAAAGTTAACATGGGGTCGTCAGGTGAGGGAAAATCCGCTACACCTGACGCCCTATGATTACATCTGACAAAAAAAGTAATAGCAAAAAACAAACCCAATCGCAACCCCAACGGCCACCCCGTGGCGCTACGGAACCTGCTCCGCGCAAGGCCAGGACGATCAAACTGGGGGTGGACGTGCATCTGGGCCTTTACGTGGTCGTGCGCGTGATCGACGGTGGCACGCCCCAGCCGCCGCAACGTTTCCAGCCGGCGGATTTCCTGCTGTGGTGCGCCAAGCAACTGACCCTGGCCGAGAAAGTCTTCACCTGTTATGAGGCCGGCCCCTTCGGTTACACCTTGCATCGCCGGCTGGAGAAGATGGGAGTGACCAATTACGTCATCCGGCCACGGGACTGGGACGAATACAGCAAGAAGGTCAAGACGGACAAGCGCGACGCCCTGGCCATGGCCTTGTGTCTGGATCGCTACGTCAGCGGCAATCGGGAGGCGTTCTGTGTGGTGCGCGTTCCCACCGAGGCGGAGGAGCAGAAGCGCAGCCTGTCGCGCCAGCGGGAAAGTCTGCAGCAGGAAAAGCAACGGCTGGCCGCGCAGGGGCGCAGTCATGCCCTCTATTACGGCGGACATCTGCAAGGGGAGTGGTGGCAGGAAGCGGCCTGGCAAAGGAATCTGCTGGAGTTGCCGGCCATCGTGGTCAATTTGCTGGAACCCTTGCGCCGGTTGCTGGCGGCGGTGGAAGTGGAGTTGAAAGTTCGGACCAGGGAACTGGAGGCGTCCGCCCCCGCTGGGTTGCCGGTGGGCTTGGGCCCGATGACGAGCGAAATCCTGGAGCGGGAAGTGGCGGATTGGAATCGGTTCAACAACCGCAGACAGGTGGCCAGCTACACCGGGCTGTGTCCCCGGGAGGACACCTCCAGCCAGCGGCGCTTTCAAGGGGCCATCAACAAGCACGGCAACCGGCGCTTGCGGCCGGTGCTGGTGGAAGGAGCCTGGCGTCTGATGGTTTTCCAGCCCGGCTATCGCCCAGTCAAGAAGTGGCGGACGGCCCTGCTGGACCACAAGACCAGCCCGTCGCGGCGCAAGAAGCTCATCATCGCCCTGGCGCGGACCTTTGCGGTGGACTGGTGGCGGGTGCGCACCGGACGCTCCACCGCCGAAGCCCTGGGACTGAAACTCCAGCCCTTGCCCGGCGTCTGAGGAATGACTGATGCAATGACTTTGCCGCCCACAATTTTGGAGCGTAGCGGAACCGAACTGACCCCTGGGCTTTTGATGGCCCGTTTTAAAGTATGGTGTCCGCGCGCTCCTCTGGACTTGGAAACGATAAAGTGTACGCCTCGCGGTTGTACGGATAGCAGGTTAAGCCAGGTCGATTGACCGGCGCTCCACCAGAGGAGACGATCCAACAAAAAAGCGGCAGAAAGACAAAGAGAAAGAAGAAAACAAAGAGAAGAAGCTTTTAATAAAAAGACAGGATTTTCGGACGCGCTTGACAACTTACCCCATAGCAGGGGTCAGTCCCGCATAATCACATATTATTGTTTCTTTTCCACATCGCGCAGCAGGTTCGCCAAGGAACCGGCGGCACCCATGTTTAATCGTTTGGCAATCCAGTTCAAGGTCATGGTCGTTTCCTGGCGCAGCCGCCGGGCCAGCTTGAGCTTCTCTGCATCCCCTTTGCGACGTTGCGCCAGTTCCGCCGCGGCCCACCGCCGCCGCTTGAGTTCCTTCGCCACCAGTTGCTCCGCCCACGCTTCCTCTGTTTCCCGCCGCTCCTCCCCGCCGTGATGCGGCCCGCTCCGGCCCTGCATCTCCTCCAGTAACGCCTGCCGAAATTCCTTGCCTCCCCAACACCAGCCACGCCGAATCGCTTTCCATTCCTTGTCCAACTCCGCCGCCCGGCGTGCCTCCATCCGCCCGGCAAACTCCTCTCGCACGGCCTTGCTGTCGCAGCCCAAGCCATGCTCCCCCAGCAATCGGTCCACCCGCAACCAGCGTGGCCGTTGCCGCGCCGGCAGCAAATACGCCGGATAACTGCTCCAGCGATAGCGGCAGAGCTTCTCTTCCGGCGCCAGCAACCCGCCCCGCACGGGATTGAGATGCACATAGTCGCACACCGTCAAAGGTCAAAGTCAAAGGGTCAAAGGTCAAAGGGTCAAAGGGGTCAAACCGTATATTTGCATTATTTTGTTCAAGCAGACGTCAGTTCCTAACATTTCAGCATGCTGCTGCGTTCTTCCACAAATTGTTTCGCCGCCGCCTCCATTTCAATGCCGCAGTTCCACCAGACCCGTTTCATCCGCAAAACTTTTTGCCAGCGGTTGATCGAGCGTTGCCAGACTGCATCCATGTTGCCGGGCCTCTGCCAAACATTCCTCTGCCATCTCGATTTTTCGAGCACGGGAAAAAAGGCCTTTGCCCGCAGAACAGGCAGATGGACGTAGATGAAGAATTCTTATTCCGTATCTGCGTTAATCTGCGAGGGTATGTGTTTTGTCAGCGGAGCGGTCCTGAAAAACTCAGGCAGCAATTGCAGTGCGGACGGAAACATGGTCACCATAAGGACCTGTTGGCTGCTAACCAGCAGGTGGATTACGGGAGATGCTCGAGAACTACGCTTGGAGTTTAATCTCCGTTTTAGTGAATGAGCACCGGCGAAAAGCACCTACATGGGGACCGCCCCGCATACCTGAGTGCATGTAATCGCCTGACCCGTTTCCGTCCGCCTGCACAACTAAAAGAAAGAACTAAAATGGACAAAAATGCAAACTTCCTTCCACGGGTGATCGGCTTTGATTGTCATCCGGACACCTTCACCGCCGCGCTGCTCCAGGGCCCCACCCCGGCCGCAGCCGTGACGGAGAAGATTTTCAACCAAGTCAAAGGGGTCAAACCGTAGCTTTGGCCATTGGTCTTCATTCATTTGATCTTCTCCAGGCTTGAAGCTTGGGGCTGACACTCTTCCGGGTGCCCATGTGCAGCCGGTCCGCGATCTGTTGAATCGTCAATGTGGTCTCCCTTCGCAGTCGCGCCGCAAGCGCCAGTTTGCCGGCATCCACCTTGGCTCCCTGGCTCAAGCCGGCCTCCTCCCAGCCCAATTTCCGCAGTTCCGCAGCGATGATCGCCTCCGCCCGCGCTTGGTTGGCCTCCTGCCGTATCTGCCCGGCATGGTCGGGCCCCAGATTTCCGTGCAACCGTTCCAGCAAGGCCTGCTTGAATCGCGGGCTTCCCACACACCACCCACGCCGCATCCCCTTCCATTGATTGGGATCGCCTTCTTCCGCCCGACGCCTCTCCATCCGCCGCTCAAATTCGCGGCGCCCTTCCGCCGTGTCCTGCGCGATGCCGTGTTCGCCCAGCAGCCGATCTACCCGCAGCCATTTCGCCCGATGCCGGGGCTCCGTCAAATACCCCCCAAAACTGCTCCAGGGATATTCCAAGAGCCGGCTCCGCGCCGACAACACTTTGGCCCGGACAGGGTTCAGGTGCGTGTAATCGCAGACCGTGCGCAGATATCCGCTGCCGTTTGCCTCCACCACCAGCGCCTTGTAACGCCCGCTGAAGACGTGGCCGCACAGTTCATGCCGATGGTTGAATCGGTTGGCATAGGTGCTCATGAGCCAGCGCATACCGGCCACCAGATTGCCTTCGGGCGTTTCAACCACCAAGTGAAAATGATTCTTCATCAGACAGTAACCGTGAATCTCGAACCCGGTCTTCTGGCAAGCCTCGGCCAAAGTCTTGATAAAATCGTGGCCATCCCCGTCATCCAGGAAGATCGGACCTTTGCGGTCTCCCCGGCTCAGGACGTGATAAATCGCCCCGGCATATTCGATTCGCAATGGACGCGCCATGATCCCAATCCTGCTCCGACTCCATTGCCTCCGCAAGCCCTAAAATGGGCAAAGCTACGGTTTGACCCCTTTGAGAGTTCGTCGATCAATTCCAAAAAATGGAAAAATGTCGAAATTTTCACTGTTTCTTTCGGGGCGGATTTCTCTTGAGAAAATTAAAACTGCCTTTCAAACTGAAAGGCAATCGTTTGGGAAAGGGGCAATTCAAGTTTAAATCGGTGTCCATTTGTGCCCATCTGTGGCAAGTCTCATCCCCCATGCATTCCAATCGCAAGGGTCACCCAAAGAAGATTTTCCAAACTCGTCAGCCATGAATAGAAGTACCACTTAAGTCTCCCGCCCCCACTGCCGATAATAAGGCAGAAATGTCAGAAGCCCCAGCCAGTTTTTCGGGCAACTGCTCCTTAAGGATGGCAGGTGCAATTCCCTGTTCCCAAAAACGACAATCCAACCGAACAGAAGGCCGCGTCATGAAGGACTCAAACTTTGCTCAGTTTTGTCGCCCCGTTTCACGCCGGCTTCTGGTGGGGGCCGTCGTTGTGGCGTTTGGCCTCCAGACAGCGGTTCAGAACTCTTTCTCCGCCCCCGGCGCGCCAAGTCCGCCCCCGCAGTCGATTATCTCAAATGAAGTTGATGTCTCAGCACCTGCATCCAAGGTCATCACCAACCTGGAGGACGTTTTGGGCCTTTCTTTGGAGCAGGCGGACCGCGGGCGGCCGGTGAAGGCGCTGGCCACGGTTACCTACTGCCACCCGCAATGGCGGATGCTGTTCGTCCGGTGCGCCGAGCTTGGCACCTTTCTCAAGATTTCGCCCGACACGCCACCCTTGCGGCCGGGAGATGTTGTGGAAATCGAGGGTTCAACCACTTCGGCTCACGGCTACGCTGAAGTGAAGGTGAAGAGACTGAAACCGACGGGGCAACGGCAGACCCTGAAGCCACTATCCTGGAACCTGGACGACATCCTTACCGGGCGCGCATCCGGCCAATGGCTTCAAATCGAGGGCCGGGTGCTGGCGGCGTTCGGACAGGACGGGCGTCTGTTGATCCAAATGGCTCTTGGCTCCACCAATGTAACCACTTTCCTGCTCAATTGGCAGCCGGAACAGGCCCGCCAGTTGCTCGACGCCCGGGTGCGGATCACCGGCGTGCTTTCCGTTCAGTTTGACGATCAAGGGCGCCGCACCGGGGTCTCAGTGCTGGCCCAGGAACCGGAACAGGTTCAGATGCTGCAAGCGGCGGCCACGAATCCGCTCGATCTCCCATCCACTCTCATTGACCGGCTTACAGTGTCCAAAGACGGCAAGCCCGCCCAGCGCGTCCATGTCCAGGGTGTGCTCGAACAACGGCCGGACGGTACGGCGGCCGCCGTGCGGGATCACACCGGCTTGGTCCAAATCCAATGCCTCTACAAACCCGGCTTTCCCCCGGATTCTGTCGTGGATGTGTTTGGGTATCCCAACCTGGCCGACGGCGAACTGATCTTGAAAGGCGCGGTGGTTCTCCCGACGGGTTCGACGACGACGCCCGGCAACCGCCTCTTGCCGGAGACTGCCGCCACTCAAGCCTCTCTGCCTTTGTTGGAGGCGGCCCAAGCCATTCGCCGATTGAACAACACCGAGGCGGCGCGCGGCTACCCGGTGCAGTTGGAAGCCGTGGTGACTTTTAGCGACCCCCACTGGTGGTCCCTGTTTGTGCAGGACGCCAGCGGCGGCATTTTTGTCAAACTGGCTGGCAGCGAAATGGACATTCGTCCCGGCCAGCGGGTCCGAATCCGGGGGGTGACGGCGGCGGGCGATTTCGCGCCGACGGTTTCCAAGGCCGCCTTTGAGGTTCTGGGAGAGGCGCCGATGCCTGCTCCGGCACGGGTGCCGCTGGATGCATTGCTCACCGGCCAGTTCGACTGCCGGTGGGTCGAAATTCGCGGTGTCGTGCAATCCGCCACAGAAGAGGACCATCGCTGCTGGCTTCACGTGATGACGGCTCAAGGCCAGATCCCCGCCCTGCTAGGCCCGACGATGTCAATGGCCCAAGCCGAGCAGCTTGTGGACGCGCGAGTGACATTGCGCGGCGTTGCGGGAGGTCAGTTTAACCAGCAGGGCCAGATCGTTGCCGTTCGTATCCACGTGCCGAACGCCGGCGCCATCCTGGTGGACGAGGCCCCTCCCGCAAACCCGTTCGCGATCCCGACCCAGCGAATCGTGGACCTGTCCCGTTATCAGCCCGATCAGGATTTCTCCCGCCGGATCAAAATTTCCGGCCGGGTCACAAGCCTGGCTCAGAACGAGACGATCAGTTTGCAGGATGAAAGTGGCGGGATGCTGGTCCGGCTCATGCGCTGCGACCGGTTGCCACGATTGGGCGAACAGGTGGAGATACTCGGCTTTCCGATGGCGGGCGACTTCTCAATTACCCTGAAGGATGCCTGGTCGAGGATCGCAGGCCCAGGCGGGGATGCCCCGGCGCTCACCATGACGGCGGAGGAAGTCCTCACCAACGAACCGAACGCCAAGTTGGTGCGAATCGAGGCCCGTCTGATCCAGGATACTTGGTTGCGTCCGGCCCAGGTTTTGGTGTTGCAGGCCGGTTCCGTCGTATTCGAGGCCGTGCTGCCCAGGAGTTTTAAGGCCGAATCCGATGAACATCTCGAGGCCAACACCCGCTTGCGGGTTGCCGGCGTGTGCCTCCTGGAAGGGGGCCGATGGGGACAAGTCAAATCCTTCCGCCTGCGGGTGCGCGAGCCGGGCGATTTGAAAGTCCTGACCCGGCCACCGTGGTGGAATCTCCGCCGGCTGCTCTTGACACTGGCAGGCACGGGCGCCCTGGGAGCATTGGGCCTGGTGTGGAGCCTCCTGCTCGCCAAAAAGAACCGTCTGCTCGGCGAGCAGATCCATGAGCGGGAACGGGCCGAGGCGGAATTGCAGCAGGCTCACGCCGCGTTGCAGCACGCCAACGACAACCTCGAGCACCGCGTAGCCGGGCGCACCCTGGAGTTGCGGGAACAGATCGCGGCCAGGGACAAGGCGCATGCTGAATTGGCCGCGGCCCAAAAGGAACTCATGGAGGCTTCCCGCGAGGCGGGCATGGCCGAGGTGGCCACCGGTGTCCTGCACAATGTCGGCAACGTGCTCAACAGCCTTAACGTTTCGACCACCATCATACGGGAAAAGCTCCGCCGGTCAGAATTCCTGACTTTGGGCAAGGTCAGAGGCCTGCTCCAGGAGCATGAGGCCGACCTCCACGCTTTCCTAACCACCGACCCCAAAGGCAAACTCGTGCCCGGCTTCATCATCAAACTGGCCGACAACATTGACAAAGAACTTTCCTTGCTGCAGGCGGAGCATGAGCAGCTTGCGAGCAACGTCGAGCACATCAAAGAAATCGTGGCGGTGCAGCAAACCTACGCGCGAGTCTCAGGCGCCCGGGAGGAATTGTCCATCGCCAGCCTTGTGGATGACGCGCTGCAGATAAACAGCGCCGGCTTCGCGCGCGATGGAGTTCAGGTCGTTCGCGATTACTCGGACGTGCCTCTGGTGACGGTGGACAAGCACAAAGTCCTGCAAATCCTCGTCAACCTCATCACTAACGCGAAACATGCGCTGGACGAGTCGGGACGCCCCGACCGGCGGCTCACTCTCAAAACGGGCATGAATGGGAACAACCGTCTGAAAGTCACCGTTTCGGACAACGGCATCGGCATTCCCCCGGAAAACCTCACGCGTGTTTTCTCGCATGGATTCACCACCCGCAAGACGGGTCACGGCTTCGGGCTGTACAGCGGAGCCATCACCGCCAAAGAAATGGGCGGCCAGTTAACCGCCCACAGTGAAGGCGCTGGCCAAGGCGCCACGTTTGTCCTGGAGATCCCACTGGACGATCAAAAGATCAACTGAATCTGATTCCTTTTCTTCGACCACCGCGTGCAACAGCATCGTTTCACCCGTTGCCGCATCTGCTGCAAAAGATTGCTTGCAATTCCGCGGCAACCGGATGATTTTCCCGGCGATTGAATTGGGGTCGTAGCTCAGTTGGCAGAGCGTCTCGTTCGCAATGAGAAGGTCAGGGGTTCGATTCCCCTCGGCTCCATTTTTTCCCGCCTGAAATTACTGGGAAACAGCGGTTTGCGCCGGAAACCTCCTCACAGCAAGGGGGGTGAGTTGCATGGTTCCAGTTTGCCTTCAGCAACAATCCGGGATGAAATGGTCGGGGCGGTGGGATTTGAACCCACGACCTCTTGGTCCCGAACCAAGCGCGCTACCAAGCTACGCTACGCCCCGCCCGACCGAAGGCCACCAACATGCTGCCGGCAGCGCTGGATTGCAAATACATTCCGAAAAAGATTTGCAACAGGAGCAGCCCATGTTGGGTTGCAATTCGTGAGAGGTTGTGTTACACACGGAACCTATGATCGGCGCTGTCATTAACTCCGCCGGGATTGTGGCGGGAGGCGTCTGCGCCCTCGCCATAAAAAAGCCGATTCCGAATCGTTTCCAATTGGCGGCCAAAATCGTGCTGGGGGTTTACACGGTGTGGTTCGGGTTGCAATTGACGTGGAGGAGTTTGAACGGGAGCGTGGCGCAGGTATTGAAGGAATTGTGCATCGTCATGCTGGCGATGGCGCTCGGAAAACTCGCCGGGAGGATGCTGCGCTTGCAGGAACTTTCCAACGCCATTGGGCACTATGCCACCCGTTCGCTGGCCGCGGAGGGAAAGGAGAAACGATTCAGCGACGGATTTCTCCTGGCCACGGCATTGTTTTGCGCCGGGCCGCTGGGGATTCTGGCGTCGGTCCAGGAGGGATTGAATGGTTTTTCCCCGCTGTATTTGGTCAAGGCGGGAACGGATGGTTTGGCAACCATGGCGTTTTGCGCGACGTTTGGCTGGGGCCCTTTGGTCTCGGCCATTCCGGTGCTGGCGTTTCAAGGTTGCCTCATCCGCTGCGCGCAAGCGCTGGAGCCGATGCTCCATAACCAGCCCTGGCCCTTGATCGATTCGATCAATGCGACCGACGGGCTGCTGATTTTCTGCGTGGCGCTGATCGTCTTGGAAGTGAAAAAAGTCCGGGTGGCCGAGTATTTGCCGAGCCTGATCCTGGCGCCGCTGCTGATGCGGTGGTTGTGGTAAGGAGGCCGTGATCTTCACCGCCGCAGGAACTTGGCCACTGCCTCGGTGCGGGTGCGGACTTGGAGCTTTTCGTAAATGCGCCGGATATAGGTATGCACCGTTTCATAGCTGATGCCCATTTTATCGGCGATTTCCTTGTACAGAAATCCCTGGCTGAGGTGGTCCAGGACCTCCTGCTCGCGGGCGGAGAGGGCCTCGCCGGTCTGCGCGGCGAGGCTTTCTTTTTGAAAGGACTGGACGACCTTGCGCGCGATGTGGGTCGTCATGGGCGAACCGCCCCGGCGCACTTCACGAATGGCATCCAACAGCTCGGCGCGGGGGGCGCGTTTGAGCAGGTAACCGGTTGCGCCGGCGGCCAGGGCGTTGAATATATTTTCGGTATCCTCGTAGGCGGTCAGCATGACGGCGGCGATTTCCGGGGCGATTTGCTTTAAGCGCCGGACGCACTCGACGCCATTCATGCCGGGGAGATTGATGTCCATCAATACGACGTCGGGCTTGTCTTTGGGAAGGCCGGCCAGGGCGTCTTCGGCGCTGGCGTACTGGCTGAGGCAACGGAAGCCTTCGGCGCCGTCCAGGAGGCGGGCCAGTGTGCCGCGCAACTGGTGGTTATCTTCCACAAGGGAAATGGTAATAGGCACAATGTTCAGCGGTTTCGCAACGGAACGGTCAGGCGGACGAGCGTGCCGCCTTGCTGTCCCGGCCCGAAGAAAAATTCGCCGCCAATATCCTCCATTCTTTTGCGCATGTTGCGCAAGCCATTTCTGGACTCGGCCGCCTTCTCTTGAAGCCCGGCCGGGCCGCGGCCGTTGTCTTCGATTTCCAGCGTGAAGCTTTGCGGGGCCACGCGCAAACGCAGCCGGGCTTCCGAGGCGCGGGCGTGACGGACCACATTGGTCACCGCTTCTTTTGCGGCAAGGAAGACGTTATGACGGGCTTCCGGGGAAATGGCCGCGGGCGGCAATTGCGCCGGCACGTCCAGGCGGTAACGCAAGCCCGCCACCGCCAGGTATTCCTGGGCGTTCTTGCAGATGTAATTGATCAATCCGTCCAGGGTGTCATTGGAAGGGTTGACGGTCCAGACGATCTCGTCCAGCTCGAGCGCTGTTTCACGGGCGGTCTGGGAAATTTGGCGGGCATGGGTTTCGGCTTCCCCGGGACTGTCCTTGTCGGCCTGGATCATTTCGCCCAGGAGGGAAAGTTGAGTGAGACTGGCGCCGACGTGGTCGTGAATGTCGCGGGCGATGCGGGCCCGTTCTTTTTCCAAGGCCTGTTGCTGGCGCAAACCGGCCAGTTGACGATGCAGTTTCTGCGTGGAAATGAAATGGACGGTGGCAATGATGATCCCCAAAAGGCCGCACGCAACGACGGCGCGAAACCACCATTCCTGCCAAAACGGCGGCAGCACGATCACCTCCAGACTGGCGCCGGTTTGGTTCCAAATGCCGTCTTCGTTGCGGGCCTGGACATGGAAACGATAGCGGCCATGCGGCAAATTGGGGTAACGGGCGAAGCGATCCTTGCCCGCCGGGGTCATCTTGGTTTGGTAGCCTTCCAGTTGGTAGCGAAAGAGCGCCCGGCCGGCGGCGGCGAGATTGAGGCTGGTGAATTGAATTTCCAGGTTTTCCCGGCCGGCGGGAACGGTGACGGATTCCGGGGGAGGCGTGCGCAGCCCGTTGGTGTTCTGCGGCTGTTGGTCAACCAGCACCGCTTCAATGACCACCGGCGGCGGATTGGTGTTGGGCTGAATCTCGGAGGGGTTGACCGAAACCATTCCGGCAATGGTGGGGAACCAAAGCACGCCGTCGCGGGTGCGGCAGGTGGCGGGCTGGGAACCATAAGTGCATTCGGTGGCGGGCAGGCCGTCCCTTTTGTCGTAGCCGCGGCAGGAAAGAAAATCCAGGCTGCCGGGGTCAAAATCATCCAGATCTTTTTTCCTGACGCGCATCAAACCGGAATTGGACCCAATCCAGAGGAACCCCCGGCCATCCCCGATCAAATAGTCAATACTATTTCCTGCCAGGCCGTTTTGCGTGGTGTAGTGCTTCCATTGGCCGCGGGCCAGGCGCACCAGGCCGTTGCCGATGGTCCCGATCCACAGGACTCCGTCCTCATCCAGGTAAAGGCACGAAATGTCGTCGCTGGGAAAGCCGTTGGTTTTTTGGAAGGCGGCAACCTTGCCGCCGCGCAGAAGGTCCAATCCCCCATGTTCAGTCCCGACCCAGACATCGCCGTTGGGAGCATCGGCGATGGCGCGGATGATGTTGGCAGAGAGACCGTTATTGGTGGTGAAGTTGGTCCACTGTTGTCCGTTCCAACAGCCCAGGCCGCCCTGCGTTCCGACCCACAAGCGGCCGTCATGCCCCTGATAAAGGGCCGAAATCTCAGGATTGATGACGCCGACGCCCGGGGCGGGTCTAAACTCATTGCCTTCCAAACGAAACAAATTGACGCCCACCGTGGCCGCCCAGACTCCTTGATTGGCATCCACCAGAACGGCCCTTGGGTTATACTTGCTCAGGGTGCCGAAGGTTGAACCGACGCTGGTGGTGGCCCCGTCTTTCCAATAACAAAAATCATTGTCTTTTGGGCTGAACCACAATCCTCCCTTGTCGTCTTCGCAGATTGATTGGACGACCAGGCCCGCGGAAGAGTCCAGGAGATCGAAAATCGAGCGGGTGACGCGGTTCAAAGGGCGCTCCGTCGGGCCGCCTCCATCCAACCCCACCCACAAACTGCCATCCGAATCCAAAACCAGCGAAAGGACGGAATTATTGGCCAGGCCGTTGGCGTCGGAGATGTGGGTGGCATGGCCCCGGGCGTCGAACCAAAAAACTCCCTGGTTCAGAATGCCGACGATCAAATTCCCGTCACGATCTTCGCACGCCGCCCTGACCGGGTCGCTGTTTCTGATCCATGGGTACGGACCGAGATTCTTTTCAACAGTTGTGCCCGCGCATTTCTCAATCAGGCCATCGGCGATCCGCCAATAGCCTCCGGTGCGGCTGGCCAGTAGAAAATCCAATTGTCCCACCGGCGCGCGCGCCTTTTCCGGCAAGGGCGCTTTGCTGCGCACCGCGGCGGGGTCTATGGCGATCAGGGCATGATCGGTGCCGACCCAGACCAGCCCGGAATTTTCCGCAATGACGGCGCGGCCAACCGTCAAGGAGTCCCCGAAAATGTTCCAAACATCGTTGTTGCCGCGCCAATAGCGGGCCAATTCATGGTCCTCGGTCAGAAGCCAGACTGCGCCGAGCGAGTCCTCGCAGACAGAGACCAAATGACCTTTGCGCCGGCCCTGTCCGAAGTTGAGGTTGAGAATCTGGCCGTTGGTCACGAGCATCGCCCCCGCGCTCTCGGTGCCGATCCAAAGATTGCTTTGGCTGTCCTCGAAGAGTTTGACCGTTTGGATGCTGCTCAATTGCGGGGTGGTGCTCTCGTCGAAGACGGTAAAATGAACGCCATCAAAACGGGCCAGCCCGTTGCGGGTACCCAACCAGAGATAGCCGTCGCGGGTCTGCACCATGGAGATGATGGAGCTTTGCGGCAACAAACCTTCGCCCGTGCCCCAGCCATCGACGACGCAATAGCGTCCGCCGCCCCAGGCCGGGAAGGCTGCCAGACAAGCAGCCAGCCACAGGCCGCAGGCGGTGGCCCTTACAGGCGTCCAACGATACTTTGCCATTGGCTGGATTGTCATGGTGGGCGGAGCTTTTCGCCAAGTTCAAAGTTTAAGTTCAAAGCGGGGAGCGCGCGCGTCCCGCGCCCGCTCCCCAATTGTCTTCTCAAAAAAATTGTTTCAAAATGATGCGATCTAGTCGGATTTTGGGTGCGACTGGGTGCGACTGGGTGCGATTTAGTCGGATTTTTCGGCCCCGGATCGAACGAAACGCAAAGTCGCCAAGGGCAAAAGGCGCATCCGCCGAGGCCAAGGCTAAGGCGGACAAGAAGAAAGGCCAGTGTCTGCCCGGCTTGAAAACTGGTTTGACCCGGTTTGACTGACCTTGACGGGCTGGGCTTGGATTAAGTTGTAAGTTATTCATTGCAAGGTATTTGAATAAAATTGCCTTGCATGTTGGCCGGTGGCGCCGGTTTGACTATCTGAAAGCCCAACCGGTCGGGGAGAATAGCCGCCAAGATGCACAAGAGTCACAAAGCAGTCCCGATTCGGAATCGGGATTGCGACTCTTGCGTTTTTTCGCGGCAATCTTCCGCATTGGATTCCGCAGCCCCCGGCAATCCCCGAACCGCGTTCATAGTTTCGTTCTTCATACTACTCTTAGACTACATATAACCATTCATTATTCAATAGTCAAATGACTTTTTTAATTATTTTTTCTGGAAACGGCGCTTCCCGGCAAAACCACGGCAAACCGGCTCGGGAAAATCGGGGCGGCTCTTTTATTTGCCTAAAATGGCGCGCTTGGCGTCGGCGAGTTCCTGGTCGCGGCGGTGGTAGCCGCGACTTTGGCAACGAAGCTTCGTTTCTTTCCGGCGAATGAAAACGCCACGCGAAATCGCTTGTTGGATGATTTGGAAGTGTCCGCCATATCCATTGCTGCTCAACGCAGCCGAGTCTGCCGCATTTGGAAAAGGAAAGCAACCGCGCAACAGGAGTGCCCTGATCCAGGCCCAAGGAATTTTTTTTACCGCGAAAAACGCCAAATACGCAAACTCTGAAGCATCGGATGAACAGATCAGGATTTTTCGCGTGTTTCGAGTATTTCACGGTTCACCCGGCTTTCTCTATCGGCAAGGGTTTTGAGGCCCTGTAATTCCATTGGTGGCGTTTACGTTCCGTCGAACGAAAACGGACGAACTCTGTCCAATCTGCCATGAAGGAATGCAAAGGCTGGGAACGGTGGAAGCGGGTTTGGCGCGAAAACAAGTCGCTGCTCATCACCGTTATCATCTTGACGGCGGTCCGCTCGGCCATCGCCGATTGGAACGATGTTCCCACCGGCTCGATGAACCCAACCATCGTCCAGGGCGACCGTTTGTTCGTCAACAAACTGGCTTACGACTTGAAGGTGCCTTTCACCACCTGGCATCTGGCGCAATGGAGCAATCCCAAGCGTGGGGACATTGTGGTTTTCTTTTCGCCTGTGGACGGCCAGCGCCTGGTGAAACGGGTCGTCGGACTGCCAGGGGACCAGATCGAACTGGCCAATGAACGTCTCCTGATCAATGGCCGCCCATCGGAATACGAAGCATTGCCGGCGGACATCGGCCGCGACGTCCCGCCGGACAAAGACGGCTTGCGCGTGTATGCGGAGGAGAAGGCGGGCGGGATGCCATCGCACCCGGTAACGATATTGCCGCAACGGCCGGCGTTGCGCACGTTCGGGCCGGTCATCGTGCCAGCGGGGAAGTATTTCATGATGGGCGACAACCGGGACAACAGCAACGACTCGCGCTTTTGGGGCGCGGTGGACCGCAACCGCATCGTCGGGCGCGCGTCAATGGTGGTCATCTCGCTGGATCGCCGGCATTATTTTGAACCGCGCTGGCATCGGTTTTTCACCGGGTTGCTTTAAGCCGGGACTTCTTTGGCGTTGAGAATGGCCGGCGTTCCACGGTATCGTCCGTCCATGAAATCATTTTATGTGTTCCTCGCCTTGTCTCTTGCCACGCCGGTGTTTTCGCAATCGCTCGCGTCCCCTGAGGTCCAGCCGAACGGACGGGTGACATTCCGGCTGAAAGCGCCCAATGCGAAGGAAGTCCAGGTGCAGTGCGAATCGTTGAAAGCCGCCACCATGCAAAAAGACGACCAGGGCGTCTGGTCGTTCACGACGGAGCCGCTGGAACCGGACTATTACGGATACTCCTTTGTGGTGGATGGCCTCCGCACCATTGACCTTAACAACCCGTTGATGAAATACAATCTGCTGAACACCGAGAGCGAAGTGCATGTCCCCGGGCCGGCGTCGCTCCCGTGGGAAGTCAGCGACGTGCCGCATGGGATCGTGCATCGCCACATTTACAAATCCGCCGCGGCGGGTGACGAGCGCGCTTACTTCGTCTATACGCCGCCCGGTTACATGGCGTCGGGCGGGAAGCGTTACCCGGTGCTGTATCTGCTGCACGGCTACAGCGACGATGCCACGGCCTGGTGGTCGGTCGGGCAGGCCAACATTATCCTGGATAACCTGATCGCCCGCGGCCAGGCCAAGCCAATGGTCGTCGTCATGCCGCTGGGTTACGGGACCATGGACATCGTCCTGCGCGGGTGGTCACGGGTGCATGAGCCGAACTTGTGGAAGCGCAATGCCGACCGATTTCGCGCGACCCTGCTGGACGAGGTGCTGCCCCGGGTGGAAAAGGCCTACCGCGTCTCCACCGACCGCAAAGACCGGGCGATTGCCGGCTTGTCCATGGGCGGAGCGGAATCGCTGACCGTCGGATTGACCACCCTGGACCGGTTCGCGTGGATCGGGGCGTTCAGTTCCGGCGGAGTCAATACCAATTATGCAGAGCAGTTTCCCAATCTGGACGCCAATGCGAACGACCGCCTGCGGCTGCTGTGGATTTCGTGCGGCAAGGACGACGGATTGTTCGAGCCGAACCGCGCGTTTGTCGAATGGCTGAAATCAAAGGACATCCGCCACACCTGGACGGAAGTTCCGGGCGCGCATAGCTGGAGGGTCTGGCGGCGCAACCTGGCGGACTTCGCGCCGTTGCTGTTCCGGTAAGGGTATCTTAATCTTAATCGTAATCTTAATCTTAATCTCTGAGGATTAGGATTAGGAACTGGAAAAAGGAATGCTGCCATGGATTGAAAGCGCCGGATTGGCCACGCCGTGGTTCTTTGTGGGATTATTTCTCGCGGCCGCGTTCCTGATGATCTGGCGGCTGGAATCAATGGCGGCCGACGGGATGGAAGGGACGGTGTTGGGCACGTTGATCATGCCCTATTGCACCGGGATGGGCAATTTGATCTTTGCCTTCGTGCTCGGAACGAAGGGAGGGTCCGGCGCGGAAGTGCTGGCCAATTGCCTGGTCAACAACGTGACCAATCTGACCTTGCTGGTGGGCTTGCCGGCCGCGCTTTGGGGGATGGCGGTCCTTCCGGACAAAGCCGCGAAAGGGAAGGAACAGCATTACTCCCATCACCTGAACCGTCTTTCCATGTTATTGACGTTATTCGCGGTGTTATTCTTTACAGGCACGGCCTGGGCGCTGGGACGGCGGCGGGAAATCGGCTTCGCGGAAGGACTGATTTTGGTCGGGCTTTTTCTATTTTGGCAATCCTTTCACGTTTTTGGGGTGCTGCAAACCAATGTCCGGCTCAACAAATCATTTGGGCGGATGCTGGTCGTTGATTTGATTTTGCTGGGCGCCGGCGCCTATGGGACTTATCTGAGCACAGACTGGCTGGTTGCCTGGGTTTTGAACATCAAGACGGGCTTTATCAGCGCCCAACACCTGGGCTGGTTAAGCGGCTGGCTGGACGTGCTGCCCAACGGCCTGCTGGCATTTTATTACGGGTGGAAGAGGCAGGCCGAAGTCGTTTACACCTCTCAAGTTGGGGACGGGCACATCTGCATCCCGCTGTGCATTGGGATATTTGCGTTATACAAACCGATCGTTGTGCCGCCCTTTTTTGAGACGGGCGTGCTGATCCTCGGCGGGGCCACGCTGGTGCATTTGATATTCATCGGAATATGGGGGCGGCTGCCCCGCATCGCCGGCTGGCTATTGACCGCGGCCTACGGAGTTTTTCTCTACCAAGGATTGATCAAATAGCAACAGACTCATGGCGCCGCCGGCGGCGGGGGTGCTTCGGGCGCGGGCGTTTTGCAGGGCGTGATGGCGTCAATGCGGTAGCGTTTCTTCCCACCCTCGACGGGCACTTCCACTTCGTCGCCGGTCTTGTGGTTGAGGAGGGATTGACCCACGGGCGTCAGGTAGCTGATGACGCCCTTTTCCGGATCGGAGTCCCACGCTCCGAGAATGGTAAAGTGTTCGGCATGCTGGTGATCCAAATCCGCCACCGCGACCCGTGTCCCAATGCTCACGACATCGGTGCGGGGATTGGCAAAATCGCTGCCGCGGGCGCGAACCAATTGGGCCTCCAATTCGCTTTTGCGGCGCATGAGGATTTTTTGCATTTCCTTGGCGGCTTTGTATTCGTGGTTTTCGCGCAAGTCGCCAAAGCTGCGGGCCAGGGCAATTTCCCTGGAATTGGCCGGGATGGCTTTTTGCACCAGTTCGGCGTATTCATTTTTGCGCCGCTCCAGGCTTTCCCAGGAAACGAGAAAAGCGGTTTCCTGCCTGGTTTGATCGCCGGAAATCATGGTTTGCACGGCGGGATAGCTTTTGACGATGCGGGCCAGCAGCGAGCGTTTGTCCATGTCGTCAAAACAAGGGGAAAGTTGCAGGGCGCGGGTCAGGTCCTTGATGACTTCCAAGTCGGCGGAGCCGATCAATTCGACCAGGAGGGTTTGATCGGCCAGGATGAAATCGCGCAGTTTGTTGGAACGCTTTTCGTTGAACTGGTCGCGCTCCATGGCGGTGAGCATGGCGCGGAAGACTTCGGGGCCGAGGATGTCGGCGAAGGAGTCGGAACGTTCTTTGGCGAGCCAGAGCAACAAATCGCTGCCGGCTTGGTGCTGGCTGATGAGGCGGGCGAGGAGTTCCTTCAAGCCGTCGAGTTTTCCCCCGGAAATGAGGGCGTGGGCCACTTCGCCCGCCAGCTTGGCCGAGACGTGGTTGAGGGAGGCGAGCAGGGCGTCGGGCCAGCGTTCCGGATTGGCGTCCTTGAAAGATTGCAAAGCGCGGCGATGTTTGGCCGCGGGGATCTGCTCCAGAACGGCGCCCACTTTTGCGCTTTCCTGGAGCCAGAGGGTGCGGGCGGACAATTCGCCCTCAACCGGCGGCGCCGCGGTGGCCTGGCGCATCTCATCGCGCACAAAGATGGCCTCCAGCGCCACCGCCGGCTGGGTGCGTTGATGGGTGGCAATTTCCGTGTTCAGCGCCAGAATCACTTCTTTGGCCGCGGCGTTTTTGTCGTCCAAGTCGGACAAGCTTTTCAGAATCTCATGCGCCACAGTCAAGCGGGCTTTCAATCCTTTGGCGGCGCGGAATTCCGCCAGGAAACGGGTTTGCAATGAAACTTCCCTGGCCTGATAGACAATGGGTTCGGACTTTTTCAGAGGCACTTGGAAATGGCCGTTCTTCTTCAGTTCGCGTTTGGCGGCTTCCCACCACTTTTTCCAGTCGTCTTCGATGACCTCCGGCACCAGCGTCTGCTGGATTTGATCCACCGTGGCGCGGCCGCCGAAGCTTTGCAGCACCAATTTGATCAAGTCCAGATGGCGCAAGGCGGCCATTTGCCGCAGGGCTTCGATATCCGAAACTTTGCGGGCGTAGATGTGATCGCTGGAAATGGGTTTGAGGGATTCGGCGGCGAAGGCCAGGTCCATGGTGTGGGCGGGCTTGGATTGAAAATCAATGACGAACCGGGAGAAAACGGCATCCACGGTTGTAATCTTTCCAAAACCCCAACTGCGATGATAACAGTAACCGCTCTCTGTCAGGGCCACCAAGGCATCCACGTTTTGACGGGTGAGCTTGCCGGTTGCGGCCAATTTCTCAAACTCTTCTTTCATGGATATATTCTCGCGTCCCATAACGGTTGCATCATTATTATGTCGTGAACGGTGAAAAACCAAGAGAAATTGCCATGCGCGTTTTGAGGCGGCGCGGCGACAGCGGCGAATACGTGGAGAAGCTGCTGGAAAATGAGCTGGCCGGGCGCGTGCTGACGCCGCCGGACCGGGCCTTATGCCAGGAATTGGTCTATGGGATAGTGCGCTGGCAAACGACGCTGGATTGGCTGATCGCCCGCAAAACCGGGAATCGGCCGCAGAACGCGGCCTTGCGCCTGCTGCTTCATCTTGGACTTTACCAGTTGTTCTGGCTGCAACGCATCCCCAACCACGCGGCGGTTCATGAAACGGTCGAGTTGGGCAAGCAGTTGGGGTTTGGCGCGCAAGCCGGTTTTCTGAATGCGGTCTTGCGCGCTTACACGCGCGAACGCGAGGCCACGGTCCTGCAACTGGAGAATTTGAAGCAAACCGACCCCGCGCTGGGATATTCCCACCCCGCCTGGCTGGTCGAACGATGGCAGGCGCGCTGGGGCGCCGCCAGGACGGCCCAATTGCTGGAGTGGAACAACACTCCTCCGCCCATTTACGCCCGGCTCAATCTTTTGAAAACAGATTCCGCCGCCCTGGCCGCGGCCTGGCGGCAGGAAGGAGTGGACTTCCTGGAGCGGCAATGGGATTGGACAGGCGGGAATCTGATGTTCGAATTGAAATCGCACCCTCCCCTGTCCCAGTGCGATAGTTTCCAACGCGGCTTTTTTTACGTGCAAGACCCCGGCACGCTTCTGGCGGTGAACGAATTGGATGCCCGGCCCGGCGAGAACATTCTCGACCTCTGCGCGGCGCCCGGAGGAAAGACCGCTTATATCGCCCAGCGCATGCAGAATCGCGGACGCATCGCGGCCCGGGACAACCAACCGGAGCGGCTCAAAATGGCGCGGGAGAATTGCGTCCGCCTCGGCATTACGTGCGTGGAGTTCCAGGACTCCAGCCCGCCGCCGCCCTTCGACCGGATTTTGGTGGATGCCCCCTGTTCCAATACGGGCGTCATGCGGCGCCGGGTTGATTTGCGCTGGAGGATCAAGTCCGGGGAACTGGAAAGGCTGCGCCAGGGGCAGCAGGCGCTGCTGAAAGAGGCGGCCCCGCAACTCAAGGCGGGCGGCACGCTGGTTTACAGCACATGCAGCCTTGAACCCGAGGAGAATGAAGCCGTGGCGCGGGATTTTCTGGAGGGTCACGCCGATTTCAAGCTGGAGCGCCAGCGCCAACTGCTGCCCTTCGCCGAGGGCGTGGATGGAGCGTACGTGGCGCGACTGCGCAAATCAGGTGTGTCCTGATTTAATGTTTGCAGACACTTACCCCAATCCTTGGCGACTTTTTGGGAGCGCGACCGTCTCGGTCGCATCCGTCGGCGTCCCGCCGGCGGAACTCGTGCCTCCGAAGTTTTCACCCTTTGAGTGAACTCTTGAGCATATCGCTAATGATTCGGGCGCGCGCCTGAAACTCGTCGTTGATATACGACCTTCCACGGCGGTTGGTGGCCGACTGCAAAGACTTTACTTTTAAGGTGGATTGCTGGCTCCGTCGGATGCGTGCCGGAAGCTCTGTTGCCGCATGCTGCCAAGACTGCAAATTCTTCTCCGCATTCCCCTGCCAAACATTCCCCTGCCAAATCTTCCCGGAAATGAATGATTTTTTCGCGGTTCAAAAAATTCCCTGGCCGGGGATTTGGGATTGCGCATTGCCCGCGTCTGGCTCATGAGCGCGAGCGATTCGGCGCTGAAATCGTTTGGAAACGCAAGGAAGTTTCGGAAAGCCCAGGGAGCAAGCCTGACCGGGAAAGTTTACGGCCATCCTGCCGAATTTGCGCCGGAAAAGGCGATCTGTCAATCAATAATAAGGTAATGCGCGGAACTGACCCGTTTTCCGCCGCCTGCGCTGAAGAAACAAAACCCCCGCTCCAGTTTCACAGAGCGGGGCAATGGAAAACCAATGGCTTACTTCCGCTGGCCACGGAACAACCTCAGGAATAACCCGCCTAAACTGGCCAAGGCCAAAGTGGTGGGTTCGGGGACTTCTTCGGTAATAATAATCTCGCCATTTTGTGAGTCGTCGGGGCTGGCGACGCCGGAAACCTCGGCGAGAACATTTATTGCAGATGAGTCAATAATGGAACCGCCGCCACCGCCGCCGCTGTAGCCGCCGCCGCCGCCACCACCGCCGCCGGCGTAGGTGCCGCCGCCGCCGCCACCGTAGCCGCCGTTGCCGCCGCCTCAGCCAACGCCGCCGCCACCGCCGTTCAAGAAGCTGCTGCCGCCGCCGCCGCTGCTGTAGTAGCTGTTGTAGCTGCCGCCAGCGCCGCCGACCAGCAGGAGGAGTGTCGTGGATGTTGAGAAGTTAAATTCGCCACTGATCTCGGCTCCCAGTCCGCCGGTCTCATAGTAGCCGATGCCGCCCTGAGCGCCGTAGGCGGTGATGTCGTAAAGGCCGGAGTTCAGATTGATAGTCGTTTCAGACCCGGTAAACAGGAATAGATCGGTCTGAGCGAAACTGGTAATGAGATCGCTCACGATAAATGATGGCGGCTTGGCTGGCTTAAACGAGGGAATGAACTTATCGAACTTGCATGCAGGAGTTGGCTGGGCGGATCGAAACACCGCGCCCGCCTTCCTGACCGAGAGCGTGATCGTGTGATCCGATCGCATCAGAAGCTTGATTTTGGGAGGCGGCGGAACCATTCTTGCTGGCTGGAGAGAGGTCAGAAAACGCTTGAATTTATGTTCGCTTGGCAAATGCACGGGAAGCCCCTTGAGGGAGTCGCAATATCGTCTCAATCCTGCGAAGCAGGTGTGCTCCGTGGCGAGTGCAAGATGTTTGTGTCGAACAACTTTCGCAAGCCGGCGCAATGCCTCGTCGGCATTCTTTTAACCACTACAATATACGAACAACCTGTTGCATATTAATTGTTAGGCGCTTTGACACTGTGAACATTATTCGCACCAAAATAATTGCCTTCTGGCTGTCTTTTTTGCTGTTCTTTTTTTTGCTCTGGATTTCCTGGCATCACAGACTTCTGTGGATAGCCATTTTTATTCCTGCATGGGTGATTATCGAACTCATCAAGCCACGGTTGCGAGTTCCACCTCCAAAGATCAGGCTGCTAATCGGGCTGATTCTGTTCGTATTTGTGTTTGCGTTGGTAGTTCACGGTTTGCTGTTTCCTTATTCGAGGGCTCTATACCTTGTGGTGATAATCCTGCAAGCACTGCTCTCGGTTCCGGTGCTTTGCTACAAGGCGTATGCTGATTATATTGCGTTTAGGTCGTCACATAGCGGAAGCGCCTAACAAGTCTAAACGGGTCATAAACGGGTCTAAACGGGTCAGTCCCGCATATTCGCATATTTTTGTTTTCTTCGCGCTTGGCGCAGCAGGTTGGCCAAGAAACCCGCCGCACCCATGTTTAATCGTTTGGCAATCCAGTTTGAGCTTCATGGTCATTTCTTGCCGCAACCGGCCGCCCGCGCCACTTTATCTTTAGACCGCCCCCCGCCCGCTCTGTCCACCCACAAATGCGCCAGTGTCAATGCCAGGACCAAGCCGACGTTATCGTTAATGTAACGGGCTTGTTGCTGGTCTGTTGCCGATTTTGTTGCCACTTAAGTCGTTGACTATCAACGATGTAGCCGATGTTGCCGATTTTTTGGACCTATCATCCATATCTTGCGTTTCTTGCTTTTTCGCGGCAGATCAGTTTTAGATGCGTTTGCCCTGCAAATCAGGTTGACTCCTCCGCGCCTTCTGGAAGATTGATGCGAGTTCTATGGCGAAAATTCAACGTGCCTTGCTCTCCGTTTTCGACAAGACCGGGCTTATCCCTTTTGCGCAAGCCCTGGCAACGGCCGGGATTGAAATCATCTCGACCGGCGGCACAGCCAGGGCGCTGCGCGAACAGGGCATTATCGTCAGCGATTTAAGCGCCTACACCGGCTTCCCCGAGATGCTGGATGGGCGGGTCAAAACGTTGCATCCAAAAATCCATGGCGGCCTGCTCTATTTGCGCGGCAACGAAGAACATGAAGCGGCCGCCCGCAAACATGACATCAAGCCCATCGACCTGGTGGTGGTCAATCTCTATCCTTTCGCCCAGACCATCGCCCGGCCCGACGTCACTTTGGCCGGGGCCATCGAGAATATCGATATTGGCGGGCCTTCGATGCTGCGCAGCGCGGCCAAGAATCATGAAAGCGTGACCGTTGTCATGGACCCGGCGGATTACGCCGAGGTCGCCGGCCAGATTGCGGCCGCCGGCCAGACCACGCCGGACCTGCGCCGCCGGCTGGCTGCGGGCGTCTTTGCCGGCACCGCTGCGTACGACGCGCAGATTGCCGGCTACCTCTCCAAAACATTTGGCATCCCCGGCGCCGGCTCACCGGCGGCGCCGCGCAAAGCCAGCGACCCCTGGCCCGCGAGCATTCAGTTGAACTTGCGCCGCGCGCAGACTTTGCGCTACGGCGAGAATCCACATCAACGCGCCGCTCTCTACGGCCGCTTCGGAGATTATTTCCGGCAATTGCATGGCAGGGAATTGTCCTACAACAACATCCTGGACTTGACCGCCGCCGCCGCTCTGGCCGCGGAATTCGCGGAAGCCGCGCCGACTTTGGCCATCCTCAAACACTCCAATCCCTGCGGGGCGGGACGGGGCAAAACACTTCGGGAAGCCTGGGAAAAGGCTTTTGCGACCGACAAACAAGCCCCCTTTGGCGGGATCATCGTGGTCAATCGCCCGCTTGATTTGCCCTGCGCCGAAGCCCTGACGGAGATTTTCAGCGAGGTCATTGTCGCGCCTGATTTTGCGGCGGAGGCGCTCGGCCTGTTGCGGCGCAAGAAGAATCTGCGCCTGATGAAAGTGCTGCAATGGCCGGGCGGCGACGGTTCGGCTGAACTGCGCGACGTTGGGGCGGAATCGTTCCTGCTCCAAGACCGCGACACAAAAACGGTTTCCGCCGCGGAATGGCGGGTGGTGACCCAACGCCACCCAACGGAAGAGGAACGGCAAGCCATGCATTTCGGCTGGACCATCGTCAAACACGTCAAGTCGAATGCCATCGTCTATGCCGCCTCCGACCGCACGCTGGGCATTGGCGCCGGCCAAATGAGCCGGGTGGACGCCAGCAAGATCGCTGTTTGGAAAGCCCGCGAGTCCAAACTCTCACTGCGCGGCAGCGCCGTGTGCAGCGATGCCTTCTTCCCTTTTGCCGACGGGCTGGCGGCCGCGGCCGAAGCCGGCGCAACCGCAGCCATCCAACCGGGAGGCTCGGTGCGCGATGCCGAAGTAATTGCGGCGGCCGACGAGCGCAACATGGCCATGGTTTTCACGGGCACGCGTCATTTTCGCCATTGATCAACGATTCAGCCAGTAGATGGCCGCCACCTGGCCCAGGCACAATGCGCCCAGCGCAATCCAGGTCAGCCATTCTCTCAACGCCGCGCTGGACTGTTGGATGGGGCTTAAGCTGAAGCGCAGGGTCACGCCGCCCAGGGTAATCATGTCGCCATTGCGCAAGAGGGCGCGCGGCATCGGCACACCGTTAACGCTGGCCAGCGCGCCGGGTTGGACCTCGAGGAGCAGGCCCTCCTGCCGCCAGTGGATTTTGCAGTGACAGGGCCAAACCCCCGGTTCCTCCAAAGGAACATCCGACTGCTCCGAACGCCCGACGGTAATGGGCAGGCTGGAAGCGTCAAATTTCGCGCCCGCTCTCCTGCCGGAGAGGATTTGGAGTTGGACCATTTACCAGAGCCTGCGCTTGATCACAATTTTATCGCCGGGATAAACGAACAAATCCAACTTCGGATCATCCAGCGCCTTGATACAGTTGACGATCTTGATGGAGCCATCGACCCGGTAAAGCCTGACTCGCCTTTTATCGGCGAAAGGACTGAAATCACCCGCGGCCGCAATGGCGCGGGTCACTGTGATCTGGCCGGTGTAGAGTTGCTTCCCGCCCATTCCCGGGTTGACCTCGCCTTCCACGTAAAAGAAGCGCGCCACCGGCGTGACGCTCACATTCAAGTGTGTGTAGTAGGCAGGGACATAATTCATCTGAATGGTCTTCTCCAGTTCGCCGGGCGTCTTTCCGTCGGCATGAACGTCCCCGATGAAATCAAGACGAACTGTGCCATCGCCTTTGATTTCGGTTTGGATGAAGGGAATTGGGGTGGGCGTGCCCGAGAAATCCACTCTGATGGTGTCCCCTACGCGCAACGGGTCAAACCGCAAGCGGTTTGAGTCATTGGTTGATTGAGCCGTTGCCACATGCGAATCTTTTTCCGGGCCCTGGCTCCAACAACCGGCCAGCAGGGGGCCGATTAGGGCGAGCGCAAAAAGAGACGAACAATTCCGAATATTATTGCGTAAATATTTCATAATGTGGTTGCGGTCGGGCCAGCCGGGTCAATATTTCTGCTTGATGTCAATTTTAGCTTCTTTGGCCGCATCACTCAATTGGACAACCGTCTGGTCCTTTTGCTGACCGCTGTATTCGTAATATCCGCTGTAATAGTAATAGTTTTCGTCCTGGCTCATATTGATGTTGTTGAGCACGATGCCGACCAGGTTGCCGCCGACCTTGAGAATCATCTGTTTGGCCCGGAGGGTCATCGGCTGGGGATAACGACGGTATTGAATGACTTGCAAAACCATATCCATTTCGCTGGCCAGAATGGAGGCGTCGCTCACGCCGAGCAACGGCGGAGAATCAAAAAAGATGAATTCGTAGCGGCGCTTGAGCTCCTGGATGGTCTCCTTCATCTGGGCCGATCCCAAAATGCTCATCGAACTGCTGGGCAGCTTGCCGCTGGCAATAAAGTCGAGCGTGGGCAATTTGGTTTTCTGAATGATTTCGTCCAGCGGGCGCTGCTTGAGCAGAAAATCGGTCAAACCAATCGTGTTGGAAACGTGCAGCATCTTGTGAATGGCGGGACGGCGGAGGTCGGAATCCACCACCAGCACCCGCTGGCCGTTTTGGGCAAAGACGACCGCCAAATTAAAGAGCGTGGTCGTTTTGCCTTCGCCCGCGCCGCCGCTCAGCACGGAAAGGGTGTTCCAGCCTTCATTTTTGCGCGAAAACAGAATGTTGGTGCGCAGCACCCGATAGGCCTCGGCATGCGGAGTTTCCGACCCCTCCTCCATGAGGTTGCCGATGTTCTGCGGAATGACTCCCAGAACCGGCGCCTGCAGGGCGCGCTCCACGTCATCAATGGTCTTGACACTGGTATCAAGATATTCGATGAAGAAGGCCAGGCTGACTCCGACGATGAGACCGACCAAAATGCCGAACGGAATAATGATGTAAGTCTTGGGGCTGACCGGACGCAACATGGGCCTGCCGGGATCGCGCACAATGACGATGCTTTTGAGAGGCTGGCCCACTTCGGCCACTTCCCTTTGTATCGTTCGGTCGAGTTCTTCGTTGTTGCGCCTGAGGTCTTCGATCTTTCGCTTTAAACTGAAATAGGGCTGGTTCTTGCGGGCAAGATCATTCCTTCTCTTTTCCAAATCCGCCTTCAGGCGCTGCACCACCTGCATGTTCTCCCGGTCTATTGCCACCCGTTCCTTCAACCCGGTAATGATGCCGGCCACTTTGTTGTCATAATCATGCTGCGCCTGTTCGAGCTGCTTTTGCGCGGTCAGATATTCGGTATGTTTTGGGCCGTAGTCGTTTTGCGCGGCGGCCACTCTGTCCTTGGCCATGGCCAGCCGAATGGCCAGTTCGCCCAGTTCCGTGTCCGTTTGATGGGCGTAGGCGGTGTTCAGCGCCTCCCCCAGTTCGTTGGTCGGAATCACGGCGATTCCGGCCAGAATGTTGCTGTATTCGAGGTAATCGGTCAGGGCCATCGTTTCCTCGTGCTGGTATTCCCGGAGTTGTTCCGTCTCAATGGTGGCGCTCGTCACCGGGCTCTCTTCGTCCAGGTCGGAAATTTCCAACGCGGCCCGCAACTCATTCAAATTGGTTTCCATGTTGCCAAGCTTCGTTTCTTCGCCGGTCAGTTTGTCTTGTAATGCGACAATGCCGCTGTAGCGGTCGCCCTTCCATTTTTCCAGGCGCGAATCGCGGTAGGCATCGACAATGGAGTTGGCGATGTCGGCGGCCAGTTTGGGGTCGGGATTTTTGACCGAGATTTCGATCAAACTGGTCATGCGCGTTTGCTCGACGGATATTTTATTGAACAAGGCCAGGTAGGTTTTATCCATCGTCCAGGGAGGAGTGTCACCCGCTTGCTTGGCCAGTTGCTCGTCCAAATGGAGATTGGCTATGACATTGGTCAGTATCGAATAGGACTCAATAATCTTGAATTGGGTGGTCAGGAAGTAAGGGTCCGATCCGAACGTGTTTATGTGCCCCCCGCCCTGCTGCGTCACGGGAATCTCGGGCGTGTCCTTTTGCACCTCGATGCGGACGGTGCTGGCGTACTGCTTCGGCAGCCAGAAGGTCAACAGGGTGCTGGTCACCACGCAAAGCAGAAAAACCATGACGATCAGGCTGCGCCGCAGGCGGATGACGCGCCAATAATCCAAAAAATGCAGTTTCAGCTCAGGTACTTCGTTCGTTGTTGCAGCATCCATAGACTTGGAAAAGTTAAGCCAGATCGTATTTCAAGCCTATACGTTCCAGCCTTCCGCGCCAAACGTCAAATTATTTTTTCTAATATGTGGCCCGGACGCCAACATAAACCACATCCCGCGTGTAACCGCGGTCAGGCAAATCGCTGTTCAACTTGTTATAGGAGTATCCGGTTTCCCCAGCAAGCCAGGGCGTGAAATGATACGCGAAATTCAGATTCAGGATGTAAAAGTTCTCACCCTGCCCATTAAGTGTGCCTCCATTATAAGTCGAATATTGGGCCTGACCCAGGGCCGCGGCTGTGAAGCGCGAGGTGACCCGGTGGCTGACCGACACATAAACAGCCGTTGATTCCTCGTCCAGCACCGGCGTATTCCCAAAAGTGCCCGCAACGTCCGTCGAATTGTGCAGGTGTTTAACCCCGGCTTGCGCCGTGCTGTCGGGCATGTATTGATAAGTCATGCTCGCATCGACATAAGGGGAGATGATGTGCGAATCGTTATTGTAATAATCGACATATTCGCCGCCCGCCCGTATCGAACCATTCAACTTGGGCGTGAAACTTTGATCAGCCCCAACATACACAAAATTTGCATCGGAGTTGCGACTATCGCTGCGGTAACCCGGGGTCGCGACGCCATTGATAAAGCCTGGGAGAATAATGTATTCAGGACTGGTGTAATCCAGATGCTCGAATTGATAGCCGAGCACGCCGGTCGTTTCCGGCGAAGCTTTCCAGCGCAGATCCACGCTGGCCGTTTGATCCATCCGGTCCAACAGCGCGGAATAGCTCGCAGACGAGTTGGCCGGATATTCGTCCCCGGCGTTCTGCTGATACGCGTAAACCGAGTTGGCATAGCCGATATGCACATCAAACAGCCGGGTCAATTGTATCATTAAATCAGCCGTCGCGGTGTTGCGAACGTTGTTGCCTGCCACTAACAGCGGCGTGGCCAGCACCGCCGTGTCCAGGACCCCCGGCTCCTGCGCGATGACGAACGATTCGTTCAACGTCAATTTGTACCGTTCGCTAAATTCATGGTCCATCTTTGCGTTGAACTGGTGGGTTTGGTCCGTTGTGCCATTGCGGTCCTCGTACCAGCGCATGTCATAAACGTAACTGGCGCTCAACAACGTGTCCTCGACGGAGTGGTTATAATAGAAGCCGGGACTCAGTTCCACGCCGTAACTGTCACGCGCGCCTGGCACGAACGTGCCGGCGGTCGAGCCGGGAATGGTCTTCGGCAGCGTCAGATAGTTGTCATCGTAAAAGCCGCGAATGGTGGCCGATAAAGACCAGGGCTTGGATGTTTCCAATGAACTTAAACCGGGGGCGTATTGGGCGTGGGCGGCAGCCGCCCCGAGCACAACCAATCCTGCGGACAGACAGATTCTTTTCATAAATAGCTCAATTGTTCTCCTTGTCGGCAATGCATCATCTGACCATTGTTTCTGATATTCCGTTCAACGAAAATGAGTTCTATGTGTAAGGCCGAAAAATGTCAAAAGGTTTTTTTGCATTTTTTCCAGGCACATCCCCGCGGCAATCAAGGCCTTGTGTTCAATTCCTGCCAGCGCACTTTGTCGCTCAGGAACAATTGATCCGGCAGAAGTCCCTCCGGCGCCTGTCTTAGGGGGAAACCCGTCGGCACTTCGCCATGCTCCGAGCATTCGAGCAGGAAATGACCCCAGCCTTTTTCAGCAGTCTTCATTTGCGACAGAAACCGTTTATCCGCAGTCACTTGCGTCAGAAACAGACCCTGAACTGGCTTGAGGGCATTGACCTTGAAAAACTCGTTCTCATCATCCAGCGGCAGCCAGACACAGGAACGCCCGCCGTACCAGGCCACCCCGCTTGGGATGTCGCTCATCATCAATTCGTTGGTCTGCATCAGGCGGGCCGTTTGTTGAACGTGCAGCGGCGAATACGGCGAGTTGGCCGGCGCATCGGGGGCCGCCAGCAGCGCAAATAAAAGCGGCGCGCACAGAATTGCGACAAAACCCGCCACTGCCGCCCCGCGCGCATCCACCGGCGGCAGGTTGAGTTGGTCGAGCAGCGTATGGAACAGCGCCGCGCCATAGATAAACACCAGCGGCGCCAGCAGCACGAGCAGGTTCTCTGAATTAATCTGCGGCGAATCGCTGCTGACATGCGTTTGCCCCAACGCCTGCACCACAAGGAGCAAAATCAGCGAACCCACCAGAAACCAGCGCAAGCGCGTCAAGCCCGCATTTCGAAATGGAATGAGCAGTCCGGCCAGGAAAAACGCCGCAATCCAATTCCCCCCCAATTTTGGCGCTTCGTTCCCGCAAATCTCCCGCGCATTGGCCAGGAATTTGTTGACGACATCCGCGGGCGCCAGACGCTTCAACCCGCTGCGCGGGTCGGACGAACGCTCCAGAGTGTCTTCCGGAAACGGCGGCGTCTCCTGCGCCACGGCGTAGCCCGCCGTGCCAAAGCAATGGCCGCTGAGCGTGACGTTGCGCGCCAGCCACGGGGTCATCACGGCCAGGAACGACACGGCAATCGTCACGCACAGTTTGCCCCTCCCGCGAGTCACGCTCAGCCAGACAAACAAGATCACGGGCACGATCATCCAGGCAAAAGCATAGCGGCTCAGTCCTCCCGCGCCGGCCAGCACCCCGGTCAGCAGGGCCAGAGGAACCGATTTGCCGCCCGCTCCCGCCGTCGCCGCGCGGTCCCGCCTCTCGATGGCCGCCAGGAGCCAGACCACCGCCAAAAAAATCAACATCAGCCAGAGCGTCGATAATCCCGAAACACTGAATCTCCAGAATAAATTTGTCCCGGCAAAAAGAGCGGCCGAGAGCCAGGCGACATTCGAGTCGAAGAGCCGCCGCGCCAGCAGAAAGAGAAGAATCACCGCCGCAAAAAAGAGCGCCTGGTTAAAAAAGCTGATCCACATCTCCGGCTGGAAAGTCCATTTTTGCCTGGCGGCAAACTTAAAGGGCAGCACCTTCATCAACTCCGCCAGCAGAAACGGATACACCGGGGCGTTGCTCAAATCCGGCACGCGTTGGGCAAGAACCTTCGATGATTGCCCAGGCTCGGCCGCGCTTGCCAATAAATAAAGCGCCAGGGGCCGGATCGAATCCGTCGTGTAACCTTTGCCCTCGGACAGATTGCGCGCCAGTTGCGCGCTCTCCATGGCCTCTTCCGACGAATAGCCACCGTTGCCCAACAGGGTTTCATCCGACAAATAACATTTGTAATCATAGAGCGAGGCCAGCGCGATAAATGCCAGCAGCCCCGCGGCCACCTTCAACACCCGCGCCCCGTCGCCCACTTCCCAATGATAAATCCACGATTGCAACGGCATTAAATTCCCTCCAAATGGTAAAGGTGCAGTTTCCGGTGCAGCGTCCGCCGGCTCATGCCCAGTTTTCCCGCGGCCAGCGTGCGGTTGCTGCCGCATTCCTTGAGGGCGCGGATGATCAGCCGCTTTTCCGCCTCCGCCACGGTCAAATCCGCCTGGGCCGGCCATCGCGCCGCATGGCCCGTCCCGCCCTCCGCCTCGCGGATGGCCGCCGGAAGGTCCCGCAGGCTGATGCGCTCGCCGCGCGCGAGCACGACGGCGCTTTCCACAGCGGTGCGCAATTCGCGCACATTGCCGGGCCAGGGATAACTCATCAACGCTTCGAAGGCGTCCGGGGTAAAATCGTTCACTTTTTTATTGTTTTCCATGGCAAACTCGCTCACAAACGTTTTGGCCAGCAGCGGCAAATCTTCCTTCCGCTCGCGCAGCGGCGGCAGCTTGATCTCCACCACGCGCAACCGGAAAAACAGGTCCTCGCGGAATTTTCCCGCCCTGACCTGCTCTTCCAGGCTCTTGTTCGTCGCGGTGATGAGCCGGACATCGGCCATCAACGTCTTGTTCGAGCCGACGCGTTCGAAGGTCCGTTCGCCGAGGAAACGGAGCAATTTCACCTGCAAGGTCGGATCAATTTCCCCGATTTCATCCAGAAACAGCGTTCCTCCCTGGGCCTGTTCGAAGCGCCCCACCCGCTTTTCGTGCGCTCCCGTAAACGCCCCTTTCTCATGCCCGAACAACTCGCTCTCCAACAACGTCGCCGGCAGCGCCGCGCAATGCACGGTGACCATCGGCAATTTGGCGCGCGGACTTAATTGATGAATCGCCTTGGCGATCAATTCCTTGCCCGTGCCGCTTTCGCCCAGCAGCAATACAGTGGCCCGCGACGACGCCACCTGCCGGACAATATCAAACACTTCCCGCATGGCGGGCGACTGCCCCACGATGTTTTCCAGGCCGAATTTGCTTTGCAATTGCTGGCGCATGGCCGCGTTCTCCACCTCCAGGTTTTGCTGGCGCAGCGCGCGGGCAATCCGCATTTCCAATTCATCAATCTGCAACCGCCCTTTGGCGATGTAATCATCCGCGCCGTGCTTCATCGCGTCCACCGCCAGTTCCTCCGAGCCATACGCGGTCATCAAGATGCAAATCGGCGGTTTGGGCAGCGACTTGGCCCGCGCGATCAATTTCATCCCGTCTTCCTGCGGCAGCCGAAAATCCGTCAGCAGCACGGCGAAATTCTCCTCTTCCAGCAGGCTCATGGCCGCCTTGGCGTCCTCGGCCAGCCACACTTCATAATGATCTTCCAACGCCGCCCGCAAACCTTCGCGCGTCGGCTTTTCATCATCGACGATCAACAGCTTGGGCCTCTCTTCAGTTTTCATTCCGGCGCCTGGGCGTTGCCGCGCATTTGCGGCGCGTCCGATTCCATTTTTGAACTGCCCAGCAATCTGGGCTGGCGTTCGCGCAGCGGCAGGCTGATGCGAAAGGTCGTGCCCTGCCCGACGTCGCTTTCCACTTCGATGTGCCCGCCATGCTGCCGCACGATGCGTTGCACAATCATCAGCCCCAAACCGGTCCCCTTCTTCTTGGTCGTATAAAACGGCTCGAAGATGTGGCTGATCTGGTCCCGGGCAATGCCGCCGCCGGTGTCCGCTATGCTGACCCAGACCGCATCGGGCGTGTGGCCGGTCTGCACGGTGAGCGTGCCGTCGCGCGTCATCGCCTGCATGGCGTTCTTGATCAGGTTCAACAACACCTGCTTCATCTGGCCCGCGTCCAAAGGCGTCAACGGCACCCGCCGCGCCAGTTTCTCTTTGACGTTCAACCCCCGGTTCTCCAACTCCGGCCGCAACAATTCCAGCGTCTCCCGCGCCACGTCGTTGACCGAACCCGGCGTCAATTGCGGCAACGATGGCCGGATGGCCTGGAGGAATTGGGTCACGATATAATCCAAACGGGAAATCTCCCCTTTGGCCACCTCCAGATAATGCTCCAACTTTTCCGCCACCTCCGCGGTGTCGCCCTCCATTTTCGCATCGCGCCGCGAAAACTTTCCCGGCGTTGCCGTCGCCGCGGCGTCCTTCAGTTTCTTGATTTGGCGCGCCATGAGTTGCAAATGAATGTGCAGGGCGTTGAGAGGGTTGCCGATTTCATGCGCCACACTGGCCGCCAAAAGCGTCAGCGAATGGATGCGCTCGCTCTCGATCGCTTCGAATGTTTTCTGCCGCGCTTCCGTGGCGTCATTCAGAATCAAGGCCATCCCGGAACTGCCTTTGGCCTCGCCGTCGAGCGGCGCGGCGTAAAGGCGCAGGAACCGGGCGCGCGGGTAAGCCACCTCAAACTCATGGCGCGTCGTCTGTTGCCGTCCATCGGGACCGACGGCGGTCAAACTGTCCCAATCCAATTCCGGCAACAACTCCTTGATCGGGCGTCCTTCCACTTCCTCCGGCAGCCAGTTGAGCAACCGAATCACCGCCTGATTCAAATAAAGGATGCGTCCATGCTCATCGACCACCACCACGCCGTCTTCGATGGCATTGAACAACGTTTCCAGAAACTTCCGTTCCCGGGCCAAGCGTTGGACAACCGTTTGCAAGCCTTCGGCATCCAGGCGTCCGATCCTGCCCAGGACTTTATCGAGAAAAGTCGATATTACCGCAGCCATAAAAATGATGACGATTTCCCGCGATTGCGCAACCGCCGCGCCAATTTGACACACCCAAAGTATTCAAGCGATTTGGATTAGGCAAGCATCGCTTTCATTTTGAAAGGCCGGAACCCTGAATGCTTTCAGGGTTGAAATTCTCAAGACAACTTTCGTTGAACCATGTTGCCCCGGAAAAAACCGTGAAAATTTCGGGGTTTTTCAATTAAAAAAGAAAGTTGTCAAGGGGAAAATTGCGCAAAAAAACAGTCAAAATTTCGGTGTTTTTGACCTAAGTAATTGTAAACCAAACACTTACGAATTTTCACTTGCTTGCAGCCCATGACTGCAAAATGGTAACCTGGGACTGATGGACGAATGCGACTGATGGTCTGGCAACCCGCCAGTGGTCATGGCGGGTTTCTGCCAGATGGACAGATAGGAAAATCGGCAACACGGCACCATTCCGTCACCGTGCAGGATTCTTGCTGAAAATGGGTCTTGGCAGGAAGTTCTGTTTGGGGCATAATCTTGCCCGCTCCACAAAACGAAGGGAAAAAGAAGATGAATGCGGAAACTTCAAAGGCTGGCAAAACCATCCGGGCTGACTTGATTCTTGCCTCGCGGAGAGAATGCGATAGTTTAATTCTTGGTGGCATTTGATGAATAAACAACGCGCCAAACAGCTCGTATTACTCTGTTAAGTTGCGCAAACTGCGAGTGAAGAATGAAATGTGTTGAAAGAGCAAAATCCGGTCGCCCAATCGCGGTTTTCGTCAATGTTTATGGGCATTTCATGCTTTTTTTCCGATCTTATACTTAACAAAGTAATACTAGAAAAGCAACTTATTGGCCAGTCGGTTTCCGGCTGGACCATTCAAGCCTTCATCAACTGCGGGAAATCTGCAGCTGTTTTCAAGGCTCAAAAAGCTGACCGCTTTGTGGCAATCAAACTTTTTGACGCTGAAATAATTGAAAAATATGGTGCGGAAATACAGGCCGAACGGATTGAACGAGAGAAATCGCTAATCGGTAAAACACATCCTAATTTAATCGAAATCCTCGATGGTGGATATTGGAGCGAACAGAAGATGTTTTTTGTGGTGATGGAGTTTCTTCCTTGGAAGAACTTGGCCGAGGTGCTTGCCGACGTGCCCGTAGGTTTGGAGCGCAGGATAATCTCGCAGGTCGCTTCCGCTGCGCGTTATTTGGAAGGGTTGGAAATTTGTCACCGCGATATTAAGCCGGAGAACATTGCGATCAGTGTGGACTTTCAACAAGCTAAATTGTTGGACCTTGGCGTCATCTGGGTGCAGGGCACCAAACCGCTCACTGACGGCACAGGAGGGAGAATTTTTATCGGCACCTTGAAATACAGCCCGCCGGAGTTTTTGCTCCGTCAGGAAAGTGATACGCCGAATGCTTGGAGAGCGATTACGTTTTATCAACTCGGGGGAGTGTTGCATGATTTAATTATGCGCCGCTCCTTATTTGCTGATTTTGAGAACCCATTTGCCGTTTTAGTCAACGCCGTTCAACATGAAACCCCAAAGATTCAAAGCAAATCTGCATCGCCAGCGCTCGTCGAACTGGCAAGATACTGCTTGCTCAAACCTGCTCAAACACGCCTTCAATTGGTTTCGTGGGGTCTTTTTGAACAGGAGCAACCGAGTACTGATGCTGTGGCTGACCTCAAATCACGAATCCTTCGCCGCGCCATCGCAAAGAGGGACGAGAAAACGCAGAAGGAGGATTCATCAAACGCCCACGCTGCGGACCAAAGGTTGGACGAATATTTTGGGAATATTCAGAGCATCTGTCGCCTCGAGTGCATCGAGAATCGTTCTTTTTTTCCGCCTGTTGAAATTCACAATCTTCGTAAAACCCGCGACACCAGACAGTTTATCGTCCAGTTTGATCCTTCCAAAACCCACAACCTTTCGCGATTTCTGAGACTCGAATTAACCGTCCGTTGGGTTGACTCTGCCAGCGAAATTTCGGAGGTTTTGGTGACTGCTCTGGTGAGTTCAAAATCATTCAACCTTAAGCAATTGTTCTGCGATACCGCGTGCTTAGTTTACAAAGGAATTTATGCTCCAGTCTTCAACGACAACTATTCTTCACCATCAGCGACAATTAAAAATCACCACTGAGGCCGGTTGTTAAGGTTCATCGTTTCACTGTTCTGTAACGTTTGTCCAGCCCCTTCGGTGGAACGGAGTCTTTGGAGCGTAGCGACAAGGACGCAGTGGAACCGAAGGGGCTGGGGGGCCTCGGCGTTACCCGCCGCCCCTGTTTTGTTCTTTTTCTTTGGGCACTCGCAAACTCTCCCCCTGGAACTCCAACAGGATGGCGTGATGCACCAGCCGGTCAATGGCGGCCATCGTCGTCATCGGGTCTTTGAAAATCTGGTCCCACTTGGAGAAGACCAGATTGCTGCTGATCATCACACTGCGCCGTTCGTAGCGTTCCGCCAGGAACGTGAACAGCACTTCCATTTCGTCCCGCTCCTGCTTGACGTAGCCAACGTCGTCCAGAATGACCGCGTCAAACTGATCCAGTTCGCGCAAGCGCTCTTCCAGACGCAGATCTCGCTTGGCGGTCAATAATTGTTGCACCAGCTTGAAGGTCGGCACAAAGAGCACGGCGTAGCGATGGCGCAGGATCAACTCCCGTCCCAAGGCGGCCAAAAAATGGCTTTTGCCCCGGCCGGGCAAGCCAATGGCGATGACGTTCTCGGCTCGCTGGACAAAGCCGCCGTCCAGCAAGCTGGGCAGCATCCGGCGCACTTTGGCGGGCAGTTTGGTTTCCTCCAAGCTGCCCAGGTCTTTGCCTTGCGGCAGGCCCGATTGCTTGAGCAACCGCTCCAGTTTGCGTTGCCGTCGGTCCTGCGCTTCGCTCTCGCACAGGTGCAGCAGGAACTTTCGATAGCCCCAGTTTTGTTGCTCGGCTTGTTGCAAGGTGCCTTCATAGATCGCCGCCATCGTGCCCAAGCGAAAGGATTTTAAGAGCAAGGCCAGCGGGTCGTTATTCATGGGACACCGGCCTTTCCAGCAACGCGTCGTAGCCGCTCAGTTCCGGCTCCAGCGTCATCTCCGGCCAGCGGGCGCCGGCGTCCAAGTTCAGGTAACGCCGCAAATCCGCCGCGCGCCACCGGCCTGTCCGATTGGGCCGGCCCATTCGCCGACCAGGGCGCTCAGGGCCGACTCGCCCAGTTCAGACGCCAGTTTGACCCATCTTCTACAGTTTGAAAAACTGGAGTCCTGATTATCAATTACTTACGAAGACGCAAGGTGCCTGTGGCACTACATTTTCACTCCTTCCATCCGGACCGGCTCATGCCTTCTCCCGCAGGGTGGGCGGTAGAGCCACCCCCGCCGCGCGAAAGGCTTTATGCGCCTGGCCAACGACCTCGCTGCGCAGGACGAAGTGTTTGCTCTGAAACACCGCCTCGATCTCCTGGAGGTTATCCAAACCGCGTACGATTTCAGCCCACTCCCAACTTTCGCCCTTTTCTTCCAAGTGGTGCTCCAAGGCCCGGCGTAGCAGCAGAGCCAGAAAGCTGCAAAAGACATGGCCGCGAATGGTTTCGTCCCGCTTGTGATAAATGGGACGGGTTTCCAAGACCGATTTCATCGTGCGGAACATCTCCTCCACCATCCACAGTTCCTTGTAGGCTAAAGCAATATCCTGGGGTTTATCCGCCAGGCTGGTCTGCAAGACCCATTTGCCGTCGTAAAGGGCTTCCGCTTTGATCTTCTCCTCGTCGATAACGAAATGTTCGCCCCGAGTCAGCCGCAGAAACTTCCGGTAGCCTTTGTTGCCAATCAAATCTTTGTCTCCGCGCTGGAGCTGCTGGCGCAAGTGCGCGATGATGGCCTTGCGGTCAGCGGCGTCCTTGCGCCGCTGTTCTTCATTCAAACAGACGATGTAGCGGCGGCCTTGCAGAGAGATTTCTCTTACCTTCAAGGGCGAGGGGTCCTTGGATATCTGGCGCTCGGGCGTTACCTCCAGGTAAGGACTGCGGTCGGTTAAAACCTTTTCGCGGATTTCTTTCATGCTGCGCATGCGGGCCCCCAGGATGTAATCGCAGTCCAGCACCTTCGATTCCAAGGCGGCGATGGTGCCGGCGCTCATCATGCCGCGATCGGAAACAATCGAGACCCGGCGCACCTGGAACCGCTCCCGCAGCCGCGCCACCACCGGCAGAAGCGCGCTCACATCAGCCGTATTGCCCGGCCACAAATGGCAACACAGCGGCCAGCCCTCCCGGTCCAAGACCAAGCCGACCACCATCTGTTTGCAATCCGGGCGATGATCTTTGCTGTTGCCGTATTGTCCAATCTCCTGGCCGCCCTCGCCCTCGAAGTAAATCGAAGTGGTGTCGAAGAAAACCAGATCAATGGCGCTGAAAAGGTCTCGCCGCTGCTCAAAGAGTTGCTCCTCGATCCAATCCTTGGTGCAGCGGGGAGTGTTGAGCACCCGCGTCCCGGGTCGATCATCCAGCGGTTCGCCCAGGAAAGCCATGGCGCGATAGAGATGATGCAAATCCAGCCCTTCGGTGCCCGGCAGCCGATAGGATTGGCGCCAGCGTTCCGCCGCTCGATCACTGCCGGAGGCGAAGAGCCGGTGAATAACAGTCAAGTAGACCGCCCGTTCCACATCGAATCCGTAGCGCCGCGCCGCCAAGGCCTCTTTGATGACGCGCGCCACTCCCAAATCCTCCCACAATCGTCCGAAGACCAGGTCCGGACCGACCCGCTGCACCTGGACGGCTTCGGTCTGGCCGGCGGCGTGCGCGTCGATCACCGCCAGTCTCTGGCAGAAGCGCAAACCCGAACGCAGGAGGGCGTCCAGTTGGCCGCTGGCCTGGAGGGCGTCCAAGCGCCCGAGGGTGCTTAAGACCCGCTGACGCACCTTTCCCTGTTCCCGAAAGCTTTCGACAATCTGCAGGTAGCCGTAAGAACCGGAATGTTTGACACGGAAAAACATCGCGTGCGCTCTTTTTGTCCTTACGAGGATGCCGCATCGGCCCGTGAGAATCAATAAACAATTGCCATCGTCGCGCAGAATTTGGCACTACATTTTGACTTTGTTGTCAACTGTTCCGAGGAGAAGACCGCGAAAAAAGCCCATTAACTGTAGAAGATGGGTTTGAGCAGGTGCAGATATTCGATTTGACCGGCCCGCAAACCATGATCGTTGACCAGACGGTCATAGGCCAAACGGAACGACCCATCGGGGAAAAACTCCTCGCGATGCACGTAATGGGTGAACGCGCCGGGCTTGCGCAGCAGAGGCTCGATCAAGTGCCGGTAGTCGATCACCGCGCCGCGATCCCCGGTGGCTCGCGCCAACTCCAGCAGCAGTTCCCGCCCGTGAAAGATTTTCAAATGCCCTTCGTAAACTTCCACTTTAACCTCCTGGCCGATCCAGCGCGCCGGCACCGAATAGGTCACCTTCTTGACCCGAATCGTGCTGTGGAGGCTGACCGGACAGCGCAGTTCGTCATACTCGCTCAAGCGGGTCGGAGGCAGCGGACGCAGCGCCTCCCACTCCTCCTTGAGTTTGACCGAGCAGTTCTGATTGCCCTTGCGCAACGCCGTCCACAGAAACCGGTCATACGCTTCGGCCGCTTCAAAGTCCCGATAGCCGCGCAAGAGCAGATGTTGCTTGAGCCGCCGTTTCAGATGGCCGTTGCGCGATTCCACATCGCCGTTTTCGTGCGGCTTGCGAATGCCGATGGTTTGGGGCTTCAGCCCGTAGTGCTCCGCCAGCGCCAGAAAATCACGGTTGAACTCCCGCCCGCCGCTGCCGACGCGATGGGTGGCGGCGCTGCTGTTGTCGATTTGCAGCCGTTCCGGCACCCGGCCCAATTGATGCAATGCCTCCTGCAAACCGTGGCGCAGACTCAACAGCGACTCGGATTGACAGCGCGTGGCCCACGACCAATTGGAATAGGGCAAGACCGCATGACACAACAAATGCTCCAGCGGCGCTCCCCGCACCGTCACCGCCAACTCGCTGGCGTCGGTCCAATCCACCTGCATCACCCTGCCTGGAAGATGCTCCTGCTCGAAGAACACCTCCTTGTCCCGGCCATGCTGCAAACGCCATTGCAGCACCCGCCGTTGAAACGAGCGCAACGCCGAGCCAGCGGCCTGGTCGGGATGGAGGCCCCGCAGATAATCGAACAACTCTTTGGCTTCCAGTTCGGGCGCTTGGAAGAGCATTTGCCGGGCGGGTTCCCAAATGGCCGCCAGCGGATCGGGCCGCGTGCGCCAGCCATGCTTCTGTTGCAGTTGCTCCGGCGGTTGGGCCGCCTGGATGTATTTTCGCGCGGTCTGCGGATGCACATCCGCTTTCATCGCGCTGACGACAATGTTCGCTGCTTTCTGATATTCACTCATGAGCTTCCGGTATTGTTTGTTTGTGATCATTTGCGGCGGTTTGGGGATGGCCTCCGGCCATCCCAACCGCCGCCTGATCATTACCGGCTCACTGGTGAATTTTAATTGTCGTCAGTGGTGATTTTTAATTGTCGTTCGACAGCTCCAGATACGGTTCGCAACAAAATAGTCGCGGTTCTGTATCTCGCTCTAAATGAGGCACAGGAATTTGCCGATTCGGAACCAGAACCAAAAAAGTCGAAGGGTGAGGAGTCCCAACACCGACTTAGTCTGACTACGAATGAATCAGAGGAGGAAAACTCATGAACGAAACATGGTGGGTTAAGCAGGAACAATTAGATGAAGGGCAAAAAGCGGTAATTGATCTTCCGTTGGACCAATCTCATTTAATCGTGGGACCGCCAGGGTCCGGCAAAACAAATCTCCTCTTGCTGCGCGGATCACAGCTTGTGCGCTCGAACAAACCTAATGTGCTCATTCTTACGTTTACTCGAACTTTGCGGGAGTTCGTCGCTAGCAGAGGCTTCCGCCAATCCCATGCTTCCTTTTTGCGCGTGGAACTTGCCCCTTCGGTCACAACAGTAATTCGACCGCCGGGAGGACCAAGCGCCAGTGACCAACCCAGTCTTTTCGAGGAGGAGAGTCGGCAATCCAATCTGGAGACAGAACGCCTGCGCCGATTGGTTTTATCATTGCAATCCAGTCTTTTATTGGCTGAAACGTTACTGGAATCGCAGCCGATTCCCCCTGCCGGGCTGGGCTCATTGTCCCGTAAAAAGCCCCGTCGCTAAATCTAAGCGTTGTGCAATCGACGGAGCACGGCCTTGGCCCCGGCAATCAGCCGGTTCACCGAATCTTCTCCAACTCGGCAATCAACGGCGGGAGGTCGTGGGTGATGACTTGCCAGAGGATGTCGAAGTCCAAGTTTTCCAACGTGTCATGCTGCGACATATTGCACTTCGGCCTCCTGGATGACCCGTTCGCGGAAGTACGGACTGAGGAATTGGGGCGTGTTCAAGTCCACTTTCCGTCCCAACAATTCGGAGAGTTCCTGCTCCATGGCAAAGAAGGCCAGCCCCGGCACATGCTCTGGCTCAAACTCCACAAGCACATCGAGATCGCTGTCGGGACGGGCGTCGCCATGCAGGGCCGAGCCAAACACGGCGAGTTTGCGGATATGATGCCGCTGGCAAAACTCCGTGACCTGCGCCAGCGGCAACTGGATGTGTGACCTGTTCGTACTCATGCCAATCGGAATATCCCGTAAAGGGCCACAATTGGCAAGCCGATCCATGCAAAATTGAAGCCGGCATTTCCGGGGGTGAAGTCAAAACCCGAGACGGGGATTTGAAATTGCAGATTTCAGGATTCCACAGTGCCGTTGGGGGCGATGTCAAAACTAAATTTGAAATTGGAGATTTGAGATTTGAAATGGAAATTTGAAACTTGGCTGGGCGTTTTTCGGGGCTATCTTTCATCTTCTCGATGAATTTGAAATTTGAAATGACAAAATGCCATGACGTATCAACGCTTTGAAGATTTGCCGGTCTGGCAGGAGGCCATCCGGCTGGCGGAAAGGGTTTATGGCCTCACGGAGGATGCGGCTTTTCAAAAACAATACAGCCTGCGGGATCAATTGGAACGGGCCGCCGTATCGGTCTCAAACAATGTCGCCGAGGGGTTTGAGCGCGGCACGACCCAGGAACTCCTGACCTTTCTTTACATCGCGCGGGGATCAGCGGGCGAAGTGCGTTCCATGCTTTTTCTGTTGGAGCGGCTGGGGCGCTTCGCGCATTTGAAATCCCAGATTTCAGATTTGAAATTCCTCGCGGAATCCTGCTCGCGGCAGTTGCGGGCTTGGGCGGCGGGTTTGCAGGAATCGCCCATCGAGGGGCAACGGCGGCTGACGGAGGCTTTCCGAAAGCGTTCCGAACAACAAAAGCGGGCCGAAGAATTCACGCGCACGCTGAAACAAAATTTCAAGCCCGCTCCATTTCCCAATCCACCGAAGGCGGCCGGATGAATTTGAAATCTGAAATCTCAAATTTGAAATGACAGAATTATGCGCGCGGCGGTGACAGGCGCTTTTGGGTATTCCGGTCGGTATATTGCCCGGCGCTTGCTGGACGCGGGGCACAGCGTCTTGACGCTCACAAATTCCTTGAAAAGGATCAACCGGTTCGAGGGGAAGGTGGAGGCGTTCCCGTTTCACTTTGATCAGCCCGAACTCCTGACGCAAACATTTCTTGGAGTTGAATGTCCGCACGGGCAGCGCCTGGATTTGGGGCGGGTTGAAAAACCATGAACCAATCCCAAAGCGCCAGAGGACTGGCGCACTCCGGGACGCTTCGCGCTTTGAATTTGAAATCTCAAATTTCAGATTTGAAATGATCGGCGCTTACGGGGGCCAAACGGCACGGTAGGACCGTGGACCGGAGGACATGGCGTTGGTGAGGCTGAGCGCGCCACTGGCGGGCGTGTTGGTGGATATGACAGTCCAATTGATCGAGGTCAAATTGGTGGATGTCTGGATCAGGTACGGCACGCCCGCCAGGCCCTGCAATTGGAAGACGAACTTGCCGGCCTGCGGCTTGGCCGCCGGCACGACGAGTGACGGCGCTGCCGGGTTGAACACAAGCACCGTGGCCGAGTAGGGCGCAAAGGTGTGGTTGAAGTTTGTCCCGGCGACGGGGAGATTTGTCTGCGCGATGTCGGGCGACCCGAGGCCGGTGCGCGCCGCGTCGTCCTGGGGGATGCCGTAGGAGTAAACGGTGGCGTTGGTGAACGGCACGTAACCGGCAAGATTGACGGCGGCATCGAGGGCGGCGTAGGAACTCTTGTTGACCACGAGCATCGTCAGGCAACCGTTGGTTCGCCGCACGGCGTAGGCGGACAGCAGTTTGTAATCATCGGTGGCGGCGAGAACCGTGTCGCCGCCGCGCGCGAAGTATTGCATCAGCTTCATGCAGTAGAAGCTCGGGTAGAGGTTGGGCGGCGTTGCCATGCCGTTCGCACAGCCCTGATCGGTGATAAATTCGCCGGAACTGTTGGTGCGCCAGCCATACAAGGCGTTGTCCGAATCCGTCACGGCGCTCTGGCCGTTGCGCAAGTCCCACCATAGAAGCGTGTTGAACTCCGTCTGCAGGATTTGCCCGATCATGTCGGCGTAAAATAAACCGCCCACCAAACTGATCCACTGTTTGTCGCCTTCCGGGCCAAATTCGGTGCCGTTTAATTCGACGCTGGCAGCCAGGTTGGATCCGAGATAATCATTGAGCATCATGCGCATGCTGGTGGCATGGCCCGCCCACGCCGGGGTCCAAAGAAGATTACAGGTGTCGCCATCGCCGGGCGCGTAGTCGTGACAAATGAGAAAATCCGGCGTCACATTGTTGCTGCGCAGATACGTGAGCATCACCGGGGTCCAGCCATTGTGCGTGACGCCGGTGACGGGATTGACGACCGGATGATTGGTGTAGTTGGCCGTGCCATCCTCGGTGGTGTCGGCCACGGCGCCGATTTTGATGGACGAGTCCACCGCCTTCATCTGGTTGTAGTAACTGGTGAAACGCTGGGCGTAGGTCCAGGGATCATGCGCCTGATAAGGTGGATTGGTGTTGATGTCTTCCTCCCAACCACCGCCGACCTCATTGCCCACCTCCCAGTATTTGACGTAACAATGATTGGTGGTTTCGCAATACCGGACCCAGTCGGCCGCCTGCCGGGGCGTGCCGCTGCCGTAATTGACGATGAAAAAGATCTGGGCGCCGGTGTTGGTGGCCACATGAATGAAGTTGGTGGTGCGCGAGCCCCAGCCCATGGGTTCATTGGTCTTGAAATAAATGTCGCCCCAACTGCCGCCCGGCCAGCGCAGGGCCTGATTGTTAATGTTCGTCAGAATGGAGATGGTGTTGGTGGTGTCGAGATCACCGTCCCAGGCCGCGGTGTTGAGGGCGAACACCCGGGAGTCCACCGTGCGCACCGGGTTGGCGGCGTTGACGCTGACGTGAACGAGCGCGGGCGGTGGATTGGCAACCAGCTTCATGTCAGCAATGTAAAAGTTGGGCTGCAACGTCCCGGCATTCCAAATCTCAATACCGGTCAGGTTGGCAACATTGCCCACGCCCAGGGAAGCGAGGGAGAAAGTGAATTGTTGCCAGCTATTGGCCGGGGCGGTGACATAAATCGTGTTGCCCCATGAACTGCCATCCGCCACCACGCCAACCGTTTGTCCACCCACAGCGCCGCCGTTCAACCAGAACGTCAGATTGGTGTATAAGGTCGTGTCAACAGGATTATGGTGCAGCGACCATGCCTGCCAGTTTGTGCTGGCGGCGAAGACCATGGAGTTGGCGCCGTTAAAGGCCGGATTGTTGGTGGCATAATGCGGCACCCATCCCCAATCCTGCCAGCCATTGTTCAGCATCCCGGTGTAAATGAGCTGGTCGTCGTTGGCCAAAGCCGGCGAGGCCAGGGCGAGAAGCGCCGCAGCGGCGAAAGCGAACCACGAGCGAGGTTCAACGCAGAAAAGATGACACCTCCCTGAACAGCAATTTCGATGCATAATCCCAAACAATATAATCCAGGTGGAATGAATGTTCAATGGCACATGCCGGGGAGCAGTACCCATCTTTGGATCGGCTTGAAAAAGCTTGGACCAATCCCAAAGCGCCAGAGGACTGGCGCACTCCGGGACGCTTCGCGCTTCGTAGCGCAGGCGCGGAATATGGCGGGCGGCTTGAAAAAGCATTGACGAGGGGTAGAATGAGGCCCATGATTGCTTTTAATTCCATTTTGTGCGGCGCGTTGTTGGGGCTGACGGCTGGGTGCGGAGCACAGCCGGTGACCCAGGCCCCCGCAAATACCACGAACACTAATCAAATCGTTATGGTTCAAATACGTTTGTTAGACGGCGATGGGCGGCCGGGCCGGTTAATTTCAACGCCCAAGGTGGTCAAAACGGACGAGGAATGGCGCAAGCAGTTGACGGCGGAGCAATATCGCATCGCGCGCGGCAAAGGGACGGAACCGGCTTTTTGCGGCACGTTGCTCGATCAACACAAGCCCGGGGTCTATTCCTGCGTCTGTTGCGGGTTGCCATTGTTCACGTCCGAGGCCAAATTTAATTCGCGCACGGGCTGGCCGAGTTTCTTTACGCCGGTGGCCCGGGAGAACGTCATCACCCATATTGACAACAGCCTCGGCATGCAACGGGTGGAGATTCTGTGCGCGCGCTGCGACGCGCACCTGGGCCATGTTTTCGAGGATGGCCCGCCCCCGACCGGGGTGCGCTATTGTGTGAATTCCGCCTCTTTGACCTTCACGGAAAACAAAAGCCTGAAGGATGCCACGCATCGTTGAACCGCGCAGCCTTGGGCGCCATTCGGCCGGGCAGACGCATTAAATTCCGCCGCAAATACTCAGAAGGCACAAATTCTTTGCTGAAAGCCAAATATGCTTCGCCCGCATTGTGGCTTTCAATGCGGGCGAAGCATATTTTAATTGACGCTGTTTGTCAAGGAAGAATAATCCAAAAAACAATCAAAATATCAAGCGCCCTGGCAATGGACCCTGGCGGAGCAAATCAGGAAAGATTTTTGTCTTCGTCCAGCAGGATGATTTTTAATTTTCCAGAGGGCGCGCCGGATTGGGCGAAGTTGTCAAGCAAACCAGCGGCGGTGGTTGGCGCAAGGCCGGGCGCGGGCGCGGATTGCGGCCGCAGGGCGGAGCGCAGGGCGCTTTCGACCAGTTGTGTGCAATGGATTTTGACCGGAGGGAGCGGCCCCAGCCCGGGCGCCAGCTCATCGGCGGACAGGGCCAGGACTTCCTCCGCCGTTTTTCCCCGGATCATTTCCGTGGCCAGGCTGGCCACGGCAATGGCGGTCTCGCAGCCGAAACTTTGAAAGGTGGCCTTGTCAACCACTTTTTTGCCCGCTTGCTCCTTGAATTTGATCCAGAGCCGGATCATGTCCCCGCAGGCCGCGCTGCCCGCCGTGCCGACGGCGTCGGCCCCCTCCAGTTCGCCCAGATTCTTCGGGTCGCGCAAGGCTTGCTCGATCCGCTGTTGATAATCGTCGTTTGTCTTCACGCCGAAAGCTCCACGCGGTAGCGGGGGATTTTGCCGTCCACCTCGCGCGACCAGGCGTCAATCCCGCCGCGCAGGCAGCGCACCTTGCGGAAGCCCTGCCCGGTAAAATAGGCGGCGGCGTCGAGGCTTTTGTGTCCGCGATGATCGTAGAGCACGATCAATTCGGTCCGCGGCCAATGGGCCAGAATATCCTGCATGACCGGTTGCGACAACAAGACGGCCGGCTCGATATGGGTGGTTTCAAATTCCTCCCGGCTGCGGATGTCCACCATGCGGACACCGCCCGCCCGGATGAGTTGGGCCAGTTCAGCGGGGGCGATTTCCAATTCGAGGTCCTGCTGGTGGCTGGTCTCGATCTGTTGGATCACTTCGGCCACGTTCAAGCTGTTGCGGGCGCACAACGCCTCCAGGGTTTCGTCCGGCTGAAAGGCGCAACTGGCGCAGCCGCCGATATGGTAATGCCGGAACAAGGCGCGTTGCGCGCCCGGGAAAACTTCCAGGACGCGTTTCATGGCGTTTTGCGGATGGATTAAACCGGTCATGGCCCGAAAAACCTCCGGATTTCCGTCAGCACTTCAAACAACCGGTCCACCTCGGCGGCGGTGTTGTAAAAATAAAAACTAGCCCGCGCCGTGGATTCCACCCCCAACCTTTTCATCAAAGGCTGGTTGCAGTGATGGCCACCCCGCAAGGCAACCCCAAGCTGGTCGGCCACGGTGACAACATCATGGGCGTGGACGTTGTGTAAAAGAAAACTGACCACGCCGGAGCGCTCTTTCTTGGGCCCAAAGAGCCGGATGCCGCGCAGGCGCGAGAGCTGCTCATAAGCATAGGCGGAAAGTTCCTGGTCGTGACGCGCGATTTTATCGCAACCGATCGCGGCCAGATAATCCATCGCCGCATGCAAGCCGACCGCGCCCGCGAAATCCGGCGTGCCGGCCTCGAATTTGTGGGGGGCGTCCTTCCAGGTGCTGGCAAAATAATCCACGCTGGCAATCATGTCGCCGCCGCCCTGGAAGGGGGGCATGTCGTCCAGCAATTCGCGCCGGCCATAAAGCACGCCGATGCCGGTCGGCCCGCACAATTTGTGGCCGGAGAAGGCCATGAAATCGCAACCGATTTCCTGCACATCCACCGGGCGATGCCCGGCGCTTTGGGCGGCGTCCACCAGGGTGACGATGTTGCGGCGCCTGGCCCTGGCGCACAAATCGGCCGCGGGATTAACCGTGCCCATGGTGTTGGAAACGTGGGTGAAGGCAAATAGTTTGACACTGCTGTCATTGAGCCGGCCGTCCAGGCGGCTTAAGTCCAAAAGCCCGTCATCGCCGGTCACGGGAAGATAGGCCAGCTTTGCGCCGGTGCGGCCCGCCAGCAACTGCCAGGGGACAATGTTGCTGTGATGCTCCATTTCGGTCAGCAGGATGGTGTCGCCGGATTTGAGGTTGTTCGCGCCCCAGGTGTGGGCGAGCAGGTTGATGCCTTCGGTTGTGCCGCGCGTAAAAATAATTTCCGAGGGCTGGCGGGCATGGATGAACCGGGCGGCGCGGTCGCGGGCCGCTTCGAAAGCCACCGTGGCCCGGCGGCTCAACTCGTGAATGCCGCGATGCACATTGGCGTTGTCATTCTCGTAGAACCGGCTCAGGGCCTCGATGACGGCGCGGGGCTTTTGCGAAGTGGCGGCGTTGTCCAGATAAACCAGGGGATGGCCATGCACCTGCTGGTCGAGGATGGGAAAATCCTTGCGCAAGGATTCCATGTTGAAAATGGCGGGCTGAACTGAGGGCGGCGTGGTCACATCATCCCCAGTTGAAGTTTGGCCGCATCGGAGAGCATGTCCCGGTTCCAAGGCGGGTCCCAAACCAGGAAAACCGCCGCTTCCTTGACCCCGGGAATGGCGGACACTTTGGCCTCGACGTCCTGCTGCAAGATCGGCCCCATGCCGCAGCCGGGCGCGGTCAAAGTCATCTTGACTTCGACGCGATTTCCGCCGGCGGGCAGGGGCAGGATTTGCAAATCATAAACCAGCCCCAAGTCCACGATGTTGACCGGTATCTCCGGATCGTAACAGGTGCGCAATTGCGCCAGAACTTGTTCCTCGTTGACTGTCGGCTCGGACGAGTCGGACGAGGCGGACTGGTCAGACGAGGCGGACGGAGAAACGGGCGCGGGCGCCTGTCCGAGCGCATCGGCGTCACGGGCTTCAATGCGGGCCATGTTGCCGTTAATGACCACGGTGTAACTACCGCCCAGGGCCTGGGTGATGAGGACCGGTTCCCCGGCTTGCAGGGTGACCTTCGTGCCGGCGGGGATCAGCACTGCTTCGCAGTTGCGCGTTAATAGGATTTCATCGTTCACGCTTTTACTTTTCCTCCGTCGAAACCACGGCCTGGCCCTTCAATCCGGCCATCAAGGCGTGCCAGGGCAAGAGGGCGCATTTGACGCGCATGGGAAAACGGCGCACGCCGGCGAAGGCGCAAAGTTTGCCCAAGGCCTCCTCGTCGGCCGGGCCTGTCATCACCATTTCCTGATATTGCGCGAACAGTTTTTCGGCTTCCGCCACGGTTTTGCCTTTGAGGAGATCGGTCATCATGGAGGCGGAGGCCTTGGAAATGGCACAGCCCGAACCGAGAAAGCTGATGTCCTGGATGACGCCGCCCTCCAGCTTGAGGAAGACGGTAAAATGATCGCCGCAAAAGGGATTGTTCCCTTCCGCGCTGCGGTTGGCGGCCGGCAAGGCGTGGAAATGGCGCGGCTTGCGGCTGTGATCCAGGATCACCTGCTGATAAAGTTCGCTCAATTCGTCGGACATAAAGCGTCCTGTTCCAATCTCCCGCTATGCTTCGGCCGGATCGAACCTTTCCGCAAGCATCTGCTCCAACCGCGTCCGCACCGGCTCGATGCCGATGCGTTCTATCACATCGCTGGCAAAGGCCTGAATCAACATCCGCCGGGCGTGCTCCACGCCAATGCCGCGCGAGCGCAGGTAAAAAACCGCCTCGTCACTCAATTGCCCGACGACCGCCCCGTGGGTGCATTTGACGTCATCGGCAAAAATCTCCAATTGCGGCTTGGTGTCAATCACCGCGTTGTCGGACAAGAGCAAATTGCGGTTGGTCTGTTTGGCGTTGGTTTTTTGCGCGTCCTGCCGGACAAAAATTTTCCCGTTGAAGACGCCGTGGGCGCGGCCGGCCAGGATGCCGTGATAAAATTCGTGGCTTTCGCAATGCGCCCTGGCGTGATCCACCACGGTATGATGGTCAATCAATTGTTCGGCATCGCCCAAATAGAGGCCGTTGAGAATGGCCTCGGCGCCTTCGGCGTTGAGAAGCGTTTGAATCTGGTTGCGGGCCAGCCGCGACCCGGTGGCGATGGAATGCGAGGTCCACCGGCTGTCCCCGGCCTGCACGGCTTGAATGGCGGCGATGTGAAAGGCGCGCCCGCTCTCCTGCTGCACCTTGCAATGTTCCACGCGGGCCCCGGCCCGAGGGCCAATTCCGTCACTGTGTTCGTGACCCGCGCCGTGTCCGAAAGGCTGACATGGGATTCGATGACCTGGAGCCGGGCGCCGCGTTGCGCCAGGATGAGATTGCGCGACAGGGCGGTTGCCCCGGGCTGCCCCGACGCGCCGATGAAGAGCAGATGAACCGGCTTGGCGGCTGTTTTGCCCGCCGCGATGGAGACAAAGGCGCCATCCTGAAAAAAGGCGGTGTTGAGCGCCGTGAAAAAGTTCGCGTCAGAATGGGCGTGCCGGGCCAGGTTCATTTCCACTTCGGGGGAATGGCGCGCCAATTGCCCCAGCAGATTACCCAATTGCAGATCATTGCCTTCTTCGGGCAGCGAGCAAAGGTTCGCGCAAAAATGTCCATCTACAAATACGAGCCGGTGGGCGTCCAGTCCGAAAGTAAAGCGCGCGATGTCCTGGCGGGTGATCTTGGCACTCAAGTTTTCGGCGGGGTGGAGGGGCAGTTGCAACACCGGGGCCATGTTCGTGAATTTCCACTCTTCCTGCCGCGTGGTGGGAAAACCAATCTGGGCCGCCCGCGCCCGCGCCGCGCCGCGAATGGTCCGCAACCAGGGCGGAAAGCCGTCTGCATCCGCCTTGGCAAATGAGTCAAGCAAAACCTGCACGCGCTGCCGGTCCGAAGCGGAGGGAATGACGCCGGCGCGTTCCGGCGCCGGGCCTGCCTGGCGTTGTGTCAAAGTGTCAATCATGGCTTGCCGTTCGAGGCGGCGGTTTCCAGTAACCAATCGTAACCGCGCGCTTCCAATTCCAGGGCCAGTTCCTTGCCGCCCGTCTTGACGATGCGCCCCTGCATCAGGACATGCACGATGTCCGGCACGATATAATTCAACAGCCGCTGGTAGTGGGTGATGACCAGGGTGGCGTTGTCCGGCCGCCGCAATTTGTTCACTCCGCCGGCCACCACTTTCAACGCGTCAATATCCAGGCCGGAATCGGTTTCATCCAGGATGGCCAGCCTGGGTTCGAGCACGGCCATTTGAAAAATTTCATTGCGTTTTTTTTCCCCGCCGGAAAAACCTTCGTTGACCGACCGGTTGAGCAGCGCCGGGTCCAGCTCGAGCAGCTTGGTTTTCTTCTTGACTAGGGCGAGAAACTCCACCGCATCCAGCTCTTCCAGGCCGCGCGCCTTGCGGCATTCGTTCAGCGCGGCCTTCAAAAAGGAGGTGCTGTTGACGCCGGGGATTTCCACCGGGTATTGGAAGGCCAGGAAGAGGCCGGCCCGCGCCCGGTCCTCCGGCTTCATTTCCAGGAGGTCGGCGCCATTGAAGACCACCGCGCCGCCCGTCACTTCATAATCGCTCCGGCCGGCCAGCACCTGGGCCAGGGTGCTCTTGCCGCTGCCATTGGGGCCCATGATGGCATGGACCTCCCCGGCCTTGACCTGCAAATTGAGGTTTTTTAAAATGGGATTGCCCTCCACCCCCGCGCATAAATTACGAATTTCCAGCATGTCTCTTTCTGTGTTGAATCCTAATCTTAATGTTAATCCTAATGGTCCGCCGTTGGTTGTCCGTTCGCGCCGCTCAACCGACGCTGCCTTCGAGGCTTACCCCCAGCAGCTTTTGGGCTTCGACGGCAAATTCCATCGGCAGGTGCTTGAATACTTCCTTGCAATAGCCGTTGACAATCATATTAATGGCGTCCTGCGTGGCAATGCCGCGCTGATTGCAATAGAAGATTTGATCCTCGCCGATTTTTGAGGTCGAGGCCTCATGTTCGACCGTCGCCGTGCTGTTGCGCACTTCGATGTAAGGAAAAGTATGGGCGCCACAGCGGTCGCCGAGCAGCAACGAATCGCACTGCGAGTAATTGCGCGCGTTGGCGGCGCTCTTGAGAATCTTGACCTGGCCGCGATAGCTGTTGTTGCCCTGCCCGGCCGAGATGCCCTTGGAGACGATGGTGCTCGAGGTGTTTTTGCCGGCGTGGACCATCTTGGTTCCCGTGTCCGCCTGCTGGCGATGATTGGTCAAGGCCACCGAATAGAATTCCCCCACCGAATTGTCCCCCAGCAACATCACGCTGGGATATTTCCAGGTGATGGCCGAACCGGTTTCCACCTGCGTCCAGGAAATCTTTGAATTGCGCCCGGCGCATTTGCCGCGCTTGGTCACAAAGTTGTAAATGCCGCCCTTGCCTTCCTTGTCGCCCGGGTACCAATTTTGCACGGTGGAATACTTGATGCTGGCGTCCTCCAGCGCAATCAACTCCACCACGGCGGCGTGCAATTGGTTGGTGTCGCGCATCGGGGCCGTGCAGCCTTCCAAATAACTGACCGAACTGCCCTCGTCAGCGACGATCAGCGTGCGCTCGAATTGCCCGGCGCCCGCGGTGTTGATGCGAAAATAGGTCGAAAGCTCCATCGGGCAGCGCACGCCTTTGGGGATGTAGCAGAACGAACCGTCACTGAAAACCGCCGAGTTCAGCGCCGCAAAAAAGTTGTCATTCGCCGGCACGACCGTTCCCAAATACTTCTTGACCAGTTCGGGATGATTTTTCACGGCCTCATTGAACGAGCAAAAAATAATGCCCTGCCTCCCCAGTTCCTCCCTGAAAGTCGTGGCCACCGAAGCGCTGTCCAGAATGGCATCCACGGCCACGCCGGAGAGGCGCTTCTGTTCATTCAAGGAGATGCCCAATTTTTCGAACATCTCCCGCGTTTCCGGGTCCACTTCGTCCAGGCTCCCCAGTTTTTTCTTCGGTTTGGCGGCGGCGTAATAGATATAGGCCTGATAATCAATGGGCGGGTAATGGAGATTGGGCCAATGCGGCTCCGTCATGGTCAGCCAATGGCGAAAGGCCTTCAAACGCCAGTCCAGCATGAAATCCGGCTCCCCTTTTTTCCCCCAAATCCGGCGCACGACGTCCTCATTCAATCCCGGCGCAAAAGAATCGGTTTCGATGTCGCTGACGAAGCCGTATTTGTACTCCGAATTGACAAAACTCTCAATTGTATCAGTAGTAGAATCCATATCGGACAAATTTAGTCCACTTCCAGCATAAACCAGAGTTGCCGGTTGTCAACGCTTGTCGGGAGGATTAGCCCGAAGCCGACAGGTTCTTCAAATCAGCGCGGACATGTTCGTAGGTGGCGGAGAAGGCGAGGGCTTTGGGATCGGGTTCGATGCCCGCGCTCCAGCAGGCGGCCCGGTAGCAGTCAGGCCACCAATTGCGATGCCGGGTGAGGCCCTGGTCGCGCCATTGCCGCCAGCCCACCAGGACTTTGGACCAGCATTGGTCCCCGTAATCAATGGCCTCGGCTGCGTTCTTGAACTCCTTCAAATACCAATCGCGGCCGATGCGCGCATGAAGCACCTCGTCAGCCCAGTCGTAGTCCTGAAACAAGGCGCAGAGAGGATGATGCGATTTGCGCGCAACCTCCCATTCGTAGCGCTTGCCATTTTTCGGCATGAGGCCCTGCTCAATGAAATAGAGGACGGCGTGGCGCTCGATGGGCGTCAGTTGAGTGTTCAAGCCCAGCGACCACGTGAAATTAACCATAACGTGCGCGGGCCAATCGACGCCCATGCTGGCGAAGCCGACTTCGCCCATCATGGCATGGCGGGCTTCGTCCCACAGTTGTCGCGTCATATCGCGGTAGTAAGCCCACGGCTTGCCCGGAGTCTCGGCGATGATGCCGGCCATCATTTCCGGGACATCGATTTCGCGCAATCGCTTGTAAAACATCATGAGGACTTTGGCATCCGGCGGCATCGTTTCGTCGTAGAGAAAAGCCTCGGCGTTGACGCCCATGTTGTAAGGATCGGGAAAGCGTTCGTCGCGGCGCGGAACATTGTTGAACGGGCAAGGCCTGGCCGAATGATGGCGGGCGATGCATTTGCCGGAAGGCTTTTGGGAACCATCCAGGCCGCCGGCGGCCGCGAGGGAATCGCGGAGCAAAGCGCGCCATGGCTCCATGTTTTGCGCGGTGTTTGCATCCACCAGACCGGCCAGGCACTGCCGGCCAAATATGAACATGTCCTCCAATTCCAGCAACGCGAAGCGACACAGCCGGACGGAAGGCGCGTCGGCCAGGGGATTGGTCTGGGCAATGTGATTCTGCAAGGCGCCCTGCAAAGCCGGAATCGCCAGGCCGTAAAGACCGGTCAAGAGTTCCGCAGTGGTTGGGGCGGCCAAAATTTCGTCGAAGAACATGGCCAGATTCTCATCAGGAACGATGTCCAGACCCAAAGGCGGTTCGCGCATTTCGCCGACCCGTTTGCGAAGGGCGTCAACGTATTCGGCGCAGAGATAAGCGTGGAGGCTGAAGCCCATCTTCAATTCATAGACCGGTTCGGCGGTAATGCGCGCGTTCAGAACCTGATGCAGTCGCTTGAAAGCGTAGTGAAAGCGTTTGAGCCTGGCGACGCAGGAATCAATGGAAAGGCCCGGCGTCATGGCCTGTTCGATTGAACAGAGGCCGGCCAAAGGCGGCAAATTTCGATAGGATTGATAAGGGTTCATGGCGCGAATTTCTTCAAAGTATAACCGGGAGCGGGGTGGAAATTCAAGGAGGAACAGGCGCCGGCTTGGCGCGGCGCGGATCGGCCCGTCAAATTGACTTGCCACAAGCAGCGGGTAAAACTAATTTATCATGGCTTTGAGGCCAGTTTAGCTCAGTTGGTAGAGCAATGCTTTCGTAAAGCATGGGTCGCCGGTTCAAGTCCGGCAACTGGCTTTCCACCTTCGCTCTGCGAGCTACGGACAAGTCCGCCGGATGGGTTCCTGACGTTGCTCTGGTGTCATTTTGCGCTGTGAATGCGCGTGGCAAAACTTGCGGTGTCAATTTGTGTCTTTGCGCCACCCAAGACTAGGCATTACAAAAAACAGGCTTCCCTCCGGCGGCTTTCCCGGTGATGATGGCAAAACTTCGACGATGACCGTCGAATATGGACAGATGAAAAACACGCATGGAAGCACGAAGATGGGACAAAGCAGTTTGACCCCTGATGTGGGAGGCGCCAACGCGGCGGTGGACGTTTCAAGGCGGCGCTTTCAGGTTAGCTGCATGCAATATCGAGTCGTGATTGAGCCGGATGAGGACGGAGTATTCGTGGCAGTGTGCCCTTCCCTGCTTGGCTGTATCTCGCAAGGCAAGACGCGCGCCGAGGCGTTGGCCAACATCGAGGACGCCATGACCAGATATCTGGCCAATCTCAAGAAACACGATGAACCGGCGCCCCCGCCCATTAGTGAGAAAATCGTCGAGATTCGCGCATGAACCGCCTGCCCGTTTGCCCCGGCCAGGACGCCACCCTGAGAGGTCCCGGATTGTCCGCGGATTGTCAGAAAGCGGACCCCAATTTGGACACCAAACGAGTTATGACTGATTACAGAATTTAGAATTTGGCAAGGGGCCGCTTCAATTGCTGGAGCATGTGTTGTTCGTTTTCAGTCCATTGGCTTTGCCGCATAACCTGGCTCACGGCATCAGCGGTGGCTGCGTCGTTGGCGGTGTGGCGAACCGCCTGCACCCAACGATAGGCGATTTCGTAGCGGTCAGGATCGCAGGCGGATGCTTTTTGGAGAAGGGGCAGGGCTTTCTGCCAGTCATCGCGCCGGATGAATTGGTTGGCTTCATTGAACAGCCACGGAATTAATTCGCGTGACATGCGGGCGGCTTCATCTATATTTTACCGCTCGACGACCCTATCGTCTAGCGGTTAGGACATCGCCCTTTCACGGCGGTAACAGGGGTTCGATTCCCCTTAGGGTCGCCACTTCATGCGCACTAATCACTCTGGCTTAATCGCGCTATCGGAGTGTCGAAAAACATCGAGTGCGCTTCGGCCAGGATGTCCGGGATTCGTTGCGCGAATGGACTTTTGGCCAGCGCCGGCCGCAATTTTTCCACATTGATTTTTGCCGCGTTCGCGCCCGGAAACCAATGGTCCCCCTGGCCCATTAAATTATAGCGCATTTTCCCCCAGGCGACGAGGTCGAGGGATTTGGCATAGGTCCAAAGGCGCAGGATTTCCATGACATTCACCCGGCCTGGGATGTCCATGTATTCGGGCAGGCCCCGGCTCCAATTGGCGCACCAATCCCCGCCCAGAACGCGCTCCATTTCGGCGCGGAGGCGGCGCTCGATTGGCCCGATGGTTTCAGGAATCTTGTCGTAATAATCCAGCGCGCGCGCATGGGCCTCAAAATCCTCCGGCCGCGCCGCCCCGCAACTGAGCGTATGCACCTCCGCCCGCGCCAGACAGTAAAGATCATTGAATTGCATGGGCGAAAGCGGCGCGCACAATTCGACCATCTTGGGCGGCGGTTCGTAAAGCTTCCCGCCTTTATCATTCGGGCTGATGATGAACACGCCGATGTCGTGTTTCCGCGCCGCCACGATGGCCGTCCAGTTGAGCGGGTTGACGAAGTACCAGTGCAGATTCACGTAATCGAATTCGCCGCTTTTGACAGCCTCCAGAATGACATCGGTGGTCGCATGGGTGGAGAAGCCAAGGAATCGAATCCGCCCCTCCTTCTGCAAACGCCGGGCGGCGGCGACGCAGCCGTTTTTCTTTAGGGCATAGTCCAGCAACTGCCGGTTGTTAATGCCGTGCAGGGCCAGCAGATCAACAAAATCGAGGCGCAAATAATTCATGGACTGCTCGAAAATCTTGAGGAACTCCCCGGCATCCGCCTGGGGGGCGACCTTGGTTTGAACCAGGATTTTGTCGCGCGGCAATCCGGGCAGGACACGGCCCAGTTGCATTTCCGATGTGCCGTAGCCCCGGGCGGTTTCGATGTGGTTGATGCCCAGCTCCACGGCGCGGTGAATCGTGGCCTCCACATTGGCCTGGCCGTCCGCCGGAATTTCCGCCGGCGGCACGTCCTGCCATTTGTATTGATACCGCATCCCCCCGCAGGAAATGACTGGCATGGCCAGCTCCGTTCGACCAAATCGCCGATATTTCATGCCGCTTTTATCGCATCATTTCGGTTCTTCGGCAACTGCGGTCCGCGCCGCGATTTTTCGGCGCGATTTTGTTCTTGCATCAGGCGCGCGAATCGGGATAAGATGTTTTCCGTCGTTGGCATCGCGTTGCAGATGCTTGAAGCAGAATCCCGGATGGAGCGCGGGTTGAAAAATGCCGGGCGTCAGCGCAAAGTTTATTTTTGACAGCTTGCTGAAATGAAAACCGGAATCGCAGCCGTATTTCTCGCCGCCGCCTTGTCGGCGGCCGGCGAAGCCGCCGCTCCGCCACGGGCGTATCCCAGCGGCTTCAGCGTCGCGCTGGACCGGGGCGGCGATCTGTATGAAGCGTTGCCGGCGAAATTCGGCAATCAATTGGCCGCCCAACCCGTCGCCTTGCAACCGCAGGACCTCCCGCAGATCACGCCCATAGCCAGCAGGGACGAGAACAAAGTCGTGCGCCAGGTTTCCGTCTCGGCGGGTTTCATTGACCTTGTCAACCATCTTTCCCACGCCAAAGCCATTGACCGGATTCAGCCGGGCTTCTTCGATCAATACGTGCAGAATCTCGCGCGAACGGCGGGAGACGATTCCTCCGTGCAGTTGCCGATGATGGTTGAGCCGCGCTTTTGGAAGGATGACGTCATCAACGATCAGGCGAGTTATTTCAACCAGATGATCGGCATGATGGTGGCCATTAATTTATCCCATCACTACCTGGGCCATTTCGACAAATACGCCCCCAAGATGGCCGGGCTGGGCAACAAAACCATCCCCATCAACGACCTTTTGACGCCTGCGGAATGGGAAGTCTCCGTCAAGGCCGGCGCGGTGGACGCTCTCAATTGCGCCCTGTCCACCGACGGCGTCAAGTCGCTCTTTCAGGCGATTGATACATTTCCCCGGCGTCCCGCCTGGACGGAAGCCATCCTTCCCAAAGGCACCGACATCAAAAAGCTCAACAAGCAATTGACCCAGTATGAGACGCAGTTTTTCCACGGCGGGCTAAAATTCGGCTGGCGTGACAAACTCCAATTCCGGCCGGCCTGGGATGAGTCCCCTCTCACAAGCCTGGCCGAGGAAGCGTTCAATGGCGGCCCGGCCTTTCTCGCCGTAGTCCAGCGTCCAATGATTGACGTACATGCCGACGAATTGATCGGCCAAATCCCGTCCCATGTCCCGGGCGTACTGCAAGGCGTGAGCCACCGCCTCCGCCCGGTGGTCGAGACTGAATTGGATGCTGTTGGTCAGTATCCGGGCAATGACTGAGCGTGTCGCCGGCGGGAAACGCTTGTGAATGACGTTCCCGCCCAAGGGCAACGGCAGGCCGTCGTTTTCCCCCTTCCACCACGCGCCCAGGTCCTGGCACGCCTTTAGTCCTTCCGCGCGCCAGGTCAGTTGTCCTTCGTGGATGATCAAGCCCGCCTCCGCTTCGCCGGAGTGGACGGCCTGGAAAATCCTGTCAAAAGGAACGACGACGAAATTGATTTTGTCCGCCGGCAATTGCAGCCAGAGTTGCAGCGCCAGAAAAGCGCTGGTCATGGTCCCCGGTACGGCGATTTTTGTTCGAGCCAGTTCCGACCGGCTGAGCGGTTTTTTGGCCACGAGCATCGGCCCGTAACCGTCGCCCATGCTCGCCCCGCTCGGCAAAAGCGCATATTGCCCGCTGACATAGGCATAAGCATGAATGCTGATGGCCGTAATATCCAACTCGCCCCGGGTGGCCCGTTGGTTCAGGGTTTGGATGTCCTGCAAAATGTGCTCGAACTGGAAGCCGCCGGTGGGAATCAAGTTCCCGGCCAGCCCATAAAACATAAAAGCATCATCCGGATCGGGCGAATGCCCCAGCGTTAATTTTTGCGCCATGCCCGAAAATATGCCCCGGCCGCGGCAAAAGTCGAGGTCGCCGGATTGGGCTTGACATAAGCGGCGGGATTTATGAGTATTAACCAAAACAATATTAAAGGACCATTATGTATTGCGAACAAAAACTACTGCTGAAAGGCGCGGATTCTTCCCAACACCAAACATTCCATGTTTCAATCGTCCTGCCGCTGCTGGTCGGCCTCAGCCTGTTGGCGCCGTTCCGCGCTGCGATGGCACAAAACAACGGCCTGCAGTATCAGATCCCCACCAACGAATACAATGCCCTTGTAGATTTGTATAATTCCACCGGCGGGAGCGCTTGGTCGAGTCAGGACGGATGGCTCAACGGCCAGGCCACTTCCTGGTACGGCGTAACTGTAGTTGGCGTAACGTATGATGCGCAGGGAAACGTTGCCACCACTGGCAACGTGCAAGACCTTGAACTTTATTACAACCAGCTCACGGGGAGCATTCCGGACAGTTTGGGCGACCTTTCCCAGTTGCTGTACCTCGATCTCGATGACAACCAGCTCACGGGGAGCATTCCGGACAGTTTGGGCGACCTCGCCCAGTTGCAAGACCTTGAACTCTATTACAACCAGCTCACGGGGAGCATTCCAGACAGCTTGGGCGACCTTTCCCAGTTGCTGTACCTCGATCTCGATGGCAACCAGCTCACGGGGAGCATCCCGGACAGTTTGGGCGACCTCTCCCAGTTGCAATATCTTGCTCTTTATGGCAACCAACTTACGGGGAGCATTCCGGACAGTTTGGGCGACCTCGCCCAGTTGCAAGCCCTTGGACTCTTTGCCAACCAGCTCACAGGGAGCATCCCGGACAGTTTGGGAAATCTCGCCCAGTTGCAAGCGCTTGATCTCGATGGCAACCTGCTCACAGGGAGCATTCCAGACAGCTTGGGCGACCTTTCCCAGTTGCTGTACCTCGATCTCGATGGCAACCAGCTCACGGGGAGCATCCCGGACAGTTTGGGCGACCTCTCCCAGTTGCAATACCTTAATCTCGATGCCAACCAGTTCACGGGGAGCATTCCGGACAGTTTGGGCGACCTCGCCCAGTTGGGAGATCTTGAGTTGTATGGCAACCAGCTCACCGGGAGCATCCCGGACAGTTTGAGCGACCTCGCCCAGTTGCAATACCTTGATCTCGATGGCAACCAGCTTACGGGGAGCATCCCGGACAACTTGGGCGACCTCGCCCAGTTGTATTACCTTGATCTCAGCTTCAACCAGGTCACGGGGAGCATCCCGGACAGTTTGGGCGACCTCTCCCAGTTGCAATCCCTTTATCTCGATGACAACCAGCTCACGGGGAGCCTCCCGGACAGTTTGGGCAACCTCGCCCAGTTGTATTACCTTTATCTCTACAACAATCAACTCACGGGGAGCCTCCCGGACAGTTTGGGCGACCTCTCCCTGTTGCAATACCTTGATCTCCATGGCAACCAGTTCACAGGGAGCATCCCGGCCAGCTTGGGCACCCTCTCCCTGTTGCAATACCTTGATCTCCATGGCAACCTGCTGACAGGGAGCATCCCGGCCAGTATGGGCAATCTCGCCCAGTTGTTTTACCTTGATCTCGATGGCAACCTGCTCACAGGGAGCATTCCAGACAGCTTGGGCAGCCTCTCCCAGTTGCAAGACCTTTATCTCTTTGGCAACCAGCTCACAGGGAGCATCCCGGCCAGCTTGGACAACCTCTCCCAGTTGCAAATCCTTGAGCTCTATGGCAACCAGCTCACGGGGAGTATCCCGGCCGGCTTGGGCAACCTCTCCCAGTTGCAAATCCTTAATCTGAATTCCAACCAGTTCACGGGTGAAGTGCCTGACTTAAGCCTGTTGACTACGGGCTGTCTTGTTGACCTGTCTTACAACTGTTTGGATTTAAGTCCCGGATCGCAATCGCTTGCGAATATCGCCCTGATGAATGCGGCAGGCATCTACCCGGTGTACCTGCCTCAGAATTCCGGTTGCAATCCGACCCCCATTCCCGCACTCCAAGGCGTGACGCAAACCGGCAACGCCATCAACTTCACATGGAACACATTGCCCGGTCTGATTTATCAAATACAGTACTCAACCAATCTGTCACAGGGCGACTGGATCAACCTGGGCGGCCAAATCACCGCGACGGACATCACTATGACGGCGCAGGACTCCATGACGAACGGCGATCAATTTTATCGCATCATGCAGTTGCCGTGAACAGGATGGGCAGTCCTGAATTAATCGCAAAGCCGCAAAGCCGCAATCAGATCGTCGTTTTCATTATGGGTTTCGTGGGATTGGTGTCGTGGGATTGGGCTTGACAAAAGCGGCAGGATTTATGAGTATAAACTAAATACCATATTAAGGAACCATTATGTTGTGCGAACCAAAACCAATGCTGAAGGGTGCGGATTTTCCCCAACACCAAACCCTCCATGTTTCAATCGTCCTGCCGCTGCTGGTCGGCCTCAGCCTGTTGGCGCCGTTCCGCGCTGCGATGGCACAAACCAACGGTTTGCAGTATCAGATCCCCACCAACGAGTACAATGCCCTCGTAGATTTGTATAATTCCACCGGCGGGGACGCTTGGATGAATCAAAACGGATGGCTCGACGGCCAGGCCACTAATTGGTACGGCGTAACTGTGGCCGGCGTAATGTATGACGCGCAGGGAAACGTTGCCAGCACCGGCAATGTGCAACAGCTTGTTCTCTATGGCAACCAGCTCGCGGGGAACATCCCGGCCAGCTTGGGCAACCTCGCCCAGTTGCAATACATTGATCTGGATGGCAACCAGCTCACGGGGAGCATCCCGGACAGTTTGGGCGACCTCGCCCAGTTGTCTTACCTTGATCTGGATGGCAACCAGCTCACGGGGAGCATCCCGGACAGCCTGGGCAACCTCACCAATTTGCAATCCCTTTATCTCAATGGCAACCAGCTCACGGGGAGCATTCCGGCCAGTTTGGGCAATCTCGCCCAGTTGTATTACCTTTATCTCTATGACAACCAACTCACGGGGAGCACCCCGGACGGCTTGGGCAACCTCGCCCAGTTGCAATACCTTGACCTCCATGGCAACCTGCTCATGGGCAGCATCCCGGACAGCTTGGGCGACCTCGCCCAGTTGCAATACCTTGATCTGGATGGCAACCAGCTCACGGGCAGCATCCCGGACAGCTTGGGCAACCTCGCCAAGTTGTATTACCTTGATCTCGATGGCAACCAGCTCGCGGGGGGCATCCCGGCCGGCTTGGGCAACCTCTCCCAGTTACAGGACCTTTATCTCCATGACAACCTGCTCACGGGGAGCATTCCGGCCGGCTTGGGCAACCTCTCCCTGTTGCAAATCCTTGATCTTCATTCCAACCAGTTCACGGGTGAAGTGCCTGACTTAAGCGGGTTGGCAACGGGCTGTTACATTGACCTGTCTTACAACTGTTTGGATTTAAGTCCTGGATCGCAATCGCTTGCGAATATCGGCCTGATGAATGCGGCAGGCATCGACCCGGTTTACCTGCCTCAGAATCCTGGCTGCAATCCGACCCCCATTCCCTCACTCCAAGGCGTGACGCAAACCGGCAACGCCATCAACTTCACATGGACCGCATTGCCCGGCCTGGCTTATCAAATACAGTACACAACCAATCTGTCACAGACCAACTGGATCAACTTGGGCGGCCAGATCACCGCGACGGACATCACCATGACGGCGAGCGATTCCATAACGAACGACGATCAATTTTATCGCATCATGCAGTTGCCGTGAACAGGATGGGCAGTCCTGAATTAAACGCATAGCCGCAGTCAGATCGCGTTTTCCTTATGGGTCTTGACATGGAGGCCCCAATCCGCATAGGTTTTCGGCTCTTTTAGCAATTCCGAGCAGACATTTTAAAATGAACAAAGGCAGAATTGTCCAGGTCATCGGGCCTGTCGTGGATATTGAATTCCCCGCCGGCCTCCCCGCCATTTATAACGCAGTCACGGTCGATTTCGACGTGCCCGGGCACGGCAAAACAAAACTCACGCTCGAAGTGCAATCGCATCTGGGTGACAACTGGGTCCGCGCCGTCGCCATGTCCAGCACCGAAGGCCTCAAGCGCGGCCTCGAAGTCAGCGACAGCGGCGCGCCGATTTCCATGCCCGTCGGGCCGGGGGTGATGGGCCGCGTTTTCGACGTGACCGGCAACCCGGTGGATGAACGGGGGCCTGTTACGGCCGAAAAGTATTATCCGATTCACCGCCCCGCCCCGCCCCTGATCGATCAATCCACTTCCCCGCAAGTGTTGACCACCGGAATCAAGGTGATCGACTTGATCTGTCCCTTCCTCAAGGGCGGCAAAGTCGGCGCATTCGGCGGCGCGGGCGTGGGCAAGACCGTCGTCATCATGGAGTTGATCAACAACATCGCCAAATTGCACGGCGGCGTCTCCGTCTTTGCCGGCGTGGGCGAGCGGACGCGCGAAGGAAACGATCTGTATCACGAAATGTCCGAGGCGGACGTCATCAAGCAGAAGAATTTGGGCGAGTCCAAAATCGCGCTGGTCTATGGGCAAATGAACGAACCGCCCGGCGCCCGTCTGCGCGTGGCCCTCTCCGGTTTGGCCATCACCGAGTATTTTCGCGATGAAAAGAACCAGGACGTGTTGTTGTTCATCGACAATATTTTCCGCTTCTCCCAGGCCGGCTCGGAAGTTTCGGCCTTGTTGGGCCGCACCCCCAGCGCCGTCGGTTATCAGCCGACCCTGGCCGCGGAAATGGGCGATTTGCAGGAACGCATCACTTCCACCAAGAAGGGTTCCATCACCTCCTTCCAGGCCGTCTATGTGCCGGCGGATGACTTGACCGACCCCGCGCCGGCCACCACCTTCGCCCACTTGGACGCCACCATCGTGCTGGAGCGTTCCATTGCGGAATTGGGGATTTTCCCCGCCGTTGATCCGCTCGCCTCCAATTCCCGCGCCTTGACCCCGGAAATTGTCGGCCAGGAACATTATGACGTGGCGCGGGGCGTGCAAAAGGTTCTGCAACGCTACAAGGACCTTCAGGACATCATCGCCATTCTGGGCATGGACGAACTTTCGCCCGAGGACAAGACGACGGTCTTTCGCGCCCGCAAGATTCAGCGCTTCCTCAGCCAGCCTTTTACCGTGGCGCAGGTCTTCACCGGCCGCGAAGGCAAGCAGGTGCCCGTGGCCGAAACCGTGCGCGGCTTCAAGGAAATCCTCGATGGCAAACATGACGATGTCGGCGAACAGAACTTCTACATGAAGGGCGGCATTGACGAAATCAAAGAAGGCTCAAATGCCTGATACGCTCAAACTTGAAATTGTCACCCCGGACGCCACAACCTTTTCCGACGATGTCGAAATGGTCACGCTGCCGGGCGTCGAAGGAGAAATGGGCGTCTATCCCCAGCACGTCCCTCTCATGACGCAATTGGTCCCCGGTGAAATCACCGTGCGCAAGGACGGCCAGGACGTGTACCTCGCCGTGGGCGAGGGCTTTGTTGAAATCACGGCGGAAAAGGTCGCCATATTGACGGACATGGCCATCCGGTCTGAACAAATTGACGAAGCCAAAGCCGAAGAAGTCCGGCGGCAGGCCGAAGCGCGATTGGCGGAGAACTTGGACGCCGAGGAAAACGCCCGTGTCAGCGCCGCCCTGGCCCAATCACTGGCGCAACTCAACGTCAAGCGCCGTCATCATCCGCGCCACTAATCGGCCCGCAGGCGCGGCACTCAACGCAATTCCACTTGTTTCGGGAACTGGGGACACACTTTTGAAGCTCGCATTGGCCGTGTCGCGCCGGGACTGAAAAAGCTCATCGCGCCGCTCTGGGCGCAGAGCCAGACCTCCTTGGCGCCTGCATCGAAGTAGAGCGCCATTTTCTCCTGGATTTCCGCCTCGGTGTTGCGCGGCGACAGAACCTCCACGCAAATTTCCGGCGCGCGGGGAAAACACACCTGCTCCCCCAACTCCCTCATGCGCTCAGGCGATGCCCACGCCACATCAGCCGCTTTCACGCCATCGGCGGTCGAGATCGGGCATTCAGTCAGCACACGCCCCTCGGGCAGTAGGTTCCACAGCAGACGACTGATCTCCACCTGGAAACTTCCATGACTTGGTGCAGCAGGAGGACTCATAATGATGTGACCGTGACGATCTGTTTCGATGCGGCCTTCGACCCTGGCCAACTCGCGGTCGGGCAACAATTCGGCCCAACGCCGCAAATTAAATGCCGCCTGCGTCTTTCGTGGCGGCAGTTCAAGGGTCTGCATCGTCATGGTCTTATTCTACAGGTTCTGGCCGTGGACGTCAATTACCGCGCAGCGACTTGCCTTGGGGGGGGCGGCCGCTCTTGCGGAATCGCCGGATTATTGCCATCCTGCCCGCGATGAATCGCATTGTGGAACGTTTTGCCCGATTGAAGCAAAAGGCGCAAAAGGGCTTTATTGTCTATATCGGGTCCGGCGACCCCAACCTCGAGGCCACACGACAACTGGCGTTGGCCTTCGATCGCATCGGCGTCGATGTCCTGGAACTGGGGGTTCCGTTCAGCGATCCGCTGGCGGATGGCCTGGTCAATCAACTGGCTGCCCAGCGCGGCCTGGAATCCGGCACAACTCCCGCCAAAGTGCTGGAAACCGTCGCCGCCATCCGCCAACAATCGCAAATCCCCGTCGTGCTCTACATTTATTTTAATCTGATGCACCGGCACGGCCTGGAAAAATTCATCAACGATGCCGCCCGGGCGGGCGTGGATGGTCTCCTGGCGCTCGATCTGCCGCCGGAAGAATCGGGGAATTACGAAGCGCTCATGGCCAAAGCCGGGCTCTGTGTGATTTACCTCATCGCGCCAACCACCCCCGACAATCGCATCGAGCTGATCGTCAAACGCGGCACGGGTTTTATTTATTGCGTGTCGCGCGAAGGCGTCACCGGGATGCAACAGAAAGTTTCCCAAGGCATTGGCGAAATGACGGCCAGGATTCGCGCGCACACGGATTTGCCCATCGCCGTGGGATTTGGCATTTCCACGCCGGACCAGGCCAAAACCGTGGCGGCCAGCGCCGAGGCGGTGGTGGTGGGCAGCGCCATTGTCAATCAAATCGCCCGGCACGGCAAAAACGGGGACATGGTGGACCAGGTGACCCGGTTCACCGCTTCCCTGTTGAACGCAGTCAAGTAGCCGGTTATGAAGCCAGTCGCCAAAGAAAGGAAATCGAAACAAGCGCCGCAGATGTGGTTAAAGGACGAGCAAATCGTCCTGTTGGGAGACCCTGTGGCTGAACGCCGCCAGAAGGTCACGGTCCTCCCCGTGGACATGGGCAGTCCCGCTCAAAAGGAACGGGCCAGACTGGAGAACAAATACAGCGATCTCTTCGAGGAAAGGCCCGACTGCCGGCGGCTGGTCACGTACGTTCTCAATAAAAAGCTTCCGCTCTACAACTGGTTCAAATACAAGGAGGGTTTTTCAAGAGAACTGGTGGTCCAGCTCTTCAGGGAATTTGCATTGCAGGCGGGCGACATTGTATTTGACCCTTTCCTTGGATGCGGCACCACCTTGCTTGCGGGAAAGGAATTTGGCATTCATGGCGTCGGCATTGACATGCTTCCGACCTCCGTTTTCGTCGCGCAGGCGAAACTGACGGAATGGCCTGATATTGATTTATTGCTCCGCGCCATCCAAAAGCTGACCTCGACCCCGTTTCGCGAACCAACGTCAAGTTTTCCCGATGTTCGAATCATCAACCTTGCCTTTACAAAGGAGACGCAACGCGAGTTGCTTTTTTTCAAGGAGGAAATCGAGGCTTTCGAGCAGCCTGTGCGTCATTTTCTCATGCTTGGATTGCTGACTATTCTGGAAAGTGTCAGCAGCACGTCGAAGGACGGCCAGTTTTTGCGGCTGGTGGAAAAAATAATTCCGCCGGTTCGCGATGCTCTTCGTTCTGTTCTGGCGCAAATGATCGCCGACCTTTCTGAGATTCGCATGTTTGGTTTTCCAGCCCGGACCAGGGCCAAAACTCTCGTCATGCAAGGAGACGCCCGCGAAATGTGTCTGCCCGGAAAATACATCGGAAATGTCGCGGCGGTCATCACTTCGCCGCCTTACCTGAATCGCTACGATTATTCGCGAACCTACGCCCTGGAGTTGTGCCTGTTAACCGTAAAATCGCACAAGGACATGGTTAATGTGAGGCATAGCTTGCTTCGCTCGCATGTCGAGAGCAGGGAGCACGAGGGGAAAGTGATTAACCTGCCTGCCCTGGAGGAGGTTTTGCGCGGAGTGCGCGCGAAACCATTGAACAATGAGCGTTTGCCAATCATGATCGAAGGGTATTTTGAAGACATGAATCTTGTCGTACGCAACATGGCCGCCTATTTAAAGCCGGGCGGGCGCGTGGCTTTGGTGGTCGCCAACGCCCAGTTTAACGGCGAAAGCGTGCCGACCGACTTGATGTTATGCGAGCTGGCTGGGAGGTTTGGCCTGACGACGGAATCCATTTGGGTGACGCGCTATAAAGGAAACAGCTCGCAGCAAATGGCAATTTACGGACGCCGTCCCGTCAGGGAGACCATCCTATTTTGGAGGAAGCATGGCTAACCACGTTCAAATCGAATTGGCAGAACGTTACCTTGCGCGCGCAGGGTTCTTCTGGCGAAAGGTGCGCGACTCTCGATTCAGGGATTGGCAGAAACGCGCCCGCAGCGCGGCATGGAAGAACATTGTATGGAATTGGAGCGAACTTGGTATTTCCGAATCGGCGCGGGAAGCCGCCCAAACTCTCGAGTTCGTCCCGAGCGAAGTGTTCGCTCATCCCGAGATTATCTCGGCCCACCCCGAACTGATAGACTATTATCGCCTGATGGCCTGCCTTCCAAAGAAAGGCCTGGCTCAGATCAAATCTGGCGCTGCCGCCAAGAACAAGGTTGCGCTCTGTCGGTTGCTGAACGGATTTTTATCTTCTTTACTGGCGATCACCGCCAAAGCCAGCCGGGAGGGACTCCTCAACACGATTTTTGCCGAGGCGGGTACTGAATGGCAGGGTACTTGGGTCAATTCCATTGGCTTGCGGGCGTCGCAGGCCCTGGAACAGATTCTTGCCATCCACGCCGCGCAACAGGGTGTGTTGGACACGGCGGCGACGGCAAAGTTGACCGAGAAACAAAGAGGACTTGTGTTAAAGAGCGGAACGGTTCTCCTGTTTGGCTCCGAGCCGGATGTGGAGTGTCGAAGCAAGACGGGTGAGTTGATCTGCGTAATCGAGATCAAAGGAAGCGCCGATAAGGCGGGGGCCCAAACAAGGCTCGGCGAAACCAAGAAATCCTTCACCAAAGCAAAACTTGAGAATCCCAGATGCCATACCATTTTCCTTCCGAGCGTTCTGACTCCGGCGGTCGAGAAGCAGTTGAAGACCGAGCGGGAAATTGATCAGGTCTTCGATTTGCTGGCGATTCTTAAAGACGAAGGAAAGCGGGTCGCATTTTTAAAGGAACTTTTCAAGTTTCGTCTGCGCGAAGATATTTAATCATGTTTATTTGTGAAAACATCAAAACAACACAGCGATCATTTCGTCATCATCATGGCCGGAGGCCGCGGCGAACGCTTCTGGCCGGTCAGCCGGGAACGGACGCCCAAACAGCTTGTCACCCTGCTTGGCAACCGCTCTTTTCTCCAACAGGCCGTCGATCGCGTGCTGCCGCTGGTTCCTCTTAAAAATATTTACGTCATCACCAACGCCCTCCAGGCGCCTCAAGTCCGCCGGCAATTGCCCAAACTGCCGCGGCAAAATGTCGTGGCCGAACCCATTGGGCGCGACACTTGCGCCGCGGTCACGCTGGGCGCGGCCATCGTCGGACAACGCTCCACCAGCGCCGTCATGGCCGTTCTGCCGGCGGACCATGTCATTCCCGAGGAAAAGAAATTCCAGCAAGTCCTGGCCGATTCGTTTGATTTGGCCGGGCGCGGACAGCTCATTGTCACCATCGGAATCAAGCCCACGGAACCGGCCACGGGCTACGGCTACATTCGCCTGGGCAACACCCTTCCGCCGCCGCAAGGCGTCAAACCCTGCAAGACCACTTTTTTCAAAGCCGAACAATTCGTCGAAAAACCGAACTTCGACCGGGCGCTGGAATACGTCAACAGCGGCCAATACCGGTGGAATGCCGGGATGTTCCTCTGGTCGTTTGTCACCATCACCCAGGGCCTGGAAAAGCATCAGCCGGAACTGGCCGCCGCCTGCCAGCGCTGGTTCAAAGTCGCCGGCACCCCAAAACTCGACCGCCTCCTCGCCAAAGAATATCCGGGCCTGAAAAAAATCTCGATTGACTACGCCTTGATGGAACACGCCCGGAACGTGGTCGTGGCCGACGGTGCCTTTGCCTGGGACGACCTGGGTTCATGGAACGCGCTGGCCCGGCATCTCAAACCCGACGCGGAGGGAAACTGCGCGGTGGGGGACTTCGTGCATGTGGATGGCGCGCGCAACATTATATTTGACGCCAGGACAAGGAACCGGACGCCCATCGCCGTGGTGGGCTTGCGCGACGCGATCCTGGTGCAAACCGACGACGCCGTTCTCCTGGCCCACAAGAGCCAGGCGCAAAAGGTCAGGGAACTGGTCAGGAAACTCTCCGAAACCAGGGAATACAAGAAGCTGGTTTAGTCGTCGATCTCGCCTTCGGCCTCATGGAGCAAAGTTTGACGGCTAACCTTCCCCATTGTAAGTTTGGAGCATGACAAAGGTTATGATGAATCTGCCGGAAAAGGCTTCGCTGGCACTGAAGGTGCCGGCCGAAGCATTGGGCAAGGAATTGCTTCTTGCGGCCGCCGTCAAGCTTTACGAAATTGGCAGACTCTCATCCGGCGCTGCGGCGGAACTTGCCGGCGTGCCAAAGCCCCTTTTTCTTGCCAAGCTCGCTGATTATGAGGTCTGCACGTTTGACCTGAAGAAAGAGGAGTTGCAACGGGAGTTGACTCTTGGCTGACGTCATCGTCAATGCTTCGCCGCTCCAATATCTGCACCAGGTTGGGCAGCTTGATCTTTATTTGAATCTCCCCTTGCTCGGCACGGCAGGAATCCTGCTGCGTGCCAAATATGCGGGGCATCTCCAAATGGTCGGTCCTGTGTTGAATCAATTAGCCGCTTTGGGATTCCGGCTCACACCAGAGACGGTGCGCAACATTCTTGATCTCGCTGGGGAATAGAGTTAGGCCCAATTCATGCACATCGCGCTGCAGCTTTCGTTATTCTGGGGAGTTGCTTTCGTGACCCTTTGCGCGGCGCTTGTGCTATTGAGCATCTTTTACGGTTTGATTGAAAATGATCTGGAATTACACAGCCTCGGCAAGGAGGCTGTGATAGCCGGCATTGCCTCGTTTATTGAGGGAGCGGGTGTTTGGCTGGTTGTATTGGGCATTCCGGCGGCACAGCGCGCGTGGGCAATGCGCGCGTTGATTGTCCCCGCCATCCTCGTGGCTTTGATCTACAAGATCGCTCATCTTGAAGATTGGCAACGCGGCGACGTTCTCTTGCTGCTGATGTTTCAAGCTGTCATCGGTTGTTCGGGCGCATTATTGGTTTTTGGCCGTTTTGGGCCGGCGCTTTTTATTTTGGTTGGCTTTGGGATTTTTTTGGCCGTCATTGCCGGCTTCGCCAGGAGCTTATGACGTCAGGCGCCTCAATACGCCGCCTGCGCGCCTTTGGCGGAATGCTTTTTCATCCACGGCATCAAACCGCGCAGGCGCCGGCCGACGCGCTATATGGAATGGTTCTGGCCGGCTTTGATCGCGCAGCGCCAAGTACAAGCGGTGCGGCAAAAAAGCAAATTCCCATCAGTAGAATCCCGAATAATGCTTATGTTGTCATAAATGTTTCACTTCGCCGGGAAGCCAACATGTCCTGTCAGTTAATTGGCCGCCCGGCCGCCGATGCCCTTGGTGCCGGCGGCGATGGCCCGCGCAGCTTCTTTGGGGCGCAACGCGCGGACGGCTTTGCCGGCCTGCCACATTTCCGAGTTGCCGATCACAGCGAGCTCTTTGCTCAACTGCTTCTGGTAATCAGGCTTGCCGCAACTGGAGAGCACACGGGCGCATTCCTGGCCGCTCTTGACCCGCTCATAAAGCTCCTTAAAAACCGGCAGCACGGCTTTCTTGAAGCGCGGCTTCCAGTCCAGGGCGCCGCGCTGGGCCGTGGCGGAGCAGTTCGAATACATCCAATCCATGCCGTTCTCGTCCACCAGCCGGATAAGGCTCTGCGTAAGTTCCTCGACCGTCTCGTTGAACGCCTCGCTGGGGCTGTGCTGGTGAGCGCGAAGCACGTCGTATTGCGCTTCCATGATGCCGGCCAGCGCGCCCATCAGCACGCCGCGCTCGCCGGTCAGATCGCTGAACACTTCGTGCCGGAACGTGGTCGGGAACAAATAGCCCGAGCCGATGCCAATGCCGATCGCCAGGCAGCGGTCTTTGGCGCGGCCGGTCGCGTCCTGCTCGACCGCGAAGCTCGAATTGATGCCTGCGCCCGTGAGAAAATTGCGCCGCACCGAGGTGCCGGAGCCTTTGGGGGCCACCATGATCACGTCCACGTTCTTGGGCGGCGCCACCCCGGTCAACTTCTTGTAGGCAATGGAAAAGCCGTGCGAGAAATAGAGCGCGTCGCCGGCCTTCAGATTCCTTTTGACCAGCGGCCAAATGGCCCGCTGCGCGGCGTCCGACACCAGCATCTGGATGATCGTGCCCCGGCGCACAGCCTCGTCAATCTCGAACAACGTCTTGCCCGGCACCCAGCCGTCCTTCACCGCCCGGTCCCAGTCGCGCTTGAAGGCGCTGGCCTGGCCAATCACGACCTTGAAGCCGTTGTCGCGCAGGTTCAGCGACTGGGCCGGCCCCTGCACGCCGTAGCCGATGATGGCGATTGTCTCGCCCTTCAGCGCCTTGCGCGCCTTCGCCATCGGGAATTCCTTCCGCGTGATGACCTGTTCCTTTGTTCCGCCAAAATTAATAATTGCCATAATTGTAGTAACCTTTTATGTGAGTTTGAGTTGAGTTTTACTTTCGCGACAGCGCGATCTTTCCGGTGCGGGACAATTCCAGCACGCCAAAGGTCTTCATCAGACCCAGAAATTTTTCGATCTTCCCTTCATCCCCCGTCAATTCGATGGTCAGGCTCTTCGATTGCACATCCACAATCTTGGCCCGGAAAATATCCGTCATTTGCATGATCTCGGCCCTGGATTTGGCATCCACCGCCACGCGCACCAGCACCAGCTCGCGATCAATGAATTCAGCCTCGTGGAAGTCATGCACTTCCAGGACGTTGACCAGCTTGTTGAGTTGTTTGATGATTTGCTCGATGGTCGCTTCGTCGCCGCGCGTGACGATGGTCATGCGCGACGTGTCCGCCTCCTGCGTCGGGGCGACATTGAGCGTGTCAATATTGTAGCCGCGCCCGCTAAAGAGGCCCGCCACGCGCGTCAGCACGCCGAACTTGTTTTCCACCAGCACTGATATGGTATGTCGCATAAATCAAAAAAACCCGCGTCCAGCGAGGACAGCGGGCGGCCTGTGAGCCGGGACCATGCCTCAGGCCGCGTCAGCAGACAGCGACCACGCGCGCGAACAGCGGCAGACCGGCCAAAATTTTCATCGCGCACAAAGTAACAAACGCCGCCCCGCCGGTCAACCCTCAATTTTTATCATTTCGAGCCTTGGGGGGTCCCTTCCCCAGCCCCTCCTCCTAATCCTAATCCTAATCTTAATCTTAATCCTCCTTTTTATTCGTTTGACGCGGCTTTGCCGTTGAGCCTATTTTTGCCGGACGGAATCAAAAACCCAGTTTTCTTCCAATTGGAGAACCGCGACGACGAATTTCTCCCGCTCGCGTTCGGGCAATCCGCCGACCAGTTTTGCTTGAAATGTGTGTGATTTTGGGCTTTCATGGATTTATGCCGGTGAAACGCAAAACAGGGACTCCTCAGTTTGAGTTGGAGGTCAGAGAGCGAAACGGGACGATGCGCCCTGTCAATGCTCTTGGGGACGTTCAAATCCATTACGAAAACAGGCTCGGCAGGCTTTACTTGGGGGATTCTCTGGCATGGCTAAAAAGTCTGGAATCGGAGACGGTTGACCTCGTGTTTGCTGATCCGCCCTACAACGTAAAAAAGGCGGACTGGGACAATTTCGAGAGCCACGAGCATTACGTGGCATGGTCGCGTGATTGGTTACAGGAAGCGTCAAGAGTCTTGAAGAAAACCGGCACTCTTTATGTATGTGGGTATTCTGAGATTCTGGCCGACGTTAAGGTGGCTGCCATGCCGTTCTTCAATGGCTGCCGCTGGATCATCTGGCACTACAAAAACAAGGCCAATCTTGGCGGCGACTGGGGGCGGTCGCACGAGAGCATTATCCACTTTCGCAAGAGCAAGGATTTCACATTCAACATTGATGACGTTCGGATTCCTTACGGAGCGCATACTTTGAAATATCCCAGCCATCCCCAGGCGGAAACGAGCAATTTTGGCAAGAATGGGAATGGGCAGGATCGCGAGAATTGGGTTCCGAATCCGAAAGGGGCCAAGCCCAAAGACGTGATGGATATTCCAACCACATGCAACGGCATGGGAGAAAAAACTCCTCATCCAACTCAGAAGCCTGAAGAGTTGTTGCGGAAGCTGCTGCTTGCTTCGTCAAATCCCGGAGACTTGGTGATTGATCCATTTTCGGGATCGGGCACAACCGCGGTCGTTGCCGATCAACTTGGCAGGCGGTGGTCTGCGTGCGATTGTAATAAAGAGTATAACGAGTGGGCCATCAAACGTCTCGATTCTGTGGTTCGGCGCTCGGTCATGGATTGGGTAAACTTCGACGCTGAAACGGCGCAAAGGAGAGAAAGCATACGATGACACTGGATGGCTTGGTGCGGCAGGCGTCAAAAAAGGAGAATTTCACGGAACTGGGGCATTATGCGAGTTCTGCAGGCAATTCTTGGAATTCATAGGAACTCCCGGTGCCATACAGGCTGAAATCGTTTCGCGAAATGAAACCCATTATCGTTTCGTCCAGTTCAAGAATGCGGAGTTCAGCATTTCGAGGCCGCTGAACTCAAACCTGCTTTACACCAGCCGCGTGGCCAAAGCTAAACTGGTGAAATTCCTAAAAGTGCTGGACTCGGTCAAAAGGATGGACACGCCAGCCAATCGAGAGATTGTCAACAGGTCCATTTACACGATGCAGCAGTCAATCGGGGCTTCGCTGGACGCATTGCCAGCCGGGCAGTCCAATACGGCACGCAAAATCAATGGCGATTTGTTTGAGAGGTTCATCCGGTTGGTTTTGATCAGAGTTGGCATCGAATGCACGGCAGGCGTGGTGAAGGTGCCCGTAAAGGTGGCTGGCGAAGAAGAATTCATGATGAGCTACCAGCACGACCTGATTATCAAATCGGGTTCCCTTGTCAAAATCATCGGATCAGTGAAAACCAGCAGCAAAGACAGATTGGACAAGATTTTCGTCGATAAATTCCTCCTGGCAAAGCTCACCGGGAAAGATGTGCCCCATGTGGCTATCTTTCTCAATGATGTCCAACGGAAGGGGAAAACTCCGCAAGACTATGGTGTAAGCGCAACGTTCCTGCCGGGACACTTCAAAGGCTACACGATCAAGCTAAATCCACTGGATGGCGTGTATTATTTCGACATCCGGCCAAACATGCTTACCGAACCCATTCTCAAGGATCACATCCGGACTTTTGACCACTTCCTGTTCACTGAGTTGTGGGGACTGCTAAAGCGTGAGGCGGTGGTGGCCCAGGTTGAGCCAAAAGAGGATGGATATCTGAACCGAGTCTGAAATGTTATGGATAAGACATTGGCAATAATAATCGTTGCGGGAATTTTTTCAGTTCTCGTAATCTTTTTCTTCACCAGATTTCTTGGCAAAGGAAAATTCAAAGTCAAGGTTCCATTTGGGGGCGAAGTCAGTGCCGAAGGTTCAAACCCTCCCCCACCCGGCACGACACCTGGTGGCGTGAAGATTAAGGAAGCCGAAGCAGGCAAAGACATGCGTGCTCATAGTTCTACTGTCGGCGGCGTGGAACTGGAAAAAGTAAAAGCAGCGGGCGAAATTGAGGCCACACATTCGCCCGGCGATGTGCCCCCAAAAAAGTAGCCCCTGATTCCGGCGCACTATCAGGGGCGGTCAACGTTCAGCAAGCGCAGGCAGGGCGCGACCTTTACGCAGCGAACCAACTGCATATTCACCAGCAAGCAAAGGAATCATTCTCCCCACGCCATCAACTTCCCTCGCCACCGGCGGCCTTTACCGGACGGGAACAGGAGTTGCGGGATTTGGAAACGGCGCTGGCCAAGCAGGGCAACATCGGCGCGGCCATCTCGGCGTCGGGAGCGGGGATTCAGGGGATGGGCGGCGTGGGCAAAACAGCGCTGGCCACAATACTGGCCCACCGGCTCAAGGACAAATTCCCGGACGCCCAAATTTGCCTGAACCTGCGCGGATTCGACCCAACGGGCCGCAAACCAATGCCGCCGGCTGAGGCCATGCAAAGCATCATTCACTTCTTTCGCCCGGAAGCCAAATTGCCGGAAACGGCGGAAGAATTGGCACCCATCTACAACTCCGTGCTCAACGAAGCCGGTTGTGTGCTGCTGTTTCTGGACAATGCCGCCAACGCCGAACAAATCCAGCCGCTCTTGCCCCCGCCGACTTGCCTGCTCTTGGTCACATCACGCAAGAAGTTCAAGCTGCCCGGCATCAACGCGTACGAAATTGGCTGCCTGCCGCCCGCTGAGTCGGAGAAGCTCGTTCTCACGATCGCGCCGCGCATTCAGGAACATGCAGCCGCCGCTGCCGAACTTTGCGGCCATTTGCCACTGGCTTTGGAAGTATTCGCCGGCGCAATCAACAACAAGAGTCTAACTTCAGTGCCGGAACTCCTCGAACGCCTCCGCACAAGGCAGGAAAAACTCGATGCGGTGGACGCCGCCTTTCAGGTCAGTTACGAACTGCTCGGAGGGGAATTGCAAAAACGCTGGAGGCTGCTGGCCGTGTTTTCCAGCAGCTTCGACCTGCCAGCGGCAGCAGCGGTGTGGGATGAAGGCCCTGGTAGGGACGCGCTGCCGCGCGTCCAAGCCGACCAGCAGGTCGGCCCTACCGATTCTTTGAACTCTGCCCGCGATGCCATGCAAATGCTGCTGAACGCCAGCCTTGTGGAACGGAACGAAACCACCCAACGCTTCCGTCTGCACGACTTGGTGCGCCAGTTTTGCAACGGCAAACTCAGCGACCCGGAACGCGACGCTGCCATGATGCGTTACGCCGGGCATTACATAAAGGTCGGAAATGAAGCTCAGCAACTCTATCTCAAAGGCGGCGAAAATGTGCTCCGGGGGCTGGAACTGTTCGACCGCGAGAGGGTTCATATCGAAGCCGCGTTTGAGTGGCTGGCACCGAGGCGCGACGAAACTTCCGCCGCTTTGTTGGTATCGCTCGTGCATGCGGTAGCCCATACTGGCAGCTTGCGCTTCCATCCCCGGCAGAGAATCCGCTGGTTGGAAATCCAGTGCGAAGCCGCCCGCATCACCAAAAATCGACAGGACGAAAGTGCTGGCCTGGGCAATCTTGGCAGCGCCTACTACTCATTGGGCGAGCCGCGCAAGGCCATTGAGTTTTACGAGCAGGCCTTGGAAATCGACCGCGAGATTGGCGACCGGCAGGGCGAAAGCGCAGGCCTCGACAATCTTGGTATCGCCTATGCCGACTTGGGTGAGCCGCGCAAGGCCATCGAGTTTTACGAGCAGGCCTTGGTCATCGACCGCGAGATTGGCGACCGGCGCGGCGAAGGCAAAGCCCTTGGCAATCTCGGCATCGCCTACGCCGACTTGGGCGAGCCGCGCAAGGCCATCGAGTTTTACGAGCAACAATTGGTCATCACTCGCGAAATCGGCGACCGGCACGGCGAAGGCAACGCCCTCGGCAATCTTGGCGTTGCTTACAAGAATCTTGGTGAACCGCGCAAGGCCATCGAGTTTTATGAGCAGCGACTCGTCATCGCCCGTGAGATTGGCGACCGACTCGGTGAAGGCAACACCCTCGGCAATCTTGGCACTGCCTACCAGAACCTTGGGAAACCGAGTAAGGCCATCGAGTTTTATGAGCAATGGCTCATCATCGCCCGTGAAATAGGTTACCGGCGCGGTGAAGCCAGCAGCTTGTTTAACTCCGCGCTCGCGTTGGATAAATTGAATGACCGCGCCCAAGCCGTCGCCCGCGCCCAAGCCGCGCTACAGATCTTCGAGGTTATTGAACACCCTCAAGCCGCCAAAGTCCGCGCCCTGCTTGAGAAGTGGAAGGGGGATCGGGGAGAATGACTGCGAGCGGTTTCATAAGCCTGCCGCCAAGTTGCAAGCCGTTGATGATCAGGAGCCGGCAATAGCAGTTTAACCACGGATGAACACAGATAGACACGGATTGGGAACAGCTTGCGGGGATAGGCGCTTTCACCCAAAAGATGATGCTCGCCAATGGCATTTTTATCCGTGTTCATCTTTGTCCATCCGTGGTTTTCCTTCTCTCAACTGCCGCTTTTAGGTTCATTCCGCAATCCTGTAAACCCTGTTCATCCTGTCTAAGTGTGTCGCCTTCAAGATGTTCCACCAGCGGGAACCCGGTTACAAAAATAATTTAAAATAATTGTTGGTTTCGTCAATATGTATGCTATGATACTGTCGTAATGATCTGATAAATGATGCCATGTCGAAAAATTGGAATATGGAAAACAACAACAACCCTCAAAACCATGAATGCCCGCAACGGCAAAATCGCCCGCCTCCCCCGCGATCTCCGCGAAGAGTTGAATGAACGCCTGGAACGATCCGTGCCAAGCCCCCAACTGCTGGATTGGCTCAACGGTCCGCGCGAGGTGAAAAAGGAGGTCTTTTGGGGCGGCGAGTTGGGCCGGAAACCGGCCAAGTACATCATCCAAGTGGAGAATGACGCGCCGGGGGCCAAATTGGAACTGACGGGCGATGAAAAAGTCGAAAAGCCGGAACCGGAACCGGGTCAGGGTGAGTCAAAGTCAGTCAAACCGGCTCGAAAACGGCGGACTGTTCAACGGGCCGGGAAAACCAAGCCTGGAAAACTGGCTAACCCATTGAAGGCCAATGATATAGAGGATGGAAAGAAGGCGCAATCCAGTCCGGATCAGTCAAGCCCAGTCAAAGTGAATCAAACCGATTTGGCAGAGGCCAGTGATGGGGGATTAGGATCAGGATTAGGATTAGGAAACGATGAGGCGACGCAAAGACCGGATGAGGATTCGGATACCGTACGACCCATCAGTTCCATAGGTTCCATCTCCCTGGAAAAGGATTCCCAGGCCGGGGAGTTGCCAGAAACGCGGCAAATTTGGCCGGGTGCGCCCCTTGCTTGGGTCGTTTTTACCTATCCGGCAAGGCACTCTGCGCCGATTTGCCTCCTTTTGTGGCCAAAATACCGTGGCATGTCCTTTGCTAATGAAAGAGAACATTACAACAAAATAAAATGGCATGAATACCCTGGAACTGACGGAACCCGAGAAGCCCGCAACCAAGCCCGCAAACAGCAGCAAAGGCGTCGTAGTGCTCCCCTATGGATTGCTGGGCTTCGAGCGCGTCAAGAATTACAGCCTGCTGACCAAACCCGATGAAGCGCCCTTCTTGTGGTTCCAGATGCTGCAAGACCCCAAGCACGCCTTTCTGGTCCTGCCCCCGGCAGCGGCCGTTCCTGATTACCAGCCCGACCTCGACGACCAGGATGTCGAATTCCTGGAATTGGACGATCCTTCCGATGCTTTTATCCTCAACATCGTCACCTTGCGCGGCGCCGGAAAGGCCACCATCAATTTAAAAGGTCCCATCGTCATCAATCGCCGGACATGGATCGGCAAACAAGTCATCCCGGTCAACGCCGCCCAGTACCCGGTGCGCCATCCACTGCCTCTTTCCTGATCTTCCCTCCCACCATTGCGCCATGCTGATTCTCTCTCGCAAACCCGGTGAAAGCATCGTGATCGACGGCCGGATCATCATCAAAATCATGCGCCTGGAAGGCGACGTCGTGAAAGTCGGAATCGACGCCCCCATCGAGATTCCCGTTCACCGCCAGGAAGTCTATGACGAGATTCAGAGGAGCAACAAGGAATCCCTGACCGACAGCCGGACGCAACTGCCCCGCCTGGCCGCGGGCAAGCCGGACAGGGCCGCCCCTTCCCCGAAAGGCAACGGACCCGATGATAGTCAATACTAATACTTGCACCCCTCCCGGCTGAGCCCGCGGCGCCCACCGAACCATGACCGCGCTTCCCACCGCCGACGAAACTCTGCTCCTGCCCGATGGCCCGCAAGGAACCCTCCTCCCTGAACAACTGGTTGATTTTGCCAACGAAGCTTTCGTCTTCGCTGATGCTTCCCGGACACGCCGCCCCTTGAAAGCGGAGCAGGGTCCGCAGCGCTTTCCAGCCCCCCCGCAAGCCTATTTCGCGGACGTGGCGCCGCCGCCGTTGACCCATCTTCATTTGCAGAACACCCGGGTCGTTCCGAGCCGCGAGCACATTCTTCCCCTCCTGCCCAAAGGCGGAGTGTGCGTCGAGATCGACACCCACACCGGCTCTTTCGGACGGCAAATCCTTTCCGTGCTCGAGCCGGCCAAACTGCACTTGTGCGACCGCGATTTCAATTCGTTCGACGACTTGCCCTTCGCCGCGGCGATTGAACGGGGTATCGTTGAACTACATGAAGGCGAGGCGGCGGAGCATCTGGCCGCCCAGCCCGACCGGCATTTCGACCTGATCCATCTTCACACCGACCCATCCTACATGGCCGCGGCGCGCGCTTTGGAACAGGCGGGACGCAAGATCAAGGACGACGGGTGCATCATCTGCCCCAACTACACCACCTATTCGCCGTTGGAAGGGATCAAATACGGCGTGGCCCGGGCGGTCAATGAATTCTGCCACGGAGGCGGCTTTGAAATCATTTGCCTGGCCCTGAACTCGTTGGGCTATCAGGACGCAGCCCTGCGCAAGTGCGCCGGGCAGACCGGCGCCGGGCATTGGGGCGGCGCTTTCCTGGACGCTCCAGATGCCACCAGCTTCCTGCCCGATGTGTGGGAATACTTGATCGGGAAATATCAAGTCCGCAGCGTGCTGGACGTGGGCGCGGGAGCCGGGTGGAGCACAAAATGGTTTGCCGACCGGGGCATCTATACCCTCGGTGTGGAAGGCTGGCAGGAAGCCCTCGAAAAGAGCCAATGCCGCGCCAACATCGTTGCACACGATTTCAACGCCGCCCCGTTTGTTCCCTCCATGCTTTTGGACCTGGCCTGGTGCGCCGGGTTTGTCGAACATATTGAAGAAGAGTTCATCCCCAATTTCATGGCCTCCTTTCGCGCCTGCCGGTATGTCTGCCTGACGCACGCGGAACCCGGCCAGCCGGGTCATCACCATGTCAATTGCCAGCCCACGGAGTATTGGATCAACAAGATGAACGAATTTGGTTTTGACTATGACGCCGCGGAAACCGCCCGCCTTCGCTCGACAGACAAGCATAAAACGCCCCGGGGCCGAAGGACCCTGACCTTCTTCAAAAGACGAGATTAAGGATACCCATGACTGCCACCGCCTCCAAAACGCCCGAGGACCAGTTCTCCTTTGCTTCCGTGCCGCCAAAAGCCGCGGCGCACAGGAAACGCCCGCTCAATATCTGCATTGCCAGCCCCGAGTTCATTGGCCTCACCCGCCATGGCAGCACGGGCGTCGCTTACACCGCCCTGGCCCAGGCTCTGGCCGCGGCCGGACATCAGGTCACCTGCCTGTTCCTCGGCACAAAAGACCCTTCCGCCCATGCCTGGGAACAATGGGTCGAAAAATACAAGCGCGACGGCCTGACCCTGATCGCGTTGCCTCACATCAATGCCTCGGGGCTGGTGGCTCCGCCCCATCTCATCAAATCCTATGAGACTTACCATTGGCTGAAAAGGAACGACCGGTTCGACATTATTCATTTTCCCGACCGGCTGGGTCCCGGCTATCACACCCTCACGGCCAAACATCATGGCCTGGCCTTTGCGCGCGCGACCATTTGTGTTGACCTTCACAGCATGAGCGCGTGGCTCAAGGCGGTCGATCAGGAGTATGTGAACGATTTGGCCGAAGTGGATACCGCTTTCATGGAGCGCCGGACGGTGGCGTTGGCCGATGCGGTCGTCAGCCCGAGCCATTATCTGCTCAACTGGATTTCCGGCCAACAGTGGGAAATGCCCAGGCAATGCTACGTGCGGCAGAACATCCTGCCCCACTCCGCCTGGCCCGCTGAACCGCCCGCCGCTCCACAATTGCATAAGATTAACGAACTGGTTTTTTTTGGCGCCTTGGAAACGCGCAAGGGGATTGCCCTTTTCTGCGACGCGCTCGACGCCATTCCTTCCGCCACCGCCAAAAAAATCCAGACCGTCACCTTCCTCGGCAGGGAGTCAATCGTGGACGGCATTCCGGCGCGGACCTATGTGCAGAAACGCGCCCAACGATGGCCCTTCCCTTTCCAGATTATCACCGGCCATGACGCCAACAGGACGATGGACTACCTCCGGCAAAAAAATCGCCTGGCCGTCATCCCTTCCCTTGTCGAAAACTCCCCCTACAGAGTGCTCGAATGCCTTGTGGCCAGAATCGCCTTTGTCGCCAGCCGCGTGGGCGGCATCCCTGAACTCATCGCTCCCGACGACGTGGGCAAAGTGTGTTTCGAACCGAATGCCGGCGCCTTGGGCGCGGTCCTTTGCGCGGCGCTGACCGAAGGGCTTCGTCCGGCCCGCGCCGTGGTTGATGTGCGCGCCAACGAGCAAGCCTGGATCGCCTTGCACGAGAATTCTTTCGCCCGGCCCAACCCGCCAGTCCAGCCGCAGCCCCCGGCTCCCGGGCCGGAATCGGCCTCCCCGTTGCCCGGCCTTTCCAATGAGGTGGAGCGGGCCGCCATCCAGGCGCTCTCGATTGATCCCACCAACGCTGTTGCGCTCAAGGTCCTGGCAAGAATTCATCTCAAGGCCGGACTGCACGAGGCGGCACAGGAAGCGTGCCAATTGATCCTCAAGCACGATGCGAACGACGCCGAGGCCCTGCAAATGATGGAGGAAGCCAGGCTCCAGGAGGCGAAGCTGGCGGAGAACTTGCCTGAGGCCAACAGCATCGCCCCCGCCCCTCAAGCAATGCGCCACCCGGAGCCGTCTCAAACTTTTGCCGCGAGTTTAACCGCTCAATTCGCCTGCCCTTGAGCAGATGGACAACGGAAGACGGTTGCCCCGGATGATTTGCCCAAATTTGCCCAAATGACCTGTCTTTGAGGCAAACTGAGATGTTCTGAAATTCAATTGAAGAATTTCAGAACATCCTCAGTCGCTTGGTTTTTAAGGGTTTGGTTGGTTTTTAGAGGGAAAAATCCTGCAAGTTGCGAGCTTGGGGCTTGCGCTCTTGATAAGGGCGGGCCTGGCAAAAACCAATGCGCTCATTGTCAGAGCCAGCATGAGAAAGGTTTCTCCGCCATCGGGAACCGAGGCAATCACATAATCTTGAGCGGGGCCGGTCAAGCCGGTTAGATTTGCGGCCGGGCCGACATAATCTGCCAGCAAAGCAAGATCCGCGCTGGCCCCATAATCATAGCTGGTTATTGAAAGGGCCTCGTTGGCGGGGAGTTCGCCCGTGGCAACGGCATTTGCCGAGATCAGTTCCCAGATCGCAATTTGCAAACCGGCCGCGTTGGGTGAACTCATCGTGGGAGAGTAAAACTCCGCCCATAATTTCTCGATGTCCAACGCTGTGGCGGCATTCAACGTGCCGGGCAACTTCGGCGCGTCGGCCAGGGGGACGGTGGAGTAACCGGAAACCGGTCCGTTGGCGCTCCAATGGAACGGATCAATGCAGAAGCCATTATTGATGGTTGTATTCCCGTTTTCGGTGACTGCGATTGTGTTTATTCCGGCATAAACGCCGCCGTAATAATTCAATAAAGGATCACTGACATTTACAACTTCCATGGGCGTCGTGCTCCAGTCCGTTACGTCAGTAACTATGACTGAATCGGCGTTCACATTTGCCGCAAAGCTGGCCAGCATGGTCCAGCCAATGACCGCCGCCACGGTTGGTTTGATGATCGGTTTTTGTCCTATTTTCATACTCACGCTTTTCCATTATCTTGCTCATCAATTGCCAACTCGCGTGCCCCCTCTTAATTCTGCAACTGTCTCATAATTAGCATCTTCAGTGCCAGCGCGATTGTTGCTTCACCCAGGGTCCGGCATAAAACGCTTCCCATTGATTACAAACAGTTTACGACGAATAAAAACGAGTGTTCGCAATTGGGACAGTTTTCTCATTTTTGGACATTGCTTATGGCAGGGCGAGGCTCCTGCCGAGCCATTTGGCGGCGGTTGTGATTATGAACCGCCCGATATCCTTTTGATTGCTTCTAAGAACCCGTCTGCCTTGCGCTTCAAGTTCATCTTTTTTTAATCGGCAACACGGCAACAAGCCTCATTTTACAAGGGTTTCGTTGAGCTTTTCGGCTGGCAACACAGCGGCAACGGGTGGCAACACTTTCGGTTCTTCGCTGTTTTCAGAGCTCTGAGGGTTTCATTAAAAGCCTTCTTTGGCACCAAATTGGAGCGGCCAGCCGGAGCGAAGTAGTGTAGCGCACGGCTGAAGTGACTGGGATTCTGTACCCCCCCACCCCCCCGCTACAGTGCTACAAACGTTGATTATCAATGAGTTAAGGTGCAACAAGGGTGCTACAATTTGGCTTATTTGTTGCACCTGTAGCACCCTGGCATCAGACCTACCGCGTCCGCTCATGGCAAGGGCGGCGTGGAGGCCAGAATCCAGGCGACACTTGCCGCATTTCTATTCCACCGAAAAAAGCGAGAAACCGCTCAAAGGGTTCTTCGCCGGTTTCAGATTGATATGTAGTGATTGGGAGAAAACTCGTGTTTTTCAAATCGGCACCCTTCTGAAGCCGGGACTCTCGGTTTTGCGGGGTGTTTTTCTGGCCGGTTTTTTGCTGTTGACCCGGCCAGCCATTGCAGAGGCGGTTTGCGGCGACATTTCACCTGGTTTAATCACGCTTTTGTTACGAAACCCGCTTTTTTAGGCGCACAATACTCTCGGCGGTTCGGCCTCCGGCAGGCGCTCCAGCAGGCGCCGACCGATCTTGTGCAGGTTGTAAGCCAGCACGCCAAAGCCCACGTAGCGCTTGAACCCGTGCCAGCCTTTGTCGGGACAATAATTCAAACCGTGATGTTCCAGCGCGTTAATGTCCGATTCAATGGCGTTGTGCTGGCGGCGTAGCGCCACAAAACGGCGCTGCCCCTCTCGCGCCTGTTCTTGACTGTTGCGCTTGCCGCGTTTGGGCATGATGACTTCTGGAATGTAGAGCTCCAGCAGTTGACGGTCTTCTGCCCGGCTAAAGCCCTTGTCAACACTCAGGCTGGCCACAGCCCCGGCACCGTAGCCGCCCAGCAATCGATCGGCCAGGGCAATAACTTCGTCGACATCGTTCAACTGCTCCATGACTTTGTAGTCCAGAATCAATTCGTGCTGATCTGTTGTCAATAATACTTTATGCCCCAGTTCCACCGACGGAAAGAGCTTGCCCTTGTTGATCCACTCGGTGTGCGGCTCGAACAATGAGAAAATCTTCTCCTCATGGGGAATCGTTTGGCCCTGGAGCAAGCGGCGTTCCACCAGGTCCAGTTGCTTGATCATCATGGTGTGGAAATAGTCCAATTGCTCGCGCCGCGCCCACTCCACCACGTCCTGCGGCACCGGCAAGGCCTGGATCGTCGTGAACACTTTTTCCTCGAAACGGTAACTGTCCCGCACATAGGCCGCAGCAGCCGCCTGCTGGCGCTGCTCCTTCTTGGGGCCGCCGCCACTGGCCAGCCGCGTCAAGGCAATCATCTGACCTTTGAGTTTGCGCCGCCATTCCTGACACTTGCGCCAGCCCCCCAGCCGGGCCGCCACGACCAGCGGCAGCAGCAGGTCCGCACACTTGCGCTGGGCGTCCCACAACAGGTTCAGGTCGGTCGGAAAATGCACGTTGGTCTCCAGCACATAGCTGTCGGCCTTGGCCCGGATCGGTTCAGCGGGACCGTTTTCTTTTTTTTTGAAAGCGATCCGCCCGGCCTGAACCACCAGGACGTTGATCTGGCGCAGCAACTCCTCATCCACCTGACAAACGTTTTCCGAAAGCGTCTTGTAGTGAAAAGGCCTCTCCTGCTCTGAAAGCATGGGGTGGAGGCCCAGGATCTGCCGCAACAAACCATCGTAATTGGCCAGATATTCCAGCCGGTCGTAATCACAGTCCAGCGCCAGGCGCACCACACCCAAAACCAAAATGTGCCACAGGTCCAAACCCGGCCGCCCGGTGGCCTTCCTGCCCGCCACGACCTTCTTTTCCAACAGGTCAAACACTTGGCCGTTGATCTCAGGGGTCTGGAAAATCCATTGCAGACCCGCCAGAACCGGGGGCAGTTCGTCGCGGCTCCGCGACGGCAGCACGACTCTTTCGATCGGTGTTTTACCCAAAGCCAATTGAACCTCGAATCGCTTGCGCATGAACCGCAGGATAGTTCCCGCTGCCTACTTTGACCAGCGAATCTTTTGAGGCTCAGACCACGATTCCTTGGGTTTTTTCCAAACGGCATCCCAATACCGCCAAAGATTCGAATCGAGCCGGCGCGAGAAACGCCTTGCGCCACGCTCGCGCGAACAGTTTTCTCTCAGACACTATGTAGGTCTGGAAAACCCGCAACATCCGCTACACCGAACCCCGAATGCTTTCGGGGGAACAGCTTTCGGGGTTGATAGTCAACGACTTAGCCCGCTACACGACCCACTACAGAGCCGCAACATGTTGCTGCTTTTAACCACCATAATCAGGCGACGGCTGAAACCGCCTGTCGGCCATCCTGTCCGCCAAAGCTCCGCCTGAATCAGCCCTTGCCGTTCCTCAAATCAGGGCTGACGGAGGTTTTTGCGGTTGCATGCGACCGTTGACTTGCACGCCTTGGATGGTATCTGGCGAATTCATCCTTTCCGCCCGGCGTTAAAAGCTGTAAACACTCCCCATGCCGATTTCGTGGAATGAAATTCGCCACAACGCCATCCGGTTTTCCAAAGAGTGGGCAGGCGAAACTCGTGAGGATGCCGAAGCCAAGTCGTTTTGGGACGAATTTTTTGGCGTCTTTGGCATTCGCCGCCGCACCGTTGCCAGTTTTGAGGAACCCGTGAAAAAGATTTCCGGCGACTACGGTTTCATTGACCTTTTCTGGCCGGGCATTCTGATCGTCGAACACAAAAGTCGTGGCAAAGACCTTGGCAAAGCCGAATCGCAAGCCTTCCGTTACATCCAGGACCTTGCCCGCGATGAAAACCGGCAAAAAGAAATTCCCCGCTACATCATCGTCTCCGATTTTGCCCGCGTTGCCCTGCATGATTTGGAACCCGAAGACCAGCGCGGACTCCCGCTTTTCGATCACCGCCGCGTTTCTTCAACGACAACTATTCTTCACCATCAGCGACAATTAAAAATCACCACTGAGGCCGGTTGTTAAGGTTCATCGTTTCACTGTTCTGTAACGTTTGTCCAGCCCCTTCGGTGGAACGGAGTCTTTGGAGCGTAGCGACAAGGACGCAGTGGAACCGAAGGGGCTGGGGGGCCTCGGCGTTACCCGCCGCCCCTGTTTTGTTCTTTTTCTTTGGGCACTCGCAAACTCTCCCCCTGGAACTCCAACAGGATGGCGTGATGCACCAGCCGGTCAATGGCGGCCATCGTCGTCATCGGGTCTTTGAAAATCTGGTCCCACTTGGAGAAGACCAGATTGCTGCTGATCATCACACTGCGCCGTTCGTAGCGTTCCGCCAGGAACGTGAACAGCACTTCCATTTCGTCCCGCTCCTGCTTGACGTAGCCAACGTCGTCCAGAATGACCGCGTCAAACTGATCCAGTTCGCGCAAGCGCTCTTCCAGACGCAGATCTCGCTTGGCGGTCAATAATTGTTGCACCAGCTTGAAGGTCGGCACAAAGAGCACGGCGTAGCGATGGCGCAGGATCAACTCCCGTCCCAAGGCGGCCAAAAAATGGCTTTTGCCCCGGCCGGGCAAGCCAATGGCGATGACGTTCTCGGCTCGCTGGACAAAGCCGCCGTCCAGCAAGCTGGGCAGCATCCGGCGCACTTTGGCGGGCAGTTTGGTTTCCTCCAAGCTGCCCAGGTCTTTGCCTTGCGGCAGGCCCGATTGCTTGAGCAACCGCTCCAGTTTGCGTTGCCGTCGGTCCTGCGCTTCGCTCTCGCACAGGTGCAGCAGGAACTTTCGATAGCCCCAGTTTTGTTGCTCGGCTTGTTGCAAGGTGCCTTCATAGATCGCCGCCATCGTGCCCAGGCGAAAGGATTTTAAGAGCAAGGCCAGCGGGTCGTTATTCATGGGACACCGGCCTTTCCAGCAACGCGTCGTAGCCGCTCAGTTCCGGCTCCAGCGTCATCTCCGGCCAGCGGGCGCCGGCGTCCAAGTTCAGGTAACGCCGCAAATCCGCCGCGCGCCACCGGCCTGTCCGATTGGGGCCGGCCCATTCGCCGACCAGGGCGCTCAGGGCCGACTCGCCCAGTTCAGACGCCAGTTTGAGCAGGTGCAGATATTCGATTTGACCGGCCCGCAAACCATGATCGTTGACCAGACGGTCATAGGCCAAACGGAACGACCCATCGGGGAAAAACTCCTCGCGATGCACGTAATGGGTGAACGCGCCGGGCTTGCGCAGCAGAGGCTCGATCAAGTGCCGGTAGTCGATCACCGCGCCGCGATCCCCGGTGGCTCGCGCCAACTCCAGCAGCAGTTCCCGCCCGTGAAAGATTTTCAAATGCCCTTCGTAAACTTCCACTTTAACCTCCTGGCCGATCCAGCGCGCCGGCACCGAATAGGTCACCTTCTTGACCCGAATCGTGCTGTGGAGGCTGACCGGACAGCGCAGTTCGTCATACTCGCTCAAGCGGGTCGGAGGCAGCGGACGCAGCGCCTCCCACTCCTCCTTGAGTTTGACCGAGCAGTTCTGATTGCCCTTGCGCAACGCCGTCCACAGAAACCGGTCATACGCTTCGGCCGCTTCAAAGTCCCGATAGCCGCGCAAGAGCAGATGTTGCTTGAGCCGCCGTTTCAGATGGCCGTTGCGCGATTCCACATCGCCGTTTTCGTGCGGCTTGCGAATGCCGATGGTTTGGGGCTTCAGCCCGTAGTGCTCCGCCAGCGCCAGAAAATCACGGTTGAACTCCCGCCCGCCGCTGCCGACGCGATGGGTGGCGGCGCTGCTGTTGTCGATTTGCAGCCGTTCCGGCACCCGGCCCAATTGATGCAATGCCTCCTGCAAACCGTGGCGCAGACTCAACAGCGACTCGGATTGACAGCGCGTGGCCCACGACCAATTGGAATAGGGCAAGACCGCATGACACAACAAATGCTCCAGCGGCGCTCCCCGCACCGTCACCGCCAACTCGCTGGCGTCGGTCCAATCCACCTGCATCACCCTGCCTGGAAGATGCTCCTGCTCGAAGAACACCTCCTTGTCCCGGCCATGCTGCAAACGCCATTGCAGCACCCGCCGTTGAAACGAGCGCAACGCCGAGCCAGCGGCCTGGTCGGGATGGAGGCCCCGCAGATAATCGAACAACTCTTTGGCTTCCAGTTCGGGCGCTTGGAAGAGCATTTGCCGGGCGGGTTCCCAAATGGCCGCCAGCGGATCGGGCCGCGTGCGCCAGCCATGCTTCTGTTGCAGTTGCTCCGGCGGTTGGGCCGCCTGGATGTATTTTCGCGCGGTCTGCGGATGCACATCCGCTTTCATCGCGCTGACGACAATGTTCGCTGCTTTCTGATATTCACTCATGAGCTTCCGGTATTGTTTGTTTGTGATCATTTGCGGCGGTTTGGGGATGGCCTCCGGCCATCCCAACCGCCGCCTGATCATTACCGGCTCACTGGTGAATTTTAATTGTCGTCAGTGGTGATTTTTAATTGTCGTTCGACACCGCGTTGCCTCGCTGGATTTTTCGCTGGCCGACTTTCACCGGCACATTCACGCATTCGCATTTATCCCTGGCTATCTGACTCGCCGAACTGCTTTCGAGATCAAGCACAACTACCTAGCTGATGAGTTGGACCTGCTGACGCTCTACCTGAAAAATGGGTTCAGCCCTTGGGACAAGGAAATCATGCAGGCTCCGGTTCTGATGCTCTACGGTCTCTCGAGAGAATTGGACCACTGGTTTCAGAGAACGGAAGGTACGATTGTCGAGAAGCCTAGCCGAAAGCTCAGTAAGTGGTGGACAGCATTACTTGGTCAGATTGAGGCTCGGAAAGTCCCTCGAAGATACGAAATTGCATGTAGCCTGCTCGATCTTCCATATCAGTTTCAACTTGGGTTTGAACGTCGGTTTAAAAGACTCTGCTCAAAAGTCAAAAAAACCTCCGCAATAGACATTGAGAAGGTCGAGGCCGTTTGGGTGCCACTTAAATCCGAAGTGGCCTCTGATGTACTTGTTGCTGCCCCGGTCACATCGGCAATGTATCCCCGTAGGCAGATGCTCGTGGAGAAACTCGCCGTCGAGGCGATGCAAAAAACGCAAACGAACCGCGCGACGGTGATCCTCGTCGACGTTGATCTGGGACAATGGCCCTATTCAGGCATTTATGTCCTGGATAAGTCCTGATACCAACCACGCATGGAATTCATTGGCTGAATTTCCGTTTCGTTTCGCTCAGGAAACTCAGTTAAAAATTGAACTGTGCCCAGGCCTTTGCCCGGCGCCTTCTTTTTGATTGTGAAAGGGTCCCCCTTTCACTTTCATTCCGAGGACTGTACAACGCCATTTCCCTTTTCAGGCAGGCCAATCGGTGGGACGAAGATCCCCTTATATTCCCGCCGCCACCACTGGCCGGTGACGCGGCGCGTGGCCATGTCTGTGAAATGATATTCGTAAAGCTGCGCGCGAATATATTTGGGCGGCGCTTGGGGAAACGGGTTGCGCCCCAATAGGGCAAGCACCTCGGGCGCATTTTGCAACAGGTTCGCTTCAAAATTCGAAAACCACGTGAACGGGTCAGTTCCGAACATTGCCTTATTATTGATTGACAGATTGCCTTTTCCGGCACAAACTCCGCCGGATGGCCATGAACTTTCCCGGTCAGATCGGTTCCGTGGAATTTCCGAAACTTCCACACCTTTCCAAACGATTTCAGCGCCGAATCGGTCGTGTTCATGAGCCAGCCGTGGGCAATGCACAATCCCAAATCCCCGGCTAAGGAATTTTTTGAACCGCGAAATACGCCGAATACACGAACCCCGAACTTTCGATGCAGGTGTCAGTTCTCACTATTTAAACTCTCTGTTTTATATTGGCTCCGGCAAACTCGCTGCGCAATTGACGGAGAAGGAGCATCACTTTGGCGCCCGCCGCGCGAACTCCTCGAATTTCCTGCGTGAAAACGTTGAAATTTCGGTCATTCATGACTGGCGTTTTTAAGCGGGATGGGAGCGCCGGTCCATGCAAAGTAATCCACAAGCAGCGGTCTTACTGACCAGTTCGCAGCATAGACGACCTTCGGAACAGACAGAATCGCCGCGAAAAAGCACAAAAATCGCAAAATGAAACGCCGGAATCCACAGGATTTAGAGATGAAGAATCAGAATGCACTCCCCATCCTGTTAATTTTTTTTGCGCCTCTTGCGCTTTTTCGCGGCTCCATCTTTGTATTCTATCTTGCGGCTCTCTCAGTAAAATGGCTCCGGGCGGTTCATTGTGGAGGGCATCGGCCCCGGGCGCGTTGTGGGCGGTTTTAGACAGGCGCGGCCCTTGGCGGCGGTTCCGGCCCGGTTGACGCCGGCCCACCCTGACATCGGCAAACCGGCACGACAAAGGTGGTCAAAATTAGCCATAATGGTAATCAAGGCCAAAAAGGAGTAACATGTTGCTGGTCTGTAGCGGGTCGTGTTGCGGGCTAAGTCGTTGATTATCAAGGATTGTTGCGGTGTTGCGGGTTTTCCGGACGTATCATCCATATCTTGGGTTTCTTGCGCTTTTTAGCGACTTTGCGTCTGCGTTGCGTTAAAGTCGGGAATGCGCTAATCTGACAGCGGCCTTTGGGCCCCTGTACCTCAAATGGATAGAGGAGCGGTTTCCTAAACCGTCCATCCCGGTTCAATTCCGGGCGGGGGTACCACTCTCAGGGAAAGTCTAAAGGCTAAAGGCTGAAGGCTCAAGGAAGAGTCGAAGGCCGCCCGTCTTTGTTTTCATAACTTTAGCATTTAGCTTTCAGCCTTTAGAGCGTTTTAAATAAAACTGTAGCCATTCCGTTGGGCCTGTGGTATAGGCAGTTCATGCGAACTTTATCGTTGGACCTGCGCGAACGGATTTTGGCTTCCTATGACCTTGAAGAGGGGACTCGCGTGGAGGTCGGCGATCGTTACCGGGTTTCGCTGGGCATGGTCAAGAAGCTCTTGCAACAACGCCGACGGACCGGGGAGATCGGTCCGCGCCACCGTTTCTCCGGGCGCAAGCCGATGATCCTGGCGGCCCATCAGCGCCAGATGCGGACTCTATTGAATCAGAAGCCCGACCTGACCTTGAAAGAGCTGCGCGCCGGCTTGGAACTGGACTGTTCTCTGCCCGCCATCCACTACGTTCTGGCGAAGATGGGGCTGACATATAAAAAAAGACACTCCATGCCAGCGAGCAAGACCGTCCGGACATTGCGCGGGCGCGCCGCGCCTGGCGGCGTCGGCAAGGCGGTTTGGACCCGGCCAAACTGATTTTCCTGGACGAATCGGGTGCCAAAACCAATCTGACCCGCCTGCGCGGGCGCGCCCTGCGGGGTCAGCGTGTCCACGCCCAATGTCCGCAGGGCCATTGGCAAACCACGACCATGATCGGCGCCATCCGCCTGGACGGTGCCACCGCCTGCATGACCATCGAGGGGGCCACCGATACGGAGGTTTTCCGGGTCTATGTCGGCCATGTCTTGTGCCCGACGCTGCGCGCCGGAGATGTGGTCATCATGGATAACCTCTCCCCGCATAAAAGTGAGCCGACCCTTTCGCTGATCGCGCAGGCTGGAGCCCAAATCCTCTTCCTTCCAGCCTATTCCCCAGACCTCAATCCCATCGAGCAAATGTGGAGCAAAGTCAAATCCCACCTGCGTACAGCCGAGGCCCGCACGCAGCCCGCTCTGCTCCAGGCGATTGCTTCAGCTTTGCAGAGTATCACGCCCCGGGATGCCATGAACTGGTTTGCCTCTTGTGGCTACAGTTTTATTTAAAACGCTCTAGCCTTTTCTTCGTCTTCCCCCAGTACACGGAAGGAATGTCTCCACGGGTCAAACCGGCAGATGCCCTGGTAATCGCATTTGTCGCAGGCCCGTTCCCTGCCTTTCTGGAACGGATTCAGCCCGATTTCGCCGCTGTAAATCTCGCGTCCCATGCGCACCAGTTGCGCTTCAACCTGGTCCAGCAGTTGCCGGAATTGCGCCGACGGCATCAAATCCGTACTGCCGGCCATGGGTTCGCCGTCCTTCTTCAGCCTGAATTTAAATTGCGTGCCCTGGGGCAGGCCGCGGTTGTCCAAATAGCGCAACGCCGCAAAATCAAAGCGCCCCGAATGCTGGTAGCGCGATTGCCGCACGGCCTCCCGTTCGCGCAGCACGTCGGCGCGGGTTTGGCCGCGCTCGAATTGGCCGCGCAAATTGACGTAAAAAACGCCCGCCGGAATCAGCCGGGCCGCGCCAAAGGTCTTCTTCGGATCGGCCAGATGGCGCAGCACGCTCAAATAGGCCGCCAATTGCAATTGCAGGCCGTGGGCCATCTTCACCTTGTCCAGCTTGCGCGCGCCGGATTTATAATCAACAACGACGGCCAGCGCTTCGTCCCTGCCGCCGGGGCGGCAAAGATCGATCCGGTCGATAATGCCGCGAAAGAGCAGGCGGCGCCCCCCGCCCAAATCCAGTTCCCAGGCGGGCAACCGGGCGTTGGCCGTGCCAAAGCCCAACTCCGCCTCCCGCGGATCGAATTGGTATTGACTCATCCATTGCACCATGGCGGCGACAAAATCCTGCAACGACCCGGCCAGAATCCGGGCGGAAAAGCGCGACTGGGCGCTGGAATCCATCAAGCCATCCCGGAAACTCGGGGCCATTTCGGCCACAATCCCGCCCATGCGTTGCCGCGCGTCGCCGGGCGTGATGTCCCGCCAGCGCTTGTTCTCCGACTGCAACTGTTGATGAAAGCGGGCCAGCGCCTCGTGTTGGAAGCTGCCCCGCTCTTTCACGTCCAATTCAAAGAACTGCCGTTCCTCGGCGCGCAATCCTGAATGGACGAAAAACTGGAACGAGCAGGCGGCGAATTGCTCCAACCGGCTCACCGAGGTGTGCAAGGCCGGACCATGGAGTTGCGCGGCCAGCTCCGGGGAAAGGTGTTCCAATTCCTGGCGCGCCTGGAAAGATTTCAACTGGCCGCGCAACGGGGCAAACACCGGCCAGGCCAGGAGTTCCCTGGCCAGCGGGCCGGCCTCCTGATCCGCAACCAGCCTTCCCGCCAACTCGCACGGATGCTCCGCCCGGGTCCAGTCGGGCGGGGAAAAGTTCTCGATTTCCAACTTCGAAAAAAGACTTTTGAGGCGGGAAATGAACCAGGACGGATTGAGCGGCTGATCGTCGCCGTCACGCCGGGCGCACGAAACGACCAGGCGCCGGCTGGAACGGGTGCAGGCGATGTAACCGAAAAACTGTTCGCGGCTCAAACACTCGCGCGGGTCATGGCCGAGGGGCGTCCCGCATTTCTTGAGTTCCTCGCGGTCGGGTTCGTTCAGCAAATTGCCCGAGGCGGGCGCGGCCGGGAAAATTTTCTCGTTGACGCCCAGCAGGAGGGCGAGCTTCAACTCCGGATTGCGGGAGCGGTCTATGGCGCCGATCAACACCTGGTCCATCACCGGCGGAATGACGCCGATGGACAATCCGCCCAAGCCGGCTTCGAGGATGGGCAGCCAGTCGGGCAACGGCAAAGATTCCCCGGCGAAGGCCAGCGCCAAATCATCCAGCCAGGCATTCATTTGTTGCCATACCGTGGCATGCACCGCCGCGCCGGACCGGCCGGGCGCGCCGCTCCAGTCCTCCAGCTTTTTCTCCACGCCCAAATCGCGCCAGAGTTCGCGCAGAGCCAGCGCCAGTTGCGCGCCGTTGCGAGGCGGCAAATCGCCGGACGACACGGCATTCCTGAATTTGGCAAAGGGCGCGATCCATGACGCGCGCCGGCGCTCGGCCCAACGGAGCTTTTCCGCGTCGCCGCGGAAGGGCGCAAACCATGCCTCCCCTTTCCAGCCGCGTTCCAATGCCTCGTTTTCCAATTGATCAACGGCGGCGTCATCATCGGAGACCAGCCCGGATTTGAGCGCGCCGAACCAATCGTTGTGTTGCCAGCCGCGGGCCGCCGCCCGCAATGAGCTGCGCGTCAATTCGGCCAGCGGATGGTGCGCGACCGGTTGCCGGCGATCGAGAAAGAACGGAATCTGGTAACGGGCAAAGACGCGCCGCAACTCATCGTGATAGCCTTCCATGCGGCGCAGCAAGACCGCCGCTTCACGAAACCGGCCCCCGGCGCGGACAAACGCCAGAATCTCGCGCGCGGCCAAAACGGCTTCCGCCGCCGCCGTGTCACACACAGCGACGCGCAATGACGGCCCCAAAGCCGCCGCGGATTCCCCGCCTGAAAAATCCTTTGGCCGGGTCCAGTTTTCTTCGAGATGCCGCAACACCGGGCTGGCGGCGAAGCGGCCCGCCGGATTGTTGCGCGGCAAAACGTCCACGCTCAGTTGCGCCTCGGGCAGCGCCGAAAACCTGGCCCGGCATTGACGCCAGGTCCTGCCAATGCCCGACCAAATGGACAACCAGGAAGTTTCCGCATCCGTCCGCTCCCGATCCAGGCAAAAGGCCAGCGTCAATTTTTGACAAAATGGGGCCAGGGCGGACAGCAGAGTCAATTCCTGCGGGGTCATTTCGGCAAAGCCGTCGAGCCACAGGGCGGAGATGAAGGTGAACTTTGCGGCAATTTTTTCGAGGGCGCGCGCGGCCAAATCCAAAAGGCAATCGGCGTCCTGCAAATTATTTTTGCGAAGCCACTCCAGATACCCGCCCAGCAACAACGAAAGATCGCGCAGCTTGCGCCGCAACGATCCGGCCAGATCGGGACGCGACGCCAAATCGAGCAGCGCGGCGGGGGAGAGTTGGTGCCGCTGCAACTCGCGCAATTCCAGGCTGAGCTGACGCGCGAAACCGGCCAATCCGGCGCTGGCATGGAAAATCTGCAGGTCCTTGCGCCGTCGGGTGAGCAAGGCGTGCAAGACCATGGTTCGGCCGTCTTCGGAGAGCAGCGGCGGCGGCGGCTGATGCAGACGATTGAGAACGAATTCGGCCAGGCGCTCAAAGGAAAGAATATGCAGCCGCGTATAACCGGGCAAAGCCGGATCGGCCAGGAGTTGGCGTTCCAATTGGAAGGTCGCTTGTTTTGGCGCGAGCAAAATCAGCGGCGGACCCTGGGGATCGTTGAGGAGGGCCTGACGAATTTCTTCAAGGCACAGGAATGTTTTTCCCGTGCCAGCCGGACCGAGAAGAAATCGTGCTTGCACCCCACCTTTGTCCCGCAAAACAGGGGAAGGGTAAAGGAAGAAGGATTTCCAATTTTTCCTTCGCTCATGCGATTCTTTTCGACGTTCGGCATTCGGACTGCTACCTTTTCACCCAATCAAGATGCGCTGGAACAAGATCAGTTTGATCGGCATGGGTTTGATGGGCGGCTCGCTGGCTTTGGCGGTCAGGCAAAACCAGTTGGCGCTCCAGATCCATGCCTGCGTCCGCCGCGATTCCAGCATCGCGGAAGGCAGGAAACTGGCCATCGCCGATGTCATCACGCGCGACTTGAAGGAGGCGGTGCTGGGGGCTGACCTGATCGTTTTATGCACACCCCTGTCGCAAATGAAGGCATTGGCCGCGCAGATGCAGCCCCATCTCAAGCCCGGCGCTGTCGTGACCGACGTGGGCAGCGCCAAGAGCTTCATCGTGCAGGAACTCGAACCCCTGATCCATGCCGCCAGAGCTTATTTTGTCGGCAGTCATCCCATGGCCGGGTCGGAGAAAACCGGCCTGGCCGCGGCCCGCGCCGATTTGTTTCGCAATGCCATCTGCCTGGTCACTCCGGGAGTTCATGCTCCGGCGGACGCCATTTGCGCGGTGCAAAATTTTTGGAAGGCCGTGGGCGGATGGCCCATACGAATGACGCCTGAGTTGCACGACGATCTGGTCAGCCGCTCGAGCCATCTGCCGCATGTGGTCGCGGCGGAACTGGCCAATTATGTGCTCAGCCCGGCGCATCCCAAGGAACAGGCCTTGGTCTGCGCCAACGGGTTCAGGGACACGACGCGCATCGCGGCCGGCTCCCCGGAAATGTGGCGCGACATTGCGCTGGCCAACCGCAAAAACCTGGGCCGCGTGCTCGGCGTTTTTATCGAAGACTTGCAGGAATTTCAACTGGCCCTCGAACGCGAGGATGTCAAGGCCGTCGAGGAATTTTTCGCCAAAGCCAAACAGCGCCGTGATCAATGGCGCGCCCACGCGCCGACAACCTCCCCTGAATGAAAAAAAAGACTTCATCCTCCACGCGTTCTGATGCTGCCTGACTTGATCGAAATAGCGCCTTTGCCTGCAATGGTTTCCGCCGGGATTACGGTGCCGGGATCCAAGAGCATCACGAACCGCGCCCTGGTTCTCGCCGCCCTGGCCGACGGTGTAATCACGTTGCGCGGCGCGCTCTGGAGCGAGGATACGCAGATCATGGCCGCGGCCCTGCAAGGCCTCGGTTTTGACATCGCGGTCGCGCCGGACGACCGGGAAATATGCAATCGAACGATTCGCATTCGCGGTCTGGGCGGGAAAATTCCCAATGGCGGCCTAACCGGCAAACCACTGGAGCTGTTTGTCGGCAACGCCGGCACGGCCGCCCGGTTTTTGGCGGCGCTGGTCTGTTTGGGCAACGGCGTTTATCGTCTGCGCGGCACAGACCGCATGCACCAGCGGCCGCAAGCCGCCCTGTTTCAGGCCCTGCGCGAGCTGGGCTATCGCATCGAATCGGCCAATGACCAGTTGCCGGCGGAAATTTTTGGCGCGGGACCGCGCGAGGCCGTTTGCCATGTGTCCATCGAGGAAAGTTCGCAGTTCGCCTCCGCCCTGCTCCTCTGCGCCCGGCCCGGCCGATGGAAACCGAAGCTGGCGGGCGACTCCGCGGAAGAAGCCGCTTACCTGGCCATGACCCGCCGGCTGATTGACGCCTTTCCACCGCATGGCGGGGAGTTTCAAATCGAGGCCGACGCTTCCAGCGCCAGCTATTTTTGCGCGGCCAACTGGCTGTTGCGCAGCCGGATTGAGATCAGGGCGTTCCCGGCATCCGATTGGCAAATCGACGCCGCGTTTCCGAAATATCTGCCGTTGCCGGGCGAGATTTCCCGCCGCAGCCAGCTCGGCGACAGCATCATGACGGCGGCGATTCTCGCGCCCTTCGCCAACGGCCCGACAAAATTCACGGACTTGGAGCGATTGCGGGTGCAGGAATGCGAGCGGGTGGCGGCATTGCGGACGGAGTTGACCCGGTGCGGCGTCACCGTCGTCGAGCAAGGCCAGACCTTGACGGTCTTTCCCTCGGCGGGAAAAATGCACGGAGCGGAGATTGAAACTTATGATGACCATCGCATGGCCATGTGCTTTGCCATCCTGGGCTTGAAAATTCCTGGAATCAAACTTAAGAATCCAGGGTGCGTGAAGAAAACGTTCCCGGACTTTTTTCAAAAGCTGGCCGCCCCGCCCCCGGCCGGTTTGGGCGCAACGATTCTGGACGCGCAGACCGGCCGTCCTTTGGCCGGAGAGGAATTGTTTGCCGGTTAGCGGCCCTTTTGAAACGTGAACAACCATATTGTCATAGCCATTGACGGCGCCAGCGCCAGCGGCAAAAGCACCAACGCCAGAATTGTGGCGCGCGCGCTGGGCTTTATCCACGTCGATACCGGCGCGATGTATCGAACGCTGGCCTGGTATTGCCTGAAAAAGGGCGTTGACGTGCATGATGCCAAAGCGGTCGCGGCGCTGTGCGGCCAGTGGAACGCCACCCTGGATTGCGTGGACAACACCGGCCGTCTCCTGGTTGATGGTTATTATCCCGCAAGGGAAATTCGCACCGTTCAGGTCAGCGAAGCCACCCCGCTGGTGGCCGCGGTGCCAAAGGTCCGCCAGTGGATGAGGGAGACGCAGCGGCAATGCCTTCAATTTGGCAGCCTGGTCATGGAAGGGCGCGATATTGGGACGCACGTTTTTCCCGAGGCGCAGTTCAAGTTCTACCTCGACGCCAGCCTCAGTGAGCGCGCCAAACGGCGGGCGGCGGAAGGCAGCCGGGAAAACATCGCCGCCCGCGATGAGCGCGACATCCGGCGGGCCGCGGCGCCGTTGCAGATCGCCCGCGACGCGATTGTCATTAACAATTCGCAATTGACCACGGGGCAGACCAGCGCGCTGATTTTGGACCGGGTGAGAAAAGAGCTGGCCCCGGTTTGACTGGGAAAGGCAGAATTAACCCCGAAAGCTTTCGGGGTTAATTCTTACTTTCCACCAGGTCAGGGCGAGCTGATGCGGTAGTAGCGGCCTGAACTGTTCGTCTGCAACGGTTCGTTGAAATAGAACAAACCGTTGGTGAGATTGACGTTCGTTAGCGGAGTCCAAACGGGGCAGGCCAGATTGGTGCAGGCTTCCACCACGATGGGGATGTTGGTGGTTGAGCCGTTGGTGATGTTGAACCCAAATTCATTGTTCAACACGCCAAAATTCGCGCCGCCAGCTTGGATCAGCGGATTCCACAGCACGGCCGGAGGACCCGACGAAGGGTAACCCCAAAAAGTCAAACTCCAGCCGGTCGTGCCAGGCAAATAGTAGGTTGTCAGCACATTATCATTGTCACCCAAGAACGCGCCCGTATAAGAGGTGCGAGCGTTACCCAGGAAATAGGCGCTGGTCAGACTGGAGCAGCCAGAGAACGCTTCCGCTCCGATGCTGGTGGCGCTGCCGGGAATCGTGACGCTGGTCAGGTTGGTGCAGTCATCGAAGGCTTGCCCTCCGATGCTCGTGACGCCGTTGGCCATGCTCGCGTTTGTCAGGCTGTTGCATTCAAGGAAGGCTTCCTGCCCAATGCTGGTAACGCTGCCGGGAATCGTGACGCTGGTCAGGCTGTGGCAGGCAACGAACGCCTGGTTTCCAATGATGGTGACGAAGTTGGAAATAACCACCGCACCCCCGGTACCAGTGTATTTGGCGAGGGTGATCGCGCTGTTATTGGTCGTATAAGTGAATTGGGCTTGCACCGCTGCTGGCGCGGCTAAGAGCAGCAAAACTAATAAATAAGCGGCCCAAGTTCTTTTCATGCTTATGGGATATTCCTAGCGGAATTTCGCGGCTGAGTCAAGATAATTAGGCTGAAAAATTAGCACTATTTCGCTCCTACGGAGCTTTGGACCGCCCCTCTTTTCGCTTCGCGCGCCAGGCGCGAGTAGGTCTCTGTCCGGGCTAGCAGGACCGGGTCTTCATCCAATTCCTTCACCGTCTTGGGCAGGCGCAGCGACCAGTTGTCCGGGCTGACGGTGCCGGGAGTGTTGAAACGCATGAGTTGCCCGAAAACATCGGTGATCATGACCACGACCAGCCATGAATTGGATTGCAACACGGCCCGCAGATAAGCCTCGCGCAATCGGCCTGTGAACTCGCGCGGCGTCTCCTCATCCTTGACCCCGGCAAAGTCCATCAGGAGCCGCAGATCGCTCCGGTTGTCCTCGACGTTCCTGCCCGCATCAATGTTTTGCCAACGCTCCGCCCAGGCGGCGGCCAAAGGCGGATGATCGTGCGTGGCCGGTTGGGCCAGCGAGAGACGCGGATACTGCGCCGGGTCGGCGTAGCGGCCATCCTGTTCCCGGAAGAATGAGGGAATGCGAAATCCCGGAATGCCCAGCTTTTGCAGGGTCCCCGGCAAGTAATCGGGCACGACTCCCAGGTCTTCGGCCACGATGGTTGTATCGCCGGAGGCTTCGAGCACGACGCGGAGTATTTCCTCCCCTTGCTGTTGATTGGCGGCCTTGTGCTCGATTGTGTCGTCGGGAAATGGTTTGAATCCGGGCAGTCTGCCCCCCGTCCGCGCCGCCGCCTGGGTTTCGTCCAGCGGCAGAAATTCCGCGTTGCGGTCCGGCGTCCACGGAAACGAGTAAATACGAAAGAAACCCGGCGCATGATCAATGCGGCAGAGGTGAAAGGCCTTTTGAATGTTGCCGGCGCGCGTGCGCCACCAGTCGAAATTCCGCCGGCGCAATTCATCCCAACGATAATCCGGCACGCCCCAATTCTGCCCCCATTTTTCGGTGAAGGCATCCGCCTTGAAAAACTTCTCGGGCGGCGCGCCCCCGCTCCAATCCAGGTCAAAAATGGCGCGGTTGGCCCAGACGTCGGCGCTGCATCGCCCCGCGCCAAACGGCATGTCGCCCATGAGCCAGACTTGTTTCCTGTCGCCGTAACTTTTAAGCGCCTGCCATTGGTCGAAGGCCAGCCATTGCACGTACATGAAAAAAAGCTGTTGGCGCGCCAGTTCCCCGCGCTGTTTTTCGGACAATGAAAGAAGCCAGGCGCGCGCGAGGGGCGGAGTCTGATGCGCGGGCAGCCAGCGGTCCCACGCGGGCTGGTTGCCATTCTCCTCCATTAAAACGCGAAAAAGCGCGTAGTCCGCAAGCCACTCCGCATTGTCCGCCATGAATCGGCGGAACTGGCCGGCGCGGGTTGTGCCGGGATTGAAGTGCCGTGTGACGAAAGTGTCAAAAGCCGCCTGCAACAGCGCGCGTTTGAGCGCCTTGACCTTCGCATAATTGACCTGGCCCCGGCGCAGTTCCCGCAGGAGATCGGGCCGGGCGATTTGGTTGAACTTTTGCCGCGACAGGTCGGGGATCAATCGCGGCGAAATGGCGAGGGTCGCCGGATCGATGGCCAGCGAACTGATGGCATTGTAAGGGCAGTTGTCATCGCTGGTTTCGTTGATGGGCAGCGTCTGGAAAATGTTCAGGCCATGTTCATGGCACCAATCCATCATTTGCCGGACGCCGTCGGTATCGCCAATGCCGAGGTCCTCTTCCGTGCGGATGGCGAAGACCGGTTCCAAAATGCCGGCCAGCGGCTGGTCTTGACTTAATTTCACGTCAAGCCCTTTGCTTTTTTCCGCGCCGGGCATGTTTATACTTGACTGGCGTCGGGGCGGTTTTCCCGTCCGGCGGATCGCCGGCAAAGTTGTGTTTCAATTCCCGGATCTGGTCGCGCAGCAGCGCCGCCTTTTCAAATTCCAGATTGTTGGAAGCCTCGACCATTTGTTCCTGCAACTCGCGCAGCGTCTCTGTCACATCGAAATTCCCCCCCACCTCGTTCAAGAGCAGCGCGGCCCTGGAGCGCGCGCTTTGATAGACGGCCAGACTGTCCTCGACCGCCCGGCTGACGCTGCGCGGCGTGATGTGGTGCTCCTGGTTCCAGGCCAGTTGCCTTTGCCGCCGGTATTCTGAAACGGCCAGAAACTTCTGGATGCTTTGCGTCATCACGCTCGCGTAAAGTATCACTTCGCCGTTGATGTGGCGCGCCGCCCGGCCGGCGGTTTGAATGAGGCTCGTCGCGCTGCGCAGGTACCCTTCCTTGTCCGCGTCCAGAATGGCGACGAGCGAAACCTCGGGCAGGTCCAATCCCTCGCGCAGCAGGTTGATGCCCACCAGGACGTCAAAATCACCCTTGCGCAACGCACGCAGAACCTCCACCCGTTCAATCGCGTCAATCTCGCTGTGCAGGTAACGCACATTGATGCCCAGGTTGCGCAGGTAATCGGTCAACTCTTCCGCGGAACGTTTGGTCAGGGTGGTCACGAGCGTGCGCTCTTTGGCGTCGCTGCGCTTGCGCACTTCCTCGAGCAAATCATCAATCTGCCCCTCCAGCGGTTTGACGGTGATTTTGGGGTCCACCAATCCGGTCGGACGGACAATTTGTTCGACAATGCGGCCTTCCGACCACTGCATTTCCCGCTCGGTGGGCGTGGCGCTGACATAGATGGTCTGGCCCTGCAACGCTTGAAATTCCTCGAACTCCAGCGGCCGGTTGTCCAGCGCGCTGGGCAGACGAAAGCCGTGCTCCACCAACACGCTCTTGCGCGAAAGGTCTCCCGCGTGCATCCCGCCGATTTGCGGCACGGTGGCATGGGATTCGTCCACGATCAGCAGGTAATCGCTTGGGAAAAAGTCCAGCAACGTGCAGGGACGCGATCCCGGCGCCCGCGCCGCCAGGTGGCGCGAATAGTTTTCGATCCCGGAACAAAAACCCATCTCTTCCATCATTTCCAAATCGTATTCCGTCCGCATCTTGATGCGTTGCGCTTCGAGCAATTTCCCGCGCGCCTCGAACCAGGCGATGCGTTCGCCCATTTCCCCGCGAATGGCCAGGAGGGCGTCGTTGATCTTCGATTGCGGCGTGACGAATTGTTTGGCCGGGAAAATGACCACCGACTGCGGCGTCTCCGTCCGTTCCCCGGTCAGCGGTTCGAAGCGGGAAAGGCGCTCGATTTCCTCGCCAAAAAATTCAATGCGCAACCCGTCTTCCGTCCAGGACGGGCGCAGTTCCACCACGTCGCCCCGCACCCGGAACTGTCCCCGCTCGAAGGCGACATCGTTGCGCGAGTACTGCAAATCCACCAGGCGGGAGAGCAACTGGTCGCGCGAAATCGTCATGCCGGGCATGCACCTGCTGCACCAGGGCCTCGTAATTCTCCCTGCTGCCGATGCCGTAAATGCACGACACACTGGCCACCACCACCACATCGCGCCGCGTCAGCAGCGAACTCATGGTGGAAAGCCGCATCCGCTCGATCTCTTCGTTGATGCTCGAATCCTTCTCGATAAAGGTGTCGGTGCGCGGGATGTAGGCCTCGGGCTGATAATAATCGAAGTAACTGACGAAATACTCCACGGCGTTGCGGGGAAAAAAACTTTTGAACTCCGCGTAAAGCTGGGCGGCGAGCGTCTTGTTATGCGAGATGACCAGGGTCGGCTTCTGCACGGCCTGGATGACATTGGCCACCGTGAAAGTTTTGCCCGAGCCGGTCACGCCGACCAGCGTTTGATGCTTCGCGCCCGCCAAAACCCCTTCGATCAGTTTCGCAATGGCTTGCGGCTGATCCCCGGCCGGTTGGTATGGTGCGGTCAATTCAAACATGCCGACAAAGTACGGGGGATGCCCCGCAAGTCAAACCCCGGAGTTTTCGGTGGTTCATCTCAATTGCGCCATCCCCCCGTCCTCGGGCGCAGCAACACGCGAGATGCACAGCGATTCGAGACTCCTCAAAACGTTCGTCCCTGCGCACACTGCTGCGGCCGAGGGGCGCATCTTGACACTGCTACCGGTGTCAGACGGGAGACTGGCCCCGGAGTGCGCCCGTCCTCGGGCGCAGCAACGTGAACAATACAGCCCAGTGGTGGTTTTACTGCGCTCGCGAAAAATCCGTTGTTTGCTGCGGCCGGGGACGGCCGCACTCCGGGCTTGTCAGCCTCCTCGCTTTGCACTTTCCTTTTTCATGATGAAGCCCAAGCGATTGCCCAGCCCGCCCTATAATCCGGGTGTGCGCGACCTCGTGGAGGGCAAGCGCGCAGGGTCGCATCCGCAGGCGAAAGACGAGATTGAGCGTGGGTTCCTGGGCTGGCATGAGAACGGGTATCTGCCGCATCGCGATGAGCCCGGCCTCATCCAGTTTGTTACGTTCCGGCTGGCGGACGCGTTCCCCGCAGAGTTGCGTTCGGAATGGGAGGGGCTGTTGCAAATCGAAGACGACCGGAAGCGACGCATCGAGTTGGAGGCGTACCTGGACAAAGGGCGGGGCGAGTGTCATCTGCGGCGCGCGGACATTGCGGCGATGTTCGAAAGTTCGCTGCTCTTTCGTCACGACGTGCAATACGACCTGCGCGCCTGGGTGATAATGCCAAACCATGTGCATCTGCTCTTCCTCGTGCAGGACGTGCAGATGTGGCAGTTGGTGGATGCTTGGAAAGGCTACACAGCCAAGGAGGCGAACAAGATTTTGGGGCGCAAAGGACAATTCTGGCAGGAGGGCTATTGGGACACCTATATGCGTGACGGTGAACATGAAGCGCGCACGCAGCGATACATCGAGAACAATCCTACGAAGGTGAAGCTGGTGACGTCGCCGAAGGAATGGCCATGGAGCAGCGCGCGGTTTCGGGATGCTTATGGAAGGTTGTGCGTGCCGGCAAAGTGACGGAGTGCGCCCGTCCTCGGGCGCAGCGGGGTGGTACGGGGAAAGCGGGTCGGAACTTTCCAAAGTCCTCATGAGTACGGACATTGCTGCGCCCGGGGACGGGCGCACTCCGGGGAATTTACACCCTTTTGTTGTCAACGGTGCGCCGGAGATACCAGGAACAGGAGTTGAGGCGGATGCAATCGCTTGACGCCTCCGGGTGACGCCTTTTTTCCTAATCCTAATCTTAATCGTAATCCTAATCTCTTGGTTTTTCATAGGATTAAGATTAAGAAGATCAGGATTAAGATTACGATTAAGATTAGGAATCGGAAGACGCCGCCCAACTCCGCCGCCTTGCAGCGCCGGCTTGCCGCGCCAAAGCCGCTTCGGCGACGGCGGGCGGTGGCCCGGAATTTGACCGCCTGGTTTGCCCAAAATGCCCGCGCCCTGCCCTGGCGGCGCACCCGTGACCCTTACGCAATCTGGATTTCCGAAATCATGCTCCAGCAAACCCAGGTCAAGACCGTCATCCCTTACTTTCAACGCTGGATGCGCCGGTTGCCGACCCTGGCCGCTTTCGCGCGGGCGCGACCGCAGAAGGTCCTCAAATTGTGGGAAGGTCTGGGTTATTACAGCCGGGTCCGCCACGCGCAGGCCGCCGCCCAATTCATCATGCGGCGGCATGGCGGCCGGTTTCCGCGGAAGTTCGATGACATTCTTGCGTTGCCCGGCATTGGCCGATACACCGCCGGGGCCATCAGCAGCATCGCCTTCAACCAGCCTGCGCCGATTCTGGACGGGAACGTCATTCGTGTTTTAAGCCGGATTTTCGGCGTCGAAGGCAACCCCCGCGACAAACAGACCAACGCAACCTTGTGGCAACTGGCCCGCGATTTGGTTTCGGTCGTTCCCGCGCGCTGTTCGGACCTGAACCAGTCCTTGATGGAGTTGGGCGCGCTTGTCTGCACGCCGCGCCAGATGAAATGTTCCGTTTGCCCCGTGCGCAAGTTTTGTTTTGCCTTCCGCGAAGATCGCCTCGACGAATTCCCCATGAGTCCGACTCGTGCGCCGGCCACGGAACGGCGATTCATGGCCTTCGTCGCGCGGAAACAAAACCGGTTCCTCGTCCGGCAACGACCCGGCGGGGCCGTCAATGCTCATCTTTGGGAATTTCCCAACATCGAGGTTGGGCTTCAAGATAACAGTCTCGCCGCGACGGCAGGACAGTTTCAGATTGCGGAAGCCCGTCCGCTCTGCCGCATACGGCATTCCATCACGCGCTATCGAATCCTTCTCGAAGCTTACCACGCCCAGGCCAGCAGCGAAGCGTCCGGCGCCTGGAAAACAATTTCGCAACTCAATCGCCTCCCCTTCACCAGCGCCCACCGCAAAATCCTGGCCGTCCTGTCCCTCAAAGGCCCATCCTGGGGCCGTGACACAATTTAGCGTCGTCGTTTTTCATAAATTTTCGCCTTCATCGCTCAATAGGGCGGACAGTTGTTCGAGCAGCGAAGGAATTTTGCCCTGCACGGTGTCCCAAACAAGTTCGTCGTCCACGGCATCGTAACCATGAATGATGCGGTTCCGCATTCCGATGATGCGCCGGATTTCGGGAAGGCGCGCTATCAACTCGGGCGCGGATTCTTCGGCGCGACTCAATGCTTCCCCCAGAATTTCAAACTTGCGCTCCACCGCGGCCCTGCGCATGGAGTCAGCGGCATATAATGTGAAGCTGCTTCCCGCAGTGAATTGCTGAATCGCGCGGCAGGCTTCCAGCGCGTCAAGCAGCCGCTTCTTCGTTTCGTTGTTCATAAACCGGCTGGCGGGTTGCCTCAACGCTGCGACGAAAATATGGATTGTGAATGGCTCTCTCTGTCACCAAATCCACACGCCGCTGGAAGAGCTGTTCGAGCGCTTCCGCAAAATCAAGATACCGGTCCAGATAGTTTCCGGCGGACGGAGCGGAGAACCGCACGATGAAATCCAAATCACTGGATGCAGCCTGAAACGAGCCGGTGGCCGCCGAGCCAAAAAGCTCAAGCCGCTCGACCTTGAACAGGCGACAGAGGTCAGCCAGGTCATTTTTCTTTTGTTCAACCAGTGCAATCATGATTCCAATGGAGAATAACCGATGCCACGGCAATTGCCACGAATTTGTTCCTCCAACGAATTTGTTCCTCCTGTTCTTGCTTTGGTCAATTCCGCCCCCGCATGTTTTCAGCTTTGTTTGTAAATACTACTTTCAGAGTTGTTTTGTAACTGCCTCGCTGACAACATGTTGTGATTATTCAAAATGTCGAAAATTTCACAGTTTGTTGACAGGCAGATTTCTCTTGAGAAATTTAAAACTCTGCCCCGAATCCTTTCGGGGCTGCCTTTCAAACTGAAAGGCAATCTGCTTTATGCCGGCGCGGGCGCTTCTTTCTTTTCCTCCGCTTTGACCTCGGCTTTGCCTTCCGCTTTTTCGGCGGGTTTTTCGGCAGCGGCAGCGGCGGCGGCGGGGGCGGCCTCGGGCAGCGGGACATCCACAAATTCCAGGATGGCCAGTTGGGCGGCGTCGCCCTGGCGCTGGCCCAGGCGCACGATGCGGGTGTAGCCCCCGCGCCGTTCCTTCTGCGTGGGCGCAATTTCGTTGAAGAGCACTTTGACCGCGACTTCATCCTGATGCAGGCGGGCCGAGGCGAGCCGCCGGTCGTGCAAAGTGCCGGCCTTGCCCAGGGTGATCATTTTTTCGGCGACGGAGCGGGCGGCCTTGGCCTTGGCCAAAGTGGTGGTGATGCGGCGGTGTTTGATCAGGCTGCAAACCAGGCTGGCCAGCATCCGGTTTCGATGCTGCCCGGTCCTGCCCAGCTTGGCGGTGCGTTTGAGATGGCGCATAAAACTCGATTTATTCGGCCAACTTGACTTCTTCCTTGGGCGTCTCCAACAAGGCTGGATCAATGTTCATGCCCAAAGAAAGACCCAGGCTGGCCAGTTTCTCTTTGATTTCGTTCAGGGATTTCTTGCCGAAGTTCCGGTATTTGAGCATTTCGGCTTCGGTCTTCATGGACAATTGGCCCACGGTGGTGATATTGGCGTTGTTCAGGCAATTGGCCGCGCGCACGCTCAACTCAATTTCGTTCACGCTCATGTTGAGCAGCTTCTTGAGCTTGGACTTCTCGTCGTCCTGCTTGGTCTCCGTTTCCTCAAATTCCACCGCGTTCTTGTCATAGCCGACAAATACGTCCAGATGATGCTGCAAAATGGCCGAGGACTGGGTCAGCGCGTCGTCCGGCGAAATGCGCCCGTCGGTCCATATTTCGATGATCAGCCGGTCGTAATCGGTGCGCTGGCCGACCCGGGCGTTTTCCACCGCGTAACGCACCCGCGTCACCGGAGAAAAAAGAGAATCAATGGCGATGACGCCGATGGCCTGGTCGGGCTTTTTGTTTTCGTCGCCGGGACAGAAGCCGCGGCCGACTTTGATTTCCAGTTCCATCTCGAACTTCTTCTTTTTATCGAGGGTGCAGATGTGTTGCTTGGGATTGACCAGCTCGAGGTTTTGGTTCAGTTCGATGTCTTCCGCCGTCACTTCGCCTTCCTTGTTGACGGAGAGGAGCACGGTTTGCGGCTCGCGCGAATGGGCGCGAAAGAGCACCTTTTTCAGGTTCAAGACGATGTCGGTCACATCTTCGACGACGCCTTCGACGGTGGCGAATTCGTGCTGGGCGCCATCGATCTTGATGGAAGAGATGGCGGCGCCTTCCAGGGAGGAGAGGAGCACGCGGCGCAACGAGTTGCCGAGGGTGTGGCCGTAGCCGGTTTCAAACGGTTCGGCGACGAATTTGGCGTAGGTATCAGTGGCGGTTGCGTCCTCTTTGGTCAACCGCTTGGGCATTTCAAAACGTCCGAGACGTACTGGCATAATTTTCCTTTCAACAATTTTAATCTGGCTTCTCCGCTTGTTCCCGCGCCGGAGAAACCCGTGTAATTGTTTTTGTCCCGCTTGCGCGGGACGGTTTACTGTTTAGCGGGAATAAAATTCGACGACGGCCTGTTCGTTGGCAATGGGATGGATGTCCTCACGGGTCGGTATCCGCACCACCGATCCCTTAAAGGCGTCCTTGTTCAGGGAGAGCCAATCCGGCACCACTTTGCTGGTCGATAATTCCAAATTTTTCGTGGCCAATTGTCGGGAGACATTGGACTCCCGGACTTCAATGACATCATTGACCTTCAAGGCGAAGGAAGGGACATTGACCTTGCGTCCGTTGACCTTGAGATGGCCGTGGCTGACCATTTGGCGGGCGGCGGCCCGGGTAATGGCAAAGCCCAGATGATAGACGACGTTGTCGAGGCGGGTTTCGAGGATTTGCAGCATTTGCTCGCCGGTGACGCCGCGGCGCTTCAAGGCCCGCTCATAGACGCCGCGAAATTGCCGCTCCATCAAACCGTAGAAATAGCGCAGCTTCTGCTTCTCGATCAGGCCCAGGCCGTAATCGGTGTGTTTGCGGCGCGATTTCGGGCCGTGGACGCCGGGACCGTAGTTGCGGCGCTCCAAGTATTTGTCAGGGCCGAACATCGGGATGCCGAAGCGGCGGCTGAGGCGTGTGCGGGGACCAGTATATCGAGCCATATCAATTGCGGATTGCGGTTTGCCAATGGTAAAGGTTCATTTCAGTTAGACGCGCCGTTTCTTGCGCGGACGACATCCGTTGTGCGGCACCGGAGTCACATCCTTGATGGTGGTGATTTCCAGACCGATGGCCTGGAGGGCGCGAATGGCGGATTCGCGGCCGGAGCCGGGACCTTTGACGCGAACTTCGATCTCCCTCATGCCGTGCGACATGGCCTGGCGGGCGGCGTCCTGCGCCACTTGCTGCGCGGCAAAGGCCGTGCTCTTGCGCGAGCCTTTAAACCCAACCCGGCCCGCGCTGGACCATCCCAGCACGTTGCCGTGCATGTCGGTGATCGTCACATTGGTGTTATTGAACGTGGCCAGTATATTGGCGATGCCAGCCGAAATGTTTTTGGCCCCTTTGGCCTTGATGATCTTTTTGGCATTGGCGTCGTCGGCCAACAGTTCCGCCGCCGTTGGCGCGGCCGCCACGGCCACGGGCGCTCCAGGCGCGGCTGGCGCGGCTGGCGCGGCCGGCGTCTCTCCAGCCGGTTTTTTGGCCGCTTCGCCCCCCGCTTCCGCGGCGGGAGCCGCTTTCTTGGCCGGTTTGGCGGCATCGTGCGGCGCGGGCGCGGGCGCCCCTTCGGGTTTGCCTTCTTTTTTGGGCGCGGGTTTTTTCGGTTTGGGTTCTTCAGCCATGGTAAAAAGATTTAGTGGATGCCGGTTTTGGCATTGGGATTGCGTTGCACGCCGACGGTTTTGCGCGGCCCCTTGCGCGTGCGGGCATTGGTCGAGGTGCGCTGGCCGCGCACGGGCAGGCCGCGCAGATGGCGCACACCGCGGTAGCACTTGATGCCTTGCAGGCGCTTGAGGTTCATGCCCAGTTCGCGGCGCAAATCGCCTTCAATGACGTATTTGCCGTCCTGGATGGCGTGAACAATCTGGGACAACTGCCCTTCGTCAAGGTCTCTGGCGCGCAGGGCCGGGTTGATGTTGGCCTTGGTGAGGATGACTTTGGCATTGCTCGAGCCAATGCCATAAATGTAGCGCAAAGCGACGTCGATTCGCTTCTCGCCCGGTATTTCAACTCCAACGATTCGTGCCATAAATTCGCATTCCTAACCTTGTCTTTGTTTGTGGCGGGCGTTGGTGCAGAGCACGCGTATGACGCCCTTCCGTTTGACAATTTTGCAGTTTTCGCAAAGCTTTTTCACTGACGCTCGAACTTTCATATATTATTCATCTCTGGCTGTAATGCTGCCCCTGGATAAATCGTACGGTGACAGCCTCACCGTTACGCAGTCGCCCAATACCAACCGTTCAAAAGCCAGCCGGCGTTTGCCGGACACATGCGCCACCAACCGATGGCCATTGCTCAATTCGACGCGAAACAACACCTCGGCAAGAATTTCCACTATCCTGCCTTCAACTTCGATGGTGCTTTCGCGGGCCACGTCAATATTTCGGGTTCGGCATCGGTTATCAAAACCGTATGCTCAAAATGCGCCGATAATTGACCATCTTTTGTGGCAACTGTCCAGCCATCGCTTAAAACCATTACCTGCGGCGACCCGGCATTGACCATCGGCTCAATGGCGATTGTCATGCCCGGCCGCAATTTGGGCGTCTGTTTGCCCTGTTCGACAAAATTAGGCACCTGTGGCTCTTCATGCACCGATCGCCCCACCCCGTGCCCGACAAATTCCCGAACGATGCTGAATCCGTTGCTTTCCACATAAATCTGCACCGCCCGCGAAATGTCCACGACGCGATTGCCGGACAGCGCCTGCGCAATTCCTTCTGCCAGAGCCTGTTCCGTCACATCCATCAACCGTTGGGCCCGCACATCGCATCCCCCCACGGCGACCGTCTTTGCCGTGTCCCCGATATACCCGTGATAAACGACGCCAATGTCCAAACTGACAATATCGCCAAATTCCAGACGGCGCGGGCCGGCCAGCCCATGCACCACCTGTTCATTGACCGAAATACAAATGCAGCACGGATACTTGCGATAACCCAAAAACGCGCTCCTGGCCCCGTAACTTTTTATCCGTTCGGCCGCAAAATCATCCACTTCTTTGGTGGTGACCCCCGGCCGAATAAAGGCCCCGACTTCTTCCAAAACCGTGCTGGCCACCACGCACGCGGGACGCATCCTTGCCAAGTCGTGCTCGCTCTTTAAGATGATCGCCGCCACGGCCTTGTCCTTCCGCAAGCTTGAGGGTCGTTAAAAACGGCCCTTCAGCCGGCCTTTCTTCAGGAATCCGTCGTAATGACGCATCAACAAGTGCGCTTCCATCTGCCGCATCGTATCGAGCATGACCCCGACAATAATGAGCAAACTGGTGCCGCCAAAAAATTGCGCCACCGTCTGTGGAATTCTCATCGCCTCCTGCAGGAGAATCGGAATAATAGCGATGATGGTCAAAAAAATCGCCCCAGCCAGGGTGATGCGGCTCATCGTGCGATGCAGAAAACCACTGGTCGCCTGCCCGGGACGCACGCCGGGGATGTAGCCGCCGGATTTCTTCATGTCGTCGGAAATCTGCAGTTCGTTGAATTGTGTCGCGACCCAGAAATAGGAGAAGAACAGGATCATCAATCCGTAAAGCAGCAGGTAAATGAAGGAACCGCGCGACAACATGGCGGCCAATTCCTCAAAGAAACGCACGTCGAACCTCCTGCCCAGGAAGTTGAATATCATGGCCGGAAACATCAGGATGGCTGAAGCAAAAATGACCGGCATGACGCCGGAATAATTGACGCGCAAGGGCATGAAGGAACTGCCGCCCGAATAGGTCTTGCGTCCCACGACGCGCTGGGCGTATTGCACGGGAATCTTGCGCTCGGCCTGGGTCACGGCGACCACGCCGGCGATGACGGCGAACAAGAGCAGGATCAAGGCGACGAAATGGAAAAAATTGAAGTTCGACCCCGGAGACAGGAACATATCCACCAAACCCTGTCCGGCCTGGGGCAAACGAGCCAAAATGCCCACGGTAATAATCAAGGATATGCCGTTGCCAATGCCGCGATCGGTGATCTGTTCGCCCAGCCACATGAGCAGCATTGTCCCGGTGGCCAGGATGACTGTCGTTTGAATCCGGTACCACCAGAGGTTGTGAATCAACACGAGTTGGCCGTGAAAATTCGGGAAAACGGAGCTGGCGTGCTCCCATCCAACAGCCATCACCGCGCCCTGCGCCAGGCAAAGAAACAAAGTCAGGACGCGTCCGTATTGGATGAGCTTGCTTCGCCCGCCTTCCTCGCGCGCCAGCTTGCTCAGGAAGGGAATCACCGCCTGCAACAGTTGGAGGACGATCGTCGAGCTGATGTAAGGCATGATGCCCAGGGCGCCCACCGCGCATTTTTCGAAGCCGCCGCCGGTGAACATGCTGTACATCCCCATCAAACCATTGGAACTTGCCGCGCCTGCCGCTGAAGCGAAGTAGGCCTTCAACAGCCCGCTGTCCAAGCCGGGCGCCGGCACCAGCGAAGCCAGCCGGCAGATCCCCAGCACGACCAGGGTAAACAAAATCCGGGATTTCAACTCCGGTATTTTGAAGCAGTTGCTCAACGTGTTGAGGATCGAGGAGAACATCGCTTAATCTGGCTTGGCTGGCTTCTCAGTCGTGGCTGATTTCTCAGTCGTGGCCGGTTTTTCAGCCTTGGCTGGCTTCTCAGCCTTGGCCGGTTTCTCAGCCTTGGCGGCTTTCTCAGCCTTGGCGGCTTTCTCAACCTTGGCGGCTTTCTCAGGATTAGGTGGTCTCCTGGCTGCCGCCGCTTGCGCCGCTTGCGCCGCCTTTTCGCTCGCCGGCGATTTCATCAACTGGCAGGCTCCGCCGAGCTTTTCAATCTTCGTTCGCGCCGAGGCGCTGAAAGCATGCGCCGTCACCGTCAGTTTCCGGGTCAATTCGCCCGTGCCCAGAATCTTGATCCACTTTCCGGTCCCGCTGGCCAGACCCAGGTTGCGCAAGGCGCTCTCGTCCACTGTGGCGCCTTCGTCAAATCGGTTGAGCGCTTCCAGATTCACCGGAATGTAACGGACGGCGAACTGCTTGTTGTTAAATCCGCGCTTGGGGATGCGGCGGATCAACGGCATTTGGCCGCCTTCGAATCCGATGCGAATCGAGCTGCCGGAACGGGCTGTTTGCCCCTTGCCGCCGCGACCGCTGGTTTTGCCGTGGCCGCTGGATTCACCCTGGCCCAGCCGTTTGCGGCGGTGCCGGGAACCCGGACGAGGTTTGAGATCGTGTAAACGCATAAATATCAGGCAGTGGCCGGGGCCGAACCCGCCTCTGGAGCCGGGCTGGGAGTGTTGTCGGCAACCGCGGGACTGGGATTAGGATTAGGATTAAGGTTAGGAGCAGGCGCAGGCGCAGGAACGGCGGCGGGGCCGGCGCGGGAGCGGGACGAACCTTTATTTCAAGGCCGCGACTGCGGTAAATATCTTCGCGCAAACGGAGTTGCTGCAAGCCAGCCAGGGTCGCTTTGACCACGTTGGACGGGTTGTTGGACCCGAGTGATTTGCTGAGAACATCTTTGACTCCCACCGAATCGAGCACGGCGCGCACCGTTTTGCCGGCGATGATGCCCGTGCCGGGCGAGGCCGGACGCAGCAGGACCTTTGCGCCGCCATAATGACAAAATATTTCGTGTGGAATGGTCGCATCCTTCAAGGAGATGCTGACCATGTGCTGCTTGGCCATTTCGCCCCCCTTGCGGATCGCTTCGGAAACTTCCACCGCCTTGCCCAGGCCAACGCCGACATGACCGTGTTTATCGCCCGCCACGACCAGCGCGCTAAAGCTGAAGCGGCGTCCGCCCTTGACGACTTTGGCGGAGCGATTGATAAAAACCACCTTCTCGCTCAACTCGGAGCCGCCGGATTTTTCCAGCGAGCCTTCGGGGCTGTCGGTTGAGGCGGGCCGGACGCGGCGCGGACCGCGGCCCGGGCCGCGGTTGCCGCCTCGATTACTTGCATTAGATTTGGTCGGTTCGGGCACAATATCCTTCCAGGTTAAAATTGCAGGCCGGCTTCGCGCGCGGCATCCGCCAGCGCCTTGACTTTGCCATGATAACGGGCGCCGCTGCGATCAAATACGACTCTGACGATTCCCTTGCCTTTGGCCGCTTCCGCCGCCAGGGCGCCGATTTTTTTGGCCCCGGCCGCGTTGGCCGCCAGTTGGGCGCGATCCGGCGCCGATTTTTGCAGGGTGGAGGCCGACGCCATGGTCACGCCCGCCGCATCATCGATGAACTGCACGTAGATGTTTTCGTTGGAAAACCGGACGCTCATGCGCGGCCGTTCCCTGGTGCCTGAAATTTTTTTGCGAATGCGCCAGTGACGCAACTTCGCCAATTTGACTTTTTTATCGTTTCTCATCTTAATGCGCCGCGGATTTGGCCGTGGCAACGTGGCTGATTATTGCACTGTCTTGCCTTCCTTGCGCACCACTTTCTCATCCGAGTAACGCACCCCTTTGCCTTTGTAAGGCTCCGGCGGATAATAACTGCGCAGTTCCGCCGCGACCTGGCCGACCAACTGTTTGCTCGGCCCTTCGATGGTCAATTTGGTGTTTTCCAACACCGTCACCGTGATCTGGTCCGGAATGGGATAATTGACCGGATGCGAATACCCCAGCACCAGGTTGACATTTTTGCCCTGGACAGCCGCCTTGAAGCCCACGCCCTGGATTTCCAGTTTCTTGACAAAGCCGTCGCTGACCCCCTTGACCATATTATTGACGATCGCGCGGCTCAAGCCGTGCAGCGCTTTGGCTTCGGCGTCCTCCCCGTCGCGGCTCACCACCACATTGCCGCCATCCACTTTGGCCGAAGTGCGGCGCGGCAGTTCAAAGTCGAGCTTGCCCTTGGGGCCTTCGACAAACACTTTTTGGCCCTTGATTTCCACCTTCACTTTGGGGGGAACGGCCACGGGTAATTTTCCAATTCGGGACATAAATTCACCACACTTCGCAGAGCAACTCGCCGCCCACGTTCTTCTGCCGCGCCTGCAGGCCCGTCATGATCCCCTCGGAGGTGGACAGGATCGAAACGCCCAAACCGCCGCGCACCCGCGGAACCTCCAGCGCGCCCGCATACCGCCGCAAGCCCGGCGTGCTGATGCGGCGAATGCCTTCGATGACGGGTTTCCGGCCGGTGTATTTGAGCTTGATCTTGATTTTTTTCCAGGGCTTGCCTTCCACGGCAACCTCGGCCACGTAGCCTTCGCGTTTCAAGACGTGGGCGATATGTTCCTTCACTTTGGAATGGGGAATGACCACCTCCGGCAATAACGCCTGGCCGGCGTTCCGGATGCTGGTCAGCATGTTTGAAATGGGGTCGCTCATGGGATTTACCAACTGGCTTTCGTCACTCCGGGAATCAGGCCGTTGAGGGCCGCCTCGCGGAAGGTCAGGCGCGAACAGCCGAACTTGCGCAGATAGCCGTGACGCCGCCCGGACATCGAGCAGCGGTTGACCAGCCGGGAGGGGCTGGCGTTGCGCGGCAATTTGCTCAGCGCGGCATAATCGTGGCGGGCTTTCAGTTCCGCCCGCAGCGCGGCGTATTTCTTGACCGTGGCCGCTTTCTTCTTGTTGCGTTCTATCCAGGATGTCTTTGCCATAATTTATTTATTTCTCCGCAAACGGCATGCCCATCATCTTCAACAGGTCCAGCGCCTCGTCGTTGGTTGGCGCGTTGGTCACTATCGTGATGTCCATGCCTTGTGTGCGTTTGATTTTGTCCAGTTCGATCTCGGGAAAAATGGTCTGGTCCGACACGCCCAGGGTGTAATTGCCCCGGCCGTCAAAGGAGCGGGGCGAAAGCCCCCGAAAATCGCGGATGCGCGGCAGGGCCGTGGCCACCAGCCGGTCGAAAAACTCATACATCACTTCCCGGCGCAGGGTCACGCGGCAGCCAATGTTCTGGCCCTCCCGCAGTTTGAAATTGGCGATGCTGTGCCGCGCCTTGTTGATGACCGGTTTGCGCCCGGTGATCATGGCCATGTCCCGCGTGGCATCATCCACCGCCCCCTTTTCCAGCGAGGCGCTCACGCCCATGTGGATCACGATTTTTTCCAGCCTCGGAATTTGATGAACGTTCTGGTACTTCCGCTTTTCCTTCAAGGCGGGCCGCACTTCGTTCAGATATTTTTCGTAAAGTCTCGGTTTCATGTTCCAGGGCCTCTAACTGTGGGCGGTTTCCTCCGCGGGCGCGGCGGCGGCGGTGGCGCCGCCGTCGAATTTCGAGGCCAGCATCACATTGGAAAAGTGGATCGTGCCCTCCCGCTCGACGATCCCCCCCTGCGGACGCTTGTCGCTCTTGCGGGTGTGGCGCTTCATCATCTTGAGGCCCTCCACAAGGACGCGCTGTTTCTTTTTGTTGACGAGCAGGACCTTGCCCCGGCGGCCCAGTTCCGAACCGGCGATGACCACCACCTCATCCCCTTTTTTAATGTGAGCTTTTGCCATAACTAAATGACCTCCGGGGCCAGCGATATGATCTTCATGAATTTCTTGTCCCGCAATTCGCGCGCCACCGGCCCGAATATCCGCGTGCCGCGCGGATTGTTCTCCTTGTCGATGATGACAATGGCGTTGCTGTCAAAGCGCAAATACGAGCCGTCGGAGCGGCGGATCTGCTGGCGGGTGCGCACCACCACCGCATCCACCACCTCGCCCTTCTTGACGGTCCCATCCGGCGCGGCCTCCTTGATGTGGGCCTTGATGACATCGCCAATGCCGGCATAGCGCTGGTTGCGGCCAATGACGCCGATGGCGGCCGCGCGTTTGGCGCCGGTATTGTCGGCCACGTCCAAGATGGATCGAACCTGTAACATAAATTGTCCTTAAACAGGCACCGGGGCTTCCACGGCGCGTTCCACCACCTGGGTCAGCCGCCAGCGTTTCAATTTTGACAGCGGGCGGGTTTCCCGGATCAGGACCACGTCGCCCACTTTGGCTTCGCCCTTTTCGTCGTGGGCATAAAATTTTGAATAAGCGGTGATGACTTTCTTGTACTGCGGATGGGGAAACCGGCGCTGCACCTGCACGACGATGGTCTTGGCCATTTTATTGGAAATGACCCTGCCCTGCCGTTCCTTGCGGTGTCCGCGATCAAGTGGGGTTGCTTCTGGCATATCGTGTCAATTCAACCCGCTTTATTGCGGAGTTGAGTAATTCGGGTTTCCAGCCGGGCCACGTCGCGGCGCAGGGTCTTCAAGCGGGCGGGCTTTTCCAATTGGCTGCTGGCCTGCTGCAAGCGCAGGTTGAAAATCTCCTGCCGCAGGTCCCGGCCCTTGGCCGTCAATTCCTGCGGCGTCAAATCTTTTAGTTCGCTCATTTTCATGGTGCTTTCAGGCCAGGCGGTGACGGGAAATGAATTTCGTCTTGATGGGCAGCTTGGTCGCGGCCAGGCGCATGGACTCGCGCGCCACCGCTTCCGGCACGCCATCCACCTCAAACAAGACATTGGCCGGACGAATGACGGCCACCCACGATTCCAGCGGCCCCTTGCCCTTGCCCATGCGCGTTTCCAGCGGCTTTTTGGTGAACGATTTATGCGGGAATATCCGAATCCAGACTTTGCCGCGCCGTTTCATAAAGCGGGTCACGGCCACGCGCGCGGCTTCAATCTGCCGGGTATCCAGCCAGCAGCGCTGGAGGGATTGCAGCCCGTATTCGCCAAAGGCCACCGTCGAGCCGCGATGGGCCAGGCCGGTGCGGCTGGCCGCGGTGCATCTTGCGATACTTGACTCGTGCGGGACTCAATGGCATATTTGGCTCTCTTTTCTATTCACGTGTGTTTCCTGCAAATTCTCAAGCGGCAACTGGGGCAACAGGGGCGACTGCGGCCGGGGTGGGTTGTTCTTTTTTGGCCGCCACCGGCACATCGCCTTTGCAAATCCAACATTTGATGCCCAATTTCCCATACAATGTGTTGGCCTCGGCGAATCCGTAATCTATGTTGGCCCGCAAGGTGTGCAACGGCACCCGGCCTTGATGATATTTTTCAACCCGGGCAATTTCCGCCCCGCCCAGGCGCCCGCCCACCCGCACTTTGATGCCTTCCGCCCCGAAATCCATCGCCACTTGCACCGCCTTTTTCATGGCGCGACGGAAGGAAACGCGGCGTTCCAGTTGGACGGCGACGTTTTCGGCGACCAATTGGGCGTCCATTTCCGGCTGTTTGATTTCCTGGATATCGACATAGACTTCCTTGCCGGTCATCTTGCTGATTTCCTCTTTGAGCTTGTCGATCTCCGCGCCTTTGCGTCCGATCACCACGCCGGGGCGCGCGGTGTAAATCGTAATGCGACAGCGGGAGGCGGCCCGTTCAATGCCAATTTTGGAGACGGAGGCCCCTTCCAGCTTGGTCTTGAGTATCTCGCGAATCTTGCGGTCTTCGGCCAGCAGCTTGCCGAATTCCTTCTTCTCCGCGAACCACTTCGAGGTCCAGTCCTTGTTGACGGCGACGCGCAGGCCGATTGGATTTGTTTTTTGACCCATAGGTTATTCGTCTGACAGGATAATTTTGACGTGGCAATTGCGCTTCAGAATCGGGCCGGCCGAACCGCGGGCCTTGGGAATGAAGCGTTTGATGGTGGTGGCGGTTCCGGCCACGGCGAGCTTGACGCGCAGTTGGTCCGTTTTGAAGCCTTCATATCCGGCTTTGTGGGTTTTCAGGTCCTCGGCATTGGCCAGGGCCGACTTGAGCGTTTTGGCCACCACCCGCGCCCCTTTGCGCGGCACCACGGCCAGGACGGCGCTGGCCTGGGCGGCCGGCAGGCCCTGGATCTGGCGCACGACCTCGCGCATTTTCTGCGCCGACATTCGCACGTTTTTTGTAATGGCTTGAACTTCCATAATCTTATTTCGCCTCGGCCTTGGCCGTGTGCGCCCCGTGTTTCTTGAAGGTGCGCGTCAGTGAGAATTCGCCCAGACGATGCCCCACCATGTTCTCCGTCACAAAGACGGGGTTGAATATCTTGCCGTTATGCACGGCAAAGGTCAATCCCACGAAATCGGGCGTGATCATCGAGCGGCGCGACCAGGTTTTGATCGGCGTCTTGGAGTTGGCGGCTTTGGCGTCCGTGATTTTGTCCAGCAAATGCTGGTCAACAAACGGGCCTTTTTTAATGGATCGTCCCATAAGCTTCTAATTGTTATTTGCGCTTCATCGGCCGGCCGTCGCGCCGCACCAGGATGAACCGGTTCGAGTATTTGCGTTTGTGGCGGGTGCGATAGCCCTTGGCCAGCAGGCCCCACGGCGAAGTCAACTGCTGCCAGCCGCCGCCGCTCTTGGATTTGCCCGCCCCGCCTCCGTTGGGATGGTCCACCGGGTTGCGCGAAACCCCGCGGTTGATCGGGCGTATGCCGCGATGCCGCGAACGCCCCGCCTTGCCCAACGTCACATTCTCATGCTCAATGTTCCCAACCTGGCCGATGGTCGCATAGCAACTCTCATGCACCCGGCGAATCTCCCCCGATGGCAGGCGAATCGTGGCATAACCATCGCCCCGGGACATCAACATCGCCGCCCCGCCCGCAGTCCGCACCATCTGACCGCCGCGTCCGGGGGTGATTTCTATATTATGGATCTGCAAACCGACGGGGATCGTCTTGAGCAGCAGGCAATTGCCGACTTCGGGAGGGGCGGACGGGCCGCTCATCAACTTGGCCCCCACCTGCAACCCGACGGGGGCGATAATATAACGCTTCTCGCCGTCCTTATACTGCAAAAGCGCCAGCCGGGCCGTGCGGATCGGGTCATACTCGATTGCGGCCACCTCCGCCTCAACACCATGTTTATTTCGTTTGAAATCCACATTGCGCAAAAACTGTTTATGGCCCTGGCCAATGCCGCGCGCCGTGATCCGGCCGTAATGATTGCGGCCGCCGGTTTTCTTGCGAATACTAATGAGACTCCGTTCCGGAGAATCTTTTGTAATCTCATCGAACGACGCTATAGTAATATAGCGCGTCGAAGGCGTTAAAGGCCTGAATGTTTTGACTGGCATAAAATCAAAATGCAAAAAACAGCGTTTAGCGGCGTCGGCCATCAATCCTGCGCCCAGCGAGGCGAACAGTTATCGGTCGCGCAAAAGGCTGCCAAATCGCCTAAAAGGGCAAAATGGACGGTCAAAATAACACAAAAGCCGCCCTGCGCAAGTGTTTTTTTGAAGATTTTTTTTGCTGGGTGGAACAACCGTCCCGGTTGTCCCCGTCGGCGTCCCGCCGGCGGAATTCGTTCCACGGCAGAATTCATCATTTGCCGCGGCTGGCTCATGAAGCCTTCCGGGGGGCACCCGGACGACCGGCAGGTCGTCCCTACCGGCCAATGCGGTAGGGACGCGCTGCCGCGCGTCCGAAGCGGTCCCAGCAAGGGATAGTCGGGCCTTCATGAGCCATCACGGCGGACACCGCCTTGCGACTCGGGCGTTACTTCGGCATGTCGCCGGAGTTCTGGCTCAACCTGCAATCCCACTACGACCTGGACCAAGAACAGGAGCGATTAGCCGGCCGGCTCGACAAGGAGGTCAAGGTGCTGGCCGCGGCGTAAAGCGGAAGACAACGCTGTGAAGGGCGCGGCAGCGGGGGGGTGTCCCGGTAGGGCGAGACTCCGTCGAGCCCCAACTCGATTTTCCACTTCTTAATTCATCCTTCTTAATTCCACCTTTCCCCCTCACGGCTCCAAGATGACCGCTCCTGCGTTGGTCTTGGTCAGGAAATAACCACCGCCATTGGTTTCATTGAGCAGAATCGCGCCGTGGCCAGTCACCTTGGATGCGCCGCTGCCGATGGTCACTGTCAACAGGCCGGTCCTGGGGTTCATGGAACCAATCACCGTCTTCGTCCCCGTCTCGGTCATTTTGCCCGCAGCGGTGAAATTCACCGCAATGTTGGTTATTACGGTGTTCGTATCAGTGATGGTTTCGAACACCGACAGATTTGTCAGATCGTCAAAGTTCCCCGGGGAATTGGTCCACGGCGACAGCAGAATTTGATCGGTGAGAAGAACGTTGGTGAACCCGTTCGTGTATATTCCCGAAGCGTGTTTGGGACGAATCCAGGTAAGGCTGACGCCAGCCATGTTGGTCAAGTCGAGATTAATCCAGCCCAGGAGCAGCCCTTTGTTCCCGTAAAGATTGGCGTAAATGGGAACATAGCCGTCTTGGGAAACGGGCACCGATTGACTAAAGGCGGTGCCATCAGCCAATGCTCCGGTAATTTTGGCTGTGCCGGTGTGATTGGTTATTAACGCATAGCCGTCGCCGCCGGGTGAATTGGTCGGCGCATTATTGGTGTCCGGCGGGATAAGCATGGTGTACTCAGCCGAAGGCAGGGTGTTGGTGGCGAGATCGGCAGTCAGAGTGGCCCCCCAATTAGTTCCGGTTACCGTCCCTGTCACCTGCGGTGCAGAATTGCTCGGACTCAACAATGTCATTACCACCGTCAGAGGACCTCCCTGGCTGGCCGTGCGTGAAATGAACTTGCTGGCCTGGCCGGCCAAATTAAAAGTCCCGCTGATGGCATGGCTTACACCGTTGATTATCAGCGTGCCGCTGTAAGTTCCCTTCTGGCCAATGGTCAGCCCCTTCAGCATCCCCGCCGTTTGTTCGGTCACGCCATTGGTGGTAAAAAAGAGTCCGTTATAAATTCCGCTGACGGGAATGAACGGGTTTGTAACGAAGTTGGCCTCCAACACCAGATTTGACTGCATGGTAAACGTGTAGCTGGTTGATGAGCTCAATGCGGAGTAGGGCTGGTTCGTTCCGCCCACCCAATCGGCGAAGACGTTTCTGGGTTTGGGCGCTGCGGTCACGGTGTATTTTTTCTCGATGACCAAGTTCTTTGGCCAGGCTCCATGCTGGATAGCTCCAAAACCGTTTGTCAGCAGAATCAGCCCGCTGGTCGGTGTGGCCAAAGGTATGTAAAGGCCACTGACTGTCGTGGTTGCTCCGTTTGTGACCGTAACAATCTGATCAGCAGGCGTGTTCCAGCCGCAAATGGGTGTGAAGGAGACGGTGTAACTTCCCGCTGACAGGTTGGCAATCGTCACCCCGCTATTCTGGCTTGTGCCGCCGTCCACCTGCCATTGTGCCCCGTCGCCAACCGCGCCGGAAGGCGCAATTGTAACCTGCAAGGAACCCGCTGAAGAACCGCCCTGGGCCTGCAATTCGAATGCGCCGATGTCGCTGCCGTCGCCACCAGGCGGTTCGGGAATGCCGGGGAAAATGACGGGCCGCGGCAAACCGCGTTGGTCGGTGTTGAGCGTCAACGCCGGGATGCTGTTCCGGTTGCCCTGGTTAATGGCCGGGCTGCCGGGCAACAGCGCACAGGTGAAGGTCGGGCCGCCGTTGTTCTGCAATGGGCCAATCAGCGGGTTGGTGTTGGTCTGGTCGCTAGTCGCAGTCAGGAAACCGTCGCCTTTATCGCTGCTCAGGTTATAGCCGCCCGAGGTCACCGTGCCGTCGGAACCGTCACTAACGATGTTGTCACCCGTTGTTCCACCGTTCAGGATGGTGTCCCCGATCTGCACAAGTGAATAGGGATAGGAATAGCCTAAGCCTGAGGGATTGTTGTTGATGTTGCCACCCTCGTTGTCGCTGAAGGTGCATGCGCTAATTAGCATCGCCGCGACATTAGGGAAACCATCGTTGACAACGCCGTCGCCGGAGTTCTCCGCAAGGGTGCTGGTGGCGATTTCCAGCGTTCCTCCGAAGTTGTAAATGCCAACACCCGAGTTGCTGCTAAGGGTGCTGGTCTCGACCTCCAACGTTCCTCCGAAGTTGTAAATGCCAACACCCGAGTTGCTGCTAAGGGTGCTGGTAGTCACCGTGACCGAAGAATTGTCATTAAAGATGCCGCCGCCGCCATGCGCGGAGGCTCCGGCGACAATCTCGGCGCTGGCCGAGTTGCCAGTGATTGTGCTGGCGGTCACCATAAGAGGCCCAGAACTGTATATGCCGCCGCCGTATGAGGACGAGTTGCCATTGACGATGCAGTTACTCACCGTCAGCGTCGAATTGTCGTTATATATGCCTCCTCCTCCTCCGCCGGTGTCATTATAAACCACATCGCCGCCAGAGCCGTTGCTGATAGTCAGGCCGGCGAGAGTGACAGTATGGGACGGGAGGATGTTGAACACGCTGCTCGCTTGGTTGCCGTTGATGGCGAGATTGCCAGGGCCGGGGCCAAGGATGGTCACACTGCTCGAGATCACCAGCTCGCCCGTGGTCAGGGTGATCGTCGTAGGCGTGGTGACGGAGAAGTTGATTGTGTCTCCGCTCGAAGCGATGACCAGAGCGTCGCGCAATGTGCCGTTGCCATTATCGGCTGTGCTGGTAACGGTAATGATATTCGCGCCACAAAGGGGTATCGGCGAGAAATTGGCCGTGAGTGTCTGATTGCCGGCCAGCGTGAAAGTGTAACTCGGTGAGGCGCTCACCACCGTTTCCCCATCCGTCCAGTTTACGAACTCGTAACAGGTGTTTGGAGTCGCTGTTACTGTCACACTGGAACCAGTTCCATAGGAGCCGCCGCCGCTCGCACCGCCGCCGATGGTTGGGCTCGCTAGCGCCTGGATCGTCAGTGGCACTCCCAACGCCAGTACCGCATTGGAACTGGTCGCTGTGCTTGAAGCGTTGCTGATGATGACGAAATATGAGCCAGGATCGGTACTCTGCAAATTGGTGATGGTCAGCGTGCTGGCAATGACGGAATAATTGGTTCCTTGGACGTTGGCGGAGGTCGTGCTCACCGAAATGCGGGAGCCATTGGTTAGGGGACCAGAGCCTTCCATCCACTGGCAATTCAAGGGACCCGGGCCTCCGGCCAAAACCGTAAATGTAGCCGTCCCTCCAAGAAAGTCCGTCTGGCCTTGCGGCTGGAGGCCAATGACAATCATGGCAGGATTAACGGTTTGGAATGCGCCCATGTCGTCGCTCTTGGCCGGTCGCACTATCCCACGCTGGTCAGTCAGTGGCGCTCCCACGACGGTTCCTGAACTAATCGCTAAACTGTTGGCCAAAAGAGCGAAAGTGAGCGTCGGCCCGCCGTTATTCTGGAGCGGCTCCAAGCTGGCCGGCACGTCCTGGAAATCATTCGGGCTGAGATTGATTGCGCCCTGGCTGTTCCCAATCAGGTTAAATCCAGAACTGACGAATGTCCCAACGAGATCCGGGCTGCTGGTGGTGGCGCTATTGCTGGCCACGATCATATTCAACAGACTCACCGTTCCATCCAAATTGTAGATGCCTCCCCCGGCACCCGTGCCTGGTGAACCTCCATTGCCGCCACTGCCGCCAGTCGTGGAGTTGTTTGCAATAGTATCGTTGACAAGAAACACATTTCCCCTTTCCACAAAAAGCCCGCCCCCGAAGCCGCTGCCACCGCTAGAACCAGCATCTTCATTTGAGAGGCCTCCATTCCCCCCGCCGAAACCGCCAGAACCACCGGATCGGAGCGGACCCCCTCCCCCCCCACCCCCTCCAAAACCACCATCACCACCGCCCTGAGCGACTGCACCACCATAGGCACCATTGTTGCCACCGCCATTGCCGCCTGAAAGACCATTGCCGAGTGCAACACCACCTGCCCCGCCGATGGCTTGATTTCCTGAAAAGGTACAGTTCGTAGCTGCAAGATTTCCATAGCTGATAAAAACCGCGCCTCCGGCACCCAAACCGCCCCCACCTCCGTTTACACCGATTTCACCTTCCCCACCAACAGCCTGATTGTCAAAAAAAGTGGAGGCTGATATTTGAAGACTGCTCGAGTTTAGGATGCCCCCGCCGAAACCAAGCGTTGCCAGATTGTTGGAAAAGGTCGATTGTTGAATAGCCATCGTCCCGGCATTCCAAACCGCGCCGCCATTGCTGGCTTGATTACTTGCAAAAACCGACGCAGCAATGGTCATCGTGCCAGCATTGCTGATAGCACCCCCTGAGGTCGCAAAGTTGTTGCTAAAGAGGCAATTGGCGATGGACATAACTCCGGCATTGTTGACGGCTGCTCCGCCGGACGTGGTGCTTCCATTGATCAAGTTCAGGTTCGAAAGCGTAACAGCGCCGCCGGAAGCGATGGTGAAGATAGGCAGGGTGCCGCCGCCGCTGATGGTCACGGAATCATTAGAAGGCCCGATGATTGAAAGGTTGTTCGTGATGGTGGGGAACGAATTAATGTTCGTGATTGTCCCTTGGACCGCGAAGACGATTTGAGCGCCAGCGTTGGTGTTGGCCAAAGCGATGGAAGTGGCCAAGGAACCTGGCCCGGTGGCGCGGAGCGTGGTGACCGTGAAGGTCTGCGGCTGGGCGTGGACAGTCAGGCAGCAGGCAACGAGGAGCAAAAACGCCAAATAAAGCGCGAAGCGATGCCTTCCTTTATCGACGATAGAACCATTCGAGAAAGTCTTCGTTTCAAAGAAGCTTTCCTTTTGCAGTGCCTTACGACTTGCCAAACTCGATTTCATGGTGCTCCGAACAAAACCCAACAGGATTCAATCTAAAAGAGCACCGTCCGTCAACCTCAATTTTCAAGAATTTATCCCACAAATGGGATACGGGATTGCCAAGAATTGCCTTTGGTGAAACCGGCTTTGGAAAAGCAGTTGAGCGAGTTCTTGCGCCGCAAGCGCGGCGATTTAACGTACGCCATGTTCGCCAAAAGGATCGGGCTTCGTTCCTCGACGCTGCACAGGCTGGAGTTGTGTCAACAAAGCATCACTCTGCGCAGCCTTCAACAAATCATGCGCCGCCTCCGTTGCAAATTGACCGACATCTTTCCAAATTCGTAAACGGTTCTCGCTGAACAGAGTAAACGCAAAAGGCATCCGTGAAATCCGCGAAATCCGCACCCCGAAACCTGTTCCCCCGAAAGTTCGGGGTTCGGGGGTGGTCAAATTATTAAACCACGGATAGTCACAACGAATTCCATTCGTCCAAGGAAATTGGACGGGCGAGAATGGATTCAACCTGCCGGATGAGCATGCGGATTTGCGGCACGGAGTACTCGGAATTGGTGGGGATGGTCTGGCGATGCTGATTCAACACCATGAACTGGTGGCGCGTGCCGGAAAACGGGCCATCGAAACCGAGCGCGCGCAATTGCGGATGAAGTCGCGCCGTTTAAGTGGTCGCCATGCGGCCATGCCGAACCTTGTTTAAATCAATGCCGGCGATCACGGGCAGTTTGTGTCCCAGTCGCAACCCAACCAGAATCCAATCTTCCAGCGCCGAGCGCAGTTCGTTTTCACATTCGCGGAGGGTTGTGCCGAACGCGGCCACCCCTTTGAGCCTGGGGATTTCGCCCGCGAAAGAGCCGTCATCCAACTTGTCGTAACGCGCCAGTTCCAAGGCAGCTTCAATGTAGGCGGTGAGCGAAAACGTCATGGCAAAAGAATAATTGATTTTGAAAGGAAAACAAGCCGCGAGATATTTTTGATTTTTGGCTGTGCAGAAAGAGACATCCGCAGTGTGGTGATGAAACGGCCTTTTTGGACGCGGACGAAAACCAGCCCAACCCAATATTACCGTTAACGTGCCGGGTTGTGACGGTTTTTGATCGCCGACAGATTGGTCGGTATATTCCTGAATCCGGCGCGAAAAGCGCCGGATTCAGGTGTCACTTCCAACGTGCTGTGGAATTCCTCCTACTTTTCGTCCTTCTTATCTTCCTTCTTTTTCTCGGGAGCAGCCGCCTTCTTCGCGGGAGCAGCCGTCTTTTGCGCCGGAGCAACCGTTTTTCTCTCGGGCGCAGCCGTCTTTCTCTCGGGCGCAACCGCCCTTTGCTCAGGACCAGCCACCTTTCTCTCCGGCGCAACAGTTTGTCTCTCCGGCGCAGCCGTCTTTCTCTCGGGAGCGGCATTCCTTCTCTCGGGCGCAGCCGTTCTGTTCATGCCGGCGGGGCGATGTTCCCGGTCGAGGCGATGTTCCCGGTCGTTGCGAATCGCATGTTCGCGCCAGTCCGAATGGAACCTCTCCCATCCGTGGAATCTGTCCAGTATAAAGGGGTCGCAGACCACCCAAACGCCTGCGGGACCAAAATACATATACTGGCCATTGTAAACGCCAACGTACTCGACCCCGTCCCAGACGTAGGTTTCGGGGACGACCTCCACAACCGGTTCCGCCACCACGACCGGCCGGCCCCGGCCCCACCGATATTTGGCAACCTGACACCAGGGCCGTTATCACCGCACAGAACCATACTTTGGGTTTTATCATTATCTTCATTTTTTGACCGATCCTTTCCTTGTCTCCGTATTTGAAATCTTTCGGAGACTTTTATGTCATTTTACCTGGTATAAAGCCAGGCAATCTTGTTGTGTATATCATAAAATGTCCAGTCTGCGCTCATGCATAAATACGGGAAGCCAGGCCGGATATTGCATTGCCGTTCATCTGGATTGCAACAGGTTGCCCAAGTGCTTGTCTGACAACATGTTATGACTATTCAAAATGTCGAAAATTTCACAGTTTGTTGACAGGGCAGATTCCTCTTGAGAAAATCACAACACCTGCCCCGAATGTCTTCGGGGTTCGGGGTTTCAAACTGAAAGGCCCTCTTGAGAGAATAAAAGACGGATGGTGAAAAAATTCCTGAGGATTTGCTTGGCGATTTCCGCCCTCCCATTTACGATTTTCCGGGCGCCGGCTTGTTGATGCATCCGGCCCGCATAGATCGCAAAGCAAAAGCATGGTTGACACCGAAAAACCCGGCCCGACTGCCCCAGCCGCCACGGCCGCCGCCGCGCCGCCCAAGCGCAACAAAGCGCCCAATGTCCGGCTCTCTTCCCGCCTGGCCGAGGCCGCCCGAATGGAGGCCGCGGATGCCTTGCGACTGTTGGATACGTCTCCGGACGGAGTGACGGAAGCTGTCGCCGGCGAGCGATTGGAAGAGGTCGGGCCGAACGAAGTTTCCCGGGAGAAACGCCATGACTGGCTGGTTCGATTCTGGCATGCCATCCGCAATCCCCTGGTCATTTTGTTGTCGGTTTTGGCCATCATCACGTTTGCCACCGCCGAAGAGCCGAGCGACGTGGCGGGCGGATGGATCATGGTGGTCATGGTCATCCTGGGCGTGGCGCTGCGTTACATCCAGGAGTCCAAGGCCGACGCCGCCGCGGCCAAACTCAAAGCCATGATCAACGTGACGGCCACGGTCGTCCGCGAAGGCAAAACCAGGGAAGTCCCGTTGCGGGAATTGGTGCCGGGCGACATCGTCAAGCTTTCCGCAGGCGACATGATTCCGGGCGATGTGCGCGTGCTTTCTTGCAAAGACCTTTTTATCATCCAGGCCACTTTGACGGGGGAGAGCCTGCCGGTGGAGAAGTTCGACGCCCGTGAAACGCGCGAGGGTATTTCGCCTTTGGAGTCCTCCAATCTTTGTTTTCTGGGCACGAGCGTGGAGAGCGGCGCGGCGACGGGTTTGGTCGTGGAAACGGGGCCGCAGACTTATTTGGGCAATATCGCCAAAAGCATCGCCACGCAATCCATCGAGACGAGCTTCGACAAGGGGATCAAGAGATTCACCTGGCTGATGCTGCGTTTCATGGCGGTGATGGTGCCGTTGGTCTTCCTCATCAACGGCCTGGACAAACACGATTGGAAGCAGGCGTTTTTCTTTGCGTTGTCCGTGGCGGTGGGGTTGACGCCGGAAATGCTGCCCATGATCGTCTCGGTCTGCCTGTCCAAGGGAGCCTTGTTAATGGCGCGCAAGAAAGTCATCGTCAAGCGCCTCAATTCCATCCAGAACTTCGGCGCCATGGATGTCCTCTGCACGGATAAAACCGGCACCCTCACCCGCGACCACGTCATCCTGGAAATCCATTGCGACGTCTTCAAGAACGAGAGCGATCCCGTCTTGCTCGACGCCTATCTCATCAGCCATTTCCAAACCGGACTCAAAAATGTGCTGGACCGCGCCGTGTTGGAGCATGAGGACATCGACAAAAAGCTCTCGATTGAAAATTACCGGAAGGTGGATGAAATCCCGTTCGATTTCTCGCGCCGGATGATGTCCGTCATTGTCGAATCGCCCGGAGGCGATTACGAGATTCTGACCAAGGGCGCGCCCGAAGCGGTTTTCAGCCGCTGCAGCCAATTCGAATCCGAAGGGGAATGTTTTCCGATGGAACCGATTCTGATGGGCGATCTGGTGCAGGAATACAATGACTTGAGCGCCGACGGTTTCCGGGTCCTGGCCGTGGCCTACAAAAAGATGGACAAGCGCGCCGCCTACTCCAAAGCGGACGAAGCGGACCTGATTCTCAAAGGGTACATCGCCTTTTTGGATCCGCCCAAGGAAACCGCCACCAAGGCCATTGCCGCGCTGCAACAACACGGCGTCGTCGTGAAAGTGCTGACGGGCGACAACGACCTTGTCACCCGCAAAGTCTGCGACGAAGTGGGCCTGCCAACGGGCCAGATTCTGCTTGGCAGCGCGGTCGAAAACATGACCGACCCGCAACTGTCCCAAGCCGTCGAGACGACCCAGGTTTTCGCCCGGCTTTCACCCAGCCACAAGAAGCGCATCGTCGAAGCCTTGCGGCACAACGGGCACGTCGTTGGCTTCATGGGCGACGGCATCAACGACGCCCCCGCCCTGCGCGCGGCGGACGTGGGCATATCGGTGGACACGGCGGTGGACATCGCCCGGGAATCCGCCGACATGATCCTGCTGGAAAAAAGCCTGATGGTGCTGGAGGAGGGAGTGCTGGAAGGGCGGAAGGTGTTTGTCAACATACTCAAATACATTCGGATGGGGGCCAGTTCCAACTTTGGCAACATGTTCAGCGTGCTGGGGGCCAGCGCGCTGTTTCCGTTCGTGCCCATGCTGCCGATTCAAATCCTGACCAACAATTTGCTCTACGACTTTTCCCAAGTGCCCATCCCCACCGACAACGTCGGGGCCGATCAGATCGCCAAACCGCATCCGTGGGACATAGGGGAGATAACGCGCTTCATTCTTTTCATCGGCCCGATCAGTTCGATCTTCGACTACACCACCTATGCGGTGATGTGGCTGGTCTTCAAGTGCGGCCAGGCGGGACTGGTTCCGCCGCCGGAACTGGCCGCGCATTTCGCCCATGCCGATGTCGAGCACACCTACCAGGCGTCTCTGTTTCAGACGGGCTGGTTCGTCGAGTCGCTCATGACGCAAACGCTGATCATCCACGTCATCCGCACCCGGCAGATCCCATTCATTCAAGGGCGGGCCAGCGTGCCTTTGACGATTACCACGGTGATCATCATGGCCGTCGCCGGGTGGCTGCCTTACTCGCCCTTGTCGCTGATGCTGGGCTTTGTGCCGTTGCCGGGATTCTATTGGCCGATCCTGTTTCTGACCCTGCTCTGTTACGTGGTGCTGACTCAACTGGTCAAGATGTGGCTCATTGGCAAGAAGTGGCTGTAATCACTGCTTGGGTTTCACAGGATCCATAACCACAATCAGGAGCGTGCAGATGGGGCCGAAGAACAATGATAAGAGCCACCATTCCAAACGACCCCGGCCCTTGCTTTCCGCAAGGCCGGCATTGATCAGCGACAGCGTAAACCAACCAACGGCATACTCACCTCTGTAATTCATAAGTTTTTCTTCGAACGCGCGGTCTTTTCAGCAGATTTGTCGGAAAGCATTTTCACTGCTTTCTTTATTCTTTCCTTTCTTGTCTCCGGCCGTTTTGCCCCGGTAATCCACTTTAGATATTCCCGCCGGTGCGAACTTGTGCAGCCCGAAAAAAACTCAGCCAGCCCGCTTTCTTTCAGAGCATCGGCAAAATCCTTTGGCATGTCGGTCATACAGTCCTCTTACTTCACATTAACTTCACTTTGGGTAAATCCTGCAAGTCGATCAAGCCGACCGGCTCGCGGCGGGCATTGATGACGATCAAATCATCAATGTTGCGCTGATTGAAGATTCTCAGTGCCTCGACGGCCAGAGCGTCCTCGCGAATGCATACGGGTTTGTGCGTCATGACCCCGGCCAGGGGTTTGGACAGCACTTCGGCGTCATCGGACATGTGGCGGCGAAGGTCGCCGTCGGTGAAGACGCCGGTCAATTTGCCGCGGCGGTTGACGACGCTGACGCTGCCGGATTTGGCATGGGTCATGACGAGCAAGGCTTCCCTGACGGTCACCGCTTCGCCGGCCACGGCGTTGCGTTCGCCGGTGCGCATGATGTTGCAGACCTTGAGCAGCAGCGCGCGGCCAATCGCGCCGGAAGGATGATGCCGGGCGTAATCCTTTTCCTTGAAGCCGCGCGCCTGCAAAACGGTCATGGCCAGGGCGTCGCCCATGACCATCATGGCGGTGGTGCTGGCGGTCGGGGCCAAGTTAAACGGGCACGCTTCCTTGGGCACCCGGACGTTCAAAACGACATCGCTGTAGCGCGCCAGGGCGGATTTGACCGCGCCGGTGATGCAGATGATTTTGACCGGGAATCGTTTGAGCGGCGGAATCAAATTGAGCAACTCTTCCGATTCGCCCGAGTAGCTCAACGCGAGAATGACATCGCCATCGCTCACGATGCCCAGATCGCCGTGCAACGCATCGACGCCGTGCAGAAAGACGCTGGTCGAGCCGGTGCTGGTCAGGGTCGCGGCGATTTTCTGGCCGACGTTGCCCGATTTGCCAATGCCGACGACCACGATTTTGCCGCGTTGCCCCAGCGTCTCGACAATGACGTTGACCGCCGCGTCGAAATTGCCGTCGAGTTGTTGCCGGACGGCTTTCAACGCCGCCCATTCAATATCGAACACTTGCCGTGCGCGCTTCAGATGATCCATGAGGGCAGAGTGCCAGCAGGCCGGCTGGTTTTCAACCTCGACTTCTGCAAAATCTTCGTCTTCATGGGGGGCGAAGAAATAGATTTGCTCATAAGGACGTACGCACCCGTCAAAAGGGCGAGATTGATAGATAGAGGTCTGGAAAATCGGCAACACGGCAACAAGCCCCATTTTACAAGGGTTTCGTTGAGCTTTTCGGCTGGCAACACAGCGGCAACGGGTGGCAACATGTTGCTGCTTTTCGTCATTCGCCGCCTCAGAAGCTGTATAAATATAGCCATCTTAAAGGGGGAACGGCAAGTTTACACAACTGACAATGGATAATGGTCAATGGTCAATGGTCAGGTTTGCCGCGAAGAGCAAGACACGCAAGATTTCCAGTTTCGAGATTAAGATTAGGATTAGGATTACGATCAAGATCCCAAGAAACACCAGATTGATATGTAGGTCCGGAAAACCCGCTACATCCGCTACAACGTTGATAGTCAAGGACTTAGCCCGTAACATTTGCCGTTACAAACCCGTAACAAGCCCGTTACATTAACGATAAAGCCGGCTTCCGAAGCGAATTAAGATTTAAGAAGTAAAAATTAAGAAATCTGAAAAACAGCCAAAAGTCGAACCGGATTCCTCTTTTGACTTCTTAATTCTGCCTTCTTCCTTCCGCCTTTTTCATGGGTGCCCGGAAAGATTATGGAGAACCGGGGAAACCGCGAAACCATTTTGCCACAAAGACCACAGCGCAGCCAGCCGCAACCGAATCCGGACTTGCCCGCAGATCACGCCGATTAACGCAGATACGGAATAAGAATTCTTCATCTGCTTCCATCAGCGTGTTCAGCGGGCAAAGGCCTTTTTTCCCGTGTTTTGCGTCTGCGAGGAAATAATCCTCGCCAATATGCGTGACTCTGACGTATTGCAGTCCAGCGCGGCTGACGCCGCCACCAAAGATGAAGATGGAAGTGAAGCCCGGAAAAGCCGGAGGCGGCAGGGGAATGATGGGAAGGGGAATAAAACTGCAAACTCTTCTCCGCATTCCTCTGACCCGTTTTTTGGCATTGCCGCTGACGCATTTGTGGGTGCATTTCTGGGTGGACAGAGCGGGCGGCGCGGGGCATTCTCCCGGTATGGCGCGACAGATTGGTCTGCAATATCCGGGGGCCATTATATCATCGGCTGAATCGCGGCGACGGCCGGGGGGCCGAACCATCCGTTAGACGGAGGTTTCCATGAAGCCCAGGTCAGCAAAATGTTGATCCTTTGTAGGATTGTCAACTGTTAGACCCCTTTACGACCGCTTTATAAATCAAGGTCAAAACCAAATATTCTTACAATAGTACGGTTTGACCCCTACGATGACCCCTACGACTTTCACTTTCAGTATCCGTAAACATCGCGTCGGCGCATGAACGCCTTCTTGCTGCCCTCCAAGATCGTGCAAACTATGTCTTTCGTGTCCTTCGTGTCGATGGACCCACGGTTGCGGATGACGGCTCGGTCGCTCGCGCCACGCAGGGGAATGATTAGCTCCGCATCGCCGAGCACTGCGATGTTGGCATTGTGAGTCACGATGATGACCTGCCGATGTTCTTTGATGGACCGCAGGGAACGGACAATCGTCTTGTAGACGAACTCACTATCCAGATGGTCCTCCGGCTGATCGATGATGAGCGGAGTCTTTCTCTTGGAGAAAAGCAGGATCGAAAGCAAGATAGATTGCTGTTGGCCAAGTGAGAGTTTGGAGAAGTCCCGCACCTGGTACGATTTAGTTCCGTCCGGGTTGACGAGTGCCTTGGTAACCTTAATCTCCGGCCGGTCTTCAAAGGCGCAGCGTTGGATCGCAACGTATGGTTCACGTACGCCTAGCTTGTTTAGGATGTCGAGTGCTTCCGTCTTTGAAAACACTCGGTTGTTGTTCTCGTCAACGATGTTCTCAAGAACGCGCGTATCCTTTTTGTCGATCGCGTCCAGGAGTTCGAAAGGTGAAATGTTCTCCGCAATCAATTGGGCCTTTGGGACCTTGGATGTCCTCCAAGCCATATCTGCCTTGATCCGCTCTTCAAGTTCTTTCGAGAGCACTCCTTCGTGGAAGCGAATCGTGACTGCGTAATCAACGACGGTCGAGGCTAGGATTCTGTTCATTACTGTGGCGAACGCCTGCCGCGTTGTGAACAATTTGCTCTTGAGTTCACGGCGCGTTCGAAACCAGGTCACGTCGTTGCCTCTGCGCCTCGATTTGCTTAGGAACACTCTTTTTCAACTCTACGAGCTTCGTCGCGAAATCTGTCGCATCCTTCGTCACTTTTCGGATGAACGCGATGTCGAGCTTGATCTTCTGCTTTTCAAGCTCCCTACGGAGGTCTTCGATCTTAGCCTGCGTTTCCTGTTCCTTGATTGACCAAAGCTTCAATTGTTCACTGATCTTCGTGGCGGCGTCACTGACTCTGATTTTGAGTTGTACAGATACCGTATCGACATCGTTGGCCAGGTCAGTCACGAGTTTCTTAACCGCATCGAACTCCGTCTTTCCGATTGCTAGTGAGTTGCCGTCCAGCCCAGTAATGAGGTTATTTAACTCTTCACTGGTTAAGCAATCATTGATCGATGTGGGAAGACTATTGAGTTTGGTACGAAGCTGCTCGCGGAATAGCCTCTCGTTAGCGAGTTTCTGTTCAAGATCTACGACTTCGCCCGCCTTCTGGCTCTTTAATGTCGCGACTTGTTGATCGGCAACCTTTTTTGCATTCTCGATTTCTGGGATGCGGTTTAGATCTAATTGCAGGCGTTCAATTTCAGTCTGATTCTTGAGCGGTGCAGCCCGGAGTTCTTCATCCTTCTCTGGCATTTCCGTCACATCAACAAAGCCATCAAGAAAGGCTAGGAGAATGGCAGGATCTTTATCGCAGTGATGGATTGTTTCAGCGGTTTCTCCCTGGCCGTAACTCTCTATCAGAACTTTCTTGGGGCCGTCAGGATCACTGTTGCATACCTCGTTAAGTTTGCTTCTTGTGAGTGTGTGCTGCTGTCCCACTTCGTCTTCGTAGATGAGCGTGATGGCGTCCGGCCAAACTTCGCAATCAACAATAGTGTTCTCGATTGAATTGCCCGACCCCACACGGAGAGATTCCAGCATCGTTGATTTGCCGGCACCGCGCCCTCCGATGATGCACGTCAAGTTTCGGCTGAAATGGACGACTTGATCGCTTAGAAAGCCTCCTTCAAGTTTCAATCCGACAAAATGTGGAATTCCAGAAGGGATCAAATCTTCAAGCCGCACCCGTGCCGCGCCATCAAGGAGAGCGATTCTAAGCGAATCGAAGGACAGAGACTCCATCTTGAAACGTGTCAACCGTCGATTCCCTGCGGCGTTCTTCCCAAGCGCTCCGAGTGAATGTGCATCTGAGGCCATCACCTTAGGAAGTTCAATTCCGTCTTCCTGCCCCAAGTGTTTGCATCGAAGGGAAGCACAGTTCTTCCGGTCCGGACTATCGTCTGAATTTGAGAACCATCCGCTCTTGTCCGCTTTTGATATCTCCAAGGCCAGGAGATTCCTGCAATTCAGCACTTCCTGCTTGAACGCATCGAACTTTGGATGGGCGTTTTCAAGTCCGCCATCGCGATCGATATGGGCACAAATCCCAAATCCGTCGAACTCCTCCGCATATTTAAGGCATTGCGGAATTGTCTCGTGGCACGTCTTCTTGTCCTCCGAAATCTTGACTTTCCCGTAAAACCCTTCAAGCTTCTCAGGCGTTGGGCAGTACACCAGAAAATGTCCTTGTTGCGTGGAAAGCTCGACCCCGGGCACAACAAGAATCGGTTTACCATGGGCGTACTTAACGGCACGAAGGGCGTTCCCGACGACGTTGTGATCGGTGATACCAATGACATGAAGTTTCTCCTCAAGCGCAGTATCGACAATAGCTTCCGGGGTCATCCCGGCATCTACAACGTCGTATGATCCACCTTCCCCGAAAGAATGAATGTGCATATCCGCACGACGAAATTGTGCTCCGTTAGAATACTGATTGATTTCGGCTATGATGGACATAAAGTCGTCAGTTCCTCACATTTCAACATTTCGATGATTTGGAGTCATGGCAACCTCCGGTTGGCAAATGGTCCCGTTTCCGGCGGACGCCGCGCTTCATCAGTTGACTTTTGCGCCATGCCGGGATAATGCCGCGCCACGCCCGCTCTGTCCACCAACAAATCCGCCATCCCGAATCATTAGCGACATGCTCAAGAGTCCACGCAAAGGTTGAAAGTTTCGGAAGCGCGAGTTCCGCCGGCGGGACGCCGACGGATGCGACCGGGACGGTCGCGCTCCCCAAAAGTCGCTAATGATTCGGGCCTCCATTAAATCATCTCGACTTCCGCCAGCGAGGAATTAGGATACAAGGAGAATGACGAATGACGAAATCCGAATGACCAATGCCGCAAGAATGACGAATGACGAAATCCCAGCCAAAAGGATTTGAAATTCTTAACCACGGATGGACACGGATGGACACGGATAAAAATCTGAGAGATAATTCGACGAGATTTCAATGGTAAGAATCTAATGACCAATCAATGTTCAAATGACGCAATGACGAAAAAGGAACCTCGGGCATCGCGCCGCTTTTGGCGAGATTCGTCGTTGGGGCTTCGTCATCATTTCGTCATTAGGATTTCGTCATTTGTCATTTTCACAACAGCATTCCTCATTTTTGCAAGCGCATCCGCCCAGACCAACGGAGCCATTGAAAAAGTGGCCGGTTCCTACAATGCCTTCGGCTTGAAGTTGCTCGCGCAGACCCGCCAATCCGTGCCCGGTAGGAATGTGTTTCTCAGCCCCGCCGGACTGGCCTTTGCCTTGTCCATGGCCGCCAACGGAGCGCAGGGCGAAACCTTGCGGCAAATATTATCTACTTTGCGAGTGGAGGCTGGCGCGACGGATTTGAACGAGGCGAACCTGGCCCTGCTCGAACATTTGTCCAAGTTGGATGCGAAGATCAAATTGGAAATTGCCAACAGCTTGTGGACGGCCCAGGACGCCAAAATTAATCCCTCGTTCCTGGCCGTCAGCCGGCAGTTCTACCAGGCGGAAGTTGCCAGTGTGGATTTTGGAAATCCGGCGACGGCGCAAAAAATCAATGCCTGGTGCAGCGATCATACCCACGGCAAAATTCCAAAAATGGTCCAGCCGCCGCTGGACGCAAATCGCCTGATTGTGCTGGATGCGATTTATTTCAAGGGCGATTGGACCGTGCCTTTCGACAAAAAGCTGACGAGCGATTTGCCCTTCACGCTGGGCAACGGCCAGACGGTGACGCATCCGAGGATGAGTCGAACGGGAGATTTTGAGTATTACGAGGACGATGCTTTCCAAGCCGTCCGGCTTCCTTATGCGGGCCGGGCCGTGAGCATGTATGTTTTTCTGCCGAAGAAGAGCCTGGATGAATTTCTTCAAACTCTGACCATGGAGAATTGGGAGCAATGGACAACGCAGCTTCACTCCACGAAAGGCACGGTGGAGCTGCCGCGATTCAAACTGGAAAACGAGTACAATCTGAAAGAGGTGCTGGAGGCGCAGGGCATGACCGCGGCATTCACCCGCCAGGCAAACTTCCACGGCATTTCGGAGGAGCCGTTATATATTGATTGGGTCAAGCAAAAAACTTACGTGGACGTCAATGAAGAAGGGACTGAAGCCGCCGCGGTCACTGGCATTGGCATAACGGCGATGGCGGCCCGGCGGGTGGAGCCGCCTTTTCGGATGGTGGTGGACCGGCCATTTTTCCTGGCCATCCGTGAAAATCAAAGCGGGGCGATGCTTTTTCTTGGCGCGATTGTGGATCCACGGTAACTAGAGCATTGCCACAAATGATGTAGCGATATATTCCCAATGACCCCAAGGAATTATTTGCCCGCAGAACACGCAGAAAAACGCAGAAACGAAAGCAAAGACCATGCCCTCCTCATTTTTCAGCGGGAAGTATCATTGCTCTGCTTCTGCCGATGCGCCTTTCTTCCTCGTGTTGGCCAGCCGCTCGAACTCGATTTTGGGAAAGTGCCCGAAGTTCACGAGCAGGCCCACTTCGCAGCCTGTGGCGTGAAGGTAATTGATGACCTGGGCACGATGCTCGTCGGCGAGCGCGGAAACGGCTTTGAGTTCGACCACGATTTTCTCATGGCAGAGGAGATCAGGCTGGTAGGTTTGCTGTAGCGAGCGGCCTTTGTATTTCAGGTGCAACGGCGGTTTGGCGGCAAAGACCATGCCTTGCAGTTCGAGTTCAATCTCCAGGCACTCCTGGTAAACGGCTTCGAGGAAGCCGCAGCCTTTTTCCTTGTACACTTCAAAGCAAGCGCCGAGGATTTTGTAGGTTTGTTCTTTATGGGGGAAGTCTTCCATAATATTTTTGTCCGCAGAATAGGATATTCCCGCAGAAAAGAAAAAGAATTTTCGTCTCCGTTTCTGCGTCATCTGCGAGTTCTGCGGGCCATAAAAATCGCTATATGAATTGTGTAACCGCTCTAGAGCGTTTTAAATAAAACTGTAGCCACAAGAGGCAAACCAGTTCATGGCATCCCGGGGCGTGATACTCTGCAAAGCTGAAGCAATCGCCTGGAGCAGAGCGGGCTGCGTGCGGGCCTCGGCTGTACGCAGGTGGGATTTGACTTTGCTCCACATTTGCTCGATGGGATTGAGGTCTGGGGAATAGGCTGGAAGGAAGAGGATTTGGGCTCCAGCCTGCGCGATCAGCGAAAGGGTCGGCTCACTTTTATGCGGGGAGAGGTTATCCATGATGACCACATCTCCGGCGCGCAGCGTCGGGCACAAGACATGGCCGACATAGACCCGGAAAACCTCCGTATCGGTGGCCCCCTCGATGGTCATGCAGGCGGTGGCACCGTCCAGGCGGATGGCGCCGATCATGGTCGTGGTTTGCCAATGGCCCTGCGGACATTGGGCGTAGACACGCTGACCCCGCAGGGCGCGCCCGCGCAGGCGGGTCAGATTGGTTTTGGCACCCGATTCGTCCAGGAAAATCAGTTTGGCCGGGTCCAAACCGCCTTGCCGACGCCGCCAGGCGCGGCGCGCCCGCGCAATGTCCGGACGGTCTTGCTCGCTGGCATGGAGTGTCTTTTTTTATATGTCAGCCCCATCTTCGCCAGAACGTAGTGGATGGCGGGCAGAGAACAGTCCAGTTCCAAGCCGGCGCGCAGCTCTTTCAAGGTCAGGTCGGGCTTCTGATTCAATAGAGTCCGCATCTGGCGCTGATGGGCCGCCAGGATCATCGGCTTGCGCCCGGAGAAACGGTGGCGCGGACCGATCTCCCCGGTCCGTCGGCGTTGTTGCAAGAGCTTCTTGACCAGGCCCAGCGAAACCCGGTAACGATCGCCGACCTCCACGCGAGTCCCCTCTTCAAGGTCATAGGAAGCCAAAATCCGTTCGCGCAGGTCCAACGATAAAGTTCGCATGAACTGCCTATACCACAGGCCCAACGGAATGGCTACAGTTTTATTTAAAACGCTCTAGCCAACCGCGTCGCCGAAGAATTTTCGAATCTCTTCCGCCGGATGACGGGCAATCAACTGCGCCGGCCACTCGTCGTACCAATCCCGGGGCAGGCGGCTGACGTAGGGTTCCTGGAGAAATCTTTGGCAGAGCAGGGCAATGACGCCGCGGTCCGTTTCATTGCGGATCAACCGCCCCGCGGCCTGAATGACGCGCGTCATGCCGGGTTGGAGATAGGCATACTCGAACCCGGCTTGCTCGGTCTCCTCAAAATAGCGGCGCAACAGTTCGCGCTCGAAGGAAACCTGGGGCAACGCGGGTGAAACGATGTAGACGGAGGTCAACAGTTCGCCCGGATAATCAACGCCCTCGGCGTACATCCCGCCCAGGACGGCGAGCAACAAAATGCCGCCGGGCGGCGGCGCGGCCAGCGCGTTGAGAATTTCGCGCCGTTCGGACTCGGCGATGTTCGGACGCTGCACCAGCAAGCGGGCGCGAATCGGCGGCAGCCTTTCCGCGACTTTTTCGAGGAACTGGTAGCTCGGAAACAAAACCAAGCCGTTGCCGTTCCGGGCGTCGGACATTTGGGCCACCAGCCCGGCAATCGCGCCAAAATTTTTGTCCCGCGCCGCAAAAGTGGTCCGCACCTGGGGCAGGATCATGACCTTGCGGTGTTCCCGCGGAAAGGGCGGCGGCAGGGTGATGGAGCGGGTGCGTTCCTTTTCCAGGCCCAACATGCGGCGCGTCATTTCCACGGGCGAAAGAGTGGCCGAAAACAAAACGGTCGAGGAGGCCGCGCGAAAAATGGGGGCCAAGGCCCGCGCCGGGTCCAGGCAGACGAGGGCCAGACGAAGGGACTTGCTCCGCCTTTCGATCACGCAGGTGAAGCCCGGGCCGAACAGGTTCAAAACGGCGATGAACCGCTGCCAGGCGAAATGCAAATCGAGAATCGGATCCTGCGGGGCGGCGAGTTTCAGCTCGCGTTTCCACGCAAGGTAACGGATGAATTTCGGCTCCCATTCCTTCCACAGCATCCGCACGGCATCGGCCGGCGGCTCGATTTCGGCGATGGCGGGGCCTTCGGCCAGCACGTCAGCCGTCTCGCGCAAAAGCGCCGCCAGCCTGGCGATGCTTTCGGAGATGGATTCGAACAACTCACCCGCTTGGAGCAGGAGCCGGCCCCCGGCCGAACGCAACGTTTCCTCCAACAACTCGGGGGAAAATATCTGGCGGGCGCGGTCCGGCAAATTGTGCGCCTCGTCCACCAGCAAAATGGCGTTGCCCAACTCCTCGCGCTCCAGGTGGCGCAGGGCCGCGCCCGGCTCGAAGACATAATTGTAATCGGCCACGATGGCGTCGGCCCGCCGGGCCAGTTCCAACTGCGCCTCAAAAGGGCAGACCTTTTCCTGTTTGGCCTCGGCAAAGACGGTGTCGGGATCAAAATGCCAATGAGCCTCGCGCAGGCGCTCGAGGATTTTCGACCGCTCCATTTTCCCCGGGTAATCCTTCGCATAGGGACAAAAATCTTCGTGACAGATGACGCGGTCGTTGGCGCACATCTTTTCCTTGGCGCGAATTTGCAGGGTGCGAAAGGCGCCGTGCGGGTTCATGGCGCGCAGGGCGGACACGGCCATTTTTTGTTGCAGCGTCTTGGCGGTGAGGAAAACCACCTGGCGTCCGGTGGACAGCCCGTGCGCCAGCGCCGGGTGCAGGCTGGCCGCGGTTTTGCCCGAGCCGGCCGGGGCCTCGGCCAGCAAATTGTCGCCGGCGGCGAGCGTTTGCCGGACGGCGTCAATCATTATTTTCTGGCCGGGGCGCCGGGCTTCGTGGGGGAACGGCAGCGACCCGGCCGCCGCGGCTTTTTGCCCGCGCGCTTTTTCCCCGGCCTTCCAAATGGCCAGCAAACGGCGGAGACGCTGTTGCAGTTCGCGTTCCAGGGCGGGTTCATCATAGGCGACGGCGACGGGCGTTTCCCCGCCGCCGGCCAAATCCACATAGACCAGCGCGGCCGAAACGGGGGAGTTGCCCAACTGACGCCACATAAGGCAGTAGAACAAGAGCTGCCGTTGATGGCGCTCGAAGGCCGCGCCGGAACGGCGGCTTTCCTGTGTTGGAAAATAAGCGGACTTGAATTCCTCGATCAGCCAGCCGCCCTTGCCGTCCGGCGCGCAGCCGTCGAGCCGGCCGGTGATCAGGGCCGTCCACTCTTCGACCGGGCGGCGAATTTGCAAATGGACTTCCCGGCGATAGGCGGGATGGGCCAGGCAGCGGTCTTGCAAGACGCGGGCGTGCAACTCCGCGCCCAGGCCCAGGCGATGCCATCCTTCGCCCCGCCCGAAACCGATGCGGGAAAAGTCTTCATCCTGCGCCAGTTCCCGGACCGAGACTTCAAATACTTTCGTTGCCGGATCAAATTTCAAAACAGCCCGAGTTTAGCATGAAACGGCGATTGAAACAGGCGCAAGTCTGATTATATTTCTCCCTTGGCCCCGGACTGGCGCAAGCCGGATTTGCGCCCCTCAATTTTCCGGCGGGAACAGAAATGTCAGCGCCCGCCACGCGCGCAACCGCCAGTAAAACTCATTGTGCTGGCTCGTCTGCGCTTCATTCCATTTGTCCCGCCGCAATCCGGTCGCGGCCAGTTGTTCGGGCGTCATCGGATGTTCATCAACATAATAGCGCAGATTTTCCCTCCAGCCGATGCGCCGCAACTCCGCCACCACCGCCGCCGTCATTTGCCGCCCATCATCCCCGCCCATGAAATCCACTGAACCCGAATCGAAATAAAGCTTCACCGGCTTCGGCGGCCCTTTATCTTTCTTGAGCAGGGCCTCCAGGAAGTGCTTGTCGTCAAAAAAGAACGCCCCGGAAAGACTGGCCGCGTTCCCAAAAACTTCCGGATGTTCCCAGGCCAGCACCGCGCTGCACAACCCGCCCAGCGACGATCCCATCACGCCGGTGTGCCTGGCGTCAGGCAGCGTGCGGTATTTCCGGTCAATGTAAGGCTTCAGCTCGCGCATGAGAAACGCCGAGTAACCATCGAAATCGCCGCTTTGATTTGTCCCCGCCCCGTGGTGCCCGGAATACTCCGACATCCGCGCGAGACCGAGATTGTCCACCGCCACCATGATGATGGGACGGATTTTATTTTCGCGGATCAACCGGTCCGCGGTGAGGTCCAATTCCCAACTGCCCCAACCGAACGCGGCGTTGGCGCCCGCCGTGCTGAACACATTCTGGCCATCGTGCAAATATAAAACCGGGAAACTGCGATTGATCTGTGCCGAGTATGCCGCAGGCAGATAAACATGCACCGCTCGCGGCGCGCCTGGAAACCGCGACGGAACGGTTTCATCGCGGATGCTGCCCGCGTCGGGACTCTGTGCCAGCGCAAGTCTCGCCATCAGCAACAAGTTAAGATTGCCCCAAAATCTCATTGGAGAGTTCCGAACAGCAGCGTTACGCGAAAGTGACAGGGTCCCCGGAAATTTGTTTTCATTCCTTTTGTTCACCAATTTCCCGGGACGCTTTCATGGCGCGGTTTTAGCAAAACCATGCGCGGCTGGCAAGATCCGGGCATTCTTTCCACTCGACATTTTTCATGCCGGCGCGAAAATTTGTGGCGTGTCTGGATCGGTTTTTCAACATCAGCACCGCGTCATCTATGGAGATTGCACGGTGGGCAATCATGTCTATTACTCCCGTTACCTGGAAATGCTGGAAGAGGCGCGCGGTGAATTTTTCCGGCATCTGGGCTGTCCCTTGCCCGGCCTGCAGGAGGCGGGGACGGCTTTTCCGGTCATCGGGTTGCAGATTGCCTACAAAGGAGCGGCGCGTTACGATGACTTGCTCACCCTTGAACTGCGCGTCAACGAAATGGGCGGCATCCGGTTAAGCGTTGGCTTCCGCATTCTCAATGCGGGCGGCGCTCTGCTGGCCGAAGGGGAAACGCGGCACGTCTGCGCCAGCATGGATGAAAAACCCAGGCGCCTGCCAAAGGAATTGCTCGAAAAACTCCAGCCGTTTTTGCATGCGCCAGACAATGTCCCGTAAACATGCGGGAAACGTGATTAATTTCTGGCGGCTGTGCCATACATGGCCTAACTTATGCTAGTATTCCTATTTATGCGAGCGGCTGTATTTATAGAGCGAGACGGAATATTAATTTTGGACCGGCTGGAAGGAGCCCAGCCGACGCCACCGCTGTTCCTGGAGCAGATGGAGCCGAATACCGGGGCGATGGAACCGTTGCGCCAGCTCAAAGCGGCGGGTTTCCTGCTCATTGCCACGACCAACCAGCCCGGCTTGTCGCATGGCTCGTTGTCCCGCCGCGAATTGGACCGGATGCATTCCGTATTGCGCCAGATGTTTTGCCTGGACGATATATTTATTTGTCCGCATGACGCCGACGATTGCTGTCCGTGCCGCAAGCCCAAACCGGGGTTGCTCACCGAAGCGGCTTTTAAATGGCAGGTCAACATGGAGCGCTCCTTTGTCATCAGCAATAAATGGCAGGACGCCGAGGCCGCGCACAATGCGGGCTGCACCTCGCTGCTGATTTCCTCCCCGTGGATTGGGAAGGGACATCGCGACATCGTTCTGGCCAAATTGGCGGATGTGCCCGGGAAAATTGCCCGGCTTCAGCCCGCATCGCGCCTGATGCGCGCATTGGCCGACCGCTGATCACTGCCGGTTGGCGGACTCGGGCGCGGGCGGGGGAAAGTCGTCCGCGGAAAGGCGGCGCGCGCCGCCGGCGACAAAAATGCGCCCTTCCGCATCCACGCGCAAAACAGGGCGGGTGCCGGTGTACATAAAGGTTTGGCGAACGACCCATTGGCCTTTGGGATTAATCACACCATAGTTGAAAGACCTGGCTCCCGTCTGGCTCAGAACATGCAAATTGTTGAAGCAGTCGATCTGCGCTTCCGGGACGGTGAAAGAGGTCATGCGGGTAATGGGGAAGACGCGCAAAATTTTGCCCCGGCTGTCGGTCAGCCGGAAATAGAGTTTCAATTCCTTCAAATAACTGACTTTCAACAAACTATATCTGCGCACTTCCGGGGCGGCATTGGTCACGCCCGGCGCCGGCGGCATCCCGAATTGCAAATTGGCCAAATTGGGCAAAGGCACGCCGTTGGCGACGGTGAAGGCAACGGACTTGCAGACAATTTCCTGCCGCCACTGCGGAATGCGGATTCTCGCCGTGATGCGATATCGGCCCACCTGGCGAAAGTCAAAGTAAGGCGTCGGATTCAATGGCCGGGCTCCCCACTTCGCCCGAGAGCAGGGAAAACCGGCCTTGGAGGGGCATGTCCCCCAGCCTGGGGCAAGCGACATTATTCTCGCCCATGATGGACATCGCCAGCCAATCGTTGTCCGCGCCCAAAATGATTTCCTGGCCGGAGCGGTTGGTGATGCGGACTTTTAACTGGAGGTCTTCGCCGGGAAGGTATTGGTCCTGGACCAATTGCAATTCCGCCGTCACGCCGTTGAACTGGGCCTGGAGGGGCCAGGCGGCCAGCAGAGCCAGCGCGGCCAGTAAACCAATCTTTTTCATGCGTTGGCAGTGTAGGCCGCGGGAGGATTGACTGGCAAGCGCCAAAGCGCCGCAAAGCGTTGCCCGCCCGTTCCTAATCGTAATCCCAATCCTAATCCTAATCGTAATCTTAATCTCCCTTGGATTCATCTGGTTTAAGATTAAGAGGATTAGGATTAGGATTAGGATTAAGATTGGGAGTCCCTCCGCCCCGGGAAGTCTTCTTGTTGCTTATTTTATTTTGCTCAGGGGGCGGATGCTGTAGAGTGCCGGAGTTGTCATGCGAAACGTGCGTCATAAACTGGCCGTGGCCCGCGGCGAACAGCCCGCCGAATTGCTTTTCAAAAACGGCCGCCTGGTCAATGTCCTCAGCGGCGAGATTTATGACGCGAACATCGCGGTGGAGGACGGGCGGATCATCGGCCTGGGCGATTACAAGGGACGCAAGACCATTGACCTGCGCGGCGCCTATATCGCGCCGAGTCTGATTGACGGGCATTTTCACGTCGAAAGCTCGCAGCTCACCGCGCCGGAATTCGCCCGCGCGGTGGTGCCTCATGGCACGGGGGCGGTGATCATCGATCCCCACGAATACGCCAATGTGCTGGGCTTGGACGGCATCCGTTACGTTCTGGAATCAAGCAAAAACCTGCCGCTGGATTTTTTTATCATGCTGCCTTCCTGCGTTCCGGCGACCGCGCTCGAAACAGCCGGGGCGCGCATCACGGCCGATGATTTGGGCTTGATGATTGCCGATGAGCGCGTGGCGGGCATCGCCGAATTGATGAATTACCCGGGGGTCTATCTGGGCGCGAAAAGCGAGCTGGCCAAAATCGCCGTGGGCAAGAGCAAGGGCAAGGCGGTCGATGGCCACGCGCCCGGCTTGCGCGGAAAAAATCTCAACGCCTACGCGCTGGCCGGGGTGCGCTCCGATCACGAATCAACCGGGCTGGAGGAGGCGCGGGAAAAACTGCGGCTGGGCCTGCACATTTTGCTGCGCGAAGGCAGCACCGAGCGGAATCTGGTTGACCTGCTTCCGCTGATCAACCCGCACAACGCGGTCAATTGCTCCTACGCCACGGATGACAAGCTGGCAGGCGACCTGGTTGCGGAAGGCCATATTGACCACGCGGTGCGCCTCTCCATCCGCCACGGCCTGCCGCCGATCACGGCGCTGCAAATTGCCAGCATCAACACGGCGCGGCACTACCGGCTGCAGAATCTCGGCGCCATTGCGCCCCGGTATTGGGCGGATTTTATTGTTTTTGACAGTTTGAAAAAGTTCGCCGTCCGCCAGACCTGGAAAAAGGGGGTCCTCGTGGCCGAAGACGGGGAATATCTGGCCAGGGCCGCCGCGGCCACGCCCCTGCCGCGGGGGACGATGAACCTGCGCTACCAGGTGCGCGATCTGGAGGTCAAGGCCGCGCGGGCCGGGAAAATCAGGGTCATCGAAATTGTTCCCAACCAGATTGTGACCCGGCAGATTATCGTGGCGCCCAAGATCGAGCAGGGCCGTGTCGTCCCGGACACCGGGCGGGATGTGCTCAAGCTGGTGGTGGTGGAACGGCACCGCGCCACCGGCAACGTCGGGGTCGGTTTCGTGCGCGGGTTTCAACTCAAGGACGGCGCGCTGGGTTCGACGGTGGCGCACGACGCGCATAACGTGGTGGTGGTCGGAACCAATGACGCCGATATTTGCCGGGCGATCCAGGCGCTGGAACAATTGCAAGGGGGCCAGGTCGCGGTGCGAAAGGGCCGCGTCGCGGCCGAACTGGGCTTGCCCGTGGCCGGCCTGGTTTCCGATCGTTCCCTGGAAGAAGTCATTGAGCGGCTGGACGCGCTCAACGCGGAGGCGGGGGCGATGGGCTGCAAACTGGAGGCCCCGTTCATGACGCTTTCTTTCTTGAGCCTGTCGCCCATTCCCGAATTGAAGCTGACCGATCAGGGCCTGATCGATTCGATGAAGCTGCGCAAGACCAGCCTTTTCGTTTAAATCATTTTAAAAAATGCAGCCCGCGCCAAACTCCCGGGACCTCGATTTCATCCAACGCGCCATTCAATTGGCCGCGGAGCACATGCGCGCCAGGGACGGCGGGCCATTCGGCGCCGTCATGGTGCGGGAAAATGAAATCATCGCCACCGGCTGGAACCAGGTCACCTCGAGCAACGACCCGACGGCCCATGCGGAAATCATGGCCATTCGCGCGGCGGCGGCGCGGCTGGGTGCGTTTGTGTTGCAAGGATGCGTTCTTTACACCAGTTGCGAGCCGTGCCCGATGTGTCTGGGCGCGGCCTATTGGGCGCGGGTGGAGCGCATCGTCTTCGCGGCCACGCGCACCGACGCCGCCGGGGCGGGATTTGACGACGAGGCTCTCTACCGTGAATTGGCGCTGCCCCCGGCCTCGCGCCGGCTGCCCATGCGACAAATTCTTCGTGACAAGGCCGTCGAAATCTTCGAGGAATGGCGGCGGATGCCGGGAAAAGTCATGTATTGAAATCCCTGTCATTGGTGAACTGCTCCTAATCTTAATCGTAATCTTAATCCTAATTTGCGGCGCCGTCTTGCCAGCCGCGCATGATTTTGCTACAACCATACCATGAAAGTGATTTTGGAAAATCGCTGATCAAAATGAACGAATACCAATTTCCGAGGACCCTTTCATTGATATGATCACATCGGCTGGCAATTCGCTGCAAACGAACAGCCGCCCGGAAGGACTGGCTTTTTGTGTTTCAATAAACGAAGCGACCGTGCTATAATAAAAGTATGAATCTTAGAGCGATTTTCACACTCACCGCGTGTGGGATCCTGCTCGCCGGTTGCCAAGCTCCGAAGAAGAGTCAGTCGGCACGGTGCTACATCGATTTCTTTGAGATCGGCCGCGTATCTCCCGCGACTGACCCTCAGACGGAGACACTAAAAACGCGGTTCCGAGTGCTTGAACGTCCAGAGGCCCAAGCCGACATCGGACTATCACAAGAACAGATCACGTCCATCCTGAAGGCATATCAGGCACCGTCGGATCAGATTCCAGGTCTGATGGAGTTCATCGCGCAGCGGAGAGCAGCAAAGCAATGGACTGATCTCACCGAAGAGGAACACCAAGCTCAGAATCTGGAGTCATCCCGCCAGATCGGAAAGATTACTGCACAGTTCCACACTCAGGAATTGCAGCGCATCCTGACCCCGCCGCAAAGGGATCGCCTCAACCAAATCGTCCTGCAAGTTCGTGGCCCAGTCCTCCTTGTGGTCGACGCTAAATCGGCATCTGCGTTAGGAATTGACACGGGTCAGATGGAGCAGATGCGAGAGGTGGTGCGCACAACAGATCAGGAGATGATCCCCACCCTACAGAAGTTTGGACGTGGTTTCATAAGCGGGTATAGCCAGAACGAAACCGAGCAGGATCGCACACGCGAAATGAATGAGCTTATCCCCAGGCTTCAGCAGATGACGAGGCAGCGTGACGACAGAATCTTGCAGATTTTGACAGTGCAGCAGAGAGAAAGGTTTAAGACCCGGCAAGGAAAACCATTAAGCATTCCATGGAATCCATGGGAGTTTTTGCGGGAGCCATTTGAGAAAAAAGGTTCATAACAATTCGCTGCACACGAACCGCCGCCCGTGCTGTGGGTTCGGGGGCTTTGGCTTGTTCGGACGCTGGATTCGCTGCCAACGCCCGTTCCCGGCGGCGGTCGGTGAGTTGAATTGTTAGGCGACCAGCGTATTGAGACAATACACCATTCGTAAGATGCCCGCCAAGGCAAAACCCCCAACTGACTCCGAACTGAAGGCCATTCTCGGTTCTGCCGGCGATTTGTGGTCTGGCATTGTCCACGCCGTCGAAGAGATGTTCGTTCCGCTCGACAAGCAGTGGAAGCCGTCCAAAGCCGGGTTTGGGCGCATGTGCCTGCTGCAGCACAAGAAGAGAACGCTGCTCTATATCACGCCGGACAAGGAGAAGGTTTGGCTGGCGATTGTTCTTGGTGAGCGCGCCTATGGCCTTGCCATGGCCAGTTCGCTTCCCGTTGCGATCAAGAAGATGTTTTCAGAAGCGAGGCCGTATGCCGAAGGGCGGGGGATTCGTTTTCCGGCAACCTCATTGAGCGACATTCCGATGATTGCAAAATTAGTGGAGATCAAGACCACGCCCAAATGAATCGGCAATGATGGATTTGCCGTTACTTAAGGCCCGGTCTTGGACTTGGGACAACCCAATTCAAATGCCAGGAGTAATTCCAAAGCTGCTCCAATTTGGGTTGTTCGACATGGCCATCGATAATCCCGATATCAATGCCGCCAGGGAGTCTTTGGTTAACGGGATGGAATGTCGGCGCCAATTTGGGATTTGTCCAGCCGTGGCGGGGCGTGACGATGCGCTCCATCGCAGCAGGGTTCACCCATCCGCCGCAGAGATAAAGATTTACACCTGGCATGTCCGTTTCCATCGGCTCGAAGTCAACCCAGACGGAGTCCGCAAAGATGGGTGTCAGGGACGGTTTCTGAACATTCCCTTCCTTGTTAAAGTAGTTGGTTGCCTCGTTCTGATTGGCGAGCCATGCTCCGGCGCCGGTGCTGGAATAAAACCAGCCGTTTATGGCGTAGCTGCCCTGCAACCACGGCCTTGACTGATTCCAGACCCAAGCGGTGTCACACGCGCCCGCGCCCGCGTAATTGGGATTCACATTGTAATTCGAAATGCTGGCGGAAGGACACAAACGCACCTTGTCCACCTTCGCATCATAAGCAGTCAGATTGCTCATCCAAAGCCCGCCCGCGTCTTCGGCTACGTTGTCATAAGCGGGAAAGCAGCGCCCGTTGGCGTCAGAAATATAAAGCAGCGAGGAAAGCGTCAGTTGCTTGGTGTTGCTTATGCAGGCAGTGCGTTGGGCTGACATTTTCGCCCTGGCCAGCGCGGGCAGGAGCATCGCTGCCAGGATGGCGATGATTGCCATGACCACGAGCAGTTCGATGAGGGTAAACCCCCGGGAACTTTTTGTTTCAGAGTTAGTCATACTAAAAGACCGCCGGGAGCGCCGGCTGGCTTTGGCTGGTCCAGCATTTTAGACGAAGCCCATTGGTCTTGATGCAACTATAACATTCCGGCAGATATCCTCTAACGCCACTTTGCGCAAAAGAATCGCCACAATGCGAACGCGGCTGTTGCGCTGACTATCCGGCACACGCTTTGCGATGGTCTTATATGGCCCAACTGATTGGATCACATCGGCTGACAATTCGCCGCGCACGAACCCCCGCCCGCAGGGACTGGATTTTTGTGTTTCAACAAACGAACCAGCCGTTGTAGAATAAAAATTAATCGGCACGCGACTATGACCATCGAAGGAATAATTTGAGCTCAAACTTTAGCTTGAAGGCGGGAACATTTGCCGCCAATGTTCTTTTGCTCTTCCTCATTCCTTTGTCCGGCCTCGCGGCGACGCTGGAGGTCCCTCCTGTCGCCGGCGGGGAAGGGATTCAACTGGCGCTGGACAAGCTTGGCGTCGGCGCTCAAGTCGTTCTGGGCCGGGGGATTTACCTCGTCCATCAGCCGATTATCCTGCGGCAGGACGGGCAAACGTTGCGCGGCGCCGGACCGGAGACGATTCTGTCCCTGGCCGACAACGCCAATTGCACCGTCGTCATCCTGGCCCCTCCGAAGGACAAAGCCAAAGGGCCGACACAGCGCCTGCATCTTTCCGACCTGCTCGTGGACGGCAACCGGACTCACCAGCAGACGGAACTTTGGCGAATTCTTACCAATGGCGTCCTCATTAATAACAACGGAGTTCAAGTCTGCGACGCGGACAACGCCATTATCGAGCATGTCATCTGCCGCCGTTGCCGCTCCGGCGGCTTGGTGTCCACAGGGCGGACGCGGCGTCTGACGTTGCGGGATTACACGGCCTACGACAATCAATTTGACGGGCTGGCCTGTTACCGGACCGAGGACAGCCATTTCAGCCAGTTGAACCTGCACGACAACCTGGCGGCGGGAATCTCGCTGGATCTGGAGTTCGACCATAATGTCATTGACGGCGCGGTTCTAACTGGCAACGACCTGGGCATTTTCATGCGGGATTCGCACAACAACGTGTTTGAAGGAGTGACGATTCGCCACAGCCGGCACGACGGAGTCTTTATGGCGCAGGCGGGCGAGTGGAGCCGTTTCGGTTGGTGGCTTTACCCCGCCACCGAATGCACGGGCAACAAGTTCAACAACCTGCGGGTGGTCGGGTGCGGCGGCAGGGCGTTCCAGGTCAACAACGATTCCTGCACCAACAACTTCATTAACGGCGGGCAATTTCTGGACAACGCGCAAGGCGGCCTTTGTCAGCCCCGGAGCAATCCCGTCATCGCGTGCGCCCTGACCGTGCGTCCCGTTGCTTCGATCTCCCCCGGCCGGCCCTGATCTGTTTTTATGCAAAAAGTCACACTTTTTAAAAAACCTTTAAAATGAAGGCCTTGCAACGTAATCAGAGTTCAAGCGGGCTTGCCGCGCCGAAGCCGCTGCGGCGAAGGCGGGTCAAACCATGATAAACTTAGTTAACATGGCCAAAATGAGCCAATCCGCTTCCGACTTGGGGGCGTGCCTTTCAATTTTTCCTTTAGCCTTTAGCCTTCAGCCTTTAGCCTTTCCCTATTAAATCCGTGCTCCGATTAGCGGCAATTCTGCTTGTGTTCTACTTGGCCGTCGTTGCGATTGCCTGGTTTCGGCAACGGTCCATGCTCTTTTTCCCGACGCACGATACACCGTCCACCAGCCTGGCTCCATGGTCGGACGGCTCCCGCGTCATAGGCTATTGTCGGGAAGCGCCAAACGCCCGCGCGATTTGGTTGATGCTGCACGGGAACGGCGGCCAGGCTGCGGACAGGGATTACGTCCTGCGGCGCATGTCTGGGCAGGATTCCCTCTACGTGCTCGAGTACCCCGGATACGGCTCTCGTGAAGGGAGTCCCTCCCTGGAATCCATGAACCGGGCGGCGTCAGAGGCGTACCAACTCTTGCGCTCTCGGAATTTGAACATCCCGGTTTGTGTCCTGGGCGAGTCCATCGGCAGCGGCCCCGCCTGCGCTCTGGCCCGGGAGAAAATTGCGCCGGACAAGATCGTGCTGGTGACGCCTTTCGATACTTTGGCGAATGTAGCCGCCAGGCATTTCCCTTTTCTGCCTGTCCGGCTTCTGGTCCGCGACGCTTGGGATAATGTGGAATCACTGAGGCGCTATGCCGGCCCGGTTGAGATTTTCGGAGCCAGGGATGACACGATCATCCCGATTGGACATGCTGAAGCTCTGGCAAGACAGATTCCCGGCGCTCAGTTCATCGAGATTCCTTGCGGACACAATGACTGGGCGCAAGAGGATCAGGTGAAGATCAAACTATGAGCAGCGCATTTCAATGTTTTTTTGGGGGGCGGTTTCTGGTTCCTAATCTTAATCTTAATCATAATCTTAATCCAAATTGTGGGCGAAGAAGATTAGGATTAGGATTAAGATTAGGAGCGGCCACCCAAAAAAATGAAATGCGCCCGTATGGACGTGCCGTTCATGCTTTGGCTTGCGTTCCCGGCGGCGGCCGCTCATTCTGGCGTTCGGCGACAGCGACACCATGAAGCCGATGAAGATACTGCGCAGGAAGGCGAAGCTCGGAAACCGGGGGTTTCCGCTTGCCACCCTGGCGTTCTATGGCCCCGATGATAGAAAGGCCACCAAGGCGGTGCTCGGCATTTTTCTTTACGATGGCGACGAGGGCACGCTCCACCGCTATTTCAGCCAGGATAAAGATGTCAGGCACAAGCTCGACATTCAGGAGAGCATTCTCGCGCGGTTGAAGGAGCACGAGGTGAAGTCGCTGGCCATGGTGGAGAAGATTTTCGGATGCCCGCATGAAGAAGGGATCGATTATCCGGAGGGTGAGGCTTGCCCGCAATGCCCGTTCTGGAGAGGTCGAGACCGTTTCGCCGCACTCGAATGAAGAAGCCGGACAATTCGCCGCACACGAACCGCCGTCCACGTTTCGGTTTCGAGGGCTTTGGCTTTTTCGGGCGCTGGATTCGCTGCCAACGCCCGTTCCCGGAGGCGGTTGGTGAGCGGAATCGGCGGGTCACACCATCCGCCCATATTCTCTCATAGCTGTTCTGGTTATCGGGTGCTTCACTGCCATGTCACAAACGAACGAGCCACCAAAAAAGAGTCCTGCCGAGGTGATGCGCGAATTGCGATTGAAGATGTTGACCACACCACCGGCGGAGTTTGGCGAGAAGCCGACACCGGAGTATCCGCGAGCCTACGGTGTTCTCATGGACTGGCCCATCGAATCAGGGACCGTGAGTGTTGTCTCATTTTCTAGCGGCGATGCCAGCGTGTATACGACAGGGACATTCGGTGTTTTTGGGGGCATCGGTCATGAATCTGTGCGCGATTCTGCCAAGAGTTTTGTAAAGGTTGCGGAGAAGCATTACGATGAGGCGACCCCGACGCAGGATTACCCATATCCCAATGCTGGACGTATTCGTTTTTACCTTGTTTGCTACGACGGAGTCCGAATCATTGAGACCGATTTGGAGTCGGTAAAAAGTGGAAGAGACAAGTGTTCCGATTTGTATAGTGCAGGGCAGCGTGTCATTACTGAGTTGCGCTTGATTATTCAGAAGCAGAAGGAAGGACAACCATGACCGTGTGGCACAACAATTTGCCGCACACGAACCGCCGCCCGGAGGAACTGGATTTTTGTGTTTCAATAAACGAACCGGCGGTGGTATACAGCCATTATGAACGATTCCCCAAAAACAGCCCGGCTTCAGGCAAAGAAAATGAAAGAAATGACGCCGCCTAACCATTCGCCGCACACGAACCGTCGCCCGTGCTTTGGTTCCGTGGGGGTTGGCTTTTTCGGGCGCTGGATTCGCTGCCGACGCCCGTTCCCGGCGGTCGGTCGGTAAGCTGAATCGTTCGGCAGCCCGGAGATGAAAAGGACTTAAGTAAACTGGTTGCACCCATCATCCCGGCGAAATGAAAACAATTCGATTTTCCAAACACGCTTTGGGTTATATCGCTTCACGCGGTTTCACCGTGGCGGAAGTGGAGGACGCCATCCGCACTTGCGCGTGGGGCGCAGCCGAGCTTGGGCGGTTGGAGTGCAGAAAAGATTTTGCCTATGAGCGCGAGTGGAACGGAAAGGTTTATGCCACCAAGCAGGTGCGCCCTGTCTTTGTCGAGGAGACGGAAGAAATAGTTGTGATAACCGTCTATACCTATTACTTTTAAGGCATGAAGATCAGCTATGACGCCGAAGTGGATGCGTTGAGCATCACCTTCCGCAAAACCACGGTCACGACCAAACATCTGGCCGAGGGCATCGCCGCGGATTACGACAGCGAAGGGCGTCTGGCCGGGCTGGAAATTCTCGACGCGCAAAAGCGTTTCGGCGGTCAAGAGACAATGCGGCGGGTGGAGTTGGAAGGGTTTGAATCCGCCGCCGCCCCGATCGCGCTACGAGAAAACCCTCCCAAGGGATACGGTGCGTGAACCCCCAACGCCTTTGTGGTCACGGCCTGCCTGACCGACAAACCGAAAGCCGGAGAAGATTTATGGCCGATAACTTATGAAATTACTCGTTACAATCGTACTCGCTGCTCTCGCTTGCGCTGGATGCACGACGCGGACGCAATCAAAATCAACCGCAACATCTCCACGCGAGTCCATTCCACTGACGACTTGGGAGTTTGTCGAAGATGCTGAAACCAACGCGACGACGATCCAGCCACCGACAACGGCGGAGTGGAAGCAAATCGCTGTTCCGCATGTATTTCGCCAATCCGGCCTTCCTGACAACTCCGCCGGTTGGTATCGCCAGACCATAACGCTGACGGAGGCCGACCGGAACAGGCGTGTGTATCTGGTGCTGGAAGGGGCTGCCTCGGTGAAAGACGTCTTCGTCAATGGCCAGTTCATCGGCCGGCACAAGGGCGCGTTTTCGGCGTCTGCCTTTGACCTGACCGACGCGCTAAAGATCGGCCAGGCCAACACCCTGGCCGTGCGCGTGAGCAACCGCGATGGCGACGCGCGGAACTGCTTTTCGCGCTCCTCGCTCTACTACGTCAATGGCGGCATGTTCCGCAAGGCCTGGCTGGCGAAAACCGGCGCGGTGCATATTTTCCCGGACATGGGTTCGAGCGGCGTTTATTTGACACCCGGCAGCATCACCAAGGCCAACGCCGATCTCAACGCCCTGACGGTGGTGCGGAATCCCCTCGCCCTGCCCGTTGATGTGGTGGTTCGCCATTTTGTCACCGACCCCGGCAACGCGGCTTGCGCGCAGTTTGAGGCGAAACAAACCATTGCCGCCGGAGAAACGGCCACAATCAAGGCCGCGGGAAAAATCGCCCGGCCCAAACTCTGGGATATTGGGCAGCCCAATCTTTACACGGTTCGCACTGAAATCAGCGTGGGCGGACAGGTAAGCGACGCAGTGACGGAGCGGGTGGGACTGCGCACCATCGCGATCAAGGACAAGCGCTTTTTCCTGAACGGGCGCGAGACGCAGTTTCGCGGCGTCAACAAGCATGCGCAAAATGAATACTCCTGGAACGCGGTGAGCGATGAAGATTTGCGCTGCGAATGGCAGTGGATAGCCGATCTGGGCGTGAACATGGTCCGTCTGCCGCATTATCCGCACAGCCATCTGGAATACGACATCGCGGACGAGCGCGGCATTGCGGTGTGGGCCGAGAACGGCTTCTCGGGGCAGGCTTGGACACGGGGCAACGAGGAAAAAACCGTTACGCCCGACGGCGAGCGCCTGACCCGTGAGATGGTGCGGCAAAACTGGAACCATCCCAGCATCCTTTTTTGGAGCGCCGGCAACGAAACCATTGTGGACGTGGTCAGCCACTACGCCAGCGTGATTCGGCAGGAAGAGGACCCCACGCGCCTGGTGACTTACGCGGCCAATGGCAGGGAACCTCAGAACTGCGATTTTGTGGCGAACAACACCTACGACGGCTGGTACACCGACGGCCCCTATACCAATTTCAGCAGACTGCCGCAAAATGCCATTGTTTCCGAGACCGGATCGGGCGATTGGATCACCCACCATGTTCCGTACGGCGCCATTCAGTGGTCCGTTGATAAATACGAGCCTGAGGAGTACTCGGAGATGTTTACCGAGTATCGGCTCCAGACCGTTTGCCGCAATGACGTGCAGAATCGCCCCATGTTCTTATGGTGGAACTTCCGCGAGTTCTACAACTTGAAGTTCAAAAACAATCGCAACACCAAGGGGCTGCTGACGCTGGCGGGCATGCCGAAGGACACTTACTATTTGTTTCAGTCGTTCCTCAATCCCGCCAGGCCGGTGGTGCATCTTTGCGGGCGGCACCACTTTCTGCGGGCCTTTGCGCCCGACAATGGCATAAAGGCCTACTCCAACGCCGAAGAATTACAGTTGACACTGAACGGAGCGCCTCTTGAGAAAATTAAGAATGAAAGTTATCGCATACCGGATTCCGGGATGAAAAAGCGGGACGGGACAGTTGCGCCCGTGTCCGGCATCCCGGTGGCAAACGTGTTCTTCTGGAAAACGCCGCTCAAGCCGGGGCGAAACGTTGTGGAGGTTGACGATGGCCGGGGGCACGGCGACCGCATGATTATTTACCAGAAACCGGCAGGCGCGCCGGACCCCGCCGCGCTGGTGCAGGATTTGCAAAGCTCCAACGCGGAAAATCCCGCCTGCTTTATCGGCCGTCCCGTCGAGTCGCAAGGGCCGGTTTATACCGATGTGGACGGTTCCTCGGACAACACATTCGATGTGCTGCCGAACGAGGTTGAAGGCGCGGATTGGATCGCCACGCGCCGTCTGAGCGACCCCAGGCTCAAAACCGATCTGGAGTTCCGCATCAACCCCTCCGCGAAAGGGGCAACGGTTTTTGTGCTCTTCTCGACCGGCGTTTATCCGACCGTGACGTTGAAGCAGCCGGATGCGGCGATTGCAAGCGCGGCGGAAGCATTGCGGGAGTCGCTCGCCGCCGCCGGGTTTAAAGCCAGTGGAACCGGGGCTGTCTGGCGCGATCATCTGCTCAATCGCGCTTTCGCCGAACTGTGGAGCCGCGACCTTGCGCCCGGCGAAAAGTTGAAAGTGCCGGGCCAGACGCTCGATTATGTGGTGATGGTGCGCGACGCGGACAGTGCAAAAAGGACTGCAAAATGAAATGCATTGTCACGGCGGGGCCAACTTACGAGGAACTGGACGAAGTCCGGCGCCTGACCAATTTCTCCACGGGCGCTCTCGGTTCGGAATTGGCCGATTACCTCGTCGAACATGGACACGAGGTGGAGTTGCTGCGCGGACATTATTCAACCTGCGGGATTGAGTCCAAGGCGCAAAGTGTCCAGGTTTTTACCACCGCCGCCGACTTGAGCCGGCGTCTGGAAGGGCTGGGTTCAAGCGAAGTCGGAGCGGTTTTTCATGCGGCGGCGGTGAGCGATTTCACCTTCGGCAAAATCTGGCGTCGGGCGTCGGGCGGAGAATTATCGGAAATCAAATCACGCAAGATTTCCACCCGGCGCGGAACGGTGCTGGCGGAGCTGGCGCCCACGCCGAAAATCCTCGGGCGCTTGCGCGGCTGGTTTCCCAAGGCGCGATTGGTGGGTTGGAAATATGAGTTGGAAGGCGATCGCATGCGGGTCATTGCCCTGGCGGAGCGGCAATTGGAAAAAAACCAAACCGACGCCTGTGTGGTCAATGGCCTGGCCTACGGGATCGGCTACGGCCTGGTCAAAGGCCCCGGACGCTGCCGCAATTTGCCGGAGAAAAGGGACTTGTTTGAGGCGCTGGCGCATTTTTCAGAAATTCCTGTCAAGTGATAGGTTGGCTCGAAATGAGTTGCTTTTGTGATGGAATCCGGGCAAATTAAGAGCATGGGGTCGCAAACAGACCATGCTATTCCCACCCGATACAGCTTGCTTAACCGTTTGCATGATTGGCAGGACAATGAGAGTTGGCAGGATTTTTTTGACACGTATTGGCGGCTGATTTATTCGGTTGCGCTTCGCTCCGGCTTGACCGAGACGGAGGCACAGGAGGTGGTTCAAGAGACCGTCATTTGCGTGGCCAGAGACATCCATAAATTCAAGTGCGACCGGAGCCTGGGTTCATTTAAGGGTTGGCTTCGCAACATTACACGCTGGCGCATCGCCGACCAATTGAGAAAGAGAACGCGCCGTTTGTCTGACGGGCCAGCCGCGCCACAGGAGCAGGGCGAGATGCCATGCATGGCGGGGGACGATGATGAAGCCGCCTGGGAGCTGGAATGGAAAGAGAACTTGCTGAAGAGCGCCATCGCACGGGTCAAATGCCGGGTCAAGGAGGAGCATTTCCAGATCTTTGATCTCTATGCGCTCCGGCAGTGGCCTGTCAATAAAGTCGCGCAGATGCTGGGCGTGAGCGCCCCCCGGGTTTACCTGGCAAAACACCGGGTTGCGGCCATGATCAAAGAGGAAATCCTGGCTCTGGAGAAAGGCCGGCATTAGCGCCAGCGGTTGGAAACGCGACATGAACAAAACTCCAGATTCTTCCGGCCATGACTCAATTTCACCGTCCTCCGTCCGGCCGCCCGTCTCCATTCCCGAACATCAGATGATTCGGCGGATCGGCGGCGGCGCGAGCGGTGAGGTTTGGCTGGCCAGGAACACGCTCGGGGCCTATCGCGCCGTCAAGATTGTGCGTTTTCGGGCGGGCGGGCGGCGGCAGATATCCCTGAGCGAGTTGGCCGGCATTTTGAGATTTGAGCCGGTTTCGCGATTGCACGACGGGTTGGTGGATATTCTTCAAGTCGGGGGCGGCGAGGCGGAGGGTTATTTTTACTGCGTCATGGAGTTGGCCGACGGCGTAACCACCGGGCAAGCCATCAATGCCGAAACTTATTTGCCGCGGACGCTGGCGCAAGACATTCGCCAGCGAGGCCGCCTGCCTGTCGGGGAATGCATCCGCTTGGGCGCTGCCATCGCGTCGGCGCTGGGATTTCTGCACCGGCAAAACCTGATTCACCGCGATCTCAAACCGTCGAACATCATTTTTGTCAACGGTTTTCCCAAGCTGGCCGACGTGGGTCTGGTCACCGGGATGTCCGACGAGCGCGAGTATGTCGGCACCGAGGGTTTCATCGCGCCGGAAGGCCCCGGAACGGCTCAGGCGGACATCTATGCCCTTGGAAAAGTTCTCTATGAAATGAGCACAGGCAACCGCGCGGAAGAATACCCGGTTTTGCCCGCGGATTTGGGGACGACGGTGGATGACCTTGAACTGGCGCAATTCATCCGAATCGTTCTGAAGGCGTGTCGGACCAATCCGTGGTTGCGCTATCGTTCGGCCGATGAGTTCATGATGGCGCTGCTTTCATTCAAATTCAACCGGCGAATTTCGATTTGGGGCACCGGCCGGTCGCTGGGCTGGGTGATTGGCGTCTTTGGGGCGGCGATCGGGGCGGGTTTCCTCATCTTTCTGGTCTGGCGTCTGGTTTGGCTCCTGCGGCACAGCGAATGAGCGGGAAGAAAATAAATGCAAAAAAATTGAAAGATTGGCGCTGCCTCGTGCGAGTTATGTATAAAAGAACTTTGTTCTCACAAAAGCAGGCAAGTTCGTTATGAGTATGAATGCAAAGGATTTATCTTCGGATTCCCGCAAAGGCTTTACTCTGGTTGAATTGTTGGTTGTCATCGCGGTCATCATCCTGCTGGCCGGGATGATGCTCCCGGCGCTGGCCGCTTCAAAAAGCAGGAGCGCCGCCGCCGGCTGCCTCGCCAACCTGCGGCAAATGCAAAACGCCTGGGCGATGTACCTGGATGATAATAATGACGTTATGCTCCCCAACGCGCCCCTCGGCACTCCGGCCAACCGTGGATGGTGCCCTGCCATAACAGGTGAAAACTGGTTTGCCGCGAATGAGAATACAAATGTTTCATTATACACTAACACACTCATATTCCCTTATATCAGCAGCAACATCACTGTTTTAAAATGCCCCGCCGATGTCGTTCCTTCCGCGAACGGACAGCGCCTCAGGAGCTATTCGATGAACGGCCAGATGGGAACGACGCTTGGGATTTCCTACAGCCCAGGATATTTGTGTTATATCCGTGGCTCTGACCTCACCTGTCCTTCTCCAGGCAACACATTTATCTTTAGTGACGTGCATCCAGGGAGCATCAACGACGGTTATTTTGAGGTATCATTCGCGACACCATTATTTTACCATGTGCCAGCTTCTTATCTCGAAGGAGGCTGCGGGATCTCTTTTGCAGACGGACATGGGGAGATTCATCAGTGGCAGACCACATCCCTCATGATACCTGTGACGTATGGCGTGATGATCGGCTATGCCGGTATTCCAGTTTCGAGCACCAATGTCGATTGGCTGTGGCTGACCGCGCATGCCGCCTGCCATCAGTAAACCTTCGAGAACACCAATTATGGCCAACAATCAAATGCTCTCCGGCGCAGGCATGAAATACGTCGCATTCCTTCTGCTTTGCGTGGCCCTGTTTTGCCCGCCGACCCATGCGGCGGTCCAGCCTGTTAGCGTCGCAAGTGGGATTTTTGCCCCGCCCGCTGGTGGCAGCGGAGATTCTTTGGCACCCGTCATAAGCGCAGATGGAAGATATATCTTGTTCGCCAGCCTGGCCAATAATCTGGCCATGAGCAGCAACGGGATTCCCATTCCAACTCTGTTCACACCACACATAAACGTTTTTTTGCATGATCGAACCAATGGAAACACGATCCTGGTCAGCATCGACCTTGCCGGGACAGACGGCGGCAACGGCGATTCCTGGCCCAGCGCCATTTCCACCAACGGCCGATTCGCACTGTTTGAGAGCACCGCAAGTAATTTGGTCACAAACAATCCATCTGGAACAAGCCAGATTTTCCTGCGCGATGTGGTCAACGGCGTGACAACACTCATCAGCGCCGGCAGCAACGGCATCGCTCCAAACGGAGTTTCCCGGAGTTCAGTAATGACCCCTGACGGCCGCTATGTGGCGTTTGTCAGCGCCTCGAGCGATATATCCCCTGGTGACACCAACGGGATTCCCGATGTTTTCGTGTGCGATACGCAGGCAGGAACGACAACCCTGGTCAGCGTTGGCGCGCAGTCCACCGGTGTCGCCGGCTCGCCTGGCAGTTCCGAGTTGCCCGCGATTTCAACCGATGGCCGCTATGTCGCGTTTTACAGCGCGGCGACCAACCTCGTGGCCGGAGTTACCAATACTGGCGAGATTTTCCTCAGCGACCTGATCGGCGGCACGACGACGTGGGTCAGTGCCGATGCTCATGCTGTGATGTACTCATTGCAAGGCACATCCAATGCCATTTCCTGCAATTTCAGTCTGAGCCACGACGGGCAATTTGTCGCCTACGAGGCATGTCCCCTGACCAACGGGGTTTCTTCCTCGTTGCTGGGAGGCGTCATCCTCCGTTACAGCCTGGCAACAGGTTTGACAGATATCGTCAACACGAACGCTCTCGGATTTCTCTCGGGCTCCGAGCTGAACACCCGGAACCTCGATATGACACCCGACGGACGGTTTATCGCGTTCGTTGCCAACGTCGGGAGCACCCTTGGCCGAACCTGTGTGGAAGTCTGGGACTCGCAAAGCAACACCACGACCCTGGCCAGCGGAAACGCCGGCGGCGTTGTGCCAGCAACCTCACTCTGTTATTGGCCGGCCATGGATTGCACCGGGCGCTACGTCGCCTTCCTTGCCAACGCCTCAAGCTTGACCGCCAATTCTCCGGCCGTGGGCACCAATCTTTTTCTCCGTGACATGCAGGCGGGAACAACGACGTGGATCGATGCGAACAGTTACGGCGCGAGTTCCCCGGAAAGTTTGATGACATTTCCGCGTTTGAGCACCAACGGCAATGCCGTGGCGTTCGAATCCCTCGGCGAAGGCCTCGTGGCCAATGACAGCAACCACGTTTACAACGTATTCGTTCACAATGTGCCGGCAAACACGACTGAGCTCATTTCGGCCAGTCTTCCGGCGCTGGCCTCGATCACCCCGGACGGTCCCAGCGAGATTGGCGGTTCATGCGTCAGCACAAATGGCCGCTACGTCGCCTTTTACAGCGAGGCGGACAATCTTGTTCCCGGCGATACAAACGGATACCGGGACGTTTTTGTGCGCGATATTCTTGCCGGCACGAATTACCTCGTCAGTGTCAATACGAACGGGACCGGTCCAGGCAATGGCATGTCCACAAGCCCGGCCATTAGCGGCAATGGGCGCTATGTGGTGTTTGCCAGCAGCGCCAGCAATCTTGTGGCCAATGATACCAACAACGCCCGGGACGTTTTTCTGCGCGACCTTGAGTCAAACACCACCCTGCTTGTCAGTGTCAATACTAACAGAAACGGGCCTGGCAACGGGTCGTCATACTCGCCGTCGATCAGCGGCGATGGCCGCTATGTTCTCTTTCAAAGCACAGCGGGCAATCTGGCTGCCGGCTCCGTGAGCAACCCAGCCGGAAATCTGTATTGGCGCGACATGCAGGCCGGCACAACCCGCGCCATCACGGCGCTTGCCAGCACCTCGGCGAGCTGCACAGGCGCGATGACCCCGGATGGCCTACACGTCGCCTACGGAACCGGGAGTTCAACAACCGTTTATCTATGGAGCGCCCAGTCTGGAGAAAACATTTACACCAATTCCCAATTGACGAGAGGCGGCCCCATTGCCATCAGTCCCAGCGGAACGCGCATCGGCTATTACGGCACCAGCCAGTCGTGGGCAGTTGATACTGTCGCCAGGACAAGTATGGCTCTCAGCAACGTGCCGTCCTCCTCTCATGCCACCATGCAATTCAGCGCGGACAGCCAATATCTCGTTTATGTCGCGGGCCAGACAGGGGCCTTCAACCAAATTTATCTGTACAGTTTTGCCACAGGCAGCAACATTCTTGTCGGCCAGAATGACAGTTCCAGCGGCGGGGGCAACGGAAACTCGGATTCCCCAACCATCAGCGGCGACGGACTTTTTGTGGCCTATCGCAGTTTTGCCAACAACCTCGTGCCGGGCGACACCAACGGTGTGCCTGGCCTTTTCCTTTATTCCCGGCTCACAGGGACGACAACACTGCTCACTCCCGATTTATTCGGATACGGACCGGCCAACAACCGATCGTTGACCCCCGTCTTTAGCGGCGCGGGCGAAACCCTCGTGTTCGAAAGTTGGGCGTCGGATCTCGCGTCGGGAGATTACAACGAATGGGGTGACCTCTTCGCGTTCCAGCCGTTCTCATCCGCCGCCACCAACTCGGATGGCTCCTTCGTTATTCAAAGCCTCACCTTCAACGGTGTGAGTTGGCAAAACGGGGCCGCCCAGGACCCGACCGTCACATGGTTAACCACGCCGGGAAGGACGTATCAGGTGCAGTTCAAAAACGACCTCAATGACCCTGCGTGGCAGAACTTGACCAACAACGTCAGCATCGTCGGCGGCCAGGGTTACGCCATCGACCCCGCTCCCGCCGGCGCCCAGAGATTCTATCGCGTCATTGCTCTGCAATAATGGACCGCGTTAATGGCCTTCAAGACCGGTATTCCCTTGGAAAAGTTCTCTATGAAATGACCACAGGCTTCTGGTTTGGCTCCTGCGGCACGGCAAATGAGCAGGGAGAAAAAATGCAAAATAATTGAAAGATTCGCGCTTCCTCGTGCGAGTTATGTGTAGATGAACGATGTTCTCAAGTGCGAAAGGAAACCTGTATGAGAGTGGCATTGCCTGCCCTTGATGAAGCTATTTTTTGCTTGTCTCCCGGCCTCCAATCCGTCATCATTAGGCCGGTTAAGCCGAAAAGCATGAATAATGAGGATCATTTATGAGGCCGCCTCATCCGCATTCGCACATTTCGTCTCTGATCCTTTCAATGGTTTTCGCCGGTGCCCTGGCCTCCGCGAGTCCGTTCGGCTTGATCTCTGTTCGAGATCCATCCCTTGCCTCGGCTGCCGGTGGCAACGGCGATTCTGGACCGGCTATCATCAGCGCGGATGGGCGTTTCGTTCTCTTTAGCAGCGCAGCGAACAACCTGACGCTGTTCGGCAACAGCAATCCCGTCCCGGTTTTGCTTCCGGCCAGATTGAATGTGTATCTTCGCGACCGGTCGAATGAGGTGACCTCCCTGGTCAGCGTCAATGAGACGGGCAACGGCGGTGGCGATGGCGATTCACTCGCGACGGGCATTTCCACCAACGGCCGGTTTGCCTTGTTCCAGAGCAGCGCCGACAACCTGGTGAGCGGCGACACCAACAACGCCACCGATGTCTTTATGCGCGATCTGGTCAGTGGCAGCAATATCCTGGTTAGCGTCAGCACCAACGGTGGATTTGGCAATGGAAACTCAGGCAGTTCGGTCATGACGCCCGATGGCCGGTACGTGGCGTTTGTGAGTTCCGCCAGCAACCTGGTGGCCGGTGATGCGAACGGCATCCCCGATATTTTTGTGCGCGACATGCAATCGGGCACAACCACTCTGGCCAGTCCTGGCGCCAGGTCCACCGGAACCACAGCGGGGAGTGCTTCGGCTGCGCCAGTCATCACTCCCGACGGCCGATTTGTGGCTTTTTACAGCACGGCCACCAATCTCGTCGCCGGTGTTACCAACATCGGCGATATCTACGTTCGTGATCTCGTGCTGCAAACCACCTACTGGGCCAGCGCCAGCGCCCGCTCCCAACTGCAACTGGTCTTCGGCTCCAGCAACGGCGTTTGCTTCAGCCATGACCTCAGCGACGACGGCACGCTGGTTGCCTACGAGGTCAGTGTGGCTGGCTATGCCAAACCGGCCGGGGTTGTCCTTCGTTACCATCTCTTCTCGGGCCAGACCGATGTGGTGAACACGAATGCCAACGCTCCGAGCGGCGCTTATGAGGACATGTACACCCTCAACTTGAGTCCGGACGGAAGCTTCGTGGCGAACGTCGCCAACACCACCGCCAACGGTTCGAGTACCGCAGTTTACCTGTGGGACGCGAGCACTGGCACGAATCTTTTGGTGAGCGCTGATCTGAGCGATTCCGTCCCTGCGAGTGGCAGCTCCTGGTCGCCGCTGGTCGATTGCACTGGGAGGTACGTGGCGTTTGTCAGCAGCTCCACCAACCTGACCACCAACTCGCTGGTGGGCGAAAACCATCTGTATTACCGTGACACGCAGGCAGGCACAACGGTTCTGGTGGATTCGGACACCAACGGCGTCGGCATGGGCGTCAATCCGGCGGCCTTTCCAAAACTCAGCGATGGCGCCCGGTTTCTCGCCTTCGAGAGCATCAACACCGCCGACCGTAACCTTTACCTGAATACATGGGTTTACGACCTTCAGTCGAATGCGATAGAATTGGTTTCGGTCCAGAATCCCCTCATTCAATCCCAGTCGCCGGATGGTCCCAGCACTCTTTCCACCGCTCCCATGAGCGCCAATGGCCAATATGTGTGCTTCACGAGCGATGCGGACAATCTTGTGACCAATGACCAGAACGGCTTTCGCGATGTGTTTGTTCGGAACCTGGTTTCGGACACGACCATCCTCGTCAGTGTGGCCACCAACGGTTGGTCGGGGGCGGGCTTTTCTTCCCAAGCCTCCATCAGCGGCGACGGGCGTTATGTTGTGTTCTCCAGTTCGGCGGCCAATCTGGTGCCGGGCGATACCAACAACGCGGTGGACGTATTCGAACGGGATTTGCAAAGCGGCACGACCACGCTGGTCAGCGTGAATCTGAGCGGCAGCGGCCCCGGCAATGCCGGTTCTTATTCACCCGTCTTCAGCAGCGATGGCCGGTTTGTCCTGTTTCGCAGCCAGGCGCAAAATCTCGCCACCGGCTCATTTGGAAACGGAACCGAGAATCTGTTCCTGCGCGACTTGCAATTGGGCGCCACCTATGCGCTGACGGCGGCAAGTTCAAGTCCGGCCGTCTCCTCGTCGGCGATGACACCGGATGGACATTTCGTCGCCTTCATTGGAAAAATCGCAGGTTCATCGTCCACTTATCTGTATGTATGGAACTCGTTATTGGCCACGTTGGTTTACACCAATGCCACGGCCAGCCTGGCGCAAGTTTTCATAAGTCCGGATGGTCAAAGGCTCGCCTACAGCACCGCCACTGGATTATTCATTGCTGACCTCTTCAACCCCACCAACAACTCGACCGTCGCCACCGGCAGCGCCGACACTTTTTTAACCTCGGGAACCTGGAACTTCAGTGCTGACGGCAGCCTGCTGGTTTACGTGACCAATGCGCCCATCTCCGCAATGAACACCAACAATCTCAAGAACGTTTGCCTCTTTGATGTTCTCGCGAAAACCAATTTTCTGATCAGTCACAATCTCAACGGCAGCGGGGCGGGTAACGGCGTCTCGGATTCGCCGGTCATCAGCCCGGACAGCCGGTTTGTGGCGTATCGCAGTTACGCGAGCAATCTGGCGCCGGGCGACAGCAACGGCGTGCCCAACCTCTTCATCTATGACCGGAACAGCAACGCGACCACGCTGGTGACCGCGAGCCAGTTCGGCAATTTCCCGGCGGATAACTGGTCGCTTAACCCATTCTTTAGCGGCGATGGACAGACTCTGCTTCTTCAAAGCGCGGCCTCCGACCTCGTGACAAACGATTACAACCGCGCCAGCGATGTTTTTGTTTTCAACCTTTTTACCGCCGGCATGATCCCGACTTTTTATGTTCAGGCCATTCCGGGCGCTTCACCCGGCCAGAATCCCACGCTCATCTGGCCTGCGCTGCCCGGGAAAACCTACCAGTTTCAATTCAAGGACAACCTGGCCGACCCGGCATGGCAGATCCTGCCGGGCAATGCGGCCATTCTCGGTGGCACAGGATATTTTACGGACCCCACACCCGCCGCCGGCCAAAGATTTTACAAGGTCGTGGGGTTCTAGACCATCCAGCAAAGCCTATGAATACAAACCGTCGAACTGATTTCAAGTTGTTCGCCACTCAGCGGCATGGTCCCGACGACGGCTGCGGTGCCTTTACGCTGACCGATTTGCTGGTGGTGCTGTTCATTCTGGGAATTCTGGCGTTGTTGCTTCGGCCCGCATTGGCTGGCAGCCAGCAGGAAGCAAAATCCTTCCAATGCCTGGGCAACATGCGCCAGATGACCCAGGCCTGGATCCTTTATGCCCAAGACAACCATGATATTCTTGCCGATAATCATGACAACCAGAATTACCCCACCCCGCCGTGGAGGGGGACGCCATGCTGGTGCGAAGGGGAGCTCGATTGGACTGTTCAGAATACTGACAACACCAACACACTAGGCTTGATCGGAGCGGGAGCTTCGTTATTGGGGCCGTACGTCGCTAACGACGTGCAACTGTTTCGCTGCCCCGCCGATGTTTACCTCAGTCCACCGCAGCGCGCGGCTGGATGGCCGTATCGTTGTCGCAGTATTGCCATGAATGGACTCGTTGGGCCTGGAGGGCGATGGCTCGTTGGTTGGCCATCTGGTCTCACTAATCCAGTTACCAAAATGAGTGGTTTTACCATCCTGGGACCCGCCATGAGTTTTGTGTTCCTGGACGTGAATCCTGATTCCATCAATAACGCCCAATTTTATGTTGACCCCGCCGAAACAAATGGGGTGGATGCAGGCGGTGGACAATTTACTCAACTGCCGGGGGCCAATCACAATAATGGAGCTTCAATCAGTTTTGCCGATGGCCATGCCGAGATCCATAAGTGGTTGGATTCTCGAACTATTCATGTGGTCGAGTATGTTTCATACCACAATGAGGCCATCATTGGTACCCCTGACGTCGATCTGGCATGGCTGGCACAGCGCACACCCTACCAACAATCAGCGTGGTGACGGCATCGCCCAAATGGGCTTCCCTATCCGCGCCAAACTGACCCGCTACTACGGCCTCGGCTTGCCCTGAGGTGTGAGCGGGCAGGATGTCTGGAATTGAATGGTCACGGCTATAGCTCAAACGTTTTAACCCGTCTCAAGCCCAGGCGATACGGTATCCAGCCGATGATGACCGAGAAAATGGCAAAGCCCAACCAGGCGGCCAGAATCCAGCGGGCCGAAGCTCCCCCATGCCCGCCCCAAGGCGAGGCGACCTCCAACAGCGCGACCGAACCGACAATGTAAAGAAAGCTCAGGACCAAACATAACGTGCCGCCGAATCCGCTGACAATTTTCGTCGGGTTGTCCTCGCGAAAGTTGGGAAAGAGCGCGCCCAGGCCCATGGCCAGCGCAACGAGTGTATGGGTCATGATGGCGATGATGAGGCCGAGATAGAGGGTATGGTTCAGGGGCATTTGCAACATGCGACAGGAAAGCAGGATCAGACCCAGGGCGACCGGCAAAGCGGCGCGGCTGGCCAGCCAAAATTTCGCTTGCAGCGCCCGCACCAAACCCATCGGGGCCATCCCCACAATCCAGAGCCGTTTGCCTTCGAGGGAGAATTGGGGAAAGACAAAGCGCGTGGTCAGGGTGGCCAGGTTCAGCGCGCAAGCGCCCAGGTTCAAATAGGAAACCAGGTGCAGCCAGAATGCATTGGTCAGTTCCTGCGAGAAATGGCGCAGGTTGATGACATAGACGGCCAGCAAGCCAAAGAGAACGAGCGTTTGCCCCCATTGCGTGGTGTCGCGCCAAAACATGCGGGCGTCCTTGACCAGCAGGGCCAGAACGTCGGGCGGCCCCGGGTGCGCCAGCCGGAAAAACTTTTCCACCGGCCCCGCGGCGTAGTCAACATGAACCTGGCGCGGCGCCGGCGCCGAAACCAACTCCAGCGCGCGAAGATGCTTTCGCGGCTTTGCACGGTGGAAAAGGATTCGTAGAAAAGCCTTCCGGAACAGTTGAAGGAAAGCCAGCCGAAGAACAGAACGTGGCTGAGCAGGACGAGCAGAAAGAATCCGGCGGCGGTCCAGGCGCCTTCCGACCATTGCAAAACGCTGGTGGACAGCCAATAACTGGGCAGCCAGGGCCATTCGGCGAAATGAGTGCGCATGAGCAGTTTGTCCAGCGTGGCCAGGACGCGCGGGTCGGTCGAGGTGTCGGTCAAAGTTTCCGGGCGGAACCAAACCGCCATCAAGGTCAGGACGGCCAGCGTGAGGAGGATGGCCACGACCTGAAAGGAGCGGCGGTCGAGGTATCGGGCCAGGTTCATGGCCGCCCAGGCGCCGGCCACGCCGGGCAAAACGATGAACAGGGCCAGCGCCGCCACGGTCATCAGGTAAAAGTGCCACGGCGCTCCGCGCATCAATCCGTAAGCGGCCAGGAGCGGCGCAATCAGGAAAATAAAAGCCCACGACGCCAGGAGGGCGGACTCAATGAATTTCCAGCGATAGATGGTTTGGGAAGAGATGGGCAGGCTGATCAAAAAGCTGGTTTCCCGATTGCGGAAAAAATTGGCATAACCGACGACCAGGTTGCTGAACACCAGCAGGACAAGCAGAAAGACAAAGAGCAGAAAAAAGAGCCGTTCAGTCAGGAGCGCGCCCAGGGCGGGGAAGTTATTGAGAAACCGCAGGCCACGGTGGAACAGCACAAACGAAACGCCCAGGTAAGCCACCACGAACAATCCAATGGCCAACGCCACGGGGGCCGAGGTCGAGTGGATGGATTTGAGCCGCCGCCAGCCTTGCAGGGAATTGATCCGCATCAGCAGCCACAAGGGCCGGACAATTCTGGCGGTGTTCTCAGGCACGGCGGCATTTTTAAGCAGACGGAGGGTTTGGCAAGGCAAATTGGAATGACGAATGTCGAAGCACAAATGACGAAATTACGTCATTGGGTCATTTGGGCATTGATTGGTCATTAGGATTTCGTCATTCGTCATTTTCCCGGCAATAACTATGGACAACAAGGCCGCTCCAGGACCATCATGGCGCCCTATGAAATCTAAACAAATAATTGACTCGCGCCGCCGTCGAACTTCACTGGCCGCCGCCGCGCGGGGAACGATGGCTTGCGCGGCCGCGCTTCTGGCCGGCTGCGCCAGCATGGACGGAAATCTGTGCAAAGGCCCCGTCGGCCTGCAATTGTGGAGCGTGCGCGCGCAAATGGGCAAAGATGTTCCCGGCACGCTGGCCGAGGTGCGGAGTTGGGGGATCAAATATGTTGAACTGGCCGGCACTTACAAATTGACGCCCGCGGAGTTCAAGGCGCAACTGGACGCGCACGGACTTGAGGCCGTTTCGGGCCATTTTTCCTACGAGCGATGGCGCGATGACCCGGAGGGCGTGCTGGCCGAGGCCGAAACATTTGGTTTGAAGTACGTCGGGTGCGCCTGGATTCCACACCAGGGAGCATTCGACGAAGCCGTGTGCCGCCAGGCCATCGCGGTGTTCAATCGGGCGGGCGCCCTGGCCGCCCGGCATCACATGGTCTTTTTCTACCATACGCACGGGTATGAATTTCAACCATTCGAGAATGGAACTCTTTTCGACTTGTTGATGCGGGAGACCAATCCCGACCAGGTGAAGTTTGAAATGGACATCTTCTGGATCGCTCATGCCGGGCGGGACCCGGTGCAGTTGCTGGAGAAGTGTCCGAAGCGCTTTGAGTTGATGCACTTGAAAGACATGAAAAAAGGCACGCCCACCGGCCTGCTCACCGGCAGTTCACCGGACAGCAACGATGTGGTGTTCGGCACGGGCCAGCTTGATCTGCCCGCCATTTTGCGCGCGGCGGCAAAAGTGGGTGTCAAGTGGTATTTCATCGAGGATGAATCGGACGTTTCCGAACAACAGATTCCCGCGAGCCTGCTCTACCTGGGCGGGGCGCGGTGAGTTTATCTGGCTTTATCAATGTCATCCCTGCGATCCGTGGTTTAAGGATTCAACCACGGCCGGGCGTCAGGGCCGATGCTGAACGCTTCCCGCGCCAATGATGTTCTGCTCCACCGATTTTGGGTTGCCGAAATAAGTGAGCTCGCCTGCGCCTGTTATGGATACCTTGAGAGTGTCGGTGACGGTGACATCGGCGTCCGAAGCGCCGAGAAGTGATAGCGTGGCGGTTTGAGTCTGCAAAGATTTCGCATTGAGCCTGCTTGCTCCGGTCAGGTTCGCTTCCAGTTTCGTGACGGAACCATCAACGCTGATCTGCGACGCGCCGGTGGATTGGAGCCTCAGGTCCTGGCCGGAGAGCTGGCTGGCCTTGAAACTGTTGCCGCCAGTCAATTGCACGTCCGCCAGAGATGCGCTGGAGAGAATAATCCTGATGCTTTTGGTCGGCGCCAGGTCTTCCTTCGAGTCAATTTGCAGAGTGTTGCCGCGGACGACCGTTTTGATAAGCGGAAGCAGGTTCTGGTCGGCGGAAATGTTGAGCGCGGGTCTGCCGGCGGACCATTTGATCTTGTAACCGCCCGCGACCGCGACCTTGGAATATTCAGAAATCGACCGGTCCTCAGTTTGGATCACTCCGTCGCCTTTAATCCCAGGGCGGGAACATCCAGCGGCTGCGGTGAGGACTGCAATAAGTAGAATCGTTATTCTGTTCATGATTTAAGCCTGAAACTTTACATGTGCGAATGATGTCTGACAATGAGGATACAAACAGCGGTCGTATATTAAAATGGCCAAAACGCAGGGGTCTGGAGCGCGCTTGTTAGCCAATTTCGTCAGGCTCCCACAGCTCGATGGGATTTCCTTCTGGATCATGTAATCGGGCAAACCGCCCATTGGGATGGATCTCAGGATGAGGTGGACCCCATCATTTAGACCACGAAGCGCATAAATTAAGATGGACTCCTTCGATCTGTTGTCATATATGTTTCTTGTTGTCTCTTGCCTGATTTGCGCTTCAAAGAACTTTCGAAAAGAGAGAACGAACCTTCGTTGATTCCAGTCCGCTCTCCCTCTCCGTTTTGTTAGCACCTCTATTCTTACCGCCGTAGGCGGTCTGTTTTCAAGTCTTTTCTGTGAGTGGCTTTGCGGGCGCGCCAGCGGCTGCCTACACCCTTTCTGCGCCTCTTCCGGGTTGCGGTTGCATCGCTTCCAAGGTCGCCGGCTTGGCGCCGTAGGAGTCGGGCGCCCGATAGACTTCCGAGGGCGTCGTGTAGCCCAGCGCCTGGTGGGGCCGCTCGTCATTGTAACTGTCAAACCATTTTCCCAGCCCGCGTCCGGCGTCCAAGCCGCCGCTGTAATCCTGGAGGTAGATGTCCTCATACTTGACGCTCCGCCAGAGCCGTTCGATGAAACGGTTGTCCAGCCACCGTTTGCGCCCGTCCATGCTCACGTCCACTCCGGCCGATTGCACCGCGTCGATAAACACCGGCGAGGTGAATTGCGAACCCTGATCGGTGTTGGAGATCAATGGTGCCTGGCGTCCCTGCCGCAACGCCATTTCCCAAGCGTCCACACAGAAGGCCGTGTCCATCGTGTTGCTCAACCGCCAGCCCAGCACGCGGCGACTCCACCAATCCATCACCGCCACCAAATACATAAACCCCGTGGCCATAGGAACATAGGTGATGTCCGAACACCAGACCTGATCCGGCCCCGTGACCACCAAATCTCTCAACAGATACGGAAAAATCTGGTGTCCCGGCCCGGGCAGGCTGGTGCGCGGCCTGGCGTAGATCGCTTCGATCCCCATCAAGCGCAACAGCCGCCGCACCCGCTTGCGATTGATGGCCCATCCCTGCTGGCGCAACAGCACGGTCAACTTGCGGCTCCCATAAACCGGATGCTCTAAATGCATCTGGTCCAACTGCCGCATCAGCCCCAGGTTCTCCTCCGTCTCCGCACAGGCCAGGTAATAATACGTGCCGCGGCAGACCTCCAACAGCTCGCACTGATGGCGCACGCTCACCTTCGCATCTGGACCGACCAGTTCGTCCAAGCATGTTAAAGACCCATCTGTTTGGATTTTTTTTTGAGCCAGTCCAGGTCCACGGTCAACTGCCCAATCTTTTGATGCAACTGCGCGATCAATTCCTCCTGATCCTCGTGGCCCGCCGCACCCGCCTCGAACAACTCCGGCAACCGGTCCCGAATGGTGGCTTTCCATTGCGTGACCTGCGTCGGATGCACCGCGTACTCTCGCGCCAGTTGCGCGACCGTCTTAAGCCCCAACAGGGCTTCGAATCCCACTTTGGCTTTGAAGGCACTACTGTGCCGTTTGCGTTTTGCTTTCATCGATCTGCTTTCTCTCATCAGATCGGTAAAAGTCCATCTTAACCACTGGTCTAGTTTTTGGGGTCCACCTCACTCTTATCCTCTGCCTCGGAACAAATCAATCAAACATTGTGCGCCAGTTGGCATAGTCGAGTGCATCCATAGTTACGATCCAAAGCGAACGGAACCGGCGCAATTCCTCCTTGGTGGTCAATGCTTGCCGATGAATTCCCTGTGCAGGCGGGCGTAAATGCCGCCGGCGCTTAACAGCGTCTGGTGTGTGCCCCGCTCCGCGATGCGGCCCTGGTCGAGGACCAGCACAAGGTCCGCCTTGCGGATGGTGCTGAGGCGGTGGGCCACGACAAAGGCCGTGCGCCCGCGCAACAAAACTTCCAGCGCGCGTTGCAATCGGGTTTCTGTCACCGTGTCGATCGCGCTGGTCGCCTCGTCCAATACCACGATGCGAGGCTGGGCGAGCAGGGCGCGGGCAAAACAAACCAATTGACGCTGGCCGAGGGAAAGGGCCGCGCTTTTTTCGCCGACCTGATGTTGCAGGCCGTCGGGCAGGCTCTGGATCAAGTCCAGACAGTCGAGGGCGGAAAGGGTGGCGCGCACGTCGGCTTCAGTGGCGCCGGGGCGGGCGAAGCGGATGTTGTCAATGACCGAGCCGGAAAAGAGGAAATTGTTCTGCTGGACGTTGCCCATTTGCCTGAGAATCGAGTCACTGGTGACGTCCAGCAGGTTGTGGCCATCGATGCGCACGGCGCCGCGCGTTGGCAGATAGAATTTTTGCAGCAGGGCCACGAGGGTCGTTTTTCCACTGCCGGTGGGGCCAACCAACGCCACGGTTTGTCCCGGTTCGGCCACGAAGGAAATGTCGGCCAGAACGGGCCGGCTGGGTTGGTACTCGAAATAGACGGACTGAAATTCGACGCGGCCGCGCAGAGCGGGCAAAGGCTTTGCGTCCGGGGCGTCGCGCCAGTCCGGTTCCTGGTCGAGAAGGCGAAAGAGGCGTTCGGCGCCGGCCATGGCGGTCAGGGCCTGGTTGTATTGGTTGCCGATGACCTGCACCGGCTCAAAGAACAAGTTGGCCAGAAAGAAGAAGATGACCAGGTTGCCGACATCAATGTGCAGCCAACCGTGCGGTTGCAAGGCGCCGTAACCGGCGAGCAAGGCCGCGGCCCCCAGGAAAAGCTGGCTCTTCAGTTGCAGCAACGGCACGAAGACGGCTGAAGCGCGGGCCACGCCGACGTTATTGTCGCCATGCAAAGCGATGAGTTTGCGAAAGAAACCGGCGTTGATTTCCTGGCGCACGAAGGCTTGGGTGACGCGAATGCCGCCGACCGATTCGGCCAGGGTGGAACTGACATGGCTCCAGGACTGCTGGACTTTGCGCAAGCGCCCGCTCATTTCACGGCGATAGCGCGCGTTGACCAGCCAGATCATCGGCACGAGCAGCAGCATGAGGGAGAATAATTTCCAATCATACCAGGCCATGAGCAGCGCCGAACCGGCCATTTGCAGGGCCTGCACGGTCACGATGAACGCCACATCCTGGATGCCCACCCGCACGCTGTCGATGTCCGAGGTCAACCGGCTGATGATGCGCCCGAACTTGGTGCGGTTGAAAAAGGACATCGGCAGGGTGGTGAGTTTGCGGAAGAGGGCCGAGCGCATGTCATGCGCCACAGCCTCGCCCAGTTCCAGGGCGAAGCGCTGCCGGAAATACAGGGTCGCCACCATGAACAGCGTCAAACCCAGGTAGCCGGCGGCATGGAGCCATATTCCCGCGATGTTTTTTCCGGCGATGGGGCCGTTAATGGTGCGGCCGATCATCCAGGCCAGCGCGGGCAACTGCAAACCCCTGGCAAACGTCAATACGAAAAGCCAGTTCCGCCGCGCCGCGTAAGGCCGCGTGTAGGAGAATACACGGCGGATCAGGTCCAGACGCAACGGGACCTGATCGGCTTCGCGGTGCTCGGCCGGATCATAATAGGTGATGGCCTCGCGGTCTGAGGTGATGGCCTCGGGGTTGCTCACGCGGCCCGTCCTTCCGGCTGGCCCAAGTCCATCAGTTGCAGCAGCGCCGTCTCGTGGTAAGGGCCGGGCCGATGCGCCAATTCATCATGCCGCCCTGTTTGGGTGAGGCGTCCGTCCTCCAGCACCAGAATCAGATCCGCCCGGCGCAGCAAACTGAGGCGGCTGGAGACGACGAAGGCGGTGCGTTCGGCCATGGCCACGCGCAAGGCCGAGGCAATTTCATGCTCCGTCCTGGGATCCACCGAGGCGGTCGGGTCATCCAGAATCAAGATGGGCGGCTGGAGCAACAAGGCCCGGGCCAAAGCCAGACGCTGCCGCTGGCCGCCCGAAAGGTCCACGCCGGATTCCCCCAGGACGGTCGCGTAGCCGCGCGGCAACGCGGTGATAAACTCATGCGCGGAGGCAATGCGGGCCGCCTCCTCGATTTGCCGCGGCGTCGCGTGAGGATTGCCAAAGGCAATGTTGGCGCTGACGGTGTTGGAAAACAGAAAACTTTCCTGGTAAACCAGGCCGATCTGCCGCCGGCAGGCGTCCAAATCCAATTCCCGCAAGTCATGTCCGTCAACTAGAATTCGTCCCTGTTGCGGATCGTAGAATCTGGGTATCAAGCTCAACAAAGTGCTCTTGCCCGCGCCGGTCATGCCAAAAATGCCGATGACCTGGCCCGGTTTGGCCTCGAACGAGATCTGGCGCAACACGGGATTTTCAGCGTCGTAGCCGAAGGTCACGTTCTCAAACACCACCCGGCCGGTCAGACGCGGCGGGGTGGCGGCGCCGGGTTTGCTTTCCACGCCCAGGGGCGTGTCCAGCACCTCGAAAACACGGCGGGCGGCGGCGAGGCTTTGTTGGACGGAGTTGGCGATGGTGGAAATGCTGGCGACCTGGCCGTTGAATTGTTGCAGCAATCCGGCGAAGACAACCAATCCGCCGCCCAATGGAATTTGTCCTTTGACGTAAAGCCACCCGCCATAACTGAACAGAATCACCAGACTGAGCTGGGACAACAATTGCGTCACCGGCGTGAAGACGGACAAGTCGAGGAAAATGCGGCGTTGCTGGGTTGAGACCAGCGAGTTGGCTTCCTCGAAGCGGCCAATCTGCGGAGGCTCGGCCGCGAAGCCCTTGACGGTTTGCATCCCGCGAATGCTCTCGGAAAAGAGTTGCACCAAGTGGTCGGTGATCTCGCGGTTGCGGAGGTAGGCCGGGCGCAGGCGGCCCGAGTAATAATGCGTCACCCACCAGAGAGGAACCGCCACCCCGAGACACGCCACCGTCAAGGAAGGATGAATGCGCCACATGAACACGCCATAAGCCGCCAGCGTCAAAAGCATGTTGATCCCCTGCAACAGCACGCCATCAACAAACAGACGCGTGTTTTGCACGTCGCCTGTCACCCGGTTGAAGATCGAACTGGAACCGTGCAAGTCGAAAAACGGGAAACTCAACCGCTGCAACCGCGCGTAAAGCTGGTCGCGCAAGTCCGGCACGATCTCCCCTTGCGTCAGGCGCGCCGTGGTCAAATTGTAAGCATAAGTCAGCACGGCCCTGAGCAACGCTTGCGCGATGATGGCCAGCGACAACACCGTAACGACCGGCAAGGCCGGCCATGCCGCGGGCGGCATCCAGCCGAAAGGATAAACGGGCGCCCGTTGGGACGCATCGAGAGCATGACGAATCACATCGATCACCACCCCCAACAACTGCAAGCCCAGCAGGCCCAGCAGAAGAAGCATCAAGCTCAGGCCGAGGGACAGCAGGAAATCCGCGCGATAATGCCACGCCACGCCGAGCAGGCGCCTGACCAGCTCGCCCGCCGGGTAATCGCGGCCCGCCGCGTGGACCGAAGGTTGAGGAGGGGTTTTCAAACCAGCGGCACATTGAACGTCACCGCAGGCGCGACTTCAACATATTTTGGGTTGCTCACAGCGGTAGGGCGCATTCCACTTTTTTGGGTGGCAATCCAAAGAAGTGATCCCTTGCGTCTGAACTCAGGAAATGTTTGCTTCGCGGGCGGAATCTGTCTTTATATCACCTGCCGAAGATGATTTCCAAAATGTGAATGAACGTTCCGAACAAATTGACAATTTCCAGATTTGCCCTCACCGTGCTTTTCCTGGCGGTTATTTTTTCCCAAATCCCGTTTCATGAAACCATCGCCCTGGCTCTTTTCAGCGCGGCGGGTTTGACCGATTACTTCGACGGCAAGATTGCGCGCCGCGACCATCTCATCACCAACTTCGGCATACTCATGGATCCGCTGGCCGACAAGATACTGGTCTGTTCGGCCTTTATCGCCTTTGTCGGCCGGAACTGGATGCCGGCGTGGATGGCGGTCATCGTGGTGGCGCGGGAACTGGCCATCACGGGATTGCGGTTGCTGGCCGCCTCGAAGAATCTGGTGCTGGCGGCGGAAGGATTTGGCAAACATAAAACGATTTCACAAATAGTGGCCATTCTTTTGATTCTGATTTTCCACAGTTATGAGCAATGGGGGCCTTTTGGACAGATCCTCTTTGGGTTCCCTTCGGGCCGGCCCTGGATTGGGTGGTTTACGACCCTTGCTCTGGATGTCGCCGTCATCCTGACCTTCTCCTCCGGCGCCATTTATCTTTGGCGCAATCGCCGCCTGTATCTGGCGGATTTATGAAGCTCCGGCTCACTTAAATCCTCTTCGCTCCCGCGCCGAAGGTTCTCTGGCTGTCCTGCGCATGGGCCAGGGCGAGGGCCAGGGCGTCGGCGGCGTCGGGCGACGGAGGTTCCGGGAGCTGCAACAAGCGCTGCACCATTTTGCCCACCGCCAATTTCTGCGCCGCGCCATAACCCACCACCGCCTGCTTGACCTTGCGCGGCGCGATTTCAAAAATGTCCAACCCGGCTTCGGCCAGCGCCGCCAGGGCCGCTCCGCGCGCCTCGCCCATGATCAGCGCCGTCTGCAGGTTTTGCGCGTAAAAGAGTCCCTCGATCGCGCACACGGTCGGCCGGTATTTGGCCACGACCTCGCGCAACGTTTGCATGATCTTCAGCAGGCATCGGGAACGTTCCCAGCCCGCCGGGCAGGCGATGGTGCCGTGGGCCAGCGCGCGCGGATTCGGCCGGGCCAACTGGATGACCCCATAGCCGGTCCCGCGCAACGAAGGGTCCACGCCAATGATGATCTGGTTTCTGTTTGAGCTTGCGCGATAACTGCCCGCAAAAACCGGGACGGGAGTGCGCTTTGAGCCGCTCAGCCTCGCTTGGATCTGCTCGAATTGCCGGGGTGTGATCGCCATAATTTTAATTCTGTTAGCTAGCCCGTTTGACGTGACGGGTCATGGTTCGTTTTTCCCTTTCAGATATCGCGCCAATGCCTGATCGAAGTCCGAGATATATTCCACGTCCTGTTTCACCCGATATTTTTCAAATTCCCCATGTGCCTTCGCCACCGCCATTTCATGCGAGATTTTCCCGGCGTGACGAAGCACCTGCTGATCCGTATAGTTCAAAAACTTTTCGACCTGCTTCAACCAGTCCTTCATCGTCATCACCTGCCGGTTCAATGCCCGCACCTCCGCATAATCTATGAACATGCCCACCAGCCGGTTCAGTTTTGAAACTTCAACCTGGTTCAGGTAATTCTTTGCTATGGTTACATCGCCCTTGAGAATCTTGCCTTGGGGCGAATTCTTCCAAGTCGTCAGCCCCATGAACGGCCTGTCGCTGTCCGCCCGCTGATAAACGATTTCGGCGGCGGTTTTGCCGGTGGTCGCAAAGTGAAGCTGGTTTTGAACCATCTTGTAGAACAACTCCGTTTCCTCGCTGTTGCCCCGGTAATCGCTGCTGCACTGCTCGAATACGTCCGCGATCTTCTGATAAGCCCGCCGCTCGCTGGCTCGGATTTCGCGGATTTTCTCCAATAACTCGTCGAAATAATCCTTGCCGAATTCCCGCCCGTTCTTGAGCAGTTGATCGTTGAGGACAAACCCCTTGACGATGTATTCCCGCAAGGTGTTTGTCGCCCAAATCCGAAAATGCGTCGCCTTGATGGAATTGACCCGGTATCCCACGGCAATCACAGCGTCCAGATTGTAGAACTCGATTTCGCGTGAGATTTGGCGGCCACCTTCAAGTTGAGCTATTTCCATTTTGGAAATAGTTGCCCCCGGCGTCAGTTCCCCGCTCGCGTAGATGTTTTTCAGGTGCTTGTTTACTGCGGGTATCTTTACGCCAAAAAGATCGGCCATTGTCCGCTGTGTCAGCCAAAAATTATCCCGCGCAAACAGCACGTTTACGGTTACCCTTCCATCGGGGGTCTGATATAGCACTACCTGAGATTGATCTGATTTCTTTTTGGGCATGGCTTTTCTCCGTTAAAAAAGTTGCTGCTGACCCTTTGGCGGCGGCGCTTTGAGCCGCTCAGCCTCGCCTGGATCTGCTCGAATTGCCGGGGTGTGATCGCCATAATTTCAATTCTGCCAAAGAGCAGCGGTGAAGTTCATTTTTCCAGTCAGCTTCACTTTAAAAAGAGAGAACTGACGCTTGCCTGACACCTTGCCTGACACCTTGCACGTTCCTCTGCGGCAAACAAGCGTTTAGAAACGTGTGGAAGTTTTGGAAATCCATGGAACCGACCTGGCCAGAAAAGTTTCACTGCTCCCATCAAGCCGGGAACACCCATTTCCCGGCACTGATAAACTTTTCCCGACGATTCCTGAAAAACATTGCGCTCATCATTCCGCCAACGCCAATCAAGCAAAGACTGTCTGGTTCGGGAACAGCTTCCACGGAGATGTTGTCAATACCGCAATACGAGCTGGATGCAAGAATGGTTAGAACGGCATCCGATGAGGAAGCGGTATAGAGAACACCAAAGTTCTCCCAGTTGACGTTTCCGGAAAAGACGGTTTCAAACAATATGGTGCCATTCATTGTCACTTCAAAATTCGGACTCGCGGAAAGAGATCCATCAAGGCCTTGGTAATCTCCTGACACGATATAGCTAGTGCCAGCGATTAAACCGTTGACTGTTTGGGTTGCTGAAGCTGTTAAGCCTTCGAGGACAACATCGCCGGGCGGATTTCCATTTTTGACGTTGTAGAAGGCAATGCCCGTCGTGCCCGTCAACGTCCAGCCTGAAGCACTGGTATCGAAACCACCATTAAACACAAGATTGCCTTGAGCTGTGGCCGATTGTGGGAAGCATGACAATGCCAAAGCAGCTAGAACCATGCTGGCTTTCAAAGTCATATACGGTTTCATATTTTATTATAAAGTTGAATGGCCTTTTGTCAAGGCGTTCCCAATGGAACGCCATTGTGAAACTGAAAAACATATCGTCCCGGCACGGTGCTGTTGAAGTTGGTGTAAATCAATCCGGTCACTGTATTCGTGTCCAGAAATGCGCCGCCAGTTCCCGATCCTTCCAGTTCAAACGCTTCACCGCCTGCGCCGGCATAGCCCGCTCGAGCCGCAGAACCACCCAAATCATGTCCGTCACAATCAAAGCCGGTCCATAAACCATCACAACCTCCGCTGGCATCACCTGCTTCCCATTGGAGCTGAGCGTAGTTAAACTCAAGATCAAAATCTCCGTTCGTCCGAGCAGACCGGTCCATCAGGACCAACTGAAATGAATTTAGTTTGTCATCCTCTTCATCGAAATAGCCGACATCAATCCAATTGACCCCGAAAGCGATCTGGCCATCGACAGTGCCGGAGCCATAGGTCACCACACCCGAATTAGTTCCTCTTGTATCCACGTCCGCCCAAAATGGGGCGATAATACCTGGGACAATATCACTTGTGACAAGATCGACGAGATTTGTGGGTGTAAAATTCGGTAGAACAGTATCAAAAGTTACGTTGCCATTATTGTTCACATTAAGATTGGTGTAACATGTGCCAAAGAAATTGACGGGGAAACCTATTGTTGCTAATAAATTTGTTAAATAGTCGAGGTCATTGCCGGAGACGAGACCAGAACAGTCATCATCGTTCGGAGCCAAACTGTTGTTGGTGAAGCCGGGGCGGATGGCAGTTGGGGGTCCCAGCATAAAAAAGCCTTGCGCCGGCGGCAGATTGCCCGCCACAAGATTCGTTTGACCCGCAGTGGATGCCAGTAACCAAATCCAATCGTAAGGAATCGCCAGATTCGTCGTGAAATATAAACCGTAAACGCCATTGGTCACATTCCACGGCGGATGAATGACTAACGCAGCCGTCTGATTCGTCACCGAGTCGATTTCCAGCCATAAATCATTCGTTGTGAACACCTGGGCGGAAAAACTCGACCCGCCCTCCCCGCCGGACGCATTCGTGCCGCCGCCGCCATCGCCGGGCGGCGCAGGCACGCCGCTGTCATCCATGGAACGTGCCCTTTCATCTGCGCCTCGTCGCCATGCGCCTCCCAATGCGCCAGGGTTGGAGTAATTTAGCGAACTGTCGTCGATCACGAACAGACCCTGGCCGAGTGAATAAACCGGCAAATCTGGAGCCCAATCATAAGGCATCGGCGGCCAATTTTGAGCGGAAAAAAACGTGCCGTATTGCGGTACCTCATCGGGCGGGACTGGCGACCCCGTTTCTGTCTGAGCGCGTAAGGAGAGGCTGAATGCAAGAAGGATCGCCAGCGCAATGGCAAATGTTTTCTTCATATCTTTCCGGATAATGGGCTGTTCCGAATTTAATGCTAGCACAAAACTATTACCATAGTGACTGGACGAAAAATTGCGCTTTGGCCGACCCTGCTTTGATTGAAAAGATCGGCTTCCCTCCAACTCTTGGGAGAAAGGATTCGACACGCGCGCAAAGTCAAAGGGCTGTGCCAGGAGGAGCTCGCGCTGGCGTCGAATACTGCACCCAGCTATATTGGCGGAGTTGAAAGGGGTCAGCGCAATCCGTCCTTCAAAAAATTGTGCGCAATTGCCAAAATTATCGGACGCGAGGTTGGCAGTTTGTGCCGGAATCTTCCTCTGCCTGACGAGTTGTTTTGATTGATCAGAAGCGGAAAATCGGGATGGCCTTTGATTCATAAGCCGTTGCCTGGCAATAACTTTCTTCTCATCATGAGTCACCCGGGATGTTGGTTGTTCTAGCCGGTTTTCGGCATCAGCTTCGACATTATGAAAGCCACGGCCAGCGTCACCGAGGAACCGATGAGGGTGTACCACGGAAACGCGATCACGATGGGGAGATGCGGCCAGCTTGGCGGAAGATGCTCCTGCGCCAGCGGGCTGATCCAGGTCATCACGGCCAGCGAACAAAGCATTCCCGTGATCACGGGCGCGGCGGCGCCGTGTTTCCAAAAGAGCGCCAGCAACAAACCGCCCAGCAAAGCGCCGCTGGTCAACCCGCGCAACTTGAAGGCCACCTCCAGCACGAACGCCACTTCCCGGCTCAAATAGGCCACAAAAATCAATGCCCCCGCCCACACAATGGTCGAGATTTTGCTGAAGCGCAGGAAAAATGCCTCCGACCGGTCCGGCAATAGTTTCTTGACAAAGTCCATCGTCGAAACCGAGGCCAGCGAGGTGAGCGCCGAACTGACCGAGGACATCGCCGCCGCCAGAATGGCCACGATCAGCAGGCCCTTCAACACATGCGGCACACCGGTGAGCATGAAGATCGGATAAATGAAATCGTTGGCCTGGATGCCGCTGTGCGGGCGCACTTCGGGAATCGGCATGGCCAGGGGGAATTTTTGGTAATAAACCCACAGCATGACCCCCACGAGCAAAAAGATGAGAAAGAGCGGAAAGATGACGACGGCGCTCAAGGCCAGCGCCTTGCGTCCGTCGGCCACGGTCTTGCAGGCCAGCACCCGCTGCACGATCAACTGCTCCGCCCCATGCGAAGACATGACCATGACCGTGCCGCCAATAACGCCCATCCAGATGTTGATCGGCTCCCGCCACAGGGTGGAGGCATCGACGCGGGCATTGAGCCAGTGCAGTTTTCCCGCCGCCGCCGCCATGCGAAACACTTCCCCGGCCCCGTGCGGAAAAAAGCGCGGGATATAAAACAAGGTGAACAGGCCGCCCAACAAAAAAAGTCCGAACTGAACCGCATCGGTCCAGATGACCGCCTTGACCCCGCCGATACAGGTATAGACCAGCGACAAAACGACGAACAAAACAATGGCGCCCAGAATCGGATCGCCGCCGCCAAAAGCGGCCAGCCATTTGTCGCCAAGCATCAACTTGACGGGGATGCAGGCGACATAGACCCGCACGCCCGCCGCCAAAGTCTCACTCAACAAGAAGAACCCGCCGGCCGTCTGACGCGCGCCGTTTCCGAAGGCATTGGAAAAAAGCTGGTAGGGCGAATAAATTTCCCCCTTGAAATAATGCGGCGCCATGACGACCGCCAAAATGATCCGGGCGATGACATAACCGATGATCAATTGCAGAAACGACAAATCGCCCCGGCTGGCGTAAGACATGGCCGGCACGCCGATGATGGTCAGCGCGCTGGTTTCCGCCGCCACAATGGAAAACCCGATGCCCCACCACGGAATATCCCTGCTGCCGAGGAAATAATCGCGCGTATTGTGCTGGTCCCTGCCAAACCAACTGCCCAGCGCGATGATGCCTCCCAAATAAAGAACGATGATGCCCCAATCCGCGGCGTTTAAAAAGTTGGCGGGTGAACTTGCCATTAGCGCGGGAGGATAGAGGATGCGAGAGAGCCGATGCCAAGCAAAAAGGAATGACCAATGTCCAGGCACGAATACCCAAGGAATTGCGGGGAATGCGGTGAGGGGCTTCCGAGTCTCCCTGCCGGCTGTCGCTTCGCCCTTCGTGGCAAGAAGTCCCACTCAAAACCGATTCGCGCCGTCAGAGGGGTTCGGCAACCAAATCGTAGTCGGTGTGGCCGGTGATTTTGACGCGGGCAAACTGGCCCGCTTCCAGCTTGCCGCGGATATAGACGCGCCCATCAATGTCCGGCGCGTCGGCCTGGCCGCGCGCGATCAGGAATGGGCCGCGCCGGGCGGATTGCGGGCCTTCCGCCGCCGCTGCGGAGGAACGAATCAATCCGTGCTCCCACGAGCTGACGTTGTCCTTGGGTAGATCCCGCCAATGCGCTTGCCGTTCGACCAGGACTTCCATCTCCCGGCCAACAAAAGATTGCGAGATGCCGCGCGCGATTTTCAATTGTTCGGCCATGGCCAGCTTTTGACGGCGCTTTTTGATCGTGTCGGGAATTTGGGCTTCCATTTTGCCGGCGCGTGTGCCGTCTTGCCGGGAATAGGTGAAGACGCCCATCCGCTCGAACCGGGTTTCGGCGATGAAGTCGAGCAAAGTCTGGAAACACGCCTCTGTTTCGCCCGGGAAACCGACGATGAATGTGGTGCGAATGGCAATGCCGGGAATGCCCGCCCGAATTTTTGCGATCAAGTCTGCGATGTACTGCGACGAGGTTTCGCGGCGCATGCGTTCGAGCATGTTTGGATGAATATGTTGCAGCGGCATGTCCACGTAGCGCGCCACTTTCGGGCATTGGGCAATCGTTTCAATCAGCTCATCGGTCCAGTGGGCGGGGTGGGTGTAAAGCAGCCGCACCCAGAAATGGCCGGGCAACCCGTTGAGTTCGCGCAGGAGCGTGCAAAGGGTCGTTGCTCCGGCGGCGAGCGATTTGGCGGTGGCGGAGAATCTTTCCGGCGAGGAAATGGCGCGGCTGGCGTTGGGCCGCAGGTCCAGGCCGTAGTAGGTCGAGTCCTGCGAAATGAGATTCAGTTCCTTGACGCCGTCGGCGATGAGTTGCCGGGCCTCCTGGAGGATGTCGGCCTGGCCGCGGCTGCGATGGGAGCCGCGCATGCGGGGAATGATGCAAAAACTGCACGGATGATTGCAGCCCTCGGCAATCTTCACGTAAGCAAAATGTTTGGGCGTCAGCCGGAAGCGCGGCGTGGCAAAATCGGGAATGTAACCGGGCCGCAGGTTGACCTGGAGGAGCGGAGCGGCGGGCGGCGCTTCGGCCGGGGCCGGTTTTGCGCGGTCCAGTTGCGCGATGCGACGCGCAATCTGTTCCCTGGATTTTGCCCGCGCGCCAGGATTTTTTGCCGGGCGGGCCAGTTTCTCCCGCCGCCGCGCCAGGGCCTGCCGGACAATCTCCGCCGCCTGCGCGACTTGATCGATGCCCATGAAGGCATCGACTTCCGGCAGGAGAGCGGGCAAAACGTCGCGATAGCGTTGCGGCAGGCAGCCGGAGACGATCAGGCCCTGGCCGGGCCGGGTCTGCGCGCGCACCTCGGCGGATTGCAAAATGGCATCGACGCTTTCTTCCTGGGCGGCGTCAATAAAGGAACAGGTATTGACAATGACAACGTCCGCCTGGCTGGCTTCGTTGGTGATTTCCAATCCGGCCTTGAGGAGGGAGCCGAGCATGATTTCCGCATCGGCCAGGTTTTTGGCGCAACCGAGGGAAATGAGTCCGACGCGCACGGGCGTTGTTGTTGGCGTTTTCGTCACGGGGACAACTTACGGGGCCGGGCAGAAAAGGCAAACGTGCTAACTGGCGGGTTTGGGCAGGGGCAGGGTTTCGCCGGCTGGCGGCGCTTGATACAGACCCGGCCCCAAGCCCTCCAACGGATCCTTGTGTTGGTAACGCAGCCAGACGAAATAAGAGACGGCGACCGCCGCCAGGATCAGAAGCGTCCCCACCGCGGGCAAGGCCAGCCGCCGGACGAACTTTGAAAAATGGAACATGGCGTCATCCAGCGCGCCGCTGGCGGGCTGGGACAAACAGGGTTCCTGCTGTCCGGAACTGGCCAGTTCACGACTGAGTTGCTGAAGGATTTGCGCGGAATCGAGTTTCAAGAGAGTGGCATAAGTGCGCACAAAACCGCGAATGTAAACCGGGGCGGAAAAAACACTGTAATTGCCTTCCTCCAGGGCGCGAATATGGTCGCTGCGGATCTTGGTCCAATCCGCCACCTGGTGAATTTCCAATTTCTGCGTCTCGCGCGCCGCGCGCAGTTGTTCGCCGACTGTTGGCATGATTATGATTGATAGCGTTTTTGGGCGGCGCTGGCAACGCTTTAATTGCTTGAACAGGGCCGGGGCACGGCTGGCTCATGAACCCTCCAAAGCTGTGGATTTCTTCGAGTTGACGAGGGCGAAGGCACGGCGCTGATGGTCCAAGCCCATTTCTTCGTGGAAATCGGGCAAGGTGGCCTTGGCCCGTCTGGAGTTTTGCGCGCGCCAGTGCATGAACAGGCTCACGCTGATGCGGCGGAACATACTCAAAACCCAGGCGGCGTTGCGATGGCGTACCCGGCTGCGATCCTCGTCGGCGCTCACGTCCAAGCGCTGGTGCAATCCGGCTTCGATGCCCCAATAATTGCGTTGCTCGTCGAGCCACTGGCGGGCGGGCAAGCGTTCCGGCTCGCGGCTGGTCAGCAGATACTGGGTGTCGGGCTTATCGCCCAAGCCCTGTCGCAGAACGATCGCGCTTTGGGCTGCTCCCGGGAAGCAGGCTTGCTCCGGGTTAATGACCGATGCGCAAAGGGTGCGGATTTCTTTGCGGCCCCGATTCTTCTGTGGCCCCGTGTGTGCCCAAGGCGGCGGCAACGGCTCTGGAGGGGGAAAAAAGCTGCTCCGGTTTGGGCAGCCGTTGGGCCAGGGTCTGGCGCAGTTCTTTTTGGTTGGCTTTGACCGTCAATAAATAATCGGCCCCGGCTTCCTGCACGATTTGCCGCGCCGTCTCCTGCTGGGTATGTAAGGCGTCAATGCCGATCAGAGACCCCGCCACCTCCACCCGCTCCAGCAACTGACGCACGGCGGGGATTTCATTGGACTTGGTCTCAACCAACTGGCTGCCGCGATAATATTGACTGGCCGGGTGAGTGAGCGTAACCACTTGTGCGCCTTGCGCGTGACGCAGCTCCTTGCCATCAGCGGCCAGCGACTGCCCCGGCGGTGCCGGGCCTCGCACCTGGGCCTGCCAGTCCAGCAACGCCGCTTCCACCCGGAGCGGATCAACCGCCTGCAACACCCGCCCGAAAGTGGCTTTGCTGGGAGAAGGATAGCGACCGGTCTTGGGATCGCGCCGCACCCCCAAGGCACGCAACTGCGCCTGGGTAAAACGCCGCGCAAATGCCTTCAGGTCCCGGTGGCCGCGCGGAGCGCCGCAGAGATGGGCGCAGGCCACCATGGCCAGCGCGCCGCTCAATGGATAGCTTTCCACCCGTCCGCGAAAGTCCGGCACCGAGGCAAAATGATCGCGCAACGAGCGCAGTTCTCCCGTGCGCATCATCGGCGGCGGCGGAACCTTGCTTTCCACCACCACCGCCATCGCCGCCGGCAGGTGGTCGGCGCACAAACTGCGTCGGGCGTTCTGCTTGAGTTCTTTGATAAAGAGCGCTTTGGGCCGGTCATGTTTGACATAGTAGTCCTGCTGGCAACGGCCATAGCCTTGGGTCGGTCCCAGTTCGGTCCAGCCGCTGGCTTTGTAGGCCGTGCCCCGAAACAACTGCGTGTCAACAAAGCTCTCTGCCAGCCACACCGGATGACCGTAGCGCGCCTGCCAGTCCCGCGGCAACCGCCCCAAACACAGACCCATGACCCGCGTCGCCAGGTTGGGATAGTGACACTGCGGCAGAACCAAAAAACGCGCATTGTTCGTGACCAAGCCCAACCGCTTGCGCCGCTGCGCTTCCGTCCAGCCAATCCATTTCTCCCGATGACGCAAATGTTTGGCCGCTGCACAAAAGACCAACAAGGCCAGCCACTGGCCGCGCCAGGCGGCCACATAATAGAGCCGCTCGCCCACCGGCTTGATCCCTCCAAGATAATGATGCCGTCGCAGCAACGACTGAAATCGCGGCAACTCGTCCAGGTTGACCAACTCAACTTGGAGTTCCTCCAACACGACTTGTTCGCTGGCTTGCGGCATGCGAGTAGGTTTCGACATGTCCACAGGTTAAAAAAGTTTCAAACCGGTGTCCAGTCCAAAGTGAATAACCTCCTGTCTTTAGGCAACTTCCACTTCCTCATGAGCCAGCCGTGGGGCCGGGGGCAAATTCATCCTGTCCGGCGTGGCATGTTTTTCCTCTTTTCGGGCCATGACCTCACAAAACCCCTGTTAAATAAGGGTTTTTTGTCATGGCACAGCGGATGCTGATAGGGGTTGAAATGATCGGCACCCAGAGAGTTTATGGAGGGGGTTGCCAGGCCGCGCAACCGCCAGTGGCATTTGACCGCCAGGTCTTACCGCGGGCGGCGACGTCGAAGACCTTGAAGGCGCCCCCGCTAAAGAAGTGTGAGCAGGAAGCCGTAAATTACCCATGATAGAAAGCATCAAAGAATTAATCGAAGCCCTCCGTGACGAATTGAAGAATTACGGCGGAATGCTGGCCCTGTTGGACCGGCAGCAGGAATATCTCATGACCCGCGCCGCGAATGAAGTGTCCCAGTCCATCAGCCTGGTCCAGGGGCAAGGTTTGGCCATCCAGGAAGCCCGGAAGCGGCGGGAGGAGTGCCGCCACGCTGTCGCCGGGGCGGCGGGCGAGGCGGAGACGACGTCTTTTAAGGACCTGATTCCCTTGTTGCCGGCGGATTACCAGCCGCTGCTCAAGGCGCTGGTGGATGAAAACAACGAACTTTTATTTCGTGTGCGCCGCCGGGCGCGCCAGAATCATTTGATGCTGAAACGCTCGGTCGAATTGATGCAGCAACTTTTGAATTCACTTTGCCCCCGGGGCCAGACCTCCCATTGCAACGGCCGGGGCCGGTTGCCGGCTCTCTCGCGGGCGACGCGACAACTGCAGGAGGAGGCAAACTGACCCGTCGAAATTATGATTGTATTACTTGACACCGATGTCAAAAAACGGGCCCGCCAACAACGGGCCATTCAGGCCGCCGCTTCCGTGCTGGCGCTGGCGGGCTGGGAAGGGAGGGGAGTCGAAGCCGCGGTCATCGCCGCGGCGCGCGATCCTCTGCTGGACGCACAACTCCAGGCCGAAGCCAGTGTGACCGGCTCGCTGGCCGCCCAGCACTCGAACCTGCAAAACGCCGGGACCTGTCTGGATGAGCTCATCCGTTTCAGCGCCGCGCCCAATGGCCTCAATGGACTGGACACCGACCTGTCGAATTTGTTCAGCTCCTTTGAAACCCTGTACCGCGACCCGGCCAACGTCCCGCTGCGGCGCGGCATTGTGCGAAGCGCGCAGGACGTCGCCGCGAGATTCAACCGCGCCTCTTCCCGGCTGAACGGTTTGAGAAACGATTTGAATGCTTCAATTCAAAAGGACGTGGTCCGGGCCAATCAGAATCTGAATGACATTGCCGGCTTGAACCAGCAGATCCTGGAGGCGCGGGCTTCGGGCGGGAGGGCCGGCACTTTGGCCGATCAGCGCGAGCAATGCCTGGAAATGCTGTCCGGCTGTGTCAACATCATTGCCACGCCCCGGGCCGACGGCGGCGTCAACGTCAGCATCGGCGGCGTCGCCATGGTTTCCGGGGCAAAAACGCCTGACAGCCTGGCAACGTATCCGGACAAAAATGAAAATTTGCGAATCCAGGCGCAAAACGCCGGCACGCGGCTGAAGCCGGCCGGCGGCAGCATTGCCGGGAAAATCACCGCCCGCGACGGCGGATTGGCCGGCTTGCAAAGCGGGCTGAACAACCTGGCCTCGCAATTGATCACACGGTTCAATTCCATTTACAGTTCCGGCTGCGGCTTGAACGGCGGCGCCGGCCGGGATTTTTTTACCGGGACCGGCGCGTCGGACATTGGTGTCAACAGCACTGTGGCCAATGATCCGTCACTGTTGAAGGCCGGCGGCGCGGCGGGGGCGAACGGAAACAATGCGGCGGCGCCGGTCCTGAAGACCTTCGGCCAAAGCTATGCCCAAACCGTTTCCAACCTGGGCCGCGCCCTCTCGAAGGTCAGCGACGATTTGAGCAGCAGCCAGGCGGTGACGCAAATGCTGGCCAACGAACGCGAATTGGCGCACGGCGTGTCGCTCGACGGCGAATTGACCTGTTTGCAGCGGTATCAGCAAGCCCGCGCGGCCTCCGCCCAAATGCATGCAACGCTCAATGAGATGTTGCCCATGCAATGAACCGCTGCCGCACTTCCCGCCCTGAGGAGCTAGAAGTCCCAGTGGAATCTCATGCCCAAAATTGAAACCGGACCGCGCGCCGCGTTGCAGGCCGGATCGATCACATACTGATAATCCGCCGTGACATTGATGTTTTTCCAAATCTGCAATTTGTAATAGGTTTCGAGGGCCTTCTCCAAACCGTAACTGAGCGCTCCGTCTCCAGCCAGGATGCCGAGACCGCCCGCGGCGAAGTAATCCTGCTCGACGCGCGAAATGCCGTTAATGATCCCCGCCAATCCCACCGTATCGTTGGGGCGGTTCCAGAAAGCGCCCTTGATGCTCAACCCCGCCGAGCCGGACTTGGACACGTCGGCGTAGGCCCAGTTTTCGGTCTGGCCGTCGTTCCAGCCCAGGCGGGTGAAGACGCCGATGCCGTGGATCAGTTCGTATTCGGCATTGAGTCCGAAGCCGTATTTGAGGCGGTACTGGCGGGTGTCAACGATATTGGCCGGGCGCGTCGGGTTGTCCACCGCCTCCGCGAAACTGCCCATGTCCGCGCGGTTCAGGAAAGCGAGCCAACGCACCGCGCCCGGATGATTATGGATGGCAAAGCGGCGTTCCAATTCCGTGACCATGCCCCAGGCCCGCAGGAAGGCGGGGTCTTCGGCCATGCCATTGGCCCGCTGCGGCATCTGGAAGAATCCGTAGCGGGCCGTCCAGTTGGGCTGGTTCAATTCGGCGGCGAATCCGGTGATGTAGCCCATGCTGTTGGCCGGATAGTCCCAGGCTTCGTCGCCGACCAAGGCCCAGTTCAGAAACTGCGTTGTCGGGTCGCCGGCGTAGGAGTTTTGATCGAAAATGTCCAGGACACTGATTTGTCCGACCGTCAGCGTGATGCGCGATATGTCCTGCCGCCCGCCGAGGTGAAAGGCGTCATCCGCCACCGGTTCCTGATCGCCACCCAGCCCGATGGTTTGGCGGAGAAAGACGCGGGCCGGGGTGACGTTGCCGGCTTGCGCGCCGACTTTGTAGGCCTCGGCGTTGGGAAAGGCTTCAATGCCCAAGGTGTGGTTGAAGCCGAACCCCTGCCAGAACAAGCCGTCCACATGAAATTCGGCTCCCTGCCATAGCCGCGCGCCGAGGAACAGGTCGTAATCAACCGTTTCCGCTGATTCGGCATGGCTGTCCAAACTTTGCGGGCCGGAATACTGCGCCGGGAAACCGGGGTGCCACTGGCCAATGCAGGTCGCCTCCATGTGAAGATTCCAAAACGGTTCCTCCGCGGCGGCCGGAATTGGCGGTGTTGGCGGCGGCGCCTTGTTGGTCTGGGCGGCATCCTGGCCGGAGCACCGCCCCGCCAGGAAGATGGCGGCGGCCACCATGGCGGACAAAGGCCGAAGGCAAAAATTAATCTTCATGTATAAAAACAGCGCGTTGTAATTTATAACCCTAAAAAGATATTTGGTCAAAAAAAATGTATTATGCTTAAAACATGACATAAAGGAAGCACGCGGGGGGTTGCTTATGGCTTGGTTCCAACAGTCGTCTGGTTGGTTTTGACAGTCGCTGTCGCCGGGGGGCTTGTGGCGGCCTTGTCTTGCTTTTGCGAACTGGAAAAGACGCGCGCGAATTTGAGGCCGATCAGCATCAGCAGGAGCAACAGGTAAATCCGCAAGGCCCACAAGGCAAACCGGACCGTTCGTGTTGTTTTGATGCGGGGCATAAATCAATCCGCTTTGGGCTCAAACTTTGTGCCTTTCAGGATGTCCCGGTTGCGGACGATTCCCAGCAGCCGGTCCTGGGCGTCCACCACCGGCAGCATGTGGAACTGGTATTTGGCGAACAGCGCCACCAAATCTTCGCGCAGGCAATCGTGGTCCGCCGTGACGACGGGCGAAATCATCAGCTCCCCCAGGCTGGCGTTCTCCGGCGCAACCACCAGATCACGCAAGTCCACCACGCCTTGCAGAGTTTTCCCCTCGCCCGCCACGATGTAGAGATAGGCAATGTTCCGGTTATCCCCGGCGAAATTGCGGAGCGAATGCAGAACATCAGCCGCTTTCGCTTCTGGCGTGAACGCGAAAAATTTTTCGCTCATCAATGTCGCCGCCGGCACGTCGGTGTTGGACATGATGGCGTTGACGCGCGTGGCCCGGCCGGCGGCAACAGTTTCATCAGTTCGGCGGCTTTTGCGTGAGGCAAATTGGAGAAGAAATCGGCCATTTGCAGCACGGACATTATGGCCAGCACCTGGCGCGCCTTTTCCTCCGACAAAAAGGCGATGAGCTGCCGTTTGGCGCGGGGTTCGGCTTCGCCCAGCACTTCGGCGGCCTTGTCCGGGTCGAGCGCGGAAAACATCGCCTGTTGCTCGTCGCCGGAAAGAACTTCGAGCGCGTCGGCCAGATCTTCGCCGGGCAGTTCCAGGGCCTGCTCGCGGGCGACCGAGAGCGTCACGATGTCCTTGGTGTGGTCTTCCACCGAGAGCGGCTGGACATAGCGCCAGGCAATCCACTGATCTTTGGCCGTGGCGAAGCGTTCCAAACCCCATTTGCGGAGAAAGCCGTTGAAGGAGATGTCCACATGAACCAGAATCATCCGGCCTTTGGAGAAAAGCAGGTGAACGTCGTTGACCACTTCCGTGCGCCGGCCGTCCGTATCCAGAATCGTCTGGCCCATCAGGTGTTCGTTGAGCAGAATCCAGCCTTTCTGGTCAAGGAACGGCGGATACGGATGGCCGGTTTCGGACGGCGTGATGAAAATGGCTTCGTCTTCAATCCGCGCCACCTTTTCCCACGGAATCAATTCGGTCGGATGTCCTTTGCCGTGTTCGATGTAGATCCCGACCGCTTCGGGATACGGCTCGGAAAGCCGGAAAACCAGGTCGGTGAGACGGCCGTTTTTCCGGTTGGTTTTGTCGAGGCAAATCCGGCGCTTGAGCAGCCTGGAGAAATACAGGAATTGAAAGGCTTCAAAGCCTGGCGGCTTGGAGGTGACGTTGTTTTGGGGGTTGTTCATGGCAGGTTCTCCTAATTGCCCGCTCCGAACCATTCGGGGAACAGCACGGAAACGCCGTAGGCGGTTGACATGACGATGACGAAGGCCGCGATGCTCCAGTTGGCGATGTTCTGCCAGCGGGTATTGACGTAATCGCCCATGAGCGGTTTGTCGTTGAGCAGCAAAATCAAAAACATCAGCGCGGCCGGCAGCAGCGTCACCGCCACGACCTGCACAAAGATGGTGATGATGTTCTGCGCGTCAATGCTGGCCACGAGCGAGACGACCCCGGCCGACATGAGCATCAGCACGCAGGCGACATAGAACCACGGCGCTTCCCGGACGCCGCGGTTGAGGGAATGCGCCCAGCCGAAGACTTCACCCAGCGCCCAGCTTGTCGCCAGTGAAATGCACAGCGCGCCGAGCAACCCGGCGTCGAACAGGCCAATGGCGAAGAGCGTCCTGGCCCACTGGCCCCAGTGCGAACCGGCGGGCATGACCGCGGTCATGGCCTCGGCGGTCTTGGCGGCCGAATCCATGTCCTGCCAACTGTGGAACGAGGGATCAACCTTCGACCAGGGACCGACGGTGAGGCGATGGGCCGCGCTGTCCGCCGCCAGGGTGGCGGAGGTGGGATTGGACGGGTTGTAGTAGAAAACGCCGGCAGTGGCGATGATGATGAACGCCGCCGCCACGCAGGTCATGAATGAACCGAAGAAGGTGTCGAATTTCCCGTACTTGATTTGTTTCACGTCCATGCCCTTGTCCACCACGGCGGATTGCTGAAAGAAAATCTGCCACGGCGTGATGGTGGTGCCGATGTTCGCCATGATCAGGGTCAGCAAAGCCGCGCCCGACATGCCGAAGGTGAAATCCGGATGGTAAAAACCTTTTCCAACCGTGCTCCAGCCTTCCTTGACGTTCCCGGTCTGCATCGCCCAGATTGCGGCGGGGATATAAACCAGGTTGAAGAGGCAGAAAAAGAGCGTGATTTTCTCGAACGTCCAATAACGCCCGGTGATGACGATGCCGGTGAGCAGCATCGTCACGCCGAGGAACGTGACCCATGGCGGGACGTTGAACAGGCTCATCGCCTGCGTCATGCCGATGTATTCGGTCACGAGCGTCAACCAGTTGATGACCGCCAAATCGAAAATGGAGAACCAGCCCCAGAACTTGCCGAAACCATCGAAGATGGCTTCGGCGTGCCCGCGCTTGGTGACGGCGCCCAGGCGCACCGTCATCTCCTGCACATAATAGGCCATGGGGATCAGGATGATAATGGCCCAGAGCAGGCTGAAGCCGGTCTTGGCGCCGGTTTGGGCATAGGTGGAAATGCCGCCGGCGTCATTGTCGGCGATCATGGTGATAATGCCGGGGCCAAGGGCGGCGAGGAAGATCAATGTCCGGCGGTTCAACCGGCGGACCTGGTGCAGACATTTACTGAGCCAATACATAGTGTGTCTTCGAGACCCCTTTGTGCCGTTTCAAATCATAGGCAATGGAGGGCGCGGTGTGTCACTGAAGTTTGTCTGAAGAATTCTTAAGGTTTCGGCTCCGGGCCAAGCGGTCTGGAACCCCTGTCCCCTGCCCCGGAGATGCGGCGACGGCGCATGATCCCGCCATTTTATCACTGCGACTGACTGCGACTGACTGCGACGGACCTGGACTGGAGTCCCCCGGTTATCCGCCTCCAACCAGGCGGGCCATTGGGGGCTTGGTTCGGAGCGTTCCAGTCGAACATTCAATTCTTCGCGGACATCGTGCGGCAGGCGGGCGATTGTGCCATTGCGTGTTTTCATCGTTTTCAGGGTTTTGTTGTTGGCTGGTCATTTCAATTCTTCATCATGGCTTCAATTAGCCATTCATTGGACTACACTATAGCATAGTTATTCACCAAAACAACAATTATTTGCACATTATTTTAAAATATTTTTGTAACCGGAGCCTTCAGTTGCGCAACTGCCTGAAGGCGAAAGATTTAAGAATACCGAACGGAGGCTTTCACTGCTTTGAATAATCATGTCACCCAGCTTGCGCGCGGCTGACGGATTATGAACGGCAATAAACCGCACAATTCGTTCAAGGTCGGCTAAAAAAGTGTCTTTGAAAATTACCCTGTAGTCCATTCGTTCAACCGGGCGCGAGCCTCGCTCCCCGAATGCCCCTGGCCTGGAGACGCATCGGCCTTCGCAATCGCTTCGTCCAGGGCGGCCAAAAGGCGGGCGTCACCCTCGTCGCACTCGTTGACGCCGTCCTGGCGTCGTTCCTTCTCCACAAATGTCATCCACGATTTTAAGGCAAGGTGGCGGAGTTCATCGGGACCCAATTGATCCAATTCAGCTTCAATTTCCACCAAGCTCATGGCGGCTTTAATGCAGGCCCGTCAGCCCGGAAAACAAGCAGAATGTTAGAGCTTTTACCGGCGGCTCCTACTTTTTATCGGGCGGCTAAACGCCTGGCGCGCGCAAGCGGATGCGAAACACGCTGCCGCGTCCGATTTCACTGTCGAGTTCCACCGTGCCCCCCATCCGCTGGACTGACCACTTGACAATCGCCAAACCCAAACCCACGCCCCCCTCCGCGCGCGAGCGGGCTTTGTCCACCCGGTAGAATCGCTCGAAGATTTTCTGTTGATGTTCCTCCGCGATGCCGGGGCCTTCGTCGGCGACCTCGACCACGATGCTGTCCTGCCCGGCGAAAGCGCGCAGGGTGATGGGTTTTCCGGCGGGGCTGTAGCGAATGGCGTTCTGAGTCAGGTTCAAAAGGGCCAGCCGAAGCAGCGCGGGATCGAAGACCGCCAGCAAGTGGTCCGGGCACTCCGTCTTGAGTTGTTGCTGTTTTTCCCCGGCCACCAGGCTCAAGGACTCGTTCACTTCCACCAGCACCCGGCGCACCAGCCCGGCCTCCATTTGCAGTGGCATCTCGCTGTCATCGGACCGGGTCAGCAGCAGCAGCCGCTCGATGAGTTGGTTCATGCGGCCGATCTCTTCCAGCATGCTGCCGACGGCGTCATGAAGAATGGCAGGATTTCGGTCGCGCAGGGCCACTTCGCCGACCGCGCGCATCGCGGTCAGCGGCGTGCGCAACTCGTGGGAAACGTCGGCGGTGAGCCGGTCGAGTTCGGCGAAGGAGGTTTCGAGTTGCCGGAGAATATCGTTGACACCGGCGGCGAGTTGTCCGAGTTCATCGTGCGGATTGGCCACGGGCAGTCGTTCGCGCAAAGCGCTGGCCGACAAACGGCGCGTCAGGCCGGCCATTTCCTGGAGAGGTTTCAGAACATGACCGGCGATGAAATAACTGGCGATGCCCAAAACAATTGCCCCGCAAGGGCAGCCCGCGAGCAGCGGGAGAAACCAGTCCGAAAGGTTTGCGGGCCGCCAAAATCCGGAGAGCGCCGCCACCCCCAGGCCGGCCAGCCACAAGACCGCTCCCGCTGCCGCGTTCCAGAAGGCCAGGCGCAAGCGCAGTGAGCGCCGCCGCAACCCTGGTTTCATCCCTGGACCTCCTCGCGCAGAACAAAACCCACCCCGCGAACAGTGTGGATGAGTTTGAGGGCGCAAGCTCCATCCACCTTGCGGCGCAAGTGGGCCACATGGACGTCAATCACATTGTCCAGGGGAGTGATGCGGTTGGCCTCGTGCCACACGTCTCTGGCCAGCATCTCGCGTGTCACCACCTGGCCCGTCTGACGCAACAGATACGCCAAAAGGTCGAACTCCCGCGGGGTCAATTCGATGGGCTTGCTGGCCCGCCAGACGCGGCGGGTCTCCAAATCCAGCGCCAAATCCGCCACGGTTTTTTTCAGCGGCTCGGCGTCCGCGCTCCGGCGCAGCAGCGAGCGAATGCGCGCGATCAATTCGGCAAAGGCGAAGGGCTTGACCAGATAATCGTCCGCTCCGCATTCCAAGCCGAGGACGCGGTCCTCGACGGCATCGCGAGCCGTGAGAAGCAGGACGGGTGTTTTTCCGCCGCGGGCGCGGAGCGTCTTGAGGATTTCGATGCCGCTGCGGCCGGGCAGCATCCAGTCGAGCACGAGCAGATCAAACGATTCGGCGTTGAGGAGGCAGAACCCCTCCTCGCCGGAGTGGGCGGTGGCGATGGAAAAGCCGGCGCGCTCCAGCCCGGCGGCGAGAGCGCGGGCCGTTTTCAGGTCGTCCTCGACAATGAGCAGGCGCATAAACAATTGCCAACGGTCCAGACTGGCAGAAGCCGCCGGAGTTTGCCTAACTTTTATTCATCCGCGTGTGGCGTTCCATAATAAATTCTGCTTGAAGCGCATTCCTTCCATCAGGGTAAAAGCTTTCCTGATTGCGAACCGAGGCCCACACATCGGCTAATCCAGATTCCCTGGCGAGCGCATGAAGGTTGAGCCGTTGCAGCAATTCAACTGTGATTGGGCGCTTGGAATCCTCAAACAAAAGCGAAGAAATAAAACACAAACAAGGTTCTGAATTGAGAATATCCGCAACGACTCTGGCTTCTTCTTCATTCTGAAACGGCAGGAAATAACACGTGTCATCGAAGAACACGGGCTTCTTTTGAAAAGGCTCCACCAGAACAAAACGCGGTGTTTTATGGAGTCCCGATATGGCCACTTTCCACGGCGCGAATGAATAATCGCCGATGCCAAAAAGGGCGAATGGAATGCGATTCGCGTAAATGGAACTTTTTCGCGCGTCGAAACGTTTTCTGTGCGAATGCAAATAATTCCAAGTGCGCGGAGCTTTTGCAGAAATCTCGGAAGTGTCTTCACCCACCCGCGTTTGCGTCACCAGTACAAAACGCCCGGGTTTGGCTCTTCCATTTGCCAGATCGGAGCATTTGAGCAGGGGAAATAAAAAATCAGATTCGATTTCTATTTCTTCATTTAACTTGTTATGCAAGGCGGTTCCTTCACCACGCCAGAGTTCCATCACAGAGGAGCAATCATGTTTGACGCCGGAACGCCATTGATAGGGAGAAAGTCCCTCGAGATGCTTGAGCTTTTGATAAACGCGAACATTGGAAACAAGGTCTTGTCCGGCCAAACCTAAAATTTTGGACGGTGTTCGCGCGTGAAGGTCATCAAACACCGGCGCTTCGCTTAAGCCTGATGAACCGGTTTGAACCAAAAGCAAGCAGGCATCCACTGACGCGGCAAAATGCTTCTTGGCGTCAATGCGATGAAGCGAGGCGCATTCAACGCGCCCATCATTCTGCCATGCGAATCGAAGCAACTTTCGGGCAATCGCAGTTTTGCACAGCATTGCCATCGTCGCCGATCTTCCGCGAAGCGATTTAACCAATTGAATCAGCATCCATTCTGAAATGTCGAAATTGGATTTGCCGGTGCGCGCCTCGATGCCGCGAAAGCCTTGAAAATTCTCTTTTGCCGGAACATTTGCGCCATTCAGACTGGAGACGGTCGCGTTTGTGACCCACGGAAGATTGCCGAGAATAAGCAGTTTGCCCTGAAAAGCGGCAAGCTCAGTTTCCCAGTCATGTTTGAAAAAATCCTGCGCCGCAACCGTTGAGCGTCCGTGTGCGCCCGTTCGATTTAGCATCGACCGCGCTTGTTCCACATATTCAGCGTTGATGTCCCAGCCAAATAATTGCGCGCGAGGAAATGCTCCGGCAGCCGCGGCGAGAAAAGAGCCGACGCCACAAGTCGGTTCAAGAACGATGTCCGGAATCATTCCGCGTTGAACCAACAATGCGCAAATTTCGCTGGCAAGCGCCTCTGGAGTTTGAAAATCTCCGAACTCAATTTTTGCATTCGAGTTCATTCCAATCTTAAAACGCCTTCCACTTTTCCGGCCTGTTCAATGACTCTGGAATATTGAAGCCGCCATTGAAGCGCATTTGAAATGGTTAAATAACCGGTTTGCGGCGGGCTGCGCAGAACTTCATCGGCCAGCGCTTCAGCTTCGACATTGTCAACCGGCAAAAGACGTTCCTCAAAGCAAGCAAGAATGTCGTCACGATTCGCGCCGTTCTCAATCAGTTTGCGCAACGCGACTGTGAACTGGTAGTCGGCAGTGCGCTCCTTTTCCACGAAAATTGTGTGCTTTAAATCGAGCCGTCCTGTTTGGGTTTTGGGATCATCGTGTTTGTCATAAACAAAGACGAGCAGTGAATAGCCAAGACCGTAAATTTTTTGCCGGGCACTTTTGAAGGGGCACGATGATTGCGGCTGGCGAATACTCGTGACCTTAATGTCCACGCCCAACTCCGGAAAATCAATTCCTTTCGCTGAACTTCCCCTTGCATACTGATATTTGTTTTGTAAACATGCTTGAAACTTGTGTTCAAGATAAGTGCCAACGGCTTTCCCATCAGTCACTCCAAACAACGACGGCTCTTCAAATCTTGATTCTGCTTTCGCAAACGTGATTGCTTCGCTTCGGAGAATTTCAAGAGTTAATAATGCAGCCACATCCACACGTTAGTATTTCAACACTTTCTTGCAAGCCTTCTTAATCAGGAAAATTTTATTGGCGGGATTGGAAACGTGGCAGTTCCATCAATGGGCGCTACTGATGCAATGGGAGTCCCGCTTGGTAGTGGTGCAATTCGCCGTTGAGCTTCGCCGCCAAATCTTGCCGCCCCGCCGCCCGGGCCGCCTCAATGGCCTTTTGCGCGCTCTGCACCGCGTCGCCAAACCGCCCGGTCTCGGCGAAGGCGGCGGCGAGGGTGCCAAGAATGACCGGGTTTTTTCCACCGGCCAGTTCATTGGCCCGCCGGGCCAGTTGCACCGCTTTGTCGCCGTTGCGCAGCGAGGCCTGCGGAGCCGTGGCCAGGAGCCAGGCCAGGTTGTTTTGGGCTTCCATGTCGGCTGGTTTGATTTGCAGCACAATTTGGTATTGGGCGATCGCTTCCCCCACTTTGCCTTTTTGGTAAAAGGCCTTGGCGAGGTTGAAGTGGACTGCGTCGTCGCCTGGCATGAGTTGGAGCGCAAATTGGAATTGGGCGATGGCTTCGTCCAGTCTGCCCTTTTGACGAAGAGCGGTTCCGAGGTTGTTGTGGGCTTGCGCGATGGAGGGTTTGAACCGCACCGCTTTCTGGTATTGAGCGATGGCCTCGTCCGTCTTTCCCTTCAGCCGAAGAATGTTGCCGAGGTTGTAATGCGCTTCTCCGTTGTCCGGCTGGATTTCCAGCGCCTTGTGAAAATGAGCAATCGCCTCATCCTGTTGCCCCTTCTGCAGAAGGGCGTATCCGAGGTTGTTGTAGGCCACTGCGTTGTCAGTGGTGCAGGCGATTGCGTGGGTCCATAAGGTTTCGCTGTTTTTCCAATACGTGGTCTGTTTCCAGGCGCAGGCCATCAATATGCCCATCACGGCAGCCATCAATCCACCCAGCGCCGCCCGCCGATGTTTCCACCCCATGCTCCAATCCCCCACCGCCCACGTCCCGGCCATGACCAGTCCAATTCCAGGCAAATGAGTGTAGCGATCCGCATGGGTATAGTACGATATTTGAATAATCCCAATCGCCGGAACCAGCATTCCCAGATACCAGAGCCAGCCCACCAGCAGGTACGGGCGCTTTTTCCAGCAAGCCGACACAATCATGGAGATCGCCGCCAGCACGACAAAGGCCAGGGCTGCCTCCCGGAACGGCAGACCGTTTGGCGGATTGGGATAAGGGATGGCCAATCCCGCCGGAAATACCATTTGCCGCAGGTAAACGCAATAAGAGACCAAAGCGTTTCCGATGCGGTCAACAAACGGCCACCGGGCGGTGTCAGGCACTTTTTCCGGCACAAGAGCCGTCGCCACGCATGACCCGACCGAAAGCAGGAACAATGGAATCTTCTCCTTCACCAGTCCCCAAAAAGGCGCCATAACCTTCCCGCCGGCTGCCTCGTCCAGCTTGACCCGATGGAGCGGCCACCAGTCCAGCAACAGCAAGACAAACGGCAGTGTCACCAGCGTGTTCTTGCATAAAAGTCCCAAGGCATACGCCAGCGCCACCGCCGCGTAGCGCCAGCGCGAAGGCCGGCCCGCATAACGCGCATAAGCCCACAGCGTCAACATGAAGAACACCCCGCTCAGCACGTCCTTGCGTTCCGCAATCCAGGCCACCGACTCCGCCCGCAATGGATGAATCGCAAATACCCCCGCCACAAATGCGCTGCGCCACAAGCTCCCCGTCATCTCTCTCAATGCCAGAAGCAAAAGCACCGCTGCCGCCGCGTGAAGCGCCACGTTGGTCAGATGATGGCCGCCCGCCCACAGGCCATAAACCTGGCAGTCCGCCATGTGCGTCAGCCACGTCAACGGATGCCAGTGACCGATGCCTCCATAGGTCAACGCCCAAGCGGCTCCGTTCAGGGTCAAACCCTTTGCCACCACCGGGTTCTCATACACATACAAACCGTCATCGTAATCAACGAACTCGAAACCCGCCGTCTGCCCGAACACGGCCAGCACCGCCAAAACGAGAACAATGCAAACGGCCGCCACCTGTCTGGCTTGTGGTTTTGGTCCTTCCGATGTCGCTGCCGGGTTCACTGGATTCAAATTAATGTGTTTGTTCAGGGATATGGCACGGCTTCCCTGCCTGGTAGAGTTTCATCTCCAATTGTAGTTGCCCGGCCAGCCTGGTATTGGATCGCGCCCCGGCCAGATGCAAAGCGCGCCGCGCGGTTTCCAACGCTTCGGAAAACCGTCCAGTCTCGGCCAAGGCGGCGGCGAGGGTGCCAAGAATGACCGGGTTTTTTCCGCCGGCCAGTTCATTGGCCTGCCGGGCCAGTTGCACCGCTTTGTCACCGTTGCGCAGCGAGGCCTGCGGAGCAGTGGCCAGGAGCCAGGCCAGGTTGTTTTGGGCTTCCATATCGGCTGGTTCAATTTGCAGCGCCAATTGGAATTGGGTCATCGCTTCCCCCACTTTGCCCTTTTGGTAAAGAGCTTTGGCAAGGTTGAAGTGGATAGACTCGTTATCTGGCATGATTTTCAGCGCCTCTTGGTAATGGGTGATTGCTTCGTCCACCCTGCCCTTTTGACGAAGAACGGTTCCGAGGTTGTTGTGTGCCAGCCAGGAGGCCGGATTTCGCGCGAGGGTCGCCTGCCAGAGCGTTTCAATGTCGGCATACATCCCGCATTGCCGCCACGTCAACGCGCCCAGCGCCAGCAGCAGCGCGGCGCACAATGCCGCTCGAAGAATTGGTTTCCCCCACGCCACGCGGCCCAGTCCCATCTCCATTGCCGCCGCCGCCAGCGCAATGGGTCCGATGCAGGCCAGATATTGGTAATGATCCGCCACGAACGAATACGCAAACGTGTAAACCATGATGAATCCCAGCAGCGGACTCAATGTCGCCACAAAAAACACCGCCGCCACCTCCACGCTCCGCCCCGCCCAGCGCCGCGCCCGCCAAATCGCCACGCCCAGGGCCGCCGTCGCCAGCACCCAGCCGTAAGCGCCCGCATCAGAGGCCGAAATCTTCCAGCGCGGATAACTGAAAGTCAGGTTCGCCGGCCAGAGCAACTTCCCCGCATAAAACCACACCGCCCGGCTCGCCACCAACACGCGTTCCACCGGCCCCATCCCGAACAAGTTGCCCTCCGTGCCTTGATGGTGGCGCTCCCACCACAGCGTCACCAGTCCCATGCCGATTCCCATCGCCACAAACGGCGCGACCTGCGCCAGCCGCCGCCAGTTGATTGACATCTTTTTCAGCCACAAAATCAAAAGCAGCGCCGCCGGCAGTGTGCAGGCCGTTGTCTTGGCTGAGAGCGCCAGAGCATAAAAAACCAGCGCCAAAACGTAATAGCGCCACGGGCGCGCGGTTTTTTCATCAATGAACCGGACCCAGCCCCACAGCGTGAGCAGAAAGAAAAAGCCCATCAGCACGTTCTTGCGCTCCGTGATCCACGCGGCCGATTCCACCTGCACCGGATGCAGCGCGAAGATCGCCGCCGCCAGCCAGGCCCCCGGCACGCGCAGCCGCGCCAGCACCCGCCACACCAGCAGCGCATTGGCGGCGTGGAGCAGAAGGTTGACCAAATGGTAGCCTGCCGGATTCAACCCCCAGAGGGCGCGCTCCACGTAAAACGTGCTATAAGTCAGCGGAAAATACTGCGACGGCGATTGGAGGGAAAACCAAATCCGCCGCAAGCCATCCGGCGCGGTCAGCAATGAGTTTTGCGTCAGATACGCATCGTCGTCCCAGATGAATCCCGCATGCCAGGCCGGCCCATAGGCCATCAGGGTGACGGCCACCAGGAACAATCCAAACAGCCAGCCGTGACGCCAGGAAGACGGCGGAAATTCCACCAAGCCACGGCTCTTCGGCGCTTTCTCACCATTCATAAAAGGGTCGCCCATTACTTCAGCCATCGGGTCACAACAGAATCCTGCCAGAAAGGCGCAAGAGCCGTCAATGCGGCGCGCACCCAAAAAAATGGGGCCGGCCCGCAATTCTTGTTGATTCTTATTGAATTTGAGCGGGTAATCCTTTATAAGGACGAGGATGACACCGGTTGCCATTTGGAGGATTTGCCTGGAATGCAGGGCATTCCTGGTGAAGATGGTGACGAGGTCGATGAAGAAAAGGACGGCTTCAAGCTTCGTCATGGAAGACTTCCATTGGCATGCCTGGATGGCAAAAACGGTTGCGCCGCCGCCATGCGAAAGCCTGCCGTCATGAAGAACAACTCCCCCGAACGCCGTGTGGTGATAACTGGAATGGGGGTCATTTCGCCCAGTGGCAACGATTTGGAAACTTTCTGGTCGAACCTGCGCGGCGGGATCAGCGCGGCCGCTCCCGTCACCCGCTTTGACGCGAGCCGGTTGCCGGTCAAGATCGCGGCGGAGGTGAAAAATTTCGACGTTTCGGCATATATCAAGAGCCGGAAACCGGGGCGGTTTGATTTGTGCGTCCAATATGGGGTGGCGGCGGCGACGCTGGCGGTCAAGGACGCCGGGATCGATCTGAGCGGCCTGGATGCGGACCGGGTGGGCGTGGTGGAGGGAACAGCGATGAGCGGGGCGGAAAGCGTGATCAAGTTGCGCGACAGTTTCAAGGAGAGCAACAGTAATTTCCGGGCCTTGCATCCTTACAATGTCGTGGCGGGGTATTGCGGCGAGGGCAGCAGCACCATCAGCCTGCATTTGGGCATTCACGGTCATGCCGTGACCTATTGTTCGGGGTGCGCGTCCGGCAGCGATGCCATTGGCCACGCCGCGCGCTTGATCCGGCTCGATGATGTGGATGTGGCGGTGGCGGGAGGCGCGGAAGAGACAGGGGAGTTGCTGCATGTGGGTTTTTGCCGCATTCGAACGATGACCGAGCAGGGCGGAAGCCCGGCCCGGGCCATGCGGCCCTTTGACCGGTCGCGCGATGGTTTTGTCCTGGGGGAAGGCGCGGCCTTTTTCGTGCTGGAAGAATTGTCGCACGCGCTGGGGCGCGGGGCGCGCATTTATGCGGAAATTGCCGGTTACGGGCACAGTTGCGAGGCCTACCATGCGACCGATCCGCATCCCGACGGCGTGGGCTACGCGCGGGCGCTGGAAAAGGCGTTGCGCAACGCGCGGGCGCATCCTTCCGAAGTGGATTATATCAACGCCCACGGTTCGGCCACGCCCTTGAATGATCCCATCGAAACCAAGGCGATCAAAAAAGTGTTCCGGGAACATGCCAAACGGATGGCCCTGAGCGCGACCAAGCCAATTACGGGGCATTTGATGGGGGCGTCGGGGGCGGTTGAGACGATGATTTGCGCGCTGACCATCTGGCACGAGGAGATTCCGCCGACGATCAATCTCAATGACCCGGACCCCGCCTGTGATTTGGATTATGTGCCCGGGGAGGCCCGGGCCTACCCGGTGAAGGTCGCCATGAATTTGAACGCGGGTTTCGGAGGGCGTTACGCCTGCCTGGTGTTGAAGAGAATCTGAGGCGCCATGAACACGCTCGATGTCATCAGGATCACGGCGCTCACGGCAATGGTGTTCAATATTGTTTTGACGGTGCTGGTGCTGGCGCGGGATTATCGTTCGACCCTGCACCGTGTTTACATGTTGTGGGGCATTTCCGTCACGCTGTGGAACTTTGGCGTCTTTCATCTCAGCCAGCCAAACGTCAGCCACGCCGACGCCTTTTTTTGGGCCAAGGTGTTGCAGTTGGGCGTGATCTTCATACCCATCAGCATGGTCCATTTGGGCCTGGTTATTTCCAGGACGAAGATCGGCTGGATCCTGCCGGCGGTGTATGCGGTCCATGTGGGTCTGGCCATCAGCCTCCTTCTGAATTTATTCGTAGTCGATGTTCGGAAGCTGGATGTCGGCTACTGGTCGGTTCCCGGGCCGGGTTTTCATGTGTTCACTTGTTGTTACATAGGCGAGACGATCGCGTTCATGAGGATAATGTACGTCAAGCAAAAAGTGGCGCCGCCCACGCATCGGACGCGTTTGCGATCGCTGCTGCTGGTCATTGTGGGATTGTGGGTTTTCGGCAGCAACGACATGATGCCCATTTGGGGCCTGGACACCTACCCGTTTACGCACATCAAGTTTTATCCCATGGGCAGTCTGGCGGCGATTTTTTACGTGGTGATCGTCGGCTACAGCGTCCTGCAGCACCAACTGCTGGACATTCAGGTGACGCTGAGCCGCTTCGCGGCGCAATTCGTGCGGTTGAGCTTCATGGTGCTGGTGGGATTCTCGCTGCTCCTGCTGCTGTCGCGGCTGAAGCCGGGAAGCTTTTCGACGTTTTCGTTTGGGGCCTCGATGGGAGTGCTGGCGGTCAGCGCGATGCTGGCGTCGCTTTTCTTTCCGCAGTTTTTCGGCAAAGGCACCGACGCGCTGGAACGGCAAATCCTGGGCGACCGTTTTGAATACCATGCCCGGGTGAAGATGTTGATCCAGACCATGAAGTCCTTTCCCGAGCCGGAATTCCTGCTGCAGGAATTGGACACCCTGCTGGTGAGCACGATGAAGGTGCGAAGCTATCAGATTATTCTGCTGGATGACGCGACGCGGGGTTTCGTGCTCCTGCACTCGCATCCCGCGCGGGCGGCCATTGATTTGTCCGACTTGAACATTGATTCGCCCGTCTTCCGGTTTTTTCAGCAGTCGCGCGCGAAGTCCCTTTCCTGCAATCTGGTTTATGACGCCGAGCGGGAATCGCTCTTGCAGCGGGATGCGCGCCAGCAATTGAAAGCCTTTGAGCCTGAGTTCTGCTTCCCGTTTTTTGCCGGCAATGAGCTGGTCGGACTGATGTTGCTGGGGCCCAAGGACAATGGGGACCTTTTTACGCCGCACGATCTGCGGCTGCTGACGGAACTGTCCTCCAACCTGGGCCTGTTGCTGAACCAAATCCGGCTGCGGCACCAGTTGCAGACGGTGTATGAACAGGATTTGATGGGCCGCATGTCACGCGGGCTGGCGCACGATCTGAACAACCTGCTCACCCCGGTGCAGACCTTGTTGCAGTTGTTGCAGGAATCCAAGTTGAACCAGGAGACCATTGATGAATTGTTGCCCGTGGGCTTGCGCAACCTGGAAACGGTCCGCACCTACGTCAATGAGGCGCTCTTCTTTTCCCGGTCGTCCCAGTTGCAAGGCAAAGCGGGGTTGCTGGATGAAACGGTGCGCGAAGCCATATCGCTGGTTCACGCCTATGCGCAAGCCAAGGGCATCGCCATCTCCTTTCAGGGGGAAAGCGACGTGGCCATGGAAATGGACGCCATTTTGATCAAGCGGCTGGTGTCCAACCTCCTTTCCAACGCGGTCGATGCCTCCCCCTACGGTTCGCGGATAGAAATCCATCTTGCCTCGCTGCCCAAGACGGAATTAAGCCGCGATTGGTACCGGCTCAAAATCGTGGATCACGGGGAGGGCATCAGTCCGGAAAATCTGCGGCGCGTCTTCACGCCCTACTTTACGACCAAGAATACAGGGGACGGCAAGCGCGGTTTTGGCCTTGGCCTGGCCATCGCCCGCAAGATCGTCCATTTGCACGGCGGCAATCTCAGCATTGGCAGCATGGAAAAAAAAGGGACAACGGTGCAGGTGGATTTGCCCAGTAAATTGAACCAGGCGCAAAATCAGCCTGCAGCGGCCGCCGGCCAGAGGCGGGGGATGGTGCCCGCATGAGAACGGTGCTGGTCATCGCCCCAAATCCCGCCCTGGCTGCCGCCGTGCGCCAGGCGCTGCCGCCGGAGCGCTACCGCGTCATCGAGCACACCGCCCTGCACGAGGATGAGTTGCGCTTGACCGCTTCCGCCGTGGACGCCTGTGTGTGCGACGCGGACCTGACCACGATCGAGCCCATCCGCCAGGTGGAGCGCTTGCGCCGCGTGCTCCCGCAATGCCCCATCCTCCTTTACACCTCGGATTCACAGTGGAGCTGGGAGGAGGACGCCTATCTCCTTGGCGTCAATCATATCTTGAGCAAGCCCGTGCGGGCGCGCCTGCTCAACTCGTTGTTGGAGGGTCTTCTCAGCGCGGCCGCGCCGCCCGAACCGCGGGCCGCCGAGCCAGCCCGGCCGCGCCCCGAAATCAGGCCCGCGCCGGACTCGGAGCGGATTTCGACCCGCACACTCGAGACCTTGCGCAGTTATTCTTCGATTCTCTCCCATACGCTTTGCGCCGAGGCGATGTTGCGGGAGTTTTTGCTTTTGCTGCGGGAGATCATCGGCGTCAACCGGGCCGCGATTCTCCTGCGCCTGCCGCCGCGCGCCGGCGGGGATTTGCTGCCGCCCGCCGCGGCGCAACGGCTCTATTCGGCCTGCGCCATTGGCCTGGCCCCGGGGCTGCTGGAACATCTTGAACTGTCGCTGGAGACCGGCATCGGCGGCTACCTGTTTCGCTCCGGCCGTCTCTTGCGCAGGGAGAGCGAGGAGGTGGCAAGGGACCCGCAAATGCGCCGGGAATTTGACGTGCTGGGCGCGCAGGTGGCCATCCCCATTTTGGACCGGGAAACCCTGGTCGGCGTGACGGTGTTTGATGGACGCGTGACCGGGGAGCCGGTGAGCAACGAGGAACTGGCGTTGATCTTCCATTTGCTCGAACCCCTGGGCCTGGCCGTCAAGAACATCTGGTTGCATGACAAAGTCGCGGCCAGGCACGAAATGATGTTTGACATCCTGCGCCAAATCAAGAGCGGGTGCGTGGTGGTGGGGGCCGATTTGAGGGTGCTCCATGCCAACGACATGGCGCGAATCTGTTTCCCGCGCCTGAACCGGCCGGCGGACAGTTTCGATTTCAATGATCTGCCGCAAATGATCGGCAGCAAGGTTTTTGAAGTGCTGAAGACGGGCAAAACCGTTGCCGATTTCCGTTACCAGCCCGCGGCCGCGCCCGCGCAACATTATCAAATCACCATTACCCCGTTCCGCCGCGACAATGCCGCGGCGCCGACCGCGGCGTTGCTGGTGGTGGAGGATTGCGCGCCGGCCGACCGCATTCGCCATTTGGAAATCGAGACAGCCAATTTGCGGCTTGTCCAGCACATGGCCGAACGGCTGGCGCACGAGATTGGCAACGCCGTTGTGCCCATTTCCACCCATCAGCAACTGTTCAAGGAACGCATTGGCAACGTCGAGTTCCAGGATTCCCTGGCGGCGGCGATGGAAGAAGGCGTCAAGCGCGTCAGCCGCCTGGTGGATCAAATGCGCTTCCTGGCGCGCGACCGCGCCGCCCAGATGGAATCCGTGCCGGTCAAACAATTGATCGAAGAAGCCTTCCGCGAAGCGCGGGCCTATCATCCGTCCACCACCGTCCTGCTGCAATTTGAATCCTCCGGCGAGCCTTTGAGCGTCTCGTGCGACCGGCAGGGTTTGCAACACGCCTTCGCCGAGATCATCCTCAACGCCCTCCAGGCCAACACCCAATCCTGTCAAGTGCATGTCCGCGCCCGCACCGAAACCGATTCCAGCGGTTCGCGCTGGGCGCAGATTGAAGTCCAGGACAGCGGGGCCGGCTTCAGCGCCGAAGCCGCCGGCAAGGCCTCCGAGCCATTTTTCACCACCCGCAACGTGGGCTTGGGGCTTGGCCTGGCCGTGACCCACAAGATCATCCAGACCCATTTCGGCAAGATGGAAATTCCCGCCCCGCGCCTCGGCTCGCCCGGATTGGTCCGCATCTCGCTGCCCTTGGGGCCGGCGGACCCGGCCCCAGCGCCCGCCAAACCGGTGGCCAATTGAGCCGGCTATTGGCGCACCCGGACAACAATGATGTGGTGCCAGAAGTCAGTCGAAGAAATGCAATCTGATAAAGTGGTCAGGCGGAGGAAGGACTGGAGAGGCGCTATTGTTTTTTGGATCTTGGCATCGGCGTTCGTCATGGCAACTCGTCCGCCTAAGCGGATTGGTGCCGTTTGGTACGGGATGCATTTACCTACTCAAGGAAGTTTGCCCAGATGGATTGTGGGTCCGTTAGTCGCTGCATGCGTTGCGGGTGTCTGGCTGCTTTCGCGCTACCGGGACGAACCGCGAGTTATAACTTTGGTTTGCCCCAAGTGCCAGGCCGCAAAAACGCCGGATGGCAATCTGGAATGCAAGTGTGGCGGCAAGTTTGTAGATCTTCGAAGCGTAAAATGGGTGAACGATTAGAACCTAATGGGACACACTTGCAAGTCGATTCAACGCCGTTTAGAGGCTTACTTGGCGGAGGCGGACTTGAGCGCCTCCAATTCCTCCCATCGGGCGTAAAGCCGGGGAAGCTTTTCTTTGGCGGCTGCAAGTTCAGCCAGCAGGTCGTTGGTTTGTGCCGCGTGGGTGCGATGAAAATTCGGCGACGCAAATAAACCTTCTATCCGCGCAATCTCCTCCTCCAGGGCGAGAATTTGCGGCTCGATCCCTTCCAACTCGCGCGCTTCCTTGAAGGTGAGTTTGCCGGGTTTGGCCGGCTTCGGCGCGGCTCCGGCCCGGCGGGAGGATGTCACCGCTGTTTTTTTTGCTTCCATCGTCCGGCGCGCGGCCTCTTCCGCCGCCTTCGACTTTTTCTCCAGGTAATAATCGTAGTCCCCGGCGCTGTGATGGATGGCCCCGTCGCCCTCGAACGCCAGTATGTCCGTGCAGACGCGGTTGAGGAAATAACGGTCGTGGCTGACGACGCACACCACCCCCGGGAAGGCCAGCAACGCCTCTTCCAGCACGCGCAGCGTCGGCAGGTCCAGATCGTTCGTCGGCTCGTCCAGCATGAGAAAGTTGCCGCCGCACTTTAAAATGCGCGCCAGCAGGAGCCGGCTGCGCTCGCCGCCGGAGAGATGTTTGACCTGCGTCGTGATGCGTTCATCGGCGAAGAGAAACCGTTTGAGGTAGCTGCGCAGGGAAATTTTGGACTCGCCCCATTGCACAAACTCCGTGCCATCGGCGGCCTCGTCCAGAACGGTGCGTTCGTCGTCCAACTCCAGCCCCGACTGGTCCACATAGTTGAATTTCGTGAGCTGGCCAACCTTGACCGTGCCCTCGCTCGGCGCGAGCTGGCCGATGATGAGTCTGAGCAGGGTCGTTTTGCCCAGGCCGTTTTTTCCGCAGATGCCGGCGCGCCGTCCGTTTTCAAACGCGAAGTTGAATCCGCTGAACAGCGCGCGTCCTCCCAGTTCCATCCCCAGGTTCATCAATTCCACCACGCGGTTGCCCAGCGGCGGCGGCGGCGGAATGACCAGTTCCATGTCCTCCTCGACGGGCGCTCCCTCCTGCGCGGCGGTGTCGTGGTAATGCTCGAAGCGGTTTTTCTGTTTGCTGCGTTGCGCTCGCGGACCCTGGCGCACCCAGGCCAGTTCCTTTTTCAAAAACATCTGGCGCTTGTGCTCGATGCTCGCGTCGGCCGCCTGGCGCTCGGCCTTGTCGAGCAGGTAATCCGTGTAATTGCCCGCGTGCCCGAAAAACTTCCCATCGCACAACTCGACGATGCGGCTGGCCACCCGGTCCAGAAAATAGCGGTCGTGCGTGACGACGAGAAACGCGCCTTTGAAATTCTCAAGAAAGCCGGCCACCCATTCGATGGACTCGGGGTCGAGATGGTTGGTCGGTTCGTCAAGTATAAGGAGTTCCGGCTGCGACACAATGGCCCGGGCCAGCGCCACGCGCCGTTGCTCGCCGCCGGAGAGGGAATCCATCCGCCGGCCGCCCGGCGGGCAGTTCAGATGCGACATTGCTGTTTCGACCCGTTGATCCAGCGTCCAGCCCTCGAGCGCCTCGATGCGGCGTTCCAGTTCCTCGTGCCGCTTCGACTCGGCGGGCAGCGATTCGAATTCCGCGATCAAATCGAGCGTGCGCCACGCGCCCCGGCGAACGTTGCCGCGCACGTCCAGCGAGGCCTCCAGCGTGAAATCCTGCGGCAGATAACTCACCACCAATTCGCGCCGGGCCGTGACTTCGCCGCTGTCGGGTGTTTGCAAGCCGGCCAGGATTTTCAGGAACGTCGTCTTCCCGCAGCCGTTGCGTCCGACCAATCCGATGCGGTCGCCCTCGTCAATCCCCAGCGTGGCGGCATCCAGGATCGCCCGCTCACCGTAGCGGACGACCAAATCAGTGGCAGCGAGAATGGTGGACATGCCCGCTTTATGAAGGCGGTTCCTGGCCGTGCTCGGCGAACCAGTGGCGCAGAAAAATAAGGTCCGGTTCGTCCTTGGCTCGATGGGTCACTGCTTTCATCCGCCAAAGCAAGCGCGGGGACGCGAAGGGAATCGGAACGCCATCCAACTCATGGATGACGACATCCCGGGCCGCCTCGGCGTAATCAATGCCGCCCGCTGAAGCCATGAGATCGACCAGAAATTCATCGGCGACGCGGATGACATTATATCGCTGGAGTTCACCAGGTTGAAGTTCGCGCACCGCGTTGTCGGGCAGTGTGGAAAGCGCGGCGAAAACATTTCGCTCATTTTCCGCGTCAGCGGCCACAATGAGATCAACATCGGCCGTCATTCTCGGGTAGCCCGCCGCGAGGATGGCGAACCCTCCGACCACCACGTAACGGGCGCCGCGCCGGTTCAACTCGCGGCACAGCGCCACCACGTCGCCTTGGAGCGGCGGGCGGCACTCTAGGTCTTGCCCAGGCCGCCGCGCGCCAGCATTCTCATCATCCATTGGTCCGCCTCCTCGTGGGTTTTGAAGCGATAGACGCCTTTGGCCGCCCAGCGATGTTTAAACGCCCGGTGAAATTCCACCGCTGCCGCCTGCAATTGCATCCCGGCTTTCAGACCGTCGGGCGTGTTTGTGCGGCGGCCGGCAAATCGATCAATCTTTTCCTCCAAGTTGATGAATGGTTCTTTCACATCCCAGCCACGATAGGCTCCGTGGCGGCACAAAGCAAGCAGGCAATGCCTTGGGAAAGAAGCGGCCGGAAAGAAGCGGCTTGACAGACGGCGCCGCAAGACGTATCCAAGGTTGCGACATGCTTAAAAAAATCTGCAAACCTGGTGAAGTGATTTTTCGTGAAGGGGACGAGTCCATCGAGGCATATTGGATCACTTCAGGCCGCGTCGAAATCACCGTCCGCTCGGGGAGCGTCGGTCTGCCAGTGGCGCGGCTGGGCCCGGGCGAGATTATTGGCGAGATGGGGCTGATTGACAATAAGCCGCGCTCTGCCACCGCCACGGCGCTGGGCTCCACGGAGCTGGAGGTCATCACCGAGGAGGAATTCGAGAAGGATGTGCTGCAACAGCCGGCCCGGCTGCGGACTTATTTGGGCAGGTTGTTTGAGCGGCTGCGCGCGACGGACACCTTGCTGGAATTGGAGCGCGCGCGCCATCGGGCTTCCGCCGCCCCGGTCGTGACCGCGACATTGCCGCCTCTGTCCAGCGGGGAAAGCGGGCCGGAACCGGTCGTCAGCCTGAAGTCTGTCTTGCCCAATCCAGTCACGGACGAAATAATTACTGTCACCGTGGACCGATTTCCGTTTCGCATCGGGCGCGCGGGGGACAAGTGGTCGCTGTTTTTCCAAAATGAATTGTCAATTGACGACGAGAAGCCGCTCCAGATTTCGCGCCAGCATGCATCGATCGACAATGGCGGCGGCAAATGTTTTGTCAGCGACCGCGGCAGCCGCATGGGCACGGTGGTCAACGGGGTGCAAATCGGCGTCGGCGCGGGCGCGATCGTGGCGGAATTGAAGGCTGGCGACAACACGGTCATTTTCGGCCATCCCGTTTCCAGTCCGCATCGCTACACGGTCAATGTTTCGGCCGGGCGTTGAACGCGATCTTATAAATGTCCCTGCTTGTCAAGGACCAATGATCAAAAAATCGGGGTCCTCCATCACCAAAACCCGCCTCCATGCCATGCCTTCCTTGACCTCCATTTATTCTTCACTGCCGCCAAGCCGCTCAAGCAATCGGCTGATTTCTGGTCCGATCCGCTTGAGTTGTCTGCGGTGGACCGAGGCAATCTTCTCCACGATGGTTTCCCCGCGGCTGGTAAGTTGAATGAGGACCTGGCGGCGATCCCCGGCGGATGGCACACGGACGGCCAGCTTCTCCGTCACCAACCGGTCAATCAACCCAACCGCGCTGTGGTGACGAAGCTGCAGCCGTTCCGCCAACTCCCCCACGGTGACCTTTTGGCGCGCGGGGAAACCCTTGATGGCCAGCAGCGCCTGATACTGTTGTGGCGTGATGCCGGCGGCCTGCGCGGCTTCCTCGCTAAAATGAATGAACCGCCGGAGCGCGTAGCGCCAGGCCGCCAGCGTTTCATACTGCGACTTGATGAGTTTGCCGGGTCTGGCCATCGCCCGTGATTCTAACAGTCGCGCCGGCAAAGTCAGCACCCGTTTGACATATATCGTATTACGATATAATATGCGGTTTTGGCATGCAAACTGAAACATTGATCCCATCGGTCCTGGCCGGCCCATCCGCCGGGCGTGGCGCAGCGGTTGAAGATGAACTGGCGGATTTCAGCACCAACCGCCGGGTGCTGCTGCTCTCGGCCATGGCCCTGGTGATTGGCGCGATCGCCGCCCTTGTCGCCTATGGGCTGATTTGGCTGATTGCGGCGATCACGAACCTGGCTTTTTATCAGCGATTGTCCGCCGCTCCAGCGACCCCGCAAGGGAATCATTTGGGATGGTGGGTGGTGCTCGCGCCGGTGGGGGGTGCGCTCATCATCGGACTGATGGCGCGATTTGGTTCAGAGAAGATCCGTGGGCACGGCATTCCTGAAGCACTGGAAGCAATTCTGCTCGGACGCAGCCGCATTGACCTCAAGGTCGCGCTGCTCAAGCCGCTTTCCGCAGCCATTTCCATCGGCACCGGCGGCCCCTTCGGCGCGGAAGGCCCGATCATTATGACCGGTGGCGCGTTCGGTTCGATCTTCGCGCAACAATTTCATCTGAGCGCAGCCGAGCGCAAAACGCTGCTCGTGGCGGGCGCAGCGGCGGGCATGTCCGCCGTCTTCGACACGCCGGTGGCGGCGGTATTGCTGGCGGTTGAACTATTGTTGTTTGAATGGAAACCGCGCAGTTTCATTCCCGTGGCGGTGGCTTCGATTGTCGCTTCCGTGCTGCGCGTGCCATTGCTTGGCGCGGGACCGGTCTTTCCGATGGCGGCACACGCCCCCCTTTCCGGCACGGAATTGGCGATTGCTGCCGGTCTTGGTGTTGTGACCGGCTTCGCTTCCGGTCTGTTGACGATGCTGGTTTACGCGTGCGAAGACATTTTTCAAAAGCTGCCGCTCCACTGGATGTGGTGGCCGGCCATTGGCGCGGTCTTTATTGGCGTGGGAGGCGTCATTGAACCTCGCGTGCTCGGCGTTGGTTACAATACAATCCACCGTTTGCTGCGCGGCGAACTGGTCGGGGCGGTGGTCATGGGTTTGCTTGTGGCCAAGGCGCTGGTGTGGTCCATCGCTTTGGCCTCCGGAACTTCCGGCGGAGTGCTGGCGCCGTTGCTCATCATGGGTGGCGCCCTCGGAGCTTTCGCCGCTTCATGGATTCCCGTTGGCGACGCCGGTCTTTGGGCGCTGATTGGCATGGCGGCGATGATGGGGGGCACGATGAGGTCGCCGCTGACCGCGATGGTTTTCGCCGTCGAATTGACGCGGGACTTCAACCTTTTTCCCGCCTTGCTCATCGGCTCAGTCGCCGCGCTCGGCGTGACCGTGCTGCTCATGCGCCGTTCCATCCTCACCGAAAAACTCGCCCGGCGCGGTCATCACGTCACGCGCGAATACAGCATTGATCCGTTCGAACTGGCCCGCGTGCGCGATGTGATGGACCCGGACGCGCCAAGCGTCTCCGCGACCATGAAACTTTCGGAGCTTGCTGATCGCATGGCCCGCGGTGATTCCGACCTGGGCCGGCGACAGGGAACTCTGATTGTGGACGATCAAAATCGTCTCGTCGGCATCATCACGCGGGGCGACATTGTTCGCGCGTTGCGGCAAAAGCAGCCGGAAGAGACGACCGTGGCCGAAGCCGGGAGCACTGATCTCGCGGTCGCTTTTCCTGACGAACCGTTGCAGGCGGCGCTGACCAAAATGCTGGAGCGCGACGTTGGCCGGCTGCCGGTTGTGGAGCGCAACAACCCGGGACGCGTGGTGGGCTACCTGGGACGCGCGGCGATTCTTTCGGCGCGGATGAAAACCCACCAAGAGGAAAATATTCGCCAGCGCGGTTCGTCTTCTGTCAAGACGATCAAAGAGCCAAACCATTCATGATCAAAACACATCCTTTAAGCGAAAGTCCGCGGAGTTCCGGCAAACTTCGCGTTGGATCATGCGCTTTCAACTAAAAACCCTCCTGGTTTTTCTGTCGCCGCTGTTCTTCGCGGTGACGGCCGCTTATTGCCAATGGGCGATGTTTGGTTTGCCGGCGATTCCTCCCGGCGCCCAACCGCCTCCTTTGGGAACACCCCAGGGATTTCCAGTCTGGCTGCGCCTGGCGCACTACGTGAATTTCTTGTTTCTGACTCTCCTGATCCGCAGTGGATTGCAAATTCTCATGGATCATCCCCGGCTGTATTGGAATGTCCACTGCACCCCCGGTTCGGAATGGTTGCGACTGACGCCCGTTCCATGCGCCACAGGGCCGCCAGTGGACGGCCAAGGATGATTCCCGATACCTCTCACCGTGGATCGGCCTGCCCGGACGCCGGCACACGGTGGGCATGGCACGGCATTGGCACTTTCTCAGCGCGTTGTTTTGGGTCGTGAATGGCCTGGTTTTTGCCGTGTTGCTCTTGAGCGGCGATCAATGGAAACGGCTCGTTCCCTCTTCCTGGAAAATTATTCCCGACGCCTGGGATATTTTTGTCCACTACGCCACGTTTCACATGCCGCAGGAGCCGAACGGGTTCTATCGTTACAACGCGCTGCAGCAATTATCGTATTTCATCGTCGTGTTCGTGCTGGCTCCGCTGGCCATCTTAAGCGGCCCTTCGATGTCGCCGGCGTTGACAAATCGGTTCAAATGGTATCCCAAGCTTCCCGGAAACCGCCAAATCGGGCGCTCCCTGCACTTCCTCGTTATGTGCGCTTTTGTGATCTTTATCATCATGCATGTCGCGTTGGTCGTGATCACGGGATTGGCCCGGAACATGAGCCACATTGTGCTCGGCACGGACGACACGCGGTGCCTGGGGTTGTATCTTGGTCTGCTTGGCATTGGCGTGGTCGTGGCGGTCAATGCGCTGGCCTACTGGGCCGCCTGGAAGCGTCCGCGCGCGGTCCAGCATGCCGCCAAAGCCGTGGTCACGCCGGTGATGAACCTGCTGCTCAACAGCGCTTCGCCCCAGGCCGAGTTTCGTCCCCAGGACATCTCTCCCTACTTCTGGGCCAACGGCAAAATACCCACTTGCGAGGAATGGAAAAATCTGGCTGCAAACGGGTTTAAAGATTACCGGCTCAAGGTGCTTGGGTTGGTGGAGAATCCGGTGGAATTGTCATTGGACGAGCTTTGCGCACTGGGCAAGAAGACACAAATCACGCTGCACCATTGCATCCAGGGGTGGTCGGGCATCGCGGAGTGGGGCGGGGCGCCATTGGCGGAATTGATCAAGCTGGTCCGCCCGAAACCAGAGGCCCGCGCTGTCGTCTTCTATTCCTTCGGCGAGGGCGGGGAAGGAGGCCAGTTTTATGACAGCCTTTCCATGCAGAACGCCGCGAACCCGCTGGCATTGCTCGCCTACGAGATGAATTTCCAGCCGTTGAGCGAACTCCACGGCGCCCCCTTGCGACTGCGGGTTGAAAACCAACTCGGTTTCAAAATGGTCAAATGGATTCGGGCCATTGAATTCGTGGAAAGCACGAGCCGGATTCAGAAGGGCGAAGGCGGCTACAGCGAGGACCACGAGTACTTTGGCGAGTTGGCAAATATCTAGTGTAGTGTCCCATGAGGGCGTCAAAAAATGAGGAATCCTTGACCTGCGTCAAAGCGCGGACCGCACCCGGCGGTTAACTTGAACGCATGAATGAACGACCTCTCATTGATTCCGGGCGCGAGAAAATCTTGTCCCTGTCCGCCGAAACCCAGTACGCGCCGAACGGCATTGTCAGCCGCACCCTGCTGCGCACGCCCAATTCACGAACTGTGCTGTTCGGTTTCGCGGAAGGCCAGGAATTGACGGAACACACCTCCACCCAGCACGCGCTGATTCAGATTTTGTCAGGCGCATGTGAATTCTCCCTGGCCGGCGCGCCGCGCAATCTGAAAACCGGCGACCTGTTGTATATGCCGCCCAATCTCCCGCATGCGGTCAAAGCCACACAGCAATTCTCCATGCTCTTAACCTTGTTGAAGCCAGCCCGGATTCCAGATCCCGCGCCTCAAATTCAAACTGCTTTGGCTGCCCAACCCTGAACCCCTTTATCGCCATGAACAACAGAACAGTAACGGTGGACGTGCGCGATGACATTCGCAGCGGGCGCGAGCCGTTTTCAAAAATCATGAGCGCGGCCTCCGCGTTGCGAACGAATGAACAACTGTTGTTAATTGCGCCCTTTGAACCTGCGCCTCTGTTTCGTGTCATGGAGAAACAAGGTTTCCAGCACACGGTGCAGTCGAACAAACCCGGTGATTGGGAAGTGCTTTTCACGCGCCAATCAGAGGCTTACCCGGCGGACGCCGCGCCAGCGGCGACTTGTGGCGGCGCCTCCGCGCCGGGCGCGACGGAAATCGTGGAGGTGGACGCCCGCGGACTGGAACCGCCGCAACCCATGGTCAAAATCCTTGAATCCCTGGCTGCCCTGCCTGCGGGCGCGGAATTGCGCGCCTGGACGGACCGCCTGCCCATGCATTTATATGCGCAACTTGAAGAGCGCGGCTTCGCCGCGGCAACCGGGGAACAACCCGATGGAACTTTCCTTACCCATATCCGCCGCCATTAATCCATCGCCCGCGCGGACCGTTGCCACCGCTCCGCTCTTGGGGGCCAACGCGCCTTCCATAGCGTTGCCGCTGATGTTCACCATGACCGGTTTGCTGGCGTTATGCGCGGGCGTGGCCTGGCTCGTCCTGCAGCCCGACATCCTCGCCACCTACCACTACAACCAATACGTCATCGCAGCGACACACCTCTTCGTGCTTGGCTGGATTTGCTCTGTCGTCATGGGGGCGATGTATCAACTTGTGCCCGTCGCCCTTGAAACCAGGCTCTACAGCGAAAGACTCGCGCGCTGGCATTTCGTCTTTCACGTCGTCGGCTTCATTGGAATGGTCTGGATGTTCCGGGTCTGGAACATGATGCAATTAGCCCATTTCGGCTCGGCCTTCGCCTTTGGCGTGGTTCTGTTCGTCTATAATATGGCGCGAACCTTGCGCCGTGTGCCCAGGTGGAACATCACGGCCACTGCGGTCACAGCGGCGCTGGTCTGGCTCTCGCTGGCCATCACAGCGGGTTTGTCCATCGCTGCGGCGAAGTGCGACTACGAGTCGGCCATGGAACAATCGCCGCCTGCCTTCGTTGTCGTCATGCTGCACGGGCTAAAATCAGTTGGCGGTTTTGTGGCGCATTTCGATCCCATGAGTGCAATGCACGCCCATGCGCATCTGGGCGGCGTGGGCTGCTTCACCATGCTCATTGTCGGCGTATCCTACAAACTCATCCCGATGTTCACCCTGGGCGAATTGCAGAGCCGCCGGCGCGCGGCGTGCAGCGTCGCTTTGCTCAACATCGGGCTGGCCGGCTCGTTCGTGACCATCCTGCTGCGCAGTCCCCTGAAACTGGCTTTTGCCCTGGTGGTGGTTGCGGCGCTGGCGGTTTACGGTTGGGAACTCAGGGCCATCCTGCGCGCCCGCAAACGCCGCGTCCTGGATTGGGGCATAAAATACTTCTTGACAGCCATCGTGCTCCTGGGGCCGCTGTCCGCGCTGGCGGTGGTGCTGTCCTGGCCCGGTTTGCCGCTGAACACCTTCACCGGACAACTCGAAAACCTCTACGGCTTTCTCGGTCTGATCGGCGTTATCACGTTTGCGATCATTGGCATGTTTTACAAAATCATCCCCTTTCTCGTCTGGTTCGGCCGTTACAGCCGGCAAATCGGCCGCGCCCGGGTTCCTTCGCTGGCGGACCTTTATTCGGCCCGGCTGCAAGCGCTGGGTTATTGGGCCTGGCTGGCCGGACTCGCGGCAACCTCTGGCGCCATCGTCCTGTCCAACGGAACAGGGGTTCGCATCGGTTGCGCTTTCCTGGCCCTTGGCGTGGCCACCCTCGCTCTCAACGTCGGCAAGATGCTCGCCCATTTCTTCAAACCGGCGTTCAAGCCGTTCCCTCTGCCAACATCCACCGCGCCAAAACCAGCATGACGACAAACGCAATCACCGAAGAGGCCATATTCGAAACCTTGCGCCAGGTCGTTGACCCGGAATTGGGGTGCAATATTGTTGACTTGGGTTTGGTTTACAGCGTCTCCGTCACGGACAAAAAAGTGGCCGTGGTGATGACGCTCACCACCGCCGGTTGCCCGATGCATGAAAGCATCCGTTGGGGCGCGCAAAATGCGCTGCTCAACCTCGCAGGCGTGGAGGAAGCCGAAGTCCAAGTGGTCTGGGATCCGCCGTGGCGCCCTTCGATGATGACCGAATTCGGACGGAACGCCACCGGAGCCGGAAATTTTTAACATGAACAAAAATCCATCAACTATGAACAAAACAATGCAAAGCGAAAATCTAATCGGACCGGATCGAATCATGGACGTGCGTCCAATCCCCTGTTCAGTAAAACACGGCCTGATCATCCAAACATGGATCGACCTTCCGGTCGGCGGCCATTTCATCCTGTTAAACGACCACGATCCTGTCCCGCTCTACTACCAATTCTCCGCACAATGGCCGGGGGCGTTTGCCTGGGAGCACCTGGTAAAAGGCCCGGACGAATTCCGCGTAAAAATCACCAGGCTAAAAGCTTCCACCACTGTGGCCGACCCGGCGCCGAGTTGTTGTGGCGGTCATTGACCAGGATTGCGCCGCTGGACCACTCGTTTTGCGCATGCTTGGTTGTCAATCCACTGTGACGAACACTACCCGGCGATCGCCTGCTCCAAATCGGCCAACAAGTCTTCGAGCGCCTCCACGCCCACCGACAGCCGGATCAGGCTGCCGGACACTCCCGCCCGAAGCCGCGCTGCGGAAGTCATCCCCCGGTGGCTGGACATCGCCGGCCGCGTCGCCAGGCTCTCCATGCCGCCCAAACTCACCGCGTGAGTGATCAATCTGATGCGATCGAGAAACCGGCAGGCCGCCGCTTCGCCCCCTGCCAGTTCGAACGAGAGCAGCGCGCCGCCGTGCTTCATCTGCCGGCGAAAGAGTTCGGTCTGGGGATGCGAGGCCAGGCCGGGATAATGCACCCGCGCGACCTCCGGCCGGCGGAGCAACCACTCCGCGACGGCCTGTCCGTTGCGGTTGTGTGCTTCCATCCGCAAGGCAAAGGTCCGCAGTCCGCGAAGCACCAGCCAGGCATCGAGTGCATTCACCGTTCCCCCCAGATTCTTGTGTATCGTCCGATGCATCGCCGACAACCGTTCCCTGCGCGCCAGACATCCGCCGATCATGTCGGAATGGCCGTTGAGGTACTTGCTCGTCGAGTGAACGACCCAGTCCGCTCCGAAATCGAATGGGTGTTGATTGAAAGGCGTCGCCACCGTGTTATCCACGATCACCGGGGCGCCGAACTCATGCGCCCGCGCGATCGTCTCCTTGATATCGATGAGCCGCATCAGCGGATTCGAAGGGGTTTCCAACAACACGGTGCCAGCCCGCGACACCGCGTCCATCCACACCTCCGCATGGGTGGAATCAACGATCTCGACCGGCACACGGTGAATGCTGGAGAGAATCTGCAACAACTCGAAGCTTCCTCCGTAAACATCATGGTGCGTGACCAGAGGCCCGTCGCGCCCCTCCAACCCTGCCGTCACCGCGCACAACACGGCGGCGTTCCCCGAGCTGGTGACCAGCGCTTCAGCGCCGCCCTCCATGTCCGCGATCATCTCCGCCAACCCATCCACCGACGGGTTGCCGAATCGCGAATACGCATACCCCTTGCGTGCCCCGGAAAAGATCGCCTCGGCCTCGGTCGAAGTTCCCAAGTCGAAGATTGTGCTCTGCACGATGGGCCGCTGAAACGGCTCGTTTGCCCCGCCGGGGCCGTGGCGGCTCGCGCCACCGTGGGCGCATCGTGTGGCAAGACGGTGCGGGTCCGCGCTCACCGCGGCCACCTCAAATGCTTTCCGGTGCCAATCATAATCGCCTGACGACGCCACGATTGGGCGCCTGCACGGACAGTCGCGAATGCTCCACGTATCATCTTTATCGTCTTACGATACATTGGTGCGTGAAGCAAGCGCCCATTGCGCCAGGCAGTTTGGTCCCGGAAATCCGCGTAAAAATGCCGTGGCATGGTCGAGCGCGGCGCAGGCACCGACTGGCTTGTTTACTTTTGGCCTGAAAATGATTGAATCATCCCCGCCATGTCCCTCATACCCGATGAATTAAAAAAGGCCGGCATGACTGCCGCGCTGCGAAGCTGCCAGTTGTTTGCCGGCCTGCCTGTGCAAGACCTCGAAAGCATTGCCGACATCACCGTGGTAAAATCCCTGGCCAAGGGCGAATACCTTTTTCACGAAGGCGATCCCGCCATTGGCTTTTATATTGTGCAACGCGGTTCCGTCAACGTCCACCGCGTCAATGCGGCGGGCAAGGAGCAGATCATCCATGTTTTCCGCGCGGGTGATTCCTTTGCCGAAGTCGTGCTGGCTTCGGCCAGGGGTTACCCCGCTGATGCCCGTGTGCTGGAAGCCACGCAGGTGTTGCTCGTGCAGAAGGCGGGAATTATGGCGTTACTTCGGCGTCAGCCTGAACTCGCCTTGCTCATGCTCGGTTCCATGAGCAGCCACTTGCGGACGTTGATCGGTCAACTCGAAGACCTGACTCTCAAAGACGTGGAGACCCGGCTGGCCAACTGGCTGGTCAAACGATGCCCGAATCCCCAGAGCGGGCAGCCTGTCCGGATTGAGCTTGCGATGACCAAACGCGTGCTGGCCGCGGAATTGGGCACCGTCAGCGAGACTTTTTCCCGAACCCTCGCAAAGTTTCGGGAGCAGAAACTTCTGACAGTGAAGGGCAAAACCATTGTGGTCCTGTCACCAATGAAATTGAATGCCCTCCTGCGGCGGAATCTCGGAGAATAGGAATTGTTCCTTGTTGCGATCCGCGTTTTTTCTTACGCTTGAATCCATGAACTCGAACAATTCTGCAAACACCCTCAATCCCATTTCACGCCGGAGCTTCCTGGCCCTCTCCGGGGCCGTTCCGGCGGCGCTGCTCGCGCAAGCGGCGTCCCCCGGCGCGTTCGCCGCGCCCGCGCCGGCCGCCGAAGCCGCCGCCGCGGCGGTGACGCCAAAGAAATATCCCATTGGCCTCGAACTCTACTCCGTGCGAACCGAATTGGCGCGGGACCTGCCGAACACTCTCAAAACGGTCGCCGGGATCGGGTACGAAGTCGTCGAGTTTTATGCCCCCTACTACGATTGGGCCGTGCCTCACGCAAAGGACGTCCGCTCTTTGATGGACGATCTCGGCCTTCGCTGCTACTCAACGCACAACCATATCAAGTCATTCACGCCGGGGGATGGCATGGGCAAGGCCATTGAGCTGAACCAGATTCTTGGCGCAAAAATCCTCGTCCTCGCCTCCGCCCCCAATGGCGTTCGCGGACTGGATGCCTGGAAAAAACTCTGCGAACAACTCAGCCGCGCCTCCGACCAACTCAAAACCCACGGTCTCGCGGCCGGTTTCCACAACCATCAGACCGAGTGGGCGCCGCTGGACGGCAACCTGCGGACAATGGACGTGCTGGCCGCCAACACTCCCAAGGAATTTGTCCTCCAGCTCGACGTCGGCACCTGCGTGGAAGCCGGCGCCGATCCCGTTGCCTGGATCAACGCGAACCCGGGTCGCATCCGCACTCTCCACCTGAAAGACTGGGCGCCAGGCGCCGCCGCCCAGGAAAAGAGCTACCGCGTCCTCTTCGCTGAAGGCGTTTGCCCGTGGAAGGCAATTATCGCGGCTGCGGAGGCCACTGGCGGGGTGGAGTATTACCTGATCGAGCAGGAAGGCAGCCGCTATCCGGAATTTGAGACCGCGCGCCGTTGTCTCGATGCGTGGAAAACGATGGCGAAGACCTCCTGAATCGAAGGATTGCGAATTGCGTTAGCCACGAAATTCCTCGATATGGTTTTGCCCCATTAGAGCGTTTCCACAAATACTGTAGCCGCATTACATGGTAGGGCGGGCACTCCGCTGCCCGCCGCGGCGCGCACGGAGTGCGCGCCCCACCACCCTCGTTTCGGCTACACCGTTTCTTGAACCGCTCTAGCGGGCGTCCGAAGCCTGCTTTCCAGCGGCCCGAATCCAAACTTTTGCTTCCTCGGCGCGAACGGTCCCGCCAAGCCGGTTGAGCCTCGACGCAAGATCCGCCGGATTCTGCCTTGCCAGATCTTCGATGCGGGTGATCTTCAATTTCTCCAGCGCCAGCGCGTTGGCCAGTCCCATCCCTTTCAGTTCCCCCATGCGCGCGATTTGCCGCATGCGCGCCCAGAGCGCGGCGTCAATTTCGGGCGGGCGGTCTTTCAGCTTCAGAAATTGGTGTCCCTGCAAGGCGCCGCGCTCCCGCAAGGCCTCGACGCCTTGAGTTCCAAGGGCGGAGTGAAAATACCAGTCCAACGGCACGGAGAAGGAAGCCACCGTTGGCATGGTGGCCACGCCGGCGAAGAAGATGCCCACGGGCAGCAGCAGCGCGCAGGCAGCGACGCCCCAGGCCGGCATGCCGCGACGCTCCCGGTTCTCCGCGGCGCTCAGTTCCCAATTGCGGCCGCCGCGAAAGAAGCTGAACAGATTGACCATCGCGTAACACTCCAAAGCAAAGGGCGGGAAGCCCAGAAAACCCAGGACCGGCATCTCGCCGATTTTCAATTCGTCGAAGAAGGGGACCGAATAAATCCACTTCGTGCGCGCCCCGAGGTTCCAGCCCTCCCAAAGCCCCCCGCATACAAGTCCAGCCGCCAGGAGCGCCACCAACCGGGTGTTGTCGCCCGAGGCTAATTGGCCCAGCAAACTGCGTCCCGCGTGGGTCCGTTCTGTTCTTCCCAGCCAGTAACAAATTGGATCAACCAGAAAAAAGGCGAATCCCCACGCCATGCAGCCGCAAGATTTTGGGCAGACCAGCAGCAAAACCAGCATGGCCGCCCCGATGAGCATTTGGATGGCCAAGTTCCAGCCGGGCACTGGAAATGGCCGGCCTATGATTTTGCCCCCGGGCGCCCACTTCCCGATCACCCCAACGACCAACTCCGAGGTCTCAAAGATTCCGGGCAGCACCGAGCCGAACCCAAGAACCATATAGATGAGAGCCGCCGGCAAAGTGCAGGGCGCCATGACGTAATACCAGTTCTCGATGCGAAGGTTCACGATCTCGAAAAGCAGCCACAGGGGAACCGACCAGATGCAGAGAACCAGGAATTCCCCCGGACAATCGCGCAAGAGCGACTTTCCCCGGAGCAAGAAAACCGCAAAATCCGCCGCAAAAATATAAGACCACCAGAGAAAACAATAGATCGAGGAGTAGAAAGGCTCGATTTTTGCCGCCAGCCAGTAATGCGAGAGCGGCAATCCGATAACGCCCATGATCCACGCCAGGCGGTACATGCGGGCAGCGTCGCTGATTTTTGAGCCGCTGGCAAGGCGGAAGGCCCCGGAGCGTTTCCACAAATACTGTAGCCGCATTACATGGTAGGGCGGGCACTCCGCTGCCCGCCGCGGCGCGCACGGAGTGCGCGCCCCACCACCCTCGTTTCGGCTACACCATTTCTTGAACCGCTCTAGGCAAATTGGTTCATGGCTTGATTGTTGACATTATGTCGTCGGTCAGATACCATTGATTTCATCAAAAATCATCACCAACGGCGGCTGGCGAACCAGGGAGCCTGGCATCTGGGCGCCGTGCTGGTGGTGGCCACGGCCCTTCGACTGGCCGCCCAATCCAATGAAACGATTTACGCCGATTCCTTGCAGAACGGGTGGCAGAATTGGAGTTGGGCCACGGTGAATTTTGCGAACACCAGCCCGGTTCATTCCGGCGCGTATTCGATCAGCGTGGTTTGCACGAACTACGAGGGCCTGTCCCTGCATCAGTCCGCTTTTGATTCGACCCTGTTCACCAACCTGATTTTCTGGATCAACGGCGGCGCAAATGGAGGGCAGCCGTTGCAAGTGCAGGCGAGTCTCAACGGCGGCAGTCAGCCCGGCGCGGTATTGCTCTCCCCGCTGTTCACGAATTGGCAGCAGATCACCATCTCCCTGGCGGCCTTGGGGGCGGCGAACAAACCCAACCTCGATGGCTTTGTGATTCAAAGCCGGACTGGCGCGCAACTGGCTCCTTTTTATGTGGACGACATCACGCTGGTGGTTGGCGCAACGGCGGCAACGAATCCGGGTGTGGCCATCACCATTGACGCCCAACTGAATCAGCACCCGATCAGTCCGCAGATCTACGGGGTTGCCTTTGCGACGTCGAACCAGCTTTCGGATTTGAATTTCACGATGAACCGGTCGGGTGGAAACAACGAGTCCCGCTACAACTGGCAGACCAACGCCCACAATCTCGACGCGGATTACTATTTTGAAAGTTACCCTGATTCCAGCTCCACGCCCGGGGCCACCGCGGACAGTTTCGTGGCCAACAGCAAATACGGTGGCGCCCAGCCGATGATAACCATCCCCATGATCGGCTGGTCGCCAAAACTCGGCAACAACCGGAGCATACTCTACAGTTATGCCGTGACCAAATACGGCCTGCAAACTTCCGTTGACCAGTGGCTGACCAATGCCGGCAACGGCATTAGCGTCACCAACAACTCACCCATCACCTGGAACGATCCGAACGATGCAAATTACGCCACCACTACAGCCTTCCAGCAGGGTTATGTGCAACACTTGATCGGCAACTGGGGCTTGTCCGCCAACGGTGGAGTGGGTTATTACTTGATGGATAACGAGCACAGCATCTGGTACTCAACGCACCAGGACATCCATCCGGCTGGCCCAACCATGCAGGAAATCTGGAACAAGATGCTTGCGACCGCGAGCATGGTGAAATCCAACGACCCCAACGCCCTCGTGCTGGGGCCGGAAGAATATGGCTGGAACGGTTATTTCTACAGCGGCTGCGACCAGCAATGGTCCGTTCAACACGACGACTCCAACCCGGCCGACTATCCCGACCGGGGCGCCAACGGCGGGTGGGATTACATGCCTTGGCTGCTCAACCAGTTTCATCAGCATGACACAAACACGGGACAACGGTTGCTGGATTACTTCACCTTGCATTGCTACCCGCAGGAAGGCGACGTGGGCGCGGACGATGTTTCCACGGTGACGGAATTGCAGCGCAACCAGTCCACGCGCCAGTTCTGGGATTTCGAACTATGTGGACACCAGTTGGATCAACAGCGTGATCATGCTGATCCCGCGCATGAAAGGCTGGGTTTCCGCCTGTTATCCCGGCACCAAAATCGGCGTCACGGAATACAATTGGGGCGCCGAGGCTTACATCAGCGGCGCCACCGCCCAAGCCGACCTGCTCGGCATCTTCGGCTGGCAAAGCCTGGACCTGGCCACGCGCTGGACGGCACCGGGCACAGGGACGCCAACCTATAACGCGATGAAAATGTACCGCAACTACGACGGCAACAAATCCACTTTCGGGGACACGAGCGTTTCGGCCACGGGCACGGATCCGGATGACATTTCGACGTTTGCCGCCGTTCGCTCGGTGGACGGCGCGCTGACGGTGATGGTCATCAACAAGCAACTCACGGGCGTTCAGCCGTTCACCATGGCCATTTCCAACTTCTATTCCAGCGGCACGGCCCGGTTGTGGCAACTCAATGCCTCCAACGTCATCACGCAGCTCTCCAACCTCAGCCTGACGGGAAACAGCTTCAGCAACTCCCTGCCGCCGCAGAGCATCACGCTCTTCGTTCTGCCTGCCGGGACGAATCCGCCCCCGCCGCAGTTGGCGCCGGGCACGGTCAGCTCCACCAACACCTTCAACGTCTGGTTGAGCGGCCAGACCGGCCAAAGTTACATCATGCAGAGTTCGGGCAATTTGAGGAGTTGGTTGCCGGTCCAGACCAACCTGCTCACCAACAGCCCCCTGTTGCTGGTGCTTCCCACCACCAACGCGCCCCGTTTCTATCGTGCGGTTTGGGTGCCGTAGCGCCAACTGCCGGGAAAGTTAACAACTCAAAGAATCGGATAATCAAACACCAGGAAAAATAAATGAACAAACCCATCACCATCCTCGGCATCGCCGGCAGTCTTCGGCGTCAATCATTTAACCGTTCTGCTCTGCGCGCCGCCGGGCAACTCGTGCCCGAAGGCGTCACCCTCGACATCTTTGAGCTTGATGGCATCCCCGGCTTCAATCAGGACGAGGAACAAAATCCGCCCGTCAAAGTGGTGGAGTTAAAGAAGCGGATTCGCGCCGCGGACGCGCTGTTGTTTGCGACGCCCGAATATAACTACTCGATTCCGGGCGTGTTGAAGAACGCGATTGACTGGGCGTCCCGGCCTTACGGCGACAGCGCGTGGTCCGGGAAGCCGGCGGCCATCATGGGCGCTTCGGTTGGGAACATTGGCACGGCGCGGGCGCAATATCATCTGCGCCAGGTGTTCGTGACGCTGAATATATTTCCCATCAACCAGCCGGAAGTCATGATCGGCAATGCCGCCGGGCGGTTTGACGCGCAGGGGAACCTGACCGATGAGAAAACGAAAGACCACATCCGCAACCTGCTCCACAATCTGGCCGAGTGGACTGAGCGACTCCGGCAGCCCCAATCAAAGTAGCTGCGAACATCCCGGTAATTTCCGCCGATGGCAAAACCCATGAAATTTGGAACCGGATGACCTTGTGCCGATGCGGACGATCAACGAACAAACCCTTTTGCGACGGGTTGCACGCGGCATGAGTAAAATGGGAAGTTCCAGATCAAAAGCGGCAAAGGAAAACGAATATGAGCATGAAAGTGAAAGGATCAGTGGGATGCTTGTCATTTTCATGCAGTGCGGTTATAGTATGGGAGATGAGCGAACTTTTGTCCCGCATCACGATTGATCCGGAGATTTGCCACGGCAAACCGGCCATCCGGCATTTGCGGTATCCGGTCGAGTCCATGCTGGAATATCTCGTCGCCGGCGACACGTTTGAAGACCTGCTGGGCGAATTCCCCGATCTGGAACGCGACGATTTGCGGGCGTGTCTGGAATTCGCCGCGCAATCGCTCAAACTTAAAAGCCAGCATCTGGCGCTGGCATGAAATTCGTGGTTGATGCGCACCTGCCGCCTGGTTTGTGCGCCTTGCTGCGGGCGGCGGGGCACGACGCGATTCATACCAGCCAATTGACGGCACAAAACCGGACCCCTGACGAAATACTCAACGAGCTATCGCTTCGGGAACAGCGTGTGGTCGTGACCAAAGATTCGGATTTTTATCATTCGCATTTGTTGCACGGAAAGCCGTGGAAATTGCTGCTCGTTCGAACAGGCAACATTCGCACCCGCGACCTCAAAGCGCTGTTTCAAACCCATCTGTCCTCCATTCTCTCCGCGCTGGAACAAAACTCGCTCGTCGAACTTGACCGCCAAAAGGTGCGGGCCGTTGTGTGACGGGGAGCAAAATCCGCTTCAAGGAAGTCGCCAACAACCGCTGACGCGAATCAAAAGCACTTTGTCGCGCCGTCTTGTCCTCCATAGCGGTTTCCGCGACGGTGGAAGCCGTTGCCGCGAAGGCGGATTTGGCAGTGGACAACGCGCGCGGGCCGGGCTAAAAAGAAAGTGGCGCTGGTGCCGGTTGCGCCAGGAAACGACCGTGGCTTTAAACTGGATTGCCGAACGATTGAACTTGGCTGCTGCGGGTTCTTTGGCGAACCTGCTACGCGATACGGAAAGGAAACGATGATATGCGAATATGCGGGACCCGTTTATGAACATCCGCCCGTTCATTGAAGCCGACGTGCTCCGCAAGCGACAAAACATCAAGTGGGGTATAGACCATGGCCAAAACCCGCCCGGCTCCCCTTGGGGCGAGGAGCGGGATAATGACCAACATTTGAGGCAGGCAGACAACCAAAGAGCCAGAGGGTCTTCACTCCCATCACCTGTTGACTCGTAAAGCGATACTGAATACGATCATGAGCCAAGAAGCAATTCTCTATTTAGACGTGCTGAACAGCACCAAACTCAAGAAGGGATCACCCAAGCCCGCTTGGAGCAAGCTCTTTCAACAATACAACAGTCGCCTTGCGACCGCGATGCATCAAAACGCGGGTGTGCTGTGGTCCACGGCTGGCTCATGAACCCTCCAAAGCTGTGGATTTCTTCGAGTTGACGAGGGCGAAGGCACGGCGCTGATGGTCCAAGCCCATTTCTTCGTGGAAATCGGGCAAGGTGGCCTTGGCCCGTCTGGAGTTTTGCGCGCGCCAGTGCATGAACAGGCTCACGCTGATGCGGCGGAACATACTCAAAACCCAGGCGGCGTTGCGATGGCGTACCCGGCTGCGATCCTCGTCGGCGCTCACGTCCAAGCGCTGGTGCAATCCGGCTTCGATGCCCCAATAATTGCGTTGCTCGTCGAGCCACTGGCGGGCGGGCAAGCGTTCCGGCTCGCGGCTGGTCAGCAGATACTGGGTGTCGGGCTTATCGCCCAAGCCCTGTCGCAGAACGATCGCGCTTTGGGCTGCTCCCGGGAAGCAGGCTTGCTCCGGGTTAATGACCGATGCGCAAAGGGTGCGGATTTCTTTGCGGCCCCGATTCTTCTGTGGCCCCGTGTGTGCCCAAGGCGGCGGCAACGGCTCTGGAGGGGGAAAAAAGCTGCTCCGGTTTGGGCAGCCGTTGGGCCAGGGTCTGGCGCAGTTCTTTTTGGTTGGCTTTGACCGTCAATAAATAATCGGCCCCGGCTTCCTGCACGATTTGCCGCGCCGTCTCCTGCTGGGTATGTAAGGCGTCAATGCCGATCAGAGACCCCGCCACCTCCACCCGCTCCAGCAACTGACGCACGGCGGGGATTTCATTGGACTTGGTCTCAACCAACTGGCTGCCGCGATAATATTGACTGGCCGGGTGAGTGAGCGTAACCACTTGTGCGCCTTGCGCGTGACGCAGCTCCTTGCCATCAGCGGCCAGCGACTGCCCCGGCGGTGCCGGGCCTCGCACCTGGGCCTGCCAGTCCAGCAACGCCGCTTCCACCCGGAGCGGATCAACCGCCTGCAACACCCGCCCGAAAGTGGCTTTGCTGGGAGAAGGATAGCGACCGGTCTTGGGATCGCGCCGCACCCCCAAGGCACGCAACTGCGCCTGGGTAAAACGCCGCGCAAATGCCTTCAGGTCCCGGTGGCCGCGCGGAGCGCCGCAGAGATGGGCGCAGGCCACCATGGCCAGCGCGCCGCTCAATGGATAGCTTTCCACCCGTCCGCGAAAGTCCGGCACCGAGGCAAAATGATCGCGCAACGAGCGCAGTTCTCCCGTGCGCATCATCGGCGGCGGCGGAACCTTGCTTTCCACCACCACCGCCATCGCCGCCGGCAGGTGGTCGGCGCACAAACTGCGTCGGGCGTTCTGCTTGAGTTCTTTGATAAAGAGCGCTTTGGGCCGGTCATGTTTGACATAGTAGTCCTGCTGGCAACGGCCATAGCCTTGGGTCGGTCCCAGTTCGGTCCAGCCGCTGGCTTTGTAGGCCGTGCCCCGAAACAACTGCGTGTCAACAAAGCTCTCTGCCAGCCACACCGGATGACCGTAGCGCGCCTGCCAGTCCCGCGGCAACCGCCCCAAACACAGACCCATGACCCGCGTCGCCAGGTTGGGATAGTGACACTGCGGCAGAACCAAAAAACGCGCATTGTTCGTGACCAAGCCCAACCGCTTGCGCCGCTGCGCTTCCGTCCAGCCAATCCATTTCTCCCGATGACGCAAATGTTTGGCCGCTGCACAAAAGACCAACAAGGCCAGCCACTGGCCGCGCCAGGCGGCCACATAATAGAGCCGCTCGCCCACCGGCTTGATCCCTCCAAGATAATGATGCCGTCGCAGCAACGACTGAAATCGCGGCAACTCGTCCAGGTTGACCAACTCAACTTGGAGTTCCTCCAACACGACTTGTTCGCTGGCTTGCGGCATGCGAGTAGGTTTCGACATGTCCACAGGTTAAAAAAGTTTCAAACCGGTGTCCAGTCCAAAGTGAATAACCTCCTGTCTTTAGGCAACTTCCACTTCCTCATGAGCCAGCCGTGGCTGTGGTCCCAGTCAAGTGACGGTGCAATATACACCTTTCCCAACTGCGGATTTGCAGTTCAGGCTGGCCTAGCACTCGCAAACCACCTCTCCGACATCAACCGATCTCGGAATCAGCAGTGCAAACCGATCACCTTGAGGATTGGTATTACGATAGGGCACATTTCCAAAGTCCCCACTAAACAGCGAGCTACTTATGCTGATCCCCAACTCGATCTGGCCGGCCACTTACAGAAAAGATGCCCCCCCGGTAAGATCCTTATTTCAAGAAACGTCTATGGAGAGGTCGGGGCGATACGCGGCCTTTTTCGATATGGCCCGCGCCTTACTCACGGAGACGAGAAATTGGAGACATATGTGTCCGCTTCGCCGCAGTGTGGAGACAACGAGTTGCTCATGGGTCTCTCCGACAGCCAGCGCGAGAGCATCCCGACAATGCCTTTTCCCGACTGGGAAGACCTAAAGCCCCCGCGTGGTATCAGTTTGAAGAATTTGAAAAGTTTTTTTGATGAAGATGTTCTAGTAGTTCTTGGAGAGTCACGAGGGTCAACGCACGGACACTCTCATGTGACTCATCCAGCAACCACTAGCGACGCAGTTGGCGTTTGCGAGCTAATATCTAGGTCGGGAACAACCCACGATACGATGATCTGCATTGATGAATGGGTGGACACGCAAGATTACGCAACTGACAGGAATATCATCGTGGTTGGCAGTGGAATAGTAAACACGTATGCATATTCATTTAACGACTTGATGCGCCCTTTACGCTTTGACCGTCACAAGTCGGGCAACGTCATCCAGTTGATTATCGGCAAGGACGGCAAGCGACAGTTCGGACATCATGCCCCGACTGTTGACGACAAACACGCTGGGCTGTTGCTCTTATGCAGGAACCCATTCAATGTCGACAGGCTGATGTTATGGATCGCCGGGATTTCCGGTCTTTCCACAAGTGCATCAGCTCGATTAGCACTAGATTTCGTGAAACGCCCTGAGGAAATTATCCCGGTGAACTCCAAATGCGAGAATCCTATCGGCTGTGTTGTCGTTAGCAAGGGGCCACCGAACGCTCCACCATCCACCTTCTGGGCTAGATGGAGGTTAACCGAGTATGGTCTATATATCCGCGCATAAGTAATTCGACATCATGATCAAAAAAAGGGGCGCATCAGGTTTTCAATTTCTTCCGGCTGCCGCTGGACGTGGCGGAAAGTGCGGAACAATGCCCGGCATAGGTCTTGGGGCTTCTCAAAGTAGCGGTTGTGAGTGGCGTGTTTGCGCGTGTAGTTCCAGATCCGTTCGGTGGCGTTGAGTTCGGGCCAGTAGCGCGGCAACGGAAAAACCTCCACATAACGCCGGTTTTGGGAAAACCAATCCCACGTCTCCTGCTTTTTATGGTAGGAGGCGTTGTCTTGAATCAGAAACACCCGGTGTCCACGCCGATAAAACGCGGGCACCAGGACCTGGTCCAGAAACCCCACGTAGGTTTCCCACTGGAAGTACTCCTGTTGATGAAGATAAACAAACCGGGCGTCCTCCAAACGCACCGCCCCGAAAATCTTCTGCGTGTGGCGCTCTCCCCGCGTCGGAATTTGCGGCTGGCTGGCCCGCCGCGCCCAAGTCGCGTGCAAGGTCGGCGTCTGGCGGAACGAGGCTTCATCCTCGAAGACGATTACCGCCCCTTCCCTCCAGGCTTTTTTTTAAGGCGGGGATAGGTGTAGCGAACCCATCGGTTTTTCTCCGCCGGATTAGCCTGCACCAACCGTGTGGTCGGCCGCTGCACCGAATAGCCCAAACGCCTGAGCATCTTGCGGACGTGGCCCGGATGGTAATGCAGGTCAAACTCCTCCGCGATGACGCCGCTGATCACCGGCGAGGTCCAGAGGCCCGTCTCCAAGCCGTAGGCCACTGGCCCGCTATCCAAGATGTCCTGCAACTGCTCTTGCTGCGCACGGGTCAAACCGGAAGGCCGGCCACTGCGATGGCCTTCCAGCAGCCCCACTTCCCGTTGGTGGTTCCATTGCTCAATCCACAACGGAACGGAGGAGCGATGCACCTTGAGGGACTGCGCAATCTGGGTGGTGGTGTAGCCTTCGACACTCAAGGCGATGGCGTGAAAACGTTGAGCCACGCGGGGCTCCTGGTCCTTGATCGCTTCCTTGCGCAGTTGCAGCAACAACTGGGCGGTGCGTGAATTGCCTCGGGCAAAAACAGGTCGCATATTGCCCGCAGCATATCATGCGGCCCGCCAATATGTCGAATTATTTATGCGCGGATATATAGTATGGATGGTCGACAACGACGGAGTTGCCTGGCCAAGTTAGCATGAAAGTGAAAGGGTCACCCATTCAATGGAGAGCATGAAGAAAGCTGTTATTGCCGCAATTATCGGTCTGTCCATCGTCTGCACAGCGTATTTAGTGCTGGCATGGCTGGGCGCGTGTGGGTTTGCAGGTCTGATTGCCGTCGTGTCTGGTCACATTGCGGGAATAAACGGTGGTCTCAGCGAGGAATTGGGTGGCTTCCTTAAGACCTTCATGACTATTATGTTCGGGCTCACCGTCATTTTGATAGGCCAGACGCACGGCGGGCATCCACCCTTCCCGACGAATAAGCTCATGATTTTGGCTGATGGTGAGAACTTGGTTTTTAGATGCCAAGCTCTATTGCATGCCGGGAAAAAGCTGGACCAGCAGGCAATACATATTCCCGACATCTTTCTGTGGCACGGAGGCATTTCTTCTCGGTTCACTCCAGGCTCGTTGATAGTGCGGGTCACCTACTACACCAGTGCTGTCGGTGCGGATCAGGAGATTGCTGAATATGAGCGCGAAATCGCGAAGACCAGCGTTTACCGACAGACACAACCGGAAATACAGATTCATCCCATGGTGTTCAAGAAAGAAGCAAAGTCAAAAAAGACGAAAATTGTTGACATGAGCATTTGTATTGACGCGCTGAGACACAGTTATCATCGTGACGTTGACACGGTTTTCCTTCTTTCGGGAGACGGCGACTACCTCCCGTTAATCAAAGAAATCATGCGCACGGGGACTCAGATTTGGGTTGGCGCGTTTTCAGACGGATTGAATCCAAAAATTCCTTCTGCGGTCGATAGATTTATTGATCTTGACCAGATGTTTTTAAGCGTGAATAGGTCGATTTAAATCTAATTGAGAACATGACAATACCATCAACAGAAGAAATAGAACGGTTAATAAGGGCCGCGATTGAGACTCTTTATGGCAAGGACAGGACGTTGATTAGCGACGAGGCACATGAGCAAACAATAGCTGCTCGCATTATATTACACCTTCAACATCTCTTACCGGATTGGGATGTTGATGTTGAGTTTAATCGGCAGGGCGAAAAAAGAGAGACCAAAGTGGATGCCACCGGGACGCCTCGGAAACCGGACATTGTTGTTCACAAACGCGGCCCAAAAGGTCCCAATCTTGCTTTGGTTCTCGTAAAATGCGAATGGAATACGCAACCGCGTGCGGACGACCTACGAGTGGCACAAAGTATAAAGCAAAAACAGGGCTATCGAGCAGCGTTTCTTTTAGAAATAACCCAGGCTGAGTTTCAACTATTCAAGGTTTAACCGTCGTTAGTTGCAAGTCGGTTGCTATCGTAGGAGCAAAATGATCATTCCGCCATTTGAAGGCGTTATGTTGATTAAGTTTCAGGATCGCATCGAGCTAGTGCCGGTGTGGTATCGGGTTATTAAACGTAAACGGGTCACCCATTACGGCTTAAGTCAACAGAAAAAAAGCTGTCGTTCCCAATTTTTTCTTCCATTGGGTCCTCTCTGTTCTGCTCAAGAGTTCGTTCTTGCAGTGCCGTACTCGAACCCGTCCCGCACAAGCGCATATTTTTATTTCCGCCAATGATGATTTTGCCGCTGCGAAAACAGTCGGGCCAACCACGGCGCGAACGAGGCCTGACGAATGTGATTTCACTCACCCGCCGATTCGCAGATGCCCTCAATCAGACGCGACGACAAGAAATAACCATTGTCTATTTTTCAGGAGGTGGCATCTCCAATCTCCCGGGAGAGTTCTTCTTCGTTTAAGTCGGCCACGGGCGTTCCTTCCCGACTGGCTGCCACCAAAAAGTCCACCCGATTCATCTCACACATCTCGGCCGCCTGGCCGGACGTAAGCCGCCCAAGCTCAAAGAACTTCAAAGCCAGAAAGAACTGGCTTTGTCTGGCCAAATCATCTCCGCCCGTCTGCAAAAGCAGTGCGTCTGGCACATTGACAGACAATGTCTTCATGTCTTTAGTATGCACCATCTTCCGTCTGGAGCAAGACCGGAGCATGGCCAAACAGGCACTCGTCCAGCAGCAGCTTCATTTCAGGCCGGTGCGAGCAGGCTGTCCCGCGCGGCCTCGATGAAGCCAATGACTTGCTCGCGCTTTACGGTGGGGAATCTGTGTTCATCTGTGAGGTTTTGTGGCTAGAGCGTTTTAAATAAAACTGTAGCCACAAGAGGCAAACCAGTTCATGGCATCCCGGGGCGTGATACTCTGCAAAGCTGAAGCAATCGCCTGGAGCAGAGCGGGCTGCGTGCGGGCCTCGGCTGTACGCAGGTGGGATTTGACTTTGCTCCACATTTGCTCGATGGGATTGAGGTCTGGGGAATAGGCTGGAAGGAAGAGGATTTGGGCTCCAGCCTGCGCGATCAGCGAAAGGGTCGGCTCACTTTTATGCGGGGAGAGGTTATCCATGATGACCACATCTCCGGCGCGCAGCGTCGGGCACAAGACATGGCCGACATAGACCCGGAAAACCTCCGTATCGGTGGCCCCCTCGATGGTCATGCAGGCGGTGGCACCGTCCAGGCGGATGGCGCCGATCATGGTCGTGGTTTGCCAATGGCCCTGCGGACATTGGGCGTGGACACGCTGACCCCGCAGGGCGCGCCCGCGCAGGCGGGTCAGATTGGTTTTGGCACCCGATTCGTCCAGGAAAATCAGTTTGGCCGGGTCCAAACCGCCTTGCCGACGCCGCCAGGCGCGGCGCGCCCGCGCAATGTCCGGACGGTCTTGCTCGCTGGCATGGAGTGTCTTTTTTTATATGTCAGCCCCATCTTCGCCAGAACGTAGTGGATGGCGGGCAGAGAACAGTCCAGTTCCAAGCCGGCGCGCAGCTCTTTCAAGGTCAGGTCGGGCTTCTGATTCAATAGAGTCCGCATCTGGCGCTGATGGGCCGCCAGGATCATCGGCTTGCGCCCGGAGAAACGGTGGCGCGGACCGATCTCCCCGGTCCGTCGGCGTTGTTGCAAGAGCTTCTTGACCATGCCCAGCGAAACCCGGTAACGATCGCCGACCTCCACGCGAGTCCCCTCTTCAAGGTCATAGGAAGCCAAAATCCGTTCGCGCAGGTCCAACGATAAAGTTCGCATGAACTGCCTATACCACAGGCCCAACGGAATGGCTACAGTTTTATTTAAAACGCTCTAAACGCCGTCCCCGCCGCAGTCCTGTGGGTCAAGAGGCATTTGTCCTGTCAAAATCCTCTCTTGCTCTTCGCGGCAATTTGATGTTTTTGCCCCCATGTTTTTGCCGTTCCCGTTTCAGATGGCTCATTTTATACAGCTTCTGAGGCACCGAGAGACGAAAAGCAGCTACATGTTGCCACCCGTTGCCGCTGTGTTGCCACCCGAAAAGCTCAACGAAACCCTTGTAAAATCAGGCTTGTTGCCGTGTTGCCGATTAAAAAAAGATGAACTTGAAGCGCAAGGCAGACGGGTTCTTGGAAGCAATCACAAGGATATTCTGCGTATTCCGTATTCTGCGGTTAAGAACGCCGCCCTTGCCATGAGCGGACGCGGTAGGTGTGATGCCAGGGTGCTACAGGTGCTACAAATAAGCCAAATTGTAGCACCCTTGTTGCACCCTAAGTCATTGATAATCAACGTTTGTAGCACTGTAGCGGGGGGTGGGGGGTACAGAATCCTATGTATCCATCTGCCGTTTGGAGCAAGACCGGAGCATGGCCAATATGCAAAAGGCCAATAATCTTGGCCCTGGGGCGCATTGTGCTTGTGCGCCATTGCGCAAGAAATGGGTGGTAATGGCCAATAGGCGTGTTGGGGGTGTGTCCTGATCGGAGCCATGATGATTCCAATACTGCCAGCGGCATATTTATGAAAAAGGCTGATGGTTCGCTCACAAACGCCCAATTGCAGGCGGAACTCGATCGGTGTGTCTATTGCGAGGAAAAGCCCTGCATGGAGGCTTGCCCGGCGGACTGCTCTCCGGCGGACTTCATCATGGCGGCGCGGGTCGGCGAAAAATCCGACTACCGCCGCTCCGCGGCGCTCATTCTGGGCGCGAACCCCCTGGGCGGCGTGTGCGGCGTGGTTTGTCCGGATTATTTCTGCGTGAAGGCATGCTCGCGCCGGACTTTCGACCAACCGATCAACATCCCCGCCGTGCAGGCCACGATAGTCAAAAAAGCCGGGGAAGCCGGGATGGCCAAACTCAAAACTGCCCTGAGCAACGGAAAGCATGTTGCCGTTATCGGCGCCGGCCCGGCGGGTTTGGCAGCCGCGGGCGTCCTCGCCCAACTCGGCTACCAGGTCACGATTTACGAAAAGCGCAAAAGGCTCGGCGGGATGATGAATCTCATTCCCGATTTCCGGTTGGATGGGAGGGTTGTGAGCGCGGAAATCGAGTTTCTCAAGGGGCTGGGCGCGATTGATTTCAAAACCGGCGTCGCCGCCCATCCCGATGATCTCCTGGCCAAGCACGATGCCGTCATTGTGAGCGCGGGATTGGATGAACCGATGCGCTTGAATATCCCCGGCGGGGAACTGGCCCTGTCCTGGCTGGAGTATCTGGGGAATCCGAAGACGATCAGCGTCGCGGACAAAAGGGTGGCCGTTCTCGGCGGCGGCGCGGTCGCGGTGGATTGCGCCATCACGGCGAAGAGGCGGGGGGCGCTTTCCGTCGAACTGATTTATCGGCGCAAACAGGAGAACATGCCGCTGAGGGCGTACGAACGGGATTTGTTGATCGAGCATGGCATTGAGATTTCGAGCTGCTCCCGGCCGCTTGAACTGGTTCATGCCGGCAAACGGGTCAAAGGGCTGCGCATTGCCCGGTTGATGCTGCGCAAGGGAAAAGCGCCGCGACCGGAAAACTTTGTGGTCAATCCGAAGGAATCCCCCGTCTTCCGCGAGTTTGACGTGGTGATTTGCGCCATTGGCGGCCGGTCGAAGATTCCGATCAAGAAGGCCAAAGGGATTTTTTACGCCGGCGACATGGTCCTGGGTTCCGCAACGGTTGTCGAAGCCGTGGCCAGCGGAAAGAATGCGGCGGCCGAAGCCGATGCTTTGATACAAGGCGGAAAGAAAATCCGCGTCCGCAACCGCGCCAAAAGCCGGGTGATCTTGGCGGGCGCCAACCCATGCCCGGTTTCGATCGAAGCTGATTTTTTTGGCCGCAAGATGTTGTCTCCGTTTCTGCTTTCCGCCGCGCCGCATACGGATGGTTACGCCCAAATGCGCAAGGCCTACGAGCAGGGCTGGTCCGGCGGTGTGATGAAAACCGCGTTCGACAACGTGCCCGTCCACATCCCGGCGGACTACATGGTGGTGATCGGCGCTTCGACGTATGGCAACTGCGACAACGTTTCGGGACACCCATTGGATCGGGTCTGCCGGGAAGCAGGCCGGTTGGTGAAGGAGTTTCCGGACCGGCTGACCCTCGCGTCCACCGGCGGTCCGGTCACTGGCCGTGATGAGGAAGACAAGACGGTTTGGCAATCGAACACGCGCAAACTCGAAAACGCCGGGGCCATGGGCGTGGAATACAGCCTTTCCTGTCCGCAAGGCGGCGACGGCACGCATGGCGACATGGTTTCCCAAAATGCCGAACTGACAGCCAAGGTCATTGGGTGGGTGATGGAAGCCAGCCGCGATGACAACCCCAAGCTGTTCAAGCTCACCGCCGCCGTCACTGCGATTCAGCCGATTATCAACAAGGTGCGGGAAGTCCTGGCCGGATATCCGAACAAGAAAGCCGGCGTAACGCTGGCCAACAGTTTTCCGTCCATGGCCTTTCGCCGGACGGAGAATCGGCGGCGCTGGGAAGAGGGCGTGATCGTGGGCATGTCGGGTGAAGGCGTGTTGCCCATCAGTTATCTTACCCTGGCACGGGTCTCGGGGATGGGCATCACGGTTTCCGGCAACGGCGGACCGATGAACTACAAGGCGGCGGCCAATTTTCTGGCGCTGGGCGCGCGGACGGTGCAGTTCTGCACGATGGTGATGAAGCACGGGCTGGGGATCGTCGAAGAACTTCATTCCGGGCTGAGTTATTTGATGGAAGAAAGGGGATTTCGTTCGGTCGAGGAACTGATTGGTTCCGCCCTGCCGCACCCCTTTACCGATTTTGACGCGCTGTCCGCGACCAAAAAGGTGCCGCAGGTTGCCCGCGAGTTATGCGAGCATTGCGGCAATTGCACGCGATGTCCGTATCAGGCCATCACGCTGGATGCGCGGGGCGTTCCCGTATTCGACCCCGCGCGCTGTGTGGGTTGCTCGCTGTGCGCACAGGCATGTTTTGCCGGCGCGATCTCCATGCGGAAGCGCACGGCGCGGGAGTTGGCCGCGCTGCAGGAATTCTGAACCCATTTGTCATGCCAGGCCCATTGCTCATCGAAAACGGAACAGTCCTCTCCACCGGCGGAAAGCCGTCCGTCCGGCGCAACTGCTCGGTGCTGATTGAAAATGGCCTTATTACGCGGGTGGCGGCGAAGAACCGGTTCGGCCGCTTTGCGGGCCGGCGTCTGAACGCCGCGGGCAAAATGGTGATGCCGGGCCTGATCAACGCGCACAACCATTTTTACAGCACGTTCGCGCGCGGTTTGACCAAAGCGAAGCCGGCCAAAAATTTCACCGGCGTGCTCAGGAACCTCTGGTGGCGGCTCGATTCGGCGCTGACGACGGAAGATTGTTATTACAGCGCGCTGATTGCCCTGCTCGATGCCATCCGCCATGGCACGACAACCATCCTGGATCATCATGCCAGTCCGCGGGCCATCGCCGGCTCGCTGGGCGCCATCGAGCGGGCGGTGAAAGAAACCGGTTTGCGGGCGTGTCTCTGTTATGAATTGTCCGATCGCGACGGCGCGCGGAGCACGAAAGAAGGCCTGGCAGAGAATGTTCTGTTCATACGCCGCTGTCAGCAGCGGGAGGACGCCCATTTGAAGGCGCTCTTTGGCCTGCATGCTTCTTTCACGTTGTCGGATGCCTCATTGGAGAAGGCAGCCAGTCTGGGTCACGAGTTGCGCACCGGCTTTCATATTCACGTTGCGGAGGCGGAGAGCGACCAGGCGGCGGCGCGACGCGCGTCCTGCATGAGGGTCGTCGAACGCTTGAAACAGTTCGACATCCTGGGCCGCCGGTCCATCGCCGCGCATTGCGTGCATGTCAACCGGAAGGAAATGGATTTGCTGGCGGAAACGCAGACGGCAGTGGTGCATAACCCGCAATCGAACATGAACAACGCCGTGGGCGTGGCGGACGTCATCGGGATGAGCCGGCGCAACGTCCTTCTTGGACTGGGCACCGATGCCATGACGGCGAACATGCTGGAAGAACTGCGCGCCGCGCTTTGGGCCCAACACCTTCGGGCGGGGAATCCGTCGGCGGGCTTTTCCGAAGTTGTGGCCGCCCTGTTTGTCAACAACCCCATCATCGCCGGGCGAATTTTCGGCCTGCGCTTTGGGGAAATCCGCGAAGGTTGGGCCGGCGACGTGGTGATTTTTGATTACACGCCCCCGACGCCGCTGGATGAAACAAACCTGTTCGGCCATCTGGTCTTCGGCCTTTCCCAAAGCGCGGTGGACTCGACCATCGTCGGCGGCAGGGTGTTGATGGAGAACAAAAGGCTTGAACTGAACCTGGACGAGGAGCGCGTGAACGCGCGCGCCCGCGAGCTGGCAGGGGATTTATGGAAACGGTTGTAACTAAAACGCTGTTAGTCAAATCGCCTTGCGAACATCGGAGAATTTGCCTTTCAGTTTGCAACCCCGAACCCCGAAAGCTTTCGGGGTTGATTTTGATTTTCTCAAGAGAAATCCGCCCTGTCAACAAACTGTGAAATTTTCGACATTTTGAATAATCACAACATGTTGTCAGCAAGGCAGTTGCAAAACAACCCTGAACTTAGTATTTACAAATAAAGCTGAAATTGGGAAAGCAGAAATTATGCGGGGGCGGAATTGACCAAAACAAAAACAGGAGGAACAAATGCTTTACCTTGGTTCCAAACACGGTGGTGCAGAATCGAACCACTGATTTGCCGCGAAGAATGGCAGGAAATCGCAAGATTGACAGACAGCCCCTTGTCGCGCCATAGCGAAGCGACGGTGGATCAGCCTTTGGCCTTTTCCCTGGCCCTGTCACATTGAACCAAGTGGCAGCGGCGTGCTGGCAGCGCCGGACAATCTTGCGCCAGCGCCGCCCGATAATCTGGTGAAAGACGCGCCTGACAATCAGGCGTGGAAAACATCCAAGAGACTTTCGAAATTGACAGGGTCGTTGAGGCGTCCATACTGATAAACAATGATGACTGTTAAACCGCGGGTCCCAGTCCCAGTATGGGTGCTCCTGTTTGGAATCGGGCTTTTTACAGGGGTAAATCACCTTGGCGCTCAAAGGCCAGTTACTGACGACTCTCTTGTCATATCCCCTGTCATAGACGGCGATCAAGGTGATTACGCGCTCGCTTGGAAGAATTTCACGTGGGATCTCCAAGCGAAACTGGACAAGGAAATTCCGAGCAAACGAATACAGGTTAGAGTTAATGAGGGATTCAAAACCACAAGCCACCAACTTTCCGTCCTTGCGTCCGGAGCGACTCAGCAGATATTTGCCTTAAGTTGTGGAAACACCGCCACGGCTCTCCTAAACCCCTCACGTTATCATTATCAGACATCGTTTGTGCTTTCCGATCCCAATAACCAACCGCTGATGTATCGGCCAATATTCATAGTTACACGCAGTCCCCAATTCTCTCAATTTGTTGCCGCATGCTCAAACTTAACACAGCTTGCCATTGTCCTGGACAGCCATGCCAATCTGCAATTTGGCGTCGGGGCGCCATCTTCGCTGTCCAGTTACCGAATACCGATGTTGGTTATGACGGATGGGCGCCATAAATGGAATACAACGCCATGCAACCACCAGGACGATTTGATCGAAAAGGTTGTCTCTGGCGAGATTTTGGCCGCGTGTGTCGCAGACGATGTTCTGAGAGTCTCCGGCAAGTGGGACCGCGTGCAAGAGATCTACTTAAGCGGTGATGGGGTCAATCCGCTCCTGACCCATTCCTTCCCCGCCATTTCTTTTGGCTGGCGATCCGACTTGTCCCATGAGCTTCAAGATTGCATCTCAAACACGTTCGAAAATCATCTTTGGCTCAAGGATTACGAATTCACGAACGCTTACACAGGAATTAAGGGCATTCAAGTCGGAGGCATCGTCAAGATTGCTAGTGCGGATCGCCTCTGGGCCGACGTAATCGAAATAATGAAACTCCCTGTTTCGCTGCCAAGTCCCCAATAGAGCAGCTTGAAAAACAGTTCGATATGCCATTGTTTCCCGGTTTGCGCCAGCGGCGCCATTTCACCGGAAAAGCGTCTGGATACTCATAGACCAACCCATTGAAATGACTGACAGCTTGACACGGGCGGTCGTCTGTCTATACTCGCCGCGTCACGTTAACCGACCGCGCATGAAATTGCTTAAAAGCCGGCATATTGGGTTACTCGCGCTCCAGTTCGGGGTGGTTCTCCTCCCCGCACAGATTTTAGTCCCGATGCAAAACCAGGGGACGTTCGGCGGCAACGATATCCGGAATCTCCGCGTTCTCAACCAATCGGCCGACGGCTCGGAAGTGACGTTGACGATGGAGTACTCATACAACGGCGCCAGCGGATCGTCGGCGCGGCTTTTCCCGGTCATCGCCAACAAGAGTCAACAGAAAGTCTCCAGTTGGTTCGGAGCGGACCCGGTGACCATCCCCACCGGGCACGGGACAATTTCCATCAAGGTCAAGTTTTTCAATGACGAACCCGGCGCGCCCAAGGAACTGACCACGGACCGGGTTCGGATCATGATGCTCACCGACAGCGGCGGCAGTGTGATCGCCCAAAACATTTTTAGCAGGACCATTAAGTGGGGCAGCCCCAGCGGCCAGCGGGCCGAAACCGCCGAAGAAGCTCGCGCAAGGGAAGGCGCTGAAGCCAAACGCATCGAGGAAGAAAAAGCCAAACTGGATGCCGAGGCCAAAACCCGCGAGGAAGCCCGCTTGAAAGCCGAACAGGAAAAGCTGGCAGTCGAAGCCAAGGCCAAGGCCGAAGCTGAAGCCACAGCCGCCGAAGAGGCGCGCTTAAAGGCCGAGCAGGAAAAACTGGCGGTCGAAGCCAAGGCCAAGGCCGAGGCCGAAGCCAAAGCCCTCGAAGAAGCCCGCTTAAAAGCCGAACAGGAAGAACAGGCGGCGGAGGCGAAAGCCAAGGCCGCAGCCGCAGCCCTTGAAGAAGCCCGGTTAAAAGCCGAGCAGGAAAGGCTGGCGGCGGCAGCCAAGGCAAAAGCCGAAGCCGAAGTCAAAGCCCGCGAAGAAGCCCGGTTACAAGCCGAGCAGGAAAGATTGGCGGCGGATGCCAAGGCCAAGGCTGAAGCCGAAGCCAAAGCCGCCGAACAAGCTCGGATAAAGGCCGAACAGGAAAAACTGGTGACGGAAGCCAAGGCCAAGGCTGAAGCCGAAGCCAAAGCCGTTGCAGAAGCCCGGTTAAAAGGCGAGCAAGAAAGACTGGCGGCGGATGCCAAGGCCAAAGCTGATGTCGAAGCCAAAGCCCGCGATGAAGCTCACTTGAAGGCCGAACAAGAAAGATTGACGGCGGAAGCCAAGGCCAAAGCTGATGCCGAAGCCAAAGCTCTCGAAGAAGCCCGCTTAAAAGCTGAACAGGAAAGGTTGGCGGCGGAAGCAAAAGCCACGGCCGCAGCCCAAGCCCTCGAGGCTGCCCGCCTGAAGGCAGAACAGGAACGGCTGGCAGCCGAAGCCAGGGCCAAAGCCGAAGCCGAAACCAAAGCCCGCGTTTCACAACCGCCGCTGGGAGCCACGACACCTTCCTTCGTTTTGGCTTCAAAATTCCGAACCAAAGTCAGCAATGTCGATATCTTCAGCCGCAGTTTGGACCGTTCTGAAATGACCATCAGTGTCGATTATGATTTCTCGAAGGAAGACGGGAGGCCAAAGATGGGAGTGGACATGGTCAGCACCGATGACCCTTCGGTTTCGGGATATTTTTCCAGCCCGGTCATGGACGTTGGCCGCGGCAGCCATAATTCCATCCTCTTTCCGGTCAAATTGGGCGCTGCGGCGGCGGACGCTTTCCGGCGGGCCACTTTGCCCACGGATAAAATTTGGGTGTATCTGGTCGGCGCCTCCGGTGTAAAATCCTACATCTTTCAGGGAACAATGGTCCTGCTCTGGCATGTGCCCGGGGGAGCCAAAGCGGCCCCGGCCGCGGCCGCCGCGCCCCAAAGCACCGTGCAAATCGAGAGTTTCAAACAAAATGACCTGTTTGGCGGCTATGTGATAGTCAAATATAATCTGCCGGCCGATGGCGGCAGACTCCATCTGCGCGTTTTTGACTCGTCCAATCCATCCACCGCCGACTGGTTTGCCAGCAATGACGTTTCGCTTAAATCCGGCCCCGGCATGCAACTGGTTAAAATCTCCGTGCCGCCCGATGGGAAATCTCCGGACGTCTTCAAGGCGGACACCCTCGAGATTCAAATGCTGGATGAAAAGGGCAATATCCTGGCCACCGGCAGGAAGGAAGCTCCAATGACGTGGGCCAGGCAAAAATGAAATCCCTGGCGCTTATTGTTACAACGATGTTTTGCGCAAGCCCTCTTTTTGCGGGGACGGCTGATTTTGACGCCGTTAAACCGGGAGAATTGCCCGCCGGCTGGATCGGCGGCGTCACGGGCAAGGGGGAGGCGCACTGGGCGGTGGTGGAGGAGGCCACCGCGCCGTCGCCGCGCCACCACGCGCTCAAGCAATCGGGCGCGGCCAAATTCTGTTGGTGCGCGCAGACAAACCTTCTGGTTCAGGATGGCGCCGTCGAAGTGAAATTCAAACCGCTTTCCGGCAAGGAAGACCAGGCTGGCGGCCTGATTTGGCGCTGGCAGGACGCCAACAATTATTACGTCGCGCGCGCCAATGCCCTCGAAGACAACGTCACCATCTACCACACGATCAACGGGGTGCGGAAAGAGTGCGGGCGCAAAGCCATGAAGGTGGCGTCCAATCAATGGCATGCGTTGCGGGTGGATTTTCACGGGCCGCATTTCGAGGTCACGTATGACGGGCAGCCGGCGTTGCAATGGGACGACGAGACATTCAAAAACCCCGGCGCGGTCGGGGTCTGGACCAAAGCCGACAGCGTGACTTTGTTCGACGATTTCTGGTGGAATACCGAGGGGCCGTAAAAGCCACGGAGTTTGGGAATGTAACCCGGCTTCACCAGGCTTCTCCGCCGACCGGGCCACCCCAGTCCATTTCTGCGTGCCGGTTGGATTTGCGAACTTGCGCGAGAAGGGAACGCAAATCATGGCGTTTCTTATTCCGCTAAGTGATGACCAGCCGGCCAGATTGCAGCTTAAGATCAATCTTGGTCCCGTTATGAAGATGGGTTTCGGCGGCAAAGGCGCGCGGGATGCGAACCGCCAGGCTCTTTCCCCGCTTATGAACTGCTGTCTTCATTCACCCAGTACCTACAGGGGGATCATATTTGGACATTGGAGGAAATCGTGCGATTGATTGGCTAATAATCTATATTATGTGAGCCCTTAACTCCTTTTGGAGCAAGGTTATTCTTGCCCCACACTGGTCTTCTGCAATTGGCGCGCTTCCGTGACCTTCAAGTCTGTCCATCGTTTCGCGTTCGGCATCAATCAGGGACTTTAACTGTTCAGCGGAACGAACTGTCTTCTTAAGAGATTTGGGTTTTGCCATATCGAAATTATCAACCATTATAAATCAAATGGCAATAGCACAAATCAGGAGAAGCTGGGTCGGTCAACCCCAAGTCGTGTAATAACGGATTATCATGAGTTCCAATCTGCCAATGACCTTTGGTGACTACCTCGTCTTTGTGGATGAGAGCGGTGATCACGGGTTGACGGCGGTCAACCGGGATTTCCCGCTATTCGCACTGGCGTTTTGCGTGTTCCCAAAAGCGGCATACGTGGACGAAGTCACGCCTGCGGTGAGGCGGTTGAAGCTGGCTGCGTTCGGCCACGACTTGGTAGTACTCCACGAACACGACATCCGCAAGAAAGCCGGGGCGTTCGCCATGATGAGCCGCAAGCCGCGCGATCTGTTCCTTGACGCGTTGAGCCGCGTAATCGAGGCTGCGCCCTTCACCCTGTTGGCGGTGGTGATAGACAAACGCGAATTACGATTGGATGGTACGGAATCGGCCAACCCATATCACCTGGCCTTGCAATTTGGTTTGGAGCGAGTGTTCCGACTGCTTACCGAGCGTGGGCAGGCGGAAAGGATCACCCATTTCATTGTGGAGGCACGAGGTAAACGCGAGGATACGGAACTGGAACTGGAGTTCCGCCGGATTTGCGAGGGCAACAACGGTCTGCGCCAAGCTTTGCCCTTCCGATTGGTGATGACGGACAAGAGGGCTAATTCGGAAGGTTTGCAAATCGCGGACATGGTGGCGCGGCCTGTCGCGCTCTCGGTCTTGCGGCCCGGCCAGCCGAATCGGGCGATGGCGGTTTTGGAAGGCAAATTGTGGCGTGGACCGGATGGGCGGGCGGATGCCTATGGGTTGAAGTGCTTTCCTGAGAAAAACGAAAGGCCACCGGGTAGTCCCAGTGGCCATTCGCCGAACGGGTAGTCCCATTCCAAAGCCAAGATATGTATAACCGATATGGAACGGGTTGGCAAGCCGTGTTTTCATTTGCCGGGGACGCCTCACGACGAACTGGCGCTGAGTCGTCCTTCCCCTCATCGGCAGATTTCAATTGCCAGCCTGCGCCAATTGACTAGCATCACCCTCCCGCCTCGATGGCGGCCAAGATGAAAAGCTACGATATCGCAGTCATTGCCGGCGACGGCACCGGACCGGAAGTCATTGGCGAGGCCGTCAAAGTCCTCGACGCCGCCTGCGCCCGATTCGGGCTGAAACTGAATTATACCCACTACGATCTCGGGGGCGCGCGCTACTTGCGCACCAGGGAGCCTCTGCCCGACAGCGTGGTGGGGGAACTGCGCAAATTCCCGGCGATTCTCCTGGGGGCCATTGGCCATCCCGAGGTCAAGCCGGGGATTCTGGAGAAAGGCATCCTGCTGCGCCTGCGCTTCGAGTTGGAGCAATACATCAATTTGCGGCCGGTCAAGCTCTACGATGAGCGCTTTTGCCCGCTCAAGGACAAAAAGCCGGAGGACATTGACTTTGTCGTCGTGCGCGAAAACAACGAGGGCCTCTACACCGGTTCGGGCGGATTCGTCTTCAAAGGAACGCCCCACGAGATCGCCCTCCAGGAAAGCGTCAACACCCGCCGCGGCGTGGAGCGTTGTTTGCGCTTTGCCTTCGCCCTGGCCCAGAAACGGCGCGGGGGCAAACCCTGGAAGGGATTGAAGCCCGAAGATATTGCGGCGGGCAAGAAGTCCCAACTCACCCTGTCCGGCAAAACCAACGTCCTGACCTTCGCCTTCGACCTGTGGGAACGCGCCTTCCACGAAGCCGGTCAAAAAGACTTTCCCAGCGTCAAACGCGACTACGCCCATGTGGACGCGACAACCATGTGGTTTGTCAAGAATCCGGAATGGTTCGACGTGATCGTGACCGACAACATGTTTGGGGACATCATCACCGATTTGGGGGCCATGCTGCAGGGCGGGATGGGCATCGCCGCCGGCGGCAACATCAACCCGCAAGGCGCGAGCATGTTCGAGCCGATTGGCGGGAGCGCGCCCAAATACACCGGCTTGGGCGTCATCAATCCTTTGGCGGCGATTTGCGCCGGGCAGATGATGCTCGATTTCCTGGGCGAACACCCCGCCGCGCAAGCCATCGAAACCGCCGTGGTCAAGGTGACCCGCGAAAAGATCAAGAGCCTGGCCGCGGGCAAGATGGGATTCACCACCGCTCAAGTGGGCGATCTGGTCGCCGCCGCCTTGTAAGAGGCTCCCGTGCGGTGCTTGCCCTCTCTTGAAGGCGATGTTAGATTCTCCGCATGAGCAAAGAGCATCTGTCCGAAGTCTTCCACTCCGATCCGGAAGTCATGGGCGGCACTCCCGTTTTCACCGGGACCCGGGTGCCGGTGCAGAACTTGGTGGACTACCTCGAAGGAGGCGAGTCTATTGACGATTTCCTGGCCGGCTTCCCCACCGTAAAGCGCGCGCAAGTCATTGGCTTCATCGAGGCCGCCTGGGACAGCCTGCTCGCCCTGTTGCCTTCTCTCAGGCCCGGCCAGGTCATCGGCATTGATTAGCCGAGAAGCCAGCGTCCAATGTTATAGTAGAACGTCAACGTGAATATGTCGGTCAGTGCCAGGGTGATTGGTCCCCGACAAATGGCAAATAAAAAATTCCCAATGACCAATTCTCAATACAGCCAGCCGTGAGTCAAACGGGTTTTCCGGGTGGGGATTGGGAATTGGCCATTGAAAATTTGTCATTGGTCATTTGGGGCAGGTCAGCCCAGCAGCCAGCGCCCGATGTTGTAGTAGAACGTCAACGTGAATATGTCGGTCAGAGCCAGGGTGATCGGTCCCATGGCTATCTTGGGATCGTCTTGGGTCGAAAAGCGTGCGGAAAGCCACATATGTCAACGTAGCGCTCCCTATGCCAGAGAAAAACCGGGGCGGAGAGGAAAAAGGACTTGCAAATCTGTGGAGCAGGCGGAAAATCGCGAAAAAGGCCCACGCTGGTCGTGGGCAAGAAGCCAAATGGGAAATCCCGAATTATAGCATATGAAAAAAAAGACCCTGCTAATGCTGACTGTCAGCGCCCTGCTTCTTGCTGGCTGCAGCAGCACGGTCCACACGATCGAATATAAAGATGGAAGAACGACGTTGACCGAGGAACGAGGCGGCAAGGTCGTCGGCACCTGGGAGCTTAAGCAGGTGTTGAGTGCGGAGGAAAAAAGCAGGCTGCGCAAGGACGGATGGGAGTATGAGGGTGTCGTTCGTAATCTATCAGGGCCCGATACCTTTCTTATGAAACGGAGAGTGAACCTCCTAACCACAGCGCAGATAGCGGCGGTGCGGCCGGTGTTTCATCCGATGTTGATTACCGCGTTCGGCACCAATGCTTCGTCCGATGGCACATGGCGGATTGGCGCTTCGGAGACGTCGCTGGATTTGTCACGCCTTGGCGGATTTGGCGAGGCTGACTCATCGCCCGTTTCAAGCTGGAGCAGCACGACAAGCCCGGGTGAATGGAAGGCACGGGCAGGGTGGTTTGTCTTTATTGAGAGCAAATCCAATGTTTGGGCGTACGACGGCGACGGCCGGCTGGTGCTATATGTCGAAACGATGAACGGTAAGAGTAGTCCCAGCGGGGCGATTTACGAAAACGGGTACCCTTGCGCCGTGCCGGACGAAGTTTTATCGCGCCTGTCAGAACAGGCGAAGAAAAAAATTCGCGCAAATTAACTGAAGGATTATCCTGTCGCCGGGCCGCAAAGTCGTCACACAATCTTACCGGAGCGACACTGCTTCTGAACATCGCCCGTGATCTCTCCCGCCGGCTGCGCCATCTGGATGAGGTCTTCGCCGCACGCCATTAGCCGAGAAGCCAGCGCCCGATGTTATAGTAGAACGTCAACGTGAATATGTCGGTCAGTGCCAGGGTGATCGGTCCCGCGGCTATCTTGGGATCCAGCTTCAGGGCATGAAGGAGCGAGGGGATGCTCAGTCCCATCAGGCAAGCCATGCAAAGGGACAAAAAGATGCTTCCGCCGACGGCCAGAGGCGCCAGCCCCGGTCCCCGCCATATCACGACGAGCGCCGCCACGATGCCGCCGCAGGCAAGGCCGAGCAACGCCGCCGTTGCCATCTCCCGCCGGAGCGTCCGGCAATACCACTCCCTGGATAGCCGGCCGTTCAGCAGCCCTTGGATGGTCAGCGTCACCGACTGCATACTGACGCTCTCGCCCAGACCCGTCACGAGCGAGAGGAAGAACACAAGTATCAGGCTGCGCGCAAGGGTGGCTTCGTAGAGCTTCCCGAGGAGGGCGGCGACCGTCCCGCTGCCGAGGGTCGCCAGCAGCCACGGAAATCGAAAGCGGAGAGCGCGGAAGGGGGTGACTTCCCTCATCTCCGAAAGGTGAAGACCAATGGCATCGAATACCGCGTCATACTTGGCCCTCACGTCCGTTTCATCGTCTGCCAGGGCAAGCTCGTCTGTCAACAATCCAGCCTCCACGATGCCGCGAACCCGGCGTTCCGGATCGACGACAGGAAACGCCAGGTACTTGTAGAGGATGAACATTTCGCAGGCATCCAAAACCGTGGCCGTGTCCGGTATGGCGATGACGTGAGGCAACATGATCTCGGACAGCACCGTCTCGAGGGAGCAGGTGAGCAGCCGCTTGGTGGGCAGAACTCCGACCAGCCGGTTCGCGGCATCCACGACGTAGAAGTAGATGATGCCATTGGTGATTCCGCTTTTTCGAATATCCAGGAGCGCCTGCCGGATCGTGAAGTCCTGGCGCAGCAATGTAAAGCCCGTGTGAGCGCGGGACATGACGGGCTGGCCAAGGTGCTGGCTGTTGGGCGTCATTGGACATGTCTTTCAGATTTCACAACAGCGCCGCATGGGCACGAGAGTAGCGGAGCGGGCGGCGGCTGCAAAGCGGATTTCAAGAAAGGTCCGCCGTCGCCGAAGCGGCCATGGCGCGACAAGAGCAGCAACGCTTTGTGGCCGCCTGATCAAGGCGGGGTCGGACGGCCCAAAAACCGGGATGCGCCTCCGCCCGAGAAATCGCAACACATTGGCTTGCAATCCAGGCTGGAATCTGCTACTTGGTAACGCAGTTTTAGCATTATGCCATCGTTCTCTTACGTAGCGCGGGATTCGGCCTCAGGCCGGGAGATTCGCAGCAGCGTGGATGCTTCCACGGAATCCAACGCCGTGGCCGCGCTCTTGAATCGCAACCTGATGGTGGTTTCCATCCAGGAAAAGATCGCCAAAAAGGGCCAAACCAGCGGCGGCAAAGTGCCCTTGTCCGATCTCGTCATGTTCACCCGGCAATTGGCGACCATGGTCGATGCCGGTCTGGCCATGGTGCAATCCCTCCAGGCCCTGGCCGAACAGACCGATAACAAAGTGACGCGCGATGTCATCAAAGACATCACGACCCGCGTGGAAGGGGGCGATAGTTTCTCGGACGCTTTGCAGAAACATCCGAAGGTGTTTAACAAACTGTATTTCTCGATGGTGAGCGCGGGGGAAAAAGGCGGCTTGCTGGCGGAAATCCTGGCCCGCCTGGCCACTTACCTGGAAAACACGGCGCGTCTGCGCAAGAAAGTCAAATCCGCCATGATGTATCCGACGGTGGTGACGATTGTGGCCATTGGCATCACCATTTTTCTGCTGGTCAAGGTCGTGCCGGTTTTCGGCGACATTTTCAGTCAGTTGGGCGGCCACCTGCCCACGCCGACGATGTATTTGATCAAGTTGAGCAATTTCTTGCAGCATTATTTCTTTTTTATCTTCCTGGCCGCCGGGGCGATTGTGGTCGGCTGGCTTTACTACATCAAAACGCCCCTGGGCCGCGCCTTTTGGGACGCGAGACGGATCAAGCTGCCGATTTTTGGTTCGATCGCCCACAAGATTTGCCTGGCGCGTTTTGCCCGGACGATGGCTTCGCTGGTGCGCAGCGGCGTGCCCATCCTTGAGGTGCTGGCCATCGTCCAGAACACGGTGGGCAACGTGGTCATGGAGGCGGCCATCAAATCCGCGGCAACGGACATCGAGCGCGGGGAGGGAATATCAACCGCCTTGAGCAAGCATCCCGTCTTTCCGACCATGATCATCCGCATGATGACGGCCGGGGAACAAACGGGCAAAATCGACGCGATGCTGGAACGGGTGGCCGATTTCCTGGATGAAGAAATCGAGAACACGCTCAACGGGCTGACCTCCTTGATCGAGCCGTTGTTGATCGTCTTCCTGGGAGTGGTGGTGGGCGGCATCGTGATTTGCATGTTTCTGCCGATTTTCAAACTGAGCGATCTGGTGTCCGGCAACAAGACTTGAAAAACGACGCGCCCGGGCTTCAGGGCAGGCTTGCTGTCGCCGGGGGCTTGCAATACCATTGAGGCATGGCAAAAGTGCTGTTGATTGATGATGAAGTGACCATGGTGCAAATGGTCGCCGAACTTCTGCGCCGCGAAGGGCACGAAGTCTTTCCATTCAGCAGCTTCAACGCCGCCGTGGAAACGCTCGAGGCGCAACGCCCTGAATTGGTCATCACGGACCTTTACCTGGATAAGACCCACACGCACGGACTGGAGATTTTGCAAAAGGCGCGCGCGCTCAGCCCCCCTTCCACCGTCATCGTCATCACGGCTTATGCGACCATCGAGACGGCAGTGGACGCGATGAAGAAAGGGGCCTTCGATTATTTGGAGAAGCCGTTCAAGGTCGAGGATCTGCGCCTGTGCATCCAGCGGGCGCTCTCCTATAACGAAGCCGTTTCCGAAAACGTTTACCTGCGCAAACAACTCAAGAAGAAGTATCAGTTCAACCAGCTCATCGGCAACTCGCCGCAAATGCAGGACGTCTTCAAGATGATCGAGCGGGTGGCCGACACCGACAGCACCATATTGATCCTGGGCGAAAGCGGCACGGGCAAGGAATTGGTCGCCAAAGCCCTGCACTTTAACAGCCGCCGGCAGTTCGCCCCCTTCATCCCCATCAATTGCAGCGCGCTGCCCGAGAACCTGCTCGAGTCCGAATTGTTCGGCCATTGCAAAGGCGCCTTCACCGGCGCGATCAACGATAAAAAGGGGCTTTTTCAGGAGGCCGACGGCGGCACGATTTTCCTCGATGAAATTGGCAACATGCCCCCGGTTTTGCAAAGCCGCCTCTTGCGCGTGTTGCAGGACAAGGAAGTGCGGCGCGTCGGCGACAACGTCCCGGTCACCGTCAACGTCCGTGTGCTGGCCGCGACCAATGAGCCGCTGGAAAAGAGACTCAAGCAGGGAACCTTCCGCGAGGACCTTTACTACCGCCTCAACGTCATCCCGATCAACCTCCCCAACCTGCGCGAGCGCCGCGAAGACGTGCCGGTCCTGACCATGCACTTCCTGCGCAACAAGGTCAATTCGCGCACGGGCAAGCTCTTTCAAATCACGCGCAAAAGCCTGGACGTTCTCACCGCGCATGACTGGCCCGGCAACGTTCGCGAGCTGGAAAACGCCATCGAGCGCGGGTGCGCCTTGTGCGAAGACGGCATCATCCGCGTGGCCGATTTGCCTCCCGCCATTCATCGCAACGCCCCCAGCGACGGCGCGGAGGAACTGGTTGAAATGCCCCCGACCGACACAGCGCCGGCCAGCGTGATGACTGTGGCGCCCAGAGCCGGTTACGCGCCCGGCGGCCTGAGCCAGCCCATCGGCATGCTGCGGGATTTTCTGCACGAACAGGAGTTGAGCTACGTCAACCGCGCCCTCGCCCAAACGGGCGGCGACAAGGAAAAGGCCGCCGAATTGCTCGGCGTCAGCGTGGCCACGATCTATCGCAAACTGGCCGAGGAGGAGCCGGCCGCCGCTCCCCGCTAAGTTCCTGTCAACAATTCGAAAATTTTCGCCGCGATGCCGGCCGGGTTTTTCAGGAGCGCTTCCCCCACCAGTATCGCCCCCGCCCCGGCGCGTTGAACGCGCGCCACGTCGGCCCGGGTGTGAATGCCGCTTTCCGCAACCAGCAGTGTGTCCTTCGCCTCCGCGTGCCGGGCGATTTTTGCGGCCAACCGCTCCGTCACGCCAAGATCCACCTCGAACGTGTCCAGATCGCGATTGTTGACGCCGATGAGCCGCGCGCCGATGGCAAGGGCGCGATCCAATTCCGCTTCATCGTGGACTTCCACCAGCGCGGCCAGCCCCAAGCCGACCGCCAAGCCGTGCAAATGTTTTAATGACCGGTCGTCCAAAATCCTCACGATCAACAAAATCGCGTCCGCCCCATGCGTCACCGCCTCCCAAATCTGTCGTTCATCAATTATAAAATCCTTGCGCAAAAGCGGCAGATTTACCACCGAACTAATCATCTGCAAATGGACGAGCGCGCCTTGGAAGAATTTCTCGTCGGTTAGCACGGAGAGGCACGCCGCCCCAGCCGCTTCATACTCCCGCGCGATCCGCACCGGGTCGAAATCGGGGCGAATGATTCCGGCGGAGGGCGAGGCTTTCTTGACCTCCGCGATCAAGGCTGGCGCGCCGCCCCCGTGTAATTGCAAGGCGGTAAAAAAATCGCGCCGCGGCAACCGCACACGCAGGAGCTTTTGCATAGCCGCGGTTATCTTGGCAGGCGGCAGCAGGGCAACCTCCCGTTTTTTTTGCGCCACGATGGTGTCAAGAATGTTCATGGGGGCGCGGGCGGCTCAATCTTCATCCTTCACTCCGGCCAGGCGTTTGATCGGGCAGCCGGCGCGCAGCCAGGCGTTGACGAATGGATCGAGATCGCCGTCCATCACCGCCTGCACGTTGCTGGTCTCGGCGCCAGTGCGCAGGTCCTTCACCATGCGGTAGGGCTGGAAAACATAACTGCGAATCTGGAACCCCCAGCCGATGGCGCCTTTTTCACCGTAGAACTGCTCCAGCGCCGTTTTTTGTTCATCCAGCCTTTTGGCGTAGATTTTCGAAATCAACATGCGCAGGGCCGTGGCGCGGTTTTGATGCTGCGAACGCTGGGTTTGCGACGCGGCCACGATGCCGGTGGGCAAATGCGTGATGCGCACCGCCGTTTCCACTTTGTTGACGTTCTGCCCCCCCTTGCCGCCGGAACGGTAGGTGTCCACCTGCAGTTCGGCCGGCGGCAGGACGATGTCCGAACTGGTTTCCTCGATTTCGGCAATGACATCGACGCTGGCGAAACTGGTGTGGCGGCGTTTGTTGGAGTCAAAAGGAGAAATGCGCACCAGCCGGTGAACGCCCCGCTCGGCCTTGCAAAAACCGTAGGCGTATTCGCCCTGGATGAGCACGGTGGCGCTTTTCAATCCGGCGCTTTCGCCGGGGAGGGCGTCGGTGACTTCGGCGTCCCAGCCGCGCGTTTCGCACCAGCGCTGGTACATGCGCAGGAGCATCTGCGCCCAGTCGCAAGCCTCCGTGCCGCCCGCGCCGGCGTTGATGCTCAGGATGCAATTGTTCCGGTCATGCGGGCCGGTCAGGAACACCTTCAATTCCAGGCTGTCGAGGTCCTTGCAAAACTGGGACAACTCGCGTCCCAGCTCCGCTTCGTGCCGGGACTGTTCGGCGGGCGGCTCTTCCTGGGCCAGTTCGAGCATGACCCGGAAATCATCAATTTGGCGCCCGGCCTTGAGGACCGGCTCGGTTTTCCTGCGCAATGAATTGGCTTCATCGATCAGGCCCTGGGCTTTTTCGCGATTGTTCCAGAAGCCTTCCCGGGCCATCAAGGCATCCAGTTCCGCCAGCCGTTTTTGGACGCCGGGCAAGTCAAAGAAACCTCCGCAAGTGGGCGACTTTATCCGCGGCAACCGGCAACTGCTCTTTGATAGTCTCGAACATAAAATGAGAAAACATTTATGCGATTACGCCTTTTTGTCTCAAAATCTCAACGTACCCTTGGACAGAAAGGCTACACTGTCTGAATTCCCTACATTCCTTCTGGGAAATTTTCATGTCCTTTGGCAGATGTCCATGCCCCAACTCACCAGACCCTCTGCGAATTCCAAATTGAATCACCAAGACTCCGTTGTGCCAGAATTTGACCTGGGTGTGAGGCCCCCTGCCATCCTCAACCTGCGCTTCAAGCTTTTTCTGAATAGCCCATGCGTCAGATTGAACAAACATTTTCACGGCCGTTTTCGAATAAATTGTTTCATAACGAGCAATTGGCGTTTCGGCTCCGGCCCAAGCTTTTCAGATGGCTCTCTCGAAAAACTATCAAAAAGGTCCAAAATTAGGCTTTTCAGATTACTAACCGCCTCTTCTTCGTTTTGTCCTCCGGTGTGAATGTTTGCGTCGTACCAACCAACCTCGAAGTCATCCTCTGTTGGTTGAACCGTGACGTTGAATGACTTCAAAAGCTCGTAAGGTTCCGGGGCAAAAGTATTGATGGGCACTATTTTTGTTTGAAGAGAAATCAACTTCTGTATGCGAGACTTTAAATCCGCAATTGTGATTTCCAACAGATTGAGTCGAAGTTCGTTTTTCTTTCTCTCTGAAGCAATTGAATGGAGTTCTGCGATTGCGGCTAACGCACCCTCCGCCCAATCTTCAGAATACGCAATTCTTAAAGCAGGACCACGCATGTGCTCAAGACCGGTCTGTCGAAACGCTAGATTCCATCCACTCTCGACTGGCTCATGTGACTCAGCCTCAAGGGCAGCAAAAAAAGGATTAATTCTGCTCATTTAGTGGTCTTCCCTAATACAAAGACATTAAGAGCGGACTCCAATCTTTCGAGAGTGTCTGTTAAATAATTTTCGGAAATTGTTGTTTCGACATTATCCGCATCAATAATAACTCCAATTTTGTCATCAGGAACAGCCTGCCACGAAATCGAGTTCACAGGAGCGCCCGTTATCAAAAAATCTGCCCCGTTCACATTGATGGAGACGTTTCCTGTCTGCGTCTTGAAAAACAAAGCGCGAATAATTCCGCCTTCTGGCAATTCGGAAAGCTTAATCTCGAAGATCGCTTTCAAATCGGTTTTCACCTGCTTGCCCATGAAAGGCTCAAGTTTTTTCCACATTTCATCAAGCTTTACCAGCCGAGAAGGCTTAAAAACCTTCGTGAAAACGCTTGCCCTGGAAATATCAAGATGAACATGTCTTGGTGATCGGAGGCCACCAAAAATGGCCCTGAGGTAAAACTTCACATGACCTTTGCGAAAAGCAACTGTTGAACTTTTTTCTTCCGCCATCCACTTTAATAATGCTTTATCCACAGGCTCAACCGCGCCGCAAGCGAGCACTGCCACGCAATGGGAATTTTCAAAAGTTGGAATCTTTAATGGCATGACATTTTTTAAGTCTTTGACCTTCAACCGAAAAATACAGGCTGTTTAACAATCAGTCAAACTCGAGTTCGTCCGAAATGATGCACACCCCACTTTTCCAGTCAAGGCCGAATTGTGAAATATTTCGCAAACGACTTTTGACTTCAAGTCGACCCACTATCTCCTTCTCGCTTCCCTGGCGGCGAGGCGTGGGCTTTCTTGCTTTTCTCGAACTCGGCTTCCAGGAAGGACATGCGGCGGTCGAAACGGTGCTGATCGGCCCGCTTGAGCAGCAACCGGGTGGTGGTCCTCTGCTCTGCTGGAATCTGCCCTTCCAGAGTTTTCTCGACCACCTCCCGGCCAATCGCCGCCATGGCCGCATCGAGCAGTTCCTCCTGGTTCGAGTCCCTGACCAGGGCGGCCAATCGCGTTTTTGTGGCGCGCATGGTTTCGAGCATTTCGTCCAGGGAACGCACCATCTTTTCCGTGCGCAGCCGGTTTTTGATTTTGCACAGCGTCGGAACGGACGGCTTCATCCCTTTGTCCGGGCCGTCCCGCCACGGGATCGTTTCCTCGCGGACCTCGAGCAGCGCATCACCTGAGAGCAACAGCGAGTGGAGCGCGAAACGCTCCTCCTCCGTCAAGGAAGCCTCATAGGAGCCGGCTTTTGGCTTGTTTTTATGCTCCATAAGCCCCTCCGTTCAAAAAAAATAATCCGAAATTTTTTCGGAAAAGGGCCGTTTTCCCGAAATATTTCCGAAATTTTTCGAGTAATCCGAAATTATTTCCGAGCGATTTGATGCTGGTTTTCATGGCATCCTTTCGATGGTTTGAGGCAGAAGAGCATGTCAGGGGAATGACTGTCAGGGGAATAAGACGGAAAGAGTTCCTGGTTCCCATTACTCTGACAATCATTCCCCTGACCCGCCTTTGCAGCAGCGGCAATGGCGGGCTGGCAATCCCATTTGGCGCGACGAAGCGTGCTCATTGGCGCATTATGGCACAAAATGCGGAAATTGTACAGCCCATGGTGGGAGCTTTTTTAAAAACACGATCACCCTGTAAACATTGGCCGAAACGCGTGCCGGGGGGCGTCTTGTCAAGTATGTATTCTTGACAAAGGCCCCAAAAACCGCGTTTTTTCACCGCCACACCACACCACGGATTCCAGGGATTTTCCCGATTCCGCGCCAGGCCGGGGACGCGTGGTGAATAATCCGTGGTTGTGGCCTTTGGCCGGACTTGCCAACCGGCAGGCGGCCGGGGGAAACGAACGAAGGGTTTTCGGGCAATTTCTTTCCTGTCGGGCAATTTCTTTCCTTGCATCGCCTGGGGGTCCGACTTATTCTTTGGTCAAGCGCCAGTTTGAACACAAGTTGTTATGTATTTCGGAGCTGATTATCATCCGGAGCATTGGGTCTATCCCTATGCAGGCACCGCCGAGAAACCGGAGGCGCGCTGGAAACAGGACATCGAATTGATGGTGGCCGCCGGGATGAATGCGGTGCGGATGGGGGAATTCGTTTGGGGCCTGTGCGAGCCGCGCGAGGGCGAATATGAGTTCAAGTGGCTCAAGCGGGTCATGGATTTGATGGGCGAGGAGGACATCAAGGTTTTTCTCGGAACGCCCACGGCGGCTCCGCCCATTTGGCTGACCAAGAACCATCCGGAAATTCTGCCCCTGGACGAACGCGGTTTGCCGCTGTCGTCGGGCACGCGGCACGCCTGTTGTTTGAACAGTGATCTGTATTGGGATTATTCCAAGAAGATCATCCGGGCGATGGCGGAGGCGCTGGGCAAACATCCGCAATTGATCGGCTGGCAAATTGACAACAACGTTGGGGCCCATTCGATGCTGCCTTGTTTCAACGAGGAAACGCGGCGCGATTGGCACGCCTGGCTGAAGGCCAAATACGGAACGCTGGACCATCTCAATAACATGATGGGAACCCGGTTCTGGGGGCAGGTGGTGAGCGACTGGGAGCATATGCCGATGCCCAAGACCGCGCCGGCGCCGCACAATCCGGCGTTGATGCTGGATTGGCGCCGCTTTAGCAGCGACACGATCGTGGCGTTCGTCCGCATGCAGGCGGATTTGCTGCGGGAACTGACGCCCCACGCGCCGGTGACAACCAACTTGCGCGCCTTCGGCCAGAATTTGGATTTGTTTGACATAGGTGACGTGCTGGATTTTGTGTCGCTCAACAGCAACGCCACCATTAAATCGAAAGCGTCTGAAAATGCCTGCGAGTTGGATATGCTTCGTTCCCTGAAAAAGACCGGGGCCAAACTGCCGGGAGGGGAGGAGGGCTTCTGGGTGATTGAGCAGAAGGCGGGGCATGTGAACTGGCAGGATGTCAATTCCCTGGTGCGGCCGGGGGTGGTGCGGTTGTTCACTTACCAGACCATTTCCCGGGGTGCTAATGGCGTGCTGTATTTTTTTTGGCGGCAGCCGCGCATCGGGCCGGAGAAATTCTACGGCGGCATTCTGACGCATGACGGACGGGGCGAGAACCGGGTTTACAAAGAGATCAGCCAGATCGGCCAGGAACTCAAGCGTCTGGCGCCCGCCTTGCGGGGAACCAAAGTCACCGCCGAAGTCTGCATTCTCTACAGCCATGAGAACGACTGGACGCTCTCCCTGCCCCGCCAGCCGACCAAATACTTCAATTTGCGCGAACACGTCCAGCTCTTCCACACCGCCTTGCATGATCGGAACATTCCAATCGATTTTGCCCGGCCGACCGAAGACCTGTCCAAATACAAACTGGTCATCGCCCCTTCCCTCAGCCTGCTGTCCGGCGGCGAGGCCGACATCCTAAGGCTTTACGTGCAAAACGGCGGCACGCTCGTTGCCACCTGCAATTCGGGGCTGGTGGATGAACATCACATGGCGGCGGAAAGCGGCTTCCCGCACGATTTGACCGATGTCTTCGGCCTGGAAGTCTCGGAATTCGACCCATTGCCGCGCGATGAGGAAAACCATTTGGCGTTCAAAGGCACTTTTCACACCAGCCAGATGCACACCGCGCGTGTCTGGTGCGACGTGATCGAGCCCAAAGGCTGCCAGGTCCTGGCCTCGTTCACGCGGGACTTTTATGCCGGACGTCCCGCCATGACCGTCCACACCTTTGGTTCGGGCAAAGCCGTTTATATTGGCACACTCTCGCAGCAGGGTTTTTATTACGACCTCATTACCTGGCTGCGCGCCAACTGCCTTCTGCACCCCTTGCTCAAAGTGCCCGACACCATCGAAGTCAGCATGCGGCAAAAGGCCGGCGCCAAACTATACTTTCTCCTCAATCACCAGAGCACGCCGGTGCGCATTAGTTTCTTCAAGCCCATGCACGACTTCCTGACCGAGCACACCTTCAGCGGCAATTACGATCTTCCCCCTCACGGGGTGCTGGTTCTCGACGAACAATTGGCGGAAACGACCGCCGCGGGGAAAACGCCGGACACGGAGATTGTCACCGAGAACAAATAGAACCCCGCCTGATCGAGAGCTGAAAAGAAAAAGCAGGGCAGGCATTCGCCCGCCCTGCTGCTGAGACTCCGAATGGTTAGCCCGGCATCACATCGTCAAGGGCTGGTAACGGTGTAAAATCTTTGCGCATCATTCTTTGCCTGTGGGTCAGTGTACTGATAAGTGCCAAACGACACTTCGGTTGGATTCCCCAGATTGACCCATTGGCTTAGCGGCAGTGACAGGTTGGTTGTGGCCCGCACTGAAAAAAGCGCGCTGTTGCCCGGAGCGCTGGTGAAGCCAAGACTCAGGCCACTGCTGCCGGAATACTCAACCCCGCCCAGCGTGGGCGCCCCGGCTTGGGTCAAGGTTGTGGTGCTGCTGGCATAAAAGCTGAAGTTGTCGATGCCGTAGCCCTGGCCGCTGCCTGAGCTATCCCAAATGGACCATGTCAACCACAGCGCCGAACCCGGCGTCCACGCGCCGGCCAAAGCCAGATTGGTGACGCCGAGGTTGAGTTGATTGTTTGGCAAGGTTCCGTTGGTTGGCCCCACCACACCCGCTGTGGGGAAGCTGACCGCCAGACTGTTAACCGGGTTGTTGCTTGCGGCGAGAAGTTCGGAGGCGGACAGCGTGGAATTGTTTCCCGCGAGATCAACGTTATAGCCAAACACCATGGTCTTGGGTTTGCTGCCCGTTTTCCAAAACTCCCCCGTGAATTGCAGGCTGATGTAGTTCAAATTACCGGCTGTTTCGTTGATTAACTTCAAACCAAAATGCGTCCCGCCCGAGGTGCTGGTTGCTATCAGCCCCAGCGCCCGGTTGGAAGTGTTGCCGGTGGTGGTGCCGAAGCTGTAAATGCCGCCGGTGGTGGTGCTGCCGTCAGCGGCGCCCAACTGTGCTCCAGAGGCCGGCGTATCTCCGTCACATTCGCCATACCAGCCAGGCATGGTGGCGGCCAAATTGAGCCCGCCCGAAGGGATGGAAATATTAGTGTATAAGGGGCAGGCAAAGTCGAACGGATCGGCGACATCATAAGTGATGCCACCGATGGCCGTGGGACCGCCGCCGCCGACAGTGTTGACAGGAGTAGCGCCTGGATTGGGGAGTGAATCAAAGTTTTGAATATAGACCTGATTGCTGTAAGCCACATACGACAGGGCCGGCGGAATGATCACGGAGACCGAAGCCGGCTGGCTGGTTGCGCTGCCGCCGCCATTGCTGACGACGCAGAAATAATTGGTGTTACTGTCGCTTACGGTGGCGTCCGTAATGGTTAAGGTGTTGGTCTCGGAGCCGCTGAACTCATTGATGTCGCTCAAGGGATTTGAAAGGCTCCCTTGATACCATTGATAAGTCAACGGAAGGGTTCCTTCAACGGAGGAGACTGACAACGAAGTGGTTTCGCCCTGCAATACTGTTACTGACGCAGGCTCGCCGACGGGGGGTATTGCCGGCAAAACATACTGAACCGTGAGAACACCCACCAGGTTTGAAATCCCGCCGGCTTCATTGTTGATCGTAACGGAATAACTTCCCGAGTCGGTCAGTTGGAGATTGGTAATGGTGAGGGTCGGGGTGGTTGATCCGCCGTATTTATTGCCGCCGTCGCCGCTGTCAGACAATTGAGTGGTTCCAAAGTACCATTGGCAGGTGAACGGCGGGGTTCCGCCGGGGTTGACGGAAAAGGCCTGGTTGTTGTTGATGTCATTTGTCACATGTTCAACCGCGTTGGTAAGAGAGGGAAGAACGGCCACCGGCGATATAAACGCGCTCGCGACCTGACTGGTGACGGCTCCATACTGGTTTGAGACAATGACGGTGTAATTTCCGTCGAGATTGGTCACACTGGCCACAAAGTTGAGGGAGCTGTTAGTGGCTCCGGATAGGTTGGCATTATTCGCGACGTTGATTCCATTGTTCTGCCATTGATAGGTCAGGGGATAAACCGATTCGGCCCCCACACTCATGGACGCGTTTTGATTGGTGGTTGTATTTACAGGCAATGGTTGCGATGTGATGAGCGGCTGCAGGTCGGGCGTGAAATCAACCCCGCGGAAGACTTCATTGATTCCATGGGCCACAGCCAGCGTCGTGGCGAGAACAGTGCCGGGGTTGGGAGCAGTGCCGGTGTCCACAAGGGAAATCAAGCGGTTTGAACAGGTATTGGCGCCGTCGCCTTCGTCCATCGTGGTGGCGTAAATCACCGGATTGGCCTGGCTGAAATCCACGACGATGCCAAAGCAGCCCGTGCCTGGCAGGTTGGTGCTGCCGATATTGGTCGAGTTGAAATAGTAGGGTGAAGACCACGTTCCCGCCGTGTTGACAAATTTTACGATGCCATAATTATTGTCGGCGGCATAGGCGATGGTTGCGGCCGGGTTCATATCGAACGTTTTTATGTTGGCGTAAGTGGCGCCAAAATTTATAAAGAGGTTGGTGGTAACGGTGTTTTGCACACCGCCGGGCATCCAGGGCAATGGGACTGGAGCGCCTCCGGCGAAGGAGTATTCCACGAAGTTATAAACGCCATTGTTGAGCGCGCCGCCCGCATCTGTCTGGCAAACCATGTAAAGAACGTTGTTGATGATTCTCATGAAATAGCCGGAATCGACTTGGTTTTGCACCAACTCCGGCGTCGGGGACACTGCGCCGTTCCAGAACAGGGTGCCGGTTTCCGTAAAGCCCCCTGTCTGGGTGCCGGCGATGGTGCCGCATCCCCAGAAATCGTTGCTGCCATCGGTTGCAATGCCTCTGGGATTGTTTTGCGTGATGCCGGGTTCCATCCCGAACCAATCGGCGCTCGCATAGGTCACATTAAAATTCGTAAAGGCATCAACAATTCCAAAACCACGCGGGTAACCTTCGGGGTTCGCGGCGTTTGTGGCGCTGGACGGGGTGCCGGTTATGGAATTCAAAGCGCCACAATAACCCGCCACAGCGAGATACCGGCGGTCGGCGGACCGGGTCATGGCTTGTCCTTCGGACCCCGCATGAGCGTTCACAAACAAGGCGTTATCCCCATTGGTCGGCAACTCCAGGGACAATAAGGGGTTGGCCTGGTTGGCGATGGCCGGGTCATATTCGTCTATGAAGGCGGGATGCTGCCGGCCAGTCTTAATGGTTATGATCCCGTCCCCGGCCCGCAACACGGCCAGCTTGCCGGGCGTAAAGGCCAGATTCGTATTTTGGGCGTGGGCGTCAAACGCCAGCAGCGCGGCCATGCCTGATGCGATGATAAAGTGTCTCATAGTTTTTAATTTTTTGATTTCCAGTTTGTTGAGTTTCGTTTTCAGCCAATTTGTTTTAAAGCACCCGGCCATTAATCCACAGTTGCGTGACAAGCCAACGACTGTCGTGTGACAATTTTGTGACGATTTATCCGCCGGCTAAATTGTCACCTGATTGTCACATTCACGCCATGCGTTCGTAACATGGCTGGGGCAGTATCGCCCGTCGCGCCGAAATTCCGTGTTGCAGAAAATTGAGCAAATCAAAAATTACATTTGACATGAAAACAGAACGCCATTCCGGATTTACGCTGATTGAGTTGCTGGTGGTCATTGCCATCATCGCCATCCTGGCCGCCATGCTCCTGCCCGCGCTGGCCAAGGCAAAGGAAACCTCCCGCCAAGTGGTCTGTTTGAGCAACCTGAAGCAATGGGCCGTGGCTGAAACAGGGTATGTGGATGACAACAAACAAGTCTATACGGACACAAAGATTCCAGAAGGCACACCGGGCACGCCAGGCGGTTACAATGAGGACGCTCCGACTTGGGGTGATTTTCCCGATTTTTATCAGCAGGGCCAGGGCCAGAGCGCCTGGTTTAACGCATTGCCGCCTTATGTCGTCAGCCATCCCCTCTGGTGGTATGCCGTCGTGGATAACGGCGGCATAGCCGACTTCAACAATTCCAAAACCATTTACAAATGTCCTGACGGGACGGATGCGATCTTGGATCCAAACCTTAAACCATATATCCGGCCGCTTTTCAATTATGGCCAGAATTCAAAGGCCTTGGACGGCCTGCCGACGAATGCAGTGCTCAAGAGCAGCATGGTGGTGCGTCCCGCCGCCTTCGTGATGTTCGGGGAAGTGCGCGATCTTGCCAGCGAAACCCCGTTTTACGGCACCAGCACAACCGATGAAATTCTCGCATCTCCGCAAGTCTATACCACCCGCGTTTCTTCCCGGCATAATGCGGGTTCCATCCTCGCCTTCAGCGATGCTCACGCGAAATACTACAAGTATTCCTATATGTGCCTCTACCAGGACACCGACAGCGGCAAGAACGCCCGCGATCCGGGACTGTACGACATCAACTGGACTTTCGATGGCCACGCGGTGGGCAACGCGGTTGGCTCCGCCCCTTGAACAGCTTCCATTCCGAAAATGAAGAATCTCCGTTTGCCAATCAATCGCAGCTTTGCCCCCATACTATTCGCGCTGGCTGTGGCCCTTGCGCCGTTGCACGCCGGGGATACGCATTACCTGCCCGCCGGCGAGCCCGACGCCATCGCCCTGCTTGCGCCGCCGCCGTTGCCCGATTCGCCGGAACAAGCCGCGGACCTGGCGGAAGTTCGATCGGTTTGCCGCGCCGCTCCCAGCAACGAGGTTGCCGCCGCCCTCAAGGAAAAGAAGCTTACCGTCTTCAATTTTACGCCAGCCATCGGGGATTTTTTCCAACCCGGCAAATTTCCCAAGACCGAAGAGTTTCTCCAGCGCGTGCAGGAAGACGCCGAAACTGCGACCGGCGCCGCAAAGGAACTTTGGAAACGTCCGCGCCCCTACGCCATTGATCCAACCCTGGCTGCCGGCAAACTTGAAAAAAGCTTCAGTTACCCCAGCGGCCATGCCACCGAATCAATGGTTCTGGCGCTGGTGCTGGCTGATTTGTTTCCTGGCAGGCATGATGCCATCATCGCCGAAGCGCGCGGCATCGGCTGGCATCGGGTCGAGATTGGCCGGCATTATCCCACCGATATTTATGCCGGACGCGTCTTCGCCCAGGCCATTGTGCGGGAGATGAAAAAGAACGCCGGTTTCCAAACGGATTTTGCCGGGGTGAAAGCTGAAATCGCGGCCCTACCGCAAGCCGCCCGCAATTAATGGAAGCCGCGGCGCCCCGGCCGCTTTAGCGCGCCACTTCAAAGGCGAAGCCCTTGAGATACTCTGTCTCCGGAACCGCCGGCAAAATGGGGTGGTCGGGCGATTGGCTGTAAACGGCCACGCGCCGCAGGATGCGGCGGGCGTCGAAGGCCGCTTCCGAAATGATGTCTTGAAACAGCGCGGCGTCCACATGGTGCGAGCAGCAAAAGGTGGCGAGTGTTCCCCCGGTTTTCAAGAGCTTCAGCGCCCGCAAATGAATCTCCTTGTAGCCCCGCATGGCGTCCTCCACGGCGGCGCGCGTGCGCGTGAAGGAGGGCGGATCAAGAATAATGGCGTCGAATTTCGGAACGACCTTCTCGTGCGGGCGGACGGCGGTCTGGGCCTTGAGCCAGTCGAAGACGTTGGCCGTTTCGAAGGAGCATTGGGCGGCCAGACCATTGGCCCGCGCCTGGCGGCCCGCCCCGGCCACCGCCTCTTCGCTCTGCTCCAGGCCGTGAACGTGCGCCGCGCCGGCGCGCGCGCAATGGAGCGCAAATCCCCCCAGAAAACTGAAACAATCCAAAACCTGTCCGCCCCGGATGAGATCGGCCACCTTTTGGTAATTCTGCTGCTGATCCAGGTAAAGGCCCGTTTTATGGCCGCCCAGAATATCAACGTCGAACTTCAACCCATTCAGTTCGATTTGCACCGGCCCCTCCAGCGCTCCGCTCAAAAGTCCGTTGCTTTCGGGCAGCCCTTCGAATTTTCGAAAGGACGCCTCGCTCCGTTCCACGATGGCGCGCGGGGAGAACAGGCCCTGGAGCGCTTCGACGATCATCGCTTTGCGCCGGTCCATGCCGAGGGAGGAGATTTGCACGACGAGAACTTCGCCGTATTTATCCACAATCAATCCGCTCAAAAAATCGCTCTCCGCATTGACCACGCGAAAGGAAGAGGCCCGCGGCAAATGGCGTTGCCTCACCGCCAGCGCGGCGCGGATGCGTTCGGCGAAAAAACCGCTGTTGACCTCCACCCGCTCCGGGGCAATGACCCTGACCTGGATTTTTGATTTTGAATTATAGAAACCCACGCCCAGAAAACGTTGCCGGTGATCCTTGATTTGCACCAGCGCGCCGTCGGCGGCCGGCGCCGTCAGGCGCAGAACGGACCCCGCATAAATCCACGGATGCCCGGCGATGACACGATCCGCCGTGCCCGGTCTTAGTATTACAGTTGGCAGGGGTGCTTCCATATTTTGTGAACAGTCGGCCGGCCCGGGATTCATCCTATAACAACAACGGGTGGGGAATCATTCCGGATTGTCTTGCAGCCAGGTGTCGATGGTGGAGGACCATTGGTCCCAATTCGTGCCGTTGTCTTCCTGAGTGAGAAGGCCGAGCAAATCCAGCGCCTGGTCTTTGAGGGGATGAGAGTCGTTGCGGGCGATGGCCAGGAGCATGGGGAGCTTGAGGGCATTGTTGCGGTTGAGCAAATCGTTCATCAGCACGCTCGAAACGTCGGCGGGGGTGTCCGCATTGGTCAGCATTTCCGCCGCCCCGTCGTAATGGTCATCCTGCACCATGTTGACCAAATGTTGCGCCAGCTCCTGCTGGGCGTCGGCGGGAGCGCGCGGGATCAAGGCCAGGATTTTGTCGGCCTTGCCGTTCTCATCGTCATCGCCGAGAAGGATGTCATCGAGCTTTTGTTCCCAATCGGCGGCGCCTTGGTCCACACGGCTGGCCGCCTTTGCGCGCGCTGGTTTGGGCATGAAGGGAAAAGGCTCCGGCCCAGGGGCCTGGGCCGCCATTGGCGCAACCGCCAGCGGTTGATTGGTGACGGGAGGCACGGCGACGGGCGTGACATCGCCTTGCCGGCTGACCAGCCAGCCAATCAAAGTTCCCAGCCCGGCGGCCATCGCCAGCACCGCCAATCCCCGGAGAACCTTTGCCAAATTGCTCATGTTTCCATCTTACGGATTAACCCCGCGGCGTCAACTCAGTTGCGTCCGGCGCGCCGGTTTTTGCGCCTTCAACTTCCAGCCAGTTTGGGGAAAAAACCGTGCGCGGCGGCAATGGTCGCCGCGCTCAGTTCCGCCAGCGAACAGTTCTTGATTTCCGCGGCCAGCCGGGAAATTTCTCTGACATGCGCCGGTTCGCACCGCTTGCCTCGAAACGGCGCCGGGGCCAGAAACGGACAATCGGTCTCGAACATAAACTGGCCCAACGCGGCCGCGGCCAGCGCCTCGCGCGCGTTCCGGCCGTTTTTAAATGTGACAATGCCCGTGAAACTGACCAGCGATCCCATGGCCAGCACCCGGCGCAACGCCCCGGCGTCTTCGGAAAAACAGTGGAACACCCCGCGCGTCCGTCCCGCGAATGGCTGCATTTGCGCCAGGGTATCCTCGAACGAGTCGCGCTGGTGAATGACGCAGTTCAATCCCCGTTCCGCCGCCACTTCCATTTGCTGGCGGAAAATCTCCTTCTGCCGCTCCTTGTAATGCTCGAACCCGGCCTGCCCTTTGGCATCATTCGGACGCCGGTGATAATCCAGCCCCGTTTCGCCGATGGCCACCACTTTGGGATGCCCCGCCAAGTCGCGCAACGCCGGCCGCACGTCGGGCGGCGCTTGCAGCGCCTGCGTCGGATGCCAGCCGACGGCGGCGAACACGTTGGGGAACCTTTCGGCAATGCGGATGGCCTGGGCGCTGCTCTCCAAGTCGGTGCCGATGGCAATGATTTTGCCGATGCCGGCGGCCGCGGCCCGCTCGATCACCTCGGGCAAGTCAGGGGCAAAATCGGGAAAACCGAGATGCGCGTGTGTATCGTAAAAAACAGGCATGACACGACCAGACAACAAAAAAAGCATAGCTGATGGCGGAGGCGCGCGCAAGCCGGGCGGCGCGCTGCCGGCAACGCCGGGCACATCCCGGTGGGGTGAGACTCGGAAAAGTTTCCGTTGGTTGCCCGCGCCTAAACCTTCAAGGGGTTCGCCAATTTCATCAAATCGTCTTCGAGGGCCGGCCCGTCATTTTCGGGCCGGATCGCTATTTTTGTTTGGAAGCCAACCGCAGATTTTTGTCAATCAAACGGCATCGTCGTTCCACGCAAATTCCGGTCCGCATGCCGTCTGCCGGGGTGTTCTGAACGTAATCGAGCAATTTATCCACAGTGCTGGTTGCGACATGGGTGCGGGTGTCCGACGAGCCGTAATAAATGAACACGTCGCCGTTGGGGCGCGCCACCCAGCCGTTGGCGAACACCACGTTGGACACATCACCAACGCGCTCTTCGCCTTCCGGGGCCATGAAATATCCGCCGGGAGCTTTGATGACTTTGGCCGGATCGCCCAGATCGCACAGGAACATATAGAGGACGTATCGCATGCCGGCGGCTGTCGTGCGCACGCCGTGCGCCAGGTGCAGCCAGCCTTTCCCGGTTTTGATGGGCGCGGGGCCGAGACCGTTCTTGCCTTCTTTGATGGTATGGTAGAAGCGGGGGTCAACAATTTGTTCCGCGCCGATGGCGGCATTGGCAATGTCATCGCACAAGCCCCAGCCGATGCCGTCGCCGGAACCCGTCGCGGCAAAATCCGTCATGGGGCGCGTATAAAAGGCGTACTTGCCGTTGACAAATTCGGGATGCAGAACGCAATTGCGCTGGTGCAATGAAGAGGTTTTGAGATCGGGCAGCCGTTCCCATTGCACCAGGTCTTTGGTCCGGGCGATGCCGCATCGGGCGATGGCGGCGGAAAGGTCCCCCGGCTTGGAGTCGTCATGCCGCTCGGCGCAGAACAGCCCGTAAATCCATCCGTCCTGATGGCGCACCAGGCGCATATCGTAAAGGTTTGTCTCCTTGTCTTCCAACTCCGGCATGCGGACGGGATAATCCCAAAAACGGAATCCATCCACGCCGTTGCTGCTTTCGGCGACGGCGAAAAAGGACTTGCGGTCCCAGCCTTCAACCCGCGCCATCAAAACAACATGGCCGTTCCAATCCATCGCGCCCGCGTTGAAAGCGCAATTGATTCCCAGCCGGGTCAGCAAATGCGGATTGTCCGCGTGGCTGAAGTCATAACGCCAGAAAAGCGGGGCATGTTCGGCGGTGAGGACGGGAAATTCATAGCGGTCGAATATTCCGTTTCCGCCCTTCTGCGGGCGGTTGCGGCGTTTGATCAGTTGTTCATGCCGCCGCTGGAGTTGTTTCAATTTGTTTTGGAAGGAGATTTTGTTCATCGGGCTTGGACGGTTTGTGGTGGAGTGGTTGCGAATTCAAAGATCGAAACGGCCTAGCCGGCCAGGGCGGCCAGTTTCGTGTTGGCCCCGGCAATGACGGAGAGCGTGCTTTTGTCCGTGTCAAAAATAGAGTTCAATCCCTGCGGCTCGGAGAACGGGTCTCCCATCAAAGCGCCGGCGGAATGAAGGCCGCCGCCGTCGGCGCGGCCTTCGCCGCCCCAGGCCCAGAAGTTTGCGCCCTGGAGCGCCCGTCCGGCTTTGCAGGATTCGGCCACTTGATTGAACATGCGGCTGAAATAATCATCGCGCGCTGTTGTTGGCGTGCCGGGTTCATATTTCTCGTGGTCGCGCGGCAGGCCGAATTCTTCCAGGACGAGCGGCTTGTGCAGCGTGTCGCCGGCCAGGACGGTGTGTTGTTCAACATGATGGCTGGCGCGGTCCGCGGCCTGTTCGTAGGCAGGCCCAAGGCAGGGGTCGGCCAGCCAGCGCCAATTCTTGAGCCACATGTGGACGGTCACATAATCAATGGCCGGGCTTTGGTGCGATTGCACAAAGTGATCGGCGTTTTCCAGGCAACCATGAAGGCCTTCGCTGCCGGTGCAGACCAGATGATTGGGGTCCTGCGCATGAATGAACCGCGCCGTGGCGTCAACCCATCGGGAAAAAAGCGGCATGTCGGCGGTCCGGGCATCGGCGCCGGGCCGGGGTTCATTGGCCAGTTCCCAGGTCATGATCGCCGGGTCGTCGCGGTAAATGCGGCCGTTGACCGTGTTGCGCCGCTGGATGAGATGGGAGATGTAATCCAAATAAAGCTGGTTGGCCGCGGCTATCGTGTAAAGCCGCGCTGAAAACTTGATGAACCCCTCCCAATCGCCTTCCGCTTGCACGGGTTGGTCCGGATCGGGAATGGATTCGTGGGTGATCCAGCGCACGTATTGGGCGAAGCCTCCGGACCACTGCCAATAGTTTGACACAAAAAGTATCCCGCGCATGTCGCGTTTGGCCATTTCGGCCAGACAAAAATCCAGCCCGGCCAGCAAGTCCTCGTCGTAGTCCCCGGGGGCGCGCGTGATGCCGCGGGGAATGGCGCCGGCCAGGGGGGAAGTTTCGGAACCGGCCAGCAGGCGGAGGTTGGTCACGCCGATGTCCTTGAGGCGATCCAATTCGCGAATCATGCGTTTGCGGCCCTTGTTCAACCTGGCGTCGGACAGATAGCACGCACACCACAAATTTGTGCCGACGAAAAAATGGGGACGGCCGCGCCACTCGAAGCGGCCGTTGCGGACGCGGACGAAATCGGCGGCGCTTTTGCCGATGGATTGTATTTTTCCAAATGGCATTATTTTTTATTGAGGCGGATTGCCAGCACATCATGGCCCGGCACTTCCGCGCTCAAGGGGGTTTCCGTCGTCCCCAAATCCTGCTTTGTCCACAGATCGCGCACCCGGTAGGTGATGGGAACCGGGCCAATGGCTCGTTCGGCTGCATGCTTTTGCCACAGATCGCGCACCCGGCAGGCAATGGTGTCGAATCTTGTTGTTCTATTTGCAACATCATCCGTGACCTTCTCGTTGCTCCAGTCGAAGGTGAACTGCCTCGGTTCCTTGTTGCGATTAAGAACACACATGGCCCACGCGCCATGCGCCAAAGGCTTGAACCAGACTTCCACGCCATCTTGAGCGGAATACTTCAACGCCTCAATCCCCAGGGGGTCCTGGTTCAGCGCGATGACGTCCTGGTCCGTCAGAATTTTCAGCGTTTCCGGGTTCATGTGCCGCAGATCGTTTCCCGAAATCAGCGGGGCGTCCAGGAAGCACCACAGGGTGAAGTGCGCGCGATCCTCATTCTCGGACATGCCATTGCCCACTTCGAGCATGTCGGGATCGTTCCAGTGGCCGGGGCCGGCGTATTTGCGCAAGCCGGCCTGCAGGTCAAGGATTTGCAATACGCCATGTTCCTGCCACTGGCCGTCGTGATCGATTATGCCGTCGAATTTGGCAAAAATATCGCCGGTGGTGCGCCAGGACTGGCCAATGCCTTTCGCCCAAGTCCACGGCTTGCTGGCGCCCCATTCGCACAGACTGAAAAGGATGGGGCGTCCGGTGGCGCGCAGGGCGTCGCTCATTTTCTTGTAGGCTGCGGGAGCTTGCAGGCCGTCAACGTCGCACCAGTCGTATTTGAGATAATCAACTCCCCAAGACGCGTAGGCCTGGGCGTCCTGTGTTTCGTGGTCCCGGCTGCCGGGCCGGCCGCCGCAAGTGTGCCCGCCCGCATCCGAATAGACGCCCAGCTTCAATCCCCTGGAATGGACGTAGTCGGCCAGCGCCTTGATGCCGGAGGGGAACCGTGTCGGATCAGCCAGAATATTTCCCCGGGCATCGCGCTGCTGCGCCTGCCAGAGATCATCTATGTTGACGTATTGGTAGCCCGCGGCTTTCATGCCGTTGGTCGCCATGGCGTCGGCGGTTTCGCGGATCAGTTGCTCGCTGACGCGGCCTTGAAATTTGTTCCAACTGTTCCAGCCCATCTGAGGCGTCAGGGCGAGCGCCCCGGCCTTCTCCGGCCCATGCGGGCCAGCACAGGCCGCGCAGAGGAGGATGATCACGCCGGCGCAAGCGGCGCCGTTTACTGTCAAAACTATTCTTTTCATGGTGGTGTGGGGGGTGTTTCGATTGATTCGATGTGCCAAGCGGCTGCAATGGCGTTGAGACGGCGGATGGTTTCCAGGCACGCCCGCGAGGCGTGATACGGGCCTTTCCATTCGCTGACCTTGGGCAGGGTCTCATCCACGCGGCCTTCCGGCGTGATGCGCCAAAACCAGTCGCCATGGACACGATCCACCAGATGCCGGTCAATAAAATCCCAGACCCGCCGGGCGGCGGCAAAGTAACGCGGGTCGCCGGACAATTGAAAAGCATTGAGAAAGCCGATGACCGCCTCGGCCTGCGGCCAGCATTCCCTGCCGTAGTCAATTATTTTTCCATGCCTGCCCTCATAACACAATCCGCCGTCGCTTTGAACCGCCTCCCGGAGCGCCACTTCAGACATCCGCAACGCGGTCGCGTCCGCCCGCTTGCGCCAGCCGGCATCGGCCAGCTCTTCGGCGGCTTCGCAGAGCAGCCAGCTTCCCTCAATGTCGTGGCCGAAAGTGTAACTGTCGGAGCGGACATTCCATGCCTCGTCAAAAAAGTGATGAAAGTGTTGCGAACGGGCGTCGAGAATCCGCTCCTCAAACAGTTGGAGGAGTTCGCGCAATCGCTGCCCGACCCGCTCGTCCCTGCCGGCCCGGTGCAAATTGGTGCAGGCTTCCAGAACGTGAAGATGGTTGTTCATGGATTTCTTCTCATTCATGTCCTTGTCGCTCAGCCGCGCGTCGGGGCCGGCCTCGGACCAGTCGCGCCGCCGCACTTCCAGGTAGCCGCCATGCCCGGGATCGTGCGCGTGCTCTTCCATCAACTCGAACACTTCCATCGCCCGGGCCAAAGCCGCCGGCGCGCCGAAGGCCCGGTGATATTCGGCCAGCGCATAAATGAAAAACGCCTGGCCGTAAATTTTCTTGGCATCATCCAGCACCAGGCCGGCGTCGTTCAATTGCCAGAACACTCCGCCGCAGCGCGCATCCCAAAACCGGTTCATCAGATAATCGAACGCGCGGCCGGCCATCTGTTGAAAAATCTTTTCCGGCCGCGCCCGATGGACGGCGGAAAACGTCCACAGGATCCGGCAATGGACGATCAGGCCTTTCGGCTTGGCGCGGTCCGGCTTGAGGTCGTTGGACAGCCAACCCATCCAGCCGCCCTGTTCCTGGTCCACCGCCGGGCCGCACCAAAATGGAATGATGTGTCCGAACAATTGATCGCTGGCGGCGGATGAAAAATTTTTCAGATCGCCTGCGTTCATGGAAGAGCGCCCGCTTGATTTTTGTTCAATTCATACATGATTTCCACCCGTCCAATCTGGGTTTCACCGGCCATCTCGATTCTCAGGCACTTCCCGGCTCCGCCGATATTGTCAGCGCGGTAGAGCACAGGCTTCCAGTAATCATAGTCTCCGGCGCCTTGAAAATACTCATTTTTGTCCGCCTTGACCTCTTGATAATTCCGGCCGTCGGCGGAGATGGAGAATTTCAGGTCCGCGATGTCATGGGGAAAGAAAGCGAACACACGAAAGCCCTGGACTCGTGTGGGAAGCCGGTAGGTCAGGGCGTCGCCGGCTTTTCCGGCGGCGCGATGCGCGTCTTCCTTCGCCTGGCGGCACTCGTTCGTTTTGATCACCACATCGCCCTGGACGGCGTTCACCTTTTTAAGGTCGGCCAGTTCGTCCACGAGTGTCGCACGGGTTACTTTGACCGGACCGGCGATATTGGACGGCTCGGAAGAGCCTGCCGCGTTCCTGGCGCGAACGCGATAAAACCAATCGCCACCCGGCACGGACTCATCCGCAAAGAGCGGACGATATTGGACAAAGCTTTCGTCAATGTCATCGCCAACCACTGTCCATGGGCCGCCTGCTTTTGGCGCCCGTTCGACTGTGTAGCTGGCGGCGCCGACGGAGCCTTGCCAGGAAATCGCCGCCGCGTCCAGGATTGGTAGCAAATGCGGCGGCGCGGGGACCGGTATGGGCGGCGGCGTCATGCCGCGGATGGCAAAAGCGTTACTGCGGACAATGGCCATCAGATTCAATTCGTCATAGGCCGCGCCGAGACTGGAACCGGGCCAGTGGAAACCCTTGTACCTGTCGCCGCCCAATCCAGGTTCGCCATGCCAGTAAAAGCCGCCGTCGCGGTTTCGGAAGCGCAGGCTCCACAGCAGACCGCCTGACATTCCGGTTTCCATGATGGCTTGCATGGTCTCCTCCATTTGGGCGGTGCTCACGAAACCAAACTCCCCCTCGATGTAAGGCTTTTTGCCTTTGGCCAATTCCCAATTGGCGCGGATGGATTTGGCAAATGTTCTCCGGCGCACATTGGGATAATGATGCGTCGTGATGATGTCCACCTCCGGCAGGGCGATCAATTCGGGATGCAACTCCCGGCCGTCTGTCCCATCCATGACCAGATGATTGTGATCGAGGCTCTTGATGAAGGCGGCGATTTCGCGCGTCCATGCCACCGGCGGCGTTCTCAACTCATTGCCGGTTTCCCAGCACAGCAGCGCCTTGTCATCGGAGTAACGCGTTCCGGTGCAGGTGTTGGTGCGCGTGACAATGAAGCGGATGGTTTCCTTGAAATCGGCGATGAGCTGCGGGTCGGTCCAAAAATCATCCCTGGTTTTGCCGCGAAACCTCGCGTATTCCGCCCGCCCGCCTTGCCAGGCCCAGTTGTCCACCAAGGGAAGGATGAGACGGATGCCTTGCTCGTTGGCGATCTTGAAGGCCAGATCCAGTTCGCGAAAGGCTTCCTCATTGAACTGGCCCGGGCCAAGGACATGGCGGGGCGCTCCGGGGGATCTGTCGGCCGCGCCACCGAAATGACGTAAGTCCGCGCCACCGTCCCCCCCATCTGTCGCACGGTGGAGAGCGCGTCCGTCAATTCAAACTGGTCCGGCAAACGCCAGGGATTTGTCCCGGCGAAGATGACGTTGTCTTCGATCAATTGAAGATTGGGAACGTTGAAGGAAATAAACCGGAACGGTTTGCCGCCTGCCATCAATTGATCGCCGCGCACGGTGACAAAATCCCGCAGCACGGCTGCGGCGGGCAGCGTCACAATCCCGGGCCACATCACGAATACCAGCAAGAACAACAAGGCAAGCTTCATAAAAGGATTCAAAATGAATTCTTGACGGGTTCTTTTTCCAACCGGTCGTACCAGTTGAATTTAATGAAGATCGAGGTGATGACAAGCAGGATAAAGATGCCGCCCGCCCATTGCCAATCCCGCAAAACAATGTAAATCGGCAGCGCCGTGAGCGACAGTTGCCAGACAATGCCAACCAGCACGTTGATCGTATCGCGCCAGAAGCCGGGGTTGGGTTTAAAATCGGGGTCTTCCTTCATTACTTTCGCCCGGACCGGCCCCCACGCGCCCCAGGGATTGACCGACTTGTAGAAATGCATCAAAATGGCGTCGTCCTCCGGCTTGGTCAGAAAGGTGCCGAGGATGCAGCCAACGATGGACGCGGCCAGGACAATCGGGAACAGGTAGAGCGTGTTGGCGACACTGTGGCCCAAATAGATATTGGCAAAGCCGCGGAAAACAGGGGATTCCGGAACGAACATTGCGGTCAGCATGCCGGAGAGCATGCCCCAGAAATAACCGTATCCGTTGAAGCGCCACCAATACCACTTGAGCATGTTGGCCAGGACGTATCCGCCGTAAAGCCCGGCCACCAGCCACATCATGACTTCGGTAATGCTGGTGGTCAGGAGGCCGAAGAGGATGCCAACGGCCAGGAATATCAGGGAAACGATCCGGCTGAGGAGAACCTCCTTTTTCCCGGAGGCGTTGCTGTTGATGAATCGCTTGTAGATGTCGTTCACCACATAAGCCGGCGCGGCGTTGAGTGTGGCGGCGAAGTTGGACATGAAGGCCGCCATCAAGCCGGCCAGAAGAAAACCGACCACGCCCACCGGCACATACTGGCTCAAAACGATGGGGAGCAGCTTCTCAAAATCGGGCTTGTCCATGGCCCGCAACTGCGGCATGCAAAAGGCCAGGGCCAGCACCGTAATGCCGGCAATCATGAAGTAACGGGGAAAGTAGAGCACCAGGCTGACCATGCCGCTCATCTTGGCCGCTTCGCGCGGGTTGCGCGTGGCCAGAATGCGCTGCATATCGTAGTTCGGCGCCGGTCCGGCCAGGCTCGCCAGCACGCCCTTGAAGAACATCATCCCGAACACAATCATAAAAAACTCGTTGCCGTCCGATTTGATGGCATCGTTGACCTTGTCAAGTATCCCCGTCCAATCGAGTCCAAGTTTCCAGCCAAAAAACGGGTTCGTCCACCCGGCTGGAATCGAGTGTGCAAACATGTCCGGCGAAACCCTGTACATGGCGACGCAGCCGATGACCAGGGCGGTGACAGTCAGAATCGTGAACTGCATCACTTCCGTGATCACCACGCTGACCATGCCGCCTTTGACCACATAGAGCGAAGTAAGACCGAGAATGATTATTGCGTAAGTGTTCTCATCGCTGAAAATGGGGTTGGCCCCCCACGGAAACCGCCACGGCAACATGACCACGGCAAATTTGCCGATGCCTTTGAAGGCGTAGGCCAGCAGGCCGATCACGTTGACCAGCGCGAAGAAGACAACGCTCAAATGCGCCAAACTCGCGCCCGTGTCACGGCCGAAGCGGGTCTGAATCCATTCCGCGCCCGTCATCACATTGGAACGGCGCAGCCACTGGCTCACGAACATCATGAGGAAAATTTGGTTGAAAGTCGGCCACAGCCACGGCAGCCACAGGCTTTTCAGGCCATAAACAAACAAAATATAAACCAGCCACATTGTGCCGCTGATATCGAACATGCCCGAAGCATTGGAAACACCCAGCATGTACCAGGGCAGGGCCTTGCCGCCGAGAAAATAGGAGTCCATATCCTTGGAGCCGCGCCGGGAAACCCAAAGGCCGATCATAATTACCGCGGCGAAATAGCCGATGATAATGGCGATATCAACTGCGTGGAATTTCATGGAGGAACAGGATGGCAGACGGTGGCGCGCGCGGCTTCAGGCAGAGTGCGGTTCAGCAGCGCAGGATTCAGTAACATGATGCGATGTTGGGAAAAACTCCCGTTCCCTTCAAGTCCAAAGTTTTAACGAAGCCTCATCTTTCCCTGGTTTCCCCACGGCGGCGGATGGCACTTGACTATTCCGCCCCGGCGGATTTTATCATCCAAGACATGCATACCCATGGCAATGGCGACGTCGAGGTTTCCTTCCCCCTCAGCTTGAGGAATTCAACCCATGTCCATCAGCGTCTGGTCAGCCCCGAGATGGGCGTTGGCGGCGAGCGGTGGATTTCAACGGGGCGGCACGAACGGCCAAAGTCTCCGGGCTGCCGGCGGGCGTCAACGAATGAACCCATGAAACCAGAGAAGAACCCATGAGCAACGAAATCCAGAAACTCCCGTTAAGAGAAAAAATCGGCTACGGATTCGGTGATTTGGCGTCGGTATTGTTCTGGCAGACGATCATGGTATATCTGCTTTACTTTTATACAGATGTATTCGGCCTGACAGCAAAAGCCGCCGGCGTAATGTTTTTCGTTTCCAGGGTGATGGATGCGTTTTTTGACGTGGTAATCGGAATGACGGCCGACCGCACCAAAAGCCGGTGGGGCAAATTCAGGCCCTATATATTATGGGGAGCCGTTCCGCTGGCGGTTTCCGCGGTTCTCGCGTTTTCGACGCCTGCTTTTGCGGACACAGGAAAACTGGTTTATGCCTACATCACGTTTATCGCTTTTATGTTCCTGTATTCAACGGTCAATATTCCCTACACGGCCTTGCTTGGCGTCATCAGCGGGGACCCCGTCGAAAGAGCAGATGCCGCAACTTCCAAATTTATAGGCGCGTTTACAGCCGGAATTATCGTTTCCGCAACGGCCCTGCCGCTGGCAAAGTATTTTGGGGAGGGTAACGACGCAAAGGGCTGGCACATGACAATGATCATTTACGCTGCGGCGGCGGTTGTTTTCCTTTTGGTGACTTTCCTTTCAGCGCACGAGCGTGTTCAGCCCATCGCCAGGGAAAAAACCAACGTAACAAGGGACTTGGGGGACATAATCCAGAACGTGCCCTGGATATTGCTGTTCATCGTGACAATTCTTTTTATCCTCTTCGTCTGCATCCGTATGAATGTGACCACCCACTATTTCAAGTATTACATCGGGGAGCAGAACGTTACATTGTTCGGTACAACCCACAAATATGGCTTTGAAGTGCTGGCGTCCGCTTTCAACACCGTTGGGCAGTTGTTGTCTTTGGTGGGAGTGGCCCTGGTTCCGTTGTTCGCCAGATTCCTGGGAAGAAAGAAAGCGGCGATCATTCTTTTCATCACCGCGCTCGTTTGCACCGGCTCATTCTATTTCTTCAAACCGGAAAATTTAACGCTCATTTTTGTTTTTCAGGCCATCGGCTCGCTGGCCGGAGGCCCAATTTCCGCCCTGTTATGGATTATGTATGCCGACACGGCCGACTATTCCGAATGGAAGACCGGCAGAAGGGCAACCGGACTGGTGTTCTCGGCATCCATTATGTCGAACAAACTCGGGTGGGCCGTCGGTTCAATGACTGCGGCCTTCATTCTGGCCAAGACAGGATTTGTGGCCAATGTGGCTCAAAACATAAATGTTCTGAACGGTTTGAAAGAGATGATGAGCATAATACCGGTTGCCGTGGGAGTGGTCGCGCTGATCGTTCTGATGTTCTTCTACAAATTGGATGAAGAGACCATGGTAAAAGTTAAAGCGGGACTGGATGAAAGACGCAAGGCCAGCGGCCAGGCCGCTGCAACAACGTAAAAGATGAAGAACATAATTATCGGCGAACCGCTCCACAACATGCCGTGGGAGGACAAACCCCGGGATTGTATTGACGTGCTCTGGAGATACAGCGGCAATCCCATATTGGACTGGAACCCGATACCCAGGGCCGCAAGGATATTCAACAGCGCGGTGCTGCCGCATCAAAATGAATTTGTCGGGGTCTTCAGGGCCGACCAGAAAAACGGGCGGGCGGCGTTGTTTTTCGGCAAAAGCAAAGACGGCCTGCAATGGAAGATCGGACCCGACCCGATAGAGTGGGTTGACGAACAGGGGAAACCAAATCCGCTCAGCTATGGTTATGATCCGAGATTCGTCAGGATTGGCGACACCTGCTATATCGTTTGGTGCGACGATATGCGCGGGGCGTCCATCGGCCTGGGCAGGACCAGGGATTTCAAGACCTTTATCCGCATGCCGAATCCGCTTATGCCCTTCAACAGAAACGGGGTTCTTTTCCCAAGAAAGGTCAACGGCAAGTATCTGCTGTTGAGTCGTCCCAGCGACAGCGCCCACACGCCTTTCGGCGATATCTATATGAGCGAAAGCCCGGACCTGATCTATTGGGGAAATCACAAGCACGTGATGGCCAGGGGCGGAAGCGGATGGTGGCAGGGCACAAAAATCGGCGCGGGGCCGGTCCCAATTGAGACAACGGAAGGCTGGCTGTTGTTCTATCATGGAGTATCCGGGACGTGCAACGGCTTCGTTTACAGCTTTGGCGCGGCGATACTCGATATCAACCAACCCTGGAAAGTGTTATACAGGACCCGCGATTATCTGCTCACGCCGGAGAAGTTGTATGAGACAACCGGCTTTGTGCCGAACGTGACGTTTCCCTGTGCGAACATCTATGACGCCAGGACGGGCAGAATTGCCATTTATTACGGCGCCGCCGATACCTGCACGGCCGTCGCGTTCACGCAGGTTGATGCCTTGATCAATTATATCAAGAAGAACTCGGAAGTTTAATCGCCTCAAAACCCCCCAACAACCCATCCCCAATCAGGAGTAAAGATGCCACAGGAAACAACCGCAAATAATACCGGCCAGATAGTTCGGGATCGCCTCCCGGTTCTTACAAAAATGGCCTATGGCCTTGGAACCGCGCTGGATATGTGGGGGCTTTGGTTGTACCCGGCTGTCGCTTTTGCAGTGTTTAATATCTACCTGGGTGTTTCCCCGTGGCTGGTTGGCCTGGCGTTGACGCTAATCCGCCTTTATGACGCGATTTCTGACCCGTTTGTGGGTTGGATATCGGACAATTTTCGGTCAAAATACGGCCGGAGACGGCCTTTCATTCTCGTTTCGGGCATTATATGCGGCCTGGGGCTTCCGATGCTGTTTATGGTTTCGCCTTCCTGGTCGGATAAGACCTTTCTCGGAGTATCGGCTGTCTTCTGGTATATGATTGTATCCTCGATGATTTACATTCCCATCTTCAGCACCTTCACAGTGCCCTTTAACAGCTTGTCCAATGAGATGACCCCCGATTACGAGGAACGCACGTCCATTATGACCTACCGAAGCGCGATGCAGAAGGTTTTCGAAGTTGGCAATTTTTATGCGTTGCGCTTTACGAATCTCGCGTGGTTCCTTGTTCCAGCGACGGGCAAACAAAATGTCCTTCTGGGCATGCAAGTCTATACCTGCATTTTGGGTGTCCTGATGGCCGTCTTCGCCGTCATCATCTTCTTCAGGGTTAAAGAGCGGTATTACGAAAAGATCGTTGTAAAAATCACGGAGCGCGTCTCCATTAAAAGCTCGTTTTATGAAACGCTGACCTGCCGGCCGTTTCTGATTATATTGCTCGTGGGCGCCTCTTTTAACGTAGCCACGAGCATGATCGGCACACTGGGCTACTACGCGACGGTCTTTTATGTCTGCCGCGGCGATCAGGTGTTGGGCAACGCCTGGAACTTCTGGATGGGTCTTTCGTTTATGGTGGGCGGGCTTATAGGCGCTCCGACCCTGAACAGGGTTGCCTATTTGACAGGCAAGCGCAACGCGCTCATTGTCGCCGCCGTTATAGGCATAATCGGCTACGGCGGCTCGTGGTATCTTTATAACCCCGCCATCCCCTGGCTGCAAACCATCGCTTCCGCAATAATGGGGCTTGCCGCGTCCGGTTTGTGGATGCTGCACGGCTCAATCAGCGCCGACGTCATTGATTACGACGAGCTTCATACCGGCAAAAGACGCGAAGGCTCTTTTACTTCCTGCGGAACGTATATTCTCAAACTGGGTAATTCCATGGGGGGAGCCATGGCGGGAGCCATCCTCTCCTGGATCGGTTACAATTCGGCCGTCACGGCACAGACACCTCACACGATTTTCTGGATACGCGCCATGCTTGCCATCATCCCTCTTGTCGGACTGATTTTGGTTATAACCTTTATTCTGCAATTGCCGCTGACAAAGAAGATATGCGAGGAAATCCGGACGACTCTTGAGGCGCGCCGGGGCAAGGTATAGCAAAGTATAACAACCACATTAGAGAGACAGGCGGATTATGAGATTCGGATATTTTGACGACCAGGCAAGGGAATACGTAATCGAAAGACCCGATACGCCGCGGTCCTGGGCGAATTATCTCGGCTCGACGGAATACGGCGCCATCATCACCAATAACGCGGGCGGCTACAGCTTCCATTTGTCGGCCGCGCAGGGACGCCTGATGCGGCTGCGTTTCGACGACGTCCCGGCCGACCAGCCGGGCAGGTATGTTTATCTCCGCGACCAGCAGTCAGGCGATTACTGGTCAAATGCCTGGCAGCCCGTGGGCAAACCCCTGGACCAGTATCAAACCACCTGCCGGCACGGCGCCGCTTACACCATCATCAATTCCCGGTATGCAAAGATCGAAACGGAAACCACCTATTTCGTTCCCCTTGGCAAACTTTTCGAATGCTGGCTGTTGAAAGTGACAAATAAAGACAGCGTCAAAAGAAACCTGAGCTTGTTCACGTTCGTCGAATACCCGAACACCTGGCAGTGTTTCCACGATTTCCTCAACCTGCAATACTCCCACGGCATTGTGAAAATGGATTGCGTTGACGGTATCGTTGATTACGGAAGTTCCGTTCTCGTCAGCGGCCAGGACAACCGGTCTTTTCTGGCGTTCCTTGGCGGCGAAGTGGCCGGCTTCGATACCGACCGTGACGTGTTCATCAGCCCGTATCGCGGTTACGCGAATCCGATGGTCGTCGAAAAAGGCAAATGCACCGGCTCAAAGGCCGTTGGCGATGACGGCTGCGGCTCAATCCAGATTGATATCGGCCTCGAGCCGGGCCGGACAAAAGAGCTTGTGGTCCTGCTGGGCGTCGGCAAGGCCTCCGTCGAAGGCAAAAGAACCGTCAAACAGTTCGGCGCTATCGCCACAGTCAAAGCCGGGTTTGAAAAGCTCCGCCAATACTGGCACAACCGCATCGCAGGATTAACAGTGCGCACGCCGGACCCGCAGTTCAACAGCATGATGAACATGTGGAGTCCGTTCAACTGCCTGACGACCTATTCCTGGTCGCGAATGGCCAGCCTGATCTACAGCGGCGAACGCGACGGGCTTGGTTATCGCGATACCGTCCAGGATTTTATGGGCGTCATGCAAATCATCCCGGATGAGGCGAAGAAACGCCTTGAGCTGATGATTACCGGCCAGTGCTCCACCGGCGGCGCGATGCCAATCGTCATGGCCTTCACGCACAAGCCCGGCAAGGAAAAGCCGCCCAGGGAAGACGAATACCGTTCCGATGACTGCCTGTGGCTTTTCAACGCGATTACCACCTACGTCAAAGAGACGGGCGACACCGGTTTTTTCAACAAGACCCTGCCCTATGCCGACAAAGGCAATGCCACCGTGCTCGGCCACCTCCGCCGGGCGATTGAATTCAATCTCAAGCGCACGGGCAAACACGGCTTGCCCAGCGGCCTTTTCGCCGACTGGAACGATTGCCTGCGGCTGGGCGCAAAGGGCACTTCGGTGTTTGTCGCCCTGCAGGTGCGTTACGGCCTGGCGGCCTATATCGAGATTTGCGGGATGTTCGGCAAGACCGCCGAAATCAATTGGGCGAAAAAACAGCTCGAAATAATTGACAGGAAACTCGACAAATTCGGCTGGGACGGCAAATGGTACCTCCGCGCCTACAAGGAATCCGGCGAGAAAATCGGCTCACGCGAAAACAGGCACGGTTCCATTTATCTCAATACGCAGTCCTGGGGCGTTATCAGCGGGCACGCCGGTAAAAATCGCGCCAGGCAGGCGATGACATCGGTCAATGAAAAGCTCGCCACCGATTACGGCCTGATGCTTTGCGCGCCGCCTTATGAAAACCTCCCCTGCGCGGAAATCCGCTCGATTGTGTTCAACAAGGGACTCAAGGAAAACTGCGGCATTTTCAACCACACGCAGGGCTGGGCGGTGATGGCGGAAACGATGCTGGGCAACGGCGACAGGGCGTTCAAGTATTTCCGCGGCAGCATGCCGGCCTCGTTCAACGACAAGGCCGAAATACGCGGCAGCGAGCCTTACGTTTACTCGCAATATACCCACAGCATTTACAGCCCGCGTTATGGCGCATCGCGCGTCCCCTGGCTGACCGGCGCCGCCTCCTGGGCCTATTATGCGGCGGCGCAGTATCTCCTCGGCATCCGCCCCGATTACAACGGCCTTCTCATTGATCCCTGCATCCCTGCCGGCTGGAAGGAATTCACCGCCACCCGCCGGTTCCGCAACAAGACGCTGGCCATCAGGGTGGTCAATCGCGCGGGCGTCCAGAAAGGCGTTAAAAAGATCACGCTCAACGGCCGGCCAATTGACGGCAACCTGATTCCCGTCTCCAAAATGAAAAAGGAGAACGACGTTCTGGTTGAGATGGGGTAGATAGAGGTCTGGAAAATCGGCAACACTGCAACAAGCCCCATTTTACAAGGGTTTCGTTGCCATTTTCCGCCTGCAACACAGCGGCAACGGCTGGCAACATATTGCTGGTTCTCGTCTCTCGGTGCCTCAGAAGCTGTATAAAATGAGCCATCTGAAAGAGGATTTTGACAGGATAAACGCCCCTTGACCCACAGGACAGCGGCGGGGACGGCGTTTAGCCACAGACCCTCACAGATAAACACAGAATGGCAAAAAGACCCTCTGCTTGATCTGCTCATCTGTGTCAATCTGTGGCCCAAGATTCCGCACGAGACGCAAGATTGATATGTAGGTCTGGAAAACCCGTAACACCGAAACAAGTGCTGATAGTCAACGACTTAGCTGGCAACAAAATCGGCAACAGACCAGCAACACACCAGTTACATTAACGTTAACGTTGGGCGATTGGGGGAGGCAGGGGCTTCTTGTGACTGTGGCCCAGCCTGGCAACACGAAGAGCAGCAGAGCGGCAACATGTTGCTTTTGCCCCAGGCGCATTTGTTGGTGGACAGCGCGGGCGGGGAGAGGGTGGAGGAAGACATTTAAAGCAAAGATTCAGCATTTCAATATTAGATGCGTTTGCCCTGATCTGTTGGTGGATAAAGCGGGCGGGAGGCGGTATTTTCTCGGCATGACGCAAAACAAAATGTTGATTTGCTAGTATTACTCTGTTAAGTTATATTGACACATTTTGAGGGGGTGCTACAGTGTTGGTCATGAAGTGGAATTCCGCACACTGGCGGCGCAAGGTCGCCGCGTTTCAAAAATTCATCGAGCCACTGGTGGCCGACATCGGACGGAGCGAGCGGCGGGAGAGCGCAGCGCTCTACGTGCAGGGCCTTTTAATGCCCGGACAACGCAAATCCATCGAACCCATCGCGCAGCGGCTGCAGGTGGACAGTCAGAAGCTGCAGCAATTCGTGAGCGACAGTCCCTGGCAGGAGAGCCACGTCTGGCGGGCGATTCGGCGTGAGGTCATTCCGGCGATGGAGCCGTTGCAGGCGTGGGTCGTGGACGAAACCGGCTGGCTCAAACAAGGCAACCATTCGGTGGGAGTCAGTCACCAATATTGTGGGGCGGTGGGCAAACAGGCGCAGTGCCAAGTAGCCGTCGAGTTGGTGGTCACGGATGGGGACATTGCGGCCCCGGTGGGAGGAAGGCTCTATCTGCCGGAAATCTGGACCAGGGACCGATCCCGGCGGCGGGAGGCCGGAGTGCCCGAGCAGGTGAACTTTCAGACCAAGCCCGACATTGCTGGAGACTTGATCGAGGAGGCGCTGGCGGACGGTTTGACGGCGGCCCCGGTTTTGGGCGATTCCGCTTACGGAAGAACCCCCGAGTGGCGGCGGCGCCTGCGCGGGTTGGGACTGGAATACTTCCTTCACGGCGAAGAACACTGGCTGGCTTGGGCGCAACGCCCCAAGCTGGCCCACGGCTACAAACTTTGGAGGGTCACCAAGACGGCCCCCAAAGCGCAGTCGTTGCGGCGTTTGGCTGAAGGCTTCAAAGCCCGGGAATGGCAGGCGGCGACTTGGGAGGCGGCCGACGGCGAAAAGCGCGCGACACGCCTGGCGTGGAGGCAGATTTATCTCAACACCGATTTGGACGAGAAGAGCGGAGAGTGGCCATCCTGCTGGCTGGTGGTGGATTGGCCCGAAGGCCAGCCCGATCCGTATCATGTTTATGCTGCCTGGCTCAAGCAACCGCCGACCAAGGGGCGGAGCCTGCGCTTGAGCCGCGGCCGCTGGCCCATCGAACAGTATTTTCAACGGGGCAAAGACGACTTGGGCTTGGACCACTATGAGGGACGCAGTTGGCGCGGATTCCACCACCATCTGGTCATGGCCGCCGTCGCCTATTTGTTTGTGGCGATGGATTATCTACGCGCCAAAAAAAACTTCTGGCCTCACGTGGGAACAGGCGTTGCGGGCGATGCAGCCATTGATCGTGCGCTCGCGCGGCTTGTGTCCCTGCTGCCTGACTGAATTTGAAGATTTTTCGCCTATTTCTACTTAACAGAGTAATACTAGGAACCGACCCTGCTATGGGCTTGGGAGCCAAAAAAGGCATCGGAACACCCCCTGTACCAGAGAAAAGCGGAGGGCGGACTGGAAAGCGGCTTGCAAATTTGTGGAGAAGGAACAGAATCAAGAAAAATGCTCACGCTGGTCGTGGGCAAGAGATCAAATGGGAATCCCGGCAGAAAGGTGAGCATTATGAATACACAGAAATCAAATGAGCAGGAAAGCAAGAGAAACGCAATCAGCGCCAAATCCAGCAAGGCAATTGTTCTTGTTCACGGTGGGTTTGTGGACGGTTCGGGCTGGGCAGGCGTATACAACATTCTCAAGAAAAAAGGCTATAACGTCTTAATCGTCCAAAACCCAACCAAGTCTTTGGCCGACGACGTTGCGGTCACAAAATCCGTGATCGACAGTTTGGGAAGTGAAGTCGTTCTCGTGGGACATTCCTATGGTGGAGTGGTGATAACGGAGGCAGGCACTCATCCCAAGGTGTCTGGCCTTGTTTACATTACGGCTTTTGCTCCTGACAAGGGAGAATCCGTGGCATCGCTTATCGCGAATCCTCCGCCCGGCGCGCCGGTGCCGCCGATTTTGCCGCCCAAGGACGGCTATCTCTTCCTCGACCGAAACAAATTCGCTGCATCATTTGCTGCGGACGTCGAACCGGAAACGGCGTCATTCATGGCCGATTCTCAGGTGCCCTGGGGTGTTGAAGCCTTGTCAGGTGCAGTCTCGGAGCCGGCTTGGAAAACCAAGCCGAGCCATTATTTGGTTGCCTCGGATGACAAAATGATTCCGCCTCCCGCTCAACGAGCAATGGCCGGGCGTATTAAAGCGGAGGTAATGGAAGTGCCCGGCAGTCATTCCGTCTACATTTCCAAACCAGCAAAGGTCGCGGAAATAATTGAGAAAGCCGCTACCTCCTCCAACTAAAGCCAAAAATCAGCGCGACAAGAGTTGCGGTAACAGAAGGCCACGGCTAATCACCGGTGAAGCGTTCCGAACCTTCACCGGTGATACATTCTTGACATTCTGATGTTAGCGGTCGGTAACAAGGAATCCTCGTCCGGCATCATTACGGTGATGGCGGGCTGCGGGTCGTCAATGTCGAGTGGGCCGCAAGTGGCGATGAAAGGGTCAATCCTCGGAATCGAGTATTTTGGATTCTTCACCTTTCATTCTCGCTTATTTGTGCCTGCGCCGATTTCAATGTGATCGAAATTTATTTCCGTCATCTTACCGCCCTCCTTCCATTCGTCAAGCCCATAATTCCTTGATTCCGAGGATTGACCCTTTCACGGCGACTTGTTAGGCTGCTTGGGATGACGAACTGAACCAAAGATAATCTGCATACGCTCTGTAACAAAGCACTGGAATTGTCAACACTGCCAAAACGACCTTGCAGAATAGGTAAAGACCTGCCGAGTGTGGAAATAAAAAGCCGTGAACAACGAATGTAAACAAAAAAGCAACCGCTACTAACAGCGTAAGGAACTTAATCTTTCGCGGCGCTGGATTTGGATGCCGTGGCTTTATGCTTTCCAAAATCATGAATGCGATAAGAAAGATAGGTAACCAGAAAAGTCTATACTGCCACCAACAGAGAAGCAGCGTCCAAAATAGCAGAAATAGTAACCAGAAAATGATGATTTTTGTACGAACTTTCATAATCGCAAAGCAGCCTAACGTCCAGAGCTCATGAAAGGGTCAGTCCTGAATGGCAGTTAGTTAAGGCCCAACGTCTTGTTACTGAGCTTCTTGCGACGGGTCGTTCCGGGCAAGGTTTGCCACATGTGCTGGAGCGCATAGCGGTGCATTTGTTCGAGGATGTTCCAGGCTTTGCGCTGGTTAGCAATGGCGGATTTGAGCCAGGCAAATTGTTCGGCGCTCAGGGCCACGGTGATCGTTTTCCCTTCCACTCGGCGGGACCACTGGTAGCGCGGGCCGCCCTGGCCGGGGCGGTTGCGTTCCAATACCGTGCCCAAGGCCACCCATCCAATACGGGCCAACTGGCCTTGCCACCGCCGGTAGGCGGCGGGCAGCGGCTCCAGGGCGGGATCTGATTTCTTTTTCATGCCAAAAAGTCTAGCATGGCCGTCAATAGGACAGTATATATGCTGTCTTATATGAACACGCCTGACTTTACCCCTTGGGCCGGCCTCTTCGCCGCCCAACTCCAACGCTTGCGCACCACCCTGGGCCCTTCGATCCACCAACTCGAACGGCTCTTCACCGACTGGATTCCCCACTGGCGCCTGGCCCAGCAGGAGGAGGGCGCTCATTCGCGCGACCGTTGCTGGAACCTGCGCTTGGTCTTCTGGACTTTTCTCTGGCAAATCTCCCAGGCGGGGGCCTCCTGCCGCGAGGCCATCCGCCAAGCCCAGGCCCTTTGTCTGGCCGGCGGCACCCGTCCCCCGCCCGACACCACCAGCCCTTATTGCCAGGCGCGGGCGGGTGTGCCGCTGGAACGGTTGCAGGACATGCATGCTGGCTTGGTGCAAGAGGCCCGCGCCGCCACCGCCGCGGGGGACCTCTGGCTGGGCCGGGAAGTTTTGGTGGTGGACGGCTCTTGTGTCACCGCCCCAGACACGGCGGAAAACCAGCAAGCCTTTCCCCAGCAATCGGCGCAGAAGCCCGGCTGTGGTTTCCCCATTATCCGCCTGGTTGGCTTGCTCGGCCTGGCCACCGGCCTGCTGGTCGCCTGGGCCACCGGTCAATGGCAGCAACACGAACTGACACTCTTACAAACGTTGTGGGATCACTTGTCTCCGGGCAGCATCCTGTTGGGTGACCGGGGATTTTGCTCTTGGGGCCTTTTGGCCCAGTGCCTGCGGCGCAACGTCGATGCGGTCTTTCGCGTCAAAGGCTCCGTTCGCCGTGACTTCCGCCGCGGTCGGCGCCTGAGCCGACACGAACGGCTGGTGCAATGGCGCAAGCCGGCCCAGCGTCCCCGCACTGTCAGTGCAAAAGAATGGAACGCCCTGCCCGAAATCCTGACCTTGCGCCTGGTGCGGTGCCGCCTGGGCCTGCCCGGCTTCCGCTCCACCCAAGTTATCCTCGTGACCACTTTGCTGGACTCGACGCAATATCCGCCCGCCGCCCTGGGGCAGCTCTACTACCGCCGCTGGGCCATGGAACTGACCCTGCGCAACCTCAAAACCACCTTGCAGATGGACATGATGAGTTGCAAAAGTCCCGCCATGCTGGAGCGGGAACTGCGCTTGCATATCCTGGTGCATAACCTGGTCCGCCGCCTCATGCTCGAAGCGGCCCGGCGTCACCGGGTTGCTCTGGAACGAATCAGTTTTGCCGGTGCCTTGGCGGCGGCCCGCCACTACAGCCAAGCCTTGGCTCAGGCCCGCTCTGAGCGCCGCCGCCGACAGTTGCTGGAGGATCTCTTCCGCGTCTTGGCCGCCGATTTGCTGCCCGATCGTCCGGGCCGTCGCGAACCGCGCGCCGTCAAGCGGCGGCCCAAGCCCTACCCGCGCCTAATGAACCATCGCCACAAGTTTTTGGAGATTCCCCACCAAAACCGCTATCGTCTTGACACCACCGCCAAATGAAAACACCCCGCATTCTCGATGCCTTAACTAACTGCCATTCGGGTCAGTCCTCGGAATCGAGTATTTTGAATTCTTCACCTTTCATTCTCGCTTATTTGTGCCAGCGCCGATTTCAATGTGATCCAAATTTATTTCCGTCATCTTACCGCCCTCCTTCCATTCGTCAAGCCCATAATTCCTTGATTCCGAGGACTGACCCTTTCACGGAAACCGCGAAAGCCATTGAACGCACCCCGGCAATGGCCGCCGGTCTGACAGACCACGTCTGGACGGTGGAGGAATTGCTTAATCGGTAATTGCATTGGAGGATAATCTTTCCATGAATACATACACGCGCTTAAAAACACCGGCGGCCTCTAACGCATTATATACACCTCTTGAGTGCATCGTATTGTTTCTCCACCATTGGCGAAAAACATTCATTTCATCTGCTGTAGCCCTGTACTCTTCCAGTGTTTTATGCTCTCCCTTCTTTTTCCTTTTACTCTTATCCAATTTCAGTTGTCGTTCTTCAATTTTAGCCCTGTGAGGTGGACCCCATCATTTAGACCACGAAGCGCATAAATTAAGATGGACTCCTTCGATCTGTTGTCATATATGTTTCTTGTTGTCTCTTGCCTGATTTGCGCTTCAAAGAACTTTCGAAAAGAGAGAACGAACCTTCGTTGATTCCAGTCCGCTCTCCCTCTCCGTTTTGTTAGCACCTCTATTCTTACCGCCGTAGGCGGTCTGTTTTCAAGTCTTTTCTGTGAGTGGCTTTGCGGGCGCGCCAGCGGCTGCCTACACCCTTTCTGCGCCTCTTCCGGGTTGCGGTTGCATCGCTTCCAAGGTCGCCGGCTTGGCGCCGTAGGAGTCGGGCGCCCGATAGACTTCCGAGGGCGTCGTGTAGCCCAGCGCCTGGTGGGGCCGCTCGTCATTGTAACTGTCAAACCATTTTCCCAGCCCGCGTCCGGCGTCCAAGCCGCCGCTGTAATCCTGGAGGTAGATGTCCTCATACTTGACGCTCCGCCAGAGCCGTTCGATGAAACGGTTGTCCAGCCACCGTTTGCGCCCGTCCATGCTCACGTCCACTCCGGCCGATTGCACCGCGTCGATAAACACCGGCGAGGTGAATTGCGAACCCTGATCGGTGTTGGAGATCAATGGTGCCTGGCGTCCCTGCCGCAACGCCATTTCCCAAGCGTCCACACAGAAGGCCGTGTCCATCGTGTTGCTCAACCGCCAGCCCAGCACGCGGCGACTCCACCAATCCATCACCGCCACCAAATACATAAACCCCGTGGCCATAGGAACATAGGTGATGTCCGAACACCAGACCTGATCCGGCCCCGTGACCACCAAATCTCTCAACAGATACGGAAAAATCTGGTGTCCCGGCCCGGGCAGGCTGGTGCGCGGCCTGGCGTAGATCGCTTCGATCCCCATCAAGCGCAACAGCCGCCGCACCCGCTTGCGATTGATGGCCCATCCCTGCTGGCGCAACAGCACGGTCAACTTGCGGCTCCCATAAACCGGATGCTCTAAATGCATCTGGTCCAACTGCCGCATCAGCCCCAGGTTCTCCTCCGTCTCCGCACAGGCCAGGTAATAATACGTGCCGCGGCAGACCTCCAACAGCTCGCACTGATGGCGCACGCTCACCTTCGCATCTGGACCGACCAGTTCGTCCAAGCATGTTAAAGACCCATCTGTTTGGATTTTTTTTTGAGCCAGTCCAGGTCCACGGTCAACTGCCCAATCTTTTGATGCAACTGCGCGATCAATTCCTCCTGATCCTCGTGGCCCGCCGCACCCGCCTCGAACAACTCCGGCAACCGGTCCCGAATGGTGGCTTTCCATTGCGTGACCTGCGTCGGATGCACCGCGTACTCTCGCGCCAGTTGCGCGACCGTCTTAAGCCCCAACAGGGCTTCGAATCCCACTTTGGCTTTGAAGGCACTACTGTGCCGTTTGCGTTTTGCTTTCATCGATCTGCTTTCTCTCATCAGATCGGTAAAAGTCCATCTTAACCACTGGTCTAGTTTTTGGGGTCCACCTCACTGATTCCTTTTATCAATTGTGACCAATCCGCAGTTTCTAAAGTGCGATTTTTAATTTTAAGTCCTAAATGTTTAGCCAAAGCCCTGATTCCGTGCTCCACGATTCGCATTGAATGGAAAACAGCCGCAGTATCCAAACCAACAGCTAAACAATTTCCCGCAGATTTAGTATCCTCCCTTGCAGATGGAAATGCTATCCACACTAAAGCGCCAAAATTCTTATCATTCTCAAAAAAATCATGTTTTTCTTCTGGAACAAATGCAAACTTGATGTTATTCAATTCCTTGTAAGCCGCCCGCAATATGCCGTCAATTCCATCCTTACTATCCACCCAATAGAACTTTTCACGGGTATTAGTAATCTTGCCAATCAATTCAATGGTTCTCTGAGTTGTCGCAGGCAAATTGAGATGTTTGCATTCTTCCAAATAGGATTGAAGATTATTAGAATAGTTCAATCTTTGACCGGATAGCTTTTCGTCAACAACATCACCCATTTCTGCATTTCTGCCGTCCGCCTCCACAACTGAATAGGCGGCGTGGCCCATGACGGTAAGCATGTCGTGTGCAGAACAGAATTTTCCGATAGACCATTGAATCATATCCCACAGGCTAATCAGCCTGCGGAGTTCGTAAAGGGGATTTTTATGCATAAAAAGTCAGTTTTTGGCGGGGAGGCGGCAACAATCTACGGCACCACTACCAATATTTTTCCACATGGACGGCATTTGTCCATGTGGCTGTGCCATGATGAAAATCAAAAATATAAAATCAGCCATGAAGAATCACAAAACCTCAAAGGCACAAGACCGGTCTGCTTCGATGGCCAGTTCATCGGACACACGGAAAAAACCTTCCGGGAACACCCGGACGACCGGCAGGTCGCCCCTACCGGAGCCAATCGGGTAGGGACGCGCTTCTGCGCGTCCGAAACGGTAGCAACAAGGGATCGTCGGGCCTTCATGTGCCAGCCGTGGGTCCAGGCGCACTCCGGCGCTGTTTACGGCATGGCCAGGCGGCGGCGGCGCCCGTCTGTCAACCGAATAGAGGAAAAAATTAAAAAATGCCAAATATGCCGAAATCCGTGCAAATCAGGCCCGAACCCGATTTTTCAACGCCGTCCGTCGTGCCACGGCGCGCAAACCGCACGGTTGACGATCGTCCGCCGGGGGCTGAACGCCGCCTTGCAGGTGAACTTGACACGCCAACCATGGCACGCATGATGCCAACGATTTTATGAAAGCTTCGCGCTCATCCGAATCATTAGCGACATGCTCAAAAATTCACTCGAAGGGTGAACGTGTCCAAAGCGCGGGTTCCGCCGGCGGGACGCCGACGGATGCGACCGAGACGGTCGCGCTCCCAAAAAGTCGCTAGAGCGGTTCAAGAAATGGTGTAGCCGAAACGAGGGTGGTGGGGCGCGCACTCCGTGCGCGCCGCGGCGGGCAGCGGAGTGCCCGCCCTACCATGTAATGCGGCTACAGTATTTGTGGAAACGCTCTAATGATTCGGGCGCTCACGGGGCTGAGAAAAGTTGAATTGCGCCCGGGATGGGCGGCGTTTAGCATTCAGGAACATGACAATGAAATTCAAACTGCCCGCAGCAATTGGGCTGGCAGCGTTTTGCCTTCAAACCATCGCCTTGGCCCAGAACACCAACCCGCCGGCGCAACCCGCGCCAACCAACGTGTCAACGAGACTCCACGCGTGGTGGCGGGATCCCGCTCCGGGCCAGCGGCCCTATACGGCCGACAACAAGCAGATGCCGCTGATCTCGGTCAAGGGAAACAAATTCGTGGACCCGAACGGGAACACGGTGCTGTTCCGCGGATTGGCGATTTCGGATCCGGACAAACTCGAGATGCAGGGGCATTGGAGCAAGGACCACTTCGTCAAGGTCAAGGAAATGGGCGCGACGCTGGTCCGCATCCCGGTCCATCCGGTCGCATGGCGGGAACGGACGCCGGCGGGATACATCAAGCTGCTCGACCAGGCCGTGGGCTGGTGTACGGAACTGGACATGTACGTCATTCTCGACTGGCATTCGATCGGCAACCTGGAGACGGAACTTTTTCAGAACCCGATGTACGACACCACGAAAAAGGAAACCTACAACTTCTGGCGCACCATGGCCCGGCACTACGCCGGCCATAACACAGTGGCGTTCTTTGAACTATTCAACGAGCCGGCCACGATTCGCGACCAGCTCGGCCCGGTCTCCTGGTCTGATTGGAAGAGAACCGTGGAGGAAGAGATCACTCTGATCCGCGCCAACGATCCGCAAGTCATTCCGCTGGTGGCTGGATTTGATTGGGCCTACGATCTTACGCCCCTGCGCCTCAACCCGATTGCCGCCGAGGGCATCGGCTATGCCGTCCACCCTTATGCCAGCAAGCGGCCTCAACCGTGGGAACCGAAATGGGAGGAGGATTTCGGTTTCGCCGCCGCCAAGTACCCGGTTATCGCCACCGAATTCGGCGGTTTCGCCAGGCCGACATCCACGAACAGCCCGGCGCCTGCCGCTGAGTCCACCGGCTTTGTGAAGGGAGCCGAAAGGCTGAAAGATTTGCCCACGGATGGCCGGCGGCCCGCCGCTGAGTCCGCCGCAGGGGGCAATCGCAACGCCACCTATGGCCCGCAGATCATCAAGTATCTCGAGGGCAAGGGTATCAGTTGGACGGTCTGGATCTTCGATCCGGAATGGGGGCCGGCGCTGCTCAAGAATTGGGATTACCAACTTACTCCCTCGGGAGAGTTCGCCAGAACGGCCCTGCATGGCGGGATCAAATGACGGCGGCCCCGCCGCAAGAACATCAGGAAGGAAAGCAACCCTATGAAAAAAGCGCAAATCGGTTTCAGTGTGTTGATCGGTTTATTTTGTATCAGTGCTGGTTCTCTTTGTCGTGCCGGGAGCGCCGTTCGGCCGGTCACTCCCGATGCGGCGCCGGAGGCGGTGGAATTGTTGAGCTTCATTTACCGCATTTCCGGCCAGCACACCTTGAGCGGCCAGCACAATCTCCCGGCGGACAAAGACCGGCAAACCGCGGAGGCGTCCAGGGCTTGGGGCAAGACGCCGGCCATTTTCGGAAAGGACTGGGGTTTCGCCAAAGAAGGCAGCAAGGATTCCGCGTTCGTCCGGAATGACATTGTCGAAGAGATCAAAGAACATTACAAGAACGGCTCGCTCGTCGTGATGTGCTGGCATGAGGCGCCGCCCACAGCCGACGAACCCGTCGCCTTCAGGGGCCGGCGCGGCGGCGGCGCGACGACCAATCTCAATACCGTGCAAGGCCACCTCACCGAAGCTCAATACAAGGACCTGCTCACCCCCGGCACCGAACTGCACCGGCGCTGGTGCGCCCAAGTGGACGCCATCGTGCCGTATTTGAAGAAGCTTCAAGAGGCGCATGTGCCGCTGCTTTGGCGTCCGTTTCACGAGATGAATGGCGCCTGGTTCTGGTGGGGCGGCCGCCGCGGAAAATTCGGCGCGCCAGAGAGCTACAAAATGAAGGCGGCGGCGAGGATGAGGATGATGGCCTGCGGAGACTACGGCACGGCCGCGCTCTACAAAATGATGTTCGACCGGCTCGTGAACCATCACAACATCAAGAACCTGATCTGGGTTTGGAACGTGGACCGGCCGGAAGGCACCACGCTGAAATTCCGGGAATGCTGGCCCGGACCTGAATACGTGGATGTCCTCAGCCTGGATTGTTACCGCACATTCAAGCAATCCTATTACGATGATTTGTTGAAGCTGGCAAACGGGAAACCGGTTGCCCTCGCCGAAGTGGGCGGCAGTCTCTCGCTGGACGTGCTAAAGGCGCAACCCAAATGGGCTTGGTGGATGGAGTGGGCCGGCATGGCCGTGCGGGGCGACGCCACAAACCGTCTTGCAACGATTGTCAAGGACCCCCGTTCCTGGAGCTTGAGCGATCCCGATTACCGCAAGGCCATCGCGCCCATTCGCGCCGCCTCCGGGTTGCCAGCCGAGCCGCCGGCGCCACCGGCACGTTAGCTGTGGCTGAAAACTTCAGCCTTCAGCCTTTTTTTGGTCGAGCGGGCCAAAACCGGGATGCGCCCTGAACCCGGTCACGCCCACCGAAGCCATTGACTTCTCTTTGCGCGGGGTGTTATGTGATCACCATGCCCACAGGAAACAGACGAAAATCGGCCATCGGGATTGCCCTGATCGCGTTGCTGCTGCCTTTCTCCGGGTGTAATTCGCGGGCGGAAACGCCGCGCCCGGACCAGCGCGTTCAGTCGGCGGAACAGACCAACAGCCATCTGCGCGTCCGCGCGCCCGCCGTTGCCGGGCTGTTTTATCCGGCGGAAGAATCGGTTCTTTCGAAAACCATTGACGGATTGCTGCAAGGCGCGCCCGCGCATCACATTCCACGCCTCAAGGGCCTGGTTTGCCCTCATGCGGGCTACCCTTATTCGGGACCAACCGCGGCCATTGCCTATAAAACGCTGGCCGGCCGCGATGTTCAAACCGTCGTCATCCTCGGCCCCAGTCACTATGCCCTGTTTCAGGGCGCGTCGGTTGCGAACACGGACGCTTACCAAACGCCTTTGGGAATCGTCCCCATTTCGGCCAGGGCGCGGCAACTTGCCAGGACCAGCCCCTTTGTCCTGGAACCGCAATGCCTGGTCCAACGGCCGCCTTGGTGGGCGCAGTCATCGAAGCCCGCGCCGGCTGCCGGGGAGGACACGCCCGACACCTGGGAACATTCCGTCGAGGTCCAGGTTCCTTTCCTGCAAAAAACTTTAACGAACTTCACCATCCTGCCCGTCGTCTTTGGCGAGGTTGATCCTGAACAGGCCGCCAGGGTTTTAGCCGGGGTGATTGATGGCAAAACCCTCGTGGTGGCCAGCTCCGATCTCAGTCATTACTACACCTATGATGAGGCCAAAAAACTGGACGCCCGCTGTGTCAAGGCGATTTGCGACCTGAACATTGACGAAATGAAAACCCAGGAGGCTTGCGGCAAATTGCCCATTTTGACGCTGATGCATCTGGCCCGGCAAAAAGGCTGGAAGGCGCAATTGCTGGATTGCCGCAACAGTGGCGACACTGCCGGTGACAAAAGACGGGTGGTGGGCTATTCCGCCATCGCCTTTTACGAGCCGGCGCCCCAAAACTTTGAGGCGAAAGAGCGGAAATTTTTGCTTGACCTCGCCCGCCGGACCCTGAGTTGCGTCGCGACCAATCCCGACTCGCCGGGACCCGCGCTCAACGCCAGGGATCTGTCACCAAAATTATCGGAGACGAAAGGGTGCTTCGTGACGTTGACCGAGGATGGCGCGTTACGCGGCTGCATCGGCCACATTCTGCCGCAGGAAGCGCTTTGCCAGGCGGTGGAGGACAACGCGCGGAACGCGGCCACCCGCGACCCGCGTTTCCAGCCGGTGCGGCTGGATGAGATAAACAAAATCAAAATTGAAATCAGCGTGCTGACGGAACCGCAACCGCTGCGTTTCAATTCGCCGGAGGACCTCCTGAACCAGTTGGAGCCTGGCGAGGATGGCGTGGTGCTCCGAATCGGCCCCCGCATGGCGACGTTTCTGCCGCAGGTCTGGGAGCAACTTCCGGACAAGGTCGAATTCCTCAACCACCTCGCGCAAAAAGCCGGCTGCGCGCCGGACGACTGGCGCGGCAGGAATGTCAGCGTCTCCATCTATCACGTCGAGGCCTTCGAGGAGTCGGAGTAAGGTTTCATGTCCGACCGGAAGCCGATCCTGCTGGCGGTCACAAGTCATCGGCGGCTCGTCCTGCTGGCCGTCGGGGCGCTGGGTGTTTCGTGCGTGATGACGCAACTGGCGCTGATGCGCGAACTGCTCGCCGCGTTTAGCGGAAACGAACTGGTGCTCGGCTTGGTGCTGGGCAACTGGCTGCTCCTGATGGGAATCGGCGCCTGGCTTGGCCGGACCTCCGACAAACTCCAAAATCCGCTGGCCGTCCTGGTCGTCGTGCAAATCCTGGTGGCCGTTTTGCCGCTGTTGCAGGTGTTTCTCCTGCGGGCCTTGCGAAACATCGTTTTCATCCGCGGCGCCGCGGTGGGTGTCAGCGAAACCTTCATCAGCGCTTTCATCCTGCTGCTGCCGTATTGCCTCATGGCGGGCTATGCCCTGACGCTGGCGTGCTTGTTGTCGGCGCGCGAAGCGGGCGCTTCGGGCATCGGCCATGTCTATGTCGCGGACAGCATCGGCAGCATCGCTGGCGGCGTTCTGTTCAGTTTCGTGCTGGTCAAGTTCCTCGATCATGCCGGCATCCTGGTTTATCCCGCCGTTTTGAACCTGCTGGTGGCCGGAGCGATAAGCTCTCACACCGGACACAAATGGCTTTTGACGATGGCAGGCGCTCTGGCCGTCGCGGTGCTGGCGGCTGCGGTTTTGGTTGACCTTGATGGTGTTTCCACGGCCTGGCAGTATCCGCGGCAGCACATCGTGGCGCGGGCCAACTCGCCTTACGGCAAACTGCTCGTCACGGAATCCGACGGCCAGCTTGATTTCATCGAGAACGGCGTTCCGCTCACCTCCACCCGTGATGACCAGCATGTTGAGGAGGCCGTGCATTACGCGATGGCACAGCGTCCTGCCGCCCGCAAGGTGCTGCTCGTGGGCGGCGGCATCTCGGGCACGGCGAAGGAACTCCTGAAATACAATGTCAGCCGCGTGGACTATGTGGAACTGGACCCGTTGATTCTGGAGTTCGGGCGGAAATACCTGCCGGAAAGTCTGGCGGACAACCGGATCAAAATCATCAACACCGACGGACGCTTGTTTGTCAGGCAAACCGGCGAAAAATACGATGTGGTCATTGTAGATGTGCCCGAGCCTTCCACCGCGCAACTCAACCGGTTCTTTACCGTGGAGTTTCTGGCTGAAGTCAAACGGGCGCTTTCTTCGGACGGCGTGGTGTCCTTTTCGCTCGGGCATTATGAAAATTACGTCAGTCCGGAACTGGCGCGAATGCTGGCGTCGGCTGGCCGGTCGTTGAAGCAATCATTCCCAAACGCGCTGGTGATTCCCGGCGGACGGGTCTTCTTTCTCGCGTCGGCCGGCCCGCTTTTTGACGACATCGCTTCGCGCATCGAACAGCAGGGCGTCAAGACGAAACTGATGAACCGGCATTACCTCGACGCGATGCTGACCGCCGACCGGATGATGGACATGCAAAACGCCATCGCGCAGCCGGCGGCGTTGAACACGGACTTCAACCCGGTGCTTTACTTTTATCATCTCCGCCACTGGATGAGTCAGTTCAAAATCGGCTTCGGCGCGCTGCAGGTGTTGCTGCTGGTCTTGCTTTGCTTCTATCTCGTCCGGTTGCGCGGAACGGCTTTTGTCCTCTTCGCCTCGGGTTTCGCGGCGACGGCATTGGAGATTGTCCTGCTGCTGGCGTTCCAGGTTCTTTGCGGCTCGGTCTATCATCAACTGGGCATCATCGTCACCGTCTTCATGGCCGGTTTGGCGCTTGGGGCGGCGCTGGCGAATCGGCGCATGAAATCCCGGAGCAATACTGGAAAACATCTGGCTCTTCTCGCCTTTGCCATCGCCGGTTACGCCCTCCTGCTCGCGTTTTTATTGCCGCGGTTGAACCGGCTGGGGGACACGGCCTCGTCACTCGGGTTCATCAAGGCGGCCATTGCCCTGCTGACTTTGATTCTCGCGCTGCTGGTGGGAATGCAATTCCCGCTGGCCAATCGGCTGGAATTCGACGGCACCGTTGCGGGCGCGTCGCGCCTTTACACGGCGGATTTTGTCGGCGCATTCCTGGGCGCATTGCTGGCGGGCACGCTCTTGATTCCGTTGATTGGCGTGACGGGCGGTTGCCTGCTGACGGCGGCGCTGAATTTTACGGGCGGCGTGAATGAGGTGTTTCAGCCAAAGGTTCCGATATGAGCAAAATCAACATTATTTGCCTGAAAACGATGCGCTGGAGCGGCTGGCTGCTGCTGCCGCTGGTGATGGCCTTTCTGCTGACCGGTTACATCATGGATGGCCGCCACGGCTTCGCCAAACTGCTGGACGAGAAAACCGCGCTGACGCTCCATCGCATGTTCCACCTGCCGTTGATTGTTTTGGTGCTGGCGCACGTGGTGCCGGCGGTGTATCTTGCCTTGCAGCGATGGGGCTGGATTAAACATCGCTCAGATGCGTGAACCCCAATGATACATCGCGTCGTTTAGCGGGAGGAATCTCGCGCCGCACTGCCATCGGTCTTGGCGCAGCGGGTGTGACCAGCCTGGCGGGCGCGGTTTCGTTTTTCGATTTCTTCGCCAAATGGCGCGAGTCCGAGGCCCCGGCCGACATCTTCAAAGGCGACGCGCCCACGGGCGAGGTTTGGGAACTGTGGCAAAAACGCGGCTGGGTGAAAGAGGCGCGGCATTACCTCAAGCTCGGCCGCAACGTCCAGTGCAAGGTCTGCCCCAACAATTGCATCCTGGAGCCGGGCGACCGCAGCCATTGCCGCAACAAGGTCAACCGCGACGGCGCGCTTTACACGCTGGTCTATGGCAACCCCTGCACCTTCCACGTTGACCCGGTCGAGAAAAAGCCGCTCTTCCATTTCATGCCGGGCACGTTGAGCTTTTCGCTCGCCACCTCCGGCTGCGTTTTCCGCTGCCTCAATTGCCAGAACTGGGAGATTTCGCAGAAGAAACCGGAGGAAACCAAAGACCCGCACGGTGAGGAACTTCGTTTCAAACCGCCGTTGCCCCCAGGCCTCACCACCGAACAAATGTCCCGGTTGAGCTTGTTCCCCGAAGACGTCGTGGCCGTGACCGAGGCGCTGGGTTGCCCGTCCATTTCCTACACCTACTCCGAACCGACGGCGTTTTACGAATATACGCAGGACACCTGCAAGGCGGCGCGCGGGCGCAAGCTCAAAAACATCGTCGTCAGTTGCGGCTCAATCGAGGAACGGCCGGCGCGCGATCTGTATCAATTCGCGGACGCCGCGCATGTGGACCTGAAAGGCTTCGACGAGGACACCTATAAAAAACTCAATTCCGGCAAACTCTCCGCCATCCTGGCCACGCTCAAAACGCTCAACGACCTGGGCGTATGGTTTGAGATCATCAACCTCGTCGTGCCGACTTACACGGACAACCCCGACGCCATCCGGCGGATGTGCGGCTGGATTGTCAAAGAGTTGGGACCGGACCGGCCATTGCATTTCTCGCGCTTCCATCCGGCGCACAAACTCGCGCACCTGACACCCACGCCCGTCGAAACGCTGCTCAAAGCCCGTGACGCCGCCCGCGCCGAGGGACTGCGCTACGTCTATATCGGCAACGTGCCCGGCCTCGAAGGCGCGGGGACGACTTGGTGCCCCAACTGCCGGAAAGCCGTCGTCGAACGCGACATCTTCGCCGTCACGCGCATGGACATCACCAACGGCAAATGCCGTTTCTGCGGGACGAAGATTGCGGGAGTGTGGGCATAAGACAAATCTCTCTTGGAATTCTTTTCTCTTAAATTCAACATTAGCTGCTCTTGTCAGCGTCCGGCGGCGCGGGGACATGGCTCCCGGATGGGTCGGCGGCAGGCGGCGGCGTAATGTCGCGCGGCACTTGGATGTTGGCATCAGAACCCGACGCAGCCGGCCGGGCCGGCTCTGGCGCAAGGACGCCCACAGACTTGACGCGGGAGACAGGCCCCGGTGGAGGCTTGGCGGCGTGAGGTTTGGGCGCAAGGGCAGACGGCTTGGCGACAAAGCGTTTGGGAGCGGGGGCGGGCTTGGGCTTCCTCGTGCTAACGGGGACTTGGGGACTTTTTCCGCGCAACTTCCGCATTTTCTTTTTGCGAGCGGGGGCGGGGTTGGGCTTCCGCCTGCCAGCGCGGGCTTGGGTGCTTTTTTTGCGCAATTTCCGCATTTTCTTTTCGAGCGAGCCGGCTTTGGCCCCTGCCTTCTCGGCCGCAAGCCGGGCTTCGGCGAAGGCGTATTTGGCTTCTTTGGCGGCCTGCCGGGACTGCCTGGCTTCGCGTTTGGCCAGTTTGAGCCTGGCTTTGGCCTGGCGGGCTTTGTTCTTGGCGGCGCGAGCGGCTGCGCCTGCTTGTCGGGCTTCTTGTTCAAGACGCCGCGCCTGCCCGCGGGCGGCGGCAGCGGCCTTTTCCAGTGCTTCGAGTTTCATGCGCTTGTCTTTTCCTTTCACGTTTCTGGCGGTTGTGATGGTCGTCGGGGGAACTCTCCAGAATTAGCGGGGGTTTTGCAAGACTCGAAATGGCCTCGCGGGCCGGAGGGGCGCCTTTCACTTTTTTGGGTGGGTGCTCCTAATCTTAATCCTGATCATAATCTTAATCTCCGTCGTGCTCCCTGGATTTCCCGGACCTTGCGAAATGCGGCGCTCAAAACCAGGCATTCCCGGCTGCCTTCCTGGCGGCCTTCTTGTCCGAGTGACGGGATTTGTCAGCGAGCATCCGTTCTTTGGCCCGGCGGCTCCTCTTGCGCTTTTGCCGGCGGATTTTCTCAATGCGGGCTCGCTCCGCAGTCATTTGCCCGGTTTGCAGCCTTTCAATTTTGTCCAGCAACAGCCGCCGGGCAATGAATCTATTGAGTCCCTGTTGACGCGTTGTCTGGCACTTGACTTGCAGGCGGGTTGGGCGGTGGAGCAGCATGACGCACGTTGCGGACTTGTTGACATTTTGACCCCCATGTCCTCCGGATTTCACAAAAGTCTCTTCCATATCGGACTCACGCACTCCCAAGGCGGCCATCCGTTGGGCGAGTTGCTGTGCCTTTTCTGGACTCACAGGAAACGCAGTCATCGCCGCAGTTTAGCCGGGCGCGGCGGGAATCTCAAGGCTGCGGGGGGAACCCCCGGTTGATTCATCGGGCGGCGCGGGCGATCCAGACTTCCATGTCACCCTTGCCGCGGTTGGCCCAGGCATAATAGGGAATGGCCTTCAAGCGGCCCGCTTTGATGGTTTCCACGCCGTTGAGCAGGTCCGGCTCGAATTGCGCCGTCAACTTTTCATCATCCGCCAGGACGGCGTTCCGCACCCTGACGCCGGGATTGTCGGGCCATTCCAGGCAATAGACAATCGGGCCGCGCTGCAAGGCGATGCGCCCGACATCGGCCTCGACCCGTTCGCTCGCCGCCACCCGGCGCGCGGGCATGGGCAGGTCCAATTGAATGACATCGCCCTTTTTCCATTTGCGATTGAGGACCGCGTAGCCGTCTTCAAGGTGAATCGGCGCCGGCTGGCCGTTGACGCGGAGCGCCGGACTTGCCTCCATCTTGTCAACAAACGTGTACAGGCCCCCCGGCGCCGCTTCGTTGCGCGCCCAGCCGGGGATGCGAAGACGAATCGCCCATTGGCCCGGCTGGTCCGGCTCGACGGTGAGCCGGATCGCGCCATCCCAGGGATAGCGCGTCTCCTGCGTCAGCCTGACGGTGTGGCCGTCGTCCAGCTTGATGTCCGCAACGCCGGAGGCGAAAAGATTCACGTAAATCGTCCGGCCCCGCCGGGCATAAAAATAGCCGGGAACGGAGGCCATGAAGCGGGTGATGTTGCCGGGGCAGCAGGCGCAGCCAAACCACGGGCTGCGCGCGTGCCTGGCCGTCCGATTCGAGCGGGTTGGGATAAAAGAACAGCTTCCCATCCAGCGACACGCCCGAAAGCAGGGCGTTGTAAAGGGTGCGTTCGAGGACATCGACGTATTTCCCGCCGCCGTGCAGCAGGAACAGGCGCTCGTTCCAATAATCGTTCGCCACCGCCGCGCAGGTTTCACAGTAGGCGTTCATGTTCGGCAGAAAATAATCGGGGCCAAAGGCCTCGCCTTCCGGGACGGCGCCAATGCCTCCTGTCACGTACAATTTTTTGCCGGCGGCATTTTCCCAGATCTTGTCAATGGCGCTCAGATAGCGGGGGTCGGAGGTCAGCGCCGCGACGTCCGCCATGCCGCTGTAAAGATAGCCGGCGCGCACGGCGTGTCCGACGGCCTCGGTCTGTTCGACCGGTTTGATGTGGGATTGATGGTAGGGGTCGCCGCCGGGGCCGCGGACGTCAATAAAGTATTTCGCCAGGTCCAGGTAGCGCCGCTGGCCGGTGATTCGATAGAGTTTGACCAGGCCCATTTCGACCACTTCGTGTCCGGGCCAGAGATGGAGCTGGTTGGTTTCGGGGCCAAAAGTGGCGCAGAGCAAATTGGCTTCCTTGAGGGCGATGCCGAGCAGGTTGGTTTCGCCGGTCGCCTGGTAATGCGCGGCGGCGGCCTCGAACAGGTGCCCGGCGTCGTAAAGTTCATGGCTTTCGTCCGGATCGCGCAACCACCGCCTTGGGCCGGACCATGGGTGCGGATGCTGCGGATTGATCGTGCGCGCGGTGTAGAGGTAGCCGTCCGGCTCTTGCGCGGCGCCGATCTCGGCGATCACCTTGTCAACATAAGCGCGCAGTTTCGGGTCCGGTTGCGCCGCCAAAACGTAGGAGGCGCCTTCGAGGACCTTATAGACGTCGGTATCATCGAAAGGATAGCCCGGCAGATTGGTATTGGTCAGCGGCCTGCCTTGCAGCACGGCGGCGGCGCGGATGAAATTGTCCATTCGCCCTGTCTCCTCGCATTTCCCGAAGGCATACGGGATGGTCGTCAGGCGGTTGGTTTCGATGCGCGGCGCCCAAAACGAATCTGTCAAATGCACCGCGGTAAAGGGTGCCGGCTGAAAAGGATAATCGGGCGACGGTTCGGCGGCCATCAGCGCCGTCGCGCAAAAAATCCACGCGCAAGATGGGGTTCTCATAGTGTTTAGGGTTCTCATAGTGTTCATCTCAGTGGCCAGCCGCTTCATTGAACTCCTTAATCAACTGGTCAAATCCCGCAACCTGTTCCTCAAACAAGCTCCGCCAATAATCCGGATGCCACTGCTCGTCCAATTCCCCGGACGTTTTCCCCTGCTGCTCCACCCAGGTGTAATACTTGAGATTGTGGATCGCTTTCCTGTCCGGGTAAGTGAGTTCCTTGAAATAGTCCGCACCCTGGCGCGAGAGCGGCCCGGAGAAATCCTTGATCGCATCCGTTGCGCCATAAGCCCCGCGTTCCGCCTGCAACTCTTCCAGCCGCGATTTGTAAAGCTCCGTCGAATCCGTGAACACGGTGAAAATGACATCGCGCCCGCCCAGTTCAAAATGCTTCGCCGTCTTGATGGCCGCGAGCAGGTTGCAGATGCCCGAGATGCCGGCCAGCGAAAGCTTTTTGATCTGGAGCGCGTCAACGCCCAGTGTCGCCAGGTATTTCCGGCCCGCCGGCTCGTTGAACAAGCGCAGCACCCTCATGCAATCCTCATCGTCAATCGCCGCCACCGCGTCCGTGTTGCGCACGTTATGCACCCACGGAACATGTTTGTCCCCGATGCCTTCAATGCGGTGCGCGCCAAACCCGTTCTGGAGCAGGGTGGGGCACTGTAGCGCCTCCGCCGCGACAATCTTCAACTCCGGATGCTTCCGCTTCAAAAAATCACCCGCCGCAATGGTTCCCGCCGAACCCGTCGCGGAGACAAACGCCGCCGCGCGCCAGTTGGCCCCCTGCAATCCCGCGAACACCTCTTCCAGCGCCGGCCCCGTCACGTTGTAATGGAAGATCGGATTTCCGAACTCCTCAAACTGGTTGAAAATGACGATCGCCGGGTCCTGCTTCAGTTCCCGGCACTTGTCGTATATTTCTTTGACGTTTGACTCACACCCCGGCGTGGCGATGATCTGCGCTCCGATCTGCTTCAACCATTCAAACCGCTCGCGTGACATTTGCTCCGGCAGGATGGCGATGGCCGTGCAACCCAGCAGCGCGCAATCGAACGCGCCGCCGCGGCAGAAATTTCCCGTGGACGGCCACGCGGCCTTGTGCTTTGCCGGATCGAACTCGCCGCTGACCAGGCGCGGCACGAGGCAGCCGAACGCCGCGCCCACCTTGTGCGCGCCCGTCGGAAACCAGGCGCCGATCAGCCCGATGATCCGCGCCTGGATTCCCGTTATCGCCGGCGGGATTTCCAGGTAATTGACGCCCCCATAAAGCCCCGATTTCAAATCGTTCTTCCAAGTGATGCGGAACAAATTCACCGGGTTGACGTCCCAAAGTCCCACGCCTTTGAGCTTCGCTTTGATGGATTTCGGGATGGACTCCGGCTCGCGCAACTGCTGGAATGTTGGCAGCACGACGCCGCGCTCGCGGCAACGCGCCGCGGTTTTCCGGATGACTTCCGGATGCAGGCGTTTGATAATTTTGGACATGCCGCGCCAATCCTACGAAAAAACTCCGCAAAAGGGAATGGAAGAAAAACTTCTCAAAGACACTGGCCCATGCTACTGTGGAAACCGTGAAGACCATCCCGGCAGGTCTGTTGGAGAAAGTCGTGGAACGGCTGAAAGCCGAATTCCAGCCGGAGCAAATCTTTTTGTTTGGCTCGCACGCTTGGGGCGCGCCCCATGAAGACAGCGACGTGGACTTGATGGTGATCGTGCGCGAGAGCGGGGAGCGGGCCATTCGCCGGATGCAACGCGCGCATCACTGTCTCGGCGATCTGGACATGAGCAAAGACGTGTTCGTTCAGACCCGCGCCGAGTTTGATCGCTACCGCCATTTGCGCGCCTCCATCCAGCACCAGATTTTGCAGAGCGGGCGCAAACTTTATGGATGAGTCCCTCGCCCAGTTCACCCGCGAGTGGCTGACCAAGGCGTTGCATGACCTGCAAACCGCGCGCATCACGGCCAACGCGGCGGACGGCCCGCTCGACACTGCCATCTATCACTGCCAGCAAACGGCGGAAAAATCCGTGAAAGCCTGGCTCACCGCCAAAGACGTTCCGTTTGAGAGAACGCACGACCTCCGCCGGCTCATCCGGCAGGCGGCTGGCGAGTTGCCTGAATTCACACAATTCATCGGCGCGGCTGAAATTCTCACGCCCTACGTTTCTGCTTTCCGCTATCCAGGACTGACGGGCGATCCGATGCCTTCGCGCGAGGAATTTGATGCGGCGCTGCATTACGCCCAAACCATTTACGATTTCGTGCTAATTCTGCTTCCGGCAGAGGCGCGGCCCTGAAGAACGGGCGCCATGAAACAGGCAGTCCCATGCCAGGAGCCTAAATGGTTACTTGATCAACTTGCCGAGCGCGGCCAGCGGGGATGGCACGCGCGCCAGGAAAATCATCGCCGCAATGACGAACGGCTTGTAGCCCGCCTCCCGATACGTCGCGATGCGGTATTTCTCGAACACCTCTTTCGACACTTCGCCCTGCGCGCAGTTCACGCCGGAAATGTCCGCCGGCAGACAGTGCATGTAGAGCGCGTTGCCGCCTTTGGTCAGCTTCATCTTCTTTTCGTCGCATTCCCAGTTCTTGTATTTGGCGTTGTTGGCCAGGCATTCCTGCTCCAGCGCCTTCAACCCGTCGCGGTCGCCCTTCTGCAACAGCGGTGTGCGCCGTTGCATCACGGCATAAGGCGCCCACGATTTCGGATAAACCGCGTCCGCATCGCGAAAAGCCTCTTCCATGCTTGACACCACCTCAAATTTCCCGCCGCTCTTCGCGCTGTTCTTCTTTGCAAGCTCAACCACGTCCGGAATCAAGCCGTAACCCTCCGGGTGCGCCAGCGACACGGTCATGCCAAACCGGCTCATCAAACCGATGATCGCCTGCGGCACCGAAAGCGGCTTGCCGTAACTCGGCGAATAGGCCCAACTCATCGCAATCTTTTTGCCGCGCAGATTTTCCAGCGAACCAAAAACGTTTTTCAGATGCGCCAGGTCCGCCATGCTCTGCGTCGGATGGTCAATGTCGCATTGCAGATTGATGACGCTGGGCCGCTGATGCAGCACGCCCTGGTCAAACCCCTCCTGCACCGCGGCGGAAACCTCGCGCATGTAACGGTTGCCCTCGCCCAGATACATGTCATCCCGGATGCCGATGACCTCGGCCATGAACGAAATCATGTTCGCCGTCTCGCGCACGGTTTCGCCGTGGGCAATTTGCGACTTCTCCTCGTCGAGGTCCGCCAGTGCCAGCCCCAGCGCGTTCGCCGCCGCGGCAAAACTGAAGCGCGTCCGCGTCGAGTTGTCGCGGAAAATGGAAATGGCCAGTCCCGTGTCGAACACCCGGAATGATTTCTTCGCCCGGTGCAATTCATGGAGGCACGCGGTCACGAGCGTCAGCGCGCGAATCTCCTCGTCCGTTTTCTCCCACGTCAGGAGGAAGTCCTTGCCGGGCGTGCCGGTCTTGAGTTTTTCCAGTTCGTTAATGTGCTGCTGTAGCGATTTCATGTTTCTGCTCGCACTGCCGGCGCTGGTAATGGGCCGCCGCCTTCTGGATGGCGTCAATGATCTGCTGATAGCCTGTGCAGCGGCAAAGGTTGCCATTGATGGCCTTGCGAATCTCCTCGCGGGTCGCCAATGGGTTCTGCAGCAGAAACGCATGAGCGGTCAGCACCATCCCCGGCGTGCAAAAGCCGCATTGGATCGCGCCCGCGTCCACGAACGCCTGTTGCAGCGGGTGCAGTGTCCCATCCGGCGCCGCCATCCCTTCAATCGTCAAGACCCGCCGCCCCTCCGCGTCCTTGACCCGCTTCATGCAGATTTTCAGCGGTTCATTGTCAATCAAAATTGTGCATGCGCCGCACGCCCCGATGTCGCACGCGTTCTTCGCCCCGGTCAAATTCAGGTCCTCCCGCAGGAATTCCACCAGCCGTTTCTCCGCCAGTTCGCGCCCGACCTCCATTTCCTTTCCGTTGATGTGAAGTTTCATGCTCCGCAGACCTCCTCCGGCGCTTCTTCCGCCGCCCCGGCCACACGGATGGGCAGCGAAAAATGACGCTGTCCAGTGGCGTGGTAAATGGCGTTCGCAATCGCCGGCGCCATGATTTCATTGGCCGGCTCGCCAATGCTCTTGGCGCCGCTCGGCGAAATCGGGTCGGGATTCTCGATGAGAATGGCTTTCATCTCCGGCAAATCCATGGCGCGCGGGATGCGATAGGTGTTGAGGTTAAGGTTCGTGATTTTGCCGTCCTTGTGTTTGATTTCTTCGTGCAGCCCAAAACCCGTCCCCATCGCCATGCCCCCGAAAAACTGTCCCTTCACCATCTCCGGATTGATCGCTTTGCCAACATCATGCGCGGCGACCGCATTGAGCAGCTTCACCTTCCCGGTCTTTTTGTTCACCGTCAACTCCACCGCCTGACAGCCATAGACCCAAGTGAAGTAGGCGTTGCCCTGGCCCGTGTGCTCGTCCCAGGTCACCCGCGGCGCCTTGAAAACGCCGAAGGCATACGGGAAGCGCTGGCTTTGGAACATCGCCTGCATCGCCTCGTCGAATGAAATCCTGTCCGTCTTCCCGAGGATGCAATTGTCCTTGAACCGCACGTCCTCGGGACGGCAATGCAGTTTCTCGCAAAGCGCCCCGGCAATCTTGTTCTTCAACTCTTGTGCCGCCAGCGTGACCGCGCCGCCGCCCATGATCGTCCCGCGCGACGCCACCGTGGTCCCGCTGTCCGGTATGTTGGAGGTTGAAGCCCGGCGGTAGCGGATGCGGCTGATGTCCACCCCCAGTTCCCGGGCGCAGATCAACATGAGCGCCGATTCCGATCCCTGGCCATTTTCATGGATGCCGGTTTCCAAAAGAATTGAGCCGTCCGCCTGCGCGTTGATGATGGCGGCGCAAAAATCCACGCCCTCCGCCCCCAGGCTCACCCCGCGATAACTCATGGCCAGGCCGATGCCATACAACTCATTGGAATCCGACTTCCCCAAGGAACAGCGGGCCAGCTTCGCCTCATAATCCATTTCACCCAGCACCGCCTCGAACACCTGTTCCATGGCGACCTTGTGCCCGTCAAGCCGCTGGCCGGTGATGGTCACACTGCCTTGCCGCACCATGTTGCGGCGGCGGAACTCGATGCCCGACAGGCCCGCTTTCCCGGCCGCAATCTCCACCATCTGCTCCATCGCGAAATTCATCTGCGGCGAACCGAACCCCCGCATCGCGCCCGTCACGACGTTGTTGGTGTAAACCCCGCAGGTGTCGCACTGCACGTTCTCCACCTGGTACGGCCCGCAGCACTGCACCGTCGAGCGCCACGTCACCCACGGCGTGACCGAGCAATACGCGCCGGCATCGGCGATGATCCGGCACTGCACCGCCGAGATATGCCCGTCCTTGGCCACCCCCATCTTGTAGTAAATCCGATAGGGGTGGCGCTTGTAGCTTTCGCGGATGGACCAATCGCGCCGATACATCATTTTCACCGGCCGGTTCAGCAATTTGGCCGCCAGCGCCGTGCGCGCGCAGACAATCGCCGCCGTGTCATCCTTGCCGCCAAAGCCCCCGCCCATCGGCACTCCCACCACTTCGATTTCCGAAAGCGGAACGCCCAGACAGGCCGACGTGAACCGCCGCGTGCTGAACGGATGCTGCATGCTGCCATAGACTTCAATGACCCCATCGGCGCGCGGCACACAGACCGCGACTTCCGGCTCCATGTAGGCGTGCTCGACGAATTGCGTCTGAAATTTCTCCTCGATGACAAAAGCCGCCTCGCGAAATCCCTGCTCCACGTTTCCGCGCCGGATTTTGTGCGTATTAAGGATGTTGCTTCCGTGGTTCGTGTGGACCAGCACGGAGTCCGGCCCCATGGCCTGTTCGGGATCCAGCACTGCCGGCAACGGCGTGGCTTTCACCCGCACCAGCCTGGAGGCGCGGATGGCAATGTCGCGCGATTCCGCCACGACCATGGCCACGACGTCGCCGTGATAACGGATTTTGTCGTCGGCAAAAATGCGGTAATCCTGGATGATCTGGCCGCAATGGTTGGCGCCGGGCACGTCCCTGGCCGTGAACACGCGCACCACCCCCGGATAATTCTCCGCGTCCCCGGTCATTATGGATTCGATCTTCGCATGGACGCAGTCCGAATACACGGGCGCGGCGTGGAGGACGTTTGAAAATTTGAGGTCGTCCGTGTACTTCGCCTTGCCGGTGACCTTGGCATAAGCGTCGTTGCGCCAGCCTTTGGATTCCTGCTCTGTCACAGGCACTCTCCTTTCGATGTCTTGCAGTCTAATCCCAATCCTAATCCTAATCCTAATCTTAATCCTAATCTTAATCCCAAAACTGTCACAGGCACTCTCCTTTCGATTTACTGCAGTTGCAGCTTTTCTCAAAACTGGCCAGCGTCGGCTCAATCGCGGCGGGCATCCGGAGGTTGGTCATTGCCGCGTCCACATCCTTCAACCCGTGTCCGGTAATCAACAGAACGATTTGTTTTTGTGGCCCGAGCAAGGTTGCCGCCTGGATTTTCTTCAGCGCGGCCACTGTGGCCGCCGCGGCCGGTTCGGCAAAAACGCCCGTTTTCCGGGCGAGGGTTTGCTGTGCCGCCAGTATTTCCCGGTCCGTGACCGTGAGGGAGAAGCCGTTGCTCTCCAGCACAGCCTTCCTTGCCAGATGCGCGTTGGAGGGAATCGAGACGGAAATTGAATCCGCAATGGTCGCAGGATGCCGGGCGTTCCGGTATTTCCCGGTCGTGACGTAGTGGTGAATGGCGGAGGAGTTTTTCGCTTGCGCGCACACCAACTGGGGCAGTCTTGAAATCAAACCGGCCGATTTCAGGTCGTGGAACGCTTTGTACACACTATAAATAATGACCCCGTCGCCGACTGGCACGATGATGGCATCCGGCGCGCGCCAGCCGTTTTGCTGCCAGATTTCCAGCCCGACCGTCTTCTTGCCCTCGATGGTCAGAGGATGATACGCCGTGTTGCGGTTCAATCCGCCTTTCGCCGCCGTATATTCCAGCGACAGCCGGAAGGCGTCGTCATACGACCCTTTGACCGGCGCCACGCGCGCGCCATAAAGGAGCATCTGCGCCAGCTTCGCCTTTGGGGCGCTCTCCGGCACAAAAATCAGCGCCCGCTTGCCGGCTGCGGCGCACACCGCCGCCAGCGCGCTGGCCGCGTTGCCGGTGGAGGCGGCCACGACGGTCTCTTCGCCCAATCTGTTTGCCTCCGCCACGACCAGGAACGACGCCCGGTCTTTCAACGACCCGCTGGGGTTCAGTCCGTCGTTCTTGATCCAAACATTCCTGAAACCCCGTTCATCGCCCAGCGCCGCCGACCGGAAGAACGGCGTCATTCCCATGGCGTAAGCCGGGTAAAATCTGGATTCCACCGCCGAAAACAAATTCCAGTCCGGCGTCGCTTTCTTGAATTGTTTTCGGATGGCAGCGTAGTCGAATTCCGCCGTGAGCACGCCCACCAGCGGAATGCCCGGGCGATAGTCCCTGGCGCAGGACGGGCAAAGGTAGCGCACCTCCTCGCGCCGGTAGCGCTTCCCGCATGTGCCGCACTTGTAAACGAATTCGACCATGAGTGATTACGTTTTTTTCGTCTTGTATGCGTGTATGCGTGCCTTTCGCGCTGATTCTGCGCTTGTCCGTGGCTCCACGTCAAGCTACAGTTTGGAGGGATGCGGGGTTTATTTATTGGTTGACTAAGAGAATTTTTAATTGGCGAAAAATTCACCGAGTTGGGCGCTGCAACTTGTTGAGGACCAGTTTGAAGGTTTCGTCGTCAATTGCATCCTCGACGGGGCGCCAAATCCATTGGGCTTCCCCGCCCGGCCCGCGCCGCGCCGGGACAACTTCTGCTTCGGCGCGGAAGAGAAAACGGAAATCGTGGTGCAAGTGTTTCGGCTCGCTCTTTTTGGGGTTGGCCGGAATTTCGTGCGTGTCAATGTCAATGGGCAGAGCGGGGTCGGAATGGAAGGGCAGGTGGCGGCAGGACTGAATGTCTGTCTCCTCCAGGATTTCCCGCAGCGCCGCGGCCAGCACGGTTTGGTCGGTTTCTTCGACGTGCCCTCCGGGCTGAAGGTAGCGGTTGAGGAATTTATGCCGGACCAGCGCAAGTTTTTTGCCGTCGGGAGACAGCACGAATCCGCTGGCCGTGATGTGGCCGGAAAAATTCCTGCGGTGAAAGAGCTGTCTTGGGTCGGAGGTGTCGCGCAGGAAGCCTTGCAGGAGGCGCAGCCGCTCCTTTTCACCCGGGAAAACCTCCAGATACCTGGCCAGAATTGTTTTCATCGCACGGTTGGCTCGGACGCGCGGCAGCGCGTCCCTACCGCATTGGACCTGGTAGGGACGACCTGCTGGTCGTCCGGGCTTCCCCGGAAGGATTCATGGGCCAGCCGTATTTTCATCGCCCTACCGGGACTTGGGGGTTGAGCAGGGGGCCGCCCACGGGGAGGGATTCGGGCAGGGGGGCGAATTCCGCGATTTGTTGCCACAGGCGCGAAAAATCTTTGTTGACATCGCCGCTCAGGCAATCAGTCACCGTGCCCACGGCGTCGGGATGTTTGGTGGTCAATTTGCGAAAGCTGAATTTTGGATCGTAGAAGGCATAAACCAGCTTGCGCATGTTTTCGACGCCCTCGCGCATGAAGCGGCCATATTCGACAAAACGTCCGGGGGAAAAGTCCCGCTCGACAATGGCCTTGTGAACCTCGTCTCCCGCCAGGGCGCCGCTCTTGAGGGCGAGCATGACGCCGGAGGAAAAGACCGGATCGAGAAAGGCGAAGGCGTCCCCAACCAACAGAAGCCCTCCCATGCCGCAATGTTTGGAGTGATGGGTGTATTCGCTGGTCAGAAAGTAGGAGCCGGTCTGTTGTCCGCGGGCCAGGTGTTGTTTGATCCATTGGTTCTCCTCGATCTCGCGCCGGAAGATTGCCTCGGGCGATTTCACGCCGCCGCGTGTCAAGTATTTGCCTTCCGCCACCACGCCGACGCTGATCCTGTCGTTGTGCTGCGGGATGTACCAGAACCAACCCTTTTCCGGCACGTAAGCCACGGTGGTGGCGCCGGCATCGAGGCCCTCGTCGCGCCGGGCGCCCTTGTAATAGGTCCAAACCGCAATTTTGTTGAGCACGGGGTCTTTCACGCGCCATTGGTTGCGCACGGCGCAAAAAGCCTCCTTGCCGGAACAATCCAGGGTGATCGGAGCGCGGTAGTCGGCCGCCGCGCCGCCTTTGGTCTGGGCGCGCACCCCGGCGACGCGCTGGTTCTCCTGGATCAATTCCGTGACCGTCGTTTCCTCTTTGACGATGGCGCCCTTTTCGCGCGCGTTGTCGAGCAGCAATTGATCGAATTCCGAACGCAAGACCTGCCAGGTCTGGGCGACGGTGTCGCGGTCGTAACGGTTGAAAAAATAAAAGGGCTGGCTGGCCCGGCCGGACGGGGAAACGAATTGGACGCTGTATTTCTTGACAAAGGCCGAGGCGCGCATTTTGTCGATCACGCCCAGCCGTTGCAGGGGCTGAAAGGTAAAGGGGAGCAGCGATTCGCCAATATGGTAGCGCGGGAACTTTTCGCGTTCGAGGATGAGGACGCGATGGCCGTATCCGGCAAGAATGGCGGCGGAGGAGGAACCGGCGGGGCCGGCCCCGATGATGATGGCGTCGAACGAAGGGTCGTTTTTCATGGGTGATTACGGCGGCAGAATTTCCACGATCTCGGCCAGGGGCCGCTTCCGCGCATCGACCAGCGAATTGCGGCGGCCATGGAGAAGGTGCGGCCCCTGCAATTGCAAGGCGGCGTCAATATATTTGTCCGACACCAGACGCAGGAAGGCCCCGGGACGGCTGGCAAACGGGATGTTGAACCTGTTGAGAATCCAGCCCAACGGCTGCCGCCCGCGCAAAATCTCCCCACAGGCCCCGGCCGGAAACAAGTCGAGAAAGATCTTGATGGCGCCGAATTCGACGCGCTTTTGCCTGCGGTCCAGGACCAACACCACTTCCCGGCAATACTCAGATTCGCGGAGGTGCCGCGCCAAAATCTCGATGTGCAGTGTTTCCTGATAAAATTTCTCCAGCGTCGAAGTCATGTCCGTTTTATGGTCGAGCAGGGAACGATACGGTTCGGGCACCTCGTCCGGTTCGACGCGGTCGATGACCAGCATCGCCTCGCCGCGCTCCGCGTAAAATTCGTCGAGCGGATAAATATCAGAATGGACGGGCCGCGGCGCAACCGGCGGCATTTCTTCTTTGGCCGCTTTCATTCTCAGGCGTATCGGGCGTTCTTGTGTTCGGGGAGGAAGAATTCGTGCAGCAGCCTGTCCACCTGGAGCAGCCCGTCGCGATTCAACACCACCGCGCCGTCCTCGACCCGCCCAAAGCCCCAGTCCTCCAGGGCGCGGAGCGGTTGGGCAAAGCGCCGGCGGACATCGACGCCGAATTTTTTCTGGAAATAATCGCAACGGGTGCGGCCCAGCTTGAGTTGCAAAATAAACTCGCGGATCAACCGCTCGTCGCTGCTTGGCGTCATGGCCCGGCAAATGGGAAACCGGCCCGAATGCACGGCGTTGACGTAAGGCTCGAAATCGTGCTGGTTTTGGTAATGCGTCCCCTGGAGATGCCCGAAGGAGGCCACGCCCAAACCGATCAAGTCCGCGCCCGCCCAAAGAAGGTCGCGATAGAGGAATCGGGCCGTTTCCTTATTTTTGACAGCGGTGTAGGCGCTGCCGACGGTGTAGCCGGCCTGTTCCAGCTCGGCAAAGGCGGAGGCGACCCAGGCGCGTTTGGTCTCCCAATCGGCCACCGGCGCGGCCAGTTTGCCGGCCGCTTTCATTTCCTGGTAGATGGTCGTGTTGTAAGGCACTTCCATTTGGTAAATGGTCACGCTGTCGGGCGACATCTCGATGGTTTTGCGCACGTTTTCGCGCCAGTTGGCGTCCGTCTCCTCGACCATGCCGGCGATGAGGTCAATGTTGATCTGGGGAAAGCCGAGTTCGCAGGCATACGAATAGGCGCGGGCGATTTCCTTGCTGTGATGGGCGCGGCCGTTGATTTCCAGGATGTGATCGTCGAAGTTTTCCACGCCCAAACTCAAGCGGGTGACGCCCAATTCGCGAATGGCTTTCAATTTATGGCTGGTCAACGTGCCGGGTTCGCATTCGAAGGTCACTTCCTCCGCCTCGTCCCAGGAGATCAGCCCCTTCATCGAGCCGGTCAGATGTTTGAGCTGATCGACCGACAAATAGGAAGGCGTGCCGCCGCCGAAATAAACGAAGCTGGCCTTGCGGCCGCCGAGGATCGGTTTGGCGGCGTAGAGGGCCAACTCCTTCAAGGCGGCGTCGATGTAGCCGCGAATGGCGGCGGAATCCTTGTCCGTATAGACTTTGAAATAGCAAAAATGGCAGCGCTTGCGGCAAAAGGGAATGTGCAGGTAAATGCCCAGGGGCGCCAGCGGAGAGGCGGGCGGCCGTTCCAACGCCGCCAGAACGTCCGGCACAAATTCGGGCTTCCAAAAGGAAAAGGGCGGGTAATTGGAAACGAAATAATTCCCCACGGTCGTTTGCTTTTCAAGGGCCGGCGCGGGGGGCTTGACTGTTTGCGCCGGGGTCATGATGGCATCCTCCTTCCGCTCCTAATCTTAATCTTAATCCATGATGTCATAACGATTCTCAGTTCGATTTTTGGCCAAAGCAATAGACGTTGCCGTCGTCGCATCCCATCACTATTTTTTCGGCGGCGACGGCGGGGGAGCTGGCGACCGGCTGGCCCAAATCATAGGACCAAAGTTCTTTGCCATCTTCCAGCGCCAGCATATACACGCTGCCGTCATCCGAGCCGAAGATCACATGGCCGCCCGCCACCACGGGCGAACTTTCAATTTTCCCGCGCGTGGCAAATTTCCATAAATTCGTGCCATCGGACCGCCGGAGACAGTGCATCGCCTTGTCAAAACCGCCGAAGACCACGCGATCCGCCGTGACGGCGGCGGCGGCCATGTAAGGAAAGTCCAGGTCGTGATAACGCCAGGCCACCGCGCCGGATTGGATGTCCACGCAAAGGAATTCATTTTCATAATGGCCGAAGTAGGCGCGATCCCCCGCCAGCGCCACCGAGGCGGCAATGTAGGCGCCGGCGTCAATTTCCTTGATCTTGCGCCCATCGGCCAGGGAAAGAACGTGGAGCAGCGCGTCGCATCCGCCAAAAACCGTCCGGCCATCGGCAACGGCGCAGGAGCCGTTGATGTAATTGCCGGTTTCATAAGTCCAGACCGCGCTGCCGTTGCTGGCCGCCAAACAGTATAATTTAAAATCATAACTTCCCACCAACACGCGCAACGGGCCGTCCCTGGAAGAAGCGATGCCCGCTGAAGCCACAATTTTCCCTTCGGTCTCATGCTTCCAAAGGGGCTGGCCGGATTTGGCGTCAATGGCATAAAAAATCCCCTCGCTGGTTCCGACAAAGACCGTGCCATCAGCCAGGAGCGGCGGCGCGAGCACCGCCGAGCCGGCTTTAAAAGCCCAGACTTTCCCGCCCGAGGCAAAATCAAGCGCATAAACCTGGCCGTCATTGGAGCCGATAAAAACTTTTCCCCCGCCAATGACCGCCGACGATTTGACCGGTCCGCCGGTCTTGAAATTCCAGAGCAGGGCGGGTTGATCGGGCACCGAGCCGCCGGCCACGCCGGTCAGGGCCGGGTCGCCGCGAAACATCGTCCACTCGCCCGCGCCGGCGGCCTTGGATGACGATGACGCCGCCGCCGCGGTGGGGTGAAAGGCGGCATTGGCGAGGCAAATAGCCAGCGCCAGGACGCCACGAACCGCAAGCGCGGGACCCCGTTTTTTCGGATGTCGCATCGAATGAATATCGGCAGCAGGAAGCATCGCGCCGGGAGGCCGGTTTGGCAAATAAATAATACTACTTACACGTATTATATGGAAAGGCTGAAGGCTGAAGGCTAAAGGCCAAAGTTGAGGACGCAAGGCTCTATTGCGCCTGCTGACGGTTGACCGGCCAGCCATTTGTTTTAAAATGCCAAAATGAAGCGAGTCACAGTGACAAGCATCGGAGGCGTCTTCTTCCGAGCGAACGATCCATCCGCGATGGGCCGGTGGTATAAAGAAAATCTCGGAATCGATCCCGCACCGTCCGATTACAATCAGAAACCGTGGTCCCAGGAAGCGGGTCCAACAGTTTTTACAGCGTTCCCCAGGGACACCGAATACTTCGGGAATAAGAATCAGAGCTGGATGATAAACTTTCGCGTCAGCGACCTCGATGCCATGGTGGCACAACTGCGTTCTTCGGGCATCGATGTCACCGTCGATCCTGAGGTGGACCCCAAAAACTAGACCAGTGGTTAAGATGGACTTTTACCGATCTGATGAGAGAAAGCAGATCGATGAAAGCAAAACGCAAACGGCACAGTAGTGCCTTCAAAGCCAAAGTGGGATTCGAAGCCCTGTTGGGGCTTAAGACGGTCGCGCAACTGGCGCGAGAGTACGCGGTGCATCCGACGCAGGTCACGCAATGGAAAGCCACCATTCGGGACCGGTTGCCGGAGTTGTTCGAGGCGGGTGCGGCGGGCCACGAGGATCAGGAGGAATTGATCGCGCAGTTGCATCAAAAGATTGGGCAGTTGACCGTGGACCTGGACTGGCTCAAAAAAAAATCCAAACAGATGGGTCTTTAACATGCTTGGACGAACTGGTCGGTCCAGATGCGAAGGTGAGCGTGCGCCATCAGTGCGAGCTGTTGGAGGTCTGCCGCGGCACGTATTATTACCTGGCCTGTGCGGAGACGGAGGAGAACCTGGGGCTGATGCGGCAGTTGGACCAGATGCATTTAGAGCATCCGGTTTATGGGAGCCGCAAGTTGACCGTGCTGTTGCGCCAGCAGGGATGGGCCATCAATCGCAAGCGGGTGCGGCGGCTGTTGCGCTTGATGGGGATCGAAGCGATCTACGCCAGGCCGCGCACCAGCCTGCCCGGGCCGGGACACCAGATTTTTCCGTATCTGTTGAGAGATTTGGTGGTCACGGGGCCGGATCAGGTCTGGTGTTCGGACATCACCTATGTTCCTATGGCCACGGGGTTTATGTATTTGGTGGCGGTGATGGATTGGTGGAGTCGCCGCGTGCTGGGCTGGCGGTTGAGCAACACGATGGACACGGCCTTCTGTGTGGACGCTTGGGAAATGGCGTTGCGGCAGGGACGCCAGGCACCATTGATCTCCAACACCGATCAGGGTTCGCAATTCACCTCGCCGGTGTTTATCGACGCGGTGCAATCGGCCGGAGTGGACGTGAGCATGGACGGGCGCAAACGGTGGCTGGACAACCGTTTCATCGAACGGCTCTGGCGGAGCGTCAAGTATGAGGACATCTACCTCCAGGATTACAGCGGCGGCTTGGACGCCGGACGCGGGCTGGGAAAATGGTTTGACAGTTACAATGACGAGCGGCCCCACCAGGCGCTGGGCTACACGACGCCCTCGGAAGTCTATCGGGCGCCCGACTCCTACGGCGCCAAGCTGGCGACCTTGGAAGCGATGCAACCGCAACCCGGAAGAGGCGCAGAAAGGGTGTAGGCAGCCGCTGGCGCGCCCGCAAAGCCACTCACAGAAAAGACTTGAAAACAGACCGCCTACGGCGGTAAGAATAGAGGTGCTAACAAAACGGAGAGGGAGAGCGGACTGGAATCAACGAAGGTTCGTTCTCTCTTTTCGAAAGTTCTTTGAAGCGCAAATCAGGCAAGAGACAACAAGAAACATATATGACAACAGATCGAAGGAGTCCATCTTAATTTATGCGCTTCGTGGTCTAAATGATGGGGTCCACCTCAGAGTTCCCATTATGAAACTCATTGCCGTCATTGCGACTGCCATATTCCTTGCCATTTCAGGTGTTGCTACAAAAATACTTTATGATAATTCACAAGCACATAGGAAGGAAAAAGCGGAGAAGGTTGCTCAGGTTGAGTCGTACCGGGCCGCGATCAAGGCGGCATTGACGACACGTGCTGCATCGGAAGAGGGTTCCTCGGTAGAGGTTTACCAGAAAATCCGTCTCATTGACGTTTCTCAGTGTCCACCTGAGTTCAAAACGGCTTGGTTTGATTATCTCTGGGTTATGGGTACAACGCCGAATCTTTCCTCGACCGACGTCCACAACTTGCGTTACGATGCACTAAGGGCTTGCCAGCGTATCGCGGTCCAATACGGAGTGTGGGAACCGGCGGCAGTCCCGGTGTTTTAACATTTACCTGTACGAAGTCACCTCTGGACTTCCTCCAGAAAAAGTATCTTGTAAACGTCGGACCTTTTCGCACGCGCACAATGGTCGGCAATTTCTGCGACGTCCGTGCTTGACCTCTGTAGCTTAAAATAGCCGCAGCACAGCCACTCACGATCTCCCGATTTCGCACAAACCGGAATCACCTTTGTCTGGCCACAGAAGATGTCTGCGAACTCCTTGATCTTGTCACCGTCTCCGGCGAGGATCACTTTTGGTGCGTCAGGATTTAGATCCAGTGTTACACAAGCTGCAACGACCGTGGGTCCAGCATGCGGCAGGTAATATGGCGGCGACCCATCAGCGCCCGTTGCCTCCAAAACCTGTTTCCATGTGTAGCGGCATCCTTTAACAAGTTCCGTTTTTGCCTCGCTGTTGTTCATACGTTTCTTCGTTTCTTCACTACAAAAGTCATCTTTAAACTCCCGTCCTAAACGCGTCAATCCCGTATAATTGCATGTTTTCGTTCTCTTCCCCTCATCGCGCAGCAGATTCCCCAAGGAAGGAACCTGGAGCCCGTCACGATGGCGACAGATAGTTATCGAGCACGAGTCCGGACAAGGATCAGAAGAAAATGCGAGGCATTTTCATGCAGCCCGGCGCGGCGGTCAGAGCGCCTAAAAGCAGGCCCGCGACGCCCAACAGCAACACACGGCAACAAAGGTTTGAGCGCGCTTCCGACGAAGGATTATTCAGCTTCGATTCCGATGATTGCTTCGAGAAATTCCGTCGGCGTAAGAGCCGGAACCGGCGATCCCGCAAAATCCGGCACGTTGCGTGTAACGATGTAATCGCTGCCAGTTGCTTCCGCGACGCTGGCGACGAGCGCGTCTTCAAAATCTCCCAATGGCAACTGACGGGCACGCTGGAAATTCGTCTTATCGGATGGATGAATAACAAAGTCGGCCAGCAATCCGTCTATCGTTTGGTTTGCGAGATCAGTGCCGGACCATTTTTCGATGATGTAATGCAGCGCGGTGATTGCGTGCCCCGGCAATACCGCAAGATATTCTCCGGATCGGGCACGGTGCAGGACTTCTTCCGAAGCGTGGTAATGAGGCAAACGATTTTGAGCAACATCCAGCAGCACGTTTAAATCCACCGTGATCTTCATCGGTGTTTGTCAATAATACGCTTCCGGTAAGCTTCGCGGGCGTCCACATCCGCCGGAACCGATCCAGAGAACTTGACGTTTTCCGGGTGAGGGGCGCGCCGTGTCGTGCTTTGCAGCCGCCTGGCGTAGCGCGTGAAAATCTCCGCCACGCTGGTCGCGTGCTCTTTGGCATAAGTCTCCAGGAATTCAGCCTCCTCTCTCGGCAGTTGCACTGTCACTTCCGTCGCATTCATGGCGGTACTATGCCTCTTTAGGAGGGAAAGTCAAAGAGGATCATGCGGCCACTTCTCCACGGGCACGGGAGCGAAGTTGATTAAAATGTTCTGCGGTTAGAGGCTGATGAGGACGATGCACGGCGGCGAGGAGCAACTCCGCCACTTCCTGGCTGTCAACCTCAGCGGGTTCATCCTTGGCCTTTAAATCACGCAAGGCTTGCCGCACCACTTCGTCAGCGTTGGCGTAGCCACCAGTCTGAACTTTTTCAGCAATGAAAGCTTCAAGTTCTTTGCTCAACGTCACTTGCATGAAGCAATTCTGCTTCATAAACCCCGTTCTGGCAAGTTTGCGCTTCGTGTTTGTTCTTTTCAACAGTTGCCCTGCCGCCGGTGAGTTGGCACACTGGGCCTCTACATGCGTGAGACAATTCGAGCCTGGATCGAAGCCATCGAGGCCCCGTTCCTGGAGACCATCTTCGACAAGCGCCGCGGCCTGCGCGCCGACTTGGTCCGCTCCGCTTTGTTCGGCCTTTCCAAACTGTATCAGCTCTACCTCGTCATTCACCGCTTTGCCATCCGCTCCCGCTTGATCCGCGATGCCACTCTCGGCATCCAGGTCATCGCCATCGGCAACCTCACCCTCGGCGGCACCGGCAAAACTCCCGTCGTCGAAAAATTTGCCCGCGAATTGCAAAAGCAGGGCCGCACCGTCGCCATTCTCTCCCGCGGCTGGCGTTCCAAACCCCAACCCTTCGGCCAGATGCTTTTGAACAAATTGCTCTTGCGCGAGGACAGCACTCCGCCCCGCCTGGTCTCGGACGGAAAATCCCTCCTGCTCGATTCCGAGACGGCCGGCGACGAACCCTACATGCTCGCTTCCAATCTCAGGGACGTCGTGGTGCTGGTGGACAAAAACCGCGTCAAGAGCGGCCGTTACGCCATCGAGAATTTCGGCTGCGACACCCTTCTGCTCGACGACGGCTTCCAGTACCTGGAAACTGGCCGGACGCCGGCAGGACGTCGTCCTGATCGATTGCCAGCAACCGTTTGGCAACGAACACTTGTTTCCGCGCGGCACCTTGCGCGAGCCTCCTTCCCATCTGGCGCGGGCCAGCGTCATCTTCATCACCAAAAGCGACGGCCAGACCGCCGCACTGCGCCAGCGCATCACCCGTTACAGCCCGGGCACCGGCATCATCGAGTGCATCCATGCCCCGCTTTACTTCGAAGACGTCTTCACCGGCGAACGCAAAGGTTTGGACTTTCTCCAAGGCAAACGCGCGGCGGCCCTCAGCGCCATCGCCCAGCCGGAAAGTTTCGAGCAAAGCCTGGTCACATTGTGCCGCGAACTGGTCTATTCAAAACGCTTCGCCGATCACCACCGTTTCACCCAGCAGGAAATCCTCAACGCCATCAATCGCAGCAAAAAACGCCAGGCCCATGTCATCGTCACCACCCAAAAAGACGCCGTCCGCTTCCCCAAATTGGACCGCCGCGATCTTCCCATTTATTTCATGCGCGTGGAAATCAAGATCCTGAGCGGCGCCGGGGACTTTGACGATTGTGTGCGCAAGATTTGTCTTCGCTGATCATGCCGGACCCGCCCCAAAGAATCCTGTTGCGCGGCCTCAACTGGCTGGGCGACGCCGTCATGAGCACCCCCGCCTTGCTGCGCCTGCGCCAGGCCAGGCCGTCCGCCCACATCACCCTGCTCTCGCCGGAAAAACTCGCCGGACTGTGGCAGGACCAGCCGTTTCTTGACGAGGTGCTCACCTTTTCCGACTCGGAGAATATCTGGCAGGTCAGCCGGCGGCTCCGCCGGAAAAATTTTTCGGAGGCCGTCGCCCTGCCAAATTCCATCCGGTCCGCCCTGGAACTGTGGCTGGCCAGGATTCCGCGGCGCGTCGGATTGGCCCGTCCGGGGCGCTGCTTTTTCCTTACGCGGGCGCTTCCTCCGCGCCGGGACGCCATGCCCATGCGCAAGCGTTCCGTCCGCGAAATCCGCCGCTTGATCGCCCGCGGCGCGCCCGCGGCGGCCATTCCGCCCGCGGCCCATCATATCCATGATTATCTATATTTGACAGCAGAATTGGGCGCGTCGCCCGAACCGCTGCCGCCGCGCATCTTCGTCAGCGATGAACAAGCCGCCCAACTTTGTCAACAATTGCGCCTGGAAGCCCCGCCGGCCGGGCAGCCCTGGTTCGGACTCAATCCGGGAGCGGAGTATGGCCCGGCCAAACGCTGGCCGGCGGAGCGGTTCGCCGCCGCTGCCGTGATTTTGCAAAAACAAACCCGCTGCCGCTGGCTGATCTTTGGCGGGTCGGGAGATCTGGCTTTGGCGGAGAAGATCGCAACCGAAATCCGTGGCGCTGGGGGCGGTCCGGACGGAGTTATCAATCTGGCCGGCAAGACCAGTTTGAGGGAACTTGCCGCCGCGCTTAAAATCTGCCGTCTGCTGCTGACCAACGACACCGGCCCGATGCACCTGGCCGCCGCCGTGGGCACGCCGGTCGTCGTTCCTTTCGGCAGCACATCCCCCGAATTGACCGGCCCTTCCTTTTCTCCGTCCGCCCAAATCGTGCGGACTCCCGTGCCCTGCGCCCCCTGTTTTCGCCGCGAATGTCCGATTGATCTGCGCTGTCTCAACGGCATCCAGACCGCGCAGGTCGTCGAGGCCGCGCGCCGCGTTCTTGGTCCTAATCCTAATCTTAATCATAATCCTAATCTCTAAAGGTTAAGATTAAGATTGGGATTAGGATTAAGATTAGGAGCCCGGAAAGCGGCGCGAAACATTTCCGTGTATCCTGCCGGGCAATATGATATGCTGGCCGGGTGGAAAAGGCAGCCCGCATATTTCACTCCTTCGCCGAAGCCGACAAGGCGGAGGGCGAATACTACCGTTCGCTCACGCCGGAACAGCGCCTGGAAATCCTTTTCGATCTGGTCCAATCCCAACAACCCGATGAACCTGAGCAAAGACTTGAGAGAGTTTGTCGAATTATTAAACTCCAGGAAGATTAAGTACGTCCTGGTCGGCGGCCATGCCGTCGCCTATCACGGCTTTCCGCGCTTCACTGGGGATGTGGATTTTTTTATTGACACATCGCCCGAAAATGCCGCGCTGGTGGCGGCGGCGGTGAGCGATTTTGGTTTTGCCAATCTTGGACTTAAGTCAATGGGAGATAATCACTCCCCGCGGCCAGGCCAAAAAGAATGTCCAATGTCCAAGCACGAATGACCAGGGAATGACGAAGCCCGAATGACGAATCGGTTGGCCGGTGCGCCCATTAGTCATTGGTCATTTGAGCATTGATTGGTCATTAGGATTTCGTCATTAGGCATTTTCCCCAGGCGACCAGCCTTGCCTTTTGCGCGTGGGCGCGGGATACTGGGGCCGTGCATCACACGGTTACCGAATTAACCGATCAGCTCATCGCCTCCTACGCCCGCGTAGGCGGCATCAACCACCTTGACGGCAAAAATCTGCCTTCGAAAACCGCCATTGCGTCCATCACCCTCGATTTGCTCCGCCTCTTGTTCCCCGGCTTTTTCGATGAGAAATCCATCCATTCGTCGCAGTTGAAAATGGAAATCGCCACTCTGATTGATTCGGTTTTGCAACGGTTGGAGGAGGAAATCTACAAAAGCCTCGATTACGCCCGCGAAACCGACAGGAAAGATTTGAGCCGTCTGTCCCGTTCCTTGACCCTTGATTTTTTGAGCAATCTGCCGCGCATCCGCGATTTGCTGGCGACGGACACCGAGGCCGCTTTTCAAGGCGACCCCGCCGCTCTGAGCACGGAGGAAGTCATCGTGGCCTACCCTTTCATCGAAGCCATCGCCGTGCAACGACTGGCCCACGAACTATATCTGCAAAAGATACCGCTCATCCCCCGCATCATGACCGAATGGGCCCACAGCCGCACGGGCATCGATTTGCATCCCGGGGCGCGGATCGGCTCGCACTTTTTTATCGATCACGGCACGGGCACGGTGATTGGTGAAACCGCCGTCATCGGCGAACACGTCAAAATGTACCAGGGCGTTGGCCTGGTGGCTCGTTCCCTGGCCGGCGGCCAACTGCTCAGGGGCCAGAAACGCCACCCCACCGTCCAGGATCACGTCACCATTTACGCCAATGCCACCATCGTTGGCGGCGAGACAATCGTTGGCGCCGGCAGCACCATTGGCGCCAGCGTTTTTCTGACTCAAAGCGTCCCGCCCAATTCCCTGGTCACCTACGAGAACATTGACGTCAAAGTCACCAGTAAAAAAGACCGAATCCAAGCCGACTTCGAAATCTAGCCCATGGGAAGATATTAAGGGCAGGACGAGCAGCGGGAGTGATGTTGCCTTTCGTCACAAGCCTCATTATCGTGACTCCCTTTATGGCTCAGATTAAGCCTTTTGCCGCTCTGCGTCCGCGCCCCGATTGGGCGGCGAATATCTGTGAATTGCCTTACGACGTCATGTCGTCAACGGAAGCCCGCGACGTGGCCGGGGACAATCCATGCAGCTTTCTGCATGTGAGCAAGCCCGAAATTGATTTGCCGGCGACGGTGGATATTTACGATCCGCAGGTTTATGCCAAAGGCCGCGAGAACTTCAACCGTTTGCTGGCCGGGGGCGCGCTCCGCCAGGACCCCCAGCCGTATTTCTATCTTTACCGCCAGACGATGGGCCGGCATTCCCAGACAGGGCTGGTCGCGGCGGCGAGTTGCCAGGATTATCGCCACGGCATCATTAAAAAGCACGAATTCACACGGCCCGATAAAGAGGAAGATCGCGCGCGCCATATCGAAGCTTTAAATTCCCAAACCGGCCCGGTCCTGCTCCTCTATCGCGCCGCGAAGGAACTAAACGAATTCACCGCCCGCCACAGCGCCGAAACCCCGGACACCGACTTCACCGCCAAAGACGGCATTCGCCATTCTTCCTGGACCTTGCGCGACCCGGCGGCCATCCAGTTCGTCAAAGACGCCTTCGAGAGAATACCGTTTCTCTACATCGCCGATGGACACCATCGCACCGCGGCGGCGGCCCGCGTGGATCAGGCGCGGGGCGGCTCGGGCGAAAGCGCTTTCTTTTTGAGCGTCATCTTCCCGCATGATCAAATGCAGATTCTGCCCTACCATCGCGTCTTGAAAGATTTGAACGGGCTGAGTCCCGCCCGGTTGCTCAAGCAACTGGAGGCTGTTTTCGTCTTCACTCCGGGCGGCCCGCCCCTGCCGGCGGCCACGCACGAACTGGGGTTTTACCTCGACGGCGCATGGCGGACGCTGCGCTTTCGCCCTGAAATCAGCGCGGCGCGGGAGCCGGTCGAGCGCCTCGATGTTTCGCTGCTGCAACAGCGCGTCCTGGCCCCAATTTTTGGCATTGACGATCCGCGCACGAGCCGGCGCCTCCATTTCGTCGGCGGCATCCGGGGGACAACGGAACTGGAAAGACTTGTCAATGCTAACGAATTCGCGTGCGCCTTCGCCCTGTTCCCGCCCCGCGTGCAGGACCTCATGGCCATCGCCGATGCCGGCGGCGTCATGCCCCCGAAAAGCACCTGGTTTGAGCCCAAACTGCGCGACGCCATGTTTTGCCACATGCTGAGTTGACAAAATCCCGGGAATGCCGGACTTCATTCCGGCGGCCACTTTATACAAAATGGCCGCCCAGGGTGTCTATCCGGTGGAAGCACGAATAAAATGCATGTAAACAATGAGTTCTAAAACGAAACCGGCCCCGGCGTCCGCCGCCAAAACAGCCGCGCCCCCGCCCGCCCAAGCGCCACCCCCGCCGCTCTTTCGGCCCATCGACTGGTGGACGCTGGCTATTGCCTTTGCCATTGTTTGGACGGTTTATTTCATCACCCTCGCGCCCGAGGTGACGCTGGAGGATTCCGGCGAATTGACGACGGGGTCCTGACTGGGCCGGCATTCCTCATCCGCCGGGCTACCCGTTTTGGACCATTTACACCTGGCTTTGGACGGTGCTGGTCCCGTTCGGCAATATCGCATGGCGGGTCCAGTTGGCCGAAGCATCCACCGCCGCCATGGCGTGCGGGATGCTCGCTCTCATGGTGTCGCGGGGCGGCAGCATGCTCATGGAGGGCATCGAGGAACTCAAAGGCATGACCGGCAAATGGGAAGGGGCCATTTGCATGGTGTCCGGGGTTACGGCGGGCTTGTTGATGGGCTTCGGCAGTTCCATGTGGTTTGAATCCGTGGCGATTAACCGCATTTCGCCCTTCGGCGTGCCTTGCTTGATGGTGGTGCTGGTTTTTTTGTTGCGCTGGATTTACGCCCCCCATCAACGGCGTTACCTCTATGCCGCCATGTTCTTCTTTGGAATTTGCGCCACCATTCACCAGACCCTGATCATTGCGGCTCTGGGAATTGAGATTGGCATTGCCAGGTGCCAGGTGCGTTTGGGGCGTGATCTATTCCTGGTCAACAGCCTCGTTTGGATTGGCGGGCTTATTGCCAAGGCCAACCATCTTTTGCCCGGCCTCGATGCGGCCGATCCGATGATCATGATCATCTTCAATGCCGTTGGCATTGCTTCCATCGTCGCCTGCGTCTGGCTGACCATCAAGACTGCGAGCATCGCCACTGAATTGAAGGCGGTCCTCCTCATGGGGTTGCTGTGGCTGGCCGGGGCTTCGTTCTACTTCTATGAACCTTTGGCTGGCATGACCAATCCGCCCATGGAATGGGGCTACCCTCGCACGGTCGCAGGCTTCTTTGAAGCCTTAAGCCGCGGGCAATATAACAAAGTCGTTCCAACGGATATTTTCCACGATTTCCATCATTTCGTCATTGAGTTGAAAATGCTCGTCGAGGGTGTGGCTGACGCGTTTAGCTGGGTCTATATGTTTTTCGCGCTGTTGCCGCTGTTGTTTTTCTTCAAAATGCAGAAGCGCGAGCGCGCCTGGATTGTGCTGGTCGCCGGCCTGTATCCTTTCCTCGGCGTCCTCCTGACCATCACTCTCAACCCCACGCCCGACCGCCAGTCCGCTGACTTGGTGAAGACCTTCTTCCTCCCTTCACATACATTGGTGGCCATTATGATCGGTTATGGGCTGGCCTTGACCGCCGCGTACATGGCCACCCATTACCAGAAGTTTCGGCGTTGGGGACTCATGGGCGCCGTCGCGGTGGCGCTGCCGCTGGCCTTGTACAACCTCAAGGATGCCACCGAAAGAAATTTCCTGGGCTTGGTTGGCGACATTGACTGGGGCGATTTGCCGCACTGGATCGGCCAGGCCTTCATCAAAGATCAATACGGCCTGCCCATCTTCGCCAATTTGATTTTGGTGGCGGGCGTCATTGCTTTCATCGCGGGGCTGGTCCTCTATCGGCAGCGGGCCCCGTTGCTCATCTCTCTGGCGTTGTTTGCCTCCATGCCGCTCTATTCGGGCCTTTCCCATTGGTTCCATAGCGAACAGCACAATCACTGGTTCGGCTATTGGTTTGGCCACGATATGTTCACCCCTCCGTTTGCCGGGGCCGATGGCCGGCTGACTTATGACGCCAAACAACGCGACCCGGCGGCCAGGGGGGCCAACGGCCTGATGGTCTATCCCGAGATGGCGCGCGATGCCGTTCTCTTTGGCGGCACGGATCCGGGCCGCTTTTGCCCCACTTACATGATTTTTTGCGAGAGCTTCATTCCGCACAATTGCCAGCCGGTTCAGGACCAAAACTTTGATCGCCGGGATGTCTATATCATCACCCAAAACGCCCTGGCCGATCCCGTTTATTTGGATTACATCCGCGCCCAGTTCAATCGCAGCGCGCAGATTGATCCGCCATTTTTCCAAAATCTCCTCCCTGGGGCGCTGCCCGCCATTTTCCACGGCCCGACGCGCTCCCTGGCCTGGCTGGACACGATTTTTGAATCATTGGGTGCCAGGATTGAATTCCGCCGCCGCACCGGCACTTCGTGGTTCAAGCCGGACCAATTCAGCAACGCGCAGGATCTGGCGGCCAAATTGCGCAAAAGCGATCACCAGGACAGTTTGTCCAAATACCTTTACGAAAAACTGGGCAGGGAAACCCAGGCCCTGGTGGACGGCCAGGGGGACGCGAGCGCGTTGCGCCGCGCCCTGGCCGGGGATTTCAATGTCATCCTGAAAGACGGGTCCATTTATGATGCGGAGCGGTTCAAAGGAATCCAGTTGCCGCCGCTGATCGTGGAGGCGATGAACGGGAATAATATTCCGGCGACCATTATACGCCTCAATCGCCGGATGCTCGAGGAAGCCTGCCCCGGCGACATCGTCAAGAGCCTGGGCGGCGTTTATCCGGACACCGAAATCACCACGCCGAGTCCGAACGCTTCGCGGGAATGCATCAATGATTATTATGAGGATGTCGCAAAAAGGCTGCAGCACGACACCCAGTTTCCCAACGAACCCCGCCAGATCAAGCCGGGGGAAGACGCGCATGTCGTCAACGGCCGCCTCCAGATTTCGGGAGGGCAAACCACTGTCATGGGCATCAACGGTTTGCTGGCAAAAGTTATATTTGACAAGAATCCGGACCATGAATTCTACGTGGAGGAAAGCTTCCCGCTGGATTGGATGTACCCCTATTTGACGCCGTTCGGCGTGATCATGAAGATCAACCGCCAGCCGCTGCCGGAGATCACGCAGGATATTATTGACAAAGACCACGCCTTTTGGAGCCGGTTTTCGCAGCGCACCATTGGCAACTGGATTACTTACGACACCAGCGTCAAAGACATCTGCGCCTGGGCGGAAAACGTTTATTTGCGCCACTACTTCGCCGGCTTCACCGGCGACCGGAAGTTCGTGCGCGATGACGACGCCCAGAAGGCCTTTTCCAAATTGCGCAGTTCGATTGGCGCCAGCATCTATCAGTGGCGCGCGCGCAACTCCCACTCTCCCGCGGAGAACGCGCGCGTCACCAGGGAGGCCGAATTCGCCCTGAAACAAGCCTTTGCCTGTTGTCCCTACAGCTCGGAAGCGGTTTTTCATCTCATGAACCAGCTCCTCGGCGCCAACCGCGTTGATGATGCCCTGCTGGTTCTCAAGACCTGCCACAAGCTGGATCCCTACAATGGCCAGATCAATGACTGGATCAACCAACTGGAACACAGCAAAGCCTCAGTCGGAGCGGACCAGATCAAACAATTCTTCGCCCAGATTCAACGAGCCGTCGAAGCCAGGCAAACCAACATTGCCGGGCAAATGTTGGATCAACTGCTGCATTATCCCGCGGTTGATCCGAACACGATGATGGGCGTCGGTGTCACGTATTTGCGCATCGGCGATCTGGCCAAAAGCGAGGAAGCATTCCAAAGAGTGACCCAAATGGAACCCGCCTCGTCCAAGCCCTGGTACAACCTTGCCTTCGTGCAGGCTCATCGAGGCGAAACAGCCCAAGCCGTGGCCTCGCTCAAGCAAGCTCTTGCCTTGAACCCCGGGGAGATCCGGCAGAATCCAAAAATGCCGAATCTCCGCGAACATCTCTACCAGGACCCGGGTTTTGCGGCGTTGCGCCAGACGCCGGAATTCAAGGCCGCGTTTCCTGCCAAACCATAAGGAATGCAGAGTCTTTCACACATCCCAAACAAGGTCGCGCACACGGCATTTGAGAGCCTTGGCGATTTTCGCCAGGGCTTCGACCGTGGCCTTCTTCTCCCCTCGCTCGATGTCGCCGATGTAATTTCGTGTGAAATCGGCCTTTTCCGCCAATTCCTCCTGGCTCAGGCGGGCCTTTTTTCTCTCGCCGCGAACGGCCTCTCCCAAAGTTCTGTAGATTCTGCGCGAAGTCGGTTGCACCATTTAAAATCGAAGCAGAACCCCAAAACAGAACTACCAACCATTGGTTGGTATTTTTCGGCATTTAATGCTTGCATTGAATTCGGGGAAGCCCATCGTTCAGACAATATGAAGATAATATTTGCCATTGCGCTGGCGATCCTTCTTGCATTCAGCCTCTCCTTGCGCGCTCAGACAGAAACGCTATCGCCACTTCCGCCCGATGCGGTGCCGCAAACCGGCATTTTTTATTCCACTCAAAATTTTCCGCCGACGCCATTTGACTGGCTTCCGGATTTGCCGGTTTATTCACTCGGCCAAGGCAACTTCTTGATCGATGACACTTCGGTCGATTATTCAGCACGGGGAGGGGCCTGGCGACGGGGCAGTGCTCAAGGGGCACGTTCCATGGAGGACAGCGGCGCGCCTGCGTTGCCTGGCGATGGCGGCGACGGCACGAATTCATCCGATGGAGGAAGCTCCTCGAATGATACCTCATTTTCGACGAACGGGCTATGGATGCAAATTTCCGGCATCACCAACGGCATCGTTTCATTGGCCCTGAATAACGCGACGGACATGGTTTATGAAGTGTGGAGCGCCACTTCGTTGACTAATCCTGTTTCTTGGAACATCGAACAGGCAGTCTGGCCGGTCACCAATCAGACTTGGACGCCATTCACGGTGGAAGAGCAAGATCGCACGAACGGTCTTTTCTTCTGGGCGCGGGATTGGACGGGCATCACTTCTGATGGAAATCAAATAACTCCGGAATGGTGGCTATGGGAGTATTTCGGGACGGTGGATTTGTCCGAAACAAATTGGGACTATTCCTACGGCAACACGCTTTTGTATGACTTCCAAAATGGCGTCAACCCCAATGTCATCTATTTTGCGCTCAACGTAACCAATCAGGATTTTAACACCAACAGTGCAACAGTCCAGATTACCGTTTCAGACGGCGTGCCGTGCTACATAGCTGTTCTGCTGGACAGTTCGGACTATTCCGCTGCCAATTGGACGGCTTACAACAACTCGAACCTCGTCGTCAACTTGGGCAACGTGGAAGGCTGGCATACGGTTTCGGTGGGGTTGAAAGGCTTTCCGCCAGATGCGCAACAGACGTGGGACCCCATTCAGCTTAAGCTTGTTCTCACCCCTCCCGTCCTGATCGTCACCAATCCCATCCCCGGCATAGTCACCCAGCCGTTTATCCAACTTCATGGCTACTGCTCGGAGAACCTTGCCAGCATGAGCTACGACATCAGCAATTCGGCCTCCTTCGAGACCAACCAGCAAGCCTTTGTCACGACCCGCCAATTTGACACGAACAACCTCGAATATACGACCAACGGCTTTGAATGCTTCAATATCCCGCTCGCCAATGGAACAAACACCATCACGCTTCACGCCACAGATTCGGCGGGGAATGTGACGCTCACCAATTTGGTTTACATTCTGGATCCGACAGCGAACACCAACCCGCCCGTAATTAACCTTTCTTGGCCGCAAAACAACGCTTGCATCAGCGGAACAACCTTTCCTGTTCGCGGCGTTGTCAACGACCCATTCGCCACCGTCACCGCCCAGATTGTCAATGGAAGCGGCACGAGTAACCTCACTGGCTTGGTCGAGCAGAATGGCTCATTCTGGGTTGAGAACGTGCCCCTTGGCGGCGGCACAAATTGCCTGACCATCACGGCCACCAACGCCGCAGGATACGGCAGCGCAACGAACATCCTATATATCCGCGCATAAGTAATTCGACATCATGATCAAAAAAAGGGGCGCATCAGGTTTTCAATTTCTTCCGGCTGCCGCTGGACGTGGCGGAAAGTGCGGAACAATGCCCGGCATAGGTCTTGGGGCTTCTCAAAGTAGCGGTTGTGAGTGGCGTGTTTGCGCGTGTAGTTCCAGATCCGTTCGGTGGCGTTGAGTTCGGGCCAGTAGCGCGGCAACGGAAAAACCTCCACATAACGCCGGTTTTGGGAAAACCAATCCCACGTCTCCTGCTTTTTATGGTAGGAGGCGTTGTCTTGAATCAGAAACACCCGGTGTCCACGCCGATAAAACGCGGGCACCAGGACCTGGTCCAGAAACCCCACGTAGGTTTCCCACTGGAAGTACTCCTGTTGATGAAGATAAACAAACCGGGCGTCCTCCAAACGCACCGCCCCGAAAATCTTCTGCGTGTGGCGCTCTCCCCGCGTCGGAATTTGCGGCTGGCTGGCCCGCCGCGCCCAAGTCGCGTGCAAGGTCGGCGTCTGGCGGAACGAGGCTTCATCCTCGAAGACGATTACCGCCCCTTCCCTCCAGGCTTTTTTTTAAGGCGGGGATAGGTGTAGCGAACCCATCGGTTTTTCTCCGCCGGATTAGCCTGCACCAACCGTGTGGTCGGCCGCTGCACCGAATAGCCCAAACGCCTGAGCATCTTGCGGACGTGGCCCGGATGGTAATGCAGGTCAAACTCCTCCGCGATGACGCCGCTGATCACCGGCGAGGTCCAGAGGCCCGTCTCCAAGCCGTAGGCCACTGGCCCGCTATCCAAGATGTCCTGCAACTGCTCTTGCTGCGCACGGGTCAAACCGGAAGGCCGGCCACTGCGATGGCCTTCCAGCAGCCCCACTTCCCGTTGGTGGTTCCATTGCTCAATCCACAACGGAACGGAGGAGCGATGCACCTTGAGGGACTGCGCAATCTGGGTGGTGGTGTAGCCTTCGACACTCAAGGCGATGGCGTGAAAACGTTGAGCCACGCGGGGCTCCTGGTCCTTGATCGCTTCCTTGCGCAGTTGCAGCAACAACTGGGCGGTGCGTGAATTGCCTCGGGCAAAAACAGGTCGCATATTGCCCGCAGCATATCATGCGGCCCGCCAATATGTCGAATTATTTATGCGCGGATATATAGTAGTGCAAAGTCCCATTACCCTGACCATAAGCTCAGTCTCTTTTAACGATCCCACCTCTCCGACAGCAACGGTGAACGGCACTTTGAGCGGAAGCAGCGATAATGTGTTGGTCAATGGGGTTGAAGCCACCAACAATGGCGATGGCACATGGACGGCCTATTACGTGCCAGTGGGCGACTCCGGCACCGCAACCATTACTGCCGAGGCTGCTGCGGGCGGCTCCGGCAACGCGGCGATTTCCGCGGATGCCGCCGCAAACGGTGTGCCCGGCGCAGCGGACGCCCAAATCGCAAAAGACGTGGTAAAGGGTCCCGAAGTTGCGCTCGTTGATTGCAACTGGAACCTAGAATCGCAAGAGTTTGATGAGTCTTACTATCGCTCCTGGAGTCCGCCTGATATCGTCAGTGACATCGTCATAGCACCAATGCATTGGAGTTACGGAGCCTCCGGGTACAATCTTTGGGACGAGTGCTATTGGTGGCAAGTCTACGAAGTGGATGGTTCTCTCCCTACGTATACCAACTACACTTACGATCTAACCACATGGGGCGCCACTGGGAACGGTTCAGCCCTTACCTCATCGACCGAGATGTGCGGCGAAATAGCCGGAACTACCTCGACTGGGTATATGGACCCCGCCCAATATCTTCCGGATTTTGGAGAGAATGCTAATTGGCAGTACAGCAATCCCGGGTATAACGAGCAATACCTGGATCAACAACGTTACGTTCTCAAGACTGGAAGCCAAGCCGTCCCAGGGCAGCAGAATCTATGGGTCATCCATGCGACGGCACAGCATGAATCTATTGGTGAAATTGATAACCCAGGATCCGCCATTCCGCCGAGCGAGATCACTGTCGCCGGACAGGCATCGGACGCAAACGGCAATGCGTATTTGGCTCTCCCGAACAATTCTCCGCCGGTTGACGTCACCCCGATGGCGCCGGGAAATTATACCTTTTCAGGTCCCTCGGCGCACACAGTTTCTCTTTACTCTATGACAGTCGTATCGAACAGTGCGACGCAAATTGACGCCACCGATTGGGCCGTGGTGAAAACGAACGCCTTTGTGACGATCCAAGCCACCCTTAGCGACCCCAATGCCGGTTCTTTTCTAAAATGGAGCGGCGGCGGACAGGCAGTGCCGGGCAATCCGTTGCAATGGCAGGTTTCAGCAGCAACATCGGTAGAAACCACAGTGACCGCTTCGCTCGCCTCGCAAAACTTGAGCCTCAATGTCTGGGTGCTTTGGAGCACGATAACAATTCAGACAAGTGGCAACAATCCTTCGCCTCTTTCATTCACTAACATAGACCTAAGCGACGTTTTAGGCGTAGATTATCTTACTTTTAGCGACTCTGTTTGTGGCAAATGTGCGGCATTGCAACAATAACGCCCACCGGAGCACACAAGGCAATTACAAATCTCTGGAATGTCCTTCAGAAAAAGCAAAGGGAAGTATTCGTGGATGGACAGCTATCCGCTAGCAATTCGTCTCGGCTTTGGACGAGCGACGGGCCTGATACTGTTGGTTTGAATAAGACGATACTTCCAGACAATAACGACAAATTATATACGATTGACGCCCCAGGCTTCACCGGGGGTACTCTCGGTGCGACAAATTCGTTGGAAGTATACGACAATTTTTATGACTATATCACATGGAACTCACAAATATGCTGTGACACGAATAATTTTTGGTACTTCCATGCAAAATGGAATTATAACCAAACGCCGGAGTATAATCCTGCGGATGTCGGGCCTGGTACTATAAACTTTCCGTGAGGTTGTGATGAATCATTGTTCTGATAACCCTTAGACAATAAAATTATGAAACGCAATCAATGGCTACGTAGTTCTTCAATGAATTGGCTCCGGTCCATTTGTGCCGCCATTTTGGTTTGGGCAACTGTTGATGTAAACGCACAAACGACCGGCGATAATAAAATCGCTCCTCCAGTGACGTACGCAGATATAATTGGTACAGTACACTCAGGCGACTTGGAAGCCTTTAATAAAATCACGGGTAAATTCCACGGTGAGAGAAATGAATTTATTCAGAAATTATTGAGTGTTGTTCAGGACAAAAAATCATCTAACTATGAGCAATGTGCTGCAGCGTACTACTTAGGGGAAATGGGAGCCTCCGATTCTGTTAATGTTTTAGCTTCCAATATTATACTTACTTTGGATCGGCCAATTTTCAATCTCACTGTTCTTATGCAACCTCCTGCAGTTGAAGCCCTCATTAAAATTGGTAACCCGTCTATTCCAGCCCTGATACGGAATTTGCAAGAAAGTGATGACCCAAAAGTCAGAGGGCTTTCATTAAAGGTTCTCTATCGCATCGAAGGCGACAAAGACATCGTGCAGCTAAGATTGCAATAAGCTCTGGCGGCGCAAAAAGATACACTGAAGCAGGAGCGTCTTCAATTAGCATTAAAGGCGCTTGGAGAAACTTCGTTAGGGAAGTAAAATTGAGAGGGTCAGGTGGAGGAAATTGGGGGTTCCGGCTTGAGGTCGGCAGGGAGACTTTCTATCCAGGCCACCTCCTTGGGACTTCCGAAACTTCCACACGTTTCCAGACGATTTCAGCGCCGAATCGGTCGCGCTCATGGGCCAGCCGTGCCAAACATTTGCCAAGAAGGGTTGAATCTTTCCTTCCGCGCTGTTCTAATTCGGTGTGCCAACGAACCGATTGGAACGCAGTCTAAGGGCCACCTTCCTGGGCATGGCCGTGAACGCCGCCCTCACTGCGTCAAAATTCGCCGCCGGCATCCTCGGCCATTCCCATGCCCTGACCGCTGACGCGGTGGAATCGACGGCGGATATTTTCAGTTCCGTCATTGTGTGGCGCGGAGTCATCGTGGCGGCGGAGCCGGCCGATCCCGACCATCCCTACGGCCACGGCAAGGCGGAGCCTCTGGCGGCTGCTTCTGTCGCGATCATGCTGCTGCTCGCCGCGCTCGGCATCATGGCCAGGTCGGCCCAGGGGCTTTTTGAACCCCGGGACAGGCCGCGGGCCTTCACTCTTTACGTTTTGATTGCCGTTATCGCGGTCAAGGAATTCCTCTTTCGCTTCGTTTCCCGTGAAGCGGGTTCGCTGCACAGCATTGCGCTCCTTTCTGACGCCTGGCATCACCGCAGCGACGCCATCACTTCGCTGGCCGCGGGCCTCGGCATCAGCCTGGCCTTGTTCGGCGGCCCCCGCCTGGCCTTTGCCGACGACGCGGCGGCCATTGTCGCCGGGGCCATCATCGCCTGGAACGGATGGCGATTGCTGCGCCCGGCCTTGAATGAGTTGATGGATGCCGCGCCCGGCAGCGCCCTGATCTCGGACATTCGCGCCGCCGCCGGCGCCGTTCCGGGCGTCAACGCCGTGGAAAAATGCATCGTGCGCAAGATGGGTTTCCAGTATTTTGTCGATATGCACGTGGAAGTCGATCCCCGCATCACCGTGCAACAGGGCCACCACATCGCCCATAATGTCAAGAATAAGGTGCGCGGCGCCGTCCCGTCCGTCCATGACGTGCTCGTGCATGTCGAGCCAAGTACTGTCAAGTAAGAATTAAGAGGCGGGAGTCAGGAAGCATGAAAAACAACCCGCTCCCCTTGCTGCTCTGCGGGTGGTTGGCCGCCGCGCATTGCCTCTGTGCCGCGCGCATCGACCGCCATGCGCTGGTGACGCGCCATAACCCGGAACTGCGCGCGTTCGATCCCTGGAATCCCATGTCCGTCGGCAACGGGGATTTCGCCTTCACCGCCGATGCCACCGGCCTGCAAACCTTCGCCAACTCCTTCACCAATACCATTGCCCTTTCCACGCTCTCGCAATGGGGCTGGCACAGTTTTCCCAATCCGGCGGGCTGGAGCATCGGCCGGTATCATTTCAAGGAATTTGACGCGTTCGGGCGCAACGTGCCTTACGCCGACGCTCCCGGCGGCCGTCTCACGCCGGAAACAGCGTGGCTGCGCGAAAATCCCCATCGCCTCGACCTCGGTCAAGTCGGATTCGTTTTGACAAAGGCGGACGGCGCGCCCGCCCAAACCAATGACCTGTCGGGCATCGATCAAAGGCTGGACCTCTGGAATGGGATTCTGTTGAGCAAGTTTTTCCTCGAAGGCCAGCCGGTGGAAGTCCGGACCGTCTGCCACCCGGAGCGCGATTTGATCGCGGTGCGGGTCGTTTCGCCGCTGCTGCGGGACGGGCGCGTCCGCATCGCGCTGCGCTTTCCTTATGGCACGGGCGGCGCCGTCACCGCGGACTGGACGAAACCGGAGGCGCATGAAACGCGGTGCCAGCCCGCCGGCCCGGACGCCTGCCAGTTCGACCGCCGGCTCGACGCCGCTTCCTATCACGCCGCCGCCCGTTGGACACACGGACGGCTCACGCAAACCGCCCGGCACGAATTCCTCTTGACGCCGCTCCCGGATGCCGGCGCCCTTGAGTTTGTCTGCGCGTTTTCCCCCGGGGCGATGGCGGGGGCACCGCCCGGTTTCGAGGCCGCGCGCAAGGCGGCGGCCCGGCATTGGCGGCGCTTCTGGAGCACCGGCGGCGCGGTGGATCTTTCCGGGAGCAAAGACCCGCGCTGGCATGAATTGGAGCGCCGCGTCGTTCTTTCCCAATATCTGACCGCCATTCAATGCTCCGGCAACCTGCCGCCGCAGGAGACCGGACTGACCTGCAACAGTTGGGCGGGGAAATTCCATCTGGAAATGCACCTTTGGCACGCCGCCCATTTCGCGCTTTGGGACCGGCTGCCGCTGCTGGAGAAAAGCCTCGGCTACTACCAATCCATCCTCGGCCGCGCCCAGGAAACCGCGCGGCGCCAGGGTTATGCCGGCGCGCGCTGGCCCAAGATGACCGATCCGTCCGGCCGCGAGTCGCCTTCGCCCGTCGGCCCTTTTTTGATCTGGCAGGAGCCGCATCCCATCTTTTACGCGGAACTCTGTTACCGCGAACATCCGGACCGCGCCACGCTGGAAAAATACGCGGAAATTATCGCCCGGACGGCGCAATTCATGGCCAGCTACCCCGTTTGGGAAAGCAACGGAAACCGCTGCGACCTCGGCCCGGTGCTCCAATGTTCGCAGGAAATTTTTCCCAAGGACCGCACGCTCAATCCAACTTTCGAATTGACGTACTGGCGTTGGGGCCTGGAAACCGCCCAGCAATGGCGCGCGCGTCTCGGCCTGCCGCGCGACCCCGGCTGGGACCGCGTCCTGCAACATCTGGCCGCGCCCGCGCTCGAAGAGGGCAAATATCTGTTTGCCGAGACCGCCGCCGGAACCTATTCGGAAAAGCAATGGACGCGCGACCATCCGTCCGTCACCGCCGCCCTGGGCCTGCTGCCCGGCGCCGGCATCGACCCGCCCGCGATGCGCCGCACCCTGGATTGGATTTGGGAGAATTGGGATTGGCCGCGCACGTGGGGCTGGGATTATCCCATGCTGGCGATGTGCGCCGCGCGTCTGGGCGATCCGGCGCGGGCGGTGGACGCCCTCTTTTTGGACACGCCGAAAAACCATTACGCCCTCAACGGCCATAATTATCAGCGGCCCGGTTTGGGCGTCTATCTTCCCGGCAACGGCAGCCTCCTCTACGCGGTGGCGATGATGGCCGCCGGATGGGACGGCGCCCCGGCCCATTCCGCCCCCGGCTTTCCTTCGGACGGCCAATGGACGGTGCGCTGGGAAAATCTGCGCCGCGCCCCATAAAGACTTGTTGCTGCAATTCAATGCAACGACACGTTCTCCGAATTTGAACGGCTACAAGCTCCAGCCTTGACGATATTCGGTTCGGACAAACTGATTGGCTTCCGGCGCGTTGGTGAATTTCATCGAAGCGCCATCCCACTGCAAGGGAACGTCGGTCCGCTTGGCGATGTTTCCCAGCAGACAGATTTCCGTCAGCCGGCCCGCGTATTCGAAATTCGATCCCGCCTGCTTCCCGTTTTTGCACGCCCGCACCCAATCCATCTCGTGATTCTCTCCTTCGACACGCGGCAGGCTTTTGGCTGGACGCCGGTAATCCCGATGAAGGCTCGCCGGCAACAGCATCGGCCGGCCACCCATGTGCGTGGCCATGATCTTTCCCTTGCTGCCGTGGAAAATGATGCCGCCTTCGCGCGGCATTTCGAGATCATCCTCCAACCCTTCGGGCCACGGGGCGCGCAAACCTTCCCACCACGTGAGTTTGACCGGTGGCAATTCTCCACGCGCAGGAAATTCGTAGGTCACCATCGCGGAGACGGGATGCACGTCAGCGTTGGCTCCGCAACTGGAGGCCTGAATTCTGGCGGGAGGCCCGAGCTTGAGCGCCCAGAGCGCGGCATCGAGCGTGTGCGCGCCGCGGTCGCCCATCATGCCGCAGCCGAAATCCCACCAGCAACGCCAGACCGCCGGATGATACGCCGGGTGATAAGGGCGTTCTTTGGCCGGCCCAAGCCACAAATCCCAGTTGAGTGATTTTGGAACGGCGGGCGTGTCGCCCGGGCGCTGGCCATACTTTGAGCTCCAATAAGCGTGCCCCCACGGATAGTAGGAAAGGTCGCACCAGGCATGAACCTCCCGGATGTCGCCGATGGCGCCGTCCCAAATCCATTCGCACAGGCTGCGGACACCCTCGGCGGAGTGACCTTGGTTGCCCATCTGGGTGATAACGTGGCACCGGGCGGCGGCGAGAGCCAGTGTCCGGGCCTCGTGAACATCGTGGGTCAGCGGTTTTTGAAGATAGACGTGTTTGCCCGCGCGCATCGCGGCCATGGCGATCACAGCGTGGGTATGGTCGGGTGTGGCGATGACAACGGCGTCAATGTCCTTTTGCTTCTCCAGCATTTCACGATAGTCGGTCCAGACGCGGGCATCGGGATACTTCTTGAAAGTTGGGGCCGCATAGTCGTGGTCCACGTCGCACAAGGCCACAATGTTTTGACCTTTGAGATTCTCGAGATTGTTTGCGCCCATGCCGCCCACGCCGATGCCGGCAATGTTGAGTTTCTCACTTGGAGGAGTCTCGCCTGCGCCAAGGACGCACCGTGGCACAATGGAGAAAGCCGAAGTTGCGGCTGCGGTCGTGGCAATGAACTTTCGCCGATTGAGCACGGGGCGGTTTGGGGTGATGAGGTTGGATGGGCCGATATTCGGATTGGAACGTGGGGATTTCATAACAAGAACTGTTTTGCTTCAGTTGGGTTCATTGGCGGCGCAAGTATGAAAACGATTGCACAAGATTGTCAATATTGTCATTTGCCCGATCCAATCCATCTTGACACTGTTCTTAAAGAGAAAGTTTTTACTGGTCATCCGGCTGCCTTGCCTCCAATAATCAGGATCATGAAAATACAGCCAATCCTTGCCTTAACCGGCATCGCGGCGCTGCTGGCCGGTTGCGCTCATACTCCGGCGGGCCATGCCAGCGGCGTGCAGATTTCGCAGGATGACGGCAAACTCCGTGTCGAAATCAATGGAAAGCTCTTTACCGAATATTGCTACAAAGACGTGCCGCGGCCCTATTTCTATCCGCTGCTCGGCCCGGATGAACTTCCCATGACCCGGCGCTGGCCCCTGGAGAGCACCACGAACGAAGAACACGACCATCTGCATCATCGTTCGCTGTGGTACGCCCACTCCAGCGTGAACGGCCTCGATTTTTGGACCGAGGGAACAACCAATGCCTGCAAGATTGTCCATGAAAAATTCCTGGCCATCCAATCCGGGAGGGAATCGGGAACGATCCGGTCCGCGGATAATTGGATGGCGCGGGACGGGACCATCGTCTGCACGGACCTCCGCACCATGCGCATTTACAATCGGCCCGATGACCAACGGTTGTTTGATTTCGAAATCACCCTCCAGGCCCCGCCGGACAAGCCCGTCCTTTTCGGCGACGACAAGGATGGCGCGATGGCCGTGCGGATCGCCGAGACAATGCGTTTAAAGCATGGAGACAAGCCGGGCGACGGACATATTGTCCTGTCCTCGGGCGCGCGGGACGAAGAGACCTGGGGCAAGCGGGCGGATTGGTGCGATTATTACGGGCCTGTGGATGGAAAAATTGTCGGGATCGCCCTCTTCGATCATCCGGATAATCCACGGCATCCCACCTGGTGGCATGTGCGGGATTATGGACTCTTCGCGGCCAATCCCTTCGGCATTCATCATTTTGAAAACAAGCCGAAAGGGACGGGCGATTTCACGCTCCCGGCCGGCCAAAGCGTCACTTTCCGCTATCGCTTCTACCTCCACAAGGGGGACGAACGGCAGGCGCGCGTCGCCGAACATTATCAAGAATACACCCGAACGCGGAAGCATTGAAACCTGTCGGATAAGAAATGCGCCTGATGCGTTGTTTATGAGAACTCCATTTATGAGGAAAATCACCCGCCGCACCTTCCTTAAACAAGCCGCCTTTGCCGCCGGCGCAGTCAGTCTGCCCGCGCGTTCCTGGGCCCAGGTGCCCGGGGCCAATCAGGACATTCGCATGGCGGTGATCGGATTCAACCAGCGCGGGCGGAGCCACATCGATGCCTGGAGCAAGATGGCCGGCGTGCGCCTGACGGCCTTGTGCGACGTTGACCGCGCCGTGCTCGATGCCGGGGTCAAACGGTGCGCGGAGAACGGCGGGACGGTGGCAGCTTACACCGATATTCGCAAGCTGCTGGAGAGCAAAAATGTCGATGCGATTTCCATTGCCACACCCAATCATTGGCACGCCCTGGCCGCCGTATGGGGAATGCAAAGCGGCAGGGATGTTTACGTCGAAAAACCTGTTTCTTACGACATTTGGGAAGGGGAACAAATGGTTGCGGCGGCCCGCCGCTACGGGAAAATTGTCCAGGCTGGAACTCAGTCGCGCTCCAGCCAGGGAATCCAGGAAGCGGTGGCATGGGTCAAGAACGGGAGTTTGGGAAAAATTCTGGCGGCCCGGGGTCTTTGTTACAAGCGGCGCCCCGGCATTGGCAAAACAGAAGGGCCGCAACCCGTGCCGGCCAGCGTTGATTACGATCTCTGGTGCGGCCCCGCGCCGCTGACGCCGCCGCGCCGGGCGAGATTTCATTATGATTGGCACTGGTTTTGGGACTACGGGGCCGGGGACTTGGGAAACCAGGGCGTTCATGAAGTGGATGTGGCGCGTTGGTTCCTGGGTGAAAAAATGGTTTCATACAAGGCGCTCTCCATTGGCGGCCGCCTCGGTTGCGTGGACGACGCGGAAACCCCCAATACGTTGATAACCTTTCACGATTACAAGCGGGCGCCTCTGATCATGGAGGTGCGCGGGTTGCCCGAAAAAACCGATTCCACGCAAATGGACAAATACGAGGGCGCGGAAATCGGCGTCGTCATCGAATGCGAGGGCGGCCATGTTCTGGTGCCGGATTACACCGGCGCAAAAGCCTTTGACAAAGACGGCAAGGAAATGATGAGCTTCCAGGGCGCGACCAGCCATTACGAGAATTTCATCCAGGCCGTGCGCAGCCGCCGTGAGAGCGACTTGCGCGCCAGCATTGACGAAGGCCATCTTTCCACCGCCCTTTGTCACATCTCCAATATCTCGTATCGCCTGGGACGCTGGCAATCGCCCGGCGAGATGCGCGAACAGATCAAAGGCGACAAGGAGTCGCTGGCCACATTCAATCGCATGGCGGAACACCTGGCCGCCAACGGGGTTGACCTGGAAAAGACCCAGGCAACACTCGGCGCGGTTTTGAAAATGAACCCGGCCAATGCGAAGTTCATCCAGAACAAAAGCGCCAACCGTCTGTTGAGGCGCGCTGCCCGTCCGGGTTATGCGCTCAAGGTCGCGTAGCCATCCGCGCGTCAAATTCTCTTCTCATCCGCGTCAATGAAATCGACAAAGGTTTGAATATCGTCGCGTTGGGCGAAACCCGCTTCCTCCTTGCGCATTTTCAAACGGGCTTTGCCGGCTTCGTCGTCACGCCCGCGATTGAGAACAAAATCGCGGAAGGCGGCTTTATCGGCCTCCGACTTCCGGACATTTTTGGCGACCCAATCGGCCACCTCGCCGTCGGTCACGGAATTTTTGACGACCTCGAGGAAAGTTTCGGCGGAAAGGCCCGCGGCCTTGAGCCAGGCGGCGTCGAAGCCCTTGGTGAAATTCTCCTGATAATCGGCATGAAGTTTGCCGGCCTTATGCAGCCGGATTTTATCCACGAACCGGGGCAGATAGACCCAGCCCGACATCATTTCGCGCGGACTGCGCGGATAAATAATTTTTTCCATGGGCGCATCATCCCGCAAGACGAATCGCCTGTCAATTGCGCGAATGGGGGCCAGTCCGTTTTTCGAAACCTTGCAAATTGCAATGCTTTTGAATTTCTCAAGAGCAATGTGCCTGGAAAAAACCGTGAAATTTTCCGCTTTTTTCCAGTTGAACAATCATAACCAGTTGTCATCCAGGTGTTTATGAATTTTCTTCAGGTGACAACTTCGTTGCTCCATGCGTTTCAGGGATTGGCCAGACGGAAGAATAGATTTCCGGCGGGCGGCGTGATGGTGATGCTGTTGGTGCCGGCGGGGGAGTTGGTGGTGACTGGATATCCACTGGTGGCCCAGCCCGCCGATACAGCCAGATTGCTGTTCTGTTGCAAGGTGTAACTGCCCGTGTCCGGCCAGGAGACAATGACGCTGTTGCCCGACTGCGTGATGGTCAGGTTGGGTGCGCCGGGTGTTTGCACCACGGAAATGAGGCTCCAAAAGCCGCCGGTAAGGGAGTAATTGCCGCCGGTCATCGCGGTACTGGCATCCTGCTGGCCGACGGTGCCGCTCAAGCTGTATGGACCGTTGGTACTCGTGCCGCCGCCCCCGGCGACTTTATACCAGTCAATGGAGTAGCTTTGCGCCTGGCCTAATGCCGGAATCAGCAAACCAAAAAGGCAAATGCACTTCTTCATAAACGCCTCACTTCTTTTCAGAGAGAGACTGCACCCGTTGCTTCAATTCAGCCACACTCTGCTTCAAGTCTTGAATCTCGCCGTTCTTTTCCGCCATTTCCTTTTGTTGATCTTTGATGGCTTCGACCAAGACCGGGATCACCTTGCTGTAGGCAATGGAATAATAGCCCTGGGCATCTTGTGATACCACTTCCGGCAGCACCTCCTTGATCTCCTGCGCGACGAACCCAAGCTGCTTGCCGTGGTCAAAATTCACCTGCGGGAAGGCATTGCTGCGCCAGTCGTATTCCACGCCGCGCATGGCCATGATTTTGTCCAGCGCATGGGTCAATGGTTCGATGTTCGTCTTGTAACGCGCATCGGAGGCATTGACGTATGCGCCCACACCGGCCACGACACCGTTGGCGTAGAGGGCGTAATTGGGCGAGGCAATGCCCGTGCCGCTGACACTCAAACCGCCCGTGACCAGGGCGTTGCCGCCGGTGATCAAGCCGCCGCGCACGTTAAGGTTGTTGCCTACGGTTGCCGTATCGCGCGTTTGGAGTGTGCCCGCTTCCAGGGTGCCGACTTCCAATGACTGGGCATATTCCCCGCCTAAATCAAAAATAGACAGTCCACTGGAGTTGCCCGCATAGAGATAGCGCCCTGACACCGCCAGCGAGGTTACCCCGCCCAAGCCGATCGTCCCGACCAGCGTTGGAGAGGCTGGGGTGCTGACATCGTACACGTAGATTGTCGCATTATTTTGGCCTCCAATAAAGGCATAACGGCCCGCCACAGCCACGGCGTATTCATAAAAACCCGGCGTTGAGACGGTTACGACATTTGTCGGGGAGGTGGCATTGGTGACGTCCGTAATATAAAAATCGCCGTTGCCGCTCGAATAGGCATAGCGGCCGGAGACTGCAATGGCCAGCCCCTCATAAATACCCGCTTGACCGACGGCGGTGGGGGACGCAGGATCGGTGATATCAAAAACCTGCAGGGCGCCGCTCCCCGTCGATCCCTCAGCCAAATAGGCATAGTGACCTGAGATGGCGATGGCATTGGGGTAGGTTGCCGTTGCTACAGTGCTTACGCTGACAGGCGTTGTTTTGCCAATGTCAAAAACTTGAAGGCTGCCACCACCGGTGAAACTGTTCGCAACGTAAGCGTAACGCCCCGCCACGGCGACGGCTTGAGGAAAAACGCCGCCCGCCGCGCTGACCGAACCCACAACCACGGGAGCACCAGGGTTGCCGATGTCAACGGTGTACAGTCCATCATCGATGGCGTAAGCATAGCGACCCGCCACCGCCAGGCATCCGCTGCCCGGCGCACTGCTAACGACACTGCCCAGATAACCGGCCAGGACGGGCGAGGACGGCGCGCTCACATCAAATATTTGCAGGCCGAATCCGAGGGCACAGACATACCGCCCGGCGACCGCCAGCGAATTGATGCTATAAGGGCCCACTGCTCCAATGGGAGAAGCAGGCACATTGGGCGGCAAGGTCAAGGGCGCGACGAGGTTGCTGGCGGCTCCGCCAATGATCACGTTGGAAGAATCGATCGTGCCCGTTATTTGCGAAGCATTGAGGTTGCTGAGCATTGAGCCATTTCCCTCGAACGAAGGCGCTTGCACGGGCAAAGAAAAGGCGATGGCCGTCCGTGTGAAAATCTGTGTGAAAATGACGACCGCCAATCCGTCACTGCCGCTGGCAGGGCCGGTCTGGTAATTTCCCCCATCAGCCGCGCCGGCCAGATAATTGGGATCGCTCGTATTACCGGGTGTGTTGAGGCCTCCGGCGATGGCCAAGTCTCCATACGAGTAGCCCCCTCCGGATTGACCGTCTCCGCTGGCTGTGCCACCTCCATACCCTCCACCGCTTCCTCCACCGGGTTGACCCACGTTTACACCGGCCTCTCCATCCCCACCCATCTGACTCAGGCTGGGCTCTCCAATGGTCGTTGCATTAGTCGAGTATCCGGAACCCGAGCCGATACCCTGGCCTGAATTTCCACCATATCCACTTCCGCCCGCGCCGCCGCCGCCGCCGCCGCCACCTGCCACCGCATTCATGATGTAGGCTGAACCGGTGTACTGGAACAACGAACTGGCCTGGCCTCCATTGCCGGCTCCGCTCGTGCCAACTCCGCCAGACCCGTCATTGGCCCCGGCGCCCCCTCCATAGCCGCCGTTTTGGCCCACTACCACCACGTAGGTATTCCCCGGTGTCACATTGAGCGTGACTTGCGAGAAGGCGCCGCCGCCGCCATCGGTATCAGTGGATGGCCCTCCCCCAGCCCCCCAAAGTTTGACCACCATTTGGGTCGCCGCGGAGGGAACAGTGATCGTATAGGTTCCATTTGTAACATATTCATTTGTCAAATAATTCGTCGAAACAGGAACAGGAACGGCATTCGCCGCCAGGGCTGCCGGATTGAGATTGGTCAGCCCGGCCGCGTTGCCGGTGAAGGAGCCGGAAATGTTCACTCCGGTTTCGCCGTTGGTAATAATGCCGGCCGGCAGTTGCGCCGGAGTGATTGTTCCGACGATGTTCGATCCCGCCACCGAGTTCGCGCTCGCCGCCGCCCCGGCGGTGGGGGCATAAATCGCATACGGCGTGGGCGTCAGTTCCTGCAACGGGTTGAGCGCGGTGAAGCTGCTGCCGCCGTTGGTGCGCACGCCGATGGCCAGCCACCGGCTCGCGCCGGGGAAATTCGCGCCAAAGTCGAGCGTGACGGTGAAGAGGCCGTTGGTCACGCCCACGTCAAGGTTGGTCAGGGCGCCGCCGACCTGGCCGGTGTTGGTGGTGCTGCTGTTGAACAGCGCGAACGTGAAGTCGTACTGTCCATTGGCCGGAGCCCCACTGGCGCTCAACTGGCCTTGATAGGTGAAGGCCGTGCCTTGGGCGGGCAGGCCATTAGTGACCGCGAGGAAGGTCAACGTGACAAGAAACAACAGGCATTTTCTCATGGGCTTATGGCTTTCTGTTAAACTCAACGCGTGAAATCTTCCACAAGCTGTCGGCCAAAGTCAATCTTTTTTTGTCCTTTGGCTGACAAAATAAGGCGCAGGAAAGAAGCCGGCATGAAGCAAAAGTTGCGAGCAGACCCGTGGCCGGCCTGTTCACACTGCCTGAGCGACCCTTTTCTCCTTCGCTTTGGCCCGCGCCGCTGGCGTGACCCGGTCAAAAGAAAACGACAATATCTGTCCAAAAACGCGTTGCTTTTTCACAATGCCTTAATGCGATTTATTTGGGTTTGTCTCTTGGATTTCGGGCGCTTAAACTGCCTGTGAATGAACCGGCTATTCTTTGGCGATAATCTGGGTTTGTTGAGGGATGCGAAACTATTTCCAGACGCGAGTGTGGACCTTGTTTATCTTGACCCGCCGTTCAATTCCAATGCGGATTCCTGGCATGACGCAAAAATCAACTGATGAATCGTGGCGACAGGCGGGAAGCGAACCGTCCGCCAACCAGAGGTTTCTATGAGTCCAGATCATCAAAATGCGGACATGCTCGTATTACTTTGTTAAGTATAAGATCGGAAAAAAAGCATGAAATGCCCATAAACATTGACGAAAACCGCGATTGGGCGACCGGATTTTGCTCTTTCAACACATTTCATTCTTCACTCGCAGTTTGCGCAACTTAACAGAGTAATACTCGGAACGAACCCTTTCCGACGACTTTCTGGCAGCCGTTTTAGCGGCGGGGCGGGCTTGCGAACAGTGGTTGGCCGGCGCAATCATTGAATGGATTATGCACCTTCAACAAACAAAAGTGGGAAAGAGCGGCGGGCCGCAATATTGGCTGCAAGACGCACCGGAGCATATTCTTGAACACATCCAGCGGCATAAAAAATGCCAAGTGATTCTTCAAACTCCATACGGGCCGGTTGAAACACCTTTTAATGCGGTGGATCCCGACCACAAAATTGTCGAAGGAAAAATTGTCAAGGCCAACGCTCAACATTATCGGATTCAGAAAGGAGAATCCATAGAGTCCATTGGCGAGGCGATCCGTCGTTGGTTCGCTCTGAATGCCCGCCGTGATTTTGAACGCATAGACATTGAAATTAGATTCGACAAGAAAAGCAGGTTTATTCTTTTTCCGACTGAAGTGCATTGGCGGCAAAAAAGCTTCCGCGAAATCCTGCCTTCAACAATGGAACCGCTTTCTTTTCATGCTCATTTCCAAAGCGAACTCTGGAAAAAACAGATTGAACGCGCACGAAAGGCAAATCCTGATGCCTTGGCTTGGACTGTGTCGCAGTTCAAACGCTTTGTTCAACACTACAGTGAGCCAAAGGTAAAATTGGTCAGTGAAGCAGATTTGTTGCGGCTTGCCGGCGCGTTTGACCATTTGGGGTTGAGCCTTGGGCCTTATTTGTTGATAGGCTATGATTGTCCGACAAGTTCATTTCGCTTTGCCGACTATCCTGAATATCCTTGCCCGGTCGAAATAAAAAAACGAGCAAGCGGATTTGAGTATCAGAAACAAAATTACCCAAGTCTGCCGCGTGCCGTGGTTCTTTGCCTGGATCATGACATCCGACATCCGTATGAACATGTTGACTTTGTGGAAGTGCGATCCCTGGCAAGGTTTCTGTCGTCATGAGTAGCCGCGCCAACATCGAACCGATTCTTGAAGCAATTCCTGCCGCCCGACAGGAGGACGCGCGACATTATGGGGTACATCCTTACTTCACCCGCCGCCCGGCAAACGTCGTTCGGGATTACATCCGGCGGTATTCGGTAGAGGGCGATATGGTGCTTGATCCGTTTGGCGGCACAGGCGTTACTGCAATCGAGGCGTTCCTGCTCGGACGCAGTGCAATTCAAAACGACCTGAATCCTTTTGCCAATTTTATCGCACGCAACATCGCCGACACGACCCTGTCATCCACCGCGCCGCTTCGCCAGGCATTCGAGCGAGTGGAACAAACGTGCTGCAAGCAAGTTCGGGAAATCGAAAGAGACGAGGCCGTGGCGAAGCGATGGCTGCAAAAATTGCCGCTGCCGGAAAACATCCGTCTTCCGCGCAATTCGGACGCGGACTTTTTCATTGAAATGTTCACGCCACGCCAGTTGGCCGGGCTCGCATTGATTAAACAGGCGATTGAAAGTGAGGATGGCGTCATCCGCGACTTGCTTCTGTTAGCCTGGTCAGCCTCGGTTGCCAAACTCAATAAAACTTTTCTTTCCGCCAAAGGCCGCGCGGAGAGTCGGGGCGGTTCGAGCATCTTCAGTATCTACCGTTACAAACTTGCGGCGCGATCCGTGGAACTTCCGATTTGGGAAACATTTCATGGCCGCTTCTTGAATGTCCTTGCGGCAAAAAAGGAAGTGTTTGAACGGCGGGATTATCAGCAACAGGCGCCCGGCGGATTGCTCAATCTTGACAGCAAGAAAAATTTCCGCGTGCTGGCACATGATGCCGCAACACTGGATAAGGTCCTCAAGCCGGGCAGCGTGGATTATATTTTCACCGATCCGCCTTACGGGGCGTTCATCAGTTATCTTGACCTTTCAATCTTGTGGAATCACTGGCTTGGCTTTCCGGTCACGGATGAAACGCGCGAGCAGGAAACGATCGTCGGCGGCGAGCGCGGTCATACGGAAGAGCACTACAAACAAAGTCTGGGGCGCAGCATCAAAACTTCTTTCCGCCTTTTGAAATCCGACCGCTGGTTCTCGATTGTTTTTCAACACTGGGACACGAGCTACTTTGCCACAATCCTTGAAACGGCCGATGAATGTGGCGCGGAACTCAAAGCAGCCATCACACAGACCGGCGATGTGATCTGGTCCATGCACAAAAAGAAGAACTCCGCGAGCGTGCTGGCGGGCGAGATGATTTTGACATTTTACAAACCAGCCAAATTTCCCAGAAAAGCGAAGCTGACAAAAACCAGGACGGCTGAATCTTCAGAGGCGATTCTCTCCGATGTTTTCGACGCCTGCCTAAACAACGGCGCAACCAGCTTTACCAGCGAGGCTTTGTTCAACCGATTGGTCATTGAACTGTGGCATCGCCGTGCGTTGAGTTGTTTGAATCTGAACCGGGAAGAATTTGCCAAACAACTTGAACGGCGCAGTTGGAGTTACAACGCGCGAACTCATTTATGGTCGAGATCTGGCTATCCAAAAAAGGTCTTCGCAGAAATGATGCTGTTCGACCGTGAGAATGATTGAAACACAAAAGTTTCTGTCCAAAAACGGGTTATGCTGCGGTTTCATCGGGCTGTTTGCCTTGTTGCTCTGGGGTCAAACGGCGCGCTTCGATTTTGTGTGGGATGACGGGGTTTATATCACACAAAATATGAGCATCCGCTCGCTGGCCAATTTCCCGAAGTTTTTCTGCCGAATGGAGGCGCAATCCGCCGAGACCCCGTCCATTTCTTACCGCCCGCTGCGCAATACCTTTTACGCGCTGCTGTATGCGCTGGACGGCAAGGAGACGCCGCAACCGTGGATTTTTCATCTGGCCAATGTCCTCTGGCACGGCGCGGCGGCCATGCTGCTGTTTTTGGTTGCGCTGCTGTTGTGCCAACGGCTGACCGGCGGGGTCTCGACCGCGGAGCGGATGGCCTCGCTGTTGATCGCGCTCGGCTTTGCCGCGCATCCGGTCATCTCGGAGGCGGTTTGCTGGGCAAAATGCCTGGATGATTTGATGGCGGCTGTTTTTGTGCTGGCGGCGGCAAGGTCGCTCTTGCAATGGAACCAAGGCGGGCGCGGCTATGGCGCGGCCCTGGTTTGGTTTCTTTTGGCGGTGTTCGCGAAGGAATCGGCCGCGCCGTTCGCGCTGGCGGTGTTTTTCCTGCTGCATGGATTTCACAAGCTGCCGTGGCGGCGGAGCGCGAAGCTGGCCATGCCGTTTTTGTTGGCGGCGTTCTTTTATGCCGCCTGCCGGCACTGGGTCATGGGGCGCTCGAGCCAGTGCCCGCCGTTGTCCGGAACTTACGGGCAAACGTTGATTGACATGTTTCCGGTGGCGTTGGAATACTGGCGGCTGCTGTGGGGCATTCCGCCGTTCTGCGCCGATTACAATTTCATGGTGGGAGCGCCGCCGCATCCGTTCCTTTCAGTCGGCGTCCTGGGCGGAGTGTTTCTGGTGTTGTTCTTCGGCGCGCTGGCCGCGTGGCTGTGGCGGCGGCCGGAGTGGCGGATGTCCGCCTTCGGTTTGGTTTGGATGGCCCTGTTTCTGCTGCCGGTTTCCAACCTCGTCCCGATGATGCAATACATGGCGGAACGGTTTCTTTATTTGCCGTTGATGGGTTTTTTGCTGGCGCTGGGAGGCGTATTCTTGAATTTCTCGCGCTTCCGCCCGCGCCTTGCGGCGGCGGCGGCGGCGGCGCTGATGGTCATCTGGATGGGCGCGAGCCTGAATCGGATGGGAATCTGGCGGGACGCCCTCACCTTGTTTGTGCGCACGGAGTTCGAGCATCCGGGGATCAAGCGTGTCGAAAAAAACGCGGTGTCGGCCGTCTTGCGCCTTCCGCAGGTGGCGGCGGGGCAGACGGCAAAGAAATTGTCTCCGGAGCAAGCGGAAGAGATCATCGCCACATTGCAAAAGGCGCGGCAGCTCTACCCGGAAAATGATAAGTTGACAACGCAACTCGGTTTGACGGAGGCTAAAATTGGCCGGTGGCGGGAAGCGGTGGCGCTGCTGGAATTGGCGGTGCGGCAGAATCCGGGCTTTTCGGAGCGCTGGTACAACCTGGCCAGCGTGTATGAGCGGACCGGGCAGCCGGCCAAAGCGCGGCAAGCGTGCGCCCAAGCGCTGCTGCTGAACCCCAATTTCGAGGCGGCGCACCGCTTGCAAACAGAAATTGAAAAATGAAAGAACTGATCTTGATGGCGCATGTTTTCTTCGGGATGGCTTGCCTCGTGGCCGTCGTATGGATTTTTGTGGATGTGTTGCACGCCTCGGCCACAAATCAAGCCCGGATCAGAAGAATGTGTTGGGCGGCAACGGTCTTCATGTGGCTTGCCTTTGCGGTCGGCGGCTATTGGTATGTAGTGGATTACAAGGCAGACAAGGATGTCATCCTCAAAGGGCCGTGGCCGTTCGCCCACAACTATTTCATGGAGACAAAGGAGCATTTCGTCATCACGCTTCTGCTGCTGGCCACTTATCTCCCCATCGCGGCCTCAAACAATCTGGCGGTGAATAAGGAGGCGCGGCGATTGGCGCTGTGCGTGGCTGCCCTGGTCGCGGCGCTCGCCTTGATGGCCGAGGGGCACGGCGCGATCATTTCAATGGGGGTGAAAGTGGCGTTACTGGTGAAACCAAACTGATCTGAAAGAACACATGGAAAACACCGCCGTCTCAAAACACACGATATCGTTCGGATTGTCTCTGGCGCTGTGCGCCGTGTTGAACGCCATGCTGGTGATCGCGAAGGAGAGGAGCAAGGGCGTCGCGGATTGGATGCAAAAAATAACCGGCCATCATTGGATCACCCATGTTGCCCTTATTCTCATCCTCTTTGCCATATTCGGCTGGTGTTTCGCCAGAACGAATGGCGGTCAGGGACCGAAAATGCCCGTCAATCGTTTGACCACCATCGTTTTTTCGGGAGTGGTGGCAGGCGTTCTCATCGTCCTGGGCTTCTATGTAATCGCCGATTAAGAAGACTGTCATGCACACCAAACAACGCTTGCCAGCCGTTACTCTGTCGGCCGTCCTCAGCCTGGGGTTCGTGGGGATTGCCTTTGGCGGTCCGCCATTTGTCACCGATGATCCGGAGCCGGTGGAATACCAGCATTGGGAGTTTTATATCGCTTCGATGCATTCAGAACTCGGGGGCGATTGGTCCGGCACCGCGCCGCATTTTGAAGTCAACTATGGCGCTGTGCCGGACCTGCAGCTTCATCTGATCGCGCCCCTGGCTTACGATTCGCCCCCGGAAGGAGCCGGGCATTACGGGCTGGGCGACCTTGAACTGGGCGCGAAATACCGGTTTATCCAGGAGACCAACGGTTGGCCCCAGGTGGGAATTTTCCCGCTGCTGGAAGTGCCTGCCGGCAGCGCGCGGGACAATCTCGGCAATGGTCATTCCCAGGCCTTTCTCCCCGTATGGGTGCAGAAAAGTTGGGGTTCGTGGACGGCCTACGGCGGGGGCGGCTACGGCCTCAATTCTTTTTCCGGACACGACAACTGGGGTTTTGTCGGGGCGGTGCTGCAAAAGCAGGTTTTGACCAATGTGCTCATCGGGGTGGAGGTCTATCATCAGACCGATATTGGAAACTGACTTCCCCAACGTCGGCACCGCGTTTAACGTCGGCACGGTGATTGATTTCAGCGAGCATCAACATTTGCTCTTCTCGGTTGGCCGGTCCATTGACGGCCCGGTGGGATTTCAATGTTACATCGCCTGGCAATTCACGTTTGACAACAGCCTGTTCAAGTCCCATTCCAAGATGGCGCCTGGCAAATAACCTTCAGCAAAACCCCGGCCCGGTCATTCCCCAGAAAGGATTAGCCAGGATCGAGATTCACTGTCTGGAGAATTTGCACCCGATAAAAGCGGCAGCCGGGCAAGGCGGGAGAGGGGTCCGTCAACGGCGGCCCAATTGAATTGATCGAAAGCGAGGTCCAATTCACCAAATTCGTCGAGCATTGCAGGACGTAACGCACGTTGGCGACGCCGTTCAACTGCATTTGAAACGAACCATCGGCGGCAACACAGATGGGTTGGAGCGTTGGCGTGGAGTTTGTCGGAACAGTGAAGGGGGTGGTCGCGACCGGGACGCCCCAGGAGGTGGTGGTCAAGGTGTAGTCGCCCGGGGCCAACGCGCCTAAAACGACAGTGGCGTTTTCAATCAAGACATACATCGGGCATGCCACTCCGGTTTCCCATTCGAAGTCGAAATCAAACGAGAAATCGCTGCCTTCGCGGATCAGCGGCCCGATGCGCGCCGCCGCCTCGCAGCCCATCATTGCCCATGTGTAGCCGGCATAGGTTATACCGCCGGTCGTGACCAGGCTGCACGGCTCATTGGTCACCATGATCGGCTGCCAGACTCCTTGAGCATGGAGCAAGCCGGCGCACCCAACGATTGCGCACCAGCCCAGAAACGCGGATCCAAACGTGGAACCTGCTTTCATGCGTTCAATATGAGGAATTGGAAGCCGGGAAGCAAGTCAAAAAAGTTTCACGCCCCGAGTCAAACGACTCTTGCCTTTTTTGGCAGATAACCATAAATTGGCGTCGGTATGACAATATTGGATGAACTGGCGGAGTCGGCCCAGGCGGACCCGGCCCAAGTCAAATCATGGTTCGATCCCTGGGCCGCGCCCGGCTGGTTTTGCAACAGCCGGGCTTGCTTGCGCGCGCCGGCCGGTTAGACTGTCTGCTGCATGAACATTTTTTTGGTCATTTTGGTCTGGCTCATAATGGCTGCGATTCTGGTCACGGGCGTGGTGCTGGCGGTCAAGGGAATCTTTTGGCTGTTAATCATCGGCCTGACCGGCTTTGTCCTGGCCGTGGCCAAATACGGCATCTTCAGCCACTGAATACTTCCGAAGGCCTTTACGGCTTGGTGTTGCGCAGACGATAAAAGACGGAACCGGCGGAGGCAACGGGATTGATGAAAACCGCCGCCGCGTTGGTTTGGTATTGCGTGGACGGCACTTGAACCCACGGCGCGGGATTCCCCGTCAGCGCCGGGCTGGAATCCAGCACCCACCACCCGTAGGTATTCGGCCAGGAAAGGGTCAGGACACCATTGGTCAGCCCGAGGGTGAGCTGCGGCGGAACGGGCGGGGTTTGCGAAAGAATCAGCGCGCTGTAAGGCCCGATGGTGATGCTGCCCGTAACCGGGGAGCCTTGGGCGGTCACTGTGGCCGGCCCGGTGTTGCCATAGTCCGGCCCGTAGTTGGTGGAGTCGCTGTTAAATTGAACGTGCCAGACGCCCGCTTCGGGGAAAGGAAGCGAGTAGTTGCTTTGGATGTTGCTGGAGCAGTTGGCGATCACGAACACGTCCTGATTGGTGTTTGCGCTGGACCATCGCCGCCAGGCCAGCAACTTGTTCGAGTTGTCCTCCTGATATATCTGGCACTGGCCGCCTTCCAAACCCGGAGTGTAACCTTGCGCGTCGCGACGCACACTAATGAGATCATGATAAAGCCGGACGATGTAGCTGTAGGTGTTGGTTTTGGTCCAATCCACGGGCCGGCCGGAATCGAATTGCTGGTTCTCAAGCATTTCCTGGCCCTCGAATATCATCGGCACGCCCGGCGCGGTGAAGGTGAGAACGGCCCCAAGGGTGGAAAGTTTTCTGGCCCGGTAGCCGCCGGGTGCGCCGGAGTCAATCGCCGTGACCAGGCGGACAGCGTTGGTCCCATTCAAATCGCCGACCACATCATGCGATTCCAGATACACCACCCGGTTAAAACCTGCCTGGTTATTAAACCGCGTGTCGGTGGTGACGGGATAGGCAATGTCCGCCATATCGCGCTCGGAATCCAAGCTATCGGCCAGTTGCGGCGTAAGCCATTGGTAAAAACTCCCGTCCCAAGTGCTGTCAAAGCCGTAGCCTTCCACATCCTCGGCGATGCTGATGATGCCGGCATTGGTGTGAATCATGCCGTTGATCGTTGTAATGAGCGTTCCGGCATCGGCGATATATCCATAGCCGGAGGCATTCATCATCAGGCCGGGGGTGTCCCAGCGGAAACCGTCCACATGGCATTCATTAATCCACATGGTGAAGTTATCCTGAATGTAGTTGCGCACCTGCGGCGTGCTGTAGTCCGGACGGGAACCGTAGGAAGTGCAACAGAGATATTCAGTCTGATAAAAGTAAATGCCGCCTCCAATGCTCCCGCTGGACCATCCGTCGAAATCCCACAGGTCAAGATCGGTCGGCCCATAGTGGTTGTGGACTACGTCAAGCAAAACGGCCAGGCCGCGTTCGTGACAGGCCAGGACAAAAGTTTTGAATCCGTCCGGGCCGCCGTAGGCGTAATTGTCGGCCGCGAACGGGTCGGCCGGGTCGTAGCCCCAATCGCTTAAGCCGGGAAATTCCATGATGGGCATCACTTCCACGGCGCTGACGCCCAGGCTTTGCAGGTAACCGAGCTTGTTGGTGGCGTCTATGAAGCGGCCCGGCTTCGACTGGCTGGAACGCGGATCATAGAAATCGCCGATGTGAAGCTCATAGACGACCAAGTCCTCCAGCGCCGGCCGCACCGCAGCGTCGCCCGTCCAATTAAAAGCCGCGGGATCATAGATGATGTCATTATCGCCGGCGCCGTCGGCGGCCTGGACCACGTAGCGGGTTCTGGGGTCGTGCTTCCATAAAGAGCCGTTGAGGTAATATTTATATTGTTGACCCGTGGACGCGTTGGTCACGTCGGCGGACCAGACGCCGGTCCAAACACTGTTGCTCATCTCCTTGCCCAAAGGGGTTGCGGTGGTGGACCAGTTGTTAAACGCGCCGGGGACACAGACGCTGGTCGCATTCGGAGCCCAGACCCGGAAGGTGACGCCGGAGCCAAGGGCGTTGCTGTACGGCGTGGAGCCCCATCCGGGCCGGCTGGATTGGGCGAGCACCGCGGTGGCCATGGACAACGCGGCGCAGACAATGGGGAAAAGGGGCCGTGGCATAATCGTTAATTCTGAACCTTATGAAAGATTATCATGCCTGGCCTCAATAATCAACCGCATGTACATGTCGCAATCCCCTCCCAATCCTAATCTTAATCCTAATCCTAATCTTAATCCTAATCTGACGGATGGCGAAGGAGATTAGATTCTTACCATTGAAATCTCGTCGAATTATCTCTCAGATTTTGAATCCGTGTCCATCCGTGTCCATCCGTGGTTAAGAATTTCAAATCCTTTTGGCTAGGATTAAGATTAGGATCAGGAACCGGAAACGACAGCCCCACTATCCACTTGGCAGGAGAAAGTGAAAAGAGAACAATGCCGGGCCATGACCTTTCTGCCCATCGTGGAACGAGAACTGCGTCTGGCATCGCGGCGGAAGAGCACGTTTGTCATCCGTTGCACGGCCGCTTTGCTGGCGCTGGCTCTGGCCGGCTTCGCCTCGCTTTTCGCCGCCATGATCTCGCGCTCCGGCGGAAAATATGTGTTCAACTGGCTCTCCTGTTACGTTTTCATCGTTGCGCTATTGGGCGGCGTTTTCCTGGCGGCGGATTGCCTGAGCAAGGAACGGCGCGAGGGGACATTGGGGTTTTTATTTTTGACTGACTTGAAAGGCTATGACGTGGTTTTGGGGAAATTCATGGCCATTTCCTTGAACGCCTTTTACGGGCTGCTGGCTGTTTTCCCCATCCTCGGGTTGAGTTTGCTGGCCGGCGGCGTCACCGGCCGGGAGTTCGGACGGATGTCGCTGGCGCTGATCAACACACTCTTTTTTTCCGTTGCGGCGGCCGTATGGGTTTCTTCGCGTTCCCTCTCGACGTATCGCGCCACGGCCACTGCCATCTGCCTGCTCATTGGACTTATTGCCGCGGCCCAAATCGCGCGTGTCTGCATGACGTTCGTTCCGGCCGCGTTCGCAAGCCCGCTGTTTTACTTGAGCATCCCAAGCCCCGCTGAACCGTTTCTATTGGCGGGTGAGGCGGCATATTTTCACCAGGCCCGGGCCTTTTGGTTATCGCTGGGTGTTTCCCATTTATTGGGTTGGACATTTTTGGGCGTGACCAGTTGGCGGTTGCCGCATTTGATCGAGCCTGTGGAAGGAACGGGCTTCTGGCGGCGGCTTTTGTCGGGAGAATTGCTCGCCGGCAAGTTGCAGAGGCGGCGCGCGCTGCTGGAAATTAATCCGGTTTTATGGTTGATGGACGATTCCCGGCAGCTCCGGTGGATGGTGTGGGGATTGGCCATCGCGGGGGGAGTGGTGGCGCTGACATTTGGCCGCCAAGGACCAATGGCAACGGCTCTGAATACTTATATCATTTATATGGCGGGGCCTCTTCGATTCCTCCTCAGGGATAAGACGTGGCCTTTTTATTTCCTGCTGAGGGTTTTGTTTGCCATTCAGGCTTGCCGCTTTTTCAGCGAAGCGCGCCGCACAGGATCACTGGAACTGCTCTGCGCCACGCCGTTAACCATACAGGCCATAGTGCGGGGCCAGTGGCTGGCTTTAAGACAGATCTTTCTCTGGCCGGTCATCATATTCATCGCTGCGCAGATCGGCGCGTTGTTGGGGGCGGACCACCCCAGCATGACCGGCCTGCTTCTGGATTATTATTTTCGGTTCCTCGGCGTCGGGTGGCAGATCGGAAAAGCCGTCGCGGATTTTTTTGCCGTGGGCTGGTTCGGCATGTGGCTGGCGCTAACTTCTAAAAAGGCTGAAATGGCCGCAGGCCGGACGATTTTGTATGTCCTGATTCTGCCAGCTCTGGTGCTTTGCGTGCCAACGATCGCCATTGATCTTGTGTTGATCGTTGTGGCAAGGTCGAAATTGCTGCAAGCCTTCCCCAAACCGACATTGATCCTCGGCGGTAAAGCCGGCTATCAGGGGCCGATGGTCTGAAGCCAGGCCCCAATTCGGCATTCTCCACGGCAAAGCAATATCGTTTAGACACAACTCGCGGTTAGACCCTCTAGAGCGGTTATACGAAAACTGTAGACGCTTTGCAAGGTAGGGCCGCGCTGCTGCGCGGCCTCGGCGGCGCAGCAGCGCCACCCTACCATTCCTCTCTCAAACAATGTCGTTTGACCAGTCGAGACGGCTACGTCATTTCTTAAACCGCTCTAGAGCGGTTATACGAAAACTGTAGACGCTTTGCAAGGTAGGGCCGCGCTGCTGCGCGGCCTCGGCGGCGCAGCAGCGCCACCCTACCAACCCTCTTTCGGACGATGCCGTTTGAACAGTCGTGACGGCTGCGTCATTTCTTAAACCGCTCTAAACCCTTGTGAAGATGGGGCTTATAAAAGGGTGATGGTCATTAGCCAACTGTTGTAGTTGTCATAAAGACGATATGCCGTTCATAGAAGTTCCGGTTTGATTAAACAACAGTCTGTGTCCATTCCTTCTTAAAAACAATCGGTTTCATCTGTGTTCTAATAAACTCCTTAAAATCATTTACAAGCGTAATATCCCCTTGATCCCCTACTGTAGGCAAACGGTAACCCCGCACTGTCATTGAAGGTGCAACCTCTTTGAGAATTTTAGACAGGTTATAAGCAGGGCTATTCGGCAACTTGCTCCAATCAAAATTCGCATCATCCAGAACGTTGACCGGCCCGCCAGGATCTGGGCATTTTGTGAAATCGATTTTTAATATTTGTCCGGGCAAATGATAAACAGGCCGGGCAAGCCGAGACGCTTTGCTTCCTCGGGGTCGATTTTGGGAATGGCCAGTGCAGCATCGATTCGGAGGGGCTTATTCTTTAGCTGCTTTTCGATCATCGGAAGCGCTTTCTTTGCTGCCGGCCCGATGTCGGCCAATGTGTCAAAAGCCCAACCGTCTCCCCGGGCAATCAGTTCGTCCAGCGGCAAATTTGTTTCCAACCCAAGTTTCCATAAAGTAATCGTGGCTGGAATGCGTGTTTCCCCACCCATTATCCCGGCAAAATTTACCCCCCGGACAGGACGACGGTTAGTGGCCTGAGCCTCGCGAAGGATCGCAATCGCATTGCTCTGATGCGGGTCGATTAACGCCAATGCCTGCGCCACTTGCAAACGCGGGACGATCTCCTCGTGGAACGCCTGTGGAGAACCGAATGATCCACCTCTATATTGATTTGGGACCATCACGTGATTCGTTGCCAGCAAGGCTTGCAGTGTGGGAATCGCCTCGGCCGCGCCCGGCCCGATTTCGCCCAGGATCTCGCAGATTTCTGATGCTGCAAATTGATTGCTGCGCAACAGCTCAACAAGCGCTGGCGTCACCATACTGGCATTAGAACCGAGTGACTTTAGTGCCCTAGAAGCCGAGAGCTTATCGTTAGCCCCATTCATTGGGAGCCCCATGATCTCGACTAGTCGCGGGGCAGCGGCTACTGCCATCGGTCCAAAAAATTGTAAGGCTCGCTCCGCGTTTATACGGTCCAGGACATTGCTACTTTGCAATAGCTTTAGATGATCCTGCAAAATCTGTTCTTGCCGACGATTCAATTCGTCCTCGATTTGGCGCAATCGTCCTGGATCGATTCTGTAGAGTAACGACTCGGCCGCTCTACGCACCGACGGCTGCGGGTGGCGTAGAGCTTGCTCCAGAAGCGGGGCGAGCGGTTTCGGCAGGGGTACCGCCTTTTCCACCTCAAACAGCACGAAATCGACCGAGTCACCATGACTCTGCAAACAAATCGAGAACGTCCGGATCAATTCGTTTGTCTCGCGGGCGATGTTCCAGAGGGCGACCGCTGCTTGTGGCGCCGTCGAAGGGTATCCGGCCTGTGCAATTTTCAGCAGAACTGGAGTGGCATCCTTCGCCTTGGGTCCGATTGCGGAAAGAAGTCTGATGTCCGAGAAAGTGCGGAGGTCGTCTGGTTTGTTTTGGTCCAGATACTCGATCAATTCCGGCACCATGAATTCAAGTTTGTCCGCCATCGGTGCCATGAGTTCCGCGCTGCCCTCCACCTCTTCACCATCACCATGGCGGAACATGCGCACCAAGATGGGAAGGGCCGGCTCCGCATCGCTTCCAAAGCCCCCAAGGATGCCCCGCGCAGCTTCCTGACGGTAACTTAAATGTGCTGCATTGTACCCTATTCTCCGCGTCGGATCGGCCCACTCGGGAAGATGAAGTTTGTCAATTAATTGCTCGACGCTTTGAGGCAGTAGAAATGGTTTTTTCTCCAATGTCCGCGCAAGAAAACGCACGCCCTTTGGACCCATTGCCCTGAAGGCTGCCGTAGCTGCCGACCAACTTCCGCCATTCTGGATCGATTCCAGCCAATCTGCGGCGGTTTGCCCTTGGTAAGATGGCTCGCGTTCAAACAGGCCCAGCCACCAGCACAGAGCGGCCGCTCCCACAACCAGCACGACGGCTAGTCCCATAAGGCCCCGCCGCCTTGCAAAATTTGCCAGACTCGCAGCCTTCATAACTTGTCCACCTCTGGATTAGACCGCTCTGCATGGAAAAAGTCACGAGAAACCGCAATTATTATGCCGCAAAGAAATGCCAATTCATCCGAGTTTCAGCAGACAATTGCACACAATGCGGCATAATCCTGATGTCGGCATTACGTTTAAGCTCATGCAATGCAAAAGAGCGACGTATCCAAGCATCAGGCAGTTCGGGATCGAGTAGAGGTCTGGCCTCTGGCTTTGCCTGCTCCGGAGCAGATGCGCCCCAGCGGAGTGCTGACAGCAAAAGGAGCAACATGTTGCCGGTCTGGCGAAGGGGTCAGCCATATTTGCACTATTCAGTTCAAGCAGGCGTCAGTTCCTAAAATTTCAGCATGCAGCTACGTTCCTCCACAAATTGTTTCGCTGCCGCATCCATTTCAATGCAGCAGTTCCACCAGACCCGTTTCATCCGCAAAACCTTTTGCCAGCGGTTGATCGAACGTTGCCAGACTGAGTCTGGGAAAAGCAGTTTAACCACGGATAAACCCAACGCGGCTTGCGCCGCAACCGCAGGGAATTGCCGCGAGAGAACACAGAGAACACAAAGATGGAAGTGTTTGCCTTCGTGTTCTTTGCGTTCTTTTGCGGCCATTTTCTTGTCGGGAAAACAAAGACTTTCGTCATTGTGGTACAGATAGACACGGATTTGGAACAGCTTGCGAGAATTGGCGCTTTCACCAAAAAGGTGATGCTCGTCAATGGCATTTTTATCCGTGTTCATCTGTGTTCATCCGTGGTTTGCCTTCCCTCAAACTGCGGTTTTTAGACTGAATCCATGTTGCCTGGCCTCTGCCAAACATTCCTCTGCCATCTGGATTTTTCGCGTCGTTCGGGTGGTTCGCGGTTTCCCCGGTTTTCCATAATCTTTCCGGGCACCCATGAAAAAGGCAGAAGGAAGAAGTCAAAAGAGGAATCCGGTTCGACTTTTGGCTGTTTTTCCTAATTCTTACTTCTTACTTCTTAATTCACTTCAGAATCCAGCTTTATCGTTAATGTAACGGGCTTGTTGCTGGTCTGTTGCCGATTTTGTTGCCACTTAAGTCGTTGACTATCAGCACTTGTTGCCGTGTTGCCGATTTTCCAGACCTACATATCAATCTGGTGTTTCTTGGGCTCTTAATCGTAATCCTAATCCTAATCTTAATCCCAGACCTGGAAATCTGTGCCCATCTGTGTCAATCTGTGGCCACCAGCAACATGTTGCCAACCGTTGCCCCTGTGTTGCCAGCCGAAAAGCTCAACGAAACCCTTGTAAAATAAGGCTTGCACGGTTCATCCTTTTAGCAAGGTCGAAATTGCTGCAACAGTTCCCCAAACCGTCATTGATCCTCGGCGGTAAAGCCGGCTACCAGCGGGCGATGGTCTGAAGCCAGGCCCCAATTCGGCGAACTGAGCACGTAAGTCTCCGCGCCGAGCCATTCCCGCTCCATGCCGGGACTGAGCAGAATATAATCAATGCGGCTATAGACATCCTCCCGGGCGTAGTAATGCGTCCAGGTGATGTTGCGCGATGGGCGGCCTTTGCCGGCATGGGCCGGATCGTCGCCGTTGCGTTCGGCGGGGCGTGTGTCAAACAAACGGGTGCGTCCGCGGCCCAGGATCGCGCGCAAGGGTTTGGAATCTTTGACATCGTTGAAATCTCCCAGGACGACCAGTTTTTGCCCCGGATCATCGGCCAGCCGGGCGTCAATCACCCGCCGCAAGGCGGCCGCTTCTTCGTAGCGCCATTCTTCCTCGTCCGCGGCGGGGTCGGGCCGGCGCGATTTGAGATGGGCGGCAATCAAGGTGAATTTAAACTTTGGATTGACCTGGATATCCACATCGGCAAATCCGCGGCTGACCTGAAAGCGGCGGCCCTCCAGCAGAAAGCTTTCATTGGTGTGCGGGCGCCGGGCAATGATGGGAAACCGGCCCAGGACGGAGACGTGAATGTTGGTATCGTATCCGGCGACCTGGTCCCAATAGGGCAAATCCAATCCGGCCGCCTTCAAGTCCGCTTGCAATTCGAGGAGGGCATTGCTCGAACCGACCTCTTCCAAGGCGATCACGTCGGGCTTGATGGCCAGGATGCTGTCGCGAACCCCGGCCCTGGCTTCGCGGGATTTGGCCGGGCGCGTGCCGGAGGGAGCGTCCAGATAATTCTCGATGTTGAAAGTGGCCACGCGAAAAATCTGCGCTCCAGCCAGGGCTGATGGCAACAGCCACCAGAGCGCGACAATCCGCAGGCGGCGCGGTTTGAAGATGAAGACCACGGGCGGAGACTAGCCTTTCCGCGCCGTGGCGTCGAACTTCTAAATGGAAATCTTTAAAAGCGAGAGAATGCTTTGGATGTCCCGCAGTTGAACCGGCTTGGTCAGGAAAGCGTGCGCGCCGTGGCCGTAGGCTTTGGTGACCTGCTCCACCATATCGACAAAACCACTGAGCACCACAATCGGGACTCCCATGTGCTCCGGGTGGCCTTTGAGCCATTCCAACACCGCGAAACCATCCATTTTCGGCATCTTCAAATCCAGCAGAACCAAGCCCGGCAAAGGATATTGGCTTCGGTCGCGGTAAAGGTCCTCCCCCTGCAAATAGGCGACCAAATCCTCGCCCGAAGTCAGGATATGCGCCGCAAACCTGGGGTGCAGTTCATCAATGACCCCCTCTGACAGCAGCGCATCGTATGGATCGTCATCCACTATTACCACGGGTCCCTCCCTGGACCAGGATGGCGCGGCGGCGCTCCCTCCCATGGCCGCTTTCGCGCCTTCCATGATGGTCTTCGTTCCCGGTCCTTTCCCTTTTTTTGAGTCGTCTTGTGCCATATCCCTGGGGGCAACTTCACCGGGACTGCTTTTGCGCAGGCGCCGTTTCAAACGACTTTCCGCAGCCGCAACTGTGCGCGGCCTGGGGATTGGTGATTTTAAAACCGCCGCCCGTCAGAGCGTCGGAAAAATCCACCACCGAACCGCGGAGATAATTCGCGCTGAAAGCATCCACCCAAACCGGCGCTCCAAAAAACGCGGCCTCGAAATCATCCGGGCGCTTCTCGTCGAAGACCATGCCGTATTGCATGCCGGAACAACCGCCTTGCTCGACATACAGGCGCAAGCCCTTGCCGGCTCCCTGCGGATCGGCGGCCAGCCTGGCCTTGATTTCGCAGGCGGCGCTTTCGGTCAACGTCACAACGGGCTGAGTATCGGCGGCGGCATTCATAATCCTCACTTGGAAAATTAGCCGGGCGGCAAAGGGATGTCAAGCATGCCCGGCCGCCCATTCTTTGTGCTTGCGCCGCAATGGGTTTCGTGGCAAAGTGGCTTCGCCTCCCACGCACCGGTTTGGTTCCGTGACTGCGCGGCACAAAGAGAGCCATTCGTGAAGAAAATTGATCTCGACAATTTCAAAGGCGCCACCAGCCGGACCGCGCGCGACATCAACCGCCGCATCATCCTGAATCTGGTCCGCCAGCGGCAGCCCATTTCGCGCGCCGAGCTGGCCCGCCATTCGGGCCTCCAGCGCAGCACCATTTCCGCCATCGCGGACCAATTGATCGCCGAACAGTGGGTTTTGCAGGGGGCGGTCGGCCATTTGCCGCGCGGACGCAACCCAACCTTTCTGATGCTGAATCCGAAACGCGTCGGCATCATTGGCATTACCGTGCGCCCGGCCGCCACCACCATCGCCCTGGCGCGGACAGATTTGAGTTTCATCACCCAGACTTCTTTGCCAACAACCGGGTCTTCCCGCCAATTCACCGAACAATTGTGCGCGCAAGTCCAGGCTGTGATCAAAACTCACTCGGACATCGCCCTCGAAGGCATCGGCGTCAGCCTGCCTGGCCGCGTGGATTCGCGCTCACAAATACTGACTTTCGCCCCGAACCTGAAATGGCACGATCTGGATTTGAAAACGCCGCTCGAGAACGCCACCGGCCTGCCCGTGGTGCTCGAAAACGCCGCCAACGCCTGCGCCCTGGCCGCACTTTGGACCGGACGGCATCCTGACAATGTGCGCGATTTGATTGCCGTCACGGTGTCCGAAGGCATCGGCGCGGGGATCATCGCCAATGGCCAGTTGGTGCGCGGGCAGTCGGGTTGCGCCGGAGAATTCGGCCACGTCTCGCTCGATGAGAACGGGCCGCTCTGCAATTGCGGAAACCGCGGCTGTTGGGAAGTGTTCGCCTCGAACGGCGCGGCGGTGAATTATTACCATTCATGCGCGGGCGACAAACAGCCCGGCGCGCAACCCCCGTCCGGCATTTCCTTCGCCGATCTCCTCGCCCTCGCCGCGCGAGGCGACGCCGAGGCCGGCCGGGCGTTGGATCGGATGGCGCATTATCTCGGCGTCGGCCTGGCGATGCTGGCCAATGGTTTCTCGCCGGAGATCCTTGTCCTGGTGGGCGACGTGACCGCCGCGTGGGATCGCGTGGCGCCGATCATCAACGACGTGCTGAAACGACACTGTCACGGGCTGAACATCCCGCGCATCGTGCCCACCGACCCAGCCACGCAACCGCGTCTGCAAGGCGCCGTGATGCTTATTCTACAGCAACACTTCTGCGCGGCCCACATTGGGTAACCCGCGAATTACCTGGCTACAAATACACTTCGCGCAGCTTCGCATCATCGCCCAAGGCGTCCGCCGGCCCGGCAAAGGAAATCTGCCCCGTCCGCAATACATACACCCGCCGGGCAATCTTCAAGACCTCACGAACCTTTTGCTCCACTATCAGCACGGTCATGCCCGCATCCTTGCTGATCTGCTGAATTCTGCCCAGCGCCTGCGAGACCAGGGGCGGGGCAAGACCCAGCGACGGTTCATCCAGCAGCAATAATCTCGGAGCCAGAATCAAGGCATTGCCCAGCGCCAGCGGCTGAAAGAAGAAAAGAACGCCGCCCCTCGCGGTGGCCAAGAGCGAGTAAAAGCACTGTCTGATTCTTCCCCTCCGCGCCAGCGGACAGCCAAAACTCACACCCTAAAAGCCTTCCCCTTTCGATGCCTTTGTTTCCCTGGCGGTGATGGCGGTGGATTCCATGTTGCGAAGGGCATCATGGCGCAAGCTGGAAGCCAGCGACTTCACGGCCAGGCTGACTTCGGGGCTTCGGCGAGTCTGTCGAGTTTAAGGCGTAGCCTCTCAGGGGACTTATACTTGACAGTCTCGGCGGAGCGGGGCCTGCGGCCTCTTGGCACACTGCGTTAACTCACACCTTTCTCGATGAGGCATCAATTCTTTGGATTGCACCAAAGTCCAGATTGCCTAGGAATACTAGCTGCGAAAGCAAATCACTTAAACGGGGTATGAATGGCCCAAATTGAATGCGGGTAGGAGAACCAAAGTTGCCGTACTTTGCTTCACAGTTACCGAAGAGAATTTTACCGTTTATGCCCAAGGCTTGTTGCAGTGTATTGGCGGTAACGTCACACCGTTTCTCTGCATTGGGAGGAACTTCGGCTCCAAAGTCAAAAGTGGCAATTACGATGGATGAAACAATGTGAAAAACAGTGCCATTTGCCGCAGTGATCGAATCTACGAGCTGCGAAATCAACCCGCTGGCTCGTTCAATGTCGTCATCTTTGACCTGTACAAGGATTAGAGAAATCTGGCTCATAAAATCGGATTAATGTCCGCCTCGAGCAAGTGCGCCCGTGGCTTCTTGTAAGTTTATCAACGTGCTTGCTGATGCACCGTTTTGTGCCATTGGGATGAGGTTAGAGACAGCTTAATGGATTTGAAGCAACTGTTGCCGTCCTGCTTGAGTTTGAGCAAGCGTGTTAAGTTGATCAAATACCGCTTGGGCATTTCCCGCCTGCATTGCGTCAGCGAGTTGAGTCACCTGCTGATACACAGCACCATTCGGCCCATTTAACAGCGCCGCAGCAGTGCTTTGGGGTGTTGCTGTTCCTGCTACGGCACCCGTCGCCAATGAATTATCGACAATCCCCGCGACAGGAACCAAGGTGCTGGCTACAACCGAAACGTCCTGAAATACCCCTGCTGAGTTGGCCAGCGTGGGGTTGCCAGCAAATGTTCCCGAGCCGGTGCCCACATTGCCGACAGCCTGTGGAATCAGGCCCACGCCGCCAACAATGCTGATAGCTGTGTTCAACGTGCCCGCCGCCGCCCACGGAAGATTTTGGCTGTAAAAGTTCTGTGCCGTTTGCAACTGGTTTCCTACCCAACCGCCCAATTGGTTTTGCCAGGGCTGGTCTGCACACAACCCAAACGGGTCCGTTTCACTGATGGGATTCCCGTTACAGAAGGCGTAGAAGTTCAACCCGCCGCTAAATCCCGCCGGGTCAGGATTTAGGAAGCGCGAGATATACGGATTGTAATACCTGGCCCGCATGTAGAGGAGGCCGTTGGGATCGGTTTGTACGCCAAAACGTCGGTCGAACGTAAAACCGCTCTTTGTCATATTAAACGAATGATGAATCTCGTGACCCAAAAGGCAATGAAGGCGCAGGCTACAACCGAGGCGACTATTGCAAAGAGGAGAATCCACGAGAGGATCAAACGGCGCAGCGGAGGTGCGGGTTCGTGCAGTTTTAAGCGATAGATCACCCGTCTCCCAAATTTCCAAACCGCATAACAAGAGGCAAAACCAACCGACAGTCCAATAACCCAGCCTGTCGCATAGTGGCCCGTATTCTTCCCCGCAAGGACCGCGCCTGAACATCCGGCGACGCCAGCGAATAGACTTAAAAAGTCGATTAAGCTTACCCCTCGGCTGCCACTTTGGTTCGGTTGAGGCGTGGACATGTTACTTTCCGGTGGATGACGATTGATTTTGCGATTGCTGGACAAATGAAGCGGCACCAGCGGAAGTGAGACCGATTACAGCAACGCCACTGGAGGGTGTAGGTGCCTTCGCGAGCCAAGTTAAAAGGCTACCGCCTTGGAAATTAGGGTCGTACCCAAGCCCTGTATCGGCAAATGGGTTCAGAGAAAGAGGGAGTGTGCTTGGTTGTCCAGAGATACCTTGGCCCAAGGCCCGTCCTGCACCAACTGTCCCGAGCGCAAAACCTCCGGTCAAGAGGCAAGCGTCGTAAGCAACTTGATTCCAATTTTGCCCCCAACTTCCCGCAATATCGCCGGCAATTTGGGACGTTCCGATTACCGCAGTTGCTCCGACTCCAACCGTCACTGTGGCTGCGGCGGCAGCTTGGGAGAATCCCAGCGCAACAAGCCCTGAGACGGCCACCGGAGCTCCAACCACGACGACCCCAGCCCCGGCTGCGCCAACGACAACACCACCAACGAAGGGGGCTGCCGCTTGGCTCGCTTGCACTTCTTGGGAGGCAGTTAAACCGGAAAAAATCCCTATTGATGAAAAAGCAGGATCCAATCCAAACGGATCGGTTTCACTAATGGGATTGTCATTACAGAACAGATAAAAATTCAGCCCGCCCGCAAAGCCGCGCGGATCGGGATTCAGGAACCGCGAGATATACGGATTGTAATATCTCGAACGCATGTAGAGAAGACCATTTGGGTCGGTTTGCACGCCAAAGCGACTGTTGAACAGGAAAGGCAGATGAGGTTCAATTCGAGTCAATTCTTTTAGCAGGCCGTTGTTTATCATGCTGCGTACCAATCCGTGACGATGTTTTTGAAAATATAATTCGGAGAATCAGGCGTTTTGCACCCCATGCAAGGAGATAGCCCAAAAAAAATCCTGCAATAGCGTAGCCTCGGCCAAAGTGGTTACCTAAGAAAACAAAAGCCCCATAGCCGCACATTATGTAGAGGAAAATGAAGATGGTGTCTATAACTGACATAGCTTTTCTGTATTATTTGCCAGTGCTGGATGAACTGCTCGGCCATGAATTAAAGAAGCTGGTCGCCGACGGCACGAGCGAGCTTTCTGCGGCTTGCCTTACAAGAAGATTCCCCACGTAGCTGCCCGGAGTTGGGCCTTGCGGAAGTGTTTGCGCCCAATCGGACCATGTTGGACTCAGTTCGCCCGACTTCGTTATTGTATTCCAGAGGCCATACTGGTCAACAAGGGATTGTCCAAGTTGAACTTTATCCGCAGTCTGGTTGAGCGCTCCATACACGTCGCCGTTGATCGTTTGTGAGCCTAGTTCATACCAGCCAACATCCGAAAGACCAACGCCTTTAGCTGCCGCTCCGCCGCCGCCCGTCCATCCTGCAAGAGCCGCCAAGCCGATGTCTCCGGCAGTGGCAGCGCCGTACAGGACGGCTGTTCCAGTATTTCCATTTCCAGCGGCAGCGCCCGAAATTGTTGCATGGTTCTGGACGTTTTGCGCTCCGAAAAAGCCAATAAACGAAGTCATCGTAGAGGCACCGGTTGCTTGGAGGTTTCCCATAATGCCCCCCGAAGTTGCACCATTTACGGCTACGCCCATCCAATAATTTTGAGCCTGATTAGCGTCGGGGGTCCAACCATTCAAGCCAAACGGGTCTTCCAGGGAGATTGGATTGTCATTGCAGAAAGCATAGAAGTTGAGTCCCCCGGCGAAGCCGCTCGGGTCGGCATGTAGGAAGCGCGAGATATACGGATTGTAATATCTGGCGCGCATGTAAAGCAGGCCGTTGGGGTCGGTTTGCACGCCGAACTGCCCGTTAAATAGAAACGGCGTTGTGTTTGTTCCGGCGTGATAGGTCGTTGTGCCGTAAGGGCTATACTCGAATTGGTCGGTCAGATTTCCGTTGACATCGGTCAGGGCTATCGTGCTGCCGCGAATGTCCGAGTGGTAATATACGACAGTTGTTGTCGTGGAAGTTTCATCGACCTCATAGAGCAGGCCAATGCCCGGGGCGGATACATAGTAGCTGGTTGCCGCGCTGGAAGCTGGCGGATAAATAAGCACGCCTGATTGGTTGGTGGAAGAATTAACGCCAATGTCTTCAAGGAAATCTACAAGGTAATTGCCCCCTCCATAGGACTCTGCAAAATAACAAGTCCAATTTCCATTTAGCGCTTCTAAAGCGCCAGTAAAGCCGGCTAAGGTAAACATAGAGCCTGTGTTAAGCCCCATCGGCAACGTCCCGTGCAGGAAAAGCCCGCAGATCCCAGGATAAATGGTCTCCGCAAATATTAAATTGGTGGAAGCAGGGTTCTTCACTCGCATCAATACTTGCGACGTTCGCGGGTCCGTGACGAACTGCATGGAATTTGCGCCGTCCCAAGTCGAGGCGCGTGTGCCGCTCGGATCGTAACCATAACTGACGCCTCCCGCGCTGATCAGTTCGTTGCGGGCATCATACATGTTTGTGCCAAATGTATTGTTCGTACCTGGACCATACGTCATATTGCCATCGGCGTCAACCGTTACGGCGTTGCCGTTGAGCGTTTTCAAACGATTGTCCTGGTCAAAGGTCATCATTCTCGTTGGCGCGGTGTAGTTGGTTGGCAAGGGCCCTTTGAACTCCCAATCAATGCGGCCTGCCGGATTATAGTGAAGGGTGTAGAATGCGATGGGGAACTGGTCGGTCGTGCGCTCCACGATGTTCGTCAATTCCCCGTCATCGTCATACCCCATCGTGCGAAGCGTATGGTTGGGGCGAACCACGCCGGTCATGTGTCCGGCCACATCATAAGTAAAGCTGGTTTGCCGGCCCGCCCAATCGGTCACGTTGGTCAGGCGGTTATTGCTGTCATAGTAGTAATTGACGGGCCGGTTGCCCGGATAAATCAAATTGGTGACGTTGCCATTGGCGTCGCGGCGGTATTGGATGGTGTATCCGTTGACATCAGTGTAGCTGGAGAGCCGGTCGTAGGCGTCGAAGTTTTGTTGCAATGACTGGCCGTTCTCGCCGATGTTGGTAAGATTGTTGTCCGGATCGAATCCGTAGGTCGTGGTGCCGGTGCCGTCGGCCTTGCTTGCCAATCTCCCGCGCGCATCATATCCAAAGGAAGTCTGCTGCAAAAGTTAACATGGGGTCGTCAGGTGAGGGAAAATCCGCTACACCTGACGCCCTATGATTACATCTAACAAAAAAAGTAATAGCAAAAAACAAACCCAACCGCAACCCCAACGGCCACCCCGTGGCGCCACGGAACCTGCTCCGCGCAAAGCCAGGACGATCAAACTGGGGGTGGACGTGCATCTGGGCCTTTACGTAGTCGTGCGCGTGATCGACGGTGGCACGCCCCAGCCGCCGCAACGTTTCAAGCCGGCGGATTTCCTGTTGTGGTGCGCCAAGCAACTCACCCTGGCCGAGAAAGTCTTCACCTGCTATGAGGCCGGTCCATTCGGTTACACCTTGCATCGCCGGCTGGAGAAGATGGGGGTGACCAATTACGTCATCCGGCCACGGGACTGGGACGAATACAGCAAGAAGGTCAAGACGGACAAGCGCGACGCCCTGGCCATGGCCTTGTGTCTGGATCGCTACGTCAGCGGCAATCGGGAGGCGTTTTGTGTGGTGCGCGTTCCCACCGAGGCAGAGGAGCAGAAGCGCAGTCTGTCGCGCCAGCGGGAAAGTCTGCAGCAGGAAAAGCAACGGTTGGCCGCGCAGGGGCGCAGTCATGCCCTCTATTACGGCGGACATCTGCAAGGGGAGTGGTGGCAGGAAGCGGCCTGGCAAAGGAATCTGCTGGAGTTGCCGGCCATCGTGGTCAATTTGCTGGAACCCTTGCGCCGGTTGCTGGCGGCGGTGGAAGTGGAGTTGAAAGTTCGGACCAGGGAACTGGAGGCCTCCGCCCCCGCTGGATTGCCGGTGGGCTTGGGCCCGATGACCAGCGAAATCCTGGAGCGGGAAGTGGCGGATTGGAATCGGTTCAACAACCGCAGACAGGTGGCCAGCTACACCGGGCTGTGTCCCCGGGAGGACACCTCCAGCCAGCGGCGCTTTCAAGGGGCCATCAACAAGCACGGCAACCGGCGCTTGCGGCCGGTGCTGGTGGAAGGAGCCTGGCGTCTGATGGTTTTCCAGCCCAGCTATCGCCCGGTCCAGAAGTGGCGGGCGGCCCTGCTGGACCACAAGACCAGCCCGTCGCGGCGCAAGAAGCTCATCATCGCCCTGGCGCGGACCTTTGCGGTGGACTGGTGGCGGGTGCGCACCGGACGCTGCGCCGCCGAAGCCCTGGGACTGAAACTCCAGCCCTTGCCCGGCGTCTGAGGAATGACTGATGCAATGACTTTGCCGCCCACAATTTTGGAGCGTAGCGGAACCGAACTGACCCCTGGGCTTTTGACCCATCTTCTACAGTTAATGGGCTTTTTTCGCGGTCTTCTCCTCGGAACAGTTGACAACAAAGTCAAAATGTAGTGCCAAATTCTGCGCGACGATGGCAATTGTTTATTGATTCTCACGGGCCGATGCGGCATCCTCGTAAGGACAAAAAGAGCGCACGCGATGTTTTTCCGTGTCAAACATTCCGGTTCTTACGGCTACCTGCAGATTGTCGAAAGCTTTCGGGAACAGGGAAAGGTGCGTCAGCGGGTCTTAAGCACCCTCGGGCGCTTGGACGCCCTCCAGGCCAGCGGCCAACTGGACGCCCTCCTGCGTTCGGGTTTGCGCTTCTGCCAGAGACTGGCGGTGATCGACGCGCACGCCGCCGGCCAGACCGAAGCCGTCCAGGTGCAGCGGGTCGGTCCGGACCTGGTCTTCGGACGATTGTGGGAGGATTTGGGAGTGGCGCGCGTCATCAAAGAGGCCTTGGCGGCGCGGCGCTACGGATTCGATGTGGAACGGGCGGTCTACTTGACTGTTATTCACCGGCTCTTCGCCTCCGGCAGTGATCGAGCGGCGGAACGCTGGCGCCAATCCTATCGGCTGCCGGGCACCGAAGGGCTGGATTTGCATCATCTCTATCGCGCCATGGCTTTCCTGGGCGAACCGCTGGATGACCGGCCCGGGACGCGGGTGCTCAACACTCCCCGCTGCACCAAGGATTGGATCGAGGAGCAACTCTTTGAGCAGCGGCGAGACCTTTTCAGCGCCATTGATCTGGTTTTCTTCGACACCACTTCGATTTACTTCGAGGGCGAGGGCGGCCAGGAGATTGGACAATACGGCAACAGCAAAGATCATCGCCCGGATTGCAAACAGATGGTGGTCGGCTTGGTCTTGGACCGGGAGGGCTGGCCGCTGTGTTGCCATTTGTGGCCGGGCAATACGGCTGATGTGAGCGCGCTTCTGCCGGTGGTGGCGCGGCTGCGGGAGCGGTTCCAGGTGCGCCGGGTCTCGATTGTTTCCGATCGCGGCATGATGAGCGCCGGCACCATCGCCGCCTTGGAATCGAAGGTGCTGGACTGCGATTACATCCTGGGGGCCCGCATGCGCAGCATGAAAGAAATCCGCGAAAAGGTTTTAACCGACCGCAGTCCTTACCTGGAGGTAACGCCCGAGCGCCAGATATCCAAGGACCCCTCGCCCTTGAAGGTAAGAGAAATCTCTCTGCAAGGCCGCCGCTACATCGTCTGTTTGAATGAAGAACAGCGGCGCAAGGACGCCGCTGACCGCAAGGCCATCATCGCGCACTTGCGCCAGCAGCTCCAGCGCGGAGACAAAGATTTGATTGGCAACAAAGGCTACCGGAAGTTTCTGCGGCTGACTCGGGGCGAACATTTCGTTGTCGACGAGGAGAAGATCAAAGAGGAAGCCCTCTACGACGGCAAATGGGTCTTGCAGACCAGCCTGGCGGATAAACCCCGGGAGATTGCTTTAGCCTACAAGGAACTGTGGATGGTGGAGGAGATGTTCCGCACGATGAAATCGGTCTTGGAAACCCGTCCCATTTATCACAAGCGGGACGAAACCATTCGCGGCCATGTCTTTTGCAGCTTTCTGGCTCTGCTGCTGCGCCGGGCCTTGGAGCACCACTTGGAAGAAAAGGGCGAAAGTTGGGAGTGGGCTGAAATCGTACGCGGTTTGGATAACCTCCAGGAGATCGAGGCGGTGTTTCAGAGCAAACACTTCGTCCTGCGCAGCGAGGTCGTTGGCCAGGCGCATAAAGCCTTTCGCGCGGCGGGGGTGGCTTTACCGCCCACCCTGCGGGAGAAGGCATGAGCCGGTCCGGATGGAAGGAGTGAAAATGTAGTGCCACAGGCACCTTGCGTCTTCGTAAGTAATTGATAATCAGGACTCCAGTTTTTCAAACTGTAGAAGATGGGTTTGATGGCCTGTTTTAAAGTATGGTGTCCGCGCGCTCCTCTGGACTTGGAAACGATAAAGTGTACGCCTCGCGGTTGTACGGATAGCAGGTTAAGCCAGGTCGATTGACCGGCGCTCCACCAGAGGAGACGATCCAACAAAAAAGCGGCAGAAAGACAAAGAGAAAGAAGAAAACAAAGAGAAGAAGCTTTTAATAAAAAGACAGGATTTTCGGACGCGCTTGACAACTTACCCCATAGCAGGGTCAGTAGTCGATTGCAGCAAGCCGCGATTATTGTAAACCTGGCTTGAAGTGTGGCCAAGCGGGCTGATCGTATTGGTCAGGCGGTTGGCCCCGTCGTATTGAAACTGCCAGACATTGCTGTTTCGGTTGGTCAGAAAGATCAGGTTGCCCGCGCCGTCGTAGGCCCGTCCCACAATGTTGGTTGCGGCGTCAATAACCTCCACAAGGTTGCCTCTGGCATTCCAGAATTGGGCTGTTTTGTCGGAGGCGGCATCCATTGCGTTGGTTTGATGGCTGTCATTGTCATACGCGAAAAGCATTGAACGTTGCAGAGGATCAGTGGTGGCAATCAAACGGTGGGCGGCGTCGTTGGTGTAATAAGTCGGCTTTCCCAACGGGTTCTGTGTTTCGGCCAGCCAATCCCGCGAGTCATAGGTATTGGTGATGATCGGAACGCCTTGCGGCGTGTTAGGAAAGGTCGTGGCAAGCAAATGTCGCGTCGCGCTCCATGTGTTGCTTGTGGGATACCCACGCGCATCGGTCGTAGTCGAAATATTCGCATTGGCATCAAAGGTGAATGTGGTCGTCAGATTCGTCGGCGCAACGGTGTTCGTCAGTTGCCGCCGGCTGTTGTAGGAAAAGCTGGTGCTAAATCCTCGCGGGTCGGTGTGGCTGGTGACGTCACCAAAGGAGTTGTTGACGAAACTTTCACTGCCAAAGCTTGTTGGATAATTGATTGCCGTAAGCTGGCTGTAGGCGTCTCCGTATGTGTACCCTGTCGTTCCACCTGAGTCAGTGCGGCCTTGGAGCGTTCCGTCCGTATTATAGATCATGGTGAAGTAATCCCCATTGCCGTTCGTGGAACCGATGAGGTTGAATTGGCCGTTGTAACCGAAATGGCTTGTGTTTCCCCGGCCATCGCTAGATGCAATGAGGCTATTGTTGCCGTCGAAAATGAACACATTACTGTTACCGAGCGGGTCAATCGTTTCGATCAAATTGTTGTTGCCATCATAAATGAAGTGGTTCGTCTCGTTGAGCGGGGAAATCGTTTGCACTACGTGATCCTGGCCATCATAAAATGTTTGGGCGAGGTTGCGCATAGCATCTTGAAATCCCGTCTGGCGCGATTGGTCGTCGAAAAAGTAATTTTGTTGGCCGGCCATTGGGTCGATCACCGTTGTCTGCCATCCACTGGCGAATACTTGCCATAGTTTGTTAGTCGCCCCCTGCGTCATTTGTGTGGTAACATGGCCGTTGATGTCATAATTGTTGGTCACGATCAGGCGGCTCAATGCGTCCAACGTCGCGATGACTTGGTGGTTGGTGTCGTACTGGTAGGTAAACACATTGCCGTCAGCATCAGTAAACGAGGTCAAATCGGCCCCCGTGTACCCGTAGTGGACGGTTCGGCTTCCGTCAGTGACTGAGGTTAGGTTCGGGCCGGTATAGGTGAACGTCAGTGTTCGGCTTTTCCAATCGGTCACGGACTGCACCCAATCGCTGGAGTTATAGGTGAAGCTCATCGAGTTTCCGTATTGATCGACGATATTCGTTAAAAGGCCATTTGACCCAAAATCAAAGGTGCGCCCGTGACGTTCATCCAGAGCGTATCCACTGCCGCTTGCAGAAAGCGCCATCGTTGAATTGGCCGGGGGCGTAAAGGTGCCGTCCGGCTGTTGAATAAATTGAATGGTCTGGTTTCCGAGATTGATTGAGACGGCGTTTTTAATCACTTGGTCAATTCCCCATTTGGCGATGAGCGCGGTCATCGTCCAGCCTTTGGGATTTGGTTGCCCGCTGTTGTAAATATCGAGGGCGCTGCGGACGGCAACCAGGATTGACGCCATTTGCTGCGGCGTGGAGGAGCCACCCAGTACTGCCTGCCAGCCGCTTTGCGCGGAAGCGGTGCAATAGTAACTGTTCAACCAACCGGGAGCCATTCCCGCCAGACTGGAATTTCGGCGGGCCGATGAATAATAGCGGGTCAGATTCAAGCCCCGTGGCTCTGTCCCGCCAAGAGCCAGGTCGCCGGATGTGATTTGAAAAGTTCCATCCACCATGCTGACCGGGTCCGCCGCGGTGCCGGTCTGCATTGCTACCGTTGCAGGTTGCGAATTGAAGTACGTAGTTTGGTTTGCGTCAATTCCTGTAATGACCGGAGTGCTCGGCGTGGCGGAGGGGCTGCTGACATATCCACCGTTATACCCGCCGCCAATGATCATTCCCTGGCTTTGGGTATTTCCTGCCTGTTGATATTCAACGAAGCCGCTGCCGGCCCAACTACCCGCTTGGGCAATTTGAATTGAACCACTCTGCGGCAGCAGTACATAGTTTGCGCCACTGCTATAAAGGAAAGAGACGATTGAGTTGGACGTGGAACCGGAGCCATAACCGTACCCCGAGATGTTCGCCGAAACATCCGCGCCACTTGTCCAGTTGTTCGTGGTGGCAAGGTAAACCTTCAAAGAATTTGTATTTGCCAGTTGCAGAAGTTTGACCGTGGATGCGGCGGTAAGACCGCTGTTCTGCAACTGCTCAATGATGCCATGTTCTAATGCGCTGGCGAAATAACCGCTGATTTGAAACACCTGATTCTCATTGAAGATGCCGGAGGCGTTGGTCGTATTGTTTGGAATGACGGCGTTGACTTGTCCATAAACATCGATGTAGTACCCCTTGCCAGTTTCCTCGCCCATGCGACCAAGCCGGTGAAGATAGTGGTCCAGAATGGAGCTTTGCCCCGCGAGCAACTGGCCTGACAATTCCGTTTGTGCGAGCCAGTTCAAGCCCATGACGTTCAAGGTTTCTTTCGAGACTTGAGCGGACGTATCCGCAAACCCTTCCTGGCGGTACACGTCTAATTGCCGCTGCCGGGCCGTAAGCCAAGCCGCGTTAGCATCGTAACCGTAAAGAAGGATATATGTGGCGTTGGTTCTTTGGTAAACAGCCTGGCTTAAAGTTTGATCGGCCCAGGATGAGCGCGAAAGGCCGTTGATGCTGGCAAAATTCCATGAACCAAAGGGATGTTGAAAGGTGAGGGTCGGGTTAAAGGTCGAGCTTGAACCGCCCGTCGTCTGCACGGACGCAAGCTGCGCGTCTTCTTGATAGAGTTGCGCCTGTCCTGATGACGTGCAGACCAAAGACAAGCGGCTGCCCTCCAAGCCTGGTACATAGAATGCGTTGGTTGAGTTGCTCGTTCCCGGCAAAGTTACAATGTACACGGCCATGAGGTTTGTAGGAATATAGTTCCACGTTGAAGCAGGCCAGTTTGCGCTCCGCGTCTGCACGGTGAATGCAACGGGTTGATTGAGGCCGGTGCATGGAATGATAGTTTGCCCGCCTAAGACCTGCTGGACCGAAGCATTAGGCATGTTGGTTTGGATGTAATTGCGGAGATTGGCCGTGTACGTTGTCAAATCCGAACGAATTGAGCTTTCGCTCAAGTTCTGAACATAATCCGCCGTGGCAGTGCCCCCAGCGTCGCTAATCAGGTTGTTGGTGTTGATTTGGGCGGCATTGTCAATGTTGATGCCAGCGTTCGTTTGACCAATCTTGAACGCCGGGTCAAGGGTGTAGTTTGTTCCGTTAATCGTTACTTGCAACCAAATGTGGTGAAAGTACAAGTTGGTTGTGTCCCCGGTAATGGTTGTTGTGTACGGATAGCCGAAATTGCCGTTTATATTGGCAACCAATGCGGCAGTCACTTTCCAATTCGTATTGGGCATTGTTGCTCCAACCCAATGCTGATAGTCCATTTGGTTGGCTGCGGAATACGGGAAAGAAACCATGCCAAATTCGTAGGTCGGCGAGTAGCCAGCGGCGCGAAGCAATGCCACGAGGAGGGCGCACTGGTCAAAATCGTTGCCGCTCCGCTCCAGCAAGGTCATCTCCGCGCCTTTGTGCGACCCAAAATAATGCACATATCGAACATGATCGTGGACATAATCGTAAATCCGCGTCGGGTCATTGAGCAAATTTCTGGCGAGAGCGGAAATGTCAGGGGTTATGGCCTCGGCGATTGCCGTTGTTCCATCGGGGACGGGCGGATAGGCTGTTTGCGGAATCGCGCCTCCGAGTTCCTCGGCGGGAAATGAGTTGGTTGTCAAATACCAACCGTCTGTGTAGTTGGCGGGCAAATCATCTTGGGCCTGGCAAATGGCGGCAGTGATTAGCAGGCCGAAAGGAAACAGGATTCGTGATTTCATTGATTGTTCCTCATTTATTGCTGATCACTTTGCATATTCCCTTCGGCATCGAAGCCGAAAATCTCGGTGAATGCGCCGGACGTGCTTTCGAGACGGCCAATGCCGTCATAGACGTAATTGTCGTGTTCTCCGCTCTGTGCCGGATTATTCAGGAGCGGGTTCATCCCCCAAAGAACCTTCCACCCATCCAACATGCCATCCCCGCTGGTGTCGGGGTTGTTGGGATTGGTGTGGCTGACGAGCAGTTCGTATGCGTCTGTCAACCCGTCCGAATCCGAGTCCTGTGGAGTTCCGAGCAGCAAGAAAACCGTGCTGTTGGTCAAGCCCGGTATGGAGTAGGTAACACACTGATACCCCTGCCCCATCCATGTCCATATCCCGTTGGTCAACGGCTGTGTCAACGCGGGCGTGGCAAAAACATCATACGCCAGCCCGTTTGAACCGCCCATGATGGTAAAGGTCAGGTTTACTCCATTCGTTGTCACCGTGGCCGTTGTATTGGTCATCCAAACGTTGGTGCTGTTGGTGCAACTGCCACTGGTGTTCGTGCTCATCGCCAGCAGGTAACCCGGCCCGGTTACCGCGTCAAAGATGGGAGCCGTTTCGGGTGACGACGGTGCCTGGTGGATATTTGCCGCATTTATCGGGTTGAGGTAATAATAAATGTACAAAGAATTGTAATCGTTCGTAACTGTGTCGGCGTCGAGTTGGTTGGTGTAAGTGGAAATATCGTCAAAAATGCCGTGTGCCTGGATCACTCCATTACTGTCGCTCCCAAAGAACATGCCATTGGACAAAACGTCCGGCCCGGGGTAAATTGTCACGCCGGGTCCGTTGGTGGTGAATGCCCCATCCATGAACAGGGTGGAATTCGTGCTCGAATACGTGACTGCTATCTGGTGGAAATTGTTGGTTGTCCACGAAATGGGAGCGGCCAAATACGTCGCCTGGGTGCCATCGTTCGTTTGCGCGGAAAAATAGATGTTAGCGCCGTCAGAATCAACGTAAATGCTCCACCAGCCGTAACTGGCGTCGGCTGTGTATGATCCGACTTCAATCAGCCGCCCGGCGTCTCCTGGCCCCATCCCGCCCTGATTGGTGCTGGCCCAATCCGGGGCGAACCAGAAAAGGACAGTTCCTTGGTCAACGGTTAAGTTTATAGTTCCATCGCTTTCAACTACATTATATTGCAGCCATGCGGCATTCGTGCAGTCCACAACCAGCGAGGTGCCGTCGCCAAGATAGGAGACGCCCAAGTTTGCGAACGAGACAGGGGCATAGCCCCGATCGCTCAACCATTTGTTCGTGTCGTTGAAGGACCAGGAGTCGAGCGGGGGATACGTGTTGGTCGGAATAGCCGGTTGTCCGATGGCGCTGCAAGCTGCCCAGATGCAATTGAGGGCCAGCAGACAGGTTGACAGTGTGCGGGCCGCACACATTAGTTTCGTGCTCATGCGTTTTTATCCTCTGAACCCCGGGGTGGTCTGAAACCACTGAAGCAAGGCCATCCATGGGCTGAACTTAATTTAAGACGGAAGCAACCATAGGGATTGTTGCAACATAAGTCAAACGAATTATTGTGACGAATATGTGAATAAACCCTAATGAATTAATTTTTCATTTTTAATAAGATCGCCTCCCACCAAATCGAGGCCACTAATCGCTTGCGCTCGTAAATACCTTGCTGACAACTGATTGTGACTTTGCAAAATGTCGAAATTTTCACTGTTTTTTTTCGGCCCGCCGTCGCCAAAAGCTATGGCGCGCCAAGGGCAGTATGGTTCAACGCAAGTTGTCTTGAGAAATTTAAATCCGCCTTTCAAACTGAAAGGCAAATGTGCAACCGCCCTGACCTGATGGCATTTCATTTTATTCCCCTGCAGACGCTTCGGCTGTCGCTGGCGGGTTGCCGTCCGCTCCGCGGCCGTCCAAGTCAATCAAAATGTCCCGCGGCTCGGCCCCTTTGCTCGGACCGACGATGCCGCGCAGTTCCAATTCGTCCATGATGCGCGCGGCCCGGGTGTAGCCCAGGCGCAATCGCCGTTGCATGAGCGATACGCTCGCCTTCTGTTCGCTGCGGATGACTTCAATGCATTGCAGGATCAATTCCTCGTCCTCGCCGCTGGCGCCATTCTCGGTTTCAAGGCCGGACGGTCTCTGCAATTGCCGGTGAATCTCCAGTTCGTAGCTCGGTTTGCCCTGCCGGGCGATGAAGTCAACAATGCTTTGCAGTTCGGCGTCGGTGATGAGCGCGCCTTGCACGCGGATCAATTTGGCCGAACCGGGCGGCAGATAGAGCATGTCGCCTTTGCCCAACAGTTTGTCCGCCCCCATCCCGTCCAGGATGGTGCGCGAATCCACCCGGGCCGCGACCTGGAAGGCGATGCGCGCCGGAATGTTGGCCTTGATCACGCCGGTGATGACATCCACGCTCGGCCGCTGCGTGGCCACGATGCAATGAATGCCCGCCGCCCGCGCCATTTGCGTGATGCGGGCGATGGCCATTTCCACGTCGGCCGGGGCCACCAGCATCAGGTCCGCCAGTTCGTCAATGATAACCACGATGTAGCTCAGATGGTCGGGAATGACGATCTCCTCATCGCGCGGCACCACGATCTCCTCGTCCAACTCCACCGCGAAGCCGTCGGAGCCGGCTTCGACTTTTTCCCTTTTGGCCATCAACGGCAGTTCCGGTTCGGAGGGCGGGAGGGGTTTGTGTTTGGGGCGCTCGTTGAAGGAACGGATGTTGCGCACGCCGACCCTGGCAAAGATCTGGTAGCGCTTTTCCATCTCGTTGACCACCCAGCGCAAGGCCAGGATGACTTTTTTTGGGTCGGTCACCACCGGCACGACCAGATGGGGCAGGCTGTTGTATTGCTGCAGCTCGACCACTTTGGGATCGATCAAGACAAAGCGCAGTTGGTCGGGGGCGAATTTGTAAAGCAACGACGTGATAATCGCGTTGATGCAGGTGGATTTGCCCGAACCGGTGCTGCCGGCGATCAGCAGGTGCGGCATCTCCGCCAGATCGGCCACAATGGGCTGGCCGTACACGTCCTTGCCCAGGGCCAGCGGAATGCGCGCCTTGGTCGCGCGCCACTCCTCGGATTCGAACAGGTCGCGCATGATGACCTTGGTCTTGACAGCATTGGGCACTTCGACCCCGACGGAACTCTTGCCGGGGACTGGCGCCAGAATATTGATGCGTTCGGCTTTGAGGGCGGCGGCGATGTTGTTGCTCAGGCTGACGATTTTTTCCAGCTTCACCCCCGGCGCCGGATGCAGTTCATAGCGGGTGATGGTCGGCCCCTTGGTAATGTCGCCCAAAGCGACTTCGATATCGAATTGGGCCAGCGTTTGTTGCATGAGGCGCGCGTTGCCCATCAACTCCTCCTTCGATTCGGTCGGCTTGGCGGTCACATCGGGGAATCCGAGAAAGTCCAGCGGTGGCAATTCGTAATTGCCAATGCGGGGCGCCGCCGCGACGGCAATCGGTTTGGGTTTGCGCGGGGCGGGTTTCGGTTTGGGGGGAACAGGAACAACCGCCTCGGGCGCTCCTTTTGCCTCTGGAGAGGGTTCGGCTGCCTCGACCGTGCCGGCGGGGACGGGCGGCGTAGCGTCCGGTCCTTTGGCTTCAGGCGATTTGGCGGGAGACTCCGCGGCCTTGCCGGGAATATCCCCGGTGGTGGCCGCCGCCACTTCGCGCGCCGGAATGACCACTCCTTCCTCGGCGGGCGCGGGTTCCTTTGCCCGTTCGGGGGCCGGCTTTTCCCGCGATTATCGGGCTTGCCTTGCGGCACGCTCAAATCGCGCACCGTTGGCTCGGGCACGGGCAGTCCGTCGGCGCCCAAGCCGCTCGGCTCCGCCCCTTTTGCGGCGGCGCCGGCCCTGCCTGTTTTTCCAACTGGTCCTGCAACTGGCGCGCCTGCTTTTCCAAGTCGCGCGCCCGGCGTTCCAGGTCTTTCTCGCCGCCGGTCAGCGGGGCGGCTTTGCCATCAAAACGCATGGACCACCATTGCCGGCACCATTCGCCCAATTTGAAATTGGTCAGATAAATGAGGCTGACCAGGTAAACCGCCCCCAGCACGATGGTCGCGCCGACTTTGCCCGCGTAATGCAAAACATAATTGTTAAAGAATTGGCCGGTGTATCCGCCCACGCTCGACGCGTTCATCGTGGCCCGCAACCGTTGCAGCCAATGCGCGTCATTTTCGAACATGCTGGCCAGTCCCATGCAGCAGAGCAACAAGAGGGCGCCCCACATCCAGCGGCGCTGCAAATAAGCCAGGAATTGAAGCAGATAACCCAGGGCATAAATCAACAGCAGCGCCGGGATCATGAATGCCGCCACCCCAAAAACCCGGAACAAAACCAATGCCGTCCATGCCCCGAGCAGACCCGCCCTGTTGTGCGGCGGGTTGTTGGGCGGGACGAAGTTCGCCGCCAAATCATGCCGATCATAGGAAAGCAACGCCAGCATCAGCAACAACGCCGCCGTCCCCAGCAGGATGCCGATGACGTCGTTCAACCCGTGCGGATGAAGTTGCGCTGAATCTTTCCGAGCCATGCGACGGAGTTTAGGGTTTGGCGTTCAAGGTGGGAAGCAAGAATTAAGGATGAATTATGAAGGCAGAATTAAGAAGTGCCGGAGGGACAGAACTGAACCGGATGCCGCGGCCAAGCTCCGGATTCCCGATGCGTTTGCCTGCCTTGAAACAGGTAGAGTAGGCGGGGAGGACGGATTGAGAGGCACAAGGCCAATGACCGACTCTCTCCCGCCCCTCATCGAACCGAACGGACGGATTTCCCATATTCGGCTCTCCGGGCTCATTCATCGGGCTGTCCTCCACTTCGCCGTGGTCGGCAGTTCATAGAGTCCATAGTGCTGGTGCAACTTGTCGGAAGCGTAGTGCTCCCACAGGCTGCGGCGACATCCGTGTTTGCGCCACAACCAGCGCCGCAAGCGGCTTTGGCTGTAGTCTTTCATCCGGTTCATCACCGCAGTGCTGTTGCCGTAGTGGAAATAGCCCGCCCATCCCCGCAAGACTCGATTGACCTCTTCCACCACTTCTTCTATCGGGCGCCAGTGCGTCCAGTGGTTGAGGATGCCGCCGATTTTCTCGCGCAGGATGCGCCGACTTTTCTGGCTGGGTTGAACGTGCAGATAGCCCCGCCCTCCAAAGGACTTGCGCCAGGTCAGATTGAAGCCCAGGAAGTTGATGCCCTCCTTGCGAATGTTCACAATCCGGGTTTTGACTTCGTTGAGCGTCAGCCCTTTGGCTTGCAGCCATTTCTTGAGCCGCGCTATCAGCCCTCCGCTGCGCCCGACGGGGCAAGCGATGACGAAATCATCGGCATAGCGCACCATTTGAGCCTGGCCAGAGGTTTTATCGTTGACTCCGTGGTCCAGCGGATTGAGGTAGAGGTTGGCCAGCAGCGGCGAGATCACCCCGCCTTGCGGTGTGCCGCGTCGGTTGGGTAGCACTCGCTTGCTGCCGTCCTTGTCTTCCTCCACAATCGGGGCGCGCAGCCAGCTCTTGATGAGCCGGAGCACGCTGCCGTCGCTGATCCGTCGGGCCACTGCCTTCATTAACTCTCGATGCGGGATCGTGTCGAAATACTTCGACAAGTCCGCATCGATGATTTCCACATACCCTTGTTGCACTGCTTTCTGGATTTCCGCAACGGCTTGGTGCGCCCGGCGTTTGGGCCGAAAACCGAACGAGCGCGGATGAAAGTCCGCCTCAAAGATCGGCATCAGCATCAGACAAACCGCCGTTTGCACCACCCGGTCTTTGACCGTCGGAATGCCCAACGGCCTTTCTCCGCCGCCGCTCTTTGGTATCCTCACCCGCCGCACCGGACTGGGCCGATACTTCTTGGTTTTGAGTTCCTCTTGCAGGCGGTCGAGCCACTGTTGACGCGTGGCAGGACTGGCGTTGATGGAGGCGAGTCTCTCGCCGTCCACTCCCGCCTGCCCGTCATTGCGCAGTTGTGCTTCCAAGGCCGTGTCCAACACGTCCCTGCGGCACACCTCCCCGTATAGACTCCAGAACCGATACTTCGGCTCTGCTTTGGCTTTCCGATAGAGCGTGACTTGAAGCTGCCGAACTTTGTCCGGGGTTGTTATCCGGGTTGCCCCGGCCATCCCCGTTGCCTTCGCTTCGCCTCCCCGCATTGAGCAAGTGTCCCCCCTTCCCGCTTTGGCCGAGAACTTTCCGCTGAAATACGCGTCGAGTGCTTCGGCCTCCACGTCACTATGGGGGACTCCGACTTCTCCGGCAACGCCGCCCGCCTGACTGGCCTGACCAGCTTGCGCGTTCGGTTGGGTTTTGCACCCGTCGCCGGAGATCTCCCAGCTTACCTTGGCTGAACTTACGGACGTGCCATCCACGCCGACCCCGCCGGAGCGTTGAGGAAGCACTGGCTGTTGCCCAGCCTCCTCCCTGCGGCCTTCGCCGATCAAACAGCGGCTCGGCTCTCCGGTTCTAAACTTATCGAGGCTCATTAAATGTGGTTCACTTTTGTTATGGCCCATCTGTTCATCTTCCTCAGCTTCCAACCCCGCCTCGCGGCGACGCTGTTGAGGTCGTGTTCCGTCGTGAACAACCTAATTCGACGGGCGGGACTCTCACCCGCGTTCCAACCAACTTCACTGGCGCAACGTTTGATTCAGTTTGACCGACCTTGACCGGCCCGAAGCCTGCATATGCTGCAAGTCATTCATTGTAAAGTATTTACATAGAATTTGGCGTTCATCTTGACCAAACAACTCATATTTAACTAAGTTTATCATGGTTTGACTGAGCGGAGATTAAATGGCCGGGAGGATTAACGATAACGGGATTGCCGCGAAAAAGCACAAAAGGCTCAAGAAAACAAAGCATATTTTGCGACTCTTGCGCTTTTTCGCGGCCATCTTCTGTCTTGGATTCCGCGGCACCGGAGGCCCTTGACTTCTTAATTCTGCCTGTCGAACGACAATTAAAAATCACCACTGACGACAATTAAAATTCACCAGTGAGCCGGTAATGATCAGGCGGCGGTTGGGATGGCCGGAGGCCATCCCCAAACCGCCGCAAATGATCACAAACAAACAATACCGGAAGCTCATGAGTGAATATCAGAAAGCAGCGAACATTGTCGTCAGCGCGATGAAAGCGGATGTGCATCCGCAGACCGCGCGAAAATACATCCAGGCGGCCCAACCGCCGGAGCAACTGCAACAGAAGCATGGCTGGCGCACGCGGCCCGATCCGCTGGCGGCCATTTGGGAACCCGCCCGGCAAATGCTCTTCCAAGCGCCCGAACTGGAAGCCAAAGAGTTGTTCGATTATCTGCGGGGCCTCCATCCCGACCAGGCCGCTGGCTCGGCGTTGCGCTCGTTTCAACGGCGGGTGCTGCAATGGCGTTTGCAGCATGGCCGGGACAAGGAGGTGTTCTTCGAGCAGGAGCATCTTCCAGGCAGGGTGATGCAGGTGGATTGGACCGACGCCAGCGAGTTGGCGGTGACGGTGCGGGGAGCGCCGCTGGAGCATTTGTTGTGTCATGCGGTCTTGCCCTATTCCAATTGGTCGTGGGCCACGCGCTGTCAATCCGAGTCGCTGTTGAGTCTGCGCCACGGTTTGCAGGAGGCATTGCATCAATTGGGCCGGGTGCCGGAACGGCTGCAAATCGACAACAGCAGCGCCGCCACCCATCGCGTCGGCAGCGGCGGGCGGGAGTTCAACCGTGATTTTCTGGCGCTGGCGGAGCACTACGGGCTGAAGCCCCAAACCATCGGCATTCGCAAGCCGCACGAAAACGGCGATGTGGAATCGCGCAACGGCCATCTGAAACGACGGCTCAAGCAACATCTGCTCTTGCGCGGCTATCGGGACTTCGAGGCGGCGGAAGCGTATGACCGGTTTCTGTTGATGGCGTTGCGCAAGGGCAATCAGAACTGCTCGGTCAAACTCAAGGAGGAGTGGGAGGCGCTGCGTCCGCTGCCTCCCACGCGCTTGAGCGAGTATGACGAACTGCGCTGCCCGGTCAGCCTCCACAGCACGATTCGGGTCAAGAAGGTGACCTATTCGGTGCCGGCGCGCTGGATCGGCCAGGAGGTTAAAGTGGAAGTTTACGAAGGGCATTTGAAAATCTTTCACGGGCGGGAACTGCTGCTGGAGTTGGCGCGAGCCACCGGGGATCGCGGCGCGGTGATCGACTACCGGCACTTGATCGAGCCTCTGCTGCGCAAGCCCGGCGCGTTCACCCATTACGTGCATCGCGAGGAGTTTTTCCCCGATGGGTCGTTCCGTTTGGCCTATGACCGTCTGGTCAACGATCATGGTTTGCGGGCCGGTCAAATCAAATATCTGCACCTGCTCAAACTGGCGTCTGAACTGGGCGAGTCGGCCCTGAGCGCCCTGGTCGGCGAATGGGCCGGCCCCAATCGGACAGGCCGGTGGCGCGCGGCGGATTTGCGGCGTTACCTGAACTTGGACGCCGGCGCCCGCTGGCCGGAGATGACGCTGGAGCCGGAACTGAGCGGCTACGACGCGTTGCTGGAAAGGCCGGTGTCCCATGAATAACGACCCGCTGGCCTTGCTCTTAAAATCCTTTCGCTTGGGCACGATGGCGGCGATCTATGAAGGCACCTTGCAACAAGCCGAGCAACAAAACTGGGGCTATCGAAAGTTCCTGCTGCACCTGTGCGAGAGCGAAGCGCAGGACCGACGGCAACGCAAACTGGAGCGGTTGCTCAAGCAATCGGGCCTGCCGCAAGGCAAAGACCTGGGCAGCTTGGAGGAAACCAAACTGCCCGCCAAAGTGCGCCGGATGCTGCCCAGCTTGCTGGACGGCGGCTTTGTCCAGCGAGCCGAGAACGTCATCGCCATTGGCTTGCCCGGCCGGGGCAAAAGCCATTTTTTGGCCGCCTCGGGACGGGAGTTGATCCTGCGCCATCGCTACGCCGTGCTCTTTGTGCCGACCTTCAAGCTGGTGCAACAATTATTGACCGCCAAGCGAGATCTGCGTCTGGAAGAGCGCTTGCGCGAACTGGATCAGTTTGACGCGGTCATTCTGGACGACGTTGGCTACGTCAAGCAGGAGCGGGACGAAATGGAAGTGCTGTTCACGTTCCTGGCGGAACGCTACGAACGGCGCAGTGTGATGATCAGCAGCAATCTGGTCTTCTCCAAGTGGGACCAGATTTTCAAAGACCCGATGACGACGATGGCCGCCATTGACCGGCTGGTGCATCACGCCATCCTGTTGGAGTTCCAGGGGGAGAGTTTGCGAGTGCCCAAAGAAAAAGAACAAAACAGGGGCGGCGGGTAACGCCGAGGCCCCCCAGCCCCTTCGGTTCCACTGCGTCCTTGTCGCTACGCTCCAAAGACTCCGTTCCACCGAAGGGGCTGGACAAACGTTACAGAACAGTGAAACGATGAACCTTAACAACCGGCCTCAGTGGTGATTTTTAATTGTCGCTGATGGTGAAGAATAGTTGTCGTTGAAGATCTGCCTTCATAATTCATGCTTTTCTTCCGCCCCGGCTTGGAACCCGTCCTTGATTCCTTAGACTACAAATAGCATTAATTATTCAATAGTCAAATGACTTTTTTAATTATTTTTTCTGAAAAACCGGGCTTTTTGAAGAAAACGGGGTGCAACTGCCTGCCCACCATCTTGCCCGCAATAGCCGCTGTTGCGGAAGCCGCTTTTGCGATGGAGGGCGCGGCAAAGATTTGGCAACTGCATTGGCGTGTCCGGGCCGCAACATCAGTGGATGGCGCTGCGCCCCATCGGAAATTTGAACCCGGAATTGTTCAGCGCCGTGATGACGCGATCCCGCGATTCCCTCACCGCCCCATCCGGCAAGCCAACGATGACGACGACTGTATCCCCCCAGCCGGAATTGACCTCCACCTCGATGGGGAGGATGATGGGCGAACGCGAGCGCAAGGGCAATGCGGTTTTTGCGGGCGAGAGCAGAAAGCGCTTCGACCCTATGGTGACGAAATGATGCTTTTCAAGTCAGGGGCGAATACTTGAAAATGCCGGACGTTAATGGTGAGAATGCGTTTTGCCCCCTTCCGGCGCGCCGCCTGTAAATGCAACATATCAAAAATCGCGCCGCCGCGCGCGCCAACCGTCTGGCTGTTCCGCATGGCCTGCTGATAGTCACTCAACCCCAAGTCAACGATTTGAAGCCGCCGGATGATGTTCGCATCAATGACTTCCGTCGCTTCATCCGGGGTCAGTTGAACCTCCAAACGCCCGCTGGTGAGCGTGGCAAAAGTTTCAGCGATGGCATGTGTGGAAGTAAAACCATCGGTGGAACTGGCCAGCGCCTTCAAGGCCGCAGCGTGGTGCTCCTCCTCCTCAACCATCGCAGCGACCAGGGCCGATGTATCGAAGTAGGTGCTCAGAATCGCTCCTCACGCATGGCGCTGACCGCCTCAGCCGCGTTGAATTTTCGCCCGCCAGTTGAAACCACCAGGAGACCGCGCCGTTTTTTCAATACCGCGCCCCGCTCCGGGGCGACCAAAGTCAGCTCTATTTTGTTGCCCATTACCTCCGCCTTGAATGCCGCGGGCCGGGATATTTGCAGCGCCTTCCGCATCGGCCCGGGAAGGACCATCCGCCCAAATTTATCGATCGTGATAACTGCTTCCATCCAATAACCATGCCATTTGGCATGGTAAATGGCAAGCACAAAAAGCGGGATGGACTATGAGGTCCTTTAGCCTTCGGTCGCCTTTCCCTTCGTCCTGATGTAATGGAACAAATACTGTTGCGCATAGCCGGAGTGGGGGCCGAAATGGGTCTGGCTGAAACGACGCAGGCGCGCCAGCTTGACCCGCCGCTTGGAGAAATAGAGCTGGCGCAATGCCCTCATGATCCATACGTCCACCGGAAAGGCCTGCTGAAATCCATAGCCGAACAACAGCACGCAATCGGCGATTTTCGAGCCTACCCCGGGTAACTGCATCAATTGCGCGCGCGCCTCTTCCAGCGTCATGCCATGCAGCGCGCTTAAATCCACCTCGCCGTCGCGCAATTTCCGCGCGCTGGCCAGCAGATAAGGCGCGCGAAACCCCAGTTTGCACTCGCGCAGGCCGGATTCCGAAACTTCCGCCAGCCGCCCGAAATCCGGAAAGGAATGGGCCGGTTCATGGCCCGCGGGCACCGCCACCGGCCCGCCAAATCGGCGGCAGAGGAGGGCAATGATTTGCTGGATTTGCACAATTTGTTTTGTGGAAGAGCAGATAAAGGAGGCCAGACATTCCCACGGCTCCTGCCGCAACAAACGCAGGCCCGCGCACGACTGGACGGAGTTTTGCATGGGTTCGTCCGGCGGAAACGTCTCGAAGATTTTGCCGATGTTGACGTCCAGTTGAAGGTAATGCCGGAGCCAATTCCAATGCTCCACCGGCACGGCTGTTTCCGCGCGGATGACGTTCCGTTCCTGCCGCAAGCGGACCCAGCGGCCGGCCACGACGCCTTCCCATGCGCCATCCATCCAGCGCCAGCGAAAGGCCTGGCCGGAAGTTAGCGTGGCCGCCAGATCGTAATTCTCCGCCAAGAATTCCATGCTCTCATTCCTAATCTTAATCCTAATCCTAATCCTAATCCTAATCCATGACCAGATTAAGATTAAGATTAAGATTAGGATTAGGATTAGGATTAGGATTAGGATTAGGAGGACTGCCACACCGGATGAGAATTTTACTTGGCATCCGGCCTCTTCGGGCCGACCTTGTCCCGGTGAGTTGGAATCGGATTTTATGTCCCAAATGCCGCTGGCGAATGTTTCATGGGAAAGGATGATTCGCGCTGTGGAGAAGGTTCGCGAACGACTGCAACGCGCCGCCGCCGCCCTGGCCGGCGCGGGAGTGCCGTATGCTGTCGCCGGCGGAAATGCCGTCGCCGCGTGGGTGTCGCGCGTGGACGAAGCAGCGGTGCGCAACACCCGGGATGTGGATATTCTATTGCGCCGCTCCGATTTGGAGGCCGCCGCCGCCGCCTTGTCCCAAGCCGGCTTTATTCGCCGTCACGTTTCCGGGATTGAAATGTTTCTGGATGGACCCGGCCAAAGCCCGCGATGCGGTCCATATTGTCCTGGCGGGAGAAAAAGTTCGTCCCCAATACGTTGCACCCGCGCCCGATGTTTCCGAGGCCGAGGATGCGCCGTTCTTTCGCATCCTGACTCTCGACGCGCTGGTGCGGATGAAATTGACTTCATTCCGGGACAAAGACCGGATGCATCTCCGCGATCTTTTGGACGTGGGATTGATTGACAGAACTTGGCGCGACAAATTGCCGCCGGAATTGGCCGCCCGGCTGCAAGAGCTTCTGGATAATCCGGAAGGTTAGCATTTTGGTGGGGCGCGCACTCCGTGCGCGCCGCGGCAGGCAACGGATTGCCCGCCCTACCCTTTCTTTTCCAGTTCCCGCAACAAATGGTGGACAAACACGGCGTTGTCGCATTGCAGATAATGCATGGCCCCGCCCATGCGGGAATAGCTTTTGCAGAAGCGCAGATAATAGGCGGGAGTGTCCCTGGGTGGTTCGCCCTTGCACCAGTCCCAACGGCCGCCGTCCTGCAAATCGACGACATACAGGTTGTGGCCGCGCACGATGTCGCGCCCCGCCTGCAAGCGCAAGTTGTTGACGCAACTAATGCTCTTCTCAAAAACCTGCGGCCCCATGATTGCTGAACCGACCGACAGGACGACCCCGCCGTCCAACTGCTCCACCGCGCCGCCAAAAAGACGAAAATCGACATCGGCGGCCCGGCCGATGGCCGCGCCGTTGAACATGGGGTGATTGGCAATAATGTCGTAGCCGATTCCCGGGTGAACGGTCAGAGGCACATTGAGCCGGAAACTGTGCGCCAGCACACTGCTGCTTTTCCACGGATGCTTGACTTCGTGCCGGCCCGCCGCCAATTGGTGAACGCGCATGGCCTGCAACAATTCCGCGCGCGCGGGGGCCAGCGCATTGGCCGGAGCGGCGACAAGGGCCGCTTCCAGCGATTCGACCGGCGGCAGGGTCACGCCGTCCTGGCTGATGAATTGGCCCATGCTGCGGCCAAACCCCGCGCCGTTCAGCGCCCCGGCCAAAAGAGCCAGGTGAATATTGCGGCCCGTTTCCTCCCAGGCGCCGAACGTGCCCGTCTCAACGTTGTCCTTTACGTTCTCGGTCGAAACTCCCGCAAAAGCAAACTCCCAATCGTGAATGACCCCGGCGCCATTGGTCGCGAGATGAGTCAGCCAGCCTTGCTCCATCAGGCGGATCAAAATATCCGCCGCGCCGTTTTTTATCAGGTGCGCCCCGTAAACAAGCATGACCCCCGCGCTGTGCCGCCGCGCGCCGGCGATGTGGCTCGCGCAACGCCGGATCAGCGCCAGATTTTGTTCAGGGCACGGCCCGGGCGTCGCCCCGGGATCGAGCAAAATATCCTCCAGCCGCGCCAGGCTTTTGCGTTGGGCCAGCGGAAGAACCTTCACTCTCGTCAAATCGATGGGCGTCATTTTACGGTGCTGTCAGATCAGGAATTCTCACCCCTCCCCGGACGCGCTGCATCCTGGCGTCAGACTTCCGCTGCGAAGCACCGATCTGAACGAACATGACAATGCCGAAAATCATGAATGCCAGGCCAAAGACAAGTCCGAACATTTTCATGGTGCTGAGATTACTGAAAAAAGTTCCGTGTTCCAATTACAAATTGCCAGGATGGGGAACGGGCAGTTTTCAGCAGGAAGAATCACAAGGGGCAACGTGAAAAACCAGGAGATTACGATTAAGATTAAGATTAGGATTAGGAAAAAAAGATTGGGGAATTGCTTGCGAAAGCCCGGGAATCAGCCCAGAATCACCCACAAAGCAACAGACCCCGTTTTAGTTTCCGGCAAATGAAATGTGAGCCTCTTGAGGCAGTCCGACACACTCATGCAAATTCGACCATTCCAACCACAAGATGAGGAGGCTGTTGTTTCGCTATGGCGGCGCTGCAACCTGGTACGACCTTGGAACGACCCGCAAAAGGATATTCGACGCAAGCTTGGGGTGAGGCCCGACTTGTTTTTGGTGGGTGTGCTCAATGGCCGGATCGTAGCGTGTGTGATGGCTGGTTACGAGGGACATCGTGGATGGCTCAATTATTTGGCGGTTGACCCCGAACATCAGCGGCACGGTTTGGCGCGAGCCATCGTCATGGAAGCTGAGGGCCTGCTTCGCGAAGCAGGGTGCCCGAAAATCAATTTGCAGATTCGGACTTCCAACCACGGCGTCATTGCGTTTTATCGGCGTCTCGGTTACTCGACGGATGATGTCGTGAGCATGGGGAAGAGATTGGACCATGACGACAAAGCAGTTTAATCCTTTGCCGATGAACACCATGCCGCAACCCAATCGCAGTTCCAAGAGTTTGATCTGGTTTTTCATATTGGTTGGTGTGGTCGCGATAGGCTGCGGCGCTTGGAATCTTCTGCGGGGTCTCCGATGTGAGCACTGGCCGGCCACCGAAGGAGTGATTCAGACAGCGCAGATGAAATATCATTCGAGCAAGGGCGGCGGCACTTACTCCGCGAGCATTTCTTACCAGTATCAGGTTGCCGGCATCCGTTACACGGGCACGCGGCTGGCGTTTGGTGAAATGGAATCGTCATCGGCGCACGCTCGAGCGATTCTCAACCGTTTCCCTGTCGGAAAAAAAGTTCCGGTGCATCATGCCCCGGATGATCCAGAGCTGGCGGTGTTTCATTGGGTTTCTTTCGGTCCGGGCGAACGGATCGGCACGGCTACGACACCGTTTTCCCGAACCAACGGGGTGAACCTGAAAACGTGTTTTGCCGCTTTCACCATCCTCTTTGATTTGGCGTTGCTGGCTGGTTTGGCCAGACGGCTGATCAAAGGCCGGCAGGATTAGGTTTGGCGGGACGCACGCTTTTCCTTGCAAAAAACCCGTTGCAACGACATGCGTTGCAACGGGCAAATTGGTTGCGGGGGCGGGATTTGAACCCACGACCTTCAGGTTATGAGCCTGACGAGCTACCAGGCTGCTCCACCCCGCGATCCACAGGACTGTGTCACACGATAGCGCCGGCCCGTTGCCCGCGCAAGCTCTTTCCAAAACAAAATTATTGCGGCGGCAGGTTCCGCCGCGCCCGGGCCGGAAATGAAAAACCACTCCCACCCGCGCCTGGCACGCCTGAAACCCCCGGCGGGGAGGATCTGCCCGGCGGGAACATCGGCCGCCCCGGCATGCCGCTTCCTGGATTGCCCGGCGGCGACCCTTCCTTCGCCACAGGAGAAGCGGCGGGCGCCGGGGACGAGCCAAGGCTGTCGTCTTTCACCGTAAGGGTCACCGGCACGCCGGCGTTGATGACGTCCACTTCATCCTGCGAAGGATGGATTTTGACCAGCTCGAATTTGCCGTCGGCGCTCTTCTCGCCTTCGGCCAAACTGTAGTAAAACGGCCCTTCCTTTTTATCTTTGGGCTGGGAAAGAAACAGAACCTTGCTCTTGTCGCCGATGTTGACAAACCCGGTGATCTTTACCACGGGCAATTCGACCTTGGGTTTTTCGGGTTCGGGAGGCGGCGGCGGCGGGTTCAAATGGAAGATGTTCCGTTCGACAATGACGGAGTACGGATTTGAAGCATCGTCCGCATTTTCCTTCGCCATGTCCGCAGCGGGCGGTAGGCCGGGGAGAACGGCGGCCCGCAACGCGACCGGCATTGTTCCCGACGCGGTCCCGATCAGGAAAAGCAGGCACCCCAACCGGCCCTTCACCAGCAGGCTTGAATTCATAGACCTTAAAATATAGGCCGCAGTGTCATTTAACACCAGTTTAGACCAAAAGTCGCGGAAGACAAGGCGTTCCACGATGTGTCATTTGAGCACAGGACTCTTCAAAGGTTGGGCAAGCAGTCTTTTCTACTTTTTCGTGAACTCAAACTGACGGGCGCCAGACGCATCGAAAGCCGATGGCACATCGGGACTGCCAGGCTCATTTGCCGTAAGTTTGAGCGTGCCAGCCTCGATCCGGTATATGGCGTGAATTGTTTGCCCAATACACGGAGCATAGGAACAGGCGGTGGACAAGAAGACAATCTGCCTCGGATTCGTGTCTTGCCGAAGGGAGAAGGTTCCCTTGTTCCACTCGTTGGTGTCCGCGCCACGGTACTCCGCGTTGGTCCCTGAGACGGCGAGGTAACATGGGCCCTCTGTCTTGCCTCCAATTTCCCTGCCCTGCCATGTCCCCTGGAGGGTGACGGAGTCTGACTTGTGCAGGGTTGAACATCCCAATGCCCCAAGCAGCACTGCGATGGATACCAAGCTGAACACACCTGTTGTTCTTCTCATCCAATTACCTTTCGTTTTTAGTTTGTTCCGGGTTGACTCTCGATCTGTAACACGGGCGCGAACTGGAAGTTTCTCATTCGAATAAGGCATTCGAGCGTTAATAAAGTCAATGTCCGATTTCCCTGTTCCTGCTGCTGCTGCCTCGTTGAAAAGTTCGCACGCGACCGCTACTGTCAAGTCTGACAACCGGCGCATCGAAGCTGGCCAGGAAGCAACTGCTCAACACCGAGTCGGGGTCCCGCGCAATCGCATGTTTTTATTTCCGAAGAGGAGGATCAAAGAAATTAAGAATTAGGAATTAGGAATTAGGAATTAAGAAATATGAAAACAGTCAACCGTCGAACGAAGATGCCTTTTTTGAGCGCCTCGGTCGCGATGCGGCTGAGGAGGCAGAGTCAAGACAAATTCCCGGTGGATAAAGGCCACGAGAAAGTGTAGAATGCCATTATGACAATCACGAAACATGTCGTGGCGGACCAGATCGCGGCGCATCTCCATCACGAGATCACGCTGGCGCAACTGGTGGATTGGTCGGAGCGCGCGTTGATGGACGGCGAATTCGCCGAAGGCGATGCTGCCACGCTTTCACAGGTTGTCTCCCGTCTGGGGGTCGCGGATGTGCGTGCGTTTGGGCTGGCATGGGATGATTGCGAAGAGCTTCTCCGCAAACTCGGTTTTGCGCCCCGCGTGGAAGTGGTGGCTGTGTAGCTCAAACTCTGGTTTGCGGCGGTTTTAATGAAATTTTAACATCCATGCCGTCCGTTTTGATTGTTCAGGCGGCTTTTCTCCGGGCATGTTATTCACATGAAGCTCGGAGTGCAGTTCATGGAGCCGGATGCCATCCCCGCTAATGGGCAATTCGCCCGCGCGGGGGAGTTTGGGCCAGGCAGCCTGCTCGATGACCGCTTTGCCATCACGGATGTGATTTGCAACGGGGGCATGGCCTCCATTTATAAGGCCAACGATTTGCATAACAACGGCAGGGTGGTCGCCATAAAAATCCCGCATCGAAGCGCGGAGGCGGACCCGCCCTTTTCTCCCGCTTCCAGACCGAGGAAAAAATCGGCGGCGAATTGGATCATCCGTCCATTTTGAAGTTTTATCCTGTCAAGAATAAGAGCCGGATGTATCTCGTGATGGAGTTTCTGGAGGGGAAGACGCTCTTCCAATTATTGAGGGAGCGCCGCGCGCTGGCGGAAGGGGAGGCCCTGGCCCTGGCCAGCCGCATCTGCGAACCTCTGCAATACTTGCATGATCGCGGCATTCTTCATCGCGATCTCAAGCCGGAAAACATCATGCTCTGCCAGGACGGCACGATGCGGTTGATGGACTTCGGCATCGCCCGCCTGGCCCGCGCGCGGCGGATGACCTTCATCGGTTTTGCGCCCGGCACGCCGCATTACATGGCGCCGGAACGGGTCAACGGCAGGCGCGGGGACGCGCGCACGGACATCTACAGCCTCGGCGCCATCCTCTACGAGATGCTGACGGGCGTGATCCCGTTCAACGATGAGGACATCACGGCCATCATGAATGCGCGGGTGACGGGCGATCCGGAATCTCTCCGCCGGTTGAATCCAAAAATATCGCCCCATGCCGAGGAAATTGTCTTGCAGGCCATGGAACGCGATCCGGACAAGCGGTATGCAACAGCCGCCGCGCTCAAAGCGGCCCTGGACGAACCCGTCAAGGTGGAATTAACCGGCCGTTGCGACCGATTGGAACCGTCAACGCCGTTCAAGCGCGGTTTGCGCAAGGCCCGCACCATCGCTTTATGGACCGTGGTGCCGGTGGCCGTGCAAGTGCTGCTGTTTTTTCTGATCTGGCACCATTTGAAGAAATAATGGATAATTTGGTTTCCATTCGCGGGCTTTTGTGCCTTTCTGTCCCCGGCCTTTTATGGAACGATTGCCTGGATTTCGCGATTTTTATCCCGAGCCGCTGCCCCAGGCCGATGTCTGGAGCGCCGATGCCCGCCGTTATATATTTGACGGCTGGCGGGCGATGGCGCGGCGCTATGCCTTCCGCGAGTACGACGGGCCGCCCCTCGAACCGCTTGAATTGTTCACCCTGAAAAGCGGCCAGGAAATCGCCGGCCAGCTTTATAATTTTATTGACAAGGGCGAACGCGCGGTCGCGCTCCGCCCGGAAATGACGCCCACCCTGGCCCGCATGGCCGCCGCCCACGAACGCCATTACAAGAAGCCGATCAAGTGGTTCGCCATCCCGCAGCTTTTCCGGTATGAACGCCAGCAAAAAGGCCGCCTGCGCGAACACTTTCAGTTCAACGCCGACCTCATCGGCGAACCGGGCGCCGCGGCCGACGCGGAACTGCTGGCCCTGCTCATTGACACCTTGCGCGCCTTCGGCCTGACCGCCGAGGATTTTGTGGTGCGCCTGAGCAGCCGCAACGCCTGGCAGGACTTTTTCCGGCAGCGCTCGTCCACGGCGGAGAATGAACATCCCTTTTATCAAATCATTGACAAGCTGGAGCGCGAATCGCCCGAGGAAAGCCGGAAGAAACTGGCCGCGCTCCATCTTTCCCTGGATGAAGTCAATGAGTTCATCAGCGCCGGCCGGCCGACGCCGCAACTGGAGGAGATCGTCAGGAATTTGCGGGCGCGCGGCATGGGCGGCTTTGTCAAGATAGATTATCACGTCATCCGCGGGCTGGCCTATTACAGCGGCGTGGTTTTTGAGGCCTTCGATAAAAAGGGCGATTTTCGCGCCATAGCCGGCGGGGGGCGCTACGATCAATTGCTCCACCTCATCAGCGGCGGGAAGGTGGATCTTCCCGCCCTGGGTTTTGGCATGGGCGACGTGGTGCTTTTGGAATTGCTCAAGGCGCGCGGCCTGCTGCCAAAATTCAAGGCCGCCATCGAGGGCTGGTGCCTGATTGAAGATGAAAGCCTGCGCGAACCCTCCCTGGCCTTGGTGCAACACCTGCGCGACGCCGGCTATGCCGTGGATTACGCCCTGGTCCCGGCCAAATCGGACAAGCAATACAAACGCGCGCTGGAATTGCAGGCCCGCTACACCTTCAAGCTCGAGCAGGAGCAAGGCGGGGAACTGGTTGTCAAACTAAAGAATCTGGCGACACGCGAGGAAAAGACGATTCTTTTTAAGGAGGCTGAGCCGCCGGGGAAATGACGCGTCGGACGGATCGGACGATAGGCGTCAGGCGGCGCGCCTGCGCTGCGCGTACACCCGGCACACTTTCTGGAAAACCTGCTCCACCGTGATTTGTTGCATGCAAATATTGTCCCGGCAGGGGGATTGCCGGTTGTTGTAGGCGTTGACGCACGGGCTGCAGGCCAGGCCCGCCCAAATCGCCTCATGCCGCGGGGTGCGCGGCGCAAAGAGCGCCGGCGTTTCCGGGCCGAACAGCGTGATGACGTGAATGGGGGTCAAGGCGGCAAAATGGGCCGGCCCGCTGTCGTTTGTCACCAAAATTTCCGCCAGGGTGTAGAGAACCATCAATTGCCGCAGCGTCGTCTTTCCGCCGAGACAAATACACCGCTCCGAATTGACCTCGCGCGCCAGGCGTCCGGTCTGCTCGGCTTCCTCCGGCGCGCCGGTGAAGCCGACATGCGCTTCCGGGAATTGCGTCAATAAGCGCCGGGCCAATTCGACATAGCGCCGGCCGGGCCACAGCCGCAATGGCAGAAGGTCGCTCGCATTGGGGTTGAGCAGAATGAGCGGGCCTCCCGGCAGCATGGCCCGCACGGCTTCCGTTTCCTCCGGGCGCGGCGCAAACGGAGGCAACAGATGCTCCGCGGCAGGGGGCGCGAAATCAAGAGTGGGAAGCCTTGCCGGATCACAAGCCAACGCTTCGACCAGCACCTGAAACATGGCCGAAGTATGCACATGCGGATTGTACAAAAGCCGGTGGGTCATCAGATCGCCCCGGTACGGGCCGGCCCCGAAAAACGCATGAAACCCCACCCGCACCCGCGCTCCGCTCAAGCAGGCCACGATGGCCGAACCGCGCGAAAAGAATTCCATGTCAACGGCCGCATCCAGCTTCAAGCGCCGCATGCGCCGCATGGCCTGCCAGGTGCTGGAGGCGAGCCGCGGCGCGCTGTGCCGACAAATCGTAATGACGTTCTCTTCCGGGATCAATTGCAGCAAATCCAAAACGAACCGGTTCTCTTCGAAGGTGATGAAGAAGACGTTTTGACGCCCTGCCATTTTAACGGCCCGGGCGATGGCGGCGCCGGCCAGCACGGTGGATCCCTGCTCGGCCAGCTTGATGAAGAGAATGCTCCGCGCCGCCGCCGGTCCCGGCGGGAGCGACCGGCCAAAAACCCGCCGGGCCAACGTCAGCAAGAAGCAGAGCGGGACTCCCGCCCAACGATCAATCTTTTGTAATAAAGGGATGTTCATCTGCAACGCCGCCGCGCATATAACCTTAGGCGGCGAACACAATAAGAGAGCGGTCCGGAAAGGCAACCGGATTTGCCAAATTTTATCCTGCACCCGCCACAAAAATCAAAATCGGTAAGGTCCCGATGCATCGGGATCGAGCCGTGACTCGATCGAGATGGGGTTCGATCCACCCTCCGCAGACCTACGGAGGACGGGCGGAGTCTCACCCTACCGTGGGGATGGTGTCGCTCCCAATGATTGGAATCGGGGTTCCGGGCTGAATAGTTACGCAAAAAACTCGATTCCGAGGACTGACCAACGCCGTAATGGGTGACCCTTTTTAACCGCTTTTTGTCTTTTATTCACATCGGGTATGTTCCAAATTTGCCTGGATATTAAAATATGACGGCAAACAAATTTCTCGAGAAGCTCCAAGCGCAGGCAGAATCCTTTGCCAAAGCGGTTGCCACAAATGAGGGCGAGTGGATTATGACGACTACTGGATGTTCTATTTGACGCGGGACATGGCTCAGGCGTTATCCCTGACACGGCCATATATGAATTTGCAGACCTATCTCGAATATAAAAAACGCGGGGTTGACACGCTTAAGGCGCACGAAAAGGAGATTTCCGAATTGGCGGAGGACGAGGCCGGAAAGGCTGGGGAGGAAAACGAATGAGCCAGCCGCCACTCGTTCCTCCTTTGAAGTGCCAGGGCATCAAGACCAAGCTGGTCGGGGAGATTGACAGAGTTGCCCAGGCTCAAGGTTTCGAGCGGTGGGTTGAACCGTTTTGCGGTTCTTGTGTTGTTGCCCTGAACGTCCAGCCAAAAAAGGCGGTGTTAAGCGACACCAACGTTCACATCATTCGCCTCCATCAAGAAATCCTCGCAAATTGCAGTCAAAAGTGGCGTTTGTAGCGGAAGTGAAGAAAGGAAGAAAACACGATGCCAAAAATATGGAATTAAATGATTTTGAATCAACTAATGGCGTGTGTGACCATTGCGCCAAGCCGATTGAACATTGTAAGTGCGAGGTGCATTGTGACACAATAGTTCAAAATCATTCATTTCCGGGAAGATTTTTGCCGCAAAGGAACGCAAAGAACACATGGATAAGAACTTATGCTGTTTTTTCTTTGCTATCTTTGCGATCTTTCGTGGCAATTCATTTTTGGTTGCGGCTCTGCCGCGCTGGGGAGAATGTGAAGATTTGATGCCGCGAAAGCATAAGCACATTCCAGATAAAGATAACTGCCGCGTCTGCGGCCAGCCTGCCCACGAGGGCGATTGCCAGGATTTTCCAGCCGACCGTTACGATTAGCAACAATCTAGCCTTGCATGACCGTCCAAGCCGGCTTTATCGTTAATGTAACGGGCTTGTTGCTGGTCTGTTGCCGATTTTGTTGCCAGCTAAGTCGTTGACTATCAAGGATTGTTGCCGTGTTGCCGATTTTTTGGACCTATCATCCATATCTTGAGTGTTTTGCCTCTGCGGCAATTTGATGTTTTTGCCCCCCATGTTTCTGCTGTTCCGTTTCAGATGGCTATTTTTATACAGCTTATGAGGCGGCGCATGACGAAAACTGACAACATGTTGCCAGCCGTTGCCGCTGTGTTGCCGGCGGAAAATGGCAACGAAACCCTTGTAAAATGGGGCTTGTTGCCGTGTTGCCGATTTTCCGGACCTCTATCTATCAATCGTTCGTTTCCGGCCAGTCTTTCCGCAAATCGCCAAAAAAGGATGCACAAAAACTGATTTGCGCCCCTCAAGAGTTCACTCAAAGGGAGAAAGTGTCGGAAGCGCGAGTTCCGCCGGCGGGACGCCGACGGATGCGACCGGGACGGTCGCGCTCCCCAAAAGTCGCTAATGATTCAGGGGCAAACGGATTTGCCGAATTTAAAACGTGCTTTTTTTGGCCAAATCTCCCAGCATCCAGGCATGGTTTGGTTGATCGCATTTGCATGTCTTGGGCTGGTCGGAGTGACTGGCTATTATTCGGGGCCTATCCGCGCGGGCTTTTCATTGGTCGGGCTGTTTTTTGGCGTGGCGCTGGCCGGGCCGCTGTCGCCCCTGACCAAACACCTTCTGCCGCTGCTGGGGCTGGCGCATCCGCTCTGGCAATTATTCGTTCCCCAAGCGCTGGCCTTCCTGATTGTTGTCATCATTTTCATCATTGCGGGCGGGGTGGCGCATCGCAAACTCTGCGTGCATTTTAAGTACAAGGTGGACGAAAAAAAACTCCTTGCCTGGGAACGTCTGTATTGCCGGCTTGGCTTATGCGTCGGCCTGCTCAACGGCGCTGTTTATTTTTTCCTGATCATGATTCCGATTTATATTGGCGGCTATTTCACCGCCGAAGCCGCATCGGAAGGAAACAATCCGCCAGCGGCGCAATTCCTCACCCAAACGCGCGCCGAATTGCATGACCTCAAATTGGACCGCGTCCTGGCGGCTTATGATCCAATCCCGGCCCAGGTTTACCAGGCCAGCGACATTGCCGACCTTGTCCTGCACAATCCATTGCTGAAAAGCCGCATCTCGCACTATCCGCCTTTTCTTACGTTGGGGCAGCGTCCGCAATTCCAAGCCCTGGCCAATGACGAGCCGCTGCTGGAAATGATGGACCGGCAGGCAAACATCAGCGAGATTCTCAAATATCCCGCCGTTCAAGCCATTGTCACCAACACCGCCCTGACCGGCGAGATATACGGCATACTCGGCAATGACCTCAATGATTTGCAGGAGTACCTCACCACCGGCAAGTCCCCCAAATTCGACGATGAAACCATTCTGGGTGTTTGGACGATTGATCCCCAAGCCACCCTGGCTCAGGAACGCAAACGACACGGCCTGACCCCGCGTCAGTTGGCCAGGGTGCGCCAGGAGATGTACCCGATCATTACGGATCTGAGCCTGACCACCACGACGGACCACCAGGTGATCTTGAAAAAGCATATGCCGAGCAGCGACACTTCCACCATCGTCGCCGCCGGCACATGGAAAAAGGACGGGGAGTATCAGGTTACCCTTCCCGGCTCGAAACCCGAAAACACGGAAATCGAAATTGAGGAGGGCGACACATTGCTTCTGCCCAAGGACGGGTACGTCCTGGTCTTCGACAAGGAAATGTAGAAAAGCCAGCCAGTGAACATCCACGAATACCAAGCCAGGCAACTTCTCGCCCAATACGGAGTCCCCCTGCCGGCGGCGGAAGTTTTCACCGAGGCCGGGGCCGCGAGGCAATTTGCCGCCGAACTGTTCGCCAAAGGCGAAGCATTGGCCGCCGTCAAAGCCCAAATCCATGCCGGCGGGCGCGGCAAGGGAACGTTTAAAAACGGCTTCAAGGGCGGCGTCATCCTTTGCAAAACCGCCGGCGAAGTATTTGACAGCGCCAGGGCCATGCTGGGCAATGTTCTTGTCACCAAACAAACCGGCCCGGAAGGCCGCCGGGTCGGCAAAGTCCTCGTCGCCGCCGCGCCCCGGATCAAAAAGGAATTGTACTGCGCCGTTCTTCTGGACCGCGCCCTGTCGCGCCCCATCCTCATGGTCAGCACCGAAGGCGGGATGGACATCGAACAAGTCGCGGTCGAACATCCGGAAAAGATCATCAAAGAAACCGTTGATCCGGCCCTCGGTTTGTTGCCCTTTCAGGGCCGCAAACTGGCCGTCGCTCTCGGCTTGAAGGGTGAGTTGATCGCCGCCGGCGCGAAATTGTTTGGGGGAGTTTTCAAGACCTGGTGGGAATGCGACGCCAGCCTGGTCGAGATCAACCCGCTCTGCCTCGTTGCCGGACGCGACGGCAAGGACGCGCTTCTGGCCGTTGATGCCAAGATCAGCCTGGATGACAATGCGCTCTATCGCCATCCCAACATCCAGGCCATGCGCGATCTGGCGGAGGAAGCGCCGCTGGAAATTGAAGCCAGCAAACACAATCTCAATTACATCAAGCTCGACGGCAGCATCGCCTGCCTGGTCAACGGCGCCGGGCTGGCCATGGCCACCATGGACATCATCCAGCATTTTGGCGGACGTCCGGCCAACTTCCTGGACGTCGGCGGCGGCGCCAGCGAGGAACAAGTCACGGCCGCCTTCCGCATCATCCTGACCGACCCCAATGTGAAGGGAATACTGGTCAACATTTTTGGCGGCATCATGCAATGCGACATTATCGCCACGGGGATAGTGGCGGCGGCCAAAGAGACCCAATTGCGCCTGCCGCTGGTCGTCCGCCTGGAGGGCAACAACGTCCGGCTCGGCAAGAAAATTCTTCACGACTCCGGCCTGCCCATCATCAACGGCGATTCCATGGCCGCCGCCGCGCAGAAAGTTGTGAAGGCGGTGGGAAAATGACCATGAAGTTCGTCCACACTCCAACAGGCGAAGAAAATGCGCTGAAAGAATCGTCGCCGGATGGCCAAAGCGCGGCGACGGACGGTGAATCCCCGATGCTGGAAGACAGCCTGGGCATGACGCCGTGGGAGAGAATTCTGGCGAACGACGACATCGTCAATTTCGGCGATTCGCTGCGCGTCGCAATGGAGAAACGAAATGCAAAACCTCGCTGAATTGACGCGGCGATTGATTCAAGCGCGGGTCGAATTTGTGTTGGTCGGCGGATTTGCCGCCCTGGCTCATGGCGTCATGCGTTCCACTCGTGACATAGATGTTTGCTGCCGGTTTTCCGAAGCCAATCTGATGCGGATTCAACAAGCGTTTGCGGATTTGCACCCCACGCATTTTCCGCGAACAGATTTACCGCTGGAATTGACGCCGGAGCTTTGCGCGCAACTAAAGAATTTGTATTTGAACACTGACCTCGGTAGAGTGGACTGCCTTGGCGAAGTCCTGGCCGTGGGAAATTATGAAGAGGTCATGAAACATTCGGTGGAAATTGAGCTTCCGGCTGGCAAATGCCGCGTTATTAATGTTGACACGTTGATCCGTGCCAAGGAAGCCATGGATCGCGGCCACGACCGGCTTACGGTCAGGGACTTGAAGGAAATAAAAAAACGCCAGCAGAAAATTTGATTTGTCCAATGTCCATCCTCGTCAAACCCGACACCAAGGTTCTTGTTCAAGGCATAACCGGCAGTTTTGGCGCCAGGCACACTCAACTTTCCCTCGATTACGGCACGCTCGTCGTCGCCGGCGTCACGCCCGGCAAAGGCGGCCGGATTTTCGAACACGCCGGCCAAAAAGTGCCGGTCTTCGACACCGTCGCCGCCGCCGCCCAACAGACCGGCGCAACGGTCTCCGCCATTTTCGTCCCGCCGCCTTTTGCCGCCGACGCCATTCTCGAAGCGGCCGATGCCGGGCTGGCCTTGATCGTTTGCATCACCGAAGGCATACCCGTCAATGACATGGTGAAAGTGAAGCAAGCCATGCAAGGCGGGAAAACCCGGCTGATCGGCCCCAATTGTCCGGGCGTCGTCACCCCCGGCGCCGGCCCGGATTCCAAAGGCGGCTGCCGCATCGGCATCGCTCCGGGCTACATCCATAAAAAGGGGCGCATCGGCGTTGTCTCCCGCAGCGGCACCCTGACCTACGAAGCCGTCTGGCAATTGACCTGCCGCGGCGCGGGGCAATCAACCTGCGTCGGCATTGGCGGCGACCCTGTCAACGGCACCTCGCACCTGGACATCATAAAAATGTTCAACGACGACCCCGAGACACACGGCATCATCATGATCGGGGAGATAGGCGGGGCGGCCGAGGAAGAAGCGGCCGAATGGATCCGGGAAAACTGCCGCAAACCCGTGGCCGGCTTCATCGCCGGCGCGACCGCCCCGCCGGGCCGGCGCATGGGGCACGCCGGCGCGATCGTCAGCGGCGGCAAGGGCACCGCCGCGGCCAAGATTGAGGCCTTCAAACAAGCCGGCATCGGCATAGCCGCGACCCCCTCCGAAATGGCCGACACCCTTTTGAAGATGATGTGACGCTTAATTTCTGGCCTTGTCGGCGGCGGTTTGGGCGGCAGTGATGGCCTTTTCCAATGCGCCGCGCAATGATGGCACGGCTTTCAATACGCGCTGGTACACCTTGATCGCTTTGTCCCATTGCTGCTGCCGTTCGTAGATTCGGGCGGTGGCTTTGCCGGCTTGTTCCACCCAAAACGGATCGAAATGGTCCGGATCCAATTTGTAGAGCACCTCGCAGTAATGCGCCAGGGCCTGATCGGGCTGGTCTAGCTGCTCGGCCACCCGCCCCAGCGCCACTTCGGCCTGGCTGCGCGTCGCCACATCCACGTTCGCGGCCGGAAAACTCAGGACGGTCTGATACATCTGCACAGCGTTGGTGTAAACTTTGGGGTCGTGTTTCGGTTCCCACTGCCTGTCCGCCCAGTGCATATAATAGTCGCCCAGCCGTCCGTAGGCTTGGGCGGCCAGGGCGTTGGTCGGAGCGCCGTTGGTCAGATGGCTGATCGCTGTGATGGCTTCATTCAAATAAGTGCCGTTGGTCGGGTTTTCCTGAAATTGTTGCAGAATCGTGTCGCCCAAAGCGAAGTAGCCTTGGGCCACCAGGTTGGAAGGCGCGCTGGCGTTGGTCACCAGATCAGAAAAATAGGCGCGCGCGTCGGCCGCGCGCTGGCCCGCGAGCGCGGCGCGGCCAGCCATTAAACGCGCTTGATAAGGAAGATCGCCGGCGTTGGGATAGGTCTGGTAGAGCAATTCGTAGTTCTTCTCCGCCGATTGATTGTCGCCCTGGTTGAAATAATAATCCGCCACCCAATTTTGCGCCCAGGGAGCCAGGCTGTTGGAGGGAAAGCGGGCCACGAAATTGGTGAACAGGGCCAGCGCGTTCGTTTCCATTCCGGCTTTTCCATAAACCAGGGCGCGGGAATATTCGACCCGCGGCAAAAGCGAAGGCGCGTTGGCGGCATGCCGGCCCACCCAACGGTCGTACTCGCGCAGGGCTTCCGGCCAATTTCCCTCGTGCTCGTAGGTCCGGGCGATGGCGTATTGCACCTCGGGCCGGAGCGGCGAATGCGGCGATCTTTCCAGAAGATCGTTGAAAACCCGCCGGGCCATGGCGTAATCATATCTTCCGCTCTCGCCGATCAGCAACTGGCCGCGATCGCCAAATAAACTGTTGGGATACCAGTCCAGGATTTTCCGCACGGCAGCCTGGGCGACGTCCTGATCGCCCCGGGCCAGGCTGGCCTGGACGATTTGATAAAGGGCCTGGTCAAACAACCCGTTGGTCACGCTCTCCACGGTGGCGTACTGTTGCAGAAGGAGATTGTAGTTGGTCACAGCCGCGCCGTAATCGTGTTGGTAAAATTCCGCATCGGCCAGTTTGAATCGCGCCACCGCCTGCTCCGGCGAAGAGCGCAAATGATCGGCGGCGTTCTGGAACTCCGTCTCCGCCCCGGCCATGTTGGTCTGCGCCCAGTAACACCAGCCGCGGTCCAGATGGGCCTGCGCGACCAGCGGGCCGGCTGGAAAATCCCGGATGACACTCTCGAAATTGGTCAGCGCCTCTTGCAGAAAATTCGTGCCGGCCACGGCGGGGCCGTTCGTTTTCTGCGCCGGAGCGGGATTGTAATATATTTTGAGATACAATTCGCCCAGGCTCAAGCGGGCCAGATCAAGGGCGGCCCCATTGGTTGGCTGCGCGACATAACTTTCCAGCAGTTGCACGGCGTCCTGGATTTGATTTTGCGCCAAAATCAGCGCCACGGTCTTCAAGAGCGCCTGGCGCTGGTCTTCGGGCGGCAGATCGCCGGCCAGATTGTTGGTGTAGGATTGCAGCGCCTCGTCCGCGCGGCCGAGAGCCTCCAGAATTTCACCGCGCAAAAACCGGCTGGCCGCCTGATGCCGCGGGCCGGAGGCGGTATCGAGCAAATTGGTGCTGTTTTGCAACGCCTCACCGGCCCGGCCGCCGGCCAATTCCAGGCGGCAGAGCAGGTATTGCCGCCGCCACTGCCATTCCGGCCCCAAACCGGCCGGATCAATGCCGCCGGCCACTTTTTCGCCATCGGCGTACTTCCCCTGCGCCAAAAGCGCCTCGCCCAAAAGAAGCCAGCCGCGGGTGACAAAATTATTTTTGGGATCTCCGGCTGCCAGCTTGCAAAAGGCGCTGTCCGGCTTTTGCAACAGCTCGATGACCCGGGGCCAGTTCTCCATTTTGGACCAGGCCTCCGCTTCATCGCAGGCCGCTTCCAGTTGCCTGGGAACATTGGGAAAGTTTTTTATGAGATTGGCAAACCCCTCCGCCGCCGGCGCGTATTCGCCTTTATCCAGGCGGGCGCTGGCAATCCAAAAAATGTATTCCCCCGCCAGATCGCCCGATTGCGACACTGAATTTGTCAGCAGTTGGATCGCGCCGTCATAATTGGATTGCTCCAAACGCGAGCGGGCCAGGTAAAGAATGGCATAGGGGCGGTGCGGCGAATTGGTATAAACGGCCAGGAAATTGCCGAGATTTGTCTCCGCCAGATTGTATTGATGGTCGTCAAACAACGCGCGGGCGGAGGAAAGGGCCTTGTCCTCCGCGGATTTCGCCGCGCGCAACGTGCCCGGCAGCAGCAGACCTCCGCATAAAAAGAGCAGGGGCCAGCGCCGCAACACAGCGCGGAGCGGAAAATTAATCCGGCAATTCCTCATTTGGACATCGTAATTCGTCATTCATTTGCGGGTCCGGCACGGCGATCTTGGGCCTGCCCGGCGCCAATTCTGCCACGCGGCGGTCGCCTTCGGCAATCTGCCCCGCGGACATTTGCTCCTTCAATTCGTCGCGCACGCCGATGGCGGCGGGCACGGCTCGTTGCGCCGCCAAACTGACCCATGTGTAAGCCTGGACCCAGTCGGCCTCCGTGCCGTGCCCGTGATAAAAGCAGAGGCCCAACTCAAATTCAGCTTGCGGCAAGCCCTTGTCTGCGGCGCGGCGAAAGCACTGGAACGCCTCGTTCGCATCCATCGCGACGCCCAATCCGTCCTGGTGGCATTTCCCCAGATTGAACTCCGCTTCAGCTAGCCCTTGGGCGGCGGCTTTGCGGAACCAGCCGGCTGCTTCCACTTCATTTTTGGCAGCGCCCCTGCCGCTCTGGAGAGCCGCGGCCAAGCTGACCTGCCCGGCCGCATCCCCGCTTTCGGCGGCGCGCCGAAACCATTGCAAGGCCTCCTTCTGATTTGAAGGCGCGCCCAACCCTTTTTGCAGGCAAAGGCCGAGGCTGACTTGCGCGCCGGCATTGCCCTGATCCGCCGAGCGCCGGAACCAATCCACGGCTTCCTCGTAATCTTGCGCCGTCCCCTGGCCGTTGGCGTGACAAATGCCGAAACTGAATTGCGCGCCCGCATCGCCGCGGCGCGCCGCCTCGCCAAACCAATGGGCCGCTTCCCCGTAATCCTGCGTCACGCCGTCCCCATCCGCGTAAGCGGCCGCCAGCCGGGTTTGCGCCTCCACATTGCCGCGGCGCGCGGCGGCCAGCATCTGCGCTTCCCTGGCGTTGACGGCCACCTTCAAATTGCGCCGCTGCCCATTGCCCTTGCCGACAAATAATCTCCTTATCCCGAAGCCCACGCCCCAGATCGTCATCCAAATAATTTTCCAAATTTTTACCAAGGGCGGCCTTCTCCCATCGCTCCATGCTTCCCCGGCCGGTCAAATCCCCATGTTGGCCAGCATGCCGGCGATGCGGTTGACGATGCCGACCAACTGCGGGTGGGTCTTTTCGAATTCTCCCACGGAGGATTCCAATCCGCCGATGGAATGCCGGAGCGTTTCGGGATTTTTTGTCTCGCGCGTGGCTTCCTGCGCGGACACTTCGGCAAAGGAGGCGATGCTTTCAGCCTGTTCCTGGTGCGTTTTGGAAAGCGCGGCAATTTCGCCCCGCAACTCGCCCAGCAACTTCAGCAACTCGGCGCGATGGGTGTCGTCCACGGCCCCGGAATTCCGGATGCGGCCCTCAATTTTTGAAATCGTGTCTTTTAACATACAAACATTGCCCAAAAGATACTGGAAATTCCCCCGGCGCGCAAACCCTCTTGTCGGTTTCCTGCTTTTCCTAATCTTAATCTTACTCTTAATCCTAATCCTCGGAGGTTAAGATTACGATTAGGAGTGATGCGAGTGATGCCTTGCAAACTCGCGCCATGAGAGGCATGATATAATCAGAGCGAATGAAAACGCCTGCGAACGAGCAAGCCAAGCACATCGAATTGGCTGATTATATTGTGGCTGACCCCGAGATTCTGGGCGGGGAGCCGGTCTTTCGCGGCACACGCGTTCCGGTGGCGTCGCTGTTTGAACATTTGGAAAGCGATTGTCCGCTGGACGAGTTTTTGGAGAATTTCCCTTCTGTCAGCCGTGAAGCGGCGGTCGGAGTGATCATGGGCGCGCGGGAGTTGACCTTGGAAAGGGCGCGCCGGTGAGGGTGCTGGTGGATGGTGGATTTTCGTATCGAATCGCCTTGCTGCTTGGCCTGATGCTGGTTGTTTCATTGGTGGATTTTTATCGGAACGGCGCGCGGGCGGTGAAGTTTCGCGAATATGGTTTTATCATCATCACTGGGGCGGTTGGGGGCACGGTCGGATTTGTGAGCGATTTGATTACCTCGTCGATTTCACCGGAGTATTTCATTTTTGGCAAAGGTTTGGAGGAAAGCCCGGATTTGCGGATTCAGGCGGGCCTGTTCGGACTGCGAGTTGGATTTTCAGCCGGAGTCATTGGAGGCGCCGTTTGCCTGTATGCCAGCCGCAGAAAATCCGCGCATCCGCCGGCGAAATTTTCCCGACTGCTTCGGTTGCTCTGGATGCCTGTGGCAGGAGCGATTCTCTGCGGCATTGCCTTGCCGCTGGGGTTTTCCAAATTCGATCCGGCGCGGTTCTCGGCGCAGTTGGACACCCTGTTGAGCGCGGGAAGGATCAGCCGGTTTCGGCAAGTCTGGTGGACTCATGCCGGATTGTATGCGGGCATGGTTATTGGTCTTGCGGCGATGATTCTTCGCGCAGCCAAAGAGAGGAAATACCAGGTGCGCAAACCCTCTTGTTGCCGCGCTGTCTGAATGGGTGCATTTTTGGGGTGCTTACTGACTCCGCGTTGCGTGACTGCCCCTCTGAAGGAGATTGGTTCTCAAGTGTCGCAAAAGTGAGAACTGCTCGCACTTGCAGGGGTTGGAGGTTGGATCAGCCTCGATCACGATGACGCTTCAGGACGCCTTCCACAATTTCATCTGAAAGAAAAATGCCAGTGCCTCGCAGCTTGTGAACCGCTTCAGACAAGTTTACAAGTCCTCGATTAGCAGCTTCTTCAAGGATTCCAAGGGTGCCTTTGACAGCGACGTTATTCTCGACAGCAACCTTGCGGCCCAAGGTTTCGTCAATCAGGACAAAATCGGCCTTCATTTCCAGCGCAAGGGAGATGGCTTCACGTTCCCCCGGTCCAAGGTCGGCAAAGCGCCAAGGGTCCGCGGCTTTCCGCGCCTCTGCCCAAACGGGCAATGCATTCGCCCACTCCCGCACTGTCAGCGGGGCGCGCGGATCAAGCAGTTCCCGATGCACTGCCGTTGGAATGAGCAATGCCCCGTAAAGTGCATGAACCAGAGCCACATGGCCGCTTAAAACGAGATAATTCACCGGCCCGGTGTCGGCAACGACGATCATGAAGATTTCGGCAGCGCAGCATTATCCAGGACATCGTCGTCGTGGGTCTTGATGGGATATGGCACACGGCAATTGCGGAACAAGTCTTCGGTTTCCTGAAAGCTCAAGCCAAGAAGCTCGGCCACTTTTCCCCGTGTTAAATGGCCACGAGAACATTCGTCCACCAGCAAAGCCTCCAGCGCGCGCCTCGGCAAAGCCTCAGGCGCGTACCCAAGCGTCTTCGCCACCGTCTCCGGAATTTCGAGCATGATTTCCATGATGCCGTTCCACTGTTAAAAACCTACCATGAATAAACTGCAACTGCAAACGGCTTTCTCCTTCGCGGGGAATTACAAACATCTGCCCGACGCCAACAAGTTCGGGCATATCAGAGCGCAATATCGGAGTAAATCGTGGTCTGCGCGCGCGATTGCAGGACGCGGCCAAAGGGCGTTGGCGCGCCGGGCCGCAATGACTGGCGCAACGCTTCTTCCTTTCCGGCGCCGGAGACCAGCACCCACACATTTTTCGCGGCGGCGATGGCGGCGTAACTCAGGCTGATTCGGTTCGGCGGTGGTTTGGGCGAGTTTTCAACGCGCAGATAGGGCGCTTGGGATTGGACCGCCGACGCCGGAGCATTGGGCATGAGCGACGCGATGTGCCCATCCTCGCCCAGGCCGAGGAAGATCAAATCGAGAACCGGCACACCCGCGCTGTTCCTTGGGGCGATGCGCTGAATCGTGGCGTTGGCTTCCGCCACCGCCGCAACAGGCGGGAGTTCGCCTTTGAGCCGGTGGATTTTGTCCGGGGCAATGGCCAGCGGCTGAAGCAGGTTCTCTTTCGCCAAAAGATAATTGCTGTCCGGATCGCCGGGCGGGACGCAACGTTCGTCGGCCCAGAAGAAATCAACGTTCCGGAGTGAGACGCGCGACGTTCGCGCCCATGCAGTGACCGCGCAAAAAAAGGTCCCGGCGATGCGCCCGCCGGAAAGGGCCGCCAGATGGGCCGCGGATGATTTGCCCAACAAATCCAGCCAGTCTTTGACCGCGGCGCGGGCCAGTTCCGCGTCGCCGGGAAAGGATTTGAGTTCAAAACAACTCATCACGGGGCGGCAAAATGACTAATGACCAAATCCCAATGACCAATCAATGCCCCAATGACCTAATGACGAAATTTTGTCATTCGGGCTTCGTCATTAATGGGTCATTCGGGCTTCGACATTGGTCATTTTCCCCCTTAGTTCAGGAAGAAGAAAATCGAGCATAGCGCAATGGCCGACCCGGCGAAGGCGATGACGCGCCGCTGTTTGTGCAGGCAGATGCCGGCGGCTATGCCAAAGCCGTGCAGCAGCAGCGTGGCCAGGACAAATCCAAAACTGAAGGAAACGGCGCCTACGGCCGCCGGCATTTCATGGCCATGGGCGTAACCGTGGAAGAGCGCAAAAAAGCCGACGACCAACATGCTCAAGCTCGGCCTGAAACGGGTCGTGGTGGCAATCAGCGCGCCCAATGCCAGAAGGGAACCGGCGATGCCCAACTCCGCCCCGGGCACATAAGCGCCGGACACCCCCATGATCCCTCCCAATACCATGACGCTGACAAAGGTGAGCGGGATCATCCAAACCGCGCGGCCGCGATATTGCGCCGCCCACAAGCCGACCGCAAACATGGCCAGCAAATGGTCCATCCCGGTAAACGGATGCATAAACCCATCGTGCATCCCGTGCGAAGTTCCCAACAGAATATGGGCCGAAGCCAGGCCCGGCAAAACAAGCAGCAGCCCAGGGGCCAGCAGCGATATCGAAAGATTCTTTTTCATAAAATGGTCCAATGTCGGCAAAAAAATTTCACCGCTGCAAATTTTAGCAAACTTGACCGCCGCGGTCAATGAGCAACAAGGAAGATTTTTTGTGGCGGCGCAAATCCGATTTGGGAACCCTGCATTTTGCATGCAGCCAACCGTCCGGTGGTTTCGAGTCAAACCGTCACAACCGTTGTCAGCCAGGCGCTTAAGCCGTCACAAAACGTCACAGACCGCGCCACCCCGTCACGTTGCAGGACCCTTTCAGAACCCTTTCACTGCGGACTGCGGCCCGCGGACCAACGCGATGAAAACCCCGGCAAAATGTCAAAAGTGAGTGACCCGGCAAAGAGTGGCCACGCGGCGCCCGCAACGCAGCAGGCACAGGAGGCCGCCCACGCCCGCCAGGGCCAAAGTGGACGGTTCGGGCACGTCAACCGCCGTGACGGCTTGGCTGATCCAGTTTTGGTAGGAGGACAGTTGAACGTCGCTCCAAAGCTGGCCCTGGGTCTCATATTCGTTTGGAGTATTGATATTGAAGCCCTGGCTGGCTGAATGGACCCCTATCAATTGATAGACGCCGTCCATCAATTGGAAGGTTGGGCCGCCGGAGTCACCGGACAGGATATACGTGGTGCCGGTGGTGATGGTGGCATTGGCGGCGCCTGGATTCTGGATGCCAAAAACGTAGGTGCCTCGAACCGCATCGAAAGTGTAATTGGCGCTGGCGCCGCCCCTGGGGTTGAGGCCCGTGCCCACAAAGCCCCCAACCAGCGCTGTAATGGTATTGCCCCCGGAGTTGTAAGTGCCGAAGTCCTGGGTCGCCAGGTAGCGGGGGGTGCCGGGGACGCCGCCCGGAGCGGGCGCCCCGAAGCCGACAGTGGCCTGGCTTCCATAGCCGACCTGGATGATTTGGTTGCCGTTCCCGGCGGCAGGGGCCGCGATGGGCACACTCAACGCCAAGCTATTGGCGCCGGTTCCGGGAGCGGAAATACCGTTGGGCCCCCCGGCCGCAGCCGCGAGTTGCGCCGCGCTCACGTCAACGCTGAACACCGCCAGATCGGGGCCGTTGTTCGCTCCGTCGAGCTGGACGTTGTTCACAAGACTGCTGACGGTTAACGGGTAATTTGCGCCGACAGCAAACCCTGCGCTGGTGCCGAACCCGATGCCGATGCTCCCGTAGTTCCCGTTATTGACAGAATTGACCCCGCTATACACCACATGATCGGCCGTCAGCACGTTGTAATAGTCGCCTCCGCCACCGTCCGGCACGACGCTGATAATGGTGCCGGTGCCGAACCCCGTGCTGGCGGTTCCGGCGTTTGCACCAAAGGAATCGTAAATACGCACCACGTTATTGTTAAGGTTTGGAAATTCCTGGTCGGTCCAAATGGAGCCTGGCAAGGGATCATTGAAGAGCGCCAGACCGAAACTACTGGCGGGCAGCATGCACAAGACCACTGCGGCGGCGAGCAATCCCGCCCGGCAGCGCCCGAAAATTTTAAGCTCAACGTTATTCTTCATAGTTCTTGTTTACTTTTTGACTGGTGAACGCGCCATCTGTTTTTTCTCTATTGTGAAAAAACCGCTCCTTGCCCAGCAGAATGCGTGCCTAAAGCAGATCGCATTATAAGATTCGTTAACGATTAAGTTTTAATTTGCTCATATTCAAATAGTTGCACAGCAACGTTGTTTTTGCCCGCCTCGTGATTTCCAAACTCGCTTTGCCACAAACTGTAAAGCAATCCGACTGGTTTAAGTCCGGAAACATTGCCTTTTGATTCGGTTCACGTTGATTATCAATGGATTATGCAACCATTCGAAAAAGGGTCGGCGGGCTTTACAGATTTACATTTTTGGTAGTGTGTCAAGAGATTGTTGCTGAAATCAATTGTTGGGCGCGGCCAATTCATGAACCCGGCTAAAACATTGGCAACCAAGGCCTTTTCTGAAAGAGAGCCCTGTCAAATGCGCAAGAAACGCAAGATATGGGTGATAGGAAAATCGGCAACACGCACTGCTGTCCAAAACAGGCGATTTTGGACAGCAGTGCATCCGACTCCTCATAACTGTTGTCAATCAGGTATTTATGAAAGTCCAAACCGCTACTCCACCCAGGTGGTTGCGAGAGGCCGGGGCGCGGCTTGCCATTGGCTGCCTGTCCAATATTCCGCCTCCTGCTTTCCGTTCAAACGGGCGGGCACGCCTACAGACCGCAGCGTGGCGGTGTAAAGAATCTCAAAATCCTCCAGGTTCACGATATGCCCATACCACATGGATTCCACTCCGGGCTGTTTTGGATGGTTTGGCGCGATGGTCACACGCTGACGCAGAAAGCGCACCACGATGACGGCGGCATCGGAAGTTGTATTTTCATGGCGGACGCGGGGATAAAAGTTCTCCCAAAGTTCGCGCCGCCAGTTCAGTTCCGTTGAGGGATTGGGAGTAAGATTACGATTAAGAGGATTTTCTATCACGGGCGAAAGCACGAATTCGCGATAAAGTGCGTCGTCAACCTTCCAATTGACCAGTTCATTGACGGTGTAATTGGCCAGATTGACGTGCTCCAGCAAGGTTTTAAGCCGTTGCCCCTGCCATAAGGGGAGCTCGGCCAGTGTCTCAAAGTCCCGATGCCACTTTGGCGCGAGCAAGTATTTCCGCGCAATCTGGATGGTGCGAGGGGAGATTTGCATCTGTGGCGGAACCAAATGAAGCGCGGTGTCCGCCATGGCCAGCGTGCCCAAAACGGCGGCTGTCACGCGCAATCCGATCTCGAATTTCGTCAATGACGGAGAAGGGGGAAGAGGCGGGGAACTGGTCCCGTTGGCGAGACGCCATCGGGTGCGACCGAGACGGTCGCGCTCCCTCCGCAAATAGAACCAAAAGCCGAGCCACGCAAATGCGGGCGATATGCAGAGCAAAAAGGGATACGGATGCAATCGCGGAAATTCCGGCAACGGATGCTCCGGAGTCAGCGTGGCCTTGCAATACTCCGCGATGAGCCTGAAAATCACCGGCTGATCGGCCTCAAAATCATGGCCGTGACCGGCCATGATGTGCAGCGTCAGCGGTATTCCATTGGTACGCAACAATCCTGCCAACCGCCGTGCGTCTTCCACAGGGAAGGTTTCGTCGTTTTCGCCATGAACAAGGAGAACGGGAAAGGCTGAAGGCTGAAGGCTAAAGGCTGAAGTTTCGAGTTCTGGAATCCAACCGCCGGCGAGGCGGACGTAGAGTTTAGGCTGGTCTTTGGGATGCTTGAGCAGATAACCCAAGGTATGCTGCGCCCCGCGACTGAAGCCCATCCAGGCGGTGGCGTTGGTATTGGCCCAGCTTTGCTGGCGCACGTGATCCAGCACCGCCGAAAACTCCCCATCAAACGACTCAGAATTAGTTTGGTCATAATCGAACCCCACCGCTGCCAGGCCCAATTCGGCGAATTGGCGCAGATCATTTCCATCCGTCAACCAGGTCCCGCCGGAGCCATGGGCATAAACCACCACCGGCCCTTTCTGAAACCCTCTCGGAAGAACGGTGATGCCATGAACCTTCCGACCCGCCGCCGTTTTAACCGCAAACTCCGTCCGTCGAAACGGATCACGCGAGTGCGCCCAAAGCAACGAACCAAAAAACAAGAACGCGAAAAAAGGCCAAAAAGGGATGCCAGATTTTAGACCGCGAAACACGCCAACCACGCGAACAAGAAGCTGATTAACCTTTGCCACAAAAGAACGCAAAGAACGCATAGAGAGAAGTTTGAATTGTTTATTTTTTGTGATCCTTGTGCTCTTTCGTGGCCAATTCTACTCTCTTCCGAGTTCGAGCAAAATCCAAAACGTCGCTGCGGTGGGCAGTTTAAAGAGACCGCCATCAAACCAGAATCCCACCGCCAGCACCAGCGCACCGGCCCGGCAGATTGTTTTGAGCCAATCCAGTTCTGAAGGCTGAAGGCTAAAGGCTAAAGGCTGAAGTGGAAGTTCTGAAGGCCGAAAGGAGAACGACAACCAGAGATACGCGGCAAAACAAAACAACGCGGGAATTCCAAGCGTCGCTCCCAACAAGAAATAATCATTCAGTTGAATTGCCATCGTATCATCCAGTCTGCTGGGGGCATAGTAATGTTCATAGAAAGGCTCCGGCTGGTTCCAGCCCCCGCCGAAGCACGGCTGGCCGGCCATAATTTGCAATGTTCCCTCCCAGGCGGCAACCCGATTGTGCAAGGAGAAATCGTTCGGATTTCCGACGGAGAAGACCCGTTTGGCGACAATTCCTTCCGTTTGCTTGAATTGCCACAAAGCCAAAACGAAAAGTGAAAGAACAATGATTGCTAAAGAAAGAACATTCTTGCGGGTCCGCTGGCTAAACTTTAGGTTCTGAATTCTGAACACTTGAATCGTGAGAAAAGTCAATCCACAAAACGTTCCGGCCCACGCGCCGCGACTGTAACTGTGCAACAGGCCGCGCCCCATGAGAATTACCGCCAAAAAGCACAAAACCGCAAAGCACCATTTCCCAGATTTTCCAGACTGTAGATGCCAGATGGCAGATCCAAACCCAAGCGCAAGCGCAATACCCGTTCCCATGAGCAGCCCGAAGATGTTAGGGCTATCCCATGGGCCGGACCAACGAGCGTAAGTGCGATATTCAAAAGTGCGGCCGGCACCTTCCTTCCAAATCGAGGAGAAAGCCAGAACAATCACCAGAATGACCACGACCAATACACCTAAGCGCTTACCCATACCCGATTTCGAATTTGCCCGTTCAAGGGCAGCCCAGAATGCTGTTCCCTGACCCAATGCCGCGCCGCCGAGCAAAATCAAAGCTTGTATGGACGCTGAATATGCAACAGCGTAAGAGACTGCGCTAATAACCAACACAGAGCCAAGCCAGAAACTTAAGTTGGCTGACTCGCTAAGACCTGAAGCACCACGAAAACGAACAACAAGGAAGACGCTGAAATAAATGCCCAGACACAAAAAAAACATCCATTGGGTTTCTGGATCCAGAAGAACAGCAGTGACTTCCCTCAAAGTGAAGCCAATCAAGCCAGGACAGGATCCACCGACACCATCGAGGAACAGAATCAAAAATAGCACAATTGCCACACCTCCTTTTCTAAGGAGACTGCCTAATAACTGTCGCGTCATAACGTAAACGATGCCGAGCTAATCAACCAGCGTAAAACCCCCACAATACGGCTTTGGCTGCTTTCGCTGAGGGTGGCACATCAATACGGGATTTTCGCCTTTATTGCCAAGGCAAAAGTACCATGCCGAAACTATACACACGGTCATAAATAATGCAGCATAATGTGCCTCCTACTGGAACATGTCACACTAAAAGCCGGATATGAAGGTCTCAGTCTGGTGACCGAGATCATTATTTTGGGGCCTCAAAACAACGCTCTATTAAGAACAAGGCGCAACTGCCAGTCAATGTAGTCAACAAGATGACCAAAGAGACCATATTGCCGAAATGTTGTCCGACACCGATCCAGTCAGGAAGCTCACCAAAACATGCACAGGGACCTCCATAACCTATAAGCCAAAGGGAGAAACGATATGTAGCAAAGGTCCCTGAAAGCCAGCCAATTGCAATTAATTTAGTTGCCATTGATCTTGCTTTCGCTAACACAAGCAGCGTGGCACACTCTATAACTGCCACGAGGAGCCACAACTCTCGTTTACTCAAGAATGAAAGTAACGGATCATGAGAGATCACAAATGAGTTCTGTTTGAGGGCTGAGATCATCTTGAGCGAAGCGGAGCACAGTAACACAAGACTAACATACACGATGAAAGTCCTTCCTGCAATAAGTTTTAATTTTAAAGATAGAGGCCGTATCATAAATGATATACTTGAGGGCTTGTACAGATCTTATTGATGCATAAGTAGCGATGAATTGCTTCTACACACAGGTAGTGGGAAACATTTATAAGAATTACTCTCCTTTAATAATCCTATATTCGAAAGCCAAAAGAGGTTACCTTGCATTTAAGATCTCAGGCGATATATCTGGAGCTACGGATTCTTCTAATGATATGGGAACCCATTTGGCTGCCGTGTGGTCCCAATGGAGTATGGCATAGTAACTCAGGGCCTTTCTTTCGGTTTGAAAGATTGCCATTATAGTCGCCTCATCTCTACTGTCTAAGTTTTGTCCGTCAAGAAAGCAGCAGATCAAAACAGGAGAACCGGCCAGTTTACGTTGAACTATGTTTACTACCGTTTTATTCTTGTCTCCCGATCCCATGAGCACGCTATACGCAATATACTTTGGCTGGAATTCAGCTTTTGATTTCGTTAAAGAATCAATGTACTGCGATAGAAGCTCGCTCTTGTTGCCATGATTTGCAAAGATCGTATCCCACGTGTTCGTCACCAACGATTCGTTTGTTGTGACAGGCAGCCACTTTTTCTCGACGTAGATCCATTTTAATACGGCATAATAGCTTTTGACTCCTGCGGTGGTTTCGTACGCGGCCTCTAATATCGCATCGTTACTATCATTCAGATTGTTAGCGAGAAGCAGGCAATAGGTTGCAACGGTTTGTCCGGTTATCTGAAATTGGCCTATTGTCTGGAAGTGATCTTCAGATTGACCTAAACCAAATACTGCTGTGTAAATCGAGGCTGATGCTTTCAGGGTCATTCTCGTCTTGTGAAGGTCAACGATGTAGTTTAACAGCGACCTTGTTTTTTCGTTCGGCCCCGAAACGACTCCGTTTTCGATTAGTGGAAGAACATCCTGCGCTTCGAAGGCTTTGGTGATCATTGAAGTGAACGCAGCATTATCCGTCACATGTGCATGTGCAGACTTAATACGCTTATATGACGCGAGGATTAGCATCACAATAATTGGGGAGAGGCCAAGCAAGAGGAGAAGCCAGTTCGGCAGCAATTTCTTCACAACTTGTTGATGAGGTTAGCTTATTGAAATTTTATTCTGATGCTCTTAACGGGCTGCTGAAACAGTCATCTTCTCCAAAAAGCGCGGAAAATCTGCTCTTGTTAATCCAGAGTTCGCCACAAATATAATTGATACAAAATAAGCTTTTTAGCACTCTGCTAACTTTAAGACTAGCATCGAACTCACTAGCCCTGTGGCGGTGTGCAAGCTCCGGTATATCCGGATCCTCCGGTGTAAGATATCGTAACTTGGACAGTAACCAGACATGTAGAGAAGGCACCGACGTAGGTGGTCACGGTGAATGTATCATTATTATTGCCTGGCGGCACATTTTGCTGGCCCGTACATGCACAGTTGCTGCAAGCCTGTGTTTTGTGTTTTCCGCTGAACGAATTAAAATAATTGGTCACGCGACTGATAATTTTTGAATCGGAACACGCGCCATCCGATTTCAGAATTACAACCGTAACACCTGTTAGACTAGATGTTGTTACATCATAGCAGGCACCCGGATTGCAGGGCGCAGCAGAATTGGCTTCATTGGGAAACGCAATGCTAATGCCGATCACTATTAGTGTCAAGGTAAATAGATTTGAGATTTTTGTAACGAGGTTCATAATGTTATATTGTGTTTCAACTGATTGCTTTTTTATTGTCTTTTGTGCCGCAAAGGCAATTTCACCTTTCGGCCACAATAAAGGGCAGACTCTTTTTGACTTAATAGTGCAATTGAATCATTTGGACGGCAAGTGGCATAGCAAATTCATGGAATAATTGGCGACAATGCGGAACGAACTACGACACCATTCACTCTTTGGCATCTGTGCAAATCGATGTGTGTCGGAGATTTGCCCCAATAGCGTTTGAAATTGTGGGAGAATTGGGTCGCGTGTGCGTAGCCGAGGGACGTCGCGGCCTCTTTTACACTCAGACCGTTGCCCAACAGTTCAAAGGCCTGGAGTTGGCGTTGCTCGGCCAGCCATGCCTTGGGGCTTTTGCCCATTTGCTTGAGCAAATATCTTTCCAGTGTCCGCACGGAAACGCCGCACTTCTTTGCCAATGCCGCCGCATGCCAGTTTGTTTCCTTGGCCAATTCCGGCCAGTTCTGAATTTGATGCATGAGACTGTTCATCAATTCTTTTCTTCGCCCCCTTTCGGGGGAGATTCTTCAATAGATGCGCCGTCGTCGTGGCCTTCCAAAAGGTCGCGCTGCCAATTTTGGCTAGCCGCACGCATTTGCATGGGCTAATGGTTGCCATTATTGGATGGGATTTGCAAGCTTTTTCTGTCGCAGTGAAAAAAGCGGGTCGCAGTGAAAAAAGCCTTGCAGTTTTGCTGGCCGGCTGTTAGATAAATGAACAGTTTATGAACAAACTTCCCCAGAAGCCGGTTTCTGATCGAACTGGTCTTTGGCTTGCCATAATCGTCCTTCTGATCGTTGGGGGTTGGCGGCTTTGCGTTGTTCTTCATAAGCCAGCGCACATTCAAGAGATGGCCACGGAATTTGGCTCGATCGCGCAGTACAAGGACTTGTATCCGAACAAAGCCGGCACGCGCATCGTCTGTACCGAGGACATGGAGACTGGCGCCGGGCTTTTCTTCAGTGAAGTGGCCGGCGGCAAGACGAAACAGCTCTGTGTACTCGATGAGAAGGACTTCGACTGGCAGCGTTTCGGGATGCTGGGCTGGTCCACGGATGACAGTTATTTCGTCTATGCGCTGCCGCCGGATAGAAAGTCGCGTGTGGACAATCTCTTCATTTGCGACGGGAAGACCGGCCAGATGGCGGCCAAGATTGAGGCCCCGGCCAATCTGGCCGGTTTGGCTTGGCTGTCGCCGCGATCGTTTGCGTACCTGACGCTATACTACCAGTTCGTGAAAGTGGTGGAGCAGAAGGACAAAGGTCTGTGGGTGGAGACGCATGACTTCGGCCGGGTTTATAGCGGGGAGGGTTCGGCCCAGGACCTCGTGGCCATCTCCCCGAATTCGATGGCCTGGCATAACGGAACGAACATTTGGGAGCTTGATCTTAACGCCAGCGTTCCCCATATTATCTGGCAGGGGCATACCAATAGAATCATGGATCTTGCCTATTCGGCGGAACGGGGGGAATTGCTGCTGAATTGCGCCGACGAAAAAGGACGGTACCTGATTCGATTCAACCCGTCCCGGGAACAGTCAGAGGAAGGCGGGAGAATCGGCGACCCGCTTCATCCCGTGCAGAATATGGCCCGGCTGAACGGACCCTCCTACGCTTATCTGTCGAACGACCGCGGCACCAACACGTTCTGCATAAAGATGGATGGCCAGGAGACGCTGGCGCTGCTGCCGTGGCCGGGCGCAATCCGAACTTACACCTTCAGCGGCGATAATTTGTACGTGGCCGGCAACCTGGAGAGCGATCCGGCGGGAATTTATCATTACGATGTGAAGAATCAGATGTTGGATCGCATTGTTTCCAGCCTGAAGCAACCGTGGGTTTATGCCAGATTCGTTGAGCCGGTGGACGGTGTGTTCGCGAATGAGGCGGGAACCCTGGCGAGCTACCATGTGTGGCGGCCCGTCAATATCTCGCCGCACAAGAAGTATCCGCTGATTCTGAGCCAGACCCCATACGCCTGGTCGTCCTTCCCGCAGATTGCCGCCAACGCGGGATACTACTATGCGCTGGTTGACCGGCCCGGGTGGTTCGATGGCATAGAACGGTGGAGTGACGACGTGATGGCGCTTTACAACATCATGGCCAAAGACGCGAATGTGGACACGGAGCGGGTCTTCCTCTACGCCGCCAGCGCCGAGACAGAATACAGTTGCCAGCTTCTCGCTGAGAAACCTGATTTATGCAGGGGCCTCATTTATTTCAGTCCTGTGGCCCCACCACCGTTGTCCAACACCCGGATGTCGAGCATGTTGATGGTGGTGGGGGAGGATGAAGGCGAGGCCGTGGTACAGAAGTGGAAGAAGTATCAGGATGATGCTTCTGAGGCAGGCATCCAGGTAACCCTGGATTTTGTGAGTGGCGCAAAGCACATTTCCCGCTCCATCGCCGCCGAGCGCGAGCACGCATTGCAATTGGCCAAATACCTCACGGAAAACTAACATGCGAACCAAAACAATCCGCCTTTTTACGAACTCAGCCGGAATGTTGCTTTTGGGGTTGGCTGCGGCAATGTTCATAGCGAATTGTGACAGCACCGGTCTTACGCAACCGCATGATCTCGTCCTTGGGTTTTCAATGCGAACGCTATTCTGGGTGGCAGGGTTGGTTGAATTGGGCGTGGCGCTCGTCTGCCTTTTTGGGAGGCAGGCGTGGTTGAAACTGGCGCTGGTGTTGTGGCTGACGACCATCTTTGCGGTTTACCAGGCGGGATTCCTGGCAATCGCGGCGCATCGCAGCTTTAGTTTGTACTTGGGCAGCTTGTCGAGGGCGTTTGCCGTAACGCCGCGTTTGACGTACTGGATTCTCAATCTGGTGTTTCTTTACTTGCTGATCGGCAGTTCCATGTCGCTGTTGTGGCTTTGGGCGCGCTCGAGGAATCATGTGAAGATGGCCTGCGGGCGATGCGGCGGGCACATTGAATTTCACGTTCGAGCAATCGGCCAGCGCACCGCCTGCCCCCATTGCGCGGCGGAAGTCATGTTGCAGGCGCCGGACGGACCGAAAACGGCGCCTCCTTTTGGAGTGAAGCCTCCCGCCAAGCCTGCGACAAATTCGTTCACGCTGATTGAAATGCTGGTGGTGATTGCGATTTTGGGCATTTTGGCGGCAATACTCTTGCCGGCGCTGGCGGCGTCCAAAGAACAGGGGAAGACGAAACAATGCCTGTCCAATGAGCATCAAATCAGCCTGGGGATGAGAATGTACGCGGATGATTCACACGGTTTTTATCCTGAATCGGGTGGCGCATTGCCTTGGTACTTCATTGACACCACGACGCACCAAACAGCCTGGATGGAGCAGATTATTTCTTATACGAAGAACATCAGCGTGTACCATTGTCCGAACGACCTTCAGACTAAATTCAGCTATTTCAACGGCGCGCGGGCGGCGTATATCGCGGCCGGCAGCAACTACGCCGCGGTGGACACCAAACGGATTTTTTTCCCGGTGGCGTACGTGTTGTCCGGCGACGTTTCAGGGACTAATTATTTTCAAGTCAACGACGCCGACAAGGATGATTACACCCAAAACTGCGTGGGCGGCCCCGGCAACGGCGTCCCGGCAGTGAACTGGCAAATTCATAACAAAGGACAAAATGTACTGTTCGAGGATGGTCATGGCAAATGGTACGGCGGATATCGCAGCAACGAAATGACCTTTCGATACGACATTGTGCATGGCTGGCAATGACGCCGAAGAAAGGCTTCCGCCGTCGCCGAAACGGCTATGGCGAACTGACGAAAGGCTGAAAACCTCCGTCAGCGGGGATCAGGCCGGGGCGGCGCAAAGGCCGTGGCCGTTCCTCAGCAGACCGTGCAGCGCCGCGAGCAGTTGATCCACCGTGTATGGCTTGGCCAAAAATGACTTGATGTTCAGCGCCTTCAATTCCTCCGTCCGCAAGCTTCCCCCTTTTTCCGTGCCCAAGCCGCTCGAAGCAATGATTTTCAGGCGCGGGTGCATCTTTCTCAACACCCGAATCAACTCCACGCCGTCCATCTCCGGCATCATAACGTCCGTCACCAGAGCGTCAATGGCCGGCCCGTGCCGGTGGACCACGGCCAGGGCTTCCACTCCGTTTTTCGCCACCAACACCCGGTAATTCTGCTGCTCCAGCAATGCGCTCATGCCTGAAACAACTTCCGGTTCATCATCCACGATCAACACCGCCTCCCCGTCGCCGCGCGGCAATTCCGGGGGCGCGTAGGGTGCCGCGCTTTGCACCGCTTCGGGTGACGCCGGCAGCAAGGCCCGGAAGGTCGTTCCCTTGCCGGCCTGGCTCTCCACCATGACGGCTCCCTGATGGCTCTTGACGATGCCCAGCACGGTGGACAATCCCAGGCCGGTGCCCCGGCCGATTTCCTTCGTCGTAAAAAACGGGTCGAAAATCCGCTCCCGGTCCTCCGGCGCAATCCCGCAACCCGTGTCGGAAACCTGCAACAACAAATAAGGCCCGGGCGGCGCGGGCGAAGGCAGCGCCGGCCTGGCTTCTGTCAACATGACATTTCGCGCCCGCAACGCCAGTCTTCCCCCGTTGGGCATGGCGTCGCGCGCGTTGACGCATAAATTCAGCAGGACTTGGTGGATTTGCGTCCGATCGCCCATGACCGTCCAAAGGCCGGCCTCGGCTTGCGAGGTGACAATAATGTTCTTGGGGAAGGTGCGGCCGACGGTCCGCGCCACTTCGTCCATCACTTCTCCGGCATGGATCGCCACCCGTTCCCCGTTCAAACCCCGGCCAAAGGTCAGGACTTGTTGGATGACGTCGGCCCCGCGTTTGACGCCCGCTTCGATGCGGCTGATGGCGTTTTCCTGCTCCTCCGGGGGGAGACCCCAGCGCAATGTTCCGGCGGAAATGAGGATCGGCGCCAGGATGTTGTTCAAATCATGGGCCATGCCCGTCGCCAGCGTGCCGATGCCTTCAATGCGTTGCGCGCGCAAGAACTGCGCTTCCAGCTTTTTCCTTTCCGTGATGTCATTGGCCAGCGACAATTTCGCCTCCCGTCCGTCGAAGCTGATGACGCGCGAACTGATTTCAACCGTGATGACGCTGCCATCCTTCTTGCGATGTTTGGTGATAAGGCCGTTGGAGGGGCGCCGCACATTGGGTTCCGACAGCCGTTCCAGCAGCAGCGGCCTGTCTTCCGCGCAATCCAGATCCTTCACGGTCATGGAAAGCATTTCCTCCTTCGTATAGCCATAACCCTGGAGGGCGGCCTCGTTGACCGCCAGAAAGGCGAGCGTCTTTAAATCGAACACCCACATGGGCAGCGGGTTTTCCCGGAACAACAATTGGTAGCGCTCTTCGCTTTCCCGCAGGGCTTCGGTCGCCCGTTGCCGTTGCCAAATTTGTGTTTGCAGGTTTTCGTTGGTTTTTTGCAGGACTTTCGTGCGCTGCTTCACCTTCGCCTCCAACTGGTTCATCTTGCTCCTGGCCTCCAGCGCCAGCCGGTATTTTTCCGTCAGGGCCGAGGCCAATTGCAGCACCTCCACCGCGTCGAACGGTTTTTTCAAAATGACCAGGCGGTCCGAATAACTCAGCTTCGCAATCATTTCATCCCAGGAATAATCCGAATAGGCCGTGCAAAGGACGATCTGGGTGTCCGGACAAACCTTCCAGATTCTCGACGTTGTTTCCACCCCGTCCCAGCCGGGCGGCATGCGCACATCCACGAAAGCCAGCGCGTACGGGCGGCCTTCCTCCCGCGCTTTTTCAGCCAATGCCACCCCTTCCTGGCCCTGGTAGCCTGAGTCGATTTCATACGCCGGCCGCCGGTTGGCCGCCAACGCCCCAAAGAGCGCTGCTTCCACGTCTTCCAATTCCGCCCCGCGGTCCGGGCACAGTATCTTGCGAAAATCCGTGTGGATCGCCTGGTTGTCATCCACAATCAGAATCCGTCCGTTTCTTTTCACCATGACATCGCTCGCGGGATCCTTTGCGACGGGCTGAATTGTCGTTGGCTCTGCCAGACAAGTTGCGGGGCATTTTCCTTCTGAGGTTAGCTTGGCTGTTGACATTATCTTCTGGTTGTTCTCATCGGCATTGCGGGGGAAAACTTGAGGGAGCCCCGGGATTTCTCCCAAGGCTCCCGGCGGGGCATGACCTCACGGGATCACGCCAAAAAACTACGGTCAGGGCAGAACGTGGGTCGTGGGAACGATCAGGCACGTGGGCTTGGTCGTGACGTTGCCCAAAGCAGCCGTAGTGCCATAGCTCGTGGTCCAGGTCTGCGCGCTGTCCGCGGGGCACGACGGCAGTTCGCCGCTCGAGCCGTGGCCGAGGTAGGGCTGCAAGTCCGTGCCGGAGGCTGCGGGTTGGGAGGTGCTCGACTGACTTTGCTCCAGCGCCCATTGCTGCTTGGCCGCATCAATCAAGCGCAGATTGTTGATGCACGCATCCTGTTGCGAGGTCGTGCGCGCGCGCACGAAGTTGGGAATGGCGATGGCGGCCAACAGACCGATAATCGCGACGACGATCATGATTTCCACGAGGGTGAAACCTGCCTTGCGGCTGACTTTATTTTTCATAAGACTCTCTTTCCACATGCGGCGTGAACCATGCAAAAAGCGGGTTATATGAATACATTCAGGCTCACTGATTGCTCTTTGCGGACCGCTGCCTATTCTTTTAGCAACCGCCGTGCCAATGTTGACATCGCCGGGTTTTCCGGGCGCGCCGCAAGGGTTTCCCTTGGTTCGCTCCTTGGACGCTGCTCAACCGCGCAGGCACTGTCCAAAAGGTGGACATTTCCTGCCAGACAGAAAACAAAACCGGCAAAAAATGCCGCGGCTTTCCCGGCAAGCCGGACAGGCTCAATCCTTTACCTGCCGCCTGCCGCGCCGCCTGGCCCGGAACAATTCCATCTGAGGATCTTTGAAGAATTCATAGTTTTTCAGCACACGAATGATCTGCAGAAGATCGGACTTGTCGTAATTCCGGTTCACTTCCGTCCGCGCAATCAAATCCGCCAGCATGGTGCGGAAGGGAATCACGGCATCAACCCCCTTGGCCCGCAGGACACGGATGCTTTGCTCGCGCGCCGGGGCTGTCTGCGCCAGCGCCGGCACGACCAGTATCTTCAAGGGCGCGGCGTCCGGACTAAAGGACCGCGCGGCCTGCTCAAAGACGGCCGGTTCAACGAACCGAAACATCTCCGGCGAATTCTCCAGCAACGCCGGACCAAACGACTCCGTATGCCAGCCCCGCACCACCACAATGGCGCGCGTGACCGCGGTCAAGTCTTCGGAGTTCAGAACGAATGGGACCGGCAATGGGCGCTCGCGCGCTTGCGGGTTCCAGACAAAAAAATCAATCCCGTCCTTTTCCTGTTTGCCCCGCCCCACATATTTCCGCTCCTGCCGCGTCAGAAAACCGTGCAGCTCAAAATATTCCCGGACAATGGTTTCGCTGACGGCTGCCATGATTTTAGGATTTGTTCCGGGCGCGCCCGGCAGGGTGCAAAACTTTCGCGATCAGCGCCGGCGGCGCCTTGCGCCCGGCTTCGACCTTCCCGATGCGGCGGGCCAGAACGAATTGGATCTCGCCCCCGCTCACCTTTTTGTCCAGCCGCATCGCCTTAAACAACCGGGCCTTTTGCCGCGCGGACAGTTGGATTGCCGCCGGCAAACCCGCCCGGCGAAACAAGGCCCCGATGCGTTGGGCTTCGCCCGCGGACAAGCCCGAAACTGCAACGGACAGTTTGGCCGCCGCCACCTGCCCGATGGCTATGGCCTCGCCGTGCAGAAACTCGCCGTAGCCGGAAATCGCTTCGAGGGCATGGCCGATGGTGTGGCCGAAATTCAAAATCGCCCGCAAGCCGCCCTCCCTTTCGTCCTGCGCAACGACCTCCGCTTTGATTTCGCAGCAGCGCGCCACTGTTTCGGCCAGCACAGCGGGGTTCCGTTCCAGCAGCAACTCCAAATCCTTTTCCAACCGGCCAAACAGCGCCGCGTCGCGGATGATCCCGTACTTGATGACCTCGGCCAGCCCGGAGCGGAACTGGCGCAGCGGCAAAGTGGCCAGCGCGCTCAAATCGCACAGCACCAGGCGCGGCTGATAAAACGCGCCCACCAGGTTTTTGCCCGCCGGCAAATTGACCCCCGTCTTTCCGCCGACCGAACTGTCCACCTGCGCCAGCAAAGTGGTGGGCACCTGCACAAAGGCAATCCCCCGCAAATAAACCGCCGCGACAAAGCCGGCCAGGTCCCCAACGACACCGCCGCCCAGCGCGACGATGAACGATTTCCGTTCCAGCCGATGCCGGGCCAGTTGGTCGCAGCAAGTTTGGACGGCCTTGAGACTTTTGGAGGTTTCGCCGGCGGGGACCGTGATGAGGACCGGTTCGGAGCCTGCCGCTCGCAACGAAGCCATCGCGATTTTTGCATAACACCGCGCCACGTTGACATCCGAAATGACCGCGCATCGCCCCGCCAACCCAACCTTCGCGCACTGTGGGCCGAGCCTGGGCAGCAAGTTGCTCCCAATAAAAATGGGATAACTTCGAAGCCCAAGCGAAACATCCACCGTGCGCATACCTTCAAGAAATAGGCCCTTGCGCAGGACAAGGCAAGCTTTCGGGTCCCGCTACGGCACTATGGTGGTTTTCTCTGGCGGTCGTTCGCTCTTCTCCAGAATCTCCTTGAGGGCCTTCAGCAACTGCCTCTCATCCAAGTCCTTTCCGTGCTTGATCTCGAAACCTGTCACCTTGCTGCTGTTGGTGTCCCTTGTAACGGTGACGGTCGCGTCCGATAAAACGTCTCCTTGCAGCGCAAGTGCCAGTGTTTTTGTCGCCCGCCCCTTCGACCCGTAAACGACGAAGTCGATGCTGTTGGTCGCGTTTGTCATTGTGCAGAAAGGATTGGGCGCTGGCAGGGTGGCGTAAATGACCTGAGATTTGCTCGATTTACCTTTGCTGGCAACGGTCACATTCTTGGTTTGCACATCCACGGCAGGGATGCCGGCGATGGTCACATCTGTGCATCCGTCCAGGTTCGTCCCCAGAATTGTGAACCACGTTGCGCTATTGCGCCAGACAAAATGCGGAAAAACGTCCGAAATCGTGGGTTCCTTGGGATCAGCCTCCTTGAACAGGTCATCCGGGAGATAGGAGGCCATCGCGACGGATGTGCGCGTATCCATGAGCGCATAGTATGCAGCTTGCAATGTCTGGAACCGTTGGAAAATACCGCTTTGATTCGTCAGCTTACCCAAATTTGCTTTCGCTTTGTCGAGTTCTTTCGCCTGCCAGAGATCTTCGTGGAGAGAAGAGTGCGACGGAAGAACTCCCTCATAATAGGGGACATGCCCAAAGATTGGATAAAAGAATGGACGTTTCAGCCGAATCCAACGTGTTCGAGTGTCGGCTATGATAAGGTTCCACGAATTAGTCGAATCGTTGTTGGCGGGGGAGCCGCCTTTGGCCGTGGCAGCCTCGGCCGCGGCAACTTCGGCTGCGGAAGCATTGGGCGCGGCAGCCTTGGCCGCGGCAACCTTGGCCGCGGCAGTCTCGACCGCGGCAACCTTGGCCGCGGCAGTCTCGACCGCGGCAACCTTGGCCGCGGCAGTCTCGACCGCGGCAGCATGGGCCTCGGCAGCCTCGCCGGCAGCAGCCTGGGCCTTGGCGAAATCGGCCTCGACAGCGTTGGGCGCGGCAGCGTTGGTCGCGGCAGTATCGGCCGCAGCAGCCTTTTCCGCAGCAGCCTTTTCCGCGGCAGCCTTTTCCGCGGCAGCCTCGGCCACGGCAGCCTTTTCCGCGGCAGCCTCGGCCACGGCGGCATCGGCCTTGAGGGTATCGACCTTGAGAGCATCTATGTTGGTCTTGTCGACGGTTACCGCGACTACCGCTGGAAACGTTATCGGCTGCAAAATATTGCCCGCCTTGCTGTCGCCTTTGCCCGGATTCTCAATCGCTTGCAACGAGGGATAAATTTGAAAGCCAAATGTTGCACCGGTGGCGTACGTCGTCGCAATCGGCAGGGAATTGCGCGTGTTAACGTCCGACTGCTGCCGCTTGACATAATCCGCCAGTGATTCTGCCGCCGCGTTCAAACCTTTGGCGGCGAAGGCGGCTGATAAAGCGGTGGCCAACTCGATTTGGCTTCGATCGCTCCGCTGGAGTTGGACATTCTCACTGTCGATTAAAGGCAAAACACCGAGGACATCTGGAGCATAATTCGTCCTTTCATAAATCGGGCTGCCGTTGAATCGCCCGAAGGACAGAGTCATGCTTAAGTCAGCCATATAGCCTTGCTTGGTTCGCTGCCCGGGCTGGCAGGTCACCTGAATGACCCCAAAGAGCACCTGTTGCTTGTTCGAAACGACAGTTGGACTGGCCATCAGTTCCAGCAATTGCTCTGCGATTTTATCATTAATCGCTTTGTTCACCACCTGGCGCTCATCTGGCACGGGCGCCGCATTCCCCATGGAAAACAAAGGCGCGAAATTGGACATTGCCGCCTGGGCCTGGTTCGGGAGTTGCGGATTGGGCGCGGCATTTGTTCCGCCAGTCGCGGCTGGACTGCCGGTCGAAATCGGCGGCGCGAACATTCCCTGCAAGGCCTGGCCCACGTAGAGGCTGGTTTCCAGCGATGACGCCTGTCCTCCTGCCACGTTGGCGCGCGCTGCCGCGGCATAGTTGGTTGGGTCTTCGCTGAAATTTACCTTGAACTGATTCGTGTTTTGAATCCAGTGGGGGCTTGAGGCGGAAATCCGTCCCCAATAGTTTTGCGCCCTTTGCAGGTCGTCCAACTCAAGGGTCGTTTTCTGAATATCAGTGCAGCCCCAGCACAAGGCAAGCAACGCCGCCGCCGGGATAATTGGCGTTCTCAACAATGATTTTGTTTTCACGGCGCCATCCGATTCATCCGACGAAGTTAATGGGCGGCAATTAAAAACAGATTTCCGACATGGCCGCAAACAGCGGCAGAAGGAGTCAGTCAGAACCAGGATTAGTCTTTTCATAAGCGTGCCACAGACGTTTTTTATTCGGACTCTAATCGGCCGCGCGATTGAGGCAGAAGCCAAACAGTTTGTCAACCGGATAAAACCGCCCTAAAACGAAAATCGGGGTGACAAAAGCGTTGACACCGGCGGGAAATGGTGGTATAAGTAATCAAACCATGAATTCCAATATTCCAGTATTCGAAATTGAGACGCAGACACCGGAAATGGCGCCGGTGAAAAAACGGCGCGGCGTCACCGTCATCACGCAGTACGGACGGGCCGTGACCTTCGGCGTTCCGCGGGATCAGATCGAACACTTTTTGGAAACGATGGCGCTGGGCAAGAACCACGAATTGATGGCCGCCATGCAGGAACACAAAGCCGGGCGGCTCCAAAGAAAAGGCTGAAGGCTGAAGGAAGAGTTGCAAGGCGCCCGTCTTTGTTTTCCTAACTTTAGTGTCAGCCTTTAGCCTTTCCCGCAAAAAGTCTCTTGCTTTGCCTACTGATTGAGTTGCAGTTGGAAATACCCGGTACCGACGCCGAGGGGGATGGCCGCCGTGATCTGGCCGTTGTTGGTCTGGAGCGGCGCGGCGACCGGTTGCCAGGTGGGGCCAGCCAACTGGGGAGTCGAATACAGGGTGAAGGCCGCCCCGTTGGTCACCGGCCAGTTCAGGACAATACTATTGTTGGAGAGGCTGGCGGAAAGGGTCGGCGCCGGAACCACGAAGGCTCCGCCGAGCAATTCCATGTCGAAACCCAAAACGGCGTTGGTCACGGCGTTCTGATGGACCTCCACCGCGATCAGGTTTGTGCCCGGGCGCAACGTGGCGGCGAGGCTGGTTTGATAATAGATGTACCCAGGGTTGCCGTTGAGACTGGCCGTCGCCAGATTGGTGCAAGCGATCGGCCCGGGGGGCAGATTGGTTCGGAAGGCTTCCTGGCCGTTGAGCCAGACCACGGCTCCGGCTGTTTGCGAAAGGCGGAAATTCAGGTTGGTGAAGTATTGGTTCCATGGCACGACAATCCTTTTGCGGAAATAGGTGGTGATGTTTTTGTTGTTCGGGTCCGCGCCAAAATTCACGGTCGTCGCGTCCGGCAACTCGCCGTATCCGAACCGGCCGGCCCCGCTGCTCCAAAGACTGTCGTCGTAAGCGGGCTGGCTCCAGTTGGTTCCCAAATCGGTTCCGGTGTCTGAATAGGTCCAGTTGTCCCCGCCGTGAATGAGCGAGACGGTGATTTGGTTGGTCCCCGTGAGGATGGATTGGATGCGGGTGTACCATTCGTGGGCGATAGCCGCCAGACCGGCGGCGTTAGGGTGCAAATGATCGCTGTTGAACATGGTCGCGTAATCCACCACCGAAAACATGTCGGCCAGGTAAACATTCTGCCCCAGGGCCTGCCGCTGGTTGACCATGGCTTGCAAGGCGGCGTTGTAAATGGGCACATTCGTCGCAAACGGGGCATAGCCCAAGCCGGCGTTGCTCAAGGTGGTTATTTTTGCCAGGATGATGTTGGCCGCCGGGGTGTTGGAGAAAATCGAGTCAAGCAAGGCGGACATGTCCACGTTGGCGGTGTGGTAAGGATCGCGACCGTGACCGATGTCATTGGCTCCGATGAGCACCAGCATGATGTTGGGAGTGTGGGCCGCCAATGCGCCGGGAACAATATTTTGCAGATAATTTTCCGCTGCGGTGTAAATGCGCTCGGGGGCGGACACTCCGGGCGGCGCGATGACCGCCCCGCAGTAACCTTCGTGATGGATCTTGGTGAACGCCTGGCCCAAAGTGTAGGAGGAGTTTTCCCGGCCGACACAGTTATACGGGACGTGATTGCTATCCAGCAGCGGTTGCATAGGCTCGCGCCAGGCGCCGTTGGTGACGCAATCATCGGTGATCGAGTCGCCCACCGGCATCACTTGGATCAGATTGGTGGCGCTGTAATTGGTCAGATTCAATTCGGCCCGGGCCGCCAGGGCGCTGAACAACATCAGCCAGGCCAGCCCGCGGCGAAGCATCAAGTTGCATCGGGCGTGGGGCGTTGACATTTGGTTGGGCTGGAATTGCATGATGGCATGAAAAGCATACCTAAATGGCGGACGAAGTCAACAAAAGAGAAAATGACCGATGGGACACGGCTGGCTCAGGAAGCCTTCCGGGGACACCCTCGAAAGCCTTCGGGGCAGGTCGTCCCTGCCGACTCCAATGCGGCAGGGACGCGCTGCTGCGCGTCCGAGGCGGCTGCAACAAGGAACCGTGGAGGCCCATTGATTGGTCATTAGGATTTCGTCATTCGTCATTCCGTTTGGCCCTGTCTCAAGAAGTCTCTTGCTTTGCTGAAACTCCATTTTACTTTCGCCCCATGTCTGAACCATTAACGACATTGCTGGAGACGGCCCATGAATTTGCCGGCCGCCACATCGGCCCCGGCGCCGATGAAAAAGCGCGGATGCTGCAGGAGTTGGGCTTTGCCGGATTGGACGACTTCATCGCCAAAGTCGTGCCGCCATCGATTCGCCTGAAAAAGACGCTGTGTCTTCCCGCTGGATGGGATGAACACGCCGTCTTGACCGAATTGCGGGCCATTGCCGCCAAAAACCATGTTTTCCGGTCGTTTATCGGGATGGGTTATTCGGATTGCATTACTCCACCGGTCATTCAGCGGAACGTTTTGGAGAACCCGGGCTGGTACACGCCCTACACGCCCTATCAGGCCGAAATCTCGCAGGGCCGCCTGGAAGCGCTGCTCAATTTTCAGACCCTGACCAGTGAACTGACCGGCTTGCCCGTGGCCAACGCGTCGTTGCTGGATGAAGCGACCGCCGCCGCCGAGGCGATGCATCTGTGCCGGAATGTGAACCCGGACCGGAATGTCTTTTTCGTTTCTGAAAAGTGCCATCCGCAAACCATCGAAGTGGCCCACACCCGCGCCCGCCCCTTGGGCATCGAGATGGTGACGGGCGATCACCGCAATTTCCAATTCCACGACAAGGTTTTCGGCGCGCTGGTGCAATATCCCGCGACCGACGGCGCGATTTTTGATTATGAGGATTTTGCCGGCCAGGCGCGCGCGGCGGGAGCGTTGCTGGTCGTGGCGGCGGATTTGCTGGCGCTGACCTTGTTGCGGCCGCCGGGGGAATTTGGCGCGGACGTGGCGGTGGGCAGCGCGCAACGGTTCGGCGTGCCCCTGGGTTACGGCGGCCCTCATGCGGCCTTCTTTGCCACCCGCGACGCTTACAAGCGATTGATTCCAGGACGGCTGGTTGGCGTCTCGAAAGATGCGCAAGGCCGGCCGGCTTTGCGCCTGGCCCTGCAAACGCGCGAGCAGCACATCCGGCGCGAGAAGGCCACCAGCAACATCTGCACCGCGCAGGCGCTGCCGGCCGGCATGGCCTCGATGTACGCGGTCTGGCACGGCCCGGAGGGTTTGAAGAACATCGCCCGGCGCATTCATTTGTTGACAGAGATTTTGGCGCAGGGGCTGAAACAATTGGGCCACGGACCGAAGCCGTCCGGCGGCCTGCCGTTCTTTGACACGCTGCAACTCGACCTGGGCGCCGGGAGCAGCGTTGAAATCGCCAGGGCGGCGGAGGCGCGGCAGATGAATTTTCGCGTCTTCGACGCGCACACCCTGGGCATTTCGCTCGATGAAACGACGACGGACAAAGACCTGGTGGATATTCTGGCTGTGTTCAACGGCGGGGCGGCGCCGGATGTTTCCATCGCGGACCTGGCGGCCAAAGTGGCGGCGGATTACCCGGCGCCCCTGGCCCGGACCAGTCCGTTCCTGCGGGCGGCCGTCTTTAACAAACACCATTCCGAAACGGAAATGCTGCGCTACCTGCGGCGGCTGGAGCGGCGGGATTTGTCGTTGACAACTTCGATGATCCCGCTCGGCTCCTGCACGATGAAATTGAACGGCACGACGGAAATGCTGCCGGTTTCATGGCCGGCCTTTGCCCGCCTGCATCCTTTTGCGCCCTTGCCGCAAACGCGCGGTTATCAAATCATTTTCCGGCAACTGGAAGAGTGGCTGGCGGAAATCAGCGGCCTGGCCGGGTGTTCGCTGCAGCCCAATTCCGGCGCGCAAGGCGAATATGCCGGCCTGCTGGTGATTCAAAAATATCACGAATCCCGCGGCAAGCCCGGCCGCCGGGTCTGCCTCATTCCGACTTCCGCGCACGGCACCAATCCGGCCAGCGCGGCCCTGGCGGGGTGGGGCATTGTGCCCGTCGCCTGTGACGCGCAGGGGAACATTGACGTGGCGGACTTGCGCGGCAAAGCGGAGGCGCACAAGGACGATCTGGCCGCGCTCATGGTCACGTATCCATCAACGCACGGCGTGTTCGAGGAAGCCATCACGGAAACCTGCCGGATTGTCCATGAGCACGGCGGGCAGGTCTATATGGATGGGGCCAATATGAACGCGCAGGTTGGACTGTGCCGGCCCGGCGACATTGGCGCGGACGTTTGCCATATCAATTTGCACAAGACGTTTTGCATTCCGCACGGCGGCGGCGGTCCGGGCATGGGGCCGATTTGCGTGGCGGATCATTTGATCGAATTCCTGCCGGGTCATCCGGTGGTCAACCTCGGCGGCGAAAATCCCATCGGCGCCGTGTCCGCCGCGCCCTGGGGGAGCGCGGGCATTCTGGTGGTTTCGTGGGTTTACATCTCGCTCATGGGCGGGGCCGGACTGGCCGAGGCGACACGGGTGGCCATTCTGAACGCCAACTATATGGCGCACCGGCTGCATCCGTACTTTCCTGTGCTTTACAAAGGAAAGAACGGGTTCGTTGCGCACGAGTGCATCGCCGATTTGCGCCAGTTCAAGAGCGTGACCGTCGAAGACGTGGCCAAGCGCCTGATGGATTACGGCTTTCACGCTCCGACCATTTCATTTCCGGTGCCGGGAACGATGATGATCGAGCCGACCGAGAGTGAATCGAAGGAGGAAATGGATCGTTATTGCGATGCGCTCATTGCCATTCACGGCGAAATTCAGGCCATTGAATCCGGCCGCGCGGATGCGCACAACAACGTCCTCAAAAACGCGCCCCATACCGCGATGGCCGCGGCCGCCGGTGAATGGAAGCATCCTTACACCCGGGAGCAAGCCGCCTTCCCCGCGCCGTGGACTGTCGAGCATAAATTCTGGCCCAGCGTGGGGCGGATAGACAACGTTTGGGGAGATCGGAACCTCGTCTGCACCTGCGGGTGAGGCCCCCTTCGACAAATTAAAAAGATTGTCGATCTTGAGGGGGCGCTGGTTGCGCCAAAACCTTGCATTCCCGCCCAAAACAGGAGCGAAAAATGAGCGAAAAATGAGCCGCTTGAGTTTCGCCGAATTTCTGCGAAGTTGTGGGGTGCAGATTGGCAGAGGAACCTTTATTGAATGACTTGTATGCCAGACCAAGCTCAAAAAAACAGGCCCGCGGCCCCGAGTGGCGGCGGCGGGGGCGAAGGGCCCAGCGCCCCAAAAGTGGATAAACCCAATACGGAGGAATTGCTCAAACGCATGCGCAAGGTCGATCCCGACCAGGCCAAGCGGTACCGCCAGCGCACGGGGCAATGAGCCATTCCACTCCGATTGCCGGCGATTTCCTTTCGCTTTTGGCGGAGCATCAACTCGCGTCCGCGCGCGTGGATTCCGCTTCCGCCTCCGTTGTCCAAACTCAAGCCACCACCGTCTTCGCCTTCCACTTCGCGGGCGGCGTCCTCATGGCCGGCGACCGCCGGGCGACGGCCGGAAATGTCATTGTCACCGATCGGGTGGAAAAGATCATTGAAATCGATTCGACGTCGCTCCTGGCGGTTGCCGGAGTGCCGGCCACGGCCTTTGAAATGGCGCGGGTTCTGCAAACTTCCTTTGAATATTACCGGCGCAGCCAGTTGCAGCCGTTGAGTTTGCCCGCGCGGGTGCGCGCGCTGGCCCGCTTGTTGCGGGATAATCTGCCGATGACCATGCAAGGCATCGGCATTGTCGTGCCCCTGTTCGCCGGGGTGGATCATGCGGCGTCGCCGCCGCGGCCGCAGATCTACTTTTACGATCCGTTGGGCGCGCAATTTCAGGCGGTGGGCTACGCCGCCTCCGGTTCCGGTTCCGGCACCATTCGCAGCATTCTCAGTTTCCAGGAACGTTTCGGCCAGCCCCTGCCGTCGCGGATGACTTTGCCGGAGGCAGTGCGCTTCGCTTCGCGGCTGCTTTCGACGGCCTCGGAATTCGATTCGGCCACGGGCGGCGTCAACCCGGCGACGGATACGTTCGCCACGATTAAAATTCTGAAGACCGATGGCGTTGAAACCGTGACCGAAGAGCAGCAAAAGGAGATTTTGCGCGCATGACTGAGGAGCCATATCGTTGGTTGGAGGCGATCGCCAATCGCCGCGAGTACGTTGGCGAACAACTCAAAGGCGGTTCGCCCGTCCTGGCGGCCAGCCTGCCCGACGGCCTTATTCTGCTGGGCGTGGGCAGCGGACAGTCCAAGGTGTTCGAATTATTTGATCGTCACGCGCTGGCCGGCCTGGGTCATCCGGCGGACATTGAAAAAATCCGGCAGGCGGCCATTGATGCGGCGCACATCGAAGCCTTCACCCGCGCGCCGGAAGACGTGAGCTTGCGCCGTTTGGTCGGCTTTGGGCTGAGTCCGCAACTGAAGACCAATTTCGAACAGATCTTCAGCGCGCCGTTCCTGGTCGAATTGCTCCTGGCCGAGCTGGGGTCCGAACCGGCGCAGGACCTTTTTTTCCGCCTGCACTACGATGGCTCCTTTCAAACCCAATTGGGCGGGGCGGTCCTGGCCGCCAGCCAGCCTGAACCGGAAGCGGCCGCACAGAAATGGCTCAAGGACGCCCTGCAAGGGAAAACAGACCGGAGCGAAGCGGCCGAGATTCTCCTTCAAGCCTGGTGGTGCGTGTCGGAAAACAAGCCTTTGACCGATTCAATCCCCGCGGAAGCGCAGCGCAAGGCCGGCTGGCGCGAGGCCGCGAAGGGCAAGGTGATCGAGATCGGCTGGCTGGCCCGGCGGAACGCCCGCGCGGCGCGGTATCAAGCTCAAACCATTTCTGACTTGGGATTATGAACCGCATCGCCGGCCTGGAGACGGAGTACGGATGTTTGACCAGCGATTTTCCCGGCGCGCCCGGCGCCATTACTCGCGTGCGCGATTGGATTTTCAAGGACCATCGCTTCGGCTTGATTGACGTGCATCAGCGCGATTGGGACGAGCCTGCCGGCAACGGCGGTTTTCTTTTCAACGGCGGCCGTTGCTACATTGACATGGGCCATCTGGAATATTGCACGCCCGAATGCAGGAGCCTGCTCGACGTGCTGCGCTATGATGCGGCGGGCGACGCCCTGTTGCTGCAAGCGGTCAAAGCCCTGCGCTTGGAGCGCGAGATTCATTTCATCCGCAACAACATCGATCATTATTCCGGCGCGACTTTTGGCTGCCATGAAAATTACCTGGTCCGCCGCGCCGCGCCGCTGACGGAAGCCAATGTCCATTCGCTCCTGGCCTTTTTGACCTTGCGCATGCTCTACGTCAGCGCCGGCCGGGTCGGCGCCACCCTGGCCGCCGAAGCGCGCGGCGAACTCGCCCGCCTCGGTCAGGAGAACCTCTTCCAGATCAGCCAGCGCGCCGATTACATCAACAACGACCTTTTCGAATGGGTGCAATTCAACCGCGCCATCATCAATACGCGCGATGAACCGCTGGCCGACGCCCGCAAATACCGGCGCCTGCACCTGCTGCACGGCGATAGCAACGTCCTGCCCGCCAGCCTCCTGCTCAAAGCGGGCACCACTTCTTTGGTGCTGGATTTGCTGGAAATGAATTGCCTGCCCAAAACGGCCCTGGCCGACACCGTCGTCGCCTTCCGCAATTTGTCCCATCAGCCCGACGGCCCCTGGCTGGTGAAACTGGCCGGCGGCCATTGCGCCGACGCGGTCCATTTGCTCGCCCAATACCACCAGGCCGCCCACGCCGAATTGCGCGGGCGCGACGACGAAACGGACGTGTTGTTGACAATTTGGGGCGAAGTGCTGGCCGCCCTGGCCTCCGACCCGGAGACATTGGTCGGCCAGGTGGACTGGATTACCAAGCGCTGGCTGCTGCGGCAATTCTGCCAGCAGGAAGACATTCCCTGGAGCCATCCCTGGATGAAATCCCAGGACTTGGAATATCATCAAATTGATCCCGCCCGGAGTTTGGGCCTCGCCCTGGCCCGCACTCCGCCCGCCTGGGAAATCCCCGCCGGGGAAATCACCCGGGCCGCCTCCACGGCCCCGGCCAACACCCGGGCCGCCATTCGTTCCCAAGCCATGCGCCTTCTCCAGGAAGAAGGCCGCGCCTACTACATCAATTGGGAAATCATCGGGGCGGAGGGGGGCAATTCCCTGCACATGCTCAACCCGTTTGAAGCGGAATCGAAAGACGCCGCGACATGGATTCATTTGTTGACAGAAACCAACGGCCGGCGCGCCCGGCGCGGCAAAGCGGTCACCGGCCCGGCGTAACGTGCCAAATTGGCATTTCATTGGAGGGCCGGGCGAAACCTCACGCGACCTTCTTCGAGAATGACGAGGTGTCCAGGGAGTTGGGCGACGAGTTCGATCTGCTTCAGAAATCGCTCCAACGAATTCAGGATGTCCTGAGCCACGGCATCATCGGGCAACCGCATGACAAGGAGGCCTTGATAATCAGCCGGGGGATAATGGCGAATGTCTGAGAAGTCCAAATCGCGGGTCAACAAGACCGCGCTGGTGCCACGGGCACGCGCAGCGATTTGACTATCGGGTGCCTCCCACAAGCCAAGATCGCGAACGTGTTCGGCAACATGGCCGAGGCTCTGGAGCAGAGCAAGCGTCGAGCGCGGCATGTTGGCGTCCACGGGAAGCGCATGGCCTACGCGGGGAGCGGATGGAAAGACTCCTGCTCGGCCAGCTCGCCGACAAACTTGAGCGCGGCGCGGATGTCCTCAACAGTCAGGTCGTATTCCTGCTGGATTTGCTCGAAGCTCATGCCGCCGGCGAGGCTGCCAACGACCAGCGTGACCGGCATGCGGGTACCGCGAATCACCGGTTTGCCGTGGCAGATGGCCGGGTCAATGACGATGCGAGTGTCTCCGTTCATAAAGAGTAAAATAGCACGTCAAGGGCAGGATTCCAAGGCGATTATCAATGGCACGCCCGGCGCGGCAAAGCCGTCACCGGCCCGTAGCGGAATGCGCCCCTGCCAACTTCAGCCTTTAGCCTTCAGCCTTCAGCCTTTTTTTTATTCTGGCGCAAGCCGGCGGCTTTTGTATCGTCCAAGGCGTCAATGGACAGGTCATTCTTTTATTTTAGCACAGAACGCACAACACATCTCTTTTCATGCAAGCACAGGCGGACATCGGTTTGATCGGTTTGGCTGTCATGGGCCAAAATCTCGTCCTCAATATGAACGATCACGGCTTTACCGTGGCCGTCTTTAATCGCACCGTCGCCAAAGTGGATGATTTCCTCCAGGGCGAAGCCAAAGGGACCAGCATCCTCGGCGCGCATTCCATCGCCGAATTCATCGCCCTGCTCAAGCGGCCGCGCCGCGTCATGCTCATGGTCAAGGCCGGCCGGGCGGTGGATGAGTTAATCGCGGAAATTTTGCCGCTCCTCGAACAGGGCGACATCATCATTGATGGCGGCAATTCTCTTTTCCAGGATACGACCCGCCGCACCCGGGAGCTGGAGGCGAAGGGCTTTTGGTTCATCGGCACAGGAGTGTCGGGCGGGGAGGAGGGGGCGCGGCGCGGCCCGTCCATCATGCCGGGCGGCTCGAAGGCGGCCTGGCCGCATGTCAAGGATATTTTTCAGGCGATCGCGGCGAAGGTGGATGGCAATGTGCCGTGTTGCGACTGGGTGGGGGAGAACGGCGCGGGTCACTACGTCAAAATGGTGCATAACGGCATCGAGTACGGCGACATGCAATTGGTCTGCGAGGCCTATCAGTTGATGAAGGAGGGCCTGGGAATGACGGCGGCGGAAATGCAGCCCGTCTTTGCCGCCTGGAATAAAACCGAGCTGGATTCCTATTTGATCGAAATCACGGCCAATATCCTGGCTTTCAAGGACACCGACGGGCAGCCGTTGGTGGACAAGATTCTGGATGCGGCGGGGCAAAAGGGCACGGGCAAATGGACGGTCATCAGTTCGAGTGAATTGGGCATTCCCATCACGCTCATCACCGAGGCGGTTTATGCGCGCTGTCTTTCGGCGCTGAAAGAGGAGCGGGTGGCGGCGGCGCAGAAATTGAAAGGGCCGCGCCGCGCCATCGCCGGAGATCGGGCGGCGCTCATCGAGGACATCCGGCTGGCCTTGTATGCGTCAAAAATTATTTCCTACGCCCAAGGCTACATGCTCATGCGCGCGGCGGCGAAGGAATACAATTGGAATTTGAACTGCGGCGGCGTGGCGTTGATGTGGCGCGGCGGCTGCATCATCCGCAGCCGCTTCCTGGGCAAAATAAAGGAGGCCTTCGATCTGAATCCCAACCTGGCCAATTTGTTGCTGGACAAATTTTTCCGCGGCGAAATCAAAAAGTGCCAGCGTTCCTGGCGCAAGGTCGTGGCCCTGGCCGCGCGCAAGGGCATTCCGTCTCCGGCCTTCTCGACCGCGCTGACCTTTTTTGACGGTTGCCGCAGCGCCTGGCTCCCGGCCAATCTGCTGCAGGCGCAGCGCGATTATTTCGGCGCCCATACTTACGAGCGCGCCGGCCAGCCGCGCGGCCAGTTCTTCCACAGCAATTGGACCGGCCGCGGCGGCAGCGCGGCCTCCGGCAGTTACACCGTTTGAACCGTGGCCTCCGTGACGAACAGGGATCCCTGCCGGCCGTTGCGCGATTTCAAGCCGGCCGGGCGATTTTTCGTCGGGCTTGATTCGGACGGCTGTGTGTTTGACACTATGGAAATCAAACACAAGGAATGTTTCGCGCCCATGTTCATCAAACATTTTCACTTGCAGGCGGCCAGCAAGTACGCGCGGGAAACCTGGGAGTTCGTCAATCTCTATTCCAAGAGCCGGGGCTGCAACCGGTTTCCCGCCCTGATCCTCAGTTTGAACCTGCTGCGCCAGCGCGCCGAGGCCAGGGCGCGCGGCGTGGCCGTGCCGGACGGCGCAAGCGTGGCGGAATGGATGACGCGGGAGAGCAGGCCAAGCAATGACACTTTGACCGCCGAGGTCAAAGCCGGGGAACAAGGCGCTGGAGCCGGTCTTGCAGTGGTCGAACGCGGTCAATGCGGCCATTGAGGACATTGTGCATGGCGTTCCGCCGTTTCCGCTGGTGCGCGAATGCCTGGAAAAGCTGGCGGCGCAGGCCGACGCCATCGTCGTTTCGCAAACGCCCGGCGCGGCCCTGCGCCGCGAATGGGCCGAACACAAAATCGATCCCTACGTCAAACTGATCGCCGGCCAGGAAATGGGCACAAAATCCGAGCATCTCAAATTCGCCGCCGCGGGCAAATATCCGCCGGAAAACATCCTGATGATCGGCGACGCGCCGGGCGATCTCAAGGCCGCCAAGGACAACGGGGCGTTATTCTTTCCCATCGTTCCCCAGCACGAAGAGCAATCCTGGCAACACCTTTTGCAAGAGGGTTTGCCGCGTTTCTTTGCCGGGCGGTTTGCCGGAGAGTTTGAAAACCGCCTGGCTGGGGAATTTGAGGCAAGTTTGCCCGCCGCCCCGCCGTGGACAACGCGCCCCGGCTTGGAAAAACTGGCCAGAACGGGATGACACCCCCGACCCTTGGCGATTTGACTATAAGCGCGACCGTCCCGGTCGCATCCGTCGGCGTCTCGCCGACGGAATTTGTGAGTCTTGCATTTTCACCCCTTGGTCAATGCGCGAGGCGTGTCGCCAATGATTCGGCGATGACGCGCCTGCGCGTCATCCCGTGAAAACGCAAAATATCCACCGCGCGTCAACGCGCCGGCGGATTAACGGCGGGAATACTGGCGACGCTGACCGCCGCCGCCATGGCCGCGTCCGCCGCCGTCGGAAGGACCGCGATCCTCACGGGGACGGGCTTCATTGACCGTCAGGGCGCGGCCGCCGATTTCCTTGCCGGCCAACGCCGCGATGGCGGCCTGGGCGCCCTCGGGGGTGCCCATCGTGACAAAAGCGAAGCCGCGGGAACGGCCGCTCATGCGATCGGTGATGAGGTTGACTTCGGAGACTGGCCCGTGAGCTGCGAAAAGATCCTGGAGATCATTTTCGGTGGTGTCGAAGGACAGATTCCCGACATACAATTTCGTATTCATTTCTGATTCATGGTCTTAGACTCGCTTGCTGCTTCCCGGAACTGTTCCCGGCCATCGGGTTTCAAATCATCACTGAACAGCGTTCACTTGATAGATCCACCATGTGGGAATTCGACAACGCAATCTAAAGCTGGGCGAACACTCGCCCATTGGCCCGGACAATGCAAGCCTTATTTTCAGGCCGTTTTCCCGGCCTTATTCAGCCCCAATTTGGCAGACAAACCGCACCGCTGGCAGCGGCGCCGCCGCCGCCATTCCGCGAGGCGGTCAGACCTGTCCCATCCGTCGGGCCATCGCGGCCATGCAGATTTGAAACCAGCTCCGTAGGCGCGACATCGTTATAGAACCCGCACAAAAAAAATTTGAGCTCCGTTAGGAGCGACATCTTTTGCGCATGGCCATCCCGCTCATTATCCCGATCTTGTGCCTTTTGCAACTTCGCGGCTCCTCCATCAACGCAACGCCGGAAGCAGTGACGCAAAAAAGCTTGCCATTAGCTAATCAATGGACTAACCTGATGCTGTTATGATGGAAATCACCATACACAAGGCCAAGACCAATCTCTCCCAACTGGTGGCCAGAGTCGAAGCCGGCGAGGAAGTGATTGTTTGCCGGGGCAGGGAGCCGGTGGCCATGCTCGTGCCTCTTCGCAAAAACACCGGTCGGCGTCCCAAGGTGGGAGAAATCACCTCAGGCCCCATCCGGGTCAAGCCGGGATGCTTCGCGCCATTGACGGAAGAAGAAATGAATGAATGGGGCATGGGATGAAGCTTTTGCTGGATACGTGCGTCTTCATTTGGCTGACCGGGTCGCCGGACAATCTCAGCGCCGCCGCCAAACGCGCCATCAACGACAACCGCAACGAACTGTGGTTGAGCCACGCCAGCATCTGGGAAATCCATTTGAAACATTTCGCGGGCAAACTGACCCTTCCTGAAAAGCCGCGCCTCTGGTTTCCGCGTCAGATGGCGGTGTGGGGTATAAGCGACCGGCCCCTGGACTTGGAATCTTTGCATTTGACCTCCGATTTGCCGCCGCTTCACAAGGACCCGTTCGACCGGTTGCTGGCCGCCCAGGCAAACACACACGGTTTGACACTGGTTTCTCCTGATGGAATCTTCTCCCAATACGGCACAGAGGTCTTGTGGTAGCGGGGACGGCGTTAAGCCACAGAACGTATGAAAAGCGCGAGGACAGGTTTCTGGAATTGGTCTGGCCGCAGTGCAGCCTGATCGTGGACGTGGACGACACGCGGGAAGCAGAATACGGCGCTTACTACACAAAGCAAAAGCCGCTGAAGGCAGCGGCTTTGAAAGTTGGTTGAGGGATATAGGATCAACACGCCTCGGCGCATTGCTCACACGGCACAGGGCCGACTTTTGTCCCTCGAACCGCTCATACGTTGGCACTGTAATGTGATTATGCAAACAAATTTCTCCTGACCGATATTTGATGTTCTGTCCGCGCTTCAAGGTCGCAATTTGCGGCCTTGAACGCGGGCATTCCACCGCTTCTTGGGCAGTCAGCCGAAACAGGAAGCCCGGCGGGAACCGGCTTGCGGCTGCCTTGAATTTGCCGTTTCATTGTGCTCTCGAAAAGACTGATAAATGATTGCGCCGCTGACACCGAACACGCAGGCCATTCTGCTGCTGACAGCTCCACTGATCGTCGGACGCAACGAGGGTTCCGCTGATTTGCTGACCTTGAGCGAATACAATCGGCTCGCCCGCATTTTGCGCGAAAAGCAAAAGGAACCGGCAGATTTGATCGGGCCAAATGCCGGGGAAACGATCAGTGTTTGCGCGGGCGTGTTTGGCCGCGAACATTTGGAGAGCTTGCTGGGCCGCGGGTTTCTGCTGAGTCAGGCGGTGGATCGTTGGAATGCCCGTGCCATCTGGATCGTGAGTCGTGCCGATGAAACCTACCCTCGCCGCCTCAAGGCGCGGTGCAAAGAGGACGCCCCGCCCGTTCTCTACGGTTGCGGGGATGCGGCCTTGCTGGATACAGGCGGTCTGGCGGTCGTTGGCTCACGACATGTGGATGACGAACTGATTTCCTACACCGAAAATGTTGGCAGGCTGGCCGCCGGAGCCGGTCGCACGCTTATCTCCGGAGGGGCGAAGGGCATAGACCGCGCGGCAATGCATGGAGCGTTGCAGGCTGGCGGCGCAGTGGCCGGTGTGATGTCGGACAGTCTGGAGCAGGGCGCGCTGGCAAGAGACAATCGCGAGCCATTGATGGATCACAAATTGGTGTTGGTTTCTCCTTACGATCCGGCGGCAGGCTTCAATGTGGGGCATGCCATGCAGCGCAACAAGGCGATCTACGCCTTGGCCGATGCCGCGCTCGTCGTGACGTCGGATTTCGAGAAAGGTGGAACGTGGGCTGGTGCAATCGAGCAGTTGGAGAAACTGCATTTTGTTCCAGTTTTCGCGCGCCATGGCGAGAACGCCGGAAAAGGAAACGCAGCCCTTTTGCAGCGCGGCGCGCTCCGTTGGCCGAATCCCCGCGGTAGCGATGAACTCTCTCAGGCTCTTGCAAAGGCGGCAGACACCGTGGCTGCGGAACCCAGGCAAGAAACGCTTTCATTCGCGCTCCGCGAGCAGTCTCCATCCTATGAAAGCAGGAAGGCGGGACAGCCTTCAACTTCAAGAACTGCGACGCGCTTGTTGTGACGCACGAATCCGATTCCAGTCATGCCTCTTTTGGGCTTTCTTAAATACCTGATTAACAACTTGTTGTGACTACTTAATGGGGAAAAAACTGAAAATTTCACGGTTTTTTTGGCAGGCGGAAAGATTTCTTGAGAATTTCTAATCTGTGTCCATCTGCGCATCTGTGGCGAGTCTCACCCCATCATGCATTACAATAGCTATTGCGCCATTCCTGTTTCTTTGGGCATCTGTTTGAACAGCATCCTTGGACTGATTGGCAACGTCTTCACTTTCCGCTGGCCCGCCCGCTCCAGAACTTGTTCGATATGGACTTCCACCTGTCTGAGGAACGAAGGCGAAACCGCGTAGCCGTCGCTCTCGTAGGTCAAGAGCGGCATGTCCGCTTGCAGGCTGAGCGGTTTGAGGATGGATTCGGAGATGCGATAGGGCAGACAATTGAAGGGACCGATCAGGAAGATTCCGTCGTAGCCTTCGTTGGCGGCCTCCAATCCTTTGCCGACACTGGGAATGACCTCTCCAAAAATCGCCGGTGAAATGTGCCGGGAGGCTGTTTCGAAAAGGGACGACACGTTGTTCGGCCCGGCCACAAGCAGCCCGGTCTTGCGGAAGATCTGGCGGTAGCGCCCTTCGAGCCATCGTTCCGCCCGATAGTTCATCCACTGCCGCAGATACTGTTTGCCGTCCGGCTGAAACATTCTCAGGCACGCTTTGGCCAGGGCCGGGTAACCTGGCTTCATGCCCCAACCGTTGGCCGTTCCCGCCACGTCGTGATAGGCGGCGTATTGAACCAGATCACCGAGGTCCACGGGCTTGAGGATGATGCCGCTGGCCGCATAGAGTTCGTGGACGCCTTCCATGAAAAACGGACTGAAGCGGGTGAAAAAGTCGCCTGTAATCACCACTTTGGGACACGTCAAAGGATCCCGCTTGCGCGGCAATGCCGCCAGCCAATCGGCGAATGCAGGCAGTTTGGCGTTGAACTCGTCCAGTGAGCGGGCCTCATCCAGGAAGCGCCGCCATGCCGCGCGGAGTTGCTCCACACTGCCGGACAATCCCACCGCGCCCAAAACCTGCTCGATCTCCACCAGGATGTCCGCCATTTGGATGGCCGGTGATACACTCTCGACCAGGGCCATGCGGTCAATTCCGCACCAGTCGTTTTCTTTCCGGGGATTGAGCAGAAAGAGATCGGGCAACCGCTGCTCGGCGATGAACCTTTCAAAATAGCCCATGTAACAGTCCGAGACGAAGGGGCGCCCCCGCGCACCATGTAGAAGCCGGTGATTTCATCCGGCGGGCGGTGCTCACTGATCTGCAGCAGTTGCCCGATGCAGACCGGCAGAGGAAGGCACTCGCGCCCCGAGGTGTGCGCCAGGCCACGGTCGAGTTGATTCCGATCCAGCGGAACTGTTTCCCCCACATTCAGCCCCAGCCAGCGGGCCGCCTTGGCCAGGCTTTCCGAGTGGTATTGGGAGAAGTTCGGGAAACGGATTTTCACCCGGGGATCATCCAGCCGGACGGATTCGCCATTGGTTCGGATGACGCGGCCACCCGGGATCAGCCGGCAGGCGTTGAACGGCCGGATGGGACAGGTTTGCCGCGCCTGGTAGTTGGCGGCGATGTCCAGAAAGGCTTCCAAGCGGGTCTGGATGCCGGCGTCGGCGGTATGGGCGTCAATCTCAAGGATGAGGTGGGGTTTTGCGCCCATCACTGAAGCCAGTATGGATTGGGTGAAAGCGTCTATGGTGCAACTGAAATTGCTCACGCACAGCAGGAACAGATTGGGATGCTTTCTGGCAATGGCCGCGGCATTCAGGATTTGATTTGCAAAGTGCCACGCGGTGGGTCCGGCTTCGAGCGGCGTGAGGCAGTCGCCGGGGATCACGGTCACTCCCATGCTGGAGAGCTTCCTGGCCACGGATTGGGAGGCTTCCGGCGCAAAGGCGCTGTAGCTGTGGCCGGCCAGGAGAATCGCCAGGTTTCCGCGTGCCACCGCCTCGTCGAGCGTCTTCCGTCCGAGTCCCCGCAGCGCGCGTTCCGCCTCCTCTTGGGCACGCACCGCAACCGTCCATGCGCTCCCGGCCAGCTCGCGTGACACCCCCAACTCCCGGTCGGCCATCTCCACCATCGCTGAAGAGACGCCGTAGCCCTTGGAGAAATCCAGCAGCGGAGACAGGAATTGCAGGTCTGGAAACGCCTTCGCCATAAACGAGGGACTGGCCTGGGTGATCGGGCACAAATAACAATCGCCGCACGCGTTGGGTTCGGGCATGTGCATCACCTGCGGCAGGAATATCAGGTTCACATTCCGCCGCGCCAGATCCAGCACCGCGCCGTGTGCGATTTGCACGGGAAAGCAAAAGCCGGCATTCGACTTCAGTTCGCCCTGCGGATCCACGCCGGACAGGACCGTTTCGATTCCCAAACCGGAGAAACATGATGAGCAAAAGCATGGCCGAGCGCGCGGTTCAGGGCCACGCCGCCCTGTAGAAAGACCTTCCTGCCGACGCAACGCGGCCCCTTGACCTTGGTAAGATAGTTGGCGGCGATCGCATAAACCAACCCGGCGACAATATCGTCGTGCGAATGCCCCTGCTGTTGGGCGGCACGAATATCGGAGTTGATGAACGCCGCGCAGGTCGCTTTGAAATGCACGGGGGAATGCGCGCCCAGCGCAACACTGGATATTTCGGACACCGCCACGCCGAGGTCGCTCCGGGCGCTTTCTTCCAGAAAGGAGCCGGTGCCGGCCGAACAAGCGTTGTTCATCGCATAGTCAATGGGAACGCCATTGCGGAGATGGATGTACTTGGAATCCTGTCCGCCAATTTCCATGATCGTGTCCACCTCGCTGTCGAAATGAGCCGCGCCGGTCGCGTGGGCGGAGATTTCGTTGAAGACAAATTCCGTGCCCAGGTAGGCGCCGACGATTTCCCGCGCCGAGCCTGTGGTTCCGATCAGGCCGATGCGACGGTTGCCAACCTGGCCGGCCAAGGCCCGCAGGCACGCGCGCAACGAGGCCACGGGGTCGCCCTGCGTGCGCAAGTAGTGCGAGGCCACCACGCCGCCGGTAACGGGATCCAGCAGAATTGCCTTGGTGGTGGTTGATCCGGCATCCACTCCCAGCACCATCGGGCCATCAGGAGGCAACTGCCGTGGCGGCGCAGGGATGATCCGGACCAGGTCGGCGAAGCGATTAAGCGGCGGGAGCCGGCCAAGACGCGGCTGGATCGACAGCTTCGGAGACCGGTGGAGGGGTTTGTCCCGGGTCAGCAAAGCAGTGCCCCAAGCCTCGAACCAGGGACTCTCCGGCCGCACCACAAACTCTGTGCCGGGAAGCTTCGCGCGCAAGGCTGCGAGCATGGCCGCGTTGCGGCTGACGCCTCCGATCAAAAGCACCCGCCGCCGCGAACGCTGCCCTTTTTCCAGCAGCGCGGCCACCTTGTTGGCCATGCTGTCATGCAGAGTGTGAAGGATGTCCGCCGGCGCGGCCTCATTTCGGTTCAGCTTGTGGGTGATGTCCGACTTGCAGTGAACGGAACACCGGGACGCCAGCGGCACGACCCTGCCCTGCAACGAGAGTTGGATCGCCGCCTCCATTCCCAGCCCCATCCGTCCGATTTGCTGGACAAAGAACTCCCCGCTTCCGGCGGCGCACTTGTTGTGCGACAAGACATTGGTGATCCTGCCGCGCGTGAGAAAGTAAACCAGGAAAGCCTCTCCCCCGAGCGAGACCACGGCATCGAAATCTTCATCCAGTTCACGCAAGGCGCGCCGAATCGCCGCGACCTCGGTCAGATGGCCCAGTTGTCCCGATACGCCGAAATACTCAACGCCGGCAAACCCTTCTTCGGCCAGCATCTCTTTGAGCGTTTCCAGGGGACGGCCACAATGGAGCGCCACCCGGGCCTCCCTCCGCTCCCCATTCAGGGCAACGGCCTTCACCGACAAGGCACCGATGTTCACACCCGCGCAAAACATAATTCATTTTCCGGCGATGCACGCCAGCAGACGTTGTTGCCAATTTTGAACCCAAGCCCAAATTAAAATACCTTCTGGTCACCCTTCCCGCTTCCTTTATCTTGGCAATAACCAGTTAATTCTTGCGCTCAGTCATTTTCGACCCGGCCATTATTCTTCCAAAGAACCCCGAAAGCTTTCGGGGCAAACTGCAATGTTTTGATTTTCTCAAGAAAATCCGCCCCGGAAAAAACAGTGAAAATTTCGGCATTTTGCAAAGTCACAATTTGTTGTCAACAAGGTGTTTACAAAAGAAGCCAAAAGCTGGTATTTACACAAACGCTGAAATTGGGAAAGCAGAAATGTCTTTAAAGAATTTGACCGCGGATTCCCATGCTGATCCTTCCAAAGTCCGGGTGCGCAGGATTCAAGATATAGTTGAACTCTTCTGGGAGTCAACGCTTTACTTCATCACGGACGCGCAACTGGCATTGGTTCAGTGCCATTCGCTTTTCAGGCTTTCAACCGTTTCAAGCCATCGTTCGCCTCATCCCGATCGAAGCGTGCCGGGTCCCATTCGCCACCGATCCACTCCTTCAAATCAGCGTGCTCCGGGTGCTTTGAGTCCGCGAGCGCTTCCAGCAGATTGTAATAGCCGCCCATGCCGCCGCAATCGTCCGGCGGACACGCGTTCGCTCCGGCCAGACAGGTTGGATGCTTGAAAGTCTGGTCTGGCGGCAAAACTTTTTCCACCACCACTTCATGCTGCCAGCCGTCGCCGAAATCATACTCGTAAATAAATTTCTTCTTCGCCGCGGGCGCAAGATCGGCCACCGTGTATCGCTTCTCGTTCAAAGTCTCACTGCCCATGTCCGCAAACTCCGGGTCGGGGGTGCCGTAAAAAGTCCGTCCCGCGATGAACTGATGCAAATGCGAATTGGTCCACGGCATCACGATCTGGATGAGATCGTGCAGCCGGTCCAGTCTCATGTCCGCGCGGATGAGAACGCGCCGCCAGACGGGCGGCTTGGACCATTTCAACGTGATCTTTACCTGATAGAGCGGCACGCCGCTGTGTTGTTCAATTGGCATACGACATTTTCCCCCAATTTGCCCTCATTGCTCAAGCCGAAAGTATTAACAATCGCAATCTGGAGGGTTTTTGGCCGTGCTGCTTTTGTTGGCACTTTTGTTGGTGGACAGAGCGGGCGGGGTGCGGCATTCTGCTGGCATGGCGCGAAAGTTACGTCTGCAATATCCTGGGGAAATTTCCGGGGAGAATAAGATTCGAAACGCTTTCGCGCCGGTCATGCGAATCTGCTAAAAATCAATGCGCGTGAATCGAAAGAACAAAACCGTGGCGACCAATTTCGGCGACTACAAAAAGGATGGCCACAACTGGATTACGCTCGCGACAGGTGAGTTCTATCCAGATATTCTTCCGCAAGCTTGCGAGTTGTATAAGCCGGTTCTGGTTTTGTTTGGCCAGTCCATCCAATCGTCTGAATCTTCCGCAGCTCTATTTCGGCAGATTTGCGCCGTGTCGGAAGGCTGGATGCGAATTCAACTTGCGAGAGTCTTTCGCAAGTACGTCAGCCCAAATACACCGGTCGAAATGTTGAAGAAAAAAGCGTCGTGCGAACGCATCATCGAATACTTCGGAAAAGAATTCCGGCCGATCAACGAGGTTCAGCAAGCTTATTCGACACGGCCAATACCTGACGAAGCGCTTTGTGCCGTTCTTTGGGAATACAAAGATCGGGGGAAAAAGGGATACGACCTCACTGCAAAACTTTTCAAAACATTGCGCGATCAATTCCCCACGCTGACAGTGCAAGGGCCGGAAGGCGCCGGGAAAGATATTCTTCTCAGCGATATTTTCACCAACTATCCGAATCTGTCCCGTCCTGTGGATTTCGTCATCTACGACGAGGACAAAACTTCGATTCTTGCGATTGGTTTGGCGCGCTACGATTCCGACCGGGGCGGCGCTCAAGAGGATGACCGCACCGGCGGTTATTTCAACTGCGCTCAGGAATTCTTCATGTATATGAAGCTCAACAAACTTCGAATGAAGCTGATTTTTTTGAACGACGGTCCGGGTCTTTTGCTCGGCTCGATGTGGGACGACTACGCCCGGCTTGAGCGAAGTCAGAAGGGCAAAATTGCAGTTCTAACCCTGCGGATGATACCGGAGCGCCTGACTCTGGATTGGCTGAGAAGTTGAGGATTTTCCATGGCAACTGGCATTCCGAAATCAACCATCGCCGGCTCCCTGGAAAATCAGAATGATGCGCCAATCGGCGGGCAAATCCATTTGAGCTACGAAGGCAAGCGCAGCGTCCCGGAAATCATCGCGAATTGTCCCAAAGCGAAGCTGTCACTTGCCGAGTCGTCCCAGTATTCGCAAGGCTGGACGAACAGACTGTATTTCGGAGACAATTTTCCAATCCTCGGAACGCTTTTGGATGACTCCGCCATCCGCGGCCAGGTGTCGCTTATTTACATTGACCCGCCCTATTCCACAAACAGCGTCTTTGAATCCCGACAACAGAAGGTGGCCTATCACGATCTGATTTCCGGCGCGGCATTTATCGAGTCTTTGAGGGAAAAGCTGGTTCTGCTTCGCGAGCTGCTTTCGGATCGCGGCTCAATTTATGTCCATCTCGACGAAAACATGGCATTTCCGATGAAGATCGTCATGGACGAAGTTTTCGGGGCCGGGAATTTCCGGAACTTTATCACCCGGAAAAAGTGCAACACAAAAAACTACACGCGGCGAACTTACGGGAACATTTCCGACTACATCCTGTTTTACTCAAAGACCGAAACCTATATCTGGAATCGCCCTGTGGTTGCCTGGTCCGAAGACAAGGCGAAAAAGGAATATACTTACATGGAGTCGTCAACGGGCCGAAGATTCAAAAAGGTGCCGTTGCATGCGCCGGGCGTTCGCCATGGTGAAACAGGAAAGCCATGGCGCGGAATGCCGCCGCCTCCCGGCAAGCACTGGCAATTTCCGCCGAGCACTTTGGAGGAAATGGATCGCCGGGGCGAAATCTTCTGGTCCTCGAATGGAAATCCACGACGAAAAATATACCTGGAAGACAGTGACGGAATTCCTGTCCAGGACATTTGGCTGGATTTCAAGGATGCTCACAACCAGAACATCGAAATTACCGGCTATCCAACGGAGAAGAACATGGAAATGTTGGAACAAATCATCAGCGCCTCTTCCGAGCCGGGGGATTTGGTGTTGGATTGTTTTGCGGGTTCAGGAACGACGCTTGTTGCTGCCGGAAATTTAGGGCGGCGATGGATTGGGATTGACAACAGCGAAGAAGCGATTAGCGCGATCGTCAACCGATTGCGATTTGGCAGCCGACCGATGGGTGATTACGTGACGAAAAAGAGAGCGCCCGCGGCTGAACTTCATCTGGAACTCTTTGGCAGCAATACAGAGTTTGAGCAAAAGGCGGCCACAAATGGAGCCACGGAAATTTTTTGCCTTTACCGGATAACAGACGAGTCGGATTTCATCTCTCAATCCAACGTTATTCTCACACTAAAAGACCAGCCTGCCGCTCACGAAATTCAAAAACATCTCCAAAAAGTTGTTTATAAAGCTGCACGCAAACATTCGCTCAGGAAGAAAAATACGAGATGACGCCATTCCGCCGTTTGAATTTGAGAACCGGGCGGTTATCGCGCTCGGCGGCAGAAAGAACAAGGCGCAACTCGGCGACAAAGGAATTGGCGGAGGAATCTTTCCCGTCCCGGCTTTGGATAACATCCACGAAGCGGGGGCGGATGAGTTGGCACTGGAAGAACCGTTTTATCCGATGCAAGTGAAGAAAATAGACAAGACCAGCAGACCGGAAATTGACGCCTTTGAAACAGCGGTGCGGCGTGCAAAGTGCGAAAACGATTTTTTGTTTCCTTCGACGCGACCCTTCTCAAAAGCTTATTTTCCCATCCTTGCCCTCAGGCAGCGAATCGATATCCAGATATTCGGTCTCCGACACTGGGTCACATACCTGAAAAAAGATAGCTGCCGGAAGTGTTCGTTTGCCCTTCAGCGCCTTTTTGAAGTTGCCCAACGCATCAACCAACGTTTCGACCAGGAAGGAGCCAGGGAACTCGACGCGGAGAAAGCCTCCAGTCCGGATATGCTTGTTGTAGAACGGCTGCCAGTACGGAGACTTCTGCGTGAAGAATTTGTCGCTGTTGATGTCAACCTGATGTTCATGGATAGCACCGCACCGGTACTGTTTGTACAACAAATTCCCCAAACAGAAGTTTTCCAAGACCGGCTTAATGTTTTCAACAGCCTTCGCGTACGCGCCCCTCCGGTACGTCCTCGAAGCATCAGTGAGAAAGCTCAGGACCCGTTTAAGATCTTCGTGTGCGGATTTCTTTGGGGACTGACTGGAGGCCACTCTCCATTGGGAAGACAAAGTATGGAGAAGAAATTTTACAAGCCGTCCGATCTCTTGCGTTGTAATTGGCAGTTCGGAATTCCAAAGCATGTTCATGAATTCCCTGTCTTCGTCCGGGTTGAACGCATGTAGTCTTCCCGGTTTGTCGATGGTTCCGGGCAAAACCCAAATCTGGTAGCCTAAGAAGAAGTAAAGGTCGCCGACACTCACTGCCTTAAACAGATTTCGGAACGCCGAGTTACTCAGCAGGAACTTTGTGAATCTTTGCTTTTGCGGACCTTGCGGAAAGGCTAAATTTGCAAGCGAATCAATCCGGGCGCAGGCGAGCAGAATGATCTCTTGGCTGTTGGACTTCTGTTCGAGAAACATACGAAGCAGAGAGATTGTCCCGTCGTAGCATGTGAAAACCTCGTCGATCGTTTCGCCAATGTCCCGATGCGATTTCATGGTGGATTCTGGAAATTCCGATTCTAAATCAGCATGATGCGGCACTCCTCCTTCAATCGGCCGCAACACCGGAACCTGCCGGCATACTTAATTTGGATCTGTCGTGCCATTGCCACCCATCCTGTTCCGCCTTCGGCCAAATGTAAAACGCCAATTACCGGCACGGGGCTTGCGGCTATGCTGGACAGTGATGGGAACGCCCTCCCTCACCCAACCCTCTCCCCAAGGAGAGGGCTTTTGTTTTATTCCGCTCTCTGGATTCGTGGCCTTTTTTTAACTGGCCGGCCTTCCCATTATCCGCTCACATATTGGGATGCGCCGGCATGTCTATCAGGGCATGGATTGAGATTGCTTGCGGGGAGGCAGACGGGGAATCCACCCTGAAAGGCGGACCATGAAACCGGCGGAAAGACCAAGGCGGTTGCGGCGTTGCAGGGATGCGCCATGCGCCTGCAATTGCGCGGCGACTCTGGCGCGGCCAAACATTGCGGCGAACATGAGCGGGTCAGGTAATGGCTCGATCGGATAGACGTCAGAGATCATGCAAGATCGAAGCGATCAAGGTTCATCACCTTATTCCAGGCCGCGACAAAGTCGTGGACGAACTTCTTCTCAGCGTCGGAACTTCCGTAAACTTCAGCCAGGGCGCGGAGTTGGGAGTTTGAACCGAAGACAAGGTCGACACGCGTGCCGGTCCACTTGAGCGCCCCCGTTTTGCGATCGCGGCCTTCAAAGACGTCCGCGTCTTTCGAGACCGGCTTCCATCCCGTGCCCATGTCGAGCAGGTTGACGAAGAAGTCGTTGGTCAGCGCCTCCGGTCGCTTGGTAAAGACACCATGCTGCGCCCCTCCGAAGTTGGCCTTCAGGACGCGCATGCCTCCCACGAGCACCGTCATTTCGGGCGCGGTCAGGGTCAGTAATTGCGCCTTGTCGAGGAGTAGCGCCTCGGCCGATATGGTGTATTTGCCCTTGAGGTAATTGCGAAAGCCGTCCGCGATCGGTTCGAGCACGGAGAAGGACTCGACGTCGGTTTGCTCCGGCGAGGCATCCATGCGTCCCGGGGTGAAAGGAACCGTGACCTCGTGACCGGCATTCTTCGCAGCTTTCTCGAGGCCTGCGCAACCGGCCAGAACGATCAGGTCCGCCAGCGAGACCTTCTTGCCGCCAGACTGGGTGCTGTTGAAAGCGCTCTGGATGCCCTCCAGGGTCTTGAGCAACTTCGCCATCTGGGCGGGACGGTTGACTTCCCAATCCCTCTGCGGAGCCAGGCGAATGCGGGCGCCGTTCGCTCCGCCGCGCTTGTCGGAGCCACGGAAGGTGGACGCCGCCGCCCAAGCTGTGGAAACCAGCTCGGAGACGGACAGACCGGAATTCAGGATTTTGCCCTTGAGAGAGGCGATGTCCCGCGCATTGATCAATGGATGGTTGACTGCGGGGATGGGATCCTGCCAAATGAGTTCCTCTGCGGGAACCTCCGGTCCGAGATAGCGCGCGCGCGGACCCATGTCGCGGTGCGTCAGCTTGAACCACGCCCGGGCAAACGCGTCGGCGAACTGAGCTGGATTCGCCAGGAAGCGGCGCGAGATTTTTTCGTAAGCAGGGTCGAACCGCAGGGCGAGGTCGGTGGTCAGCATGGAAGGCGCGATCCGCTTGGACGGGTCGTGGGCGTGCGGCACGGTGCCGGCGCCAGCGCCATTCTTCGGCGTCCACTGAAATGCACCGGCGGGACTCTTCGTGAGTTCCCATTCGTAGCTGAAAAGGTTCTCGAAGTAGTTGTTGCTCCACTTCGTGGGCGTGGTGGTCCAGGTTACTTCCAAACCGCTGGTGATCGTGTCACCGCCTTTGCCTGTGCCGAAGCTGTTCTTCCAGCCCAAGCCCTGCTCTTCGAGGCCGGCCGCTTCCGGATCAGGCCCCACATGGGACGCAGGGCCGGCGCCGTGGGTCTTGCCGAAGGTATGGCCGCCGGCGATGAGCGCCACCGTCTCCTCGTCGTTCATCGCCATGCGGGCGAAGGTCTCGCGGATGTCCCGCGCCGAGGCAATCGGATCGGGTTTGCCGTTCGGGCCTTCCGGGTTGACGTAAATCAGCCCCATCTGCACGGCAGCGAGCGGATTCTCGAGGTTGCGGTCGCCGGCATAGCGCTTGTCATCCAGCCAAGTGGTCTCCTTGCCCCAATAGACGTCCTGATCCGGCTCCCAGACGTCCTCGCGACCGCCTCCAAAACCGAACGTTTTGAATCCCATCGTTTCCAGGGCGACGTTTCCCGTAAGAATTATCAGGTCGGCCCATGAAATTTTCCGGCCATACTTCTGCTTGATCGGCCAGAGCAGACGACGCGCCTTGTCCAGACTGACGTTGTCCGGCCAACTGTCGAGCGGGGCGAAGCGCTGCTGACCCCTGCCGCCGCCGCCGCGTCCGTCACCGGTGCGGTAGGTGCCGGCGCTGTGCCACGCCATGCGAATGAACAGACCTCCATAGTGACCAAAGTCTGCCGGCCACCAGTCCTGCGAGTCGGTCATCAGTGCCGCGAGATCTTTCTTCACAGCCGCGAGGTCGAGGCTCTTGAACTCTTTTGCGTAGTTGAAGTCCCCGCCCATGGGATTGGACTTGGAGGAATGCTGGTGCAGGAGTTCCAGCTTCAACTGGTTCGGCCACCAGTCGCGGTTCGATGTGCCGCCTCCGGCAGCGGGGTGGAAAGGGCATTTGGCTTCGGTTGACATATGTTTTCTCCTTGGGTCTATGGTACGGGATTTCCCGCCGAGGTGGTCAATTGCGATGGCTTGTTCTTCATAAATCGTGTTTGTTTCCTGTCCGGTTAAATCAGTCCCGGAACCATTGTTGAAGTACTTGTTTCCTGTGGTTTCGTCAAGCTGGATGGATTTTTGGCGGTGCCTTATTTTGGTGCGTCGAGCCTGTGGCTCGAAATCGGCCCGCAGTGCCGACACTACAACTATTACATTAAGGCACTACCGGGTTTTAGTTTCAGCTTTTAGTTTCAGCTTGACGGGCCGGTAAAGTCTGATAATCTGATTTTAATGAAAAAGACAATGATCAGCGTCACGGAAGCCGCGCGCAACTTCGCCGATTGCGTCAACCGCGCCCATTATCAAAACGTGACGTTTGTGCTGGTCAAGAACGGCGCTCCATTTGCCCGGTTGACGCCGGACGAGGAGAAGGTTTGCACGGGCCGCGATCTGGCTGAGGCCCTGGACAAGGCTCATTTGACGAAAAGCGAAGCCAAAGCCTGGCGTCGTGATTTGCGGGCGGCGCGCAAAAGGCTCAAAGCTCCGATTGACAAATGGCGATGATTCTCGATGCCGATGTCATCATACAGGACGAACAGGGCGCTTTCGATCTCCAGACCTGGCTGTCCTACCGCCCGGAAGAGCCTTTCGAAGTCACCGCCGTTACCGTGGCCGAACTGTGGCATGGGGTGGAACGGGCCGTTGGGGCGCACAGAGCCAGACGCCAGCAGTATCTCCGAACCCTTCTGGCTGAATTCCCCATCATTCCTTACACGGAAGAAACCGCTTATGAACACGCCCGCATTTGGGCGGAATTGGAAGCGTCCGGCAAAATGATCGGCTATTACGACCTCATAGTCGCGGCAACGGCTTTGCAGCGCGGCAGCGCGGTGGTCACCTTCAACAAACGGCATTTTTCGCAGGTGAAGGGGCTGACCGTCGTTGAACCGAAATAAACCGGCTCGCAAGCGCAAATCATCCGCTTTTGGTCCTCCCCCGTGCCATGACGTGGCAACGACCGTGAAAAAATCTGTTGCCCATCCGACTTGGATTTTTGAACTTTGCACGGCGTTTAAGTCCTGCCTATATATTGCCGATCAGGCTTTAAGAGTGTTATGGCCAGAAAAGATAAAATCGAAGTGGCAACCGAGAATCCGTTCGAATTGAACAATCCGTTCGCGGAATTGCAAATCGACAATCTGCCGCTCGGAGAAGCCGGCCCGCCCGCGGCTGCTTCTCCGGCCAAGGCCAGGTCAACCCTGGGGCGCGTGGTGCTGCGGCGTGAAACGGCCCATCGCGGGGGGAAAATCGTCATCGTCATCCACGATTTTGCGCCGTTCATCAGCACCCGATCCATCGAAGACCTGGCGCGCAAGCTGCGCTCGGCCTGCGGTTGCGGCGGAACGACCCGGCAACGCACCATCGAAATTCAAGGCAACCAGGTGGACAGGATTCGCTCCATGCTGGAAAAGGAAGGCTTCCGCGTGGCCGGCGTCAAAGCTTGAAGGACTCATGGGGCGAATGGGACGTTACGGCGCGATTTGTTTCAAATAATCTTCCGGTGACAGCAGCCGGTCCAGTTCGCCGGGGTCGGCCAGTTTGATTTTGAAAAACCAGCCGTCGCCGTAGGGCGCGGTGTTGACCAGATCGGGATGCCGCGCCAACTGCGGGTTGGCCGCCACCACTTCGCCGCTGACCGGGGCGTAAATGTCGCTGGCGGTTTTCACCGATTCCACCACGGCGCAGCTTTCCCCCGCTTTGAGCTGGCGGCCCGCGGCGGGCAATTCCACGAAGACCACGTCGGTCAATTCGTGCTGGGCATGGTCGCTGATGCCAACGACCGCGGAGTCGCCGCTGACGCGGATCCACTCGTGGCTTTTTGCGTATTTTAAATCGCCGGGAACATTTGCGCTCATAATTTGTGAATGGAAGCTTACGCCGATCGGGGCGGTTGAAAATCTTTTTTCAACTTTTGCGATAAAATGGCCGGGGCACGATGAGGGCGGGGGCTTGTTGGCCCCGAATCTCAACGCCGATGGCCGTGTTGGCGGCGGAGAATTGCGGCGGCACATAACCCAATCCAATGCCGATGCCGAGGGTGGGACTTTGCGTGCCGCTGGTCACTGCGCCGATGCGTTCCGGTTTTGCGCCGGCGCTCCAGAGAGGATAGTGCGGACGCGGCGGCGCGGATCGTCCGGCCATTTTGAAGGCGGCCAGTTTTTTGGCCGTCCCGGCGATTTTTTGTTCGGCCAGGACGGCGCGGCCCGTAAAATCGCCCTTTTCCAGGGCCACGAAGAGTCCGAGGCCCGCCTCCAGCGGCGTCGTGTTTTCATCCAGTTCATGCCCGTACAACGGAAAACCCGCCTCCGTGCGCAAGGTGTCGCGCGCTCCGAGGCCGGCGGGTTTGAGGCCGAAGGGGCGGCCTGTGTCCAGCACTTTGTTCCACAGCGCTTCGGTCATTGGCGCCGGCGCAATCACCTCGAATCCATCTTCCCCGGTGTAGCCGGTTCTCGAAACAAAAACGGGTTGTCCCGAGAAATCGAAGCGGGCGATTTCGTTCTTGCGCAGGCTCGTTGCCGCGCGGGCGCCGGGCTGGAAACAGGCATCGATAAACCCGACCACGTTGGGGCCTTGCACGGCCACGGCTCCGAAATCATCGGAGACATTTGATAATTCCATCCCTTCGCGCTTGCTGTAACTGGCGAGCTGCTTTTCGAGCCAGAGCACATCCGCCCCGATGCGCGATGCGTTGGCAACCAACAAGAATTCTTCGGCATCGATGCGGCAGGCGTAGAGATCATCCACCACGCCGCCTCTGTCATTGCAAAGGAAAGTGTATTGGCCCCGGCCGGGCGGCAATTTGCGCAAATCATTGGTCAAAACGCCATTGAGAAACGCCGAGGCCGCGCCGCCGCGCGCGCGGATTTTTCCCATGTGCGAGACGTCGAACAGGCCGGCGGCGGTGCGAACGGCCTGGTGTTCCTCCATGATGCCGGTGTATTGAACCGGCATTTCCCAGCCGACGAACCCGATGAATTTGGCCCCCAATTGCTGATGCGCCGCGTAAAGAGGAGTGTGTTTCATGAAAATAACTAATGGCGAAGCACGAATGACCCATCAATGACGAAGTTTCCAAGTTTCGTCATTAGGTCATTTGGACATTGAGTGGTCATCAGGATTTGGTCATTCGTCATTTTCAGCAGTTTCATCCCCACTTCTCAACCTTCATTTGTTCTTTCGGAACTTTCAACTCCTCCACGACCAGCTTCTCGGCCGCCTCCACCAATGCGTTGGGGCCGCAGGCGTAAAAAGTTGTTTTGCCCAAGTCGCCGATGTGCTGGCGCACCCATTCGACATTAATGCGTCCGCGCCGTCCCGTCCATTCATCTTCCGGCGCAAGCCGGGTGCAGGTGACAGCAAATTTGAAATTCCCATTCTCCGCCTGCAATTCGAGAAACTCCGCGTTGAAAATGATTTCGTGCGTCGTGCGGACACTGTAGAGGACGGTGATTTTTGTGGACAACTTCCGGCGCGTCGCTTCCCGCGCAAAAGCCCGAAACGGGGTCACACCCGAACCGCCGGCGATGCAGATCAAGTGCCGGTCCGGCTCGAAGACGGGAAGGAACCTTCCAGTCGGCGGAATGACAAAGAGTTTGTCGCCGGCCTGGACCCAATCGACAATGCGCGTGCCCATTTTGCCTTCGCGCTTGATGGTCACTTCGTAAAAGCCGCGATCCAGCGCGCAGGAGCAGAGCGAGTAGGCTCTTTTGTAAGCGGGCGAGTCGGAAAAATAGAGGGTGATAAACTGGCCGGTTTTAAAATCAACGTCATACCCATCGGGCCAGCGCAACTTCAGCGTCTTGGTATCCGGCAACTCCATGGTCGCCGACTCGACCAGCATTTCGACAATTTGTTTGGCCATTTTAGTTTTGCGCGATTTGCCTCAAAGACCGGCAAAGATAAATGCCCTTTTCATTTCCTGAAAGGATATTGTGAGGCATCGGAATCCTCTTTGGTGGTTGGGAGATTAAGATTAGGATTAGGAAATGATGCAGCGGGGGCTTCATCTGTGTGCGCCAAATTGGTTTGACCCACCTTGACTGACTTTGACTGGTCCTGGCTGGATTTCTCCTCGTTTCCACCCTCTATCTCGCTTTCCTGCAACGGTTTAGCCGCGTTGTCTGGCTTGATTTTTGTGGCCGGTTGAGCAGTCCGCGGCTTTCGGGCCGGTTTGACTGGTTTTGCTTTCTTTTCAGCGGCCTCTTCAATTTCGTACTTGTCGGTGGGCAAGAGGTCGAAGTCGGCATCCAGATTCCCTCTCTGGATCGCCAGGATGTATTGGGCGATTTTCCGCCCCGCCGCGCCGCCTCCGAACATCTTGGCCATCGCAGGCAATCTCAACATGTCAAAGCAAGGTTTTACCAATCGTTTCTTTAACACTTCCTCGTCGGCTTTCTCCTTTTCCTCCCACTTGCAGGTTAATTCAAAACTCTCCCGGTTGGACCGGTGCATGCCGCGCTGCAATTGCACCACACTGCGGCACAGGCGGTTCAAGACCCTCGACTTGGCCTCGAACTTTTCGTCCACCTCGCCGTTCCAGTTGGCAATCAGGCTGCCAAAACGGGCGGCCAACACCTGGGCCACGTCATCGGCCAGCACCATTTGCGAATCCTCGTCGTCCATCTCCCCGGCCAACTGCGTCACATCCCGGGCGTCTTCGCACAAATTGCGCCGGGCCAGCCATTCCTCGAAACCGCCTTGGCGCCATTCGCTCAGGTTCTGTTTGCTGATGGGGACGCCGGCGAAGTCGCTTTGCACGATTTTCCGCGCTTCGGGCAGGGCGTTGAGCCAATCGAGCAGTTGGGGGCCTGGCTCGGAGCGTTCCAGGCGTTCATTCAATTCGTTGCGGACAGAGCGGGGCAGGCGGGCGATTTTGCCATTGCGGGCGTTCATAATGTGGAGGGGGTTGTGGCGGTGGTTTCGATATTTCAGTTTTTCGGCATGGCCTCATTGGGCCAATCATTTCCAGACTATGATAGCATACAAGTGTGATTTTGTACATATTTATTTTATACTATTTTTGTAATCGGTATTCAGATGGCGGAACAGACTGAAAGCCAAGGACTTGGAGAGGGTGTTTAACCGCGAAATATGCTAAATGGGCAAACATTGAAAAACATTTAGCCGCAAAAGAACACACAGAACGCAAAGAATAAAACTTCATTCTCCATCCTTTGCGCTCGCTTTGCACCGAACCCCGAATGCTTTCGGGGGACAGTGTTCGGGCTTGGGGTTCTTTCGCGGCCATCACGCATTTCCCGTTGTTCGCGGCTAATCTTTCTGGTCCTTGTGCTCAGAGCGCCCGCGTTTCGTCTTCTTTCCGGACTGGTTGGTAAACAGAGCGGGCGGATCGCAGCAGACAAGATGTTGACAGACTCGGCGCAGGGAAAAAGCACGAGAGTTTAAAAGGGTGAGACCCGGACTGTGGCGAGGGCAGATTTGATGGTCAAATTCAGTCTGGATTACAGGAAAGGCAAACAGTAGTCTTCGAATCGCAGATGATAACGTCATTGAAATTTCAGGACTTTCGAATCTTTCCGAGTCTGGAGATTGCACCGCTGCAGCGGGTCAACCTGATCGCTGGCGCGAACAACACGGGAAAAACTGGCATCTTGGAAGGCTTGTACTTGTTGTTCGTTAGCGATGCTGGCCAATTGGTCCCGCTTCCTTCGGTTTTCAGGAGCAATGTCTCGGGTGTTCCGAATCAGGTGAACAGCGATGATTTTGCCACGTTCTGGCAGGCATTGTTTTATGACAGACGGACTAAAGTAGCGTATATTAAGGCCAAGACTCAAGCGAGCAAAGAGCTATGGTGCAATGTGTTAGATAATCAAAACAGTGAGGTTTGCTTTGGTTATAATGAACGGGATGAAAATGGAAAACTCCTCTTTCCACCCAAACAGCCGGACGACGGAAACCGTGACGAATACCGATTTACGGCATTTACTGTGCAATCGAACGGTAGCGCGACGAATAAGATTTTGCACAACCCATTCGCGACAAAACTCATCGTCATTTCAACTCGGCTCGAACACCCAACCCGGGACGCCGACCTCTATAACCAACTAGCCTTGCTGGAGGGTGGCGAAGAGAAACTGTTGCAACTTCTACGCCAAATAGATCCGCGTTTGCAGAAACTTCGATACGCGAAGGCCCCGGGAACATTCCAGCCGCAGGTCTATGCCCATTTCGGATTGAAAAATGCCTTGAGCATCACACAGACAGGGCAAGGCTTCAGCAAGCTGTTCTCGCTGTTTTGTCAGATGTTGGTGTCCAAGGCAGAAGTTCTGCTGATCGACGAAATTGAGAACGGTCTTTATTACGAAACTTTACCGCAAATATGGAAGGGCATTGCCACCTTTGCCGCCTCCGAGAAAATCCAGGTGTTTGCCACCACGCACAGCCGGGAGTGCATTATCGCCGCGCACGAAACGATAAAAGCGCTGCCCAACTATGATTTTGCCCTCCACAGAATCCAACGAGTCAAAGGCAAAATCGAGGTTGTCACGCACGATAAAGGAATGTTGGAAGTTGCGCTCAAATCCGGCTTGGAGGTTCGTTGATGGAATGGCCCAGTCTTAAGCGCCCCATTCAAGCTCCGAAACAACTGCTGGTGGAAGGACGCACTCCTGAAATCTTTTTCCGGGAATGGGTTGAAACGCCTGGCCTGAAGGGGCAAGTGGAAGTGCGCGATTACGGCTCGCTTGCGAATTTGACTGATTTCCTCAAGGTTTTTACGGGTTACAAAGAGTTTCGTGAGATTGTCGTTTCGGTTGGAATTATTCGAGATGCCGAGGACAAGCCAGCCGCGTCCGCATTCCAATCTGTCTGTCGCAGTCTGCAAGTCGTGAACCTGACTTGTCCGGAGGTTTGCGGCTCTTTCAGCATCGGACAACCACGAACTGGAATTTTCGTTCTGCCGGATTGTCAGCAGCCAGGGATGCTGGAAACGCTTTGTTGGAGCAGCCTTGAGGACGATCCGAAGAACGCGCGGGAATTAGCGTGTGTGATGGCTCACCTCGATTGCCTTGGCAGGGCCAATGTTCAAACTCGGAATCCGGCCAAAGCGAAGGTTTGGACCTATCTTGCAGGACGAGGTGAATTTGATCCGATGGTCGGTCGGGCGGCACAGGCCAAAATATGGAATTGGGAGAGCGCGGCGTTGCGAAGTCTTTCCGATTTTATCAAGCTCCTTTAAGGAAGAGGTTCCTGGCGTATCCTCATTTTCATTTAATTTTTTTCAGAATCTCCCCCGTCAACACCTCGTAGGCGGCCGCTCCGGGATTGTACTTGTCATAATGAATAATCGGCTTGCCGAAACTGGGCGCCTCGGCCAGGCGCGTCGCCCGCGGGATGGCCGTCTCAAACACTTTTTCCCCGTAATGGTCCCGCACATCCCCTGTCACCTGCGCCGAGAGATTGGTCCGGCCGTCGAACATCGTCATCACCACGCCCAACAATTCCAGGCGCGGATTGATGCCGTTGTCCCGCACCTGGTCGAGCACGCGATGAGTCATCGAAATGCCTTCCAGCGCGTAATATTCGCATTGCACCGGGATGAGCAAATAATCCGAAGCGGCGAAGGCGTTGAGGGTCAGAATCCCCAGGGAGGGCGGACAATCAATCAGGATGAAATCAAAGCGGCCGCTTTCCACCAGCGGCTTCATGAGGCCGGCCAGCCGGTGCAAATGGTTCTCCGCCCGCGCGATCTCAATTTCCGCCCCGCACATATCCACCTCGCTCGGGATGATTTCCAGGCCTTGGAAGGCCGTCGCGCGAATTTTTTCCGTCAGGGTCCCTTCCCCCAGCAGGGGCCGGTAGGCGCTGGCTCCTTCGCTCTTTTCCACGCCCAAACCGCTGGTGGCATTGGCCTGCGGGTCCAGGTCCAACAATAAGACCCGGCGCCCCAGCGCGGCCAGACAGGCCGCCACATTGACCGTAGTGGTCGTCTTCCCCACCCCCCCTTTTTGATTGGCCACGGCAATGACTTTGGTCGGCACCATGTCGAAAAGGCTAAAGGCTAAGGGCTAAAGGCTAAAGTTAATTTTTAATATTCGGCCCTGGTCCTCTTTCATCTGGATTTTTCGCCGGGCCTGGGCCATTCTGGTCGTATGAAGTTCATTCTTTCGGCCCACAACGTCACTTTGACCAAAGCCATTGAAGATCATATTCTCTCCCGCATCGAGAAACTGGAGCACATGGACCGGTTTGTGACCAGCGCCCGCGTCACGCTTGAACACGATCATTTGAAACTGGCGGAAGGCCAGTTTTGCTGCGCCATCCGGCTGTCCGTGCCGGGGCCGGACCTGTTTGCCCAGGATTGGGAGGCCGATCTTTACGCGGCCATCGACCTTGTCACCAAAAAAATTGAACAGCAACTGCGCAAGCGCCACAACAAATACAAGGCGCGCAAGCACACGTTAGGCTCGCGCAGCAAACGATCGCGCCAGAGCGCCGATGAGTAAGCAGCGGATGCTTTTACGTGCCCGCATTCTCCTGCCCATTTCCAGCCCGCCCATTGCCGATGGCGCCGTTTTGATTTCTGGAAATCGCGTCGCGGCGCTGGGCCGGTGGCGCGATCTTTCCCGTCCGGCCGCCGAACCCGCCACTGACCTGGGCCATGTCATTCTCCTGCCCGGACTGGTCAATGCGCACTGTCATCTGGATTACACCGACATGGCCGGCCAGCCCGCGCCAAAACAATTTCCCGATTGGATCAAAGGCCTGCTCGCCCGCAAAGCCGCCGCCAGCTATGCCGATTATGCCCAGGCCTGGCTGCGCGGCGCCGCCATGCTCCTCCGCACCGGCGTCACCACGGTGGGCGACATCGAAGCCGTCCCGGAATTGCTGCCGGATGTTTGGTCCTCGACGCCGTTGCGCGTGGCTTCGTTTCTGGAAATGACCTGTGTGCGCAGCCGGCGGGACCCCGCGGCCATCGTGCGGGAAGCCGCCGCCAAAATCGCCGCGCTCCGGCCCGGACGCGGCTTTGCCGGCCTTTCACCCCATGCCCTCTATTCGACGACCCCCGATCTGTTGCGCGCCAGCGCAGAACTGGCCGCCCGTCACCGCTGGCGCGTCACCATGCACGTCGCCGAATCGATTGATGAGTTTGAAATGTGCGTCCATGGCCGGGGCCATCTCTTCGACTGGCTCAAAAGCCAGCGCGACATGTCGGACTGCGGCGACGGGACGCCCGTTGAACAAGTCCGCCGCTGCGGCCTGTTGGGCGAAAATTTTTTAGCCATCCACGCCAACTGCCTGCAACCCGCCGACATTGAAGCCTTGGCCCAATCCCAGTCCAGCGTTGTCCACTGTCCCCGCAGCCACGCCTATTTTCGGCACCAGCCGTTTCTCTACAACGAACTCGCCGCCGCAGGCGTCAACGTTTGCCTTGGCACCGACAGCCTGGCCAGCGTCGCTCCAACGCGCCCGCCCGGTCCGGAACTGAATTTATTCACCGAAATGCAAACCTTCGCCGAGTCCAACCCCGGCGTGACGCCATCGGACATCCTGCGCCTGGCCACATGCAACGGCGCGCGCGCCCTGGGCCTGCAAGGGAGCGTTGGAGAAGTGGCGCAGAACAGTTTCGCCGACCTCATCACGATACCGCACAGCGGAAATATCAAGGAAGCCGAGTCCGCCGTGGTCCAGCACCGCGGAGACGTGGCCGGTTCGATGATCGAGGGGAAATGGGTGGGGGAAAGGCTGGGTCAAGGCTGATGTGGATTGCGGTGGAAATCGTGCTGGCGAAGAAGTAGGATCAATCGAGCCGTTGGAGCCGTTTGGATCGCAGGAGGCACCATGAACGATTTTTTCTTTGCCCGTTCGCAGATGGCGATGTCGCTGGCCTTTCACATCGTCTTCGCAGCGCTGGGCATTGGCATGCCATTGCTCATGGCCATTGCGGAAGGGATGTATCTGCGCACCCGGCAGCCGGAGTATCTGGACCTGAGCAAACGGTGGTCGAAGGGGACGGCAATTCTTTTCGCGGTGGGCGCGGTGTCCGGCACGGTGCTCTCGTTTGAACTCGGCCTGTTGTGGCCCGCCTTCATGGCAAAGGCCGGCGCGATTATCGGGATGCCGTTTTCTTTGGAAGGCTTCGCATTTTTCACGGAGGCAATTTTCCTGGGCGTCTATCTTTACGGCTGGAAACGTCTGCCGCCTTTCTGGCATTGGCTCTCCGGGCTGCTGGTCGCGGTGAGCGGCATTCTGTCGGGAATTTTCGTGGTGACGGCCAATGCGTGGATGAATTCACCCGCCGGTTTCAAGATCGTAGGATGGCAAGGTCACGGACATTGACCCGATTGCGGCCATGCTGAACCCAGGCGAGTTTGCACGAAGTGCTGCACATGACGCTGGCGGCGTTTGTGGCGACGGGTTTCGCGGTTGCGGCCGTTCACGCCTTCTTGTTGCTGCGGAAGCCGAACGATCGTTTTCATCGCGTCGCGCTGGGCATTGCGCTGGCCGTCGCCGGCATCAGCGCCCCGCTGCAGATTCTCAGCGGCGATTTCAGCGCCCGCGCCGTTGGCCGTTTGCAGCCGGCCAAGCTGGCGGCCATGGAGGCGCACTACCTGACGGAGAACGGAGCGCCGCTGCTCCTCGGCGGGATTCCAAACGACCAAACCCGCACGACCGATTATGCGATTCGCATCCCGCACGGTTTGAGCCTCCTCCTCACGCGCAGGCTTGACTCGGAAGTGGCCGGCTTGGAAGAGTTTCCCCGGATCAACTGGCCCAATGTGCGCGTTGTCCACTGGTCGTTTGACATCATGGTTGCTTCGGGAATGGCGCTCTGCGTGTTGTCGGCGGGGGCGGGCTGGCTTTGGTGGAAACACCGCCGGCTTCCCGATCGGAAATGGTTTCTGCTGGGGTTGGTGGGGTGCGGGCCTTTGGGCTTCGTCGCCATTGAATCCGGCTGGATTGTCACTGAAGCCGGCCGCCAGCCATGGATTATCTACGGCGTGATGCGAACCGATGCCGCTGTCACGCCGATGCGCTGGATCGCGGCGCCGTTTGCCGCGTTCACGGCGCTCTACCTCTTCCTCGCCGTCGTGGTGGTCGTTCTCCTGCGCCGCCAGTTTTTGCAGACATCCAGTCCTGTGCCCGTTCCTTGAACAACCTCAACCCATGCTTGAACTCATCGTTGCCATTTTCATTCTGCTGTCGTTGATGGTCTATGCGCTGATGGGTGGCGCGGACTTTGGCGGCGGCATGTGGGATTTGCTGGCGGCCGGGCCGCGTGCCAGCCGGCAAAGAAAAGCCGTCGCCGACGCCATCGGTCCCATTTGGGAGGCCAACCATGTGTGGCTGATTCTCGTGATCGTTTTGCTCTTCACCGGTTTTCCGGGCGGGTTTGCAGCGATGATGACGGCGCTGAACATTCCGCTGACGGCCATGCTGATTGGCATTGTGCTGCGGGGCGCGACTTTTGCCTTTCGCAAATACGATTCCCAAAGCGGCGCGGCGCAGCGCCGCTGGAGCACGGTATTCGGCGCCGCCAGTTTTTTCACTCCGTTTTGCCAGGGCCTGACGCTGGGAGCGCTGGCCACCGGGAAGATTCGGGTTGAGAACGGACAGGTGACAACTGGTTTCTTTGCGGGCTGGCTGACGCCGTTCGCGATGGCCTGCGGTGTCTTCGCGCTCGGCTTGTTTGCCTTCCTGGCGGCCGTGTATTTGACGCTCGACACGAAGGACCAGCCTGATTTGCAGAACGATTTTCGACAACGCGCGCTTTGGTCGGAACTGGCCCTGGCCCCAATCGCCCTGGTTGTTTTTCTCACCTCCAAAACAGGCGCGCCGGCCATGTATGCCGGGCTGACGAGATGGTGGGCGCCGCTGTTGCTGGCGTGGACGAGTTTCTTTGCGCTGGCCGGGCTTGTGGCACTATGGCTGCGCCGGTTTTCCGCGGCACGCATCGCCGCCATCGGCCAGGTCACGGTTATTCTCGCGGGCTGGAGTTTGGCGCAGTATCCGAATCTGGTCACGCCGGATGTCACGGTCGTCAACGCCGCCGCGCCGGAGGTCACGCTCCGCCTGCTGGTCCTGGCACTGGGCGCCGGAGCGATTGCGCTCCTGCCGTCCCTGGCCTTCCTGTTCCACATCTTCAAGGGCAAGGGAACCGTTGATGAAGAAGAATCGTAAGCAAAAGCGGCCAATCAAAGCGGCTCAATCCCCGCCAGCAGTCGGAAACTGCTCGCCCTGGCATGGATTGTTTGATAAGAGGCATGGGGTCTGATTTGATGAGCGAGCCAATCCAATCCGAAAAGGCCATCTTTGATGCGGCCCTGCGTTTGCCGGCAGAGCAGCGCACAAGTTACTTGGAAAAAACCTGCGGCGCCGATTCCCAAATGCGCCGGCGCGTGGCAGCGCTGCTGGCGGCGCATCCACCCACCCCTCCATCCGCCCCATCCGGCCCATCGGGCACAGTGGTAATAGACGACGATGCCACGATCGGCGCGACTGTGGATCTGTCGTCCGAGGAAGCGCCCGGCGATGTCATTGGACGTTATAAATTGCTGGAGAAAATCGGCGAAGGCGGTTTCGGGTTGGTTTATGTGGCGGAACAGACCGAACCGGTCAAGCGTCGCGTCGCCTTGAAGATCATCAAGCTGGGAATGGACACGCGGCAGGTTGTGGCGCGGTTCGAGGCCGAGCGCCAGGCGCTGGCCTTGATGGATCATCCCAACATCGCCACAGTGCTCGATGCCGGGGCGACGGATACGGGGCGGCCGTATTTTGTGATGGAGTTCGTGCATGGGACGAAAATCACGGAGTATTGCGACCGGAACAAACTTTCCACGGGCAAGCGGCTGGACCTTTTCATCCTGGTGTGCCGGGCCATCGAGCATGCCCACCAGAAAGGGATCATTCACCGGGATATCAAACCGTCCAATATTCTCGTCACGCTCAATGACGGGGTGGCGGTGCCGAAGGTGATTGATTTTGGCATTGCCAAGGCGACGCTGGGGAATCTGACGGAGAAACCGGTCCATACCCTGGCCGACCAGTTTATTGGGACGCCGGCGTATATGAGTCCGGAGCAGGCGGAGGCGGGCGGATTGGACATTGATACCCGCAGCGACATCTACAGCCTGGGGGTGCTGCTCTATGAATTGCTGACGGGGGAAACGCCGCTGGAATCGAAAAACCTGCTGGCCCGGGGCTTCGATGAGATGCGGCGCCTGATTCGGGAATGGGAGCCGCAAAGCCCTTCCAGCCTCCTGCACAAGCAAAAGTCCGGCGAGCAGACCTCCATCGCCAGGCGGCACGGCACCGAGGCTCCAAAATTAATCAAGATGATGCGCGGCGACTTGGATTGGGTCGTGATGAAGTGTCTGGAGAAAGACCGCACCCGCCGCTATGACACGGCCGCGGAATTAACGGCGGAGATTCAACGCTTTCTTGCCAACGAGCCTGTCATGGCCCGTCCGCCGGGCAATCTCTACCGTTTCCAAAAGCTGGTGCGGCGCAACCGGCTGGCTTTCGCGGCCGGCAGCGCCATTTTGGCCTCGTTGATTATTGGCCTGTGCCTCACCTCCTGGTTCTACGCCAAGGAAAAGCAGGAACGGGAACTGGCGGAAAAAGCCAGCGAAAACTCGGACCACGCCCGCAAAATAGCCGAAGCAGCCCTCGAACAAGCGTCAGCGTCCCGCAAACAATCCGACGCCGATCTCAAACACACCGAGGCAGCCCGGCAACAATCCGAGAGGGATCACGCCAGAGCCGTGGCGGCGGAAAAAGAGGCGGCGGCTTCTCAAAAGGACGCCGAAAAGGCCCGGCAGCAAGCCGACACCGCTTTGCAACAAGCCCGGGAAGATCGCGACAAAGCCAGCCTTGCGGAAAAGGAAGCCAGGGATTCTCAATCGCAGGCTCAAACGGCCCGGCAACAAGCTGAAGCCGAGGAGGCCCGGGCCATCTCCGAAGCCGCCAAGCGCGAAATAGCAACCAAGGCCGCCGCGTCCGAACTGAGCTTGCGCCAGCAGGCGGAAACCGCGCGCACACAAGCTGAAGCTTCGCTCCAACAAGCCAGGATCGCCCGCCAGCAGGCCGAGGCGGCTGAAACGGCTGCCCTGGCCGAGGCCGGCCAATCCCGCGAAACCATTTCCAATTTTCTGAGCCGTCTCGATACACTGCCGCCGGCCGAAGCTTTGAAAGCCGCCAATGTTCTTTTCACGCCGGGCGATGAGAAGCAGCCGTGGGCCGCCCGGTTTTTGCGCCAGCGCGGAGAATGGCGCGGCCGCCAGGGCGACTGGGAAAAGGCCGTGGCGGATTTTTCCAAAGCGCTCGATTTGGAACCGGCCAACCTGAAGTCGTATGACGCCCTGGCGCCGCTCCTTGTGCAAAGCGGCGAGCGGGAGGCCTTTGGCCGTCATTGCGCGCGGTTTCTGGCCCGGTTTGGCGGGTCAAACGATCCGGCCGTCGCCCGCCGGGTGGCCAGGGATTGCCTGTTTGCGCCGGCGCCCGGCGTGGACATCGGAACTGTGGCGGCCTTGGCGCGGCGCGCGGTCGAAGCTGGAACAAACGACAATTCCCTTGATTCTCAATTAACCTTGGGCTTGGCCGAGTACCGCCAGGGCCATTACGCCGGGGCCGCGGACTGGATTGGCAGAGCTTTGGCCGGCAGCGGACAAGACGCGGGCTGCGCCGCCCAGGCTTGCGCGGCGCTGGCCATGGCCCAACAGCAATTGAAGCAAACGGACGCTGCGCGCGCCACCCTGGCCAGAGGCGGGCAAATCGTTGAAACCAAACTGCCCAAACTGGAAAGCGGGGATCTCGGTCCTCAGTGGAGCCAGTGGATCATGGCCCACGCCCTCATGCGCGAAGCCGCCGCGCTGATTGACGGGCAGCCCGCGGCCAAATAACTTCAGAATTTTAACTCCACCCCTTCCCTCGCCGCCATAATCGTCAACGTCGCGCCGCGGCAGGCGGCCCGCTGGCGGCACGACTCCACCTTCTCGTCAATGGCCCGGTCCGTGCTTTCCGGGTCATGATGAAAAAGAGCCAGGCTTTTCGCCCTGGCCTGGATGGCCAGATCGGTCGCGGAGTAACAAGAGGAATGCCCCCATTTCCTCTTCGTCGCGTACTCCTGGTCATCGTACTGCGCGTCAAGTATAAGCAAGTCCGCTCCCTGCGCCGCCTGCGCCAGGGCCTCCGGACAACGGCGCAATGGCCCCGAATTATCGGGATCGGGAAACACGTCCCAAGCGCCGATCTCCAATTCATTGTCCGTCGCATAGACAATTTTTCGCCCGGCCTTTTCAAAGCAATACCCCAGGCACCCTCCCGGATGGTTCAGGGGGATACTGCGCACCAAAACGCCGTCAATCCTCTTTTGCCCGTCGTCCAAATGGTCGTCCACAATGCTGGCGCCGAGGTCCTTGAACGAAACCGGAAAATAATCCGAAGTCATCTGGCCGGAGAGCAATTGATACGGGCTGAACCCATTGTTGTGCCGGCCATAAACACGAATCTGCGTGGCCGGCAAATAGACCGGCGCAAAATAGGGAAAGCCCTGGATATGGTCCCAATGCGAGTGGCTGATCAACAGATGCAGGTGTTTGGGCGATGGACTGCGCGCCAGCAAATCCTTGCCCAGCTCGCGTATCCCCGAACCCGCGTCGCAAATAAAAACGGTCTCATCGAACCGCACCTCCACGCACGGGGTGTTCCCGCCATAGACCCGCGTCCAACTCGCCGGCGTCGGTATCGAACCCCGCGTTCCCCAGAACTTGACAAACGCCGCCATTTAATCCTCGTGGTACACAAACACGTTGTCCGCCGCCTGGATCACATCGCCGTCGCGCAGCACGGCGGAGTGGACCTTGACCCCGTTGAGAATGACGCCGTTATGGCTGTCATTATCCACCAGCACACAATCCGTTCCGCGCACCCGCAAAAACGCGTGTTGTCGTGAAGCGCGTTTGGAAGACAAGCGGACCTGCGCCTCCGGGGCGCGGCCCATCACCGTCTCCTCCCGGTCAAGGGTGATCAATCTCTGCGTGCCGTCGCCTTCAAATTCCGACAGCGAATGCCGGCGTGATTCCCGTTCACGGCGCAGGATTCTGACGGTGGCTGTGATTGTCGCATCAACTCCGGTCATGTGAATATAAAACCTCCTTACACTGCCCGAACCGGGGCGTTTTGGAAAGGTTTTTTTGCGCACTGCGGCGCAGATCCAGTTTTGAGCGGGGCCTGCTTGCTCCCCCCGCCCGGGCGGCGCTGGTGACGAAATAACAGTTAGTCCACCAGCCTGTTTAGCAGGGCGTAGCGGGTGATCTGGATGTCGTTGCTCAGGCCCATCTTGGCCAAAATGCGAAGGTGGTAGGTGCCGACGGTCTTGGCGCTGATGGAAAGATCGGCGGCGATCTCTTTCAATGTCATGCCCTTGGCGATCATGAGCATGACTTGATACTCGCGGGTGGAGAGGGATTGGTGCAACGGGGTCTCCGTGCCGCGCTGCACGTCTGCCGCCAGCCGGTCGGCCAGGGCCGCGCTGATGTATCGCCGGCCCGCCAGGACGCTCCGCACTGCCGCAACCAATTCCTCCGGCGCGCTCTGTTTGTTGATGTAGCCGGCCGCTCCCAGCTTGAGGGCGCGCACCCCGAATTCCTCGACCGGATACATGCTCAAGATGAGGACTGGCAGTTTGGGGCGGGCCTTGCGAATTTCTTCGAGCACCTCCAGCCCGCTGCGCTGTTCCATGTTGATGTCCAGCATGACCAGGTCCCAATTCTCTTTCCAGACCTGGTTAAGCGCTTGCTGGCCGTTTTCAGCCTCGCCAAACTGCAAATCGCCCAGTTCCTCCTCCAGCGTTTCCTTGAGGCCCTTGCGCACAATGGCATGGTCGTCCGCCACCAGAATTCGCTTCACGCCAACTGCCCAACCTTTCCATGAAGTGGAATCTGCATGACGACCTTTGTTCCGCGTTGATCGCCCCGGCCAAAGGTGATCTTGCCGCCCAGAATGGCGACGCGTTCCCTCATGCCCAGAAGTCCGAGCGAGGTTGGATTGGCATTGTCGTCCAGGCTCAATGCCGATGCCGTCGTCATCGACTTCCAGAAGCAGCGCATCCTTTTCCCGGGTCAGGCGGACGGCGAGATTGCCGGCTTGGGCGTGACGGGCAACGTTGGTGAGGATCTCCTGAAAAATCCTGAAAATGGCGGTGGCCTGGTCCGGCGCAAGCGCGAGCGGAGTGGAAGGGAGCGTCCACTGGCAATGCACGCCTGTGCGGGACTTGGAAGGCCTGGGTCTCGGTCTCGATGGCGGCCTCCAGCCCCAGACGATCCAGAATGGCCGGACGCAGTTCGGTGGCGATCTTCTGGACCGAGGTGATGGTGTCATCGGCGAGCCGGCGGGCGGAAGCGATCTTGCCCTGCAAGGCGGCGCGCACCTCGGCGTCAGCCACGCTGGCGGCCCGCCGCTCAATCAGGCGCAGGTCCAGGCTCAGCGCTGTCAACAACTGCCCGAGGTGATCGTGGATTTCCCGGGCCACATGCGAGCGTTCTTCTTCCCGCAGGGATTGCAGCCGGTAGGTCAGCGCCCGCAGTTGCCGGCTCGTTTTTTCAAGCTGCTCTTCCGTTTGCAGCCGCCTCGTGATGTCGAACATCACGAGGATCATGCATCGTTTGCCCCCAAGCTCGATCCTCTCGGCGCTGACCAATATTGTTTTGGCTTCTCCGCTTCGCGTGCGCATCCGCATCTCATAATCCTTCATATGCCCGGTGGCGCGCACAGGCCCGATGACCCGTTCGCGTTCATCCACACTGGCAAAGACCCCCAATTCCAGCGACGTGCGCCGCAGTATTTCCTCCTTTGTATTCCCATGGATCTGGCAAAAACTATCATTGACTTCAATATGGCGCCCCGTCTCCAGTTCAGTGATCGCCATCCCATTGGGGCTGGACCGGAAGGCCTTGGAGAATTTTTCCCCGCTTTCGCGCAACTCCTCCAGCGTTTTGTTGTGCTCGGCCAAAACGATGGCCGGGATCAACCCCACGATCGTCGCCACCGCCATCGAGGCCTGCGCGGTCAGCACATAACTGCGCGACGCCAAATCCGCCGGGGTCAGCCCTTGATGATAATGCTGGATGCAAAACGCTCCGAATAACGCAAACACAAGATTGGCTGCCGTGGCGCCGCGCACTCCAAACCTCAATCCCGCCCAAAGCAGAAACACCAGAAAGGGCGATTTGTTCGGAGACATGATGCCCTTGCCGAACGCCAGAACCCCCCACGTTGCTGCGATCAGCAGGGTAAACACCCCCGCTGCCTCCAGCAGCTTTTTCGGCTTCCCAGCCATGGCCCGCCAATCTGGCAATTTCGAACACCACGAGAGCACAAACGGCGAAACAAGCAGAGTGGACATCGTGTTGCAGCCCCACCAAACGCAGAACGATTTCGAAAATGACTGGCACATTCCCGCCAGCGCCTGCCCTGTCGCGCTGACCGCCGCCCCCAGGAACGGGCTTAAGACGCCCGCAAATAACAGCAAACCCACGTACTCCTGAAGCGTCGCGATGGTCGGCCGCCTGGCCACAAACCTCCGCACCAGCCAGGCCCCGAGAACGGCATCCACCGTATTCGCAAGGATGAACACAAGGATCAGAATGGCCGGCGTCCCGCGCATCGCATCGAAGGTGACACTGGCGGCGGCAGCGGCCAGCACCAGCCAGGGCCACGATTTGTAATCATTGAGAAGCAGGACCGCGATATACAAACCACTGGGCAGCCAAAAGCTCAAATCAGGACTCCCTTTTGCAGATAGTAACGTGCTCCCTTCAGCACAGGCGAAGTAAACCGTGCTGAACAACACGCCCTTTTGCCACAGAGAGAGCCGCATCCGTCCCAACCCCGTCTCGGACGGCGGCATGGCTCCATCCCCAAAATAGCCGCCTAATGCTCGGGCCATGGCCCTTCCATACCACTTTCTTGCTTCAACAACAGCAAAAAGCGCACGGCATCCAAAGCTGTAGGCCCCAAGCTTACAAGGAAACACTGTTCCGGCTTACACCAGTTCCAGCCACGCGCCCATTAGGCAAACCGAATGGAGAGAGGCATAATTAGTTCGCATGGACAACAATAGTGCAACCGGGTCCGAGTCGAACGACAAAACACCCTCCGGCAGTCTTACCGTCGTAGTGGTGGAAGACTCGATCCTGATGCGCGCACATGTCGCGGCCAGCTTGAGCGCCATCAAAGGGGTGGCGGCGGTCCGGCAGGCGGAAGATGTGCCTTCCGCCCTGCAATTGCTGGAGACGATCAAGCCGGACGTGCTGATTCTGGACATCGAACTGCCAGGCCGGACCGGACTGGACCTCCTCAAGACTGTGCGGAAAACAGACGCCGCCGTCGTGATCATCATGCTGACCAATTACGATCAACCGAGGTTGCGCAAAAGATGCGCCGAACTTGGGGCCAATTACTTCTTCAACAAATTGAGCGAGTTCGGACGAGTTGCGGAAGTTTGCCGCGAGCTGGCCGAACGCCGGGCGCGGCGGCCCGGTTCGTAAAACAGCTCCACCACATCTCGCTTTCCGGGCGATTAGCTCCAAATTCATCATTTGAGCCGGGAAGCCCTGGTTGCAGATCCCCCGGTCTTGAACCTTCCAAGTCTTTGCCGTGCAAGCTCTTAACGCTGCTTTCATCAAAAATTACAACTTTTTTAAAAATTCCTGCAAAAATCTGTTGACGAAAGAATATGTTAACTGTATAGTTCGTTTAATGAATTACCCGTTAAGGCCATGTCGGAAAGGAAGAGGGGAGCGCGTGCGTCTCGCGCGCAGTGGTTGGCGTCCCGCCAAACACATCTTCGCCCGATACCCATCGCGCAGGGCGACACTGTGCGCATCAACAGGTCAAAGATCAATTTTGAAAAACAGAGGGGGAGCGCGGCGCGAGACGCCCCGCACCGCGACCGGGACGATCGCGCTCCTCAATCATCCCCCTTGCTACGCCCAGTCAAACTGAATCAAACTGAATCAAAGTGAATCAAAGTGATTCTGTTGGTCAAGCTGGCGGTCCGAATCGTATGTAAATCCATGACAATGAACAACTTGCAAAATAAACAGCTTTAGTCGGGTTAAACCATGTTAAACTAAGTTAAGCATGGCCAAAACAAGCCAATCCGCTTCGGATTTCGGACTCGCCTTGCAGTGCCGTTCCTGAGAATGGCGCATTTTTGGCAAAATTTTCCGAACCGTCATTTCCGAATGACAAATGAGAAATTCTCAATGACAAATTCGCAACCAAAACAAAACTTGACTTTTCCCCAAAATGAGGCATCTTACGCGGCCCGACAGATGGATCACATCCGCAACATCGCCATTATCGCCCATGTTGACCACGGCAAGACCACTTTGGTGGATTGCCTGCTCAAACAATCGGGCACCTTTCGCGCCAATCAGGCCATTTCCTCCGAGGAACGCATCATGGATTCCATGGATCTGGAACGGGAGAAGGGCATCACCATCCGCGCCAAGAACGCGGCTTTCAAATACAAGGATTACCATATCAACATCGTCGATACTCCGGGTCACGCCGACTTCGGCGGGGAGGTCGAGCGCATCATGAACATGATCGACGGCGTTTTGCTGGTGGTCGATGCCGCCGATGGTCCGCAGGCCCAAACCCGCTTCGTCCTGCGCAAGGCCCTGGAGGCCGGGGCCAAGCCGATTGTTGTCATAAATAAAATAGACCGCGACAACGCCATGCCCCACAAGGTGCTGGATTTGGTCTTCGATCTTTTCGTTTCCCTGCACGCCACCGATGAGCAATTGGATTTTCCGGTGGTCTATACCAGCGCCAGGGACGGTTACGCCAAAATCGACATCAAGGATGAAAGCGCCAACATGGAGCCGCTGTTCCAGGCCATCATCGAATACATTCCGCCGCCGCGCGCCCACGCCGGCTCGGAATTCAAGATGCTCGCGGCCAACCTCGATTATTCCGATTACCTCGGCCGCATCGCCTTCGGCAAAATTTACAGCGGCAAGGTCAAAGTGGGCGACGCCGCCGCCTGTTTGCACGGCGACGGACGCAAGACCGAGGCCAGGATCACCGCCATTTTTCATTTTGAAGGATTGAAGCGCATTGAAGTCACCGAGGCCCATGCGGGCGACGTCATCGGCGTGGCCGGGTTCGAGGATGTTTTTATTGGCGAGACCATCACGGACAATATCACGCGCCAGCCGCTGCCCTTTGTGCCGATTGATCCGCCGACCATTCAAATGCAGTTCGCCGTCAACGATGGTCCCCTGGCCGGATTGGACGGCAAACTGGTCACCGCCCGCCATATCTGGGAAAGGCTGACCAAGGAAGTCCGCACCAACGTCGCGCTGCGCATCGCCCCGACCGATCTGCCGAATATTTTCAACGTGGCCGGGCGCGGCGAAATGCAAATCGCCATTCTCGTCGAACAGATGCGCCGCGAAGGCTATGAGGTGCTGGTTTCACGCCCGGAAGTCATTTATCGCAAGGACGACGCCGGCCGTTTGCTGGAACCGATTGAAAAGCTTTTCCTGGAAATTCCCAAGGATGCGATGGGAGTGGTCATGGAAAATCTATCCGGGCGCAAAGCCGAAATCGTCACCATGGAACATCATGGCAACGACGTCACGATTGAGGCGTTGATTCCGATGCGCGGGCTGATCGGTTTCGAAACGGACCTGGTCAACACCACGCGCGGCCTGGGGGTGATGAGCCATTTGTTCCACGAATACGGGCCGGACCGCGGCGACATTGCCGCGCGCAAGAATGGTTCCCTGGTCAGCATGGAGGATGGCGAGGCCATGGCCTACGCCTTGAACATGGTCCAGGAACGCGGCCGTCTCATGGTCGATCCGGGCGACAAGATTTACAAGGGCATGATCGTCGGGGAAAACGCCCGCGAGACCGACATCCCGGTCAACCCGTGCAAAGCCAAACGGCTGACCAATATGCGCTCGACAGGGGATGGCAAGGGCATTCAACTGGACCCGCCCTTGCGCCTCTCTTTGGAACGCGCTTTGGAATACATCGGCCCGGATGAATACGTCGAGGCCACCCCCAAGAACCTGCGCTTGCGCAAAAAAATCCTGAACGAAACCCAGCGCAAACGCGCCGCGCAATCCAGGGCGACCAAAACAGTGGTGGCCTAGTATTACTTTGTTAAGTATAAGATCGGAAAAAAAGCATGAAATGCCCATAAACATTGACGAAAACCGCGATTGGGCGACCGGATTTTGCTCTTTCAACACATTTCATTCTTCACTCGCAGTTTGCGCAACTTAACAGAGTAATACTAGGGAAAGGCTGAAGGCTGAAGGCTAAAGGCTGAAGTTATGAAACCAAAGCCAGGCAAACCAGGGTGCCTTTCAATTCTTCCTTTAGCCTTCGCCTAAAGTTCCGCCTTGCCAAAACATGAATTGTTTGACATATTGTCTGACATGAAGACTGTTACATTGCGATCGTTGCGCCGGGAACCGGATCTCCTTGACTCGGTGGCCGGGGGGGAAGAGTTGCTGGTGACCCGCTTTGGCAAGCCTTATGTCCGCATTGTTCCCGCAAACCAGTCCCCCTCCTTTGTGGGGGCGGGGAAGCATTTTTGCATGAAAAAGCCCGTGTCGCCCGACCCCATTCCGCGGTCTGAATGGAAGGGATTGGCTTGAAATATCTGCTCGATACCGCGCCTTGGATCAATGGCGTGACACTTCCCCACACATTGCCAGAGCGCGTCCGCCGGCTCTTGGAAACCAGCGAAATAAAAGGGCTTTGCAGCGTCAGCCTGCTGGAGACGGCAATATTGTATCGCTTGGGGCGGTTGGAATTGCAGGGTACTTTGCCGCAATTTTTCGCGGCAGGATTGTCCGCTGACTTGCAATTGTTGGAATTGACTCCCGCGATTGCCGCAAAGACGAATGACCTCCCAAGGGATTTTCATGGAGACCCGTTCGACCGGACTATTGTGGCCACAGCCGCGACCTTGAATTTGACGCTGATCACGACTGATTCGGCCATTCGCGATGCAAAACAGTGTGATATCGAGTTTTATCCCTTCAAACCAACACGCGCCAAGGAGTGATATGCCCAGTGTCTATATCAAGACGTACGGATGCCAGATGAACGAGCGCGATTCGGAGGCGGTGGCCGCGCAGCTCGTGGCGAAGGGTTACACCCTCGCCCCGTCCGAGACGGTCGCGGATGTCGTCCTGCTCAACACTTGCAGCGTGCGCGATATGGCGGAACAAAAGGCCGTCGGCAAAATGCAAAACATTGCCGCCGCCGTCCGCCGCAAGCGGCCCGAGGTTGTTCTCGGTTTCCTGGGTTGCATGGCGCAAAGCCGCGGACGCCAGTTAATTGATCAATTGCCCGATGTGGATCTCGTCGTCGGCACCCAAAAATTCCACCGCACAGCCGATTATCTGGACGAAATCCTCGCCGGCAAACGGGACAAAATTGTCGATGTGGAAACCGAGGCGGGCAGCGAAGCGACGATCAGGGAACATCTGCTTCATGGCCGTCGGGCGGGCAACGGACACGCCGCGGCGGTCACCGCTTTTGTCAGCATCATGCAAGGCTGCAATCAATACTGCACCTTTTGCATCGTGCCGTTCACGCGCGGGGAGGAACGGAGCCGGACGATACCGGACATCGTTGCCGAATGCCGGCGCTGGTTGAAAACGGCGTCAAGGAAATCACCCTGCTGGGCCAGATTGTCACCAGTTACGGCAAGCGCGATCTCCCGGTCAAGGACGGCAAGTCGGGTTTTGTCCAACTGCTGGCCGCGGTCCATGAGATTGACGGATTGGAGCGCATTCGCTTCACCTCGCCGCATCCCAAAGGTTATGGCGACGATCTGGCCACGGCTTACGGAGAATTGCCCAAGCTCTGCGAAAGCGCCCACCTGCCGGCGCAGAGCGGCAGCAACCGCATTCTGAAGGCGATGCATCGCGGCTACACGCGCGAGCGGTTTCTTGGCATCATCGGGAAACTGCGCCGGGTCCAGCCGCGCATCGGCATCACGACAGACATCATCGTTGGCTTTCCGGGCGAGACCGTGGAAGATTTCGAGTTGACACTATCCCTGGTCCGCGAAGCGCAATTCGACAACGCCTACCTTTTCAAATACTCCCCGCGCAAAGACACCCCGGCCGCCGCGATGCCTGATCAAGTGCCGCCCGCCGTCAAAGAAGAGCGCCACGCGCGATTGCTGGAGGAGATCAACGTCATCGGCCGGCGCTGCTACAGCCAGCGCGTGGGAGAAACGATGCAAATCCTGGTGGAAGGTCCGAGCAAAAACAATCCCGCCCGATTGATGGGCCGGACGCGCTGCAACAAGATTGTTGTGTTTGAAGGCCACGAGCGCCATCGCGGCCAGTTCCTGGATTTAAGAATTGAGCGGGCCGGCTCATTCACCCTCTACGGCGACCCGGCGATTCTGAATCTCGGCTGAATTCATGCCTTTAGATTGTTTGACCCCTTTGACAGGACTGGTATATTTTAAACTATGAGCACAAAAGCCCAGGCGATTTTAGACGAAATTCGAGCGTTGCCGCCGAATGAACAACGCGAGGTTTCCGATTTTATTGTACAACACTTTGTCTCCGTTCTGCCGCCGCCCTCGCACCGCCGCACGATTTCTGACATAGCCGGCAAATACCGGGCCAGCCCCGATGCGGAAGCCAAAGATCATGACCGCGGTTTCGCCGCCGCCGCGGCCAACTGAACGACTGTTCCCTTGTGAAATCTGACAGACTGCCTTTCCTTTGAGGTAATGCGGCGGCTCCAACTGACGGAAGCCATCGCCCAAGACGAGCATTTTTCCGAGAACGGGATTCAGTTCCCACAATAAAATCGGAAATAAAAATATGCAATTGCACGTAATGGGTGACCCGTTTCTGACCCGTTTCACGGTTCCATCACGCAGTCCTCTTCAATCTTTTCCTGTGGATCAACGACACGATAGGTTGCAAAATCAAATCCGCCTAGTTCGCGACCGACACGATATGGGATAGCCCATGCTCTGCCGGCTCTAATTTGTTTGTCCATAACACAAGCCAGTACGAAAATGTGAGAATGACGCTCAATATCGTTCAATATCTCTTCGGCTTCGGGAATGCCAGTTTCAAAATCCAGAGCTACGCGTGGCGCAACAAGTTTTTTCTTTGCGTCTTCAATCAACCGGCTTACTAACTTTTCATTATTAAGTGTATCCATTGCTTTTTGAACCAAAACTCTGACGAGTGAATCAAAATGTCCAGCCCATTTTCCCGGCGATCCCGGTTTCTGAACACCACCTGCGCAGCACGCCGACAAAGACCCGGTTCACCCGCCGGTTGAAGACGCCGACTTATGTCAGCGTGATTTTATCCTCTGCTTTCAAGGTGACGATGGCCTTTTTCCAATGGGGCGCGCGGCCGGCGGCGGGGGTCCGCTGGCGGCGCGCCTTGCCGCGGACATTCAGTGTGTTGACACGAAGCACCTTGACCTTGAAAAGTTCCTGAACGGCGTGGCGGATTTCCGATTTGTTGGCGCGCGGATCGGCCACCACGGTGTATTGATTGTATTTCTCCGATTGCCGGGTCCCCTTTTCGGTCAGGCGAACCGTTTTGATGATTTCAAAAGAGTTCATTTTATTCCTTGCTCAAGCGTTGCTCGATGTTCTCAAAGGCGCCGCGGGTAAAGACAAGCTTGTCGCTGCGCAGCACCTGGTAGGTGTTGAGCGAATCGCCCGTGGTCAATTCCACTCCCGGCACATTGCGCGACGCCAGCAGCAGGTTTTTATCAACGCCGTGCGACACGAAGAGGGTTGTGCCTTGCAATTGCAGCGCGGCCAGCACGCCAAGAAATTCCCTGGTCTTCGGCGAAGTTAATTTCAAATCGTCCACCACCAGCACATCGCCGGCTTTGAGGCGTTCGCTCAGGGCCTTGCGCAAGGCCAGTTGGCGGATGGCGCGGCTGATCTTCTTGGTGAAATCGCGCGGCTTGGGGCCAAAAACAACGCCGCCTCCGCGCCACAAAGGCGATTGAAAAGAACCGGCCCGGGCACGCCCGGTGCCCTTTTGACGCCAGGGCTTCTTGTTGGTGCCGGACACTTCGCCGACGTTTTTGGTGCAGGCTGTCCCCATGCGCTGCGCGGCCCGGTAGGCCACCACCGTCTGTTGCACGGCTTCGGTGCCCATGCCGTTTTCGATCAGCGGAAATTTCACTTCCAGTTCCCCCTGGTCCTTGCCTGTGATGTCTTTGACCGTCAGCTTCATAAATTATTGTTTCCCGGCTTCCGCTTTGGCGGGGGCGGGGGCGGGTTTGGCGGCGGCAGCGGCGGCGGGTTTGGCGGCAGCGGCGGCCCCTTTTGTCCGGGGAGCGGGCGCTTCGGTCGCGGCCGTCCGGCTGGCGAGTCTTCGTTTGGCCCGCTCGGAACCTTTGGGCAGTTTCTTTGCCTCGCGAATGATGACGTAATCGTTGTTGGAACCGGGAATGGCTCCTTTGATCAACAATAAATTATCCGCCTCGCGCACCTGGATGATTTGCAGATTTTGGGCGGTGCGGCGCACCTGGCCCATGTGGCCGGGCATCTTCATGCCGCGCATGACGGTGCCGGGAAACAAGCGCTGCCCGATGGCCCCGGAACGCCGCCGGAAACCCTTGGCGCCGTGCGAGGCGTCGCCGCCCCGAAACCCGTGCCGTTTCATCACCCCTTCGAACCCGCGCCCTTTGGTGATGCCAATGGCATCGACAAAATCCCCCTGCGCGAAAATATTCGCGCCGATGACGTCGCCCGGCTTGACCGGCAGGGTGAAATCACGAAATTCGCGGACGCGTTTGGTCGGTGTGGCGCCGTATTTTTTGAAATGGCCCAGCAATCCCTTGGTCACGCGATGTTCCTTCTGGTCGTCAAAGCCCAGTTGCACCGCGTTATAGCCGTCGGACGCCTGCGTTTTGGTCTGTAGAACACGATTGGGGCCGGCCAGGACAATGGTCACGGGCACCATGACACCCTGGGCGTTATAGACGCTGGTCTGCCCCAGCTTTTTTCCTAGAAGTCCGAGCATAAGTCAAATCTTGATGGTGATGTCCACGCCCGCCGGAAGATTCAATTTCTTGAGTTCGTCCACCGTCTTGGCGGTCGGCTCGATGATGTCGAGCAGGCGTTTGTGGGTGCGTTGTTCGAATGTTTCCTGCGACTTCTTGTCGGAGTGCGGCGAACGCAACACGGTGAAGCGTTCGATGCGCGTGGGAAGTGGAATCGGCCCCGCCACCCGGGCGCCGGTGCGTTTGACCGTCTCCACAATTTCGTGGGCCGACTGGTCAATGACCCGGTGGTCATAGGCCTTCAATCTGATGCGAATGCGTTGTCCCGCCATAAAAAGAACAATTTAACAGTTTAACAAATCAACTTCCAGCCTAACTTCGAGCCGCCGGTTTCTTGCCGGCCGCTTCCATAATAACGTTCAGAATACTGGACGGCACCTGCTCGAATGTCAACGGTTCCATGGAATAGGAAGCGCGGCCCTTCGAGAGAGACCGGATCGCCGTGGCATAACCGAACATCTCGGCCAGCGGAACGTTCGCGTTCAGTATGGTCTGTCCGTTCTTGGCGTCAATGCTTATTATTCTGCCGCGCCGGCGGTTGATGTCCCCCAGCAAATCGCCCTGATACTCGTCCGGCGTCGTCACCTCCACTTTCATGATCGGCTCCAGCAATATCGGATGCGCTTTCTTGAAAGCGTCTTTCATCGCGAAAATGCCCGCCATGCGGAAGGCCAATTCGTTCGAATCCACTTCATGGAACGTGCCATCGACAATTTCCACTTTGACATCAATGACCTGATAGCCGGCATAGACGCCCCCCTTGCAGGCTTCCTCGATGCCGTCAATGACCGCAGGAATGTATTCCCGGGGAATGGCGCCGCCGACGATCTTGTTGAGAATCTCGTTGCCTTTGCCCTTTCCGTTTGGCTCGACCTTGATGCAGGCGTGCCCGTATTGGCCGCGACCGCCGGATTGACGGATGAATTTGCCTTCGCCCTCGGCCTTGCCGAGGATCGTTTCACGATAGGCGATCTGCGGCGCGCCGGTGCTGGCATCGACTTTAAATTCGCGTTTGAGGCGGTCCACGATGATTTCCAGATGGAGTTCGCCCATGCCCGCAATGATAAGCTGGCCGGTGTCCTCGTTGGTAAAGCACCGGAAGGTGGGGTCTTCTTCCGCCAGGCGCTGCAAGCCTTCGCCCAATTTCTCGCGGTCCGCCTTCGTTTTCGGCTCGACCGCCATGCTGATGACCGGCTCGGGGAAAGTGGGCGGCTCGAGCATCACCTCGTACTCCTCGTCGCACAACGTGTCGCCCGTGGTGATGTTGCGCAGCCCGACCAGGGCCGCAATATCGCCCGAAAACACCTGATCCACGTCCTTGCGTTCGCTGCCTTGAATGACCATCAGGCGGCTGACCCGTTCGCGCCGGCGCGTGCGCGGATTGTAAATGATGTCGCCTTTTTTGAGACGGCCGCTGTACACGCGGAAAAACACCAGTTTCCCGGCATAGACATCCGTCCACAGCTTGAAGGCGAGCGAGCAAAATTTATTATTGTCATCCGGCTCGACCGTCACCGTGTTGTCGGTGCCGGGTTCGATGCCTTCGGCCGGCGGAACGTCCAGCGGGCTGGGCAGATAATCCACCACCGCGTCAATCAGCGTTTGCACGGCCTTCTTTTTGAAGGCCGATCCGCACAGGACCGGAATCAATTCGATCTTGCAGGTCAACCGGCGGATGGCCGCTTTGAGCGCCAGCGGGGCAATCGGCTTGTCTTCGATGACCAGGTGCGCAATCTCGTCGTCCTTGTCCGAAACCGCGGCGATCAAATCGCGCAACGCCTGCCGGGCCTTTTCCTTGAGTTCATCCGGGATTTCCGTCACCACATAACTCAAGCCTTCCTTGACCACCTCGCCCCTGCCCCAGGTGATGGCCTTTTGATTGACGACGTCGATGACGCCTTCGAAATTCTCCTCCGCCCCCAGGGGCAGGTAAATGGCATGGGCGTTGGCGCCGAGTTTTTTGCGCATGTCGTCCAGGGCGTTTTCAAAATTCGCCCCCGTGCGGTCCATCTTGTTGACGAAGGCGATGCGCGGGACGTTGTATTTGGTGGCCTGGCGCCAGACCGTTTCGGATTGCGGCTGCACCCCCGCCACCCCGCAGAAGACCGCGACCGCGCCGTCCAGCACCCGCATGGAACGCTCCACTTCGGCGGTAAAATCAACGTGTCCCGGCGTATCAATAATATTGATGCGATGGCCGCTTCCGGCGAAAAGCTTCTGCAAGCCCTCCTCCTTCTTCTGCGTCCACAAACAAGTCACGGCGGCCGAGGTGATGGTGATGCCGCGTTCGCGCTCCTGCTCCATCCAATCGGTCACGGTGTTGCCGTCATCCACGTCGCCGATCCTGTGGATCAAGCCGGTATAAAAGAGAATGCGCTCGGTCGTCGTGGTTTTGCCCGCATCAATATGCGCGGCAATGCCGATATTGCGCGTCCGTTCCATGGTGAATTGCCGTTTGGGCGAATTCACCGGCTTTTTTTCCAAAATTGCTTCAGTTGCTTCAACCATCTGATTTAACCATAAAAATGCCCCGATTTGCTCAAGCCTTCGGGGCGTTGTTCTTTGCCTGACTGATTACCAACGAAAATGCGCGAAGGCCTTGTTGGCCTGCGCCATCTTATGCACCTCATCTCGTTTGCGGATGGCGTTGCCCTGGCCTTGATAGGCGTCCATGATTTCCAACGCCAGCGCTTCCCGCATGGCGATGCCTTTCCGGGCATCGGCCAAATCCACCAGCCAGCGCATGGCCAGCGAGAATTGCCGGTCCGACGGCACTTCCACCGGGACCTGGTAGGTCGCTCCGCCCACCCGGCGCGGTTTGACTTCCAGGCGCGGTTTGGCGTTATCCACCGCCCGCTGCAAAATCTCCAGCGGATTGGTGCTCGGATTCTTGGCCGCAATCTGGTCGAACGCGCCATAAACAATCCGTTGCGCCGTGTTTTTCTTGCCGCCGACCATGACGGTGTTGACCAGGCGCGACACCAGTGTGCTGTGGTACTTGCTGTCTTCCAACAGCGGCCTCTTCGATGCTTGACGACGTCGGGACATAAAAATAGTTAGGCTGCTGCCGGGGCTGCCGGGGCTTCTTCAGCCGCGGCGGGTTTGGGCGGCGCTTTTCCTGCTTTGGGACGTTTGACCCCGTATTTGGACCGGCTGACCCGGCGTTTCTCGACCCCCGCCGCGTCCAAAGTGCCGCGGACGATGTGATACCGCACCCCGGGCAAATCCTTCACGCGGCCGCCCCGCACCAGGACAATGGAATGTTCCTGGAGGTTATGGCCCTCATCCGGGATATAGGCGATGACCTCAAAGCCGTTGGTCAGGCGGACCTTGGCCACTTTGCGCATGGCCGAGTTGGGCTTTTTGGGCGTGCGCGTCATCACTTGGATGCAGACACCGCGCCGATAGGGCGAGTTCTGCAAGGCCGGGGCTTTGGACTTGCTGCGCAATTTATGACGTCCTTTTCGGACGAGTTGATTAATCGTCGGCATTTGAGCGTAACCTGTCATCACCGAATCCCATAAGGGAAACGGAACGCGGAATATACTGGAACAGCCGGGCTGTTGCAACAAGTTTTTAAAGAAACTGTCGCAGGTGGTCAAAATAAGCCAAAAACCGGCCAAAGCAAGCCGGAAACCCATAAATCTCGATCACCGGGCGACACGGCAGGTTTGTCGCGCCACCCCGTCCACAGTAGCCGTTTTGGCGACGGTGGAAGCTCTTTCGGCGACGCAGCCTTTGCGACTCTGAAATTTTGAAATCTGCAATTTCAAATCCTCAGGAAAAGGGGGGAAGAGGGCTGCATAATGGCCGCGATATGACACAAAAAGATTTGGCAAAGGAATGGCGAAGGACGGAAATAAAATATGCGCATGTGCGGGACCCTTTCTGTGTCTCCAACGGGGTTTAATTGCGGGCACGCACAAACCGTAAGAAGCCCATCAGAACCAAGCCTCCGATCAAGGTGAGATTTTCAGGTTCAGGGGAGAAGATCGAAGAAGTCAGATTAACATCGTCATAATCAAGCTGGGTAGCCTGGGTGAAGATGGAGATTCCAAGCGCCGTGGCGGCTGGAACAGACGCTCCTGTAGTGTAGGTCGTGTTGAGATAGATCCAAGACCCTGCCGGGGGGTCAACCGGCGTGACCGAGGCGAGAAGATTTGCGCCGCCATAAAGGCTTATGGAATAATCAGTGCCTACATCGAAAATCCCCCCCTGCCCTCCCCCGTCGGTTCGGCCACCGACCCAGGCCGACAGCGTATATGTGGTGTAAGGCAGGAGGTCGGTGTTGAGCGTTTGGGAAACCGAGGTGCCCCCGTCACCGTTGATGGTGCCAACTTGGTCGCCGTCGGGAACTGGGCCCAGAATGCCAGTATAAATCCCAGACGGATTCCACACTCCGGCCTCGCCGTTGCCGCTAATGTCCCAACCCGTTATGGCAGTGGTGGATCCCGCAACCCCTATCGTTTCACCGCCCGCTCCCACTACAGGATCCTCGAAACTTGGGTTAACGATGGCGATGTCCTGGGCCAATGTTGCCTGGCCGCCCAAGATTATGGAAGCCATGGAAACGGCCCCGGCGATCCGTTTAAAAGCTTCCCTCATAATGGCAAAACTCTCACTACCGGGGAAACATGCGATAAAACGCCGCGCTTTTGCAAGAACTTTTCTAAAGAACTATTCGTGTCAGATGGAGGGCTTCATTGAACCGCTGGTTTTGCTCGATGCCATAGGAAAGGAGATGTTGCGCTTTACGCCTGATCTGTAGGGGTTTGTGTTTCAATCTTTCTCACGGTCGAACAGCATCATTTCCGCGAAGACCTTTTTTGGATAGCCGCCGGATTTTCGAATCGCAACAATTTGCGCAAGGGTGGGCATGAACGGGGTGGTGACGGTTTCCGCCGTCGCCCCTTCAGGCGGAGCTATGGATGATCAAATTCTTCAAAGACATTTCTGCTTTCCCTGTCCGCCATGGCTGCCGCAACGGCGGATGCTTTCCCCATTTCAGCGTTTTTGTAAATACTAATTTCAGGCTTCTTTTGCAAACACCTTGCTGACAACTGGTTGTGACTTTGCAAAATGCTGAAAATTTCACTGTTTTTTTCCAGGCAATTTAGTTCAACGCAAGTTGTCTTGAGAAATTTAAAACTGCCTTTCAAACTGAAAGGCAATTGTTTGGGAAGGGCTGGTCAAAAATGAAGTCGGCGCAAAACCGCACTTGCGCTTGGACAATTTCCCTTCATTCGGATTTCGTTATTCGTCATTCCCCGCAATTCCCTGGCCATTCGTGATTGGACATTGGTCATTCTTCCGGTAGTCTTGCCGGACTGATTGCGCATGAATACCGAAGAGCAAATTCAATCGTTTCGCCAGGCTTACGAATCGCTCCGCGCCGAAATCGGCAAAGTCATCGTCGGCCATGATGCCATCGTCGAAGGAACGCTCATCGCCATATTCAGCGGCGGCCATGTTTTGCTGGAAGGCGTGCCGGGCCTGGGCAAGACCCTCCTGGTCCGCACTTTGAGCGAGGTGCTGGATATGAGCTTCAACCGCATCCAATTCACCCCGGACCTCATGCCGGCCGACATCCTGGGCACCAACATCGTCATGGAAGTCCCCGGCGGCCGGCGCGAATTCCAATTCCAGCGCGGACCCATTTTTGCCCATCTGGTTCTGGCTGACGAAATCAACCGCGCCACGCCAAAAACGCAATCGGCCATGCTCGAAGCGATGCAGGAGAAGAGCGTCACGGCCGGCGGCGAAATCCGCAAATTGGCCGAACCTTTTTTTGTGCTCGCCACGCAGAATCCCATTGACCAGGAGGGAACGTATCCGCTGCCCGAAGCGCAGTTGGACCGCTTCTTCTTCAAACTGCTCGTCGGCTACCCCAGCGGCCCGGAACTGACGGAGGTCCTGACCCGGACGACCGAAGGCGGCAAACCGGACATCGCGCGCATTCTGGTCAAGGAACAGATCATCGAATTGCAGAAGCTGGTGCGGCAGGTGCCCGTGGCCGGGCATGTCAAGGATTACGCCGTGCGCCTGGTTTTGGCCACGCATCCAAAATCAGAAACGGCCGCGCCGGTCAGCAATCAATACTTGCGTTTTGGCAGCAGCCCGCGCGGCGGTCAAACGCTCATGCTCGCCGCCAAAGTCCGCGCGCTGATCCAAGGGCGCTTCAACGTGAGTTTCGACGACATCCAGGCGGTCGCGCCCGCCGCCTTGCGCCACCGGCTCATCTTGAATTTCGAAGCCGAGGCCGAAGGCGTCACGACCGATCACATCGTCACACAAATCCTCCAGGACGTGCCGCGGGACGCCGCGATGGTGGACGCTTAACAAATGAATTATGAATGCTGCCGACGAAGCCATTGAAGAAATTCGCGCTGTGCGCCGCCGCATCTCCGCTGAATTCGGCCATGACATCACGAAATACGTCGCTTACTTGCGCGAAGAGGAAAAGAACCATCCGGAGCAAATCCAGCGCGGCAAGGAATTGTTGGCAAAACGAGACGCTGAGCGGCAGAAATACCCTGAGAACATCGAAGATAACCTGGCGCTTCGCGAAAAACTGAAATCCTCATTGTAACCAAAAAGCGATAATCAATTTCTTTGTCCACGCCGCTCCTTACTACCGAACTGCTGCGCCGGCTGGAGCAATTCCAACTGCTGGCGGCCCGCCGCGCGAAAAGTTCCGCGCGCGGGGAACGCCGCAGCAAGGCGCGCGGCCAGTCCGTCGAGTTTGCCGATTATCGCAATTACGTGGCCGGGGATGATTTCCGCCGCCTCGATTGGAATCTTTATGGCCGCCTGGACAAACTGTTCCTCAAACTCTACGAGGAGGAACGGGAACTGCCCGTGCGCATATTTCTCGACGCCAGCGAGTCCATGACATTCGGTGTTCCGCCGAAATTCGATTTTGCCCGCCAGATCGCCGCCGCCGTCGGTTACGTGGCCCTGTGCGGCTTCGACCGCGTGACCGTCCACGTTTTTCCAGACGTGGACCCGAACGCGGCCAGCCCCGACCCCGCGGCGTTCAGCGCCGAAATGGCCGCGCGCGGCGCGTTGCGGGCGGTGCGTGGACGCAAGTCGTCCATGGAATATTTTCAAAACTTGTCGCAATTGAGCGCGCGCGGGCCGGTGGATTTCAACGAGGCGCTGCGCCGTGGCGCGATGGTGGCGCGGCAGCCGGGAGTGGCGGTTGTGCTCAGCGATTTTTTGGATGCGGCGGGCTATGAAACCGGATTGAACGCCTTGATCGGGCGCGGCTTTCACGTCAACGCCGTGCAAATACTCGCGTCGGAGGAATTAAATCCGGCGACCTGCGGCGATCTGCGCCTGATCGATTGCGAAACCGGCGGAATGCAGGAAGTCACCTTTGGCAAATACCGGCTCAGGGCCTATCAGCAATCGGTGCAAAACTTCCGCCAGCGTTTGCGCGAATTCTGCCAGGGCCGGGGCGTCCGTTTTTTCAGCGTCAGTTCGGACACTTCTTTGGAGCAACTGTTATTGAACCAATTGCGGCAGGCGGAAGTGTGGGGCTGATGCGCTCAGAACATTTCCCGGGGGCGCTGCCAACTGCTCCCGCTGGGGGGGCAGTCCATTCAGGCAGCGCCGCACGGCGCGGAGCAAATCGCGCGGGGCGCAGGGCTTTTGCAGGAAGTAACTGTTGCTCTGGCGAAGGAACTCGCTGCTCTCGCCCAAAACCTCTCCGCCATATCCGCTGAGGAAGACGACTTTGAGAGAGTTCTTTCTTCCGCGCAGGTCCTCCGCCAACATGCGGCCACTGATTCCCGCCGGCATGATAACATCGGTCAAAAGCAAATCCACTTCCGGCGCCGCGGACTCCCAGACTTTCAAGGCTTCAGGACCGGAACCCGCCTCCAGGACACGATAGCCAAAGCGTTCGAGGAGGAGACGGGTGATCGAGCGCAAGGATTCTTCATCTTCGACCAGCAGGACGGTTTCGTTGCCGCGGGGCGGCTCGGCCTCCGGCGTCCGGTTGTTCAAAGCCGGGCGGGCACATTCCAGGGCCGCGAGGTAGATTCTGAATGTGGTGCCGACGCCAACCTGACTGGACACCTCGATCCAACCCTGGTGCTGTTTGACAATGCCATAGACGGTGGCGAGGCCCAGCCCGGTGCCTTTGCCGACTCCTTTTGTCGTGAAGAAGGGTTCGAAGATGCGGGGCATGTTTTCAGGGGAAATGCCGGCGCCGGTGTCCTTCACAGTCATGCAGACAAACACCCCGGGACGGGCTTCCGGATGAGAGGGATCGCATCCCGCTTCGAAAGTTTGCTTTTCGGTTGTGATGTGCAGTTGCCCTCCGCCCGGCATGGCATCGCGGGCGTTGACGACCAGGTTTACGAGCACCTGTTCCAACATGCCGATGTCGGCCCGCACCAGCGGCAATGCCGCCGTATGATGGCAATGCAGGGCAATATCCTCGCCAATGATTCTCTCGAGCATTTTGCTCAGATTCGTGATGACATTATCCAGATCGACCGGCTCCGAGTGCATCATCTGCTTTCGACTGAAGGCGAGCAACTGCCGGGTCAGGTTGGCGGCCCGTTCACTGGCGGCGCTGATTTGATCGAGGCATTCAGTGACCTCGCTGGAGAATCTCACGGCTTCCATTCGCCCCAAGTCGGCGTTGCCACGAATGACAGCCAGCAGATTATTAAAGTCATGGGCAATCCCGCCGGCGAGCTGGCCTATGGCCTCCAGCTTCTGTGATTGTCTGAGATCTTCCTGCGCTTTTCGCAAGGCTTCCTCGGTCCGAATACGGTCCAGCGCGCCGCCGCAATGATCGGCCAGGGCTTGCAACGTTTCAAGGCTTTGCGGGTTGTAGGCCTTGGGTGTATAGCTTAACAGCGAGACGAGCCCGGTCACGGCTGTGCCATTGCGAATCGGAACGCACAGGAGTGACGCCGACGCGCGCGTGGCATCTCCGAAAGGCTCCCCCTCGGGCAGCATTTCGTCCGGGTTGCTTTTCAGCATCAATTGACCGCTCTCCTGGAGCGCCTTCCGTGCCAGTGGCGAAGGCGGCCGGAGCAGGCGGTTCGGAACGCGATCTTTCCGCTGGCCATTAATCGAATCTGTATTCAGAACATGCGTGAGCATGTCGGTGTCCGGCGAGTAGAGTTCCACCAGGCAGGCATCCCAACCGAGCAACCGGTCGGCCGTGCCGACAATGATTTGGCCGGCCTCGCGGACCGTCCGCGCTGTGCTGAGGAGCGAGCCGAGGGTCGAAAACGCGGAAAGGAGAACCTGCGTCTGGCAACGCTCGGCGATTTCTTGCGCCAGTTGTTCATTGGATGCCCGCAGTTCCGCCGTGCGTTGGTTTACCATCGCATCCAAATCCGCCAGTCGCAGCCTGGCCTGCCCGGCCAAAGTCCATTTCTTGGCAAGGGTTTCGGCCATTTGCAATACCTCCACCGTGTCGAAAGGCTTCTTGAGGATGAGCAAACCGTCATTATGGCCGAGTTTGCGGGTCATGTCGTCCCAGCTATAATCAGAATAAGCGGTGCAGATGACCACCTGCAGTTCGGGACAAACTTCCCAGAGCCTGGCCGTGGTCTCAATTCCGTCCCAACCGGGCGGCATGCGGACATCGATGAAAGCCACGCCATAGGGTCTGCCGACGGCGAGCGCCTGCTTCACCATCTCCAGGCCTTCCTGGCCCTGATAGGCCGAGTCGAGTTCGAAGCCGGCGTACGTGCTTTTCTCCGGGCTTTCGCCAAAAAGCTCGACACTCATCTTTCCATAGGCGCTCTCGTCGGCCTTGGGCGAGAGAATCTTTCGAAAGTCCTCGTGGATGGCCCGATTGTCGTCAATGACCAGGATTCGCCGGTTGAAGTTGTCGCGCATTTGCTTTCTTAGGGACATGGGGACGCCAGTCGTGGCAGCAGCCCCCGCGATCTGGCGAACGATCCGGTCGGTGCTCCCCGGTGCCTGGCGATGATCGTTTCTGATTTCATGCAGCCGGTTGCGGTCTCAACAGTTTATCGGCAGTCTGGATCATTCTCTTTAGTCCAAATCACAATTGTTTTTGACACTTTATCCCGTTGATTTCCAAGGCTTTGCCGGGTCAGGCTTGCCACTCGAGAATTTCTTGGAAGGAGGTCCTCGGAAACAAGTAATTATCGGTTGGAGTTCGCTCTTGCCAAGGGCGGTGCGATTTTTTAAGGTCTGGTCATGGAAACGGCGGATAATCAGCTTTTGCAATACATCCCGGTGGTGATCCTGGGAATCGTCGCCGTGGCGTTTGCCGGCGGCACTTTGCTGGCCTCGGTCCTGGTCGGGAAGCGCGGCAAAGATTCGCGTATCAAAGACACGGCCTACGAATGCGGCATGTTGCCGGTCGGGGACGGCAACACCCGGCTGTCGGTGAAGTTTTATCTGGTCGCCATGTTGTTTATTCTGTTCGATATCGAGGTCGTTTTTCTCTATCCGTGGGCGGTGATTTTCCGGGGGATGCTCGCGCACAACGCGGGATTGATTCTGGGTTCGATGGGCTGTTTCATGTTCATCCTTTTTATCGGTTACGTCTATGCGCTGAAAAAGGGGGCGTTCGATTGGAAACAGTGAGGTGAATCCGCCTTCGATCAAGTTCGGCAAGCGGATCAAACAATCGGCGGACTTTACGGCCATCAGGAAGGCCTCAAAACCATAGCCAGCGACAACGCCCATGTCAGAACACCCCAAAACCCGTTTTAGCCGGCTGACCGCGCCGTTCATGGAAATTTTCGGGCTGAGCCGCGGGCTGGCGTTGACCGTGGTTCTTCTGGCCAGTTTGGTCATCGCTTTCGCGGTCTTCTGGTTTTTTCATTCTGCCCCGCCGGATACCATCATCATTACCAGCGGCGCGCCCGGAAGCTCCTTCCAGGCAAATGCCGAAAGATACCGTGTCATACTGGCGCGCAAAGGCGTGAAGTTGGAAATTAAGCCGTCGCTAGGTTCGCTGGAGAATCTGCGGCGCTTGGATGATCCCAAGTTCCACGTTGACATCGGATTCGTGCAAGGTGGAGTAACCAATATTCCCGACCGCAACAAACTGGTTTCCCTCGGGAGCATCTCTTACGAACCGCTCCTGGTTTTTTATCGCGGCGCCACGCCCATAAATCTGCTCTCCGGGTTTTCCGGCAAGCGCGTGGCCATCGGAGCGGTCGGCAGCGGCACACGATCCCTGGCCTTGCAGTTGCTCGCACTCAACGGCATCACACCGGGCGGCAAGACCGCGCTGTTGGATTTGGACGGGAGCGACGCGGCCAATGCGTTGCTCGCAGGCAGCGTGGACGCGGTGTTCCTGATGGGGGACACCACCTCAACCGGGGTCATGCGCCAGCTCGAGCGGGCCTCCAACGTCCAGCTTTTCGACTTTACACAAGCCGATGGCTACATACGACGCATCAACTATGTGAACAAGCTGGTACTGCCGCAAGGATCGATCGATTTCGGAAAGAACATTCCGGCGCATGATGTGAACCTCATTGGCCCCACCGTCGAGCTTCTGGCGCGGCCGGATTTGCATCCAGCCCTGTCGGACATGTTGATCGAGGCGGCGCAAGAAGCGCATGGCAGCCCCGGCCTTTTCAAGCGCCAGGGGGAATTCCCCGCCCCGCTCGAGCACGACTTCGCCATCAGCGCCGATGCCAGCCGCTATTATAAATCGGGCAAAAGCTTCTTCTATCGTTTCCTGCCTTTCGGGCTGGCCAGTCTGGTCAGTCGCATCGTGGTCGTATTTGTGCCACTGGCGGTGCTGTTGATTCCGGGGCTGCGGCTCATCCCCGCCGCCCTTAAATGGCGGATGCAGATGCGCGTCAACCGCTGGTACCGCGAGTTGCTGGCGCTTGAACGGAACCTCCCCGGCGATGCCACGCCGGGCAGGCGGGAAACGCTGATGGCCGAACTCGGGCACATCAAGAACGAAGTCAACAAAATGAAAGTGCCCGCGTCCTTTGCCGACCAATTCTACGGGCTGCGAGGGCACATCCAGTTCGTGCGCAACAGTCTCCTGAATACCGGTCAGAAAGGGTAGGCGATTTGCCATGGAGGCAAACAAGGGCCAAATTGAAAAAGCCCCTCCAGAAAACGAATTAAAGCTCATGGACATGGTGCGCGGCCGCGCTTTCACCGCCTTCGCTACTTGCCAGCACCCGTCATTGCAGGCACCTTGCAACCATGCGCCCGGTCTTTCAAAAAATTCTCCCGCTCATACCCGCATTGCTTTTCCTGGCGTCTTGCCAAACACGCAAGGCTGAAACCGGCCATGCAGCAGTGCCAGGTCATGCGCTTGAAAACAAGTTATCAACCAACTGGCTGGCGGCTGCCAGGGCGGCGCTGCCGGAAAAATATTCGGAGAAAGGCGAGCTGAGTTTTCAAGAGATCACCAATCTATTGTGCCGTGAAAGCCGGCTTGGCAACGATGAGGCGAAAGGGTTGTGGGGTTGTGCTCTGCTCGTTCAAAGTTCTTCTGCGAAGGAGGCAGAGTCCGGATTGCAGTTGTTACGCAACTCGGCAGACGACGGCTGCGTTGCAGCCATGTTGACCCTGGGTTTCTTGTATGAGGGCGGCCAATATGTTCCCAAAGACTACAAGGAGGTCTTTCACTGGTTCAAAATGGCGGCGGACAAGGGCGACGCCGAAGCGCAAAGCCATGTGGGCGGATGCTATTGTTACGGTTTGGGCACGACTCAGGATTATTCCATGGCCGCCAAATACTATCGGCGTTCGGCAGACAACACAAACTATGCGGCCATGAAGAGCCTCGGTTTCCTGCTCATGCGCGGCTATGGGGTGGACAAGAATCTGGACGCGGCGAAATACTGGCTGACACGGGCGGCAAAAGAAGGCGGCAACCGTCGGGCCATGTACAACCTCGGCGCATTATGCAGTAGAAAAACTTCAGATCCAAACTCAATTATCCAAGCCTTTCAATGGTATGAACAAAGCGCTGAGTTGGGCGATCCGCTGGCCTGTTTTGAATTAGCCCAACATTATTACTACGGATGGGGTGTGCAGAGGGATCTTGATAGCTACCGCTCCTGGCGCTTCAAAGCCGCAACATTAGGCTCCACCGAAGCACAATATCAAATGGGCGCGGCTTTTCGCACGGGCGATGGCGTACCGAAGGGCCTTGATAGCTCGCTAATGTGGTATCGCAAGGCAGCCGCCAAAAACCATCCCAAGGCATTTTATGATCTGGCCTTGCTTTGTTTGGAGGACAAAACCAACCAGGCATCAATCATGCTGGCAAGCAATTATATGGTGCGGGCGGCACAAACAGGTCATCGGGAAGCTCAATTCCAATGCGCATTGAGTTGCTTTCGGGGCGATCTCCGGATACCGGATTGTGAAGGCGGAAAGCAATGGCTGGATAAAGCCGCGGAAAACGGTTGCCCACGGGCTGAATTCTGCTTGTATCAATTGTTTTATTATGGCATTGCACCCGCCACGAATTGTCCACCTTATCCCAAAGACCGGGCTGAAGCCATCAAGTGGCTTCGTCGCGCCGCCGAACACGAAATCCTGCAAGCGCAAGCTATTTTGGCATTCATGTTGATGCAAGGGAAAGAAGTGGAGCAGAATAAGGCAGAAGCGGAAAAATTGCTGCGTAACGCGGCAGAACATGGATGTGGCCAGGCACAGAATGATTTGGGATTCGCAATTCTAAATGGCGATATCAGCACAACGAACGCGGTGGAAGCTGCCAAATGGTGTCGATTGGCGGTATCCTCGTTGACAGATCCGGAGAAATTGAGCCGCGCGAAAGTCAATCTCTCCAATGCGTTGTCCCGGTTGACTGCAGACCAGCAACTTGAAGCAGATCGCCAAGTGGATAGCTTCAAAGCTCTCCCTGCTGCGGACATCGATCCCATGTCAAAAGGCTGGGAGGAAAACCCTGCGTATAAGCAGGAAGATGGCCAGTTGATCCATTGAGCATCTTTCGGGTCGGCCAGTGTATTCGGGCGTTTTTGCATCCGGTGTTTTGCGCTTGACCGACCGGCGTGTGCCGCTTATGTTCGGCTCTGTTATTGAAATCATTAGTCAATCAGTTGAACAATTTATAAAAAGAGCGCGCTTATGAAATCCATTCTACTTTCCATCGTCACGGCCCTGGCCTTCGCCCATTTGGCGCAGGCGGCGGATGTCACCGTCAAGATCAGCAATGTCCATTTGTGTTGCGGCAAGTGCCTCACTGGCGTGACCAATGCCGTCTCGGGCATCGATGGCGTCAAGGCCACGGCAGACAGGGATACGGAGGTGGTCGAGATCACGGGGCCGGACAAGGCCGCGCTGCAAAAGGCCGCCGATGCGCTGATCAAGGCCGGCTATTTCGGCGAGTCTTCGGATCCCGGCATCAAAATCGACTCGTCCACGGGGGCCAAAGGCGTGAAGGTCCAATCATTGAAAGTCGAGGGCGTTCATCTTTGCTGCCCCAAATGTGTCAAGGCCGTCAATGCGGCCTTGAAGGATGTCCCGGGCGTGACGACGAACAACGCGGCAAAGAACGCCAAGTTCTTCATCGTCACCGGCGATTTCAATGATGCGGATGTTTTTGCGGCGTTGCAGAAGATCGGCTTGACAGGCAAAGCCGGGCAGTAAACCGCCCGCGTCACATCTGCTCGGTCGTCTCGATGCCCAGCGCGTCAAGCCCCTGCTGGAGCACGCGCGCGGTCAGGTCGCACAAGGCCAGGCGCGAGCGGCGCGAGGTTCCTTCGGCTTTGAGCACGGGACAGTTTTCATAAAATCGCGCGAAGTGTCCCGCCAGCTCGTGAAGATACGTGCATAAAAAATTGGGGCGATAGTCCTCCGCCGCCCCTTCCAGGGCCAATCCGAAATTCAGGAGATGCCGCGCCAGGGCCATTTCCTCCGCGGCTTCCAGGACGAATTCCGCCCCGGCCCCGCCGGGAACAGTTTCACCGCCTTTGCGGAAGATGCTGCGCACCCGCGTGTAGGCGTAAAGCAGATAGGGGGCGGTGTTGCCTTGCAGCGAAAGCATTTTGTCCCAACTGAAGAGGTAATCGCTTTGCCGGTTCTGCGACAAATCGGCGTATTTGATCGCCCCCAAACCCACCACCCGCGCGATTTCCCGTTGCTCCGCCTGGCTCAACTCCGGATTTTTTCCAGAGACGACCTTGAAGGCCCGTTCTTCGGCTTCATCCAGCAAATCTTCCAGCCGGACCGTGTCGCCGGCGCGCGTTTTAAATGGCCTTCCGTCTTCGCCCAGGATGGAACCGAACCAGACGTGCGCCAGTTTCATGGCCGCCTCGGGGTGCCAGAGGCGGAAGATGGCAAACAATTGCTGGAAATGAAGCTGCTGCGGAGCGCCTGTCACGTAAATGACGTCATCGGGTTTTGCGCCCCAGGTTCCGCCTTCCAGGCGAAATTGCAGCGTGGCCAGGTCCGTGGTGGTGTAGTTGAAGCCGCCATCGCTTTTTTGCACGAGGGCCGGATGGTCCTTCAGCTCTGGAATGCCGTCAAAGAAGACCACCCTGGCGCCTTCGCTCGACCGGGCCAAGCCGCGCCCGGCCAGTTCGCGCACCACTTCCTGGAGGCGGGGATTGTAATAACTTTCGCCCAACTGATAATCGAAGGCGATGCCGAGCCGGGCATAGATGCGTTGGAACTGCGATTCAGAGAGGGCAATCATCTCCCGCCAAATGCGCAGGTTTTCCTCATCGCCGCTTTGCAATTTGACCAATTCCTGGCGGGCGGCTTCCAGCACTTTTGGGTCGCTCTCGCAGGCGCGGTTGATCTTCTGGTAAAGCCGCTCCATCTCGCCAATGGCATCCGCGCGCAACGCCTCCCGGTTGAGGCCCGACTTCCAGCCGACGAGCAATTTCCCGAACTGCGTTCCCCAATCGCCGATGTGATTGTCCGTGACGACGCGGTGCCCCAGCAAACGCAGCAGGCGCGCCAGCGAATCCCCCAAAATGGTGGATCGAATGTGCCCGACATGCATCGGCTTGGCCACATTGGGAGAGCTGAAGTCAATAACAACGCAACGCGGCCGGTCCGTTTTCTGGAAGAACAAAGGGCCGCCCCGGGCGGCGCTGTGCAAGGCCTCCGCCACGGCGGCAGGCTTGAGCCGGAAATTCAGGAAGCCGGCTCCGGCCACTTGCACCGGTTCGCACCATTGGGCGATGTCCAGTTTGCCGGCCACGTCGGCGGCCAACTGGCGCGGATTCAATTTCCGCGCCCGGGCCAGCGCCATCAACGCGTTGCTCTGGTAATCGCCAAATTTCGGATCGGGACAAGGCCGCACCCGCACGCTATCCAAGCCGGCCCCGGGCAAGACCGCCGCGACGGCTTGTTGCAACTTTTGTTCGAGGATTTTGTGGAGCACGAAAATGTCTCGTTAAGATTAGGATTATGAGCCGGAAACCGCCACCCAAAAGTGAACTGCACCCGCTGTTACGGCGCCGAATACTTCTTGATGATGGCATACATGGCCGCGGCATCGGGGGCTTGTTCGAGTTCCTGCCGAAATTCCTTGATGTGCAGCAGCTTGGCGATGTTGGCCAGGGTGTGGAGATGTTTTTGAAATTGCCCCTGTGGCACCAGGAAGAGCATGACCAGATTAACCGGCTGATTGTCCAAGGCGTCAAAGTCCATCCCCTTGTTCGCACGGCCCAGCGCGCCGACCACTTGCTGAATCAGGTCCGTCGAGGCGTGGGGAATGCCGATGCCGAAGCCAATGCCGGTGCTCATGGAGGACTCGCGCTTTTTGACCACGGCGACGATGGCATCGCGGTTTTCGACCTGGATTTTGTGGGTGACCACCAAATTATCAATCAATTGATCGATGGCCTCCCAGCGGTTGGTGGCTGGCAAGTCCGGGAGTATGTTCTCCAAGCTCAAAATATCGCCAAGGTTCATAGAACGTCCCTGCATTTCGCCTCAACTCCCGCCCATGCGCAAGAGGAATCCTGCTTTTTATCACGACTTCCGGAAACAGCATTATTATAGTGCGCCACGCTTCGCATGGAAAAATATCTGTCCAAAAACGGGTGGTGCTGCGGTTTCATCGGGCTGTTTGCCTTGTTGCTGTGGGGGCAAACGGCGCGCTTCGATTTTGTGTGGGATGACGAGATTTATATCGCGCAAAATATGAGCATCCGCTCGCTGGCCAATTTCCCGAAGTTTTTCTGCCGAATGGAGGCGCAATCCGCCGAGACCCCGTCCATTTCTTACCGCCCGTTGCGCAATGCTTTTTACGCGCTGCTTTATGCGCTGGACGGCAAGGAGACGCCGCAACCGTGGATTTTTCATCTGGCCAATGTCCTCTGGCACGGCGCGGCGGCCATGTTGCTGTTTTTGGTTGCGCTGCTGTTGTGCCAACGGCTGACAGGCGGGGTCTCGACCGCGGAGCGGATGGCCTCGCTGTTGATCGCGCTCGGCTTTGCCGCGCATCCGGTCATCTCGGAGGCGGTTTGCTGGGCAAAATGCCTGGATGATTTGATGGCGGCTGTTTTTGTGCTGGCGGCGGCAAGGTCGCTCTTGCAATGGAAGGAAGGCGGGCGCGGCTATGGCGCGGCCCTGGTTTGGTTTCTTTTGGCGGTGTTCGCGAAGGAATCGGCCGCGCCGTTCGCGCTGGCGGTGTTTTTCCTGCTGCATGGCTTTCACAAGCTGCCGTGGCGGCGGAGCGCGAAGCTGGCCATGCCGTTTTTGTTGGCGGCGTTCTTTTATGCCGCCTGCCGGCACTGGGTCATGGGGCGCTCGAGCCAGTGCCCGCCGTTGTCCGGAACTTACGGGCAAACCTTGATTGATATGTTTCCGGTGGCGTTGGAATACTGGCGGCTGCTGTGGGGCATCCCGCCGTTTTGCGCCGATTACAATTTCATGGTGGGAGGGCCGCCGCATCCGTTTTTTTCAGGCGGCGTCCTGGGCGGAGTGTTTCTGGTGTTGTTCTTCGGCGCGCTGGCCGCGTGGCTGTGGCGGCGGCCGGAGTGGCGGATGTCCGCCTTCGGTTTGGTTTGGATGGCTCTGTTTCTGCTGCCGGTTTCCAACCTCGTCCCGATGATGCAATACATGGCGGAACGATTTCTTTATTTGCCGTTGATGGGTTTTTTGCTGGCGCTGGGGGCGCTGTGTTTGCATTTGCGCCGCCGCGGCCTGGCCGGCGCGGGGGCGGGATTGTTGATTTTGGTCTGGGCGGCCTCCAGCCGCGAGCGGCTCGACATCTGGCATGATGAGGTGACATTGTTTGTCCAGACCAGCCTGGCCAACCCGGCAAGCTGGCGGTCGCGGGATAATGCTGTCATTGCCATTTTCAATCTGCCGCAAATGCTGCCCTTTTTCACCTTGGACCCCGGGACACGCGAAGTGTTCGCCGACGCTCCGCCCCGGACCGCCGATGCGGAGGCGATGCTGCGCACATTGACCCAGGCCCGCCGCCTTTTCCCCGATGAACACCGCTTCACCGCCGCCCTGGGCCTCACCTATGCGCTGCGCGGCCAGATGACCAACGCCATCCCCTTGCTGGAATTGGCCACGCGGCAGAAAACCAATGATGCCGAATGTTGGATTGATCTTGGCACGGCTTACAGGCTGGAAAATAACTGGCCCCGGGCGCGCGCCGCTCTGGAAACAGCCCTGCGCCTCAATCCAACCAACCGTCTTGCGCTCCTCCATCTCCACGAGTTGCAGGAGAAGCTGGATCAGCGCCAGCGTTGATGGAATGAATTATGAATGATAGGAAAACTCGCAACGGATTTGCCGCAAAGGGGGAGTGAGCCAAAAACGCAAGATTGATGTGCAGGTCCGGAAAATCGGCAACACGGCAACAAGCCATATTTTACAAGGGTTTTGTTGAGCTTTTCGGCTGGCAACACAGCGGCAACAGGCGGCAACATGTAGCTCCTTTTTGCCCCTGATATACCATTGTGGCTATTTTTGACCATCTTTGTCGTGCCGGTGGGCCGATGTCAGAGTGGGCCCACGGCTGGCTGATGAAGCCTTCCGGGGACACCCGGACGACCGGCAGGTCGTCCCTACCGGATCCAATGCGGTAGGGACGCGCTGCTGCGCGTCCGATTCGACCGCAAAAAGCAACCATGGGGTCTTTCATGAGCCAGCCGTGGGGTGGGCCGGTGTCAGCCGGGCCGGAACCGCCGCCAAGGCCCGCGCTAGAGCGTTTTAAATAAAACTGTAGCCATTCCGTTGGGCCTGTGGTATAGGCAGTTCATGCGAACTTTATCGTTGGACCTGCGCGAACGGATTTTGGCTTCCTATGACCTTGAAGAGGGGACTCGCGTGGAGGTCGGCGATCGTTACCGGGTTTCGCTGGGCATGGTCAAGAAGCTCTTGCAACAACGCCGACGGACCGGGGAGATCGGTCCGCGCCACCGTTTCTCCGGGCGCAAGCCGATGATCCTGGCGGCCCATCAGCGCCAGATGCGGACTCTATTGAATCAGAAGCCCGACCTGACCTTGAAAGAGCTGCGCGCCGGCTTGGAACTGGACTGTTCTCTGCCCGCCATCCACTACGTTCTGGCGAAGATGGGGCTGACATATAAAAAAAGACACTCCATGCCAGCGAGCAAGACCGTCCGGACATTGCGCGGGCGCGCCGCGCCTGGCGGCGTCGGCAAGGCGGTTTGGACCCGGCCAAACTGATTTTCCTGGACGAATCGGGTGCCAAAACCAATCTGACCCGCCTGCGCGGGCGCGCCCTGCGGGGTCAGCGTGTCCACGCCCAATGTCCGCAGGGCCATTGGCAAACCACGACCATGATCGGCGCCATCCGCCTGGACGGTGCCACCGCCTGTATGACCATCGAGGGGGCCACCGATACGGAGGTTTTCCGGGTCTATGTCGGCCATGTCTTGTGCCCGACGCTGCGCGCCGGAGATGTGGTCATCATGGATAACCTCTCCCCGCATAAAAGTGAGCCGACCCTTTCGCTGATCGCGCAGGCTGGAGCCCAAATCCTCTTCCTTCCAGCCTATTCCCCAGACCTCAATCCCATCGAGCAAATGTGGAGCAAAGTCAAATCCCACCTGCGTACAGCCGAGGCCCGCACGCAGCCCGCTCTGCTCCAGGCGATTGCTTCAGCTTTGCAGAGTATCACGCCCCGGGCTGCCATGAACTGGTTTGCCTCTTGTGGCTACAGTTTTATTTAAAACGCTCTAGTCTAAAACCGCCCACAACGCGCCGGGGCCGATGCCCTCCACCATGAACCTGGGAAAAGCAGTTTAACCACGGATAAACACAGATAAACACGAATTTGGAACAGCTTGCGAGAATGGGCGCTTTCACCAAAAAGGTGATGCTCGCCAATGGCATTTTTATCCGTGTTCATCTGTGTCCATCCGTGGTTTGCCTTCCCTCAACTGCCGTTTTTAGGATGAACCGCCCGGAGCCATGATAAGACCGCTGCTTGTGGATTACTTTGCATTGACCGGCGCTCCCATCCCGCTTAAAAACGCCAATCATGGATGACCGAAATGTCAACGTTTTCAGGCAGGAGATTCGAGGACTTCGCGCGGCGGGCGCCAAAGTCATGCTCCTTCTCCGTCCATTGCGCAGGAAGTTTGCCGGAGCCAATATAAAACAGAGAGTTTAAATGGGTGACACCTGCACAGTTCTGCTCGTTTTACTTCGCTGTTTTACGATTATGGAAAACGCTCGATTTTCGCGGCGACCTGTTCATAGTGAGGCACCAATATGAAATCTCGCGTTGGCTCCAAAGGATTCTGGATCGCCATAACAATTCTGTTGTTGTTTACGCTGTATTGGGGGGCGATGTCTCTTCTTGGTTTGAAGCAGCGTCGAGATAAGGCGGCAGTTCGCGAATACATCACCAGGGTGCAGACCATCCTTGCCGCCGATTCCCGTTTCAAGGAAGTGAGGTTGATGGGCTATAGCTGCGACAACGTCATGTACCCGTATATGCCAATATTTGGCACAGTTTCGTCGCAAAAGGATTGGGACGATCTCAACCGCATAATCCAAACTTCCAAGCCACCAGTGTCCATTTGGGTGCCTTCAGTCCGTGTTGCCCCGGATCACGCCCTGCCCAAGATTCCATGAGGCAAAGGAACCAAACCACTGAACCCAGCGCAGATAAAAAATTGGAATGCCCCTTGCCTGCATCCAGAAATCTGATATGAATCAAGCACCTCGGAGTGGCTGGTTTTGATTCGACCTCGACTGGCTGGTTTTGAAGTGAACGGTGACAGCATACGGCTACAGTTTTATTTAAATTGCTCCCTAATCCTAATCTCTCAGAGCATATTTGCCACGCGCTCCAATATGGCGCGGTTGCAGTCGAACCACAGGCCGAATGCGTGGAACAAACCCTGCCCCGTCAGGAGCGGAATGGCGATGACCAGCACCATCGCATTGCCAAGAAAGATGATGACCGCCGAGAAAAGACGGCCCTGGCTGGTGATGTCCGCCTGGCGGGTCTTCAATATCTCCCACGTCAGCGTGACGTGAAAGGCGTAGGCTGCCCCCAGCAACAGATGAAACCAGGCCAGGTAGCCGCGACGCCATTGCCAGAGCAGATCGCCGATGAAAAAGACCGCCACCACCAGCACCGCGTAGAGCGGGAAAAAATACGGCGCCAGCGCAATGATAAAATTGCTTTTGGTGATGATGACCTGGCCGCCGTGCGAAGCGGCTTGGAACCGTTTGACCCGGCCGCCAAAAATCCAGGTCCAGACCGCGTGGGTCAATTCGTGTCCGAAGACGTAAATCCACATCGGTTTGGGCAGGAGCAGAAAAATCACGACCCAGCAAGCCGCCCCCGCCAGCATGGGCAGCCAGACCCGGTCCATTGCGGCGGAGGCGAAGAGCACCTTCCACAAAGCCTGGGCGGTGCCGAGGCAAACCGGCAGCAGCAGAATACCCAGCAACATTTTGAGCCATTTGGGCACGCGCCAGAATTGGGAATTCCAGCGCCGGAAGCGAGAAATTTCTGCGTAGCGGCGTCGGCAGAGCGCCGCCATTTGAAATTGAGCTTGCAGGCTGTCAATTGTCAAAGGCTCTGCCACAGTCCGCCATTCATGCTGGCAAATAACCCGGCTTGCTAGGTTTCCCAAGCGAAAAGATTCCGTTCTTGCATAAGTCTTTGATAATCAATGGAATTGAGTTGCTCTTTTATGCTTGTTTCTCTGGCCGGCGCGGCGGTCTTTCCAGGGCGTCCGCCGAGCTTGCCATTCCGCCTGCTCGCTGCCGCCCGTGCTTTGGATTTTGTCAAGCCGCCCAGCCGGGCGAACTCCGACGCGTATGCCCGCATCGCCTCATTCATGGCCGCATATTAACCCATCAAGCTGGGTTTGTCAAGTTTTAAAAATTGGACGCCCCGCCCTTGCCCGTCGGGGACTTGTTAGTTCATTATTGCCGTTGCCTCTTGACATCATTTTCCAACTTGATAAATTTTATCGCTCAACTACTCATAATGCAGCCAGAATGACAACGCCGTGAAGAATCTTAAAGTAGCCATCGGAGCCGATCACGGCGGATTCGAGCTGAAAAATCAGCTTTTGGGATTTTTGCGGGACAAGGTTTCTTCCGTTCAAGATTGCGGAACGCACAGCAAGGATGCAGTCGATTACCCGCGAATCGCCTATACGGTGGCGCGCTTGGTGGCCAGCGGGCAATGTGAATATGGCATCATGATCGATGGCGCCGGGATCGGTTCAGCCATGGCCGCCAACAAGGTGCGCGGCGCGCGCGCGGCGGCCTGTTACTCCGTCGAGTTGGCCAAAAACAGCCGTGAGCACAATGACGCCAATGTGCTGACCCTGGGAGCCGGGCAGACGAATTTTGAGCAGGCGAAAGCAATCGTTGAGGCATTTCTCACCACGAAATGTGTCGAGGATCGTCATCTCAAACGGGTTCAACTGATCAATGCCATCCAAGACGGCCCCATCGAAGTCGGGCCGCACCAAACCACCTTGTTAGCCGGCACCGGAGAGCCACACTTGAGCGTTATGCAGCCGCCGGCGGAAAAGATTGCCGCGCCGGACCTGGAAAGAATCACCAAACGCATCCAGGAACTTGTCGCCGCTCAGGCCGCGCAGTCTGCTGCCGGACCGACCCAGCCGCCGTTGGACATCGCACAATTGATTGATCACACCATTTTGCGACCGGACACCGTGAAGAGCGACATCGAGCAACTCTGCCGGGAGGCCCGCCAATACAAATTCTATTCGGTCTGCGTGAACCCGACCTGGGTTTCGCTCGCCCGGCAACTCCTGGATGGATCGGGGGTGAAAGTCTGTTGCGTCGTCGGCTTCCCGCTCGGCGCGCAACCGCCGGAGACCAAAGCGATGGAAGCCCGCGCCGCAATCCGGCAAGGGGCGAAGGAGATCGACATGGTCATCAACGTCGGCGCGCTCAAGAGCGGCGACGATGAACTCGTGCTCCGCGACATCCGTTCGGTGGTCGAGGCCTGCCGCGACGGCAGCGCCAAATGCAAGGTGATCTTGGAGACTTCGTTGCTGACCAATGAGGAGAAGGCGCGCGCCTGCGAACTTTCAGTCAAAGCCAGGGCCGACTTTGTGAAAACCTCAACCGGCTTCAGCACCGGCGGCGCGACCGTCGAAGACGTGGCGCTGATGAGCCGGATCGTGCGTGAAAAGAAACTTGGAGTCAAAGCGTCCGGCGGCGTCCGGTCGCTGGCTGAACTTCGGCGCATGGTGCAGGCCGGCGCCACGCGCATCGGCACGAGCAGCGGCATCAAAATCCTGCAGGAAGCCGCCGGCCAAGCCGTCAGCGCAGGCGGCCAAAAATACTAGAAAGCAAAGGACAACATTATGGCAGACCTACGCTCATACATTTTTCTCGACAGTCTCCAACCGCAGGTCGCGTCGTTTTTCGCGACCGTCTCGCAGGGCTTCCTGCCCATCGCCGGGCAAGCCTCGCTGTTCGTCGAGATCTCGCCGGGCATGGAGATTAACACGGTCACCGACGTGGCGCTCAAATCCACCAAGGTTACGCCCGGCATGCAGGTCATCGAACGACTTTACGGCCTGCTTGAAATCCACTCCGAGTCGCAGGCCGATGTGCGGCAGGCCGGGGCCGCCATCCTCGCAGCGTTGAATTTGAAAGAGGAGGGCCGCTACAAGCCGGCCATTTACAGCAACAACATCATCCGCCGCATTGACGACTACCACACGATGCTGATCAACCGCACCCGGCACGGCAACATGATTCTGCCGGGCCACACGCTCTTTACCATGGAAGTTGCCCCGGCCGCCTACGCCGCCTTCGCCGCGAACGAAGCAGAGAAAGCCGCGAATATCAACATACTCGAAATCCGCGCCTTCGGCAGTTTCGGCCGCGTCTATCTGGGCGGCGAGGAAAAGGACATTGACGTTGCCGCCAAAGCTGCGGAAGCTGCCATCCTTGGCATCACCGGTCGCGAGATGAAAGGCGGCGGCTGACCAATTTTGAACCGATCACAACTAGACAACAGACAACAAAAACGTAAGGAGACAACTATGCAAGATTCACTGGCACTTGGGTTATTGGAAACGCGTTCCTTTTCTGCGATGGTGGAGGGCGCGGACGCAATGGTCAAAGCCGCGAAGGTCGAATTGGTCAGCATGGAAAAGACCGGCGGCGGTTATGTCACCGCCGTCATCCGTGGCGATGTCGCCGCAGTCAAAGCCGCGACCGATGCCGGCCGCACGGCTGCGAGCCGCGTCGGCGAAGTCGTCGCCGTCCACGTTATCGCCCGGCCGCACCAGAACGCCGACGAAATACTGCCGCTCGGTCGCGACACGAAAGCCGCCAGGAAGTAACATTCGGTTCACCGCCGGCCAGCGGGCCGCAGGGCCTGCCCCGGCAGGATGCATTTATGAATCTAGGCAAAGTTGTCGGCACCGTTGTCGCCACGCGCAAGGAAGCGAGCATGGACGGTCTCAAGTTCATGCTCGTCAAACATGTGGACGCCGAGGCCAGGGAAACCGGCGGCCACGTCGTGGCGGTGGACGCCATCGGCGTTGGCCCGGGCGAACTGGTCCTCGTCGCCACCGGCAGTTCCGCGCGCCAAACCCTCGCGACCCAAAACCGCCCCTGCGATGCCGTCATCATGGCGATTGTTGACAGTTGGGAAATTGGCGGCGTGGACAAATACAAAAAATAACCAGGTGAATCGTGGCTGGCCTTACCGATCAGGAAATTGAAATCATCGCCCAGCGCATCGTGGCCGACTTGGGCGGCCGTGACGGCGCGGGCGGCAAGGACAAGTTTGCCGGGCCGCAGCCGCCGCCGGCCGGCGAACTCGGCGTCTTCGACAACCTGGACGCCGCCGTGCGCGGCGCATCCGCGGCGTTCTGCCAGTTCGACGAGATGGGCTTGCGGAAGCGCAACACCATCATCGCCGCCATCCGCAACGCGATGCGCGAACACGGCGACGCGCTGGCCAGGGAGGCATTCGAGGAGACCGGCCTGGGCCGCCACGCCGACAAGGTCCTCAAGAACCAGCTCGTCACCGAGAAGACGCCGGGAACGGAAGACCTTCAACCGCACGCCGTCACCGGCGACGACGGCCTCAATCTTACCGAGCCGGCGCCCTACGGCGTCATCGGCGCGATCACCCCGACGACCAACCCGACCTCGACCCTCATCAACAATGCCATCGCGATGGTCGCCGCAGGCAACGCCGTGGTCTTCAATGTCCACCCGAACGCCAAACGCGTCTCCTGCCACACCGTCGCGCTTATCAACAAAGCCATCGTCGCCGCCGGCGGACCGAATAACCTCGTCACCTGCGTCGCCAACCCAACCATCGAGAGCGCGCAGGCGTTGATGAAGCACTCCGGCATCCGCCTCGTCGTTGTCACCGGCGGCGGCGGCGTGGTCAAGGCGGCGATGGAATCGGGCAAGCGCGCCATTTGCGCCGGGCCCGGCAACCCGCCCGTTGTGGTGGATGAAACCGCCGACATTGACAAAGCCGCGCGCGACATTGTCTTCGGCGCGTCGTTCGACAACAACATCATCTGCGTTGACGAGAAGGAATGCCTGGTTGTCTCCAGCGTTGCCGACAAGCTGATCCAGGCCATGATCTACAACGGCGCGGCACTGGTATGGAAGGACCAGTTGCCGGCACTGGAGAAGGTCATCTTCAAGAACACCAACGGCCCCCGGCAGGAAGCCGGCATTGACCGCTCCCTGATCGGCAAGAACGCCAGCGTCATCCTCCAGAAAGCCGGCATCGCCTGCGACGACTCCGTCCGCCTCGGCATCGTCGAGGTGGATCACGATCACCCGCTGCTCTGGACCGAGCAGATGATGCCAATCCTCCCGGTCACGCGCGTGCGGGACGCGGACGAGGGCATTGATTTCGCCATCGCGCTGGAACATCCGCGCCGCCACACGTTTGTCATGCACTCGGAGAATCTTTCGAACCTCAGCCGCATGGCCCGCGAGTGCAACGCCAGCATTTTCGTCAAGAACGGCCCGTCGCAGGCGGGACTCGGTTGGAAAAGCGAAGGCTACACCTCGTTCACCATCGCCAGCCCGACGGGCGAAGGCATGACGAGTCCGCGGAGCTTCTCGCGCTGGCGCCGCTGCACGCTGGTCGGCGCATTCAGGATCGTCTAGTGAGGAAATACTCAGCCATCGCGGTCATGGAGTTCACCAGCATCGCTGACGGGATTTACGTCACCGATCTTTTGCTGAAGAAAGCCCCCATCGCCATGATCAAGTCCGGCACTGTCAGCCACGGCCGCTACCTCATCATCATCGGCGGCTCGACCGCCTCGGTGGAGGAATCATTCAACGAAGCGCTGGCCGTCGGCCGGGCCGGAATGCTGGATTACACTTTCCTGCCGGACGTTCACCCCCGGGTGCATGACGCCGTTCTGGGCCGGCGCGTGCCCGCGGAACAGGACGCGGTGGCCATTCTGGAAACCAGCACCGTCGCCGCCAACGTCCGCGCCGCCGAACTGGCGGTCAAGGGAACCGAAGTGCGGCTGGTGGAGTTGCGGCTGGCCGATTACGAGATGTCCGGCAAAGCCATTAGCGTCTTCAACGGCGAATTGCATGCCATCGAAGCCGCGATGGGACTGGCCGGCGATTTTCTGCGCGGACGGAAGGAATACATCCACCACCGCATCATCTCCCGTCCGCACGAGGCGGTGACGCGACATCTGACCGAGGGCACGGGTTTCGCCGGCACGGCGGTGCGGACGTTTGCCGGCGAGGAGGTTTCCTGATGTTGCTTGGCAAAGTCATCGGCACCCTCACCCCGTGTGTCATTTACAAGGGACTGGAAGGCGTTCCCATGCTCTGGGTGCAGCCGCTCGACAAGCAAGGCAACCCCAAGGGCGAGCCGCTCGTCGCCTGCGACGCCACCCGCATGGCCGGACGCGGCGAGTTCATCTATTTTGAAGGCGGACGAGAAGCCGCGCTGCTGCTCGACCCGTGGTTCGTCCCGGTTGACCACGCCATCGTTGGCATCGTGGACAATTTGAACATTCCCGCGCCATGATCATCGGCACTGTCAAAGGGGATATCGTCTCGACGATCCACCACCCGTTCTACACCGGTAAAAAATTGCTGGTCGTCGAGAAGGAGGACTTTGCCGGCAAGCCCGGCGGTTACCTCGTTGCCATCGACGGCGGCGTTAATGCCGGTGTCGGCGAACGCGTGCTGCTCGTTGACGAGGGCAACTCCGCCCGGCAAATCGTCGCGGACTCCCAAGCTCCGCTGCGCTCAATCATCGTTGGCATCATTGACCGCATAGACCTCGAGGCGTAACCGGCCCTGGCGTGTGATTTTGGCGGCTGCAAGGAAAGCGGCTTCGGACGGGAAAGGGGGCGCGCAGGGACTTTCCGCCTATGTGAATTTAAGCTGATTGTTATTTGCCGCCGGGCGGTGACTTCAAATCCAACTTTCGAGAGGAAGGCAACTCCGAGGTGTTCCAACCGCCGCCCAGCGCCATGATGAGTTGCACGCTGGAGACCATCTGTTGCATCCGCAGGGTCACGGCTGTTTGCTGATTGCCCAGGAGCGTCTCTTGCGCGGCGATGACGTTGAGATAGCTGGCGATGCCCAAGCGGTAGCGTTCCATGGACAAATCCAGACTTTTTTGCGACGCTTTGACGGCGACGTTCTGCTGCTGTGTTTCCGTGCTCAGAATGCGGAGGGACGCCAAATTGTCCTCAACCTGCTGGAAAGCCGTCAAGACCGTCTGGCGATAATTGGCGACCATGGAGCGATAATTGGCCCAGGCTTGTTCGTCGTCGGCTCTGCGTTTGCCGGCATCAAAAATGGTCTCCGACAGGGAGGCGCCCACGGACCAGAAGAAACTCGGCGGCGAGACCAAACTGGACAGCGAAGTGCTTTCATACCCGGCCGAGCCGCTTAGGCTCAACGTCGGGAACCAGGCCGCGCGCGCCACGCCGATCTGGGCATTGGCTTCCGCCACCGTGCGCTCCGCCGAGGCCACGTCCGGACGCCTTTCCAGAAGAGTTGAAGGCAGGCCGACCGGAACAGCCGGCGGCGGGGTGCTGATCGGGGCCGGATTGAGCGAAAAGGTCGAAGCAGGCTGGCCGACGAGAAGAGCGATGGCGTGTTCGTATTGGGCGCGCTGGATGCCCAGGGCGGCGGCTTGGGCCAGGGTGGTTTGCAGCAAGGCGTCGGCCTGCGCCTCGTCCAGCTCGGAATCAATGCCCGTCTGGAACAGGGTCGTTGTCAAGTCAACGGATTCCCGGTAGGCTTTGACCGTTTCATCGAATAATTGGATCATTTCGTCCTGGCCCCTCAGTTCGTAATAATCCGCGGCCAATTCGGCCTGGGCGATGAGCTTCATGTTTTCAAGGATCGCCGCGCTGGCCTGGGCCGCATAGACATCGGCCCTGACGGTGTTTCGAACCGCGTCCCAAAGGTCGGGTTCCCATGAGGCATCCGCCGGCAGGGTGTAGGTCGAATAGGACCCGTGGGAAGCGGAAAAGGCCGAGGGGGCGGTCTGTGCCGCTTTGGTTTTTGTCGCGGAGGGATCGGCGCTCACCGTGGGATAATAAGCCGAACGGGCTTCCTTGACCAAAGCGCGGGCGGCCAGAAAATTTTCCAGGGCGGCCGCAATATTTTGATTGGAGATGGCGACCTGTTCCTCGAGCGCGTTCAGTTGCGGGTCGTTGAACGATTCCCACCACTTGCCCTTGATAACTCCGTCGCTGGGCTGGGCCAGTTTCCAAGCATTGGTTTCCTTGAAGGCGGGCGGTGTTTGCACGGAGGGCTGACGGTAACTGGGCGCGAGATTGCAGCCAGCCAGGAGAAGGAAGAAGGAAGAAGGAAGAAGGAAGAAGTAAAGAAAGGCGCTTCGGTTCGACTTTTGGCAGTTTTTCATTTTTCTTAATTCTTACTTCTTAATTTTCTTCATGCCGGCACGGGCGGCGCGGCGGGCAGGGCCGGGGTTGACTTTCCCCGAACCCGCTGCCACCAGAGGCGGAGACGGTCAAAATAAAGATAGACCACGGGCGTGGTGTAGAGGGTCAGCATCTGGCTGACCAACAGGCCGCCGACGATGGACGCGCCGAGCGGGCGGCGCAATTCCGAACCGGTGCCTCTCCCGAAAACCAGGGGCAGGGCGCCGCAGGTGGCGGCCAGGGTCGTCATTAAAATGGGACGAAAGCGGAGAACGCAGGCCTGGTAAATGGCGTCAGCCGGTTTCAAGTGGTGCTTGCGCTCGGCCTCGATGGCAAAGTCCACCATCAGAATCCCGTTTTTCTTGACAATGCCAATGAGCAGGATGACGCCGATGAGGGCGATGATGGTCAAGTCGAGGTGAAACAGCATCAGGGCCAACACGGCGCCGACGCCGGCGGAGGGCAGGGTGGAAAGAATGGTGATGGGATGGATGTAACTTTCATAAAGAATGCCCAAAACGATATAGACCGCCGCCAGGGCCGTCACGATGAGAAAGGGCTGGCTGGCCAGGGAGTCCTGAAAGAGCTGCGCCGTCCCGCCGAAACTGCCTTGAATGTCCTGCGGCATTCCCATCCGCTCCTTCAGGTCAGTAATATTCTTGACAGCTTCGCCCAGCGAAACGCCCGGGGCGAGGTTGAAGGAGATCGTCACCGAGGGAAATTGACCCGAGTGATTGACCGCGATGGGGGCGGTGTCGGTTTTGTATTTTGTCACGGCCTGCAAAGGCGCTTCGCCGCCATTGGTGGACTGGAGGTAAATGGACTTCAAGCCTTCGGGCGTCTGCCAAAAGTTGGTCGCCACTTCCATGACCACATGATACTGATTCAACTCGGTGTACATGGTGGAGACCTGGGCCTGCCCAAAGGCGCTGTAGAGGGCGTTGTCAATCGCCTCGGCCGTTACGCCCAGGCGCATCGCCGTCGGACGATCATAAACGAGCGTGGATTGCAGGCCGTTGTTGCGCTGGTCGCTGTTAACGTCGGTCAGCCCGTGAATTTTCTTCATTTCCGCCTGGAGAGCAGGTCCCCACTTGACCAACTCCGCCACGCTGGGGCTTTGGATGAAATACTGATACTGGGCGGCGCTCAAGCGGGCGCCGGTGCGCACGTCCTGGCCGGGCTGCAAAATCAGCGTTGCTCCCGCAACACGCGCGAGTTTTGGGCGCAGGCGATTGATCACCGCGGCGCCGCTCAATTTGCGTTCACTCAAGGGCTTTAAGGAGATGAAAACAAAGCCCGAATCGGTGGCGGAATTGCCGCCGGTGTAGCCGAGGACGTGCTCGACCGCCGGGTCCTGCATGACGATTTGGATGAATTGCCCGAGCTTGGCTGACATGGACTGAAAGGAAATATCCTGCGTGCCCATAACGCTGCCGGCCAGCGTGCCATTGTCTTGCGGGGGGAAAAGGCCCTTGGGCACAATGATGAGGAGGTAAACATTAAGCACGATGGCCCCGAAAAGCAGACAGAGGGTGAAAAACGAATGGCGCAGAGACCACTGCAAACTCGTCTCGTAATGGCGCAGCAGCCAGTCGAACGTTCTTCCGGTGGCCCGGTAGAGCTTGCCGTGATCCTCCTCCCTTTCCCGCTTGAGCAGCCGGGAACACATCAGGGGCGTGGTGGTGAGGGAAACGAGCAGCGAAACCAGTATGGCCACTGAGAGAACGACGGCGAATTCATGGAAAAGACGCCCGATGTAGCCGCCCATGAGAAGAATGGGGGTGAACACCGCCACCAGCGAGATGCTGATGGACATGACCGTAAAGCCAATCTCTTTGGCCCCGCGCAAGGCGGCGTCCAGGGGCGTCATCCCCTGCTCGATGTAGCGGGTGATGTTCTCGATGACAACAATGGCATCATCCACTACGAAGCCGGTGGAGATGGTCAGGGCCATGAGGGAAAGATTGTCCAGGGTGAAATGGCAGAGGTACATGATGCCGAAGGTGCCGATGAGGGACACGGGAACGACCACGCTGGGAATGAGGGTGGCGCGCGCGCTGCGCAGAAAGACGAACACGACCAGGATAACCAGCGAGATCGAGACCAGAAGGGTCCGCTCCACGTCATTGACCGAAGCGCGAATCCCCGTGGTCCGATCCATCACGATGGTCAGCTTGATGGCGGCGGGCACGGAAGCCTGCAAAGAGGGCAGCATCCGGCGAATGCGGTCCACCGTGTCAATAACATTGGCTTGCGGCTGCTTGAAAATCACCAGGACCACGGAGGGCTTGCCGTCGGCGAACCCGCCCGCGCGCAGGTTCTCGACCGAATCGCGCACGTCGGCCACGTCGGAGAGCTTGATGGCGGCGCCGTTCTGGTAGCCCACAATGAGCGGCTTGTAATAGGCGGCCTTGAGCAATTGATCGTTGGCCACGATATCGGCAGTGGTATGTCCATCGTAAATCTGGCCTTTTGGTTCGTTGGCGTTGGCGCCCCGCAAAACCTTCTGCACATCCTGCAAGCCGAGGCCGCAGTTGTTTAATTGCACGGGATTGACCTCGACGCGCACGGCGGGCAGGGAACTGCCACCCACAAAAACCTGGCCAACGCCGTCAATCTGCGAAAGCGCCTGCTGCATGATGGTGGAACCCGCGTCATAGAGCTGGCCGCGATTATAAACAGCGGAAGTCAGCGATATGATCATGATGGGCGAATCGGCCGGGTTGACTTTGCGCCAGGTGGGATTGCTGGGCAGGTTGGCCGGCAGATAGCTGCGGGCGGCGTTGATGGCGGCCTGCACGTCGCGGGCCGCGCCATCTATGTTGCGGTTCAAATCGAATTGCAGGGTAATCCCGGTCGTGCCCAGATAGCTGGAGGAGGTCATTTCATTGACGCCGGCAATGTGCCCGAATTGCCGTTCCAACGGAGCGGCCACGGACGAGGCCATGATTTCCGGACTGGCCCCGGGCAGGGCGGCCCCGACCGAAACGACGGGATTATCAACCTGGGGCATCGGGGCCACGGGCAGCAAGTTGAAAGCGACCGCCCCGGCCAGCGCAACGGCAAAGGTCAGCAGCGACGTGGCCACGGGCCGGTGAATAAATGGCGCCGAGATGTTCATGAGCAAGCGTCCGCCTTCGCCCAAGCGGCGGCGGCGCGACAGTGAATCAATGGCGCGAAGAAATTCATGAGGATGCGGGCAAGCCGCCCGTCACGGGCGCGGCGGCCGGGGCGCCGGCGGCGGCCGGGCCGGCTTGCGCGAAAACCTGTCCATGAAAATGTATATGACAGGAGTCGTGTACAAAGTGAGCATCTGGCTCAAAATCAGCCCGCCCACCATGGAGATGCCCAGGGGGCGGCGGAGTTCCGCGCCGGTGCCCGTGCTCAGGGCCAGCGGCAGGCCGGCCAAAAGTGCGGTCATGGTCGTCATCAAGATGGGCCGGAAGCGCAGCAGACAGGCCTGGTAAATCGCGTCCACGGTGTTTTTCCCCTCGTCGCGCTGGCCTTGCAGCGCGAAATCAACCATCATGATGCCGTTCTTCTGGACGATGCCGATGAGGAGGATGATGCCGATGAGGGAAACAACCCCCAGGTCCTGGTGAAAGAGCATCAAGGCCAGAATCGCCCCCACGCCCGCCGAAGGCAGGGTCGAGAGGATGGTGATGGGGTGAATGTAACTCTCGTAGAGGACGCCCAGAACAATATAGACGGTGACGAGCGCGGCCAGGATGAGCAGCGGCTCATTGGTCAGTGAGGCCTTGAAGGAGGCGGCCGTGCCCTGGAAGGAGGCCAGCACTGACGCGGGCATGTTCAGGTCTTTCTGCGCCTTTTCCACCGCGCTGGCCGCCTCGCCCAGGGCGGCGTCCGGAGCCAGGTTGAAAGAAAAGGTCACGCAGGGAAATTGTCCCTGATGGTTGATGGACAGGGGCGCTGTTTTGGACTCAAAATGGGCAAAGGCGCTCAAAGGAACCGCTCCGCCATAGGCCGACTGGATATAGATGTCCTTCAATTTCGACGGGTCCCGTTGAAAGGACGGCGTCGCTTCCATAATGAGGTGGTATTGATTCAATTGGGTGAATAGAGTCGAGACTTGCCGTTGTCCGAAGGCGTCGTAGAGGGTCTGATCAATTTGCTGCGCGCTGATGCCCAGGCGCGCCGCCGTCACCCGGTCAATGGCCAGCGCTATTTGCAGCCCGTCCACTTGCTGGTCGGTGGCCAGATCGCGCAGCTCGGGCAGGGTTTGCAATTTGGCCATCAGTTTGTCCGTCCACATTTGCAGTTCGGCCGGATCGGGGTCTTCCAGCGTGTATTGGTACTGGGTCCGGCTGACGCGGTCTTCAATGGTGATGTCCTGCACCGGCTGCATGAAAAGGGCGATGTTATTGACCTTGGCCAGTTCGGGCTGCAAGCGGCGGATCACATCCGAGGCGCTGATCTTTCGTTCCTCGATGGGTTTGAGATTAATGAGTATCCGTCCGCTGTTGAGGGTGGTGTTGATGCCATCCACGCCGATGAACGAGGACAGATTGGTCACGGCCGGATCCTTGAGAATTTTTTCGGCCAGTTGCTGTTGTTGTTGGGACATGGCGGTGAAGGACACGGTCTGCGCTCCTTGCGAGATGCCTTGAATCACGCCGGTGTCCTGCACGGGGAAGAACCCCTTGGGGATGAGAATATAGAGCACGATCGTCATGACCAGGGTGGCCACGGCGACGAACAGGGTGGCCGTGCGGCGTTCCAGAACCCAGCGCAGCGTCGTGCCGTAAAAGGCAATGACGCGCTGGTAAACATGCTCGGAAGCCCGGAAGATTCGTCCCTGTTGTTCTTCCGGGGTGCGATGGAGCAACCGGGAGCACATCATGGGCGTGAGGGTCAGCGAGACCACGCACGAAACCAGAATGGTCACGCTCAACGTCACGGCAAATTCGCGGAAAAGGCGTCCCACGATGTCCTGCATGAACAGCAGCGGGATCAGTACCGCCACCAGCGAAATGGTCAGCGAGATGATGGTGAAGCCAATTTGCTCCGCGCCCTTGAGCGCCGCCTCGAGCGGCTTTTCCCCCTGTTCAATGAAGCGGGAGATGTTCTCGATCATGACGATGGCGTCGTCAACCACAAATCCCGTGGAAATGGTCAGGGCCATCAGGGAAAGATTGTCCAGGCTGTAGCCCAGCAGGTACATGACGGCGAAGGTGCCGATCAGGGACAGCGGCACAGCCACGCTGGGTATGATCGTGGCCGTAAAGCTGCGCAGAAAAAGAAAGATGACCAGCACGACCAGCGCTATGGTCAGCATCAGTTCGAATTGCACGTCATGCACGGAGGCGCGAATCGTCGTCGTCTGGTCGGTCAGTATGCTCACATCCACGGCGGGCGGCAGCGTCGCTCGAAGCTGGGGCAACCGGGTCTTGATGCGATCAACCACCTGGATGATGTTGGCCCCTGGCTGGCGCTGGACGTTGACGATGACGGCCGGAACCTGGTTCATCCACGCGGCCTGGTTGATGTTTTCCACGTCGTCCACGGACTTGGCGACGTCGCTCAGCATGACGGGCGCGCCGTTGCGGTAGGCGACGACGACTTGGTTGTAATCCTTGCTGGTGAGCAGTTGGTCGTTGGCGTTGATTTGATAGGAAGTCTTGGGCCCGTCGAAATTGCCTTTTGCCTGGTTAATGCTGGTTTGCTCAAGGGCGGCGCGGAGGTCCTCCAGGTTCAGTTGGTAGGACGACAGCGCGGTGGGATTGGCCTGGATGCGCACGGCCGGTCTCTGGCCGCCCACGATGCTGACCAGACCGACGCCGGAAAGCTGGGAGATTTTCTGGGCCAGCCGCGTATCGGCCAGATCTTCCACCTTGTATAAAGGCAGGGACTTTGAGGTCAGCGCCAGGGTCAATACGGGGGCATCCGCCGGATTGGATTTGCTGTAGATCGGAGGCGCTGGCAGGTCGGACGGCAGATACGTTTGCGCGGCGTTGATGGCCGCCTGCACTTCCTGTTCGGCGACGTCGATATTGAGAAAAAGCGCGAATTGCAGCGTGATAATCGAACTGCCGCCCGAACTGGTCGAGGTCATTTGATTCAACCCGGGCACCTGTCCGAATTGTCTTTCCAGCGGGGCGGTGATGGCCGATGCCGTCACGTCCGGGCTGGCCCCGGGATAGAATGTCACCACCTGGATGGTGGGAAAATCCACCTCGGGCAGCGCCGAGACCGGCAGTTGCTGATAAGCCACGATGCCGACCAGCAAAATCGCCGCCATGAAAAGCGACGTGGCCACGGGCCGTAAAATGAACGGGCGCGAGGGACTCACGAACTATCCTTTGAATCGTCGGACTTCTTTTTGTGCGAACCGCCTTTATCTTTCCCGCCGCCGGCTTGAGTGTCTTCGGCCGGCTGCCGGGGAGCGACCTTGATCCCTTCGCCCAACTTGTTGAAGTTGTCCAGGGCGATGACTTCTCCTGGCTCCAACCCTTGCGGAACGGAGGTGACATTGCCATCCGCCGTGCCAACGGTAATGTTGCGCATCGTGACCGTCTGGTAACGGGTCACCGTCCCGTTGGTCGTGACCGTGTTGTTCGTGACCACATAGACAAACGCGCCCTCGGGATTGTGCTGAATGGCGAAGGTGGGAATCAGACTCATGCCATGCAGGGTCCGAATGATCAGCCTGGCATTGACAAATTGATTGGGGAAAAGGGAGAAATCCTCATTGTCAAAGATGGCCTTGACCCCGACGGTGCCGGTGGAACGATTGATCATATTGTCGAGGGCCAAAACCTTGCCGCTGGCCAGCTTGTTCTCCTGGGCGCGGTCCCACGCTTCCACGGTCATTTCATGCCCGGCCTTCAGTTGCTCCTGGATCTGAGGCAAAACATCCTCTTCCGGGCTGAAAACGACGGTGATGGGCTGAAGCTGCGCAATGACGACCATGGCATTGGTGTTGGCGGCATGGACAACATTGCCCGGATCAACGAGGCGCAGACCGACGCGGCCGGCGAAGGGCGCGCGAATGTAGCAATAGGCCAGTTGCACCTTTGCATTCGCCACCTGGCCCTCGTCCAACTTGACCGTGCCCTCGTCCTGATGCACCAGGGCCAACTCGTCATCCACCTGCTGCTTGGGAATGGCCTTTTTGACGTATGCCGCCTCATAGCGGTCCAAATCGATTTTCGCCCCCTCCAGCAGGGCCTTGTCGCGCTCCAACTGTCCGCTGGCTTGGGTCAAGGCCGCCTGGTAGGGGCCGGGATCAATCACAGCCAGCAGGTCGTTGCTGGCCACCATTTGGCCTTCAGTATAATTGACAGTAATCACCTGCCCGTCCACCCGCGGCGAGATCGTCGCGGTATAGACAGGCTGCACCGAGCCGATGCGCCAGTCTGTCACTTCGATGTCGCCCTGCCGCACATTGGTCACGGTGATGCTGACGGGCGGCGGCGCCGGCGGCTTGGGTTTCTTGCCGCGGAGAAGAATAAAAGCGCCCGCGCCCAGGACGATTACCAGGAGGACAAGAATCCACGTCCCCCAATGATGCTCCTTGCCGGCGGGAGGATTCGGAGGCGGTGGAGCGGGGTTGCCAGTCTTTCCGGAGGGGGTGTTTGCGCCGGGGGCGGTTTGCTGATTATTCATGCGGCATTATTTGAGTTCACTGCTTTGGCCAAAACCTGGCTGACGGTTTGAATCAAGCGCGGAAAATCAAGCGGCTTTTCCAATGCCGCTTCGACCCCCGCCTCGCGCCCCGCCGCCTGCTGGCTGCGACGGGCTATGATAATAATGACCGGCGGCGGCGCAAGTCTTTTGGCATCCAGTTTCTCAAGGGTTGCCCGACAATGACTCCAAACTGTAACCTGATCTTTGCCCTCCCGTCGTTGTCGCCCGTCCTCTGCCCTGCTAATCCAAAGGCATGAAAAAACAAATTTTATTGGTGGCCCATGAAAGCGACGTTTTGGAATCATTCCCCGTGACTTTGACTCTGGCGGGTCATGACGTTCTCCTTGCCCACGCCGGTTTGCAGGCGATCAAGCAGGCGCGCAACGTCTCGCCGGACGTGATTGTCCTGGACGCGACATTGCCCGACATGGATGGCTCAACCGTCAAGGAAATCCTGCATCGGTTGCCGTCCACGACCGGCATTCCCACCCTGCTGCTCAAGCCCAGGCCGCACCGCCTGATGCCCTTGTCCCTCCAAGCCGATGGCATCCGCGCCGGCCTCATCCAACCGTTGAACCCCGGCGAATTGCTGCGCCAGGTGGGAGACGCGCTGGCGCTATGCCGGGAGCTGGAGTTGGAGGCGGAAATGGCGGAATTGGCGGAAGCATATGCCTGACCCGGCTTAATGGATCAGGGCCGCTGATACGCGATCAAGAACAATCGTCGGAAGGGTAAGATCACCCGGCCATTGCTGCGGACGGGATAAGCACGGCGAATGCGTTCAAGGTATTGCGCGGTGAAATCCGCCCTCTGTTCGTCGTCGGCCAGCGCCTCCAGAAAAGGCCGCAAACCCGTGCCCTTGTACCACTCGACGATGGCGGCGGCATCAGCCAGGATGTGCAGGTATTCCGTCTGCCAAAGGTCCACCGTGGCGGCGGCGGCGGCGATGATGTCGTGGTAAGTCGCCAGATCGTGGACGTGCCATTCGCGGATGCCGCTCGCCGGGAAGCGATCGCGCCAGGCCTGGGAGGCCGCCATCTCTCGCCCGACTTGGCGGATTCGACCCTCCGAAAAACTTTTTTTATTGCGCAAGTGGTTGGTACGACGCGGGCACGCTAATTGCTTAAAAACCCAAAAGGGCTGTAGTGAAGACCCACCCTATTCCCAACATTAAAAATATGTGCATAATCGGATGCCATTATGTTTTTGCGCTATACGACGCGAAGGAAAAACGGCAAGGAACATCGGTATTACAGCTTGGTGGAAAACCGGCGGGTGGCCAGCGGCCGGGTGGTGCAGCGGCACGCGCTTTACCTGGGCGAGATCAATGACAGTCAAGAAGAGGCCTGGCGCAAGACCATCGAGATTTTCCAGGAGGGCCAGGCGCGTCCGCGCACGGTGGCGTTGTTTCCCGAGGATCGGATGGGGGCGGTGGCCGACGCGGACATCGTGCGGATTCGGCTCAGCCAACTCTCGTTGCATCGGCCCAGGCAGTGGGGTGCTTGCTGGTTGGCAGGCCAGCTCTGGGAACAGGTGGGGCTGGATCGATTTTGGGCGGCTCGCCTGCCCCCCAGCCGCAAAGGCACGCGCTGGGATTGGGTGCTGCAAATTCTGGTGGTCTATCGGCTCTTGGATCCGGGCAGCGAATGGAGGCTCTATCGGCATTGGTTTGAGCACAGCGCGATGGCCGATCTGCTGGGCGCGGACTTGGAATTGGCCGACATCCACAAGCTCTACCAATGTCACGAGCGGTTGCTGGAGCACAAGCGGGAGTTGTTCACGCACCTGACCGGGCGATGGAAGGATTTGTTCAACGCCCGTTTCGAGGTTCTGCTCTACGATTTGACCAGCACCTATTTTGAGAGCGATCCGCCTTTTGCCGAAGGGGACAAGCGCCGTTACGGCTACAGCCGGGACAAGCGCCCCGATTGCGTGCAGGTGGTCATCGCGCTGATCGTCACGCCGGAAGGGTTTCCCCTGGCCTACGAGGTTCTCTCCGGCAACACCAGCGACAAGACGACGCTGGCGGACTTTCTCAAAAAGATCGAGGACCAGTACGGCCAAGCCGAGCGGATTTGGGTGATGGACCGGGGCATCCCCACCGAGAAGTATTTGGCGCAAATGCGCGCGTCCACGCCTCCGGTGCAATACCTGGTGGGCACGCCGCGGGGGCGACTGAGTCAATACGAGCAAAAGCTGGCCCAGTTGCCCTGGCACGTGGCGCGGGAGGGAGTGTCGGTGAAATTGCTGGCGGAAGAAAAGGAACTCTACGTCCTGGCGGAAAGCCAGGACCGGGTGAACAAGGAACGGGCCATGCGTCGTCGGCAACTCAAAGGGCTGTGGCAGCGGCTCAAGAAGTTGCAAGGGATGAAACTCAAGCGCGACGAGTTGCTCAAGAAACTGGGCGCGGCGCTGCACGACTATCCGGTCGCCGCGCGCTTGATCCACACGGCGGTGGCGGCGCGGTCCAGCCAACTGACCTTTGCTTTGCGCAAAGACAAACTGCGCCAGGCGCGCAAACGCGAAGGCCGTTACCTGCTGCGCACCAACATCATCGCGGGGCGAACGCCTGAAGAACTCTGGCAGTTTTACATGCAACTGAGCGAAGTGGAAGCGGCCTTCAAAAATCTCAAGGACGATTTGAGCCTGCGTCCCCTTTACCATCAATTGGAGCGCCGGATCGAAGCCCACATCTTCATCTCCTTTTTGGCCTACTGCCTGCATGTGACCTTGCGTCGGCGCCTGCGCGACTTGGCTCCGGGCCTGACCCCGCGGGCGGTTCTGGAAAAGTTCGCCACCATTCAAATGTTGGACGTGCATCTGCCGACGACCGATGAGCGCACCGTCATACTGAGCCGGTACACGCAACCGGAAACCGATGTCCAACTATTATTGCAGCGCCTCAAGCTGGAGTTGCCAGCCCAGCCGCCGCCGAAAATCACCAACCCGAAGCCGCCGGGCGGGAGTAGTTCTGTAGTGAAGACCTGAAACATGCGGTCGTTGATTTTCAAGCACTTACGCGTCTGGACCCCCTCGAATCCGCCAAGTCGGGCTCGCATGAGGCAATGGGCGGGGGCCTCGTAATTGCCGGGCATCTGCACGGCCAACGCCCCTCCAGGGGCAACGCGGCTCAAAAGCTTGGGAAATGCCGCCGCGTGATCGTCCAACCATTGCAGGGCGGCGCTGCTGAAGACGACATCGTACGTCTGGCCCTTCTCGTCGCCCCAGGCGGCCATGTCACCCACGCGCCAATCCAGGCCAGGCGCTGCCCGACGCGCAGCGGCGATCATCTCCGGCGAGCTGTCCAGCCCCGTCAATTCAGCCTTTGGCCAGCGTTCAGCCAGGACGCCTGTGCTGTTTCCGGGACCACAGCCCAGATCAATCACACGACGGGGTGCGGCCACGGCGACGCGCGCCGCACAGTTCCCGGCAGGGTCGTGTGCGCTCGTCCTTGAAGCGAAGATATTGTTCGGCATCCCAAGTGGGCATGGCGGCGAACTTTACCGCAATCATTTCCCAATAAACAGACTTTTCGCCCGCCCCTTCGCCAGTTCGCTCTTTGCTTTGCGCAGCTTCGAGATGGCCCGCCGCAAATGAATCCCTTCGCCAAAGCCCAACGCGAAGCCAAGCCGGAGAAACACCAGGATATGCTGCGAGAGATGTTTTAGGCTGCGAGAAAGGGGTCGGAAAGGGGCGGTTTCGCAGAAAGGGGTCGGAAAATTAACATGGGGTCGGTTCCGAGCATGTGAACATTTTGTCTGATGAGCCTCGCCCGCCCGCTCCACCAACAAATATGGAAAACGGAGACAGGATGACAGGTACAGGATGAAATCATTCACTGGCTGATCCATTCTCCTCCTTCCGTTCCGAAATCCTGCAAATCTTGTTAATCCCGCCCCGCCCGCCATGGCTTCCGAGCGATGGCAGGTCAAAAATCTTGGCGTCTTTGCCCTTTGCGTTATTCTTAAGTCATTCCCGCGCAAGCCATTAACCCTGTTTTTGAAAAAATCACAGTTTTCTTAAAAATTCCTTAAAAAATCTGTTGACTAAAGAATATGTTAACTGTATAGTTCGTCTAATGAATAATGGAAAATGGATGATGGAAAACTGAAGAAAGGAAAGGAATCATGAACAGGGTTCATTGCCTGCCGATCCGCCTTCGCCGCGGCGGCTGCGGCGCGACTAGGACTGCGGAATCCAGTATTGAAGATTGCCGCCAAAAAACGCAAAAGACTCAAGAACTGTCCCGATTCAGTATCGGGATTGCGACTTTTGTGCATTTTCGCGGCCATTCCATTGGTGCTCGTTTTCCCGTCCGGTTGGGATCCAGGCGGTCAGACCAGTCAAACTGGGTCAAGGTGGGTCAAACCAGTTTGGTGGGTCAAGCTGGCGCGTCAAATCTATGCAAATACTTTAAAATGAACAGCTTGCAACATAATCAGCCTCAGTCCGGCCTAACCGGTATTAACTTAGTTACACATGGTCAAAATAAGCCAATCCGCTTCGGGCTTCGGCCAGTTCGGCGTTGCCAGATTGAGGGCCGCCCGGTTTCCGGCCCGAAAATTTGGTCTTGCGCCGGGCGCGGCGGTTGTTACAGTTCTGGCTCGCGGGCAAACGGCCTTCGCGGTGGTTTTTCGACCCATTGACTATTAACTGTGAAAATTTTTTCCGGCACGTCCAATTTGCCGCTGGCCAAGAGCATCGTCGCTTCCATCGGCCTGGAGCTGGCCCAATGCACCATCAGCACCTTTCCTGACGGCGAAACGTTCGTCAAGATCGAGGAGAATGTGCGCGGGGAGGATGTGTACATCGTGCAATCCACTTCGCCGCCGACGAACCATCATTATATGGAATTGTTCATCATGATGGATGCGGTGCGCCGGGCCAGCGCGAAGAGGATCACGGCGGTTTTGCCCTTTTACGGGTATGCGCGACAGGACCGCAAGGACCAGCCGCGCGTGCCGATCACCGCCAAATTGGTGGCCAATCTTCTGGTCGCGGCCGGGGCGAGCCGGGTGTTGACCATGGACTTGCACGCCCAGCAGATTCAGGGGTTTTTCGACATTCCGGTGGATCATCTGTATGCCGCGCCGGTGATGTACGAGTATTTGAAGAAAAAGCAACTGCCCGATTTGGTGGTGGTCAGCCCGGATGTGGGGGGGCTGAAAATGGCGCATGCCTATTCGCAGGTGCTGGAGACGGGGCTGGCCATTGTGGCCAAACGACGGAAAAGCGCCACGGATATTGAGGCCATGGCGGTCATTGGCGAGATCCGGGGCCGGAATGTCTTGATGGTGGATGATTTGACGGAAACGGCCGGGACTCTGGTCAATGCCGCGGTGTTGTTGAAGAAAAGGGGGGCCAAAAAGATCATTGCCTGCGTCTCCCATGCCATTTTGAACGATCTGGGAATCGAACGATTGCGAAAATCAAACATTGACGAATTGATTACCACTGATACTGTCCTACGCCCCGCTATTGACGGGGTGAAGATCACGACGCTGAGCGTGGCCGCGCTTTTGGGCGAAGCGATTAAGCGGATCAACTGCAATTCATCAGTGACATCGCTGTTCGAGTTCAAAGGGGGGCGCACCAGTTAGGCTGGCGTTGCGGGGTCTTTGCATATATAAGGTATAAAAGATGAAATCTGTTGCTTTAACTGCCTTTCCGCGGACTTTGGGCCGCCGGGCCGGCGCCAGGACATTGCGGGCCTCCGGGCGTGTTCCCGCCGTCATTTACGGCCGGCACCATCCGCCGCAAAATCTGGAGTTCAATCTCAAGGACATCCAGGACGTCATGCACGGCGCCGCCTCTGAAATCGTGTTGCTCGACCTTTCGGTCAAGGACGACGCCCTGCCCAAACGGCTGGCCCTGGTGCAGGACATCCAGCACCACGTCCTGACCCACCAGATGCTGCACGTCGATCTGCACGAAGTGGCCGAGAATGAAAAGGTCACCGTCCTGGTGCCGGTGGAAGCAACCGGCGAAGCCCTCGGCGTCAAAACCGGCGGCGGCACGCTGGAACACGTTCTGTTCAAATTGAAAGTTCGCGCCTTGCCCAAGGATTTGCCGGAGGTCCTGGTGGCCGACGTCAGCCATCTGGAAATCGGCAAGGCCATTCACATCGGCGACATGAAGGCGCCGCCCGGGGTGGAAATTCTTGGCGACAAACACATCTCCGTCCTGGCCGTGGCCGCGCCGGTGAGCGAGGCCCAGGAAGCCGCTCTGCTGGAGGCCGCGACCGCGCCAACGGGAGAAGTGGAAATGATCAAAGAGAAGAAGGAAGAGGGGGCGGAGGCCGAGGCCAAACCCGGTGAGAAAGCAGAGGCCAAGGCCGGAGAAAAACCCGGCGAAAAGGCCGGAGAAAAGCCGCGCCAAACCCGGCGAAAAAATTGCGGCCAAACCGGGCGAGACAGCCGCGGCCAAGCCGGGCGAGACACCCGCTCCCGCCGCCGAAAAGGCAGGCGAGGAAGAAGTGGGAGAGGAAGAAGTAAGGCTCCCTTTACCCGTTGGAGAATTTATCTCTCATCGCGGGGCTGGGAAACCCCGGCATCGAATACGCCGGGACCCGGCACAATATCGGGTTTATGTTGGTGGAACGGCTGGCCGCCCGGTGGCGGGCGGCGTGGAAGTTGGAGAGGAAATTCAACGCCCGCCTGGCCCGGTTGGAACAGGCGGGGCAAAAGATTATTTTGTGCCAGCCGCAGACATTTATGAATGCCAGCGGCGGGGCGGTCGGGGCCTTGGCCCGGTTTTATCAGTTGCCGGCCGAAAGAATGTTGATCGTGGCCGATGACGCGGACTTGCCGCTGGGGCAAATCCGGCTCAGGGCCAAAGGCAGCAGCGGGGGCCATCACGGGCTGGAATCGATCGAGCGGCAATTGGCCACGCGGGAATATCCGCGGTTGCGATTGGGCATCGGGCGGCGGGCCGATGATGACCGGCAAATAACAGATTATGTCCTGGGCCGCTTTACGGCCGGGGAACGGGAAATAGTGGAAGAAGTTCTGGCGCGGGCCGGCCGGCAGGTGGAATGCTGGCGGAGCGCCGGAATCAAAGAAGCGATGAATCAATTTAACGGAGCCGTGACGGCTCCGCCGAAAAAAGGAAACTTGTGAAACGTTACGAAGGTTTGTTCATATTAAACGCCGCCGCCAAGGAAGAGGTCCTCAAAGACACCATTGACAAAATCTCCACCGAGATTTCCTCCGCGGGCGGCAAGGTCGAAACCGTGCAGAAGATGGACAAAAAAGCGTTCGCGCGCGTGGCGGACCGCAAGCACAGCTCGGGCTTTTACGTCAATTATGTTTTTGAAGGCGCGCCGGAGATCGTCGCCCACTTGCGCCATCGTTTTGCGGCCAACGAAGAGATTTTCCGCGTCCTCTTCACCCTCGCGCCCGCGCCCGTGGTCAAACCCGAACCCAAATAATCCCGTTTATGGCCAGCTTCAACAAAGTCATCCTGGCGGGCAACCTGACCCGCGATCCTGAATTGCGCTACACGCCCAAAGGCACCGCCATCGCCAAGTTTGGCCTCGCCATCAATCGCACCTGGAAAACCGAAGCGGGAGAAACCAAGGAGGAAGTGTGCTTTGTGGATGTGGACGCCTTTAGCCGGCAGGCGGAAGTCATCGCCCAATACATGCGCAAGGGCCGTCCGATCCTGGTGGAAGGGCGGTTGCGGCTGGATACTTGGGAAGATAAAAACACGCATCAAAAGCAAAGCAAGCTCAAGGTCCATCTGGAAGGCTTTTCATTCATTGATTCCAAGGGGCCTGACAGCGGCGATCCGCCCAGTCCGGACGCCCCCCGCCGGCCCGCCGCGCGCCCGGCGCCGCCCCCGGCGGCCAAACCGTCGGAAGGGCCTGAAGGGGAGGCTCCGCCTGTCGAGGAAGACGACGTCCCATTTTAAGCGTTTAAATTTTATGCCAAAAACATCCGTAATTTTAGTTCAAAACATCGTGGGTCTGGGCGGGGAATCCGACCTGGTCAAAGTGGCGGCCGGTTACGCCCGCAATTACCTTCTCCCGCAAGGTCTGGCCGTGCCGTTGACGGCGACCAACAAGCGGCGCATCGAAGCGCTGCGCCAGCGCCGCGCCGACCGCGAAGCGCACGAATTCAACACCATGAGCGAACTTTCCAAGAGCATTTCCAAGCTCATCGCCGTCATTGCCGTCAAGACGGGCGAGGACGGCAAAATGTTCGGGACTGTGACCGCGGGCATGGTCGCCGACCAACTGAAGACGCAATTTGACATCGTGCTGGACAAGAGAAAAATTCATCTCGAGCACCCCATCAAAACGCTGGGCGAACACGAGTTGGAACTGCGTCTGCATTCCGACGTGACCGCGACCTTGAAGTTGCGCGTGGAAAGCACGACGCCGGAGATCCTTCCGGTCGCGCCCGCCCCGAAGCCGGCTGAAGGCAGGGAGGGCAGGGAGGGCAGGGAAGGCGCCGCCCGGACCGAATCGCGCGGGCACAAGCGCGCCGAGCGCGTTCGTGACGAAAGCGCCGCGCCTGAAGCCGCGGAAAAAGCGCATCGTCCGGAAAGAAAACCGCATGCGGAAAAGGCCGACAAAGCGCCCAAGTCAGAAAAGGCGGACAAGTCGCCCAAAGCGGACAAAGCGGAAAAGCCCGTGAAACCCGCCAAAGCCGAAAAGGCTGAGAATTAGTCAGGTGGATTGATCCCTGCCAAAAACAGTGAGAATTTCAGCATTTTAGCCGTTAGATAAGCACAACATATTGTAATACAGTAGGTTATGAATTATGGCCACAGATTGACACAGATGGGCACAGATTTCCGGGTGTGGGATTAAGATTAGGATTACGATTAGGACGGGGGCCAGATGGATACATAGGTCTGGAAAACCCGTAACACCGTAACAAGTGTTGATAGTCAACGACTTAGCCCGTAACATTTGGCGCTACAAACCCGTAACAAGCCCGTTACATTAACGATAAAGCCGGCTTGGACTGGTTGGACGGTTTAATGACCATCGGTGTGATAAGAATTTGACCACGGATTTCTCGGATTTCACGGATGCCCGGAAAGATTTTTGCCAGACTCAATGCCGCGCTTGCAGCGTGTCCGGCTGGTCTGCTACGCTCGGCACATGGCAGAACGCAACGAGTCGGCGGCCGGGACTCAACACCCGCTGGCCGTCACACGGACGGAACTGGTTTGGGAAGGCAAATATGACAACGCGGGAAACCGCGTCGCGCCGTTGCGTGTGGCGTTGCCGTTTCAAACGGTCGAGACGGTCAATGAATCGGCGGCGGCGCGGCGGCACACGCTGGAACTTTTCGGGCAGCACCGGCCAACCGAATGGCGCAACCGGCTGATTTGGGGCGACAAGAAATATGTGCTGCCGTCGCTGCTGGCCGAGTTCGCGGGCAAGGTGAACCTGATTTACATTGACCCGCCGTTCGACACCGGCGCGGATTTTTCCTTCACCGCCAGCGTGCCGAATCGTCCCGGCAAAGAGGACGACGACGACGCCACATTCACCAAAGAGCCGAGCATCATTGAACACAAAGCCTACCGCGACACTTGGGGACGCGGACTAGACTCCTACTTGCACTGGTTTTACGAAACCGCCGTGCTGCTCAGTGAGTTTTTGCATGAATCGGGTAACATTTATGTACATCTGGATTGGCACGTAGCGCATTACGGCAAGCTCATACTCGACGAGATTTTTGGGAAGGAGAATTTCCGCAATGAAATCATCTGGAAACGAAAAGGGGGAAGCGCGAATCCCCTAAACCGCCTTGGGACTGTGACGGATTCCATCTTCTGGTATAGCAAGAGCGAAGAGCCGGTTTTTCATCCTCAACTTGACAAGCGGAGTGATAACGTAAAGGCATATATCAAGGATCGTTTCACGAATGTTGACGAAAAAGGGCGCAAATTTCGCCGCTCGCCCTTAATAAGCCCAAACCCTCGACCGAACCTTACTTACGAATACAAAGGATACAAACCGCCAAAGAATGGCTGGGCAATATCAATTGAAAAAATGAAAGAATGGGATTCAGAGGGAAGGTTGTATTTCCCGGCTGACAAATCGCAGCGGATTGAGCGCAAAATTTTTCTGGACGACTATAAGGGGCAGCCGATCCAGAATCTTTGGACTGATGTATTCGTGGTCAACCCGGTGGCAGAAGAAAGAGTCTCCTACGACACGCAAAAACCAGAAGCATTGCTCGAACGCATCGTTTCTATGGGGTCCTCTGACGGAGACTTGGTTCTGGATTGTTTTTGCGGCAGCGGCACGACGGCGGTGGTTTCCGAGAAATTGAAACGGCGCTGGATTACTTGCGACCTGGGCCGGTTCGCCATTCACACGGCTCGGAAGCGGTTGTTGTCCATTCCCGGCGTACGTCCTTTCATCGTCCAGAATCTCGGCAAATACGAACGGCAGTTGTGGCAGGCGGGCGAGTTTGGCGGCGGCGATGGCGCGAAGCGAGCGGAAGCGCGGCAGCGGGATTACGTGCATTTCATTTTGAAGCTCTACCAAGCCAAGCCGTTGAACGGTTATTCGTGGCTGCATGGGGCGAAGGGCGGGCGCATGGTTCATGTCGGCGCGGTGGACGCGCCGGTGAGCGTGGGCGACGTGGCGCAAATCGCGGCGGAGTTCAAACGCGCCGTCGGCACAGGCAAAGACGCGCCAAAAACAAACGGCGTGGACTTGCTGGGCTGGGATTTCGCCTTTGAAATGAACGAAGTCGCCAAGCAACAGGCGGCACTGGCAAACATCCAACTGCGGTTTCTGCGCATCCCGCATGACGCGATGGACAAGCGGGCGGTGGAGCAGGGGGACATTCATTTCTTTGAACTGGCCGCGTTGTCCGTGGAATCGAAGGCGGACAAACGCGAGGTGACGTTGAAGCTGTCGGATTTTGTGATTCCGCCGGATGACGTGCCGGAAGACGTGCGGCGCACGGTGAAGCATTGGAGCCAGTGGATTGATTACTGGGCGGTGGATTGGGACAACCAGGGCGACACGTTCCACAACGAATGGCAGACCTACCGCACGCGCCAGGAGCCAAAGCTGGATTTGGAGACAAAACACACCTACGACGCGCCGGGCGAGTACACGGTGGTCGTGAAGGTCATTGATATTCTCGGAAACGACACGACCAAGACGGTGAAGGTGAAAGTGAAGTGAAGTGAAACAAGGGTTTTTTTATTTCATTTTTTTCATTTTTATGAAATAAGATTTGTGCTAATTTCAAGAACTGAAATAAGAAAATGGATGCCAAAAAACTCAGCAAAAGCCCTTCTGGAAAAGTGGTCAAAACGCCGCGAGGCTATTCGGCGTTTGTGCCCAATCTTTTGCCGCCCCCAGTGGAATATTCGGCGGCACTGGTGAATTTGTTGTCTGAGGCTGACCGGGCCATGGGGGCATTGGAGGGAATGGGCAGGATTTTACCAAATGCCAACTTGCTTGTGATCCCCTACATGCGCCGGGAAGCAGTGCTGAGTTCGCGGATCGAGGGCACGCAAGCATCGTTGTCGGATTTGTTCCTCTTTGAAGCAGCCAGGACCGAGCCGCCAAAAGCTTCCGATGTCAAAGAGGTGTCCAATTACGTGGAGGCGATGGGGCACGGTCTGCGGCGGTTGCCTGAGTTGCCGTTGAGCAAACGTTTGGTTCGGGAAATTCACGAGAAACTGCTCACGGGGGTGCGTGGGCAAGAACAAACGCCGGGGGAATTCCGCAGGCGCCAAAATTGGGTCGGGCCGAAAGATTGCCGGCTGGAGGATGCGATTTATGTCCCGCCGCCCGTTGATGACATGGATTTGTTGATGGACGACTGGGAGAAGTTTGCCCATCAGCCAACGGAACTGCCGCCGCTCATTCAGTGCGCCATTTTGCACAGCCAGTTCGAATCCATCCACCCGTTTCTCGACGGTAACGGACGCGTCGGGCGATTGCTCATCACACTCTTTTTGTGTGAGCGCGGACATTTGTCGCAGCCGCTGCTTTACCTCAGCGGATACCTGGAGAAAAACAGAGGTGATTACTATGAATGCCTGCAGCAAGTCAGGGAAGACGGTAATTGGCGCGGCTGGATAGAATTTTTCCTGCGCGCGGTGTCGCATCAAGCGAAGGACGCCCTGGAGTGCGCGCACCGCATCTTGAAGTTGAAGCAAACTTACCGTGACCGGCTGCAAAAGAAATCGTCGTCGGCCGCGGTTTTAACGTTGTTGGACAGCCTCTTTCTCAATCCGTACCTCATGGTGTCTGACGCGGCAAAGCGGATGAACGTGTCGTATAACGCAGCACAAAGCGCCCTGGGCAAGCTGGAGGGATTGAAAATTGTCAAAGAGATAACGGGGCGGAAACGAAATCGCATCTTTTGCGCGGAGGAATTGTTGCGCGTTATCGAAAGCTCAGATTTAAAGGAAACCTGATTTGTGCCACGCAAAAAGAAAAATGACGTTGACCAGATCGGCTTGCTGGAAGCGCGGGTTTCAACCGCGCCGTGCGTGCCGGGCGTCCGCGAGAAGGTCAAGGCGTGGCGCGACGGCGGATACAAGGGCGTGACGAACACGACGCGGCTTTTGTTGAACCACTGGTTTTGCAACGATCACCGGCTGCCGAACGGCTGCAAATTTCGATACCACAATTTCCAGCGGGAGGCGGTCGAGACGCTGATTTATCTTTACGAAGTGGCGAATATCCGGCGGCACAAAAATATGGTGGAGACTTTTGCGACGCGGCGCGATTTGCGCCTGCTGCAATATGATGACTTCGCCCGTTACTGCGTGAAGATGGCCACGGGCAGCGGCAAAACCAAAGTCATGTCGCTGGCGATAGCGTGGCAGTTTTTCAACGCGGTGGCGGAGGCGCGGGATGATTTCGCCAAAACGTTTTTGCTCATTGCGCCAAACGTGATTGTGTTTGAGCGGCTGCGAACGGATTTTGAAGGCGGGCGGATTTTCAACACCGATCCCGTGATTCCAGACGAACTCCGCATCTATTGGGATTTCCAATGTTACATGCGCGGCGAAGGGGAGCGGGCGGGTTCGCTAGGCGCGTTATACCTGGGCAACGTCCAGCAATTTTATGAGCGGCAGGAAAGCGGCTCGAATGAACCGGACGCGCTGACGGCAGTGCTTGGTTCAAAACCGCCTGCCGAGAAATTGACGGTGGAAGACGTTGACAAGCGGATCATTGCGCGGGGCGGCACGCTGGCCGTGCTCAACGACGAGGCCCACCATACGCACGACGAGGAGAGCGAATGGAATAAAATCATCCGGCAGTTGAACAAGGATGTTCCCAAAGGCGTGGCCGCTCAATTTGATTTCACCGCCACACCGCGCCACAGCAAGGGCCAGTTGTTTTCATGGACGGTTTTCGATTACCCGCTCAAACAGGCGATCCTGGACAACGTGGTGAAACGGCCACTGAAGGGCATCGCCAAGGGGATTGCGGAGCAAAAGTCGGACATCGCCAGCACCCGCTATCAGGCATACCTGGCGGCCGGCGTTGAGCGGTGGAAGGAATACCGTGACCAGTTGAAAACATTCGGGAAAAAGCCGGTGTTGTTTGTGATGATGAACGACACGGAAGATGCCGACGACGTGGGCAACTGGCTGCAGAAGAAATATCCGTCCGAATTCAGCGGCGACAAGCTGTTGGTGATTCACACGGACAAGTCCGGCGAGATTTCAAAGAAAGATTTGGACAAGGCGCGCACAGTTTCGAGGGAAGTGGATCAAGAGGCCAGTCCGGTGAATTGCATTGTCAGCGTGCTGATGTTGCGCGAAGGCTGGGACGTGCGAAGCGTGACGGTGATCGTCGGGCTGCGGCCTTACACCTCAAAGGCGAACATTCTGCCGGAGCAAACCGTCGGGCGCGGCTTGCGCTTGATGTTCCCCGGAATGAAGCCCGGCAATTATACCGACCATGTGGACGTGATTGGCAACAATGCGTTCATTGAGTTCGTGGAACAGTTGGAGCGCGAGGAAGAATTGCAGTTGGACACTTTTGAACTCGGCAAGGAAAAGGTGGTCATTGTCACCATCGCGCCGGACGAAAAGAAAAAGGACAAGGACATTCCCATTCCGGTTTTAAGCCCGGTCCTGACCCGCAAGAAATCGCTCGCGGAGGAGATCGAGGCCTTGGACGTGAGCCAGTTCAAGTGCCCTGTATTGCCTCGCAAAGAAGGGGACGCCGTGGCGAAGACGTTCCGTTACGAGGGTTACGACATCATCACTTTGCAAAAGCTGATTGAGCGGCAATACAAAATTCCCGAACCCCAAACCTCGGATGAAGTGATCGGATATTACGCCCGGCGCATCGCGCAAGACGTGAAACTGCCGTCGCAATTTTCCGCGCTCGCGCCAAAGGTGCGGGAATTTTTGGCGAAAAAGGCGTTTGGCGAACCAGTCAACTTGGATGAACCGGCCATGTTGAAGGCGATCAGCAGCAATGTAGCGCAATACGTCACGATAAAGACCTTTGTCGAGGCGCTTGGCGAGTTGGTGCTGTCGGAACTTGAACCGCAACTACTGCATGCGGGGCGCGCCTTGTCGGAAACTCCGCCGTTCCCGTGGTCGCGCCCGACCCTGAAGGCCAGCAAGTGCGTTTTCAATCTCGTGCCGTGCGACAACGAATTTGAAAAGGAGTTTGCGCAGTTTTTGGAAAAGGCCGCTGACGTGGCGCGGTTTGCGAAACTGCCGGAGCAATTCGGATTCGCCATTGAATACACCGACAACGCGGGCAATTTCCGCCATTACGAGCCGGATTTTGTGGTGCTGACAAACGACGGCACCCACCACATTGTCGAAACAAAGGGCTTGGAGGACGTGAACGTGGCCAACAAAGATCGGGCCGCAAAATTGTGGTGCGAGAACACGACCCGCTTGACCGGCAACCCGTGGGATTATTTGAAGGTGTTGCAAACCGACTACAAGAATCTTCAGGCGACGCAATTTGCCGACTTGTTGGTATTGGCTGGGCGGCAGTTATTGTGATAAAGTTCTCATAGACAACCGTTATGACCCCGCGCCGCCAGATTGGCTTGCGACTTCCCCCGTTCCAGCAGGCAGCGATTCCACAAAAGCACCTTCGGCACCAGACGAAACGGCTACGGATTCCAAGTAGGCCATTCGCGAAAACATACCGATTGGCCGGAACAACGTGAAAGGACGGCGTCCCGCGCAATCACAGATTTTTATTTCCGACAAGTGGATTGGAAATTGGAGATCTGATTGGCAGGCTTTGAACCGCGCTTCCGCCGTCGCCGAAGCCGGCTATGACGCGACAAGTCCACCTTCGCCGAAGAAAGGCTTCTCTCTTCTACGCCGGCGCGGCTCCCGGGCCGCCATGTGAATGGGTCTCCTGTTCGATGGCTTCCGAGTATTTTGCCTCGCGCTCGGACTCGAAGAAACGATAGAGCAACGGCAAAATAAACAGGGTCAGCACTGTGCCGGTGATTAATCCGCCGATGATCACCACCGCGAAGGGACGCGCCGTTTCCGCGCCCACCCCGTTGGAGAGGGCCATGGGCAGCAATCCCAGCAGCGCCATCAACGCGGTCATGACCATGGGCCGCACCCGCGAGGTCGCGCCTTCCTTGATCGCATCCATCATTTCCCTGCCTTCCCGACGCAACTCGCGAACGCGCGTGACCAGGATCACACTGTTTTGGATCGAGACGCCAAAAAGAGCGACAAACCCCACCAGCGCGGACACGGACATGTTTAACCCGGCCATGGGCAGGGCCATGAGGCCGCCCGCGGCGGAAAAGGGCACTGTCAACAGGATTAAGACGGCGAATTTGACGGAGTCGAAAGCCACAAACAAAAGGAAAAATATCGCCAGGATCGTGATCGGCACGACGACGGCCAGGCGCTTCTCGGCCCGCTGTTCGTTTTCAAATGATCCGGTCCATTCCAGGCGATAGCCTGTTGGCAGGCGGACTTGGGCGTTGACCTTTTGCTCCGCTTCGGCCACGAGCGAGCCAAGATCGCGATCGCGCACGGAAAGCTTGATGGCGATGCGGCGCTGGTTTTCCTCCCGCTCAATTCGGGCCAGTCCGGACCGAACATCCACCGCCGCCAAGGTTCCCAGCGTCAACCGTTCGCCGTTGGACCCGAAGACCGGAATGTTCCGGATGGATTCCAGATCCGCCACGGACTTGGGCGTTAATTTGACCACCAGATCGAAAGTGCGTTCGCCCTCCAGCACCTGGGTGGCGGCCTGGCCGCCGATGGCTGTGGCGACGATGGTCTGCATGTCCGCAATGGCCAGGCCGTACCGGGCAATGGCCTTGCGATTGATAATGATTTGTATCTGGGGCTGGCCCAGCAACAAATCGGTGCCCACATCCGCGGCGCCCGGCACGGTTTTGATGATGCTGACAATTTGATCCGCCAGGCTTTGCAGCTTGTTCGGGTCGTCGCCGAACAGTTTAATGGCCAGTTCGCTCTTCACGCCGGAGATCGCCTCGTTGACGTTGTCCTCGATGTATTGGCTGAATTGGGTGTCGAGGCCGGGAATCTCCTTGATTTTTCTGTTCATCGCCTCGCACAGCGCGTCCCGGGTGTGGGCCGTGGTCCATTGCTCGCGCGGCTTCAAGCCCACGCTGTATTCGGTGATGTCCCAACCGTTGATATCGGTGCCGTCATCCGGCCGGCCCAGTTGGCTGACCACATACCGGACCTCGGGAAAGGAAGCCAGAATCTTGCGCACATTTTGGGTGATTTTGGCCGATTCCGACGGGGAAATGGATTGGGGGGCGAAGGTCCGCACCCATAGCTCGCCTTCGTCCAGTTTGGGCAGGAATTCGGTTCCCAGTTTGGAGTAAATAATGCCGCCGACGACCAGCAACAGGGCCGCAACGATATACACGACAGTGGGAACTCTTAAAGCGGAGGCCAGCGCCGGCCGATAAAGGCGCACCAGCCAGCGCACGATCCAGGCCTCACGCGCCGCAATCTTCGTCCGGACGGCGATGCCGGCCAGCGCCGGAACGACGACGATGGCGAAGACGGTGCCCGCGATCAAGGCGAAGGTCAGCGTCAGGGCCATCGGCTTGAAGATTCGGCCTTCCACCCGTTGCATGGTGTAGAGGGGGATGAAAGCGGTCAGCAGAATCACTTTCGAAAACAGAATGGGCCGGCCCATATCCGTCGTCGCCTCCACAATGGCGGACGGCACGGATCGGATTTTGCCCTTTCGCTCTTCCAAGATGCGCAGAAGATTTTCCATCACCACCACGGCGGAATCGACAATGATGCCAAAATCAATCGCCCCCATTGAAATGAGGTTCGCTGGAATGCCGCGCAAATCCAGCAACATGAAAGCGCCGAGCAAGGCAAAGGGCACCGCCAGCGCCACCACCAAAGCCGAGCGCCAGTTGCCCAGCCCCAGAAAAAGGATCAAGACCAGCAGCACCAGCCCGATGCCCTCAATCATATTGTGCCCGACGGTATGCAGGGTGCGCTCGGTCAAACCGGTGCGGTCGTAATAGGTCACCAACCGGACGCCCGGAGGCAGATAACGTTTGTTGATTTGATCCGCCATTTTCTCGATGCGACCGCAGACTTCCAGCGGGTTCTCGCCCCGGCGCATCACGATGATGTCTTCGGGCACGTCGTCCTCGTCCTTCCCGCCTTCCGTCACGCCCGCCGTCCGGCCGACGCGGCCCAATCGCACCGCATGGCCAATGATCACCGTGCCAATATCGCTGATGCGGATGGGCGTGCCGTTGCGGGTGTCCACGGCAATGTCCTTGATGTCAGCCATGTTTCTGACCAGCCCCAGCCCGCGCACCACGTAGAGTTCCGAGCCGTGCTCGACGTAGGAACCGCCGGCATTGCCGTTGCCGTTGGACAGGGCGGTGAAGACCTGCTGCAAAGTGAGGTTGTAGGACTTGAGCTTGGCCGGATCAATGAGCACTTGATATTGCTTGGTCAGTCCGCCGAAGGGATTGACGTCCACCACGCCCGGCACCGAGCGCATTTTCTTTTCCACCACCCAGTCTTCCAGCGCGCGCACTTCCTCCGGCGGAAAGCCCGGCGACGCGCGCAGCGTGTAACGATAGACCTCGCCAATCGGCGTGGCATCGGGCGAAAGGGAGGCCTGCGCGCCCGCGGGCAATGTGACTGTGCCAAGGAGTTGATTGGCCAGATTGCGGATCACGTCATTTTTGGCGTCATCCTCAAACACCAAAGTGATCTGGGACAGGCCGAACAAGGAAATCGAGCGCATGGAGACGCGCTTGGGGATGCCGTTCATGACGCTCTCAATCGGGATGGTAATCATGCGCTCCACCTCTTCGGCGGCGTGGCCGGGAAAGAGCGTGATGATTTGCACGGAGACATTGGTGACATCGGGATAGGCCTCCACCGGCAGTTCGTGGAAGGAGTTGGCCCCGGCGATGAGAAAAACCACCATCAGCACGATCACGACGGCGCGATGATGCAGGACGATGGTAGTGAGTCTGTTAATCATGCGGCGTCAGTGGTTAGGATGCCGGGCTCAACCAATGCCTGCAAGAGCAGGCAACCTTCGGTGACGACTTTTTCGCCGGCCCTGACGCCTTCAAAGACCGGCACTTTGCTGTCTTTTTCGACGCCCACTTTCACAAGCTTGCGCTGAAAACTGCCGGGGGACTCTTCGATGAAGAGGTAGGAATCGCCGCCTTTCATGAAGAGCGCTTTCGAGGATACTTCGACGCCCATTTGCCCCGCCTGGTCCGGGTTCTGCAACCACCTCCACCATCACATACATTTCCGCCTTGAGCAGTTTGTCGGGATTGTTGACCACCCCGCGAACCTTGATTGTCCGCGTCGTCGGATCCATTGTGTCGCCTATATTATCCACCACCCCGTCAAACACCCTGCCGGGCAGCGCGGCGGAAGAGATTTGCAGCCGCTGCCCTTTTTGCAACGCGGTCAGGTCCGTTTCCGCCACGTCCAGTTGCAGCCAAAGCTTGGCGGGGTCGCTCACCACAAAATGGGGCGCGAACAAATTCGGGGCGTTGGCCAGCATGAGATCGGCCCGCAGTTCCTGGCCGGGGTTGATGTTCCTTTCCACCAGCACTCCGGCCAGGGGGCTGCGCAGGATGTAAACCGAGTTGGTGCTTTTATCGCTGCCCCCGTAATTGGCCAATACCGCTTCCGCCCGGTCCCGCTCGGCCACGGCGGCCACGTAGGCGGCTTGGGCCGCTTCCACATCTTTTTGCGCGGCGGCCCCGTGCTGGAGCAAGTCCCGGCTGCGCGTGTAGGCCTTTTCCGCCGCCGCCAGATTGCCCACCGCCGTGCGCGCATTGGCCAGCGCCTGGCCGAAATCCGGCGAATCAATCTCCGCCAACGGCGTGCCAACCGAGATCGGCTGGCCCAGGTCGGCCCGAACGGCGATGACGCGTCCCGCCACCGGCGTAAACACTCGAACCGTCTTCTCGTCGTCCCAGTAGAGCCGGCCGGTGACATGCGTAACGGCGAGCGTTCGCGGTTGCGCGACTTGCAACGTGATCGAGGCCAGTTGGGGGGCGTTGGTCGCAAAGCTGACGGTGGCTTTGTCGCTGTCCACCTTGGGCGCGGGCAACTCAGCCACCTTCACCGCCGCATCCCTGGTGCAACCGAGCAGGCCAAATACGATTAACAGGCCCGGCCATTTCATCATGCGCATTGCTTTCATCTTTTGTTTGACTCCAATTCTGTTTCGGACAGCACATTTTGCGCCGCCATCACGTCGGCCACCGCGCTGGCCGTGTCCGATTGGGCCTGGGCCAGGGCCATCCGCACGGTGTTGTCGGTCCGTTCGGCTTCCAATAAATCCACCAAAGTGGCCGCGCCTTTCTCGAAGGCAAACGAGACCGCGGCCCGGCTTTTGGCCGATTGCGGCACGATGAGCGTCTGATGGCGTTGCAACCGGTCGTACGCCTCCCGGTATTCCACTTGCGCGTTGGCCACATCCGAGGCGTTCTGCGCCTTGATTTTGCCCAGGGCCAGCTCGAACTGATCCACGGCCGCTTGCGCCGCCTTGATGTTGCCGCCATTGCGGTTCCAAAGAGGCAGCGGAAAGGAAACACCAATGCCAAAAGTGTCATCCGGCGGCGGGCCGGGCGGCACCGGATTGTGTTCGTATTGAATGGAAAAGGTCGGGTCGGGAATCCGCATCGCTCTTTGCAGCTTGAGATTGAATTGCCCGCCGCGCAAATCCGCCTCTGCCGCCAGCACATCCGGACGGGCGGCGCCGGCGGTGGCTTGCGGCAGCGGAGGAACAACCGCGTCCATCCGCTCCAACGTGTCCGCAGGCGTCCAGTTTCCTTTGGGTTGACGCACGCCCATCAGTATTTCGACCTGTATTCTGGCCTGGATGGCGGCGGCATGGGCGGCGGCTTCCTGCAACTCAAATTGCTCCGCGCCGATTTGAATCTGTTTGAAGTCCGAATCCGACAAGTCTCCCGCCGCGAAACGAGACTGGGCGATGTCCGCCTCGCGCTTCATAAAGCGGGCCGACTCGGCCAAAACCTGCTCGTTATACCCGGCCAGCAACGCGGCCACGTAGGCCTTGGTCACGCCCTGGTCCAAGGTCCGCCTGGCGTCATAAAAGCGCGCCCTGGCGCCCCTGGTTCCGGCGCGCGCCGCCGCCTGGCGGTCATGCCGCTTGCCTCCGATCTCGATCAGTTGGCTGACGGCGGCAATCGTATCATAACTGCGCTGCCAGACGCCGTTGCCTTCGGTGGTCGCGATGTGATGCGTGGCCAGGTCGGACGTGGTGAGACTGGCCATTGGATTGGGAAATTCCTTCGCAACAATGAATTGCGCCGTTGCAGAGTCAATGCCGCTTTTGGCCGTCAATAAATCCCAGTTTCGTTGGAAGGCGATTTGTTTGGCGTCGGCCAAGGCAAGGTTGGGCGCATTGGAAGCATTCGATTGCCCCAAGGCCGCCGCCGAACAATAGAAACAGAGCAGAAGGCCAATTTTCACCCCCGCGATGATAAATGCCGGCAGGGTGGGATGTCTGTAGAGCGCCGCCTAAACCTTTTGTAGGATAAGACCGCACACTTGTGCGGCCGGATTATTTTTCCTGCTGACGGTCGTGCCAGCGCACGGCTTCACGCAACAGTTCGGCAGCATTGGCAAAATTGAGCTTTTCCTTGATGCGGGCGCAAAAGGACTGAACGGTCTTGAAGCTCACATGCAGTTCGTCCGCGATTTGCCGCGTGCTGTAACCACGGCCCAACAACTGAAACACTTCCAACTCGCGGTCGCTGAGCTTTTCAATCACGGAGCCTGCCGTTTTGGGCCGCCCTTCGACAAACTTCTCGGCCATGAGCATGGCCATTTTATCGCTGAGGTAAAGCTTCCCGCCAAGAACAGAGCGAATTGCTTCAAGGACTCTTTTGGTCGCCTCCCTTTTCATGATGTAACCCCGCGCCCCGGCGCGAAGCGCCCGTTCGCCGTAAAGCGCTTCGTCGTGCATGGAAAGCACGATCACCATCACGTTGGGATAACCCGCCTTGATGTTCTTGATCAGTTCCAGGCCCGAGCCGCCCTCCATCGAAATATCCACGATGGCGACCGCGGGATTCACCACGCCAATCATTTGCAATGCCTTCGGAGCGTTGTCCGCCTCTCCACAGACTTCGAGGTCGGATTGCTGATTGATTAAATTGGCGAGCCATTCGCGCACCAATGGATGGTCATCCACCAACAGAACTTTAGCCTTTTGTGTCATGGGTTTCGGAAGCAAAGCTGCCCTCAGGCAATTTGCAAGTGACGCGCGTGCCGCGTGGAAGCTGGCGCTCAACGCTGAAGGTTGCGCCGATCACACTGGCCCGGTGGGCCATGGTGCGCAAGCCCATGCCGCCCGGCATTTTTGGGGGCACGCCAACACCATCATCGCAGATCGTCAGCGTGAGGCCATCGCTCCCGGCCTCAAGGCGCACGACGATCTTCCCGGCGTTGCTGTGTTTGACCGCGTTGGTGATCGCCTCTTGCGTGATGCGATACAGATGAGTGGCAACGCCCGGTTCACGAATCTCCACGGGCCTCTCACATTCAAAAGCGCAGGGGGTTTTGAATCCTTCGGTAATGGTGGCAGCCAATTCCCGAAGGGCGTCAGTGAATCCCTCGCCCTTCAGATCAAAGGGATGAAGACCGCGCGCCAGGGTGCGGGTAAGGTCAATGGCGCCTTCGACCATTTCCACGATATGGTCCAGCGCCTTCGCTTCGGGAAGTGATTTGGCCGCCAATTGCCCGCTCAAAACTTCCCCCGCCAATGCCACGCCGGTCAGGTGCTGACACAAGCTGTCGTGCAGATCGTGACCGATTCGTTGTTGTTCGCGCTCGCTGATGCTCAGGATTTCCTCTTCCAGCCGCATGCGCTCCTGTATTTCTTTGTTCAGCGCCGCCGTGCGCTGGCGCACGCGTTCTTCCAGTTCGTTGTTCAAGGAACGCAACTTGGCCAGAATCCAAACGACCACAAGGAAAAACGTGAGCGCAATGGCGGTGTTCCAGACAGGAACCAGCGAACTGGAATACCGCGCGCCCGCAATCACATCGCCCGCGGTCGAGACCACGACGCACAACGCCGAAACAAAAATTCCAAAACCCCGGCCAACATACCACACAGCCAGGCACACTGGAATCAGGTAAAACGCGAAAAAATCAAGTTCGAAGCCCGTGAGGTAATCAACCACGCCAACGATGGCCACAATCACCAGACTGAAAAACACCCAAAATGCCGTTGCGCGCGAATCAAATCGTTTGAATTCTCCAGTGATGGTCATGCCATTACTCATAACAAAGCTCCGCGCCTTTTGCCATTATGGCCTGTTCCTGGATTTACGGCAAGATCGGCGGGGATTTAATCTATTATTTTTGGCTGTCCAACGGCCGGGCGGTTGTGTTATTATGGGGGCGCTATGAAGAATATCATGGAAAGTTTGTTCGCGCTTCAGACACTCCAACTTCAATCCGGTCCGGGCCAGCGGAAGCGGGAAGAAGCCATGGAAACGATCCGCAAGACCATCCCCAGCGTCGTGTTGACGCACTATGACCGGTTGCTGGCGCACGGCAAAAAGGGCGTGGCCATCGTGCGCAATGGCGTCTGCACGGAATGTCATCTGAGGGTTGCCATCGGCGCGCTGGCCGATCTGGCTCATGCGAGCGACATTCAGGTGTGCGGCAATTGCGGCCGCTACCTTTTCCTCCCGGCAAATGAACCGGTCGTTCCGGTGAGTTTGCGGCCAGTTGTCAGGACTGCCAGGCACAAAAAGGAATCGTTCGCACACGCACATGCCGGTTGACGCGGCCATGGCCCCCGCGTCCGCACTGGCATCGCCTTGAACATCCAACCCGCCACGCTGCTCGTTACGTCGCTTTGCGGCTATGCCGCCGGAGCCGTGGGGGGTTTGTTGTTCATGCGCCGCGAGAAATGGGCCGCGGCCTTCTCCTTCGGCGCGGCAGCCCTCTCGGGCCTGAGCGGACTGCTGGCCGCCCTTCTCTTTCTCGGCAGCGGAGCCGCGGTCCCGTCCTGGCAGGGCGAACTGTTGCCCACCCTGATTCCTTACATCAAGTTCAGTGTCCGGCTCGACGGGCTGGGCGCGTTCTTTCTCATGGTGGCGTCGCTGCTGGGGTGCGCCATCTCGATTTATTCGCTGGATTACGCGAAGGTTTTCTTCGGGCGCAAAAACGTGGGCGTGCTCGGCGCTTTCTTCAACGCGCTGCTGCTGGCGACGGCGTTGACGTTCGTGGCCAATAGCATCTGGCTCTTTCTCATCGCCTGGGAACTGATGGCGCTGACGGCCTATTGCCTGGTCAGCTTCGAACATGAGCAGCCGGAGACGCGCCAGGCCGGGGTGCTTTTCTTCGTCATGTCGCACATTGACGCCGGGTGCGTCATTCTGGGCTTTCTGCTGCTCTTTCAGGTTTCGGGTGATTACAGCTTCGACAGTCTGCATGGTTTGGGCGCGAAAATGTCAGCCGGCAAACGCGACGCCGCTTTCGTCCTGTTCCTGCTCGGCTTCGGCATCAAGGCCGGCATCGTGCCGCTGCACATTTGGCTGCCGGCGGCCCATCCGGTCGCGCCCGGCAACGTCTCCGCCCTGATGTCCGGCGTGCTGATCAAGACCGGCATCTACGGGCTGACACGGGTCTGCTTCGACTTTCTTGGGCCGCCGCCGCTGTGGTGGGGAGTGACGGTGCTGGTGGCCGGCACGGTTTCCGCCGTCCTTGGCGTGCTCTACGCATTGATGGAGCACGATCTCAAGCGCCTGCTGGCCTATCACAGCATCGAAAACATCGGCATCATCCTGATGGGCTTGGGCGCGGCGCTGGTTTTCCTGCATGAGGGACACCCGCTGCTGGCCGCGCTCAGTTTGATTGCCGGGATGTATCACACCATCAATCACGCCGCGTTCAAAGGGTTGTTGTTCCTCGGCGCGGGCGCGGTGGCGCACTCGACCCATACGCGCAACATGGAAGAAATGGGCGGTCTGGCCAAACGAATGCCGGACACGGCCTTTTACTTTCTCATTGGCGCTGTCGCCATCTCCGCCCTGCCGCCGCTCAACGGCTTTGTCAGCGAGTGGCTCACGTATCAGGCCTTGCTGCAAGGCTTCGGCACGAGCGAAAGCTTGTGGCGCCTGGTCTTTCCTTTGGGGGGCGCGATGCTGGCCTTGACCGGCGCGCTGGCGGCCGTGTGCTTCGTCAAGGCCTTCGGCATCACCTTCCTGGCCCAACCGCGCAGCGAGCCGGCCCGGAACGCGCGCGAGGCCGCTCCTTCCATGCGCATCGGCATGGCCGTTCTGACGGCGGCCTGCCTGTTGCTGGGATTTTTTCCGACGGCGTTTGTCCGTTTGCTTGATCCGCTCACGCAGCAACTGACCGGGCGGCAAATCAGCGGGCAACTCAGCGTGGCCAACGGTCTGGTGCTGGCGTCGCTGACCGAAAAAGCCGGCACCGTCTCCACCCCCGGCCTGGTGCTGATGGGGCTGTGCCTGCTGCCGATTCCCTTTGTGCTCTGGCTGGCCCTCGCGCGCAAAACGAAGACGCGCCGCGGCCCGACCTGGGCCTGCGGGCAGCGCGGTTTGACGCCGCAGATGGAATACACCGCCACGGGTTTCTCGAAGCCGGTTCGGATGATCTTCAAGGCGCTCTTCCGCCCGCGGCGCGACACGCAGCGCGAATACGACTTTTCGCCCTACTTTGCCACCAACGTCCGGTTTGAAAGCCACATCGAGGAGGTGTTTGTGCAGCGTCTTTACCGCCCGCTGCGAATTTCGATTGTGCGCATGTCGCGGCGGATTCGCGCGCTGCAGGCGGGCAGCATTCACGCCTACCTGCTTTACATCTTCATCACACTTTTGTTGCTGCTGATCTTCGCCTTATGAACCTGCCACTGATCCTTGCGCAAACCGCGTTGCTTCTTTTGCTGGCGCCGCTGCTCAGCGGCCTCATCAGGAAGTGGAAGGCGCTGTTGCAAAACCGGCGCGGTCCTCCGGTCTGGCAGCCTTTCCTGGATCTGCTCAAGTTTCTGCGCAAGGACATGGTCATCTCCGAGCACGCCTCGTGGGTTTTTCCCCTTGCGCCTTATCTGGTGTTTCTGACGTCGCTATGCGCGGGGCTGCTGGTGCCGATGGTGGCCGCGCAAGCGCCGCTGGGCCTCTTCGGCGGCGCTTTGGCGCTGGTCGGATTGCTGGCGCTGGGCCGGTTCTTCCTCGCGCTGGGAGGACTGGACCCGGCGAGCGCATTTGGGGGCATGGGCAGCAGCCGGGAGATGACCCTTTCCGCCATCGCCGAACCGGCGATGATGCTGGCCATTTTTACCCTGGCCATCTCCGCCGGCTCGACCAATCTGAGCCAGATCGTCCTGGCCAGCCAGGAACCGGGCTGGAAATTTCTCGACCCGTCCCACGCGCTGGCCTTCATCGCGATGTTCGTTGTGCTGCTGGCGGAGACGGGCCGGATTCCGGTGGACAACCCGGCCACGCATCTGGAGCTGACCATGATTCACGAGGCGATGTTGCTGGAGTATTCGGGCCGCTATCTGGCGCTCATCGAGTGGGGCGCGTCCGTCAAGCAACTGGTCCTCATGACGCTGCTGGCCAACATCTTCTTTCCGGTCGGACTGGCGGTGAAAACGACGGCGGCGACGTTTGGGCTGGGTGTGCTCTATCTGGCAGGGAAACTCATCGTGCTGGCCGGGGTTGTGGTTGTGGTTGAGACGACCAACGCGAAACTGCGCCTGTTTCGAGTGCCGGACCTGCTGGGCGCCGCATTCACACTGGCCATGCTGGCCCTTGTTTCCACGTTTTTATTTCGATAACCATGAACCCGGCCGCCATTCAATCCGCCTCGAACCTGATCACGCTGCTGGCCTCGGCCATGCTGGTGCTGCAACTGCTGCTGGCCGTGCAGTCCATGCTCATCACCAACATACGGCTGTTCGCGTTGCAATCGCTCCTGCTGGCCGCCATCGCGGGCGTCGTCGGTTACGCCTACGGGGCCTGGCACGTTTTGGTGGTGGCGGCGCTGACCATCCTGGGCAAGGTTATTTTCCTGCCGTGGCGGCTGGAACGGCTGGTGCGCCAGATCAAAATCGAGCAGGAAATCCGCCCGTTCGTCAACATGTCCGCCTCCATGCTCATCTGCGGCGCGTTGACCGTGCTGGCCTATGTCGTTGCCCGTCCCATCACGTCGCTCGAACGGCTCGGCAGCAACACCCTCGCCGTGGCCATCGCGCTGGTGCTGACCGGTTTTTTCCTGATGATTAACCGCCGCAAAGCCCTTACCCAGGTCCTCGCGCTCCTGACCATGGAGAACGGCGTGATGCTCGCCGCCATTGCGCTGGTCACCTACGGCATGCCGCTCGTGGTCGAAATCGGCATCTTCTTTGACGTGGTCGTGGCCGTCATGGTGCTGGGCATCCTTGTCTTTCGCATTCGCGAGACGTTCGCCTCGATGGATGTGAGCAAGCTCAACGAACTCAAATGGTGACCTCATGCTGCTGACTTCCATCCTTTGCCTGCCGTTGGTTGTGGGACTGGCGTGCCTTTTCGCGCGGCCGCGCAAGGTGTTGGAATGGCTCAACGTCGCCGGATTCGCCGTCGGGTTGGGGCTGGCCGTGAAGCTGTTCAAAACCGTGCTGGCGAACCAGGGGGCGGCGTTGACCGGGTGGGGCGAGTTCCTGCGCGCCGACGCCCTGAGCGCGTGGATGACGCTGCTCATCGCGGTCGTGTCGCTGGCGACCTCGATTTACGCGGTGCCTTACTTCCGCCGCGACCTGGCGGACGGCATGGTGAGCGGGCGGCGCTTCCGCGAGTACTACGTTCTCACGCCGTTCTTCGCCGCGGGCATGTTGCTGGTGGTGCTGGCCAACAGCCTCGGCGTGATGTGGATCGCGGTGGAAGGTGTGGCCCTTTGCTCCGTGCTGCTGGTGGCGCTCTACAATCAGCGGACTTCGCTGGAGGCGGCGTGGAAATATGTCATTCTCGGCGGGTTGGGCCTGGTGCTGGCGCTCTTCGGCACCATCTTCACTTATGCGGCGGCCATCGGCAAAACGGGCGAAGGAACCATGCCGAGTTTCAACTGGTCGCGTCTGCTGGCCCAGGCGCCGCAACTGGACCATCATTTGATGACGCTGGCCTTCCTCCTTGTCCTCGTTGGCTACGGCACCAAGGCCGGCCTGGCCCCCATGCATACCTGGCTGCCCGACGCGCACAGCGAAGCGCCGTCGCCCACCAGCGCCATGCTCTCCGGCGTCTCCCTGAAAATCGCCCTCTATGCGCTGCTCCGTTTTCACATTCTGGCCACCGCGTGCCTCGGCTCGGGTTTGAGCCGCAACCTGCTGCTGGGCTTCGGACTGTTTTCGATGTTGCTGGCCGGGCCGTTCATTCTCGTGCAGAAAAATCTCAAGCGGATGCTGGCCTACTCCAGCCTGGAACACGTCGGCCTGATTTGCGCGGCGATCGGCATGAACGCGCCGCTCACGGTTTTCGGGGCGATGCTGCACATGGGCTACCATGCGCTGGCCAAGCCGGTCCTGTTTTTCGCGGCGGGCAACATCCACCAGCAACGGCACACGCTGGATTTCCGGCGTCTCGGCGGCGGGCTGGGTCGAACCATGCCGGTGACGGCCCTGTGGCTGGGCCTGGGCGCCGTGGCCGTGAGCGGCCTGCCGCCGTTCGGCCTGTTCGTCAGCGAACTGACGGTGCTTGCGGGCGGCTTCACGTCGCATTATGTCTGGGTTGGCATCGTCATGCTGGCGGCGCTCATCATTGTCTTCTGCGGTTTGCTGAACAAAATCGCCGGACTGCTGCTCGGTCCGGGCGATGGCAATGACGGACAGGCGCGCGAAACCATTTCAGCGTGGAGCGTCGCGGCCATGAGTCTGCCGTTGGGACTGTTGTTGCTGTTCACCTTCTGGCTGCCCGATTCCCTCCGCCTGCTGATGGAACAAGCGGCCGGCATCATTCGGGGCGCGCCATGAAGGGCAACCTGCCACACTTTGCCCTTCAGATTGAAAGGCGTTTTTAATTTTCTCAAGACAACTTTCGTTGAACTAAATTGCCTCGAAAAAAAACCGTGAAATTTTCGACATTTCGCAAAGTCACAACATGTTGTCAGCCAGGTATTTACAAAACACCGTTGAACCTAGTATTACTCTGTTAAGTTGCGCAAACTGCGAGTGAAGAATGAAATGTGTTGAAAGAGCAAAATCCGGTCGCCCAATCGCGGTTTTCGTCAATGTTTATGGGCATTTCATGCTTTTTTTCCGATCTTATACTTAACAAAGTAATACTAGTATTTACAAAAACGCTGAAATTGGGAAAGCAGGGTTATCAAAGTCAAAGTGGTAACCCATGGTTTTGTCCGATTTGTGCCCGAATCACTGGCTGTCATTTAGGAGAATTGGACAAAGCTATGTTTTGCGCCATGCCGGGAGAATGCCGTCCCCCGCCCGCCCTGTCCACCAACAAATGAAAACGGGATATGGGGTCAAACCACCGATTTGTGCCCGAACCACTGTATCCGTCTGACGAAACACGTCAATTCTCCACAATGTTCGTTTGATAAAAAACTCCCAGCAATAATGGAAAACGAAAACCCGCTCCAGTTTCCCGAAGCGGGGCAAATGAAATCGAACCGGCTTACTTGCGCTGGCTACGGAACAGCAGCAGGGGGAACACGCTTATGGCTGGCAAGGCCAGTGTGGTGGGTTCGGGAACTGCGGTAATATTAATCTCGCCATTGGGTGAATCGTCAGGACTTGCGACGCCGGAAACCTCGGTGATGATCGCTACTGCGGATGAGTCAATGATGGAGCCGCCGCCGCCGCCGCCGACGCTGGCGAAGCCGAGATAGCCGCCGCCGCCGCCGCCGCTGTAGCCGCCCCCGCCCCCGCCCCCGTAAGCGCCGCTTCCGCCGCCGCCGCCGTAGCCGCCGTAGCCGCCGGAGCCTCCGTAGCCGAGGTAGCCGCCGCTGCCAGCCCCACCGCCCAAGAAGCTTTGGCCGTTGCTGTAGGGATCGTAGCCCCCGCCGCCGCCGGTGAAGACGCCGCCGCCGCCGCCGGCACTGGAGCCACTGCCGCCGTTTCCGCCGGTGCCGCCGCCGCCAGCCTCGTAGCCGTAGCCGCCGCCGCCGCTGGTGCCCGTTAAGCCAGGGCCGCCGATGATATTATAAACGCCGAAGCCGCCGCCGCCGCCGGCAATCACCAGCGGTGTGCTGCCCTCAACGACGAAGCTCCCGCCGCCGCCGCCGCCGGCACCGGGGCCGCCGGCACTGGGGCCGCCGCCGCCGCCAACCAGCAGAGTGAGTGTCGTTAGCCCTGAAAAGGAAAATTCACCACTCATCTCGGCCCCGAGTCCGCCAACACTCCCGCCACCCTCCGCGCCATAGGCTGTGATGTCGTAACTGCCGGGGTTCAGCGTGATAGTCGTCTCCGAGCCGGTAAACAGGTATTGACCGGTCTGGGCGTAACCGGCCAGCACTCCAAGGAACAGGATGACCGCAACCGTACAGACGGCGCTAAATGGATGGCATTTGGGATAGATGAGGAATTTGTATTTCCTTTTCATATGGTTTCACACGTTAAGTCCTGAACCCTTCACACCCATTTCATCAAAATTTCAAAATCCTGTCAATCCACGTTGTTTGCTTATGGATTGGCAAATTAAGGTGATGTCTGAAAAATATACGGCTGGCGGAACGTGAAGGGGTCATGGGTCAGTTCCTAGTATTACTTTGTTAAGTATAAGATCGGAAAAAAAGCATGAAATGCCCATAAACATTGACGAAAACCGCGATTGGGCGACCGGATTTTGCTCTTTCAACACATTTCATTCTTCACTCGCAGTTTGCGCAACTTAACAGAGTAATACTAGCATGTCAACATTTTGATGATTTGGAGTCACGGCGGCCTGCGGTTGACAAAGGGTCCCGTTCCGGGCGGACGCCGCGCTTCATCAGTTGATTTTTGCGCCATGCCGGGATAAGGCCGTCCCCCGCCCGCTCTGTCCGCCAACAAATGAAAAGGGGATATGGGGTCAAACCACCGATTTGTGCCCGAACCACTGGCTGGTCATTCAGGAGGACTGGATAAAACCATGGTTTGGCCCCTTTGACCCCAAAGGAACTTGGTAGGGTTTTACCCCATTGCGAACTGTCCCGGCCTGGCGGATAGTTGCGGCATGAATATTAGCTTGCTCTATTGGGTTTTGATGGTTTTATGGCTGGTTTTCGGCCCGTGGCCGTACTGGGGCGCAAACGCCATTCATCCGCTTGGCTTTGCCTTGTTGTCCTTTATTTTGTTCATCCTGCTGGGCTGGAAGGTCTTTGGCCCCGCCTTAAAAAAGGACTAACTTTTCGCCGCAGGCCAAGTCAATTGTAAATTTCAAATTTGCAATCGGCCAATCGCCTCCGCGTACTGCATCGCCGAATGATCCTCGACGAACCGGGCCAGGTTTTTCACCCTTTGCCCGGCGCGTAAAGCCGTCAGTTCCAAACACTTTAATATTTTGATGATTTGGGCTCATGGCGGCCTCCGGTTGACAAAGGGTCCCGTTCCCGGCGGACGCCGCGCTTCAGCAGTTGATTTGTGCGCCATGCCATGGGGGAACCGCCTTCACCACCGTGCGCGCCGCAGCCAGAATCGGCCCGCCCGCCACGAGCTTTTTGGCCCGGGAATCAACGCGCAGGTTCAAGCCTTCCAGCGAGCGGGCGCCGAGCAATTCCAAATCGCCCGGCTGGGCAAACACGACTTCATCAATGGTGACAGCATCGCCGACATGGATGATGGCAAAGCCAATAGTGCGCGTGATCTGCTGGCCGTTGGCCATGACGAATGTGTAATCTTTTTTCTCCTTGGTGACGCCGGCCTTGATAAGCGTGTCGGCAAGAACCCATGTGAACTCGCTACCGGTATCCACCAGCAGTTTCGGGATTTCAACCGACTTCTTTCGGTTAACGTGGTTTTCCACTTTGCAATTCGTATAAAATGTTCCCATACGATTTTTCATGTTTGTAATTTATCATTTGCCTGCGGCTTTCACAACCTTTTGCCCCATGCCAGGAGAATGCCGCCCCCCAGCCCGCTCTGTCCACCAACAAATCCGACAACGCCGGGTCATGTCAGGCAACGCGGGAATGATTTTGCCACAGGAGCACAAGGAGCGGAATTCTTAACCACGAACCACGGCTTTGTTGCTCTTCATGTTACGGGCTAAGTCGTTGACTATTAACCCCGAAAGCTTTCGGGGTTGCGGTGTTGCGGGTTTTCCGGACTTATTTATCAATCTTGCCATTATCACATCATGGATTGACAAAATGGGAGGATCGGGGCATTTGTCCTGACATGGAGCGAAATGGAATCGGTCACCCAGAGGCTCTATGAATCACGAGATTGGAAACACCCAATGAACCTGCTCCCCGCATTGCGCATCGTGCTCGACGAATTGAAAGAGCGTTTCGGCGTGGAAATCGAACACGCGCACGCGCCGCAACCCAACGAGCTTTACCTGCACACCCGGCTGGAACTGGCCGGGGCGTTCTGCTCCGCCTTCTACAAGATACATCAGGGGCGGCTGGCCGGCGTGTTTGCCGAAGACGCCCGCGCCACGCACAACGTCTTTTTCGTCTATTACCTCTACGCGCTCGACTCCGCGCACGGCTTTGTTTTCGTGCGCGTGCCCATCGCGGGCGACAAACCGGAGATGACTTCGCTGACCAACGCCGTTCATGCCGTCAACTGGCAGGAACGTGAAATCCAGGACATGTTCGGCATCAAATTGCTCGGGCATCCCAACCCGCGCCGCTGCGTGCTGCATGACGACTGGCCGGAGGTCTGTCCGCTGCGCAAGGACTTCGACTTGCGCGCCAAGCTGCCGCCCTTCAGCGGGGCGCGGCACAAGTTTCGCGAGGTCGAAGGCGAAGGGGTGTTTCAGGTGCCGGTTGGCCCCGTCCACGCCGGCATCATTGAGCCGGGGCACTTCCTGTTCAGCGTGGCGGGGGAGCCGGTGCTCTACCTGCAACTGCGCTTGTTCTACACGCACAAGGGGGCCGAGAAACTTTTCGAGAGCCTGCCCGTCCCGCACTGCGTTCGCCTGGCCGAGAGCCTCTCCGGCGATTCGAGCTTCGCCCACGCCACCGCTTTCTGCCATGCCATCGAGCGCGCGGCCGAGGTGGACCCGCCGCCGCGCGCCCGCGCCCTGCGCACACTCTGCCTGGAGTTGGAGCGCCTGCACAACCACGTGGGCGACATCGGCGCCATCTGCACGGACGTGGCGTTTGTCACCGCGAACATGCACGCATTGCGCCTCAAGGAACGGGTGCTGCGAATGAACGAACAACTGACCGGCCACCGCCTCTTGCGCGGCATGGCTTGTCCGGGCGGAGTGCGCTTTGATTTCGACGCCGGCCAACTGCGCGGCCTGGCCAGGCTCGTGGATGAGTTCGAGAAGGAGTTTACCAACCTGGTCGAACTCATCCGCTCCAACTCCGGCCTGCGCGACCGGCTGGAGACGACGGGCGTGCTCAAGCCCGAAGTCGCGCGCAGCCTCGGCGTCGTGGGCATCGCGGGCCGGGCCTCCGGCTTCGACCACGACCTTCGCCGCGATTTTCCGCACGACTTTTACGATCAGGTGCAATTTACCGTGCCGGTTTTCACAGAAGGCGACGTGCGACGCCGGATGGTCGTGCGCAGCAAGGAACTCTTCCAATCCTTCGGCATCATCCGGCAGGTGATGGAAAAGCTGCCCGCCGGCCCCATCCAGTCGAAGCTGGACGAAGTGCCGCCCGACCGGGTGGCGCTGGGCTACGTCGAAGGGTGGCGCGGCGAAATTTTTCACTGGATCCACACCGCGCCCGGCAACCGGCTGGCGCGTTGCAAAGTCAAAGACCCGTCGCTGCAAAACTGGCCGGCGCTGACCGAGGCCATCCTGGGCAACATCATCCCGGATTTCCCGGTTGTCAACAAAAGCTTTAACTTGTCCTATTCGGGAACGGACCGCTGATTATGTTTGGAATCCTTGGTCAAAGTTTGAAAACCGGCGTGGTCACGACGAGCTATCCGCGGACGCCGCCGGAAGTCTCCAGCCGCGCGCGCGGCAAACCGGAGATTGATTGGACGAACTGGAAGGACGCGCGGCCCGGCGCCGCCGTATGCCCGACCGGGGCCATCTCGCACGAGGACACAAACGGCCGGCGCATCGCGCGGCTCGACTTGGCGAAGTGCATCTTCTGCGGTTTGTGCGCCGACGCGGACCCCGCCATTCGCATGACCAGCCTTTGCGAATGCGCGGCGCGGCGCCGCGACGATTTGCTGACCAGCGCCGGCTACAGCCTCAAAGCCGACGGCACACACGAGCGCATGATATCGCCGCCCGCGGCGACACAGCCGGAGAGTGGCGGGCCTTCCCCTGCGCAGCGCGAATCGCCCGATGCCATCGGCCGTCAAATCCAGGAGAGCGCCGCGAGAATGTTCGGCCGTTCGCTGCATATCCGCGAAGTCGATGCCGGTTCGTGCAACGGCTGCGAAATCGAAATCACGGGCTTGACCGGGCCCGTCTATGACCTGGAGCGATTTGGCATTCACTTCGTGGCCTCGCCGCGGCACGCCGACATGTTGTTGGTGACCGGCCCAGTCACGCGCAACATGGAACTGGCCTTGCAGAAGACTTATAAGGCCATGTCCAGCCCGCGCCTGGTGGTGGCGGTGGGCGCTTGTGGTTGCAGCGGGGGCATCTTTGGCCGCAATTACGCCACGGTCGGAGGGGTGGACAAAGTCATCCCGGTGGATGTCTATATCCCCGGATGTCCGCCCAACCCTTGCGCCCTGTTGCACGGAATCCTTCTGGCCATCGGCCGGCTTCCGGCCAGAGGATGAATCGCCCGCGGAATGATCCTTCCCGCCCGCCGCACTCAAACCAAAACGCCATGTGTTCCAGTTTCACAATGGCATTCCTTTGGGACATCCTTGACAAAAAAGCAATTCGACCATAAAATAAAACAAACTATGAGCCTCATATGATATGGAAAGTCTGTCTTACTGTAATTACATTGGCGTGTTTGTGCTTCCCGCAAGTGGCCACAGCCCAAGGCAACCTTGTAGTTAATGGCGGTTTTGAAGCCGGCTCCCAAGGATGGACATTTAATAAATGGGTGGGTGTGAGCGCAGGAGGTGATCCAGGGATCTTCGCGCTGTTATACAATGATGACTTGTCAGATCCCACCGTGCCCACGGCCAGTCAGATTGTTGGCGGTCTGACGGCCGGTGACTCCTATATTATCTCAGGAGATTACCTGCCATGGAAAAACCAGGCGACCGGCTCTCCATTAGAACCCAGTTTTGGAGTGGCAGTTAATGGCGTCTTTTTGTTTGAAACTGTAGCGCCAGCCAGTTACAACTGGCAGAGCTTCAGTTTTTCCTACACCGCCATTTCATCGAGTGCGCTGTTAAGCCTATCTTCCCAGATCAATGGAATGGAAATTTCCTACGGGATTGACAACATCGCCATGCAGGCAGTACCAGAACCATCTTCGTCGCTCTTAATTATGCTGGGCAGCGGAGTTGTGATTTATGTTCGCCGCAGAGACATTCATTGAGTTTTACAATCCAAATGGTTGCCCATTGGCAATTTGGGCGGCTGGCGCCGTCTGGAAGGCGTTAATAACCAACGTGTTATGAACTGGCGCCAGCCCGATGGACGGGCTGAGAGGGCACGATCTAACGAAGCCGCACCAAGACGCGCGGTTTTTGCCGGGGCGGTTTGGCCGGGGCGCCGCCGGCCAGCCTGAGAAACTCTACTTGACTGCGCAGGGCGGGCCGGCTTTTCGGCCGCGCGCGCCGATAGGCGCCGTTGGCCCGCAGCAGCCACGCCCTGGCCTCGTCCGCCAAAGGAATGCCCAACAATTCCATTTTGACCCTGCGGCGCAAGGCGGCGTCCTCCACCGGGAAAGCCGACTCGATCCGCCGGAAGAAATTGCGCGGCATCCAGTCCGCGCTGCCCAGGAAAATTTCCGGCTGCCCGGCGTTCTCGAAGTAAAAGATGCGGCTGTGCTCCAGAAAGCGGTCCACAATGCTGCGCACCGTGATGTTCTGGCTCAGCCCGCGCAGGCCGGGCCGGAGGCAGCAGATGCCGCGGACGAGCAGGTCAATTTTCACGCCCGCCTGCGAGGCCCGGTAGAGGGCCCCGATGATTTCGCCGTCCGAGAGCGCGTTCATTTTGGCGATGATGCGCGCCGGCGCGCCCCGCCGCGCGTTCTCCGCTTCGCGCCCGATGAGGGCGAGCATCCGCCGGTGCAACTGGAACGGCGACAACAATATTTTTTTCCCGGCCTGAAAATGGCCGATGCCGGTGAGGAGGTTGAAGACGTTGCTGGCGTCTTCGCCAAAGTCAGGCTGGCAGGTCAGCAGCCCGGTGTCGGTGTAGAGGCGGGCGGTGGTGGGATTATAGTTCCCGGTGCTGAGATGGACGTAGCGGCGGATGCCGTCGTTGTCCTTGCGCACGACGAGGCAGATTTTGCAGTGGATTTTGTAGCCGACCAGGCCATAGACGACATGGACTCCGGCCTCCTCCAATTGGCGGCTCCACTGGATGTTGTTGGCCTCGTCAAAACGCGCCCGCAATTCCACCACGGCCGTGACTTGTTTGCCCCGGGTCGCCGCCTCCATCAAGGCCCCGACGATGCGCGTATCGCCGCCCGTGCGATAGAGCGTTTGTTTGATGGCCAGCACTTTCGGGTCCCGGGCCGATTGCTCCAGAAAATCGACCACCGTGTTGAAACTGTCATAGGGATGATGCAGCAAAATGTCGCGCCGCCGAATCGCGGCAAAAAGGTCGGTTTCACCGCGCAAGGCGGCGGGCGCGGGCGCCAGAAACGGCTTGTCGCGCAAATCGCGGAAATGATCGCCCTCATAAATGGCCATGAGCCGCGCGGGATAAAGCGGGCCGTCGATCAGGGTCACGTCGTCCGGCGTCAAACGCAGCGTGCCCAGCAGCGCGCGGCGGATTCCCTCCGGGCAATCCTGGTCAATTTCCAGCCGCACGGCGTCGCCCTTGCGCCGGTTGTGCAATTCGATTTCCACCGCCTTGAGCAAGCTGACGGAATCCAGCTCGTCGAGGTAAAGCTCGCTGTTGCGCGTGACGCGGAAGTGCCAGTGGCCGAGGATTTTTGTGCCGGGAAACAAGTCCTTCAAAAAGCAGCCCACGATCTCGCCCAGAAAAACGTAATCCTGCCGCGGCCCCTCCCGGGGCAGTTTGACCACCGGCGGCAGCACGCGCGGCACTTGCACGACGGCCAGATGGCGCAGGTTTTCCCCGCCGGTTTTCATCTCCAACTGGACGATGATATTGAGGGATTTGTTGAGCAATTGCGGAAAGGGATGCACCGGGTCAATGGCCAGCGGCGTCAGCACCGGCAGGGCCTGGGCGCGGAAAAAACTTTCCAGCCATTTTAAATCCGGCCCGCTCAAGCCCCGGGGACCGGGAAAACAAATGCCGTGCGCCGCCAGGGCGGGGGCCAATTGTTGACGCCAGCAAAGATACTGCTCCCGCACCAGGCGCCCGATGCGCTCATGCACCGCGCGCAACGTCTGCACCGGAGTCAGGCCGTCGAGACCGCGAGTCATCACCCCGCTTTCGACCTGCTCCTTCAAACCGGCCACGCGCACCTCGAAAAACTCATCGAGATTGGAGCTGGTGATGCAGAAAAACTTCAGCCGTTCCAGGAGGGGGTTGCCGGCATCGCGGGCTTCATTCAAGACCCGCTGATTAAACTCCAGCCAGCTCAGTTCACGATTGATAAAGTGCGCTGGCTCAAAAAATTTGACGGCCTCGGACATAGAAAAGCCAACCATAGCCAATGCAGGCATAGGACGCAAGGTTCGCACCGAATCTCAGAAATTTTGTGGCGTCTTCAACTCCGTGGGATGAACCGATTCTCAATACCGGGCCATAAACCGATCCTCATCGCCGGGTCGCGGGAAAATGAGCCGCTTTTTTCCGTTCTCCAACGTCATCAGACCGACCGGTGTATCAGGAAACATCGCCAGCAGTTCGTCGTCCGTCAGACCGCGCATTCGCGCTTGCGGAACGGCCACCGCCGTCAACGCCCGCGGCCGAGGCTCCGTCGTTTTCAGAATGGGCAATGCGGCCAAGGCCAGGATCGCAATCCCGGCCAAACTCCGCCAGGCCGCCCGCCGCCAGCGCCGCCGTCGTAGTATCCGCCCACCCCCCAGCAAGATGGCTTCCCGCCGGGCGGTTTCCTCCCCGTCCATCAAGGTATCGATCAAATGCCGCTTCTCAGGTTTCATTTTTGGAAAATTTTTCCGTGAGCAGCGCGCGCAATCTGGCGCGGGCCCGTTCCAGCCGGCTCGACGTGGCCTTGGGCGTCGCGCTCAGGCGATCGGCCATTTCCTTGTGGCTCAGGCCATCGAAGTAAAACCATTCGATCAATTGCCGCTCCGGGGCCTGCATGGACAACAAAGCGGCATCGAGCTTCTCTTCGAGCAGATGATCCGGTGCATCGAGATTGTCCGGCTCCGGCAGATCGGCCATGCTCACTAACACCGCGTCGCGCTGTCGCTGCCGCCGGGTTTTGCCCAGGTGCTGGCGTGCCACGTGCGCCAGCCAGTTCCATAAGTGTTCTTCGCTTTCAACCTTCCGCAATTTTGCGGCGGCGGTCAAAAAAGCGGATTGGACCGTTTCATGCTCGAGCGTTTCATCGCCCTGTCCCAAGGCCAGCGCAAAGCGAAACAATCGTTTATGGTAACGATCATACAACTCCGCGAATGCAATCTCGTCCCCGCGCGCGACGCTGGCGGCCAGCCGGCAGGCCCGGCCATCGGCATCGGACGCTGGAATTTTCACATCAAACGCCTTCACAGTCGATCGCGGCCCCGGCTCGCGCACCGCGAAAGGCAAGGAGTTGATCAGTCCTGTCATTTATTCGGTTCAGGAGCGGCTTCGGACTTTTTCGGCGTCTCCGACTCTGTTTTGGAATCAACGGCTTTTCGTTCCGGCATCTGCGCCTTCTGTCGCAATGCCGCCAGAGTATTTTGCACAAAGTTAATCTTGTCAACCGAGGCGTTGACAATGATTAACTGCGCCTCTGCATGAAACTTAAGGTCGTTCTGGGAAGGTGGACGTCGGTCCATCTCAGCATAACCCATGTTATATACTGAGCAAATGGTGTTGAAAAGATGGTCCATCGTCATGCCGCCGGATTTCGCATTTCCAACCAGGTCTCCCACAAAGAAAACCATGCGTTTTTTTTCCACAGGTGGAGGTGGAGGCGTGACGAACGGCTGGGGAAACAATGCCGGCACCACCCGCAGCAAAGCCAGCGGCCGGTTGCCGTTCATTTTGAGTTCCCAGCGCAACGGAGTGTTTTGGGCTTCAAACATCAGGTTCATGGCATTCAAGACTTCGGTGGCTGTGACATTTTTCAATTGCAACTTTATGTTGACGTTGCCCGGGTCGATTAAAAATGGCATCGGGACATTCGGGTTCTGCAAATCGCAACTGCCTGGAAGGATCACGTCAAATGCATCCTTGAACATGGTGCGCAGACGCCTTGCGACTTCGGTCATCGGCAGGTCAAAACCAACTTCCGGCATGACCCCGCCCGGGTCTTTCCAGTCGGGGTCTATCCATTGCGGCAGCGCGATGGCCGGCGGCTGGTTTGGCCCCGGTGGAACCGGCGTTGCCGGGGCGGTCGGCGGATTGGCGGCGTTCTTCTGATCGTCGGCGTGGGCCATCGCGGCGATGCCCAGCATCAGCGCGGTGATGGTGGCTAAGGTCGGAACTCGTCCGCTCAATTTGGATTTCATGATTGAATATCGGTTAAATTATTTCCGTTCACCCTGCATTAGCCAAATGCAACCAAAATGCCTCGAAGTATTTCGTAAATTCTTGTCCGACAGGCCTTGTTCTCCACCACAGCGCGGATTTGTTTTTCTTTATCCGTGCCATCCGGTCTGATCCGTGGTTCAAGAATTTGAACTCGGTCCAGTATGGCCGGGTGGCGGGCACTTAAACGGCGCGACTTCATGGCGCTATTGGCATTGCCCGCTGGTTCGGCCGTTCGCCACGGAGCACTTTCGCCCCCTCGGCGGTCAGGCGCAAATACCAGTCCGGCGGCATCCCCTCATAGGTGGCGAAGTAACCTTGGGCGGGAGGTGAGTTCGTAACCTTGAAAATGGCCGTGCCCTCGTCCACTTCGTCGAACATCCCTACAAACACCATGTCCAGGCCGGCCTGCGCCGCGTCGTAAAATTGCTTCCACAAAAAATCGCCTCCGAGCCGCGGAATCCTGGACGTGCCCGGCGCGAGCCGCTGCAAATTGTCCCAACTGAAACCCGGATACACCTGCGGCAGATAAAACATTCCCGCCTTCGTCGCGGCGGCCAGATCACCCGGCCAATAAGCGGTGGTCGCGTATTTGTTGGTTACGCCGTTGCTGGCCACGAGCGAATAATTCCCCGTGTTCCACGGGCAATAGCCATGAAAGCTCCGGTAAATGTTCGTCCACTCGCCCGTGGCGCCGGCCCGCCAGTCCCACCAACCGCTCCCGATGAGCGTCACCCCGCAGATCGCGTTCGTTTTGAACCACGCGATGATCTGCTTCGGGAGCGCGGTGTCTGGGAAACGCTCCGGATAAAATCCAAAAATCATCAACACCGGCCTGCCATTGTGGCGGAGGTAACGCGGGTCTTGCGTGACCTTGAGGCCGTCCACGAGATAAAGCCAATCATTGGTCAACTGGCTGAAAAGCGTCTTCGGATTGGTGCCGCTCATGTCGTACTCCAGGCAGAACACCCGGCCCGTGCGGTTCGCCGCCGCGCGCACATAACGAAGCACGTTGGTTTTCCAGGCCTGGATGTTGTCCGGCGGGGTCTGCGTCACGAAGCGCTGCACCACTACGCCGTCAATGCCATATTCCTGCATCCAGTCGAAATGTTTGTCCACCGTCTGCTGGTCCTGCGCGCTGAACAGATACGCCTGCGCCCCGCCCGGATGCGTGAAGCCGGGTGCCGCATATTTGTGGGTGTACTCGCTCACGTCCGGCCACATCTCGAAGGTGATCCTATCCAGCGCGTTCGTTTTGGGCGGTGTGCTCCAATCGCGATTCCAATGGTCCCATTCCGTGCCGCCATCCCCGCCCGCGCGGAACCAGCCTTGATACCCGCACAACACTTTCTTGTGCAACGTTGTCGCATCCACCGTCGGGTGCGGGCGGGAGCCGGAATCGGGCTGCAGCATCAGGCCGAGGGCGGCGGCAAGAGCGATCATGGCCCCAGTGTAGTAACCGCGGTTTCAGAGGGCGATGTCTTTTCATGCACAGCTAAAATCAAAATGTCTCGAGGCTTGTTTTTCCTTCAAAATCAATTAGTCTTTTGCGAAGACGTTTTCGCTCACCGCCTAAATCGAAGCCGCCCTGGAACTGGCGCGTTACGACAAGCTGGATGACGGCTCTTTCGCCGGCGAAATTCCACGCCCTGACTCTGCACGTGCAGCCACACAGAGTTCAGCCCAAAATGAAACTTCTTTTCCGTCGATTTTCCTTGCGTCAGCAATGTAATTCCTCCAAACCCCTTCATTATGAAATGCTTGTCAAAACAAGCGACAGGAGGTTTCGCAAGAGTTGAGTTGGTGGTTATTCTGGTGATTGTTATCTTGCTGGGCGTCATTTTTGCTCCCGCCCTCAAACGTTCGCAGCAGAAGGCCCAGCGTATCACTTGTTCCGGCCACAACATGATGCTCGGCACCGCGTATCGCATCTGGGCGAACGATCATGGCAATCTAATGCCTGCCCAAACATCCATTTCAAACGGCGGCTGGAGTGAGCTTCTGACAAAATCCGGCGTAGGCCAATACTGCTGGACAAACTACGCTACTCTCCGAGAGGAGTTGGGCGAATCCTCGAAAATCCTGGTGTGCCCTGCCGACGAACGAAAACCTGCCGCAAATTTCATCGTGAAGGGAACGACCAGTGATATCGGGAATGCCGCGTTCAAAGACAACACCGCAGTTTCCTATTTCGTGGGAGTGAGCGCCAACGATACTGATCCGCAGTCAATAATTGGAGGTGATCGCAACCTGGGCCCCGGCTTTATCCCTGATCCCAATTACGGCTATTCGCCCCCCGACGGAAAAGGCAATGACGTCGTCATCTCTACAAATAGCCCTATCTCATGGTCATTAAAGATGCATTCGCATGGGCATGCCGCAGGCGTTGGAAATATTATGCTGGGCGACGGAAGCGTGCAACAGGTGTCGTCGGCAACTTTCACCCTGCTCCCCAGTTGGCCAGTCGTATTCCCTCCGGCTCATTATGGGCTTCGAGATACGGAGACCGGGACTAATTTCTCGGGGAAGAATCAGGTTGGAATCCGCTTGGTGTTTCCCTGAGCGCAGCCAAAGCCCCCGCTGGCCAGCCGCATTCACCCCCCGACTTGTTGGCCATCTGCTTAACCAAAAAGACCTGAACAGTTACTTGGAATAAAAGGAGCCTTGACATTCATTGCAAGTGAGACTATAAAAAGTATCAAATGAGAGAAACATTGACAGAGCCAGGGTTCAAACAATTGATCGGCACGGCGACGGGTCGCCGCAAAACCGGCCGGCGGCCTCACAAGAGAGCCGGTGGCGGTGTGGTCAGCTTTTGTGTTCGCAGGCCAACGGGCAAAATTGCGGCCTCGGATTTTACCCCATCCAAATTGATCAACGTGATTCAGGCCGGCCTGGCGGTTCATGAGTTGGAATACTTGCAAGCCAGCCTTGCGGTGCCGATGGAACGACTTGGCCCCATGCTCGGCATCTCCAAGGCCACGCTCCATCGCCGGATGGCAGGCGGAAGGCTTCGAGCCACCGAATCTGACCGCGTCGTGCGGTTCGCCCTGCTGATGGGCAAGGCGCTCGAGGTTTTGGAATCCGAGGAAAAGGCCCGCCGCTGGCTGACCTCGCCTCAATTCGGGTTGGGCGGCGCTGTGCCGCTGGACTATGCCAGGACGGAAGTGGGCGCGCGCGAAGTCGAGGACTTGCTCGGTCGAATTGAATACGGAGTTTATTCCTGATGCCGGAAGCCTGGCGGATCGTAAAGGTGAAGCACGCCGCAACAGCGTTTTCCGGTGAAGGCGCGGCCAAGACCGGCGGACGTTGGAACTCGCGGGGGGTTCCGGTCATTTACACGAGCAGCACCAAATCCCTGGCCGCGTTGGAAAGCCTCGTTCACCTGAACCCGCCGGTGCCTTTCAAATATGCCGCCATTCGCATCACATTCGACGACGCGCTGGTTAAGATCGTCACTCCCAAAGCCCTTCCTCCAAACTGGCGGGTTGAACCCCCGCCGCCCTCCACAAAGGCGCTCGGCGATATGTGGGTGCGGGAGGCTGAGTCGGCCGTCCTTGCGTTGCCGAGCGTGATCATTCCCGGAGAAACCAACTACCTGCTCAATCCGGCGCATCCCGACTTCAAAAAAATTTCAATCGGCAAGCCGGAGAGATTTACGTTCGACCCGCGATTGCTCAGGATAAACATTCTCTAGAGCGTTTTAAATAAAACTGTAGCCACAAGAGGCAAACCAGTTCATGGCATCCCGGGGCGTGATACTCTGCAAAGCTGAAGCAATCGCCTGGAGCAGAGCGGGCTGCGTGCGGGCCTTGGCTGTACGCAGGTGGGATTTGACTTTGCTCCACATTTGCTCGATGGGATTGAGGTCTGGGGAATAGGCTGGAAGGAAGAGGATTTGGGCTCCAGCCTGCGCGATCAGCGAAAGGGTCGGCTCACTTTTATGCGGGGAGAGGTTATCCATGATGACCACATCTCCGGCGCGCAGCGTCGGGCACAAGACATGGCCGACATAGACCCGGAAAACCTCCGTATCGGTGGCCCCCTCGATGGTCATGCAGGCGGTGGCACCGTCCAGGCGGATGGCGCCGATCATGGTCGTGGTTTGCCAATGGCCCTGCGGACATTGGGCGTGGACACGCTGACCCCGCAGGGCGCGCCCGCGCAGGCGGGTCAGATTGGTTTTGGCACCCGATTCGTCCAGGAAAATCAGTTTGGCCGGGTCCAAACCGCCTTGCCGACGCCGCCAGGCGCGGCGCGCCCGCGCAATGTCCGGACGGTCTTGCTCGCTGGCATGGAGTGTCTTTTTTTATATGTCAGCCCCATCTTCGCCAGAACGTAGTGGATGGCGGGCAGAGAACAGTCCAGTTCCAAGCCGGCGCGCAGCTCTTTCAAGGTCAGGTCGGGCTTCTGATTCAATAGAGTCCGCATCTGGCGCTGATGGGCCGCCAGGATCATCGGCTTGCGCCCGGAGAAACGGTGGCGCGGACCGATCTCCCCGGTCCGTCGGCGTTGTTGCAAGAGCTTCTTGACCATGCCCAGCGAAACCCGGTAACGATCGCCGACCTCCACGCGAGTCCCCTCTTCAAGGTCATAGGAAGCCAAAATCCGTTCGCGCAGGTCCAACGATAAAGTTCGCATGAACTGCCTATACCACAGGCCCAACGGAATGGCTACAGTTTTATTTAAAACGCTCTAATGAAAAAAGTGAGGCGGCGCGGCCTGGGTTTTGGGAACGGCGCGGTCAAGCGTTTGCAGCAAGAGCGAGTCGGCGCGGGCCAGCCAGGCGCGAAATCTGGAGTTGTCCAACCGGTCCGGCAATTCGGCGAGACGGTCGAGATTAAAACTCGTGTCGGCAATGCCCAGCCCGATGCGTGTCGCATCAATGGCGTTAATCTGTTGCTCGATGTGGTTTTCGACGGGCACCAGAAAAAGGGGTTTGCCGAGCCAGGCCGCCTCGGCGAGGGACTCAAAACCGGCGGTGCAGGCGACGCATTTGCATTCCGCCATCATGCGCAGGAACTTTTCGCCGTCGAGGCGGTGAAAAGTGAGCGTGTCGTCGTGGCGAAATTCCGGCGGCGCGTCCGGTTTGTCGTAGAAACAATGCAGCACCGTCCGCGGATTCCTTTTGTGCCAGTCAATTATTTGTCCGGCGTAACCGTGATTGAGCAAATAGACCAGGACAAAATTCCCGGCGGGATTGGGTTGCAGTTCAAACAATTGACGGCGCAGAATCGGCGGACCGACAAACAGGTTTTGTTCCGGAAGATCGGGCGCTTCGTAGAGCGAAAGCGCGATCCGTGTCGAAGCCGCGCCCACCAGCCGCACGTACCATTTCAGGCCAAGCTGCTGCAGGCGCTTGCCAGGGGCGCGGACGTAAGAGGGATGTTCGCACATGAATTGATGCGCGACTGCGACCACCGGCGGACGGTTCCGGCAAGTCAGCGCGTAAATGCCCGTGAGCGGCTCGAAAAAATTGATGATGACATCCGGCTGGCTCTCGCGCACGAGGGCTTTCAACGTGCGCAGGCCGCGCCAGTAGGCGGGAATATTCCACGCGACGCCCGCGAGCGAGGCCGGCAGGTTGACCTTGCGGTTGTCCTTATATGAGAAGTCGGGCGTCGGAATCTTCGTAATCGGCATCCTCATTGCCGATGCAAAGAATGGGGCGGCCTGCCGGCGCGATCCCACGCCGAGCACCACCCTGGTCACCTGATGGCCGGCCTTCTCGACCATCTCCTTCACCGCCATCGCCTGGGTCGTATGACCCCGGCCCTCGCCCAGTATGCTCAACATTATTCTCATGGAAGTGTAATAACCGGATGTTGCCGTCAAAATCCTCCACCAGCGCCGTGCAGCTTTCCACCCAATCGCCGCAATTGAGATAAATCACGTCGCCGGTGTTTCTGATTTCCGCGCGGTGGACATGGCCGCAGATGACGCCCTGCACGTTTTGTTTGCGCGCCATCTGAATGATGGCTTCTTCGTAGTCGGAGACGTATATCATCGCCGACTTGGCTTTGTACTTCAGATACGCCGCGACCGACCAGTAACCAAAACCGAGGCTGCGGCGGACGCGGTTGAAGTAAAGGTTGAAATCCAGAATCCAGTCGTAGAGCCGCGTGCCGACCCGGTCCAAAAGCCGGTTGAAATGGGTCAGGCCGTCGAATTGATGGCCGTGCAGGACCAGATAGCGTTTTCCATCGGCGGCCGTATGCATCACCTCGCGCGCCAGCAGCACACTGCCGAAGTTCATATTGACAAACTGTTCCAGAAACTCGTCGTGATTGCCGGTGATGTAAATGATCTGTGTTTCCTTGCGGCTTTTGCGCAGCAATTTTTGGATGAGGACATTGTAACTGTCCTCCCAGTGCCATTTCGACCGCAACTGCCAGCCGTCGATGAAATCGCCGACGATATAGAGATAGCGGCAATCGCATTGGCGCAAAAAATCCAGCAGGGCATCGACCCGCGCGTGCTTGGTGCCGAGATGGATGTCAGAAATCCAAACCGAGCGGAACCGCATATTGCCTCCCGTAAATGATTCAGAGTTGGCGATCATAAACTGGTCTTGACATGCGCAACTGTCGGCTTGTCGCCGAAATGGTTCAACTTAAAACGACGGTTGTCAGTAGAATGTTACGCAACCGTAACACGTCTGTCGCATAACACCAAATCTGGCAGTTGGTTTAGCCTCAATTCAGCCACTTCGGAGTGCTTGAGTTTTTTTGAAGCTTTGATTAGATTTGAGGCATGGATTACGATAAATCAAAGGTGGATGAGATGACTTTGGCGCTGATGCACCTGACTTCGTTTTCTGATCACGGCGTCACAAGATCATGGAAAGGTTATGATTGGGGCGCGATGGAGCGCTTGCATGCGGCAGGTTTCATTTCCAATCCAGTCGGCAAGGCCAAGTCGATCGTATTGACTGAGGAGGGAAAGAAGCGGTGTTATGAGTTATTCCAGAAGCATTTTTCGCAATCTGCGTAACTTTTGCTTCAGCGAACGCGCCGATGCTGACTTGGCTTCAATCCTGGGCCATTGGCGGCGCGTCCCATATGCAGCCGCCGCGCCATCCATTTTGAGCTTCACGGTCGGTTCTTGCCGCAAGCGGCCCGCCAGCGCCACTTTTATTATCCCCTTCCTGCTTCGCAAGCGGGGAGGCTGCGTCCGTCGTCACAGCTTCTTGATGTGAATGGGGCCGCCGCTGCTGCGCAATACAACCGCGGGACCGCCGCCGTTGACTGAGCCTTTCAATCGGCCGTTCTCGATCTTGCCCTGCACCGTCACCGGCAGATCGCATCTGACCCCGCCGCCAAAGGTCTCGGCGTCAAGATCGAACACGGCATTGCCAGGCACCTTCACCGTCACGCCGCCGCCCGAGGTCGAAAGCGTCACGTCGCCGGGAATGGGGGAGGGCAGCACCGCATCGATTGGGCCGCCGGAGGTGGAAGCCTTCACCTTGCCGTTGACGTTCTCGATCGTCATTGCGCCGCCGCTGGTTTCAACGGACGCAGGCCCGCCAAAATTCCTGACCGTCACGCCCCCGCCCGAAGTTTCCCCCTCCAGCGAACCTCCGCCGCCTGTGACCTCGATGCCGCCGCCGCTGGTGTCCACCTTGATCGCGCCATCGCAACCTTCGACGCGGATGCCGCCGCCAGAGGTGCCGCCGTTCAACGGCCCGCGCAAGCGTGTGAACCGAAGTTCGCCGCCACTCGTGTTCGCATTCACGCTGCCGGCGAGGCCGCTGACTTCGATGCGGCCGCCCGCGCTGTTGAGCCTGGCGTTGAACTGTGCCGGCACATGAATCGTGTATTTGGCTTCATTCCGGTTTGCCCAGCCGCCGAACCAGAGGTTCCTTTCCCTGGTTCGGCACCGAACTGTCAGGGTGTTGCCTTCCGGCAGGAACTGGACGGGGTTTTCGCGAAGAAACCTTTCTTCGGCCTCCTTGCTCTTGCGCGTGGTTTTGCGCCACACATCCACCGCAACCTCGCCCGGGGCCGCGTTCGTGTTCACGTCAATTGATCCGGCGTCCACGTCCACCACGAGTGAGCCGCCGGAGGCGATCTGGCAGGTTTTGTTGATTTGTTCCTCAGTGGCGGCCAACGCCGCGCACCCGAACAGAAGTAATAATGCGCTTAGTTTCATAACAGCCGGTCTGCGACGTTTGGAAAATCCGTCGCCATAAATTAATGTTTCCTTCCACCTTTTACTTAGATTCTGTCCCCGCTGGCAGGGCATAGAGGGCAGCTTAGGGAATGGCTGGCTTTAAAACGCATGGAATTTGCGCAAGGTGGGTAAATCGTATCGTTATGTTGGGGTGCTATGATTTCCCAGACTTGGATTTGGCCGTCAGCGGAACAGCCTTGAGCCTCACAAGATGAAGTTCTGCGCGATCCAGCAGTTCCCATTGCACTTCATCGCCCGGCTCCAACCCAATGGCGGTAGCCAAGGCCAGAGGGAAGCTCACATACAGCCGGGGTTTTTGTCCGCGCGAGCGCATGGCCTGGACACGCAAAGGATAAGTGACTTCCATTTTTTTTGAGTCAAGCAACGATTTTTCTGGCATTTTTGCAGGTTAGATTATAATCTGGCGTCATGTCAAGCCTGATTATTCCGTTTCCCACCGAACTACGACCGAGCCTGCCCACCATCGTGGGCAATGTCGATTACCTGACACTGCGCCGACGCCTCGAACAAATCGAGAGTCTTTTGCGAGCCAGCGGTCTGGAGGCCGATTTTGTGGAGCAATCCCTCCAAGGCTGGCTGGCTCCCGCCGACCGTCGTCCGACCGCCCGGCAGCAGCAACAATTTCAACTGCGCCGCCGGCAGGCGCTGCGTTGCACGATCCTCCGCACCCTGCTGCAAGAGGATTACCGGGGCTTCAGCTGCGCCTTGGCGGGCAATCCCCTCTATCAGTGGTTTTGTCTGGTGGACGCGCTCGACCAGGTGCGCGTGCCTTCCAAGAGCGAGTTGCAGCGTTTCGCCCACTGGCTGGACGCGGCCCAGATGCGCCAGTTGATCGAGGGTCTTTTGCGGGCGGGGATGGATCCAGCCGGGCCGCTGGATTTAACCCAGCCGGTGGACTTGGCGGAGTATTTTCTGGATACGACGGCGCTGAAAGCCAACATTCATTTTCCGGTGGATTGGGTCTTGTTGCGCGATGGCACGCGCACGCTGATGAAGGCGGTCAGCCTCATTCGCCGGGAGGGTTTGAAAGCCCGGATGGAACCGCCGCCGGAGTTCCTGCGGCGGATCAACCGGCTGTGTATCCAGATGACCCACAGCCGCCGCCAGCCCGAAAGCCGGAAGGAACGCAAACGGGTTTTGCGCGGGATGAAAAAGCTGGTCAAGGTGGTGGGCCGCCATGCTCGGAGGCATCGGGACCTGCTGGACCAGGAATGGGGAAGAACCGGTTGGACCCGGCGGCAAGCCGAACAGGTTCTGGGGCGGATTGACCAGGTGCTGGAGCTGTTGCCGCGCGCGCAGAAGCAGGCGCACGAACGGATTATCGGCGAGCGGAAGGTGGACAACGCGGAGAAGATTTTAAGTCTTTATGAGCCGGACATCCAGGTGCTGGTGCGGGGCAAGGCCGGAGCGGAGGTGGAGTTTGGGAACAAACTGCTGCTGGGGGAAAACCGGCAAGGGATCATTTTGGATTACCAGCTTTGGCAGGAGACAGCGCCGGCGGACTCCTCTTTATTGGTGGAAAGTCTGGAGCGCGTGGTCGTGGGCCTGAAAAGGAAAATGGGGGCTGTGGGAGGCGACCGGGGATTTGCCAGCAAGGCCAACACTGGCGGATTGGCCTGGGCGGGGATCTTTAACGGCCTCTGTCCGAGGAATCCTGCCGAACTGAAGAAGCGGATGAAAGAGCCGCGCTTTGTGCGGATGCAGCAGCGCCGGTCGCAAACGGAAGGGCGGATCAGCATTTTGCAGCGGGGCTTTTTGGGGCGGCCCATGCGAGCCAAGGGATTTGTCCATCGCGAGTTGGCGGTGGCCTGGGGAGTATTGACGCACAACTTGTGGATGCTGGCGCGGCTGAAGAAAGAAAAGAAAGAACCCTTGCGCCAAGCGGCGTAGCGGGCCGCAGAGTCCTCCCCAGACGTAAAAGACAGAGGCGGTGTCGTCAAAATTTGCTCCTTAAGGAATTATTCGGCGTCCCACTGTGAATAACTCGCGAACGGCGCTCCAATCAGGACTCTTGCGCAGCGTGGAATTACAAAAGAGCTACTTTTGGGACGGAATCTACTTAGTGTCTGAGAGAAAACTGTTCGCGCGAGCGTGGCGCAAGGCGTTTCTCGCGCCGGCTCGATTCGAATCTTTGGCGGTATTGGGATGCCGTTTGGAAAAAACCCAAGGAATCGTGGTCTGAGCCTCAAAAGATTCGCTGGTCAAAGTAGGCAGCGGGAACTATCCTGCGGTTCATGCGCAAGCGATTCGAGGTTCAATTGGCTTTGGGTAAAACACCGATCGAAAGAGTCGTGCTGCCGTCGCGGAGCCGCGACGAACTGCCCCCGGTTCTGGCGGGTCTGCAATGGATTTTCCAGACCCCTGAGATCAACGGCCAAGTGTTTGACCTGTTGGAAAAGAAGGTCGTGGCGGGCAGGAAGGCCACCGGGCGGCCGGGTTTGGACCTGTGGCACATTTTGGTTTTGGGTGTGGTGCGCCTGGCGCTGGACTGTGATTACGACCGGCTGGAATATCTGGCCAATTACGATGGTTTGTTGCGGCAGATCCTGGGCCTCCACCCCATGCTTTCAGAGCAGGAGAGGCCTTTTCACTACAAGACGCTTTCGGAAAACGTTTGTCAGGTGGATGAGGAGTTGCTGCGCCAGATCAACGTCCTGGTGGTTCAGGCCGGGCGGATCGCTTTCAAAAAAAAAGAAAACGGTCCCGCTGAACCGATCCGGGCCAAGGCCGACAGCTATGTGCTGGAGACCAACGTGCATTTTCCGACCGACCTGAACCTGTTGTGGGACGCCCAGCGCAAGTGTGCGGACCTGCTGCTGCCGCTGGTCGTGGCGGCCCGGCTGGGGGGCTGGCGCAAGTGTCAGGAATGGCGGCGCAAACTCAAAGGTCAGATGATTGCCTTGACGCGGCTGGCCAGTGGCGGCGGCCCCAAGAAGGAGCAGCGCCAGCAGGCGGCTGCTGCGGCCTATGTGCGGGACAGTTACCGTTTCGAGGAAAAAGTGTTCACGACGATCCAGGCCTTGCCGGTGCCGCAGGACGTGGTGGAGTGGGCGCGGCGCGAGCAATTGGACTATTTCCACACCATGATGATCAAGCAACTGGACCTGGTGGAACGCCGCTTGCTCCAGGGCCAAACGATTCCCCATGAGGAGAAGATTTTCTCATTGTTCGAGCCGCACACCGAGTGGATCAACAAGGGCAAGCTCTTTCCGTCGGTGGAACTGGGGCATAAAGTATTATTGACAACAGATCAGCACGAATTGATTCTGGACTACAAAGTCATGGAGCAGTTGAACGATGTCGACGAAGTTATTGCCCTGGCCGATCGATTGCTGGGCGGCTACGGTGCCGGGGCTGTGGCCAGCCTGAGTGTTGACAAGGGCTTTAGCCGGGCAGAAGACCGTCAACTGCTGGAGCTCTACATTCCAGAAGTCATCATGCCCAAACGCGGCAAGCGCAACAGTCAAGAACAGGCGCGAGAGGGGCAGCGCCGTTTTGTGGCGCTACGCCGCCAGCACAACGCCATTGAATCGGACATTAACGCGCTGGAACATCACGGTTTGAATTATTGTCCCGACAAAGGCTGGCACGGGTTCAAGCGCTACGTGGGCTTTGGCGTGCTGGCTTACAACCTGCACAAGATCGGTCGGCGCCTGCTGGAGCGCCTGCCGGAGGCCGAACCGCCGAGAGTATTGTGCGCCTAAAAAAGCGGGTTTCGTAACAAAAGCGTGATTAAACCAGGTGAAATGTCGCCGCAAACCGCCTCTGCAATGGCTGGCCGGGTCAACAGCAAAAAACCGGCCAGAAAAACACCCCGCAAAACCGAGAGTCCCGGCTTCAGAAGGGTGCCGATTTGAAAAACACGAGTTTTCTCCCAATCACTACTTAGGAAACCGTCGCCCAAGGTTGCGCGAAAAAGGACCGGGATCACAGTTCGTGCTTCACCATTTGCCAGACAATGTGGATGCCCTGGCCAACGGCCATCAGCAGAAGGCAAATCCCGGAAAAACGTTCCATGCGCAGCAAGGTTCGCTCGGTGAATTTCCCGTGTCCGCGCGAAACGGCGTAGCTCAGTCCGCAAAACCACAGGCTCGTCCCCCCGGCCACCCCCGCCACGCACGAAAGCGTCCCGGCCAGGGTCGGCTCGACCCAATCGTGCGCCCTGAACAAGGCCGCCAGAAAGATCCAGAACAGAAATACGCCCGGATTGCCCATGACCCGCACAAAGCCAATGGCAAAAGCCGAATGCGGATGCAATTTTTGTTTGAGCCTTTCCTCCACCGGCGCCACCGCGGTGATCGCGCGCACGGTCAGAAACCGGATTCCCAGGTAAAGGAAAAAAACGAAGCTGGTCAGCTCCATCACGGCCTTGAGCACTTTGCCATCGAAAAGGGAAGCGAACCCGGTGAAGGCCAGCGCGCAATAAATCAGTTCCATGGCGACGGCGCCGAAGCCAATCAGCATGGCCCAGAGCAATCCGCGCCGCGCGCCTTCGTTGACAATGGTCAGATTGACCGGTCCCACCGGGACGGAAAGAATGAAGCCGAAGATGAAACCCGTCAAAGCGGCCACGAGGCTGGGGTGAAGGTGTGGCATGTCAGGGGATGTGGGAATTGGCGTCGTCGTCTTCCTCTTCCTCTTCGATCTCGTGCCGGACTTTGCGGGAAATCTGGGGCCGAATGAATCCGTAAAGCAAATAAAGGGTAAAAATGGCCGGCAGGACAATGGGCAGGATCCATCGGCGCAAAATGATCAGGCCGCCGATGAACAGGATGGTCACGACCGTTTTTGCGAAAGTGCGCCGCGCCCGCAGGTCCAGGGTTTTGAAGGATGGATATTTCACTTCGCTGACCATCATGACGGAGAGAAAGAGCAGGAGGCCGGGCAGAATAAAACGCCACGGGCCGGCGGACAGGTCGCGATCGGACTGATCGCCCCACATCAGGAACAAGGTCAGCGAAGCCACCAATCCCGCCGCCGCCGGAATGGGGAAGCCCATGAATTCCTTGCCGCCGCCGCCCGTGGACATGGCGGCCAGGCAATTGAAACGCGCCAGGCGCAGCGCCCCGCAGATCAGGTAAATCGAGGCGATGAACCACCCTATTTCAGGGCGGGCCGCGAAAACATCGCGCAACACCACCCGATGCACCAGAAAGGCCGGCGCCGCGCCGAACGAAATCAAATCGGCCAATGAATCGAACTCCCGGCCAAACGGGCTTTCCACTCCGCCCATCCGCGCCAGCCGGCCATCCAGCAAATCGAAAATGCAGGCCGCCAAAATAAAGCCCAGCGCGATTTTTATTTCGTTGTAACCGCCGGGAATCCTGGCCTCCACGATTTTGGTCAGGGCGACAAAACCGCAAAAGAGGTTGCCCGCCGTCATCAAGTTCGGCAGAAAATAAATCTTGAGCGTTGGCGCCGGCGTTTCCTCTTCCGCTGCATGTGGATTCTTGTCCATGCCTCACCTGGCCGCCATGATCGTTTCGCCGCCCACCACTTTGTCCCCCGGCTTGACCTTGATGGCATAGCGCAACGGGAGGTAAAGATCGCAGCGCGACCCGAATTGAATGAGGCTGAGGCGCTCGCCCCGCGCCAGTTCATCGCCGACTTTGACGAAAGGCACGATGCGCCGCGCCAGCACGCCGGCAATGAGACGCAGGCCGATCTTTTCGCCGATCAGTTCGCTGGAATCAAAACCGATCAGGACATTCTCGTTGTAGAGGGCGGAGTCGGTCCGGAGGGCGCTGACAAACTGGCCGGGAGTATGCACCACGCAATTGATCTTGCCGCTGACGGGGGCATTTTGCACATGCACATCGAAGACCGATAGAAAAATGGAAACGCGATGGCATCGGCCGCCCAGGAATGGCGCGTTATCCAGTTGATCGACGACATCCACTTTCCCATGGCCGGGAGACACAATGAGACCCGGCGTGGCGGGAGTCTTCGCCGTGGGATCGCGGAAAAAGTAGAGCGTGAAAAGAACGAAAAGAACCCAGAGGGCAGCCACAGCGCCAAGGATCTTCGCCGGCATAAAGTGGGCAACCATGGAGGCGCCGCCAAGCACGGCCGCACCGGACCATGCCAAAAGAATAAGTCTGAGCGCCGCGCGCCGGGCTTGCCCCGCATGTTTCATAAGATCAGCTTAACAGTCAAAACCACCAAAATTCAAACAAACTTTAAGGGTAGGGCGCGCACTCCGTGCGCGCCGCGGCGGGCAGCGGAGTGCCCGCCCTACCTCTCACTGCCGACCCAACACTGACCGGGTGTTTTAGGGCACAATGACACGCAACGCTTTGGGCCGGATCGAAAGCGTGGCCGGCAGCTCGCAGGCGTTCTCGCCGTCCAATTGCAACATGACACGGCTTGTGCTCGTCAATGTCACTGAACGCAGGCTGAAATGCAAAGCCGAACAGAGTTCCCGCCCCGTCAAAAGCCCCGGGGCGGCGGCCATCAGGCGCGGCCACGTCACCTTTGGCAGCACACAGACATCCAACAAACCATCCTGCAAGCTGGCGGCGGGAAAGACGGCAAAGCTTCCCCCATAAAAGCGCCCGTTGCCGATCAAGACCATCTCGCCTGAAACCGGGGTTTCACTGTGCGCCACTATGACCGGCTGGGCTTCGCGGATGGCTTTGCAGCCCGCGACGATATAAGCGATCGGCCCCAATTTCTTCTTCAATTCCCAGTTGAGCAGTTCGATGGAACGGGAATCCAGTCCCGCTCCGGCCAGTTGAATGAAGAAGCGTTGCCGGGGGCTGCCGGCGGCCGAGTATTCCACACGCCCCAAATCGATCGTCATCGTTTTGCCTTTCTTCAGCACTTTGACCGCTCCGGCCAGATGGCGCGGCAAACCCAATTCCCGGGCAAAGACGTTGATGGTGCCCAATGGCAGAACGCCAAAATGGGTGGAATCAAATCCGTGGGGCACGTCGCCGATGCCATTGACGACCTCATTGGCGGTGCCATCGCCGCCGGCGGCGATGATCGTCTGAAACCCGCTGCGGACGGCTTGGGCGGCCAGTTCGCGGGCCTGGCCTGCCTCGCTTGTGCGCCGCCACACGCAGTTTGGAAAAAGGCCCTGCACGCGGGCGCAAAGCACTTCCGCCTTCTCTCCTCGCGCCGAGGGATTGAAGATGACGCAGGTTTGCACCTTGGCCCTTGAACTAGGCAACCGACATTGCCGCCGAGCCGATGGCCACGGTCAGGGTGGTGGAGACTTGCTCCACTTCTGTCATTTGTTGGGAAGACAAGGAAAGCTGGAGACCCTGGGTCGGAAACCAGGCTTTGCACACCACGGCCAGTTCTGTTTGCAGCAGTTGCAGGATGAAATCCGACCGAGCCGCGCCGCCGGAGACGAGGATTTTGCCGACCGTGGCCTCCCTCTGATGCTCGAAGAAATCAATCGAGGCGCGCAGTTCCCGCCCCAGCGGCGCGACCAACGGCTGCAAATGCACCTCCACTTCCTGCGGCATCCCGATTTTTATTCCTTCCGCCTCCGCGTAGCTGACGTTCATGGCTTCGGCCAATCCGGTCGTCAATTTGTCCCCGCCGATTTCCACCGAGCGGCTGAGGCAAAGTTCGCCGTTGTCCACGATGCTGATGCTGCTGGTTTTGAAGCCCAAATCCACCAGGGCGATGATTTCCTTTCTGAAAACGTCCGGCTGGACCAGTTCCAGGGCGTTCATGGGGCCGAGGACCGTGAGAGTGACCTGGTTGGGAACCAAGCCGGCCTCCTTGACCGCGGCTTCGAGGGTCAGGAGGATCTCGCGGCGGGTGCCGCCCACCCATACCTTATATTTGATCACACCGGTCTTGCCGGCTTCCGGCTGGGCCTTGTTGCGCGGCGGCACGATGTAACAGTCAAAAACATAATCGCGCAGATCCTGCTGGAGATAATTCTTGGAATTGAACTTGAGCATCTGGCGCATCTCGTTCAGCGGCAGCAGGGGCAATTCCGCGCTGCGCAAGATCGAGTCGCTGGCACCGATGGCGATGGTGGCGTGTTTGGTGCGGGGTTGGAGGGCTTCGACCACGTTGCGCAAGTGCTCGGCCAACAAGCCCTGGGGCAGGGCTTTGTCGTAGATCGGGGCGTCCTGCACGGCAAAGCGGGCCAGGCTCAAGCCATTGTCCGTCCGGTCCAGGAGCACGGCCTTGGTCGTGCGCGTGCCCAAATCTATGGCCAGAATCTGATCGCTCCTGCCCCCGTTAAGAAAGGGAAATGTCATGGCTTGTTCTTAGCATTCTTTGCCGGGCAAAAGCAAGGCGGCAACGCAGATTTTGCATCAGGGCTGTTTGGGTTTGAGCGGTTCCGCCCGAAAGGCCCGCAACATGGCCATGAAGACCAGCCTGTTTTTCTCGAATTCGTCGTCGCTGGCTGACAGGACAAATTCCACCTGGCCGGCGGGTTGGGCCACAAAGGCGTGGCGAATCTTCTGCACCACCTGCGGGGCCGGCACGCGCACCAAATCAAAAAACACGCCGGGCCGCTGGCTTGTCGGACAAACCGAGTATTGCAGGATGCCGGCTCCGGGATGCGCTTGCAGCGCTTTCGCCCGCAAAATGTCCTCCGCCGGCAATGTTCCCGGGGAATTGGTCGTGAACTGGACCGTCACGGCGCTCCGGCCCGATTGGGATGTAAAGATGATCTTCCGGCTGGCTTCATCCACCTGGCGATACCAGCCCTTGGGAAGGCGGACGTTGAACTGCAGATTGCTGCTGACCACCGTCAGCTTTTCCACCCGGCCGCCTTCGATCAAATCTTCCGTGCCGGGGTAAGCGTGGAAGTCGCTTTGGGCCCGGGCGGCGGCGGCCAGCGAAAGGAAGAGCAAGAGCAACAGCTTCATGGGCGCGCCGGGATGCTAAAAGCTGGTGGCATAAGGCGCCAGCAAGGCCCATTTGCTGCGATAAGCTTTAACGATCTGCGGCATCATGGGCGGCTGCTTGGCCGGGTTGTTAAAATTATTATCAAAGGCCCAATTGCGCGTCGGCGGATTATAGACCGTTCCCGTTCCCGGCCAGGGAGCGTTGGCGATCTGGCTGTTGAACATGCACACCATGGAACCGTTGTAAGTGAAGGTCTGGCCGCTCCAGTTTTCCAGGAAGCGCGGAAAATTTTCCACCCCGCCGCTGTAGTTGTTTCCATCCGACGGAACATTGCCCGTGAGAAAGGCGGCGTTGACCGTGTCGCTGGCGGCGACCCGGCTGTTGATGCCCGCGGTGCTGTTGGCCGGGTTCCAGGCTGAGGATAAAACCGTGATGGCGTCGGCATAAACAGCGCTGGCAAGGGAGTAGGTGGTGCTATTCGTGCCCGCATCCGAAGCGCCCCCTTTGGCAAGCTGGACGTTCCAATTGCCGATGATGTAAGCGGGGTCCGGCGTGGCGACCGACAGGCCCTGCGGCGGCAATACGGCGCCGTTGCTCAGAACGATGCCGGGCTGGGCGATGGTTGTAACATTGGTGACATAGCCTGTATTGGTGGAAATTGTGGGGACAAGGAGATTATAGGTGTAACCGGTTATCTTGGCGTAAGAATAACGGGTTGGGTTGCTCAGATTTGTCAGTGACCCAACATACGTTCCGGAGGAGGGTCTGCTGGTGGTGGTTGTGCCCGTGGTGTTGGTGGAAGTGATGGGCGGGACGTACGTGCCGGCGGCCGGCAAAGACGAGGTGGTTGCCGTGTTGGTGCTGTAATTGGTGCCGTAGGTGTAAACCGTGGAGACGACGTTGGAGGTGGTGTTGCGCTGATCGTCCACATAAACTGACTGGACATCCGCGGCCCCGCTGCCCCTCCAACTGGAAAGGACCGGGCGCAGCACCGCGTTGGTGGCGCTCCAGTTGACGAGGTTGGAAACGTTGAGCACCACCGGATTGACGGTCAAGCTGTCCCGCTGATCATAGAAAGTTCCATTGGTGCTCAGAAAAGTCTGCCATTGGCCATTGCTGATCACCGTCGCCTGGTTGTTGACAATGGCCCCGGAAGTCACGCTGACGGTGTTGTTGTTGGATATGATGATAATCATGTCGGCCTTGTTGTAGAGAAGATTTGTGCCGCTCGCGGAAGTGGTCGTTTGCCCGGCCTGGGGCGGTTCCAAAATGGCGTAAACGTTTTGGCTCGTGTTGCTCACCGTCCCGGTGGTGTTGGTGCCGACCGGCAGGTTCAACGGGTTCACCCCGCTCAAGTCATAGCCATTGAAGGTGACAGGCCCGAGCGTTCGTATGCTGGGGTCCAGCGGGCTTTCGCCCAGGATGACCTGATCCACCGCGGATACGGTGCTGCCAAGGGTCAATCCACTCTGGGGTTCCAGGTAGATGTTCGCATTGCCGTGGATAAGGCCGGCGATGATCATGGGCGCCCCGGGGGCTATTTCCATGTCATTCTGGTAGAAAATGGCGAATTGAAACAAGGGGATGGTTCCGAGATAAATCTGCTGGCCAACGGTGCTGACGAGTTGGTACTGGGTCGTGGTGTTCTGGGCGTTGGCTATGATCTCATAGGTGGCCGCCGTCAGGGTCAACCCCGTGAAGGGAGCGCCCATGACAATGGAGTTGCTCACCGACGTTTCGGTCACAATGATCTGGTTGGCGGTGCTGCCGCCGCTGAATTGATAGCTGCTCCAATAAGCGCCGTCGGATGCATTGGGGAGGGTCGCGGCGTAGGTGGACATGTTTTGGCTGACGAGGGGGAGTCCATAATTCAGATATTGCTGGGACATGATGGAATAGACCTTTTCCGTGGCAGCCTCAGCCGCGTAGGAGGTCGCAAAATACTCGTTGTTTCTTGCGGCGACCGTCGCGTTTTCACTGGCCCAACTCATCACGCCGGCCAAAACCATCAGGCCGACCGCGGCCAGGGTCATGACGGCCAGCAAGGCCCAGCCGCGCTGGCGGCCGCGGCTCCGAAATAAGGTGGGCGTCAGTTTCATAAACTTAACAGTGCGCGCGGGAACACGGCGATCGTGACTTGATAGAGATCCACCACGCTGCCGTTCTCGATGACGACCTGTGGATCCTGCAGTTTGGTAAATGACAAATAGACGCTGACGGGCGCAAGGGTGGTGGCATTGCTGATCGGCGCGCCCGTGCCCGAATTATCCAGTTCCGTAAAAATGGGGTGGGTGCTGTCGTTCGTGATGGGATTGGCCGAGACCAGCTTATAGTCGCCAAGGGTGCCCGCCCCGTAGAAGTTGGTGCGCACCAGATTGTTGCTGGTGGAATCGTAATAGTAGAGCACCCACGGCCCCGCCGCGATCGTCCCGGCGGAGTTTGTAAAAATCAAGAGGGCGTTGCCGGATTGTTGATTGCTGGACACGGTTTGGGTAAACACGTTGGCCTGATAGCTGCCCACCTGCAGAGTGACGGCGGAACGGATATCTCCCATCAGCCTGCCGACAGCCTGGGCCGCGTCGTCGCTGGCCCCCAGCCAAATCTGCTGCCGGACGGCCATGGACAACCCGTAGAGATTGCACATGATGACGGAGCCAATGAGAATGATGAGGCTGACGGAAGCGACCAGGGCCTCAACGAGGGTGAAGGCGCGCCGCCCGCGCCACGTTCTGGATTTGGAGCCTTGCAGTTTCATTGGTTGGGTGCGCGCAGCACGGCCACTGTATTGGTATATACCCCCCCGTAACCCGGGAAGGTCCAACTACACCATACCTGGATCATGACATAGGGCGGACTGCTTGAGACGGGTGTGACCAGGGTGGTATTAGTGCAGTTGACCACGTTGCCTTGAGCGCTGGGCAGGCAGAGATTGCCCAATTGCGTCCCGCTCAAGGTCAACAACTGCGTCTGGCCGTAGGAGGGCACCCAGTCGGCCGAGTTGACCAGCTCCAACTGCCTCATCGCCGTGGTGTTGGCCGCCAGGCTGCAAGCGGAGAATTGGGCGCGCCGGGCCGCCATATTATACCCCTGGAACATGCCGGCCAGGAGCAAGGCGGCGATGGCTGCGGCGAACACGACCTCGATCAGAGTGAAGGCCCCAAGGCCCGCGCGCTGATTTCCGTCTGTGCTTTTTAGTCTGTCAATCTTCATGGGCCGGGACATCAATGAACCTGGCCGTCCAGGACGATTTGGTCACAATTATGCGGTATTTATATAGCAGTTCCTGGGCCATGTCAATTCCGGCCGACGCCGCGGGTGCAGCCGGGTTCCTGGCCTCCGCCTGCCGGAAGGCCTTCTGGCTCAAACTGAGGCAACCCGTGTATCGGTATTGAAAATCAGCCAAATCATCAATTAATAGTGGCGAAAAGCGGTCCTCAGCCGGCCGCGCCTGAGCCGGTTCCGGAAAGGGGGACTGGTTCCGAAAGAAGTTCCCCTGCTTGCGGGACCATTCCAGTGCGATTACCGCTCAGTGCGATTACCGCTCCAGATTGCGTGAACCGGATGGATTGATCGAACAGTCCCACTCCAAATGCGTGGGCGGCGTTTGCCATGCGTCCCAATCCACATGGAGCCTGCCATAGCGGCCGTCTGACGTCTTGATATAAAACTCCTGGTTGACGTCGGGCCGCCATTTGGGAGCATCCGCCTTTTGATCAACGGTGAACGTCGGCGCATATTGGTTTTCGGGAGCGCGATAAGTAAATTCATCGTCGGTAGGCTGGATGCCGCCCCCAATCACGGTGACTTCAAACGTCAGGTCAAAATGGCCGTGGCCGTGAGGAGCGGAGACGACCGGGACTCGCTTGCACATGATTTCGAGATTGCCGCCAGCGTTGGGCTTGCCCGTATTGAGATCGAAGCGATTCGTTGTGCCATCGCAAGCAATGTTACCATGCCAAGCTGCACCAGCCAGCGGCTCCTTTCCCGCGATCTTCCACATTTTAAACACGACAGGATTCGCCGGGTCAGGATGAAACTGCCTGGGGTAAAACATAAAATTCGCTTTGACCTGGGACGGTGCCAGTTTGTAACCTTCCTTCTCAATCGAGGTAAATTGAAGAAAGCCCCCGTTTGTGTTGCTCAAAACAAAGTTGCCGTCACTCTCAGTTTCCAAGGAGACCGGGTCCCATCTTTCCATTCCCGTCGTTGGTGACGTGAAATAGCCAACCCGAACCTCCAGTCGCACCTTGACGTTCGACACAGGCTGATTGTTCTGGTCAACGACTTTCCCGTAAAAGGTGATCGGAACGTTTCCCGTAATGCGCGGGTCCTCGATTTGAGCGGTTAAGGGAGCAGGAAGCGAGCAAGCAAGCAACGAAGCAATGAGTGCTCTCATCGTAAAACGATAATAATTCATAAGTAATTAGTGTTGAATGTGAAAGCTGGAAAGTAATTCCTGCCAATAAACTGCCGTAGTCATGTTGTCAGAGCGAAATTGAAGGCTGTGGCCCACATGCGCACCTCCAAAGTTATACCGGGCAGTGTTTAAGTTAATCGAGGGTGTTTCTGAGAAAGGATCAGCCATATTCGTCTCTGCGCCTAGAGCCAAGGAATAAGACTGTGCGGCCATTGAAAAGATTTCGTAAGTGTCGTTCGTGAAAAGCAGATTCCGGTACGGACCAAACGGCCCGTTCCGATAAAAGTATCCCGAAGGATTATTTGAAGCGGGCGTTGTGTAGAAATAGTGAACGTCCGGAGTGCTGACGGCTTGGGAAGATGGAAGCAGTTTGGCCGATTGAAAAAGGAGCCAGCCGGGATGGAACGGGATTATCGAGTCGCCCATCAAGACCCAATCGACGGGATTGTAATAGTCCACAAAATTAGCCGCACCTGCGATGTTGTAAAAATAGGGCGGCGATGTGTTGGTGTAGTAATGTCCAATGGAGTCGGGTGAAATGGGGATGTAATAATTGGTTGCGTCGGTTGGAATGGTGTTGTCATAGGCGCGGGCTGAAATGGCCGCCTGAGAGGCCACGTACGTGTTGACAACCAGATTCGACCCCGCTTCACGCAAGGCTTCTCCGGCCGCCACATTGCCCATGCTGTGGGCCAGGAGATAGACCTTCCCTGGATAGTTGCTGTTTAAGGTGCCCAAAAGAATCAGCAATCCCGCGCCGGACCGCCAGGCCTGCTGTTCGCCGAGATATACGAAAAGGGGACTCGGATATTCCGGCCAGCGGAACTCTCCAAATCTTCCCTGATACCCCAGCCAGTAAAGCCGTTTGTATGCAGTCTCAGCAAAACGGTCTTTTTCCCATGTCTGCATATTGTATCCATGCACGAAAAGAATGTAATCATCATTCGTGTCGGTGGCCGGGTCGTATAGGTATTGAAATGGCGGCTGGCCTGGAATTGGCTCGTCGTTCTGCGCCAGAGAAGCCGCGCCCGCCGGTGTGACGGGTTCGGTGATTCCAAGCGCGTTAGTCTCGACGTCGCCCACCGTCCACCGCTCATACATCTGTTTGATGTCCTGGATTTGAATATAGACCGTGCTCCAGGCCAGCACGTTGCCAATCCCGTCATAAATGGTTAGATTCAAGTTGCCGACACCGTTGCTAACCCCGCACCAGATGAAGTGATCGCCCGCCCAGTTGTTGCTGAATTGGCTGCTGTTCAATTGAATGCTCTGCCCTGCTCCAAGTCTGCCAATGTATTGGCAAAGATTGAGGTTGATCTGATTGCTGGCCGTGGTCAGGTTGGTCAAATAGGCAATGCCGCCGTCCGGGTCGGCGGCTTGGAATAGATCAATCGTCGGATTGCCGTTTGTAATATATTCGTAGCCATCCCAATTGTACTGACACCAGAGCATTACCGTGCTGCCGGGAGGCAGGCGCGACAAGGTATTGGAAGCCCCGGATACCCATAGCCGCGTATAGTCCTCCAGGTCACGCGGACAGGGAATAGCCCGGTTGCCATTGACATCACGGTATTCGGAATCAGGAGCAGGTTGGCCAGTGAAAGGACTGTTGGCGGCGAAAGAGTTGCTGGCCACGCCGTCTTCTATAGGGGTATTGTCAGCGATGTCGTTCGTCCACCGATCATAGTCATTGTTGACCCAAAAAACAAAAGGCGCGCCGGGACCCGTGTTGTCTGGGCCAGTATATGTTTCATCCATAATACCGTCGTGGTTAACATCCAGCGAAAGCCGGATGATGTCAACCACGCATGTTCCATTGGTGTCAGCCTGGTCGGGGTCGGGCATGGTCATCAGGGCGACTTGGCCGGGAACGGTGGGGAAGAATTCGCCGTATTCCGAGAGAATCCCGGCTGGATTGGTGGTTACGATCCCGTTGCTCATGCCGAACGCATTGGTAAAATATTGGCCCAAGTAGGCGCAAACGTTGGTCTTACCATTCAACACGGCTTGTTTGGCGTATCCTGCAATGTGCATTTCCGTTCCAACGGACCCAATTATAACTGGTGTCGTGTTGGTAACCGCAAAACCAGTTTCACTGGGTATAGGGTCATAGCCTGGCTTGCAAAAATAATAGCCTACTGTTTCAAGTTCCGGTTGGGGAGTTCCCAAATAAATTGGGCCGGAATTATAACCTGAAACATTGCTTCCCGGTGCGAGAGTTGCGAAGTGAATGCCTCCATTCGTGAGCGTTAGCTCGAGCGAATTATACGGCAGACCGTAGATGTTAGAGGCAGACGACAATGCGAGCGAATTGGTCGTGCCAAAGGCTCCAAACTGGTTGATTCCTCCGAGATTGAAAAGTCCGAAGGGCGAAATATTGGCATCAAAGTATCCCACCCACGGTGTATCATTTGACGACAGGATTGCGGGAATGGGCACCGACGCATTGCTCTGGCTGACATAGTCACACGTTGGGAAAACGAATTGTGCATTAGTATATTGGGCATAATACAAATGCTGGGAATCGAAAATTGAATAGAAAAATGGCAAAAAGCCGGTGTCAAGGTTTCCGCTTGTGTCGATGAAATCCGTATCAAAGACGAAGTTGAGATAATAATAGTTGTCTTCAAACGGCTCAAAGTGATTAGGCGGGCCTCCATTTTGCGAATCCAAAGGATCTTGCTCATAGATATAGTAAAGGCTCGAAACAACATGATCCGATCCAAAACTCATGTAGTCCGAAGCAAAGGGCCATTCGCCTCCTGCCGCTCGCAGAAGAAATCGAATGTTCTGCTTCATTTGCGCCGTCCCATCAATAAAGGGAACATTTAAAAAGACTGGGCTTGTTTCTGCCTGATTACCGCTCACGCCTCCTTGAAGTTCTGGCAATAGGGAGAACTCTGTTAGCGCATAGGGAGGTGCCTGGGCATCAGATAGAATTGCAATCCCATTGGTAAATTGAGTCGCGGGTATATAAAGGTTGGTTTCGGAAAACGCCGGGTAATACTCGGTATCTTGAAAAGGGAAGCCGCTTTCCGGGTATGCTCCAGGGAAATCCAAAATCGTTGCATTATATCCGATTACATTGGTACTCAAAACCGATGTTAACAGGTAGATGGTGCCCCCTGGGCCGTGCGCCAGCGCCGCTTGGGCCAAGACGGCAGGGTATTGGCCGGCTTCGGCTGGGTCGAGCATTGAGAGTCCCTCCCCATAAGTAGCCTGGACCCCGATCTCGCCACCATAATCGGAGAGGTCTGTGAAGAGGCAAGTTAACTGTGTGGGTGAATTGGTGGCAATTGGTGTCCAATTCCCAGTGGATTCGCTAAGATACGAAACGATGTAACCAAGAACCGGGCCGCTCGCGGCCTCCCATGTGAAAGTAATCTCATTGATTCCATCCGTGTAGTCTGCCACCAATCCTTGCGGGCCGAGTGGTGTGTCAAAAACGTGGGGATTGGTGCCGTTGTAATATTCTTGCAGGTTGGAATAGCCGTCGCCGTCAGGGTCTTTGTAGCCGTCGGCGATGCCCGTCATTCCGGTGTCGGGCAGATAGGGGTCGGTCAGGGTGGCCAGAACTTCGTACCCATCCGGAAGGCCGTCGCCGTCGCTGTCCTCGCCATAGCCGCCAATATAATCCAGGCTCCTGCCGTTGAGGGTTATGGCAACGGTTGTCGCGCTGCTGGTGCCAAGGAAATTGGCTTCCACCCGCCACGTATTGTTGGTGTCAGACTGGTCATGGGTGTAAATCTGGTAGTTGGTTCCTACCAGGGTCGGGCTCATCGTCACGAGGACTGTGTTCGTGTCCGGGCCGTTGGTAACGAAAAGTTGGTAATGGCAGCTCGCATCGTAGTTGGTGTAGGCCAGAAACAGGGCTTGTGCGTCGGTGTGAAGCGGGGTAATCGAATTGGCGTTGGTCGGATTGGTGCCCAAAATGTATTCATCCAGGTTGCATAGACCGTCACCATCAGGGTCAGCATAAGGGTCAACGTTTAACGTCGAAAAATACTCCATACACCAATAATCCGGCAGGCCGTTGGTGCCCGTGGACCAAACCAGAGCGCCCTTGAAATACAAGACGTTGGAGCCGAGGGCCAAAGGCGGGGCCGGGGTAACGTTATTTGTAGCCGGCAGCACCTCCCATATTGCCCATCCGTTAGTGTCCGAAAGATCATCATTGGTCAACACAAGATATGTGAGGTTGCTCAACGTGCCTTCCACACTTACGTAAACGTTTGAAGGACTGTTACTTATGGAGAGCCGGAAGTTGGTGTAAGAGGTGTAGTCGAGTGCCCCGTTGAGCACGTAATCCGGTTGTGGAAAGGTGTTGGTAACGCCACCGGAGTAGCCGCCACCACTGTTGGTGCCTGAACCGCCAAACCCACCAGGAGGCCCGTCGTCATCGGCGGGGTTGAAGCCGCCTCTGGAAGGCAAGCTCCCGCCCCAATACGCGATATAAGCGGAAACCTCGGCGTAATCGGACGCGACCGCATCGGCACTCAAAGGATAATCATACGTGGCCAGCCATTGAAGCTGCCCGTGACATTGGCAATCTCCTGCTGTCGAAAGGCTTCCGACGAACATTCCGTAATTGGTGCATTCGCTGCCGCTGGGATAATAGATAATCGGCCCTGTGTTCGTCACAGGCTGGCCTTCGAGATAAACGCAACAGTTTGTCAATGAATATGTTACAACGATTGAATGCCAGTCTCCGGCGTCAAAATCAATTGGCACGTCGAAAACGACTTGGTTTGAGCCGCTGGACTGCGCTTCCATGACCAAATTCGTTCCTGACGGCGAAATGGCGATCGTCCAGGCCGATTGCGCCGCGTTTGAAGTCCAGTTTCCGACGGAAAACAGCGCCGCCCAGTTCGTCGGGCCGGTGCCGCCGTCGGTGGTGGAACTCCAGTTCGCCTGGAACCACAAAAAAATCGAACCCGTGCCAAAGGTCATGTTTGTGTGGCCGTCCAGAAAAACGTCCTCCTGGACGTATGCTGGCAAATTGGTATCGACGCTCAAAGCCGTTTCATCATAATCCCAACTCGGAGCCACATTGACGTTGGTGAATCCTCTGGCTGGCAACCCAAACCAATCGGCCCACGGCGGTGTCTCCAGTGGATAAAACGCCAGGGCGCGGCCGGGAAAAGGCGGCGGCGGCGGCGGGCCGGACTGGCAAAAGGCCGGGACGGACACCAGGAGCATGGCAAAGAGTATTCCGGGCAATTTGGCCAGGCGGCGCTTGATGATTTTCATAGTTGTTTTGTATTAGCCTTCCTGCATGTGCGATTGCCAATTCATAAGACGGTTTTATGCCATTTCCCAATAAGATGCAAGAATAAAATTAGCACATATATCGGGTTTCGGCGACAGCAGCTTCTTGCTTCCGTATATGACTTGTGGCGCACTTGTATCGTCGAACCGTTGGCCGGAACATCCGCAATTATCGCAAGCTGGCTTGCTTGAGCCAGGAGCAATTAGCGGAAAAAGCAGACTTGAGTTACAAATACGTCGGAGAGGTTGAACGCGGACAGGAAAATATCTCTCTGGATGCCCTGTTCAGAATAGCCAAAGCCTTGAAAGTGCTGTTGGCAGACTTGACCCGTGGCGTCTGATTGCCTCATCGGCGATGCCAATTTATTCTTTATTCCTGACCCCGATCCAACGTGACGGGCTGAACTCCGACTCGATTTTACGGCTCGATAGAATCTCGCCCCGCCGTCTAATTTCTGCTTTCTGCTTTCCCAATTTCAGCGTTTTTGTAAATACTAGTTTCAGCCTTCTTTTGTAAACACCTTGCTGACAACATGTTGTGGCTTTGCAAAATGCGGAAAATTTCACGGTTTTTTTCAGGGCGGATTTCTCTTGAGAAATTCAAAACTGCCTTTCAAACTGAAAGGTGAAGTATTGCTGTTTGAAAGCTCTCCTTTGGAAAAAAAGGGGGCATCCGCCATTTTTGACAAAGGCCGTTAATAAACTTGACCGCGCGAGGGGCGCTCCATAACCTTGCGGGAATTATTAGGCATCGTTCATGTTTGCGCAATTTAAGAGCCTGTTTTCCAACGATATCGGAATAGACTTGGGCACGGCCAATTGTCTCGTTTATGTGCGGGACCAGGGCATCGTGCTCCGCGAACCTTCCGTCGTGGCCATCGAGGCCGGCACCACCAATGTGCTGGCGGTGGGCGAGGAAGCCAAACGCATGTTGGGACGCACCCCGGGAAATATCGTGGCCATTCGGCCCATGAAAGACGGCGTCATTGCCGACTTCGAGATCACCGAAGCCATGCTGCGGCATTTCATTAAACGGGTTCATCACCGCAAGTTTGTCATGCCCCGGGTGGTGGTGGCTGTTCCTTCCGGTATTACTGAAGTGGAAAAACGGGCGGTGAAAGATTCCGCAACTCATGCCGGCGCGCGCGAAGTGTATCTGATCGAACAGCCCATGGCTTCGGCCATTGGCGTCGGTCTTCCCGTCCATGAACCGGCGGGGAACATGATTGTGGATATTGGCGGGGGCACCTGTGAAATCGCCATCATTTCCCTGGCTGGCATTGTCTTGTGCCGCAGCTTGCGCGTGGGAGGCGATGAGTTTGACGAGACAGTTGTCGCGCACATGAAACGCGCCTATAATCTGATGATTGGCGAACGTACGGCGGAGGAGATCAAGATTCGAATCGGATCGGCCTTTCCGCTGGAGCAGGAATTAACGATGGAAGTCAAAGGGCGCGATTTAAGCGCCGGTCTGCCAAGGACCGTGTCCATTCGTTCGGAAGAAGTTCGTGAAGCCTTGAAGGAACCTCTCTCAAGCATTTTGGAAAGCATCCGTATCACATTGGAACGTTGCCCTCCGGAACTGTCAGCCGACCTCATTGAGCGCGGCATTGTCATCGCCGGCGGAGGCGCGTTGTTGCGCGGCATCGACCGGTTGGTGGCCAAGGAAACGGGCCTGCCGGTGCATATCGCCGACGATCCATTGAGCGCGGTGGCCGAGGGCACGGGACGGGTTCTGCAGCAGTTGGAACTTCTCAAACGAGTGGCTTCTTCAAAAAGTTGATTCCAGTTCGCCCTGAACATTTAAACGCGGCCGCGTCTTAATGGGACGCGGCCGGGGCGAGATGCTGAAAAAGCCGCATTATATAATTTTGGTCCTGGTGTTTTTGCTGGTGATGGTGTTTTTGAAACTGCCCGGCGAAACCATGGGCAAGGTCAAACTGGCCATCAGCGGGCTTTTTTTGCCCTTGTTCGGCCTGACGGGTTCCGTACACGAGTTGACGGGCCACGCCAGGGAAGCCCTGGCGGCAAAGGGGCAGTTGGCGCGCCAGAACGAGGAACTCCGCCGCCAAAACGGGGAGTTGAGAATCCGGTTGCAGCAGGATGCGGCCATTTGGAGCGAGAACGCGCGCTTGAGGGGCCTGGTCGGGTGGCCGCGGCAAACGCTGTGGAACCTCAGGCTGGGCCGGGTCATTGCCCGCGATCCGGCCAACTGGTGGCGCAGCGTGCAAATCGATCTTGGCGCGCGCGATGGCGTCAAGCCGAATTATCCCGTTTTGACTTCCGAAGGGTTGGTCGGCCGCATCCAGAGCGTGGGCCAAACCCGTTCCCAAGTCATTCTCCTGGGCAACCCCGATTTGCGCGTGGCCGCCGCCGTCCAGCCCAATGGGGAAACCGGCGTCATCAATTCCAGTTCCTCCAGCCCGCAGGAAAACAACATGGTCGATCTGGATTATCTTTCGGGCAGCAGCGCGGTGCGGCCCGGACAGAACGTGGTGACGTGGGGCGAAGGGGGCGTTTTCCCGGCGAACATTCCCATCGGCAAGGTGGTTGATTTGCGCGGCAAAGAATACGGATTGGCCACCGAAGCCCGGGTCAGGCTGTGGGCGGACTTGGGCGCGCTGCAGGAAGTGTGGGTGATGACGCCATGAACTGGCTGCATTCCATTTTGATTCTGGCCGCCGCCTTTGGCGCCGTCTTTTTTGAAGCCTGGTTCGACGGGTTCCGCAATGTGTTGGGAACGCAAATTGATTTGCTGCCGGCGCTGATGGTCTATGCGGGTTTGACCAACGGCCTTTTCACCATTGCCCTGGCAGCCATTTGTGGCGGCCTATGGTTCGATTCGCTCTCGGCCAACCCGCTGGGAGTGAGCGTGCTGCCCTTGTTGTTGATCGGGCTGCTGGCGCAGCGGGGCCGCGGGTTGCTCTCGCGCGAGCATCCGACCGCCCAGTTTTGCATGGGCGCGGCGGCCAGCGCGCTGCAACCATTGGCGGTGCTTTTCATTTTGTTGAACATTGGCGCGCCGCCGCTGCTGGGTTGGAAATCAATCTGGCAGTGGGCGGTCATGACGCTGGGCGGCGGCCTTTTTACGCCGGTCTGTTTCGCGCTCTTCAACCGCTTCCACCGGGCCTTCGATTATCAGCCCGCCCCCCATCCGGCTTTCCGGCCGGACCGGGAAATCAAACGAGGACGCGTTTAAAATGTTTATCTTCCACATCCTGAAGCGGGAAGACCGGCGCTTGCGCGTCATCGCCATCATCATGGGAACGGGCCTGTTCGTGCTGCTGGCGGGGTTGTGGTTCGTGCAAATTGTTTGCGCCAGCCATTTCGAGAGCCATTCGAGGAGACAGTCCTTGAAAAGAGTGGGCATGCCCGCGATTCGCGGAAAAATTCTGGACCGCAACGGACGGGTTCTGGCGGACAACCGGCCCCATTACAACGCGATCCTTTACCTGGAGGATTTGCAGGGCCGGTTTGGCGAGGCCTACACGCGCTTGAGCAAAGCTTACGGCGGGCAACATCCGCTGGCCGTTCAGGCGAACGGACGCGTCCGTTTGACGGCGGAAACGAGCCGGAATCTGCAATTGGAAGCGGATTGCCAGGTCGTCAGCAACATTACCTATCAGGTGGACGCCTCATTGCAGGAGCATGGAATTCTCAATACAAACGCGTTCCTCCGGCACTACACCAATCATCCCTATGTCCCTTTCCAAATCGTGCCCGATCTGACTCCCAAACAGGTGGCCAGATTCGCCGAACAATTATCCGGGCAGCCCGAACTCGAGCTGGAGACGCAGCCCGTGCGTTCTTATCCCAACGGCTCCCTTGCCGCCCATGTTCTCGGCTTTGTGCGGCGGGCGGACCCTGATGCGGAACAAATTTCCTACACCCTGCCCGATTACGAAGGCAAGACCGGCGTGGAACGTGTTTATGACGCCCAGTTGCGCGGGCGCGCCGGGGTGAAGCTGGTCCTGGTCAACAGTCTGAATTATCGGCAGCGCGAAGACATCGAAACCCCCAATGAGCCGGGCGGGGATATTTATCTGACCATTGATCTGGCGTTGCAGCGCGCGGCGGAAAAGGCGCTGGCCGAAGCCCAGCCCAATGTGCGGGGGGCCGTGGTGGTGATGGATGTTCGCAACGGCGACATTCTGGTCATGGCTTCCGCGCCGGCTTTCGACCCGAACAAATACGTCGCGGGATTAACACCGGGCGAACTGGCGGCTTTGGATGACCCCAAATACACGCCGCAAATCAATCGCGCCATTGGCGGCAATTATCCGCCCGGCTCGACTTTTAAAATCATCACCGCCATCGCGTGCCTGGAAACCGGACTGGATCCGAACGAAGTGTTTGACAGTCCCGGCGAATACCGGGCCTCGCCCGCGGCGCGTCCCATCAAGGACACGGCGGGGCCGGGGCAGTTCGATTTCAACCGGGCGTTTTTCCGCTCCAGCAACACCTATTTTATTCACAACGGCATGAAGGCGGGATTGCGGAAAATCCTGGAGGTCGCCAAACGATTTCATCTCGGCGAAAAAACACATTTCCCCATCGGCCCCGAGGTGGCGGGCAATATGCCGGGACCGGAGCAGGCCGGCGTCTCGCTGCTGCGATCCAGCACGCCAGACGTCTGCATCGGGCAGGAAATTACGACCACGCCGCTGCAAATGGCCTGCCTGATCGGGGCGATTGCCAATGGCGGAACGATTTATTGGCCGCGGCTGGCCAGCCATTCCTATTCACCGGAGACCGGCGACGAAGAGCAACTTTTTGCGCCGGGACGCATCCGCGACCGCGTGGAGATTCGACCGCGCGACCTGGAACTCATCCGCCGCGCCATGCTCAACGACACCGAGCACCTGGCCGACAGCACCGCCGGTCCAGGCACGGCTTACAAGGAGTTTCACCGGCCCAACGGGGAACCGTGCCTGCATAATTTCCGGGTCGCCGGCAAGACGGGCACGGCCGAACTGAAGTCCACCACACCCAACTCCCCCAGGAGGATCACTTGGTTTGATTCTTACGGCCCTTACGAAAACCCGCGCTACGCGGTCGTCGTCATGGTGGAAGACGGTTCGTTCGGAGGCCCGACATGCGCGCCGGTGGCGGAAAAGATTTACGAAGAGATCATCAAACGGGAGCAATCCAATGGCACGCCAGCCACGACGCTGGCCCGGAATTAAATGTACGACGAAGATTTCAACGAACGAAACGGGGATTTTGATTGGGCGCTGCTCTTGTGCGCTTGCGGCTTGATGTGTGTTGGCGGGGCCTTCATTTTCAGCGCGACGGCCGGCCATCAGTTGGCGCTGGCCTGGTATAAGCAAATGTATGTGCATCAAATTCTCTGGTACCTCATTGGGCTGGGCGCGGCGGCGGCGCTTCTGGCCGTGGATTACAGCCGTTTGGCGCGCTGGAGCGGAGTGGCCTATGGGCTGACGATCCTTCTGCTCGTGGCCGTGTTCATTTTCGGCTCCAGGATTCATGGGGGGAAGCGATGGATCATCCTGGGCATTTTTGGATTGCAACCCTCGGAATTTGCCACCATTGCCTTTATCCTGCTGCTGGCCAATTTCCTCAGCCGGCCGGCGGAGGAATTGCGCCAGCCGCGAATATTCTGGGCCACACTGGGATTCACCCTTTTGCCGTTTGTTTTGATTTTGAAGGAGCCGGACCTCGGTTCGGCCCTGGTTTTTCCCGCCATCAGCCTGTCCATGATGTTTGTGGCCGGAGTGCCCGCCCGCATGTTGGCCGGGTTGGTGGGAGGAGTCGGTCTGTTGGTGGTTCTGCTGGTCGCGATCATCCTGTTCGCGCCGGCCAGGTTAAATATCGAACCTTACCAGAAAGCGCGCATCTTGACGTACTTTGGACGCAATAAAAGTTACAACGTCGAGCAGGCATTGATTTCAGTGGGTTCGGGGGGGTTGAAAGGAAAAGGCTGGCAGCACGGCACCCAGTATGCGCTGGGCTTCCTGCCGCGGGCCGGAGCACACAATGATTTCATCTTTTCGGTCATTGCCGAGGAGGAAGGATTTGTCGGCAGCGTCGTGGTCCTGACGCTTTACACCGTGCTTCTATTCAGCGGGATCAAAATTGCCAGCCAGGCGCGCGATCACCTGGGACAATTACTGGCGGTGGGCGTGGTGACCCTGTTGTTTTGCCACGTCTTCATCAACGTCGGAATGAATATTCGCTTGATGCCCGTGACGGGCATTCCACTGCCGCTGCTGAGCTATGGCGGGTCTTCGGTGGTCTGCTCTCTGATTGCCATTGGCATTTTGCATAACATCCATATTTATCGGAGATCTTATTAGTTTATGAGTGATAGAAATTTTTCAAGGCGCCGGCGCGGCGGAATGCGCTTCCGTCCCAGCGGCGGATTCAACCAAAACCAAAAACCCGACCGCTCCGCCTTGCAGGCCCGCGCCGAGGCCACGGGCGAAAAACAGCCGGACAGCGTTTTCGAGCGCGCCCGCCACGAGCAGGAAATTCAACGGGCGGAAAACCTGGCCGCCGGGTTGCCGGCGGAAGCCCCGCCCGCCCCCGCCGCGGAGCCGTCTGGCGAGCCGGAGGGGCGCGGCAAAAGGGGCGCGTTTCGCAAGCCGCATCCGGAAACCCCGCCCGAAGTGGAGGAGGAAAAATACGAACCCGTCCCTTTGGAAACACAACCCACCGGGCTGGGTGGCATCATTAAATCGGCCGCGAACAAAGTCATGCGCAAAGTGCAGCGGCTGATCAAACCGGAAGCCAAGACGCACAAGGAGCTGATCATCAACGCGGAGTCGCTCGAACTGCGCGTCGCCCTGGTCGAGCAAGGCAGGCTGGAGGAGTTGACGATCGAGCGCACCACGGAAGAACGCCTGGTGGGCAGCATCTTCAAAGGCAAGGTCCGCAACCTTGAGGACGGCCTGAAAGCGGCGTTTGTTGACATCGGATTCGAGAAGAACGCCTTTTTGCATTATTGGGACATTGTGCCGACCAGCTTCGACAGCGGCGTGGAAGTGGTGGAACGGGAAGGCAGGAGACGGGACCGCCCGCGCATCACACAAAAGGACATTCCGCGGCTTTACCCGCCGGGCAGCGAAATCAACGTGCAGGTGACCAAGGGACCCATCGGCACAAAAGGGCCGCGCGTTACCACCAATATCGTTCTGCCGGGACGCTACCTGGTCTTGTTGCCCAACTCCGACCAAAGCGGCGTTTCGCGCAAGATTGAGAACCCGGAAGAACGCCAGCGCCTCAAGCACATTCTGCGCGACATGAGCATTCCCGACGGCATGGGCGTGATCATGCGCACCGCCGGCGAAGGCCAGCAAAAGCGCTATTTCATATCGGATTTGGCCCTCTTGCTCGAGCAGTGGAAGGAGATTCAGGAGAAGATCAGACCCAGCCGCCCGCCTCCTGCGTTTTCCAGGAACCGGATTTGATCGAGCGCACGGTGCGCGATTTTCTGACGGAGGACGTGGACCGGGTTGTGGTTGATAATGCGCAGGCCTGCGAGCGCATGCGCGCCATGATCTCGCGCATTTTCCCGCCGGCCGCAAAGAAGATCATCCTTTATACGGAGCACCAGCCCGTTTTCGACCGTTTGAACATCACCCGCCAATTGGAAAACGCTTTTTCGCGCCAGGTCCACTTGAAAAGCGGAGGCTACATTGTCATCGATGAAACCGAGGCGCTGGTCGCCATTGACGTCAACACCGGGCGGCACAAGAGCAGCCGCGACCAGGAATCCACCATTCTGCGGGTCAATACGGAGGCGGCCGAGGAGATTTGCCGCCAGCTTCGCCTGCGCAACATGGGCGGGCTGATCGTGCTGGATTTCATCGACATGAAATCGCGGCGCGACCAGCAGCAAGTCTATCAACGCATCAAGGAAGGATTGCGGCGGGACAAGGCCAAAACCCACGTTCTGCCCATCTCCCAGTTGGGCTTGATGGAAATGACCCGGCAACGGCATTCCGAAAGTGTGCGGGCGGCGGTCTATGACGATTGCCCGTACTGCAAAGGCCGGGGCAAGGTCAAGAGCGCCATCACCATGAGCGTGGAAATCCAGCGCAAGCTGAACGAAATCCTCAAAAAACGTCCGCGCGACGAATCGGATTTCCAACTGCGCATCGCCGTTCATCCGACGGTGTTGGAGCGGTTGCGCACGGAAGACGAGAAATTGATCATCGAAATGGAAAAGCGTTACTTCGGCAAGCTGTCCTTCCGTCCGGAGCCGTCGTTCCACGCCGAGCAATTCAAGATCGTCAACGTGGCGACAAATGAGGAATTGGCCAACGTGGGTTCGTGAAAGCCGGAAGCGGCGCAGGGCGGGAATCCGCCCGCGCCGTTCAAACCGGCTTAGACAAGGGACAATGGATAATGGTCAATGGTCAATGGTCGGGTTTGCCGCGAAGAATGGCAAGAAAGGGAAGATTGATAGATATCCTTGTGATTGCTTCCAAGAACCCGTCTGCCTTGCGCTTCAAGTTCATCTTTTTTTAATCGGCAACACGGCAACAAGCCTTATTTTACAATGGTTTGGCTGAACGGCTTCGCAAACTCGAGGGCCACACACACTCATGAATTTTTCGGATCGAAAGTATAAAAGCCGTGTTGCTTGGGGTTTGAATGACGAGATATTGACAACAACATGAGCCAATCTTCCTCCAATTATCCCGCGCCAACTGGCGGCGATTTCATCCTCTATGGAACAGAGGACGGGCGCACGCGGATTGAAGTCCGATTTTCCGGGGAAACTGTCTGGCTTTCGCTGAATCAGATGGCCGACCTTTTCCAACGGGACAAATCGGTTATTTCCAAGCACATCAAGAACGTGTTCGAGGAGGGTGAACTGAAACCGGATTCAGTTGTTGCAAATTTTGCAACAACTGCCACTGACGGAAAAACTTACCAGGTGGATTTTTACAATCTGGATGTCATCATCTCAGTCGGCTACCGGGTGAAGTCGCATCGCGGCACGCAGTTCTCCGACGGCAACAACGCACGGAGGAGCGTGGACTTCCCCGTCTGCCGTGCCCCGAAGATCAGGTGGACATACGGTCGCGTCAGCTTCTCGCGCAAAATTTCTGCATACCAGCGGTCAAACATATCTCACTTTATATACAGACGCTGAATCTAAAGTCAAATTTCCATATAAAAGAAGATGCGCCAGCTTATTCCCTTAGTCCTTTCCCATTTTCATTTCCAGTCTCCGCCGCGCCTCGGCGGGCAATGCAAAACCGTCCTCCCCGGCCAGCCATTGCCAGGCTTGCGGCAAGTCGGAGAAAGCTCCCTCCAATTGCGCTTCGTAGGCTGTGTGCAAAATCACCCCGAACATTTTCCCCGGTTCCAGGCCAAGCTCGATCAAGTGCCGGCCCATCAAGATCGGTGCCGGGGGTTTTTGGCGGACTTGCAACTCGTGCGCGCACGCCAGCAATTGCCGGACAAATTCCGGTTCGACCGCCGGACGCGGCGGACGGCCCATGCTGTCGGCGGTCATGACCAGGCACAGGCCCTGGATGCTCTCCGGTTCCAGGCGCCGGGCCAGGCGGCGCACGGCCCGGTCGGTCATGCTTTGAAAATGGAACAAATGATTGCGCACCAGCGGAAGCACCCGCGCCTGGACAGCCTGCGGCGCGCGCATCCGCTCCAGAAAAGCCGCCGCCAGGGCCGCGCCCGCTTCTTCATGGCCGGGGGAGATGATGCGCATCACGCCGTCTTTCATGGCGTGCTGCGTGGTGGCGGGTTTGCCGAAATCGTGGGCCAGCACGGCCAGCATGTGGACAATGCGCGATTGGACGTCTTCGGCCTGCCATTGCTCCAGCCGCGCCAGCGCGTCACAGCAATGGCACGTGTGAATGAAAACATCCCCTTCGGGATGCCAATCCGGTTCCTGCGGGACGCCCATCATGGACTTGATTTCAGGAAAATGATCAATCCATTCGGTCTCCGCGAGAAAGCGCAGTCCGGCGGACGGCACTGTGCTTGATTGCGCCCACTTGAACCACTCCTCGCGCACGCGTTCCACGGCCAGCTCGGAGCAGGCGCTTTTCATGCGCCGGGAAATCTCAATCGTTTCCGGGGCGGCGGTGAGATTGAATCTTCCGGCAAATTGCATGCCGCGCAAGACGCGCAAGGGGTCCTCGGCAAACGCGGCGCTGGTGTGCCGCAACACACGGTTCCGCAAATCCGCCGCGCCGCCGAAAAAATCCAGCGTCTGCCGCGCGCGCGGATCGTACATGATGGCGTTGATGGTGAAATCGCGGCGGCCCGCCGCCGCCTCCGGCGAGAGGGCCGGATCAAAGTCCATTTCGAATCCCTTGTGCCCGGGCGCCACTTTGGAATCCTGGCGCGGCACGGTGAAATCGTAAGCGCAATCACCGCCCGTGTTCAGTTTCACCACGCCGAAGGAGCGCCCGACCAAATCCGTCCGGCCCCAGCGCGACAGCGCCCGGACCAGTTGTTCGTAATTGACGCCAAAAACCTCGATGTCGAAATCCCGTCCGGGGGGCAGGCCGAGCAAGGCATCGCGCACCGCGCCGCCCACCAGCCAGGCGCGATTCAATTCCGCGGTCTGCAGCAGGATTTTTTCCAGTTCCGGTGGAATGAAATTCACCGGCACAAGCTACTAAAAAATTAAGAAGTAAGAAGTAAGAAGTAAGAAGTCCCGCTGTCGCCGGGGCGGCTATGGCGCGCGCAAGGGGGTTTTCATAATTCTTAATTCTTACTTCATAATTCTTACTTCTCTTACGTAGCTTCGCTCCTGGTATTCAAAATAATCGAAATCAGCCGGTCGCGCCGTGCCCGTGGCATCCTGACACGACATCCCGACGAATGCGCCGGTGAAGTTTGGCGCTCCCGGGGCCGTCGCCTCATCGGAAAGGATGCTGGCATCGAATTGTTGCGGCAACCAATTCCAGTCCCCGTTGCCCATTCGATATGCGAAATTGAGCCGTTCGAAATCAATCTCCACTCTCATCTGCACGGGCTGGCCGCCCGGAATGGCAATGGGCGGCGTAAACGCGTCCGCCTGCGCCTGGTCAGGCAGACTCGACATCACGCGCAGATGTTTGCCCAATGTCTCGTCATGGGAAAGGTGGAGATAATGAAATTTCGCGCCGCTGTAGTAGCAGATCAAGCCCGCCATTTGTTGGAAGTGCCGCGGCTCGAAATCAACCACAGTGACGGCGCTGCAGCAGTGCGATTGCTGCCGCCGGGCGACCAGCGCCTGGCGAAACAGGCTGCCCACGGTTTCGCGGCCGTAGAGCCGCAAATGCCCGGAGCGGGCGGTCAGGCTGAAAAGTTCCTCCGGCCAGGGCGAGCGCAGCCACTGAAACTCCAACGGAAGCCGGGGACTGTCAAATTCATGGCGGACGGGCGCGGGCGGGAAAATATGCTCCGGCAACGCCGGCGCCGCGGCCTCCGGCTGCGCGATGCCCTGTCCGTCGGTCGTTCGCAGCCAGCCGTCGGCCGACCACGTCATCGGCTGGATGGCCGTTTCACGGCCCAGCGTGCAACGGCCGCGGTTGCGCAGCGGCCGTCCGCAGAGATACACCATGTAAGTCCCGCCATCTTGGGTTTCGACCAAACTGGCGTGGCCGGTTTTTTGCAACGCCGCGTCCGGACGATTGCGGGAGCTTAGAATATGGACCTCTGGATGGAGTTCGTAAGGCCCGGCGAGGGAGCGCGATCGCGCCATCGTCACGGCGTGGTTCCAACCCGTGCCCCCCTCCGCCGTAAGCAGATAATACCAGCCCTGTCGCTTATAAAGATGCGGGCCTTCGGTGAAGCCCAGCGGCGTGCCCTTGAAGATCAATTGGCGTTCGCCAATCAGTTTGCCTTCGGCCACGGAGTATTCCTGCAGCACGATGCCGGCGAAGCGATTCTGTCCCGGGCGATGGTCCCACAATTGGTTCACCAGAAATTTCCGGCCATCGTCATCATGAAACAGGGAAGGATCGAAGCCGCTGCTGTTGAGATAAATTGGGTCTGACCATTCGCCATCAATGCGCGGGCTGGTTACCAGGTAATTATGGAAGTCCCGCAAGGCCGCGCCGCAAGAGCCGCTCACCGTCGCGCGACCGTAACGCTTCACGTCGGTGTAGATCAAGTAAAACAGCCCGTCGGCGTGGCTCAAACACGGCGCCCAGATGCCGCACGAATCCGGATCGCCCAGCATGTTAAGCTGGCTGGTGCGCCTCAGCGGGCGCGTCAACAGACGCCAATGCGCCAAATCCCTCGAATGATGAATTTGCACGCCCGGAAACCATTCGAAGGTCGAAGTCGCAATGTAATAATCATCGCCCGCGCGCACAATGGACGGATCGGGATTGAATCCCGGCAGGATCGGATTCCTGATGGTTGCAGTTTGGCCTGACATGGTTAAAGCTTTCCTGGATTGGAATCCGTAGCGCAAGCGCAAACAGGGCAAATGCATCTAAATTCCGTCGCAAAAACCCAAAAGCAAGAACTCCATGCTGCAACCAGAATAAGCCCGTTAAAATATGCTATGCCCGCATTGAAAGCCGCAATGCGGGCATAGCATATTTAGACTGACCGTCCATATCAAAGAAAAATAATCAAAAATATTCAAATGCCTTCCGTCGCGCCCCAGCCTAAACTACGGGCCACACTCTCGCCTCTGGCAACGGGGCATCGCCGCCGGGCTTGTGTTCGCGAACCAGGATCCAGAGGACCGTCGCCCCGATGAGATCAAGCACGCCCAGACAAATAAAGAATGGCGTGTAGCCGAGCGTTGTGATCAAACCTCCAATCAGCAGATTGAAAACGAGTATCCCGCCATTGCCACAAGTGCCGGCCAACCCAGCCACGGTGGCAACCTCATTCCTTTTGAACAGATCGGACGACATCGTGATCACCGTGACGGACAGCGTCTGGTGGGCAAAGCCGCCCAGGCAAAGGAGGGCGACCGCTGCATAAGGGCTGTCCACGAGCCCGACAAACGCCATGCCCGTCATCAGGCAGGCGCCCACGGTGAAGGCGCCGCGGCGGGCGTTGATCAGGCTGACGCCGCGCTTCTGCAGCGCCAGCACCACTACACCCCCGAACAGGCAACCCAAATCAGCGGCCAGAAACGGCAACCAGGCTGTCAAGGCTATTTCCTTCAAGTTGAAGTGCCGCACTCTGCTCAGGTAGAGCGGCGCCCAGAAGGTCAGCGTGCCCCACGTTGGATCGGCCAGAAACCGCGGCAGGGCGATGCCCCAAAAATTGCGTTGGGCGATTATTCTCAGGACCGACGGGCGAGAGCCGGCCCCTTGCAGATGTTTTTCCTGCCCCGAGGTGATGTAGTCACGCTCTTGGGCCGAGAGTGCGGGATGTTTGCCGGGTGACTGGTAGAACCATAACCAGAGCGCGACCCAAACCAGGCCAATCCCGCCGGCAATCACAAATGCCGTCTGCCAATTGTACTGAAGGATGGCCCAAGCGGCGAGTGGCGGAGCGAGCATCGAGCCAACAGAAGCGCCGATGTTGAACACGCCGCCGGCCAATCCCCGCTCCCTGGCGGGAAACCACTCCGCCGTCGCCTTCATTCCCGCCGGGTTGGCCGAACCCTCGGCCAGCCCCAGCAAACCGCGCAGCCAGGCGAAGGTCTGCCAGTTATGCGCCAAACCATGCGCCATGGTGATCAACGACCAGCAAACGGCGAAGATGGCGAAACCCAGTTTCAGGCCCAGCACATCCAGCACATAGCCGCAGCAGGGCTGCAACATGATCGCGCCCTGGAATGCGTTCAGGATCGACGCATACTCCAGTTCGGATATATGCAGGTCCTTGAGCAAGGTCGGAGCGGCGATTGCCAGCGTGCTGCGCGTCAGATAATTGATGATCGAACCCAGCATCAGCAGCCCGATCATCCACCACCTGAGACCTTTGATTTTGGGGATGGCCATGTTTCAACGAAAGACCGCCTTGGTTTCCTGGCGCAATTGTTTTGCGGTGATGATGCTCACGTCCCGAAAGAAACAGTTTAAAAGTGTCCCCGCAAGCGCAAAGCTTGCGCGGCTGCATTCCGGTTTTCTTCAATCGTTCATGGCATCCGTGAAATCAGTGAAATCCGTGGTCTGCTTCTTCGTGGTGAAGCTCCACGCCGCGCCGTTATTCGGTCTTTTCTTTACAGGCGGGTCAAACCCGGATTTGCCTTTGCCATTTGGCGCTGCTAAGTTGCGCCTTCTTTATGGAGAAAGTCGTCATTATCGGAACCGGTTGCGCCGGGCTGACCGCCGCCATTTACGCGGCCCGCTCCAATCTCGCGCCGGTGGTCCTGACCGGCATCATGCCCGGCGGCTTGTTGACCACCACCAGCATTGTGGAAAATTTCCCCGGCTTCCCCGAGGGCATTGACGGTTACGAACTGATGGTGCGCATGCAAAAACAGGCGGAACGATTCGGCGCGCGGGTCAGGACGTTGCAAGTCCTGGAGGCGGCCGATTTGTCCAAACGCCCATTTGTTCTGACGGTGGACGGGGAAAGGTTGGAAACACAAACCGTCATCATCGCCACCGGAGCGGGTCATCGCCACCTGGGTTTGGAAAGCGAACATTTGCTCGAGAAAAAGGGCGTGACCTATTGCGCGACCTGCGACGGCGCGTGGCCCATCTTTCGCAACCAGCCGCTGGTCGTGGTGGGCGGCGGCGATTCCGCCTGCGAGGAGGCGATTTACTTGACGCGCTTCGCCTCGCAAGTTTTTTTGGCGCATCGGCGCGACCGTTTGCGCGCCTCCAAAATCATGGCGGAACGCGTGTTGAGCCATGCCAAAATCACGCCCGTTTGGGATTCGGTAGTCACGGAAATCCTCGACACGAAACTGGATAAAGTGACGGGGGTCCGCCTGATAAACGTCAAAACCGGCGCGGAATCGCTGCTGCCGTGCGCCGGCGTTTTTGTGGCCATCGGGCACATTCCCAATACGCAGCTCTTCAAGGGCGTGATTGACATGGATCACAACGGTTATATCAAACCCAAACACGGCACGGCGACGAATATTCCCGGCGTTTTCGTGGCCGGTGATTGCTCCGATCATATCTATCGGCAGGCGGTCACGGCGGCCGGCATGGGTTGCGCGGCGGCCATGGACGCGGAACGTTTCCTGGCCGACCTCGGCACATGACTTTGGTGTACTGTCTCGGCGCGCAGCGCCGACGCTGCAACGATTAAATTAAGGCACTGCCCGGATTCACCAGACTTTGCGCGTCACCACGGCAATGGAAGCGGGAATTTGCGATCATGTCTGGACAATGGCTGAAATCGTTCGGCTTTTGCCTTGATTTTAAGGCGACTTGGATTCAATTTTGTTCCGTGAAGCATCTCACGCAAAGATGAACACTTTTGCAAGAAGATGGGTTGGCGCGGGAATCCTTGGACTATCGCTTCTAATTGGACTGTTCTTGTATTTGTCCGGCACACCGTTGATGTCGTTGTTGGAGTTTCACGCTAAACTTTTTCCCCATGGAGAGGTGATTACGGCATTTTACAAAATACATTTGTCGCTAATTGGATTATTGATAGCAGGATCGTTGGGGCTTTGTTTACTGCTCATGCCATCAAAGAAAAGAATCCCGCCAAAAATCAACCCCGAATCCAGAGCTTAATTCAAATTGATATACTACCAAGATTTGCGCTTTGTTTATCCGCAAAAGCAAAGTTTAATAGGAGGATGAAATCTCGTCAGGCAAAAATAGAACGCGTTACCCGCGAAACGCGTATTGCATTGACTCTCAACCTTGACGGCGCCGGCCAGTCCAGCATCCGGACCGGGATACCGTTCTTCGATCACATGCTCGCCCTTTTCGCCAAACATGCGGCCATGGACCTGACCTTGCGTTGCCGTGGGGATTTGGAAGTTGATGCCCATCATACGGTCGAGGACTGTGGTTTGGCCTTGGGCCAGGCCTTCGTTCAGGCGTTGGGGGACAAGAAGGGGCTGCGCCGCTATGGAACGGGTTTCGATCCCCGCAATCCCCTGACCGGCGAAGCCTATGTGCCTATGGATGAATGCCTTGCGCGGTGCGTGGTTGATTTCGGCGGCCGGCCCTTTCTGGTTTGGCGGGGTCTGGACAAGCCGGCGCACAAGAAAATCACGGCGGCGGAAAAAGCCCAGGACACGTCGTCGGCCTTCCGCTTCGGCCTGGCTCGCGAGTTTTTCCAGGCCTTTGCCAATGAAGGCCGTTGCAACCTGCACTTGGAATTGTTGTATGGCGATGAACCCCATCACATCGCGGAGAGCCTGTTCAAAGCGTTCGCCCGTGCGGTGGATGTTGCCTGTCAACGAGATCCGCGGATTGCCGGGCGCCTGCCCAGCACCAAGGGAAAGTTGTGAGATTCGCTGAATAGTTGGCAGGATGCCCCGTCAAACCTTATGTCGTCGCAGCAAGATAGGTCTGCCTTGAACGATGCGGATTTGGTCTGTGCGGCGCAAAATGGCGACATGGCCGCCTTTGAAGAATTGGTGGCGCGGCATCGGGACAAGATTTACGCGCGGGCCTACAGCATGGTGCGCAATGAAGATGAAGCGCTTGATCTTTCCCAGGAAGCATGGGTGAAAGGCTGGCAGCGATTGGCCCAATTCCAGGGCGAGGCCAGTTTTGCAACCTGGATGACGCGCATCGTCATCAATCTGTGCGTGGACCAGTTGCGCAAACAGAAACGGCAAAGAGCCGAATCGTTCGAGGTGCTGCAAGAGGAATCCGGCGGCGTCGAGCGCTACATGCCCGTCACCATCCCAAACCCCGCGGCGGGTTTGGAGCGGACGGAATTGAGGGGGCGGATTGACCGGGCGCTGGGCCAACTGTCACGGGAGCATCGAACCGTTCTGGTCTTGCACGAATTTGAAGGGTTGGAATATAAGGAAATTGCCGGGCGCATGGGCTGTTCCATCGGCACGGTGATGTCCCGGTTGTTTTACGCGCGGCGCCGCATGGCCTCGCTGCTGGCAGGTTTGAAGCGGGAGAAGGAAGAATGAACGAAAATTTGGAACTGAATTTGGAACTGAAATTACAGGCCTGGCTGGATGGGGAACTGTCCGCGCCGAAAGCGCGGCGCGTTGACCCGCAGATTGTCGGCGACGAGGAAGCCAGCCGGCTCATCACCGAATTGCAGGCGATAAAGAGCGCCCTGGCCGGCAACGAAACGGCCCGGACCGTTCCTGAAACGCGCGCATTTTATTGGAGCAAAATCGAGCGCCAAATTCAGCGCCAGGCGCGCAGCCCCCGCGCGGTTCAGGCTCCGCGCCAGGCAGTCTGGCGCCGCTGGCTCGCGCCCTTGGCGGGTTTTGCCGCCCTGGCCTGCATGTTGCTGCTGGCCGTCAATCCATTCGCTCCGCCCGCCTTCGACGAGATTTCATCCACCGGCGAGGGCATGGAAGCGGTCACCTTCCATGATCAGTCCGCTGGAATGACCGTGGTCTGGCTGACGGACACCGCGCCAGCCCGGCCGGTCGAATCCCCGGACGCCAAGACGCCGGACACGGGAGATTCTGAAGTTGAAGTGGAATGAGCCGGGCGCTGGACACCTCCTCCCATGCGGCAATTTTTAAATTTTCTTCTGGCGGGAATTGCTTTCAGCGCAACGGCGCTGCCCGCCGGGCGGCGGACCTCAAGCTGGAGGCCCGGCTGATTCGGGGCGCGAACGACGACAAGGAAACCGTCAAATACAAACCAGCCGACCCCGAATTGTCCGCGAAACTGCACCGCATGTTCAAGTGGAACAATTATTTCGAAATTACCAATAAAACAGCCGCCATCGCCGTCAATCAGAGTTGCGACCTGAAGATGAGCGACGCCTGCACCATTCGCGTCAAGAACCTGGGCGCCTCGCGGGTGGAAGTCAACTGCATCGGCCACGGCAGGCAGGTCCACCAGGGCGCCTATGCATTGGCGCCGCCTCAATGGCTGGTCGTGGGCGGCAATGACACCGCCGACACCGCCTGGTTTGTCGGCCTGCGAGCCATTGACAACAAGGCGGTTGATTCGAAAAAGGCGATCAGCAAAAATTGAAGGGCGGCGGCGCGCCCACCGCTGCTACGCCGGATTCCGATCAAACCCCATTCGCTTGCCTGGCTCTTTTTTCTTGATTTTCTTCGCGGCTGTTGCCTGTGTTCATGTTTCTGACTTCTTAAATCTTTCGGAGACGTAATCCCAATGGATGACGTTGAACCAGGCGGCAATGTAATCGGGCCGGCGATTCTGATACTTCAAATAATACGCGTGCTCCCAAACGTCCAGGCCGAGCAAAGGTTGTTGGCCTGCGCTGATGGGCGAGTCCTGATTCGGAGTGGCTTCGATTTTCAAATCGCCGCCGTCGGCAACAAGCCATGCCCAGCCGCTCCCAAACTGACCCGCCGCAGCCTTGGCAAATTGGGTTTTGAACGCGCCGAAGCTGCCGAACTTCTTGTCAATCGCTTTGGACAGTTCGCCGGAGGGTTCGCCGCCGCCATTCTTTGTCATCATTTGCCAGAACAAGGAGTGGTTGTAATGGCCGCCGCCCTGGTTGCGCACGGCGGCGCGAATTTTCTCAGGAACGGCGCTTAAGTCCTTGAGCAAATCCCCAACGCGCTGCTTTCCGAGATCAGGAAATTCAGCAACGGCTTTGTTCAAATTCGCCACATAAGCGGCATGATGTTTGTCGTGATGGATTTGCATCGTCCGGGCGTCAATATGCGGTTCAAGGGCATCGAACGGATATGGCAGCGGCGGCAGGGTGAAGGGACCGCCGGAGGCGCTTGTGGCGGCGGGGGCTTGAGCCGGTTGAGCGTTGGCCGTGCGCAGGGGCGGCGTGGCCGCATAAACGACCGCGGCCAGCGCGGTTGTTTTCAAAGCTTGTCTTCGAGTCATCATAATGGAATTCCTTTCGTTCGAGCTACTTTACGGGGTTCCAATTCAGGCGCAACAGAATCCTGACGGTTGCTCCAATTGCTGGACAAGGGGGAATCGAACCATCGTGTGTATTCAAACCATCCAAACGCCGCCATTAGCAAGCCATTGATAATCAATGATTACGGCACAAGCAATTCCGGGCCAAAGTTTTTGGGCGCCACGGCTTCAAAATGCTTGAGATTAAGCGTGTAGATTTGGCCAGCCTCCACCTTGCTTGCGCTCTTCAGCAAAACAGCATCATAAATGGTGCCTCCCTGAATGCCGGCCAGGGCCGCTTCGCGAATCAGCGCACTGTAATCACTGCCCGTAAGACTTGAGATTTTAAAGTACTGAAGAACGTTCTCCTCAATGGTCAGAAGCGCCTGTTCCGGGGAATGCCGAAACGGTGGCGGCAGTTTTGTCAGATTGGCATAAAGCTCGGCAAGGCTGTGGGATGAGACAAAGCCTTCGTCCTTTCCGTTTTGGACGCGCTCAAGCACGGCAAAGGCCCGTTCGTGCGCTGCGTGCTTATGAATCACCGCAGCAAGGAGCACACTGGTATCCAGAAAAACTTTCATCCCCGGCGTTTTCGACTGACGAGTCCTTCGACGCTTCGGGAATCGTGATCGGCCCGGCCAGACTCCAGGATTTCTTGCACGGTCTCTCCACTTAATGTCTCGTCGCCGACGGTCGCAAAAACAAGCGCTTTCCCCTTCCGCATAAATCCGCTGCTTTCCTTGTTCGGCGTCAACGTGACCGCCACCCCTTCAATTGAAACCTTGAATGTGTCTCCGGGCTTGATGGCAAGTTCCTGGCGCACGTTCTTTGGAAGAACAATCCGGCCTGCTTGGTCAATGGGCACGACATCATTTTTCATACCATATTATAATACCATTGCCATTGATTGATGGCAAGAAGCATTTGGACACCGCGTCGCACTCGTGCCGTAATGGGGGCGCATCCCACTTATTTAGTTGGCGTTTTCCTGATCCTAATCCTAATCTTAATCTTAATCCTAACAGTTGACTCTAATCGATTTCATTTTGAATATTGTCGGATTGCTGCTCTGGCTGAATTGGCGGGCCGTCGGGTTGCCTGTCAGGGTCCGGCCCGGAACATCGCTCCTTTCGGCGCTTCGTCCCGCCGAACCGCCGCGGCCGCGCTATTATTATTGGGCGGGTTTGCCGGTTCTGCTGGCGGCGCGGGCGCTCTTTTATTGGCAGGCGGGCCAGCCTGTTCATTGGAATCCGCGGATTCCTCTCGGAGCAACCACCCTGTCGTTTCGCGGCGATTTGCCCGGGCGCATGCTTCTGTTTTCAGTATTGAGCTTCGGCGCGGCCCAGGGGATTTTTTATCTCTGGCTCCTGTTGCTCTCGTGCCTCAATGCGCAGGTTCCCGACGCCGACCCGGTCCAGCGCCTGGCGCGCGTCTGGCTGGGAAGGCTGGAACGATGGCCGGGCGCAATCAAGCTGCTCCTGCCGCTGGCCGTCGCCGTGCTGGCCTGGAGTCTGCTCCATCCGCTCCTGGCCCGGCTCAACATCGTGCCGGCCAACGCCCCGGGGCGCTTGCTGGCCCAGGGGGCGGTGATCGGTTTGTCGGCCTATCTGACGCTCAAGTACCTGATCATCGCTCTTTTGATATTGTACCTGCTCAACAGCTACGTCTATCTGGGTGAATTCGCCTTGTGGAATTTTGTCGATGCGACGACGCGGCGGCTTTTGCGTCCGTTGCAATGGCTGCCTCTCCGCGTGGGGAAAATCGATTTCGCCCCGCTTCTCTCCATTGTTCTGGTTCTGTTGGCGACCGAGTACGCGCAGCGCGGCTTGGCCCTTCTCTATCAAAAATTCCTGTGAAGCACAATTCTTGCGAAATGCAAATCTGCGCTTGCGCGGGACCCGTTTATAGTGGTCCTCTCCTGGCGAATCCAACGTCGCAGGTTATGGCAATGGCCTGAAGGCGCGGACGCGGAAAACCCCGGGTCGCCGGTGTCGTAAAAAGCCCCTACCGTGCCAACTCAAGCCCCAGTGGCCTGAAGGCCCGGATGCGGTAAAACTCCGGGTCGCCGGTGTCGTAAAAGCCCGTACTGTGCCACCCCGGCCCCCAGTAAATGAGCGTATCCGTGAACGGTTGAGCGGGGTCGCCGAGCATGGTGGTTCGCTGAATGTAATAGTAGCGGGTCGGCACAGAACTCCACGACATGAGGTTATAGCCAGTCGCATCCCTCGTGAAGTTGGTGATGCGCAGGTAATCGTTGGAGTCATTCGGATTCGTGCCGGCCAGATATTCCTGCATGTTCGACATGCCGTCATGATCAGGATCCGCGTTGGGGTCAACCCCGGTGTGGCCGAAGTTCGACATTTCCCACGCTACAGGCAGGCCATTGGTATCCAGCAGGCCCGGCAGGATATAGTCCGTCTGCACGAAGGCGAAGGCGTTGCTGAGGCTGATCCAGCCGCAGTTGGCGCTCCAGGCGTAACCGCTGAAAATGCCGCTATGCAAATCCACCGTGGGCGCGCCAGTGTTTTCAAAGTTGATCCAGCCGACGTTGGCGCCCCAGGCGTAACCGCGCAAATTGCCCGCTCCGTCGTTGTTCACGCCAAAATCGCTTCCGGAAAGGTTCTGGTAGCGGATGCTGTTGGTGGGCGAGCCGCTGCCCAGATTGATCCAGCCGACGTTGGCGGCGTAAATGTAGCCGGAACAAACGTAGTCGCTGATGGCCGCGCCGTTGACGCCGTCGGCATACCAATCCATCCAGCCGATGTTGGCGCCGTAGGCGTAGCGATTGACAGAGTCAATGGTGGCGGCTTCGCTGCCAACGAGCGGGCCGGCCACGAGCAGAAGTGCTAATAGCTTTTTCATAATTCAAATTCACTTAAAATGGTTATGGTTTAATTTCATGTAGTCCGGCGCCGGTCGGAAGAATCTTCCAACCGGGCCGGTGATTTCACCCGGAGTGAGGGGCTTTCACCCTGAGCGTTGTCATGGCGTTTCAGTACCAAAAATTGCCCCAAGGGTCGGGATTCATGAAGTTCGCACCCGGCGGCGGAAAGATCGTCGCGTTCTGGGTGCCGCCCGGAGCCAGATTCAGGCTGTAGTTCACCCCATTGGCGTGCGCGCTGTTGCGAATCACCAGGTCGGCGGTGGACCCGCTGCAGTCAATGCCGGCAACTTTGTTGGTCGTCACCGAGTTGCCGTCAATGCGGTTGCCATCGCCAGCCAGAGCTGCCTGGATGCCGGCGTTGCCGTTGGCATCGCAGGTGTTGCCTGCAACCTGGGAATGCAAACTGACGACGATGCCATTGAAATGGTTGGCGCTGGCCGTGCAGTCTTTGACCGTGCTGCCGTATTGCACGACAATGCCGTGGTTCATGTTCGTCCGGACGGTGCAGCCAAGGACGGAACCGCCGCTGATGGTTTCAATCCCGTTGTAGGCATTGCCACTGGCGACGCAGCCGCTGACGGCGCCGCCGAAGCCGACAAAGATGCCATCGCCCGGACCGTTGCCCGTGGCCATGTTCCACGAAGCGCCGCAATCGGTGACTTTTGACTCATCCCCGGTAACGATGCCATCGTTCATGTTGCTGTTGGCGACGCAACCGACTACGACGGAACCTGCGCCGGCGCTGATGCCTGGCCCGGAGTTGGCTTGCGCCACGCACGCTTTGACCGCGCAGTGGTTGCCCGTCCAGATGGCAGGCGTGCCAACCGCGTAGGAACAATTTGACTGCGCCATGCATTCGCTGACAAGGGAGCCGTCACCGATGTGCAACGCGCTGCGGCCTATGGTGGACACGCGCAGCTCTTCCAGCTTGCTGTTCCTCGTCAAGGCAGCCGACACGCCCTCGCCGGACCACAGCGTGATCGAGCCGTCGAACACCTTCAAGTCCACTTGCGGCCCGGGAGCGGTGATGGCGGGGTAATTTCCGCCGAACTGCCCTGTGCCGATGATGGCGAACCCGCGCAGGTCAATCGTGACGTGGTCGGCCGCCACCGTGATGCCCGGGATCCCCCGGGGCTGACCAGATTCGTAGTCAGGTAATACGACCCGGCGCTGGAGATGACGTAAGGAAGCGCCGGGATGGGCGTGCGCGGCTCGACTTGTGTGAGTGTTTTCATCGTCGGCGCAGGCGCGCCAGGCGGAGCCAGCGCGCCCTGGCCAAAGACAACCGGCGCAAGCGCGATGATGAACAATGCGGTGCTGGTGAGGATAAATCTGAGAACTAATTGCGTTTTCATAATCTGCATTTTTTAGATTTTTAGTTTCGTTCAAGGCATGTTGTATTTGTGGGTGATGCTTAACGCATTGCCATCGCAGGAAGGATGCCAAACAGTGAAGTCTGTTGAGAAACGCCTGATTCAGAGTCGGTTGTGACCGGGCAAGGTCCAAACTTCGAAGGCGAACCACATGCTTTGTGCCAAAGTGGCAGCCTCGACACTGCCATTTTGGCCGGTTGTGGTCACTCCTCCGGTTTGGGAAAATGCCGATACATCGTGCGCGGCGGAATGCCGAGCATCCGCGCGGCCTGAAGCTTGTTGCCCGCGCATTGCTCGATTGTCGCCTGCACCAACCGCTTCGTGGCCTCATGCACTGTCGTGCCGATGGGTATGGAAACACACGCGCCACCCTGGGTTGTCGCCCGTTCCTGCGACGCGCCGGAAACTTTTGGCCCGAAAACAATGCCGGAGATGGTTTCCCCTTCGCACAATACCACCGCCCGTTGAATGACGTGCTCCAGTTCCCGGACATTGCCGGACCATGGGTGTGCCAGCAATTGATCCAGCGTGGCCGGGGCGATGGCGCGGATGTCCTTGCCCATGTCGGCCGCAAATCTGCGCAGGAAATGCCAGGCCAGCAGCGCGATGTCCTCCCGTCGTTCGCGCAGCGGCGGCAGCGTGATCTGCACCGTGTTGATCCGGTAATACAAATCGTGCCGGAATTTTCCCTCCTCGATGGCCCTGGGGATGTCGTCATGGGTGGCGCAGAGCACACGCACGTTGACTTGAATTCCCTTCGTGCCGCCCACCCGCTGAAACATTCCGTCCTGCAACACGCGCAGCAGTTTGGCCTGCAACTGCGGACTCATTTCCGCGATTTCATCCAGCAACAACGTTCCGCCGTCGGCCTGCTCGAATCTGCCGGGCCGGGCCGCGGTTGCGCCGGTGAACGAGCCGCGTTCGTGCCCGAACAGTTCGCTCTCAAGCAGGGTTTCAGGAATCGCCGCGCAACTGATTTTCACGAACGGCTGGCCGCGGCGGCCGCTCAAGTTGTGCAACGCATCAGCGGCCACCTCCTTGCCCGTGCCGCTTTCGCCCTGAATGAGCACGTTGACATCCGTGGGCGCAATTTGGCGGATGAGCTGTTTGACCGCCTGCATTGGGGGGCTGTCGCCGATGAGCGCTTCCACGCCCCGCCGTTGCTGAAGCTGGTGGCGCAACTGCCGGTTCTCGCTCGTCAACCGCTGCTTTTCCAGCGCCTTGGCCACCGTCTTCAGCAACGCCGCGCTGTCCAGCGGCTTTTGCAGGAAGTCATACGCGCCGAGTTGCATCGCCTCGACCGCTTTCTCGATGCTGCCGTGGCCGGTGATCATCACCACTTCGGCTTCCGGCAGAAGTTCGCGCGCCTGTTTCAACAACGCGATGCCATCCAAGTCCGGCAGGCGCAGATCGCTGATCACAAGGGCAAAGGCTTCTTGCTGCAAGATCTCCAACGCTTCCCGGCCGGAGGCGGCGCTGACCACTCGATAACCCTCGGCGGCGAGCACTTTGCCGGCGGCGTTGCGCAACCGTTCGTCGTCGTCCACCACCAGGATGTGTGATCGGGCAGCCATTTCAGGGTTTTCCCGCCAACGGCAGAAAGAGGCTGAAGGTGCTGCCCTTGCCACTGGCGCTTTCGCATTCGATGTGGCCGCCGTGTTCGGTGACGATTTGATGAACCAGAACCATGCCCAGACCTATGCCCTCTTTCTTTGTGGTGAAGAACGGCGTGAACACCTGTTGCAGTTGCTCCCCGGTCATGCCTTTGCCGTTGTCGCTCACGCGCAGAACCGCCTGTTCGCCCTCCCGCCGGGTGCTGATGGTCAGTTCGCCGCCGCCGGGCATCGCTTCGCGGCTGTTATGGATCAGGTTCAGCACGGCCTGCCACAATTGATTGGCGTCGGCGTTGATCGTGGTCAGCGCCGGATCGAAATGGGTGCGCAGCTTCACGTTCGCCCGTTCCAGCTCGGTGCATAGGAACGCCAGTTTTTCGTCCAGAAACCCGTTCAAGTCCACCGGCTCCCGTTGCAGCTTCGGCAGCCGGGCGAATTGCAGGTAATCCTCAATGACGCGTCCGATGCGACACACCTCCTCGCGCATTTCTTTGATGAGCGTGTGCCCTTCGTTGGGCGAATGTCCTTTGCCATCAGCCAGCCTGTCTATTTCCCTGGAGGCGAGGTCGAGATTCAGGGTGATGGAACCGAGCGGATTGCGGACCTCATGGGCGACCTGTGCCGCCATCTTGCCCGCCACAGCCAGCCGCTCAGACTGAAGCTTGGCAACTTCCAGCCCTTCCCGTTCCTTGATTTCCGCCTGCAACGCCCGCACTGCGGCCGTCCGCTGTTGCACCGTCTCTTCCAGGAAGTGATGCGCCGTCTGCGAGGCCGTGAGAAAACAGACCACGGCCAGGAAAAGCACCAACAACATCACCGCGTTCCAATACGGGATCACCGGATACTGGTAGATATAGCCCGACATTAAATCGGCAACAAGCCCTGTCACCGCGCCGGCTATTGCCAGCATGATCCCGGCCCCCCGTCCAGCCGCCCAGGCGGCCCAGCAAATTGGCGCCAGATAAACTGCCGACAAGGCAAGATCATGTCCCGTGACATAATCCGCACAGCCAATCAACACCATCAGCGCCAGCGCCAGAACCACCGCCACTGGCTTTGGCAGAGACAATAAACGCTGCATCGCTCGGTTCATTAGAACATGGATGGCGCAGTAGGGATCGTCATTGTGCTGACCAGCCTATAAAAGTTCCGCTAATCTGTCTGCAAGACAAACTACCCTTATTCTCGTGATGCGCAACCCTGCAAATTGCTTGATAAATGTCAGGAAAAATCAAGCGGCACGGCTGGGCTTCAACCTGCGTCCCGCCCCCGCCGCCAGCGGGACGCCTTGGCTATTGTCTATTGGCCATTGGCTATCTACGTTTTAACCTGCGCCCCGCGCGCGAGGGTGACCGTCAACCACGTCCGACCCGTCCTACCCGTCACCGCTCCGATGCTTTGCCTTGATTCCAAACACGTGAAGGCAGAATCGTAATGGGATAGCTGGTATTGAGGGTCGCCCTTTTCTTCCCACCCTGCCGCCAAGAAAAATCAGGTCGCTCGGCTGGGTTTCAACCTGCGTCCCGCCCGCGCCGCCAGCGGGACGCCTTGGCTATTGTCTATTGGCCATTGGCTATCTACGTTTTAACCCGCGCCCCGCACGGGCGGGGCGACATTTGCAATGGCGATTTTCCCGGCCATCCCTTCCACGTTTCAATCCGCGCCCCGCCCGCGCGGGCGGGGCGACCAGCGTCAGTTCGATTTCACCGGGTTGGCCTGCCTGTTTCAATCCGCGCCCCGCCCGCGCGGGCGGGGCGACACTTGTTGTAGCGCAGACGGCGGTCCTCGTGAGCGTTTCAATCCGCGCCCCGCCCGCGCGGGCGGGGCGACCACACGCGACGGGACGCGCCAACAATTAGCCGATGTTTCAATCCGCGCCCCGCCCGCGCGGGCGGGGCGACGTGCCGGACGGGTCGTGATGGCCCAGGAGAACCGGTTTCAATCCGCGCCCCGCCCGCGCGGGCGGGGCGACCAGCGCCGGCGAGAGGAACCCATGTGATCATGTAGTTTCAATCCGCGCCCCGCCCGCGCGGGCGGGGCGACTTCCGCCGAACACATATCCAGCGGTTTTGAGGACGTTTCAATCCGCGCCCCGCCCGCGCGGGCGGGGCGACTCGCATGACCTGCGCCTCGGCCTCGTTGTAGCCAGCTGTTGGCTTGCGAGCGTTTCAATCCGCGCCCCGCCCGCGCGGGCGGGGCGACAATGACCGGCCCAAGATGCCGCGTGGCAGTTCAACCCTGCAGAGCGTTTCAATCCGCGCCCCGCCCGCGCGGGCGGGGCGACTTCGGATGCCAGCAAGCCGGCTGGACGCCTTGACGTTTCAATCCGCGCCCCGCCCGCGCGGGCGGGGCGACGCTGGCGCACTCGTTTCCGTGAGCCACGCCGATGGATTCGTTTCAATCCGCGCCCCGCCCGCGCGGGCGGGGCGACTCAGCTGTGGCCTGGCAGGGCATTGGTAATGCTTATCGGCCGTTTCAATCCGCGCCCCGCCCGCGCGGGCGGGGCGACCCGCCCTCGGGCTGTCATTCCCGGCGATGGACCGCGTTTCAATCCGCGCCCCGCCCGCGCGGGCGGGGCGACGGTGTGGACGAAATGGCAGCCATGCAGAACTTTCTGTTTCAATCCGCGCCCCGCCCGCGCGGGCGGGGCGACTGCAACCCTGCCAACAGGCAGAGCCACAAGACTTTATTACTACGTTTCCGCGAACAGGACGACTTTACCCATCCGCAAGCGAATTTTGTTTTCAAAGAACGATTGAAAGTGTTTGTCGGCCACAAGGTTTCTGCCAGCCGCGAAAGTGTCAAGGTCAAGTCGGCGCTCATGGTTCGCGGAAAGCAGTTCATAAGATGAGAGGTTCGGTCAGATCAACCGGCTTGTCTGTGCCGTGGTGTTCGGTTCGTTGCACGGCATTTTCATCCAGAAAGTAAAAGCGGAGCGAGTCTTCGTCCATTTTGATTTCATGCAGCAACCGGTCACGCAAAGACGCCCATTCCTTTTGACCAACCTGACATTCAAAAACGGATTTCTGGACGCGTGTGCCGTAGTCTTCGCACGCGCGGGCGACGCGGCGCAAGCGGCGACACCCGGCCTTTTCAACCGTGGAAACATCGTATGTAACAAGAATCAACATCGTGCAGGCTTATTTAGGAACAAGAGGCAAATAATCCGGCACATCGGCGCGGAGGTGGCGGGCCAGGAGTCGAGCCTGGACAAAGGGCAACTGGGCAATGCGCAAGTTCTGGTCAAGCAAAGGATGGTTGAGGCTCTCTTGTTTGCGTTCCTGGTACGCTTTGATGACAAGTTTGCGCCCGGTCTCGGTAAATTCCACGGCCCCTCCTTCGCGCAAGGTGAAATGATCGGGTTGTATTTGTTGTCGGTTGATGAGTGTGATCGCGATGCGGTCAGCAAGCCACGGGCGAAATTCTTCCATGAGGTCGAGGGCGAGTGAGGGGCGATTGGGCCGGTCAGCATGGAGAAAGCCGACGAATGGATCAAGGCCAATGCTGGTCAGCGCGGCGATGCAATCGTGCCGCACCAAAGCGTAGAGGAATGAAATCAGGCAGTTGATGCGGTCACGCGGCGGACGGCGGCTCCGAGTGGTGAAAGCGAACTCCTCGCGTTGTTGTTTCAGGAGCAAACCAAATATGGAGAAGTAAGTCTGTGCCGCCATGCCCTCAACCCCGCGCACTTGATCCAGCGGGGGATGGGTTTTTCCCAGATCGGAAAGCTGTCGCGCAAGAGCGTCAGCGGCGTCCGTAAGTTGCCTTTGTTCGGCGGGGTCGTCAGTTTCACGTCCGCCACGCAAAAGACTATTACGGCAATTCTGGATTTTGCCGGCGACAATCTGCCGGCCAATGGCCGCGGCACGGGGCGGATCGTCTGCGGCTCGGAATTGCGTGCGGCGCAGGGTCACGCTGGTATCGGCCACGCCGGTGACGCGGGCCTGGAAATAGCCATTCTCAGAAAGGAAGTTGATGGCGACGCCGTGCTCCCAGCAAAGATCCATCGCGGGCGGGCTGATGCTGGAAGCGCCGAAAATGCAAACAGATTCCAAGTGGTGGATCGGGACGGATAGTTTTCGCGTCTCGATGGCCAATTCCCGATGACGCTTTTCCGCTGGCAGGTCGGGCGGATAAACCGGGACTTCCACCTGAAGCGTCAGATGATCACGGGCCACATAACTGCCCGGCGTCGTAAGATAGAGTGTGTTTTGTTGAATGTCCAAGTGAGTTGAGCGTTGAGGTTCCTGGGTCAAGTCTCAAAAAGCTGCGCCGTGGCGCGCCGGAGCGACGCCGGCAGACTGGTGACGCGCGGCAGGCAAATGTTGAAGAGCGAACACTCCTCACAGGCAGGTTTGAACTGGGCAGCCGGCGCCTGCTCCGCATCAATCAGGCGGTGAAGTTCACTGATCGCCTGCTCCGTCAAACTGCGGAGTTCAGGCGTGAACATCACCTCACGGCGGCGTTTGCTTTCGGCATGGAACACCGCGCCGCGTTGGATTGGAATGCCCAGCATTTCCTCCAGACAGAGGGCTTGTGCGCAGAGTTGGGCATCGTCATTATCGAATTGGCGGCGTTTGCCCTTTTTATACTCCACCGGCAAAAGAGAGCCGTCGGCATGCCGCTCAATCACGTCACATTTGCCAGACAAACCGAGCCGGTCCGAGAACACGGGCAAGGCCCGAAGGAGCGTCACATTTTTGGCGACTTCATAACCTGGCAAGTCGGCGTGTTCATGAACGATGTCGCCGCGAACAGTGTGCATATTTTCCGCGCGCCAGCCTTCAATGATTTTCAACCCCGCCCGGCGCGGGCAGTAGAGAAAGTCATTCAGCAGGGAGAGCGGCAACATCTCTTGTATCGGCAACTCTGACATCTGCGATTTTGGATTTTCGATTTGGTTCACAAAGGTTCAAAGCCTGCCTTGCCTGCCTTCAACAATCGCAGTACACCCGCCATGTAGCCGAGGAACGAGTCATATTCCAGATTCCAGCGATAGACACCCGGCAGGCCACGAAGTTCGGGCAACGCAAAATCCCGTTCCTTTCCAATCCACAATTGCACACTCCCCAGCATCATCTCCCGCCAGTCCGGCCATTGGCTGCGGTCAGGATTCTCCAGCCGTTGGATTAACCCTGGCTCAACCAAGACTGTCTGTGATGCCGCATCGATCACGCGACACAATTTCGCGACCTTTGGATAGTCCGCGTCTTTCTCTGCTTGAAATATATCCTCCATGCGCAACGCCTTTTCACCGTGGTCCTGTTGGACTTCGCGCTGGAGCACATCCGTGCAATCGTCCGGGCTGGGTTGGCGATTCTGACGGGCGCACTCGGGGAATAATTGCTCCAGAATGCGACGCGACAGTTTGGCCTGCGGATGGAGGGACAAACCGTTACCTGCGTCGTGCCGGAAGTCCCAAACCTCGGCATTATCGTATTCGCCAGAACGGCTGGCGCGTCCGGCGATTTGCAGCAAGTTCACTAATCCCCAACTTTCGCGGAACGCGGTGCGGAAGGAGAAGTCCACGCCTGCCTCAACGCAACTGGTAGCAACCAACGTCCAATCCGAGTGCTTTGCCGCCAGACGCTTTTTCACCCGCGCTACAGTTTGGCTGCGGTCGCGGGGTGTCAGCGCGGTCGAGATGTGTTCGATGTTCTGACCAAGCTTTAAGTCATCCCGGAGATAATGCGCGAACACCGCTGCCGATTGAACTGTGTTGAAGATAACCAGTCGCGGGCCGGGTTTGGCGAGAACGAAATGAGCCAGATGATCCACGGACATGACTTGCGGTTCGGTGCGAATAAACACGCGCTTTTCTTCAAACGTCATTGTCTCCGCGCGAACGTCCGGCTTGATGAGATCGGGAATTTCCCAACGTTCGCCTTCTTGAAGGAAACCCGGGCGATTCCAGAAACGCGGCAACGTGCCGGAAGCCAGCAGGAGATGACAGCCCCAGTCACCGCAAAGCTCGCGCAGCCAGCGCAGCATCTGTGGCCAGAGCGCGGGAGGAACAGCCGCGTGCGCCTCGTCCACAAAAATGGCACTGCCTGCAACCTGGTGAAACTTCCGTAACGAAGCGGTGTCACAAGCGGCCAGCGTCTCGAAAAACTGAACGGCGGTCGTGACCACGATTGGCGAATCCCATCGTGCGGCAAGGCATCGCGCTTCGTAGCTGGAGAAATCCACGCGATGATGATGAGCGGCAATCACACTCTCCGTCGTCACCACGGATTCATCGGCCAACCGCAGCGACCGCCGATAAACGTCCACGGACTGATCAATGATGTTCGTGAATGGCAGAACGACGAAGACACGGCGAAGCTTCCGTTCAGCCGCCACACGCAGCAAATGAGCCATGACAGCAGTGGTCTTGCCTGTGCCCACCGGGCTGTCGCAGGCAAGGATGCGTTCGTCGTCTCGAACATCCCGCTCACGGCAGGCGCGATAAACGTCCTGTCGCAACTTGAGCCGTTGTCGTTCGCGGTCGTTCAGCGGCGGGTTCTTTGCCGCGAGGCTGGCAACGTATTCGTCCAGTCGAGCAAGTCGCTCACCAGCCTTTAACGCCGGACTTTGAACTTCGCGCTCATTGCGATAATGCCGCGCTGTGTCGCTGTGGTCAGCGTCCACGAGGCAGGACAAAGCGAGGCGGCGAACCAAACCGGTGTCGAGCTTGCGAGGCTTGACCACCACAGCAGATAACAAGCGATGGTGTTCAGCGAGGTAGTGGGACAGTTGTGCATCCGTCCGTTCATTCTGCTTGAGTTGAACACCTTCAATCTCCGAGTAATCGCGGAACTTGCAGTTGTTAATTTGGTATTTGTAGTTCGGCAGGCCGATGTGGTGAGCGAACGCGATGGCACCAGCTTCACCAGCTTTATGACGTAGCAAGTAAGCCGAGCCGGCATCCCAATGCTTGAAGCCGCGATTTGTCTTTCGGTTGTGGCGCAGAACATCCTGAAACACCTCGTCCAACTTACCGAGATCGTGATAAGCGGCAGCCGATTCCACTACCGCAAAAAGCGTCTCACGAAATTTCGGCGAGAATGCCGTTGCCTCAGTGGCGAACCGTCCAGCATGGCAGAACACGTTACCCACATGCTCGCGATACGTCTGCTCTGGCGCACCGTTATGGGCGCTGTGTGCCAGTGGTTCGAGCGTGGGCGCGTGGTCGCTCACAAAGCGTAATCTTGATATTCTCCGCACTGAGCAAATGTCAGTTTGCTGCCGGGACGGACAGGCTGCTCTTTGATCTTCTCCCATGTCGGAAGCTCGCCGTAGTCCGCCAAGGACTCAGACGGTTTGTCCAGGTTGCTGTTTTTTTTCGGCGTGAGGGCGTCAAGGAACGCAAAGTCCGAAACCGAACCAGCGCGGCTCTTATGCGTGAGTGTATGGGCGTGGACCACTTCAACCATTGAGCGAACGACCGAGCGGGTGCTCGCGTAAGTGTGCTTGAGCAAATGAAGCATCAAGTCCACGTCGAGTTTCGTGCATCCAGTTTTGTGCGCGGCGTTGGGGTTGACGAAGAACGGCACGGCATAAAGGCCATGCTTCACAACGCGAAACGCCATCGGAGCCATGCCGCGATCTTTCCCGGTTTCGACGCCGGACTTGCTGGTCCAGGTCGAGAATTCAATGTCAATTGGGGCGAGCGATACACCAACGCCAAAATGAGCGACGCCTGCGCGGATAGTGTCTGCACCACCCTCTTCGAGAAACGTGTTGCCGAAAAGGCGACCATCCCAATATGCGTCAATGAATTTCTGTCCGATCTTTCCGTCCTTCGGCTCCATCTGCTTCTTGATTTCGTCTCGGTTGCGTCCACGACTCTCCAAGATTTGGAAGCGGTCGTCATCAAGGCTGAGCGTCTTCTTGATTTCACCCCAAACGACGCCCTCCTTCTCAAGAACGAGGTCGCGGAGCTTTCGTTTCACGGAGACAGGCGAGATTTCGCCTTTGCCGTCGGGGCGCTGGCGCGGAGAACTTTCGCGTTCGGGGTCTCCATTTGGGTTGGATTTGCGGACTTCCAAAATCAGGAGTCCGGTGATGCGGGGAACGAGGTCGTTGTCTTTGGTGGTGCTCATTTTGATTTGTCTTTCGGTTAATTGTCTTCGGATTTGGGGTTTTGAATATCGGCTAAGTAGCCAAGGAGTAGTTTTGCTTTGTCGAGGTCGGTCATTCGCGCCGGAAGTTCGTCGGCGCGGATGCGAACAACCCCCTCCACATCTTCGATGAAACGGGAGGCGCAGTCCCGCAACAGCTTGAGGAGAGTTTTCTCCCAGCCCGATTTCACGTTTGGGTCCATGTTCTTGAACGTCTTCGCCCACGCTTGGTAGGGCACCAACCGCTCGGCTAGGCGGGCCAGAGCGAACACCGGTTGTTCAAGCGCAGTGTTGAACAGCGAATTGCCGATTAGTTGTGTCGGTGCTTCGTCGCCGCGGACATGCTTGCAGTATTGTTGATGGAGTGAGTCCGCCAGGGCGAGAAGCTGGCCGAGTTGATAGACGGGTTCTTTCATAAACTTTTTATGTGGTTGATTTAGGTTCCGAAGGAGAATTCCCAAAAGGGCAATTGCTTTGACAGACTGCCAGCGAACCGGGTCGCTCAGATTTGTCCATTTGCGGGTCGCTTTCACTTTACCGAGGGCGGCGAATACAGCACTCATGCGCTCCACGAGCAATCCCAAGGCGACTTGTATCTTCTGTCTGGCGAGCGGTGAATCCGCAAGGAACACATCGTAGGCGTCGGCGACCGAGATCACCCGCTGGTAGGTGGGGCTGAAACCGCTCTTCTCATCTGCGCTCCACACGCGATTGACGACCGACGCCAATTCGAGCGGGCACGGCGCAGTGTGTGAGCAGAAAACGGATCGCTTGGTGTTCTTGTCGTAGAACCAAACCGATACTTCCGGCGCGTTGCGTGCGCCCGCCTCCCAATCCCGCGCTGCCCGGATTACATCCCGAACGCGAAGGCAGCAGTTGAGGCTGATTTGTTTCTTAGCCTTGTCAATTGGGCAGAATGAAAGCAGCCGGACATTCAAGTTTGCGTTCGCCGCAACTTTGCCTTCGAGCATTTCCAATACGGGCTGTGCAATCTCCTCGAAATCCGCGTCAGAGAATAAATTTACCTCGCCACCAAACATTTCGGCCAGCGGCGCGCGCCCTTCAGGTTCGCCCTCCAAATAAGCAACGAGTAGATCGCGCTTGTCAGGCTGTGCGCTGGGAATCGCCCGACAAGTTATGCCGCGCTTCTCTTCGCTGGCGAGGTAAAGCAGCGCGTCGCTCATCTTCTGCACCAGCGCGGAGGAAACGGGAAACGACTGCGAGCCTTTGAATCCATACCGCTGCAATGCCTGCACCTCGCTTGTATTCACCGAGAACAATTTGACGTTGCCGAGTTCCGCCACTTTAGGCCCAACCGGGAACTTGTCTTGCAGATCGCCGGTTTCCCCAAATGCGTCTTCACTGGAAATACCCTGGAGCGGCTCATTCCCGACGTCTTTGGGTTGAATCTTGAGCAGAGCGACATTTATCAGCGCACTCGTTTCTGAATGGGCGACTCGCCAGAACGCCGGGTCTGGCGACGCCAAGTCGAGATAGACCGGCTGATTGGCGTTCTTGTCCTGCTTCGCCTTCTCTTTCCAATACTCGGATACCCCTATCTCGGCTGGGCGCTTTTTCCAATCAAGCGTTCCAAAAAGAACCTCTTGAAACAACAGCATCATCCTCCGGTCAAAATCACTGTCTTGGCTGACCAGCAACCCAGCAAGCGACTCGGCAAACAAAGGCAGCGTTGGCTGCGATTTCACAACCGTCTCGATAAGCGTCATGAAGTTTTTCAATTCAGCTAAATCACGAGGCAGCATGGCGTTGAGCTCCCCAACCAATTCGGAACAAGATCGCTGGAATTGCTTTTCCTGGTTCGTACTGAAGGACTGCGGCTTGGACAAATTGAACAGCGCACGAATCGCTTCAGCGAGTTCGGCGGCGCTGGAATTCTTGTTTTTCCCAAGAGCCAGAAGCTTTTCGACAGCCGCCGCCAGTTCTACCCCGGGCGCGTCGTCAAGCCGCCGTAAAGGTGTCGGAACATTGAAGCCGGGAAAGCTCGCCCCCTGCGAACCGTGCTCAACGCGAAACAATATGGAGGCAGTTTCACCGGGTAGGACTTCGATGCGCGATGGGTTGCCGTCGTTACCCAACGAGACGACAAGCAGGTCTCTGTTCCTACCCATCGGGTTAATTCGTGGATGGCGTGACGGCGCTACAGTTCCGAGCCGCTCCAGCGAATCCACGACCTGAGAAAGTTCGTTAAGCATAGACGAGGACTCCCTTCTCGACGCGCAGATCGGGATGATTGCGTTTGTTGAAGAAAGAGGGCTTCACTTTGCCATTCTGCATCTGGTCGAACACCATCCGCAGCATAGTGGGTAAATCGTGGTTCTCCGTTTCGCAGACGCGCGTTTCCGAGCGGAACGGGCCGACGTAGTCGGGAGCGAATTCCTTCCAGCCGAGGCAGGGCGTGTAGAACCATTGACCGCGCTCCAAGGCCCGGTTGAATACATCGTGATAGGCGTGCGGTGGCCAGGTGGTGCTGTCGTGATGCCCTGCTAACTCGGCCTGCGCATAAAGCCGGTAGCAAACGTTCACCAGAACCACGGTGTAGAACTGGAAGCACGCCCCCTTTTTGATGGCGTTACTGTCGCGTAACGGGCCGCCGTAATTTGTGGTGTAACGGTGGAATTGCACCGGGGCGCAAATCTCGACCTTGGTGGGCCGCAGGTTGATAGATTTCCAGCGCAGGATGGATTCAAAAATACCCTTCACGGCGCTGAAAGTTGGGGCGGGATAAGAAACTGGTGAAGAACCAGTGTCCGGTCGCGTCCACATCGCAGTTGGTCCAGAGATTTCCAATGTGATTGAATCATTTTTCATCATTTGCTCCATATTATAAGCACTTCAATGGCGAAGATAATACGGGTTCTATATTTTGTCAACGGCTATTTTGCTTTTTTTTTCGTTGGATTCATGTTTGTTGTGGTTGCACGCCAGAAATGGCGCGGATTGAAATATTGAAGTGCTCATAATGATACCCTATAAAGGCCGGTTTGGGTCAAGCCCATTCCGGCCTTTTCAGCCTCGGCGCACGGCTGGCTCATGAACCCTCCAAAGCTGTGGATTTCTTCGAGTTGACGAGGGCGAAGGCACGGCGCTGATGGTCCAAGCCCATTTCTTCGTGGAAATCGGGCAAGGTGGCCTTGGCCCGTCTGGAGTTTTGCGCGCGCCAGTGCATGAACAGGCTCACGCTGATGCGGCGGAACATACTCAAAACCCAGGCGGCGTTGCGATGGCGTACCCGGCTGCGATCCTCGTCGGCGCTCACGTCCAAGCGCTGGTGCAATCCGGCTTCGATGCCCCAATAATTGCGTTGCTCGTCGAGCCACTGGCGGGCGGGCAAGCGTTCCGGCTCGCGGCTGGTCAGCAGATACTGGGTGTCGGGCTTATCGCCCAAGCCCTGTCGCAGAACGATCGCGCTTTGGGCTGCTCCCGGGAAGCAGGCTTGCTCCGGGTTAATGACCGATGCGCAAAGGGTGCGGATTTCTTTGCGGCCCCGATTCTTCTGTGGCCCCGTGTGTGCCCAAGGCGGCGGCAACGGCTCTGGAGGGGGAAAAAAGCTGCTCCGGTTTGGGCAGCCGTTGGGCCAGGGTCTGGCGCAGTTCTTTTTGGTTGGCTTTGACCGTCAATAAATAATCGGCCCCGGCTTCCTGCACGATTTGCCGCGCCGTCTCCTGCTGGGTATGTAAGGCGTCAATGCCGATCAGAGACCCCGCCACCTCCACCCGCTCCAGCAACTGACGCACGGCGGGGATTTCATTGGACTTGGTCTCAACCAACTGGCTGCCGCGATAATATTGACTGGCCGGGTGAGTGAGCGTAACCACTTGTGCGCCTTGCGCGTGACGCAGCTCCTTGCCATCAGCGGCCAGCGACTGCCCCGGCGGTGCCGGGCCTCGCACCTGGGCCTGCCAGTCCAGCAACGCCGCTTCCACCCGGAGCGGATCAACCGCCTGCAACACCCGCCCGAAAGTGGCTTTGCTGGGAGAAGGATAGCGACCGGTCTTGGGATCGCGCCGCACCCCCAAGGCACGCAACTGCGCCTGGGTAAAACGCCGCGCAAATGCCTTCAGGTCCCGGTGGCCGCGCGGAGCGCCGCAGAGATGGGCGCAGGCCACCATGGCCAGCGCGCCGCTCAATGGATAGCTTTCCACCCGTCCGCGAAAGTCCGGCACCGAGGCAAAATGATCGCGCAACGAGCGCAGTTCTCCCGTGCGCATCATCGGCGGCGGCGGAACCTTGCTTTCCACCACCACCGCCATCGCCGCCGGCAGGTGGTCGGCGCACAAACTGCGTCGGGCGTTCTGCTTGAGTTCTTTGATAAAGAGCGCTTTGGGCCGGTCATGTTTGACATAGTAGTCCTGCTGGCAACGGCCATAGCCTTGGGTTGGTCCCAGTTCGGTCCAGCCGCTGGCTTTGTAGGCCGTGCCCCGAAACAACTGCGTGTCAACAAAGCTCTCTGCCAGCCACACCGGATGACCGTAGCGCGCCTGCCAGTCCCGCGGCAACCGCCCCAAACACAGACCCATGACCCGCGTCGCCAGGTTGGGATAGTGACACTGCGGCAGAACCAAAAAACGCGCATTGTTCGTGACCAAGCCCAACCGCTTGCGCCGCTGCGCTTCCGTCCAGCCAATCCATTTCTCCCGATGACGCAAATGTTTGGCCGCTGCACAAAAGACCAACAAGGCCAGCCACTGGCCGCGCCAGGCGGCCACATAATAGAGCCGCTCGCCCACCGGCTTGATCCCTCCAAGATAATGATGCCGTCGCAGCAACGACTGAAATCGCGGCAACTCGTCCAGGTTGACCAACTCAACTTGGAGTTCCTCCAACACGACTTGTTCGCTGGCTTGCGGCATGCGAGTAGGTTTCGACATGTCCACAGGTTAAAAAAGTTTCAAACCGGTGTCCAGTCCAAAGTGAATAACCTCCTGTCTTTAGGCAACTTCCACTTCCTCATGAGCCAGCCGTGGCCTCGGCGACGAGGGCAAGGGGAATTGCAAATTCTTTCGCCAGCAGCGCGACGTTGCGAAGATGTTCGGACAGGGGTTGCCATTTCTCCTCTGGCAAGCGGTTGCCTTGGTCGTCTTCAGCCGTGTGCGCGAAGAATCTCATGCTCGTTTCCTGACCATGTTCCCACCGGGGCGTGGCACCTTTATTACCCCTGACCGGCAATGATGACAAGGTAAATCTTGTTCCATTTGAAAGCGTGCGCGGGAGCAAACCCGGATTGGTTCCCCCGAACTACTTTCGCGGTTCGCGTCTTTCCAGGCAAGCCCACCCATGAAAAAGGCAGAAGGCAGAATTAAGAAGTCAAAAAACAAATCCGGTTCGACTTTTGGCTGTTTTTCAGATTTCTTAATTCTTACTTCTTAAATCTTAATTCACTTCGGAATCCGTGGTCAAATTCTTAAACCGAGTCCAATCCGGCTTTATCGTTAATGTAACGGGCTTGTTACGGCTTTGTAACGGCAAATGTTGCCAGCTAACTCGTTGACTATCAACACTTGTTGCCGTGTTGCCGATTTTCCAGACCTATCACCCATATCTTGCCTTTCTTGCCATTCTTCGCGGCAAACCCGACCCTTGACCATTATGCATTGTCAATTGTGGAAGCTACTTGCTGATAATTACTTATATTCAAAATGTCGAAATTTTCACGGTTTTTTTCGGGGCAATATTGTTCGACCCAAGTTCTCTTGAGAAAACCAAAGCATTTCAAAATGCAAGGCTTCGAACACGGCAACGGGAAATGCCTGATGAAACTTGACAGATGGAAATTTTGGGGGATTGTTGGGCCGCCATGATTATTCAACTCAAGACCGTCGTACTTGCTGCCTTGGCCGCAAGCCTGTTTTCCTGCCCTGTCCAGGCGGTTGATTGGACGCAATTCCGCGGGCCGAATCACGACGGCACAAGTCCCGAGAAGATTTTGACGAAGTGGCCGCAGACCGGCCTGCGCCAGATTTGGAAGGCCCCCCTTCAGGACGGCTTCAGCGCCCTCACCGTCGGCGGGGGCAAAGCCTTTACCCTGGTCGCGCGCGAGGCGCAAGGCGCCCATCAGGAAGTTTGTGTGGCGCTGGACGCGAACAGCGGCCGGGAACTTTGGTCCGTGCCCCTGGGCGTCGCCCAATACGATGACGGCGGCAACAAAGGAACGCCCGACAACGACGGCGGGGATGGTCCGCGTTCGACTCCCACATACGACGATGGCAAAGTTTATACTTATTCTTCCCGGATGGTGTTGCAATGCCTGGATGCCGCCACGGGGAAACAAATCTGGGCCTGCAATGTGATAAAGGAACATGCCGGCCGGAACATTCATTGGGAAAGCGCCGCGTCCCCGCTCATTGACGGCGATTTGGTCTTCATCGCCGGCGGCGGGGCTGGACAGTCGCTGTTGGCCTTTGACAAGCACGACGGGCACGTCGTGTGGCAGGGCCAGGATGATAAGATGACCCACTCCACCCCTGTTGCTGCGACCCTATCGGGCCAGCGCCAGATCATTTTCTACACGCAGAGCGGGTTGATTTCCCTCGTGCCGCAAACGGGCGCGGTCCTGTGGCGCTTTCCCTTCCGCTACTCCGGTTCGGCGGCGATATCGCCTGTTGTTTCCGGGGACATGGTCTATTGTTCGGCGGGCTATGGAATCGGCTCCAGTGCCTGTCGCATCAGCAAATCAGCCAATGGCTTTACCGCGGCACAAGTCTGGCATCAGCCGGCCAATGTTATCGCCAGCCATTGGAGCACCCCGGTCTGCGCCAACGGTTATCTATATGGAATATTTGGCCAGGCGAAATTTGGCCAGGCTCCGCTCAAATGCGTCGAAATGGCCACCGGACGCGTGCTTTGGTCACAGGACGGATTTGGGCCGGGCGGATGCACCTTGGCAGACGGCCATGTGCTGGTATTGAGCGATGCGGGCGACTTGGTATTAGTCAAGGCGACCCCCACGGCCTACACCGAGGTGGCGCGGAGCCATGTCTTGGCCGGCAAATGCTGGAACTACGCCAGCATCAGCAACGGCCGCATCTACGCCCGCAGCACAAAGGAAGGCGTCAGCCTGGATGCTTCCATCAAATAGTCATTGAGGCGCGTCCGGGCTTTTGGCGACACCCTGGTACGCCGCCCAAATAAAGCTTGTTTATAACGGCAATTTTGGCACTATATTGCGGCTGCGCGGCAGACAACGGCGACGAACCGGCGAAGTTGCTGCATAATGTGAATGGCATGGAAGTTGCGTCAGGATGTTTTGGGCAAGTTTGATTGCAATTGTTGGAAAAAAACGAAAGAAAGACATGCGCACACTAATTCTAATACTTGTTTTTGGTTTTGGATTGTTCTCCAGTCGCTTTGCAGCCGATGGTCAGGCCCAGGTGCAGGTGACTCTCAGTTGGAATCCGCCGTCGAGTTCCAACAATATTGTCGGGTATCATCTGGCTTGGGGCACCAACAGCGGAGTGTATTTTGCCACGAACATCTACCCTGCCGCTCAAACCAGCGGGACCATAAGCAATTTGGCGTACGGCACATTGTATTACATCGCTGTGAGCGCCTTTGCCAAGAATGGGCAAATCAGTCCGTTTTGCGGCGAGATCACTTATAGCAGCAATGCGCCGCCTGAGACCACTGAGATTGTCTCAAGCGGCGATCTGCCGCCGCCGCCGCCGTCGGGGCAGGGCAAGGCGGGCAGCGGCAAACCACCGCCCGGCGGCTCCGGAGCCGGAACCAGCGCGGCGGGCGGTTCCAGTTCCGGTTCCGGTTCCGGTTCATCCGCCGCTGCTTCATCCACCAATATTACCCAGGCTCAAATATGGGGCATCCCGCCTGTCTTGAATTTAGCCGTTTCCAATGGCCAGTTGAATTTGAATATTGGCGGAACAGCAGGCGCAACCGTCCAGTTGCAAAGCACGACCAACCCGACCGCGCCTTTCTCCTGGACGACAATCACGAACGTGGCCTTGACCAACATCGCGCCCATGGAAACCAATGCGGTGCCCGGCCAACCCCAGGACGCCATCGATCTGGCGTATGTTCCCGCCGCCCAAATCGCCCCGCTGCCCACCACGACGTCTTCCGCCCGGATGCAATTCTTCCGTGTCGTCATGCCCTATGACTACATCATACTGGCCGGCTTGGTGTTGCCGGCCAAGGGATACACCGCCAGGCTCGTTGTGGTCAACATGCCGGGGCTTAATGACGATGCTTGTTACGTCAGCCAGGCCGGCAGCTACATTCATTACAGCCAGACAAACTCCGTCCTGCAACTGGCAGGGGCGGGTTCAACCATCCGGCAGATTGCCACGACCCTGGCCAATTCCCTGAATCTGGACTGGACAACCGCCTCCGAATTCACCTACTCTAACGGCATGGGTCAGATACTGGCCACCGTCGTTGAAGCCGATCCGGCATCTTCGGATCCTGTTGCGGGACAAAATCCGACCAGTTCCATTGTCATTAATTTTTGACTTGTTGATCAGCGCGCATGAAAGAAAAAATTGAGCAGCGTGTCATCGGCCTTTTTGTGCTGATGTTGGCCATCCTTGTCTTTATCGCCATGTCCGCCGTGACGACGATTCAGGAGGCCATAAAAAGCAGCGATTGGGTCAATAAAACCCATGCCGTCATCATCGAAGTAAACGCCATTCTCTCCTCCCTTCACGCCGGCGATTCCGCCTTGCGCACCTACCTGCTGACCGGCGACGCGCGCGATCAGGGCGCTTATCGCTCCGCTTATGCGGAAATGATCGAACACCTGACCGTGGCCAAAGCCCTGACTCATTCCGGCGAAGAGAAGGAGTTGCAGAACCCGCAGATTCTCGAATTGGAAAACCTGATCAGCAACCGCGTCGATTTTACGCGGTCCGTCGTTCAGGCCCGCGCGCAAGGCGGCCTTGAGGCCGCGCGCGAGGTCATGACCGCGCATCCCGATGTCGAGCCCATGGGCAAAATCCAGCGGCTGGCCGGGAACATTACCGCCTCGGAAAACAGTCTGCTCAAGCAGCGCGATCAAGACTCGCGTTTGAACGCGCAGGCGACGCGCACCACGGTTTATACCGGCGTATTGGTTAATTTCGTGCTGCTGGCTTTCGTGGTGTGGCTCATGCGGGATGACCTTGCCGCCCGCCGTCGCGCCACCCTTGCCCTGGAGGAAGCCAACGCGCAATTGGAGGCCAAAGTGCAGGAACGCACGGCCGAGTTGCTCAAATCCAACCAGTCCCTCAAACAGGAAAACCTGGAGCGGCGCTGGTCCGGTCAATCCCTGGACCATCAACTCCGCTACAGCCAGCTTATCATCAATTCCATTGGCGAACTCGTTTTCGTCATCAGCCGAGCCTTGAACATCAGCCGCATCAACCCGGCCGTCTCTCATCATACCAATTGGGAACCGCAAGACCTTGTCGCCCAGTCCCTGGATCGTGTCCTGCGGTTGAACGCGGAAGCCTCCGCCGGGTCGCCCCCGCAAAACCCCATCACCTTTGCCATGCACGAGGGCCGCGAAATTCAGGACCGCGAAGCCGTGTTGCTCACCAAGTCCGGCCAGACCGCCCCGGTGCGCTACAGCATGGTTCCCTTGCGCGACCATGACAAAGTGGTGGGGGCCGTTGTCACCGTGCGCATGCAGAACGGGTCGCAAAAACCGGCCTGATCGAGAAAGGACTACCGCCCATGAAGAAACACATTCTCTCCGTAGATGACGAACCCGACATCCGTGAATTGTTGCAGGAGGTACTGACCATCAAAGGGTATCGCGTCTCCACCGCGGCCGAGGCCGAGCAGGCCAGGAAAATCGTCAAGGAAGACCCGCCCCAATTGATCATCATGGATTTCCAAATCGAAGAGGGCGACGGCTTCATTTTGATCGAGGAGTTCAAGAAGCTCGCGCCGAACACGCCAATCCTGCTCCTGACAGGCGCTGTCTTTGACCGCCAGGTCGTGCGCGACACCATTCAAAAGAAGGTCGCCAGTTATCTGGACAAGACCGCGTCCCTGAGCACCATTGTCAGCGAGATTCAGCGGCTGCTGGGCGATCCGCAGGACGCCCCGGCACGCGCTTGAACGCGTCCCGCGGCGATTTTAGCCAGAAACGCAGAATTGATATGTAGGTCCAAAAAAGGGGAAACACGGTAACAAATGTTGATAGTCAACGACTTAGCCGGTAACATTTGCCGTTACAAACCCGTAACAAGCCCGTTACATTAACGATAAAGCCGGCTTGGACTGGTTGGACGGTTTAATGACCATCGGTGTTTTAAGAGTTTGACCACGGATTCTGAGGTGAATTAAGAAGTAAGAAGTAAGAATTAAGAAATCTGAAAAACAGCTAAAAGTCGAACCGGATTCCTCTTTTGACTTCTTCCTTCTGCCTTTTCATGGGTGCCCGGAAAGATTATGGAAAACCGGGGAAACCACGGAATCATTTTGCCACAAAGACCACAGCGCAGCCAGCCGCAACCGAATCCAGACTTGCCCGCAGAACACGCCGATTAACGCAGATACGGAATAAGAATTCTTCATCTGCGTCCATCGTGTTCTGCGGGCAAAGGCCTTTTTTCCCGTGCTCGAAAAATCCAGATGGCAGAGGAATGTCTGGCAGAGGCCCAGCAACATGGATTCAGTCTGGCAACGCTCGATCAACCGCTGGCAAAAAGTATTGCGGATGAAACGGGTCTGGTGGAACTGCTGCATTGAAATGGATGCGGCGGCAAAGGCGGATTTGTGGGTGGACAGAGCGGGCGGGGCGCGACACCATGTTGACATGCCCCGAGCCAAGACAAAAAATGAGAGTTTAAAAAGTGACATTTGCACTTGCACAACAAATGCCTCAACAAAGATGCTTATGAAAAAAACACTAATACTTCTGCTCTGTAGTCTGACAGGACTTCTGGCTTGCACCGCTCACGCGACTGACATCGCAGGCCAATGGCGCGCGGAATTCGACACCCAGATCGGCACACAAAAATACGTTTTCAAGTTCCAGACTGACGGTGACAAACTGACCGGTAAAGCCGCGGCAGAGGTCAACGACCAGAAGCGTGAAACGGAGCTGAAGGAAGGCAAGATCCACGGCGACACCGTGAGCTTTGTGGAAATGCTGAATATCCAAGATAACGAAGTGCGCATTCAATACACCGGAAAGATCGGCACAAATGAAATCGCGTTCACCCGTGAAGTGGGTGACTTCGCCAAGGAGGAGTTCAAAGCAACCCGTGTGGAGCAGCCCGCGGTCACAAATGCCGCTCCGGCCAATTTGCCACCAGAAGCGCGAGCCGCATTCGGCCGGCCTATCGTGCTCGGCCCGGATGACAAACCTGTTTTCCCGGAGCCGCCCACGGGATTCGCATCGAAACGCGATGACATTCCGCACGGCAAGCTGGAGATGATTGAATACGACTCGAAGACCGTCGGCAACAAACGCAAGGCGCTCATCTATATGCCGCCAGGCTACTCGCCCGATTCCGAGTATCCTGTCCTTTACTTGCTGCATGGCATCGGTGGTGACGAAGAAGAATGGCACCAACACGGCAGTCCCGAAGTCATCCTTGACAACCTCATCGCCGACAAGAAAGCGGTCCCGATGATTGTCGTGATGCCCAACGGACGGGCGCAACCAAATGACCGCGCCGAGGGAAATGTGTTCGCCACCGCGCCGGCCTTTGAAAAATTCGAGCAGGACCTGCTGAAAGACCTCATTCCGTCCATCGAATCGAAATATTCCGTGAAAGCCGATCGCGAAAGCCGCGCGCTTGCGGGACTTTCCATGGGCGGCGGACAATCGCTGAACTTCGGACTCGGTCATCTCGATACCTTCGCCTGGATTGGTGGATTCTCCTCTGCGCCGAACACGAGGCCGCCCGAACAATTGGTGCCCGATCCGGCGAAAGCGACCTCAATGCTCAAACTGCTCTGGATCTCCTGCGGCGACAAGGACGGTCTGATCAACTTCAGCCAGCGGACCCACGCGTATCTCAAGGAAAAGAACGTTCCCCACATCTGGCATGTGGACTCCGGCATGCACGAATTTCGCGTCTGGAAGAAAGATTTGTATCAGTTTGCCCAACTGATTTTCCGTTGAGTTCGTTCAGACAGCTCATTCGCTTTGTAAAACTGCGTGGCAGGGGTCAGCAGGGGTCAGAGTGTCGTTGTTTAAGTATTTATAGAGAGCCTTTTACAGTTTTTTCAGCAAATCGCCAAAAAAGGATGCATGAAAGCTGATTTGCGCCCATCTGGCAAGGGGTGCATCTTGATACTGCTACCATTGATCGAACGAACCCCTCTCCCTAACCCTCTCCCCGCTTCGTGGGGTGAGGGAATCAGCAGATCGCACGGTGGCAGTGCATGGATGCGCCGATCTGGAAACCAGGGCAAAAAAAACACTGCAATCGTGGCGCGGGGCGTTTATCGTTCTGGCACAGCATATGGATAAAGTGCTCTTGATTGATGACGAAGCGGACGTGCAGTATTCCTTCCGCCGCATTTTTGACCAGGCCGACATCGAATTGACGACGGCCAACAGCGGCGAGGAGGGGTTGAAAATCCTTCCGCGGCTCAAACCCGACCTGGTGATCATGGATGTGCGCATGGGGGGGATGAGCGGGCTGGAAACGCTGCGGCGATTGCGCCAGGTGGACGCCAAACAAATGGTCATCATGATGACGGCTTACGGGACGACGCAAACCGCCATCGAGGCCATGAAGTTGGGCGCCTACGATTACCTGCTCAAGCCCTTCGATGTTCCCCGGCTCAAACAAATTGTGCTCAACGCGCTCAAGGCGGCGCGGGATATGCGGCAGGTGGTTTCCTATGAACCGCTGCTGGAATCGGAAGACTATGACCAGGGGATCATCGGCCGCAGCGAAGCGATGCAGGAAGTGTTTAAAGTTATCGGCCAATTGGCGGCCAGCAACGCCACCGCCTTGATCACCGGGGAAAGCGGGACGGGCAAGGAATTGGTGGCCCGGGCCATTTACCATCACAGCAAACGCAGCGAAGCGACCTTTCTGGCCATCAACTGCGCCGCCATACCGGAGAACCTGCTGGAAAGCGAATTATTCGGACACGAAAAGGGCGCGTTCACCGGCGCCGCCGGCCAGCGCATCGGGAAATTCGAGCAGTGCGACGGCGGCACGATTTTTCTGGATGAGATTGGGGACATGTCGCTGGCCACGCAGGCGAAAATCTTGCGGGTGCTCCAGTCCGGTTCGTTCGAGCGGGTGGGGGGCAATCAATCCATCAAGGTGGATGTGCGGGTCATCGCCGCCACGCACAAGGGCCTGGAACAAGCGGTGGCGGCGCGGGAGTTTCGGGAGGATTTGTTTTACCGGCTCAACGTGGTGCGCATCCACATTCCGCCGTTGCGGGAGCGGCGGGGCGATATTGCGCTGCTCATCAACTATTTTCTGAAAAAGTTTGCCGAGGCGCAGAACCGTCCGCCCAAATCCATTCTGCCGTCGGCGGTGGAGATGCTGGAGCGGTTTCACTGGCCGGGCAACGTGCGGGAGTTGGAGAATGTCATGCAACGGGCCATGGTCATGGCCAAGGGCGACGTGATCCTGCCCGGCGATTTGCCGGCGCTGATTGCCAGCGGGGTTTCTCCCGCCACCGAACGTCCGTCCGCCGCCGCGGGCGCGCCCGGCCCCGCCTTGGCGGAGGAGAGGCCGTCGGACGTGGCGGCCCTGAGCCGGATGCTGTTTCAATGGGCGCGGGAGCAGGAGAGCCTGAAGATACTGCCGGCCGTGGAACGCGAATTGATCATTCAGGCGCTGTTGGAAACCAAGGGCAATCAGGTGCAGGCGGCCAAACTGCTCGGCGTGACCCGGGCCACGTTGCGCAAACGCGTCGAGAAATTCCAAATCAAACAGGCGCTGGCCATTCAGTAAATTTCAAATTTCAAATTTCAAATTTGAAATCAACCCCTATTGCACCAGAGCGCGGTAGAACCGCGCCTTGCCCGCCGCGTTGCTGTCCGTCCACTGCATGGTTTGGCCGTTGCCCAAAATATTGCTGGCCAGCGTTGTCCAATTCCCCGGGGAGAGGCCGGAAGAACATTGCACGGTGTAATGTTTATTGACGACAGAGGACCATTGCAGGGTGAAGCTCGACGGGGCGAATGAAGTGCCCGGCAGAAACTGAAAAACAGAGGCCGGGTCGTTGGGATTTGTTCCGGCCACATATTCCTCCCAGTTGGAAGCGCCATCGCCGTCGGGATCGGCATCGGCGGCGGAGAGCGCATTGGAAACCGTGCCGAACCAAAGCAAGCGCCAGGAATCGGGGATGCCGTCGTTCCAACTGGAGCCGCTCCGATTGCCGACGGTAATCAAGCCGTCCTGCACGGTCGAGTGAAAGAGGGCGAGGCCATTGGGCGAGGCGGAGAAATGATCGAAGTGGACGAGGTAAGCAGAGTTGGCTGTGACATTGGGCGGCAGCGTGACGGAAAGGGCGCCGATGACGCCGGTTCCGGTGACGCCAGTATTGCTGGAGTTCAGCCAGACGCCGGCGTAATCGTTGGCGCCCTGCGTGGCACTGTCGAACTCTGTGCCAAGATTGGTGTTGGCGGAAAAGCCAATCGTATCGGTAATGGGGGGAGAGCCGTCCAGGGGATCGATTTCGACATGGAGCATCAAAACGGTAACGGGAAGAGTATCGGCCGCCAAAACCCGGACGGGCACCTGCACCGAAAGGTTGCCGCCACTTATGACCTGGTCCGCCGCGACGGCGATGTAACGGGGGCCGGAGTTGGTCACCTGGCTGGCAGTCTGGGATGAAACAGCAGGCGCAGCACGGACGGCTGTACTGAATGGTATGGGCACCAGGCTGTTACTCGTAAAGGCATGCTTGCCGCTGGCAGTATCCTGACGATAGACCCAAAGCAACGAGGGGTCGAGCGAACGGCGGTAGGTCACATAGACGTCGTCAACCGCCAAAATATGGTCGCCGTATAAAATGGTGTTAATATCGGTGTCGGTTCCGAGATAATAATTATTATCTGTTCCATCTGACGAATCCATCGCGTCGAAGTAGTCACTCTGCTTGGTGGCTGCATTGGGACCATTAACGCCGTAAATCGCCGTCTGAAACGTTTCAGTAACATCATTGTTCGACAAAGAGCCATCGCCAAAATCGCCGGCGTTGAACCAGTGGAACGGGGCGACGTCTCCCACCAAGTATTGGTTGGTGCCGACCGTGACGATTTTGGTGGAATTGACCGGTCCATTCGTCATCGAACCGTTGGTTACAAGCTCAATGAGAACCGGAGTGGTAATGCCGTCCGAGGTGGCCGAAGGACTGCCGATCTGGATTTCGTATTGCTGGCCGTTCGTCGCGCTGGCCGGCACCGTGAAGGAAAAGCCGCCCACAACGACCTGGCCGCCGGAGTTCAAAAACAGCGTGTCATGGGCCATGGAATAACTGATCAAGGTCTGGTTTTTTGTATTATAAAGGTTCGTTGCCGGAGGCCGTTCCAGCCAGCCAACGCCGAGCAGGTCAACCGCATTAGTATTCGTAAAAAGCAGGGTCTGAAGCACACCGTTGGTGATAAAAGTGTTGGTGTTGGTGGTGACGCTGACGATGAAGGAGGAGAGCATGGCGGGCGGGATGGGAAAATACACAGGACCGGGAAACTGCTGCATGAGCATGGATGAAAAGGTTAACGCATTGCTGCCCGTTGTGGGGACGACGGGCGCCGTCGAGCCGTTTGTGGTCAAGTTGGTTATGGCCAGGCTGAATTGAAGGGTGTACATGATGTCGGCTGTTGAAATCAGCGTCATGGTCACCGGGGCAATGAAAGTCTGTCCGGGCGCGGTCATGAATTGACTGGAGGCTTCCCCGCTGGCAAAACCAAAAGTGATTTGATCGGTGAGAAAATCGTTGGTGGTATATTGCGCGGTGACAATGGCGCTTGGGGCAAAAACGGCGGTGGAGTTTGAGGCGAAAGCCTGCACGGTCAGCGTTGTATTACTGGTGGGGTCGAAGGATATAATTTGACCCGAGGTTATCCCCTGGGTCGCCGAGGAGGGGTAGGTATAGGAGGCGCCGGGCATCGGAATTGAATTGTTCAGCGTGTACCACATTTGGGCGTTGGTGGTGGCGTCGCTCAGGAGGACGGCCTCGGCATTTTGGCCGATAATGTTTGGATTGGCCGTGACATACTGAATCTCGACACTGACGGCGGAACTGGAGGGGCGGCCCGCGGCCTCGCTGATGGTTTCCAAAGTCATGGCCGGTATGATGGGAATATCCAAAAGATGAACCTCCGAAGGCAGTTGTTGCCCGACATCAACCTGGGTGAAAGGCGACACCTGCTCCGTGTTGGTGCCTGGAGGCGGAATCACCGAACCGGTCGGGCCGTGGCTCATATAAGTTTCCACAGTGGGGTCCAACTGTTCAATGGCCAGGTAGGCGGGGTTGTTGAATATGGAGACTGGCTCGGTAATCGCATTAAACTGCGCGCTTGGAATGGTGCCGACCAAAGGAAAGGTCACATACCCGATGACCGGGTTCGGAACGGGTGTCGGCGGCGGCGGCGGCTGGGCGGGTTGCAATGCGCGCAAAGCGTTGTTGCCTGAGTCCACCACATAATATCCCGAGGCATTCGAGTCAACACACAGGCCGAACGGCTGGAAGAATTCAGCCGTGCCAAGCGCTCCATTGACCAAACCGTGTGTGCCCGGTATGCCGGCAATGGTTTGGACTGCGTAGTTCGTCGCGCCGAGGTAATTCGTCAAAAAGAGGCTGCGGATGGTGTTATTGAGCGTGTCGCTGATCACCAGAAGATTTTTGTTGGCGTCCCAAAAAAGTCCGCTGGGCAAGCTGAACTGGGCATTGGTTGCGATCAGGGAATCGTTGGTGCCGGCGACTCCGGGCGTTCCCGCAATGACCTGCGCCGTTGTCGTCCCGTTGCTGATCACGCAAATGACGTTGTTGCCGGAGTCAGCCACCCAGACGTTGTTGCTGGTGTCCAGCGCGACCGCGGAAGGCAAATTGAATTTGTAACCGCCGACGGGAAGATTTGAAAACGTGTTGTCGGGATTCAGCACGCGAATGGCGTTGTCTCCCCAATCGGTGATGTAAAGTTTTCCCGCGTTATCGAGCGCGATGGCATCGGGATAGGAGAATTGCGCGGCATTGGTGAGAGTTGACACAAAACCCACCCCATTCGTGATCGAAATAAGGCGAAGCAGTTGGTTGAATTGATCCACCACCACGAGTCCGCCGCGGCCGGCGTCATAAACAATCCCCTGCGGTGTATTAAAGCGCGCCGCCGCGCCAACGGCATCATTGTATCCGGCGGTGGTTGTTCCGGCCAGAGTCGTCACAGATCCGGTGCCGGGAACGTACTCAACAATGCGGTTGTTGTCCGTGTCAGCAATATAAACATTGCCACTGGGATCCACCGCCACGCTGGCAGGACTGGACAGGCCGTTGGAAATGACGGTGGACACGTACTGGGCTTGAAGCCGGGCCGCCAGAAGAGTCACCGCCACCAGACCGGCGGCAAACAGCCTGCCCGATTGAGAGGGGATCGAATTGTGGATTTTAGTGTTCATGGCTGTAGGAGGATGCGATAAAATTGCGCATTGCCGTTATATTTCGTTTGAATGAATTGATAGGTGTAGCCATCACCCGTGTTGGTGTTGATGGCCGTCCAGCTTTTTCCCCCAAGCGCCGGAATCGATTCCAGGATATAAGTCTTGCCCGGCGCCGTCAGCCAGCTCAAGGCAAACCCGCTCACGCCATTGGTGGAGATGGCCGCGCTGCCAAATTGAAAGACGGAGAGGGGGTTGGCCGGGTCAGTGCCGGCCAGATACTCCTGCCAGTTGGGCGCCCCGTCCCCATCGGCATCCACATCGTCGCCGGCGAGGCTGTTGGTCAGGCTGCCAAAGAAATGCAATTTCCACTCGTCGGATGTGATGGACGCCGGTTGCAGCGCGGCCGATTGCACCCAGGCGTAACCAGGGAAACTCTCCATGGAGAAATCAGTGGCGCCGTCCGAGCCATCGACGCCTGAAAAATGCACGGCATAGGACTGACCAGGCTGGGCAGTGGCCGGCACTTGAAAATTTATGCTGCCAATATAATTGCTGTTTTGCAGCGGCGGTGAGAAAGCGTCCAAAGCCCAGGCGGCAAGGATGTCGTTGGCAGACGAGCCTTGCAACGGCATCTGGTTGGCCAGGTTTGCGACCGGCTCGAATACAACCCCGCCCACCGGTGGCGCGTTGCCATTTGGAGAAACGATGGCCCGGAATTGAAAGCTCGGAATGCTGTAGCCGGGCAGGACGTTGGCATAGACCGGCAGGGAGCACATTTGGCCGGGGACAAGATTCGTCACCGTGCCCGCGCCAATCGAGGCCTGGCACGACCAGACCAATCCGGGCGGAGAACCGTTCCCTGACTCCTGCGGCGCGGCGGCATCAGTCGGAACAGCGGGATCGCCGGGAAACCCACTCCCGTTGGTGACTTGCACGCCGAACAGGACACCCGTATTGGTCCAATAGCGAATCCAATTGGCATGCAACCCCACCGACCGCAGCAGGATCTCATTCCAATCCGCGTTATTAACCGGCGGGGGTGCCATTGAGTATTGATCCTGGAAGCTGCGGCAGGACACACATGGCGTTATAGATATCGCTCTTCAACGGCGGAACGCGCACGCCCAGGGAAGCATAGATGGCGTTATTGACATCGTTATTTTCCAGAACGCCATCGCCAAACTCCGCCGCGCTGTAGCCATAGGCTGGCGCGGAATCTCCCGCCAGATAGGGCAAATCGGCCACGGTCAAGGTTTGGGTGGGCATGTTGGTCATTCCGACCCCGGGCTGCCCTCCAACTTCGGTGCCGGAAGGATGGAGAATGTCGAGACTATAAGTCTGGTTCACGCTGGCGTTGGCAGGAATCTGGAATTCCAACAGCCCCACCACGCCATAATTCTGAATGTCCAACCCTGTTCCGGGGCCCTGGGTGAAAACGAGCAAGGCCTGGCCGTTGGTGGAGAAGGTATTGGTTTCAGGAATGGTGCTCAAAGCGACCGGGGCATTGCCCGGAGAAGGGCCGATGAACTGGACAAAGTCATTCGAAGTTATCGGCAACAAGGTCAACGACGTTATCGGGGGCGACCCGTTGCCCGGTGTCACTTCAACCAGGAATTGCAGGGACTCAATAAAGACATTGCTTTTCAAATCCAAAACGATTGGGATAAAAGCCGTCGAACCGATGCCCGAGAGAGGGCCGCGCACGAATCCCAATTGATTCGTGGTCGGAAATGTCCCGCTCACCACCTGGCTGGCAACGGTTCCGTTGACCGCGATCACTTGCAAGCCGCTGAGATCCACCTGCGCATTGCACCATTGGAAAGTGCCGACGTAATTGCCGTTGGTCAGAGTGAGGGCGACCTGGTCGCTGTTGGTTGTGGGCGCGCTGCCATCCTCCGTGTAGTAAACATCCGGGACCGAACTGGTGACGGTGATCGTTTCGCACTCGGGAAAATAACCGTAGCCGGGGCTGATGGAGAACACCGGCGCCACGGGGATGGTGACGAAGGTGAGATCGCCGCCGAAGTTGGTCCCGGCGCTGTTGAACGCCACGACTTGGAAATGGTTGGAACTGCCGCCGGCCAGACCTGTCAGCAACGCAGACACGGACTGGTTGGAGTTGAGGTTGGCGGGCAGAGTGTTCAACGGCGTGGAGTTTCCATAGTTGGTGGTGGGGCCCCATTCGAAGTAAAAGCTGGCGCCCACGTTCTCGGGATTGATGGTCGCGTTCAACGTCGCGCTGCTCGTTGTGATGCTGGAAGCCGCCAGCGTGGCCGCCACCGGCGTGATGGCAGGCTCGCTTAACTGGCGCACACTGCCGTAGCTGGTGCCGCCGTCGTTGTACGCCACCGCCTGGAAGGAGAGGACCTCGCCCGGCAGCAAGCCGGCCAGCGTAATACTCACCGGGTCGCTGATGCCCAGGTTGTTGGTCAGAATCACCGACACCGTATTTTCAACGTTGGTGGTGCCGGGGTTCACCAGGAAGTAAACGGTGGTCGCCGAGCCATTGGGAAAGACGCTGGCGTTCAACGTCGCGTTAGTCCCCGTCAGGTCGGTGGCCGCCAGCGTGGTCACGCCGGGGAGGTTGGTTGAGGAACTGACCGAATTGATCGAAGTCACCGGCGTCAGCCCGCTGCCTGTCACGGCCCGGATGAGACTATAATAAGCCTCCGTCACAAAAAGGGTGCCGTTGGACGAAATAGTGACGCTGACGGGTTGACGGCCCGAAGCGCTGGTGGTGGCGATGCCCGCCGTGCCGTCCACCCAGCCCGCATACAGCGTCGGGTTGCAAGTGCAGCAGGTCCTTGTCCAAACGTTGGTGGGGGTGCCGTAAAGCGTCGTGGTATTGTAATTGGTGTCAATCACACGCAAATAGTTATTCGCCGAATCGCACACCACCATGCGGCCGTCGGCTGAAGCCGCGATGCCAATGGGTTGATTAAAGAAGGCGACTGGCACCGTCCTGCTCACGCCATTGGAAATGACAGTCAGAGTTGGCGGGCCATTGACATATCCCGGTCCGTAGCCGCCGGTGACCAGGAGCGGGGTGGAACCGTTGTTGGTGGCCACGACATAAATCCCGTCATTGAGAGTGTCGCTGACCGCCAGTTGCCCGTCCACCCGCATGGACAGGCCGGAGGGGGCAAAGGAGTAATTGTTCACCACCGTGCTGTAGGAGCCGGAATAGGGCTGGGGAATCCGCAGAATAGTGCCGCCGGAACTGCCGGCAAATGAAATGTAAATGTTCGTGCCGGCGTCGTTGACCACGGCCATGGCCGTGGCCGGCGCGGACGAAAAGGCGTTGAGCGAAATCTCGAACAGGAGATCCAAATCTGGAAACGTGTCGGCAACGTCGTCAAACTTGAAAAGTGTGGTTGTGGTCAACACGTAAAGGCAGTCGGCTGAATCGAGCGCGACGCCGATGACATTGGGGAACGGATGTTTATTGCTGCCCGAAGCGTATTGGTAGGTGAGGCTTGAGGTGCGATTGCCCGCCTGGGTGACCTGCTCGACGTCGGCGTTGTTCAGGTCGGCGATCCAAAGGTTGCCCTGCGCATCCAAAGCGCTGGCATACGGAAGGTTGAATTGAGCCTTCGTCCAAGTGTTTCCGGCGGCAAATCCGTAGCTGTTACCGCACTCCGTCCGGACTCCGCCGCCAATGGTTTGGACTGAGACCTGTCCCGGCGCAACCGAAACGAAGGCCAGCAGGGCAAGGCCCGCCAGTCCTCCGCGCCAATCTGGAATGGACCTTCCGCCGCAGGCTCGATGTGTTGGAATCAGGCTCATAAAAAACGGGTTAGGGTTGATAGGATGGGGTTACCGCTGTGTTCGGTTTGGTCCAATCGAAGGGCTTGCCGGTGTCCCAAGGGGCTTCCTCGGCGTCGGATGGCGAAAGGCCCTTTCTTTTCAAAAAGTGCGAATTGCCCGGCTGAAAATCGCTTTCCTGGATAATGGTGGGTGTGACAAAAATCAAGATCGTATCCTTGGTGTGGGCTTTGCTATCGCTGCGGAAAGCGTAACCAATACCCGGCAAATCGCCCAGGAAAGGCACTTTGGTAAAGTTCTTGGTGGTATTATCACTTTCCAAACCGCCCAGCACCAGGGTGTAGCCGCTGGGCACGGCGGCTTGGGTCGTAATCCTGCGCCGGTCAAATATGGGGGAGGTGCTGACCTGCCCATCGAGAGTATCGCTGGCCACCACGGCATCCACGGACGAGATTTCGGGCCTCAAATCCATCAGGACGTTGGTGGGGCCGGCAATGCGCGGGATCACGGTCAGTTTGACGCCCACTTCATTGAGGATGGTGCCTTCCACTTTCTTATCGTAATTGGGCAGGACGGTGGCCAGGCCCTGGGAGGCGCCAGCGGCCGGGGCGCTCTGCTGCTGTTCAAATATGGGAATATTCTGCACGACCATGATTTCAGTCTGGACCCCATCCAGCGCCACCGTGCGCGGAAAGGAAATCGACCTTGTGTCGGCATCCGTGTTGAGAAACGCCAGCACCGCCGAGACCCCGTCGGCGTTCAGAAAGGCCGTGGACGGACTAAAGCCGTGAGCCGTGTTCATTGAAATACCGCCGCCCTGCGAAGGCACTCCAGGAATCGTGGTCAAAAGAGAGGTGGTGTTGTTCACCACAGTGCTTAACCCGCCACCTGAGGTGGTGGAAATGGGCGCGCCGCCCGGCGTTGTCGTCGTTCCGGTTGTCACGGGGATGGTGCTGGTCACATTGGTCGAACCAAAAGTTGCCGCGGTCAGGCCGTTGCCGAAGCTGACATGCTGGCCGGACAGTGTGCCGGTCCAATCGACTCCTTTGGCCGAAGTGATGTCCTTGGTTGTTTCCACGATTTTGGCCTCGATCAACACCTGGCGGGTGGAGGTGTCCAACTTGGCAATGAGCGCCTCAACGCCAGGCAGTTCTCTTTCGGTTGTCCGGACGATCAATTTGTGAGTGCGCGAGTCGGTGATGATCGAACTGCGGGTGGACAACGTGGGCTGAACTTCGGCGAGGATATTGGTCGGATTGCTGTACTGCAGCTCAATGACACTGGTCACCAAAGGTTCCAGGGCGGTGGGATCTTTGGCCGTGATGCGCCCGATGGGGGTGCGGGGGTCCATCACCAATTGCCAGCCCCAATTATCCAACAGCGAGGTCAGGGCTTGTTTCGCCGTCACCTTTTTCCATTTTTCGGTTATGGTGGGCGGCGAAATGGGAATGGAATGGCCATCGGGGCCGACGGTATTAAGGAGCTTTGGGTCAAATTGAATGTTGAGTCCGGCCTGGAGGGCCAGCGCCCGGACTGCGTCGGGCAAGGGGATGCCGTCAAAGGTCACCGGATCAAGGATTTCGTCGCCAAGCTCATTCGTCAAGGAGACGACCGGGACCGGGGCCTGGTCGGGGGCCGTGCCATGCGCGACGACGGCTGCTTCGGGCGGTTTGGCCAGGGCGTCGCCCGGACCGGCCGGATGCGCGCTGGGCTCGGGAGCGGTTGGGGCGGGCGCGGCGGGAGTGGTGGTTGTTTGGGCGACGGTTGCCAGGCAGGGCGCGAGGACAACCACGATGAGGGCAAAGATATTCTCGGTTTTCATATGGCTAAAGCAGTCTCATTCATTTGCTTGAAGGAGATAATGTTCATGTTGCGTCAATTCCTTTTTTGCTCCATCAATAATCTTTTGGGTTCAGCTTCCCCCTCCACCTGGATCAGCACATAGTTGCCGCCGATTTCGATGCACCGGACCCGCACATGGCCGTTGGGGACGCGGACCGATTGCTCTTCCCCCGCCTCAAAAATCTCATTGTTGATCACCGCCTGGCTGTGCTTGCTGGTGCGGATAACCGCCTTCAGCACAAGCGCCGCATCCACATGGGCATTTGCCCCGGGAACGGCCTCGGGCGCCGGGTCGCGGCGGTGGGAAGAGGGAAAGAACGGGTCCTTGCCTTTTTGCGGAGGCAGATTCTCAAAAACAGAAGCGTATTCGTCGGAAAGATTGGTCTGCGCGACCGCCACGGCGTTCGTTTTGGGGGCCTCGGTCTTGGGCTTGGGCGGCGCGGGCGGCGGACTCTTCGGGCCGCATCCGGCCGCTATCAAAAACGCCAAAAACAGCCCGCACAGGGCGGGAACCTGTGCGCCGCGGTAGCATATTGTGGAGAGACTCATTTTATGTCCGGGCCGCTGCTGACGACAGGCGCGACAAGGTCGAAGGTGACACTCAGTTTTTCCGCTTCCAGGCCCGGTCCGGAATTGGCCGAGAGGTTCAGGTTCTGAATGCGAAAATACGGAAAGGCATTCTCGAAATCGGCGAAAAATTTGCCGAAATCATGGTAATATCCCGTGCCCTTGAGATGAAAAGTGGCCCAGCGGTAGGGAAATCTCGGAATGATCCCCACATCGCTGATTTCAGGCTGGCTGTAGGTGTCAATATTGACCCCCTTGCGCGACTGGATGAAGGCGTTGACCGTGTTGATCAGCCAGGCATAGGCGTCCCGATCCGGCGCCAGCCCCGCTTCGCGCCTGGCCAGAAGCTCGCTGCGGCTCTGCAACGTCCCGCTGATTTCATCTTCGCGGCGCATCAACGCCTCGGCCTCATGGAGTTTTTGCCGCATGTCCGCGGATTTCCGCCGGGTGGCGGCCAGTTCACTCTGCTTGGCGGTGACGCCAAGGTACCACAAAGCGGCCATGAGCGCGACCGTGCCAATGGCAATGCCGAGCAATTGATCGCGCTGAGCTTTGGAAAGCTTATTCACTGCGGCGTGCCTCCGGGAAATGCGACGCCAGCGTAAAGGTGACAAATTGTTTGTTCGGATCCACCGGGTCCACCGTGAGCGGACCGAGTATTCCATCCATGACAAAGCCGTCGCGCCTCTGCAGGTGTTTGGCGAAGAAGTCAAAGGTGCAAAGACTCTCCTTGAACTTGGTGTAGTTCTGATCGTTGGGCTTCAAGTCTTTTGCCTCGATACTCAGGCTGACTTTCTCGATCATCGCCCCCGGAAGGCGCCTCTTGGTGGAACCGCTGCCAATGTCACGACCGTCTTCCTTGACAAGGGTCTGCACGCCCGCCAATCGGGTCACCTGGACTTGATCGACCATGGTTTTTTGCAGGGCATTGAGAACCGGCGCCCACAGGAAGCGATTGGTGGACAAATAATCCAATTGCGCCAATTTTTGGTCCACTTCCCTGGTTTTGACCTGCGCGTTGGTCACGGTGGAATATTTGGTCATCTTGCTTTTCCAGTCCGCTTCAACGTTGTTGTAGCTGTGTTTCTCGAAGGAGATGTCCAGTTGCAGCTTGGCAATCCAAAGAAGGACCACGCATACCAAAAAGCTGCCGATCCATATCCCGCGCTTGACCGGGTTTTTCCGCCGCAATTCCGCGGCGGCTTGAGCCTCGGCCAGTAGATTGATTCGTATCGGCATAGTTTTAGGACCAACTAAAAGTCCGGCGCGGCCCGCCCATTCTCCGCAGACAGGGCGGACCCGCGGCGCTCACCGCTTGCGCTTGTAAGATAAACAAAAAAAACAGCATGGCTGAAACCTGCTCACTTATAGCCAATTCCCGCAAAGGAATGCAAGTGGCAACTGCCTTTCAAGGCTCCGCCTCGGCCGGTTCCGCATCCGGGTCCCGGGTGGATTCCTCTTTTTCCTTTTCCTCCTCTGCTTCCGGCGCTTCCGACGATTCCGTTAATTTCATGGCGCCGGCAAACAACGCCGTGAAGAGTCCGCCGCTCAGAAGGCTGTTGCGGAAGAACTGCCACGTTGGCGGGTATCCAGGCAAGCCGATGGTGATCGCCTGCATCCATCCCGCCAGGGTTTTCGCATAGGGCAAATTGATCCACGCCGCCGTGTTCGTCACAAGGTAAAACAGAAGCGCCCCGATCAATCCGCCCCCCGCCAGCATCCACCACGGTCTTTTTGCGCCAAAGGCCCGGCCCAAGCCGATCAGCCCCGCATAAGCCAGATAATTGGGCGCCTGTTCGAGAATGAAGCGCCCGGGGGAAAAGTGGCCATGAGGGTAGAAGATTAAACTGATCAGGAGATCGCTGCCCGCCAGCACACACAAGGGAATGATCCATCCCAGCCGCCCCGGCAAATAAAGGCCCGCGCAAAAGACGATGGCGTAAGCGGCGCTGAAGTTCGGCGGCATCAATCCGGGCCACCGGCTCAACGCGAACACCACGATCAGCAACACCGGCCAGACAAGTCTTTTCTTCACGGCCCGATCATACTCCTCACATTGCCGATGACAAGCATTCGCAACCCAAAAAGCGCGCCGGCCATTTTGACAGGCGCAAGTCCGCTTTTGAAATCTTGCAAGTTGTAACGCCTGATGCGGTGAGACTCGCCACAAATGGGCACAGATTTGAAATTCTCAAGAAATCTTTCCGCCTGCCAAAAACCGTGAAATTTTCAGCTTTTCCCCCATTGAATAGTCATAACACGTTGTCAGCAAGGTGTTTGCGAAATTCCAGCCCTTGTCGGTTCATGCTTTAGCCTTTAGCATTTAACCGCAGACGGGGCTTGCTTGTGGCTCCAAACGGGCTACATTCACGTCCCGCCGTAAGGGAGAAAGAAGAGGGAAGAATGCAAAAGCACGCCATTCCGAGGACTGACTTTTATGATTGTTTTTGGGCCAACCTTGTGGCGCAGATTAAACCTGAAAAGCGCGAGAAATCTCGCGTGATCGGAAAATGGAAGACACACCCAATATCGGGTCAAAGCAAACAGTGGAGCCGCAGGGTCCAGGCTCACCAGCTTCATCAAGTCCGCAATCAAATTCCGACGCCCTGAACGCCGTACTCGCCAGCTTTCTCGGCTGGGCTTTCGATGCATTTGACTTCTTCGTTCTGGTCTTTGTGCTCTCCAAGGCAGCGAAGGAATTTGAAGTGTCGTTGGAAAAAATGACGCTGGCTATTACAGCGACTCTGGCCTTTCGTCCAATAGGCGCGCTCTTATTCGGTTCGCTTGCCGATCGTTATGGCCGGAGGGTGCCCATGATGTGGAATCTGGCGTTCTTCAGCGTCATGGAGGTGTTGTCGGGTTTGGCGCCGAGCTTTTCAAGTTTCATGATTTGCCGGTGTCTCTTTGGCGTGGGCATGGGCGGGGAATGGGGCCTGGGCGCCGCTCTGGCGATGGAGAAGGTTCCCCCCCGATTGCGCGGAGTCATCTCAGGTTGCCTGCAACAAGGATACCCGTTCGGCTATCTGCTGGCGGCGTGTTGCTTTCGGTTGATCCCTGTGGAGTGGAGCTGGCGTTCGCTTTTCTTCATCGGCGCATTGCCCACTGTGTTCGCCATTGGTCTCCTTTACCGCGTGAAAGAATCGGCAGCATGGCAAAGAAGCCGTCAGGAAAGCTGGGCAAGTCTATGCCGGGCCATATTGAAGAACTGGAAATTGTTCCTTTATTTGACGCTTCTGACCCATCTTCTACAGTTTGAAAAACTGGAGTCCTGATTATCAATTACTTACGAAGACGCAAGGTGCCTGTGGCACTACATTTTCACTCCTTCCATCCGGACCGGCTCATGCCTTCTCCCGCAGGGTGGGCGGTAGAGCCACCCCCGCCGCGCGAAAGGCTTTATGCGCCTGGCCAACGACCTCGCTGCGCAGGACGAAGTGTTTGCTCTGAAACACCGCCTCGATCTCCTGGAGGTTATCCAAACCGCGTACGATTTCAGCCCACTCCCAACTTTCGCCCTTTTCTTCCAAGTGGTGCTCCAAGGCCCGGCGTAGCAGCAGAGCCAGAAAGCTGCAAAAGACATGGCCGCGAATGGTTTCGTCCCGCTTGTGATAAATGGGACGGGTTTCCAAGACCGATTTCATCGTGCGGAACATCTCCTCCACCATCCACAGTTCCTTGTAGGCTAAAGCAATATCCTGGGGTTTATCCGCCAGGCTGGTCTGCAAGACCCATTTGCCGTCGTAAAGGGCTTCCGCTTTGATCTTCTCCTCGTCGATAACGAAATGTTCGCCCCGAGTCAGCCGCAGAAACTTCCGGTAGCCTTTGTTGCCAATCAAATCTTTGTCTCCGCGCTGGAGCTGCTGGCGCAAGTGCGCGATGATGGCCTTGCGGTCAGCGGCGTCCTTGCGCCGCTGTTCTTCATTCAAACAGACGATGTAGCGGCGGCCTTGCAGAGAGATTTCTCTTACCTTCAAGGGCGAGGGGTCCTTGGATATCTGGCGCTCGGGCGTTACCTCCAGGTAAGGACTGCGGTCGGTTAAAACCTTTTCGCGGATTTCTTTCATGCTGCGCATGCGGGCCCCCAGGATGTAATCGCAGTCCAGCACCTTCGATTCCAAGGCGGCGATGGTGCCGGCGCTCATCATGCCGCGATCGGAAACAATCGAGACCCGGCGCACCTGGAACCGCTCCCGCAGCCGCGCCACCACCGGCAGAAGCGCGCTCACATCAGCCGTATTGCCCGGCCACAAATGGCAACACAGCGGCCAGCCCTCCCGGTCCAAGACCAAGCCGACCACCATCTGTTTGCAATCCGGGCGATGATCTTTGCTGTTGCCGTATTGTCCAATCTCCTGGCCGCCCTCGCCCTCGAAGTAAATCGAAGTGGTGTCGAAGAAAACCAGATCAATGGCGCTGAAAAGGTCTCGCCGCTGCTCAAAGAGTTGCTCCTCGATCCAATCCTTGGTGCAGCGGGGAGTGTTGAGCACCCGCGTCCCGGGTCGATCATCCAGCGGTTCGCCCAGGAAAGCCATGGCGCGATAGAGATGATGCAAATCCAGCCCTTCGGTGCCCGGCAGCCGATAGGATTGGCGCCAGCGTTCCGCCGCTCGATCACTGCCGGAGGCGAAGAGCCGGTGAATAACAGTCAAGTAGACCGCCCGTTCCACATCGAATCCGTAGCGCCGCGCCGCCAAGGCCTCTTTGATGACGCGCGCCACTCCCAAATCCTCCCACAATCGTCCGAAGACCAGGTCCGGACCGACCCGCTGCACCTGGACGGCTTCGGTCTGGCCGGCGGCGTGCGCGTCGATCACCGCCAGTCTCTGGCAGAAGCGCAAACCCGAACGCAGGAGGGCGTCCAGTTGGCCGCTGGCCTGGAGGGCGTCCAAGCGCCCGAGGGCGCTTAAGACCCGCTGACGCACCTTTCCCTGTTCCCGAAAGCTTTCGACAATCTGCAGGTAGCCGTAAGAACCGGAATGTTTGACACGGAAAAACATCGCGTGCGCTCTTTTTGTCCTTACGAGGATGCCGCATCGGCCCGTGAGAATCAATAAACAATTGCCATCGTCGCGCAGAATTTGGCACTACATTTTGACTTTGTTGTCAACTGTTCCGAGGAGAAGACCGCGAAAAAAGCCCATTAACTGTAGAAGATGGGTCTGATGGCCCTGATGAATTTCGCGTCGCACGGAACTCAAGACCTTTATCCAACCTTCCTCGAGAAAGAGCGCCATCTGAGCAAGACCCAGATTGCCGATATCGCGATTATTTACAACATTGGGGCGATACTTGGCGGGGTCGCGTTTGGATACTTGTCAGATCGTCTCGGGCGTCGTCGCGGAATGGTCCTGGCGTTCATCTTCGCCGCTGCCATGATACCGATTTGGGCATTCGGAGCAAGCACGGCACTACTGGCCGTAGGCGGGTTTTGCATGCAATTCATGGTGCAGGGCAGTTGGGGCATCATACCTGCTCACATTACCGAGCTATCGCCTGATTCGGTGCGCGGATTCCTGCCGGGCTTTGCTTACCAATGTGGAGTCCTCCTAGCCGCCAATTCCGCGCATTTTCAGAGCCAATTAGCCAAACAGAGGGGTTACTCTGCAACCATGGGGATGATGGCGCTTGCCATTTTCTGCGTTGGCGTCATTGTGATCATGTGCGGCCCGGAGCGTCGGGCGGCACAATTCGGAACAAGTTCAACATCCGATACGCCCCAATGAACCGAGCGCCTCCAGGAAGAGGATGATTGCACAGGTTCAGAAAGGAGAGGCATTATAATGAACTTGAAAAGCCCTTTGTTTGCATCACAAGAAACCCGCGTAATAATAATAAAGCACCCCAGAGTGGCCGGTTGATTCGACCCGGCCGGCTGGTTTTGAAGTGACCGGGGAAAAATATATCTCACTGCTTCATAAGAACACCGTGGGCAAACTCCGGATCATTGACGAACATTCCATCCACGCCGAGCTTGCACATTCTCTCTATTTCACCGGCTTCTTTCAAGGTCCAGCAAAATACTTTGATGCCCCGGCGATGAGCGTCGTCTATGATCTCTTTATTGGTAAATTTAACTGAGAGGTTGATGGAATAAGCCTTGATCTTTTGGGCGTATTCGGCGCAGCCGAGCGGTTTGCCGGAGAAGAGGACGCCAACCGGCATCCCGGGCATTAGCCGCTTGAACTTCCTCAATTCTTCATGATTGAACGATGAGATCAGGAAGTCGTCCTGCTTCCATCCTTTCGCAAAATACTCTGCGACGGCCTTCTTGACAGGTTCGGCCGCATTCTCCCCTTTCAACTCGATGTTCACCTTGGTTTTTCTGTCTATCAGATCGAGAACCTCGTTGAGGGTGGGGATTTTTTCGCGCTTTCTGCCGCTCTTGCCGCCACCGCCGCCCGCATCCAGCGACCGGAGATACTCGAATGAACTTTCCATGATGTATCCTTTGCCGTTGGTCGTCCTATCCACCTTGTTGTCATGGATGACCATGAGTTCGCCTGAAGGAATGGCATAAACGTCCAGTTCGATCATTTTTATGAAGGGAAATTCCAAAGCTTTCTTGAAGGAAGCCAGAGTATTTTCCGGTTCTGTTTGCGATGCACCGCGATGTGCAATAAGAATGGGCTTCATGGTTTCATTTTACTCATAGCGCAAGGCCATCGTCAAACCGCCCAACAATGCATGACGGGAGCATGATCCGCAGCCTGGTGGAATGCCAGGGCGGGTTTGGATTCGACCCCGGCCGGCTGGTTTTGAGGCGGCCGGGGACAATACCCCCCGGCTATTCAAATGCGCGACCGACCGAGAACGCCTGAGCGACGAAATTGCCGATTCCGTAATAAGCCTGCGTGTCCGGCGCAAACACCAGCGGTTTGACCTTGGTGATGTCAAGCAAGCCGCCCTTTGCCATCACGCTGTCTTCTGCTTTCACGTCCATGACCTCGCCGACGAACTGCGTGTGCAGTCCAAGCTCGATGACGCGGGCCAGCCTGCATTCCACGATCAGAGAGAACTCCTTGACATACGGGGCATCCACGAGTTCGCTTCTCACCGGCGTCAAGTTCGTGGCCGCCAGCTTATCCCCACTCCTGCCGGAAACCAAGCCGAAGTAATCCGCCTGTTGGACGTGAACCTCTGACGGGATGCTGATGGTGAATGCTTTGCGCGCCAGAATGTTGCCGTGGGTGTACGTCGCCTTGCGCAGGGACACCGCAACGCAGGGTGGTTGGGAGCAGCAGATGCCGCCCCACGAGGCGGTCATCACGTTCGGCTTGCCCTCTTTGTCGTAGGTTCCCACCACAAACACCGGCGTCGGGTAAACAAGGGTTTTTGCACCCAAAGATTTTTTCATGGACGATAACCTTTCAAGTTGAACTCGCACTTGCAATTTGGCAGAGGACCCCTTCCGAGTAAAACAGATTTTGTCTCGACCGCCAATGCGCCACGGCTGGCTCATGAACCCTCCAAAGCTGTGGATTTCTTCGAGTTGACGAGGGCGAAGGCACGGCGCTGATGGTCCAAGCCCATTTCTTCGTGGAAATCGGGCAAGGTGGCCTTGGCCCGTCTGGAGTTTTGCGCGCGCCAGTGCATGAACAGGCTCACGCTGATGCGGCGGAACATACTCAAAACCCAGGCGGCGTTGCGATGGCGTACCCGGCTGCGATCCTCGTCGGCGCTCACGTCCAAGCGCTGGTGCAATCCGGCTTCGATGCCCCAATAATTGCGTTGCTCGTCGAGCCACTGGCGGGCGGGCAAGCGTTCCGGCTCGCGGCTGGTCAGCAGATACTGGGTGTCGGGCTTATCGCCCAAGCCCTGTCGCAGAACGATCGCGCTTTGGGCTGCTCCCGGGAAGCAGGCTTGCTCCGGGTTAATGACCGATGCGCAAAGGGTGCGGATTTCTTTGCGGCCCCGATTCTTCTGTGGCCCCGTGTGTGCCCAAGGCGGCGGCAACGGCTCTGGAGGGGGAAAAAAGCTGCTCCGGTTTGGGCAGCCGTTGGGCCAGGGTCTGGCGCAGTTCTTTTTGGTTGGCTTTGACCGTCAATAAATAATCGGCCCCGGCTTCCTGCACGATTTGCCGCGCCGTCTCCTGCTGGGTATGTAAGGCGTCAATGCCGATCAGAGACCCCGCCACCTCCACCCGCTCCAGCAACTGACGCACGGCGGGGATTTCATTGGACTTGGTCTCAACCAACTGGCTGCCGCGATAATATTGACTGGCCGGGTGAGTGAGCGTAACCACTTGTGCGCCTTGCGCGTGACGCAGCTCCTTGCCATCAGCGGCCAGCGACTGCCCCGGCGGTGCCGGGCCTCGCACCTGGGCCTGCCAGTCCAGCAACGCCGCTTCCACCCGGAGCGGATCAACCGCCTGCAACACCCGCCCGAAAGTGGCTTTGCTGGGAGAAGGATAGCGACCGGTCTTGGGATCGCGCCGCACCCCCAAGGCACGCAACTGCGCCTGGGTAAAACGCCGCGCAAATGCCTTCAGGTCCCGGTGGCCGCGCGGAGCGCCGCAGAGATGGGCGCAGGCCACCATGGCCAGCGCGCCGCTCAATGGATAGCTTTCCACCCGTCCGCGAAAGTCCGGCACCGAGGCAAAATGATCGCGCAACGAGCGCAGTTCTCCCGTGCGCATCATCGGCGGCGGCGGAACCTTGCTTTCCACCACCACCGCCATCGCCGCCGGCAGGTGGTCGGCGCACAAACTGCGTCGGGCGTTCTGCTTGAGTTCTTTGATAAAGAGCGCTTTGGGCCGGTCATGTTTGACATAGTAGTCCTGCTGGCAACGGCCATAGCCTTGGGTCGGTCCCAGTTCGGTCCAGCCGCTGGCTTTGTAGGCCGTGCCCCGAAACAACTGCGTGTCAACAAAGCTCTCTGCCAGCCACACCGGATGACCGTAGCGCGCCTGCCAGTCCCGCGGCAACCGCCCCAAACACAGACCCATGACCCGCGTCGCCAGGTTGGGATAGTGACACTGCGGCAGAACCAAAAAACGCGCATTGTTCGTGACCAAGCCCAACCGCTTGCGCCGCTGCGCTTCCGTCCAGCCAATCCATTTCTCCCGATGACGCAAATGTTTGGCCGCTGCACAAAAGACCAACAAGGCCAGCCACTGGCCGCGCCAGGCGGCCACATAATAGAGCCGCTCGCCCACCGGCTTGATCCCTCCAAGATAATGATGCCGTCGCAGCAACGACTGAAATCGCGGCAACTCGTCCAGGTTGACCAACTCAACTTGGAGTTCCTCCAACACGACTTGTTCGCTGGCTTGCGGCATGCGAGTAGGTTTCGACATGTCCACAGGTTAAAAAAGTTTCAAACCGGTGTCCAGTCCAAAGTGAATAACCTCCTGTCTTTAGGCAACTTCCACTTCCTCATGAGCCAGCCGTGCCAATGCGCGTTCGCGGAGTGGCACGGCTTCGAACCGCGCTTCCGGGCAAACGTGTGTTTGGCGGGACGCCAAACACGGCGCGCGGGACGCACGCGCTCCCATGCGCAAAACCTGATTCGCGCCCTCGAGAGCGGGCGGTGTTTTTTCGGTTGCCTGGATGGCGGAAATGGAACATGATTTCCCCGCCTAAAAGTACGTTTGATGCAAATTCCGCGCTCTGGAAACTTTGGCGGTTTTCATGGAGGACGCGGGACAAACGATTTCTGACGGGTATGAATCAAATAGCGTTCGGTGACTTGATCCGCTTGCCCGTAATCCAGTATTACGAGACGGCGTTCCGCAAGGTGACGGGGATGTCGCTCAAGGTCGTGCCACCGGCCGAGCCCAGCCAACGCCTGAGCTTTGGCGAGTTTGAAAACGCATTCTGCTCCCTCATCACCGGCACTTCGGCCGGATGCGATGCCTGTTTTGAAGCCGAAAAGCGCGCGCAGAGAGGCGCCGGCAAAAAACTCAGTCCGCAGCAGGTCTCCTGTTTTGCGGGTCTGACGGATGTGGCGGTGCCGGTGGTGGTGAACGGCCTGCATGTGGCGACATTGATGAGCGGACAGGTCTTTCGCCGCCCCCCCACCGAGCGGGATTTCCAGATGGTTGTCAAGATGGTCAAGGGCGGGCAGAACGGGGATTGGGAAAAGAAGGCGCGCAAGGCCTATTTCGAAACGCTGGTCATCACGCCCGACCGGTTTGAGGCCATGGTGCATTTGCTCAACGTGTTCGCCCAGTATCTGGCTGACTACGCCAGCCGCCACGCGATTGCCGCCTCAGCCCATGATCCCAAGCCTGTATCCAGCGCCAAGCAATTCGTTCTTTCCCACGCGGAGGAAACGATCACGCTGGGGTTGGTGGCGCAACACGTCAATGTCAGCCGCTTCCATTTTTGCAAGATGTTCAAGAAAGCCACCGGAATGACGCTGACTGAATATGTCGCCCGCGTCCGCGTGGAAAAGGCCAAGACGCTGCTGGTAGATCCATCGGTGCGCATTTCCGAGGTTGTCTTTGCCGCCGGCTTCGGGTCCATTCCGCGGTTCAACAGTGTGTTCAAACGCTGCGTTGGAATGCCGCCGACGGAATACCGGGCCACATTGCAATCTTCCGTGCCGATGTAACCGCGCCTCGGGATCGCGGCAGGGACGCCGGTTGCCCGGCGCCCCCCGCACAGAAACCGGCGGGCAAAGCTCGAACTGCCTGGAAAATGTCTAATGACGAAATCCTAATGACGAATGAATGTCCAAATGTCCAAATGACGAAAAGGGACACCGGGCCTCTCACCGCCTTTGGTGAAATTCGTCATTGGGACTTCGTCATTATTTCGTCATTCGTGCTTCGACATTCGTCATTCTTGGCATGATGCAAGATTAGGATTGAGTCTCAGTTCTTTCCCGCCAGCGCAATAGGCAATCAGCAAATGCCAATGGGCAAGTAGCCGTTCCCCCTGCCTTCCTGTTACAGAATGAATTCGATGAAAATCATGAATCGTCTCAGATCAATCAAGCCGGCACGGCGGCCGGGGATTCTCCTCGCGTTGCTGGCCCCGGTCATTTTCGCGGCGTCCATCGCCATCGTCGCAGGGGCGGACACAAATGCGCCTGTCGCCCAAGCCTCGGAACTCAAAGTGGCCTCGGCCAAGCCGGCCAAAAAGCCGGAGAAAAAGAAACTCACCGGCGCCGAGTTGTATCAGGTCCACTGCAACCGGTGTCACGCGGAACGGTATCCCACCGAGTTTACATCGGCCCAGTGGAAGACGATCGTGACGCACATGCGGGTGCGGGCCAACCTTCCGGCGGCGCAGGCCAGGGAGATCCTCAAATATCTCCAGGAAGACAGCGGAAACTAAAGAACCGAGGATACCACCCATGAAAATCCCTTCCTTTCTATTTGGAACCGTGGCAGCCGCCTGCGTGATGGGGGCCGCTCTGCCCCAGCCGGCGTCGGCACAAGTGAGCGCAGACGACTTCAATGCCTTGAAGAAAGTGGTCGAACAACTGGGCGACAAAGTGCAGAAGCTGGAGCAGACCCACGAGCAGGACCAGAAGGCGCATGAACAAGACCAACAAGTCATCCAGCAACTGCAACAGCAGTTGGGCGAGACCAAAGCAGCCGTGACCAACGCGCAACAGACAGCCGACGATGTGGCCAAAGTGCAATCGGCCTATCCCGCTGTCAACGATTCCCAGGGGCCGATGCACAACTTCACCATGGTGGGCGATGCCGAGGCTCAATTTGGAAAAACCTCCGGGCAGCACAGCGCGTTTGACACTGGCCGATTTTGCGCCGATTTTCCTGTTTCGCGCCAGCGACGACGTGCTGTTCGAGGCGGGATTCGACATCATGCTGAATAATAACACGACGCGTTCGGCAACCGCGCTCCGGGAAGCTCGACCTCCGTGAACCTGAGTTTCGGCCACGTTGGATTATCTTTTGAACGACTACATGACGCTTGAGGCGGGGGACATGTTGTTGCCGCTGGGCACCTATAGCGAACGGGGCGCCGGGTGGCTCAACAAGATACCGGATGACCCGTTGGTGCGCGATGATCTTTTGCCGGGCAAACCGGCGTGGGCGCGCAGTTGCGCGGGTCCGTCCCGATCGGAGAGTCCGGGCAAATGGTCACCTATGCCGTTTACGGGGTCAACGGACCGTCCTCCGGGACCGGCACTGCGACGGCGCCACCGGCGACCTTGATCTTGCCGGCAATGTGGGCAATGGGGGCAATTGGCACGCCAATCCCAGCGGCGGCGGCCGCATCGGCTGGTTTTACCCCTGGCAACCGCACTATGATCTTGAACTCGGCATTTCAGGCCAGACTGGCGAATGGAGCGATTCCGGGAACCGGCAGTGGTCGGCTGCGGTGGTGGATGCGGCCCTGCACCTGGGGCCGAACATTGAAGTCAAGGGCGAGTATATCAATACATGGGTGGAAACGGACGACGTGGGAAAGATTCGGCCAGACGGCTGGTGGATCCAGGCGGGCTACAAACTGGCGGGCCTGAATCTGGAACTGCCTTACATAAATAATGTCGAATTGGTCAGCCGCTATGATCGTGAAAATGACGACGGCCTTTTCGGCGGCGGAGCGGGAGCCACGAAAACAGACCGCTACACAGCAGGCGGCGTCTATTACTTTTCCAACACGTTGCTCTTCGAGGCTGACTACGAATGGCTGATGAGCCACGGCCCCGCCGCCCTGCCTCCCAACTCGTTCGTCCTCCAGCTCTCCTACGGATTCTAAATGAAAGAAATGACCCTCATGAAAATGACGACAAACCTTGCCGCCGTCCTCGCTTGGCGCGGCTGTGCTCGGCGTGGCCGGAGCCGGCCTGGGCCGCGCCGCCGCGCAGGAATTGGATGCGGAAACCAAGGCGCGGGTCGAACGCTTTGAGAAAGGCCCGGCGACAATTGATGTGTCCAAATATCCGCAAGCCATTCAGGACAACTACGAACTCTTCAGCCATAAATGCTCGCAGTGCCACAAGTTGAGCCGCCCGATCAACTCGGACTACGCGCTGCCCGACGAATGGTCCCGCTACATCAAGCGCATGATGTACAAGCCCGGCTCGAACATCAGCGCGGGCGATGGCAAGAAGATTTATGAGTTCCTGGTCTATGACTCCAGCATCCGCAAAAAGGCGATGGTGGACGATAAACTCGCCAAGGCCACGCCTGAAGAAAGAACGACCGCGGAGACCAAGATCAAGGAACTTCACGACAAGTACGACGCGAAATAATCCGGTGATCGCACGGGCATGCCCGCGACCTATCCAGTCGAACTGCCGGACGTGAACTATTTCACGCGGCAGGTCTTGTGCCGCGAGGGTTGTCCGGTGCGCACGGACTCCGGCGGCTACGTCCAGGCCATCGCCGAGGGACGTTACGAGGACGCTTACATCATTGCCCGAACCCCAAACCCTTTCGCCTCCATCTGCGGCCGGGTTTGCGCCGCGCCCTGCGAGGCCAAATGCCGCCGCGGGGCGCTGGACGCCCCGGTTTCGATCCGCGCGCTGAAACGATTCGTCTGCGAAAAGTTCGGCGTGGAATCCGACAATTTTGATCTCGGCCGCGTCTATCCCCAACTGCGCGATCCGCGCCGCGAACGCATCGGCGGCGGACGGAAAGTCGCGATCATCGGCGCGGGGCCGGCGGGGATGTCCTGCGCGCACGAACTGGCCTTGATGGGTTTTTCGCCGACGGTATTCGAGGCGCAAAACCTGGCCGGCGGGATGTTGGTGCTCGGCGTGCCCGAATACCGGCTGCCGCGCGAGATCATCCGGGCGGAAATCGCCGCCATCGAGGCGCTGGGCGTGGAGGTGCGCCTGAACACCCGGCTGGGCAGGGATTTCGCTTTTTCCGACCTTAAGAAGCAGGGCTACGAAGCGGTCTTTCTGGGGATAGGCGCGCACAAAAGCCGCGAATTGAGCATTGAAGGGGTACAATTGGACGGGGTGCTGCGGGCCATTGAGTTTCTGCTCAATGTCAACCTCGGTTTCCGCGTCTCGCTCGGCCGCAAGGTCGTCGTCATCGGCGGCGGCAACGTCGCTTTCGACGTGGCGCGCTCGGTCGTGCGCCAGGCGGAGAAATTTGCGGGGATGGGCGAGGCGGAATTACGCGAGGCGCTGCATCAGGCCGCGTCGGCGCTGGAGCAGTTGACCGCGCGCGAACCGGAAGCCCCTGATGAAGTGCGCCTGGCGTTGGACGTCGCCCGGGAAGCCATCCGCAAAGGCGTGCCCGAAGTCCACATGTATTGCCTGGAGAGCCTGGAGGAAATCCCCGGCGCGCACGAGGAAATCGAAGAGGCGGAAAAGGAAGGCATCCGGCTTCACACCCGTTACGGACCCAAACGCATTCTGGGCAGCGATGGCAAAGTGACCGGCATCGAACTGATCAAGGCCAGCCGCGTGTTCGACGAAAACCGCCGGTTCAATCCCCAATTCATCGAAGGCAGCGAAGAGAGGGTGGATTGCGACACGGTTGTTCTGGCCATCGGCCAGTCGGCGGACCTTTCCTGGATTCGCCCGGAAGACAATCTGAAGGTCACTCCGCGCGGAACGTTGCAAACCGATCCGGCAACGATGGCCACTTCGCGGCCCGATGTGTTCGCGGGCGGTGACGTGGCCTTCGGGCCGCGCATCATCATCACAGCGGTGGCAGAGGGCAAGAAAGCGGCGGCTTCCATTGCGAAGTTTCTCACCGGCTCCATTCCCGCCGAGCCGCGCCAGGCGCGCGTCACGATCTACGATACTCTCCAATATGGCATGAAGCCTGATTACGAGAAGTTCATCCGCCGTCCGCCGCCGACGCTGCCGCTGGATCGGCGCATCGGAATTGCCGAAGTGGAGAAAGACTACCCCGAACCGGACGCCCGGCGGCAAGCCGATCGCTGTCTCAAGTGCCATATCGGCCCGGTGTTTAACGGGGATGAATGCATCCTGTGCGGGGGGTGCGCCGATGTCTGTCCGGAATACTGCCTGCGCCTGGTGGATGTCGCCAGCTTGCGCGGCGACGCCAAGTTGCAGCAGGCCTTCCTGGCCCGTTACGGGCGCGTGCCGGAGCGCGGCGAGCAGGGCGCAATCATCAAAGACGAAACCCGTTGCATCCGCTGCGGCCTGTGCGCCGTTCGCTGCCCCACCGGCGCCATCACGATGGAACGCGTCGAACTCGTGCCCGCCTGATATGAACTCTTCCGCCCCCGACCAGGAAACTTCACGACGCGGTTTTTTCCAACTCACTCTGGGCTGGCTGGCGGCGATCTTCGCCGTGACGGCGTCCGCGGCGGGCGCGGTGCGGTTTCTGGTGCCGAACGTCCTCTTCGAGCCAGACCAGCAATTCAAGGCCGGCAAGCCGGACGATTACCTGGACGGTTCGGTGACATTCCTGGATGACGGAGCGCGTCTTTATCGTGCGCAAAGGCAATACGTTCCGCTGCCTTTCCGCGATTTGCACGCACCTGGGCTGCACGGTCAACCGTGCCGGCAACGGTTATCATTGCCCGTGTCATGGCAGCGTGTTTGACGACCAGGGCCTGGTGAAAAGCGGCCCCGCTCCGCGCCCGTTGGAGTGGTTTTCCGTGACTTTGAGCAAGGACAACCGGCTGCTGGTGGACAAAGGCCAGCGGGTGACAGAGGACAAATATCTCGTGATATGAACGCGCCTTTGCCCAAACGCCTCTGGCATTGGTTCACGCGCACGCGCGTCGGACGCTCGATCTTTCGCGTGGGTGTTCCGGAAAGCAATCTGGAGCGGTCGCAGGCGATGGTTTCCAGTTTCCTGCTCCATGTGCAGCCGGCCAAAGTCCATCGCCATGCCCTGCGCGCCTCCTACTCCCTCGGGCTGGGACTGATTACGCTGTATTTGTTCCTGATCCTCTGCGCCACCGGCGTGCTCCTGATGTTCTATTACGTCCCCAGCACGGACAAGGCGTATGACATCATGAAGGATTTGCAGTTCGTCGTTTCGGCTGGACTGGTCCTGCGCAATATGCACCGTTGGGCGGCGCACCTGATGGTGTTGTTCGTCATGCTGCACATGTGCCGGGTGTTTTACACCGGCGCTTACAAAAGCCCGCGCGAGTTCAACTGGGTTCTCGGCGTCGGCCTGTTCCTGGTCACCCTGGGCTTGAGTTTCACCGGCTATCTCCTGCCGTGGGACCAACTGGCCTACTGGGCCATCACGGTGGGCACGAGCATCGCCGGCTATGCGCCCGTCGTCGGTGAAAAGCTCAAGTACCTCATGCTCGGCGGACACGTCGTCGGACAGGATGCGCTGACCCGGTTTTACGCTTTGCATGTGATCGTTCTGCCGGTGATCGCGGTCCTCATGATCTCGGTCCATCTATTTCGCGTGCGCAAAGACGGCGGACTCTCCCGCCCCGATGAACCGGGAGAGATCATGCACCAGGTTGAACTGGGCCAATTGCCAACGAATAAAAGCTACGGCCTCATGGAATTGGCCCGAGGCACCACGCCGCAAGTCGGCATGAACCCTGAAGACGAAGTGTTCTCGTGGCCGCATCTGGTTTTCCGCGAGCTGCTCCTGTTCCTGCTGGTCACGGCGGTGGTGTTGTTCCTGGCGATTTTCTGGAACGCGCCGCTGGAAGAAATCGCCAACGCGGTGCATCCGCCGAACCCCGCCAAGGCCCCCTGGTATTTTCTCGGCCTGCAGGAATTGGTCAGCTACTCGGCGTTCTGGGGCGGCGTGGTCGTGCCGGGGTTGCTCGTGACGGCGCTGGCGCTCCTGCCCTACATTGACCGCAAACGGCATGGAGTGGGTCGCTGGTTTGCCCGCGAACGCGTGGTGGCCAACACGATTTTTTCCGTTTGCCTTGCCATTGCCGTGGCGCTGACGGTTATCGGCAGCCTCTTCCGCGGTCCCAACTGGTCATGGGTGGAACCGTGGAAAAATCCACCCGCCGTGACGGAGGGGCATTGAGGTGCAGGACCTTTCCCTCCGCAAATTTTACGGTTGGTTTATCGCGCTCGGCCTGCTGGTCGGCGTTTTGGTCATCGTCGGCTATTACCGCGACGAGTATCGGGAGTGGAAGGATTACCAGCGCAAATACATCCAGGAGGAAATCCGCCGCGCCGCCACGCCCCAGCAGCGGCTGCTGGCCGAACGCATCCCCGTGGAAATCCGCCAGACCGTCCTGCCCGACCTCAACCGGGTGGACCGCTGCACCACCTGCCATCTGGCGGTGGAAGACCCGAGCTACGGCGGCTACCCCCAACCTCTGAGCTACCATCCCCTGCACGAGCAACACCCCTTCGAGCGATTCGGTTGCACGATCTGCCATCGCGGCCAGGGCCGCGCCACCACCACCGTCGAGGCGCACGGCAACGTGCCGTACTGGGACGAGCCGATGTTGCCCATGCAATACATCCAGGCCTCCTGCGGCCAATGCCACGAACCGGCCGACAATCCCGCCGCCCCTGAACTGGCCCAAGGCGAGCAAGTCTTCGAGAACAGCGGCTGCCGCGGCTGCCACAAACTCGGCGGCAGCGGCGGCATCATCGGGCCGGAACTTGACAAGGTTGGCGCGCGCCGTTCGCCGGAATGGCTGAAGAAACATTTCATCGCGCCCGCCAGCGCCACCCCCGGCTCCGTCATGCCGCCGCAAAAATTCTCGGAGACGAACCTCGAAGCCATTGTGCTCTTCATGCTCAGCCAGACGGGCGAATCGGCGTCCGGCTACTATTCCTCGATGAAGATCCTCCCCAACACCCGCCTGGGCCAGCACTTGTTCCAATCCAGAGGCTGCATCGGCTGCCACTCGGTCAACGGCAACGGCGGCAAAGTTGGCCCGCCCCTGGACGACGTCGGCCTCCGCCGCGCTCCCGAATGGATGATGCAACATTTCCGCGATCCGCAAAGCGTCACCCCCGGCTCCGTCATGCCGCGGTTTGGTTTCACGGAATCCGAGGCCCGCGCCCTGACGGATTTTCTCCTTCACATGCGTGAGCAGACCGTGGCCCTGATGCTTCCCTCCCTCATGAGCCCTGTGGAGCGCGGCCGGGAAGTCTTCCGCAAATACGGGTGCGCCGGCTGTCACGGTCCCGGCGCCAAAGGCGGTGTGCCCAACCCCAACGCCAAGACCGCCGAGCAAGTGCCCGGCCTGCTCCACGTCGCCGACGGCTACACTGTCGCCCAATTGAAAGCGCGCATCAACAACGGCCAGCACGAAATCCCGGCCCTCGACCCCAAACGCCCGCCGCCGCCGCTCTACATGCCGGGATGGGCGGGCACCATCAAGGATGCCGAGGTGAACGATCTGGCAGCCTACCTCATCAGCCTCAAACCCAAAGACGAAAACCTGGGATTTTAGCTGCAACCGGGGACGGGGAGGCGACGAGGAGCAGATATTCAATGATAATGACGGGTTTCGGGTTTTTCTGACAAATCAATCTGTTTGAACTGGCGGACAATTCCCTGCAATATGGGGATGGCTTATGCCAAACCCGCTGAGTAACAAAAAAGACATTCCCGTTTTTGCCATCGTGTTTGTCATTCCGGCATTGTTTTTGACGGCGGGCTGCTGTCTGCAAGAATCCCGCGACAGCGCCAATGGCTCGGGCGCTTTTGCGACCGGGCATTACCGCAATCTGTTCGCCGAAAACGGCCATTCGCAGCGGGAAATCCGGGGAAAAGTGGATGCGGCGTTTCAGCAATTGTTCCACGGCGACCCGTCCAACCAAACGGTGTATTATTCCGCCGGCAACAACTCGAACGGTCCGCTCGCCTATGTCACGGACATCAAACACCACGACGTGCGCACGGAAGGATTGTCCTACGGCATGATGATCGCGGCGCAAATGAACAAGAAGGCGGAGTTCGACGCGCTTTGGAACTGGTCGAAAACTTATTTGTATCACGACTCACCCACACATCCGTCTTGCGGATTTTTCTCATGGGATGCGAAAACGAACGGCGCGACCCTGAGCGAATTTGTCGCGCCGGACGGCGAGTCGTATTATGTCACGGCGCTCTATTTCGCGGCGAACCGCTGGGGCGGCGGCAGGGGAATTTACAATTACAAGGAGCAGGCCGATGAATTGCTGGCGAACATGAGGCATCGCGCGATGATCAAGGGTTCGATTTTCATGTCGCGGCGAAATACAAATTCAACTTCGCTAGTGACCGCCGGGGCGCTTTTCAACGAAGAGCATAAAATGGTTCTATTCTCGCCCAGTTCCGAACGCGGACAATTCACTGATCCCTCTTATCATTTGCCCGCGTTCTATGAGTTGTGGGCGCGATGGGGGCCGGCGGCCGACAAGAATTTTTGGATGGAAGCCGCGGCAGCGAGCCGGGATTTTTTTCCGCGCGCGGCAAATCCGGCCACCGGCCTTGCTCCCGACTATGCGAACTTTGACGGGACGCCAGCCACCAACAGTTGGAACCGGGGCGCATCGCATTTCAGGTTCGATGCGTTTCGCACTGCCGGGAATTGGTCGGTGGATTGGTCGTGGTGGGGAAAAGATGTCCGCGAAAGGGGATTAAGTGATCGATTGCAGGCGTTCTTTGAAGGCAAAGGAATGGAAACTTACGGCTGCCAGTTCACGCTCGACGGCAAACAGCTTGACGACCGGCACGCGCAGGGGCTTGTGGCCGTGAACGCCGTCGCGAGCCTCGCGGCGACGAATCCGCGCTCAAAGAAATTCGTTGAAGCCTTGTGGAACACGCCGACGCCCGACGGCCTCGAGCGTTATTACGAAGGATTGCTTTACCTGATGGCGCTGCTGCATTGCAGCGGCGAGTTCCGGATCTGGATGCCACAATAGCCCGCCCGAATGTTGAACGCGGGGCGTTTTCGCGCCCCGCGTTGTTGAATCGCTGGCCAAGCCATCCTACTGTCCAAACTTGTAGAACACCGCATTGGGGGGGCTATTATTGGTATAGGGAGGCTTTGCTCCGCTCACATCCGACCAGGGTCCGGCAACGCTTGTTGCGGATTGGATGCCCAATGTGGGATCAGACCAATTAACAACCACCTTTGGCGGACTTGACTGAACTTGCAGCGATGGGAATACGGAGTCGAAAGTCAGCCCGACTTTAAGTTTGCTGATATTCATTATGCCTTCATCAGCGGTGCTTTCTCGAAGGGCATAAGCAGAGATGTTTGTCGCCGAAGTAGAGACGGAAGCGATATCCGTCACGCTGGGCGATGATTCGCTGGTTGGATTGACCCAAATGGTTGAATTCCAGTTGGATAGCACCAGTCGTGTCACCACAACGTAATTGGAATTCAAAACCAGGTCTTGCGGAAAGAAAACAGCGCTCGTGCTGACGTTGGTCACATTGGCAATTCCGATGCGGTAATCCCCGGATGCCGCGCCGATGGTGGAGGCCCACACGCGTCCAAGGTAATTGGAGGTCGTGTCGTCTTTGAAGTGCGTATCGTACGATCCATTTGCGTCCGGCAACGTTGTGTAATTGATGATGTAGCTCGTGTACAATTCGGCCGCGTTGTTGGCCGCATAAGGCTCGCCGATGAATTGGGCGTTCACATCTTCGGTGTGATTGACCCCGTCCACCGTGACCACGCCTGAAGCAACCTGCATTTGCCCGGCTGTTCCACTGTGGGTTTGCCATAAACCGCCGGATTCCGTGACGATTGGGCCGGCGTTGTCATAATCAAAATAGTCAATAAGAACGACGTTGGTGTTCGGCCGAACCTGCAGGAGAATGGTTTGGGAAGTGGTCAGTCCGCCGCCATCAGTGGCGGAAACTGTGACGGGGGCGGCGCCTTCTTGATTGGCCACAGGGGTTATAACCAGCGTCCGATTTGATCCAGCGCCGCCGAAAGAAAGATGAGCGCCATTGTTCGGAAGCAAAGTGCTGTTTCCCGAAGAAGCCGTGGGGGTCATGGCGCCTGGGCTGGTATGATCGTCCGTCAACGTGAACGGAATGACCAGAGAACTGTTGGGCAGCATGTTGGTGTTCGTCAGCCCGGCAAGAACGGGCGGCGAATTTGCCGGATCAATCTCCAGGGTGAACCACGCCGAGGTTACATTTCCATTGCCGTCGGTGACTGTGATCAGAATGGGCGCGTAATTTGCAACAGAGTTGCCGAGACTGGAGTTGATGCTCAATTGAACCGTTCCCCCGGTATTTACAGGGTTGAGAGAGGACAGATTCAGGTTTGGATCGAGGCAGGCCGCAGTGACGCCAAGCGAACCGGCAGGCGTGGTATCATCGCTCACCGTGAAGGTAACAGTGGTGCCATAGGTGTCTTCCATCGTTGGATTGGAAATGGCGCTAATGGTCGGCGGATGGTTGTTGCCTATAATGGCGTCAGCGGTAATGGTCACAAGGTCATAACTCAAAGTCCCGGCCGTACCATAGTTGTCCGTGCTTGTAACCGGGACATAAACTGCATCGTTTGTGTCGTTGTATCTGGCCGTGCTTTCAAATTCAGACACGATGCGAATGCCGAAATTGGGATTGTTGGCCACGCCCGGAAACCCGTTCAGGCTGTAGGTGTATGTCGTGTAAATGTTCACGTCTCCACCTGGAAATGTTTCACTGGCCGGATAATCAACCCAAGTCGTTCCATTGGTGGTGAACTGCAGGCGTTGATATTTGCTGGCGGAGCCCGTGGCGCGGAGGTCGAAGGAAACATTCACGTTCTTTGCGCCAAGAGTGCTGGTATTGAATTGCACGCCTGCCTGTTTGTTAAGCCCGGTTGCCGGATAAGCCTCCGTGCCCCATGCCGTGTTCGGACTGGCTGGATCATCGGCATCTGGATTCGGTTGCACGAAAGTCGTAACATTCATGGAGGAGGCGGTGCCGATGCCTTGATACGGCGCCGGGTTGGCGATGTTCATGAAAGGGCTGTTGAAATTCCAAAAGGCCAGCGCCACGCCGGTGCTGGCCACGGAAAGCGACGCCACGGAACTGGTCTGCGGGCTGTCATTGCCAGGAGCAGTGCCGGAAACGATGACGACAAAATTGTCGGTTGCGTCGGCGTTTTGCAAATTGGCGATCTGAAGCGTGCTGGTTCTGGAGCCGGTAATTATGGAGCCGTCAGCCTGTGTGACGTCGTTCACCGGACCGATGATGGCGCCGCCTCCATCTGTAAAATACCATTGGTAGCTCAAGCCAGTGCCGCCAGCGGACACTGTGAATTGCGCCGTTCCGCCCAACAATCCGGTTTGGCTCACCGGCTCCACATTGATTGCCGGGTCATTGACCGCCAGCGAAACTTCGGCGCTGGTGGCATTCGGAGTGATCCCATTTGAAACCACCACCCAATAAGAATAAGCGGAGTCAGCCTTAAGAACATTGGAAAGCGTCAGAGTGTCGGTCAACGCGCTGGTGGCCACGGTGGAAATCAAAGTCGGGTTTGAATATCCAGCCCCCCCTTTATACCAATAGTAAGTAAACGGCGCGTCGCCGGCGGACAGTGTTACTGTGATGGGCACCGAGGTGCCCGCATTGGTCGTGATGCTCGAAGGCGATATGCCGGAGATTGACGGTGGCGTTCCCGTCGCAGCATTCACGGCAAAGTTATCAACGCGGTCGGTGCCGGCTGTGGCAACCGTCCCACCGTTCGCAGAAGTTGTGGAGGTATCAACCAGGCGGAAGTAAACGGTGGAGACATTGTTTATCGCAGTAACAGAACTTAAATCATTGGTAAAAGAATAAGCGGGGTTGTATGCCGAGGCGGTCCAGGGAGTATTCGGGGTATTATTGGCAAGCACGGTGTAAGCAGAACCGAAGTTAAAAAAGTGTACGCCATCCGTGCTGTACTGCAACTGGTACCCGCCTGGCCCGGTGTTGCTGCTGGTCTGGTCGAAGGAAACCACCACATTGTGGGCGCCCACAGTGCTGACGGTAAATTGATAATAATCCCCCACGGTCCAGGTATTGGCGCTGAAGGAATGCGACGATCCATTCCCGGCCGGGCTGCTGTAAACAGCCGCGCCTGATGAATGGAAACCGGATGCCATTGCGGTGCCAGTTTCAGTTCCAGCTTCTGGACTGAATGGGCCGGCAGTCGTCGGCGTGCTGGTTTCAAAAGTCCATTTTGCCAGGGTGGTTTGCGCGAACGCGGACGATGCCGACAAAATGACGACCGCCAGACAGGATAAGACGGGTTTTAGTTTCATAGTTGGTTCTGCGAGTTGAGGTTTTTGTTTTTCCGATTTTTTCAGAATTATTGGGCTTCGTGGTTTGTTAAATCTCGGACCGGTTCAGTTCGGCGTGGTCGGCGTGGGAAACCAATAGATGGGAGGATGATTGGTTTGACTCCATTCGGCGACTGCAGTGGTGGCATTGTTCGTAAAATCAACGCTTCTTGCTCCACGGGAACTGCCGTCGCACAGGGCGAAATTGCCGAGTTTGCCATGCCGCGCAACCGCATAGTAACCGGTGACGCCCGATTCGGCGGGTTCAGTCGCGGCATTGGGGTTTTGTTCCCCCATAAAAACATTGGCCGACGGTTTGACGACATTGCCCAGTTTGGTCTGCGGCACACCGGTGGCGACTGTTCCAAAGTTGACGCACAAATAGTTGTTTTCGCCATACATAAAAAACGCTTTGGTCATCTTAAGCGGAGGATAATTTGGATAAACACTTGGGTCAGGGTTGGCACAACTGGGGCAGGAAAAAATAGTCGCACTGCCGGGCAAAGGCGCGTCAGTGCTTTGGTAAAGGGTCACCAGCGACTTTAGCGATATATAGGGAGGCACGATGTTGTACCACGCCGTGTGAAGGTTGTCCGCCTGGGTGGCCGATCCCGTGCTGTTAATGGCCAATCCGACATTTCCTTCTTCAGGAACAAAATCATGGTTGTCATCAGTGTACATGCGGAAGGCCAGTCCCCATTGTCTCAAATTACTAAGACATTTAACTCTCTGCGCCTCTTGCTTGGCCTTGGCCAGCGCCGGCAGCAGCAACGCCGCCAGAATCGCGATGATGGCGATGACGACCAGAAGCTCAATCAACGTGAAGGCCGCGTTGCCATTGATGAGTCGATGGTCTGTCGTGCTGCCGTCATGATGACGAAGACGATTAACAAAACAACGCCGATCCTGTGACGATTGGGTGAATTTCATATTAGACTGCCGGACATCTCCCCGCTCGCTATATTGTTTATCACGACCGTAAATCTCAAGAGCGTGTCTTCGGGCATTATTATTACTTTGCGTTCAACTGCCATAAGCCTGCCTGCTTCGGCCTTTAAAAACAATCTGAGTGTTATAGTATTGCCAAATCTGTGGTTCTTGTCCAGCTTTTTATGCTAAAAACCGATAAAAATAATATAAAAATCTTCGTAACATTCTATTGGATAGGATGTTATGAATAATCGTCCCTGGCCTGGGCCAGTCAGGCGCGTGGGCGCCGGCATAGCCGTTGCCTGGTCCGATATGCTTCGGCCGGCAGGGTAACCGGGTGGACCAGCCGCAAGGCAAGGTCTTGGCGTCGAATTCAAAAGGGGTCGAGGAAGAAAACCCCGAATCCGTGGCCAAAAGCTGGCCGTTCCAGGCTCGACGCACCCTGGTTTGGGATGGGGAAAGAGGCCTAAATCGCAAAAAACTGAAAAAAAGTGTTGCATTGGCCATGGTTATTTGGTAGTTTTAACCAAGGTTGCAATTCGGAATGGGATTGCAATTATAACCAGAATTAGAAAAATCAGACGCAACCAATACTTTGTTATGAACAAGACTATACTCCTTACAAGCATCACTCTCGCAATCGGTTTCTCGGCTCAAGCCCAATCAACCCTCGCCGATTGGACTTTTCAAACCAGCGTGCCGGCCAGCGCCGGCCCATTCAGTCCGGAAATTGGAAGTGGCAGCGCCTCCGGTTCACATGCAGGTGCGGCTGTTTATAGCAGCCCGGCCGGGAATGGATCGTCGCATTCCTTCAGCGCCAATACGTGGGCTGTGGGAGATTATTATCAGATCCAGGTCAGCACTGCCGGGTATGACGGCATTACGCTTTCTTACGACCAGACCAGCAGTTCAACGGGTCCCAGTACGTTCCAGTTGCAGTACAGCCTGGACGGATCAACCTTTACTCAGATTGGTTCTGATTACACCGTTCTGGCCAATGCCGCGCCGAATCCTGTTTGGAATGCCACAACCGGCAGTTCCATTTACACTTTCACCCCTGATTTGAGCGCCATCCTTGCCCTTGACAATGCATCCACGGTTTACTTCCGTTTTGCTGACGACAGCACAACGGCCGAAAATGGCAACGCTGTTGCCACCGCTGGGACTGACCGGATGGACAATATTATCGTCGATGGCACCGCTATAGTTCCCGAACCGTCCACCCTGGCGCTGTTCGGCATCGGCAGCACGGTTTGCCTGGGCTTCCTCCGGCGCTTTAAGAAGTAATCTGTTCTTGCCGTCCTTTCGATTCGCGCGGAGGAAAACCTCCGCGCGTTTTGTTTTTCCAGGCGGACAAGAGCAAAAACGGGTGCCGCGCCATCGCATATTTTTATTTCCGATGATGATGATTGAAGAGAATTAAGAACTAAGAAACATGAAAGCAACCCCACCATCCCGTCCCCGGTCCCTTGCCGCTCCATCGCGGCTGCGGCGACGGCGGGACTTCTAAATTCTGACTTCTTAATTCTTCATTCCCTGAGAGGGATCAGGGCAGGGAAATCTCGATTTGGTAGAACTCTTGCGGCTGGATGGCGTTGGCGTCGGCAAGGGTGACTTGGACGCCGTTGGTGACGGGCGGGGTGGCGGTGGTGATGAGCGGGGCCCGTCGGCATCAAGGGGCTTCGCCCGACTCAGCCGAATCGGGCGTATGACATCGTGGCAAAAAGTTCCGCCAGAGTCCGGCGGGCGAAATGAAAAGCTGGGGATTGAAGGTGTCCCCCTGAAAATGCGAAGGGCTTCCGGGAAACCCAGAAGCCCAGCGCCGACCGGAAATTTCCAGTCCCACTTGATTGCAGCGGCGAGTTCCAAGTCTGGATGCCACAATAGCCCGTTCCGATGCCATCGCCCGTTCCTGTTAACCAACAAATACGGAGTTATGTTGGAACGCGGGGCGCTTTCGCGCCCCGCGCTGTCGAATCGCTGGCTAACCCATCCTACTGTCCAAACTGGAAGAACACTGCACTGGTAGTGGTGGAATTGATGGTATAGGGAGGCGTTGCTCCGGTCACAGGCGACCAAGGTCCGGCAACGTTTGTTGCGGATTGGATGCCCAAGGTGGGATCAGACCAATTAACGACTACATTTGGCGGACTTGACTGAATTTGCAGCGATGGGAATACGGAGTCGAAGGTGGTGCCGACTTTGAGGCGGCTCAACTGGACCAAACCTGCATAGGTGCCTGATTCGCGGAGTTCGAAATCAGAGATATTATACAAGGTGGCCAGGGCGGCGTTGGCGGTGGTGGCATCCGTCACCCTGGGAGATGATTGGCCGCAGGTGGGATTTACCCAGAGACTTGAGATGCCGTTGGACAATGCCAGCTCCGTGACCACGACATAATTGCTGCCCGGAGTCAGATCTTGTGGAAACATCTGCGCCTCCCCGTCAGCCGCGTCCGGGCCCCAGTTGTCAATGCCGAGCCGGTAAAAACCCGGCGCTGCGCCATTGGTGGCCGCAATCACGCGGCATTCGTAGTCGCCGGTGGTGCCGGATCCATCGTTGAAGACCACAAAGTAAGAGCCATTCGCGACCGGCATCCTGGCGGATCCCCGAGGGATCCATGTTGACCATGAAGCTGGAATACAAAACCGCTGAACTGTTGGTCAGGTAAGGGCTGCCCAGCAAAGCGGCTTGCAAGTTCTCCGTGTTGTCCGCCTGATCAACCGTGACATAACCGCCAGTCGAGGCGGGACTAACCTGCATTTGTCCCTTGGGTCCGCTGAGATGGTTCCAAAAGCCGCTGGACACCGTGTCCAGCGCGCCGCCGTTGTCATAATTGAAATAATCAATCAGAACAATGTTGGTGTTCGGCCTGACCATGAATGAGATGGTCGCGGTTGTGCTTTTAGGATCCACCAAATCATTGTCATCAACGGTGACCCCGATCTGGGCCATTCCAAGCTGATTGAGGGCGGGAGTGATGGTGACCGTCGCATTGCTGCCCTGGCTTTGACCGGGGACAACGATGTTCGCCACCGGCACCACTGTGTTATTGGCGGAACTCGCGGAATAAGTGAAGCTCTGGCCGTTGGCGGGGGTGCGATCGTCGGCAACCTTGAACGGAATCGCAAGCGGGGCGTTTGCCAGAGTATTAGTTGATGCCAACGAGGCAAGAGAATTGGTCGGAGGCAGGTTTTCCGAAGTAAGTGTCAGATCAAACCATGTTGCCGCGGAAAATCCGTTGCCATCGGTCACGGTGACAAGCACCGGGCCGGTGTCAACCGAATCCGGAGTCTGGAAGGGCGAAATAGTCAAAGTGCGGTTCGCGCCGGCGCCTCCGAACGCAGCGTTAAAACTGATCGTCGGGCTGAACGACACGGCGGAATAGGCAAGCTGATCCGGCGGCGTTGTGGAGTCACTCACGGTGAAATTGAGCGTAATGGGAATGTAGTCGGGTGTGTTTGTGTTTGCGAAGCCGCTGATGGTCGGCGGCGTGAAGGTGTTGGTGATGGCATCGCCCCAGATGGTGACGATGTCGTAAGTCACCGTGCCTGCCGCAAAGTTCCCCGAGGCCCCCGAGGTATAGTTGTTGGCCGTGCCCAGATAGTTTGTATTGGTCGAAATGCCATAAGTGGCCGTGCTTTGCCATTCCGTCACGATGCGGATGCCGAAGTTGGGGTTATTGTCCGCGCCCGGGAACCCCGTGAGGTTGTTCGTGAAAGGCTGGAAGCCGCCGTTGCCACTGCCATATACGCCGTTAAACGTTGAACTTGCCGGAAAATCAGTCCAGCTTATTCCATCGCTGGTGTATTGCAGCCGTTCGTAATCGCTGGCAGTGGAGGATACGCGGGAGTCATAGGAAACACTGATGTTCTGAGCGCCGACCGTGCTGACATTGAATTGGATGCCGCACATCTTGTTGGACCCGCTCACCGGATAGCTGGACGTGCCCCAGGAATTGTTCGGTAGGTCCTGGCCGAACGGGAAGAAGAGGCCGGCGCCATCTGAGGGATCTTCGACGGTTGTCACAAAAGGAGGGAGGCTGATTAAAGAAGCGGCGCCGACGCCAATGTAGGGAGGCGGATTGCTGTTGTTAAACGCGCTGCCGTTGAAATTCCAAAACGCCAGCATCGCACTGGTGTTCACGGAGATCAGTTCAGCCGGGGAGCTGGTCACCGTGTTGCCGTTGTAACCAGTGACCACCACCACAAACCAAGCGGGATCATTATTGGCATCGGCGGGCTGGAGATTGTCAAGCGCAAGCGCGCTGCCGGCGACGCCGGAAGCGATGGAGCCGGAAGATTGCGCGCCGGGGCTGACGGCAGCGAGGACATCGCCATTGGCGTCTGAATAATGCCACTGGTATCGCAACGAAGTGCCGGCGGCGGACACGGAAAATTGCACCGTTCCATCCAATAATCCGAACGTGTTCGCCGGCTGGACCAGGATGGCCGGATCAGTGACTGTCAACGAAACAGGCGCGCTGGTGGCCCTGCCCGTCGCGTTTGAAAGCACCACATAGTAACTTCCCGCGTTCGCCTCGATGACATCGTTAAGCGTCAGAGTTGCGGTGGTTTGACCTGCAAGCAGGTTCGCGGGTGCGACGGAACCCTGATACCAGGAATAGGTTGGAGGATCGCCGTTGGCAGTTACTGTGAAAGCCACCGTGGCGCCCGCATTGGTTGTGATGCTTGACGGCGATACGACGAGATTATGCGGCGCAACGCCGGCGGAGGTCACGTAGCCTATAACCTGGAAGTCGGGCGTGGTGGCGGGGATGGAGCTGGAGTCATTGATATACCAGGTGCCGGCGGTGTTGTAAGCGCCCCAGTTCACAATGCGAAAGTAATTGATCGTGGACGAACCGACATTTTGCAGTGATGCAATTCCTGAAAGGTTGTTGGTCAGGCTGCTGGTGGCGGCCACGCCCGATGGGTTCGGCATGGTGCTATAGGCAAGAGACGCGATATCATTATAATTAACGCCATCTGTTGAGTACTGCAATGCCCCGGTCCAGGGACCGGTGGCGGAATTATGATAATAAAGAACGTTCGTGGTGAAGGAAATTTTATAACCGGCCGATGCCTGGACGGAGTAGGTGATATAAAGGCCATTGGCAATTGAGTTAGCCTCGCTATCGGCAACGCCGGCATTAGTCCAGTCATTCCCTCCATATACATTTGCAGTGGTAATGGCGCCAATGCCGGACCCTTTGTTCAGGGGGCCGATTATCAGGTTGGGGTCGGAAGTCGTGGGCGCAAAAGAGGCCGGTGGCGCTCCTCCGCCGGCGGCCAGCGAGGTGGTCGTCCAGCCGGCCATGATTTCCGGCGTTTGGGCCGACGTTTTTGCGGCAGCCAATGACAGGACAGCCAACGCAGCCGCGATGGCCCCCAGTGTTTCGAATGATTTCAGGTGTTTCATTTGCGGGTCCTTTTTTTGTTTGTTGATTTTTGTTTTGTTTTTTTGCCGGGTTTGTTAAAATTTGAGCCAGATCAGTTCGGCGTGGTCGGCGACGGATACCAATACATGGTCTGGGTCGCCTCCCATTCCGCGGCCATGCTGCCGGGGCCGGCCCAGCCATAGCCGTCATCAGCCACGCCCTGGGTTCTCCAAAATTCATTTGTCCTGGCCGTGCGGTTGCTGCCATCGCACATGGCAAAAACGCCGACCCGCTTGTAGTTGTGCCGCGCGACAGCGTAATAACCTGACACACAGGATTCGGACGGCGCAACGGAGCCGCTGAGGGTGGAATTCGGATCGTTTTCCGCCAGAAAGATGGTGGCTGACGGCTTGACAATGGTGGAAAGCTTTGTTTGCACCCCTTGTCCTGATGCAATAGTGCCAAAATTGACGCAAAGGCGGCAGTTTTCCCCATACATGAAGAAGGCCTGCCTTACAGTCGGCGGATTTTGATAACTGACAGGCGGAGTAGTAACAGGGTTGGGACAGCTTGGGCAGGAAAAAATACTCGCGCTGCCGGGCAGCGGCGGCGTCTTCAGCGCATAAAGACTAATCAATGACCTTAGTCCTATTGTGGGAGGCACCACGTTATACCAGGCGTAGTCATAGTTGTCCGCGGTTGTAGCCGATCCCGCATAGTTGATGCCGTCCGCCACGTTGCCTTCCTCGGGAACAATATCCTTGTTGTCATCCATGTACATATGAAACGCCACTCCCCATTGTTTCGTATTGCTCATACATTTCGTTTGCCGCGCCGATTCTTTGGCCGCGGCCAGCGCCGGCAGCAGCAACGCCGCCAGAATCGCGATGATGGCGATGACGACCAGAAGCTCAATCAACGTAAACCCGCGCCGCGCCTTCTGTTCGGCGTCGGCGGTTAATTTGCAAACCGCATTAGTTGTCGTTGTATTCAATTTGCCAATCATTTGGACATCAGGCTCATCTTTTGCCTTTGGTTAATCTGCCTTCACGTTGCGGAAAGGAGCCAACTGTTTGCCCGGCGCCAGACCAGTGACAGTCGAATGCCTTCCACGCGTCCAGAGGTTGGATGGGGCATGTTACATCCGTGAGGCTGAAACGTTACATTCCTGTAAAATCGGCATCCGCTTTATTTGTGTGCGCGCCGACAAAATCCGACTGGATCCTTTTTGAAACAAATTTTTTAATGCCAGACCAAGCCGGGGAATCACGCAGAACGCTGGTCGAGCCGTTCGTTGCCCCAATGCGGGCTTGCTTTTGTCGCGCAGGCTGGTTGAATTGGCCTTTGATCATGAATAAAAAAGTCATCTCTTCCGGGCAGTCCCGGCGTCAGTTCATCAAATACGGGTCGCTGGCGGCGGGCGGGGCGGTTTTGACGGGCCCTTATTTGCTGCGCGGACAGAATTTGAACAGCCGGCTGAACATCGCGCAAATCGGCTGCTCGGGAAAGGGCGGCAGTGACGCGCAATGGTGCGCGACGGAAAACCTCGTCGCCTTGTGCGATGTCAATTCGAGCGCGGTTGACAACTTGAAACAATACCTTCCCGCCGCCAAAGGTTATAAGGATTTTCGCGAGCTTCTCGAAAAGGAGAAGGGCCTCGATGCCGTCGATATCGCCGTGCCCGACCATTCGCACGCCATCATCGCGGCCACGGCCATGAAATTGGGCAAGCACGTCTATTGCCAGAAGCCGCTGACGCACGATGTCTCCGAAGCGCGGCTGTTGCGGGACCTGGCGCGTCAATACAAGGTGGCCACGCAAATGGGCAATCAAGGCAGCGCGTCGGATGGTTTGCGGCGGGGGGTGGAACTGGTGCAGGCGGGGTTGATCGGCCCGGTGCATCAGGCTTGCGTGTGGACCAATCGTCCCATCTGGCCGCAAGGCTTGGAACGGCCGGCCGGTTCGGACCCCGTCCCGGCCAACCTGGATTGGGACCTCTGGCTCGGCACCGCGCCCGCCCGCCCGTTTAAGGAGAAGTGGCCGGACGCGGCAGCGGCGGAGTTGGCCCAATTTTTGCGCTTCAGCCCGAATGTCTATCAACCGTTCAACTGGCGGGGCTGGCAGGATTATGGCACCGGCGCCCTGGGCGACATGGCCTGTCACACCGTCAACTGGCCTTTCCGCGCCCTCAAACTCGGCTACCCGACGGAAATCGAAGCCAGTTCGTCCGGGATGAAGGCGGAGATGTACCCGGTCAGCTCGCGCATTCGCTTCGAATTTCCCGCGCGCGAGGGCTTGCCGCCGGTGACGTTCCATTGGTCGGACGGAGGCAACACGCCGCCGGCGGACGTCACGGCGGACGTCACGGCGGTGTTCGGCGGCATCTCCCGCAGCGGCTGCATCATGGTGGGCGAGAAAGGGATGGTGTTCTCCCCGGACGATGGCGACCAGGAGTTGCGCGTTTTTGTCAAGTTGAAGGACGACAAGGAAATCGTCGCGGCCCCCAGGCACGAAGCCGTCAAAGCCATTGCCCAAACGATCCCGCGCAACGCTTTTGACAACAGGGAGCCGCCCGATTTTCGCCATCACAAGGAGTGGTTCGCGGCCTGCAAATCCGGCCGGCACGAGACGGCCTACTCGAACTTCGAAATCGCCGCGTACCTGACCGAGATCATGCTGCTCGGCTGTGTGGCGTTGCGCGCCGGCCAGAAAATCGAGTGGGACGGGCCGGGCATGAAAGCCAAAAACGCCCCGGAAGCGGCGCGATTCATCAAACGCGATTATCGCGCCGGCTGGAAAATTTAACCGCGCGGCGGAAACAACTTTGAGGACAACAGCTTCATCCTGGCCAGCCGGAAGGCCAAAGCGGTGCCCAGGCATCCAAAACCATAAGTGACACTTCGCCGAAAATTGATGGACGAGGCCCCGGCGAAATAGCGCGTCGGACAACTGACCTCCGCAATCGTGTAACCGAACCACAAAATCTGCGCCAGCATTTGATTGTCGAAAACAAAATCGTTGGAATTTTCGGACAAGGGAAGCTGTTGCAGCAGTTCCCGCGAAAAGGCGCGGTAGCCGGTGTGGTATTCGGAAAGTTTCGCCCCGAGCAAAATGTTCCCGGCCAGGGTCAGGCCGCGATTGGCGATGTATTTCCACAGCGGCATGCCCCCGCGCAAAGCCTGGCCGCCCAGAATCCGGCTGCCCAAAACACACGGATAGAGACCGGACGCAATCATCGAGGCCATCGCCGGAATCAGTTTCGGGGTGTACTGCGAATCGGGATGGACCATGATGACGATGTCGGCCCCTTCCTGCAAGGCCAGGCGATAGCAGCTCTTTTGATTGCCGCCGTAGCCAAGGTTTTTGGAATGGGTCATCACCACGGTGTTGGGCAGCTTTTGCGCAATCGCGCTGGTGGCATCCCGGCTGGCGTCATCCACCACGATGACCACGTCCACCACGCCTTGTTCCATGACCTCGTCGTAAGTCTGGACGAGGGTTTTGGCCGCATTATAGGCGGGCATGACGACGGCGATCTTTTTTCCGCGAAACATAATTATAATGAGTGATTGAGCCTGGCGCAGAATAGGCAAAACCGCGCCGGCTGGAAAGCGCGAAGAAACATCCGGGCCAACGGGCCGGCTCCGGGCGGTTCATTGATGCCCCCGCCTCACGGGGCGGAGGCAGGAGTGTCCCGGTCCAGGACCTCGCGCACTTTGCGGGCGAGGGCGGACGGGGTGAACGGCTTTTGCAGGAGGGCCACGCCGGGGTTCAACACGCCCTGATGCACGATGGAGTGCTCCGTGTAAGCCGAGGTGAAAAGAATCCTGGTGTGCGGATACAACACTCGAACGCGGTCGGACAATTCCTTGCCGCTCATGTGCGGCATGACCACATCGGTGAACAACAAATCCACATGGCCCGCGCCTGATTGGTGTTTCAAGCTCAACGCTTCGACGCCATTGGCCGCCGTCAAAACGGTGTACCCCAGCCGTGTGAGCAATGTCGCCGCCATCTCGCGCAAGGCGGGATCGTCCTCGACCAGCAGAATGGTTTCCGTCCCGCGCGGCAAGTCCGGCGTGTCAATGCGCGGGACGGGAATTTTCGCCGGCGCTTCGACTTGCGGCAGATAAATTTTGAAGGTGGCGCCCCTGGAAAGTTCGCTGTACACATTGATGTGGCCGCCGCTTTGTTTGAGGATGCCGTAGCAGGTGGCCAGGCCCAGGCCGGAGCCTTGCCCGACGCCTTTGGTGGTAAAAAACGGCTCGAAAATATGCTTTTTGACTTCCGGGCTTATGCCGGGGCCTGTGTCCGTCATGGCCAGCATCACATAGTCTCCCGCCTTTAAGTCCGAAAAATGGCTGACATACTCCTGATCCAGCGTGGCATTGGCGGTTTCCAGGGTGAATTTGCCGCCGTCGGGCATGACGGCGGCGGCGTTCATGGCTATGTTCACGATGACTTGCTCCATTTGGCCGGGGTCCATGTTCACGGCCTTGAGTCCGGCGGCGGGAACGATGCGCACATCCACGTCCCGGCCCATCAAATGCTGCAAGGTGCCTTCCATGTCGGCCAGGACGAGGTTCAGATCGAAGCTTACCGGTTGGAGAATCTGTTTGCGTCCATAGGCCAAAAGTTGCCGCGTCAAAGCCGCCGCCCGGTCCGCCGCCTGCCGGATTTGCCGCGCATTTTTGCACAGCGGACTTTCCGGCGGAAGATCGATCAGCAACAATTCGCTGTGTCCGATGATGGCGGTCATGATGCTGTTGAACTCATGCGCGATACCGCCGGCCAGTTTGCCGACCGTTTCCATTTTTTGAGATTGAAACAACCGGGCCTCGATCCGTCTGCGCCCGGTGACGTCGCGGAACGTCCAGATTCTGCCGTAGTATTTTCCGTCTTTGCCAACAACGGGAGACGAGTATCGGTCCAGAACCGTCCCGTCTTTAAGCTCGATCTCATCGCGGCTGATTTCATTCGGGTGAGAATAAAGATGGACGATTTTTTCGACGAACTGTTCGGGATTTTTGGTCATGTTCGTGACCCACCGGACCTGGGTCGCATCATCGTTTCCGTCAGCGATGGCTGGTGGAATTTTGAACAGGTCGGAAACCCTCTGGTTTTGAAGGGTCTTCTTTCCCTCCGGGCTGACGACCAGAATTCCGTCTATGGAGGAGTTGACTTGGGCTTCAAAGAACGCCGTCTTCCCTCGCAACTCTTCTTCCGCCCGCAGGTGTTCGGCCACTTCTGTCTGGAGCGCGCGGTTGGCCTGTTGCAACTCGCCGGTGCGCTCGGCGACCCGGCTCTCCAACTCTCCCATTTTTTGCCGGGACTGTTGGTGCAACCACCATTTCTCCGTGAGCGCGTGCGCCAATTGGAACGCTTCCACGGGGTCAAACGGCTTTTTGAGAATGAGCAGCCCATCCCGATTGCCAATCTTTTGAAACATCTCATCCCACGAATAATCAGCGTGGGCCGTGCAGATCACAATCTGGATGTCGGGATCCAATTCCAGAATCTTGCGCGTTGTTGCCACGCCGTCCCAGCCGGGCGGCATCCGCACATCCACAAAAGCCATCGCATAAGGACGCCCCTTCTCAAGCGCCTGTTTCACCAGCATCACTCCCTCCTGTCCCTGATAGGCCGAGTCAATTTCATAGCGGATTCGCCGGACCCCCTTCGTTTGCTTCCCAAACAATTCCGTCGCGGTCTTGTTAAAGGCTGCGGCGGCAATGCCGTCGGGGAAAAGAATCTTGCGAAAATCATCGTGGATCGCGCGATTATCATCAATAACGAGAATCCGCCGGTTTCTTTCGGCAGGCAAATCATTCATTTTGCAAGGTTCCCGGTTCATGGGGTGTCCAGCATCTCGCGCACTTTGCGTGTAAGCGTGGCTGGCGTATAGGGCTTGGGTAAAAAGGCCACGGCCGGCTCAAGCACGCCGTGATGCGCGATGGTGTCATCCATGTAACCGGAGGTGAAGAGGATTTTGAGATTGGGATGGGTTGCTTTCAACCACTCTGCCATCAATTTGCCTCCCATTTGAGGCATGATGACATCGGTGATCACCAAACGAATCGGGGAACCTTTATGCTCCCGCGCCACGAACATGGCGTGCAGGCCGTTGGCGGCCCTCAGCACTTCATAACCCTGGGCTTCCAGCACGTCGCGAGCCAGATGCCTCACGGCCGGCTCGTCCTCCACCACCAGCAAGGTTTCCGTGCCGCGAGGCAACGGCCCGGTCTGGATCGGTCCGGCCGCGATATCAACCGGTTGCTCGACCCGCGGAAAATAAACTTTGAAGGTCGTGCCTTTGCCAATTTTGCTGTCAAAGCCAATATGACCGCCGGATTGTTGGACAATGGTCTGGCAGGTCGCCAGTCCCAAACCCGTGCCTTTGCCCTTGGGCTTCGTCGTGAAAAACGCCTCAAACATATGTGCTTTGACTTCGTCGGTCATGCCGGTTCCCGTGTCACTGACACTGAGCATCACCTGGTCGCCGGCCATTGCGCCGGGGTGTGTGCGCGCGTAATTCTCATCAAGCGCGACATTGTCTGTGGCAATGGTGAGCTTGCCGCCGTTGGGCATGGCATCGCGGGCATTGACGACCAGATTCATCAGCAATTGTCCCAGGTGGCCGGAGTCGGCCTTGATGCGCCCGACGCGATTTCCGAGAAGGACCGTCATGGCGATGTTCTCGCCAATGAGCCGCTGCAGCATCTTGTCCAGGTCTTTCACCACGTCATTGAGGTCCAGGACAACAGGTTGCACCGCCTGTTTTCGGCTGAAGATCAGCAGTTGCCGGGTCAACCCGGACGCGTGCTCGGCCGCCGACCGAATCGTCTCAAGATTGCTCTTGAGCGCATCGTCAGGCCCGAGGCTCTCCATCGCCAACTGGCTGTAACCCATGATGACCGCGAGGATGTTATTAAAGTCATGGGCCACGCCCCCGGCGAGATGGCCGATCACCTCCATTTTTTGCGCTTCGATAAACTCCGCCTCCAGATGCTCGCGCTCGACCCGCTCCTCGACTTCCTTCATGGCCCGGTTGACCGCGGGCACGAGCCGGGAGAGGCGTTCCTTTAGGACATAGTCGGTCGCGCCGTGTTTGAGAGCATCAATGGCCTGTTCCTCGCCCAGCGTCCCGGAGACAAAGATGGAAGGAATGGCCGGCCATTTGGCGTGCGAGATCTCCAATGCGGACAACCCATCAAAGCCGGGCAGTGAAAAATCCGAAAGGATCAAGTCAACGCCGCCGTGTTCGAGCGCCGCCACAAAAGCATCGCGGTTTTCCACGCAGGTGATCGCACAAGAGATGCCTCCGGCTTCGAGGGTGGATTGGACGAGGGCGGCGTCCTGTGGATCATCCTCGAGATGCAAGATATGGATTGGGGACTGCATTTTTTAACTCTCGTTCTTTCCGGGGGAAACGAGGCCGACGATTGGCCGCGAAGTTCCTTTTCCCCCCACATGCGGCGGCAGTTCGTTGAGAATGGCCCAGAACGCGCCCACCTGTCTGACCGCGTCGGTGAACTGCTGAAATTCCACCGGCTTCACCACGTAGGCGTTGACCCCCAATTCGTAGGCCGCTTTCAAGTCGGGTTCCTCACGCGAGGACGTCAAAATCACAATCGGGACCTTCTTCAACTGCGGGTCGGCTTTGACACGCCGCAGCACCTCCAGCCCGTCCATCCGGGGCATTTTGATGTCCAAAAGCACTACAGCCGGATTGCCCCCGCTCCGTCCGACGAATTTGCCGCGGGCATGGAGATAATCCAGCGCTTCGACGCCGTCGCGGACGACGATGACCTCGTTGGCCAGGTGATGTTCTTCCAGCGCCTCGAGAGTGAGTTCGGCGTCTTTGGCCTTGTCTTCAACCAGGAGAATGCGTTTCAGAGTGATCATAAATATCAGGTGGATGATTGTTTTTTGGTAATGAGAAATAAAAGGTTGCGCCCGCGTTGACCTTGCCTTCGGCCCAGGTCCGGCCGCCATGACGGGCAATGATGCGCCGCACGCTGGCCAGGCCGATGCCCGTGCCTTCGAACTCTTCGTCTGAATGGAGGCGTTGGAAAATTCCAAACAGCTTGTGCGCATATTCCATGTCGAAGCCAACTCCGTTGTCCCGCACGAACACGACTGTTTCCTGCGGGCTGCTGCCGTCGCACCCGATTTCAATCTCAGCCGGCTGGCGTGGACGCGTGTATTTCAACGCATTGGAGAGCAGATTGAGCATCACCTGCCGCAGCAGCGCCCCGTCTCCCTGCACTTCGAGGAGGGCACTCTGCTTCCAGCGAATGTCCCGGCCTTTGTTCTCCGGTTCGAGTTGTTTTTTGGCCTCTTCCACCAACTGCTTCAGGTCCACGGGTTGGAGCCTCATCTCGGCCCGCCCCATCCGGGAGAAAAGCAGCAAATCGTCAATCAGGCAGCCCATTTGCTTGGTGGAGTCCAAAATCTCTTCCAGATAATGCCGGCTCTTGTCCTGTAACCCGGGTCCCGCTGACTTGGCCAGCAGATCGGCAAAACCGCCGATGTGCCGCAATGGCGCGCGCAAATCATGTGAAACGGAGTAGCAGAAGGCTTCCAGTTCGCGGTTCGCCGCTTCGAGTTGGGCGGTGCGATCATGCACCCGCTGCTCCAGTTCGGCGTTGAGCTTGAGGATTTCCTCCCTCGCCCGATTGCGCTCGGTGATGTCGCGCGCGGCGGCAAAGACGCCCAGTACCTGGCCTTGCTCATCCCGGAACACGCTGGCGTTGTAGAAAACGTCCGTGATGGAGCCTGACCTGTGCCGAATGGCCAGCGGATAGTCACGCACGAAGCCTTTCGAGAAGACCTGCCGGTAGCCCTCGCGCGCCTTCTCCGGTTCGGTGAAATAATCCGAAAAACCCGTGCCGATAATCTCCTGACGCGGCACGCCGGTGGCTTGCACCAAGGCTTCGTTGACGTCCGTGATTTTGCCCTCGGCGCTGATGGTGACCAACGGATCGAGGCTGGCTTCGATCAAGCTGCGCGCATAGGCCGACGACGCCCGCAACGCCTCCTCCGCTCGTTTGTGCTCACTGATATCCCGGATAATCTTGGAAGTGCCCACAATGTTCCCCGCGGCATCCTTCACGGGTGAAATCGTCAGCGAAACTGCCAGCGGCGTTCCGTCCTTCTTGAGCCGGATGGATTCGTAATGCTGGACGCCCTCGCCCTTCCGCACCTTCTCCAAAATGGCAATTTCTCCCGCCTTGCAGTCTTCAGGGATGAGCAAGGCAATGTTTTGGCCGATCACAGCCTCCGCCGCGTAGCCAAAAAGGCGCCCGGCAGCCGCGTTCCACGTCAGGATTGTGCCATCGAGGTCTTTGCTGATGATTGCGTCGGAGGAGTATGCCACGATCGCCGCCAATTGCGCCGCTCCGGCCTCGATCCGTTTGCGCTCTGAAACATCCTGTTTTATTGCAATGTAGCGGGCAATCGTGCCGTCGGCGCTCCGTACCGGAGTGATGGTCATCTCCTCGGTGTAGAGGCTGCCGTCCTTGCGGCGGTTGGTCAGTTCCCCGCTCCAGACCCGACCGGAGGAAATCGTCTGCCACAGGTTTCGATAGACCGCCTCGTCCTGTTTGCCGCTTTTAAGGAGGCGCGAGTTCTGTCCGACGGCTTCCTGTGCGGTGTAGCCGGTCAGCGCCGTGAAAGCGGAGTTAACCGATTGGATCGTGCCGTTGGGGTCGGTAATCACGACGGCATTGGCTGCCGCATCGAGTGCTGTCGTCCGCACACGAAGTTCTTCCTCGATGCGGTTGCGCCGGGTGATTTCCGCTTGAAAAGCCTGGTTGATTTTTCCCAGTTCCGCAGTCCGCTGCCGGACCCGTTGTTCCAACGGGTCGTGCGACTGGCTCGGGGCTTCTTCCGCTCGCCAGCGCCGGCAACTTCCCGAAGAGGCAGGATGCGAAGAGGGGGTTTTCGCGGCGCTTTGCGGGCGGATTTCATTTTTATCTTTTCCATAAAGATGTTTTAAGCCCGTCCTGCCTGCGGTATGCCCGGCCGGCTTCTCCAGGTTCCGGGTGAAGTCCCCAGGCGCATTTTGACATAAAGTTTATGCATAATCGCCGATTGCTTCCAAAATGATAACAAACGCCACAACAGACTATAAGTGACGGTCTGTTGGATGCCCGAAGCTCCTGCCTTGTTCCCGAAGCTTCCTGTTTCACCTTATCGCCAAAAAATGACCGTTGCTTTTCGCGTAGAACGCTTCATGCGACCTTCAAGGTCACTTGATAAACATCTCCCCGCCAATACTTTAAAACTGGATTGTCAATACCTTTAAGCTATGAAACGCGGACGACGGCGGCGTTGACGGCCAAAATTTGACGGCACAATCGAAATAACATATATTAACGACAGGACACTATGGAACTAAGGCATCTGCGCTATTTCGTGGCTACTGCGGAGGGGTTGAGCTTTACCAGGGCCGCCGAAAAATTGCATCTGGCGCAGCCCTCATTGACGCGCCAGATTCGCAATTTGGAGGAGGAAATCGGCGTGTGTCTGCTGGACCGCTCCAACAAACATGTGTCATTGACGGAGGAGGGAATGTCTTTCCTCGTTGATGCCAGGCGCGTGCTCGACCTGGCGGAGGAAAGTGTCCGCGCCGTCCAGCGCCTCAGCCGGGGAGAAGCAAGGCAGCTTAACATCGCTTACACGCACCTCTTCATCAGCGACCTGCTTCCCAACATGCGACGAGCCTTGCGCCAGTCTTTCCCCCAGGTTGCAATGAGCCTGTTCGAGATGACCCCGGACGAACAATTCAGCGCCCTGGAGGCGCGCAAAATTGATCTGGGCTTTGTCGGCCACCGTTTTTCGGCGGCGAACAATCTTCAATGGGCATCAATTGCCCGCCACACCACGGTGGCCGTTCTGCCTGCGAACCACCCGCTGGCCAGACAACCCGGCATCAGCCTCAAGGACTTAAAGATGCTGTTTTTTGTCGGCATGTCTGAAAAAACGTATCCTGCCTTTCACGAATGGCTCCGCGAAACCTGTCAGCAAGCGGGCTTTGCACCGAGAATTTTGCAGGACGCGGAGTCGGTGGAGGGTCTGATAACCCTGGTCCGGGAGGGCTTGGGCGTGACGCTGGCGCGGGAGCAAATCGAGAAGCTGCCTCATGAAGGCGTGGCCGTCCGGCCGCTGTCGCCGCCCGTCAAGACCGACTACTGGATTGCCTGGAACGCGGGGAACCATTCAAGACCGTTGCAGAAATTCATTCAAATCGCCAAAAGCCTTTCTGGAAGCGTCCGCTGAAGCGGATCGGCCGGCAGCGGCGTGAGCGGACGGCCTGCGCTATTAGTTTGACAACGGGGGGTTGCTTGCGGAGGCGCCGTCTTCGATGCGGTAAAGATGGGTCTTCGTGCGAATGAAGAACGCCTTGCCGGCGACCGACGGCGAGGCCATGAGGCCGCTGTCCAATGTGTTGGTCGCCACTATGTCGCAGGCGCGGCCAGGCTTGAGGACGGTGGTGACGCCTTGCACGTTGAAGAAATACAGCCGCCCGTCGGCATAAATGGGCGAGGCTTCGTAGCTGCCGCCAATTCGTTCGGTCCACACGACGTCTCCGCTGCCAGCTTCAAGACAGGTCAGGAAGCTCTCCTCGGCCGCAGTGTAAAGCAGGCCATCCACCAAAATCGGCGAGGCGTATTTGCCGATGTGCGTGTTGCGCCGCCAAGCCACGTGCGTGTCGGTCACGTCGCCGTGGCCGTCAACCTTGACCGCAATCAGTTCGGTTTTGGACAGGCCGCTGACAAAGTAGGCCAGGCCGTGGTCGAACAGCGGCCGGGGCGCGGCCGACCAGTCAACATAACGGACCCTCCAGAGTTCCCGCCCGGTGCGCGGGTCGTAAGCATAGCAGGCCTTGGCCCCGGCGCTGAGCAGGAGCGTTTGGGCGGCGTTGGTGACGATGACCGGCGTGCTGTGGGCTTTGCGCAAATCCCCCAACCTGGCCCTTTCGCCCGGCACGTCCTGGTCGTTGAAGGCGACGGACCGATTGGTTTGCCAGAGGGTCCGGCCGGTTTCCTTGTCGAGGGCAACGGTGTATTGGAGATCGACGCCGTCCATCGTGAGGATCAACAGGTTCTCGAAGAGGATGGGAGAGGAGGACGGGCCGCGGTAATGGCGGCAAGGCAGGTCGGCGCGTTGCCAGAGGACTTTGGCCGTGGCGGTGTCCAGACAGGCCGTGCCATAACTGCCGAAGTGAACATACACCCGGCCCGGCTCAATCACGGGCGATGGCGTGGCGTAGCTGTTGACGCTGTTGCCGAGCGGTTCCGGGGTGTCGGCGTGAAAGAGTTTTTTATTGACGCGAATCTTGCCGGTGTCGGCGTCGAGACAGAGGGCGTAGAAATCATGGCCTTCCTCGGTGGCGGTGGTCAGCCAAACCTGGCCGCCCATCACGACGGGGGTGGACCAGCCGCGAAATGGAATTTCGGTTTTCCATTTGATGTTTTCCGTCTCGCTCCAATGGAGGGGAAGGCCGATCGGTTTGGTGTCGCCCGCGGTTTGGACATGGCCGTCACGCGAAGGCCCGCGCATTTCCGGCCAGTCGCCCCCCGCCGCGGGCCGGACGCCGGCGAGCGTCATCAGGAGCAAGGCTGAAAAGATTCTGCCGCTCTTGAAGAACCGGGACACTTCTGTCAAGCCGCGGATCATGCCTGGTCGCCGTTGTCGCCGATGGCTTCGACGGGGCAGCCTTCCTTGGCTTCCTTGCATTGGGCTTCTTCCTCGGGGCTGCCGGGTTGCTTGAAGACGTAAGAATAACCTCCATCGTCGCTGCGGGTGAAATTGGCGGGGGCGGTTTCGCGGCAGAGATCGCAATCAATGCATTGATTGTCAACGTAATATTTGCCCGCGACGTTGTCGGGATATTTATTTGCAATGTCAGCCATAAACTTCTTTTATAAACTTCTTTTGGGGGTGGACTATAATCGGGCCGAGGGAACAAGAGCAAGCCTTTTAGAAATTTCTCTCTTTCAGAAATTTCTGGGATTCAACGGAAGGCGCAAGCCCGATTTTGCGCCGCCCATATTTTTTGGCCATTTTTGGCCAGCACATTTTTTCTATAGACCCCTCCACTCTTCCGCTCGCCGACAGGAGAATTCGTTCATAGCCCATTGGACAAATGACCGGGGGTAAATTCTTTTCAACGAGACCGGAACACGGCATCATCCGTGAAATTTCCGGGAACAATCCAGAAACGTTGCAGCATGAGCGACCGCATCTTCATCAGCAGTGTGCAGAAAGAACTGGCGGAGGAACGCCGCGCTATTCGCGACTTCGTTCGCGGCGATGCGCTACTCCGGCGGTTCTTCGACGTTTTTCTTTTCGAGGATTTGCCCGCCTCCGACCGCCGGGTGGATGATGTTTACCTGAATGAAGTTGGCCGTTGCCCGATTTACGTCGGCTTGTTCGGTCAAGAATACGGCTACGAAGATGGCACCGGTCTTTCGCCCACCGAGCGCGAGTTCAACCAGGCCACAGCCCTGAACAAGCCGCGCTTCATCTATGTGAAAGGCGCAGACGACCACGGTCGCCACCCCAAGATGCGCGCCCTCATCAGTAAAGCCGGCGCGCAATTGATCCGCCGCCGTTTCACCGGGATCGCCGATCTTACCGCCGCACTCTACGCCAGCCTCGTTGAACATCTGGAGCGCACCGGACGACTCCGCATCCGGCCCTTTGACGCTGCCGCCTGCCCCGCCGCCACTCTCGCCGACCTCGCGGACGACAAGGTAAAATGGTTTCTCGGCATTGCCGGTCGCGAGCGGCAATACCCGCTCCGCGAAGACACCCCATGCGCCGAGGCGCTGGCCCATCTCAATCTGCTTGACGCCGGCCAGCCGAGTCACGCCGCCGTCCTCCTTTTTGGCCGCCAGCCCCAGCGATTCCTGCTCACCTCCGAGGTCAAGTGCATGCACTTCCACGGTACGGACGTCGGCAAGCCCATTCCTTCTTACCAGATTTACAAAGGCACGGTCTTCGAACTCGTGGACCAGGCCGTTGACTTCGTGATGTCCAAAATCACCCGCGCTGTCGGCACGCGCGCGCTTGGGCCGCAAGCGCCGGTCAAATACGAACTCCCTCGCGAAGCCGTTGCTGAGGCCATCGTCAACGCCGTCGCCCACCGCGACTATACCAGTAACGCCAGCGTGCAAGTCATGCTCTTTGCCGACCGGCTCGAAGTCTGGAATCCCGGAGAACTTCCGCCGCCACTCACGCCCGAGTCTCTCCGCGCGCCGCACGCTTCCATCCCTCGCAACCCGCTCATCGCTGACCCAATGTTCCTGGCTCGCTACGCCGAAAAGGCCGGTAGCGGCATCCTCGACATGATCGCCCGCTGCAAGCAGGCTGGCCTGCCTGCACCTGAATTCCGCCAGGATGGTGGCCAGTTCATCCAGAAGCTATGGAGACCCAGCCCGGCAGTCACCCCGCAAGTCACCCCGCAAGTTGATTCCGGCCTTAACCTGCTCAAAGAACAGGCGTTGCAAGAACTTGCCAGCGCGCTTGGCCTGAGCGCCACGCACGTCACCCCGCAAGTCACCGCGCAAGTCGAAAAGGTGTTGAGCGTAACCGCCAATGAAGCCAGATCGCGAGGGGAACTTCAGACGGCGACGGGAATGGTTGACCGCGAGCACTTCAGGAGAGCCTACGTTGAGCCGTTAGTGAGGGTGGGGTGGTTGGAACGCACCATCCCCGACAAACCAACCAGCCGCCTTCAGAAATACCGGCTCACGACAAAAGGCCGCGCCTGGCTGATTGGCGCAATGAAAGGACCGGCGAAATGATTGTTGGCTGCGTGAATCCTCAACTATGCGCAATGCCGCATGGGTTCATCAAGAGCGTGATTATAGTACTGTGTTCGACGGTTAGCGCTTTGTATATTCATCGAGCACTGGATTTAAACGCGTTTGGAAAAGTGGAGGTCTTAAGGGCAGCAGAAAGTCTTAAAACCTATAATGTTGAGCCCGTTAGAATTTCAGGGCCTTGACGGCCTCGGTCGCGCTGGCCAAAACCGCCCCGGGCATAATGCCCAGGTAAATCATCGCCACCATGCACACGGCCAGGGGGATTTGCACCCGGGCCGGGACAACTATCGGGGAAAGGTCCGGCGGATCCTTGGCCCAATACATCACCCGGATGACCGCAAAATAATAATAGAGCGAAATCACCACCCCGATGACGGCCACGCCGGCCAGCCAGTAGCAGCCGCTGTCGGCCGCGCCCCGTTCGATGATAGCCCTGAGCAGCAGGAACTTTCCCAGGAATCCCGCCAGGGGCGGAACGCCCGCCAGTGAAACCAGCGCCAGCGCCAAGGCCCCGGCCAGCAACGGCGAGCGACGGCTCAACCCGGCCAGCGCCCCAATGTCGTCGTTGTCGCGCATGACCACGCCTATCACCAGAAAGGCGGCGGCCAGGGTGAATAAATATCCGGCCAGGTAATACAAAACCGCCGCCGAACCGGAGGCGTTGACCGCCGCCACACCCAGCAGCAAATAGCCGGCATTGGCGATGCTGGAATACCCCAGCAACCGTTTCAAATTGCGTTGCGGGATGGCGCAGAGGTTGCCATACAGAATCGTTATGCCGGCGGCCAGCATGAGCATTTTGTCCCAATGCACGGCCAGCCCGGGCATGGCCACAAACAAAACACGCAGCACCAGGACAAATCCGGCCGCCTTGGAGGCGATGGCCAGGAAGGCCGTGACCGGCGTCGGCGCGCCTTGATAGACATCCGGCGCCCAGACCTGCAACGGAAACGCCGCGATCTTGAAGCTCAATCCGAACAAGACCAGCAAGACGCCCAGCCAATAAACCTTGTTGCGGTCCAGCGCGGCGGCTTCCCTGCTCAACAGGATAAAATTCGTCTGGTTGGCCGTCCCAAAAATCAGCGCGATGCCAAAGACCAGAAAGGCCGCCGCCAGCGCGCTCAGAATCAAATACTTGACGCCGGCCTCCAGGGATTGCAGGCGCGACCGCTGAAAACTGACCAGGACATAGAAACTGGCCGAGATCAATTCCAGCGCGACGAAGACCAGCACGAAATCATTGGCCGCGGCCGCGAGCATCATGCCCGTCAGGGCCATCAGCACGATGACGTGGAATTCTCCAATGCCCATTGGAATCCGATCCGCGCATTCGTTGGCCATGAGCAGGACAAAAATCGCCGCCGCCAGGAAAATGCGCTGGAAAAAAACGGCCAGCCCGTCCTGCGCCAGCATGGAGCGCGATGTCGCCCAGCCCCCAGGCTCGATTAGAAAACTGGCGGCCAGAATGATGAGCAGGCCCGCCAGGGCCACCAAGCCGAGTCTGGACTTGAATGGCGGCGCCGTCCACAAGTCGAGCAAGAGCACCAGCAGAGCCAGGCCCGTGACCGCGATCTCCAGCGTTAGAGGGGAGACGTTCATCTGGTGGAATGCGTTTTCGGGACGGGCGTTATTTCAATGGCCTCCGCGCCGACCATGCGCACGACCGGCGCGACACTGGCCTGGATGTTGTCGGTCAGCAACCGGGGGAAACAACCGAAAAGAATCAGGCCCGCCAAAAGCAGGCCGTAAGGAAGTTTCCGCCAAAAGGTGAGGGCATCCGAAATCCCGGTCCACTCCTTGTCGCCGTGCCAGATATCGCGAATGGCGCGCAACATATATACGCCGGCGATGACGAGCGCGCCCCACACGGCCATGCCGGCGATGACCTCGGAGCGTTGCCAACTGCCAAACAAGACCAGCACTTCACCGGGGAATGAGGCGAAGCCCGGCAACCCGCATCCGGCGAGCATGGCCATGATCATGACCGCGCCGATAAAAGGCAGTTTGCGCAACAAGCCTCCCATCCGGTCCATGTCCAGCGTCTTGACTTCGTCCTGCAGATAGCCGCTGAGGGAGAAAGTCAGGGCCGCCAGAAAACCGTGCGCGACCATGATGAGGACCGTTCCGGTAATGCCAATGAGGCTGAGGCTGGCGATGCCCAAAAAGGCAAAACCCATGTGCGCCACGCTCGAATTGCCGATCAACAGGTTCAAGTTGCGCTGGCGCATGGCCACCAGGCCGCAATAAAGAATGTTGCCCAGGCACAGCACCGAAATGATATTGGCCCAGTGTTGCGCCTCGTCCGGCATGAGCGGCAGGGCGACGCGGATCAAGCCGTAGAGACCGAATTTTTTCAAGACTCCCGCATGGATCATGGCCGTGGCCGTCGGCGCCGAGCCATAGCCCAGCGGGGCCCAGGTATGAAAGGGCCACAACGACACCAGAATGCCGAAGCCAAACAACAACAGCGGGAAAATGAGGCGCTGCGGCGCTGCGGGCATGGGATGCGCCTTGAAGTATTGCGTCAGCCTTTCCAGATCGAGGGTCCGGTCCTGCAACGGCAATTGCAGATAGAGCGCGAGCAATCCCAGCAGAACCAGCAGCGCCCCCAGGCTCAGGTAAAGAGTAATTTGGAACGTGGCAAAGTTTTTATTTTCACCCCTGCCCCACACCCCAATCATGATAAAGGTCGGCACCAGGGCCAGTTCATGGAAGAAGTAAAAGAAAAACAAATCCAGCGAGGCAAAGGCGCCCAGGATGCCGCCGCCCATGAAGAGCAGCAGAATGTAAAACTCCTTCTCGCGCGTTTTGATCTCGCGCGAAACGCACACCGCGGCAAACACCACCACCGCGCCCATGAGAATCAATCCGAGGTTGATCCCGTCCACCCCGACGTGATAGCTGATCCCCAGCGACCGGACCCAGTCCTGCTGCTGCACAAATTGAAAACCGTCCGCCGCCTTGTTGCCGTCAAATTGACAGAACACCACCACCGCCAGAATGAGCGAGGCGAACGTTGCCAGCAACGCGATGCTCCGTATGAGAAAGCGGAAATTCCGCGGTATGAGCAAAATGAGCAGCGCGGCCAGCATCGGCAGGAGGAAAATGTAGGTCAGGGGTGACATGGGTTTACCGAAGCAGCATGAGATACAGCACCAGGGCCATGCCCGCCGCGAATAGAAACGTGTAGGTTTGCAGATTGCCGGTTTGGAACAAGCGCAGGCCGCGCCCGGTCAGCTCCGTCGTCCCCTGCACGGCGCGGATGAGCCATTTTATGCCGATGTCAACACTATTGGCGAAAGTGGCCATCGTCTCCTGGGTCATGGCAATGAGCGAGGCGTACATTTCATCAAAATAGAATTTATGGCGGAGGATTCCGCTCAAGGACCGCAGTCTTGCGGGCAGGGGGTCGGATGCGGCGTTGTGGTAAAAATGGAAAGCCAGCCAAAGACCCACGGCGAAAGCCGCCAGGCCGTCGCAGGCCGCCATCGGCGCGGCGCGAAACGGTTCCAGCGGGGCAAAGAGTTCCGGCGCTGGTTCCCCGAATTGCGGGGCGATCAGTTGGAGAATGCCAAAAAAGCCGCCGAAGACCGAGGCAATCGCCAAAACAATCAGCGGCCAGGTCATCACTCTGGGCGACTCGTGGGCGTGGGCGGGCAGGTCGGATTTCGCCCCGCCCAGGAACACGACAAAGAAAAGGCGGAACATGTAAAATGTGGTGAGAAAAGCGACCAGGATTCCCACGGCGAACAAGGTCATGCTCCCGTTGCAGGCCGCCGCCAAAATGGCATCCTTGCTGAAGAAACCGCTCAAGGGCCAAACGCCGCAGAGCGCCAGGGTGCCGGCCAGAAACGTCCAATAAGTGACCGGCATTTTTTCCTTCAACCGGCCCATTTTCCAAATGTTCTGCTCGCGGCTGAGCGCGTGAATGACCGACCCGGCGCCCAAAAACAAAAGCGCCTTGAAAAAGGCATGGGTGGCCAGATGAAACATCGCCGCCGGCGGCTCGTGCAAACCAACCGCCATCACCATGTAGCCCAATTGCGACAGCGTCGAATAAGCCAGTATGCGTTTGATGTCGTCTTGCTGGCACGCAATCAGCGCGGACATCAAGGCGGTCAACCCTCCGATCCAGGCGATCACATCCAGCGCGGAGGGATCAAAGATGAAGAAAACCCGGCAGAGCATATAAACGCCGGCGGCCACCATGGTCGCCGCATGGATCAAGGCGCTGACCGGCGTCGGGCCTTCCATGGCGTCGGGCAGCCAGACGTGCAGGGGGAATTGGGCCGACTTTCCAACCGCGCCGCAAAAAATCAACAGCCCGACGCCGGTTGCCGCCGTGTCGAATATCTCCGGATTGTTCATCATCTGCGTATGCGCCCCGGCGAAATTCAAGGTGCCCGTCACCGCCCACACCAAAAGGATGCCGATGAAGAATCCAAAATCTCCCAGCCGATTGGTCAGAAAGGCCTTCTTGGCCGCGTCCGCCGCCGCCGCGCGCTCGTACCAGAAGCCGATGAGCAAATAGCTGCAGACGCCGACCAATTCCCAAAAAATAAACATCTCCAGGAAATTGTCGCTCAGAACCACGCCGAGCATGGCAAAGGTGAACAGGCTCAATCCGGCGAAAAAGCGGCCGCCGCCGCGGTCCCCCTTCATATAAGCGACGGAGTACAAATGGATCGCGCTGCCCACGCCGGTGACAATCAGCAGCATGAGCAGGCTCATGGGATCGAAGTGCATTCCGAAATGGATGCTGAGCTGGCCGACCTTCAACCAATTGAGGCTGATATCCTCCGGCGGCGCGTCCGCGATGCTGTTGCCGAATAAATTGATGCTGAGCAGAAGCGAAACGAAAATCGCCCCCACCGACAGGAGGGCGCTGAAGCGCGGGTTCTTCAGCGTGAAAAGCGTGATCAACACCGCCGACAGCAGCGGCAGAAACAGGATGAGCCAGGGCAGCGGGTCGTTCATGATTATAATTTCATCGTGGCCAAATCCTCGACGTGGGTGGTTTGGCGGCGGCGATACAGCGCGACGATCAAGGCCAAGCCCAGGGCGACCTCGGCGGCGGCGACAGTGATGACAAAGACGACGAGGACCTGGCCGTCCAGGTTGTTGTTAAAGCGGGAGAAGGCGGCCAACGCCAGGTTCGCCGCGTTGAGCATGAGTTCCAGGGACATATAGATGACCAGGATGTTGCGGCGCACAATGACGCCCAGCAAGCCGACGCAGAAAAGAAGCGCGCTCACCACCAGGTAATCTTGCAGGTTGATGGGGTTCATTTCAGGTCCCTTTTGCTCAGAAGCACGGCGCCGATCATGGCCACCAAGAGCAACAATGACAGAACCTCAAAGGGCAGGGCAAATTGTGCAAAGAGCCTCTGCCCAACCTCGATGGTGGATCCCTCGACCTCCGGCCTGGCCAGGCTGAAGCCTACGGTGGATTGCTTGATCGTGCGAATCATGGCCAGGGCAATCATCGCCGCCGCCACCGCGCCCAAGCCGGCCATGACGGGTTTGACTCTGCGCCGCTCCTCTTCCTTCAAGTCCAGCAACATAATGACAAAGACGAAGAGCACCATGACCGCGCCGGCATAGACCAGCACCTGCACCGCCGCCAGGAAGAAAGCGTGCAATTGGATGAAAAGGCCCGCCATGGACACAATGGTCAAGACTAAAAACATGGCGCTGGTGACCGGGTTGCGCGTGAACGGGTTCGCAATCACCAGCACGCCGCAGAGCAGCGTCAGAAAGGCGAAAAGATAAAAGAACGCGATGTGCATCTATTTGTGCTTCCACTTCCAAATCTGGTCGTTATGCACGCCGCCCAGGGCCAGAAGCTTTTCCTTGTCATACACCATTTCCTCCCGGCTCAACCCCGTGAGCGAATAGTCTTTCATCAGAAAAATCGCCTCCTCGGGGCAGACTTCCTGGCAGAAACCGCAGTAGATGCAGCGCAGCATGTCGATCTCAAATTCCCTGGGCGCTTTTTCCACGTTGCCCGCTTCGGGCGAGCCGTTCGGCCCCGGCGGCGTGATGCGGATGGCCTTGGGCGGGCAAATAAATTCACAAAGCTGGCAGGAAACGCATTTGGTGCGGTTCTCCGGGTCTTTGACCAAATACGGAGCGCCCCGATACCCTTCCGGGACCGTCCACTTTTCCTCCGGATACTGCATCGTCACTTTCTTTTTGAAAAAGTGGCGGAGCGTGACGAGAAAGCCCTGCACAATCGCCGGGAGATAAAGGCGTTCCCCAAAATTCAACCTGGTTCGTTTAACAATCATGCGGTTTCAATGCCTCATGCCCACAGCCCACAGCCAGAGCGCGGTCGCCACGATGTTGAGCAGGGAGAGCGGCAGGAATCGCCGCCAGCCCAAATCCATCAATTGATCGTAGCGAAATCGCGGCCACATCCAGCGCACCCATATAAAAAGCCCCATCAAGACCATGATCTTGCCCAGAAAAATCGCGATCTGCGCCAGCGCGATCATCTTGGACGCCGGGTTCGGATTGTCCAATCCCGCGAAGGGCAGCGTCCATCCGCCCAGGAACAATGTGACCATCATGGCCGAGGCCGCAATCATATTGGCGTATTCGCCCATGAAAAAAAGCGCGAACTTCATCGAGCTGTACTCGGTATTATATCCGGCGACCAATTCCTGTTCCGATTCCGGCAGGTCAAAAGGCAGCCGGTTGGTTTCGGCAAAGGATGAAATGACAAAAATGATGAAGGACAGCGGCGCGTAGAGGATGAGCCAGCCGTGCCGGGCTTGATGCTCGATGACCCGGCCCAGGTTCAAGTCGCCCACAATGAGGAAAACGGGAATGACCGACATGCCCATGGCGATTTCGTAGGAAATCATTTGCGCGCTGGAACGGATGCCGCCGAGAAACGGATATTTCGAATTGGAGGCATACCCGGCCAGCACGATGCCATAGACCCCCAACGAAACGATGCCAAAGGTGTAAAGGATGCCCACGTTCAAATCGGCTATGACCATTTTCTGTCCGCCCAGCCTGGAGCCGAAGGGAATGACCGCCAGAACCAACAGGGCTGGAATCATGACCAGCATCGGCGCCAGCCAAAAATAGATTTTGCGGACATGCGCCGGCGTAAAATCCTCCTTGAGAAAGGCCTTCACTCCATCGGCCACCGGCTGCAAGAGGCCGGCCGGCCCCACCCGGTTGGGGCCGATGCGGTCCTGGATTGCCGCCGCAATCTTGCGCTCGGCCAGGACGGAATACGCCACCGCCGCCATGACCACCGCGAACACGGCAACGATTTTCACGACGCTGAAAATGACAAACTGCGTCTCCAAGCTCAAACTGTTGAACCAATTCATCGTTTCATCCTGGTAAATTTAAATCGGCACGGTGGCTCCCAAGTCTCCCAGCGCCGCCCACGTCAGCCCGTTGAAGGCGCGATTTGAAAGGAAGGCGACGATGCTGTGGTTGCCCGACTCCGCCCACGTCAGCCCGTGGAAGGCCGGCACCTCGCGCGCCATTTGGTTGAACACTCCTTCTATGCTGGCCGCGCCGTCCCTGCCAGCCGGGCCGTGGACCAATTCGTGCAGAAATTCCCATTCCGGCCGCGCGTTTCCCTTGGGCTGGATGTTCTGCATGAATCGTTGCACGCGGCCCCTGCCATTGACGAAGCTGCCGCGCTTCTCGGCGTGGGCGCAGCCTGGCAAAAGATAGTGCGCCAGCTCCGTCGTCTTGTTCGGCAAAATATCACTGACAATCAGGGCGCTCAGCTTCCCCAAAAGATTTTCGCCGATGCCGTGCCGGGTCACGTCTTCGCCAAAGACGATCAACGTTTTGATGTTTCCGGCGGCAATGTCCGCGGCGATTTTTGGCAGGTTTGATCCCATCCGCGCGGGCGCAATCCCGATCAATCTGGCCCCGGCGCTGTTGGGATTGCGGTCGGCGCTGAGCAACAGTTTGTCGCCCTCCCCGAAACGCGGGACCGAATCGGTCAGGGCGTTGAACCTGGCCACCAGTTTCTTTAAAAGGAACAACTCCTCATTGGTCTGGCGCGCCGAAGCAATGATGGCGACGGACCCATCGTTGGCTCCGCGCAAAATCTCCGAGATTTCATGAATGGCCACCGGCCAGGCCCGCTCACGGCTTTGCCCTTTGAGCTTCGACCCGCCGACCTCGGCCAGCCGGTCCGGGCGGTTGATCCATTTGTAATTGAGCCGGCCGTAATCGCACATCCAGCAGGAATTGACCGCGTCGTTCTCCCTCGGCTCATAGCGATGGACCTTGTCCTCGCGCGAGCCGATGATGATGTTGCAGCCGGTGGCGCAACTGGTGCAAATGCTTTTGCTCTCCTTCAGAAACCAGACCCGCATCTGGAAACGAAAATCCTTCGAGGTCAACGCCCCGACCGGACAAATATCAACGGTGTTCAGGGTGTAATTGTTATCGAAAGGCTTGCCCGGAAAGTGGGTCAGGGTGCTGTGGCTGCCGCGCTGCACAAAACCGAGCGCGTCATCGCCCGCAATGTCGCGCGTGAAACGGATGCAGCGCGAGCAAAGAATACAGCGTTCATCATCCAGCATGATGCGCGGCCCCAAATCCACCTGCTTCGGCTTGTGGACTTTCTCCTCGGCAAAGCGGCTGGCGGCCCGCCCATAATCCACCGAATACTCCTGCAACTTGCACTCGCCCGCCTGATCGCAAATCGGGCAATCCAGCGGATGATTGACCAACAAGGATTCCAACACCGCCTCGCGCATTTGTTTGGTTGCCGGCGAACTGGGATAAATTTCCATGCCCGGCGAAATCGGCGTCGCGCAACTGATGGCGCCGCGGGGCGTGCCGGGTTCGTAGGGCAAAACCGAGCGCGCGATCCTGGGCGTGCCGTCGGGATTGAGCAGCGGTTTCCTGTCCGGCCCGATGGCCGGCGTGCCGAATTCCACCAGGCACATGCGGCAATTGCCGGCGATGGGCAGCTTGGGATGATAGCAATAATGCGGAATCTCGACGCCGGCCACGGCACACGCCTGGAGCATGGTCGTGGGCTGCAACTTGCCCTGCCAGTCCGGCGACAATTTGGGCACTTCAATCTCGCGCCCATCCACCTTGATCCGGATTTTCTCCACCGGCGGCGGCGCGGGCTTCGTTTCGGTTGTTGGTGCTGCTGCCATTTTTATTATTTAACGGTGGGGCGAGACTCCGTCGAGCCGTGACTGGATCGATTTGGGGTTCGACGGAGTCTCACCCTGCCGGTTGTCGCTTCGTGATTTACGTGGTCTGTCATGTCAGATTTCTCCCCTGTGTAAATCGGCAATCGGGAAGATCATTTCGTAATCGCCCCACATTAGATCGCCGCTTTCAAGATGAAATGTTTTAAATTTCTTCAACGACCGGTACTGCGTGAACATTGGATTAGTCGCCCGCTTGAGAAAAGGCGCAAAGTTCACCACCCGCCGCTTGCCGTCGTTGAACTTGAGGCTCACCTTGTAGCGCGGAACGTAACGAGCTTCTTTGATGCGAAGATACATGGCCTTTTACTTGATTCTACGAGTTAAAATTTCGGGTTTCACGGGCTTGCTTAGAACAAAAACATCGGCCCATTTTTGCAAGATCTCTTTTGCTTTGGCTTCCACCAATTCAACGAAATGACGGCGCGCTGTTCCGCTGAGTGGACGCCGATTTGCCGCTCTGCGGTAACGAATGGAAACGATTTTGCCGTTTGCCGTAATGATCTCGGCCACCGTTTCCGATTCTCCGTGGCGTCCGTGAACATGCACGGGCAGATGTTCGCCGGCATAAAAATAAACTGAAATCCCGAAATATTCATAGAGTTTTGGCATTCTTTACTCTCCCGGGCTCGCCGCAATTCTCATCCCCTGGGCCGGCCCCACCCCTTGATGTTTGGCTTCGTCCGCCGCGCCGCGGCTTTCAAATTCAGCCCGGAACTTGTTGACAAAACTCAACACCGGCCACGCGCACGCTTCGCCAAAGGCGCAAATTGTCCGCCCCTGGATGTTCTGCGCGATGTTGAGCAGGTATTCGGTGTCTTGTTTGCGTCCGTGTCCGTGGGTCAGGCGGTGCAGCGCCTTGGCCATCCAGAGCGAACCTTCCCGGCACGGCGTGCATTGCCCGCAGCTTTCGTGCGCGTAAAAATCGGCGATATTCGCCAGCGCGGCGACGACGTCGGTCGAATCATCCATCACAATGATCGCGCCCGAACCCGACATGCTGCCGGCCTGTTGCAATGTGTCGAAATCGTAAGGCAAATCCAGCATGTCCACTTCCACGGGGGCCGTCTGCCCGTCCGCCGCCTTCCTCTTCAACTTGAATTTGTCCCCCGCCTTGAAAATTTTGGCCGACGAGCCGCCGGGAATGACGGCCAGCAATTTTCTGCCCTCGCGCAAACCGCCGCCGAAATTTTCGTGGAAAATCAATTCCCCGAGCGTCGCCTTGCCAACCTCCACTTCGTAATAGCCGGGCTTTTTGACGTGCCCGCTGACGCAGACGATGCGGGTGCCGGTGTTGTTGGGCGTCCCCAGCTTGGCGTATTCGGACCCGCCCATTTGAATAATATGTTTGACTGTAGCGAGGGTCTCGACGTTGTTGACGATGGTCGGGCACAGGTACAAGCCGAACACGGCCGGAAAATAAGGCGGCTTGATGCGGGGATAGGCGCGCTTGCCTTCCAATGATTCGATCAGTCCTGTTTCCTCGCCGCAGATATAAGCGCCCGCGCCGCGATGGACGTAAATCTCCAGGTCATAGCCGCGGCCCAGGATGTTTTTGCCGAGGAAATTTTTGGCGCGCGCCTCGGCCAGGGCGCGCAGCAACAGCCTGGCCCCATCCGGCATTTCACCGCGAATATAGATGTAAGCCAGATGAACATCGTTGGCGAAACAGGAGATAATCATCCCTTCCAGCAGTTGGTGGGGGTCCTTGTAAATAATCTGCCGGTCCTTGAAGGTGCCCGGCTCGGATTCATCGGCGTTGCAGATCAGATACACGGGTTTGCCGCATTTTCGATCGACGAACGACCATTTCAACCCGCAGGAGAACCCCGCCCCGCCCCGGCCGCGCAGCCCGGAAATTTTGACTTCCTCGCGAATCTGCTCCTGGGCGGAAACCTTCCTGCCATCCGGCAGGTCTTTGGCGGGCAGCGCCAGCGCCTTTTTCAAGACTTCATAGCCGCCGTGACGCAGATAGCAACCGATGTCCGGCGTGTAACCGGGTTGATCGGCGTGCTTCAAAATCAATTTGTATTCCTGCGGCATGTCGCGATTAATTCTTATGCTTTGCCCGGCGGCCAAAACTTGACTCCGCGTCCGAATTCATTAAATTCAAGTCTCCATCATTGCCCGATGGTGTAACGGTAGCACAACAGACTCTGGATCTGTTTGTCATGGTTCAAATCCATGTCGGGCAGCCATTTTTACTAGGGAAAGCCAAAAAACAGAGCCTTCCCGCACAGATTCCGCACAGAATTCGGCGGAATCCGACACTAACGCTAAAGCAATGAGGTTTCCAAAACTCATACGACATAGAAGATGCGAAGCCACGATATATGGCAAGAGCAAACGCTATCCGTTTTACCGGGTTGTGTATCGCGCAGACGGCAAACGCCGCATGAAGTCCATTGCCGCCTATGCCGAGGCGCGGGACTTTGCGGAGAAGAAAGTCCGCGAACTGGCGGAAGGCTCCAAAGTCCCGGCCTTGACCGACAAACAGGCGGGGGACGCCCTGGCCGCGCTCCAACGGTTGCAAAGCCTCTATCAGTCCACCGGGCGACGAATCTCTTTGCTGGCGGGGATTTCCGAGTATTGCGAGGCCAACGCCAAACTTGGCGAACGCCCCTTGAGCGAATGCGTTGATTCTTACCTTCGCAATCTCGCCGTGGTCACGCGCAAGGACATTTCCGAGGCCGCCGAGGAATTCATCAAGGGGCGGCAAGCCAAGACCGTCGCGCCAGAAGGCAAGCGCTCGCAACTCTCCGAAGGTTATCATTACAGCGTCTCCTTATGGTTGCGGGAATTCGCCGCCACGTTTCCTGGCCACGCCGTTTGCGACCTGACCAAGCAACATCTCAGCACCTACATGAACGGGCACGGCAACGTTGCACCCAAGACCCGCAATGAGCGCCGCAACGTCGTCAGGATGTTCCTTAAATGGGCCGTGCGGCAGGATTATTTGTCGGCAAACCACCGGCTGCTTGAATCTGATGCCCTTGCACACGAACAGGCGGACACCGAGGAAATTAGCTTTTACTCGCCAAAGGAATTGCGCCTTTTGCTGGAAATGGCCGGGACAAAAACAGCGTTCAACCGGTTGCTGCCAGTCGTTGCTCTAGGCGGCTTGGCTGGCGTGCGGTTGCAAGAAATCATCCGGCTGACATGGGAAGATGTTTTCCGAATCCCCGGCCATGTCGAAATATCGAAGACCAAGAGCAAGACGCGCTCGCGTCGCCTTGTCACGATCTGCCCGGCTTTGGCCGCGTGGATTGAACCTTACCGCGCCTGTTCTGGACTCATTTGGGTAAAAAGTCTTTGCCTTTTCCATGATGAATTCGGGGCGTTGCGCGACTCCGTAAAGATTCCGGCCCGGCGCAACGGATTGCGTCACGGTTTTGTCAGCTTCCATTTTGCCTTGAACGCGAACGAGAATTTAACGGCGGCGGAAGCGGGGAATTCTCCGGCAATGGTTCATAAAAATTACAAGGGGCTGGCCACGAAAGCGGAGGCGGAAAAGTGGTTTGCCATCGCCCCGGCGAAAGCCGCAAATGTCATTCCACTTGACGCGGTGGCGACTCCACGTTAAATGCCGGGGGCTTGGAGCGGCCCTATTTGCGCAGCTTTTTTGGCTTTTGCGAAAGTGGCTTTGGTTTCCATTTGCTGACAACCACTGCGGCGCTCTCCTGTGGCGCGTTATGTGCCCGCTTTTCTTCATCCGGCCATGACGCTGGCTGCGGCCCGTATTTTTCGCTCATGCCGATTTGCCATTCAAGCTCCGCGATGCTCAGACCCATTGGCAAACCGCCGCCCATGCCGCCAGGACTGTTGCGAAGTTTTGCGAGTTGGTTCATCAATTCGTAACGGTGCTTGGCTTCGGGGACATGCTGCAACAAGTCCTCAAGGCGCACGGAAACCGCTGCCTTTTGTGCAAGAATCTTCCGATGTTCAATCATCATCGGGTCATCGTAAAGTTTGTAAGAGTCGGCTAAAGCAGCCGTTATCATCTCAATTTCTTTGGGGTCTTTGACGCTGGCCAGGCTCATTTTCTCGCTCGCTTTCCGTGACCAGAATGCGTGCAGGCCGGTGCGGATGGATTCCAACAGTATTTTGTTCCGGCTCAGTTCGATTTCTTTGGCGGCCCGGTCAACCTCTGCGGAAAGTTCGCTGTCCAGGGTGAGCGCATCGCATTTGCCGCCAGCCATCACGATTGGCAAGCCCTCTCGAATTGCCCGGCGCATAACGCCGCTACGGCTGTCTTTCACGTCGGCGGCGACGCGATCAATTTCTGTGATGAGCGTTTCAGGGAGCGAAACGGCCAACGGAACTGCTTTCTCGTTTTCAACCATACCTCTCATTATCGGTATCTAATAATAATTATCAAGAAAAAAGTTGACGAATAATATCGTATAATGTTTATTAGAATCATGACGAAGATCGAAAATATTATGTTTCCAGTGAAGGCAGACCTTCAAAGCACCATTTATGGATAATACATCGCAACAAAATGCAGCGCCGGGCGAGGCGGGCTTTATTGACGAAAAAGAATTGTTGAAACGTCTCCCCGTTTCACGTCGGACGTTGTTCAGTTGGCGGACGACCGGCAAAATCCCCTCTGTGCGTCTGGGCGGACGGCGAGTGTTGTTTCACTGGCCATCCATTGAAGCCGCCTTGCTGCGCAGACAAAAAGGAGGCGCGGAATGAACCTTGAATTTCGCGCCGTCAAAGAAGGCCGCACGGTGGCCGAATGGGTGAAAGCCCTTAAAGGGAAATCCGGCGTTTACATCATCCGTGAGCGCGGATTCATGGGTGGAACTCTCTACGTTGGCGAAAGCCATACTGGACGCCTGGGCACGACGCTTTTGCGCCATTTCCAGCACTGGACAGGGCCGACCGCAGGCCCGACATTCCCGGTTTCAAAAGTGGAGGTTGCCATCGTAAAGACACGGGCGGAAAACGCGGTCGAAATGCAAAACGCGATCATCTCGGAATACGCGCCAGAGCATAACGTCGTCGGCAAACCCAAAGGTTTTTGGGAAACACTGTTTGGCAGCTAAGTTTTCAACCTGGGCCTCAAATGGAACGTGCCGATTAGCGGTTCTCCTTCACGCCCCCGGCCCCCCGCTACAGTGGCCCGGCCATCGCTAAACGTCCACAGCCCCCGGCGTGTTTGGGCAAATACCCGTTGCGATTATTGCATTTCCAACCAATTCCGAACAAAGATCGGAATTAATGGCAAAATTAATTTTTATACCCAGCAAAATGCGGTCATATTAAAATCCAAGCCCCGGCCCCCCAGGAATAACGCCCCAGCCCCCCCCGGCTTTAATTCGGTAAATGCCCGCGCAATTAATTTAATTCCCGAGAATTCCCAACAAATACCCGATTTAATGGCCGAATTAATTAATATCCCGGCTGAATTTCCGGTCATATTAAATCCGGGCTATGGCCCCCCCATTTGCCCCCGGCCACCGAATTAACGCTACTGCCCCCCGACTTTCGCCCTCCCACCCCCGGCCCCACAGCGCACCCACCGGCGTAACGGCCCAAGCCCCCGACATTTATTTGGCAAATTAAAATCAAGGCCCCAGCCCCACAACGCGGCCCCCGCCGACGTAATGGCCCCGGCCCCCCGGCATTTATTCGGTAAATGCCCATTTAATTATTATATCTCCAAAAAACCCCGATAAATACCGTATTTAAAGTCAAAAGAATTATGATCCACGGTAAATTGCCGCTCATTTTGAATAATTCGCTGTGCGAGGGGCTCCCCGGCTCAATGTCCCAGGCCCCCCGGCATTTCATCGGCAATTGAAATCAGGGCTCCAGCCCCACAGCCCGGCATAACGCCCAAGTCTCTCGGCGTAGCGGGCTGCCGGGGACAACATGAGCACGCTCGGACTCACTGCCCGCCTTTTTGTCGGCGTAGGAGAGCGCCTTGCACGCTCGCCCAATCGTAAAGGCAACGTCTGCCGATTTTGATATACGGGAGGATTCCGGTTGCCTTCCAGTTGCCCAAAGTCCGGCGGCTGATTGGCAGTCTCGCCAGTAATTGTTTTTCGCCGATAAAGCCTTGATCTTCACTCATGCAACACCAGTCCCGCCCCAAGCCCAAAATCGAACAGTTTTTTACATCGGCGGGGTGATTTTCGGCACATCTTCAAACGGCAATTCCGCTTGTTGCCGGTGTCCTTTCAAATGATAAGTCCGCACGAAGGCGAGGCGATCACCGTTGAACATGAAACGGATGTTGATGAAGAAAACACCGTCGCTCGTGCTGCGAAACAGAAATTCTTTTTCCAGCAGTTCCCGAAGGCCGCGCCGGAAAGTCCGTTCGTTTAGCCCGCGATCATGCGCGAGGTATTGGCTCAATTCGATTTTGTCGTTGTGCGGTTTTTCCCGCATCTGGTGATAGACCAGTTCAAAAACCTGCATTCCCGACTTGGACAGGCAGCAGGCTTGCTTGATGCCATCCAAAAACAGCTTCACAAACCGGCTGGCGTCCACTTCTTCCTGCCACCAGAACCCGACGCCGCCGATGCCTTTGATTTCGCCGCTGGTGTTGTCCACTATTACCGCCGCCTTGCCGCCCGGCACTTCAAACCGCTTGTGCCGTGTCGCCAGTCCGTTGGACGGCGGGATGCTTGGATTGACGCGATACACCGGCAGACCCCGTTTCGTGGTGACTAAATTCCCTTGTGCGTTTTCGGCCATTTTTACCCCCTGATTTTGGTCGTGAACAACCGTCACCATGGCAGAGTTTGACCAAAAGTACAAGGCTTTTTTGGCCACGCAAAACCCGAATCTGTCCGTTCCCGGCCAAAAACTGTCCGAACCGATTCAGGCAAATCAAAGGCTTAACCCGTTCCCTTTTCTTATACTAAAAAAGGATTTTCTGGCGAGTTATCCATGCCGACGCCGACGCGCACCAAAGCGCAGGCGAGGCGGCGGGGTGGGTAACTCGCACCCGCCTTGCAACCTACGGCGCATTTTGAAAAGCGCGGTTGCAAGGCGGGCAACCGTGTTAATACCGCATTAGCGTGTCATACAGAAGCGAAAATTTTTCTGGTGGGGGGATGGCTCACTGGTGGGATTGCTGGCACCAGTGAGCAAATTTGCCGCCTTTACAGGCTTGGCTTGTCGCCCTTTGGAATCTCCATTTGTTTTTCGTGGACGACCACCTCAATGGACTCGATGAACGGCTTTTTGTCATCCAATGGCTTCGCCCATATTGAGGGATCAAATTCCTGAATGTAATCCGCCGAGCCAGCCAGCAACGCCATTACAACTGGCTGCAAGTTTTTCCCCCGCACCAGCACCATGAGCCAATTGAAGGAAAGCACAAAATTAGTGCCGTATCCCCCATCGTAAACAATTTCCAAAAGGTTGTTGTAACCGGGCGCGCGGGTCGGCTGATTGGCGCATTTGATTTTCAAACGCTCCACCCGGTCTTTGGCGCCAAAAGCAGAATACTCATCCGGGCCAGCGGGCGCTGCAAATGATCCCGCCGCACTCGCAGCTTTGTGGCGATATTTTGCCAGCGGATCATTCATACATCCCTCCCGATGGCATCTTTCCTACCCTTGCGTGGCCGGTTTCTGGCCTCGCGCTCCCGTTCGTAAATCAGGGCGGCATAGAGAGCAATTCCGCCCAGGGTCTTGAGCATTCCAATTTGTTTGATCGTATTGACGTTGTTAATCGCGTCCATCGCCCGTTGTTTCAGTTCGTCCGGTATTCTCATAATTTTCGCCCTCACATTCCCATTTGCGGCCCATCTTTGCCCTTTATCTGGTGCCGGGTGTCGAGCCGATTCCACCAGGTCTTTTTGACGACTTTTTCTGCTTGTTCACAGATACGGGACATGAAGGTGATGGATTTTTCCCACCACGATCTGCCCAAACCGACTTGATAAATTTCGCCGCGCTCTTTGATGGCTTTCATCATCGGGCGGACTGCGTTTAACATTTTGACGCGCCGGACAAGCTGGTGCCGCTCCGTGTCCTCGACGACGCCCTTGCGCTTCATGGCGGTTGCCGCCACGCCGATTTTCGGCTCCGGCGCACGGTCAATGCCCCGGTCTTTGAGCGAGCGGTGATCCACCCGCTCCTTGCGCCCGGCTTTTTCCAAGGCGGCATTGACGGCATCCGCCCACGTCTCGCGCTGCTTGACGAGCAGGCCCACGTCGTTCCACTCGCGGGGCTTTTTGGCGCTGAATTTTTCGCCGTCAATTTTCCGCATCGTGCAGAGAATGTGAACGTGCGGGTTTTTGCCGCTCTTGGTGTGATGCAGGGAGATTTCGGCCACCATGCCGGAAGTGGTCAGTTCTTTTTTCGCCCAAGCCACCGCCGTCTGGAATTGTTCATCGGCGGACAGTTCGGGCGGGACGGCCAGAATAAACTCGCGGGCGAGCTGGGCGTCCACCCGCTTTTCACTTCGTTCAACCGTGTTCCAGAGCTGGCCGGAATCCAAGACCCAAGCGGGCGCACCGTCGGGCGCAAGAATCATGGACTGGATGACGCCGTTGACCCGGCGCGTGTAGTCGAAAGTTTTCTCCCGAACCTCATCCATGAGTTTCGTCCCGGCGCGATACGCGGCGGCGGCGATGACCGAGCGGCCACGCTTTTCCCGACTGAACACTTTCGCCTCTAACCTGAATAACGCCATACCCCAACCAGTCGGCCACCGCCCCCCATTGTGAACACCAAAAAACCAGTATAACACAAAATACCCCCGGTTGTCTTGGGGGGACGCGGTGGCACAACAGGCAGCCCGGCAGAAAATTCCCGGCTGGCGAAAAAAGGCTGAATGGCGAGGTTATACGTTGCTGACGCAACGTCCCTCGCCGGAGGGGGCTGATTGCCCCCTTGGAACCCCCATTGCAAGGGCGTGCCGCCCTTGCGAATCCCGGCCCAACCGTGCGCCGGTTGGATACACGCCAGCGCCTTGCCGCTCTGGACATGCACTCAGGGAGCCTTGCCCCCCGATACCCCCGCGTCAGGGCTTTCGTGCCCCGACCCCCGCGACAATGGGGCTTTGCTGCCCCCTTGACCCTGCCATTGCTGGCAAGCGTTGAGCATGAGCTTGCCAGCCGCCAGAAACCGGCTAACTTCCACGCATGAAAGCGAGCTTTTGGGCATTCTTATTGTCTTTGGTCTTGGCGGCCACAGCGAAGGCTCAACAGCCCGCAATTGCCCCCGCAACTAATGCGCTGGCGACCAACGGCCTCGGAAAAGTCGCAGAAATCCGTGTCAAGGCGGAAAAGGGAGATGCAGCCGCACAAACTGAACTCGGCCACATGTTTGAATGGGGAAATGGTACGCCAATGGACTGGGACGAAGCTGCGAAGTGGTATCGAAAAGCGGCTGAACAGGGCAATTCCGACGCGCAATTCAACCTTGTATACATGTATGCCGTTGGTATGGCTGCGGCCAAAGACGAAACCGAAGCTGTTAGGTGGTACCGCAAAGAGGCGGAGCACGGGAACGGCAGAGCGCAATTGATCCTTGGCGAACACTACTACCACGGAAACGGCGTTTCGCAAGACTACGCCGAAGCCGTCAAGTGGTTCCGCAAAGCGACGGAGCATAACGATACGGCATCACAGGATACTCGAACGAATCAACTCCTTAATCAAGTCGATCAACTCCTCGATTTCTGTGCGTGGGCACAATATCATCTTGGTGTCTGTTATGAGACCGGCCACGGCGTGGCGCAGGATTATACGGAAGCCTTGCAGTGGTACCGCAAGGCGGCGGAACGAGGCAATGCCAACGCACAATGGATGCTCGGTTGGAGCTTTGCTCAGGGGCTGGGAGTCCCGCAAGACTACGCCGAAGCCGTGCGGTGGTACCGCAAGGCGGCGGAACAGGGAAACGCCGACGCGCAATGGAGCCTCGGTTCGTGTTGCGACGACGGGCAGGGTGTACCGCAGAACTACCTGGAAGCCGTGAAGTGGTATCGTAAAGCCGCAGATCAAGGGCAGGCATCGGCCCAAAATGCCCTCGGTTATTGTTATAGCCAAGGCAACGGAGTGCCACAAGATTACGCCCAAGCTGTTAAGTGGTACACCAAAGCGGGGGAACAGGGCGATGCTGATGCACAAGGGATGCTCGGTGTGTGTTTCTACCTTGGAAATGGCACCTCACAAGACTACGTCGAGGCAGTCAAGTGGTATCGCAAGGCGGCGGAGCAGGGCAATGCCAATGCACAAGAGCACCTCGGAGTGTGTTATTACCTCGCGCAGGGCGTGGCGCAGGATTACGCTGAAGCCGCGAAATGGTTCCGTAAATCGGCGGAGCAAGGCAATGCGGCGGGACAATACAGTCTTGGCGGTTCGTATGACTTTGGCAAGGGCGTTCCAAAAGATTCTGTAGAAGCATACAAATGGTACAATTTAGCGGCAGCCCAAGGCGATGAAACGGCGGCTACAAATCGTTTGGACCTCGAAAACCGAATGACTCCGGAGCAAATCGCGGAAGCGCAGCGGCTGGCTCGTGACTTCAAACCGAGTAAGACGGCGCAGCCTGCCCAATCCCTGTCAGATGCCGAGCCAGTCGCTCCCACCAGCCCGACATCAAGTGGTACAGGCTTCTTCATCACAGATGACGGATTCCTGGTCACTGCCGCCCATGTCGTGAACGGAGCTAATCAAATCCGCTTAGTCACTCGCACAGGACTTCTCATTGCACGCCTCGTGAAGCTTGATGCTGCGAATGACCTTGCCCTATTAAAGGCGGAAGGACAATTTTCCGCGTTGCCCATTGTTTCCAGTCGCGCCGTCAAACTCGGAAGCACCATCGCAACGATCGGCTTCCCTAACGTCGGACTGCAAGGATTTGCACCCAAGTTCGCCAAAGGCGAAATCGCCTCTTTGACCGGGCCGCAGGATGACCCGCGCTATTTTCAGATTAGCGCGCCGGTGCAGCCCGGCAATTCGGGTGGCGCACTCGTAGATGATCGAGGCAACGTAGTGGGCGTCGTGTCGTCAAAGCTCGATGCCGCCACCGCCCTAGCCGCAAGCGGGGCCTTACCGGAAAACGTAAATTACGCGATCAAGAGCAGCTTTCTTCTCAGCTTTCTCGAATCCGTCCCGGAAGTTGTTGCGAAAATAAAAGAGCCTACCACCAAAGAGCACAAATTCGAGGACGTGGTAAAATCTGCCGAACAAGCCGCCGTGCTGGTGCTGGTGTATTGAGCGAATTTGACGGCGGGGTCTCCAATACAGCATTGGTGGCAACAAGCGCCAAGGGTCGCAGGGGTCATTGTAGAAATGATGAGCCAAGGAGTTTCAGGGTGAGGTTCGCTTGCCCGAAAAGCATTTATTGTTCTCTTCCTGAATAAGAGGCTTTAACCAATTTTGCAGTTTCCTCAAATTTTTAGTGCGAGGAAATGGGTTCTCCGAGAAAGGCTCCTGCTGTAGGGTGGCCATTGCAAGGGCATCGCAACTTCGCCGAGTATAACGAAATGCTTGCGTCTGGAAAACGGACTTTCTTATCGCATAATTCCGCCTGTAATCGCGAGTGATCAGAAAATCGTGCCATGTAGATTCCAGTTCGAGACGCGGTTTTACATCGACAACCTCGATCTGGGCCAGCCACCGTATCTGATTATCCTGCCACTGATCAAGCATCAGCTTCTTGGCTTCGATATCCGTTTTGGGCGCACTGTAACCAAACACGGTTACGAAATAAGCATCGTTGAGAAAGCAGCGGAGAACGTCCCATTCATTTTTGATAAATCCGTCGGCATTGTAGTCCTTCCGCCGCACGGGGTAAAGGAGTTGACTGGGTTCCATTTGCTCCCCGCATTCGGGACAGGTTTGAAAAAGCCAACCCTTTTTGGTATGTGCAAGGCACGTCCCCACCTGGACGTTCCCATGCAGAAAAACTATTTGCGGCAATTTGGCGACATCTCTGTTGCGGCGATATGCCTGAGCCAAAAACGGGTCCCAGTTGAATGTTGCAACTAAATCCTTCTCACGGAGGGACAGGAGAAGATAATCATAGAGCGTTGCCTGGTCCGGCAACTCCATTCCGGTAAAATATAGTCGGATTTCATTTTCGATTTCCCTAACGAGGGTGGGGTTCTCTCCGGATGTGGCAAGTTCATCGTAAAATAACTCGAAATCCGTGATTTCTGTAGGAACGTGGTGTTTTTCCAGCATCGATTTCAGTCCAACAACCTCCACCAGATTTGACATCGCAGGAAGTTTTTTACCATTCCGGTCGCCCTTTGGGAATGCTGCAACACTAGCCCCGGCTCCCAGAATTACAACGTGAGGCGCAAGACACGCATGAGACTTAGCGTTTATTGGCGGTATCGCAGGCATAGTCGTTTGGTTTGGAAGGCCAAAGGGTCAATCCTAAAATTATGATAGTTCTCATTTTTACCGCTGGCTAGCTGGCTTTCTCAGCAATGACCACGCGAGCGTCTTTAGTAAAATATCATAGGGCCGACCAGTTTCAACAGACTCTCAACCCATTAATCAGCATTGCAATAGAATTTCACGGAATAATCCTTCTCCGTGCCGCTCCGCCGTCTCGAAACGTCTGAGACAAGCTTTCCCCCGCGTCCTGAGAGTGGCGGCTTTTGCTCCGGCTGCGCTCCCCGCTTCCCTCAGCCTCCGCTCCGCAAAACCGCCGCACTCATGCCGCCCCGGATTCGAGCTTGTCACTCAGCCTGAAAACCCTTCCGTTCCGCTCACTCGCCCTCATGCTCCGGCTACGATGCTCACGTCTTCGCGTTGCGCGTCTGGGCCTACGCTGCCGGGCGACCGCTTCACTTCGGGCCTTTCATTCTGAGAGACAAGGGCAGCGCGACCACGCGCCCCGGTGAAATTAAAGGCATGGAGCAAAGGCCGCTTTTGGGGTGTCAGCTTGGTAATCCACTGTCGCGGACGGCGAAAAATCAGACGGGGCATCACTCGCTCTCAGCCGCCGCGAGGGGCGGCAAGGTGTCAAACGCAACGCTGCTTGCGTTGCCCTCCACAATAGCCCGCCTTGGCGCGTATTTAACCCAGGAGCGACGTTTCGACTGTCAGCCAGTAAAAGAAGACCGCCCGCACAATCCCGCACAGATTTAGGCCGGAAATCATTACCGCACAGATTCCGCACAATACTTGGTTTTCACACATTCCCGCACAAGTTTTCCTGCATATTATTGCACCAAGATGCAAGAAAACGCTTGCTATACGAGGGAGAGTGTCGTATCACTACAAGCAGTTAACCGCACAGAAGTGCAACGAGAGGCAACCATGAATAATGAAGAAAACATGCAGTTACATGGTTCAAATCCATGTCGAGCAGCCAAAATGTTTGCAGATTGCATTGTTATTGACATTTCGCGACGATTTCATCCGCCTTCTGCGTTGAAACCCCTTCGTAAAAATCCTCGTTGACCATGACCACCGGCGCCGTCCCGCAACTGGCCAGGCATTCGACAAACTCGACCGAAAATTTGCCGTCCTTGGTGGTTTGCAGGCCGTGTTCCGAAGCGTCCAAACCGAGTTTCCGGCAGATATGGTCCCTCAATTCCCGGCTGCCGCCCAGCGCGCAGCTCAAGGTCCGGCAGACCTTGATGTGGTGCCTGCCGCACGGCGTCTGCCGGAACATGGGATAAAACGTGACCAATTCGTAAATATTAATCGGCTGCAAGCCGAGCCGGCTGGCGGTCCACTCCATCGCTTCCGGCGATATGTAACCAAATCGCTCCTGGATGGCGTGCAGGTACATGAGCGAGGCGCTGCGCTTTTCCGGGTAATGGGTGAGCAGATCGTTCAGCTCGCTCTCGAGTTCGGCTGGAACAGTGAAGCTCATCGGTCGCATTCTCCCATGACGAAATCGAGCGAGCCGAATATCGCCACTGTGTCGCTGATCATGTGGCCGGGCATCAAGAAGGGCAGGATGCTCAGGTTGCAGAACGACGGGCTGCGGATTTTCAGGCGGTTGGGCGTCCCGCCTCCTTTGCTGTTAATGTAAAAACCCAGTTCGCCTTTCGGATTCTCGGCGGAAAAATAAACTTCGCCCGGCGGCGCGTTGACCCCTTCGGTGACGAGGATGAATTGGTGGATCAATTCCTCCATGCTGGTGAGCACTTTGTATTTGGAGGGCAAAATTGTTTTGCCATCGGGGATGTCCACCGGTTCCTTTGTCTTGTTGTCGGGGCCTCCGGGCAATTTGTCCAGGCACTGGCGCAGCAGGCCGACGCTTTGCCGCATCTCCTCGATCCGCACCAGGTAACGATCATAACAATCCCCCACCGAGCCGGCGGGCACTTCGAATTTCAATTGGTCATAGACCAAATAGGGATGCGCTTTGCGCAGGTCAAACTCCACCCCGCTGCCGCGCAGGTTCGGGCCGCTCAACCCGTAATCAATCGCCGCCTCGCGCGCAATCACGCCGATGTCGCGGTTGCGATCCACGAAAATTTTATTGCGGGTCAGCAGCTTCTCCGTTTCGTCAATATTGACCACCACTTCGCCCAGGAATTTGCGGCATTGTTCCACCCAGCCCGCCGGCAGATCGCGCGCCACTCCGCCGATGCGCGTGTAGGACGTGGTGAAACGCGCCCCGGTCAGGGCTTCGATCAAATTGTAAATCTTCTCCCGTTCGGTGAAGGTGAAGAGAAAAACCGTCAGCGCGCCCACGTCCATGGCCATCGAGCCAAGGCCGAGCAAGTGCGAGGAGAGGCGGGCCAGTTCACAACAAATCACGCGGATATACTGGCAGCGCGGCGGCAGTTCATGGTCAATGCCCATCAATTTTTCGACCGCCAGCGCGTAGGCGACGTTGTTGGCCAGGGGCGCCAGATAATCCAGCCGGTCCGTGTAAGGAATGAACTGAGTGTAGGTCATGTTCTCGGCGATTTTTTCATCGCCGCGATGGAGGTAGCCGATGTCGGGAGTGGCCTTGGTGATGATTTCGCCGTCCAGTTCCAGGACCAGCCGCAACACGCCATGCGTGGCCGGATGCGACGGCCCCATGTTCAGCACCATCTTCTCGCCCTGAAGATCGGTCAATTCCTCCGCGGCGCCCGCCGATAATGCCGCCGCGCGCGCTCCGGAATCTGGAATTTGTAGTTCTTGCGTTGCCATGCTTTATCTTTTCTCCGCGCCCGCCTCAGACCCCTCCTCATCCGCTTCCAGTTCGTGCGCGCGCGGCTCGCGCGCGCTGCTGTCCTTGCCGCCGGGACGGGTCACAAAAGGTCCGCCCTCCTCCGGCGCCGAGCGGGTAAAGGCCACCTCCGGCACGTCCGATGGCTTGCCCGCCAGCGGAAAATCCTTGCGCAACGGAAAATAGGGATACCCCTCCCACATCAAAATCCGCCGCAAATCCGGATGCCCTCGAAACCGGATGCCCATCATGTCGTAAATTTCCCGTTCATGCCAGTCCGCCGTGCGCCAGACGCCGGTCACGGTGGGCAGCTCGGATTTTTCCTCGCTCACGTCCGTTTTCACACGGAGATGGCAATGATGCCCGTAACCGTAAAGATGATAAACCACCGTCCAGCGCGGGTCCGCGCCGTAATTGTCGAGGCTGCTGATGTCCACCAGGTAATCAAAGCCCATCTCCTTTTTGGCAAACTGGCAGACTTCCGCGATGCGTCCGGCCTCGGACAATTGCACGGTGATTTCGGCGCGGAACTCCTTCGGTTCGGAGATGCAATCCCCGAACCGCGCCTTTAATTGTTGAGCGTATTCGCGCGCAGACATGGAAAAATCTTACCAGCCCGCGGGCCGGTTCAGGCAACCCGTTTTTGCAGGGCCATGAATGGCTCTTTGGCCACCTTCCCCTGCAGTTTAATCAGAGCATCCAGCAAAGCTTCCGGCCGGGGCGGACATCCCGACACATAGACATCCACCGGCACAATCCTATCGACCCCTTGCAACACCGCGTAACTGCGATACATCCCGCCCGTCGAAGCGCAAGCGCCCATGGCGATGACCCATTTTGGCTCCGCCATCTGATCGTAAATGCGCCGGACGGCCGTGGCCATTTTGTAAGTGACCGTGCCGGCCACGATCATGACATCCGATTGTCTTGGGGAAAAGCGCATGACCTCCGAGCCGAAGCGGGAGATATCGAACCGGCTGGCGCCCGCCGCCATGAGTTCGATGGCGCAACAAGCCAGGCCCATCGGCATGGGCCAGAGGGAATTCTTGCGGAACCAGTTAATGGCCGCATCCAGGCGAGTATGGACGACATCGCCTTCGACCTTGGAATTATAGCCGATTTCAGTCTTGGTCTGCATGCTGTGGCGCAACCGCGATCACTGACCGCTGCAATAAACATCCGAACCAAAATACAGGCAAGCAGATTGTGAACTTTTTCACAAGCGGCGGGGCGGGGCGGCGAAAAGCTCAATTTGCGTTGCTCACAAGCCGTTTTGCCGTACGATGCCCGCAAACCGCCGACTATGAGAAATGATGGGAAAAATGCGCAGACTGCGAGCGATGAAAAACATCTTACGAAAACAATCTACTTCGATTACAACGCCACGACGCCTCTCGATCCCGCGGTGCGCCAGGACATGTTACCGTTTTTGGGCGAGATTTTTGGCAATCCTTCCAGTGTCCATCACATCGGACGCCAGGCCCGCGCCTTGCTCGATGACGCCCGCGATCGCGTCGCCACGGTCTGGCGCGCCAAACCGAGCGAAGTCGTCTTTACGAGCGGCGGCACGGAAAGCAATAACCTCGCCGTTTTTGGCGCGGCCAGATTGTTGCGCGGGAAGGGCCGCCACTTGATTACTTCCACCATTGAGCATCATGCCGTTCTGCATTGTTTTCAATATTTGGCCAGGAAGGAGGGGTTCGACGTCACCTGGCTGCCGGTCAATGCGGAGGGTATTGTTTCGCCCGATGATTTGAAGAAAGCGATCCGGCCTGACACCACGCTGGTTTCCATCATGTCGGCCAACAATGAAACCGGATCGATTCAACCCGTGCCGGTTCTCGGCGAAATCTGCCGTTCTCGTGGCGTTATTTTTCATACCGATGCGGTGCAGAGTTTTGGCAAGCTGCCGTTCGAGGACATCCATCAGTTCAACGCCGATCTGGTTTCCATTTGCGCTCATAAGTTCCACGGTCCCAAGGGCGCGGGGGCGCTTTTTATCAAGTCGCCACTTCTCCCCGATCCCATCGCTTTTGGCGGCGGCCATGAAAATGAACGCCGCGCCGGCACCGAGCACGTCGCCGGCATCATCGGCCTGGCCGGGGCGATGGAACGCTTTGTCAAAACGCCCGTTTTTCAACCTGAGAAACTTTCCTCATTAACCGCCCGGCTCGTTGATTTTGTCAAATCGCTCGAAGGCGCCGCTTTTCGCGGTTCACTGTGCGACCGGCTCCCCAATACCGCGGCTTTCACTGTGGCCGGTTGCGACAGCATCACGTTGCTGGCGGGTTTGGACATGGAAGGTATTTGCGCATCGAGCGGTTCGGCCTGTTCAGCCGGGTCGCTCGAACCGTCGCATGTCATAAGCGCGATGGGCGTTGACAAAAACTTGGCCAATTCCCTGGTTCGTTTTTCCCTTGGCCGCGATTCCACTCTTGCCGAAGTTCAAACCGTCGAAACGGTTTTGAAAAATGTCATTAACCGTGCGCTTCACCATTGAGTTGCTTGTGAATTGTTTGTGCCATTCGCCAATAAGTCCCGGTTTTCAGCCTTTCTGCTTTTCCGGCGGCGGCTTCTTCACATTAAAAAATCGTCACAAGTCGTTCTCCCTGCCTTGACAACGGCGATTTTGTCCGTTATTCACACCCCTTATTAATAATCTTCCTTTATTGAAAGAAACATACTATTAAAGAGGCCGCATGAACCTGACCATAGCCAAAGATCAATTGCTCCACGGATTGCAGTCGGTGCAGAACATCGTCAGCACCCGCACAACCCTGCCGATTCTTTCCAACGTCCTGTTGCGCGCCGGCAAAGACAGGCTTGAATTCACCGCCACCGACCTTGACGTTTCCATCAGTTGCTCCGTCGAGGCAAAGGTTAAAAAACAGGGGGCAACGACCGTCCCGGTCAAAAGATTTTTCAGTGTAATCCGCGAATTGACCAGCCCTGAAATTGAGTTGGAAGTGGATGAGAAACACGCTTGCAGCATCCGGGCAGGGGCGTCGTTTTATAAAATTAACGGCTTGAGCGCCGATGAATTTCCTCCCATCCAGATTTTAAAGGAGGATAAAAAAATCACACTGCCGCAGGAAAAGTTCAAGGGCATGTTGCGCAAGACCTCCTTCGCCATTTCCACTGACGAATCCCGCTACGTGCTCAACGGCATTTTCATCAGCCTCAAGGAACACAAAATGACCATGGTTGCCACCGATGGCCGCCGTCTCGCATTGGTGGATGAAGAATTGGATATTCCCGAAAACAGCCAGGGCGAATTCATCATCCCGACCAAAGCCGTCAGTGAATTGAACCGCCTCCTGGTCGATAAAGGCGACGTGGAACTCAAACTGAGCGAGAACCACGTCTCCCTCACCCTCAACGACGACAAAGGTTTTTCCATCCTGCTGCTTTCAAAACTGGTTGAAGGCAATTATCCCAATTACCGGCAGGTGATTCCCAGCGAGACCAAGGAACGCATCGCCCTGCCTCGGGAAGAACTTCTGGCCGCCGTCCGCCGCGCCCAGATCATGACCAGCGACAAGGCCAATTCCGTAAAAATGGCCGTCAGCCTGAATAATTTGGCCATCACCGCCAATTCTCCCGAAGTCGGCGAAGCCCGCGAAAGCCTGGCGATCAATTACAAAGGCAAGGAAATGGCCATCGCCTTCAACCCCGCCTACCTGATCGAGCCTCTGGGCGCCTTGACCGAAGACGAAGTTTTTTTGGAATTGATTGACGAACTCAGCCCGGGCGTTTTGAAGATTAACGGCCCGTTTCTTTACGTCGTCATGCCGATGCGGCTGAGTTAAAATCTTGTGAATTGCCGGTGAGGAAGAATTAACAAGATTGCCGTGCCAGCCTGTCTCCGGCCGCTACAATGGGCGGCATGACCAATGATTATGCGCAGGTTCTTGAGGCAACCGAACGGCATTTGCAAGCGCTCAAAGCCGGCGGCGTCCGTTTCTTAACCGTCGAGAGCGAAACCTTGCGCCAACTACAGGAAGCGCCGCCGCCAAACGCCCAAAGGGTTCAAGCCTCGGCCACTCTGTCCACCGCGTCCACTGCCGACCCCGCGACCACTGAAACCGCCATGGCCGCCCTGCGCGCCCGCGCCTCCGTCTGTGTGAAATGTCCCCATCTGGCCGGCAGCCGGAAAAACGTCGTGTTTGGCGTGGGCGACATTCATGCCGCGCTCATGTTTGTTGGCGAAGCGCCCGGAGCGGATGAAGACCGGCAAGGCGAGCCATTCGTCGGCGCGGCCGGCCAACTGCTGACGCGCATCATCAAAACGATGGGATTCAGCCGTGAGAATGTTTACATCGCCAACATCCTCAAATGCCGGCCCGACACCCCCGGCCAGCGCGCCGGCAACCGCAAGCCCACCGCCGGCGAAATGAAAACCTGCCTCCCGTATTTGCTGGAACAAATCGATTTAATCCGGCCGAAAGTCATCGTCGCGCTGGGGGCCACGGCCGTTGAAGGCTTGCTCGGAAAAACCGAACCCATCGGCAAACTGCGCGGACGATTTCAAGTTTTCCGCGACATCCCGCTCATGCCGACCTTTCATCCCTCGTATTTGCTCCGCAATCAAGCCCTGGCCGAGAAGCGCAAAGTATGGGAAGACATGCTGCAAGTCATGGAAAAGCTCAACCTCCCCATCACCGCGAAGCAGCGCGGCTATTTTCTCGATAAAAGCAGCAGGGTATGACGCCGGCGCAATGGTTGCTCATCGCGTTGGCGCTGGCCGGCGTTGGCCTGCTGGTCCTGCTTGTCCTGCGCGTCCGGCTCAATGCCTTTCTCGCCCTGCTCATTGCCGCGCTGTTCGTGGGCGCGGGTTCGGGCAAACCATTGTTGACTGTCGCCGAAGCCTTTCAGGACGGGCTGGGGGCAACGCTGGGCGGCGTCGCGGCCGTGATCTGTCTGGGCGTGATGCTCGGCAAACTGCTGGCCGAATCGCGCGGCGCGGAAGTCCTGGCCAAAAGGATGGTCGCGGTTTTCGGCCCGCGCCGGATTGGCTTGTGCGTCATGACCCTGGCCCTGGTCGTCGGTCTGACCACCTGGTTTGCCGTCGGCCTGATTCTTTTGGTCCCGATTCTGCAAACCCTCACCCGCGAGACGCGGCGGCCCTACCTGCAACTGGCCCTTCCGCTGCTGGCCTGTCTCTCCACCATGCACGGCCTGATGCCGCCGCATCCCGGCCCGGTCGTGGCCATCCAGGCCCTGCACGCCAACCCTGGCATGGTCGTCGTCTGGGCGCTGACGCTTGGCCTGCCGATAGCCGCCATCGCCGGGCCGCTCTTTGCCAGGTGGGCCAGCCGGCATGTTGATGTTCCGCCGCCGGTAATTGCCCTCCAACCGATTGAGCCGGGCCGGCGCTGGCCGCACTTCGGTCTGACGTTGTTTTCCATGCTGCTGCCGGTGCTCTTGATGTTGATGGGGACAATTGCGGGTTTGGTCCTTCAGCCAGGCACGATGGGACGGGACATCGCCGGCTTCATTGGCAGCCCGGCAATCGCCTTGCTCATTTCCGTGCTGTTTGCCCTGTGGTCGCTCGGCACGAGATGCGGATTCAGCCGCGTGCAATTGTCGAAATTTGCCGAGGAATCCGTCGCGTCAATTGGCATGGCGGTGTTGATCGTGGGCGGCGGCGGCGGATTCGCGCGCGTCTTGCAAGTCAGCGGGTCGGCGGCGGCGATCGGTTCATTTGCCCAGGCCGCGCATCTGCCGCCGTTGGTTTATGCCTGGCTGGTTTCGGCCTTCATCCGCGTCGCCACCGGCTCGGCGACAGTCGCCATCACCACCGCGGCGGCATTGATGGTGCCCGAAGTTGCGGCCCATCCCGGTACCAACGTGGAATTGATGGTCATCGCCATGGGCTGCGGCTCACTTTTCCTTTCGCACCTCAACGACGGCGGTTTTTGGATCGTCAAGGAATGTCTTGGGTTGACAGTCGGCCAGACCTTGCGCACCTGGACGCTATGTGAAACCATCATCGGCCTGGCTGGCCTGGCCCTGACCCTCCTGGCCAACGCGCTGATCTGAAACGAACGGCTTGAAAACAGCGAGGTGATCCTCAGAGATCAAGTAATTCTTTCACTCGTTTCGTAAATTCCCGAATGTCTCCGATAGAGGATGCTGTTCTCCATGCGGGCGCCAGCCAGAGTTCAAGAATTTCTCCAAAAGCTAATACAACAATCCAATCGTCGGTTTTCACCAAACCCAAATTCACGGCCTCGGGCGGAAGCGTAATGCGCAATTTCGGGCGGTTCTTCTCAGCGCAGACTATGACCGGGAGCAGAGAGATCAATTTCCGCAGGACATCCGCGTTCTCATCACCGCTCGAATCCCACTGTGGAGGGTCTTTCATCACGAGCGCGTCATACTGTTGGCGCATTTTGGTCAATTCGCTTTCCTGGCCAAGCAGCTGAAGTTGGCCGCCACCACCTGTCAAAGCCCAAAGACGAACGGCTTGTCCGGGCGAGACCTTTAATCCAAGCGTCGATTCAAGCAGTGACGGGTTAAGCTCAAAACGGCGCTGCTCATCGACGCGAACAACAATTCTTGCTACCGGCGGCATCTCCGTTGACATATTAGGGATAATTCACCCACATTCATAAACAATATGGCGCAAAAGCACAATAAATAAAAGGAAAATATCGGTTGACAAAATATACAAACTTAGGGATTATTCACCCAACAAAGGCAAAATTGAAGGAATTGGACAATTTAAATTACGAAAAAGAAGTGGCACCGAATTGGTTTCCCCTGGTGCCTGAAGCCGGAGCGAAATTGGAGTCCATTTCTGCGGTGAATAAGTATCCAATAACCTGTTCTTTACCAAACGGGGACACCAAGCGCGATACTGATGCCGCTATTATGGCTAAAACCGCCAAACTTGAAATCGGACGCAGAAATGGCTCTGCGGCTCTGAAATCTGAGATGGCCGGAATAAATCATCTGCTGATCCGTCCAGCCCAAAAAGAAGATCATACTAAAATCCGGGATTTTCTTCTTGAAAGCAGCGCTCTTTATCCAGAAATCGGACATTGGTGGGAAAATCGTGTTTGCCCAACGATAGAACAGGGGAAAAGAATTGTGCTCGTTGTGGATTCAGGACGCTCTCTTGAAGGACTTTTTATTGGCAAGATTGACTCCGCAAAGCTCTGCACATTGCGCCTGCGCGAATCCGTCCGCAACCAAGGGATAGGGCGGGTTCTGGTGGCAGAAGGGATTAGGCATTTACTTCGTTCTAAATCCTCAAAATTCCATGTCACGGTCAGCGAGGGCGCGGAAGAAGGCTGCGCCCCTTTATTTGAATCCATTGGCTTTCGGCGGATAGCGGTTGAGCGAAATCGTTATTTACCCGGCGTGGATGAGTTCATTTACTCATGCGAAAAAGACGAAATAGTAGAGGCTGTCAATAATGAATTATCATTCGTAATGGAACGAACCTTATTTGGAGTCCTTCCCAGACAAATGCCCAACGAAAACACCTTGTTAATGTCGCTCAGGCCAGAATTTGCAGAACTAATACTCCGGGGACACAAGACGATAGAATTTCGACGCAAATTCTCGAAAAAATACCAAGGCGCCACCATCGTATTCTACATTACACGGCCCGTAAAGCGGTTCATGTTCATGGCCGTCATTGAGCAGGTAGATCATCAGCAGAAGACGCGGCTTTGGAAAACCCATAAGCACAACGGCGGCATTTCAGAAGATTTGTTTGACCGCTATTTCTCTGGGACAGACTTCGGCTATGCGATTCGGCTTTCAAATATCCGAAACATACCCAATCAACTCGATCTAAAGCGTGCCCAACAGATTTATCCGCGATTACGACCCCCTCAATCTTTTCAGCGATTGGAGCGCAAATCGCCACTAATGCGGGCGTTTGATCTGCCCGTTTCTGTCTAGCGAGGAATCCGATGAGTGCCGGAATATTATCTACGGAACAAGTCACAGAGCTTATAAATTTAAAAAATGACGGCAAACCTAGGCTTCACAGACCATCAGGACAACCATTAGGGCCGTTATTCTCTCCCTCGGCGATAGATCTTCCGTTGGGGGACCAATATTGGGAAATGGAAGGGGGCTGCCGGGCAGGCAAAAATCACACTGTGGAAGAGCTAATCAAGAATTATGCCCCACATTCTGCTTCTAAGTCTTTAGGAAATGACACTGTCACACTTAATAAACAAAAAGTCTATCTCTTCAAGGCAGACTGTAAATTGGATTTGGAAAACCTTGGTCTTCATCAAGGCAGGGCAACGGGGAAGAGTTCTGTCGGGCGACTTGATGTTTTGGTTCGTCTTATCGTGGATAACTCAGATGCCTTTGATTTTGTAGAGGGTGGAAAAAGACATGATCTCTATGTAGAAGTTACGCCGATAAGCTTTAATCTAGAAGTGAAGCGTGGCACGAGGCTCTCGCAAATTCGCCTTTACAAAGGAATGGAAAAAGACGTTTCGTTGACGATGAAAGAGTTATATCTCTTAGAGGATGATGACTTTCCAGTGGTGGACGAACATGGGCAACCTTACAGAAAGCCTTGTGCCAACCGCCCCGACGATATTTGGTTTCCGTTCTGCCCTAATCTGGCACCAGATCCAAAAGTTAATTTTTCTGCTTTCGTTGCGAAGGAAAATGGCGAAAGACTGCCTCCAATCGACCCCGACCGAAAATCGTTTTATGACCCCAAAATCTACTGGGATAAGGTAGAACCGAGCAAGGGAGCAATTACACTGCTTCCAGACCGGCTGTATATTCTTCGCTCAAAAGAGCGCCTTAGAATCCCGGATAATCTCGCGTTGGAGTGCAAATCTTACACAACCGAAATGGGCGATTGGCGCATTGAATATGCGGGATTTGCACATCCATATTTTGGACGATTACGCGATGACGATATAGGCGCACCGATCATCTTCGAAGTTCGAGGGCATAACGGGCCTACAATTCTTACGAATGAAATCCCATTGGGCAATGTTCGTTTTCTGCGCATGTCAAAACCAGCCCAAAAGCCCGAAAAATCTGAATACGATCAGCAAGAACTTCAATTATCAAAATGCTTCAAGGGTTGGGGAGAAGCTTAACATTGAATCACCCTAAGCCAGCAGATACCTCCAAATGTTTGCCTGATCGCGCTGGCCACGCAGACACTTGCAAGTAAAGCAATCCACCCGTCCCGTATCGGTGGTATCACGAACAGCGCCACGCTGTCCCAGATAGGTAAGGGGCAATTCAAGTTTTGTGATCTTTGTACTACAAAGATAGTGCAAAGTTTTGCCTTTTTAACAAGATTTTTGCCTTTTCCGGTCCAAGACTTTGGTTGCGGCTTCAGCCGCGCTGGGATCTCTGTGGTTAAAGTTGCTCATCCTTCATCCCGGCTTTTCCATTCCAGAAAAAGTTTGACACACAACGTCGCCAGGGCCAGGAAGGCCAGCAGCGTCGCCACGGCAAACGGGGCGACGGGATCGAACTCGTTGTAGAGCTTGTCCACGCGCAAAGGCAGGGTGTCGGTCTGGCCGGCGATGTGTCCTGACACAACTTCCACCGCGCCAAATTCGCCCATGGCCCGGGCGTTGCAGAGGATGATGCCGTAGAGCAGTCCCCATTTGACCGAGGGGACGGTCACCCGCCAAAACGTTTGCCAGCCGTTGGCGCCCAGGGTCAACGCCGCTTCCTCTTGTTCCGATCCCTGGGCCTGCATGATGGGAATCAATTCCCGCGCCACATAGGGAAAGGTGACGAAGATCGTGGCCAGAACAATTCCGGGCAGGGCAAAAATGATTTTGAGATGATGGGCCGCCAGCCAGCCGCCAAACAGCCCGTTGGCCCCAAAGAGCAGCACAAAAAGCAGCCCGGCCACGACAGGCGAAATGGCAAAGGGCAGATCAATGAAAGTCAGCAGCACGGCTTTGCCGCGAAAATCAAACTTGGCGATGGCCCAGGCCGCCGCCAGCCCGAAGATGACGTTCAATGGAACACTGATGGCCGCGACAAGAAAGGTCAGCCGAATGGCCGAGCCGGTGTCCTTGTCCGTCACGGCCTTCCAGTAAGGCGCCCAGCCATAAGAGAAGGCCTGGGCAAAGACATTGAGCAAGGGCAGCAACAAAAAAATGGCGCAGAACCCGCACGCCAGCGCGATCAAGAGCCACTTCACCGCTGCGCTCTCGCGCGCGGACGGCGGCGCGCTGCGCGCTTGGGATGGAGCGGGAAGGGAGAGGTTCATGGCTGTTGGAATTTGGAGGCCCATCCCTGCACCCAGTTCAGCGCGAAGAGGAGCGCGAAGGAAAACAGCATCAACACCAGCGCGACGGCGATGGCCCCGGTGTAATCGTATTGGTCCAGCCGCGCGACCATGAGCACGGGCGCGATTTCCGTCCGGGGCAGATTGCCGGAGATGAATTTGATGGACCCGTATTCCCCCAAGGCGCGGGCGAAGGAAAGGCCGAAGCCGGTCAGAATCGTGGGAAAAAGGGTTGGCGCGATGACGCTGACAAACGTGCGGAACCGGCTGGCCCCGAGGCAGGCGGCGGCTTCTTCGACTCCGCGGTCAAGGTTTTCGAGGACGGGCTGCAGCGTTCGCACCGCGAAGGGCAGGCCGACGAAAGTCAAGGCGATGACCACGCCGAGCCGGGTAAACGCGCCCCGGATTCCAATGGGCGCCAGGAATTGCCCCAGCCAGCCGTGGTCGGCAAACAAATTGGCCAGCGTCAAACCCGCCACCGCCGTGGGCAGCGCAAACGGAAAATCAATCAGCCCATCCAGCAGGCGGCGTCCCGGAAACCTGTAGCGAACCAATACCCAGGCCAATAAACTTCCAAAGACAGCGTTGATCAGCGCGGCGGCCAATGAAGCCCCCAAACTCAGCTCATACGCCGCCAGCGCGCGTTCATTGGTGGCCAGCGTCCATAATTCAGCCCAGGAAAGATGAAAGGCCCGGAGCACCAGCGCCGCGATGGGCAGCAGCACGATGATGCTGAGGTAAAAAACCGTGAAACCCAGCGTGATGTTCAAGCCGGGCAGCGGATTGGACACCGCATGACGCTTCAGCGGCGCGGACTCGAAGGCCGACACCACGCCCGCCTCACCGGCGGCTTCTGGAGATCTGATCAAATAGGCCTCCTTCCTCAAAGTGAATTTTCTCGGCCTGCTTCCAGCTTCCAAAAATCTCCTTGATCGTAAAAAGCTTCATGGGCGGGAAAACTCTTTCGTGCTGGCGCGCCACTTCCTTCAGGCGCGGGCGGAAATAATGCCGGGCCGCGATCTCCTGCGCTTCCGGGGTGTAGAGAAACCGCAGGTAGGCCTCCGCTTCCTTCCGCGTGCCGTGGGCGTCAACATATTTATCAACAATGCAAACGGGCGGCTCGGCCAAAATGCTCAGCGAAGGATAAACAATCTCGTACTTGTCCCGGCCAAATCTGTCCATCACCAGCAGGGCCTCGTTTTCCCAACTGATCAACGCATCCCCCATGCCGCGCTGGGCAAAGGTCATGGTCGCGCTGCGCGCGCCTTCGTCCAGGACGGGTGCGTTCCGGTAAAACTGTTCGACAAATTGCGCGGCCGCCGCGGTGGACCCGTGATTCTTCCGCAAGGCATAGCCGTAGGCGGCAAGGTAAGTCCAGCGCGCGCCGCCGGACGTTTTTGGATTGGGCATGGCGATGGCCACACCCGGCCGGACCAAATCGTCCCAATCTTTGATGCCTTTGGGATTCCCCTTTTTGACCAGAAAGACAATGGTGGACGAATAGGGGGAACTGTTATCGGGCAGCCGTTGCTGCCAATTGGCCGGAACCAGGCCCGCCTTGTCATGCAACTGGTCAATGTCCCAAGCCAGCGCCAGGGAAACAACATCGGCCTGCAAACCATCGATCACCGCGCGGGTCTGTTTGCCGGAGCCGCCGTGCGATTGCTGGATCGTCACCGCTTCGCCAGTCTTGTTCTTCCAGAATTTGGCGAAGGCGGCGTTGATGTCCTGGTAAAATTCGCGGGTCGGATCGTAGGAAACATTAAGCAAAGAAACCGTTTTTTGCGCCAGGACCGGCTGGGCGGCCGTGACGAACAGAAGGCAAAGGATGTAATACTTCATGCACAGGGCATGCGGCTCAGAAGCCAAACTGCAACCGGCCCAGGAGGGCCTGTTCGGTCTGGCCCGTGACTGTGCCCGGCGTCTTGTTGCCGCCATCGAAGGTGGTGTTGGAATACTCGAAAATGCATTTCACATTCCTGTTCAGATACCAGTTCAAGGAGACGCTCCAGGAGGTGGCTCCTTGCGCCGAACCTTTGACAGCGTAAAGCGGAAAAGCAGCCGGATCGAGCGAAATCTGGCCGAAGCGGGCGGCCAACTGAAATGCGCCCCAGCCGGAGCCGTTCAGACGAAGGGGTTGGCGAACATCGGGCAATACCGCCCAATTATTGTCTTCCCCGGTCAGAAAGTAGGAGCCAACAATATCCCAACCGGTGTTATTGAAGTTGGCCGAGCTTTTGCCCACCTTGAATTTCTCGTCGGAAACGACGTACTCCCCGTAGGCGCCAAAAGGCCCCCAAAAATAATAGGCCTGCGGGTCAAGACGAAGATGCTGGCCCGCTTCGCTGACGGTGTTGCTGTACGAGAAAAATGTTTGGCGGCCCATCGTGGCAAACGTGGGAGTGGCTTGTCCCGGCTGCAATCCGTAACTGCTGGCGAGGCCAACGCCGAGTTTTTGCAGCGGCACGATCTGGGTGTTTTTAAAAGGCAGCGCGAAAATTCGGGAGACCACGTCCTTGTCGTTGTCCGACACTGCGGCATCGCCGCTGCCGCCATCGGGAACACCATTAAACGCGCCCGCGTAGTAGCTCAGGGCGCCGTTGAAAAGGTCTCCATGAACCATGGCTCCGACATCGCGATTGGGCACCAGTTCGCTGGGAAAACCGCGCTCGAGGAACCAAAGGTATTGGTCGAGCGGCACCCATTCCAGGCTGAGCGGCGGTTTCATCTTGCCGGCCTGAACCTGGAACTCCGGGAAGTAGTGAACGTTGAGGTAGGCATCCTGCAGGAAGGAATCGTTGGTCGGGGAACTGGTAAAGCCCGAACCAAATTCGGTCTGCAGATAATAATCGTAATCGTGATACACAGTGCCGCTGGCGATGGCGCGCATACGACGGACGGTAAACTCGTCCTTGGCGGGAGCCGCGCTGGCGTAATAATGCGAATCAATCTGGCCGTAGCCGTGCAGGTTCAAAACAAAGTTGGTGTCGGCGGATTGCAGCGAGAAACCGTTCGCCCCGGCGGTAATGAAGGGGGCGTTTGTTAATTTGGCGTCCCTTTGCTTTTCCGCAGTGGCCATTTGCTGTTGCTGTTCCGCGGCGGCCTTTTGCCGGGCTTCCAAATCATCGACCTTTTGGGTCAGCGCCTGGATTTGTTTTTTCAAGTCGTTAATCGTATCGCTGGTATCATCCGCCGTTGCATTGACGGCCAGAATCTGAGCGCCTGCCATTGCGGCAACAAACCACCGATAGTTCTTCGTCATCAATTTCATAGCATTCATTTCAGGAGATAATGCCAGAAATCCATATTATGTCAATGGGGATTGTTATATTATTTTGTAATGGGCTAAATGATTGAGCATCAGTGATTTGCCAATATCAGGCACTGCCGGAATAATACTTTTCGACTTTTTCGGCGACGTCTTTGTAGCCGGAATCCACCTCATAAATCAGTTTGTATTGGTCCATGGACTCCTCCTTCTTGCCCATTTTGGCCAGGACGACGGCCAAAGCATAAATCATTTCCTTTTTTTCGTCGTCGAAGACGGGTTTTTCCTTGATGGCATTCTGCAGGCTGCGCGCGGCCATGTCGTTCATGCCCCGTTGGGCAAAGCATTGGCCCAGATAACTGAGCGACTGGATGCGCTTGCTCGGATTGTTTTGCGCTTTCTGAAATTCCTGGATGGCCTCCCTGATTTTCCCGGTTTCAAAATATAGTTTCCCCAGTTCGAAGCGAATGATCAAATCGTTTGGATATTTCTCGGCCCGCTCCTCGCAATCGGCCAGTAAAAAGGCATCCCGCTCGCCCTCAAGCTGTTTGATCTTTTCGGCGGAGCCGGGCGCTTGGGGATCCAGTTGGGCAATGGCGTGATTAAACTTCTTGATGGTCGCCTCGGAAATGACTTTTTGCAGCGAGGCGTCCGTGTTGCCTTCCTGGGCGACGATTCTCTGGTAAGTTTCCAGCGCCTTGTCAAAATCCTTCTGCTGCTCATAAAGCTCGGCCACGTCGCGGAGCAGTTTCAGATTTTTGGGTTCCTTGGCCAGCCGCTCCTCGTATTCGACAATCATTTTTTTTGTCAAATCCCCGGTCTTGACCTGGCGGCTCTCCTGTTCCATGGCCACGGCCTGGTCCTTGTCCTTTAAAATATCGCGATACGAACCCGAGCCGTCCGAGAGCGCCTCGTAACCGCCTTCGGTGAGGGTTTTTTTGGCGGAGATGTCCTTCAGTTCCTGGACGAGCCGGAGATCGGACGGGTGCAATCGCATCAACTCGGCAAAAATGGTTTCCGCCTTGTCGCCCTGGCCGGCGGCCGAATAGGCCCGGGCCAGATTCTTTTTGATCTCCTCATCCTTGGGCGAATTTTTGACGGCGATTTCCAGGGAGAGAATGGCGGTCTTGGGCAGTTCGCACAGCATGGCCGCCTCCCCCAAAAGCTTGTGGGCCGCCGCGCTGTTCGGATCGCCATTGAGGATTTGCTCGGCGATTTTCAAGGCATCCACCGGCTCCTTCATCAGGGCCAACTGGCCTCTGGCCAGCAACGGCTGGGACCCGGCACCGCTCCATATTTTTTTGAAAAAAGTGCTGCTGCCGCCCGATTTCTTGAATTGCGACGCGCGCAACGCTTCGCGGCAATCATAAAAACCCGGCTCCTGCTCGAGGACCTGGTTAAAGATGGCGATGGCGTAATCAAAGTTCTTGCGGTCGAAGGCTGACTTGCCTTTTTCGTACTGCTCGCGCAAGGGGCGAGGGACCTGGCTGATCGTTTTCTCTGCCATGCCAGAATTGTATGAGGCCTCCGCAAAAAATCCACCTTAAAAATGAGCCTTGTTTGGAATTCCTCTGACCAATTTCGGCATTGATTTCGGCACAAAATTCACTTAGACTCCCGACTGTAATGACAACGACCGTTGACCAAAAAGGCAGCGTGCCTATTCCAGAAGAGGTGCTTCGCGACAGCGGCGTCCATCCCGGGGACGAACTTGATGTTTCCTCAGAGGGTGAAAACATCATCCTGCGCAAAGTGACGCAAGCATCGTCCGAAAGCTTGCTGGACATCCTGCGCGCTCTGAAGGGATTGCCGCTTCCAGAGCGGACTCGCAGTTCAGTGCGCCATGTCCAACTATGAAGTTCCTGGTGGACACGAATATTCTGTCCGAGCCTGCCAAACCTCAACCCAACCCTCGGGTCGAAAAATGGATTGCAGACCACGAGGCGGACTTCTACACCAGTTCTCTGGTGTTGGCAGAATTGCTCAACGGATTGGAAAAACTCCCGGAGAGCGGACGGAAACGCCGGTTGGCACAGCAAATCGAGAAACTTGTGGAAAAGTTCGGCGGTCGGATTTTGTCCTTCAATCTCCGTGTCGCTCGCGAATGGGTTCGGCTTCAGGCTGAATTGAGGGCCAAAGCCCACCCGATGCCCTGGGAGGACAGCATCATCGCCGCAACTGCCCGACATCACGGATTGACCCTTGCGACGCACAATACCGCGGACTTTCTGCATGCCGCCGTCCGTCTTTACGACCCATTTACCTACGACGGAGATGTTGGCTGAAACTTTGGCAACCGCGACCGGCTTGTGTTAGCTTGACTTGGCTGAATTATGAGACCGACGCCGATTCATAAATCGGAGGCCTTCACTCGCATCGAGTTGATGTTGGTGATCGTCGTTGTTTTGGTGCTATTGTTGATGATGCGCCCAGCGCTGGTTCGTCCTCACATGAAGGACGATCGCAACCACTGCATGAATAACCTTAAACAAATCGGCACCGCTTATCTCGTTTGGGCCAACGATCATAACGATCGCTTTCCTGCGTCGCAATCGGTGGCCGACGGCGGATGGAGGGAATTTCTGACAAACGCCGATCAAGGATTCCTGTGCTGGACCAACTACGCGATCATGGCAAACGACATGGGGCAATCGCCAAAGTTTCTCCTATGTCCAGCGGATAAACGCAAGCCTGCCGACACCTTTACTAACTTTGCCAACGCCAACCTCTCCTATTTCGTATAGCGTGAGCGCCGACGGCACCCAGCCTCAATCGCTCCTGGCCGGTGACCGCAATTTGGGTTCCGGAAACCAACCTGGCCGCGATTACGGTTTCTCCCCCGAAAACGGCCGAGGAAATGATGTCGCCATCCCAATAAAAACGCGAGACGGTCCAGTTTGCTGGTCATTGAAGATACATTCGGCAGGGAATTCGACTGGCGCCGGAAACATCCTGCTGGGCGATGGCAGCGGTCAACAGGTTAGCACTCCTTCGTTTCGCAAGATTTGGTTGAGCAATGCTGACCCAAGCACCAACTGGCCTGCCAGCCATGTCCCGTCGTCTCCTTCCATCCGCGTCCTCTTTCCGTGATTTTGTTCCCACGGAAATGAGTTGTTCTTAAACCGCCTGTTAAGCATCCTAAAAATCATGAGCATGAGCAAAGCCATGATTCTAAGCTCCATCGCTGTCATTGCGATGGCAGCGTGTATTGTTTTGCAGCAGCAAACGATCACGTCATTGCGCCAGGAGAATGAAGCGTTGAAGCAACAAGCGGCGCAGCTCGCGCCATTGCAGGAGCAACTGGCCCGCGCGGCGCAGGACGCGGCCGATGCCGGCGGCGGCGCCTCGGCCCGGGAGGCGCAAGTGCGCGAATTGGCGCGTTTGCGCGCCGAAGCGCAGCAATTGCGGCAGCAGACCAACGAACTGGCCAGGGCGCGGCAGCAGATTCAAACACTCAATCAACGCATGGCGTCCGAGTCGGAGGCAAGGGCGTCCGAGGCGGAGGCCAGGAGGAGCCAGGGGGCAGCGTTCCAAGCCGAGACTGAGAAAACGCAACACATGAATGCCTGCATCAACAATCTCCGCCTTATTGACGCGGCCAAACAACAATGGGCGCTGGAAAATAAAAAACAAGCGACCGACACGCCAACGATGGACGATTTGCGGCCCTACCTTGGCCACGGACCGAATGGAGAATTGCCGGTCTGTCCAGACGGCGGCGTGTACACGGTGGGCGCCGTTGGCGAAAAACCGGCTTGCAGCGTTCCAGGGCATGTTCTGCCTTGATCCTGCTCTTGGAAAGGATACTCATCAAACACACCTTCTTGCATCTATTCCCGGTTTCGATCGGCATGGCGATCGCGACTGCCTCCGCCAGTGAATTCCACGTGTCGGTTAATGGAAACGATGGCAACGACGGTTCCCCGCAAAAGCCATACAGAACAATTTCTGCGGCGGCCCAAGTTGCCCGGCCGGGCGATGTCATCACCGTGCATCAAGGGGTTTACCGCGAAGGCATCAGCCCGCCGCGCGGGGGTGAATCCGACCGGAAGCGCATCGTCTATCAAGCGGCTCCGGGCGAGAAGGTCGAGATCAAGGGATCGGAAGTCGTCACGAACTGGGTGAAGGTTCAGGAGGATGTCTGGAAAGCGACGCTGCCCAATGCCTTCTTCGGCAGCTTCAATCCCTACAGCGACCTTATCCACGGCGACTGGTTCGATCCCAAAGGCCGAAAACATCACACCGGCGCTGTCTATCTCAACGGCGAGTGGCTGACCGAGGCGGCCAGGCTGGACGAAGTCCTGCAACCCGCCGCAACCACGCCGCTCTGGTTCGCCGAAGTGGACAAGGAGAACACCACGATTTGGGCGCAGTTCAAACGCGTCAACCCGGGCGAACAATTGGTGGAGATCAATGTGCGGCGGACAGTGTTCTATCCGGAGAAAACGGGCATTAATTACATCACCGTGCGCGGCTTTGCCATGGAGGATGCCGCCACCCCGTGGGCGCCGCCCACGGCCGGGCAGATCGGTTTGATTGGCACTCATTGGAGCAAAGGGTGGATTATCGAGAGCAATCTGATCAGCTACTCCACCTGTTCGGGCATTGCGCTCGGCAAATACGGCGATCAATGGGATAACACCTCAGCCGACACCGCCGAGGGCTACGTCAAGACCATCGCGCGCGCCCTGACCAACGACTGGTCAAGGGAAAACATCGGCCACCACATCGTCCGCAACAACACCATCTCTCATTGCGAGCAGGCGGGCATTGTTGGCAGCCTGGGCGCTGTCTTCAGCACCGTCACCGGCAATACCATCCATGACATTCACGTCCGGGGATTGTTCTCGGGCGCGGAGATGGCGGCCATCAAGTTCCACGCCGCCATTGACGTCAACATCAGCCGCAACCACATCTACCGCGCCTGCCTCGGACTCTGGCTGGACTGGATGGCGCAGGGCGCGCGCGTATCTCAAAATCTCTTCCACGACAATGGTGAGGATGTGTTTGTCGAGGTGGACCACGGACCGTTCCTTATGGACAACAACCTTCTCCTCTCGCCCGTGTCGCTAAGAAGCCGTTCCCAGGGGGGCGCTTACGTTCACAACCTGTTCGCCGGGGCCGTCAACACGATTCCTTTCGACGGCCGCCAAACGCCATTCCTCAAGGCGCATTCCACCGAGTTGGCCGGCTTTCATGACAATCCGCGCGGCGATGACCGCTACTATAATAACCTGTTCGTGGGCCGCGCAGATTTGAGCCAGTACCGATGACGCCCCGCTGCCTGTGTGGATGGACGGCAATGTTTTTCTCGAAGGTGCCGGGCCTTCCAGGCATGAAACCGGGCCGCTCGTCAAACCGGAGTTTGCTCCGGCGCTCAAGCTGGTCGGGGAGGCCGGCGGCTGCCATCTCGAAATGAAGTATGACCCGGCCTGGAACACCGGGCGAACCCGCAAGATTGTGACCACCAGTCTGCTGGGCCGGGCCATCATCCCGAATGCCGCCTATGAACAACCGGACGGCGCGCCCATTCGCCTCAACACCGATTATTTCGGGCAGCCGCGCAATGAAGCGAATCCTTCGGCTGGCCCCTTCGAGAATCCCGGCATGGATGCCATCAAGCTGAACGTGTGGCCGGCAGCCAAAACTGACTAAACAACCCTGGTTTCCTGAAGATAAGTTTACTTTATGTTACCTTACATCCCCGCTTCCAGCCGTCAAGCCCATAATTACCTGCTTCCGAGGACCCTTTTACGGCTCCCGGATATTGCAGACGAAGCTTTCGCGCCATGGCAGGAGAATGCCGCACCCAGCCCAATTTGTCAAGCAACATTGCGGCAATGCTAGTATTACTTTGTTAAGTTTTTTGAATACCGAAGGGAATTCGCAGGGTTTGCAAAGACTTTCATAATTTCCGAAAATTGCAGTTTTTATCAATGTTTACAGGCTCCGGAGCCCACTTTTTGTTTTGAGAACTTAACAAAGTAATACTAGGAACCGACCCCTTTACGACCCCTTTATGAAGTCAATCTTTGTCTTTCCAGTAATTCACCAAAATTCCACCAACCAGTGAAACAACCACAAAAATAAGAATTGAAATCAAAGGGTGATTGAGTGAAAAAGAGCTATATCCGCCGGAAAATAACAAGAAAGGTTTAATTTCCTCCATTTTTGCATCCTTAACAATTTGCACTCAGATGGTCGTTTCCGCTGATTCAACTGGCGGTATTTCCACAATTGCGACAAAACGCACATCTTGATCGTGTCTCCCTTGGCGATGGCTCCAAGCATAGGCTCGATTTGCTTTTGGATGGCCAGTCAGGTCAACAATCTCAACATCCTCTTGCCAGAGCGGCTGGTTATAATTAGCTCTTTGAATCGTCTGCATTTATTCTCTCCAACACTTTTAAGGTGAGGAACGCGATAAGTTCATACACCGCATAGAAAGCACTGATAAAGAACAGACTCGCAATTGCGGTACCGGCTATAGAATCAGGGTGAGCAAAATGGTGATCATAATTGGTAGCCTCTTTTGCAAGGTATGCTTCTCTCCCTATTTGGTATTCTTTTGTATGGGCAATGTGTATAACAGAAGCTGCGATGATCGCCAGAATTCCTATTGAAATTATTCTGCTAAGCATTTTGTTACTCATAGGCATTTAATCATCTTATAACGTGATGAAATTGGCGGATCATTACTCTGAAACATCTGTAGCCACACTCCAAATGGTTTCCGCAGAATCTACTCCTGTTGTTCCAGCAGCTTGTAGAGCCGCATCCAAACTTAAGCTGTCCCCATTGCCACCAGCGGCGTTCAGTTGCCGCGCGGCCATTCCAACCACAAGACCAGTAAAAGTATCGTTTGCAGTTTGTGTCTGTAGTCTATTTACAATCATGTTTTGTGCGTTTCTCATAAACGCCCCTTCTTGAAGCTCAGATGCTTCCTCTATTTGCATCATGTCAAAACCAACAGGTCTTACCGTAATGTCCGCTAATTGATCCGTTAGAAAGGCTCCTACCGTATCCGTTAGATACTCCGACAGCTCACTTTCATTGGGCATAAAAACACCTCTCGCGGTATCTATCCAATCATATACAAGACCAGCTGCGGTATCAACCCAGTCCTCTTTTCCATTTCTATCTATTATTGCGATCGGATGATTGTGTACGAATACGAAAAGGTTCATTCCCCCTTTTTGTCCGAGGGGGTCGCGGTTGAGCCACCGTCCTTGAACGGGGTTGTAATATCTGTAGTCATAATAAACCAATCCGTCCTCATCATCGCAAAACTTTGTGGAGAACCGGAATGGATTGACTTTCGCCATTGGCCCAGTAGTACGAATGAGTTCGCCGAAGGGGCTGTATTCGTATCGGGCGCTCGTTGATTTATCCGTCCCGTTAATCAATCCAGTGATGTTTCCATTGCCATCGTATGATGCAAAATAGTTTGTCCCCGAACTGGCCATCGCCAACAGTCCGCCGACTCCGCCAGCCTTCGCCATAGTCCCGCTTAGATCCAATCCCCATACGAAGGATTGTTGAACGGCATTCGCAGGAGTAAAAAGCGCGATTAAATTCCATCCGTCGTACAGGAAGTAATTAGTGGATTGCGGAACAAAGCCCGATCCGCTGTTTGTCCAAACCGTCTTGCTGATGCGCCGGTTCATATAGTCGTATGCGAACGTGACCTGAAGCACGTTGGAATACTCGATCCCATATATGTTGTTCATGCTCATCGAAATCAAGCGATTCTCTGCGTCCCATTCATACGTCCAAATGCCGTCGGATGTCAAGTTTCCGTCCGCGTCGTACACCAGTGACTGCGAATTGGCCGGGAAAACCAGCCCGCCGGTGACGGTCGAGGTCCCGGCGCTGTTGGTCACCTCCTGCCAGACCGGCCCGCCGCTGTTGGCCACCATGATTGCCCTGTGGAAGAATTCGCCTTTGCGGTCGGCCCGCCCGCCGTTGACCGTGACCGCGTTGGTGGCAATCGCCAGGCCGAGGATGTCCTTGGCGCCGGGCGTGAGGATGTTTGTGTATTCGTTGAGGCCGTTGACGGCGTAGCTGACCGTGGACATATTCCCGACGCTGCCCGCCTGCGCGCTGGTGCGATTGCCGATGTTGTCAAAGCCGTACCCGTATTGCTGGCCTGTCACCGGCGTCCAATCCGGCCAGAACCGACCCGCCCCGGTCAATTCATTGCGGTCATTATAGGAATAATTCCACAGCGACCCGTCCTCCAGGGTCGCCCGCGTGCGCCGGCTGAGATTGTCGTAAGTGTAATCGTGCGACGTCACGGTGGCGCCATTGACCACGTTGGCGATGCTGCCCAACCGGAACCCGTAATCCCATTGCCGCGCCGTCGTCAGCACGGCGCTGGAGGAATTTGAAAAGATTGTCGTTTGCAGCAAATCTGAATTGGGCAGGTAACCGTAGCCGACGCTGCTCGCGCCGTTGGAAACGGCATTCATCCGTCCATAGGCGTCATAGCCGTAATCCGTTTCCAGCGTCGAAGAAAGGTTGCTGCAGATCATGGCAGCACGACCATAGACGGGATTGAAATGGTTGCTAACAATGATGCCCGCATAAATGCCACTTGCTCCGGTGACAGACACAAGTCTGCTGGCATAATCATAGGTAAGCTCATTTACCCCGGACTCATCCACAATTTCACGTGGCTGTCCCGCGCGGTTGTAGTTGTTAAACAGCACCGACGGGGTGCCGTCGCTGTAGTCTCGCTCGACAGTCTCGCCATAGCCATCATAATAATTTATCAAGGTAACAGGACTGCCGCCAACCAGCCTCGCAAAACTTCGGTTCAGAAGTTTGCCAGTCACAGGGTCATAGGTGTAAGTCGTTGCGTACCCGTGTGCATCCATTTTGTGCAATAAAGCGCCGCTGGCGTCGTCATATACCCAGTATGTATTATCGCCAATGCCTGGGTTTGATGGCCAGGTCGAACCTGTCCAGTTGCTGCCTCCACGAAACGTGATGAGGTTGGTCAGGTCCCCGTACTCGCTGTAAACATATTCCGCCGGATAGGGAACATCGCCCCAATTTTGAAACAGTTGCCCGCACAAAGTATAGGCATAATAAGTATTCTTGCCGCTCGGGCCAGTCTGGCATTTCAGCTTGCCAGAGTTGGCCTCGTTTGTTCCGTAATAGACGTAGCTGGTGACGTTTCCAGCTTGATCCGTGCTGCTGGTGATCCAACCGGTGTTTGGATCATAGGTCAAACTGGCCGAAAAGCCAAGCGGGTCTTGAATGCGATTGGTGCGGCCCAAGGCATCATAAAAATAGAGCGTTGGACTTGGCACAGAAAAGGTGCTCGATTGAATGGTCAAACCGTTCTGCACAATATTTGTGGCCATAAGCACAGACGTCATCGGCATATTTGAAACGGTGCTGATCATGTTGTTGGCACGATCAACATACGTTGTCACAATCGTTTCGTTGGTGTCAGCATCGTAATCGATGGAACAGGCGGATTCATTCCCTTGAAAACCGTTCAGTTGCCGCAAATGGATGCTTGTCATGGTTGCATTACTATCACTGCCGTCCACAAGGTAAATAAAATTAGTAACGGCTTGGTACTCAATTCCGCCAATGTTCACCAGCCGTCGGATAGAACTCGTCATTCGATGATAATTGCCACCATAATACGAACCCGGCGTCACAATCGTGTATTCCGGCGTCCCAAGCAAATCACAGTAATATGTTTTGCTCGGGCTCTCACCTGAGTGGTCCTCATAACACAGGAATGGAGCCACGCTCTGTCCGCAAGTGCGGTAGCTTAATGTCGATACCGAATTGCCACTGCCGGCTCCGATAGGGATCTCATTATACCCGTTATTATCACCAATATACCCGGGAGCCTGCAAGCTCCATCTTGGCGAATTCGCATGACCCATAAAGGGGTCAGTCCCGCATAATCGCATATTATTGTTTCTTTTCCACATCGCGCAGCAGGTTCGCCAAGGAACCGGCTGCACCCATGTTTAATCGTTTGGCAATCCAGTTCAAGGTCATTGTCGTTTCCTGGCGCAGCCGCCGGGCCAGCTTGAGCTTCTCTGCATCCCCTTTGCGACGTTGCGCCAGTTCCGCCGCGGTCCACCGCCGCCGCTTGAGTTCCTTCGCCACCAGTTGCTCCGCCCACGCTTCCTCTGTTTCCCGCCGCTCCTCCCCGCCGTGATGCGGCCCGCTCCGGCCCTGCATCTCCTCCAGTAACGCCTGCCGAAATTCCTTGCCTCCCAAACACCAGCCGCGCCGAATCGCTTTCCATTCCTTGTCCAACTCTGCCGCCCGGCGTGCCTCCATCCGCCCGGCAAACTCCTCTCGCACGGCCTTGCTGTCGCAGCCCAAGCCATGCTCCCCCAGCAACCGGTCCACCCGCAACCAGCGTGGCCGTTGCCGCGCCGGCAGCAAATACGCCGGATAACTGCTCCAGCGATAGCGGCAGAGCTTCTCTTCCGGCGCCAGCAACCCGCCCCGCACGGGATTGAGATGCACATAGTCGCACACCGTCTTGAGGTAACCCGTGCCGCCGCCTTCCACGATGAGCGCTTTATAACGGCCGCTAAAGACATGCCCAAAGAGCTTGTGCCGACGGTTGAAGCGCGCAGTGTAAGTGCCCAGGAACCATCTCATGCCCGCCACCAAATTGGCGCTGGGCGTCTCCACCACCAAATGAAAGTGGTTGGGCATCAGGCAGAGGGCATGCACCTGCCAGCTGGTTTTCTGGCAGGCTTCCGTCAGGGTGTTGAGGAACAGCACCCGATCCCGGTTGGACTGGAAAATGGGTTCGCGCCGGTCGCCGCGATTCAGGACGTGATAGACCGCCCCAGGATATTCCACTCGGAGTTTTCCAGCCAGGAGGCTCAATTTGCGCCAGAGAAGACAAAACGTCAATGCAATATGTGATTATGCGGGACTGACCCCTTTACTTTACGGAACCGGTAGGCCGCGCTGGGCGGACCTGCCAGCACCGGTTCATTACTCAAATGGCGTTCGATATCAGCAGCCAAACCATTGGCCGTTTCGTAACGGCGGGTGCGATCTTTTTCCAGCGCCTTCATCACGATCCAGTCCAGGTCCCCACGCACCAAATGAACCAGCTTGGGCGGCTCGGCTTTCCGATGTTTGGCAACCGTCGTCAGATCTGCACCCAGCATCGTGCTCAAACAGGTCGAGGGACGCGCCGGTTCCTGCTCCCGAATCGTGCGGCGGATTTCATCCAGGCCCGCTTGCAGCAATTCCCTGGCATTAAAAGGTGTCTGGCCGGTCAGCAACTCGTACAGCAATACGCCCAGGCTGTAAATGTCGCTGCGCGTGTCAATATCCAGCGCGCTCATCTCCGCCTGCTCCGGACTCATGTAAGCGGGCGTGCCGATAAATTGTTCGAAGGCGGTGAACAGGGTTTGATCAGTCAGTTTTCCGTGCGTCGCCTTGGCAATGCCAAAGTCAATTACTTTGGGCAGGGGCACGCCGTCGTTCATCGTGACAAGAATGTTCGAGGGCTTGATGTCCCGATGAATGATGCCTTTCTGGTGCGCGTGCTGAATGGCACGGCAAACTTGAATGAAAAGATCAAGCCGTTCATGGGTGGAGAGGTTGTTCTGGTCGCAGTAATCCGTGATTTTGATGCCGCGCACCAGTTCCATGACGAAATAAGGACGGCCCGTGTCCGTTGCGCCTGCGTCCAGCACCTTGGCGATGTTGGGATGGTCCATCAAGGCCAGCGCCTGCCGCTCCGCTTCGAACCGGGCAATGACTTCTTTTGTGTCCATGCCCAGCTTGATGATTTTGAGAGCCACGCGGCGCCGCACCGGTTCTTCCTGGTCGGCCATATAGACGACCCCGCAACCGCCTTCGCCGATTTGTTGCAACAATTTGTAGTGGCCGATGCGGTCGCCGGCTTTCTCGGTGGAAATGACCGCAAGGCGTTTGGTCCCGCCCGGTCCTGGCGCAACTGCCGCCGGGCTTTCCAGGAAGCCGCCGGCTTTACCGCTGGCCTTTAGGAGTTCTTCAACGCGCCGACGCAGTGCGGCGTCGCCGGCGCAGACCTGATCGAGGTAAGCGACGCACTCAGCAGCCGGCAATTCCAGCGCAGCGTTGAAAACTTCAATTTCGCGTTCAGATGGCTGAGGCATGGGCAATTCCAATCATTCACTCTTCAATGCGAAAAATCAGCCCAAAAGAGGCAAAACCAATTTCTCTTTTTCTGATGGAATTGAGAATGCGATTCAGCCCAGCGCACCTGGAAAGAAGAATTGGTTGTTCGTTGGGCATCCCGAAGCCGGCGAACGCAGCACGGTGATTTATACCTTGCTGGGTGGCTGCCGGCGGCATGGGATCAACCCCTTTGACTACTTGCGGGATTTGCTCGCCCGCCTGCCAGCGGCCAACATCGCCCAGATCAGCCAGTTCACGCCGGCGGCATGGGCTCGCGCAAACAACAATTCTTCGCCGGTTGGGTTCATGGCTTGAGGTCGAGTTGTGACAACTGGGCTTCGACTTCCTTCAAGTTCCAAATGGAGATGTCCCCATTTGCTCGCGAGACCGCCAACCGCTGGCTGTCCGGAACTCCAAGCCAAAAACCAGACCGTTCCCGGCTCATCGGGGAGCGTGTAGAGCAACTTGCCTGTGGCGGGGTCTCTTAGGTCAACTCCCAGTCCCGAATGGGAAGCCATCGCCAGCTTTGACCCATCGGGACTTGCCCGCAGGTTGGATACTGTGCCGCCGGAAGGTTCGCCAGGTTCGATAGTCGGAACGTTAAAAATAATCCGCCCCGTGGCCGGCTCTATGGCCCTGAGTTCTCGGTGCTTAATCATAAAAGCGAGGGCGCCACTCTTCGGCAGGAAACAGAGTCCTTGGACTGCCATCCAATTGATGTTTGTGGCCACAACTCTCGGCCGAGATCCGGGAGCAAGATCGCGCATATGGATTTCCACGCTTTTGTCCGACTCGCTCATAGCCGTGTAGGCAAGCTGCTTTCCGGTGGGATCAAACAGGATATTGGCATTTGCATCGGACTCTGAAATCAGGAGTTCATTCCTCCTTCCGGAGGCCGGTTCCGGCCCGGTCAGGCTGGCCATGTCCCATACTCGCAGGCCGGTTCCACTCGCGGCCAGTCGCTGGCCATCCGGACTAACGGCGCAACCCCAGGTCGTGCCTGCATGATTGGAACTTTCGTTTACGGTTTGCACCTGCTTTCCCGTCCCTGGTGTCCAGATGGACAGCTCACCCGTGTTGTAGTAGCCGCACACCAAAAAATCGCCCTTGGGTGTGTACGCAAGGGATTGTCCCGGGGCCGGAAGTTGCCCCAGAATCTTGGATTCGTAAGGAGCAGCGAGATTCCAGAGGCGCAGGGTGCGATCCTTTCCCGTGGACGCAAGCTGTTTCCCGTCGGGACTGAACTCTACAGAGGGCACCCCGCCTTGGTGACCTTGCAGGCTCACTTTCTCACGTTCCACATTCAAATGAATGATCCGACCGCCAAACGAGTGCGTCACCAGGAGCACGGAGCCATCCTGACTGAAGCACTGACTGATTGGAATGCCCGGAAGTTTCAGGCAGGCCACCTCGCGGCCAGACAGCGGCTGGATCAGTCGAACCGCAAGTTCCTGGTTGTCGGGCACAACCAAAAGGTTTGCAGACGCTCCAAAGGTGCCGCCGAAGGAAGGTTCGAATGAGCCACTCAAGTTGATCTGGCTGCCAAATCTGGCCGTTTCATAGACTATTAGAGAATTGTTGTAGGTCGCTGCCAGGGAACGTCCGTCAGGTCCAAACGACAGGCCCCAAGCGGCACCCTGGCGTGGCTTGATCTCCGCCACCATCTGCTTGGATGCAAGATCCCACACCTCCAGTTGCACGTCGAAGCCACTCTGCCCTTCCAGGCCAAAGAAGGCCAGCAGCCTCCGGTCCATGCTGATGGCAGGCATGGGTGACCAAGCCACCCGGACCGGGACCGGCACGCGGGCGACCTCGACTTCCCGTTCCGCATCCCAAACCGCGAGGTAGGAATCTGCCGGGCCAAGAATCAAGGCGACCGACCCTTCGGTGGTGGGAACGAATTGGGTAAAGCCATCGGCGGGCCGCGCCCATTCCCGTTCCCAGGAGCCGTTACGACGCGCAGACCATTTTTCAAGCTGCACCGACTTCGTCCGCACGCCGACAATAAAGTCGTGCTTTTTGGCGGTGGCGATGAACAGCGACAGCCCACGCTGGTCGAAGGCGAGGCTGTAAGGATTCCCGCCCACCTCAAGCAAAGCCGCTTCACGCCCAGTGCGAGTTTCCCGCAGCGAAATCTTTCCATCCCACGTTGCGATTGCCGCCAACGCCCCGTCCTTTGTCAATGCACCGGTTCCGACGTCACCTGGCAAAGCGATGTCCACCGGGTCCAGACCCACCCAATCGCCGAGGCACGCCGCGGCTTCGCGCCGCACCAGGCGGTTGTCAACATTGGTCGTTCCAAGGGCGACCGCCTGCTTTAGGAGATCAAACACCTCGCGCCGGTATCCTATCTGCCGCGCCTTTCGAACAGACCCCGCCTCGCGCACGAGCGACTCGTAAAGCCGCTCGCGGGCCAGATCCCGCTGATGGGAAGCCTGTTGCCGCGCTTCGCTGGCCTCTTGCGCCTTGGCTTCCGCCTGTTGCCGCGCTGCCAAAGCATCCCGTTTGGCGTTATTCGCCCTCGCCGTCTGCCAGGTACTGACAATGATGCCGAGCAACAAGGCGGCGGAGACTGCGACGCCAGCAATAAACAACAGCTTATTTCGGCGAAATGCCTTCTGAAACTTGTAGGTCGCACTGGGAGGGCGGGCCAGGACCGGCTCGTTGTTCAAGTGCCGCTTGAGATCGAAAGCCAGGCCATTGGCCGTCTCGTAACGGCGGGTGCGGTCCTTCTCCAGGCACTTCATCACGATCCAGTCCAGATCGCCCTTGAGTTGATGGAGCAGCTTTGACGTATCGGCTGACCGGCGTTTGGCCGTCGTCGTCAACTCCTCACCCTTGAGCGTCGCCAAGCGTGTGCTCGGTCGAACTGGTTCCTTCTCCCGGATTGTCTTCCGCATCGCCTCAATGCCTTGCGACATCAACTCAGTCGCATCGAAGGGGGTGCTGCCAGCCAGCAGTTCGTAAAGCAATACGCCCAGGCTGTAGATGTCGCTGCGGGTATCGATGTCCAACGCGCTCATCTCCGCCTGCTCGGGACTCATGTAGGCCGGTGTGCCGACGAACTGGTGCAACTGCGTGTAGACCGTCGCATCAGTTAATCGTCCTTCCGTCGCCTTCGCAATGCCAAAATCAATCACTTTCGGCACCGGCACACCATCGTGCAGGGTGACGAGGATGTTGGAGGGTTTGATGTCGCGATGAATGATCCCCTTCTGATGCGCGTGCTGTATCGCTTGGCAAACCTGGATGAATAGATCAAGCCGTTCCTTGGTGGTCAGATTGTTCTGGTCGCAGTATTCGGTGATCTTGATGCCGCGCACCAGTTCCATGACGAAGAAAGGACGGCCCGCCTCGGTGCTGCCGGCATCGAGCACCTTGGCGATGTTGGGGTGATCCATCATCGCCAGCGCCTGCCGTTCTGCCTCGAAACGCCCGATGACCTGCTTGGTGTCCATGCCCAGTTTGATGACCTTCAGGGCGACGCGACGCCGCACCGGCTCGGTTTGCTCGGCGACATAGACCACGCCGCAGCCACCCTCGCCCACCTTCTCCAGCACTTTGTAGCGCCCGATGGTCTGGCCCACGGCTTCATCCTCGGCGTCGGGCAGATCGAGCTTGATGGTCGCCACAACTGCGGCTGCGCCCTTGGCCGATACTTCGTCAGCCTTTTCGTGTGCGGCCAGCAGGGTTTCCAGGCGTTGGCGCAGGGCAGGGTCGCCCACGCACATGGCATCCAGCAATGCCGGGCGCTTGTCCGCCGGCATTTCCAGCGCGGCAGCAAACAGCACTTCTTCCCGATTTTGCGGCGATGGCACGTCTGATTGAAATTTGCTCGTTCAAGCCTACCTGCGCATTCGACGGACTAAAAGCCTGAATAAATCTTCCCAGCCACCCGAAACTGGACGTGGCCGCCCAGACCGATACTTTCTGCTTTCCCAATTTCAGCGTGCTTGTAAATACTAACTTTAGTGTCCTTTTGTAAACACCTTGCTGACAACATGTTGTGACTTGGCAAAATGTCGAAATTTTCACCGTTTTTTCCAGGTGATGGATCACCGATTGTATTGAGAAAATTAAAATCTTGCAAAATGCAAGCCATTGCCATCCCCACTCGTTCCACAATTGGTTTGAAAATGGACGGGTTGCGCATAGTATGCGCGCGTATTTTGGAATGAATTAATGAGGTTTGGCGTTTTTAAAGAACTCAGTCCAGGCGAAACCAGGGTCGCCCTCGTTCCCGATGCTGTAAAACTGTTGCTGAAAAAAAAGCATTCGGTTTCGGTCCAGAGCGGGGCGGGGCTGGCGGCGTCGATTCCCGATGCCGAATTTGCCGCGGCGGGCGCGCAGGTCGTCCCGGACGCGGCGCAGTTGGCCGCATTGGCCGATTGCCTTTTGAAGGTGCATGCCGTGTCCAACGATCAGGCGGCCGCGTTGCCGGAGGGCAAAGGCTTGATTGGGTTCCTGGCGCCCTTGCGCAATCCGGAGTTGGTGCAAATCCTGGCGCGGCGGCGCATCATCAGCTTCAGCCTGGATGCGATTCCCCGCATCAGCCGGGCGCAAAGCATGGACACTCTTTCCAGCATGGCCACCATTGCGGGGTACAAGGCGGTGTTGCTGGCGGCGAATCAATTGCCAAAATTCCTCCCCATGCTCACCACTGCCGCCGGCACCATTCGGCCTTCCCAATGTTTGATCCTCGGCGCGGGTGTGGCGGGTTTGCAGGCCATCGCCACGGCGCGGCGGTTGGGAGCTGTCGTGGAAGCATTCGATGTCCGGCCCGCCGTCAGGGAACAGGTCAGGAGTCTGGGCGCCACTTTCATTGAGATTGCCGGGCAGGAGGATATGGAGGACAAAGGGGGATACGCCAAAGAGGTTTCGGCCGGAACGCTGGCCAAACAACAAAAGCTCTTGCACGAACGGGCCAGGGTGGCCGATTTTATCATTTCCACCGCCCAAGTCCCGGGCAAACCCGCGCCGCGCCTCATTACCAGGGAAATGGTGGCGGACATGAAACCCGGCTCGGTGATTGTTGATCTGGCGGCGGAGAGCGGCGGCAATTGTGAATTGACCCAGGCGGATCAAATCGTGCGGCAATACGGCGTCACCATCCTCGGCCCCACCAATCTGCCGGCGACATTGCCCTTGGATGCCAGCCGGATGTTTGCCAGGAATCTTTCGGCTTTCATTCAGGAAATCACCAACGAAAACGGCTTTACGATGGATTGGAAAAATGAAATTTTCGCCGGGACGTGCATCACGCTCAACGGCGAAGTGAACCAGAAACGGAGAACAACATGATTATCGGCACGCTGGCCATGATTTATATTTTCATCCTGGCGATCTTCACCGGAGTGGAGGTGATCAGCCGTGTGCCGACTATTTTGCACACGCCGCTGATGTCTGGAGCCAACGCCATTCACGGCATCGTTTTGATCGGCGGGGTGGTTCTGCTCGGCTTGGCGGGGGATAATGACGCTTTGTTCGCGCTCGGTTTCATCGCGGTCATCCTGGGGACATTGAATGTGGTCGGCGGCTTTGTCGTGACCGATCGAATGCTGGAAATGTTCAAAGCCAAAACGCCCGACAAAACCAGCGAAGACAAATGAACAACCACGCCGATATCTTCGTGGTGATTCACCTCTCATGGATCCCGCAGCGGCTTATTTAATTGCGTCGCTGTGTTTTATCTTCGGCCTGAAGAGGTTAAGCTCACCGCGCACGGCGCGTTCGGGAAATATCGTCGCTGGCATCGGCATGGCGCTGGCGCTGCTCGGCACGTTTCTATTGCCGAAGATGGGCCACTTTTGCCCCATTCTCATCGCCATCGTCATCGGCACAATTCCCGGCTGGCTGCTGGCCAAGCGTGTCAAGATGACGGCCATGCCGCAAATGGTTTCCCTTTTCAACGGCATGGGCGGCGCGTGCGCCCTGTTCATTTCCCTGGGGGAATGGATCAAGGGCGCGGACGAGGGACAGGCGCTTCCAAAGTTGTTGGGAATTGTTTTGGGATCGGTAAGTTTCACTGGAAGCCTTGTGGCTTTTGGCAAATTGCAGGGACTCATCAGCGAAAAACCGTTGCGCTGGCCTTTTCAAAAGGCGATCAACGCGCTCCTGCTCCTGGCCATTCTCGCCTCGGCTGGCGCGTCGGTGGGCGACCCGCGACGAGCCATGCTGTGGATTGTCGTTCTTGCCGTGTTGGCGCTGTTGCTGGGCGTTTTGCAAGTGCTGCCCATCGGCGGGGCGGACATGCCGGTGGTGATTTCAGTCTTGAACTCCTGCACGGGCCTGGCGGCGGCGGTGACCGGTTTTGCCATGCACAACATGGCGATGATCATTGCCGGCACATTGGTCGGCGCGGCGGGTTCGTTGCTGACCCTGCTCATGTGCAAGGCGATGAACCGTTCGCTGCCCAAGGTGGTGTTTGGTTCGTTCGGCCTCGCGCCCAAAGGGGCGGCGGCCGCCGCGCCAGGCGATCAGACCATGCGCGAAATCGCCGCCTCGGAATGCGCCATCATGATGGGTTACGCCCGCAAAGTGATCATCATCCCCGGCTACGGACTGGCCGTCGCGCAAGGCCAACATCTGGTGCATGAACTGGAAGAAATGCTGGAGAAACGGGGGGTGGAAGTCAAATACGCCATTCATCCGGTGGCGGGCCGGATGCCCGGACACATGAACGTCCTGCTGGCCGAGGCCGATGTGCCATATCCCAAATTGTTGGACATGGAGGAAATTAATCCGGAGTTTGAGCAGGCGGACGTGGCGTTGATCATCGGGGCCAACGACGTGGTCAATCCCGCGGCGCGAACCGATCCGGGCAGCCCCATTTATGGCATGCCGATTCTCAATGCGGACAAGGCCAGGAACGTCATTGTGATCAAGCGCGGACGGGGCGCGGGTTTCGCCGGGATTGAGAACGCGCTCTTCTACCAACCCAAGACGCGCATGTTGTTCGGCGATGCCAAAGCCGCGCTGCAAGAGTTGATCACCGAGGTAAGAGGACTGTAGGGGAAAATGTCGAATGACGAAATCCGAATGACGAATGAATGTCCAATTGACGATTACGACTCACCAAGCCGCGTTAATTCAGCCAGCCACCTTTGCGCGTCGCTGCGCAGCGTTTCGCGGTCCTCCTGTTTCAGCCCGCGCGGGTCGAAACGCAGGCTGCGGTGCAGATGAAAAATCCGGCGCAGCCGGTCCGAGTCCGGATAAGCCAGTTCCAATCGTTGCTGCCAGGAACGCAAAGGCTCGTTGGGCAGGCGGGACAATTGGGCGGCCGCCAACTGGCGGTTGATCAGATACAATTCCGAATCCAGGCCGGGCCACGGCGGCCGATGAGCGGCATCGTCCGCCCCGGAGGCGGGACGCTGGCGGCGCTGGGTGAACACAATGCGGCCGATCAAATAAAGAATGGTGGGGACCAGCAACCAGATCGAATAACGGGCGTAGGAAGTTTTGTTCCAGCGCCATTTTGAGAATTGGAAATAGAGATTCGACAAAGTGTCCGAAGCGGGTTCCCACCAGGGCGGCTGGACAGCCTCCGCCCTGTCCCGATCTGCCGGCGTGGTATCGATCTGATCCCAAAGTCCCGAGTCGCTGTGATAGGCCAGGGCCCAGGCGTGCGCATCCCGCGCGCGCACCAGGTAGGTGTCCCCGTGCCGCCCGGATTCCTGAACGGCGTATCCTGTCACATAGCGCGCCCTGACCCCTGCCTGCCGCAATAACAGCACCGTGGCCGTGGCAAAATACTCGCAATGGCCCGAGTGCGACCTGGTCAGGAAGTAGCCCAGGTAGGTCTGGTTCATCCGGTCGCGATGCCGCGGGGCATTCAATGAATAAGTGAAATGCTTCTCCTTAAAATATCGCTCAATGGCCCGGATTTTTTGCCGTTCCGTCATCCCCGCCAGCTTCAGTTCCGTTGCCACTTGGGCCAGCGCCGGTTTTTCCTCTTCCGGCACCATCAAATCCCGCCCGCACGGCGGCGAATCAATGGACCAGCCCGGCCCAAAAGAAGCCCGCATATCCAGCAAGCCCGGCCCGTTGTCAATCATCGTCACGCCCAGACGATTGGTTTTCACGTCCGCCAGCACGTCGTCAATTTCAAACGTCCCATGGGGGAGGGCCAAAATTCCCTGGCCGTTCTCGTAATAACAGGCGATCTCCACTTCGCTTGAGAGCGAGTTGGTCGGCAATAATTTGAAGGTGTCATTTTTTCCCGCACGGGCCGGGAAGAAATCATTGTTGCTGGCCAGCCAGGTTTCTCTCCTGTAAGCGTCCCAGGTCGCTTCGCGCAGCAGCGCCGGCGCGAATCCGCCGGGTTCGGGACGGAGGCGCAGGACGATTTTTCCCGACTGTACAATGCGCCCGGTGGAGCCGATTCTGGTCTGGCATTCCCGGGGATCCGGCGCCGCCCGGAAAAAATCCGCAATCCAGGTGCCTAACACGGTTTCCATCGCATTCTGCATTTGCCGCAATTCCCTGTGGCTGAATTGGCCGGCGGTCGCGGCCAGCGCCAGCAACACCACCCAAGCGGTCAGTGACACGCGCCGGGGACGGGCGCTGGTCAAGGCCAACGCGACCAGCAGGGTTATGCCCGGATAAAAGAAGCCGTTGGGCCGCGTCGAGGCACTGGCCGCCAGCAGGCAGAAGGCGAAGTAGCAGTAGGAGATATTGTATGATTTGCGCGCGGTCTGGTTGGCTGGCGAGCGGCGCAGCAGCCACCAGAAAACACTCAAGGGCATCGTCGCGCGGTTCCCATGGGCCTGGGCGAGCATGAGCGGGCAAAAGCAAACCGGCAGCCACTTCGCCAGGTTGAAAACGAAGGCCGACCGGTCTTCCGTGGAATACAGCAGCAACGCCACTCCCACAACCAAGGCCCAGCACAGGTCGGAAATGCGATTCAGGTCGGCATTGGACAACTCCCAGCGTGTGCGCGTCAGACGGGCGCCCTCCAGCGCCGCCGCCAGCAGCGCGCCCCACAGCATCAAGCCGTTTTCCCAGCCCCAAAAGAGCAGCGCGCCGGCCATGAGCCACGGAGGTGTTCTCATAACATCGCCAGTTTTTCCGCGATGCGGCCCGCCGGCAGCGTGTGAAAATTCCCTGGCTGGGCCGCCATCGGACCGGGCGGCAGTTCCTGGTCATCGGCGGTGACGACAAACACGCGCAACGGCACACCGCGCGACATCATCGCGCTGACCAGGCGCTGGCGCGGCGCGTCCCAGCGCAGAAAAACGCAAAGGCAACCGCTCAGGTCCGTCGCATGAGTGAACACCAGGCCCTCCAGAGCGCCAAAATCCTTCTCCTGGCACACCCGCACGGAGGCCAGCACTTCCAGCACCCGGTCGATATGGCCCACTCCACGGCCGCTGGTAAAACAATAGGCCTCCGGGCCGACGAACATCAGATCGAGCAACGAATCCTGGGTCTGGATGGTGTAAGCCAGCGAAGCGGCGACCGAGACGGCTTCCTCGAAGATTTCCTCCTCGGCCGGCCCTCCGAAGGTGTCCAGGACCAGGGCGTGCCGCACAAAAAACTCGTCCTGATATTCTTTGACAATCGGTTTGCCCAGCTTGGCAAAGCTTTTCCAATGCATCCGGCGCAACGGATCGCCCGGCCGGTATTCCCGCAAGGCGACAAACTCCTCTGATTCCCCGACTGATGAGGCCATGGACACCCCGCCCAATTGATACTTCATGGAGCCGGGCAGGTCGAAGGCCGGCATGGCGTAGCGCCTGGGCAAAATCAACACCGATTGCGGCCCTGGAATCTTGCGCAAGGAACGAAACAACCCAAAGGGGTCCGGACAAGCCACGGTCGTTCCGGTCAAGCGCAGCAGGCCGCGCCGCAACGGCATCAACTCCGCCTCAATCGAGCATTCGGCCCCGCCCGGCAGGTCTGGCACGGCCTGCTCCTGGAAGTGGGCGCGTCTGTTGCGCCCCATCAACCAGCGCCAGCGGTAGATGCCGTAAGTGCGGTCCCACCAGTTGCGCGCCTCTTCCCCGGGCTCGGGCGTCGAGGCAAATTCGTGAAAGGTCGGGCGCGGGTCCGGAAAATCCTCGAGGAGTTGCAACGCGTTCTCCGCCCGCTTGGACAGGTTCCGCGCCACAATCCGGTAACGCAACCGTTCGCCCGCCGCCCCGAACTTGGGCAGGGTCCGGTGCAGCGCCAAGTTGGGGCGTCCAAAAGGCGTGCAAGCCGCGCTGACCAGAACCACGCACACCAGCAGCGCAAAAGTTTGGTAACAAAACGAGGCATTGGTGTCCGCCCCCAGCGTCGCCGCCGCGAGCGTTCCGCCCAACACCAACCAACCGGCCAGGGTGATCCGCCGGTGAAAACGATGCGTGATGGAGGCAAAGGTGTGATAATTGCGGTAGAGATAGCGTTTGAAAAAGGTTTCCCGTTCGGTCAGCAATTTCCCCGAGGCAAAATGCCAGTGACTCCACTCTTTTATCCGCTGTCGCAATGGCGCAACCATACAGCCTGGCCCGGCGGCTCACACCGGCACGGGCACTCGTTTGACAATCTCGTCCACCACCTGCCGCGCCGTCATCCCGGAGAACTTCGCTTGCGGCTCCAGGACCAGCCGGTGCGCCATCACCGGTGTTGCGATTTCCTGCACATGCTCCGGGTTGACAAATTCCTGGCCGTCGAACAGCGCCAGCGCCTGGGCCGCTTTCATCAGCGCAATCGAGGCCCGCGGGCTGGCCCCAAGCTGCACACCCGGCGCCGTGCGCGTCGCCCCCACCAGTCTCACCACGTAGTGTTTCAATTCTTCGCTCATCCGGATGTTCTGCGCCCCTTCCCTCAACCGCATCACGTCCATCATCGTCACACACGAATGCACTCCTTCGATGGGATGCCTCCCCGCCTGCGCCGTCAACACCGCCACTTCGTCCGACGGACTGATGTAACCCAGATCAAACTGCATGGCGAAGCGGTCCATCTGCGCTTCCGGCAGCGGATAGGTGCCGCGGAATTCAATCGGGTTCTGTGTCGCAATCACAAAAAAAAGATGCGTCAACATCCGCCTTTGTCCGTCCACGCTCACCTGGTTTTCCGCCATCGCCTCCAAGAGGGCCGATTGCGTGCGCGGCGAGGCCCGGTTGATTTCATCGGCCAGCAAAATATTGCTGAAGACCGGCCCTTCGTGGAAAGAAAACGTCTGGTCGCGCTGATTAAAGACGGAGACTCCCAGAATGTCCGAGGGCAGCAAATCCGGCGTGAATTGAATGCGTTTGAAACCGGCGTCAATGGAACGCGCCAGCGCCTTGGCCAGCGTCGTCTTGCCCGTCCCCGGATAATCCTCCAGCAGCACATGCCCTCCGCTGGCCAGCGCAGCCAGCAAACGCCGGGTCGAAACCATCTGGCCGTGCATGACGGAGGCAATGCTGGCCGAGATTTTTTGGTAAATCAACCGGGCGTCGGCCAAAGTGGAATCCACTGGCGCGCCTGGCGGCGATAATGGCCTGGATAAACCCGTGGCGTCGTTCGCCGCGTCCAGCAGACTTCTTGCGGCGTTGGCGGTTTCCGTAAATGTAGCGGATGGGTTCACACCATATACGTTACGTCATTTAACCAGTTTCCCTTGAGTCCCCCCAATTGGCAAGTTTTCATTCGCTGGAATCCGGCGCAATTCGGTTATCGAAACCTTGCATTTTGCAACCCCGAACCCTGAAAGCTTTCGGGGCAGGTGTTTTAAATTTCTCAAGAGCAATCCGCCCAAAAAACAACCGTGAAATTTTCGGCATTTTGCATATTCATAACATGTTGTCAGACAGGCGCTTATGAACCATCGGAATTTTGCACTTTAGCATTCAGCCTTTAGCCTTTCCCGAAGCCTCTGGCCCCGAGGGGTTTTGAAGCGTCACAGCGTCACAACCGTTGTCAGTCAGGTCTGCGAAAACGGCTCGCCTGGACAAAAAACCCGTATAAAATGACCGCCCATGAGCAGACGCGCCATTACCCATTTGAGTTCCGATCCAGTGATGTCGGGGTTGATCGAAAAGGTCGGGCCCATACGATTGCGCCCGCGGCGGCTTTCGCCTTTTCAGTCTCTCGCGCACGCCATCATTCACCAGCAATTGAACAGCAACGCTGCCGGCACAATTCTCGAACGGTTCAAAAGGCTGTTCCCGGACGACGAATTCCCCACTCCCGGCCGGGTGGCAAAGACTTCCGTTGACCGCTTGAGAACAGCGGGTCTGTCCCGTCCCAAGGCGGCGTATATTATTGATTTGGCCAAGCGTTGCAACGCGGGTCTCATACCGAGCATCAGCGACTGCGATTCTCTCAAGGACGAGGAGATCATCGCCAGATTGACCGAAATCAAGGGTATTGGACGCTGGACGGTGGAAATGTTTCTCATTTTCAATCTCGGCCGTCCGGATGTCCTGCCTGTTCACGACCTCGGCGTCCGCAGGGGCTTTCAAATCGCCTACCGAAAGCGCAGAATGCCGACCCCGGAACAATTGGCCAAACACGGGGTCCGATGGGCTCCTCACCGCACCCATGCCGCGCGCTACCTGTGGCGGGCGGCCGATGCAGCCGTCAATCCGAATTGGTAGTCATGTGATCATGCGGTGACCCGTTTCTGATTATACGAGACCCGTTTCTGACCCGTTTCCGCTCGCTGGCGCAATCCCGCCGCCGGGTTTTGGCGCGGCAATACATTCCGCAACCCCCTGATTTCCCGATCCACCGGGACGAACCGGCCCATCTGAAAACCGTCTGGCTCCAAATCGCCTGACGCCATGCCAAAAACCATGCTTTCCAAAACAGGCCCATTATTGACAAGAAGAGGAAACGGAGGTCCCATTTTATCAAAAAGCGCTCGACATGGCTCTGAAATGGGCGTATTTCGCCAACAGTCGGAAAATTTGGGCTTCAATTTATGAAGGAAACGGCCATCAAAATTCGGAAGATCAAAGTTCGGCAGTTACTTGATTATGTCAACGAAGGAAGATTCGCAATTCCCAAGTTGCAGCGTGAATTTGTGTGGGACGGAAGAAAGGCTGCAAAACTTCTGGACAGTATTCTTGCTGGAATGCCAATTGGTGTGCCAATGATTTGGGATACGCCGAGAAGCCAAGTTTTGCATTTGCGGCAAAACTATCATGTTTTACCCGGTTTCAATAAGCGCAACCGCCGCGTCTGGTTTATTATTGACGGGCAGCAAGAAGGATAGTTACGTCGAAGCGGCACCAAAAAGAATTCAAAAGGTTCACATAGAGATTGCCATGATTGTTCCCCAACCATTTCAATATCAAGGCAGCAAGCGGGCGCTGGCTCCGTTGATTCTGCAATATCTTCCCGTGAGCACAACGCGGCTGGTGGAGCCGTTCTGCGGGTCCGCCGCCCTTTCCATCGCCACGGCGGCGCGCGGGCGGGCGAAGGAGTTCTGGCTGAATGATTTTAACGCGCCGCTGGCAAAGTTGTTGTCTTTGATCGTCAATAGCCCGAAGGAGCTTGGGAAATTCTACGCTGAACTCTGGCGCGAGGACCACGAGGACGCGCTGGAGCATTATTATCAGGTGCGCGAGTCGTTCAATCGCACGCAGGATGCGCGGTTGCTTTTGTATCTGCTGGCCCGCTGCGTGAAGGGCGCGGTGCGCTACAACGCGGAAGGGCTGTTCAATCAAAGCCCCGACAAGCGCCGCCTGGGAACGCAACCGGAAACGATGAAGGCAAGCCTCAATGCCATTTCGGCATTGTTGCGCGGGAAAACCATCGTCACCTCGGTGAGCTACGAAAATGTGCTGGCGAATGTGCGCGAAGACGATGTTGTTTATATGGACCCGCCGTATCAAGGCGTTTGCGGGGAACGGGACTCGCGGTATTTCTCCGGGATTTTGTTCGATGATTTCGTGGCGCAACTGGCGGTGCTGAATCTGAAAAATGTCCGCTATCTGGTGAGTTACGACGGGCGTTTGGGAAACCGCAGCTACGGCAAACCGTTGCCGGCCAAACTGCGCCTGACGCTGGTGGAAATTGAAGCCGGACGTTCCTCGCAGGCAACCTTGCTTGGCCGGGATGAAATGACGGTGGAATCCTTATATCTCTCGCTCCGCGCTGGCTGAAGAATTGGAAGTCCATCCCACCATGCACCGCAAACACCGTGACGAGCAGATGCAATTGATGGAAACACCCGTTCCTTATGGCAAAGCCAAAATATCCAAAAGAGTTTCTTGAACTCTGCGCCTCCGTCACTGGAAAGCGTCCGAAGACCGTGATTGATCACATTCTGAAACACGGACACATCACCACGGAACAGTTGAAGAACAAATACGGTTACGATCATCCGCCGCGCGCGGCGCGCGACGTTCGTGAATTGGGCATTCAACTGGAAACATTTCGCGTCACTGCGGCAAACGGCCGCAAAATCGCGGCCTATCGGTTTGCCGACCCGGCGAAGCGACAGTTCAGGCGATTCAGCGGGCGCACTGGTCTTTCCAAAAGGATCAAGGATCAACTTATCAAGAAATATGGCTGCCAGTGTTTCATTTATCTGGAAAAAATGGCGGAGCCGGATTTGCAAATTGACCATCGTGTGCCTTATGAGGTGGCCGGAGAGCGTGATGAGCTCAAGACCGACGACTTCATGCTGCTCTGCGGTTCGGCGAATCGCGCGAAATCCTGGTCGTGCGAACATTGCGAGAATTGGCAAAGCATGAAGGACAAAAACATTTGCCTGTCGTGCTATTGGGCTTACCCGGAAAAATACAGTCATGTGGCCATGCGACAAATCCGGCGGGTTGATCTTGTGTGGCAGGGCGGGGAAGTCGCGCAATATGACAAACTGAAGGCGGACGCTGCAAAATCGGGTGTGGAAATTCCGCAGTTTGTCAAAGAGGTTCTCGCCAAAGCGTTGGAATAAAAGGTCACTGTCAAAATTCCAAATTAAGACACTACTCAGGGCTTGAAATTTTCGCGGCAGATGCGATTGTTTGCATTGTATGGCAATAATGACTAAAGATGAGAGCGTCACACTTCGTTTGACCAAACCTGAGAAGGCGGATTTGAAAGCCGCCGCGACTTTGACGGGCCAACCGCCGGGGACTTTGGCGGCTATTTACGTCAAAGAGGGTGTAAAGCGTTCGCGTTTCCCCGCCATCGAGTTTCGAGACGGCGCTCCTGGCCGGGTGGCATACGTCACCGGCACGAGGTGGCCGGTTTGGATGGTTGTGGACTTGGTCAAAGATCTGGGCGGGAACACCGCGAAGGCGGCTAAACGGCTGGAAAAACCCGAGCCAGTGGTAAAGATGGCGCTGGCGTACGCGGAGGCCTACCCGGAGGAAATTGCGGCCAGCCTGGCGCTGCACGCGCACCGGGACTTCGAGGCCCTTAAAGCCGTTTCGCCCAACCTTGAAAAAGTCAGTCGGATGTGCGAGGCCTGATTCGGAGGCTCATTGCCTTCGTCGAAAAACACGGCGATGAAGATTGGACATGTCGGGAAGGATGGCTTTAGGAAGTCCCGGCCAATGGCAAACGCGCCGCCGGCGAAAGCCCTGTGGCGGCCGCGGCAGGGAACAAGCAATTGTCATAAAGGGGCAAAGTTAACAAATCGCCTACCGAAAGCGCAGTATGCCGACCCCGGAACAATTGGCCAAACACGGGGTCCGATGGTCGCCTCACCGCACCCATGCCGCGCGCTACCTGTGGCGGGCGGCCGATGCAGCCGTCAATCCAAATTGGTAGTTAAGAAAAACTTCCAACACTTTTAGCCTTGACAAACGGGATCGTCTGTTCCCATAGTTCCATCCGTGAAAAAAAGTTTTATCACTCTTTTTTTTATGGCTCTTTCCGCCCTTCCGGCTCCTGCATCGGTTTTCCTCCCTGGAAATTTGGTTCTTAATCCGGGCTTTGAGTCCATTTTCTCTGGATGGAGCGGCACTTATGGCATTCTCAACCCGCCACCCGGGGTTGCTCTGGAAGGTTCTGCCGTCGGTATAATCATTAATTCGAGTGACAGTTCTAATTTTCAACCTTTGCAACAAACCATCCCCACCATTGCAGGGGACCAATATGAAATCCAGTTTAGTCTCCTTTCGGGCTATGGATTGACCGGCGATTATGCTTCCCAAGGCAATGCGCCCATTCATTTCTATTGGGGTGATCTCGATCTCGGCGTATTCAGCAACCCAAGCACGACGAGTTGGGAGACGATCGATTTACAGGAGACGGCCACATCCAGTTCAACAACAATCGAATTCGTGGATTATAGTGACCCGCACTGGCAGTTGATTGACGCAGTTTCCGTGGCCGCGGTTCCTGAACCGGGCACTGCCGTTCTTTTTGTTGGAGGGGTCTGTTTGCTTTGCATTCGACGCGTTACAAGCTTTGGTTAAACAGCCTCCCGGTCTCCGCACCAAGTCAATCAAAAAAATACGTCCGACGCAGATGAGCGAAGACCCAAATCCCTTTACTGAACCGGTGACCAAGGCTGAACGCGGTCCGGGCAGCGCCAAGCCGGGCTGGATTGCCGCCGGCCTCATGGCCGCGCTCTTGATCGCAGTTTCAGTGCTCTGGGCGTCGGCCTTGGGCAAGATCCACAACCTCGAATCGCTCCGCTCCGACCTGGATAACGCCAAGGCCAGGCTCGCGAATGCCCTCGCTGAAATCAAGCAGGACAAAGACCAGATCGCGGCCTTGCAAACACGGGCAGCCAATTTGGAGAAGGAAAAGGAATTGGCCGGCCTGAAGGCGAAAGGGCTGGAAGATGAGATGCGCTCAGACCTTGAATCCAAGGATGTCACCATCTCCAAGCTGCAAGGCAAGCTCACGGTGAACATCCTCGACCGCGTGATGTTTGATTCCGGGGAGGCGGTAGTGAAACCGGACGGTGAAACCGTGCTGCGCCAGATCGCAGCCATTCTCGCGGGACATCCGGAACTCAAGATTCACGTCATCGGCCACACGGACAACGTGCCCATCCGCACCCGCTTTGCCAGCAACTGGGAACTTTCCACCGCCCGCGCCCTTGCCGCCGTGCATTTTCTCACCGAAAGAGCGGGAGTTGACCCGCACCGCGTCGGAGTCGTCGGTTATGGCGAGTATCGTCCCCTGGCCGACAACTCGACCGAAGAGGGACGAGCCAGGAACCGCCGCATTGCCATCACGATTCTGTCTGATGAACTGGCGGGAGCCGACACGGCGCCAGCGGTGAAGACCAATGCCGCGATTGACTCCAAGCCCCAAGCCGCCGCGCCGGGGGTGCCTGAACCCTCTGATTAGGAATCAGAAAACGCCAACTAAAAAGTGAGATGTACTTTCAGGGCATTCGACCGCGGATGCAGATGAAGTAGGCCAGCAACAGGACCGCCAGCAGGGAGGTCAGCCATCCGATTTCCCGCCCCCGCCCAGCGCACAGCCGCACCAGCGGGTCGGCAATGATCCCCAGCGCCAATCCGTCGGCGATGGAATAGGAGAGGGGGATGCCGATCATCGTCAGGAAGGCCGGAATGGATGCCGCAGGGTCGTGCCACTCAATCCTGGCCGCGTTGCGCATCATCATGGCCCCCACGATGACCAGCGCCGGCGCGGTCAAGGGCGGGTAGCTTCCCATCATCACAACCAGTGGACTGAAGAAAAGCGCCAGCAAAAACAAGGCGGCCACCACCAAGCCCGTCAAGCCGGTGCGTCCCCCTTGTTCCACCCCCGCCGCGCTTTCGATGAAACTGGTCACGGTGCTGGTGCCCAGCGCCGCCCCCGCCACGGTGCCGACGGCGTCCGAAATCATCGCCTGTTTGGCGCGCGGCAGCTTGTTATCGGCCATGAACCCGGCCTGTTGGCAAACCCCGATGAGCGTGCCGATGCCGTCGAAGGTCAGCATGAAGAGGAAGACCGCGATCAACGGCAACAGGGCCGGGGCCAGGGCGTGGACGCAATCGAGCTGGCACCAGGTGGGAGCGAGAGACGGCGGCGGAGCCACCACGCCCCGGGCGAATTGAAACCGCGTCGCCAGCATGGAACCGGCCACTACGGGGGACGCGGCCAAGGCCCGCGGCAAAAGAGGCAGCGCGGCCTTGAAGGCGGCGGCCAGGACGGTTGCGGCGGCGATGCCCCACAAGATGGCCCCGCGCGTCCGGCGCGCCTCGAGCACCGCAGTCAACAATAGGGCGGCGAAGAAAACCAGCAGATCGGGCGAGCCGAGATGGGCGTTGAGTTTGACGGCGGTGCCGGGGTCTTTGACGATTACCCCTGCGTTTTGCAGCCCGATGAACGCGATGAAGAGGCCGATGCCGGCGGCGGCGGCGTGTTTGAGGCTGGGCGTGACGGCGTTGAAAATCATTTCCCGGATGCCGAGCAGAGACAGGACAAGGAACAACACGCCGGAGATGAACACCGCTCCGAGCGCCACCTGCCAGGCATTATGGAATCCGGCGGCGGCGGCGGCGGGAATGGCGGAGAAAACGAAGAAGAAGTTTTCGCCCATCCCCGGCGCCTGGGCGATGGGATACCGGGCATAAAGGGCCATGATGGCGGTGGCCAGCGCGGCGGAAAGGCAGGTCGCCGTCATCACCGCTCCGAAATCCATGCCCGTCGGCTGGCCGAACATTTTCCCGGAAAGGACGGCGGGTTGCACGACGACGATGTAGGCCATGGTGAGAAAGGTGGCAATCCCGGCCATGATTTCAGTGCGGACCGTGGTATGGTTTTCGCTGAGTTTGAAAAAGCGTTCCAGCATATCGCCATCAAAGGAAACCAATCATGGGAAAAACCCATACCATGACGGTGGGGGAAATGTCGAATGACGAAATCCGAATGACCAATCAATTAAGGAAAAATGTCCAATTACCAAATCCTAAACTGGCAAAGCCAGAACTAAATGACGAATGTCTAAGCACGAATGACCAATCAATACTCAAATGACCGAATGACGAAAAAGGGACCCCGGGCATCGCACCGCTTTTGGCGGGATTCGTCATTTTTCCTTGGTCATTCGTGCTTGGACATTGGACATTCTTTTTGGTCTGGCGGCGGCCAGTGATTGTCTCCCATTGACAATAGAGTTGCCAAAAACCGGGATGCGCCTGTCATGGTGTGTTTCTGTGCTGTTATAAAGTGTTTATGTGCAATATGTTGCGCATATAGCGAATTTTAACAACATTTTTGTTGCTTTAAATCAGAATAGAAGCAACATTTGTGTTGTTATGAATGACGAAATCATCGGACTGCGACAAACGAGAAGCCTTGTTGGACAGATTCCCGATCCCGAGGAACTCTATGGGCGCGAGGAATTCATTGACCATCTTTGGCGGCAGATTGAAGGAAATAATATCCTGCTTCTTGCCCCGCGGCGATTTGGCAAGAGCGGTGTGATGCGGCATGTCCTGAAGTGCCCCCGGCCCAATTATCTGCCTCTTTCGTTTGAGTTGGAAGACGTGGATTCACCTGAAGAATTTGTCTGGCGTGTCACCCGCGAACTTTTAAAGCACGACGCATTGCAATCTGTGTTAAGCAAAGCAAAGCGACTGCCCAAGGCTTTCACGGCATGGGTAAAGAATAATTTTGACGAAGCCGAATTCGAGGGGGCGAAGATCAAATTCAAAGCGGACATCAAGGAGGATTGGCGCGAAGCCGCGAAACGGATGCTGATCGAGTTGGAGAAGGCGGACAAGACGATCATCTTCCTCTTCGACGAGTTCCCGGCGATGCTCGACCGCCTCATTGAAAGACAAGGCGAACCCGTTGCGCGCGATTTTTTGGCATGGTTCCGAACGGTGCGGATGGAACAAAAGGACGTTCTCCGACGCCACAGATTTATTGTGGCAGGAAGCGTCGGCATTGACCAAATTCTCCGCAAGCTGGGGGCGGCTGATAAATTGGTGGACTTCTATCGTTTGACGGTTGAGCCGCTCGACAACACGACAGCGCACAAGCTCGCCGGCGATCTGGCCCGCTCGCTTTCAGTCAACTGCAACGATGCGATTTTAGGCAGGCTGTTCGAGTTGATTGGCGCGCCCGTTCCCTACTTCATTCACATTTTCATGTCGCAGATTGCCCAGTTGCCGCTTACCCAACGAACAGATTTCACCATCGCTGATTTGGAGCGCATCTACAAGAATCGGATACTTGGACCCACTTGCCGCCACTATTTTGATCACTACAGCAGCCGGTTGCGGCGATACGGCAAGACCGGGGAGAAAGCGGCGCTGGCGGTTCTTCGGGCGGTGGCCAGCCATGAGCGCATTTCCCGGCCCGCTCTGTTCGACATCTACCGCAAGGCACGAGGCAAGGCAGCCAGCGATCAAGCGTTTGATGAACTCATGGCAGACCTCGAATACGACTGGTATTTGCGCCTGGATACGGACACCAACGAATTCCACTTTCGGCTCAAGGTCATGCAGGATTGGTGGCGGCGCTGGTATCCAGCGCCGGGCGCGAAGGCAAAAACTTCACAGGTCAAGAAATCATGAGTCTTGTCGCCCACAAATACACACCAGCCGAAATGTCGGATCAAGAGTTGGAGGCAACTTTCGCGGCTCGGGGGCACACGGTTGATTACTTGTTGAAGTCCTTGCGCGAGCAGATCAAATCCGGCACACTCTCCAGCTTTGCCATCACCGGGCCGCGCGGTTCGGGCAAGTCCACCATCATTCAAATGGTTGCGTTGCGAATCAGTCAGGATCAGAAGCTAAAGGCGGCCTGGATGCCGATCGTTTTCCCGGAAGAACAATTCAACATCGGCTCGTTGCGAGACCTGATGGCCGCCACACTTCAGATGCTGGTGAAGCAGGAAATTTCGCCGGCACAACTCTGGCTGGAAAAGGTGGAGGCGGAAGCAAACGAAGAACAAAGCCTGCAGCTTGCCCTGACTGGTTTGCGCGAGATCACGCGCCAGCAAGGCAAGCGCCTGATTCTATTTATCGAGAACCTGAATCAGTTGCTGGAAGAGTGCTTCGATGACCAAATGAAAGGCACTTTTCGGCGACTGCTGATGAGCGATCCGTTTATGATGGTCATCGGCAGCGCGGTGCATGTGTTCGAATCGCTCAAGAGCTACGACGAGGCGTTCTTTAACTACTTTGGCCAGGTGCCGCTGGGCAGACTGACGGCGGAAGAGGTCTTCGATCTGCTGAAGCTTCGGGCTTTATTCGATGGCAATCAGGACTTTCTCAGGGAGTTACCCTTGCACCAATCAAAAGTCCGCGCCATCGTCCTCCTCTCGGGGGGCAATCCACGGCTGATCCTGATGCTTTACGAGTTGTTGACCCAGCGGCAGGTGACGACCATCGTGCAATATCTCCAGCAGTTGGTGGACGAGCTGACGCCGTTGCTCAAGCACGAGATTGAAAACCTCCCGCCGCAGCAGAGACTGATCATCCACGCACTGATGGAGAAAGGCGGCGCCGCCCAACCGACCGACCTTGTTGGCCCAACCCGGTTGCGACTAAATACCATAACCACCCAACTCGGGCGGTTGAAAGATGCCCAATTTGTCGAGGTGCTTGGTGGCGGCAAAGGCCGGACGGCAAACTACACCGTGCCGGACAAGCTTTTCGCCGTTTGGTATCAGATGCGATACCTTGGCAAGAACCGCCGTCGCATCGAGCTATTTGTCGAGGTGCTCCGCGTTTGGTTTGAGGAGGAGGAAAGGCTCGTCACTTTGCGCAACCTGGCATCGCCGGAGCCGAGCGGTGCGGCGCAAATGCTAAGGGATTCTGCCACCACGGCTGAATACTTAGCAGCTTCACTCAAAGACACACAGCATGAACGTTTGGCCACCGAACTCTGCATCGACCAATGGGCGAAAGCGGACCTTCGAGAGGCTGCGCTGGCGTATGCTGATCTGTCGAGCGAAAGCCAAGAGAAGTCTGATTTGGATGAAATAAAGGCGTACGCGGACCTCGGAGATTTGCTTTTTGAACATGGCGATTATCAGCACACCATCCGGTCGTTAGATGAGGTCATTGCCAAGCATCCAAAGAATTTCAAAGCTTTATTCAAGCGCGGCATTGCCAAGTTGCAGTTAGACGATAATCACGGAGTCATTACCGACTGTACCGCCGTGATTGAAACGGAGGATGCACCAAAACAACGGATCGCTTGTGCCCTTGGTGCCCGAGGCTTCGCCAGGGCTCAGTTAGGCGATACGTCAGGAGCGATTTCCGACTACACAGCCGTGGTTGAAATGGAGGATGCACCAAAGCAACTGGTGGGGCTCGCATTGGTCACCCGCGCCATTACCAAGGACAAGTTGGGCGACAAGCAAGGAGCGATTTCCGACTTCACGGCTGTGATTGAAATGAAGGGTGCGCATAAGCAAGATGTCGTGCGTGCGTTGGTGAATCGTGGCTTCACCAAGGATGAGTTGGGCGATATTCAGGGAGCAATTTCCGACTATACCGCCGTGATTGAGATGGAGGATGTACCCAATCAACAACTGGCCCGCACCTTTTTTATCCGCGGGCATTCATTCCTCCGTCAAGACCGGAACGCAGATTCCGTCGCGGATTTACTAAAGGTGATTGACCTTGCGGTGATGAAGGATGATTTGGAGGCGGAGGCAGCCAAAGCTGCGTACGGCATATTATGGTTTGACAAGGATTACTCCGGGGCAAAAGCCGTAGTAACGAAACTTGGCGGCTTTTTGAACTCGGTGCCAAAAGCATTGGCGCGTGAGATCGCGCTTCGTTTCCTTAACAGCAGCACGATTCCCATAATGAAAGATGCCTGGCCAACGGCGTGGCGCGTTCTTGCCGAGACTCAGCGGCCGGAGATTGCGGAAGCGCTCGATTTTCTCAAGCCGGTCTGCGCCGTGCTTGAAGGCAAGGAACGCTCGGTTTTGGACAGTCTGCCCCCGGAACAACGGGAGTTCGCAGAGAATGTGTTAAGGAGATTCGACGAGAAGCCGAAGTAAAGGGGGGCATCTGAAATGATTGATTTAAGTTCGACAGCGGGTTAATTTGGCATGGTCAGGACCAGTTGAAATGCTTGGCACTTTAAATCCGGGGGAAGAGGCGCAGTTGCGGCAGACGATTGAGATGTTTGAAGTCATCACTCAATCGCAGCCGCAGGATTATCAATCGCTGGAAATTCTCAAGGAAGCGTATCTGAAACTCAATTTGGATAAGGAGGTGGTTCTGACTTCCAAACGCATCGCCCAGGCTTACGTGCAGTTGGGCCAGCTTTCCTCCGCCATTCTCGAATACGAAACGATCCTGCAGCGCCATCCGGAAGACCGCGATGCCATGGCCGCGATGGCGCAGATCGAAAGCAAGGCCAATAACCTGACCGCGCCGCAGCCGGTGGAAATGGAACATCCCACCAAGGGCCCGCAGACCGTCTTAACGAAAAAAGGGGACGGCACGGCGGCGGCCCAACCGGAAGTGGATGACGGGCGGACGCCGATGCACAAATTTTTTGTGGAGACCAAGCTGATTACGGAAGGCGATTTCCAGTTGTGCTGGCCGAAGCCCGACTTGACGGCGCCGCTGACAAAAATAAGCGATCCTTTCATTCAAAATCTGGCCGAGCGCCAGCTCATGCCGCTGGAGAAATCCCTGAAACTGCTGGCGGATCGTTCGCGCCTAGCCTATATCCCGCTGGAACGATACGAGATCGACATGGATTTGGTGCGGACGGCGCCGCGGCAGATTTGCCAGCGGTGGTGCGTGTTGCCGGTGGACCGGATGAGCAAGACGATGATGGTGGCCACGGCCAATCCGTTCAACAAACAAGCCGTGCTTGACCTGGAGGAAACGTCCAAATTCAGGCTGCTGTGGTATCTGGCTTCGCCCACCGACTTGATGCGCATCCTGGGCAAGGCCTTGCGCTGATCGTTATGTCACCCGTCAAAACACTTGGAGAACGGATAGCCGATGCCTTGATCGAAGACGGCTTGCTGACGGCGCAGCAGGTGGAGGAATTGCTGGAAAAGCAAAAGAAGGAAGGCACCCGTTTCATCAAGCTGGTGGTGGAAAAGGCCTACGTGACCGACAACGACCTGGTGGTGGCCATGGGGCGCGTTTTGAACACGCCTCCCGTCAACGTGAACCGCCTGATGGTCCCGCCCGAACTGGCCGATCTGGTGCCGCGCGACATTGCCGGCAACTACAAAGTGCTGCCCGTGGCGCGATTGGGCAACAAATTGTTTCTGGCCATGGCCGACCCGCTCAACGTTCTGGCCGTGGACGATGTCAAGCGCATGACCAAGCTGGAGGTCTTGCCCATGATCGCGTCGGAGAAGGCCATCCTGGACCGGCTGGCCAATCTTGACACCTCGCGCACGGGCACGATGGAGGACATCATCCAGGATGCGGCCAAGAAGGCCGAAGCCGAGGCGGAAGCGGAAAATCTGGAGGTGACGAAGGAGGCGGTGGACTCCACCAATCTGGCCGAATTGGCCGCTTCGACCGAGGAAGCGCCGGTGATCAAACTGGCCAACCTCATCCTGGTGCAGGCCATCAAGGACCGGGCCAGCGACATTCACATCGAGCCGTTCGAAAACATGGTGCGCCTGCGCTACCGCATTGACGGCAGTTTGATAGACATGCCGCCGCCGCCCAAAAACTTGCAAGTGGCGCTGGCCTCCCGCATCAAAGTCATGAGCAGCCTGGACATCGCCGAGCGCCGTTTGCCGCAGGACGGACGCATGCGGGTCAGGGCCGGGGGGCGGGACATTGATTTGCGCGTTTCCTTCCTGCCCACCGTGCATGGGGAGAAGTGCGTGCTGCGCGTGCTGGACAAATCCAACCTGTCCGCCAGCATGGATAAACTGGGCATCGACGCCGAGACGTATGTGCGCTTCAAAAGCGCGGTGGACGCGCCGCACGGGCTGATCCTGGTCACCGGGCCGACGGGATCGGGCAAAACCACCACGCTGTATTCGGCGCTGAACGAACTGAACGGGCCGCAGTACAACATCGTGACGGTGGAAGACCCGGTGGAATTCCAGCTTCCGGGAGTGAACCAGGTGCCGGTCAAAAAGGAAATAGGATTGACATTTGCCAGCGCGCTGCGCTCGATATTGCGCCAGGACCCGGACATCATCATGATTGGCGAAATCCGGGACACGGAAACGGCGGAAATCGCGGTGGAGTCCGCCCTGACCGGCCACCAGGTATTGAGCACCATGCACTGCAACGACGCGCCGGGGGCGATTTCGCGGCTGGACGACATGGAGATCGCGCCGTTCCTGATTTCATCCGCCGTCATCCTGGCCTGCGCCCAGCGCCTGATGCGCAAGGTATGTCCGAGTTGCAAGGAACCGGTGGAATATCCGGAGAAGATGTTCAAGGACCTTGGCATTGAAGTGGGCCTGTTCAAAGGCAAGACATTGTTTCGCGGCCGCGGCTGCGAACGCTGCAAAAACTCCGGCTACTCCGGACGCCTGGCCATCATTGAAGCGATGACCATGACCGATGAGATTCGCAAATTGGTCATCAAACGAGTCGGCGCGCAGGAAATCGGCAAACTGGCCATCGAGCAGGGGATGAAAACCCTCCGCCGCGTCGCCCTGGAAAAAGTGGGGGAGGGGCTTTCGACCTTGGAGCAGACCCTCCTGCTCACGGCGGGAGAATGATGGACAAAGGCTAAAGGCTAAAGGCTAAAGGCTAAAGTTATGAAAACGAAGACAAGCGACCCAAATGCCTTTCAGTTCTTCCTTCAGCCTTTAGCCTTTAGCCTTCAGCCTTTCCCTTAATTTTCCCGTGATCTCTCTGGAGGAAGCGCAGGAAAGGATTCTCGCGGCCATAGAGCCTCTGCCGGCGGAAGAGATTCCTGTCCAGGACGCTTTGGGCCGTTATTTGGCCGCGCCCATCCATTCGCCCATTGACTTGCCGCCGGCGGATAATTCGGCCATGGACGGCTACGCGGTCCGGGCAGCGGACCTGGCATCGGCGACCGGGGAGAACCCGGTTGCCCTGCGCCTCAGCGGCGAGACGCGGGCGGGAAGCGCATTTGCCGGCGGCGTCGAGGCGGGGGCGTGTGTGCGGATTTATACGGGGGCGATCCTGCCGCGCGGCGCGGACGCCGTCGTCATGCAGGAAGATGTGAAACAGGCGGCGGACCAACCGGGGAAGGTCATCATTTCGGCGAAGGTCAAGCCGTGGGAAAATGTGCGTTTGCGCGGCGAAGACGTCCGGGAGAATGCGCTGCTGGCCGGGGCCGGGGAGGAATTAACGGCCCAGCGCCTCAGTCTGCTGGCGGGAGCGGGCGTTGCCGCGGCGCAAACCGGCCGGCGTCCCGGGGTGGGGCTGCTGGCGACGGGTGATGAATTGCGCGAAGCGGGGCGCGCGTTGCCGCCGGGCATGATTTACGAGAGCAATCGCACCGGCTTGTCGGCCCTGGCCCGTGAAGCCGGGGCCATCCCCAAACTGTATCCGCCGGTTGCGGACGATTTGGTATTGACAAAGCAGGCTTTGCGGACGGCGTTCCAGGAATGCGATGTCGTCGTGACCAGCGGAGGCGTTTCGGTGGGCGCAACGGATTGGGTCAGGCAGGCCTTCGCGGAGATTGGCGGGCAATTGGACTTCTGGACGGTGGCCATGCGGCCGGGCAAACCGTTTGCCTTTGGCCGGCACGGGGGAAAACTCTTGTTTGGCCTGCCCGGCAATCCGGTCTCGGCGTTTGTGACCTTTTTTCTTCTGGCCAGACCGGCGCTGCTGCGGCTGCAAGGAGCGCGCGATCTCCGGCCGCCCGCGTCATGGGGCACGCTGGCCGAACCGCTGGGCAACCGAGGGGAACGGCGGCATTTCGCGCGGGTTGTGCTCGACGCCGGCGGCCAGGTCAGATCGGCCGGAAGCCAGGCGTCCCACATTTTAAGCTCGATGGCCCGAGCCAACGGGCTGGTTGATATTCCGCCCGGAACGACGCGGCCGGCGGGAACGCTGGTGGCGGTGCTGCGGTGGAGTTAGGCCCCCTTCTCTTCCGGAATCCGCATGCAGTAAAACGACCGGTAAACGAAGATCAAGGCGATGATGAAGAAGAACGCGCCAATGACGGTCTTGGTGCTTTGCACTTTCATGGTCACGGCGATCTCCGTGGCCAGGAGGCCAAAGAGGGTGGTGAATTTGATGACCGGGTTCATCGCGACAGAGGAGGTGTCCTTGAATGGATCGCCCACCGTGTCGCCAACGACGGTGGCGGCATGGAGTTCGGTGCCCTTCTGGCGGAGATCCACTTCGACGATTTTTTTGGCGTTGTCCCAGGCGCCGCCAGCATTGGCCATGAAGATGGCCTGAAAAAGGCCGAAAAAGGCGATGCCGATCAGGTAGCCAATGAAGAAGTAAGGATTGAAGAAAGGCAAGGCGAGGGCAAAGCAGAACACGACAATGAAGATGTTCCACATCCCTTTCTGGGCATAAACGGTGCAGATGCGGACCACTTCCTTGCTGTCCTTCATCGAGGCGGTGGTGGAGTCCAGTTTGATGTGTTCCTTGATGTAAACCACCGCGCTATAGGCACCGGTGACGACGGCCTGGCAGGAAGCGCCGGTGAACCAGTAAATGACCGAGCCGCCCATGATCAGGCCCAGGATGACTTCCGGCTGCACAATGCTCAACTTGGTGACGGCACCGCCAAACAAGTTTTCCAGAAGAATGATGATGCCGAACACCATGGTGGTGGCGCCAACGACTGCGGTGCCGATGAGGACGGGTTTGGCCGTGGCCTTGAAAGTGTTGCCCGCGCCGTCGCCTTTTTCGAGCTGGTACTTGGCGTTTTCAAAGTCCGCGTCGAAGCCGAAGTCGCGCTTGATTTCCGCTTTGATGTCCTTGCGCCCTTCGATCTGGCTCAATTCATAGATGGACTGCGCGTTATCCGTCACCGGGCCGTAGCTGTCCACGGCGATGGTCACGGGTCCCATGCCGAGGAAGCCGAAGGCGACGAGACCGAAGGCAAAAATGGGCGCGGCAAAGGCGAACTGCGGCGGCATGAGGGAATGCAAGGCCGGATTTTGGGAAAAGAAATAAGAGGCGGCCATCAGAACCATGATGCAAAGCCCCATCCAGAATGCGGAGAAATTGCCGGCCACGAAGCCCGACAGGATGTTGAGGGACGCGCCGCCATGTTTGGAGCAGTTGGTCACTTCCTTGACGTGGCGCGAGTTGGTGCTGACAAAGATCTTGGTGAACTCGGGGATGAGCGCGCCCGCCACGGTGCCGCAACTGATGATGACGGACAACACCCACCATAAATCCGATTGAACCATGCCGGCGGCCGTCCTTGAAATCCCCCAGCAGCAGTTTGCTGGCAACGAAGGTGATGGCAATGGAGACAGCCGAAGTCATCCAGACCAGATGGGTCAACGGCGCTTCAAAATCGAAATCCTTCTTGCTGGCGAACATGGCCCGGCTCAGGACGTTGTTGGCAAAGTAGGAAACCAGCGAGGTGACGATCATGAGCGCGCGCATGACGAACAACCAAATAATCAGGGTCGCGCAAACGTTCGGGCTGGCGGCCAGGGCCAGGGCCATGAACGCGATCAACGCCACGCCGGTGACGCCGTAAGTTTCAAAACCGTCCGCCGTCGGGCCGACGCTGTCGCCGGCGTTGTCGCCGGTGCAGTCGGCGATGACGCCCGGGTTCTTGGGATCATCTTCGGGGAGCTTGAAGACGATTTTCATGAGATCGGAGCCGATGTCGGCAATCTTGGTGAAAATGCCGCCGCAAATGCGCAACACCGAAGCGCCCAGCGATTCCCCGATGGCGAAGCCGATGAAGCAGGGGCCGGCCAGGTCTTTCAGGAACATCAGGATGCAAATCATGAAGAACAGTTCAACGGAGACGAGGAGCAATCCGACGCTCATGCCCGACCGCAACGGGATGCCAAGGGTGGCGAACGGATTGCCCTTGAGCGCGGAAAAGGCGGTGCGGGAATTGGCCACGGTGTTGATGCGGATGCCAAACCAAGCCACGCCGTAGGAGCCAAGAATGCCCAGAATCGAGCAGAGCAAAATAAGGACAACATTGCCGATGTTGTCGCGTTGCAGCCCCAGGAAATAATACACCATGCAACCGGCGATCAGCAGCCAAAGAATGGCGAGGAATTTGCCTTGTGTGAAAAGGTAGGTTTTGCAGGTTTCCCAAATCGTTTCCGAGACTTGGGCCATGCTCTGATGCACCGCCAAGGCCCTGGTCTGAAAGTATTGCACCAGGCCGAAGATGGCGCCGAGGAAGCAAATCCCGATGCCCACACACATCAGCGTGACGCCGCTGATGCCGCCCAACCCGTCAAACTTGACCCCGCTCAGATCGGGAATGTGAATATCCGCCTCGCCCGCGAAAGTGCCGGGAGAAACAACAAGTGCAGCGGCCAAAGCTGCGAACCGGGGCCATGTTTTCTTATTAAACATAAATTTGGAATGGGACTAATGCCATGAGTCGGACTAATTGCCAACACCTTTCTGCGAAAAAGAACTTTCAAGGGCGCAAGGCCGATTTTGTGCCGCCCCTTTTTGTGGACCACCCCTTCCAACTCGATTTCAGTCTTTGGCCACAATCGCAACACCGCTTTGGCGGGAAGAATGGCCAGAAACGCCAGATTGATAGTTAGTGATTGGGAGAAAACTCGTGTTTTTCAAATCGGCACCCTTCTGAAGCCGGGACTCTCGGTTTTGCGGGGTGTTTTTCTGGCCGGTTTTTTGCTGTTGACCCGGCCAGCCATTGCAGAGGCGGTTTGCGGCGACATTTCACCTGGTTTAATCACGCTTTTGTTACGAAACCCGCTTTTTTAGGCGCACAATACTCTCGGCGGTTCGGCCTCCGGCCGGCGCTCCAGCAGGCGCCGACCGATCTTGTGCAGGTTGTAAGCCAGCACGCCAAAGCCCACGTAGCGCTTGAACCCGTGCCAGCCTTTGTCGGGACAATAATTCAAACCGTGATGTTCCAGCGCGTTAATGTCCGATTCAATGGCGTTGTGCTGGCGGCGTAGCGCCACAAAACGGCGCTGCCCCTCTCGCGCCTGTTCTTGACTGTTGCGCTTGCCGCGTTTGGGCATGATGACTTCTGGAATGTAGAGCTCCAGCAGTTGACGGTCTTCTGCCCGGCTAAAGCCCTTGTCAACACTCAGGCTGGCCACAGCCCCGGCACCGTAGCCGCCCAGCAATCGATCGGCCAGGGCAATAACTTCGTCGACATCGTTCAACTGCTCCATGACTTTGTAGTCCAGAATCAATTCGTGCTGATCTGTTGTCAATAATACTTTATGCCCCAGTTCCACCGACGGAAAGAGCTTGCCCTTGTTGATCCACTCGGTGTGCGGCTCGAACAATGAGAAAATCTTCTCCTCATGGGGAATCGTTTGGCCCTGGAGCAAGCGGCGTTCCACCAGGTCCAGTTGCTTGATCATCATGGTGTGGAAATAGTCCAATTGCTCGCGCCGCGCCCACTCCACCACGTCCTGCGGCACCGGCAAGGCCTGGATCGTCGTGAACACTTTTTCCTCGAAACGGTAACTGTCCCGCACATAGGCCGCAGCAGCCGCCTGCTGGCGCTGCTCCTTCTTGGGGCCGCCGCCACTGGCCAGCCGCGTCAAGGCAATCATCTGACCTTTGAGTTTGCGCCGCCATTCCTGACACTTGCGCCAGCCCCCCAGCCGGGCCGCCACGACCAGCGGCAGCAGCAGGTCCGCACACTTGCGCTGGGCGTCCCACAACAGGTTCAGGTCGGTCGGAAAATGCACGTTGGTCTCCAGCACATAGCTGTCGGCCTTGGCCCGGATCGGTTCAGCGGGACCGTTTTCTTTTTTTTGAAAGCGATCCGCCCGGCCTGAACCACCAGGACGTTGATCTGGCGCAGCAACTCCTCATCCACCTGACAAACGTTTTCCGAAAGCGTCTTGTAGTGAAAAGGCCTCTCCTGCTCTGAAAGCATGGGGTGGAGGCCCAGGATCTGCCGCAACAAACCATCGTAATTGGCCAGATATTCCAGCCGGTCGTAATCACAGTCCAGCGCCAGGCGCACCACACCCAAAACCAAAATGTGCCACAGGTCCAAACCCGGCCGCCCGGTGGCCTTCCTGCCCGCCACGACCTTCTTTTCCAACAGGTCAAACACTTGGCCGTTGATCTCAGGGGTCTGGAAAATCCATTGCAGACCCGCCAGAACCGGGGGCAGTTCGTCGCGGCTCCGCGACGGCAGCACGACTCTTTCGATCGGTGTTTTACCCAAAGCCAATTGAACCTCGAATCGCTTGCGCATGAACCGCAGGATAGTTCCCGCTGCCTACTTTGACCAGCGAATCTTTTGAGGCTCAGACCACGATTCCTTGGGTTTTTTCCAAACGGCATCCCAATACCGCCAAAGATTCGAATCGAGCCGGCGCGAGAAACGCCTTGCGCCACGCTCGCGCGAACAGTTTTCTCTCAGACACTAGATAGGTCCAAAAAACCGGCAACACGGCAACAAATGTTGATAGTCAACGACTTAACTGGCAACATTTGCCGTTACAAACCCGTAACAAGCCCGTTACATTAACGATAAAGCCGGATTGGGCTGGTTGGACGGTTTAATGACCATCGGTGTTTTAAGAATTTGACCATGGATGGCAGGATTCCACGGATGCCCGGAAAGATTATGGAGAACCGGGGAAGCGGCCTATGTTTCTCGAAGCACTCAGGAATCGAGAACGCGAGCTGGTATCTGGCAGTGGTGCATTAGAATAAAAGGGCCAGGCACCTCATAAATGCCCGGCCCATTGATTACTGTCGTCTATCAATTCTACAAGCCAGCCTCTCCCTCGCTGCATTGAGATCATTTTTCCAACCAGGCCAACGTCGAATTTCAATCAAAATGTCCGGCCCCATATAGTTCAAAATCTTCAAGCCCAATCTGTTCTTGAAGTATCGAATAGTTGAAGGATCCAGGCCAAACATCCGCGCAATTTCAGACCCGTTCAAACCAGCCAGCAAACCTTCGACCACACTCTTCTCACCCGCCGTCAATCCAGTCAAAAATGCCTCCCAGTCCATCTTCCTCGCCGCCTTTTGTCCCGGGTCTTCATCGTCCAGGCTCAGCACATCATTGACGGTAAAGATTTCACCCAGTTCCGATTCTTCATGCACAGGCTCATCCAGACTGCAGGTTTGACTTCTGCCATTGAGTTGCGCGGCTGATCCGAGGACATCAGCGTTGGAATGGCCAGTACTGCGCCGGCCTGATTTCATGTGCAGGATGGTGTAGCAGGCGATGTTTCCTGGCGTGACCCGCTTGTTTTGATTTTCTGCGTTGTCCAGGAGTTTTGCGGCTATACAGGTTGCGTCTTGGACCAGCTCTTCTGAATCTTCTGAACTGATATAATTGACTGTGTGGGGGATTAAGGATCTTAATCTCGGGACGACTTCTTCCTGTAAAATCCAGGAGGCTTGGGGGGACATAGAATTTCCTTTTTGTTGAGGAGGGAGGGAAATGAAAAACCTGCACGATAAATCATGCAGGCTGAACGGGTGAGAATTTGATTTAAGTAAAGCTAAAGCATCACCTTGTTATTATCCCGCTTTTGCGGGAGTTTCTGCACGGGGGGCGGGTGAGGCTAACAAGGACCCGCCTAATTTTGTCAATCAAAAGCAATAAATGGTGGATTGACGGGACATTGAATAGGTGAGTAAATTGAAGGTGGTTGGAAAGGCTCAAGATGCGCAGATTTATTGTGTTGGCAACAATTTGTGCTGTTGTTGTTTGGGGACATTTGGCGCCAGCTGCTGGACCGAGTGAACCCGAATGCCGCGGACACTCTCTTTCTTATTGGGTGGAGCAGTATACCGGCCTCAGAGGAACTGAAGCAGAACGTGCAGACATGCAGTCTGCGATCCGCGAGATGGGGACCAACGCCTTGCCCTGCCTGGTCGATTGGCTGCGCAATGGGCCGCCGCGTGGAACCCATTCCAAGTTTGCTGCTGCATATGTAATGCAACTGCTCGGTCCTTCGGCCGCACCGGCAATCCCAGATTTGGCAGGACTGGCCAACGATGCGTCGCATAAAGGTCTTGCGTCCACTGCACTTTGGGCACTTCAGAGCATCGGCCCGGCGGCCCTGCCAGCGGTCACGGCCAGGCTCGGCAATCCGGATTTTCCAACAACTCCCTACCTGGCGTTAGGCACCTACTTTTGGACGCGAACTTCTCCTGGAGAGTTAAAAACGATGGATGTGGAACAAGCGAAGGCGATCCTCGAGGATTTATCAACCAACAGCAACAGTGTCCTGGAGAACGCGGCGCGGCAAGCCCTCCAGCTTTTTGCCGAGCCGCCGAGTCAATGGCTGGGACACCCCAAAACCTTACATGACGTGTTGAATGAAATGATGGAGGGAAATCCAAGACCAGAGCAAATTCCAAAGGTCGTTTACGCAGGACCCCGGTATGAGCCAGGGGAAGAGCCATATCCCTATCCATTGAGGCCGGGCACTGACGGCTGGAAAAAGGTGACCGTGCCCGAACTATTCAAGTCGATGGAGATACCAAAGGAATGGCGAGACCACGCAACAAGCTGGCAAATGTTCCAATCCGGCGTCACGCATCCATATTTTAAGACCATCGGTGGTCGAGGGGAAAGCATAGCCAGAAGTTACGAAGCTTCAAAAAAGCTAACGATGCCAATTCTCAGCGAGATGGAGGCTGCCCCGGACTTCGGAAAAAACGTGCTTCGTTACCTGAGCAGCTTGGATCTTGTCAGGATGGAGTCTGCGTTAATGGCGGAAGCCGCACCCTTGTCAAGCCAATTGCGATCTCGTGGCACTAACACGGAGCCCACGGTGAAAATCGACAACGGTGCGCCAGATTTCATGGACTACAACGTCGTTTGTTATATGGCCTGTTTGGATTCGGCGCTCAACACGATGGACAAGTCTTCGCGGCAAACACTGTTCTGGCTGGCGGTGCGGCATGCGGCCTATTTGATCTCAGTAAATCACACCATGGCTGCTGCCGGGCCAGTTCGGTTGATGTTCACAATTTACGAGAAACCTGAGAGTTTCCGCGGGTTATTTCCAGCCGGGGTTGTTCTGCCTGCGCTGAACGCTCAACAACGCTACCAATTAGATTGTGGCGAGGTTCCAGCAGAGTTAATCCCAGCGGTAGACGCTGTGAAAAACGCGGCGGTTGTCGGAGCACCAGCAGCCAATAAGAGATAGCGGTCGGAACAGAGAGAATTGACCATGGGTTTGGTACCGCGGGAAGCTTCAAGAAACCAAATTCTCTGCGGACGTAGTAAATGACACCAAAATGGTGTCCAAACCAATAAACGGACATAATTCGCAACCACACCTTTTATGCTGCCAGAACCTCAGCCTCGACCAGTTTTAGAGCGCTTCAAGAAATGGTGTAGCCGAAACGAGGGTGGTGGGGCGCGCACTCCGTGCGCGCCGCGGCGGGCAGCGGAGTGCCCGCCCTACCATGTAATGCGGCTACAGTATTTGTGGAAACGCTCCAGCCCTCCCCCCATTCAAACTGTCCGGCACATCACCGACCCAAGCCTGGCCATGCACATCCCTGACCAGATCGCGCATAATCTCCCTGAACATCGAGCGTTTTAATTGACCGAGGTTGCGTTGTTGAGCGAGTTGGCAGAAAACTTGACAGGCTTTCTGAAGGTGGGGAGGAGCAAGACAGCCTGATCACAATCCAGCAAAGGCAAGCCTCCCACCATTGACTTCAGCATCCAAGTCCCCGGCCTCTCCTTCCACGACTCTATGCGCCAGATCACCGGCCTATAAAACAATCGCTGGCTTATCTCAAGGACGCGCAATAATGTTGTTTGACCATTCACATGGCGAGGCATGCAATGGACGTTGCAATTTTTTAGACATCAATATTTATTTTGCTGAATTACAGCTCGTGGAATTTCTGCGAATCCTTTTCGGAAATCTGCCATTCGGCCTTTTAGGGATATATCAGGCGATAATAGAGAGCGTTCCGCGACATGGTGCTTGTCACGATATAGTTTGTCCCAACCATAGTGCGGGAAGTGGTCACATTAGTCCAATTGGCAGGGGCCAAAGAGGTGGCTGATTGTAAAATATAACCGCTCCAGTTGGTTGTCCACGACACCTGCAATTGATTTCCACTCACGGACATATTAAGGGTCGGGGCGTCAAAAATGTGTATCAGATGCCACACCGTTGGTGGCGCATCCCATGAAGGGGCATAAGCGTCCAGCGCAGAAACGGCGTGGGAAGCAAGCAGGCCGTTGCCCACATACAGCGTCACATGATCGATGTCGGTGGGTGGGGAAGTGTTGGTAAGGCCCTCCCAGTTCCATCCAATGAGATCTCCCGGAGATAATTGGCTCAATGAAGACACCTCGGTGGCATAGCAGCCACCGACCAGAATCGTGTAAATCAAATTCCCGGCCCCGGGTTCACCGTAGGTGGGCGGGACCCGACTGGGGATGGTCATGCCGCCGCCCCGCACGTTGGGCTCGCTGCCTATGCAACAGGACACAAAATGGGCGCAGTCATCACCAATCACGGATGTCGGGACTGGCACGAAATTCGTGCCATAAAAGGTGTAGTCGGACCCATCCGTCCAAAAGTAGCCATCACTGCACACGCAGCCATCATAATTGTTGGCGTAAGAAACCGCTTTGGAGCGGTCATATTGGCTGGTTGAGCCGGCCTGCTCGATGACGACTTGCACACTGACCTGGGGACCGAAGTAAGTGCTGTTGGCGTTATTCAGTCGAAAGGTATCGGTATAAGTGCCGGCAGCTTCCGGGGCGATGAACATCATGCTGAAAACGCCCACTCCTCCCGGGGGAACGGGTGCGCCGTTCTGAAGACTCGCCATCGGAATGCACCACGCCGAAAGGTTGTTTGAAAAGGGTATGGCCCCGAGGCTGTCCAAGCCGACAAGATTCAAAGTATAGCCGGACGGTCCCGGCGTCCAGGTGGTGATCCCGGTGTTCGTCATGGTCCATGTTTGAATGAAGGTCGTTCTGGGCATGGCGTATGTACCCGCCGCAAGCGAAACGGAAAGCAATTGCGCATTGTCTTGTCCAATTGTGCCACCGCTGGAGGTCATTTGGAAACCGCCGTTGGTGCAGGTCAGGTCGTTGCTTGTCACGCAGGTGGTGGTCAAACCCAGCGAAAAAATCTCCAATGTGTCCGAGCCGCCGCTCGTCACGTAAATGTTGTCCGCCGCGTCCCAGGCTGCGGCATAGCAGGTTCCACCGCCCCCTGTTCCAACCTTCATATTCGTCGACAGCGTGGCGATATTGGGGACGCCATTGGTCAGGGCCATGAGCAGAAAGCTGTTGTTCGCCCCGCCTTGGATAACGACATAATTGTCGTCAGGAGAAACGGCGATGGAATAATTTTGGATGGAAAGATGATCGTTGACGGTATCGCCAAAATAGGCCGCGCTTTGGGTTTTTGAATCCCACAACACGGTTGTGCCGCCGCTGTTCAATACGCAAACATTGGTGGAACCATCGGACGGATTCTGTCGGTGCGCAGTTATAAAATATTTGCCGTCCGGAGCGATTTCCACATCCATGAGGACACCATTAACCGTGCCCAAGGCAATCGGATTTTGCAACACCGCCGGAAAACCATGCCAGGGCAAGGGACCGGAACCGATATTGTATTGATAAATGTTTTGATAGCCGCTGGCCGAGGCACCAAATTGTCCCGACGAATTGGCGAGATTCAAATCCCACGAGGTCAGGGTTAGAACCAAATTGCCATTGGCCAAGGAGCCGGAGACGTTCGGTGTGCCGATGGCGCGCCCGAAGTTGGTGCCGAAGGTCGTCTTGTTAGTGCTGGGACTGGCCAATCCGAAAATATTGGTGGAGTTGATGAGATTCGGATCGGTCCGCCAGACTCCGCCAATACTGCCGCTGGAAGAGTCGCCCACGTAGAGCGTATCATCCGGGCCGACGCAGAGCTTGTACGGCGAGTAAGTGATGCTGCCACCAAAAGTAATGTTGGCCGTAGCCGCCGTGCTGCCCAACCCAAGGCAATCTTCCGAAGCGGCGTCCATGACGTAAATCCCTTTGGTCGTGTTCCGGCCTGACCCGGCCTGACCCGGGTTGGCGCTGGACACATAAATGCGGCCGAAATTCCAGCTCTTCGGGTTCTTATTGACAGCGACGCCGCGCGGGCCGTAAAAGTTATTATTGATGTTGGCGTCGCTGCTGATTTGGTTGAGCGCGCCGGATCCGGCATTGTAAACCACGATGGCAAAATTGGTGTGGGTCGACAGGCTGAACGTATTGGTGCCGACGACAGGCGCGGAGCCGAGATCGTTCGTGGTCTTGCCAAGATCAAAGATTATTTTCACGTCCGTGGCGGATTCGTTGAGCACCCACGAAATGATCCCTCCCTTGTTGGTCACCCCGGAGGCATAGGGATGGGCGGCAAGGCGTGCGACCGGGAGCAGGACGAGGCAAAGAACCCCGATGAATGCTTTTCTTATGACTGTCATAGTTGTGGCCTGGTCTTAGATTCTGGAGAACGATATCCGTGGTGATGAGAGCCGCATTTTCAGCATCATCGCAGCCTTATAATCTTTTTACATCATGCAAATAATCGAGGAAATATCCATTAAAGTCAATGGGAAAAGCTCTTTTTTGGGGAATGGGGTAGAGCACAACTATTTGTTGGAGAATGTGTTAGCAGGTGGAGTGATACTGGGTTTGTCACCGATCACTGCAAAACCAGCCTGGCGTCCTTAAAATCAATCCGGCCCTGTCTGAAGCAATTTAACGTTCTTCCAACCACGAACACCCTGCCTCCCATCAATACGCAAATCGTTTCGCAGGCACCCATTGAACTGTTCCTTGATCAACGGAACGACCATGGCTTTGAAATTGGCTCGTTTCACTGGCTCCAAATTCTCCTGCTTCACCAATTTGCAGAAAGCGGCATAAGCATCGGCCAGCAACAACACATTCGCAGGTTCACAGGTTGGCAGAGCGTCCACAAAACGACGAGCCACCCTTTCCGCAAGTCCTTGATTTTCGGTTTATTCCGGGCTTTTCCGGGCTGTTTTGGCATGACCAGATGGAGCCTCAAAGGGGTCGTACCGCAGCTTCGTCCATTTTATGTCCCCTCTTCGCCGAGACTGTGCCGTTTGTTCCCTTATCAGACTACGCCTCAAACGTCACAGACTCGGACTCCGCCCCAAAGTCAGACTGGTCGTGAAGTCGCTCTACAGGCTCACAGCGCTCTTTCTTGGGCCGGACAACTAAACTACGCGGATCTTCATGCAGCTTCGGCCCCAACCCCACTACCCAATCTGCTCAACTACGGCTACGCCGTCCTGCTGTCCACCGTCCTGCAAAAACTGTTCGGCGTGGGCTTGGATCCGACTTTTGGCATTTCTCATGTAGCGCGGGAGCGGAGCACGCCGCTGGCCTACGATTTGATGGAGCCATTCCGCCCGTGCGTGGATTGGCGCGTCATTCAGTGGGCCAGGGAACACCCGGAAATCAAAGAATGGGAAGTCACGAAAGAGTTTCGCAAATGGGTGACGGGCTTTCCGCTGGAGCGGGTGGAGTACCTGCAATTTACCCTGGAAATCCAAGGCGTCATTGAGGGCGTGGTGCGCGGGTTCCGGCGCGCCGTCATCGCAAACCAACCGCGATATTACAAACCGTGGACACCGAAAAACTCAAAATGGGCTGGCTGATTGCAGCATTCGATCTTCCGGTGGGGACCAGAAAGCAGCGCAAGCAAGCCACTGGTTTCCGCAACTACCTGATTGATGACGGTTATCAGATGATCCAGTTCAGCGTTTATGCCCGGGCCTGTGTTTCCTTCGCGCGGCAGGAAACGCACATTGACCGGCTCAAGAAAAACCTCCCGCCGGAAGGCAACGTCCGGGCCATTTTCGTAACCCGCGCTCAATGGGAACGCTCTTATGTGATCCAAGGTTCCCCCGCTTCCGAAGCGGAAGCGGAGGAATTACCTGAACAGATACAACTGTGGTAACCCGCGCTCTGCCAGCGGGTTACACTCACCGATTCTGCCCCCCCCGTATTTGGAATCAAGGCATAGCTTAACCTTTCGCAATGATCCCGTCGGCAACATTCTGCCCCCCCCGTATTTGGAATCAAGGCATAGCTTAACCTTTCGCAATGATCCCGTCGGCAACATTCTGCCCCCCCCGTATTTGGAATCAAGGCATAGCTCAAAACCATCAAGGGAAATGCCGCTCAGGATTCTGCCCCCCCCGTATTTGGAATCAAGGCATAGCGCTGCGCGAAGTAATGCGTTGCTTGTGTCTATTCTGCCCCCCCCGTATTTGGAATCAAGGCATAGCCGCGCTCCCTTCAACCTCCAACGTTGCCAGATTCTGCCCCCCCCGTATTTGGAATCAAGGCATAGCCAGCTTCGCATATCATCCAGGGCGCAAGTCTGATTCGGCTGAATTTGTGGGTGGACAGGGCGGGCGGGACGGCGTAATGGGTTGGACCATGAAACTGCAAGATTTGAGCGTCGGCATGAAGGTGGTTCATCCCCAGTACGGGGCGGGCGTGGTTGAAAAGATTACCAATGTCGATGCCGCCATTCGATTTGACAACGTTCTGCGGACGATTGACCCGCAGCTTGCCGAGGTGGCGCCCGCCGAGGCGACCGCGCGAGTGGAAGGGTTGACTGTTCCCTTGAAACAATTCATGGACGCAGCCATTGAATCCACGCTGAATCGTTTGGGATTTGAGAATCCCAACGCGGTCGCGGGTGAACTTGGGTTGCGCTGGCACAAAGGCAAATTGGTCCTGCATCCGGCAGACCCGGCTTTGCAGACAAAAGAGGTTCCACTGGAGGTTTTTTTCCACAAGCTCGTTGGCGTTCGCAATCAGTTGCGGGTCCTGGAACAGAAAATCAACAGCCATGCGACGCTCAGTGACGGGGAAAAGGTTGAAATGCAACAGTACGTGACCCGCTGTTACGGTTCACTGACAACATTCAACCTCCTTTTCAAAGACAAGGAAGACCAGTTTTGAAGAAAAGTAAGAATTAAGAAGTAAGAATTAAGAAAACTGAAAAACAGCCGAATCGGGATGCTGTACTTCTTAATTCATAATCCTTAGAGCGGTTCAAGAAATGGTGTAGCCGAAACGAGGGTGGTGGGGCGCGCACTCCGTGCGCGCCGCGGCGGGCAGCGGAGTGCCCGCCCTACCATGTAATGCGGCTACAGTATTTGTGGAAACGCTCTAATTCTTAATTTCCCTGAGTCGCGGCTTGCCCGCGCTCAGGACGCGGAGTGAAAAGCCCCGTCCGTTCTCGAATGGCTCCACGCGCGCCTTTACCTCCAATACCGGATAGCGCACGGTCGCCAAACCATGGCTCTTGTAGGTCTGCGCGAAGAGTTCGGTTTCGACCATGCCAGTCCAGTCGGCCAGCGAAAGGAACTTCATCGGTTCACCCGTAATCTGGTGATGGGTGCGCTGCTCCACGACAAGACCGCAAGTGACAACCGTTTCACCGACGAATTCACCGAGGCGATTGACGGGGCAATAGGTGTCCCACGCCACGCCGGCGAACAATTCGAGCGGATGGCCGCTGACAGCAAAGCCGAATAAATCCGTTTCCGATTGCAGGCGTTCGCGGCGGGTTGGCTCATGAAGAAAGGACGAATTTTGAAGGAAGAAGGAAGGATCGGCGGCCCGGCCGAAATTGAATTCCGCATTCTGACTTCCGCATTCTGACTTTTGAAGATGCTGCGCCTGCCAGAACTGGCGGGTGCGGGTTTCGCCAAACTCATCGAAGGCCCCGACGCGAATCATCGCTTCCATTTCTTCTCCCGAAGGGGCGATGCGGTGAAAGAAATCCGCCAGGGAAATGAACGGCCCGCGCCCGCGCGCGGTGAGAATCGCATCCGTGGTGCGGCTGGCAAGCCCCTTCACCCGTGTCAAAGGCACGCGGAGGAAGTTGCCCCGCGGCACAAAGGCCGGTCCCGGTTCATTGACGGACGGCGACAGCAGCTTCAATCCAAGCCGATGGCATTCGAGAACGTAAACGAGCGGATGGTAGAAGCCCTTGCCATTGGTCAGCACGGCGGCCATGAACTCGGCGGGGAAATGGCGTTTGAGCCACGCGGATTGACAGGCCTCGACCCCGTAAGCCGTGCTGTGCGCCTTGCAGAAGGCGTAACCGGCAAAGCCGGCGGCCAGTTCCCACACTTCGGCGGTTTTTTCGGGCGAATGGCCGCGCGCCAGCGCCGACTTGAAGAACTCGCCGCGAATTTCCCCAATGACGGCGCGTTTTTGTTTGTTGAGCGCGCGCCGGAGCACGTCGGCGCGGCCTGGATCAAGACCGGCGAACGCCTCGCACAGTTGCAGGATGTGTTCCTCGTAAACCACCAGCCCGTAAGTGTCCCGCAAACAGCTTTCCAGCGACGGATGCGGATAGGTCACCGGCTCCAGACCCTGATAACGCCGGGTGAAGGCCAGCTTCTTGCCTTCGTTGGCCGCGCCGGGCCGGATGACGCTGACGATGGCGATAAGGCCGTCGATTTCGCGCACGTTGCTCATGCGGCAGAGGCCGGTCATGGCGGGCGATTCGATATGATGCACCGCCCGCGCTCCGCCGCCGGCAATCATCTCCCACACCTGCGCGTCGCGCCACGGTTCGGGCGCTTGCGGGTTGCCGAGCAGCAACCGGCCGTCGGATTTGTCCCGCGCCACGCACCGGTCCAGGTCCACTTCGATTCCGCGCTTGTCCAGCATTGCCTTCACGTCGCGCATGGCGGCCAGACCGCCTTGGGCGAGAATGTCCATCTTCACCAACCCGATGGCTTCCACGGCATCCATGTCGAAGTGCGTCGTGGGGCGGCCTTTGTTGGCGATGAAAGTCGGCGTCAGTTCGTGCATGGGCTGGCGCGAAAGGACGAGGCCGCACGGGTGCATCTTTGGATAACGCGGCACGCCATCGAGGAATTCGGCCATTTGCAACGCGGTCCGGTAAGGTTCTTCGTCCAACGGCAAATCGCGGTTTTCGGGACTGGCCCGCAGCATTTCAATCAAACCCGCGCCGCCGCCGGGCGCCGGTTCATCCGGCACCCAGCCGCCGCCGAAACTCCACGGGAAATGGCCGGTGAATTTCCTCACTTCGCGTTCCGCGACGCCGAGAACTTTCGCCACTTCCGCAAAAGCGCTGCGGGCCTGGAAGGTCGAAAAACCGCCGACCGCCGCGCAATGTTCGGGGCCGTATTTCTCGAAGATGATTTTCACCGCGTCGTCCTTGAGGTCGTGCGCGAAATCAATGTCAATGTCGGGCAGTTTATGCAACGCCATGCGCTCTTTGTTGAGGAAGCGGCGGAAATAAAGGTCGAAGCGAATCGGACAGACGCCGCTGATGCCCAGGCAATAGCAAACCAGCGAATCCGCCGCGCTGCCGCGTGTGATCCAGTCGATGCCGCGCTTGCGGCATTCCTGGAGAAAATCCCAGGTGATGAGGAAGTATTCCTCGTAACCGACTTCATTGATAATGGAAAGTTCCTCCATCACTTGCGGGCGGAACTGGCCGGCGCGGGAGCCGTAGCGTTCCCGGAAACCCTGGAGAACCAACCGCCGCAGGAAATCGCCCGGCGGCGAACCGTCCGGCGGCGTGAAGGCCGGAAACTGCGGTTTCCCGAAGGGCAGGTCGAAGTTGCAGCGCCCGGCGATTTCATGGGAATGCCGCACCCAGTCGGGATGCTCCCGACAGGCCGCCGCCATTTCAGCGGGGGTGCGGAAATGCCACCGGCCTCCGCGCCGTTTTTCGGGATGTTCCTGTTGCAGCAAGGTCAGGGTGCGGATGCTCTGCACGATGTCGTATTTCCGGCGGTCATCCGGTGTCGCGTAATGAATGGCGGGACAGGCCGCGGCCGGCCATTGCGCGGGCGTCTGCCGCGCCGTGGCGGCGCTGTAGAATCGCTCTGGAAACAGTTCCGCCAGCCGCGCATCCTCGCTGACGGCGATCAGCCCGTCCAGAAAGGCGGAATGATGAAGCAAGAAGGCAAAAGTAACGGGAGCGCGCTGGCGCCCGGCAACGCTGCCTTCATCATCCTGCCTTCCGCCTTCCGCCTTCTTTGAGAGCAGGCGGCAGAGGTTGTGCCAGCCGCGGGCCGACTCAACGTAGAGCAGCAACAACCTGCCGTCCACGCGCAGTTCAGCGCCGAGGACCGGCTTGATGTCCGCCTGCTTTGCCGCCTGCACGAATTCCACCGCGCCGTGCAAGTTGCCCGTGTCCGTGAGCGCGACAGCGGGCAGGCCGTGCCGTTTTGCCAATGCGACGATGGCCGCGGGCGAGAGCGTGGAATCGAGAAACGAATAGTGGCTGTGCGCGCGAAGCGGAACGTAAACCAAGGATGAAGGATGAAGGATGAAGGAAGAAACCGCCGCGCGTGGACGCGTTGGTCTTGCTTCTTCATTCCGCCTTCCGCCTTCCGCCTTCAGAATAAAGTCGTGACCCCGCAAAATCACGGAATGTCCCCTGGCTTTGCGGAGTTCATCAATCGCGGCCGCCAGTCTGGCGCGGGCGTCCCGCCGTTGCGCCGGGACATCGAGCGGCAGTTCGCCGGAAAAGCGGCTGTCATAGACATTGGAGAGCTTGAGCGACACCAGGCGCAAACTCACCCGCCGCTTCCAGGCCGCGCGCAGCATGGCGCGCAACCGGCCATACACGTCGGTTTCCAGGTCGGTCGGCTCGATGAGGCTTTCGTTCACCTGGTCTTCCGCCATGTCGTTATAGCGGACGCGGACCTGGAGAGTTCGGACGCTGCGGCCTTCCTCGCGCACCTTTGCAAAAAGATGATCGGCCATGCGGCGCAAGGTGGCTTCGGCATACTCTTCGTCGGTGATGTCGCTGGCGAAGGTCTCCTGCCGGCTGAACGACTTTTGCGGCTCGCGAACGGGAATCAGCGGGCGTTCGTCAATCCCCTGCGCGAACTGCCGGATGGCCGGCGGCTTGATTGCCGAGCAGCAACTCCAGCATTTCCAGCGGCATCGCGGCGATATGGCGGATTTGCACAAGGCCGGCGGCATTGAGCTGCACGCTTGTTTTGGGGCCCACGCCGGGCAACCATTTGTTTGGCAGCGGGTGCAGAAACGCCGCCTCGCCGCCGGGCGGGACTTCGTCGAACGCGGCGGGCTTGTTGAGTTTCGATGCGATTGCGCTGACGAGTTTGTTCGTGCCGATGCCTTCGCTGACGATGATTTTGAGTTTTTGGCCGATGGCCTTGCGAATCGCCAGGGCGATTTCGACCGGCGATTTTCGCACTGCGGACAGGTCGAAGTAGCCTTCATCAATCGAAGTCTGCTCCACGTCGGGCGTGAAATCGTAGCAATAGCCGAACATCCAATGCGAGAACTGCTCGTAACGCTCGAAATTGCCCGGCAGCACGATCAACTTGGGGCAGAGCTTGCGCGCCCGCACCGTCGGCATCGGCGTGTAGATGCCGAATTTCCGGGCCTCATACGAAGCGGACGCGATAATGCCGCGCTTCCCGCCCCCGACCGCAACGGGTTTGCCGCGCAACTTTGGGTCAGAGGCCTGTTCGACCGCCGCGAAGAAAGCGTCCGCATCGAGATGAACGATGGCGCGCATGATAACCAAGGCATTTATACTTCAACCTTCCGCCTTTCTTAGCAGCGCGCGGAAGACACCCTGGATCATCAAATCGTCCGACGGCACAAGGTCGGGATACCTGGGGTTTTCGGCTTTGAGAAACGGCTTCCCGTTTTTTAACACGAAGGTCTTGAGCGTGCTCTTGCGGTCAATGAGCGCGGCCACGATTTGCCCGGAACGCGGCTCCGGCCCGTGTTCGAGCACCACGATGTCGCCGTCGCAGATATGCCTGCCAATCATCGAATCGCCCGTCACGCGCAGCGCAAACGTGTTCCGCGTCGGTTTGAATCCAATGCTCTGGATGTCCACCGAAATACACCCCTCGGCCTCCTGCTCACGATTTTGAGCCAGACCGGCCGGGACGGAACCGAACAAGGGGATGTCCATGATGGAGCGGCGGAGTTTGGCCAGCGGGGAAGTGATGCGCAACGACCGGGCCTTGCCGTGTTCGGACTCGATGAGGCCCTTTCGTTTGAGCGCATCCAAGTGACAAGCCGCCGCCCGATGGCTGCGAAAGCCGAAACGGCGGGCAATCTCCCGCAGAGTTGGGGTGGGTCTTCCGGCCTGGACTTCAGTTCGGATGAAATCCAGCACCCGTTGCTGGGCTGGCGTCAGTGCGGTCATATACTATCCATATGGATAGTATATGTTGGGTTGAGTGTCAACGTCCATTACGCTTCGGAAAGCATCGCCTGGATGGTTTCGAGCGCATTGCCTTCGAGCCGGTTGTTCACGTAGATGAAGGTTTTTCGCCTGGGATTCTCTTTGCCTTCCTTGATGAGAGCAGCGCCGGCATGGCGGGCCTCCTCGTTCACGTCCCGCGTTTTATCATAAGGCGCAAATGCTTTTACCGCGTCCTCGTATTTTCGGCCGGGCTTGAGGAGGAAGCGGGCCGCGACGATTTCCGGGTTGGTGCGGCTGCCGGCGAGCGCCGCCTGCCCGCTGACCGGCGGCATGGCGTCCCACGCATTGAAGACGTGCGTGACGCGGTGACGCGCCAGGCAGGCGAAGTATTCCGGCTGAAGCCAATGTTTGTTGCGTATCTCAACGCCATAATGCCAGTCTGCCGGGAGATTTCCAAAAAACTTGTCCAAGTCGGCGACGAATTGCGCCCCGTGTTCGTAATCACTCGGAAAAAACCGCGAGAACTCGAACATGAGGAGGCCCATGTTCGCGCGCATAAACTCGCATGGCTTGAGGAATGCGCGGCTGAACAAATCAGGGTTCAGAAAATTCCCGTTCGCCTTTCCCGCCCGGACGCCGAATCGGGCGAGGTTGGGGAATTTCCTCACCGTGATGTCGTCCGTGACCTTGAGGGCGAATTGGAAATCAGGCGGCACATGCGAGACGAGGCCTTCCAGATATTTCCGGCTCGGAAAGGAGTAATAGGCCGCATCAACGCAGACCGTCTTGAAAACCCCGGCGTATTCGCCCAGGCACTCCCGCTCGAAACGTGTTTTGGCGACTTTGCCGCGGTACTCATAGCGCGCGGGCGTGTAAAGCTGCCCAAACCATCCCGGGTATTTCCATGAGGACGTTCCGATGAAAACGCCATCGGCGGCGAGTTCCGCCGCGGCCAGTTTCATCTTCTCTCGTTCGAACGGCACCGGAGGAAGGCTTCAAGACTGCAACAATTCCCCCACCATGTTTTTCAATTGCGCCGGCAGGTAGGGTTTGCCCAGAAACCGGTGTACTTTGGCCGGACTCCCGGCAATGAACGCTCCGTCGATGGTGCCGCTCAATAACACCGTCTTGAGCAAAGGAAGAATTTTGTGCGATGAGACAATCAGCTCCAATCCGTTCATTTCCCCCATTTCATAGTCGGTCACCAACGCCACCGGCTTGGGGTCCGCCTCTTGCATCGCCTTTAATGCGGCTTTGGGATCGGTAAAAGGCTGGACTTCATAACCCTCGCCTTTCAGCACCGCCCCGGCGTATTCCACCAGCAGCGCGTTGTCGTCCACGACAAAAATCAACCCGGACGGTTCAGGAGCCGGGCGGGCGGCCTTGGCTTGGCTCATAATAGTCTTGTGATTGGGGTATTATATGCTTTTCCAAGGCCTCAAGGCAAGCCGAAAATCTGTTTGCGCGCGGGAGGTTGCCGGGTCATAGTAGGCTCCGGGATGTTTTTAACCGTGTTGCCCGCACGAATGCGCCTATGAAAAGACGAAATCCAGACCAACCAAGCCCAGCCGGACGCAAAAGCGCCAAGCGCCGCGCCGCCGGGGCTGCCAAAATCCCGCAGACGGCGGCGCCGGCGCCCGCAGCCAAAGCGACGCGCGCCCCGAAAATCAGCCGGCTGAAAATCCCCTCCATTTTGCTTGAAGGCGATGCCGCCGCCGCTGCCGCGGCCGGCGGACCCGGCCAGCGCTACTCTCTGGGCCCCACCCCGCCCGGCCAGCGTGTTCCGCCGGCCGGGAGCGAGTTGCCGGAAGCCTACGGCACCCGGCAATTATTTTTGACAGCCCGCGATCCGCACTGGCTTTACGCCCATTGGGATTTGACCCGCGCTCAACTCAAGAAATACAACAGTCTGTCCGACGACGGCCATCTGGTCCTTCGCGTATATCGCGGCGCCCTGGAGGCCAGGCCCCTGGCCGAAATACACGTCCATCCGGAATCGCGCAACTGGTTTGTTCCCGTGCCTGACGCCGGCGCAAAATACTTGAGCGCCCTGGGCTATTACGATTCCGCCCGGCGCTGGGTCGGGCTGGCCTGTTCGGGAGCGACCCTGACCCCACCCGACAGCTTGTCTGACGAAACAACCCTGCGCTTCGCCACCATTCCGCACGACGTTCCTGTTGCTCAATTGGTTTCAATTGTCAAAAGCGCCTTGCATGAACATGTGCCGTTGCTCGAGGCCTTGCAACAATTGCGCGCCCAAGGCTGCAAAGGACTGCCCGCGCCCGAACAGATCAGGCACGTATGGACTTCCGCCCAGGAAAAGGCCCTGACCGAAGTCGTCTCGATGGACCAGGTGCGCCGCATCTGGGTCGGGTCGCTCGAAATCACTGAATTGGTCCGCCGCCAGTTGCCACAGGAGGTTTCCTCAATCAGCGCCGCCCCATTCGGTTTGCCCACCTGGCCCGGCGGTGGAGCGGCCGGCGTTTCCAGCGCGTTCGGCGGCCTCCCCCGCCAGCGCGGCTTCTGGTTCAACGTCAACGCTGAATTGATTATTTACGGGTCCACCGAACCCGATGCCAAAGTGACCATCGGTGACCGGCAAATCAAACTCGGGCCCGACGGCAATTTCAGTTTCCGTTTTGCGCTGCCCGATGGCGAATATTCCCTGCCCGCCGCGGCGCATTCCGCAGACGGCGAGGAAACGCGCCAGGCCCATCTCAAGTTTAGCCGGAACACGGCTTATCAAGGCGAAGCGGGCGCGCACCCGCAGGATAAGCGGCTGCAACCGCCCCGGGTCATCGCCGTGGCCTGAATCAATGGCAGGCTCCGGGCCTGTCTTTTTTTTGCCTCTCATGCAAGGCCATTTCGCCCTTCTCCTGCACGCGCACCTGCCGTTTGTCCGGCATCCTGAACACGAGAAGTTCCTGGAGGAAAACTGGCTCTTTGAAGCCGTCACCGAAACTTACATCCCGCTGATCCAGATGCTGGAAGGCTGGCAGGACGACGGCGTGGCCGCGCGCCTGACCCTCTCGCTTTCCCCGCCGCTCTGCGCCATGCTGCTGGATCCCCTCTTGCAGGACCGGTATGTCCGGCACCTCGAGGGCTTGATCGCCCTGGCCGAAAATGAAATTCACCGCACCCACTGGGAAGCGTCCTTGCGCGAACTGGCCTGGATGTACCACCACCGCTTCACCGGCATCCGCCAAACCTGGTTTGACTACGGCCGCAATCTGGTTGGCGCTTTTCGCAAATTTCAGGACGGCGGCCTGCTCGAAATTGCCACCTCCGCCGCCACCCACGCCCTCCTGCCCTTGTTGCTCGATGATCCGCCTTCCTTGCGCGCCCAAATCTTCGTGGCCCGCGACTATTACCGCGAATGCTTCGGCCGCGATCCGCGCGGCATCTGGCTGCCGGAATGCGCCTTCGCCGAAGGCATCGAGGTTGTCCTGCAACAGGCCAACCTTCGCTGGTTTGTCACCGACACCCACGGCATCTGGCACGCGCGCCCCCGTCCGCGTTACGGCGTTTATGCCCCCGTCTTCACGCCCAACGGCGTCGCCGCCTTCGGGCGCGACTTCGAATCCGCCCGCCAGGTCTGGAGCAAGCAGCAGGGCTACCCCGGCGACAGCCGTTACCGGGATTTTTACCGGGACATCGGGTTCGATCTCGATTTTGATTACGTCAAGAACCATTGCCCCGCGCCCGGCCTGCGCGGCTTCACCGGCATCAAATATCATCGCATCACCGGCGGGACCGGCGACAAGCAGGTGTACGACCGCGCCGCCGCGCTGCGCGCCGCCGACGAGCACGCCGCCCACTTCCTCCAGGCCCGCATGGATCAAATCAGCAAGCTGGGCCTGATCCTCGACCGACCGCCCCTCATCCTTTCGCCTTATGACGCGGAATTGTTCGGACACTGGTGGTATGAAGGCCCGGAATTTTTGAATTACTTCGTGCGCAAAGCGTGTTATGATCAGCAGGCCTTCACCTTGATAACGCCGGACGAATACTTGCGCCGTTATCCCACCCTGCAAGTCGCCATGCCCGCCGCCTCGAGTTGGGGCGAGGAGGGTTATTGGCGGGTCTGGCTCAACGAATCCAACCAGTGGATTTATCCCCATCTCCGCATTGCCCAGCCCCGCATGACGGAACTGGCCAACCGATTCACCAAGCCCACGCCCTTGCAAGAGCGCGCCTTGCAACAGGCCGCCCGCGAACTGCTCCTGGCCCAATCCAGCGACTGGCCGTTCATCCTCCGCACCGGCACCAGCCCCGATTACGCCAGCAAGCGCGTCAAAGACCATCTGCACCGTTTCCTCACCCTCTACGAGCAACTGACCGCCGAAAAAATTGATGAACCGTGGCTCGGCCAAATCGAACAAATGGACAACCTATTCCCGAAGTTGAATTACCGGCTGTGGGCGACGGATGATTCTGGTTCATAGTGATTTTGCCAGCGGCATGAGTTCGATGAAGTGTTTGTCGCAATGTTCCAACTCCAACCCATGAGTTACAGCGCACGCCGCAGTAATAATGTCACTAATGGGAACATCAATTCCTTTTTCCCGGCAGCGAAGCGCCAGTCTTGAAGCCAGTCTCCAGACCGCTGTGTCCACCGGGATGCGCTCGATTTCGTTTTCCATTTCGGCCAACTCCCGCTTTTCTTTCGCGCCGCGCACGCCGTGCCACAATTCCACCAAGGTGATGTCGCACCAAGCCGCCTCGCCGCTCAAAACAAGCGTCTCAATGCTGTCGCCCACGGCGGACTCGCGGTCGCGGAGGTATTCCACCCAACTGGATGTATCAACCAGCTTCATCTGGCCTTGGGCATGTCGGCTGCGCGCATCGCCTTCAGGCCGGCTTGCGTCATAAAATCACGGAATTGACCGCGCACCCGGGCATTCAACTTTTCCAAACGCTTGAGACGGTTGAAGCGTTCCAAGGCGGTCACCACGGCTTCGCGTTTGGTTTTCGCGCCGGTGAATTTCATGGCCTCCTCCAGGGTTCCATCAGGAATATCAATTGTTGTTTTCATGCTTCTAAAATACTTTATTTTGTAATCCTGTCAATTGCCATTTGGAATCCTCAAGTTGTTTCATGCTTCGTCATTCGTCATTTTCAGCGTCATTGTCATAAACTCCGCCTCGTCCAGGACCTTGACGCCCAGGGCTTGCGCCTTTTCCAATTTTGAGCCGGCGTCGGCCCCGGCCAGAACGTAATCGGTGTTCTTGCTCACGCTGCCCGTGACTTTGCCTCCCAGGGATTCGATGCGCTCGCCGGCCTCCTCCCGCGTCATCGAGGGCAGGGTGCCACTCAATACAAACGTCTTTCCGGCCAGCGGCAGGCCCTCCTTGCGCGCCGCCGCCTTCTGGCTTTGCGGATGGATGCCGGGAAAAATGTCGAAGGACGAAATCCGAATGACGAATTAATTGCCCAATGGCCAAATGACAAAAGGAGCCACAGCCAGATTTTTCTCGACAACACAACATAGAACAATTAAATTGCGATGCCCGCATTGCCTGGCCTCAATGCGGGCATCGCAATTTCTAAAAGGCCTGATTTCTATTGCTTCATCTGGAATCGAGTGATGGTGAACTTGCAGGCAGTTGGGTGCCGTCGCCGCGCCGTCAAAGAAGGGTCGGTTGCTTTACCTGCAGTTTCGTTCCCAGCATTTCGAGGAAATTTTTTTCATTAATTATAGACACACCAAGCCGTTCCGCTTCCTGCAGTTTTGATCCAGCCTCCTCACCAACGACCAGGAAATTTGTGTTCTTGCTCACCTTGCCGGCGATGCTGCCACCGCGCAGGCGAATCTCCTCCGCAGCTTTAGGGCGGCTCATCGATGTTAAAGAGCCGGTAAGAACAAAGGATTTTCCACTAAAAGGCAATTCATCGGACGCCTTGCTCTCTTTGCGGCCATTTAAACTGCCTGGAGGGTTAATTCCAAGATCCCGAAGCCGCGAAAGCACCTTTTTTCCGCTTTCTGAGGCAAAGTAATCCAGTATGTTCCTGGCGACTTTATACCCCACAACAGGCAGGAATTCGGGGACAGCCTTGCTTTTCTTCTCGGCCAGCCCGGCCCATTTTTCGTTTCGTCTGGCAACACCCTCTTTTTCCAATTTTTCGCCCATGGCTAGAATTTCCCTCTTTAAGAGTTCAAACCGGCGCGTTCGTTGGACTTTTTCTTCCTCATTTTTTGGTTTGTTTTCGTTTCTCGCGAAAGGCGACACCACGGCCAGCTCGTCATATAGACTGCCTAATTTGGCTATGCCCTCTAATAGCGGCGAATTTGCAACGTGTTCCAAATCAGCGTGGAATTTTGCGATCTCGTAAGTGATCGTTTCTCCAGCATCCTCAATCCCCAGAGCGAGAAGCCAGCGTGCCAGGGAAAACGATTTGGCGCGTTCCAAAGCTTCGCAAACTTTCGTCGCGTTCTTCCCGCCAAAAATGCGCGGTTCTTCCTTCGTTCCGAGGTTCAGTGCGCCAAGTGGCCCTGCTTTTAGGCCAAACAAATCAAGCCACTCCTTAATCAAGCCAGTTTCAATAAGTTTTTCTGCGACCACGCTGCCCAGGCCCTCAATATCGAGGGCATTTCGTTGTGCCATGAACTGAATCCTGCGGACGCTTTGCGCCGGACATCCGGCAATATTCCGGCAACGCCAGGCAACAAATTCGGGATCACGGGCTATTTGCCCGCCACAAGCCGGGCATTTGCCCCCAACATGCTCAAAAAGATTGAACGGTTCGGCGCCCGGCGGCCTCTTGGATTTCACCACCTCGACCACCTCTGGAATAACCATGCCGGCTTTACGAACGATCACAGTGTCACCGATTCGAATGTCCTTCTTTTTTATCTCGTCCTCATTGTGCAGAGTTGCGCGCGCGACGGTTGAGCCTTGCACAGAAACGGGGTCCAATTCCGCAACTGGCGTCAAGACCCCGGTGCGGCCGACTTGGACTGTAATTGCTTTAAGAACGGTTTCCGCGGGCGTAATCCAGGGTATCGGCTTGTGGACGATGGCGTAGCCGGGCGTCTTTGTTTTTGAAGGAATTTTTTGACGATCGGCAAGGCCGTTCACCTTTAAGACAATGCCGTCAATTTCGTACGGCATTTGGTCCTCAAATCTTTCCCTTCGTCGTAGTCACAAACGATGTCATTCCGATACCGGTCAAAAACCTCTTCGATTCCAGTGCAAACCCACCAAAATGGCTGAGTGGGAAGGCCGGCCTTTTTGAGAAATTTCAGAATCTCCGCATGGGTTGAAAAACTGATCCCTTCGTACGAACCCAGCGCATAAAAAACAGCGCGAATCGGTCGTTGTCTGACGATCCGCGGGTCCAGCTGTTTGAGGGAACCTGCTGTGGCGTTGCGAGCATTTGGAAAGGGATCTTCTCCGGCGGCTTCCAACTCGGCATTAAGTTTATCGAAATCCCTGGTTGAGATATACGCCTCTCCGCGAACCTCCAGCAATTTCGGTGGATCTGTTAACTTTAACTCCAGCGGAATCGCACGGATCGTTCTTATATTGGCCGTGATATCGTCCCCTGTTTTTCCGTCACCCCGGGTTGTGCCCAAGGCAAGTTTGCCGTGCCTGTATGAAACACTGATTGAAACTCCATCCACCTTCGGCTCGAGAACGTACTCAATTGGGGCTTTGCCGGCTTGTTTGCGAATCGTTGCGTCGAAGCCCTTCAACTCTTCCAGCGTATTTGCGTCCTGCGCCCTCATGCGCCGGTCGGGGTCTGGTTCCTCGTCTTTCGTCGGGTGCGTTGCGGCTTTGATTTTCTCCAGAGACAACATCGGCTCCAAGTGCTCGACCCGTTCAAACCCTTCCACGGGAGCGCCGCCGACGCGCTGGCTTGGGGAATCTGGTGTTTCCAATTGAGGGAACTGCTTTTCCAACTCGACCAACTTGTCGTAAAGGGAATCGTATTCCCAATCGCTGATGGCCGCTTTTCCTGAACCATAATAGAGATCATCGTTCTCCCGGATCTTCGCCGCGAGTTCAGCGTGTTTCATTTTGGCTTCCGACAATGTCATATCGAATATCCTAGCAAGATGCTTTCACCGCCGCGACAAATTGTTCGCCGGGTTCTGACAGCGGCGGATTATACATCACGCCCATGACGACGGGCGGCAGGTTCGGCTGGATGGGCAGCAGCTTTAGCCGCGGTCCCGCCAAGCAGCGCAGCGATGAGGGCGCAATGGCAATGCCGCGTCCCGCTTCAACGGCCGCTATCAGGCTGGTCACGCTATCATGTTCTTCCGCGACGACGGGGTCAAAACCAAAAGGCCGGAAGATTTCCCGCAGCCAGGCGTGATATTCGGGATATTCGTCCCGCAAATAGCCGATCAACCGCTCCTCGTTTATTTGCCGCGCCGGGACCGCCCGCTTTTTGGCCAGCGGATGCGACGCCGCCACCGCGCAGCAAAGTGGATAGCCCGCCAGTTTTTCAAAGACCACGCCCCGCCACATCCGTCCGGCGGGCTTGACTCCCAGAGCAACGTCCAGCTTCCGTTCCAGCAGCTTGCGTCCGCATTCTTCCGTCGAGCAGTCGAGCAGGGCGACGCGCGTCCCCGGATGTTCCTGTTCGAATAATTTCAGCGCCCTGGGCAGAATCTCGACGGTCAACGAAGGCGCGTAGCCGACCCGCACCTGCCCGCGCGCCCCTTTGGCCACGGCCCGGACGGTTTGCACGGCTGCATCGCTCCGCAGCAGGACGGCCCGCGCCTCGTTGAGAAAGATTTTTCCCGCCTCGGTCAACTCAAGCGATTTCGCGGTGCGTTTGAACAGCTCGACGCCCAGTTCCTCCTCCAGGTCGCGGATTTGGCGGCTCAAGGGCGGTTGCGAAACGTGCAGGCGCGCCGCCGCCCGCGTCACGTTTTGCTCTTCCGCCACCGCCGTAAAATAGCGCAAATGCCGCAGTTCCATTCCTCCAGCATACCTTGCAGGTATGCTCAGTCAACCAACATAGTCTTTCCCGGACGACCCGCGAATGGGCTACTGTGAATCAACGAAAGATGAAGATTATGATGAACATTCGAAAATCCGGAGAACGCGGCCACGCCAATCACGGCTGGCTCGATTCCCACCACACTTTCAGCTTTGCCGATTATTATGATCCAAAGCATACAAATTTCCGCTCGTTGCGCGTCATCAATGAGGATTTCATCGCCCCCGGCAAGGGCTTTGGAACTCATCCGCATCGCGATATGGAAATCATCACTTACCTGTTGAGCGGCGCGCTGGAACACAAGGATTCGATGGGAAACGGCCGGGTCATCCGCGCGGGCGAGGCGCAATACATGGCGGCTGGGAGCGGCGTGATGCACAGCGAATTCAATCCGAAGCCGGACGAGACGGCGCACCTGCTGCAGATCTGGATTCAGCCCGATGAAATCGGCGTCAAGCCGCGTTACGCGGAAAAATCTCTGGCCGCGGCGGAGACTGGAAAGTGGCATCTGGTCACGAGCAAGACTGGCCGGGACGGCTCGATGGCCATCCATCAAGATGCCGACCTTTGGCTGGCGAAGTTGGAGCCGGGACAGAAAGTCGCGCATGCACTGGCGTCCGCCAGGCACGCCTGGCTGCATGTCGCTGAAGGCAAAGTTGCCGTAAACGGACAGGAACTGGCCGCTGGAGACGCGGCAGCGCTCGACGCGCCAGGCGCGGCGGAAGTGAAGGCGCTGGAACGCGCGCAGGTCCTTTTATTTGACCTCAACTGAAACACCCAATCACTCACACAAACCATGAACACGACCATTGGTCCGGAGCAACTGATCAGTCAACTCAACTGGCGCTATGCCACCAAGCAGTTCGACCCCAGGCGAAAGATCAGCGACCACGATTGGGCCGCGCTGGAGGAGGCGCTCCTGCTGACGCCTTCCAGTTTTGGGCTGCAACCCTGGACTTTCATTGTTGTGAAGGATCCGGCGGTGCGCGCAAAACTCCTTCCCGCGTCCTGGGGCCAATCGCAAATCGTTGACGCTTCGCATCTCGTCGTTTTCGCGTCCAAGACAAATCTTGGCGAGAGCGATCTGGACGCCCTTCTGAAACGCATCGGCGAAGTGCGCGGCGTGGCTATCCAAGCACTGGCGGGGTATCGCGGCATGATGGTCGGCTCCTTGATGCAAGGCATGGAGGCCTCGGGCCGCGACGCCTGGGCCATAAACCAGGTCTTTATCGCGCTGGGCATTCTTCTGGCCAGCGCCGCCGCGCTCGGTATTGACGCCTGTCCCATGGAAGGCTTCGATCGCGCCCAATACGATGCCATCCTGGGCCTGCCTCAAAAGGGCCTCGCCTCCGCTGTGGCCGCCACTCTTGGCTACCGTTCGCCTGCCGACAAATACGCCGCCGCCCCCAAAGTTCGCTTTCCCAAAGAAAAAGTGTTCATCCAAATCTGAATTTGCAACCGGCCCGCCCCCGCCTAAACTTCCGCATGGAAGTAACTCGAACGGCTTTCGGGGCCTGGAACGGCGGCCGGTTTATGAACTTCGGTGAACCGCTCTCCGACGAGCACTGGATCAATCTGGTCCGGCACGCCTGCCAGCGCGGCATCCGCACGTTCCTGACGGCCGATGTCTATGGCAGCGGCATGGCGGATGAGCTTTTGGCCCGCGCCCTGGCCGGTTTGCCGCGCACGGCTTATTGCCTGGTCGGCGCGGTCGGGCACGATTTTTACAAAGGCCAGCGCCAGGGTTCGCGCGGCTTTCCGCGTTTCACCGACCCCGCCTTGCGTTCCCCGCGCGACTATGGCGATTACCTTCGCATGGCCACCGAGAAATCCCTGCAACGCTGTCGCGCCGAAAAATTTGACCTGCTCCTCCTGCACAATCCCGATTCCATCGGCTATGCCAGCGACAAGGTCTGGTCGGAGATGGACAAACTGCGCGAGGCCAAATTGACGGACCGCATCGGCATCGCGCCCGGTCCGGCCAATGGATTCACCCTGGACCTGATTCTTTGTTTCGAACGTTTTGGGCCGTTGCTGGATTGGGCCATGATCATTCTCAATCCCCTTGAACCCTGGCCCGGCCGGTTGCTGCTGCCCGCCGCCCTCAAACATGAAGTCCATCTGCTGACCCGCGTGGTTGATCATGGCGGGCTTTTTCATGACGACGTCAAACCCGGCCACCAATTCGCCGCGCACGACCATCGCGCCTTCCGCCCCGCCGGCTGGGTGGAAGCCGCCCAGGGAAAAATGGACGATATGCGCGCCATTGCCGTCCGGCACAATCTGACCCTGCTGCAACTGGCCTGCCTCTGGAACCTTTCCCAACCCCCGGTGAAATGCGTCGTCCCCACTTTAATCCAGGAAAGCGGCCCGGACGCCAAACCGATTGAGACCAAGACAGATGAACTCGCCTCGCTCCCAGACGTCATCTTGACACGCGACGAATGCGAGTTCATGGCCCGGACGGGGGACAATCGCGGCTGCATGTCATTGAAAGGCGCCAACCGCAGCCACACGACCACGCCCGAAGCCGACCGCTGGGGTTTGACGGCTGATTTGGAAGCCGTGGGCCGGCGCTGGGGGATTGACCCCGACCGCGATTTGGTTCTTACGCATGCTATGCAGTCCGCCTGACCGCTCCAGCCTTTACTTCCCAGCGTTGCAAGTCGCTGCCCAGTTCCTGCGGCCAATTTTCTTCCGTGCAAGTCATGAAAACCTGGCTCCGCGCCGTTTGCGACTGGTTGAGCAACGGCAAAAATGCCGCCCGCCGTTTGGCGTCCAGTTCGCCCATGATGTCGTCGATGAGCAAAATGGGCGGCGCGCCATGCGCCGAGGAAAGATACTCCGCCTGGGTCATTTTCAAGGCAATGGCGATGGAGCGCTTCTGCCCCTCGCTGGCGTATTTGGCGGCGGATTTGCCGTCCAACTGCAAGAGCAATTCATCCCGGTGCGGGCCGATGAGGGTCGAGCGAAAAGCCCTTTCGCGCGCGCGGTTGCGGGCCAGTTCAAGGGCGAAATCCTGCCGGACGGAGGGTTGATATTCCAATTCCAGTCCTTCGGCGTTTCCCGCCACCCGGCTGTAAGCGGCCCGCGCCAGAGGCGCGATTTGCGGCAATAATTCCCGGCGAAATTTCATCAAATCCCGGCCCGCGTCCATGAGCTGGCGGGTGAATCCTTCCAGCGCCGTTTCGTCGGGAGTGTGCTGTTTGAGCAGGGCGTTGCGCGAGCGCAGGGCGGCGGCGTAACGTTGCAGCAGGGGCAGATAGACCGGATGCGTTTGCGTCAGGAGCAAATCCATAAAGCGCCGCCGCAAACGCGCCGTTCCCTTGATCAATTGCAGGTCTTCCGTGCAGAAAACCACCGCCCGCAGCGTGCCCAGATAATCGCTCAATTTCCGCACCGGCTGGCTGTCGAGCGTCAATTTCCGTTCCGCTGGCGACCAGTACATCTTGATCTCATGGCTGGCCTGCGACATCACGCTGGCCCCAGCGAAGTAGCCCTTCTGGCCGTGTCGCACCATTTGCGTCCCGCCCACGCCGCGAAAGGAGCGCAGGGTGGCCAGCAGGTAGATGGCCTCAAGCACATTGGTTTTGCCCTGGGCGTTGTCGCCGAGCAGCAGATGAAACCCCGGCGCAAAATCCGCATCCAACCGCGCATAATTGCGGAAGTCACGAAGCCTTAAATGAACCAGATGCATTTCAACAGCATTCCGCATTTGGACGCTAATAGAAAGAACGACCGCACAGCAGGCACACCCGCCGGGAAGGCGGCGGGGCTGCTCGCAATGCACATCAGGGCAACCGCATCTAAATTCCGACGCAAAACCCCAAAAAGACCGAATTTTTTGCTGGAAGCCAAAATATGCGCCACCCGCATTGAAAGCCGCAATGCGGGTGGCGCATATTTTAATCGGCCTTCCATGTCAAGGAAAAACAATCAATTAATTAGTCGTTGAAATCGGGCTTGCCTTGGGCGAGGGTTGCGGCTTCTTCCAGCGCGTCCCATTCCCGGCCCATTTGCTTGCAGGCTTTTTTCACGGTGCTTTTGGACCACGGCTCAATATTGGTCAGCCGTTTTCGTTTCGGCTTGCCGACTTCCTACTCAATTCGGAAAGTCACGACAAACTTCTAATTCTCGTCGTCGGCGGTTTGGAAACCAGCAGCGCATCCCGCGGGCCGATGGGGTAGCGGATGTCCTGGGTCGGATCGTTGAATTTGACCACGATCAGCGCGCGCGTGACGTTTTGTTCGTGACAGAATGTTTCCGCCTGCGCGACGCTTTCAAATTCCCGGGCCTGCTCCACGTCACCGTTCCAAGCGACGCCGTCGAAGTACCCCTTCCCAACCGGATCTTGAATCAAAATACGCATATCACGATTTTCAGCATTAGAGTAAGGGTTTCCCTCACACATGGCAAGAAAAAACTGCGCAAAAATTGCGCACTCCTTCGCGCCTTGAATTTTGACCTTTGATCTTTCCCCTTTGAACTTTAATTTGGGTCATGGCTCACGCCGATTTTGTTCATCTTCATCTGCACACCGAGTACTCCCTGCTCGATGGGGCCTGCCGTTTGGATCGGCTGATGGAAAAGGCCAGGGAACTCCAGTTCTCCGCCCTGGCCATTACCGATCACGGCGTCCTTTACGGCGCGGTTGATTTCTACAAGGCCGCCCGGGAACACGGCCTCAAGCCGATCATCGGGTGCGAGGTCTATGTCGCCCCCGGCAGCCGTCTGGAAAAGAAATCCACCACCGGAGGCCGGGACGTCTATCATCACCTCGGGTTGCTGGCCCGGGACGAAACCGGCTACAAGAACCTCGTCCAGCTCGCCACCAAAGCCCACCTGGAAGGCTATTATTACAAACCGCGCATCGATAAGGAAATTCTCGCCGCGCACAAGGAGGGGTTGATGGCCCTGTCCGGCTGCCTGGCCAGCGAAATTCCCGAGTTGATCCTCAAGGAGCAATTCAGCAAGGCGCGCGACACCATTGATTGGTTCAAGCAAACTCTCGGCGCGGACAATTTTTACCTCGAACTCCAAAACCACGGCATTCCCGAACAAGTCCAGGTCAATCGCCGCCTCATCCCGTGGGCCAGGGAATTCGGCCTCAAACTGGTCGCGACCAATGACGTCCATTACATTGAAAAAGCCCATTCCCACGCCCACGATTGCCTGATCTGCATCGGCACCCAAACCCTGCTCAGCGAGAGCAAACGGATGCGCTTCCAGCCCGAACAATTTTATTTGCGTTCCGCCGACGAAATGAAAGCGCGCTTCAGCGAAGTCCCCGAAGCCGTGCGCAACACCCTGGAAGTGGCCGAAAAGTGCAACCTGGAAATTGAATTTAACAAGCTGCATTACCCGCTATTCCCGGCCCCGGAAAAAATGACCCGTCCGGCTTATTTGCGTGCTATTCTCGCCGGGGGTTTGGAGAGGCGGTACAGCATTCATGCCCGTTCCGAGGCCTCCGGCTTTGTCGTCTCCGGGATTGACGATCCTCGAAAATTGCCCAATGCGCCGCAAGACCCCGCCGCGCCACTCGATAAAGACGCCGGCATCAAAGCCGTCATGGACCGGCTCGAAGTCGAGCTGAAGGTCATCGAAAGGACTGATTTCATCAGTTACTTCCTCATTGTGGGCGATTTTGTCCGTTATGGCCGCAGCAAGGGCATTACCTGCGTGGCCCGCGGTTCCGCCGCCGGTTCCATTGTCACTTACCTCCTGGAGATTTCCAACGTTGATCCCATCCGTTACGGCCTCCTCTTCGAGCGCTTTCTCAATCCGGAGCGCGTCAACCCGCCTGACATCGACATCGATTTCGATGATGACCGGCGCGGCGACGTCATCGAATACGTGCGCGAAAAATACGGGCGCGATTCCGTCGCGCAAATCATCACCTTCGGCACCATGGGCGCCAAATCCGTCTTGCGCGACGTTGGCCGCGTCATGGGGCTGAGTTACGGCGATTGCGACCGCCTGGCCAAAATGATTCCCAACGAATTGCATATGTCGCTCCAGAAAGCGCTCGAACAATCCCCGGAATTCAAGAAGGCTTACGAGGAAGAGGACCAGACCCATGAATTGGTCGATACCGCCCTGGTCCTGGAGGATTTGACCCGCAACGCTTCCGTCCATGCCGCGGGCGTGGTCATCGGCGACCAGCCCCTGATCAACCTGCTCCCGCTCAAGAAGGACGATGACGGCGCCATCGTCACCCAATACGCCATGGAGGCGGTGGGCGATCTGGGCCTGCTCAAGATGGATTTCCTTGGACTCAAGACCCTGACCGTCATCCGCAAAACCTGCGAACTGGTCCGGCAAAACCGGGGCGTGGAAATTCCCATTGACAACCTGCCGCTCGACGACGCCAAAACCTACGAACTGCTCAACAAGGCCAACACCATCGGCATTTTTCAATTGGAATCCGGCGGGATGCGCGATTTGTGCCGCAAATTTAAAATCAACTCCATCGAGCACATCACCGCCCTGGTCGCCCTCTATCGCCCGGGGCCGATGGAACTGATCCCCGATTTCATCAAACGCCGCCACGGCGAAATAAAAATCGAATACGAGCATCCGCTGCTCGAACCGCTGAGCCGGGAAACCTACGGCGTGCTCATTTACCAGGAACAAGTGATGCAGGCCGCGCAGGTGCTGGCCGGCTTCACCCTGGGCGCGGCCGACTTGCTGCGCCGCGCCATGGGCAAAAAGAAGCCCGCCGAAATGGCCCGGCAGCGCGAAGCCTTCGTCAGGGGCTGCGCCAAAGTCAACAATATTCCCGCCCCCAAGGCCAATCAGATTTTCGATTTGCTGGAAAAGTTCGCCGGCTACGGTTTCACCAAGTCCCACGCCGCCGCTTATGCCGTCGTCGCCTATCAAACCGCCTGGCTCAAGGCCAATTATCCCGTTGAATTTTTCAGCGCCATCATGACCAACGACATGAATGACATGGCCAAGTTGAACATTCTCATCGCCGAGGCGCGCCTTTCTGGCATTGAAGTCCTGCCTCCTGATGTCAATCAAAGCGGCGTCTTTTTCACTCCCAGCCAGGGGGCTGCCATCCGCTTCGGTTTGGCCGCCATCAAGGGCGTGGGCCAGGTCGCGGTCGAGAGTCTCCTCGCCCCGCGCCAGGCGGGGCCATTCAAGTCCCTGGCCGACCTCTGCCAGCGGGTCGATGGCCGCACCGTCAACCGCAGGGTCTTGGAAGCCTTGATCAAATCCGGGGCCTGCGATTGTTTCGGCGAGAATCGCGCCACCATGTTCGCAAAAATCGACCGCGTGCTGGCCCGCGCCGCCGGCATTATTCAAGACCGCCAGCGCGGGCAGGACACCCTTTTTGGCAAGCTGGAGGAACGGGCCGATGACAAGCCCGAACCGGAAAAGCAACTGCCCGAATGGCCCCAGCACGAATTGCTCGCCCACGAACGCGAGCTTCTGGGCTTTTATGTCACCGGCCATCCCCTGACCCCCTTCGTGCCCATCCTGGAAAAGTATGCCTTGCATACCACCGCCCAACTGGCCGCCCTGGCCAATCACACCATGACCCGCATCGGCGGCCTGGTGACCGAGGCGCAAAAAGGCATTTCAAAAAAGAGCGGCAAACCCTATGCCATGGTCACGCTCGAAGATTTGGACGGCTCCGTCCAAATCCTCTGCCTCAATGACAATTACGAAAAATTCATCCACCTCATCACGCCAAACGCCGCCCTCCTCGTCACCGGCGAGGTCAATCGTTCCGAGGACAAGCCAAAGATTTTCCCGCAGGAAATCGTTCCCCTCCAGGACGCGCCCCACCTCTACACCAGGCAAGTGCATCTGCGCCTGCAAACGGCCCATTTGACCCCGGCCGATTTGGACGCGGTCCGGGCGTTGAGCGAGGCCCATCCGGGCAAATGTCCGTTATTTCTCTGCCTGAAGTGGCCCGGCGGCGAAGTCGTTTTTATCGAAGCCAACCAGAGGTACTCCGTCAAGCCATCCGCCGCGTTGCAACAGGCCGTGGACGAAAAGTTCGGCGAAGACACCTATTTCGCCAAAGTGGATGCCACCCTCCCGCAACGCGCCCCGCGCCAGTGGGAGAAGAAATCCCACGGCGGCAACGGCGGCGAATAAGCAACAAAAAACGGTGGGGTGAGACTCTGTCGAACCCCCATCTCGATCCAGTCAGGGCTCGACAGAGTCTCGCCCTGGCACGGCCGTTTAACTTTTTGAACCCGGCTCCGTTTTCTCCCCCGCGTCCTTCCAACCCATGATGCCGGCCGTCAAATGCTTGATATTCTTGTAGCCGAGCTTTTTGGCGGCATCGGCGGCGGCTTGATAGGCGTGACATTGCGGATTGCCGCAATAGGCCACCACGAGCGCGTCCTTGTCCTGGGGCAGGACGCTGGCCAGATTATCTTTCTTGGCGGAAAAGTCGATGGCGCCGGGGATATGCCCCTTTTGCCACGACTCCGAGCCATTGGCATCGAGCAACGCGACCTGCTTGGAAGCCATTGCCGTCTTGAGATCGATGATGGTGATGGTGGGAATTTCGGCCGCATAAACGCTGGTCGCTAGAACGAACGCTGCTGCAAGAACAAGTAATTTTTTCATATATGGCCCGGAAGCTAACATGCCTGCAGCCGCAATGCAACATAAATTGCGCGCCAAACCGCAAATTTTGGGTGCAGGACGGAATTCTTCACGGGGAGGAATGGTTCCTGTGGTCGCGAAGCGACAGCGGAAATTAGCCGGACACGGAGTGTCTGGTGGCCGCCGCGCAATAATTTTGTCCTGAAGGGACGAAGGACATCCGTTTGCGCGAAGCGGCCTGTATTTATTGAGTCGAAAAGGTTTACTAAAAGGCGATTTTACGGCAAATTGCATCCCATGAACTCGGCAACGCAGGCAGAGCAATCACGCGCCATCGCTTCACCTTTGCTGGACAAGGTTCGGCGGCTTGGCTTGTCATTGCCGCTCGATTTGGAACGGCTCGCGGTGATGCGCGGCTGCGATTACTACGCCCGCGATCTTGGCCCGCGGCTTCCACCGCTCGGCGAAGTTCCGCTATCCAACACTGAACTCGCGATTGCATTGATCGTTCCTTCGCTTCGTCCCGCAGCGCGGGAAATCCGGCTGGCGGCGGCGCTGCTTGGCGCCCAGGATGTGCGAGCGGATGAAGCGGCGGCGCTGGCGGTTCAGGAAAATTGCGCGGCGATCGTCCGCCACATTGCGCTGTGTGGACGCCGCTTCGAGCCGGAGAATTCTTTTTGGCAAACATTGCTCACCCGGCTGCCAAACCTAAAGATGGAAGCCGACAGATGGCCGCATCCGACCCGCTTCGTCGAGATGACGGGCATTGATCGCGGAAAGGTTGGCATGTTCACGCGGTGGATTCGCCCCCGCCCGCCCGTCGCCGCATGAGTTCAGCGTCCGCCCATCCGGAGCGTTTGCTCTTTGCGTTGGACGAAAGTCTTGATCACAAGGTTCGGCTGATCATCTACGGACGGAGCGCCATCTGGCTGGGTTTTGACAATCCTCCAGCAGCAGCGGCAACCACGCAGGATGTGGACGCGATCATTCCGAACGACCAAGTGCAAGCGCTGGCAGATGACCTTCGATTTTGGGATGCGCGCGATGCCGTGAACGAACGTTTCAAGTCCGAGGGGCTTTACATCACGCATCTTTTTCCGGAGAGCGAAGTGTTTCTGCGACACGACTGGACGAGGCATATCGTCCCTCTCACTCGTCCGCGGGTGAATCATCTGGAGTTGTTCCGACCGGCAACGGTTGATCTGGTTCTGACCAAGATGATGCGAGGGAATGACGAGCAAGACATGGCGGATGCCGAATTTATCATTCGCCACGACCGCATCACCGAGCCGCAACTGGTTGAAGCGTTTTCTCAAATGAACCCGATTGCACTCGTCGAACTGCGCGATGCTTTTGAGCGAGCCAAACCGCTCGTGTTGAATCTGGCGCGGGCAAATTCGAGCAGGTGAAAGATGTTGGGGGTTCGTGTATTTCGATGGTTCGCGCTTGAAATCATTTGTGGAAAGCATGAATGGGGGTTTTCAGCTCTAGCCTTTCGTCAGTCCGCCATCCCGTCCACCGTAGCCGTTGGGGCGGAAGTCTCATCCCACCATGCATTACAATATAAAAGGTTTCTAAACTTGAATTGCGCGCCAAAATCACAATTTCTACGTGGATTTTGTGATTGCCTTTCTCATGGGCTGGGAGGATAATTCCAAAAAGCCAACAAGCTTTTGGCTATGAAAACGACGTCTCTCAAAAGACTTTCGGCTGTTTTCCTGGCATCTGTGTTGACAGGCATGATGCCGCCGGCTTTGCGCGCGCAGCCAGTCCACTGGCCCTTTCAGGAATTCAACGGAAACATCTGCGGCCTGAACAGCTCTCCGGACGTGACCCTGACCTATGATCCGACGCAGGACGATACCGGCAACGGCGGAGGCTCTTGCCATATTAGCACGGACTATTCGCAGGGCGGACTGTTCCAGGTCACCGCCAACAATGTCGATTGCTGCATGTGCCTTGTTGAGGCCTTGCTGCCTCTGACCAATTACAACTCCGTCGATTTTGATGTGAAGTGGGACAACTCTTCAACGGTTCCGCTTTCTTACTTCAACACGAATTTCGGAAGCGGCACCGAAGGCATCGTCATCGGAATCGGTCCCAACGATTATGATATCGGCCCCGGCATTTGCTACAGCAACGTCATCATCCCCGATGCCGCCACCAATGGGTGGGTCCATGTCTCCATGGCCATCGACCAACTTGCCGCGCCAAACGCTTCCTTTACCGGGCTTCATTTCACGAAGATGTTTCCCGCCTGCGGCCCGTCCACCGCCGCGGCAAGCACCGCCGCATTCTGGCTGGACAACCTCCAATTACTCGGGCCAACGAACATCCCTGTGTTGTCCCCATCTTGCCGGGGAAGCAATTTTACCATCTATTTTTCTGTGATTCAAAACGCGACCTACACTGTCCTCAAGAGCACAAACTTCGTCAATTGGACCAGCTTGGTGACAAACTATCCCCCGGGTGGTGCGACGACAAATATGACCCTTTCGTACACCGACACCAACGCCGGTGGCAGCCAGGCCTATTACCGCATCCGCAGTCCGTAGAACCATCTCATAAGCCATCAGCGCGACCGATCCCCGGAAAAATCCCGCGCCAGCCGCGCGAGGAACCGAAAAAATGTCTAACCTGTCCGCCATAGCCGCCCCGGCGACGGCGGATGACGAAATTCCTGACCCTTTCACTTTCAATAACTTGTGAAGGCGGCGGGAATCTGTTTAACTGGGCTGATGCGAATTTTATCCGGCATTCAACCTTCAGGGGCGCTGCACCTGGGAAATTATTTCGGCATGATGAAGCCGGCCATCGAGTTGCAGGAGCAGGGCGAGGCTCTTTATTTCATCGCCAATTATCATTCGATGACGTCGCTCTTCGACGCGGCCGAGCGGCGGCGCAACACCTGGGATGTGGCCCTGGATTTCCTGGCCTGCGGTTTGGACCCGAAAAGGACGCTTTTGTTCCGGCAATCCGACGTGCCGGAGGTGACGGAGCTTGCCTGGATTCTCACCACCGTCACGCCGATGGGCCTGCTGGAACGGTGCCACGGCTACAAGGACAAAATCGCGCGCGGCCTTTCGCCTTATCACGGCTTGCTGGCGTATCCGGTGCTGATGGCGGCCGATATTTTGATTTACGATTCGAATATCGTGCCCGTCGGACGCGACCAGAAGCAGCATGTCGAGGTCACGCGCGACATTGCCATCAAGTTCAACGAGGCCTACGGGCTGACCTTTGTTTTGCCCGAACCGAAAATCCGCGAGGAGGTGGCGTCGGTGCCGGGCCTGGACGGCCAGAAGATGAGCAAGAGCTACGGGAACACGATTGAGATATTCGGCGAGGAAAAGCCCTTGCGCAAAAAAATCATGGGCCTGGTCATGGACAGCCGCACGCCTCAGGAGCCCAAACCGGATGCGGAGAAAAATCTGGCCATCCAATTGCTCAAGCTGGTGGCGGACGCCGGGACAGCCAAGGATTACGAGGACCGCCTGCGGGCGGGCGGCCTGGGCTATGGGGATTTGAAAAAGGCGCTCTTCGAGAAGTATTGGAATTATTTCGCCGCCGCCCGCGCCAAACGGGCGGAGTTGGCGGCCAACATGGATTACGTCGAACAAGTGCTAAAGGACGGCGCGGGCAAAGCCAGGACGCTGGCCCAAAAGGTCCTCACCCGCGCGCGCTGGGCCTGCGGACTGGACTGAAGAAAAGGCTAAAGGCTGAATGCCAAAGGCTAAAGTGAAGAGAGAAACCAGCTTTTGATTTTTTTCAGCCTTTAGCCTTTAGCCTTTTCTTCATGCGCCGAATTTGTCAAACATCCGCGCGTTGGCCTGCATCAGGCGGATCAAATACTTCGCTTCAAAAACACCGAGCGAGCCGAGGTTCGCGCCGGTTTCGGTGAAGCGCTCCAGTTTGTCCGAGCCGCTGCAAGGCGAGTAAAGCAGCACCGGCTGCGGATGCCACGAATGGCCCTTGAGCGCGCACGGCGTGGAATGGTCGCCGGTGATGGCCAGCACGTCGGGGCGCTTTTGCAGCAGGATCGGCAGCGCGGCGTCGAACTCTTCTATCGCTTTTTTCTTCGCCGCAAAGTTGCCGTCCTCGCCGTACATGTCGGTGTATTTGTAATGGATGAAAAAATAATTATAATTGTCGTATTCGGCCAGGTAGCGCTGGAATTGTTCGGCAATCGTTTGCGGCCCCTCGATCTTGGTCATGCCCACGAGTTGGGCCAGCCCCTTGTACATCGGATAAACGGCCAGGCAGGCGGGCTTCAGGCCGTAGCGCTCCTCGAAGCGTCGGGATCTCCGGCTGATGGGCGATGCCGCGCAACAGAAAGCCGTTGGCGGGCTTTTTGCCGGCCAGGACGGCCAGGGCCTGGCGGAAAAAATCGGCAATCACGGCGGCGGTTTTCTTTTGAGCGACTGATGTTGGGTCCGTTGGCTCCACCGTGGGCACGGGCAATCCCTCCCGATTGGGATCGGCGTCGGTCATCGGGCCTTCCAAGCCCTTGCCGCGAAAAATGACGACAAAGCGGTGGCCCTTGCCCGGCTTGATGATGACTTGCGCGTCGCCCGCCTTTTTGATTTTGCGCGAAAGCAACGCGCACAGTTCCTCCGTGATTTTCGTTTCGATCCGGCCGGCGCGGCGGTCGGTGACGATGCCTTTGTCGTTGAGCGTGCAAAAATTGGCCCGCGCGGCGATGTCGCCCGCCTTGAGTTCCATGCCCAAGCCGAGGGCTTCGATCACGCCGCGCCCCACTTGAAATTCCAGCGGATCATAACCAAACAACCCAAGATGGCCGGGGCCGCTGCCCGGAGTAATGCCGGGCGCGACCGGGATCATGCGTCCCTGCGCGCCGTCCCTGGCCAGGCGGTCGAGATTGGGCGTGGTGGCGGCTTCGAGCGGCGTGAGATAATTTTGTTCCTTGGTGGCGATGTCGCCCAATCCATCCAGGACGAGCAATGCCAGTTTGGCGTTTGTTTTGATGGTCAGATGCGAATAGAGATGATCCAAGTTCATATAATGCGGGCGTAGGCCCGGTTGAATACTGGGGGCAACCCGCCGGCCGCGTCAAGCGGGCCGTTGCAGCAACTCTGTTTCAAACCCAATCGCGTCCGCAAGAAGCCGCAAGTTTTAGCCTTGAAATGCGTCTTGTTTATGGGATAATCCCATTATGAAATTGGTGGCCGACAAGAATGGTCGAATTTGCTCCGCTGAACTATTCCCGCCGCGCACGGCGTTCGACGCCTCGCGCCAGCCGGATGGAAGTGTACGGGTGGTGGAATTGGTGGAAAAGGAAGTTCCTTTGGCAAAACCCGTCCGCACGGCGGAAGGTTTCCTCATGCTGCCGGTTAAAGTAAGCCGGGAATCCATTCGCGCAGCCATCCGCGCCGACCGGAACGCCCGATGAGGGCCTACTGGGACAGTTCGGAATCTATTAAAAGCTTCCGGAGCACTTCATCGGCGCTGAGGCCGCCAATCCAGATCGTTTTGTGGCGCGAGGTTTTTCCGCGAATGATTTGGACTGCGCCGCGCGAACAACCGAGTTTTTCGGCCAGCAGATCAAGCAAAGCCTGATTGGCGGCGGCATCCACCGGCGGCGCGGTCACTTTGATTTTAAGCTCCTCACCCAACGGACCGCCGATTTTATTTTTCGCCGCGCGCGGCTGGAGTTTTACCGCCAGAAAGATTCCGTCGGGCCTGGCCTTTAAGAAGGCGGTGTTCATAAATGTCCTTTAAATCCTAATCCTAATCTTGCTCCTAATCCTAATCTGAATCGCTGTTTCGACCATGAAAAACCAGGAGATTAAGATGACTTTGCTCGACAGACCTGCCAGGAGAACGGAAAATCAGCCGATGGCTCAGGTTGCTTTTGAAAATGTGGGGAAGGATTTCGCCGGTCCACGCCAGGAACGGATCGGGGCGGTCAGGGACTTGAATCTGACGGTGGCGGACGGCGAATTGCTGGTCATCGTCGGGCCGTCGGGTTGCGGCAAGACGACCACGTTGCGCTTGCTGGCGGGGTTGGAAACGCCGGACAGCGGGAGCATCCGGCTGGATGGAAGGTCGCTGGAGGGCGTGCCGCCGAAGGACCGGGATGTGGCGATGATGTTCCAACATCACGCCCTGCTGCCGCATTTGACGGTTTTTGAAAACATGGCCTTCGGCTTGATGCTGCGGAAATTTCCGCGGGCGGAAATCGCGGCGCGGGTGCAAAAGGCGGCGGCGATGCTCAATCTGACAGGGTTGCTGGAACGCAAACCGGGGGAACTTTCGGGCGGCGAATGCCAGCGGGCGGCGCTGGGCCGCGCCCTGGTGCGGCAGCCGAAGGTATTTCTACTTGACGAACCGTTGTCGAACCTGGACGCGCCCATGCGCCTGCAGTTGCGCGCGGAAATTGCGGCGGTGCGCCGCCGCGCGGGCGCGACGATGATTTACGTCACGCACGATCAAGCGGAGGCCATGGCGCTGGCCGATCGTGTCACGGTGATGCGGGACGGCGCGGTGCAGCAAGCCGCCGCGCCCCTGGAACTTTACCAGCGCCCGGCGAATCGTTTCGTGGCTGGATTCATCGGCGCGCCACCGATGAATTTTTTTGCCGGGTCGGTGGAGCGGAAGAACGGCGCTCTTTTGTTCCGGGGCGAAGGCGCGGACGGCTGGGCCGTCCCGGTGGATGTCCGGCGGGGGGCGGGGTTGCCGGCCGGCGCGGGCCAGCCGATTATTCTTGGCCTGCGGCCGGAACACATCACGCCGGCGGGAGCGGGAGATTCGGCCTGCCGCGTCGAAGCCCTTTTGGAGCGCGTTGAAACGACGGGGTCGGAAAGCCTGGTTTATTTGTCGAAGGGCGGGTGCGATTTTGTGGCGCGCGCGCCGGCGGCATTTTCCGCCGCGGCGGGCCAAAGTATCGCGGTATGCTTTGCAATGGGAGAGGCGCGCTTTTTTGACGCGGCGACGGGGGCGGCGGTGCGATGAAACCAATTTGAACTTTAAACGGCGGGGACGCTCTGCTAACATGTTGTTTTGCCAATGACATGAAATGGAAGTTCTTGATGGCCTTGGTCTGCGCGGCCGGCATCTGTCGCGGCGTGGCGGATGACGCGGCGGCAAAAGCCGGGGCGGATCTGGCGCCCTTGCCGCTGGTCCTGCCGGAGCCTGCCTTGAAAGGGACGCCGCCGAATTTGCCGACCAATACCACCGCCGAACCGCTCAGCTCGAAGGCGCGCCCGGTGTTTTTTGCGCCGAAGGGTGTTGCCAACGCCGCCCTGGGCAAACCGGTCAGCGCGAGCGACACCAATCTCATCACGGGGGAATTGCGCCAGATCACCGATGGGAAAAAAGGCGCCTACGAAGAAAATGTGGTGACGCTGCGGCGCGGGTTGCAATGGGTGCAGATTGATTTGCAGGGCGAATTCAATCTCTACGCCATTGTGCTGTGGCATGACTTCACGACGGCGGTCGTCTATCGCGACGTGATTGTGCAGGTTTCGGACGACGCGGAATTCAAGACCGGGGTTGTCACCCTGTTCAACAACGACCAGAAAAACAGCGCGGGATTCGGAGTCGGAACGGACCGGGAATATTTTGACAATCCGCTGACCGGCGCGGGCAAATTGATTGACGCCAAAGGGGTCCGGGCGCGATACGTCCGTTGCTACAGTCACGGGAGCAGCGATAATGCGTTGAACACTTACATCGAGGTCGAAGCGTACGGCCTGCCTGCTTCATGAAACGCTGGTTCGTGCCGGGATTTCTCGCCGTCATCGCCCTGGCGCTGGCCTTGCGTCTGCCGCAGTTGAGACTGCGCCCGATGCACAACGACGAAGCGGTCAACGCGATGAAATTTCGCGCCCTGTGGAGGGAGAACAACTACAAATACGACCCGAACGAATTCCACGGCCCGACCCTCCCGTATTTTACCCTGCCCGCCGCCTGGCTCAACGCTTCGCGCGACTTCAACGACTGCACCGAGGCCACTTTTCGAGTCGTGACGGTTTGCTTCGGCGTTGGACTGATTGTTTTGTTGCTATTATTGACGCCAGATTTGGGACGGGCCGAAACGTTGTGGGCGTCCGTCTTCGCCGCGCTCTCCCCGGCGATGGTCTTCTACAGCCGCTACTACATTCATGAGATGTTGCTGGTCTTCTTCACCGCCCTGGCTGCAATGGCCTGGTGGCGGCACGGCAAAAGCGGGCGCTTCGGCTGGTGTGTGCTGGCCGGGGCGGGCTTGGGGCTGATGTGGGCCAGCAAGGAAACTTTTGTTTTTGCCGTTCTCTCGATGGCGCTGGCCGTGGTCTGCGCCGCCGGATGGACCCGATGGCGCGGCGGGCCTGGTTTTGAGGGCGGCGCGCGCTGGAGCCTTGAGTCCATGGCCGCCGCCTGCGGCGTTGCCGTGGTCGTCGCAATGCTTTTCTTTTCTTCATTCTTGACAAACCCCGCCGGCGCGGCCCGCGCCGTCACAACGTACGGCCCGTGGCTGCATCGCGCGGCGGGCGTGTCGCCCCACACGCATCCGTGGAATTTTTATTTGGAGCGCCTGCTGTTTTACCGCGCCAACGGCGGGCCCGTCTGGAGCGAGGGGCTGATTGCGGGCCTGGCCGCGGTGGGATTTGCGGCCGGACTGGCGGGGCGATGGCTGGGACCGGCCAGCGTGGCGCTGGTTCGCATCATTGCATTCTACACTGTGTGGATGACGTTGATTTACACCGCGCTGCCTTACAAGACGCCCTGGTGTTTGCTGGGTTTCTGGCACGGGATGATCCTGCTGGCCGGCGTTGGCGCGGCGGTGTTGGCGCGTTGGCGCAAGCCGCCGCGGCTCCAGGTTGGAATGGCCGTTCTGCTGGCCGCGGGCGCGGCGCAGCTCGGCTGGCAGGCCTGGCGGGAGAATTTTGCAGTTGACAAAGGAGGCGTCCCGTATTGCGACAGCGCGAAAAACCCCTACGCCTACAGCCAGACCGCGCCCGACATTTTCAGGCTGATGCAGACCGTTGATGGGCTGGCGCGTGTTTCGCCGGCGGGGTATGGCACGGCCATTGAAGTGATGTCGCCGGACAGTTACTGGCCGCTGCCGTGGTATTTGCGCCGCTTCAAGCAAAGCGGTTATTGGGACAAGATTCCCGCGCAACCGCCCGCGCCCATCATGATCGTTTCCACCGCCTTGCGCGCCGGGCTTGATGAGCGTCCCGAAAGAACGCATTTGATGGCGGGTTATTTTGAACTGCGCCCCAACGTGTTTTTTGAACTTTACGTCAGCGCCGATCTGTGGGCCAGATACATAAAAACGCCGCCGCCGGAAAAGGATTGAATAGTAGTTATGACAAACTCCCAGCCCTTCATCGCACCCACCCGAACCGAAATCAGCGCCGCCCGGATCAATCGCCGGCGTTTCATTTATTCATCGGCCCTGGCGGCCGGCGCCTGGCGGCCGGCTCGGCTTCGGCGTTGCCGCGGGTGAAATTCAAATCGCCCAATGAAAAGCTCGATATCGGCGGGATCGGCGCGGGCGGCAGAGGCCGGGACGACATCGAGGGGGTGTCGGGGGAAAATATCGTGGCGCTCTGCGATGTCGATTCCAATGCCCTGGCCGGGGCGGGCAGGAAATACCCGCGCGCCCGGCTCTATGCCGATTATCGGGTGATGTTGGAAAAGGAAAAGAACCTGGATGCGGTGACGGTGGGCATTCCGGACCATCATCATGCGCCGGCAGCCATGATAGCCATGACGTTGGGCAAACATGTCTATTGCGAAAAGCCGCTGACGCACACGATCTGGGAAGCCCGCGCGATGGCGCAAGCGGCGCGCCAATATAAAGTGGCAACGCAAATGGGCAACCAGGGACATTCTGGCGGGGGAAACCGCGAGCTTTGCGAAATGATTTGGGCGGGGGCAATCGGGTCAGTGCGCGCAGTCCATTGCTGGACTGACCGTTGCAGGGGGCGGTGGACGCAGGGGTTGATGCGTCCGTCCGGGTCGGATTCCGTGCCGGCATCGCTGAATTGGGATCTGTGGATTGGCCCGGCGCCGATGCGCCCTTTCCTGGCACAGTGGCCAAAGGACATTACCGCCGCCAAGCCCGGCGCGGTTTATCATCCCAGCGTGTGGAGAGGTTGGTGGGATTTCGGTTGCGGGTCGATCGGGGACATGGCCTGCCATATCATGGACGGCGCTTATTGGTCGTTGAAACTGGGGGCGCCGGCTTCGGTCGATGTCGTCCAATCCACGGGAGCGACGGCGGACATGTTCCCACTGGCATCGATCGTTCGCTTTCGGTTTCCTGCGCGAGGCGAGTTGCCGCCTTGCACGCTGACGTGGTACGACCACGGGTTGAAACCACCGATGCCGCCTGAATCAGAAGCGAAGGAATTGCCGGACAACGGAGCGTTGCTGATCGGCGACAAAGGAAAGATACTGGCCGGGTGTTACGGGGAAAGTCCGCGTCTGCTTCCGGAATCCTTGATGGTGGATTACAAGCGCCCGGCGCAAATCATTCCGCGTATTCCGGGAGACAGCCCGCATCTGGATTGGATTCGCGCCTGCAAAGGCGGCCCGGCGGCGTGCTCCAATTTCGAGGTGTCAGGCCCGTTTACGGAGATGGTTTTGCTGGGCAACCTGGCGCTGCGCCTGGGCAAAACGATCGAATGGGATACGGAGCACCTCCGGGCCAGGAACGCGCCCGAAGCCAGCCAGTTCATCAAAAAGCAATACCGCTCCGGATGGCCGGTGTGAACGCCTATTTCAGCCGGTCAAAAGTGGCTTGGAGGATTTGCCAGTCCTTTTTGCCGGCCACTTTTTGCCGTGCTTCGTTTCAATCGAATGCTTCCGCCGTGGAATCGTGGCGGCAAATTTGCCTCCCGACTCGGTTTCGCAACGGCGAATGTCTTCGCCGATGGCGTGAACGTCATAGTTGAGCATCAAACACTACGAGATTGATTGTTAGGATTTTCGACCATTTTGTTGATGTCAACGAAATGGTCGCCATTGGATCGGGGGCGAAACGAAGACGAAAACGGGTCAGTTCCTCACAAGCGCATGGCAAGGGTCCCGGAGAGATGAATGCAACAAATTGCGATTCTGATTTGCGGGCTTGACCATTTGTTTTGTGAAAAATTCGTTCTTCGATTGAACCGTGAGTTCGGGTAAAAGGAACGCCATGAGCGATTTATTGCCAGTCCTCGCTGCCAGCAACATGTTCGAGCGCATCAAACGGTTGAACCCGGAAGGCCACGAATCCTGGTCCGCACGTGATCTGGCCCGCGTGCTCGAATACCTCAATTTCCGCAACTTCCAACCGGTGATTGAAAAGGCTAAAGAAGCCTGCGCCAAAAGCGGGCATGCAGTGGCCGACCATTTTGCGGAAATGCGCAATATGGTTGGCATTGGTTCGGGCGCGGAACGCGAAGTGGAAGATTGGGCGCTCTCCCGCTAATCACGTCTTTTATTTCAGCCGGTCGAAAGTGGCTTGGAGGATTTGCCAATCCTTTTTGCCGGCCACTTTTTGCCGCGCTTCCGCGTTGATGTCCGCTTCGAGCTTGTTCTTGGTCGGACGATCGGATTTGTAAAAAATGCCGAAGTAACCGGGAAACGGAGCATCAGCCAGTTTGTAGGCGGCCATTTCGTCGGTGACATCGTGTCCGGCGGGGACCAGTTCAAACTTTCCGCCTTTGCGCGGATTGGAGGCGTCGAACGCGCCTTCATAGAATTCAACGCATTCGCTCAGGCATTCAATGACGCTGAAGCCGTCGTGGTCCATGGCCGCTTCCATCATTTGCAGGAGATGATTGGGATTGGTATGGGTGGCCCGCGCGACAAAGGAGGCCCCGGCGGAAATCAATTGCTTCATGGGGTTGATCGGCTGGTCCAATGCGCCCCACACGTCCGTCTTGCTTTTGAAACCCAGCGGCGAAGTCGGCGAGGTCTGCTTTTTGGTCAGGCCATAGACCCAGTTGTCCATGATGACGTAAGTCATCTTGATGTTCTTGCGCGCGGTATGGTTGACATGATTCCCGCCAATGGAGAACGCATCGCCGTCGCCGGCAAAGACGAAGACGTGCAGATCGGGCCGCGTCATGGACACGCCGCTGGCAAAGGGCAGGGCGCGCCCATGAATATAATGGGCGCCGTTGGCCTGGACAAAATAGGGGAACCGGCTGGAACAACCGATGCCGGTCACGGTGGCGATCTTTTCCTGCCACAATTTGCGCTTCTCAATCAATTTGAAATAAAGGGCCAGAACGGAAAAGTCGCCGCAACCCGGGCACCAGGTGGGATGGTCGGCCGCAATTTCCTTCTTGCCCAGCGGCTTGCGTTCGGTTTCAGGCAGACCCGCCGCGCCGACACAACGGCCGTTGCGCCTGACGTCGGGTTTTGGACGGTGGATTCACTCATAAAATTTAGTCAACAATGTGGATTGGCCGCGCGCTCACCGTTTGCGCACGGCGGTGGCGATGTCGGTTTTGGCGCGTTCGAGAATCTCCCGCACCCGCCAGGTCAGGCCGTCGGTTTTGGTCAGGCCGTGAATCTTCGGATCGCAATAACGGGCGCGCAACAGGCCGCCGAGCTGGCCATAGCCGTAAAGACCCTCATCATTCATCTCGACAACAACGATGTGGTTGAAGCCGGCGAAAATATTCTCCAACCCGGGCGGCAATGGGTTGATATGCCGGATATGCACGGCGGAAACACTGTCCCCCGCCGCGCGCGCCCGGTCCACGGCTTCGCGAATGGGTCCTTGCGTCGAGCCCCACCCGACTAAAAGCAGGTTGCCTTCGGGCGGGCCGTACACTTGGGGAACGGGCAGTTCGGCCGCCAGCTTTTGCAATTTGCGGCGGCGCTTGGCGGTCATTTGCATGTGCAATTGGGGCGAACCGGTGGGATGGCCCATCTCATCATGTTCCAAGCCGCCGGCCACGGGATATTTCCCGCTCAAAATGCGCGTGCCGGGAGCCACCCGGGGCCGGATCGCGCCGTCCAGCGCATACGGAGTATGATCCGCGATGGGCGTGAGGTCGGGCGAAATGTCCTGGCATAATTTCTCCAGGTTCGGTTCTTCAAATGCTTCAATGCGCGTGGCAATCGATTGATCGCTTAGAATGATGACGGGCACATTGTAGCGGCGCGCAATATTGACAGCCTCGATGGCGGTGTGGAAGCAATCTTCCACGCCGGTCGGCGCCAGCACCACCCGCGGCGCATCGCCGTGCCCGCCAAAGCAGGCGATATTCAAGTCCGATTGTTCGACGTTGGTCGGCAGGCCGGTGGAAGGGCCGCCCCGCTGAACATCGACAATAACCACCGGCACTTCTGCCATCACCGCCCAGCCGAGCGCTTCGGTTTTGAGCGAGATGCCCGGACCGCTGGAACCGGTGACCGCGACGCGCCCGGCCCAACCCGCGCCGATGGCCATGGAGATCGAGGCGATTTCATCTTCGCACTGCACGAAGGTCCCGCCGTATTTTGGCAGCTCGCGCCGCAGCAATTCCATGATTTCCGACCAGGGGGTGATGGGGTAGGCCGCGCCGAACCGCACCCCTGCGGCGATCAACCCGTAAGCCAGCGCTTCGTTGCCGGTCATGACAACCTGCTGGCCCGCCTTTTTCCGGGAGTCAACAAATTGGAACGTTTCCAGGATTTGGCCCAGCGAATACCCGTAGCCGGCATGAAAACCCATCATGGCATTCTTCAGCACGCTGGCATCCTTGCCGCCGAACCGCTCGGCGATCAATCGCTCCAGCTTGGGCACATCCAAATCGAAAATCCTCGCCACCAAGCCCAGCGCAAAAATGTTTTTGCCCTTGTCCTTCGCCGTCCCGCCGATGGCCTCGACCGTCCGGCTGGAAATGGGCACGCCCACATGCCGGTAATCCTTTGCCCATTCGGGATTCGGCTGCACATGATCGGAGTCATAAATAACGATGCCGCCCTTGCGCAGCGAGGCGATATGCTCCTCGTACGAATGCTGGTAAAACGCCATCAGCATGTCCGCTTCATCTCCCGCGCTCAAGACTTCTCCCGAACCGATGCGCACCTGGAAAATGGAAGGGCCGCCCGAAATAGTGGACGGGATGGTCATGAAGGTCATCACTTCCTGTTCGCTGCGGCCGGCCAAACGGGCGAGGAAGCCGCCGATGGCCTGGATGCCGTCCTGGGAATTGCCGGCGAAACGAATGACGGCTTCGGAAATCTTCGACACCTTCGCCGCGCTGCCGTTGAGGGCGGGGGTCACAATGGATTCACTCATGTTCGTATGCTCGGCTTTTCCGCGCCGGAGGACGAGACTCCCAGGCTTCTTTGTTATGGCCTCCTCGAATCGCTCTGGCGCGAGCCTTGCACTGGCAAGCCTACCATTTCACCATAAGCATGTCAAATGCTGAGGATTTTATGCAAGTGCCTTAAACACAAACACTTGCCAACAAAACCGGCATAAACCGGCGCAAAAAACCATAATGTATTAGTTGTATTAATTTAATCAGGCATCAGGTTAACCATTTATCATAATCTATTATCCAGCGGCAGAGGGACGCTTGGGAGGCATGTCTGCCAATGCCGGCCGCCATTATCCGTGGTTTAAGAATCGTTACGGCCGGGAGGCCGCCGCCCGCTTGATGAAATCACGAAAGATGGCGTTGAACACAAGGTTTGTTGCGCGCATCTTCTCGGGATGGAACTGCACGGCGAGGATGGCGCCATTCTTGTTCTCGAAACTTTCCACCAGTCCGTCATCCGACCAAGCCGTCGGCACCAGCCCTTCGCCCAAGACTCTGACTCCTTGATGATGATAACTGTTCACCTCCAGGCGCTCTGTCTTGACCGAGCGGAAAAGAAGGCTTCCCTTCTGAATTGTGATCTCGTGAAAACAAGGCTGCAGCTTTCCGTTGGGGCGCAGCCGGTGTGGCACGTTCGTGCCGAGTTGCGACGGCAGGTCTTGGAACAAGGTGCCCTTGAATGAAACATTCAGAATCTGTAATCCCCTGCAGATCCCGAGCATGGGAATATTTCGCGCCTCCGCCTGTCTGATCGCGGCACACTCGTAATCGTCGAAGCGGCGGTCGGGGTTGTCCAGATTCACTGCCGGCTTCTCGTGGTACAGGTCCGGATCGATGTCATCGCCGCCTGGAATCAGGAGCGCGGAAATGGTCGGAGGCAGGGGTGGCGGGTTGGTCGAACCTTGGTACGGAAGGGGCACAAGCCTGGCGCCGTTTTCATTGATCGCCTTGAAATAATTCGTGAGAAGGGGCAAATCGCCGCTCTTGCAGAGCAGCCCGACGTCAACGCATTTTGCCAGCGGGGCGCTTTTGCCGGTGTTCAGCCCCGATTGGCAGCCGCACAGTGAAGCACCAAGGAGCAGAGCCAGACAGGCGGCAGTTTTCATCAAGCGCACAAAAGAACCTGGTGCATCCTCAAAAAAAGTCAACAAAGTCTTCCGTTGGCTCTCGCAACATTCGTTATTGCAACTTCGTCATTCGCCGTTGCCGGCAGCCCTTCGAAACCGGTAACATTTCCGCCTGACTGCGCGTCTTTCAGGGCATGAAGAAATGTTCAAGTTTTGCTTCGCGTTTGATGGCGGCGGTGTTGCCGTTGATGTTGACAATCGCCGGGGATGTCCGCGCCAACACCAACACTTACGATCCGCTGGCGGTGGACGCGGCGTTCCACCCGCCGCATGTGGACTTGACCGTTCATGACGCGGCGCGTGACCGTGACATTCCATTGCGCGTTTATCTGCCCGCCAAGACGGCACGGCGCCGGTGATTTTGTTCAGTCACGGATTGGGCGGCACGCGGGCGGGCAGTGTTTATCTGGGCGAGCACTGGGCGGCTCGCGGTTATGCGACGGTGTTTCTGCAACATCCGGGCAGCGATGATTCAGTGTGGAAAGACGAGCCGGTGCAGGATCGGATGCGGGCAATGAAACAGGCGGCTTCGCTGGAGAATTTTTTGTTGCGGGTGCAGGACATTCCCGCGACGCTCAACCAACTCGCAACTTGGAATGCAGACAGCTCCAATTGCCTTGCCGGGCGGCTGGATTTGAAAAAAGTCGGGATGTCCGGCCATTCGTTTGGCGCGGTGACGACGGAGGCGGTGAGCGGCGAAACCTCGCCGGGAGGCAATCAAGAATTCACCGACCCGCGCATCCAGGCGGCCATCGCGTTCAGCCCGAGCAAGCCGCGCCGCTTCAGTGCGGAAGAGGCGTTCGGCACGGTTAGAATTCCGTGGCTGCTGATGACGGGCACGAAAGACGTCACGCCCATTGGCAACGCGGACATGAAATCGCGCCTGGCTGTGTATCCGGCGCTTCACGGCGCGGCGAAATATGAAGTGGTGCTTTGCAACGCGGAGCATTCCGTCTTCACCGACCGGGCATTGCCGGGCGACCGGGAGCCGCGGAACCCGAATCATCATCGCGTGATTCTCGCGTTGTCCACGGCGTTTTGGGACGCGTATTTGCGCGGCGATGCCAGGGCGCTCGCGTGGCTGAATGGCTCCGGTCCGCGTTCCGTCATGGAACCGGACGACCAGTGGCAGTTTTCCGCGCATTGATGAGTTGCCAGCGCTCCTCCGCAACGGATAACATTCCGCCATGCGTGATGAATCACTTCAGTTTTTGGAGCGGCTGGTCAACACCCCAAGCCCTTCGGGCCACGAGGCGCGCGGCCAGCGAGTTTGGCTCGATTATGTCACACCTTTCGCCGATGAAACCTTCAGCGATGCCTATGGCAACACCGTCGCCGTGCTCAACAAGGGCGGCTCGCCCCGTTTGATGCTGGCGGCGCACGCCGATGAAATTTCCATGTCCGTCAATTATATCAATGAGCAGGGCTTCATTTATGTGCGGAAAGTCGGCGGCATCGATCCAGCCATCACCAAGGCCCAGCGCGTCGTCATTCATGCCGGGGGCGGCCCGGTCAAAGGCGTCGTCGGCAACGTCGCGCCGCACCTGATGAAAAGCGAGAAAGACCCCAAACTGCCCAAAATGGAGGATTTATTTATTGACATCGGCGTGAGCAGCCGCAAGGAGGCGGAGCGGCTGATTCGCGTCGGGGATATGATCACTTTGAACGATCCCTTCGAGCTTTTGCGCAATGATCTGGCCGTGGCGCGGGCTTTTGACAACCGGGTCGGAACGTTCGCCGTCGCCGAGACCTTGCGGCAATTGAAGGAAGGCAAAGTCAAACTCAACGCCGAAATTCTGGCCGTGTCCAATATCATGGAGGAAGTCGGCCTCTTCGGCGCCCGCCAGATCGCTTACACGCTCAAGCCGGACGTGGCGCTGGTCGTGGATGTGACCCACGCCACGGATTACCCGACCGTCAGCCAGCAGCAGCACGGCGACGTAAAAATCGGCCACGGCCCCGCGCTCACCCACGGCGGCTGCAACCATCCCGAAGTCGTGGCCCGCCTCGAAAAAGTGGCCGGGGCGCAAAAGATCAAATTGCAACACGAAGCCACTTCCAACACCTCCGGCACCGATACCGACGTGATTTTCTGGACGCGCGGCGGGATTCCGAGCGCGCTCATCAGTTTGCCGAACCGCTACATGCACTCCCCGGTGGAGGTGGTCAGCCTGAAAGATCTCGAACAAATTCCGCGTTTGATGGGCGCCTTTGCCAGATCGCTGAAAAAAGGGGAAGAGTTCAAGGTGAAGATTTAGGTTTCCACCGTCAGATGGAAACAATCGTTCGGAACGCGGCTCATGTCAGCCTCTTCATCGTCCGCGAGTAATCCTTCATCGTCGATTTGATGACGCGGGAGACTGCGGCCCGCGACGGTCTCGGTCGGATGGGAGTCAGCGTAATCGTGCCCCCCTCATGCACCTCCACATTCACATCATCGCCTCTTTTCAAATGAACCAATTCCAGCAAAGCCGCGTCGAACAGAATCCCTTGCGAATTGCCGATTTTGCTTATGGTCTTAATCATGATGTAACACTATGTTTTACGCCGCCGAAAGTCAAGCCCTGCGCTCATGCGAAGAGGCGCTTACGGGACCTCGACCGTTTGCCCGGCGCGCCAGGGAATCTCCCTTTTGTCAATAATCAAGACACGCGGGAGCAATTCGATTTCATGGCCGAAAAGGCGCAGGGTCGCCGTTCCGGGAAGAAAGGTCGGGTCCTGGAAAATCATTTCGCCGAAGGGCAGATTCGTCACGGCCCCGTCAAACCGTTCCACGCGGGCCAGGTTGGCGGGGGCGATTTTCTGACCGGGGAAGGCGATTTTTTCGCAAATTTGCAGCATCGGTTCGGAAATCACGAGCGATGGCCGGCCGGCGCCGTCCGTGGCAAAGGTGATTTTCCACGGGCCTTTGAACACGCGCCGATGTTGAATCCAACCAAAGCCGGCGACGTAAAGAACCACCGCAATGGCGAAAGCGATTGCAAAATGCCTGACGGATCCGTCCGAACGCATCGCGCCATCTTTTGGCACACGACGCCCGGTGTCAAGGAACCGCGGCGACACCGGACATTTTTTGGCATCCGCTCCTAATCCTAATCTTTCCCGGAGGATTAGGATTAAGATTAGGATTAGGATTAGGAACCGGAGCTTGACGCTAAAACGTTGAATGCCACGCGCTGTTCCCCCATTATCCTTTGCGCATGAAGATTGGTCTTTTCGGCGGCTCGTTTGATCCGGTGCATTATGGGCATTTGCTCGTGGCGCAGGCCGCGCGCGAGGAGCTGGCGCTGGCGCGGGTCTTTTTCATCCTGGCCGCGCAATCGCCCTTCAAACCCGATTCGCAGCCCGCCCCTGCCGCCGAACGGTTGCGGCTGCTGCGCCTGGCCCTGGCGGGCGATGCGGCGGCCGAAGTGGATGACCAGGAAATCCGGCGCGGCGGCGCTTCCTACACCATCGATACCGCGCGCCAGTACAGAAAGAGTTTTCCGGAAGCGGAATTGTTTTATTTGATCGGCGCCGACCAGGCGGGACAATTGCCGCTGTGGCGCGAAGCCCCGGAACTGGCGCGCCTGGTTGAATTTGTGATCATTCCGCGTCCGGGAGAAATCGTGCCGCGGCTGGCCGCGCCCTTTCGCGGGCAAGCCCTGCGCGGGTTTCCCCTGGGGGTGTCATCGTCGGAGATTCGAGCCCGGTGCCGGGCCGGACTGGCCATCACGCATTTGACGCCGCCGGCGGTGGCGGAGGCCATCAAAAATAATCGGCTTTATCTTCCACCGCAAATGAGCTAACCTTCCGGGAAAATGGATTCCAAGAAATTGGCCCTGTTGTGCCGCAAGCTGGCGGAAAAGAAAAAGGCCGAAAACATCGTCATCCTCGACGTCCGCAAGCTGTCTTCTGTCACCGACTATTTTGTCATCGCCTCCGGCGGCAGCGAGCCGCAGTTGCGCGCCATCGTCAACGAGATTACCGGCACGTTATGGGATGACTTTCAGGTGCGCCCGCAGCGGGTCGAGGGAGGCCCCGCCGCGGCCTGGCAGGTGCTGGATTTCTTCGACGTCATCGTCCACATCATGCGGGACGAGATGCGGGAGAAGTATAATTTGGAAAGCCTTTGGGGTGATGCCCCGCGCGCCGGGGTGAGCCGGGCCAGGAAGCGGACGGGAAGGAAAATTTCCCCCGGCGCGGCCCAATGAGGCTGGCAAAAAGTCCGGCGCGGACTGCCGTAAAACAAGAACCGCTATTCGCTCTTGACCGGGATTTCGGCGGAAGCTTTCGCCATTTCATCCACAATGCGCCGAAAATCATCCAGGCCGGTGGAGGGAATAATGACGTTATCGCGGCGGCCATTCACATCCTCGGTAATGCGCAAAAACCGGCCCCGGGGATTTTCCTTCAAGGTGAAGATGAATGTTTTCCGCTCAATCTGGATTTTTTCCGTTTTTAACGTATCTTCATTGACGGGCGGCTTGGGCGGACCCGCGCTGTACGAGCGATACCCTTGAGGAGACGGGCGTTCATTCGAAATCATAAATTATCTTTTCCTTCTGTCTTGCGCCCACGAGGAACGCTTTTCACTTCCATTACCAGTGATTGAGCATAAATCACATTTTGTCAACCCCGAATTTTGCTAAAACTGAGCAAACGCGGCGGTTCCTGCTCCCTGCTCACCTGCCAAAGGTACCAGACCAACCCCCCAATGACCAGCAGATTGGCCGCTTCTGACGCCGCGTGCCAGGCCGCGAATGCCCTGGCGGCGTGCAGTTGCTGTTCGTTCGTCGCGCCAAAATACTTGGTGCGGTGCAGATCGCGCATTTTCGGCTGGGCCCACATGCCGCCGGCCAGGCCCAGGGACAGGATGACGACCAGCAAGCCCAGGTTCAAACGCCACAACGGCCGGCCGCAATAAAGCCATTCCGCCAGCAAATGCGCCAGCGCAATCCCTCCGCACCAATACTGCAAAACAAAATACCGCGCCACAACCGACTCCGCCGCGAAGCCAACGCCGGCGGCCGTCAGCAATCTCTTCAACTCGGGAGAAAACAGCGCCGGCAGCCCGATGACCAGGAAGATGGAGGAGCCGCACCAAACGGCGGCGTTGAGCATGCCCACGAATCTTAAAAATCCTGTCACCCGTTCAAGCTAAGGAAACATCGGCCCAATGCCAAGCAGAAGATGCGTGTGCGCCGATCCTGATCCTCCTAATCTTAATCGTAATCCTAATCTTAATCTTCGGGGCTGGATTAGGATTACGATTAGGATTAGGATTAGGAACCGAAAACCGCGCCCCCGGTCATCGCGCCCGGTTCGTTGACAGGGCAATGATGACGGGCGCTGTCACGCTTGGCGGCAGGGGCGGCAGGGGCGGCATCCCCTCTTGAAACCCCGGCGGCATGGGCGGCAATTCCGATGAAAAGCCCGGCGGCATGGGTGGCAGCGTATGCACCAACTCGCGCCATAATTGCCGTTCGTGCGATGTCATCGCGTCCCAGCGGGCGGCGTTTTTCAAAAACTGGTTTCGCTCTCCGGGCGCCAGGGTGGCAAATTTGCGGAAAGAATTGATGCATTGCGCCCGCTGCGCCGGCGGCAGCCGGTCAAAAGCCCGCAGCGCCTTTTCCGTTTCCCGCCGTTCGGCGTCCGGGAGCGCGGCGACCGTTTCCTGCTGTTCCTGGCCGCTCAGGGAGCAAAAGCGCTGAAATTGTGCGCATAATTCCGCCCGCTGTTCTTCCGGCAGGGCCTGCCAGCGGTCCATTTCCTCCGCCCAATGCGCGCGGCCCTCCGGCGAAAGCTTGTCAAGAATCTCCTGCCGGGCCGCGGCCGGGGCGCCCTGCATGCGCAGATAGACGCTGATGAAACTTTGCTTTTCCAACAGGGCCTTTTGCAGACCGGCAGGCACCTTGTCCCATTGCCGCAAAAGCTCCTCAATCATCGGCAGGTAAAGCGGGGAAACTTCCGCGAGCCGGTTTGTCCTGTCGCGCGGCGCGAGCTTCATGAGGCCGGACAATTCCCAGTGCAATTCGGTTTGACACAGCCGCGCCTCCCGGATTCCCCGCGGCAAGGCCTCGTATTCCCGCAGCTTCGCCAAAAGGACTGTCCTGTCGGCCGGCGATTTGCGGGCCAGCGCCCGCTCCCTTTCACCGGGACTCATGCCCAGAAGCCCGCGAAAATACTCCACCGGGGACAAGTGACGCCATTGGACGTCGGCCGTGACGTTTTGATATCGCGGCCCGGGCGGGGACGGGGGCAGGTTGGTTTCCGCCGCCGGCATCGCCGCCGCCAGCAGCGCGCTCCACACTGCCAAACCTGACCAATGGAATCCGGGTCGCCGCATCATTCGCCTTTACTCCAGCGCCGCCAGCAGATCGTCATCCGCCACCTTGACCTGGCTGATCCCGTTAATGGTGTCGAAGTCCTTCAACCATTCCATGGGAGGCACCGCAGCCAGGCGGCTGACGCCGGCCAGTTCGCGGGCCATTCTCGCGCGATGAATCACTTGAGACTCGTGAAAGGAAAACAGCCCCAGGCAAACCATCATGGAACACATCGCCACCCGCCAGGCCCGGCCTTCGGGCAGCCACTGCGCGGGCGCGAACCAGTCGCTCCAGGGCGCCGGACCGGAGCGGTTTGCACCGCCTGCAGGAGGCGCGCGGCAAAATTGGATGAAACGGGCGGGGCGGGCCAACGCTGCAAAAGGCGGTTCAGGGCCGCTTCCTCCCCCCAGGCCTGCCGGGCTTCGGGATGCGCCGCCAGATATTGTTGCAAGGCCGCTTCCTCGTCGCCCTTCAGCGCCCGCCGCCAGCCGGCCTCTTTGATTTCCTGATAATGTTCGTCGCGCATATTCAGTGCCTGGAATGGAAACACCGCGTTACCGGCAGAGTTTCGGCCCGTCCGCCTCCCACGCGCCGCTTTGCAAATAGGGTTTGAGCTTTTCTTTCAACGTCTCCCGTCCACGGTGGATGAGCGACTTTGTCGCCGGGAGCGAGCAGCCGAGGACCCGGGCGATTTCCTCGTAGGACAGTTCCTCCTGGCGGCAGAGCACGATGGCCAGCCGTTGTTTGTCCGGCAATTGCCCCAGCGCCTCTTCAATCTTTTGCGCCAGTTCCCCGTGCAGGAATGCGGCCGGCGGCGAAGAAGTCTTCACATCTTCATACTGCCGCGGCGCCTGCTCTTCGTGGTCCGATTGGCTCGACTCGAGCGATTCCGCCGGATGCCGTCCGCGCCGCCGGATTTCGTTCAGGCACAAACGCCGCGCAATCGTGAAAATCCAGGTGGAAAACTTCGCCGACACTTCATAACGTTTGGCCGACTGATAGACGCGAATGAAGACGTTTTGCGCCAGGTCTTCGGCTTCGTCCAAGTCGCGCAGCATGCGGTACATCATATTGACGATGGGCTGCTTGTATTTCTCCGCCAACTCCTCGAAAGCCTTCATGTCGCCGCGTTTCACGCGGAGCATCAAGGCGGCGTCTGGGTCCAAGGGTGCGGCCATTTGGCACAATATAACCCCAACCCCGCCCGCCGAACAAGGTTGCTGGGGTGGCCGCTCCGGATCGGGCGGGCGCATTTCACTTTTTTGGGTGGCGGTTTCTGGCTCCTAATCTTAATCTTAATCTTAATCTTAATCCGAATGAATCGCTGCTTCGACCATGAAAAGCTGATGCTCGTGGGTTTGATCAAAGCCAATTCTGATTACCGGCTGCACGACGGAGATTAAGATTAAGATTAGGATTAGGATTAGGAGAGGCAACCCAAAAAAGTGAAATGTCCTGATCGGGCGCAAGGCTCTGGAAGCAGTTGCAAACCCGGCCTGCCTGCCTTAGACTTTTTTGGAGGATTCGGCCCTCCGAATCCCCGTGAGAACGCCAGTCATGAATTCTCCATTGCTTATTCTGGCTTCCGCCTCGCCGCGCCGCGCGGATTTGTTGCGGGAGTTGGGATTCGAATTCCACGTCGTGCCCAGCGCGGCGGCGGAAATCCACTCCGAAGACCTCAGCGCCGGCGAAGTCGCGCAACTCAACGCCTACCGCAAGGCCCGGGCCGTTTCCAAAAGATTTCCCGATGCCGTCACGCTGGGGGTGGACACGGTTGTGGCGCTGGGTTCGACTCTCTTGGGCAAACCGGCCGATCTGGCGGATGCGGAACGCATGGTATTGGCCTTGCTGGGCAAAACCCATCAAGTGGTCACGGGGGTTTGTTTGATTCACCTGCGCGGGCATCGCCAGAGAAGTTTCTGCGAGCAGACCGATGTCACATTTCGGACGCTGACCCTGCCACAAATCCGGCATTACCATGCCCTGGTCAATCCGCTCGACAAAGCGGGCGCTTATGGCATCCAGGAACACAGCGGGGTTTTGGTGGAATCCATTTCCGGTTCCTTCAGCAACGTGGCGGGTCTGCCCCTGGAAAGATTGCAGGCCGAACTGGCCGCCATCGGGATTCTGCCATCGGCGGCCCCTTAGCCCCGGCCTTGGCGAGATGCAAAAATACTGGCACGTCATCAAAATCGGCCTGGCCAACACGCTGGTCTATCGCTTCAATTTTTTCTTCCGGGGCGCATTCAGCCTCATCCCGCTCCTGGCCACCATTTATCTCTGGCGCACCATCTATCGCGGCCAAACCGGGACGGTGGCGGGTTACAGCCTGGCGGGGATGATTTCCTATTATCTCATGGTGACAATTGTTGACACCCTCACCGCTGTCGCGGAAGACGACTGGCAAATTGCGGCCGACATCAAGGACGGCAACATCAGCCAGTTCCTGCTCAAACCGATCAATTACCTGGCCTACCGCCTTTGTCTGTTTTTTTCGGGGAGATTGATTTTTACGGCCGTGTCGCTCGTGCCGGTCGGGATTTTCATATTTTGCTGGCGCCATTACTTTGTCGGGCCGGAGGGCGGGATGGCCTTGGGGTGCTTTTTGCTGTCCACTTTTTTGACGGGCCTCCTGCAATTTTTCATGTCCTTCACCATGGCCCTGCTGGCCTTTTGGCTGCTGGAAGTCTCGACCCTTATTTTCATGGTCTTCGCCCTCGAATATATCGCGGGCGGCCATTTGTTCCCCTTGAATATTTTGCCGCCGGTCCTGGCCCGGTTCTTGAGTTATACGCCGTTTCCCTATCAATTATATTTTCCAGTCGGCATTTATTTGGGCCAGGTGAAAGGGACGGCCCTGTGGAGCGGCCTTCTCATCCAGTCGGGCTGGGTGCTGTTCTTTTTTGTCCTGGCGCGCGTGGTGTGGAGCCGCGGCATTCGGAAATATTCCGCGGTGGGCGGGTGAAGCATGAACACGAACCCTTCCAACTTCGCGCAAAGGCTTCGCCGCCATGCCGCCATCTACCTGGCGCTGTGGCGCAATTCCGTCGTGCGCGAGATGAGCTTCAAAAGCAATTTCCTGCTGTGGATCGTGGTGGAGTTGCTGTGGTTTGGTTTGCAACTCGGCTTCATTGGCGTCATTTACCTCCATACCGACCACATCGCCACCTGGAGCAAATGGCAGGTGGTGATGCTGGTCGGGGCCAGCCATTTTATTCAGCAAATCTTCCAGGCCTTCTTCCTGACCAATTGTGTGCAACTCTCCGATCTGATTCGCACCGGCCGGCTTGACTTCATGCTGTTGCTGCCGATGAACACCCGTTTCCTTATTTCGTTGCGGCAGGTGGATTTGGGCGGGTTTGTCAACGCCGCCTCCGGCCTGGCCGTCATGGGCTATGCGGCCCGGCAATTGCATCTGGTCCCTGACGCGGCGCAAATCGCAGGTTTTCTGATGTTGTGCGTGGCCGGAATCCTCATCCACTACTCGTTGATGTTTCTGTTGGCCAGCGTGGCTTTTTGGACCGTGCGCGCCCAGGGAATCGTTTGGGGCTATTACAGCCTGTTTAATATTGCGCGCAACCCGGACGCGGCGTTTCAAGGTTTCTTCCGCGCCTTCTTCACCTTTGCCATTCCGATGCTGCTGGTGGCCAACGTGCCGGTCAAACTGCTCCTCCGCCTGGGATCGCCCCGCGAAATGCTCTGGCTCCTTGGCATGGTTGTGGTTTGCTTTGTGATTTCGGAACTTTTCTGGCGTTTTTCCATGCGCCATTATGCCAGCGCCAGCGCGTGACCATTCACCCTACAAACGGCAGTTGAGGGAAGGCAAACCACGGATGGACACAGATGAACACGGATAAAAATGCCATTGGAGAGCATCACCTTTTGGGTGAAAGCGTCTATCCTCGCAAGCTGTTCCCAATCCGTGTCTATCTGTGTTCATCCGTGGTTAAACTGTTTTTTCCTAGTTCACCGTCATCCCTGTCATCCGCCGGCCAAACCGCGCCCAGCGCCAAACATCCGCCCAGCGCCACCGCCGCCGCGCAAAACAATTCTCTCTGCCACGATAATGGATGCGGACTTTTGCAAACGATGACCAGCGCCAGGGCCGTCAGCAGAATATCTCCGCCAAAAAGATACCAACCCGGCACAACAGACTTTCGGGTGGACGCGGCCTCCGGCGGCTTGGCCGGGGTCGTCTGATGTCCGCGCATCAGGGAGCGGACGCCCGAGCCGACCGGCGCTGTTTCCGGCGCAAAGGGATCGCCAGCCTTCCTCGCGCCGCCGTCCAGGAGCGCCTCCAAATTTCGACCCAAGACTTGCTTTGCCATGACCCCAAGCGTGGACAAAGAATTGCCCGGAAACAAACCTTATTTCCAACCACCTTACTTCGTTGGATCAACGACTCGGCCGAGGAACAAAATCGTGCCGCTGCCATTCTCCCGAATCAGGAAAATGAACGGATGATTCACAACGAAGCTGCGGACCATGCCCTTGGTTTTCGCCTCAGCCCATGTCACGGCGGCGGCCTCGGTTCCAGCCTCGTTCACCTCGACGAACGCTTTGTGAATCACGTTGGAAAGAAACAGGTTGGTGGTGGCTTCCATGCCGGAGAAGTCTGCGCTGCCATCGAACGCCGAGGACATTCCCAGGGATTTTAACTCATTCGCCAGATCAAAAGTCTGTGTGGTCACAAAACGAGGCAGACAGACCGCCATTTTATCCAATCCGGTTTGGTCCAGTTTCCCAAGCCATGAACGGAGGTTTTCGGCGCTCAGTTTCTGTTCAAGGTCGGGCAAGCTGTTTTGTTCAACATCGGGCAGCCAGGGCGTGGCCACTGGCAAGAGAATGATCATGGACAGATCGGTTCCTGAATAGGGCAGTTCCAGCATTTCAACGGAGCCGTCGTCGTTATAGGTCATTCTGAACTGGGATGTTTGCCTCATCATCGGCACAGTCACAGTTTGATTCGTATTGACGTAAAAGTCCATGGGCTTGGTCTCTCTCGTCTTGAACTGATTTTGCCATTTGCCTTTGAAATAAATCGCATTGCACAAAATCAATCGCGTATCAGGTGTGATCTGGCGCGGCCCAATGGCCCCTTTGATTTTCCCCTTTGTTTTCCCTTCCACCCACTCGTTAATCTCGCTGCCAGCGGCTTGGGCGGAATGCTTGAAGTCCATTTGGCGCACCTCCCCGTCGTAATGCGCACGGACTAAATCCAAAAAGTTGTTCGCAAACCGGTAATCCTGCTGGCACCAAAGCGAATTGGCCGTCGCAAGCGTGATACGATTCCAGCGTTGAACCTGGTTCATTCGAGCAGCCAGGGCGCCGAAGGCCGCGTGGAGGTTTATTTGTGGCAGATTGAAATGCAGCGTTTTGGCCATTTCACTTTCCGTTTGTTTCCGCGCCCCGGCGTAAGTCATCGCCAGCGCGGTGGAAATGCTGTAAGGCGAGAAGAACAAATTGCCCGGCTGTTCTTTGAGCTTCTGATAAAGGTCGAGTGCAAAAGCAGTGTTGCCCTCGACCGCTGATTTCACTTCAGGCGAAGCTGTGAAAGGGGTGGCCCTTTCGGGTAGGGCAGCAAAAATTCCCAAAGCCAAAATAATCGCGCCGACGCAACCAAAGCCGCATCTGACGATGAGCTTTTGTCGTGGGGAAATCGTGAGGCGAGCTTGCAGCCAAGTCCACATGCGCAAAATCCAGTAGAAGAGAAAAGCCCAGAAGAGCGCCATCCCGAAAAAACATAACAGCAACCAAAAGACTATTACCAGCCAATCGTCTGAATTCGCGCCCTGATTCAATATCCACAATATCGGGGAATGAATCAGGACAACGTCATTGCGAACTTCTGAGGCAAGCGACGAACCCTCCGGCAACAAGCCGCAAAGCGCGAGCAAAAACAATTCAAACAAAATACCGCAAAGGAGAAGCAGCCTCCAACGACACGGCGGGCGTGATGCCGACGCGGTTTGCATGGTCCAAAATTAGGCCGACAGGCCCGCCTGTGTCAATCGAAGATTGCAGCCGGGTCAACGCAATCCCAACGCCCGTCGCGCCTCTTTGCGGAATTCGCGGCAAAGCTTTATTTCATTCCTTCATACATCATTTGGCCGTAACGCGGAACGCCGGCTATGAAGCTGTCCCCGCGCGCGAGTCGCCGCGCAATTTGTTGGGGCGAACGCACAATGACATCCATCGGAAAGGGAGCAGGCACGTAAACATAAACGTAAACGGGTCAGTCCCGCATAATCGCATATTTTCGTTTTCTTCGCGCGTCGCGCAGCAGCATCGCCAAGGAAGCCGCCGCGCCCCGTTTAATCGTTTCGCAACCCGGTTTGAGCTTCATGGTCATCCCTTGCCGCATCGGCGCGCGAACGCCAGTTTATCTTTAGTCCGGCGCGCCCGCCCGCCCTGTCCACCAACAAATGCGGGCATGGGCACTTTCTCGCGCAGACGCGCAAAGCGCGCAGAGAAAAACTGCTTTTCCCTTCCCCTCTGCGTCCTCCGCGTCTCCGCGCGAGATTTTCCATCCATGATTTAATCTCGTCAATCCTGTCAAAAATCTTTGCGTCTTCGCGTCTTATGCCCTTTGCGTTATTCATAAGTATTTGCCGCGCATGGACTTACAGTCTGTTGAAAGAGTCGGGGAGGGGTCATGTCGTGCCATTTCCAAACAACCCAAACCCAAAACCCGACGCGGATGGTCAAATTTAGCCAGATCGAGGCGAATGTAGCTAAATGTTACTCCTTTGTAGCCCCTTTGTAGCCGATTTTGTTACCGGCTAAGTCGTTGATTATCAACCCCGAAAGCTTTCGGGGTTACCGTGTTTCCCCTTTTTCCGACTATCACTCCAAATGCCGTTATTTGTCTTCTGGATTCAAGCAACGGAACGCCGCCGCCAAAGCGCCTCCGGCAAAGTTGGCGAGGAGATAAATCCAAATGTCCGTGGCGTTGACCAGGTGCATGATGGCGAGGCCCGCCGCGACAGCCGGATTGAACGCTCCGCCGGAAATCCTGCCCAACGCAAACGCCATGGCCATGACCGTGAACCCGATGGCCAAACCGTAATGGGCCTGAATTTGGATTATATGGCCGGCAAAAGGTTATCTCATCTTCATTTGAGGCGCGGGTCACATTGCAGGATCGTTGTGAAAACACCAAATTTTAGGAAGTCAGGACACTGGCATCCGCACCTGCGCGGGCTGCCTCCAAAGACCGGGCTTTCACCTTCAATTAAACCGGGAACATTTCTCCGCCCTGTGCATCCCAACCATGAGCTGCCTGGCAGCGGTAACGCAGGTCCAGCAGACCTGCATTTCCACGACGCCCGTGGAAAAGTGCATAGCGTCTCAACAAGTAAACAAAGAAAGGAACCATGTTATGATCGCAGTGAAAAGACCTAAAAACATCTTGCAGCTAATGGCTTGCGCCTTCGGCGCCGCCTTGACCGTCGCTTCGCTGGTGGAGCCTTTGTCGGCCTCAGCCGCCTTGAAGAGGACCACCCCGCCATCAACTCCCGGCAACTTCCATGTCACGGGGACCACCACCGGCAGCGTCTCGTTCGCCTGGACCGCATCGAAGGCAGGCTCGGACCGGAGCTTTGTTTATGAAATTGAGCGGGGCGACGGTTACATCCTCAACTTCGGCACAGTTACCAGCGGCACCTGGGACGTCGGGTTGGTGGGGGGCGAGACCTATTCGTTCTTCATCTTCGCCATTGATTCGGACAATAAGGCATCGGCCGATAGTCCGACCGTCACGGTGACGCTGCCCGCGCCCCCGCCACCGCCAGCGCCGGTCCAACCGGACGCGCCTGTGATCACGCAAGTCAGCGCGACGACGGACACCATCACCGTATCGTGGACGGAAGCGACGCCCGCCGATGAGATTGGCGGATATGCCGTAGTCGTCAATGGCACGGACGCCCTGATCTACCAAAACGCCGAACCAGATAGTGCCACGGAGTGGACACTCCTCTATCTGTTGCCTGAAACGACTTATACCATTACTGTCATGGCGCATAGCCAGGGCGGGACATTGCAGGCCTCGAGCGCTCCCATTGAAGTCACGACGGCCACCCCGCCCAACACCACTCCGCCCACCGCTCCAACCGACTTGACCGGGGGCGGCGATGGCGGCGGCGAAGCCATTGTATCCTGGAATCCCTCGACTTCTGTAAACACGCCACAATCGGAAATCCTGTATGAGATTTATGTTGGCGGCGTGCCCGAATACGACGTCTTTACCATAGGCCAAACCATGGACCGATATGTGTTTCCCAATGGCGCGGGCGATACCATCTATGTTGTGGCCGTTGATCAGTATGGCAATGTCTCCGCGCCCAGCAACATCCTCACGGTGGACCCGGCGGACTTTTAAGCGGTCGTCCACGCGAGACATGACACAGTTGGCGGAGAAGGTCGCGCGGCCAGCCATAACAGGATGCTGGAAGATCGCCTCTCCGTAGTCCCCAACCCACGCCCCTCCTTTCGATGGGAGGGGCCTTTTACTTGTCAGGGGTCTGGGGGTCAGCGGGAAATTGGTGCATCCAACTTGACTTGGGCATGGGGCGTGGACGGGTCGGACCTTTCATTATGACACTTTCAGTTCTCACGTCCACAACTGCCGGTCCAGCGAACGGTATTGAATGGCCTCCGAGATGCGGTCGCCGGTGATTTTTTCCGAACCCGCCGGATCGGCAATCGTTCGCGCCACTTTCAACACCCGATCACATGGGAAGTTCACCTTGCTAATTGGTTCTTGGTGAAAGTTGCCGCGTGGCGCACTATGCGCATTGTCAGCATCGGCAGGCTGCCTGTGCCATTGGACATCGAATCATGCAACCAGCATCCGCCATCCGCAAGGTCGCGTTTCTCGGCGATTATCTGCCAAGGAAATGCGGCATCGCCACGTTCACGACGGATTTGCGCTGCGCGGTGGCAGCGGAGTTTCCAGGAATGCAATGCCTCGTCGTTCCGGTCAATGATCTCGCCGGCGGTTACGATTATCCGGCGGAGGTGCGATTCGAGATTGCGGAGCAGGACTTGCCGTCGTATTTGCGCGCGGCGGATTTCCTCAACATCACGGATGTGGACGTGATTTGCGTGCAACATGAGTTCGGCATTTTCGGCGGGCCGGCGGGCAGTCATGTGCTGGCCCTGCTGCGCGAACTGCGGATGCCCATCGTCACCACATTGCACACGATTCTGCGCGAGCCCAACGCGGAGCAACGGCGCGTGATGCGCGAATTGATCCGGCTTTCGACGCGGCTGGTGGTGATGAGCGAGCGGGGCCGGGAATTCCTGCGGGAGGTCTATCAAGCGCCGGCGGCCAAAATCGATTTCATCCCGCACGGCATCCCCGACATGCCGTTCGCAGACCCGAATTATTTCAAGGACGAATTTGGCGTGGCTGGCAAACAGGTCTTGCTCACCTTCGGATTGCTGTCGCCGAACAAGGGCATCGAATACGCGTTGGGCGCGTTGCCGGAAATCGTCCGCGAATTTCCCAACATCGTCTATATTGTGCTGGGCCAGACGCATCCCAACTTGCTGCGCGACGAAGGCGAGGCCTATCGCCTGGGCCTGAAGAGGCTGGCGAAGGATATCTGCGTGCAGAAGCAGGTTGTGTTCTTCAATCGCTTCGTCGAGTTGGAGGAATTGATGCGGTTCATCGGCGCGGCGGACATTTATCTCACGCCCTATTTGACCGAGGCGCAAACCACTTCGGGCACGCTGGCCTACGCGTTCGGCGCCGGCAACGCCGTGGTGTCCACGCCCTACTGGCACGCAGCGGAGTTATTGACTGCGGAACGCGGCAAGCTCGTGCCCTTCCGCGACGCCAGGGCCATTGCCGTCGCCGTGGTGGAACTGTTGCGGGACGAAGCGTTGCGCCACACCATGCGCAAGAACGCCTACAAACTCGGGCGCGACATGGTGTGGAGCCGCGTGGCGCAATTGTATGCGAAGTCGTTCGAGCAGGCGCGGCAGGACCACAGTTTCGTGGGCCGCAAATTGTCGCCCATCAAGACGCTCGACGAACGGCCCGGGCAGTTGCCGGAGTTGAAACTCGACCACCTGTTTCGGATGAGCGATTCGACCGGCATCTTCCAGCACGCCAGCTTCACTGTGCCGAACTTCGCGGAAGGTTATTGCACGGACGACAATGCGCGGGCGCTGGTGTTGACGCTGTTGTTGCAACGATTGGGCCACAGTTCGCCGAGCCTCGGCGCGCAGGCCACCACCTGCGCCGCGTTCCTCAATCACGCCTTTGACCGCAAGAGCGGACGCTTCCGCAACTTCATGAGCTTCGACCGTCACTGGCTGGAGGAAGTCGGCTCGGAGGATTGCCAGGGTCACGCGCTGTGGGCGCTCGGCCTTTGCGTGTCGCAGGCGGGCCAGGGCAGTTTTCAAATGCTCGCGGCGCAACTCTTCGAGCAGGCGCTGCCCGTGGCCGCCGAATTTGTCTCGCCGCGCGCCTGGGCCTTCACACTCATCGGCATTGACGAATACCTGCGGCGGTTCGGCGGCGACCGTCGCGCCAACCAGATTCGCGAGGCGCTCGCCACGCGGCTGATGCAGAGCTACGGCGACACCGCCACCGCGGACTGGCACTGGTTTGAAGAAGTCGTTTCGTATGCCAACGCCAAACTGCCCCACGCTCTCATTCTCAGCGGACGCTGCATGAACGCCGCGCCGATGCTGGAGACCGGCCTCAAAGCCTTGCGCTGGCTGGTCAAGGTTCAGACCTCCGCCAGCGGCGCTTTCCGGCCCATCGGCTCGAACGGATTTTACCGGCGCGGCCGGGAATGTGCGCAATTCGACCAACAACCCATTGAGGCGCAAGCCACGATTTCGGCCTGCATCGAAGCGTATCACGCCACGGGCGACATGTTCTGGGTCGCGGAAGCGCGCCGCGCGTTCGAGTGGTTTCTCGGTCGAAATGATCTGGGCCTGGCCCTCTATGATGCCGGCACCGGCGGATGCCGCGACGGACTGCATGTGGACAGGTTGAGCCAGAATCAAGGCGCCGAATCCACCCTGGCGTTTTTGCTCGCGCTCGCGGAAGAGCAGGCGCTGCAAAACACCCTCACCAGCTTCAAGGAACCCGTTGCAGAATAATCCCACCATCCGCGCCCTCCACGCCAAGCGCATCGGGCTGACTTTAACCCCGGATCGTTCGCGGGTGCTGTTGCGCCCGTTTCGCCCCACCACCGACGACATCTCGCGGCGAATCGTCGCCCGGATCATGGCCTTGCCGGAAAAGGAAGTGGCCAGGCTGGGGAGCCAGGTGCTCGGCGAATTTGCGAACCGGCACGAACACGTTGAAGATATTTTCCGCAAACGCTTCACGCAGGTGATGATTTATCTCGAACCCGGCGCGCAGCCCTCGCCCGAACGGCAGATGCTCATCGGCGCTTACTTCACACACGAGTATTCGCCGGAGTCCACGGCGCTGTTCAATCCCTCCATCGTGCCGCACCCCGATCAGTCTGGACTGCCGAAAGGCTCGCTCCGTTTCATCTTGAGCCTCCGCGCCACGGGCGAAGGGCACCTTTCCTCCATCACCTTCCGCACCGGCTCCGTCAGTGCGCAACATCGCATCACGCTCACGCCGCCGGTGCCGTTTGTGACCGAGCCGGAACGCGTGCCCAACGCCGCATACGACAAGGGATTGTTTGCCCACAAACTTGAAGAAGCGGGCGTGCAAAATGAATTTTGCCGGCGCGTTCTGGACCAGCTTCACGAGGATTTCACCTTAAAGGAACTGCGCCAGGTTCTATTTGCCTCGGGCCTGACCACGGACACCTCCGACGCCACGGCGACCCGCGCCGCCCGCGGCATCCTGCTGCTGGCGGAATCAAATTACGAAGTAAACTTCTCGACTGACAGCCGTGTTTCGCAGCGCGTCCTCTTCCCCTCCGCGCCCAGCCAGAGCAATGGAATCGAGGATGCGCGTTTCGTCCGTTTTCAGACCGGCGACGGCTGTTTCACCTACTACGCGACTTACACGGCCTACGATGGAAAGATCACGCTGCCGCAATTGCTGGAGACGCCCGACTTCGTCCATTTCAAATTCAGCACACTGAATGGTCCCGCCGTGCAGAACAAAGGCATGGCGCTGTTCCCGCGCCAAATCAACGGCCAATACGCGATGCTCTCGCGCCAGGACGACGAAAATATCCTGCTCATGTTCTCGGACAACATCCATTTCTGGCAGACGCCCAAGCTGGTGTTGTCGCCCGCGCAACCGTGGCAATTCATCAAGATCGGCAACTGCGGTTCGCCCATCGAGACGGCAGCAGGCTGGCTGGTGTTGAGCCACGGCGTCGGCGCGATGCGGAAGTATTGCCTCGGCGCATTCCTGCTTGATTTGAACGATCCGACGCGTGTGATTGGCCGCCTGCGGGAACCTTTGCTTTCCCCAAACGAATCGGAGCGCGAAGGTTATGTTCCGAACGTTGTGTACACCTGCGGCGCGCTGCTGCACGGACACGAACTTATCATTCCTTACGCGATGAGCGACTCCGCCACCAGCTTTGCCACCGTTTCCCTGGATGAACTGCTGGCCGCGATGGAGTAAGGAGGAAGCCGCTTGACTTGGGTATGCGGCGTGGCCGGACCGATCCTTTAATTATGACACTTTCAGTTTTCACGTCCAAATCTGCCGGTCCAGCGAACGATATTGAATGGCTTCGGAGATGTGGTCGCTGGTGATTTTTTCCGAACCCGCCAGATCGGCAATCGTCCGCGCCACTTTCAACACCCGGTCATAAGCGCGCGCGCTCAAATTCAAATCGGCCATGGCGAATTTCAACAGCTCCTTGGTCGCCTCATCCAGCGGGCAATAATTCTTCAATTCGCGCGGCCCCATCCGCGCGTTGCAGGTGATCGTCCGCTTGTGGGCAAACCGTTCCTGCTGCCTTTTTCTGGCCGCCACCACCCGCTCGCGAATGGTGGCGGAATCCTCCCCCGTCCGTTCGGCGCTGATGTCGCGGAACTTCACCTGCGGCACTTCGACGTGCAAATCAATCCTGTCCAGCAACGGCCCGGAAATGCGGCCCAGATAATTCTGAATCTCGCGCGGCGAACTGCGCGATTCGCCGGGCATTTTCCCATCCGGCGTCGGGTTCATCGCCGCCACCAGCATGAACTGCGCGGGGAAGGTCATGCTGCCCGCCGCGCGCGAAATCGTCACATGGCCTTCTTCCAACGGCTGGCGCATGGTTTCGAGCACGGCGCGTTTGAACTCGGGCAATTCGTCCAGAAACAACACGCCGTGGTGCGCCAGGGAGATTTCTCCGGGAGTCGGGTTCGCATTGCCGCCAAGCAAGCCGGCGTCGCTCGCCGTGTGATGCGGCGTGCGGAACGGACGGCGCGTGACCAGCGCCTGTCCGGGCTTGAGCAATCCGACGATGCTGTGGATTTTGGTGGTCTCCAACGCCTCCTCCAAAGTCAGCGGCGGCAAAATGGTCGTCAGCCGTTTGGCCAGCATGGATTTGCCCGTGCCGGGCGGCCCGATCAAAAGGACGTTATGCCCGCCGGCGGCGGCGATTTCCAACGCCCGCTTGACCGATTCCTGGCCCTTGACTTCCGCCATGTCGATTTCTTCCGTGAAAGATTGCTCGAAGATTCTGTTGAGATCAACTTTGGCCGGGGCGATTTTTATATCCCCTTCCAGGAAAAGCACAGCTTCGCGCAAGTCGCGCACAGGAATGACCTGCAACCCGTCCACCACCGCCGCCTCGGCCGCGTTTTCCGCCGGCACCAATAACCCCGCGCTGCCCTCGGCCCGCGCCCGCCAGGCGATGGGCAGCACTCCTTTGACCGGACGCACCACGCCGGTCAGGGCCAGTTCCCCCACCATGACAAAATTGTCCAATTGATCGGCCTGGAGTTGGTCGCTGGCCGCCAACATCCCGATGGCAATCGGGAGATCGAAACCGGGTCCTTCCTTTTTCACGTCAGCCGGCGCGAGATTGATCGTCGTCCGGCCCATCGGAAATTTGAACCCCGAATTGGTCAACGCCGTGCTGACCCGATCCTTCGATTCCTTCACTGCCGCATCCGGCAACCCGACGATGGCGATGACCGTATCCCCCCAACCGGAGTTCACCTCCACCTCGACCGGGAAAGCTTCGATGCCATTGACAGCAGCGGACAACACGCGGGCCAGCATGGGGGGATGTTGGGCGAAGGCGCGAGCAAGAGCAATGCGGTTTTTGCGGGTATTGTCGCTTGACACGAGCCAGGGTTGAGGGCATGGTTTGGCGCGACAAATGCAACTGACGGGAACAAATTATATTGGCAAGCGCGGAGTCTGGTCCATGTGGACGGCCCGGCGCGTCTCCCGTCCCACCTGGCAGACCGCCATTAAAGTCAATCACCCCGGACAGCAGGAGGAATCGGCCTAGCGCGACCCAACCAAAGGATTTTCCGAGCCTGCTTGCCGAAAGGTCAGCAGGCTCTTTTTTTTGCCATGAACACAATGGAGCCAACCTTGCTGTCGCGTTTGCGGGCGCTGCCGCGTCCGGCCTGGATTCTGTTTTTGGGCACGTTTTTGAACAAGTTCGGCACGTTCGTCCTGCCGTTCCTGACGCTCTACTTGACTCAGCGCGGTTTCACGCTGAACGACGCCGGACTCGCCATCAGCGCCTACGGCGTGGGCGGCCTCATGGCGTCGGTCCTCGGCGGTCATCTGGCGGACGCGATTGGGCGGCGCAAAACCATCGCGCTCTCCATGTTCTCGGTGGCGGCGGCGATGATGCTGTTGTCGCAATCGAACAGCCTGCTGGCCATCATCGCGGCGACGTGGCTGGCGGCGCTGACCGGCGAGTTGTACCGCCCGGCCAGCAGCGCGCTGCTGGCGGACCTGGTTCCCCCGGAATTACGGGTGACGGCCTATGCCGCCTACCGGATGGCGTTCAACGCGGGGTTCGCGTTTGGTCCGGCCACAGCGGGTTTCCTGGCCGCGCGCGGCTTTTTCTGGTTGTTCGCGGGCGACGCGGCGACCTCGGTGTTGTTCGGTTTGATTGCGCTGGCGGCGCTGCCGCGCGGTCTTCACAGCCGGCGGGAGGAAGGCGGCTGGAGCGGCGATGTCAAGGCGCTGGCCGGGGACGGGAGATTTATCCGCGTCTTGTGCGCGGCCTTTTTCATCGCGCTGGTGTTCCTGCAAATCAGCTCCACGTTCAGCCTGCATGTGACGCGCCTGGGTTTCCCGGCGGCAACCTACGGACTGATTCTGTCGCTCAACGGCGTGCTGGTGGTGTTCTGCGAACTGCCGTTGACCTCGCTGACCCGGCGGTTCCCGTCGCGTCTGGTGATGGCGGCGGGGTACTTGCTGATCGGGGCGGGATTTTCCCTGAACGCCTTCGCGCACTCGGTCCCGGCGCTGGTGGCGTGTGTCGTCATCTTCACTTTTGGGGAAATGGTGGCGATGCCCGTTTCGTCCGCTTATATCGCGGATTTGGCCCCGGCGCATTTGCGCGGACGTTACATGGGGGTGTATTCGCTGACGTGGTCGGCGGCGTTGGTCTTCGCTCCGCAAATGGGCATGAGGCTTTTCGGTGTTGCGCCGGCGGCGTTGTGGCTGACGTGCGGGGCGCTGGCGTTGCTGGCGGCAGCGATCATTTTCCCGCTCTCCCGCGTTGGCGGAGACGATGGCGGAAACCGCTTCGAGCCTGCGGCACCGAGATGATGCTTTTCAGAAATGGCGAACCAAAAGAAGCAATTTTTCGTGGCGGCGGCGATTTCCAAGGCGCGCTTGAGCGATTCCAGTCAGCCGGACACCAACCTCCACTCGGCTTGCAATCCGCGCCGCTGAATCCTGTCCTGCAACGCCAATTGGTCAAGTTGTTCGCCGGACACGGCGAGCATGGAGCGCAGGTCGCGCAAGTGCTTTTCGGAACCGCCTTCACGGTAGTATTCCAGTTTGCGGACGATCACATATTCCGGCGGGGCAAGCGCGACGGTTTCGCCCTCGAATTGGACCCGGCGCTGAAACCGAAAAGCCCAGGCCTCCAACTCGTCCCGCCCAGTCAGGTATAAATCCGCCTTGAAGCCCGTTGCCAGATGAAAAATGACTTCAACTTCGGGCATTCGAGAAAATGCGCCGCACCTCGGCCTCCACCAGGGTCTCCGGCCAGTCGGGGTGTTGGGCGCGCGGGCCGGCCGCCTTCAGTTTGCGCGCCGACCAATAAAGGCGCTCGGCCATCCGCAACCGTTCCTGGCCGGACAGGGTGCGAAGGACTTTCATTTGGTCCGAACCGGGTTGTTCATCCGGCAGCATGGAATAACCATGCGCCGCCGCGGCCATTCGTGCAAGCAGAACGCGTTTCCTGATCCTAATCCTAATTGTAATCTTAATCACAGAGGATTAGGATTAAGATTAGATTCTTACCATTGAACTCTCGTCGAATTATCTCTCAGATTTTGCATCCGTGTTTATCCGTGTCCATCCGTGGTTAAGAATTTCAAATCCTTTTGGCTGGGATTAGGAACTGATGAAGCCGGCGCCGCGTCTTGCATGGTGTGCGCGGGATCACTTACACTTTGCGCCGCCGTAACCGGCAAGTATGGACCCGCCAGATTCCATCCTCGCGCCAGCGCCCGCCCTCCCGTCGGGCGAGGCGGGCAAGCGCCTCCTGCCCTGGCTGGTGGCCATGGCGTTTTTCATGGAGTCCCTCGACACGACGATTCTGAACACCGCCGTGCCCGCCATCGCGCAGGCCCTCGGCGTCGTGCCCCTCAGCATGAAGTCGGTGCTGGCCAGTTACACGTTGAGCCTGGCGGTCTTCATCCCGGTCAGCGGCTGGGTGGCGGACCGATTCGGCACGCGCCGCGTGTTTTCGTGCGCCATCGGCATCTTCACGCTGGGTTCATTTCTGTGCGGCGTTTCCAGCAACATCCATCTGCTCGTCGCCTGCCGCATTCTGCAAGGGTGCGGCGGGGCCATGATGGTGCCGGTGGGCCGGTTGACCCTGGTGCGGACGTTCGCCAAATCCGAACTCATCCGCGCCATGACCTTCGTCGTCATCCCGGCCCTGATTGGCCCCATGCTCGGGCCGTTCCTCGGGGGGCTGATCGTGGGATATTTCCACTGGCGGGTGATCTTCTTTGTCAATATTCCCATTGGCCTGCTTGGCTTGTACCTGGTCTATCGGCATCTCCCGGATTACCGCGCGGAGAAAAGCCCTGCGCTCGATTTCGTCGGACTCGTCCTGTTCAGCTCTGGCATTGCGCTGCTTTCCTATGTGCTCGAGGTGTTCGGCGAACACACCCTGAGCGGACGCGAAATACTGGGACTGCTGGCCATTTCCATCCTGCTCATCACGGCTTATGGCTGGCACGCGGTGCATGCCGAATTTCCCCTGCTGCGCATGGCTTTGCTCCGCCTCCGCACCTTTCGCGCCGCGGTCATCGGCGGCTTCGTGACCCGCATTGGCATTGGTGGCATTCCCTTTCTCCTTCCGCTCCTTTACCAGGTTGGCCTCGGTTTCACGCCCATTCAATCCGGCCTGCTCATGATGCCGCAAGCGGTGGCCTCGATGAGTCTGAAGCTGGCGGTGACGGGCATTCTGACCCGTTTTGGCTACCGCGTCATCCTCATTTCCAACACCGTCATCCTGGGCCTGCTCATCTTTGTGTTTGCGACCATTGGCGCGGGCACGCCGGTCTGGCTCATCGTGGCCCAATCCTTCTGCTTCGGGTTCTTCTCCTCCCTGCAATATTCGAGCATGAACACGCTCGTCTATGCCGACGTGACCGAGGAAGAGGCCAGCAGCGCCAGCACCATCGCCAGCACACTGCAACAAATGGCGATCAGTTTCGGCGTCGCCTCGGCCTCGCTGGTCACCGCGTTCTTCATTCCCGATCGGTTTAGCTCCAACCCGCCGGAAATGATTCACGGCATTCACCGGGCGTTTTTCGTCCTGGGCGGAATGACGATTCTGTCCACCATCGTTTTCCGGGAATTGAAACGCGGCGACGGCGACTCCGTGGCCCGGCAGAAGGGCGCGCTGCCCGCTGGTTGATGGAAAATATGCAACCTGTTGCCATCTTGTCCGTCGTAGCCGCTGCGGCGAAGTCGGAAGCCGCCCCGGCAACGGCGGATGACAAAATCCTAATGACTGATCGACGGACGCGCGGCAGCGCGTCCCTACCGCGTTGGGCATGGTAGGGACGCGCTGCCGCGCGTCCGGGTGTCCTTGGAAGCTTCTCTGAGGAAGCCGTGCCTTTTGGGTTGGCAAATAAAACTCGAAAACTGCGCCGTCCCCCTGTATGGTACAGAAGATGCCAGAAGACAAACGACTGCCAATGAAAGTGGTGGGACGCCAGGGCGAAGCCAGGGTGGATGTCATCACATTTGATCCGATGCAAAGGGCGGCTCAAGTCCTGCGGCAAGGCTGCCCATTTATTCCAAAAGGGGTGTGGCGTTTCAAAAGTTTCGAGGAAGCAGACCAATGGACGATGCAAATGTTAACCCGGCCCCGGAACCGCGAATCCCAACAGTAGATGATTTGCTTTTGCTCTGCATCAAAGGGTAACCCATTACGGCGTAACAGTCTCCAAGACACCAAAGACGGTAAAATCTCTCGGATTGGCAGTGAGCAAGCGTCGGACTCCAGATGTATAAAGAACGGCGGCAAGATGCGTATCGAGAATGCGCTTGCGTCCCAAGCTAAACTTCCGCATCCAACGCAGCGTTTGATCCATACTGCCTGTGGTTGACTCAAGCAGTTCAACCGTAGGATTTGCAAGGAATTCGTCGACCCAGTCAAGCGCCTCAGTCATCGTGAGCGGCGGATTAAACCGCCGCACGTCCGTCGCGACATGAAGAAACTCGTTTACAACCAAAGATGGGAAAACAAGCTTTGTTCCCTGTACGGTTTCAGCCTGGACCGCCACGAATGTTTTTGCGTTTGCCGGGTGGTCGGCGAAGGCGAGTTGGACAAGGACGTTGCAATCCACGCCAATCATTCAAGTCCGAACATTTCCTCAGCCAATTCATCTTGAGAAATGACCGGGGTCAGAACACGATGGCCTTTGAACGAGTGCACGCGCAAAGAATTGCCGCCGCCGGGGGGTTCTTCACGATCGATCATGAGCCAGGCAACAGGCTTGTCGCCTTGCGTAATCAAAACCTTATTCCCCGCCTGCTGTGTTAAAAGTTCAGTAGGCGGCCTGCTTCCTATCTCGTTCGTTACGACGGAATAGCGGAATTGTGTAGCCGTTGACAGATTGGATTTATCGTGCTCGCCTCCGGCATAATTGATCAGGGCGGAGTTGTTCTTCCACCAATCGGCTGAACGAGACTCAAAGTTATTGGCAGGCAGGTAGAACGAATCGATCGCCACATTGGAAGTGGATTGAGCCGTTCCATCGATTCGAACAAATATATCCTGTCCCATCATTGTGGTCGGTGAGCAGCTTGGTCCTCTGCCATTTTTATAAAGCTTCCAAGCTGCTCTTTTAGTTGTTTGGCGGCAAACAAAGAAATGAGAACGCTCACTTCAAATTGCCGGACGGATTCTGAATCGTGATACGTTATTTCAGGTTCCTTATCTGTAAACGAGTAGCCATCGTTTTTGGCCTCTAAAATCATTGTCTTTGGAAGGGGCGGGCTATCATTGAAAAAATTCAATATAATTTTCCCATAGCCGTTCAGCCCTAGCCACTGTCCATCAGCTGGAATGTAACGATGCAGCGGACTCTTATGGTATTCGACTCTGTAGGGTTTCACACCTTCTTGGGGCGATGTTTGTTGCTTTTCCATTATTTTAAAACTAATATCAGTCTGGGCGTCGAGTACGTCAAGCCAACATATCGTAAAGCCGTAAAGGCGTCAGTTCCTCACATTTCAACATTTTGATGATTTGGACTCTTGGCGGCCTCCGGTTGACAAAGGGTCACGTTCCCGGCGGACGCCGCGCTTCATCAGTTGGTTTTTGCGCCATGCCAGGATAATGCCGCCCCCCGCCCGCTCTGTCCACCAACAAATCCGACACCAACAAATACGGCACGGCCAAAAACCCTCCAGCCTGTTCAGTCAAATACCCCCTCTCGGCTCATGCCGTCGCGGGAAAGTCATAAAAAACTGCCAGTCGGAGCGCCGCAGCCTGACAACTGTCAACTGTAAATAATCGCCAATGATGCAAGCGCCTTGCTGACAGCTTGTTATGACTTTGCAAAATGCTGAAAATTTCACTGTTGTTTTTGGGGCAATATGGTTCAACGCAAGTTGTCTTGAGAAATTTAAAACTGCCTTTCAAACTGAAAGGCAATCGTTTGGGAAAGGGCCAACTCAAGTTTTGTGCACTTTATTCACCTCGTATTCTTGACAAAGCGCGCCATGCGCTCGCAGGCGGTTTCGATTTGGTCCATGGCGGTGGCGAAACAGCAGCGCAGATAGCCTTCGCCGCTCGGACCAAAGGCGTTCCCCGGAACACAGGCGACCTTTTCGCTTTCCAGCAAACGCAAGGCAAATTCCTTCGAGGTCAGCCCGGTGGAGCGGATGCAGGGAAAGGCGTAGAACGAACCGCGCGGCAGATGGCAGGGCAGCCCCATTTGATTGAACGCGCCCACGATAAAATTGCGGCGCAGCCGGTATTGCTCCCGCATTTCCACCGTGTCCGCCTCGCCGTGCTGGATGGCTTCGAGCGCGGCTTCCTGGCTGATGCTGCTGGCGCAGAGCATCGAGTATTGATGAATCCGCATCATGGCTTCGATAATCTCCGGCGGCCCGCAGGCGTAGCCGATGCGAAAACCCGTCATGGCGTAAGCCTTGGAAAAACCGTGCAGGAAAATCGTCCGCGCTTTCATGCCGGGCAGCGCGGCGATGCTGGTGTGTTTCCCCTCAAATGTCAGTTCGGCATAAATCTCGTCCGTGATGACAAGCAGATTGTGGCGGCGCGCGATCCCGGCGATTTTTTCCAGGGCCGCGCGGTCCATCGTCCCGCCGGTGGGATTGGTCGGAAAATTCAGGACCAGGACTTTGCTGCGGGGCGTGATGACTTTCCCGATCGCTTCCGCCGTGACCGAGAAACCGTTCTCCGCCCGGCACGAAACCGGCACGGGTGTTCCATGGGCCAGGGAGATGCCCGGGGCATAACTCACGTAACAGGGTTCATGGTAAATCACTTCGTCGCCCGGATTGATGATGGCGCGGAAGGCGATGTCCATGGCTTCGCTGACGCCGACGGCGATGAGGATTTCGCTTTTCGCTTCGTAGCCAACATTGAAATGTTTTGCGACGCTGGCAGCGATGGCCTCGCGCAGTTTGAGCAATCCCAGATTTGAGGTGTAGGTGGTTTTGCCCCGTTCCAGCGCGTAGATGGCCGCCTCGCGAATGTGCCAGGGCGTGACAAAATCCGGCTCGCCCACGCCCAGCGAGATCACATCCTTCATGCGTTGGACGATGTCGAAAAAATCCCGGATGCCCGAGCGCGGAATCGCGCGGACATTCCGGGCAATGAATTGGTTCGGGTCAAAATCCACAAAAACTTCCCGCCTCCCGGCGGACATCGCTCCCCGCCGGCTTCAAGCCGCGGCTTGATCGCTTTTGCGCCGCAGCAGCGGTTTGGCGTCGCCCAGCACGGCCGGGCGGTTCACGGTCACGCCGACAATATCGTCGTCGGTCGGAATGTCATACATGACGTCCAGCATCAATTTCTCCAACAAGCTGCGCAAGGCGCGCGCGCCCGTCCCCTTCTGGATCGCCTGGGCGGCCAGCTCGCGCAAGGCGTCGGCCGTAAACTCCAGTTCGACGCCTTCCATGGCCAGGAGCTTGCTGTATTGCTTGATCAACGCGTTCTTGGTCTCGCTCAGAATTGAAATCAGTTGATCCTCCGTCAATTCTTCCAGCACCGTCGTCATCGGCAGCCGCCCGACAAATTCGGGGATGAAACCGAAGGTGATCAAATCTTCCGGCTCGACGAATGGCAACACCTTGTCACGATCCACCACGCTGATGCGCTGGCCTTGTTCGGCGGCGCCGAAGCCCATGACGCGATGGCCCAGGCGGCGTTGGATGGTTTTTTCCAGGCCGACAAACGCGCCGCCGCAGATAAACAGGATGCCGCTGGTGTCCACCCGGATATATTCCTGCTGCGGATGCTTGCGCCCGCCTTGCGGCGGCACATTGCAAACGGTCCCTTCCAGTATCTTGAGCAGCGCCTGCTGCACGCCCTCGCCCGAGACGTCCCGTGTGATCGAAACATTTTCCGTCTTGCGCGCGATCTTGTCGATCTCATCAATATAGACAATGCCCATTTGCGCGCGTTTGACATCGTAGTCCGCGTTTTGCAGCAGGCGCAAAATGATGTTCTCCACGTCTTCACCCACGTAGCCGGCCTCGGTCAGTGTCGTCGCGTCGGCGATGGCGAATGGAACATCGAGCACTTTGGCCAGGGTGCGGGCCAGGAGCGTTTTGCCCGAACCGGTCGGACCGATCAGCAAAATGTTGCTTTTTTCGATCTCGACCTCGGCATGACTGGCCGCGTCCAGTTCGTCCGAGGCCCCCCGGGAAACAGGAGCCGCCGGATCTTGCGACAGCCGCCTGAAATGATTGTGGACGGCGACGGCCAAAGTCTTCTTGGCATGATCCTGCCCGACGCAATTCCGGTCCAGATGCCGCTTGATGTCGGTGGGCTTTGGCACGCTGAACCTGGGACTGAACTTCTTGTTCTCGGCCGAAAGCTCCTTGTCCAGGACGCTCTTGCAAAGGGTGATGCAATTGTCGCAGATGTAAACGCCCGGACCGGCGATCAGCTTTTTGACTTCCGCGTGGGACTTTCCGCAAAAGCTGCAAAGAGTTATATTGGTCGGTCGGGCCATGTCGTTCCTCAGAGAAGTTTGTCCGCCGGTTTTTGATCCGTCAAACCGGGAATTTCCTTGCGCGATTTGACCACTTCGTCCACCAAACCGTAATTCTTGGCCTCCTCGGAAGTCATAAAATTATCCCGGTCACAATCCTTTTCCACCTGCTCGATCGGCTTGCCGGTATGTTTGGCGATAATGGAGTTGAGCCGTATTTTCTGGCGCAGCATGTAGCGCACGCGAATTTCCACGTCGCTGGCCTGGCCTTCGGCGGTGCCGAGCACCTGGTGAATCATGACATCGGCATTGGGCAGCGCATACCGTTTGCCCTTGGTGCCGCCGCACAGCAGCACCGCCCCCATGCTGGCCGCCAGGCCGATGCAATAGGTATTCACGTCGCAAGTCATGAACTGCATCGTGTCATAAACAGCCAGCCCCGCCGTCACGCTCCCGCCCGGCGAATTGATGTAAAGATGGATGTCCTTTTTGGGATCGGTCATTTGCAGGAACAGGAGCTGGGCGATGATGACATTGGCCACCATGTCGTCCACCGGCGTTCCGAGGAAGACGATGCGATCCACCAGCAGGCGCGAATAAATGTCATACCCGCGCTCGCCGCGGCCCGTTTGCTCGACCACCATTGGCACTAGAAAATTTTCCATAGAAATACTCACCGATCTCACGAGGCAACCTACCGGAAGGGCGGCGGCGCGTCAAGCGGCGGTTGGGTTTTTTCCCTTGCCCAATAAACGGTGCAGGCGTATTATAATGGCGGGTTAAGGAAGGGCAAAGTTCAGACATGAACAGTTCCAGAGGAGTTGAAAATATGAAAAAGCACGCATCAGTTTATTGGGCCAGTCTCATTTCCCTTGCCACAACGGTCGTTTCCATCGGTGTTCCCTGGAATCTCGCCGCGGCGGACGGCACGCTTTCGAACAGCGCGCCGGCAACCGTGACCACGCCTCCGGCAGCCCCTGCTGCCAGCGTTGGCGCGCCGGCTCCGGCGCTTGCCTTCGGCGTGGCGGAGGTGGTCAAAATGTACCAGGGCGGAATCAACAAGGATGTTCTGGTCGGCTATATTGAGAACACCGTTCTGCCTTTCCATCTCAATGCGGACGGAATTATTTATCTGCAACATTTGGGCATGCCGCAGGAGGTGACGTCTGCTTTGATTCGCCGCGACGGCGAATTGCAGAAACAGGCGGATGCGGCCTACCAGCAGCAGGCCCAGGTCTATCAGCAGCAACAGCAAGCGACGGCGGCAACGGCTGCCAATAATCAAGCCGTCGCCGGCAACACAGTTCCGCCTATGGTCATGCCCGGCACACCGCCGCCCGCCGTGTATCCATACCCGGATGCCGGGGCCGCGCCTCCTGTCGTTTATCCGGATTACGGCGTTTACCCTTATTATGGTTATCCCTATTACTACGGGCCAAATGTTGTGATTGGCGGCGGTTGGGGTTGGGGTTGGGGCCCTGGATGGGGTAGAGGAGGCTTTGGCCATGGCGGCTTTGGTCATGGCGGATTTGGCGGCGGCCACGGCGGTTTTGGACACCGTTAAACGACGGCTTGCGGTGCGGACCGGGTGGCGGCCAATCGCTCTTCCAGGTCCACGATCTCTTTGATCTGGACCAGGAACCACCGGTCAATCCTGGTCAGTTGGAAGATTTCCTCAATCGTGAATCCCGCGCGCAAGGCGTGGCGGATGAAAAATATTCTTTCGGCGTTGGGCGAACTGAGTTTTTGGCGGATCAGTTCCGCGGGCAAAATGTCCCGGTCGCCATAAACTTCGCCGCCGATGCGCCACGGTTTGCCGTCGCCGCCGAGGCCGTGGCGGCCAATTTCCAGCGAGCGCAGGCACTTCTGCAAGGATTCCTTGAAGGTGCGGCCAATGGCCATCGCCTCGCCAACCGACTTCATTTGCGTGTTGAGCGTCGGATCGGCCTCGGCGAATTTCTCGAAGGCAAAGCGCGGAATTTTTGTGACGACGTAATCAATGGTCGGTTCGAAGCTGGCGGGTGTTTCGCGGGTGATGTCGTTCCGAATCTCGTCCAGCAAAAAGCCAACGGCCAGTTTGGCGGCGATTTTGGCAATGGGGAACCCGGTGGCTTTGGAGGCCAGGGCCGAGGAACGCGAGACGCGCGGGTTCATTTCAATAATGACCATGCGCCCGTTGTCGGGGTTGACCGCGAACTGAATGTTCGATCCGCCGGTTTCCACGCCCACGGCCCGAATGACCGCAAAGCTGGCGTCGCGCATGATCTGAAATTCCTTGTCGGTCAGCGTTTGAATGGGGGCCACGGTGATGGAATCGCCGGTGTGGACGCCCATCGGGTCAAAATTTTCAATCGAACATATAATGACGCAGTTGTCGGCTTTGTCGCGCATGACCTCCATTTCAAATTCCTTCCAGCCGAGGAGGGATTCCTCGATGAGGATTTCGGAGACGGGCGAAAGTTCGAGGCCGCGTTTGGCCATGGTTTCAAATTCTTCGCGATTGTAGGCGGTGCCGCCGCCGGTGCCGCCCAGGGTGTAGGCGGGACGAATGATCAACGGGTAACGCCCGATTTTTTCGGCGACGGCGCGGGATTCCTCCTGGTTGTGGGAGGTGCCGCTGATGGGGACATCCAAACCGATGGAGAGCATCAACTCTTTGAAGATTTGCCGGTCTTCGCCGCGCTCGATGGCGGCGGCATTGGCGCCGATCATCTCGATGCCATACTTTTCCAGCGTGCCGCGCCGATGCAAGGCCATGGCGGTGTTCAAGGCCGTCTGGCCGCCAAGCGTCGGCAGCAGAACCAGTTTCCCCTTCGCGCCCAGGCGCCGCATTTCAGCGATTTCGCGGACAATGATTTTTTCGACGCATTCGGGCGTGATCGGCTCGATATAAGTGCGGTCGGCGAACTCGGGATCGGTCATGATGGTCGCCGGATTGGAATTGACCAGGACAATGCGGTAGCCTTCTTCACGCAGCGCTTTGCAGGCTTGCGTGCCGGAATAATCAAATTCACAAGCTTGTCCGATGACAATCGGTCCCGCGCCAATAATGAGAACGGAATGAATGTCAGTGCGTTTGGGCATAATTAGAAGAGTTTCGGCTGCCTGCCGTCGGGCGCTTTCAGCCCCAGCTTTTGATAGCTCAATTCCGTGGCCACCCGGCCTTGCGAAGTCCGATTGAGATACCCTTCCATAATCAGGAACGGCTCGTAAACCTCCTCCAACGTGTCAGGCTCCTCGGCCACCGCCACCGCCAGGGAATTGATGCCGACAGGCCCGCCGCCAAATTTGACGATGATGGTTTCCAAAATCCGTTTGTCCATTTCATCCAGGCCATTCTGGTCGATGGCCAGCATGGCCAGGGCTTGATCGGCCACTGGAACGGTGATTTTGCCGTCGCCCCGCACCTGGGCGTAATCCCGCACCCGCCGCAGCAGGTTGTTGGCGATGCGCGGCGTGCCGCGGCTGCGCCGGGCGATTTCGTGCGCGCCCTGGGGGTCTATGGCAATGGCGAGCAGATTGGCGGAGCGGACGACGATTTGTTGCAATTGCTCGGCCGTGTAATAATCCAGCCGCTCGCGAATGGGGAACCGGGTCAGCAGCGGCGCTGTCAACAAACCGCTGCGCGTGGTCGCGCCGATGAGGGTGAACCGGGGCAAATTCAACCGGACACTGCGGGCGTTGGGTCCCTGGTCAATGATGATGTCGAGCTTGAAATCCTCCATCGCCGGATAGAGATATTCTTCGATGGTCTTTTGCAAACGGTGGATTTCATCAATAAACAAGACATCGCCCTCTTCCAGGTTAGTCAACAAGCCGGCCAGGTCGCCGGCCTTCTCGATAGTCGGGCCGCTGGTGCATTTGAGGCCCGCGCCCATGCTTTTGGAAATAATGTGGGCCAGGGTGGTTTTGCCCAAGCCGGGCGGCCCGCTGAAGAGCAAGTGATCCAGGGCTTCGCCGCGCTGTTTGGCGGCCTGCACGGCGATTTCCAGGCGTTCCTTCACATTGGCCTGCCCGACAAATTCGGAAAAAAGCGACGGACGCAGCGTCAACTCCAACGCGGCATCCGGCTTGGCCAACACATCCGATACAAGTCGCTCCGGCATCGCCGTTGAGGATGGGCAAAGCCGCCCGGAGCGACAAGGGAAAACTGGCCCGGCGCGAAATTTTGTCCCGTCAAGGGAAGGCTCGCCATCGCGCCGCCGGCCTGTTAAAAGTCTCCAGTGCGCGCAAATTTGAAGAACGCAACCAACGCCGGCCAAATCCGGTCGGACTCGACCGAGGATCATTTGGAGCGGATGCAGGAATTGGTTGACTTGAAGGGTTATGCCCGCGTTTCTGACATGGCGGCATCGCTCGGCTTGAGCCGCTCGGCCGTCTCCAACATGGTGCGCCGGCTGGCCAAGCGCGGGTTCGTCAATTATGAAAAATACCGCGGCTTTACGCTGACGCCGGAAGGCCGCGCCGTGGCCAACCACATCAAGGTGCGCCACCAAACCCTGGCCGAATTGCTGCATTTGCTCGGGTTGAGCGCGGAAACGGTGAAGCAGGAAGTCGAAGCCATCGAGCACCATCTCAAACCGGAGACCTTGCGGGTTTTTTCCAGGCTGGTTCGATTTTGGCATGAGCATCCCCAACATCTGGAAACTTTTCTGCGCTACGGCAAAGGCAAATGATGGATGAAGAAAATGACCAATGACGAAATCCCAATGACCAAGGAATTTCCCAATGACCAAATGACGAAGGCAAGCCCGGGCGACTCGCTGCCTTTGGCAAATAAACAGGGGAAACTGTGAACGAAGATTCATCTCTCGGATATGTGGCGCTGGCCTTTGCGCTGGCGGTTGGAGGCGGCACGCTCGGCGCGGTGCTGGGCACTTCGCACAAGCGGTTGTGCGCCTTGATCAGCCTGGGCGCGGGCACGCTCCTGGGTGTGACGCTTTTTGCCATTCTGCCGGAAGCGGTCGAAGATCTGCGCTGGTGGCAATTGTTGCTCGCTCTTGCCTCCGGTTACGCCGTCTTTGCCCTGATCAGCAAATATATTTTCCATGTTTGTCCGGCGTGCGCGGCCAGCCATTTCGATGAAGCCACGACCCACCGGTTCAGCGAGATTGCCTCCGCCATGATGCTGGCGCTGGCCATCCACTGCACGGTGGATGGCCTGGGCATTTCGGCCGGCAACCAGGCGGACGCAACCTCTTCGGCGTCCGGCCGAATCGTGGACTTTTCGATCATCCTCGCTGTCTGCGTGCATAAAATTCCGGAAGGGCTGGCGCTGGGCGCGTTGTTGCGCGGCGCCGGATTGAGCACTCGTGGAATTATTCTTCGCGTTCTTGCGGTGGAAGCCACGACCTTGCTCGGCGGCGTGATGGGATGGCTCTTCTTCCCGCACGCCTCCCACTTTTGGATTTCGATCGCGCTGGCGCACGCGGGCGGCGGCTTTGTTTTTCTGGCGACGCATGCCATTGTGGGCGAGATACTCAAACACCACAAAGCCCTGGTCCTGGCCGGTTTTGGAATTGGCGTTGGTTTGATTGGCGCTTTCGTTCTGTTTCTGCACTTGTTCCATTGAAGGAATGTGTCAAAGCCGTGTCGGCAAACTTTACACTTTTGCGGGCCGTTGGATTGCTCCCACCCTGAACACGACCCAAGCATGCAGAAGCCGTTTGTAATACATAATACATTGATGTGAAGCCATATACATAACACCGTGCCCGGCAATTGCTTTGAGTGGAAACGGCTTCAACCCTTATGGCACAACATTTGCGGCTAAAACCAGAGCGACAGGCAGCTTAAAAGACACGTATGATTTTGCTCTTAGGCGCAAGCGGATATATTGGGCGGGCTTTTGCCAGCGAATTGCGAAGGCGGGGGCACTCGTTTATTCCGCTCACCCGCCGGGCGTTCGATTATTCCCGTTTCGATTTCTTGTTCGATTACCTTCGAACCATGAAGCCGGTCTTCCTGATCAACGCGGCCAGTTATTCGGGAGCGGCTGACGGAAGCGTCCTGCGCGGGGAGCGGGAAAAAATGATGGCGGCCAACGCCATTTTGCCGCAAATGATCGCGCGGATTTGCCTGATGACGAAAACGCCCTGGGGTCACGTTTCCTCCGGGGACATCTATTGCGGGGCCAAGGTGCTTGAAAACGAAACGCTGCGGACGGAAACGGACCTGAGCCGGCCGGATTTGCGCCAGCTCTATGAAAAAGACCCGGCAAGATTCCACGGCTATACGGAACTGGACGAACCGAACTTTTCCTTTCGGAATTCGCCTTCGAACTTTTACAGCGGAACGAAGGCTTTGGCCGAGGAAGCCATCCGGGAGATCGGGCAAAGCTACCTTTGGCGCCCCAGACTGCCCTTCAACGAGCGGGAGGAGCCTTGCAACTGGCTGAGCCGGCTGCAACGGCAGGCCACGATTTACGATCATATCAACTCCATTTCGCATCTGGAGGATTTCGTCAAGGCCGCGCTGGACCTGTGGGAGATTCGCGCCCCGTTCGGCATCTACAATGTCACCAATCCCGGCGCCATCACCACCCGCGAGCTGGTCGAAGGTTTGCAGCGTGTCCTCAAACCGCCCTGGGGCTTTAAGATCGGCCGGCCGGAAGACGATCCGGCCCGCGCCCCGTCGGCCACGCCCCAGTCCCATTGCATTCTCGATGCGGCAAAGCTTCTGAAAACCGGCGTGAAATTGCGTCCGGTCAGCGAGGCGGTGAAAGATTGCCTGGACAGGCTGCGCCTGGCCTCGCGATCGTTAAAAGGCGCCGCGGCGATCGCCTGGGCCTGCCTGGCCGGTTGTCTTTCATTCAAGCTTTGGAACTGAAATAATGTGAAGAGGGCGTTGCCTTGTTTATTCAAGGGCCAGCACGACAAGGCAGCCGTCTGCCGCGCCAACAAATGTATTGGTGCAGGCGCCCGCCGAAAATCCGGCGCCGGAGTTTAAGACCTCCCATTCTGCATCGTAGTGCGCGGTGTCATGCTCAATTAAAGCAGGCGCCACGTTGCCTGGATTAAATGTTTCGCTGGTGAGGGTGTCGTAACCGAATGATTCATTCCCCCATCCCCACACCAACATATCCGTCTGGGTGGTGTTCAGGACCACTGAAAGGGTTGAGGCGGTTGTGGCCTGGGCCGAAGTATCGATCCCGGTCACGCCAGCATATTCAATCACTGTAATGCCGGCATCGGCGCTGCTTCCCGTGAATGAAACCGTCACGGCTGTGCCGGCAACGTCCAAAGCCGTGGCGGCAACCAAGGTTATTAATTGTCCGGAAGTTTGCCGCGCATTTTGTTGCGTGACCCACGTATTGACCCCATCGGATACCGTCAATGCTGCCATGGTGTTGGCTTGGGCGAACGCCACGAGACAGTCGCCCGCTGTCGGGGTGATGGCGACGGAAGTTCCGGCGTAGGTGTGGACATATTGCCTGCGCACAAAGTTTTTAGAAGCGGAAACGGCCACGACATTGGTAAAACCCAGCGGGAACGGGAGGCTGTTGGTTATCCCGGCCGGGCGAATCCACGTTATCGTGCCGGTCGGCACGCCGCCGGCAAGGTTGATCCATCCTTCGGCCAGCCCCAAACCGCCGTACAAACTGAAGTAGAGCGGGATGGTCCCGGTTTGTGAAACTGGAACTGTTTGGGATACGAGTGTCTGATCGGCCAAGCAGCCTGCCAGAGTGATGATGCCATTGGCTGTGCTCGTGATTAAAAGGTCGCCATAAGTCGTCGGCGAATTGGTCGGGCCGACTTGCGGCGGGATGAGCATGCCAAAATTCCCCGCCGGCACGGGCAGCGCATTGGTGGCCAAGTCGGCCAGCAGCGGGGCGGTCCACGGATTGATCGCGGACATATTCGAGACCAGTCCGCTAATCAATTCGGTTGCGCCCGTCATGTCCAGATGCAGGGTGACATACAAATTGGAAAGGCCGCTGGCCGCGCGCGACACGACTTCGCCATCGTTGCCAGACGTGGTCAAGGCCCCGGTAAGAGGGTAACTGAAGCCGCCGAGACAGACCCTGGCGCTGTAAGTCCCGTTGGTTCCGACAAGGCAATTGCCCAGCAGGCCCGCGGTTTGCACGGTGATATTGGGGGTGCCGCCGTAGGTTTGATAGAACAACCCATTGTAGGCGCCCGCCAGCAGCGCAAAAGCATTCGTAATGGCCAGCGCGGCATTCGCGCTCGTCGCGGCGCCGGCGGCATTTCGAACGGTGGCGTGATAATTCCCCGCATTGGCCCCGCTGACATTGACCAAAGAAAGCGTCGCTTTCGTTCCCGTGGCAAGGGCCGCCCCGCCGTCGAACCATTGGAAAGCGAACGGCGGCGTGCCATTCACGGCCACCTGAAAGAGGACGCTCCCGCCGACAGCGGCCTTTTGAGCAACGGGCTGGCTGGTAATGACCGGCGGATCAATGACCGACAATGTCGCCACGGTGCTCGTCACGCTGCCCGAGCTGTTGCTGACCACAACACTGTAATGGCCCGCATTGGCATCGCTGACATGGGGCACGGTCAACGAGGCGCTGGTTGCCCCGGACAAGGGCGCCGCGCCGTCGAACCATTGGAAAGTGAACGGCACCGTGCTGGACGCGCTGACAGCAAAAGCGGCAGTCGCTCCGGCGATAACCGCTTGAGTGAGAGGCTCGGTTGTGATGAGAGGAAGCGCCGGGATGCGGTTAATAACCTCGTTTGAGAAAGGACTTTCATACTGGACGGAATCGTACGCCGCCACGGCAAAATAATAAGTCAGTCCAGGGGTCAAGCCGGACACTGTGAGGCTGGTATTGGTGCCGGCACCGACATGCGAAGTGTAGTTGCTGCTGGCCAATCCGTAAAAAACCTCGTAGCCCGCCACAGTGGAGCTTGGGCTTGGATTCCACGCCAGCGAAACGCTTTGCGCCCATGCCGGGGCGATGGAGAATACGGACAAGAGTATGGTTAACACTGCCGGGCCGCGTCCGGCCAAAACTGCTCTAACTATCATTTACTGTGTGTCTTTCTTGATTACAACCCGATGGCACTATTGACATTGTTGGTTTCCGTTCGTTCTGCTTCACGGGCCGCACAGCAACTCATCGAAATCAACCTGGAGAGAATTTACCTGAATGCCGCTGCCAGACTCTCCCGATTTTGCGAAATATAAGACAATTTTTGTCCAAGATTCTTCCCGCCGCGCGGACGATTCGATGGCCAGCCCCGGGTTCAATTGCGTTGACGCCGGCTTGTTCCCATGCACAATATCCCGGCCTTATCTTTTAATTTCCAGGTGAGCATTGAACTGAAGAATATTTCCAAGCGCTTTGGCAGAACGGTTGCCTTGGACGACGTGAGTTTCTCCGTGGGCGACGGCGAATTGGTGGCTTTGCTCGGGCCCAGCGGCGGCGGCAAAACCACCGTCCTGCGGCTGATCGCCGGACTGGACATCCCGGACGGCGGCTCCATCTTGATCGGGGGAGAGCCGGTCAACCACCTGCCCGCGGCGCGGCGCAACATCGGTTTCGTTTTTCAGAACTACGCCTTGTTCAAGAACATGACCGTCTTCAAGAACATCGCCTTTGGCCTGAAAATAAAAAAATGGGACGCCGCCCGCATCCAGGCGCGGGTGACGGAATTAATCAACCGCCTGGAGCTGGAAAAGCTGGAAAAACGATATCCGCATGAACTTTCCGGGGGCCAGCGCCAGCGGGTGGCCATTGCGCGCGCCCTGGCCGCTCAATCGGCCGTCCTGTTGCTGGACGAACCGTTCGGGGCGGTGGACGCCCAAATCCGCCAGGAACTGCGCCAATGGCTCGTCCGGCTGCATCAGGAATTAAAATTAACCACCATCTTTGTCACCCACGATCAGGAGGAAGCGATGGAGGTGGCGGACCGGATCGTCATTTTCTCCAAAGGCCGGCTGGAACAAATCGGCACGCCCCGGCAAGTCTATGAAGAGCCGAAAAACGAATTCGTGGCCCGGTTTGTCGGGGTGTTGAACGTTCTGGAACTGCAAGTGCAGGGCGGAGTGGCGCGTTGCCAGGAATTGGAATTCCCGGCCCACGGCCTTTCCGAAGGCCAAAAGATGCGGATTGGCTTTCGCCCCTATGCGGTTCAAGTTTCGCCGGACCCGCGCGCCCACCGTTTTCAGGCCGTCTTGCGCCGCGCCTATTTCCTGGGGCTGATGTTGCGGTTGGAATTGGCCCTGGACAGCGGCCTGACCATTCGTTCCCGCATCAGCAAGGAAGAGTACTCACGCCTGGGGCTGGCCGACGGGCAAAGGGTGTCATTCCAAATCAAGACCTATCGAATTCTCTCGAAAATAGACGATCCCCTCGCCAGCGAAACAGCCATCGCTTATGAAACGACCTCGGGCGCGCCCTGAAGCCACACCCGCGAAAATCGGCCCGCGCCGCGTGTAAAATGCCAGCCCCCGCGCCTGGCGCGACGCCCGGCCTTCACACGCCGGGCGCGCCGCGCCAGGATCAACCAAACTCCCGCCCATCCATCCCCGGCCCGCGCTTATTTTTTCTTCTTCGCCGCCCCATGGGGCAGGGCCCTGAAGATCATGGCATAGACCACCCGATAGATCGTCTCCTGTTCGTTGTCCGTCAGCCGGCGGATGTCGGTGATCAACTTCCTCTCCCGCGCGTCCAGGTAATCCTCCCTGACGGAGAGCGAGGTGCCCATTCCCGCCTTGCCCTTCAGTTTGAAATGCCGCGGCTCGATCGCCTCCGGGTGCTCCCCTGAAACGATCAGTTTCAACAATTGCAGCGTGGTGGGACGCGGGCGGTTGGAATGATTCGGGTTCATCAGGTTGCTGACCGCGGCGGCGCTCATGTGCAGTTGCCGCGCCGTCTCGCTCTGGTTCCAGCCCATGATGGCCACCAGCCTCGCAAACTCTTCTTTTAATGGATCCATATTTTTATTTGTATTTTTAGTTACTTTATCACTTGACGTATTACACAAGAATACGTAATCTAAAAATATGATGATGAATACTAAACCGATAATCAACCAAAAAAAGCAACTTTTTTTAGCTCCCGCCCCGGCGGCGGATTGGTGCCATCTGCAGCACCCCAGGACGCTGATGGGGTTGAGCCGCAAGCGCTTCTGCAAGGACGATGTCCTGAGGCTGATCGACAGCCGGGAAATCCGGTGGGCCTGGGACATTTCCCGCAAAGGCGCCCGCCGCCCGGAGGTGCGCATCTGGCGCGAATCGCTCCTGGCTTACCTGGCGCGGGAAAGCGGCGGGGGCGGCCCGGCCCCGGCGCCCGACGAGCTTTCGCTCACGCAAGTCATCGAAGCCATTCTGCCCCGGCCGCCCGCCCTGGCCCCGCGCGCGGCCACCGTGCGCGGCCGCGAACTGCAAAGACGATTCCTCTGTTGCCAGGGACACCTGGCCGGGCTGATCGCCGACGGCGAGTTGTGCTGTGTCGGCCCGACCGGCCCCGGAATAACCCCGGCCATTCTTTACCAGAGCGTTTTTGAATTTCTCAAGAGGAGATCCATGTCCCTATGAACCATGAAAAAGCGCGCTGGAACCTGTCGCAAAGCGACATCGGCCATCTTTCCATGGCCCTCAAGCCCCTTCGCACCAGCCGGGAGGTCGCCGAAATCCTCGGCCTCTCCACCGCCCTGGTTTGCCAGCTCGAAATCAGCGCCCTGCGCAAAATCGTCCGCGCCCTGAAAAGGATGGAGGCCAGGGGCCAACTCAAACCGCAAGAAAACAACACAAACAATGAATGAAACAAAACTCAGACAATTGGTGGCCGAGGCCGTGAGCCTCGACCGTGAAATCTCCCTGCAACAAGACCGCCTCAAAGAGATGAAAGCCCGGCTCGTCACCGAGGCCCAATCGCGCATTGACGAGGCGGCGGGGACCGAAGGCGGCGGCAAAGCCATCACCTTCCAGGGCCTGAACGGCGACGTGGCCCGCGTCAACATCCCCGGCCCCGCCCTGAAATCCAAAATCGACAGCGAAGGCAAGGCGGCGGAGAAGATCAAAACGGCCGCCGGCAAATACTTTGAGTCGCTTTTCGTGCCATCGGTGGTCTATGTCCCCATCGAATGCTTCCGGGCGGAAGCGGCCACGCTCCTGGGCGGCGCCGCCGCCAGGCTCATCAAGCTCTGTGAAACGGATAGCCGCCCCCGGGTGTGTTTTGAGACGAAAGAATCCAGCAACGCCAGCAAAGGGCTGAATGGTGAAGGCTAAAGGCTGATCCGCCGTCGCTGGGAGGCTATACGGGACAAGTCCGCCTGCACCGGGTTACGGCGTGACAAGGGGACTGTGGCCGGCGGGACGCCGGCCAGCACAGGCGGGACGCCTGTTCCACCGAAAACCGCGAAAATTTCCGGCTTTTTTTGGCTCTTGTCAAGAATACATACTTGACAAGGAGGCCCCCGGCGCGCGTTTTGATCAATGTTTACGGGGGTTTCGTGTTTTAAAAAAACCTCCCACCATGGGCTGTACAAAATCGTGTAGTTATGCTATAACTATGTGCGTGATTAAGAAAATAGTTCAAGAAATGAATCTGGTCCGCGACGGGATCCAGCCGCCCACCCTCCCACTCCTTCGCGCGGCCCCGGACACCCCCGCGGACCCCTCCCCTTTTATGAAAAACAAAACAAGACTCGACATCGCCTTATGCGCCATCCTGACCGCCATCGCTTTGGCAACGGCGGGTTGCGGGACCAGCGCCAACCTCGCCGGCCTGGGCGTCTCGGTTAACGTCGCCCAGAAAGGCATCGCCGCCGGGCTGACCCTGAACGCCGGGACCAACTCCGTCACCGTCGGCGGCTCCTACAGCCAGGGGACGAACAGCATCAGCGGATCGACGACGATCCCCACAAACTAATGAGTCCGGCTGGATCAATTCTTGGTGGGGTGAGACTCCGTCGAACCCTCAATCGATTTACGGCTCGACTGAGTCTCGCCCTACCGTTGTTGATTGTCGGCTGCGCGATTCCGCACCGCAAGGCGGTCACGACGCATACCGTCGAATCGTTCCAAGGCCGGCCCGACGGCCTCCTTTCGCGGGAAGAGTGGCGCGACAGCGAAGGCGGGGGCGGATTTTTCCTTTTCGCGGACCCGAACGTCCAGGCCATGACCGCCAATCATACTAATCAATGCGCCTTGGGCGGCGGCTCCGCGTTTGCCGCCGGATCGTTCACCATCCTGGTGGACAGCAACCTCGTCCCGGCCATCGCCGCGAGCGGGACGGCGGCGGGGAACATCATCGGCGCGGCCGTAAAAACAGCGGTGAAATAACCAACCCCGAAAGCTTTCGGGGATGGCCAATTCCCAATGCAATTGAAAATCGAACATTGAAAATCTGTCATCTGTAATTATGAACGATCCCATCCCCAACCACTACGATCCTGAGAACGCCCGGCAATTGGCGGGGTTCGCGGCGGCGGCTTATGCGTCCGACGGGTGGGACGTGTCGGACGGGTGGGACGTGGCCGGGCAGATCGTTGATGCCGGCACGGACACGCAAGTCGTCATTTGGAAAAATCCGCAAGACGTGATCGTGGCCTTCCGGGGCACACGATCCTTGAAGAATTTCGTGACGGACTTGCGCGCCCGGCGGGTTGCGCTCACGGCGGGCGGGCCGAGCCAAGCCGAAGTTCACGAGGGATTCCAGCGGGCGCTGAATAGTGTCTGCAATGCTCTCCAGTCGTCGGTGGAGCAACTGTTGCGCGCCCCTGCCGGCGGCCCAGGCTCTCCCCGGCTTTGGATCACCGGCCACAGTCTGGGCGCGGCGCTGGCCAAGCTCTGCGCTTGGCGCATTTCAAATCTCAAATTGGAAATCTCAAATTGCCTGGCTGGCGTTTACACCTTTGGGGAGCCGCGCGTCGGCAATGCCGCTTTCCGCGATCATTACGACGCGCGGCTGCGCGACCGAACTTTCCGCGTGGTGAATGGCGAGGATTTTATCACGCGCATTCCGTGGTTGCTGGACGCGTATCGCCACAGCGGCATCGAAGTATTCTATCCTTCATTCGGTAGGGACGCGCTGCTGCGCGTCCTCGGCTGCGCGGGAGCGCAGCCCTACCAGATTGATCCGCCGTGGTGGGTGAAAGGCTTCAGCGACGTGTTCGGAACCTGGCAGGAATATCACACCGCGCACCGCCTGGCCTTGCTGACCGACCACCATGTCAGCAAATACCAAGCGCTTTTTCCCCAAATAACCAATGACAAATTCTCAATGGCCAATTCCCAATGAAATTGAAAATCGATCATCGAATATTTGTCATTTGTAATTATTAACATGAACACCCTCGAAATCGTTTCCATCGCCGTCAGCATGATCTGCGTGGTCATCACCACCATCCTGGCCTGGGTGGCCATCGCCAAGGCGCAAAAGGTGCAGGTCACATTCGCCGGGACGCCGGTGGACAAGAAGGAATTCGACAAGGAGGTGCAGGAAAACAAGGAGGAGCACGACAGAATTTTCGCCAAGCTGGGCGGGCTTGAGCGCGGAGTGGAGAGCCGGCTCAACGCCAAGATTGATGCGGTGATCGCCGAGGGCAAGACTGACCGTGAGAAACTCCATTTTCGCATCAACCCCATTGAAGGCCAGATTTGCGCCCTGCGCGAAGCGAGCGATGTCAATACCGCCCGCCTGGTGCAGATGGACGCGAAAATTGACCGGCTGATTGAAAGAATAAAATGAAGACCTTATTAACCACGGATTCACACAGATGCACACGGATGAGGAATCCGTGCTTTCCCATCCGTGTTTATCCGGGTCCATCCGTGGTAAAACTCCTATGATCCCGAACGAACAACTTGAACTGTTTCGCGACGCGCTGTTGCGCTCGCTCAAGGCGGCCCGCAGCATCGGGCTGAACCTGCAATCCATCGAACTGGCCCTGATGGTGGCCGGCTTCCGCCATTTCACGCGGTCGGAGCTGGAGGACGAAATCCAATACTTCATTGACGCGAAATTCATCGTGGAAGTGCCGAAGTCGCACAGCTTCGCCCACAAAATCTGGCGCATGACCAAGGAGGGGATTGATGACCTGGAAAAAAGAGGATACTGAATGAAAGCAGGAGCAAAAAAGCGGAAACGCCCGGAAATCCGGCCCGATTCCTACGAAGCCACCCTGACAGCGAAGGAGCGAGAATCGCTTTATGCCATGTTGGTGACCGGGAGGGAGACTTTGGAAGAGATACAGGAGAAAACAATACCGTGGCGGAGCGGCGTGAATAAAGGGGAGAAGCCGGAGACCGGCACGCTCTGGAAGATCCAACAACGCCTGCGCTTGGAATGGATGGTGTCGAGACTGAATGAGTCGTGCGGGAAACTGGAGAGATACAAGGAACTTTTGAAGCCGATGGCCAAGACGGCGGACCAGGAGCACCTGCTGGACTGGATCATGACGCTGATCGGCGAAGAGGTGATCGACTACACACTGCAAAGGCTTCATCCAGAAATGCGGACGGCCGCGACCAGGCTGTTGCTCAAGCGCGCTGATCAACGACGAGTGGACCGGCGTCTGGACATGGTCGAAGCCGAGTTCAAGAAGGGTGCGCCGGCGGCCAAATCCGAGACTGGATTGACGGCGGAGGAAAAGGAAGCCCGCTACAAACAGATTTTGGGGATCGAGTAAATGAAAAACTGTTTAACCACGAAATACGCCAAATACTCGAAACTGGATTTGTGCTTTATTCGCGTGGTTCGCGTGGTTTGCGGTTAAAAATCATGTCAACACCAAATCCATCCAAACTCCTTTTGCCCTACCAAAAACGGTGGGTGAAGGATGAATCGCGCTGGAAGTTCGGTCTCATGTCCCGCCAGGTCGGCAAGGATTATTCAGCCGGCTTCGAGGGCATCCACGATATCGTGGCGGCGGAAAAGGACGGCAAGAAAAAGGACTGGCTCATCGCCGCGCCGTCCGAGCGTCAATCCCTCGAATCTCTCGGCAAATGGAAGGATTGGGCCGAGATTTTTAAACTGGCCGTGCGCGACGCGATGGAGTTGCGCGAAGGCTCCGGCGGTGAAACCCTGCTCAAATCCGCCATCATCACCTTCCCGCATGGCAGCCGGGTCATTGCCGTGCCGGGGCGGCCCGATACGGTGCGCGGCTATTCGGCAAATGTCTTGTTGACGGAATTCGCCTTTTTCGAGGATCCAGACCTGACCTGGCGGGCCATCCTGCCCAGCATCACCAACCCCCTGCGCGGCGGGGTGAAGAAGGTGCGGTTGATCACCACGCCGAACGGCATCGGCAACAAGGCGCATGAGATATGGACGGCGAATTATCAGCCGGCAGAAAATCGAAAATTGCAAATTGAAAATTTTCAATCGCCAATTGTCAATGGCCGCTGGTCCTGTCACTTCGTTGACATTTATACGGCGGTCAAGGAGGGGCTGCCGGTGGACATCGAGGAGTTGAAGGCGGCGATCAATGATCCCGAAGGCTGGGCGCAGGAGTTTGAATGCCAATTCCTCGACGTTCAGGCGGTCCTCCTTCCTTATGAACTCATCGCCACTTGCGAAAGCGAGGAGGCCACCGCGACCGTCCCCGCCGAATTCTGGCAAACCGCCGCGCCGTGGCCGATTGACATGGGAATTGATTTCGGGCGGCGCCAGGACCTGACGGTTTGTTGGTCGAACGCCCGCCAGGGCGACGTGGCCCAAACCATCGAAGTCCTGGAACTGGCCAATATGAGCACGCCCGATCAGGTCGCCCTGCTGCGGCCCCGGCTGCAACGCGCGCGGCGGGTGTGTCTGGATTACACCGGGGCGGGCATTGGCATGGGGGATTATCTGGCGCGGGAGTTTCAGGAGTGGAAGCCCGCCGAACACAAGTTTGGAAAGATCGAACTGTGCGTTTTTTCGCAAACGCTCAAGGTGGAACTCTTTTCGAAACTGCGCATGGCCTTTGAAAAGCGCGGGGTGCGCGTGCCGGTGAATCGCGCCGTGCGCGAGGATTTGCACAGCGTCAACCGCGTCACCAGCGACACGGGCGGCATAACTTACCGCGCGCCGCGCGGGGCGGGCGGGCACGCCGACCGCTGCACGGCGCTGGCCCTGGCCCTGCGCGCCGGCCAGGGCGAGGCCCAGGGCAGTTGTTGTTTTGTGATTGACAGCCGCATCAACCGCGTCCTCGCCGCCCGGCGGGAGAGGCACATGAACTTATGAAAAAACCCCGCCCATCCGCCCCGCTTTCAGTTCCTAATCGTCATCGTTATCCTAATCCTCCAGAAGAGATTAAGATTAAGAGCAGGATTAGGATTAGGAAGGAACCCCCTTCGCCCCTCAAAAACACGCCGCCGACCCTGCTCGGGCCGCCCGCCGCCTCCAGCCTGGCGCACGGCCTGAACATCGGCACGGTCGTGAGTGTGCAGAACCATTGGCGCGAATACTACAACCCGCTTCCGGCGCTCAACATCCAGCGCGCGCGCGCCATTTACGATTTCAGCCGGCGCGGCCTCAACGCCGAATTGCAAAACGTCTATCGGGAAATGGAGGGCCTTTTTCCGACGCTGATCGGCCTGATCGAACGGCGCACCAGCCCGCTGCTGGAGATGGACTGGAATGTAAAAACGATGGCGGAGGACAAACTTCCAAAAGGCGCGACAAAGAGCATGGCTGATGACATGGCATCCTGTCTTCAGGATGCCTATGGAGAGATTGACAATCTTTACGACGCCATCGAATGGCTTGAGCTGGGCGCGTTCCGGGGCTACGCCCATCTTGAAAAAATATACGCCAACCCCGGCACGGCGGATCTGAGCGTCGAACACCTCGAACCGGTGGAGCAATGGCATTGGACGCGCAAGAGCATGTATGCCGAATGGGAATACGTGGCCGCGGCCACCCAGACCAACATCGGCGTTCCCATCAATTACGAGCAATTCGTCATTCACGAAGTGCGCCGTCCCCTGGACCGCGTGGCCCTGGTCCTCTGGGTGCGGGCGGCCCTTTGCGAGAAGGACTGGGATGCGTTCATCGAGATTTACGGCATACCCCACTGGGTCGTCTTCATGCCGCCGAGTGTGCCCAAGGAAAAGGAGCCGGAATATCGCTCCGCTGCCAACATCATCGCCGAAGGCGGCAACGGCACGCTGCCCCACGGCGCCGACCTGAAAGCCGCCGACAAACCGCGCGATACCAACCCGTTCCGCCCGCGCCTGGATTGGCTGCAGGAGCAACTGGTCCTGGCCGGCACGGGCGGGCTGCTTTCCATGCTCTCGATGCCGACGGGCATCGGGCACGGCGCGACCGGGGCGCATGAAGACGCCTTCAGAAAAATCAGCAAAAAGGAGGCGCGCAAAATCACCGAGGTTTTCAACACCCAGTTCGACGCGCCCCTGCTGGCCCGGAAATTTCCCGGCCAGCCGCGCCTGGCCTGGTTCGAGTTGAGCGCCAACGAAGAAACCGATGTCAGCGACATCTGCGCCCAAACCCTGCAACTCAGCCAGGCGGGGTATCAGGTGGATGCGGCGCAATTGACCGAGGAAGCGGGATACAACGTTAAGGAAAAGGCTAAAGGCTAAAGGCTAAAGGCTAAAGTTATGAAAAAAAACACGGACAAAACGCAATGCCTTTCAGCCTTTAGCCTTTAGCATTTTTATGAACATACGCATCTTAAACCGCGAATTCCAACACCCCCCGGACGGCTGGTATCAAATCGAAGCCAAAGGGGAACATCCCAACCGCCGGGCGGGCATCGTCCAGGTCATAGATGACGAGGCCTGCCAATCCATCGTCAACCGTTTCAATGCCGAGGCGGCGCAAGGGGACTTCGCCGGAATGCTGATTGACCACGAGCATTTCAAACACGACGAAGACAAGGAAACCGTCGCCTACGGCTGGTTGGGGAAATTGGAAAACCGCGCGGACGGCATCTACGGCCAAATCCGCTGGACCGATACCGGGAAAAAAGCGGTGGACGGGGGGGACTACAGATTCTTTTCCACGGAATATGACCAGGCCGACCTGGTCATATTAAACAAAAACGAAAAGCCCAAGAGGGTCCGTCCCATGAAGCTCGATGGGCTGACACTCACAAACGCCAACAACAACAAAGGGCAAAAGCCCATAACAAACCGCGGCGTCGAAACAGACCCGCCACAGAAAGCAAAACAAATGAAGACAGTCTGCACCCTGCTGGGCCTCTCCGGCGATGCCTCGGAAGAGGCCGTCCACGCGGAAGTGGCCCGGGCGCTCAACCGCGTCAAGGAACTGGAAAGCAGCCAGATCGAAAACGATCTGGAAACGTACAAGAACCGATTCGATCCCAAACAACGGGAATTCATCAAAACGCTGCTGGTGACCAACCGCGCCGCCACGCTGGAATTCCTCAAGACCCAGGCGGAGGGCAAAGGGCAGCTCGCCCCCGCCCGCCTGCACAACCGCCAAACCGCGCAACCGATGGATGCCGCCGCCGGAGGCGAGGCGGCGGACGAAGCCGCGCTCTCCGCCGAGCGCAATTCGGCCATCGAACAGCACAAAATCGCCAACCGCTGCAGCTTCCAGCAAGCGCATGACGCCGTGCGCCGCAAGAGGCCGGAACTTTTCGGGATCACCCGCAAATAAACCCTGAACCTGAACCCTGAAACCCATTTCAAATCTCAAATTTGAAATTTCAAATTAAAACATTATGAACTCAGCATTATTCGCCAGACCCAACAGTCTGTTCACCTATCAAGACCCCAATAACGTGACTAACTTCACCGGCTTGGAAGGCTATCTCGTGGCCGCCAACGCCGGCGCGCTGACCGTCAGCGCCAGCGCCACCGTCCCGGCTGTCGCCGTCGTGCTCGACGGCCTGCCGCCCGGCCGCCCGACCTCGCTGGGCACGCTGGGCAAGACCCCGCCCATCCGCCTGCGCGCCGGGGGGACGATCAGCCAATTCAGCCGCCTGGCGCAGAACGCGGCCGGCCAGGTCATCGCCGATCCCGGTCCCGGCAACGCGCGCGTGATTGTCGGGCTGGCCCTGGAAGCCGCCGTCGCCGGCGATTACTTTCTGGCCGACACGTGTTTCCCCACGATCGCCTCTTAACCAAATCAAAAAATGAAAACCACGGATAAACACAGATTAACACGGATAAACAACACTTCTTTTAATCCGTGTGAATCCGTGTCCATCCGTGGTTCAAATCCAAACAACTAACTCGAAAACATTATGCCACAAGGTGCCACATTATCCGCCACACTGAACTACCAGTTGACCGACTTCGCCACCGGCCACATGAACGACCTCAAAGCCGCCTACGACTACGCCGAGCGCATTTGCCCGACGGTGCGCGTGCCCGGCTCGCACGGTCAATACAAGAAGTTTGACGACGTCAACTCCTTCCAAACCTACAACACCACCCGCGCCATGGGCGCCGACCCCACCCGCATCGAATTCGCGGCCGAGGACGAATTCTACAATTGCACGCCGCAAGCCCTGGAAGTGACGGTGGACGAGGAAGAGCGGCGGCAGGCGGGGGAAAACAACGCCGTCGCCCAGCAACTGCTGGACGAGGGAAAAATCAAGGCGGTGCTGAACGCCGCCGCGTTGAGCTACGCCTACAAGCGCACCAACTACGTCATCAGCAACACCAGCCCCGTGCCGCAGCGCGGGAATTTCAGCAACCCGAACATTGATCCCATTGACCAGATTGACGAGCAATTGGACTCGCTCTCGCTGGCCTGCGGCTCGATCAACTTCCTGAAAGTGACGATGGACGTATCGGCCTGGCGCACGATCCGGTCGCATCCGTTGGTCAAGAAACGGCTGATCGGCGTGCAAGTGAGCGAGATCAGCATCGAGCAGCTCAAGACCATGCTGCTGTTCCCGGTTGATCTCATGGTGGCGTCCATCAGCTACACCGGGACGAACCAGGGGCCGGTGGGGGGCGCGGGGCCGGGCGCGGGCGAACAGGGCGGCAAGAAACGCCTTCTGGCCGGAAACATCCTTGTACACTACAGCGCGCCCGATCCAACGCTCTACGATCCGAGCGCGTTCAAATGTTTCGTGGCCGGGCAAAGCAACGTGCAGGCGGTGCGCAGCTACATGGCCCCGAACGGCCTCTACGGCGGCCACATTGTCGATTGGTCGGAGGACATCGAACAAACCAGCCAGATCGCCATGACGCGGCTGCAACTGTCTTAAACCCCAAACCCCATCTCAAATTTGAAATTTGAAATTTGAAATTATAAATGACTATGAACATCATCAAAAACTCCCATCGAACGCTGACGCGATTGCTATTGGCTTCCACTTTAGCCTTTAGCATTCAGGATTCAGCCTTCTCTCAAGTCACGCCAACGACGATTTTCGTGTTGACGAACCTGCCGGCGGCCGTCGCCGGCAATACGACCAGCAACCTGTTTGGCACAAACGGGCTGCCGGCCTGCAACATCATCAATCTGCGGCAAGGCCAGGGCATGGCGACCGCGATGACTTACAACGGCAGCAATGCCGCCACCACACTCGGCTTCAGCCTGAACTGGAGCGTCAGTCTTGACGGCACCAACTGGCAGACGACCGGGTTCCTGCAAAACAGCAACGCGGCCAATGGCACGAATAGCTGCACCATTTGGACCAACTACGCCAGCACGGCGCTCAACAATGCGTTATTCATCGCGCCGTATTCGCTGCAGAACGCGAACGCGGCCACGAATGCCATCGCGTTGGGCAATATCACCGTGAGCTTCGGCAACATCGTTCCGGGCGGTTACCCATAAGACCCGGACTGCGCAGAAGGGGCGGCGTGGTTGCCCCTCCCGGCCACGCCGCCCAAGAAGTTAAGGCTAAAGGCTGAATGCTAAAGGCTAAAGTTTTGAAAAAAAAAGCAGACAAACTGGATCGGCTTTCGGCTCTTACTTCAGCCTTTAGCCTTCAGCCTTCAGCTTTTCTGATCGCCTTCAGCCTTTCCCCTATGAACCGCTAAATCGAACAAATATGGATACCTGGATCACCATTACGCAGGACGATGTCCTGGCTTCGATCAACAACCCGGAGTTGAGCGCCGCGCTCAACACCGCCCTGGCCAGCGGCCAGGACAATCCTCTTGACACGTTGATTGCCGATGTCACGGCCGAAGTGCGCGGCTACGCGCGGCGGCGCAACACCCTGGGCCCGAGCGGCACGCTGCCGCAGGAATTGAAGAACGCCGCCATTGACATCATCATTTACCGCAGCGCGAACCGCCTGCGCAAAAAAGCCATCGCCGAGGACAAAAAGGCGGACAACGACCTGGCCCTGAGAAAATTGCAGGGAGTGGCGGACGGCAGCGTGGCCGTCTCCGCCCCGGACAATCCGACGACGGAAGTGACGAGCGCGCCGGGGCCGCGCTTTGAAAAAGGCCGGCGCGAATTCGGCTGGGACGAGGAACGGGGAATTTGAAGAAAAGGCCAAAGGCCAAAGGCTAAAGGCTAAAGTTATGAATCCTCAGATAGAACAAATTCAGCCGGATGTGTTTAACAAGCTGGCGAGCGAGCCTTACTTTGCGGCCATATCGCTGTTCCAAATTCGCAAGGAACGATTTCAAAGCGAGATAGAGGAGGCGCTGTCTTGCGCCACCTTCGACCCCGGCCAGAGCGGGAAACTGCCGGGCGCGACGATTGAAGTGCTGATGCCGCTGATCAAAACCAACCTGGTCAATGCGCCCGGCCCGGTGGTGACGCTGGAACAGCGTCTCATCGTCAAAGAAAATCCGCAGATCAACCTGGCGGCCGGGGGCGTGAACCTGACGGCCGAGGCAATCGCCGTGGAAATACTCCAGACGCTGCACCAATTTTACCTGGGCGGAATCTGCCAGGCCTTGTATCCGGCGCCGGCAGCGATCGTGCCCAATGGCGGTTTTCCCGATCTGGTGGCCTACGACGTCGTCCTGCAAGCCACATTCAACTTGACACCGCCGGAGCGCACGGGCTGCCCGCCGCCACCGACCGAAGCCGGATTGACACTGACTTTCACCCCGCCCGCCAGCGATCCCACAGCCACGATTTATTACACGACGGACGGGTCCTTTCCAGGACCGGGCAATACGACGGCCACAGTTTACAGCGCGCCGTTCGCCGTCAGCAGCGGCACGACGCTGCGTTGGGCTGCTTACGCGACTGAAAAGCTCGGATCGAGCACTGGAATGGCAACCATTACATGAACCCCCAACCCCATCTCAAATCTCACATTTGAAATTTCAAATTAAAACACTATGAGTGTAACAGCAGCCAATCTCTCCGGCGGCGCGGCTTTCGTCAGCCTCAACTCCAAAAACATCCAGTTCGAAAGCGATTGCTCGCTCGAAATGGTCCCCACCACTTCGGTATTATCGTCGGCGCTTTACGGGAAATTCGACGAGATTCCGACCGACTTGCTGATTAAATTCAGCGGGACGCCGCGGTATTACGACACCGGCGCGATCGCAACGCTGTTCCCCTACACCGGAACATTCCCCGCCGCCGGCACTTTTTATGGCGGCGGGAACGTCGCGGCCAGCATTAACTCGATCAACGGCGATCAATTCATCCTCAACAATGCGATGGTCGGAAAAATGTCCGAGCTCATACTCGGGGTGGAAAAAGTGATCCTTGGGCCGATGGAAATTTGGGGGCTGATCCAATCCGGCCAAAACGCGGCGAATGCCGGCGCTTACTACACCTACAACGCGGCGGGCGGGAGTTACAGCTTTGCCTATCCGTCCGTTGCGGGCACGGCGCTGATTGGGCAGCAAGAATACACGGCGGTTTTTGGCTCTGTATCCGGGCTGACCAGTTTTCAGGCGCAGGAGACCTGGAGCATCACGCACGAGCTGGAGTGGTCGCCTGTGCTCATCCAGGGCCGGACGCGGGCGTTTCGATTGCTGAGCTACCGCGCGCTGGCCAAATGCAAGCCCGCCGACGCCACCATGGCCGCCCTGCTCACCGCCCTGGGCCTGCAGGGCGCCAACGCCACGCCCGGCACGCGGCTCAGCCAACTCGCCAAGGCGGCCAATGGCGGCGCTTCCTTTCCGTCGCTGGCCATAAGCGGGACGAGCAACATCAGCGTGACGCTGGGCAACGCCGCGCTTAAAACGGCCGGGTTCCAGTTCGGCTCCAAGCCGTTGCGCCAGGGAGAAATCGGGTTTGTCAGCACGGCGGATTTAAGCAGCGGCGCGCCCGCCGTTCCCCTCACCCTGGCCTGAGCGGTGAAAATCACCCTCACAGCGGCCGGCGCGACGCCCTTCGTCCTGGGCGATGACGCCATGAGCCTGGTCATCGGCGGGAATTTCAGCGGCGGCGCGGGCGGCCAGATCAAGGAGGGCTTTGTCAACACTCAGAAACGCAAAGTCCAAAACAGCCCCCTTTTCCGAGCCGCCTATCTGCTCAACATCCCCCGCTTCAACCTGGAAAACCGCTTCGCCTTCACCGTGCAGCGGTCCTTCCAGACCCTGGAAGCCTGCGTGGCCTTCATCGCCTTCCACCCCGACAGCGTGCCGGCGGCGGGGGAGATCACCCTGAGCAGCCAGAGCAGCGCCGGGCTTGTCATCCGCTACCTGCCCGCCGCCGTGGTCGAGAGCGTCGCCTGCGTCCGGCAAATCGGCCTGAGTTGCGATTTTCAATACACCGTCGCGGGCAACGGCCCGTGGCAAACAACCCCATGATCTGGATGATCTCAAATCTGAAATTTGAAATTTGAAATTAACTTATGTCCCTTTCCCCGCTCCCCATCCGCCTCTTTTGCGATCTGGCCGCGCGCAACAACGTCATCGACCTCAACACCTCACAGGGGGCGATGTTTTACCGGGGCGATGACATTGAAATCGACATCGGCATCGGCCAGAGCGGCGCGCTGCTCACCAGCCTGGGCAACATCGCCTCGGTCACATGCCAGGTTTTTCAAAGCGAGACCGATCCCAGCGCGCCCATGATGAGCGCGACCCTTCTGGCCGGCGCGATGAATCTGAGCTTGACACAGGCGCAGTGGACCAATGACACAGCGCCCTATTGCCATGCCGCCTTCGTCTTCCCCAACAGCCAAACAGCCATCAGCCTGAACGGGCAGGCGAGCGTCAATTATTGGCTTCGCCTATACGCCCAAACCACGGACGCTCCGGCGAAGATCATCACGCTCCTGGACGGCCCCGTCACAGTCAAAGACGGCCCGGTCTCAAGCTTAAGCGGGCCGGTGGTCAATGGCATGAAGCTGGTCACGGACGGCGCGGTGCCAAACGTGCCGGCCCTCTACGATCCCGTCAGCGGCCATTATTATGCGCTGGAAATCGACACGGTGGACGGCGCGCGGACATTGAGCCTGGGGGATGCGCCCTATTAAAAATATCAATTGTCAATTATGACCTACACCACCCTCACTTGCGCCGGCGTCGAAAAGTCCCTCGCGGACTGGGGCGTTTCCGCCTGGTCGCGCAACGTCCAGAATCAGGCCGATGACACTTTCACGTTCACCATCCCCACGCCGATGGATGGGAGCGATATTTTCCCCTACGGGGCAAATATCATCATCAAAATCAGCCGGATCGCCGCAACGACCAATCCGGTCAATCCAACGCTGCCGCAAACCGGCTGCACGAGCTTTTCAGGCGGAACGCAGTGGTTTTGGGGCTACTGTGTTGACAATGACCGCGTTGGCGATCCCGGCTCGGAAAGCTTCAACTATAAGTTCGTGGGACCGTATCAGTTTTTTTTCGAGCGCCTCATTTTCCAGAAATTGCAGTTGACGTGGAACGGCTCAAAGCAGATCGCCGATTGGCGCAGTGATGTGATCCTTGGCATGAGCCTGACCATCCTCACCGGCGCGGGCGACACCGTCACCGGCACCACGGCGACGAACCTCATGTCCATCGCCCAGCAGGTGAAAGAAATCTGCCTTTTTGCACAGGCGGACAGCGCGTATCAGCAGGCCAACAATGGTCTGGGCTGGCCGGGCACGAAGCAATTCCAGTGCGATCAATTGACCACCGCCATTGACGGCGTGAATTGGGATTTGCTCCAAACGCCCAGCGCCAACGTCCTGATCAAAGACTTTGCCGGAAACGCGCTGTCGGGGAAAACTTCCGCCAGCAGCCTGCCGGCCGGCAGCTACATCCTCCGCTGTCCGCTCGATGCCGTCAACGCCATCACCTGCAAGGAAGCCATGCAGCGGCAATTGCAATGGCTCGGCGGCATCGGCACGCCCGTCGTCTGGACCGATCACAGCCAGACTCCGCCGCAATTGCACGTCGCCACCCGCGACCAATTAACCACGAAATCCCTGCCCTTGGCAGGGATTACAGTGAAGAATAAAATCAAGAAGCGAACCGACTTGATCCCGGCCGCCGTCCACTTCAAATACAAAGTCGCCGGCACCTACCTCGGCCAGCCCTACAGCGTCGTCATCAACGACGTGGCCGCCTACATCGGAGGCGTTTTGGTCGAAGGCATCGGCCAACTCGGCGCGCTCGTGAAACTCGACGGCACAGCCATTGCCAGCGGCGTGCAAACCGCTTTAATGGCCGCTGCAAAAACCGCCACCGCCGTCGTCCAAACCTTCGATTTCCAGGGCAACCAGGTCAACGCCGCAAGCTGCAAAATCACCACGCAACCCCTGAACCTGGTTGATCCCGCAGCCACCGGCGCGGATGGAGGATTCTGGGCTTCCCTCTTCCCTGACTTTGCCAATGTCAACAATCTTAGATTCTTTGACGCCACCAACTGCCCCGTCACCGTCAAAAACGCCGCCACCGGCGCCGCCGTTGATCCGGGCGTCTATGCCAATCGCGTCACCGATGGCCAGGTGGCACCCTGGATGCTCGCCAGCGGCGGCACGCCGACAAATCCGACGCCTGGCCAGACTGTCAAAGCCACCATCACCGCCCGCTTCGCCTATCAGGAACAAGCGCAAGGCGCGCACGCCGTCAACTCCTCCACCGTTGGCTACCATGAAAAAAACATCACCGTCACCCTCACTACGCTCGCTTCGGGAACGTATTATTCATCTCCATCGGTCGCTTATGGCGAGCCGGTCCCTTACGGCCTCGCAGGCTACATCCTGGCTCTTGAAAACATTCCGCAATATGAGGGCAGCGTCCTCCTCCAAGAGCAGGAAATCACCGACATCTGCCCCCTCGGCAACGCCTTGAACATCACGGGAGGTTTGGCGGAATGGGCCGCGATGGCCGCCTGCGTGCAGAGCGTTCGTTACCAGGACAACGGCCAGACGGAAATCAGCATCGGCCCGGCAAAGCATCTCGGCCCCGCGCAATTCGTCGCCCGCTTCCGCAGCAACATCGGCCCGCGCTGGTATTACCTCATCGGCGGCGATCCCATGAACCAAAACAACCCCGGCAACGCCGCGCTCGGCAACAACCTCCCCGCCCAGGCCCCCAGCCCCGGCGCGAAAAACTTCACCTTCCAAAGTTTTTTCACCAGCCTGACGGCAGACCAGACGCCCGGCACCGCGCCAACCCTGCCCGCCGGCGTTCATATTGACAGCGGCAATGCCACCAATCCCTTCACCGGCGGCGTCCCCGGCGGCTCCCGCGCCTTCGGCGAGGGGCAGGGCATTACGCTGGCGCAGGGGCCAGCCGGCGGCAATGCCGGCGAAGCCAATGCCTGGATCCGCATCCACATGAACGATCTGCGCAACAGCTCCAACATCCTGCAAAACCTTCAGGTTTATTTGCGCGAAATTGCCGATTGTCAGCTCCTTGACGGTGCAGCGACACCAGGCTTTCGACTCGTCCTTTGCAGCGAATTTTATGGAAGTTCGATTCGCGGCGCGACTCCCGACTCATGATCATGAGCATGTTCACACTTTTTGGGACGCACTGCGCCACCGATCCTTGCCGCGTCGGGAATCCATGTTTCAGCCCGCCCGTCTTCAGCGTCAGCGGCATCATGGCATGGATGAACGAGGGCGATCCAGCCGTTGTGGCGAGTTATGTCAACAACTTTGACATGAGTGGCATCGACTCTGCTGTGCGCTTCGACAAACTCAATGCTGATGGCTCCTACGCTTTCACCGAGGGCACTTTTCCGGTCGGAGATGCCGACCAACTAGATTGGATTTGGGAATATAATGCCGAGAATGTGGTCATCGGTTCGATCCAAGCCTACTTCGGCCTAGGGCCGGCACCTTCCGCTGATCCGGCTCCCTATGCGGTGCGTGTTCGCATCCAACTCACGCCCGCCTCATGTTACATCCTGATTTCTTATCAGCGAAACGACATCGACGGGACAAAAATAGCGACGGCAGGATGCCTTGGCGCTGCTGCCAGCATAGTGGATATTTACAGCGGCCTCGACGGAGGCAGTTCCACCAGCCCGAACTTCCCCAATCAATATATCGGCTTCGCCGGACTCGGCACACCATCGCTCGGCGCTCCTTATCAGGTTTTTCCATCGATGCAAGCCTTCAGAGTGGCTCTTGGAGCGAGTATTGGCGGCAGTTATTTCGACTGCCTGCCCGGAGGCGATTGCGCCTGCGAGATTCTTGGCGCTGGTCACGGCGGATCATTTCCCGGCGATCCATGAACGTCATTCGGCCCATGTCCTCGTTGGCACAAACTGCTTTGCGGCGCAAGCCCGGTTACCTTGACGCGTGCCTGCGCCTCGGGAAAGTCACCGGCGCCGGTGAGTCTCAATTGGTCGAATTTACGCCCGAACAATTCGCCGATATCCGCCGAACATTTCAAATCTCAAATCTCAAATCTAAAACCGGCCTCGGCGACCGCGTCCACCAAGTCCTCGGCCCGATTGGACAGGCGATCCACTGGCCTTGTTTGAAAGGCGACGGCACCACCGATCTCAAGCCCGGCAGCCCCTGCGACAAAACGAAAAACTTCCTCAACAAACTCACACCATGAAAAATCTCAAATTTCAAATTTCAAATTTCAAATGGCCATTGGCCATCGGCTATTGTCTATCGGCCATTGCCACTTTCGCCGGCACAAACGCCGCCGTCACCTTCAACACCAACACCTACGTCGTCAGCCCGGCAAACATTTGGCCCAGCAACGCCATGGCCATCAGCAATGCCCTGGCCGGCATCGGTTTCACCGGCGGCGGCACAAATGCCAGTGGTGCAACCACCAATCTTCCAGGCCAGCGCCTGCCCGGCGACTGGTATTTCTCCGTGGATGCGGCCGCCAATTACCACGCGATCAAGGGCGATTATTCCGTATCCTATGCGTCGAATGATTTTTCCGGCCTGGCCAATTTCATCTTTGCGTTGCCCGGCGGCTCGGTCTATGCCGGGGAAAGCATTCATCTCGCGTCATCCTGGGTCAATGGCACCAACGCGCCCGTTCCGTTCACTGTCACCAACACCATCTTCATCACCAACTCAGTGGTGCTCACGGGCGAGGGCAATCCTTCCACGCAGGTCACTCTTGCCCCCGGCGCAACCGGCCCGGTCTTTCAGCTTGGAACCGCAGCCCAATCCATCGGCGGCATCGCCAAAATGCAGGGCATCCGGTTCGTTGGCGTCAACTCAAACGACACCGGCGTTCTCTCCTGCAACGCCGCCGAGCCGGCCTTTGAAAATTGCGAGTTCCACAACTTCGGCCATGCCGGCATTGAAATCACCAACTATGGCGGCGCGGCCAATGAGCCGGTTTGGAGCTACATCCGCAACTGTTTTTTCGTCAACTACGGGACCAACACCAACAGTTGCTGCCTGCTCCTGGATGCCGTGCCGGACATTTACGGCGATTGCGAGTGCCACGTTTCCCAAACCCTTTTCGGCGTCGGCGCAGGCGGGACCTGCGTCATCCTGACCAACGGCTTCGTCAATTTCACCATGGATAATTGCCGCCTGATTAACGCGGCTTACACCGCCATACCCGCCGTCCAGATTTACAACGCCAGCGGCATTCAGATCGAAAACAACCATTTCAAAATTTACCCGAACGGCGCGGGCAGCCTGGGCATGGTCAACTTCGCCCCGCAGCCTTCCCTGCTCAACGCGGATGCGCTCATCGCCAACAACGAATCCATTTCCGCCAGCAACAGCATCAGCACCAACTTCGTGTCCATCGGCTCCAATGTGACCGGGGTGGCGCAGTTCGGCAACGCCTGCAAGGGGCATGTGCCATTCGCGGGCGATGGCGGCGGATTGACCAACATCCCTGACAGCGCGCTGACCATTCCGCCTGTCACCAACAACGAAACCGGGGTCACCCTGGGCGGCAACATCGCCGCATCCACCGCCAGCAACGCCCTGACCTCTTTGACTGCGAATAGCGCGACCAATGCCAGTTTTGCCACCAATGCGGGCTACGCCAGCAACGCCGGCCTTTCGCGCATGAATACGATCTGGGTCGAAACCAACGGCAGTGACTCCGGCCTCGGCACAAACATTCTGTCGCCTTTCCTCACTCTCAGCAATGCCGTCAACGTTGCCTCCAATCTCGTCGTCTCCACTCTGGGAGACGTGGCGATTCATGTCGGGTCGGGAACTTTTCCAGTCTCAAACCTGGTGGTGACGGCAAACATCTCCATCATCGGCGCCGGCGCGAACCAGACCTATCTTCCAGACTTGTCCACCTATTCAGCCCAGTCCGGCCTGATCATCGAAGGGAACAACATCACCCTGCGCGGTTTCACCCTGGGAACCAACATCGCCGCCGGGCTTTACCATTTTCCAATGAAGTTTCTATACGGGAGCAATTTCCTGGCCTCGGATTTAGCCATCGTCGGAGATTCCGACGGGATTTACGTGCCCGGATTGTCGCCGCAAGGCTATCAAAACGCCACCGTATTCAACTGCACCATCACCACGGCATTTGACGACTTTACCATGCAGAACATCACGGCCTCCGCCAACTCCGTCTGGACTTTTCAGAACTGCGTTTTGAACGTTGTGCCGGATGGCAGCTATCTCGGCAGCCTTCATCATGCTTTCAACGTCAACGTTGGAAACAGCAATGCTCCATGTAATCTGACCGTGCAACACTGCACCCTGAACGTCTCGAACAACACCCCCGGCACTCTTGCCACGGGCGTTTATGCGGCGGGGGCAAACGTTCTGGTGGATGATAATACTTACAATATCACCAACGGCGGCGCCGGCGGCCAGGAGCCGATTGATCTTCAGGCGGGCGCGAATGGCGGCAGCGTTCTAACCGTCGCAGGGGCGATCAATCCGGCTTATATTTTCAACACCGGCAGCACGGTCAATTACGATTCGGCCCAATTTCAAAATGTCGCCGCCAATTCCTTCACGGGCAACGGCGGCGGAATGACCAACCTTCAAGCGACGAACATCATTGATGGTCCGTGGGGATATTCCGCGTTCGCAACGGCTTACTTCACCAACTACTACACCAACACGACCGGCTCAAATGCGATCGTGCAGTGGACTTTTGGCTCTGTGAACAACGGGGCGGTCAACTATGAGGGGGTGTATATTTTTGACACGAACGCCGTGAACAGTTCTTACTCGAAAAGAACGAATTACTTCGCCACTTATATCCAAACCGCCGGCCAGTTGTGGACCATTCATTTTCCGCTGCCAAAAAACGCCTCATTTGCGATCACAAACCTGGATGGCGGCAAAAGCACGAACGCTTACAATTACATTGTTTGCATGCCTTTGTGATCCGCCTTTCATGCGTGAAGGCGGGCGGCAACGAACATGCTTTCAAGGGTCCTGGGAAATTGGCATTCATTCATTTTGTTCACCTTCCGGAGCAGGCGGCGTTTGGGGCGGGGCGGGCGGGGGCGGGGCCGCGCCTTCCACATCGGCCAGGGTGAGTTGCTCCGGCGGGGCGGTGGCCAGGCCAGGGTCGGCTGTCAATAATCCTTCCGGCTTCGTCACCGGGATGCGGCGCAGTTCGTCCGCCGCCGGCAGATCGTCCAGGCCGCGCAATCCAAAATACTCCAGGAACAATCCGGTGGTGCCGTAGGTCATGGGATGGCCGACGACTTCGGCGCGGCCGACTTGTTCGACCAGGCCGCGTTCGAGGAGGGTTTGCATGACGCCGTCCACGGCCACGCCGCGCACTTGTTCGATTTCGGCGCGGGTGACGGGCTGGCGATAGGCGATGATGGCCAGGGTTTCCAAGGCGGGTTGGGAGAGGCGCGACGGGCGCGATTTCAAACCGACCAGGGCAATGATCCAGGGGGCAAATTCAGGCTGGCTGACGAATTGCCAGCCGCCCGCGACGCAGGCCAGGCGGTAGCTGCGTTGGGCCGCCTCGTGGTCCTTTTGCAGCTCCTCCAACGCCGCGGTGATGTCAGGCTCCCTGCTTTTCTTGAAGGGCCTGGCGGCATCGCCATGTTCGGCGGCGGCGGCGAGGAGATCGCGCAGTTCGCCGGGGTTGAGCGGCTTTTGGGCCGAAAACAGAATTGATTCCAATATAAATTTGAGTTCCATGCAAAGCGTTTCTCAACCGGCGGCCGCCGCATCCGGCACGGCGGACGCAACCGGCGCGGGCGGGGCCTTGGTGATTTCAATCGCGCCAAAATCTTCCGCCTGCACGCAGAGCAACTGTCTCAAGCGGATCAACTCGAGCAAAGCCAGGAAGGTGCAGACCACTTCCGAGCGGCTGGTGGCCGTGCTGAACAAATCGGAGAATTTGAGCGGCGATTTTTCCGCGATGAGTTTGAGCAGGGACTCGATTTTTTCGCTGACGGTCCATTTATCCTCAAAAATCTCGCGCAAATCCTCGCGCTGGCTGACGCGCTTGAGGACTTCATTGATGGCGTTGAGCAGATCAAAAATGGAGGCTTCCGCCTTGGGGGCGGGCGGGGGGGCCGGGGCCTGCTCGCGAACGGGCAGACGCGGGAAAGTATTTTCCTGTTCGATTTCGCGGGCCTGAAGGCGGACGGCGGCGTCCTTGAATTTTTTATAGGCGACCAATTGGCGGATCAGTTCCCATCGGGGGTCCTCGCCGTCGTCCTCTTCGGCATTTTCGATTTGCAAGTCCCCGGGCAAAAGCTCGCGGCTTTTAATGTACATGAGGGTGGAAGCCATGACGAGGAATTCGCCGGCGATGTCGAGATCGAGCAGGCGCATGACGTCGATGTATTCGATGAACTGGGAGGCGAGGCGGGTCAAATTGACTTCATAAATATCGACCTCCTCCTTTTTGATCAAATAAAGGAGCAAATCCAGAGGCCCCTCGAAGACCTCGAATTGGACTTTGTATTCAGCCATTATACAACGATTGCGCGAGGGGAATGGTAGCAGCCTGTGGGAAAAGGGAAAGGCTAAAGGCTGAAGGCTAAAGGCTAAAGTTCTGAAAGCCAATCGAGTCAGGGTTCGACAGAGTCTCACCCTACCATGTTTTTTGGCTTAATTTAGCATTTAGCATTTAGACTTCAGCCTTGCCCTTCAGGGGGCGTCCACGTCGCAGCCGAGTTCGCGCAGGCGCTGCAATTTGTAAATGAGGGCGCGGCGGCTGATGCCGAGCGCCCTGGCGGTGGCGGTGCGGTTGAAATTCTGTTTGTGCAGGGCTTGAATGACGGCTTGAGACTCGATTTCTTCCAGGCGTTGCGCGTCCATCGGTTCACCCGGCGGGGCGGAGAGGGCGGCGGGCCGAATGCGGGCGGGCAAATGATCGGGCACGATGAGTTCGCCGCGACAGAGGAGGGAGGCGCGCTCCATGGCGTTGTGGAGTTCGCGGACGTTGCCGGGCCAGGAATAGCGTTCGAGATAATCGGACAAGGTGGAAGAGAGGCGGGCGCGGCCCTGGGTGAAACCGGCGATGAATTGGCCTGCCAGGGGCAGAATGTCTTCGCGGCGCTCGCGCAAGGGAGGGACGTTGAGTTCCACGACATTGAGACGATAGAAAAGGTCCTCGCGAAAACGGCCGGCCCTGACTTCCTCCTCGAGGTTGCGATTGCTGGCGGCGAGGATGCGGGCGTTGACGTGGATTTCCGTGTTGGAGCCGATGCGCTGGAAGCGGCCATCCTGGGCGACGCGGAGAAGTTTGGCCTGGAGTTGGGGGGACATCTCGGCGATTTCATCCAGGAAAATGGTGCCGCGGTCGGCCATTTCAAAGCGGCCAATGCGTTGGGCGACGGCGCCGGTGAAGGCGCCTTTTTCGTGTCCGAAAAGTTCGCTTTCGAGCAGGGTTTCCGGGATGGCGGCGCAATTGACTTTAATGAAAGGGCCGGCGGCGCGCGGGCTCCAGGCATGAATGACATCGGCCACCACTTCTTTGCCGACGCCGCTTTCGCCGGTGATGAGAACGCGGCTTTCGGAAGCGGCGATGAGGGAGACATCGCCAAAGAGGGCCTGCATCAACGGGCTGGCGGCAATAATGTGAGGGGGCAATTGTTTGCCGGCGTCAAACTTCAGCGGCGCGCGCTGGGAAAGGCCGGTGGCCTGGCGGACGGAGGCCAGCAATTCGTCCAGATCAATCGGTTTGGAGAGATAATTGACGGCGCCATCGCGCATGGCGCCGACGGCGTCGCGGACGTCGGCATAGGCGGTGACGAGCAAAATGGGAAAGGAGCCGTGCTCCTGGCGGGCCAGGCGCAAGGTTTCCAAGCCGGACAAACCCGGCATGCGCACGTCGGAAATCATCATGCTGATTTTTTGCTCGCGCAGGACTTCCAAGGCGCGCTGGCCGGAGGAGACGGGCACGGTGTTGAAACCCTGGCTGGCCAGGAAGGAATCGAGCAGGCTGCGTTGGGCCGGGTCGTCGTCCACAATGAGCAGGCGGGGCACGGTTGAATTGGAAGATTCCGGCGGCACGGTTTTCAATCCTTGTTTTTAACCTTGATGTGAGCGATGCGAAAGAGCGCGCCGGCCGGTTCGTTGGGCAGGCATTGGATCTCCCAGCCGTGGGCCAGGACGATTTGCTGCACGACGGCCAGGCCCAGTCCGGTCCCTTCCGCATTGGTGGTAAAGTAGGGCTTGAAAATTTCCGCGCGGTTCTCGGCGGGGACGCCCGGGCCGTTGTCAGAAATCTCGATGAAGGCTTCCTCATTGTTGCGCCTGCTGGCGCGGATGAGGATGACGCCGCGGGCCGGGACGGCCTGGATGGCGTTGAGCACCAGATTAAAAAGGGCCTGGCGCAGAAGTTGTTCGTCCGCCTCGATGATGAGGGGTTCGATCTGGAGTTGCAACTGGATGCTCTTTTCCTCGATGTCAAAATTCAATGTCCGCACCACCTCGCCGGCCATGGCGCTGAGGTCCGTCGGGGCGCGGCGGACTTCCCGGGGACGGGAGTAATTGATGAACTCGTTCAATTGGGCGGTGACGCGGTCGGTTTCGTTGATGATCTCGCGGGACTTGGCTTGAGTTTCGGGCGAAGCGCCCTGCAGCTTGGAGATGAGCTGGGCCAGGCCGCGGATGATGTTCAAGGGATTGCGGGTTTCGTGGGCCAGACCGGCGGCGGCCAGGTTCAATTCTTTGAGATGCAGATTCAATTCGCTGGCCCGAACGAGGCGGAGTTGCAATTCCGAGGTCTTTTCCAGGCTGCGCCAGGCCAGGCCATAGCCCGCCACGGCAATCGTCCCCAATAAAACGATGATTGTTCTCATCCAAAGATCGTAGAAGGTGGCGCCGCGGGCCAGTTCGGTGGACATGACGATGACAAAAGTATGGGCGCCCTTTTTTTCGATCAGTGCCTTGTACTCGTCATCCTTCATCCAATAGGGGTGGCCCTGCCCGCGCCAATCGTAGCGCGAGCGGGGAGGATTGGCGCTGGTCGTGGCAACATTGGTTAGGACAGCAGGGGCGCGGTCTATTTCCGATGACCGCAATGCCTCCCTGGTTTCCTTGGGCAGGACCAATTTCGGCATATTGGTCCCCAAATCCACCGGATTCTCCATGATCAAAGTGCTGTCGCTCCATAAGACGCCCCCTTCCAGTTCATTTCTGGGCGGGAGTTCAAACGGGACCCCGGCCGAGGCCACCGCCTGGCCGTCGGAATTGAGAAGCTGGACCGAGCGAAGCTCATGGGTGTTGACCAGTTCGTTGAGGGCCGCTTCAAGCCGTTCCCGGGAAACGACTCCAAAATAACTGCGGGCGCGCATGAGCAGGCCGCAGGTGGTCGAGATGGATCTGCCGTGCTCAACGACCATGTTGTGAAACATCTGCCTGGCCCGCATGTGTTCGGCGATCTGCCAAACAATGAGCATGGCCCAAATGGCCGCCAGCATTCCGTAAACCACCCAACTACGCCGTGTCATCATGTGTCAATAATGGTTATTGGCGTGAATGAGGCGAGCCGCCCGCCGGCGCCGGAGCAGGCGCGGGCGGCTGCGGGGCCAGGTACTGATGAAACTCCTTTTCCGAGAATGCCCTGGGCGCCATATCCACCCGGGACTTCTCGTCGAGGGTCATCTGGACAAGGTCGTCCGGTGTCCTGATGACGTAAGGCGTGAGAAAAATGATCAACTCCGTTTTGGTGACGGCTTTGATTTTGTGATGGAAAAGGAGGCCGAGGCCCGGAATATCGCCGAGCAGCGGAATCTTGCTGTCGGTGGTGGTCTTGTTGTCCTGCATCATGCCGCCGATGGCCACGGTCTGGCCGTTGGGGGTGACGACGACGGTGTTGGCGGATTCGATGTTGATATAGGGAGTGCTGAAATTGCCATTGGTTCCGCTGGAGATTTGCGTGGATTGAGCGGCCACGCTGGAGATTTGGGGCGCCAGGATCATTTCCACCATGTTGTCGGTCGTGATGAAAGGAGTGACTTGCAAGATGACGCCCACGTTCTGGTAAGTGATGGAACTGTGTTCGTTGCCGAAGGTGTCGTAGGTGACGCCGCTGATGATCGGCACCTGCTGGCCGACCACGACGGTCGCTTCCTGGTTGTTGCGGGCCATGATGGTCGGGCGGGAGAGGACCTCGACTTTGCCGACTTCCTGAATGGCGCGGACGGTGGCTGAGAAATCATTGCCGGCGATGGTGTAAAGGCCGCGCCGGGCAGCGTATTGACGCCGGACGTCGGGAGGGTCCCCTGTTGGACCAAACCAAAGAGATTCGTGGCGCTGGCGGTGGTTGACGCATGGATGTTCTTGGTGATTCCGCCTTCGAGGCCGACGTCGTAACCGTTGTTATAAGTGACCTGGAGGAATACGACCTTGATCAGGACCTGCGGCTTGGGCCGGTCCAGATTGGACATGACCTGGCTGACGTAAGCCGCCGTTTGCTCATCGGCGGTGAGGAAAACCCTGTGTGTGTCAGGGTCAACGTAAAAATTGGCGCTGCCCACCTGGCCGTTGGGGGTGCGCTCCGGCGCGGTCGAAGCGCTTGTGCTTGAGGAACTGGAGGACCTGCCGGCTCCGCCGCCGCCGAATCCACCGCCGCCGAATCCGCCGCCACCACCGAATCCACCGCCGCCGCCACCGCCGGTGGTTCGCTGTTGGGCCAGAAGCGGCAGGGTCATGCAGCAACAGAGAGACAGCGCCATCCAGGGGATGGCCGGGAATTTTGCAGTTTTAACAGTCATATTTTTAATAGTTGACTCAATGCATCAGGATTAATGAAGGCCCGTCGTGCCGCCCCCGCCAGAGGCGCCGAATCCAGTGGTTGAGGAGGAGGAGGTTTGTTGTTGGGCGTTGTTTTGCACCCGCGTGGCCAGGGCGCTGGAGTTCTGGGTCGTGGTTTGGGGTTTGGTGGTCGGGCCGGAAAAGAGAGCGGTCAAGGCCGCCTGGACAGTGACCGGATCGGCGCTGTTAATATCATAAGAATACACATTTTGCTTCATGGCATCGTTTTTATCCAAGGTATCGATCACGCCGGCGATCTGCTCCATTTGATCCCTGGAAGTGGTGACGATGATGGAGGCGGTGCGCGGGTCCGGCACCACGCGGACCAGGGCTTGCCGGGTCATCCGCTCGCTCTTGGTATTGGCGGGGGTTTGCTGCCGCATCCATGGGGGGAGAAACTGGGTGCCCATCGTGCGGCCGTTTTGACTGCTGCTGGTGTCGTCGGGAAAGAGATTGGACAATTCGTCGGCCGTTTCCTGCGGGTCGGCGTATTTGAGATGAAACACTCTCATCATGGTTATGTCTGTAGTGGGTTGATCCAGCCGGTCAACCACATTCGTAATCATGGGAAAGTAGTCCGGTGGCGCGCTCGCCACGACCGCGTTCATCTGGTCGTCGGAGACAAAGACGGCTTTGTTGGAGGCGTTTTTTGCGTCTGAGTTGTCGTTGCCACTGCCGCCGCCGCCACCGCCGCCAAAACCGCCAAACGGACCCCCCCCGAAACCGCCGCCCCGAAACCGCGTCCGGGCATCAGCGCGGGCGACGGTCGAATCCGGGCTTTGAAACACCTCTTTCAATTCGGCCGCGACGGATTTGGCGTCCGCGAATTTGAGCACGAAAACCTCAACCTCCGACACGCTCGAACTGTCGAGGGCGGCGATGATCTCGGCAAAGCGGTGAATGTCCTTTTGCCGGGCGGTCATGATCACGGCATTGCCGGATTCGTTGGCGGCCAGGGTCGCCCCCGACGGGACCAATTCCGCAAGATCCTTGGTCAACTGGGTGGGATTGAGCGTATGGACGGGCAGAACGTCTGTGGCCATCTCGTCATTGATCGGGATTTCGGCGGGCGATTGGGGATGATTGACCGGAGTCAACGCCCCTGTTTTGGCATTGTCGGCTGTTGTGATGGTAAGGATCATGCCGTTGCGCGAGACGGCGTAATTGTTTTTGGCCAGCGCGCCGCTGAGCAACTCGATGACCTCGTTGGTCCCGACGGGTTGTTCGCTGACAATGGTGGCAGTGCCGCGCACTTCAGCTTCCGAAACGACGCCGAAACCCCATCCTTTTGCTCAGATAATTCAAGACCGTGTTCAAAGGCACGTCGTGAAAATTCATGCGCACGGCGTTGGTGGGCGGTATCTCCGTGGCATCGCTGATGTCGGCGGCGTCCGGGGCATTGGTGGCCGGCGGCGCCTGGGCCACGGGCGCGGCGGATTGATCCGAATTGGTGGAGGCCGCCGGCGCGTTGGTTGAAGGCGCGTTGGTCTCCATCCCGGCTGCCGCAGCCAGTCCTCCCGCCGCCAGGGCGGCCAGGACGATAAGTGCTGGATTCTTGATTTTCATTTTTCCTCCTGTTCGCGTTTTAGTCTGAGTTTTGCTAATATGTCATTAACGCCGGCGGACGCCGGACTGGATGATGCGGTCGATTCGTCCGCCTTTGTCTCCGTGGCGGCAATGGCCGGGGACGCCGGTTGATCCGACTTGGTCCACGGCCCGTCTTCCTCCCGCCGCATGGAATTGTCTTCCTTCAACTCCACAATATTTCCGTTGGGTTCGGCCAATTTGACGAAATGCAAAGTGATTTGCCTTACCTTGAAACCGTTGATCAAATCGCCAAGCTTGACATACCCTTTCCCCGGCGTTCCCTCGCCCGTAAAGAACGCAACATAGCCGTCGCTGCCGCGAAAGGTGAAGGCTCGGACAGCCGCCGCCCTTAGCCTGCTCCTGCTCCCGACGCGCCCGGACCGCGTCGGGTCAAAAATATTTTTTTGCATGAGGGTTTGCAAGGACATCCGCGCCGGGGCCGCGGCGGAATTGGTGTCTTGCGCAACGGCCACCCGGCCGGCTCCGAGGGACACCAACAAAAGAATAATGAGAATATTTCGGTTCATTGGTTGGGAGCGGGAAGGAGCAAGCCGTTCAGTTCGAGGCCGAGGGAAAGCTGCTGTCCATTGTCATCCCGGGAGGTCAGTTCGAGGGATTGCAGCCTTATGCCCAACGGGTCTGCTTCCAGGTTGTCCAGAAATTTCCCAATGGTCAGTGAATTGCCCGTCACATCAGCGCGGCACTCCATGACCGAATAGTTATCGTCGGTGGCTTTCAACTGCGGCTTGAAGGAGCCTTCCGTGACGCCGCTGGCGCGCACCCAGCGGTCAAAGGCATCAAAGAGCTGGCGTTCCGCCGCCGTGGGCGCGCTGGACAGGGCGTTGGCGCTCATGTGTTCCCAGCGCTCGCGAATCGAGGCTCCCCGCCGGAGCAGCACGGCCCCGTCACCCAGCGATTTTCTCAGCGCGGCGATGCGTTCGGAGCGATGGTGCCAGCTTGCGATCAGAGGCGAAACGACCAGCCAATTCAAGAGCAGGAGGACAAGGCACCCGCCCGTCACGATCAGCAGCAGTTTTTCGCGGTTTTTAATTTCCATTGGCCGCCCCTCCTTCCCACTGAAAATTCACTGTGAACTGCATCGGTTTCTGCCCGCGCACCTCGGCGTGCAGGGCGCTGATTTCGTTGGTGTTACCAGCCAATTTGGCGTGCAGCTTCAAAAACGACTCATTATCTCTCGCGTTCCCGGAACAGGTCACCGTGGAAAGATCGCGCAGCTCGACTGTCTTGGCCGAAACCGACCCGTCATCGGGAAAAGCCGCCCAGAGTTTAACCATAATGTCCTGAAATGACTTGTCGTACCAGGGGCGGAATTTTTTAATTTGATCCTGATCCGCGTTCAGCTCATTGACCGTCGGCGCCATGGCGTCCCACTTCGCCTGCAAACCGGAGATTTGCCACTGCTGGAAGCCGAAAGCGGCGGCCACGCACAAAACCAATCCGGCGGCGGCCGCGCCGACCCAAGCCAGCTTGCGCGGGGAAAGGCGCGTGCTGACCAACTGCCGCCAGGGCTGCACTTTGGGCGGAAGAAAATCCGGCTCGACATCAACGCCTTTGACGTAATTGGCGGCCAGGGCCAGGGCCGTGGAGGCGGCGATTTCCGGCGGCAACTGTGTGTCGAAGGGCGTGGCGGAGGACTTTTCCATCACGTCCATTTTCAGCCCCAGGGCGGTGAGGCGGGGCGAGAGGTCGTGGACCAATTGCTTTGCCAGCTCGCCCTGGCCGAAGATTTTGAGTTTGCCGGAAGTTTCGGCCAGCCCGCCGGGCAATTGGCCCAGGGTGATGCGAATTTCGCGGGCCACGAGGTCGGCGGAAATGCTTTTCTGCGCTCCCTCTGTTTCGATGGCGCCGTCCAGGGAACGCAGGGCGACGATGCCGCCGCCGCCGGTGACTTGCAAGTCAACCGCATTATTCCGAACGGCCAGGAGCGCCACGCGCCCGGGTTCGGCGCCGGCGGCTTGCAGCGCGGTGACACCCAGGGCAAAGATGACGGGCTTGAGCCGGGCGGCGCGCAAGACCCGCTGCAAGGCTTCCAATTGGTCGCGCGGCACCGCCAGCAACGTGGCGTATTGTCCGCCGCCCGGGGTCGTGAAAAAAGACCGGGCCGTGAAGAGCGCCTCCGGCCCGGAACTAAAACCGCGTTCGGCTTCGATTTGCAGAAAACTGGCGCGATCGGCCGCGGACAAATCCGGCAGTTGGGTTTGCAGGCTTAACACCCAGCCCAGCGGAAGGCAGACCGCACAACGCCGTTCGCGGATGCCCGCCTGATCCAGGTGATTGCGGATTTCCTGGCCGACCAACTCGGCGGCATCGGTCAATGGGTTCAGCGCCAGCGAAACGGCCAGGGTCTGCCGGAGATGCAAAGCGCCGTTGCTGCGGCGCAGGGACACCACTTCAAGGCGGTTGCCGTCCAGGGCCAGGCCGAGGATGGAGGCGGCGCGTTGTCGTTTGAACCATTGGATCATTTGATGTTTTGTGCCAGGAGTTGGTCGTGCAGTTTTTTGCCAAGCGCCCAGCCCAAATGGGTCAAATCCTGGCGATAGACGATCAGCGGCGTGCCGCTGCTGCAATCAAAAACAAATCTCACCCGCCGATAGCCGCGCCCATAATGCCCCACCGCCGCCACGTCGGCGGTGTACTGATAGGAATACGCTGTCACATAAGGGCCGACCTGAGCGGCGAGTGTCGGGTCCCCGCCCAACGCTGTTTTGAGCCAGCTAATCGAAGGAGTTTGCGGCGGATTGGACTGGCGGTAAGCCAGCACTTGCGGCGCCAGGTTCAGTCCGATGCCGGGGATGCAGGCCAGGGCCGTGGCGGTCGCGGTGTTGACGTTAATCAAACCCCTGGTGTTCGTGTTCATGAGATACGGCTCAATTTGCTGAAAGTCACTTTCTGACATCCCGGTGCTGACATAGAATTGCAGGACGCTGCTGTAGGTTGCAGCGGCAGTGCGAGCGGCGACTCTGCCCGAGCCCGTTCCAGATCTTGCCGTGCGGCCGCCACCGGTGGTCACGTATTGGGAGAGCGACGGGAAGTTCGATTGGATCAGTGCGGTCAACGCGGCGTTATTATTGATGGCGACGCGCGCAATGCCGTTTGAGGTTGTCGGCGATTCCCCGGCGGTCCAGACGGTGACGTACTCAAACACTCCCGGATCAAGGATTCCGTCCTGGTTGTCGTTGGGCGGGGTGAGGTCGCCATCATTTTCGTTGGGGTCGAGAATGCCGTTGAGATTGGCGTCCTCTCCGTAGAGATAGTCCAAGTTCAGGCCGTACACCAGGCTCAATTCATCAATCGTCTCGTAAGGGGCGCTTTTGCAGAGATAGGGTGGATTGAGGCCCGAGTAAGTTTGGGATTTTGCCCCGCCGACGCTGGCGGTGGCGTTGCTGCCGGTCTGCCAATCATACATCGCGGCGGCGAGGTTCGCCGTCATTTGCGGCAAATTCTGCAACATGGCCGCGGTGGCATTGTTCAGGTTCACCTTGGAGGCCTCATCCACGAGGCCCCAGACCGGATGATCGCCTTGCGCGGAGGTTTCCAAATCGTTTGTGTCCCGTCCGATCAGCCAGAAGGTCGCATTGCCGACTTTGACGGCATCGGCCCGGAAGTTGGGCGGGGAGGGCATATTATTGGAGATTCCGAGCGTGGCGATGACGTTGCTGACGTAAAGGGCCGCGCCTTCGATGGCCTGATCGGCTTCCACGCCGGCCACGTTGTTGTCCGCCGCCTTCAACTCCATGGACATCGCATGAGCGAAATAAAGCGCGATGCTGCACAAACCAAACGCCACCCAAAGCACAATGATCAAGATCGACCCGCGCCTTTCAGCAGTTCCTAATCTTAATCTTAATCCTAATCCTAATCCTCTTTCTGAAGGATTAAGATTAGGATTAAGATTAAGATTAGGAGTGGAGAAGTTCATTATTGTATGGCCGTGATGGGGTTCGTGTTCAGAAGTATATCCAGGGGCACGACCAATTCCAAGGGCGGATTTAGCGCCAGGGCGCCGGGGTTGCGCGCGGCCATTTGAATCTGGACCTTGATGGCCAGCGGCAAATTGGTTTGCTGGGTTGTGTCCCAATTGGCGTCCCATTGCGTTCCGTCATAATAGAGGAAGGTCAGGCTTTGCACGCCGCTCAAGAGGGTGTGTTTCTCCTCGGGCAGCGGTTGCTGGGTGATGGGCAGCAGGTTGCGCGTGATGGCGCGAAGGAGGTCCTGGCCCGGTCCGCCCCTTCCATTCGTCGGAGCCGACAGCAAATAATCAATCTTCTCCACATTGCCCCATGGAACCATCCCGTCCAATTCGCCGCCGGAAGTGTAGAAGTCCGGGCCGACCTGGCCCGGCAGCGCGTTGGTTGGATTGGTGGTTTGCAGGGGGCCAATAAATGTTCCGTTGGTCGAGATGACGATATTAGCCAGGTCGCGCTGCAGGGTCTGCAAAGCTTGTTCGACGGGCAAACTGGCTTCAAGGGAATCGATGGTTCTTTCGCGCAACCCCAGGGCGCTGAAAAAGGCGGCATGGATGGCGGCCAGCAGAATCGCCATAATGGAGGTGGCAATGAGAATCTCCACCAGCGTAAATCCGGCTTTGGCTCCTAATCTTAATCTTAATCCTAATCTCTGAGGATTAAGATTAAGATTAGGATTAAGATTAGGATTAGGAGTGAAGTTCATCGGGTGGTCCGGGGTAAAAGCGTGCTCAAGCGGACGTCGTAGTTTTTGCCTTGCGCGGTGTAGGCAACGGTGAGAGTGACCAGGTTCATTGGACTGGTCGCGTCTTCCGTCCACATTTCGCTGCGCACCGACCATTTGTATTGCAGACCGCCCTCCGTCGCCACGCCGCTTTGGCTGGTGTTTTGCAGTTGGCCGGTCACTTTGAGTTCGTTCAGGACTTTGTTGCCGATGCGGGCGGCGACTATTTTGCGCTGGCCGACCTCGCCCGCCAAACTGGCGATTCTCAGGCCCTGCACCGCCACCGGAATGACGATGGCCATGAACATCATCGCCGCTAAAACTTCGGCCAGCGTGAAGGCGCGGAGCGCGCGTTTAACGGCGGGCGCTTTGGGGATGGCCGGGTTGAATTTCATATCTTAAATGTGTCGGAGTTTCCGCAATCCAAATTTCACCCCCCGCGCCCTCTCCGAAAAAAAATGTTCTCCGGGCTGGTGTCGCTGATGAAACCGTCCGGCTGAAACCGAATCTTGGTCAAGGCGCCAGCGTGGCCCGACGCCTGCGTCCACTGATTGGAGCGGGTCAAAACGGAGGGCGGCGCGGAAAAGGCAATCTGCACGGTCTTGTCCACGGCAAAGACCATGGGATTGGTCCGGGTTTCGCTGTAGCCCGAGAGGGCCTGCAATCCGTAGGTTTCCTGGCGCGGGTTGATCCACAACTCGACCGGGATGCCCTCGGCAATGGCGCGGCTCTGGCCGTAGCGCGTCAACGATAAAAACTGGCGCGCCTCGTTGTCGAGGTTGCGTCCGTGGAAAAATCCCTCCAAGGAAGGGAAAATCACCGCGATCGCCATTGTCATCATCGTCATCACCAGGATGAGTTCGATGAGGGTGAAAGCGGCGCGGTTATTTCTGTGTGGACCAGTTGCAAATGTCATCATCGCCTCCAATGCGGCCATCCGGGCCCATGGACATCAGATCGAAGCCGGTGGGATTATGTTTGCCCGGGCACTCATAAAGATAAGCATTGCCCCACGGATCCACCGGGACAACGGTCGTGTTTTCCAGATATGGGCCGTGCCAGTTTTGGGCGTTGGACGGCTTCTGCACAAGGGCTTCCAGGCCGTTTCTGCCTTTGGGATAAAAGCCGTTGTCCACTTCAAACGCGCCCAGCGCGGTGCCGAAGGTGGCGATTTCCGTTTGGGCGCGCGTGACCCGCGCCTGCTGGGTGCGGCCCGTCATTTTGGGCAAAACAATCCCGGCCAGAATGGCGAGAATGGTCAGCACCAGCAGAAGTTCCACCAGGGTGAACGCGCGGCGGCGCGTCCGGTTTGCCGGATTCTTTTTTGGATGAATGAGTTTCATAAAGCGCCTTGTTCGTTGGTCTATTTGATCAGGTCCTGCATCTTGAAGATGGGGATGATCATGCCGATGAAGATCGTGCCGATAAAACCGGCGATGAAAAAAAGCATGACCGGCTCCAGCACGGCCACGCCGGTCTTCAGGTTGCGGTCCAGATCGCTTTCCGTCACGGTGGCGATGCGGATCAGTTCCTGGTCGAGCTTGCCGCTTTCCTCGGCCACGGCGATCATTTCCAGAATGGAGCCGGGGAAAAGGTTGCGGCAGTCCGCCAGGCTCGCGCCCAATTGCGCCCCTTCCTTGACCCGCTCAATGGAATTGGAAACGGCATCCACCAGAATCTGGTTGCCGATGGATTTGCGGGCGACATTGAGCGCCTCGACCAGCGGCACGCCGGCATTGAGCAGCGTCCCCAACATGCGGCAAAAACGGGCCATGGCAAACTGGCTCAATAACGGCCCAAGTATCGGCACGCGCAGAATAAATCCCTCCCAGGCCCGCCGCCCTTTTTCCGACATCACCCAGCCGCGCAGCAAAAAGCCGCCGATGACAAGTCCGACCCCGATAAAAATGCCGTAGGCCCGGATCCAATGGCTGGCCCCGACGATGGCCTGCGTCAACAATGGCAATTCCCCGCCCATTCCCGCGAAAATGGTCTGGAACCGGGGAATAAAGAACGTCATCAAAACAATGAGCACGCAAATGGCCAGGAAAAGCAAAATAACCGGATAAAGCAGGGCGGCCATCACCTTGGAGCGCAGGTCTTTTTCGCGCGTTTGGAAGTCCGCGATCTGGGCCAGCACCAGGTCGAGAAACCCGCCCGTCTCCCCCGCCTGCACCATGGCCACATAGACGCGCGGAAAGGTGTCCGGTATTTTGGCCATCGAATCGGCCAGCGAGACGCCATCCACCACCGAATCGTAAATCTGTTTCCATTTGGCGGCCGCGACCGGGTTGGTGGCTTCCTTGCACAGAATCACCAGGGCGCGGCTGAGCGGCACGCCCGCGGCCAGCAGACTGGAAAGGAGCCGCGTGAAATTCTCCAACATGCGCGGGGTGACGCGTTTGGATTGAAAGCGCAAGCTCCTGCCCAAGGACAGCGGGGCGGCGGCGCTTTTTTGCGGAGCGCCATTGGATTTCTCCGCCAGGGCGATCGGTTTAAGCCCGCGTTGCTCCATCTGCCGGAAGGCCTCCTGCCGCCCGCCCGCCTCCAGCAGGCCCTCGGCGGTCGTGCCATCGGATTGAAATGCTTTGTATTGAAATTGCGGCATGAGTCTCAGGGTTATTGGCCAACAATCGCCGCCTCGGGCGCGGCGTGGCCGTTTTTGCCGTGGCTCAAGGTCTGGTCCTTGGTCACGCGCATGACTTCTTCCACCGTGGTGATCCCCTGCCCGATCAGGCGCCAGCCGTCGTCGCTCAGACTGCGCAGGCCGTCGCGAATGGCCGCCTCGCGGATTTCGCCGCTGGACGCATTCTTCAAAACCAGGTGCCGAATCTCGTTGTTCATGTCCATCCATTCGAAAATGGCATGCCGGCCATGGTAACCGGTGCCGCGGCATTCCTGGCAGCCCGCGGCGCGAAACACTTTGACGTGGCGCGGAAAACCGACCTGCTCCTTGAGGGCGGCGGTGGTGGCGGAGGCGTCCTCCACCTTGCAAGCCGGGCAAAGCACCCGCACCAAACGCTGGGCCAGCACCGCCTCCAATGACGACGCCACCAGGTAAGGCTCCACATTCATATCCACCAGCCGCGTCAATGCGCCCGGCGCGTCGTTGGTGTGCAAGGTGGAAAAGACCAAATGCCCGGTCAGGGAGGCCTGCACGGCGATCTGCGCCGTCTCCTGGTCGCGGATTTCGCCGACCAGAATCACGTCAGGATCATGCCGCAAAATGGAACGCAGCCCGCGCGCAAAGGTCAGCCCCGATTTTTCCGAAACTTGAATCTGATTGACGCCGCGCAACTGATATTCGATGGGGTCTTCAATGGTGATGATCTTGCGGATGGAATCATTGATCGCGCTCAACGCCGTGTAGAGGGTGGAGGTCTTGCCGCTGCCGGTCGGCCCGGTGACAAGTATAATCCCGTGCGGCAGGGCCAGGACACGCTGAAACGACTTGAACTCACGCCCGCCCAGGCCCAGTTGTTCCATGCCCAGCAGCGTTGCTTTCTGGCGCAGCAATCGCATGACCACCGCCTCCCCATGCAGCATGGGAATGATGGAAACGCGGATATCCACCTCGTTGTCCGCGAGGCGGATTTTGATGCGGCCGTCCTGCGGCAGCCTTTTCTCGGCGATGTTCAAATGGCTCAGAATCTTGACCCGCGAAACGATGGCCGGCTGGAACCGCTTGATTTGCGCCGGCACCGGTATTTCCTGCAGCACGCCGTCAATGCGGTAACGAATGCGCAGCTCGTCCTCGAACGGCTCCAAATGAATGTCCGAGGCGCGCAGCTCGATGGCGTCTGTCAACACTTGATTGACGAATTTGATGATGGAAGCGTCTTCGGCGGCGCTGTCCAGGTTGGTGTCCTCCTCCCCTGTCTCATCCACCACCTGGAGCGGGGCGTCCTCGTCCAGCGTGTCAATCGTGTCCGCGCCCACGCCCAGATGCTTTTTCATCTCGCGGCGGATGGCTTCGCCGGGGGCCAGGACGGGTTTGAGTTTCAGGCCGGTCAGCGTTTTGAGCGTGTCCAGGCCCTGGGTGGAGAAAAGCCGGCTGGTGGCCACTTCGACCGTGCCGTTGACCCGCTGCAACGGAAGCAATTCCGCCTTGAGCAAAACGCGCGCCGGGAAAAGGGAGAGAAGCTCGCGCTCCGGCTCAATGTTATCCAGCGTGGTGAACCCGAGGCCATATTCCCCGGCCAGCCAGCGGAGAATTTCCTCCTCGGATTGAAGAACGGCCTGCTTTCCAGAGCGATTCTGCTGGTTCAGAATGGCGGCGTCGGTGGAAGAAAGCTGCTTGGTTCCGACCATCCGGTCGAGCAACTGGCTTGTCGAAACCTCCGCTGTTTTTGTCTCGCTCATAAAAAAGCCTGTTCCATCACTGCGCTCGTCCGACCCGTCCGGCCCGCCTATTTCAAAAGCCCGTTGGCCACTGCGATGGCTTCCTGGCGCGCGGTCAACACGCCGCGCAATTCTTCCTGGGCCGCTTCGAGCCTGGCTTCCTTGTCCTTTGTTTCGGCGCGCACTGCGGCGAGTTTGGCCTTTAGATCCGCGGCCGGCGCCTTGTCCTCAATGGCTTTTTGCAGCGCGGTGACGGCTGGGCTCGGTTCGCCAAAGAAATTGTTCCGGCGCGGGCGCTGCTGGTCGGCGCCGCCGTTGGTGTTATTATCGCCTCCGCGTCGAGGACCGCGACCGCCGAACATGCCGCCCGCTCTCATACTCATGACATCGCGTTCGGCGTCGATTATTTTGCCGACCATGGGTTCAATGGCTTTCCATTCGACATCGTTTGTGATTTCCAATTGTTCGTGCGCCCGGTCGAGGCGCATTTGTTTAAACTGAGCGGGGTCAAAATTGCGGCCTTGAGCCATGAGATGATTGCCGGCGCACAGAGTCAGAGCGGCCACGCAGCCGCCGAGGATGATGCTTCTTTTCATTACATTCATAATATTTCGTTTCGAGTTTAAAGGTTAACCTGTTCGGGAGCCGCACCGTTGCGCTCTCGATTCATTGACGTCAATCAAAACCGTAGGCAACTACCATGCCAAACCCGCAAAAGGCGTTTTTATCCGCGAAATCGCCTGTTGCCGGGGAATTAGACCCTCTGGAGTGCGCAACAGTTACACGGCCATGCGCAAAAGTTGCGCAGTGTTTCGTTGTTTGACGATTTGTTGGATTTGCATTATTGTCGCTTCATGCACACCACTGCCCGGAAGCTTTTTTCTGCGGCGTTCCTGGCTTTCATATCGACGCATGGGTTCTCACAGCCGGCGCCGCGAATAAGCCAGGTGACCTCCCCGCAACTCTGGCAACGTCTGGAATTCAGCATCAGCAATGTCCCCTCTGTGGCCAATCCCTACGATCCGAATATTATTCGGCTGGATGCCACGTTTACGTTCCCTTCCGGCCAGAAGACAACCGTCCCCGCTTTCTGGTATCAAGCTTACCTGCGTTCGCTTTCGGGCGGTTACGAAAACGATACTCCGGCCGGCACGCCCGGCTGGCGGCTTCGCTTCACACCGCCGGCAACAGGCAGCTATTCCCTTTCCCTCGCCATCCTGACCAATGGCCAGCCTTCCGGTTCGCCGGTGATCACAAACTTCACCGTGCCGGCCAGCCTGCCGCCGCCTCGTTTTGGATACGTTGGCCTTGCGTCCAACCGCCAATATTTTCAAACTGGCGATGGCCAGGCATTGAGGCTGATCGGCGAGGATGTCTGCTGGCCGGACGGGCCGGGCACCTACAATTACGATACTTGGTTCTCCACCATGCAAGGCGGAGGTGAAAATTACACCCGCATCTGGATGTGCCCATGGGCGTTTGGCATCGAGGATGCCTCCACTTCACTTGACAATTATTCGCAACAACCCGCCTGGCAACTGGATTACGTCCTCCAACTCGCCGAACAGAGCGGCATTTATATTTTGTTCAGCCTGGATTACCACGGCATGTTCGCGACCGAGCCTGATTCATGGGGCGGCAATAATTATTGGCCGGAGAACCCTTACAATGTCACCAACGGCGGCCCTTGCACGGTGGCCAATGATTTCTTTGCCAACACCGCCGCGGAAACAGTTTATCAAAAGCGCCTGCGCTATCTCATCGCGCGCTATGGCTACAGCCAAAATCTGCTGGCCTGGGAATTCTTCAACGAGATTGACAACGATTATTCCTTCCTCAATGCCACGGATGTCGCGGCCTGGCATGGCTTGATGGGTGGCTGGATGCACACCAACGACGTCTTCGGCCATCTCGTCACGACCAGTCTCACCGGCGACAGCGACCGTCCGGAAATCTGGTCTCTGCCGCAACTTGATTTTGCGGCCTATCATTCCTACGGGGAGGCGGGCCCGGCCAGCCGCCTTTCCACGGTGGCCCAATCCTTCCTCCAGGAATACGGCAAACCGATGATGGTCGGTGAATTCGGAACTTCTTCGGCGGGTTGGAACCGAACCAATGATCCTTATCTGCGCGGATGGCGCCAGGGCATCTGGGGCGGCGCGCTCGGCGGATCGGTCGGAACCGCCATGTCCTGGTGGTGGGACAATATTGACAGCGAAGATGATTATCCAACTTATGCAGCCCTCGGCGCAATCTTGAACCGCACCGGCTGGGGAATCGGCGCCTGGACGAACATCGCGTTTCAAACATCCGGATCGCCCCCCGTCACGGTTGGCAATCCTTTGCCAGGCGGACAACCGGCCAACGTGCAACTTCCCCTCGACGGCAACTGGGGTGACATGACGTCCGGGCAACTGGCGGTTCCTGGTCCGCAAGCGGCTTCCTATTCGGCGTTCGCACTCGAGAGCTTTGTCCACGGCATCTACCACCCTGATCTGAAAACGCCCTTTCAGTTAAGCGCCTGGTTGACCAACAACGCCAGCCTCGTCATGCATCTCAACTCAGTTTCCGACGGTTCGATCATGGTTGTGCTCGTTGATGGCGCCCAAGTCTTCCGCACCAACCTCGTCAACCTGGACGGTGGTTATTCCGTGGATGAAGAATACAACATCGACATCGCCGTCCCGTTGCCCGGCGGGCGCCACCTCATCACGATAACCAACGCCGGCGACGACTGGTTTTATCTCGACTGGGTGCAATTGAATCAAGTGTTGCCGGCAGCGTATTCAGGAAACTGGCAGCCTTCTCCCGCCGCCATCGGGCTGCAAGGCACGCACGAATCACTTCTCTACGTCGTCGCGCCCGGGGTGTCCTTTCCGGGGAATGCTGCGAGTGCGACCCTGCCGGTTCAACACGCCCAAACTCTCGCGCTGACCAACTGGCCTGCCGGCAATTTCATCGCCGGGTGGTATGATCCCGCCACTGCCGAGTCCTTTGGGGTCACTCAAGCCGCCGCCACCCGCGGCGGCCTGGCGCTGCCATTGCCAGACTACACCGAGGATCTCGCCGCCGTCCTTTACCCTCCGCCGCGGCTTACGCCGCTGGCTTTTTCTTCAACCAATGCCTTTCCATTGCGGCTGGACTCGGAAACCGGCGGCCTTTACCTCATCCAAAGATCCTTCAACCTTGTCAGTTGGGCGCGGTACACGAACGTCACCAACACAACCGGTACAATCATTTTGACGGTTCCGTCAGGCGCAACCAACCCGGTTTCATTTTTCCGTGCGTTCCAGGCCCATTGAGTATGGTTATGACCTGCATGAAATCAGGCCGGATATTTTCTAAAACTCCCGTGTTCCTCGTTCTTGCGTTTGCGATGCTGCAAATGGAATCACCGGCTCAGGGCCTTTCCGAAACAGCGAATCCGAATGCGTTGCCCGATGCCAGGGCCATTATGAAATATTTGCGGAGTTTGCCTTTCAAGCGGGATAAGAAACTGATTTCGGGACAATTCGAATCATGGGGCAGGGCTGTCCTGCCGCTTTCAAGCCCGGACAACAATCCCGCCATCATTCACGAAAAGACCGGCAAGTGGGTTGGCCTGGTTGGCGTGGAATATCATCAAGGCGGCGTTTTCACCGAAGCGCCCAACAAACTGTGCGCTGAATTCTGGCGCAAAGGGGGTTTGGTTCAGATTTATCTCATCATGCGAAATCCCGCCTCGCCCGACTCATTCAATGGCGGCGGGAAATGTGACATTGATTCGGTTCTGGCTCCAAACAGCAAACATCACCGTTTTTATTTTCACGAATTGGATGAAGTTGCCGCCGGCCTGGAAGAATTGCAAAAGCAAGGCGTCATTGTTTTTTTGAATCCGTTTGCCGAGGCCTCCGGCGATTGGTTTTGGTGGGGCGGACAAAACCCTGAAAAATTCAAGGTTTTGTATCGCGCGACCTTCGATTATTTTGTCAAGACGAAGCATTTGAACAATCTGTTGTTTATCTTTGAACCCAGCAGCAGCCACAAGAACGCCGCCCTCTATTATCCCGGCAGCCAATACGTTGACATGATCGGCATTTCCATTTTCGTTCCGTGGAATCACGAGCTGGCTCCGGCCGATATTCCGGCTTATTCCCTGCTGACAACATTTAAAAAGCCGCTGGCCTTCAGCCAATGGGGGCCGCGGCGCGGACAGGATCAAGCCGGCAAGGACGAACCGCCGGCCGACAACATGAAATTACTGCGCGGCGTCCAAAATTATTTTCCGCTGATAACATGGTGGATGAATTGGAACATGGCCTATGCAATTTCCTCCCCGACGAATTCCAATTACAACGACAAGAAACTGCTGGAACAGCCGCGAGTGATCAATTTGTACGATCTCGACTGGAAAAGGGATGACAAAGCGGCAAAATGAGGCTGCCACCGCTACGTGTCTGAAAATATCTCAAGCGACAAAGCATAGTCTTTAAAACCGACCGAATGCCAAAAAGCGACGCCGCCCTGGTTGGCAAGCAAAACTTCCACCGTCAATCTCCTGCCTTTTGGCCATACCTGGGAGCGAAGAATCCCCACCGCTCGCCGGCCAATCCCCCGACGCCGGCGATCTCGAACAACGAAAAGGTGCCGCAGGTAAATCTCCTCCGGCCGCTCCCGGTAAAGAGCATAGGCGACAACCGCTCCGCCGTCCTCAAAAATCACCGCTTGATACTCGGCGGCGAGCCAGCCTCGCAACCGTTGCTCAAGCTCCGGCGCCGTCATCGGGTTCCGATGTCCCTCGTCCTGAATCAACTGGTGATTCAGTTCGGCAAGCATCGGGCAATCATCCAGCGTTGCGGTTCGGAATGTCACTCAACTCTTCCTCTGGTGGATGAGCAACTCGGTGCCATCCGGGTCAAGGATACTCGCATATCATAAAGGCGGGCCAATCAAGACTGGGCCGGCATGGTGAATTCGCCGGCGTGGTAGGAACTGCGCACCAGCGGGCCGCTGGCCACATGCACGAATCCCATTTCCTCCGCCGCCGCCTTGTAGCGCGCAAAAATGGACGGCGAAATAAATTCCACCACAGGCAAATGGCGCAACGTGGGCTGAAGATACTGGCCCAGCGTCAAAATATCGCACCGCACCCGGCGCAGGTCTTGCAGGGCCTGGAACAATTCCTCCTCCGTTTCGCCCAGGCCGAGCATCAGGCCCGACTTGGTGTAAATGGAGTCGCCGCGCCATTTTTTCACCTTGCCCAGCACGCTCAACGAACGGTCGTAAGTGGCGCGATGCCGCACGCCGGGGGTCAGTCGCCGCACGGTTTCCAGGTTGTGATTGTAAATGTGCGGACGGGCCGCCAGCACCAGGTCTATGGATTCGTCGCGGTCGAGAAAATCCGGCGCCAAAACTTCAATGGCAACGCCCGGGTTGAGTTCGCGCACCTTTTCGATGGTTTGCCGGAAATGTTCCGCGCCGCCGTCGGCCAGATCGTCGCGCGCCACGGCGGTGATGACGACGTGCTTGAGGTTCATGCGGCGGGTGGCTTCCGCCACGCGGGCCGGCTCATCGGCTTCAAGCGGCAGCGGTTTGGCCGTTTTGACCGCGCAAAACCCGCAGGCCCGCGTGCAGTGATCCCCCGCGATCATGAACGTCGCCGTGCCCTTGCTCCAGCATTCCCAATGATTCGGACATTTCGCGCTTTCGCAGACGGTGTGCAGTTTGAGTTCATCGAGCAACGCGCGCGTCCGCCCGAAACTTTGCGCGGTGGGCAACTGGAGGCGCAGCCATTCCGGCAGGCGCGGGCGGGGTTTCGAAATCAGGTCAACGGTGTTCATTCAAATCGCTTCCAGAATTCTGCCAGTTGCCCGGCATCGAAGTCAGCCAAAATCTGGCCGTCCACATCAATGACCGGGGCCAATCCCTGCCCGGAGAGCTTCCGCATCTCCCGGTCCGCCGCCGGATCAGCGATCACGTCGAGCGTTTCATGCTGGATGCCCCGGGCGTCGAGCCACTTGGCGGCCTGGCGACACCATCCGCACCCCGGTTTGACAAACAAACGGACGGACTTTGGTTGCGGCGCGGTCGCTGACACACAATCGTTATAGCACAATCAGCGGGTTTTGCAAAAATCCCGTATTCGGGCGTGATTTTATGCTGGACAAGAGTTTTAGTCCGGGTTTACAGTCATTTTATGAAAAAGGACAAGCGGCATAACGCGCTTTCCATTGTCTGTTCGGCGCGAGGAGGCCCATGAGCGCAAGAAGCGATGTGGCTGTGGAGAAGTTTCTCTCCGGGTACAACTGCGCTCAAGCGGTTCTCTACTCGTTTTGCGATGATCTGGGCTTCGACAAGGACACCGCCCTGAGACTGGCTTGCGGGATGGGGGCCGGGATGGCGCGCAAGCAAGAGGTTTGCGGAGCGATCACCGGGGGCATAATCACTCTTGGACTCAAGCACGGGCGCGGCGAAGGGCAAGACAGGACGCCCACAGAGGAAACGTACCGGAAGGTGCGGGAACTCATGTCGCAATTTGAATCAAAGCACGGCACATGCATCTGCCGCACATTGCTGAAGGGCTGCGACCTGAACACGCCAAGCGGACAGCGGTACTTCAAGGAAAAGGATCTCCAGAACCAGACCTGCAAAGGTTGCGTGACAACGGTCGTGGAAACGCTGGAGAAAATCCTTTAAAAGGCGCTTGCGCACTCCGGGGCGGTGTGCGATAATCATTTCGTTATGTGGCGAAATGTAAATATGCGCGGGTTTATGGCCATCACCAGGGCGCTGTCCGATCCGGGCCGTGTGCGGATTCTTCTGGCCTTGCGCCGGGGTGAACTGTGCGTTTGCCAAATCACCGAATTGTTCGGCCTGGCGCCCTCCACCATGTCCAAGCACCTTTCCGTCCTTCATCAAGGCGGATTGATAGCCTCACGCAAGGAGGAGCGTTGGGTTTATTACCGTCTGCCGGACGAAACGGCGCCCGCCATGGTTCGTGAAGCGCTGGATTGGATTGAGAAGTCGCTGGGAAAGTCCGACGAAGCGGTGGCCGACGCCAAACGGCTCAAGGCGATCTTGAAAATGGATGCGCAGGAAATCTGCCGCCGTCAATGCCGATGGCAGTTGACCCCCAAACACCGAAGGAGTTTATGATCATGCCCCCTATTGAAGAACGAAACGATGCCGTGCGCGACAAGGTGCGCGAAGGATACACGAAGATCGCGCAAACGACGTCTGCCGGATGTTGCACATCCGGCGTGTCCTGCTGCGGTTCCGCGCCGCTGGACGCTGACAAACTGGCCGGCGAACTTGGGTATTCTGTTGAAGACCTCAAAGCCCTGCCTGACGGAGCGAACATGGGTTTGTCCTGCGGCAATCCCGCCGCGCTCGCGGCGTTGAAGGCCGGTGAAGTGGTGCTGGACCTCGGCAGCGGCGGCGGCTTCGATGTTTTCATCGCGGGTCGCAAAGTGGGCGCAAGCGGGCGCGCCATCGGAGTGGATATGACGCCGGAGATGCTGGGCAAAGCCCGTCGCAACATCGCTCATTACCTGAAAGAAACCGGCTTGGGGAACGTCGAGTTCCGGCTCGGTGAAATCGAACACTTGCCCGTTGCGGACGGCAGCGTGGATGCGATCATATCAAACTGCGTCATCAATCTTTCACCCGACAAGCCACAAGTGTGGCGGGAAATCGCGCGCGTGCTCAAACCAGGCGGTCGCGTGGCGGTGTCAGACATGGCTTTGCTCAAGCCGCTGCCGCCGGAAGTGTTGAAAATGGTGGAGGCTCTCATCGGATGTGTGGCAGGGGCGGCGCTGGTGGAGGAAACCGAACGCATGGTCCGCGAAGCCGGATTGGCCGGCATCGTTCTCAAATCCAAGCCCGGCTATGTCGAGGCAATGACGAGTTTTGAAGATCCGCTTTACCGGAGAATTGTCGAACACCTGCCGCCGGCGGCCAAACCGTCCGACTACCTTACCAGCCTGGAAGTCCAGGCGCGCAAGCCGATGTCGGCGGTGGACTATTCGGCCGGAGTGAACGAGTTGGCTGGCGATCGGCGCGGCAATTGCGGCAAATTGTGAACCGTGCCTTAAATAACAATGAGCCGCCAGTAGCGGAGCCGAAGCACCTTGCTGTTTTCGAGCGTTACCTGACGCTTTGGGTTTTTCTTTGCATGGTTGCCGGCGTCGCGCTGGGCCGGCTCGCGCCCGGCCTCACGGCGTCGTTGAGCAAACTGGAATTTGGCCAGGGTTCGCAGGTCAACGTCCCGATTGCCGTGCTGATTTGGATGATGATTTACCCGATGATGCTCAAGGTGGATTTCAGCGCGCTTGGGGGCATCGCCAAAAGGCCCAAGGGACTGGCGGTGACGCTGTTCATCAACTGGCTGGTAAAGCCCTTCAGCATGGCGCTGCTGGCGTGGCTGTTCATGCAGCATCTCTTCGCGCACTGGATTGATGCGGAGGCGGCGAAGAATTACACCGCCGGACTCATCATTCTGGCCGCCGCGCCTTGCACGGCAATGGTGTTTGTGTGGTCGTATCTCACCGACGGCGACCCGGTTTACACCCTCGTGCAAGTGGCGGTCAACGACCTTATCATGCTGTTCGCCTTCGCGCCCATCGTCATGTTTTTGTGCGGCGTGGCGAAGGTGGTTGTGCCGTCCAAAGTCCTCATCACGTCGGTGGTGGTGTTCATCGTCATACCGCTGGCGGCGGGCTGGCTGACGCGGACCATACTGCTGAACTGGCGCGGCAAAGACTGGTTTGAGGAAAACTTTCTGGCGAAGTTTCATCCCGTGACCATCGCGGCGCTGCTGTTGACACTGGTGCTTATCTTCGCGTTTCAAGCGGAGAACCTGACCACGCGCTGGTTAGCCGTGCTGTTGCTGGCCGTTCCCATCATCATCCAGGTTTATTTCAATTCAACGCTTGCCTACCTGCTCATGCGCTGGTTGCGCGTGCCGCACAACGTGGCCGCGCCCGGCGCGCTGATCGGCGCGAGCAACTTCTTTGAACTGGCCGTGGCCGTGGCCATCACGTTGTTTGGGCCGGGTTCCGGCGCGGCGCTGGCCACGGTGGTCGGCGTGCTGGTGGAAGTGCCGGTGATGCTTTCGGTATGCGCCGCCTGCAACCGGACGCGGCATTGGTTTGCCGCCGCAGATGACGGCAATGAAACATTGTCGCGCCAAACTCAAAGGAGGAACAACCAGATGAAAAAGAAAGTCCTGTTCGTTTGCATTCACAACAGCGCCCGCAGCCAGATGGCCGGGGCGTTTTTGAACCAGATTTGCGGAGACGAATTCGAAGCGCACAGCGCCGGACTCGAGCCGGGAAAATTAAACCCGATCGCCGTCGCGGTGATGCGGGAAGCCGGCCTTGACATTTCCGGCAATCAAACCAAAGCCGTTTCAGATTTCGTCAAATTGGGAAAAACGTTTGCCTGGGTCATCACCGTTTGCGACGAGGCGAGCGCGGAACGTTGCCCGATTTTTCCCGGTGTCACGACGCGCCTGCACTGGAGTTTTCCCGATCCTGCAAGATTTCAAGGCACGGATGAAGAGAAGCTGGCCAAGACACGCGAAGTGCGGGACATGATCGAACAGAAAGTAAGGCAATGGTGTGACGCTGTTTGTTCTGTGTGAGAATCAGTGAACTGATTGGTTTCTTTGGCTTCATGGTTTTCATGGGTGGCTCAAAAAATGCGCTTGCATTCAGATTTGATTCATGCAATTCTCATGTATGCCTTTTACAACCATTACAATTTCAACCGAGGCGCACGCGAGATTGCGCAAGCTCAAAGAACCGGGCGACAGCTTTTCCGACGTGATTCTGCGCACCATCCCCCAGCCTTGCGCAACCGCCGGCGAAATGCTGGAGGCTTTCAAAAACGTGGAGTTGCCGCCGATGAATCCGCGCCGCGTCGTCCTGCTCCGTTCCGGCCGGGGCCGGCGTTCAAACCGCCCGCGCCGAATTGCCAAATGATCGCCGACACGACGTTTTTGGTGGACTTCCACAACGAACAGTGCGGGGACAAAACCGGTGCGGCTTCAAAATTTCTTCACGCTCATCGCGCGCAACAGTTGATCACGACCGTGATTTCCGCCGGGGAATTTGCGGCGGGGTTTGATGATTTGCGGCATGCGCGAGTTTTTTTGTTACGCTGGCGGATTTTAAATTTGCAGCCGGAAATTGCCTTTGCCGCCGCCCAAGTTGACCGCGAACTCATGGATGCCGGCGGACGTTTGGGTGAAAATGACACATGGATTGCCGGCTTCGCGCGCTATTTCAATCAGTCGCTCATCAGCAATGACAAAGCCTTTGATCGCGTGCCTGCTTTGCGCCGGTTGAATTATTGAGCCTTTTTTTCAGGATTGACCTTGATCCGGTTTCGGCAATCCTGTGGCCATGAAAACGAAACTCTTTTTGGTGGGAGCTTTTATCTGCGCCGGACTGTCCGTTTCCGCCCAGGATTGGGCCAAGGCCCGGCTGGAAAAATCCCCGCGCCACGGCGAGTGGGTTGATGTGAAGAACGGCTCCCGCACCGTGCATTGTTTCATCGTCTATTCCGAAGTCAAAAATCCGGCCGCGGCGGTCATCGTCATCCACGAGATTTTCGGCCTGACCGATTGGGCGCGCAGCGCGGCCGATGAAGTGGCCGCGGCGGGATACATCGCCATCGCGCCGGACTTGCTCTCGGTCGCCGGCCCCAAAGGCGGCGGCAGCAGCGACTTTGCCAGCGTGGATGATGTTCGGGCCGCCATCTTCAAATTGCCCCCGGCCCAAATCACGGCCGACCTCAATGCCGTGGCCGATTACGTCAAGGCGCTGCCGGCAGCCAACGGCAAACTGGCGGTGGCGGGCTTCTGCTGGGGCGGCGGCCAAACCTTTCGGTTCGCCTGCAATCGGCCCGACTTGAAAGCCGCTTTTGTTTTTTACGGGCCGCCTCCTGACGGGAAAGAAATGCAGAACATCAAATGTCCGGTCCATGGCTTTTACGGCGGCGACGACGCGCGCATCAGCGCCACCATTCCGGCCACGGAGAAGCTCATGAAGGCCGCGGGCAAGAATTACAAACCGGTGACGTACGCAGGCGCGGCCACGGTTTCATGCGCGCGGGCGAACAACCCGATGCGGCAGAGGCGAACCAGAAGGCCCATGACCAGGCGTGGAAACGGCTCAAGGCCCTGCTCGGAAAACTCTGAGCGCCTGGGTCAGTTCTGTTGTTCCAGGATGTTGACCGAAAAGACCGGCCGGCGGGTGGGGCCAAGAATAATTTTCCCCAAGCCCGTCGAATACGCCTGCCAGTTAAATTCATTCCAGCAGGAGAGCGTGCCATCCTTCGCCAAAGCCCAAGCGCCTCCGTAACCTTCCGTTGCGGCCAGCCAGTCGGCGTATTTGCTTGGGCGCTTGCTTTGGCCAAATTCCATCCTCCAGAGCGTGCCATCCGCCTCAAGCGCGACGACATTCCAGGCTCCGCTCAGCGCGACCCAATCCGATTTGGTTCCGACACGCACGGCTTCCGGAGGCAGGTGTGGGCGGACTTTTGCGCCAAAAATTTTGGGGGGAAGATCGCCGGAGGCCCACAGGCTGCCATCAGGTACCGAATGCCCAAGGTTAAATCCCAACCGCCAGCCATGAACGCCCAATTAGTTCCCTCCATGTTCCAACGAACCCGTTCAAGCCCAGCGTTCAAGAACCTTTGTCCATGAGCGCCGATCGGATAACGTTTCCATCCCCATTTGCTCCCATCGCGCTTGACGAACATCGTGCGTCGTTCAAACAGCGCAAAGACATCCACCCAATCGGAGTCGGCTCCGACACGAAGAGGAGCGGCAATAAAATTAGTAGCATAAGGGGCGATCCAGAGCGTCCCATCTTGTTTGAGCGCCTGGAACCAATTAATGCCTCCGGCGATCTTCTTCCAGTCCGAGTCAGAGCCGATTTGGCGTATGTCTGAGGTGTTGAGAATCCTCCAGAGTGTTCCATCTGATTGGATGGCAACGGCGCTCTCGAAGCCCGCCGCCGTTTCCACCCAGTTTGAGCCACGGACAAACCCGCCGGAAGTGCTTTTCGCTGAACGATCCATTTTCCCAATCCAAAGTCTGCCATCGGGCAGCACGATGTACAGGCCATGCCCCGAACTCCCCATACTGGCTCGTCCCGCGCCGCTGATTCGGGCCGGGCCATGGCGAGGCTCCAGGGATTGGAACAATTCCCAGGGGCGGTCGAAGACCGCGATAGCCACCAACGTCACGCAACCGCAAACCGCGCCGGCCCGGGTCAAATTTCCGACCCAGACCCGCCAGCCGATTTGCAACTGTTTGTAATTCATGAACGCCAGCCAGACAAAGGTGATGGTCAGGGCCGGCCAGACCAGGGTGAGGGTCGTGACCGGCCACATCCTGTCGTAGCCGACGGCATCGTAGATTCTCACATAAAGAGCGACGGCCATCCCCATTAGCACTGGGATGCACAAGGCTGTGGAAAGGGCTTGCAACAGGCCGCGGCTCATGGTTGAGGCGTAAAACGCAACTCCGGTGATCAGCGCGGCGACCTCCATGGCCTTTTGCAAACCGAAATCATTGGCCCGCATGCCTCCCATGTCCAAGAGAACCCAGGGAATGACTCCGCCCAACACGATTCCCAAAACCATCGCGACCGCAAGCTTCACGGCAAATTGATTGCGCTTGCAGATCGGCAGGCAAAGAAGTCCTTCCAAAGTGTTGAGGCGGCGCTCCTCCGCCACCGCCACGCATCCGATCACCAACGGCACCGTCGCCAGCCAAATGCTGGGGACGGCTTCAAAACTCAGTTCTTTCCCAAGCCATTTTGGAGCAAAATAGTATATGGCCAGAGCAGCCAAATACAATAACGCCAGCAACGGAATCAGAACCATCGTGGCTTCCTGCAGTTGCAATTCCTTTTTTACCAAGGCTGTCCACCGGTTCTGTCTGCCTTTAAATTCGAAGGCCAGCCACCGCAATGACACTCCGCGCACCGCCGTCAAAGAAATTTGCCCGCCGCTCCACGCCACTTCCTGCGCGCCAAGAAAAAGCCGTCGCGCCCACAAAAAGGCCGCCGCCGCATACGCTGCCAGCACGCAGTAAAGGATGGTTGAGAAGCGGTGGCTCTCGGGGTCAACCCAATGGCCCACAGTAGCGAGTATCGCAGCGCAAATGACTGTTGGAACAAGGCAAGCGCAAAAAAAAGAGGCCAGGATATCGCGCAACAATAAAGTGCTCCACAGCCCTCCGGAAAAAGCCAGGAGCGTCATCAGCGCGCTCATCTTGAGCAGCTCGGCCAAATCGTTGCCATACACCTGCGCACTCCATAGACACAAAGCGAGCAAGGTCCACGCTGAGACCAGCGCAACGGCCAGAAGCCCGGTCTTGATCCTCCAAAAACGCTGTCGTTCTTCAGGTTGGACGAGCAGGAGGCCAAACGTGCCGCAGCTCATTTCCTCTCCAAAGGGCGACAGGGCCAGGGCCAATATCACCGCGCCAAAAAAGACCAGTAACGCGCCCTCGGAATGCCGCCACCACCAAACCGGCATGGCCGCCACCACCAACGCCGCAATCCAGGCCGGCAGCAGCAGTCTTGTTTCCTTGCGGATGAGCGGGTTCATGGCACGGCCTCCATCAGAGTTTTGGACGCGACAAAAATCTCCTCCAGCGACAACGATTCGCAATGGAGCTCCTCCGGATGCTGCGCGCGCAGAATTTCCATCAACTGCTCGCAGTTGCCGTTGCCCAGCAACTCCAGTTCGCGGCCGGACCGGCGCACGCCCAGCGCCCCGGGCAATTTCACGGCGGGCGGCGGCCCCGCAAATCGCGCCCGGATTTTTCGGAACCGGTCGCGCGCGCTGTCCGCCTCCATTGAGAACAGTTCACGGCCTTGCTCGATGATGGTGAATTCGTCAATCAACCCCTCGAACTCGGCGATCAGATGCGTCGAAACGAAAACGGTGCGGCGCTCCGGGTCGCCGGATTGATACGCGCCGATGACCGTTTCGATGAATTCGCGCCGGACAATCGGGTCCAGGCCGGAGGTCGGCTCATCCAGCAGGAGCAGTTCCGGCTCGGGACAAATCGCCCCGATCAAGGCCAGTTGTGTTTTCTGGCCCTTGGACAAATGGCTGGTCTTCTGCGCCGGGTCCAACTGGAAACGCCGGAGCAGGTCGGCTTCTACCTCCAGGTTCCAATGCCGCCGGAAAGAGGCCAGGTAATAAAGCGTCTCGCGCACGGTCATCCAGGGATAAAACGCCACCACATCGGGCACATAAGCGAGGCGCGATTTCACGGCCACTTCATCGCGTCGCGGGTCCAGGCCAAACACGCTGACGCTGCCCGAAGTGGGCCGCAGCAGATTGAGCAAACATTTGATGGTGGTCGTTTTCCCGGCGCCGTTGCGTCCGAAAAAGCCGAAACAGCGGCCGGGCCGCACGTTCAGGCTGAGTCCGTTGACCGCGTCGAGTTTGCCGAAGCGGCGTTTAAGATTTTTGACTTCGATGACTGCCGGGCTGGTATTCATGATGATCGTCCTCCTTTGGCTTCTGTCTATTCTCTGGCGGCTTCGCGTTCGAAAAACGCCAGTCTCTCGCGCGCCAATTCGAGAAAAGTGTCCGCATCCACCTGCAACTGATGCGCCGTCACCCAGGCGTCGTCGATTTTTTCGACCAGCAATTTGTGCCGCGCCTGTTTGGTGAATGGCGAATGATTGTCCTTCAAAAAGCAGCCTTTGCCCGCGATGGTTTCGATCACCCCCTGGCTTTCCAATTCGGTGTAAGCCTTGGCCACGGTATTGCGGTTCAAACGCAGTTGCTCGGCCAGCGGCCGGATCGAAGGCAGCGCCTCCCCCGCGCGCAGCGCCCCGCAGGCCGCCGCATAACGAATCTGATCGACCAGTTGCAGGTAAACCGCCTTGCCCGATTTAAAATCTATTCGAAACAGCATAAAAAATTGAACTGTCATAGGACAGTATGACAGATGGCGGAAGTTGTCAACGGATTTTTTCAAATTTTTTTTGGCCATTGGGGATTCAGATCGGGGAGCCACTTTTGCCTGCCAGGGCAGACGCATCCAAAGCCTGCCGCAAAAACCAAAAAGGAACGAATTTATTTGCTGCAATCAAAATTTGATTTATGCAATGCCCGCATTGAAAGCCGCAATGCGGGCATTGTATAAATTAAGAAGCTCCATATTGTCAAGGAAGAATAACCAAAAAACTCAAGCGCCCTCTATTACCGCAACCCAGCCTCCGGGCCATGTCTTGTTTTGCTTGCCGGGGCAGGGGAAGGCAGGGGAAGATGGAAGGCAGGATGCTGGCTGAGAATTTGCAATTGTCGCTCGATTGGCGGGGCCCCTCCACCCGGCCGGCAACGATTGTCCCGTTGCCGGAAGAATTGGCGGGGTTTCATCAGTTTGGCAAAAGCACCATCCGGATGACGACGAGCATTGCGCTGGCGGATGGAAAGACGGCGAACGTGCCAGTGTTCGTCAATGAGTTCTGGACTTCCAAACAGCGCGCAGCCAGCCGGTTGCATGAGATTTCGTACCGCGCCTGCTTCAAGCCGCAATTGCCGCGATTTTTCATCGAGCGCCTGACCCGGCCCGGCGAGGTCGTCTATGATCCGTTCATGGGTCGCGGCACGACGCCGTTGGAAGCGGCCCTGTTGGGCCGGATTCCTTTCGGTTGCGATGTCAATCCACTGAGCCTGCGTTTGCTCGGCCCCCGGTTCAGCCCGCCGGGTCTTGAAGAAATCCGCGCGCGGCTGGCGGAAATTAATTTTCGCGATCACGATGAGCTGCCGGAAGAGTTGCTGGTCTTTTATCATCCCGAAACGTTGCGGGAAATCGCCGCCCTGAAAAAATATCTGCTGGCCGGGAAGCAGGATGCGGTTGACCGATGGATTTGCCTCGTGGCCCTGAACCGGCTGACCGGCCATTCCCCCGGATTTTTTTCCGTCTATACGCTGCCGCCGAACCAGGCGGTTTCAGTCAAATCGCAGCGCAAGATCAATGCCGACCGCCATCAAACCCCCCCCCGCCGCCATGTGCCGGAATTGATTTTGAAGAAGAGCCGCATCCTGCTGGGGGATTGCGACGCGACGATGCGCGGCGCATTGGGGGCCGTGGCGGCAAAAGCGCTGCTGTTAAATCAAGCCGCGCGGGCCACCCCGCAAATTCCGTCCGATTCGGTCGCGCTGGTGGTGACTTCGCCGCCGTTCCTCGATGTGGTGGATTACGCCGGCGACAATTGGCTGCGCTGCTGGTTTCTGGGCATTGATCCAAAATCAGTCCGCCTGACCGTCCCGAAAAAACTGCCGGAATGGCAGTCCGAAATGACGGCCGTATTCCGGGAACTGCGGCGGGTGCTGCGGCCCGGCGGGCATGTGGCCTTTGAAGTCGGCGAAGTCCGCGCGGGAACAATCAAGCTGGAGGAGACGGTTCTGGCATGCGGCCTGGACGCCGGCCTCAAGCCGCTGCTCATCCTCATCAACGACCAGAAATTCACCAAGACCGCCAATTGCTGGGGCGTCGCTAACAACAACAAAGGCACCAACACCAACCGCATCGTGCTCTTTCAGAAAACATAGTGAATATGGACCGGCTCACGATGTTTGGCCTGATTGCGGTTACGGCGATGCTGGTGTGCTACGCGCTGGAGGAGCGCAGCCGCTGGTTTGTTTTGGGATTCGCTGGCGCCTGCGCGTTGGGATCGGTCTATGGGTTTCTGCAAGGCGCGTGGCCCTTCGGCGTGGTGGAGGCAATCTGGTGTCTTGTCGCGGTGCGGCGATGGTGGCTGAAGAAAGACTCAATGGATGAGCCGGAACACAAATGAGCGACATTCCGTGGATTTCTTCTGGCCAGCCACGTTGCGACATCATAGTTTATGCGCATGGATACTTTGCCCCGGCCGGAAGTTATTTTGACGCATGAAAGCGACCTGGACGGCTTCGTCTCGGGGCTGCTTTTGCAGCGGCTGGCCCGGAAGATTTTCAACGCGGACATCCGCCTGGAATCCTACCATTACAACAATTGGAAAATGCGGGAACCGCGCGAAAAATCCGGCTGGGTCTGCGATTTGAGTTTCGAGCCGCGCCTGGACAAGCCTGATTGGCTGCTGATTGATCATCATGCCACCGAGGTCCAGCCGAAGAACGCGCATTTCATTCATGATGTCACCAAATCCGCCGGATTGCTCTGCTACGAACTGTGCCAGGAACACGGGCTTGGCTCGCCGCCATTGGATCGCCTGGTCCACTTGAACAACGTGGCGGATTTGTTTCTGGAGGATGACCCTGATTTTGCGCTGGCCAACGATTTCGCCAACCTGGTCAAGACGTATGGGTTTTGGAATTTGTATGCGCTGATCGAGGGCCAACTGGAACGGTTGCTGGACCATCCGTTGCTGGAGGTCATGGCCGTGAAACGGCGCGTCGAAGATCCGCTGGGTTACGAGTGGAGCAGGGCCAACGTGGCCGCCATCAGCCCGACGGTGGGTTACGTGGACACCGTGGTGGGCAACAATAATTTGATCGTCCACCAACTGCTGGAAAAACAGGCCACGCCCTACCCGGTGCTCCTGACCCTTTTTCGCAAGGCGAACAACACCGTGGTGGTGAGCTTGCGCAGCCGCAACGGCGAAGCCTTGAAAATCGCCGAAAAACTGCAGGGCGGCGGCCACGCCAACGCCTGCGGCGCAACGCTGCCGCGTTCCGTCAGGGGCATTCCAGACGCGATTGTCTATCTGCGTCAGCTTCTCGATCCCGCGCCCAAAAAAGACGCGCCGCTCAACAGCCTGGAGAGCCTGTTCCAGAGCGTGGAAATCAAATCCTGACGCGGCCCGCTAGAGCGTTTTAAATAAAACTGTAGCCATTCCGTTGGGCCTGTGGTATAGGCAGTTCATGCGAACTTTATCGTTGGACCTGCGCGAACGGATTTTGGCTTCCTATGACCTTGAAGAGGGGACTCGCGTGGAGGTCGGCGATCGTTACCGGGTTTCGCTGGGCATGGTCAAGAAGCTCTTGCAACAACGCCGACGGACCGGGGAGATCGGTCCGCGCCACCGTTTCTCCGGGCGCAAGCCGATGATCCTGGCGGCCCATCAGCGCCAGATGCGGACTCTATTGAATCAGAAGCCCGACCTGACCTTGAAAGAGCTGCGCGCCGGCTTGGAACTGGACTGTTCTCTGCCCGCCATCCACTACGTTCTGGCGAAGATGGGGCTGACATATAAAAAAAGACACTCCATGCCAGCGAGCAAGACCGTCCGGACATTGCGCGGGCGCGCCGCGCCTGGCGGCGTCGGCAAGGCGGTTTGGACCCGGCCAAACTGATTTTCCTGGACGAATCGGGTGCCAAAACCAATCTGACCCGCCTGCGCGGGCGCGCCCTGCGGGGTCAGCGTGTCCACGCCCAATGTCCGCAGGGCCATTGGCAAACCACGACCATGATCGGCGCCATCCGCCTGGACGGTGCCACCGCCTGCATGACCATCGAGGGGGCCACCGATACGGAGGTTTTCCGGGTCTATGTCGGCCATGTCTTGTGCCCGACGCTGCGCGCCGGAGATGTGGTCATCATGGATAACCTCTCCCCGCATAAAAGTGAGCCGACCCTTTCGCTGATCGCGCAGGCTGGAGCCCAAATCCTCTTCCTTCCAGCCTATTCCCCAGACCTCAATCCCATCGAGCAAATGTGGAGCAAAGTCAAATCCCACCTGCGTACAGCCGAGGCCCGCACGCAGCCCGCTCTGCTCCAGGCGATTGCTTCAGCTTTGCAGAGTATCACGCCCCGGGATGCCATGAACTGGTTTGCCTCTTGTGGCTACAGTTTTATTTAAAACGCTCTAAAGGCGCAGGTGCGCCCACAACTCCGGCGGGCGCAATCTCATGTTGACAAAGAACGGGCCAAAGTCCGCATAGCGCGCGCTGACTTCGTCGAAGCGCATTTCATAAACGATTGCCTTGAGCGCATCGAGTTGATGGGCCATGAGCGTGACGCCCCATTCCCAATCGTCCAGCCCGGTTGAACCGGTGATCAATTGCGAAACGCGCCCGGCATATTTGCGGCCGACCCGCGCGTGGCCGCTCATTAATTTTCGGCGCGTGGCAAAATCGAGCGCATACCAGTTGTCCGCCGCGGCGCGTCTCTTGCTCATAGGATAAAAACCCATCACTTCCCAATCGGGCAGCTCCGGGTAAAGGCGGTAATGCTCGTACTGTTTCATCCGCTCCCGCAACTCGCCCATGCGCTTGTTGAACACTTCGCTCTCGGGGGCCAGCTTTTCCTGTTCGATCAGCGTCCGGCGATTTTCCTCCTCGGTCGGCATGTATTCGCTCAACTCCGTCACGCTCAGGTAGGAAAAGACACGGAGCAACGCGCCGGGAGGAAAACAGGCCTCCAAGTCGCGGTGCATCTGGCCAAGCTGGGCCAATTCAGCCGCGAGGAGGAAGAAGGCCATGTCGGCCTTGCCGCCAATCGTGGCGTAGGTGGTCAAACGGGGATGGGACGGCTGGGCATTGGCGGCGCAGAGAATCTCCAGGCGGGAGAGGCACTGCCCGGGCTGCGCCCAGCGTTCCCGGTCCACGCGGTAAAAGAGATGCAGCGCATGAATTCCGCGGTCCAATTTGATGACAGGAAGATTCGTCATGGCTTATTCCACTTGCAAAACCTGGTCCAACAATCGCGGCAAATGTTCGGCAATGGAGGCGTTGCCGGCCAGCAACGAGATGCCGGCCTCCCTGGCCTGGAGTTGTTGCGCCGGGTCCTGCGCCGCCGACCAGCCCAGCACCGGAATATGCCGCGTGGCGGGATCTTTCCTCAGTTGGGCGACGGAGGCGCAGGCGGGGCCGCCCGGCAAAATTTCGGCCACGACCACCAGCGGTTTTTCGCGTTGACAGGTCTCAGCCAGGGCCGCCATGTCCGCCAGCGTCTGGACGCGATAACCCAGGTCTTGCAGCCGGTTGACCAATTGGCCGCCCGGCATCAGGTTTGAGTAGTAAAGGAGAGCCAGCGGTTCGCTCATAATCCGCCCGCCCTTTCCTTGTGCCAAAGCGTGCTCTGCTCATAAGCATGGGCGAGTTTCAAGAGAGTCTCCTCGCCGAACGGCTGGCCGAGCAATTGCAGGCCGATGGGCAGTTTGGGTTGCCGGGTGAAACCGCAGGGAAGGCTGACGCCGCAAATCCCCGCCAGATTGCAGGAAATCGTAAAAATGTCCGAGAGATACATCTGCAACGGGTCGTCCGCTTTTTCGCCGATTTTAAAGGCCGGCGTCGGGCTGGTTGGAGTGATCACGGCATCCACTTGGGCGAAGGCGTTGAGGAAATCCTGCCGGATGAGCGTGCGAACTTTCTGGGCGCGCAGGTAGTAGGCGTCGTAATAGCCGCTGCTGAGGACGTAAGCGCCCAGGATGATGCGGCGCTTGACTTCGGCGCCGAAACCGGCCCCGCGCGTTTTGCAGTAGAGATCAATCGGATCGGCGCCGTCCACGCGCAGCCCGTAACGGATGCCATCGAAACGGGCGAGGTTGGCGCTGGCTTCGGCGGTGGCCACAATGTAATAGGCGGCCACGGCATAATCGGTGTGGGGCAGTGAAATTTCCACGATTTCCGCGCCGAGTTTTTCAAATTGTTTGACAGCCGCCTGTACGGCCGCGCCCACTTCCGCATCCAATCCGCCGATCATGTATTCCCGGGCCAGACCGAGCTTCAGCCCCTTGATCCGGCCATCGAGCGCGGCGGCGTAATCCGGCACGGGCCGCGGCACGCTGGTGGAATCGCGCGGGTCTTGTCCGCTGATGGCGCCCAGGACGATGGCGGTGTCGCGCACGTCTTTGGCAAACGAGCCGATTTGATCGAGCGAGGAGGCAAAAGCCACCAAGCCATAGCGGGAGACGCGGCCATAGGTGGGTTTGAATCCCACGCAGCCGCACAATGCCGCGGGCTGGCGGATGGAGCCGCCGGTATCGGAGCCAAGCGCGGCGATGCATTCATCCGCCGCCACCGCCGCCGCCGAACCGCCGGAGGAACCGCCTGGAATGCGCGAGATGTCCCACGGATTGCGCGTCACGCCGAAGGCCGAATTTTCGGTGGAACTGCCCATGGCAAACTCATCCATGTTCAAGCGTCCAAATACAATCGCGCCCGCTTCCTGCAATTTATCAATCACCGTGGCGTTGTACGGGGAAATGAACCGGCCGAGGATTTTTGATCCGCAATTCAGCGGCTGGCCGCGCACGGCAATCACATCCTTGATGGCGATGGGCACGCCCAGCAGCGGTTTTTGCGTTGCGCCGCGGGCGATGGCTTGATCGGCGGTGCCGGCCTGGGCCAGGGCATCGGCGGCATCGTAACTGATGAACGCATGAATCCGGCCCTCGACCTTTTGGATTTGATCCAGGCAGGCCTGCATCGCTTCGCGCGCGGAAACCTCGCGGCGGGCCAGCTTGGCGGCCAATTGGGAAATGGTCAGTTGGTTCAACATGGGTCGGGGGGTCACTCCACGATCTTCGGGACCATGAAAAGCCCGTTGGCGCCGGCCGGAGCGTTGCGCAGTGCTTCCGCGTTGGGCAGGGAAGGGCGAACCTCATCGGCACGAAACACGTTGACCAGGGGCACGGCGTGGGCGGTCGGTTCGATGCCGCTCACATCGAGTTGATTGAGCTTTTCGATGTAGCCGAGGATGTTGGAAAGTTGGGCGCCAAATTTTTCCTGCTCGTCGGGAGTCAGGGCGATGCGCGCCAGGTGCGCCACATATTTAACGTCGAAATCTCCAGCCATAGTCGGGACCTATTCTTCGTCGAATTTGCGTTTGATGAGGGCCTCGATTTCGGCCAGCGCTTCCTGGCAATCGTCCCCTTCGCAGTTGACCACCAGGATGCTGCCGGGGCCGGCGGCCAGCATCATCAAGCCCATGATGCTTTTGCCGTTGACGACTTCGCCGTCCTTGTCCACCAGGATGGTGCAGGCAAAGCGATTGGCGATTTTGACAAACATGGCGGCCGGGCGGGCATGGATGCCCAACTTGTTGATGACAACAAATTCGCGCCGCATGGCGTGCTTGCCGCCTGTTTTCTTGGCCGTACTCATCGCCGGTCATGTTGGACTTTGCCAGGCACTTATTCCAATGAATTATCACTGAATGTTGCCGGCCATTTGCGCGATCAGCCGGTCGTTCAATTCCTTGGCCGGGTTCTGGCCGGAAGATTTCAACTTGATTTGAAAAGCGGCCACCTCGATCAACCGGGCCAGATCGCGTCCGGGCCGCACGGGGATGGTGATGTGCGGGACCTCGATGCCCAGGATTTTCACAAATTCCTGTTCCATGCCGATGCGTTCCACATCGGGCACATCGTCCCAGGCCTTCAAGGTGATGACCAAATCAACCCCCTTCTGGCTGCGAATGCTCCGGACCCCAAACATGGAAGCGACATTGATGATGCCAATGCCGCGCACTTCCATGTGATTGCGCGTGACCTCGGCGCTGGTGCCGATGATTTCCCGCCCGTCCAGCAGCGTGACGCGGGTGATGTCGTCGGAAACCAAACTGTAGCCGCGTTCGATCAGGGCCAGGACGCTTTCACTTTTGCCGATGCCGCTCTCGCCGCGAATAATGACGCCGACGCCGAGAATATCGACCATGCTGCCGAGTTCGCTGCTGCGCGGGGCGAACAACATTTCCAGGGCCAGGGTGGCCAGGTTGATGAACTTCATCGTAATCATCGGGGTGACGAAAATGGGCACCTGCGCCAATTCGGCGGCGCGCAGCAAGGCCTTGTCCGGGTGAATATCGCGCGAGAAAACGACGGCGGGGATTTTGAAGGAAAACAAATTGGCATAACGCTTGGCCCGTTCGGCGGGGGACAACGTTTTCAAGAACCACGTTTCGGCATTGCCAATGACCTGCAAACGTTTGCTGGCAAAATAGCGGGTGAAGCCGGCCAGGGCCAAGCCGGGCCGGTTGACCGTGGGTTCGCGGATGATGCGCTTGAGGCCGCTGGCGCCGGCCACCAATTTCAATTCGAGACTCCGGGCTTCGCCGGTATAAAACCGTTCAACAGTGATCGTATCGCGTTGCATGAGAATCAGATCATAGGGAAAGAATGGCCAATGTCCAAGCACGAATGACCGTGGAGAAAAAATGACTAATGACGAAGCACGAATGACCATTTAACAGCTTGCAAATTGCAACCCCGAAAGTTTTCGGGGCAGGTGTTTTAAATTTCTCAAGAAACTCCGCCCCGGAAAAAACCGTGAAAGTTTCGACATTTTGAATAATCATAACATGTTGTCAGCAAGGCACTTGGGAAAGACGGGAACTTTAGCCTTTAGCATTCAGCCTTTAGCATTTCCTTTTGAATCCGCCGCAGGGAGGGGGCCGGCTTCCGCAAATCGTGCTCCCAAATTCTCACCACCTGCCAACCTTTCCGGCGCAAGGTCTGGTTGACCAGGCGATCACGGAGCTTGTTGGCCGTGAGTTTGCGTTTCCAGAAGGCGCGATTGGTTGCCGGGACAGTGGAATGTTTCGGGCAGCCATGCCAGAAACAGCCATCCACGAACACCGCCACCCTGGCTTTTATGAAGACAAAATCAGGCCGGCCAAAAACGGGCTGATGCCGCCGCCAGCCGGAGAGGCCATGCCGTCGAAAGAGCCGCATCAAGGCCAGTTCGGTGTCCCTGTTGCCGCGCGAGCGGATGCGGGCCATCACCTCCGACCGCTTGGCTTTGGAGAAAACGTCAGGCACGGTTGAACCACGGATAAAACCGGATAGACACGGATTAAAACGGAGTTGGACAGGCTTACTTGCCGGCGAGCGCCTTGTGTTGCCGCCGGATGATGCCCGCCAGGGCGCGCAACGAATCATTCACCGCCTCGGCGCTGGGAAAAGCCCTGGCCACGTCGGCTTCCAGCACGACGACGTTTGCGCCTTGCGCATAACGCCGGGCATATTTGCCACGAACGCCGCGGGAGAAATCGTACTCCGGCCGCATTTCGGGTTCCGCGGCTGCGTCAGTTGCTTTCTTCATAACTCTTTCGCTCTCGTCTGCTGGCGCGCCGGGCGCTGATGATGCGGATACTATCACCCCTTTCCGTATGCGCCACAACCAGTAATTTTTGTTGATGGGACTTGCCCGCAGATCACGCAGATTAGCGCCGAAACGGAAAAAGAATACTTCATCTGCGTTCCTCTGCGAGGGTATGTGTTTTGTCAGCGGAGCGGTCCTGAAAAGCTCAGGCAGCAATTGCAGCGCGGACGGAAACATGGTCACCATAAGGACCTGTTGGATTGCTAACCAGCAGGTGGATTACGGGAGATGCTCGGAGAATACGCTTGGAGTTCAATCTCCGCTTCTGTGAATGAGCACCGGCGAAAAGCACCTACATGGGGACCGCCCCGCATACCTGAGTGCATGTGATCGCCTGACCCGTTTCCGTCCGCCTGCACAACTAAAAGAAAGAACTAAAATGGACAAAAATGCAAACTTCCTTCCACGGGTGATCGGCTTTGATTGTCATCCGGACACCTTCACCGCCGCGCTGCTCCAGGGCCCCACCCCGGCCGCAGCCGTGACGGAGAAGATTTTCAACCAAGTCCCATTGGCCCAACTCGCCGGTTGGGCCAAAAAGCACACCACGGCCCAAGACCTCTTTGTCTTGGAAGCTTCTGGCAACAGCTTCCAAGTCGTGCGCACCTTGGCGGCGCTGGATCGAAAGGCCCTGGTCCTGGAGAGTTGCCAGATGGGCAAGCTCAAGGAAGCCCACGCCAATAATGACAAGATCAGCGCTGTGCGCATCGGCAAGGCTTATCTGGCCGGGACGGCCAAGACCGTCTGGGTGCCCGACGTCAAAACCCAGGAACGGCGCGACTGGTTCCATGCCCACCGCAAGGCCGTCAAGCGCAGCACCCAAATGCGCAACCGCCTCCTCTCTTATCTGAGCGACAACGGAGTGCGCCTGCAAAAAGGCACGCCTTTGGCCAAAGGCAAGGCGGCTGAAGAACTGCTGCGCAAAACCCACCCCTGGTCTCCCCGCCAATGGCAGGTCATTGAGGGGATGCTCATGGAATTGCGCCATGCCGATGAACAGCGGTCCCATTGGCGCAGTTTGATCGCCCAGGAAGTCCTCTCCGACCCGCAGCTATTGTCCATTGTGCGGCTCTGCGGCGTCCGGGAAATGGTGGCCTTTGCCCTCGGCGCTCTCATCGGCGACATCCACCGCTTTGCCCACCCCAAGAAACTCGTCAAGTATATCGGGCTGAACCCCGCCTTTGACGACAGCGGTGAAGGCCAATGGAGCGGCGGCATCGCCGGCCATGGCCGCAAAGACTTGCGCAGCCTGTTGGTCGAGGCCGCCCAAGCCGTCCTGCGTTGTTCCAAAAATCCTCTGGCGCAATGGGGTAAAAAGCTGCTGCGGCGCAAAAGCTCAATCAACCTCACCGTCGGCGCCATGGCTCGCAAACTGGCTGTGGCCGTTTGGTATTTGATGATGGGCCGCTGGACTCCCCTGGAAGAAATCGACGAGCGCCTGGCCCTCAAGGTGGGAAAAATCATGGCCAGCGTCGGAGCCAGGGGGCTTAAAACCCTGGGCAAAACACGAAAAGTTTTCAGAGAAGAAACCTATGGCTTGCTCAAGGACGGGAGAACCTATGTCTTGGCCCAGACGGTTTACACCCGCGACAAGGACGGTTTCTTGCGCCCAGGATTCACGCCCGCCTCCACAACCACCGGCTTAAAATGAGTGAGTTTATCGCTTTGGACCATGGCTTGCGCAGGAAACTCCCGGCGCGCCCGGAACGGGAGCGCCAGGAGCGGATGCATCCGCAATCCACGGACGATTGGGCGCTCAGGTTGCACTCCTGCAGAGCCCTATCCTCCCAACCGCAAGATCAGCTTAAAACAAAAATGAAGAATTTAAAGATTTACCCTTTGACAAACCACATACCCGTGTTCTGCGGGCAAAGGCTTTTTCTCTCGTGCTTTGAATATATCGAGAGGGCCGCAGGATGGAATACAAAGACACAGCCGCGAAAAAGCGCAAGAGGCGCAAAAAAAACTGAGAACATGGGGAGCGGATTTTGATCCATGGAGAATCATGCCCGGCCCGCCATCTTGTCCGTAGTTTCAACGAAGGCGGAAGCTTCTGAGCGACGGCGGGTCAAAACTCTGGCTGTGCTTGCAGAAAACGTCAGGCACGGTTTTTTGCTCGGCGCACATTCCTGCCCCGATTCTTCGATTCCGGCAAGAAAACTTTGTTCCATACTAGAACAACATTTCCAACGGCGAACCTGGTAGCCTGGCGACGCAATGGGCCAAGTCAGCCAGAATCTTGGGTTCATCCGAGAAGTTCGTGTCTGGAATGATGAAGGCCGAAGAGTCTAAGAACGAAGTAGCGTTCGTCGCGCAGACCGTAGGTTTGGCGCAGGAGTGTTTTAACCTTATTGTTGATGCCCTCCATGCGGCCGTTGTTGATCCGGTGTTTCCACCAAGAAAGCATCCCGCTTCTATGAAGGAGAAGACTCTTGGCCATTTGCATCATCTGCCGGATGCCCGAGTCCAGGGCCCAATCGCACCATTGCCGGAAAAAGGACCTCATGCGCGCGTAGGAAGATTGCTCCCAGAGCAGGATCAGGGCTTCTTTGAGCAGGTAGGCGGTCAGCAGAGGCTCGTTGTGTTTGAGCGCCTCGTCCAGGCGGGGCAGCTTGTCCTGGTCCACGTTTTCGCGGCGCATCAACAGCAAGTAGCGCAAGCCCTTGACCGTTTTCTTCATCAGCCCGCTGGCTTCGGAGACCATCTGCCGGCGCAGGTCATCGATTTTCTCGTTCATCAGCTTGGTGAGGTGGAACCGGTCAAAGACGATGGCCGCATTGGGCAACTGGTCCAGCACCGCCGCCCAGTAGGCGGCGCTCATATCCATGGCCACTCCCTTGATCCTGGCTTTGCTCAGGCGCAAGGCCCGCCAGAACCTGCGCAGCGCGTCGGCCCCCTTGCCCGGCGCTACCCAGACGATCCGACCGCTCTCCAGGTCGATGACCAGCGTGTAGAATTTCCTGGAGCGCCCGACGTAAATCTCGTCGATGGACAAATACCGCAGGCCCTTGAGCCGGGGATGCCCATCCCGGCGCTCCAGCTTGGCCTTGACGATATTCTTGACTGTATCCCAGCCCAGCGCGGTGATGGCCGCCAGATCGCTCACGGTCATCACTCCGTAGAGATCTTCAATGAAGGCTTTCATCCGGTGGGTGTAGCTCACGTAGGCCGGGGCAATTCGAGTGCCAAGGGCTTGAACTCGACTGGACGTGCGTTTGTTGGGGTGGCGATTTAGTTTTGTCGCAGACGGATCAACGCTGGCAACCACGATGCCTGCGCCCCGCGTCGAAAAAAGGCCCGTGCTGGCGTCCAGAGTCGGACACTACTGAGCAAGAATTCATCCAGAACAAATATCGAGTTTTGCTTACGCGTGCCCGCTTCGGCACGGTTATCTACATCCCTGCGGGAGATGCGGCGGACGAAACGCGACAACCTGAAGAGTTCGATGTCGTTGCTGATTACCTCTGCCGCTGCGGATTATCTCTGGCCAGTTAAGTTTTATGGAGCCTCACCAGCTTGGATGAATCTGCAATTTCAAAAAGTCCGCCAGTTGACGAAGGATTTCCCGAAAAACTCTGGTCTGCACGCCCTGCCCAAGAATCTCGATGGAGGTGGCATAATGGTCGCAATCAATCTTGCAGCCCATTAACCGCTCAACTTCTTCCTTGTGCAGCAATCGCAGGCCCGACGGGGTTTCCACAAATGGGCCGATGTTGATTTTATGATACGATCGAACAATGGTCGGCACTTTTCTTGATTCGTTGTTGATCGTCGTAAAACCGAATCCGTGTCCGAGTTTCGCGTGACGCTTATTGTGCCGGCGCAACGCCTCAATGCTTCCGACAATCCGTTCGACCTCAATCCGGTCCGAGTCTGCCGGGGCGTCGAGAAACTGGCCAATGCTTCCCTTAAACGGGGTTCGCGGTGAGCGTATTTGAAAGCCCGGCTTCAATGTCGCAACCATGATCCATCGTTTTCGGTCCTGCGGCTCGTTCCATTCGTTCCATGGGTCAACCATGATTTCAGCAGTTGAATAGCCGATGCGTTGCAGATGATGCACGAGGCTTAAACAGGCAAGCGAGTTTGCGAATGCGGGCACGTTTTCAAAGACACAAGCCGATGGCAGATGATGCGCCACTATTTCCGCGACGCTCAGATACAGGTCGCCGGTGTCGCCGGTTTCAGGTTTTCCAGCCAGAGATTTTTTCGCCCGGCCAAGGGTTGAGTGGCTTGTGCATGGGATTGAGGCGACCAGAACCTCATGCAAAGGCAACTCCGTCGCGTGAATGCGCCGAATAGATGGCTAAATTTCAGTTGTGATCGGCAGGGTATGTGCTTGGACCAATTTTCAACGCAAAGCGGCTGTGAGGGACCTGATATTGACCGGAAAATGATCAGGATTTGTCAATGGGGCCGAATCAGGGCAAAGCTTCGCCCAGAGAGACTTCGGATTAAAAAGCCCCCGCCCACAGACTCAGGATTTTTTCGAACAGCCAGCGCGCTCCAACAGCGTCACCAGGTCTTCCTCGTTGGCCAAGCCCATCCAGTACCATTGCAGCGATTCGACCATGCGCTTGTTAGGGCGCTGGCCTGTCCACAACATCAGCAGCAACGCAGCGATGAGCACGCAGTAAATCTGCATCTGCACCCCCGCCGGCGATTCGGCCAGCCAGTGCCGGCAGTTGAGGATGGTTTTGATCCACTTGAAAAACAGTTCAATCTGCCAGCGCTGCCGGTAAATGAGGCCGATCAACGCGGCGGACAAATCCTCCCGCGTCGTGACCAGATGAAAGATATCCCCGTTGGCCTCCACCCGCACCACCCGCATGACCGGACCTTCTCCGTGGACGCCCAAACGGACCTGTCGATCCCACACCACTCCCGCTTGCCGGTCCTCTTCCGTCAGGGGGCGCTCTGGCCCCACCGGCTCCAGAATGACATTGTTGTTGAGGCGCAGGACAAAATCGATACCGCGCTGGCGCCATTGGGCCAGCAAGGCGTGGTTGTGGCTGTAATGGCGGTCGGCCACGTTCATGCTGCCGGGGGCCACGGTCTGGGCAAAAACCTTGCGCTCACACACGTTGCCCGCCGTGATGGGCCAGGCTTCCGGTATCTGATCGAAAACATTAAAATGCAAATGCAACCGGATGGCCGAACCGGGTCCAGCCGCCGGGGCCCAAGCCATGCGCGGCACCGCCCGCAACACCGTGCCATCCACCGCCGTCAGCGCACGCAGCGCCTGGCGCACCCGTGCGTCCCCGCCGTGGCCCCGGCCTTGGTTTTCTTGGGCCAACTGTCGCACCACCTTTTCCAAAATCTCCGGGTCAAACACATGCTGCCCCTCCGAAAAGGCCGCCGGGGAAATCGGGGCCGCACTGACCCGGCGCATTTTCCGGCAATGGCTGACGTGGCAGAGAGACCGCATGCTGGTGATGACCGGATTGAGCATGGCAAAAAGGTAGCTGCAAAAATAGTCCTCGGCGAAAAGAGTGCGCCGCACATCCTCCTCGGTGGGGAGGGTGGCTTTGGCCTTCAGCAGCGGCAAGACCCGTCGGCGGAATTGCTCCAACAGATTCCAGTGGTGCAACTGGTCTTCTCGAATCGGCTGGCGTTTCCTGGCCATGCGCCCATCAGACCAGAATGGCTAAAAAAGTACAAGTTACAATTAGGTGACAATCAGGTTACAATTGGACGACAAGCTTCTCAGGACAGAAAAACCTTCCATAAACTGACGCCTCCGGGCCAAAGCATTCACCTTGCCGAACACTACTGGCTAAATTTAGCCATTTTCTCGCTGAGGCAACAGAAAGCCGCTACATGTTGCAGGTCTGTTGCAGGTCTGTTGCAGGTCTGTTGCGGGTCGTGTTGCGGGCTAGAGCGTTTTAAATAAAACTGTAGCCATTCCGTTGGGCCTGTGGTATAGGCAGTTCATGCGAACTTTATCGTTGGACCTGCGCGAACGGATTTTGGCTTCCTATGACCTTGAAGAGGGGACTCGCGTGGAGGTCGGCGATCGTTACCGGGTTTCGCTGGGCATGGTCAAGAAGCTCTTGCAACAACGCCGACGGACCGGGGAGATCGGTCCGCGCCACCGTTTCTCCGGGCGCAAGCCGATGATCCTGGCGGCCCATCAGCGCCAGATGCGGACTCTATTGAATCAGAAGCCCGACCTGACCTTGAAAGAGCTGCGCGCCGGCTTGGAACTGGACTGTTCTCTGCCCGCCATCCACTACGTTCTGGCGAAGATGGGGCTGACATATAAAAAAAGACACTCCATGCCAGCGAGCAAGACCGTCCGGACATTGCGCGGGCGCGCCGCGCCTGGCGGCGTCGGCAAGGCGGTTTGGACCCGGCCAAACTGATTTTCCTGGACGAATCGGGTGCCAAAACCAATCTGACCCGCCTGCGCGGGCGCGCCCTGCGGGGTCAGCGTGTCCACGCCCAATGTCCGCAGGGCCATTGGCAAACCACGACCATGATCGGCGCCATCCGCCTGGACGGTGCCACCGCCTGCATGACCATCGAGGGGGCCACCGATACGGAGGTTTTCCGGGTCTATGTCGGCCATGTCTTGTGCCCGACGCTGCGCGCCGGAGATGTGGTCATCATGGATAACCTCTCCCCGCATAAAAGTGAGCCGACCCTTTCGCTGATCGCGCAGGCTGGAGCCCAAATCCTCTTCCTTCCAGCCTATTCCCCAGACCTCAATCCCATCGAGCAAATGTGGAGCAAAGTCAAATCCCACCTGCGTACAGCCGAGGCCCGCACGCAGCCCGCTCTGCTCCAGGCGATTGCTTCAGCTTTGCAGAGTATCACGCCCCGGGATGCCATGAACTGGTTTGCCTCTTGTGGCTACAGTTTTATTTAAAACGCTCTAAGTCGTTGATTATCAACACTTGTTGCGGTGTTGCGGGTTTTCCAGAGCTGTCTATCAATCTTGCCTTTCTCCAGTTCCTTTTCCTCGCGTTTGTGCTCCGCCATTTCTTCGGCAATCGGCTTTTCGCCCGGCTTGCGTTTCAGGATCTTCAACGACAACTATTCTTCACCATCAGCGACAATTAAAAATCACCACTGAGGCCGGTTGTTAAGGTTCATCGTTTCACTGTTCTGTAACGTTTGTCCAGCCCCTTCGGTGGAACGGAGTCTTTGGAGCGTAGCGACAAGGACGCAGTGGAACCGAAGGGGCTGGGGGGCCTCGGCGTTACCCGCCGCCCCTGTTTTGTTCTTTTTCTTTGGGCACTCGCAAACTCTCCCCCTGGAACTCCAACAGGATGGCGTGATGCACCAGCCGGTCAATGGCGGCCATCGTCGTCATCGGGTCTTTGAAAATCTGGTCCCACTTGGAGAAGACCAGATTGCTGCTGATCATCACACTGCGCCGTTCGTAGCGTTCCGCCAGGAACGTGAACAGCACTTCCATTTCGTCCCGCTCCTGCTTGACGTAGCCAACGTCGTCCAGAATGACCGCGTCAAACTGATCCAGTTCGCGCAAGCGCTCTTCCAGACGCAGATCTCGCTTGGCGGTCAATAATTGTTGCACCAGCTTGAAGGTCGGCACAAAGAGCACGGCGTAGCGATGGCGCAGGATCAACTCCCGTCCCAAGGCGGCCAAAAAATGGCTTTTGCCCCGGCCGGGCAAGCCAATGGCGATGACGTTCTCGGCTCGCTGGACAAAGCCGCCGTCCAGCAAGCTGGGCAGCATCCGGCGCACTTTGGCGGGCAGTTTGGTTTCCTCCAAGCTGCCCAGGTCTTTGCCTTGCGGCAGGCCCGATTGCTTGAGCAACCGCTCCAGTTTGCGTTGCCGTCGGTCCTGCGCTTCGCTCTCGCACAGGTGCAGCAGGAACTTTCGATAGCCCCAGTTTTGTTGCTCGGCTTGTTGCAAGGTGCCTTCATAGATCGCCGCCATCGTGCCCAAGCGAAAGGATTTTAAGAGCAAGGCCAGCGGGTCGTTATTCATGGGACACCGGCCTTTCCAGCAACGCGTCGTAGCCGCTCAGTTCCGGCTCCAGCGTCATCTCCGGCCAGCGGGCGCCGGCGTCCAAGTTCAGGTAACGCCGCAAATCCGCCGCGCGCCACCGGCCTGTCCGATTGGGGCCGGCCCATTCGCCGACCAGGGCGCTCAGGGCCGACTCGCCCAGTTCAGACGCCAGTTTGAGCAGGTGCAGATATTCGATTTGACCGGCCCGCAAACCATGATCGTTGACCAGACGGTCATAGGCCAAACGGAACGACCCATCGGGGAAAAACTCCTCGCGATGCACGTAATGGGTGAACGCGCCGGGCTTGCGCAGCAGAGGCTCGATCAAGTGCCGGTAGTCGATCACCGCGCCGCGATCCCCGGTGGCTCGCGCCAACTCCAGCAGCAGTTCCCGCCCGTGAAAGATTTTCAAATGCCCTTCGTAAACTTCCACTTTAACCTCCTGGCCGATCCAGCGCGCCGGCACCGAATAGGTCACCTTCTTGACCCGAATCGTGCTGTGGAGGCTGACCGGACAGCGCAGTTCGTCATACTCGCTCAAGCGGGTCGGAGGCAGCGGACGCAGCGCCTCCCACTCCTCCTTGAGTTTGACCGAGCAGTTCTGATTGCCCTTGCGCAACGCCGTCCACAGAAACCGGTCATACGCTTCGGCCGCTTCAAAGTCCCGATAGCCGCGCAAGAGCAGATGTTGCTTGAGCCGCCGTTTCAGATGGCCGTTGCGCGATTCCACATCGCCGTTTTCGTGCGGCTTGCGAATGCCGATGGTTTGGGGCTTCAGCCCGTAGTGCTCCGCCAGCGCCAGAAAATCACGGTTGAACTCCCGCCCGCCGCTGCCGACGCGATGGGTGGCGGCGCTGCTGTTGTCGATTTGCAGCCGTTCCGGCACCCGGCCCAATTGATGCAATGCCTCCTGCAAACCGTGGCGCAGACTCAACAGCGACTCGGATTGACAGCGCGTGGCCCACGACCAATTGGAATAGGGCAAGACCGCATGACACAACAAATGCTCCAGCGGCGCTCCCCGCACCGTCACCGCCAACTCGCTGGCGTCGGTCCAATCCACCTGCATCACCCTGCCTGGAAGATGCTCCTGCTCGAAGAACACCTCCTTGTCCCGGCCATGCTGCAAACGCCATTGCAGCACCCGCCGTTGAAACGAGCGCAACGCCGAGCCAGCGGCCTGGTCGGGATGGATGCCCCGCAGATAATCGAACAACTCTTTGGCTTCCAGTTCGGGCGCTTGGAAGAGCATTTGCCGGGCGGGTTCCCAAATGGCCGCCAGCGGATCGGGCCGCGTGCGCCAGCCATGCTTCTGTTGCAGTTGCTCCGGCGGTTGGGCCGCCTGGATGTATTTTCGCGCGGTCTGCGGATGCACATCCGCTTTCATCGCGCTGACGACAATGTTCGCTGCTTTCTGATATTCACTCATGAGCTTCCGGTATTGTTTGTTTGTGATCATTTGCGGCGGTTTGGGGATGGCCTCCGGCCATCCCAACCGCCGCCTGATCATTACCGGCTCACTGGTGAATTTTAATTGTCGTCAGTGGTGATTTTTAATTGTCGTTCGACATTTCAGGATGCCGCGCAATTGACGGATGGTCACGGCGGTGACGGGTTTCAGAAGAATGCCGTCCGACATGAGGCGGTCACAATTTGTGACCACTTCCGCTTTGCCGCGTCGTTTGGGACGGATGGGACAGATCGGACGAAAGGGGGTTTTGGCGGGACGCCAAAACTGACCGGCGGGACGCCGGTGCCACCCTGTCTCTTGCGATCTTTTGCGCGTTTTGGCGGCCATCCAAGGACAAAAGGGACGGATGGGGAAAGGCTGAATGCTAAAGGCTAAAGGCCTCCGCCGTCGCCGAAGCGGCTGTGGCGGACTGGCGAAAGTGATGGAAAAGTCAGGAGGAGTTTGTTCTATTTGTTCTCCGAGCGCCTATACTCGCGTATGACCTCGTCAACCACATCCTGATCAAGGTGCATGCTTGTGCGCTGCAACTGCTTGACTGTTTCAACGAAATCCAAAAGATTCGCTTTGGCTGCGTCCGCCACAATTCCAAGCGTGCCCTTGACGTTCATCAGTTCCCGCCGCGCAACACGCCGCGCGACTTTGTCATCCAGCAAAACCAAATCCGCGTGTATTTCCGTGGCGAGAGCCAACGCCTGACGCTCCCCCAAATCCAATCCATCGAATCGGCCGGGTATCAACGCTGGCGTCGCCACGGTTACCCACATCGGCGGGTTTGTCGCCCAATTCGAGATTTGGACGGGAGCGGAGGCGTGGCTTAATTCCATTAAAACGGCTGGCGGTATGAACACTTGCCCATAAAGTTTTTCCAGGATGGTTTCCCGCCCCACCAGAATGAGGTAATGAAGGGGCGTCGTGTCCGAGACAACAACAGCCATAAGTTACGCCCCGATGTCCTGCCTGAATTCAGCAGCGTCGTAATTCAGAAACACGCCGCGCTGCCGAAAGAAGGCCTCACCCGTCCAGTGATTGAGTCCCAGCAATTCAAACGCCCTGCCGCGAGAAATTATTCCCGCCGTGCATGCGCCAATGACCAGGCCCTCCAAAACACTGCGAGCCCGGCTCTCCGGGTCGCGCGGCAGGAGTTGCGCAATCGGCTCAGGTATTTCCACGTTCATACTGCCATCACTATCTTATACTAAATCAGTTTTCTCACAAGATCAAAATCTCCGGGTGGATTTTCGCCAAAGCCATCGCATCCTTGCCGTTGAATATCTCATCCGACCTCATTACCACGAGGCGCGCGAAGGGCGCGAAGGGGATTTTGGCGGGACGCCGGTGCCACCCTGTCTCTTGCGATCTTTTGCGCGCTTTTGCGGCCATCCAAAGACAAAAGGGGCGGATGGGGAAAGGCTGAAGGCTGCTCGGGAACTATTGCCGCGAAGAGGCGCAAAAATCACAAAAAATGGGGTTTTACAACGATGCCGCGCCTATGGCGCTGTTTTCAAATCTTGGGACGGATGGGACAGATCGGACGAAAGGGGGTTTTGGCGGGACGCCAAAACTGACCGGCGGGACGCCGGTGCCACCCTGTCTCTTGCGGTCTCCCTGAAAAGAGGCTGCAAGATTCGCTCGCCGGCACCGTATTGGTGTCTGGAGTTTAATGATGATGAGGCTCAGGAAATCGCAGGAACCGGGGTTGCCAAAGGCGCTTTGGGGCGTACGTTGTTTGCAACCCGCCAGATGGAAGGAGTTATGAAAAATTGTCCGTCAGTATTTCGGATGGCGCTTGCCGCCATGATGACCACAGCGGTTTGCCTCGGCGCTCCCTGGAGCGTCGCCACCGCTCAAAACACTTCCGCGACCACTGCCGTCGCCGCCCAGGCCCCGGCGTTGCCTTATGGCGCGGGCGAGGTGGTGAAGTTGTATCAGGGGGGCATCAATAAGGATGTGATCGTCAGTTACATCAACAGCACCGCCCTGCCGTATCACCTTGGCGCGGATGGAATCGTCTATCTAAAGAGTTTGGGAATGCCGCAGGAGATTACCAAAGCCATGATTCTGCGCGACGGCCAGTTGCAGCAGCAACAGGCCAATCAGCAGTATTACCAGCAGCAGCAGCCCATGCCGGCTCCCAATTATCAGCAGCAGCCCATGCCGGGGGCCATGCCGGCTCCCTATGGCTATGGAGCTATGGCGACCCAACCGCCTGCGCAGGTTGTGATGCCCACAACGCCAGCGCCTGCCGTGACGGTGATCGGTTCCGATTATCCGGTTTATGACTACGGGTATCCCTACTACTACTCTGGAGGGCCTTATTATGGCTGGCCGCTGGTGGTCGGCGGAGGCTGGGGCTGGGGTGGATGGGGATGGGGATGGGGCCATGGCTGGGGTCAAGGTGGGTTTCGGGGAGGCTTTGGCGGATACCGCGGGGGCTTTGGCGGCTTCCGGGGTGGCGGAGGCTTTGGCGGATTCCATGGCGGTGGAGGCTTCCATGGCGGTTTTGGCGGCGGGCACGGGGGCGGGCATCGGTAAGGCGGGGGAAAAGGCAGAATTATGAAGGAAGAATGCAGAAGTGAAGAGGAGCGCAGAGGAAAAGGCTAAAGGCTAAAGGCTAAAGGCTGAAGGCTTCCGCCGTCGCCGAAGCGGCTATGGCGCGACTGGCAAAAGGCAGAAGTGACGGATCGGACGGATCGTACAGAGGGGGTTTTGGCGGGACGCCAAAACCGACCGGCGGGACGCCGGTTCCACCCCGAATTCTAAAACTGCCTCAGGAAACGCACGTCGTTTTCGTAGAAAAGACGGATGTCGTTTATGTTGTACCGAATCATGGCGATGCGCTCGATGCCGAAACCAAAGGCCCAGCCGCTCCAGATTTCGGGATCGTATCCGACTTTTTCAAAAACCACCGGATGCACCATGCCGCAGCCCGCTATCTCAAGCCATTCCTTGCCCATCTTCCGGGTCAGCGCGCTGGAGAAATCAATCTCAAAACTCGGCTCGGTGTAGGAAAAATAGTGCGGCCGGAATCGGATTCTGATTTCTTCGCCGAGCAGTTCCTTGAAGACAAATTCAACCGTCCCTTTCAAGTCTCCCACCGTCACTCCGCGGTCCACGTAAAGGCCCTCGATCTGGTGGAAGGTGGGATTGTGCGTCGCATCGGGATTGTCCCGCCGATAAACCCGGCCCGGCACGATGATGCGCACGGGCGGACGCTGTTTTTCCATGACCCGGATTTGCACGGAGGAGGTGTGGGTGCGCAGCAGCATTTTTTCATCCGCCTCATCCGCGCCAGCCAGGTTCAGATAAAACGTGTCCTGCGTGTCGCGCGCGGGGTGATCGGCGGGGGTGTTCAGGGCGTCGAAGCAGTGGTATTCATCCTCGACCTCCGGCCCGTCGGCCACGGCGAAACCGAGCTTGCGAAAACTCCGCACGATGTCCTCCGTCACCTGCGTCAGGGGATGCAATTTCCCCAGCGAACGACGCCGTCCGGGCAGGGTGAAATCGGCGGCCTCCTTGGGCATGGCGGATTTGAGTTCCAGTTGGCCGCGGCGTTCGGAGAGGGCGGCTTCCAATTCGGCCTTGGCTTGGTTGATCTGTTTGCCGGCGGCGGGGCGCTCTTCCCTGGGCAAAGCGCCGAGCTGCTTCATCGCGGCGGTGAATTTTCCCTGCGGGCCGAGCCATGTTCCCTTGGCCTGTTCGAGCGCCGCCAAATCGGCCGCGCCCTTCAAATCAGCCAGGGCCGCCTGTTTGAGCGGTTCAATGTCCATAAGTTTGCGCAAGCAAACTTACGCTTTGGAAGCTTTGGCCTGCAACGCATTTTTGGCCGTCTGGACCAATTCGGCAAAGGCGGCGGCGTCCTGCGCGGCGAGGTCGGCCAGCATTTTGCGGTTGAGGGGACATTGGGCGGCCTTGAGGCCCTCCATGAACCGGCTGTAAGTGGTGCCGGCGGCGCGGGCGGCGGCATTGATGCGCACCTGCCAGAGGCCGCGGAAGTTTCGCTTTTTGGTTTTGCGATCGCGATAGGCGTATTGCATGCCGTGATCGAGCGCATCGGAGGCATAGCGATAGAGTTTGGACCGCTTTAAGCGAAAGCCTTTGGCGGCTTTGATCGTGCGCATGCGGCGCTTGCGCGAGGCGGGTGAGTTGGTGACACGCATAAAATAGCGGGCTGGTTAGTCGGAATAGCGGGTTGGTTAGTGGCTGAAGGGTAAATTCTGCAAAATACGATAGGCGTCCGTTGCATCGACCTGTTTGGACGTGCCCAAGTTGCGCCGGCGTTTGGGACTTTTGGTTTGGAGCAAATGGCGTTTGCCCGCGCGCATGCGCATGACTTTTCCCCGGGCGGTTATCTTGAACCGCTTCGCCACTGATTTTTTTGTTTTAATGCCTTTGGGCCGTCGCATACGCGCGTTTCCTTTTTTAAGGAGGGCCAATATAGGGCCGGGGCGCGGAGCACGCAAGAGATTTCTTAAAAAAGATTTTTTGCGGCGTCCACTCCTAATCTTAGGATTAAGATTAGGATTAGGAGCCGGAAGACATCGGTCCGCGCGTGACACCGAGTTGATTGTGCAGTTTCAATTCCCGCCACAATTCCGCCCCGCCCAGCTTGCCATCGAGCAAGGCCCGGTATTTCCCGATCGTTGCCGCCACCTCGTCCGCGGTCTCGTTGACAAACTCGATGCGAAAATGGCGCGCGCCCAAATCCAGCAAGCGCCCGGCGTATTCCGCGCCGGTCTGCGCCCGGCCGTTGAACAAGGTGTTGCGGCAGCCGGCGTCCGCCTTGAGCGGATGGGCCAGCCCGACGCGGTCGCGCATTTCGACTTTATGCTTGTCACAAGGGCGGCCGCAATTGGTGTAATCCGTTCCGTTGGTCAAGAAAGCGCAGAAGACGCAGTGCTCCATGTGAAACATGGGCATATGCTGGTGCAGGGTGATCTCAAACCATTCCGGCGGGGCGGAGAGCAGCAGCGCCTCAAGCTGGGTAATGTTTAAATCATAGGAGGCGGTCAAGCGTTCCAGGCCAAAATGATTCTTGAAGTATTCGGCGGACAACCCGTTGGCGACATTGAAGGAGAAATCCCCCACCCGCCGGCTGTCGGCGAAGAATTGCAGATGATCATAATTGCGCAGCAGATAACCGTCCGCTTCGCAAGAACGCACTTGTTTGAGAATCCACTCCTCGCCCGCTTTGAAAATGCGCGGGGGCGCGACAAAAATTTCGGACTTCGGCCCCCCCGCTGATTGGCGCGCGCGAAAAGAGGCCACGGCCTCGCGATATTTTTTGGGTCCTCGAATTCGCAGTAAATGGCGGGTGATCCGCGGCCATGGCCGCCTCGAGCTGGGCCATGTCCCGCACCAGTACGATCAGATGCGCTTCCGTCGCGGCGCGGCGCGGCGGCGCGGCCAGTTTCGCGGCCGGCGCTTCCGGCCCGGTCTGGTTCAAAATCCATTGTTTCGGCTGCGCGCGCAGACGCTCCATCCCGACGGCCAATTGACGCCGCAAGCGGTTCAACTCGCTCATGGGCAGGATGAGTTCGCCTTGCAGGGCGTTTTTCAGGCTGCCCAAGGCAAAGGGAGTTCCGCCCAGCCGGCCCAATTGCCCGCGCAACCGTTCCGTGGTCAGCGGTTGCTTTTGCGCCGGGGCCAGCGGCATGGCCGAATCCAGTTGCACGACATGCCCGAATTCGTCGCGCCCGATCAAAGTCAGCGCCTGCCCGGCCGCGCCATGCGCCTCCACATCCAGCCGCCGCCGAAAATGCGGCGTCGCGCCCGCGAAACTCTGGCGCAGCCTGCGGTCCAACTCCGGGTCGCTCGTTTTCCAAACCCTGTCGCCCGGATGAACGCGGTTCAAATCCACGTCGCCGCGCCCGAAGGAGATGGCGGTGGCGTCGGGCGTGGCGGTGTGTTCCACCTCATAGACCCGTCCGCCCTGTTCTTCCTCGTCGGGATGGCCGGAGTCAAATACAATTCCATCGCCCGGCTTCAAGGGCGCTTCCAGGCGCAGACGAACGCGCCGGGCTTCGACGCGCTGCACCGCGCCCAGATAGACGCCGCGTTTTTTGCCGAAGCGGGCGTGGACCAGGGCCTGATTGTTCGTGCCGCCGAACCATCCGGTGTGCAGCCCCCGGGAAAAGGCCATTTCCAGGTTGTAACGAGTGTCGCCGTCCGCGCCCGACGGCGCGTTGGGTGCGGCCATGAGCTTGTCCAGGGCGCGCCGATAGACCTGCGTGATGTTGGCCACGTATTCGGGCGATTTGAGCCGCCCTTCAATTTTCAAGGAAGCAACGCCGGCGCGAATCAATTCCGGCAAAACTTCCAAACCGGCCAAATCGCGCGGGCTTAGAAGATAGCGGCGGTCGCCCAGCGCAATCTGCCGGCCGTCGCAAATCAAATCGTAGGGCATGCGGCAGGCCTGGGCGCACTCGCCGCGGTTGGCCGAGCGGCCGCCCAGCGCCTCGCTTGTCAAGCATTGGCCCGAATAGGCCACGCACAAGGCCCCATGCACAAAAACTTCCACGGGCAGGGCGGCGGGGCCGGCGGGTTGAAGCCGCCGCGGTGATTTTGGCGATTTCCTTGAGCGAACATTCGCGCGCCAGCACCACCAGGTTGCAGCCCAGCTCTCTGGCAAAGGCCATCCCGGCCGCGCTCGTGATGGTCATTTGCGTCGAAGCGTGTATCGGGAAATCCGGCGAAAGCCTTCGAATCAGCCGGCAAACGCCGACGTCCTGAACAATGGCGGCGTCTGCGCCCGCGGCAATCAGCGTCCGCAACCACACCTCCGCCGCGGGCATCTCGTCGGCGAAAACCAGCGTATTGAAGGTGATATAACCCTTGACGCCGCGCCGATGGAGAAAATCCATCAATTTTGGCAACTCCCCTTCGGTAAAATTATTGGCCCGCATGCGGGCGTTGAAACGCTCCAGGCCGAAGTAGATGGCATCGGCGCCGTTTTCGACCGCCGCTTTGGCGCACTCCCAATCGCCCGCCGGGGCCAGCAATTCAGGGAGCGGCAGCGGGGCGCGAAGTTCGTCCGCGGCTTTCTCTCCTGGTTCGATTGTTGCGCTGCCGGTCATCTACAGCAGCATTTTAGCCCTGTTTTGACTCGCACACCAATTTTAAAAAATGACTCGTCAAAGACGCGGCGCTGCCCGCACGAATACCGAACGCGGATTAGGATTAAGATTAAGATCAGGATTAAGAATGCACATCAAGGGGAAGAATCACCTTTCAGCCGCAAAACGGTGATGGAATATGGGGCAAACGTGCAGGTGAATGCGGGCTTGATGTCCGGCACGGTCGTGGTGACGGGAACGACGCGGACGGGGTTGTCAATTGAATTGGAGTCGCCGGGGCCGGGCGCGGAGAGGGTGATGGCGGTGGCGTCGGACGCGAGGGAGGCGACGCCGCGCAGCGTGATGCGGACGGGTTTTGGCGTGGATTGGGTGTTGACGATTTTCAGGCAGATGTCGCCGGTTTTGGTGTCTTTAGTGGCGCTGTAGTGGAGGGGAGGGTTGGCGAGGGAGGTCTTGAGAATGGAGTCGCCGTGATTCCGGCTGAACATGCGGATGGCATAGTAGCTGGGCGAGCCGAAGACGCTGAGGGCGTCGTAGCCGATCAGGTCCGGACGCCATTGGCGCGCGCCGGGGTTGACGTTGACGAGAAGGGGGGCGTAACACTGCATGACGATGAGATCGGAATGGCGTTCCATGGCGGCCATCCAGGCGGCGTCGGCGAGGGCGGCTTTCAGGCTTGGCGTGGGCGGCAATTTGCGCGAAGGCGGTTGCCATGGCTTGGTGTCTTCGTAGGCGGCCCATTCTCCAACGAAGATTTCAGGGCCGGTGCGGTCGTATTTGTCCCAATGCGTCGGGGAATCCTGGTCGAAGTTCGCGGCGGCGGAATAGTAATGTTCGTCGATGACGTCCGGCTTGCGGCTGTGGACCATTTGGCTGGCCGGGTGCTCGGTGCCGACGGTGGAGATGCATTTGAGGTTCGGGTATTTCGCTTTGATGGCGTCGTAAAACTGGGCGAAGCGGGCGTCGTAGCTTCCCGAACTGTCAAACCAATCTTCGTTGCCAATCTCGACATGGGTGAGTTTGAACGGGGCGGGATGGCCGTCTTTGGCGCGCTCAGCGCCCCACTTGGTCGAGGTGTCGCCGGTGACGTATTCGATTTCGTCGAGCGCATCCTGCACGTAAGGTTGGAGAGCGGGGCCGGGGTTGATGTGGGTGTGGTTCAGGTTGTAACCGGCATAGACGGCGAGGACCGGCTCCATCTTGAGGTCTTCGCACCAGTCGAGGAATTCGAGCAGGCCGAGGCCATCGCTGGAGCGGTAGCCCCAGCAACAGGCGTGGCCGGGACGCCGGGTGAGCGGGCCGATGGTCTTCTTCCAATCAAAGCGGGATTCGAGGGTGTTGCCCTCGACGTAATTGCCGCCGGGAAAACGGAGGAAGGATGGCTCCATGCCGGCCAGTATTTGCATGATGTCAATACGATTGCCGTTGGGCCGGTTGTGAAAGGTCGGCGGGAAGAGGGAGACCAAATTGAACCACACCGTGCCGGGCTGGTTGATGGAAAGGACGAGCCTGGCTTTGGCGGTGGGCGTGACGCCGCCCGTTTTCAATGTGACGGTGTGCAACTGCCACCCGGGGCCGAGGCCCGAAACTTTGGCTTCGGCGAACGTGGTCGCGCCATCGTCGCTTTCGATGGCAACCCTGATTGGGCCTTTGAAATCCGCGGCAGCGCGCGCGTAAAAAGAGGCGCGATATTTCGTATGCGGCTTGACCGGGATGCCCCAATAGCCGTCGTTGGCAATGCCGGCCCGAGCCGACTCCGAAGCGGCGGACGCGTCGAGGCGCAAGCTGTTGGTGAGGATGTCATTGAGCGGCGCGGCGCGATCGAGAGCGATGGTTGCCGCCGCGCCCGGTCCCTGCACCACTGACCAATGGACAGGCGTTTCGGCGTTGTCCAGGAAGGCGCGGTTCTGGACCAGTTCGGCGTAAAGGCCGCCATCGTAGGAATGATTGATTTCCTCGGTCATCAACCCGTAGTGAAGCGGGCTGACCTTGCCGATGGGTTGGTCAACGTCCACAACAAGGGCGGTGTCTTCCGCAACGGCGGAAGCGACAGAGAGAGCCAGAAAGACAGGCAGCATTGAAAATAACGGGTTCATAGCAATATTGGTGGGTGATGTTGGGCTAATTCCGGGTTTTTGCAAGCCAGCGATGAAGTTTTTTTTGAATTTGCGCTTTGCAGAATCCATTTTGAAACTACCCTGGCGGGAAGATGAGCGATGCGAAAGCGCCCCTGCCCTTGTGGCCCTTTGTCGTGGTCGATGCCCTTTTCCTGGGGCTGGCCGCCCTTCTGCTGAAATTCGGCCATCATCCGCTCTCGTGGCAGGAGGCGGGTTTGTTGGTCCTTTGCGGGGCGTTGGGCTCGTGGAGTTTTGTGACTCCATTCCTGCGGCGCAACGCCAATGAACAGGCCCTCTCCCAGGCCAAACTGCTGGCGGAAGCGACCGGTCAAATACAAAAATTGGACCAACTGGCCGGCCAGATCAGCGGCGCGACCAATCAATGGCTGGAATTGCAAGGCCACACCGCCCAAGCCGCCGAAAGCGCCAAACAAGTCGCCGAACGAATGGCGGCCGAGGCCAAGGCCTTCACCGAATTCATGCAAAGAGCCGGCGAGACGGAAAAAGCCCATTTGCGCGTCGAAGTGGAAAAGTTGCGCCGGGCCGAAGGGGAGCGGCTGCAAATCATCATTCATGTTTTGGACCATGTTTTTGCGTTGTTCCAGGCGGCCCGGCATTCCGGGCAGCCGGCCCTGGTGGAACAAATCAGCCAATTCCAAAATGCCTGCCGCGAAGCGACCCGGCGGATTGGGCTGGTGCAGACAGCCGGCCAGGCGGGGGAAGCTTACGACCCCGCGTTGCATCAACTGCCGGAAGACACTTCCCCCGTGGAAAATGCCCTGGTGGCCGAAACCCTCGCCGCCGGCTACACGTATCAAGGGCAACTGTTGCGGAGGCCCGTGGTGACGCTGGAAGAAAGGCAGAAGTAAGAAGGAAGAATTAAGAAGTCCGACTTCTTCCGATTTCTTCCTTCATCCTTCATAATTTACCTCCAGCCTCCTCCCAGGGCGCGGTACAATTGCACAACAGCCAGCAGTTGGTTCAGTTCCGTTTGGGTGAGCGCGTTTTCGGCGGGGAAAAGCAATTGCTGCTCCTGCAGCAGTTCATAATAATTGGCGTGCCCGGCGGCGTAACGCTCGTTGGCCACTTGCACCGCTTCCTCGTAGGCCGTGACGGCGCGCGCCTGTTCGATGCGTTCCCGCGCCAATTGCCCGCGCGCCGCCAGCGCATCGCTCACTTCCTGGAGGGCGTTGAGCATGACGGATTGATATTGCAGCGCCGCTTCCTCCCAGGCCGCGCGGGCCTGGCGATATTGCCCCGTCAAAAGACCGCCTTGGAAAATCGGCCCGGCCAGATTCGCCGCCACGCTCCACGCGTTGGCCGCGCCCGAGGTGAAGGTGGACAGTTCCGGACTGGTCTGCCCAAACAACGCCGTCAGACTGAAGCGCGGATAAAAATCGGCCCTGGCCACGCCGATTTGCGCGTTGGCGGAACGGACCAGTTGCTCCGCCTGCCGAATATCCGGGCGCCTTTCCAGCAGCGCGGAAGGCAATCCGGGCGGCACATCCGGCGGCAGCAGTTGTTCGAGCAATTTCTTGCGGCGCATGATCGGGCCGGGATTCATCCCGAGCAATATCCTGATCTGGTTTTCCTCCACCGCAATTTGCCGCTCCAGTTCAGGGACACTCGCCGCCGCGGAGGCCTGCGCCGCCTCGGCCGCCGCCGTTTCCAGTTTCGAGGAGACGCCGCCGCGCAGCCGCTCGGAAAAGAGCTTCAAGCTCTGCCCGAATGAGTTGGTGGTGTCCCGCGCAATTTGCAACTCCTGATCGAGCGCCAGCAGTTGAAAATAATCCGCCGCCACGGTTGTAATCAATGTGAGCATGACATTGGTGCGCGCTTCCGCCGTGGCCAGAAATTGGGCGCGGGCCGATTCGTTCAGCCGGCGGATCCGGCCCCACAAGTCAATTTCCCACGAAACATTCCCGGTCGCTTCATACCCCTTTCCAGCCGGCCCGCCGACACGGTAGGGAATTCCCGCCACAACGTTCCTGCCGTCCCCAACTGACCCCTGGTAGGTGATCTGCGGATAATACCCCGAGCGATTCTCCGCCAGAATGGCGCGCGCCTGTTCCACCCGGGCCGCCGCGATTCGGACATCGTAGTTATTGGTCAGCGCGCTGCGAACAAGCGCCTGCAATGCCTCGTCCCGGAACAGTTCCCACCACGGCATGTCGCCCAGGGAATTGGTCAGGCCCGTGGCGTCGCCCCGGAAACTTTGCGGCGCGTTGACCGCCGGACGTTTGTATTCCGGGCCGACGGCGCAGCCGGCGAAGAGAAGGAAGAAGGAAGAATTAAGAATTAAGAAGTTAAGAAAAGCATTTCGGTTCGACTGGCTGCTGTTCTTCATGTTTCTTGATTCTTACTTCTTAATTCTAACTTTTCTTCTTGTATCGAATCCCCAGTTTCTCCACCACGTAGAAATTGACCGGGATGATGAATATGCCCAGCAAGGTCGAGCCAAGCATTCCGCCAATGACCACCGTGCCCAGCGTCTGGCGCGACATCCCGCCCGAACCGGTGGCGAACCACAGCGGCAGACACCCGAACACGAAGGCAAAGGACGTCATCAAGATCGGACGCAACCGGATGCGCGCGCCGATCAGCGCGGCCTCGGTCAGGGACTTGCCTTTTTCGACTTCGGTTTTGGCGTATTCGACAATGAGGATGGCGTTTTTGGCGGACAACCCGATCAACATGATGAGTCCGATTTGCACATAGACATTGTTCTCGAAATGGCGCGACCACAAGGCCAGAAAAGCGCCCAGCACGGCCACCGGCGTGCTGATCAAAACGCTGAAAGGCAGCGACCAGCTTTCGTAAAGCGCGGCCAGGATCAGAAACACAAAAACCAGCGACAGCCCGAAGATGGCGATGCGCGGCACGCCTTTTGCCGCCTGCTGTTCCTGGAAGGACATGCCGAAATAATCGAAACCCATGCCCGCCGGCATCGTTTTGGCGAACACCTCCTCCAGCGCCTTGGTCGCCTGGTCTGAGCTGTAGCCGGGGGCGGCGCTGCCGTTGATTTGCGCGCAACGGTATTCGTTGTAATGCATCACGAATTCCGGCCCGGTGCGGCGTTCCACCTTCGTCACCGCCGAGAGCGGGACATTCTGGCCCAGGCGGTTGCGCACGTAAAACAAGCCGATGTTGTCCAGGCTCGCGCGATATTTGTCGTCCGCTTCCACATAGACCTGCCATTGCCGGCCAAAACGATTAAAATAATTGACAAAGTAACCGCCCATGAAGGTCTGCAGCGTTTTATAAACTTCGCCCAGGTCCAATCCCTGCTTGAGCACCTTGTCGCGGTCCACATTGACGAAAACCTGCGGCGCGTTGGGCAGGTAGCTGGTGCTCAACCCGGAAATCTCCGGCCGTTTGGCGGCCGCGGCCATGATAGGCATCCAGGTTGGTCGTCAGGAACGACGGGTCCAGCCCCGCCCGGTCCTCCAGAATGAAGGTAAAGCCGCCTGCCGTGCCCACGCCCGGAATGGACGGGGGCGGAAAAGAAAAGGCATTGGCTTCCGGCATGGCTGCGAGTTCCTTGTTAATGTGCGCCCGGATGGCGGCCAGTTGTTCGGAGGCTTTATGGCGCTCGTTCCACGGTTGCAGGGTGACAAAAAACAGGGCGTTGTAAGTGGTTTGCGCCTGGCTCAACAAACTGAAGCCCAGCACGGTCGTATAATACTTGACACCCGGCGTCTTCGCCAGAACTTTTTCCACCCGCTTGCAATAATCAGAGGTGCGCGGCAGCGAGGCGGCATTGGGCAGTTGCACGTTGATATAGACATATCCCTGGTCTTCCTCCGGCAAAAACGACGAGGGCAGTCTGCTCGCGATGAGCAAGGCCAGCGCCGCCACGGCGGCCAGCAACACCAGGCTTAACCCGCTCCTGTGGATCAACCCCTCGCTCCAACGCACGTATTTGTTGGTTGCCTTGCCGAACACGCGATTGAACCGGCCAAAAAACCAGGACAGCGGGCCATGCGTCGGCGCCTTGTGTTTCAAAAGCAGCGCGGACAGCGCCGGGCTGAGCGAGAGCGCGTTGAACGCGGAAAAAATGACCGAAATGGCAATGGTCAGCGCGAATTGCTGGTAAAGCCGCCCCGTGATGCCGGCGATGAAAATCGTCGGCACGAAGACCGCCGCCAGAATCAAAGCGATGGCCACCACCGGCCCGGACACCTCCTGCATGGCCTGCAGGGCGGCGTCCTTGGGCGCCATTCCCTCCCCGATATGCCGTTCGACCGCTTCCACCACCACGATGGCGTCATCCACCACCAACCCGATGGCCAGGACCAGGCCGAAGAGGGACAAGGTGTTGATCGAAAAACCAAACATCGGAAAGAGGATGAAAGTTCCGATGAGCGAGACCGGCACGGCCAGCAGGGGAATAAGCGAGGCGCGCCAGCCTTGCAGAAAAATATATACGACGAGCGTGACCAGCAGGAGCGCTTCCCACAGGGTCGTCAGAGTTTCCTCCAGCCCCCGGCTCACTGCCAGCGTGGTGTCCAGCGAAACCGCGTAGTCCAGGTCCTGCGGAAACCTGTTCTTCAGTTCTTTCATCAGCGCCTTGACATCCCTGGCGGCGTCGAGGGCATTGGAGCCGGGCAGTTGATAAATCGCCATCACGGCGGAGGGTTCGCCGTTGAGGCGGCCGGCCAGGCTGTAAAGCTGGGCGCCCAGTTCGATGCGCGCCACGTCCTTGAGCCGCACCACCGAGCCATCCGCGTTCTCGCGCACGACGATTTCCCCAAATTGCTTCTCCGTGATCAGCCGGCCCTGGACGATGGCGGTGTAGGTGTATTCCTGCTGCGGCAAGGAGGGCGGCCCGCCAATTTGTCCGGCGGGATTGACCGTGTTCTGGCTGTTGACCGCGTTGATCACATCGCTGGCGGTGATGTTCAGTTTGGCCAGTTGATCCGGGTTGAGCCAAAAGCGCATGGCATACTGCCCCGCCCCGAAAACGTTGATGTTGGAGATGCCCTTGACCCGCGTGATCTGGTCAACAAGATTTATGTAGGCGTAATTGGCCAGAAACGTCGCGTCGTACGTCCCGCTGCGGCGAATAGAGCGCCACCAGCAGCATCGGCGTCGTCGGGGACTTCAGGATGGTGACGCCGTAATTCTGCACCTGGGCGGGCAATTGCGGCGAGGCCTGCTGTTCGCGCAACTGGGCCAGCATTTGGTCAACGTTCGGGTCGGTCTTGACATCGAAATTGACCACCATCCGCATCACGCCGTTGTTGGCGTTGATCGACCACATGTAGTTCATATTATCCACCCCGCTCATCTGCTCCTCGATGGGGGTGGCGACGGATTGCTGCACGGTTTCGGCGTCCGCGCCGACGAAGGTGGTTTGGATGCGGATTTCAGGCGGAACGACGCTGGGAAACCGGGAGATGGGCAGGGTCGTCATCGAAACCAGGCCGACCAAAACCATGAGAATGGCGATGACCATGGCCACGATGGGGCGGTTGATGAAGAAGCGGTACATTACAATGGGGACTGCGTCATTCCTTGGTCATGCGCGCCGCGGCATTCGTCATTGCTGCTTGATACGGCTCAGGATCCACCTCTGTTCCCTCCTTGACCCTCTGCGTGCCCTCGGCGACGACCCGTTCATCCGGCTCAAGGCCTTTTTCGATCAGCCAATCATTGCCGATCTGTTCCCCCACCCGGACCGATTTAAGATGGGCCTTGTTCTGCGCGTCAACAGTGGCCACCTGGTAGGAACCCTGCAATTCCATCACCGCGCGTTGCGGCAGAAGTATTGCTCCGTGGCGCGTTTCGATCTTCGCCCGCACCAGCGCGTATTGGCCGGGGCGCAGGATGTAATCGGGGTTCGGGAACAGGCCCGCCACCTGGAGCGTGCCGGTATTGACATCAACCTGCCGGCTGGTGAAGAACCATTTGCCCGGCAAAGGATAAGTCGAACCGTCAGAAAGAATCAGTTGCAATTCCATCTCCACCCGATACGCGGCCCTTTCCGCCGCATTGGTGAATTGGTGGCAGAAGGCCAGATACGATTGCTCGCTGATGCTGAAATAAACCCGCATTGGATCAATGGTTGACACCGTCGTCAGCACCGCGCTGCCCGGACCGACCAGGTCTCCGATTTGCGCCTGGGCGGTTCCGGCGATGCCGTCAATGGGCGAGGTGATTTTGCAGAACTCGAGGTTCAACGTGGCGCTTTCCACGGCGGCCTTGTCGGACTGGAGGGCCGCCTTGGCCGCGAGGTTGGCCTGGACCGCGTCGTCCAACTCTTCCTGGCTTATGGCCTGATCGCGGGCCAGCGGCGTGTAGCGTTTGACGTCCAACTGCGTCCTGCCGCACTGCGCCTCGTCCTGGGCCAGTTTGCCCAGCGCCTGATCCAGCGCCGCTTGAAACGGGCGGGGATCGATCTCAAAAAGCAGGTCCCCTTTCTTCACCGCGCCGCCCTCCGCGTAATCCTGCCGGATCAGGTAACCGCTGACTTGCGCCCGAATTTGCGCATTGGGATAGCCGTCGAGCGTGCCGATCCATTGCTGGTAAATGGGCACATCCCGCGGAGTGACGGTCACCACCTGCACCTGGAGAAGCGGCTTTGGCGGCGGCTTCTCTTTGCAACCGGAAAACAGCAACCCCATCGCCGCCGCCAATAATACGACAGGCGTTGCCGGCCTTTTGTCGCCGGCGGCGATTTCACATTTATTCATAACGCCTTTCAGCTTTGGATTGTCGGGGTTGCTTTTGAACCACGCACTCTAAACTGCATCTAATTTAGAGTAATTTACTCTAAATGCAAGAAGATTTGTTATGTCCTATTATGTTGTGTATCAACATCTTATGAATGCCGTGATTTTTGTTGCGCGTTCCGCCGCTTCGATTTGGCTTGCAATCGCTCGAACAAATTATACTGTTTAGTGTGAATTTAGCGCAATATCATCTGAAACGAAAATGAACGCGGAGAAAATCCGGGAAGACTTGGACAGGGTTGTCAAATCATGCCGGACCAGGGAAAAATGGAACAACGCCGACCGCAAGGCCTTGCATGATGTTCGCAAGGCCCTTGGCGCCCCGACCAAAGTGGCCGTCGCTTTGGGTGTGTCGGTGCCCACCCTTCATTGGTGGGAGCGGCAGGTGGATGCGGCCAGGGCGGACGAACTGCAACCGCCGCCGCCGGAACTGCAATTGATGAAGTTATACCGGGTGCTCCCGCTGGGCGTTGCACCTCCTGAGTCGGGCCTGGCGGCCATTGAAACAGAGCCGAAAATGCCCGCCGTTATATTAAAAGCCCGAACCATCAACGAAGTGCTTGAACGGGCAGGATACTGCGATAGAACCTGGACAATGAGATCGGGACGGCCCTTTGTTGTCTTGCATGATGCGAAGATGTTGGAAACCATGCTGGAGTCCCTGCGCGAAGGAAAGACGCACGCTCATTTTGTTTATCGGGCGCCAAGAAAAGGCGAAGATTTGGAGAATCGGTTTTCCCAGGCCAAAATCTCATTTGAGGCATTGTGGAAGAGAATCTCAGCGCGCACGGTTCCCCTCTCGATTCTAAAGCGAATTCACAAAGTGCCGATTGCCGGGGAGAATGAGGCCAATAAATTGGGACTCGTTGATCCGTGGAATTCCTTTTGCATGTTCGAATACAATGAGGAGGGGCGGGCGCAATTTGGCAGAAGCGTGGATGTGTGGCAGGAAGTCATTATCGACACCAGTCCGGATCCTCAGATTCAGAACAAGCGATGCATCTGGCTTGAACTCCCGGCCGAAGAGGCGGAAAAGTGGAGAGACTCGCGCATTCGTCTATTGGAGAAGAATAAATCGTAAGATGGCCCATCAGATGCGCGATTACAACGAAAAACAAACCATTCCCTGGAACGACATCCTCATCGGCAGCCTTTCCCTGCGCTGGGACTGCCGCGTCTATGCCAGGGACCAGCATTTTGAAACCATGCGTGACGTCCTGGGCGTCCGCCTCTACAAACCCGGCTACGGTGGTTCTTACAACCCAAGCTGCTGAACTCCGCGTGTTTTGGAGTCCATTCCAATTCGCCGGGCCATATACCATTTCTCAATGACAATCGGTGCAATGGTAGGGCGGCGCTGCTGCGCCGCCGGGCTTGGAGGCTGCGCGGCAGCGCAGCCCTACCGGAGAGGCGAAAGTACCGGTTATCTGTGAGAACTGGTAGTATTCACATTGCGGGCACTGGAGCGCCGAATTATGCTGGAACCATGTTTTGGTTCTGGTTCAGTGTGTTGATCGTCCCACTGATGATTGTGTTGGATGCCGTTTGGTGGATGGCGGCCATGCGCCTGACGAAAAGGAGGCTGTGGCGGGTCCTGGTCAGCGTCTTTATGGCGGGGCAGACGGCTGCCCTTCTTTCGATCATTGTCGGAACTTGGCGGCATGTTGACTTGCTCGGCCAAGCCCCGAAGGCCGTCCTCGTTGCGGTCATTATTTGGCACTTTTTCGGGATAGCCGTTCTTTTGCCGCTCGGAATCGTGTGTGGTTGCGCGTGGGTGGTTCGGGGCATGGCCCGATTGACGGGAGTTCGGCGCGATCGTCCCGTGGCCGCTCCCGCAAGCGGGCATTCGCTGACGCGCCGGGAATTCATGGGCGCCGCCGCCGCGCTGGCGCCGCCCTTGTTCACCGTTGGTTTGACAGGCGCGGCCCTGGCGCAACTCAACCATTTCCGCGTGCGGCGCTTTACGCTTTCGATTCCGGCGCTGCCCCGGGCCCTGGACGGAATCACCATCGCGCACGTGAGCGATATCCATGTGGGCAGGATGACGTGCGGCCGGATCTTGCGGGATATGGTCAACACGACCAACGCGCTCCGGGCCGATCTGGTTCTATTGACAGGCGACTTGATTAACTAGTGATTGGGAGAAAACTCGTGTTTTTCAAATCGGCACCCTTCTGAAGCCGGGACTCTCGGTTTTGCGGGGTGTTTTTCTGGCCGGTTTTTTGCTGTTGACCCGGCCAGCCATTGCAGAGGCGGTTTGCGGCGACATTTCACCTGGTTTAATCACGCTTTTGTTACGAAACCCGCTTTTTTAGGCGCACAATACTCTCGGCGGTTCGGCCTCCGGCAGGCGCTCCAGCAGGCGCCGACCGATCTTGTGCAGGTTGTAAGCCAGCACGCCAAAGCCCACGTAGCGCTTGAACCCGTGCCAGCCTTTGTCGGGACAATAATTCAAACCGTGATGTTCCAGCGCGTTAATGTCCGATTCAATGGCGTTGTGCTGGCGGCGTAGCGCCACAAAACGGCGCTGCCCCTCTCGCGCCTGTTCTTGACTGTTGCGCTTGCCGCGTTTGGGCATGATGACTTCTGGAATGTAGAGCTCCAGCAGTTGACGGTCTTCTGCCCGGCTAAAGCCCTTGTCAACACTCAGGCTGGCCACAGCCCCGGCACCGTAGCCGCCCAGCAATCGATCGGCCAGGGCAATAACTTCGTCGACATCGTTCAACTGCTCCATGACTTTGTAGTCCAGAATCAATTCGTGCTGATCTGTTGTCAATAATACTTTATGCCCCAGTTCCACCGACGGAAAGAGCTTGCCCTTGTTGATCCACTCGGTGTGCGGCTCGAACAATGAGAAAATCTTCTCCTCATGGGGAATCGTTTGGCCCTGGAGCAAGCGGCGTTCCACCAGGTCCAGTTGCTTGATCATCATGGTGTGGAAATAGTCCAATTGCTCGCGCCGCGCCCACTCCACCACGTCCTGCGGCACCGGCAAGGCCTGGATCGTCGTGAACACTTTTTCCTCGAAACGGTAACTGTCCCGCACATAGGCCGCAGCAGCCGCCTGCTGGCGCTGCTCCTTCTTGGGGCCGCCGCCACTGGCCAGCCGCGTCAAGGCAATCATCTGACCTTTGAGTTTGCGCCGCCATTCCTGACACTTGCGCCAGCCCCCCAGCCGGGCCGCCACGACCAGCGGCAGCAGCAGGTCCGCACACTTGCGCTGGGCGTCCCACAACAGGTTCAGGTCGGTCGGAAAATGCACGTTGGTCTCCAGCACATAGCTGTCGGCCTTGGCCCGGATCGGTTCAGCGGGACCGTTTTCTTTTTTTTTGAAAGCGATCCGCCCGGCCTGAACCACCAGGACGTTGATCTGGCGCAGCAACTCCTCATCCACCTGACAAACGTTTTCCGAAAGCGTCTTGTAGTGAAAAGGCCTCTCCTGCTCTGAAAGCATGGGGTGGAGGCCCAGGATCTGCCGCAACAAACCATCGTAATTGGCCAGATATTCCAGCCGGTCGTAATCACAGTCCAGCGCCAGGCGCACCACACCCAAAACCAAAATGTGCCACAGGTCCAAACCCGGCCGCCCGGTGGCCTTCCTGCCCGCCACGACCTTCTTTTCCAACAGGTCAAACACTTGGCCGTTGATCTCAGGGGTCTGGAAAATCCATTGCAGACCCGCCAGAACCGGGGGCAGTTCGTCGCGGCTCCGCGACGGCAGCACGACTCTTTCGATCGGTGTTTTACCCAAAGCCAATTGAACCTCGAATCGCTTGCGCATGAACCGCAGGATAGTTCCCGCTGCCTACTTTGACCAGCGAATCTTTTGAGGCTCAGACCACGATTCCTTGGGTTTTTTCCAAACGGCATCCCAATACCGCCAAAGATTCGAATCGAGCCGGCGCGAGAAACGCCTTGCGCCACGCTCGCGCGAACAGTTTTCTCTCAGACACTAACTACGAACTGGCCGACCTCTCCGAGGGAATTGCCCTGGTTAAAGCGATGGAGGGGCGTTACGGCCTGTGGATGATCGAAGGCAACCATGATTTGCTGGAGAATGGCGCGGAATTCGAGCGGCGCGTCAAAGCCGCGGGCGTGCCCTTTCTGTTGAATGAGTCGGCCGTGGCCAATGTCCGCGGCCATCCGGTTCAATTGTTCGGATTGCGCTGGGTGAGCGGCTTCGCCCCCCGGCAATGCGAGTTGGTGACCGCCGGCTGGCTGCGCGAACTCATGAAGCAACGCCAGCCGGATGCCTTCCCCATTTTGCTGGCGCATCATCCGCACGCCTTCGACGCGGCCGTTGAGGCGGACCTGCCGTTGACGCTGTCCGGCCACACGCACGGCGGGCAATTGATGTTTGACAGTCAACACGGCGCCGGTCCCGCTTTCTTTCGTTACTGGTCGGGGCTTTACACGCGGGGACGCGGTCAAATGATCGTGTCCAATGGAATTGGCAACTGGTTTCCGATCCGGATCAACGCGCCGGCGGAAATCGTCCACGTCACTCTGCGCTGCGCGGGAATCCACGGCTGACAATCGGCTGTGACCATTGGGCGGGCCACTTAAAAAACAGCCTTTTTGGCCATGAAATGGCATGATTTACACGAGAATATGTCACAAATCTGTTACGATAACGTTAACGTATCTAATTTCGAGTAAAACTTGATTTTTGACTTGTTTTTTGAGTGCTTCGTCGGTTTTATGTTGCGGAAATTGAAACCGCATTTAAGATAGGTATGCAATTAGAGCATTTTAAATTTGAATGTAGCCGTATGCTGTTCGGTTTCGGGGAGCGCGACCGTCTCGGTCGCACTCGTCGGCGTCTCGCCGACGAGACATTCTACGGCTATGTCTTTATTTAAAATGCTCTAGTTGAATGAAATCCAAGCATGTTCGTCTATCCAAAACAATATGATGTCATCGTCATCGGCGCGGGACACGCCGGGGTCGAGGCTGCTTTGGCGGCGGCCAGGATGGGATGCGAAACCCTCCTGCTGACCATCAATGCCGACACGATTGGCCAGATGTCGTGCAATCCTGCCATCGGCGGATTAGCCAAAGGCCATCTCGCCCGCGAGATCGACGCGCTGGGCGGGGAGATGGGCAAGACGACCGACATGACCGGGCTGCAATTTCGGATGCTCAACACCAAGAAAGGTCCATCCGTTTGGGCGCCTCGCGCCCAGTGCGACAAGAAGGCGTATCAATTTCGCTTGAAATGGATTTGCGAACGAGAGCCGCAATTGGATGTCAAGCAGGGACAGGTTTTCAAACTGCTATACAAGGACGGCACAGCCTATGGAGTGGAAACGACCTTGGAGGTCCAGTACCTCGGCGCCACAATTGTCGTGACCACCGGAACATTCTTACGGGGTCTGATGCACATTGGAACCAACCAGCAAGCCGGCGGGCGGGCAGGGGAAGCCGCCGCGATGGGACTGTCCGGTTCCCTGAAAGAGATTGGAATTGAATTGGGCCGGCTCAAGACCGGAACCCCTCCCCGGCTTCTGCGGCGAAGCATTGATTTTTCAAAGACCCAAATCCAACCCGGCGACGAGCCGCCGCCGTATTTCACCTACTGGAAAGACGATTTGTTCCACGTGGAACATTCCGGGTCTGAATCAACCGGCGGGACGCCGGTTGGCAAATACCCCCCGGGTTCCATCCTCGCCCAGATTAATGGCCAGTTGCCTTGTTACGTCACTTATACCACGGATGCCACAGCCCAAATCATCCGCGCCAACCTGCACAAATCCCCGATGTATTCGGGGGTCATTGAAGGAGTCGGGCCGAGGTACTGTCCATCAATTGAAGATAAAATCGTCAAATTCCCGGAAAAGGAACGGCAGCAGATTTTTCTCGAGCCGGAGGGAATTGCAACCGACGAAATCTATGTGAACGGTTTCTCGACCTGCCTGCCTTTCGAGGTCCAGGTCGCATTGGTTCGAACCATTATTGGCTGCGAAAAGGCGGACATTATGCGCCCCGCCTACGCTGTCGAGTACGACTTCGCTCTCCCGACCCAGCTCCATCCCTCATTGGAGACGAAGGTCTGCCGCAATCTTTTTCTGGCGGGACAAATCAATGGCACCTCCGGTTACGAAGAAGCTGGCGCTCAAGGTCTCATGGCCGGGATCAACGCCGTCCGCCGGGTCCAGAATCGCGCTCCAGTCATCCTTCGCCGGAACGAGGCTTATATCGGTGTGCTCATTGATGATTTGGTCACCAAAGGCACCATTGAACCGTACCGGATGTTCACCTCCCGCGCCGAGTATCGTTTGCTGCTCCGCCAGGACAACGCCGATCTGCGCTTGAGCGGGGCGGGCCATGAAATCGGTTTGCTGCCCGAGCGCAATTACCGAGAATTCGAAGCCAAGAAAGCAGCGATAGAGAATGAGCTGGAAAGATTGGAAAAAACCCGCGAAGGAAGCAACACTCTCGCCCAACTCCTGCGCCGCCCGGAAATCACCCATTCCGATCTCCCCAAGCAAAACGACAACGTGTCCGCCGAAGTGATTCAACAAGTCGAAATTGCCTTGAAATATGAGGGATACATTGCCCGCCAGGAAATTGAAGTGGCCAAAATGAAAACGCTTGAAGACAAGATGATCCCATCCTGGATGGACTATGGCAAAGTTCCGAGCCTGCGAACCGAAGCCCGTCAAAAGCTGGCCAAAATACAACCGGCCACCCTGGGCCAGGCCGCGCGCATTTCCGGTGTTTCCCCATCGGACATAGGAATCCTTATGATCTGGATGAAGCAAGGCGTTGACCCGGTGCCAATGACGAACTCCCAATAACGCCTGCGAGCGGAAGGAACGGGAGACGGGAGCTCCCTCACTCAAGCCAAATAATATGGCAATCGAATGTTCGCTAATTCACGCCCTGTTGTGCCGTGTCAATTTGGTGCCGGAATGTCCTCAATGTTGCGATGCCATTGGATCGTATTCGGGCAACACAACTGAAAGCGTTAGGAGCCAATATCCGACGGGAGCGGGTGCTTCAAGGGATTACCCAGGAACGGTTGGGAGAAATGGCGAGCCTCCATCCACGGACGATTCAAAAGATCGAGGCAGGCCGTGTGGACATCCTGTACACGACGTTCATTCGCATTCAACGGGCATTACGCTCCTCTTGGGAAACGCTTCTTGGAAAAGCCTAATGTCGGCTTTGCGTCACATATTTTTTGTGTTTGACTGAAGAGAACGGCAAAAAAAGAGACGCAAAAGACAAAAAAGGGGTTGCATCTTCCCGTAATCAACACCATAACAGGGCGTTTCTCGGAATTTGCACTGAACAATTTACAAAGGTAAAATCTGATGAACTCTGCTGATAGTAAGACGCTCAAACGAAAATTCCTGGGCTGGTTCGGTGTTCACGTCACGAATATGGTGGCATGGCAAGCCATAGTGCTGGCGATTTTTCTTGGAATCAGCTTCTCCTCACATGCTCAGACAGGAACGCCATCGCCTGTTCCGCCCGATGTGATGTCACAAACCATTGCCGCGCTGCTCGTGGGCGCGGGTTCAGTATCGCCAGTCCCGCCCGATGCGGTACCGCAAAGCGGCATATTTTATTCCACTCAGAATTTTCCGCCGACCCCTTTTGACTGGTCTCCGGATTTGCCGGTTTATTCACTCGGCCAAGGCAACTTCTTGATCGATGACAGTTCGGTTGATTATTCAGCACGGGAAGGGGCCTGGCGACGAGGCAGTGATGAAGGGATGCGGCCCATGGATGACAGCGTCGCGCCTTCGCCGCCCGGCGGTGGCGGCGACGGCACGAATTCATCCGGTGGGGGTGTTTCCTCCTCTGGCGCGTTCTTTTCGACGAACGGGCTGTGGATGCAGATTACCGGCATCACCAACGGCATAGTCTCATTGAATTTGAATAATCCCACCAATCAGGTTTATGCCATTTGGAGCAGGTACTGATCTGCTGACGGAGTGGAACGTGGAAACGGAAGTGTGGCCGACGAATGCAGGAGTGATGCCCTTCACGGTGCAGGCGTTGGACCGGCAGAATCTGTTCATGGAGGCAGAGGATTGGACAGGCGTGACTGCCAATGGAAATACAACCCCGCTGTGGTGGTTCTGGTGGTTCTTTGGGTCGCTGGATTTGTCGGATACGAATTTGGACGCGAGCGGCGTGCAGCTTGTGACCGATTATCTAAATAACTGGGACCCCAACATCATCAGTTTTTCGCTCAGCGCGACGAACCGATACTTCAACACCAGCAGCGCGGCAGTCCAGGTTGCCGTTTCTGCCGGCTGGCCCTCGTACGATGCTGTGCTGGTGGACAGCACGAACTTCTCCGACGCCACTTGGACGCCTTACAATTCGAATCCCGCCATTAACTTGGGCAGCGTGGAAGGCTGGCATTCGGTTTGGCTGGGGCTGAGAGGCTTGCCGCCGAATGCGCAACAGACGTGGGAACAAATTCAGCTCAAGCTCATTCTTACCCCTCCCGTCCTGATCATCACCAATCCAGCCGCCGGCATCATCATTCAGCCGATGATCGAACTACAGGGCTTTTGCACCGATCCTCTGGCCAGTCTCACCTTCGACCTCAACAACGCGGCGGGCTTCTTCAGCAACCAGCCAGCCTTCGTGCTCAGTCAGTACTGCGACACCAACACCTGGAGCATTGCGACCAACACGTTCCAAGCTTTCGATGTTCCGCTGACGAACGGGGACAATGTTGTCACCTTCCACGCCACCGATATGGCAGGCAACGTCACCACCACCAATTTCACCTATACTTTGGATTACTCCGGCAAAACCAATCCGCCGGCCATTCAGGTCTATTGGCCGCAGAATGGCGATCAAGTCAGCGGCGCCGCGTTTACGCTGCGCGGTGCGCTGGATGATTTCACGGCGAGCCTCACGGCCCAAATCGTGGATTCCAGCGGCAACACCAACACCGTCCAAGGTTTGGTCGAGCGCAATGGATTGTTCTGGGTGGAAAACGCGCCATTGCTGGCGGGGACGAATTATGTTACGCTTACAGCAATGGACGCCGTCGGCAACATCTCCACCACCAACCTGACGATCAACTCCGTCAGTGCGGGATTGACGATTGACGATTTTTCCAGCGCGCTTGGAGGAAGCCGGCGCGACATTATTTCCGTTGTGACCGGAACAATCGCGCTGACGAATTACACGTTATGGGTGAACGGAGTTCAAGCCACCCAAGACGGCCAGGGAAACTGGGAAGCCGATTCGGTGCCGCTCGGGCCTGGAGGAACCGCCGTGGTCGAAGCGCGCGCTATTCCCAACTCCGATAATAACGGCAACGGAACCGGAACGACACCGCCATCGGACGGCACGCCGGGCAATCCGACAGCAGGCGACAGCATTGCCGCCCAGGTGCAAACCGACCAGCCAACCATGGTTTATTTGCAGAGTTGCGATTCTCAAGAAAATAGCTCAACCACCGATTGCAATAATTGTGACCCGAACTGCCCAGGTACGCTAACGGATAGTTTTGAGTCGCAAACCTGTTGGGATGTCATGGCTGGCGGGACGGCAACAGAATACTATACAGCAGACCTTGCCAGCCCTTGTAGTGACTATCCTATCTGTTGGTATAAGTACGTTTACACCTATTCCCCAACAGCTCCCGGTGTATGCGTATATACTGACTCCTTTGGTGACGATGAAACAAACTCCGTTGGCCCTCCGCTGTTAGGGACTGAGGAGTGGTCGGAAACCGATCACTTTGAGTGGAACATCAACTCGGATCAGTGTTCGGAATCGGGGGAGACTGATTACAACCTGCACACCGCCACAACCGTGAGACTTCAGACCGGTGGCAAGGGAGTAGCCGGGCGTCAGAATCTGGTCGAAATTGACGTCGGAGCGACGGCTTATTTATCCTTCCCCGTACCCTTACCCGACACGTTCAACCAAGACTGGACCACTCAAGTGGTTCCAGGCAATGAAATCACTGTTAATGGCAAAACAGCAAATGCCAATGGCCAGATTTTTACCGTGTTGCCAGACAACACAACGATGGATATTACGCCGCAAGCTCCGCCGCAACGTTACTCCTATTTGGTCGGCGCAACCAAATACAAGTCATGCTTTGAAGTTTTTGTGCGCGAGCCGTGGCCATTATACCCGTATTATTATTTCGGTCCTTATGGGCCCCCGGCCGGTTATCCTGTTTATGGAAACGGGGTTGGCGCGGCCACGCTTGGTGGGAGTTGCTTAATTCCGCTCCCTCTGCGGCGATCAACCAGTTTACATCGACAAATTGTTCTCAATGGTTAAACCAACAAGTTGGCTACTCGCCGAGTAATGCAGTCTTCATTTCCCTAATTCCACCAATAAAACAGGGGCCTGGGTACCTGGATACTAATAATGGGGATGCGAATAATCAAAGGGTATATGCCATTGGATTTCAGGGATTGCTCGGTGGTTTGAACGACACAGAGAATCTTTATAACAATCCCGGAATTTGGAATTCTTCCACGCATAATTGTATCCATGAAGCTGTTAAAGCCGGTAATTCTGCGGGCGTTTCGCTCCCTACGGGCGGCTACACACCAGAATTTTTCGGTTTGCAACTGCCTCCTAGTGATCCATAGCCTCAAAATATATGAAACAGCGAAATGTGAAGGTTGGGTTATGTCTGCTCCTCTTGAGCAATAATCTCATCGGCCAGAACTGTCATGCGGAAAGAGAATACTTTCCTTTCTTGGACATGGAAAGCCAGAGTAATGTGGTAGTGACTGGTTCGGACTTTTTTGGTGATGGGGTAGCCTGTCCGCCTCAATACTCTAATGCGCTTTCAAACAGGAACTTTTTCACCGAAGATGAACAAAAACTGATTAGTGAGGTTCTTGTAAAATATACAAATGTGACGGCTAGCGTCGGTCCGACTGGCACGGTTCTTGTTCGGTCTTATACGACAAACGATACCGTTAAGGCCCGAGGCAAACTGTTCAGTTTTGAGAAAACCGTCTCGCGATTCCAATATACCAATTCAGAAGCCGTGGAGGAGGTGACAATTAGTGTGTGGCTATTCGCCAGTTTTCGCACCAATGGCAACGACGGATACGATGTATCGATCAACCCGACGGGCGGCGGCTCGCTGTTGCAGTTTACGCAGGTGAAACACGGCTTGGCCAATGGCTTCCTCGCAGCATTCGATGACCTCAAGCCACAAGGCTCAACGTGGGATTACAAACGCGCTGATTTCACCCGTGGCACGCTTTCGCAGTTCACACAATACACAAATGGATTAGTTTTCGGCAAATACTTCATTTGGAACCCTCGGAACGGCCATTTGGCTGTAGAGGCGGAGTTTAAAAAGCCTTGTGATTTTGCAAAACACAGAACTGATTTAAACATGGCGCAATAAGAATCCGGAATGGTTTTGGTGTCAGCGGGCAGTGAAAACCGGCCACTTTGAGGGACGCATTGCGTATTGGGCAGCCATGAACGGGTCAGTTCCGAGTATTACTTTGTTAAGTATAAGATCGGAAAAAAAGCATGAAATGCCCATAAACATTGACGAAAACCGCGATTGGGCGACCGGATTTTGCTCTTTCAACACATTTCATTCTTCACTCGCAGTTTGCGCAACTTAACAGAGTAATACGAGCATGTCAACATTTTGATGATTTGGAGTCATGGTGAGCTCCGGTTGAGAAAGGGTCCCGTGTACATACAAGTGTACAATACAATACAAGTGTCAATACAAGTGTCAGTTCTGAATGGCAGTTAGTTAAGGCATCGAGAATGCGGGGTGTTTTCATTTGGCGGTGGTGTCAAGACGATAGCGGTTTTGGTGGGGAATCTCCAAAAACTTGTGGCGATGGTTCATTAGGCGCGGGTAGGGCTTGGGCCGCCGCTTGACGGCGCGCGGTTCGCGACGGCCCGGACGATCGGGCAGCAAATCGGCGGCCAAGACGCGGAAGAGATCCTCCAGCAACTGTCGGCGGCGGCGCTCAGAGCGGGCCTGAGCCAAGGCTTGGCTGTAGTGGCGGGCCGCCGCCAAGGCACCGGCAAAACTGATTCGTTCCAGAGCAACCCGGTGACGCCGGGCCGCTTCGAGCATGAGGCGGCGGACCAGGTTATGCACCAGGATATGCAAGCGCAGTTCCCGCTCCAGCATGGCGGGACTTTTGCAACTCATCATGTCCATCTGCAAGGTGGTTTTGAGGTTGCGCAGGGTCAGTTCCATGGCCCAGCGGCGGTAGTAGAGCTGCCCCAGGGCGGCGGGCGGATATTGCGTCGAGTCCAGCAAAGTGGTCACGAGGATAACTTGGGTGGAGCGGAAGCCGGGCAGGCCCAGGCGGCACCGCACCAGGCGCAAGGTCAGGATTTCGGGCAGGGCGTTCCATTCTTTTGCACTGACAGTGCGGGGACGCTGGGCCGGCTTGCGCCATTGCACCAGCCGTTCGTGTCGGCTCAGGCGCCGACCGCGGCGGAAGTCACGGCGAACGGAGCCTTTGACGCGAAAGACCGCATCGACGTTGCGCCGCAGGCACTGGGCCAAAAGGCCCCAAGAGCAAAATCCCCGGTCACCCAACAGGATGCTGCCCGGAGACAAGTGATCCCACAACGTTTGTAAGAGTGTCAGTTCGTGTTGCTGCCATTGACCGGTGGCCCAGGCGACCAGCAGGCCGGTGGCCAGGCTGAGCAAGCCAACCAGGCGGATAATGGGGAAACCACAGCCGGGCTTCTGCGCCGATTGCTGGGGAAAGGCTTGCTGGTTTTCCGCCGTGTCTGGGGCGGTGACACAAGAGCCGTCCACCACCAAAACTTCCCGGCCCAGCCAGAGGTCCCCCGCGGCGGTGGCGGCGCGGGCCTCTTGCACCAAGCCAGCATGCATGTCCTGCAACCGTTCCAGCGGCACACCCGCCCGCGCCTGGCAATAAGGGCTGGTGGTGTCGGGCGGGGGACGGGTGCCGCCGGCCAGACAAAGGGCCTGGGCTTGGCGGATGGCCTCGCGGCAGGAGGCCCCCGCCTGGGAGATTTGCCAGAGAAAAGTCCAGAAGACCAAGCGCAGGTTCCAGCAACGGTTGCGCGAATGAGCGCCCTCCTCCTGCTGGGCCAGGCGCCAGTGGGGAATCCAGTCGGTGAAGAGCCGTTCGAGTTGGTGGATCGAAGGGCCCAGGGTGGTGCGCAAGCGTTGGAGTTGGGCGGCGAAGAGGCCGGCCCAAGGGGTAAAGTCAGGCGTGTTCATATAAGACAGCATATATACTGTCCTATTGACGGCCATGCTAGACTTTTTGGCATGAAAAAGAAATCAGATCCCGCCCTGGAGCCGCTGCCCGCCGCCTACCGGCGGTGGCAAGGCCAGTTGGCCCGTATTGGATGGGTGGCCTTGGGCACGGTATTGGAACGCAACCGCCCCGGCCAGGGCGGCCCGCGCTACCAGTGGTCCCGCCGAGTGGAAGGGAAAACGATCACCGTGGCCCTGAGCGCCGAACAATTTGCCTGGCTCAAATCCGCCATTGCTAACCAGCGCAAAGCCTGGAACATCCTCGAACAAATGCACCGCTATGCGCTCCAGCACATGTGGCAAACCTTGCCCGGAACGACCCGTCGCAAGAAGCTCAGTAACAAGACGTTGGGCCTTAACTAACTGCCATTCGTGTCAGTTCTCATTATTTAAACTCCTGCTCCTTTCTTTGTTTGGCCACGAGCAGGTTCGAATCACGGGTCCAACTTCAGGCGCGTTTAGCCGTCTTCTTTCCGACCCGGCAAGGCGGCCCATTGCCGTGTTGCCGATTTTCCAGACCGATAGCATCTTGCGTCTCTCGCGGGATCTTGGGCCACAGATTGACACAGATGAGCACAAATCAAGCAGAGGGTCTTTTTGCCAACTTGGCCGCCATAGCTTCAGCGACGGCGGGTCTGTGTTTATCTGTGAGGTTCTGTGGCTATTCATCTTGCGTTTCAGAATTTCCGGAGTTCGCGTGGTCTGCGCATTTCGCGGTTCACCCAGTTTTCCATGATCCGTCAGTTTTTGTGCGCTTTGTGCTCCTTATGGCAAAATGATTTCGCGGTTGACCCGGTTCTCCATAATCTTTCACGGGCACCCATGAAAAAGGCAGAAGGAAGATGTCAAAAGAGGAATCCGGTTCGACTTTTGGCTGTTTTTCAGATTTCTTAATTCTTACTTCTTACTTCTTAATTCACTTCGGAATCCGTGGTCAAATTCTTAAAACACCGAGGGTCATTAAACCGTCCAACAAGTCCAAGCCGACTTTATCGTTAATGTAACGGGCTTGTTACGGGTTTGTAACGGCAAATGTTACGGGCTAAGTCATTGATTATCAACACTTGTTACGGTGTTACGGGTTTTTTGGACCTATCTATCAATCTTGCCTTTCTTGCCATTCTTCTCGGCAAACCTGACATTAATCATTGTCCATTATCCATTGACCTATCTGCGCCACATTGTCACTAGCGGGCATCATTTAGCGCCAATGTGGCACTTTAAACCATCTCTCAAACATCGTTACAAACACTGTAAACCACTACATGTATGGTATTTACAACTTTACGGCAAAATGTGGCATTGCCATTGCTTATTGATGGTGAATTTTTATGGCTAAAGTTATTGGAATCGATCTAGGCACCACCAACTCTTGTATGGCTGTCATGGAGGGCGGCGAGCCGGTGGTATTGGAAAACTCTGAAGGAAAACGCACTACGCCTTCCATTGTGGCCTTCACTAAAACCGGCGAACGGTTGGTGGGCGATGCCGCCAAGCGCCAGGCTGTCACCAACTCGCGGAACACCGTCTATTCCATCAAGCGTTTCATGGGCCGCAAATTCAACGAGGTCAACGAAGAGATCAAACGGGTCCCCTACAAGGTCGTTGCCGCCTCGAATGGCGATGCCGTTGTCGAAGTCGAGGTGGACGGCAAGCCAAAACAATTCAGCCCGCCTGAAATTTCGGCCATGATCCTGGGCAAACTGAAAACGGACGCGGAAATGCGGTTGGGCGAGAAAATCACCCAGGCGGTCATTACCGTGCCGGCTTACTTTAACGACTCGCAACGCCAGGCCACCAAAGACGCCGGGCGCATTGCCGGCCTGGAAGTGCTGCGCATCATCAACGAGCCGACGGCCGCCTCGCTGGCCTACGGTCTCGACAAGAAGAAGAACGAGGAGATCGCCGTCTATGACCTGGGCGGCGGCACATTTGACATTTCCGTGCTGGAAATCGGCGATGGCGTTTTCGAGGTCAAAGCCACCAACGGCGACACCCATTTGGGCGGCGACGACTGGGACAATCGCATCATGGATTGGATTCTGGACGAATTCAAACGCGAGCACGGCATGGACCTGCGCAAGCAGCCCGACGCCTTGCAACGCATCAAGGAAGAGTCGGAAAAGGCCAAGATTGCCCTCTCCAGCGCCCAGACTTATGACATCAATTTGCCGTTCATCACGGCCGACGCCAGCGGCCCCAAACACGTCAGCGCCAAATTAACGCGGGCCAAAATGGAGCAGCTTTGCGACGATCTGTTCGAGCGCACCATCGGCCCGGTCAAGAGTTGTTTGAAGGACGCGGGCGTGACCGGCGACAAGATGGACGAACTGGTCCTGGTCGGCGGCATGACGCGCATGCCGCGGGTCGTCGAAACCGCCGAGACCCTGGTCAGCAAACCGCCGCATCAGGGAGTCAATCCCGACGAGGTGGTGGCCGTGGGCGCCGCCATTCAAGCGGGCGTTCTCAAAGGCGAAGTCAAGGACGTGCTCCTGCTGGACGTGACGCCGTTGTCCCTGGGCATCGAGACCCTGGGCGGGGTGTTCACGCGCTTGATCGAGCGCAACACCACCATCCCGACGCGCAAGTCAGAAATCTTCTCGACAGCATCGGACAACCAGCCCGGGGTGGAAATTCATGTCTTGCAGGGCGAGCGCCAGTTTTCGCGCGACAACAAGACCATCGGCAAGTTCAATCTCTCGGACATTCCGCCCGCCCCGCGCGGCGTCCCGCAAATTGAAGTGACCTTCGACATCGACGCCAACGGCATTTTGCACGTCAGCGCCAAGGACTTGGGCACGGGCAAGGAGCAAAAGATCACCATCACGGCCAGCAGCGGCCTTTCCAAGAGCGAGATCGAAAAGATGCGCAAAGACGCGGAAGCGCACGCTGAGGAAGACAAGCAGCAGCGGGAGGAAGTCGAAGCGCGCAACGAAGGCGACAACGCCCTCTATCGCAGCGAAAAAATGCTGAAAGACAACGGCGACAAGATTTCGGCGGCGGACAAGGAAAAAATCGAGAGCGCGGCCAAGGGGCTGGGCGAAGCATTGAAGGACAAGGACATTTCCGCCATTCGTTCGGCTACGGAAAAATTGAACGAAGCCTGGCAGGCGGCCTCGGCGGAAATGTATCGCGCGGCCTCTGAATCAGCCAAGGCCAAAGCCGGCGGCGGCGGCGCGCGTCCCAAATCTGGCGAAGCCCAGGAAGGCGCCGGCACTGGCGCCAAGGAAGAAGGCCCCATCATCGACGCGGAAGTGGTCGATGAGAAGAAATAAGTTTTCATTCTTCCCGGTGGCGAGGGCAGCGGGATTTTGATTTTTAAGTGAATTCGAACGATCAACTCGTCCCCATCGCCAAAAAGTTGATGTGGTGGGAAGAGCCGTCAGTTGCGCTGTCGCAGCCAGCGCGGTTCCTCATGCAGGTGATGACGCTGGGAACCTGGCGCGATGTGCAGACAGTTCGCGAGGCGTTCGGATGGGAAGCTTTTCGCGAGGCTTTATTGAAGGCCGAGCCGGGAGTTTTTGATAAGCGGTCCTGGGTTTACTGGCACGCTGTATTCGGTCTGCCGGAGGGAGAGTTGCCGCGTCGTTCTTTGAAATGAGCTTTGCGCCTCGATTAAATATGCTGCCCGCGGCACAACGGGCGCTCTGGCCAAAGCTCAAAGAAGTGCCGCGCCATTTCGTGCTTTATGGCGGAACGGCGCTGGCCTTGAGATTGGGCCATCGCACGTTGGTCGATTTTGATTTGTTTTCGAGCGAACCGATTGCGCCAGTTCAGTTGCGGGGCGCGTTAATTTTTTTAGCGAATGCTGAAGCGCTGCAAATCGCGCCGAACACGTTGACTGTGTCAGTGCCCTGTCCGGAGCCGGTGAAAATTTCTTTTTTCGGCGGATTGAGTTTGGGCCGCGTCAGCGACCCGGAGTGGAGCGAGGATGGCGTGATGCAAATCGCATCCCTGCTTGATGTGGCCGCTTGTAAAATGGCCGTCGTGCAGGAGCGCCCGGAAGCAAAAGATTATTTGGATGTCCATGCGATCTTGAGAAACGGGGTTACGCTTCCGGAAATGCTCGGCGCGGCGCAGGCGGTTTACGGCGAACAGTTTAATGCGATGATTACTTTGAAAGCACTGAGTTATTTTGAAGATGGAAATTTGGCAACTTTGCCGGAAGAAGTGAAAAGAACACTTCGCGAGGCAACGGTGGCCGTGAAAGAAATTCCAAGTTTTGCAAGGTTGGCCGGCGGGTTGACGCCGCCGAAAAATTTAAAATAGACTTTTCCCGGTCGCGGGTGCGGCGGGATTTTGATTCGAACAGAATAAAAACAGAACAAACAAAAGAGAAACACCAGTTATGAGCATTAATGTCAAACCTCTCGGCGATCGGATTCTTGTCGAACCCGCCGAAGAAAAAGAAGTCAAGAAGGGCGGCATCATCATCCCTGATTCCGCCAAGGAAAAACCCACCGAAGGCATCGTCATCGCCCTCGGCACCGGCAAAACGGACGACAACGGAAAGAAAGTTCCGTTTGAAGTCAAAAAAGGCGACCGCGTGCTGGTCAGCAAATATGGCGGCACCGAAATCAAGTTGAACGACAAGGAATACAAGATCTTCAACGCGGATGACATTATCGCGATCATCGAATAAACCACGCAATTTTAAACCCACTTAACGAAAGAAATACATTTATGGCAGCAAAACAACTTGTCTTCGAAGAAGCGGCCCGTCAGGCGCTTTTGAAGGGCATCAATAAATTGGCCCGGGCCGTCATCGCCACGCTCGGACCCAAAGGCCGCAACGTCGTCATCGACAAAAAATTTGGCTCTCCCACCGTCACCAAGGACGGGGTCACGGTCGCCAAGGAAATCGAACTGGAGGACCCCTACGAAAACATGGGCGCCCAGATGGTGCGCGAAGTCGCCAGCAAGACCAGCGACGCGGCCGGCGACGGCACGACCACGGCGACGGTTCTGGCTGAGGCGATTTATTCGCAAGGCTTGAAATTCGTCACCGCCGGGGCCAACCCGATCAGCATTCAACGCGGCATCGGCAAGGCGGTGGAAGCCGCCGTCGAACACCTGGCCAAGATTTCCAAAAAGGTCAAGGACAAGGAAGAGATCAAGCAAGTCGCCACCGTCTCCGCCAACTGGGACGCCACCATCGGCGAAATCATTGCCGACGCCATGGACAAGGTGGGCAAGGACGGCACCATCACCGTCGAGGAAGCCAAGTCCATCGAAACCACCCTGGACGTGGTCGAGGGCATGCAATTCGACAAAGGGTATCTCTCGCCTTACTTCGTGACCAACGCGGAAACGATGGAAGCGAAGCTGGAGGATGCCTACATCCTGATTTACGAAAAGAAAATCAGCAGCCTCAAAGACCTGCTCCCCATGCTGGAGAAGGTGGCCAAGATCGGCAAGCCCCTCTTGGTCATTTCCGAGGACGTGGAAGGCGAGGCCCTGGCCACCCTCGTGGTCAACAAACTCCGCGGCACGATCAACATCTGCGCCGTCAAGGCCCCCGGCTTCGGCGACCGTCGCAAAGCCATGTGCGAAGACATCGCCGTGCTGACCGGCGGCAAATACATCAGCGAAGACCTGGGCGTCAAGCTGGAGAACATCCAACTGGACGAGTTGGGGCGCGCCAAGAGCATTGTTATTGACAAAGAGAACACCACCATCGTTGAAGGCGCCGGAAAATCCTCCGAGATCCAGGGCCGCGTCAATCAGATCCGCCGTCAGATCGAGGAAACCACCTCCGATTACGACCGCGAAAAATTGCAGGAACGCCTGGCCAAGCTGGCCGGCGGCGTGGCCGTCATCAATGTCGGCGCCGCGACCGAAACGGAAATGAAGGAGAAGAAGGCCCGCGTCGAGGACGCGCTGCACGCGACCCGCGCCGCCGTGGAAGAGGGCATTGTGGCTGGAGGCGGCGTGGCCTTGCTGCGCTGTCTGCCGATTCTGGAAGCCTTGAAGCTGCACGGCGATGAGCAAATCGGCGTGGACATCGTCAAGCGGGCGATGGAAGAGCCGTTGCGCGCCCTGGCCATCAACGCCGGCGTCGAAGGTTCCATTGTGGTGCAGGAAGTCAAGAAACGCAAAGGCAACGAAGGTTACAACGTCACCACTGCCGAGTACGAAGACCTGGTCAAGGCCGGCGTGGTGGACCCGAAGAAAGTGACCCGCACGGCGTTGCAGAACGCGGCGTCCATCGCCGGTCTGCTTCTGACGACCGAATGCCTGATCACCGAACTGCCTGAGAAAGACAAGCCGGCGCCCGATGGGCGGCGGTCATGGCGGCGGCGGCATGGGCGGCATGGACTACTAAGACATTAAAATTAACGAGGGGGAACAACGGGGGAACACGAGCGAGGCTGGCCAACACCAGCCTCGTTTTTTTGGCACTGGCCTGATTTCGTTCCGCAGAAGGTCCAATAAAGACGTTATCGGCGCCAACATCATGCGCCCGGCTGATCCCGGTAGGGAGCACAGTGGACTGTCAATCAGAACAAGCCGGCGACCTGGCCTTCTGCGTTGATGTCAATGAGTTCGGCCGACGGGACTTTGGGCAGGCCGGGCATCGTCATAATGTCGCCCGTCAGGACCACCACGAAGCCGGCCCCGGCGGAAACATTGACGTCGCGGATTGGGACAGGCAGAAAACAGCCATGACTTCGGAGGCGGCCGTAATGTGGAAGCCGCTCTCGTGGCAGACCCCGCTGGCCGGGCCGCCCAGACCGACGACGATCTGGCGCAGGGCGCGGTCGTTCATGTCCATGACCCGCTTCCAGACCAGGCGCGCCGGATGAAGGCCCAGGCCGTTGCCGTGGTGAAGATGGTTGTTCAGGCCGATCAGCCCCGATAAAATTCCTGAACGCGCATGATGACGTCGAAGCCTTCCAGTTTCAGGCAGTCGTTGAGGCAAAGCAGGGCCGGATGATGAGGCGGAAGCAACTCATATTTGCGTTTGACAGAACCGATGACGTGGTCCATGCCCAGCGGTCCGGCCAGGGTCAGGAAAGCGCTCTCCAGAGGTCCTTTTGTGGGCGAACCGTCGGAGCGTTTGGGTGGCAGCATGACGGTGAAATTGCTCAAGCCCACCGACATATGGACTCCTTTGAGGGAAGGATCGGCATGGATCAGGCGAATGGCGCCCATGAGGCATCGGAAATTGCCCTCGGAATCCGCGCCGATGGGCGAGATGGCAGGATCAATGATGCAATGCTCAACCGGGATGCCGTAATGGGTTGCTTCCTGCACAAGCTGGCGGGCTGTCTGATGCACTGCCTCGGCGGTGCGGTTGGCCTGGCCCACGCCGTTTTCCATGCGTTCGGAGGCCAGAAGGATCGGCTTGAAGGGCTTGATCCGGGTCAGTTTGAACATCTCCATTCGCAAGAGGGTAATGGAATTCAGAATCGGAATCTGGCCATCGGCGCGCGCGGGGTCGTAAGCCTTGAGACCGGCTTCGCTCATTTTGGGATCGGGCGTGTCAATGGAAAGCGGTTTGGCTGTGACGCTCTGGATGTGCCGCACCATCTCTGCCAGGAACTCGCCGGAACGCCGGCCAACATTAACATCGATGTAGCCTGCGCCGCCGACGTCTTGGGACACGGCCAGGTTTTTCAGCCCGGCGATGTCATTAGCCTCGAAAAATTTGTGGGTGGAAGGAACCGAATCGTTTATCGATTCGCCGATAATGGTCAGGTTTGGAAAGGGCATGTGTATTTTATGAGTGCTTCCCGGGCTGTGGTTGCTGGGAAAATTCCTGGATATTCCCTGAAGGGACGGCCTCATCAGGTGGTGGCGTCTTATCGCCGGGCACTGCCGCATGAAAATGGTCGCGTCCGAGGAAATTGTTGGCCCACGCAGAAGTGCCGCCAAGAGTAGGATTGCAGAAAACGGCGGGGCGGTCGAGCATGTGGAGGGATTGGCCGCAATACTTCAAGCGGTCATAGGCGCGCGCCCAAAGGCACTTTTTGTCGCCGAGTTCGCAACGGCTATCGGAAGAGCCGCCGCAGGGGCCGTTGCGCGCGTTCTTGGAACAGGACGCGCGCGGGCAGAGATAAGCCGTGTCCGGCAGCGAGCAATCTCCGCAATCCTGGCACTGATACAAAATAGCTTTGGAGGCCTGCTCAACGCCGTGCAACATCTTGAGTGTTCGCCGGCAGTCCTTCTTTTCCAACTGTCCGTAAATCTTCTGCAACGCCGGGAAAAGCCTCCTCCCCGGCGTGAACGCCAGCCAATGAATCATGCGCGTGAACTGCCAGCCCAAAGTGACATCGCCCGCCCTGGGCGGCTGTTGGATCGATTTCAAGTATTCGCGGTTGAGCTGCCCTGGCTCTCCAAGGCCGGTCTGTGGATTCTGCTCGAAGAGGTAAAATTCCCCTGTTTTCGGGAACTGGATTTCCCTTGCGAATTCTTTCCAATCGTCGGTGCCGCAGCTTTCCGCCAGATCGATGATTCGGGCGAAGCTCTCCGCCTTGTCAATGCCGCCCAGATAGCCGGCGGCGAAGCCGAGTCCCTTGAACACGGCCAATTGTTTGGCCGCCAGTTCCGTGAAAAACGAACGCCCCTTGTCCGGTCCGGCGGAGTATTTCCCGGCCAGCGCGCCGAGCGCATCGCTGACGACGCAGCCGGGGATTTTATTTTTGTTGAACAGATCAGCCACCGTTTTGTTCAAGACGTAAACATTGCCGATGACCGGCGCCTTGATTTGCGCCCAGTCCAAAAACAACTTGATCTCGTGGAATTTCCGCATGTCGTACCCGAGCTGCGGAATGACCCACTGCGCCCCGCACTGTATTTTGCGCGCCAGCTTGAAAAGCTGCGGCATTAACTCGCACTCCTGCTGCTTGAATGGCGACACGGCGCATCCGATGAAGAAATTCGTCCTGGGGAGCCGCCGGGGCTTGCCGTTGGACCGGGACACCTCCAGTCCTCCATTCATCGCATGGAGCATGGCAATCAGGCTGACCGAATCCAGATCAAACACCGGCATGGCCTGACCCTGGTGGCCTGCCACCGGATAATCGCCGGTCAACGCGAGAATATTGTCAAATCCCTCCGCTGCGCAACGCCAGGCCGCGGACTCCAGACCGTTTCGATTCAGGTCTTTGCAAGAGAGGTGAATGACCAGTGGCGTGCCCCGGGGCTTGAGTGCTCTGGCAATCCAATCGGCCGGCAGCATCGGATTGCCGCCGGGGTTGTCGGTGATGGAAATCCACCCGATCCGCGGGTCCGCAGCCAGCGCTTCACCCAGTTCAACGAGCTTGGGCGGCTGGCCCGGGTCGGGGATGCCGCGCGTCGTCACCAATTCAGCGCCATAAAAGAATCGTTCCGCCTCCATCATCTCGCGGAACGTCAGGGTGCCTTTTGATTCAATCACAAACACCCGCATCCTAGTGTAGTGCCCCGTAAATGGCCATATCGTATTTCAAGCGATTTCAAGCGATTTTTGGTTGATTTGTGCCGTTTCCCCGGTATTTCACCATTGTTTTATGTCTGGTCTTAATCTTGTTTTTCATGGTCGAAGAAGAGAAGAGATCAGGATTAAGATCAGGACTGGAAAATGAAATGCTCCGCCCGGCAACGCGCCTCGTTGGAAAAGGTTGATTGCGAAATCGCTTTCGACAACCTCACCCGCCAGCTTTACGCGACCGACGCCTCGATCTATCAGATCGAACCCGCGGCGGTGGCGTTTCCGCGCAACGCGCAGCAAGCCTCCGCGGTGATCCGGGCCGCGGCCGACGAGAATCTGCCGCTGATTCCCCGGGGCGCGGGCAGCGGGCTGGCGGGCGGGGCCATTGGCGACGGTTTGGTCGTCGAATTTGCCCGGTTCAATCGCGAAATCTCCGGGCTGGATCTGGAGCGCCGGACCGTCCGCGTCGGCGCGGGCGTGGTGCTGGATCAACTTAATGAATTTTTAAAACCGGCCGGGTTTTGCTTCGGACCGGACGTGGCGACAAGCTCGCGCGCCACCCTGGGCGGCATGATCGCCAACAATGCCTCCGGCGCGCATGTCCCTGTTTATGGTTGCACGGCGGATCATGTCCATTCGTTGGAAGTTGTTTTGGCCGACGGACGAATCCAAACGATGGGAACGGGGGGGAATTCCGGCCTGGAGAAGCTGGTGGCGGAAGCGGCCGGCGAAATCCGGGAGCGCATGCCGGCCGACTTGCTCAAACGCTGGCCGGGCTACGGCGTGGACCGCTTTTTGCGCCAGCCCAACGCCAGTCATCTGCTGGCCGGAAGCGAAGGGACATTGGCGGCGATCCTTTCGGCCGAATTGAAAATTGTGCCGTTGCCGCGCCGCAAAAGCATGGGCCTGATTTTTTTCGCCTCGGTGGCGGAGGCGATGCGGGCGACGGTGGAATTGCTCCACCTCAAACCGGCGGCCATCGAGCATGTGGATCGCGTGCTGTTTGAGCAAACCCGGGGCCAGTTGAACTTCAAAGCGGCGCGGGACTTGTTGGAGTTGGACGCAAAACCCTGCGAAGCGGTTTTGCTCGTCGAGTTTTTCGATGATGCCGGGGACCGCCTGGCCGCATTGGGCGGCAAGTGGCTGGGCCTGCGCACCCTGCTCCTGCAGGACCCGGCCTCCATGAACCTGGTGTGGGACATGCGCAAAGCCGGCCTCTCCCTCCTGACCGGCTGCAAGGGAGACGCCAAACCGGTCGCAGCCATTGAAGACGCGGCGGTTCGACCGCGACAATTGCCGGAATATGTCGCCGCGCTGTCGTCCATACTGGAGCGGCGGCAGCTCAAGGCTTGCTTCTACGGTCACGCCGCCGCCGGGTTGCTCCATGTCCGTCCGGTGCTGGACTTGCATGACGCGGGGGACCTGAAGAAATTCCGGCAAGTGGCCGATGACGTGGCGGCGCTGGTTCGGAGCTTCAAAGGTTCGCTGGCGGCTGAACACGGCGTCGGCATCGCCCGCACGGAATACATGCCGGAGCAGCTCGGCCCCACACTGCTCGGTTTGATGCGGGAGATTAAAAATGTGTTTGACCCTCGCGGCTTGTTCAATCCGGGCAAACTGCTGCCCGACGGCCGCTTTAAGATCGACGCCAACCTGCGCCTGGGCGCCGGTTACAAGCTGGCCCTGCCGTTTGCGCCCGTCCTGGCCTTCGCCGCCAGGGACGGCTCGTTCACCGCCAATCTTGAACAGTGCAACGGCTGCGGGGGCTGCCGCAAGGAGACGCCCACCATGTGCCCCACCTTCATGGCCACGGGGGAGGAATTCATGTCCACGCGCGGCCGGGCCAACGCCATCCGCGCGGCGCTGGAAGGGCGCGGCGCGGCGGACCCGTTGCGCGGCGCGGAAATGGAAATGGCGCTGGGCAATTGCCTGGCTTGCAAAGCCTGCGCGGCGGAATGTCCTTCCAATGTGGACCTGGCCTTGCTCAAGGCCGAACTGCTCCACGCCCGGCACGGGCGGCACGGCCTTTCCTGGCGCGAACGACTTTTCAGTTCCGTGGACCTGCTGGGCCAACTGGGCTGCCTGGCCCCGCGCCTGGCCAACCGGCTCCTGCAATCCGGCGCGCTGCGGCGATTGGCGCAAAATCTTTTTGACATCTCGGCGCAACGCCCCCTCCCGCCCTATGCCCCGGAACGATTCGATCACTGGTTCGCGCGGCGGCCGGCCCCTTCCGGCGGCGGGCGCGGACGGGTTTTTCTGTGGGACGACACCTTTGCGCGTTATCATGAGCCGCGCATCGCGCAGGCGGCGGTGGCGGTGCTGGAAGCGGCCGGATTTTCCCCGGCGCTGGTCGCCGGCCGCAAATGTTGCGGGCGGCCCGCCTTCAGCCAGGGCTGCCTCGACCAGGCGGCCGCATTGGGCCGGCGCAACTTGGAATTGTTGACAACAGGCGGCGGCGGCGAGCCGGTCCTGTTTCTCGAACCGTCGTGCTATTCCATGTTTGCGGAGGATTATCTGGAGTTGAATCTGCCCGGCGCGGCGGAAGTGAAGGCGCGATGTTTTCTGTTCGAGGAATTTGTGGATAATCTGCTGGCGCGCGAACCCGGGGCAATCGCCTTTAACTCCGCGCGGGAGAAAGTTGCCATTCACGCGCATTGCCACGCAAAGTCGCTGTTGAATCTGGATTTTATGAAACGCGTCATCGAGCGGATGCCCGGGCGTTCGGCGGTGTTGCTGGAGACGGGTTGTTGCGGCATGGCGGGGGCGTTCGGCGCGCTGGCGGACAAATATGAATTATCCGTCAAAATCGCCCAGCCGCTGCTGGCGCGGATTCGGGCGCAGCCGGCGGGAACGATTGTGGTGGCATCCGGCACGAGTTGCCGTCATCAGCTTGAGCATCTTTCCGAATGCCATCCCCGCCACATCGCGGAAGCGCTGGCGGCGGGGTTGAAGAAGGAGAAATGACGTTCGAAAAACTTGCCGTGCAAATCGGTTGCGGGGGTGTCAATGGATCGGTTATTATCTACCCGGCGTCAGCAAACAATTGGCGGGCTTGACCCGCGAATCCCTGGATGAGTGCGCTCATTTATATTGAAACCAGCGTTCCGAGTTTCTACCACGAAACCCGCCCGGAGCGCGACCTGCAATCCCGCCGTGATTGGACTCGTCAATGGTGGGCGCTGCCGAGGTTTGATCAGGAATGGGTCATCGGCTTGCCCGTAATTTCCGAATTGGAAGAGACGCCCCTGCCCAAACGCGATAAAGCCCTCGCGCTCATCGCCCAACTTCGCCTGCTGCCCTACGCCCCGGAGATTGCCGAGATTGTCGAAGTCTATTTCGCTCATAAACTCATGCCGCTTGAGGCGCAAGGCGACGCTGATCACCTGGCCCTTGCTTCGTTCCACAACTGCGACATGCTCGTGACGTGGAATTGCAAACATCTTGCCAACGCGAACAAATTCGGGCATATTCACCGTGTCAATGCGTTGCTTGGTTTGCGAACGCCTGCGCTCGTGACCCCGCTCCAATTGCTGGAGAAAGATGATGAAAACGAAACATGATGACGGGCTGGAATGGCTGCGCGAAATCCGCCGCAAGATGGCGGCGAAATTTGATCACGACCCGCGCAAGGCAGCCGCCTACTATCAGAAAATGCAGCGACGCTACGCCAGCCGTCTTTATCGCCGCGACCATGAAGTAACCGCCAAATAGCACCGACATGCTCCAACCGCTGCTGGCGCAGATTCAGGCGCAGCCGGCGGGAACGATTGTGGTGGCTTCCGGCACGAGTTGCAGTCATCAGCTTGAACATCTTTCCGAATGCCATCCCCGGCACATCGCGGAAGTGCTGGCAGCGGGGTTGCAAAAGGAAAAATGACGAGTGTCGAAACAACGGGTGGAAAATACTTTCATGATGGCAAGACGTTTCACCCTCTTTTCCCTTTCCTCCGCTTTCGGCGTCGAGTTAAGCGGGGGGATTGGCCTTCCTGTGCTTTCGGACCGGCTTGAGCCCGGTTGTGACAGGGCGGAAAACCAATTCCCGAAGATTGGCCTTCCCTGTGCTTTCGGACCGGCTTGAGCGGGCTTCAAGCCATCGCTCAAAAGATTTCGAGCCTTCGCCCGACACTTTGCCTGCCAGGATGTTCTCCACACTGATATCCTCGTCCAAACCAGGCCAGTGAATTCCTTCGCCTTCGCCGATAAACCTGTGGTTGGCGCGCTCATCCGGGGAACCCTGCAACAACCGGGGATACCAGGCCAGCGGCACAGAAACCGTGCGGCCGTCGGCCAAATCAACCACCAAGGTGTCCTCAGTCAATCGGACTGCCGTCGCTCTGCTGGCTGCGCTATCAATCACCAAAGTAGTCATGCCATTTTCGCAACAGTACCACTTGCTGCTCTGAAATCAACCACAACCTGCCGGGGCGCGCGAAGCGTCTCGCACTGCGCCAGCCCTCTGGCGCTTTTCGGCCGATTGGTTCAAAAGCAACGGCCCCGCCCAGGCTCAGGGCGTTGGCTTCTTGAGAAACGGGGTGAACAGTTCTATGGGCAACGGAATGATGGTGGTGGTGTTGCGGTCGCCGGAAATCTCATTGATGGTCTGCAGGTAGCGCAGTTGCAGCGCGATGGGTTGGACGGCGATCATGGCGGCGGCTTGCACGAGCTTTTCCGCGGCTTGGAATTCACCTTCGGCGTTGATGACTTTGGCCCGCCGCTCCCGTTCCGTTTCCGCCTGGCGGGCCATGGCCCGCTTCATGGTGTCGGGCAGCATGACGTCGCGCACTTCGACGGCGGTGACTTTGACGCCCCACGGGCCGGTGTGGCGGTCGATGATTTCCTGGAGAGTTCGATTGATCATTTCGCGATGGGCCAGCAATTCATCCAGTTCGCTCTGCCCCAGCACGCTGCGCAAGGTGGTTTGGGCGATGAGCGAGGTGGCTTGCAAAAAGTTCTCCACCTTGATCACCGCCGATTCCGGATCAATGATTTTAAAATAGACCACGGCATCCACGGTGACGGGCACGTTGTCGCGGGTCATCACTTCCTGCTTGGCCACGTTGATCGTGATGACGCGCAAATCCATCCGCACCATGCGGTCCACAATCGGGATGAGCAAGACCAGGCCCGGCCCTTTGGCGCCGATGAGTTTGCCGAGGCGAAAGACGACGGCGCGCTCGTATTCGCGCAGGATGCGCATGGCGGCGGGGAGGATGATGGAGAGAATGATGACGGCCGGCACAAGCCAGACCATGACGTTGACCGCGAGGTGTATTTGATTATCCATAATTGTTTCAGGATTTAGGTTTGACGCGCAGAGTTAGCCCTTCGATTCCCACAATTTCGGCCGCCGCCCCCCTGGCCAGGGGGGTTTGGCTGACGGCGTTCCAATATTCGCCGTCGATCATGACCTGGCCGCCGGCCTGGTCAATGGCGGTCAGGGCCGACGCGGTTTTGCCCAGCATGGTTTCCGCCCCGGATTTGACGGGCAGGAATTGGGCGCGAAGCCCGGCGCCGATGACAAAGAGGAAAAAGGCCGCCGTCAGGACCGTGGCCGGAATGATCAGGCCGAGCGACAGCCGAAAAGCCGGCTCGCGGTCGAAAAGCATGATCGAACCCAGAAAAAAGGCGATGATTCCGCCGCCGGTCAAAACGCCGTGGGTCACGGCAAATACGTCAATTATAAACAAGGCCACCGCCAGGAGGATCAAGGCCAGGCCGGCGATGTTGATGGGCAGAATGGTGCTCATGTAGAGGGCCAGGATCAAGGCCATTGCTCCGGCCACGCCCGGCAGGATGGCCCCCGGATTGCTCAACTCGCCGATGATGCCGTAGATGGCCACCAGCATCAGGACGAACATGACTTCGGGCCGCCACAGCATCTGGAAAATCTTTTCGCGGGCCGCCATGGGAATGTCCGCGACTCTCGCCCCGGCGGTGTGCAGGATGGTTTGGCCGATGTGGCGCTGGTCCAGTTGTTGGAGCAGGCTGGGGATGTCCGGAGCGATGATATCAATTACTTTTAAACGCAGAGCTTCCTCGGCGTTGGTGCAGGCGCTCTGGCGCACGGCGGATTTGGCCCACTCCACGTTGTGCTGGCGTTTGCTGGCGATGGTTTCGATGTAGCTGGAGGCGTAATTCTCCAGTTTGGCGCGCATCACGTCGTTGCTGCCGCCTTCGTCGCCGCCGGTCAGTGAAAGTGAAAGCGGGTGGGCCGCGCCGATGGTGGTGTTGGGGGCCATGGCCGCCACGTTGGCCGCCAGGGTGATAAAGGTCCCGGCGCTGGCCGCAGTCGCGCCGGCAGGGGCGACATACACGACGGTGGGAACGGTGTCGCCCAGGAGTTTTTCCACGATTTCCTTGGTGGAGTCGAGGAGGCCGCCGGGGGTGTCAAGTTGAATGATGAGGCAGACGTCCTGTTCGGCCGCAGCCTGGTCGATGGCCCGGGTTATGTAAGTGGCGGTGGCGGGCCCGATCGCTCCGTCAATTTTGACAAGGCCAACCTGCCCGGCCCGGAGTGAGGGCCACGCCATGAGGGCCATCGCCGCCACGCCCGATGCCAGGCGCTTGCAAAGAGTGTTAAAGGCCATATGTCAATGAAAGATAATGGCTCGCCGCAGCCATGCCAAGAAAGAACGGCCGGGGAATTATCCAAAATGACGAATGTCCAGGCACGAATGACCCATTAATAACGAAGCTCGAATGACGAAATTTCGTCATTGGGTCATTTGGGCGTTGATTGGTCATTGGGATTTCGTCATTAGACATTTTCTTTGGTGGAAATAGTTCTTGAATTGAGGGCCAATCGCGGTATGCTTTCCGCTCTTTGACGAATCAATTATGTCTAGAATTTGCGAACTTACTGGAAAAGGCTCGATTAAGGGCAGTCATATCTGGCGCAGCGGCAAAGCCAAGAAAAAGGGCGGCATCGGCACGCACATCACCGCCATCACCAAACGGCGCTTTGCGCCCAATCTTCAGCGCGTCAAGGCCGTGATCAACGGCGAGGTGCGCTATATCCGCGTTTCGGCCAGCGCGTTGAAAAAGGGTTTGGTGACCAAGGCCCCCAAGCGTCGCTGGATCAAACCCGAGCCGGCAGCCGCCCCAAAGGTTTAGCAAACGCCGCGGAGTGCATTTGGGCAGCCACTCCTAATCCTAATCCTGATCTCCTTCGGATTAAGATTAAGATTAGGATTAGGAGCAGAAGGTTGGATTACCCGTGTTTTCTTTTCAGGTGGTGCATGGCGGCCCGTTTTAATTCGCGGCCGGCCTCGCGCTCTTTTATGTCCTGCCGTTTGTCGAATTCCACTTTGCCCTTGCCGACGGCCAGGGCCACTTTGACGCGGCCGTTTTTCCAGTAAAAAGAAAGGGGAAAAAGGGCGGTGCCTTTGCTGGCGGCCAGATCGAGCAGTTTGCGGATTTCCGATTTGTGCAAAAGGAGTTTGCGCGGCGCCTTGGGCAGATGGCCAAACCGGTTGGCCTGGACGTATTCGTCAATGTGGGCGTTGTGCAGCCAGACTTCGTTCTTTTCGACTCTGGCAAAGGCATCGCTGATTTGGGCCTTGCCGGCGCGCAGGGCCTTGACTTCCGAGCCATGCAAAACGATGCCCGCCTCGAATGTTTGCAGAATATGATAGTCCCGCCGGGCTTTGGAGTTGTGCAGAATTTCGGCCATAAACAAAATGCCCGAAGGCAATCCTTCTGGCTGGAGCACCGCCGGGACCGGCGATCGTCAGGAGGAGCGGCGGCGTTTTCTGGCCACGGGCTGGGCTTCTTCTTCCTCCTCGGTCCCGGTGGACATGGCATAATCCATTTTGCCGTCGATGATTTCCAGCAGGGCGACATCCGCCGCGCCCATGGTGGCGGTTTGATCAATCAGGGGCCGGCTGCTGCCGCCGCCGGACGTCAACTGCCGCACGCGCCTGGAAATGAGATTAACCAAAACGTTGGGGTTGCCAACTTTCGCCAAAGCTTGTTTGATGTATTCGCTGTTCACGAGCCTCTCACAGTAACCGCTGCGCCACGGAACGCAATCTTTAATATTTTGTCATTCGTGCTTCGACATTAGTCATTGCGCGTTGCGCGCCCTTGGCCTAAAAGCAGCGCATGTCTTTTGACCTGCAAGGCTGCCTCCGCCGGCAAACAGCGGCGGTGGATCGGGCGTTAAACCGCTTTCTGCCGCCCGCCGGCGCCAAACCGGCGACCATTCACCGGGCCATGCGCTATTCCATTTTCGCCGGAGGCAAACGCATCCGGCCCGCTCTCTGCCTGGCGGCGGCGGAAGCGTGCGGCGGCCGGCTGGAAGACGCCCTGCCGCTGGCCTGCGCCGTCGAGTGCATCCACACCTATTCACTGATCCACGACGATTTGCCGGCCATGGACAACGATGACCTTCGCCGCGGCAAGCCGACCAATCACAAGGTCTTCGGCGAGGGCATCGCCATCCTGGCGGGGGACGCCCTGCTGACCGAGGCCTTTGCCATCGCCGCCCAATGCAAGGGCTGGCCGCGTTACAACCATCGGGACATCATTCTGGAACTGGCGCGGGCGGCGGGTTCAAAACAACTCATTGCCGGACAAGTCGCCGATTTGGAGGGGGAAGGCAAAAAAATCCCGGCCAGCCATCTGCGCTACATTCACGAGCGAAAAACATCCGCCCTGCTCTGTTGCGCCGTGCGCCTGGGCGGCATGAGCGCCAATTGCCCGCCCGGCCAACTGCAAGCCCTGACCGATTTCGGCTACAACGTCGGCCTGGCCTTCCAGATCATTGACGACATTCTGGATGTCACCCAAACCAGCGAGCAACTGGGCAAAACGGCCGGAAAAGACACCGCCGCCGCGAAGGCGACCTATCCGTCGATCGTGGGCCTGGAAGAATCGCGAAAAATCGCGGGGCAATTGACCGGGCGGGCCTTCCGGGCCTTGCGAATCTTCAAAGGCAGGGCACCGGCCCTGGAAGCCCTGGCCGAATTTTTATTAAAGCGCGACAAATAGCGGCGGAGGGCCGCCGCAATCCAAGACGCTGGAGGGTTCTCTGACGGCTCTCGAATCCCGCGAAGCGTTTTGGAGTGCGCCAGTCCTCTGGCGCTTTGGGAGTGGCTGACTAAAAAGCGAAATGCAGCCGCGGCGGGGCTTAAGGTTCGCGGACCTGGAAAAATTGGCTGGAACTTTGATTGGTCGGGACGATAAATTGCCAGGGAATGCCCGCGCCCGTGAAATTCGTGTAAAAACACCATTGGCCGCACGTAAGGTTCGTGCATTGCTCAATCGTATAACTCTGCCCGCTGACCGTCGCAAAGGAAAACGCCCCTGCCGTGGACGACGCAACGAATTGCACCGGGCTGGGCGCAAGGACATTGACGGTGCGGGTGTTGGTGCTGGAGTTGCCACTCGGGTCGGTTGCCACGTAGTTCAGTGTGTAGGTCCCGGCTGCGCCAGTATTGACAACGCCGCTGACGGTCACGGGGACGGCTCCAGCGCAAGTGTCACAGGCGCTGGCGCCCGGATCGGTAAACACGCTGTCCAGCGCCACATTGGTGGAAGCCAGGCCATTGAGCGTGATGACCGGAGGGAGGGTGTCGATGACTGTCAAAACGGCTGGCTGGCTGGTCGCGCTGCCGATGAAATTGCTCACCACCACCGTATAACTCCCGCCGGAATCCGACAACGACACGTTGAAGAGCGTCAGCGTTGACGAGGTCGCTCCAGAAATGCCCGGACTGTTGGAGAGCGCGGAGGAGTTCAAGTACCATTGGTAAGTGAACGGCGTCATCATGGCGGCGGCGCTCACGGTGAAAGCCGCGTTGGCCCCGCATTGCGTGGTCTGGTTGGTCGTTTGCGACATGACGGCAGGATAGCTGGAAAGTTTGAAGACCGTTCCACCGCCGTTGGCGCCGCCAGCCGCAGTTGTGCCGTAAAAATTGCCGTCGCTGGCCTGGATCAGTCCCGCGAAGGGAATGGCCCCGTCCACAAAATTGAACGATAAAATGACTGAACCCTGGCCACCTGAAATTGACACAACTTCTCCGGCATTATAAGGATTCCCGCCGCTAGGAATTGTAAGATAGAATTTACCGTCAGTGCCTTGCACTATTGCGCCGCGCGGATTTGCGCCGATATCCAGCACCGTGCTCAACACGCCGTTGGTGGTTATTTTGAACACATTGCCAAGATCAACCAGTCCGTCGCCCAACGGCGGCTCCTCGAAAAAGACGTCCAAAGTCACGCCGTAGAAGAAGCCGTCCGTGCCTTGTAGCAGAGTTGCATAAGGATTCCCGTTGTCGGTGACGAACGATACGAGCGAGGATAGAATTCCATTGGTGGTCACTTTGAAAACAGTGCCGTAGCCGTCCGTCCCGCCACTGTAGGTTGTGCCGTAGAAGTTGCCGTCGCTGCCCAATGCCAGGCCGGCATAGGGATTGGCGCCATTTGTTACGTTGAACGACACGAGTGAAGTCAGGACTCCATTGGACGTAACCTGAAAGATCGTTCCATAACCGTTGGAGCCGCCGTTGTAGGTTGTGCCGTAGAAATTGCCGTCGTTGCCCAACGCCAGACCGGCGCAGGGATTCGCGCCGTTGCTGCCATTGAACGAAACCAGCGACGTCAGAGCGCCATTGGTCGCTGCCTGGAAAATCGTGCCGTAGCCTCCATTGGTCCCGCCTCCGTAAGTTGTGCCCCAAAGACTGCCGTCGCTGGCTTGCACCAGGCCGCCGTAAGGATTGGAGCCATTGGTTCCACTAAACGATGCGAGGGAACTAAAACCCCCATTGGTGGTTGCTTGGAAGATCGTCCCGCAACCGCCATTGGTGCCGCCGACGCTGGTTGTGCCATATAAACTGCCGTCCACGCCTTGGATCAGAGGCGCCAACGGACTGGCCCCGCTGGCATTGTTGAATGATGCCAGCGACGTGAAAACGCCGTTGGTCGTAATTCTAAAGACCGTGCCGCAGCCATTGTTGGGACCGCCGCTTGAAGTGGTGCCATAGAGGTTGCCATCCTTTCCTTGCACCAAACTTCCCTGCGGATAAGCTCCGTTGGTCGAACTGAACGAGAAAAGCGAAGTCAAGACCCCGCCGCTGGTGAATTCGAACACTGTTCCAAATCCGCCATTGGTGCCTCCCTGGGAAGTGGTCCCATAAAGATTGCCGGACCCGTCCAGGAACATCGTTCCGCACGGGTTGGCTCCATTGGTATTGTTAAACGAGGCCAGTTTCGTAAAGGTCGTCGGGTAGATTCCAAAGGTTAATTCGAAAATGGTTCCATAACCGTAAGCGCCGCCAGTGGATGTCGTGCCATAGAGAGTGTTTTCATCCCACAAACCGGTGTACACCAAACCGCCAATCGGATTGGCCCCGTCGGTATTGTTGAATGAGACCAGTGTGCTGATCGCCCCGCTGGACGTAACCTCAAAGACAGTCCCATAACCGTAAGCGCCGCCGTTAACTGTTGTGCCGCACACCTCCTCCGCAGCGGTTTCCGCTAATCCTCCATACGGATTAGCCCCGTTGGCCTTGTTGAATGAGGCTACCGTGGTTAATGTATTAACGAACCTCCCTTCCGTCATTTTAAATACAGCGCCATAGCCGTCCGCCCCCCCATTGTAGGTGGTGCCGCAGTAATAGCTGCCGGAGCCAGTGAAAAACCCCATCGCCAGGACGCCATAGGGATTCTCCCCCGTAGAATTGTTGAACTCGCCTATGGTGCCAACCGTCCAGTTAATGTTAGTAAATGGCGAGCCAAGAAGGGAGTTGGTAACCAGGTCAACTTCAAACAGGGTTCCACACCCAACGCCGCCGTTTGCAGACATACCATAAAAACCGCCTTTGGTGTCTGGCACAACGCCGCCATAAGGGTTGGCATTCGCGGAGCTAAACGAGACAAGCGTGGTCACCGTCCCATTGGTGCTTATCTGGAAGAGGGTTCCGAACCCGCCATTGGTGCCTCCTCCCGAAGTCGTGCCATAAATATAGCCGTCAGAGGCAACCAGCAAATTCCCACATGGGCCTTGCGGCGCGCAGGGAAAGGAATAAAGCACTGTGGGTTGCAAGGTCTGGCCGATGGCTGTCAAAGACGCCCACCCAAGCAGCACAACGCCAGCCAGCCTGCGCGCCATGTAAATCACTGCGCCCCGGTTGCGCCGCACAAACCCAACATATGAACAAGTGGGTTTCAATTGCCTTGATCCTGGCTCCTTCCGCCCCAAATTTCAAGCCAAAAACAGGCACTCTAATTTTAAGTGGTGCATCTGGGCACTATTCTTATAGTGGTCAAACTCTTGTGCGGTCAAAGACCTGTTTTTTCACGGCCCGCTGCGTTCGATTCTCCCTCTCCTCGGAGGAGAGGGCCGGGGTGAGGTCGAGCGTTCCTCTGACTTTTCTGCAAGCTCACCGTCCTAAACCAAGAACCGTGTTAAGATGCGCCCAAATTTACGCTGGTTTCCATGGACTGCGTGGCCGGGTGGAATTTCAGCGGCCTTTTTGCCGGTTTTTTGGGCGTTTGTCAAGAATACATACTTGACAAACAGGCCCCCGACACTCGTTTCGACCAATGTTTGCAGGGGGTTCGCGTTTTAAAAATAAGTGTCACCATGACCTGTACACTTTCCGCCCTTTGTGCTAAAATCTGCCAATGAGCACGCTGTGTCGCGCCAAATGGAATAGTCAGGGGAACCCCGAAAGTAGTTCGGGGGAGGAATGGGGATCAAGGATTCTTTCCGTATTCCCCTGCCAATCATTCCTCTGCCATATTTTTCTGCCCAACCCATCTTTCTGCCTTCCTGAAAGGCCCGGTTAATGAATTCTGGAAATTTCGGATAATCGGAAATATTTCGGAAATATTTCGGAAAAACAGCGCTTTTCCAAATAAATTTCGGATTATTTTTTTCTGGTGGAGCGACCGTCTCGGTCGCTGTGCGGGGCGTCTCGCGCCGCACTTCCATCGAAAGTCCGCGCCCGCGTCCATGAGAGTCAAAGCAAGTCAAACCGCTTTTCTTTGCGCCTTTGCGTTCCTTCAACAAACCTCCGCCACCGCTTCGCGCAGGGCGGCGACCATCCGCCGCGCCTGGGCCGGAGTTGTGCAGTAGGGCGGCATCAACACAATGACATCGCCCACCGGACGGGTCAGGACGCCGCGCCGGGCCATGCCTTCGCAGACGCGGATGCCGGCGCGTTCGCGCGCGGCGAATCGTTCGCGGGTTTCCCAATGCTTGACAAGTTCCACGCCGGCCATCAATCCCACCTGCCGGATGTCGCCCACCGCGGGCAGGCTCCACAGGGATTTCAATTCCGCCCGCAACGTTTTCTCCAGGATGCGCCGCGCCGTCGTGGAGTGCGGGGATTGGAGAAGCTCCAGGCTGGCCAGCGAAGCGGCCGCGCCGAGTTGGTTGGCGGTGTAACTGTGCCCGTGGTAAAAAGTTTTGAATTCCTCATGCCGGCCAAGAAAGGCGTCGAAGATGCGTTGCGTGGTCAGCGTGGCGGCCATGGGCAGATAGCCGCCCGTCATCCCCTTGGCCAGCGCCATCAAATCCGGCTGGACCGATTCCTGGTGGCAGGCGAAGAGCGGGCCGCTCCGGCCGAAACCCGTCATCACTTCATCCGCGATGAGAAGCGCGCCGTGACTGCGGGCGATGGCGGCGGCGCGATGCAGCCAGCCCTTCGGGTGGGCGATCATGCCGGCGGCGCCCTGCATCAACGGCTCGACAATAAATGCGGCGTAGGCGTTGCCCTTTTTTTTCTGCGCGGAAAATTTTTGTTCTACTTGGCCGGCGCATTCCCAATTGCAGCGGCGATATTCCCGGGCATCGGCGCGTTCGGGTTTGGCCCGGTTGAACGGGCAACGATAACAATACGGCGAAGGGACGTTGTCGCTTTTGAAAAGCAATCCGCCGTAAGCCCGGTGAAAGAGATCAATATGCCCCAGGCTGACCGCGCCGATGGTATCGCCGTGATAGGCGCCGCCCACGGCCAGGAATTTCGGCTTTTTGCCGGGACGCGCGCGGCTGGCGAATTGATGGGCCATTTTCAAGGCCGCTTCCACCGCGGTCGAACCGTCGTCGGAAAAGAAAACCCGCCGCAATTTGCGTCCGGCGTTTTGCGCCGGGCCGGAGTTGGCGGCCTTGACCAGTTTTTCGGCCAGGAACGAGGCGGGCTGGTTGGCCAGTCCCAAGGCGGAGGAATGGGCGATTTGGCCAAGCTGATGCCGGATGGCCGCGTTGATTTTTGGATGGCGGTGGCCGTGCAAATTGGTCCAGATCGAAGCGTTGCCGTCCAGGTACTCGTTTCCCCTGGCATCGCGCAACACCGCCCATTTTCCGCCGACAATGACAATCGGCTCCCGTTTCAGCCAGTCGCGCATTTGCGTGAACGGGTGCCAGATGTATTTTCGATCCAATTGCGCGGGAGACAAGTTTGCCCTTCAAGGTTTGAAGTTCAAATTGACTGCAACGCGGCGCACAACCGGGCGATGTCAGCCGCCTCATGCGCGGCGCTGAGGGTGACGCGCAAGCGCGCCTGGCCGTGGCCGACCGTGGGATAACGAATGGCCGGAATAAAGATTCCCTGCTCGCGCAACGCGGCGGCGATCTTCAGCGCCCGGGTCTCGTCCCCGACAATGATGGGAATGATCGCGCTTTGTTTGTGGCGGCGTTCCGGCGCGCCGGACCCGCCTTCCGGTTCGGCGGCCTGGTGGAAGGCCTCGACATTCGACCACAATTGGTTGCGCCGTTGTTCTCCCGCCGCGCTCTGCACAAAGCGCACACCGGCGGTGGCCGCGGCGGCCGCGGCCGGAACCGGCGCGGTGGAGAAGACAAAAGGGCGCGCGCGGTTGATCAGATATTCGATCAAAGACCGCGGCCCGCAGATGTAGCCGCCGGAAGAACCGAGGGCTTTGCCAAGCGTTCCCATCTGGATTTCAATTTTTGGGGCGACTCCGAGTTCTTCAGCCAAACCGCGCCGCGCGCTCCCATAAAGGCCGGTGGCGTGCGCTTCATCAACCATGAGCCACGCGCCAAATTGTTCCTTCAACGCCACCATCTCGCGCAACGGCGCATGGTCGCCATCCATGGAGAATACACTTTCCGTCACAATCAGCGTGTGCGGTTTGCGCTCCGTCTGGACAATGGCGGGCGCGGAATGGCGGCTGTCGGCCCAGCGGAGGATTTTCTCCAGATCATTCAGATTATTGTGGCCGAAGACACGCACCTTCGCCCCGCAAAGCCGCGCCGCGTCAACAATGCTGGCATGCACCAGTTTGTCCAGGACGATGACATCATTGCTGTCCAGCAGCGCGCCAATCATCCCCGTGACGGCGGCATAACCGGATGAAAACGCCAGGGCAGCCTGAGTGCCCTTGAAGGCGGCCAGCGTCTCATCCAACTCATGATGCGGTCCCAGCGAACCGCAAATCAAGCGCGAGGCCCCGGCGCCGGCCCCAAATCTCCGGATGGCCTCGATGGCTGCCTCCTTCAGAGCGGGTTCATTGGCCAGGCCCAAATAATCATTGGACGAAAAGTTGAGAAAAGTTTTGCCGTCAATGTCCAGGCGCGGCGACTGGGGCGAATCAACGCGCCGCAATTCGCGAAACAGATTCTGTTGGCGAAGGTCGCTCAAACGTGAAATCAATTCTTCATTGAACGCGTTCATCCACCACAAATGACATATCGGGGGAAGGTTGGCGAGCGTTCAATTTCCATGCCGTCAATCCTCCTTGACAGCAATAAGTTCCGCCTATAATGGGCTGGCATGGAAGAATTGTTTCCGCTGGAGTCATCGTGGATCGTTGCCCTGGCCGCGGGCGCGATTGCGCTCATCATGCTGCTGCGACTGGCCCGTTCGCTGCCCGTCCAGAATGTCGTGATGATTGCGGCCAGCCTGCTGGCGGGTGAAGGGGCGCTCGATTATTTTCTGGCCAACTATGCCCGGGTTGAAGTGAAAGGCCCGATGTGGTGTTACCTGGCCGGCGCGGCATTGCTGTGGCTGGCGGTTGTCCTTTCTGTCAGGAGAATGGCGCAATTCATTCTGCGCCCGTGGCGGCGGGAGAGATTATACGGGTTTTGGCTCATCGGCATGAGCACCGTGGCGACGGCGGCCTTTCAGTTCGGCTGGCCGTGCCTCAATCTGGATCCCGACGCGGATGCCATCGATCCGGGGAAAGCGGCGATCATGGCGGCCGTTCGCGGGCTGGCCACTCTGGTATTATTGACTTGCCTTGCGCCCTGGTTTGTTCGGAAGCGGCCCATCCCGCGGGCGGGCCGGTCAGAACTTGCGCAACAGCCAAAGAATGAAGCTCAGTAAAACGCTCACGAGCAGACAAGTCGTCAACGGGAAATAAAAACTGGCATCGCCTTTGGTGTAATTTCAGTCTGGTTTGGTTGGATTTTTTTGAACTTAGTCAAAACGAAGTGAGGTCAAGCTGAAAGCACTCCCGCCGCTCCTGTTGGGCATTTCCCTGATGGCTTGCTCCCCGGCTCAGGCCGGACAGAAATTCAAGGCCAGTGAAGTCGTCGGCCGAAGCTCGGAATTGATGATTTGCGATCTGGACGGCGACGGCCTGAAGGATCTTGTGCTGATGGACGACCTCAGTCTATCCATTTTTTATCAGGATCGCACACAAGGTTTCACTCGCGAACCGCAACAAACGTATCGCCTCGAGCACCGGCCATGTGTTGTCTGGGCGGCCAAACTGGGCCGGCAGGCCGAAAGCTTGCTCGTCATGACCAGCGAAGGAGTGACCGAACTTGACTTTGCCAATCAAACCGGTCCTCCCGCCCTCCGGCAAATCATCCGGCAACCCACGATCGTTCCGGACGCTGCGGAAGGCACCAACGCATTATGCCTCCCCTTGTCGGTGGAGACAGGCCGCGACTGGCCGCTGCTGCTGGTGCCGGCTGCGGACGGAATTCAGGTCTGGCAACATCGCGACGAGTGGCATCAGGCACAGTTCATTGGCCATTCCATTGATGCCTGCCTGTGGCCGTCACGGACCGATCCCGGATATGCCACGTCGTATGGATTGGACCTGAGCGTGGGCGACGTCAATGGCGACGGACGGGATGATCTGATGGTAAGACGCAGCAATATCGGCCGGACCAAGACCTACAGCCTTTACCTTCAGCAGACCAACGGCCTGTTCGCCCTTGAACCGGCGTTAACCTATACGGACATGGTGGAACCGTTCTCATGGCTTTGTTGGGCCGATCTCAACCGCGACGGCAAAGTGGATCTGATCAAAAGCGTCTGGCTGAACGAATCTTCATTCGTGCCCGGGTTCCTTTCCGGCAAAGTGCTGGTGAGCACTTATATGGCCGGCGAGCACGGCAGGATTCCGTCCGAACCGCAACAGGTCTTTCGCAAGAACGACTGGACGGCGGCGTTGCCGGTGGTGGACGTGGACGGCGATGGTTTTCTGGACCTGGTGTTGGGCTACAGTCACATCGAGGAGAAGGAGGGCTTGAACAAGATGATCACCGCCAAAAAGCTCGATTACAGTCTCCGGTTTTACTTCTATCGGCCGGGAGCCGGCTTTCCAAAAGAGGCGGACTGTCAACGCGACGTTGTCATGCATCTGGATCGGGCCGATTTGCAGGAGGACCTGCCTCAGTATTTCAGGCGCTACGTCAAGCTCGGCCGCAATCTTAACGGGGATGGCAAAACGGATTTGCTGGTGCGGGATCACAGGGATGACATCTCGGTTTACTTTTTTGTTTCGCGGGAGAAAGGGTTCAGCCTGAAACCGGACCTGCGCTTCACTTGCCCGGGACCGATTGACGGATGGGAGGTCAAAGATCTGAACAACGATGGCGTCAGTGATTTGATCGTGAAACTTGCGAAGCAAAACGGCTACCGAATCTTCATCAGCCAGAAATAACGCATGTGTTCCTTGCCGCAACTTCGAGCCGGCGCTGGCAGCCTCCTGCTTCCGGGATGGCCGCGCGTTTTCGGTTTGGGCGGCGGCGCCATTCTGTTGATGTTCCTCGCGGTGAATGCGGGCTGGGCCGGGCCTGTTGAGCTGTCACGCCAGACGATCACACTCCCGGCCAACGCCGGTGAGCCGCTTTTTGCCGATATTGAAGGGCACGGCCGCTGCGATCTGCTCGTGATTGATGCAGTGGAGAAAAAACTTTTGAACTATCACCAACGCCCGGACGGCTTCAGCCACTTGCCCGATCAGGCCATTGCCTTGCCGCCGCAAACCGCCTGGGTTGCCCTGTGCGACGTGGATGCGCATCCGGGTCTTGAACTGCTGTTCTCCACCGCCACCGGGCTGGTTTATTCCCGGCAGAACGCCGGGCTGTTTGAATCGGAACGACACACGCTCATCGAGGCCAGCCAGGCATTCCCCAACTTCGATTCTCCAATCCTGATCCGGCTGGGCACGAACAAAGTCGGCACGAACGATTTGATCCCGGTGATTTCCGCGGGGCAGACCGTGCTCTACCATCGGAACAGCGCTTATGAATGGAGTCCCGGACCGCCGCTGGCCCTCGACCTGAAACAAACGGCCTGGCACATCAACCTCGATCCGTGGCGCGACCCGTGGGCGTTGGGACAAAATCCCGCGCACAGCTTGAGCGTTCAACAATCTTTTCGGGCCAAACCGGATCCGAAGCGGGACGAAAAGCTGGAGAATGAAGCCATCCGGATGATCATTGACGACATAAAAAAAGGTCCCGGCGCCTTTCCGCCAAGAACCGTCCGCATGGACGTGGATGGCGATGGCCGGGAAGATCTGGTTCTGTGGCACGTCACCGGCAACCTGGATACCAAAACTGACGTCTATCTCTTTCTGCGCGGCGTGGACCAACAATTGCCGGAGCGTCCGACACAAATTCTGCACTGTCGCGGCTTCCCGATTCCAACAGGCTCGACGTTAAACGTGTCGCCTGTGATTGATCTGAAAGGGGATGGCAAATGTGAACTGGTTCTGCTCGAACTGAAGACCGGCATTACCTCCGCGAGCGGACTGGTGGAAACGGCGCTCTCGCACGGATTTGATTGGGCGCTCACGATCCGGTCGTTCCATCACGGCGCCTTTTCCCGCAGCCCGGACGCGTCCGTGCCGGTGAGGACGAGCTTGCTGTCGGAATATTCGTTCGAGTGGCCAATCTTTATTCAAGGAGACTTCAATGGCGACGGCCGCCCTGATCTTTTGGTCAGAGGCTTGGGGACTCAATGGAATATATTCCTCAGCACGACCGACGGACGCTGGTTCGCGCCGCAACCCGCGATGACTTTCGACGAACCGGGGCGCGGCCATATCGAAATCAAAGACCTGAACGGCGATGGGATGTCGGATATCATCTGGCACGAGCCGGATGAGCACCGCCTTTCCATTTTCATGTCGCCATTCCCTCAGGCAAAGGGTAAGAACCCATGATGGATTCTCCGCCAGCACTGGCCCTGCAAGACGTTTCCAAGCGATTTGGGCCTATCCATGCAGTGGACCATCTTTCCCTTGAGGTTGAACCCGGCCAGATGGCCGGGTTTCTCGGGCCGAACGGAGCGGGCAAGAGCACCACCCTTTACATGATCCTCCGGCTGGTGCGGCCCGGCAGCGGGCGCATCAGCATCTTCGGCGTGGATATCTGGAAGGATTACAAAAAAGCCATCCGCTCCGTGGGCGTCACCGTGGAGTCGCCGGCTTTTTATGAGTACTTGTCCGGCCGGAAGAACCTCGAACTGGCCGCCCGTTTGCTGGACAACGTTTCCCCGCGTGAGATTGACCAAATCCTGGAACGGATCGGCCTGGCGGAGCGGCAGCATGACCGTGTGCGGGTTTATTCCACCGGCATGAAACAGCGCCTGGGCATTGGCCGGGCGATGTTGGGCCGGCCGCGCCTCCTGATCCTGGACGAGCCGACCAACGGGATGGATCCCGAGGGCACACACGAAATTCTTTCCTTCCTGCGCGAGCAAGTCAGGCAGGCGGGTCTGACCATCTTCGTCTCCAGCCATCTGATGACGGAGGTCGAGGAGTTTTGCGACACGGTATTTGTCATCAATCACGGGCATCTGGTTGCTTCCGGGCGGGTGAAGGAGTTGTTGAAACCGCACGAACGGATCGTGCGCGTCACATTTCAGGGCAGGATTCCCGATGGCGATTTCATTTCGCGCCACGAACAAATCCGGAAAGCGGAACCGGTGACTGCGGACACCCTGGAGATCACCCTGGCTCAGGATGATTCCGCGTGGCTGAATCAATGTCTGCAACAGGCGGGGTTCAGCGTTTCAGCCATTGCGCCCAAACAAAAGACGTTGAAAGAGTTTTTCCTTTCCATTACGGGCCTTTGCCGCGCCGAAGTGCCATCTTCGATCAACCAGGCTCCGGCCGCACAGGCCGGGCTTCACGCGCCGCAGGACCAGGCTCCGGCCACGCAGGCGGGAGACAAAGACCATGCCTAGCCAATTCGTCCCCTTACTGCGCAACGAAATCGCGAAGGCAGCAGGCCGCATTCTGCCTTACTTTGGCATTTTCGCCCTGGGCTTGTTGAGTGTGGTCATTTATTTTATCGCCGGGCAGATGAGCAACGCGGCCACCGCGAACGCCTGGGGCTATATCGGTTTCTCCATGCAACTGTTGTTCTCCAACATTGGCCCGATTTTGATCGTCTCGTTCGCGGCCAGATTGGTGGCGGAGGAAACGGGGACTGGCACGATCCGCGCCGCACTGGCCGCTCCGGTGCATCGTTGGGAGTTGTACCTGGCCAAGGCTGTTACCGGGTTGCTCTACATGATGGTTTTCTCAGCCGTTGCCCTGCTGTTCTCCGCCGCCATGGCCGCCATCCATTACCGCTTCGGCGCCGTGGGCGATTCCTTCGGAGTTGTCTATAGCCGGAACCAGGCAATGCAAGAGCTGTTGCTGGGTTACGCCCTCAGTTGGATTCCGCTGGGCGCCCTCGTGATGTGCGGGCTTCTGATCTCCACCCTGATTCGCACGACGGGAGCGGCCGTGTCGGTGGGTATTACCACCTTGTTCCTCATTGATTTCACCAAGCACCTGGCGGGACTCGATCCCTACATCTTCACCCGCTACATCGATTACTCCTGGCTGAACCTCCAGCAGATCGCCCAGGGCATGGATTACCAATGGCGTCCGGAAGTGTGGCGGATGATCGTTTTGTCCGGCGTGACCGCCGTCGTCACCTTTGGCCGGCCTGGTCCTTTTTGTGAGGGAAGACCTCAACAATTAAAAAACCAGGCTGCGCCCCGCTTATTCCAGCACCGCAATCTTTGCGAAACTCTCCTCAATGAAGGTGGTATTCTGGATTCTCGACAGCCGGGCGTAAAGGCCGTTTTGTTCGATCAATTCCTGGTGCGTGCCCCGTTCGGCAATCTCGCCATGCAGCAGCACCAGGATTTGATCGGCGTTGACAATGGTGCTCAGACGATGCGCTATGACAAAACTGGTCCGATTGGCCATGAGCCGTTCCAACGCCTCCTGGATCAGCTTTTCCGTCGCGGTATCAACGCTGGCCGTGGCTTCGTCCAGAATCAGTATCGGCGCGTTTTTCAACAGCGCGCGGGCAATGCTCACGCGTTGTTTCTCCCCCACACTGAGTTTGACCCCGCGCTCTCCCACGCGCGAATTATAACCCTCGGGCAGCCGCACAATAAACTCATGGCAATTGGCCGCCCGCGCCGCCGCCACCACTCCTCCTCCGTGGCCTCGAGCCGCCCGTAGCGGATATTTTCGCCGACGGTGCCATTGAACAAAAACGCCTCCTGGCTGACCACGCTGATCTGCGCGCGCAATGAGGCGAGGGAAACCCCGGCGATGTCCTGCCCGTCGATCATGATGCGGCCCGAGGCTGGCTTCATAAAATGCCGGAAGCAAATTGACGAGGGTGGATTTGCCGGAACCGGTCGGGCCGACCAGGGCGATCATCTGGCCGGGAGAAGCCTCGAGCGAAATATTTTTCAGCGCCGTTCGTCCGGCGGCGTAGCTGAAACAGACGCCTTCATAACTCACCGCGCCGCGCACCGGTTCGGCCAGCGCCCCCGGGCGGGCGCGGCCCTGCCCTTCCTCCGTGGCATCGAGAATATCGAAGACTCGTTCCCCCGCGGCGCGCGCCGCCTGCAACATTTGATTCAGGCCGTGCAAACGCCCGAGCGGCTCATAGAAAAGAGACAGGTACAAAATAAACCCGACCAACTGGCCCACGCTCAGTTCATGGGCCGCGACGAGCGAGCCGCCGAACCAGAGGACCAGGGCGGTGCCCAGCGACGCGGCAAAGGTCATGGCGGGCGAATAGACCGCCCAAACCCGCATCACGCCCAGCGTGCCCCGGCGCAGATCATCGGCGCGCTTGGCGAAGCGCTCATCCTCATGTTCCTGGCGTCCGAAAGCTTTGATCTGGCGAATGCCCTGCAAACTATCCATCAGAAAGGCGTTCATGGCGCTGGCGGCCCGCCGTTGCGCCCGGTAACGGCGGTGCGCGGTCAGCGTGTAGCACAACGCGCCGCCGGCCAAAATGGGAATCGGCGCCAGCGCAATGGCCGCCAGCGCCGGGTTCATGCAAAACAAAATCACCAGCACGCCCGCGACACTGAGGGAGGCGACCGCCCCTTGTTCGGTGCCGTCAATCAACACCCGTTCCAGCGCGTTGACGTCTTCCACCACCCGCGTCATCAAATCGCCGGAGGCGCGCTGATCGAAGTAGCCGGCGGGCAGCCTTTGCAGGCGGCTGAACACATCCCGGCGCATGTCGTAGATGACATTCTGTTCGAAGAAATTATTGACCCAAATACGGATGCTGTTGAACAAATCGCGCATGAGGAAGGCGCCGGCCAGGCCGGCGGCCGGCCAGAGATAGCTGGTTGTTTTGCCCTGGGGATGGGAGACATCGTCAATGATCACCCGGGTCAAATACGGAAAGGCGAAGGAAAAGCCCAATGAAACCACCGCGCAACCCATGTTGGCCAGCGCCAGGCCGCGGTACGGCCGCAGATAGACCGCGACCCGGCGCACGATTTCCAGGGTCGAGCGCGAGCGGGCGCGCAAGGTGGCGTCTTCTTCCAAGTATGACTGCCGGTGCATCAGCCGATTTTAAAGGGTTCTGGAGCTGAGGACAAATGACCAATGACGGACCACGGTCGAAATGACTAATGACGAAATCCTAATGACCAATCAATGCCCAAATGACCAAATGACGAAATTTCGTCATTCGTGCTTCGTCATTAATTGGTCATTCGTGCTTTGTCATTCGTCATTTTACTTTCCTTCGTCATTTCCTACGCCGTCATTCGTCATTGTCAGAACCAGTATCGTGCATTCACTATTTCCCGCAAGCGCATTGAAAAATCTTTTGCAATCGGCGACTATGCGGGCCGGTTCCGGGTTTTTGAATGAACATGAATTTCAAATTGGCCGCCTATGCCGTGCTGCTCCTTCTGGTGGCATGGTTTGGATGGGGCTTTTACGCCAATTATACAACCGTCGCGCGGGAGTCGGCGGCGGCCGCCACCAATGACACCACCTCGGCTGTGACCAACAACCCGGTTGGGCCGACCAACAGCGCCGGCCTGCCCGCCACCGCGGCGGATTCATCCACGAACACCTCCGGCCAAAACGGCGTCCAGACCTCCAACGCTGCCGCGGCCCCGGCCAACCAGGAAGCGAAGACCTCCGCTCCGCCCGCCCGCACAAACGTTGCGGCTGGAGCGACGGCGTCCGCCCCCCCGCCAGCCCATGCCGTCCAGGGGACGACGATCGCGTACCTGGCGGCATTGGTTGGGGCGCTCATCGGATTGGGATTGCTGATTACACACGACGTCACCCATTACGTTGGCGGCGTGGTGGTGGATGCTGTGCTGGATGACAAAAGCGAAGGGATGCACGATCCGGAATACGACAAAGCCGAACAGGCTTGGGCCCGTGGCAAGCATTTGGAAGCCATTGAGATGATGCGTGATTTCCTGAAAAAAAATCCGCGCGCGCAATACGCTGCCCTGCGCATCGCGGAAATCTACGAGAAAGACCTGCACAATCTCCTGGCGGCGGCCCTGGAATACGAGGAGGTGCTCAAACAGAATTTACCGGCGGAGCGCTGGGGTTGGGCGGCGGTGCATCTGTGCAATCTTTACTCCAAATTAGGCCAGCAGGACAAAGCCAGGGAACTGCTGCAGCGCATCGCGGCCGAATATCCGCAAACCGCCGCCGCCAGGAAGGCCCGAAGCCACCTGGGTTTGCCCGAGCCTGAACTGGAGCCGGCGGAGAAGACCGGGAATGCTGAGATGGCCGCCGAACCCGGCGAAAGCGTGACGCCGCCCGGAGAAGAACCGTCGCCTCCCGCGCCGCCGCCCAAATCCAACCTGCCCCCCGGTTTCCGACCGAAGTGAAATTAAGAAGGAAGAATCGGAGTTTCTTAATTCTTACTTCTTAATTTCTTCAGTCCTGGGCAGGGTGAAAAAAAAGGCCGTTCCCTTTTGCAATTCGCTCCTGGCCCAGGCCTCGCCGCCGTGCGCCTGAACAATATGTTTGACAATCGCCAGGCCCAGGCCGGTGCCGCCGCTCTCGCGCGACCGGGCGCGGTCCACGCGGTAGAACCGCTCAAATACACGGCCCATGGCCTCGGGCGGAATGCCCGGGCCGTCATCGGCCACAAATATCTCCAGTTTGTCGGAATGGTTGCCCCCGGCCCCGACGGTGACGCAGCCCCCGTTTCGTCCATATTTGATCGCGTTTTCGATCAGGTTGAACAGGACTTGCTGAACGCGGTCGGCGTCGGCCCAGACCACGGTTTGGGGGGGGATTTTATTTTCGAGGACGGTTTTGCGGGCGGCGGCGCGCGCGCCCAGGTCATCCAGGACGCGCCGGGCCAGGTCGTGCAAATCGACCGCCTGGGGATTGAGGGCGGCGTGGCCGGATTCCAAACGGGAAATGGCCAGCAAATCTTCGATGAGAAAAAGCAGGCGGTCGGAATGTTTGTCGATCTTTTGCAGGAAGCGCGCCGCCTGCGCGGGATCATCCTTGGCCCCGTCGAGCAGGGTCTGGGCGAAGCCCTTGATGAGGGAAAGCGGGGTGCGCAATTCGTGGCTGACATTGCCGACAAATTCCTGGCGGATATTTTCCAACTCTTTCAGGCGGGTGACATCGTGGAAAACGAACAATTGGCCCGGCCCGGCGCCGGCGTGGCCGTGGACGATGGAGGCGTTGACCTGCAGGGAACGGCGCGTGACGCGATGAATTTCCAGCTCGGCCCCGGAGATGTTTTTTTCCCCCGGCAACCGCGCCGCCAGCGCGGCCAGTTCGTGCCAGCGAAAGGCTTCCATGATGGTCTGGCCGCGAATGTCGGTGGCAATGCCGAAAAATTTGCGGAGGGATTCGTTGATCATCTGCACCCGGCCCTGCTCGTCCAGGAGAAGAACCCCTTCGATCATGCCGTTAAACAGGGCCTGCTGGCGGACTTGGAATTGGGCATGGAGTTGCTGCTGTTCCCGGCGGGCCTGCTCGTTGTGCTGGCGTTGCAGGTTGGCGCGCCACTGCCGCTGGCGGCGGGCCTGCCACCGCCACAGCGCCAGGGCCAGCGTCAGACATGCCGCAATAATCAGCCAGGACCGCATTTCGGGAATGGGGTTGAGTTACTCTTCACGGAACCGGTAGCCGACGCCGCGCACGGTGTCGAGATATTTGGCCGCCCCGCCCAGCTTGTCGCGCAGGCGGCGCATGTGGGTGTCGATCGTGCGGGTGTCAATCAAACTGTTGTAGCCCCACACATCCTTCAACAGTTGCTCGCGCGACTGCACCCGGCCCTTGCGCCCGGCCAGCACGGTCACCAGTTTGAACTCCGTCGCGGTCAGCTCCAATGGTTTGCCCAGGTAAGTGATCTTGTGCCGCGATGGGTCGATGACCAGGCCGCCGAACTGAATCCGGTCCCGCCGCCCGGTTCGGCGGCGGCGCGCTTGAGCACATTCTTGACGCGCAGAATGAGTTCGCGCGGGCTGAACGGCTTGGTGATGTAATCATCGGCCCCCAACTCCAGGCCGAGCACCCGGTCTATCTCCGCCGCGCGCGCCGTCAGCATGATGATGGGCAGCATCGCAGTCGCGGCATCGCGGCGCAGAGCCTTGCACACTTCCAGACCGTCCATTTCCGGCAGCATGATGTCCAGCAGAATCAAATCCGGCATGGCGGCGCGCGCCTTTTGCAACGCCTCCCTGCCATCGGCGGCGATGAGCACTTCGTAGCCGGCGCTTTTCAAGTTGACCTCGATCAGCTCCAACGCATCCGGTTCGTCATCGGCGGCGAGAATTTTAGCTTTCATGGTTTGCGCATTTCACCCCATTGCAGCGCATAATCCGCCCGAATGAAATAAAAAAGCGCCGCGCCAGGCCAGTCCGGGCCGCATGGGGGGAAAAAGAGAACGCCCGCTTTCGCGGGCGTCCAACTTTGGTTATTCTTACTGACAAGGGTGGTTTTTAGAAAACCTTCCCGCCGAACCAACAGCCATCCGTTGGCCTCGCAGTGGCGTCCCCGACCGGGACATGATTCACTACTTGAAAAATTGCTGAGTCGAAACCAGAGTTGGACTTCCTGTCGTGGAGGCTGGCGATGTCGAACGCCAGGACGCTTTCAATCCGTAAAAGCACGCTTTGTCTATCCATGGCAACTCTCTTCTGCTCTCACTCAAAACTTCGCGTGTCTTCTTGTCGGATACTTTTAAGCAAAGCTTATGCCATCGGGAATAGACATTAGACAAGCTCCCTCCGTCCTTTGTCCGATGTTGTTGATTTTAAGCGTGTTACAATGTGATCGGCGCGATCTTTTTAAGCGCCAACCGTTTCCAGTCATTCGATTTCCAACGGCAAAAGTGTAAAGAAAAACCCGTGAAAAGAGGAAATTGAGCTGCCAGCGGTCTTATAAATAGTGCATAAACACCTGATTTCAAAGTGGTTGCGCACATCATTATCTGGACTTTTGAAAGTGTAAAGCTTTCCGACACACCCAATGCCTGTAGTTTACAGGGATTTGGAGGTTGATATGGCGCGCGCCGGAGGATAGTCTTGGGTTCAATATGGATAAGTTGACTGTCAATGACCTCAACGTGAAGGACCAGCGCGTGCTGGTGCGTGTCGATTACAATGTGCCCATGGAGGAAAAGGACGGGCGGATGATCATCAATGATGCCACGCGCATCAAGGAAACCCTGCCCACGTTGCGGTTGTTGATCGGAAAAGGGGCGAAAATCATCCTGGCCGCACACCTCGGCCGGCCCAAGGGCAAACGGGAACCGACGATGTCGCTCCGCCCGGTGGCCGCCGAGTTGTCGAAGTTGCTGGGGCGGCGGGTGGCCTTCGTCGAGGATTGCATCGGCGGGAAGGTGGAAAAGGCCGTGGCGGCGCTCAAGGCCGGCGATGTGCTGCTTTTGGAAAATGTCCGTTATTACAAGGAGGAGGAGGCCAATGACCCGGCGTTTGCCGCGAAGCTGGCCGCGCTGGCGGATGTCTATGTCAACGATGCCTTCGGCTCGGCCCATCGCGCTCATGCTTCGACGGAAGGAGCGCCGCGCCTGATCGCCCAACGCGGCGGCTTGTGCGCGACGGGGTTGTTGATGGAGCGGGAGTTGCAGTACCTCGGTCAGGAGTTGGAACATCCGGCCCGGCCTTTTGTCGTCATTCTGGGCGGGGCGAAGGTTTCAGACAAAATCAAGGTGATTGACCGTCTTTTGGAAAAGGCGGACACCATCCTGATCGGCGGAGCGATGGTTTATACTTTCAAGCTGGCGCAAGGTTTTAAAATCGGCAAATCGCTCTCCGAGCCGGACAAGGTTGATCTGGCGCGCGCCGCGTTGGAAAAGGCCAAAGCGCGCGGCGTCCAATTCTTGCTGCCGGTGGATGACGTCATCGGCACGCCTGTGGATACGGGGAAGTTGAACAAAAAAGGCAAACCGATCATTGACATTCAAAATCCGCGAACGAATGCCCAGGCCAATATCCCGGACGACGCGGCCGGACTGGACATCGGGCCGGAAACCGGCAAGCGCTTCGGCGCCATCATCCTTCAGGCCCGGACCATCATGTGGAACGGCCCGATGGGGATGTTTGAAGACGCCCGATTCGCCGCGGGCACCAATGCGGTGGCCCGCGCCGTGGCCGAGGCGACGGCCAAAGGGGCCAAGAGCATCATCGGCGGCGGGGACAGCGTCAAGGCGCTGAACCAGGCGGGATTGGGCGACAAGGTGACTTTCATGAGCACAGGCGGCGGGGCCAGCCTCGAGTTTCTGGAAGGCAAGGTTCTCCCCGGAGTGGCGGCGCTGTCCAATAAATGAGCGGACGCCAGGGAACAAACATCCATGAATAAAGAACGTAAATTAATCATTGCCGGCAATTGGAAGATGAACAAAACCGTGGCTGAAGCGCTCGCTTTGGTGCGGGGATTAAAGATCGAACTGGCCAACTGCAAAGAGGTGGACATCGTTATCTGTCCGCCGTTCACCGCGTTGAGCGAAGTGTCCAAGGCGGTCATCGACACGGTGATCCGCCTGGGGGCGCAAAACATGAGCGAACACAACTTTGGCGCGCACACCGGCGAAATTGCGGCCGGGATGCTCAAGGAATTCTCCGTGCGCTACGTCATCTTGGGCCATTCCGAGCGGCGCCAATACCAAAAGGAAAGCGACCAACTCATCTCCAAAAAGACCCATGCCGCCCACACGGCCTCGCTCAAGCCGATTGTGTGCGTCGGGGAAACGTTGAGCGAACGGGAAGAAGGCCGGACCGAAAAAGTCCTCGAAACCCAGGTGCGCGGGAGTCTGGCCGGGCTGACGGCCGCGCAAATGGAGGAAACGGTTGTCGCCTATGAACCGGTCTGGGCCATCGGCACCGGCAAAACGGCCACCACGGCCCAAGCCCAGGACGCCCATGCCCATATTCGCAAGTTGCTGGCGGGCATGTTTGACGAAAACGTTGCGCGCCATGTGCGCATCCAGTATGGTGGCAGCGTCAAGGCGTCCAACGCCCGCGAGCTGATGAGCCAGCCGGATGTGGATGGCGCACTGGTGGGTGGAGCATCACTGGACGACCGCAGTTTTTCTGATATTATCAAAAACTCGATTTAACGGGAAATTATGAGTGTGCTTTATATCTTTCTGACCTTCCTCATGTTTGTGGATTGTGTCATTCTCGTCCTCTTGGTGCTGCTGCAACTGCCCAAGAAGGATGCCGGGGCCGGGCTGGCCTTTGGCAGCGGCGCGACGGACGCCCTGTTTGGCGCGGGCTCCGGCAACGTCCTGACCAAAATCACCAAATACGCCGCGGGCATATTCTTCGGCCTCGCCATCATCATGGCCATGGTCGCTTCCAGTCAGCACCAGACATCCAGCGCTGAGGCGCTGAGGGACGCATTGATGAAACAGTCCCCGGCGCCGATCGGCGCGCCAACCTCGTTGCCCTCGGCCGCGCCTTCGGGCAATAGTGGATTGCTGCAAACGCCGTTGCTTTCCAATCTGCCTCCGGCCCAATCCGCCGCTCCGGCCACGACGCCGGCCGCGAAGGCAACCCCGCCGGGCACGAACAAATAATCGTTCATCAGCATTCCGCGGCGCTTATAGATTGATACAGAGGTCCGGAAAATCGGCAACATCGGCTACATCATTGATAGTCAACGACTTAACTGGCAACACGAAAGGCAACAAATCGGCAACATGTAGCTGCTTTTCTTGTCGCGCCATAGCGAAGTGACGGCGGACCTCCGCCATTAACTAGGCGACGGCTGCAACCGCCTGTCGACCATCCTGTCCGCCAAAGCTCCGCCTGAAGGGGCGACGGCGGAAGCCTCCCCCGGCGACGGTGCATCACCGACCCGTCACAGAATCGTTGAGAACTTGAACGGATTACAGGGTACGATGGACGATTTTATCTTCGATGAACTTGTTTTGCTCGCGGAAGATCACGGAGTTGGACGCTCTCTCCTCTTCCCTGCAGCATCGCGCCTTCCGTGGGGAATTTTAGATGTTGCAATCTGTAAGAAAAACATGCTAGTTTTTCTTACAAAAACAGAGTGAAAAATAATACACAAAGCGTTGATAGTAAGATCTTAAGACGTATTTATGGCTCAGGGTCTGGTGCGGTGTCCACTCCAAGCCATTTCCTTGACCTCGGCAGCCGTCGTGCGGTGGATCTGACGCTATACCGTCTGGTGCGCCGGAAAATTTTGCGTCGGCTGGCGCGAGGACTTTATGAATATCCGCGACAGCATCCAGAATTGGGAACATTGTCCCCTGATATTCGAAAGGTTGCCAGAGCACTGGCCGGAAAAGATCGGATTCGATTGCAACCCTCCGGAGCTTACGCGGCAAACCTGCTGGGGTTGTCCGAACAAGTGCCAGCCAGAGTAGTGTTCCTGACGGACGGAGCATCGCGCATGGTGAAAATTGGACGGCAGCAAATCCTATTACGCCACACTACACCGCGAAACATGGCGGCAGCCGGCCGCTTGAGCGGGTTGATTATCCAGGCGTTTCGGTATTTGGGCGAGGAGCACATTACTCCTGCGCGAATAGCGCATTTGAAGCGCACAGCGCCGCCAAGGGAGCGGAGACGATTGCTGCGAGACGTGCCGCTGGCTCCCTCTTGGATGCATCCGTTTTTTCGTGAACTCGCCGCCGGATGATTATGAACCTGGAATTCTTCAAACGTCCGGCATCAGGGCAGGCCGAGATAATTCGGGAGACAGCGGCGCGACGCGGGCTGCCCTTCGTAATGGTGGAGAAGGATTTTTGGGTTTCATGGACGCTGGCAGTGCTCTTTGCGCATCCAGAATTTGGCGGGCAACTGGTTTTCAAAGGTGGCACATCGCTGTCAAAAGTCTTCGGCGTAATCGAACGGTTTTCGGAGGACATTGACTTGTCCGTGAGTCCGGCGTTTCTTGGCATCACAGAAGAATGGGTGGAACAAGGTTCCAACCCACGTCAGTTAAGGAAGCGAATGAAAAAATTGGAAGCCGCCTGCATCGAACGTGTACGCAACCGGTTTCTGCCGGAGTTGGAGCGCGTCGCGACCGAAGCTTTGGGAGAGCGGGCGGGCGGGGCAAAATGGATGAGATTCCAAGTGGATGCCGACACCGATTCGCCCGTGGTGCTCTTCGACTATCCTTGCAGCGAACCGTCCGGCTTCGATTACCTGAGTCGGTCGGTGAAAATGGAGTTTGGCTCGCTCACCGACCAAAGACCAACTGGGACTCATTCCATAAAGCCGTGGGCGGCGGAAGAGTTCGCCAAACAGTTCGAAGATTTCAGTTGCAATCTTGTGGCGTTGGAGCTGGAGCGAACCTTTTGGGAGAAAGCGACGATTCTGCACGCACAGCATCACCGGGATCGGGCCAAGCCGTTTCGCGACCGTTATTCCCGTCATTATTCCGACATGGCGGCGCTGGCCAGCCACGCCATTGCCGACCGCGCCCTGGCATGGGGTGAGTTGCGCCAGCGAGTGGCGGATTGGAAGAGCCGGTTTTTTCCCGATAAATCGGCGCAGTACGATCTGGCGAAGCCCGGAACATTTCGGCTGGTGCCGCCGGAATTCCGAATGGCTGAACTGGAGAAGGATTACCGCGCGATGGGAGATATGTTCTTGACAACGCCGCCGCCCTTTGAAAGTGTTATAAAGAGGGTGTCGAATTTGGAACAGCGCATCAATGGAAGACAATCCGGGTGAAGGGGCGGGGGCGGAAGCCTCCCGCGGCGACGGTAGATCACCACCCCTTCGCGTTAACGATAATGTTGGCTTGGTCCTGGCATTGACATTGGCGCATTTGTGGCTGGACGGAGAGAGCGGCGCGGGGCTTGCAAAATGTTGACATGCTCGGAACTGACGCCTGCACGATACATGCAGCGTTTTCGCGGTTCAATTTTTTAATGGACAGCTTTCATCAACTGTGGTAAATATTATACCACGAATCTGAATAGAACTTATGTTTGGCACATTCATCAAGGAACTGCGGGCGCGACAACGACTCGGCTTGCGCGAGTTTTGCCTGACACACGGCCATGATCCAAGCAACTGGAGCAAGATCGAACGCGAAGTTCTCCAACCGCCGCGAGACGAGGAAACCCTCCGGGTCTGGGCCACGCAACTTGGTCTCAAGCCCGGCTCGGATGACTGGCTCAAGTTCTTCGAATACGCCGCCGTGGACGCCGGCCGCATTCCCGACCACATTCTTGCAGACGAAAAACTTGCCGTGCATCTGCCTATTTTCTTCCGCACCCTCTCCGGCCAGAAACCCTCACGGGAAGACATGGAAAAACTATTGGGCATCATCAAAGGGACGCGCCAGCCATGATCGATCCGCGCAAATTCATAAAAGGGGTCCGTTCCTAATATTACTTTGTTAAGTATAAGATCGGAAAAAAAGCATGAAATGCCCATAAACATTGACGAAAACCGCGATTGGGCGACCGGATTTTGCTCTTTCAACACATTTCATTCTTCACTCGCAGTTTGCGCAACTTAACAGAGTAATACTAGGAACCGACCCCTTCACGACCCCTTCACAAAATGGTTACCCCTTTATAGGATTGTCAATTGTTAGACCCCTTTACGACCCGTTTATAAATCAAGGTCAAAACCAAATATTCTTACAATAGTACGGTCTGACCCCTATGATGACGTTTACATGTTAACTTTCACTTTCACTGGCTAAAAGCTAATGTGATTAAGTATTTCTGATTTTTGGACTTCACAGCGCTTATGTCAAATTCCACTGGAATCACCTTATATGAAAAATTAGTTGAAATCTCCAATGAAGGGGCATCGTAGACTTGAAAGCTTGGCAGGGGGTTATCAGCAGCCGACCTCCAGTGGTATCCCGTTACAATTTCTGTTACCTCATCATTAACCATTGCTAAAGAAGGTGGCTCTACCATCCACCCATCATAAATGAGGTTTGTTTTTTCCAGTTCTTTTGGCGCGATAAAATCCACTGCAACTTTATCCGCTGTAACTTCGGAAAGGTTTCTAATGCATATTTTGAGTTTTCTGGACTTTTCAAGCGAAATTGTCATTCCGTTGGCAGCCCGCACATTGTTCAAATATAGATCAAATGATGGTCTTTCAAAACTGATTTCATTCAATAAATTCGTGAGCGGTTCAACACGTTCAAATAATTTGTCGAGACGCTTACTCAAAGGGCCATTGGTGATTTGCTGGCTGTTCGCCAACTCGATCCACGGCGCGAGTTCCTCCTGCGCTTTATCACGCTCTTGTCGGACGGCTTCGTAATCGCGTTGAAACTTATTTACATCCTTATTGAGTTGAGCAATTTGGCCGCCAAAAAAACTGTTCGTCGCATCAATTATAGATCGAAAAAACGCGTTTGTCGTTGAAAGCAACGCATCTTGATAATGGGTTTTTATCTCGGAAGTAGTAAAGATCGTAACGCCAACGAGGGGCAGGCCGATCAGAAGCAGAAACAGAATTAAGCTTTTTTGCATTCCCTTCCATGCCCGCTTGAACCAATCATCCCAAGGCTTCAATTCAGGGTATCTCTCCAAAATGGATTTCCACAGCGTATGAAAGAATTCCTTGTGAGGTTTTTCCATCTGTGGATTCGGACTGTCATTCTGCTTCCCTGCCATATGTTTAGAGAATGCCAAAATCTCCGATTTGGGTAAAGCCGATTCTTACTGAAAGTACATACAATTGTCCGTCGAAGGGGTCACCGTATATTTGCGCTATTCTGTTCATTCATAAAGCCGTCAGTTCCTCACATTTCAACATTTTGATGATTTTGAGTCATGGGGACCTCCAGTTGACATAAGGTCCTGTTCCCGGCGGACGCCGCGCTTCATCAGTTGATTGCTGCGCCATGCCGGGATAATGCCGCGCCCCGCCCGCTCCGTCCACCAACAAGTCCGGGCATGGGCACTTTCTCGCGCAGAGGCGCAGACCACGCAGAGATAAACTGCTTTTTCCTTCTCCTCTGCGTCCTCCGCGCCTCTGCGCGAGATCTTCCATCCATGATTTAATCTTGTCAATCCTGCTCTGCCCGCCATAGCTTCTGAGCGACGGCGGGTCAAAAATCTTTGCGTCTTTGCGTCTTATGCCCTTTGCGTTGGGTTCCTAAGTCTTTCGCCTTCAGGCGGTTGCGTTTGAATGTTGCCGGTTACAAAAATAATTGTAAATAATTTGTAAATAATTGTTGTTTTGATGAATCACTATGCTATAGTGTAGTCATGCTGAATGGCTAATTGAAGCCATGATGAAGAATTGGAATATTGAAAAGTTGAATGACCGGTCGGCAACAAACGCCCGTCAAACCATGAAAACTCGCAACGGCAAAATCGCCCGCCTGCCTCACCATGTCCGCGAAGAATTAAATGTTCGACTGGAACGCTCCGAACGAAGCCCCCGGTTGTCCGCCTGGCTGAACTTCAATCCTGAAGGGATTGCTTCATTCAGCCCGGGATTGGCCCGATTCCGAGAGGGCCTGCCCTGGGATAACGGGGGCTTCCAATCCAACCCCGTCGCAGTCAGTCGCAGCCAGTCGCAGTGATAAATCTTGAAATGAGCACGTTTTGTCACGCCAAATGGGAGCTTCGGAATGTCCGGGCAGCGCGACCGTCCCGGTCGTTGGGCGGCGCGTCTCGCGCCGCACTTCCGCACAAAGATGTGTTTGGCGGGACGCCAAACACCGCGCGCGAGACGCACGCGCTCCCAATCCATCTTTCTGCCATTTTTCATTGGATTCGTCAGAGAAATTACCGCTTATTACCGCATTTCCAAAATCGGTCAATGAATCTTAATCGACTGAAGATTGCCTGCATTGGGCTGCTGTTGGCGCTGGCCGGTTGCACTCGCTCCGAACCGCCGGCCGACCTCGTCATGATCAACGGGCCTGACCCGGAAACATTGGACCCGGCATTAGCCACCGGCATCGAAGACCTGCGTGTCATTGCCGGCCTCTTTGAAGGACTGACCCGCAATGACCCCGTCACCGCGGCCCCCATCCCCGGGCTGGCCGGGCGCTGGGAGATTTCCCCGGATGGGTGCGTCTATACTTTTCACCTGAGAGACAACTTGTTCTGGACGGCTGGAGAGCCGATCACGGCGCAGGACGTTGTCTATTCCTGGCGGCGCGTCCTTGATCCGCAAACCGCCTCGGAATATGCCGGCCAGTTGTTCTACGTCAAAAACGGCGAGGACTATAACAGCGGCAAAATCAAGGACCCGTCGCTGGTCGGCGTCCGCGCCCTGGATGCGCGCACCGTCCAGGTTGAACTCAACCAGCCGACCGCATTTTTCCTGGATCTCTGCGCCTTCCAAACTCTCTCCGTTGTCCCGCGCCAGGTGATCGAAAAATACGGCGAAGACTGGATGCGCGCCCGCCCGTTGCCAACCAGCGGCCCGTATCTGCTGGATTTCTGGCGGCTCAACGACAAAATCCGCCTGCGCAAAAACCCTTTCTACTGGGATGCGGCCAACACCAAAAGCGGCATCGCCGATTACCTCTGCCTCAGCGCGCCCGGCACGGCCTTGAATCTCTACGAAACCGGCCAGGCCGACATCATCTGGCACCGCGACTTCCTGCCTAATGAGCTGCTGGACGTTCTGGGCAAACGCCCCGATTTCCACGCCTTCCATTATCTGGGAACCTATTTCATCCGCTGCAACACGACCAGGCCGCCCTTTGACGACCCGCGCGTGCGCAAAGCGCTGGCCTTGACGATTGACAAGCAACGGTTGGTGGACAAATTCCTGCGCGGCGGCGAACCGGTGGCGAGCCATCTTGTGCCCGACGGCACGGCCCATTACCAGCCGGTATCCGGCCTGGGTTACGACGCCAGCCTGGCGCGGCAGTTGTTGGCCGAAGCGGGCTATCCCGGCGGCAAAGGCTTTCCGGCCTTTGCCTACCTCTTCGACGCCGCCAGCGGCGGGGGAACGATCAATCAAAAAATTGGCGTCGAGTTGCAACACATGTGGGAAGAGCAATTGGGCCTCCACGTCGAGTTGCAACAAATGGAAAAGGGCGTTTATCTGTTGGCGCAAAACCGTTTGGATTACGATCTGTCCTGCAGCACCTGGGGCGGAGACTACGACGACCCGACCACCTTCCTGGATTTATTCCGGAGCAACAACGGCAACAACCGCACCGGCTGGAAAAATGCGCCCTACGACGCCTTGATGCGCGAAGCGAACCGGCAGACGGATTTGGCCAGGCGCACCGCCCTCCTGCAACAAGCCGAACGCATCCTGGTCTGTGACGAACTGCCGATCATTCCCCTCTATTTTTACGTCGGATTAACTTACTATGACGGCAACAAAATCAAGGGGATCCACCCGAACCTCCTGGACATTCATCCGTTGAACGCCATTTGGAAAGTCAAAGGGAAGTGAAACGTTCCCTCGGTTTTGGGTGGTGGGGCGCGCACTCCGTGCGCGCCGCGGCGGGCAGCGGAGTGCCCGCCCTACCTTTCGCTGCCTCAAACCACGTCTTCGCCCAGCTCGACGTTCCAATAAGCCAGATCGAGAAAATGCTTCCAACTGTCATGCTGGACGCCGAAGTTGACCTGCACGAAGGGGCGCCATTTCGGGCGCTTGGGCTTGCGCACCAAATGCAGGCCGGCTTCCTGCGGAGTGCGGTTGGCCTTTTGCGTGTTGCACCGCACGCAGGAACAAACGATGTTTTCCCACGAGGTCGGCCCGCCCCGATCGCGCGGCACCACATGATCCAGGTTCAAATCCTTCCGCTCATAGGCTTCCCCGCAGTATTGACAGGTGTTGCGGTCGCGCTCGAAAATGTTGTGGCGGGTGAATTTGACCTCCTTCTTCGGCAGGCGGTCGAACAGAACCAGCAAAATGACGCGCGGCACGCGGATTTTGAAGGAGACCGTCGCGATGCTTTCCGGATGCGGTTCCTGCGCGGAAAAATCCCGCCACTGGCTGAAGCTGAAGGTCTGAAAAACGCCCTCGCTGTCGCTCAGAACGACCTGGGCATGGCCCTCGAACAAAAGCGTCAAGGCCCGTCGCGCCGTGCAGACGTTGACCGCCTGCCAGAGGCGGTTCAGCACCAGAACATGTTGGTTGAGGAACAAACTCATAAACCTAACGTTGAGCGAATCTAGCAGACCAGAGGCCCAGGTGTCAACGCTAGTGTCGTTTTTCATTCGACATTCCGCCGCGATCATTCGACAGTTGACCCATGTCGTGGCCTGCCGATTACCACATGCACACCCCGCTCTGCCGCCATGCCAGCGGGCAGCCCGCCGAATACGCCGCCCGCGCCGTGGCGGTCGGCTTGACGGAAATCGGCTTTTCGGACCATTCCCCAATGCGCCGCGATGACTTTGATAATTGGCGCATGCGCCTCGATCAATTGGACGAATACGTCGGGAATGTGCGCCGCGTGCAAAAGGATTCCGCCGGCCTCGTCGTCAGGCTCGCTCTGGAAGTTGATTATTTGCCCGGTCAAGAAGAATGGATTCGCGACCTGGCGGCCCGCCATCCCTGGGACTATTTGATCGGCTCGGTCCATTACGTTTCCGATTCCTGGGCGGTGGACAATCCCGAGGCCATCGCCAATTGGAAAGACCGCGACCCTTACGAAGTGTGGGCGGCCTATTTTGACCGGCTCACCCAAGCGGCGGATTCGGGACTTTTTGACATCATCGGCCACGCCGATTTGCCCAAGAAATTCAACATTTATCCCAAACAGGATTGCGCGCCGCTCTTCAACCGTTTTTTGGAAGCGGCGCACAGGAAGAACGCCGCCATTGAACTCAACACCGCCGGCCTGCGCAAAGACTGCCGCGAGATTTATCCCAGCCGCGCCTTTCTGCAACTGGCCGCGCAAAAGAAGATACCGATCACCTTTGGTTCCGACGCCCATACGCCGTTCGAAGTGGGCAGCGCCTTTGCCGAAGCGGTCGCCCTGGCGCGCTCGGTGGGCTACACTCATTCCTGCCGGTTCTCCCAACGCCGCCGCACCGAGTCGCCCCTGTGAGTTCGAGTTTACAATACCAGAATCCGTTTAGTGCATATTTACGACTGCCGGGCGTTGCCGGATCCCTTGCGGATTTTGGTAGGCAGCGCCCTGTTGTTGGTGTATATTTGGCGCAGCGAGAATGAAAAAACTGACGTTTTATCACCAAAAGCGGCGCGATGGTGGCGTTGGAACCGGGGTGGAACTGGACAATGAGCGAATTCTTGAGCGCTTTGATCCAGGATCTCTTCCAGAAGATTCCACATTATTATGGTGGATAGATGTGCGTTGCTCACAAAAGACATGGCCCTCGGAACCGGAGGAAGTGCGGGCTTGGCTCTTGGAAAAGGAAAATGCTGAGAGAATCGAGAGCGGCCTGAAGGATCTGGCCGCCGAACTCCCCGCCGGAATTGATGTTGATTGGCCTGCAAAACATGTTGTCCTGAACCATGCTGGCATCGAAATCGAGATTCTGTATTCAGCCATGCGCCGGGTCGATGGCTGCCAGATCAAGGGTGTGCTCTCGGAGCTTGCCAGGAATTGGCGGACGATTATTGCCAATCTTCCAAGCTGCGAACCGGCTGTTGCTCACTGATGCCCAAGCGGATTCTCGATACCGAAGTATTGATCAGTCATTATCATAAAATGACAGCACCAAGGACGGTGGATGCGGCAAGGGCACATGCCCGAAACCTTATCAATATTCAGGACACGAAGTGGATTCTCTGGCCGATTCGAATCGAGTTTTTGTGTGGCGTCCGGGACAGCAATGAATTGAAACTCTATTCCGCCTATCTTGAACCTTTCGAGGTTCTTGATAAGCCAGATATTAAGCCCCAAGATTGGATCGAAGCCGAACGATTGGCGCGACGGGTCAAAGAGATCGGGCGACCGCGAAAACTTGGGGACTGTCTCATCCAAGCCATTGCAATACGCTTGAATGCCGATGTGGTCACAAGGGATCCGGACTTCCGATTAAGGACTCCTCCGAAACAATCCTAACCTAAAGAATCCGCTGGAGATACTGGCCGGTGTGGCTCCCGGCCGTTCGGGCGATTGTTTCGGGCGGGCCTTCGGCCACGATGCGGCCTCCGCCGGCCCCTCCTTCCGGGCCTAAATCAATCACCCAGTCAGCCGTTTTGATCACATCCAGATTGTGCTCGATGATGATCAACGTGTTCCCGGCGTTGCGCAGTTTGAACAGGACATCCAACAGTTTCGCCACATCATGAAAATGCAGCCCGGTGGTCGGCTCGTCCAAAATATAAAGCGTGTGCCCGGTGGCTTTGCGGCTCAACTCCGCCGCCAGCTTGATGCGCTGCGCCTCGCCCCCGCTCAACGTGGTGGCCGATTGGCCCAGCCGGACGTAGCCCAGACCCACCTCCGCCAGCGTCAGGCACGGATCATAAATCTTCGGGATGGCGCGAAAAAATGTCACCGCCTCATCCACCGTCATGGCGAGCACGTCCGCGATGTTCATGCCCTTGTAATGAATCTCCAATGTCTCCCGGTTGTAACGCCGTCCCCCGCACGCCTCGCACGTCACGTAAATGGGCGGCAGGAAATGCATCTCGATCTTGATCAATCCGTCCCCCTGGCATTTCTCGCAGCGCCCGCCCTTGACGTTGAAGCTGAAGCGCCCCGCCTCGTAGCCGCGGATGCGCGCCGTGGGCAGTTTGGCGAACAGATCGCGGATTTGATTGAGCATGCCGGTGTAAGTCGCCGGATTGCTGCGCGGCGTGCGGCCAATCGGCGTCTGGTCAATAACAATGACTTTGTCGAGCGATTCAAAGCCGCGAATCTGGCGATGCTTCCCCGGATGTTCCTTTGAACCGTAAAATTTGCGGAACAGCGCCCGGCGCAAAATGTCATCCACCAGCGTGCTCTTGCCCGAACCGCTCACGCCCGTCACCGCCGTCAACGCGCCCAAAGGAATGCGGGCGTTGATGTTTTGCAGGTTGTTCTCCTCGCGCCGAGCACTTCCAGCCAGCCGCGGTCCGGCGACGGTTTGAGCCGGGTTTTGGGAATGGGGATCTTCAAATCGCCCTTGAGATACTGGCCGGTCAGGGAGCGCGCAGTGGCTTCGATCTCGGCCACCGCGCCCGCCGCCACCAATTCGCCGCCGCGCCCGCCCGCGCCCGGCCCGAGGTCCAGCACGTAATCCGCCCGCCGGATCGTCTCCTCATCGTGCTCCACCACCAGGACGGAATTGCCCAGGTCGCGCAATCCTTCCAGCGACTTGAGCAAGCGCTCGTTATCCCGCTGGTGCAATCCGATGCTCGGCTCGTCAAGTATATAAAGCACCCCGACCAGCCCCGCGCCGATTTGCGTGGCCAGCCGGATGCGCTGCGCCTCCCCGCCGCTCAACGTCCCGCTCTCCCGGTCCAGCGTCAGATAACCCAGCCCGACGTTTTTGAGAAAACCCAGGCGCGCCCGGATTTCCCGGATCACTTCCGACGCGATTTTTTGCTGGAACTCGCTCAGTTTCAACTCCGCGAAAAAATCATCCGCCTGCTCGATTGCCATCCCGCAAACCTCCATGATGGAAAGGCCCGGCGGACACGGCTGGCTCTTCAAGTTGCTTTTCGCAGTCGCCTCGGACGCGCAGCAGCGCGTCCCTACCGCATTGGCCCCGGTAGGGACGACCTGCTGGTCGTCCGCGTGTTCCCGGAAGGCTTCATGAGCCACCCGTGCCGGCGGCGTTGTGCTTTGTCCTTTGAACCGCATACTCGCCTCCGCGCCTCCGAGGGTCACAGCCAGAATTTCCGGCTTGAGCCTGCGCCCGCCGCAAGCGTCGCACGGCTGCGGGTTCATGAAACCCTTCAAACGGTTCTTGGTGAACTCGCTTTCGCTCTCGACGTAGAGGCGTTCGAGATTGGGAATGACCCCCTCGAACGGCTTTTGCGTCTTGCTCATCTTGCCCGCCCGCCAGAAGGTGAATTCAATTTCTTCGGCCCCGGAACCATGCAGCAGCTTCTCCTTGAAATCCGCCGCCAAATCCTTCCAGGGCGTTTCCAGGCTTTGCCCGTAATGTTGGGCCATGCCGCGCAACAGTCCCTTGTAATAGACGATCATGCGTTTGTTGCCGCGCCGCCACGGCAGCACCGCTCCCTTTTCCAGCGATTTCTCCCCGTCCGGCACAACCAGATGCTCGTCAAAAACCATCTTCTGCCCAAGCCCGTGACAAACCGGACACGCCCCCAACGGCGAATTAAATGAAAAATGTTTCGGCGTCGGCGTATCGAAACTCTCCCCGGTGGCCGGGCTGTAATTTCGATTGGAATGCAGCGATTCCGTCCACGCGCCCGAGGCCGTCGCGCCGGGCTGCATTTTGCCATCGCCCGGCTGCTGCAAAAGCAACAGACGGCCCTCGCCCCATTTCAGCGCCGTCTCCACCGAATCGCTCAAGCGCACGCGGATTTTGTCGTCAATCACCAGTCGGTCCACGATGGCTTCGATGGTGTGGCGTTGCTTGGCATCCAGCTTGATGCGCACGTTGCTGCTCAACTCCACCAATTCCCCGTCAACGCGCGCGCGCACGAAACCCTCGCGCGCCAGCCGCTCGATCACATCGCGGAACTCCCCTTTTTGCCCGCTCACCACGCGGGCCAGCAACATGACGCGGGTTTTGGGCGGCAGGGCGAGGATTTTATCCACGATATCGCTGGTCGTTTGCTGGGTGATCGGCTCCCCGCTCACCGGACAATGGGCCTGGCCGACGTTGGCAAAGAGCAAACGCAGGTAATCATAAATCTCCGTCGTCGTGGCAATGATGGACCGCGGATTTGTCCCCGACCCGCGCTGCTCGATGGCGATGGCCGGCGAAAGCCCCTCAATAAAATCCACCTCCGGCTTTTCCATCTGATCGAGGAACTGCCGCGCATAAGCCGAGAGCGACTCGACATATTTCCGCTGTCCCTCCGCGTAAATGGTATCGAAGGCGAGCGACGACTTGCCCGAGCCGCTCAACCCGGTAATCACGACCAATTTATCGCGCGGGATGGAGAGGCTCAGGTTCTTCAAATTATGCTGGCGCGCGCCGCCAATCTTGATGAATTTCCCGGCCATGGCACAAAATTTCGCAATCAGACCATCTCATAAATCTACCCCAACCCCCGCGAAAAGAAAGCCGCCATCGAATCTGGCGGAAAAGTGAGTTATTGAAAATGCATTTACTTGGGCGTGAATAAGGGCTACTGTATGGACATGATTGGTTGCAACGGCCTTCGAGCACTCGTGGACATAGACCGTGAAATCATGAGCGGCGCTCCTGTTTTCGCGGGGACGCGTGTGCCCGTGCAAACCCTCTTTGATTATTTGGAGGGCGGAGATGATTTGGAGGAGTTCCTGGAAGACTTCCCCAGCGTCTCCCGCGACCACGCCATGCGAGTCCTGGAAGCCGCCAAAGATTCCCTGCTGCTTCAGGCGGCCTCGACATGCGCGTGATTCTGGACGAATCCGTGCCCCGGCGTGTCAAACTGTGGTTGCCGGATCACGATGCGCGGACCGTTGTCGAAATGGGCTGGGGCGGCGTCAAAAACGGGCGTTTGCTTCAATTGATGGCTGGCCAAACCGATTTGTTCATCACCGCCGATAAGAACCTCGAATTTCAGCAGAATCTGGCGGCTATTGAATTTGGCATCCTTGTTTTACCGACAAACCGTTGGAAGCTCTTGCAGCCGTATCGCGATTCCGTTATTCGCGCCGTTGCCGAAACGAAACCGGGAAAAGTGACTGTAATTTAAAAGCCGTGAACCCCCCCCTTTTCTGCTCCGTAGAATCCGTGTCCATCAGTGTTCATCCGTGGTTCTCTGCTCCAGTACTTCACCCCGGAGCGGGACAAGGAAGAGCTTGCGATCGTGTGAGAGTCAAGATTTCATTTTCGTTTTTTTGGTTTCATGGCGCGTCCGGTTTCGGATGTCGGAACGCCTGTTGCCGGCATCTCAGGGCGAACGGACGAAGTAGAAGCGTTGCAGGTAATTCGTCGCTTGCGGGTCGGTGAACTGGAATTGGCCGGAGCCGGCGGGCGTTTCCAGGGCGGAGCCGAGGTTCGTCCACTGCGCTGGCGGCAAGGCCAGGTTCGTGCTGGCAAACACGGTGAAGCTCATGTCGCTGAAGTTGGTGAAGCCGAACTGCAACGAGCCGTTGCCCAGGTATGTCACGGTGGTCAGGGTTCCCGGCTGGCGGGATTGAAGACGCCTTCAACCGCGCCAATGTCCGCGTAAGGCCCCACGATGCGCGGGAAGCCGCGCTGATCGGTGGCGAAGCTGGTGCCGTTGGTGCAGCCGTCAATGGCGGGCGAGCCGGGCAAAGGCGGCATCGTCGGCGTGGGACCGCCATAGTTGCCCAGCGGCGCCAGCAGAGGATTGCCGTTGGTGAGGTTGTCGCTGCCGCTGAACGATCCAAAGAGGTTGCCGCTGTAGGCGTTGACGTTCCCAGCGACGATCGTATTGGTCAGCGTCATGGCGCCGGCGTAGTTGTTAATGCCGCCCCCGCCGGCGAAGTAGTTGCTGCCGGCCGAATTGCCCGTCACGGTGCATTGGTTCACGTTCAGCGTCCCCACATAGTTGAAAATTCCGCCGCCGCTATCCGACGCGGAATTTCCCGTGAGCGTGCATTGGTTCATCGTCAGCGTGTTGCCCCAGTTGAAGATGCCGCCACCTTCTGCCGCCGTGTTTCCGGTCAAAGTGCATTGGTTCACCGTCAACGTGCCGTCGTTGTCTATGCCGCCGCCGCCGCCCGCAGTGGATCCGTTGGTAATGGTCAGCGCGATCAGCACATTTGTGGCGCCGCTGGCCACTGCGAAGACGTTGCCGTTTTGATTGCCATTGATGGCAATGCCGCCTGGGAGCGCCGAGGCGTCAATGGTCAGGTTCTGGTTCAGCGCCAGTTGGCCGCTGGTCAGAGTGATGGTCTGGCCGCAGAGACTGCCTGCAAATTGGATCGTGGCCCCGGGAAGCGCGGCGGCAATGGCGTCGCGGAGGGAGCCGGGACCGGAATCCGCGGTGTTGGTGACCAACAGCACAAGGGGGACCCAAGCTGGATTGTTGACCAGGACGCCGGTTGACCCGCCGGCGGCGGCGGCGAGGTCTGCGGTGGTGGCGCCGCTGCCTTCGTTAAACGGATAGAAGGCATAGAGGCCGCTCGCATCTTCCGCCGGTTCCTGACTCGTGTAGGTCTGAATTTCCGACTGGCTTAAGACTCGGTTCCAGATTTGCACGTCCGTCAGAACGCCATCGAAGAAGCGAGTCCCGTTGTTGTCGCCCAGGTTCACCGCCGTCCCCAGACTCAAGTCCAAGCCGGTCCCGTCCCACGTTCCGGCCGCAACGCCATTAACGAAGTAACTCACCGTTTGGGTGGCGCTGACGGTTACCGTCACGGGCGTCCATGTATTGAGCGGAACCGCCGTGGTGCTGTTGTAGCCGTTGAAGGCCGAGCAGCGGCCCAGCTCAAGATACTGCGGGTCGGAAGGATCTTCTGTATTGGCTCGGATCATGAATTCAATGGAGTCCCCGCACCCCTGGCCCCCCAGCACCGCCGCCCGCTGGCCCCCAAACGTCCCGCCCGTGCGCAGGTACACCCAGGCGCTGAGGGTGTAGTTGCTGGCGGGCGGCGAAGTCAAGGACAGGCTGACGTAGTTATTGCTGCCATTAAAACTGAGGGCGTAACCCGCGGCGTTGTTCTGCGCCCGCGCCGCTGGTGAAATGGAAATGAGGCTGGCCAGAAGTCCCAGCTTGAGCAGAAAACGAAAGATGTTTTTCATATATGTTGTTATGGTTCTGAAACGGCGATTATTTTCCCGACTTTCCACCCAAAGGCAACTTTTTTTGCGCTTCAGCCAGCAAAATAAGCCAAGTTAAAGCAACCGGTGTGGAGCATAAGTGGCTGGCGGAGGGGATCCGCCCATGCCAGTCCGTGTCCGTCAGTGTCCGTCTGTGTCCATCCGCGGTTGGCAAATCCAGTTTTATGCCAGGTACTGAAGGCCCGGAATTTAAAGCCTTTTTGAAAACTGCGAGGAGTCCTGCGGCGGGGGATTTTGGCCGCAGCCGAGGCGGCGAGGACCGGGCATCCCCGCAGCGAGCCGCCCATGCCAATCCGTGTCCGTCCGTGTCCATCTGTGGTTGGCAAATCCAGTTTTTTGCCAGCACGGAAGCACCAGAATTTTTAACCGCGAAACACGCGAAACACGCGAAAATGCTCTCTGACCCTGTTTCACTTTAGCCTTTAGCCAGTCCTCCATCTCGTCCGCAGTAGCCGCAGCGGCGGAATTTTCAACGAAGGCGGAAGCCGTTGCGGCGAAGCGACGGAGGAAGCGGGCTTCAGGCAGAAGGAAGAAATGAGAAGGCAACCGCCGCAGGCAAGGCTAAGGCGGTCAACGAATTGAGAAGTCCCGCCGCCATATTTAACAGCGGCAAAAGAAAAAAAGTGGAAAGGTCTAAGGTTGCAGAGAAGCGATCGGAGTGGTAGAAATCCTCCGAATGGCTGTCCCTAAGCATGAAGTGAAAAAACTCCGCCGGGCGATTCGACAATCGTTGAAGGCGCAAGGCTTCCATGTCTCCGGCTCTGAAGTCAGTTTTCGTCAGCGTCGTGACAAGCGTAGCATCCGTAAGCGGCATCAGCATGCAGTGGCTAAAAGAATCAATTTGGCAAAGCAATCGTTGGAGCAATCGGAGGACCAGCTTCTTTCGTTTCTTGCTTCCGGCCACGAAGTTGACCCGGCACGCATTGTGCCGCGTCTTCATCAAGTCGAACCTGGTACCATCGAGTCCAAGTTATTCAAGTATGCTTGCTTGCACTGGAGCATCCCGGTTTCGGACGGCTACGGGCGGCGACTTCGCTTCCTTATTTTCGATGATTCTAATGGCAAACTCATCGGTTTGTTTGGATTGGGTGATCCAGTTTACTCGATCAAGGCAAGAGACGAGTGGGTTGGGTGGGGAGCAAATGCGAAAGCCGAGCGGCTTTATCATGTGATGGATGCCTATGTGCTCGGAGCCGTACCACCGTATTCGCAACTGCTCGGTGGAAAACTCGTCGCCTTGGCAGCGATCTGCGGCGAAGTGCGGCGTGCTTTTGCGCGTCGTTATGCGGGCCGTCGCTCAGTGATTTCTGGTAAGAAACGAAAGGCTTACCTGGTGGGTCTCACTACGGCATCAGCACTCGGCCGATCTTCACTGTACAATCGCGTCACGTTCAAGGGCCGCAAAGTGTTTGAAAGTGTCGGATTTACAGGCGGATGGGGCGAGTTTCACTTTTCGGATGGCGTTTATGAGCGGTTGACCGATTTTGCAAGCGAGCACTGCGTTCCTACGGCGAAGCAGGAGAAGTGGGGCGGCGGTTTTCGGAATCGTCGTGAGCTTGTTTGCAAGGCCCTCGCCAAGCTCGGATTCTCCCAACACTTGCTCAACCACGGAATACAGAGGGAGCTTTTCGTTGCTCCACTTGCGCTGAACGCGCGCGAGTTCCTGCGCGGCGAGCATAAAAGGCCGCGATACTACAAAATGTCGTTCGACGACGTTGCCGCATTCTGGAAGGAGCGTTGGCTGCTTCCGCGAGCAGAACGCGACCAATCGTATTTGGCTTTCAAGAAAGCCGACTGGCTGCTTTGGTCGGCGAAAAGCCATGACTGAAACCGTCTCAAATCCCGCGCCATTTGGCGATTTGCCAAGCGCCTTGGTTGACGAAGTATTACAGCGCACCGCCACTGTTGGTCAGCATTTACTCAAGTCGTTTGAGCACGTTCGCGCCGAGCGCAAAACGCTCCGCGGTGATCTTAGCGGAAACGGATTGCTTTGCCGCGACGGCGAGCTTGAATATCCTCCGATTCCATCTACTTGCGGCGTTGATGGTTCTTATGCTGTGGAGCGTCTGCTGACGACAGACCTCGCCGCTGCTGCTGCCGTGGCTGTCGAGGGTTTGACCCCTCCCTCTGAAAAACGGTTTTGGGAACAGCCTCGTCATCTCGTGATCGTCGAGGCGGAAACACACAACGAAGCCACCAATGGGATTTTGCGCGGAGTCATGATCACGATGGAACTCACGCTTGCGGCCAAAGCACCACATGATATTGTTTTCCTCGATGGCTCAATGACTACCCCTGTGATCTATTTGAATCAGGCTCTCGCCAGGGCTGCGGAGAATCCTTCGTTGAAGATGACGAATGCTTTAAAAGAGCGTGCAATTGGCGGAATGGCGGCCTTTCTTGAGATTCTCCAATCACGGCGCGCCGACAAATGCTTTGTTTTTTCGCCGAAATATTCCACGAATCGTGAAATTGGAAGACAACTAAAATGGCCGGAGTCTTACGACGATCGCGGAATGTTGACCATGCTCTTAGAACCAGGCGAGTTTACACGCGCGGTTTCACTTCAGAAACCACAGTCGCCATGGCATATCACCACCGCTGCAATTCCTGGTATTGAAAAAGCAAAAGCCGACGAGCTGGAGGAGCAAGTCACAAATGAGTTGGACAATGCCGCAGTCATTTACTACAAGCCGCACGTTTGGCTCCCGGCTCTCCGACTGGAAACGAACAGATCTGTCTTCGCGAACAGGAGTCGCCTCGCTTGTTTGCTTCACGGAGTAAAACATCAATGCGGCACTCCGGCAATCCTCGAACCATATCCGCTTTATCTGGCAGACCGAATGGTGAAATCACTCGCCCGAGCGGTTCCCGCATTTCGTCAGGCGACTACGCAGAGCATTGCGGAAACGTATACCGGCAATTTTGACGAAGTGTTCTATGCTATGCACGGTTACCGAACAGATTCAGGAAGATAAATGGAAAATAAAATTGATCAAATTCTCGGTACGGTCGAACGCATCGGTGTGATTGGCTCGCCGTCAGCGACCAGCGAACTTTCGTTAGACATCCTTGGCAGCGCAGTCGGCAGCAAGCTTGTCGGTGAAATTGCGCTCTTTCATTTTCTTCAGGACGGGACACCACATTATGCGCTTGGACAAATCACTGAAGTGAAGCTTCGAAACATCTGGCACGAGGACCCGACGATGCGAAGTTTGATCCGCCAACGTGGCCGGGTTGACGCGGTCAGTGAACGGCAAGACACGCATCAAGGTGAAATGACGGTGAGTGCCGTATTCGCCCGCAACTCGAAGGGATACGAGCCAAGCATCCTCGGAACTGTACCATCAACCGGAACACACATTCATCTTATTAACGATGACGTTCTTGACGAATTGCTCGCGCCTTACAAACAGCAGATGTTTTATCTGGGCAAAGTTTATGGTTCAAAGCCGAAGCTTCCTCTTTGGTTCAAGCATTTTGACCCCGGTCCGGATGGTGCTGGCGAAGCATATCATATCGGCATCTTCGGAAAAACTGGATCGGGCAAATCGGTCCTCGCAAAGATGATTCTCACAGCATACGCGCGCTATCCACAGATGGCGCTTCTCGTCGTTGACCCGCAGGGTGAATTCGCCAAAGATATTCGAGGCGGTGCCTCGGGTGAATTCAAGCTTCCCCTCGGTGGAGTTATTAAAGCATTCGGCAAGCGGACCGTCACTCTAAGCGTCAGAAATCTCGTCCTCGACACATGGGCTCTTTTCGAACAAATCCTCTTTGAATCGTTGTTCTTTGAACGACTCACTATTCCTCGCGGCGAAAACAGGCAACTTGCGTGTGAGATTTTGGGGGACAAGCTTCAGAAGGCGAGTATCCGCTTACGCGATCTCCACAATCGTGCATCGTTCGACAAATCCTGGGAGCTGTTGAAGGACGAACGCGTTCAAAAAGTTTTCTATCGAACGGAAACTTCGCGCGCTCGATTCCAGTCTATGGTTGATGAGGCCGATGAAGAGGAATTCTTCAAAGATTACTGGTCGCCTGTGACCGAACTCTTTCGCGAGGACCGCCAAAATGCGCGCTCCGTCGAAAAGGCTCTCGGTTGGCTGTTTTCTGAGGAACATACGAACCGTCCTGTTTTGGTGGTTGACCTTTCAAAGGAGCAAGCCCAGGGAATGTTTTGGAACGACAAAATTCAGGCGCTCGTGATCAAGCGTCTGCTTTATGGCGTCACTCAAACAGCAGAAGCCGCGTACCAGCAAAATAAAGGTCTCAACACGCTCGTTGTGATGGACGAAGCGCATCGGCTCGCGCCACGCGAAATCCCTGCCGAGGAGGAAGAAGCAAAGGCAGTGCGCGCCACGTTGATTGATGCGGTCCGAACGACAAGAAAATATGGATTGGGTTGGATGTTCATCAGCCAAACGCTATCCAGTTTGCATTCAGAGATTCTGCAGCAACTTCGCATCTCATTTTTTGGTTTTGGTTTGGCATTGGGAACCGAATATCAAGCACTCAGCCAATTAGTCGGTGGAAAGAATCGAGCGCTTGATCTTTACCGACTCTTTCGCGATCCGCACAGTTCATTCGACATCGCATCGAGGCAATACAGTTTTATGACCATCGGCCCTGTGAGTCCGCTGTCATTCGCAGGAACGCCTCTTTTCTTAAACGTTTTCAACACCGTTGATGACTTCATAAAGGCTAACAATCTGCAAACAGCCTGAGGCGACCGTGCAAGTGCAAGTGTCACTATTGACACAATTTCAGCATCGTCGTTTTCCATGCAACAGTTATCTTTCGCCCTTTTGCCCGCCGGATTCAACTTTAGCCTTTAGCCTTCAGCCTTCAGTTTGCTCTGTTGGCCGTCTTCTTGCCCACTCGGTAAGGCGGCGCGGCTTCTCTTACATGGAAACCGATTTCCTTTTTCGGCTCTTCGGGCGGCGGTGGTGGGGCCATGAGCTGGCGGATGGCGTCAAAAACGGATTTAAACTGGGAGTCGTACTTGGCTTCCAGAGCAGCGAGCTTGCGGGCCAGATCGGCATTGGTCAGGAGCATTTCACGCAGGCGCACGAACGCGCGCATGATGGCGATGTTCACCTGCACCGCCCGGGGGCTGCGAAGCACACTCGATAGCATGGCCACCCCCTGCTCGGTGAAAGCGTAAGGCAGGCTGCGGCGGCGTCCGCCCCAGTCTCTTGAAATGCCAATTTGGCATTTCAAGGCCTCGTGTTCCTCAGCGGTTAACTGGAACATGAAGTCGTCGGGAAAACGGTCCGCATTGCGCTTGACGGCCCGATTCAGCGCGCCGGTTTCGACACCGTAAAGCTCGGCGAGGTCGTAATCGAACATGACTCTGAGGTTGCGGAGCAAAAAGATGCGCCTTTCGGCCTGAAGTGCAAGGACGTCAGTTTTCATAAACGGGTCATCAACGGCTCAGTCCCGCATCATCGCATATATTCGTTTGCTTCGCGCTTCGCGCAGAAGATTCGCCAGGAAACCCGCCGCACCCATGTTGAATCGTTTGGCAATCCAGTTTGAGCTTCATGGTCATTTCTTGCTGCAACCAGCGCGCCAGCGCCACTTTACCTTTAACCCCTTTGCCCGCCGGTTTCAACTTCCGTCAGTCCGCCGTCTTGTCCGCCATAGTTTTAACGAAGGCGGAAGCCTCTTTCGCGAAGGAGGAAGCCTTCAGCCTTCAGCCTTCAGCTTCGCTCTGTGCCGTGCAGGCCTGGATTTGTAATTCGGGGTTCGCGTCTTTCGGATATTTCGCGGTTAACCCGGTTTTCCATGATCTGTCAGTCTTGTGTCTCCTGCGCCTCTTTGCGGCTAACCCATTTCGCGGTTGACCCGGTTCTCCATAATCTTTCCGGGCATCCGTGTCCATCCGGGTCCATCCGTGGTTAAATTCCCCAATTTCAGCGTCTTTGTAAATACTAGTATTACTCTGTTAAGTAGAAATAGGCGAAAAATCTTCAAATTCAGTCAGGCAGCAGGGACACAAGCCGCGCGAGCGCACGATCAATGGCTGCATCGCCCGCAACGCCTGTTCCCACGTGAGGCCAGAAGTTTTTTTTGGCGCGTAGATAATCCATCGCCACAAACAAATAGGCGACGGCGGCCATGACCAGATGGTGGTGGAATCCGCGCCAACTGCGTCCCTCATAGTGGTCCAAGCCCAAGTCGTCTTTGCCCCGTTGAAAATACTGTTCGATGGGCCAGCGGCCGCGGCTCAAGCGCAGGCTCCGCCCCTTGGTCGGCGGTTGCTTGAGCCAGGCAGCATAAACATGATACGGATCGGGCTGGCCTTCGGGCCAATCCACCACCAGCCAGCAGGATGGCCACTCTCCGCTCTTCTCGTCCAAATCGGTGTTGAGATAAATCTGCCTCCACGCCAGGCGTGTCGCGCGCTTTTCGCCGTCGGCCGCCTCCCAAGTCGCCGCCTGCCATTCCCGGGCTTTGAAGCCTTCAGCCAAACGCCGCAACGACTGCGCTTTGGGGGCCGTCTTGGTGACCCTCCAAAGTTTGTAGCCGTGGGCCAGCTTGGGGCGTTGCGCCCAAGCCAGCCAGTGTTCTTCGCCGTGAAGGAAGTATTCCAGTCCCAACCCGCGCAGGCGCCGCCGCCACTCGGGGGTTCTTCCGTAAGCGGAATCGCCCAAAACCGGGGCCGCCGTCAAACCGTCCGCCAGCGCCTCCTCGATCAAGTCTCCAGCAATGTCGGGCTTGGTCTGAAAGTTCACCTGCTCGGGCACTCCGGCCTCCCGCCGCCGGGATCGGTCCCTGGTCCAGATTTCCGGCAGATAGAGCCTTCCTCCCACCGGGGCCGCAATGTCCCCATCCGTGACCACCAACTCGACGGCTACTTGGCACTGCGCCTGTTTGCCCACCGCCCCACAATATTGGTGACTGACTCCCACCGAATGGTTGCCTTGTTTGAGCCAGCCGGTTTCGTCCACGACCCACGCCTGCAACGGCTCCATCGCCGGAATGACCTCACGCCGAATCGCCCGCCAGACGTGGCTCTCCTGCCAGGGACTGTCGCTCACGAATTGCTGCAGCTTCTGACTGTCCACCTGCAGCCGCTGCGCGATGGGTTCGATGGATTTGCGTTGTCCGGGCATTAAAAGGCCCTGCACGTAGAGCGCTGCGCTCTCCCGCCGCTCGCTCCGTCCGATGTCGGCCACCAGTGGCTCGATGAATTTTTGAAACGCGGCGACCTTGCGCCGCCAGTGTGCGGAATTCCACTTCATGACCAACACTGTAGCACCCCCTCAAAATGTGTCAATATAACTTAACAGAGTAATACTAGGTTCAGCCTTCTTTTGCAAACCCCTTGTTGGCAACATGTTGTGACTTTGCAAAATGCGGAAATTTTCACTGTTTTTTTTGGGGCAATATGGTTTAACGAAAGTTGTCTTGAGAAAATTAAAATTGGGCTGGTCAAATAATGTGGACGCCTTAGAGAAATGAGTCCGCCAGTCGTGCAACACCTTGCAAAGTGCGGGCGGCCAGCGGACGGCGATCCCACTCTTCCGCCGTGAGCAACGCGCTGTGCGCAAAGTAGCCTTCCTGAATCCGACGCAGCCCCGCCACAACCTTGGCGTCGTAAAACAATATGCCGATCTCGGCGTTGAGCGCGAAGGAGCGGATGTCAATGTTCGCCGAGCCGATGTGCGCGACGTCGCTGTCAATAGTCAGATACTTGGCGTGCAAAAAACGCGGTTGATAGAGGTGAATGTTCACACCGGCATCCAGCAGTTCATCGTAAAAGGAGCGCTGCGCCAGTTGGGTGAGAGTCTGATTGGCATGGCTGGAAACGACCAGATGCACGGCCACGCCGCGCCGGCCGGCTGACAGCAGCGCCTCAAGGAACGGCTCATCGGGCACAAAATAGGGCGTCGTCAAGACTACGCGCTCGCGCGCGGCATAGAGCAGGGTGATCATCAACTCCTGCCCGTTCTCCCGCCGGTAACCCGGGCCGCTGGGCATCACTTGCGCGATGGACTCGCCGGCCTGGCCCGGCTCCGGAAAAATCTCCGGGTCATCCAGGGGCGTGTTCGTTTCCAGAAAACGGTCGGCCAAAAAAACGGCCTGCAATTCCCAGGCCACCGGACCGGCCACGCGCACCACCATCTCCTCGTTTGGGAATCCGGCCACGAATTGGCCGTTGGTGATGTTTTGTGACCCGGTGTAGCCGATCCTTCCATCAATGACGGCGATTTTCCTGTGGTTGCGCAAATCGAACCGTGCCGCATTCCGCCGGAAAAGGCCCACCGGCAAAAGAGGAGTCACCTCGATGCCTTTGGCGCGCATCTGCGTGGCCAGCTTTCGCAAAGCGCTCTTGGAGCCGACGGCATCCAGCAGGACGCGGCATTTCACGCCCCGTCCGGCGGCACGCGTCAGGCTCTCCGCCACGCGCCGGCCCGTGGCGTCGTCCTCGTAGATGTAATATAACAAATGGACGTGCTGACGCGCCGCATCGATATCGGAAACCAGCCGGTCGAGCGAAACGGCGTAATCCGTCAGCAACTCGACTTGATTTCCGTTGAGCGGTTCAAAATCACCCAACCGGGTGGCGAGGGTGGCGAGCGGCGTCACATTCGGCGGCAGGCTGGGCCTGGGGCCGCGGCGGGAGAGCATCTGCTCCTGAACGATGCGGATTTTTTTGGAGGCGCGTTCATGGCGGTCAATCCGATATTTTGGCAGATAAATCCGGCCCACCAGCCCGTAAAAGAGCAGGCCGGGCCAGGGCAGAAGAAAAATCAGCAGCAGCCAGGTGCGCGAAGCGGCGGCGTTGCGCTGTCGCGGCACATAGACCAGCATCACGAGCCGGATGACCCATTCGCTGATCAGGTAGATGACGCTCCAATGGATCAAGTTATTTTCAGTGTTGCCTTGGCCCCACCCGCGTCACTTTGCCATCCGCGTCGGACACCAGCACTTCGTTGGCGTCCTCCAGGGGCACGACGGTGTTCAAGACCGTCACGCCGAGTTTATGTTCCCAGAGCAAAGTTCCGCTCCGGGGGTCGATGGCCAGCAGGAGGCCGTTCTTGGTTCCATAATAAAGGACTCCTTCTTTTTCGACCAGCATGGCGGAATTGATGTCGTCACCCAAATGGGCGTCCAATTCCCACAGCTTCCCGGCATGGTCCGCGGCGGTGGCAAAGGCGAGAATCACGCCGTTGGTCATGGTCCGCGCGTAAAAGCGGGAACCGTCCTGGGCCAATCCGATGGACTCGCAGACCTGCCAGGCGTCGGTGCGCCAGATCTCATTGCCCGTTGCCAGATCCAGAGCCGTCATCAGCCGATCCGGCGCGACAACAACCAACTTCTGGTCCGCCGCGACGGGCCAAAAGGCGGCCGGCGAATACATCAGGCCCAAATCGCCGGGGCTTTTGCCCTTCCACTTCCAGAGCAATTGGCCGGTGGCCGCATCCAGCGCGTAGAGACGTCCGTCCCCTGCGCCGAAAATGACCCTGCCATTGCAGACCAGCGGGCGCGTTTCGACAAAACCGCCAACGCCGGGAAATTCCCAGACAAGCTTTCCTTCCGCAAGACCGAGCGCGCGAAATTTGCCGTCGCCCGCGCCGATGTAAACCATATTATTTGCAATGCAGGGCGAAGCCACGATCGGTTTTTCGGTGGCAAACTGCCACAGCTTTTTGCCGTTGGACGCCTTGAGAGCGTAGATGCTGCCATCGACCGAGGCGAAGACGACCCGGCGCCCGGCCGCCGCCGGCGTTGAATAGATCGGGCCGCCGGCGGTGAATTCCCATGCCGGCGCGCCGTTCTTCAAGGACAGCGCCCGCATTTTTCCCGCGCCATCGCCCGCGAAGACCCGGCCGACCGCGACCGCCGGGGAGGAAGGCATGGTCCACCGGGCGTCAAACCGCCATCGTTCGCAGACATTGGGATATTTTGAGTTGACTGAAAAATCGGGGCGCGGCCAGTGATTGGTCAGGGCCGAGTAATCGTGCTTTTGCAACGGGACCGTGTCCCGGGGCGGCTGGGTTCCGCGGCCCGGGTTGCGTTCGGCAATCGTCAGGACGCCGTTGCCCGCTTCGACCAGGGTGTAGCCGCCCGGTTTGGGAAGGTTCCGGAGATTGGACCAGCCCAGGGCGGCGGGCACGCCTTCAAAATTCATTTTCTCATTGCCATGGCCGCGGCCCGCGAGCACGGCTTGCGTGTTGAATTTCTTCAATTCATCCAGCACGGCGAACCAGTTGTCGATCCCTTCATCAAGGGGGTGATGGGTGACGAAGATAACCGGCTGGTCTTTGGGCAATCCGGCCAGCGTGGCGTCGAGCCAGCGCACATCCTGCGGCGCGAAATGGCCATCGCCCCTCTTCATCAACGGCCCCTGGGGCATGCCGATAAAACAGAATCCGCCCGCGTCAAACACAAACCGGTCCGACCCCCAGATGCGGCCGAACTCCGTCGCTCCCGACTCCGACCATTGGCAGTCGCGATTGCCGGGAATGACGTGGCAGGGCTGACGCAATCCGTCCAGAATGGATTTGGCCAAAATGAATTCGTCGTGGGACCCGGACTGGGTGACGTTGCCGGAAATAATGACGAAATTGAACCCGGCCAGTGAATTGATGTCGCGCACGGCAGCGCGCAAGTCCGCCGCGCCGGTGGGACTGCCGACAAACGTATCGCTCAACCAGGCGAACCGAAACGGGCCAGTGTCAGCCTGGCTCAGCAACGGCAAAAGAACAGGCAGGATGACAAAGAGCAGGAAGCGTCCGGGCTGTTTCATTCCGTCAATTTTCATGCGGCAGTGTCGGGTTTGCCCCGCAAAGATTAAAGATAATTTTGCCAGCGCGCGCTGCTTTGCTGTAACACGGATGGCTTTGGCGTGACGGTGGACAACATTGGCCATCGGTTTGTGGCCACTACGACAATAGGTGCTGTTGCTTATTGTCCTTGCTTGGGTTTGAAAATTCCGATGACCGCGCCTTGCGGGTCGAGCAGAACGGCGATGCGTCCCACGTCCGGCACATCAAACGGCGGCGACATGACTTTGGCTTTGAGCTGGGTTGCTTTTTGGGCCGTGGCATCCACGTCGTCAACAACCACATAGGGGACCCATTGCGCGGGCATTCCGGGCTTGGGACATTTCATCAGGCCGCCGACCGGGTCTTTGCCTTTCTTGAAGAGCGAGTAATCCCCGCCCTTGCCAAAGGGCTGGGTCTTCCAGCCCAGCATCCCGCTGTAAAATTTTTTGGCCGCAGCCACGTTGGGGGTGTCGAGTTCGTTCCAGCCGAATTGGCCGGGTTTTGTGCAATTATTGTCTTCGCTCATAATTTTTTGATGGTTGATAGTTCTTTTCTTGAGAGGCTGGCAAAATGTTGTCGGGACGTCAAGGGATCGCTTGGTCCGTGTTTTTACTTTGAAGTTTGCCCGGGCCGCGCTTACCCTTGGCGCAATGTTCGAAGCCTCTGAATTGTTTGATTTAAGCCAGACACGGCATGCCCCGATTTTCGACGGCTGCCGTTATGCCTGGGAGGCTTTGCCGAAAATTGCCGCCTTTCTGGCCGCCCATTTGCTCCCGAGTTTGCACAACCGCTGCGAAGGGGAGGCTTACATTGGCAAACAGGTTTTCGTCGGCGAAGGCACCTTGTTGGAGGACGGCGTCATGATCAAGGGGCCGGCCATTATCGGCAGCAATTGCCGGATTCGCCATAATGCCTACATCCGCGAAAACGTCATCATCGGCGATAATTGCATGGTCGGCAACTCGACCGAGATCAAGAATTCCCTGTTCTTCAACAATGCCCAGGCCCCGCATTTTAATTACGTGGGCGATTCCATCCTCGGCTACAAGGCCCATTTGGGGGCCGGGGTGAAAATTTCCAATGTCACCTTGTTTGGCGGGACGGTGGCGGTGGAGATCGACGGCGCGCCGTTCGACACTGGATTGCGCAAGTTCGGCGCGTTGCTGGGGGACGGTTGCGAGATCGGCTGCAACGCCGTCTTAAGCCCGGGCAGCATCATCGGGCGCTATTCGGTCATTTATCCCAACGTCTCATGGCGCGGCATTTTGCCCGATCGAATGATTGTCAAAAACAAAGCCGTCCAGGAGGTCGTGGCGCGGCGGCGGCGCGACAGCGAGCCGGAAGCGGCGCAATGATTCGTTTGGTCGAAGACCCGCCGGCGGGGAAGCCCGCCAGCCTGATTGAGCTGGTCGGGCAAATCTTTTCGCCGAAGGGCATCTTGTCCAAATCGCCCAACTTCGAATATCGCCCGCATCAGCAGAAGATGGCCGTGGCCGTCGCCCGGGCGCTGGAGGAGCAGGAACATTTGATCGTCGAGGCCGGCACGGGGGTGGGCAAGAGTCTGGCCTATTTGATTCCGGCGATTCTTTTTGCCGTGGCCCGCCACAAGAAGGCCGTCATTTCCACGCACACCATCAATTTGCAGGAGCAACTGACCGACAAGGACCTGCCCATGCTGGCCGGGATATTGCCGGTCAAATTCAATTTCACCATGTTGAAGGGCCGGCAGAATTATCTCTGCACGCGCCGCCTGGAAAAAGTGGCCCGGCAGGCCGGCCAGCTTTTCACCTCGCCCGAAGAGCAGGAATTGCGGCGCATTCACGAATGGTCCAAAAAAACCGAAGACGGCAGCCTGTCGGATTTTGAGATCGAGCCGGACCCGCGGGTCTGGCAGCAGGTCTGTTCCGAACGCGGCTTATGCACGCCCAAGTTATGCGGGCATTCATCCGATTTTGTGAAGGACGGCGGCCAGGCGTGTTTCTTTCAGAAGGCCCGCAGCCGGATTCTGGCGGCCGATGTCCTGGTGCTCAATCACACTTTGTTCTTCATGCACCTGGGCGGATTGGAGGAGGAGCTGGAGGGCGGAATATTGTTCAAGAATGATTTTGTCATTTTTGACGAGGCGCACACGGTGGAGAAAGTCGCCTCGCGCCACATTGGCTTGAGTGTTTCCAGCGCGCAATTGCGCTACGGGCTGCAACGGCTCTGGAATCCGCAGACCAAAAAGGGGCTGCTGGCCGTCTTGCGCCGTGGAAAGGAAAATTTGGTGACCGACATGCTCAAGGAGGCGGAGAAGTTTTTCGCGGCGGTCGAGGAGGCCTGCGACGCCATCGCCGCCGAACGGGCCGGAGGCGGGGACGCCCCGCGCCGCTGGAGTGAATTGCGCATCCGCCGCGCCGATCTGGTGAAGGACAATCTGACCCTGCCCCTGCAACGTCTGCGCGAGGAAGTCAGCGCCTTGATCAAAATTGTCAACGACAAGGATACGGCGCAGGAATTGGCCGAGTGCAACCGGCGTCTGGCCGAGTTGCGCGAGGAGGTCGCCGTTTTTCTGAGCCAAAGCGCCCCGGAACACGTCTATTGGGTGGAGCGGACGGGCAAGACACAACGGAACCTGGCCCTGAACGCCGCGCCCATCAACGTGGCGGATTATCTGCGGCAACGATTGTTCGGAGCGGACACCTCGGTCATCATGACCAGCGCGACCCTGGCCGTCGCCGCGGGGCGGGGCGCGCAGGAATCCAGCGGCGTGAAAGCGTCGCCCCTGCTCTACTTCGCCCGGCAAGTCGGGGGCGAGAAGTCCGTTTTGCTGCAAGCCGGATCGCCCTTTGATTACGAACGGCAGATGAAATTGTTCGTCGCGGGCAAGATGCCCGATCCGCGCGACGCGCAGTATCAGGAGAGCCTGATACATTGGATCGAACATTTCATCCGGATGACGCACGGCAAGGCCTTTGTGCTGTTCACCAACTTCAAGTTGATGCTGGAAGTGAGCGCGCGCATGGAGGCGTTTTTTGATGAATTGGGCCTGGCATGTTTCGTGCAAGGCACCGGCACGCCCCGCTCGCTCATGCTGCAAAAATTCAAGCAGGACGTCGATTCCGTGCTTTTTGGCACGGACAGTTTTTGGCAGGGGGTGGACGTGCCCGGCGAATCGTTGTCCAACGTCATCATCACGCGGCTGCCTTTCGCGGTGCCGGACCATCCGCTGGTCGAGGCAAAAATTGAAAGCATCGAGGCGCGCGGGGGCAATTCGTTCATGGAATACTCATTGCCGGAGGCGGTCCTGAAATTTCGCCAGGGCATCGGGCGCCTGATCCGGACCAAAACCGATCAGGGGATCATCGTGGTGCTGGACAACCGGATCTTGACGAAAAGATACGGGCAGGCCTTTCTGGACTCCGCCCCCAAATGCCCGATGGAAGTGGTGTGACGGAAGACTTTGCCATCGCAAAAACAGAATGAATCAGCCCTGGCTGTCACCCGCCGCGGTAAAGCGGATCGGAATTCATCCGCTATTGCGCCTGGAGACGGTAATAAGCCGCGGCGGCGGCAGGGGCCACGCTGACGGTCCAGAGATTGTTGGACAGGACGGCGGCATTGGTCACAACGGTCCAGGCGGGTGTCGAAGTCAGGTTCGTGGTCTGGTACAGAAGGTAAGGGGCGGAGCGCGCGGGCCACGTGATGGATAACGGACCACCGGCGGGAATGACTTGCAGCGCCGGCGGCGCGGAATCGTTGGCGACATATCCGGCCAGCCACGCAACGGCGGAATTCCAATAAACTCCCGGCTCGGTCATGTCGGCGTCCTGAGTATCGAGGAAGCATTTCCAGGGATGGGTCACGACAGGCGCGGCGGAACCGCTGACGTTGATGTTGGCTCCGACGATACCGGGAGGCTGCCGGAGAAGATTGGTCCACCATTGGGAGTAGAAGTCCGATCCGTGCTGGTAGTCTCCGTAACCGCTGGCAAAAATACGATTGACAGGGTTGCGTCCGCAAATGAAGTGCAAGGCCTGGATGGCGGCCGTGTGGTAAGCGACCTGGCCGGTCCATTGCCAGGCGCGGGCCAGAACCATGCCGGACGGGGCCAGGACGCCGCCGCTGGAGCCCCAGTAGAGATGCCCGGGATAAAGCATCGGGATGCGATAGTCGGAACAGGCGGTGTAGTTGGTGAGGCGGTTGGCTTGATTCAGAAAGGCGTCTTGCAAGATGGTCTGAATGTTGGTGTTCACGCCCGCGTTGGTGCAGCAGGCGTAATCCATGAAGGCCAAATTCAAAGGACCGTCACTGCTAAGGTAGGTGATGACGTCGTCGCTGCCCCAACCGGTTTGGTCCCCGCCGAAAACGGGGCCGTTCAAAGTCGCGTCGCCATTCGCGTTGAATTGCGAGATGAAATAGTTGTTGTAAACGGCCTGCCCTGTCGCGATGAACAGTTCCACGGCGGCGTAGGCGCGGCATTGCTGGTCGAAGTTGGAGCCACCCCATGAAGCGTCCCACCCGCCCCCATCCGCGCCATTCACAGTGGGAAGGCGCGGCTGCTCCATGTTGGTGTTAGCCTGCAGCCAGGACCACGACAATAGGGCGTTCGAAAGGAGGACGGCGCTTTGGGCGGGCGTGAGCGACGGCCCCAAAGCCGTGTAAGCTTTGGCGAATGTCCCGGCAGCGCAGGCGGCGGCCATGGAACTGATGTCCGAGACTTGCTCCTTGTTGTTGTTCGTCTGGACCCTGATATAATGGCAGACGCTGCCGTCAGCGTTCTGCATCAGTTCGAGCCAGTTAAGCGCGTTGTAGATGAGTGGGACCATGTCGCCGACGCCGTTGGTGGATTCGGGAAGGTTGAGGTAATTGGGTGCCACGTTGCTCCCGAAGTCGCGGGCGGTTTCCAGCAGGAACCAGCAGGCGGTGGCGGTATTGGGGACATCGCTATGGGTGTCGCCGGCGTTGAACCAGCAACCGCCGGCATTGCGCGTGGTTTTGGTCCCGAAATTGAAATGGCCGTCGGCCGCAATGTAGTTGTAACCGGCGTTGGTGGCTTCGGGATGACAGGCGACACGGGTGATCCCTTCGGCATACGGGTTGGTGACGGCCACAGTGGCGCGTTGGTAGTAAAAGAAGCGCAGGGTGTCGCGAAATAGCTTTTGATAAACATTGGTCGCAATAACGAACGGCGGCGAGCTGACGCCCAATTCCGGCAATTGCAGGGTGTAGGTTCCGGGACTCCTCAACACCCCGAAGTCCGCCTGATAATCCACATCTCCGTCCAGGTCAAACCCGCCAGCCTGCCAAATGTTGAGCGGGACGAATTCCATGACCGGCCCGGTCAGCACAGTCTGGCCGTTCGTGTTGACGATTTGGAACGTGGTCGGCGGAGTGGTAATCGCGCCGGGTTCCCAACTGATCACCCCTATTTTGGATGGTTCCAACGGCGGATAACCGAGTTGATCCACTTTGGCGAATTCAGTGTAGTTGGTCTGAACGGTGGAGGGCACAACATCCAGGGCGGCGATGTTGAGGATGCAATGATCCTTGTAAGTGCCGACGGATGCCATCTCAACTTGCCAGACGTGGGTAAGATCAATCGTCGCTTTGGCGGCTGTCAACGCGGAGCCGGGGATATAAATGTCCTGCCATCCATTGGTGGAGGCGGTGACGTAGCTGTTGAGCAGGACAGTCGCTGTCACAGTGCCGCCGGTGTTCCCATTCGTCGTGTTCCCGGTGTTCCCGGTGACCTCCACATCCATGTTCCAGTTGCCGTTGGTTGGAATATGGCCCCAATTAAGGCGCAGGTGCAGGGCGGGATTGGCCCCGGTGCGAAGCCAGTTGAGCGGATTGCCGCTGACTTTGAAGATCACATCCCAGAAACCGGAAGAATTGACAGCGTCGAGGACCATGGCCTCCACGCCATTTAGATTGGTGACTGGGACGGTGCCGCTGATGTTGACAACGGCCGCTCCTCCGTTTGTATAAATGGCCGAACCCCACCCGCCCCAATTGGTCGGGTCTTGATAACCGTTGAAGTAATGGACGGAGGCCAGCGGAAGTTCCGCCCGCCCCGGGAAATTCAGCAGTCCTGCCAGCAATCCAATGACAAATGGAAGGACCGATGAAAATCTCCGGCTCATAAGCGAGTCTGGTATAATAGCATATCAATTGCCATGCTGCAACCGCCGCGCCGGCCGCGCTCGTCTTCTAATTTTTTGGACGCCGGCTTATTTCTTTTTGACCACTGCCTTTTTCTCTTCCAAGGCGGCCTGCGCCGCGGCCAGCCGCGCAATGGGAACGCGGAAGGGCGAGCAACTGACGTAATTCAATCCGATGCGATGGCAAAACTTCACGCTGGAGGGTTCGCCGCCGTGTTCGCCGCAGATGCCGAGTTTGATGTCGGGCCGGGTCTTGCGGCCCAGGGCCACGGCCATCTTCATGAGTTGACCCACGCCAACCTGGTCAATGGTGGCAAAGGGATTTTGTTTGATGATTTCCGCTTCCGCGTAGGGTTGCAGGAACGGCCCGGAATCGTCCCGGCTCATGCCCAGCGTGGTCTGGGTCAGATCGTTGGTGCCGAAGCTGAAGAACTGGGCGTCTTGGGCGATTTCGTCGGCCACCAGGCAGCCGCGGGGAATTTCAATCATCGTGCCGACCAGGTATTTGACCTTGGTCTTCTGCTCCTGCTGCACTTGTTCGGCAACGCGATTGACGACGGCCAACTGATTTTGCAACTCCTTGGCAAAGCCGACGAGCACGATCATGATCTCCGGCTTGACGGGGATGCCTTCCTTTTGCACCAGGACGGCGGCTTCGATGATGGCGCGGATTTGCATCTCGGTGATTTCCGGATGGACGATGCCCAGGCGGCAGCCGCGCAAGCCGAGCATCGGGTTGAATTCATGCAGTTCCTTGACCCGCCTCTGAATCTTCTCCACCGGCACGCCCATCTTGGCGGCGAGGTCTTTCTGCGCCTCTGCCTCGTGCGGCAGAAATTCGTGCAGGGGCGGGTCCAGCGTCCGGATGGTCGCCGGCAACCCCTTCAATTCCCGGAAGATGCCCGCGAAATCGTTGCGCTGGTAGGGCAGCAGCTTGGCCAGCGCCTTTTTCCGGTCCTCCAGGTTGTCGGCCAGGATCATTTCGCGCATGGCGTCAATACGATTTCCTTCGAAGAACATGTGCTCCGTCCGGCAAAGGCCGATGCCTGCCGCGCCGAAGGCAATGGCGTTGGCCGCCTGGTCGGGCGAATCGGCGTTGGTGCGGACATTCATGCGCGTGGCCTTGTCGCACCATTTCATCAATTGTTCAAAGTATTGGAAGGTGCGGCTTTCCTTCGGTTGCAATGTTTTGTGCGACGAGCACCTGGATGATTTCTGACGGCGCGGTTTTGAGTTCGCCCGGATAGACTTCGCCCGCCGTGCCGTCAATCGAAAGGAAATCCCCTTCCTTGAGAGTCTGGCCGCCAACGGTCATTTGTTTGGCTTGATAATCCACCTGCAACGCGCTGGCGCCGCAGACGCAGACCTTGCCCATCTGGCGCGCCACCAGGGCGGCATGCGAACTGACGCCGCCCCGAGCCGTCAAAATGCCCTCGGCCGCGATCATTCCGCGCAGGTCTTCCGGGGACGTTTCGACGCGGACGAGCAAGACCTTTTCGCCGCGGCGCTCGGCTTCAGCGGCCCGGTCGGCATTGAAATAAATCCGCCCAGTGGCCGCGCCGGGCCGGCGGGCAAACCCCTGGCGATGCACTTGGCGGCTTTGACGGCGGCGCGGTCGAAAACCGGCGCCAGCACCTGGTCCAACTGCTCGGCCGGCACCCGTTGCACGGCCTCTTCCCAACGTGATCAACCCTTCCTTCTCCATTTCGACCGCGAAACGGACGGCGGCCAAACCGGTGCGCTTGCCGTTGCGCGTCTGGAGCATGAAGACCTTGCCGTCTTCAATGGTGAACTCGAAATCCTGCACGTCGCGGAAATGGCCCTCCAGGATTTTGCGGACCCGTTCCAATTCCACCGCGGCTTCGGGCATGATTTTGGCCAATTCGGCCACCGGCTTGGGCGTCCGCACGCCCGCCACCACGTCTTCGCCCTGGGCGTTGATGAGGAATTCGCCGTAGAACACCTTTTCGCCAGTGGCCGGGTCGCGCGTGAACGCAACGCCCGAACCGGAGCGGTCGCCCGTATTGCCAAAGACCATGGATTGGACATTGACCGCCGTGCCCCATTCGGAGGGAATATTATATTTGCGGCGATAAACTATGGCGCGATCATTCATCCAGGAACCAAAGACAGCGCCGATGGCGCCTTTGAGTTGCTCCCACGGATCGGTCGGAAACTCCTGGCCCGTCCGCTCCTTGACCAGCGCCTTAAAACGATTGACCAGCTCCTTGAGGCCTTTGACATCAATCTGCGTGTCTTCGACGTGCTGTTTGCCGGGAAAAAGTTCGCCTTTGAGCGTGTCGATCACCACTTCAAATGGTTCGTGGTCTTCGTTCGGGCTTTTCTGCACCCCCATGACCACGTCGCCGTACATTTGGATGAAGCGGCGGTAGCAATCCCAGGCAAAGCGGGGATTGCCGCTGACCTTTTCCAGCGCCAGGACGGTCTGGTCATTGAGGCCGAGATTCAAAATCGTGTCCATCATGCCGGGCATCGAATCCCGCGCCCCGGAGCGGACGGCGACCAGCAGCGGTTTTTCCACGTCGCCAAAACGCTTGCCCAGGATTTTCTCGGTGTTGGCGATGGCGTCCTTGACCGCGGCCCACAATTCCTTTGGATAACTTCGTTTATGCGCATAATAATAAGTGCAGACCTCGGTTGTGATGGTGAAGCCGGGAGGGACCGGCAGTCCGATGCGGGTCATTTCGGCGAGATTTGCCCCTTTGCCGCCCAGCAAAGGTTTCATGCTGCCGTTGCCGTCGGCTTTTTTATTGCCGAACAAATACACGTATTTTTGGGATTTTAATGATGTTTTTGCCATAAAAATTGATCCTGGGTCTCGCGGGTTTGGCGAGTTCCTAACCGCTGGACTCTAACAAAGGCCGGGGCACAGTCAATCGCCGTTTGTTGTGAATTCTTGGCCAAAAATTGCGACTCAACCATGCAAAAGATACTGCGAACCATCCGCCGCGCCCTTTGTCGCGGCTTGTGGGCCATGCTGATTCTGACCGCGTGCCACAAACAGTCCGTCCCGGCGCCAACGCCGGAACAAACTTTCGTCGTCAACGGCCTAGTCAAGGAGTTGGAGCCGGACGGCAAAACCGTCGTCATCCGGCACGAGGCCATCTCCAATTACATGGCCGCCATGACCATGCCCTTCGAAGTCCGCGACCCAAAAGAGTTGCGCGGATTGAAACCCGGCGATGCCATTTCCTTTCACCTCGTCGTCACCAGCAAGGAAGGCTGGATTGAGGGCATCGCCCAACGCCAGAAATCCCCGGAGGCATGGCCCGCCCCGTCCGCCGTGCATGTTTCCCGCGCCGTCGAGCCGTTGGACGAGGGGGATTTGCTGCCCGATTATCATTTTACCAACGAATTGGGAGAAGCCGTCAGCCTGGGCCAGTACAAAGGCCGGGTGCTCGCCTTCACATTCTTCTTCACAAGCTGTCCCTTCCCGAATTTTTGCCCGCGCCTGACCGGCAATTTTGCCGAAGCCGCCGCGCAACTCCGTCAAATGCCGGGCGCGCCGGCCCGGTGGCATTTGCTTTCCATTTCATTCGATCCCAAACACGACACGCCGCAACGGCTTCAAGCTTACGCCCAAAACGCGCATTACGATCCCGGCCACTGGAGTTTTCTCACCGGCAACCCGGTGCAGATCAGCGAGTTGGCCGATCAATTTGGCGAGAATTTTTGGGCTGAAGGCGGCAGCATCAGCCACAATCTTCGCACCGTGGTCGTGGATGCGCGCGGGCGGGTGCGAAAGATATACCAGGGCAACAAGTGGACTAGCGCTGAATTGGTCCGGGAAATGATCAAGGCAAACGCCCAATAAAAGCAGAAGGAAGAAGGCGGAATCCGGGCAGAAGTAAGAATTAAGCGTGGCGGCGGCTCGGCAGCCCCGAAAGCTTTGGGAATTATATACATTGTTACCCTTGAATTTCTTTTTTTCGATTTTTTATCACACTGTCAATCCGAAGTGCGATTAAATGCCCCCAGTCCGTTTTTTGGGACTCAGCAAAATTTAATGCCTCCGCTATCGTTTCGTCCATCGCCGGGCCGTCAAAACACAAAGCGGTAGTGCTTTTGCTATCTTTGAATTCAACCAAAGCGGCTTTGGTTCTCCGCCATCAAATTCAACAGTGGATTGGCGCGTTATTCTTCGTCCCAAAGCCGACGAGGACTTCAGGCATGAACGGTGATGGCCGAGGCACTCAACTCGACAAAATCGTGCTTGGCCAATGCCGCCAACAGGGCAGTCAAATTCACGGCCACAAGATGAGACAAGGCTTCGTTTGAAATGTTTCCGGTGGAGACCAAAAACAATTTCGGAGGCGCGCCGCGAAGCAGAAATTGCGTCACAAAATCCTGGTCTTTCGTGACGACTACCCGTTTCTGCGATACAGCGATGGAGGCAATGTCTCGATCTGGTGTGCGATTTCCTTGGGGAAGGTCGAGGGTATGAACAGCGTCGTGGCCCGCGGCTGCCAATTGGCTGGCCAGCCGTCGTGGCAGTTGTGCATCCACCACGAACTTCATGCCGCCAGCGGATCGACTCGCTTGACTTGACTCAACCGGGCGCCATAAGCGCAGGCGGCCTTCAAATCATCCGCTTCCAAGTCGGGATAATCCGCCAGGATTTGTTCCACGGTCATGTCTCCACTCAATAATTCCAGGAGAAACTCCACCGGATAACGCAATCCGCGCACACACGGCTTGCCGTGGCAGATTTCGGGGTCCACCGTGATGCGTGACAACAATTCAGTGTTCGACATGTCTTCAATTTACACCGCCATTTTTATTCGCACAAGCCCCCCGCAGAAGCCGAAACACGCGACGAACCCGCTTGAGTTTTCTTCGGTTTAGGGTTATGAAATTGACATGAGCAGTACTACAGAGGAAATCATCCGCGTTTGCGAGGCTCTGCCGGCTGACAAGCAGCCCGGGTTGGCCGGCTTTGCCCGCTTCCTCCTCGCCCGTCAGGATGACGAAGCGTGGGAGCGCCGGCTCGCTTCTCCAGAGGTCAGACCTCGTCTCGAAGCTTTTCTGCATGACTCCGCGGCCGAAGGCGATGAACCGCTGGACCCGAACCGCTTGTGACTCGTTGAGTCAAACCCAGGCGTTTTTCAGGATGTGTTGGGCTGCCGCCAGCGGATCGATGCGCTTGGCTTGACTCAACCGGGCGCCATAACTGACCAGTCTTCGCGATGACCCCCATTCACGAACTGCTAAACCGCATCCGCTGGGACCCCGAATTTGGCTGTGGGAACTTCGAGTTGGGCTATTTTGACCGCGTGGAGGGCCGGGTCATCATCGTCCCGATTCGAGAACTGGATTTCCCCGAAGACGACCCGCAAGCGTTCCGGCTCGCAGACACGGAGGGCCGGATTCATCGCGTGCCCTTTCACCGCGTTCGGGAAGTGTATAAAGAGGGCCGGCGCATTTGGCATCGGCCACAGGATGCACGATGAAAAGCCGTTTTGCCTCTGGTACGTGTTTAAAATCGCTTTTCAGATGGTTAAATTTATACACCTTCTCACAAAGGCAGCGAAAAGCCGCTACATGTTGCTGGTCTGTAGCGGTTCGTGTTGCGGGCTGGGCCGCAGTCACAAGAAGCGCCTGCCTCGTCCAATCACCCAACGTTAACGTTAATGTAACGGGTGTGTTACGGGTTTGTTGCGGCAAATGTTACGGGCTAGAGCGTTTTAAATAAAACTGTAGCCACAAGAGGCAAACCAGTTCATGGCATCCCGGGGCGTGATACTCTGCAAAGCTGAAGCAATCGCCTGGAGCAGAGCGGGCTGCGTGCGGGCCTCGGCTGTACGCAGGTGGGATTTGACTTTGCTCCACATTTGCTCGATGGGATTGAGGTCTGGGGAATAGGCTGGAAGGAAGAGGATTTGGGCTCCAGCCTGCGCGATCAGCGAAAGGGTCGGCTCACTTTTATGCGGGGAGAGGTTATCCATGATGACCACATCTCCGGCGCGCAGCGTCGGGCACAAGACATGGCCGACATAGACCCGGAAAACCTCCGTATCGGTGGCCCCCTCGATGGTCATGCAGGCGGTGGCACCGTCCAGGCGGATGGCGCCGATCATGGTCGTGGTTTGCCAATGGCCCTGCGGACATTGGGCGTGGACACGCTGACCCCGCAGGGCGCGCCCGCGCAGGCGGGTCAGATTGGTTTTGGCACCCGATTCGTCCAGGAAAATCAGTTTGGCCGGGTCCAAACCGCCTTGCCGACGCCGCCAGGCGCGGCGCGCCCGCGCAATGTCCGGACGGTCTTGCTCGCTGGCATGGAGTGTCTTTTTTTATATGTCAGCCCCATCTTCGCCAGAACGTAGTGGATGGCGGGCAGAGAACAGTCCAGTTCCAAGCCGGCGCGCAGCTCTTTCAAGGTCAGGTCGGGCTTCTGATTCAATAGAGTCCGCATCTGGCGCTGATGGGCCGCCAGGATCATCGGCTTGCGCCCGGAGAAACGGTGGCGCGGACCGATCTCCCCGGTCCGTCGGCGTTGTTGCAAGAGCTTCTTGACCATGCCCAGCGAAACCCGGTAACGATCGCCGACCTCCACGCGAGTCCCCTCTTCAAGGTCATAGGAAGCCAAAATCCGTTCGCGCAGGTCCAACGATAAAGTTCGCATGAACTGCCTATACCACAGGCCCAACGGAATGGCTACAGTTTTATTTAAAACGCTCTAAGTCCTTGACTATCAACACTTGTTACGGTGTTACGGGTTTTCCAGACCTATCACCCATATCTTGCCTTTCTTACTTCTGCCTTTCCAAAATGTCCTGGGCGGATTTGCGGACCTTCTCGGCCAGTTCCGGCGGCTGGATGACTTTGGCGTTGCCCGCCCAGCCCAAGACCCACCGTTCCACCTCCGCCAAACTCGATAGCTTCATGCGCAATTCCAAGCCGCCGTCCGTCAGTTCCTTCAGTTGCTGCGAGTCGTGCCATTTCTTTTCCCGGATGTAGTCGCTGACCAGTTCGTTGAAGCGGATGACCACGTCGAAACTTCCCTGGCCGGATTGCACGCCGAAACTGTCGCGCAGCCGTTTTTCCAGGGAAAACTTTTGCGGACGGGCGAAAGTCTGGCCGGTGATGTCAATGGCCTGAATGCGGGCGGGAACGAAGGTGCGGATGTCCCGGCGCAGGTGGCACCAGGCAAAGAGAAACCATTCCCCGTTGATGTTGGCGAGGTGATAAGGATCGACCAGGCGCAATTCGGTTTCGCGGCGGCCGGGCTTGCGGTAGGTCAATTGCAATTGTCTGCGATGCGCGGTGGCTTTGGCCAAAATGTCGAAAATTTCCAGGTTCAGGATCGGCTCGGCCCTGGTGCGAAAGGAAATGGTCCGTTCCCAATCGGCCAGATTGAGCGAAATGGTGTCGGGCAGGGCGGCGGCCATTTTGCGGAAGGCGCTGAGCAGGGGCTTTTCAAAGGTCGTGCCGCGATATTGTTGCAGGGCTTTTTCCGCGACCAGGAGCGCGAACAATTCCCCCTCGGTGATTTGCAGGGTGGGGAAATTGCCCACTTCCTCCGTATAGTAATAACCCTTGTGAAGGTTGTCGTATTGCAGCGGCAATTGCAGCCGGTCGCGCATGAATTCGAGATCGCGATGGATGGATTTGGAACTCACCTCCAATTCGCCGGCCAGGGAGACGGCGTTGGGGTGGCGGCCGGATTGAATCGCCTGGTGAATGCGCAGCATGCGTTCCAGCGGCGGGCGGGAATGCAGAAATTTTTCCGGTTTCGATTTCAACTGCCGCCTAAGTGATCTTGGCCAGCAATTCGTCGTTGGTCTTGTGTTTCTTCAACGCGGCCTGCAACGTCTCCATCGCCTCGATCGGGTTGAGGTCCACCATCATGCGCCGCAGCTTGCGAATGGCCTCGATGTGTTTGGGCGGAAAGAGTTTTTCCTCCTTGCGCGTGCCGCTCTTGGGAATATCCAGCGACGGAAAAAGGCGGCGGTCCGACAGCTTGCGCTCCAGGATCAACTCCATGTTGCCCGTGCCTTTGAACTCCTGGAAAATCAATTCGTCCATTCTCGAACCGGTATCCACCAGCGCCGTGGCAATAATGGTGAGCGAACCGCCCTCTTCAATCTTGCGGGCCGAGGCGAACATTTTGCGCGGGATTTCCAGCGCGCGCGCGTCCACGCCGCCGGTCATGGTCCGGCCGCTGCCGCCATGCACGCTGTTGTAGGCGCGGGCCACGCGGGTGATGGAATCGAGCAGCACAAAAACGTCCCGTCCGCTTTCGACCATGCGCCGGCAGCGTTCGATCATGAAGCGGGAAAGGCGCACATGCGTTTCCAGGTCCTGATCGTTGGAAGAGGCGACGACTTCGGCCTTGACCGAGCGCTGGAAATCGGTGACTTCTTCCGGCCGCTCGTCAATCAACAGGACCATGGCATACACTTCCGGGTGATTGGTGGTGACGGCGTTGGCGATCTGCTTGAGAATGGTCGTTTTGCCGGTGCGTGGCGGGGCGACGATCAATCCGCGCGTGCCTTTGCCGATGGGTGTGACCAAATCGATGATGCGGGTTTCGAGGAGGTCGGGGGACGTTTCCAGATTGATTTTTTCGATGGGATCGATCGTGGTCAGATTCTCGAAACGGACGGCCTTGGTGTAGGCCTCGAAGGGCTGCTCGTTGACCTTGTCCACCGTTTTGAGCTGCGGACTGTTGCCACGGTGGGGCGGCTGGGTCTCGCCGGCCACCAGGCAGCCTTCGCGCAAAAAATTCCGTTTGATGGTGTCGGGTGTGACAAAAATGTCAGCCGGCTTGGGATGGTAGTTGTTTTCCCTCGTGCGAAGGAAACCAAACCCTTTTTCCGATATTTCCAAAAAGCCGGTTCCGTAGTCGGCAGTTGTGGCGCTGGGCGCGTTGCTCATAGATTTACAATTGTAAAAGTGTCAAGGCCTTGCTTGAATTGCCTCGAAAAATCAATTTCGTAAGAACGTAGAATTTTTGGAGGACCGTTTGCGCGCGCTTCCGCGTCATGCGCACCTGTCGGTCAGACCTTCAACATATAAATCTTAGACGAATAGCGGCGTAATGCAACTCATTTTTTCGCGTTTCTTTTGGCGCCGTTTTCAGCCCCCCACTTCGGCCCTGGCTTCGGCCGCCAGCGGAGTGCTCAGGTAGCGCTCGCCGGTGGAACAGGCGATGGTCACGATCATCTTGCCCTTGTTCTCGGGACGCCGGGCCACCTGGATGGCCGCGGCCACGTTGGCGCCGGTCGAGATGCCGACCAGCAAGCCTTCCTCCTTAGCCAGGCGGCGCGCCATGACGAATGATTCATCGTTTGTGATCTGGAGGCATTCGACGATCTGGGCATGACCCTTGCTGTCTTTAAGATGAAGATTCTTTGGGATAAACCCGGCGCCCGTCCCCTGAATTTTGTGCGGGCCGGGCTTGAGCGGCTGTCCGGCCAGGCATTGAGAAATGACCGGCGAATCTTTTGGCTCAACGGCGATGGCCTGAAAGGAGGCCTTGCGCGGCTTGATGGCTTCCACGCAACCCGTAATGGTCCCGCCCGTGCCAACGGCCGAAACGAGAATGTCCACCTTCCCATCCGTGTCCGCCCAAATTTCCTCGGCCGTTGTTTTGCGATGGATTTCGGGATTGGCGGGATTGTCGAATTGCTGCGGTATCCAGGAATGGGGGGTTTCGCGGGCGATCTGTTCGGCGCGGGCAATGGCGCCTTTCATGCCTTCGGTGCCCGGGGTGAGCACCAATTTGGCCCCGAGCATGGCCAGCAAAGTGCGCCGTTCGACCGACATCGTTTCCGGCATCGTCAGGATGAGTTTGTAGCCCTTGGCGGCGGCGACGAAGGCCAGGGCGATACCCGTGTTGCCGCTGGTAGGCTCGATGATGACCGTGTCGGCATGCAGAACGCCGCTCCGTTCCGCGGCCTCGATCATGGCCATGCCGATGCGGTCCTTGACGCTGCCCAGGGGATTGAAAAACTCGCACTTGAGCAGAATGACGGCCTCCAGGCCCGCGGTGACTTTGTTGAGGCGGACGAGGGGAGTCCGGCCGACGGTTTCGACAATATTATTATAAATACGCGCCATAAATTTTCAAAATTGGGCTTTTACACTAATTCGATCCGGCGATGACTTTTGGCCAAATTGCGCGGCAGGGCAAGCTCTTTTTTGAAACTGTCCGGATCTTGGGGGTCTTCATTCAGGCCGGCGCTTCGGGCTTGGGGCGGGCGGTGCTGGCGCGGATGATGATTTCTGCGGCGAGGCGTTTGGGTTCGGGATGCTCGCCGCGGCGCAGTTTTTGCATGGTGTCAATGGCGGCAACGCCCAAGCGAAGTTTCGGCTGCCGCACGGTGCTGAGCGGCACGCGAAAATGCTGGCTCATCAGGATGTTGCCAAAACCGGCAATGGACAGTTCTTCGGGGATTTTGACGCCCTGGTTGAGAAAGACGTTGGCCGCGCCCATGGCCACCAGGTCGCTGGCCGCCTGGATGGCCGTCATGGCGGCGGACTCATTGATCATCTGCACCGCCGCTTTTTCCCCTTCTTCGAGAGTGGCGCCGGCGGTGAAGATAAGACGGTCCTCCGGCTCGATGCCCGCTTCGCGCAGGGCGCGGCGATAGCCTTCCAATCGTTCCTGCGCCCAGGGAGAACCGCTGACGCCGGAGAGGAAGGCGATTTTTTTGTGGCCCAACTCCAGCAGATGCCGTGTCATCAGGTAGCTGCCGGTCAAGTCGTCGGTTTCCACGTTGCAGAACTGGGCGCAAAACGGGGCGCGGTGGCCGAGGATGACGGTGGGGGTCTGGCGCTGCCATAGCTCCTCGTAAATGGGCGCGGTGGGCGAGAGCCGATAGACCGGGAAAATGAAAAGTCCGTCCACGCGCCGCGAGAGGAGGCGGCGGATGCAGGCTTCTTCGCGTTCCGGGATGTTCAAGGAATGGGCCAGGATCAGATCGTATCCCCACTCGTGCGCGCCTTCTTCGATGGCCGAGACGGTGCGGACAAAAAGCGGATGGGTTATGTTGGAAAGAACCAGGCCGAGCAGCTTGGTGCTGCGATTGCGCAAGCCTTGGGCCATGGAATCGGGCATGTAGCCCAATTGTTGGGCCAGCACCTTGACCCGGGCCTTGGTCTTGGCCGAAATATCCGACGCGCCGCGCAGGGATTTCGAGACGGTCATGACCGAGACGCCGGCCTGCGCCGCGATGTCTTTTAAGCGCACCATGCCATTGATTTAAAGTTCCATGCGCTCCATTGCAATCTTATTCAATGAGGATTCCAACTCGATTTCAGTCTTTGGCCACCATCGAACGACAGAATCTGCGGCAAAGAAAGGCAAGATTGATATGCAGGTCTGGAAAATCGGCAACACGGCAACAAGCCCTATTTTACAAGGGTTTCGTTGAGCTTTTCGGCTGGCAACACAGCGGCAACGGTTGGCAACATGTTGCTGGTTTTCTTGTCGCGCCATAGCGAAGCGACGGCGGATCGTCTTTGGCTGCCTCGTGAGGATCTGTATAAATTTGGCCATCTGAAAGGGGAAAGGCAAAAACGGGGTGCAAAAACATAAAATTGCCTCGACGAGGCGCAAGATACGCAAGAAGGGTATGATGGGAATTGAATCAAGTCCTTGCTGCCTGATACGCTTTGAACATAAACGGCCTTGCCCGGCACGGTCTCCTTGACGCGTGGGGCCAGTTTGAACGACAGTTCTTGAGCGATATTCCATGAGGCTGGACCTGCAAAAGATTCTGGAAAGCAAACGCGCCCTGCGCCGCGACCTCGCCTCGCGTCCGGTGGCGGAAAAGCTGCGGATGCTCGATGCCTTGCGGGAACGGGAACTCGCCATCCGCCGAGGCGCCGGCTCAATGGATTACTCTGTTAAGTGCTATCGTTCCATTTTGCCCCGCAACAACTGCAAAAGCCGATCCACCTCACCAGCCACGGCCGCATCGCATTCAGCGTCTGTTCCCAAGTCACACCAGAAGTTTTTTTGGCGCGGAGGCAAACCGCCGCGACAAACAGATAGGCCAGCACCGCCATCGTCAGGTGATGATGGAATCCACGCCAACTTTCACGTTCGCTGTGGCGACGGCGCCACAGCGAACGGCATTGTCAGCCGCAGGCTCTCGTGTATAGTCATAACTGATGGCAGTCGAGAACCGCATTGTTAAGGTGCAGAAGCGCAACCGCGCACTGGTGAAGTTCGACGACACCCGCATCCGGCGGGCCATTTTCCACGCGGCTGCGTCCATCGGCGGTTTCCAGCAGGACCTGGTGCCCGGCGTCAACGAGACGATCTTCCAGGCCCACGGCACTGACGATAAGATCGCCGAGTTTCTGGCCGACGCGGTGGTGGTTTGCCTCAATTCCGACCCGCACCACCTGATTTCAAATTTCCCGCCGACCATTGAGATGATCCAGGACGAGGTGCTGCATGCGCTGCGCAGTTACGGCTTCCAGAACACCGCCGACGCTTATGAATGTTATCGCTGGGGCCGACATTGGCTGCGGGAAGGGGCCATTACCGCCGATAAATTTGTCGGCAACGGCTTTCCGCGGGCGCAGATGGACCAGACGCTGGCCTGGAACCGGCAGCACGGCTGCGACACCGTCGCCGGACTGAACGAGATTGTGCGCAGCGGGAAGATCAAACCGCTGGTGGACGAATCGCTCGCCCTTTACGAGAGTTCGCTCGATGAGGCCGCCGGGAAGGTCCTGGGGCGCCTCAATGCCGGAGACAAGCTCCGCATGATGTGGGTCAGCGGCCCCAGCTCTTCGGGCAAGACCACCACCACGGTCAAGCTCACCGAGCGCCTCCAGAAGCAGGGCTTGCGCTTTCTCATGCTCAACCTGGACGACTATTTCTGGTCGCTCGTGGACCATCCCACCGACTGGATCAACGACCGCAACTACGAAACCCCCGAAGCGCTGGACATTCAGTTGCTCAACGGCCATCTTGCCCGCTTGCTCGGCGGGGAAACAATTGAGAAACCGATCTACAGCTTCAAGGAAGGACGCCGCACCGCCACCAAACCCATAAAGCTGGAGCAGGATCAGATTCTGCTGCTCGATTGCCTGCATGGGCTGTACCCGCCCATCACGGAAGGCATCCCGGTTCGTCCCAGTTCCGCCTCTACATCGAGACCCAGAACGTCCTCTACGAAGACGATGGCAGCAACCAGCGGCGCACACAATTCACCGACGTGCGTTTGCTGCGGCGGATGCTACGCGACGCGCGGCACCGCAACCACAGCCCGCTGCTCACCATCCTGCACTGGCATTACGTCCGCTCCGGCGAACTGTTCAGCATCATCCCCCTCAGCGGTGCGGCTGATCACGTCGTCAACGGCGGATTCCCCTTCGATCTGCCGGCCCTCAAACCGTTCTTCTGCGGCCCGGAGGGGTATCTGCCCCGCACCGAGGATTTCCAATCCTACACCGGCTTTTTGGACGCGCGCATCCGTTTTGGCCGGGTGAAGCATCTGCTGGAATCGGTCGAGGGCCTCAGCCTGGAGCAGGTCCGAAGCTGCGACATCATCCCGGGCGATGCGGTGATCCGCGAATTCATCGGCGGCAGCACCATTAAGATTCCGCATAACGAATAACCCGTCTGCACATGAGAACATTTCTGGCGCTGGTAAACGGGCTGTTAAACGGAGGAACCGCTCCAGTGGAGCTTTTGGCGGACGGCGGCAAAAAATGAGCTGTCGCCCAAATGAAGCAATTTGGCCGAGCGCCGGCTGCGCCGGATGGTAATGGCATCGCCCGCGCCCAGCGTGGCCTGAACCTGGCCGTCAAGGGGTTGCCGAAAACTTCTTCCATTGCCGGGATCGGGGCAACACAAGCGTCTGTTGTGCCTCGCCGGTTGACAGGAAGGGCAGAGGCTTGCTATTGAACGCCGCTGCCTGTATATTCATGGCATGACACAACTGCTGGAAAGGGCGTTTAGCGAAGCATCCAAGCTGCCGGACAAGGAGCAGAATGCGGTCGCCGCACTTTTGCTGGAGGAACTTGCATCTGAGAAGCGCTGGGACGGGGCCTTTGCCTCTTCACAGCAGCAGCTTTCGTTCATGGCGCGAGAGGCTCTGCGCGAGTTCGAGGCTGGCGAGACACTCCCGATGGACGTTGATCGTGATTTCTCACACGACTAAGCAGTTCCGCAAGCTCTTGCGCGAACTTCCAGCAGATGTCCAGAAACAGGCACGGCAAGCATACCTAACCTGGTCGCGCGATCCCTGGCATTCAAGTCTCCGTTTTAAACAAATTCACAGCACAGATCCCATCTATTCGGCGCGCATTTCCCTGGGCTGGAGAACTGTAGGCGTCCGCTCTGGTGATACGGTGATCTGGTATTGGATCGGCTCTCATGCGGACTATGATAAACTCATTGCCAAGTTTTAAGGATCACATATTCGGGCTGTTAAACGGATGAACCGCTCCAGTGGAGCTTTTGGCGGACGGCGGCAAAAAATGAGCTGTCGCCCAAATGAAGCAATCTGGCCGAGCGCCGGCTGCGCCGGATGGTAATGGCATCGCCCGCGCCCAGCGTGGCCTGGAGCTGGCCGTCGGCGGAGATGATGGTTTCCAGGTGCCGGCTGAGCAGTTTGACCCGGACGGCGGCGTTTGAGCTGATGATGACCGAACGATTGGATACGGCATGCGCGCAAATGGGTGTAATGGCAAAAACCCGCGCCTCCGGACTGATGATCGGCCCCCCCGCCGATAGCGAATACGCCGTGGAACCGGTCGGTGAACTCACGATGAGGCCGTCGCCACGATAACGGGTCAGGGGCTGGTCATCAACGTGGACGTCCAGTTCGATGACGCGCGAGACGGCGCCGTGGCTGATGACGATATCGTTGAAAGCGCGCATTTGGATCGGCTTTCCCTGGCATGGGCCGGCGGCCTCGATCAGGGGGCGCGACTCGATGACAAAATCGTTTTGCCAGATTTTTTGGAGCGCGCCGGGCAAATCGCGGGAGGTCACCGCGGTCAGGAAACCGAGGCGGCCGATGTTGATGCCCAGGATGGGAGTATCCGAGCCATGAATCTCGTGGACCACGTGCAACATGGTGCCATCGCCTCCAAAAACCAGCAGCAAGCCCGCCTCCCGGGCCAGGGCGGCGGGATTTGGCTGGGTGGCGCAGCGCAAGCTAGCCATGCGGGCGGTTTGTTCATCGGCGATGACGGCGCGCCCGGTGCGTGCGATGAGGGCCGCGGCCCGCAAGACCACGTCGCGGCTGGCGGCTTTGTCGAAATTGGCGATCAGGCCGATTTTCCGAAATGTTTCAGGTTTCTTTTTCAAGCAAAACCAGGAATTCCTTGTTGCCCGCCGGTCCAAGAAGAGGCGACGGGGTTTCGCCGCGCCAATGCAGGGCGGTTCTTGCGCCGGCAAACTCCTTCAATTCGCGCAAGACGCGGGCGTGGATGGCCGGGTCCGTGATGACACCGGCGCCTTTGTCGGCCTCGGCCTTGCCAGCTTCGAATTGAGGTTTCACGAGCGCGAGGATTCTACCGCAATGGCGCAGCAATGCAACGGCGGGCGGCAGAATGATTTTAAGCGAAATGAAGGAACAATCGGCCACGAGCAAGTCCGCCCCGGCAAAGGGTTGGGGGAAACTGCGCGGGGTCAATGAGCGGGCGTTGGTTTTTTCCATGACAACCACGCGGGGATCGCGCCGGAGTTTCCAAGCCAGTTGGCCGCGCCCAACATCAACGGCATAGACCAGGGCCGCGCCCTGTTGCAGCAGGCAATCGGTGAATCCGCCGGTGGAAGCGCCCAAATCAATGGCCGTGACGCCCCGGGCCTCCACCCCGAAATGGCGCAATCCATGTTCGAGCTTGTAACCGCCCCGGCTCACGTAGCGTTCGGGCGCGGCCAGGAGAACTTCGTCATCGGGCTTGACCGGCTCGCTCGGTTTTCGGGCCAGGCGGCCGCCGACCCGCACCGCACCGGCCAGGATGGCCCGTTGGGCTTTCTCGCGGCTGGCAAAAAAGCCGCGTTCCACCAGGGCCTGATCGAGCCGCGGGTGTGGCATGTTGGCTAGGCCCCTTTTTGAAAAACGCGGCGTTGCACCTCGCGGAAGGTGCTGAGAAACATGTCATTCTCGGCGATGGTCTTTTGCACCACTTCCTTCAGCATCGGGAGTTCGGCGAAATTCAGGACGCAATGGACGCTTTGGGCAAAGGCTTGCAGCGTGTTCAAACTTTCGAAGGTCTGTCCGATCAAAAAAAAGGTCGCATAACGCCGCTGGCTCATGGGCAGCGCCTGCACCATGCGCAGGCTTGGATTGTCCAGGACGTTGCCGCCGGCGAAGTTTTCCTCGATGATGACCACAAGGTAATTGACCTGGTTATAGCGGGTCTCGAACTGGGGATGGGTTTCGACCACATGGACCTTGTAACCCATCTCGACCAGGACGGTTTTGGCCGCGTTGAGCGCTTCCGGCGACGTGATGGCCAGCATCGCGGGCTTGTCGTTCGGCCCGATAAAATCAAATTCTTCCATGGCTCACTTCAACTTCAGGGTTGTGGGAAAGGACGGCCCGGTCTTCACGGGGTCCGTTTTCATTTTCAGGTCCCCGGTGGACATGCCCTCGCCGCGGGCTTTCTTGATGGCATCGATGCCGCGTGAAACGAAGCCGCGCTTGCTGGCATAAATCAAGGCGCTTTCCTCGGTGATGAAGTTCTGTTCGTAAGCCTCCAGGCAAGCCTGATCGAAGTTCCGCCAGCCGAAGGAATGGTTGGACTCGATGATTTCGTAAAAGCTCTTGCCCTCGGCTTCACCATGAATAATGGTGTCCTTGGTGCGCAGATTGGCCCCCATGATTTCGAGCAGGGCATAACGCCCGCCCCCGACGCGCGGGGCCAGCCGCTGGCTGATGATCCAGCGCAAGGTATCGGACAGGCGGGTGCGTATTTGCTCCTGCTCCTCAGGCTCGAACATGCCCAGGACGCGATTAATCGTCTGCCCGGCGTCAATGGTATGCAGCGTGCTCAACACCAGGTGGCCGGTTTCAGCGGCGCTCAGGCCGATTTCAACCGTTTCGCGGTCGCGCATTTCGCCCACCAGCACCACTTTGGGGGCTTGGCGCAACGCGGCCCGCAGCCCGGCGGCAAAGGTGCTGAAATCACTGCCCATCTCCCGCTGGTTAAAGGTTGATTTCTTGTGCGAATGGACGAATTCCACCGGGTCCTCCAGGGTGATTATGTGGATGGATTTGGTGGTGTTGATCTCATGGAGGACGGCGGCCAGCGTGGTGGTCTTGCCCGAGCCGGTTGCGCCCGTGACCAGGACCAGGCCGGTTTTTTCCTGCGCGACGTTGCGGAAAATATCCGGCAGTTTCAACCCGGCCAGCGTCGGAATCTCCGTGTTGAGCTTGCGCATCACGATGGAAAACCTGCCGCGCTGGGTGAAGATGTTGACGCGGAAACGCAACATGTCGGCCACGCTGTAGGAGGCGTCGCACGAACCGGTGCGGATCAAGTCTTCGGTCAGCCGGGAATTGCCGCTGATCAGGTTCAAGGCAATCATTTCCGTTTGATAAGGGGTCAAATTATCCAGCGGCGGATTGCAGGCCACCGGCACCAGTTCGCCGGTTTGTTCCACTTGCAAGGGGCGGTCCACGGTGAAATTCAAGTCCGACACCTCCTTGCGCCGGCGGATGACCGTTTCCGTCTGCCGGTCCATTCCCAGCATGGTGGTCAGGATGTAATCAAGTTCGGCGCGGCGCATAATCTATTAAGTTGCACCTGGTTCTTCGTTATGCCTCTGTCTTGGGTGGTAGGGCGCGCACTCCGTGCGCGCCGCGGCGGGCAGCCCCGAAAGCTTTCGGCGCCCTGCCTTCCCGCGCCCACCCAAAACTGACTGGTTATGGTTTTTCACATTTCGTCCTCTTCGGGCGGACGGGCCAGGAACGGGCGAAATTTCTTCTTGTCTATGCATTTGTCGTAGGCTTCCTCCGGGGAAATGCGTTTCATCTTCAGGTGGTCCATGATCGAATCGTCCAGCGGCGTGTTGCCGTATTTTTTGCCGACCTGGATCATGCCGGGGATTTGGTGGGTCTTGCCTTCGCGCACCAGGTTGGCCACGGCGGTGTTGAAAATGAGAATCTCCAGCGCCGCCACCCGCCCCTTGCGGTCAATGCGCTTGAAGAGACCCTGGGCCACCACGCCCTTGAGGGCTTCGGACAGGGTGGCGCGAATTTTGTTTTGTTGTTCGCCGGGAAAAACGTCAATGATGCGGTCCACCGTTTTCGCCGCGCTTTGCGTGTGCAGGGTGCCAAAGACCAGATGCCCCGTGCTCGCGGCCGTCAGGGCCAGTTCGATCGTTTCCAAGTCGCGCAATTCGCCGACCATGATGATGTCCGGGTCTTCGCGCAACGCGCCGCGCAAGGCCGAGGCAAAGGACTTGGTGTGCAGTCCCACTTCGCGATGGTTGACCAGGCAGCCCTTGCTTTCATGGACGAATTCAATCGGGTCTTCCACGGTGATGATATGGTCTTTGCGGTTTTTATTGGCGTAATCCACGATGGCGGCCAGGGTGGTGGATTTGCCCGAACCGGTCGGGCCGGTGACGACGACCAGGCCCTTGTGCAACATGGCAAATTTCTTGAGCACAGCCGGCAGCGGCGCGTCGAACTTCTCAAAATCCTCGAAGGAAAGGACTTTGCTGGGAATCTGGCGGAAGACGGCGGCAATGCCGTATTTTTGCGTGAAGAAATTGGCGCGGAAGCGCGAGACGTTGGCGATCTCATACCCGAAATCCACATCGCCGGTTTCCTCGAACGTTTTGATTTTGTACTCCGGGGCGATTTCGTAGAGCATGATTTTGAGCTGATCATCCTCCAGCGGGGGATAATCCACGCGCGTCAACTCGCCATTGATGCGCAAAATCGGGGGATTGCCCGACGAGAGATGCAAGTCCGAGGCCTTCTGCTCGAACATAAGATTGAAAAGTGCGTCAATTCTGGCCATAACGATTCATGCTGTTCACCGCGCATGTTGTAGCAAATTCCCCAGCGAGCGCAAGCCCCCAATGAATTGTGTTTGGATTCCGCAGTGTGCTTGCGCGTTGAGCGAAAAAAGAGTATCGTTCTCCCATGACTGCATCATTGTCCAAAAGCCAGGCCGAATTGCCGAGGTTGGTTGAAATCGCCAGCCAGGGTGAGGACGTGGTCATAACCGTCGAGGGCAAGCCCAAGGCGCGGTTGACGCGCGCGAATGTTGCGCCCGGCAACGGACCGCCTCCCAAAAGCCCGGTGGATTTGACTGTCCGGGTCAAAGAACTTGCGTCCTTGCGCGACAAGTATCGCACCGGCAAAGCCGGACTGACGGTGGATCAGATTTTGGACGAAACCCGCGCTGACCGTCCGTGACGTATGCATTATTGGGATACGTCCGCGCTGGCCAAATTGTATGTCGCCGAGTTGGATTCCCCGCAGTTCTCAGCCCGTTGGTCGCAAACCGGCGCCATCACAACCTCGACCCTCGCCCGCTGGGAATTATTTTGCGTTCTTGTCCGAAAAGAAGCGGATGGCTTGATTCCATCCGGCGCGGCGGAAATAATTTTCGACGAGTTTCTTGCCGATGTCGGCAGCGGCGCGGTTGTTCTCGTTCCGATGCATGAAGCGGAGGAGGATCGGTTTCGTAATCTGGTTCTGCGGCTTTACCGCTCGAAACCACCCTTGTTCACGCGTACGTTGGACGGCATTCACATCGCCACCGCTGTTTTGCATGGCGCAACCGAATTTGTTTCCACGGACTTGAATATGCGGAGATGTGCCGCAGCAATTGGGTTGGCTGTTTATCCGTGAAGGGGGCCTGCAAAACTGGTGGTTTCGCCGCGGCCAGAAACAAAGAATGAATTCCCTGGCCTTGCAAATTCAGGACGAAATCAGGCGTGACGGGCCGGTTTCCTTTGCGCGTTTCATGGAACTGGCCCTCTACGCGCCGGGCCTGGGCTATTACGAACGCCAGCGCGAAATCGGGCGGCGCGGCGATTTTTTCACCAGCGTCAGCGTCGGCCCGTTGCTGGGCGAACTTTTGGGATTCCAATTCGCGCAATGGCTGGGCCGGGACGCTCCTTTTGACCGCCTGCAAATCGTCGAGGCGGGCGCCCATGAGGGCGCGCTGGCGGCCGACATCCTCGGTTGGCTGCGTCGTCGTCGGCCGGATCTCCTGGCCCGCCTGGAATATTGCCTGGTCGAGCCTTCGCCGGCCCGCCGCTCCTGGCAGGAGCAAACCCTGCGCGACTGGCTGGCCTGCATTAAATGGGTCTCCAATATTTCTGAAGCCGCCTCGGAACGGGCCAGCCGCATCATTTTCTGCAATGAATTTCTCGATGCCATGCCCGTTCACCGCCTGGCTTGGAATGCCGCCGGAAAAAGATGGGAGGAATGCCGCGTGGCCTGCGAGAACGGGGTTTTTGTCTGGCAACCGGCCGCCCCGCCGCCCGAATTGGCGGAGTGTTTGCCGGAGATCGGCCCGGAATTGGCCGCCGTTTTGCCGTCCGGATTTGTGCTTGAATATTCCCCATCCGCCGTGGCGTGGTGGAAAAAGGCCGCGGCAACGCTGGCGCATGGAAAATTATTGACAATAGACTACGGCCTGACCGACCAGGAACGGCTTCGCCCGGAACGAAGCGGGGGAACATTGCGGACTTATGCCCATCATCATGAGGGCGGCGGCCTGCTCGACAACCCCGGCGAATGGGACATCACGGCCCACGTCAATTTTTCCGCCATCGAAGCGGCGGGCCGGGCCGCCGGGCTGGCCACCGAAGGGCTGATGGAGCAGGGCAAATTCCTGACGCAAATCCTGGCGCAAATCCAGGCCGAGCCGGGCGGATTTGAAGCATGGACCCCGTCGCGGACGAGGCAATTTCAGACCCTGACCCATCCGGACCATCTAGGCCGCGCCTTCCGCGTGCTGCTTCAATCGCGCCAATGAAGAAAGGAAACTGTGCCATTGCGCGGGACTGACCCATTCATGACCCGTTCATGTCGCCCATCGTCTTCACGTCGAAAAGCATAATAAAAATATTTAATTGTGCCGGACCGACCCTCATTAGCCCGACTTGGCGGATTCGAGGGGGTCGAACCACGCAAGTGCTTGTAAATCAACGCTCGCATTTTCTAGGTCTTCACTACAGAACCGCTGTCGCCGGGCCGTTTGCAACCGGTGATTTTGGGCGGCGGTTGGGCCGGCAACTCCAGCTTGAGTCGTTGTAAGAGCAATTGAACATCGGTTTCTGGATGCGTGTAACGACTCAAGACCACCGTGCGCCCATCGGTCGTCGGCAGATGCACGTCCAGCATTTGCATGGTGGCGAACTTTTCCAGCACCGATCGCGGCGTCAGGCCGGGGGCCAGGTCGCGCAGGCGCCGGCGCAAGGTCGCCTGCAAACAGTAGGCCAGAAATGAAATGAAAATGTGGGCTTCGATCCGATGCTCCAGTTGGTGGTAAATCGGTCGCAAGGCCAGGTCGTCCTTGAGGCTCTTGAAGGCCGCTTCCACTTCCGTCAGTTGGATGTAAAACTGCCACAGTTCTTCCGGGCCGCGCCCGGCGGTGATGTTGCTGCGCAGCAAGTAGCGGCCCTCCCTTTGGCGGGCCTGGCGCACTTTGTCTTTGCGCACAGCAAAGCTCAGGGACGCGTTCCGGGCCGGCACCCCGGTTTGAACCAGGCGCGCCGCGACGGGATAATCATGCAACGCGACGCCCAACTTTTTGAGCAATGGGTCTCTTTTGAGCTTCATCTTCTGCAATGCTTTAAGCCTCTGCCAGAGTCCTTTTAATTGACGTCGGCGCATGGCCCGTTCCTTGTTCACCCGGTCCTGGCTCCGGGCCAGCACATACAACTCCTGGCCTTCCTCCAGGAGTTTGACTGAGACTCCTTCGCGCACCACTTGCCAGGGCAGGCCGGTCAAACGCTGCTCAAATTGACTCAAACGTCCGCGCGGCGTGCCCACCAGATATTGCACTGCGGGCTGGGCCGCGCGCATTTGGGCCAACACTTCTTCTGTCGGGATGCCCCGGTCCATCACCCAGATGCGCTCGGCCTTTCCGTATTGCTGCTCAATCTTTTTCAGGAAATCCGCCAGGGTGGTCTTGTCGCTGGTGTGGCCGGCCAGCACCTCATAGGCCAGCGGAAAACCCTCCGGCGTCACAATGAGCGCGATAACCACCTGCACGCAGTCCGGGCGCTTGTCCCGGCTGTAGCCGTGACGGCGCTTGTCCTCCGGAGCAAAAGGCGGATCACTTTCAAAATACGTGCTGGTCAAGTCATAGAGCAGCACCTCGAAACGGGCGTTGAACAAATCCTTCCAGCGCCGGTTCAGGTGGGTGCAGAGGGGTTGCTTGTGCTCCAGCAATCGCTCGTGACACTCGTAGAGCTTGTGAATGTCGGCCAACTCCAGGTCCGCTCCGAGCAGATCGGCCAGCGCGCTGTGCTCAAACCAGTGCCGATACAGCCGCCATTCGCTGCCCGGATCCAGCAACCGATACGTCGCCAAAATTTGCAGCACCCAATCCCAGCGCGTCCCCTTGCGGCTGGGCGGCAGACGCTGGGCCCAAAACCGATCCAACCCCAGTTGCTCCCACAACTGGCCAGCCAGCCAGCAGGCGCCCCATTGCCGGGGCCGATGCAACGACAGTTGGCTCAACCGAATCCGTACGATGTCTTCATCGGCCACGGGACCGATGCGATCCTCGGCAAACAGCGCCACCGTCCGCGGACGGGCCCGGCCCTCCTCAAAAATCTCGATGGTCTTGCGCCAGGCCTCTTGTTGACTGTTGTTGATCTCGCCCAGGTAGAGAGCGTGCCGTTGCACCACCCGGCCGCCGGCCACCCGCCGGTTTTCAACCAAGCTGTAGTAGCGATGTTCCTTGCCGTTCTTCTTCCGCGTCGTGTAGCGTAAAAACATAACGGCTTCTGATTATGCACACTTCCGGCACCTTGGGAATAGGGTGGGTCTTCACTACAGCCACTTTTGGCTCTTTTCCAGCCAGTCCTGGCCTGCAAATCAACCACTTGCGCGATGAAAAAAGTTGAGCAGTGGGTTGAATCCGCCAAGTCGGGCTAGGACACACAAACGATCCATTCGGCGGCCAATTTAAATGAACGGCTCACCCATTAGGGCGTTTTGGGGAGTCTTGCGTGAAGGGGTCGGTTCCGAGCATGTCAACATTTTGCTGTTCTGTGCTCATAGAGGCCTCCGGTTAACGGATGATTCGTCCCCCTGGCCGTCGCCACGATTCATCCGATGATATAATGGCCCCCGGATATTGCGACTGCCTCAAAGGGTTTCCATTTCATCTGCCATTTGAACAAAAACTGGAACCTTCTGACAATCTGGTCTGGGGGCGATTCTGGGCTGGTTGCGGGGTTTTGCAAGCTTGAAAAAACGGCGCGGGCCACAGATTAACACAGATTAACACAGATGGGCACAGATAAACTTCAGTTGAATTCATGCGGATGGTCTTTTCGCCAATCGGTGTTCATCTTTTTTTTGAATCAGCCCATTGACAGGAGCGGCGTTATTCGTGTATGATTCGTGTATGAGCAAGACCATCACCATAGACGATGATGTTTACAAGTTACTGTCCTCCCTCAAACAGGACAACGGAGATTCCTTCACCAAAGTGCTGCGCCGGCACGTTCACAAGCCCGCTGAGACGGCTGGCGAATTGCTGGATGCCTACGAAAATGAGCCGGCCCCAAAAGTGGTGCCATCGGCGCTCAAACGTTTGCTGAACCAACGGGGCCGCCGATCCGGCGGACGCAAATGATAGCCGACACGACATTTCTGATCCAATTTGTCAACGAGGGAGCGCAGGGCCGCCGGGGCCCGGCGCGGACGTTTCTGGCCCACCATCGCAAAGATATCATCCGAACGTCAATCATCAGCCTGGCGGAGGTTGCCGCCGGTTTCGACAATTCGGCCGCCGCTTGGGATTATTTCAAGTGGTGGAAGATCTACGCGCTGCACCGGGGAATTGCGGAGGCCGCGGCGGACGTGGACCGCGAGCTGGCCGTCGTCGGGCAGCGCCTTGGGGAAAATGACAACTGGATTGCCGGTTTCTGCCGCTTTTACCATGAGCCGGTGATTAGTGCGGATGTTGCTTTTGATCGCGTGCCTCGCCTGCGGCGAATTATTTATTAAACGCGCCGGTCCGTGGAGAATCAAGCCAAAGCAGCCCGCTATTCCAGGGTCCAGAGCGTGACCGAATCCTTGCCATGAGCGGACGCGGTGGGTGTGATGCCAGGGTGCTACAGGTGCAACAAATAAGCCAAATTGTAGCACCCTTGTTGCACCCTAAGTCATTGATAATCAACGTTTGTAGCACTGTAGCGGGGGGGTGGGGGGTACAGAATCCCAGTCACTTCAGCCGTGCGCTGCGCTACTTCGCTCCGGCTGGCCGCTCCAATTTGGTGCCAAAGAAGGCTTTTAATGAAACTCTATTCCTCTGAAAACAGCGAAGAACCGAAAGTGTTGCCAACCGTTGCCGCTGTGTTGCCAGCCGAAAAGCTCAACGAAACCCTTGTAAAATCAGGCTTAATTCTCTTCTAATACCGGTCCACCGGGTCCATCAAGGCCCCGCCGCCGAATAGCGATCCCGTACGGTCGCTGTCCGATCCCAGACCAAAACGCGGGAAGGACTTCAGCGAAAAAGTCAGGGCGACGGTGAAGTCGGTTGGCTGCGCCGGACCCTCGGTGATGCGAAACATCAAGGCCGCCGTCCAACTGCGCAGGTCGCGGTAGATCGAATACACTTGCTGCTGCAGGCCGCCGTACTGGGCTTCATACTGCTCGGCAATGTGGGCGCCCCAGTTTTCATTCATCCGATAATAAAGGCTGGCGATGATCAAGTTGTGGCCGGGAACATTTTCCCCGGCGTAGGTCTGAAATTCCGGATCATTGTTGATCAGGTAGTCGTAACTGAGGGACAGGCTCCAGGCGGTGGACGGTTGCACAACCATGCTCTCGACGGCTTCGCGCCAGCGATTGCTGACCATGTCATAGCGGGTCGAGGAAACGAAGGTCAGCCAGGAGCGGGGGCGAAATTGCAAATCCGAGTAAAGATCGCCGAAGGGATGGTTGGTGCCAGGCGTCAGGTTCCAATCCGTGTAGAGCGCCCAATTGACGAAGTCCTGGACGCCCGTGTCGCGTTTGGTTTGCAATTTGTTGCGCAGCATCAAACGCACCACGTTCATGCCGCCGATGGAGTCAATGTCATTGTAATCGGGAAACTCAATGGGCAGCAATCGCAAGCTCGGCGACTCGTAATCAAATTGCGGGACCTGGCTGGGTGACCGCGTGGGCGCCGGCACATAGGCATAGTCAATCTCCGGTTCGACGATGTGGCGCAATTCATGCACATCCAGAAGGCTGCTTTCCGCGTCGCTGTAAACTCGGGACGCTTTGAAGGAAACATCGAGACCGGTATTGAAAATCGCGCGCAACTGTTGGTTGGTGTGAATTTGCGGACCGTCCACGTCGCTGTAATAGGTCAGGCGCCCGCCCACGTCCGGCGTGACGTTGAGCCAGCCAAAAAATGTTTCGGGCAGGGTGAACTGATGGAAGGTGTCAATGCGCCCGGCCGAGTAATCAGACGGCGCGGCATTGGTGGTTCTAAAAAACATGCTGTTGGGATTCAGGGTGTAATTGGTCAGGAAGAAAAGCGAGTTGGTGCTGGAAAACGCGCGCTTGAACCAGCCCACCGAACTTTCGCTTTCATAATAGACGGGCGTATTGCCCACTTCCTGGCGCAGGCCGGATAATTTGACATCCGGCAGACGTTCCACCGTTTCAAAGAAATCAACCAAACGCGGTTGGACCATGACGTTTAAAGTATAATTCGGCCACAGTTGGCTGGCCTCGGCAAAGGAAGCCGGTTCCACATTGGTCACGTACTCGCCCTCAAAAAAATCGAGCAGGACCAGCGGATCGCTCTGATAACTGGCCACCACTCTGGCCGTCAGATTCGACGTGGGGTGGACTTCATAATCAAAAGACGCGCGCTGGCGGTTTTCACCCAGGTCCGGCGCATTCAGCCCATCGGTGTTCGGATGCTGGTCGTTGGCGTAATAATAGCGGAAGGCGGCTTCGCCCCAGTCGCCCATGTGGAAGTTGAGGTCCGGCCCGGTGGCGACACCGCGTTGCTCGCGCACGTCGAAATGCAAAGTCCCGTCCAGCATGCCGTTGCCGTACCAATTATACGCGCTCAACAAGTAAGGGCCGAAATAACTGCTGTCCCCCGGCTGGAATTCCCAATTGTTCGGATGCTGTCCCAGGGTGCGTTTGTAATAGGGGAAATAAAAGACGGGGGTCTTTCCCCAATAGAGCGTGGCGTGATGCGCCTCAATATATTGCCCCACTGCGATGGTAATGCGCTTGGCGTGAATCCTGTAACCCGGCCGGGCATAATCGTCCGTGGTAATATTCGCATTCGTCGCGGTATAGACATTATTGCTGCCTCCGGTCAGATGGCTGCCCGAGAGGCTGAAAGGCTCCTGCACCGACTTGAACGTGTTCGCGCGAACGTCGCCGGTCTTGAAATTGTAAATAAAGTTTGTGCCGCGCCAGATATGGCCGTGGTCCAAAATGGTCACGTCCCCCTCCGCCACCACCTCGCCCGTCAGATTATCGGCCGTTCCGCTGTCCAGCGAGACCGTGCCCGTCTCATTGCTGAGGACGGCACCGTGGCTGAAATAATTGGTGTCGCCGATGGCTTCGTCACTGGCTCGCGCTGTCCCGCCCGCGAATTTCCCAGGGGGCGCTTTGCTGTGCTTGACAGACAAAGGCCAGGGCGGGGAGCAGAAAAATCGCGCTCAGCGGACGCCGTTCTTTCATTAATCGCGCACAGCTAAACAAAAGGCGGGGAAACTGCCAAGGGAGATTTGCGGGGCCGTTGAATTTATTTTTCCCGGAATTCGACCCCGGTGAAGCCCAATTGATGGAGCAAAGCCGTCAATTCGACCGTGGCCTGCCTGGTGGCATCGGTCAAAATTCCATTTTGGGCGGCCGCCCGGCGCAAATCCTCCACCGCCTGGATGCGGGCGTTTTGCTCCAAATCCTTGTCAAAAACGCGCAACAAGCCGGTGGAACGTTCCACGATTTCCGAGTGGCGGTCGTCCAGATAAACGTCGGTAATGCGGGGTGGCGGCAGGGCCACGCGGATTTTTTTACCCTCAATCCGGATGTCCCCCGCCTGGAGCGTGCGCAAGTCAATGCCGGCCTTGACGATGCCATGGGCGACCAGCAGGACGCGATTGTCCCCGTACCATTTGGCATCTTCATAAACGACGACCTTCTCCAGGACATATTTGACCGTGACGAGCTGGCTGAGATTTTGCACGCGGGTGAGGAGAGTGGCGGAATTGAAGGAAGAAGCGCCCCCCAACGGCGTCCAGCGGAGCGCGACAAAGCCGAGGAACAAGCCCAGGGCAAAAATCATGGCCAGGGCGGCCAACGCCAGCGCCGCTTTCTTCAACATGCCCGCCAGTGTAGAGCGTTGCCGGCGCGCGCAAAAGAGAAAAGCCGGGGCGCGAATTCGTAGATTTCGGCGAGCACCGGCGGCGGGGTCGAGGGGATCGCAGCTTGCTTTTGCTGTCAGCCGCCGATAAGGTTTCTTTTTTACAATGAGTGTCCTGATTGTCGGCTCCACGGCCCTTGATTCGATTAAAACTCCGCAGGAGCAGCATCCGCGCCTGCTGGGCGGATCAGCCAGTTACGCGGCGGTCGCGGCCAGCTTTTTTGCGCCGGTGAAAATGGTCGGGGTGGTCGGGGAGGACTTTCCCCAATCCTGCCTGCGCCTCTACCGGAAACATAAAATTGATCTGGAAGGATTGCAGATGGTCGCGGGCAAAACGTTCCATTGGTCGGGCGAATATGAAACCAATATGAATAACCGGCGCACGCTCAAGACGGAATTGGGGGTGTTCGAGACTTTTACGCCGCGTTTGCCGGTGTCTTACCGGAAGTGCGCCTATGTTTTGCTGGCGAACATTGCCCCGGCCTTGCAGCGCCTTGTTTTGGATCAGATGCGGCGGCCAAAATTTGTGGTGGCCGATACCATGGATTTGTGGCTCAACATCGCGTTGCCGGATTTATTGAAGTTGCTGCGGCGGCTGGATGGCTTCGTCCTGAATGAAAGCGAGGCGCAACAGTTGACGCAGGAGAACAACCTGGTTCGCGCCGCGAAAAAGATCCACCGGATGGGCCCCAATTACGTCATTATCAAGAAAGGCGAGCACGGCGCCATTCTTTCGGCGCGCAATAAACTGTTCGTCGCCCCCGCCTTTCCCCTGGAACATGTGGTGGACCCGACCGGGGCGGGGGATTGTTTCGTGGGAGGCATGATGGGCTGGTTGTCCGCGGCGGGAGGCTCGGTTGACGCCAATCTTCGGCGGGCGATTTTATATGGAAGTGTCTTGGCATCATACTGTTGCGAAGGTTTTGGGTTAAAAGCCCTGACGCGGGTGACGCCGGCGGCGATTGAAAGGCGGGTCAAAGAGCTTGAAACCCTGACCCGGTTCTGATCGTCCAGATGTTAAGGTCCATCCCGATGGCGCCGATATACTGATGATTAAAGCGATATTTGACTTGCATTTTTGCCGAAAATTGGTTTATTAGTTGTGTGTGGCCGGGTTATGCCGGCGCTGAAAGTCACTTGAAGCGTACATGAACATGTTCCAACCCGTGAGGGCCTCTTGAGTCGCCCTTTCTCTCCCCGTACTTTTTCGTCGCCTGCGTCCTTCACGCGTGTCAACGGGAAAATCCGCGCCCGTGAGGTGCGCGTCATCGACTTGGACAAGAAGCAATTGGGGGTTTTGTCCCTGGGCGAAGCCATCACTTTGGCGCGAAACAAAGGGGTGGACCTGGTGGAAATCGCGCCCAACGCCACGCCGCCCGTGTGTCGTTTGGTGGATTTTGGCAAGTATCGCTACGAACAGGCCAAGCAGGAAAAGGAAGCGCGCAAACATCAGCATGCCAACAAGGTCAAGGAAGTGCAGCTCAGTCCGAATATTGACCCGCACGACTTCGCGGTGAAAATGCAGCGCGCCGTCAACTTTCTTTGCGAGGACATGAAGGTGAAGATCACCCTGCGTTTCCGGGGCCGCGAGATGGCCCACAAGGAGTTTGGTTTCCAGCAGGTGGAAAAATTCATCGCCAGCCTGACCCTCTTCGGCCATCCCGATGCTCCGGCCAAGCTCATCGGCAAGGGCATCAATGTCATGCTCAGTCCATTGCCCCGGGCCAAGCGGGCCAAAAACCCGCGCCAAGCCGAGCGCGACGCGGAATTGGCGGCCGAGCGCGACGCGGGAGGCGCGAACGGTTCCGAAACTCCCGACGAGCCGCAGGAAAGCGAAGAGAACGCGGAGGAGTTTGCCGGCAACGGCAACGGCGCGGACGATGCCGATCCCAAGCCCGCCGAATAGGGCGCGTCAGGCGCGCGTCATCTTCGTTTGAAAATGCCGATGAACTCGCTGGACGGCAGATGAGTCAGCGCGTCCTTGCCCCAAAAATACTCCGAGTCGGGCTGCATCATGTTGACCAACCCGGCTGGTTCGTAAAATTCGTCCATGAATTCTGGAGCCCAAGTCATCACAGCAGCGCCCTTGCCGCGCAGCAAAGAAGGCGTTGAGCCCCACGAAGTGCGAATCTTGACGAAGACCAGATATTCAGGCTGGGCCTCTTCAATTTGCGCGATCATTTCGCGTTGCATTTCCCCGGCACGGGGTTCGGGCCCCTCCATCAAGTCATACATATAAATGTAGCCTGTCGCCGAATGGCGGCGCGCATAGAACAGAATCTCCGGCTCGGAGCCCAGGATGGCAATGCGGGCCTCGGGGGCCGAATGTTCGCCGAGATAACGGCCGATTTGCCGGCTTTCCAAGAATGGATTCGAACCATAGACCTTTTTGCCCACCTGGTCGGGACTGAAAACAAAAAAGACCGCGCGATGGTGGAACACGGCCAGCGCCCACATTAAGATGATGAGACCGGCGGGCAAGGCGGCCCAGGCCTTGTCCGGCTTCCTGACCCGGGTCCACTGCATGGCGGCGCTCACCGCCTGGCCCACCAACAAGCAAAGCGCCGGCAGCAGCATGACGAAATAATGATTGGAAAAATAGTTTGAAAGGGAGACGGCCACGACCGAGAAGACCAAAAAGCCCGACATCCAAAATTTCTTGCGCGGTTCGCCCTTGACCAGGGCAAGGGAGGCCAGCCCCAGGCCGGCAGTGATCCAGAATAAACCGTCGGCCGTCAAGGGCAAAGACTGGAAGAAATTGGCCAGCAGCAGCCCTCCGCTGGACCAGGAAATCACAGCAGCGTGCGTCCTGGCATAGACAATGGTCCAAAACCAAAACCTCTTAAAAACTCCCGCTTGCCAAAGGATCGCAGCCGTCAAAGCCAGCGGCGCGGCCAGACCGGTCGAAAACAAGGCAATCCGCCGCCAATGAATACGCCACTGCTCTCTTTCCCGCGCGCCCCTGGCAACGAGCAGGCAGAATCCGAACAGCCCGAACAAGGCCCCCGGCTGCTTCATCAAGCAAGCCATGCCGAAGAAAAAGCCGCTGCAAAAAAACAGAACGGGCTTTCCAGAATCCTCCCCCCGCAACAACAGCAGCAGACCGGCCAGGGCCGCCGCCACGACGAAGTGGGTCGCGTGCGCCGCCAACCCCAGCACGACCGGACTCGTCGAGAGAAAAGCATACGAGGCGCCGGCCGCGACGGCGCCCGGCGCGTCCAGAAAACGCCGGGCCAGCCGGTAGAGCAGCCAGATGCCCGCCACGTTCACCAGCAGCAAACCGAAGTGAATGCCCGAGGCGCTTTGGCCAAACAAGAACAGGCACAGGGCATAGGCCGCATAAATACCCGGGAACTTTATATTGTACAACAGTTGGTACGGAGGAATGCCCTGAAGCATCAACTGGCCGCCATAGGCGAATTCCCCCTCGTCGCGTTCCAGCGGCGTTGCCAGTAATCGAATGCGGACAAAGGCAACAAAGAGAACCGCCAGCAGCAATAACGCCACGGGCAAATTCAGCCTCAGACCCTTTGCTTTCATATTCATATTGTTGCCAAGTTCTGGATGGCCGGTCAGTTGCACGCCGCCGATGCCGGTCCCAAGGGCGGCGAATAAAGTGCGTCAGTCGCGCCTCATCTTCGTTTGAAAATTTTGATGAACGGCCCGCGAAACGGCGGACGATTCATCGCATCCTTGCCCCAACAATACTCCGGGTCGGGCTTGATGATGACCAACCCGGCTGGTTCATAAAAGTCTTTTACGAATTTGGGGAGCCAAGTCATCACGGCAGTGCCCGCGACACGCTGAAAATCAGCCCTCGGGTCCCATGAAACAGGATTCACGACGAAGACCAGATACCCGGGCCGCGCCTCTTCGATTTGCGCGATCATTTCACGCTGCATTACCCCGGCATAAGGCTGGGACTCGATCAAGTCATACATATAAATGTAGCCGGTCGCCGAATGGCGGCGCGCATAAAACAGGAGTTCAGGCTCGGAGCCAAGGATGGCAATGCGGGCCTCGGGGGCCGAATGTTCGCCAAGGTGGCGGCCGATTTGGCGGCATTCCAAGAATGGATTCGCGTGATAGATCTGCTTGCAGACCTGTTCGGGACTGAGAATAAAAAATATCGTGCGATAATGGAGCACGGCCAGCATCCACATTAAGATGAACAGCCCGGCGGGCAAGGCAACCCATGCGCTGTCCGGCTTCCTGACTCGGGCCCACTGAATAGCGGCGCTGACCGCCTGGCCCGCAAACAAGCACAGCGCCGGCAGCAGCATGACGAAATAATGTGAGAAAAAATAGTTTGAAAGGGAGACGGCCACGACCGAGAAGACCAAAAAGCCCGCCATCCAAAACTTCTTGCGCGGTTCGCCCTTGACCAGGGCAAAAGAGGCCAGCCCCAAACAGGCAGTGATCCAGAATAAACCGTCGGCCAGGAAGGGAACAGACTCAAAAAAATCGGCGAGTTGCAGCCGGCCGGCGGACCAACCATATGTAGTAGCATGCACCCTGGCATAGACAATGGTCCAAAACCAAAACCTTTTAAAAACTCCCGCTTGCCAAAGGATCGCAGCCGTCAAAGCCAGCGGCGCGGCCAGACCAATCGAAAACATGGCAATCCTCCGCCAATGAATACGCCACTGCTCTCTTTCCCGCGCGCCCCTGGCAACGAGCAGGCAAAACCCGAACAGCCCGAACAAGGCTCCCGGCTGCTTCATCAAGCAAGCCGTGCCGAACAAAAGGCCGCTGCAAAAAAACAGAACGGGCTTTCCAGAATCCTCCCCCCGCAACAACAGCAGCAGACCGGCCAGGGCCGCCGCCACGACGAAGTGGGTCGCGTGCGCCGCCAGCCCCAGCACGACCGGACTCGTCGAGAGAAAAGCATACGAGGCGGCGGCTGCGACGGCGCCCGGCACGTCCAGAAAACGCCGGGCCAGACGGTAGAGCAGCCAGATGCACAGGACGTTCACCAGCAGCAAACCGAAGTGAATGCCCGAGGCGCTTTGGCCAAACAAGAACAGGGACAAGGCATAGGCCGCATAAATGCCCGGGAACTTCATATTGTACAACAGTTGGTACGGAGGAATGCCCTGAAGCATCAACTGGCCGCCATAGGCGAATTCCCCTTCGTCGCGTTCCAGCGGCGTTGCCAGTAATCGAATGCGGACAAAGGCAACAAAGAGAACCGCCAGCAGCAATAACGCCACGGGCAAATTCAGCCTCAGATTTTTCATGCGTTGCCGCGCGCGGTTATTTCAGGTTTCACTTCTTAAGTCTTACTTCCGCCCAGCCGCCGGCAAAGTCAAGACGCGATTCTTTGCCAATCAATGTGTTTTCGGTTGCGCCAGAGGCAAAATGCGCGCTAGCTTGTGTGGCGCGGCAAATCACAATGTACTATCTCCCGCCCGAATATTTGTTCCGCCGGATGGCCTGGCTCGCAGCGATTTTGATGACCCTCGCCGCCGTCTGGCTGCATTTCTGTTTTTTGGCTCATGCTGGCGGACTTTGGCGCGACGAAGTGGCCGTTGCCAGCATCTCAGAGTTGCCGACGCTGGGCCAGGTTTGGCAGGCGCTGCCACATGATCATTGCCCCATTGTGTTTCCGGTTTTGGTGCGGCTTTGGGCGGCGGCGGGGCTTGGAGCAACGGATATGGCTCTGCGGGTTCTTGGTCTGGGTTGCGGACTGTTGCTGCTGGCTTCATTTTGGGTCGCCAGCCGGACGTTGGACAAGGGATTGCCGCTCCTTTCCCTGGCGCTGGCCGGATTGAATTTCACCGTCATCCGGTACGGTGATTCAATCCGTGCCTATGGCCTGGCGACGGCGTGCATTCTGCTGACGGTGTCGCTGATGTGGCGTTTCATGGAAGTGCCCTGCCTGCGTCGGGGTTTGCCGGCGGGGCTGATCGCTGTGTTAAGTGTGCAGGTGCTTTACCAAAATGCACTTTTTCTGCTGGCGATTTGTCTTGCCGGCGCGGCGGTTTGTGTTCGCAGAAGGCAACGAGGCGCGGCTCTCTGTATCCTGGGGATCGGGCTGGCGGCGGCAGTTTCCTTGTTGCCCTATATCAATCCGATTCATCATGCGCAGAGTTGGTGGATCGTGAGCCAATTTGGGATTCATTGGAACGATTTTCGGACTCGGATTCATGAAGCCACTGGAATATGGGTGGTGCTCTGGTTCTTCCTTGTCATCCTCGCGGCGCTATTTGGCATTGGCTGCGGTTTGAGGAGCACACCACAAAATGGCACGCCTGTTCAGCGGGATTTATTCTTGTTCGCCAGCCTGGCGCTGGTCCTTGGACTGGCCAGTTTCGGGTTCTTTATCAAATGGGCCGGCTTGCCCACCCACCGTTGGTATTACATTCCAGCCCTGGGTTTCGCCGTGTGTTGTTGTGACACAATTTTGCCTCGAATCCATCGAGCGGCGCGGATGGGAGTGATGATTATCGCCGCCAGCGTTGCGTTGATTGCTTTTCCCATGGCAAATTCCGCCTTGCAATGGCGGCAAACCAACGGCGATTTGGTGGCGGCGCAAGTGTCACAAAACGCCGCTCCCCGCGACCTGATCGTTGTTCACCCCTGGTACAACGCTCTTACCTTCGCCCGTTATTACCGGGGAACCGCGCCTTGGACAACCTTGCCTCCATTGCAAGATTATCGTTTTTACCGCTATGACCTGCTCAAGTCAAAACTTCAAACAACCAACGCCATTGCGTCTGTGTTGGAAGAAACGGAAGCCACTCTCCAATCCGGACATCGTGTTTGGTTCGTTGGCCAGCTTCCCGGGCCGCGACCCGATGGATATCCTCCACCCGATTTGCCGCCGGCTCCCAATGGACCATCGGGCTGGGCCGATGCGCCTTATACGATAACTTGGGGAGGTCAATTCAGATATTTTCTCATTCAACATATTACCAATGCCATGACGCTCGTCGATCCCACGGCCAATCGTGTCAATCCGCTGGAAAACATGGCGCTGATTGCCGCCCGTGGATGGCGCTCCCAGGCGCCGACAAATTCGCCCTGAATCATAAACGGGTCCCGCATAATTGGCGCACCATATCCGGAAACAAACAATCCGCGCAGACCGCGTTGGAATGATCGCAGAAGTCGCGCACGATTTGCAGCAGCCCTTGCTGGAGCGCGGCCGACTTGGCGCACCCCGGCGTGTGCCGTCCCAGCAAGCGCTGCCGCGCCAGGCGCAAGAGGCTGTTGTCCTGCGCCGGCGGCCAGGCCAGAAAGCGCTCCTCGGCCAATTGCGTCAAATGCTGGTTCTTGCCGGCCCGCGCCCGGTCCAAAACCAGGGCAGGATGACGTTGATGGCCAAATCGGTGGCGCGGGATTCGCCCAGCAATGGCTGCGCTTTGGCCAGGCGCGGCGACTGGAAACTCCAGTGCCGGGACCAGAAATCATCCTGCGGCGGTTGCAGGCAGGACAGCAGGGATTGCGGCAGCGGGACGGCGGCCGGCCCGGTTGTAAACCATTCCTCAAGCCGGGCCGGGAAGTTCTTCCAGGCAAGCCAATGCGCGGCCAAAGCCAGGCGGCGTTGCGGTTGGTTGGCCGGTCGAAGCCCGTTCAGGCGCCAGAGAGTTTTGGGCAAAACGACCTCCTGAAAGTTTTCGCGCTCGCGCCACCAGTGGTCCCACAAAGTTTGCAGATGCTCATGGTGCCGGCTCTTTTCGTGCGACGCTTCCAGAAAACCGCTCACGCCGAATAATCGCGCCTGCCAGTCAAGAAGGGAATGGCCGGCGTCGCTCAAGCGCGGCAGCAACTCGGCCACGCGCTGCATGGGCCAGACATTCTGCTTGTAACCGAGAGCGCGAAAGAGGCCTTCCCAAAGCGCCTGTTCCCAGCCGGCCTGGCGGGCGCGGATTTCCAATGCGAGCGCCTTGCGTTGGAAACGGACGAGGGCGGCTTGCTGCAAAAGGCCGCCCGATTGTTCCCGCGTCAACTGCCCCAGCGGAGCGGAACAAGCGCCCTGCAAGGCCTCGGGCCAGACGGCCGCGACGGCGCTGCCCGCCCAGCTTTGCATCTCATTTAACGGCGTATCGACAAACTTTTCCAGCGCCAGCGTCGGCAGCGGGTTGGACGCTCCCGGCCCGTCGCTCCACACCACATGCAAAATGACATTGGCAAAAGCCGGATTGCAATGGTGCTGATGGGCCTGCCAATTCTGCCGTTCCCAATCAATTTCAATGTCACCCGAGCGCGCCTCCTCCTGGCCGATCTGGATGACTGCGCCGCGAAAATCAGGCCCGGCCTCATGATTCCAAAACCCCGGATGCAGCACGCGCACGGCCCGGCCATCCACCGTCTGCAACTGATCGCGCTGGAGGCGCTGATGATGCCAGACCGTTTGCAAAAGTCGTTCCGGCGGATGGGGGCCGCCGCGATCGCGCAAAAGAAGGCGCGATTCATTTTGCGCGCGCCATTCCGCATAAAAACCTGGACGGAAACCGGGCACGATCAAAGGTTTTCGGGCGGGCGACCGCCAAAGTCAAGGCGCGATTCTTTGCATTTTGCCATACAGCACGGTCTGACGCCGCAATGATATTGCAAACGAAGCTTTCGCGCCATGCCAGGAGAACGCCGCAATCCTCCCATTTTGTCAATCCATAATGTGATAATGTGAGGAACAGGAACTGACCCCTGCTATGTTCCCAATCCTCCTCCGACTCGATTGCGTCCGCAAGCCCAAAAATGGCCAAAGCTACGGTTTGACCCCTTTGACCTTTGACGGTTTGACCCCTTTGACGCTGTTGAGGTCGTGTTCCGTCGTGAACAACCTAACTCGACGGGCGGGACTTTCACCCGCGTTCCAACCAACTTCACTGGCGCAACGTTTGACCCCTTCGACTTTTATGGTATGCTCTCATACCAACCATTTGTGAGATGGAAATAGGTGTGACCATACATATCCGGACAAGAAAATGCGCTTGTATTACTTGGAATCGCAATCATTTTACTTCCTGAATAATACAACCAACAATGGCGCCCATTATTACCTCGAATGAAAAAGACATTTATGGATCCGTCTGCATTTGTTTTACCGAAAACGTCCGAACGGTTGACAATATCCTTTAATGAACTGTTTGCGGACGTGAGCATGCCTTTGTTTTGTATGATCTTGGCAACCATAGGCTCATACATTTGCCGTCCACTTTGGAAAAACCATTGACGCTGCCTATCGCCAATCAATGTTGCACACAACGGCATAAACCCAACAGTCATTACTATAATCATTAAAATGATTATTATGTGTGCAATTCTCTGTTTCGGCCGGAACAATGCGAATCCGATATTTAGGACAAACAATAGCGTTAACAAGACACCCACAGATCCAAAAGTAAAATATATGAAAGCAGGGGGCAATGGTGACAATCCCATCCAGAGAAAGCTTGCCACGAAAATCGCAAGGACTACAGCCGTTATATTGATGAGAAGGTTTCCTGACATGTTAAATAGCTTTATGTTGGCTCACAAAGCGGAATTAGGTGCGACTGAAAATGGGTATTCACTAGATTCTTGTCAATTATTCGTCACCAAACAGAGAATCCATAGCTCCTTGAAACATACCATTATATTGCATATTGAGACTACTAACGTAACCGGTTACGCCTTGCGCGAATCCACCGGGAACTGCAGTAATGCCTCCCCGCTTATATGCGACGTACATGTCTCCATAAGTGTCCGTTACACCGTATCCATACCCGAAACCCACAACACCTGCACCAAAACTGGCGTCTCCACTCTGAAATGCTGCATAACCTCCTGCATAACCTGCCATATAGTTCCCAGCTTGAGCATCAGAAAGCGGGGAGCCTAGTCCAACATTAAACGTTTGGCCATAGTAGAAGTTACCAACATGACTAAAGTCTAATGTGCCTCCTGACAAAAACCAGTTAATCATCAGGCCATCAATTGCCCCGACGGCCAGAGGGTGGGGTAATGAAAGCGCAGAGTTTATTTGGCTTTGAATACTGCCCTCGAGTAACTGAACTTGCCAATAATCCATATTGCCCAATGTATCAAAATGAGTTATCGGTAAGTTGCATATAAATAGATATAAGTTTACCCCGGCCTTTTCTCCTGCGGAATCCCTTCCGATCCACCTTCCTATGATGGGATTATAATATCTGTAGCCATAATATACCAAACCGGTCTCATAATCGTAAGCCTTCGTTGAAAGGGTGAACGGATTGACTTTGGCCATTGGCCCGGTGGCACGGAGGAGTTCACCGAAGGGACTGTATTCGTATCGCGCGCTGGTTGATTTATCCGTCCCGTTGATCAATCCGGTGATGTTTCCATTGCCGTCGTACGTTGTGAAATAGTTTGTTCCCGAACTGGCCATCGCCAACAGTCCGCCGACTCCGCCGGCCTTCGTCATGGTCCCGCCTAAATCCAATCCCCCTACGAAGGATTGTTGAACGGTATTCGCCGGAGTAAAAACCGCGATCAAATTCCAGCCGTCATAGATGAAATAGTTTGTGAATTGCGGTATAAAAGCAGACCCGTCCCAGCAAGACACGATCTTGCTGATGCGCCGGTTCATGTAGTCGTAGGCGAAAACCAGTTGCAAACGGTTCGAATTGGCGATGCCGGAAATGTTCGTCATTGTATTCGTAATCAAGCGATTCTCCGCGTCCCATTGATACGTCCGAATGCCGTCAAACGTCAAGTTCCCATCCGCGTCGTAAACGAGCGCCTGCGAATTGGCCGGGAAAACCAGCCCGCCGGTGACGATCGAGGTCCCGGCGCTGTTGGTCACCTCCTGCCAGACCGGCCCGCCGCTGTTGGCCACCGTGATTGCCCTGTGGAAGAATTCGCCTTTGCGGTCCGCCACCCCGCCGTTGACCGTCACCGCGTTGGTGGCAACCGCCAGGCCGAGGATGTCCTTGGCGCCGGGCGTGACGATGTTCGTGTATTCGTTGAGGCCGTTGACGGCGTAGCTGACGGTGGACATATTCCCGACGCTGCCCGCCTGCGCGCTCGTGCGGTTGCCGATGTTGTCAAAGCCGTACCCGTATTGCTGGCCTGTCACCGGCGTCCAATCCGACCAGAACCGTGCCGCGCCGGTCAATTCATTGCGGTCATTGTAGGAATAGTTCCACAGCGACCCGTCCTCCAGGGTCGCCCGCGTGCGCCGGTTGAGATTGTCGTAAGTGTAATCGTGCGATGTCACGGTGGCGCCATTGACCACGTTGGCGATGCTGCCCAGCCGGAACCCGTAATCCCACTGCCGCGCTGTCGTCAGCACGGCGCTGGAGGAATTTGAAAAGATTGTCGTTTGCAGCAAATCTGAATTAGGCAAGTAACCGTAGCCGACCCTGTTTCCGCCGTTGGAAACGGAATTCATCCGTCCATACGCATCGTAACCGTAATCCGTCTCCAGCGACGAGAAAGGGCCGCCGGCGAGCATGGCATCCCGACCATAGACAGGATTGAAGTGGTTGCTGACAACGATCGCGGCATAAAGGCCTCCCGCACCGGAAACAGAAACAAGTCGGCTGGCATAATCATACAGGAGTTCATTGGTCCCGGAGCCGTCCACGATTTCACGCGGCTGTCCCGCGCGGTTGTAGTTGTTAATTAGATTCCGTCCCAAAAGTAGCTCTTTTGTAATTCCACGCTGCGCAAGAGTCCTGATTGGAGCGCCGTTCGCGAGGTATTCACAGTGGGACGCCGAATAATTCCTTAAGGAGCAAATTTTGACGACACCGCCTCTGTCTTTTACGTCTGGGGAGGACTCTGCGGCCCGCTACGCCGCTTGGCGCAAGGGTTCTTTCTTTTCTTTCTTCAGCCGCGCCAGCATCCACAAGTTGTGCGTCAATACTCCCCAGGCCACCGCCAACTCGCGATGGACAAATCCCTTGGCTCGCATGGGCCGCCCCAAAAAGCCCCGCTGCAAAATGCTGATCCGCCCTTCCGTTTGCGACCGGCGCTGCTGCATCCGCACAAAGCGCGGCTCTTTCATCCGCTTCTTCAGTTCGGCAGGATTCCTCGGACAGAGGCCGTTAAAGACCCCCGCCCAGGCCAATCCGCCAGTGTTGGCCTTGCTGGCAAATCCCCGGTCGCCTCCCACAGCCCCCATTTTCCTTTTCAGGCCCACGACCACGCGCTCCAGACTTTCCACCAATAAAGAGGAGTCCGCCGGCGCTGTCTCCTGCCAAAGCTGGTAATCCAAAATGATCCCTTGCCGGTTTTCCCCCAGCAGCAGTTTGTTCCCAAACTCCACCTCCGCTCCGGCCTTGCCCCGCACCAGCACCTGGATGTCCGGCTCATAAAGACTTAAAATCTTCTCCGCGTTGTCCACCTTCCGCTCGCCGATAATCCGTTCGTGCGCCTGCTTCTGCGCGCGCGGCAACAGCTCCAGCACCTGGTCAATCCGCCCCAGAACCTGTTCGGCTTGCCGCCGGGTCCAACCGGTTCTTCCCCATTCCTGGTCCAGCAGGTCCCGATGCCTCCGAGCATGGCGGCCCACCACCTTGACCAGCTTTTTCATCCCGCGCAAAACCCGTTTGCGTTCCTTCCGGCTTTCGGGCTGGCGGCGGCTGTGGGTCATCTGGATACACAGCCGGTTGATCCGCCGCAGGAACTCCGGCGGCGGTTCCATCCGGGCTTTCAAACCCTCCCGGCGAATGAGGCTGACCGCCTTCATCAGCGTGCGCGTGCCATCGCGCAACAAGACCCAATCCACCGGAAAATGAATGTTGGCTTTCAGCGCCGTCGTATCCAGAAAATACTCCGCCAAGTCCACCGGCTGGGTTAAATCCAGCGGCCCGGCTGGATCCATCCCCGCCCGCAAAAGACCCTCGATCAACTGGCGCATCTGGGCCGCGTCCAGCCAGTGGGCGAAACGCTGCAACTCGCTCTTGGAAGGCACGCGCACCTGGTCGAGCGCGTCCACCAGACAAAACCACTGATAGAGGGGATTGCCCGCCAAGGCGCAGCTGAAGCCCCGGTAATCCTCTTGCAGCAGGGTGCGGAGGATCGTGCAACGCAGCGCCTGCCGGCGGCGCAGTTGAAATTGTTGCTGCTGCCGGGCGGTCGGACGACGGTCGGCGGGAGCCAGCCAGCCTTGGAGGGATTGCTCCACAAAATCGGCCTCCAGACCGCTGGCTCGCAAAAGACTCTCGATTTGTTCGAGGCGTCGGCGCAGTGTCAGGTAATCGACATTGCCCACGATGGTGGGCAGGCTCGGTCGTAGTTCGGTGGGAAACGGAATAATCAGGCTTGACATGACGCCAGATTATAATCTAACCTGCAAAAATGCCAGAAAAATCGTTGCTTGACTCAAAAAAAATGGAAGTCACTTATCCTTTGCGTGTCCAGGCCATGCGCTCGCGCGGACAAAAACCCCGGCTGTATGTGAGCTTCCCTCTGGCCTTGGCTACCGCCATTGGGTTGGAGCCGGGCGATGAAGTGCAATGGGAACTGCTGGATCGCGCAGAACTTCATCTTGTGAGGCTCAAGGCTGTTCCGCTGACGGCCAAATCCAAGTCTGGGAAATCATAGCACCCCAACATAACGATACGATTTACCCACCTTGCGCAAATTCCATGCGTTTTAAAGCCAGCCATTCCCTAAGCTGCCCTCTATGCCCTGCCAGCGGGGACAGAATCTAATTAGCACCGACGGAGTGCCGTCGCTGTAATCCATTTCCTGCACCTCCCCATACTCGTCGTAAATATTCGTCAGCGTCACGCCGCGCGCCCACGTCCGTGTCCACAACATCCCGTTGGTATAGGTGTAACTAACGGTGTTGCTGGCAGCGTCCGTTTTGCTCAACAACACCCCGCTCGGCCCGTCGTAGGTCCACGTCGTCTTGTCGTAAGAACCGGGACTGCCTGGCCAGTTCGCCCCGTTCCACCCGCTCCCGCCCCGGAAGGTGTGCAACTCCACCAGTTCCCCATACTCGCTATACACCATCTCTTGCGGATACGGCACGTCACCCCATATCCGATACGGCTTCCCCACCGCCGTGTAGGAATAATATGTGTTCTTCCCGTTCGGATCCGTCTGACAACTGACCTGTCCCGCCCCATAATTCCCGTTCCCATAATAACTGTAACTGGTCGTGTTCCCCGCGAAGTCCGTCTGGCTGGCGACTTGTCCGGCTGAATTGTAAGTTCTGCTCATCGTGAATCCCAGCGGACTGACTACGCTGGTCTCCCGCCCCAAGGCGTCATAATAATGCAACGTCGGCTGCGCCACGGTCAGGGTGCTGGCCGACTGCAAAAGGCCGTTCACGACGATGTTGGTGGCTGCCAGCGTGGAATTGGAAGCATTGGTGACCACGGTGACGGTTTTTGCCGCCCGGTTCACGTAGGTGGTCACGACGGTGGCATTCGTGTCCGCGTCCCAAGTGGTGATTTGGGAAATGACATTGGCGGCGAATCCGCCCAATTGCACCTGCTTCACGCTCACGACTGTCGGAGTGGAATCGTTGTCAGCCAGATACGTTAGATTGCTCTCCACCTGAAACCAAACATTGCTTTGCTGGACAAACTGTCTGATCGTCTGTCTGATCCGTCCGTGGTCAATAGAGGGAGGAGGAATATAATAACCAGTATACTCGGCCCAGTTATCCTGTGGCTGATCAACACAGTAAGGTCCATTATTATCAACTCTTTGATCTTCCGGAATTCCGTCAAAGAATTTGTAGAGCCATTGCAGATCTACGCCAGGTTTTTGCACCCCGAGGGGTTGCAAATGAAGAGAGACCGGGTAGAAGGTGTCCAGCACATTGATGCCTCCAACGTCAGGAACTTCGCTCATTTCCGTAATACCTGTGCTTCCGCTCCCTGTCTTCTTCCATCGCAAAGAATTGGGGTCCCCGCTCGTCACCGTTTCCACAAAGGGCGCCATCGTATCCAGAAATTCCAGAAGACATCCATTGGGCAGAGGTTCCACATCGAATGAATGATATTCCGCCACCACCCCGTCCCCGGTGATGCTGTGCAATCGGCGATCCAGGTAATTTGTCCGCACTACCAGCGCCCCGCTGGGCAAATTCGTCACGATCACCTTGCCTCCCGATTGGTACGTGATGCCCGTAGCCAGCCCGGTGGTATCAACATTCGATATCAATCGTCCCGACAAGTCATAACTCCACGTCTGAGTAAGAACCAGACCGCCGCCGGCGGTGGCCTGCTGCAACACCTGGTTGCACGCATCGTAAGCAAGGGTCGTCACGATAGTCGGCTGGTAGGGCGATCCGCTTACTCCCCCTTTAGTTTTGGAAATAATTCGTTTGAGAGAGTCGTATTGATAATTTGTAACAATCCCGCTTTCATCGGTTTCAGAGAACAACAAGTCGCCTGGAGCGCTGTTGCTGCCTTTGTAATCCGCCTCATAAACGGTGCGTGAAAGCCCGGTGTTCGTGTCCAGCACGGAGATATTGGTGGCATGGCCCAGGAAATCATTTTGATAGACCAAAACTTGGTAAGGAGCATCGCAGCCCACGTTTGGCCACCATTGGTTTTGATTACTATCAGAATCCTCAGATTCCGAACAATCCACGTTGGTGACCACAGCTAGCTCTCGTTGTGCCAGCGAGCCATTGTGAAAAATCTGCGTTTCCTGGCCCGCGTGAAAACCACCATTAAAAAAGAACACGTCATCGTCGTGATAATAGGTCCTCTGCCGCCAGTCTGGGCCGAGAGAAATGTAGGGGTCATTGTTTGCCCCCGGCGTGAAGGAATCACCGTTGGTATCGTAAGTGCCGCCATCGAAATACATTTGTTGACAGTACGGCGGAAGCGAAAAACCATTGGGCTGAAGGACACTTTGCACATAGATGTGGCCGGCAAACCCCGCCCCCGCTGAATCAGGCCACATAGAAACGTCGCGTGGGAAGGCGCAAAAGCCGCATCCTATCCCTTCATTTATAATTGGAGTCATATAGCTTCGGATAAACTCTCCACCTGTCCCGTCACTGTCCTGGCCGTAAGTGCCATCGCCCTCCAAAGATATGAAATTGGCCGGTGCTGGACGATCCATCGTCAAGGTGCCAAGGCTTAACATCCAACTGTGGATTTCGGCACTTTCAAAACCGGCGGGATGAGGCGAGTCCCAGCCCAAATAATAGTGTTGAATAGCCTCACAGCTCGCCGGGTTTGCCCCTGCAGGATCGGCAGGGGAATCTCCGGCGGGATGCAGCACGTACCACAGCCCGCCAGGTGGTTGGCCATACCCGAAGGGAGTGTCATCTCCAAAGTATGCGTTGATATCGTAGTAGGCGCGGGATTCCCAGTAGCGATCCGGGTACACTATGGTTGCGATTTGCCCATAGCTCCACCAGCTATTCGTGTCGGTGTAATAAGTGAACGTGGTTACAAGATTGCTTCCAGCCGGATCAGTTTGAGTCTGAGCCAGGGCAAATCCCCAAGGGTAGAGCTGATATGTTTCAATGCACATGTACGCGGGGCTGGACGCTCCAGCCGCCTGAATGGTGTCAGTTTCAACCCGATTGGTGAGTGTATTGGTCGTGATCGAGACACCGCGAGTCTCGATCCTCTGTTCGTTGCCCGTTCCGTAGGTCAATGTCCATGTGGCGGCGGTGCTGGCGGGATTGTACACCAGCGAATTGGTGCGGTTCAAACCATTCCGGCTTTCGACGATCAACAAGTTGTTGCTGGTGCCGGGATTCGGATTTTGCAGGGTCCAGGAGACAAAAGGGGAGCCGGAAATGCTGGTGAACACCCCCATACCATCCGTATTCGTGGCCACCTGGATGGGAAGATAGAAATTCATCGTGGTGCTGTTCGTGTCGGGTGAGACAATGTCCACGAACGTCTGGCACGCCTGAACCTGCCGGAGGGTTACTCCATCGCTCCCGGTGACCAATTGGACCTGTGACCGGACATTTGTAGAGGACGCGGCATAGAAGAGGACAGATGGGGTATAAATGTTTGTGGAAAGACCCGGTTCTTTGATACACAATCTCCCTGCGGCGAGTCCATCGTAAAGCCGCCCTAGAGCGACATACCAACTGATGGCAATTCTGCTGGGGTCGACGCTGTTGCCGGGGCCGATCTGCGGAAATGTTCCATCGCCGGGAGCAGGCGTTGGATCGTCGCATCCGTCGTCCAATTCCCAGCGTCCCGTATTGTTAGCTCGAAGTTCAACAGTCCACGAGTTGCTGACATAATCACAACTCCCATCGGCGGAAGCGGTGTTCTCTCCCAAAGAGGAACCCGCCTGGCCGTTAACCAAAACCGTATAGTTTTTTGGCGACGCTTGCGGGCCTGTATTGGCTAGAAATTGCATCGGCGGAATAACCGCAAAGTCCAGATCCATGTGTTGCAGATTGGTTGCAACAACGGTTAACGTATATACTCGGCTAACGCATAGGTTGGCGGTCAGAGTCGGCCCATTCGTGGCCACCGAACAATCATTTGTAAATCCGGTGCCGCTTGCGCTTCCATCCGCCAGCGTCACCGTATATCCAGAACTGCTCGAAGCATACACGTTCGTCATGGAGACGGTTACAGCAACGCCAAGAGGATGCTGGATCCAGTTTGCCCAAGGCTGCGCGGGCATCGATTGAAACGATCGGAGCGATGCCACGGACGGAATCGTAGGCTTTCTCTGACTTAATGATGTTGAGCCAACAAACATTTGCGCCTGTGCCTGTTGGCAGACCTGCGCCAATCCGATGAACATGGCCAACAAAGCAATCCGATGTATTTTCATATGCAGTTCCGTGGTTGCGAATTCTTCATGTAGTTCATTTCAACGGCGTGAACACCACCAACCCATTCGGAACGGCCAAGCCGTTGATGGAATAATAATTCGTCCAACTTATTTCGCCGAAATTAACCATGCCGTCGCCGTTGGCGTCCGCAAGATAGTCAGGAATGCCGTCGCCGGGCGTGCTAATCGGGATGCCATCGGCATCGGTTGCCACATAATGAAAGCCGATGCTGACGGTATTGGTGCCTTCAATGAAGTTGTTCGTCGTGACGGTGTAGTGGTAGAGCCCGGCAGCCGGCGCGGAACGGCTCCCGGCATGGATGAGCGGCAGATTGGTGGGGTAATAATATTCGCCCAGGGTTCCAATTTCGTAGGCCGGGCTGTCGGTTAGCACAATGTCATTCGTGCCAGTCGGCGAGAGCCGGTCACAATTTGTCACAAAGCCATTATAGTCAGCGATATCCACCGGATCCATCCCGTTTGTTATGGCCGGTTGGTCGAAGAGGTTATCGCAGATGGTCCAAGTTCCACCATCATCAGCGACATCATGATACGTCGTGACGGAACCACGCTTGAAGAGGTTGTTGTAAAGGGTGTGATAATTGGCGTACCCCCAACTAAAGTCGTCGAGGGTCAGGGCGACCCGCTGAAACAAACAATTGGTGGCCAGCAAATCAGGTCCGGTTATGTCGAAGGCCCCGTTGAACAACTGGCAGCCGTACAGCGGGAGCGTATTCATTTGAGGACGGGACTCCGTAAAAATAAAGTCTTCACTGGCAAGCGCCGACCAATTCACGAAACGGAAGCTTGCCGTCGCAGAACTGCCCCATGCAGCTGCATATAGGTCTGGCGGCCGGCTTGAAGTAGACCAGTTCGTATTAGACATCTCTTGCACAGTGTTGTAGCGGCCAATGTTGATCGGTTGGTTGGCCAAGCCTTGAAATTGCAAGTTGGCCCCACTGTACAGCCAGATGCCATAACATGGCCCCCACATGGCCAGCGCGGTGCCGGGAAGCACGGTCATTGTGGCATTGGAAACTAGGATGCAAAGGGCGTAATCGATCGGGTCATAATGGTAGCCCAGATCTACTGTCGAACCGTTATCGTCCCGTTGCGCCTGGGGGAAAAATGTGTAGTCGTTGGTGAAATAGTAAGAAGAGTTGGTCACTGGCGGATAGGTCGTCTTCGTTTGCAGATCGCCCAGCAGCGCAGGATCGATGTTGGTTGTCCCCGCACCACGATTGGTGCTGCCATCGGCCAGGTAATAGCTCCCCGCCCCGACGGTCTGGTAAATCCCGTTGCTGCTCGCGTTCGTGCAGCAACTGGTAAGAAGGTCAATGCCCGACGTGCCCGTTGCTGTGAAAATGCTGTTGGTTGCGTAGCAAAGATTGGTTATTCCTCCCGCGAACGATTCCACCTGATCGGCTGTCACATTGTTGACGCTGAACGAAACATATCCAGATTCAATATCGGTGCCATACAACCCGTTTACACACTGGGAAAACAGCACGTTGTAAACGTTAACCGGAAACCCCGGATTGGACCCGCTGTAAGCGGCGAAGTCATAAACTGCAGACCAGCAGTTGATGAATTGACAGTCCCAAACCTCAATCGGATTAGAACTGATCGAAGTCATGGCTACCTGGAGCCCAAAGTTGGCATAGGAAAAGCGCAGATGACTGAAAACGAACGAATTCGTCCCCGAGCTCCCAAATTCAAGACAATTGGCCGGGCCACGGCTGGGCGCGCCGGTGCTGCCGCTAATCTCCGATCCCACCGAGTTGTCGTTCATGCTGGTGAACACGCCCGGACGATACGGCCCCGTCTCACAAATAATATTTGTCGCCGAAATAAACGGGTTGCCGTTGTTCGTATACTTGACCACAGTTCCTCCTTCGATGGTCACAGTGCCTGTAACGTTGACCCTCCCAGTCACAAGGTAAGTCGTGTCTCCTTGCAGGGGGAGGTTGTTTGTGCTGCTCAACAGGTCGTAGTCCACCATCAGCCGGGGTTGAGTGGTCTCCGCCCGGGCCACTTTCATCGGCCTTCCCACCTTGGCGGAGCCGCCGGGCCGGGATGGATTCGACTCCATGAAGACCATCCGCCGGACCGAGCCTCGGCCGGGCTTGAGATTCGAGGCCTGGGGCAATTCTTGCAGTTGGTTGGAAATGGCCCGGTAAGGGATCGCCTCAATCAGGAATGTGCGGCGATCAACCTCAATCCATTGCTTCGTGACCATTCCCGCCGTCACGGGCGCGTCCTGGCCCTTCAGAAACAACGCCTGGCCCATTCCCATTTTCATGTCGCCAAAGTCCAAAATCTGGTGGTCAGCGACGTTGCCGTTGGTTACGGCGGTCATTTCCGGCTGCGGTGGATTGAAGAATTCAGTATAGACCTGGAGGATCGTCGTCTCATCGGAGAGTCCGTAACGGTCCGGAGCCGGAGGCGACTGGCGCAGCACAATGTCCTGGCTCAACCCGGCCTTGCTGTAGGTGTATTGCACATCCGCAGTCAGGTTGCTGAACGCGTCGGCGTACACCACCTGGTTGGGCGCCACAATGGCGCCGTTGCAGTCCTGCAACCGGGCAATGGCGGCGTTGGAACCGCTGGCCGTATCGTACCAAGCCATCCCAAACACAGTGCTGGAGAGTCGCTTGGCATCGGGAGTTGTGAGGGTCACCGCCCCATCCGGGGTGTTGGCATTGGCCGCCCAATGAACCCGGTGACGGCATTGAATCGCCTTCGCGCCATCCGCCACAGCATCAATCTGTTCCACCGAGTCAACATATTGGCCATCCTGCAGATGGCACAATCCCGTGGCCAACTCGGTGTAAGATTGCAGATTTGTCCTGACCACGCCTGATTGATTGGTGTGCAAGACGGCCCGTTGCCAAACCTTCGAGTGCGGGCCGCGCTCCACGCAAACATAGTCACTGGCAGTTGACATGCTTGTTCCTGATTGAATTTGTGCCGTGGCGCTGGAACCCGCCCAGATGCAAATGACAGCCGGCAAAGAGGTTGCGAACACACGTCGGGCAAACTTCGTATTCATAGTTTTACTTGTCCCCGGAACCCAAGGAGGTCTGAAAATCATCGAGACAGGCCACAATGAGCTTCGCTAATTTCGCTAATTCAGAACCATATCAATATAAAAGTTTGTTATGATATAATGTCAAGCGGTTTCTTTGTAATCGCCTCCCGCCAAATCGGAGATCAGATCGTAATTCATAAACACCTTGTTGACAACCGGTTGCGGCTATTCAATGGAAAAAATGTCGAAATTTTCACTGCTTTTTTCGCGGACTGAGTTCGTCGATCAATTCCAAAAAATGGGAAAATGCCGAAATTTTCACGGTTTTTCGGCAGGCAGATTGCTCTTGAGAAAATCAAAGCATTACAATTTGCAAGGTTTCGAAATCGGACTTGCGCCCTCAGGGTCTTGCGTTAAAGGCATGGAGTTCGGCGCATGACGAAAAGGCTTGCTTGGAATTGTCACCGCACGCCGGTTTGCCGATCATCATCAATGATGGCCCCCCCCATCGTTCCCCTTGCGCGAACGGGTTTCCAAGCCGTTTAGGAGAAGATTTAGATCGGCCCGCGGCGGACCGAACGGCAGCCAAATCTGGTAGTCGGCGCCGGTTGCTCCCGCGTCGGCGAACGGCACCAGGCGCATGGCCAGATTCGTTCCGCCGTCGGTCATGCGAAAGACCCTTGCGCCCGGCCAGGATTCGACTTTGCCAGGCGCGGCTTCCGCAGTGATGCGCAGTCTGTTTGGATCGGAGCCGGGGATGGAGAAATCAGGCGCCTTTTTCGCCGGCTCCCCGGATGCAGCCGCGTCGGCGGCCAGCACCAAAGGGCCGTACAAAACCGCCAGCTTGCCTTCATTTTTGTGGTCTCCAATGAGGATGCGGGGCTTGATCTTGAAGTGAAGCTGGATTTTATCCTGGTCCCGCCAAAGTCTCTGAATGGCCAGGTAGCCGTCAGCCCCGGTTTTGCCCCTGGCGTTCCTGCCGTTGACTTGAACGCCGGCTTTTTCGCACCAACCCGGAATACGCAGCTTGATGGCAAATGGCGTTTTGGCTGCGCTCGTCACCGTTATCTCAATGTCCCCGCTGGCGGGGTATTCCGTTTGCGTTGCCAGCGCAACCGAAGTCCCGTCCCGGAGGGTGAGCCGGGCCGTTCCAGCGTCGTAGAGATTGACCACCACGCCGTCGGCATCCGTGGCCAGCGCAAATGTGGCGATGAGGGCAACGCCCCTGGGGCCGCTGGACAGGCAGCAATTTCCATCCAGGTTGTTCGTGTACGGTTTCCTCCCTTCCATCTGCACGTAATAACCCCATTTTGTGCCGTCGCAACTTTGGGCGCCCATCAATTGGTTCAAAACGGTTTTCTCGATCTGATCGGCAAAACGTTTCTCACCGGTCAGCCGCAATAACTGGGCGTTGAATTGCAGCCAGGTCACGGTGACACAAGTCTCAGCGACATCGTTGACATTGGGAAGATCGAAATCCCCGTGGAAAAGCTCGCAATAGCTGGCGGCGCCGGTGGGGTAGAGGCGATGGTCCACAATGTCCTGCCACGCATTGAGACAAGCTTCGAGGATTTTGGGATCGCCGACCGTGCGATAAAACTCCAGCGCGCCGTTGAGGCACGAAAGCATCTCGTAAGCTTTGGCGTCTCCGACTTGATCCACGCGTTTGGAGGTCAGAAGGGTTGAGATAATCTTTGGGCCATCCGGTTCTTCCCATGAGCGCAGGATGTATTTGCAGAAATCAAGGTAACGCGTTTCGCCGGTCATGCGGTAGAGCAACACCATGGGCTCGAGCACGCTCGTCGGCGCCATGCCCGCATGGTATCCCGCGGCGAGGATGCGGCGCTGGCCCGGTTGGCCGCCAAAACTCCGGCAGAGAAGATCGGCCATGCGGCGGCAGGCGGGCAATGGCGCCTGGTTGCCGGTGTAACGCATGTAAGTGATCAGGCCAATGAGATTGTATTTGTGCGCCCAAACGTCCCATTCCGTCCAGCGGTCCTTTTCAAGGTACGTTCCCAGATAGCCGTCTGGAAGCTGGCATTTGACCAACTCGGCGGCAACGTAATCCAGTTTCCGGCGGAGCAGCGGATCGCCTGTGTTGACCCAGGCCAGCGTGGCGGCGTGCAACCATTTGCCCACGTGTTCCCCATCCCAACTCTGCCGGCCCGGACGCTTGCGATACCCTTCCAGCAGGCGGTCCACATCCAGCATGGCCAGGCGATTTGATTCGTTGACCGCCATCCGCGTCCCCACCCAGCCGGTAAGATGCACCCGGTCGGGAACTTGTGCGTCCTGCCGGTCCGCGATCACAGGCTCCACCTGGTCGGGAAGAGGCGAAATGGCGGAGGCTGACAGGCGCGAAAGCAGAGTGGCGGACGCGAGGACGACCACGGTCAGGGCGCTTGCAAACCGGGACCGAATCTGACAGTTCATCAAGGTAATAATTGACGCAAACGATTGTGCAAAATTCCTGGCATATCAACCTTTTTTCCTCTTTTCCCGAAACGCGGGGTGTGGGACAAAATTCTTCGCGGGTTTTGCCTTTCATTTTGAAGCGCCGGAACCCCGAATGCTTTCGGGGTTGAAATTCTCAAGACAACTTGCGTTGAGCTTTATTGTCCCAAAAAAACAGTGAAATTTCCGACATTTTGTCATTTTGCCACAAGGAGCACAAAAACGACAGATCAGGGAAAACGGAGTCAACCGCGAACCACTCGAAACACGCGAACCGGAAAGCAAGACACCGGTATTGATAGATAGGAAAACCCGTAACACCGTAACAAGTGTTGATAGTCAACGACTTAGCCCATCTTCCGCAACATAGGGGTGGATAGAAGATTTTTTTAGAAGCTGGGCGGCCAGTTTCCCTCGTAAATCCAACGGCTTTGGGTCGTTGCCACTGTAAAATCAACCTGTAGTGCAGAACAGCCCGTTGCGATGCCTGATCCGAGGACGCAGCATACGCTCATGTATTTGCGCCGACATCGCCGCACGATTGATGACATCCCGTATGAATACTGGACGCTGGTCGAGTCGCGCCGCACAGCCAGTGGCCCACGCCAGCACACGGTGGCGATGCTGGGCAAGCTGCCGGGGTTGGATGAGCAAGTCCACGCGGGTTGGGAGGCCTTGGATGATTTGCTGGAAGGGCGCATCCCGGCCCGGCAACTTGAGTTTGGGAGCAAAAACACTCCGCCCACCCCGCCGCTGTGGCGCGAGGTGGATGTGCGCGGGGTGCGGGTCGAACGGGTGCGCGAGTTTGGCCAAGTGTATCTGGCGCTCTCGCTCTGGCGTCGTCTGGGACTGCACACGCTCTTGCAGGAACTGATCCCTTCGGGCCGCGAAGAAGTTCCCTGGGCAAGGATCGCCTGCCTGCTGACCGTGGCCCGGTTCTGCGCCCAACCGAGCGAACTGGGTGTGGCCGAACGCTGGTACCAACGCACGGCGCTGGAGGATTTGCTGGGCGTGTCGTGGGAGAAGATCAATGACGACCGTCTCTATCGCGGACTGGACCAGTTGCACGAACGCAAAGAGCAGATCACCCAGCATCTGTTCCAACGTTACGAGAGTTGGTTTGGCGTCGGCTTTGAGTTCCTCCTTTACGATGTGACCAGCACGTTTTTTGAGGGCCAGGTCTTGGGCAACCCCCAGGCAGCGCGGGGTTACAGCCGCGACAACCGCCCGGATTGCAAGCAAGTCTGCCTGGGGCTGGTGGTCAGCCCGGAAGGGTTGCCGCTGGCCTATGAAGTCTTTGCCGGCAACCGCGCCGACGTGACCACGGTGGAGGACATCGTGCGGATCATGGAAGAAAAATACGGCAAAGCCAAACGCATCTGGGTGATGGACCGGGGCCTGGTCAGCGAGGAGAACATCGAATTTTTGCGCCAGCGCAACGCCCAATACATTGTCGGCACGCCCAAGGCCCAACTGCGCCGAGCGGGATGCGGCCAAGGTCTGGGAATGGTATCTGCAATTGCAGCAGGCCGAAGCGGCCTTCCGCTGCGCCAAGAGCGATCTGGGCTTGCGTCCGATTTTTCATCAGAAGACGGAACGGGTGCAAGCGCACATCCTGGTCTGTTTCCTGGCGCTGGCCATGTGGCGGACGCTGGAAATGTGGATGAAAGGCAAGGGACTGGGCACGTGCGCGCGGCAGTTGGTGGCAGAGATCGCGACCCTCAAATCGCTGGACGTGATCTTGCCGGTCAAAGTGGGGGAGAGCGTGAATGAGTTGCGCCTGCGCACGGTGGCCCGGCCGGAGCGGATGGTGGCCGAACTGTTGCAGCGATTGGGCCTGCATCTACCCGAGCAGAGCCGCGCCGTGCAAAATGCAACTGAAAATGTAGTGCAGAAAACGGGGGGTTAAAATGCGTAACCCCTTGCAAACCAGCACAACGGTTCTCCCAACTGCGGAAGACGGGTTAGCCCGTAACATTTGCCGCTACAAACCCGTAACAAGCCCGTTACATTAACGATAAAGCCGGCTTCCGAAGTGAATTAAGAAGTAAGAATTAAGAAATCTGAAAAACAGCCAAAAGTCGAACCGGATTCCTCTTATGACTTCTTAATTCTGCCTTCCTCCTTCTGCCTTTTTCATGTGTGCCCGGAAAGATTATGGAGAACCGGGGAAACCGCGAAACCATTTTGCCACAAAGACCACAGGGCAGCCAGCCACAACCGAATCCGGACTTGCCCGCAGAACACGCCGATTAACGCAGATATGGAATAAGAATTCTTCATCTGCGTCCATACCCGTGTTCAGCGGGCAAAGGCCTTTTTTCCCGTGTTTTGCGTTCTGCGAGGAAATAATCCTCGCGAATATGCGTGACTCTGACGTATTGCAGTCCAGCGCGGTTGGTTACACCACCATATATTCATTGTCAGTCCTTTCCTTTGATGCCTGGCCAGTTTTCCTGATCTTGATTTCTCAATTTTCCCATTTCTTTGTTCGACTTGGCCTCCCTTGCTTCAGCAGTCTGACGCTCCAAGAATTTGATGGCACCTTTCAGCCACCCGATTGGGATTATGCAGATTCTGATTGCAACACATCGAATTCCGAACGAAAAGAATAACAAAATCCACATCTTACGAGAGGAGATTTCGGCTTCGGGTAGAAAGCCGGCATAAATCAAAAAACCCAATAAAATCAGGGACATTGTGACGGTCATTATTTCCATGAATCGCTTTAGATGTGGATAAAAAGCAGAAATCACAAAACCAACAGGAAACGATTCGGTGCTAGCGGTTGCCGTCACCTTTTCCTTGTAAGCTTGCCCATGCTTTTCCACCAATTCACGCAGACGTTCTTCGGTACGCGGAACAAGCTCAAATATAAAGAACAAAGCGTTCAGCCCAAATGCTATTTCGAGCACGCTCTCAAAATTTGCGATTTTTATCATTTATCATTCACAATTTATCATTCACATGCTGCAATTTATTATACACTAAAACATTTCTCTGAGCATGTCCTGCTGTTTTTCCGGCTTGGCTTCGCGTTGGGCTTTGGCGAAGGGGTTCATTTGCGGCGGCGCTTCGACCCGCTCGCTCCCATCCAGCAATCCTTCCACGGTGAGGATTTGGATTTTCGGGTAATCCTTGTCGTGCCAGAGTTTGGAGGTGTAACGACCCGCATCAGCCGCTTCTTCGCGCATCGGCTTGGTCGGTTTCTCCAAGGTGATCAAAATGCCGCCGACAAACTTCTGGTTGTTCACGTCACCCAGCAACGCCGCCATGTCATTGCGCTTCACGCCGCCGCCTTTGACCTGCACGAGGATTTTCTCGCGTTTGTCCTTGCTCTCGTAAAAATAAAGCATCCCGTCCACGCCGCGATCCGCGCCTTTGCCCTCGCCTTCCGTGCGCGGGCGGGCGTCAATCAGCGACAGCGCCCATTGCTGGAACTGCCACTTGTCCAATCTGGCCAGTTCCTTTGCGCTGCCGAAATCCGTGGGCTGGCCCTGTTCCGCAAACTGAACCTCATCGCCGAAAGCGTCCTTGAGCCGGCGTTTGATGAGGTTGATGGCGAGGTAAGTCACATCAATGCCAATCCATTGCCGGCCGAGCTTTTGCGCCGCGTGAATGGTGGTGCCGCAACCGCAAAATGGATCAAGCACCATGTCGCCGGGGTTGCTGCTTGCCGAAATGATTCGTTCAAGCAACGCCTGCGGCTTTTGCGTTGGATAACCAAGACGCTCGATGGCTTGGCTGTTCAACGGCGAAATATCTGTCCAAACATTGTCAATCAAGCGTCCGGGCATTTCGTCCAAAAATCTTTTCAAACGCGGTCTTTTGGATTTGTCGGCTGGATACCAAATGCGGCCTTCGCCATCCAATTTCGCCATCGTCTCTTTTGAATATCGCCAGCCGTTTGGCGGTGAAGCGTGACCTCTCCATTCATACATCATGTTTGGACGCGGCGCGGGGCTGGTCATGTTGTCGAGAGTGAAATAGCGGCCATTTTCGTCCCGGTTGCCATACTTTGCCTCCACATAATCTTCAGAATGTTTTTGATAGGGAGGATTCCACGCAAAGTCGGATGATTTTGAATAAAAGAAAATCGTATCGCTTACCCGGCTCCAAGTTTTGCTGTCGCTGTGAACATTTGTTCTTTTCCAAACAATTTCCGTGCGAAAATTTTCCGCGCCTAAAATTCCATCCAACAGCATCCGCAAATAATGACTCGCGGTCGGGTCGCAATGGAGATAGAGGCTGCCGGTGGGTTTGAGGACGCGGCGCAGTTCCACCAAACGCGGCGCCATCATCGCCAGATACGCCATCATCGGGGAATTTCTGAGGAAATCAGGTTCATCCGAGAAGTTCGTGTCTGGAATGATGAAGGCCGAAGAGTCTAAGAACGAAGTAGCGTTCGTCGCGCAGACCGTAGGTTTGGCGCAGGAGTGTTTTAACCTTATTGTTGATGCCCTCCATGCGGCCGTTGTTGATCCGGTGTTTCCACCAAGAAAGTATCCCGCTTCTATGAAGGAGAAGACTCTTGGCCATTTGCATCATCTGCCGGATGCCCGAGTCCAGGGCCCAATCGCACCATTGCCGGAAAAAGGACCTCATGCGCGCGTAGGAAGATTGCTCCCAGAGCAGGATCAGGGCTTCTTTGAGCAGGTAGGCGGTCAGCAGAGGCTCGTTGTGTTTGAGCGCCTCGTCCAGGCGGGGCAGCTTGTCCTGGTCCACGTTTTCGCGGCGCATCAACAGCAAGTAGCGCAAGCCCTTGACCGTTTTCTTCATCAGCCCGCTGGCTTCGGAGACCATCTGCCGGCGCAGGTCATCGATTTTCTCGTTCATCAGCTTGGTGAGGTGGAACCGGTCAAAGACGATGGCCGCATTGGGCAACTGGTCCAGCACCGCCGCCCAGTAGGCGGCGCTCATATCCATGGCCACTCCCTTGATCCTGGCTTTGCTCAGGCGCAAGGCCCGCCAGAACCTGCGCAGCGCGTCGGCCCCCTTGCCCGGCGCTACCCAGACGATCCGACCGCTCTCCAGGTCGATGACCAGCGTGTAGAATTTCCTGGAGCGCCCGACGTAAATCTCGTCGATGGACAAATACCGCAGGCCCTTGAGCCGGGGATGCCCATCCCGGCGCTCCAGCTTGGCCTTGACGATATTCTTGACTGTATCCCAGCCCAGCGCGGTGATGGCCGCCAGATCGCTCACGGTCATCACTCCGTAGAGATCTTCAATGAAGGCTTTCATCCGGTGGGTGTAGCTCACGTAGGCCGGGGCAAAGGGGGGAGACCTCGAAGGTCTTTCCGCAATCCCGGCACTGACACTTGGGCACCTCAGTCACCAAGAACACCGGTTTGAGCCCAATAGGCACCGTTTGCAACTCCCGGAAGCGCCGCCCCTTGCGACTGACCTCCTTGCTGTGGCAATCCGGGCAAACCAACAACTCTTTCCGCGGTTCCAGCACGAAGCGGATACAACCGTCCTCATACAATGTCTTCACGTAATCGTAGCCCTCTCGAACCCCAAACGCATGATACAACAAGCTTTGACTCATGCCCTATGCTACAAAATCCTCATCCCAGACTCCAACTTTCCGGAAGAACCGGAAATCATGCAACGCATCCATCATTTCTACAACGGCGGTGTTCGGGCAGTCGTCCACAAATTCGGCGTAGGTTTGGGCGGCGTCCGCCCAATTCCAGGTGTCCGTGAAGGCGTGAAACTGCGCCTGGCTCGCCTCGCCGGAAGCCTCGCGGAAAAGAACATTGTAATCGGCATTGGAATTAAACGGCGGGTCCAGATAAACAAGGTCAACGCTGGCGTTCGGGAAAATGGCCGTATCCCGCAGCCACTTGAGATTGTCGCCGAAAAGAAGCCGGTTCATGTGCAGCCTGATTACCAGATGTAATTCGCGGAAACAAGAATTTACGGCCAAATCTTCAAAAACGGGTTCCTCACATTTCAACATTTTGATGATTTGTAGGCATGGCGGGCTGCGGGTGACATAGGGTCCCGTTCCCGGCGGATGCCGCGCTTCATGGGAAAGGCTAAAGGCTAAAGGGAAGAGAGGGCAAACGCAGCCCGAAAGGAGTATATGGGAAATGGTAAAGGCTGATCCGCCGTCGCTGCGCTATGGCGCGACAAGAGGCTAAAGCTAGAGCGGTTCAAGAAATGGTGTAGCCGAAACGAGGGTGGTGGGGCGCGCACTCCGTGCGCGCCGCGGCGGGCAGCGGAGTGCCCGCCCTACCATGTAATGCGGCTACAGTATTTGTGGAAACGCTTTAAAGGGGAGAAAACCCGATACATCTCTCCCGCAAGAATGGGGCGGCGAAGAATTTTGTCTCACGCCCTGCAACCTGATTCAAAACCCGGGTTTGCCGCGCACGCGGGTTTTCTCATGCAGTTCGACTTGGTGCGTTTGGGTTCCGACCTTCGTTGGGCCGGGCGTTCCAGATGAAAACCATTAGCGCGGCGGGTAGCAGAGGCAAAGCCGCCAGCACCCAGAAGACCAACGCCCAGTCGCCATGGGCAACATCTTTCAAATAGCCAAAACCGGCGCCGGAGAAGATGGCGCCCAGCGCGCCCAGGCACATCGTGAAACCTGTCGCGATGGCCGCCGCCTTCGGATGGCTCAGGTCCACCGTTGCGGCCCCGGCCATCAGCATGTCCGGGCCATAGATCATGAATCCGGCCAGACCCAGGAGGACGGTGGCCAGCCGCCAGTCTCCTTGCGGAACGAGAGCCATCGCGCCGCAGGTTGCGGCCAGACCCAGCAGCATGACCACGCAGACCGGGGCACGGCGTTTGCCGAAGATCACGTCCGAGGCCCAGCCGGCCGAGAGTGCTCCCAACGAACCGGCCAGCGGAATCATGATGGCCGTCAGCACGCTGTTCTTGATGCTGCGCCCGTGGAAATCCGCCATGTATTGCACGCTCCAGTTCATGAAGCTGTAGCGGACGGCGTTCAGGACGAAGAAACCGCTGGCCAGAATCCAGAGAATCCGGTTGCCGAGCGTCAGCCGCAGGATACGCCAGGTGGACTCCCACCCGGCCGGCATCGGAGGTGACGGCTCCGTCTCAACCCGCCGCGCCGGCTCCGGGTCCACATCATCCCGGACCGGCGGGAAGCCCGCCTCCACCGGTGAATCGCGCAGAAAGATGAAGAATACCAGCGCCACCGGGAGGAGAAAAAGACCCGGCGCCAGGAAAGCCGCGCGCCAGCCAACGGACTCGCACAAGGCTCCCGCCAGCAGCCATGAGAGCACGTTGCCCACCTGGTAACACGTCGAAAGCCGGCCAATCAGGGTGCCCCGGCGGGCCGACGTGTTCCAGTCGGCCACCGTCTGGACCATCAGCGACCAACCGGCGGACTGGCCCCACCCATTAATCGCCCACAGCACTCGCATCGCGTTCAACGAAGAGGCAAAGGCAAAGAACAAATTGCTGACCGCCGCAATCAGCAAAGCGCCCGTCATCAGCCGCCGGGTGCCATATCGCTCCCCCAGCGTGCCGTTGACGATCTGGCCCGCGGCGTAGGCCACCGCGTAAGCCGAGGGAATGGTTCCAATCTGCGCGTTGGTCCACGCCGGAAATTCTCTCAGGATCAAGGGCTGGGCGACGGCAAAGTTGACGCGGCAGAGGTAATAAGAGGCGTAGGCCCCCCAGAGCAGTCCAAAGATCCGGAGTTGCCAGGAGCGTAACCGCTCGTCAGATGCGATGACATTGGTCGCCATGGTCGTTGGGCCAGCCCAACTTCATGCCGGGTGGCGCGCTCTGCGTCAAGCAAATCCGGGGTGTGCGGGACCACGGGTGTGCATTTCACTTTTTTGGGGCTTTTCCGCCTTGGGAAAAGTTGCAGCGATTGAAACGATTGAGAATTAGTCCTTGATTATGAGTGGCGCACCCAATAGGAGTTGAACCTATAACCTTCTGATCCGTAGTCAGATGCTCTATCCAATTGAGCTATGGGTGCAACCATGCCGCGAGGCACATTATTAAGGCCTCGATCATTCCGCAAGTCATTTCGAAGGCACCCCGGCGGCGGGTCGGGGGCGCATCTTGACACTGCTACCGGTGTCGGACGGGAGAGAAGCCCCGGAGTGCGCCCGTCCTCGGGCGCAGCAACGTGAAAAATACGGCCCAGTGATGATTTTACTGCGCACTTGAAAAATCCGTTGCTTGCTGCGGCCGGGGACGGCCGCACTCCATCGGTAGCAGTGTCAAGATGCGCCCCGGCGGCGGCGCGGCCCCGAATGCGGCCCGGGCGAAACTTTAAACTTTGAACCGGCCGCGCCCCGCCTTATTTTGACGGCATGTTCAGGCCGTGCATTGATCTCCATGAGGGCAAGGTCAAACAGATTGTCGGCGGTTCCCTGACCGATGATCCGCAGACGTTGCGGACAAATTTCGTCTCGGACCGGCCCAGTAGCTGGTTTGCCGAACTTTTTAAAAGCGACGGGCTTCGCGGCGGCCATGTCATCATGCTGGGTCCGGGCAATGAGGCGGCGGCGCGCGCGGCGCTGGCGGCTTTTCCGGGCGGTCTGCACATCGGCGGCGGCATTGATGCGGGCAATGCGGCCGGTTTCCTGGAGGCCGGCGCCTCCCATGTCATTGTCACTTCCTGGATTTTTCGCGGGGGCCGGCTGGATCGGGAACGGCTCCGGCAACTGGCCGCGGCCATTGGCAAGAACAGGCTGGTGCTGGATTTGAGCTGCCGCCGCAAGGACGGCAGATACTTTGTCGTCACGGACCGCTGGCAGAAGTTCACCGAATTGGAGATTGGGCCGGACAGCTTGTCCGAGTTGGCGCAATCGTGCGCCGAGTTTTTGGTGCATGCGGCGGACGCCGAGGGTCTCCGGCTGGGCATGGACCTGGAGTTGATTGACAGGCTGGGTCAATGGTCGCCCCTTCCGGCAACTGTACGCGGGCGGGGCCAATTCGTTGCGCGATCTGGAGGAGGTCTGGCGCATCGGCCGCGGCAAAATCCATTTGACAATCGGTTCGGCCCTGGACATTTTCGGCGGGACCGGCGTGCGCTACGCGGACGCGGTGGAGTTTAATCGCCGTCATCCTGGCGGGTGAAGACAAAGGCGGCGTGGATGGGCGCGGGCATGGGCGAGGCGGCGCCCCGCACCGATTTCCAAACTGCTTCGTTGAGCAAAAAGTCGTCCGCCGCGTCTTCCCTGGCGAAATTCATTTTCAAGTCCGCCCCCCAGGCGGTCCGCCCGCTTTTTTCATTCATATTGACATTCTCCGGCAGCGCCGCGCAGGGCCGCAGGTCCGGCGTCCCCTGGAAGGACGCGAACATCGGCGTCGCGGCGGCGTCGAACTGCGTCATCGGTTGGAGTCCCAGGATCAATTCCATGGTGCGCAGCATGCTGCTGGTGGAATACATGGTGGAGTCCGTGCTCCCGCGCCGCACGTACGGGCTGATGACGAAGGCCACGGTGCGGTGGGCGTCCACATGATCGGAGCCGTTTTGGGCGTCGTCCTCGACCCCGAAGATGGCTGTTTGCGCCCAGTATTTGGAATGGCTGACCGTGTCAACAATTTGTCCCAGGGCCAGATCATTCTGCGCGAGATAGACCGATGGCGTGGGGAAACCGGGGGTCGTGCCGTGCGTATGGTCGTTGGGCAGCCGGACAATCTGCAGGCGCGGCATTTCGTTGGCCGCGTCCAGCCGCTTGAATTCAGAGATAAAGCGCCCGGCCCGTTTCTCATCGCTGTACTTCAAATCGAAGCCGCGATACAGCGGATCAATGTGTCCTTCCAGGCCCTTGACCCGCGCCCGGCACGGCCGGCCGGGCGGCTGGTCGTAACTGACAAATTCCCCGTAGCTCCGGCAGGCGACCCCGGCGGCCGCGGCGCGGTCCCACAAATAGCCGCCGGCTGGAGCCGCGATCGGGAAATAACCCTCGGCCGGATAGGGAAATTTGCCGCTGCGATTGTGCCCATAATTCATCGGCCACATTTTCTCAAGAAAATCGGTCGCGTAAGCGCCCATGCTCCATTCGTGGCCGTCGGCGCTGACCGAGGCGTCGGCGTAAAAATTGTCCAGCAGCACAAACTCGCGGGCCAGTTGATGGTGATTCGGGGTGGCGCGCTCGGGAAAGAGGCAGAGCCTGGCGTCGCCGTTTCCCTGCGGCAGATCGCCAAAGATTTGGTCATAAGTCCGGTTCTCCTTGATAATATATATGACGTATTTAATGGGACACGGGCCGCCCGGTTTGGCCGGGATGGGGCTGTCGGCCGGGGGCGCGGTGGAAACCGCGCCGTCACTCTTCAATGGAGTGCAGGCATAAACCTCCGCGGTCCACGCCGCCATTTGCTTCTCCCAATCCCTGCCGCGCGGGAGGTCAATGATGCTCAAGGTGCCCTGGAATAGACCCGCAATATACTCGGAGCTTCTCTTGCCCGGCGCCGGTCCGAGCGGGTTTGCCTTTGGCGTACCCCCTTTGCCGTTGGCCACCAGCAGATGTTTGCCATCCGGCGTCACCCGCACCGAGGTCGGATACCAGGCCGTCGGAATAAAACCGAGCGACCGGCTCCGGCCCGGCTTGCGCACATCGAACACCGCCACGGCATTGACGCTGGCATTGGCGACATACAACGTTTTCTGGTCGGGCGACAGCGCCACACTGTTGGGTGTTGCGCCGGGCGGGTCGCCGGGATGGAAGGCGGCCCAGATGGTTTCGAGGGCGCGGCCCGTGGCGGTGTCAAACACCGTGACGGTATTGCGATTGGCGTTGGCCACGTAAAGCGCCTCGCCGGAGCGGCTCAGGACCATCTCGCAGGGATGCTCCTCCGCCGGCCAATTCGTCATCATGCCCCCGGTTTTCAAGTCGAGCACCTTCACCGCCGCCTGTCCCCAAAGGCTGACGTACAGACGTTGCCGTTTTTCATCCAGACAACAACCGTAAGGAAAAGTGTCATCGGCATCCGAACTGTAAAAGCCCAGTTCCGCGCGTTTCTCCGCCGCGACGGTGTCGAAGTCCGACGGCGGAACCAGCGGCGCCATGGCCAGATGGGCCGGTTTCCGGCCGACGCTAAAATCAATCGTGTTCGTGTTCGCCCCCAAATCCACTTCCGAGACGCAATTGCCCCAAACGTTGGCCGCGAACAACTTGGTGCCGGCCCGGTTGACCGCCAGCCCGCAAGGCACGCCCCGCAGCGACCGGTCATGCACCTTGATCTCCGTGTCGTTGGTGATTTGGCCCTCATGGAAATCGAACCGATGGACCGTTTCATCGCCCCCGCCGCTGCAATAAAGTTCCATGCCATCGGCCGAAAAGGTCATTCCGTAAAAGGAGTTGGTGACCGCCGCGCGCGACGCAATCGTCCCGGAGTTCAAGTCCACCACCACCACTTCATGCAGGCCGAAACCGCAATCCAAAACCGCGGCAAACCCGCCCTTGGGATGAACAGCGATATTGACCGGCAGCGTGCCCAATTGGACCTGCCGTCCCGCCGGGCGGATGGACCACTGATTGTGCAGCAAGACGGAACCATCGGCCTGAGTTCCCGGCAATCTTGCCGGCGCGTTGGCCGCTTGACCGGCAGAACAAAAGAGCGGTGCCAGCGCCGCGACAACGAACAACAAATGAATGCGCATAATCCAGGATGCTGTAGTGCCCCTCCCATCCGTCAAGGTCAAACCAAGGCGGCAGCAGGTTTGATTTGGTTGGATTTTTTGATCCAGAAAAAAATTGTTTTTTTGCGACGATTTCTCTTGCCTTGGCAGGGAAATTCCTTAAATCTCAAGCTTTCAGTTAACAATCGGTCAAACCTCAACGATGAAAATGAATACGAAAACAACATTGATTGTCTGGTTCGCCACGGCGGCGATAACCTCCGCCCACGCCTCATACGCCTTCACCAATTTTGCCGGGCAGCCGGGAGGATCCGGCAACGCCAACGGCACCGGCATCGCCGCGAGGTTCAACTACCCGATCGGCGTTGCGACCGACGCCTCGGGCAATATTTATGTCACGGACACCGAAAACCATACCATCCGCAGGATTACGCTGGCGGGGGGCGTGGTGAGCACCATAGCCGGCAGCGCAGGGCAAAGCGGAAGCGCGGACGGCACAGGCAGTGCCGCCCGCTTCTATGCTCCGGCGGGGATTGCCGTGGATGGCTCGGGAAATCTCTATGTGGCGGACTACGGCAACAGCACGATCCGGAAAATTACGCCGTCTCGCACAAGTTGGTCGGTGAAAACGCTGGCCGGCACAGCCGGGGTGACCGGGAAAACGGACGGGATTGGGAGCAAAGCCCTGTTTAGCGATCCACTCGGCATTGCTGTTGATCTGAACGGAAACGTTTACGTGGCGGACACTGGCAACCAGACCATTCGGAAAATTACGCCTGCGGGAACAGTGTCAACGCTGGCAGGTCATACTGGAGTGATCGGAAGCGATAACGGCATTGGGATCTACGCCACCGTTGGGACCAACTTCGTTGTGACCAACGTCATTGGGACCAACGTCATTGGGACCAACGCCGAGTTTGATCTTCCCATGGGCTTGGCTGTGGACAGTGTGGGAAACATTTATATCGCTGACAACGCCAACAACTCGATCAGGAGAATCACTCCGGGCGGCGACGTAACGACAGTAGTATCGGGGCTTAGTCCTGCTCCCAATGGCGTGGCCGTGGACTCCGCCGGAAAGATCTATGTAACGGCGGTGAACTCTCCCTACCTTACGGTGTATAATCCGGACGGATCTATTAATGGAACGAAAGGGAGCGGATTCGCCAGCGGGACTGGAGTGGCAGTGGACCAGTTTGGGAACATCTTCGTGGCGGACAGTGACGCCCAGATCATCTGGTGGATTCCGACGGACAATCAGGGGACGATTGCGTTGGCAGGCTCCTCCGAGCAGAGTGGCGATAGTGATGGCATGGGGGTCAACGCGATCTTCGCCCATCCGGAAGGCCTGGCCATTGACACTGCGAGCAACGTCTATGTCGCGGATACAGGCAACCACATGATCCGGGTAATTACGCCTTTTGGCCTGGCGACCGATCTGGCAGGCACAGGAGGGGCAGAGTACAAGGACGGTCCGGGGAGGGATGCAATATTCGATGGTCCAGAGGGCGTGGCTGTGGATACATTTGGCAACGTTTATGTGGCGGATAATGGCTGGGGTCGAATTCAAAAGATTACGCCAGGCGGGAAGATTACGACTGTGGCGAGAGCTCTCGACGGCCCAGACGGGCTGGCGGTCGACAGCGGCGGGAACCTCTATGTAGATCAAGCCAACGATGTGGTGGAAATGATTTCACCGCAGGGCATGACGACGACTCTATCTTCTTTTCCGTCCGATACAATGGCCGGAGTCGCCGTTGATGGCGCGGGCAATGTTTACGTGGCGGACAACAACAAGATTTATAAGGCGCCCCCAAATGGAACTGCCACAAATTGGGTGACGAACGGAGTCACATTTAGCAGTCCGACCGGAGTGGCAGTGGACAGTTCGAACAATGTTTTTGTCGCGGATACAGGCGACGATCGCATCATTATGATTACACAGGCAGGGTTGGCCACGGATATAGCGGGCACTAATAACCCCGTAAATCCCGGGAGCTCGAACGCGATTGGCACCAATGCCACATTTAGAAGTCCCTCTGGTTTGGCAGTGGACGGCGCGGGCAATCTTTACATCGCAGACCGGGGCAACAACTCAATCCGGAAGATCGCGCCCACCAACGGCAATTGGACGGTAACAACGATTGCCGGGGGCGGGGCTTCAGGCTCCAGCTCGGGAAGCAGCAACGGCATCGGCACAAATGCCTTGTTTAGCGGTCCGGATTTCGTGGCAGTAGATCCTGAAAACAATGACATTCTTTACGTCTCAGACAATGGCAACGACACGGTTCGGCAACTTACGCTCACGGGTGGCTCAAATTGGGTGGTGACAACCCTGGCTGGTATAGTGGGACTGACTTACGACCATGCGCACTTCAGTTCTCCAGCGGATGTTGCAGTGGACAACGCTGGCAACGTTTATGTCGCGGATACAGGAAACAACCTGATTCGGGAGATCTCCCCAGGGGGCATGGTGTCAACGATTGCGGGCATCCCGGGGCAAATCGGCAGCGCCGACGGCGTGAGCAACGTCGCCTCATTTTACTACCCGTTGGGCGTCGCGGTGGACAACGCGTCCAATGTGTACGTGGCAGACACCTACAATCACACCATCCGCGAGATCACACAGACAAATGGACACTGGACCGTGAGCACTCTGGCTGGCAACGCAGGATACAATGGGAGCGCGGATGGCACGGGGAGTGCGGCGCTCTTTTGGGCTCCAAGCGGAGTGGCTGTGGACAGCTCGAACAACATCTTTGTGGCGGATACGTATAACAATACGATTCGCCAGATCACCCCGGCTGGCGTCGTTACCACCATAGCGGGCACTGCCGGGAAAGCGGGGGCCAATGATGGCACGACCTCGGCGCTGTTCAATCACCCAACTGGCGTGGTGGTTTACAGCCAGAGCAATGCTGAGGATATTGTCTATGTCGCAGACTCCTATAATCAGACGATCCGGATGCTGACGCCGCCGGTGACCAAATCTATCTGGACGGTGACAACGGTGGCCGGCACCGCGGGCGTCATCGGCGGAGGCCTGGTTGATGGCCTCAACGGAATTGGCTCCGCAGCCGAGTTTGATTTTCCCACGGGCGTGGCTGTGGACAGCGCGGGCAACGTGTCGGTGGCGGATACCGGCAATAATCGGATTACCATGGACTTGATTACTTGGCGATCATCGCCGGATCCCATCTCGACAACCGGTTCCCCGCCCGGAACGATCACGACACCCATCGTCCTTGAGCTGCCTTCAACCACGCCGGGCGACGGGCTGATTCTCCTGACCAACGCCAACGGAACCGGAACCATCCGGCACGAAGCCTGGCCGGAGAAAGAGAGCTTGAAGAGCGGGAAAAAATACACGGTGACGGCAGTGCCCGGCCCCGGATACGTCTTCTCCCATTGGGTGGGCGGAACGGCCGGATCCTATTCCGTTCTGAGTTCGTCCGCCAGCTATACGTTCACCATGCAGCCAGGCATGGTGTTGGAGGCCGACTTTGTTCCAAGCCCGTTCATTGCCGCCGCCGGAATCTATAACGGTCTTTTTGCCACGGCCAACGACGTCACCGAACAAACCGCGGGCATGCTCAAGGGGCTGGCCGTTGGCCGGAAGGGAACTTACAGCGGGACGCTTTTAATCAACGGCGAAAGCCATGCCATCAGCGGCAGCTTTGATGTCTCCGGTCAAGCCACTAATCAGATTTCACGCTCGCCCCGCCAGGGCGGCCCTCTGACGGTGGAATTGGCGTTGAATTCGAGCGGGCCGTCCTCGCAGGTGACAGGCACGGTTTCCGGAAGCAATTGGGTGGCAAGTCTGACCGCCGAACTCGCCAGCAGCCTGCCCCCGGCTCAGTACACCGTGCTGATTCCGCCCGACGCCAATAATGCGCCGGCCAATTCACCCGGAGGCGACGGCTATGCGTTAATAGCCAATGGCGCGGGCACAGCCAAAATAACGGGGGCGCTGGCTGACGGCACCGCCTTTAGTCAATCGGTGCCCGTTTCCGTGACGGGCGACGTTCCCATCTACGCCAATCTCTACAACAGCAAAGGCCTGCTTCTGGGCTGGATTAATCTGGATCCCGCCTCTCCCGGCGGACTGGCATGGGTTCATCCCGTAGTCCATACCGGCCTGTTCACCAGCGCGTTCACCAGCACCAACCCAATCGCGCTTTCACCGTGGACCAATCTCCCGGCGAACATTGTCCTGACCAATCTGGCAAATCTGTCGCTTCTTGACTCGAACAGCGTGAGCCTTCCTGTAACGACCACCGCGGAAGGCAAAGTGACCGGGAAATCGTTGAGCGGCGTTATTCAGCTCAAAACGGGCCGGTTGACAGTGACCATCGGCAGCGGCGCATCCAAGGTGACCGGCCACGGCGTTATTTTGCTCAATGCCACCAAGGGCGGCGGTTATTTCCTGACCAAGACCAACGCCGGGGCGATCATTTTGGACCCGTAAATCGGTTTGATCCTGTTAGACCGCAAGATCAAGTTTGTCCAAGGTTGTTCGCCAGTGGCGCAGGCGCCACTGGCGAGGGCAGGACCGATGCTGATTGCGCGGGCGATCTTTTGGTTATCGGCGCCGGAACTGCGAAAGCACCGAAACCCTTCGGGGTCGTAAAAAGCGCATAATCAATTCGGCTTGCCCGGTTGGGTGTGGTGTCTTTTGCGCCGGCTCATTTGTCCCTTGCGGGCCTCGGAGCATGGAATGGCTGAGGATTGACGATGGTTGATTTGCATTCCTGAATTTGGAGCAGCTTTCAAAGCTGCAAACCCGCGAACTTCAAGATTGACAATTCCTGTTAATCCCGATATTTTATTTCAAAGCTATGAACGAGATTACCCAAATCCTGCTGTCACCGGAGGGCGATGGTTGTGATTCGGAGGAGTTGTTGCCGCTGGTTTACAACGACCTTCGCCGCATGGCGGCGGCGCGAATGGCGGGCGAAGCGGAGGGACAAACGTTGCAGCCCACCGCATTGGTCCATGATGCGTGGCTGCGGATATTTGGCCATGGCAACCGGCGCTGGCAGAATCGCGGTCACTTTTTTGGGGAGGCCGCCGAGGCGATGCGGCGGATTCTGATTGAACGCGCCCGCCGCAAATCCCGGCTCAAGCATGGCCACGGATGGGTGCGGCTGGACATTGACGACCTCGCGTTGGCCGAGGCGACGCCAGATGACAAGGTGCTCCTGATTAATGAGGCCCTGGAATACTTGGAGGCGGAGGATCCGGAACGGGCCAAAGTAGTGGTCATGAAGTTTTTTGGCGGGCTGACCAATCAGGAGGTCGCGAAAATCCTGGACGTGACCGAGCGGACGGTCGAGCGGCGATGGGCTTATGCAAAGGCCTGGTTATTTCAGAAGATTCGCGAGCAATTATAGTTTAACCGCCACCAACGCAGAACCATGGATGACACTCTTTCACGCGAAGAAGAGGTGTTCGACGCGGCGCGAAAACTCAACAATCCCGCCGAACGGGAAGCCTATCTGGAGCGGGCTTGCGACGATGATCCCAACCTGCGGGAAAGAGTGGAAGCCTTGCTCTCCGTCCACAGCCACGCCGAAGAGTTGTTTACCGAGTGCATCTCCGCGTTGCGATCTTCCGCGGACAATCCCGAATCCCCGGCGGAGGCGCGCGATCTGGCGCGGGGGTTTGAAGAGGAAAAGCCGGGGGCGCAAATCGGGTGTTATAAAATCCTGCAAAAGATCGGTGAAGGCGGTTGCGGCGCCGTTTACATGGCGGAACAGGAAAAGCCGATGCGCCGGCTGGTGGCGCTGAAGGTGATTAAATTGGGCATGGACACGCGAGCGGTCATTGCGCGCTTCGATGCCGAACGCCAGGCGCTGGCGATGATGGACCATCCGAACATTGCCAAAGTGCTGGACGCGGGCGCCACTGGCACTGGCCGTCCCTACTTTGTCATGGAATTGGTGCGCGGGACCCGGATCACGGCTTATTGCGATCAGAACCATTTGGATACGCGGCACCGGCTCGAGTTGTTCATCCAGATTTGCCATGCCATTCAGCACGCGCACCAGAAGGGGATTATTCATCGCGACATCAAACCGTCGAACATCATTGTGACGTTGCATGACGGCCTGCCGGTGCCGAAGGTGATTGATTTTGGAATCGCGAAAGCGACGGAGGCGCCGCTGACGGACAAAACGCTGCTCACCATGCAAAACCAATTCATTGGAACGCCCGCCTATGTGAGTCCCGAGCAAGCCGGAACAGGGGGATTGGACATTGATACGCGCAGCGACATTTACAGCCTGGGCGTGCTGCTCTACGAATTGCTGACCGGCAAAACTCCCTTCGACCCGAAAACACTTCTCCAGTCGGGGGTGGAGGAGATGCGCCGAACGTTGCTGGAAACGGAACCGCAACGGCCTTCCTCCCTGTTAACGGTCCTGACCGCCAACGATCTCACCGCCACCGCCATGCGGCGCCACGCTGAACCGCCCAGGTTGATTGCGCTCATTCGCGGCGATCTGGATTGGATTGTCATGAAGGCACTGGAGAAAGAGCGCGCGCGCCGTTATGAAACGGCAAACGGTTTGGCCATGGATATCCAGCGGCACCTGAGCAACGAGCCGGTAATGGCCCGGCCGCCCAGCCGGGTCTATCGGCTGCAAAAACTGGTTCGACGAAACAAAGTTGTTTTTATCGCCGCGGCCGCAGTATCCGCCGCATTGATTGCGGGGTTGGGCACCTCGACGTGGCTGTTTCTGAAAGAAAGTGAAGCCCGACGGCGCGCCGTCGAGGCTGAACGTCAACAAGCCCGCCTCACCCAGGAGGCGGAACTGGCCCGTTCCAACGAAGCGAAATTGCGCCGCCAAGCCGAAGTCCGGGAGAGGATCACACAGGCTGCCGCCCTGGTCAGCCAGGGCAGATTAGATGAAGCCGACAAGATGATCAGCGAGGCGTCGCCGACGGAGCCGAGTGTGGAAGGCGCGGCGGTGCTGCGTTCTTTGAGCGAATGGCACGCCCTCCAGGGCCGATGGACACAGGCATCGGACCGCTTTGATTTGCTTCTGCGAGCCAACCAATTGGATGGATGGGATGTCAGCACGCTGGACTTTTTAGGTTGCGGAGTTTGCCTGATCGAGAGCGGCGGCGCTGATCGTTACGAGGTGTTTCGCCAGGCGGCTCTGTCTCGTTTCGCTTCCACCACAAACGCGGTTGCCGCGGAGCGAATCGTCAAGATCAGTTTGCTGGAACCTTCGAGCAAAAGCGCAGTTGAGTCTTTGGCTCCCCTGGCCCGCGTGGCCGAGGAATCTTTCGCCACTGCCGACAGTCACGACACGGAGGCCGCGTTTCGGGCGGCCTGGGGATCGGTTTCTCTGGCGCTCTGGGAGTATCGTCAGGGCCACTATGCCAAAAGTATCGAATGGGCCAGGCGTTGCCTGGCCTGTCCCGAATCCAATGCGCCCAGAGCAGCGGCCGCCCGCGTCGAACTGGCCCTGGCTCTGTTTCAGGACGGGCGGAAGGACGAAGCGCTCAGGGAACTCAGCCAGGGTCGTCAGTCCATTGAAGACGAATTCAACGGGGTCCTGGAACCAGGCAGCGCTGCGCAGGGCTTCTGGTTTGACTGGGTTTTTGCCCGCATCCTCCTGCGGGAAGCGTCAAGATAAAATTCCCTCCTCTGGCGCGGACGCGTGTCGGGTTTTGGCGGTGATTGGCGCATTTACTGATGGCAGTATGTCGCGGTATTGCAGGCGTGTTACCAAGGTTTTGGAGTGTCTGATTCTCATCGGAGTCAGCCTTCCGGCCCTGACGAGCATGGCTTGGAGTCAGTCCGCCACCGTGTCCATTCAGGCGAATCAGCCCGGCGCAATCGTCAGTTCCAATCTCTTTGGCATTTTCTTTGAGGAAATCAACTTTGCCGGCGAGGGCGGCATCTACGCGGAGATGGTTCGTAACCGTTCGTTTTACGACGCGGCCAATCCTGATTACTGGACGCTCGTCACGCAGGGCACGGCGAAGGGCACGATAAGCGTGGACCCCGCCCGGCCGTTGAACACCAACATTCTCCATTCGCTGAAACTCACGATGCAATCCGGCGCGGGCAGCGTCGGCGCGGGCAACTCCGGTTTCTGGGGAATGTCGCTTCAATCCGGCGCGACTTACGATTTGAATTTTTACGCGGCCGGTTCAAACGGCTTTGCCGGACCGGTCGTCGTGCAATTGCAGAATGCCGGCGGCAGCACGATTTACGCGCAGGCCTCGTTCAGCGGATTGACGGCGAACTGGCAGCATTTCGCGGCGTCGCTGGCATCCAGCGGCACGGATACGAACGCGCGGATTGTCCTGAGCATCACCAACGCCGGCGCCGTTTGGGTGGATGTCGTTTCACTGTTCCCGCACGCGACATTTTACGGTCGGACCAACGGATTGCGCGCGGACCTGGCGAACATGCTGGCGGCGTTGCATCCGTCGTTTCTGCGGTTTCCCGGCGGCAATTTCATTGAGGGTCAGAACATCACCAATGCCGTGCGTTGGAAAAAGACCATCGGCGATATTGCACAACGGCCTGGTCACATGGACGATGCCTGGCGCTACTGGTCCACCGACGGTTTCGGCTTCCACGAGTTCCTCCAGTTCTGCGAAGACATGGGCATGGAGCCGCTTTACGCCATCAACTCCGGCCTCGCACTTGGTTACAACGGCAACACCAACAACACCGTTCCACTTAATGAGATGGGACCGTGGGTGCAGGACGCGCTCGACGCGATCCAGTATGCGAACGGCGACACGAACACCACTTGGGGCGCGGTGCGCGCCGCCAACGGTCATCCCGCGCCGTTCAATTTGCAATACATGGAAATCGGCAACGAGAGCGGCGGCTCATATTACGACGAACGTTACCCTTTGTTTTACAACGCGATCAAGTCGAACTATCCGGCGATGAACATCATTGCGCCCGATTGGGGCGGCATTCCGATGACCGCGCCGGTGCAAATTGAGGACCAGCACTACTATTCCAGCCAGGGCGCGTTTATTTCCTATGCCACCATGTACGACTCTTACAGCCGTTCCGGCCCAAAGGTTTTTATAGGCGAATATGCCGTCACGGCCAACTACGGCGCTTACGACAACCTCGCCTCCGCGTTGGGCGAAGCGGCGTTCATGACCGGCATGGAGCGAAACTCCGACCTTGTTCTAATGGCCTCGTACGCGCCGCTCTTTGCGAACGTGAACGGGATGCAGTGGCAACCCGACATGATTTACTACGATAGTGCGCGGGCGGTGTTCGGCACGCCGTCGTATTACGTCCAGCAAATGTTCAGTCAAAATCGCGGCGACGTGGTTTTACCCGCGAACCTGACCGTTTCGACCAACGCCGCCACTTCCGTTGTGCAAGGAGCCATCGGCGTCGGCTCGTGGAACACTTCCGTCCAATACACCAACATCGTTGTCACCAGCAATGGCGTCACACTTTACCAAAGCGACTTTGTCCATGACGGAACCAACGGCTGGAACGTCTATAACGGCGCCTGGAGCGCCGGTGGCGGATTGTATCAGCAAACCGCCATCATCACGGATTGCTATTCCACGACCGGCAACACGAATTGGGCCAACTACACCCTCACCCTGCAAGCGCGCAAGGTCGGCGGCGATGAAGGTTTTCTCATCCTGTTCAATGTTCTCGACGACAACGACTGGACGTGGTGGAACATCGGCGGCTGGGGCGACACGCTGGACGGGATCGAACAAACGGTGAACGGCAACAAAACCAGCTACGCGCAGGTTCCGCAATATATTGCGATGAACACCTGGTATTACATCCGTATTGTGGTGACCGGGGCGCGCGCCCGGTGTTATCTCGGCGCCAATTCGGCTCAGGCGGCCACCAATCTGGTGCAGGACGTGACATTGCCGGCAGTGTCGGGCGGCGGATTTTTAGCTTCGACAACTTATGCCAGTGCCGCCGGCCAGATCATTGTCAAGGCCGTCAATGCTTACAACACGCCGGTGGCCACGACATTCAATGTCGCCGGCGTCAGTTCCATCTCGCCAAACGCCACGGTCATCGAATTGACTTCGGGCAGTTCGGCGGATGAAAACACCTTCTCGTCGCCGACGCATGTTTTTCCGGCCACGAATTCAATCTCCAACGCCGGAACCAATTTCACGCTCACGTTCCCGGCCAACTCGCTTTCCATACTCCGGCTCAATGCCAGCGGCATCAATACTTACACGAACCTGATGTTGCAATGCGCTTCGCCCATCGCCAGCGGCCAGTTGGTCGCGTCCACGGTCTTGGGTCAGCTTTCTGGCAACTGGATCAATCTCACGACCAATGCCAGTCACGCCATCACCTGGTCCTCGGCAAATACGAACATCGCCGTCGTTGACGTCAACGGCAACGTTGCGGGCGTGGGTCCGGGAACAACGAGCATCATCGCCACTTACGCGAGTCTGGGTTTGTCCGCCAGCCAACCCGTGCAGGTTATCCATGTCCCGACGACGCTCGTGCATCGTTACAGTTTCAACAATGGCACCGCCAACGACTCTGTTGGCAGCGCCAACGGCACACTGGTGGGCAAGGCCGCCATCAGCGGCGGCCAACTGGTGCTCCCCAACACAACTTCTGCCGCGCCCGCAACTGACTATTTGCAGTTGCCGGCAGCCATCCTCAACAATCCCCTGAATGGCGCCGGTGCCAACGAAAATGATTCGGCGGTCACGGTGGAAGCTTGGGCCACCATCAATTCCGGCCAATACACTTGGGCCAACCTTTTCGACTTCGGCAATCAGGACGCCAGCGGGCAGTCTGAATATGACATTCATGTGTGCGTTCACGCCAGTGACGACTCGACGATCGCCGGGATTTCTGATTCCGACAACGCGAATGTTGACTGTCAATACATTGATCTCGGCTCGGGAACCGGCCTGGATGGCAGCACCAACGTGCATATCACCGCCGTTTATAATCCGCCGGCTGGTTGCGTGGCCATTTACCTCAATGGCGTCCTGGCTGGCGCAGATGACTACGTGACCATCCCGATGTCGGGTGTGCAAGCTGTTCGCAATATCATCGGCGCGGACAACTGGCCCGACCCGGGTATGCAAGGCGCCATTGACGAATTCCGCATCTACAACGGCGCGTTGCAAGCGGACGAAATTGCCGCCACCCAGGCTCTTGGACCGAACCAACTCTTGAGCGCCGCCAGTCCAACTCTGGGCGCCACAATATCGGGCGCCAACCTGACCCTGTCATGGCCGCTGGCCTCGGCTGGTTTCAATCTCCAATGGGCAACAAACCTCTCCCCCTCTCTCTGGACAAACGGTCTGCCGGCGGCACAAATCGTCGGCGGACAATGGCAAGTCACCCTGACCGTTTCCGGCCCGTCCCTATATTACCGGCTGGCGCGATGACGCAGGCGGGGCAAATGTCGGGTTTTGGCGATAATTGGCGCATTTAGGGATGGAACGCATATGCAGAGAATCCCGAAAGTGCTCCTTTTGGTCGAATCGTCCCGTGGATCGGGGCGGTCTTTGCTCCAAGGCATAGCGCATTACGCGCATCACCAAGGGCCTTGGTCCTTCTACTGGGAGCCAGGCGGGCTGGAGAAGGCGTGGCCGAAGCTGAAAACGCTGGACCTCGATGGCATAATCCTGCGCGACGTGGATAAACTGGAGGAGGTGGTGGCATTCGGCATCCCGGCAGTAGTCATTGGACACAGCCGACCCGAGGTTTCGTGCTTATTGAACGTGGTGACAGACTCCGAGGGGATCGGCCAGATGGCGGCAGGGCACCTTCTGGCCTGCGGCTTTAAAAAATTTGCCTACTGCGGATGCCTGACTTCAATTGAGAAAGGCGCTCCGTGGTCCGAACATCGCCGCCAATCTTTCACCGACCGCATCCGCCAGGCTGGCTGGTCCTGCGAGAACTTCCCAGTCCCGACGTCGTCCGGCCGCTTGTCCTGGCCGCGGGAACGCGGTTTGATGGCGCGCTGGTTGCAGTCGCTGCCCAAGCCGCTCGGCCTGATGGCCGCCAACGATGACCGGGCCAGGCAGGTTGTCGAAGCCTGCAAGGTTGCGGGAATACTAGTCCCGTCCGAGGTGGGAATCGTAGGCGTGGATAACGACGAACTGGTCTGCGGACTCTCCGACCCGCCACTTTCCAGTGTCGCCGTCAATTTCGACCGCGCCGGTTATGAAGCGGCATCGGCCTTGGATTGTTTAATGAAGGGCAAAGGGACCGTGCCGGCTCGAATCGTGGTCCATCCGACGCATATCGTCGTTCGCCGTTCCACCGATGTCGTGGCGGTGGAGGACGAGAGCGTGGCCAAGGCCCTGCGCTACATCCGCGGCGCCTCGCGCCGGGAAGAGTTGACGGTGACAGTCGTGGCGCAAAACGCCGGAATCTCGCGGCGCCTGTTGGAGAAGCGATTCCGGCGCGAGTTGGGCTGTTCGGTGCTGGATGAGATTCGGCGCATGCACACGGACAAGATGGCGCAACTGCTGGTGGAGACGCAACTGCCCGTTTGTGAAATTGCCGAGACCCTGGGCTTCGGCGATGTGCAGCATTTTGCGCGCTATTTCCGCTCGGTCAAAAATATGAGTCCGCTGGCCTATCGCAAAGCCTATGCCGGATACTCGGCACAGCCGCCGCCTTCGCAATTTGGCGGTTCTTTTACGCAAACTGGCGTTGTTGGATACCTGCCGGAATGTTATCCTATTGCACATGATGTCAGCCACTCGCCCGGAATATTGGACGAGCCAAAGCCAGTCAGCGCCATTTTAGTATGACTAACTCTGAAACAAAGAATTTCCGGGGGTTTACCCTCATCGAACTTTTGGTGGTAATTGCCATCATCGCCATCCTGGCTGCCATGCTGCTTCCCGCCCTGGCCAAGGCCAAGCAAAGCGCGATACTCATCCAAGACAAGAACAATGAAAAGCAGCAACTGGTGGCCTTGACCATGTACGCGGGAGAAAACAGGGATTGGCTTCCCGTGTATATTCCCACGAGTGGCGGCACGGACGGCATTTGGGCTTGGGATATGGACGCCTATATCGCAAACCTTTTGATTGCCAGTGGAACAACGCCAACGACTTGGTATGACCCGGGAACCGCACCCAGATTTGGCCCCATCGACTGGTTTGGCAACCCGAGCTTTGCCAATGCGAAACCCTATGAAACGGTGGACAAAGCGGGCAACCCATCCCTGTGGTGTTTTGGGAAAGTTCCCTGGCCCGATCCAGGCGCGCTTCCAGGACTTGGCATTCGGGTTATAGGATACGCCCAGACTTTCACTAACGCGACGGAGTATCAAACGGGCTCCTATATCACAAACGTCAATGTAAAATTGGCAGCGACTTCGACGCTGGGTTATGGTACCGGCGCCTATCAAGGCGGCGTCCCCATAGGGCCGCTTTCCCGGCGCGTCCTCGTGGCCTGTGCGACTCTCAATAACTTTGGCCCTGCCAATTATCCCTACGACGCCGAGGGCAAGTACGTCACCGCTTGGAATGACATCAACGGCGGTTATCCGAGTTTGGCCAACCCCAAGGGCCATATCAGCGCGCACATGAAGAGCGCGTCAATTCCCGATGGGGGAAATCTTGGCATGATAGACGGCCACGTGGAGTGGCGCCCCTTCAGCCAAATGATTAACCGCGTTGATGGAACAGGTACCTTGCCATATTTCTATTATTAGCCATGCGGAAACCTCATACAATCCATTGTTGAACAAACTCTTATATGCAACCAAGGATAGAATGAAAAGACAATTACAATCAAATGCGGTATCTCTGTCGGGTTTGAGAGGGGAATCGCGCATTTAAAAAAAGCACCAAAAAAACAAAAACGATCCAAGACACCCTGAATCCATCAATCAAAAGGAAATATATGAAAAAAATGACAATTATCAAAAAACTATGTTATGTGGCCCCTGTCGGCTTGGCGCTGTGTTTGAACCAGCGTGTTTCAGCACAGGATGACCACTGGAATGGCACGCCAACCAGCATCATGTGGAACAACCCGGCTAACTGGCTTTTTAACGGGACTATACAAGAAGTGCCGCCCAACGACACGAATGCGGGCGGCTCTGTCTCATGCGCCACTTCAACATATTTTGGAGGCAACGTGTGGCTCGATCCCGCAAATGGCGGCACAGTGATAGAAGTTCCCCCAGGGGACATTGAAGCTCCCGGCTTCCCACAGTGCGGTCAACCCGGCACTGCGAATTTTAACACCATTTACGGCCCGGAGTTCGGATGCACTCTGAATGTTTACGGCTCGTTGAGTTGGGATTGGACGATGGCCCCGTATTCACCTGATCCCGCGGTGCACAGCATAATCAACATGTATAATGGCTCCTCCATGGCCACCTACTCCCAAGGGGCGTCTTTCAATCTCGGGGATGGATGGTGGAATGGGCCTCAGTTTGGAAATCATACGATCATGTACATGTACGGCAATGCCGCGTACACCAGTCCTGGCGGAGCCGGATTGTGGTTCGGCGCTCATTTGAACATCTATGACACGGCTAGTTTCTTTGTTAATAGTTATGTCAACATGAGCACTGCATACGGCGAATGTGACGGCACAAGGTCCCTCAATGTCGGTGGCGGCACATTAACCCTGCCTGAAGGCACCATTACTGGCGGTAATTCAGGAGCGGCTTCCACCTGGATAACCAGAGGCATTCTTCGAGCCTATGGCATAGGGTTTGATACAAATGACATTATGATTAGCGACGATGGCACCAACACCTATGTGTCGGTGACGCCTCTCGGCGGCGCGCTGAAGCGTGTTTATTTCAAACCCGTGCTCAAAGCCACTGTGCCCATGGGCACGTTCCAACAGTTGGCGCTGGTCGGCGATTATCCGAACATCACTGGAGTCTATTTGAGTTCGGCGGAACCGGGTGTGGACCCGGCCTCGTTTCCGACGCCGAGTTACACCTCGAGCAACCCCCAGGTGCTCACGGTTGACGCCAACGGCGTTGCCACCGCGGTCGGGCCGGGCAGTGCCACAGTGAGCGCCACGGTCGGCGCGTTCACCAGTGGCAACACGGTTACGATCACCGTGTCGGACAACCCGCCCGCCATGGTCCACCGCTACAGCTTTACCGCGAGTTCGGGCACGACCGTGGCGGACTCTGTTACCAGCAATCCCAGTTATGCGGCCACGCTCGAGGGTACCGCTGCTTTAGGCGGAGGCAAGGTCACGCTGGATGGCACACAAGGCTGCTATGTGCAATTGCCTGCCGGAATTGCCACCGGCATGGACGAGATGTCGGTCGAGACTTGGGCCAGCTTTGGCAGTCCAATTAATGTTTTTGCCAATCTCTTCTGCTTTGGCTATGCGGATCAAAGTGGGGATGGAAATGATGGATATGGCGGAGATTACATTAATGTCGTGCCGAATTCCGCCGGAACGACCACGCAAGTGAGCTTCGGCCAGGGGCTCCCCGGCTTCAACGGTGAACGGGATGCAGGGATACCCAATGCTCTTAACGGAGCGACCAACGTGCATATCGTTGCCGTTTTTCATCCGTATGCAGGTTACGAGTCGCTCTATATAAATGGCGTGCTCGCTGCGACTGCGTCGATGTACAACAACATGACTGATCCAGTTGGTTTCGTCGGTCCTAGTTTTGCCAGCGGAAGCTATCTTGCCTACATCCTTGGCCCGCAATCGGTGTTGGACGGCGCGTCCGCGCAGAACCCGAACAATTATATCGGTTGGGATGGTTATCAAGGAGACGCGAATATTGGTCTGACAGATAGGGGTCCAGACCCGACTCTCAATGGTTCCGTTGCTGAGTTTCGCATTTACAGCAGCGCGCTGAACGCCGCTCAAGTCAGCGCCGATTATGCCCTCGGACCGAACCAAGTCATCGGCACATGCAGGAGCGTGAGCTTGACTCCGACGCTCTCGAACGGCAACATAGTGATCTCTTGGCCGACGTGTTCTGCCTACGTCACCTTGGTGTCCAGCCCACTGCCCGGCAATGGCCCTTGGACTCCAGTGACCAACGGCACGTTGGCGGTTGTCGGCTCGAATTACCAGGAGACCATTCCGATTGGAGCAGGCAGCGGCCTGGCTTACGGACTGCAGTAATGGAAATACAGGCGGGGCCGGGGAAACACCCGGCTCCGTCCTCACAAGGGTGGCAAGGCGAGGCATTGTTTGGGGTGCGTCGCCTTGTTTTTTTCTTTGCCTTTGAAGAAGCCGGTGGTGTCTATGATTAAACTGGCAGGCTGGTCTTGCGCGCGGCTTTGGTTCTGCGCGGTTCTGCTGGCATTTCTGGGCCTCGGGCGCGGCGCGGCGCAGATTCCGTTGCAGGGCGACTTTTTTGTTCACGATCCGTCGCCCATGCTTAAATGCGATGGGCGCTACTACATCTACTTTACCGGCCAGAACATCTCCTCCATCTCTTCGCCGGACAAGATCAACTGGGTGGCCGGGCCGCCTGTTTTCAACGCCGCCAACTCGCCTCTCTGGACCACCAACGCGGTTCCGGGGTTCACCGGCTTTTTCTGGGCGCCGGACGTGATCAGTCTCAACGGCGGCTATTACCTCTACTATGCCGTCTCCACTTTCGGCAGCAGGGTGTCCGCCATTGGTCTGGCCACCAATTCCACCCTGGACCCGGCGGCGCCCGGTTACCAATGGGTGGACCAGGGGCCTGTCGTCGAGTCCGGCGCCAGTGTCAATTATAATGCGATTGATCCCGGCGCGCTTCTGCTGGCCAACGGCCAGTTGTGGATGTCGTTCGGTTCCTTCTGGGGCGGCATCCAGTTGATCCAGCTTGATCCTGCGACTGGCAAACGCATCAGCACCAATTCCACCGTGTATTCCCTGGCCACCCATCCGCCGAGCACGGCCATCGAAGCCTCTTGTCTGGTTCAAAATGGCGGTTTCTACTACCTTTTTGTCAATTGGGACACCTGCTGCGACGGGGTGGACAGCACCTATAACATCCGTGTCGGCCGCAGTTCGAGCATCACAGGGCCGTATTTGGATCAGAACGGCGCCAGCATGGCCTCCGGGGGCGGCACGCTCTTTCTGGAGAGCACCGGACGCTTCATTGGCCCCGGCCAGGCGGGTCTTTTGGTCGAAGCCCAGACCAATTGGTTCACCTGCCACTACTACGACGGCAACAACAACGGCGCCCCTACTCTCGGCCTGGGCCAGATGACTTGGAGCGCCAGCGGCTGGCCGCAGTTGACTAATAACTGGTGCGCCTTTTATTCCTTTGAAGCCAATGCCCGCGAGAATCTCGGCCAGTTCAACGGACAGATGGTCAATGGCGCCTCCATCACCAACGACCCCAATCTCGGCAACACCCTCCTCCTCAATGGCGTCAGCAACTATGTTTCCCTGCCCTTGTCGGTCGCCAACGCCAGCACATTTGCCATTTGGGCAAAATGGAACGGCGGCGCGGCCTGGCAGCGCGTCTTCGATTTCGGCGGCGGGACCAGCCGTTACCTCTTCTTGACGCCCTCCAATGGAGCCACCGGCCTGCTGCGATTCGCCATCACCACCAACGGCGAAGGCCATGAACAAATCATCGACGCCCCGATCGCCCTGCCGGCAAATTCGTGGTGTCATCTGGCGGTGGTTCTCAACGGCACGTCGGGCAAGCTCTATTTCAACGGCCTTCCCATTGCCACCAACAACAACCTGACCATCCGCCCCTGGCAGGTCCAGGCCGCCGATAACTACCTTGGATTGAGTCAATTTTCCACCGATCCCCATTTCAGCGGCCAACTCGATTCCCTTCGCATTTACGGCGTTGCTCTAACAGACGCGCAAATCCTGAATCTGGCCGAGGCCCACCCTGGATTGGCCCATCGCTACTCTTTTTCCGCCGATGCCGCCGACTCCATCGGCACTGCGGATGGCACCCTCGGTGGAGACGCTGCCATCGTCGGCAATGCCGTCGCTTTGGACGGTTCGCCTGGAACCTATGTCAATCTCCCCGGCGGATTGGTCAGCGGGTGTGCGGCGGCGAGCCTGGAATTTTGGGCCGCGTTTGGCGTCAACAGCAACTGGGCGAGAGTTTTCGACTTTGGCGCCACCAACGGCGCCAGCGGCCAGCAATATCTTTTCTTCAGCCCGCACACCGGCGACAATGCGCAAAACCTGGCGGTGTCCACGTCCGCCGGATCGGCCAGCCTCAACGTTCCGGGAACGCTCGACGGCGCCGCCGTGCATGTCGTCTGCATCGTCGATCCCGCAAACAACTACTGCGCCATTTATACCAATGGCATCCTGGAATCCGCCGCCACCGCCACCCTGCCGCCTTTGAGCAATGTGAGTTCGGCCCTTTCCTATCTGGGCCGCTCCCTCTTTTCCGCCGATGCCTGGCTCGTTGGCGCAATCGACGAGTTTCGCATTTACGACGGCCATCTTTCGCCCCGGCAAATCATGGCCGATTATGAAGGCGGACCCAATGGATTGGCCATGCCGGTTAGCCTCGCCGTCTCCCCTTCCGCCCAGGGTTTCACCTTGACGTGGCCTTCCTTTGCCGCCGGGTTTGTTCTGGAATCGTCCTCGGAGTTGGGTCCGGGCGCTCAATGGAACGTCGTCACCAGCGCGGCCAGCATCTCGAACAATGCCAATTGGGTCTCGCTGCCCGTCGGCGGCGCTCCCGCGTTTTTTAGGCTGTGCCGGGCAGACACCGGCGGTTAAATTCCGAAATGCGTTCCTTGTTCCAAATTTTATCCATTGCTGTTCTGACCCTGGCTTGTTGCGGCATTGCCTTCGGCGCGGAGACCAACACGGCCACCAATACCGGGGTTCTCCTGCTGGGCCGGCGCGACGTTTCCGCCCACGACCCCTCCACCATTGTCCAGTGCAAGGATGAGTACTGGGTTTTCGCCACCGGACGCGGCATCGTTTCCCGCCATTCCACCAATTTGATTCATTGGACGGCAGGCCCGCCGGTTTTCACCAATATCCCGTCTTGGACCAGCGCCGCCGTTCCCGGCAATCACGGCCATTTCTGGGCTCCGGACGTCATTCATTTGCGCAACCGCTACCTCCTCTACTACGCCGTCTCCACCTGGGGCAAAAACACCTCCGCCATCGGCCTGGCGACCAATCCCACCCTTGATCCCGCCGATCCCGGCTACGCTTGGACAGATCAGGGCCCCGTCCTCCAAACCACGGCCACGGACGACTGCAACGCCATCGATCCTGCCATCTCACTGGACACCGATGGAAGACTATGGCTCGCCTTCGGCTCCTTTTGGACCGGCATCAAACTGGTGGAGCTGGACCCCGCGACCGGCAAACGCCTCGCCACCAATTCTCCGATCTATTCCCTCGCCCGCCATGACATGATCGAAGCGTCCTATATTTATTGGCGCGACGGCTATTACTATTTGTTTGTCAACTGGGGCCAGTGCTGCCGGGGCGTCAAAAGCACCTACAACATTCGCGTCGGCCGCAGCCGGAAGATCACCGGTCCCTATCTTGACAAAAAGGCAGTCGATATGCTTCTGGACGGCGGCAGTTTGGTTTTGGGCAGCACAGGGCCATTCATCGGGCCGGGCCATGCCGGCATCATTTCGGCCGGCGGAAAAGATTGGTTCAGTTGCCATTTTTATGACGGCACGCGCGAGGGAAGGCCGACGCTGGCCGTCCTCCCCCTCCGATGGGATGCCGCCGGCTGGCCGGAAGTGGGCGCCCTGCACTAAAGAAAGAAGCAAATATGTCAAACCTTATGAAACTGAAACTCTCTCTCCTCCCCCTTCTTGGCGGGGCGATGTTTGCAGTGCAGGCAAGAGAGGTGGACGTACACGATCCGGCCATGGCGAAAGAGGGCGATACCTACTACCTCTACAGCAGTGGGCCTGGAATCACGTTCTACATGTCCAAAGACATGAAGGCTTGGGAACCGGGCGGGCGGGTTTTTCCGGGTAATCCGTCTTGGGCACTGGAAGTGAACAGCGGATTTAACGGCCACATCTGGGCGCCCGACATCAGCCGGCATGACGGCAAATACTACCTGTATTTTGCCGTGTCCGCTCCCGGCTCGATCAGATCGGCCATCGGTCTGACGATCAACAAGACGCTCAATCCCAAGTCTCCCGACTACCAATGGGAGGACCAAGGCATCATTCTCAAGTCGGTGCCCAATCGCGACCTTTGGAATGCGATTGATCCGAACATCGTCGTGGATGAAAAAGGCGCGCCGTGGATGAGCTTCGGCTCATTCTGGTCGGGCATCAAGCTGGTCAAACTGGACGCAAGCTGGAAAGCGCTGGCGCAGCCGCAGGAATGGTACTCTCTGGCGAAGCGGGAGCGTTCGGTGCTGGTGGATGACCGTGTGCCGGGACCCGCCGAGATCGAGGGGCCCTTCATTTTCAAAAAGGGCGATTACTATTATCTGTTTGTTTCCTGGGGATTGTGCTGCCGTGGCAATGCCAGCACCTACCGCATCATGGTGGGACGGTCCAAAGACGTCCGGGGCCCCTATCTGGACAAGAAAGGCAATAACATGGCACAAGGTGGCGGCACCTTGCTGCTGGGCGGCGACAAAGATTGGGCCGGCCGCGGAGGCAACAGCGCCTATACGATTGACGGCAAGGACTATCTCGTCTTTCACGCCTACGAGGTGGCGGACAACGGTCTGCAGAAACTTAAAATTGCGGAGCTCAAATGGGATGCCGGGCAATGGCCGGTGGTTGATGAAAAATCGCTCAATGAGTATCATAGCATTCGGCTCCATTAATCAGAAGACTGCCGGGAATGAAAACTCAAAGACTGACGGTTCCTGAAAAAATCGGATTCGGCGGCGGTGACGCGGCCGTGAATGTCGTCTGGTCGGCGCTGGCGATCATCATCACGTTCTTCTACACCGATGTTTACAAACTGAATGTTGCGCATATCGCGATGTTGGGACTCATTCCCCGGCTGATTGACGCTTTTGCGGATGTTGCAATGGGCGTTTACACCGACAGCCACACCACGCGCTGGGGCCGTTACCGCCCGTATTTTCTTGTCTTCGCCGTCCCTTTCGGGATCTCAATCATGCTGGTGTTCACGACGCCGGATCTGTCCTACAACGGCAAACTCCTCTGGGCCTACGCGACGTACATCCTCATGATGCTCGTCTTCACGGCCATCGTCATCCCTTACATCTCGCTGCCCGGCGTGCTGACCGCCGATCCGCAGGAGCGGCTTTCGGCAAACGGGTATCGGCTGTTCTTCGCCAAGGGTGCTTCCTTGCTGGTCAATACGTTTGTCCCGGTCTTTGCCGCCCGTTGGGGGCAGGAGCATCTCGCCAGGGGCTATCAGGTTTCGATGGCGGTGATGGCCGGCTTGGCCACGCTGCTGTTCATATTCTGTTTCTTCATGACTACCGAACGGGTGGTGCATAAGAACGATCGCAAGCCGGTGTGGCAGCAGATTGTCCTGCTCAGCCAAAACGACCAATGGATGATTCTGGCCGGAGTATGCGTGATCGGCACGATCGGGTACGTGATCCGTGGATCGGTCGGTTTGTACTACGCAAAATACTTTCTTGGCGGCGAGGCCAACATGCAAGCCGCCTTCATCACAACGGGTATCATCGGCAACATTCTCTCCATGATCGCCTCCACTTGGATCACGAAGAAGCTCTGCAAAATCCGGCTCTTCCGCTGGTCGCAACTGCTCACCTTCGCCTTGAGCCTGATCATGTACCTGGCGGTGAAGCCCGGTGGCATTGCCGCGGCTTTCGTTTTGTATTTCCTCATCAACTTCATCGTTGACCTTCAGGGACCCGTGTTTTGGTCCATCATTTCAGAGGCTGTGGATTACGGCCAGGTCAAGAGCGGCAAGCGGGTGGCCGGCATGGCCTTTGGCGGCATTTCCTTCGCGCAGAAGATGGGCATGAGCCTTGCCGCCGGAACCGTGGGCTGGATGTTGACCTACTTCAAATACACGCCGGACGTGGTGCAAAGCGCCCTTACCTTGAACGGCATCGCGCTGCTGCTCACGGTCATTCCCGGCGTCTTCCACCTCATCATGGGGCTTTTGATGTACCGCTATTTTATCACCGACAAATACTATAACGAAAGTATCCGCGAGAAAGTCACCCACGAGAACGCATGACAACCATCATAGTTCAAACCGACAAGCCAGGCGCGAAGATCAATCCTGCGATGTGGGGGATTTTCTTCGAGGACATCAATTTCGGCGCCGACGGCGGCCTTTACGCCGAACTGGTGAAGAATGGATCGTTCGCGTTTCCAGACGCGCTCATGGGCTGGTTCAAGATCAGTCCCAGCCTGGCGAAGGGCGGGTTGACGGTGCGCACCGACAACCCGTTCAACGCGGCCAGCCCGAATTACCTCCGCATTCGCTCGCAGGCCGTCGCGCCGTTCGGCCTCTGCAACGAAGGCTTCCGCGGCATGGGCGTGCGCCTGGGCGAAGCCTATGATTTCTCCTGCCAGATTCGCGGCGTCGAAGGTTCGCCGCGCGTCATCGTTGAACTTGTCGGCGGCGACGGCGCCACGCTGGATTCCGCGTTGCTCGAAGGCATTGCCTCTGGCTGGAAACAGGTCAAGACCACGCTGCACCCCAACGACACCGACGCCAAGGCGCGGCTCAACATCATCCTGGAGGGCGCGGGTGCCGTGGACCTCGACCGCGTCTCGCTCTTCCCGCGCAACACCTGGAAACACCGGCCGGGCGGCCTTCGCGCCGACATGGTTCAGATGCTCGCCGATCTCAAGCCCGGCTTTCTGCGCTTTCCCGGCGGCTGCATCGTCGAGGGCAGCGATCTTTCGAAACGTTACCAATGGAAGAAAACCATCGGCCCCCTCGCAGAACGCCCGCTCCTCATCAACCGCTGGAATTATGAGTTCAAACACCGGCCCACGCCGGATTATTTCCAGTCGTTCGGCCTGGGCTTCTTTGAATTTTTCCAGTTGTGCGAAGACATCAATGCCGGGCCGCTGCCCATCATCAACTGCGGCATGGCTTGCCAGTTCAATTCGGGTGAGCTTTGCCCCATGGACCAGCTTGATCCCTACATTCAGGACGCGCTTGACCTGATCGAATTCGCCAACGGCCCCGCCACCAGCACCTGGGGCGCGAAGCGCGCCGCCATGGGTCACTCCGAACCATTCCACATGCAGATGCTCGGCATCGGCAACGAACAATGGGGGCCGCAATACATCGAGCGGCTGGCGCGTTTCTCAAAGGGGCTCAAGGCGCGGTACCCTGATATCGCGCTTGTTGTCAGTGCCGGTCCATTGCCGGACGATGAACGTTTTCATTATCTGTGGCCAAAGTTCCGCGAATTGAAGGCGGACATCGTGGACGAGCACTGCTACGCAAATCCCGCCTGGTTTTTCAACAATGTGAATCGCTACGACCATTACGACCGCAGCGGCCCCAAGGTGTTCTTTGGCGAATACGCCGCGCAAAGCGTGGCCATGGTCAGCGCCAAAAACCGGAACAACCTCGAATGCGCGCTGGCCGAGGCGGCTTTCATGACCGGGTTGGAGCGCAACGCCGACGTGGTGCGCATGGCCTCCTACGCGCCTCTCTTCGGCAACGTGGACGCCTGGCAATGGACGCCCAACTTGATCTGGGTGGACAACCATCGCATTTACGGCACACCCAATTATTACGCCCAGCAACTTTTCAGCCGCAACCGCGGCGACGTCGTGCTGCCCGTTTCCAATGAGGACCCAGCCGCGGCCAAATTCTTTGCCTCGGCGGTCCGGGACAATCAGTCGAACGACATCATTCTCAAAGTGGTCAACGCGAGCAGCCGGGAGGCGCCCGCCGCCATTCATTTAGTCGGAATTCTGCCCGGCGCGCAGAGGGCGCAAGCCACTATTCTTACGAGCGGCAACACGTCTGATGAAAATTCATTTGACCAGCCGCGCAAAGTCGCGCCAGTCACGGTTTCGATCGGAAAGGTCAAGGCCAGGTTCCGTTACTCCTTTAAACCCAATTCACTGACAGTGCTCAGAATCGGGCCTGGGTAGCAAAAACTCCTTGAGCTGTGCGATCGGGTTATCGGTCAGGCGCCAATCGTCTGCCGGATGATCTTTGGCCGGTCGAACGATGACAAGCAGATCGTCTGAAGAAATGCGCGCGTTGTTCAGCGCGCCGGCAAGGGGTTGAATGCCCGCGTATTGTTTTTCCCCGGCAAAATTTATCTATGACATCGCGAGGCGCGAAGGTTGGCCGCATTTTCGCCGGGGATTCGTTGGAAACTGAAATGGATTGATTCCGGCGTTGACCCGTTCTAGCCTTGTGGCCGGTTCAATAAACATATTTTTAAATCTTATGGCCCAAACCTGTTTTCATCCCAGTATCGAAGGCGCGCAACACGGCGCGAAATCTCTCACCGCATTCCTGGATTACGCCAAGGCCTCCGGCGCCACCGGCGCGCAGCCGTCCAATTACATGCTCCAGGACGGCGACACATTCAAATCCCCCGCCGAAATCAAGCAGGCCTTCGCCTCGCGCGGCCTGAGTTTCGACGGCATCTCGGCCCATTGCCCTTTTTGGGTCCACACTACCGCCTGGACCGAAAGCCCGACCGTCCGGCCGTTTCTGCCGCCCGATGTCGCCAAAAAATCCGCCGCTGAAATCGAGCAATGGAGCGAGACTTACGTGCTGCGCCTGTTGGATTTGGCGGCGGCCGTCAACGTCCGGATCGTGCCCATGTTCTGGGGCGTCGTTTTCGGCTGGGAAGTGGCCACCGGCTATCCGTGGGGATTTTGGAAGGGGGCGGATTACGACCTGGTGCAAAGCGGCCAGGAACGGTTTGTCAAGAAAACGGCCAAAATTCGCGCGCGCGCCAAGGAGCTTGGCATTATTCTCGCCCACGAGATCCATCCCGGAACAGCCGCCATGTGCGCCGACGATTTCAACCGCCTGGTGCATGTCTGCGACGGCGACAAATGCCTGGGCGTCAACGCCGATCCGTCGCACTGCTGGGAGGGGGAAAGCTGGGAAAGCCGTTTCCTCAAAGTGGCCCCGCGCATTTACGCCTGTCACGTCAAGAATTTTGTCATCCGGCCCAATTTCCCGTTGCGCATGATGGAGGGCGGCTGGCAAAAGCGGGCCATGCAATTTGTCGATATCGGCTCCGGCGAGCTGAACATGACGCGCTACGCGGAATTAATGATGCACAGCGGATACCCGCAACGTTACTGCGCGATCATGGGCGCGCGCACCGCGCCCCTGGTCGTCGAGGCCGAGAGCGCCTATCGGGACCTGGATACGACCAGCGCCGATGGCATCGCCTACGTGCGCGACAACCTGTGTTTCCCCGTCGCCGCCGGCTCCTTCGAAGAAGGCATGGGGGCTTAAGCACCGGGAAAGTCATATGAAGCAGAATCCACCGAACGATGCGCGGTTGTTGCGGGAGATTCGACTAACGAACCTGCTGTCGTTCGGTCCGGACACAGCGGCATTGCCTCTGAAGAATCTCAATGTGTTGATCGGCCCGAATGGCGCGGGCAAATCCAACCTGATCGAGGCTCTGGCATTGATGCGGGCGACACCGGTGCCGTCGCAAACGACCTCAAACTCGGACGTTCGTGGCGTCGTGCGGCGTGGCGGCGGCGCGAAGGAATGGATTTGGAAAGGAGCGAAAGATCGGGCAGCCTCGATAGCATTGGTCGTCAACAATCCGAAAGGGGAACAACCCTTGCGGCACTTTTTTGCGTTTCTCGGGGACGAACAGGGTTTCCGGGTGTTTGATGAGCGGGTGGAAAACGAGAGGCCTTACAGCGATCAGGGCGCGGCGCATTTCTACTACCGTTTTCAATACGGAGAAGCGGTCATCAACACCGTCCATGAGGGGCTGAAGCCGGAATATGTGACGGCAAATCTTGATCTTTCGATTTTGTCGCAGCGGCGTGACCCTGAGCATTACCCTGAGATCACATATCTTGCGGAGTCCTACGAGAAGTGCCGCATCTACCGGGAGTGGACGTTTGGCCGAAAAACAGTCCTCCGTGAGCCGCAACAGGCAGACATGCGGAATGACCGGCTGGAGGAGGATTTTTCCAACCTGGGGCTTTTCCTAAGTCGCTTGCGCAAGACGCCCAAGGCTAAGAAGGCGATGCTGGAGGGATTAAGCGACTTGTACGAAGGGTTAACCGACTTCGAGCCGTTCGTTGAGGGAGGAAGCGTTCAGGTAATCTTCACGGAGGGTGATTTCTCCATTCCAGCCACGCGGCTGTCGGATGGGACGCTTCGTTACCTCTGCTTGTTGGCGATCCTTTGCGATCCCACCCCGCCGCCACTGATTTGCATCGAAGAACCGGAACTTGGATTGCACCCGGACATCCTCCCGAAACTGGCGGACTTGCTGGTGGCGGCTTCCGAGCGGACACAACTCATCGTCACCACCCATTCAGACATTTTAGTCGATGCCATGACAGAGCGACCGGAGACGGTCGTCGTTTGCGAGAAACACGACGGACGAACGGAGATGCGCCGCTTGAAAAAGGATGAACTGGCAAAGTGGCTGGACAAATATCGGCTGGGGCAGTTGTGGACCAAGGGACAGCTTGGGGGAACGCGCTGGTGAGCGCGATCATTTATCTGGAAGGAGGCGGCGATTCCAAAGAGTTGCACGCGCGTTGCCGTGAGGGATTTCGCAAGCTGTTGGAGCATTGCGCCTTTCAAGGGCGGATGCCGCGGTTCGTCGCCTGCGGCGGACGGGACGCCGTTTTCAATGATTTCAAGTTGGCGCACAACGGCAGATTGGCGGGCTATGTCGCCATGTGGATTGACAGCGAGGAACCGATGGCGAATCGATACGCAGCCTGGCAACATTTGCGAACAGTTACAACTGTTCCGACATGGGCACCGCCAGAAGGGGCCGAAGACAATCAGGTCCTATTCATGACGACCTGCATGGAGACATGGCTCGTCGCGGACAGAGCCGCCTTGAGAGAACATTTCGGGGGGAAACTGCAAGATTCCGGGCTACCGCCTCTGAGGGCCTTGGAAAGCCGTGACCGCCACGACGTTCAGGACAAGCTGATCCATGCCACTCGAAACTGCTCGAACGCCTACGCGAAGGGAAAACGATCCTTCGAAATTCTGGGAAAGCTGACCCCTGCCACTTTGAGGCTGCACTTGCCAAGTTTTGTCAGAATCTGTCGAATTCTCGACGAACGGCTTCGAAGAAGGCATGGGCGTTTAATCTGACTTTCTGACGGCGACCGCTATTTGTCCAGAAATGCCTTGATGGCGCCGGCCAGGGCGGAGATGCCAAGGTGCCGGTCACCATCACTCCATCCCGCTGGAAGGTTCCTTGCGCTCCAGGCATCAGCGACGGCCGAGGCCCGCTCATGCCTCTCGTGCTCTTCCAATTCCTCCACTTCCCGGGCGCGCTCCTTCTCGATTCCGCCCGCGCGTATAAATTCAACGACGCGCCGAAGTTCATCCTTGTCAAACCATGTCCCGTGCTGGCCGCAAACATTCACGATCACGTTCGAGCAGCGCGCGAAGTTCACCCGGTTCATCAGACTCTTGCAGACCGGACACGGTATGTAGTGAATGTGTTCTTCGATATCCACCGACTCCGCCGTCTGCGACGTTGCCATGCCGAGCACGGCGGCTTGTTGTTCCTGATCGGCGCAGATTTGCCGCACTGAATCGGCGTCGGCCCAGACGCCTTCGCAACGCGGACACTCCTCCAAATGCGTCTTGCCGATGAGGACGGCTTCCATCTCGACCCGGCAGCGCGGGCAGATTTCATGGGTCCCGTCCGGGACTTCGGTTCGATCGGCCCTGGCGCCGCAGTGGGAACAGAATTTTGCGCCCACGAACATCATCCCGAAACAGGAAGGGCAGGCCACCGTGGCCAGCCGCGCCCCGCAATGTTCGCAGCGCGGCGAATCCGAGGAAGCCGCCGCGCCGCACATGGGGCAATTGAGTGTTTCCGCAGCCATTGTCAAAGATATTGTCCCAATCGGCCCAAGCTGCAAGCCCACGTTTCAGCGGTTCGGCGGATGAAGCTTCCGGCGATGCTCCGGCGCGGAGTCGTTCAGGGCGCGCGCAAGACGATCCACCTCCGTGGACGGGTTGGCTGGCTTGGGCGTCTGAGCGCCTTCGTGATGAATCCGCACCCTTTCGGCATGGCCCACAGCCTCCGGCCACTTTGAGAGGAAAGTTGCGATGGCTTCTTTTGCGGTTGCCTCGTTGGTGGAGTAGTCGCGACCAAGCGCGTGTTTGACTGCACTCTTGGCAGTATCTCCATCCACCAAATCTGTTCGCGTCGTGAAGCCGGCAATGTGCAGCAGCAGCCAAAACTCAAAGCACGGCGTTGAATGCGCCAGCGTTACCTTCTTCGCATTGGCCAGTTGCAGAACATCATTCCAAATGTTATTCCGCACGGCCACATCGGTATCCACAACCGCCCATACGTGATCAAACTTCGCCGGCTCGTCGATTCCCAGCACACCTTTCTTGTGTTTGCGCTGTTGCTCGTTCGCCAGCCGCTCAGCAGTGCGGATGACGTGCCTCGGATCAGAAGCGTCGCCGGGCTCGACCTTGACGCTGACGACTGAAAGCCGAAGGTCGCTGCGGAGCAACTTGAAGTAAACCGGCTCGGTCACTTTGCCTTCGGTCACAATCAGAAATGCGTCGCCCGGTTTTGCCCGAGCCACCGGTGTTGCTTGGCGTGCCTTGCGCGCAAGACTTAAAGCCATTGGTTTGCGCCACCAGTTTGGATCATACGTTGCGTCCTCACTCATGCGCCGCCCTTTTCTGATTTGGCGAGCGTCTCATGCGCTTGGAACGATCCCAGCAAGCCCGCCGGCACGAACGGCACCGCGCCGTAGCGGCCTGACATATAACCGCGTACCAGGGATTCGCCCTTGCGCGGACTATAATCCGTCAACGGATAAAGATGCGCTTCGCCGTCGGCGTCTTTGTCGGTGAACCACACCTGATCCCGGCGCAGCAACGTCGCGTCGAGCAGCAACGGATTGTGAGTGGTGAACAGGATTTGCGCGCCCTTCTGATTTTCCGTTGCGCTGAAAAACAACCGCAACAGTTCCCGCACAATCAATGGATGCATGCTGGCTTCCAACTCATCCACGCATACCGTGTAACCGTTGCTCACAATGTCCAGCCACGGCCCGGCCAATTCAAACAAACGGCGTGTTCCGGCCGACTCCGATTCCCACGGCAAGGGCAGTTCCGCCGCGCCGCTGCCACGATGGGTCAGTTCCGGCTTGATCCACCGGCGTTGGTTGAGAATCGTTTCCTGAATGTCCGGCGGGACGTTCTTAAGCATTTTCTTCATCTCCTCCTTGGGTGCTGGTTCCTCGATGATCCGCGCACCCGTCACACCCAAATCGGCATAGCGCAGTAGTTCGACAATTCGATCATGCAACGGCGTTTGCTCCTGAATCTTGTCAAGTGTGAATAGTGTGACGAACCTGCTCTCCTCGCTCAAATCAAGAAACTTCAACCGCTCCTTGAACCACCGGAACACCGGCTCAAGTTCTGTTCGATTGTTTGCCATCGCCTTGGATAGAAACAGCATGTTGCTCAATGTGTAGTCTTCGAGTTGCCTGTCGCGGTCGAAATCAGTCGGACGCTCCGGCGACCATGCGTAGCTGCCAGACTTCGCATTCCAATCGCGGCTGAACCACAGTTGCTCCTTCGCTTTCGGGAAGGCGCGCAATGATTCGTGCCAAATCCGCTCGCATGTTGCGGCAACGCGATACTCGTAGCGAATACCCTCAGCCACGAATGCCACCGCGAATGCCGTGGGAGACTCCGGTTGTCCAGGAGCGAGCGCAAACGGCTCAATCTGAGGGATTGGGTCTTTCGGGTCAGTCATGTTGGCCGACGTCTTCACCATCTCCGCCAGCGCCTCCAATGCTTCCAGCATGGTCGTCTTACCGCTGGCGTTTGGACCATAAAGTGCCACGCCTTTGATCCATCGTTTCCCGGCTAACCCGGGCAAATCCCTGATGATGCAGTTGTCCGGGAGCGACTTGTCCTGATTGCTCGCCATCAGATTTAATGTCTGCAACTTGCCGAAGCATCTGTAATTAGAAACAGAGAATTGTAAAATCATGGCGTCAATCTACCATACTTCAGCAATCACGCCACTCTTTTTGCATAAAATCTGCGGCTTTATGATGGCGGCAGACGCAACGTGGCGTCCAGGGGCGCAATCTCCGGCAGGTCTTTCACCGCCGCGCCACCACCGAGCTTGAGCAGCTTCTCGCCGCTGGGACGCACCATGCGGTCATAGCTGCCAACGGCGTCGTTGAAGGCGCCGGTCGCCCTGCTATGGCAGGAACTGGCAGATGAACTTGGCAAAGAGGTCGAAGTACAAGAAGCCGGTCGTCTGCTGAAATTGGCAAAATTGAAATTGGCAAGGCTCGAAGCGATGAAAGGTTCAAGCAAGGCATTGCCGGAACCGTTGCCGGAGGGGTTTAACGACATCACAGAGCAAATCAAGGCCGAAATAGTCGATTTGCAAAAGAAAGTGTTGCCACCTGTTGCCGCTCTGTTGCCAGCCGAAAAGCTCAACGAAACCCTTGTAAAATAAGGCTTGTTGCCGTGTTGCCGATTTTTTGGACCTGTGTATCCATAAAGTGGCGAGTGGGGAGTGCATAGTGATGAATGAAAACTCGTAAATGCCTTTCTGACAATATATTACAACGATGCCACGGTTAAAACCGCGAAAAATTCACCGAATTGCCCGTGTCGCGGGCTTTGGGGCGTTGTTTGGCGCTTGCCTCGTCGCGGCGGCGTGGCATTTTTGGGCCTGCGTATGAAAATTCTCTTTGTTGGCGGAACGGGCTTTATCAGCACTGCGGTCAGCCGGCTGGCGCTGGCCAGGGGCTGGGAATTGTTTCTGCTCAATCGCGGACAGCACCATCCCAATCCGCCGGGTTGCCGGAGCCTGGCGGCGGACATCAACCGCGCCAGCCAGGTCCGCGCCGCCCTGGGCGACACGCGGTTCGACGTGATCGTGGATTGGGTGGCTTACGCGCCGAACGACATCGAGCGCGACCTGGCGCTGTTCCGGGGGCGCGCCGGGCAGTATATTTTCATCAGTTCGGCTTCAGTTTATCAAAAGCCGCCGGCGCATTACCTCATCACGGAATCCACGCCGTTGTGTAATCCGTACTGGGACTATTCGCGCAACAAGATCGCATGCGAGGAGCGGTTGATGCGGGCCTTTCGCGAGGAGGGGTTTCCGGTGACGATTGTGCGGCCGTCGCTGACCTACGATCCGCAGCTTCCGATTGCGCTGGGGGGCTGGGGTTGCTACACGTTGTGCGACCGGTTGAAGAAAGGGCGTCCGATCATCATTCACGGAGACGGTTCATCGTTGTGGGTGGTGACGCACGCGGAGGATTTTGGGCGGGGTTTCCTGGGGTTGTTCGGCAACCCGGCGGCGCTGGGCCACGCTTTTCACATCACGTCGGACGAGGTCATGACGTGGAACCAGATTTACGGGACGATCGCGGAGGCGTTGGGCGTCGAGGCCCGCGTCGTGCATATTCCGAGCGAGTTCATCGTAAAGGTCGCGCCGGACCTGACCGGCAGCCTTCTTGGGGACAAGACGTGGAGCGCGGTGTTTGACAACACGAAGATCAAGACGTGGGTGCCCGGGTATCAATGCGTCATTCCGTTCCGGGAGGGGGTGCGGCGCACGCTGGCGGGTTTTGAGGCTGACGCGGGCCGGCGGCGGGTGGATGAGGCGGTGAACAAGGAGTTGGACATGATCCTGGAGGCGTGGGAACAAGGCAGAATTCAGAAGTAAGAATTAAGAAACATGATGGAATCATGGAAGCATCTTCGCCTCAAGTGCCGCCGGGGAAAGCGCCGCGCCGGAAGAAACGGGTTCTGGTGCTCGGCTTGGGCAACGACATTCTGAGCGACGACGCGGTGGGATTGAATGTCGCGCGCGAAATCAGAAAACACCTCTCCGACTCGGACGGGATTGAGGTTCAGGAAACCTCTGAAATGGGGCTGTCGCTTCTGGATTACATTGTGGGCTTCGATGATTTGGTTTTGGTGGACGCCGTGCAGACAGGACAGGCCCCACCCGGCTTTCTCCATGAATTCGACGGCAGCCAGCTCAAAGTCCTGCCGATTGTGTCCCCGCATTTTCTTGGTGTTGGGGAAATCGTGACGCTTGGCAGGCAGTTGGGCTTGCGGGTTCCGCGTCAAGTAAAGATATTCGCGATCGAAGTCCAGGACCCATTCACCGTCGGAGTTTGCATGACCCCTCCGCTGCGCCGGGCGCTCCCGTCAATCGCATTGCGCGTTCTGGCCGCCGCGCGGCGATTGAACAGCGGCCGGAGAAAAAGGCCGGCGGCCTCCGCCTCCACACGCTAACCGAGTTTGAGCGACGCGGGTTGCACCAATTGCCGGAGCAGGGTTCGCTCGCGGTTGTAGATGCTCACACAGAGCGGCAGGTGGCCGGGCAAGGAGTGAGTGGCGCAGCCGAAACAGGGGTCGTAGGCGCGGAATGCCATTTCCACCATGTTCAGCAGGCCCTCGCTCACGTTGCCTTTCTTGATGAGGCCCTTGGCGGCTTTCTCGACGCTCATTGCGATGCGGGCGGCGTTGTTTTGCGTGGCGACGATGAGGTTTGCCTTTGTGATGAGGCCCTGGGAGTCCGTCTCGTAATGATGGTAGAGCGTGCCGCGCGGCGCCTCGACCACGCCGACACCGACGCCCGGCTTCGCACTCGGAATGACGCGGAGGTTCGTGCTGGTAATCTCCGGGTCGTTGATCAACTCGACGATGCGTTCGGCGGCGGCAATCATTTCGACCACGCGCGCCCAATGGTTGGCGAGGGTGTGATGCACCGGCTTGCCGCCGAGCGTGTTGAAAAATTCATCGCAAGCCTTCTGCGCCTGCGGTGTGGCCATCCCGTCGGCCACGTTGAGACGCGCCAGCGGCGCCACCGCGTAAACGCTGCTGTGCGGTCCTTCCTCGAATCCGTGCCAGCCCAGCGGCTTGAGAAAACAGAACTTCACGTAACTCCACGGCTCAACATGTTCGGCCACGAAGTCGCGATACTGCCGCGCGGGAAACTTCGCATACTCCTTGCCGTTGGCATCCACCACACGCACGAGGCCGTCGTAGAAGTTCACTCGATTCCGCGCGTCCACAAGGCCCATGTAGTAAGTTCGGTGGGTATAGGTGTCCGACGTAATGAGCTTCACATAGTCGGGATTCTTCAAAACGATGTCCTTGAAGACCTGAAGCGTGAACAAGGCGAAGTCCAGCGTGTCCTTGGCCAGTTCCTTGAACGGCGGCAGGTCCTCCGGCTTGAGTCCCTTGGACACGCCGCCGGGCAAGCCCAGCACAGGATGAATCACCTTGCCGCCGAAGTAAGCGATGAGTTCGCGCAAGCGGCGGCGCATGGAAATGACTTTTTTGCCGACTTCGACACCGACCTTCGCTATAACGCCCGCCACATTGCGCTGTTCCGGCGGCGCTTGCGGCCCGACGATGAAATCCGGGCCGCCGAGGATGTAAACGTGCAGCGCATGGTCCTCCATCATGAAGGCATTATAGACCAGCTCGCGAATCTTGCGGGCGGCGGGCGGCGGCTCAACCTGGTAAAGGTCATCGAGCGCCTTGGTCGCGGCCATGTGGTGCGCCGTGGGACAAACGCCGCAGATGCGGCTGGTGATCTGTGGCATCTCCTCCGCGGGCCGGCCAATGCTGAAGACTTCGAAGCCGCGCAACTCGGGGACTTGCAGGTAAGCTCGCTCCACGTCGCCCTGGTCGTCGAGGAAAATGTCAATCTTGCCGTGGCCTTCCAGGCGGGTAATCGGGTCAATGGTCACGCGACGGCGTTCGGCTTGAGCGGCGGCGATGGCGCGCGCGCTGGCCTCGTTCCAAACTGTGGCGGCGCCGGGGTTCATGGCGCCTCCTCGGCCGGTTCAACCGGCAGGTTCACCTTGCGGCGCAGTAAACTCTCGGCCAGTCCGTATCGGTAAAACGTGCCCACGGGGTCAGGGATGCCGGCAAGGATGTCGCGGATTTCCTTCTCGTCTTTCGAGGCAACGTTCGCGCACAAGCGAGGAGAGGATTTTTGCGCCCTGGTCGCGCACGCGCGACGTTGGCCCGAAACAGCCGGTGCAGGGCATGTTGCCGGCGGGACAGAGCGCTTCGCAGCCGCCGCGCGTGGCCGGACCCATGCAGACGACGCCTTGCGCGAGCAGGCAGAGATTGGGGTCAAGCATGACCTGATGCGGACGCTTGAACTCCGTGAAGCCCAAGTCGGCGGGTTTGCTGGCCTTGCGCGGGCACTGGTCGCACAGGGCCATGTCGGGCGCCAGCACGCTGCCTTTGGGCGGCAGCTTGCCTTCCAGCAGTGCGCCGATGGCCGCTTTCGTGATTTTTGGCGTGGGCGGGCAGCCGGGGATGTAGTAAGTCCACGTCCACCACCTGGTCGAGCGCGCGGACGACGTTGTGAAATTCCGGCAAGGTAACGGTGTGACCGTTGTTCTGAAACGAAGTCCGGGGCCGCGTCTTCGCCTCGTTCACCACCGTTGGCGCTTCCTCGTACACGTAACGCAGAATTTGCTCGCGCGAAAATTGATTGGCCAAACCGGGAATGCCGCCCAGTTGCGCGCAAGCGCCGTAGGCGATGAGGAACTGGCTCTTGCGCCGGAGCAAATGCGCCATCTCCTCCTGCTCGCTGGTGCGGATCGCGCCGTTGAGCAGCGTGGCGACGATGGACCTGTCCGGCATTGCCTCGACATGCTTCTTCTTGAAATCCATCGCCACTGGCCAGAAGACAATATCCACGGCCTCGACCACGCCGAGGATGTCCTCGGCCAAATCCACGACGGCTTCTTCGCAACCGCCGCACGAGGCGCACCAGTAGAAGCCGATTTTGGGTTTATCAGGCATGGGCCGCCTCCGGTTCAGCGCGTTGCTCCGCCAATTCGCTTTTGCCCGCCGCGCCGGCCAGAGGTGTCATTTCGCGGTCCCAGTCCCGGCGGCGTTGCGGCAGGTTGAGCGGCCCGAGAGCGCGGACTTGCTCCACCATGTCGTTAATGACGGTCTTGACCCGTTCGCCCTCCGAGGCGGAAATCCATTCCAACCGCACGCGCTGGTCTTCGATGCCCATGTCGCGCAACAGGCGCTGGAGCATTTGAAACCGGCGCAGGGTCTTGTAGTTGCCCTCGACATAGTGGCAATCGCCCAAATGGCAGCCGCCAATCAGCACGCCGTCCGCGCCCCTGGCCAGCGCGTCCAGAATGAACTGCGGGTCCACGCGGCCGGAGCACATGAGCCGGATGACGCGGACGTTGGACGCGTACTTGAGCCGCGACACGCCGGCCAGATCGGCGGCGGTGTAAGTACACCAGTTGCAGAAGAACGCGACGATGCGCGGCTGCCAATTCGGGTCAGACATAAGCCAGCACTCCTTCGATTTCGCTGAAGATTTCCTCGTCCTCAAACAGGTTCTGCCTGATGGAACCGCTCGGACACGCGGCCACGCACGTGCCGCAGCCTTTGCACAGCGCCTCGTTGATCTGCGCCTTCTGCTTTGCGTCGTCGAAGGAAATCGCCGTGTAGGGACAGAGCGGGATGCACGATTTGCAGCCGGAACAATCGGCTTCGACGATGTAGGCCGTGTTCGGCTCCTGCTCGATGTAGCCCTTGTCAATCAGCGCCATCGCCTCGGCGGCGGCGGCGCCCGCTTGCGCGACGCTGTCGGGAATGTCTTTCGGCCCCTGGCAGCAGCCGGCGATGAACACGCCGTCGGTGAACGTGCTGACCGGCGCCAGCTTCGGGTGCTTCTCCAGGAACCAGCCTTCCGTGCCGCAGCTCATGTTGAACAGCCGCCGCACGTCCTGCGCGTCGGCCTGCGGCTCCATGCCCGTGGCGAGCACGATCATGTCCACCGGAATCCGGCGCACGAAACCCGCCAGCGTGTCCTCCACGCGGATAACGAGCTTGCCCTCTTCTTCCGGCGCCATCGCCCAGTCGGTCACCTCGGCCACGCGGCCGCGCACGAACTGGATGCCTTCCTTGAGCGACTTGTCGTAGAACTCCTCGTAGCCTTTGCCCGGCGCGCGGATGTCCATGTAGAACACGGTCACGTCAGCGTCGGTGTGTTCGCGGACCAGTTGCGCCAGTTTCATCGAGTGCATGCAGCAGGTGCGCGAACACCAGCGGTTGGTTTTCATGTCGCGCGAGCCAACGCAAAGGATGATGCCGACGGACTTCGGAGTGCCGGCCATCGCGCAGGACGATCTCGCCCGCCGTCGGGCCGGAACTGTTGACCAGCCGTTCCAGTTCAATGGCAGTGACGACGTTCGGATAAAGGCCGTAGCCGTATTGCGGGATCCGCTTCGCATCGAACAGTTTGAAGCCCGTGGCGACGATGATGTTGCCGACCTTGATTTCGACCAGTTCCTCTTTCTGCGTGAAGTCAATCGCCTTCCGGTCGGCGCAGGCTTCGAGGCACGTCTTCTTGCACTTGCCGGTCCTGACCTGAAGGCAGCGTTCCGGGTCAATCACCACCACCGGCGGCACGGCTTGCGGGAACGGGATGTAAATGGGCTTGCGCTTGCTCAGGCCAACGTTGAATTCGTCCGGAAACTTCCCCTCCTTGAAGACGCAGGCCTGGATGCACTCCTGGCAGCCGACGCACAAATCCTCGTTCACGTAACGCGGCTTGCGCTTCACGGTCACCGTGTAATTGCCGACGTAGCCTGAAACCTTCACGACCTCCGAGTAACTCCACAGCGTGATGTTTTCGTGCGAACGGACGGCGGACATTTTGGGCGTGAGAATGCAGGCGGCGCAATCCAGCGTGGGGAACGTCTTGTCGAACTGCGCCATGTGCCCGCCGATGCTCGGATCGCGTTCGACCAGGAAAACTTTCTTGCCCGCGTTGGCCAAGCGTCAGGGCCGCGTGAATGCCCGCGATGCCGCCGCCCACCACCAGCACGTCGGGGTGAATCGGAACCCGCGTCGTCTCCAGCGCCCGATGAAAACGCACGCGGCAAATCGCGGCCTGCGCGAGCGACTTGGCTTTCGCAGTGGCTTCCCCGCGGTCGGTATGCAACCCACGAATCGTGCTCGCGGATGTTGACCATCTGGAAATAAAACGGGTTCAGTCCGCCCGCGGCGACAGCGTTGCGGAACGTGTGCTCGTGCAGCAAAGGCGAGCAGGACGCCACGACGACGCGGTTGAGCTGGTGCTCGCGGATGTCCTGCTGGATCAACTCCTGCCCCGGGTCAGAGCACATGTATTTGTAATCGCGCGACACCACCACGCCGGGAAGTTTGGCGATGTATTGCGCGACGGCGGGGCAATCCACCACCCCCGCGATGTTGTGCCCGCAGTGGCAGATGTAGAAGCCGATGCGAACTTCGCCATTCCTGTGGTTCGTGTTCATGCCGTGCTGGATTCCGCTTGCAATGGTTTCATGGGAACAAAGTTGCGCTTCAGCCCGAGTTGCTCCGGCGACAGGCCGAAGGCCAGTCCCATCAATTGCGTGAAATAAACCGTCGAGATCCGCGCCGGCCCCCAGCGCCGGTTGATCTGGTCCTGATACGCGTCCAAGTTGAACTGGCAAAGCGGACAGGCCGTGGCGATCACGTCCGCGCCGCGGCGGACGGCTTCCTTGAGCAGGATGTAGGTCAGGCGCAGGCCGGCTTCCGGCACGGTGCCGGTCAAACTCCCGCCGCAACACTTGGTCTTGAGCGGGAAATGAACAACCTCCGCCCCCAGCGTGGCCAGCAGCCTGTCCATCGTCGTCGGATTCCAAGCGTCGTCGAACGTCGCGTAAGGGCGCACAGTTTGGCAGCCGTAGTAGGGCGCGACTTTCAATCCCTTCAGCGGGACGGACGACCTTTTCCTTGATCACGTCCAATCCCACGTCGTGAACCAGCACATCCAGCGGATGACGCACCGGCACGTTGCCGCTGTAACTGAGCTTTGCGTTCCCCAGCGCGCGCTGGACGGCCGCGTTGATTTCCGGAAAGTCGGCGATGTTGTGCTTGGTCTTGTTGAGCACCAGATAACAAGCGCTGCAGGGCGCCATCAGATCGTGCGGGCCGGCTTTCTCGGCGATGGCGAGATTGCGCGCGGCAAGCACGGCGGCCTTGGTCTCGTCCACCGACATGTAGGCCGTGGCCCCGCAACAGTTCCAATCATCCAGTTCGACGAGTTCGACGCCGAGATGCTGCATTACCGGCAGCAGAGACTCCTCATAAGCACGGCCCAGCCCTTTGAGCGAGCAACCGGGGAAGTAGGAGTATTTCATACCCTGTCCCTCGGTTTGCCATCACCGCTGTCGGCGGTGGCCAGCATGGCGGCCAGTTCGGCGCGGCGTTCGATGTGTTCGGGCCGGATCCCAAACCGCCCGGTGCGAATCATTCCCAGTCCCAGGCGCCACGAGCCTAGCGCGGCGCCCCAATTCGTTTTGAGGAACAGTCTCATCACCAGCAGCGTCTCGGTGATGCGGCCTTGGCGGCGGACCATTTCGTAGAATTCTTTCGCCAGCACCGCAATCGGGAAACGCTTCGGATAGATGCCGTCCCGGATGGCCCGCTGCTTCAACGCATACATAATATCGGTGATGCGAATCTGGCGCGGGCACTCGACGGTGCAGGCGTAACAGGAGGCGCAAAGCCAGACGGTGTGGCTGCGCAGAACTTCGTTTTTGAAATCGGCGCGCACCAACGCCATGACCTGGCGCGGCGAGAAATCCATGTAGATGCTCAACGGGCAGGTGCCGGAACAGGTGCCGCATTGGATGCAACTCTGCAGTTGCTCGCAGCCTGACACGCTCATGACCTCCTTCGCAAACCCTCTGACCCGGTCCCCTTCGTATTTGATCCTGCGTTCGATCCGCATCATAATATACCTCGGTCTCCGGCTGTGGCCCCCGCCCCGGAACCACGCAATAAACAATGCCCCAAAACTGTTTCAAGCTAAGTCAATGCCCCGCAGAAAGTCTCACCCTGCGTTGGCAAAGACCGGCCATCTTTTGCGCCTGCCGGAGGCCAATAAACTTTGCTTCTTTGCTTGCATTCCGCCGCCGTTGTGTTAGAAATGCTAATATGAATTTGGATGAGAATAATGGGAATAAGCATAACTTAATCCCATGAAGGCAAATAGACCGGACACATCGGGCGCCAAAGGCAAATACGCCTGGCGCGAGTTGGACCGGGTTGAACCGCCGAAGCGTTCAGTGCCCGACCGGCTGTCCGATTTCAACGTCGTCTCCCGGCCCTACGACGAAACCACCGCCAGCCAGCAGGCCAGCCGCTGTGTGCAGTGCCCCAATCCCAACTGCGTGGCGGCCTGCCCCTTGGAAATTCCCATACCGGAATTGCTCGGGCTCACCGCCGGCGGGCGGTTCCAGGAAGCGGCGGAATTGCTTTTCAACACCCAGAGCCTGCCGGAATTTGTCGCGCACATCTGCGTGGAAAAAAGGATGTGCGAGGCGGCTTGTGTGCTCCAGAAACCATCCGATCCCGTCCCCATCGGCTCCATTTCCCGGTTCCTGCTGGATTATGGCCGGAAGCACGGCGTCGAAGAGCCGCCTCCGGCGCCCGCCAATGGCCAGCGGGTCATCGTCATTGGTTCGGGGCTGTGCGGTCTTGTGGCTGCTGATGCGCTTTCGCGCCTGGGCTATGCCGTCACCATCATGGACAGCTCGCACGCCCCGGGTGGGCGCCTGGTCAACGGGCTGGCCGGGTTCAAGGTGGACAGGGCGGTGATCAGGCGGCGGGTGCAATCTTTGAAGCAACGGGGTGTCCAATTCCGCATGGGCGTGCTTTGCGGGCGGGATGTGACGATGCGCGAACTGCGGCGCAACCATGACGCGCTGCTCTTTGCCCTGGGCCGCACGGAAGCGGTGCCGTTGGAAATTTCCGGCGCGGGGTTGCGTGGTGTTTGCCAGGCTTATCCTTTCATTCTGCACCACACCTCCGACGCGATCCTTCGCGCGCCGCCGGTCAACGTGGAGGGCCTCCGCGTCGTGGTGCTCGGCGGGGGCGACACGGCGATGGATGCGTTGCGCATCGCCCTTCGCGCCGGAGCCAGCGATGCCTTATGCGTTTACCGCCGTGACCGGGAGTTCATGCCGGCCGATCCAAAAGAATTTGAAAATGCGGCGGAAGAGGGCGCCCGGTTCCTGTTCCGGAGCCAGCCGGTGGAAATCCTCGGCAATCTGAGCGAGGAAGTGACGCGCGTGCGTTGCGTGCGGACGCAGCTTGACCCGCCCGACGACTCCGGCCGGATCAATGCGCGGCCGCGGCCCGGGACCGAGTTTGAAATTCCGGCGGAAGTGGTGCTGGTGGCCTATGGCTTCGCGCCGCCGCGCCTGCCGGATTGCGACGAGTTCGACGAACTGACTGTGGACGAACACGGCTGCCTGGTTGTGAATTCCGCCCAGATGACCAATCTGTCCGGCGTGTTTGCCGCAGGCTCGATCGCGCGCTGGCCGGTGTCGATGATCGAAGTGATGCAGGACGCGCGCATGGCGGCCGCCGAGATTGACCGCTATCTGGCCGCCCGGCGGTCTGGAAAGTAAGAATTAAATGAGCCGGTCGTAATCGCCAAACTCTTGTCGCAGTTTTTTCGGGAATTTTTGCGAAAAGCGCCGCCTTCGTTTCTTCCTCTTGTCAAAAATGGCCTGTCTTTGGAAAGCATGGGTTTGGGTGGCATCAGTCGATCTGCAACCAGACGGTCTTTAGATGGGCCGGTTCGTCACGGTGGACCGGGAAATCGGGAGGTTGCGGGATGTATTGCCGCGCCAAAACCCGGCGGCGGGATTGCAGCAGCGAGCGGTCGATCGCGTTGAGAAATTTCTCCGGCTCGAGCGCGGCGGCGTTGGATGAAGCGAGGATGAGGCCGCCTGGCTCAAGCAGGGGAAGGGCCGCGGTCATCAACGCGCCGTAGTCCTTCTCCACTTGAAAGACGCCGCCCTCTTTGGAACGGGAAAAGGTCGGCGGATCCAAAATGATGACGTCGAACGAACGCTTCTTCCTGGCCAGGCGGCGAAACCAGGCCAAGGCGTCGCCGAAGATGAAATCGTGCCGGGCGGGATCAAGCTGGTTGAGAACAAAATTGCGTTTGCCCCATTCCAGATATTTTTTGGAAAGATCGAGGCTGGTGACATGCGCGCCGGAGACGGCGGCGCCGACCGAGAAGCCGCAGGTGTAGGCAAAGGCGTTGAGCACTTCGGGCGCGGACGCCATTTCCAGTTTGGGAGCGATGTAACCAGTCAGCAGACGGCGGCGGTTGTCGCGCTGGTCCAGGAAAAGGCCGACGGAATAACCTTCGTCGAAGCGCAGGGCGAATTGCAGGCCGTTCTCGCGCACGAGGATTTCCGCCGGGGCGGTCCGGCCGCGCAGCCATTGCGGAGCGGCGCGCGCCTGGTGTTGGAGTATCTTGTGATAGACGCCCCGGGCGGAAGAGCGCCGGGCGCAATCCTTGACGCACTCCCGTTGCGCCGGAGTGAGGGGGGCGTGGGATTGAGCCAGCAAAAAATCTCCCAGGCGCTCGATGTAAAGACCGGCCCAGCCGTCGGCGGCGCCGTGGATCAGGCGGCAAGCGTTGGTTTGCGCCGGGTCCATCAGCGCGGCGCGCAGCGCCTGGCGCGGGTCGTCGGAAAAATTCGCCGGGGCGGTGAAGGCCACGGGTTCGTGCGTGGCGGGATGGATGAACCTTAACCCGCCGGCGTGCAAATAAACACGGGCCGCCGCCGTGCCGCCATACAACGTGTCGCCGAGAATCGGAAAATGATGGGCGGCGGCGTGGACGCGGATTTGATGTGTTTTGCCGGTGAGCGGTTCGGCTTCGACTGTGCAAACAGCCTTGCCCTCTCCGGGCGCGAAGGTTTTTTGTCCCGCGCCAAAACAAGTTTCCGCCATCTCGCCCCCGGCGTGAAGGGGGCGGCTGAGATAGCGTTCGCCCGAGCGGACCAGCGCCGATTTGACGCGCAGCGGGGTCACAGGCGCCGGACGGTCCGTGAGCAGGATGTATTCTTTATGCACCAGGCGCTTCTCGAATTGATCGGTCAGGGAACGGTTGGCCGAAGTGGTTTTGCCGAAGACAATCAGGCCGGAAGTTTCCTTGTCGAGGCGATGAATGATGGCCAGCCGGCTCCAGCGCGGCTCGCGGTTTTTGAGCCATTCGTACAAGCCCTCGCCGGCGAAAGGCGCGGGCGCATGGGTGCTCCAACCGGCCGGCTTATTGGCGACAAGGAGATGTTCGTCTTCAAAAATAATCAGGTTCATCCTAAACTCAATCGTAATCGCGGATTGCTTTGACGCACTTTGACTGGCTTGCCATGACAAACACTCGAAAAGGCAGAATTAAGAGGGAAGAATTAAGAAATCGGATAAGACATTCGCCGTCGCCGAAGCGGCTCTGGCCCTGCAAGCCCAGTCCGGAAGTTCATAATTCATACTTCTTAATTCTTACTTTCCCGAGGTCAGGGCAAGCCGAGGCCGTAGTAACGGGCGGAGTAGCTCGTCCACTGGGGATCGCTGAAATAGAACGAACCGTTGGTGAGCTTGAGCGTCTGGAGCGGAGTCCAAACGGGGCTGGCCAGATTGGTGCAGGCTTCCACCACAACCGTGAGATTGTTTGTGTTGGTGATGTTGAACCCAAATTGATTGTTCTGCACCCCAAAGCTGGCGTCGCCAGTCTGGATCAGCGGGTTCCACAGCACGGCCGGAATACCGGCAAAAGGGGAACTCCAGCCGGTGGCGCCCGGCAAATAATAGACCGTCGCGTTGTCATTGGTGAACACAGTCGAATCAGCGGTGGGGGCGTTGCCCTCGAAATAGACGCTGGCCAGGCTGGTTTTTGCCGCAAATGCAAAATCCCCGATGCTGGTGACACTGCCGGGAATTGTGACGCTGGCCAGGCTGTAGCAATCATAGAAGGAACCGTTCCCAAAGCTGGTGATGCTGCCGGGAATCGTGACGCTGGTCAGGCTGGAGCAGTCGTCAAACGCATTCGTCCCGATGCTGGCAACGCCGTTGCCGATCGTGGCGTTGGTCAGGTTGGTGCAGAAATAGAACGCAGCCGCTCCGATGGTGGCGACGCTGCCGGGAATCGTGACGTTGGTCAGGCCGGTGTCTTCGAACGAACCTTCTCCGATGCAGGTGACGCCGTTGGCGATGGTGGCGTTGGTCAGGTTGGTGCAGTAATAAAACGCATTCGTCCCGATGCTCGTGACGCTGCCGGGAATCGTGACGCTGGCCAGGCCGGTACAGAAGGCGAACGCATACGCCCCGATGCTGGTGACGCCGCCGGGAATCGTGACGCTGGCCAGGCCGGAGCGAGAGAACGCATCCTCACCGATGCTGGTGACGCCGCCGGGAATCGTGCAGCTTCCGCCCATGCCTGCTGGATATTGAATGAGCGTGGTCAGGCTTTTGTCGAACAACACTCCATTCGTACTGCTATAAAAGAGATTTTCCGGATCCACCGTTATGGCTGTCAGGCTGATGCCGTACGCGAACGGCCCCTCCCCGATGCTGGTGACGCTGGCGGGAATCGTGACGCCGGGCAAGCTGGTGCAGGATTCGAACGCACCGTTTCCGATGCTGGTGACGCCGTTGGAGATCGTGACGCTGGTCAGGTTGGTGCAGTCTGCGAACTCATAATCCCCGATGCTGGCGACGCTGCCGGGAATCGTGACATTGCCCAGGTTGGTGCAGTCTTCGAACGCATACGCCCCGATGCTGGTGACGCCGCCGGGAATCGTGACGCTGGTCAGGCTGGCGCCGGCGAAGACAGGGATCTGGCCATTCCCAACGATGGTGACCAACCGGCCGTTGATGTTGGTTGGGATGGTCACAGCCCCGCCAGACCCGGTGTATTCGATGATGGTGATGGTGTTCGTATTGCCGGCATTTGTGCTGTAGTAGTATTGGGCTTGCACCGCTGCCGGCGCGGCCAATAGCAGCAAGACTAAAAGGACGGGCCATGTTCTTTTCATACGATCAATAATGGAAAATGGGTTGATGATCGCGCTCATTTCTTACCGAGTTTTACCGATACTAGCTGAGGGCCGGTCTGGCGTCAAACTTAAAATTTGCTGTATTTGGTTGTTGACAAAGCGGGCGGGGCGCGGCATTCTCGTGGCATGGCGCGAAAATTATCTGATGTAACAGGCACCATCCACCGGGCTTTCACATTGATCGAACTGCTGGTCGTGATCGCCATCAGCGCCATGCTGGCGGCCATCCTGCTGCCCACCGTGGCCAAATCAAAATACCAATCCCTGGTCACCAATTGCACTTCCAACTTCAGACAATGGGGGGTGGTCGCCAATCTTTATGCCAACAATTATAATTCGTTTCTGCCCGGATTTGGCGCCGTGGGCTACGGAGGAAATCCTTGGGACGCCAATATGAGCCTGATCCCCGCCCTGGCGCCTTTTGGCCTGACGGTTCCAATGTGGTACTGCCCGGTTCGTCCCAGCGATTTTGCGAACGCGAGCGCGACCTATCAAGCGACGTACGGCCACCCGCTAATGACCATCGCGGACCTTGAACTAGCCGCTGTGAGCAGTACTGACCCTGGTGAAGACAGGATGGTTCACAATTATTGGGTCAAGCGCCAAGGCGGCGAGACCTCCAGCGGGTACTACCCAAACTTCGATGGTGGCAGCGCCAAGTATCAAAGCCAAACCGACGCCGGAAGATACGGATGGCCCTATAAAATCAGCGACATAGGCATCTCGCGTGTTCCATTCATAAGCGATCTCTGCTATTACACTTTGCCCATCGTCACAACGGTGACTCCTCCGTGGTTTAATGCCCCGCCGGTGATTAGCGGACAGACAGTTTCGATGGCGCATTATTTTAACGGGCGCCTCACCGGAGTGAATTTGAGTTTCGCCGATGGCCATGTCTCGAGTCAGCCGCCGCAGGCAATTAAAACACAATACTTTGTTAAGGATTACTGGTTCTATTGATCGAGTCAGCGCAGTTTCCGGCATTCAAAAAGCTGGATGCGGCGCACGACGTTGCCGTCGGCCACCACGTCTTTGATGCCCAGATCGTGGATGGATTCAAATTCCTGCCGGACTTCCGGCGGCAACGGACGCGTCTCCGGAACATCGTTCACGTAGATATCCCCGCTCTGGTTCCACCAGTTGGAAAACCAATCTGGACGCAATCGCGGTTTTTCAATTTCGCGGACGAAGATCGCATTTTGTCCGGTGCGGTTGAGATAGTTCGGCCAAAAGTAAAATTGATTGTCCGGCTTTTGCGTGACGTAATAAAAGACCAGCGGGTCCGTGCTCACCCGGCTTTTGGCTTCGGGCAGGTAGAATGAAAGCTGCGAGGTGAATCCGTAGTGTTCGCAAATTATGAAGGCCGGCTTGTCCTGCGGTGCAATGTCCTCGCGGGCCTGGCCAACGATTCGAGCCATTTCCTTCCAGCCGCGCACGCGATGCAGCAAGTCCAGCCGGGCCGGAAGGCGCCGGTGAACCAGTTTGTTGAGCAATTGCGTGTCATGCGCCATCACCACCGCAAAAATTCCGACGCCGATGCCAATGGCCAGGCACGGTTTCAGAAACGAGGCCCACTGCTTCCAGCGGGCGGCCCAGTAAACAGCCATCAAACAGAAAAGCGGCACGATGGAGGGCGCAATCCAATTGGCCAGAACGCGGCTGTGAAAGCTGAGCAGGAGATACGTCAAGAATAAAGGCGCGCCCATGCTGAAGCAATACAATGGCAAGGGTTCGCGCCGGCCGCCGCGCCAAAAGCCGATGGCCGCCCAGAGCGCGCCCGCGAAAAACACGGGATTGAGCACGCCGGCCTCGATCGGAAGAAACTCCTGAACATAAGTCCGATGCCACTTCTCGCCCAACTGGCTGTCGCTGGCCACGTGCGCGACGGTGATCCAGTGGTGTCTGCTGTTCCAGATCACCACCGGCAGCGAACACAAAACCACGATCAATAGAGCCAGCCAGGGACCAGGCCGCCGCAGATGCCGCCGGGCCGGCGGCCACAGTAAAAAAAAGACGCCCCAGCACACGAATTGAAACAGATTGGTGTACTTGCTCAAAAATCCCAGGCCCATCCACAGGCCGGCCCACAGCCATTGGCGCGTCGTTCCCGCCGGACCGGCGGCCCGCCATCCGGCCAGCATGGCCGCCGTCCAAAACAGCACGGACAACGGATCGACTGTCATCACGACCGAGCCTAAAGCCAGCAGCGGAGTGGCGCTCATCACCAGCAGCAAAATAAACGCGGTCCGGCCGCCGGCTTCGCGCGCCATAAACCGGAGAACCAGTATTGACATGACGGCGGCGATGACGGGCGAAAAAAATCGAACGCCAAATTCGTTGTCGCCCCAGATGTGCGTGCCCAAAAACTGGGTGCAGGCGATCAGCGGCGGTTTGCTGTAATAGGAGAGGGCGGGGTGTTTGGACCAGAGCCATTGATAGGCTTCATCTTCGGACAGTTCGATTTTGCCCGCCGCCAGCCAGGCCAGGCGGATGAGAAATAGAAATGCCGCCAGCAGATAACCCAAACGCAGCCATTGCGCGTCGCGGACACTTTGGTCGCCGGCGTCGGCGGCCCTGGCCGGGACGACCACCGGATGAGTCAGCGAGGGCAATTGAGCCTTCCACAGCGGGAACCAGCGCGGGCCAAGGAATTGCCAGAGCGCGTCGGACAGCCAAATGACCGCCGCACTGTAACCCGCCCCCAAAACCGCCCCGGCCAGCACATCGCCCGGATAATGGACCCCGTTATAAACCCGCGAAAAACAGACCAGGAGAGCCAGCGGCAGCATGGCCCATGCGGTGCGGCGGTAATAAACCAGCAGCACCATGGTCATGCCAAACCAATTGGCCGCATGGGATGAAGGCAGGCTGAAACTCCCGCCCTTTCCGACTCGCAGGATGGTTTCGGGAAGGGTTTGAAATGGCCGCAATCGCGCCACGGCGTTTTTGATCGAGTCGCAAACCAGCCAATTGCCCAGGCACAAGGACAGGGCCAGCATCAGCACGCATACGCGCCCGCGCGCCCCGCCTTTCCAAGCCAGAAGAACCGCCAGGGCAAAAAACAGGCAGGCGAACCAGGGAGAATCGCTCAGGAACGGCATCAGCTTGTTGAAAAACGAATTGCTCAACGACACGTTGATGAATCGGAAGAGCGAGACATCAAAGGATTGGAGATTCTCTGCCATCTTTAGCAGCACTGAAAATGACTAATGACAAAATCCTAATGACCAAGGAATGACGAATGTCGAAGCACGAATGACGAAATAATGACGAAGCCCTAATGACGAATTCTACCAAAGGCGGCAAGATACACGGCATCCATTTCGTCATTTGGTCATTTGGGCATTGATTGGTCATTCGGATTTCGTCATTAGACATTTCCCTGGTCATTCATGCTTCGACATTCGTCATTTCCCCTTCAATAGACCACCAGCGAGCGGACCGGGAAACCTGCCAGTCTCTCGCGTCCTTTCAGGAAGCTCAATTCGATGAGGAAGGACAGCTCCAAAATGGTCACGTTCAGGCGCTGCAACAGGTTGGCGGCGGCGCCGGCCGTCCCGCCGGTCGCCAGCAGATCGTCGATCAACAAGACCCGGCTGCCGGGCCGCACGGCATCGACGTGGATGGCGATGGTGTTGGACCCGTATTCAAGATCGTAGCTTTGTTCGTAAGTGCGGTAAGGCAACTTGCCCTTTTTTCGCACCGGAACGAAACCGCACTTGAGCCTGTAAGCGGCGGCGGCGGCGAAAATAAACCCGCGCGCGTCAATGCCCACCACTGCATCCACCGCGCCCGGCGGAAAACGGCCGGTCAAATGGTCGATCGAGCCGGCAAAGAGGCGCGCATCGGCCAGAACGGGGGTGATGTCCTTGAACTGAATGCCGGCTTTTGGAAAATCCGGGATGTTGCGAATGGCCCCGGCCAGTTCCGCAACCGACACATCGTTAGTTGTCATGGGCAGCACAGTAGGACAGGCGCCTAGGATTTGACAGCCTCAAGTTTCTCGATCATCCGGCGCAGCTTGTGCAGCGCGATGTTTTGGATTTGGCGCACCCGCTCGCGAGTCACCCCGAATTTTACGCCGACTTCCTCCAGCGTTTTTTCAGTGCCGCCGTCCAGTCCGAAGCGATATTGCAGGATGGTGGCCTCGCGCGGGTCGAGAGTTTTAACCATCTCGCGCAACATCCTGGTGACGGTTTTTTCTTCGAGATGTTGGTAAGGCGTGTCGGCGTTCTCATCCTGAACGACCTCCGCGAAATTGTTCGAGTCATCATCGCCAATGGGCGCGTCCAGGGAAGCGGGCCGGATGGCCGCCAGGCGCATCTGGGCGACCCGGGACGGAGACATCCCCATTTCCTCGGCCAATTCCTCATCGGTTGGTTCGCGTCCGAAGACCTCCTGCAATTTCATGGCGGTGCGGCGCATCTTGGAGATTTTGTCCACCAAATGGACGGGCAGCCGGATGGTCTTGGACTGATTGGCCAGGGCGCGCTTGATGGATTGCTTGATCCACCACGAACCGTAAGTGGACAACTTGCCGCCCTTGGCCGGGTCGAAACGCTCGACCGCCTTCATCAGGCCGATGTTGCCCTCGTTGATCAAATCCAGCAGAGGCAGGCCGAAATTTTCATAGTCATGGGCGATCTTGACGACCAAACGCAAGTTGGCCTTGATCATAAGCTCGCGGGCCTTTCTGTCGCCCTTTTTGATGCGGGCCGCCAGATGGATTTCTTCCTGGGGCGTCAGGAGTTTGACCTGGCCGATTTCGCGCAAATAAAGCTTGATCGCGGTATCGCCATCGTAGCCGGAACGTTCCCTCTCGGGCAGCGGGGCATACGCTTCCTCATCGCGCGGGACATCGAGCGCTGCCGGCTCCGGCACAGGGCTGGCGGCGGCCCTGGCAACTTTCCGGATGGGCCGACGCGAGGCGGGCCGCCGCCGCGCAGGACGGCGGATCGGACGGCGGCGCGCAGGAGGACGCGGCGTCTTTTTGCGGCCCTTCAATCGATTTTTTACGCGATGCGCTTTGGTGGCCATGCCTGTCGAATGAACCTGAAAGTTTTAGTGAGTCGAAGCCCTGGCGGCAAGTTAATAAAAGCGAATTCTGTGCGTCCCTATCTTCCTTCCACCGTCAACAGATGCGTGCGCTTCTTGAGGGTGCGCAAGGTGGCAAAAATCACGAACCCGCCGATGAAAATGCCAAACCATGTGGCATCGATCTTGAAACGTCTTTCGGCGATGGAATCGCCAATCAGGTCCAGCAGGAAAAACACCACAATGATCAGGAAAAATGCGTTGTACTCGCGTTGCAGCACCGTCCGCCAGCAGAACGGAACCGGCGATGGTTCCCAGCCGCCGAACCTCGGAATAAACGCGGGGGTCGCCGCCGCCCATTGTTCGAACGCCACGCCAAAGCGCGCGCGCAGGAAAGCTTCCTCCGCCAGCATGATGCGCTCGTAGTACAGCGCATAAATGCAAGTGGTCAACAGAACCAGCCACCAGACGTGAATCTCCATCGTGAAACCGATGATGATGAGATAATTTGCCAGGTAAAGCGGATGACGAACGATGGAATACATTCCGGTTGTGTTTAGAGTATCGGCCACCTGGCCGCGGGTATTGCGGCCGGACGTTCCGTACGGGGCATGTCCCACGACAATCGCCCTCAAGACCAACCCCGAGAACGATAGGACCATGCAACCGGCCTGCCAAAACTCATTGAGCACATGGCTGTGGCCGAGGTAGCTGGAGGAGGCCAGGCAAACCAAAAAGATGGGCAGTATGGCCAACGGAAGATAACTCCGGCGCCTAAAGAGCCATGATCCCGATGTTTCGAGTTGATTGCGTAAAGCCATTAAACAGCGTCATTTCATTTTTCATCCACGGACACTCCCAATGAAAAACGGCTGAATTATACACTGACCCGCCCGGATGGCAAATCAAAATGGGAGATCCGTTAACACCCCTTTTTGCGGGCGCATTTGCCCAGGCGTTTGAGTTCTTCGCAACTGCCGGTGATCTGCAGACGATGGGTCTTCACCGAGAACCCCAGTTTTTGGCACATTTCCCCTTCCACCTGTTTGATTTGATCACTCTCAAATTCAACAATCGTATCGCAATCCTGGCATATAATATGATTGTGGTCCGGATGGTCGGCGTAATTGGGATCGTAAAACTTGCAATCCCGCCCAAAATCCATTTCCCGCACCAAACCGCTGGCGGTCAGGAGCGGCAGCGTCCGATACACCGTCGCCCGCGAAACGGATTTATCGCGGCGGCGGGACCATTTGAGCAGTTGCCCGGCCGTAAAATGCTCCGCCGTGCTGAAGACAGTGTCGATGATGGCCCGGCGCTGCGGAGTGATGCGCCGCTTTTGCCCCTGGAGAAAATCCACAAACTTTGTTTTGGCAAGGGTTCGGTGCAGCATGGCCATGCTGTGAATCTTAATGGTTCATGGCGCAAATCACCAGGGAAATGTCTAATGACGAAATCGAATGACCAATTACGGGGAATGACGAATGACGAAGCACGAATGACGAATCAATGACAAAGCCAGAATGACCAAGTAATGGCCGTCCGGGGGTTCGTCATTGGTTCATTCGACCATTGATTGGTCATTAGGATTTCGTCATTAGTCATTCTCTTTTGCCCCCGCGTCACTCCCACTCGATGGTGGCGGGCGGTTTGCTCGAGATGTCCAGGCAAACGCGGTTGACTCCCTTGACTTCGTTGATGATCCGGTTGGACAGCTTTTCCAGCAAATCATACGGCAGCTTGACCCAATCCGCCGTCATGCCGTCCTGCGATTCGACGGCGCGGATGGCGATGGTGAAATCATAGGTCCGTTCGTCGCCCATCACCCCCACGCTGCGCACCGGCAGCAACACAGCAAAGCTCTGCCAGATTTTGTAATACCAGCCGCCGGCCTTCATTTCCTCCACCACGATGCTGTCGGCCGCGCGCAATATGTCGCAACGCGCCGGAGTGACTTCGCCCAGGATGCGCACGGCCAGGCCGGGGCCGGGGAAGGGCTGGCGGAAGACAATTTCCTTGGGCAATCCCAATTCCAGGCCCAATTGCCGGACCTCATCCTTGAACAGGCATTTGAGCGGTTCGATCAATTTGAATTTCATCTTCCTGGGCAGGCCGCCGACATTGTGGTGGCTTTTGATCAGCGCCGCCGGATTGCCCGCGATCGGCACCGACTCGATGACATCCGGATACAATGTGCCCTGCGCGAGAAACCGGGCCGTTCCCGCCCGTTTGGCCGCCGCTTGAAAAACCTCGATGAATGTTTTGCCGATGATCTTGCGTTTGCGTTCGGGGTCGGTCACCCCTTTGAGGCGCCGCAGAAACAATTTCGAGGCGTCCTCGTATTGCAGCTTGATTTTAAAATGGCGCCCGAAAACTTCGCGCACCACCCGCGCTTCGCGCCCGCGCAACAACCCATTATTGACAAAAATGCAGGTCAACTGGGCGCCGATCGCCTTATGCAACAACGCCGCCGCCACGCTCGAATCCACCCCCCCGCTCAGACCGAGAATGACGCGCTCCCGGCCGGCCTGCTGGCGGATTTCCTCCACCGCCTGGTCCAGGTAATGCCGCATCGTCCAATCCGCGCCGCAGCCGCAAATCTTATGGACGAAATTGGCCATGATGTCGCGGCCCCGCGGCGTGTGGACCACTTCAGGATGAAATTGCAGGCCGAAAAAACGGCGCGCGCGGTCTTCGATGGCGGCGAACTCGGAATTGTCCGATGTGGCCACGGCTTTGAAGCCCTTCGGGATTCTGCCCAGCTTGTCCCCGTGCGAATTCCAGACCTGGAGCGACGCCGGAAGATTGGCAAAAAGCGCGCACGCGCCATCGGTGACCGACAACGTGCCCTTGCCATATTCGCGTTTCCGGCCCCGCTCGACTTTGCCGCCGAGGAATTGGGCCATCAACTGCGCGCCATAACAAATCCCCAGGATCGGCACGCCCAATTTGAAAATGGCCGGGTCCGGCAACGGCGCCTTGGGCGAATAAACACTCGACGGCCCGCCGGACAGAATCAGGCCTTTGGGATTAAGGGCGGCGATTTCGGACGCGGGCGCATCAAAGCGCGCGATGGTGGAATAGACATGGCACTCGCGAATGCGCCGGGCAATCACCTGGGTGTATTGCGAGCCAAAATCCAAAATGAGAATCTGCTCCGTCATCGAAAATCATTGGCTCTGCCGCGGGCGCTTGTCAAAGTTTAAGTGAAGTTTTAAACTGGTGGACAGCAGCGGGTTTTCTGGCAGGCTGTGCCGAAGATCATTGAATAACCATTCATGCGCCATGAAAATCACTGATGACAAACTCGACATTCTCCAAAATCTGGAGTTCAGCGTTGTGGGAATCTGGCGCGCCCACCCGGAAATGTCGGATTACACGGCGCTTCGCGCCTATGAGGCCGCCTTCCAGATTTACCGGGCTGAGTTGCGTGGTCATGCTCCAAAACCACCCGGCTTGAGCGGGCTTGATGCCGCGGCCTTTGAGGCCGTGAAAGCCATGTGCGAATTCCGGCTGGCACGCAAACCATGTCCGGTTCCCGGCCCCGAAAACGTCCCTCCCATTTCGCTTCAACTGCTGGTGGATTGTCTGCGGGAACTCGGCAAATCTGTCGAACGGCACACCAAGGTGGACGGGAGGCAAGGGTATCTGACCTTTATTGACGGGTTCCTGCCATGAAATCCTGTCAATCATAAGCCAGAATAAAGGCTCCGCCCTTTCGGCGACAAACACCGAAAGGGCGGGCGCAATCGATTTTTAGTTGCCCGACTTTGACTCGGCATAACTGTAATTGTGCGACTGGTTGCCTGCCTTTGCGTTCCGGGCCGTCTCCGCGCCGGATGAGGCGGGCATCGGGCTGATGCGATTGGCCACCAGCACGCCGTCCTGATTATCATAGCTGATGGAGGCCCGGTCGCCGATCCGCAGGTCGTTCAAACTGCCATCCGGTTTGCCCGCGATGACGATGGGGCAATCGTCAGCGAGATTGAATTTCTTTTCGGATAGCAAGTCTTTGGCCTTGACGGACCGGGTGGTGGCATCAACGGCCTCGATCGTTCCGACAAACATCTCGCTTTTCTGCTCGATCCGGCTCGCCATGTGCAAACCTTTCACCGGTTCGTAGATGACTTGGACGGCATCCCCGACTTGCAGGCTGCTCAACGCGGCCCATTTGTCGTCCTTCATGACCACGGCGCAATCCGGCGCAATGGTGAGGTTGTGGGTCGTCATGCCCTCCTTGAGGGTGAGCGTTCGCGCCGCCAGGTCAATGGCGGTGATGTGGCCTGCGAAGATCAAGTCATGCTGGGCGATCTGCCGGGCAATCAGCACGCCATTGTTCTCATCGTAACGGACGTCCACCTTCTGGCCGGGCCGAAGTTCCGCCAGGGAGGCAACCGGTTTGTCCTGGAAGGACACTTTGCAGTCGGTGGCGGTGTTGAAGTTTCTGGTGAAAAAGAGGCCTTTCACCGAGATGGTTCTGTCCGGCGCATCAACGGCGACGACGTTGCCTTTGAAGGATTTTTCCTTTTGAGCAGCGTTGCATGAATCATCGCCGAGGGCCGTATTTGCCCAAGCCAGGCCTAAAAGCGCCATGGCGGCTCCCGCTACTGTACATGTTCGCATCGTTTTCATTTCGTTCCTTTCGTTGTCCGGCTGCGTTGCCGGCATGGCATGGGTGCGCAAGTTCCATGCCGCCCGAAAAAGGGGCGTCAAACGGCCTTATTTAGGGGGAATATCAACAATTGCGACTGAAGTGATGGCACATTTGGAACCATCGGTGGAATGGAAACGACCAGCTATTTGTTCCGGTCGGTCTGCGCGGGATGCAGCCCCAGTTGAGCGAGCGTCTCGCGCATTTTCAACCGCGTGACGCCCAGCCAGCGGGCGGCTTTGGCCTGGTTGCCGTGCGCCAGGCGGATGGCCTGGCTGAACAACTCCGGCTCCAACTCGGCGATCATGCGCGCATAAGCGTCATGGATTTCGCCCCTTTGCGCGCGCGCCAGCAATTCCGCGACGTAGGCCGCATGGGTCTGTTGGGAGGCGGTGGCGGGTTGCGACGCCCTGGCCATGACCTGCTGCGCATGTTCGAGGCTGATGGCAAAAGGCTTGGCCAGCAGCAAGGCCTGTCGCACGACATTCTCCAATTCCCGCACGTTGCCGGGCCAGGGCTGGTTTTGCAGAAAGGCAATGGCTTCAGGCTGGACGGCCGGCGCCTCGAGTCCGAGTTCCCTGGCATAGCGTTGGATGAAGTACTTGGCCAATTGCGGAATGTCTTCCGCGCGTTTGGCCAAAGGCGGCAGCGCTGATGGTGACGACGCTGAGGCGGTAGAACAAATCCTCGCGAAACTCCTTTTCCTGAATGGCGCTTTCCAGATCGCGATGGGTCGCGGCCAGCACCCGCACGTCCACCGCGATCATCGGCTTCGCTGCCCAACCGCTGGATGCAACGCTCCTGCAGCACGCGCAGCAGCTTGCCCTGCGTGTTGGCGTTCAGGTCGCCGATTTCGTCCAGAAAGAGGGTGCCGCCGTGGGCCTGCTCGAAGCGGCCAATGCGCCGGGCTTGCGCGCCGGTGAACGCGCCGCGTTCGTGGCCGAAGAGTTCGCTCTCCAGCAAGGCATCCGGGATGGCGGCGCAATTGACGGCGATGAACGGCTTGTCCGCGCGGTCGCTGTGCTGGTAAATCGCCCGCGCGATGAGTTCCTTGCCGGTGCCGGTCGCGCCGCGGATGAGGACGGTGGCGGAGGTGGCGGCCACGCGGCCGATTTCCTTGTAGATCGCCTGCATGGCGCGGCTGTTGCCGATGATGGCCGAGCGGTCCGGGCGGGCTTCGCCCATATCGACCGGCTCGGACATGAGCCGGCTGCTGGCCACGGCTGAGGCGACCAAATCGAACAGTTCATCGGCTTCAAACGGTTTGAGCAGGTAATCGCACGCGCCCAATTTGGTGGCCTCGATGGCTGTCTCGGTAGTGCCGTGGGCCGTCATCAAAATGATCGGCTGCTTTGGCTTGGCGGCGTGCAGTTGGGCGACCAGTTCCAGTCCGCTCAAACCGGGCAATCTCAAATCGGTCACGACCACATTGTAACTGTGTTGCCGCGCCCGGGCCAGGCCCTCGTCGCCGCGGGTGGCCGTCTCCACTTCATATCCTTCGGCGCAGAGCACTTTGTGCAGGGAGGCCGCGGTGCTGGCGTCATCTTCAATGAGCAGTATTTTAGGTTTCATTTTTTCCGGTTTGGGGCAGAACGACGCGGAAGGTCGTGCCGCGATTGTGCGCCGTTTGATAACGGAGCTTGCCGCCATGTTTTTCAACGATCCGCGCGGCGATGGGCAGGCCCAGCCCCGTCCCGCCTTCCTTGGTGGTGAAGAACGGGTCGAACAGGCGCTTCTGCACTTCCGGCGGGATGCCCTTGCCGGTATCGGCCACCTCCATCACCACGGTCCCGTCCGCGCCCTTGCGCGCCGGGCCGGACTGGCCGGAAACGCGCAACGTGATCACGCCGTCACGCCCGATGCTGTCCGCCGAATTCTGAATGAGGTTGATCAACACCTGCTTGATTTGCTGGGTGTCCGCGCGCACCCAAACCGGTTCGGAGGCCTCCATCTTCAACTTGATCGCGGACTTTTCCAATTGAGGGCGCAACAGGTCATGCACTTCCTGCATGATGCGTTGCGCGGGAATCGCCACCAATTCCGGCTCGGACGGCCGTGCGAACTGCAGAAAGTCCTTCACAATCCGCTCCAGACGGCTGATTTCGCCGGCGATGACGTCGGCATCTTCCTGGGCGGCGGCGGCCAGGGATTTTTTCAGGCTGAAGAGACGGAATTTAATGGCGGTGAGCGGATTGCGGATTTCATGCGCGACGCCGGCCGCAAGCACGCCCAGGGAGGCGAGCTTCTCCTGCCGCGCGATGATGGCCTGGCTTTCGGTCAATTGGTGGCGGAGCGGCGCAATCATGCCGCGGTCAACGAGCAAAAGAAGCGCGGCGGCCAAAACGAGCAGGAGCACCGCCGCAATTTGGAGGAGGCGTTTGAAAACAACCAGTGTGCGGTTCGACTCTCTGAGAAAGGCATCGAAGGTTGAACGCTGATTGTCAATAAACCTATCGCACAAGGACACCAAATGTTCGGACTGCTTCTGGACTTTCTCATAACTCACCTGAAAATCCCTGGCTGGGGGATCTCCACCAGGCGCGGCTGGCCTCGAGCACTTTCGCGCTTTCGATCAAGTAATCGTCGTAAGCCGCGCCGACGCGCTGAAAGAAATCGATCTCCAGGGGCGTGGCCGCGTTGGTGCGGTCGCGTTCCAGCCGTTGTTTGAAATCCCGTGTTCCGCTGTGAAAGGCCTCCGCGTCGGCCGGGTCGCCGCGCAGCCTGTAGCGCAGCAAAATGTCGTTCAGGCGCTCAATGTCGTTGCGGATGCGGACACCCCTGTAAAAACTGTCCGCTTTTAAGCCAGCGAACTGGCGCTGCAACTGGTCCACCCGTTCCCAGGTGGTGCGGTTGACCCAGATGACCAGTATGGAACCCAGCACGGCCGTCAAAATAAGACCCGCGACGCGCAATTTCGTCGCCGGGCCGCCCCCGGTGATATGCGGGAAACCACTTGTGGAATGAATTGTTCCATTCATCGTCTTCATGCTCCGCCGGGCCGCCGCGCAAAGCCCTTGATTTCATTCAAAAATCACAGCTCGCTCCAGTTGGCACCGGAACTGCTGTTTTTAATGGTCAGGCACAGCGCCAAGTTCGAGGCACAGGAATAATAATACCTGAAATGAATGAAAACACGAATTGTTCTAAAATCTTTTGAAACCTTGTCCCTCACTGCGATTGCCACGGGGGCCCAAACCAGCGGGGAGGCTGGCGGAGGCGGCTCAATCGTTGCGCCGACACTGGCCCGGCAACCGCAACCGGCCCCCAGTCAGGCAATCTATGTCCCGGTCCACCTCAAGTATTTCTTAACGCCGGGTCAGCGCACAGGCTGGCAGGAAACCGTCAATAGCGCGTTGAATGATATATGAATGCCAATCCAGTCATTGACAATGAGCCACGACAAACAACAGCGCCCGTGCGGAAGCGGGTGCTGATCGTGGATGACGACGCGCCTGTCCGTGATGCGATCAGCAGCGTGTTGCAGAAAGCCGGCTATGAAGTGTTGCAGGCGGGGGATGGGGAGCAGGCGTTGACACAATTTGATTCGAAACAGATCGACCTTGTCCTGCTGGACCTCGGCCTCCCGGACAAGAGCGGGTGGGACACATTTGAGGGCCTCACCAGCCAAAACCCCACGCTGCCGATCATCATTATTACCGGTCAAGCCAGGCAATCTGAAATGGCGAGGGCGGCAGGCGTGGGCGCTTTGATCGAAAAACCGCTGGATGCGGCGCAACTCCTGCAAACCATGCACGATCTGTTAATCGAATCAGAAGAAGACCGTCTGCGCCGCCTGTGCGGTTATAGTCGGGACGTCCGTTACATCCCCATGGTGCCGCGTTACATCCGGCCGGGGGCTGCCACGGGTTTAGTCAATCATAAGCACAAATGAAATCCTCATTGCGCTTGCGCCTTTTTGTCCTCTGCCAGGGCAAATCCGGGCACCAAGGGGCGCAGTTCGAGGGGCAGCGACCATTTAAGCAGCGGCGCGGTCATGGCGGTGGTGACCAATGACATTCAACACCTATTCTTCCCTGACTTCATCGTGGAGCTGGACGTCTCCGGCGGTTATATCCGCCACCGTATCATTTTCGCGCTGGGGTCCGGTGACCTTGACTTCGCCCACTTTCAGGCCGTTGCGGTAAACACTCAGGCGATGGTCCGTTTGCGGCATGGGACCGGGCGGAAAACTGACGACCACAAAACGGGCTTCGGCATTGACCATTGCCACCCGGCCCGACGCCCGCAAATCGGGCTTGATGACGGCTTTGGGCTGTTGGCTCCTGACAGGCGGGGCGGGATTGGGCGCTGGCTTGTGATGAACGCAACCGGCCAGCAACAAGGTCGCGCCCAATAGTCCAATCGCAATTCTCATGCCTTGAGTAAAGTCATGTCGGCTCGAATCGTCAAGCAGCCACGCCATAAATAATGACTAATATAATGACTAATGACGAAGCACGAATGACCAATTAATGACCAAGCCCCAATGACGAATTCAGCCGCGGTCCCGGATTCCTTTGGCCATTGGTCATTGGGACATTGATTGGTCATTAGGATTTCGTCATTCGTCATTTCCCCCGGCCCTCATTTTTGTCTGGGCGGCGGCGGCGCTTCGGGGCGCGGATTCAGTCTGGCTTGAATTTTTTCCAGGCGCCGGTTCCAGTCTTTCCACGATTCCTCCCAATATTCTCCCGCAAACTCCTTGCGCGCCGCCGGCCAAAGCAGGCGCAATTTTTCCGCCGCGCGCGCGGCGGCGTCATTTTCATTCCATGTCAAATAGGATTCGATGAGGTTCAAATGGTTCTCGGGAAAATTGGGGCTTAATTCGACCGCGCGCGCCAGATGCTGCCGCGCTTTGCTGGTGTCGCCCAGGCTGACCGGCCAGCCGGGAGCGTCCCGATACAGCAAACCGACGTAGCGGTCGGGACCGGCATAATCCATTTTTTCATCGAGGGCGAGGGCGGTGTTCCACTCGTTCTCCATCTGGCCCAGGAGCGGCAAAGCCCCCAGCAACTTGGTTCGAGCCAATTGGGCCAGGTTCATGGCCAGATAATAGTGGCCGGCGGCGAGATTGGTCTGGTGGGCGACTGCTTTCCGGCAGGCGGCCATGCCTTCATTGGCCAGGCTGGCCCGCTCGGCGTCGTCGCGCGGGAATTCGGCGCGATCAAAGCAGGCGCGGCCGAACTGCCATGCCGCCTGGTCATCCTCGGGATTGGATTCATAGTGGCGGCGCGCGGCCTCATAGTTCCGTTGGATTATGGCCGGGACATTTCCGGGAAGCGGGGCGGCGTCGGCGCAAAACGGCGCCATCCCGGCCAGCGTGGCGCAAAACCACAGCAGGCGGCAAACGGGCCTTTTCAAGCCGCTCCTAATCTTAATCCTAATCTTAATTTTAATCTCCTGACGCGCAACCGGTCCAGATCTGGGATTCATTCGGATTAAGATTAAGATTAGGATTAGGAGCCGGAAACCGCCACCCTAAAAAGTGAAACGCACGCTGGAAAAAAAGGCGAAAATCCATGGTTGATTCCCGGCTTTTTCGGGCCTAATGTGGGTTATGAAAAAGTCACACCCAGGCCACGGAAAAATTTCCGATCATTTTAAGGGTCTGGGCACGGTGACGCGCGACATGGTGACGGAGCGCGCGCGGGAAATTGCCCTCATTAACGGCCGCCCGCCCAATCATTACAACCAGGACGATTTCATGGAGGCCAAACGCGAGTTGACCGGCGCCACCCCGGAGGCCGACGGCGAAGGCGAGGAGGACACGGTGGCGGGCCTGGTCACATGGGACGAAGCGCCCGACGCCGCGGGTCATCCGGTTGAAAAGGAAAAGCCGGAAGATGAACAAACCTGCGCCGCGCAATTGGCGGAGGAAGGGCTGGACGAAGCCGAGCATGAACAAATGGTCGAGGGCGCCAGGAATCCTCATAATCAAGAATAGCGCAGAGTGAACTTTCGATTTCAAAACCGGGCGCAGGCGGGCCGGTTTTTGGCTGACAAACTGGGAGCTTATGCCGGCCGTGCGGATGTGGTTGTTTTGGGCTTGCCGCGCGGCGGCATCCCCGTGGCGTTCGAAGTGGCGCGGAGATTGCAGGCGCCCCTGGCTGCGTTTCTGGTCCGAAAATTGGGCGTGCCGGCGCACGAGGAATTGGCCATGGGCGCCATTGCCAGCGGGGGCGTCTGCTTCTTGAACGCGCCGCTGATTGAGGCCCTGGGTATTCCGCAACGGACGATTGATGAAGTCGTCGCGCGCCAACGGCGGGAATTGGAGCGGCGCGAACAGGTCTGCCACGTTGGCCCGATGCCGGAGTTGCGCGATCGCGTTGTTATTCTCATTGACGATGGTCTGGCAACGGGGGCATCCATGCGGGCGGCGGTCATTGCCCTCCGGGAACATCATCCGGCGCGGATCATTGTGGCGGCGCCCGTCGCGGCGAAGGAGACTTACCGGGAATTCGAGCGGGAAGTGGATGAGATCGTGTGCGTGCAGACGCCGGAGGGGTTTGAAGGCGTGGGGCAATGGTACGAAGATTTTACACAAACAACCGACGAGGAGGCACGGGAGTTGCTCTTACAAGGATCGAAATTCCGGCTGGTCAGGCCGGAGCAAACACTGTTGCGGGAGGAATTATGAAAGATTCGAACGACCTTGGAACCCGGGTCACTGTGCCGGCCGGGAAAGTGTCCCTGGAAGGCGAGCTGGCCGTGCCGCAGGGAGCGCAAGGGATTGTGCTGTTTGCGCACGGCAGCGGGAGCAGCCGCCACAGCCCGCGAAATCGATTCGTGGCCGCGGCGCTTCGGGAAGGGAATTTGGGAACGTTGCTGTTCGACCTGCTGACGGCGGACGAAGAAGTGATTGATCTGCAGACGACGCATCTTCGTTTTGATGTCGCGCTCCTGGCGGAACGGCTGGTCCACGCCATTGATTGGATGTCGCGCCAGAAACCAGAATTGCCGATCGGACTGTTCGGGGCCAGCACCGGGGCCGGGGCGGCCCTCCTGGCGGCCGCGCAACGGCCGGAGCGGGTGGCCGCGGTGGTTTCCCGCGGAGGACGCCCCGACCTGGCCGGCTCGGCGTTGCGGCAGGTCCTGGCTCCCACCTTGTTGATCGTCGGCGGGAGGGACAAACAGGTCATTGAACTGAACCGGCTGGCGCTGGCGCAATTGCGGGGCAAAACGAGAATGGAAATTGTGCCGCGGGCCACGCACCTGTTCGAAGAGCCTGGGGCGCTGGAGGAAGTCGGGCGGCTGGCGCGGGAATGGTTTGGCGCTCATTTGGCCGCCGCGCCCGCGCGGCAACGGCCGGGGGCGAAGATTTCAGAAGGGCTGTAAGCCGAATTTTGTCTGCCCCGACAGAATCGGGGGAGAGAATCATTTGTCTCAGCAGCCAGTACCCGAAACCTGTTCCGCAGAACGGAACGCGGAGCGGGCCGCCCCTCAGTTTCCTATTTGGCCTTGCACCCGATGGGGTTTTCCGTGCCCTGGCGGTTACCCGCCAGGCGGTAAGCTCTTACCTCACCTTTTCACCCTTGCCCCGTCCTTGCGGGCGGGGCGGTTTATTTTCTGTGGCACTATCCGTCGAAATGCCTTGAAGCATTCCGCCCGCGTCTATCCCCGAAATCATTCGGGGTTACGCGGCATCGCGCCCTCCGGTGTTCGGACTTTCCTCCTCCGTCCCTTTCGAGACGAAAGCGATTCTCCGCCCTTCCGAAATCAAGAGCAATGTAGCGCGTGTAAATCCAAATGACAAGGGCCGTTCGGCAAGAAAACGGCGAAAGTGCGGGGCTGTCAACAAACTGTGAAATTTTCGACATTTTGAATAGTCACAACATGTTGTGAGCAAGGTATTTATAGAGGCTCCATGAACCTAGTATTTACAAAACGCTGAAATGGGGAAGCATCCGCCGTCGCCGCAGCGGCTATGGCGCGACAAGTCCGCCGTCGCGGCAGCTATGGCGGACAGGGAAAGCAGAAATGTCTTTAAAGAATTTGATCACGGATGGCACGGATTTCAGGGATGCCCGGAAAGATCATGGAATACCGGGGAAACCGCGAAAGCATTTTGCCACAAAGACCATCACCCCGAAAGAAAGATTCGGTCGTGATCTCAATTGATGGGGAAGATCAGCCGCGTGTCCTCCGCCTGCATCGTTAGACATAATCTTACTTGTGCGGAGTTGGCTCGCTTGTTTCAGTTGGGCTTCCAAGCGATACCGAGAGCCGATATCCTTAGCCAAAGCGAGTCGTCCTCTGCTTGAGAAAGAGCGGATCAATCTGGACATTCCGCACTGGATGATCCTCAAAATTGACCGCGTCGCCCGACGCAAAGGCATGCCCCGGCAGGCTCAAATCAAGGAATGGCTTTCGCAAAAACTCAAAGAGGAGGAACCCTCGGCCATTTAGGAGGCACGCTCCTCCTCGCCGATCATCGCCGCCAATTGGTCACCGGCCGCAGCCGCCACATCGTCACTGAGCGGACCGGAATCCCACGGCGGCAGGTGGTGAATTAATTCTTGCACAAACTCTTTTTTTCCTCAACCGCCAGCGCCTCGAATTCGGAAAGCAATTTTACGGTGACTGCATTCATACGGGAAATTTACATGACGGCGGGCTAAATGTCACGCGCAAACCTTGACTTAACGTGCTGAAGCCACCGTTCGGGCCAATGCCGGGCATGAGCGGTCACTGTCCGAGTTCCTCGGCGGTGAGTTGGATGAAAAGGTCGTAAACGATGGACCTTTTTTCGGCGAACACACAATCGATGTGCCGCGCTCCGCTTCTGAAGACTTCCCGGAATAGGACGCGGTGGCCCGAAACCCGAAGCCGGCTGTATCCTGCAAGTTTTCCCTCCAGGGGTTTGACCTCGCCACGGTCGCCTGCCAGCGCTTTGATGGCCTGAGTGAGCTTGCGGCGCGGTTCGGGCGCGAGGGATTTGACGAAGGCAATCACCTGCGGCGAAACGTGGACTCTAGTCTTCATCCAGGACGGACACGTCTCGCATGTTGACCCTGCCGGCCTGGTAATCGGAAATGGCCTTCATCGCCCCACGATTGCCCAGGATTTCCAGAGTCTCGATAATCGCTTCCATCCGATTTCGGGATATGATGTAGGCGACAGTGCGTCCGTTGCGGGCGAGGGGCACCGAACCCCTTGCCTCGGCGCGCCGGACGATGGCGGGGCCTTCCCTTTGCAAATCCGTGATGGAACAAATATCTTTCACAATAAATCTATGTACGCCGCTCCGCCTGAAAAGTCAACCCGTCTTTTGGAACTGAGCCGCTTTAATCCGCAACCGCCAGGTCCATGTCGCGGGTGTAGTATAAAATGCGGCCGCAATTGGGGCAGGTGACCAGTTCGCGGGCGGCCTGGCATGAGATGAGCAATTGCACGGGATATTTCATGTGGCAGCCGCCGCAAACCCCGTGCTGAATCCCCACCACCACGCTGCCACCCTTCTGCACCAGCAATCGTTCGTAGCGCTTCAAAATGGAGGCATCGAGGACGCCGGTCAGTTGAGCGCGACTGGATTCCAGTTCGGCCAGCTCGCTTTTCAGGGTCTGTTCCCGCGCCGCCAGCTCTTTTAACTGGCCTTCGGTCAATTGGGCGGCGTCCTCCGCTTCGCGGCCCGCGTTCTGGACTTGTTTTTGGAGGGTTTCAGCCTGTTCCATCAACTCCAATTGCCGGTCTTCAAGCCGGGCGATGCTCCGCGCGGCAGGTTTCAATTTCGTGGGCCAGGGCGCGGTATTCCTCGTTCTTTTTGGTTTGAAATTGTTGCAGGGAATATCTTTCGATTTGTTGCTTTTTTGAATCCACTTCCAACTCCAGCTTTTTGCGCTCCGTTTCAACCAGTTTGATCTTTGTTTTGACGGCATCCAAACTGGCCTTGGCGCCGCCGGCCTTGTCTTGCAGCATCTGGCGCTCCGGCGCAATGCGCGCCAATTGGTCCTTGACGCTGAACAGGCGGTGATCCCTGTCTTGCAATGTGAGGAGTTTTTCGATTACATCTTGTATTGGGCCATCCATCGTCGGAAAACGTTAGCCGTCCTCAAACGGCAAGTCAAATGCGGATGCTGGCGCGCATTAAATATTTTTGGCGAAAAGCGGCCAACAGTGCGATGGTTTGGCCGTGAGAAATATGCACCGGTTTAAAACTGCGTTTTATGGCCTGTCGGCCGCCGTCCTGATGGCCGGCGGCATGTCCGTCATGGCCCTCGACTCTCCCGCGCTGACACTGGCGCGCCAGCTCAACGAGGCCTTCATCGAGGTCGCGGACAAGGTTTCCCCGGCCGTGGTCGTGATCGAAGTGACGGAAAAAGTCCGCGACGGCGAGGACGAAGGGTCCTGGTGGGACGTGCTCCCGCCTGAAGACCGGCCACGCCACCACAGGCACAGGCACGGCTCGCGTCCTGAGAAGGTTGAGGGCGAAGGCTCGGGCGTTGTTGTTTCGGAGGACGGTTATATTTTGACGAATGATCACGTCGTCGAAAATGCGGATAAAATAGTGGTGCGCTTCAAGGACGGCCGGACCTATGACGGGGAAATCAAAGGGACCGATCCGGAATCGGACATCGCCGTGGTCAAAATAAAGGCCAGGGGCCTGACCCCGGCCAAGCTGGGGGATTCCGACAACACGCGGGTCGGGGAATTTGTCCTGGCCATCGGCGCGCCATTCGCCCTGAGTTATAGCGTGACTTTTGGCCATGTCAGCGCCAAAGGACGGTCGTTCGAGGAATGGGGTTACGCCGATCAGGATTTCATCCAAACCGACGCCAGCATCAATCCGGGCAACAGCGGCGGACCGCTGGTCAATCTTTACGGCGAAGTCATCGCCATCAACACCATGATTGAAGGGATCAACACCGGCATCGGCTTTGCCGTTCCGATCAACCTGGCCAAACGGGTCAAGGACCACTTGATTGCCGAGGGAAAATTCACCCGTTCGTGGATCGGAATCTACATCGAAGAATTGAGGGAGTATCCCGAGTACAAGAATCTCGACAAGCCCCTGGCCCCGGACACTGAAGACGGCGTTGTGGTTACGGACATGGTGGCCAACGGTCCGGCCTCAAAATCCGACTTGCGCACCGGCGACGTGATCGTTTCCGTGGAAGGCAAAACGGTCAAAACGGCGCGCGAACTGAAAGACGCCATCGCCCTGCAACCGCCCGGCCATGTCCTGGTGTTGAACGTTGTCCGCAGCAAGGAACATCTGTCCATCAAGGTGCGGACGGAAGCGTTGCCGGCGGAGGCCGGACTGGCCGAAGCCAGACATCAGCCCGAAGGAGAAAGCGGTTCCCCGGCCTTTGGCCTGACCGTTCAGGCGACGACGAAGGATTTGGCCGAACAGTATGGAATTGAACCTGATTCGGGGGTGATCGTGGCGGCGGTGGAGCGCGATTCGCCCGCCGACGAAAAGGGCATCCAACCGGGCGACGTCATCACCCAGATCAACCGCCAGCCGGTGACCAATCTGAAGCAATTTCGCCAGGCGCTGAAAGCGGCGGATGCCCGGAAGGGCCTGATGGTCAATTTGGTCAGCAATGGCTCGAACCGGATGGTTATTTTGAAAGACAACGGGCGGTAAATCTGTTATTCCATTTTCATGATTCAGCCCGAACAATTGGTTGAAGGCGAGCGGGCCGAGTGGTATCGGCTCACGCCCGTGCAACGCTGGCTGGAAAGCGAGAAACTTTGGCAGACCTATCTCGCGCTCGGAGGCTCACTTGATCCCGAACCCGATACGCAAAGTCCTTTCTTCGATGCCAGGGAGGCGCGATTAGATTCACCCAAACAGCGACGAATTGAACGGCGTCTGCGGCTTCAGTGGCGTGAAAGCATGAGCGCGGCGCGGTCCGGAATTGGGCAATTACGCCGCGCCAAATGAAAAGCAGGCAAAATCTCACGGTAGCGGACGCGGTTGTCCAAGCGCCATAGGCGCGGCATCTTTGTAGAATCACAAACCAAAAAATCTCCAGCCCCGTCGGGGCGGCATTTTGCGTTCTTTTCCAGACGTGTTTCGAACACGGCGTGATACGTTGAGGGTTGCGAAAGACCGGTTGATTCGTTGGCGATTGAAGGGATGCCAATGGGATTTTGATTTTCCGCTTTATTTGAGCAAAGTGGTGAAACCCGCCTGCTCGAAATGCCGGTCAGCCGTTAGCGCTTCCTGGATGCCGTCGTCTTCCATGACGACAAATGAAATGCAGTCCGTCAACGACCAATCCTTGTCCGGGCGGGTGGCCATGCGCTCAAGGCCACGGTTAAACAAACGCGAGTCGAGCGGGATGATGCGGATGCGCGGGCTGGCGCGCAGTCCCGCGACATGCGCAAGGAAGTCTGCGTGGTCTTCGGCGCGGGCGCAGGCGTTGCCCAACTCCAACAAGATAAACTCGGTGGTAACAATGGGCTGGTTAAGCGTCACGCTCGCCAGTGCCTGCGCGTGAGCCGGGTCGTCGGCGCGCAGCAAGGCCAGGTAGAAAAACGTGTCCGCGAAGACGGCGCTCACGGCTTCCTGGGTTCTCCGCTGATGTAGTGGCCGTGGTTGAGGGCGTAATCTTTGGGCCAGTGGGGTTGCGGTTTGGCCGTTTTGCGCACAGCGGCAAGGAATGGGTCGTCTTGGGGCGCGAGTTCAAGAGTCTCCACTTTCACATCGGCGCCTTCCGGCAACTTTGTTCCCGGCGGCAGAACCACCACGCCATTCTTGACTTTTCCGGTTACGCTCATGATTTGTTTTTACCATGAATCTCACGCAAAAGCAAGGACTGCGGAATTTGCCAAAAAAACGCGAGTTGAACAATTTCGCGCTTTGCCTCGCGCAAGGATTGAATCCGCCAGGCAAACGTGCCAATGTATCCGTTCATGATGAAGCAAACACATTATTTGCCGGGTAAAACAACGACCGGATCGCAGGTTGAAAAATGAGAGACCTACTGCCCATCCCCGCCGCCGTGGCGCGAAATCAAATGCAAGCCATTCAGGAACGGTTCCAAAAAAACGTCCTTCCCACTTATGCGCGATTCGACCTGGCGCTGGATCGCGGCGAGGGGTCGCGCGTTTGGGACGTCAATGGGAAATGCTACCTGGATTTTGGCGCAGGGATCGCGGTCTGCGCGCTGGGACACGCCCACCCCGAAATAACCCGGACGCTGACGGAGCAATCCCGCAAGCTGGTCCATGTTTCCAATCTTTATTTCCAGGAGCCGCAGGGCGGGCTGGCGGAAAAACTGGCCGGCCTGATTGGCCCCGGGAAAATATTCTTTTGCAACAGCGGCGGCGAGGCCGCGGAAGGCCTCTTCAAATTGGCCCGCAAGTTCGGCCACGATGAAGGACGGTTTGAAATCCTCACGGCGGAGAATTCCTTTCATGGCCGGACGCTGGCCGGCGTCTCCGCAACCGGCCAGGCGAAAATCAAAAAGGGCTTTGAGCCGATGGTGCAGGGCTTTCGCCATGTTCCCTTTAACGATCTGGCGGCGGCGCGCGCGGCGCTGTCGCCGGCGACGGTGGCGATTCTAATCGAAGGGGTGCAGGGCGAAGGCGGCATTGTGCCCGCCACGGCGGAGTATTTGCTGGGCCTGCGCCAATTGTGCGATGAGAAAAAGTTGTTGCTGCTCATGGATGGCGTGCAATGCGGGCATTTTCGAACGGGCCGCTTCCAAAGCTTTCAGCGCATTTTGGAAGACGCGGTCAATCCGGCCGCCGCCGCCGGGTTTCTGCCGGACGGAATCGCCATGGCCAAGTCGCTGGGCGGCGGTTTTCCCATGGGGGCATTTTGGGTGCGGCAGCCGTGGGCGGACGTGCTGGGGGCCGGGACGCACGGCTCGACTTACGGCGGCTCGCCGCTGGCGTGCGCGGTGGGATTGAAAGTGCTCGAAGTGATCGAGCGCGATCATTTGGCGGACTACGCCCGCCAGACGGGTGAATTCCTCAAGACGGAATTGGCCGCGCTGGCCGCGAAATATCCGCGCGTCATCAGCCAGGTGCGCGGGTTGGGGCTGATGATCGGAATCGAACTGGCCGGTGAAATCCCGGCATTTTCAGCCACGAACAAGGCGCCCGCCATCCAGTTTATCAATCGGTTGCACGAAGCGGGCCTGCTGGCCATTCCCGCCGGGGCCAGGATCGTCCGGGTTCTTCCGGCCCTGAATCTGCCGCGGGAGGAGGCCGCCGAAGGTGTGCGCATCATCGAATCCGTTGCCGCAAAATTATCCCCATGAAACATTTATTGAGCATCGAAAAATTGTCGCGGGCGGATTTTGAACACATCCTGGCCGCCAGCGCGAAGGTGAAAAAGGAGCGCGGCAGGGGCGAATCGCAACCGCTGGCCGGGCAGATTTGGGCGCTGCTCTTTGCCAAGTCATCCACGCGCACCCGGGTTTCATTCGAGGTCGGCATTCGGGAATTGGGCGGACAGGCCATGTTCCTCAGCGCCTCCGAGATTCAACTTGGGCGCGGCGAGCCGCTCAAGGACACGGCCCGCGTGCTGGGACGGATGATCCATGGCGCGGTCATCCGCACCTACGCGCAAAAGGACGTCGAGGAGTTTGCCCAATACGCCGGCCTTCCCACCATCAACGCCTTGACCGATGAGGAGCACCCCTGCCAGATCATTGCCGATATTTTCACCTGGCAGGAAAAACGCGGGCCGATCCGGGGCAAAAGGGTCGCGTTTTTTGGCGACGGCGCGTGCAACGTCCCCGCTTCCTGGATATTCGCGGCGGCCAAACTGGATTTTGAATTGCGCATCGCCGCGCCGAAAAAATTCCAGCCCCCGGCCGCGTTGCTGGAGCGCGCGCGCGGCAAAATTATCTGCACCGAAGACGTCCGCGGCGCGGCGCAAGGCGCCGATTTGCTCTACACGGACGTCTGGGTTTCCATGGGCAAGGAGGCGGAATCGGCCGAGCGCCTGCGCGAACTGGCCGGCTATCAACTGAACGGCGAACTGGTCAAGCTGGCCAAGCCGGACGCGCTCGTCATGCATTGTCTGCCAGCCTACCGCGGCAAGGAAATCGACGAACAAACTTTTGAAGCCAACGCCCAAACGATATTCGACCAGGCGGAAAACCGGCTGCATTGCCAGAAGGCGGTCCTGCAGTGGATTGTCCAATAGAGTTTATGAAAGTCAATGAACGCCAATTAATGAGTGACCCGTTCCATCGCACCATAGGGGACTGACGGATGCAAAGCGTCTATATTGATACGGCGGTGGTCAGCTACCTTGTGGCCGACAAGAATGCGGATGCCGCTACGACTATGCGTCAGGAAGTGACGCGACTATGGTGGGAACACCGGCGTCCGTGGTTTGCCTGTTTTATTTCAGAGGCGGTGGTGGATGAAGCGGGGGTTGGTGACACGGAGCAGGTTCGCCGTCGGCTGGAGGTGTTGCGGGGAATGGAACGGTTGCCAATCAGCGGCGCGGTCGGGGAATTGGCCGCCTCTTTTCTCGAAACCGGGGCGATGCCGCAGAAGGCGGCCCGCGATGCGGTACATCTGGCGGTCGCCGCGTGTTCGGGCATTGATTTTCTGCTGACGTGGAATTACCGGCATCTGGCCAACGCGCAGATTTTACGGCGGTTGAACCGGGAAGCGGAAAAGGCGGGATGGCGGCTGCCGCAGGTTTGCAGTCCGCAACAATTGATGGAATAATTGGCTTATGGAAACCGATACGACTATGGCGGAAATATGGCGGATGAAGGATGAACTTGGCGCGCGGTTCGCATGGAATCCGCGTGCCATCTGCGCCGATCTGATGGCTAAACAGCAAGAGCCACACGCCGACCTTCCGCTGGTGAATGATTTGTCGGCGACACTCGCCCGGCACGCCGCGCGCATTGGCAAGCTGCCCGCCCGCCTTCCGACGGAAGCGTTCATGAAGGACGATCCGATCATTGCCGAGTTGCATCGCGTCCGCGAGCAACTTTCCCTGGAGCGGGAAAACGCGCCGCTTATCCTGAAGGACCAACCGTCGCGCAAAAAAGATTGATGCGACTCAAGGCTTATCAAACAAGGAAATCGACGAACCAACCTGACTTCCCGATGTTTTTGCGTAAGTGCTTGCAAATCAAGGAAACGGCCAGAAAATGTAGCAAGTAATATTTGATTAAATCACTTGACATTCCTCCCGCATCGCTCTATTCTGTAGCCCGTATGTTTGTTCAGGCTACCCAATGCAAGCACGGCAAGTCCACCTATTTAACCTATCTGGTGCGCGAGTCCTTCCGCACCCCCAAGGGCCCCCGCTCCCGCACCCTCTGCAACATCACCGCACTGCCCGGGCCGACGCGCGATCTTATCGCCCAATCGCTGCGCGGCCAGACCTTCGTCGCCACCGATGAGGTGGGTCTGTCCGACGCCTGGAGTTTCGGGGGGTTGGCCGTCTTGCGCCACAGTTGGGACGCGCTCGAACTGGACCGGCTTTTTGGCTCGGTGGCTTCAGCCCGCCAGGCCGGTTTGCTGCGGGCGATGGTCTTTGGCCGCATTCTCTTTCCCAGTTCCAAGCTGGCTTTGGTCGATCAGGCCCGGGGCACGCTCCTGGCCAGCGCCTGCGGCCTGGACCAAGCCAGCGAGGATTTCGACGAGGACGACTTGTATGCCGCCATGGATGAGTTGACTGGCCGCTGGGTGGGCATGGAAAAGCAGCTTTACCGGGAGGCCTTTCCCGAGGGGGTTTCTCTGGTGCTCTACGATTTGACCAGCGTGTATTTTGAAGGCGACGGCCCGCTGGGCATCAGCCAGTATGGCCACAGCCGGGACCATCGCTCCGACCGTCCGCAAGTGTTGCTGGCGGTGGCGGCCGACACCCGCGGCGTGCCCTTGCATTTGGAAGTCTTGCGCGGCAATCGCGGCGACACGACCACGCTGCAAGGATTGCTGGCCACCTTGCGCCGGCGCTTCGGCATCCAGGAGGCGGTCTTTGTGTTTGACGGCGGGATGAGCAGCAAGGTCAACCTGGAGGCGATGGCAGCGTTGGGCCTCCAGTACGTGACGCGCTTTGGCGCGGGCCTCTTGGATCAGTTGATGGAAGGGTTGCCCGCCGAGCAAGCCCCTGAACTGTGGGATCGCACCCAAGTGATGGAAATCGTGCGCGGGGGAAAACGCTACGTCATCGCCGGCGGGCCGTGGCGGCGGCAGCGCGACCAGCAACGGCGCCAGGCGCGGTTGGCCAAAGCGGAAGCCGAACTCAAACGTCTGGCGGCGGTCCAGCGCCGCAAAGTCAATGCGCAGAAACTGGCCAGCCAGGTGGGCCGCGCCCTGCAACGGCTCAAGGCCCACAAGTATTTTGATTACGAAGTCGATCCACGCGGCCGGTTGCAATGGAGTCGCCGGACCGGTCTGATCCAAAGCGAGGCGATCCGGGACGGCCTCTATCTGCTGGGCACCAACGCCAGCGCCGGGAAAGTCCCCGGTTCCGGCGTGGTGGCCCATTACAAAAACCTGCAAGAAGTGGAGGATGCCTTCTGCCCTTTGAAATCTTATTTGCGCGTGCGCCCGGTGCATCACCACCGGCCGGATCGGGTGCGCAACCATGCGCGGCTCTGCTTCCTGGCCTATTGGCTGAGCGCCAGGCTGGAACTGGAATGGCGGCAAAAGGACCAGACCATTGAAGTCCACAGCCTGCTGCGTCAACTGCAAAGCATCCGCCTGGGCCGGTTGGAACTTGGCGGCGAGACTTTCAAAATGATGGTGACGCATGTGCCCAAAGACCTTAACGACACGCTGGCCAAGCTGGATTTGCTGACGCTCTTTGCCAAGCCGCCCCCATGGACGGAAGGCCAATTGTAGCAAGTGACCGGACGCCGGAAGCTTGCAAATCAACCACTTACGCTTGGCCTGTCGGGAAGTTAGGTTAGGATTAGGAGCCAGAAACCGCCACTCGAAAAATTGAATGCACTGAAAACAAAACCGGCTTGCGCAAGAGAGAAACAGGCAGCAGCCTGAATTCACTTGAAACATTTCAAAGCCATTGCCGCGATGAGCCAAAATCGCGTGATCGGGCAGGGAGGCAGAATCCCCTGGCATCTGCCGGAAGATTTCAAATGGTTCAAAAAAATGACGACCGGACAGGTGGTGGTGATGGGACGCAAGACCTTCGAGTCCATCGGCCAGCCCCTGCCCAATCGCACCACGATCATTTTGAGCCGGGGAAATTTTTCCCATCCCGGAGCGCGGACGGCGGCGGATTTGAGTCAAATTGATTGGACGGACCCGGCCCTGGCCGGGCGCGAGGTGTTCATTTGCGGCGGCGCGCAGGTTTACGCCCAGACGCTGGCGTTGTGTTCGGATCTCTATTTGACGCTCGTCAAACGGGTGGTCGAGGGAGACGTTTTCTTCCCGCCTTTTGAGCATCAATTCGAATGGGTCGAAGAGATCATGGACTGCGCGGAATTCAAAATCCTGCACTATCAAAGAAAGTAAGAATTAAGAATTATGAATTAAAAAACACTGACTCGATTGTTCCGACTTCTTAATTCTGCCTTCTTAATTCTTCCTTTCCCCGCAGCCAGGCCGGGATTATTTCCGCCGCCCAAATCTCTTCAATGTCCTGGCGGCGGCGAACCACCGCAGCCTGTTTGCCGTAGACCAAAACCTCGGTGGCAAGGGGGCGGGCGTTGTAGTTGGAAGCCATGACAAAGCCATAAGCCCCGGCGCTAAGCAAGGCCAGGCAGTCTCCTTCGCCAACCTTGGGCAACGGACGGTCTTTGCAAAAACAATCCGCTGACTCGCACATCGGCCCCACCACGTCGGACGAAATCAGCTTTCCGTTCCGTTGCGCGACGGGAACGATTTCATGATAGGAATCGTACAGGGCCGGCCGCATCAGGTCGTTCATGGCGGCATCGACGATGACAAAGTTTTTGCGCCCGGTGCGTTTGAGGTATTGCACGCGGGTGACGAGGATGCCGGCGTTGCCAGCAATAAAACGGCCCGGTTCGACCAGGATTTTCAAGCCGAGCGGCTTGAGCAACGGCGCCAATCGCCCCGCGTAGCGGGCCGGAGTCAAAATGCCCCTGGCCGGAGCGGATTTCCACCAGGCGGGCGAACCGCTGGCCAGGGCGGGATTATAGACGATGCCCAGGCCCCCGCCGATGCTGAAAAACTCCAGGCCATAGCGGGCGGCGAGCCGCCCGACCAGCGGCAGAACTTTCCTGACCGCCCGCTCGAACGGCTGGATCGCCGTCAGTTGCGAACCGATGTGCATCTGGATGCCGCGCAGGCGCACATGCGGCAGCCTGGCGGCGCGGGCATAAATGCCCTCCACGTCTTCGAGCTGGATGCCGAATTTGTCCCTGTAAGTGCCTGTGGTGATCTTGGCGTGCGTGTGCGCGTCCACGTTGGGATTGATCCGCACGGCCACGGGGGCGATTTTCTTGAGGCGGACGGCGACCCGGCTGATGCGGGCCAACTCCGCCCCGCTTTCCGCGTTGAAACAATAAATATTCCGGCGCAAAGCGAACTCGATCTCCTCCTCCGTCTTGCCGACCCCCGCGAAAACGCAGGATTGCGCGCTGCCGCCGGCGGCGATGACCCGGCGCAGTTCGCCTGCGCTGACGATGTCGAAGCCGGCGCCGAGATTGGCCAGGACACGCAAGACGGCCAGGTTTGAATTAGACTTGACGGAGAAGCAAATACGGTGGTCGAGCGGCCGCAAGGAGCCGTCAAGCTTTTGGAAATGGCCTTCCAGCGTCTGCTGCGAATAAATGTAAAGCGGCGTTCCGTGCTTTTCGGCCAGCGCCTGCACGGAGATTCCTTCGCAAAAAAGTTTGCCGTTCCGGTAATGAAACGAATGCATGACTGATAATCTAGAATCGGGAATCCGAAATAACAACAAAGAATCCCGCCTGCCATCCGGCCGGCGGGATGAATTGAAAGCAGGCTTATGGCTCGGCAACGATCTTGGCGCGTTCCATGTGATACTCGTACGGTGTAATCTCGTCGGCTTGATACCGGCGCAGCAATACGGCCAGTTTTTGTTCCTTGGTGGACAGCGCATTGGTATTGGCGGCCGGCGTCCTGGCCGCGGCTTGGGCGGGCGCTGGCGCGTTCTTCATTTCCTTCGTCAGCCGTTCGACGCGGCGGGCCACTTCTTCCTGGGCCTTTTTGCGGGCAGCGGCGTCGGCGGCTTCTTTTTTGGCCTTGGCGATTCGGGCTTGTTCGGCAGCGGCCTTTTCTGCCTGGGCTTTGGCGATTAGAGCTTGTTCGGCGGCGGCTTTTTCTGCCTGGGTTTTTGCGATTCGGGCTTGTTCGGTGGCGGCGGCTTTTTCTGCCTCGGCCCTGGCGATGAGGGCTTGTTCGGCAGCGGCTTTTTCCGCCTCGGCCCTGGCGATACGGGCTTGTTCGGCGGCAGCTTTTTCTGCCTCCATTGCTTGTTTGATTCCAAGCTCGTCCTGTTCCTGTTGCAGTCTGGCGGCCTCCGCTTGCGCCGCCCGATCGGCCCGGGCCTTTTCTTCCGCCGCTTTGAGTTGCCGCTGAGCTTCTAGTAATTGCGCCTCTTTATCCGAGACAGTCATCGGTTGAGATTGGCCTCTCGCAGTCGCCGGAACGGCCGGAGTGGGGGCTGCAGGGGTCACTTGATCCAGGACGATTGGTCCCGCCTCAGCGTGGCGCAGGGCCTCCAGCGCCTTGCTTTGCTCATCGGCGCTCGCCGCAGCGGCAGGAGCAGCAGGGGCGGATGCAACCACCGGCGCGGATGCAACGGCAGGCGTGGTTGCAACGACCGGTGCGGGTGCAACGGCGGGAGCGGAGGCAGCCGGGGCCATTTGATCCGGGACTACTGGTCCCGCCTCAGCGTGGCGCAGGGCCTCCAGCGCCTTGCTTTGCTCATCGGCGCTCGCCGCGGCGACAGGAGCAGCGGGTGCGGGTTGCTCGACGGCGGGAGTCGCTTCTTCGGCTGCCTTTTTCTTCTGTGCGGCGGCGGCTTTTTTTGCCTCTTTTTCTTGTTTGATTCTAAGTTTTTTCTGTTTGGCGGCCTCCTTTTGTGCCGCCCGCTCGGCAAGGACTTGGTCGGCTGTGGAGCCGGCCTCCGCCTGGCGCAATGCCTGCAGGGCCTTGTCTTGATCATCACTCCCGCTTGCGGCGCTCTGCGCGGTCACGAAAGTCGCCCAGCACACGCCGACACAACAGGCTAAAATACATAGATTGCTGTTCCTCATACCGACTTTCTAATGGAAACAACCGTTGGAATCAACTTCATTTGCAGTCATTTCCGGCTGTTCGTTTCGCGGCCGAATTGCCCCCGCCACGCGGAAGGCCACGGATAGAGCAGAATCGACCGGCCAATCAAGGCGCGGATTTCGGGCCGGCTGACTTTGACGCGGCGCGTCTGGTCAAGCACATTTTCATGGCGCAGCTTGCGCAAGGTCCGGGCGCCGATGAGAATGGGCCAGGCGCAGGCCAGGCGGAGCCGGAATTGCCCGGAGGGCAGGGCATTGGTGTAATCCCAGCCCGCGGCCAGGTGGGCTTCGGCCCCGGCCAGCCATTGATCGTATAACGGGCGAAAGCGCGCCTGGTTGCCCGAAGCAAGCAGGTCGGCCGGACTGAGGCCCGCCGCCGCCAGCGACTGCCGTGGCAGGTAACACCGTCCCTTGCGCAAATCCCGCGGGATATCGCGGAGAATGTTGACCCATTGCAACCCCTTGCCAAAACGAACGCCGTTGCGCAGCAGAAAACCCTCGTCCAGGCGCGCGTCCGGAAAGAGATGGAGGCGGCAGATGCGAGTCCAGAATTCTCCGACGCAGCCCGCCACGCGGTAGGTGTAGTCATCCAGTTCGGCCTCGGTCTCCAGGGCGGCCATGGAGGCGGCCCTGGCTTCGGCAAATCGTTTGAGATCCAGTTCCTGCCCGCTCATGATGACGCGCAAAACTTCCCGCACGAGCCGCCGGTCCGCCTCCGGTAATTGATCCAGCAAGCGCAATGCCTCTTCGGCGCGTTCCAGCAAAATTCTTTCCGCCGGCAGAGCGCAACCCTGTGCCAGCCGCCCGAAATCCAGGGCGTCGCTCGTCGCGCCCAGAATTCTGCGGCGCAACGCCTCCAAGGCTTCGAGCCGCCCCTGGACGGAAACCAATTCCGTATCGGCGATGGTATCCGTGGTTCGGGCCAGCAGGTAGGCAAGGCCGATTTGCGGGCGCACGGCGGCAGGCAGCACGCGCAACGACAGATAAAACGAGCGCGATGTCGCCTTGAGCAAATCGTTTGATGTCCCGGCCATTTGTTCTCCAAGGGTAAATCTTCCCGCCATTCGCGCCAGCTAAAGTCACAAGATTTTGCGTTGACGCCTTGCCAATTTTCCTGCGCCGACGTAATCTTATAGCTAAATTGATTGAGGCATGGAATGAAACTGAATAACACTCCGCCGCCGGACGTGACCACGGTGCAAATCACCGACGAACGGCTGACGTTCGGCTTGGAAGACGGACGCACCGTGAGCGTGCCGCTGTCGTTTTATCCCACGCTGCAACTGGCCACGCGCCGCGAACGCGCGAATTTCAAGATTTGCCACACCTCGGTTTATTGGCCGAAGCTGGATTGCGACATCAGTTCCGACTGCCTGCTGCGCGGCGCGAAGGAATCCCGCAGATTTGCCGAGCGCGCCTGGCGCAAAAGAGCAAAGCTGGCCGCCGCTTGAACAGTCTTTCAATCTTCCGCCCCCGCATTCAGCGGTAATTTTCAAACCTCTTCAAAAATCTGTGCGCAACCAGATAAACCAATTGCAAACGGAAAGTGCAATCATCCTCGTCAGATAAACCTGGATGCGAACCATCAGGATGCAGACGTTTCCAAAAACCTTGGACGAAACCACAACCGCCGTGTTGCGAGAAATCCCATTCGTTTAGCAAAGGATCAATAAATGGAGGATGTAACTTAGCCAACAGTTCTCGTTTCAAATGGCTCGTTGTCGGGAGCGGAGGAGATAACAGCTTTTCTGCGAATGAATCAAAAAGGCTTTCGACAAACGTGCGCATTTGAGAATTGGCGGCTGCCCAATCTCCGCGAGTATGAGCATTGAGCGCTTGTTTTAGATGGCCCTCGGCGACTGTAAAAGCAAATTTTGAAAGAAGACTCTCGACGTCGGTTTGCTTTGAGGCGAGTGGCACTGAAGATGGCAAGATGGATGTAAGTGTTCCATTATTGATTTTGTAACCGTCTAATTGAAGTGAATTGACTAGTTTGGGAATTCTGCTCGAATCAGTGGTCAAGCTGAGAATGAATTCGATTGTTTCCAATACGATGTTTGCACCTCTAGGTCCAACTAATGAGGGATTCTCAAGAAGGTATTCGGTTAAGGCATTGATGCGTGTTGGCTTCGATCCAAGACTAGCTGGAGCATTTTTTCCCAAGCCTAATCGCAAAAGAAACCGCTGAAAATCGTTTGTCGTCACCCCATCGAAAAACGCGAAGGTTTCAATTATTGTGTTTCGAGAAAAGTTCATTTTTCTCAACTTTCTTCCGCGCAATTTGGATCGCCTCGGCTACATCAAAGCCTTGCCAGTTTACAAGAAAAGCAAGATTTGTTTCATCCACTTTGTCTGGGGTGAATTCACTTTGAAAGCGCAAGAAATTCTTGAACCACATCTCTGCTTTGTCGAGGTTGCCAGCCAACTCATAGATGCAAGCCAAATGGAAAAGGTATAATGGCAAATCGTGCAGACCGTAAGCCTTCAACTGTGCCTTAATCGCTTTGTCCAACATAACGGCGATTTCACCACTTGAGAGATTAGCCCCCCCCAGTCTTGCTCACCAATTGTAAGGCGTATTCAAAGAGACCTTGAGCCTTCATTGCTTCTAATAGTTTAGGAACAACACAAAGTTCTCTGCCTTTCGCAGCAGCAAAAGAGGGATAGGTTTCAAGCTTTTTGTTTATGGCTTTAATATCTTCTTCCGTGAATTCGACAGGGATCGAAACTCTTGTGGTTTCCTCCTTTTTGCCTCTGAATTTGAATATATCGAATAGCCCCATAAAAATTATCGCTTCACGAAAGCTGTTTCCGCCAGCGCGCCAGTTGCTTCGCGACTTCCTTTGTTCCCGGTGCGCCGGTCAGATTTCTTTTCGCCATCGCGTTTTGCAAATTGAAGACGTCCAGCGCGTCGCGGCCAAAGGTTTTGTCCACGGATTGCAGTTCCGCGAGTGAGAGTTTATCGAGCGGTTTGCCGGATTTTTCGGCCAGCGCCACGACCGCGCCGACGACGTGATGCGCCTGCCGGAACGCCATGCCTTTGCGCACGAGATAATCCGCAAGGTCGGTCGCGAGCAACGCCGGATCGCTCGCGGCGGCGGCGCAGGCGGCGCGATTGATCGTGGTGTTCCGCAACATCGCAGCCATGAGCCGCGCCGCGGCGCGCACCGTGTCCGCCGAATCGAATAATCGTTCCTTGTCCTCCTGCAAATCGCGGTTGTATGCCATGGGCAAACCCTTCAGCAGCGTGAGCAGCGACATCAAATTGCCAAAGACCCGCCCGGCCTTGCCGCGCGTGAGTTCGGCGATGTCGGGATTCTTCTTTTGCGGCATGAGCGACGAGCCGGTGGTGTAGGCGTCGGCGATCTTGATGAAATTAAATTCCGCGCCGGCCCAGAGAATCACGTCTTCGGCGAGCCGCGAAAAGTGGACGGCGAGCAACGCGGCGGCGGCGCAAAATTCCACCGCAAAATCACGATCGCTCACCGCGTCCATCGAGTTTTGGGTCACCCTGGGATGTCCGTTGTCGTCAACGAAACCCAATAATTTGGCGACCATCTTCCGGTCCAGGGCCAGGGTTGAGCCGGCGATGGCGCCGCTGCCCAGCGGGCATACATTCGTGCGATAAAAGCAATCCGCCAGCCGGCCGCAATCGCGTTCGAGCATCTCGACGTAGGCGAGCAAATGATGGGCGAAATAGACCGGCTGGGCGCGTTGCAAATGGGTGTAGCCGGGAATAATCACGTCCGAATTTTTTTCACCGAGACCGATCAGCGCCCGTTGCAACGACCGCACCTCCCCGCACAATTCAATGATTTCGTCGCGCAGCCACAAGCGCATGTCGAGGGCGATCTGATCATTGCGCGAACGCGCCGTGTGCAGTTTTGCCCCGGCGGGCGCGCGGCGGGTCAACTCGGCCTCGATGTTCATGTGAACATCTTCCAGCGCCTGCTTCCATTGAAACCGGCCCCCGGTGATTTCCCGGGCGATCTGGTCAAGGGCGCTTTCGATCTCGAAAAACTCCGATTTGGTGAGCAGGCCGGTTTTATGCAACATGGCGGCGTGGGCCAGGGAACCGAGGATATCCTGTTCCCACAGACGCCAATCGAAGGAAACAGATTGGGTGAATTGCGCCGCGTCGGCGGCCGGTCCGGCGGTGAACCGGCCTCCGCGGGAAACTGGAGATTGTTGCTTCATTTGACTGCCCCAATGTGCGGCGCAACCCGGTCAAAGTCACGCGAGAAAGGGAGGGAACCGGAGAATCCCAGGGGATGGCGGAGAGAGGGGGATTCGAACCCCCGGGTACTTTTTAGGTACTCACGCTTTCCAGGCGTGCGCGTTAAACCACTCTGCCATCTCTCCACCGCGCATAAACTTGGATGACACCCACCGCAGGCGCAACATCTTTTACCTCGAATTCGGGCGTGGGGGGCCGTGGCAATTCGCCCCTAAACAGGCCAAATTTTCCCGCTTGACATACATAGCGTGGCAAGGTATGCTGCGGGCATGATTGAAAAAGAACTTGTCGCCGCTTCGACCGAACCATTGATTCTGTCCCTGCTCTCAAGGGGCGAAAGCTACGGATACGAACTGATTCAGGAGGTCAAGCAACTCTCCGGGGATAAGATTCAATGGACGGACGGGATGCTGTATCCGGTGTTGCACCGGATGGAGGATCACGGCTGGATCACGTCGCGCTGGGTGGAAAGCGAGACCGGGCGCAAGCGCAAATACTATTCAATCAAAAAGGACGGCCACCAGGCCCTCAAGGAAAAGCGCGAACAATGGACCGTGATTTCTTCCGTTCTCGGCGGTCTGTGGAAAGGACAAAATGTTTAATCTCGAACAATCAATCGCGGAATGGCGGCGGCGGATGCTGGCTGCCGGCATCAAAACTCCCGTGCCGCTGGAGGAATTGGAAAGCCATCTGCGCGAAGACATCGAACAGCGGATGAAATCGGGGTCAAATGCGCAACAGGCTTTCGAGGCTGCCGTCCAGCAGCTTGGTCACGCCAATGAGATCAAGAGTGAATTCAAAAAGGGGTGCAGAACCAAATGGAACCCGAAAAGGAACCCCAAAACGTGGTTATGGTTCGGCAGCTTCGGGTTAGTTCTCACAGTGCTGCTGAATTTGGCCGGGCTGTATGTATTTCATAGAAACTCGTCGGTTTTTTTCTCTGATGAGTGGTGCTCTGCCTGGTTGCCGAATTATATCGTTTGGACAAGTTTCACCATCATGGGTATTGCCGTTGGCTTTGCTAATTGGCGATCTCAGCGTAAAGCAACCAGACAGTAGAGCGGGGCGATTTTTTTTGAAGACTTTCGCAGCCGGCGCGTCTATGCTAATGAGCATGAATGGGCCCATCTCCCGCAGTTCGGCAGCCCTGCTGGCAGTCGGAGCAGTGGCGATTCTTCTTCTCGGCGCTTTTTCCCGTTTGGACCCCGCGGCCGCTCCTGCCGCTGCTCCGCCCGCCCTCGCAGCCGACAGCCCGGCAGATTCGGCAATTGAATCAGCCGGTGAACCGGAGTTGCCGGCGGATTTGTCGCCCGGATTGGCTGACATCATCCGATTGGCCCAAGCTCATGTGGACGAAAATGTCATCCTGGCCTTCATCCATAATTCCAGCCAAACCTACTCGCCCACGGCCGACGAAATTTTGTATCTCTCCGATTTGGGCCTTTCCCAAACCGTCATCGCCGCATTGTTCAAGCAAAAACCGCCCGCCCAGCCCGAAATAGCCGCCACCGCCGGCCCGACGCCGGTTGCTTTGGCCAAGCTGCCTTCTCCCAATGCCCCGCTCGCGGCGCCGGGCGCGAATGCCGGTCTTTTTTGCAACGCTCTGGCTCCTTACGGCACTTGGACGCAAGTCCCCGATTACGGGCTTTGCTGGCAGCCGGCGACGGAAACGCTGAATCCGGATTGGCGTCCTTACGCGGATCAGGGCCAGCGGCTTTATACCGACAACGGATGGTATTGGCAATCTGCCCTTCCCGTTCAGCCGCTGCCACAACCCCCAAAAATCCGCCATCGCCACTGGGCGGAGAGTTACCCCGCCTATTCGAGTCTTGCCGGCGCGCCTCGTTGGGAGCCGTCTTTCAACCATGAATTCTTTCATCGCGATCAGAACGTCGGGCCATTGGCCCAGGTTCCCCGGCCGGACCCGGCGCGGATGATGGCGCCGTCCGTCCCGGCCGGATCGAAATCGGGAAAGTAGATGGATTTCCTGGATGGACCCGGGGGTTTTCCGGCCATAAAAAAATTTGCAGGATTTTTCTTGCGTCACCGGCCATGCGGGGTCTAAAACTTCAATGGTAAACGGTTCAACGTTTTATGAAGAGACACGAATATTATGAGACATGAACGACGAACTCGAAGCGTCTTGTCAGTGGTTTCTTATCTTTTTCTATTTGTTGGCTTGATCGCCCTCATTGAAATGATAGGCCGTGCCGCCAGAGGGACCTTCCACTTCAACTTTGGGATTTTAGGCATTGGGATTTTTGCCGGGTTGCGGCGGTATTCGAGAGTCTGGCGCACCTGCGCCCTGCTGTTCACCTGGTACGGCATCATTACTTTGTCCATTGCTCTTGTCATTTGTCTGACCGCTCCGATGTCATTTGGCCAGCGAGTCTCCACTGTCCCCGCCAATTGGCTGTCCATCCCGCTCGTCATGGTGCTTTTGGTGACGTTGTGGCAGTACCGGGTGCTGACACATCCGGCCATACGCAGATTATTTAATGAAGAGCCGCGCCCGTCGAACGCGCCGGAGCCAGCGCCGGCCGGCGCGGAAATAGATGGGGCGGTCCTGAAATAATAATCCCGCCGCGATACCCCACCGGGTTAGAGACTGTTTTCAAGCCCGAATTTCCACCGTTTGGCCTTCATTTCAAATCGAGGCAGGCTGCCGGCGGGCGCCAGCGCCACGGGCACGCGCAAGTGGAACGCGGCCTGCAACGCGCCCTCCACGCGCCCGGCCAGCGCCGCGGGATCGGCGCACCCGGAATGCGGCTCAATCCGCAGGATCAACTCCGCCAAACTGCCCGATTGGTCCACCCGCACCTGGTACTCAGCCACCTCGGCAAAGCCGCGCACAATCTCTTCCACTGCCGTTGGATAAATGTTCACCCCGCGCACGATCACCATTTCATCGGTCCGCCCGAGTATTCCGCCCTGCAACCCCAGGTCGTGCCGCCCGCAAGCGCACGGCTGCGAGTCAAAATGGACCGCGCGCACAAGGTCGCCGGTGCGATAGCGCAGCACGGGAGACCCCGTCCGGCCCAATGTTGTCAATACCAATTCTCCCGTCTGGCCCTCCGCCGCGGCCGCCCCGCCGGGGCCGGTCACTTCCGCCAGGAAGGCCGATTCCAAAATGTGCAGCATTCCCGGCCGGGCCGGGCATTCGTGCGACACCGGCCCGGTTTCCGTCATGCCGTGATGATCAAAAACCCGCGCCCCCGGCCACAGTTGTTCCAGCCTTTGCCGGGTCGCCGCGATGCTGCCGCCCGCTTCGCCGGCCACGATGATCCGGCGAATGGCGCCGCCTTGCAGATCGATTTTTTCCTCCGCGGCCACTTCGGCCAGCCGGGCCGCGTAACTGGGAGTGCAGCAAAGCACGGTGGCCTTGTTCTCACATAAGGCGCGCAACCGCCCCGCGCTGCTCAAGCTTCCGCCCGGAATGCACAGGCATTGCAACTGCTCCGCCGCCTCGAAGGCCAGCCAGAATCCGATGAACGGACCAAATGAAAACGCAAAATAAACCCGGTCTCCCGCGCCCACTCCCGCCGCGCGATAAACTTCCTTCCAATTCTCCAGCATCCAACTCCAATTCTCCGGCGTATCCAGCCAGCGCAACGGAACGCTGGACGTGCCGCTGGTTTGGTGGAAGCGCGTGTACCTTTCCAGCGGATAAGTGAGGTTGCCGCCGTAAGGCGGGCAGGCGCGCTGATCCCCGGCCAATTCCTCCTTCGTGGTGAAGGGAAAACGCCGCGAAAAATCCGCCAGACTGGCCACGGCGGGATCGAGCTTGGCGCACTTTCGTTGATAAAAAGCGTTGCGCGGCAAAATGGCCCCCAGCAATTGGCGCAGTTGCCCAAGCTGACGGGCAGCGATGACCTGGCGATTGGGAAACTCGCCGTCCATCAACTTTGTGGCGAGGGTTTTCCAACGGCCGATTGCGCGGCGGGAGCGGGCGCCTTCGCGCGGGCGGGCGGCGGCTTGAAAAACGTCACCAGACAGGCCCCGCTCGCGGCCAGCACAATGCCCAGATAAAACGGCCACCTGATCGTCGCCAGCCCCCCTTCCGGCGGGTCCTCATAAATGGCCACGAGGGCGTTGACGATGGGCGCGCCGGCAAAAACAATGGACATCACCACGCCCGGTTTGCCGCCGGCCCCAAATGCCAGCAGCACGCAAAATGCGCCAATCGCCCCGGCCACGCCGGCCACGAGCGACAATCCCATTCCGGCCGGGGGAAAATGCCAATCCGCCTTTCGCGTCACCAGCACGGCCAGCGGCGCCAGCACCGCCGTGAGAAAATATGCCAGACCCACAAAGAGAAACGATTTGAAAAGGGCGTTTTTATCCTGCATGGCATCTTGGCCGCTGTGCAGAAAAATTCCATAAAGCCCCCACGAAACCACCGTCATCAAAGCAAATACGAGCCAGTTCATAAGCAATTAGCCAACCATGTTATAATTATAAGCAACAACCGGTTCACGATAAACCACCGGCCATAAATTGCAATGACTTTGGCAGGTCCTGTGCCAATTCGGCAGCGCCCTTATGAGGAATTTGCGAAACGATCGAATCCGCCCGCCTCTCCCCGCCCAGGAAGACATGAACGAGAAAAGAAGGCCCCGAAAACGGGGCCTTCTCAATTACAGCAAGAAGCTGAAATGTGGAAAAATTCCTACATTTTGCGGCGCAACGCCTGCAAACAGATCAACGCGCCGCCCAAGAGGGCAACCGTCAAACCGCCATCCGGGGAGCAGTACAACTGACTCTGCGCGAGGGGCACATTTGCTGTCGACAGGTTCAAAATCCACACGCCATCAGTTCCGCCGGGAACGGAGTTATCCACGTTGGCTGCTCCCAGTGCGGCTTCAGCCTCAATCAGGAACGGGTTGCCGGCGTTACCGGGAACAGTTTGCCCTTCTATTCCAGGACCCGTAAGCGCCCAGATCGCATCCTGAAGCGCGCCGGCTGATACTAATCGGCCTGCTTTGTCTGTGTAATCGTAACCACCCAAAATGCCCCATTGGAACTGGGAGTACAGCCATGCGACCCCTGCGGTCAGAGCATAATTTTGATCGGTTATGCCGGAAAATGCGACGTCGTAGGTTGTGCCCGCGTTAAAGGTTACGGAAGAAACACAGAACGTCTGGAAACTGGGGATGGCGAGGCCATTCGGGTTGTCGGCGAGGTCCTGCTGGTTCCTGGTGGTAGCGGCGTAATCTGAAACGCTGAGGTCTGTGTAGAACGTGAACTCGCCGCCAACTCCAGTTTGATAAGGTCCGTAACCGCCATAATTACCACCACTCCCTTCACTCTGGACCCAGGGACTTGCAAGCAATGCCGGCGCCGCCAGAATTGCCAGAATTGCCAATATTGCTGTTTGTATTGTTTTCATATTCGTGTCCGTGAATTGTTTGTCTTGTTTCGCTTTTTGAAGCCGTCTTCCCTCGTTCTGTTCAGGAAGACGAACTTTGCTCAATCCAACAGAAAAGCAGCATTTATAAAACCAGTTAATTGCAAGATCGGGGATTAACGCCATTCATCCATAGCTTGCTGTTGCACAAGGAGTTCTAAATAAGCAGCACTGCTTCATTTGCTCATTACCATAAGTAATACTGTAAAGCTTTTCGACGCCAAAATCGAAAATGATCGTCCAGGAAACCGGCAACCTTTTGGATGGCAACATATTGCGTAAAGTCAGGCCGATGCGTAAACACTTCCGACACAGTTGACACTTCCGACACAGTTGATTCAGTTGGTTTTGACCCTGTTGCAAAGCGCCAAATAGCCCTCAAACAGTCGGAAACGCTTGCAGAAATCCATGAAATCGCATATCCTATTTGGTATAAGGCGCTTACAGACGAAAACGGCTGCACCGATTCAAACTTGCCTTGCCACCCGGCAATTTCGCGGGGGCCACTTGAATCTTGCGGGCCACCAGGGGGGAATCGCGCAGGCCGCCATGTTGCCGTCGGGCCAGCGGCGGACGCACACACAGCTAAAGAGTCCAGTCGGAATTCTTTACAGATTGTCTAATTATTCCATAAGTACCTAATTATGAACTTTTTGAACAACTTCTGATGGAGATATTTCACAACAGCTTATCGGAATGCCTTACACAATGAGCATTAATAATGCTATTATCAACCTGCCTAATGCAAAATGCTTATGTGTTATCTGTTCATTATCAGACAGATAGGACTTGACAGAATGGAAGGCGCAATTAATCGGGGTGGCGGCGTGGATTATGCTCACTAAAAGCATTTTTCCGCCTTGGGGTGGAAATGTTGTCGGATGAAAATGAATGGGATGATTTGAGAATCAGCCCGGAAATGAGAAAACTGGCTTCAAAGCCAAAACTAATTAAAACACGCTTATGAAACACAAATTGAAACTAACTTTAATGGCGGGCATTGCGGTTATACTCGGCGGTGCGCCGGCCTTTGCAGAAACTATGGTGGTGGATCGCGGGTTGCCAACGATTAATCTGAATAACGCGGCAGGCGCCAACCGCGCCAACGTTTCGTGGGCGTTTACTGAGTACACTCCGTCGGACTACTGGTTGGTGGGGGACACTTTCCAGAACACAAGCGCACAAACATGGGATATTACCAAAATTCAACTGTGGAGTACGGGCGATACCGCCACCGCGGATCTTTGGGGAGGAGTTGCCAACTCAACAGGAGTTCCCACTTCAACCATAGGCATCGTGTCCGGCGCGCCTTCCTCCATGACAAGCGTTCATTACGCGGATGGCAGTCTATACCAAGGTTCCGGAGGCGGATACTCAGCTATTAATCAGATTGATTTTGCCGTCAATATCGCGTTGGCGCCCGGGCAAACTTATGATTTCTTCCTTGATGGGACCGGTAATGGTGAACTTGACCAGAATGGCAATCCCATTGTCGTTCCATTTTCTCATGCCTCCAACGCGGCATTGAGTGGTTCCCCCCAGGATGGATCGGATAACTTGATGCTTTACGCAGAAGTCGTTGGCGGGGTCCTTGATCCGGCCAGTGTAGGACAATGGGATTCGAACGGCGGTGGTTGGGACAAGTCCTCAGACGTGAATGTGCAAGTGTTTGTCCCGGATGGCGGAACCACGCTCATGCTGCTTGGCTCCAGCCTTGCGGGTCTGGCCTGGCTGCGCCGCAAAGTGTAGGAGTTTTTCCACATTTCAGCATTGTTGCTGTAATTGATAAGGCCCCGTTTTCGGGGCCTTCTTTTTTTCCTCACGTCTTCTTGGGCGGGGAGCGGCGGGCGGATTCGATCATTTCCCAAAACTTCGGGTTTTCCTGCATAAACGGGTCCCGCGCGATCGCATATTTTTACTTGCCCGGATTCAACTTGCCTTGCCACCCAGCAATTTCGCGGGAGCCACTTGAATCTTGCGGGCCACCAGGGGGGGCATCGCGCAAGCCGCCATGGTGCCATCGGGCCGGTGGCGGACGCATACCACCGTCAACGCGCCCCGCGCCACTTCCACCGGCGGCGAGGCGTTGAGTTTGCGAAATTTGAAAAGGTAGCTCAACGCCTTCGATTTCTTTTCGCTGACCAGCAGGTGAATTTCCACCTCATCCTCAAAATACAGCGGCAATTTGAAGTCGCATCGCGCATGCACCCGCGGCCACCCGACCGAAGGTTCAACTTTGTCCGTAAAGATGGAGAAGCCGAGCGAGCGGAAAAAAGCGTGTTCGGTCGTTTCCATAAAATGGAAGAAATTCGAGTAGTGCATGATGCCCGCCATGTCCGTGTCGGCAAATTCCACGCGGCGGATTGCTTTGAATTCGTAAGCCATGCCCGAAATGTAGTTTTGCGGCCCGGAATTTACGAGGGAAAATTCCGCCCCTCCTCCCAATCATAATCCTAATCTTCATCTTAATCAGATTGGGAAGATTAGGATTAGGATTAAGATTAGCCCGACTTTCGCAACTGGAGGGGGTGACGATTTATAAGTCGTTGCAAATCAGCGCAACGTTCTAAAAGGTCTGCACCAAGGTCATTCGGGCAGTAATTGTCCTTTCTGTGTGATTCGGGGTGGCGATTGTGGCGGCAGTTTCCAGCCCAATTGCGCCAGCAGCATTTTGTGATCCTTCTCCGGTTGGGTGTAGCGGCAAAAGACCAATTTCCGCCCGTCGCTGGTGGGAAAATGCACATCCAGCATTTGCATCGCCGCAAACTTTTCCAAGAGTGAGCGCGGGGTCAGGCCCGGGGCCAACGGCCTCAAGCAGGCGCGCAAATGGACGTGCAGGCAGTAGGCCAGGAAGGCGACCAAGATGTGCGCTTCGATCCGCCGCTCCAAGGAGTGAAAAATCGGACGCAGACTCAGATCATCCTTGAGGTCCTTGAAGGCCGCTTCCACCTGGGTCAGTTGAATGTAAAACTGCCATAGCTTCTCCGGTTCTTGCGCACTGAGATTGCTGCGCAAAAGATAACGCCCCTCGCGCCGCCGCACTTGGCGCAGTTTGTCCCGGCGCAACTCAAAGGCGAAATTGGGCGGACGCAGGTCCGCTTCTTCTCCCGGCACCCGGATGGCCACCAGACGCCAGGCCGCCGGATATTGGCTTTGGGCCGCGCCCAGTTTGAGCAGCAGTTGGTCCCGGCTCAGTTCCATCTTGGCCAAATCCTGGAGGCGTTTGACCAATCCTTTTAATTGACGCCTCCGCATGGAGCGTTCCTTGTTCACCCGGTCCTTGCTTTCCGCCAGCACGTACAACTCCCCTTCCTGGGCGAGCAGCTTGACTTGCACCCCTTCCCGCACCGCCTGCCACGGCTGTTCCAACAGGCTCTCTTCATAACGGCTCAAGCGCCCTTTGGGTGTGCCGACCAAATAATAGACCGGCGGATCGCTGGCCCGCATCTCGGCCAGAACTTCCTCCGTCGGAATGCCCCGGTCCATCACCCAGACCCGCTCCGCCTTGCCATAGAGTTCTTCGATCTTTTTGAGAAAACCGCGCAGCGTGGTTTTGTCCGCCGTGTTCCCCGCCATCACTTCGTAGGCCAGGGGAAAGCCTTCCGGTGTCACCACCAGAGCGATGACCACTTGCACGCAGTCCGACCGCTTGTCCCGGCTGTAACCATACTGGCGTTTGTCTCCTTCCGGAAACGGCGGAGCACTTTCAAAATACGTGCTGGTCAAATCGTAGAGCAGCACCTCGAACTTCACCCCGAAGAGATCTTCCCAGCGGCGCCGCAAATGCCCGAAGAGCGCCGCCCGATGCTCCAGCACCTTGTCCAGGCACCGATACAAATTATCCTTTTGCGCCAGGCCAAAATCCTCCTCCAACAAATCGGCCATGGCGCTGTCGTGAAACCACTGCCGATGCAGCCGCCATTCGCTGCCCGGATCGATCAGCCGGTAAACCGTCAACGTCTCCAAGACATGACGCCAGCAGGTTCCCTCCCGTGAATCCGGCAAACGTTCGCGCCAAAACTCTGACCACGGCAATTGATCCCACAACCGGCAGCCCACCCAGCAAGCGCCCCATTGCCGCGGACGGCGCAACTCAAACTCATCCAACCGAATTTGCACGCCGTAATCCGTCGCGTGAACCGGCACGTCCCGATCCGCCGGATACAACGCCAACGGGCGCGTCTGCTGGCGCACAGGGTCAAACACGTCGGTGACCTTGGTCCAGGCCGCCCGCTGGCTGTCATTGATCTCGCCCAAGTAGAGCAGAGGCCGCTGCACCCAGCCGTGGCGCGTGCGCACCTTCTCGGCGATGCTCCAATAGCAATGATCCTTACCGTTCTTGAACCGGTGATGGCAGTGTAGAAAAGGCTTGGCCATAACAATGACCCGCATCCTACCGCAATCAGCCGGAGTTGTGGAAGGGGTCAGGTCTGCACCAAACGGAAATTTAAGCAAAATCACCCCACGCTCCCTCGGAAACCCTTTCCAAAAGCAGTCAAAAATAGTTAAAAACCACTCCCAGTTGCGAAAGTCGGGTTAGGAGCCGGAAGCCGCCACCACGGCTTCGCGGCAGACTTCCGCCATCCGCCGCGCCATGGTCTCGATGCCGAACTGTTCCCGGACGGCCTTTTGGCCGGCCTCGCCCAGCGAGCGCGCGCGGGCCGGGTCCAGCAACAGACTCTCGATGGCGTCGGCCAGCGCCGGCTCGTCCCCGGGCGCGCACAACAGCCCGCCCCCGGTGGCGGCGATCAATTCCGGAAACGCGGCGTGACGCGGCTGCACCACCGGCACGCCGCAGGCCAGGGCCTCGATCACATACAAACCAAAGGCTTCGCCATAAATGGCGGGCACGGAAAACACGGACAGCGAGCGAAGAAAAGCCTGCTTGTCCGCGCGGGATAAATTCGGACGGAACTCAACATCCGCCAGCAGGCCGCTTTCTTCCAGGCGCGCGCGCAATTCGTCCACCACAACCTGGTCCGCCGGTCCGCAACTGCCGCCAACGCGCAGCTTCAAGTCCCTGACCCGTCCGCGCTTTTTCAAAACGATGAAGGCGTTGACCAATGTCTCCAAACCTTTCTCCCGGCACATGCGCGCGAAGTAGCCGAGCACGGGCGGCTGAACATCGCCCTGGCCCGGGGCGGCGGCGTAGCCGTCCAGATTCAGCCCGTTGGCCAGGACCCGCACCCGCTCCGGCGCGAGTTTCAAGCGGCGCTGCATCAGCTCCGCAAAATAGCGGCTGGGGGCGATGAACAAGTCCACGTCCGCCGCGCGTTCCGCCGCCGTTTGCCAGGCTGTTTCGCGGTCCGGCGATGGCAGCGCGTCGAGAAACCAATCTTCCCCTTGCAAGGAGCAAAGCACCGGCGCGCGCAACTCCGCTTTGATGCGCCGCGCCATCCCGACCAGCAAGGCGTTGGACAAACTCACCACGTCCGGCTTTTCGGCGCGCAGCCAGTCAATCAATTCCTCCAACTCCCGCGCCTGCTTGCCTTCTTCGCCGCGCAGCATGGACAGGGTCATCCGGCCCAAATCCGTGGGGCGCGTTTTCGCCGCCGCGCCCGACGCCCATTTCAGCAGCGTGGGGGAAGCCAGCGCCTGATGCAGCCAGGCCGGCGCATGGCGAAAGAGGGCCGACTGTTGTTCGAGATAAACGTTAATGCCGCTGAAAAAAATCGGCCTGCCGGCGCTTTGATCTTCCTCATCCAGGGTCAACGGCAGATACAGCGGCGCCATCAACGCCGCATGGCCCAGTTGGCGCAACGCCGTGACCAGGGCGTTGTCCCGCAGGCACGCGCCGCAGAACATCCTGCCCGCGCCGGGAGTTATTTGCACGATGCGCAATGGAGGATTCTCAGGCATGGGAAGCTGAAATGACTAATGACGAAGCTATAAATGACCAATTAAGGACGAAGCTCGAATGACGAAATTTCGTCATTGGGTCATTTGGGCATTGATTGGTCATTAGGATTTCGTCATTAGTCATTTCTTGTCAGTCATTCATTAGACATTCGTGCTTCGTCATTCGTCATTTCCGAGGATACGCAATGGCGGCGCTTTTTTGAAGGCGGTTTCGCGCAGGTAGATCGGTTCCAGTTTGTCCCCGGAAACAAAATCGGCGCGCGCGCCGGCCAGGCCTCCCAACACCGCCGCGTCAGGATACAGGTTGATGGCCCGCGGAAACCACGGAGTGATGTCCGGCCCAACGATCTTCTCTCCCGCGGCGTCCCTCTTTTCGATTTCGGAAAGCGCCGCCAAACGCAGCGGCTCGACCCGTCGGCGCGCGCCGGCCCCAATTTCGAAGCGCGCCAGGTAAAACTCATTGCGCTGCGCGTCCACCACGATATTGACCGGCCCGAAGATTTTTTCCATTTCAGCCCTGGCCGCCAGACATTCGACGCTGCTGACGCCGACGAGATTGACGCCCAGCCCCAATTGCCATCCCTGGGCAAAAGCAATCGCGCCGCGAATGCCGGCATAAGAGCCGGGGCCAAGTCCCACCGCGATTGTTTCCACTTCTTCCCGCTCGCAACCGGCCTGTTGCAGGGCCTGCTCCACCAAACCGATGACGCGCCGTCCGCCGGTTTCGGCGGCGTGGCCGAGCAGCTCTCCGCCTTGCAGCAAGGCGGCGCTCCGGCATTCGGATGAAAACTCAACCGCCAAAATCTTCATAAAGAATTTCCCGCTCCGTCTCGCCGAGGGTTTTGATTTGCACGCGGCGGTATTTCCCGGCCAGTGGAACGCCCTCGCCCCCAAGCCAGCGCTCGATCCATTCCACCACCGCCACCCCGCGCGGTCTGACCAGATAAGATTCCAGCCCGGCGGCGATGATTTGTTCGCGCGTCGCGAGGCGGTAAAGGTCAACATGAAAGAGCGGCAATCGTCCGCCGCGATATTCATGGACGAGCGCGAAGGTGGGCGAGGGCGCGCGCTCCGCCGCCCCCAGCCCGCGCGCCAGGCCGCTGACCAGTTGCGTCTTGCCCGCCCCCAGGCCGCCGCTGAGCCCGATGAGCCATCCGTTTTGGGCCTGGCGTCCCCACTCCTCGCCCAGCGATTCCGTTTCGGCGGGATTATGCGAAATGAACGTAGCCATGGGCCTCGAGGGAATGCACCCCGGTTTTGTCCCGCAGTTTCAAACCGGGCGCGGACGTGATTTTGCCAATGCAGCTCAGGCGCGTTTTCGGGAATTGTTTTTTCCAGGCCTCCAGCAATGGCGCCGCGTCCCTGCCCGCCACTGTGAAAAGCAATTCGAAATCCTCCCCGTCGCTCAACGCGGCCAGGAGCGGGGTCTTGGCCGAAGACCCGGCCCTGGCCTGCAACCGCGCCGCGCGGCTGATGGGGATGGCCCGGGCCAGAATTTCCGCCCCCGCGTTGCTGCGCCGCAACAAATGACGCAGGTCGCCCGCCAATCCATCACTCAGATCAATCATCGCGTGAATCGCAAAATGACCGGCCAGCCAGCGCGCCTCGGCCAGGCGCGGCTCGAACTCCAGATGTCTTCCCGCCAGCGATCCGCCCAACTCGCCCGTGACAAACAGCGCGTCGCCCCCTTTCGCCCCGGACCGCAATATGCATTTGTCCGCGGCGACATCGCCCAGCAGACAGACCGAGATCAGCAGCCGTTCCGGGTTGGTGGTGGTTTCCCCGCCGACAATGGCCACCCCGTGTTGCTCCGCCAGGCGGCTCATGCCGGCGTAAATGCCTCGCAGGAAGGCGGCCTCGAAATGGCTGGGCAGCGCCATCGTGATCAACGCCGCAATCGGCCGTCCCGCCATGGCCGCAATGTCGCTCAGGCAGCGCCCCAGCGCCTTGTGGCCAATCTGCTCCGGTTCCGCCGTCGCGGAAAAATGAATGCCTTGCACGACCGCGTCCGTCTTGAGCAGGAGATACCGGCCCGGCTGGCCCGAATCCAACACCGCGCAATCATCGCCCGCCCCCACAATCACCGAGGCATTGTCCGGCAGGGAACGGGTCCATTGCGCGATGAGTTCGAATTCGTTCATGAGAGATGCAGCAAGCGATTGATCGGGTCCGTGCAAACCAAATAGAAAAAGTTGGCCGCGTTAAACATGCTGTGGGTCGCGATGGGCGTGAGCAGACTGTCCGAGGACTCATAGAGAAACGCCAGCACAACCGCCAAAAACACCAATGGCGCCAGGGTGGCCATGTTGAAATGCAGAATCCCAAAAACCACCGAGGTCCCCCACAGCGCCCACCGCGGATGGCCCGCCTGTTTGATGGTCGGATACAGAATCCCCCGGAACAGCGCCTCTTCCGCGATGGGCGCGAGCAGAATGGTGAGCACCCCAAACAGAATCTTTTCCGGAACGGGCAGGGCGGAATTCTGCAATTCCTTCACCGCGGCCTGGGCGACGGGCTTGAATTTCATCCACTCCATCGCGTCCTCCGAAATCCATTGCAACAACCACGCGAACGGCAGGACCATGACGCCAACCGCCAGACCGGCGGCGACGGCCCTGGTCCGCGAGGGCGGACGCAGCCCGAAAGCCGCGCGCCACGATATATTTGACTGACGAAGAAACACGGCAATCCAGACCAGGGCGGCGCCCTGGAAGAACACGACCAAAACGATCATTTGCACAAACTGGAGCTGCTCCGGCGAAAGTCCCAGCTTCATCGTATCCAAAAGCCCGCTCAGGAACAGGCCGCAGCAAAGCGTCACGATGACGCCCAGGAACAGGCGCGCAACCGCATCAATGCTCCACGATTTTTCCGAAACCATGGCAGAAGCTAAGGTCGGCAGGCGGCACATTTCAACCTTGAAAGGAGAAATTGTGTTTCAATAAACGATCCGGCGGTTGTATATTAAGACAAGGTTTTTGTTGATTATGATCAACTTGCGACTTTCCGATTCGGTCAGGGGATTGGTTTCAATATACAAACCAGCCGTCGCATAATAAAAAGTTAGGCTGCATGAGCGTATGAAAAAGTTCATTAAAATATTCCTTATCATTGCCGCCAGCAATCTTCTGCTTATGTGGATTACTTACGGTCTGTTCGTTGCCACATTACCAAACCTTGGCTTATGGCAGCTTGTTGGTCTTGTGCCGTCGCCGCCTCCATCCCGTTGGGAGAATAGTTTCGGCCTTTTACTCGGAGTCTTGAGCTCGCCGATGTCATGGTTATTGACCGGCATGACGACCACATTTGTTCTTGTGACATTTTCGATCTTGAACAGTTTCATTTGGGGTGTTTGCATAGGTTTTCCGCTTTATGTCCTCAAGCAAAGAGCACACAGATATGCAGCTTAACCTTTGCTCCAGCGAACCCGCCGATTACGCCTTGGTTTCAATCCGGAGCCATTGGCGGCGTTTTGCTGAGCGCCAGCATTATCTGATTCTGTGCGGCGCTGAATCGGCCCTTGCCAATGCCAGGATAAGCCGGTAGGCTTTCTACATGACGACAACGGTTGATGCCATTTACGAAAACGGCAGAATTGTCCTGCCGCGACCGTTGTCCCTGCCCGAAAACGCTCCTGTGCGCGTGACCATTGAGGCCGGCGACACCAAACGCGAGGCATGGCTGAAGCTCTCCGAAGAATCTTTGTTGAAGACCTGGGACAATCCTGGCGACGACGTTTTCAATGAGTTGCTCTCGAAATGACGTCGTAAACAGTGATCCTCATTCCCCCGGATTGGCTTGCCACAGGTGCCTTCGTCGTGTTACATTAACCCCATCATGCAAGTGACTGTGGAATTGCCGGATCAAGTCGCCCGTCAGTGGGGAGAAATCCCGGACGCGGTGGGCCGTCACGTCATGGAGGACGCGGCGATCGAGGGCTATCGGGCCGGACGCCTTTCCCATCGGCAGGTCGGCGCAATGCTGGGCTTGGATTATTGGCAAACGGAAACCTTTCTCAAGCAACGCGGGGTGCCTCTGAATTACTCCGCTGCTGACCTGGCCGCCGACAGCGCAACGCTGGCCAGGATTCTTGCCCGCCCGTGAGCGTCGTTGTTTCCGAAAGCTCCGGACGTTTAATCGTTTCGTTGGGAAGGAAGAACCAGGATGCTGGCGTTCGGATCGGAATCGAACGCAGACATCAGAACAAAATTGGCGCGCAACATATCGGTGATTTGAGTTGTCGCGCAATTGCCAACGCGCATAAAAACCAGTTTGGGTGGATGTCCGAAAAGCAAGCTGCGCTGATGAAAGTCTGAGTCCTTTGATACGATGGTGAAACCGTGTCGCTGGGCGAACGCCCAAATCAGCCCGTCATCTCTGTGGATGAGTTGGTGTGATTTGACATGTGCAGAGTCAGGATAAAGGTCAAGAATCTGCGGAATGATTCTGTCGGAAAGGTTCTCATCCAGCAGGAGTTTCACGCGGCTGGAGGGAAGAGCTTGCGTTCACGGTCGGCGGCGAATGCCAGGCATGCCTTGATGTCCTCGCGCGTCAGTTCGGAGAAGTCGGCCAGAATCTCCTCTTCGGTCATGCCTGAAGCCAGATAATCAAGGACATCGTAAACGGTGATCCTCATCCCCCGGATGCACGGCTTGCCGCTGCGCTTGCCAGACTCTATCGTGATGATGTGGCTGTAATCCACGCAGCGAAAAGGTATTCCATGAAAATTGTTTCGGCAAGATCTTCGTTGCCAGCCAAAAGTAATAAATCCCAGGGCGCACACTGCGGACAAGCCCACTCAATATACCAAAACAAGGGCAATCGCGTTCCCGGCCTCTTTGGCCGCATCCTCAAACTTTTCCTCTGTGCTGTTCGGCTCTTTCAATTTGGCCGACACTTCCGGCACACTTTCCAGCAACACGTTCAGGACGGAGCTTTTCATGGCGTAATGGGCGTTCTGCGGCAACGAGGCGGTGATTTCGGGCGCGGCAACGTCCGCCAGTGGCGCTTCCACAAGGCCCACCACGTTTCCGTATCCGTTCACGAGCGGCCCGCCCGCATTGCCCGGCCGCACCGCAACACTGATTTGAAACTCGCGCGGGTCATCCTGCATCCCGTTCAAACTGCTGATCTCGCCTTTGGCCAGTTTGGGGGAGAAACCCCGCAGTTCGACAGTCGGGAAACCGATGGTAAAGACCGATGCGCCCGGCTTCACCCCTCGACTCGGCGCGACCGGCAACGCGGAAAATGTGCCGGCCACTTTCAACAATGCCACGTCGTTGGCCTTGTCCGCCTTCACCAGCGTTGCCGGGAATGTGCCTGCCTTCGTTCTTATGGCGATCCGGGCCGCGTTCTCGACCACATGATAACAGGTCAGCAGGCAGCCGTCCTCCGTCACGAAAAAGCCGGCGCCGGTGAAGCGAAACCAGGTTCCAATCTCAACCGAATCCTGGCTGTCGGCTCGATTGGCAGGGCCGCCTTCCTTGCGCACAACGAATTCGCGGGAAAGCCGCTGCCCTTCTATAATCTGCAAAGGCGTCATGGCACTGGCAACAATGTCGCGGTTCCGAATCGCGTTGGTTTCATTTTGTGCGGCGGCGAGGTTGTACCACTTGTAAGCTTCGACATAATCCTTTGACATGCCCTGGCCCTCGCCATACATGAATCCAAGATCGTATTGTGCCGCCGCATCGCCCTGTTCCGCCGCTTTGCGGAACCACTTCACAGCTTCGGCGTAGTCTTGCGCCACACCCTGCCCATTGTGGTAACACAAACCCAGATTGTATTCTGCCGCCAGCCCGTCCTGCTCGGCAGCCTTGCGGTACCACTTCACCGCTTCGGCGTAGTCTTGCGCGACACCCTGCCCCCGGAAACAGCACACACCCAGATTGTATTGGGCCATTGGATCGCCTTGCCCGGCAGCTTTGCGATACCACTTCACCGCCTCGGCGTAATCTTGCAGGACGCCGTGCCCGCGGAAATAACACACACCCAGATTGTATTGCGCCTCCGCGCCGCCCTGGTCCGCCGCCTTGCGCAGCCACTTCACCGCCTCGGCGTAGTCTTGCCGGATGCCATCCCCGTTTTGGCAGTGCAAGCCAAGGAGGAGTTGCGCGCCGGGGTGCCCTTGCTCCGCCGCTTTGCGCAACCACTTCACCGCCTCGGCGTAGTCTTGCGCCACACCCTGCCCAAGGTCATACCTCAGGCCCAGTTCACTTTGTGCGGCTGCCTCTCCCTTTTCCGCCCGCGCCCTGGTTTCCTGAAACGCAATCGAATTGGACGACGGCGGGGTGTATTTCTGCCGGGGGTTGGTGTCGTCGCCGGCGGCCACGGCGGGCTTGGGCTCAAACCCGGCAACATTCGTTGTCGGCTGGCCTGGCGTGTTCGTCTCCTGCCCCGGCGCCAGGGAGGCTGCCGCAAGGCCAATCGCCAACAGAGCCGGCAACGGCAACCGAAAACGTCGAATGGGGCGCGGAAGGCTCACTGTGCAATCCTACCGTCAAAAGAAAGGGTGTTTCAACGAGAAAACTCTTTGTCAGAGAATCCCTGTCGTTTTTATTTGTTGAGATTGAGTCTCAATTCTGCTTAGCCTGTGCCGATGAAGAAACAAAAAGTTGCGGGATTCACCTTGATCGAATTGCTGGTCGTCATTGCCATCATCGCCATCCTGGCGGCCATGCTTCTGCCTGCTTTGGCCAGGGCCAGGCAAGAGGCCTGTCGAGCCAACTGCTCCAGCAGCCTCAAACAATGGGGGCTGGCCCAGACCCTGTATCTGGATGACAGCAGGCAGATCTTTCCAGACGCAAAGATCACCAATGGAACTCCCGGCGCGCTGGGCGGCTATAATGAAGACGATCCCATGTGGGCCGACCTGACCGCCTTTGAGAACGCCGGCGAGGGCATGACGGTTTGGTACAATGTCCTTCCGCCCTACGTTGGAAAAAGTCCGCTCTGGCAGTACGCCGCCAACCCGGCCAACTTCGTCAACGGCAAGACCCTTTTCACCTGCCCGACTTCCGACGCACTGGCTCCCGATTTCAATCTGATGCAGCGGATTGTTTTCAATTACGGGATGAATTACAAAGGCAACACCGGCATGGAAACGGATATTCCTTTCAAGGCGACCATGGTTTTGCACCCGTCGGCCTTCGTTTTCCTTTCGGAATCGCGCACACATGCGGCGGAACTTCCGTTCTACGGTACCAGCCCGGCCAATGAACTCGGCACCTCCCATTGTTGCTACGCCATGGAAAGCTCGCGCCACAACGCCGGCGCCGATCTGACCTTTGAGGATGGCCACACCGCCTATTTCAAGTATTTCTACATCTGCGCCAACGTCGGGAGCAGACCCGGCGACCCCGGCCGTCCGGACATCAACTGGACTTTCAACGGCCAGCCCGTGCCGCCTTGAATTCCCGATGGGGCTTGGTCATTGTCCGGAAATCTGCGCGACGCGGTAGAAGCATTGCGAATTGGTGAGGGCGTTGGTGAAGTTTACCCCCGGGCCGGTGGCAAGGATGGGGCTTCCCAAATTGAGCCAGATGGGCGGGCTCAGGCTGCACGTGTACTGAACCTGATACGTCTGGCCAACGAGCGCGCTGCAACAGAATGAAACCATGCCGTTGGTTTGGCTCGCGGCGGTCAATCCGGGTGACACTGACACTCTGAAAACCGTTCCAGCATTGTTGCTGCCGCCATTGGCGGTCGTGCCGTAATAATAGCCGTCAGTCCCTTGTATCAATGCGGCTTCCGGGTTGGCCCCGTTCGTGCCGTTGAAGAAGATCAGCGTGGTCAATGCTCCGCCGGGCGTCAGCCGAAAGACTGTTCCGTCGCCGTTGTAGCCACCCGAGGCGGTGGTGCCGTAAAAGTTGCCATCGTTGCCCAGGAGCAATCCATTGGCCTGTGCGCCGTCCTGCGCGCTGCCGTCCCAGTTGGTCACAGCGCCGAACGAGTACAAGACCGAAAATGTTCCGTTGGTGGTGAGTCTGAAAACATTCCCAAAACCATTGGCCCCGCCGCTGGGCGTGGCGCCATAAAGAGCGCCATCGCTGCCTTGGATGAGTGGCACACCAGGATCCGCGCCATCCGCGCCGCCGGTAAATGAGTAAAGGTTGGCGTAGCCGACGTTGGTGACCAGGCAAAAGACCCACCCATAGCCGTAGGCTCCGTTGTTTCCGACCACTCCGTAGAAATTACCATCGGCCCCGATCAGCAGCGTGTTCAGGCAACCGGGAAACCACGGAAGCACATAAAACGTTATCAGGGTGCCGTCACTGGCCATTTGGAAAATTCCGTAATCCGCCGTGGCGCCGTAGAAATAACCATTGGTATCCAGGACGAGCCCCGCGAGTGGCGGACCGTAGTCGTTGTTGAAGGCATCCAAGTCGTACAAAGCTTCCTCCGAGCGTTACTTCATAAATGGTGCCGTAGTCGGTTGGGAAGGCCGATCCCCCGAATTCGGTTGTCCCGTAAAAGTTCCCGTCGTTCCCTTCCACCAATGCGGACGTGGGCCCCACGCCATCCCAGCCAGTTATGTCGGTTCCAAAAGAGTAAACCGGAGCGAAGGAGCTGGTGGCGGATAATTGAAAGATGGCCCCCTGTCCATAGGCGCCGCCGTTGTAAGCAGTGCCGTAAAAATTACCGTTACCGGCTTGCAGCAGAGCCGCTTCGGGATTCGCCCCATCATCTCCGCCGGTGAAAGAATAAAGGTTGCTCAAGGTGGTTCCGGGGGACAATGGCGCGACGACTGTCAAAACAACGTTGAAGTTGGTCGAGCCAGCGGCATTGGTGGCGGCAATAGTATAGGTTCCGGCATCAGAGGGCAGGACATTGCTGATGGTCAAAGTGGCGGTGGATGATCCGGCAATGTGGCCGTTATCGGACAAGTTTGTGCCGTCGAATCCCCACTGGTAACTCATTGGATAAACGCTCTGCACAGCAAGGGCAAATGAGGCCGGGCCTCCCGCAATGGCCAGGGCGCTGGTGGGCGGCGTCATGACAGTGAAGGGTGCCACCGTCAGAATGGCAAAGTTGGTGACGCCTCCATCCGCGTTAGTCGCCAACACCGCGTAGGTTCCGGCGTCAGCCATCGTGGCGGTGACCGTCAGGTTGCTCGTCTCGGCGCCGGAGAAGTCCAGCCCGTCGCTCAGATTGGTTCCATCCAATTGCCATTGATAGCTCATGGGGAGATCGCTCTCAATGTCCTCGGTGAATGTCCCGCTGGCTCCTGCCAGCAGAGCCAGGCTGGCGGGCGCCGCCGGGACAAAGAACGGCTGGACCACCAGCACCGCGCCCGCGCTTGGCACCGTGCCGACGTAATTGCTGATGATGACAGAATACGTGCCAGTGTCCGCCATGGTTGCGCCGGAGATGGTCAGGTTGCTGCTGGTCGAGCCGGAAATTTCCCCGCCGTCAGAAAGGTTGGTCCCGTCAAACTGCCATTGGAAGCCCGGCGGAAAAATGCTGTTGACACTGACGCTGAAAGTATTGGACGCGCCCGCTATGATGGTCGCGCCGGCGGGCTGTTTCAAGATAATAGCCGGGACGACAGTTAGTTTCGCGGAGACGCTGGCCGAACCCGCCAAATTGCTCGCGGCCAGCGTGTAGGTCCCGGAGTCAGCCAGCGTGGCGCCGCTGATGGTCAGGTCCGAGGTGCCCGAGCCGGAAATATTGCCGCCATCGGCAAGGTTGGTCGCGTCGAATTGCCATTGGCAGGAGGTCTCGTAAATACTATAGACCTGGGCCGAGTAGATGTTGGTGGCCCCAGCCGGAATCGTGACGTTGACGGGCGCATTGGATAAATGCGGCGCGGGCGGTCCGAGGCGAAAAATCGCGCCCGTATCACCGGCTGCCGGCCCACCCGTGTAGGTTGTGCCGTAAAAATTGCCATCCGCCGCAATCATCAAACCTCCGCGCGGATTAACGCCCGTCTCAAAGGATGGAGGGAGGCCCCGGATTGGCGAGTTGGTTCCAAATGTATATAACGTTGTCAATGTCCCTTGAGGCGTCATCCGAAAAACTGTCCCTGTATTCGTTGGCCCGCCAAATTGTGTGACCCCGTAAAAATTGTCGTCCAATCCCTCCACCAAAGGCCCGCTGGGATTGGCCCCGTCCAGCGGCACTCCAGCGGAATTGGTCACAGAGCCGAAGGAATAAAGCGGAGTGAAGACGCCGTTGGTGGAGATTTGAAAAAAGGTCCCGTAGCCAACGTCATTGCTGCTGTCCACAACGGTTGTGTTGGAGCCGCCATAGGCGGTCGTCCCGTAGAAATTGCCGTCTGTTCCTTGCAGCAACGGATTGGGCTGGCTGCCGTCCAGGGCGTTACCCGCTGCGTTGGTCATGGTGCCGAACGAATAGAGCACAGTAAGGACGCCGTTGGTGGTGATTTCATAAACTGTGCCAAAACCGGTCTTGCCGTTGGTATCCACCACCGTGGTGTTGCTGCCGCCGAAACTGGCCACGCCATACAAATTGCCATCGGAACCGAAGGTCAATCCGGTTGGGTTGGCGCCGTCAGTCCCGGTAAATGAATGCAGTGATGTCAAGGAGAAGCCGTTGGTGGATAACTTGAAAACCGTCCCGTAACCGAGACCTTTGCCGGAGTAACCATTGGAGCCGCCCTCATACGTTGTCCCGTAAAGGTAATGGTTCGATGCCACGGCCAGCGTCGAGCGTGGACTGGCCCCATCCAGCGGTTGACCATGCGAGTTCAACACGCCGCCAAAGTGATAATACCGCAGGGTGGGAGAGTTGGTGAAGAAGCCATAGACGCAACCCATTCCGGTGGGGAATAGCGTATTTGAGTTTGCATAGAAAGCGGTTGTACCGATAACGCTTCCGCCTGGCCCGAGGATCACGCCGGCGTACGGCAGCCCGCCGAGGCTGGGCAGAACATATTGAGGCCTGTTCGGAAACGTCCAGATATTCGTCAAGCGAGGATCAAGATATGATTCCGAAGGCGCGTTCGTTGAGGCCGCAAAAACAGTCCCGAACAAATCAAGAGGCCCGACATAATTAGTTTCGACGCCCATTCCAACCGTTGTCCCGTAGAGTGTCCCCTTGCTGTCCTGCACCAGGGTGGCGTCGGAAAAGTAATCAAGAGCGTAGAGCCAGGTGCAAGTTACACCCGCCCACGCCTTCGGTGCCGTCAGAAATGCCGAGGCGGCGATGAGAAATAGAATTCTTCCAATTCCAGTTTTCATATGCCGGGCGTCTGTAATTTAAGCACATTGCCCGGCGCCTGTAAACCGGATATGCTCTCCATTTCTTGGCATTTGTGGCTGCAAATTGTGCAATGTTGTGGAGTGGAGACTCAAACCGGGCGCGTCAACATTTTGGCGGGCGCGGCTGGCCGGCCAGGGCCACATTTCGCCAATATTAATTAATGTAACCTTTTAATTTGACATCCGTCTGACATGTCGGTAGTTTGATTACGCAAAATGTGAAAAGAAAGGCCAAATGGTGAAGTGATGAAAAACACGCTCGAAGCCAGATCAGATTTCGGCGGCAGTCAAATCGAGCCAGGCTTGGTTCAGTCGCCCCGGATAGTGGGTCCAACCAATCGCAAGTCCTTGTCCCTCCGTGAAAGTCCGTGTCAGTCAAGCCGGTCAAACCAAGTCATCCCAATGCTGCTGGTCAAGCTGTCGGACAAATCGTATGCAAATACTTTAAAATGAATGACTTGCAACTTAATTCCGGTCAAACCAGTCAAAGTCAGTCAAAGTGGGTCACCCATTAGTGCGGTTTGTCAACAGGCAAAACGCTTCTGTCCTCAATTTTTCATCGAGTTTCTCCAATCTGCCGCCATTTTTTTAAAAGCCGCATTCGAGCCTTTCATTTCTTTCTCCTGATTCAGACCGCTTAAAAGCAATCCGTCAGTCACCCATCCGGATCTAGCGCGCTCTGTGGCCGTCATTATTTTAACGGCCATCTCCCACCATCCGCCCGCGCGCCCAACTCGTTGCCGAGTCCAGAAAACGTTCAGTGCCGGGCCGTGTTCATTCAATTCCGTAGAACTGTGGGTTCCGGGCCTCAAAGGAGACCCAGTCCAACCTCAAGCTGATTCACGGCACGGTCGAATCGCCTTTAAATTATCCTGGCAACCTTTTAGCTCAGCGGGAAAGCGGCCGCCGCCAATCAAACCACAGGGCTTTTCGCCAACCCCTTTCGCAAGCTGGCGACCGCTCTCCCTAAATTCGTTCAGCCTGACCGCGCCGTGCTCTGGGCCGGGCCGGGCGAGCGGCGGCGACGGCCTTCCGAACCACCGTTCGCGTCGCCGCCGGTCGCCACGCGTAACGGACTCGCCCCGGCCCGGCCCAGAGGCGCGCCCGCGACCTCCGAATCACGGGTTTTCTTTTCCACCACCAAAATCCCGCCCGTCTGGCCCGGAAACATCCGCGCCGCATCGTAAGGCTTTCCCTGGATCAGGATGTGCCAGGCCGCCTTGGCCAGCTTGCAGGCCAGCGCCTTGGTTGCCACCATCCGGTTGGTTTGCGCCTGCTTGCGATCAAAGAAGGAGCGACACGGGCCATCATGCCGCCGGGCGAAATTGGCCGCTTCCACAAAAGCCCAGGACAAAAATTTATTGCCGCACTTCTGATTGTTTTCCCCCTTCTTCTTCCCATTGGAAATGCGCCGTGAATCCACACACCGGCAGTAGCTGGCGTAGTTTCCCGCGCTGGCAAAACGCTGCGGCTCCGCCGTTTCCAACAGAATGGTCAGCCCTAAAATCCTGCCCACCCCAGGCAGGCTTTGCAGTCCCTGGTAAGACGGCAAGTCCGAGACGTTTTTCAGCGCTGCCTTCTCCACTTTGTCAATACTCGTCTGGAAGTGCTGCAACAACTGCACCTGCACCCCGGCAATCAATCGATCGGATGGATCGTCGAACAACCCGCCCGCCTCCTCCGGCGCCAGCGCCTTGAGCCGGCCCGTCGCCAGGTCCTGGCCGGTGACGCGCGTATGCAAACTTTTCACGCTCAACAACAGGCTGGTCCGCTGGCTCACCAGTCTCATCCGCCGCCGCAACAAATCGCGCACCGCGCGCCATTTGCGCTCACAAATATGACCGGTTGGCAAAATCTCCAGGCGCAGCAATTCCGCCAGGAAAAAAGCGTCCGAGCGGTCATCGGCGTGCTTGAGTCCGTTGTATTGCTGTATCTTGGCCGGATTGGCCAGCCGCACCTCATAGCCGGCATCTTGCAGCCCGTCCACCAACCAATACCAGTTATAGGTCGATTCCACCGCGATACATTTCAGTTGTTTGCGCCACGGCTTGAGCGCTTCCAGCACCAGCGCCAGGTCGCAAGGCAGTTTCTTCTCAAACAAGCGCTTGCCCCTTTGGTCCACTATCCCGCAAAACAAGTTGTTGCTATGCAGGTCAATTCCAGCCATTAATTTCTGCGTCATACGGTTTCCTTTCGGTTCGTTGTTTTTGTTTCCTACGGACACAACGTTTTACCGGGAGGAAACCTTCCTCCGCCAGCCGCACTTAATGTTTATCAAACCAATCTGCTCAGGATCAAAGCCCCAAAAACCTGTTGACATTTCGCAAAATCCGCGCTTAAATATCCAAAGGTTAGCATCCTTAGCAGGTCACTTATGATTAACGCAGAGTCAACACCGCAACTGTCGCGCAACGAAGTGCTCAAAGCAAACAACCCGATCTTGTCGGGCACCATCAGCCAAACGCTGGCCGATGCCTCGAAAGACCGGTTTTCAGATGACGACTACGAGTTTCTGAAGTTCCACGGCATTTATCAGCAGGATGACCGCGATAAACGCAAAACCGGCAAACAATATATCTACATGGTGCGCGGACGCTTGCCGGGTGGCGTTGTCAATCCGTCCGTTTACCTGGCGTTCGACCAGCTTTCCAGCCAATACGGCAATAATACCCTGCGCATCACCACGCGCCAGGGCTTCCAGTTTCATGGCGTGACCAAGGGCAACCTGGGCAAATTCATGAAGGGCCTCAACGACGCCGCGGCGACTACTCTGGCCGCTTGCGGCGACGTCACCCGCAATGTCATGGCCGCCCCGACGCCGGCCACAAGCCCGTTGGTGGATGAGATTCAACGCCAGGCCGCAATCGTTTCCGACGCCCTGCTCCCCAAAACCCGCGCTTATCATCAAATTTGGGTCGAAGGCGTGGAATTAAAGTTGACGGACGAGGACGCCCATTTCGCCGATCCGCTTTACGGCAAGACTTATTTGCCGCGAAAATTCAAAGTCGCCTTCGCCATTCCCCCGCTCAATGACATTGATGTTTTTACCAATGACTGCGGATTTATCGCCATTGTCGAAAACGGCAGGCTGGCCGGCTACAACCTCATCGCCGGCGGCGGGCTGGGGATGAGCCACGGCAACGCCCGGACCTTTCCGCGCCTGGCCGATCTGATCGGTTTTATCAAGCCGGAGCATGTGATTGAAACAACCAAGGGAGCGGTGACGATCCACCGCGATTTCGGAGACCGCGCCAATCGCAAGCACGCGCGTCTCAAGTACGTCATTCAAGAGCGCGGCGCGGCATGGTTTCGCGCGGAATTGGAAAAGCGCCTCGGCTTCAAACTGGAAACGGCCCGGCCCTTCGCGTTTACCCGGCAAGGCGACCTTTACGGCTGGCATCAGCAATTCGACGGGAATTGGTTCCTGTGCCTCTTCGTCGAGAATGGCCGGATCAAGGATGCGGGCCAATACCGACTGAAAACCGGATTGCGGCGGGTCGTCGAACAATTCCGGCCCGGACTCCGTCTGACGCCTTCGCAAAACATCCTCCTCATTAACGTCAATACTAATGACAAGGACGCCATCACCCGCCTGCTGGCCGATCACGGCGTGGCCGTGGACAACCAGGCCGGCATCGTGCGGCTTGCCTCCATGGCCTGCCCGGCCCTCCCCACCTGCGGCCTGGCCCTGGCTGAATCCGAGCGCGTGATGCCCGATGTCATCACTCGCATTGAACAATTGCTGGCGGAAATCGGACTGGCCGGTGAGGAAATCATCATCCGCATGACCGGCTGCCCCAACGGCTGCGCCCGCCCCTACACCGCGGAACTGGCGTTGGTGGGCCGCGCCCCGGGCAAATACCAGCTTTACCTGGGCGGCAATGAATCCAGCACCCGTCTTGGCCGGCTTTACAAGGAAAGCGTCAAGAATGAGGATCTGGCGGCGGAATTGCGTCCCTTGTTCACGCAGTTCGCCCGGGAGCGTCTCGGCGCGGAACGGTTTGGCGATTTTTGCCAGCGCGTGCTCCTGCCCGCGGCCGCCGCGACCGCGACCGCGCCCAAATCAGTTCCCGCGCAAAGCTAAGGCCTTCCATGGCAAGCTCCGTCATAACAGTCCGTGAAGTGTCCGGGTTGAACGGCCAATTTGCGGGGCAAAGCTCCGAAGCAATCCTGGCCTGGGCCGCGCGGCGTTTTGGGACGCGCGCCAGCATTGGAACCAGTTTTCAGGGGGCGGGACTCGTCATGATGCATCTGGCCAAACAGGCTGGCCTTTCTTTCCCGGTCTTCACGCTCGACACCGGTTTGCTCTTTCCTGAAACAGTCGAATTGCAAAAGCGGTTGGAGGATTTCTATGGCTGGAAGATAGAATCGCTCCACCCCGACTTGACTGTGGAACAACAAGCCGAAGCCCAGGGGCCGGCGCTGTGGGAACGCGACCCGGACCTCTGCTGCACCATGCGCAAAGTCCTGCCGCTCCAATCCAAGTTGCATGAGCTGGACTGCTGGATCACCGGCCTGCGCCGCCACCAATCGGAAACTCGCGCCAACATTGGCATCATCGAGCTTTACACCCTCGACCAAAACTCCGGCGCCGAAATCGTCAAACTGAATCCGATGGCCCAGTGGTCGCGTGAAGCCATCTGGGACTACATCCGCCAGCACAAAATCCCCTACAATCCATTGCACGATCAGGGCTACCGTTCGATAGGTTGCATGACCTGCACCCGCAAAACCGGCGATGGCGAAGGCGAACGTGCCGGCCGCTGGACCGGCTTCAAAAAGGTAGAGTGCGGCATTCACACCTTCATGTCCCAAAAAGCCGACTTCCAGATCCTGACTCTTATGCGCTGGCAACCAACAGGAAAAGGCCGGGTTCATCCGTAAATGACTCCATTCGCAGGCCAGCCGCGGCCAGCATCTCCGCGCAGATGCTTTTTGGGGGAACGTAATCGTGGCAGATCGGATGCGAAAGGTGGCCATGAAAATCGTTTAGTTCGACGCTACTGGCCAAGTGCAGAACGATGAGTCTTCCGCCGGGTTTGAGCAATCCGCTCATGTTCTGCAAAGCGCGCGGCTGGTCGCGAAAATGCGGAAAGGAGTGAAAGCAAAAAACCGTGTCAAATCGTTCCAGCGGGAAGACTTCGCCACAAATGTCCATGAGCCTGAATTCGACTGGCAATTCCCGCTTTTTCGCCTGTTCCAGCATTCCCGGCGAAAAGTCGGCGGCCACCACGCGGCCGGGAGAGACTGTTTTCGCCAGCCAGCCGGTGATGCGACCGGTCCCGCAACCCATTTCGAGCACATCCTGGCCCGCAGAAAGTCCGAGGCGATCCCGCAGGGCTTCCAGGCTGGCGACGGTTTGCGCCACCTCGTGCGCGTCATCATCCCAATGGCCGGCCTGATGATTGAAAAATGCGACGCGAGGATCAGCCGCCAGGCTCCCGTTTTCCTGCACACGATTTTTCTCTTGCGTAACATTTGAGTACCGAGTATTACTCATTCCCATGAACGTAACATTAACACGTACTGGGGGTCAAGCGGCGGTTTCCTGCCGCATCTTGCACCCGTTATTCTCATTTTTCACCGCAAGCCTCATTGGCTTGATTCTGATGACAAGAACGGCCAGCGCCGAGACAGTCACGAACCTTGAAGCTGTGGACATCAACGGCTTCAGCACATGGACTGGGCCTTATCCAATCGTCCTGACCGGGGTTATTTTGAACGACCCCGGCGAAATGCTGGATTCCACCCCTGATTTTCTGCCGTGGGACGACGGGGCCAATGCCTACGACTTAGGCGCCGGGTGGCAGATTTTTGTCCAAACTGTCACGCCGGGCGATCGCGGCGGGGTGGAGCTTTGGATGGGGCAGGATTACGGCAATCTGCCCTGGGAGCCTCATGATGGGAGCGACAGCTATACGGATGACCAATGGACAAACCAGGTGGCTCTTGTCAGTCATGATCCGTCCACCGGCTACACTTTTCAGAAGGGCGATCTGGTCACTGTGACGGCCAACGGCTCGCTCTTTTATGGCGGAATGCAAAACATCAACCAGGAGCACAGCACGGATCCCACCTATGACTTTTCCATTTCATTGGTTACATCCAACTATGGTGCACCGCCGCCGCAGGTCATTTCACTTTTCTCGGTCATCAGCACCAATCTGAGCGCCACTGGTCATTACGACATTTTCGATCCCACCCGGCAAAGCGGCGGCGAGTATTATCAGGGGATGCATGTGCGCATCAATGCGCTGACGCTGGTCACCACGGATGGTTGGACTATTGTCTCTGATTGGGACTCGCGCTACTGCACGGCGACGGATGGAACAGGCCGGCAATTTCCTCTGATTCATCCTCTCTACGATATCGGTCCACCGCCGACAAATAAGTTTGATGCCACCGGTGTTTTCCTTCAAGAATCCAGCTCCGCCACCGACGGCACATTCGGTTACGAACTGTTCGTCCAGGAAGTTTCCCCTTCCGATCTGCCCATTTTAAACATTACTCAACAGAACGGTTCAGCCACCGTCACCATTTCATGGCCCGCTTCGCTGTCCAATTATCAACTGCTCTGCAGCAGTTCGCTCTCCTCGCCCGATTGGACGCCTGTCACAAATTCGCCCGTGGTGGTGAATAACCAAAACACTGTATCGTTGTCATCGGCGGGGGCGCAGCAGTTTTATCAACTGCAATGTGTGCAATGACAAAGGGGGCGCCATGATCTTAGTCTTGAAGCCCAGAGTGATGCGGGGGCCGGTCCCGGCCGGGAAGGAACGTTCCGGATTCACTCTCGTGGAAACTCTCGTGGTAATCGCCATCGTTGGGGTGCTCGCCAGTTTGCTGCTCCCGGCCCTGTCCCGTGGCAAAGAAACGGCCAAAGTCGCCAGAGTCCGGGCTGAGCTTTATGGCATCGGCCTGGCGCTGGACATGTATGCCACCGACAATGCCGGCCATATCCCGCCCGTTCGCGTCAACTGCAACACGGATTTGAGATTGGATTGGTGCGAACTGCCGGTCGAATTAGCCAACCAGCGTTATTTGCCGCACGGCCCCGCTGGATTGGATGCCGATCTGCAGGACGTGTTCAATCCCGGTCACACCTACAAATATGCCGCCCCTGGCCCGCAATTGCTGAACGGCAGCCCAACGGCCAATTATGAGCTGTGGGAGCCAACCAATCTGGTGACTATGTCAGGCGGAGGCCAGTATTTCACCAATTCGAAACTCAGCCCCATTCGCTGGGTGGTTTGGAGTTTGGGGCCGCAGCCGGACAGCCCGAAAGCGCAAGACACTTATGCCCCATTAAACCGCGAAAGCTGGTACACCCAAGCTGGCGACACCGGCGTCATAGCCCGTTACGCCAACCATGACGGAACTCAATTCAGCACCCACTAATTAAAAATCCATGAAGAAGAAATTTCTCATCCTCGGGCTGTCGCCCGTCATTCTCACACTGACCGTTGCCGGACTCTTTGCGCATGACAACGAAACGCCTGCGGCAACACAATCCACGCTGGGTTCAAACGTTTGGAACCAAGCGCAGGAACCCACCAACTGGTGGAACGAAATCAAGCAGCAACACGGACATGTTGGTCCATGGAACGTGCTCGGCTGGCGCATGGGCAAGGCGGCGTTGCGCGAATTGGGTGGCACTTGGGGACAGCATGAACTGGAGCTCATCTGCTATGTCCCGCTGAAAACGCCTTACTCTTGCCTCGCCGACGGACTTGTCGTCGGCACGGGCAACAGCATTGGTCGGCTGGACATCCGGCTCGGCGAGGTCATGACCATGGCCGACATTCACGTGAGCGTCCGGCGCAAGGGTGGCGCTGGCCCCGTTTTGCTGCTCAAGCCGGATCAGAAATATCTGGAAAAAATCCGCCACCAGCCCGACGACCAACTAGCGGCGCTTTCCATCGAGTGCAGCCAGCTACCCGAAAACAAACTTTTCGCCATAGAACAACTGCCATCATCCGACACGGAGGGGAAACCGGAACACCATTGATTTTTCCAACGGCGCGGGCGGGTTGACGCAGCAAATGGCTGTGTTATGGTTTGCCCGTTGCATGAAAAAAGATACCGTGAGCCGTTTTAGCGTTTCCCTGCCGCCATCGCTCCTGCGACAACTGGATCAGATGTCGGGCGAAAAAGGTTACGACAACCGCTCGCTGGCCATTGCCGACATGATTCGCGACCATCTCGTCGAACATCGGCAGAAGTTCGGCAGCGAGGAAATCGCCGGAACCATTACACTGGTCTATGATCATCACAAACAAAACCTTCAGTCCGTATTGACGGATATTCAACATGATCACAACGACATGATCATTTCCACTGTCCACGTCCACCTTGACCACCACAATTGTTTGGAGGTGATCCTTGTGCGTGGCAAGGCCGGCTCAATCAGGAAAATTGCCGATGAACTCATCGCTGCCAAAGGCGTAAAACACGGCAAGTTGACCGTGACGACCACAGGAAAAGACCTTCCAAGCTGAATGGGTGTCGCGCCATGCCAGGCGAATGTCGTGCATGCGCAAGTGTCCGCAAGTGTTTCACTTTTTAAACTCTCGTCTTTTCTCTTGGCTCCGCTCAGGGTTGAAACGCTGGTCCAACTTCAGGCGCGTTTAGCCGTCTTCCTGCCGACCCGGTAAGGCGGTGCATCTTCTCATATATGGAATCCGATTTCGGGCGGAGCTGGTTCTGGCGGAAGCGGCGGAGGATCGAGAATCGTCTTTGCGTCGTTGCGCCCTGGCGTCTTTGCGTTGAAATCCGCCTGCCTTATTGAACGGGTACGGCTAAAGGCTGGCCCTTTGTTTCATTGAAGCCAGTGAGCCGCCGGTTTGGAAATTGCCCATTGTGTAAGTACCTTATTGACAATGTGTTATGACTTGACAAAATGCTGAAAATTTCACGGTTTTTGCGGGGCAGACTGCTCTTGAGAAATTTAAAACACCGGCCCCGAAAACTGTTCCCCCGAAAGTAGTTCGGGGTTCGGGGCTGCAAGGTTCTGCTTGCATTCCCGGCCGCAGACTTTATCTCTGGACGCGCAATTTTTTAATGGATATGGCTTACAAAGACATAACACCTCCCGCCGGCGGCAAGATCACCACCGCCCAGGGCAGACTCAACGTCCCTGACAATCCCGTCATCCCCTTCATTCGCGGCGACGGCACCGGCCCCGATATTTGGGCGGCCGGCGTGCGCGTGTTCGACGCGGCGGTGCAAAAAGCCTCCGGCGGCAAACGCAAGGTCTCGTGGTTCGAGGTCTTTGCCGGCGAGACGGCCTTCAAAAAATTCAACAACTGGCTGCCCGACGACACGGTCCAGGCTTTCAAGGAGTATCTGGTCGGCATCAAAGGCCCCCTGACCACGCCGGTGGGCGGCGGCATTCGCTCGCTCAACGTCGCCTTGCGCCAGATGCTGGACCTCTACGTCTGCCTGCGGCCCGTGCAGTATTTCCAGGGCGTCCCATCGCCTGTCAAACATCCTGAAAAAGTCGCCATGGTCATCTTCCGCGAAAACACCGAGGACATTTACGCCGGCATCGAATTTGCCGGCGGAACGCCGGAAAGCCAAAAGATTTTGGACTTTCTGGCCGCGAATTTTCCCAAGTCGTTCGACAAAATTCGTTTCGGCACGGTGGAGCGGGCGGCGGAATTTTGGACGGCGGTGGGCGCAAAGAATTTTCCCACGGACGTGCGCGTGGGCATAGGCGTCAAACCGGTCAGTTACAGCGGTTCGGTGCGCTTGATTCACAGTGCCATCGGTTACGCCGTCAAGTTCAAGCGCAAGAGCGTGACCCTGGTGCATAAGGGCAACATCATGAAGTTTACCGAGGGCGCGTTTCGCGACTGGGGTTATCAGGTGGCCAGGAAATTCTTCGGCGCGGTCGAGATTGACGGCGGACCGTGGTGCAAAATCCCCGAGGGCAAGCCGGGCGCCGGCCTGGTCATCAAAGATTCCATCGCCGACATCACCCTCCAGCAAGTCCTGACGCGGCCCGAGGACTTTGACGTCATTGCGACGCTGAATTTGAACGGCGATTACCTCAGCGACGCGCTGGCCGCGCAAGTGGGCGGCATCGGCATCGCGCCCGGCGGCAACATCAATTACATCACCGGCCACGCCATCTTCGAGGCCACGCACGGCACGGCCCCCAAGTACGCCAACCAGGACCGCGTCAACCCGGGCAGCGTTGTGCTCAGCGGCGAGATGATGTTTCGCCATTTGGGTTGGACGGACGCGGCCGATCTGATTCTGAAGGGACTCAACGGGGCCATTGCCTCCAAGCGCGTCACCTACGATTTCGCCCGGCAGATGACCGGCGCCACGGAGATTAAATGCTCGGAATTCGGGGACAATATCATCGCGCACATGCAGCCTTGATTCACTTGTGTCGCAGGACCTTCGAGTCTCATCGCCGCCCTCCAAACCGCTCTTGGTCTATGATGGCGACTGCCACTTTTGCCGCCGCTGGATCGCCCGCTGGCAAAACGCCACCGGCGGCGCCATCACCTATCTTCCCTTTCAGGATGAAAGCATGGCCGGGAGATTTCCCGAGATTCCGCGCGAGGATTTTGAGCGCGCGATCCGTTTGATCCTGCCCGATGGATCGGTCTGCAGCGGGGCCAAGGCGGTCTTCCGCTCCCTGGCGGAGGCGGGAAAAGAACGGTGGCTCCTTCGTTTATACCGAAAATCTCCCGGCTTCGCCGACCTGGCGGAACTGGCCTACGAGGAGGTGGCCCTGCACCGTTCATTCCTTTCCAAATTGGATCGGATTTATTCCGGCCCCGGTCTCATGCCCCTCAGTTATGTCCGGGTTCGTTTTATCTTTCTGCGCGGATTGGCCTTGATCTACCTCATCGCGTTTGCGTCGCTTCTGGGGCAAATCCAGGGACTGGCGGGCAGCCATGGCATCGCCCCGGCGCAATCGTTCATGGACACGCTCAAAATTGAGGCGGCCAATAATCATATCGGGCTGGAACGGTTTCATATTGTGCCCACGCTGGCCTGGTGGAGCGCGAGCGATGGCGCGTTGAATTGGCAATGCGGCGCGGGTGTGGGCCTGTCGCTGCTTTTGCTCTTTGGCATTGCGCCGGCGCCGGCGCTCTTTCTCCTCTGGTGCCTCTATCTTTCGCTGGCATCGGTTTGCAGTCCGTTCCTGAATTTCCAGTGGGACATCCTGTTGCTGGAAACCGGTTTTCTGGCCATTTTTTTTGCGCCGTTGCAATGGGTGGAACGGCCCTCGCGGCAGTCCGCTCCTTCGTCCATGGCGCTGTGGCTTTTGCGCTGGCTGCTCTTTCGGCTCATGCTCGAATCCGGCTGCGTCAAGCTGATGAGCGGCGATATCTCCTGGTGGAATCTAACGGCGTTGCGGGTCCATTATGAAACGCAGCCTCTGCCCACCTGGATCGGTTGGTACGCCCACCAATTGCCGGCGGGCGTCCAAGCCGCCTGCGCCTTCCTGCTTCTGTTCATTGAACTGGCGGTCCCTGCCTTGATTTTCGCCGGACGCCGGGCGCGCCTGACCGCGGCGGGATTTTTCGTGCTGTTGCAAGTGTTGATCATGCTCACCGGCAATTACACATTTTTCAACTGGCTCGCCATTCTGCTTTGCGTGCCGTTGTTGGATGATGACATGCTGAAGCCGCGGCCCAGCCCCTCTGCCATCCCGGAGACGCTTCCGTCCTTGACCCGTTGCGCGCGCTGGCCCCGCTTCATTTTGTTGCCCGGCGCGCTCGTCATTGTGCTGGTGACATTCATGAGCCTTCTGGGGACCCTTCGCGTCGCGCAACGCTGGCCCGCGCCCGCCCTCGCGCTCTACGACTGGCTGGAGCCGTTGCGCAGTTTCAACGGCTATGGATTATTCGCGGTCATGACGCAAACGCGCCCGGAAATCATCGTCGAAGGCAGCAACGACGGCCGGGATTGGCGGGCCTACGAATTCAAATACAAACCGGGCGATTTAAAGAAGAAACCGCGCTTTATCGCCCCTTTCCAACCGAGGTTGGACTGGCAGATGTGGTTCGCGGCTTTGGGCGGGCCGCGGGAGAACCCGTGGTTTTTGAATTTTGAAGCGAGGCTGCTGCAAAATTCGCCCGAAGTCCTGGCCCTTTTGGGGCGCAACCCGTTCCCCAAAGCGCCGCCCAAATATATTCGTGCGCTGCTTTACGAATATCATTTCACAGACATGTCCGCGCGCCGCGCCACGGGCCGGTGGTGGCGGCGGGAATACAAAGGCATCTACGTCCCGCCGATTGCCCTGCCTCCGAATCTTAATCTTAATCCGAATGAATCGCCGCTTCGATCATGAAAAAGAGACCGGAGATCCAACGGTCATTTTCGTTGGTGGCACCGGCGTCCCGGGTTTCGCTGGCTCAGGACTTTAGCATTTAGAGCGTTTTAAATAAAACTGTAGCCACAAGAGGCAAACCAGTTCATGGCATCCCGGGGCGTGATACTCTGCAAAGCTGAAGCAATCGCCTGGAGCAGAGCGGGCTGCGTGCGGGCCTCGGCTGTACGCAGGTGGGATTTGACTTTGCTCCACATTTGCTCGATGGGATTGAGGTCTGGGGAATAGGCTGGAAGGAAGAGGATTTGGGCTCCAGCCTGCGCGATCAGCGAAAGGGTCGGCTCACTTTTATGCGGGGAGAGGTTATCCATGATGACCACATCTCCGGCGCGCAGCGTCGGGCACAAGACATGGCCGACATAGACCCGGAAAACCTCCGTATCGGTGGCCCCCTCGATGGTCATGCAGGCGGTGGCACCGTCCAGGCGGATGGCGCCGATCATGGTCGTGGTTTGCCAATGGCCCTGCGGACATTGGGCGTGGACACGCTGACCCCGCAGGGCGCGCCCGCGCAGGCGGGTCAGATTGGTTTTGGCACCCGATTCGTCCAGGAAAATCAGTTTGGCCGGGTCCAAACCGCCTTGCCGACGCCGCCAGGCGCGGCGCGCCCGCGCAATGTCCGGACGGTCTTGCTCGCTGGCATGGAGTGTCTTTTTTTATATGTCAGCCCCATCTTCGCCAGAACGTAGTGGATGGCGGGCAGAGAACAGTCCAGTTCCAAGCCGGCGCGCAGCTCTTTCAAGGTCAGGTCGGGCTTCTGATTCAATAGAGTCCGCATCTGGCGCTGATGGGCCGCCAGGATCATCGGCTTGCGCCCGGAGAAACGGTGGCGCGGACCGATCTCCCCGGTCCGTCGGCGTTGTTGCAAGAGCTTCTTGACCATGCCCAGCGAAACCCGGTAACGATCGCCGACCTCCACGCGAGTCCCCTCTTCAAGGTCATAGGAAGCCAAAATCCGTTCGCGCAGGTCCAACGATAAAGTTCGCATGAACTGCCTATACCACAGGCCCAACGGAATGGCTACAGTTTTATTTAAAACGCTCTAGCCTTCAGCCTTTAGAATTTCTTCTGGGCGTCCCGCCAAAATCATCTTCTCCTTCGAGACCGTGGAAGTGAGGTTTGTGAGTTCGGAGTTTGTTGTGCCATCGAGCATCTTGCGGTTGACTCTTGCTCGTTTTCAATTCTTTTACTGGCTGTGGTGCCGCCATCTTTGCGTGAGGAATGCCGCCCATACTGACTGGAAGCCGGCACCTCCATTTGTGCAGCGTTACTTTACTCTAAAGCCTGCTGCGGCACTTGCCACAGATAAAGTGCAGAGGCTTCTTGCTGACATTGCCCAAATGGAGATCGAGGCATTTTCGAATTGGTGTGGCCATCCACTATCGAAGATTCATGAACGTCCAGGCGGGATTTGAGTTCGGATTCGAGAGCGGCCAGTTTCCGGGCCAATTTCATCCTTTAACATTCAGCATTTAGCATTTCTCCATCGCGCCATTCGTTCGGCCTTTTGCTCGCCGGTTTCAACTTTAGCCTTTAGCCTTCAGCCTTTAGAATTTCTTCTGGGCGTCCCGCCAAAATCATCTTCTCCTTCGAGACCGTGGTTAGTCCGTCTATTTTCGCACCGGCAAAATCATCATGTTCGAAAATAAAAACCTGCGATTGCGCGGGCCCTGTTTATGTCAGATGTCCACTGTCAATTTTCTCGCCCCTTCATGTCCAGAAAAACCGATTTCCAGATTTGATTCCAGCGCCTTTCACGGACTTGCCGCGCCGCAGCTCTGCGAAGGGGGGCTCGTCGCGCCAACCCGTCCACCGTCTCGTCCTCCGGCATCAACGGGGCCGCGCCGACCTGAGCGCGGAAAACGTGCGCGATATGTCTCGGATGGCCGTGGTTTGCGATTCTCTTTAAACTTGCTTCTTTCCTCTCGTGGTGAAAGTTTGTGGGCATGAAGAAAGTCGATCAACTTCGGGAGCTGTTCCGAAAGCAGGAGGCGCTGAACGAACGCATAGGTGTGCATATGGCCGTGGCAGATTGCATGCGAATCAGTTTTGTGTGTCTCCGGAGTTGCAAGCCAAAGCAGCGCGACAAGCAAGCGCCGCCTTCCTGAATGAAATTCCAGCTTTCGGAAAACTTGGTGATCGGCTGCATACGTTTGTTTTTCGATTGGGGTCGCTTTTTGCGCTCGCGCACAAGCGGCCCACCCAGAGCGAACCAGAGCAGAGCCATTTTGCGATCACGAGCGGCTCAACGCGTTTAAACGAGGAGGATTTAAGGTTCATGCGAGAGGCCGAAAAGTGGTCGGTGAACCGCTGGGATGAAGTAATTGCGGCAGCGCGCTCGCTTTGTGAATCCTCCGTGACTCACCAATGCGACGCTGCTTGTTATGATTGCCTGAAAGATTTTGGAAACCAGCAATACCACGACGCGCTTGATCGAAATGCCGTGCTGCAATTTCTAAAATGAGAAACATGAAAAACATCCGTGTGAATTGTCATCCGCTGCGTATTTCGCATATTTCGCGGTTATCAATTCTGATAGGCTCTTGAAACCTGAATTGTGCCGCCATGGCCGCCACTCAAAATAGGATTGCAGAAACCGCGCAAAGCCAGCGCGGCCCCACGGTTTTTGCCGTCGTGGCTGGTCTCTTTTTCTTCGTTGCGATATTGAAGTTTGGCGATCCGGTCATTTTGGACAATGTCCTGCTGCCGCCGGAAAATGCCCAGGCCGCCGTTTTCGAGTCGTGGCAGGTGAAGTGGGGCTACTGGTTGATGCTGCCGCTGATCGTGGCGGGACTGGCCGCCATTCGTTGGCGGACGCTGAGTCTTAAATGGCCGCTGGCACTTCCGCTGGCCTGGCTGGGGTGGCAATTCATTTCCGCGACTCAAAGCGTCAGTCCAAAGCTGACGTCCATGACTCTGGAACATTTTGTGGCATGTGCTGTTTTGTTTTATCTGGGTTGCTTTGCCTTGAAGGGTGTCAAGAATCCCTGGCCGTTGTGGACGGGATTGGCGCTGGCCTTGTGCTGGGTCATTCGCGCCGGTTTCGAGCAGCATTTTGGAGGATTGGAAGCGACTCGCCACTTCTTCTATTCAATGAAGAACGCCTCTGACTTGCCGCCGGGCCTGTTAAATAATCCCGCCTACTTGAACAGGATTGCCAGCCCCCGGATATTTTCCACCTTCTGCAATGCCGACGCCCTGGCCGGCGGTATCGTGCTGCTGTTGCCGGTGGCGCTGGTTTTCCTTTGGCAAATCACCCCAAAAGTTCGGACCGCCATTCGCTGGGCGTTCGTGGCCATACTGGGCGGATGCGGATTGGCTTGTTTGTATTGGTCCGGGTCCAAGGCGGGCTGGTTGGTTGCCCTTGTTGTGGGCATGGCCGCCTTGGGGCATTCCACCCTTTCCATGAAATGGAAGCGATTCTTGATTTGCGGGGTGCTCCTCCTCGGCGTGACGGGCTTTGGGGTCCGATACGCGGCGTCCTTTAAGAAACAAAAGATCAGCGTCGTCTCCCGTTTTAGTTACTGGCAGGCCGCCCTCGAGATCGTGGCCAAACATCCAGTGCTGGGAACCGGTCCGGGAACCTTCTCGGTGCCTTACGGGCAAATCAAACGTCCGACTGATGATTTTGCCCGCCTCTGCCATAACGACTACTTGGAACAGGCTTGCGATTCGGGTGTGCCCGGCTTCGTTGTTTATACGGCGATGATTGTCGGTTATTTGTCATGGCTGTATCGTTACCGTGCCAGGAACATTCGGGGATTTAGCTGTTCCTTTGTGGTTTGGCTTGGGATAATGGGCTTATGTTTGCACAGCATGGTTGAGTATCATCTTTATATCCCGGCTCTGGCATGGCCAATGTTCTTTTTGATGGGTTGGGCCATGAATTCTGAGAATTAACGTTAACGTTTAAATGATTTTTGGATTTTTTGGCGAAAAACGACCAATTTCTTGTCCTTGGACTGCCGACTATTTAGAGCTTGACGACATTCATCCATGTGCCTAAGTTCGGCGCAGTTGAAAGCAACGAAATATGCAGGGTCGGTGAACGGCTACTGCCTTTTTTTTCGATGAATATCTGGGAAAACGACAAATTTAAGAGACTTCTCACGGAGGGCTTATGGATTTGAAAGATATCAAGGCGATTATTGATCTGATGCGGAAGAACTCCCTTTCCGAATTTGAGCTGGAACGCCAGGATTTCAAAATCAAGCTCAAGCGAGGCGTGTCAGGCGGGGTTGTGCCTGTGGAGGAGCCGAGTGTCATTCCCTACGCGGTGCCGCTGGCTGTTGCGGCGCCTGGATTGCCAGCGGCGGCGCCTGAGCCGTGCCGCCGCCGCCTCGCCGTCGCTGCTGGAAATCAAATCTCCGATGATCGGCACATTTTACCGCGCTCCTTCGCCGGAGTCCCCGAATTATGTGGAAATCGGGGCGGAAGTGATGCCCGAAACGGTCGTTTGCCTGATCGAGGCGATGAAGGTGATGAACGAAATCAAAGCCGAGGTCAAAGGGGTTGTGACTCATATTCTCGTCGAAAACGCCAAGCCGGTCGAGTTTGGCCAGCCAATGTTTCGCATCCGGCCAAACTAGCCGGCGCGATGCGGCAGGTGATAACCCATGTTTGAAAAGATACTGGTGGCCAATCGCGGCGAAATCGCCGTGCGCATCATTCGTGCCTGCAAGGAGATGAATATCCGCACCGTGGCGGTGTATTCGGAAATTGATGCCAATTCCATGCATGTGCAGATGGCCGATGAAGCCATTTGCATCGGCAAAGCAGCCAGCAGCGAGAGCTATTTGCGCATTGACCGCATCATCAGCGCGGCTGAAATTGCCGATGTGGATGCGATCCATCCCGGCTACGGCTTTTTGTCGGAAAACGCCCACTTTGCCGATGTGTGCGAAAGCTGCAACATCCGGTTCATCGGGCCTAATTCCCGCGCGATGAATGCTTTGGAAAACAAGGCGGCCAGCCGCACCCTGGCGAAAAAAGCAGGCGTCCAGACTCCCCCCGGTTCCGAAGGGCCGGTCGAAAACGAGCAGGACGCCCTGACCGCCGCCAAACGGATCGGCTACCCGGTCATGATCAAGGCCATTGCCGGCGGCGGCGGACGCGGGATGAGGGCCGCGCACAACGATGTTTCACTGGTCAAGGGGTATCACGCCGCCCGCAACGAAGCCGAAAAGGCCTTTGCCAATTCCGCCGTTTACATTGAAAAATACATCGAGAATTGCCACCATATCGAATTCCAGATCCTGGGCGATCAACGGGGCAACATCATCCATTTGGGCGAGCGCGATTGTTCCGTGCAGCGGCGCAATCAGAAACTCGTCGAGGAAACTCCATCGCCCCTCATTGACGGCAAATTCAAAGACCTCCGCAAAAAAATGGGCAAGGCCGCCGTGCGCATCGCCGAAGCCGCCCATTACACCAACGCCGGGACGGTCGAGTTCCTGGTTGATGACCAGGGCAGCTTTTTCTTCCTCGAGGTCAACAAGCGCATCCAAGTCGAGCATCCCATTACCGAAGAAGTCACCGGCATTGACATGGTTAAGCTGCAAATCACCATCGCCATGGGCGAACCCATGCGCATATCCCAGGGCGATGTCCGCCTCCGCGGCCACGCCATCGAATGCCGCATCAACGCCGAGGACCCATTTGATGATTTCCGCCCCTGCCCGGGCCGTGTGGAAATGTATTACGCGCCGGGCGGCCGGGGCACGCGTGTGGACAGCCACGTCTATGCCGGCTACACCATTCCCCCGAACTACGACTCCATGATCGGCAAACTCATCACCGTCGGCAAAGACCGCCGCGAAGCCATGGACAAAATGAGCCGTGCTCTGGGCGAGTACATGATTACCGGGGTCAAAACAACCATCGCCTTCGAGCAAGCCATCATGCAGGACCCCAATTTTCGCCGCGGCGTTTACACCACGGGCTTCCTGGAACAATTGCTCGGCGGCGCGCGCCGTGAATTGATTGAGGAACAGGTCTGATGCCTGGCAGTTTATGAAGCCGCTGGCGCAATGCCGCCTCTACACGTTCATTGACACCGCCTGGCTCGGGGCGCGCCAGGCCTCCGCGGTCGCCCGGCAACTGTGCGATGGCGGCTCGGATTTGATTCAACTCCGCGCCAAAGGCGCAACCGCCGATGAAGTGTGCCGCCTGGCCGAAGAAATCCTGCCCGTGCTCCATCGGGCCGGCGTTGGGCTGGTCATAAACGATCATTGGGACATCGCCTGCAAAATCGGCGCTGATCTTTGCCATTTGGGGCAGGAAGACTTCTTTGGCGCGGGGTGGAGCGATTCCTCCCAACTGCTTCCTGCTGAAAAGAGATTAGGATTAGGATTAGGATTAGGAGCGGATGGGTCACAGATTCCTTTGCTCGGCCTTAGCACATGCGCGCCCGCGCAGGCGCTCCGCGCGCTGGCCGCCCATCCGGCCTATGTTGCCGTAGGACCCGTCTATTCCACCCCGACCAAGCCGGGCGTCGCGCCCGTGACCCTGGACTATGTGCGTTGGGCGGCGGCGAACATCCAGATACCGTGGTTTGCCATAGGGGGAATCAACCTGGGCAACATAGGCGAAGTGCTCCAAGCCGGAGCGACGCGCATCTGCGCCGTCTCCGCCATCCTCAACGCCCCCGACCCCGCCGAAGCCTGCCGGCAATTCAGGTGGCATCTTGCAGTTTAGTTGAAACCGGCGGCCAAAAGGCCAGACCCATCGTGCTCGAAGCTTGGCCAGATATGGATGATAGGTCTGGAAAACCCGTAACACTGTAACAAATGTTGATAATCAACGACTTAGCCCGTAACATTTGCCGTTACAAACCCGTAACAAGCCCGTTACATTAACGATAAAGCCGGGTTGGACTGGTTGGACGGTTTAATGACCATCGGTGTTTTAAGAATTTGACCACGGATTTCAGGATTTCCAGGTCCGGGATTAAGATTAGGATTAGGATTACGATTAGGATCGCAAGAAACGAAAGATTGATAGATAGGTATTCTGCCCCCCCACCCCCCCGCCACAGTGCTACAAACGTTGATTATCAATGACTTAGGGTGCAACAAGGGTGCTACAATTGGGCTTATTTGTTGCACCTGTAGCACCCTGGCATCACACCCACCGCGTCCGCTCATGGCAACGGCGGCGTGGAGGCCAGAATCCAGGCGACACTTGCCGCGTTTCTATTCCTCTGAAAACAGCGAAAAACCCTGAATGACGTTTGAACCATTGTTAATCAGGCACTTACGAAGAACCAACCCGCCTGTCCGCCGAAGCGCCGACTGGCCGTTTTTCAGAAGCCTTTTCCTTTGGCCCGTCACGTTGCTGGGGCTTGAGCGTTAAGGGAGTTGGATTGGTTAGACTGGCACGATCTTCCGAAAATTCAACCAAGCCGCGTTTTTTGGTGCAAATTCGTGAAATCCTGCTAATCATCGCTCCACTCGATGCCCCGCATCTTTGACAACATCGAAGTAGATTTGCTCCCAGCGCTGGAGCAAACCCTTGTCGTGTCCGAACGGGCCGACTTTTGCGTCGGCTACTTCAATTTGCGCGGCTGGAAGGCAATTGACGGTCTTATCGAGAAGTGGGCGGGCGGCGAAGGTGCGCAATGTCGTCTTCTTGTCGGAATGCAGCGGCTCGCCCAGGACGAACTGCGCCTCGCCTACAGCCTCTTGCCGAAGGAAGACCAGATCAGCCAGCAGGCAGTAATTCGGTTAAAGCGACGCCTCGCGGAGGAGTTTCGCGCACAGCTTACTTTCGGCGCGCCAACGGATGCTGACGAAGCCGGCCTTCGCCGTCTCTCGGCTCAACTCAAAGCGGGAAAAGTTGTGGTGAAGCTTTTTCTCCGTCACACGCTCCATGCCAAGCTTTACCTCTGCTTCCGCCCTGACCCTAATAATCCCATCACCGGATTTCTCGGCTCCAGCAATCTCACACTGGCGGGGCTGTCCAACCAGGGTGAACTCAACGTGGACGTTCTCGACCATGACGCCACCGGCAAACTTGCACAATGGTTCAATGACCGATGGAGCGACAAGTGGTGCGTGGACATCACCAAGGAACTGATCCAAGTGATTGATGAAAGTTGGGCGCGGCCTGAATGTCCACCGCCCTATCATATTTACGTCAAGATGGCCTACCATTTGGCGGAAGAGGCACGGGCCGGTCTGTCCGAGTTTACCATCCCGCCAGACATGCGCGATACGCTGCTGGAATTTCAATCAGCAGCGGTTCGCATCGCGGCCCGACATCTGGAGAAACGCGGCGGGGTCATCCTTGGTGACGTCGTCGGCCTCGGTAAAACTCTCATGGCTTCTGCACTTGCCCGCGTGTTTCAAGACCCTCCACGCTCGCTCGAAACCCTCATCCTTTGCCCCAAGAATCTCGTCGGCATGTGGGAAGACTACGCTCACCGCTTCCGATTGATCGCGAAGGTCATCTCCGTCACCCAGGCCCAAAACAGCCTGCCTGAACTCCGCCGCTATCGCGTCGTCATCATTGACGAAAGTCACAACTTCCGGAATCGCGAGGGCCGTCGCTGGGCGGCGGTGCGCGATTATCTGGCGCGCAACGCCAGCAAGTGCATCCTCCTTTCGGCCACGCCCTACAACAAAGCCTACCTCGATCTGGCCAACCAGCTTCGTCTGTTCATGAATCCAGACGACGTGGTGGGCATCCGACCGGAGGAATATCTGCGGCGCGACTGTGACGGCCGTCCGGACGAATTCACTCGCCGCCATCAGTGTGCCGTCAATTGTCTCTCCGCTTTCGAGAAAAGCGAACATGCCGACGACTGGCGCGAGTTGATGCGCCTGTTCATGGTTCGCCGCACGCGCAGTTTCGTCGAACGGAACTATGCCTTCACCGAATGCCCGGCTTGCTCCACGGTACTCCTGCCCACCCTGGAAAAATGTCCCAATTGCGAACGCGCGAAGGCCAAGGAGGACCGCCGATTCCTCATCCTTGAAGGCGGCAGCCGATTTCATTTCCCCAAGCGCCAGCCGAAGACCCTCACCTTTCGGATTCGTGACAGCGACCCGAACGACCAATACGCACGGCTCTATTCCGACAAGGTGGTTGACACCGTCCGCATGCTGCATCTGCCCCGCTACGGCCTGGCCAATTACCTCAAGCCTGCACCCGACGTGCCACCGTCACAGGACGAAGCCGAAGTGATGGACAACCTTTCCCGCGCCGGCAAGCGTCTCATCGGCTTCTGCCGGACCAATCTGTTCAAGCGGTTGGAAAGCAGTGGCCATTCGTTCCTCCTTTCCGTGCGCCGCCACATCCTGCGAAATTATATCTTTTTGCACGCGCTGGAGAACGGCCTGCCGCTGCCCATCGGCACGCAGGATTCCGCGTTGTTCGATACCCGCACCGAGGATCACGACAGCGACAGCACCCTCTTCGGTGCGGACGAACCCGCCGCAGCAAAGCCAACCGAGATCACGGCCAATTCCCCGGCGGATTTTGCCACAGCCGGAGCAGTTGGCTACCAAACGCTCCGCAGCGAGCACGCCCGTAATTTTGATTGGTTGCGCTCCGACGTCTTTATCGAAGACCTCGCTCAACATCTACGGCAGGACGCGCAACGGCTTTTCTCCATCCTCGAACTTGCGGGCCACTGGCAGCCGGACCAGGATCACAAGCTGGCCGAACTCCACAAACTCGTGACGAAAAAGCATCCTGGCCAGAAAATCGTCATCTTCTCCCAATTTGCCGACACCGTATCCTACCTTGCGGACCAGTTGCAGGCGCGCGGGCTCGAGCAGATGGCTGGCGTCACCGGCGACACCGAAGATCCATCCGACTACGCCCGTCGTTTTAGCCCCGAGAGCAACAGGGCGTCTGACAAAGGGTCGCCGAACTACGTTTCGCCTGGCGAAGAACTCCGCGTGCTGGTCGCCACCGACGTTCTCAGTGAAGGTCAAAACCTCCAGGACGCCGCCATTGTCGTGAACTTCGATTTGCCGTGGGCCATCATCCGCCTCATTCAACGTGCGGGCCGTGTGGATCGTATCGGCCAGAAAGCCGGGGAAATTCTCTGTTACTCGTTTCTCCCGGCCGAGGGCGTCGAGCGCCTCATCCGCCTTCGGTCGCGCGTCCGCCAGCGGCTGCACGAAAACGCCGAAGTCGTCGGCACGGATGAAACCTTTTTCGAGGACGAAAAAAACGACACCGTCATCCGCGATCTTTTCACGGAAAAATCCGGCATCCTGGACGACCCGGCGGATGACGAAGTGGATCTGGCGTCGCTGGCTTACCAGGTTTGGAAAAATGCCTGCGACGCTGATCCGTCGCTCAAAAAGACCATTCCCGACCTGCCCGGTGTCATCTTCTCAACCAAGGCCCTGTCCGCCATTCCGGCCAAGCCCGCTGGCGCGGCTGGCCCACAGCCCGCCTCCGGCGTCATGGTTTACGTCCGCACCGCGGATGGCAACGACGCGCTGGCCTGGGTGGATGAAGAAGGGCGCACTGTCACCGAGAGCCAGCACGAAATCTTGCGTGCCGCCGCGTGCGAACCCGGCACACCCACGCTCCCGCGCCTGGCCAATCACCATCCGCTCGTACAAAAAGCCATCGGCGGCATCCAGACCGAACAAATCACCACTGGCGGCCAACTCGGCAAACCCTCCAGTGCGCGCCGTCGCGTCTATGAGCGGCTCAAGGATTACGCCGCCCATGTGAAGGACAGTCTGTTCGACATTAAACCGCTTCATCAGGCCATTGACGAAATCTACGAGTCGCCGCTGACCGAGGCTGCCCGCGATTTGCTCAACCGAGAACTCCGTGCCGGCGTCAGTGACGAAAAGCTCGTTGCCCTTGTCCTCTCGCTACAAGAGGAGGACCGGCTCTGCATTGCAAAGGACGATGTCGAAACCCGCGAACCCGAAATCATTTGCTCGCTGGGCATAAGCGCCACCCGCCCAAGCCCATGAAAACCGACCCGCTCGCCCTGCAAGCTGAACGACGGATCCTTCTGATCCGCCGGCAAAGAGTCATGCTGGATTATGATCTTGCCGCACTTTACGGTGTGGAGGCCCGTGCTCTGAATCAGGCGGTCCAGCGCAATCTCGCGCGGTTCCCGTCCGATTTCATGTTCCGGCTCTCGCAGATGGAGGCGGACGCCATCCGGGACGTGGTATCACAAACTGTGAGACCAACTCCCGCAGGGCCGTCGAACTCATCACAAACTGTGATGAGTTCCTGGAAACACCGGGGCCGCACTTACCGCCCTTACGCCTTCACCGAGGAGGGCGTCGCCATGTTATCGAGTGTGCTTCGCAGCCACCGCGCCGTGCAGGTGAACATCGCCATCATGCGGGCGTTCGTGCGCCTGCGTGAAATGCTCCTGACCAACGCCGACTTGGCGCGCAAACTGGCCGCTCTGGAAGCCAAGTACGACTCCCAGTTCAAATCCGTTTTTGACGCCATCCGCCAGCTCATGACTCCGCCTGATCCCCCAAGACGACGCATCGGCTTTCGCACTGACGAATCCTGATCCATGCCCCTTGACTTCCAACGCGCGCGCCCCCTGCTGCAAAGCGGCAATCTTACCAAGTTATTTGTCGAGGAACTCGGATGGGAGCCGTGTCGGCAGAAGCTCACCCTCCGCGCCGGTGAGTCTGATTTCTCCTTCACCGCCGTTGCCGAAAAGCGCGGTTTCATTGTCTGGTTGTGCGCAAGCCTCGACGGCCACCTGCCCGATCACACCACGCGGTTGAAACTCGACCGCGCCCTGACCCAGACCAGTTTTGAGCATCTGATCGTATTTGCCACTGGCGACTTCGCTCAACAATCCTGGGTATGGGTGCGTCGCGAACCCGGTCGCCCACTCTCAGCCCGTACGCACGACTACAATCGCGCCCAACCCGGCGACTCGCTGCTTCAGAAACTGCAAATCCTTTTCGTCTCGCTTGAAGAAGAGGAAAAAGGCGAACTGTCCACTATCACGATGGCTGGGCGCGCCCGCGCCGCATTCGACATTGAGCGAGTCACCAAGGCGTTCTACCGCGACTTCGACACGCATCGCAAAGCCTTCCTCAAGTTCATTGACGGCATCGGCGAGGTGGCCGATGCCGAATGGTATGCGTCCGTCATGCTCAACCGCCTGATGTTCGTCTATTTTATACAGCGAAAGGGTTTTCTCGACGCCGACCCGGATTATCTCCGCAACCGCCTCCACCGCTGTCAGCAGGAGCACGGCAAGGACAAGTTCTATACATTTTACCGCTATTTCCTGCTCCGCCTGTTCCACGAAGGCTTCGGCAAACACCGCAAAGATCGCGCGCCCGATTTGGAAAAGTTGCTCGGCAACATCCCGTATCTCAACGGCGGCCTGTTCGACCTACATGAACTTGAGAAGCCCGAACGCTACGGCAAGGACATCCAGATTCCCGACAAAGCCTTCGAGCGCGTCTTTGATTATTTCGATCAATACCAATGGCACCTGGACGAGCGCCCCCTCCGTGCCGACAACGAGATCAATCCCGATGTCCTCGGCTACATCTTCGAGAAATACATCAACCAAAAACAGATGGGGGCGTATTACACCAAGGAGGACATCACCGAATACATTAGCAAGAACACCGTTCTCCCGTTCCTGTTCGAAGCCGCCCGGGCCAAGTGCAAAGTGGCTTTTGAGAATCCCAACGGTCCGATCGTGTGGGATTTGCTCCTGGAAAATCCCGATCGCTATATCTATTCCGCCGTTAGGCACGGCACGGAAAGAGAGCTTCCGGCCGACATCGCGGCCGGCTTGGAGACTGCCAAGCCCGACTTGATTGAACGACGCAAGGCGTGGAACAAGCCTGCGCCGGGTGAATACGCGTTGCCAACGGAAATCTGGCGCGAAGTCGTCGCCCGTAGGCAGCGATACGAGCAAGTGCGAAGCACATTAGCCCACGGCAAGGTGCGCGAGGTCAACGACTTCATCACGCTCAATCTCGATCTCCGCCAGTTCGCGCAGGATGTCATTCAGAATTGCGAAGGCCCGGATCTGCTCATGGCCTTCTGGCAGGCCATCACCACCATCACCGTCCTTGACCCCACCGGTGGCTCGGGCGCATTCATCTTTGCGGCGCTCAACATCCTTGAGCCGCTCTATGAAGCCTGTCTTGACCGCATGGAAGCGTTCCTGGCCGAATGGGGCGAGAATGGCCGCAAGGCCCATCCCAACTACCACAAGAAATTCACCGAAGTCCTTGCGCGCGTGGACGCGCACCCCAACCGGCGCTACTTCGTCCTGAAATCCATCATTCTCAATAATCTCTACGCTGTGGACATTATGGAAGAGGCGGTGGAAATCTGCAAACTGCGCCTGTTCCTCAAACTTGCCGCCCAGGTCGAGCCGAATACGGCCCGCGACAACCTCGGCATCGAGCCGCTGCCGGACATTGATTTTAACATCCGCGTCGGCAACACCCTCGTCGGCTACGCCACGGCAGAAGAGGTGCGCCGTTGCATGAAGGAGCTCGGTGGCGGCCAGATGAAATTGATGGACGAGGAGGACCTCGGTAGCTTCGCGCGATTCAATACCCGTTGTGCCGATGTGGACCAGGCATTTAGCAAATTCCGCCAACTCCAGACCGAAGGCGACGGTTCAGTGCCCGCCGCCGACAAGGAGGAGCTCCAGAAAAGGCTCAAAGCGATGGAGGACGAACTCAACCGCCACCTCGCCAGTGAATGCGGCGTGAAGGTTAGCGACAAAGACGCGTTAGCCAAGTGGGTAAAGTCGCACCAGCCGTTCCACTGGTTCATCCAGTTTTACGGAATCCTCAATGGTGGCGGCTTTGATGTCATCATCGGCAATCCGCCTTATTACGATCTAAAACAAGGCATCGGTTACTCGATCAAGGGCTACGCCACCTTGCCGACGAAAAATTTGTATCCGATAGTGATGGAGCGATGCATTCCGCTTGCAAAGCATTCTGGCCGTCTCGGTTTTATCGTTCCAGTCTCGTCCATTTCAACCAAGGGCTACTCAGAACTACAGGATTTGATTCTGAAACTTCCCGCCCACCTCAGTTCATATGATGACCGCCCTGCACGCTTGTTTGATGGGTTAGAGCACATCCAGCTTACTATTCATCTTCTGGAGAAAAGGCAAACTACAACCCCAGAACACTTCGTAACCGAGTGCTACAGATGGAGCGCAGTCGAACGAGACAACCTATTCCCGACACTCGAATTTGAACGCGTAGAAGCTCATTGCCTCCCGGGTTGTGTGCCGAAGATAAGCAACCCAACAGAGCATTCAATTTTGAGGAAGCTTTGGGCCGATGCGAAGGCTCTTGGCTCTCAAACTACGGCGTCAAGCCGACACAAAGCATTCTATTCGCGCAAGGTTCATAACTTTCTTCAAGCTTTGGATTTCATTCCTAACCCATCTTCTACAGTTTGAAAAACTGGAGTCCTGATTATCAATTACTTACGAAGACGCAAGGTGCCTGTGGCACTACATTTTCACTCCTTCCATCCGGACCGGCTCATGCCTTCTCCCGCAGGGTGGGCGGTAGAGCCACCCCCGCCGCGCGAAAGGCTTTATGCGCCTGGCCAACGACCTCGCTGCGCAGGACGAAGTGTTTGCTCTGAAACACCGCCTCGATCTCCTGGAGGTTATCCAAACCGCGTACGATTTCAGCCCACTCCCAACTTTCGCCCTTTTCTTCCAAGTGGTGCTCCAAGGCCCGGCGTAGCAGCAGAGCCAGAAAGCTGCAAAAGACATGGCCGCGAATGGTTTCGTCCCGCTTGTGATAAATGGGACGGGTTTCCAAGACCGATTTCATCGTGCGGAACATCTCCTCCACCATCCACAGTTCCTTGTAGGCTAAAGCAATATCCTGGGGTTTATCCGCCAGGCTGGTCTGCAAGACCCATTTGCCGTCGTAAAGGGCTTCCGCTTTGATCTTCTCCTCGTCGATAACGAAATGTTCGCCCCGAGTCAGCCGCAGAAACTTCCGGTAGCCTTTGTTGCCAATCAAATCTTTGTCTCCGCGCTGGAGCTGCTGGCGCAAGTGCGCGATGATGGCCTTGCGGTCAGCGGCGTCCTTGCGCCGCTGTTCTTCATTCAAACAGACGATGTAGCGGCGGCCTTGCAGAGAGATTTCTCTTACCTTCAAGGGCGAGGGGTCCTTGGATATCTGGCGCTCGGGCGTTACCTCCAGGTAAGGACTGCGGTCGGTTAAAACCTTTTCGCGGATTTCTTTCATGCTGCGCATGCGGGCCCCCAGGATGTAATCGCAGTCCAGCACCTTCGATTCCAAGGCGGCGATGGTGCCGGCGCTCATCATGCCGCGATCGGAAACAATCGAGACCCGGCGCACCTGGAACCGCTCCCGCAGCCGCGCCACCACCGGCAGAAGCGCGCTCACATCAGCCGTATTGCCCGGCCACAAATGGCAACACAGCGGCCAGCCCTCCCGGTCCAAGACCAAGCCGACCACCATCTGTTTGCAATCCGGGCGATGATCTTTGCTGTTGCCGTATTGTCCAATCTCCTGGCCGCCCTCGCCCTCGAAGTAAATCGAAGTGGTGTCGAAGAAAACCAGATCAATGGCGCTGAAAAGGTCTCGCCGCTGCTCAAAGAGTTGCTCCTCGATCCAATCCTTGGTGCAGCGGGGAGTGTTGAGCACCCGCGTCCCGGGTCGATCATCCAGCGGTTCGCCCAGGAAAGCCATGGCGCGATAGAGATGATGCAAATCCAGCCCTTCGGTGCCCGGCAGCCGATAGGATTGGCGCCAGCGTTCCGCCGCTCGATCACTGCCGGAGGCGAAGAGCCGGTGAATAACAGTCAAGTAGACCGCCCGTTCCACATCGAATCCGTAGCGCCGCGCCGCCAAGGCCTCTTTGATGACGCGCGCCACTCCCAAATCCTCCCACAATCGTCCGAAGACCAGGTCCGGACCGACCCGCTGCACCTGGACGGCTTCGGTCTGGCCGGCGGCGTGCGCGTCGATCACCGCCAGTCTCTGGCAGAAGCGCAAACCCGAACGCAGGAGGGCGTCCAGTTGGCCGCTGGCCTGGAGGGCGTCCAAGCGCCCGAGGGTGCTTAAGACCCGCTGACGCACCTTTCCCTGTTCCCGAAAGCTTTCGACAATCTGCAGGTAGCCGTAAGAACCGGAATGTTTGACACGGAAAAACATCGCGTGCGCTCTTTTTGTCCTTACGAGGATGCCGCATCGGCCCGTGAGAATCAATAAACAATTGCCATCGTCGCGCAGAATTTGGCACTACATTTTGACTTTGTTGTCAACTGTTCCGAGGAGAAGACCGCGAAAAAAGCCCATTAACTGTAGAAGATGGGCCTAAAGTTTTCGACGGCAAAGGGAAACTGCGTCCACCATCAGAATTGAAGTCGCTGACCTTTCAAAATCACGAAGAAGCTGAAGCCGCATTTTGCATTCTGAATTCTACGCTGTTTCGTTGGTTTGTGAACGCGTTCTCGGATTGCCGCCACGTTAACAAGCGCGAGGTGGAAGGGTTTAGGTGTGATCTGAATAGACTGCTTCAAAATCAACAGGAGCAAGTCGGTCAACTCGCGGAAAAGCTAAGTGCTTCACTTCAGAAAAACTCGGAGTTCAGAGAAATGCGATTCAAGCATGACCGCCTTCGGGTTCAATGCATCATTCCGAAATTTTCCAAACCCATCATAGACGAAATCGATGCGGTGCTGGCGCGCCATTACGGGTTCAGCCCGGAGGAGTTGGATTTCATCCTGAACTACGACATCAAATACCGCCTTGGTCGCGACACTGAAAACGAGGAGGAATGACGCCTCTTGCGCTCAACGTCGCTGACACCCGTTACCCAGCGTGTTTGCGCGAGCGTTTGGGCACCAAGAGGCCACCAAATCTATGGGCCATCGGCAATCTGGATTTGCTCGCGTTGCCGAAAACCGCGCTTTTTTGCTCCGCCCGCTGTCCGGGCGATGCCATCCTGCGCACTTACGACCAAGCCGCCAAGTGGCGCGACGAAAGGCACTGCATTATCGGTGGTTTTCATTCGCCGGTGGAAAAGGAATGTCTCCGCATCCTTTTGCGCGGAAGCCAGCCCGTCATTATCTGTCCCGCCCGCAGTCTTGAGAACATGCGCCTTCCGCCCGACTGGAAGAAGCCGTTCTCCGACAGTCGTCTCTTGATTCTCTCCTGTTTCGCCGGATGCAACCATCGTGTCACCGCCCCCCTCGCCGCCCGCCGCAACGATTTCGTCGCCGCTCTGGCGGATGAAGTCTGGTTTGCCCACATCACCCCCGGCGGCGATTTGCAGCGTTTGGCACACAAAATTGCAGCACGGGATTTGCCTGCCAAACAGACGTCCACCCAATTATTGTTGGGAAAACGGTCAAGCCCGTAATTCAGAATTGTGAACGGGTCCCGCGCAAACGCAGGTTTTTATTTCCAACAAGTGGATTGGAGATTTGAAACTTGAGAGGGAATTGGGAATTGGAAATTATGAAGAGCCGCACGTTTTTGACAGAGGGCAGGCGAGACTCTGTCGGGCCGTCCCCCTCCGCCGCGCTTTGGCGCGACAAGCGACTAGATCGAGTTGGGGTTCGACGGAGTCTCACCCTACCTGTTGTCGCTTCGTGCGCTGCCGGGCAAAGAGTTGTTTGGCGAGACGCCAATCACGGCGCGCGAGACGCACGCGCTCCCCTGCCCAAAACCGGATTTGCGCCACAAAAGCGGGCCTCTCCCGAATCATTAGCGATATACTGGGGAATTCACCAAAAAGGTGGGCCGGTTTCGAACGGCTGGTTCCGTCGGCGGGACGCCGACGGATGCGGTCGAGACGACCGCGCTCCTGAAGAAATCGCTAATGATTCGGGGGCCTCTTTAAAAACCTCATTGCGCTTGCGCCCGCGTTCGCCCAACATCCACCCATGCTGGCCCGCGTTTTGTCCGCTGCTGTCTATGGAATCAAGGACTTGTCCGGAAGGTTCCGAATGACGGTCATTGCGGGGCTCGTTTTGCTCCTGCCGGTCGCGGCCGGCAACGGCGCCAGGAACCCGACGCCCTCGGCGCTGCGCGCCCGGATTGATGTGGCCAATGAAAAGGTGCGCCGCGCCCTGGTGCGCATCCGCGTCGTCTCGACCGAGTTCCGGGAGGGGCGCGAGGTCAAAAGGCAGGAAGTCGGCAGCGGCGTGATCATCACCAAGGACGGCTACCTCATCACCAACCATCACGTCGCCGGCCACGCCGCGCGCCTGTTTTGCACGCTCTGGAACCGCGAGGAAATCGAGGCGGAGTTGATCGGCACCGATCCGTTGACGGATATTTCGGTGCTCAAGCTCAAACCGGAAAAGCCGCGCGAATTCGCGCCGGCCAGTTTCGGCGATTCGTCGGCGCTGCGTGTCGGGGATTCGGTGCTGGCCATGGGCAGCCCGATGGCCCTGTCGCAATCGGTCACGCTGGGCATCGTCAGCAACACCGAGATGGTTTTGCCGCGCTTCTGGGGCGAGTCGGGCCGGTTCCAATTGGACGGCGAGGATGTCGGCTCGCTGGTGCGGTGGATCGGGCACGACGCGGCCATTTACGGCGGCAATTCCGGCGGGCCGCTGGTGAATCTGCGCGGCGAAATTGTCGGCATCAACGAGATCAGTTATGGTTTGTCCGGCGCGATCCCGGCCAATTTGGTCAAGGCGGTGGCCGGGCAATTGATGGCCAGGGGAAAAATCCAGCGGAGCTGGCTGGGGCTTGATCCGCAGCCGCTATTCAAGGAGTGGCCGGATGAGAAGGGTCTTCTTATCGCCGGGGTCTGGGAGGATTCGCCGGCGGCCAGGGCGGGCCTCAAGGCGGGCGACTTGCTTCTCAGCCTGGCGGGCAAGCCGATCAACGTTCGCTTCGACGAACAGATGCCCGATTTCATGGCGCTGGCGACCAGCCTGCCCATCGGCCGGCCCGTTTCCGCCGTGGCCAAGCGGGACGGGAAAGGAGATTGACGTTTCCATGATTCCCGTCGAGCGCGGGGAGATTTATCCCCGGCAGCAGGAATTCAAACAATGGGGGCTGACGGCGCGCAACTTTTCGTTTCTGCTGGCCAGGGAAATGAAGCGGCCCAACCTGGATGGAGTGTTGGTCACCTCCGTTCGCCCGGGCGGACCGGCCGGCAATGCCAAGCCATCCCTGGAGCGCGGCGATGTCCTGGTCGAGATCAACGGCCAGCCGGTCAAGTCGGTCGAGGACTTGGTTGAGCGGACGCGGCAGTTGTCGGAAGGGCAGAGCGAGCCTGTGCCGGTCATTGGCGACCTTCGAGCGCCGGGCGGCGCGGTATCTGGCGGTGGTGCGGGTGGGGATTGAGGAGGAAAAGGACCCCGGCTTGGAAGTGACCAAGGCCTGGCTGCCGGTGGAGACGCGCGTGATCAGCCGCGAAATCGCCAAGCAACTGGGCCGGCCGGAGTTGAAGGGCTTCTACCTCACCCGGGTTTATCCCGACAGCACGGCGGAAAAAGCCGGGCTGAAGCCGGGGGACTTTATTCTGGCTCTGGACGGCGAAAAGCTGACGGCCTCGGGGCCGGAGCATGAAGACGAGTTGGAAAGTTTGATCCGGCAGTACGACGTTGGCAAAACGGTGGAGTTGTCGGTCCTGCGCGACAAAAAGGAAATGAAGGTTTCCGTTGAACTGGCGCGCTCGCCCCGGTTGCGGCGGGAAATGAAGAAGTACCGCAATGACGATTTCGAGTTCACCGCCCGCAACGTGTCTTTTTTCGACACGGCCGAGGAGCAGTGGGACAAGGACCAGCAGGGGGCGTTGATCGAGGAGGTCAAGCCCGGCAGTTGGGCCGAATTGGCCAATCTCTACGCCGGCGACCTGGTGGTGGAAGTGGACGGCCAGCCGGTGGGCAACGTCGATGCGCTGCGCCAGGCCATGGACAAGATCGCCGCCGCCCAAAAGCCGGCGGTGGTGATGAAAGTCATGCGCGGCATCCACAGCGCCTACCTGGAATTCGAACCGGACTGGAAACACTGATTGTCAACAAACGCAAACCTGAGAAATATTATGAATCGCAAATTGACTCTGATGGCAACGGCATTGACTCTTTTGGCTGCGACATGCCACGCGGATGAAGTAGCGGACAAGGGCCGCGACATTTTCAAAACAAACCATCTTGCCGTCGTGACCGTGCAGGTCGTGCTCAAAATGGCCTCTTCCGGCGGCGAACGCTCCTTGACTCCGAGAGAGACCAAGCAGGACCTGACCGGCACGGTCATTGACCCGTCGGGCTTGACGGTGCTGTCGCTTTCGTCGGCGGACCCGGCGGAGCTGTACCGGCGCATGTCCGACGAGTACAAGATCGAGTCGCAGATCGACGACGTAAAAATTTTGCTTGACGACGGCACGGAATTGCCGGCGGAGATCGTCCTGCGCGACAAGGACCTGGACCTGGCCTTCGTGCGGCCCAAGACCAGGCCGCCAGCGCCGATGACGGCGGTGGATTTGAGCAAATCCGCCACGGTGGAGATACTGGAGCCGGTCATAGCGTTGAACCGGCTTAACCGGGCGGCGGGACGCGCCTATTCCGCCGCCGCCGAGCGCATCGACGCGGTGATTCAGAAGCCGCGCACCTTTTACATTCCCGAGTCAGGCGCAAGCTCGGCGTCGTTAGGCTCGCCGGCCTTCGCGCTCAACGGGAACATTGTGGGGATATTTGTCATGCGCGCGGTCAGCGCGGGGGAGACGAGCGGGCGCAACATGCGCGAGAACATGACGGTCATCCTGATCCCGGCGCAGGACATATTGAAAGGCGCCAAACAGGCGCCAGAGGCCAAAGGCGATGCCGGCAAAGCGGCGGACAAACCGGCGCAAACGAAGGATCAAAAGGACAGCAAAGACCAGAAGTGATCGGACGGGCCATGTCGCGCCTCGCTTAGCATGTGGGTCAAGCGAACAGAAGCGGAGATTGCAGAGGAACGGAAACGGCAACGCCGCGGTCGTTTACGGGCGGCCATGCTGTTCGGCGCTTTTGTTCTGGTGATGGTCACATGCTCCTATGGCGGTCATAGTTACCCTCATCATTTATTTGTTCCAGCCAATGAGCTTACGTCACGTCTTCCATTTGCCGCCATGTCTGGTATCATCTGCGCGTTTGCATTTTACAAGTGGGGGGGACGCAAACGGCCAATGATGATTTGTCCGCAATGTGAGACAACGAAGTACGAGGATGGGGTGAATCAGTGCCCTTGCGGAGGTCATTTTGAGTTGATGGAGTCGATGAAATTTGTGGCTTAACACTACGCTGAAGCCAACTGCCAAATTAGGTTCGCGATGAAATTGCCGGTGGATACTTTGATTGCGCGTCGGAAGGTCACAGACTATCTTCTGACGTGGCGTTTGGAAGACGACAAGTCGGCCTTTCTGGCCAGAGCAGGTTATGCGCCGCAAACGGCGGACCGGCTGCTGGCGGATCTGCGGATGCAGTTGTTGCCGCTGGAAGCCAGATTATTGGAAGGAGACGAATATGGCGCAAAATATGAAATTCGCGGAAAATTGACAGGACCAAACGGACGAGGCTTGCGCGTGGTGTCCATCTGGATGGTTGAGGACGCCACCGGCCAGGCTAAATTTGTGACGCTTTACCCGGACAAGAGATGAAATACGAGATGTTCAGCAGAGTGGCGTTGAAGGGAAATCTTCCCAAGCATCGGCTGCGGCGCGGCGACTTGGCGACGATTGTCGAATACCATCAAGGCCGGCCAGGACAAGAACCGGGATACTCGTTGGAAGTGTTTAACGCAGTGGGAGACACCGTTGATGTGATTACGTTGCGCGAGTCGCAGATCGAGCCATTGACAGCGAAGAGCGTCCTGCATGCGCGTCCGCTTGCGGCAACCCGCTGATTTTGACCGTCCGCTTTTCCAGAAAAAGGCGACATTTAGAGCGTTTTAAATAAAACTGTAGCCATTCCGTTGGGCCTGTGGTATAGGCAGTTCATGCGAACTTTATCGTTGGACCTGCGCGAACGGATTTTGGCTTCCTATGACCTTGAAGAGGGGACTCGCGTGGAGGTCGGCGATCGTTACCGGGTTTCGCTGGGCATGGTCAAGAAGCTCTTGCAACAACGCCGACGGACCGGGGAGATCGGTCCGCGCCACCGTTTCTCCGGGCGCAAGCCGATGATCCTGGCGGCCCATCAGCGCCAGATGCGGACTCTATTGAATCAGAAGCCCGACCTGACCTTGAAAGAGCTGCGCGCCGGCTTGGAACTGGACTGTTCTCTGCCCGCCATCCACTACGTTCTGGCGAAGATGGGGCTGACATATAAAAAAAGACACTCCATGCCAGCGAGCAAGACCGTCCGGACATTGCGCGGGCGCGCCGCGCCTGGCGGCGTCGGCAAGGCGGTTTGGACCCGGCCAAACTGATTTTCCTGGACGAATCGGGTGCCAAAACCAATCTGACCCGCCTGCGCGGGCGCGCCCTGCGGGGTCAGCGTGTCCACGCCCAATGTCCGCAGGGCCATTGGCAAACCACGACCATGATCGGCGCCATCCGCCTGGACGGTGCCACCGCCTGCATGACCATCGAGGGGGCCACCGATACGGAGGTTTTCCGGGTCTATGTCGGCCATGTCTTGTGCCCGACGCTGCGCGCCGGAGATGTGGTCATCATGGATAACCTCTCCCCGCATAAAAGTGAGCCGACCCTTTCGCTGATCGCGCAGGCTGGAGCCCAAATCCTCTTCCTTCCAGCCTATTCCCCAGACCTCAATCCCATCGAGCAAATGTGGAGCAAAGTCAAATCCCACCTGCGTACAGCCGAGGCCCGCACGCAGCCCGCTCTGCTCCAGGCGATTGCTTCAGCTTTGCAGAGTATCACGCCCCGGGATGCCATGAACTGGTTTGCCTCTTGTGGCTACAGTTTTATTTAAAACGCTCTAGCCAAAAATGAGGGCTTGCAAAGGGGCTGGCCAAAGCATATTGTCTCCCTCCTTTTTGGGCGCCGTGTGAGCGGCGGGCGGTTGAATTGAATACGTGGCTCGCCGCCGCCACAGGAAGATTTTATACTATGGCAGTCAGAATTCGTATGAAGCGGGTCGGAACAAAGAATGCGCCGTATTTCCGCATTGTGGTGGCTGATTCGCGCAGCCCGCGGGATGGCAAGTTCATCGAGGAAATCGGCACGTATCAACCGCTCAAAAAGGGCGAGAACTGCAAGCTGGACCTGGAACGGGCCAAATACTGGATCAGCAAAGGGGCCCAGCCCAGCGAGACCGTCGCCAGTTTTTTGAAGAGGCTCGGCAAAGCCGCCGTGCCGGCTTAAATCTTTCGACTCATGCAAGCCTTTCTGGAGTATGTCGTCAAAGGGTTGGTCAATCATCCGGAGGCCGTCACGGTCACTCCGGTGGTCAAGGACGCCCTGACCATTTACGAACTGCGGTTGCATCCCGATGACGTGGGCAAGGTCATTGGACGGCAGGGCATGACGATCAATGCGCTGCGCTCGCTCTTGCTGGCGGGCAGCGCCAGGAAATCGTTGCGCTGCTCCCTGGAAATCGTGGAGGAAAAGCCTCCGGCATAGCTTGAAAATCGATGTGCTCACTTTGTTCCCGGAAATGTTCACGGGACCGATTGATGTGAGCATTGTCCAGCGGGCCCGCAAGAACGGCCTTTTGGAATTGCGGGTGCATAATCTTCGCGATTACACTCACGACAATTACAAGACGGTGGATGACCGGCCCTTCGGCGGCGGGCCGGGCATGGTGTTGAAACCGGAGCCGATTTTTGAGGCGGTCGAGGCGCTGGCCGGGGAAAAGACCCGGGTCATTTTAATGAGCCCGGCGGGCCGGACGTTTGATCAGGGCGTCGCCCGGGAATTGGCGAAGCACGAAGCGTTGCTCTTTATTTGCGGCGCATACGAGGGCGTGGACGAACGGGTGCGCGAGGCGCTGGTGGATGACGAATTGTCCATTGGCGATTACGTGCTGACCAACGGTTCCCTGGCGGCCATGGTGGTGATTGACGCGGTGACGCGTTTGTTGCCGGGGGCGTTGGGCGACGACCAGAGTCCGGTGGACGAGTCGTTCAGCCAGGGATCGCTGGAATATCCGCACTATACGCGGCCGGCGGAATTTCGCGCCATGAAAGTGCCGCCGGTGTTGTTGTCGGGCAATCACGCGGAAATTGAAAAATGGCGGCGCGAACAGGCGCGGTTGCGGACGCAGGCGCGGCGGCCGGATTTATTGGACGAAAAATCCGGCGCCGGGCAGTGAAAGAAAGATTTTATGAACCAGGCATTGTTAGACAAAATTGAAACAGAACAGTATCGCAAGGAAACCGGCACTTTCGGCGTCGGCGATTCCGTGCGTGTCCATACCAAAGTGGTCGAGGGCGACAAGGAACGCATCCAGATTTTCTCCGGCGTGGTCATTGGCCGCCGGGGGCATGGGCTGAACTGCACGTTTACCGTTCGCCGCATCAGTTACGGCGAAGGGGTCGAGCGCGTTTTCCCGCTGCACTCGCCGCGTATTGACAAGGTGGAGGTGGAGCGAAAAGGCTCGGTGCGCCGCGCCAAATTGACTTACCTGCGCCAGCGCATCGGCAAGGGCGCCACTTTGGTCAAGGAGAAGGAAGGACGCGCGCCGGCCAAAACACCCGCCGCCGCGCCCGTTGCCGAAGCCGCGCCCGTTGCCGCCGCCAAATAGCGCGCGATAGCGGTTTGGCGGGGGGTTGGTGGGGGAAAATGTCTAATGACGAAATCCTAATGACCAATCAATGCCCAAATGACCCAATGACGAAACTCCGTCATTCGAGCTTCGTCATTCAGTGGTCATTGGTGCTTGGACGTTCGTCATTTCCCGCCATCGTCCTTCTCCTGGCACTTTTCTTCGCGACGACCGCCTTCGCCGCGCCCAAAACGCAAATCCGCCTTTTGCTTTCGGCGGAAGCCGCGCGGCCTGGAGACGTCATCTGGGCCGGCCTGGAAATGGATATGCCCAAGGGATGGCATACGTATTGGCGCAATGGAGGCGATGCCGGCCAGGCCACTGAGATCAAATGGACCCTGCCCGAGGGCGTCACCGCAGGCGAAATCAACTGGCCGACACCCGACAAAGAGATTGACACCGCCGGCGACACCTCGCTTGTCACTTATATTTATACGAACGAAGTGGTTTTGTTGGTTCCCCTTGCGCTGGATAAATCTTTGCGCGCCGGGCCATTGAAGCTGGCCGTTTCGGCCAAATGGATGGAGTGCTCCGATATCTGCGTGATCGCAGGCAACGACGCCACCGCCATGCTGGCCATCGGCGATGCAGCCAAACCCTCGCGTGACGCGACAGCCATCGGGAATTGGCGCGACAAAGTTCCGCGGCCGGACACCGCCTCCACCGCCGCGGCTTTTTGGGAAAGCGCCCCGCCAAAGGACAATGCCCGCGGCCTGATTATCGAATGGAAGACCAATGCGGCCCCGGCCGATTTTTATCCCTGCTCCAACGCGAACTTCGAAGTGGAGGGAATGACGGAGACATTGCCAAGCCCGCCGGGGAGGATTCGTCTCCACAAAATTGTCAAGAAGAGCGAGGGCGACTGGCCAAAACAGGTTGATGGAGTTCTGGCGGGCGGAGTCGGCTCTGCCGGGCGCTTTGGCTTGGAGGAGCATCTGACCATCCAGGCGCCCGCCGCCGCCCCCGCCCCGCAGGCCGGAGCACCGGTGCAAACCGGTTCCCTCGTGGCCATGCTGTTGCTCGCCTTCGTGGGCGGGCTGATTTTGAATGTGATGCCCTGCGTGCTGCCCGTGATCGCGCTGAAGATTTTGGGCTTCGTCAATCAGTCCAAGGAAGAAGCCCGGCGCGTGCGGCAATTGGGCGCGGTCTATGGCCTGGGTGTGTTGGTTTCATTCCTGGCATTGGCGGGGCTGGCCATCGGGGCGCAACGCGCCGGAGGCGTGGCCAATTGGGGGGATGCTTTTCGCAATCCCCAATTCCAAATCATTCTCACCATTTTGATGACGCTGATCGCGCTGAATCTGTTCGGCGTCTTTGAAATCACCCTCAGTGGAAAAGCCCTGGGCGCGGCCAGCGAATTGTCGGCCAAGCCGGGCTTTCCCGGCGCGTTCTTCAACGGAGTGCTGGCCACTCTGCTGGCGACGCCATGCACCGCGCCGTTTCTCGGTGTCGCGCTGGCCTTTGCCTTTACGCAATCGCCGCTGGTCACGGTCCTGGTTTTCCTCGCGGCCGGACTGGGGCTGGCCTTTCCCTTTGTCGTGCTGTGCTGGAATCCGCGTCTGCTCAAGCTGCTGCCAAAGCCTGGCGGCTGGATGGAGAAATTCAAAAACGCCATGGGCTTTCCCATGCTGGCCACCGCCGTCTGGCTGATGTGGGTTTCTTCCAGCAGGGAGGATGACGCGCTCTGGCTCGGACTTTTTCTGGTGGCGCTGGCGCTGGCGGCCTGGATCTGGGGCCAATTCGTGCAACGCGGCGCGCGACGCCGGGCGCTGGTGGCCGTGATTTGCCTGCTGCTGCTCGCGGCGGATTACGGAGTCATCCTGGAAGGGCAGCTTCAATGGCGTTCGCCCCCCCAAACCAAAACGGCCGGGATTGATTGGAAAACATGGAGCGCTGAAGCGGTGGAGGAAGCGCGCCGCGTCGGCCATCCGGTCCTGGTGGACTTCACCGCCAGGAGTTGTCTCACCTGCAAGCTCAACCTGGCCAGCAGCCTTGAGATCGACCGCACTCGCGCCAAGCTCAGGCAAATTGGCGCGGTGGCCTTCAAAGCCGATGACACCCGGGAAGACCCGGCCATTGGGCGGGAACTCCGCCGCTTCAACACTTCGGGCGTCCCGTTGGTGCTGGTCTATTCGAAGGACCTGGGCAAAGAACCGCAAGTCCTGCCGACTTTCCTGACACCGGCCATCGTGCTCAACGCGCTGGATCAGGCCGCGAAATAACTTTAAACCGCTAAAATTTTATTGCGATGATTTAAGATGATTTAAGTCTTGCATATTTCGTGCGCTTTGCTTATTCCTCTTTCAGATAAATAACTGCAACGGACCATGTGGTTTCGTGCGAACAGGCTTGTTCTTGTTTTGGGCGGCGCAGTCGTGGCCGCTTCGATGGTCGTTGCTTTCGCAGAAACACCGAGTGGGGCTGCGGCGACAACCAACGTGTCCGCCGCCTCCGCTTTCAAACAACCAACAAGGCTCGCTGAATTGTTGGCGATCCCGACCGCCGATTTGGATAAGGTGGACATGGGTCTGATCAATATTTTGTGCGCGGAAGGCTTGCCTGGTTCCGAGAACTTGAACGTCCAAAAATCCCTCGACGCACTCGACACTTGGGCGCAGCACGTTAAAACCGAGACGCAACGGCATTTTTATCGTTTCGTGGAGCATCCCGAATTGTTCTGCAATTCGCTGGCTTACTATGAAATGCAAATGCTGGGCGATGTGCTGGTCAACGATTTACGGATGCGCTACGATCCCAAACGAGTCGAGCAGTCCATCAAAGGCCTCGATTCGCCGGAAGCTGAGGCTGCGTTTTTCACCGATTCCAAAGACATCTTCCTTTTCGGCCTTCTGGACGGCGACCGCTATGGAACCTGCGCTTCGATGCCGTTTCTTTATGTGGCCATAGCGCGGCGTCTTGGCTACCCTGCCAATCTTGCGGTCACGCAAGAACACTTTTACGTAAGGTGTGAGGATGCAAACGGAGAACATCTGAACGTTGAAGCCACGGCGGTAAGCCGGTTCAAAACCCCGCCGGACGAATATTATCGGGACATGGTGACGGCGCGGGATAGAGACGCGGAAATTGCCGGGGGAGGATGGCTGCGGCCATTGAGCAACAAGGAGATTGTTGGACATTCGTTGCTTTCCCGTGTGGCGTGTTTGCAGAGCGCCGGGCGGAGCGACGAAGCACTGAAGACTCTGGACATTGCGGCCAAATATCTGCCGGACACGCCACGCTGGCGAGACACCATCAAGGTAAGAAAACGGGAATCCGCGAGCAAGCGAGATACCGCCCGCTCGACGGCGCTCTGGCGGGAAATTGAACGGGCGCCGGTTCCGCGCGGCGCGGGCTTCGTTTTCTTTCGCGACCAAAAAATCCGCCTCCATCTTTTGATGATGAGCGGCGCGGATTTGGGCGTTGTGCAGAAGGCTGTGGACGACTTCAACGCGGAATTGGGAAAATACGTCAAGCCCGCGATCGAAAAAGACGCGTCCGCCGTTGTTGCTTTTTCGCTGCCTGACCAGTCGCAGCCCAAATACGAGTCGCACTTCAGATTTCCGGATTCGGGAAAAGAAATCGTCATACCCGATGATCTGATGCCGCCAATGCCGCGAGAAGGGGTGCCCGCGCCGTTGCTCAACGACATCTTTTCTCAAAAACTTGACAGCGAAGACGCCATCCTCAATTTCGTATGGGACCGATACGAGGAAGCCAAGTTGGCCGAACAACAGACCAAGACCACTGCAATCGACAACCTAACGAAGAACGGGGAACGGCCGATTTTGATCGCGCGCGAGTTGGTGCCGCAAGAGTACTGGAACGGACTGCCGCAGAACTTGGCCGTGATGTTGCAAGGGGACACCAACCCGTGGGAGATTGTTGGTGAGATTCGTGCGTATTACTACCAGCAGAAGGCGCGACAACGATACCAAGAGCAGACGTCATCCCCGGCCACGCCAGCGCCTGGCGACCCCATGACGGACTTGGGAATTTCTGATGGGATTCAGGGTAGGCCGAATGCCGCACTCTCTCGTTCACAATCACGCATTCGTTTTGTTCCGGCTTCCGCTCTTACGCCAACACTTATGCAGCAAACCCCTCAACCTGAAACTCTTGAAAAAGGAAACCCATGAAAATGTTCACGACCGTCATCCTAGAGCGTTTTAAATAAAACTGTAGCCACAAGAGGCAAACCAGTTCATGGCATCCCGGGGCGTGATACTCTGCAAAGCTGAAGCAATCGCCTGGAGCAGAGCGGGCTGCGTGCGGGCCTCGGCTGTACGCAGGTGGGATTTGACTTTGCTCCACATTTGCTCGATGGGATTGAGGTCTGGGGAATAGGCTGGAAGGAAGAGGATTTGGGCTCCAGCCTGCGCGATCAGCGAAAGGGTCGGCTCACTTTTATGCGGGGAGAGGTTATCCATGATGACCACATCTCCGGCGCGCAGCGTCGGGCACAAGACATGGCCGACATAGACCCGGAAAACCTCCGTATCGGTGGCCCCCTCGATGGTCATGCAGGCGGTGGCACCGTCCAGGCGGATGGCGCCGATCATGGTCGTGGTTTGCCAATGGCCCTGCGGACATTGGGCGTGGACACGCTGACCCCGCAGGGCGCGCCCGCGCAGGCGGGTCAGATTGGTTTTGGCACCCGATTCGTCCAGGAAAATCAGTTTGGCCGGGTCCAAACCGCCTTGCCGACGCCGCCAGGCGCGGCGCGCCCGCGCAATGTCCGGACGGTCTTGCTCGCTGGCATGGAGTGTCTTTTTTTATATGTCAGCCCCATCTTCGCCAGAACGTAGTGGATGGCGGGCAGAGAACAGTCCAGTTCCAAGCCGGCGCGCAGCTCTTTCAAGGTCAGGTCGGGCTTCTGATTCAATAGAGTCCGCATCTGGCGCTGATGGGCCGCCAGGATCATCGGCTTGCGCCCGGAGAAACGGTGGCGCGGACCGATCTCCCCGGTCCGTCGGCGTTGTTGCAAGAGCTTCTTGACCAGGCCCAGCGAAACCCGGTAACGATCGCCGACCTCCACGCGAGTCCCCTCTTCAAGGTCATAGGAAGCCAAAATCCGTTCGCGCAGGTCCAACGATAAAGTTCGCATGAACTGCCTATACCACAGGCCCAACGGAATGGCTACAGTTTTATTTAAAACGCTCTAGCCCTCGCCGCGACCCTATTCGCGTCCAACAATTCGCAAGCCAAGTATCTGGACGACGAAACCGATTTAATTTACTACGGCTACAGATATTACAGCCCCACGATGGGAAGGTGGATCGGGAGGGATTCCGCTGGCGAGCAAGGCGGCTTGAATTTGTATTTGTTTGCAAGACATTCGCCAATTGATAGCTTCGATTCTGATGGTAGATGGCCGTCGAGTCTAAGCCAGTGGACCACCGTCGGAGCGGCGGCGGCGACTGCGAACACGTTTTATAATTTTTCCAGTACTTTTCTGGGCCCGTTCACATTGCTGGGATTGAGCCTGCAGGCAAATGCCGCAACATATGCAGTAGCCGTTAACAAGGCAACTAGTGGGGCACTTTTTCAAAATGTGGGTGGAGTTGGTACGTTCCTAACGTATTCGGGCGCAGGTTTTGCGATGGGTTGCATGCCCGGATTTAGTCGAGCGCAGTCACTTGGCTATGCCGTCGTGAGCGGGAGGCTTTCTGCAGTTGCTGCTGTGGGCCAAGCCGCGGGTGATATGCTGGGTGGCATATCTGTCGATCCATCGTCAACTGTGGGTCAAGCTTACAGTTTGATTCACGACTCCGCGCGCGGGAGTACTGGATTTGCCGATCTTGATGCTGCGCTTTTGGGCGAAGGCGTGGGGCGCGATGCTATTAAAGATCCGCTTAACAACATATCCTTTACTGGGTCGCTTCTGTCGGGTGACGCAGCTAGCGCATTTTCAGACCTTCCCGAGTATGAGGCCCAAAACGCCTGGGATATGGCCTCCAGCATGGAGGATGGCTTCTGAACCGATTCGATGCCCGATACGCTCCAGCAACAGTTTCTGAGTGCTCTTGATCGGGGAAATCTCGAACGCATTCGGGAAGTTATCCTGGCAGGCGCTGACGTTAACCGGCCCATCGGAAACCCAGGTGGGGAGACGCCGTTGATTCGCGCGATCACGACGGCGCAGTTGGAGCTTGTCAGTTTGTTAATAGAGAACGGAGCGGATGTCAACCTTCCCTGGAAAGGGCCAACACTTTGGACACCGTTGATGTTTGCATATGATAATCCTGCAATTATTGCCCAACTACTTGCCTCTGGTGCAGACGTCCATGCGCGCGCCGCCGCGCCTTCCATGGGAGGTATAGCGAGCGCGCCCCAGTCGGGTTCTGGTGGTGAAACGGCGCTTCATTTGGCTGCTGCGGCAAATAACGCCGAAGCTGTCAAATTATTGGTTCAAGCGGGAGCCGATGTCGAGGCCAAGGCGGAAAACGGCTTCGGCCCTCTGGATTGTGCGCTGGCGTTAGGCGCCCCAACCGCTGCTGCAGTGGCGTTGGTGGAAGGGGGAGCGCAACTTACTTCAGACCGTCTCGAAAAAATGCACACTGCCGCTCACGATCCGGATTCTAATTTGGTGTACTTTCCATGCATTTCTGAAGCGACTGCTAGTCAACGTAAGAAGGAGGCGGATTCGGCGCGCGATCATATCGTGCCGAGAAACGATTATCGGCAGTCGGAGCTTAGGTGTCCATTCTGTCACTCGCTTCTATACAGTCGTGTGCCAAAGCTTTGTGGTCGATGCGGAAAATTACTGCCACTGGAGATTTTGAATGCCGCACAGGAGGCGCACGAATTCCAAGAGCAGCGGAAATGGGCTTGGGAGTTGGCGAATAGCTTTGACCAAAAGCACTCGGAGAGGTGCTACAACCACAACGATGTTTCCAATCCTTCGCCATCTCCGAAACAATTGTTGCGACAAGATTCTTGCGCCGCCGAGTTTAAGCACCGAAAACGCCCTGGCTTCATGCTCCACGTGTTGGCATATTATCTAGTGTTCCTGCTGCCTGCGTTCACTGTCGTCCGCCTGAAGATAATCGATGCTCAGAAAACGCTTAGCGTAGCTATTGTTCTAATCGCTTTCTTTTGTTATCGGGCATGGCAGCGCGCTTCGCCCATCTGCCCCAATTGCAAACAGGACATAACACATTGCACGGCAAATTACTGTCATATTTGTGGCGAATCCCTGCAAAATAGAAGGTGCGAGATCTGCGACGTCGATGCTTCCTGGTCAAGTTTCTTACGACCTTGGGGCAATGCTGGAAATTTACGCCGGGTAATTTTCTGTCCTGGGTGCGGTGTTCTCTTGGAAAGCAAGATTCCTCGCAGTCGACCGCTTTTCCGGAAGGCATTGTAGAAACGTTCGACACGATTGGGAACCGTGAAAAGGTCAGCCCAAAAGGGTCACAAAAGGGTCAGCAAAAGTAAAAGGGTTGTTGGGGGGCAGATCAACGCAACCCCAACGCCCATCGAGCCTTTTTGCGGAATTCGCGGCAAAGCTTTATGGCATGGTGCGCGTCATTTTTGGTAACGTGCCTTCATACATCATTTGGCCGTAACGCAGGACGCCGGCGATGAAGCTATCGCCGCGCGCGAGCCGCCGCGCAATTTCTTGGGGCGAACGCACAATGACATCCATTGGAAAGGAGGCAGGCACCCGTTCCCGAATCGCTGCCGCCTGCTGCACGTCGCGATGCCCGCGCGCCAACGGCATGACGACAAGCACATCAACATCGGAGTCTTCCGTGGGAGTGCCATGCGCGTATGAGCCGAAGAGAATAATTCGCTCAGGCCGAAATTCGCAGGCCACAATTTCGCACCATTTTTTGATGTCTCGCCGTCGGATCATTGAATTAAATTGCAATGCAGCAAACATAAAGAATCCGGTCAACGTTGGCAAACAAAGCATGAGAAAATAACTTTGAGTTTGAACTTTGCGATCCCGTCTTTAAACTCCGCCCATCATGGCAGAAGCAAATACACGACCGCTGGTTGGCATCATCATGGGCAGCCAATCCGACTGGGAAACGATGCAGCACGCCGCCAAACAACTGGCCGACTTGCAAGTGCCTCACGAGGTCCAGGTGATTTCGGCCCATCGCACGCCCGATCTTCTGTCTGACTACGCTTCGAGCGCGGCGGGGCGGGGCTTGGAGGTGATTATTGCCGCGGCCGGGGGCGCGGCGCATCTGGCCGGCGTGACCGCCGCGAAAACGTGCCTGCCGGTCCTGGGCGTGCCGATGGAATCAAAATCCTTGCAAGGCCTGGATTCCCTGCTCTCGATGGTGCAGATGCCCGGCGGCGTTCCGGTCGGAACGCTGGCCATTGGCAAGGCCGGCGCGATCAACGCCGCCCTGCTGGCCACCGCCATTCTCGGCAACAAACATCCCCAACATCGCCAGGCCTACGAAAACTTCCGCGCCAAACAAACCGAGCGCGGCGCGGCCAACCGCCAGATCAAGGAAGCCTCGAAATAACGAATGACGAAGCCTTGAAAACAGCACCATAGGTGCGACATCGTTGTAGAACCCAGACGAACGAAAAATTGAGCTCCGTCAGGAGCGATATATTCCGCGCATGGCCAACACCTACACACAAATCTACATTCACGTCGTTTTCGCGGTGGAAGGCAGGCAAAATCTCATCAAGCCGCAAAACAATGACGAGCTTCAAAAATACATCACGGGCATCGTCTCCGGTCAGAAACAAAAGCTCATTGCCATCAACAATATGCCGGACCATCTGCATTTGCTTGTTGGCTTGAAGCCGGACACGGCACTTTCGGATTTGGTGCGCGACGTGAAGGCCAATTCTTCAAAATTCATCAATGAAAAGCGCTGGGTTGCCGGACGGTTTTCGTGGCAGGAAGGATTTGGCGCATTTTCGTATTCGCGTTCGCAATTGGGCGCGGTGATTCGCTACATCGAGAACCAGCAAAAACATCACGCCAGGAAATCATTCCGCGAAGAATACGTCGAATTGCTGGAAAAGTTCGGCGTGGACTACGACCGGCGATACGTTTTCAAAGCGGACGAGGAATGATTTTCCGAATATGCCGCCCCTACGGGGCTGGATATTTTATTGGTTCTGGTTTCTACAAAGATGTCGCGCCTACGGCGCTTCACATTGAGCCCACGGCCAGCGTCTCGACCCTATTTCGCCAGCCCCAATTCCACCGCCATCGCCTTTTCGCTTTTCAACTCGTTGACCGAGGCGGTGATTTTGCCCCGGCTGAATTCGTTCAGATCCAAGCCTTGAACAATTTGCAATTTCTGGCCGTCGCTGCGAACGGGGAAGGAACAGATCAATCCCGCGTCAATCCCATAACTGCCGTCCGAACAAACACACACGCTGTGCCAATCGTTGGACGGAGTCGGCGTCATGATGGACTTGACGCTGTCAATGGCGGCGTTGGCGGCGCTGGCGGCGCTGCCGGCTTTGCGGGCGTTCAAAACAGAGGTGCCCCGCTGCGCCACCGTCGTCACAAAATCGGTCTTCAGCCAGTTCTCGTCCCGGATCACGGCGGTGGCCGGCTGGCCGTTGATTTTGGCGTGATAAAAATCGGGGAACATCGTCGGGCTGTGATTGCCCCAGATGGCAAGGTTGGAAACGGCGCTGACGCCGACGCCGGCTTTTTTGGCCAACTGCGCTTTGGCGCGATTTTCGTCCAGCCGCGTCATGGCAAACCAGCGCTCGCGCGGAATCTCCGGCGCGCTCTGCATGGCGATGAGGCAATTGGTATTGCAAGGATTGCCCACGACCAGGATGCGGACATCCGGCGCGGCGTATTTCTGCAAGGCGCGGCCCTGGCCAGTGAAAATTTTGCCATTGATGGCCAGCAAATCCTTGCGCTCCATGCCCGGCTTGCGCGAAACGCTGCCGATGAGCAATGCCCAATGAATGCCGCGAAAACCCTCCTCCAAATCCGCCGTGGCGGCCAGTTTCTGCACGGCGGCCGGGGCGCAATCTTCCAGTTCCATGACCACCCCTTGCAGAATGGGCAGCGCCTCGGGGATGTCCACCAAGTTAAGAATCACGGGTTGATCGGGGCCAAAGACTTCGCCGGAAACAATGCGAAACAAAATGGAATAGCCGATGGCGCCCGCCGCGCCGGTTATCGCAACACGAATGGGAGTTTTATTCATAATTCAGGCTGTGTTAATGCCCGTCGCTTCGCGCGATGGCAAGCGCAATTGCAAATGAAACGAGGAAAACCAGCAAACGTCCTTGCAATTAGTCTCGATTATGGGATAATCCAATTGCAAGTATGAAATTAAGAAAGCTGTGTCGTGCAGCCCCTGTTGTTCTGGCGACATGCTTGATTCATGACGTTTCCGCCCAAAATTGGCACTGGACTGGTCTTGCCAATAATGGGCTATGGGACTCACCGGACAACTGGGACAATGGAGAGACGGTGCCGCCGACTACTGCCGCAACCGTGAATCTCGATCCCGCAAATGGCTGGTCGGTAATAACGATCGTACCGGGTGAAGTTGAAAACTGCACCACCGCTGACGCGGGCGGGATGATTTATGGCCCGGAGTTTGGAGCCAGTCTCAATATTTACGGCACGCTCAACTGGAACTCTTACCTTGTCCCGGTGCAGGACGCCGCGGCGCAGCCCAGCATTCTCAATTTGTTCAGCGGCTCCTCTGTGTCTGGCGAAGGGATAGCGCTCGGTGACACTTGGTGGTACCGGGGCGGGCCGTATGTGACGATGAATATGTACGGCAATGCCTTTGCCGGCATTAATTATATGTATTGGGGCGGCCACTTGAATATGTATGGAGGCATCCTGAGCATCACCAATGGTCTTACTGTGGAGACAGTTGGTTCAGTATCTGACGCCACAAGATTAATGAATCTTGCCGGCGGCGAACTGATCCTGCCGGGTGCATTCGCGGCTGCTGTTACCAACTGGATTTCGAGAGGCATTCTTCTGGCCTACGGAAAGGCGCAGGACACGCCGGACATCGTTATTAACGGGGTCGCCATGCCAGGCAGGACACTCGTAACCACCGTTCCCCTCGGCGGTTCCCTGCAACAGATGTTCCTCCAATCGTTCCCCACCAACATGACGGCGGGCGGGATCCAAACGTTGACGATCTTGGGCAATTACCCAAATGTTCAGAATGTGGTTCTGACTGCGTTGGATCCGGCCACGCTGCCGGGAAGGATAGTCTGGCAATCGAGCGCCTCGAATGTTGCGACGGTTGACACCAATGGCCTTGTCATGGCGCTCGCCGCAGGGACTACGACCCTGACGGCAACGCTCGGAACGTTCTCCAGCACCAATTCGATCAGACTCACCGTGACGCCTGTAACGAATCCCGCCCCCCTTCTGCCTCAAGAACAAACTGTTTTGGGATATACCTATGTGCATGATCCGTCCAGGTTGATCAAGGACGGCGCCTTCTACTACAATTTCGGCGACGGCCAGGGCATCAATGTCAGTTTTACCTCCGACTTGCGAGATTGGAATTACGCCAGCCCGGTGTTTCCCGGGAGTCCGCCGGCGTGGACGACGAATGCGGTGCCAGGTTTTACCGGTTACTTCTGGGCGCCGGACATCGTTTACCTGAACGGTCAATATTATCTGTATTACGCCGCGTCCATCTGGGGCACGATCACATCGGCCATCGGACTGGCCACCAGTCCGTCGCTGACCGCGCCGGTTTGGACCGATCAGGGCGCGGTGGTGCAGTATGAGGCCGGAGTCAGCTACAACTGCATTGATCCCAGTATTCTTGTGGACACCAATGGCGCCATGTGGATGTCTTTCGGCTCGTACTCCGACGGCATTTATGTCATGCAACTGAACCCGGCGACCGGCAAACGCATCACCCCGAACTCGCCGCTGACGAAAATTGCCGATAGCAGCACCAATTTTTTCAGCAACGGCACCGAAGCTTCGTTCCTCTATCAAACAAACGGCTATTACTACCTGTTTCTGAACTGGGGCGGCTGTTGCAGCGGAATTGGCAGCACCTACAATATCCGTGTGGGACGCGGCACCAGCGTCACCGGGCCTTATCTCTACCAGAACGGCAACAGCATGTTGGGCGGTGGCGGCACGATATTTCTCGAAAGTTCCGCCCGCTTTATCGGTCCCGGCCAGGCCGGCATCCTGAATGACAACGGCACGAATTGGTTTACCTATCACTATTACGATGGCAACAACAGCGGCACAGCCACGCTGGGGGCCGGCCGACTCTGGAGCGCCGGGGGCTGGCCCGTTTTCACCAATGACTGGAGCGCGTTCTACCCATTCAGCGTTGACGCTCGCGAACACCTCGGGCTTTACAACGGCACTTTGGAAAACGGCGCGGTCATCACCAGCGATCCCGGCCTCGGCAACGTGCTCAGTCTCGATGGCGTTTCCCAATATGCGCTGCTGCCGGACCCCGTTGCCAACGCAAGCACCTTTGCGACGTGGGTCAAATGGAACGGCGGCGCAACCTGGCAGCGCATCTTTGATTTTGGCGCCGGCACCAGCGCATACTTGTTCCTCACGCCGCGGGCAAGTTCCGGTCATATGCGCTTCGCCATCACCACCAGCGGCAACGGCGCGGAACAGACCATTGAAGCGCCCGCCGCGCTCCCCACAAATTCCTGGTGTCACGTCGCCGTCACACTGGACGGCTCAAAGGGATTGCTTTACCTGAACGGCATTCCCGTTGCCACGAACAACAACCTGACCATCCGTCCCTGGCAGACGCTTGCCCGCACCAATTACATCGGCCATAGCCAGTTTCCCGCCGATCCGTTGTTCGGCGGGGAGATGAGTTCGTTCCGCATTTTCGGCCGGGCCTTGAGCGGCGCGGAAATCCAGGACCTCGCTTATGCCCAGCCTCCGCTGGCGCATCGCTACAGCTTCACCTCAAACATTTCAAACGCATGGGATTCCATCGGCATGGCGCATGGGATGCTCATGGGCAATGCGACGATCAGCAACGACGCCCTCAATCTACCCGGCGCTTCCGGCAGTTACGTGAATCTGCCCGGTGGATTGGTTTCCGGCTCTTCCGCGGCCACGATTGAATTCTGGGCCGCCTTTGCCACAAATGGAAACTGGGCGCGCCTCTTTGATTTTGGGGACATCTCCGGCTCGGCCGGCCAAAACCACCTGTCCTTCAGCCCGCATACTTCTTCCAACACAATCCAGTTGGGACTGGCCACGACCGATGGCACGTTGAACCTCGCTTCGCCGGAAGTTTTTGACAACCTTGCATTGCATGTCGTTTGCGTTATTGATCCTGCGAATGGTTACAGCGCGATTTACACGAACGGCGTCCTTCTCTGTGCGGTCACAAACGCGACACCGCCGTTAAACAGCGTTGCCACGGCGTGGTCTTTCATTGGCCGTTCCCTGTTTGGCGCCGACGCCTGGCTCAACGCGACGATGGACGAGTTTCGCATTTACGATGGCCGCCTCACACCCGCGGAAATTGCCGCCAATGACCAGTTCGGGCCGAATGTTACCGCCTTGCCGATCAGTCTTGCCGTGTCCGCTGCCGCCTCGAACATTGCGCTGACCTGGCCCTCTTATGCTGTCGGCTTTACCGCTGAATCCAGCCCGACTTTGGGCGCAAACGCATTGTGGTTGCGGGTCAGTGGTTTGCCAACACTCGCCAGCAATCAATGGCATCTGACGTTGCCAGCCACAAACAACGCAACCTTTTTCCGTTTGACCAGATGACTTTCCGCATTGCAAGGGCATCGCGGCGGGAAAAGCATCCAAGCCGTCCGTCTGGCGGGAGTGGAACATCCCGGAGGCGGGCTTGCGTGCCTGCTGGAACGGGTCACTGTTTGGGACGCAGCAGGATGGCCTTTTTCACCGTGCCTTCGGCTTCCACGCTGGCGGCTTCGATGCCGGGGGCGTCTTTGAGCGCGTTGTAAATGATGCGCCGGTCAAAGGCGCTCATCGGCTCCAATTCGACCACGTCGCCCCAGCGCCGGACTTTTTCGGCGGCGGCCTGGGCCTTTTGCACGAGGGCTTCGCGGGCTTTGGCGCGATAACCGCCCACGTCGATCAGGACCTTGGGGTTGGTCTGGTCCTGCTGGAAAAGCATGCGATTGGTCAGGTATTGCAAATCCGAAAGGGTCTGGCCCTGGCGGCCGATGAGACGTCCGGAATCGTCTGTCTTGACATCCAGAAAGATGCCGTCTTCCAGGGCATGTTCTTCGACTGTGGCTTCAAACCCCAAATGTTTCAGGAGTTGCTCAAGAATGGCTTTGGATTGCGCTGGCATATATCGTTCAAGGATCGTTCAAAGTGTATTGCATCGGGCCAAGCATAACCATCGTGTCAATTAATGGCTACATTTTTTTCTTGGAAACGACAGCGGCCGGTTTGGCGGCGGTTTCATCCGTCGTCCGGGTTATTTTGGTTTGGAGAATGCTCAACAAATTCGACACCGTCCAATACAGGACCAACCCCGACGACATCTTGTAAAACATGGCGACAAACAGGAGAGGCATGTAGCGCATCATTCTCTGCTGGCCGGGCTCCATGCCCGGGGAGGGCGGGAGAATGAGCGATTGCCACAACTGCGTCGCGCCCATGATGATCGGGAGGGGATTGATTGGGAAACCGCCCAGAAAAGGGAGATAGCCCACGGTGTCGGACTGGGAAAGGTCGTGGGCCCAAAGGAAATGAACGCCGCGCAATTCGATGGCGCTGCGCAACATATAGTAAAAACCAAAGAAGACGGGAATCTGGATCACCGTGGGCAGGCAACTGCCCAGCGGGCTGACTTTGTGCTCCTTCATGAATTCCATCGTCTTTTGGTTCTTCTTGACCGGATCGTCCTTGAATTTTTCGGCGATGGCTTTCATCTGCGGCTGAAGGGCCTGCATGCGCTTTTGGGATTTTGTGCTGGCTTTGGTCAGCGGCCAGAAAATGCCTTTGATAATGAGCGTGATGGCGATAATGGTCCAGCCGTAGCCCAATCCCAGGGCATGCAGTCCGTTCAAGGAAATCAACAGCAATTTGGAGAAGAAGCCGGTGAATCCGCTGAAATCCATGATCAGGTCCAGATTGTTGTTCATCCTCTGGCCGATTTGGGCCAGGCGGTTATATTCCTTGGGGCCGGCGTAAAAGGTGAAGGCGTTCTCGATCGTTTGATGCGGCGGCAGGAGCGCCTCAGGATACCACAACACCACTTCCAGTCCGTTGGTCAGGAACGCGCTGGTTGCGTTCGTCAAACCCACCATTTCCGGCGGGGCGATGGAGACGGGATGAATGATGACCCGCGGCGCGGGGTTGCTTGGAACGGCGGCGAAAGTGAAGAATTGGTTGTGGACCGCCGCCCAAATGACGTTGTTCGTCCCTTCCTCATAGACGGTGCGCGGCGTTCCAGGGATGCAGCCCAGCGTCCGATTGGCAAACCAGGCCTGTTTGATGGCCTGCGCCTTTACCCCGTTGTACCAAAACGTCCCCAGGGTCGTCGGATCATCCAGCGGTCCAATCGGCGTCGCCGTCCCGGCCACGACCTCGCGCGCGGGTATTTTCAGCGGTTGCGCCGAGGTGTTTGTCAGGCGCAGGCGGGCGGTGAAAAGGTAATTGCTCCCAATGCTGAATTCCTTCACCAGCCGCAATCCATTGGCCAGGGTTTTTTCGGCGCTCACCCCCTGGCCGTTTTGCGTCAAGTTGAAATAATTGTCGCCCTGCGCGTCATTGCCCAGCAGGGCCAGGACCGGCGCGGGCGCTTTGGTGTTCAGCGCCGCCATGTTGGTTTCCATGGAGGTGTCGCCGGTGCGGCTGATGATCGCCGGATACTTTTTCAACGAAACCGTTTTCAACCCGCCGCCATGCGAGGTGAAATGAAAAATCAAATCCTCGTTCGTCAGCGTCAACGTCTGTTCCGGCCCCGAAGGCAAAACCAGCGGCGCGGAATACGCCACGGCCGATGGGCCGGCCGCATTGGAACCCGTGGCGGGGGCCGGGACATTCGCCGGCGGCTGGTTGGTCATGCCCGGCGGACTGACCGGCGCCGGTTTCGGCGGAAAAAAGTGATCTACTATCGGCGACATCGCCAACAGCAGCAACACGGAAGCCCCTATAATGATGATTGATTTACGATCCATGACAATCTCCCGGCTTCCACAACTTCAACCTGTCCCTCCCGCCCTTGAAACTTCCCGCCGGCGGCGGAAGGTCTTCCCCGGAATCGCCCCAGGGATGGCAGCGGCAAAGCCGCCGCCCGGCCAGCAAACCGCCCCTCATCACGCCATGGAGGCGGATGGCCTCGCGCGCGTACTGCGAGCAACTCGGCGTAAAGCGGCAGCGGCCCGACGGCCCCAAAGCCGCCGCCAGCACCGGCGAAAGCGTGAACTGATAAACTCGGATGATAAAAATCAAACCCAGTTGGGCAATGTTCATGGCCGCTCCTTCTCCAGCCGGGCCTGGCGCAACACCCGCAAAAAATCCCGCTCCACCTCCGCGAACTTCCGGCCCGAGATGGAGGGCCGGGCCACCAAAACCAGGTCCACCGCGCCGCTCAAATCATGCTGATGCAGCCGGAAACTCTCGCGCAACAATCGCCGCGCCCGGCTGCGCGCCACCGCGTCCCCGATCTTCTTGCTCGTCACCACCCCCAGCCGGCTGGCCAGACCCTCCGGCCGCGCCAGCACATTGGCAATGAGGCAGCCGCTGACCCAGCGCTGACCCCGCGCTTTGGCGCGCGCGAAATCGCCGGGCAATTTCATGCGGCTGGAGCGGGGAAAACGCAAACGGGCGGGAGGCGAGTCGGCCATGATCGCATTAGACCGGGGTGAGACGTTTGCGGCCGGTCCGGCGGCGATTGCGCAAGATGGCGCGTCCGCTCTTGCTGTCGTTGCGGTTTAAAAAGCCGTGCTGCCGTTTGCGCCGGATTTTCGACGGTTGATACTGGCGTTTCATGTTGATCTTTAATGATCTTTAATTGACGTTGCCATGTTTTTCAGGAAGCAACAACCTCCTTTCACGGTCCATCCGCTAATCAGAGCCTGAAAAGATAGCCCCCCGCCCGAAAGTGTCAATCGCGCAGATGGCCCAACGGGGCGAATTAAACCGCTTGGCATTTGGATTCATTGGTGGTTGAATCCGGGCATCGCTCAGGCAAATGGCCGGGCGGGAACTATTGGATAAGTTATGCAAAAATACTCTCCGTCCGACATCCGCAACTTCGCCATCGCCGGCCATGCTTCCTGCGGCAAAACCATGTTGAGCGAAGCCATGCTGGCTTGCAGCGGCGTCATCGGCCGCATGGGCCGCATCGCCGACGGCAGCACGGTTTCCGATTATCACGCCAGCGAAAAGCAACGGCATATTTCCGTGCATGCTTCCCTGCTCCACGCCGATTGGATGGGCAAGAAGTTCAACATCATTGACACTCCCGGCTACCTGGACTTCATCAGCGAAGCGCTCTGCGCGCTGCGCGTGGCCGATTTTGCCCTGGTGGTCGTCCATGCCCAGCATGGCATCAGCGTCGGCACCGAGCGGGTCTGGAATTATGCCACGGACTTCGGCATCCCGAAGATTCTGGTGGTCAATGCCCTGGACAAAGTCAACTCGAATTTTGACCAGGTGCTGGCTTCCGCCCGCGAACATTTTGGCCCCGGCGTCTTTCCCATGAACACCCCGATCAATCCAGGCCCCGGCTTCAATCAGGTGCTGGACGTGCTGCGCAACGAGATCGTCACTTACGATGTCGCCGGGGGCCGGGGAAAATTCACGGAGGTCCCGGCCACGGGCCAATGGCAGGATCAAGTGACCAAACTGCATCGCGAATTAATCGAACACATCGCCGAATCGGATGATTCGTTGCTGACGAAATACCTGGACGAAGGCGGCCTGTCGGAAGAGGAGTTTCGCGCCGGCATACATGCCGCCGTGCAGAAACAGCATTTTATTCCGCTCTTCTGCACGTCGGCCGAGAGCAATGTGGGAGTGGCGCGCCTGATGGATTTCATCGCCAAGTACGGTTCCTCGCCGGTCGATCGCAAGCGTTACGCCGCCGTGGACGGCAGCGGCACGGCGGGGGAGGTCCGTCTGACCGACCCGGAGCCGGTCGCCCACATTTTCAAAACGATGGCCGAGGCGCACTTCGGGGAGCTTTCCTTTTTCCGCGTTTATTCCGGGAGCCTCAAGGCGGGCATGGAACTTTTTAACGCCGATCGCGGCGTGACCGAGCGCATCGGCCAGCTTTATGTTCTCAATGGACGCGAACGGGCCATGGTGGAGGAATTGACCGGGGGCGATATTGGCGCGGTGGTGAAGTTGAAGGACACGCACACGGGCAACACCCTGTGCTCCGCGGCGCGGCCGGTCAAGTTGATGAAGGTGCAATATCCCCAGCCCACCATTCATGCGTCGTTGCAAAGCGCGGCCAAGGGCGAGGAAGACAAGGTCGCGGCCGGCCTGGCGGCGTTGCATGAGGAGGACCCCGCTTTTGTCTATCGCGTTGATCCTGAATTGCACCAAACGATCATTTCGGCCCAGGGCGAACTGCACCTCGATGTGCTGGTGGACCGCCTGCGCCGGCGATTCAACGCCCATGTCGAGTTGGGCGAACCCCGCATTCCATTCCGTGAGACGATCAAAGCCCCGGCCGATTCCAAATACCGCCACAAGAAGCAAACCGGCGGCGCCGGGCAATTCGCCGAAGTCTGGATGCGCATCGAACCGCTGCCCCGCGATACCGGCGTCGAATTCACCGAATCGCTTTCCGGCCAGAACGTGGACCGCGTTTTTGTGCCGTCGGTGGAGGAAGGGGTGCAGAACGCCTGCCGCGAAGGCATCCTGGCCGGGTGCAAAGTGGTGGATGTCAAGATAGATTTCTACGACGGCAAAATGCACCCGGTTGATTCCAAGGACATCGCCTTTCAGATCGCCGGCTATTTTGCCTTCAAGGAAGCTTTCATGAACGCGCGGCCCTGCCTGCTGGAGCCCATTCATCAGATCGAAGTCCGCATCCCGGAGGATTGCCTGGGCAAAGTGATGGGCGACATCTCCAGCCGGCGGGGGCGGATATTGGGGATCGACACCGACGGGCAGTTTCAGGTCATTCGCGCCGAAGTTCCTGCCCGGGATCTTTATCGCTACTCCAGCCAGCTTCGGTCCCTGACCGCCGGCCGGGGCATTCACACCGAAAAATTCGATCATTACACGGAAATGCCGCGCGAATTGGAACAGAAAGTGATCGAGGAGGCGAAAAAGCGCAAAGCGGAAGCCAGCGCCAAATAGAACTTCAGTGGATTTGCCCACCAGGGGGCGCATGCCTGACCGGCCCCGGCGAGCCACGCCATGGCGCAGGGGCCGTATTCCAACTTGATTTCGGGCCTTTGGATGATAGGTCCAAAAAAGGGGAAACACCGAAACAAATGTTGATAGTCAACGACTTAGCTGGCAACAAAATCGGCAACAGACCGGCAACAGACCGGCAACATTTTACTGGATTTCTCCCTTTGCCGCCCCTGCCAACAACCCGGCAAATTCTTCCCTGGCTGTTTCCTCGCCTTGCAGGAGTTCCAGTGCTGATGCTTTTTTCGCTTCCGCCTCCTTTTTCAACCGCTCGGCTTCCTCCGCCTTCGCCTCCCGTCGTAAAACCGCGTTGGCTTCGATCTCTTCAAGCCTGGCGTCTATATCTATCCGGGGAACATAGCGCCTGAGACAATTCCTGAAATCGTCAACGCGATAGCCCTTGTTGACTTCCTCCCCAACCCGAATTGCCACCGGCCTGATGCCGTAAGGCCGGAGCGCCAGCGCCAAGAGCAGTTCATTCAGCGGCTTGCCGCTGAAAAACGCTGACGCAATCCATTCCCCATCGCCGCGCAAACAGGCCACTATGGAGCGGCTGAACATCTTGTCCACGTTGCACTCCACGAAGATGGTCAGAATATCGAGCAAAAGCCCCGCGCCCTGCAAGTCGCAGTTCTGGGATGAGGTCAGGAACAGCGCCGCCTCCGCCGCTCTTTCAAACCATTCCGGCCCGGCCATGCGCGCCAGCACAAAAAGAGGTTCAAAGGTGTCGGCGGCCCGGTCATTCAAACCGGGGACCGTTTCCAGGGCGGCATTGGCGATCCGTTCGCTGTTATCGTCGGCAAAACGGACGCATTTTGCCGTGATGGTCTCAGGCTTGAAATCGGTCAGCGGCGCGCATTTTTCAGTGACGAGTTTGCGCTCCAATCGCACCACGATGGACCTGTCCGCAATGGTGTCCGGGACGCGCCCGATCATGGCAATGACTTTTGGGCACCAGCAACTGTAGCGCACCAGACTGGAATCAAGCGACCCGCCTTCGCTCTGCTTCGGCGCGACAAGTCCGTCTTCCTTTGCCTGGGCGGCATTTGGCTTCGGGCCGCGGCCTTTGCGTCCTGACAAGCGCAAGACATAGGCGGTTCGCCAGGTGTTGCCGCAATTGAGGATGCCGCGCATCACGCTGTTGCCGCGCAAAAAAGTATCGGCCTCGTCAATGAGCAGCGTCGGCCCGGCGTCGTCTATGGCCCTGAAAAGGGCGCTGACGGTGATGTTGGAAGCCACGAGCGCCCGACAAGCCAGCCCGGCCAGGACGGAGAGGAGGGTGGTCTTGCCGCATCGCTTTTCAGGGGATTCAATGGCCACGTAGGCCACGGCATCCCTGGTGTCGAAAACGTAGGTATGGACAACCCACAGGGCGAGGGCCGTTGCGGCGTGGGCGGAGAGGACAACATGCAACCGGATGGCGGCAGAAATCTCGTCGAGCAACGGCCCGAGTTCGACGGGTTCGGGGGCGGGTTGTGGTTTGGCGAATTGGAACGATTGGCTGGTGTTTTCTTTCATATTCTTCATTGTTTCATTATTCATTGAATGAAGATTATAGCTAATATATTCGTTTCGTCAACAGATATTTGAAAGAATTTTTTTGAAAATCTTCATTTTTGAGGCAAAAGTGGCTTAAACGCTTGAACGGCAAAGATTTAGGAGTTTTAACCGCGAAACACTCAAAATACGCGAACCCCGAACTACTTTCAGGGAAGAGGGCTGGATAATGGCCGCGAAAGAACTCAAAGACGGAGGCGTGAGTTTTATTTTTTTTGATCCATGCACTGCACTCCGTCAGAATCACGCATAAGATCCTTGCAATGGGCCGGCAAGCCAACGTCACGCTTATTATAATTTACGAAGTCAGACATGCCCACGAGTAATTTTACCGCGAATTACACAAATTTCACGCACTTCGTCGTAGCCGTCGGAACGTAAAGGGGTCAAGCCCGCATAACCACATATTATTCGTTTTCCAATAGACCGCTCCAGCGTATTCGATTCTGGGCCTCCTGGCCATTCCCGCATGATGCGACAACGTTTTCCCTGTCTTTGGGGATTTCTTCAGGTCAGCCACTGGATTTTGATTTCCTTTTCGAGGGCTTGGAATTCGGAGTCGCCGGTGACAAGTTCCGCGTTCTTCTCTTTGGCCAGCGCAGCGGCAAAGGCGTCGGCATAGGACATTTTGTGGGTGGCCTTGTAAACGGCGGCTTGTCGTGTCAACGGCAGGCCGACATCCAGAAGTTCAATGGGCAACTGGGACATATCCCGGGCGATATCCTGCGCGGCTTCCATTCCACCCGCCCGCCACATGCCGTAATAGACCTCGCCCCAATTCACCACGCAGAGCAAAAGCCGCGCCTTGTCCGCGGCAGCTTTATGGATCAACTCCTCGACGGGACCGCCTGCGGGTTCACCCTTGAAAAAGGCCATCAACGCCCATGCATCCAGAACTTTTGCGGCCATGTCAGCGATCTTTCTCCTCGCGCTTCATTGCCTTGAGCGTTTCCATCAAAGGGAAGCGCCTGTACTTGCCGCGCAGGCTTGCGATATAGGCACGGGTGATGGGTTTGAGCAAAATGCCGTCCGGCGTCGCAGCAACCGTGGCCAGCGTGCCTTCCTCAATCTCGAATTCCCGCCGCAAACGGCGGGGAATGACGACCTGGCCTTTCGCGCCGAAATGAACGGTGTCTGTTTCGATTGGTGCAATCATAGGAAAAGTTATACTCCAATGTACAAGTATGTCAAATGTTATTTTGTATGACTTATTCACAATGGTCTGCCGATGCCGACCCTGACGGACGCAGACGGGTCCGTCCGTGTTTACATCTCAAAGACGGTGATTTCCGGGCGGCAATTGAAGCGGATGGGCGTGGCCAGCCAGCCGATGCCGGGATTGACATAGAGCCGTCCGGCCGGGACATGGAACATTCCCAGGTCATATTTGCCCACCCAATAGGGCAGAATGAACGCGCCGTAAAATGGCATTCGCACCTGGCCGCCGTGCGAGTGCCCGGCCAGAAGCAAATCATAAGGATGCGTCACTCTTTCCGCCATCAGCGGGTAATGCAGCAGCATGATGTTTTTGCCGTTCGCTTTCGGCGCCAGCGGCGCGGGCTTGCCCCGCAAACAAGTGACGCCTGTGATGTGAACCTTCCCGTCAGCCGTGGTCACTTGGGAGTCCATCAGCCAGGCGCCTCCCGTGGCCGCGAACGCTTTTCCAATCTCCGCGAATTTCGCATGGCTCCAATAGTCGTGATTGCCCGGGACCCCGTAGAGCGGCGACTTGATCTTTTGCAGGATTTCGAGCGTTTCGGGAATAAACCGCGCCTCCTCGATCAAATCTCCGGTGAAACAAACCGCATCCGGCGACAGCCCGTTGATCTTTTTCACGACGGATTCGAGGTAAGGCCGGTCGCCCTTGTGATGGATGTCAGTAAAATGGACAATGCGATGAGCCGGATGATTTCCGGCCAGCTTGATGGAACGAATTTTGACCCAGTGCGGCTCCAGCCAGTTGGCGTCGGCGCAGACCAGGGCCGGGGTGGCCGCAACCGACAAAAAGAGGAAGCGCCTCCGATTGATCTTGTTGATTGTCATGACAACAACACGGCGATGAGTTTATCACCGTTTGGCCGGGAAGAAAACAGGGATTCCCAACATTTTCAGCATGAACGCGAATGGATCCCATAATTATGACACTTTTGGGCCAAAGAGTCGTCAATAAAAATAAGAACTCATAATGGGTGAGTCGCTCCCGCGCTCCTGCTTGACGTGACGATTCAGGGCGGGCAGTGTCGGAACAGACAAGGATGAAGACTCTGGAACGAACGGGCCAGGCTGGCGTTTTCACGATGCCATTGGGCGCGGTTCGCCTCAAGGATTTGCCGCGCGTCGGGGGCAAGGCGGCTCATCTTGGGGAGATGATCGCCGCGGGGCTGCCGGTCCCGTCCGGATTTGTCGTCACGACGGATGCCTGCAAGCAGTTCCTGCAATCCGATCCCCGGATTGGGGATTGGTTGGAAATCCTGGAGAAGTGCGATCCTCAGGAGCCGGCAGCCCTGCGCGCCGCGGCGGAAGAGGTGAGGCGGCAGTTAAGCGCAATCGCGATGCCGGGGGAGGTGGCGGACGCCATCGCGGCTGCCATGGCGCCCGAACCCGGCGGCGCGCGGGCAGTGCGTTCGAGCGCGACGGTCGAGGACCTGCCGGAGGCGTCGTTCGCCGGCCAGCACGATTCGTTTCTCAACGTGCGCGGAGGCGACGCGGTTCTGGGCGCGGTGAAACGTTGCTGGCTTTCGTTGTTTTCCGAGCGGGCCATTTCATACCGGATGCGAAAAGGTGTCGCGCCCGGCCGCGCGCAGATGGCCGTCATCGTCCAACAACTGATTGACGCCGATGCCGCCGGCGTGATGTTCACAAAGGATCCGGCGGGCGGCGATTCCGACTCCATCCTCATCGAAGCGGGGTTCGGGTTGGGCGAAGCCGTGGTTCAGGGCAAGGTGGCGCCCGACCGGGTCGAAGTGTCGCGTTCGAGTCTGCGGGTGGTGCGGCGTGAGACAGGCTCGAAGCGAGTGCAGATTGTTGCCGCGAAAGAGGGCGTCTGCGAAGAATTGCTTGGGGCGGAAAAGGCGGGCGCTCCAGTGCTGGATGACGAGACGGCGTCGCGGTTGGCGGGGCTGGGGCTTGAAGTGGAGCGGGTCCTGGGCGGTCCGCTGGACATTGAGTGGGGCGCGCGCGGCGGGGAGATCTGGCTCTTGCAGGCGCGGGCGGTGACGACATTGCAGCAGGGGCGGGGATCCAGCTTCGAGGAGCGGCAGGTGTGGACGAACGCCGGCGCGGGTGAGGTGTTGCCGGACGTGGTGACCCCGATGACGTGGTCGCTTTTGCGGCTGTTCTGCCGCGATTACTTGGACGGCTCATTCCGGGCTTGTGGCATGCGGATGAAGTTCGAGCAGGCGATTGGCCTGATTGCGGGGAGGGTGTATTTCAACTTCAACACGATGTGCGCGCTGGCGCGCCTGGGGCGCCATGTGCCGGGGTTGAGAAATCGAAGCTGGGAAAGCCTTATGGGCGGCCATCAGGACACGATGATGGCGCTGAAAAAGATCAAAATTTTGGAAGCCGATCTGCCCCGGATTGAGATCCGGCGCTGGAAGACGGCGGTCGGTCTTCCGGCTGCTGCGCTGCGATTTCTCCTCTACTCGTCCCGGCACGGTCAAGCAATGGTGGACAAGGTCCGGCGGTTCAACGAAGACTTGGCCCGCGTCGAGCCGGGGCCGCTTTCGGACGGCGAGTTGCTTGCCGCGATAAGCGGGTCGTTCGCCCCCGCGAGGCTGGGCGGCTTCAAGGTGCTCGACGAGGCGCTCGGCACGGCCAGCTTCTTCTTTCTTTACAATTCGCTTCTGTTCAAGCTGTGCGAACAATGGTTCGCGCCCGAGGGGCGCAGCACGGCGAACCGGCTGCTGACGGGCATTGGCGAGCTGGATGACGCGGGGGCCGGGCGCGAACTGTGGCTGCTGGCGGAACAGGCGGCCCGGGAACCGGAGATGCAAAGCGTTCTGCTTGGCGAGCGCACATTCCCCGCCTTTGCATCGCGGCTGGAGGGTTGCCAGGGCGGGCGGGCTTTTCGCGAGCGGTGGGATGCGTTTATGCAACGGCATGGACACCATGTGCGCGGCGAGGTGGAGTTGTTCAACCGGCGCTGGTCGGAATGCCCCGACTTGGTGCTGGACATGGTGCGCAGCTACGTTGAAGCCATCAACGCAGGGCACCCCGGCCCGATTGTCCGCCAAGAGGCGTTGGCGGGCGAGCGCGTTGCCCTCGCCAACCGGTGCATTGGCGGGCTGAAGAATCCATTGAAACGAGCCATCTTCCGGCTCGTCCTGTATCGCGCGCAAAAAGGCGGCGGGTTCCGGGAGAATCTCAAGAGCGAACTGATCCGGCGTTTTGGGTTTCTGCGCCGGTTCCTGCTGGAGTTGGGCCTGCGCCTGGCGGCGCGCGGGCGGCTGGCGGATGAGAACGATATGTTTTTTCTGGAAATTGAGGAATTGCAGAGCGGCTCTGTGTTGGACCCGGGCACAGATCTGCGCGCACTCACCGCCGGGCGGCGGGCGCTCTACGAGCAAAATCTGAGAATAACCCCGCCCGCCGTGGTCGTCGGCCGGTTTGATCCGCGCGCTTTCGCACCCGAGGCGGTGGATCGCGGGACGAAGGTGTTTCATGGCCTGGGCGTGAGCGCGGGCAGCGCGACCGGCCGCGCGCGTGTGATCCTGCGGTCGGATGCCAATGAACGCGTGCAGCCGGGAGAGATTCTGGTGGCCCCGTTCACCGATCCGGGCTGGACGCCTTATTTTGTCGCGGCGGCCGGGATCGTGATGGACATGGGCGGCATGTTGAGCCACGGCAGCATCGTTGCGCGCGAATACGGGATACCGGCCGTGGTCAACGTGGGGCCGGCGACACAAATCATCCGGAACCGGACAATGGCTCGAAGTGGATGCGGATCGGGGTGTGGTGAGAGTGCTTGATTAAGAGATTTCGCGGCGAACTGTATTTCCCTTCTTTGGCCGGCTCCGAAAGAAAAGCAAACAGGGTTTTCCGACATTTTCAGCGGGTCCGCGCACAGCTTAAAGCCCTGTTTTTGAGCGGCGTTTTCGGGCTTGACGGTTGCGCCGGGTTGGGTATGATGGATTGGCAACGTACAGTTTTTTTGCTGGATTCGTCCAGCGCGAAAGTCGGAGAGCCATGTTCTGCCGGCTTTTTTATTCCCCGTGTGGGGAAAATAAGAATTTTATGAACGCGGATTTTTTGGCAGTGTTGGAATTCTGGGAGCGCGAAAAGGGCATTAGTCGCGACATCCTGGTCCAGGCGGTGGAAGAGGCGCTGGTTTCGGCCGCAAAAAAGGCGGTCGGTCCGGCGCGGGAGCTGCGTTGCGCCATTGACACCAAGAACGGGGACATCAAGGCCTTTGCCAAGCTGGTGGTCTCCGAAAAGGTCGTTTCCAAGCATGATCAGATCTCGGTTTTTGACGCCCGCCGCATCAAGCCCGACGCCCAACTGGGCGACGAGTTGGAGAAGGAAGTGACGCCCGCGGGATTCGGACGCATCGCGGCGCAATACGCCAAGCAGGCGCTGATGCAGCAAGTACGCCGCGCGGAAAAGCAACTGATTTTTACGGAATTCAAAGATCGGGTCGGCGACATCATGAGCGGAGTCGTCCGCCGTTTTGAGCGGTCCGACGTGACCATTGATCTGGGAAAATACGAGGCCTTGCTGCCCAACCGGGAACGCGTCCCGACCGAGGAATATCAAATTGGCGAACGCATTCGCTGCTATGTGAAGGCGGTGGAAAGCGGGCCGCACGGCCCCGAGATCATCCTATCGCGGGCCGACCCGCAGTTTGTCATAAAGCTTTTCCAATTGGAAGTTTCGGAAATCAACGACGGCACCATTGAAGTCAAAGGCATTGCCCGCGAACCCGGCTTCCGCACCAAGCTCGCCGTCCATACCCGCGACCCGAAGGTGGACCCGGTCGGCGCCTGTGTCGGCTTGCGCGGCCAGCGTGTCAAGAACATCGTGCGCGAGTTGAACAACGAAAAGGTCGATATCATCAAGTGGGACGCGAACATCAAGAACTATATCGCCAACGCCCTGGCCCCCGCCCAACTCAAGGCGTTCATCGTGGATGAAGCCCGGCACCGGGTGAAAATCATGGTGGCGGAGGACCAGCTTTCCCTGGCCATCGGCAAGCGCGGCCAAAACGCCCGCCTGACCTCGAAGCTGACAGGCTGGCAAATTGACATTGAACCGGAAACGGTGGTCATTTTTGGTTTTGAAGAAAAGGTCGCGCAAGCAGTGCAAACCATCGCCGCCGTTCCCGGCCTGACCCCGGAGATCGCCAGTGTTTTGGTGCATGCGGGATTTTCGACTTTGGAAGCTTTGTTCCAGGCGGAGTCGAGTGATTTGGAACAGATCGACCTGATCAAGGGCCAGGCGCCCGCGATCATGGAGGCGATCAAGGCCGAAGCGGCGCGGCGCAATGGCGGCGGAACCGCCGCCAAGCCGGAGTCGCCCTGATTATATGGGCTGGAAGCTCACAATGTTGGCATGTTAAAGTCATGAGAGCTTTGTGGGCCAATTGCCCGAAGAATTATTATGCCCGTTCGTATTTACGACTTAGCAAAGAAACTTGGCATCGAAAGCAAGCTGGTGCTTGCCAAGGCCAAGGCCTTGGGCATGGTGGCCGCCAAAGTTCCCTCCAGTTCGCTGGATAAAATCACCGCGGAGTTTCTTGAGGAACAACTGGCCAAGGAGCACCCTCAATCTGCCGCGCCGGTTCAAGCTGTTTCGATTGCCCCCCTCCCCCCCGGCGCCGATCACCATTATATCTGAGCCTGTCCTGGAACCCGGCGTTTCCCCCGCGCCCGCGGAAGCATTGCCGGGGCCCGTCGAAACCCCGGCCCCGCCGGCTTTGGTGACCGCCGGGCCGCCGGCAGCAGAGGCCGTCGAAACCTTCGCGCCCGCGGCCCCAGCCGCTCCCACGGCAAAGGTGGAACACGAACCTCCGCTTATGCCGGCGGAAATTCCGGCGCCCGCGCCGCCGTCGCCGCCCCATCTGCCTAAAATCGGTGAAAAGGTGGGTTTTGTGGTGTTGCCGGCAAAGCCAGCACCCCGCCCGCCGCACGAGAAACCGGCCGCCCGCGGAGCGGCCGGACTGAAGACACAGTTTACCGAGCGAGGCGACATACGCCGCATTCGAGGTGGAGCGACGCCTCCGGCTGCGCTGCCATTGCCCGGCCAAAAAATTATCCAGAAATCGGCGCAAAAGCCACCTGCCGCTCCAGCGTCGCCCAGGGCGCCGGAGAAATTTGTTCCGCCCGCTTCCGGCGAAATGATCACGTTGAAACCGCCCATCATTGTCCGCGATCTGGCGGAGCAGTTGAAGCGCAAACCCTTTCAAATCATCGCCGACCTGATGGAAGTGGGCGTCTTTGCCAACGTCAACCAGTCCATTGACGAAGATGTGGCGCAAAAGATTTGCGCCAAGTACAATTTTCGTTTCGAGGTGGAAAAGCGGGAGCGGGGCGGCGGGAGCCATACTCCGGTGAGGAAGGTTGAGCTGGACATCGAGGACAAGCCGGAAGAGATGAAGCCGCGCCCGCCGGTGGTCACCATCATGGGGCATGTTGATCACGGCAAAACGACGCTGCTGGACGGGATTCGGAAAGCCAACGTGGCGGCGGGGGAAGCCGGCGGGATCACCCAGCATATTGGGGCTTACACGATCTCGTTTCCTCATCCGGAACGGAAGAATGACGTGCAACAAATCACATTTCTGGACACGCCGGGCCACGCCGCCTTCAGCGCCATGCGCGCGCGGGGGGCGACGGTGACGGATATCGTGGTGCTGGTGGTGGCGGCCAATGACGGCGTCATGCCGCAAACGGTGGAGGCGTTGAGCCACGCGCAAGCGGCCCGGGTTCCCATTCTTGTGGCAGTCAACAAGTGCGACCATCCCAATGCCAATCCGATGAAAGTGCGCCAGCAACTCCAGGAAAGGGGCCTGGTGCCGGATGACTGGGGCGGGGAAACGATTTTTGTTGATGTCTCCGCGTTGACCAAGCAGGGCGTTGACAAGCTGCTGGAAATGATATTACTCCAGGCCGATTTGCTCGAACTGAAGGCCAACCCGGACCGCCGCGCCAAAGGCAATGTGATCGAGTCGGGTCTGGAACCCGGCGGCCCCACCGCCACCGTGCTGGTGCGCAAAGGCACATTGCGGGTGGGCGACGTGGTGATTTGCGGCCCCTATTGGGGCAAAGTGCGCGCGTTGATCAGCGAGGAAGGCGCGCGCCAGAAAGAGGCCGGCCCCTCGGTGGCGGTGAAAATCCTCGGCCTCAACGGGATTCCCGAAGCCGGTTTGGAATTCAGCGTCCTGGAAGACGAAAAGGCCGCGCGCGACCTGGCCGACCAACGCACGCAGGAGGCGCGGACGCAATCAACCGAAATCCGGGCCAAGGTCACGCTGGAGAATCTGTTTGCCACGCTCGACGCCTCCCAGGCCAAGGCGCTCCGAGTGGTGGTCAAAGCCGACACGCAGGGATCGGTTGAGGCCATTGTTGAAGCGCTCAAGAAAATCGAAGGGGGCCTGGTTTCGTTGGAAGTGATCCACAGCGCGGTTGGGACGATTACGGAATCCGACGTGCTGCTGGCCTCGGCGTCCGAGGCCATCATTCTGGGCTTTCACACGCGCATTGATGTTGACGTGGCCGATCTGGCCAAGCGGGAGGGCGCGCAGATCAAACTTTATTCCATCATTTATGAACTGATCGATCAGGTCAAAGAAGCAATGGCCGGTTTGCTGGAGCCGGATATCAAGGAGGTCGTGATTGGTTCGGCGGAAGTGCGCAAGATTTTCGAATTGTCCAAAGGCGGCAACGTGGCCGGCTGCATGGTGAGCAGCGGGCGCATCGTGCGTGGAAAAGCCCGCGTCCTGCGCCGCAAAGGCCTGATTTACGAAGGCATTATCCAGACCCTGCGCCGATTCCAGGATGAAGTCAACGAAGTGCGCGCCGGCATGGAGTGCGGCATCCGCATCGAAGGTTTCAATGAAATGCAGGTCGGCGATGCCATCGAATGTTACACCACCGAAAAAACTGCCCCGAAAGCGGCTTGATGCCCAGGAGGTTGCCATGTCCCTGAGAATGGAACGCGTGCGCAAATTGTTGAAGCGCGAGATCGGCGAAATCATCCGCCGCGAATTGCCCGTCAGCGAAGTCGGCCTGATTAACGTCAACGACGTCAACGTCGCCCCGAACCTGAAAACGGCCTCGGTCTTCATCGGGGTCCTGGGCGGCGACCCGCAAAAGAAGAAGGCCATGGAGGCGCTGGAGAAAAAGCGCAAACGCATCCAAGGCCTGGTCGGCAGGGCCATCGTTCTCAAATACACCCCGCAACTGCGCTTTATCCTGGATGAGTCCATTGAACGGGGAAATCGGGTGTTGAAAATCCTGGACGAATTGGAGAAATCCCTTCCCCCGGAATCGGAATGAAATCCCACCTCAAGATCATTGATCGCATTCTGGACAAGATTGGCGAAAGCCAGTCCATCTGCGTCGTGGGCCACGTTCGTCCCGACGGCGATTGCGTGGGTTCGGAATTGGGCCTGACCCTGGCCTTGCGCAAGCAGGGCAAGGACGTCTGCTGCTGGAACGAAGATACCATGCCGCAAAAGTACGCTTTTCTGGATCCGGACAAACTCCTGCAAAAACCGGGCGGCGCGCGGGTGTTCGACCTGGTCATCACGGTTGATTGCGCCTCTTTCGACCGCCTGGGCACGCCGGGCGAGGCCGTGGGGCAGCGCAAATTCCTGATCAACATTGACCATCACCAGAGCAACACGCGCTACGGGGATTTGAACTGGATTTCGGCGCGGGAAGCGTCCACGGGCGAATTGATTTTCCGGCTGTTGCAAGCGGCCAATTGGCCCATCACGCCTGCCATTGCCGATTGCCTGTTCACGGCGGTTTCGACCGACACGGGTTCCTTCCAATATCCCACCACCAAGCCGTTGACCTATCACACCGCCGGCGAACTGGTGAGGCTGGGGGCGAACCTGGAAACCATTTGTCACGAGGTCTATCAGTCTTTTCCCCTCTCGCGCGTCCGTTTGCTCAAGCACGTGTACAGCCATTTTCACCTGACGCACAACAACCAGATCGCCTGGCTCTGGCTCAAGAAAAAAGATTTCGCGCGCACCGGGGCTGAGCGCAGCGACACCGAGGGCCTGATCGATCATATTCGGGCCATCGAACCGGTGGTGGTGGCGTGCGTTTTTGAAGAAGTCGGGGAGGACCTGGCCCGCGTGAGCCTGCGCTCGAAATCTCCGCGGATCAATGTCAACGAAATACTGGCGCACTTTGGCGGCGGCGGCCACGCGGCGGCGGCCGGCGCGCGCATCGCCGGCCATCCCCTTTCCGTGCAGCGCCGGGTGATCGGCGCGATTAAGAAGGCGCTCGATTCCGCCCGCTGATTCATGCATTCATTTGATCCATTCGACGGCGCGGTCCTGATTGACAAACCGGCGGGGCCGACATCGCACGACGTGGTGGACGCGTTGCGCCGCGCCTTTCGGCTGGAAAAGGTCGGGCATTGCGGAACCCTTGACCCCAACGCCACCGGTTTGCTCATCATCGTTTTGGGAAAAGGCACCAAGCTTTCCGAAAAGCTCATGTCCGATGACAAAGTGTATGAGGGCGCGATAAAATTCGGCGAGACAACGGATAGTTACGACGCCGACGGCGAGCTGGTATCCTCTTTGCCCGTGCCGCCCCTGACGCTGGAGGAGTTGAACGCAACAGCGGCCACGTTTCAGGGCGACCTGATGCAAACGCCGCCCATGGTCTCGGCTGTCAAGATCAAGGGCGTGCCTCTTTACAAAATGGCCCGCAAGGGCATTGAAGTGGAACGCAAAGCGCGCCTGATTCACGTTTACAGCTTTCGTTTTGCCGGCTACACCGAGCCGCTCGGCCAATTCCGCATCGCCTGCACCAAGGGCACCTACGTGCGCGCCCTGGCCCACGAAGTCGGGCAAAAAATCGGCTGCGGCGCGCATCTGGCTGGCTTGCGGCGGGTCGTTTCGGGGAAATTTGACGTAAAGGACTCGATCCCTTTTGAAGACGCTCTCAAGCTTTCATCCAGTGAGTTGCAGAAGCGAGTCCTGCCCTTCTTGAAATTGGCGCAGCCGGATTGAAACACGCCGGCTTCCTGTTCGATGAATGTCATCCATGCCGCCGCTGAATTGAACCCCGGGCCGGGCGGCGTGTGCCTGGCCATTGGCGTTTTCGATGGCGTGCATCTGGGCCACCAAGGCGTCATTGGCCGGGCCTGCCAGGAAGCGCGGCAACGCGGCGCCGTTTCGGTCGTGGTCACGTTCGACCGCCATCCCAACGCCGTGGTCGCGCCGCAAAATGTTCCGCCGCTCATCTATCCGCTCTCGAAGAAACTGCGGGTCATGGCCGCCCTCGGCCTGGACGCCGCCTGCGTCATTCATTTTGACAAGCCTTTCAGCGAAATATCCGGCGAACAATTCATTCGCAGCCTGGCGCGCGATTTCAAGGCCATCCGCGGCATATGTGTCGGGGAAACGTTTCTATTCGGCCGGCGGCGTTCGGGCGATGTCGCGCTGCTGAAGGCGCTGGGAGGGGAACTGGGCTTCGCGCTGCATGCCCTGCCCGATGTTTCCCTGGGCGGCCAGCCCGTGAGCAGCACTCGCATTCGCGAGGCCGTTCGCGCGGTCCGGTTTGATTTGGCCGGGCAAATGCTGGGCCGAACCTACACCCTGTGCGGGCCGGTCATCGCCGGGGCGCGTCTGGGACGGAAGCTCGGTTTTCCGACGGCCAATCTCGATGTGGCCGGCATGCTGGTTCCGCCCGCGGGCGTTTATGCGGCGGAGGCGCGATGGGGCGGGGAAACCCGTCGCGCGGCGGTCAATATCGGCCGCCGTCCCACCGTGTATTCGTCCGAAGGCGGATTGAGCGTGGAAGCGCACCTGCTGGATTTTGCGGGAGACATTTACGGCCAGGAAATCGAATTGACGTTCCTCAAGCAACTGCGCGAAGAACGCCAATTCCCCTCGGAGGCCGCGCTGCAACAGCAGATTGCAGAGGATGTGGCATCTGTCAGAAAGGCAGAAGTAGGAAGTAAGAATTAAGAAGTCGGAGCGATCGAGTCAGTGTTTTCTTAATTCTTACTTCTTAATTCCAACTTTTCGCGAAACGGGGAACCGGCGCGGTAAAGGGCCAGTTGCGCCCGCAGAGCGCCGGCCAGAGCGGAATCGCTCTCCGCGCCGGCCCGCTGCAACGCCTGCCGCACGGTGGCGGCGGCTTTGGAAAAATCTCCCGTCTCGGCGTAGGCCGCGGCCAGAACGCCGATAATCTTCGGGTCTTGACCGCGTGAAAGTTGATCGGCGAGCAGGGCCAGTTGGACGGCCCGGGCGCCGTTGCGGAGGGAAGGGTCCGGGTTGGTGGCCAGCATCCAGGCCAGGCTGGAGGCGGCCTGGACGAAGCGGGGAAGGATTTGCAGGGCTTTTTCATATTGACTGATCGCCTCCGCCGCGCGGCCGGTCTGGCGGAAGGCGTCGCCCAGCTTGAGATGGAAATCGGCCGCGCCGGGGCGGATGTTGACGGCCTTTTGCAGGCGGGGAATGGCGTCTTCGGGCAGGCCCTGTTGCAGAAGGACGTTGCCGAAGTTGTATTGGGCAATGGGATCGCCCGGATCCAAAGCGACCTGAATATCGAACTGGGCCAGCGCTTCAGGGACGCGGCCCGTGGCCAGAAAAACCTCGCCGAGGTTGTAATGGGCCAGGGCAAATTTGGGATTCAAGGCCACGGCTCGCAGCAAATGCGGCAGCGCCTCGTCCATCCGGCCTTTCTGGAAAAGGACCTTGCCCAGATCGCTTTCGATGACGCTGTTGTTCTTTGTGACTGCAAGCGTGTGGCGAAAGAGAGTTTCGCTGTCCTTCCAATACCGCACCTGGATCGAAGTCGCCGCCAGGCAACCGGCCAGGGCCAGTCCGCCTCCCGCGACGAGCCATTGCGCCTTCATCCGCTCCGCCCAGACCACCATGATGAATAAACCGGTGTTGGACAAATACGCATAGCGGTCGGCCATGGAAAATGGACCTGCTTGAACCAATCCGATGACCGGCGCCAACATGATCAGGAACCAAAACCAGCCCACGGCATAATGGGGCCGCGCACGAACCCGCCACAGAACCCATCCGGTGACCAGCGCCAGGAACACGGCCGCGCCGGCAATTTTCCAAACGGCCCAATGGCGCTCATACGGATACAACACGGCCAAATCGCCGGGCCAAAACGTCTTTGCAATGTAGCGCGCGTAAGACACGGGGATGTTTTCCAGGCGAGCCGCCAACGGCAGAGCGGCCAGCGACCTCACCCCGGTCGTATGCTGCGCCACGAGAAGGGTGACGGCGCACGACGCGGCGGCCAAAATGAAAAACGGCGCTTTTTCGGCCAGCAACCGGGCGGGGGGCGCGGCGCGGCGCCGCAACGGCCAGAAGTCAAGAAGAAGTAAAATGAAGGGCAGCGTGACCAGCATCGGCTTGGCCATCAGCCCCAGCGCGAACAAAACGACCGACCCGATGTAAAAGGTTTTGGACTTGGGGCTTTGCGTCGCGGACGCCTCCGCATAGCGGACATAAGCCCCAACCGCCAGCATCCAAAACAACGCGCTCAAGACGTCCTTGCGTTCGGAAACCCAGGCCACCGACTCGACGTGCAACGGATGGAGCGCGAAGAGGGCGGCGACCAGCGCGCTGCGCCACAACGCCCCAGTCATGCGCTGCAACAGCAGAAAAAGGAGGATCGAGTTCGCCAAATGCAGGAGCACGTTTGTGAAATGATATCCGCCGGGATTCATGCCGTAGAGTTGCGAATCCACCAGGTAAGAAATCCAAGTCAAGGGATGCCAGATGCTGGCATGGACAGTTGAGAATGCCCAAACGATGCCCGCCCAACCCACCCCTTGTTTCACCATGTCGTTGGAGGTGACGTAATCGTTATCGTCGAACAGGACAAATTGGCCATGCCAGAGGGGGCTGTAGGCGGCCAGAACGGCCAGCGCCAGCCCCAGGCAGACGAGCCAGGTTTGACGTTTGCTATGCGAATCGTCCATCAGGATAAGTAAAACGTTCCACGGCTCACTCCTCAAGCCCCGAGCGCAGAATCCGGGCAGGCAATTTCCAACGTGGACAACGGGTCCCGCCTTTACTGTGCCAGACGAAAAAGCCTGTGATGGAATAATTCGCCTCCATGACATGGGGCCGCTGGCAATCCACAGGCTCACGAACGCGACATTCTTTCCCATCCCCCTGAATGTGGCTGGCAATAAATTCCGGCTCCAGCCCAGGCCAAGGGTCATTTGCCCGGCTATTCGCCATTTTTGGATTGTGGCACATCGGTTGCTTGGTAGTGATAGAACATACAACCTTTTATGATTGATACGCACTACAGCCAAACCGATTACGCCATTGCAAACCCGGAACAGGAGGCCCTCCAGAAATATGTCCGCGCCCTGCTGGCCCGCCAACAAGCCCTCGATTTGCTCGAAACGATCCATCAGCAAATCAAACAAATATGGACAGTCATGCGCAAATTATTGGACGGCGCAGGGGCCGCCGGCCGGGCCGCCCAGGCTGTCCGCATCGCCCGGGCCGCCCTGGCCACCCAGGCGCAAAACTCTTATCATTTGCTGGAAAAGCGGCGCGAAGAGTGCGTTGCCGCGCTCCATCAAGCCGAACGCCGCGCCAACACCGCCTTGCATGCCATGCTGGCCTCCCGCTCAAAGCCGCCCTCCCCGAAGACACGCAACTTCCCCCCGTCCTCAAGAGCACGACCCAATGGCCACCTGGCCTGCCGGCCCGCCCGCCGAAAACTCAAAACTGCCTTGCCTGAAAGCTGTTAAGCCTCCAACTGGCATGACCGATGCTATTAGTGGAATTGAATGAATAATTTCGCTAATGAGAATGAGAGTTCGGGGGGAAAAGCGCCAGAAGCGCCGTCCCGCACTGTCCCAAGCGCCTCTGGTGTGTCCAATTCCGGGGCGCAGGAGGGCAAAAAGCCCGCGCGCCTGAAGATTACCTGGCATGTCGCACCCGCGCAAAACGTGGCCATTCTCGATTTGACCGGCAAAGCCGGCGGCCCTGGACTCTCCCCACTGGCCTCCACCGAACCTGTGGCAGACGCCGGCCAGTCCAGGCTGCAAATATATAAGTACCTGTGACCGCTTTATCCCCTTCAACCGTCCGCGAGCGCGCCGCCTGGCAAAATCAGAGGGATGTGATCGGCCGTGATGATGCCGGCAGGGACGGCGCTGGCGCGGCCTTGGATCTGGCCATTTTGGGCAACGGCTATTTTGTGGTGCGTGATCCGGAGACAAACGAGCGCCAAGCCACGCAGGCGGGCCATTTTAGTGTTGACGAAAATGGCTATCTGTTGACGGGCACGGGCGCGCGCCTGCAGGGACGCATGGGCGGCGTCCTCTCCAGCCTGGGCGACCTGCAAATCAACGCCGCGGGCCTGCCTGCCGGCTCCATTCCCGGCTGCGCCATGCTGTGCTATACCATTGACGACTGGGGCAGGATCGCCGTGCAGCTTTCCGACGGGGCCTACTTTTTGTGCGGGCAGATCATGCTGCAGAATTTCCAGGACCCGCAGGCCTTAATCAGCGAAGGCAACGATCTCTACTGCAATATGTCCGCCGCCGGCCCCTTGCCGGCCCTGGCGGCTCCCGGCAGCAACGGCCTCGGCGTCATTCAATCGGGAGTCTTGGAACTTTCCAACGCCGGGCCAACAAGCTGGCCAGACTGATCCGGCACTTTTTTTATGGCACATGCACTGACACAAACAACGAGAACAGCGCCGAATGGCGGGGCCGAAAACGCCTTGGGGCCGAATGTCACCTATACCCGCCCGTCGGCCTTGGGAGGTTTCCTGGCATGGCTGCCGGCGCTTGTCGTCCTGATCGGCATGCCATTGCTGGCTTTGGCCACCACCAAGTATGTATTGCTCCCGACGATGAAACAGATTTACGCGCAAGAGGCCGCCATGGACCAAGGCTCAGCGCCCTGCTTCCTGGCGAGAATCCCGTTGACCGCCTCCGGCGCCAAGGGCGCTCATTCCGGCTTCAGGAGCCTGGCGCTGGTCGGCGCTGACAGCGGCTTCAAAGGGAAAGTGGCCCAGAACAAGGCCAGACTCATGGACCTGGCGGCCAGCGACCTCAAAGGCAAAACGATGTCCGATCTGGACAAGCCCGGCGAGCTGGATGCCCTGCGCGCCCAACTCCTGGCGGATATTAACCACGCGCTCGGCGGACCCGTTGTCAAAGAAATTTATATCGCGGTGTGGCCGTAGCATTGACCGGTCAACGGCGCTTCCATTCCACTTTCGGCGGTTCGGGCAGGCCTTGCGCGCGCAGCGCGGTGCGAAAGTGCATCTTGGCCACCTTGCCCAAATTCTCCGCTCCGCGCCTGGCCACGAACTCTTTGGCGGCGGCATCGACCGCGGCGGAAGCGCCCTTGGGAAAGGTCATTTCATATTGCCTGGCCATGTCCCGCAGGCGGGTGACAAATTCATTGCGGGCCAGGATGGAAGCGGCGGCGACGGCCAGGTCTTCCTCGGCTTTGTGGCGCTGCACCAGTTCGATGCCGCGCCCGAGCTTCATCAAGGCCTGGCTGATGACGCCCTTGTCATGGGCAAATTGATCGCTGATGGCGCGCAGCGGGGGCGGATGCATTTGATAAGAGACGGCCATCAAGTTTTCGATGACGCGGGCGTGGCCCCAGGCCAGCAAGGTATTGACACTCTTCATCTTCGAATAGAGCCGGTTGTAAGCCTCGTTGCCAATCGGCACCACGCTATGCACGCACCCCGGCGTCCCGCGAATCAGTTTGGCCAATTCCGCGATCCTCCGGTCCCCGGAAATATGCTTTGAATCCTTTATGCCCGCCCCTTTCCAGGCCGCGAGGACCCCCTGGTTGACATAAACGCCCGCGATGCATAACGGCCCGAAAAAATCCCCCTTGCCGCTTTCATCCACCCCGATGCGCGGGGCGAGCAACTCCGGATTGAGGACCGCTTCATAACCCAGCCTGACCTCCTGCAGAATAACCGGCTCGAGCACAAACTCGACAAAATCCTGCGTGCCTTTGCCTTGCACGACCAGTTTGCCGCTTTCGTAGAAGACCACATTGGTTTTATCCTTTGCGGCGGCGAAGCGCGCATAAGGGACGGCACGAAACTCGAAATGGCGGCTGCGCAAGTATTTTTCCAAGGCGGCGGCCTGGCGGTCGGTCAACTTGCAAGTATGGCTGGTCAGCGGTTGCACAATCTTAGTCTTGCTCTTCTTAATCCTAATCCTAATCTTAATCTTAATCCTCAGGAAAGATCAGGATTAAGATCAAGATTAAGATCAGGAGCGGCCAGCCAAAAATGAGCGAAACACTTCGATATTTGCAGTCGGAATCCGCCGAGGCCGGAATTGAGATCGGCACGCTGGTCAAGTACCTGCTGCTCGACGCCATCAAGGCGGGGGCCAGCGACATACATATCGAGCCGTGGGAAAGCACGCTGGCGGTGCGCATCCGCCTCGATGGCGTTCTGACGGAATTGGTGCATCTGCCGCTGGAATTGATGGAAAAAATATCCGGCCGCTTCAAAGTGCTGGCCGATCTGGTGACCTACCAATCCGGCCTGCCGCAGGAAGGCCATGTGCCGGCGGATCCCGAGCTGGGCGGGATCGAACAGCGCATTTCGATTTTTCCGACGACGCGCGGGGAAAAGATCGTGGTGCGGATTTTTGATCCGAGCAATCGCAGTTTTGATCTGGCCACGTTGGGCTTTGATGACGACATATTGCAACAGTTTGTCAAGTTGATCACCAAACCGAGCGGGCTGATACTGCTGACCGGACCGACCGGTTCGGGGAAAACCACCGCGATCTACTCGGCCCTTTATACTTTGGTGCAGCGTCACGGCCCGGCCGTCAGCATCTCGACAGTGGAGGACCCGGTGGAATTTAATCTGCCGATGATCGCCCAGGCGCAGGTCAACCTGGCGCAGGAATTTACCTACCCCAGAGCGCTGCGCTCGATGATGCGGCAGGACCCGCAGGTCATCATGGTGGGGGAAATCCGCGATGCGGAGACGGCGGCCATCGCGGTGCAGGCGGGTCTGACCGGACACTTGGTCATCAGCACCATTCACAGCGGCAGCACCGCCGGAGTGTTCGCCCGATTGATCAACATGGAGATCGAGCCGTTCCTGCTTTCCTCCAGCATCACCGGCGTGCTGGGAGTGCGGCTCATCCGCAAAAACTGCACCTTCTGCTCGCAACCGTATGAGCCGGAGGCGGGCCTCATGCGCCTGGTCCCGTTGGAAGACCGGGAAACAGCCATTTTCCGCCGCGGCGCGGGCTGCGACCAGTGCAAGAAAACAGGCTTTTCCGGCCGGACATCGGTGGTCGAATTGCTCCCGGTGGACCAGGCCTTTCGCGATGCGGTGATGCAAAAGTTGCCGACCAAAGTGTTGCAGCAGGTGGCCGTGACGCAAGGCATGCAAACCATGTGGCAGCGGGGATTGCGCCGGGTTTACAGCGGACAGACCACTCTGGAGGAAATCATGCGCGTCATTTCCGTGGACGAACTGTAGCCGTGCTGGACCGGGTCTTAGCCATACTCGCGGTTTTGAGCCTTGTCCTCACCTTCTGGCGCTGGATGGTCTCGGAACGCTTTGCGTTGCATCGCCGCGCGGTTGGGCCGGGCGCGCTGCCGGGCCTGACGCTGCTCAAACCGCTCAAGGGCTGCAACGCGGAAACGAAGCAGTGTTTGCGAAGCTGGTTCGCGCAACAGTATCCAGGGCCGGTGCAAATCCTGTGCGGCGTGGCCGCGCCGGATGATCCGGTGTGCGGGGTGGTGCGGGAATTGCTGGCCGAATTTGCCGGGGCGGACGCGCGGCTGGTCATTTGCGGGGAGAACCTGGGGGCCAACGGCAAGGTTTCGACCTTGCGGCAATTGGAACCGCACATCCGCCACCCGTTGATCATGGTGAGCGACGCCGATGTCGAGGCGCCCTTGGATTTTGCGGCCGGTGTCGCGCCGCTTCTGGCCGCGCCGGGCGCCGGTCTTGTCAATTGTTTTTATCGGCTGGCCAACCCGGCCACGACCGCCATGCGCTGGGAGGCCATCGCCATCAACGCCGATTTTTGGAGCCAGGTGCTGCAGGCCCGCAGCCTTGGCCCGGTGGATTTTGCGCTGGGCGCGGCCATGTCCATGCCCGCGGCCATGCTGCGGCAGATCGGCGGGTTCGCGCCGCTGGCGGATTATCTGGCGGATGATTACGAACTGGGGCGGAAGATCGCGCGGGCGGGGGGGCGGATCGAGTTTTCGAGCGCGGTGGTGGACTGCCGGGAAGCGCCCGCCGGCTGGAAGGAGGTTTGGAAGCATCAACTGCGTTGGGCGCGGACCATTCGCGTTTCCGGCCCCTGCCGTATTTTATTAGCGTGCTGGGCAACGCGACGGCATGGCCGTTGCTCTGGCTGCTGCTGGAAAAGGATCCCACGGCGGTCCCCTTCTGTCTGGTGGCGCTGCTCTTCCGGATGGTCAGCGCGGCGCAACAGCAAAAACGCCTGACGCAATCCGACGCGCATTTGGCCTACTGGTGGCTGACGCCGGTCAAGGATTTGTTGGACGTGTTGATTTGGGCGGCGGCGTTCCGGGGCAACCACGTTGAATGGCACGGCGAACGGTATCGAGTTTTGGCCGGGGGCAAACTGCTGAAGGTCAAAAAGGTTGCCGGCTCCTAATAATCCTAATCTTAATCTTAATCTTAATTTTGCATGAAGGAGATTAAGATTAGCCCGACTTGGCGGATTCGAGGGGGTCGAACCACGCAAGTGCTTGTAAATCAACGCTCGCATTTTCTAGGTCTTCACTACAGAACCGCTGTCGCCGGGCCGTTTGCAACCGGTGATTTTGGGCGGCGGTTGGGCCGGCAACTCCAGCTTGAGTCGTTGTAAGAGCAATTGAACATCGGTTTCTGGATGCGTGTAACGACTCAAGACCACCGTGCGCCCATCGGTCGTCGGCAGATGCACGTCCAGCATTTGCATGGTGGCGAACTTTTCCAGCACCGATCGCGGCGTCAGGCCGGGGGCCAGGTCGCGCAGGCGCCGGCGCAAGGTCGCCTGCAAACAGTAGGCCAGAAATGAAATGAAAATGTGGGCTTCGATCCGATGCTCCAGTTGGTGGTAAATCGGTCGCAAGGCCAGGTCGTCCTTGAGGCTCTTGAAGGCCGCTTCCACTTCCGTCAGTTGGATGTAAAACTGCCACAGTTCTTCCGGGCCGCGCCCGGCGGTGATGTTGCTGCGCAGCAAGTAGCGGCCCTCCCTTTGGCGGGCCTGGCGCACTTTGTCTTTGCGCACAGCAAAGCTCAGGGACGCGTTCCGGGCCGGCACCCCGGTTTGAACCAGGCGCGCCGCGACGGGATAATCATGCAACGCGACGCCCAACTTTTTGAGCAATGGGTCTCTTTTGAGCTTCATCTTCTGCAATGCTTTAAGCCTCTGCCAGAGTCCTTTTAATTGACGTCGGCGCATGGCCCGTTCCTTGTTCACCCGGTCCTGGCTCCGGGCCAGCACATACAACTCCTGGCCTTCCTCCAGGAGTTTGACTGAGACTCCTTCGCGCACCACTTGCCAGGGCAGGCCGGTCAAACGCTGCTCAAATTGACTCAAACGTCCGCGCGGCGTGCCCACCAGATATTGCACTGCGGGCTGGGCCGCGCGCATTTGGGCCAACACTTCTTCTGTCGGGATGCCCCGGTCCATCACCCAGATGCGCTCGGCCTTTCCGTATTGCTGCTCAATCTTTTTCAGGAAATCCGCCAGGGTGGTCTTGTCGCTGGTGTGGCCGGCCAGCACCTCATAGGCCAGCGGAAAACCCTCCGGCGTCACAATGAGCGCGATAACCACCTGCACGCAGTCCGGGCGCTTGTCCCGGCTGTAGCCGTGACGGCGCTTGTCCTCCGGAGCAAAAGGCGGATCACTTTCAAAATACGTGCTGGTCAAGTCATAGAGCAGCACCTCGAAACGGGCGTTGAACAAATCCTTCCAGCGCCGGTTCAGGTGGGTGCAGAGGGGTTGCTTGTGCTCCAGCAATCGCTCGTGACACTCGTAGAGCTTGTGAATGTCGGCCAACTCCAGGTCCGCTCCGAGCAGATCGGCCAGCGCGCTGTGCTCAAACCAGTGCCGATACAGCCGCCATTCGCTGCCCGGATCCAGCAACCGATACGTCGCCAAAATTTGCAGCACCCAATCCCAGCGCGTCCCCTTGCGGCTGGGCGGCAGACGCTGGGCCCAAAACCGATCCAACCCCAGTTGCTCCCACAACTGGCCAGCCAGCCAGCAGGCGCCCCATTGCCGGGGCCGATGCAACGACAGTTGGCTCAACCGAATCCGTACGATGTCTTCATCGGCCACGGGACCGATGCGATCCTCGGCAAACAGCGCCACCGTCCGCGGACGGGCCCGGCCCTCCTCAAAAATCTCGATGGTCTTGCGCCAGGCCTCTTGTTGACTGTTGTTGATCTCGCCCAGGTAGAGAGCGTGCCGTTGCACCACCCGGCCGCCGGCCACCCGCCGGTTTTCAACCAAGCTGTAGTAGCGATGTTCCTTGCCGTTTTTCTTCCGCGTCGTGTAGCGTAAAAACATAACGGCTTCTGATTATGCACACTTCCGGCACCTTGGGAATAGGGTGGGTCTTCACTACAGCCACTTTTGGCTCTTTTCCAGCCAGTCCTGGCCTGCAAATCAACCACTTGCGCGATGAAAAAAGTTGAGCAGTGGGTTGAATCCGCCAAGTCGGGTTAGGATTAAGATTAAGATTAGGATTAGGAGTGGCTATCCCTGATGCAACACTTCGCCGGACAAATCGAAACGCTCGAACACCCCGCCCAACAGCCGGATGGCAATGCCCGCTTCGATCAAGAGAGGAACGGCGGCGACTGCGCCGCCCAACAGCACACACAGCGCGGAAGGGAGCAGGTGCAAGCTGAAAAAGAAAACAATGGTGATAGCCGCGGCGGCGGGCGCCAGTGACAAGGCCAAAACCAACAGTTGCCCGAACATCAGGATCAATTGCTGTCCGGTTGTTTCGAAACCGCGCGGCCCGTCTTTGCCCAATTGAAACCAGGCCGGAAAAAACAAGACCGCCGCATTGGGAATGAGCAGGGCAATCAAATCCACACACGGCAGCACGACCGCCGCGGCCAGCGCAAAAGTGGTCCGCTCGCCCAGCGTGGTCGAATAGGCGCCGAAGCGGCTTGGACATAGAAACAAAGCAACGAGCAGCAAAAGCCATTGCACCCCAGCCAGTATGGCCGCCGGAGCCAGCACTTCGCCCAGCACCACCTGCCAGCCGGGCATGGGAAACATTTTCAGGACATCGGCGGCAGGCAGGTCCTGGCGCAGATCGTTGCGCAACATCTGCGGCCCCCAAAAAAGCGACATGGCCGCCAGTCCGAGGGCAAGGAACGCAAGCACCGCGCCCGGGCCTCCGGCCTGTTTCGTCTGCGATGGCAACAGGAACCCGACAAAAACAACGATCCAGACCAAAAACACCCAGACCCTTGCCGTGACCAGGCTTCCTGCGCTTATCAAATTTTTCCAAAACAATGCAACTGCCGGCAGGCCGGTTGGGCGCAATTGGAATGGATTTCGGGCCGCCTTTTTCGGTTTTCGCGCGGCCTGCCAATTGCCGGAACGGATCGCGGTCATGCGCTCGGCCGTTTTTCGCGAAAGTTCAACCGACGCCTCCTCGAAAGCGACGTTGGAACGGATGACCCACCAGTAAAGCAGCCCCATCACCGCCAGGGCCGGGCCAAGGGCGATGAGGAATTGTCCGGCGTTTGCCGCAAAACAGGGCGCGACCACCAGGCGAAATGGGAAGAGCACATAAGGGAGGGGACCGGAATGCAGAATCTCGTTTGCATAACGGCCAAGCCGGCTAAAATCCGTTGTTCCCCCGGCCATGGGCGGCGGCGGCGGCATGGAGTAATGCAGCCAAAGAATGATTCCCGCCGCCATAATGCCCACCGTCCCCAAAACAAGAATGCGCCGCAGCCAGTTGGAGAGGCCGCGGTCCATCAGCCTGGTGCGGGCGAAGGAACTGCCGAGCGAATGCAGGTTCAGGGTCGAGAACACGATCCACCATCCCAGCGCGCGAATGACAGGATTTCCGCCGCCCCACGACCGCCCGATGAGGGTCATAAAAATCGCGCTGAAGAAAATGACGGTCTGGGATTTGAGCAGTTTGAAATGGATCAATGTCCTGCGCCCAATGGGCGCCGGGAAAAGAAAGGCCACTTCGGCTTCAGTAAAGGACAGCGCGGCGCGGGAATGGGGCACAATCCAGGCCAGCAAGACCATGACGAGCAAGACCAGCGCGGCGATGGCTTGCGCCATGTCTTGATGTTCCGGCGAGATGCGGACGCCCCGCCCGCCACGGCCCAGGGCGCGGAAGATGTACCAGTAAAAATAAAGGCCGCCCACAATCGCCCCAAAGAGGTACTTGGGCTGGCGCAAGCGCCGGACTCGCGTCAGCAGCCGGTTGAGCCACCAGTGGCGCTGGTAATAAAACAGCGCGCCGGCAATCATGGGGCGCCCTTGCTTTCACCCGTGGCGCGAAAGAAAACCTCCTCGAGGGAGGTGTCGCCGGATTGTTCGGAAAATCTCTGGCGCACTTCGCCGAGGGTGCCGTCAATGATTTTGCGGCCATTTTTCAAAATGAGAACGTGCGAGCACACCTCCTCCAGCAAATGCAGGAGATGGGAACTGATCAAAATCGCCGCGCCCGCCCGGCCGCGCTTGAGAATGGAATCCTTCATCCGCCGTATGCCAATCGGGTCGAGGCCGGTCAACGGTTCGTCGAAGAAGATGACCTCGGGCGAATGCAGCAGGCCGCAGGCAATGGCCAGTTTTTGCTTCATGCCGCGCGACAATTCGCCCGGCAGCTTGTCCGTCTTGTCGGCGATCTCCAGTTCTTCCAGCAAGGCGCGCCCGGTCTCCCGGTAATTGGGCACCCCGTAGATGCGCGCCGTGAAATTCAGGTGTTGGTCCACAGTCAAGTAATCGAACAAGCGTGGCTCGTCGGAAAAAAAGGCCAGGCGCCGCTTGGCTTCGATGGGCTGGCCGGCCAGGTCCCGGCCGCAGATGCGCACGGCGCCGCGCGTCGCCGGAATGATGCCTGCCAGACAGCGCAAGGTGGTTGTTTTGCCCGCGCCATTCGGCCCGACCAGGCCAATGACCTCGCCCGGCCGCACGGAAAAGGACAAATCCGTCACCGCCGGAAAATCGCCGTACAATTTGGTCAAGCCATCCACCTCGATGAGAGCCGGGGCGGCGGCTTGAGAAATGAGCGGCGGCGCGATTTCCATGCGCGGAACATAACAGGCCGCCCGCCGCGAAAGAACCCCAAAATTTGGCGCCGCCATTTGTGACACAAGGCTTTCCACCTCTCGTCAGGGTTGGATGACGCTGCCGCGCCCATTGCCATCGCGACTCTTGATAATGATCTGAGCGCCCACCGCGCTGTATCCGCCACGTACTCTGGTGTTAGCTTCGTTGCTTTCCGCTTTGCTTTTCCCGGATGCTCTGCGCACTTTCGTTGTAACTTTTTAGCGCTCAAAGCATCTCCCGTTGTTTTTCCGACTTGCCTTCGCGTTTGGCTTTGGCGAATGGAGGCATTTGAGGCGGCGCATCAATTCTCTCTGTTTTATTCATCAAACCTTCGATCGTCAGTATTTGGATTTTCGGATAATCGTTTTGATGCCAGAGAACCGAAGTGTAGCGCCCGGCGGCAGCAGCTTCTTCGCGCATGGGATTGGATGGCTTTTGCAGCGTAACGAGAATCCCTCCTTTGGCCCCCTGGTTGTTCACGTCGCCAAGCAGCGTGACAACATCGCCGCGCCTGACGGCGCCGCCCTTGATCTGGACGATGATTTTCTCCCGCTTTTCCTTGCTCTCGTAAAAGTAAAGCAAGCCATCCACTCCGCGGTCCGCTCCCTTGCCGCCGCCTTCCTTGAGGGGCCTGGCGCCAATAAGGGACAATGCCCAATGTTGGAATTGGAACTTGTCCAGTTCCGCCAGCCTTTTTGCGCTTCGGAAATCCGTTGGCTGTCCACTCTCGGCAAATTCCAATTCGTCGCCGAATGCGTCTTTGAGCCGACGTTTGATGAGATTGATGGCGAGATAAGTGATATCAATGCCAATCCATTGCCGACCGAGCTTTTGCGCCGCATGAATCGTCGTGCCGCAACCGCAAAACGGATCAAGGACAATGTCGCCTTTATTGCTGCTGGCTTCAATGATGCGTTCGAGCAACGCGAGCGGCTTTTGCGTCGGATAACCCAAACGTTCCTGGGCTTGAGCGCCAATTGGATTTATGTCGGTGATAACATCAACAATTGAAACCCCGGCCTGCTCGTCAAGATAACGTTTAAATCGGGGAACCCGGCCCTTGGGAGGCCAATAAATCAAGCCTTCCGCGTCCAATGCGTCCAACTTCTGTTGAACAGTCCATTCGGCAAACTCTTTTCCAAAAATTTCCAACAAAATTTTATTTGGAACAGCCCAATGGCGGCCAACGTCTGTTGGGTTGAAGGTTCCCCACGGCTGCCCGGATTCGCCGGTTCTTTTCCCGGCCCCAGTCAGATCGCCAATTTGATAACTGCCCTTTTCATCAGATTGGCGGTAAAAACCCTTCACATATTTCTCTGAATAATCCTGAAAAACTTGATTCCAGGTAAACTGGTCGCTTTTACTGTAAAACAAAATGACATCGTGAACCGGCCCCCATCGCCTTGTGCCCGAATGCGCGCTGGTTCTTTTCCATATAATTTCGTTCTTGAAATTTTGCTGCCCGAAAACTCCGTCCAACAACATCCGCAAATAATGACTCGCCGTTGGGTCGCAATGGAGATATACGCTGCCGGTCGGTTTGAGGATGCGATGCAGCTCAACGAGGCGCGGAGTCATCATTGCCAGGTACGCCATCATGGGAGAACCCCTTAGAAAAGCATAAAGGGATTGCATCATGTCCCCAACCGCGACATTCTGGCATTCTTCAATAAATTTATGGTATGTTTCGGAGGCGTCGGCCCAAGTCCAAGTGTCAGTGAAAGCGTGGAATTGCGCCTGGCTGGCCTGCCCGGAAGCCTCTCGAAAAAGGACGTTGTAATCCGCATTGGAATTAAATGGCGGGTCAAGATAAACGAGGTCCACACTCGCGTCTGGAAACTGTTTTGCATCCCTCAACAAACCCAGATTATCGCCAAAGAATAGCCGGTTCATTCACAAGCAGTTTAAGCACCTGAAATCCAAGAGACAAAGCCAAATAAATCCAAAAAATTTGCAGCAAACGCAAGATCAAGCCAAAATCCAGGTTTAAAAACTCAAACAGACTCGCTTCCCAAACTTTCGGTCCAGGCGCTAAAATTTATGGCTGGCGCCGATTTTGAGCAGGTGCAGGCGAAGGCCCGCCGCGCGGAATTTTTCCACGGCCTTTTCGTGGTCAATCACTATGGGCGGGAATGTGTCGTAGTGGACACCGACAATGTTGTCGCAAGCCACAAATTTCGCGGCCCGGATCGCGTCGTCCACGTCCATGGTAAAATTCCCTCCGATGCATAAAACGGCAAAGGTCAGGCGCACGGATCCGCCCACCAATTCCATGTCGCGCGTCAGCGCGGTGTCGCCGGAGTAGTAAAAGTTTCCCGCGTCACTCTGCACGACAAACCCGCCCGGGTTGCCGCCGTAAGACCCGTCGGGCAGGCTGCTGGAGTGGATGGCGTTGACCAATTTGACCCGGGCAAAATCCAATTGACAACCGCCGCCGTGGTTGACCCCATGAATTTTTGGCGCGCCTTGCTGGCCCAGCCACTGGGCGACTTCGTAAGGGGCGATAATCGTTGCGCCGGTCCGTTTGGCGATGGCCACGGCATCGGCCAGGTGGTCCCCGTGTCCGTGCGAGATGAGAATATAGTCCGCCTTCAGGCTTTGCGGGTCTATGGCGGCGGCCAGCGGATTGCCGCTGATAAACGGGTCGAAGAGCAAGGTGCGGTTTCCGATCTCAACCGCAAAACAAGCGTGTCCGTAATAAGTGAAGTTCATAACTATGCGTGTTGCAGTTTACGGCCGGGCAAAAAGCGGATTTCCACGCGCCTTTGCAACGCGGAAGCGATGCGGCGCAACATTTCCAAGGAATGACCATCGTAGTCCGCATCTTCGAGCCGGGAGATAACGGATTGGGTCGTGCCAACCTTGCGCGCCAACTCGGCCTGCGAGAGCTTGGCCTTGGTGCGAAGTTCGTAAATCTTCCGGGCAATGTCCAGATTGTCCTGTTCCTGTTCGATCAATTCAGCCATTTGCTGGCTCTTGCCGGTGAGTTCTTCCACGAGTGCCACGGCATCACTGGTGCGCTTTTGAATCTTTTGACTACGCATTTTCAATGTCTCCTATAAAGGTGTGGGCGGCAGGGCTGGCAACAAATGTCCGCTTGCGCTCCGCTGCCCGGTTGATCTCGACGATTGGTATTTCATTTTCCTTGGTTATCGCGTGCGCCAGTATGGCGACATTCCGGCCATGAAAAAAATAAAGAATCCGATAATTGACCGTGCCGAGTCTGGCTCTCAACTCGTAAATGCCATCTCGCAGCAAATCGGCCTCGGGCCGTCGCAATTCATGGCCTAATTCCACCAGGCGGCGAATGCGAACCACGCACTTGGCATACGCCTTCGGGCTCCTCGCCCGCAAATCCTTGAGCCACTCCCACACGGGAGCAACGCCATCGGCATCCTGAAAGAAAAGCAGCCTGGTTTGCGGCATACGATAACCACCAGTCAATCTATCGCAAACATGCGATAACTGTCAACCTCAACTTTTTGGCACAAGACGGTCAGACGGTCAGGCCGATGGCGGCAACATTTTGAGCGCATAATCTGAGGCTCTTACCTTTTATTTCTACCATCTTAATTCTGCCTTTCCATCTGGCAGGAAATAATCCACAAACTCGGGCACCGGCAGGTTATCCAAGGCGGCCGCGTTCCGGCACAACTCGATGATGCGTTCGGTTTGCGCCGGGCTAAACTGCGTGGCCAGATTTTCGCGGGCCTTTTTGACCAGCAATGGAACACCCTCCGCGCGCCGGCGGCGATGGCCCGCGGGATATTCCACTTCCACTTTTTCGGTGTGCTCCCCGTTCTTGAAGAAGACTTGCACGGCGTTGGCGATGGAACGCTTGTCCGGCTCCAGGTATTCGCGGCTGTATCGCTTGTCCTCGCTCACGGCCATTTTGGCCCGGAGCGCGTCAATGCGCGGGTCGGCTGCCGTTTTGTCTTCGTAATGCTCCGCGCGCAATTCGCCGAAAATCAATCCAATGGCCGCCATGTATTGCAGGCAATGATCGCGGTCGGCGGGATTGCGCAGCAAGCCCTGCTTGTCAATAATGCGAAGGGCGGATTCGTGGGTTGTCAGGCAGACGCGTTCAATTTCCGCCAGGCGGTCTTTGACCCGCGGATGAAGCTGAAGGGCGGCTTCGACCGCGGTTTGGGCGTGGAACTCGGCGGGAAAGCAAATTTTAAAGAGCACGTTCTCCATGACGTAGCAGCCCAGCGGGCGGGCCAGGCGAATTGGCTTGGAGCCGAAGAGCGCGTCGCAAAAGCCCCAGGTTTTGGCGGAGAGAACGGAGGGATAACCCATTTCGTTTTTCAGGGCCATGAGCGCGTGTTGCACGGCCCGGGCCGTGGCGTCTCCCGCCGCCCACGATTTGCGCGAACCGGTGTTGGGCGCGTGCCGGTAAACGCGCAAGGCCCCGCCATCCGCCCAGGCATTGGAGAGGGCGTTGATGATTTGTTCGCGCGTGCCGCCCAGAAGCCGCGCGGCCACGGCCGTCGAGGCCACGCGCACGAGCAACACATGATCCAGTCCCACGCGATTAAAACTGTTTTGCAAGGCGAGGACACCTTGAATCTCGTGGGCTTGAATCATGGCCGCCAGGACGGCCCGCATGGCCAAAGGCGGCTGGTTCGGCGGCGGCGCGCGGCTGACAAAGTCGGCCACGGCCAGGATCGCGCCGAGATTGTCGGAAGGATGCCCCCATTCGGCGGCGAGCCAGGTGTCGTTGAAATCGAGCCAGCGAATGAGACAGCCGATGTTGAAGGCGGCGGTGACGGGGTCCAGTTCATGGCGGGTGCCGGGAACGCGCGCGCCGTTGGGCACGAGGGTTCCGGGCACGACCGGCCCCAGCAGTTTGGCGCAGGCCGGAAAACCCAGGGCCAAAATGCCGCAGCCCAACGTGTCAAGCAAACAGTAGCGGGCGGTCTCATAAGCTTCGCCGCTGAATGGCGGCGGCGCGCACACGTAGTCCGCGATTTCCGCCAGAAGCGGATCGGGCGGCGGGCGGAAGTTGCCGGTCAGCGGACTCATCCTGCCTTGCCGTCGCGGTCGGCGATCGGCACAAACGCGCGCGGAGCCGGCCCGGTGTAATCGGCGGTGGGGCGGATTAGGCGGTTGTGGAAGCGCTGTTCGAAAATGTGCGCGGACCACCCGGAAATGCGCGCGATGACAAAGAGCGGAGTAAACATCGCGGTCGGAATGCCCAGGAAATGAAAGGCCGGCGCGCTGTAGAAATCGAGGTTGGGAAACATGTTTTTCTCCCGCCGCATCACGGCTTCGAGCCGCTCGGCGATCGGGTAAATGCGAGGGTCGCCGGCGGCGGCCGACAATTGCTTCGCCCACGGCTTGATGATGTCACAGCGCGGATCGGCTTTTTTATAGACGCGATGGCCGAAGCCCATGACCAGTTTTTTTTGGCGCAACATTTCCAGGAGGCCGGCTTCCGCTTCATCGGGCGTCTGAAATTTTTCCATGAGTTCCATGGCCGATTCATTCGCGCCGCCATGCAACGGGCCGCGCAGCGCGCCGATGCCCGCGGTCACGGCTGAATAAAAATCCGGCAACGTGGAAGCCACCGTGCGGCAGGTGAAAGTGGAGGCGTTGAATTCGTGTTCCGCATACAGAATGAGCGCGACGTCCAGGGCGCGGACGTGCAGATCGGACGGCGGTTTGCCGCAGAGCAATCGCAAAAAATGCGACGCGATGCCGGACGCATCCGTCGCGGTTTCGATCCGCTTGTGAGTGGTGTGAAAATGATGCCAGTAAAGCAGCATGGAGGGGAACAAGGCCAGCAGGCGGTTGGCGATCTCCAGTTGCCCATGGGCCGCTGTTTCAGGCTCAAAGGAGCCGAGCGCCGAGCACCCGGTGCGCAGAACGTCCATCGGCTGGGAGTCCGCCGGCAATTGCTCCAGAATAATCTTCAATGGCGCGGGCAAACCCCGCAGCGACATCAGCGCGCGGCGGTACTTTTCCAGTTCCGTCTTGTTCGGCAGCGCGCCGCAAAGCATCAGCCAGGCCACCTCTTCAAAGGTCGCGTGCGCCGCGAGGTCTTCGATGGAATAGCCGCGATAAGTCAGCCCGACGCCTTCCTTGCCGACAGTGGAAATGGCGGTTTCGCCAGCGACGATGCCAGCCAGCCCGCCCGTTTTTTTGACATCGCTCATGATTTCTGTCTCCTTCGTGAAAAGCTCGTCGAGCTTTGCTTCGCAGGCCGTGTAATCAAGGAATTCGTACAAGTCCGCGCGGCTCTGCATTTTTCCGACGACGCTTTTTTGGGTGCCATCGCGGCGGATGGCGCGGAAGACTTCCAAGGCGGCCGCGCTCATGGCCCGGAAGGCCGAGAGCGGGTAGAGCGCCATGCTCACGCCGGCCGAGGCCAGCTCATCGAGCGTGAACAGCGGGGTTTTGCCGAATTCGGTGAGATTGGCCAAAACCGGGACCCGCACCGCGCGGCAAAAGGCGGAGTATTCCTGCAAAGTGCCCAACGCTTCCGCGAAAATCATATCGGCTCCGGCCCTGGCGTAAGCGCCGGCGCGCTCGATCGCGGCCTCCAACCCTTCGCCGGCGGCGGCATCGGTCCGAGCCATGATGACGAAGAGCGGGTCGGCTTTGGCATCGACGGCGGCCTCGATGCGGTCGCACATTTCCAGGGAGTTGACCAACTCTTTGCCCGGGCGATGGCCGCAACGCTTGTTCGCCACCTGATCCTCCAAGTGAAGACCCGCCGCGCCGGCCCGCGTCATTTCCCGGACCGTGCGTTGAATGCCCAAGGCACTGCCCCAGCCGGTGTCCGCATCCACCAGCAACGGAAGCTGGCACGCTCCCGTGACGCGGCGGACATCTTCCAGGACATCGCGCATCGAAGTGACGCCGAGATCGGGCAGGCCGTAAGAAGCGTTGGCCACGCCCGCGCCCGAGAGATAGAGGGCGCGAAAGCCGGATTTTTCGGCGAGCAAGGCCGCATAAGCGTTGATCACGCCGACGATTTGCAGCGGTTTCTCCTCCGCCAGCGCCGCGCGAAAGCGGCCGCCCGCCGAGGTGCTGAGGCTTGATTGCGACATGGCCAAAACCTATCAGTTCCCCCGCCGGAATGTCAGCTTAAAACTGCCAGCTCCGCGCTGACCAGCCTGACCAGCGGCTGGACTGTTTCACGGCTGAAATCAAACCGGCAGCCCGCCGCCTGGAACAATTCCGGCAACGGACGCGAGCCGCCCAGGGAGAGAGCATGATGGTATTCCCGCAACGTTTGCGCTTTGTCCTTTTTTGAATTGGCCCAGACCTGCAAAGCGCCAAGTTGCGCGATGCCGTATTCGACGTAATAAAGCGGGTGGATGAATATGTGGAGCTGACGATGCCATAAATTCGTCCGCGCCTCTTCGTAACCAGTCCAGTCCACGTCCCCGCCGAATCGGTCCATCAACTCGACCCAGGCCTTTTGCCGGTCGGCCCGGCTGTGCCCCGGCTGACTGTAAATCCAATGTTGAAAGGCATCGACGGTGGCGATCCAGGGGAAAATTCCCACGATGCTTTCCAGGTGATCGCGCCGCGCGCGCCGGGCGTCGTCCGGGTGATAGAACTTTTCGAGGAATTCATTGCCGAGCAATTCCATGCTCATGGAGGCGACTTCGCAGAATTCAATCGGGGCGCTGCGGTAGGCGTAGAGATCTTCGCCGCGCGCGGCCAGGGCGTGAAAGGCGTGGCCGGCTTCGTGCAGGATGGTTTCGACGTCGCGCTGGATGCCGACGGCATTCATGAAAATGAAGGGCAGGCGCGCTTCGGCCAAAGTTGATTGATAACCGCCCGGGGCCTTGCCTTTGCGATTGTCCAAATCGAGCAGATGCAAATCGCGCATCAAGGTGAATTCCCCGGCCAGTTTGGGATCGAGTTGGGCAAAAATTTTCCGGGTGTTGGAAATCAAACGCTCAACGCGCTCGAAGGGGCGCAGGGCCGGACGGTTCAGCGGATCGACCGCCAGGTCCCACGGACGCAAAGCGCCCAAGACAAGCTGCTTGCGCCGCTGGGACTGCAACACGCGCAGAACAGGCATGACGTCTTCCGCGATGGCCTCGTGGAATTTCCGGCAATCCTCCGGCGTGTAATCGAAGCGCCCGCGCGCGCGGAAGGCGTATGCGAGATAATTGGGGAAACCGGCGTTGGCGGCGATTTGCCCGCGCAAGTTCAAGAGCTGTTCGAAAATTTGCTCGATGGCTTCCGCCTCCCGCAAACGCCGGCGGGTCACCACTTCCCACGCCTCCTGGCGCAAGGCGCGGTCCGGGTCTTCCAGATAGCGGCCCATCTGCGCCAGGGTTTGTTCCTCCCCGCGAAACGGCACGGTGAGCGAGCCGATCAATTTCTGGTATTGCTGCGAAAGCCTGGCTTCCTCGGTTTCCAGCGGGACATTTTCCGGGCGGAACAACTCGACCTGCAATTGCGTGGCGCGATCAAAAACAAAATAGCGCTCCCCGGGCAGTTGGGCGCGCAGGGGATGCGCCAGAAAAATTTGGGCCAGCTTGAACTGGCGCGGTTTGAGCCGCGGCTCGATTTGCCCGATAAAATGCAGGAAGGCCGCTTCGGCGGCGCCATTTTCGGTATGACACGTCATGGCGATGTAGCGCCGGGAAGACTCCTCATCGAGCGCGGCGGTCAATTCGCTGCCCTCCAGCAGCCAGCGCTCGAACGCGGCGGAGGTTCGACACTGCGGGGCGCCGGCTTCGAGCTTGTCGAACAAGGGCGCGATCCGGCTCCAATCCCCCAAATCCATTTTTTCCGGAACAAAGCTGCGCGGCTGGTAAACCGGCAATTCAGCGAATGGCAGCAAATTCATGCGCGCAGGATAGCTTCAGGAGGGATTTTTTGCGATGGATGGTTTTACCAAGCCGCGAGGAATTTCCATTGTCGCGGGAAGGCTTGGGCCAGGCCGATGGCAAGGAAGATTGCGCTGACAGCCAGCCAAGGGAGCAGGTTTGGGTCAAGACCGCCCAGGTTTTGGGCGTTGAGGCAGGCCGTCAATTGCGATGTGAAGAGCCAGACAAACCAACCCGCCACGACGGCCAGCACGGGCCAAGTCAGATGGTTCAGCAGGCTGCCCAACGCGAACGACCCCCGGCCGATTCGCGCCATGCCTGCTTCGAACTCGGTTTGCAACTGGCGCTTGCGCTCGGCCCGCTGCGCTTCTGACAAAACCGCCGGCGCGGCTTGAATCCGTTCCCGAAGCCGGCGATCGAAGTCGGCCGATAATGCCGGAACTTTGACACTGGCTGAGAGCGCCGCATCAAGTTGCTGGAGCTGTCGGGCGAATGCCCGGCAGCCGGCGCAACCGGCAAGATGGGTTTCCACTTCCTCCCGCTGGGCGGGGGACAAGTGGTTTTCCTGGTAATCCAGGATTTTGTTTTCAATTTCTTGGCACGACATAGGTTACAATAGGAGAAGTTTGGGCAAAGCCACCGCGCGGGGCAAATCAGCCAGTGCGGCAGCCGGCTGGCTCTGCCTTGGGTTTATTTGAGACGGGCTTGTTTTAGTCGGAACCGTTGGCATCTGCCGGGAATTGATCCGCAGCAGTTCTTTTTTCGCGCGGAAGAGGAGTGTCTTGACCGTGCCCAGAGGGATGCCGAGCATAAGCGCTGCCTCTTCGTAAGATTTCTGTTCCAGATAGAACAGCGTGATCACCTGCCGGTAATTTTGCGGCAGTTTGGTCAGGAGGATTTCCACATCCATCTCCGATCCGGGTTCAGGGTCCGCGGATTGGAGGGCCGAAATCCAGCCGGAGGCGGCTTCCATTTCCGGTTCTTGCAGGGAGACGGTGGGATGTCTGTCACGCCGTTTGAGTTCGGTGAGGCAGGTGTTGCGCGTGATGGCATAAATCCAGGTGGAGAGGGAAGCGCCGCCATGATAGCCTGGAAGCCCTCTCCAGATTTTCACGAAAACATCCTGGGTGGCATCTTCGGCCTGAGTTTCGTTGTGCAGGATGCTGCAGGCGAGTCGGAACACTTTGCCTTTGAAGCATTCGAGCAATGGCGCAAAAGCCTCGCCGTATCGCCGGGCTTCGAGCAGCCCCAGAATGTCTTTGTCTTCCATCGGTCAATGTGTTGCTCCGGCCAAGCCGCCCGCCGTTGGGCCGTGGGCGCATTCTTTATACTACGCCGGGGGCCGCCAGGTTTCAAAACTATTTGAAACAATTGGGAGGCGGGCGAAGTCTGAAGGAAGGAACAGGGCCGGTTGTGAAAAGCACAACGGCAGGGCAAAAACATAGCAAAAACAGTATAAACTTTTATGAGACCTGAAATCCTGGTTTTTTTCATCCCCATCATTGCCATCGTGATGGGCATTGGCATCGGAATGCTCACGGTCTATTTGAACTATCGGAAGCGCAAGGAAATGTTTGCCTTGTATCACCAGGAACGGATGGCGGCCATTGAGAAGGGGATCGAGCAGCCGCCTTTGCCGGAGGACTTCTTCCACGAAGACGGCAAGCCATCACGACGCTCGTCACACGGGACGCTTCTGGGCGGGCTGATCCTGGTGTTTGTCGGGCTGACATTGTACCTCGCGCTCCATTTCACCGGGACGCGCACGGACGAGGGCGGCGATGCGGGGCTGTTTGCCCTGATTCCGGCTGGCATTGGCGTGGCTTGCCTGATTTACTACTTCACCGTGGGCCGGAAGCTGGCCGCGGCCATGGAAGAGGATCGGAAAACCCGGTTGGCGGAAGCAAGCCGGGCCCGGAATTTGCCGGCGTAAGTGCGACCAGCGCCCGGCACAGCGCGGATCACTTTGCAGAATCAAAACGGGAAGATCGGCGTTGTCCGCGACTGAACCTGTCCCGCTTGATTCATTGCCGTTTTTCGCCGGACCCAGCCTTCACCGCCGACAAGACGGCAGTCGGTTCGCCTTCACTGGCCGTGTTGACAGCGGAGACCGGGTTTAAAGGGCGCGAATCAGGTTTTGAACAACGGTATTGTCAAAACAGCGGGGAAACTAATCTTAATCTCCGAGGATCAAGCCCGGTTGCGCGAAGGAAAAGGAGATTAGCCCGACTTGGCGGATTCGAGGGGGTCCAGACGCGTAAGTGCTTGAAAATCAACGACCGCATGTTTCAGGTCTTCACTACAGAACTACTCCCGCCCGGCGGCTTCGGGTTGGTGATTTTGGGCGCCGGCTGGGCCGGCAACTCCAGCTTGAGGCGCTGCAATAATAGTTGGACATCGGTTTCCGGTTGCGTGTACCGGCTCAGTATGACGGTGCGCTCATCGGTCGTCGGCAGATGCACGTCCAACATTTGAATGGTGGCGAACTTTTCCAGAACCGCCCGCGGGGTCAGGCCCGGAGCCAAGTCGCGCAGGCGCCGACGCAAGGTCACATGCAGGCAGTAGGCCAAAAAGGAGATGAAGATGTGGGCTTCGATCCGGCGCTCCAATTGATGGTAAAGGGGACGCAGGCTCAAATCATCCTTGAGATTTTTGAAGGCCGCTTCCACTTCGCTCAGTTGCATGTAAAACTGCCAGAGTTCTTCAGGCGTTCGCCCCGCGATCATGTTGGTGCGCAGCAGGTAACGGCCTTCGCGTTTGCGCGCCTGGCGCAGTTTGTCTTTGCGCAAAGCAAAGGTCAGTTGGCTGGACCGCGCCGCCACCGCCGTGTGGATCAAGCGCGTGGCGACCGGATAGTCGTGCAGCGCCGCCCCCAGTTTCTTGAGCAACTCGTCGCGCTTGAGTTTCATCCCTTGCAACTTCTTGAGCCGCTGCCACAGCCCTTTGAGTTGCCGACGACGCATGGCCCGTTCCTTGTTCACCCGGTCCTGGCTTTCCGCCAGGACGTAGAGTTCCTTTTCTTCCACCAGCAATTTCACCGACACTCCCTCCCGCGCCAGGTGCCAGGGCAACTGGGCCAGCTTTTGCTCGTATTGACTCAGTCGCCCCCGCGGCGTGCCCACCAGGTATTGCACCGGAGGCGTGGACGCGCGCATTTGCGCCAAATACTTCTCGGTGGGGATGCCCCGGTCCATCACCCAAATCCGCTCGGCTTGGCCGTACTGGTCCTGGATCTTTTTGAGAAAGTCCGCCAGCGTCGTCTTGTCGCTGGTGTTGCCGGAGAGAACCTCGTAGGCCAGGGGAAACCCTTCCGGCGTGACGATGAGCGCGATGACCACCTGCACGCAATCGGGGCGCTTGTCCCGGCTGTAGCCGTAACGGCGCTTGTCCCCTTCGGCAAAAGGCGGATCGCTCTCAAAATAGGTGCTGGTCAAATCGTACAGCAGAACCTCGAAACGGGCGTTGAACAAATCCTTCCATCGCCCGGTCAGGTGCGTGAACAACTCCCGCTTGTGCTCCAGCAACCGCTCGTGACATTGGTAGAGCTTGTGGATGTCGGCCAATTCCAAGTCCGCGCCCAGCAGATCGGCCATCGCGCTGTGCTCAAACCAATGCCGATAGAGCCTCCACTCGCTGCCCGGATCCAAGAGCCGATAGACCACCAGAATTTGCAGCACCCAATCCCAGCGCGTGCCTTTGCGGCTGGGGGGCAGGCGAGCCGCCCAAAATCGATCCAGCCCCACCTGTTCCCAGAGCTGGCCTGCCAACCAGCAAGCACCCCACTGCCTGGGCCGATGCAACGAGAGTTGGCTGAGCCGAATCCGCACGATGTCCGCGTCGGCCACCGCCCCCATCCGATCCTCGGGAAACAACGCCACCGTGCGCGGACGCGCCTGGCCCTCCTGGAAAATCTCGATGGTCTTGCGCCAGGCCTCTTCTTGACTGTCATTGATCTCGCCCAGGTAAAGCGCGTGCCGCTGCACCACCCGGCCGCTGGCCACCCGCCGGTTTTCCACCAAGCTGTAATACCGATGTTCCTTGCCGTTTTTCCTTCGCGTCGTATAGCGCAAAAACATAATGGCATCCGATTATGCACATATTTTTAATGTTGGGAATAGGGTGGGTCTTCACTACAGCCCTTTTGGGTTTTTAAGCAATTAGCGTGCCCGCGTCGTACCAACCACTTGCGCAATAAAAAAAGTTTTTCGGAGGGTCGAATCCGCCAAGTCGGGTTAGGATTACGATTATGATTAAGATTAGGAGTGGCCGCCCAAGAGGAGGCCAGGTAGTTCTGTCACACAATCGTCACACAAATTTCATTCCTTTTCCATCTGGATTTTGTAGGATTTTTGCCGGTCCGTCCGGCCGGCAGATGGAGGTTTATGTCACGGCCCGATGCGGTTGAGGCGGCCGGAAGACGATTGTATGCAAAAATATTTTGACGAGGAACTGGGCAGCCTGAAGGAAAAGCTCCTGTTCATGGGCAGTTACGCGGAGAGCGCGGTCAGCCAGGCCGTTCAGGCCGTGACCGAGCGCAACGACAAGCTGGCCCTTCTCGTCCAGGCCAATGACGACATCATGGACCAGTACGAGATCGAGATCGACGATCTGGCCATCCAATTGTTGTCCAAGGCGCCGCCCGCCCCGGATTTGCGGCTCATCACCGTGGCCATGAAGATCTCGCAGAACCTGGAGCGCATCGGCGACGAAGCCACCACCATCTCGCGGCGGGCGGTGGAATTGAACCAGGACGCGCGGCTGAAAGCGCATCTGGATATTCCGCACATGGCGGGGGTCGCGCTGGGCATGCTCAAGGAATCGCTCGATTCCTTTGTCAATAAACAGCCGGAAAAAGCCCGGGCCATCATCCCGCGGGACAAGGAGGTGGATGCGATGAACCGCCAGCTTTACCGGGAACTCTCCAGTTGCATGGTGGAGGATCCCGCCACCATTTCCCGGTGCCTGAACCTGATGACGGTCTCCAAAAGCCTGGAACGAGTGGCCGATCACGCCACCAACATCGCCCAGGAAGTGGTCTATTTGTGCGAGGCGCGCGACATCCGGCATGAGGCGCACCAGCCATGAACCTGTTTCTTCTACGCCATGCCAAAGCCTGCGCGCGCAGCCCAAAATGGCAGCCCGACGACACGCGCCCCCTGACGCGCGACGGCGAGAAAAAAATGTTCAATATCGCCCGGGGCATCCAATCCCTGGATTTGACCATTGATTTGATTTTGACCAGCCCTTATCTCCGGGCTTTCCGCACCGCGGAAATACTTGGGGAAGTGTTCGAGTCGAAGAAAGTGTTCGAAACCAGGAACCTGATTGCCGAGGCGGAACCCAGGGCGGTCATTGACGAAATCAACGAAAATTTCCCCGACCTGGCGCAAATCGTGCTGGTTGGCCACGAACCTTTCCTGACCCGTTTGATTTCGGTTTTGCTGTCGGGCAAGGAAGGCTTGTCCATTGATCTGCGCAAGGGGGGCTTCTGCAAATTGTCGGTCAAGAAGCTGTGTTTCGGCCGATGCGCCAGCCTGGATTGGCTCTTGACCCCCCGCCAATTGGCGTGCTTGGCCAGAGGGCTGAAAAAATGACGAATGATTGCTTCTAAGAACTCGTCTGCCTTGCGCTTCAAGTTCATCTTTTTTTAATCGGCAACACGGCAACAAGCCTTATTTTACAAGGGTTTCGTTGAGCTTTTCGGCTGGCAACACAGCGGCAACAGGTGGCAACATTTTGCTGGTTTTGGTCATTCGCCACCTCAGAAGCTGTATAAATTTAGCCATCTGAAGAAAGAACGGCAAAAACGGGGTGCAAAAACATAAAATTGTCCCAACCAGTTTTCACCGGGGATGTGCTGACTGCACCCCGGCACTCTCCACTCACCACTCACCACTCGCCACTTGAATGATAGGTCTGGAAAATCGGCAACATCGGCTACATCATTGATAGTCAACGGTTTAGCTGGCAACACAATCGGCAACAGAGCGGCAACATGTTGCCCTTTTTTGGGGAAAATGAACGAATACCAATTTCCGAGGACAGGTGTTTTTGGCATTGATTGTTGGGATGACCCATGATATTATGCCATATATGACTGCGCAACTGACGATTGATAGTGCCGGGCGGATTGTTCTTCCCAAGCCGATGCGGAAGGAATTGGACATTGGCCCCGGGGACTTGCTGGAGTTGGAGAATGTCGGCGAACGCATTACCCTTCGCCCGATTCGCGGCGGGGGGCCGCTCGCCAAGGAAAAAGGCGTATGGGTTTTCCGCACTGGCCAGCCTTTGGCGGCTTCCGTTACCGACGATTTGCTGGAACAAATTCGGGAGCAGCGCGACAAACAGAATCTCGCCATACCCATATGAAGGCATTCTTGGATACGTCGGTCTTGGTGCCGGTTTTTTACGGCGATCATGTGCATCATGCCGCGTGTTTGGACCTCTTCACCAGATTCCCCCAAAAGGATGTTTGCTGCGGGGCGCATAGTCTCCTTGAGGTGTATGCCACGCTGACCCGGATGCCCGGCAAACATCGCATCAGTAGCGAGCAGGGTATGCTTTTCATCACCAACATTCGGGAGCGGTTGACCATTGTCTCGCTGAGCGCGGATGAATATGGGGATATGCTCCAAAAATTCACGTCCATCGGCATTGTTGGCGGCACCATCTACGACGCTTTCCTGGCAACCTGCGCCCTCAAGGCAAAAGCGGAAACGCTTTTTACCTGGAACATCCGCCACTACGGGCAATTCGGCCCGGACGTGACGCGAATTCTAAAGACGCCATGAAAAGGTCGCCATTGGTAGGCGCGATCTGAGGCAGCATGACCCCACCCCGTTACATTAACGATAACGTTTGACTGAATAGGCTGGAGGGTTTTTGGCCGTGCCGTATTTGTTGGTGGACAGAGCGGGCGGGGGGGGCGGCATTCTCCTGGCATGGCGCGAAAATCAACTGATGAAGCGCGGCGTCCGCCGGGAACGGGACCCTTTGTCAACCGGAGACCGCCATGAATCCAAATCATTAAAATGTTGAAATGTGAGGAACTGATGACTTTTCTTTTCTTTCAATGATTAAAGACTATGAAAAACTCGCGTCCGACTAAATTGTTGCTCTGCTTTGGGGGTTGCTTTGCCTTGGCCAATAGCGGGTTCTCACAAATTTACCCAGCTCCCATTCCACCGCCCTCACGACCTGGGCCTCGTGTTTCAGCCTCACCCTCGCCACCCGGCAGCGGGTTTTCTCAAACGGTTATCAAAGCGTACGCGCCTCTACGGCAATGCGGGACCAACATTTATGACTTTACTCCAATCATTCAAAAGAGGCTTTTAAATGCTGAATTTCAGCCGAAGTACGCAGTTGAGGGGGGATATTGAGTCGGTTGATACGTGGGGAGTCACTCTGGTTCAATGGCACGCCGACGAAGAACAAATCCGCCGACTCCGCGCAGAGGCATTAGAAAAATTCAACCGTGAGGCTTTGTTTGCCGGGCCGCAGGAAATGATCGCGCGCCTGGGCGTGATGCGGATGGCGGAGCGCGGCATCTGAAGTCCGAACAATCCGGGCGGGGTGACGCCGGGCCAGTTTCTTGCGATGTCGCCCGAGAGGCGGCGCATGTTCGACGAGGCGATGGGAGGAGATGCTGTGGCGAGGCTTCGGCGGGAGAAAACCATTGCTGTACACTATTTTGTTACTAAACCGCGCATTTTAACAGCTAAGAACGAACTGAGTATGCGCCCCATCGGGCGCGGCTCGGTGTCATTCTTAGCAGGCGCTTCGCGGTGCCGGTCCAGGGTGCATCGGGTTCGCCCCTTTTCCGTTTTGCCGCGCAGATCGGAAAGCAATGTCTGAACAATTTGCGGTTTGTTACTGTGCTCATTGCAACGGTGGCATCGAATTTGACATGGCCAATTATCAAGATGGCCTGACAATTGAATGTCCGCACTGCCATAAGCTGACAGGACTTCGGGTTAATTCATCTCGAAAATTCGCCAAGATTTTAAAGCCGACGAAGGGCGCTCTGGCGGTTATTGCGGCAATGTTTGCAATGATCGTTTTGGGCAAGGTGTGCGTCCGAGTTACGGGATAGCCCACTTAAAACTGCATTAGGCATCGTTACAGTCGCCGCTTTCTTTGCGTTTATGGGTTGTCTTTATTTTCTTCCAACCATCGCGGGCCGTAAAAAACGCAATAGATATGCCATTTTCGTGCTGAATCTCTTTCTTGGCTGGACGGGCATTGGTTGGATTATCGCTCTCGTGTGGGCTTTAACGTTGGATTCAGAAAAACCTTGAGGTGGACAGGTTTCTGCGGGGCGAAAAGTGACACCCGTAAAAAATGGATTGACCAAAACGGCAAAGGGCGGTTCATCTCCTCCAGTTCTTTGAAAGGAGGTGAATCATAATGGAACCTGTTTCCAATGTTAAAACCGGGGATTTTGTGCCTGTTTGGAAGGGGGATCGTTACCTTGATCGTCAATCCCGGCATCTCTCAGAGCCTGGGAATAAAGCCGGGAACTCAACTGTTCGGACTGATAGTGCCATCGAGCCTATATGTCCGTGGCCTTTTGACCCGATTGCCTGGCGAATATCTCAACAAGCAAAAGTTGGTTCTGGTAAACATCGGCTTCAATGGATGCGAGCAATCGCAAAACGTGTCTGGCGAATGCTTGGGGGTCGGGTTTAGGATTAAGTTCTGCCATATTCCGCAAGATTATGCACTTTCCGGGCAAAATCAGCAACAAACTGCCCACACATCACCCGAAATTTCGTCATTCGAGCTTCGTCGTTAATTGGTCATTCGTGCTTAGACATTCGTCATTCCCTCGCTCAATGTTCTTATTCTCTGTAGAACCACTCAGCAGCATGCCAGTCAATCAGTCAGGGGGAGCGTGTTGCTGAGTGGTTCTACAGAGTCGCGGAATAGTCAGTTCGCTGGGCAATAGGGGCCATTGCCCAACAGGCGTGCGCGCGTCTGGCCAAGGAGCAGGGGTTCGGAAGTCTCTTGCAACGAGCGAGCAGAATAGGCGATTGAACATTGGAGGCCAACAGGCCAGACGGGCCGCACGCCTGGTCATCAGCCCCAAAGACACAGCCCAATCAGGCCCCAGCAGCCCATATAGACTGCGACGGCAGCCACGGCCACTGCGACCAGGACTGAATGCCAATAAGCCATGCGGATTCTTCAACGACAACTATTCTTCACCATCAGCGACAATTAAAAATCACCACTGAGGCCGGTTGTTAAGGTTCATCGTTTCACTGTTCTGTAACGTTTGTCCAGCCCCTTCGGTGGAACGGAGTCTTTGGAGCGTAGCGACAAGGACGCAGTGGAACCGAAGGGGCTGGGGGGCCTCGGCGTTACCCGCCGCCCCTGTTTTGTTCTTTTTCTTTGGGCACTCGCAAACTCTCCCCCTGGAACTCCAACAGGATGGCGTGATGCACCAGCCGGTCAATGGCGGCCATCGTCGTCATCGGGTCTTTGAAAATCTGGTCCCACTTGGAGAAGACCAGATTGCTGCTGATCATCACACTGCGCCGTTCGTAGCGTTCCGCCAGGAACGTGAACAGCACTTCCATTTCGTCCCGCTCCTGCTTGACGTAGCCAACGTCGTCCAGAATGACCGCGTCAAACTGATCCAGTTCGCGCAAGCGCTCTTCCAGACGCAGATCTCGCTTGGCGGTCAATAATTGTTGCACCAGCTTGAAGGTCGGCACAAAGAGCACGGCGTAGCGATGGCGCAGGATCAACTCCCGTCCCAAGGCGGCCAAAAAATGGCTTTTGCCCCGGCCGGGCAAGCCAATGGCGATGACGTTCTCGGCTCGCTGGACAAAGCCGCCGTCCAGCAAGCTGGGCAGCATCCGGCGCACTTTGGCGGGCAGTTTGGTTTCCTCCAAGCTGCCCAGGTCTTTGCCTTGCGGCAGGCCCGATTGCTTGAGCAACCGCTCCAGTTTGCGTTGCCGTTGGTCCTGCGCTTCGCTCTCGCACAGGTGCAGCAGGAACTTTCGATAGCCCCAGTTTTGTTGCTCGGCTTGTTGCAAGGTGCCTTCATAGATCGCCGCCATCGTGCCCAAGCGAAAGGATTTTAAGAGCAAGGCCAGCGGGTCGTTATTCATGGGACACCGGCCTTTCCAGCAACGCGTCGTAGCCGCTCAGTTCCGGCTCCAGCGTCATCTCCGGCCAGCGGGCGCCGGCGTCCAAGTTCAGGTAACGCCGCAAATCCGCCGCGCGCCACCGGCCTGTCCGATTGGGGCCGGCCCATTCGCCGACCAGGGCGCTCAGGGCCGACTCGCCCAGTTCAGACGCCAGTTTGAGCAGGTGCAGATATTCGATTTGACCGGCCCGCAAACCATGATCGTTGACCAGACGGTCATAGGCCAAACGGAACGACCCATCGGGGAAAAACTCCTCGCGATGCACGTAATGGGTGAACGCGCCGGGCTTGCGCAGCAGAGGCTCGATCAAGTGCCGGTAGTCGATCACCGCGCCGCGATCCCCGGTGGCTCGCGCCAACTCCAGCAGCAGTTCCCGCCCGTGAAAGATTTTCAAATGCCCTTCGTAAACTTCCACTTTAACCTCCTGGCCGATCCAGCGCGCCGGCACCGAATAGGTTACCTTCTTGACCCGAATCGTGCTGTGGAGGCTGACCGGACAGCGCAGTTCGTCATACTCGCTCAAGCGGGTCGGAGGCAGCGGACGCAGCGCCTCCCACTCCTCCTTGAGTTTGACCGAGCAGTTCTGATTGCCCTTGCGCAACGCCGTCCACAGAAACCGGTCATACGCTTCGGCCGCTTCAAAGTCCCGATAGCCGCGCAAGAGCAGATGTTGCTTGAGCCGCCGTTTCAGATGGCCGTTGCGCGATTCCACATCGCCGTTTTCGTGCGGCTTGCGAATGCCGATGGTTTGGGGCTTCAGCCCGTAGTGCTCCGCCAGCGCCAGAAAATCACGGTTGAACTCCCGCCCGCCGCTGCCGACGCGATGGGTGGCGGCGCTGCTGTTGTCGATTTGCAGCCGTTCCGGCACCCGGCCCAATTGATGCAATGCCTCCTGCAAACCGTGGCGCAGACTCAACAGCGACTCGGATTGACAGCGCGTGGCCCACGACCAATTGGAATAGGGCAAGACCGCATGACACAACAAATGCTCCAGCGGCGCTCCCCGCACCGTCACCGCCAACTCGCTGGCGTCGGTCCAATCCACCTGCATCACCCTGCCTGGAAGATGCTCCTGCTCGAAGAACACCTCCTTGTCCCGGCCATGCTGCAAACGCCATTGCAGCACCCGCCGTTGAAACGAGCGCAACGCCGAGCCAGCGGCCTGGTCGGGATGGATGCCCCGCAGATAATCGAACAACTCTTTGGCTTCCAGTTCGGGCGCTTGGAAGAGCATTTGCCGGGCGGGTTCCCAAATGGCCGCCAGCGGATCGGGCCGCGTGCGCCAGCCATGCTTCTGTTGCAGTTGCTCCGGCGGTTGGGCCGCCTGGATGTATTTTCGCGCGGTCTGCGGATGCACATCCGCTTTCATCGCGCTGACGACAATGTTCGCTGCTTTCTGATATTCACTCATGAGCTTCCGGTATTGTTTGTTTGTGATCATTTGCGGCGGTTTGGGGATGGCCTCCGGCCATCCCAACCGCCGCCTGATCATTACCGGCTCACTGGTGAATTTTAATTGTCGTCAGTGGTGATTTTTAATTGTCGTTCGACAATGCGATTCATGGCCGCGGACCTTTCACGATAGACGACAAAGAGACCCGCCGCCGCCGCCAGAGCGAAGGCAATGCTCGAAAGCATGATGCCAACCGTGACCAAAGAGCAAACGCCCAATGTCAACAGATCGTCCCTTTTGATTACAAAGAGGCCAAAAAAAACAACAAGCAACACTGTGCCGAGCAACGGCAGGACGCGCACCGACAGCGGACCGGCGTCATGCAGTTTGCCAAACATCTTTCTCAAACCCCAAACCAGCGCGAAGAGCGGCGAACTCAGCATGAGCAGGAGAATCAGGCCGATGGCAGCGCGCTGTCCCCAGACCCGCAACGCGGAAACTTTTTTGAAAGTTCCCCAATCAGATTGGATCAGCGTCTCTCCATCGGCATCCGGCAACAAGGCGAGTGTCGCTGCCGACCGATCCTCCTTGCGGAACAGCCGCTCCGTCATGGGCACCCATTGATCGTGATGCAGGTCATAGGTCGTTATGGAGATCCCATGGGCAGTGAAGACGAGTCTCTTTATGTTGATCAAGCGCTCCAGCGCATAAAGCATCTGCACGTGAGGGCTTATTCCCTGATAATATCCTCCATAGTGCCGCTGCACTTCGGCCAGAACCGACGCTGCAGGCGGCAAGGCCGGCGGAGTCAGATCCCGAATGACATATTGACGGACTAAATTTCCAATTCGGCGCAGTGCTTTGATGCTTGTCGAATTGATCATGAAGGCGTAGCCGCGGCCATGGTCGGGAAGATAAGCCATTTCGGTCAGGCCACCCATAACCCCGCCGTTGTGCCCGCGAAACACAAAGGGGCCTTCAAAAATTGCGTAATTGTACAGACCGTACCCGGCGACCTTGCCCAATTTTGCCGACGGCAAAGTTTCCGTGGTTTCCATGCGCTCGATGGATGAGGCTCGGAGCAGTTGCGTGCCGTCCAGGCTGCCCCGTTGGAGATAAAACCGCACATAATTGGCCATGTCCTTCGCGGACGCATTGATGGCGCCGGTGGGCCGGAAAGCAAAGTGCCAGTAGGGATACGGCGTGATGCCGTCGGGGTGATACAGCTTTGTCAGCCGCTGCTCCACTTCCGGTGTGTAAAAATAACTGGCGGTATCCATGTGCAGCGGTTTGAAAAAGTGTTCCTGCACATAATCCTCAAAGCGTTCCCCGGACACTTTTTCGATGACCGCCGCGAGGACGGCGGGTCCGGAACTGCAGTAAGCCATCCGGGCGCCGGGAGGCCAGCGTGATACGCGTGAAGCAGCGCCATAGGCCAGGGCATCCTTCAACGCGATCGGCGTCGGATCATTGAGCGCATACTCACGCCAGTGCATGTCGAAACCCGTTGTATGTTCCATCAAGTGGACCAGGCGCACAGGATCGCTTGCCTCCCACGGGTTGGCAAAGGCCACCTCGGTCGCCCATTGTCTCACCGTGTCCGTCAGCTTGAGTTTGCCTTCCTCCTGTAATTGGAGCGCGGCCAGGGCTGCGAAGGCCTTGGAAGTCGAGCCGATGCGAAAAAGGGTCTCGGCGGTTGCCGGTTTGTTGGCGGCAACATCTGCTTTGCCGACGCCCGCCACCCACTCCACCTTGTCTCGCGAGACGATGGCGATGGCTGCTCCTGGAGTCCTGGTTTCTTTCAAAACTGTTTCGATTGCCGTCCGCAGCTCCGGAATGGATTTTGGTCCATTCTTGCTGTCCGCCCCGAACGTATTGCACAAGGCGGTGACCCATAACAGCAGTGCTGTCGCAATTCGCTTCGGCGGGATTCTTTTAGTCATCGGTCATTGGGACATTGATTGGTCATTAGGATTTCGGCATTCGTCATTTTCGACACTACGGCATCCAGCGGAAGGCCCGCCCCACCGAAACCAGGCCGTAAGCCAGCAGCGCCGTCGCCGGAAGGGTCAAAATCCACGCCCAAACAATCCGCTCGACCAATGTCCAGTTCAGCGCGCTGAAACGCCGCGCGCAGCCGACTCCCATGATGGCCGTCGTGATGACGTGCGTGGTGGAAACGGACATGCCGAGTTTTCCGGTGACGAGCAACACGGTGGCGGCGGTCGTCTCCGCGGCAAAGCCATGAACCGGGCGCAGGCGGACCAGCCGGCGGCCCAGCGTCTGAATGATGCGCCAGCCGCCAATGTAAGTGCCCAAGGCCATCCCGATGCCGCAAGCCCAGATAACCCACCGCTTGATCTCGAAGTCGGGGGTGGCAAGAAATCCGAGCCAGGCGGGAAGGTTCTTCAAGTCGCCATTTTTCGTCGCGACGTAACAGGCCAGCGCCATGATGCCCATTGTTTTCTGGCCATCGGCAAAACCATGCGCCCATCCCATGTAGGAGGCGCTGACCAATTGAAGCCTGCCAAAAAGCGTATCAACCAAGCTGGGACGCATCGCGCGGATGACGGCGAAAAGCAGGCCCATGACAATCATGCCGCCCACGAACCCCAGCAGCGGCGAGGTAATCATCGGCAGAATGACCTTGGGGTAAAGGCCGTCGGCCGTCACCAGCCCGGTCTTGGGATTGAACTGCGGCACGGACCATTTAATGACATTCCATTGATTATGGGCGGAAGCGAAGGCGGCGCCGAGCAACCCGCCGATCAGGGCATGGCTGGAACTGGACGGAAGGCCGAAATACCAGGTCAAAATGTTCCAAGTAATGCCGCCGAGCATGGCGCAGAAAATCGTGGCGGCGGTGATAAAATGGGCATCAACCAGGCCCGCGCCGATGGTTTTGGCCACGGCCACACCGGACAACGCGCCGATAAAATTGGTCACGGCGCCCATGATGACCGCCTGGCGGGGCGTCAGGACCCGGGTGCCGACGACCGTGGCAATGGCGTTGGCCGCGTCGTGGAAACCGTTGGTGAAGGTAAAGACCAGCACAACGCCGATGACCAGGAGGAGAAAGAGCACCGGGTCCATGCGCGCTCAAGAGTGTTTCAACACCACATTGGCCACGACATTGCCGACATCCCGGCACCGGTCCACCACTTTCTCCAGCAGCTCATACAAGTCTTTGACAATGATGACCGTCAAGGGCGGATGCCGGCCGTTGTAGAGTTCGGTCAATAGTTGCAGCATGAGCTTGTCGGCATCGCCTTCAATGATCTGAAGCTTTTCATTGAACGAATTGACTTGCGCGAAATGGGACTTCTCCAGCGCCTTGATCATGATGGCGACCGTGTCGGTGGACTGTTGGGCCAGGGCGATTTGCGCGGAAAAATCGACCGCGCGCAATTGCGCGGCGCAAACCGAGTGGCGTTCGGCGAATTTTTCCACCGTCTTGGGAATCTTGTAGAGGGCGCTGGAAATGGCCTCGATGTCTTCGCGGTCCAGGGAAGTGATGGAGGTTCGCGCCAGCAGTTCGGTGATGCGCGCCGTGATTAATTTGTCCTGGCGGCGCATGGCGGCGAAGGCCTCCAGGCTGTGCGAGGTCTGGCGGTCTTGCAGGACCTCCTTGAGCGCGAGGACGCTGGCCTGGCTGGCCTGGGCGCTGGCTTCCAGCAACTCAAGGAACTCATCGTCTTTGGCAAACCATTTTTGGATCGAAAACATTATACCGGCCCTCCACCGCCCGCGAACGGGCGGCACAGGCGTCCGGGGTCGGATTATTGTTGACAGAAAAAATTTCGATGGCTGTGTTCATACGGACCGCGCGGCTTCAATGCCCTTGAGAGTAAAATGGAAAGTGGCGCCTTTGTCCAGTTCGGCCTTGGCCCGGATTTTGCCGCCATGAAGCTGGACAATGCGCTGGACGGTGGCCAGGCCGAGGCCGGTCCCTTCGAATTCTTCCACCCGATGCAGCCGCTGGAAAACGTTGAAGAGTTTATGCGCACATTTCATATTGAAACCGACCCCGTTGTCGCGAATGAAGATCGCTGTCGCGCCGTCCACCGGTTCCGTGCCAATCTCAATGACGGCCCGGGCGCGGGAACGGGTATATTTGATGGCGTTGGAAATCAAGTTGGCGAAGACCTGTTTGATCAATCCGGGATCCACAGTGGCCGAAGGCAATTCCGCGATGCGCCACTCAATGTCACGATTTGCCACTTCCGGTTTCAACTCGGCCAACACTTCCTCCACGATGGTGTTGAGCCGGACCGCCCTGGACTCAAGCTCGACGCGGCCGAGGCGCGACAGCTTCAACAAGTCATCCACCAGCCGGCCCATGTTTTGGACCCCCAGGCGGATGCGGCTGAAGTACTGCCGGGCGTCGGCGGGATCCTTTTGCATTTCATCCTCCAAAATCCGGGCATAAGCGTCAATGTGCCGGAGGGGAGCGCGCAAATCATGCGAGACGGTGTAAACGAAGGCCTCCAATTCCTGGTTGGTGGCGGCGAGTTCGGCGGTGCGATGGGCGACGCGATCCTCCAGTTCGGCGTTCAAAGCCCGGACCTCCCTGGCCGCAGCCTGGGCGGATTGCAAAGCCCGGCGCAGTTCCTCCTCGTTTTTGCGCAGCGCCTCATCTTGTTCGCCAATCTGGCCCAGCATTTGGTTGAAAGCATCGGTGAAAAGGCCCAACTCATCGTTGCCATGCTTTTTGGCCCGCACCGAATAATCGCGGTTGACGGAGACCACCCTGGCCGTGTCGGCCAGTTCGAGAATTGGCCCGGAAATGCGCCGTTGCAGCGCGTTGGAAATAGCCAGGGCGACGCCCAGGGAGCCGATCAACATCAGGGCCAGTATTCCGGCATCCCACCGGAAGCGGCGATAGGCCGGACTCAAATCCCATTTAAGGTAGAGCGCGCCAACAATCCGATCGTCCTGCCGGACGGGCACGAAAATATGCACGGCGCCATGTTTGACCAAATACTCCTTTGCCACAGGGTTGTCGGGAAAAGTGCTGATGTCGGCGGATTCGGGATGGCGCGCCAGCATTTTGCCGTGCCTGCCATAGAGGGCGGCCAGCAAAATCGACGGTTCGCTGTTGAGTTTGGAGAGTATCTTCCGGCAATCGTTTTCATTTTCGTAGTCAACCGCGCCGCTGCTCTGCGCGGCGGTGATGCGCGCGATGGTGCGGGAATTTTCCTCGAGAGTCTGGCGAAAAGTTCTCACTTCGTGACCGATGAACACGGCGGCAGTCAGGAACAAAACCACGGTGCTGGTCAGCATGATGGCCATGGTCAGCTTTCGCTGGATTGGAGCGTCTCTGAGATTCATCAAGTTTTCCGAAAGTTATTCGTAGGTTTTTTCCAATTGTTTGACTCGTCTATACACCGGCGAGCCGGGCGGCACGCGGCTCTTTATTTTGGCGAATTCCCGGCGCGCTTCCCCGGGGCTGCTTTGCGCCAGCAGCACCACATAATCCAGTTCAATCGAGGACCGGCGCGGATCGCTGATGGTGTTGCCATACATGGTCAGAAAATCATGCAGTCCCGCCGCGCCGCGCCTCCGGGCCTCTTCCAGCACGGGTTGCAGGCTGGGGGACATGCCGGGCAGTTGATCGCCTGAGATGTCCGGCGGCGCGGGCGCGACGGTCTCCGGTTCCTTTTCCTTGAAGGTCCCCCAATACTGATGCAGTTGCCAGGCGCCCAGCAACAAACCAACGACAATAATCAGTCCCACCAGAAATTTCATGGACCTCCCACACGTTCAATGCGGGCGCCGAGTTTGCGCAGTTTCCCGTCAATGTTGTCGTAGCCGCGGTCAATATGATAGACCCGGCTGACTTCCGTCGTGCCGCGCGCCGCCAAACCGGCGATGACCAGCGCGGCCGAGGCCCGCAAATCGCTGGCCATGACCGGCGCGCCGCTGAGCGGTTTGCCGCCTTTGACGATGGCGCTCGGCCCTTCAATGGCAATGTCGGCCCCCAGGCGGGCCAGCTCGCTGACGTGCATAAAGCGCGATTCAAAAATGCGCTCCGTAATAATGCTGATGCCGGGAGTCAACGCCATCAGCGCCATCATCTGCGCCTGAACATCGGTTGGAAACCCGGAGTAAGGCAGGGTGGTGATATCCACCGCCTTCAACCGCCCGCCGCGCGAGATCTTCAACGCCGGGCCGCTCCGTTCCACTTTCACTCCCGCCTCCCGCAGCTTGTCCAGCACCGCGTGCAAATGGTCCGGGCGCGCGCCGCGAATTGTCACCTCGCCATTGGTCGCCGCCGCCGCCACGGCAAAGGTGGCCGTTTCGATTCGATCCGGTATGACTTCATGGTCCGCCCCGTGCAAAGTTTTCACCCCGGTGATGGCAAGGGTGGGGCTGCCCGCCCCGCAAACTTTGGCTCCCATGGCGTTGAGGAAGTTGCCCAGGTCGATCACTTCCGGTTCACAGGCCGCGCTTTCGATGATGGTCACGCCCTCGGCCAGCACGGCGGCCATCATGACGTTGGCGGTGCCCAGCACGGTCGGGCCGCAGCGCCCGCCCAGAAACAATTCCGTGCCTTTGAGCTTTCGGACCGTCGCGTTAATGTAGCCGCTCTCGATCCGAATTTTTGCCCCAAGCGATTTCAGGCCCTTGAGATGCAGATCAATGGGACGCGCCCCGATAACGCAGCCGCCCGGCATTGAGACGAGGGCCTTGCCCGTCCGCCCCAGCAACGGCCCCAGGATGCAAATGGAACCGCGCATTTTGCGGATCAACTCATAATCGCCCACCCCTTTGATTTTGGCCGATTGCAGGCGCAGCACATCGCCCTCGAACTTGACCGTCGCGCCCAACGAGGTCAGGATTTGCCCCATGAAATGAATGTCGCTCAGATTGGGGACGCGGCGAATGACGCAGGGTTCGGAGGTCAGCAGTGTCGCCGCCATCAGCGGCAGGACGGCATTCTTCGCGCCGCTGATCATGACTTCACCGTGCAGGGGCGTGCCGCCTTTGATGAGAAACCGGTCCATTCAAACAATTCCAGTTCGAGCGGCGACATCGTGTGATTGCGCTGCCTGGTGCGCAATAAAAATCCTCTGAAACTGATTGTAATCCGGCTCGATGGCTTCGACCTTCCACCCTTGATGCTCAAAGATTTTGCCCACGCTTTGGGCGCCGTTGTCGTTTAATTCCAGCATGGCCCGCCCCCCGGGGCGGAGGAACGCGCCCGCTTCGGCCGCGATCCGCCGGTAAAAGTCCAGCCCGTCCGGCCCCCCGTCCAGCGCCAGCCGCGGCTCATAGTCGCGCACCTCCGGTTCCAAGGTCTGGATATCCGCCGTCGCAACATAGGGCGGATTGGAAACAATCAGATCAAAACTTCTCTCCCGACCGAGGGCGGCGAAGCCGTCGCCCTGATGAAATTCAATCCGCTCCGCCACCTGGTGCCGCGCCGCGTTTTGGCGGGCCGTGGTTAAGGCCTCGCCGGAAAGATCGGTCGCGTCCACCCGCGCCCGCGCGGCGTGGGCGGCCAGGGCGATGGCCAGGCAACCGCTGCCCGTGCCCAGATCCAGCGCGCGGGCCTGGCAGTTGGCAGGCAATTGCCCGAGAAAATTCCAGGCCCGCTCGGCCAGCAATTCGGTTTCCGGCCGCGGCACCAGGACATGCCGGCTGACGGTCAATTCCAAACCGCAAAAGGAAACGGAGCCGACAATATACTGCAGCGGCTCGCGCTGGCCGCGCCGGCGCACTAATTCGCGCAGCGTTTCCACTTCCTGCGCGGACAGCGCCCGCTCGAAATTCAAATACAAATTCATTCGCGGCATTTTCAAGACATGGGCCAGGAGCAATTCGACTTGCAGGCGCGGCGCGCCGACGCCTCTTTTGCCCAAAAAATCGGCGCTGCGTTGAATGACTTCCAAAATGGTCACGTCCATGAAAATAAGTTCAAACTGGAAAGTTCAAAGCGCAAAGTTCTCCCCACTTTGAGCCAGGCCAGACGCATCTAAAATCTTGCCGCTCATTGAAAGCCAGGGAGGGAATGGCCCGGAGTTCAGTCTGGGGCGAGGGAAGGCTTCATGAGCCGGCCGCAGCGTTCGATTGTTTTTGATTATTTTTCCTTGACATCGAGGGCAAATTAAAATATGCGCTACCCGCATTGCGGCTTTCAATGCGGGTAGAGTATATTTTGATTTCAGCAAATGATCCATTCTTTTTGGGTTTTTGCGGCGGAATTTGGATGCGTCTGCCCTGACTTTGAACCTTGAACTTGCGCGGCGACGCTCCTATTTTCGACTGCATGAAACGAGTTTTCATTCTGTCCGCCATTTCCGTTCTTTTGCTGCGCCTGCCCGTCACGGCCCAGGACGCCGCCAGCACCCCGGCCAGCACCGCCGCCACCATTGCCGCGAAGGAGGACGCGGAGGAGCGCTACAAACGGTTGGCCGCCGACCTCCAGGCCGTCCAGTCGGACAACGAGGCGCTTCACGCCAAAATCACCGCCCTGGAGGAGGAGATACAGAGCTTGCGCGCGGCCCAGGCCCGTCCCGCCGACAATTCAGGGATTCAAGACGAACTCAAACGTCTGGCGGAAACCATTCAGGAAGTGGACAAGAAACGCCAGAACGACAAGGAAGTCATCTCAGAGGAAATCCGCAAATCCATCGGCGGACTCGAACAATCACTGCGGTCCGCATCGGCACCCGTCCATGCCTCCGGACCAAAACCTGCCGCCTCTGCGGAATCACCCGCATCAGACAAAGGCTACCTCTACACCATCCAGGATGGCGACACGCTGGGGGCGATAGTCAATGCCTACAATGACGACTTCAAAAGCAAAGGATTGAAAAAAATCACTTTGAAACAGGCGAAAGAGGCAAATCCCACCGTGGACTGGAACCGCCTTCGAGTCGGCCAAAAAATCGTCATTCCCCGACCGGACGGCGGATGAGTTGTTACTTCTCAGATTGACACCGTCTGGCGCTCCTATATAGTGTATAAGATGAATTTAGTCCGAATTTCGTTTTCCGATGCAGATTACCCGCGCAGGTGAGTATGGGGTTTTGGGATTGATGAACCTGGCCCGGCGCAGTCCGGGGCAGATGGCCATGATTAACGAGGTCAGCCGGACGGAGCGGATTCCGAAGAGTTTCCTGGCCAAGATTTTTCAAAACCTGGTCAAAGCCGGGCTGGTCCGGTCCATTCGGGGGGCGGGCGGCGGATTTGTGCTGGTCAAGGACCCCGCGCAAGTTTCCATTCTGGAAATCATTGAAGCCATCGAGGGAAAGATAGTGTTCCAACGTTGCAAACAACTTAAACCCGATTGTGAACACGCCGGCGGCTGCGCCCTCTGCGGACTATTCGAGCAAGCCCAGGACGGGGTGAAGGATGTGCTGTTGCGCACGACCTTGGGCGATTTGATCCGGCGGCAGGAGACAAGCCAATTGACACGCGGCCAAAAGCGCCACGCCAACTAAGGGCGGCGTTTGGGCAGATCGACATGCGACAGGTTTATCTCGACCACCAATCCGCCACCCCCGTTTTGCCGGAGGTGATCGAAGCCATGCGGCCGTTCTTTGCCGAAGCCTTTGGCAATCCTTCTTCTTTACATCAATACGGCGCGCGGGCGCGCGAGGCCGTGGCCGCCGCCCGCGCCCAAATCGCCGCCTTGATCCATGCCGAATCCCCCGAAGAGATCATTTTCACCTCCGATGGCACGGAATCGGCCAATTTGGCGGTCAAAGGAGCGGCCTTTGCCAGCCAGCGCCGGGGCAATCATATCGTCATCAGCCAGACCGAGCATCCGGCGGTGATTCGCTCCCTGGAATTTCTCGAGAAACACGGCTTTACCTCCACCCGCGTCAAAGTGGACCGCCAGGGGTTCATTGACCCCGCGGAGGTGCGGGCCGCCATTACTGACAAGACTATTTTAATCGCCGTTCACCTTGTCAATCATGACATCGGCACGATTGAGCCCATCCGGGAAATCAGCGAAGTTGCCAGCCGGGACGGCATCGCCTTTTATGTTGATGCCGAGGCGGGCGCCGGATGGCTGCCCATCCATGTGAGGGAATTGGGCGCGAACCTTCTTTCCTTCTCGCCGCATCGTTTTCACGGACCCAAGGGCGTCGGCGTGCTCTATCGCAATCGGCGGGCGCGCCTTTCCAGCCTCCTGCATGGCGGGGGACAGGAAAACGGCTGGCGCGCTGGAATTGAAAATGTGCCGGCCATTGTCGGCGCCGGCGCCGCCGCGGAAATTGCCTTGCGCGATGGGGCGCGATGGAGCGCGCATTGCCTCCGATTGCAAAAGCGGCTTTGGGAGGGACTCAGAGCCAGAATTCCCTGCCTGCAACTGAACGGACCCGAGCCGGGACCCAACGGGTTCCGACGAACCTGAATATTTCCACTGAGTTTATCGAAGGCGAAAGCCAGGTATTGCTGTGCGACAGGCACGGCATCGCGGTGGCCGGCGCGACCAATTGCGTCAGCAAGTCGCTCAAAATCTCCCATGTTCTGAGCGCCATCGGTTTGTCTGACGCGCTGGCCCAAGGCGCCATTATCATGTCACCCGGCAAAGATAACACCGAAGAAGACATGGATTATGTCATCGAAACGTTTGCAAAAATTGCCGGGAAACTTCGCGGAATGTCGCCCACATGGGACGAATATGAAAAGGGCGTCATTGATTCAGTCATCAGCCCGAAGCAGCCACAGTGACAGGCGCGGGAGCCGCGAGCAAGCGAAACGGCGGGAGTTACACGAGATTTTCGTGAAACTCCTGACGGCCCGGCTTTGAGTGCTGAAGCTGCCGGATGAGATCCTAAAGCGCGCTTTTTCCGGCGGCTTTGGCCTTGGCCCAGCGGGCCTTGGCGGCGGCGCTCAATTTGGCCCTGGCGGCGGCGCTGAAACGTTTCCTCTTCGCTGCTTTGGCGGGTTTTGCCTTGGTTGCTCCGCGCCTGTATTTGGCCCATCTCGCCCTGGCGGCGGCGGCAATTCGAGCGCGGCCCGCGGCCGACATGCGGCGCTTGCGGCGCTTGCCCGCCCTGGTTGCGGCCGGGCGTCCGCGCCTTCCGCCGCCTATGGACGCGAGTTGCGCCTGCAGGCTTTCGATTTGTTCCATGATTTCAACGGCTCGCTTCAATTGAAGCACTGTAAGATCTTTGATATTTGACATGATGGATGAGTAATAAACCAGGCACGCCGAATGTGTCAACACCCTTTGTAACATTTTTTTAACATTTATTTTACACCCTTTGTAACATTACCTTGCATGATCCGGTAGCTTGGCCGGAATCACCTTACGGCAATCGCACTTGATAAAAGCGCGCGGAATAATTCGTCGCTGCCGGGTCCTCGAACTGAAAGACACCGGGCAACGGCTGCGCCGCCGTTCCAATCTGACTCCAGTCCAGTATATTCGTTGAGGCCCACACCGCATAAGGCAAATCGGCGGCTCCTGAAAACCCGATCTGAAACAGGCCATCGGACAATTCGAAACAGAAATCGTCCACCGCGCCGGAATTGTAGTCGGGATTGACTTCCCCCAAACTGCAAACCGAGTCGGACATCGAGGCGGCAAGAGCGGGGCCAATAAAATCCAGCGGAACGTATGCGATGTCCTGATTGAATTCCGGATTAGTAAGGTCTTCCACTGTGTAGTGGACCATCGGATTGCCCGCCTGCCAGGAACAGCTCTGAATGAAGTTTACGTATGCGGGACCGGGGCTGAGAGCGCCGCCGGGAACGGGAGCGCCGACGGGAACGCTAAACATGCCGACTGAGCTGGGGTAACCACCAGGTGAAAGTCCGAGAAGCGAATCGTAAAATTCCAGACCTCCAGGTTGCCAGATGCCATCGTAAATTTGGTTGATCGCTCCTTCTGACATTGGAGAGTTCGGGGCATCGGTCGCAGGAGCCACTATCCACACATTTTCAGGAGACTCTGGAATGTTGATTAACGCTTGGTTGACATTCAGCGAACTGCCAAACGCCCCCAAATTGACGAAATCCAGAACATGTCCGGTTCCGTTATCAACCAATGCGTACATGAGATTATTGGTGATGTTCAGCGTCCACGCATGGACGGGCCACCCGGTTTGTTGAACGTCGCTTGACAGAAAGCCGTTGGTGGCATCGAGAGTGATAAATTGTTCAGTGGATTCGGACCAATACGATAGCGGCAACGAAATTGTGTTCGTGAACAAGGGGATCATGAAGCCGCCTGCTGGCCATGCATCAACGAGCCAATTTGTAGCCGCGTTGAATACCATGTTCGTGCCGAAATTATAGTTGTTGGTAATGGTGATCAAAACCTGATTGGAGACGACAAGCGTAGCGCTGTTGGTGAAGGTCGCCGGGTAAAAATTCCACGCTTCGGCCCCGAAAATGTTGGAAATGGACATGATATAGAATTGATTGGTGTAATGCGGAGGTCTGTTGGCGGCATACTGCCCGGGCTGGGTCGCCGACGGGTAGCGAACAAAGACGAGTAGTCGTTCTACATTGACCGCGCTGGAGTAGCAGTATTCATTGAACGCGGGTGTCTGGCCTTTGGCGCCGACGACCCACGGAATTCCCCAGACATTGTCGTTTGCAGTGATCGTCGGATCGGTCAAGGCCTTGAAGCCGGAACTGATCTGCGCATAGAAATCAGTTGTCACGCAGGTGTAACCGACAATGAACAGAGTGTCGGCCTGCCACGAAAAGACAGGACGAAACACGGAGGGGAAATTTGTTGAAGGAGTTGTCGCATCATACGCATTGGCGGCTGATTGGAGCAGGTAATGAACGGACGCGCTATACCCGATGGCCGGGTTGGTCGTCGAATAGACCGGGATATTCGTCACCCCGAAGCCAAATTCCGCCTGCAGCAGCGCATTGGCCTGATTGGTGAAAAACTCGAGCGGAGTCTGGGCCGGGACGCGGAGCGCCACAGAAGCAATGATGATGAACTGCCAGATAATCCGCTTCATGTTGGTTGGAGTGGTTGTGCCGCCAAGCTCTTTAACACAACGTATTTCAGACATACTAAGCCCGCGTGGAGAAAACACAATCTTAATCCGGCAGGGGCGACCCACAGCGCCTTGGGCGGGTTGTGAAGGGTTCGGTGGCGATCCTGGCGGGTGCGTCCGGTGGTCACAGGCAAGTTCCGCCCCGCACTTTCCAGTTGGGTGAGGGCGGCTTGCTACGCGAGAACAGGGGAAGCGGGGCGCGGGGTTTTAATCCTGACGCCGGTCCCCGCTCTTTTGAGAACAGTAATCAGTTTGTTGTGGTCCACAGGCTTGGCGATGTAATCGTCCATCCCCGTGGCCAGGCACAGTTCGGAATCGCCTTGCATGGCATTGGCTGTCATGGCGATGATCCGCACGGGTTTGAGGTTCTGCTCTGATTCCATCTGGCGAATTTTTCTGGTGGCTTCGTAGCCGTCCATCTGCGGCATCTGGCAGTCCATAAAAATGATTTGATAATTGCGTCGCCGGTGCGCTTCGACCGCATCGAATCCATTGTTGGCGATTTCCACTGAGTAGCCGAGCTTTTCGAGTTGCTTCACAGCCACGATCTGGTTGATGGGGTTGTCTTCCGCCAGCAGAATGCGAGTGTCGTTCGGCGCAAGGGCCGGGGATTCCGCAACGTTGCCGGAAGATTCCGGCAGGGGCGATGATTCGCTGCCAGGGACAATGGCCTGACCGGTTGGGGGGCAGGCGCCCTTTGATTTCCCAAGTTTTATTGTGAGCGAGAAGGTGGAGCCTTTTCCCGGGCTGCTGACAACCTGGATGGAACCGCCCATCATTTCCACAAGCTTGCGGCAAATGGCCAATCCCAGGCCGGTCCCGCCGTATCGGCGCGTCATTGACGTGTCCGTCTGGCTGAAGGAGTGGAACAATTTTTTTTGGTCTTCTTCGGAAAGACCGATGCCGGTATCGGTGACGGCGAAGCGCAGTTGGATTTCTTCGTTTGTCTCACCGAGGAGCCTGACCTCAAGGGACACTTTGCCCTTGCCGGTGAATTTGACGGCGTTGTTCAGGAGATTGAGCAGGATTTGCCGGATTCGTGTGGGATCGCCAACCAGGGTGGGGCCAAGGCCCTGATCGATGACACAGGTCAGGTCAAGGCCTTTGGCTTGGGCCTGCGGGGCAAGAAGCTGGACCGCGCCAGTGACGGTGTCACGAAGGTCGAACTCCACTTTTTCAACACGCATCTTGCCGGCTTCGATCTTGGAAAAATCAAGAATGTCGTTAATGATGCACAGCAACGCATCGGCGCTGGTTTTGATGATCTTGCAGGATTCATGCTGTTCGGGCGTCATGTTGGTTTGGAGAAGCAAATCCACCATGCCCAAGACGCCGTTCATTGGCGTGCGGATTTCGTGGCTCATTTTGGCGAGGAAATCGCCTTTGGCCTTGCTCGCCATCAGGGCGGCCTCGGCCAATTTCTGGGTTTTATCCGTGGCCAGAACGAGTTGGTGATTCGCCCGCGCCAATTTGGAGTTGGTCGCTTCCAGGGCGGACGTTCGTTCCAGGACCATTCTCTCCAGATCGCTCAAGCGAAGTTTGGCCTGCTGATAGAGGCGCCATTTTTCGGTCATCAGGATGGCCAATTGCAGCACTTCGATGCAGTCGAATGGCTTTTTGAGGATGACCAGCCGGTCAGAGTAGCCCAGTTTCTGCAACATCTGTTCCCAGGAATAATCAGAGAAGGCGGTGCAGATGACCACTTGCAGGTCGGAATACCTTTGCCAGATCGTGGCCGTGGTTTCGACTCCATCCCAACCCGGCGGCATGCGCACATCCACAAAAGCCATGGCATAAGGACGGTTTTCGGCGAGGCTCTTTTCGATTAACGCGAAACCTTCCTGCCCTTGATAGGCCGAATCAACTTCAAACTGCGGCAGCCGGGACTGCGATTCCGTGTTGCCGAATAAAGCGGTCTCGGTGGCGCACAAATCATCCGGCGCGCCATCGTTGGGCAGGAGAATTTTGCGGAAATCCGCATGGATGGCTCTGTTGTCATCAATGACCAGAATCCGGCGATTGAACTGAGGATTAATATCCATTTATTGGCTGATTATCATCGGCCCTACCCTGTCATCGGCGGGAGGCGGGACGCGCTTTAGGGGATTTCTGCGTCACCGGGCATGAAAATGAGGGTTCAGGAACATGGCCCGTCCGGGCAACCGTTTGGAAGTGTGAACTCCTGCAAGCTACATCCCATGCTGGACGGCGTGACGCAGTTTTTGCTGAATCCCTTTCTCGCGCTCGGGAGCGAGGATTTTCGCGCCGTTGCGCTCGGTCACGTAGAAACTGTCGATGGCCGCGCCTTTTTCCGTCGATATTTTCGCGAGATAGACGTTGACGTTCAACCCCGCCAGCGTCCGTGATATATCGTACAACAATCCCGGCCGGTCCTCGGTTTGAATGTCAATAACAGTTCGAATGTCGGAGGTGGCGTTGTCCAGGGAAATGACGGTCGGGATGCGTTCGCCGTCGATCGATTTGTAAGGCGAGGGCGCGGTTTTGGTTTTGGCGATCAACGCGGCCAGATCGATCGTGGCCCCTGTCAGGACTTTCTGCGTGAGGTTCTCAAAGATCTCCCGTTCTTCGCGATTGGCCAAAAGGCCGGTCCGGGCATCCGTCACCCAGAACGTGTCCAGAATGACGCCGTCGTGACGGGTCAGGATTTCGGCGCTCAAAATGTTCAGGCCCGCCGCGGTCAGGCAGCCGGTGATCTGGCTGAATAGACGATCCCGGTCCCAAGTGCAGACGATAACGACGGTATAACCGCGATCGGGTTCATTGTGCCAGGAAATGACGGGCGCCAGCGCGTTGTCTTCGCTTTCGGACAACTGCATTCGGATAAAGCGATGGACGTGGGTGACGTCGCGCAGAATTTCCCGGGCGTCGCTGATTTGGAGATAGCGGGCGGGGACGTTGTTAAAATGGGCCTGGATTTCCGCCGGATCAAAGGTGTGCGGGGCCAGACGCTGGACTTCCTCGGCCAGCAATTCGCGCTGGCGCGCTTCGGCCAGAAGAAATTCAGTGCCGCCGGTCAACACGCGGCGGGTCTTTTCATACAGCCGCCACAACACGGCGTCTTTGAACCCATTCCACAGTTGATCGCTCGTTCCCATCGAGTCGGCGAAGGTGTGCAGGGTGAGCAAAACCAGATTTTCCACGCTCTGAATCCGGCGGGCCAGCGCGTTGATCACGGCGGGATCATCCAGGTCGCGGCGTTGCGATATTTGGGCCATGGCCAAATGGTTCTCGATGACCAGGCGCAGAGTGTGCGTTTTGGCGCCATCCAGACCGAGCCGGCGCGACACGCTCAAGGCAACCTTGCCCCCGATCTCCTCGTGATGGCCGGTGCGAAAGGCCTTGCCCGCATCGTGCAACAGCAACGCCAGGTAAAGAATAAAAGGGTTTTCGACGCTGTGAAACATTTCCGCGTAAGCGCTGAAGGGCGGCGTTTTGGCGTTCCAAACCTGGTCCAGTTTTGCAATGCAGAAGAGGGTGTGTTCGTCCGCCGTGTATTGATGATAAAACTCATGTTGCACCAGGCAGGTCAGCCGCCCGAATTCGGGCAGGAATTTCCCAAGGAACCCGACTTCGTGCATCATGCGGAGAACCGGGGCGACGTTGCCGCGCTGGTCCAGGATTTCCAAAAAGGTTTCACGCACATGCGGGTCGCGCAAAAAGGCGTTGTCCACCAGCGACAATTGGTTGCGGATGAGCTGCGCCAGGTCCGGGTGCAACTTCAGTCCCCGTTGCTGCGCGTGCAGAAAGACGCGCATGAGCCGCTTCGGGCTGTCCCGGAAAATTGTCGTTGTCACGGGCCGGATTTCGCCGTCAATGAAGTTCAAGCCATCGACCGACGGCTCGCTCTTGCGGGCGGGTTTGGCCCGGAAAAATCGGCGCAGGGAAAGCAGGCGTTGGGGCGGGGGCGGAAACAGGGCCAGCCGTTGTTCGATGGTGCGGGTGATCAAATCAATGTTGCGGCTGTGGGTGTAAAAATCGCCCATGAAGAGTTCCAACCGCTTGCCGGCGGAGCGCTCCTGATAGCCCAGGTTCAGGGCGATGGACGGTTGCAGGCTCTTGGCCAGGATATCGGAGGGGCGATTCAGATAATACTGCAACTCGGTGCGGACGCGGAGCAGAAAACTGTAAGCGCTTTCCAGTTGCTTGCGTTCGCCGGCGCTGATCATGTCCTTGTTTTCCAGTTCCGCCAGCGTACGGGTGCGATGTTTGAAGTAGGCCATCCAAAGCAGGTTTTGATAATCGCGCAAGCCACCACAGCCGTTTTTGATGTTGGGCTCCTGCATGCAGGCGGAATTGCCGAATTTGGCCCGCCGCGCCGCCTGGTCCTGCAGCCGCGCGGTGATGTAATCGTTCTCATAGCCGATGACGCACCTGGCCAAAAGGTTGCGCTCAAAACGGCCAAAAAGCCCTTCCTCTCCAGTGATGAGCCGGGCTTCGATCAGAGACGTTTTGGACTGCATATCGCTGTTGGCGACCCTGACGCAATCCTCCACGGAACGGACCGAGTGCCCCACCTTGAACCCCAAATCCCACAGTGTGTAGAGCAAACCATCGACCAGGGCGGACAGCGCCGGACGGGCCTTGCCGTCGGACACCATGTCGCTTTCGTGCAGGAACATGATGTCGATGTCACTCTGCGGATTCAGTTCGGCGCGGCCATAGCCGCCGATGGCCACCAGCGCGAAAACAGGCCACGTCGTTTTGTCCGGCGGCGGCGCCGCGTTCTTGACTCCTTCCAAAATGTAGCGCAGCAACAAGTCAATAATCGCCGAGCGGGCCTGGCAAACTTCGCGGCCTTCTCCCCCGCCCCGATGCACAATTTTCAGGCGGTGCGTTTCGACCTTGAGAAAGTTCTTGAAGCGCGCCAATTCCCCGCGGGGATGGGTCTGTGCGGGCAAAGTCAGGCGCGCGGCGGCGCTGGCCTGGATTTTTTCGAGCAATGTCGGCATCCGCAAGAAAGGTAGGACAGAGCCATGCGCGGCGCAAGCAAGGGCGTGGGAGTTTCAAGGCTCCCGGGTCAGTTTCCAAGCCGGATCAGGTTCGTAAGTGGTCATCGCCCGGGCGGCCTTTGCCGTCTTTGGCCCGAGGTTTTTTTCATAGACCCTGCCCTCTTGATTGACAATGAAAGTCATGATGCCCGAGTTGCCCCATTGCGCCGGCCACGCCACCAGCGCGAAACCGGCGATCATGCGGCCATTGATAACATAGTTGTATCTGCCGCCGGCGGCGTGCGGTCCTTGCCGCGTCAGTATCTTAAAATAATAGCCGTGGTAAGGCCTCTGGTCGCCGGTCATGATCTTGGATTCTTTGCGGTAGCCTTCGCCCCGCGCCTCCGCAATCAGCGGCCCGAACGGACTGGCCTCGTCTTCCTCCTCGGCATGCCAGTAAAGGCCGTCATGCCTGCCGGGGGTGCTGCGCAAGTATTGGGCGTATTGCAGCACTCCATCGCCGTTGCGATCTTTGCCGGCATACTCGCGCTGGGCCTCGACGTATGCCTGGCAAACGCGAATCGTCCCCAACTCGTTCATGCCAATGCGGCGATTGAGAATTTCCTCCCTGCCAGCTTGGGTATCGAACGACCATTGGCCCTCCCGCCGCACCAGCGGAATCGGAAACGGCCAGGCATCGTTGCCGATATCCAAAATCACCCTGTCATCCGACTCCCGCGCCAGATTCACCTTCTCAGAAATCCGCCGCGCAAAAATCACGAATCTGTTGCTGGCCTGAACGGCGTCCGCCGAAACAAGACCGCGCAGTTCCGGCCCGAAAATCGCGTCCAGCGCATTGGTATCTTTAGTCCCGGTCGCGGCGGTCAATGCCTTCACGGCCTCTTCCGGCGTGGCGAATCGCTCCTGCTGCGCGGCAACTATCGGCGGCGGCGTTGCCAGGCCAGTCATCAGCGCCCCGAACACGCAGGCACAACGGACGAATTTGAAAACGAGGGATTTCATATTAAGTCTCAACGCCGGCCTGAAGATCCTCCGGACCGGGACGACCCGGCGCTGACGTTCCCCCGGCTCTCCTGCCCGCGGGAACTGGATTCACGGACTTCACGCGCGCTTTGTGAGCCGCCGAACGCGCTTTCAGACGGTTCGCTTCTCTCGATCGGGCGCGACACTGCTGGCGCCCGGCTCACTGCCGGCGCCCGGCCGATTACAGTCACACTAGCCCGAGGCGCCACCGCAGGACGCGCGGCGGGCCGGGAAGCCTCGCGTGGCGCGGGGAGCCTCGGCGCCGCATAGGCACGGGAAACCGGGCGATTTTCATAGCCGCGATCTCCGCCCGCCACCATGACCGAAGCCGCGCGCGTCTTGGGCCGCCACAGACCCGAATCATGGGCGGTGATTCCCTTGCGCCGCGCGTCCGGCGGAAGCTGCCACCAACCCCGGGGACGCAAATGGCCCGGGCCCCAACTGATCAAATGATGATGCCGCCAATCCCAATCGAAGCCCAACCAGACCCCAATGGGAAAACCAATCCCGAAGGAGCAATACACACCCGGTTGATAATAGATAAGGTCCGGCTGATAATCCGGCACATACATATCGTCCGCATCAGCCGGGTCAATGTCGATTGTGCCGTCATCGCTCACCACATTCTCCTGCGGAGTGCTTTGCAGATTCCCCAAAGCCTGGGCCTTGGCTCGCAGGCGTTGAATGGAATCCATCACATCGGATTGCTGGTTGGCGAAGGCCTGCCCAAGCTCTGTCGTCCAGGCGAGATTGTCATCCATCCATTTCAGGACATTCGGGTAATGCGCCAATCCCTGCACGCTCGGGTCCAACGGCTGCTGCGCGATTTGGTTCGGATCGCCCCCTTCGCTCACATGCCGGTCCGCCAGCACAATTTGCGACGGCTCGGTCGCCGCGGGCAGAATGACGCCAATGAGGGGATCGGGGTAAAGCGCGATGGGTCCCAACATCTGGTCCAAGTCCGCGCTCGACCATACCGCCGCACTGGGCGCTGGCGGAGGAGCGGCGTCTTGAGCGGAGCATTGCGTCCGCGCGCCCGACAAGGCCAGCAGCGCGGCGGCAACAACTGCCATTTTCTTCATGCCCCCCATGCTGGCCGCATCTTCCCAAATAGTCAATACCCATGCAAAAAATGCGGATTGCCTTTTTTTCGTCCCTGACGTTACTTTCGGCGGGATGACGAACCAAAGGCAAAGCCGGGAAAAAGCCGGCAATCACAAAACTGATTTGGCGATCTTTCGCCAGTTCGCAATCTGGGCCGCGCTCACAATGGCCTGCCTCATGCCCTGCCCCGACGCTGCGCGCGCCGATGGAGTTGCGACAAACCTGCCCAGCGACACGCCGAAGACATTCAAGCCCGTCACCAACTCCTTCGACTACGTGAAGCGCAAGGAAATGGTCGCCATGCGCGACGGAGTGAAGCTGAGGACCTTCATCCTCGTGCCGAAAGGCGCCAGCCACGCGCCGATTCTGCTCACCCGCACCCCCTACAACGCGTCTGAGAGGGTGTTGCGCTTTAACAGTCCGCATCTGGCCGCGGCGGTTCCACAAATGGACGACACCGCGGTGGCCGCTGGCTACATCATTGTCTTCCAGGACGTGCGCGGCAAATACGGGTCGGAAGGGGATTATGTGATGACCCGGCCGCTCAAGGGTCCGCTCAACTCCACCGAAGTTGACCACGCCACCGATGCTTACGACACAATTGACTGGTTGGTGAAGCACGTGCCCGAATCCAACGGACGCGTCGGCACGATCGGCGGCTCCTACGAGGGCTTCACCACTGTCATGGCGACGGTGCGTCCGCACCCGGCCCTGAAGGTTGCGGTGCCCTTCGCGCCGATGATTGACGGCTGGATCGGGGACGACTTTTTCCACAACGGCGCCTTTCGGCAGGACGGGATGCTCGCTTACATTTATGGGCAGGAGGCGACGCGCGCGGGCGACGAGAATTGGTGGTCCGGCGATCGCGACACTTACGATGAGTACCTGAGAGCCGGCTCCGCAGGCGCCATCGCCGCATCCCGCGGGCTTGAGCAACTCGGCTTCTGGCGCGCCATCGCGGACCATGCCTCCTACGATTCGTTTTGGCAGGACCAGGCGGTGGACAAGCTGCTTGCCAGGGAGCCGCTGCGTGTGCCCATGCTGATCGTCTCCGGGCTTTTCGATCAGGAGGATATTTATGGCGGCCCCGCCCTCTACAAGGCCCTGGCGGCCAAGGACCCCGGGGGCGAGATGGTGCATCTCGTCTTGGGACCCTGGAACCACGGACAGGGACGGCGCGAAGGCCGCGGGATCGGCGAGATTCAATTCGAAGGGGACACGGCGACCTGGTTTCGGCGCATGGTGATGCAGCCCTTCCTGGACCATTACCTGAAGGATGCGCCGATGCCAGACACGCCGCGCGCCCTCGTGTACGAAACGGGCGCCAACCAGTGGCATCGCTACGACGCCTGGCCGCGCTCATGTGCCCAAGGGTGCCCGGAGCGCGCGCGCAACCTCTTTCTCCTTCCCGGCGGCCGGCTCGGCTTCGAGCAGCCGGTTGCCTCCAAGATCGAATACGACGAGTATGTCTCTGACCCTGCAAAGCCGGTTCCCTACCGCACACGGCCGACGCTTTCCCCGGACCCGACCTGGAGTGAATGGCTCGTTGATGACCAACGCAACGCCGCTTCCCGTCCGGACGTTCTGGTCTATGAGACCGAACCTCTCGATAAGCCGCTGCGGGTTGCCGGCGAGCCAATTGCACGGTTGTTTGCCTCCACCAGCGGAAGTGACTCCGATTGGGTGGTGAAGATCATAGACGTCTGGCCCGAAGAGGTCCCCGACCACCCTAAACTCGGCGGCTACCAGCAGATGCTCTCGGCCGACATCCTGCGCGGCCGTTACCGGCTGGACCCGGCAAACCCGCAGCCGATTGAGCCGGCGAAGGTTCTGCCCTACCGGCTCCGGTTGCCCAACGTGAGCCACATGTTCCTGCCGGGGCACCGGATCATGGTGCAGATCCAGTCCACCTGGTTCCCGCTCTACGACCGCAACCCGCAAACTTACGTGCCGAACATCATGTTCGCCAAACCCGAAGATTTCGTCAAAGCCACTCAGCGCATCTGGCATACGCCGCAGAACGCGAGCTTGATTGAGCTTCCGGTGCTTGCCGGGGATGCAAAGTGACCCTGCGCCGTCGCAAGTCCGTGCCCCGTCCCTTTCGTCCTTGGCCTCTTTTAAGTCCTTGCACTATTCAGTTGCACAATGCGGGCGGCTTTGGCTTTATTCATCCTCTTGGCTTTGACCATGAAACGAGAGCGTGTGACCAATTTATATTCCGGTCAGGTTCAAGGGATCGGGTTCCGTTATACGGTGAAGATCCTGACCACCCGTTTCGAGGTGACCGGGACGGTCCGCAATCTGCCGGATGGACGGGTGGAATTGGTGGCCGAAAGCGCCAAAGAGGAATTGGAAGCCTTCCTCATGGCCATTCGCGACTCGGATGTCGGGCGCTTTATCCGGCAGGAACAGGCCCGCTGGTCCGAGGCAAAAAATGAATTTCGTGGCTTTGAGATCACGCATTAGATTAGACTGGGACAGTTAAAAATGAAGTACGCCATTATCGCCGATATCCACGCCAATCTGGAGGCGTTCCAAGTGGTTTTGCAGGATATCGAGAAACAGAAATGCACCCATGTCACCTGCCTGGGTGATGTGGTGGGCTATAATGCCAATCCCAAGGAATGCCTGGACACCGTCCGGGCCATGAACATTCCGACCATCAAAGGCAACCACGACGAATATTGTTCCACGGATGAGCCTCTGGAGGGTTTCAACCCCCACGCCGCTGAAGCGGTCAATTGGACGCGCAAGCAGTTGAACGCTGAGGATAAAAAATGGCTGAATAATCTCAAATACGTCCGCCTTCTTTCCAACTTTACCATTGTCCACGCCACATTGGATGGCCCGCAGCGTTGGGGTTACGTCTTCGAGAAACTGGCCGCCGCCGCCAGTTTCACTTACCAGAACACGCCGGTTTGTTTTTTTGGCCATACCCATGTGCCGGTCGCTTTTATTCGTGACAGCGTTGTGCGCGGCGGCACTTACTCCAAGTTCAAAGTCGAGGCGGGCCGGAAGTATTTTGTCAATGTCGGCGCGGTCGGCCAGCCCCGCGATGGCAACCCCAAGGCATCCTATGTGATTTATGACATGACCGAAGGCTCGATCGAGTTGCGCCGGTTGGACTATGACATTCCCGCCGCCCAGAGGAAAATTCTCGCGGCGGGCCTCCCGGCGCGGCTGGCGGAACGGCTCGCCGTCGGAAAATAATCAAGGCCGCAGGAACGCCCAGGCTTTGAAAATTCTGATCCTCAAACCCAGTTCCCTGGGCGACGTGATTCATGCGTTGCCGGTGCTGCGGCTGCTCAAGCGCCATTTTCCCAAAGGCGAAATTTACTGGTGGCTGGACTCCGCCCTGTGGCCGCTGCTGGAAAAGGACCCCGACCTGTCGGGCATCATTCCCTTCCACCGCAAACGCTGGGCCGCGCCGCGTCGCTGGCCGGAGATTGCCGGGAGCCTGCGGACCATGCGGCAACAGCGCTTTGATTGGGCGATTGATCTGCAAGGGTTGGCCCGCAGCAGCCTCTTCGCCTGGCTGGCCAACGCCGGCTTGACCGTCGGCCTGGACAATGTGCGCGAAGGGTCCCGCGAAGGGGCGCGGGCCTTGTACGACGTGACCCCGCCGCGCGCGCCGGCGCACATGCACGCCGTTGATCGTTATCTGGCGGTCCTGCCCCTGCTCGGTGTGCCGGTGCATTGGGATTTTGACTGGCTGCCGCGCCGCCCGGAAATTGCCGCGCAAGTGGAACGGAAATGGCGTCCGGCCGGCTCGCGCTGGGTGGCGCTCTTGCCGGGGGGGCGTTGGGACAACAAACGCTGGCCCGTGCAATACTTCGTTGAATTGGTCAGACTAATGCGGCAGACCCCGGAAGTGAAGTTCGTCATCCTGGGCAGCCAGAATGAGCATTCGCTCGGCCAGACAATTGCGGCGACGGACCCCGAACGCTGTTTAAATCTGGCCGGCCTCACCTCCCTGCCGGAAATGATCGAATGCATTCGCCTCAGCCGTTTGGTCATCACCAACGACACCGGGCCGATGCATGTCGCGGCCGCGTTGGGCCGGCCTGTCGTCGCGCTCTTTGGCCCGACCGACCCATTGAGCACGGGACCCTATGGGCAGCCTGGCAACGTCCTGCAACATACCAGCCTGCCCTGCGTGCCGTGCCTGAAGCAGGAGTGTTTCTACCGCGAGCCGCTGGCCTGCCTGCGCTCGATCACTCCGCTGGCCGTGTTCCAAAGAGCCATCCCCGCATTGGAATCCCATGCTTAAAGCTTATGCCCCTGCCCTACAAAATCGCCACCCTCCTCTATTGTTTCAACCAGAAGGATGAAGCGCTGTTGTTGCGGCGCGCGCACAAGCCCAACCTCGGCTTGTGGAGCCCTTGCGGCGGCAAGCTGCACATGGCCGATGGCGAATCCCCCTACGCCTGCGCCTGCCGCGAGGCCGCGGAGGAAATTGGATTGAAGCTGAGCCATCGCGATTTGCATTTGACAGGGATCGTCAGCGAGTACGGCTATGAAGGACGGGAGCATTGGCTGCTGTTTTTGTTCGAAGTTCTGCCGCGCCTGACGGCGGTCCCGCCCGCGCATGACGAAGGCGATTTTGCCTTCTTCCCCGCGGATAAAATCCCCTCCCTGCCCATACCGAAGACGGATTTGGAACAAATCTGGCCGCTTTTTTGGCGGCATCGCGGCGGCTTTTTTGCCGCGCATTGCCGCTGCCTGGCCGGCGAAAATTATCAATGGACCCTTGAAGAAAGCCCCTCGCTCGGTAGGGACGCGCTGCCGCGCGTCCGCGGCGAACTCAACAAGGAACCATCGGCTCTTCATGAGCCATCCGTGAAGAAAGCGCCGATGGACGAGCCAATCATTGGTTTGCAGAGCGACCACTACTTCATGGGCGAAGCGTTGCGCCAGGCCGCGCAGGCTGGCGCTGCCGACGAGACGCCGGTGGGCGCGGTCATCGTGCGCGAAGGGCGCATCATCGCCCGGGCCTTCAACCAGGTCGAACTGCTCAAGGACGCCACCGCCCACGCCGAAATGCTGGCGCTGACCCAGGCCCAGGAAGTGGCGGGCGACTGGCGTTTGACCGATTGCACCCTTTATGTGACAAAGGAACCGTGCCCGATGTGCGCGGGCGCGATGGTTCATGTGCGCCTGGCGCGGGTGGTCTATGGCGCGGGCGATCCCAAAGCCGGCGCGGCCGGAGGCGCGCTCAACCTGTTGCAATTCCCCACCTTGAATCATCAATGCCAGATCACGCGCGGGGTGCGCGAGGCCGAATGCCGCGCCCTGTTGCAGCAATTCTTTGCTGGACAAAGAAACCGGGTCCCTTAATCAGCTCACCGCGATCAACGACACCTTTTCATTCTGTTCATTGCGCGCGGTCCCCTGGGCGCGGGGATCCAGGGCCGCTTTGCCGTCCACCAGGAATTGATAGTGATGATGGCCGTGGCCCAGCGTGACCTGCCCCGTCCAGGAACCGTCCACATGCCGTTTCAGCGGCAGGGCGGCCGGGTCCCAATCATTAAAATCGCCCACCAGCGCCACCTTTTTGGCGTGGGGCGCCACGCAAACAAAGTTGACCGGTTTGACCGTTTTCCTGAGCGAATAATGAGGGCCCGGGCGGCCCGGACGAAAATGCGAATGCGGCACAGACATATCTTAAAATAAAATCGCGCCATTAAAAAGCAAATGCCCGTTCAACAATCAAGCCGGAAGATGAAATTTCTCCGTCAATCCTCGCTTGCCTTATGCTGGAGACAACGTTAGCTTGTTCTCATGCAGACAGCAGGTCTCTTTGAACTCCCGCCGGACGAACGTCTGGAATTGGCCCGGCGTTTGGTCGAAAGCGTAGTGGCGCCGGAATCCCCGAATGAAGAAGTCCTGGAGGGCATTCGGCGAATCGAAGATATTGCCACCGGCCGTGTCCAAGGATTGACGGAAGAACAATACCGCGCTGCTTTGCGATGACGTTGGTCTTTCACCCTGAATTTCCGATTGAGCGAGAACCTTTCTGACGCCGCCCTGGTGCTGGCGGGGCACGGCTCGACCGTGAACGCGGATTCGGCCGCGCCAGTCTGCCAGCATGCGGATGAGTTGCGCCGGCGCAATATCTTTGCCCAGGTGCAGGAGACCTTCTGGAAACAGGAACCGTACCTGGCCCAGGTCTTGCGCGGCATTTTCGCCCCGCGCGTCTTCATCGTGCCGCTTTTCATCAGCGACGGCTACTTCACCGAGGAAGTCATCCCGCGCGAACTGGGTTTCTGCGGCAAGGGAGAAACGAACTTCCCGCGCGTGCAAGGGCGCGGCGGACAAACGCTGCATTACTGCCGGCCCGTCGGCACCCATCCGCGCATGACGGAGGTCCTTTTGGCCCGCGCGCGCGATATTGTGGAAAAATATCCCTTCCCGCGCGCGCCCAAACCGGGCGATACCGCGCTGTTCATCGCCGGCCACGGCACGGGCAATAATGAGAACTCGCGCAAAGCGATCGAAGATCAGGTCCAATTGATCCGGGCAAAAAACCTGTACGCCGGGGTCCATGCCGTGTTCATGGAGGAGGAACCGCGCATTGCCGATTGCTACAAACTCGCGCAATCAAGAAACATCGTGATGGTGCCCTTCTTCATCAGTGACGGCCTGCATTCGCACGAAGACATTCCGGTCATGCTCGGCGCGCCCAAAGACACGGTGCGCGAGCGCTTGAAGAAGGGGCAGCCGACCTGGCGGAATCCAACCGGGCGGGAAGGAAAGCGTCTTTGGTACACGGCCAGCATCGGCAGTGAGCCGCTTATGGCGGAGGTGATTTTGGAGCGCGTCGGGGAAGCGGCGGGAAATTTCGGGATTTAACGGCTTGTCTTTCCGGGGCCTTTTGCTCATCCTCGGTTCCATGCCTGAAATAGCTGATTTTGTGCATCGCGGGGCGGCGATGATTACACCCACGATTTTAAAAGGGGTGCACAAGAAGCTGCCCTTTTTGAAACTGAAGTTCACGGAGATGGATGATCCGTCCTTTCCGCATCTGACGGATCAATTGGAATTCCTGGCCGATGTGCTCGAGGACTTCGCCGAAGGGGTCGAGGACGGTTTGCCTTATTCCACGGTGGCGGCGGTGGCGTTCGCGATCATTTACGCGCATCGCCAATTTGATTTGATTCCAGAATCGATTCCGGAATCCGGCCTTGCGGATGATTCGGCGGTGGTTCGCACCGTTTTGTTTGAACACGAACGGACCCTGGCCGCGTATGCCGACCGGCACAACATGAAGTGGCAGGCGATTTCGCTGAAGCCTTGAGCGGGGCTTTCAGTTTTGCCGCGTTCTGGCGCAAGACTTCCCGGCGGCCGGCCTGCTGCTAATGCAAAGCATTCATTGGCATCTCCGGAGGCTCCGGACGGAACTTGAATATGCGCCAACGATCGGCATACCTGGCAACCAAAAACACAATCAGGATCAGAATAAGGGCCAGGGCGCAGCCCGCAATGATATGCCACCTTGCCGCCGGTTCCGTGTCGCGTTTTCTGCGATTGCGCTTTCGTCGTTTTATTTTGGGCGCTCGTGGCGGGGCCGATGTCGAAGGCGAAGGCGTCCCGGTCCCATTGGCCGAGCCAGCCGCGGCAGCGGCGGCATTTTTGGGAGCGCCGTTGCCCGGCGCCGGAACGTGCGGAGGCGGCGGACGCCGTCCCGCCCGGGTGCCCAGTGGCGGACGCGGTTCCGAGGGCGCGGGCATTGAGAAAGTCGGATCCCACGAGACGGGCAGCGTGCCAAAGTCTCCCCTCTGGTGCGGACGGGGATCGCCCGCCGGCACCAGCAGCGACCAGGCGGATTGCGCGCGGATTTCCCGAATCGTCTCGCGATGTTCATCGAGAGATTCCGGCGGCACGGCGTCCGCCAGGGTGGACAGGGTCAGTTTCACGGTCCAATAACCGGCCAGTGTTTTGCGAAGGCGGGTGAAGTGCAGATAGCCCGTCTCAATGCTCCGCTGCTGGACAACGGCGGGGGGCAATGCGACGGAATGCAATTCAATGGTATGCACAATATTGCATGGATGCGGCAGGGCAAAGGGCGTGCGGCGCGGGCCGGCATCGGGCACTTTCAAGAGATTGGCGGCATAATCGTTGGTTAAATCCAACTTATACCATTTGGACTTGGGGTCCAGGGTGAGAAAGTCCTTGATCTCAAAAATCTCCGCCAGAAAAAACTCATTGGCGGCGCGGTCATCGCGGTATTCCAGCGCGCCCAGTCTTCTGGCATGGGTGAAGCGATCAAGGCAAAGGCGCAGCCTCTTTTTGGCCAGAGCTTCCAACCCTTCGCTTTCAAGTTCCTGGCGAAGCGCCTCGGCATGGCTGCCGCGCGCCGCGACCACCACTCCCAGCCGGGACCATGAGCCGGATGTATCAAGTAAAATGGATTCCTTTAACTCATGGATGCTGCTTCGGACCGAACCGTCGGGCGGTTCAACCAAATGAGAGGAAAGGCCGGCAATGGGCAGGCCCGCGCCATAATCGCCAGTGACCCGGTTCAATGAACCGCCGCCCTGGCGTTTGAGGGTCGCATCCACCCAGCGTGTTTCGCCGCGGACCTGGTATTCCACCAGGAGATGATTAAACACGCCGGGGGCCGGCAGTAATTCCGCGATGGATTTGCGCAAGACGGTGTTGACCAGCACCAGCCGGGCTGGAACGCCCAGCCGCTTGAGCAGATGCGCCAGCAGGAAGGACAGATCCTTGCAATCCCCATAACGCCGGCGCGCCACCACTCCCGGCGGCATGGGCGGCTGGCCGTCCAATTCCCAATTGACCTCCAGATAGCGATATTCGTCCTGCACCATTTGGATCGCCCTCTCCGTCTGCTCAAGGATGCTGCCTTCTCCGGCGGCGATTTCCCCGGCGATTTCCCGCACCGTGGCGTCGTCCTCATCCTCCTTCCACGCTTCGGCGAACGCCGCCGCGACCGTTCCCCAATCCGGGCAGTCGGAAATCTGGACCCAAGGATAGGCAATATGCCAGTCCGGCGTGTTCTCCTCCGGCCGCAGTCCCGGATATCTGTCCCGGGTCCAGATCCAGAGAATCTCGCCGTTGTTCTGCTTCTGGACCGGCTGCCATTCCGGCACGGAGGATCTCCATTGCATGGGACGCGAGGGCTTGAAGAGCAACGAAAAATAAAACTTCCCGACCGGCGCTCCCGCCGGGAGGGTAAAGATCGACGCGCAATGCTCCGGCAATAACAGCGGCCGGCTCTCGACAGTATAACACCATTCCAAAACGTCGCCGGGCCGGATGTCTTCCAACATGAGCAAAAGGGTCAGCCGGTCTTGCAGCGCTGAACCGGCGGCCTGGCGATCAACCACGCGGGCCGATGACAAATTGGCATGATCGAACTGCGCGTCACCCCGCCATGTTTTTATCGAATGCAACGTGATGTGCTGATGACGGGGTTCGAAGTCCAACCGCCACGGGGACTCATTCTGCACGGCCTGCATGGTATCCAGGCGCAGCGCCACATGGAAATACGTTTGGCCATGCCCGGCGTGGATCTGCTGATCAAAAAGCAGATAAGTAACGTGCCCCGCCGGTTTGGCCCTGAAATCAATCCGAAACGGACATGATTCCACCCAGCCAGGGACCAGCCCCATTCGGATGCGATCTTTGGCAGCAATCAAGGACTCTTCAGGCTGCGTGGCTGAACTGTCGGAGACCATTTCAGGTCATATACCCGCGACCGCTTCCCATTTCAATCCAAAAGTGCCGCGAATGCGGGATTGCGGAATGGGATCGGAGTTTACGTTTGACGATTGGACAATGGGAGAACAAAATGGCCGATGACGGGCTTGACCTCTTATGAATGGTGAGAAAGCGCCGGTGAGCCGTGGCTTGGTGGAATTTCCGCCGTCTTGGTGGCGTCACGGCTGGCTGTTCGGATTGTTCCTGGTGGCCGTCACCCTGATGGCCTATGGGCCGGCCTGGCATGCGGGATTCATCTGGGACGACGATTTCTATTTGACGCAGAACCCATTGCTGACCGCGCCGGACGGCTTGCGGCGGATTTGGTTTTCCCTCCAATCGCCGTCGCAGTATTTTCCGCTGACTTATACCACGTTTTACGTGGAGCGCGCCCTCTGGGGGTTGAATCCGGCAGGCTACCATTTGGTCAACCTTCTGCTCCACGCCGCCAATGCGCTGCTGGTGTGGCGGGTGCTGGCGCGGCTGGGCGTGCCGGGGGCCTGGCTGGCGGCGGCGATCTTCGCGCTGCATCCGGTGCAGGTGGAATCGGCCGCGTGGATCACGGAGCGCAAGAACGTGCTGATGGGCTTTTTCTTTCTGCTCACGCTGTGGGCGTGGATCAAGTTCATCGATGGCCAAAGCAAGCGCCCGTGGCGCTATTACGTTTTGGCGCTGGTTTTTTATGCTCTGGCGCTTTTGGCCAAGACGACGGCCTGCACGCTGCCGGCGGCGCTGCTTTTGATTTTGTGGCTGAAAAAGATGCCAATCAACTGGCGGCGGCTGGCGCAGGTCGCGCCGTTTGTGGCGATGGGAATCGGCATGGGACTGGTGGCGGTGTGGTGGGAGCGCCACCATCAAGGCACGGAGGGCAACTGGTTCGGGATGGGGCCGGTGGAACGCGTGTTGGTGGCGAGCCGGGCGGTGTGGTTTTATGCGGGGAAGTTGCTCTGGCCGGCGAACCTGACTTTCAGTTATCCGCGCTGGAAGATTTCGGCCTCTGATCCGGGCGCTTACGGCTGGGTGCTGGCGACGGCGGCCCTGGGCGTGGTGATTTGGCGGGCGCGGCGATGGACGGGGCGGAGCGTGGAGGTGGCGGCGGCGTTTTTTGTGGCGACATTGAGTCCGCTGCTGGGATTCATCATGGTTTACACGTTTGCGTATTCGTTCGTGGCGGATCATTACCAATATCTGGCCTGCATCGGACCCATTGCGCTGGCGGCGGCGGCAATGGAGATGGGACTGGGCCGCGTGGCGTGGGGGAAACCATTTCTTCGACCGGCATTGTGCGCCGCGTTGCTGCTGCTGGCGCTGGGCGCGTTGACGTGGCGGCAATGCGGGATGTATGCCGACATTGAAACGCTCTGGCAGGCGACCCTCGCGCGAAATCCGGACTCCTGGCTGGCGCACAATAACCTGGGCACGATGTTGTTGGAGGCGGGAGACGTGGACGAAGCCATCCCTCATTTCCAAAAGGCGCTGGCCATCGACCCAGGCCTGGCCGGGGCGCATCACAACATGGGCACGGCCCTTGTCCAAAAGGGAAAGGTGGACGAAGCCATCGCGGAATATCAAAAAGCGCTGACCCTCATGCCGCACATGGACAAGGCGCATGTCAACTTGGGCGCCGCCTTGATGCAGAAGGGAGAGGTGGACGAAGCCATCGCCCAGTTCCAAATGGCGTTGGCCATCTCGTCCCGCGTTCCCGGAGCGCATAACAACTTGGGGGTTGCTTTTGCCAAAAAGGGGCAACTGACGGAAGCCATCGCCCAATTCCGAAAGACACTGGAAACCGATCCTGATGACGAGGAGGTCCGCAAAAACCTGGCCATGGCTTTTGCGCAGAAGGGAGAGGCGGAGCAGGCCATCGCGCAATTCCAAAGAGTCCTGCAAATCAACCCTGACAATCTGGAAGCCTGCGACAATCTGGCGTGGTTGCTGGCGACGGCATCCGCCTCATCGTTGCGGGATGGCGCAAAAGCCGTTGCCCTGGCCCAACACGCTGGCGAGTTGGCCGACCGCAACAATCCATTCATTCTGCGCACGTTGGCGGCGGCTTATGCGGAAACGGGGAATTACAGGGAGGCGATCACCACCGCCCGCCGCGCATTGGAGGTTGCGGCCAGGCAAAAGAACGACCCGCTGGCGGGGAAGTTGCAAATCGAAATCAAACTTTACGAGGCGGCCAGTCCGGTGCGCGGGGCCTTTTCCCGGTGAAACCGGTTCACCGCCTTGACTTGCAAAGCTGGCAATGTTTGCTATTTGTTGAAGTTGACTGGATGAAGCGAACCCTCTTCTTGATCGTGGTACTGATGGGCGTGCAGCCAGCCTTCGCTCTTCCGAGGCTGGAAGCGGTGCATGTGACGCTGGATTACGTGGCCAGGAAGGCCGAGTTGCGCGCGCGCAAGCCTTTTCACTCGCCCCGGGCCGATCTGCCCGCGTTTTTGAGCCAGTTGACCTATGACCAATACCGCCAGATCGCATTTCGGGACGATCGGGCGCTTGTGGGCGAGGGGAACGGTTGCCGTTTCGGGTCGAGTTCTTCCACTTGGGCTATCTTTACCAGGAGCCGGTGCATCTCAATGAGTTCACCCCCACCCATGTGCAGTCGGTGCGGTTTGTGCCCGACTTCTTCGATTACCGGTCGCTGCGCCTGCCGGCGGAAATCCCGGCCAACACCGGCTACGCGGGTTTTCGGGTCTTGAATCCGTTGAATACCCCCGGCAAATGGGACGAGTTGGGCGCCTTCCAGGGGGCCAGCTATTTTCGGCTGCTGGGCCAGGGCCAGGTCTATGGCATGTCGGCGCGCGGGCTGGCCCTGGATTGCGGCGAAGAGGGCCGGCCGGAGGAGTTTCCCATCTTCACCGATTGGTGGCTGGGCAAACCGCAACCTGACGACGACGTGCTGCTGCTCTACGCGATTCTTGACAGCGTCAGTTGCGCGGGGGCCTACGAGTTTCTCATTCATCCCGGGCCGACCACAGTGGCGGAAGTGGAGGCGGTTTTGTATTTTCGGGAGCCAGGCGAACATTCTCGCCGCCGACCCGCAGCGCAAGCCGCTGGCGACCATCGGCTTTGCGCCGCTGACCAGCATGTATTGGTTTGGCGAACGCGTCGGAACGGAAGTTCGACGATTACCGCCCGGAAGTCCACGACAGCGACGGCTTGCTGATGCATCTGGACAGCGGGGAGATGGTGTGGCGTCCGCTGGCCAACGGCACGGCGCTGCGCCACCAGATTTTCCCGGCGAACAACATCCGGGGCTTCGGCTTGTTGCAACGCGACCGCAATTTCAACCATTACCAGGATTTGTTTCACTCCTACCAAAACGTTCCCAGCGTCTGGGTGGCGCCGCACACCAACTGGGGCGACGGGGAGGTGCATCTGGTCGAGTTGAGCACGCAATACGAGGGCATGGACAACGTGGTGGCGTTTTGGAACCCGGCCGCCAAGCCCGCCCCGCTGCAGCCGCTGCGTTTCGGCTACACCCTTTACTGGACGCGGGAAACCGACATGACGCTCTCGTCCAACGAGGTGGTGTCCACCCGCGTGGGAGTGAACCCGCGGGAGCAGGAGCAGCGGCAATTTGTCATTGACTTCGACCTCCCCAAATTCACCGCGGAGGACGATCCGCCCGAGGTCGCCGCCAGTTGCGGCGACAACGGCACGATTGTCGAGGCGGAGATTTTCCGCAACACGCCGGAGAAGACGTGGCGGGTGTTTTTGAACATGCTGCCCAAGCCCGGCCAGCACCAGCCGGTGGACCTGAAATGCGCGCTCAAAAAGGGGAACCAGCCGGTGAGCGAAACCTGGACCTACCGTTGGAGCCCGCCATGAGCGCAACGGCCAGGATCGACGCGCCGGGACAGTTGGCCGGCCGTCCGTTGGAGGAATGGAACGGGGCTTACTCGAAGGTCGAAAGCTATTTCCACGCCCTGCGGGTGCTCAACAAAGTGCTGCTGGGCCAACTGGTCGCCCTGGTCCTGGAGCGGGCCATGCAGCGGTCGGCCACCGAGCCGCTGCGGTCGGCCACCGAACTGGCGGTGGAGGAAATGGACCGTCTGGTCAACGAATGGTTCGCCCAGGTCTTGCAAGCCCCGCCCGCCGGCGCGGATATGCTTTCGACCCGCGGGCGCATGGCTCTTTTGCTGGCCGACATGCCGGGCCGATGGCAGGACCAATTCCTGCGTCCGGGGCCGTGGCCGGATGAGTTTGTGATGGCGATGCGCGACGGCTACCTCCGCGCCGGCCCGAATTTTCAATTGGCCAAAATGACCCCGCGTCCCGCTCGACCTGGGGCCGATCGCCACCCTGACGCATTGGAGCACTTTGCCGTACGTGAAAATGGCGGCCAGTTGGGCTCTTGTTCGGCTTGCTGCTGGTCCTGATTTTCTATGTAACCCACCAGTGAGCCATGCCTTCCGCCCCGCCCATTTCCAACCCCGCCGCGGGCCAGGCCCCGCCGCTGGTGATGTCGCAGTTGCCCCGCGTGCGCCGCGGCTGGCGCGTCTTTCTGTTTTACTCCTCCGCCGTGCTGTTGACAGGGCTGGTTTCGATGCTCTTCGCCGATCTGCTCTGGCGGACGGGTTGGTCGCCTTTCCGGCGTCATCCTGTTGTGCTTGTTCATCGTGCTGTTTTTTCTCATCGCCATGGGGTGCATGCACGGAGTGTTCGGGTTTGTCCTGCGCCTGACCAACGCGACCGGCGCCTGACCAGCCTGGGAGATTATCGCTCGCAAAGCATCCAGGGCGTCAGCACGGCGCTGGTCTTTCCCGATCCACAACGAAGCCGTCGCCCGCGTTTGCGAAGGCTTGCGCGCCACCTACGAATCGTTGGAAAAAACCGGCCGCCTGGAATGCTTCGATTTCTACATTCTGAGCGATTCCACCGACCCGGACAAATGGGTGGAGGAGGAACAACGGTGGTTCGACCTGATCCACGGCCTCGATGCGCTGGGCCGCGTCTATTATCGCCGGCGCGTCGTCCAATGAAGGGAAAAAGAGCGGCAACATCCGCGATTTTTTGAGCACCTGGGGACCGCGTTACCGCTACTTCGTGGTGTTCGACGCCGACAGCGTGATGCGCGGGGAAACGCTGGTGGACTTGGTGAAGTTGATGGAGGCGCATCCGCAGGCCGGCCTGGTGCAAACGGTGCCGGCGCTGGTCAACGCCGGGTCGTTGTTCGGGCGCATCCAGCAATTTGCCAACCGCCTCTACGCCCCGATTTTCATCACCGGCCTGAATTTCTGGGCGCAGGGCTTCGGCAATTACTGGGGGCACAACGCCATTATCCGCACCGAGCCTTTCATGCAGCACTGCGACCTGCCGCAATTGCCGGGGCGCAAACCCTTTGGCGGCCAGATTCTGAGCCATGATTTCGTCGAGGCCGCCCTGTTGCTCAAGGCCAACTGGGAGGTCTGGATGGCTTACGATCTGGAGGGGAGCTACGAAGAGGCCCCGCAGACGATGATCGAAAACGCCCAGCGCGACCGGCGCTGGTGCCAGGGGAATATGCAGCATTTCATGGTCGTCTGGGCCAGGGGCCTGCGCGGCTTGAGCCGTCTCCACCTCGCCCAGGGCATCTTTGGCTACCTGGCCAGCCCCCTCTGGTTGTTTTTCCTCTTGACCTTTAACTGGATGCTCTGGTACGAGGGCCACACCGGCCTGTCCAAAATCACCGTCCACGCCTTCACCCCGTTTCTGCAGGTCAACGCCACGGAGCACGCCTTCCTCATTTTTGTCATTTGCATGGCCATGCTCTTCCTGCCCAAGGTGCTGGCGCTGGTGGACCTGGCTTTGGACACGGAGCGCCGCCGGGCTTTTGGCGGCCTGACCAACGCCACCGTCTCCGCCGTCGCCGAAACGGCCTTTTCCGCCTTGCACGCCCCTTTGCAAATGCTGTGGCACTCCCAATTCGTCGCCGCCGCGCTCCTGGCGGCGGGTGTGCAGTGGGGGCCGCAGAAACGCACGGCCGACGGCATCGCCTGGTCCGAGGCGGTGCGGCAACATTGGGCCCATACGGTCGTCGGCTTGATCTGGGGCGGGGCGATCTGGCGCCTGGACCGGCCGACGTTCTGGTGGTTCATGCCGGTGATGGTGGGAATGGTCCTGAGCATTCCGTTGAGCGTCCTGACCAGCCGCGCCAGGCTGGGCGAACACGCCCGCCGCCTGGGTCTCTTCTTGACACCAGAGGAAACCTCGCCCCCGCCGGAACTGGCCGACTTGCGGGCGCGCATGGCGGCGCTGGAGGAGGATGGCCAAACCGCTCCCCGCGCCCCGGATTCCGGCCTGGCGGACGTGGTTCTGGACCCGTACGTCAACGCCATTCATGTTTCGCTTTTGCGGGAAAAACGGCAAAACCCGGCCTTTGCGCGGGCGCTGTCGGACCTTGGCGCGGGGCAGCCGCAAGTTCGGACGTTGTGCGAAAAACTGCTGGCGGAAGGTCCGGCCCGCTTGCAGCGGCAGGAGAAGCTGCTCATCATGAGCGATGCCGAGCAATTGCCCTGGCTGCATCGCCAAGCCTGGCTCCGTCCGAGCGCGACGCTGGCCCGCTGGTGGCAAAGCCAAATCAGGCAATACGCCCGTTAGAGCGTTTTAAATAAAACTGTAGCCACAAGAGGCAAACCAGTTCATGGCATCCCGGGGCGTGATACTCTGCAAAGCTGAAGCAATCGCCTGGAGCAGAGCGGGCTGTGTGCGGGCCTCGGCTGTACGCAGGTGGGATTTGACTTTGCTCCACATTTGCTCGATGGGATTGAGGTCTGGGGAATAGGCTGGAAGGAAGAGGATTTGGGCTCCAGCCTGCGCGATCAGCGAAAGGGTCGGCTCACTTTTATGCGGGGAGAGGTTATCCATGATGACCACATCTCCGGCGCGCAGCGTCGGGCACAAGACATGGCCGACATAGACCCGGAAAACCTCCGTATCGGTGGCCCCCTCGATGGTCATGCAGGCGGTGGCACCGTCCAGGCGGATGGCGCCGATCATGGTCGTGGTTTGCCAATGGCCCTGCGGACATTGGGCGTGGACACGCTGACCCCGCAGGGCGCGCCCGCGCAGGCGGGTCAGATTGGTTTTGGCACCCGATTCGTCCAGGAAAATCAGTTTGGCCGGGTCCAAACCGCCTTGCCGACGCCGCCAGGCGCGGCGCGCCCGCGCAATGTCCGGACGGTCTTGCTCGCTGGCATGGAGTGTCTTTTTTTATATGTCAGCCCCATCTTCGCCAGAACGTAGTGGATGGCGGGCAGAGAACAGTCCAGTTCCAAGCCGGCGCGCAGCTCTTTCAAGGTCAGGTCGGGCTTCTGATTCAATAGAGTCCGCATCTGGCGCTGATGGGCCGCCAGGATCATCGGCTTGCGCCCGGAGAAACGGTGGCGCGGACCGATCTCCCCGGTCCGTCGGCGTTGTTGCAAGAGCTTCTTGACCATGCCCAGCGAAACCCGGTAACGATCGCCGACCTCCACGCGAGTCCCCTCTTCAAGGTCATAGGAAGCCAAAATCCGTTCGCGCAGGTCCAACGATAAAGTTCGCATGAACTGCCTATACCACAGGCCCAACGGAATGGCTACAGTTTTATTTAAAACGCTCTAGCCTGCTTGACAGCCTCCCACCCCGCCAGCCTGGCCAGCAGTGCGTCGGACAATTGGAGATTGCCGTGTTCTGTCATTTTGACTCAATCCGAAAAGCAGGGCAGACGCATCTAAATTCCGCCGCAGAAACCCGAAAACATCGAATTCTTTGTTGGAAGCAAAATTGGCGCTACCCGCATTGAAAGCCCCAATGCGGGATCAGAAAAGCAGGGCGGACGCATCTAAATTCCGCCGCAGAAACCCAAAAGCATCGAATTCTTTGCTGGAAGCAAAATTGGCGCTACCCGCATTGAAAGCCGCAATGCGGGATCAGAAAAGCAGGGCGGACGCATCTAAACTCCGCCGCAAAAACCCAAAAGCAACGAATTCCTTGCTGGAAGCAAAATTGGCGCTACCCGCATTGAAAGCCGCAATGCGGGATCAGAAAAGCACGGCGGACGCATCTAAATTCCGCCGCAGAAACCCAAAGGCAACGAATTCTTTGTTGGAAGTAAAATTGGCGCTACCCGCATTGAAAGCCGCAATGCGGGATCAGAAAAGCACGGCGGACGCATCTAAATTCCGCCGCAGAAACCCAAAGGCAACGAATTCTTTGTTGGAAGTAAAATCGGCGCTACCCGCATTGAAAGCCGCAATGCGGGTAGCGCCAATTCAGAGTGCATATTTAATCCGGGCTCCATGTCAAGGAAAAATAATCAAAAAATGTAATGCGTCAGTGTTGGGTGATGGGGCGCGCAGCCGCGTCACGGCTCAATCACTGCCTTTCCCATCACAGCGCGCTGGCGCAAGGCCGCGTAGGCTTCGCCCGTCCCGGACAGCGGATGGACTTTATGGATCACCGGTTTGATTTTGCCCTCCGCCGCCCAGTCAAGAACGGCAATGATGTCCTTGCGATTGCGCCCGTAACTGCCAACGAGCTTTTGCTCCTTCACAAAAAACGGCCAGAGCTTCAGCGGCGCCTCCCGCCCGCTCGTCGCGCCGCACGTCACAATCGTCCCGCCCCGCGCCAGGCAGGTGAAACATTGCCGCAGCACTTCGCCCCCCACGTGCTCCACCACCAAATCCACACCGCGCTTTTGTGTGATCTTGCGCACTTCCGCCGGCCAATCCGCCTGGCTCGTGTCCACCGCGTGCTCCGCTCCAAGCCCCGCCGCAAAACGCCGCTTGGCCTCCGTCGAACCGGTGCTGATGACGCGCGCGCCCAATTGTTTGGCAATTTGAATCGCCGCCGATCCCACGCCGCTCGCTCCCCCGATCGCCAGCACCCAGTCCCCCGGTCGAACCTGTGCGCGGCAAGTCAGCATGTGCATGGCCGTGCTGCCGGCCAGCGTCAAGGCGGCGGCCGTGGTAAAATCAACCTTCTCCGGCAATCGCACCAGCGCCGACGCCGGCACCGCCACGCGCTCCGCAAATCCGCCGTCGCGCTGTATGCCCAGCAATTCGCCGTTCAGACAGCGGGACTCTTCCCCCCGCGCGCAAAATTCGCAGTGACCGCAAAAAAGATTGGATTGGACAGCGACCCGGTCGCCGACGCGCCAATTGGCAACGTTCTTGCCCAGCGCCAGTATCTCGCCGGCAACTTCGCAACCGGGAATGCGCGGCAAGGGCAGCGGGATCGGCAAATTGCCCTCTTCAAACCAGAGATCGAGCCGGTTCAACCCGCAGGCGCGGACGCGCACGATTGCTTCATCCGGCCCGGGAACGGGATCGGGCACATCGCAGTATTGCAATTGGCCCGGAGCGCCATGAGCGATAAGTTGGACCGCCTTCATCCGCCCAGTATATCAACCCCGCCCATTTCGCCAGCACCAATTCCCATTTCATCGTCCTAATCCTAATCCTGATCTTAATCTTCTTAATCTCCAGAGATTACGATTACGATTAAGATTGCGAGCGGGCGCCAACAGGCGGCGAGGCCATGACGCGCGCCATTTCCAGCGCGGTTTGGGCCGCTTCCGCGCCGCGATTGTGTTCTTTGTCAAGACAACGGACAATGGCCTGCGCTTCGTTCTCCAGCAGCAAAACTTCGTGGATGACCGGAATGGCGCGCTGGATTTGCAGTTGGGCAAGCGACATGCTTAGGGCGTCGGCAATTTGTTGGGCGTGGCCGGTTTGCCCGCGCAAAATCACGCCCAGGCAGATGATGGCGGACCAGGCCGGCGTTGACTTGGCCAGCCGCGCCGCCACGGCCGGTATTTCAAAGGCGCCCGGCACTCGTATGACGCGAATCGTTTTTGCGCCGGCCTTCCTCAATTTCTGCCGTGCCGCCTTGACCATCGCATCCACGTAGAGGGTGTTGTAGCGCGAGGCAATGATGGCGAAGGAGCCGCGCGAGGCGCGATTTCTTGATTTCCTGGCGGGGGTGAGCATCGGGTTCCTGTTTTTAATGGGCGCGCGGCGTTCTCACAGCAAGTGGCCCAGTTTTTCGCGTTTGGTCCGCAGATATTTTTCGTTGTGCGGATTGGCGCGGATTTTGATGGGCAGTTGTTTGACAACCTCCAGTCCGTAGCCTTCGAGGCCGACAATTTTCCGGGGGTTGTTGGTCAGCAGGCAAATCGTTTTCAAACCCAAATCCACCAGGATTTGAGCGCCCAAACCGTACTCGCGCAGGTCCATGCCGTAGCCCAACTTGAGGTTCGCTTCCACGGTGTCGTAGCCGCGTTCCTGCAACTTGTAAGCCTTGATTTTCGAGGCCAGCCCGATGCCCCGCCCTTCCTGCCTCATATAAACAATGACTCCCTGCCCCGCCGCCGCGATCAGGCGCATGGCCTGGTGCAATTGCGGACCGCAATCACACCGGCGCGACCCAAAAACATCCCCGGTCAGGCATTCGCTGTGAACGCGAACCAGAACGTTCTTTTTCCCTTCCACCTCGCCCTTGACCAGGGCGACGTGGTGCTGGCCGTCGGTGTGGGAACGGTAGAGGTGCAGATTAAAATCGCCGTAAGCGGTGGGGAGCTTGACCACCTCGATGCGCTCGACCAATTTCTCCCGCGTGCGCCGGTAATGGATCAACTCCGCGATGGTGCAGATCTTCAGCTTGTGGCGGCGGGCAAAACCTTGCAGCTCGCCCAATCGCGCCATCGAACCGTCTTCGCTCATGATCTCGCAGCAGACGCCCATGGGGCGAAAGCCGGCTGAGCCTGACCAGATCAACCGTGGCCTCCGTGTGCCCGGCCCGTTGCAGAACGCCCCCCGGCTTGGCCCGCAAGGGAAAGACGTGCCCCGGCTGCGCCAAGTCTTCGGGAACCGCCGTCGGGCTGGCCATGATCTTGATGGTCAGCGCGCGGTCGGCGGCGCTGATGCCGGTCGTGATGCCCCGGGCGGCATCGACGCTCACTTGAAAATCCGTGCGAAAATTCTCCGAGTTATGCACCACCATTTCTTCAATGCCCAGTTGTTTGAGCCGCTCGAAAGTGGTGGGAACGCAAATCAGACCGCGCCCTTCCCTGGCCATGAAATTGATGGCGGCGGCAGTCACGCACTGCGCGGCCATGACCAAATCCCCCTCATTTTCCCGATCCGCATCATCCACCACAATGACCATCCTGCCCTTGCGCAGATCGGCCACGACCGATTCAACCGAATCGAACTTGTTTTTCATGGGTGAATCTTAATCCTAATCTTAATCTTAATCCCAATCTCTGAGGATTAAGATTAGGAGCCAGAATGAGCAGACGCAAGCAGATGCTATGCCGGAACGTGCGCATATTGACATTGGTGCCGGACGATCTGCCGATTCCCTCGCCCCGCGAAGCGGGGAGAGGATTAGGGTGAGGGGTTTATTCCTCCGCATTGGACCCGGTAGGGACGACCTGCCGGTCGTCCAGCGAATCTTACGTCCTCTTATGTTTCTTATGCTTTTTGTGTGATTTCTTATGTTTGACGAGGGTCATTCCCGGTTTGGAAATTTCTCTCGCCTGGACGGGAGTGCCGACCAAAGCCCAGGAAACCATCCCGAGCAGCGCCAATGCAAATAACTTTTTCATTATATTCAATATCAACTCGTTACGAATGCTGTCTGAGACAGTTTTACCACAGGGAGCGGGGAGGGTGTCCAGCCCTTTTTCGGCCCTTTTTTCCGGCACCGGGAGCGCGGCATCTTTCTGTTCCTTCTCCCCGGGGGAGAAGGTCAGGATGAGGGCGAGCCAAACCACCAACCATTCAGTCGCCAAACACATCTTTGTCCGGCAGCGCAGTTCCAATTTCAAATTTCAAATTTCCAATTTTCAATTCCCAATCTCCCATTTCCAATTCACTTGTTGGAAACAAAAATCTGCAATTGCGTGGAACCCGTTTACGGCCCTTTTTTCTGGCACGTGGAGCGCGTGCGTCCCGCGCGCCAAGTTTGGCGTCCCGCCAAAATGCTCTTTGGCCTGTTTCACTTCAGCCTTCAGCCTTCAGCCTTTCTTCCGCGTCCCGCCAAACACACCTTTGCCCGGCAGCGCACGAAGCGACAACCGGTAAGGTGAGACTCCCTTGTCGCGCCATCTCGTCCCGCCATAGCTAGGCGACGGCGGGCGTCGAGCCGTGACCGGAGATTTAACGGGCATTTTCGTTGGTGGAACCGGCGTCCCGCCGGTCGATTTTGGCGTCCCGCCAAAATCATCTTCTCCTTCGAGACCGTGGCTACCCCGGCTATTTTCGCATCGGCAAAATCATCATCCTCGGAAACAAAAATCTGCGCTTGCGCGGAACCCGTTTATGACGCGAACTCCCGCATTGCGAACTCCCGCATTGCCAATTCAAAGTGTTGGTGGTTGAATTGCAAACGGGTTAACGCACCGTTTGATTACGCATGAGACAAAACGCAGCAACGTCATCAGTGTCCTATTCCGCCGTCCACACGGCGATCCACGAAAAGGTGCATTAATGATTGTCGCGCCGAAGCCGGGCGAAGGCGGAAGCCTGAGATCGACCAAGAGATATACGCCCTCTACCCGCCTTCCCCGAGGCCTCGGCGGGCAGGCGGCCTGACCCCGGAGGAAATCAAAATTGTGGAAGGCGCAACAACCCAGCACTGATATGCCAACTGGCGACAAGACCAATCTAAAGCAAGTTCTGCGGGATGAGTGCCTCCCTGCCTTGGGTGGCCAGTCGAAATATTACAACATGGGCGTTGTAAAAGTTTGGTTGCAGCGACGCAAACTCCGCTGCCCGGCAGCGACGCTTAACAGTTATCTCCATGAATTCACCCGTGACGGATTGGTCTTCGACGCCGGTCGCGGCTGGTATTCCAGTCTGGCCACGGCGTTCACACTGAACCAGGAGCCGGTTTCCAGTCTGGTTCAAGAATTGAACAAGACTTTTCCATTGGTTGAGTTTTCGTGTTGGTCCACGGAGCAGATCAAAGGGGCAATGCACGACCTGTTGAGCCGGTTCGTCACGTTCGTCAACGTCGAAGCCGATGCAATGGAAAGCGTGTGGGAACATTTGCGCGATACGGGCTGGGACGCCTGGCTGAACCCGCGCGGTGCGGAGGCGGCACGCTTCGCTGTGCGCGAGCGCACGCTTGTCGTGCGCCGTGAGAGCCGTAAAAGCCCGTCCAAGCAACCCTTCGCGTCCATCGAGAAGTTGCTGGTCGAGTTGTGCTTCGAAGCGCGCGACCTCCAACTCATGGCCTTGTCCGAGTTTCACACGATGCTGGCGAATCTGGCGGGAACGAACCGTATCCACATGGGCGCGCTCATCGGCTATGCCACTGATCGGAAGTTGCCTCTTTTAGAACTTTTTGGAGACAAGAATCAATTAACCCCGCCTTTTTGAAATAGGCGGGATTGATTGATTCACTGAAAGCAAATGATTGCAGACCAATGCTTTACGATTGAGTGGCAGGCGCGCAAGCGCGAGGCAATCGGCGGCTGCGATCCCGTGCTCCTGGAAAAGACCATCCACGTCTTTGCGCTCTTGGATGCGCTGGTGGCGCGGGGTTTGGAGTTTGTTTTCAAGGGCGGCACGAGCTTGTTGCTCCGTCTTCCTCACATCCGCCGCCTCTCCATTGATGCGGACATTCTTTGCCAGGAACCGGCGTCGAAACTCGATCCGCTGCTGGCCGAGATCAGCCGGACGCGGCCGTTCACCGGCATGACCGAGGATGACCGGGGTGAGCATCGCGTGCCCGCTCGGCGACACTTCAAGTTTTTCTACACACCGCTCGACCGGAAGAATCCAGGGCCGTTCGTTCTGCTCGACGTCGTGCATGAGCAGAACGTGTATCCTTGCGTAGACCGCGTGCCTTTGCGGACTGCTTTTGTGGAGAGCGACGGTGGGCTACTCGTCCCGACTGTGGAAGGTCTCCTTGGCGACAAACTGACGGCCTTCAGCCCGAACACAACCGGCGTGCCGTTGAACGAACAACGCGCCATGCACTTCATGAAGCAGGTGTTCGACATCGGTGAGTTATTCAATGCCGCCGGCGACCTCGCTGCCGTGCGCGCTGCCTATGATCAGGTCTTCGCCGCTGAGAACAGTTTTCGCGGAGGAAAGTTCACGACGGAACTGGCGTTGCAGGACACGTTCGAAACGGCACACCGCATCGCCCAAGTCGGCTTCGCCATTGCACCGAAAGACGGACGCGACGAACTTCTCGAAGCCGGTCGCAAACAACTCGGAAGCCACCTCGTCGGCGTGAAGTTTCGCCGGGATGAAATGAAAATCGCCGCGGGCAAAGCCGCGCTGCTCGCAAGCGCGCTCCGCGCCGACGCGCCGCTGGGCTTCGACACGATGCGTTATGACAAAACGAAGCTCGGCAGCTTGAAAGACATGAAATTTGACCCCGCATTTTCCGCCGTCAGTAAACTGAAGGCCAATCCCGAAGCGATGTGGCTGTGGGCCGAAGCGCTGCGGCTTCGTGGGTTGAACGTGTGACCGTCCAACAAGGCCGAGTCACTCGAACCATGCAAACGTGACGGGGTGGTGATCCACCGTCGCCGGGGGAGGCTTCTGCCGTCGCCCTTTCAGGCGGAGCTTTGGCGGACAGGATGCCATGAGCGGACGCGGTGGGTGTGATGCCAGGTTGCTACAGGTGCAACAAATAAGCCAAATTGTAGCACCCTTGTTGCACCCTAGAGCGTTTTAAATAAAACTGTAGCCACAAGAGGCAAACCAGTTCATGGCATCCCGGGGCGTGATACTCTGCAAAGCTGAAGCAATCGCCTGGAGCAGAGCGGGCTGCGTGCGGGCCTCGGCTGTACGCAGGTGGGATTTGACTTTGCTCCACATTTGCTCGATGGGATTGAGGTCTGGGGAATAGGCTGGAAGGAAGAGGATTTGGGCTCCAGCCTGCGCGATCAGCGAAAGGGTCGGCTCACTTTTATGCGGGGAGAGGTTATCCATGATGACCACATCTCCGGCGCGCAGCGTCGGGCACAAGACATGGCCGACATAGACCCGGAAAACCTCCGTATCGGTGGCCCCCTCGATGGTCATGCAGGCGGTGGCACCGTCCAGGCGGATGGCGCCGATCATGGTCGTGGTTTGCCAATGGCCCTGCGGACATTGGGCGTGGACACGCTGACCCCGCAGGGCGCGCCCGCGCAGGCGGGTCAGATTGGTTTTGGCACCCGATTCGTCCAGGAAAATCAGTTTGGCCGGGTCCAAACCGCCTTGCCGACGCCGCCAGGCGCGGCGCGCCCGCGCAATGTCCGGACGGTCTTGCTCGCTGGCATGGAGTGTCTTTTTTTATATGTCAGCCCCATCTTCGCCAGAACGTAGTGGATGGCGGGCAGAGAACAGTCCAGTTCCAAGCCGGCGCGCAGCTCTTTCAAGGTCAGGTCGGGCTTCTGATTCAATAGAGTCCGCATCTGGCGCTGATGGGCCGCCAGGATCATCGGCTTGCGCCCGGAGAAACGGTGGCGCGGACCGATCTCCCCGGTCCGTCGGCGTTGTTGCAAGAGCTTCTTGACCAGGCCCAGCGAAACCCGGTAACGATCGCCGACCTCCACGCGAGTCCCCTCTTCAAGGTCATAGGAAGCCAAAATCCGTTCGCGCAGGTCCAACGATAAAGTTCGCATGAACTGCCTATACCACAGGCCCAACGGAATGGCTACAGTTTTATTTAAAACGCTCTAGCCCGACTTGGCGGATTCGACCCTCCGAAAAACTTTTTTTATTGCGCAAGTGGTTGGTACGACGCGGGCACGCTAATTGCTTAAAAACCCAAAAGGGCTGTAGTGAAGACCCACCCTATTCCCAACATTAAAAATATGTGCATAATCGGATGCCATTATGTTTTTGCGCTATACGACGCGAAGGAAAAACGGCAAGGAACATCGGTATTACAGCTTGGTGGAAAACCGGCGGGTGGCCAGCGGCCGGGTGGTGCAGCGGCACGCGCTTTACCTGGGCGAGATCAATGACAGTCAAGAAGAGGCCTGGCGCAAGACCATCGAGATTTTCCAGGAGGGCCAGGCGCGTCCGCGCACGGTGGCGTTGTTTCCCGAGGATCGGATGGGGGCGGTGGCCGACGCGGACATCGTGCGGATTCGGCTCAGCCAACTCTCGTTGCATCGGCCCAGGCAGTGGGGTGCTTGCTGGTTGGCAGGCCAGCTCTGGGAACAGGTGGGGCTGGATCGATTTTGGGCGGCTCGCCTGCCCCCCAGCCGCAAAGGCACGCGCTGGGATTGGGTGCTGCAAATTCTGGTGGTCTATCGGCTCTTGGATCCGGGCAGCGAGTGGAGGCTCTATCGGCATTGGTTTGAGCACAGCGCGATGGCCGATCTGCTGGGCGCGGACTTGGAATTGGCCGACATCCACAAGCTCTACCAATGTCACGAGCGGTTGCTGGAGCACAAGCGGGAGTTGTTCACGCACCTGACCGGGCGATGGAAGGATTTGTTCAACGCCCGTTTCGAGGTTCTGCTGTACGATTTGACCAGCACCTATTTTGAGAGCGATCCGCCTTTTGCCGAAGGGGACAAGCGCCGTTACGGCTACAGCCGGGACAAGCGCCCCGATTGCGTGCAGGTGGTCATCGCGCTCATCGTCACGCCGGAAGGGTTTCCCCTGGCCTACGAGGTTCTCTCCGGCAACACCAGCGACAAGACGACGCTGGCGGACTTTCTCAAAAAGATCCAGGACCAGTACGGCCAAGCCGAGCGGATTTGGGTGATGGACCGGGGCATCCCCACCGAGAAGTATTTGGCGCAAATGCGCGCGTCCACGCCTCCGGTGCAATACCTGGTGGGCACGCCGCGGGGGCGACTGAGTCAATACGAGCAAAAGCTGGCCCAGTTGCCCTGGCACCTGGCGCGGGAGGGAGTGTCGGTGAAATTGCTGGTGGAAGAAAAGGAACTCTACGTCCTGGCGGAAAGCCAGGACCGGGTGAACAAGGAACGGGCCATGCGTCGTCGGCAACTCAAAGGGCTGTGGCAGCGGCTCAAGAAGTTGCAAGGGATGAAACTCAAGCGCGACGAGTTGCTCAAGAAACTGGGGGCGGCGCTGCACGACTATCCGGTCGCCACGCGCTTGATCCACACGGCGGTGGCGGCGCGGTCCAGCCAACTGACCTTTGCTTTGCGCAAAGACAAACTGCGCCAGGCGCGCAAACGCGAAGGCCGTTACCTGCTGCGCACCAACATGATCGCGGGGCGAACGCCTGAAGAACTCTGGCAGTTTTACATGCAACTGAGCGAAGTGGAAGCGGCCTTCAAAAATCTCAAGGATGATTTGAGCCTGCGTCCCCTTTACCATCAATTGGAGCGCCGGATCGAAGCCCACATCTTCATCTCCTTTTTGGCCTACTGCCTGCATGTGACCTTGCGTCGGCGCCTGCGCGACTTGGCTCCGGGCCTGACCCCGCGGGCGGTTCTGGAAAAGTTCGCCACCATTCAAATGTTGGACGTGCATCTGCCGACGACCGATGAGCGCACCGTCATACTGAGCCGGTACACGCAACCGGAAACCGATGTCCAACTATTATTGCAGCGCCTCAAGCTGGAGTTGCCGGCCCAGCCGGCGCCCAAAATCACCAACCCGAAGCCGCCGGGCGGGAGTAGTTCTGTAGTGAAGACCTGAAACATGCGGTCGTTGATTTTCAAGCACTTACGCGTCTGGACCCCCTCGAATCCGCCAAGTCGGGCTAGAGCGGTTTCATGAAAACTGTAGCCGCATTGCAAGGTAGGGCCGCGCTGCTGCGCGGCCTCGGCGGCGCAGCAGCGCCGCCCTACCATTCCTCTCTCAGACGATGCCGTTTGAATAGTCGTGACGGCTACGTCATTTTTTAAACCGCTCTAAGTCATTGATAATCAACGTTTGTAGCACTGTGGCGGGGGGTGGGGGGCACAATACCCATCTTTCAATCTTCCGTTTCTTGGGCTCTTAATCGTAATCCTAATCCTAATCTTAATCTCGGACCTGGAAATCCTGAAATCCGTGGTCAAATTCTTAAAACACCGATGGTGACTAAAACGTCCAACCAGTCCAAGTCGGCTTTATCGTTAATGTAACGGGCTTGTTGCTGGTCTGTTGCCGATTTTGTTGCCAGCTAACCCGTTGACTATCAACACTTGTTGCCGTGTTGCCGGTTTTTTGGACCTATGTATCGAAAACGCTGAAGGCTAATTGTTTTCGACCGCTGTCCCGCCGGTGACTTCGGACAAATGCTCCTTTTCGCGCAAGCCCATGTAAACCGCGCCACCGATCAGGCTCCAGAGAATTCCCTCCGCCGAGGCCAGCAGGGATAGCGACAGGGCGGCGGTCCTGGGCACCGCAATGACCGCCAGCATGAGCACAAACAGATTCTCGCGCACCCCCAGCCCGTTTGGGGTGATGGGCAACGCGGATATGCAGAAAATAATCGGCACAATCACCAGCAAAGCCGTGAAGGGAATGCTCAGGTCCAGTCCGAGGCCCAACACCCAAATTTGCAGCACCCATATGATGTTCAAGACCAGTGAGAGCACGACTGCCTTGACTAGAAACCTCTTCTCCTTTCCAAACTGCCGGCACGAATCCAGGGATCGCTCCAGCAGTTCGCCCTTGGGCAGCCGGCGCAAGTAATGGCGCGCCCGCGGGAATGGCTTCGAGACTCCTCCCCAGAAGGCCAGGCTCAGGACGATGCTCAACGCCGCCAGCATGGCCAGGATGAACAGGGCCGGCACGGCGAACTCACCATGTTGCCTGACCATTTGCAAGTTGGGCAGCATCATCATGCCGGCGAAGAGCAGCATGGCCCACAAGCCCACCAGCCGGTCCACGAACACGGTCGTCACCGCCTCCGTTTTCCGGTGATGCGTCTCCCGCGCCGCGTAGTAGGCCTTGATTAAATCCCCGCCCGTTGAACCCAGCAGGAACGAGTTGAAAAACTGCGCCACCAGGGAAATGCGCGTCGCGCGCGCCAGGGACAGTTCAAGCCCTTGCGCTTCCAACACCAACCGCCAGCGCACGACGCCCAACCACAAGGCCAGGCCCACCAAAACCACGGAAAGCACCAAAGCGCCAGGGTGAACCAGATACAGTGTGCGCCACAAGTCCTGCGGCCCCTTGCTCCAGGCCAGATGCCATTGTTGCCCCCGGGACATTTGCTCCCAGTGCAATCCTTCCCGCTGCGCCCACAGCCGGCCTTCATTGAGAAATATGGAATGAAAAATCCACAGCAACAGCAGCAGGCACACCGCCACCCGCCACCCGACGCTCCACCACGCCTTGAGCCTTTTCATGGCGCACCCCAAACCTGGTGGATATGCGCCACGCCTTTCACCACCTCGTCCAAAGAAAGGTTCGGGCTCAGTTCAAAAACCTTGATGTGTCCGGGCTTCACCATGGGTTTCAGGGCGGCAAAATTGATCGTGCCGCTGCCCGGGGCGCGATGGTCGTGTCCCGGAAACGCCACGTCATGCACATGAAAACCCAGCAAGCGGGGCGACATGGTTTCCAAGTGCGTCCGATGGTCAATGAATCCGAGGTTTTCCTTGATCTGCGCGTGGCCGCAATCATGCCAATAGCCAATGCCGGGACGGTCAAACTCGCGCAGCAGCAATTCCATGTCCGAATCCAGCGGAAGTTCCTCCAGGGCCTGGCGGTTCTCGATGCCCAACTTGATGCCGCGCTCATCGGCCAGCCTGGCCAGCCGCTCCAGCATTTCACTGGCGAACTGGGCGTAGTGCTCTTTTTTCTTCTCCCTTTTCTCCATGACCGTTTCGCACAAGGCGGAATATCTCGAAGTCTCCTTCTGTCCGTGCTGCACCATCTCCAGGAGTTTGCCGGTGTATTCCTTCATGTCGATGCAGCCCAAGTGCAGGACGACCACGGCGGCCTTGAGCCGGGCCGCCGTTTCGATGGTCTTGACGGAATGTTTATAAGCATTTTCCCGCTCGCGCGGGTCCGGCGACGAAAAGAGATACAGATTCGGCGCGGCGCGATTCACGCCCATCGGCAACGGGCAAAAATTGTGCAGCGACGAAATCTTGATCTCCCCGCCGTCAACCGCCTCGATGATGCCCGGCAGGAGACTGACGCGGATGCCGTGGCTCAATTCCGCCCACTCGAAGCCGAGGGAGCGGATTTCGCGCAGCATGGCCCGTCCGTCGCTGTGGCGGGGGGAGTTCCAGCATGTGGAGAATGAATACATGGCGGTGAAAAAAAATGCCGGGCGCAGTCTTCGACCACACTCGGCGGTGAGAATGCACAGGGCATCACATGTCGGCGTAGCGGGCGCTCAACATGGCGGAAAAGCGGGCTGCTTTCATTTTGCGGCGCTTTCGTTCGCTGGGTTTTTCAAAATGCCGGTGGTTGCGCACTTCCTTCAACGTCCCTTCGCGATCGATCTTTTTCTTCAATCGCCGCAGGGCCTTGTCAACCGGTTCGCCCTTTTTCAATCTAATTTCTGTCAAGAATTCTCACTTCCTCTCTCGAGTTTACGGTGAATCCTCATGAAGCACCGTCTTAAGATGAGCCATTACAATGCAATTCCCCAGCCGTGCTGTCAACCGCCAAAAACAGGCCATCGGGCCGGGCCGCAAATTCCTTTACATCCGTCCGCCGACCGGCAATTTTATGCGCTTTTATGACCGACACTAATTTGGCTCTTTGGGGTGTGATTGTGGTGCCGCTGGGCGTGGCGATTTGCTTTGGCCCGGCTCTTTTGGTTTGGCTGCGCGATGAACTTCGCGCCGGCGCCGCCGAAAAGCAAAAGCCAGACAGCAAACGCTAATCCGCCTTCGCCGCGGCGGCTGCGGCGGGCAAGCCCGCCGCCCTGCGGCGTTGTTCCGCCCTACGGAAAAGGCGGGAGAGGCGGAAGATTTGTGCTGGTTATCGGTTGCAACATCGGCGGCGGCAGGCTCAGCAACCCTGAACCGCTTAGACTGATGTATCCCGCGTTCGTCTTGGTCACAAAGTAACCGCCCGCATCGGCCGTGTTTTGCAGCATGGCCCCGTAACCCTTGGTGGTCGCTCTGCCATTGCCGTTGCCAAAAGTGACCTGCAAAAGACCCGTTTTCAGATTAATTGTTCCTGTCAACGAGTTGGTGGGGGTGTTTGTCGCATTGACCTTGACCAGCTTATTGGGATCGTCGATTGCAACCGTGTAATCCAGGTTCAGGTTGGCGTTGGAAATGGCCAGCGTGTTGTTCGTCGGCAGCGTTATGGCGCCGGGATTGGTCCAGGTCGAGCCTGCGGTCAGCAGCATGTTGGTAAATCCGTCGGGGAACAGAAGGGTGGGTTGCGCCGGTATCCCTTTAATCCACATCAATTCGTCCAACGCGTTGGTGCTGTCCAGGTTGGTGAGATTGAGCCAGCCGAACAGAAAGCCGGTCTTGCCATACAGGCTGACATAGACGGGGACATCGTTGAATGCCGATGCCGGGACGGTTTGACTGAAGGTCGTGCCGTCGGCCAGGCCGCCGTTGAGGGTGACCGTTCCCCCATGATCAGCAATCAACGCATAGCCAAGGCCGGTCGGACTCACCACATTGGCCGGCGATTCGTTGGCCGGGAACATGAGCAGGGTATAATTGGATGTGCCATGCGTGGCGGTGAACAGATCAGCCCACAAATAAGCATTGGCCGGCCATGCTGCGTTGCTGACGGCGCCGGTGATGATGCCGGCGCCATTTGTGTCCACGTCCATGTCAACAATCAGGGGGCCTCCCCGTTCCGTGGCACGGGCCACGACGTGATTGGTGACGTGGCCGAAAGCGTCGAAGGCCCCGCTCAGACTGTAGCTGCCCCCGGCCAGGAGCAGCTTGCCGCTGAAGGAGCCTTGCCTGCCGAGGGCCAGATTGTCGAGCATCCCGGCGGATTCAAACGCGACTTCGTTCGTATAGATCGAGTTCGTCGAGACAACCGCGTTTGTGCCAACTTGGTTCGTGACAAGTTCGTTGGTGACAAATTCGGGCACCACATAAAAAAGACCGTTATAGGTCCCGTGAACTCCCGCTCCCAGGAAAATATTGCTGACAAAAGAGGCCTGGATGGCCGTATTGGATTCCATGATGAATTTGAGCCTGTTGCCGTTGGTGATGACCGCGTTGGTCACGGACGTGTTTGTCATTGTCCAATTGCCCAGCAGGGAGGTGGAATTCGGCGCGGCCACGATGGAATACCCTTCCCCGATGTTCAATGACGCGCCATTTGACGGGGCCGTGTCGCCTTTGATGAAGGCGTGGCCGGTCAGCGTGCCAGCGCCGCCGTTGTTCACGTTGCCCAGGGTCAAGGTGGCCGGGACTTGGTAAAAAAAGCGCCGGGTGACAACGGTTGAAACATTTCCGGAAAAATCCACGCTTTGCACGGCCAGAATATTCGTGCCCGGCCACGGCGGGTTGGTGATGGACCAGAGCATTTTGTTGGGGCCATTGAGGTTGGTGCCGCCGTTGGTGGTCAGAGTGGCGTAGCCGTAAACGTTCGCTGTGACAGCGGGGTTCAGGCCGGCATTGAAATTCGTAAACCAATACATGACATTGGTCACTTGCGCATTGTCCGAGGCGGTTCCCTCGATGACTAACGCGCTCGGATTATTGGTCCGGGAATTGGCCAAAGGAGACGTAATTGCAACGGTGGGACGCACTGTGTCAGGCACGATGGTTAAACGCACATTGGCGCTCTTTTTGAAACCATAGTTATTGGTGCCAAAGCCATTGGAGACGATCACCGAATAAGTGCCGGCATCCGCTGCTGTGGCCGGGTCGATGGTCAGGACATTGCTGTTGGTGCCGAAATACTCGCTGCTGCCGGGCAAGTTGGTTCCATCCAGCATCCATTGATAGTAGTACCCTTGCGGGTAGGGACCGACGTTCAAAGTAAAGGTCACGATCGATCCCGAAGGCCGTCCGAGCTGGCTGACGGGCTGCTTTTCGATGACGGGCGGATTGGTCAGGATCAATTCCATCGGCGAACTGTTGGTGGCCCCTTCCAAAAGAGTGGGGCTGACGAGGACGGTATATTGTCCTTCATCGGCAATGGTGACTTTCTTGACCGTCAGGATATTGCTCGTCGTGCCGGAGAAATTGGCGCTGTCGGAAATATTGGCGCCATTGAGTTGCCATTGGTAGCCGAAAGGCACGGCGTTGGTGGCATCCACCGTAAACGAAACAGTGCCCCCGGCGCCGGTCAGATTGGTCGCGGGACCGTTGCTGGTGATCGTTGGCAGCACTGCGTTGGTCAGGATGTTGGTAATTTGGTTGACTTCGAAGGCCCCCGCGCTGGTCGGCGTGCTGCGGTCCGCGAGACCCTCGTCCGTGGCTGGGAAGGTGAGGCCGGGAACGCCCGGCACGAAGCCTGCAGCACGGCTGCCTTCAAAAATGGCCAGCGTCAACATCGGCGAGCCAAAGATCCCCCCGATGGTGGTCGCAACGGGGGTAAGCTCGGAATACAGAAGAGCATTGGAGTTGGTCCGCGTCGTCGTGATTATAGTGCTGTTGGTCAGGCTGGCGTCGGAACAGACGTTGTAACCGGCATCGGTCACCCCGACCGCGTTCGGGTAATAGGTGCCGCTGTAGTCGTAGGACAAAATGCTGTCGCTGAGATTGAAAACCCCCGCCGACCGATAAATAAGATAACCCGATGCAGCGCCTGTTGCAACGTTGGTTCCCGAGTAGGCGTTCGTGCCGTAGGTCCCCCCGTACACAACATTGGTGGCCAGGGTGCAAAAGCTCATCCGCGTCAGGGCCGCGCCGCTCCATACTCCGCCGCCCCGGGCCACACCGCCAACGCCCCCGGAGGCGCCGTTCGTCGTGACGTTGCCGCCGTTGCCGCCGTAGCACCCATTAAAATAGAATATGCTGTTCCCGATCCAGGCGCCGGAAACCCCGTTGGTAATGAACAGGGCGCCGCCCGCCGCCGAACCGCCGGGGCTGCCATCCACGCCACCGCCGTTCGCGTCCACTTCTGCCGGCCCCGTGGCGCCACCCACCGCATAATTGTTGAAGAAAAGACAATTGGTCATATAGAGCGAGCCTGTGATGAAAGCCGCGCCGCCCGCGCACGATCCGCCGAGTCCCGCCGCGCCGCCAGATCCCGGTGACAGGGGACCGTTGGTGGCATAAGTTCCTCCCGACCCGCCACTGCCGGCGAAGCATTCATTGCCGGCGAATTCGGTCATGTAAAAAACATTGCTGCTCCCCGTGCTGTAGAGCGCCCCGCCATAAGCGTTGCCGCCGTAGCCGGCGCTCCCGCCGTTGCCGATCGCGCCGCCGGCGTTCCCGCCGTTGCCTCCGTTGCCAGCTTCAACAATGTTGTTGCTCAGTATCGAATACGAAATAATCACCGGGCCGGCGCTGTAAATGGCCCCGCCCGCCGCCATGCCACCGCTGCCGCCATTGCCGCCGTTGCTGTCGAGGTTGAGCGGTCCGCTGCCGCCATTCGCGCCGCTGCTGTTGGTCGCGCGATTGCCAGTGAGCAGGCAATTGCTGATGATGAGCGTTCCCGCGTTATAAATGGCCCCGCCATTGCTGCTCCTGCCGCCGGTCAATTCAAGATTGTTGAGCGTCAGCGTCGCATTGGGATGGACATAAAAAAGGCGCTCTCCTCGGTCCCCCTGAAAGAGGACGGAGTTGGTCCCGGCATCAATCGTTACATTGTTCGTAATCTGGATGGTCTGCCCCGCCGTCAGGCTGATGAGGACGGGGGAAGCGGGCGACGAATTGGTCTGAAAGTTGGTGATGATGGTGGAGCCGGCGTTGAGCGCGTTCGTCAGGCTGTTATAATCGGAAATTGAAGTGTTCTGCGCCAAACCCTGCCGCGCCAGACCAAAGACCAAAACCGGCAACAACGCCAAAACCCCCCGGCGCAAAAGGAATTCCTTCAAGATCATCTCCATAGCAATTGGTTTTAATAACAGACTGGAGGCCTTGGATACACAACAATTCTCTGAAAAGATGCAATCCCCTCCAAAAAAAGGAGGTCTTTTTCCCGGCGGAAGCCGCCGCCCGGCCTGAGAGCCGGCAGCCCGGCCCCGGGACGGAATTCATCGAGGAAGTTATCCTGGTTGCGGCGCGGAAGGGGGCGGGGCCGGGGGCGGGGCCGCGGAACACTTTCGGAAATGATCCAAACTGAAGGGGCCTGGGCCCGCTGCGGACAAATAAAGGAAGACAAAACAATAAATGAGGGCCAGTTCTCCCTGGTTGTGGATGGGCCACCATGCCAAGCGGGCATACAGCATGAAGTATGTGACCGCCATCTTCGCGAAAAGAATGAACGCCGCGGGCCGCGTGAAAAGCCCCAGGAGGACGAGCAGCCCGCCGGCCAACTCCACCATTCCCGCAATGCCGGTCGCTGAGAAAAGAGGGACGATCTGCCTGGTCGCCGGATACCCGAACACTTTTTGCCCGCCATGCTGCAGCAGCAACAGGGCAATGACGACGCGCATCAGACTCAGGAGACAGGGAGACCACTTCTCACAACAGGAACAGAGTTTGCTCATGGCCCGCTTATATCATATCGCCCGGCCCGCCGACAGTCAGGCATTATGCCAGACATGTGTTCTGAAAATCCGGTAGAAGATCTAAGGATATTTCCGAAGCTGACTCAGGCTGTTCCGGTCATTTCGGAAACTGAGGCCGTTTTTTTGCCTCCCAAGTTGCCGCCATGGCGGTTCTTCTGTAAATGCGGAGCAAATGATTTCAAATCGTTCAACAGGCAGGCTTGAACCAAATGGCTCAAGGTTTACACTCCGGACATGAAAAGCTTTGAAAGCCTGACTGAACGCGAGGTTCTTGCCCTGGCTATTACTCTGGAGGAGGAGGATGCCCGCATTTACGACGCCTTCGCCGAAGGATTGCGCGGGCAGTATCCCACCCAGGCGGAGAATTTCTGCCAACTGCGTCAAGATGAAGAGGGCCATGCCCGCCGCCTGCGCGAGCTGTACCACGCCCGTTTTGGCGATCATGTCACCCTCATCCGCCGCGAAGATGTGCGGGGTTTTATCCAGCGCCGCCCGATTTGGCTGACACGTCCGCTCAGCTTGAAGACGGTGCGAAAACAGGCGGAGTTGATGGAAATGGAAACAAGCCGGTTCTACGAGGCGGCCGCGCACCGCGCCACGGATCCGGGGATCCGCCATTTGCTCACCGATTTGGCGGTCGAAGAACAAGCCCACGTCCGCACCGCCCAACAGCTTGGCCAGATCGGCTTAAGCCCGGAGGAAGCGGCGCTTGAAAAACGGCGGTTTGCCTTGCAAATAGTCCAGCCGGGGCTGGCCGGGCTGATGGACGGTTCGGTTTCCACGCTGGCGCCGCTCTTCGCCGCTGCTTTTGCCACGCACCGAAGCTGGCCCACGTTGCTGGTCGGATTGGCGGCGAGCCTGGGCGCCGGGATCAGCATGGGCTTTGCCGAGGCCTTGTCCGACGACGGCACTCTGACCGGACGCGGTCATCCGTGGGCGCGCGGCGCCGTGTGCGGCAGTATGACGGCAGCGGGAGGCCTGGGCCACACCCTGCCCTTTCTGATCCCCAACGTTCACACCGCCATCGCGATTGCCCTGGCTGTCGTGTGCGTGGAATTGGGGGTTATTTCCTGGATACGGCACAAGTTCATGGACTCTCCCTTGACCACCGCCGTGCTGCAAGTGGGCCTGGGCGGCGCGCTGGTGTTTTTGGTCGGGGTCTTGATCGGCAGTTCCTGACTGATGAGTTGTGCCAACGGAATGAGCCTGGTCATAAAGTCTTTGCTCCTGGATCTGGATGGCACGCTGGTCGATTCCAGACCGGGCATCATGGAAAGCTATGGCGTGGCGGCGGAGACGGTGTTGCCGGGCCGGACGTATGATGCGGCCAGGATTTCGGTCGGACCGCCTCTGCCCCAAATGTTCCGGAACGTCATTTCCAGAAGCTTCGGAGGCGCAAATTGAGAGCCTGGTCCGGGCTTTCCGTGAGCACTATGGCAACAAGGGCTTGTTCAAAACCGCGTTGTTCGACAGCGTGACTGATCTCCTCGCCCGTTGCCGCGAGCGGGGCATCGATCTCTGTATTGCCACCAACAAACCCCTGCGCTTCTCGACCTCTATTCTTGACCACCTGCAGATCGCCCGATTCTTCCGCTGCGTCCTGGCTGCCGATTCCATCCATCCGCCGTTTGCCGGCAAGGCTGCCATGATCCGCCGCCTGCTGGACATCCATGATTGCAGCGCCAACGACGCCCTCTGCGTCGGCGACACGGGCGAGGATGCCGCTGCCGCCGCGGCCTGCGGCCTGCGGTTTGTCTGGGCGGCTTATGGATACGGAAAACTTTCCACAGATCAGCTCAAGTCAGTTTTCGGGACCATACAACGCTTCGGAGAGTTGGGAGACATTTTGGAATGACTGCGGGGAACAAGACCCGGCAAGTTTTCAAGTTCGGGGCTTTACTTGCCGCGCCCAATTCGTAAAATACCCGCTGAAAACCGCGGTGTTAGCACGTTAATAGCTTATGAAAGCCGACATTTTTGAGGATTTATTTGTGCTGGAGATGGCCAACAACCATCTGGGCAAGCTGCAGCGAGGTCTGGCGATTGTGGACAAGTTCAGCAAGATCATCCGGTTCAACAACGTCCGCGCCGCCATCAAAATCCAATTGCGCGATGTGAACACATTGATCCATGCGGATTATCGCCAGCGTTCGGACATCCGTTACATCAAAAAGACCTTGCAGACCGCGTTGTCCACGGACGATTACACCACTCTGATTACGACCATTCGCAAAGCGGGCGTGTTGCCCTGCGCCACTCCGTTCGATGAAAGTTCCGTGGATCTGTGCGTGACGTTGGGCGTGCAAATCATCAAGCTGGCCAGTTCCGACTTGAACGATTGGTTCCTGATCGAGAAGATCGCCAAGACTCGCAAACCGGTCATCGCTTCCACCGGCGGTTCCTCCTTGAAGGACATTGACGATCTGGTCACCTTTTTTCAAAACCGCAACATTCCCCTCGCCCTCAATCATTGCGTTTCCCTCTATCCCACCGAGGACAGCGATCTGGAAATGAACCAGATCGATTTCCTGCGCAACCGCTATCCGCATGTTGCCGTCGGGTTTTCCAGCCATGAATATCACAGTTGGGATGCCTCCATCTACATTGCCTACGCCAAGGGCGCCCGCACCTTTGAGCGCCACATTGATATCGAAGACGATGGAGTCAAGATTTCGCCCTATTGCAGCACCCCGGCCCAAATCGACACGTGGTTCAAGGCCTTTCGCAAAGCCAAGGAAATGTCCGGGGGCGGACCGGAAACCAAGCGCATTCCGCCTGTGGCCGAAATCAAATATCTGGATGCGTTGGTGCGCGGCATTTACGCCAAACGCAACCTGCCTGTCGGGACGCCTCTTTCCGACGACGATCTTTACCTGGCCATTCCGCTTCTCAAGGGCCAGATCTCCTGTCGCGAATTGATGCGGGGCGAAGTGCTTTTGCGTGCGGTGAAAAAGGACGCGCCGGTGTATATCGATGACATCGACAGCCCCTATTCCCATTCGGATGAATTAAAAAAGGCGATTTATGACCGCGGCCTCGATCCGCAAGCAGGCGAGGATCCCGCGGCCAAAGGCGCCAAAGGCATCGACCTGTCAAATAAATGACAACCCGGCCCTGCCTGAAACACGATCCTGGCGGGCACAAATTGGTTTTTGCGCGGAAAGGCCGCAAACAGCCCGGGGCGGAGTATTATGCTGGCATTGAGGCGCAAATATCCAATCACTGGAGCAACACACATTGAGCAAATTATTGGTTACCGGTTCGTCCGGCCTTATCGGATCAGAGGTGGCGGACTATTTCTGCAAGGCAGGCTGGGAGGTGCATGGCATCGATAACAACGCGCGCGCGGATTTCTTCGGCCCGGCCGGGGACACGAGATGGAACCAGCGCCGCTTGCAGTCCGCCCACCCTGATTTCCGCCATCATGAACTGGACATCCGTGACCGCCCCGGCGTTGACGCGCTCCTCGCAGTGCTCAAACCGGACCTGTTGGTTCACACCGCGGCTCAACCCAGTCACGACCTCGCCGCCTCCCGGCCATTCGACGATTTTGACGTCAATGCCGTCGGCACTTTGAACCTGCTCGAAGCCGCCCGGCGGCACGCGCCAGGAATCGTGTTTGCCCACATGAGCACCAACAAGGTCTATGGCGACCGGCCCAACACCATCCGTCTGAAAGAACTTCCCACCCGTTGGGATTATGATGACAGAGCCTGCGCCAACGGCATCGCCGAGGATTTTCCAATAGATCAGAGCAAACACAGTCTGTTCGGAGCCTCGAAAGTGGCGGGGGACGTGATGGTCCAGGAATACGGGCGCTATTTCGGCATGAAAACCTGCTGTCTCCGGGGCGGTTGCCTGACCGGCCCGAACCACAGCGGCGTGGAACTGCACGGCTTCCTGAGCTATCTGATCAAATGCAACGTCCAGGGCCGCCTCTATAAAGTGTTTGGTTACAAAGGCAAACAGGTTCGCGACAACATCCATTCCCTGGACGTGGCGCGTTTCATCCATGCCTTTGTGGAGAACCCGCGTTGCGGCGAGGTCTATAACATCGGCGGCGGACGCGCGAACAGCGTCTCCATTCTGGAGGCTTTTGATCGGGCGGCTGCGTGCAGCGGCAGAAAAATGAATTGGGAATATATGGAGCAAAACCGCGCCGGCGACCACATCTGTTACATCAGCGACCTCTCGAAAATGAAGGCGCATTATTCGGGCTGGGACATTACCAAGACGCTCGACGATGTTTTCCGGGAAATCTACGAGGCGGAGATCAGAAGTCAGAGGTCTGACCTCTGACCTCTGATCTCTGGTTTCAAGAAATGCGAATTCTAATTACAGGCGGGGCGGGTTTCATTGGGTCGAATCTGGCGCTTGCCACGCGGGCTGCGTTTCCCGCGGCGGAGGTGGTTTGCATGGACAACCTCCACCGGCGGGGTTCCGAGTTGAATGTGCCGCGGCTGGCGCAAGCCGGCGCGCAATTCCATCGTGGAGACGTGCGCCAGCCCGGCGAGTTCCCCCCGGGGCCGTTCGATTTTCTCATCGAATGCTCCGCCGAGCCGTCCGTGCTGGCGGGTCAGGATGGTGCGCCGGACTATCTGTTTCAAACCAACCTGGTCGGCGCTTACCATTGTTTGGAGAAAGCGCGCGTCTGGAACAGCCGGTTTTTGTTTCTCTCCACCAGCCGGGTTTACCCGGTCGCCCGGCTGGAAGCGCATCCGTTTCGCGAGGAAGCCACGCGCTTTTCATGGGGGGATCACGGCGCCCCTGGCATCACGGCGCGGGGAGTCAGTGAAAACGTGGAAATGACCGGCGCCCGCTCCCTCTATGGATTCACCAAGCTCGCAGCCGAACAACTCATCGAGGAGTACCGGGCCGCCTACGGTCTGCGGGCTGTCGTCAACCGCTGCGGCGTCATTGCCGGACCGTGGCAATTTGGCAAAGTGGACCAGGGCGTCGCATCGCTCTGGGTTCTGGCCCATCACTTCGGGCGTCCGCTCAGCTACATCGGTTACGGCGGCACCGGCAAACAAGTCCGGGATTTTCTGCATGTGGACGATTTGTGCGACCTTCTCGTTGAACAAACCAGGGATTTCGACCAATGGGAAGGCTGGGTGGGCAATGTTGCGGGCGGATTAACGAAAACCGCCTCGCTTTGCGAACTGACCGTGCTCTGCCAGGAAATCACCGGCAACAGAATCACCATCGGTTGCGTGGCGGCGAACCGCCCTTTCGATCTGCGCGTGTTCGTCGGCGATTGTTCCCGGCTCTTCGCGCGCACCGGCTGGCGTCCAAAACGCGACGTCCGCCGCATCATTGGCGACATTGCCGCCTGGACAAGCGAGCGCGGCGCAGCCCTTGCGGAACTCTGATTTTCATGAAGCATATCACGCCAACGCCGCCGCATCGGGGAAAACCGCTCAGCCTGTTGAGCGTGGTCATCCCGGCACGCGATGAGGAAGGGTGCCTTGCCGCCACGGTGGAGCATTTGCATCTGGAGCTGAAACTGAACCGGGTGCCGCATGAAATCGTGGTGGTGGACGACGGCAGCAGGGATCGCACCTGGGAAATCCTGCTGGAAATTCGCGGACACATTCCAGAGTTGTCACCCCTGCAAAATGAAGGAGAGCATGGTTTCGGTTGTGCCGTCATTGCCGGAATCAACGCCGCAAAGGGCGATGCCGTGGTCATCATGATGGCGGATGAATCCGATGATTGCCGCGACGTGGTCCGCTACTGGAAGATCTTGAACGAGGGTTGGGATTGCGTGTTCGGAAGCCGGTTTATGCCTGGCGGCGGAGTCATTGATTACCCGTGGCTGAAATTGGCCATCAACCGGCTGGCCAATCTATTCGTCAGGCTTTTATTCGGAATCTCTCTCAACGACACGACCAACGCATTCAAGGCCTACCGGAAGACCACGCTGGATGGCTGCCGGCCGTTGCTGGCCGCGCACTTCAACCTGACGGTGGAGATTCCGCTCAAGGCCATCGTGCGGGGTTACTCCTGGACCGTGGCGCCCATCACCTGGCGCAACCGCCGCACAGGCACGGCCAAGCTCAAGATCAAGGAAATGGGCAGCCGCTACTTCTTCATCTGCGCCTACATCTGGCTGGAAAAACACTTCAGCCGCGGCGACTATAACCGGCCCGCGCAAGAAAAAAACACTGGCAAAAACACTGGCGAAAATGCGCTTGAATAAACCCGCGGCAGTCGTTACCTTGCCCGGCCTGTGAAAAACTCCTGAATGTCGCTGCCCAATTCCCAGAAGCCGTCCACTGCGTCGAAAACGGCGCCGTCCGATGACTGGCTCAAACCGGCGGGGACGTGTTTTGGCCTGTTGCTCTTTCTGGCCGGGTTGAGCCTGTTTTGGAACGGAGTCAGCGCCACTCCCGGTGAAAAACCCTATGTGGACTTCATAACCGGGGCGGTATTGCTCGGCGGCGCGGCAGGGATCATCGGGGTGGCATGGGGTTGGTTCGATCCAACTCCGCCCAATGCGGCCATGAAACCCGGGGTGTTTTACGGCCTCGGCGCCGCGCTGGCGGTCTTCATCGCACTTTTCATCCTCCGTTGCGGGATGCATCAAATCGGGGGATTCGATCACAGCATATTGGTGGAGGTCGGCTGGCGTTTGTTCAACGGGCAAACGGCCTATGTGGATTTTCCCTGCACGACGCCGGTCGCGTTCATCCTCGGCGCCAAATTCGCCTTCCAGTGGTTCGGCGTCCAGTGGCAGTCGAATGTGGAATTGACCGCGCTGTTTGCGATGCTGACGTTTGCATGGTCCCTGTTTTTGCTGGCACAATTGTTTGGCCGGGGTCTGACCACGCTGCTTTGGGCCATGGCGCTGCACGCCATCTCCGTGATGCTGGTTTCCTTCTGGTGGTATAATCCGATCACGGCTGTTGCGGCGGTGCTGTACACGCTCTCCGCCATGTATTGGCTGCACCGGCCCGGGGAGAGGAGCGCCGTGGCGTCCTACGCTGCGGCCCTGCTGCTCATGGCCACGATGAAACCCAATGTCGCGGGCATCCTTATCCCGGGGATTTCGGTGATCCTCTTCATCTCACCCCGGCACCGTTGGAAAGTGGTCGGGGTCTCGCTGGGCGCGTTCGCGTTTTTCCTGGTATTGCTGTTAATGAACCATTTGAGTTTTACCGGCATGCTCGCGGGCTATCTGAGCGTTGCCCGGCGTGGCGCGTCCCTCAAACAATTCCTGCAATTCATCAGTCCGATGTCCAAGGATGCGGCCTTGACGGAGGCGGCGAGCCTCGTGCTGCCGGTGGTCCTGGTGCTTGGCCAGGGCCGCAAGACCCTGCGCTCGCCGGGTCCTTGGATTCCCGCCATTGTGCTGCTGGGCGGACTCTATGTTTTCATCACCCACAATGAACAGAACCTGGTGGGGCTGGCAAGCATCGTCCTGTCGGTGGTCATGGCGCTATGCCTGGGCCGCAAGACCCTGTGCTCGCTGGGTCCTTGGATTCCCATGACCGCACTGTTGGGCGGTCTCTACGGCTTCTTCACCAACGGTGAACAGAAACTGGTGGATTTGACCTCCGTGCTGTTGGCCGCCATACTGCTGGTGGCTCAACTGCGCCGCCCCGTCATTCCCAGGGAAGGGCCGGTTTTCCAGATGCCGGTTTGGTGGAACCGCTACCTCACCCTCCTTTGTGTGGTCTTTGGCGCCGCCGGGCTGGCGCTGGGATTCGTCCGCGACCGGGTCAGGACCACCGGCCCGATGCAGTTTTTTGAATATAACGATTCGAAGCATACGTTGACCGATGGATTTTTCAAGGGGTTGCATTGCGGCGACATCTTTGACGAAATCCTCAAGGAAGAGGCGGAGGTGTTGCGCCGGGAGCCGTCGTCCACCGTCTGGTTTGGTCCGCGCATGCAATGGGGGTATGCGGCCTTCGGCAGGCAGTCGCCGTTGCACGAGCCGGTGATCTGGGATCCGGGAGTGATGTTGGCCGTCTCGGACAGGGATTTCTATTTTAATAATTTCCTGCAAAGCCGGCGACAGTTGCTCATTCTGTTCAAGAATGACCTCTCCGCCTATGCCCAAAACGAGACACAGCGTATTCTGCAGCAATATGACGTCGATCAATCCTTTCCCCTGCTGACCCTCCTGCGCCTGAAGAAATAATTCCCAACTGATATGAAAAGACATGGAAAAAAGGCAAAAAAAGTGCTTGGCGGGCGGCCAGCCGTCTGGTATCACGCCAGATGTCCCTGAACATCTATATATCCGACTAACAATTAAAAATATGAAATCATTCGCAAAAATTTGCCTCGTTCTTCTGGCGGCGCTGACCATGGCCGCATTTTCAACGAATGCGCAGACCGCTTCCCCGCCTTCCAGCACGAACAAACCCGCCGCCGCCGCCGCCAAACCGAAAGCGAAAAGATATGCCGGCACAATCGCCAGTGTGGACAAAGATGCCAAAACCATCACCATCACCCTGGCCAGCGGGGCCTCGCAAACCATCCATATCACATCCGACACCAAGATTAAGAAGGATGGCAAGCCGGGGATATTCGCGGATGCCGTCGTGGGCCAAAAGGTAAGAGCTTTTGAACGTCAGGACGATTCCGGGAATTGGGTGGTCAGCACCGTGAACATCGGCGAGCCAAAACTGAAAGCCGCCGCCCCTCCCGCCGACGCCAATAAATAGATTCCGTCCCAAAAGTAGCTCTTTTGTAATTCCACGCTGCGCAAGAGTCCTGATTGGAGCGCCGTTCGCGAGGTATTCACAGTGGGACGCCGAATAATTCCTTAAGGAGCAAATTTTGACGACACCGCCTCTGTCTTTTACGTCTGGGGAGGACTCTGCGGCCCGCTACGCCGCTTGGCGCAAGGGTTCTTTCTTTTCTTTCTTCAGCCGCGCCAGCATCCACAAGTTGTGCGTCAATACTCCCCAGGCCACCGCCAACTCGCGATGGACAAATCCCTTGGCTCGCATGGGCCGCCCCAAAAAGCCCCGCTGCAAAATGCTGATCCGCCCTTCCGTTTGCGACCGGCGCTGCTGCATCCGCACAAAGCGCGGCTCTTTCATCCGCTTCTTCAGTTCGGCAGGATTCCTCGGACAGAGGCCGTTAAAGACCCCCGCCCAGGCCAATCCGCCAGTGTTGGCCTTGCTGGCAAATCCCCGGTCGCCTCCCACAGCCCCCATTTTCCTTTTCAGGCCCACGACCACGCGCTCCAGACTTTCCACCAATAAAGAGGAGTCCGCCGGCGCTGTCTCCTGCCAAAGCTGGTAATCCAAAATGATCCCTTGCCGGTTTTCCCCCAGCAGCAGTTTGTTCCCAAACTCCACCTCCGCTCCGGCCTTGCCCCGCACCAGCACCTGGATGTCCGGCTCATAAAGACTTAAAATCTTCTCCGCGTTGTCCACCTTCCGCTCGCCGATAATCCGTTCGTGCGCCTGCTTCTGCGCGCGCGGCAACAGCTCCAGCACCTGGTCAATCCGCCCCAGAACCTGTTCGGCTTGCCGCCGGGTCCAACCGGTTCTTCCCCATTCCTGGTCCAGCAGGTCCCGATGCCTCCGAGCATGGCGGCCCACCACCTTGACCAGCTTTTTCATCCCGCGCAAAACCCGTTTGCGTTCCTTCCGGCTTTCGGGCTGGCGGCGGCTGTGGGTCATCTGGATACACAGCCGGTTGATCCGCCGCAGGAACTCCGGCGGCGGTTCCATCCGGGCTTTCAAACCCTCCCGGCGAATGAGGCTGACCGCCTTCATCAGCGTGCGCGTGCCATCGCGCAACAAGACCCAATCCACCGGAAAATGAATGTTGGCTTTCAGCGCCGTCGTATCCAGAAAATACTCCGCCAAGTCCACCGGCTGGGTTAAATCCAGCGGCCCGGCTGGATCCATCCCCGCCCGCAAAAGACCCTCGATCAACTGGCGCATCTGGGCCGCGTCCAGCCAGTGGGCGAAACGCTGCAACTCGCTCTTGGAAGGCACGCGCACCTGGTCGAGCGCGTCCACCAGACAAAACCACTGATAGAGGGGATTGCCCGCCAAGGCGCAGCTGAAGCCCCGGTAATCCTCTTGCAGCAGGGTGCGGAGGATCGTGCAACGCAGCGCCTGCCGGTGGCGCAGTTGAAATTGTTGCTGCTGCCGGGCGGTCGGACGACGGTCGGCGGGAGCCAGCCAGCCTTGGAGGGATTGCTCCACAAAATCGGCCTCCAGACCGCTGGCTCGCAAAAGACTCTCGATTTGTTCGAGGCGTCGGCGCAGTGTCAGGTAATCGACATTGCCCACGATGGTGGGCAGGCTCGGTCGTAGTTCGGTGGGAAACGGAATAATCAGGCTTGACATGACGCCAGATTATAATCTAACCTGCAAAAATGCCAGAAAAATCGTTGCTTGACTCAAAAAAAATGGAAGTCACTTATCCTTTGCGTGTCCAGGCCATGCGCTCGCGCGGACAAAAACCCCGGCTGTATGTGAGCTTCCCTCTGGCCTTGGCTACCGCCATTGGGTTGGAGCCGGGCGATGAAGTGCAATGGGAACTGCTGGATCGCGCAGAACTTCATCTTGTGAGGCTCAAGGCTGTTCCGCTGACGGCCAAATCCAAGTCTGGGAAATCATAGCACCCCAACATAACGATACGATTTACCCACCTTGCGCAAATTCCATGCGTTTTAAAGCCAGCCATTCCCTAAGCTGCCCTCTATGCCCTGCCAGCGGGGACAGAATCTAAATAGTGGTGGAAGATTCTACTTCTTTATCCGCCACCAGCTTTTGTTGGGCGAGTCCTGGCCGGCCTCGCGGACTTGTTGCACAAGCAACTCGCTGCGGGCCGCTTCCAGCGCCATTTGCAGTTCCTCGTAATCTTTGAAACGGTTGCCGGGCTGCTTGGCCATGGCGCGGACCAGGGCGTCGCTGGTCAATTGGGTAATGCCCAGCAAAACCTGATCGGGCGGAGTCAAGGGCGTGTGAACGTGGGCGGCCACGACTTCCTCCACTGTCGGCGCTTCGAACGGGACGTGCCCGGTCAGCGCGTGATAGAGTGTTCCGCCCAGGCTGTACATGTCGGAATGAAAATCTTCGCCTTTGCGCTCAATCTTTTCGGGCGCGACGTAATAGACCGTGCCCCAGACATGCTCCTCCCAGGTGTGGCCGGCCTCGGCGGCGCGCACCAGGCCGAAATCGATCAGCTTCGGTTCGCCCTCCATGTTGTATAGAATGTTGCCGGGTTTGATGTCGCGGTGCAGCAGGTTATGTTTGAGGGCGGCGGCCAAAGCCGAAGCCATTTTGATCCCGACATCCAAAACGTCCAATTCAGGCACTTGCCCCTCGGTTTCGATGCGATGGTCCAAACTGCCTTGATCGGCCAGTTCCATGACCAGATAGGGCTGGCCCTCGAATTCGTCAAAACTATAGACGTGAATGATGTTGGTATGATTGAGCGACGCGCCAGCGCGGGCCTCGCGATAGAAGGCCTGCATGATTTCCGGGTCGGCCGCCATTTCGCGCTTCATCATTTTCAGCGCCACTTCCCGCTCCAGCTTGACGTCGTGGGCCGTATAGACCGTGCCCATGCCGCCGGACGCGATAATGCTGCGAAGCTCGAAGTTGCGCAACATGACCGGCAGCATGACCGGATGGCCGCATTTTTTGCACGCTTCCACGGCAAACGGGGCCAAATCGCCCGAGATGAACGTCCTGGCTTTGCAGCGTCCGCAGGTCACCATTTTTAGCGGCTTGCCGCCGCTTGTCGCACCTTTGCTCACACCAAGAAATTAGCATGGAGTCCCGTGGGAACAAGCGGAATCAAAGCCGGGCTTGACAAAGGATCGGGAATCTGATTTATTGGAGAGAGTTAAAGATGAATAAGACACTGAAAGTTCAGACTAACGTGCGCGCCCATGGCTCCTGCGGAGCCATTGCAATGTGGCGCGCATCCCGGCTCGCCGGCAACGTGGAGGCAATTTTCTAAGGCCAGAAAACAAATTTAAAACCCACGATTGCCAGTCAATCGTGGGTTTTTTGTTTTCTGGCCAACGATTTCGACTGGCAGACAATTTTGAAAGGGAATATGAGACAGAAGTATGGACAGATTATAACCCGCTTTGAAGCCGAAACTCAATTCGAGGTGGGCGCCATTGCGCCCGTGCCTTTTCGGGGAGCGCTCGAAACCGAACTGGAGCAATTGAAGGAGCGTTTGCTCGGGCCGTTGCTCAACGCATCGCCGGACCCGGCCCAGGGCGCTCCGTTGCGGCGCGCGGCCAATGAAGCGGCCGGCTTGGCGTGGATTACGCCGTTCCCGCTGCTTTTTTTCCCGGTGTTGCTGGAGGAAAAGGTTTATGCCGCGCAACGGCAGGAAGCCCGCCAGCGGCAGATTCGCCAGCGAACCGAGGGCTTGCTGGAAAAGGCAGTCGCATGACACATGGCTTATCGAAGGGTGGGGAAGAGCACTGCGGCATGGCGGCGGCATTGACCGCCGCCCTGCCGCCTGCCGCCGCATGACCCGGCTCAAGGCAGGGTTGGAACAGGTGCTCCAGGTTGCACATTCAATTCCACCGAGGCGTCTTTCATGCCGTCTGCTTTCGCCGTGACCGTGACATGTCCCGGAATTTTCCCGGCTTGCAACGTGACCAGGGCCATGCCGTTGAACACGGGGCGTGTGCGGACCTGATAGGAGTCGTGTGAAGCGGGGTTGCCGTTGTCGTAGCCGATGATTTTTGCCGGGCCTTGGATGTCGAGAGCAACCACGTTGCGGGCCTTGGGGACAAGGTTTCCATTGGCATCCAGGATGCGGACTTCGACTTGGGCCACGCCCCGAGCCGCACTGTTCAATGCCGTTTTGTCGAGTTTGAGAGCAATGCTGGCGGGTGCGCCGGCGGTATTGATTTCTTCCCGGGCAACGATCTCCCCGTCCCGCCGGCCGATGACGCGGATGGCGCCGGGTTCAAAAGGCACGTCCCAAGTGAGATGCAAATCCGCCGTGGTGCCGGCCGGGGTGCGATCGCTCCAACTTCGGGTGGCGCCCGGACGCGGGAAGACCAGGGATTTGGCGCCGTAACTCTTGCCGTTGACCTGCAGTTCAACTTGTCTGCAATTGGAGTAAACGACGACAGGGATGATGTCGCCCCTTTCACCGGGATAATTCCAGTCCGGAAACACATGAACCATGGGTTGGCTGGTCCACTGGCTTTGGTAGAAGTAGTATCCGTCTTTGGGGAAGCCGCAAGTATCCAGAACTCCGCTGCTGGAGCTTTTGCCCGGCCAGCGGGATTCGCCAAGATAGTCAACGCCGGTCCACATGAAGTAGCCAATGACATAATCGTGAACGGCGTTGAATTTCCAGAGCTGTTCGGCGCGGATCATGGAGGAGGCGTAGCCGAAGGTTGGGGTGTTGTTCCCGAAGTAATTGCCCCGCACGCCACCGAGGCAGACATCTTCCGTGCCGACGAATTTGCGTTGCGGGTATTTGTCGTGGTCGTCCGAGAAATATATTTCGCGATACTTGCCCCAACGGTCCACGTAGTTGTAGCCGGCAATATCAAGGGCCGAGAGGAAGTCAGGCCGGGTGGGGTGGGGCGCGTGAACGTTGTTGCAGGCCGAGGTCACCGGACGGCTGGGATCCACGGCGTGGCAGATGGCGGCAAGGGTTTTGGCAATATCCACGCCGGGTTGGGTGGACTGCTGGGGGATTTCGTTGCCGATGCTCCACATGACGATGCTGGGATGGTTGCGGTCGCGCTGGAGCATGGAGACAAGGTCCTTCTGCGACCACTCGTTGAAAAGCGTCGAATAGGAGCCGTGCAGTTGGCCCTTGGTCACGGTCCATTCGTCGAAGGCTTCGTCCATCACCAGGACGCCAAGACGGTTGCAAAGGTCGAGGAATTCAGGAGCGGGAGGGTTATGGCTGCATCGAATGGCGTTGCATCCCATGGCCTTGAGCAGCTTCAGCCGCCGTTCCCACACCTCCACCGGCGCCGCCGCTCCCACTGCGCCCCCGTCGTGATGCACACACATGCCGAGCATCTTGACGTGCTGTCCGTTGAGGAGGAAACCCCGGTCAACATCGTAGTCAATTCGACGGATGCCCATGGGAGTGTCGTGGCAGTCAATGGTTTCCGCCGCGGCGCCACCCTGGGTGCGGGTCAGGCTCATCCTCAATCTCTCTGCCCCGCCCAGCCATCGCGCCCCGGCGCCACCTTGGGTGCGGGTCAGGCTCGTCCGCGCCGTATAGAGGACGGGGTTCTCCAGGGTCCACAGTTGCGGTTGGTTGACGCAAACCGTTTGCACCAGTTCTCGCTCGCCTTTCGCCGGGACCTCCACGGAACCTTCAATACTGCCAACGGCCTTGCCGGCGGCATCCGTTATTTCCTGGTGAACCCCAACACTGGCCGCGGCGTCGGTGTCGTTTTGCACACGGGTCTTGATGATGACGCCGGCGGTCTCGGCCGAGACTTTGGGCGTCGTGATGGTGGTGCCCCAGGTGGCAATGTGGACCGGCCCGGTTACGTCCGCCCAGACATGGCGATAGATGCCCGATCCGGTGTACCATCGGCTGTTCGGTTGCGTGTCGTTGGCCACGCGCACGGCAAGGACGTTGTCTTCTCCCGCCGCCGCCAGAAACGGCGTCAAATCACAGGTGAAACTCGTATAGCCATAGGCGTGATGGCCGGCCTGATGGCCGTTCAGATAAACGTCCGCGTTCATAAAAACGCCTTCGAATTCCACTGACACCCGTTTGTCCTTGAAATTTGCCGGTGTGGCAAAATGCTTCCGGTACCACCCGATGCCGGCTGGCAGGGACCCGCCCAAACCTCCGGTGGAGTTCGTCTGGTCAAACGGCCCCTCAATGGACCAATCATGGGGAACATCGAGCACACGCCAGCTCTTGTCGTCAAATGCCGGACTCTGCGCGCCGTCCGGATCTCCCCGGGTGAACGACCAGTTTAAATCCATGGAAAGGCGCTGGCGCGGGCCGCCTGCGTCGTTGTCGGCGCGGCAGGAATACGCGGCCAGGATGAGAATGATGATGACGGCGGCAAGAGATCTCATGGGCGCTTTGTTAATCCCCAAAGGCTGAAAGTCAATAAAGTTTGAATTTTCAGGGAATTTTGAGAGTTTTGCCTCGTGGCTTACCACCCAAATCCATGGATGATCCTGCCGTTTGCGTTGTGGCTCAGTCTCATCGCGCTGGCGCCTCATTATTTTTCCCGATGCTGGACGAGGCACTATGGAAAACTGGCCCTGCTCTTTGCCGCCGCAACCATCGGCTATTACCTTTTTGTTTTGCCGGCGGACGCCTCCCAAACCGTCCTCCGCACCGCCCATGATTACTTCAGTTTCATTATCCTGATCGGATCGCTCTATGTCGTTTCGGGAGGCATTCACATCACGGTTCAGGGCGAAGTGGGGCCGTGGCGAAACATGTGCTTTCTGGCCTTGGGCGGCCTGGCTGCGAACGTGCTCGGCACGACGGGTGCTTCCATGCTTTTGATTCGTCCGTGGCTGCGCCTCAATGAAGCCCGCCCCGCGGCCCATCATGTGGTCTTTTTCATTTTCATTGTGGCCAACATCGGCGGCGGGCTGACGCCCATCGGCGATCCCCCGTTGCTTTTGGGATATCTCAAAGGCGTTCCATTCTGGTGGGTCTTGCGGCACTGCTGGCCGGCCTGGCTGTTGAGCATGGGATTATTGCTCGGCACATTCTATGTCATCGACCGCCGACATTATGCACGCGCGCCATCCGTGGCCAACTACGAATCAATCCTCGTCGGCTGGTGGAACGTCGTTTTCCTGGCGGTCATTGTGGCGTCGGTCTTTATCTCGCGCCCCTGGTTTCTGCGGGAAGGCTTGATGTTGGCGGCGGCGGCGGGTTCGTTTTTGACGACTGGAAAAAAAATCCACGACTCGAATCAATTCCACTTCGAACCGATTCTGGAAGTGGCCGTTTTATTTTTTGGGATTTTTGCCACCATGATGCCGGCCTTGGATTGGCTGCAAGTCAATGCGCGAAGCATCCTGGGGCCGAATCCGTCCCCTTCTCTCGTTTATTGGAGTTCGGGGGGCCTTTCGAGCGTGCTGGACAGCGCCCCGGCCTATCTGGCCTTTGCCAGCGCGCTCTCGGGGGTGTTCGCCGGCCCGGCGGCCGGTGAACCCGCGAGCCTGGCGTTCCTGCCACTAAATGGCGCCGCCCATCTGGCCGCGCTCAGCCTGGCGACGGTTTTCTTCGGGGCGGTCACTTACGTTGGCAATGGCCCGAACCTGATGATCAAAGCCATCGCCGAGCGGCAGGGAGTCCGTTTGCCCACTTTTCCCGGTTATGTCTTTAAATGGGCTGTGCCGATCCTGTTGCCGCTGCTATTCATTGTCTGGATGATCTTTGTTCGCTAACCAATGCGATTCGGTTACAACATTTTATTCGTCATGTTTTTTTGGCTGAGCGCGCCGTACTATTTTTTGAAAATGTGGCGGCGCGGAAACTGGCGGGCCGGATTCGGCCAGCGTTTTGCCCGCTACAGTCCGGAACTGAAAGCCGCCCTGGCCAAACGTCCGGTCCTCTGGCTGCATGCGGTCAGCGTTGGCGAAGTGGGGGTTTGCTGGCAATTGATCCGCGCCCTGGAACCGCATCTCTCCGCCTTTCAGATTCTTGTCTCCACCACCACCTCGACGGGCATGGCGGAGTTGCAACGCCTGCTGCCGCCGCATATTCAGCGCATTTATTACCCGGCCGACTTTGCCGGCGCGGTCCGGCGCGCCATGAAGGCCATTCAACCGCGCGCCATTATCCTGGTCGAGGCCGAACTATGGCCAAACTTTCTTTGCCAGGCCATTGCCGCCCGATGCCCGTTGTTCCTGGTCAATGCCCGCTTTTCAAACACTTCCTTCCGGAATTACCGCTTGTTCGGCTTTTTCATCCGGCCCATCTTCGCCAAATTTTGCGGCGTCGGCTGCCAGCAACCCGACGATGTCCGGCGCATCACCGAACTGGGCTTCCGTCCGGAAGCCGTGCGGGTGACGGGGAATCTGAAATTTGACGCCGCCCAACCCGGCCCGCGCGCCGGGCTGGATGTTCCTGCATTGCTGCGCCAGATCGGTGTCGGCGAAAAAGCGATGCTGCTTGTGGCGGGCAGCACCCACGCCGGGGAGGAAGCCATATTGGCCGAACTGTTTCTTCGTTTGCGCCGCCGTTTTCCGGGCCTGTTCCTCGTCCTGGCGCCGCGTCATTTCGAGCGCACCAGGGAAGTGGCCCGCGAACTGGAAACGCGCGGAGTCAAATTCATCTGCCGGAGCGACATCCCCGCCGGCGAACCCATCGCGCCCGGCCGGCTCGAATGCCTGCTGGTCAACAGCACCGGCGAACTGAAATTTTTTTATGAGCAGGCGACCGTGGTCTTTGTCGGCAAAAGCTTAACCGCGCGCGGCGGCCAGAATCCCATTGAACCGGCCGCTTTGGGCAAAGCGGTCATCTTCGGCCCCAACATGCAGAATTTCGCTTCCGCCGCCCGGGCCTTCGTGGGCGGCCAGGCGGCCGTGCAAGTGCAAAACGCGGCCGGACTGGAAGCGGCCCTGGCGGAATTGCTGGCCGATGAGCGGCGGCGCTCCGAATTGGGGGCGCGGGCGCGGCAGGTGGTTCAGCAAAACCTCGGCGCCACCGAACGCACGGTCCGGTTGATTGTCGAGGGGATTCAAATATAGTACATTTTCCCCTTGTCGAGACTGGCCTCGAGCATTTGCTGAAAAGTGATCGAGTCGGCGGTTTGGTTGACAGCGCGGCGCAGTTGCTGCCAGGCCTGGCGCAACTCCGGCGGGGGGGGCGGATTGCTCAAGGCGGGCGAGTCGAAGATTTCTCCGTGGATGCAGCGCAAGACGTCGCCAAAGGTTATTTTGGCCGGCGGACGGGCCAGCAGATAGCCGCCATCCTTGCCGCGCTGGCTTTTGACGATCTGGGCCGACTTCAACTCGATCAGAATCTGCACCAGGTAATTGGGCGGGATGCCTTGTTCCGATGCCATGTCATCAACAGTCCGCGCCACGCCTTCCGCATAATGTTGGGAAAGCCAGAGAACGGCCCGGGCGGCATAATCACTTTTGATCGAGAGCTTCACGCGTATTGGCGGAGAGGGGGGGATTCGAACCCCCGGTACAGTTTAACCCGTACAACGGTTTAGCAAACCGCCGCATTCGGCCACTCTGCCACCTCTCCTCCTGCCATGTCCCTCAGTATAGAGCACGGCTGCATGATAAGAAAATGAAAAAATGCCCCGTGCCCAAAATTGAGACGCCAACGCGGCAAAACAAGACACATCCCCCCTTCCGCTGCCTCGCAGTCTATTGCGACCGGGGTCGGCACGGTTCTTGCCTCTCTCATTACTTGCGTGTCTCTCCCAGCCGTGTGTGCGGTTGGGGCGGGGTCCAGTCGAGCTCAACGGCTGGACCCCGATCGCTTTTCATAAGCGGCGAAACCGGCGTTGCACTCATTTGGCCTGGGCAAAGCAACACCCGCGCGAACGACCTGTGTTTCGCGGGGCCGCAAATGCGGCGAAGCCCACACGCCCGCCGGGGCGGAAGCAGAAGGAACGGCTCTCCTACTTCACATGTCCGGAGACCAGCTTGGTCATCTCGAACATGCTGACTTGCTTTTTGCCATTGAAGACCGCTTGCAGGGCCTCGTCGCCGTTGATGAGTGTCCTCTGCTTTTTGTCCTGCAGCCCGTTCTTGCGAATATAAGCCCAAAGTTTTTTGGTCAATTCCGTGCGCGGGAGCGGACTGTCGCCAACAACCCTGGCCAGCTTTTCGTCCGGTTGAACCGGCTTCATAAAAGCGGCGCTGGGTTTCCTTTTTGTTTTAGATGCTTTAGATTTGGTAGCCATGCCTCTATTTGAACCACCCTCCCCCGGAATGCAACAATAAATTTTCGATAATTTTTTCCGCCAGGCCCCCGCCCGGTTCTCAAACATAGAGGGCGGCCTGCAAATCCCGCACCACAACGCTCATGAACGGATACCGTTGCTCCATGTCGCGCTTGAGGCATTTGAGGATTATCTTTTCCATGGCGGCGGGAATGTCCGGGTTCAGCTCGCGCGGCGCGACGCATTCGTCATTCAATTGTTTGCGCAGAATCTCCGCGGGGGTGTCGCCGGGGAAGGGTTTCTGCGTGGTCAGCACTTCATAGGCGGTGACGCCGAAGGCAAAAATATCGGCGCGCTGATCAATGGCCTGGCCCTGCAGATGTTCCGGCGCCATGTAAGCGGGAGTGCCGGGATTCTTGCCCGGCATTTTTTTTGGCTCGACCGGTTTGAGCCGGGCCAGGTCGAAATCAATCAGCCGGACCCCTGCGTTGCGCGTGACCAGAATATTCTCCGGCTTGAAATCCAGATGGATGAATCCGCTGTCATGCACCTGCTCCAGGCCCAGCGCCATGTCAATGATGATTTGCGCCACGTTTTCGGCCAGCACCTCGTCCCCGCGCGACAATAATAATTTCAAATTCGAGCTTTCCACATAGTCCATCAGCAAATACGGGGCGCCCTCGATTTTCCCATGCTCGATGTAATTGATCACATTCTCGTTGTGGTGGATTTTGGAAAGGATTTCGCACCCGTTCAAAAAGCGCCGCCGCTCCGCGAAATTAAAAATGGACTTGTTCCTCATGCGCCGCAGGGCGAAGGTGCGGCGTTGCTGATCGGTGGCGACCCAGATGTCGTTGACGCCGCCCTGGCTGATCAACTCCTGCAGGTAAAACCGGCCGAACCGGCCCGGTTGCGCGGACGATTCACCGCCATGTTCCAACTGATCAGACGACATAAAGTTCCCGGCAGTATGCCAGAAGACGCGCCAAGCTCACGATAAAAAGAATGACTAATGCCCAAGCTCATTGATCGTAAGGAACAAACTTGATGAGGGAAAGTTCAGGCAGGATGATGCCCGCAATATAACCGCGGCCAAAGTCCACCTGGGCTGCGGTCTCGTTTCCTTCCCCCGGGGCTATGGATACGACCTTTCCAATGGCGCCTCTTCCCCGCGGTTGACCCAGCCTGCCTTCCAATATGTCTTGCACGTATGCGCCCACAGTAATCTCGCCCGTCGTCCGGACCCAGTGCTTTCCCTGGGACCGCAGTTGCCCTTCAACAGAATCGGCCGCGGCGGCCTCGCTCGACGTCCAAGTGCCACGCATGGGTCCGGGGCGAAATCCAGCAACGGCCCTGATCTTGCCCAACTCAGCCTTTATATCCGTCAACTCGGTTCCATTCTCGCGCAATGCAGTCTTTAATTCTGTCAGCTCGGTTCCGCTCTCGCGCAACGCAGTCTTTATATCTGTCAACCCGGTTCCACTCTCGCGCAACGCGGCCTGCATTTCCGTCAACTGCGCATGAACGGTGCCAACTTCGCCCAACTTGGCCTGTATTGCAGTCAACTGCGCCTGTTGATCTTTTAAAGGCCGATACAGGGCGAAATAGGCGGCGCCGCAGATTAAAACACCCAAAAGAATCACGATGACGACGGCCAGGGCGGTAATAATGTTGCATTCTCTTTTTTCCATATTGTCATCCTCCGGGTTCTGCCAGTGGAATCCACCAAGCTTTTTAAAATTCGCTCTTGTCCGATTTCAACTGCATTGTGAGGCCATGTCGGATTCCTTGTAAAATCAAATCGGCACGCTTGACGCCGGGACGGTGGATGTCATGCTCTTATTGCTACGATTTTCATTTATGAAAGCGCAATCCAAAGCGGCCAGAACAGGCACAACCACGACACCAAAGAATTTGCGCAAACGGGCTGGCAACACCATGCAACGTCATATCCGTGCGCGGGCCGGCCTGGATGGGCAAAATTTCAGGTGTCCAACTGCTCAAGCGCACCCGCCCATAAGGCAAACGCACAGGGGAATGGGAAGAAGAGTTTGCAGATTATTCCCCTGACAATCATTCCCCTGACAGCTCCGACCTTTTCCCTGCTTCATCCTCCGTCTTCGATTTGGTTGTGGCCGTTGTGCCTTTGCGTTGAAAAACGAAAGACATTTAACGCAAAGGCGCAAAGACTCAAGGGCGCAAAGATTTGGCATGTCAATTTTAGATGCGTTTGCCCGGCAAACGCATCATTCGACGCTTTTGTGCGAAACGATCTCCACTGTCCCCGGTATGTCTGACAACGAAATATCCGGGTCCTCTTCCAGCAGGTCCGAGGCCAGGGGGAGGATGATTTCCCCCTGCTCGTCCGCCTCCAGTTTTCTATCGCCGCCCCTGGCGTGGATGACGACCACCGCCCTTTTTTCAGCCGCGGGAAACGTTAACTTCAAACCGGTCACGGTCAACCTGGGCGATCCGGGAAAGAAGGGCCGCATTTGCTCCTGAACCTCCTGGCTGTCCCGCACCGGCCGCATCACGTGCGCGTAGTGAACGGAATGGGTGATGCGGCCCGGGATCACGCCAACCTGCCCATTGAGTTTCATCGTGCCTTTGGGCTGGTTGATGATGATCCACGGGTCTTCCGCCAATAAATCGTCGCGCATGGGGAGGGTGAAGTCTCCCGCCGCCCCAATCTCAATCGGAATCTTTCCAGCCCTGGCCTCGATATACACGGCCAGATCGCTGGTTTTGACCCCGGGCAGGGTGGATTGCAGGGTCAGCACGACCAGAAGATTGGTGTGGGCGCGGTTCAAGTCCGCCCGGGCTTTCTGCGCGTTATAAAGTTGGTGATAAGGCAGGCGGGCGTTCTCCGCCAGGGCCGGCCCGGCCAGGGCGAAGAGCAAAAGGGCCGCGCCGCCTCCGTATAAAATCGGCTTGACGTTCATCCCAAATCCTCGCCCAAGAAATTTTTGAACCACGAAACACGCGAAACACGCGAAAAATCCAGGTCTGTTCCCCCGAAAGCAGTTCGGGGTCCGCGTATTGGGCGTATTTCGTAGTTTACAATATTGTTTAATCTGTCCACAACAAAACAACTTGCCGGAAGCGCGCTGAAAAACAACCCCGGATTTCGACAGTGGGCTGCTTTGAAGGCAGATATTTTTAAAGGGCTTCCGTTTTGGACCATTCTGGCAGACTGGCCTCATGGTTAAACCGAAGAAAAAGCGCAAAGGCGATGCGAACCAATAGTCCTCATAATCAAAATAGACAATCCCGGCTGTAAATCAATAGACTCCTTCGACGATGTTCTTTTCCATCGCGCCGAACGGGCGCACTTCTCCGACGCCGTCCCAGGCATACGGCGGGCGCGGTTCGCGGCGGATGGCTTCGTCCCGCTCCAGAAAACGCGGCATGAAAAATTCTTTGGTCAGGGTAGTCAGCTCGACGCGGCCCCATTGGCCGTAGTCAACGAGCTGATCGGCTTTATCGGGAGCGACCACGCGCAGCACGGCGCGGGGCTGGGACGCGAAGTAGGTCACGGAAAACTGGTCTTCGGGACGGAGCGGAACGCTGGCGGCCAGGCCCATCAGGGTGTTGCCGTAGGTGGGATAGAAGCCAATGCGGTTCTCCAACACTTCTTCAATGATGTAACGGACATATTGCGGCGACATCGTTGTGCCGCCGCAAAATACGCCGCGGATGCCGGCGTCCCAAAGCGGGATTTTTTCGCCCAGGGCTTCGAGCAGTTTGGGCGTGGTGAACAGACCGGCGATTTTGCGATGTTTCAGGATCGTGACGGCCTGGTCCACCACATGATCCATGTAGGCGCGGGCCGCTTCGTATTGTTTGCCAGCCAGGACTTTTTTGACCCAGCGCGGGTCCAGGTCAATGAAGTAACAGGAACTGCCGCGAAAATTGGCCAGGTGCTCGATGGCCAGACGCAAGCGGCGGGGGCCGGTGGGGCCGACCATCAGCCAGGCGGCGCCGCGCGGGAAGTGCGCATCGCAAAGTTTGGCGGAGAACTCTTCATAATCCACTTTGTAATCGTCCCAGCCGATGCGTTGTTTGGGCATGCCGGTGGTTCCGCCGGTTTCGAAAATGTTGAAGGGCCGGCCCTGGAATTGTTTTGGGACCCAAACTTCCGGCTGCAAATCGCGCAGCCACTCGTCCTGGAAATGCGGGAAACGTTGCAGGCAGCCGAAGCATTTGACTTCGGCGGCGGGGTTCCAGCCGGCCTTTTTGGCCCAGTCCAGCCAGAAGGCGCACCCGGTTTCCGGCGAAAAATGCCAGCGCATCATTTCACGGACGTGCGCGTCGAGTTTTTCCTGGGCGGTTTCGCGGTCAACAGTCATGAGTCGAAGTATTTGGCGATGGTCTGCCGGCTGGGCGGAGGCGTGGCGAGTGAAAAGAGAATGACGCAGATGATCGAACCAAGGACCATCGGAAAAACGGTCATGTAACCGTTGAGGAAACGGACATCGCCGTTGGGGGCGAGAGAGAGAACTTTGATCGCATCGGCACCCTGGCCGATTTGCCAGATGATGTCTTCCTTCGGCTTTGCGGCGGCGGGCAGCGGAGTGCCCGCCCTACCAGGCAATGCGGCGGCGGGAGCAGCGGAGGCCGGCTTGGCCGCGGGCGCGTTTGTCGCGGCGATATTTGGCGCTGTGTTTGTGGGGATCGTGGCGGTTGCGAGGGTGTTCGTCGAAGTCTTGGCAGCGGCTGACGGCGCCGCCGGCGCCGACGCAGGTTTCCCTTGAAGAAAGCCTGTGGCGATGAGGCTGGCCGCAACAAAGATTGTCGCCGCCAAAGCGCCCCATTTGGTGCTGCGCCGCCAAAACAACGCCGCCACCATCACCGGCGACATGGCCGCGAAACCGGAAAAGGCGTAACGCACCGCAATCTCGAATATCCCCTGCTTTTCCTTCAGCGCCAGCGCGACCAGATAAGCGATCACAGTGACCACCACGATGAAGCCGCGCGCAAAATGAACGGAGCGGCGTTCGCCGAATTTCTCGTGTCCGCCATAATGGGCGAAGACGTCCTTGGTGAACATCGTGCTCAAGGCCAGCACCTGGTGCGCGTCCGAACCCATCACCGCCGAGATGATGCCGGCGCCCAAAATCCCGGCCAGCCACACCGGCGCGTATGTCTGCAACATGCGCAGCAGGACGCCGTCGGGGTCGGGAATCCTGCCCAGCGCGGCAAAGCCGAGCACGCCGAGGAACACGCACGGCAGCCAGATGGCCATGATGGCAATGGGATAGAGCACAACCGTCTGTTTGAAGGCGGAAACGCGCCGGGCGGAAAAACACATGATCGCCATGTGCGGAAACATGATCGAGGAAAGCGGGATCAACGTATAACTCCAGAAAGCCTGCGGGGGCATCTTTTCGCGCGTAACCAGAAAGCGTGTTTTCTGGTCCGCGGCCAGTTTCTGCATGTAGTCGCCAAACCCAAGGGGAAGGGCGTGGCTGATAACCGCCACCGCCACCGCTCCGAAACAGAGGAAAAGGGTCGTTTGCAGAATATTCACCCAGACCGTGCCGCGCATCCCGCCGAGAAAGACGTTGAGCGTGACGACAATGGCGACGATGGCACAACCCCAGGCATAAGGGATAAGCGGTTGATGGGTTTCGGGGGAAGCGGAGATGTCGGCCAGGACGGTGCCGCCGCCCATGATGCTGATAATCATATAGGGGACCAGCATAGCCGCGCTCAACGCAAAAATAACGGTGCCGATGTGGTTGCATTCCCAGCGATCGCGAAAGAATGAAACCTGGGTCTGATGGCCGAATTTTTTGCCAATCGCCCACAGGCGCGTGCCGATGAAAAAGAGGGTCAGGGGAATGACAAAAGAGGAAGAGGAAGCCATCAAGCCGTAAATGCCAATGCCCTGCCGGTAGGACTGCCCCGAACTGCCCAGAATGGCGAAGGCCGTCATATTGGTGGCAAAGATGGACAAGAAGAAAAAAATCGGGCCGATGGAGCGGTTGGCGAGAAAGAAATCCTCCGTATTTTCCTTCCCCCGCCGGTAAGCCATGCTGCCAATGAAGGCAATGACGGCCAGATAAACCAATATGACAACGATCGGAATCACGAATGAGGCGGCGGGGGTTCAGGCGAAGCCGTTTCATGCTCATCCAGGCCTTTCGGCCAGGCCCACTTGACCAGAATGGCCATCATGACGGCGGCGGCAATGGAGTAGGCCGCGTGATAAGCCAGGCCGATAGGGATGAACCCGAAAATCATGGGATCGGCTTTGCGCCAGTTCCACACATCCTGGTGCGCCGCATAAACCAGCGCGACAAGAAGAAATAAAAGGAGTTTTTTCATTATTTGTTCGCGTCGGGTTTGCCCAGTTCGAGTTCAACCCCCGGTTTCTCATCGCCCGCCATGCGCTTGTGTTCCGCATCGTAAAAGGCGAACAAATGCGTGTTGGAATGGACGTAGAGCACGCCGTTGGCCGCCACCGGCGTCGAATAAATCGGGCCGCCCAAATTTGTGTCGCTCAGAATCTGCTTCTCCTTTTTCGCGGCGAAAACAACCAGATCGCCATCTTCATCGCCGCAATAGACCTTGCCGTCCGCGACCAGGGTCGAGCCCCAGATATGCGCCTTCATGTCATGCACCCAATAGACTTTGCCCGTTTCGGCGTCCAGACAATGAACGAAGCCGGAAAAGTCGCCGATGAACAGCAAGCCGTTGGGCGAGATGGAAACCGTCGAGAGGCTGCGGTGGATTTTGTCGTAACTCCAAATTTTGCCCGATTTGGTGATGTCGCCGGTTTTGGTGGCGTCAATACAATTGAGGATGCCGACGCCCTCGCCGTGTTCGGGGTCCTGGCCGACCGCGACATAGACGCGGTTTTTCCAAAAGACAGGCGTGGCATTGATTTCGCTGGGGCCGTCCGGCGCCGGGTATTTGTGCATGGCATCGTTGGCGCGGCGCTCGGGGGGGTTGCAGTCGTACCACCAGACTTTTTTCAGGTAATCGGTCTCCTTGTCTTCGGAGCGGTTGATCGGCGGGCCCGGCACGACGGGGACAATGGGCGAGCCGTCGCCTTTTTGCGGTTCGGCGGCAAAGGCGTAGCAGATGCCGTCGCCGCCGCCGAAGAAAATGAGCTTGCGGCCGTTGACCTCGCCCATGGAGGGTGAACTCCATTGGCCGTGGAAGATGCGCGGGCCAATGCCGGCGTTGTCTTCGCCCATGAGTTTTCCGGTGCGCTTGTCGAGCGCGATCAGGCTGGGGGAATTGGGGGAAGGGATGTTGACGTGCGTCCAGTCCTGGCCGTTGGAGGTGCAGGCATAAATCAAATCGCCCACAATGAGGAGCGAACAATTGGAGGCGTTGTGCGGAAAGACGCCCAGTTCATCCATCATGTCGTATTTCCATATAATGTCGGCGTCGTGCGGGCCGATTTTGGCGGGGGGATTGCCCGGGCCGGCGACGTATTGGGCTTCGTCCATGAAAGGCCCCTGGTTGCCTTTGGCCATGCCCTCGGTGCTCAGGCACATGACTTCACAACGGCTGGTGACGATATAGACGCGGTTGCCCTCGACGTTTGGGGAAGAGAGCAGGCCGAGATTTTCCCAATCGTTGACTTTGCCCGACGCCAGTTTGGGAACGACCAATTGCCAGAGAAAAGCGCCGGTCTTTTCATCGAAACACATCAGGATGCTGCGGTCGCCCTGGTGCTGCGGATCGCGCGGATTCTCGTTGTTGGTGCCGATAAAAACTTTCCCGCCGGCGACGACGACGTTGCCGTAGCTTTGCGAGCCGACTTTGACGGCCCATTTGACGTTGGGAACATTATTCACATCAACCTCCTCCGTGCCCGGCTTGAGATCGATGTGGCCATTGGCGCTGGTGGTGAAATGATCAGGCAAACCAGTTTCCGTGGAGGATACATGTTGCGGCCCGGATCAGGCCCGCCCCAGCGCGGCCAATCGGCGGCGGGCGACGTGAGACCGGACGCAACAAGCGTCATGGCAACTACACTGGAAAAATATATGCGGTTCGATTTCATAAATGATCGGGCGGTTGATCCTTGAGCACAAGAGGGGTTCCCCCGGTTTTTGTCTGAACGGGATGCCCCGACGCGATCAGTCCATCAATTGATAAGTCCTCGTCGATCTCTGGCCAATGTATGCCATAACCCGAAGGGGAAATGCTGAAAGAGCGTCGGGCGGCGTCTCCGGCCTTGGCTAGTCGCTCCGAGACTGACGCCAGATCAACGCGGTAAGCTTGGCCATCGACCGTCAGAACCATGTTTGGCCCTTCAAAGTCTATATGCTGGACGTTATGAAATTTTTGCAATTTCATGATTTCGGTTTGTCGTTTAAGGTCATGGGCGATAACTCAGGCTGTGCAAAGGCGGCAGCTAATTCTTCGCGCGGGCAAACACGGCCAATTTCACAATAATAACGAAGAACATCGGGATCTATGTCGTAACCGTTCGGCCAGGCTGCCGCGTCGAGGTCAACAGACACCCTGGCAAAAAAAGCGGGGTCTTGAAATGGCTCCGTCAAAGGCCCGCGCGGTTTTTCAAACAGAGGCCAGAGATCAACCTCCCCGATATATCCGTCCTGGAAAACAACGCGCAGCCGATAGCCGCCGGTTGCCCGGACGCCTTTGATTGCATTGGCATATTTCATAAAATCATGGTTTCACAGAGGTTCAATGGATAAAAGCGGCAACTCAGCCTCTGCCCGATTCCAGTTTTCCTGAAGTTCGGCTTGATGAAGGGCAAACCATTCACTGACCAACCGCCACGCTCGCGGAGGCAAGCTGCCTCGGTGAATCGCGCCATTACGGATATCCACCAAAGCTTCCTGCTCTCCATAATAAGCGTGAAAGTGCGGCGGCGGATGGTCATTTATATTCATCCGAATCACAATTCCATAAAATCGGGAAATTTCAGGCATTTCATTCGTTCAATTCGCCGTCACGGCAATGTTATCAATATAAACGCGCATGTTCTGGGGGGAGAAGGCAAAGAGGCCGGGGCAGCCGTTGGCGTTGGCGTGCGGGACTGGCGCTTCGCAGACCCAGGCCGCCGGTTCGGTGTCGCCCCGTTTCCAGGCTTTGCCGCGCACCACCCCGGAGCCGTCTGCCGCCACGTCCACCCGCGCTTTCAAATGATACCACTCGTTGGGCGCCCAGTGAAAGGGCGCGATCACGTCGAGCAGTTGCTCGTTGGAGGTGATCTCAAGGACTTGTTCGTTGCCCTTGAGCGAGACGCGATAGCGCTGGTTAATCACACCGACCGTGGACATTTTCCGCTTGTTGCCATCGCTCATGACGTCGGCTTCAATGGTGTAGTTTTTCAGGTCCGGCGCGCCCATGAAGACCGTGGCGCGCTGGAAGAATGGATTGTCAACCGTCTTGACAAGGCATTTTGTCCCGTCCTTTTCACGGACGTCGAATTTGAAACGCGCGCCGATCCACGGCAGGGGCGGGTAGGCGAATTTCGCGGGCGGCTCGATGGAATTGCTGGTCGTCTCCGTCAAGTTGAAACTTTCAAAATCCTGCAGGATTGGCAGGCCGGGCAAAATGCGCCCGCGAATGTAGCCTTTCAAACCATCGGAGCTGGCCTCGAAAGCGCCGGCGGAAAGAACTTTGTCCGGCGCGGCCACCAGTTTTCCCTCGTCGTTGAACGAGGCTTTCATGGCGGCTTTCACTTTGGCGGTCGGAGGGACGTAAGAAGCCCAATGAATGGATTTTGGATGATCGATTTCCTTGACCGGCAGGCCGTGGGCGTCCAACGACCGCACATGGAAGGAGACCGTGTCACCGGGTTGCAATAACAGTTCGGACGGCCTGACCTGCAACTCATGGGCGGGACCGGCCGCCGGCCATTTCTCATCCGGCAACGCATCGGCGGTCTGATTGGCGGCGGACGCCGGCGCGCTGTTGCCGAAGCAGTAGAGCTTTTTGGTCGTTTGCAGGTAAATGCGGCCATTGTAAGCGGTCGGGGTTCCATAACAACGGCCCTCCAGCACGATATGCGAAAGAATTGTGCCCTGGTCGTCGCCGGGTTTGATGACGTAGAGCGCGCCGTGACCGCCCGCCGCGCTCTCGTCGCCCACGGCGGCCGACATGCCGGGATCGTTCAAGATCGGCGCATAGATTTTTCCGTCGGCGTAGAGCGGGGAGGAATTGCGCTGTTCGATGCCGAGCTTCAATTTCCAGAAGACTTTGCCGGTCAACGCATCCACCGCCACCAGGTAACCGATCTCGCTCGTGACATAAACACGGTCGCCCGCCAAAACGGGCGAACTGGTGGAGGTGCGGATTTCATTGTTCCACAATTCCACGTCGGCGCGTGGCACAATGACGGGCGCGGCTGAATTGGCGGGCGTGACGTGGGGAATTTTGAGGCCGATCATCTGCCCCGGTTCGTAGGGCGTCCCGTAAATGGCGATGATTTTGTCGTTATTGTGCAGCAAGAGCGACGAGTTGATGCCCGCCTTGAAAATCGGAATCTGGAAAATGGGATTGCCGTTGCCGACATTGACGCAGACGACGGCCCCATCGCCCGTGGCGGCGTAGAAGACCCGCCGGCCATCCAACCAGGCCAGAACAGGGTGCGAATACGAATTGTCCTTCGGACGGCCTCCCGGAGTCGATGCCCAGACCGCTTCCCCGGTTTTTTTATCGAACGCATAAAAGCGGTCCGCAGCCGGCCCTTGTCCGCCCCAATTGGCCGTTATGCCGCGGGTGATGACCAGGTCTTGATCGATGACCGGCGAGGCGGTGCGGCCATTGGGAAAGGTGAGGCGGCCGTATTCTTCCATCAAGGAATGTTCCCAAAGCGGTTTGCCGTCGGCGGTGAAGCCCGCGAAAATGCCCTGCGTGTCCTGGATGTAAACATTGCCGGTCTCGGCATCCAGCGTCGGGCTGGAGGTGGCATAGCGCAGATAAATCGTGTCGCTGAGGAAATCGAGGTAAAGCTTCTCCCACAATTTTTTCCCGGTGTCGGCGTCGAAACAAGCCACGCCCTCCGACAAGTCCGGCCCTTCGCCCAGGTAACCCATGATGTAAATTTTGCCGTTGGCCGCCACGGCGGTGGACAGGCCGGGGAAATCGGCCGTCCAGAGAGGTTTGGCGGCATCGAGCGTGTCAGGAAGATTCTTTTCCGCCGAGGCGCCGTTTTGATTTGGCCCGCGCCAATTAAACCAGCCGGTCGGGGCCGCCGGGGCGGCTTCGAGGTCGGAGAGGAAAAGACCGAGAAGGCTCAAAACAACCGGTATTTTCAATTTCATAAATTAATAAAAAGCGCAAACCATCCACACGATTATTGTCTTTCAAGCACACGGATATTATTGTACAGGTCTGCGCGATATGCAACATTAATAATACTTACACGTACTATTTCCCAAACCGCCCATGGCCGCCAAAAAGAACGCCTCTGTTTCCGCTGCATTGCCCATCGACGCGCCCGGGCGGCGGCGGCTGCCCATCCTCCTGCGCCATGCCTGGTACAGTTTGAACCAGGCCTTTCGGCGGCGCCTGGCGCGCAGCGGGTTGACTCCCGACCAATTCACCGCCTTGCGCACCTTGTCCGAGCATGAGCCGGGGGGGCTGACGCAGAGCGATTTGACCCGGCTGATTGCCAGCGACCCGAATACTGTCGGCGCGCTGGTGGAACGGATGGAGCGCTGCGGCTGGATCGCGCGCGCGCCTCACGAAAGGGACCGCCGCGCCAACCGCCTGCGCCTCCTTCCCGCCGGCCGCAGGCAATACAGCCGCGCGCGGGAAATAGCCGTCGCGCTCCAGGCCGGGGTGCTGGCGAAATGGAGCGGGAAAAAGCGCGAGGAATTCCTGGAAAATCTGGCCTGGGTGTCCGAACGTTGCCGCGCCCTCGCCGACGCCCCGGCCAAAAAGCCCCGCCGAAAATGAGTCAGGCAGTTTCCTTGATGATGCGTTCCCCGATGGAGCGCATCTCTTGCGACGAATATGGTGTAAACGGCCCTTCTATGCCCTTGAGCAATTCTGCCTCGAGTTCCGGGTTGTCCGTCTCCAAGTCCAGCGGTTTGTGCGTGTCGAGCCAGACCTGCTTCTCGCCGTCGGTCAGAACGATAACCGCTCCCTGATGGGCCTCGGCAATCAGTTCCGCCAGTTGCCCCTGAGCTTCTCCAACAGTCAACGTTTTCACGATCTCAACATATCTTAATCTGTTCCGATGAACAAGCCGAAACCATCGCGCGGCCGGATCGGCGATTCATTGCGGCTGCGGGAAGATTTGGTAGAGGATCAGATAGACCACGACGCCGGTGACGGAAACGTACATCCAGAGCGGCCAGGTCCAACGGGCGATTTTTTTGTGCAGGTCGAAGCGCTCCTTCAACGCGCGATTCAAGGTCACCAAAACCAGCGGCACTATGACCACGGCCAGCACGGTGTGGGTCAGCAGGATGCCCAGATAAATCGGGCGGAACCAGGCCGGGTTTTGAAAGCGCGTCACATGATGCACGAAGATGTGGTAAGTCAGATAGCAAATCAGAAAAATGACCGAGGTGGCAAAGGCGCTGATCATGCAATTGCGATGGGCGCGTCTGTTTTTCTTCTTGATGAAAACGTAGCCGGCGGAAAGGAGGATGGCGCTCAAACCGTTGAGCGTGCCGTTGACAGCGGGCAAATCGTGCAGTGTCATGGGTTTGACAGGCCGTGGTTCATTCGCGCGCCAGGGTCTCGGCCGCGGCCATCACTTCCGCCACAGCCGACGCGGTTTGGCCGTCGTAATAGCCCCGAATCCGGCCAAGCTTGTCGAGCAGGACAAATTTTTCGCTGTGGATGAAAAGGTCGTTGGCGCTGTCCTGTTCCGCGGCGGGCTTGTCCAACACGGAGAGTCTGAGGCCGTCCACTTCCACGCTGTGCAGCGCCTTTTTGTCGCCGGTCAGGAATGACCAGCAATTGTCCCTGGCCCCGAAGCGCTCGGCGTATTTCTTCAACACAGAAGGTTGATCGAAAGCAGGGTCGGTGGTGAAGGAAACAAGCTGAATGGGCTGGCCGGACGGCAAGGCATCTTGAATCTCTTTCATGTGCGCGGACATGATCAGGCATTGACCCGGACAGCGGGTGAAAATGGCGTCGGCAATCCAAATTCGCCCGCGAAAATCGGCCAGTGTCACCGTTTGGCCGTTTTGGTTGGTCAACGTGAAACCGGGCAAAGTGGCATAGACCGGCAGCGGCTTGCCTTTGAACTGTGTCACGACAGATGCCGCCAGGACGCCGAGCACGATGACGCCCAGTCCGCCCCAAACGGCCCATACGATTTTTCGCGGCGGTTGATTCATGAAAAAAGACATCGCAGGGAGTTCCGCGCTCCAGCAAGACCGGTCCTCCGAGCGCGCCGCCCTATTCGTAGCCGGCCCCGGCACCCGCGCCTGCGCTGGATTTGCTGGCGACCCATTTCTGGTAGTCTTCGGCGGAAACAACTTTCAAGGTGCCTCTCATGGTGTAATGAGCCGCGCCGCAAAGCTGGGCGCAATTGATCATATAGGTGCCGAGTTTTTTGGGCGTGAAATGGGCCGGGATGACCATGCCGGGAATCGCATCCTGCGTCACCCGCATCGGCCGGCAGGCAAAACAATGGATGACGTCGAGGGAACTGATATAAACGATGACCGGCTTGCCCACCGGCACGACCAGGTCTTTGGCCACGATGAAATTCTGCTTGTAGTGCGGGTCCTTCTTGTCCAATCCAAACGGATTGTCGCCCGACACAAACTTTCTGTCCTGGGCGCAAAAGACGCCGTTGGTGTCCGGGTACCAGCCGTTCCATTGGAACTGTTGGGCGATGACTTTGATGAGAGTGGAATCCTTCTCATTGGGGAACTGATCCACGGCATGGGCCCAAATGGGAATGGCCAAACCGATGAGCAGCACCGCCTCGATGAGCGCAACGACGCCTTCGAGATAGGTCGAGGTCTGGCTGGTGACGCCCTTGTAATCGGCCTTGGGACTGCGGCTTTTATGGTAGCGAAACAAGACATAAATAAAATAGCCAATCCAGCCGACAAACAGCGCCCCCATCAACGCATGAACGGAAAAAATCAACCGATCCACGCTCGCCCCCTGGCCGGAGGCATCAACCGGCATGTTGCCGACGGGCGAAAGATAGTGGAAGACGTACCAGGTGGGAAGGAGCAGGAGCACGCCCGAAAGGAAGAATAGCTTCCAGTTTATGCCCTTGTCAGTTGGTGGTGTATCTTGCATGGTCCGAGCTTCTTGAATTATGGAGAATTTTGGCCGGTTGGTCCGGCTTCGGCGGCGGCGGCGGCCCGGCGCGAGAGGAAGACAAAGAAGGAAGCCGCCCCGATCAGGACAGTGACAATCACCGCCAGCAAACTGAAAATGGCCGCGTTGACGCTTTTGGCCATGCTGGAATCTGATTTGCCAAAGCAGGCCGCGCAGGCGAAAGCCCCGGTGGGCGAGGCCAGCGCGGTCATGAGGACAGTCAAAACAAATGTCAGGATGCGTTTCATAAATAGCTGATGTGTTTGAGCTTGCGCAGGATGGATTTGCCGTAGCAAATCAATCCAATGCCGGCCAGGACGGAAAGAATTCCAACCACCAATTCCGCCACCTGCCGCGTGGCGGCGTAATCATGCATCAACCAGCCGCCAGAGAAAAAGGCGAGCAAGATCGAAGCCACAACGAAAACGATATGGAAAGCTTTGAGCGACATATCACCGAATCTGGACGATGTTGCCATGCGCCATCGAAAACAACGTAAGATACATCAGCGCAACAAAAAAGAAAGCGGTGAAGCTAAGGACGGCATAGATCATTTTCTTTTCGGAAATAAGGTGCATGAAAAAGCCGGCGACGAGAAAGCCCTTGGTGGAGGCAATCAAGAGGGCGAGGGCGATGTTCATTTCACGGCTGTGAAAATCGATCAACGACGCCCAAACCGTCAGCACCGTGCCGCACATCAGCGCGACGCCGACGATGAGGTAAGTGCGGATGTGCTTGCGCGCATCTTCAATGGAATGTATGTCAGCCGCGGCGGCGGAAGGTGGATGCATATCACTCATAATGTTTACAATAGATAAAGGACCGGAAACAGGAAGATCCAAACCAGATCGACAAAATGCCAGAACAGACCCGAAACCTCGACGCGGTTGGTGTAACGCTCGGGGTCCTGCTCCCAAACTTTGGCCAGCGGCCCCCAAATGGCGAAAATGACGATGGCCCCGCCAATGACGTGCAGCGCGTGCAAACCCGTCAAGGTGAAATAAATCGCGGTGTAGGTGCTGTGCCACGGGCCGTAGTTTTCCATCGATACTATTTGGTCCTTCGGAATTTCGATCTTGGGCTCCCCGCCATGATGCAGGGAACCTTCCATCAACTCGGCGTGATTGGTGACAAACCGGCCCTCCAGAACGAGCATTTTATCGGTGGTTTCCGCCGGCTGCAAATGGCCGTCGGCGATGCGGCCGTCTTTGAGGTGGACCTCGTAATGCATGAACTTGTCGCGGTATTCGACGGACTTGATGCCGAGGAAGACCAGCGCGCAAAGCAGGGTGATGCCCTGAAAGAATTTGTAACGTTTGAACCGGCCCATTTTCAGCGAGGCCCAGCCCAGCACCACGGTCACGCTGGAAAAGATCAGGACGAAGGTGTTGGTCATGCCCAGCCAGATGTTCAGCCAATGATGCGGCCAGGTCCCTTCCTCGGCGTTGACCCGCAGCAGGATGTAGGATGAGAACAGCGCGCCGAAGAGCATCACTTCCGAGGCCAGGAAGAGCCAGATGCCCAGCTTGGCGTTGTAAAGACCGGTGTCCGGCCGGGGTTTAACTGCGTACGGGATTTCCATGGATGAATGGTTCTTGTTTATCAGGCTCGTTTTGCGGGGTGAAATCGCGGGCGTGACCGGGCACGCTATATTCGTAAGGGCCGCGGAAAACCTCCATTGGCTTGTCGAAATTGCCGTGCGGCGGAGGCGTCGGCGTTTGCCAGTCGAGGGTGGTGGCCTCCCACGGATTGTCCGAAGTGGTCTTCCTGCCGCGCTTGATGCTGTAAAAGAAATTGATGATGAAAGGAATTTGCGCCAATCCCAAGGCGAAGGCGGCGTGAGAAATGGGGACGTTCAAGCCGACGATCTGCCTGCCCAAACCCACCACCCCGCCGCTTTCCGCGTAACTGGCGCCGCCGTCATACATGCGGCGCGACATGCCTTCCAAGCCCTGGACGAACATCGGCATGAAAATCAGGTTCATGAAAATGAACGAAAGCGCAAAATGGACCTTGCCCCAAAATTCATTCATGAACCGCCCGGTCATTTTCGGATACCAATAATATATGCCGCCAAATAAGGCGAAGATCGTCCCCGGCGCGACAATGTAATGGAAGTGGGCGATGACATAATACGTATCGTGCAGTTGAATATCGCTGGCGTTAAAGCCCAGCGGCAATCCGGTCAAACCGCCAATGCCAAACATCGGCAGAAAGCCCAGCGCGAACAGCATCGGCGTGTTGATGCGGATCGACGCGCCCCACAGCGAGATGAAGAGCGCGGTCAGAATGATGACCGACGGAATGGAAATCATCATGGTGGTCGTTTGGAAGAAAGTGGCGATGCGCGTGCCCATGCCGGTCAGATACATGTGGTGCGCCCAAACGATGAAGGAAAGAAAACCGATGACCATGACGGAATAGACCATCGAACGATAACCCCAAATCGGCTTGCGCGTATTGTTGGCGATGATCTCGGTGACGATGCCCATGGCGGGCAAAATCAAGACATAGACTTCAGGATGCCCCAGGAACCAGAACAGATGCTGCCACAGCAACGGACTGCCGCCGCCGCTGACATGCAGCGCCTGCCCGGAAACCATCAGGCCGGTGGGCAGGAAAAAGCTGGTGCGCAGCAGATTGTCCATCAATTGCAGCACGCTGGCCGCTTCCAGGGGCGGAAAGGCCAGGAGCAGGAGAAAGGCGGTGACAAATTGCGCCCAGACAAAGAAAGGCAGCCGCATCCAATTCAAGCCCTTGGCGCGCAGTTGAACAATGGTGGTGATAAAATTAACCGCGCCGAGCAACGACGAGTTGATCAGGCAGACCATGCCCAGGATCCAGAAGGTCTGCCCGTTGGGATGCTGGCTTCCCGCCGTCACCGTGGCCAGCGGCGAATAGGAGGTCCAGCCCGACTGCGCCGCCCCGCCCGGAATAAAGAAACTGGCGAACATGATGACACCCCCCATGAAATAAAACTGGTAGCTGACCATGTTGACGCGCGGGAATGTCATGTCCGGCGCCCCGATTTGCAGGGGAGTGACGAAATTCCCAAAAGCGCCAAAGGCCAGCGGCACAACGGCCAGGAAGACCATGATCGTGCCGTGCATCGCTCCGAAGGAATTATACAAATCAGGCATGATGACACCGACGTTGCCGGCGGCGTCCTTGCCCACCATTTCCGCCCCCAGCAAATGATAGAGAAATCTCCCAACCACAGGAATGGCCTTTCCCGGATAAGCCAATTGCCAGCGCATCATCAACATCAGGCAAAAGCCGAAAAACATAAACAACAGCGCGGTAACGCCGTACTGCAGCCCGATCATCTTGTGGTCCGTGGAAAAGATGTATTTCCGCCAGAAACCCAACTCCTCGTGCTGCGAGTCGTGGGCGCGCGAATCCGTGTGTGAGGCAGGCTGCATGACTATTTATTGCGTTGGCAAAACCAATACATGTTGCAAGTTAATTTCAAAATGCGCATTGTCAATGTGATTCATCCTTCCTTATCCATTCCTCGTTTTGTCAAAAACCATTAGCCCAAATAATATCGGCAGGTAGAGGATCGAGGCATAGAAAAGCGCCCTGGCCCGAAGCATGGTGCGATGGCGCGCAAACTGAAAGGCGCACCAGACAAAGACAACCCCCAGGACCAATGCGCCGCACAGATACACCGGACCGGCCAATTTATACAAAAACGGCGCCAGACTCACCGGCAGAAGGCCCAGTGTGTGGCAGAAAGCCTGCCGTCCGGTGCGTTCTCCGGTGGCATCAACGACCGGCAACATGACGAAGCCGGCTTTGGCATATTCGTCCCGGTACATCCAGGCAATGGCCAGAAAATGCGGCAGTTGCCAGAAGCAAATAATGGCAAACAGCGACCAGCCTTCCGCCGAGATTTCACCCCGGGCCGCCGTCCAGCCCATGAGCGGCGGAAGCGCGCCGGGTATGGCCCCAATGGCCGTGTTGAGGGTGGTCACCCGCTTGAGCGGCGTGTAAATAAAGACGTAGCTCCCCAGGATGATGGCGCCAAGCAGCGCCGTCAACGAATTCACGGCCAGCGCCAGCCAGACCAGGCCGGCCCCCGCGCAGACGCCGCCAATCATCAGCACGGCTTCAGGCGTCAGCCGTCCCGAGGGCAGGGGCGGTCCTGCGTCCGGCGCATTTTGGCGTCGTGCTCGCGTTCGAGAAGCTGATTGAGCGCCGACGCGCCACCGGCCAGGAGAGCGGCCCCCAAAATGGTGCTGAACATCAACCCGCGCGAAACCGGCCCGCGCGAGCCGAGGTAAAAGCCAGCCAGCGTCGTCAACAAAACCAGGGTTGTCAGCCGCATCTTGAACAGCTCGCTCAAAACGACCGCCAGCGATTTCTCCGCCACAGGCGCGTCGCAGATGGCGGGCGGCGCATTCAATGTTTGTGCGGTGGCTTTCATATGCGGCTTAATGGGTGATGCTGGACGATGCCAATAAAGGAGTCAGTTCAGTTTTTTGGGCGGCGCCGCATTGCGCCGCCGGCGCCGCCAGCATTCGAAAGGAAAGAATGGCGCTCAAGCCGCCCGTGACCAGGCATAATGCGCCACAAGCCACATGCGCCGTGGCGACATCGGCCGATTTGCCCGTCCAAATGGTGGCCGCGCCCAGCAAAGCCTGCGTCAGGACAAGTCCAAACCAGAGCAGGGCCAATCGGGCCAGGGGATGGCGGCGTCCGAGATAATGGCAGGCGCACCCGGCCCCCAAACCCACCACAATCAGAATGGCCAGCGCCGCGATGCGATGCGCCATTTGCAGTTCGATTTGGAAGGCGGTGATTGGATTGTCGCCGGAGTCTTCCATTCGGTTTTGATTATAACTCAGAACGGCGGCCGGGCTGGTCTCGGGCCAGATCTTGCCGTAGGCGGCCGGGAAATCCCGGATGGCAAGTCCGGCATGTTGGTGGCGCATGGTTGCGCCCAGCACAAGCTGGCCAAGAACCAGGCAGGTGGCGCCAACAAAGAAAAGCCGGAGGCGGCGGCGGTCCGTTTCGGCCTGCACAGGCAAACCACGCCAGAATTCGGTTTGGCTGAGGGCAATGGCGGAAACCAGCAGGAGAAATAATTGCGCCAGGTGGCGTGAAAAATCCCAATGCGGGCGTCCAATTGGGTCACGCGCAGCCCCCCCAAAACACCCTGCGCCACCACGGCAATAAAGGCGCTGACACCCAGCACCCGGAGCCATCGGGGCGACGGCGCGCTGGCGGGCCAGACGAAACTGGCCGCCACGGCGCCCAGGCCCAAGACAGACAAGCAGATGTTTTCCTTGTCATGGGCGGGCAATTTCAGGCAAAGGCAGAGGCCGGCCAGAATAAAGAGAACTCCGCCCCAGCGCAGAACCGGGCGCGATTTGCGGCCGAACAACCAGAGGGCAAGAATCAGGGTGAGCAAACCGACCGCCGAGGCGACCAACCGGTGGCTGTGCTCGAAAAATATTCCGCCGATCCACTTGGAGGGGGGAAAAAGAACATGTTATAGCCGTAGGTGTTGGGCCAATCCGGCACGGCCAATCCCGCGCGGTTACTGGTGACCAAGCCCCCCATCCAGACGAGCACAAAGGTCATGCACGCGGTCAATACCGCGTAGCGCTTCAACCAAACATTATCAACAGGCTTCGAATTCACGACAAACAACCGACAACACAAACCACGATAAATCAAACAACGCCACGGCAAAAGGCCGGGGTGTTGGTCAAAGGAGTTTTCAGACCGTCTTTGGCACTTAACTTACTTCGGAGCAGGCACTTCGAGCGTAAAATCGGCGGTGACCGGACCGGTTCCCACCGTAATCTGCCTGGAAACGCCCGGCTTGGCGGTTGCTTTCAAGTGGTAGGCGGTCAAGGTATAGTCTCCTGCAGGCAAATTGGGAATTTTGAATTGGCCGTCTTTGTCCGTCACGGCAAAGTACGGGTTGTCCTGCACCCCCACGTAACAGAACATCCAAGCATGCACCTCGCATTTGATTTTGACCAGGACTTCCGGCTTGGTGATGCTGGCCGTCCACTTCGTATCGTTGACATCGCCCTGACTCGGCTCGGCGAAATTAAATTCCTGGTTGCCATCCACGGCCGGCAACGCATGGATATTGTGCATCAGCGGATCCGAATTCTTGAACTTCACCACCTGTCCGACCATGACGCCGGCCATGTAGGGATGAAACATGCAGCCTTCCTGGTCTATTTCCACCACCGTGGACGGCGGCGTGAATTTTTTCCCTTCAAGCCCCTTGGAAATATAGACAAAAACATTGGCCAGCCCGTTGTCCTTTCCCACCACATAATGGCGGGTGGTGGTGACAGTGGGATGCAATGCGCTGCAAGTATCATCGAAGGCGATGGGTTTTTCCGGCGGGGGCGTTCCTTTCAAGGTCACCTTGCCGGTGACATCGCCGGCGGAGGCGATTTGCCAGGAACCCGTCAGGACAACAACCATCACAGAGAGGACAAATTTCTTCATAGGTAATTTGGCACAATACAAAACAAATCAGCGTAAAAAATAGCACGGTCGGGAAGCGGCGCAAGTCATTTGTGGAAAATTTACAAAGGGCGAACCCTCGCATATTTAATGCACAAGCAACTTTACCTTTCAGTTTGCAACCCTGAAAGAAATTCGGGGCAGGTGTTTTAATTTTCTCAAGACACTCCGCCCCGAAAAAAACCGTGAAATTTTCGGCATTTTGCAAAGTCACAACCAATTGTCAGCAAGGCACTTACAAATGTCAATGGTCAATGGATAATGGTCAATGGTGAGGTTGGCCGCGAAGAACGGCAAGAAACGCAGGATTGATACATAGGTCTGAAAAAGGGGAAACACGGTAAAAATCGTTGATAATCAACGACTTAGCTGGCAACAAAATCGGCAACAGACAAGCAACAAGCCCGTTACATTAACGATAAAGCTGGCTTGGACTGGTTGGACGGCTTAATGACCATCGGTGGTTTAAGAATTTGACCACGGATTTCCGGATTTCATGGGTGCCCGGAAAGATAATGGAAAACCGGGGAAACCGCGAACCACCCGAAACACGCGAACTCCGAACTTCTTACAAATCCAGGTCTGCATGACACTTGCACGCCTGTCCACCATAGCTCGGCGAAGGCGGATCACCAACCCGTCACGTTAACGATAATGTTGAGTTGGTCCTGGCATTGCCACTGGCGCATTTGTGGGTGCTTTTGTAGGTGGACAGAGCGGGCGGGGTGCGACATTCTACTGACATGACGCGACAGTTTCGTCTGCAATATCCTGGGACCAGTCGTCATTTGATGAATCGCGGCGACGGCCGGGGGGCCGAACCATCCGTTGACTGAAGATCTTTACGACAATGACCTTGAACTGGATTGCCAAACGATTAAACATGGGTGCCGCCGGTTCCTTGGCGAACCTGCTGCGCGATGCGGAAAAGAAACAATAATATGCGATTATGCGGGACTGACCCCTGCTATGGGGTAAGTTGTCAAGCGCGTCCGAAAATCCTGTCTTTTTATTAAAAGCTTCTTCTCTTTGTTTTCTTCTTTCTCTTTGTCTTTCTGCCGCTTTTTTGTTGGATCGTCTCCTCTGGTGGAGCGCCGGTCAATCGACCTGGCTTAACCTGCTATCCGTACAACCGCGAGGCGTACACTTTATCGTTTCCAAGTCCAGAGGAGCGCGCGGACACCATACTTTAAAACGGGCCATCAAAAGCCCAGGGGTCAGTTCGGTTCCGCTACGCTCCAAAATTGTGGGCGGCAAAGTCATTGCATCAGTCATTCCTCAGACGCCGGGCCAGGGCTGGAGTTTCAGTCCCAGGGCTTCAGCGGCGCAGCGTCCGGTGCGCACCCGCCACCAGTCCACCGCAAAGGTCCGCGCCAGGGCGATGATGAGCTTCTTGCGCCGCGACGGGCTGGTCTTGCTGGTCCAGCAGGGCCGCCCGCCACTTCTGGACCGGGCGATAGCCGGGCTGGAAAACCATCAGACGCCAGGCTCCTTCCACCAGCACCGGCCGCAAGCGCCGGTTGCCGTGCTTGTTGATGGCCCCTTGAAAGCGCCGCTGGCTGGAGGTGTCCTCCCGGGGACACAGCCCGGTGTAGCTGGCCACCTGTCTGCGGTTGTTGAACCGATTCCAATCCGCCACTTCCCGCTCCAGGATTTCGCTGGTCATCGGGCCCAAGCCCACCGGCAACCCGGCAGGCGCGGCGGCCTCCAGTTCCCTGGTCCGAACTTTCAACTCCACTTCCACCGCCGCCAGCAACCGGCGCAAGGGTTCCAGCAAATTGACCACGATGGCCGGCAACTCCAGCAGATTCCTTTGCCAGGCCGCTTCCTGCCACCACTCCCCTTGCAGATGTCCGCCGTAATAGAGGGCATGACTGCGCCCCTGCGCGGCCAACCGTTGCTTTTCCTGCTGCAGACTTTCCCGCTGGCGCGACAGGCTGCGCTTCTGCTCCTCTGCCTCGGTGGGAACGCGCACCACACAAAACGCCTCCCGATTTCCACTGACGTAGCGATCCAGACACAAGGCCATGGCCAGGGCGTCGCGCTTGTCCGTCTTGACCTTCTTGCTGTATTCGTCCCAGTCCCGCGGCCGGATGACGTAATTGGTCACTCCCATCTTCTCCAGCCGGCGATGCAAGGTGTAACCGAACGGACCGGCCTCATAGCAGGTGAAGACTTTCTCGGCCAGGGTCAGTTGCTTGGCGCACCACAACAGGAAATCCGCCGGCTTGAAACGTTGCGGCGGCTGGGGCGTGCCACCGTCGATCACGCGCACGACTACGTAAAGGCCCAGATGCACGTCCACCCCCAGTTTGATCGTCCTGGCTTTGCGCGGAGCAGGTTCCGTGGCGCCACGGGGTGGCCGTTGGGGTTGCGGTTGGGTTTGTTTTTTGCTATTACTTTTTTTGTTAGATGTAATCATAGGGCGTCAGGTGTAGCGGATTTTCCCTCACCTGACGACCCCATGTTAACTTTGTGACCCCTTTGCTGACCCCTTTAAATAATATGCGATTATGCGGGACTGACCCCTTTAGACCCCTTTAAATAATATGTGATTATGCGGGACTGACCCCTTTACAATAATATGCGATTATGGGGGACTGACCCGAATGGCAGTTAGTTAAGGCATCGAGAATGCGGGGTGTTTTCATTTGGCGGTGGTGTCAAGACGATAGCGGTTTTGGTGGGGAATCTCCAAAAACTTGTGGCGATGGTTCATTAGGCGCGGGTAGGGCTTGGGCCGCCGCTTGACGGCGCGCGGTTCGCGACGGCCCGGACGATCGGGCAGCAAATCGGCGGCCAAGACGCGGAAGAGATCCTCCAGCAACTGTCGGCGGCGGCGCTCAGAGCGGGCCTGAGCCAAGGCTTGGCTGTAGTGGCGGGCCGCCGCCAAGGCACCGGCAAAACTGATTCGTTCCAGAGCAACCCGGTGACGCCGGGCCGCTTCGAGCATGAGGCGGCGGACCAGGTTATGCACCAGGATATGCAAGCGCAGTTCCCGCTCCAGCATGGCGGGACTTTTGCAACTCATCATGTCCATCTGCAAGGTGGTTTTGAGGTTGCGCAGGGTCAGTTCCATGGCCCAGCGGCGGTAGTAGAGCTGCCCCAGGGCGGCGGGCGGATATTGCGTCGAGTCCAGCAAAGTGGTCACGAGGATAACTTGGGTGGAGCGGAAGCCGGGCAGGCCCAGGCGGCACCGCACCAGGCGCAAGGTCAGGATTTCGGGCAGGGCGTTCCATTCTTTTGCACTGACAGTGCGGGGACGCTGGGCCGGCTTGCGCCATTGCACCAGCCGTTCGTGTCGGCTCAGGCGCCGACCGCGGCGGAAGTCACGGCGAACGGAGCCTTTGACGCGAAAGACCGCATCGACGTTGCGCCGCAGGCACTGGGCCAAAAGGCCCCAAGAGCAAAATCCCCGGTCACCCAACAGGATGCTGCCCGGAGACAAGTGATCCCACAACGTTTGTAAGAGTGTCAGTTCGTGTTGCTGCCATTGACCGGTGGCCCAGGCGACCAGCAGGCCGGTGGCCAGGCTGAGCAAGCCAACCAGGCGGATAATGGGGAAACCACAGCCGGGCTTCTGCGCCGATTGCTGGGGAAAGGCTTGCTGGTTTTCCGCCGTGTCTGGGGCGGTGACACAAGAGCCGTCCACCACCAAAACTTCCCGGCCCAGCCAGAGGTCCCCCGCGGCGGTGGCGGCGCGGGCCTCTTGCACCAAGCCAGCATGCATGTCCTGCAACCGTTCCAGCGGCACACCCGCCCGCGCCTGGCAATAAGGGCTGGTGGTGTCGGGCGGGGGACGGGTGCCGCCGGCCAGACAAAGGGCCTGGGCTTGGCGGATGGCCTCGCGGCAGGAGGCCCCCGCCTGGGAGATTTGCCAGAGAAAAGTCCAGAAGACCAAGCGCAGGTTCCAGCAACGGTCGCGCGAATGAGCGCCCTCCTCCTGCTGGGCCAGGCGCCAGTGGGGAATCCAGTCGGTGAAGAGCCGTTCGAGTTGGTGGATCGAAGGGCCCAGGGTGGTGCGCAAGCGTTGGAGTTGGGCGGCGAAGAGGCCGGCCCAAGGGGTAAAGTCAGGCGTGTTCATATAAGACAGCATATATACTGTCCTATTGACGGCCATGCTAGACTTTTTGGCATGAAAAAGAAATCAGATCCCGCCCTGGAGCCGCTGCCCGCCGCCTACCGGCGGTGGCAAGGCCAGTTGGCCCGTATTGGATGGGTGGCCTTGGGCACGGTATTGGAACGCAACCGCCCCGGCCAGGGCGGCCCGCGCTACCAGTGGTCCCGCCGAGTGGAAGGGAAAACGATCACCGTGGCCCTGAGCGCCGAACAATTTGCCTGGCTCAAATCCGCCATTGCTAACCAGCGCAAAGCCTGGAACATCCTCGAACAAATGCACCGCTATGCGCTCCAGCACATGTGGCAAACCTTGCCCGGAACGACCCGTCGCAAGAAGCTCAGTAACAAGACGTTGGGCCTTAACTAACTGCCATTCGGGACTGACCCCTGCTATGGGGTAAGTTGTCAAGCGCGTCCGAAAATCCTGTCTTTTTATTAAAAGCTTCTTCTCTTTGTTTTCTTCTTTCTCTTTGTCTTTCTGCCGCTTTTTTGTTGGATCGTCTCCTCTGGTGGAGCGCCGGTCAATCGACCTGGCTTAACCTGCTATCCGTACAACCGCGAGGCGTACACTTTATCGTTTCCAAGTCCAGAGGAGCGCGCGGACACCATACTTTAAAACGGGCCATCAAAAGCCCAGGGGTCAGTTCGGTTCCGCTACGCTCCAAAATTGTGGGCGGCAAAGTCATTGCATCAGTCATTCCTCAGACGCCGGGCCAGGGCTGGAGTTTCAGTCCCAGGGCTTCGGCGGCGCAGCGTCCGGTGCGCACCCGCCACCAGTCCACCGCAAAGGTCCGCGCCAGGGCGATGATGAGCTTCTTGCGCCGCGACGGGCTGGTCTTGCTGGTCCAGCAGGGCCGCCCGCCACTTCTGAACCGGGCGATAGCCGGGCTGGAAAACCATCAGACGCCAGGCTCCTTCCACCAGCACCGGCCGCAAGCGCCGGTTGCCGTGCTTGTTGATGGCCCCTTGAAAGCGCCGCTGGCTGGAGGTGTCCTCCCGGGGACACAGCCCGGTGTAGCTGGCCACCTGTCTGCGGTTGTTGAACCGATTCCAATCCGCCACTTCCCGCTCCAGGATTTCGCTGGTCATCGGGCCCAAGCCCACCGGCAACCCGGCAGGCGCGGCTGCCTCCAGTTCCCTGGTCCGAACTTTCAACTCCACTTCCACCGCCGCCAGCAACCGGCGCAAGGGTTCCAGCAAATTGACCACGATGGCCGGCAACTCCAGCAGATTCCTTTGCCAGGCCGCTTCCTGCCACCACTCCCCTTGCAGATGTCCGCCGTAATAGAGGGCATGACTGCGCCCCTGCGCGGCCAACCGTTGCTTTTCCTGCTGCAGACTTTCCCGCTGGCGCGACAGGCTGCGCTTCTGCTCCTCTGCCTCGGTGGGAACGCGCACCACACAAAACGCCTCCCGATTTCCACTGACGTAGCGATCCAGACACAAGGCCATGGCCAGGGCGTCGCGCTTGTCCGTCTTGACCTTCTTGCTGTATTCGTCCCAGTCCCGCGGCCGGATGACGTAATTGGTCACTCCCATCTTCTCCAGCCGGCGATGCAAGGTGTAACCGAACGGACCGGCCTCATAGCAGGTGAAGACTTTCTCGGCCAGGGTCAGTTGCTTGGCGCACCACAACAGGAAATCCGCCGGCTTGAAACGTTGCGGCGGCTGGGGCGTGCCACCGTCGATCACGCGCACGACTACGTAAAGGCCCAGATGCACGTCCACCCCCAGTTTGATCGTCCTGGCTTTGCGCGGAGCAGGTTCCGTGGCGCCACGGGGTGGCCGTTGGGGTTGCGGTTGGGTTTGTTTTTTGCTATTACTTTTTTTGTTAGATGTAATCATAGGGCGTCAGGTGTAGCGGATTTTCCCTCACCTGACGACCCCATGTTAACTTTATAGTTATGCAGGCTGGCTCGATTCTCTCTGAGCTATTGTACAATTAAAATACAGTGACACGAGTCAAAGGCATTTCATTTAGAAATATTGTTTGGCTGCTAGTGACTGTAGCTGGCCTATATTACTTCGTTGTGATTCCAATTGTTCAGTTGATTCTTGTGCTGATCTTTGGAGGCGGAACTGCTGCTTCTGTTGGACTGAGCTTGATAGTTCTTAGACCAGCGAGTGTCTTTTATGATGATCGCAGTTTTTCTATCAAAGATAGAATACTTGAGTACTTTGGATTTTCCGGAGGACTTATCCCGTTTGCAATCAGCTTGTCTTTTGCGTATTTCCGCTCAGATTTAGCGTGGAGGCGGAAAGTGCTGCTTTATTTAATAATGTGGCTTTTTGCCATTGTTTTAATGGCCGCTTGTGTAACTGTGGCTTATGGCTGCGTTTTTGGTTCGCTCGCTTGTTGTTTTGGCATAGCTATAGGGACGCGGTTTAGTCGTAAATGGGGTGTGACGTGAAAGGGTCAATTGGAGTGCAGGTGTCAGTCCTGAATGGCACTTAGATAAGGAATATGATGTTTAAAATGTTGATTCACAGCATGTTACACAGCTCGCTTGTCGATCTTGCCGGAAAGGCGGGGAAATCACTTTGGTTGTTTTCCTCGGAGCAACATTGCGACTCTGGCTCTTGATGCTTTTTGACCACTCATAGATCACATTGATGTTCAATGATTTACGCCTTATCTAAGTGCCATTCGTGTCAGTCCTCACTATTGATACTTTTTGAGGGTTTTGACTGAAAGATTTATGGGCCGCGTGTGCTTGATCGCCTTCTCGCTCGTCGGAGTTTTCTCTTGTTGGGGAGATGTGTCGGACAATCAACCGTCTCCAAAATCGCCTTTGGAATCCCTGGATTGCATCCGCGTTCCACCCGATTTCAAAGCCGAGATTGTTGCGGCTGAGCCATTGATTGAAAGTCCGGTTGCCTTCGATTGGGGCGCGGATGGGAAACTTTGGGTGGTTGAGATGCGGGACTATCCGAATGGGGATCCAGACTCAACGCAAAGGCGCCATGACGCAAAGGCGCAAGGAAAGAAATCCAGTAACGAAGGAGTGGGGGAAAGTCCCTCACCTCACCCTGGCCTTCTCCCCTCCCATCCGATGGGAGCGGAGAGGGAAGGGAATACGGCAGCCAGCGCTCGACCCACCTCGTTGGGGTTGGCGGCTGGTGGGGGAATTTCCCGGCGTGGGCATAATGGGAGAATTGTCTATCTTGAGGATAGCAAGGGGGATGGGGTTTATGACAAGGCGACGGTGTTTCTTGACGGGCTGAGTTATCCCAACGGCTTATGCCCCTGGCGCAAGGGTGTCATTGTGAGCGCCGGGGGCGAAATCTTTTACGCCTACAGCACCAACGGCAAGGGGAAGGCGGATGTGCGAAAAACGATTTTATCGGGGTTCTCCTTGGGCAATCCGCAGCATCGGGTCAATGGGTTCGATTACGGACTGGATAACTGGCTTTACGCGGCCAATGGCGACAGCGGGGGGCGCATCCGGTCGTTTGCGGGCGGCGGGGTAACTGCCATGGGCGGCTGCGATGTGCGGTTTCGACCGGACACGGGCGAGTTTGATCTTCAAGCGGGCACGAGCCAGTATGGGCGGCATCGGGATGATTGGGGGAACTGGTTTGGCAATCATAACGTGACGTGGCTGTGGCACTATTATGTTCCGCTGCAGTATTTGCGGAGAAATCCGCATCTCTTTGTCCGCGAGATCAAGCAGGATACGGCCAAATATCCTCATGCCCGCCTCGCCTTTCAGATCAGTCCCGCAATGCCGCGATTCAATGAGCCTGCGGACACCAACCAGGTGACAGCCGGTTGCAGTCCGATGCCTTACCGGGACGATTTGTTTCCCAAATCATCAGCGATGTCCTTGGGAACTCACCAAAAAGGCGGGCCGGTTGCGGACGACTGGTTCCGTCGGCGGGACGCCGACGGATGCGGTCGAGACGACCGCGCTCCTGAAGAAATCGCCAATGATCCGGGTTTGGTTGGAGCGGATTATGCCCATTCGGTTTTTATTTGCGAGCCGGCGCATAACCTGATTCATCGGGAAGTGCTGGAAGCGTGCAGGTGTCGCCCATTACGGCGTTGGTCAGTCCTCGGAAACAAGGAATTAAAGGCCGCTTTTTGGGGTGCTTGTCAATAAAACATGCTCGACAACGAGGCCCTCGACGCCTGTTTCGACCCATGTTTGCAGGGCCATCGTGTTAGATACCTGGCGCCTTCAATGAGGCTGGCTGGCGGTCAGGGGCGTCGGAGCCAGCCGCGCGCCGCATTGACCGCAGAAGTTGGCCGCCGCCGGGGCTTTGAGGCCGCAGTCCGGACAGGTTTGGCGCGATCTTTCATGACGGAAATGAATAATCAGGTTGCGGCTGTAGGGTATCCAGGTGAAGGCGTAGGCAAAAATGAAGACGGAATCCTCGGCGTTAAACACGGCGTAGGCCAGCAACAAAAGCGAACCGGCCAGGCTCAGCCACCAGAACAAAGGCGGCACGATGACTTGTTTCCGCTTCTCCGTGGCATACCACTGCACCAGGAAACGAGTGGAGAAAACGGCGTTGCCCATCCAGCCGATGATTTTCCAGGCGCCCCAGGCGATGCCCAGGAATTTCCCGTCATACCAAAGCAAGTGGTGCAGCCAATCCATGTCTGGAGGTTATTCGGCCAGCAGCCTTTGCACTGCCCCGCTCAGATCAGCCCGGGCGTCCATGACGCGCAGGGCGCCCTTTTTGTCGATCAGCCACATGGCCGGGATGCTTTCGATCCCGAATTGCCGGGCATATTTGTTCTGCCAATAGAGCCCGTCAAAAAACTGCGGCCATTCCATTTTGTGGTTCGCGACGAATTGCGTCAGTTTGTCTTTGTCTTTGTCGAGGCTGATGCCGACAATCTCAAAGCCATTGGCGTGAAACTGGTCATAAGTCTTCTTGACGTCCGGCACTTCGCCCACGCAAGGCGCGCACCAGGTGGCCCAAAAATCGATCAGCACGACTTTGCCCTTGAGCCTGGCCAGATCCACGCTGCGCCCGTCCACGGCGGTGAATTGCAGTTCGACCGGTTTGCCGAGCGCATCCAGTTTTTTGATCTGTTCGGCGGCGGCGGTTTTCATTTTGTCGGGCGCGGCGCCGTTGGCGATCTCCTGAAACAATGAGCGCGCCTTGTCGGGCGCGCTGTTCTGCGCCATCATCCACAGTATCTGGAAGTGCTCCTGCCCCATCATGGCGGGGTCGTTGAGCAGCGACTTTTCCGCGGCCTCGAGACGGGCCTGTTGATTGGTCTGGCCCCATTGCACTATCACCAACAAGAGTTGAAACTCCATCAATTTGGCTTTGCCGATGCGGTTGTCCTTGGGAAACCTGGTGTAAAAATCCTTCATTTTGTCCGTCAGAGCTTGGATGTAAGGCAGGTAAAACTTCTGCTTTTCCGCGGTGGTTGGCGGGGTGTCGCGCCATTCCGCGGGTCCAGGCGGCGGGTTTTTGTTGATATTGTCAAGCTCGGCAAAGGCGGCGTCAGCGTCCTTCCCCTGGAGCACGGGGGAGAGCAAATTGGATTGGGACGCCGTGTCGGCGCTTTCCGCCGGCGCCGCTGCCGCCGACAAGAGGCCCGTCCACGCCGCCGCGATGATGAGTCCCCCCAGTCGAAGAACGAAAGTTACTGTTGCGCATAGGATTTTATTTTGCCGGTTGCGGTGTAACAGGCGCGGGGCGCTTTTCCAAGACAAATCGCGATGGACAATGACGAATGTCCAAGCACGAATGACCAATTAATGACGAAGCTCGAATGACGAGATTTCGTCATCAGGTCATTTGGGCATTGATTGGTCAATAGGATTTCGTCATTAGACATTTCCCCCGATAGATCGAGGTTTGCCCGGCGGTTGCGCTCTTTCTTCCTGCCCGACGCGGGCCGTTTTTCGGGCGAACTCCAGCAGGATGGCGCACGGTTCCAGGCAGGGCAGGGCGCTTTTTGCCCCGGGGGGATCGGGCGGCAGGCCGTCCACGGTCCAAAGACGGCGTTTCAAGCAAAAATCTTTGTGACAGCACGCCCGAATGACCGCGCCCGCGGCCGCGTCATCCAGCCGCGTTGTAATGCGGTACATTCCCGTCTGCCGCCCGGTAAACTCACGGTAGGAAGTGACGGGCGGCCGCGGCGCTTGCGCGGCAAACCAGTCGGCCAGCGCGCCCGGATACAACTGATTGAGGGCCGCGCCCAGGGTTTCTTCATCGCGGGGCGTTGCCTGCCATCCGCGTTGCAGATTCGGGGCCGATTTGAGCGGACGAAACGCGCCGCGGGCCGTGAACTGGGCCAGCGGACGGATGTCATTCTCTCCCAGCAAGCGCAGTGCGGCGGGGTCGCATTCCCTGTCCGCGACGTGGCGCAACTCAAAGCCGCGCCCCCGCCGCCGAATCCAGACCTGGCCAAAACTCGCTTCGGATTCAAGGCCGGCCACGAAGGCCGAAAGTGCGGGGTTCTTATCCATCAGCCTCCGGCGACGATCTGGACGATCTCCAACCGGTCGCCCCGCGCCAACTGCCGCCGGCCAAATTCCGAAGGGGCCACCGCCTGGCCGTTATGTTCCACCACCACACTGCGCGGCCGCAGTTTTTGCGCCAGAAGGAACTGTTCGATCGAACAGGGAATCCCCGTGGCGACCCGCTGCCCGTTGGCGATGACGCAGGCGTCGTCCATTCAAATGGCGCCCCTTCATGCTGTCAGCGCCGCGTCCCAATCTTTCCAGACCGGCTCGTAGCCCGAGGCGGCGCAGCACGGCCTCGACTTCGCGGGGCGAACGAACATCGGCGATTTCAAACTGGCCGGTGGCATTGGTCGTGCCTTCCGCGCCGGCCCATTCGCTGGCCGTCGCCGCCATGTCAACAATGCGGCCGCGCGTGGTCTGATGCGTCTTTTCCCGTCCCGCCCCCGTGTAGCCGCCCGGCTCGGTGTGGCTGCCGGCGCTGATCAGGGTAATGCCAAGGGGAATGAGGCCGTCGCGCAGCCGGGCCGGTTCGCGCGTTGACAAAACCAGGCCGGCGTCGGGAAAGACCAGGCGCAACGCGCAAACAAGCTGGGTCATTTCGCGCTCCCCCATTTGCGTGAGCGGCTCAAACTGGCCGGCGCAGGGACGCAGGCGGGGCAGGGAAATGGTCAATTGCGCCTTCCAACAATGCCGCAATAAATAATCGGCGTGGGCGGCCAGACTCAACGCTTCGCGCCGCCAGTCGCCCAGCCCGTGCAGCGCGCCGATGCCCAGCCGCCGGAATCCCGCGGCGCAGGCCCGCTCGGGAGTTTCCAGCCGCCAATCGAAATCGCGCTTCGGACCGGAAGTGTGCATGGCGGCATAGACCGCGCGGTCGTAAGTTTCCTGATAAACCACCAGGCCCTCGGCCCCCGCCTGGACAATGGGCCGGTATTGCGCCGTTTCCATCGGCCCCACTTCCAGCGAGATGGCCGGAATTTCCGCGCGCAAGGCTCTCACGCAATCGGCCAGGTATTGTGCGGAGACAAATTTTGGATGTTCACCCGCGACGAGCAAAACATTGCGAAAGCCCTGCTCTTGCAGCGCCCGCGCCTCGCGCATCACTTCAGCGACGCTCAGGGTCACGCGCAAAATGGGATTGTCGCGGGAGAACCCGCAATAGCGGCAGTTGTTGATGCACTCGTTGGAAAGATAGAGAGGGGCAAAAAGGCGGATGACGTTGCCAAATCGCCGTCGGGTCAGCGCGCGCGAACGCTGGCACAATTCCTCCAGATACGGGCCGGCCGCCGGTGAAATCAACGATGCAAAATCCGCCAGCGACCATTTCCCTCCGCGCACGCAGCGGCGCGCCTCGGCGTCCGAAGCCGTCAGCGAACGCTCCAGCAACGCATCCAAAGGCAGCCCGTTAAATTCGTGAACAAAACTCACAGGCAAAAGATTAGCAGAAGCGGGGTGAAATGACAAATCAAGCCGGAGCCGCCGCGTTAACGATTGTTGCATTGCACCAAGACCGGACATCGGCTAAACTAGTTGCATGAAGATCATCATTCAGTTGAGCAGAGAAGAAGAAGCGAAGGCGCTGCCCATTCTCCTGCGCCACTCTCCGGGAATGATTTTGCCTGAACGCACTTACGTGCTTGGCGAAGACGCTGTTGGATTACTCCGGAACGCTGGCATCCGATTTACCCAATTAAGTCGCGAAGCCTTGGCACCGTGTCTGGAGGAGGTTGCCGGTGAAAGAGTATGATATTTTCGTACCGCTTTTCTACAACAACGGGGCCCCGATTGAACCGGCTAAGTTTCAGGAGTTGCAGGGAAGGCTCTTGGAGCGGTTTGAAGGATTGACCTATTTTCCGCAGGCAAACCAAGGATTCTGGAAATTTGGCAATATTACCTACCGCGACGAGATTGTGATCTATCGGGTAATCAGTCAAGACTCAGCCGCCTCACGCGAATACCTGGGTAAAGTTAAGGAGCATTTAAAGCAAGAATTTCAACAACTGGATATTCTCATCATTGAGCGCGATGTTGGCCTGCTGTGAGAGGAATTGAATCCGCCAAGAATCAAGCCTTTGATTATTAGGACCCGGAAGCCGCCGTAAAGCGCCGGTGCTTCGTGAAAACGGGGCGCAAGGCCGCCGACAATTCGTCCTGGATGGCTTGCCATTCGCGATAGACCTTCACGTTGCCCTTGTTCGGGCGGGCGGTTTCCGCGTGGTTCAATTGCACGAATTTCCCGGTGATGTCATTGATGCCAACCCGTTCGCCGCGCTGCAAGTGCCAGCACCACATGGCCTGCAAGGCCGCCCCGTAGGCCGCGCCTTCGCTCACTTTGATGGTGACCACTTCCGCGTCAAAAACATCCGCCATAATTTGCCGCCAGAAGCGCGATTTGGCCCCGCCCCCGGTCACCCGAATTTGGGCCGGCTTGACGCCCAACTGGCGCAACCGTTGCAATCCGTAATTCATTCCCATCGTCACCCCTTCCATCGCGGCCCGCGCAAAACAGGCGGCGGTGAATGTTTGTTGATTGGCCCCAAACCACACGCCCGTGCCGTGCGGAACATTGGGCGTCCGTTCCCCTTCCAGATAGGGCAGGAGCATCAAGCCGCCCGAACCGGCGGGCGCGCCGGACGCCTCGGAGGCAAAGCGCTCGTGCGTCCAGCCAAAATCCTTCCGCACCATTTCCGTCGCGGTGGTCACGTTCATGGTGCAGAGCAGGGGCAGCCAGCGATTGGTCGAATCGCAAAAGGCCGCGATTTCCCCTTGCGGATCAATCACCGGTTTTTCCGCGCACGCGTAAATGGTGCCGCTGGTGCCGAAGCTGGCCGTGACCACGCCCGCCCGCGTGTTGCCCGTGCCGATGGCCCCCATCATGTTGTCGCCTCCGCCCGCGCTGACCAGGACGGTGCTCTTCAAGCCCAAAACTTTGGCCGTTGCCGCGCTCAGGAAACCCGCCGGCTCATCGCTGCCGATCAACGGCGGCAGGGCGCGGGCCAGCCCCGGATCAATCGCGTCGGCCGCCGCCTGCGACCACCGGCGCTTCCTGACATCGAGCAAGGCCGTGCCGCTGGCGTCCCCGCATTCCATGACCTTGTTGCCAGTCAACCAGAAATTCAAATAATCGTGCGGCAGCAGCACCGTCCGCAGGCGCGCGAAATTCTTCGGTTCCTTGCGCTTGAGCCAGAGAATTTTCGGGGCCGTGTAACCGGGCAGCACCGCGTTGCCCAGCCGGCGGATCGTCGCCTGGACGCCGCCCAGTTTGGCCATGATCAGATCGCATTCAGCCGCCGTCGTGGTGTCGCACCACAGTTTGGCCGGACGAATGACGCCGCCCTCCTTGTCCAGCGCCACAAACCCATGCTGTTGCCCGCTGACCCCGATGGCGGCGACTTCATCCGCCGAAGCCCTGGCCTGCTTGAGCGCAGCCCGGATTGCCTGGGCGGCGGCATCGCGCCAGGTGTGGGGATGCTGTTCCTTCGCGCCGGGCGGCAGGCGCGGAATCAGGCCGTAAACCCGCGCCGCCTCGCCCACCACCCTGCCCTGGCGGGCCTCGACGACCAGGACCTTGGTGGATTGCGTTCCACTGTCAATACCCAGAAAAAGTGTTCGCATCTGGCGAGGTCCGCGCGGGCGGACTATTCACTGCCACGCAAGGCAAAAAGGATCAATGCGGTCAACGTGATCAACCCCGACACCACTCCCAGCGTCGCGCTGACCAGGATGACCGCCCAAATGGAGAGCCAGATGCCAAAAATCGCCGCGGCGAACAGAATGATTTCCGCGCGGGACCGTTCTTTAGTCAAATTCATGGGGCGAAAGTTATGACGATTCAAGAAGCCAGGCAAGCACAGAAAAAATGACCCATGTCCAGGCGCTGATGGCCAAGGAATGACCGGGGAATGCCGAATGTCGAAGCAGGAATGGACTGCCGTTAATGGGCAGTCCAATCAAACGGAACCTGGCGCATCGCGTTTCCGACGGCGGTATAATCGGGCCATTGTCCTGGAGCAACCGGCACTGGATTGCCGGGCGGAACGGAATCGGTCATTGGAACCGTCCAACGCCAGGTACTCAACGTGGCCGTCGGCAAAAGACAAGTCGCCTCCTTGATTATGCCGATTTGAGGGCAGGTCAAACCAGTCGTACCCATACCACCCATCCTCGGGCATTGGATATCCGAACTGATCGTCCTCCAGTGTGCCCTCATTTTCGTCTATGAAAACAAAGAGATGGGTTGGCGTTGGATTCGTGATCGCCGAGAGCTTTTGAAAACAAGGCGCGAACGCGTCCACAGGAATGTTGTAAAAGTCCGGGTCTGGCACCATGCCCAGGCCATTGACGGACTGGCTCATGTTGTAGCTTCGAGTTCGCAACTGGGGCAGCGGATTGCCGCTCGCGTCCTGAATGGTGGACATGTCAGAGGGGCAGTGGTAAATGGCCGTCGAAGTATTATAGGGGAAGAGGAGTCCTCCCTGGATGCCTGATGTGTTTGTATCCGTGCGGGCGCTGTCTTTGCACCACGAATTGGTGTTCATGTACCCGCCGCTGTTTCCCGATATATCAATGGAATCATTCGGACAAAGCATGCCGCCATAATCATCCGCATACATCTGCCAGCAGAGTTGCAATTGCTTCAGATTGCTCATGCAATTGATGCGCCGGCCTTCCTCCCTGGCTTTGGCCAGGGCGGGCAGGAGCAGCGCGGCCAGAATGGCAATGATGGCGATGACGACCAGCAGTTCGATCAAAGTGAACCCTCCAGGGCAAAAAGATGGCCTGTCCATCTGTCGCTCCGGAACTTGACCCGCATTGTTCAGTCGATTGCTCATGGCGCCGCTTGTGATTCATCATTTTTAGCCGATTTCCGGCCAAAAATCCAGCGGAAATCGAGCCAGAGAATAAAGGTTGCCAAAATTCAAATCATTACTATAGTTCATGGTGTGAGAGTTGGTTCCATGATCAAACGTCTGGCGCTTGCCGCCGTGGTTCTTGGCCTGGCCACGGGCTGCAGCGGCATTGCCACGACCCAGAGCTTTTCGCCTCTGATGTTCTTTTTGCCCGGGCTGGTCGAAACCAGGCCCGTTTCTCCGCAGATTGTTCCAGTCATGCAAACGGCAACACCGGCGCAGATTGCGTCCAACAGGGATTTGGCCACAGTAAATTAAACATATGCGATTTCCACTCGCGTTGACGGCGAAGATCGCCGCCCACATTGTCAAACACAAGTTGTTGCGCACGCCCAAGTTCGCCCTGGTGCTGCAGCTTGAACCGCTGCACACCTGCAACCTGACCTGCACCGGCTGCGGGCGCATCCGCGAATACTCCACCAACCTCAAGGACATGATGCCGCTGGAGGATTGCCTGGCCGCGGCGCAGGAGTGCGACGCGCCCATGGTCTCCGATCTGCGGCGGGGAACCGTTGATTTATCCCAAAATCGAAGAGCTGACCGCCGGGTTGCTCAAGCAGGGCCGCATCGTTCATCTCTGCACCAACGGCATGTTCATGCGCAAAAAAATGCGGGATTATCTGGCCGCCATTTACAACCGGAAACAGGAGCCGGCGCTGGCGCGGTTGCTGGGCGAAAAACTGCTCACGGAAAAGGAGGCGGACGCCATTCGCAAAGGCAAATCAGACGCCCGCCCCGTCATCCGCCCGTCGCGCTGGATGTTTTGGAATGTCCATATCGACGGGCTGGAATACACCCACGACTTGATCGTGGAACGCGAAGGCGTTTTCAAGGAATGCGTCGAAGCCGTCAAAATGGCGAAAATCCTCGGCTACCAGGTGGCGACCAACACGACGGTCTATAAGGAAACCGAAGTCAAGGAAATCGGGGAGATGTTCGAGTTTTTCTCGTCCCTGGAAGTGGACGCGCACACCATTTCGCCGGGATATGAATATGACGCGGCCAAGAAGGACATGCTCAAGCGCCTGGGCAGACGGCCGGAGGATTTCTTCCTGACACGAAAAATGACCCGGGAAAAATTCAAGGACATGGAGAAATGGGGCGATCGCTTCACCATCATCGGCACGCGGGTTTACCAGGAGTTTCTGGCGGGCAAGCGCGAATTGACCTGCACGGCCTGGGCCATTCCCACCCGCAACGTCCGCGGCTGGAAGGCCCCCTGCTATTTGATGACCGACGGCCATTATGCCGGCTACCACGAGATGCTGGAGAAAGTGGATTGGAACAAATACGGCGTGGTGGACGGCGTGGCGCGCGATCCCCGCTGCGAGAATTGCATGGTGCATTGCGGTTACGATCCCAGCGGCGCTCTGAGCGCCAAAGCGAGCGACACCTGGAAAAATCTCAGCTACAATTTCAGCGCCAAGCCCAAACCCTATTACGCAGGCCGCTCGGTCAACGCGTTTAACGGCGTGTCCATCGGCAAGGGTCATCTGGCCGAGGCCAGGGCGGCCATTAATGCCAATGGCGGCGGCTGCGGTTCGGGCGACACCACGCAACGCGATCAGTTGCTGGCGAAGATTGGCAGAAAGTCCGAAGGCTGAACTGCGGGTTTGCGCGTCACATGAAAACTTTGTTCCTTTCGCCCCCGAGCTTTGACGGTTTCGACGGCGGCGCCGGTTCGCGTTACCAGGCCCGGCGCGAAGTGACTTCCTTTTGGTACCCCACCTGGCTGGCCCAGCCCGCCGCGCTCGTGCCCGACAGCAAGTTGATGGATTGCCCCCCGCATGACATCGGCGTCAAGCAATGCCTGGCCGAAGCGAAAAATTTCGACCACGTCATCATCAACACCTCGACGCCGTCGTTGAAGAACGATTGCAAGGTGGCCGAGGCCATCAAACAACAAAAGCCCGGCACGAAAATTGGCTTCATCGGCGCCCATGCCGCCGTCCTGCCCACCGAAACTTTGAAGGCCTCGCCCTCGATTGACTGGGTGGCGCGCAAGGAATTCGACTTTACCTGCAAGGAAGTTGCCGAAGGGCGGGCGCTGCCCGAAATTGACGGCCTCTCTTATCGTAACGCCGAAGGCAAAATCATTCACAACCGCGAACGCGAATTGATCACCAACATGGATGTCCTGCCCTGGGTGGTGGACACTTACAAACGCGATCTGCAAATTGAAAAGTATTTCATCGGCTACCTCTTGCATCCCTATCTGAGCCTTTACACCGGGCGCGGCTGTCCGGCGCAATGCACCTTTTGCCTCTGGCCGCAAACCATCGGCGGCCACAAATACCGCGTCCGCTCCCCCGAAAATGTGGCGGGCGAAATGGCCTACGCCAAAAAGCTGTTCCCCCAGGTGCGGGAATTCTTTTTCGATGACGACACTTTTACCGCCAATCTCCCGCGCGCCCGCGACATCGCCAAAAAACTGGCCCCGCTCGGCCTGACGTGGTCCTGCAACAGCCGGGCCAATTTGGATTACGACACCGTCAAATTTTTCAAGGACTCGGGCCTGCGTTTGTTTTTGGTCGGCTACGAAAGCGGCAACCAGGAGATTCTCAACCGCATCAAGAAAGGCATTGATTTGGAGGAAATGCGGCGCTTTACCAAATCCTGCCACGAGGCCGGCGTGGTCATTCACGGCACGTTCATACTTGGTTTGCCCGTCGAAACCAGGGAAACGATTGAGCAGACCATCCGCTTCGCCATGGACCTGGATGTTTTCAGCATTCAAGTTTCTCTGGCCGCGCCCTACCCCGGCACGGAACTTTACGAGATGGCCCGGCAAAACGGCTGGTTTGCCAAAAAGAAGGACAAGACCGACATCGTGCATGAGGACGGTTTCCAACAAAGTTCCCTGGAATATCCGGACCTCAGTAAAGAAGAAATTTTTGAAGCGGTGGACCGTTTTTATCGCGCCTACTATTTGCGGCCCAAGCCGATCCTGCGCATCATCAAAACGATGTTGGCAGACAAGGACATCTTTGTCCGGCGCTGCCGCGAAGGCTACGAATTCTTCAAGAGCCTGCGCCAGCGCAAGGTGGATCTGGCCGCTTCCCGCGCCGTCCCCTCCCCCGCGCCCGTCGCGGCCTGAAGAAGAAAATTAAAAAGTAAGAATTAAAAAAAACAGCCTGGGGTCGAACCGGGGCTTTCTGACTTCATAATTCTTCCTTCTTAATTCTTACTTTCCTCTAATCAGTTCTTCCGCGATTTGCACGGCGTTCAGGGCGGCGCCTTTGAGCAGTTGATCGCCCGCCACCCAAAAGCACAGGCCGTTGTCGAACGCGCTGTCCTTGCGCAGGCGGCCCACCTGGCAATTGTACTTGTCAGTCGCATACAACGGCAGCGGATATTCCTTTTTATCGGGATTATCCACCACGTCCAGGCCGGGCGCTTTTTTGAGGACCTCGCGGGCCGCCTCCACCGTGACTGGTTTCTCAAACTCCGCGCTCACCGCCACCGAGTGCGCCCGATAGACCGGCACGCGCACGCAGGTCACGCTGGCGCGAAAGGCCGGGTGATGCATGATTTTCCGCCCTTCGTTTTCCATTTTCGCTTCTTCCTTGGTGTAGCCGTTGGGCAGAAACACGTCCACCTGCGGCAGAACGTTGAAGGCAATTTGATGCGGATAGACTTCCGTCGTCACCGGTTCCCCGGCCACGATTTGTTCCACCTGCCGCTTCAGTTCTGCAATCGCTTTTGCCCCGGTGCCGGAGACGGCCTGGTAACTGGAGGCAAAAATCCGTTTGACATGGAACGCCTTGTGCAATGGATACAGCGCCATCAGCGTAATGGCCGTCGTGCAATTCGGATTGGCGATGATGCCTTTGTGCAGCCGGATGTCACTGGCGTTGATTTCCGGCACGACCAGCGGCACGGACTCATCCATGCGGAACGCGCTGGAATTATCAATGACCACGCAACCGGCTTTCGCTGCGATGGGCGCAAAATCCCGCGAAATGGCGCCCCCGGCGCTGAAGAGCGCGATGTCAACTCCCTTGAAGGAATCTTTGGTCAATTCCGCCACGGCCACCGGCTGGCCGCGAAAGGTCAGTTTCTTGCCGGCCGAGCGCGCTGACGCGAGCAGGGTCAGTTTGCCCACCGGAAAATTCCGCTTTTCCAGCGTCTTGATCATTTCGATGCCGACGGCGCCCGTCGCGCCGACTATTGCCACATGCGGTTTTGCATTCATAAAAAGGGTGGGGAATATACCGCTCAATGGCACTGGCGTCAAACCTTGCCGGCCTGATCGGCGTGTGCCGCGTGGGTGACATGGGCCGTCCCCGGATTGAGCGGGGAATCTTCGCGCAGCTTGCCGATGACCCGCGGGATATGTTTCAAGAAGTAATCCACCTCTTCGTCCGTGTTGTAAATCCCCAGGCTGATGCGCACGCAGCCGCGCGCCCGCGACGGTTTCATGCCCATGGCGGTCAAGACATGGGAAGGCTCCAGCGAACCGGTGGTGCAGGCCGAACCGCTGGAAACACAAATCCCAAGCTGATCAAGTTGGTGCAAAATGGCCTCGGCTTCGACGGATTCGAACGCGATGTTGCTCGTGTTCGGCAGGCGCGGTTCCCTGGCCCCGGTGCGAATCGTATTCGGGATGGTGCTCAGAATGGTGTTTTCCAGCCGGTCGCGCAAGCCGCGCACCCTCGTGTTTTCGTCCTCGAGAGAGGCCCCGGCCAATTCCGCCGCCCGGCCGAATCCGATGATGCTGGCCACATTCTCCGTGCCGCCGCGTTTCCCCCGCTCCTGATGTCCGCCGATCAAATACGGCTGATATTTCACGCGGCGTTTGATGTAGAGCAGGCCGACCCCTTTGGGGGCATGCAGTTTGTGGGCCGAGAGCGTCAGAAAATCCACGCCCAATCCGTGGACATCGATCTTCAACTTGCCGGGCGCCTGGGTGGCGTCGGTATGGAAAAGCACGTTTTTGCCGCGGCAAATCGCGGCGATTTCCTCGATGGGAAAGACGACCCCGGTTTCGTTATTGGCCCACATCACCGAAACAATGGCCGTGTCCGGGCGGATCGATTTGTCCAGCAGATGCAGGTCGAGCGAGCCGTCCGCGTCCACCGGAAGAAAAGTTACTTGACAGCCTCGCTTTTGCAAAACCTCGCCATGCTTGATGACGGCCGAATGCTCGACCGCCGTGGTCAGGACATGGCGTTTGTCGGGGTGCGTGGCCAGGGCGCTCTCGATGGCGGAATTATTGCTCTCGGTCCCGCAACTGGTGAAGACGACTTCCTTCGGATCGGCGTTGATCAAGGCCGCCACTTTGCTCCGCGCGTCCTCGAGATGTTTGCTCACCTGCTTGCCGAAGCCGTAGGCGCTGGAAGGATTGCCCCACCACTCGCGCAGGAACGGCAGCATCGCCTCCAACACCTCCGGGGCGATCCGTGTGGTGGCGTTATTGTCAAAATAATATGTTCTGCGCTGGCTCATAGTTGCCAGGAACAAGGCTAAAGGCTGAAGGCTGAAAGCTAAAGGAAAAACAAGGCTTTTCTACTTTAGAGCGTTTTAAATAAAACTGTAGCCACAAGAGGCAAACCAGTTCATGGCATCCCGGGGCGTGATACTCTGCAAAGCTGAAGCAATCGCCTGGAGCAGAGCGGGCTGCGTGCGGGCCTCGGCTGTACGCAGGTGGGATTTGACTTTGCTCCACATTTGCTCGATGGGATTGAGGTCTGGGGAATAGGCTGGAAGGAAGAGGATTTGGGCTCCAGCCTGCGCGATCAGCGAAAGGGTCGGCTCACTTTTATGCGGGGAGAGGTTATCCATGATGACCACATCTCCGGCGCGCAGCGTCGGGCACAAGACATGGCCGACATAGACCCGGAAAACCTCCGTATCGGTGGCCCCCTCGATGGTCATGCAGGCGGTGGCACCGTCCAGGCGGATGGCGCCGATCATGGTCGTGGTTTGCCAATGGCCCTGCGGACATTGGGCGTGGACACGCTGACCCCGCAGGGCGCGCCCGCGCAGGCGGGTCAGATTGGTTTTGGCACCCGATTCGTCCAGGAAAATCAGTTTGGCCGGGTCCAAACCGCCTTGCCGACGCCGCCAGGCGCGGCGCGCCCGCGCAATGTCCGGACGGTCTTGCTCGCTGGCATGGAGTGTCTTTTTTTATATGTCAGCCCCATCTTCGCCAGAACGTAGTGGATGGCGGGCAGAGAACAGTCCAGTTCCAAGCCGGCGCGCAGCTCTTTCAAGGTCAGGTCGGGCTTCTGATTCAATAGAGTCCGCATCTGGCGCTGATGGGCCGCCAGGATCATCGGCTTGCGCCCGGAGAAACGGTGGCGCGGACCGATCTCCCCGGTCCGTCGGCGTTGTTGCAAGAGCTTCTTGACCATGCCCAGCGAAACCCGGTAACGATCGCCGACCTCCACGCGAGTCCCCTCTTCAAGGTCATAGGAAGCCAAAATCCGTTCGCGCAGGTCCAACGATAAAGTTCGCATGAACTGCCTATACCACAGGCCCAACGGAATGGCTACAGTTTTATTTAAAACGCTCTAGCCTTTAGCCTTCAGCCTTCAGCCTTTACCTTCCCGCCCCAGTTATGACGCATGCCTCTTTAAGCACAGAGGAACACGGCCGGCTTCTGCAAAGCGCCTTGTTCAATCTCGACCTCGCGCCGGTCCCGCCCGAACGCCGCTCCTGGCGATGCTGGAATTTTGCCGCCCTCTGGATTTCGATGTCGGCCTGCATTCCCACTTACATGCTGGCCTCCTCCCTCATCGGCGGCGGCATGAATTGGTGGGAGGCCATTTTGACCATTTTTCTGGGCAATGTCATCGTGCTCATTCCGATGATCTTGAACGCCCACGCGGGCACGCGTTACGGCATTCCTTTCCCGGTTTATTGCCGGGCCGCCTTCGGCACCAAAGGCGCCAATGTCCCGGCCTTGTTGCGCGCCCTGGTCGCCTGCGGGTGGTTCGGCATTCAAACATGGATCGGCGGCGAGGCCATTCACAAAATCCTTGCCGTCTTCTTTCCAGCGCTGGGCGGAGTCGCCGGCAACGCCTTCGGCGTCACGCTGCCGCAGTTTATATGTTTCCTCTTTTTCTGGGCCGTCAACATGTTTGTCATCTACAAAGGCATTGATTCGATCCGCATCCTTTTGAACATCAAAGCCCCGCTCTTGATCGCCCTTGGATTGCTCCTGCTCGGCTGGGCTTACCGCGCCGCGGGCGGGTTTGGGCCGATTTTGTCCCAGCCTTCCGCCTTCGATCCGGGGCAGCCCAGGAGCGGACAGTTCTGGGTGTTCTTCGTTCCGGCGCTCACCGGTATGATCGGTTTTTGGGCGACGCTCTCCCTGAACATCCCGGATTTCTCCCGTTACGCCCACACCCAGCGCGATCAGGTCATCGGCCAGGCCATCGGCCTGCCTTTCACCATGGCTCTTTACTCTTTCATCGGCGTGGCCGTGACCTCGGCGACGACGATCATCTTTCACCAAACGATTTGGGACCCAGTGGACGTATTGACTCGCTTTACCAATCCTGTCGTCCTGGTGGTATCCATGCTGGGAGTGTGCATCGCCACCCTGGCCACCAACATCGCCGCCAACGTGGTCAGTCCGGCCAATGACTTCGCCCATCTGGCGCCCCGGAAGATTTCCTTTCGCCTCGGCGGGTTTATCACCGGCATCGTTGGCATTCTGATGATGCCCTGGAAACTGCTGGCCGATCCGTCCGGTTACATTTTTACATGGCTGGTGGGTTACAGCGCCTTGCTTGGCCCCATCGGCGGCATTTTGATTGCGGATTATTTTGTCTGGCGGCGCTGCCGGTTGAATCTATTCGCGCTCTACCACGAAGAGGGCGAATACCGGTTCACCAACGGTTTCAGCATTGCGGCCCTCCTGGCGCTGACCGTTGCCGTGCTGCCCAATCTGCCCGGCTTTCTGGCGGTCGTCGGAGTTGTGCCGAAGGAAAATATCGCGCCCCTCTTTATTTCGCTCTACAATTACGCCTGGTTTGTGGGATTCTTTGTGGCGTTCGTCGTCTATCTCGTGGCGAGAAAGATGTCGGCGCCCAAAGCAGTCGCACCAACCGGAAATTGAATCGTAAAATATGAAAACGCCCGTTCTACCTCCCTTCGATTATCAACCCAAGCTCTACACCGGCAAGTCCGCCGCGGAAGTTTTGCAACTGCGCCGCCAGTTCCTCAGTCCCGGCATTTTCCTCTATTACAAGAAGCCCATCATGCTGGTCGAAGGCCGGGGCCAGTACATTTTTGACGAAACGGGGCGGCGCTATCTCGATGGCTTGGGCGGCATTGTCACCGTCAGCGTCGGCCACTGCCATCCGCACGTCGTCGAGGCCGCCCGCCAGCAGAACGAGACCCTGCAACATTCCACCACCATTTACCTGCACCCCAACATCGCCGAATACGCGGAGCAGCTCGCCGCCAAAATGCCGGGCGATTTGAAAGTGTGCTACTTCGTCAACTCCGGCTCCGAGGCCAACGATTTGGCGCTGCTCATGGCCCGTGCCCATACCGGCAATTTCGATGTCATCGCCCTGCGCAACGGCTATCACGGCGGCAGCATGTCAACCATGGGTCTGACAGCGCACAGCACCTGGAAGTTCAACGTGCCCCACAGTTTCGGCGTGCATCACGCCATCACGCCCGATCCCTATCGCGGCGCCTGGGGCCGGACCGATCCCGCCGCCGGCAAAAACTACGCGGCCGACGTCAAAAGTTTGATTGACTATGCCAGCTCGGGGCAGGTGGCGGGGTTCATTGCCGAGTCCATTCAGGGCGTGGGCGGCGTGGTGGTTTATCCCGACGGCTATTTGCAACACGCCTACGGGCATGTCCGCGCCGCGGGCGGCGTGTGCATTGCCGACGAAGTCCAGACCGGATTCGGACGCACTGGCGCGCATTTTTGGGGCTTTGAAAACCAGGGCGTGATTCCCGACATTGTCACCATGGCCAAAGGCATCGGCAACGGCTGTCCATTGGCCGCCGTGGTGACGACGGCGAAAATCGCGGAAACCGTGACCCGGCGGATTCATTTCAACACCTTCGGCGGCAACCCGGTGGTATGCGCGCAAGGCAAAGCCGTCCTGGAAGTCATCGAGCGGGAAAAACTCCAGGCCAATTCCCTGAAAATCGGCGGCCATCTTTTCGCCGGCCTGGAAAAGCTCAAGGCCCGGCACAATTTTATTGGCGACGTGCGCGGCAAAGGATTGATGCTCGGCATGGAACTGGTCAAAGACCGCGCCGGCAAGGAGCCGGCCAAAGCCGAATGCGCGCAAGTGGTGGAGAAATGCCGGGACCTTGGGTTGTTGCTGGGCAAAGGCGGGTTATGGGGCCAGACCATTCGCATCGCCCCGCCCATGATCGTCACCCAGGCCGACGCGGACTTTCTGCTTGACGTTCTCGACACCGCGCTGGCAAGCCTCTAACGGCATGAACAATACCGACAACCGGTAGGGTGAGACTAAATCGATTGACGGCTCGACCGAGTCTCGCCCCACCGTCTTAACGGAACGAACCGCTTGCCTTGTCTTGGGCAAGGGCCTATTTTGGAATGCCTTGAAACAACCGTTCATCAACGCCGAAGAAAAGATCGACCGATTCGTGGGCCGGCGAACAAAGACGCCTGACGGGCTTTCTTTGTCAGGCAGCACAAAGGCGGATTCCATTGCCTGGCGCAAGAACTTTGGCGGCCTGCGCGTGCCGCGAGGGGTCTATCGCTTCAAAACCCACGAGGAAGCGGACCAATGGTTATGGCGGATGATGACCCGTCCAAAGAATTAGCTTCGCGCGAGCCGACGGTTGAGGATTTGCGGGATTTGTGCCGCGAATTGAACCAGCGTGGTGCGCGTTATGTTGTCATCGGCGGATTTGCCCTGCGCGCCGCCGATTATGTCCGCGGCACAATGGACGTTGATTTGCTTGTGGCCACCGACCTGGAAAATGAGGCGAAGGTTTTTTCCGCGCTCTCAACGCTGCCGGACAACGCCGTCCGCGAACTTCAACCCGGCGAACTCCAGCAATACGGCGTCATTCGGGTGGCCGATGAGATTCTGGTGGACTTGATGCGTTCGGCGGGCGGCATTGATTATGCGGAGGCGGCGAAAGACGTGATCGTGCGTGAAGTGGGCGGCGTTCCGATTCCGTTCGCGTCACCGCGACTGCTCTGGCGCATGAAAATCGTCACGCACCGCGAGAAGGATGCCGGGGATTTGCTTTTCCTGCGTCAATGGTTTGCCGCGCGCGGCGAAGAACCCCCGAAAGTTTGAGGCCGCCCGGTCTCTGCAGCGGATTGATGATCGCTGTGGACAAAAGCCACAACCGGCAGGGTGAGACTCGAACCCTAAATCGATTGACGGCTCGACAGAGTCTCGCCCCACTGTAAAGGGGATGAAACCATAACTTTTCACCGGCTGTTGCGAGGCACAACAGACGGTTGTGTTGCGGCGATCTCGCCAATGCAAGAAGTTATGGGTGGCCTCTGTTTCGTTGTGAACTCGTTGGGGAGTAGGGTGCAATGACCAATATCGTATCCTTCTGACGGAGCACGCGCCGCCTCAGCCGCATACTGCATTCCGTCAGTTTTAGTGATAGCGATACAGTTTGACAAGCTGGATGCCAAACTGGCCCGGAACCAGGCGCAGATGCCGGCCTTGGTGATTTTCATCGCCGTTTAACCGGCGCCCGGCGACCCAGTGGCCATTTACAAACCAACCTTCCTCAATGCTCGCGATACCGGCGATGGGATCGGCGGGTGAATCGGAAGTGAACGTCACGATTAACCCGCTGCCGGCCACCAGATAATCGTCCGGCCCCAAGGAGATGATCAATCCGCCGAAGCGCGGCCATGGACTTGGGTGCGGACTGGGCGAACCGCTCCAGGTGTAGTTGTAAGAGACATTCAGGGTGAAGTTGCCGAGGCGGATTTCTTGCGTCTGGTTTGTTTCATCGAGCAACACGCCGGCCATCGTTCCTTTGCCCTGGTTTTCCAGAATCACAGGCGCGAGCTGGGACAGGACATCATAGCACCGTCCGAAATCGGGCCGCTGCGCCGAAGACTCATTCGTGCCAGGCACAGAAGGCGGATCATCAATCGCAAAGGGAGAAAAACCCATCGCATCACACTGGCCAAAAGCATAAAACGGATTTGCCGTGTCCCGAATGGCCTCCGGTATGAAGAGCGGGTTGCCGGAACGATGATATTTGCCACACCACTCAGCGAAATTCGGGAAATAGATGTCAGGTGAGAGAAAATCAATTCGCGGCGCCCCGGCCCGCCAAACATCGAGCAAATGTGGCAATGGCCCCCCGCTTGGATACTGGCCGGGCTTGAAATTGGGGCGGATCAAAGCGGCATTGACATACATGGGCAGTGGATACTCGGCCTTGCCACTCGCCGTCACTTGGTCGGTGTAACGGGCAAACCACCATGCCATGAAAATCTCCTCCGTCCCGATTCCCGCCCCGAAGACTTCTTCCCATGCGCCTGAGGTTTTGAAACCGGCCTTTTCCCAGACTTCACGGAATTCGGGTATCAGGGTGTCTTTGTGCGCCTGGAGATAATCCATCAAATCTTTCGGCACCGGTTTGGCAAAGGCCTGATTGGCCTGAGCAGAGTGGTCCCGGGCTTCTGGAATCATGCCGATTTCATTTTCCACCTGGACCATGATGACGGTATGGTTTTTGTCCACATTGCGGATGTGCCGCATCAGGGCCGCGAAGGCGCGGGCATCGGTCTTCCAGTTCGTTTCGTTGAAAGGGGAAAGCATCTCAATGCCGGCGCCATCGGACTTCTGGCTGCGAGGAAATCGGCGTTGGTCGCTCTTTACCCAGGCCGGCGCATAGGAGGACATGCTGTTCTTCCAACTCCCGAACCAGAGGAAAACCAGACGGAGGTTGTTTACCCGGGCGTCACGGATCAAACCGTCCACCAGCCTGAAGTCGAACTTGCCTTCTTCGGGTTCGATCAATTCCCAAGAAACCGGCGTCAGCACTGTGTTGAGACGCATCTGAGCCAAACGCGGCCAGATGGATTTCATGTAATCCAAGCTCGATGAGCTGGAATTGTGCAGTTCGCCTCCCAAAATGAGAAATGGCTTGCCGTCCACAATCAGCCGTGAGGCTGCGCCTTGGCTGTCGATATGAGGAATGGGGAGAAAATCGTTCGCCCGGAGGAGGGCTGCCGCGCAAATAAAAGCGACGGTTAAGCCGCGAAGCGGTATCTTCATATGATTTATTTTTGGGTGCTTCCCGGCCAATTGTCTGTTCGGAATGGAACCGCGGGAAGACCCGCACCGTTGTAAAGAGTGGCCGCCGGGTATGATTGCCAGGCGTAACGCGCCGCTTCGGGCTTCCGCACCTGTGGAGACGACACCACAATCGAGTCACCCTCTAATCTGGCCTCCGCCCAGTGCCAGATGTGATCGTTGCCTGCAATTGAAAATTCCTCCGCTTTGCCATTCCTGGCCACCAAACCGCCGTCGGTGTTCTCGAATCGGAGTTTCAGCGCTCCTGGCAGATGTTCGAGTGATTTGAACGTCGGTCCTTGATACGGAATTTTTTCGCGGTAATGCGTCGCCAGGGCGCAAAATGCCAGGCGATCGCCGACAATCTTCTTGTCTGCCGGATGAATATTGTCCGGATCACCGGTGTCGATGGCAACAGCCAGCGCGCAATGCGGGACAGTTCGGGCGGTGAGGGCTTGGGCCTCGCGGAGTTCGGACCAGGAGGATTCAACGGGGTGGTCCTGATGATGCATGAACGCCGGCAGGCTGACGATGTAGAATGGAAACTCTCCCTGGCCAAAGAGCTTCCGCCAGTCGCGAATCATTACTGGAAGCAGCCTGCGATACTGACAGGCCCGTTCCGCATTGGCCTCGCCTTGATACCAAATCGCGCCGCTGATCGCCAGCGGCGCCGCTGGCTCAAGCATCCCTTGATAAAGAACAGACGGGATAACGGGCCAGTTCTCAAATCCCATCGGCATTGGGTGCGGAGGAGAGGCATCAACGCTCATTTTGCCTTTCCATTCGCCGGCTAACGCAATGACAGTGCCGCCCAGCACGAGGCGCAGATCGTCTGGCTTGCTCATGAACCCGCCCTCGGGCTTCAGCTTGAAAACGCGTACGGTCACCAGATTCTTGCCGGCGGCTAAAATCCCTTGCTTCACTGGGTAAACCCGCGGATTTTCCACCCACGCGCTTGCCCCAACCCAATGCCCGTTGATATAGGTCGTATCCATTTTCTCAACGACGCCAAGTTGAATCGTTGCCGGACCGGCTGGCAACGGGTCCGGCAGCGTGATTTCCTTGCGGAACCAGCAGACACTGGGCGCGTCAGCCATCCCCAGTTCCCGGAACCGGCCGGGGAGATGAACTGTTTTCCAACTCGAATCATCCAGATCGGCCGCAGCCCAGGTATTGCTCTTCAAGCCGATGTCATACTCATCATACCAGGGCATGATGTAGTTGCCGTATTGCGGGCCGCCCCTGGCTTTCAGCCGCTCCAGTTCAGCCAACTGCGCGTCGAAATCCTTCAACTGGTGCAATGCTTCCCCGCTGGTCCAGGCCTCGGCCGGAGTTCCGCCCATGCAATCTTCAACCAGTCCGATCGGCATGTGAATGTGTTCCTGCAGCCTCCGCGCAAAAAAATACGCAACCGCCGAAAATCCCCCGGCGTCGGTGGCGGTTTCCGGTGAACAAATTTTCCATTGGCCTTGGGGAACCGCGGATGGAGAGTACGAAGCATGCCCCGCCACCTTGTAAAAACGTATCTCTGGATTGTGCGCTGATTTGATCACCTCATCGCCATTTCGCGTCCGCGAGAGCGGCAACTCCATGTTGGATTGCCCGCCGCACAACCAAACGTCGCCCACCAGAACTTCATGCAATTCCCTATGTTGCGGCCCATCAATAATGATCGTGTAAGGTCCGCCGGGTGCGGGCGGTTGCACTCGCGCCTGCCAGCGCCCGTCTGAGCCTGTGATGGCCTTCGCGATATGGCCGGCGATTTGCACGCGCACTTCCTGGCCGGGTGTTGACCAACCCCAGATGGCATTCGGTTTTCCCCGCTGCATAACCATGTTGTCAGAGAAAAGCGGGCTGACTAACGGCAACGAGGTCCCCGCCCCAAGGGCGATAAAACATGCGATAAAGGTGATGTAGATGGTGGTAAGAATCCATTTGCGGAGCATGGTTTCAGAATAACCGGTCCTGTGAAATCGCGCAATATGCATCTTCGTGTTTCCCCTTTTCCTATCTATCAATCTTGCGTTTCTGAGTGTTTAAAGGCGCACAAAATTGTGCGGAAGAGACTAAACCTCCAGCAAAATGCGCGCGGGCTTCTCAATCATTTCCTTGATCTGAATCAAAAATGTCACCGCCTCGCGCCCATCCACAATCCGGTGATCGTAGCTCAGGGCCACATACATCATCGGGCGCACCACGACGTTGCCCTCCACCGCCACGGGCCGCTCCTGGATGGTGTGCATCCCCAATATGGCGCTCTGCGGCGGATTGATGATCGGCGTGGACAACAGCGAGCCGTAAACGCCGCCGTTCGTGATGGTGAAAGTGCCGCCCTGCAATTCATCGGGCTTGAGCTGGCTGGCCTGGGCGCGCGCCGCCAGATCGGCCACGGCTTTCTCCACCTCGGCAAAACTCATCCGCTCCGCGTTGCGCAGCACAGGGACGACCAGCCCCTTGCCGCCGCCGATGGCCACGCCGATGTCAAAATAATGATGATAGACAATGTCGTTCCCGCGAATCGAGGCGTTGATCTGCGGGATGGCCTTCAAGGCCTCCACCGCGGCTTTGACGAAGAACGACATAAACCCCAGCTTGACGCCATATTTGCGCGTGAAGGTTTCCTGGTATTGCTTGCGCAAGGCGATGACGGCGGAGAGGTCGATTTCATTGAACGTCGTCAACATGGCCATGGTTTGGTGGGCCTGGACCAGGCGTTGCGCGACGGTGCGGCGCAACGGGGTCATGGGGACCACTTCTTCTTGACGCCCTGGCGCGCCTTCCTCCCGCGCCGCCGCAACTGGCGGCTCCTCCTTCTTGCGCTCCGCCGGGCGGGGCGATGGGTCGGACGTGTCCGACGTGTCCGACGGGGCTGGAGCGGCGGAGGTTTCTTCAGGTTTGGGGACGGATTTGGCTTCTTCCTGCGGTTGGCCCGACGGCTCGAACCAGGCGATGACATCGCCCACCGCCGCCTTTTCTCCCGTGCGTTTGACGATTTTGCCCAGCGTGCCGGAGACGGGAGACGGCAATTCAACCGTCGCCTTTTCTGATTCCAGCGTGACGACGTTGTCATCTTTATTGACTGCGTCGCCTTCGCGTTTGAGCCACGCGCCGATTTCAACTTCGGTCACTGATTCACCCACCGACGGAACTTTTAATGCGACTGCCATTTGAGTTATTGTCGGCCAAACCTTTCATTTTGCAATCTTCAGGCATCGGCGAAGGCCTGGGCGATCAGGTATTTTTGGTCTTTTTTGTGGATGTGCGCGGAGCCGGTCGCCGGACTGGGCGAGGCGGGACGGCGGATGCCGCCAAAGGGGTATTTGCCAAACAAGCTTTCCCCAAAACGCGAGCGCAGGCACCGCCAGGCGCCCATGTTTTCCGGCTCTTCCTGCACCCATAATGCCTGCGTGCCCCCGGGATATGGCGCCAGCGCCGATTGCAGGGCGGTTTCCGGAAACGGGTAAAGTTGTTCCAGCCGGATGATGGCCACGTCTTCCCTCTTGACAGCTTCGCGCTGCTGGAGCAGTTCGTAAAAAATCTTGCCCGCGCAAAGCAGCACGCGGCGGACGTTTTTCGACTCCATTGGATCGGCCAGGACGCGCTCAAATTTTCCCGCGGCGCATTGTTGCAAGGTCGAGACGGCGCGCGGGTCGCGCAGCAGGCTTTTGGGCGTCATGACCACCAGCGGCTTGCGCCAGTTGCGCAGGACTTGCCGGCGCAGACAATGGAAGTATTGCGCGGGCGTTGTCGGGGAGACGACCTGAATGTTGTCCTGCGCGGCCAGGGCCAGAAAGCGTTCGAGGCGGGCGCTGGAATGTTCCGGCCCCTGCCCTTCAAAGCCGTGCGGCAGCAACAGGACCAGCCCGCTGAGCCGGTTCCATTTGTCTTCCGCGCTGGCAATGAACTGATCGATGATGACTTGCGCGGCGTTGCAAAAATCCCCGAACTGCGCTTCCCAGCAAATCAAACCATCCGGGCAATCCAGACTGTAACCGTAATCGAAACCCAGCACGCCGGCTTCCGAGAGCGGGCTGTTGATAATATCCACCGGCCCCTGGTTTGGGCCCAGATGCTGCAACGGCGTGAGGGCCTGGCCCGTTTCATAATCGTAGAGCACGGCGTGGCGCGAACTGAACGTTCCCCGGGCGCTGTCCTGCCCGCTCAGGCGCACGCGCACGCCCCCGGCGCTCAGACTGGCGAAGGCCAGCGCCTCAGCCGCCGACCAATCCAGCGGCTGTTCGCCCGCGGCCATTTTGCGCCGGCCTTCCAAAAACTTTTTGATTTTCGGATGAGGATGAAAGTTCGCCGGCAACTCCGTTTGCTTGATTAACAATTCCGAGAGCCGGCGGGCATCGACGCCAGTGTCGGGGTCTTCCGCGCTTTTTTCCGGGCCGCCGGTGTAATCGCCGCGCGTCCAAACGCCCCGTTTTTTCTCAAACATCGTCTGGCCGCTTTCCGCCTGCGCCTGGGACAATTCCTGTTCCAGGGCGTCGTGGCGGCGGCGGGTGATTTCGGCGGCTTCATCGCGGCTCAAGCCTCCCAGGCTCAACAAATGATCCAGGTAACCTTCGCGCACGGATTTCCGGCTCTCAATGGCCTTGTATAAAACCGGCTGGGTGAAGGACGGTTCGTCCCCCTCGTTATGGCCGAGCCGCCGGTAGCCGAACATGTCAATGAACACGTCGCGATGAAACTCCTCGCGAAAATCCATGGCCAGCCGCACCACTTGAGCGACGGCTTCCGGGTCCTCGCCGTTGACGTGGAAGATCGGGCTTTGCAACATGCGGGCCACTTCCGTGGGATAAACGCTGGAACGGCCTTCGCCCGGCGGGGTGGTGAATCCAATCTGATTGTTGACGATGACATGGACCGTTCCACCCACCGTGTAACCCGGCAACTGGCTCATGTTCAATGTTTCCTGCACCACGCCCTCGCCGGCAAAGCTGGCGTCGCCGTGAATGAGCAGCGCCAGGCACGGACCCCCTCCGGGCGGGAGCGGGGCCGGCTCCTGGCCCGGAACCGGTCCTGTTTGACCCGCGCGCGGCCCAAGGCCACCCCGTTGACAAATTCAAGATGGCTCGGATTGAAACAAAGCGCGAGATGCATGGACTGGCCGGACGACGTGATCCATTCATGGCCGTAACCCAAGTGATACTTCACATCGCCGTGGCCGCCGCGGAAGAGCTTTTGATCATCGGCAAATTCGCGGAAAATCAGCCGCGGACTCTTGCCCAGAATATTGGCCAGCACATTCAAGCGGCCGCGATGGGCCATGCCGAGGACAATTTCCCTGACGCCCTGTTCCGCCGCTTTTTCGATGGCCAAATCCAGCAGGGGAATGAGACTCTCGCAACCTTCCAGCGAAAAGCTCTTGGCCCCCACGAATTTTTTGCGGATAAACTCCTCGAACGTCACGGCGTCGGTCAGGCGGGTAAAGATGCGAATCTGCTCATCGCGCTTGAGTTCCAGCCGGTTGCCCGCGCCCTCCATCCGCTTCTGCAGCCAGCGCCGAATCTCAAAGCTGTCTATGTGCATGAACTGCACGCCAATCGAGCGGCAATAGGTGTCCTGCAGCCGCCGCAGGATTTGGCGGACAGTCAGCGGCCCCTCGCACTGCAACAGTTCGCCCTGGATCGGACGATCCATGTCCTCCTCCGAGAAACCATAAAAGCTCAATTCCAATTCCGGCGGCATGGGCCGGGGCAGGCCCAACGGATCGAGGGCCGCGATGTTATGGCCGCGCACCCGGTAATTGCGCACCAATTGAATGACGCGATTCTGCAAGGCGATGATTTTGCCGGCCTCCGCCTTTTGCTCGAGCAGGCTGGCAGGCGGGCGCGAACCGGACAAGCCCGCCGCCTGAAGCGGAGGCCCGGAGGGCGGGGAGACCGCCGGGTCGCCGTTTTTGAGACCGGCAAAGTAACGCCGCCATTCCGGGGCAATGGACGCCGGATCGCGCGCAAACTCCGCATAGAGTTCCTCGACGAAAGGCAGATTCCAACTGCTGGGAATGTCAGACGATTGATTCATTCTGGCGATTCCCAGTTTACCCTCGCGCGGCCATCTGTCAAAGGCGGACGGCAGCCGGAACTGGCGCATCCGGGCGGACATTTCTCCAAGACTTGTGCCTCGGAAACTTCTTGCGGGGAGATGGGACTTACGGGAGCCATGGTAGGAATGGGACTTATGGGTGCCAAATCGGTTTGATTCACTTTGACTGACTTTGACCCACCTTCGCCGCAGCGGCTTCGGCGCGGCGAGCTTATCTCGTTTTGCTGCAACGGTTTATCTGCGTTGACCGGCTTGGTTTTCGTGACCCGGTGACTACTGCTCCGCTTTCGGGCCGGTTTGACTGGTTTTGCTTCCTTTTCAGCGGCTTCTTCAATTTCGTACTTGTCGGTGGGCAAGAGGTCCAAGTCGGCATCCAGATTTCCTCTCCGAACCGCCAGGATGTATTGGGCGATTTTCCGCCCCGCAGCGCCGCCTCCGAACATCTTGGCCATCGCAGGCAATCTCAACATGTCAAAGCAAGGTTTTACCAATCGTTTCTTTAACACTTCCTCGTCGGCTTTCTCCTTTTCCTCCCACTTGCAGGTTAATTCAAAACTCTCCCGGTTGGACCGGTGCATGCCGCGCTGCAATTGCACCACACTGCGGCACAGGCGGTTGAGCACCCGCGACTTGGCCTCGAACTTTTCGTCCACCTCGCCGTTCCAGTTGGCAATCAGGCTGCCAAAACGGGCGGCCAACACCTGGGCCACGTCATCGGCCAGCACCATTTGCGAATCCTCGTCGTCCATCTCCCCGGCCAACTCCGTCAAATCCCGGGCGTCTTCGCACAAATTGCGCCGGGCGAGCCATTCCTCGAACCCGCCCTGGCGCCATTCGCTCAGGTTCTGCTTGCTGATGGGGACGCCGGCGAAGTCGTTTTGCACGATTTTCCGCGCTTCGGGCAGGGCGTTGAGCCAATCGAGCAGTTGGGGGCTTTGCTCGGAGCGTTCAAGGCGTTCATTCAATTCGTGGCGGACAGAGCGGGGCAGGCGGGCGATTTTACCATTGCGCGCGTTCATAATTTGGAGGGGATTTGTTGTTGTTTCAATAATTCAGTTATTCGGCCTGGCTTCATTGAGCCAATCATCAGACTACAGAATAGCATAGATATTCATCAAAACAACAATTATTTTAAACTATTTTTGTAATCGGTGTCAGTCGCGGCGCAACAGCCTGAAGGGGAAGGACTTGGGATTTTAACCGCGAACCACTCGAAATACACGAACCCCCTCTCCCTGCCCTCCCCGCTTTGCGGGAAGAGGGAGGCCCCGAACGCTTTCGGGGGAGAAGGCACTCGACGCCTGCAGGCTGAGATTCGACCTGACTTGGGATCAAATGCGCGAAATGACGCGCGAGCCGTGATCCTGTTGGACACCGACGCGGCTGTGGACGCCTTGGATATCCGTGGTCAAACTCCTAAACCACGGATGAAGGATAAACAAAAGGAAATCCGTGGCATGGTGGTGAAAAAGCCCGGTTTTTGAGGCGTTTGTCAAGAATACATACTTGACATCAAGGCCACCGACACGCGTTTCGACCAATGTTTACAGGGGTTTCGTGTTTAAAAAATACCTCCCACCATGGGCTGTACAATTTCCGCATTTTGTGCCATAATGCGGCAATGAGCACGCTTTGTCGCGCCAAATGGAAAACGCAGGGGATTGCCCCGCCCGCCGCAATCGTTGCGGCGAAGGTCGGTCAGTGGAATAATCTTGAGAAAGCTTCTCCCGCGTTGTTGGATTCTTGCCCACTGTTCAATCGCCGAGCCAGGTGTCAAACCATTTTGTCCGATTTGCGCCCGAATCCACTGGCCGTTATTTAGGAGGATTGGACAAAACTATGGTTTGCCCCCTATACCCCTATGACCCCTATGATGACAGCATATTAAATGCCAAAAAGAAAAATATTTATAAAATGTTGACAATATTTGTTAATAATGTCAGGTTTATAGCCGAAGGGTTACTAACAGCTTATTCACAATATGCCGGACAACGCGACAGAAAATTTAACATTTGAATTTCCAGACCTCGAAGGAAAGGAGCGTCTGCGAGAATTGATTTTATATATCTCTAAGAAATGCGCGAGCGACCCCACTTTCGGGGCGACGAAGCTGAACAAGCTTCTGTTTTATTCGGACTTTTTTTCATACTTTCGGTTTGGAGAGCCGATTGCCGGTTTGGAATATCAAAAACTTCCAAATGGGCCTGCGCCAAAACAATTGGTTCCTGTCAGAGAAAGAATGCTGCAAGATAGAGAAATCGAAATACAAAAACCTGCATTTTTTAATAAGCAACAACACAGATGCGTTCCACTGCGCGAACCTGATCTGGCCAGGTTTAAAGGTCGTGATATTGCATTGCTCGATGAAATGATAGAGGGGTTTTGGGGGAAAACGGCAACGGAAGTCAGCGAATTATCTCATCAAAGGGCGTGGAGAATTGCAAAAGATCGAGATTCCATTCCTTACCAGGCCATATTTTTATCTGATGATGATGATTTAACAGATGCCGAATTGTCTCGCGTCGGAGAGCTTAATCGGGTACACCAATGGGAATAAATGCGCACACTGGTTCCGTTGTCGCTGTATAATAGCCTCTCCAGTCAAGTTGCCAATCGCAGAGAACTGGATGACGCTCTTGCGGCTGTTTATTGGGCTTTACGAAATAAAGCAGAAGATTATCCAATCATGCGGGGATATAGAACTCTCCGAATGGCCAAAACTGACGCAGTGAGGGATATACCCGCGTTGTATGTAATATTCAGCATCAAAAATGAAAACGTGGTCGAGTTACGGTATATCGAGGTTGCCGTTGGTGATGAATTTCGAGGTCCACCAATGATGTAGCCTGTAGTATGGTTCATTTAATGAACCACACTAAAACGGCCTTTCCGTGCATACCACAGCGGGAATCATCCGCATAATACGGATTCACAGTTTGAATCTAACCTTGGGGCGGATTTCCCGGTACGTATTCCGCCAGCAATCCCCAGAGAACAACTTTGGAGCGCACTATGACCCCAATATTAGCCGTGCCTAAAAGTCTTAATTGACAAACACATTCGTTTGGGTATCTTAATCACCAATGGCAAAGTTTCGGCCATTGGCATGAGTGAAAAATTGGACAATTCCGGCGCGGCGGACTTGCAGGAGCCGGCGAAGGACGGAGCCGCTGCGGTTTCGCACCCCGGCACGATGTCGATTGAAGGAATGCACGGCAGCGTGGAGGTGCCGCACCATCAAGCCGGTTTCTGGCAGCAATGGCGGGCGTTCGTCGGACCGGCCATTCTCATCAGCGTCGGTTACATGGACCCGGGCAACTGGGGCACCGATCTGGCGGGCGGCGCCCAGTTCAAATACGGACTGCTTTGGGTGGTCGGCCTGGCCAGTTTGATGGCCATCTTCATGCAAGTCATCTCCGCCCGTTTGGGCGTGGTGACTGGAAAAGACCTGGCGCAATGCTGCCGCGATTGGTATCCGCGCTGGACGCGCTGGCCAAACTGGTTGTTTTGTGAATTGGCCATCGGCGCGTGCGACCTGGCTGAAGTGCTGGGCAGCGCCGTCGCCCTCAACCTCATGTTCCACATTCCGCTGTTTTGGGCGGTCATTATCACGGGACTGGACGTGCTGTTGCTGCTGGCCCTGCAACGGTTCGGGATGCGGACCATCGAAGCCGTGGTGCTGCTGCTGGTGGCGACCATCGGGGTTTGTTACTTCATCGAAATTTTTATTCTGCCGCAGATGCAGCCCAACTTCCTGGAAATGGGGCACGGGCTGTTCACTCCGAGTCTTCGCCAGGCGGGAATGATTTACATCGCCATCGGCATCATCGGCGCCACGGTCATGCCGCACAATCTCTACTTGCACTCGGCCCTGGTGCAAAGCCGCAACTTCCAAAAGGACGAATCCTCCATCCGCAGCGCCATTCGCTTTAACACCATTGATGCGACCACCGCCCTGACCGTGGCCTTCTTTGTCAACGCCGCCATCATGGTGCTGGCCGCGATGGTTTTTTACGGCAAGACCAGCGTCACAGTGGCTGGCGGGCAAATCGTCACGTTCAGCCCCGAGAGCGATTGGATTCGCATCGCGTATCTCACGCTGGCGCCCCTGTTGGGAACGTCCCTGGCGAGCACGTTGTTTGTGGTGGCGCTGCTGGCGAGCGGACAAAGCAGCACGATTACCGGCACGCTGGCCGGGCAGGTGGTGATGGAAGGGTTTATGCACTGGCGGATTGCGCCGTGGTTGCGGCGGCTCATCACCCGGACGCTGGCCATCATTCCGGCAGTGCTGATTATCGGGATTCGCGGCGACAGCAGCATTAACGATCTGCTCACGCTCAGCCAGGTCGTATTGGCGCTTCAGTTGCCCTTCGCCATGTTCCCGCTTCTGCACTTCACCAGTTCGCGCCAGAAGATGGGAGCATGGAAACTCGGCTGGTTTTTGCTGATCGCCGGCTGGGGCAGCGCGCTGCTGATTACCGCGATGGACATTTGCGGACTGCCGGACTCAGTTAAATCAGCTTGGCATGTCATCACGGGCGGGTGATGCTTGAAGCCGTGCAAGGATCAACCATGTACAAGACGATTCTAGTGACGTTGGACGGGACCTCAACCGACCGGGCCATTATCGAACACATCAAATCTCTCGCCAAGCTGGCACAGAGCCGCGTTGTGTTGCTCCACGTCGCTGACGGTTGGGCGGCGCGCACCTATGGCCCGGATGCAGTCAGCCCCGAGATCACCGAGGATACGGCCTATTTGCAGAAGGTTCGGTCGGAGTTTCAATCCGCCGGGATTCCCACCGACGCGGAACTGGCTTATGGTGATCCGCCGAAGGAAATCGTCAAGTGGGTCGAGCAAAAGGGATGTGACTTGGTGGCGATGAGCACGCACGGGCACCGGTTCCTGGCCGACTTGTTTCTTGGCACCACATCCAGGCACGTCCGCCACAGCATCAGCGTGCCCGTTCTCCTTCTCCGGGCGAAGTGAATCGTTCCTCAAAGTTTTTCCAGCAGCCGGTGGATTTCCTCGTCCGTGTTGTAAAAGTGCGGGGAAAGCCGTATGTAATGCCGCCCGCCGCGATCCGCGCGCAACGAGGTCTCAATGCGCGCGGCCATGAGTTTTTTTTGCAGCGCGGGCAGATCGGCATCGGGGCGGTAAAAACTGACAATGCCGCTGGCGTGTTGGGCCGGGGCGTCCGCCTGCAACACCGTCCAGCCTTTTTCCTGCAACGCCGGCGCCAGCAACGCCCGCAGGCGCAGCAAGCGGGCGGCGATATTCTCCACGCCAACTTCCAAAAGCAGTTCCATCGCCGCATTCAATCCAACCAGGCCCAGCAGGTTGGCTGATCCGGCTTCGTAGCGGCGGGCGTCGGGCCGATAAACCAATTGCTCCTGCGCGACAAAATTCGGACAACGGATATTGTGCCAGCCCTGGACCGCCGGGCGGAGTTTTGCCTGCAACGATTTTCGCACGAAGAAAAGGCCCGCGCCGCACGGGCCGAGCAGCCATTTGTGGGCGTCGGCGGCCAGAAAATCAATGTGTGCGACGTCGGTTGGGAATGCGCCGACGGTCTGAATGCCATCCACACAAAACAGAATATTCCGGTCGCGCAAGGCCTTGCCGACGGCCTCAAGGTCAAGCCGGTAACCCGCCACGAAATGGTTGGAGGCCAGGGCGACCAGGCGGGTCTGTTCATCCACCTGGCCGATGACATCCACGGCGCGAATGCGCCCGTATTCGCGGACGTTGAGCAGGCGCACCTCGACGCCCTTTGCCGCCAGCGCCATCCAGGGATAAACGTTGGAGGGATAATCGTCGAAATAGACCAGGAGGTTGTCGCCCTTGCGCCAGGGCAGACCGCTGGCGACAAAGCTCAGGGCCAGCGACGTCGGACCGACAAAGGCGATTTCCTCCGCCTGCCCGTGGAGCAGTCTCGCCGCCAGGGCGCGCGCCCCCTGGATTTGCGCCACCGGCATCGTCTCCTCCTGGTCGCCCAAGGTGGTCTGGAGGGCGTAATCACGAATCGCCTCCGCGACCCGCCGGGGCAACGGGCAAACGGCGGCGTGGGCCAGGAAAATTTTATCGCGCGTCACGGGAAATTCGTGCCGGCGCAATTCCTCGTTCGATAAAATTTCCGCAATGGTCATTTAAAATCAATCGCTTTGTTAATCTCGCCGAAATAGCCGGTGTAAAAGGAAATGATCTTCCAGGCGACGAAAAAGACGATGCCAAAGTAAACCAGCTTCGGCGTCCATTGAGCCAGGGCCTTCATTCTGGCCACGCCCTCCGTCTGGTAAAGCGTGTGCAGGCGGAGGAGGGTTTGATCCAGCGTCCCGCTGACTTCGCCCGTGTGATACAGGTTGGCAAAAAGCGCGGGGAACCGGTCCGAACCCGAAATCAGTTCGGAGAAAGTCGAGCCTTCCTCCAGCGGCCCCTTCCACCCTTGCACGGTGCGGGCCAGGGCCGGCGACCCGCTGGCGGTCGCGGCCAGTTCCCACGCCGTCACAATCGGCACGCCGGCGTTGAGCAAACTTTCCAGGGCCGTCGCCAGCCTTGCCAAAGCCAGGTCCTGCCGCGCGGTCCCGAGGATGGGAATGCGGCGCAAAACATTCTCGACCCTGCCGCGCCAGCTTGCGCCATGCCGCCCCTGGCAAGCTGTAAATAACAAGAAAGACCAAGCCATAAAGCGGCGCGGCAATGACCACAATCGTCAATAGAAAGTGCGCGAACGTCCCCCCCGGCTTCATAAAATTGACGAAGGGAAATAGAACGATGGCGAAGTTCAGAACGAAGGCCGGATACGCCATGTCCGAAATCATTTGCCGCGCCATTTGCGCGCGCTCACGGTAATAGACCGCCAGGAGTTTGAAGCAGGCATCCAGGCGGCCGCTGCGCTCGCCGGCGTCGATCAGGGCCAGATCAAAGGAGGGAATCCATTTTCCGATCCTCTGCAAGGACTCGCTGACAGTGTGGCCCTGGGACAATTGCTCCAGCCATCGCGAGATGGGCGCGCGCAAAGAAAGGGAGGGGGGATGGCTCTGGAGATGCTCGAGCGCTTTATGGACCGACAGCCCGGCGGCGATCATAATCCCCAGTTGATGGTACAACTCCGCGTGCTGATTCAGTTGCCTGGGAGTGATGATCAGTGGCATGGGCCGCGCCCAAACTCATCGGAGGCCGATGATCGAATATTAGCCGCCGAGCAACTTGTCGATGTTCGATTTCAAGTCCCGTTTGGAGCACATGCCGACAATCTGCGCGGCCACCTCGCCGCTTTTGAAAAAAAGCAGGGTGGGAATGGCGCGGATGCCATATTGGGCGGCCAGAGCCTGTTCCTCGTCAATATTCACTTTGCCGATGCGAACGCGGGCGTCGTATTCGGAAGCCAGTTCATCCAGCAGGGGCGCGATCATTTTGCAGGGGCCGCACCATTCCGCCCAGAAATCGACCACCACCGGGCCGGGAATGCCGAGCACTTCAGTTGCAAAATTCGCCTGATTTAATTTCAGAGTGTTGGGGGAGGACATAGTATTGGGTGAAGACATAATAAACTTTCTTTAAGATCCGGTTGTGTCTGTCAAGAAAAACTTCAAATAGACCAGGCCCGCCAACCCGGCCAGACTGGCGACGGCGGAAGCAATGGCCAAAAATTTATCCAGTGCGGCCAGCTCGCCGCCGCCGGCGGGAACAGGGCGGAACGCGGCTGAAGAAGGGCCGGGTCTTTGGGCCGCGGCCGGGGCGGCGACGCGGGAGGACGGGCTTCCCGACGTAGGAGGCTGCGGAGGAGCGGGGGCGCGAGCGGCCGAGGGCGCGGCTGCCGCCGCCGTGGCCATGGTTGGCGGCGGCGCGCCCGGAGCCAGCGTCGGCAATTTAATGGTCGGCGCGGAAGTTGGCTTCGGCGGCAAATTGATTCGCACCGTTTCTTTTTTGGGCTGAACCTTGGCGGCTTCAGCCGGCTTGGGCGGCACGGCGCCTCCAGGCGGTATGGGATTGTTCTCAGCCATAAATTCCTATCATGCCTCCAAATTAAAGTTGCCACGCGCCAGTGTCAAATCCAAATGACGAACGAAAAATAATACCCACGGCTGGCTCATGAACCCTCCAAAGCTGTGGATTTCTTCGAGTTGACGAGGGCGAAGGCACGGCGCTGATGGTCCAAGCCCATTTCTTCGTGGAAATCGGGCAAGGTGGCCTTGGCCCGTCTGGAGTTTTGCGCGCGCCAGTGCATGAACAGGCTCACGCTGATGCGGCGGAACATACTCAAAACCCAGGCGGCGTTGCGATGGCGTACCCGGCTGCGATCCTCGTCGGCGCTCACGTCCAAGCGCTGGTGCAATCCGGCTTCGATGCCCCAATAATTGCGTTGCTCGTCGAGCCACTGGCGGGCGGGCAAGCGTTCCGGCTCGCGGCTGGTCAGCAGATACTGGGTGTCGGGCTTATCGCCCAAGCCCTGTCGCAGAACGATCGCGCTTTGGGCTGCTCCCGGGAAGCAGGCTTGCTCCGGGTTAATGACCGATGCGCAAAGGGTGCGGATTTCTTTGCGGCCCCGATTCTTCTGTGGCCCCGTGTGTGCCCAAGGCGGCGGCAACGGCTCTGGAGGGGGAAAAAAGCTGCTCCGGTTTGGGCAGCCGTTGGGCCAGGGTCTGGCGCAGTTCTTTTTGGTTGGCTTTGACCGTCAATAAATAATCGGCCCCGGCTTCCTGCACGATTTGCCGCGCCGTCTCCTGCTGGGTATGTAAGGCGTCAATGCCGATCAGAGACCCCGCCACCTCCACCCGCTCCAGCAACTGACGCACGGCGGGGATTTCATTGGACTTGGTCTCAACCAACTGGCTGCCGCGATAATATTGACTGGCCGGGTGAGTGAGCGTAACCACTTGTGCGCCTTGCGCGTGACGCAGCTCCTTGCCATCAGCGGCCAGCGACTGCCCCGGCGGTGCCGGGCCTCGCACCTGGGCCTGCCAGTCCAGCAACGCCGCTTCCACCCGGAGCGGATCAACCGCCTGCAACACCCGCCCGAAAGTGGCTTTGCTGGGAGAAGGATAGCGACCGGTCTTGGGATCGCGCCGCACCCCCAAGGCACGCAACTGCGCCTGGGTAAAACGCCGCGCAAATGCCTTCAGGTCCCGGTGGCCGCGCGGAGCGCCGCAGAGATGGGCGCAGGCCACCATGGCCAGCGCGCCGCTCAATGGATAGCTTTCCACCCGTCCGCGAAAGTCCGGCACCGAGGCAAAATGATCGCGCAACGAGCGCAGTTCTCCCGTGCGCATCATCGGCGGCGGCGGAACCTTGCTTTCCACCACCACCGCCATCGCCGCCGGCAGGTGGTCGGCGCACAAACTGCGTCGGGCGTTCTGCTTGAGTTCTTTGATAAAGAGCGCTTTGGGCCGGTCATGTTTGACATAGTAGTCCTGCTGGCAACGGCCATAGCCTTGGGTCGGTCCCAGTTCGGTCCAGCCGCTGGCTTTGTAGGCCGTGCCCCGAAACAACTGCGTGTCAACAAAGCTCTCTGCCAGCCACACCGGATGACCGTAGCGCGCCTGCCAGTCCCGCGGCAACCGCCCCAAACACAGACCCATGACCCGCGTCGCCAGGTTGGGATAGTGACACTGCGGCAGAACCAAAAAACGCGCATTGTTCGTGACCAAGCCCAACCGCTTGCGCCGCTGCGCTTCCGTCCAGCCAATCCATTTCTCCCGATGACGCAAATGTTTGGCCGCTGCACAAAAGACCAACAAGGCCAGCCACTGGCCGCGCCAGGCGGCCACATAATAGAGCCGCTCGCCCACCGGCTTGATCCCTCCAAGATAATGATGCCGTCGCAGCAACGACTGAAATCGCGGCAACTCGTCCAGGTTGACCAACTCAACTTGGAGTTCCTCCAACACGACTTGTTCGCTGGCTTGCGGCATGCGAGTAGGTTTCGACATGTCCACAGGTTAAAAAAGTTTCAAACCGGTGTCCAGTCCAAAGTGAATAACCTCCTGTCTTTAGGCAACTTCCACTTCCTCATGAGCCAGCCGTGAATAATACCCAAATGACCCAAGGTCGGACAGGTCCGACAAGTCCGACAGGTCCCACAGGGCGACATTCGCCGAATGCGTCAAAAACCCATTAGGGGTGCTGTCGTTTCCAAAAAACGCAATATATGGTGGTTTTTTCCTTTACTTCATGCTGGCCACTATGATTTTCTTTGCATCCAGGATGTATCTTAAGAATTTAACGGTTTTGGGATTCAAGTCGTTTGCGGACAAGACCTCGTTGAACTTTCAGCCGGGAGTTACGGCCATTGTCGGCCCGAATGGTTGCGGCAAGTCCAATGTCTCCGATGCCGTCCGCTGGGTTTTGGGCGAACAATCGGCCAGGGCCTTGCGCGGCGACGAAATGGCCGATGTCATTTTTAACGGCACCGATTCGCGCAAACCGTTGAGCATGGCGGAGGTCTCGCTGACCATTGGCGGCGTCGATTCCGATCATCTCAGCGCCGCCGGCGTCGAGATTGCCTACAACGAAGTCACGCTGACGCGGCGCGTTTTCCGGGACGGCGCCAGCGAGTATTTTCTCAACAAAACTCCGTGCCGCCTCAAGGACATCCAGCAGCTTTTCATGGGCACGGGGGTGGGGCGGGCCAGTTACAGCATCATGGCCCAGGGCAACATCACCCAGATTCTCTCCAGCAAACCGGAGGATCGCCGGCTGGTTTTTGAAGAAGCGGCGGGCATCACGAAATTCAAGGCGCAAAAGAGGGAGGCGCTGCGCAAGCTCGAAGCCACCGAACAGAATTTGCTGCGCGTGGCGGACCTGATTCGCGAAGTCAAACGCCAGATCGGTTCGCTGCAACGCCAGGCCGGCAAGGCCCGCCGTTACAAGCAACTGATGATGGAACTGCAGCACTTGGACGCGCAATTGGCGCGGCATCAGTTCGACCTCTGGCAGCTCGACCTTCGCGCCCGCCAGGAACAGCTCGAACAATCGCGCGCCCAAATTGAATCTCTTTCGGCCAGTGTCCTGCGCGTCGAAAACGAACTCGCCGCGCTGCGCGAAGAGCTGGCCGAACAGGAGCAGCAGATCAGCCAGATGCAGCAACAGGGCCTGGAGTTGAAGAGTCAAGTCGAACGCCACGAAAGCCGCATTCAATTCAACGACGACCGGCTGCGCGATCTGGCCGCGCAGAATTCGCGCGCGGCCGGCGAGATCGCGCAGGCGGAGGAGCGCGCGCTCGCCGCCCGCCAGGAATTGGATGAGGTTGCGCAACGCTTGACGGCCGCCGCCGCCGCCTTGCAATCCCATCAGGAGGCTTTGGAGAAGAAACGCCAGGCCTTGCAGAGCGTGGAGAACGAGTTGCGCTCCAACCAGGAGGCCTTGCGCGAGGCCCAGACCCGGGCTTTCGAGGCCGCCCAGCAACTCAGCCGCGCCCGCAACGAAATCACCGCCCTGGATTTGCAAAAGGAAGGCAACGCCGTCCGCCTGGAAAAACTCTCGGCCGAGAAAGTCCAGCTCGAAGAGGAACGGACCGGACTGGGCCGCGCCTGGAGCAATTTTCAGCCAGCGTCGAGGCGGAGATTTTAAACGCGCAAAGCCATCGCGGCACGCTGGAGGAACGGCAGCAGCGTTTGCGCGAGATTCAACAGCAGTTAAACGACACCACGCAACAATTGGACGATCTCCTGCGGCAACAGGCCGAAAAACGTTCGCGCCTCAACTTGCTTGAACAATTGCAGGCCGAACACGAAGGCTTCGGCTCCGGCGCCCTTTCCGCCCTCAAAACGGCGGCCAATGTGCTCGGTTCGCTGGCCGATAAAATCCGCGTGCCGGACCAGTACGTCGTGGCGATTGAAACGGCCCTGGGCCACCATCTGCAACTCGTCCTGACCGAACAACCGGAGGCCGCCCGACAAATTTTGGACGATTTGCGCGGCAACAAGACCGGCCGGGCCAGCGTGGCCGCATTACAATTGGCAACCTCCCCGGGGCTGGCGCAGCCGTTGCCGGAAAGCCAGGCCGCGGGCCTTGTGCGGGGCAGCGCCGTCGGCGCCGCCAGTGTGATTGAGGCGGACCCATCGGTGCAGCCGCTGCTGCACCGCCTGTTGGGACAAACTTTGATCTTCCCCGATCTCGCCGCCGCCACCGCCGCCTGGCACGACTCCGGCGGCGCTTTTGATTTTGTCACGCCCGAGGGCGACCTGCTCAATCGCCACGGCATTTTCACGGGCGGTTATTTAAACGGCCACGGTTCCGGCACGGCGGCCGCTTCCATCCTCGGCCGCAAAAACCAGATCGCCGACTTGCACGGCGCGACGGCTGCCTTGCAGGAGAACGTCACCGAAATCAGCCGGCGCAAAGGCGCGTTGCTCAGCGAGCAAACCCAGTTGCAGGCCGGCTTGCAGCAGGCCCAAACCGATTTGCGCACCCGGGAAGTGGCCATCGCCACCCGCCAGGGCGAGTTCAACGCCTTGCAAAATTCTTCCCGCCTCCTCCTGCAAAAGATTGAGACCGTTGTCTATGAGGTCAACAGCCTGGCCGCGCAGGAGGCGGAAGGCGCGCTCAAACGCCAGGGGCTGGCCGCGCAAGCCGCCGGCTTGGAAACGCGCGAGTGCGATTGGCAAACCCGCGTCTCCGCCTTGACCGCTTCGCAGGAAACCCTGCGCCAGCAGCGCGATGCGGCCAATGCCTCGTTGACGGAAACCAAAGTGGCGCTGGCCACCCAGGACCAGTTGTGCGCTTCTTTCACCAGCCAAAAAAGACCGCTGGAACAGCGCATCGCCGAATTAACCCATCTGGCCGAAGAGCGCCGCGCCGAAATCCAGTCCTTCCTGCAACGCAAGCTTCAGGCCGACGCGGATATCGCCGAGTCGCGGCAAAAAATCGAAGGTCTCCAGCAGGAGCGCGAACAGGTCAGCGCCCAGGTGGCCGAACGGCTGGCTCTGAAGGAAGCCAAGGAGGAGCAGATCGCCAACGCGGACGGCGGACTGCGCGAACAACGCCGCGCCTTGAACGATCTCCAGGAACAACGCGCCTCCATCGAGGTCGAGCTGGCCCAGAAAAACATGGCCCTGCAAAACCTCAGGGACCGCATCCGCGAGAAATATCAACTGGACCTGGACGGCGTGCGCAGCGAGTGCATCACCATTACTTTTGCCGATGAAGGCCCCGCCAAGGTTCACACCTTGACTCCCGAAGAAATGGCCGCCAGCGGCGCGGCGACGGATTGGGAGGCGGTCGGGCGGCAAGTGTCGGCCCTGCAAACACGCCTCGACGAGATCGGCCCGGTCAATCTCGTGGCCATCGAGGAGTACGAGGAAACCGAGCAGCGCTTTCAGTTCCTGACCAAACAAAATGACGACTTGGTCCAGGCCAAAGTCCAGTTGGCCGAGGTCATCAACCGCATCAATACCCAGACGCGGCAGATGTTCCTTGAAACCTTCGAGAAAATCCGCGCCAATTTCCAGCAGATGTTCGCGGAGGTTTTCGGCGGCGGCAAAGCTGATTTGGTATTGGTCGAACAAGGCGACGTGTTGGAATGCGGCATTGACATCGTGGCGCGTCCGCCGGGCAAACAATTGCAGAACATCTCCCTTCTTTCCGGCGGCGAACAGACCATGGTGGCGGTGGCCTTGCTTTTCTCCATTTACCAGGTCAAGCCCAGCCCGTTTTGCGTGCTGGACGAACTGGATGCGGCGCTGGATGAATCCAACATCAACCGTTTCATCCACATTTTGCAGCGTTTCATGGTTTATTCCCAATTCGTCATCATCACCCACAACAAACGCACCATCGGCATGGCCGACATCCTTTATGGGGTGACCATGCAGGAACACGGCGTGAGCAAAATCGTCAGCGTCAAATTCCATAAGACGGACGAACCGGTCAGCGGCCCGCAAACGCACCCGTTGGAAGAGCCGACCCCCGACCCCTCCATCGAAACCGAGGAAGACCGCCTGCGCCCCCGCGAAGACACCATCGTCATGGCGAAATAAAGCGCAAGATTGGACTTGACGCCCCCCGTCAATCGGATAGATTCGGGGCCGACGCGCCCAACCAGCGGATCAATTGATTCGCGCGGCAAAAAGCCACGGATTGGCCAGGCGCCCAAAACTGAAAGAACTTAAACTGAAAAGACTGAAAATAGAATCCTTATGAAATCAATCAGCACTGGCATAATTGCCGCCTCACTGGGTGTAGGACTTCTTACGCTGGCCCCCGCCAGAATCCAGGCTCAACCGACCTCATTGAGCATTGCACTGACCGCGACGTACCAGAATCCGAGTCCCAAAGTGAACGCCAATCCCAACATTACGGTCAGCAGCACTCTGACGGAAAAGTTTACCAGCACAACTATTATAGATGCGGCTGTGGCTCTGGGCGGGAGCGGTACGGCCTCGCAAAAGGGATGGAGTTTAATCTGGGACTCCGGGTCCGGCGAGCTTGGGGCGACGAACAAGGCAGATGGGGGCGAGTTTAATGACGCCTCCTCCCTTCTCAGCATCAATACCGAGGCCAGCGGCAAAGGCCTCTTTGTGACATCCGGCACCAGCGATACAACAGACAGCCCGGCGCCCGCACAAACCCTCGCTACCACAGGTTACTGGAATATTACCTATGACGATGGAGCCGGAAATTCCTTCAATGTCAGTGGATTGGTAAAAATGACCGTTGCCCTGGCCAAACAGGATGCAGCGCTCGACCCGCAAACTGCAACGGTTTCCTTTTCGGGAACCGTGTCTGGATTCGGAACTGTGCTTGACAGCAAGGGAAATACAGACAACGCGGTATTCACAGGAACAATATCAGGCAGCGGCAAAGGACCACAAGGTTCCTGATACAATCAGGCCGTTGCGCACCGCGCCATGAGACCGAAAGTGCTTCTCTCCGCGCTGTTGATAGCCGGTGCGTTGGTGGGTGTCGCGGTCTGGGTGGCCTGCGCCTTGCGCGCTCCGGCCCCCTCCGTGCCCATGGCGGAGGCAAAGGCCGCCAATCCGCCAGCCGGTGTTCGGGCGGGCGCGGCGGCCACAAGTCCGGAGCCGCAACCCTTGAAGGCTTCCGTGCCTTTGCGCAATGGCGATGCGCTGCCAGAGGCCGGTTCTGATTCTGTGGACGGCATTCTTGCCGACCTGGAGAAGCCTGGCACAGAAATTCACCAAGCCGCGTTGCAGCGGGCGAGGGAATTGGACGATCGTTCCATCATTCCGCGCCTGCGTGAGATTGCGGAGCGGGCCGATGACGCCCATGAAAAGGCCGATATTCTTGACACCATTGATTTCCTCAACCTGCCCGACGTTGCCGAGGTCATGGCGGAGGCACAGGCCGCAAGGGCCGCCGCGGGCCTGCCGGACCCTCCCCAAAGTCTGACCAATCGCTGGACCGGCAGACCCTTCCCTCGCAAACAGTGACCCTCAAAACAAATGGCGATTTAGCTGGTTTAATCGAAAGTTAAGGGGCAGGATCAGCCATGAAGAAAATCAAGTCTCCCCGCCGCACTCGCCAACAACCCTTGGAAGCCGGTCAACTCTGGCGCATGGCGGAAGCAGATCTTAAAGTGGGAATGGTCGGCAAATTGCTGGTGCATTACAAATTGGGCAGGCCCAACGCCGTCCGCGTCCCCAATTCCTGCAATTGCATAAAAACCATTGAGAAATATCTGAAAGCCAGGAAGGCCGTCCTGGCTTAACGCCCCGGGTCATAAGTTCGGTGGCGTGTTTTCAGAGTTAAGCCGCCAGGCGCGGCTTCCGCGATCCGGCCCAAGCCATCTGCTTTATCCGTTTCCGTTTGTGAAGGCGGATGGGAATTGACGGGCTGAAGAAGGTGTTCCCCTTTTGGACTTCCCGAATCGCGCGGCACACACTGTCAGCGGCGGTTTGTTTGATCAAATAGCCCATCGCGCCGGAGTTGATCGCCTCCACGATATATGCATCATCACTGTGCGCCGAAAGCATGAGCACTTTGGTGGCGGGGACGGCTTTGAGAATCTGGCGGGCCGCCTGCAAACCATTGAGCAACGGCATGGCAACGTCCATCAGAACCAATGCGGGACGAAGTTTCCTGGCCAGGGCGACCGCCTCATGGCCGTTCTTCGCTTCGCCGACCACTTCAAGATCGTCTTCCAGTTCCAGGATCTTTTTAAACTCGCTGCGAACGACCCTGTTGTCGTCCGCCAGCAGGACAGTGATTCGTTTCATGGATACTGTTACGCGACAAACATTAGAGCGTTTTAAATAAAACTGTAGCCATTCCGTTGGGCCTGTGGTATAGGCAGTTCATGCGAACTTTATCGTTGGACCTGCGCGAACGGATTTTGGCTTCCTATGACCTTGAAGAGGGGACTCGCGTGGAGGTCGGCGATCGTTACCGGGTTTCGCTGGGCCTGGTCAAGAAGCTCTTGCAACAACGCCGACGGACCGGGGAGATCGGTCCGCGCCACCGTTTCTCCGGGCGCAAGCCGATGATCCTGGCGGCCCATCAGCGCCAGATGCGGACTCTATTGAATCAGAAGCCCGACCTGACCTTGAAAGAGCTGCGCGCCGGCTTGGAACTGGACTGTTCTCTGCCCGCCATCCACTACGTTCTGGCGAAGATGGGGCTGACATATAAAAAAAGACACTCCATGCCAGCGAGCAAGACCGTCCGGACATTGCGCGGGCGCGCCGCGCCTGGCGGCGTCGGCAAGGCGGTTTGGACCCGGCCAAACTGATTTTCCTGGACGAATCGGGTGCCAAAACCAATCTGACCCGCCTGCGCGGGCGCGCCCTGCGGGGTCAGCGTGTCCACGCCCAATGTCCGCAGGGCCATTGGCAAACCACGACCATGATCGGTGCCATCCGCCTGGACGGTGCCACCGCCTGCATGACCATCGAGGGGGCCACCGATACGGAGGTTTTCCGGGTCTATGTCGGCCATGTCTTGTGCCCGACGCTGCGCGCCGGAGATGTGGTCATCATGGATAACCTCTCCCCGCATAAAAGTGAGCCGACCCTTTCGCTGATCGCGCAGGCTGGAGCCCAAATCCTCTTCCTTCCAGCCTATTCCCCAGACCTCAATCCCATCGAGCAAATGTGGAGCAAAGTCAAATCCCACCTGCGTACAGCCGAGGCCCGCACGCAGCCCGCTCTGCTCCAGGCGATTGCTTCAGCTTTGCAGAGTATCACGCCCCGGGATGCCATGAACTGGTTTGCCTCTTGTGGCTACAGTTTTATTTAAAACGCTCTAGTGCTCAATTAACTTCAATGTATGTCAGTTGCCTCACTCCGTCTATGGGGTGAACACCGTATGTTCTGCTGCCGGATCATCAGGGCCATTCGGGTCGGTCCCCGGAAGCAGGTAAAAAAACTGCTTTTGCTCGAATTAAGACATGGTATCGTCTGTCCAATTATGGTGAAACTTACTTTTACTTATCAGTGCCTGGCGCTGGCTCTTATGGCGGGCTGGCTGATCATGCCTTGGACCGTCCGCGCTGACGACGGGATTCAGACCTACACCGTCCCAAAAGAGCGCCCCGCCCCGGTTCAGCCCGTGGCCGCCCCGCCCGGCATGGATGCCGCAATGCCGGCCTCGGACATTCCCGTCAGCTCCGCTCCCGTCCGTTGGACCACTCCCGCCGCCTGGAAGGAATTGGCTCCAACCAGCATCCGCATAGGCAATTTTGTCGTTCCAGGCAAGGGCGGGGGCAAGGCCGAAGTCGGCATCTTTTCCTTCCCGGGTCGGTCGGAACGGAACTGGACAACGTCAATCGCTGGCGCAATGAACTGAAATTGCCCCCGGTGGATGCAGACAAAATCACCTCCGAACCGGTCGCCATTGATTCGATGAAAGGCCGGCTCTACGACATTTCCGGGCCGTCCAGCCGCACCGTTGTGGCCAGCCTGCCCCGCCACGGCGCCACTTGGTTCTTTAAATTGCGGGGGGACAAGGACACGGTCGCTGATGCGAAGCCGGTGTTTCTCGAGTTTTTGCAGTCCATTCATTTCAACGCCGCCGGGAGCGAAGCGCCGCCCGCCTCCATCTTCGACGGCGCAACGGCCAGTCCGCACGGCAGTTTGACCGCCGCCGCCCCGGCAGGGAATTCGGGTGACGAACCCAAATGGACCCTGCCGGCGAATTGGACGGAGAAAACGTCCGGTCCGATGATCTTCAAGAGTTACTCGGCGGCGAATGGAGAGGGCAAGACAGCCAGCGTTAATATCAGCTTTTTCCCCGGCGACGTCGGCGGCGCTTTCGCCAACGTCAATCGCTGGCGGGCGCAGATGGGTTTGCCGCCGGTCGGGCAAGACAAGCTGGACAGCGTTACGCAGCCCCTTGACACGGCGGGCGGGAGGGCGACATTGGTGGACTTTGCCGGCACGGACCCCCGGACAGGCCAGGCGGCCCGATTGGTCGCGGTCATGGTCCCGCACGGTGATAACACCTGGTTTTATAAGCTGTCCGGCGAGGGCCGTGTGGTGGGGGGTCAAAAAGAGAGTTTTGTGAAATTCGTGCAAACCGTTCAATATCCATAACATGGCGCGCCGCATTATCAGCATCCTTACCTCGTTGCGTTTGACTGTGGCGTGTCTGATCGCGGCGTTGATTCTCGTCTTCGTTGGCACGCTGGCCCAGGTTGATTTGGGGCTGTACGCGGCGCAAGCGAAGTTCTTCCGCAGTTTTTTCGTTTATTGGACGCCCGGGGGCGGCCGCTGGAATATTCCCGTCTTCCCGGGCGGCTGGCTCATTGGCTTGATTTTGCTGGCCAATCTCCTGGCGGCCCATGGCAAACGCTTTAGATTCAAGCCGAGGCAATACGGCATCATCCTCGTTCATAGCGGGCTGATTTTCCTGCTCGTTGGCCAGTTTATGACCGAGCTTTTCCAGGTGGAAAGCACCATGCGCATCGAGGTGGGCGGAACAAAGAATTATTCCGAAGCCCCCCGTCGCAATGAACTGGCGGTCATTGATGTCACGGACCCGGACAAAGACAAAGTCGTCGCCATTGCCGAATCGCGGCTGGCCAAAGGCGGGGAGATTCGCGCGCCTGATTTGCCCTTCGCCTTGCGCGTGGAAAAATATCTGCCCAATTCATTGCCGGCAGGCCCCATGTCCGGCGAAGGCGAAAAAATGAAAGCCAGCGAAGGAATCGGCCGGCAATTGCTTTTCAGTTCCGCTCCGCTCACCACTGGAATGGACTCCGAAGACAACCCGGCGGCTTTGATCCAAGTCGTTTCCGACAAAGGGCCGGTGGGAGATTGGACGGTTTCCACCTGGATGACGCGCTGGCCGGAGTTCGAGAGATTGCAGGACAGCCTGGGCGGCGTCTTGGGGAATACCTCCCTCACCCAACCGCAGAGTTTCACCTTTGGCGGACGCGCCTGGCAGATGGCGCTGCGCCCGGTGCGGTATTACAAGCCCTACAATGTGACGTTGCTCGCCTTTAATCATGATTTGTATCCCGGCACGGATATTCCAAAAAATTACTCGAGCAAAATCCATTTGAACGATCCCGCAACGGGCGAAGACCGCGACATATTGATTTACATGAACAGCCCCCTCCGCTACCGCGGCGAAACATTTTACCAGGCCGGCTTCGAGCCGGGCGATCGCGGCACGATTTTGCAAGTGGTGCGCAATCCCGCTTCCATCACGCCCTACGTGGCTTGCAGCCTGGTGGCGCTCGGATTGATCACCCAATTTCTCATGCACTTGATCGGCTTCGCCCGGAAACGCGCCCGGCCACTCCAACCCACGCCGCCCAAACGAACCCCATTGGCCCCCGTCCTGACGCCGGTTGCGGCCAACGGCAAAGGGAGTCCTCTATGAAGAATCCCACTCCTAATCCTAATCTTAATCCTAATCCCCCGGTCACGCCCAACGCCAAAAGGAGTCCTTTATGAAGAAGTGGCTGCCCTGGATTCTTGCGGCCGTTTTCGCGGCCTGGTTCCTCTCGGGAATCGAGGCGCCGAAACTGAAAAATGGTTTTGACATTGCCGGCTTCGGCAGACTGCCCGTTTTGCTGGATGGCCGCATTCAGCCTTTGGATTCCGTCGCGCGCAATGCCTTGTTGAGCATGAGCGGCAGGTCCATCGTCCGCGTCTCCAATGCCCCGCCCCTTTCAGCGACGGAATGGCTGCTGGACACGATGACCCGGCCGCAAGTGGCCGATAACTTGAAAGTTTTCCGCGTGCAACATCCTGACTTGGAGGGATCGTTCGGGACGCAAAACGCGGGCTTGGAATATTACGCCTTCAACGACATGACCAACCAGATTGAAAAGCTGCAAGACCAGGCGCAAACCCTTTTGAATGCCGAGAAGGACAAGGAGGATGCGGTCAAGTCGCGCACCCCCTTCCAAAGGGACTTGATCCACCTGGTCAACAGCCTGGTCCTCTACAACCGCCTCAAAAACAGCCTCGAACCGGAAGGCGCGCGCGATTTCGCGCAAGAACTGCAAATGTATCAGGCCTCCATCGCTCCGGGAAAACTGGCTTTGGAGCAGAGCAAGGAGGGCAAAGAGGCCAACCCGGAGGATTTAAACCGCATTGCCGTGTCTTTCGAGCGTTATTCAGAAGTGGCCAGATTTGCCGACCCCCTGATTATTCCGCCGTCATCCGGCCAACCCCGCGCGGCCTGGTCCAACATCGGCGCCCACTTGCTGGAAGCGTTGCGTTCCGGTCAAATAAGCCCCGCCGCCACATCTTACGCGGCCATGGCCACCGCCTATAAAAGCAACCAACCCAGGGAATTCAACCAAGCTGTGGCGGGTTACCGGGTCTGGCTGCAGGAGAACGATCTTTATCCGGCATTGCAGAAGGGCAGTCAGGAATTTTTCTTCAACCAGATCGAACCGTTCTATAAAAGCATGGTCATTTATGTCGCGGCCCTTCTGCTGGGCTGCGCTTTCTGGATCAACTGGTCGGAATGGGTCCGGCGCAGCGGGTTCGCCTTGCTCGTCCTGGCTTTTGTCATTCATACCATCGGGCTGGTCTTTCGCATGTATTTGGAGGGGCGTCCGCCGGTGACCAATTTGTATTCCTCGGCCATTTTCATCGGCTGGGGCGCCTGCCTGCTGGGCATCATCCTGGAACGAATTTACAAAGGCGCCATCGGCCTGGTCGTGGCGGGATTCATCGGGTTCGTCACCCTGATCATCGCCCATCACCTCGCGCTCAACGGCGACACCATGGAAATGTTGCAAGCGGTGCTGGACACCAACTTGTGGCTCTCCACCCACGTTGTGGTGGTGACGGCCGGTTATGCCTCCATGTTTGTGGCGGGGTTGCTGGCCGTTATTTACATCGTGCGCGGCTTCTTTACCCGGACGCTGACGGCCGGGACGGCGCAGGCGCTGGGGCGGATGGTCTATGGCATTGTCTGCTTCGCGACGCTCTTCAGTTTTGTCGGCACGATCCTGGGCGGGATTTGGGCCGATCAATCCTGGGGCCGTTTCTGGGGCTGGGACCCCAAGGAGAACGGCGCGTTGCTCATCGTTTTGTGGAATGCCGCCATCCTGCACGCGCGCTGGGGTGGAATGATTAAAGAACGGGGTCTGATGGCCATGGCCGTTTTTGGCAACATCGTGACCAGTTTCTCATGGTTCGGCGTCAACATGCTGGGCATCGGTTTGCACTCCTATGGATGGATGGACAAGGCGTTCCCGTGGCTGATGGCCTTCGACGCCAGCCAGGTCGTGCTCATTGTCCTGGCCCTGTTGCCGCCGCGCTATTGGGCCAGTTTCAAAGGAATGCTTCCCCCCGCCTGCCCGGCGCCGCGCCTGGAGGCCCCTCCGGCGGCGGCCGCGTAGGGGAGGATTGCAAATTTACAATTGACAATTGTCAATTGACAATTATGAAGCTTGCAGTTTGCACGCAGCCCCGAACCCCGAGTGCTTTCGGGGTTAATTTTCTCAAGAGAAATCCGCCCTGTCAACAAACTGTGAAATTTTCGACATTTTGAATAATCATAACATGTTTTCAGCAGGGTAGTTACAAAACAACGCTGAAAGTAGTATTTACAAACAAAGCTGAAAACATGCGGGGGCAGGTGAGAGGCCGGACCTCAAAGCTCTGAAAACACCCCGGAAGCCGAGCCGCAAAAGCTGGACCTTTAGGCGGACGCGGAAGGTTGCAATAGCTGAATCCGCTCCTTCAATCTGTCGGAAGTGCTTTCAGGCAGCAGTTTGTCAAAGTCCCCCTCCTTCTCGGCGGAGATCAGGACGCTGGTATCAATCGCAACCGGCATAACCAATGACCTCCGAAGCAGCATCCATCGCGGCCTTCAACTGTCTGGAATCCCCCTCACTGAAGCCGCGCCCGTGCAGCAGTCGTAACATCTCGGAGCGTGTGGCGCCCACTTTCGGATGAATGACCGCAACCGTCCTGCCGTGGCGCTGGACTTCCACAACCTCTCCACCCTGCACAACCTTGTCCAGGATGCTCTTGCCTTCATTGAAATGTTTTCGGCGCGTCGCCGAAAAAGCGCAGGCCAGACGCCCTGCGCCAGCTTCACGGACGCGTTTCCGCCGGGAGCAGGTTCCCTGAGAGGACCTTCAGACCTCGCCACGACTCCGAAACATCCGCAAGGTTTGGGTGGCTGAGGCCCGTTTATATCGGCGTCCTGGCTTCGTGCAGTTCCTCCACGGCGCGCCAGTCCTCCATGCCATCCTTCCAATACAGTGTCCCCTCCGATATTGAGCCAAGGGCAAACATGCCGCGAATCTGGCTGAGCCTGAACGGCCCGATTTGCGTGCCATCCATGTAAAGATAAATGTCCTGTGGCTCGGCTGGTGCGGATGCGCCGGACGCCAGGACGCGGACGGCAACAGCAGACCGGGGTGCCAGCCGTTTGGGCGATCCTTTGCCCGAAGAGCGGCTTCCCTTGCTCCGAAGCTTTTCCAGGGAGATCAACCCAAGGCCGCACAAGGTGCCGCCGACATGCGCGCCGAAAGCCACGCCTCCCCCGTTCGTGTGGTTGACTGCGGCGAGAATGGCGAGCGCCAAATCCTTCAAAAACCATGCCGATACGACGAGCCACGCTGGCAATGTGAACTCGCCGCTCGCAGCCCGGAAGAAGAAGAAAAAAAACCATTTAAATTCGACGTGCGTCCGCAGCAGCAGCAACATAAAGCCCCCAATGCAACCGGAAATCGCGCCTGACGCGCCGCCCATGGGAATCGCCGAGGCGAAATGAGCCGGGGTCATGCCAATGTAAACAAATTCCGCCACCAATCCGCATACGACATAAAACACGGTAAAACGCGCCCGTCCAATAATGTCCTCGACGCATGCTCCGAACAGGAAGAGATAAATCATGTTGCCCAGCAGGTGGAAGAATCCGCCGTGGACGAACATGGAAGTCAGATAAGTCCACCACAAAGATTTCTCCGGAATCAGCCAAAGATGCAGGAACGACCACGCATAGGCAGCCTTGCCGTATTCCGAAGCAAGCCCCAAAGTGACAAGATAAACCGCGGTGCAAAGGCCCATCAGGGTGAAGGTAACGACGGGATAACGCCGCGCGCTGTAATCCACCCCGACTGGTAAAATGATAAACATACAGGCTGTCCGAACGCGACAATAACTGCCCGCCGTCTCCTGTCAACTATCATCGTGCAAATGGAGTAAAGGAACCAACCAAAGTGGCGGCGGTTTGGCCAGGAAGGTCGCTTTTCCATTTTCAAACACCGCCACGCGTTTGAAGGGATGATTCAAATCTTCGTTATCGAAGATGTCCGCCAACAAATGCGGAAAGAAGACGAAACGCTAAAGGCATAAGGCGCAAAGCCGCAAAGAAATAGCATGATGAAGTGCCGGTCCGGGACCAAACACTGCAATCCCTTTGCGTCTTCGCAGTGCTATTCCTGAGAATCGCGCATTTTTGGCAAAATTTTCCGAACCGTCTTTCCGAATGACAAATGAGAAATTCTCAATGACAAATTTTCAATTCAGGCTCAGCGCTTTGGTTGCGGCTTGCCGCGCTGTGTCTTACGCCCTTTGCGTTATTCTTAAGCCGTTAGGCGAGTCGCCCTGCGCCAGCTTCACGGACGCATTTCCTCCGGGAGCAGGTTTAACACGAAATCGTAAATGGCTTGGGCGTGCTGCAAAGCTTCATCAAATTCTTCGCGGGACGGCTCAAGAAAACCTTGTTCGTCAGGATAGCGGTAAGCCACGGAATAAGGTGTGAGAGCATCAGCAGCATCCTCGTGCTGCCGGAATGAGGGGTTGATCCGAATGGCCTGCTCGATGATTTTGCCAAGGTCGTGGACTTTCTCGAACGGGCTGCCGTGAAAGATCAGATACCCTTTCAGGCTCTTTTCGGCGGCCTGCTGGCAGTGGTAAATGCCCGCGTCGAGATGTCCATCCGGCAAGCCGCCGATTTGGCGGGCGGTGTGCAGGTCGCTGTGCGCCTTGAGCAGCCAGGCGCGGGACAGTTCAACCGCCGGCTTATCCATAGAGTTTTCGCCCCTGTTCAGAAATTCTATGCGAGAGGGAGGCGTTCAGATGCCGGTAGCGGTCAAATTCAGACCGGGTGTTGACCAGCACATCTTTGGCGAAGCCGATGCCGCGCAGACATCGTTGAGCGCGTTGCATCCGGCGGATGGGGCGTTCGTCGCTGGAAGGCACAATGACCATCAAGTCCACATCGCTGTCTTCCGTGGGCGTGCCCCAGGCGTGCGAGCCGAACAAATAAATCGCATCGGGCTGAAACTCAACCTTCAGCCGTTCCACTGCTTTGTCCAGCAAACCTGACGGGATCATCTGCACGGTTTTCACTTTAGCATGAGCCGCCTTCTTTGAGAAGTCAAAACAGCCGCCGCAACTGTCATCGTGCAACTGTCAACCTTCACCTTCGGCGCGATGGAGAAGAACACTGTCGAAGGAGTCTATTAGGCCCCCATTCGATGGCGTGGGACCCATTTACACAATGGGCTGCTTACCCGTTCTGCTGGAGTAAAGGAACCAGCCAAAGTGGCAGCGGTTTGGCCGGGAAGGTCGCTTTTCCATTTTCAAACACCGCCACGCGTTTCCTGCGGGAGGCCGGGGAAAGGCTTCCGCCGTCGCCGAAGCGGCTTTGGCGCGACAAGGGTTGCTATGGCTTGGAATGTTGTAAGCTACTTACTGACAACGAGTTGCGACTATTCAATGGAACAAAAAGCGAAAAATTTCACGGTTTTTTTGCGGGGCGGATTTTCTTGAGAAAATTGAAACATTGCAGTTTGAAAGCTTTTTATACGCGGCTAAACTTGCCGAAAATCACGCTGGAATTGGGCCGTGTTCACAGTATCTTGGAAGGAATTTATTTGCCAATGACTGTTCCTCACATTCCGGCGTTGCGGCGGGGCCGGCCCTACGAAAGCCTCGATCAATCCACTGTTCTTGACTATCGCAACGGGACGGCGCTGGCGACGATCAGCCAGGTCAACGCCGGCATTGTGCGCAAGGACCTGGCCGGCATCGCCCAGTCCCGCGCCGCGTTGAAAAAATTGACCGCCGCCGAACTGATCGAAATATGCGCCAGGGCGGGCAGGCTTTTTCTCGACGGCACTTTGCCCCTCGGCGACAAGGGGGCGGGGCAATCGGCCGTGCAATACATCGAAACACTCTCGGCCACCAGCGGTTTGCCGCACGTCATGGTGCGGCGCAACATGGCAAAGATCCATGGCGCCCTGACGCAAATGAAAACCATTTTGGATGGTCTGACGCGCGGGCTTGATCTGTCCATCCTGGACACGGGATTCGCCGGACGATTGAGCTTTTATCCGGCGGCCAGCAGCCTGGGCCTGGTCCTGCCCGGCAATTCACCGGCGGTCAATTCGCTGTGGCTGGCGGCCATTCCGCTGAAGATCCCGGTCGTCATCAAACCCGGCCGCGAAGAACCCTGGACGCCGTATCGTTTGATCCAGGCCTTCATCGCGGCGGGTTGTCCGGCGGAGGCGTTTGGCTTTTATCCGACCGATCACGAAGGCGCGGGCGAGATTTTGCGGTCCTGCGGCCGTTCGCTGCTGTTCGGCGACAAGAACACGACCGCCCCTTATGCGAACAATCCCGCCATTCAAATTCACGGCCCGGGCTACAGCAAAATCCTGGTCGGCCAGGACGAAATCGAGCGCTGGCCGGAATTTATAGACTTGATGGTCTCCGCGATTTCAGACAATGGCGGCCGCAGTTGCATCAACGCCTCGGCCATTGTCGTGCCCAAATATGCCGAAGAAATTGCCGACGCCCTGGCCCGGAAGCTTGGCCCGATTGTTCCGCTGCCGGCGGCGGATGAACACGCCCGGCTCGCCGGGTTCGCCAATCCGAAAATGGCCGCGTTGATTGATTCCAGCATTGAAGAAGGCCTGCAAACCGGCGGGGCCCGCGATGTCACCGCCCACTATCGCCAGGGGCCGCGCCGGGTGCAATTCGAAGGAGGCGTCTATTTGCGGCCGACGATCGTGTGGTGCGAGTCGTTCGCGCATCCGCTGGCCAATCGCGAGTTCTTGTGTCCCTACGCCAGCGTCGTCGCGTTGCCGCAGGCGGAGATGCTTGGACAGATCGGGCCGTCGCTGGCCGTGACTGTCCTGACGCGGGACAAATCGTTCATCGAACAATTGCTGGAGTCGCCCCGGATCGAGCGCCTCAACATCGGCCCCATTTCCACCATGAATGTCTCCTGGGACCAGCCGCACGAAGGCAACCTGTTTGAATTTCTCTATAAACGGCGGGCGATCGAGATTTCCAAATGAGCAGCGCGCAAAATGCAGCGAACAGTCCCCGGAATGCCGCCGCGGCTTTTGCGGCGTTCGATCACCAACCCCGCACCCGTCTGGTTTTTGGCCTCGATGCCGTGGAGCGCGTAGGAGAATTGGCGGCTGAAATCGGGATGAAGACGCCATTGCTGGTCACGGACCCCGGCGTGGTCGCCGCCGGCCATGCGGAGCGCGTCCGCCAATCCTTGCAGCGGGCCGGAATCGAACCCGTCGTGTTCGACAAAGTGCGGGAGAACCCAACCACCCGCGATGTGCAGGATTGCCTGCAAGCGGCCAGGGCGGCGGCCATTGACGGCATGATCGGCCTGGGGGGAGGCAGCAGCATGGACACAGCCAAGGGTGGCAATTTTTTGCTGACCAACGGCGGACGAATGCAGGATTACCGGGGCGTGGGCAAGGCCGCGCGGCCCATGCTGCCCTTGATCGCCATTCCGACGACCGCCGGCACGGGGAGCGAGTGCCAGTCCTTCGCCTTGATCGCCGATGAAATCACCCATCAAAAAATGGCCTGCGGCGACCCGAAGGCCGCGGCCCGCATTGCGATTCTGGATCCGACGCTGACGGTTTCACAGCCGGCGCGCGTCACCGCTTGCACGGGAGTGGACGCCTTGTCCCACGCGTTGGAAACGGCGGTGACCACAAAGCGCAACACGCTTTCGCTGGCCTATTCCAGGGAGGCATTTCAGCTCTGCTCCAGTTCTTTGCCCGGGGTGGTGCGGAACGGGGATGAGTTGGAGGCGCGGGCCGGAATGTTGCTGGGCGCCGCGCTGGCGGGGTTGGCCATTGAAAACAGCATGCTGGGCGCGGCTCACGCGGCCGCCAATCCGCTGACCGCTCATTTCCGAATCGTCCATGGCCAGGCGGTCGGCATCATGCTGCCCTGGGTCGTTCGTTTTAACGCGGAGAATTCCGAAACAGCGTGCCTCTACGAGGCCTTGCACGGCGGGGGAATTGGCCGCCTGATCTCGCGGCTGGACTGGTTGTTGAATTTGGCCGGGATGCCCCGCTCCCTCGGAGAGTGCCCTGTGAATCCCGCCGCCATTCCCAGCCTGGCCGCCGAAGCGGCCAAACAATGGACCGCCACTTTTAACCCGCGCCCACTGGCGGAGGCGGACTTTGCCAGGCTCTATCAGGCCGCGTTTCAAGCCCGCGGCGACGGCGCGCCGTGATTGGCCTGGCGCGCGCCAATGCCCGCTACTTAATGTGCAGTTGATATGGGGCGGACATCAGGCTGTCTCCCTTCGGCTTGCCAAAGGCATCATCCATGAAGTCGAATTTGTAATGGAAACGGACGAAATCCTTGTCGGGCGGAACGGGGATGAACGCTTCCCAACGGTCCTTGACCAGCGGCACCGGCCGCATGGGATAATTTTGAAGATCAACGACCACCAGAGGTTTGAAGGTGTCCGGCCGGATGACCCGTTGGTTGCTCTTCCACATCGCCTCCACCCGGTAATAGCCCGAGGCGTCCCGCGGATACTGTGTCGGGGTTAAATTGGTGATGGAGCTGCAACCGGCCAAGACCGCCGGCAGCAATGACAGAAGGCAAAGTTTGTTTATTTTTGACATATACTTGATGACGCGGGCGCCTTCACGGCAACCCGCAACAAGGCAGATGTTGGATGCGTTCGCTTCCGAATTCAAGAGGATTCAAAAGGCGCAAGTCTGATTTCGAAACCTTGCATTTTGCACGCAGAAGCAATTTTGCCAGAGCCCGGAATGCTGCTTTCGGGGTCGATTTTCTCAAGAGCAATCTGCCTGGAAAAAAACCGTGAAAATTTCGGCATTTTGCAAAGTCACAACCAGTTGGCAGTCAGTCACTTACACAATTGGCAATTATTTACAGTTGACAATGATCAGGCTGCGGCACCGCCTGTTTCACCTTTAACATCGTACAACAATCGTTGTCAGTCAGGTATTTACGAGCGCAAACGATGGGTGGACTCGATTTGGTGGGGGGCGATTACAAAGAAAAAATAATTTATCAAAGAAACCGCTTGACATTACTCCATAAAAAGTCCTTATTATTTTATAGTCGTTAAATTAACGAAGCTCATTCTGGCCTGTTTCGGTGATTTTCAGACCTCCTTGGGTTCCGGGGACAAGTAAAACTATGAATACGAAGTTTGCCCGACGTGTGTTCGTAACCTCTTTGCCGGCTGTCATTTGCATCTGGGCAAGTTCCAGCGCCACCGCACAAATTCAATCTGGCACAAGCCTGGCAATTCCCTGTGACTATGTTTGCGTGGAACGCGGCCCGCACTCGAAGGTTTGGCAACGGGCTGTCTTGCAAACCAATCAATCGGGTGTGGTCAGGAGCAATCTGCAATCTTACACCGAGTTGGCCACGGGATTGGGCTATTTGCAGGATGGCCAATATGTCGATTCCGTGGAAGAAGTTGATTCGGTGGACGGCGGCGCGCAAGCCATTCAAGGCCGGCACCAAGTCCAGTGGTCCCTCAATGCCAACGCCCCGAATGGGGCGGTGACCCTCACGACTCCCGATGCCAAGCGACTCACGAGCACTGTGTTTGGGATGGCTTGGTACGATACGGCCAGCGGTTCCAACGCCGCCATTGCCCGGTTGCAGGACTGCAACGGCGCCATTGTCGCTCCCAACCAGGTGGTGTACGCCGACGCGTTCAGCAACCTGACGGCGGATGTGCAATACACCTACAGCAAGGCCGGATTGAGCCAGGACATTGTGCTGCGCCAGTCGCCGCCGGCTCCCGACCGTTACGGACTCTCCGATGAGACGACGATCCTTCAGGTCTATACTGAATTCTTCAATCCACCGCAGCCGGAAATGACCGCCGTAACCAACGGCAATTTCGCTGACAACCCGGTTTTGGACTTTGGCGACATGAAAATGGGAATCGGCCAGGGGTTGTTTCTGAAGGGCCAGGACGCGCCCGTGACGGCGGGGATGGTCACGAAACAATGGATTAAGGTAGATGACCGCACATTTCTGATTGAGGCGATCCCTTACCGGGCCATTTCCAATCAACTGCAAGAATTGCCCCAGGCCTCGAATCTTAAGCCCGGCCGAGGCTCGGTCCGGCGGATGGTCTTTATGGAGTCCAATCCATCCCGGCCCGGCGGCTCCGCCAAAGTGGGAAGGCCGATGAAACTAGCCCGGGCGGAGACCACTCAACCCCGGCTGATGGTGGACTACGAACTGTTGAGCGGTACAACAAATCTCATCCTGCAAGGGGACACGACTTACCTGGTGACCGGGCAGATCAACGTTTCAGGCACTGCGACCATCGAAGGAGGAACTGTGGTCAAGTATACGAACAATGGCAACCCATTTATTTCGGCGACAAATATTGTTTGTGAGACTGGGCCGTATCGTCCGGGCGTGTTCACCAGCATCAACGACAACTCGGTGGGATCGGAGATTAGCGGCAGCACCGGCGCGCCCAGCCGTGGCCCGGCCAATTGTCTTGAATTTGGGAGTTCGGGGACCAATTCGTTCGTTTTCAGTCATCTGCGCTTCTCCTATCAGACTGTTGAAGAAAGGCGCTTTTTAGGAGCGGTTCGTTTCATGCCGCTTTTTCCATAAGTTGGCCCGACCAGTCAAACCAAGTGACCTTTTCGGCTTCTTTTGATGCTATACTTGTCCAGTTGACAACTATGGCCATCAACCACAGGGCAAAACGTCCCAAAACCGCTTCTAACCCGCCTGCGCCCATCGCTTCGCACTGTTTGGGCGTCCCGATTCCGAAAAGGTTGCGCATCAACTGCGATAAGTTGTAAAACGCCGCCGCCAATTTGAACCGCTTGTTCAGGTTCTGCCGTCCACGCAAGGTTGCCCGCCGCATCCCCCCACAGTCCAGAATGTGTGCGAAGGCCCGCTCCAGGTGCATGCCCCGCCGACGCAAAAGTTTCTGACCATATTTGCTTTGGGTGCTGCGCCGCGCCGCTTGCACGGCTTGCCGTTCTGACTCATCCAGTTTGTCCAAGCGCCGGTTACGGATCGGATCGCAGATGACGGTCTTGATTTGTTCGTGCTGCAGGGCCTGCAATTCGCTCACCTCGAAATAGCCTTTGTCGGCGGTGGCCGTCTCCACGGTTAAGAGTTCGGTTTCCTCGCCGCAGGCGGCGTTGATCGTGCTCTGCGCTTCCAAAATGTGGGTGCATCCCTCCTGGTGATCCGTTTGATCCCCCGGCAAAATCTCCGCCCCCACCATGGCCCCGCTGTCCAAGTCCACCACCGTCTCGGGCTTGTAAATCATGTCCGTCGCCCCGTCCTTCTTGGGGCCGATCTTGGCGTCCGGGTCATCCGGGTTCTCCCATTCCTGATTGCTCATCTTTTTGGGACGCTTCTTGTCAAACCTCCGCACCGCCGCGCTGTCCTGGGGATCAATCCCACTCTCGGCCGCCAACCGTTTGACATAATCCCAGTAAGCTTCCCCGGTGTTCCGGTTGACCAACCCACGCAGGGAAGCGTTGGCTTCCAGAACCGATGAATCTATCCCCAGATTCTTGCCCCGGAGCAGACCATGCTCCGAGAGAGCGGACAGAACCAGGGTGAAGACTTGCTCGTAAACCGGCCCGTCCAGTCTTTGGCGAATGATCGAGAGGCTGGAATGATCGGGCGTGGCTCCGGTCAAGCCATAGTGCAGGAATTCGCGGATCGCGATCGAATCGTCGCACCGGGCGGCAATGGCCCGCTCACTGGGAAGGTTTTCGAAGAAACCCACCATCATCATCTTCAAATAAACCACCGGATCAATGCCGGGGCGACCGCTCCCGCTGCTCTTGTAAGCCGGAGCGCAGAGAGCGCGCACCTTGGCGGCGAAACCGAAGCTTTCCAAGGTTTCCTCCAACTTGGCGTAAAAAGTGGACTTGGCTGGCTTGGCGACTTGGGCAGCGGCGATCCAGAACTCGGGCTGAACCGTTTTATCTTTGGCGGCGAACATAATTAATAGACGCCTTTGTCAAATAAATGTTCAAATAAAACAGAATAATTCAACAGTCTGCTATGCCAACTTCGGGCTCCAGGTAGCCATGACTTCGATCGGTTCCAATCCGATTGAAATTTGGGACTGTCAATTCATCAACTGCTGGTATGCAGTTTATGACTTCGCCGCTTACAGCGGGTCCAATCCGGGGTTTCCGGTTAATGTTTACAACGTGCTGTTTTCCCAGTGTGTAAACGGGTTGTATGGCACCGATATTCAATCTGGATATGTTTCGTTCAGCGTCAACAATGTGACAGCCGATCAGGTGGGAACGTTCGTGGGAGGGGCAACCAATCTTTGCTACGCAACCAACAGCATTTTCACGGCGACGGGCACGTCGGGCATTGAATTCACCAATTGCTGCACCAACGCGAGCAGCAATGGGATTTATCAGACCGTTGGGGCGCGGAGCTATTACCTGGCCGATGGCAGCACCAATCATGGTGCGGGGACGACCAACATTGATCCTGCTCTGTTGGCGGACTTGCAAACCCTGACCACGTATCCGCCAATTGTCTCTACCAATGTTACAATCACGACCGATGTAACATTGTTTCCGCAAGCGCAGCGGGACACCGATACCCCCGATTTGGGCTACCACTATGACCCGATTGACTATGCCTTCTATGATGTAATGGTATCCGGGGCTAACATGACAGCCCTGCCAGGGACGGCCGTGGCGATCTTCGAACCATCCCTTGAGTGGTGGGGGGGTGGTTTTGGACTGATGCCGGTAAATGGAGCCACTATTAGTTTCGAAGGCACAGCCACAGCCCCTGATTATTTTGTTATCTACAATGTTGTGCAAGAACAAATCGGGCCGGCTGGGCTAAACGAAAGCTATTGGCAATTTCCCAGTTGGTTCGGAAACTTTACAACAGGCGACGACTGGACAACGCCGTCGTCGGCCAATTTCCGTTTTACCATTTGGTCTGTTCTGCCCGATGGGGCGCAACAGATTTACGCTGACTGCGGCGATAGTTTCGACAATCCTGAGCTCGGATTTCAGGATTGCCAGTTCTACGGCGGCGTCGTGACCACACTGGCGCCCGGCATGCAGGTTACCAATTGTCTGTTTCATCGAGTCGTCACGTACGTAAGCGACTTTGATGTGACCCTGCCTGCAACGAACGTCTTTTTTAATAATCTTTTTGTCGGCGGTGAGATCGGTATCGACCATGAAGATGGGGGAATCTGGACGATTGAGGACAATTTGCTGGATCAAGTTATCGTCGTGGTGCAAGATGGCAACACTGCGGATGTCTGCGACTACAACGGTTATGTTACCAATTGCAGCACCTTGACGACTCCGGTGGCGGCGCATGATGTGATTTTAACCAACAGCCCGGCCTACGAAATTGGGACCCTGGGCAAGTATTATTACCTCACCAACCTGCCGCTCATCCATGCCGGGAGCCGTTCCGCGCCCGACGCCGGGCTTTACCACTACACAGTGACCACGAACAACGCCGTTGAGGGCACCAATAGAGTCAGTATCGGCTTTCATTATGTGGCCTGCACCAATGGCTTGCCGCTCGACAGCAATGGGGATGGCATCCCGGATTATCTCGAAGACGCCAACGGCAACGGCTTGGTGGATTCCGGCGAAATCGCTTGGAATGTGGCGGGAGACCTTGGCCTGACAGTCTGGATCACCCAGCCGGCCAACAATTCAAAACTCCCTTAACATCTTCTGGGAGCCTATTAAAATATGAAATCCCCCTTCATTTTAAAGACTGAAACATCCAGCATTTCTCGCTGCAACCGCGGCTCCTCGCGTTCATCTAAAAGTTTCCCATCGCCCATTTTAGGGCGCATTCCGATCATCAAGCGCTTTATAGCAATGGAAACTATGATTCTCTTGATGGGAATTGTATTTTTGCCCTTCCGATCTTCTGGCATGACAGTTACGATTGCTCCAAGTACCGATCCTTCTTGCTGTGTTGGTGGCTATGAAGTTTTTTGTTACAGTGGTAAAGCGAGTTACTACTGCCCGGGAAGTTACTCACCCGGGACATGGTCGAATTGTGGCACTAATAATCTTGTCATAAGCGGTGCTGACAGCGAGGGCCCCGACTTTTGCTGGACTCATTATCTTTATGCTATCATCGTAATTGAGACTGATTGGAATCCTGATGGCCCTGACGGCTATACATATGATCTTCCATTTACCCAAACCATTATTATTGGGCAAGCGCAATCCGGCACGACGCTAACGTTTGGTACCTTTGACCCATCTTCTACAGTTAATGGGCTTTTTTCGCGGTCTTCTCCTCGGAACAGTTGACAACAAAGTCAAAATGTAGTGCCAAATTCTGCGCGACGATGGCAATTGTTTATTGATTCTCACGGGCCGATGCGGCATCCTCGTAAGGACAAAAAGAGCGCACGCGATGTTTTTCCGTGTCAAACATTCCGGTTCTTACGGCTACCTGCAGATTGTCGAAAGCTTTCGGGAACAGGGAAAGGTGCGTCAGCGGGTCTTAAGCGCCCTCGGGCGCTTGGACGCCCTCCAGGCCAGCGGCCAACTGGACGCCCTCCTGCGTTCGGGTTTGCGCTTCTGCCAGAGACTGGCGGTGATCGACGCGCACGCCGCCGGCCAGACCGAAGCCGTCCAGGTGCAGCGGGTCAGTCCGGAACCTGGTCTTCGGACGATTGTGGGAGGATTTGGGAGTGGCGCGCGTCATCAAAGAGGCCTTGGCGGCGCGGCGCTACGGATTCGATGTGGAACGGGCGGTCTACTTGACTGTTATTCACCGGCTCTTCGCCTCCGGCAGTGATCGAGCGGCGGAACGCTGGCGCCAATCCTATCGGCTGCCGGGCACCGAAGGGCTGGATTTGCATCATCTCTATCGCGCCATGGCTTTCCTGGGCGAACCGCTGGATGATCGACCCGGGACGCGGGTGCTCAACACTCCCCGCTGCACCAAGGATTGGATCGAGGAGCAACTCTTTGAGCAGCGGCGAGACCTTTTCAGCGCCATTGATCTGGTTTTCTTCGACACCACTTCGATTTACTTCGAGGGCGAGGGCGGCCAGGAGATTGGACAATACGGCAACAGCAAAGATCATCGCCCGGATTGCAAACAGATGGTGGTCGGCTTGGTCTTGGACCGGGAGGGCTGGCCGCTGTGTTGCCATTTGTGGCCGGGCAATACGGCTGATGTGAGCGCGCTTCTGCCGGTGGTGGCGCGGCTGCGGGAGCGGTTCCAGGTGCGCCGGGTCTCGATTGTTTCCGATCGCGGCATGATGAGCGCCGGCACCATCGCCGCCTTGGAATCGAAGGTGCTGGACTGCGATTACATCCTGGGGGCCCGCATGCGCAGCATGAAAGAAATCCGCGAAAAGGTTTTAACCGACCGCAGTCCTTACCTGGAGGTAACGCCCGAGCGCCAGATATCCAAGACCCCTCGCCCTTGAAGGTAAGAGAAATCTCTCTGCAAGGCCGCCGCTACATCGTCTGTTTGAATGAAGAACAGCGGCGCAAGGACGCCGCTGACCGCAAGGCCATCATCGCGCACTTGCGCCAGCAGCTCCAGCGCGGAGACAAAGATTTGATTGGCAACAAAGGCTACCGGAAGTTTCTGCGGCTGACTCGGGGCGAACATTTCGTTATCGACGAGGAGAAGATCAAAGCGGAAGCCCTTTACGACGGCAAATGGGTCTTGCAGACCAGCCTGGCGGATAAACCCCAGGATATTGCTTTAGCCTACAAGGAACTGTGGATGGTGGAGGAGATGTTCCGCACGATGAAATCGGTCTTGGAAACCCGTCCCATTTATCACAAGCGGGACGAAACCATTCGCGGCCATGTCTTTTGCAGCTTTCTGGCTCTGCTGCTACGCCGGGCCTTGGAGCACCACTTGGAAGAAAAGGGCGAAAGTTGGGAGTGGGCTGAAATCGTACGCGGTTTGGATAACCTCCAGGAGATCGAGGCGGTGTTTCAGAGCAAACACTTCGTCCTGCGCAGCGAGGTCGTTGGCCAGGCGCATAAAGCCTTTCGCGCGGCGGGGGTGGCTCTACCGCCCACCCTGCGGGAGAAGGCATGAGCCGGTCCGGATGGAAGGAGTGAAAATGTAGTGCCACAGGCACCTTGCGTCTTCGTAAGTAATTGATAATCAGGACTCCAGTTTTTCAAACTGTAGAAGATGGGTTTGATTGTACCAATGGCTTTTCATCGTCGCCTCCGCCAGGAGACCCGGAGGATGGTGGGGGCGGCCCTCCTCCTAGCTGCGGCGCTGATGGCGGGGGTAGTGGACCCTCCGGTGGAGGTGGACCCCCTGGCGGCGGTGGAGCCCCAGGTATGGACGGTGCAGGCGGTGGCGGCCCTGCATCCCCCACCAATGGTACTGGCCCAGTCGGAATGCCGGTCTGGCAGGTTTCGGAGCCGTATATCTCCTTATGGTTGCATGACGAACCGCTTGGCTATCAACCGGCCATCGGCCCCCGCATTTCCTTTAAGCTTGCGTATAAACAACGGGAAGCCACCGCCGGGCTGAATCCAAACCTCTTTAGCGTCGGCAAAAAGTGGAATTTATCGTGGTTTTCCTATGTGACGCAAACACTTTCACTGAATTCGCAGCTGCAAACAAGTACAAATTACACAATCCATCTTGGTAACGGAATGGAAGTGACGTTTTCCGGCACCAATGGGGCAGTGGCGTCTTCCGGCACGAATGATTATCTAACCAACACGCGCCTGAGCGGGGACATAACCAACGGTTTCACACTTCTCTATCCTGACGGCAGCCAGGATGTTTACGATTTCCTTGTTCCATTCGATGGAGGAGGCTTCTGTGCGGCGTTTCTCAGCCGATCCTTAAACGCACAATCGCAGGCGACGGTTTTCAATTATAGCTATTATTACTCTGTTAAGTTATATTGACACATTTTGAGGGGGTGCTACAGTGTTGGTCATGAAGTGGAATTCCGCACACTGGCGGCGCAAGGTCGCCGCGTTTCAAAAATTCATCGAGCCACTGGTGGCCGACATCGGACGGAGCGAGCGGCGGGAGAGCGCAGCGCTCTACGTGCAGGGCCTTTTAATGCCCGGACAACGCAAATCCATCGAACCCATCGCGCAGCGGCTGCAGGTGGACAGTCAGAAGCTGCAGCAATTCGTGAGCGACAGTCCCTGGCAGGAGAGCCACGTCTGGCGGGCGATTCGGCGTGAGGTCATTCCGGCGATGGAGCCGTTGCAGGCGTGGGTCGTGGACGAAACCGGCTGGCTCAAACAAGGCAACCATTCGGTGGGAGTCAGTCACCAATATTGTGGGGCGGTGGGCAAACAGGCGCAGTGCCAAGTAGCCGTCGAGTTGGTGGTCACGGATGGGGACATTGCGGCCCCGGTGGGAGGAAGGCTCTATCTGCCGGAAATCTGGACCAGGGACCGATCCCGGCGGCGGGAGGCCGGAGTGCCCGAGCAGGTGAACTTTCAGACCAAGCCCGACATTGCTGGAGACTTGATCGAGGAGGCGCTGGCGGACGGTTTGACGGCGGCCCCGGTTTTGGGCGATTCCGCTTACGGAAGAACCCCCGAGTGGCGGCGGCGCCTGCGCGGGTTGGGACTGGAATACTTCCTTCACGGCGAAGAACACTGGCTGGCTTGGGCGCAACGCCCCAAGCTGGCCCACGGCTACAAACTTTGGAGGGTCACCAAGACGGCCCCCAAAGCGCAGTCGTTGCGGCGTTTGGCTGAAGGCTTCAAAGCCCGGGAATGGCAGGCGGCGACTTGGGAGGCGGCCGACGGCGAAAAGCGCGCGACACGCCTGGCGTGGAGGCAGATTTATCTCAACACCGATTTGGACGAGAAGAGCGGAGAGTGGCCATCCTGCTGGCTGGTGGTGGATTGGCCCGAAGGCCAGCCCGATCCGTATCATGTTTATGCTGCCTGGCTCAAGCAACCGCCGACCAAGGGGCGGAGCCTGCGCTTGAGCCGCGGCCGCTGGCCCATCGAACAGTATTTTCAACGGGGCAAAGACGACTTGGGCTTGGACGACTATGAGGGACGCAGTTGGCGCGGATTCCACCACCATCTGGTCATGGCCGCCGTCGCCTATTTGTTTGTGGCGATGGATTATCTACGCGCCAAAAAAAACTTCTGGCCTCACGTGGGAACAGGCGTTGCGGGCGATGCAGCCATTGATCGTGCGCTCGCGCGGCTTGTGTCCCTGCTGCCTGACTGAATTTGAAGATTTTTCGCCTATTTCTACTTAACAGAGTAATACTATTCTTATAATGAATCAACAGATGTTCCGATAGTGCATTTGACCAACGTCGTCGATGGAAATGGCGGAACCAACCTGATTTATTACACCAACAACAGTCATGGCGCTAATCTCATCAGCCAGGTCGTGGACGCATTTGGCCGCACAAACACGCTGAGCTACGACACGAATGGCGACCTGACCAATATTACGGACGTGGGTGGCATTTCCAGTTCATTCGCCTACGATACCAACGATTGGATCACCAATATGACCACCCCTTATGGCACAACCACATTTGCCATTACCGACACGCCCGCAACGAACATCGCTCCCAATGGACGATCCATTCTTGTCACCGATCCAGACGGGAGTCAACAGCTCTTTCTCAACAAGGATTCCGCTCCCGGCGTCGCCGCTTCGTACGCGAACAACCAGGTTCCCATCACCAACCCTTTCACAAATACATTCGACAACAGCGACCTGAATCTCCGTAACACTTTCTGGTGGGGCAGCAGGCAATACGCGGCCTTGTCCACAACAAACGTAGCGGCGTTCAATACCAACGATTTTCTCAAAGCTCGGATGAAGCACTGGTTGCAAAGCGCAGCCTTTTCAGCGAGCCAGACGATTTCCATCCAGAGAGACGAAAGTCCCGATAACGGCGGCTCAATAGCGGGGCAAATGACGTGGTATGACTATACGGACAAAACCAACACCGAATTTGAAGGCACCCAAATACTCCCGCTGTTCGTCGGGCGGGTTCTTCCTGACGGAACCACGGCGCTTACCAGGAATGACCGCAACAGCTTCGGATCTCCAACAACGTCCATTCAGACCTATACCGCCGGGACTTTTGTTTCTTTACGAACCAACCATTTTGCATACGCCACCAACGACATTGATCTGGTTACCGTTGACAACGCGCAGGGCGTTCAGGTCATAAGCAACGCTTTCAACGCCTTTCACGAAGCAACCAACAACTACGATGCCTTGAATGAGCAGACTCTCTTTACATACGATACGAACCAGCGCCTGACGAGGATCACCTTTCCGACAGGACTTGTTACAACTAATGTTTACGGCTCTGACAACTATCTGGCGCAGCGCATTAACATTGGCTTTGCCACGAACTCCTTCACCTATTCCAATGGCCTGTTGAATACATGCACGGATGCGCGGGGATTGACCATAATGAACACGTGGGACAATCTGCAACGACTGACGAGCATCACATTCCCCGACGGCACCTGCATTTCGAATGAATACACGCGCCTGGATCGCACCGCCTCCAAGGATCGTCTGAATAATTGGATGTACTTTGGTTATGATGCCCTTCGACATAACATTGCGGTGACAAACGCGCTCACCCATTACACGTTATTCAGCTATTGCCCTTGCGGCGCTTTGGAATCCATTCAGGACGCATTGGGCAACACCACTTGGTTCAATTACGACAATGAGAGCCGGATGACAAATGTTCTCTATCCCGACGGCTCCAGTGTCACCTACAGCTATAACCTCATCGGCCAGATCACCAATGTTGTTGATGGGCGTGGAACCAGCACAACCAATTGGTTTAATAATCAGGGCCTGCTGTTCGCCGTGAGCAACGCCTTTGGACAGGTAAGCGCCGCTACCTACGACATCCTTGACCGTTCCACAAACACAGTTGACGCCAACGGAGTAAGTGTCAACATGACCTACGATGATCTTGGGCGAATGTTGACGCGCAGTTATCCCGACACAGGCACTGAGCGCTTTGGCTATTCCCCCGCCGGAATGATCGCCTACACCAACCAGCTTACGAACGTGACCTATTATGGATACGATGCCGCAGGTCGGAAAATAGCTGAAACGAACGCCAATTTACAAGTGATGCAATACGCCTACGATGCCGCCAACCACCTCACCAACCTGACAGATGCAAAGACCAACTTAACCCAATGGGGCTACGACTTATATGGCCGGGTGACGAACAAGCTTGATGCCATGACCAACACGATTCTGAAATATCAGTACGATGCCGACAACCGGCTGACAAACCGTTGGAGTTTGGCGAAAAGCAACACTGTCTACGCGTACGATGCCGTTGGAAATCTGACGAATGTGACATATTATCACACCAACCATTCGCTCACGTTTTGTTATGACGTGTTAAACCGGATGACCTGTATGAGCGATGGGATTGGGACAACGGAATTTAATTATACGCCGACGGGACAGTTGACCTCTGAGAGCGGCCCATGGACCAGCGACACCATTACGTACTCATATTCGGACCAATTGAGGATGAAGCTTGATTTGCAGCAGCCAAACGGCTCGGATTGGGTGCAGGGTTATGCTTACGACGCTGCCAATCGCCTGCAAACAACCACCTCGCCAGTGGGAACCTTTGGATACACATACAATCCGGGCCTGGCGGGGACAACCTCCTCCTCGTCCTTGATCGCAAATATCGCGCTGCCTAATCAGGCGTTCATCACAAATATCTACGATGAAAACGCCCGGTTGACGGGGACATCGCTGGTCAACAGCAGCGGGACTGCTTTGGATTACAGCGGCTACTCGTACAACCAGGGCAATCAACGAGCGGGCATTGTTCGCGGTACAACCAATTATTTGTCGGGTGCAACCAACTCGAGTTATGCCAATTACAGGTACGACCCGATTGGGCAGGTCACCAGCGATCTGGCGTACGAAGCTAGAGCGTTTTAAATAAAACTGTAGCCATTCCGTTGGGCCTGTGGTATAGGCAGTTCATGCGAACTTTATCGTTGGACCTGCGCGAACGGATTTTGGCTTCCTATGACCTTGAAGAGGGGACTCGCGTGGAGGTCGGCGATCGTTACCGGGTTTCGCTGGGCATGGTCAAGAAGCTCTTGCAACAACGCCGACGGACCGGGGAGATCGGTCCGCGCCACCGTTTCTCCGGGCGCAAGCCGATGATCCTGGCGGCCCATCAGCGCCAGATGCGGACTCTATTGAATCAGAAGCCCGACCTGACCTTGAAAGAGCTGCGCGCCGGCTTGGAACTGGACTGTTCTCTGCCCGCCATCCACTACGTTCTGGCGAAGATGGGGCTGACATATAAAAAAAGACACTCCATGCCAGCGAGCAAGACCGTCCGGACATTGCGCGGGCGCGCCGCGCCTGGCGGCGTCGGCAAGGCGGTTTGGACCCGGCCAAACTGATTTTCCTGGACGAATCGGGTGCCAAAACCAATCTGACCCGCCTGCGCGGGCGCGCCCTGCGGGGTCAGCGTGTCCACGCCCAATGTCCGCAGGGCCATTGGCAAACCACGACCATGATCGGCGCCATCCGCCTGGACGGTGCCACCGCCTGCATGACCATCGAGGGGGCCACCGATACGGAGGTTTTCCGGGTCTATGTCGGCCATGTCTTGTGCCCGACGCTGCGCGCCGGAGATGTGGTCATCATGGATAACCTCTCCCCGCATAAAAGTGAGCCGACCCTTTCGCTGATCGCGCAGGCTGGAGCCCAAATCCTCTTCCTTCCAGCCTATTCCCCAGACCTCAATCCCATCGAGCAAATGTGGAGCAAAGTCAAATCCCACCTGCGTACAGCCGAGGCCCGCACGCAGCCCGCTCTGCTCCAGGCGATTGCTTCAGCTTTGCAGAGTATCACGCCCCGGGATGCCATGAACTGGTTTGCCTCTTGTGGCTACAGTTTTATTTAAAACGCTCTAGCACCAACGCGCCGCGCGCGAATGAGCGATTGGCGTATGGATTTGACCCGGCCGGAAACCTGAATTACCGAACGAACAATGCGCTGATCCAAAACTTTGCCGTGAACTCCAACAACGAATTGACAACGGCGGCGAACGGTGGCACGTTGACGGTCGTGGGCACGACCACGTCAGCAACCGTCACAAACGTGACCGTCAACAGCAGCAACGCGCTATTCTACGGCGATGCCACCTTCGCCGCGACGAACATGCCGCTGACGAACACCTATACCGCCGTCGCGCAGGAGGGGACGAACTATGGCGGGTTTGGCAGGCGGGCAACCAACACCGTCACCGTCATTTTGTCAACGAACATCACTTTTCAATACGATGCCAATGGAAATCTGACCAATGACGGGTTGCGCTGTTTCGCTTACGACGACGAGAACCAGTTGATTCAGGTGTGGGTGCCCGGCCAATGGTTCTCGCAGTTCACCTACGATGGCAAGATGCGCCGGAGAATCCGCCAGGAATATACATGGCAGGGCGGCGCGTGGCTGCAGACGAACGAGGTTTATTACGTGTATGACGGCAATCTGGTCATCCAAGAGCGGGACATCAACAATCTGCCCACGACGACCTACACGCGAGGCAAGGATTTAAGCGGCAGCCTGGAAGGCGCGTGCGGCATCGGCGGATTGCTCGCCAGAACGGCGCAAGCTTACGTGGATGCGCCAATGGCAGGCCACAGTTTCTATCACGCGGACGCGAACGGCAACATAACGATGCTCATCAACTCATCCCAAGCCATTGTTGCCAAGTACCTGTATGACGCCTTCGGGAACATTCTGTCAAAATCGGGCTTGCTGGCCGATGCCAACCTTTACCAGTTTTCGAGTAAAGAAAAGGATATGCCTTCCGGATTGGTTTATTATTTATACCGCTACTACGACCCCAATTTGCAGAGGTGGCTAAATAGAGACCCGATGGGAGAACCAGGGTTTGAACTCATTCACGACAGGAGCGTGAGAGTCCTTGACGATGGGCTTAATCCGTACTCAGTCGTTCGCAACAACCCGGTTAACGCAATCGACACGGATGGTTTAGCACCACTTACAGAAGAGGACATTTTACGTATAATCAATCAACTGCGGAACCAATTAAATAACAAGAATCCTCCAGGTTCTGAGGGAGAGAAGCAAGTGCTCAAGAGCATCGACTTTTGGTTGGATCAACTCAACAAGTTGAAATTGAACCCTCCACCTCCACCTCCACCAATTCCAGTTATATTGGGTCGAACCTGTGCAGTGGCAGCGGCAGGCGCAGCGGGATACTATGTTGGGTCGCAAATTGCGCCTTATGTTAATGGCGGACTTTATGACATATTCCTTTGGTATATGGAGTGAGGTCGTTCCCTCGAATGAGAAACTTGCAACACAATCTAACTTTTTATAAGCGGTCTATGAACGCGCTTAGATACAACAGTCGGCGGGCCATTTGAAAGAATCACCTTAATGTTAGATTACGGTAGTGAATGAAAACTCAGAGTAAGAAGCAAGAACATTGCCTTGAAATGTTAAGACGATTTGCGGTCCACCTCGATGGAGAGGCCGGTGGATGGCTGATCGCCAACGACTCTCTGGTTAAAGAAGTGTTGGTCGGACACTTAGATCGGCTGACCCCTTCCGAAAGATTAGATGTATACACAACTTTATTTGGGTTCTTCCGTCAGCATTACAAAGCGGTGATGAATGTTCGTTTGCAGCTCGAGCAAGAACCCAAGTGCCGGGAAAGATTGATGACAATTGAGCAACTACATAGGGAGTTAATCGACCAACCTTACGTCCCGATTACGGAGCAGGACCTCCTATCTCACTGCGAAAATGATCTAAAGCATGATAGTGAGGGGATTCGTTGTGTTGGGGCTTATGGCGTTTGGGCTTTAACTAAGAATGCAAAGAAAGTGGTTCCGACCCTTTTGGAAATTTTGAGAAATCGTGACGGTGAGGCACGCGTCGAGGCAGCGAGGCTCTTGGGAGAAGTTTCGCCGCTTGATGAATTCGCAATCCAGACCTTGCGAGAGATCGCGAATGATCTTGGAGATCCGGTCCGGCTTGTAGCGGAGGAATCCTTGCGTCAAATCCAGCGGTCACCCAAAGCGAGCGACGGAGGACTGGGGGACGAGCAAGCGTAATCAGCTTTGCCACAACTCTACAAGGACGCCCTTATGGCCATCGGCTGTAACAGTCAAAGTCAAGGTTTATCAAACCATAGTTTCGGGCATTTTTTGGGGTAAGGTGTTGCGCGGGATTGCAATGGCCGGAGCAAATGGTAATACGCCTACCGCATGATTTGGCGCGTCATTCTGTTTTGACTCTTGGGCGCGCCTCTGAAACGCACTTCCGGGCAAGGGGGTGTTTGGCGGGACGCCAAAAGCGACCGGCAGGACGCCGGTTCCGCCAGGGATTTGCGCCCAGGATTCAAATTGATTCAAATCGGCTCTTGCGCAATGACGGTTTGCCCTTAATATGGCTGTTGCGTTTGACCACCCGCGGCGGGGCCGTTGAGGGGTGCGCGCTCTTAAAACTCGGATTTTAGTATGATTGCAACAATTCGTCGGCATCAAAAGTGGCTGTTTATCGTCATCATGGGGTTAACCATTATTTCGTTCCTCTGGTATTTCAACCCGAATAGCAAAAATAGCAGCATGGATCGGTCTCCGTCCAAAATGGACTTTGGCTCGGTCTTTGGCGATCCCATCACCCTGGAACAATTCCACGCCGCTGAACAGGAAGGGCGGATTTTCTTTCGCCTCAATTACGGCCAATGGCCGGAGTCGGAAGAGAAGAAGAAGGAGCTGGTGAGCTTCGCCGAACAGCGGCTTCTGCTCAATGCCGAATTGGAGCAATATCACATCACGGTTACCCCCGAGGCGGCCGCCCGCTATACCAAACTGCTTCTGGGCGTCAAACCCGAGGACGCGGTCCCCGCCGAAAAGATAATGGAGGAATTGGTCAAATTGGCGCGCGAAGGCAACGTGACTCTGGATGACTTCGACCGGTTTGCCCGCCATCAGGCCGGACAGGAATACCTGGTCGCGCTCGTGGGCATGAGCGGCCAGCTCATTACTCCCCAGGAAACGGAGGTTTTTTATCGCCGGGAGAACGAGCCGATGGAAACGGAACTTGTTTCCTTCCCCGTGACCAATTTTTACGCCACGACCACTCCCAGCGAAAAGGACATCGAAGATTTTTACACCAAGAGACAAGCCGACTACCGGGTGCCGGACCGCATCCAGATCAATTATGTTGAATTGAGCTTCAGCAACTATCTGGCCAGGGCGGAAAAACAACTGGGCACCAATTTCAATGCAAGTGTCGATCAGGAGTATCTGCAAAGGGACCCGGCCTCGTTCAAGGACGAGACGGGCGCCCAGCTCAGCGCCGAGGCCGCCAAGGCTAAAATCAAAAAGCAAATACTCCAGACTGTCGCCAGGAACGAGGCCGCCAAGGACGCCAACAGCTTCCTGAACGATCTCTCTCAAGGCCACGACGATCAGCATCCATATACGCCCGGCGATTTGGCGGCATTGGCCAAAACCAGGAATCTGACGGTAAAGACCTCCGAACCGTTCGACCTGAAAAGCGGCCCGAAAGATTTGGCCATTTTGCCAGAGAATCTCCGCGTCCTTTTCTCATTGCGCGATGATGATCCTGATGACAAAGAGCGGTCCATGATTTATGCCTCGCCACTGCGGGGCGTGGAGGCTGTCTATGTCGCGGGCCTGCAGAAGCGCATCCCCAGCGAAATCCAGCCCTTCTCCGCGGTGCATGACAAAGTGGCCGCGGATTACCGCCAAAGCAAGGCGCTCGAATTGGCCAGAGCGGCCGGCAGCCGGTTCGAGTCGGCCCTGGGCGCCGGCTTGGTCCAGGGCAAAACGTTTGACACCATGTGCGCGGCCCAATTCGTCCGGCCGCAGACCTTGAGCCCCTTTTCCCTGACGTCAACTTCAATTCCTGAAGTGCCGGATAAATCCGAATTCGAGCAACTGCAGGAAACCGCCGGCAGGCTGCACGCGGGCCAGTGTTCGCCTTTCATCCCGACGGCCGACGGCGGATTTCTTCTCTATTTCAAAGCGGAATTGCCTGTTGACGAAGCCGTTATGCAACGCGATCTGCCGGCCTTTTTGGCCAGGATGCGCGAGCGCTTCCAAATCGCGGCCTTCAACGCCTGGTTTAACAGGCAATATCAGTTGCACTTTGTCCCGCCGCCCGGCGACCTCTCCGCCGCGGGGGGTTGAGGCGTGCCCGATGCCGTTAAATTGTCTTCGCCCGCCACGGGCGAATTCTGGGAAATCCCGGTCCTCTTTGAAGACGACCATTTGCTGGTCTTGAACAAACCCAGCCAACTGCTCGTTTCGCCCGATCGCCGCGACCCCAGGCGCCCCAGCCTCATGCAACTGCTCCACCGCGACATCGAACGCGGCACCCCCTGGGCCGGACAACGCCGCCTGGGCTATTTAATGAATGCGCACCGCCTCGATTTCGGGACCAGCGGCGTCATCCTCCTGGCCAAAAACAAGCCCGCCCTCGTCGCGCTGGCCGCCCAATTTGCCGCCGAACAACCCTGCCGGACTTATGCCGCCCTCGTTCGCGGATCGTCCGGCGCGGACACGTTCGCCACCGACGCCAAACTGGCGCCGCACCCGCTGCAAATGGGCATTGTTAGAGTTGACACAAAAGACGGCAAGCGCTCGAGCACCGCCTTTGCCGTGCGCGAACGGTTCGACGGCTGCCTTCTGCTCGAATGCCGGCCTTGCCCCGACCGTCCCCATCAAATCCGCGTCCACCTCAAACATCTTCATCTGCCCCTCGTCGGCGATGACGTTTACGGAGGCCGTCCGCTGCTTCTTTCCACGCTGAAATCCAGTTACCATCTGAAACAGGGCCGTGTCGAACGCCCGCTCATGGCCCGCCCGGCCCTGCACATGGAGCAGGTGGCCGTCGCTCATCCCGCGACGGGCGCGAAACTGACGCTGGCCGCGCCGTGGGCAAAGGACCTGACAGTGTCAATAAAATATTTGCGGCGTTACGCCGCCGGCAGGGCTGCCGGGTAAAAACTATTGGACAATCCATTGCAGGACCGTTTTCTGGCAATGGAGGCGGTTTTCCGCCTGGTCGAATATCGTTTGGGCGTTGGCTTCAAAAGTTGGCCTAACTTCCCGACAGGCCAAGCGTAAGTGGTTGATTTGCAAGCTTCCGGCGTCCGGTCACTTGCTACAATTGGCCTTCCGTCCATGGGGGCGGCTTGGCAAAGAGCGTCAGCAAATCCAGCTTGGCCAGCGTGTCGTTAAGGTCTTTGGGCACATGCGTCACCATCATTTTGAAAGTCTCGCCGCCAAGTTCCAACCGGCCCAGGCGGATGCTTTGCAGTTGACGCAGCAGGCTGTGGACTTCAATGGTCTGGTCCTTTTGCCGCCATTCCAGTTCCAGCCTGGCGCTCAGCCAATAGGCCAGGAAGCAGAGCCGCGCATGGTTGCGCACCCGATCCGGCCGGTGGTGATGCACCGGGCGCACGCGCAAATAAGATTTCAAAGGGCAGAAGGCATCCTCCACTTCTTGCAGGTTTTTGTAATGGGCCACCACGCCGGAACCGGGGACTTTCCCGGCGCTGGCGTTGGTGCCCAGCAGATAGAGGCCGTCCCGGATCGCCTCGCTTTGGATCAGACCGGTCCGGCGACTCCATTGCAACCGGCCGCGTGGATCGACTTCGTAATCAAAATACTTGTGGGCCTTGAGCCGTTGCAGGGCGCGGCCCACCTGGCTGGCCAGTTTCTGCGCATTGACTTTGCGGCGCTGGACCGCCGCCAGACGTTTGAGTTCGGCTTCCGCTTTGGCCAACCGCGCCTGGCGCCGTTGCTGGTCGCGCTGCCGCCGCCACGGCCCGCCGGCGATGACGTAGCGTTTTCCCCCGCGCACGATTTCCATCACTTGGGTGCGATCCCACAGTTCAGGGGCTTGCTCGGCGGGCAACCCTTCCATCAACTGATCCAAGAGGCCCGCGCCAAAGCGCGTCACGTACTGGAGGCCCAACGCTGCCATCGCCTCCAGGTTGACCTTGCTGCTCATCCCGCCGTCCAACACAAAGACCGCCTCCTGGATGCCGAAGCGCCGGCGCAAGGTGGCCAGCAATCCTTGCAGCGTGGTCGTGTCGCCGCGATTGCCGCGCAAGACTTCCAAATGCAAGGGCACGCCGCGGGTGTCGGCCGCCACCGCCAGCAACACTTGCGGACGGTCGGAGCGATGGTCCCGGCTGTGGCCATACTGGCTGATGCCCAGCGGGCCGTCGCCTTCAAAATACACGCTGGTCAAATCGTAAAGCACCAGAGAGACCCCCTCGGGAAAGGCCTCCCGGTAAAGCTGCTTTTCCATGCCCACCCAGCGGCCAGTCAACTCATCCATGGCGGCATACAAGTCGTCCTCGTCGAAATCCTCGCTGGCTTGGTCCAGGCCGCAGGCGCTGGCCAGGAGCGTGCCCCGGGCCTGATCGACCAAAGCCAGCTTGGAACTGGGAAAGAGAATGCGGCCAAAGACCATCGCCCGCAGCAAACCGGCCTGGCGGGCTGAAGCCACCGAGCCAAAAAGCCGGTCCAGTTCGAGCGCGTCCCAACTGTGGCGCAAGACGGCCAACCCCCCGAAACTCCAGGCGTCGGACAGACCCACCTCATCGGTGGCGACGAAGGTCTGGCCGCGCAGCGATTGGGCGATAAGATCGCGCGTCGGCCCGGGCAGTGCGGTGATGTTGCAGAGGGTGCGGGAACGGGGGCCCTTGGGGGTGCGGAAGGACTCGCGCACCAGATAGGTTAAATAGGTGGACTTGCCGTGCTTGCATTGGGTAGCCTGAACAAACATACGGGCTACAGAATAGAGCGATGCGGGAGGAATGTCAAGTGATTTAATCAAATATTACTTGCTACATTTTCTGGCCGTTTCCTTGATTTGCAAGCACTTACGCAAAAACATCGGGAAGTCAGGCTAATCCTAATCTTAATCCTAATCCTCAGAGATTAAGATTAAGATTAAGAGCAAACAACTTCAGTCCAATCGAACCATTATCAACTTCGTTAACCATGATCAAAACAAGCCAAACCCCTTCGGACTCCGGGCGGTTCGGCGTTGCCTTGTCGCGGGCGGCCGGTTTTTCTTTGTTGGAAAGATTTGGGAATCAGGGTTTTCTTACGGCGGCTTTTAGGAAATGAAGCAATGTCGCAGATGTTGAAGTCATCCGGGGGTATCGGCGCGGCTACGTTGAGCAGCCGCGTGCTGGGGTTGGTGCGGGAACAGGTCTATGCCGCTTTCATGGGGACAGGCCTGATTTATGGGGCGTTCATTTATGCCTACATGGTGCCCAATTTGTTTCGGCGCTTGTTGGGCGAAGGCGCGTTGACGGCGGCGTTTATTCCGGTCTTCAAGGCCAAAGAGAAAATCGAGGGCGAGGCCAGCATGTGGCGGGCGGCCAACGCCGTTATTTCCGGACTGGTGCTGGCGACAGGCGGGCTGACGCTGGTGGCCATGGGCGTCGTGTCCCTCTTGCTGCTCAACGGGTCGTGGCAGCCCGAAACACGGCTGATGCTGCAACTGATGCGGCTGATGTTTCCCTACATGATTCTGGCCTGCTTCGGCGCGGTGTGCATCGGCATGCTCAACGCAAGGGGACATTTCTTTATTCCGGCGCTCGGCGCGGCGATTTTGAACGTTGTCATGATTGCGTCCGTGTACTTTCTCGCGCCGCACATGGGCAAAAGGCTGGAGACGCAGATTTTCGCGCTGGCCGTCGGCGTGCTGGTGGCGGGTGTGGCGCAGGCGCTCTTCCAGATGCCCGTCTTGCACGGGGAAGGGTTCCGTTACCGCTGGGTTTCGCCGTGGCGCGATCCGACGGTGCGGGAAGTGGTCACGAAAATGGTGCCGAGCGCCATCGGCGTGGCGGCCTTCCAAATCAATGTCATGTTAACGCAAAGCCTGGCCTTTGGCGCCAATGCGCGCATCGTGGGCGAATTTGCCTATGCGGTGCGTTTGATGGAATTGCCCCAGGGCGTCTTTGGGCTGTCGCTGGCGACTTTTCTGTTGCCGACGCTGGCCGCCCTGGCGGTGGACAAGAACTTCACCCAGTTTCGCGCCACGCTGCGCCAGGCCGTCGGGCATTTGCTTTTCGTCAACCTTCTGGCCTCGGTGCTGCTGTTTACCCTGGCCGAGCCGATTGTTCGGTTGTTGTTCCAGCGCGGGAAATTCGACTTCCATTCAACCCAGCACGTCAGTTTTGCGCTGGTCTGTCTTGTGCCGGGGCTGATTTCGTTTTCGCTGGTGAACATTTTTGTGCGGGCTTTTTACGCCGTGAACGACATCAAGACACCCATGCGCATCAGTATTTTTTGCCTGGTCATGAATATTGTTTTCACGGCGGTTTTTCTGTTTGGATTGCGCCTCGGTCCCGGCGCGCTGGGGCTGGCCAACAGTCTGAGCGCAGCCTGCAACCTGGGACTGCTGATCTTCGCGCTGCGCAAGAAACTGCGCACGCTGGACATGGCGGAGACAGTGGCGCAATTGCCGCGCCTGGCCGTGGCCGGGGTGATCGCGGGGCTGCTGGCGTGGAACGGACGCCTGTTGTGGGAAGGTTATTTGAGCCATGCGACGCTGGCGCTGAAATTGGGCGAGGTCTTTGTGCCGATGATCGCCGCGACGGCGGTGTACCTCGCCCTGGGGTTATGGTTCAAGATCCCTCAGCCGGTGAAATGCTGCGGATGATTCAACGGCAGGCCCTGCCGGATGCCAAAAGTAACTGTTACCCAAGAAAGTGATTCGTTGTGTCAAACCATTGCCTCTCGAACCTCTTTTTGCATTTTTCTGGTTGCATTTCCGGAAGAAAAGTCTAGAAACGAATTCAATGACAACTCTCCAACGATATTACCTCTGCCTCGTTCGGACTTTCATATGTGCTCTCTTCGCGCTGCTGCTCTTGCCGATCCCGGCCTTCTGCCAATCCGGGCCGCCGCCCTTGCCGCCAGACCCATTTCTGGACAGCTACTTGTTCCAGAACACCAACTGGCTTTCGGAATACGGCTACGCGCCGATTGCCTTTACCAACATCGTCAGCGTTCAGGAATGGAATAGAAACGTTCTCCTGCTCGACACGACCAACGCGCTGCCCGCTCTTTTGAACTACAATATCGTCGAAACGAACGGCTTTACCAATCTTACCTTCTCCGCGGGAGCCATGAGGTGTGTTTTCATCTGCGATTGGGCAACCGCCGATACCAACCAAAATGGCGACGGTCCAGGGGACTGGTCTTATCTCCTCGCCGCAGGAGATTTTTCCAGCGGTTCTCCTGATGGCCTTTGGGCCGTTTATATCGATGCCGGGGGAACCAACATTTACTTTGGCGGCGTGAGCAACTCTGAATCGACAATATTCGTCAGCGCACCGATTTCCTGGCCGTCCAACTCCGTGCATCTAATCGGCTTGAGCTATTTTACCAACACCATGTTGTACCTCGACGGCCAACTGGCCGCCACCGGCAGTCCGGTAACGATTATTCCCGCGACCAATGTTTGGACAAATGGTTTCAACATTGGATCGGACCCTTCCGGCTACGAGCAATCGAGGGGGATTTTTTGGTATATGGAATTCTATAACTCGAATTGGTTCGATTATTTCGACGGCTCTTTTTTCACCAACTCATGGCCGCGCCTTTCCAATGAGTTCGCCTCGTGGCAGGATGGCGGCGGCGGATCGGATTTAGCGCCCGGTTCGCCCGGCTCCCTGCTTCCGAGTGGTGGCAGTGGCGACTGCGTGACCGGAACCAACGTTTACAATGTTTACATGACCAACATGTCTTATGCCGTCGTGTCTGGCCAGGGGAATGTTTTTACCTTTTCCGTGGCTGGCGGAACCCCCGACGTCGGCTACGATGTGTTTTCAACCACCAATCTTGCCAGTCCCCTCAGCAATTCCGTCTGGACATGGCTCGGACAGGGCACCAATTGCGGAATATACACGATCACCAACCAGCCCACTACCCAATCCTTTTACCTTTTGGGCACGCCGCTGCCGGCCAGCGACGGCAGCGGCCTTACGCTGGCCTATGAGAATCTCATCAGCGCCGCATTTTCCAGCGATGGCTTTGGGACACCCAACGCTTGGTATCTGTGGCAGGGATTAAACCCAAAAATACCCGGCATCGGTAGCGCCGATTCCGATGGCGACGGCCTGCTCAATTATCAGGAATATCTATACGGCACAAATCCCCAGGTGTCGGAAGGCTTCGCTGTATGGGTCAGCGAGCCGGAACTGACCAGCGGCATTCCCTGACAACCAAACCACATGATATGAACAAACTAATCAGATGGCTTTTGCTGGCGATTTTCGTCGTTGGCAGTGGCGTGGTTCCGACAAAAGCGCAGCCCTGTGATGAGACTGAGTTCAATGCGGGAACCGTTTTCGTGCTGAATGAAACAGCCAACTGGGTGGGTCAAGTGTACGTTCAAGTGGTAAACTTCAACGGAAAAAGCGGGACCGTTGAGATCACGGGGGATTACGCGCCTGGGCAGGCTGCCACAACGACAGGCTTTAACACTGGCAATGCCGGCCAACTGCCCAATGGCTGTTACCCCAATGGCTGGTGGGGGGGCTTTGCGACCGCTTTCGCAACAGAACATGAAGGTGGAATATCAAATGGAGCAAATGGTAGCATCGTGTACTCACTGAATGCTCTTCCCATCGTCGCCGGGACTCCAGCCGTTTTTGGCGTGCTTATTCTTTCCGACGTGCAAACCAACGTACCCATAGACGATGCGAGCGATGGAGCGACAGAAACAAACGCAACGTCTCCCTGTGGCATGCCAGTGTGGGAAGTATCAGAGCCTTACATTTCCCTCTGGCTGAAAGATGAGCCGCTGGGTTATCAACCCGGATGCGGACCGCGTATCTCCTTCGAACTTGCCTTTAAGCAGCGCGAATCTGTCGCTGGCTGGAATCCCGGCATATTTGGCGTCGGCCCGAGATGGAATTTCTCCTGGCTTTCCTATGTGACGCAGGACGCCAACTCTAACAATATTGTTTATTTCCCCGGAGGCGGCCAGCGAACCTATTTCACCACCAATGACTATCTGACGCGCACGAGCCTGAGCGGGGACACGACCAACGGATTCACAGTGTTGTACCCCGACGGAAGTCAGGACGTCTATGGTTTTGTGGTGACCAACGCATCCGGCGAATTTTTGGAGGCCTTTCTGACCGCGCGTTTGAACCCGCAGGCGCAGAAAACACAACTGACGTACGACAACTACGTTCCCACAACCCCTCCCAGACAACCGATCATCCAGCTTCAATACGTGATTGACGGCGATGGACGCATTAATACTATTTACTACGCCACCAACAACCCATACAACACCAATCTTATCAGCCAAGTTAAGGATCCGTTTGGCCGGAGTTGCACTCTTTCTTATGACACAAACGGCGTGCTGACCAACATCACCGACGTTGGCGGTATTTCAAGCTCGTTTTTGTATGACACTAATTTCAATTGGGTCACCAACCTCACGACACCTTATGGCACGACCTCTTTTGCGATCACAGACACAACCGGCGCCAATATTGCCCCCAATGGCCGCTCCGTGCAGGTGACCGAGCCGGACGGTGGCACGGAATTATATCTTTATCAGGATAACGAGCCGGGGATCGCCGCTACGTATTCAACGGTTCCCAACACAACCCCATTTACCAACACGCTCGACAATGCCGATTTGAATTTGCGCGACAGTTTTCATTGGGGCCGGCTCCAATATGCCGCATTGTCCACAACCAACATTTCCGCGTTCACGAGCAATGATTTCCTGAAGGCCCGCATGAAACACTGGCTGTTAACAGGCTCGGGCGCCACCGGCCAGACCATTTCCATGGAGCGTGCGCCAAGTCCAGACAGCGCCGGAACCATCGAAGGCCAAAAAATGTGGTACGACTACGCTGGCAAGACCAACACGGAATTTGAAGGCTCGCAATGCCTGCCCTTGCTGGTGGGACGCGTCCTGCCGGATGGCACGACCTCCTTCAGCCGCACCGACCGCAACTCCATCGGCAACGTGCTCACCAACGCCAGCACCTGGTCGTTGGGCGGAACCGTGGCCGTGCGCACGAACATTTTTACCTATAACGCCACCAATGGCATTGATCTGATCACCGCCACAAACGCGATGGGCGTTCAGGTCTCCAGCAATCTTTTCAATGCCTATCACGAAACGCTCATCCATTACGATGCGCTGAACGAAATCACCAGCTATATTTACAACACGAATCAGCAGGTTGTCAGCGTCACTCTCCCCACCGGATTGGTCATAACGAACATTTACGGGAGTGATAACTTTCTGGCGCGGCAAATTGCCATTGGTTTCGCAACGAATTCATTTACACATTCGAATGATTTGGTTTCTGCCTACACCGACGCGCGGGGGCTTTCAGTCGGCAATACTTGGGACAACTTGCAGCGCCTGGCGCAAGTGGCCTATCCGGATGGGACGACCGTTTCTTATACTTACAGTAACCTTGACCTGGTGCAGGTGGTTGACCGGATGGGATATACGAATTCGTTCGGATACAACAACATCCGGGAAATAGTGGCGGCGACAAACGCCCTGGGCTTTCCCACGATTTATGGCTATTGCGCCTGCGGGGCGCTGGATTCCATTCAAGACGCATTGACCAATACCACTGTATTCAATTACGACAATGAAAGCCGGATGACAAGCGTTGTTTATGCCGACGGTTCCAGCGTCACCAACGCCTACAACCTCATCGGCCAGATCACCAACACCACCGACGGCGCGGGTTCAAGCATTACCAACTGGTATAACAACCAGGGGTTGCCGGTCGCCGTCAGCAATGCCTTTGGACAGGTCAAAGCCATTTCCTACGACACCCTGGATCGTGCCACCAACATCGTGGATGTCAACGGTGTAAGCGTCAAAATGACCTACGATAATTTGGGGCGAATGTTGACGCGCAGTTATCCCGGCGGCGGCACTGAGTACTTTGGCTATTCCCCCGCAGGAATGACCGCCTATACAAATCAACTTGGAAACGCGACCTATTACGGATTCGACGCCGCAGGCCGCAAGACAGCCGAAACCAACGCCAACAATCAAGTGACTCAATACGCCTGCGATGGCGCGAGCGACCTCATCAGCCTGACCGACGCGAAGACCAACAAAACCCAGTGGGGCTACGACATTTACGGGCGGCTGACAAGCAAGACGAACGCCCTCGGCACGACCATAATGACCTATTCGTACGACGCCGATGGCCGGATGACCAACCGTGCGATGATCGGCACCACCACCGGCTACACCTACGACGCCGTCGGCAACCTGAAGACCATAATCTATCCGCAACTGACCATCAGCAACCAATACGACGCCATCAATGAACTGACCAACATGACCGACGGCGTAGGCACGACGAAATTCACCTACACCGCCACCGGCCAATTGCAAAGCGAAACTGACCTGTGGACCAGCAACACCGTCAGCAACACCGTCAGCTACGCCTACAATCAGGGCCACCGCACCAACCTGAGCCTCACCCAACCTTCCGGTTTGTGGTCGCAAACTTACGGCTACGATTCAGCCTGGCGAATGACCGGAATCACGTCGCCAGCCGGGGCCTTTGGCTACCAGTATCCTTCCTCGATCAACCAGTATCGGATTGGTGGCATCACGTTGCCGAACGAAGCATCCATCATCAATCAATACGACAATCTGAGCCGATTAACCAACACCGCGCTGCTCAATTACTGGGGCCATCCTTTGGACGGCTACGAGTATGGTCTGGATTTGCTTGGCTTGCGGACCAACATTACGCGCCAGTTGGGCCTGACGACTAATACCGTGACGGTTGGCTACGACGGCATCGATCAACTAACCACTTGGTCGGCCAGGGAAGCCAATGGATCATTGCGCCACAACGAACAACTCGCCTATGCGTATGATGCCGCCGGGAATCTCCATACCCGCACCAACGACGCCCTCGTTCAAACCTTCAATGTTGATGCCCTCAATCAAATCGACAACGTCACCCGCACCGGCCCGCTGACGGTCACAGGCGCAACGCCGGTTCCGGCGACCAATGTGACCATCAACGGCGTAGGCGCGCAAACCTACGGTGATTTTACTTTCGCCGGCGGCAGCAACACGCTGGCCAACGGAGCGAACATTTTTACAATCATTGCGCAAAACCCTTACGGCGTCGCTGCAACAAACTCCCTCACCTTAAATGTGTACACTAATGTTACGCTCCAATACGACGCCAACGGAAACCTGACGAACGACGGAACGCGTGTTTTCTCCTACGATGCCGAGAATCAGTTAACGAATGTCTTTGAAACCAACGCATCGTGCGTTGGATTCGTTTATGACGGCCTCAATCGCCGCCGCATCACGCGTGAATACACCTGGCAAACCAGTGCGTGGGTTGAAACAAACGAGATTCATTATGTCTGTGACGGCCCGCTCGTCATCCAGGAGGGCGATACCAACAACAATCCGAAGGTTACTTACACACGCGGATTGGACCTCAGCTTGAGTTTGCAAGGAGCGGGTGGTATCGGCGGATTGCTGGCGCGGACTGATTCCAACGGTTCGACATTTTATCATGCCGATGGGAGTGGAAACATCACGGCGTTAATCGATGCCTACCAAAATATTGTTGCCCGGTATCGCTACGACGCCTTTGGAAAGCTGCTTGGTCGATGGGGCGCGCTGGCTGACGCCAATCATTATCGGTTCTCCTCGATGGAATTCTTTTCCAGTCCCGGAATCTACGCCTATCCGCGAAGGTTCTATGAACCGAATTTCCAGCGCTGGCTGAATCAAGACCCGTTGGGACTTGGAGGCGGTCCCAATGCTTACAGTTTTGCAGGAAATGATCCGATCATGTTTTTCGACCCTTACGGAGAATACACCGTCTGGGAGCTTCTGCAAATCACCGGCGGCTTCGTCCAGGGAGCAGGCCAGGGAGCGCAAAACGTGGGCAACGCGGCCTACAACATGGTGGCCGGGCCGTCGCAATTGGCAGGAACGCTCTCCACATCCTATGGAGAGGAACAAGTTGCGAACGCGTTGGCCTCGGCAGCGCTCTCAGGGGCGAACTTTGCGACGGACCCGTGTGCGCGTCAACAGGATTTAACTAATCTTGTCAATCAACTTAATGCGCTGTTAAACAACCCCGACGAATTGAGCCAAGCGCTGGCTAATGTGGGAGTCCTGGCAGCAACGGCGGGCTTAGGGGGGTTCGCCGCCGGGGCGGAGGAAGTCGATGCGTTGGCTGCCGCAGAGGAAACAGCGCCAAATCTTCTCTACCACTACACAACGGCTCCAGAATCGTCTTTTGCAAACGGCCTATGGGAAGGCACCCCGGTAACGGACAAACTTTACACTGACGCAGCCCAAGCCAGCCAGGAGTTGGGAATACCTGTTCCCAACAAAGTCATTCCCATCCAGAACACGGGGCAATTCGTTCCGAATACGCCCGCGATTGTTGAACCTTCGCCGCTTCGTGGGTGGAGCGGTGGCGGAAATGACTTCATAAATCCTCAGCGCGTGCCGCCGTCACAACTCTTCCCTGCACAACCCATCGGCCCGAGGTGATGCCATGATGAACGAAGCTGACTTTCTTGCGTCGAATAAATCCATGGACTTCGTTGCTTTAAACGAGCATTTGAAAGAAGTGCGTCCGATTTTTGACGACTTCTGTGTTCGGCATGGATTTGCGTATATGCCTAGGGCAGCAATCGGGCGATACCCAAGAATCCGCATCGCAAGAGAGGGGTTAATCCATCTCTATTTTGACTTACAAATGGAATTGGACGAAAGTGGAAACCGCTTCGAGAAGTTCAGGCGCAACCTTCCGTATGGCTTGTGTGCTGGGGCATACATCGTTGAAGACGATGGTTCAAAGTATGGGGTTCGTTTTCAGAAAGGCTTGATATGCTTCTCCGGCAAACCGTTCGACCAGGTTGGCGCTGTCCTGCAAAGTGAAATGGAAAAGCACCTGCCCACACTAGAAGGATGGAACGCGAAATACCTGAAGGACAACGGCGAGAAAGTTCAGCTTGGCACCTGAAAGTGAAAGGGTCAGTGCTCGGAAGCGAGCAATTATGGGCTTGACGGCTGGAAGCGGGGATGTAACTTGCAGTGGAACAAATGAAATCGGCGCTGGAACAAATAAGCGAGAAAGAACAGTGATGAGCGCAATATACTCTATTCCGAAATGGGTGAACATTTCACTTTCACTGGCTCTGCCTCTGACCGCTCTCGGCCAGGCCAATTACGCCACACCCTATACCTTTTCAACTTTGGCCGGACAGCCAACCGTAGGCACCAATGACGGCACGGGGGGCGCCGCGCAGTTTCATTACCCTCAAGGCGTGGCGGTGGACAGCGCAGGCAACGTCTATGTGGCGGACTCTGGTAACTACACGATCCGGAAAGTGACGCCGACGGGACTGGTCACGACACTGGCCGTGCGGTTGGGTAATCCCACGGGTGTGGCGGTGGACAGCGCGGGCAACATCTATGTGGCGGACACAGGCAACAGCACGATCCGCAAAGTGACGCCGGCGGGAGTGGTCACGACGCTGGCTGGGCAGCCCGGCATTGGAGGCACCAATGACGGGACGAATAGCGCCGCGCGGTTTGGTCTTCCTCTGGGTGTGGCGGTGGACAGCGCGACCAATCTCTATGTGGCGGACACAGGCAACGGCCTGATCCGCAAAGTGACGCCGGTGGGTACAAACTGGGTCGTGACGACGCTCGCTGGACTAGGGAACGTTGCGGGTGGCGCGTACGACGGGACGAACAGCGCCGCATTGTTTGATTATCCAGGCGGTGTGGCGGTGGACAGCGCGGGCAATCTATATGTGGCAGACACAATGAATTCCACCATCCGGAAAGTGACGCCGGAGGGAACGAATTGGGTGGTAACGACGCTGGCTGGACAGAGGTTCGGGCTTGTCCTCAATGGTGAAGGGGTGTACGTCCCACTAACCAATAATGGCAACGCGGATGGTAACGGAAGCGCCGCGCGTTTTTTTTGGCCGTACGGAGTGGCGGTGGACAGCGCGACCAACGTCTATGTGGCGGACTCGTACAACAACACAATCCGGGAACTGACTCCGGTTGGAACCAACTGGGTGGTGACGACGCTGGCTGGACAGGAGGAGGATTATATGGCGGAGTACCCCCAACTAACCAATAGTGGCAGCGCGGACGGAACGGGGAGTGCCGCGCAGTTTGATCTTCCTAACGGTGTGGCGGTGGACAGCGCGGGCAACCTCTTTGTGGCAGACGTAGGGAACAACGCGATCCGGCGGGGATTCCCGGCCAATGGGACTCCGGTTATTCTCACCTACGGAGCCGGTTTGGCGTTTGGCAATGGTCTGTTTGGCTTCAATCTCGCAGCAGCGGCCGGGCAACCCGTGGTGGTGGATGCTTCAACCGATTTGGTGACCTGGCTCTCCATTTGGACCAATACCGTCGGCCCCGGTGTCCTGCCCTTCAGCGACCCGCAGAGCGGCGCGTATCTCAATCGCTTTTACCGCGCCCATCTGCCCTGAAGAAGGACCAAACAATGAGTGCCGTCCCGCCATGAATAAAGCTGGCGAATGACTGGAGGCAATGGCACTTTCAAAGGGGTCAAAGGCGTCGTACCAGAGCTTTGTCCATTTTTCTTTGTTCATTTGATTTTCTCCACGCAACCGTTCCAGCAAAGCCTGCTTAAGTCTCCATGAAAAAGCCTTTTCGCGTGTTTCGCTTATTTCGCGGTTAAGAATTCTGGTAATTGTGTTTCGTCTCTGAATCAGCGGCGGACGCCTCAATCCTGTCAATCTTGTCGGCATTCTTTACACCTTCAGGCGCCGATTACAAAATAAGTTTAAAATAAATGTGTACAAAATCACGGTTATATGATATTGTATTTTAGTAATGTTTGACCAGGCGAGGCGATGATGAACTTGTCGAGCCGTAGCCTGGCGACGGCGGAATAGTCTGAATGATGAAGACAGAATTAACAAGCATGGACGAATCTCCGGAATCAAGGCCGGCGTGGTGCGGAAACCACGCCCTCACCGTTGCTTTGCGTCTTTCCTGTCCGCCTCAGCCTTGGCGGCGGATTGATCGCGCCGTCTTGTCCGCCATAGCCGTTTCGGCGGCGGGGGAAGCCGCAACGGCGAAGGCGGATGCCCTTGGCGGCTTTGCGTTTGATTCCGACACCAAAAATCAAACCAAGTCGCACCGCGTCGCAGCCAGTCGCAGCGATTTTTCAATCAATCTGTGTTCATCTGCTTGTCTGTGGCTGTCCCTTTGGTCGCCTGGTCAGGGTGGGTCAAACTGAGTCAAACCGATTTGAGGAAAGGCTGAAGGTTGAATGCCAAGGCTAAAGTTATGAGAATCAACACCTTACAGCTTGAAAAGCTTTGGCCCGGTCAAACCATGATAAACTTGGTTAACATGGTCAAAAAGAGCCAATCAACATGAAATGTGGCAAACCTCAGGTAGCGACGCCTTGCCGCCAGAAAGTTGAAGGGCGCATTCTTCATCTGCGTCCATCAGCGAGGGTTCTGCGGGCAGAGGCCTTTTCTCACCATGAATAAAGCTGGCGAAGGGTTGGGGGCAATGGCACTTTTCGACCCGCTATGTTGAAATGCAGTTCCATTTTCCGGGGATTATGCGCGGGCGTCCTGGCCTGCGCCGCGGTGCTGGGCGCGGCGAGCGCCGGAGGACAAGCCGGCCTCCTTCGGATTCACCGGGCCGGAGGTTTTTCCGATTGACAACTCGATTTCCCTGCTTCATGCCGCCGACCTGGACGGCGATGGCTTGATGGATTTGATCGTGGTCAACAACGCGCGCTCGAAGATCAATCTGCTTTACAATCAGACGGGCAAGACAAACCTCGCGCCGGCCAGGCCCGGACGGAAGCTGGAAATGAACGAACTGCCGCCCGACGCGCGTTTTCGCATTGAATCGATCGCCTCGGAAAAGCGAATTTACTCGCTGGTGGTGGCGGACTTGAACGGCGATGGCAGGCCGGACCTGGCCTATTACGGGGACCCGAAGGAGTTGGTGGTGCTCTACAACCTGGGCAGCAATACCTGGAGCGCGCCGAAACACTGGCCGATTGACGACGGCCAATTGACCGCCAACGCGCTGGCCACCGGCGACCTCAATGGAGACGGACGGACGGATTTGGTTTTGCTGGGCGAGAACAACATTTATTTCCTGCCGCAACTAGCCGACCATTCGCTGGGCGAGCCGCGCAAAATACCCTTCTCCGGCACGGTCAAGGCCGTGCAGGTTTTGGATATTGATGGCGACGGACGCGATGACTTGCTGCTGATCAACTGGGAAAGTCCGAACCCGTTTCGATTCCGGCTGCAAAACGCCGACGGTGAACTTGGCCCGGAAATTTACTTCTCCCTGCCGCCGATCCGGGCCTACCTGGCGGACGATCTGGTGGGCGATCACAAAACAGAGATTGTCACCATCGCGCAAAATTCCGGGCGGGCGCAGTTGTGGAACTTCGCGCGCAAGCCCGCCGAGCCTTTGTCCGGCGCTTTCAAGCAAGGGCCTTTCGAGGTTTTGCCCTTGAACAAAACGACCCGGGCCCATCGCGGCATCTTGTGGGCCGATATCAACGGCGACGGCCTGCCCGATCTGTTGGTGGCGGAGCCGGACAGCGGGCAATTGACCGTGCATTTGCAGAGGCCCGACGGCACCCTGGCGGCGGCGAAAACATTTCCGACGCTGACCGGCGTGAGCGAAATCGCGGTGAGCGACTGGAAAGAAGACGGCACACAGAAGATTTTCCTCCTGAGCAGCGATGAACATCAAATCGGCGTGACGGAATTGGACAAGAATGGCCGGATCGCCTTCCCGACGATTTTGCCCATCGAAGGCCGGCCGTTGACGATGGCCATCGGCCCCTTGCAGCCCAACGCCAAACCGACCCTGGCCGTCATTGTTGACCAGGACACCAACCGGGTGCTGGTGACGCTGACGGCGGATGGCAAGAGCCACACGCAGAAGTTGAGCGAGACGTTTAAAGCCGCGCCCAGTTCGATGACGATGCACGACGCCAACCAGGATGGCCTGGCCGATCTGGTGGTGCTCATCCCTTACGAGAAAATTAAAATCCTCATCCAGAAACCCGATCACACCACCTTTGACGAACAGGACCTTTCCCCCCCCGGCGGCAGCACGGAAGAGCCGTGGGTGAGCGCTTCGGACGTGGATGGGGACGGCAAACCGGAATTGCTGCTGGCGCAAAAGAATTTCATCCGGGCCGTCGTTCTGACAAACGAGGGCGGCCTGGGAACCAACGGCAAGCCGGCCTGGTCGTTTTTTGTCAAGGAACAGATCAACGGGGCCTCGAGCGACTCGCGCATCACCGGGGCGGCGGCGTTGCGCAACGGGACCAGCGCCATCGCGTCAATTTTTTTACTTGACTCAGAGCGGAAGGCGCTGACCTTGTGCGAGCGGGACGCGGCGGGCGTCTGGCAGGTGGCGCGCAATCTGCCGCTGCCGGTGAGCGATTTCACCTCGCTGCGCGCCGTGGCGCTCGGCTCGTCCACGGTCAACAGCATCGCCCTGCTCGGGGCCAATGAGGTTGGCACCATGGCCATGAGCGGGCGGGTGTGGGAACTGGCGGAGTTGGACAGCTATGAAACGCCGATCAAGGACGGGCATTTGGCGGATGTCGTTTCGGGGGATTTGAACAACGACGGGCGCAAAGCCCTGGTGTTTTTGGAAACGGCCAAAAACTACCTGGATTTGGTCGCCTTCGAAAAGCCGCACAAACTGGTTCCGGCAGACCGCTGGCAGGTTTTTGAAGAGCGGACGTTTCGTTCGCGGCGCAACGACTCGCTGGAACCGCGCGAAGCGGTCATCGCCGATGTCACGGGCGACGGCAAGAATGATTTGATCGTGCTGGTGCATGACCGCATCCTGGTTTACCCGCAGGAATGAAGAAAATTAAGAAGTAAGAATTATGAATTAAGAAACCTGATAACAGCCAGCAGCCGAACCAGGATGCCTTTTCCTACTTCTTAATTCTTCCTTCTTAATTCTTCCTTTCATCTTAATTTGGGCGGGGTGGGAGCGAAAAAGTTCATGGTGAAGCCTTCGGGGGAAAAGCTGCCGGCATAGACCGAGAAGTAAAAATACCGCGAGAGGGCATCGTAGGACGGCAGCAGGGAAAAGTCGGCCCATTCCCGCAGTTTGGCCGCCTGGTCTCCAGTATTGACGCTGGCTGGCAGCCCGTGGGCCGAACCCAAAATGTCCTGCAAAGTGACGGGTTGCTGGCGGAGCATTTCCAGCAGCGCGCGCAGGCCCAGGTTCTGGTTGTCGAAGCCGAACAAGCCCGTGCCCATGCCGCCGGCTTTTTGCGCGGCGTCGGCCAGCCCGGCGGTGTCATTCAGCGTTTTGCCTTTGCTGTCGTTGCTCCGCAAAAATTCCTCGAGAATTTCGCTGTCGCCCGACAGCGCGACATAACCGCCGCTGCCGGCAAAGCTGAAGGAATGGGCCGGGCATGGCGCCCTGGGCCACCGTGGTCAGCGTGTAAATCTGGCGGCCGAGGAACTCGCGTTCCTTGGCGGCGCCCATGAAACTCAAGCCGGTTTTGAGCGCGGCGGCCAGTTTCGCGGCATTGGGCGAACCGATCAGGTAAAGAGAAGGGGCGGCGTTCAGATCAGCCAGGGTGTTGCCCTGCGGAGCTTTCTCGTAATGGATGATGTCATCGCCCAGATTGCCGAGCAGTTCGGATTTCAAGTCGTAGTTTTCATCCTTGTCTTTGCCGGCGGTTTGCAGAACGAAGTTGATCACGCTGTTGTATTGGGGATTGAACTCATTCAACATCGTTTCGAGCTGGGACCAACTGTGCGGGATGTTGATGCGCCAGCGCCAGAATTTCGTCACGTCCGATGGAACAAAAGCGGGCGGATTGGAATCCTTGGCTTCACTGACAACGGCCTTGAGCAGCCCGCGCCGTTTGGCCTCCGGCACTCCGACGAAGAGTTGCGCGGACAGCCCTTCCGGCAAACTGCGATAAGCAAAGGAGGCCGAGGTCAGCCCGGTCAGCCCGGCGGCGGCCAGCGGGGAATCGGGCTTGAGCGCCGAGGCGGCGTTGCCGTCGTCGTCGTCAGCGGCGGGAGCCTTTGTCAGGAGGTCGATCGAATCTTTGACATTGATCCAGGCGTAAAACGGCGCTCCGCGCAGGCGGGCGGCAAAATCAGCCTGGAAGGCCGGCTGTTCCTCCAAGGCGGGCAAAAATCCCCCCGCCTGGCGGCTGAGGACCTTTTCGACAGCCTGGATGGAATCGCTGACCAGCAACAGCGAGCCGGCCTGGCCGAAAGTGATTTCCACCTTGTTGCTGGATGCGTTGCCGGCGGTGTCCTCCTCCGCCACGGCGCGTTTGGGCTTGGATATGATTTTGTCCCACGACAGCTCCGCGGACGAGAGGATGAGTGTGGTGAATTCGACTTCGCGAATTTTCCGCGTTTTCATGGGCTTGCCGGCGGCGGCCCATTTTTGCCGGATGTCCGCCAGGTTGGTGCGGAGTTGGGCGGCCCGGTCTTTCGTGTCAAGCAGGAAGAGTTTGGCGAAATGATCCTCCGGCTTGTCCGGCTGGGCGATGGGCAAAAGGGCAAAGGTCGCCTGGCCCTGGGCCAGCCCGTTGTAGGCGGACAATTGAATGCCCAGGCTCCGTTCCAGCGGCGTGATGACGTCGCTGCCAAACTTGTCGATGAATTTATCCTTAAACGCTTTGACCGCCGGATCCTGCCATAACCGGCCATAGGGAGAGTTGCTCAGAATGCCCCACGCGGCCAGGCTGTCCGGCACGGTGACCAGCAAGGCGGTGTCTTTGGGCAATAGTTTTTCCGGCGGCAAAACGGCCGCGGTCGCGCCCGGACAAAAACCGCCCAGGATGAGGAGCAGAATGAAACGATTCGGCATAAATTCAGCCGGGGGCCATTTTGGGCAATAGTTTTTCCGGCGGCAAAACGGCCGCGGTCGCGCCCGGACAAAAACCGCCCAGGATGAGGAGCAGAATGAAACGATTCGGCATAAATTCAGCCGGGGGCCATTACTGGGAGGCGGCTTTCCTGGCGCGGCTGGGCGGCTCCAGATAGCGATAAGGATTGCTCGGATTGTCGTTGTCGTAGGCGAAGGATTCGCGATGGTTTAAAAAGAATTTGACCGCTTCCACGGGGATGGCAAACCCCAGGCCCTCGCCGAAGGTGATCTTCATATTCGTCACGCCGACGACTTCGCCGCGCAAATTAAACAGGGGTCCGCCGCTGTTGCCGGGGTTGATTTGGGCGGTGGTCTGCAAATAGAGGGTGCCCTCGAATTGGCGGGTCTTGGTGCTGAGAATCCCTTCCGTCACCGTCCGTTCCAGGCCGAGCGGACTGCCGATGGCGAAGACCGTGTCGCCCACGGCCATTTTGTCGGCATCGCCGAGGGTCACGCAGGAAAACTTCGGGGCATCCTTGTCTTCAATGCGCAGCAGGGCCAGGTCCGCGAATTTGTTCAGGGCCACAATCCTGACTTGCTTGTAGGTCTTGCGCTCTATCTGGCCGTTCTTCTGAAGATAGACTTCGACGGAAATCTGCGTTTCACCCTCGGTCACATGAAAGTTGGTGATCAAAAAACCGTCCGGGTTGATGAAAAAGCCGGAACCCAATCCGGCCGGCGTGCGCACCTGCACCACCGCTTCGCCCAATTCATTGACCAATTCGCGCACGCTGCGTTCCTGCAGCGGGACAATCGAGGCTGAATAAAAGCCGCGGTCCACGGCGGGTTCCGGCGCAGCGGCCACGGTTTTCGCGGCCTTCGCATTATCATCGAGCAATTTCACCACTTGGCTCTTTGGTATGACCAGCACGGTGTATCCAATATCAATGATAATCTGGTCCTTTTTCTCCTCCAGGATTTTGCCGGTGACGGCGGCCTTGCCTTTCAGCTCCACGGTGGCGGCTCGAACGGTGGCGCCACCGAGCAACAGGCAGACGCATAATATCATCTTTAACATGGCATAAACTTATCCATTTTCACAAGAATGACAAGGCCGGACAAGGCCGGTCGGCGCATCTTCTCATAATCCGGATGGATGGTCCAAAAATGTCCAGGGTACCCGGAATTTTTTCGACAGGGCGGCGGCCAGGGCCTTGACCCCGAATGTCTCGGTGGCGTAGTGGCCGCCGTAAAAAACATTCAAGCCCGCATCCTCGGCCAGCGCATGGTCCAATGCGGGCCTTCTCCGGTGACAAATGTGTCCACGCCTTCGTTGGCCGCGATTTGCAACTGCGCCCCCGCGGCGCCGGTCACGACGCCGATTCTTTCGCACTGTGCCGGACCGCCGGGCAAAAGCACGGGCGGACGGCCCAAAACTTTGGCCAGTCTTTGCGACAGTTCGCGGCGCGAAATTTTTTGCCGCGTTTGCCAGCCGATGAAGCGGCCTTTTTCGAAAAAAAACGGCTTGAGCTTCCCCAAGCCGAGCGCGGCGCACAATTGCGCGTTGTTGCCCAGGCGCGGGTGGGCGTCCAGCGGCAGATGCGAACTGTACACGGCCAGATTGCTTTTGATCAGCAAGGCCAGCATCTCGCGGCGCCGGCCCGTCCACGGCACGGTCGGCGCCCAAAACAAGCCGTGATGGACGATGAGCAAATCGGCCCGGCCGCCGCCGCCAGCTTGAGGGTGGCGAGGGAGGCGTCCACCGCGGCGGCGATGCGCGTGACGGCGCCGGAGTTTTCCACCTGCAAGCCATTGACCGCTCCTTCCCAGTCGGCAAACGTTTCGGGACGAAGCAGTCTTTGACAATCCCGCACCATATCGGCCAAATTTGCTTTGGGCATGAACGCATCAAAACAGAAAACAGGAGAATTTTCAATCCGCGGCGAAAGATTTTTGCAACGCCCTATTGAATTCTGCAACGGTCTTCTTATAGTGCGCATTGCTGTGAGACAGAAATGAGCCAAGTTGCCGCGCCAATTGCGCCCTGGGACATCCCGGCGGCGCGCGCCCTTTACAACATCACCGGATGGGGCGCGAAGTATTTCGACATCAATGATGCCGGGCACGTCATCGCCATGCCCTTGCGCGAAAATGGCGCGGTGGTGGATGTGACCGATGTCATCGAGGAGGCGAAGGGGCGCGGATTGAAATTTCCCGTGCTCATCCGCTTCCAGGACATTCTGCGCGACCGGGTGGAGGCGATCAACCAGGCTTTCGCGGCTTCCATTGCCGAGTTCAATTATCAGAACAAATACCGCGGCGTTTTTCCCATCAAGGTCAACCAACTGCGGGAAGTGGTGGAGGAAATACTGGACGCGGGCAAACCGCACCAATTCGGGTTGGAAGTGGGCAGCAAGCCGGAGTTGTTCGCCGGCCTGGCCCTGCAAAGCCAGCAAGACAGCCTGATTATTTGCAACGGTTACAAGGACGCCGTTTTCATCCGCATGGCCCTCATGGGCATCAAGCTGGGCAAGAAGGTCATCATGGTGGTGGAGAAGCTGGAGGAGCTCAAGCAGATCATCGCCGTCTCGCGCCAGATGGGGGTCGAGCCGCTGGTCGGCATCCGCGCGCGCCTGCTCAGCAAAGGCGCCGGCAAATGGGCGGACAGCGGCGGGGAAAATGCCAAATTCGGCTTGAACACCGCCGAACTGCTGGCCGCCACCGAGATGTTGCGGGCGGAAAAAATGGAGCATTGTTTCAAGTTGCTTCATTTCCACATCGGCTCGCAGGTCCCGGATATTTTGACCATCAAGAAGGCCGTGCAGGAAGCGGCCCGCTTTTACGCCAAGCTTTACAAAATGGGCTTTGCCGTCGAGTCCCTCGACGTCGGCGGCGGATTGGGCGTTGATTACGACGGCAGCCGGTCGGCTTCCGACAGCTCGACCAATTACACCTTGCAGGAATATGCCAACGACATCGTTTTTTACATCGGCGAGGTTTGCAACCAGGAGCAGGTGCCGCACCCGCAAATCATCAGCGAAAGCGGCCGCGCCATTGTCGCCCACCACAGTGTTCTGGTGGTTGAAACGTTTGGCACCATCGAAAAAATCAGCATCGGAGCCGCCATTGAATATGGCGAAAAGGAGCAGGCGCTGGTGCGCGACCTGCTGGACATTCGCAAAAATCTGCCCCATCTCAACATGCTGGAGGCTTTTCACGACGCCTCCGAGCGGCGCGAAGAGGCGCACAACATGTTTACCCTCGGCCTGCTGGATTTGCCCGACAAAGCCAAAATCGAGACGCTCTATTGGGAAATCGGCCAGGCGGTGGTGCAGAGTTTTCGCGGCCAGCATTATGTCCCGGAGGAAATCCGCAGGCTGGAAGACAGTTTGGGCGATCAGTTCCTCTGCAACTTTTCCGTTTTCCAATCCCTCCTCGATCACTGGGCCTTGGGGCAGCTCTTCCCCGTCATGCCGCTGAGCCGGCTCAATGAGAGGCCCACCCGCGAAGGCACGTTGGTGGATATCACCTGCGACTCGGATGGCGAGGTGAAAAAATTCATCGATCCGTCGGACGTGCGCGACACCCTCCCGCTCCACGCCCCGCGCGCCAACGGCAACGGGCCTGAGCCTTACTATCTGGGCTTTTTCCTGATGGGCGCTTATCAGGACATCATGGGCGATCTGCACAATCTCTTCGGGCGCGTCAACGAAGTCCACGTCTTCCTCGATCCCGATGAGCCGGCCGGATATTACGTCGAAGAAATCATCGAAGGCTCGACCATTGGGCAGGCGCTGACTTCCGTGCAGTATGACGAGAACGAATTAAAGCGGCAGATGAAGATGCAAATTGACGAAGCGATAAAATCCGACCGTCTCAAACCGTCGGAAGGCATGCGCCTGCTGGACGATTACGAGCGGGGCCTCAAGGAATACACCTACCTCACCATCTAAGAAGGGAATGGACGCCGCAAAAGTCGAACTGTTGCGCGCTCTGGGACGACTGGTGCGCGGCCTGTCCACCTTGTTCTGGGGGCTGCCGGTGACGCTGCTCATTTATGTGGAAACGGCGCGCACGAATTGGCTCGGTTTTTTGGGTGATGCCGCCTTTGTGCCGGCGGTGTTGGGCGGCGCGATATTGTATTACGGCCTGCGTCAATTGCGCGATTTCCAAAAGCAGGAGCGCATCTGGCATCAGGCCCTGAATCGGGCGGAGATGCTCGCCATCATCAACGCCGGCCTGGCTCCGTTTTTGTTTTGGTGGCACAGATTCCCCGCCATTCCCTTCTACGTCGTATGCGTGGTCGTGCTCGCCTTCTCGGTTTTGCTCTTGCTGATGCAGATCAACCAGGTGCTGCGCCGCCTGTGCGCCATGCTGCCGGACGAGAACTTGCGCGTGGAAACCAAAATGTTCACCACGCTCAACATCGCCCTGTTCCTGGCTGTATTCATCGGGCTGGCCGTTTGTCTGGGATTGGCGCAGGCGCAAATTCTGCCCCGCGCCATCGGGCGGATGATCACCGGCGACAATCCCCGCGGCTTGTGGTTCATATTATTTATCGGCCTGTTCCCGATGGCCATGACCCTGGCCATCCTCTGGAAAATCAAGGAAGTCATCTTCATGAGCATCTTCGAAGCGGAGTGACAGGCAGTTCTTAATCCTAATCTTAATCGTAATCTTAATCCTCATTGCGCGAAGAAGAGCAGGATTAGGATTAAGGCCTCCATAGCAGAATCTGTGGGTGAACCCTGAAGTGAATCGAATGGAACATACAGGCCATCAATGAGTTACAGCGTGATTAGGCCTGCCAGCATCCGAATACTGATTGCCGCCGGAGGCGGCCAAGCTTTCCAGCAGCAGGCAGGCGAGCGGCGGCGACGAGCTTCGAGCCTCCAGCTCGCGTCGCCGCCGGTCGCCACGCGTAACGGACTCGCCTGCCTGCTGCTGGAAAGCGCCATTTTGACCCACAGATTGTGCTATAGACCCGGATTAAGATTAGGAGTGGCTACTCATGGTTGATCTTCTCTGCGATTTGGTAGCGGAGCATCCGCTTTTTCATCCAGCGCACCGCCAGCAAATCGTAAAACGACGCAAAGAGCCGGTTCCAAACGCCATAATGGCTTTGCCCGGCGAATCGCGGATTGTTGGAAACCGTGATCTCCGTCACGCTGAACCCTTCCATTTTGATCAAGGTCGGCAAAAAGCGGTGCATGCCCTTGAAAAATTTCAGGTCGGCAATGCACTCGCGTTTGAAGGCGCGATAGGTGCAGCCCGCGTCGGAGATTTGTTCGCCGGACAATTTATTGCGCACCCAGTTGGCAATGCAGGACGAAGCGATGCGCACAAAATTGTCCCCCTGCCCGCGCGTGGCCACGCGGGTGCCGCAAACGCAATCGAATTTTTCCAGCGCCTGCAAAAAGGCCGGCAGGTCCTTGGGATCATTCTGCAAATCGGCATCCACGGTGACGATGCAGCGGCCGCGGGCGGCTTTCATGCCCGCCCAACTGGCGGCCGATTCGCCGCAATTGAAGGCGAAGCGTTGCGGCCGGAGGCGCGGGTCCGCCGCCGCGAGTTCCTTGAGTATTTCCCACGACTTGTCCCGGCTGCAATCGTCGGTGATGACGACCTCGTAAGGCAGCTTGAGCGGGTCCACCGCCGCGCGAATCGCCGTGATGAGCGCGCGCAAATTGTCCTGCTCGTTGTAGCAGGGGATGACGAGGCTGATTTCAGGGGCGACACTTGACATATTTCGGGTATCGCGCCGTTTCGGCTTTGATGTGTTTGACTATCATCCTATTCACTCTTTCATAGCATCCAACGCGGGGTAAGTGTCATCGGCAAATGCTCCCTCTTTTAGCCGTTCCTTTCCAGGCACCCAAAGCGGCGTCCGAATAGATCAGTCCAAGTCCAATTCGGCCTTGGCCTGTTCCCAAGGAATGAGCGGCTCATTGCCGTTTTCGGCGATGGCAGCTTGGAGGTCCCGCAGGTCCTCCAAGTCCTCGACGCGTTCTTGCAAACGCTCCACAGTCTTGGTCAGCGCCTCGACTTTTTGCAACACGGCGGTATCATTCATAGGCTAAAGTCTTACGCGCCGATCACTTCGGCTCGTGCCAGCGCAGCCTCAAAAACTTGAAGAAGGCGGTCCTTTTGGCGAATAACCGCCTCGGCAGGCTTGAGCTTCTTTTCCAAAGAAAGCCCGGATTGCGGATCCGTGAGGCGAATAATTCGCTCGCCGTTCAGCAATTTGACCAGGTCAAATTGAATTTTATCGTGATCAGCCATCACTCCCATTCTCCACAAAATCCGTAGAATTGCAACATGCGGTTCAAATTATGTCGGAGTGCGGGCATTCGCTTCTTGCGGCCATGTGAAGCGTAGAGTAACTTCATGCCTTGAGCTATCTGACGCTTGAAGTCGAAATTGACCAAGGCAACGTTTCACCAAAAGGCGCTGAGGCCCTGCCGGAGAAAGCGTCCGGCCTGCTCACTATCCTGAATCCGCCGCCACTTTCCCAGCCGCGTCCGATTGGTTTGGCCAAGGGACAGTTTACCGTGCCGGATGACTTCAACGCCCCCTTGCCGGAAGACGTGTTGGAGACGTTCGAGGGCAAATGTTGACTGACTTTCCTCTGCGGTGTATTTTTCCAACATGAGCAGAGCAGACATCATCTCTGAAATACCGAAGCTCTCGCATGAAGCACGACGGGAAATCATGCGCTGCATCATCCAGGCAGAGGAGGAGGCCATGACGCTGGCCGAGTGTGACCAACGGGCGCTGGAGAGGTTCCAAATGCTTGACGGCATGGAAGCCGAGGATGAAAAGAACGCTGCCCGGTGAAATATGGAGGGTGGATTTCGGCCTGGCCGCAAAAGTCCGCCCCGCGCTCATTTTGAGCGATTACCCTGCCGACGACGAATTGGCTTTGCTCGTCGTGATACCGCATACCACCGCAGTGCGCGGCAATCGTTGGGAACTCGACGTGCCGAAGCCTTTTCTCAGAAGCCCCGGAGTCTTTCACCTTCAACAAATTCAACCCATTTCACTCGCGCGCTTTGAGTCCCGGCTTGGAGTGTTGACGCCGGATGAATTCAAACGGGTCAAAGAAACTTTAATTCGGTTATTGAATCTCCACGGTTGAACTATTTCTTCCCGTAAAACTTCGCCACGGCGTCGCAGACCGAATCGGCGGCGGCGAGGCTCATTTCGCCGTGGATGGGCAATGACAGAATTTCCTTCACGGCTTGTTCCGTGCGCGGCAGGGCCGGGATGTTGCGGAACCTGGAGGTGATGGCGGGCTGTTGATGGTTGGGCACGGGATAATGGATGCCGGTTTCGATGGCGTTTTCCTTGAGAAATTTTTGCAGCTCGTCGCGGCGTTGCGCCCGCACCACGTACATGTGATAGACCGCCCTGGCCCAGGGCCGTTCGGGCGGGGTTTGCACCAATCCGGCCAGACGCTGGTTGTAGCGCGCGGCAATGGCGCGGCGGTTTTCGTTGAAGGCGTCCAAATGCTGGAGCATGACGCGCCCGATGGCGGCCTGGATTTCGTTGAAGCGCACGTTGAAGCCGGCGAATTCGTGGAGGTACTTGTCCTTGCGTCCGTGATTGCGGTACATGCGAACGCGTTCGGCCAGCGCCGTATCGTTGGTGCAAAGGCAGCCGCCGTCGCCGAGCACGGTCAGATTCTTCGAAGGGAAAAAGGAATAACCGCCGGCCAGACCCATGGAGCCGACGCGTTTGTCCTTGTAACGCGCGCCGTGGGCCTGGGCGCAATCCTCCAGCACCCATAACTTATGTTTGGCAGCGGCGGCGAACACGCGGTCCAGGTCCGCGGGATGGCCGTAGAGATGCACCGGAATGATGCCGACGGTGCGCGGCGTGATGAGCGATTCGAGTTGCGCGGCGTCCAGGCAAAAGGTGTCGTCAATGTCGGCGAAGACCGGTGTTGCGCCGCAATGAATGAGCGGCTCCATCGTCGGAATGGCGGTGTGCGAAGGGACGATGACTTCATCGCCGGCTTTGAGACCCTGCGCCAGGTGCATCATATAGACAATCATGGTCCAGGACGACCCGAGCACGCAGTGCTGCGTGCCGGTGTGCGCGGCCAGTTCGGTTTCGAAGGCCTGGCATTCCTTGCCCAGGATATACTGGCCCGAACGCAAGGCGCGCAGCGCCGCTTCTTCAACTTCAGGATTTACGAAACATTTTGATAACGGAATTTTTTGCATAAATTTTTATTCTATTTCAGCTTCACCCGCTGGCCCGTGCGGGCGGATTCCAGGGCGGCGTCGAGCACTCGGACGGCGTCGTAGCCGGCCCAGCCGTCGGCCAGGGGCTTCTGCCGGGTCTGGACGGATTGGATGAAGGCGCGCAATTCGGCCAAAAGCGGCTCCTCCGGCGGACATTCGATCTGCGTCACGACGCCTTCCACGCCTTTGAAATCCGCGCCGTCGCGCACATGCCGGTTTTCATAGGCCTTGATCTTGTATTGCGCCACGTTGTAATCGCACACCGCGCTCAACTTTTCGCCCACCACCGTGACGTCGCGGAACTTGCCCGGAACGAAATAATCGTTTTCCACCGTGGCCCAAGTGTTGCCCAAAGGCGTTTCATATTCCAGCGAAACGAGCGAAACGTCGTCCATGCCGCGCCCCATGAAATCATGGTGAATGGCCAGGACGCTGGCCGGGGTGGCGTTGAGAAAATAGTTGAACAGATCGACAAAATGAATGCCGTCGGCGAACATGACGCCGCTGTCGTTGCGCGGGCGTTTGAATCCGCCGAAATGGCCGCGCAGGAGGTTGACCCGCCCGAATTTGCCCGATTGGATGGCGTCGCGAATCCATTGCGTCGCCGGATCGAAGCGGAAAATGTGGCCGACTTGCAGGATGCGCTTCTTTTTGCCGGCCAGTTCGGCGAGTTGCCTGGCCTCCTCCGGCGCGAGGGTCAGGGGTTTTTCGACGAAGACATCCTTGCCCGCCTCCAAAAATTCCCGGCAGAGTGGAAAATGAGATTGAGCCGGGGTGACGATGACGGCGGCCTCGACCAGCCCGGCGAAGTCCTTGTACTGGGTGGAGAGGCGGGCGTCGGGGATGCCCAATTTCCGGGCGGCTTCAAGGCGCTTGCCGTCCAGTTCAGCGACATAAAGCTCAATGGGCAGGGAATGGAGGACGCGCAAATGGTTGGCGCCCCAGCGCCCGATGCCAAGCAATAAAACTTTCATCATGCAGTATTCGGTTTCGGCGGTTAATTGAGGAGATTATACCAGTTATCCCGCTGGTGAGGTTCATATCCCAAATCCTGGATGAGCCGGCGCATATCGGCCACGCCCATGCGATAGGTCGTGCCGGCCTGCGACACCACATTCTCTTCGATCATAATGCTGCCGAGATCATTGGCCCCAAATTTGAGCGCAACCTGCCCGATTTCCGGCCCCTGGGTCACCCAGGAACTTTGCACGCTTGGAAAATTATCGAGATAAATTCGACTGAGCGCCTGGGTGCGCAAATACTCGTGCCCGCCCACCGTCGGCGCCTTGAGCCGGGTATGTTCGGCCTGAAATGTCCAGGCGATAAAGGCGGTAAAGCCCTTGCTCTTGTCCTGCTGCGCCCGGACCCGCTCCAGATGTTCAATGCGGTCCTCGATGGTCTCCACATGGCCGAACATCATTGTGGCCGTGGAACTCAACCCGAGGCGATGGGCCGCATCCATGACGCTGAGCCAGTCGTCGCTCATGGCTTTGAGCGGCGAAATGCGCCGGCGGACGCTATCCACCAGAATTTCCCCGCCGCCGCCCGGAATGGACCCCAGGCCCGCCCTGGCGAATTGGGAGAGGATGTCCTCCAAGGGCAACCCGAAGACCTCGCGAAAATGAATGAACTCGCTGGGACTAAACCCGTGGATGTTGATGCGGGGGAATTTGCCTTTAATGTGCGCGAGCAAATCCAAATACCATTGCAGGGAAAGTTTTGGATGATGACCGCCCTGCATCAGAATCTGCGTTCCGCCCAGGGCGAGCGTCTCCTCGATTTTTTTATCCATCTCATCGAAGGTGATGACATAGGCGTCGGCGTCCTTTTCCGTGCGATAAAAGGCGCAGAATTTGCAATAGACATTGCACACATTGGTATAATTGACATTGCGATCGACGATGTAGGTGACGATCTGGTTGCCGCGGCCGCCGTGGGCCTGGGCCCGGGCCAACTGGCGGCGGCGATCGGCCAGCGCACCCAACATCTCTAGGGGCAGGCGATAAAGCCGCAGCGCCTCAGCCGGGCCGATGCGGTGGCCAGCCCAGGCCTTCTCCAACAAAGTTTCCAATGATGCGTCGTCAATCATGCCAGTGCCGGAGTGAGTCTGCCTTTGGCGGCGGCAAAGTTCAACACTGCATGAGGCCCTCCCGGTCTTTCGGGAGGATTTCATCTTTTGTCCATCCCCCCTATCTTAATCGTAAATCCTGAACTCCCCGCCACAGTGCAGCATCCCCAACAAATACAACATCCCGTCGTAATACCGCCACTGCCCCGCCGGCACCGGCGCATTCCACAGCGCCTCCACAAACTGCCGCGCGCGCGGCTGCGTCGCCGCCAGGCTCGCGACCGCGTTTATGGCCGCCAATCCCGTCGAGTGATCGTTCCCGATCTCGGCCCCGTCGAGCCGGAACCGGTTCCCGTAGGTGGAAATTCCTTTTGACTCGAAAAATCCCTGCAGCCGGTCGCTCAATGCCTGCTCCCGCGCGTCGGCGCCCCACCAGGCCCAATCCACCGACCAATTCATCGCCGTCCGCCACGCGTCAGGACCAAAATCGCACCGACTGCGCCGTCCACGGCGGCGCCCAGGGCGAGCCGTCAAAATTCGCGTACTCCGGCGCCAACCCCGTGACGGGATGGGCCGCGCGCTGGAAAAAATCCCGGCTGGCCGCGGCCGCCTGCTTCCAAAAATCCCGGTCCGCCGGCGGCCCGCATTTCGCCCACAACTCGTAAAAGGCCGGTAGCTGGTAGGAAGGATCAGTGTGATCGCAGTTCGCCTTTTCCGGTGTAAACCGCACCATGCGGCGCTCCGGGTCAAACAACGCCCCCGCCGTCTTGACGCCGCCAACCGTCGGCCCCGAAATGAATTGGCGATGCCGCATATTGGCCAGCAACCGCGCCGCCTCGGTCCGGTAATTGTAAATGCCCTGGCGGCTTCCCCAGCGCGCGTCGGCAAAATAAAGCGACGTCACAAAGTACTCCTCACCATCCGGCGCGGCCAATTCATCATTCGGCGCCCCGTTCGTCTGCATGGACCACGAAAAAAAACCGTAGGAGGGGTGATCCGGCGAACCATGATACATCCACGTCCGCGCCCAATTCCACAACGCGTCAAACTCCGCCCGCTTGTCCAACTGCACCGCGATCATCATCCCGTAAGACATCCCCTCCGTCAGCACGTCGCCATGCCCGATGTCGCAGATATACGCGAGCGGCCCATTGGAATTTGCGCCCGCCGGAAAATAAACCGCCTCGTTCGCCGGATCACCATGAAACAACTGCCGAAACGCCGCCGCGATCTTCTCCTCCGTTTCCGCCTGCGAATGTCCCGCCTCGACAAAAAGGTTCCGGTACCGCCCCGTGGCAAACGCCCCCGAGCCGTGGCCGCGATTGGCATCACTGCGTCCGGCCACCGTATCGGTCTGTGACTGCTGCCCAACGCCCGGGGACAAAAACCACCCCAAAGACAGGAAACCTGCCATCGTAATCGCGGAAAAGTGTTTCATAACCTCAGTTCAACACACAATGTTAGTCGGCCACTGTTATCGAATAAATGTGGCCGTCGTAGGTCAGGACGCAGAGTTCGCCATCGGCGTCCTCCGCGAAACTGGTGATGTTTTTTGGCTGTTCCAAAAGCGTGGCGTAGTCGGTGACTTTGCCCTCGTTGTAACGCAGTCCAAAAAGGGTGCCGAGAGCGTAATCCGCATAAAGATAGACTCCTTGCAGCGCCGGGTATTTCCCGCCCCGATACACGTAACCCCCGATGATGCAAGCGCCGATGCCGTGCCTGGGAAACTTGGATTCCTTTAGCAGGGCCGGGTTGTGCGGATATTCAATGACCGGATCAATGTATTGCGCGCCCGGCGGCCCCGGCTTGAAATGATGAGCCCCTTCGCGGACGTTCCAGCCGTAATTGCCGCCTTTGACGATGAGATCCACCTCTTCCCACAAGTCCTGTCCCACGTCTCCGGCCCACAATTGGCCGGTTTGACGGTCAAAACTGTAACGCCACGGATTGCGCAGGCCCCACGCATAAATCTCGCGGCGCGCGCCCAGCCCATTCATATCGGGTTCGCCGACGAACGGATTGTCGGACGGAATCCCGTAAGGCAAGGCCACCGTCTCCTTGCCCCGTTGAAAGGTCGTGCGGGTATTGACGTCAATGCGCAGGATTTTTCCGAGCAGCGCGGCGCTGTTTTGGCCGTTGTTGAACGGATCGCCTCCCAGGCCCCCGTCGCCCAGCCCCAGATACAAAAAGCCGTCCGGCCCAAAGGTCAGTTGGCCGCCCTTGTGGTTGGAATACGGCTGCTGGACTTCCAGGAGGATGCGCTCGGATTTCAGGTCAGCACGATTGGTGTCCCCGGCCGAGACTTTCAATTCGCTGATCACGCTGCGGCGCGGATAAAGGGAAGGCTGGTTGCTGTTCTGTTGGTTGTAATAAATGTAGCACAGGCCGTTGCTTTTGAACTCGGGATGAAAGGCAATGCTGAGCAGTCCCTCCTCGTAAGCCGCGGCAGGCTCCCGGTCTGCAATATTCAGGAATTCGTTGGTCTGGCTGCCGTCCGTTCCCTTGCCCGCAATGACAATCCGGCCGGCTTGTTCAACGATAAAGAACCGGCCCGAGCCGTCGGGCGCTTCCGACATCCATACCAGATGGTCCATGGTCAATGCGGGAAAGACCGGGCGCAGTTGGACTTTGGGCAGCGGCTGCGCGACGAGCGCGCCGGCAAAAACGAACAGCGCGCAGAACCTGGATGCAGATCGGTAAATGCGTTTCATAACCTCCGACACATTGTATCAATTGTCTCTTGCGCTTCCAACTTCTTTCGCTATTTTGGCCCATTATGAAACATCTGAAATGCTCTTTGCCTCTCCTGACGTTGCTGCTGGCGGGCTGCGGCGGCCAGGCATCCGATACGCCGCCTGCCGCGCCGACCAACGCGCCCGCCGCCGCCAAACCCGCCGCCGACGCCAATGAAGTGGCCCTGATCAAGACGACCGAGGGCGACATGGTCATCGCCTTTTGGACTGACGCCGCGCCCAAGACAATCGCCAATTTTAAAAAGCTGGCCAAATCCGGCTTTTACGACGGCACGGCGTTTCACCGCATCATGAAGGACTTTATGATTCAGGGAGGCGATCCGAAGACAAAAGATCCGAACAATAAGGCGTCGTATGGAACCGGCGGCCCCGGTTACACCATCCAGGACGAAAAGAATGATCACAAACATCAAAGAGGCACCATTGCCATGGGCAATACCGGCCGCCCCAATTCCGCTGGATGCCAGTTCTATATCTGCCTCGCTCCCCAACCGGGGCTGGACATGAGAAACTACACCACCTTTGGCCAATTGATCAAAGGGGACGAAGTTTTGGAAAAGATTGGGAATACTCCCGTCGAAGCAAACTTCCGCGGTGAAATGAGCGTTCCCACCAAACGAGTCGAAGTCATCAGCATCAAAATTGTCCCCGCCGATTCCGTCAAATAGATTGCCTTTATGGACACCAAAGAAGTCGCGCTCATCAAAACCAGCCACGGCGAAATGACCATTGAGTTCTGGCCGGAGGCCGCCCCCAAGACGGTTGAGAATTTTAAAACTCTGGCCCGCAAAGGGTTCTACGACGGCACCTGTTTTCACCGCATCGTCAAGGGCTTCATGGTCCAGGGCGGCGATCCGCTGACCAAAAATCCCGGCGCGGAAGGCCGTTGGGGAACCGGCGATCCCGGCTACAAGATCAAGGCCGAGTTCAACGACAAAGCCCATGTGCGCGGCGTCATTTCCATGGCCCGCTCGCAGGACCCCGATTCCGCCGGCAGCCAGTTTTTTATCTGCCTGGCCGACGCCCGTTTTTTGGACCGGCAGTACACCGCCTTTGGCAAATTGATCCAGGGCGACGACGTCCTCGCCAAACTGGGCGACACCCCCACCACGCACGGCGGCGGCGGTGAAAAAAGCCGTCCGGCCGGCCGCGTGGCGGTCGAGAGCATTAAAATCGTGCCGGCGAACCCGGAAGCGGAGTGATCCAGCCCTGGCCCAAGATTTCCTCCAAGCCGTTGGGCGACTTCCGGATCTACTCCATTCGCTCCGTCGCCAAGCGTTCGCCGCGCACGGGCCTGGCCCATGAGTTTTTTATAATTGACTCCGTCAATTGGGTCAACGTCGTCGCCCTCACGCCCGATCGCCGGATGGTCCTGGTGGAGCAATATCGCCAGGGCACCGACACCGTCGAACTGGAAATTCCCGGCGGCATGATCGACCCGGCGGACCCCTCGCCGGAGGCCGCCGCGGTGCGGGAATTGCGGGAGGAAACCGGCTGCGAGGGGGAACAACCGCGCGTCATCGGCCGGGTCTTTCCCAATCCCGCCATCATGAGCAACACCTGTTTCACCGTCTTGGTGGAGAATTGCCGGATCGCCAGCGCGACCCATTTCGACCAGACGGAGGATTTGATGACAAAATTGGTTTCAGTGGACGAGGTGCCCGGCCTGGTTGCATCCGGGAAAATCCGCCACTGCCTGGTGGTTGCCGCCCTGTTTCATTTTGAGTTGTGGCGCCAGGCAAATATCAAGGCGCCAGTTTGATGGCTTGGGCGTTGGTTTTGGTCAGGAAATATCCGCCGCCGTAGCTGGCATTGAGCAATATCGCGCCGTGGCCGGTCACCTTGGTTGGCCCGCTGCCGATGGCCACTGTCAACAGGCCGGTCTTGAGGTTGACGGAACCGCTCACCGACATCCCGCTCACTTTGCCCGAGGTGATCGTTACAGGGATGGGAGTGTTGGTGTCGTTGATGGTGTCAAGAACCGACAGATTTGTCAGGAGGCCAATGTTTGTCGGGGAATTGGTCCACGGCGAAAGGGAGATTTGATTGGCGGGAAGAACATTGGTGAACCCGTTCGTGTATAATCCCGAAGCGCGCCCGGGATGAATCCAGGTCAGGCCGACACCGGCCGTGTTGGTCAAATCCAGATTAATCCAGCCCAGGAGCAGGCCCCTGCCGCTGTAGAGATTGGCGTAGATGGGAACGTAGCCGTCTTGAGAAACGGGCGCCGTTTGATTAAAGGCGGCGCCATCGGCCAATGCCCCGGTAATGTTGGCTGCGCCCGCGTGATTGGTTATCAACGCATAGCCGTCGCCGCCGGGCGACGAACCGGGCGGCGAATTTGCGGTGTCCGGCGGGATCAGCAGGGTGTACTGAGCCGGGGGCACGGTGTTGGCGGCCCGATCGGCAGTCAGATTGGCCACCCACGAGACCCCATGATTCGTTCCGGAAACCGTGCCTGTCACCTGCGGGGGCGGCTCGTTCCCATTCAATTGCATGACCAGCGTCAGGCCTCCCTGGCTGGGCGGGCGTGAAATATGAGTGGCGGCCTGGCCGGCGAGATTAAAGCTGCCGCTGATGGCATGGCTTCCGCCGTTGATCAAAAGCGTGCCGCTGTAAGTTCCCTTCTGGCTGATGGCCAGCCCTTTGAGCATCCCCGCCGTTTGTTCGGTGACGCCATTGTTGGCGTCAAAAAAGAGACCGTTATACGTCCCTTTCACGGGCAAAAACGGATTAGGGATAAAATTGGCTTGCAGCACCATGTTGGACTCCGCCTTGAAAGTAAGAGGGTTCTTGTTGGTGGTGAGGCTGCCGGTCCAATTCGAAAACACATTCCCGCTTGTGGCAGTCGCGGTCAGAATATATTTCCGGCCTTGTTTCAAATCCTTGTCATTCAGGTTGGGTGTCACCGTGCCATAGGCTTCGATGTTGGTGATGACGGTCAAAGTAATGTTCCCCCCGTTGCTTGCAAAGTTTGCCGTAATATTCAGATTCGTGGTCACGGTGACCATCAGTGGGTTGTCCGTCCCGGTGGCGTCCCCGGTCCAACCTATGAACTCAAAGCCGCTGTTGGTTGTGGCAGTCACGTAAGTTGTACTGCCCTCCGGAAGATTTGTCCCGCCACCGCTGACCGTGCCGCCGTCGGTCGGCGAGGCGCTTGCCGTGAGAACGTAATTGTAAGGCGCTTCCGTGCCGCTGAGAGCGAAAACGCCCGTAACGGTGCTGGCATTGGTGCTGGCGGGCATGGTGAACGTCACCGAGGTGATCAGGTTGGCATCCAAGCCGGGAGATTGGAGGTTGATGGTGGTTTGGTAGAGGGTTGGAAAAACGTTGCCGCCGTCAACACTGGAAAACTCATTAAGCTGGCCCGTGGCCAGCAAGCCGAAATTTGTGATGGCCGCGCCTGAGCTTGGGGCATTCGTTGTCAGGTAATTGGCCGCGTTGAAAGCAATGTTCGAACTGCTGGTGCCGTCCGCGAAATGAATGACCAGCGTGCCGTTGCCCCCGCCCTGGGCCGAGGCGGCCAGGACGCTCAACGATTTGTAGGCCGCAGGCGGGTTCAAAGTGAGCGAGCCGGAAGCCGCGCTGGATGTCAAGTATAGCACATTGCCGCTGTCATAGGGGCCGAACTGAAAAGTGGTCGCATTATCAACCAGACTGGTAAAAAGCCCGCTTTGCGGCAGACCCAGGACAGCCCTCCCTCCAAAAAGATTGGCGGCGGCAAGTCCTGCTTCGTAAAAGCAAGCAGGGTCGGGAGGCGAAAGCAAAGGATAAATGGGATCGAAGGAGTCGGCATAGTTGGCTGTGTTGCCGCCGACGGCCTCGCTTTCAACCACCACATCCAAATTGTAACCCGTCACCGCAATCGGATAATCCGCTGCTTTCACGGAAAGGGAAAATTGCAATTGCTGCGCGAGGCCGGTGGTCAGATTGGTGATCCAAATGGAGCCGGAATAAGTCCCGGCGGCGTTGGTGCCGGCGGTGGAGTTCAGGGCGATGATCAAGCTCGTAAAAGCGCCCGCCGCCAGGGTGCCGTTGGTGGAGGTGACACTCAGCCAGTTGTTGGTGTTGGAGAGCGTCCAATTTATCGCAGAGGCCGAAGTGTTCGTCAGGGTATAGTTTTGGGACAGCACGCTGAAAGGACCGCCAACCGGCCCGATGGAGGCAAAGCCGGTTTTAGGAATGGCGAGCAGCGGCGGCGACAATACGAAATTCGCCCCCCAGACATTGCCACTGGGAAGTTTATTATAGACGGAAGTGCCAGTGGAATAATTCCCGGTGGCGGAGGACTCGCCGGCATTGTTGACGGTCAATGCGCAGGTCGAGGCCTTGGGGATGCCAGCCAGGGCGTAAATTCCATTTGTATCCGTCATCGCCGTGTAAGTGCCGCCCCCGTTGCGCTGCGCCGTAACAGTCGCGCCAGCCACGGGCGCGCCGGCCGGGTCAGTCACGCGTCCGCTGATGATTTGGCCGCTTCCGTTGGTATAGATATTATAGATGCAGGCCTCCACCATGTTGTAATCGCCATTGCCGTCAGTAGTGTTAATTTCCGGCAGCGCGTACCAAATATCGTCGTCACCACCCCAGCCCGTGTTCACATGATGAAAGAGAGTCGAGGAACTATAGCCGTAACCGTCGCACAAGAGACAATGTCCGCCGTCCGGCAGGATGCCGAGCATGACGGGCAAACGGGCATCGAGGTTGGGATTGATCATACTCAGCAAATTTGTGCCGCTGAGGCCGTTATTGAAGCTCTCGTAGTAAGCGGCATTGGCAAACTTGAACGCGCCCGTCAGGGCCTGCTGGGCGAGATAGGTCGCTGCGGAAGAATTATTGGACGTATAGTTCATGTTGACCGTGGCTCCGGCATCATGGGTCAGATAACCAATCGCCATTGCCTGGTTGGTGGTTGGGTTGTTGGGCGACAAAGGCATGTTGGTCCACTGGTACGGGCCGCCCGTGCCGTTGCCGCCGAGCAATTGGATCGTCTGCGGCGCGCCGTTGTTCGTAATGGCAAAGCTGCCGGTGCCAACGCCGGTGTTCGGATATTGGAAATAGAACATCTCCTGCGCCAGCGCCGTGGCGATGCAACCGCACGGGTCATTGCTCACAATGCCTGCGCCGTAAGGCGGCGTGAAATAGTTGTAACAGGCATAATTAAGACTTGCGTCAACGGTTTGGTCCCAGAGAGTCTGGACAAACGGCGCCACCCAGATTTGCGACGCCACGACGATGTTGCCATTCTCCTCCGCATCCGGCGGCGGATTGGGGGAACCGGCCAGGAAGGCGTGCCATTTGCCGCGGGCTTGCGAGGCGCGCGCCGCCGGCGCCCCCGCCCGCGCCCGCGCCATGCGCCGGGGCACATCGCGGTTGACCAGCGCCGCCAGCGTGCTTCCGGACGACGCGTTGAAGCTCCCGGTGGCGGAGAAGGCGACAATCGGCTCCGCAAGGTCGTCGGCGGGGAGAATGACGAAACCGGACGGGTCCAATTGCACAACGTAATAAAGAAGCTCCCCGGCGTCATTCTTGACAGCCTTCGTGCTTTTGATTTTGGCCGGCAACTGCCTGCCCAATGGCCGTCGGTCCTGATGCAGCCAGCCTTGGACCGCCTTGGTTGCGGTATCGGCGGTGACCGGGGCGGCGAAGGCCGGGCCGGACCAAAACAGGAAGCCGGCGAAAACGATTGCGCGTAACCGGTCAGTAATGGGTGGGCAGGGAAAGGTAGGGCGGGCACTCCGTTGCCCGCCGCGGCGCGCACGGAGTGCGCGCCCTACCACCCAAGACTGACGCATTGCAATTGCGCCGCATCTGCCCAGGATGCGCAATCGGGAATCTCCGGACGCTGTAGTTTTTAAGCGTTGCATTTTGGCAGTTTGCTTATACCGGCTGCCACGAAAAATGTCGAGAATTGAATACACGAGAGCAAAAGTATGAGACAAAATTCTTCGCAGCCATGGCGCCACTCTCATTAACACCCCGCTTCAGCGGGGTGATCGTGCGCTGCCGCTGCGGATTGAACCGCTTCAGCGGCTTCCCGTCATCTCGTCGAAGGCGGACTCGTCACGCCAACCCGTCCACCATAGCCGCCACGGCGACGGCGGAAGCACGGAGCGCGTGCGTCTCGCGCGCCGTGTTTGGCGTCCCGCCAAACACATCTTCGCGCGGGAGCGCAGTCGAAGATTCACCGCACCAAAAAGGACATGAAGCTCACAAAGCGACACCCGGTAGGGTGAGACTCCCTTGGCGCGCCATAGCCGCTGCGGCGACGGCGGGCGTCGACCTGTCCTCCGTAGCCTTGGCGAAGGTGGAACCCCATCTCGATTTAACCTCTCGCCAAAAAATCTCTGCCTGGAAGCGCGGTTCGAACCGTGCCGCAGTCAGGATTTCGGCCCAAACTATGGGGGACCCCTTTTCCTTTTTTGCTGATGTGGCGTTTGCCGGGCCGGAACATTTCACATGAGGGGGATGGGGCAAAATATATTTAAGGTTTCCCAAGAAATGGAGAGACGGAAGACTGGGATTGCTTCACAAATTCGGGTTAAATCAAAGGGCGCATAGTCTTTTAAAACAGGTGTTTTGGCGTGGGAAAATGAGCGCGGCAGCCGGAATCCAGGATGAGATCAAACTTTCAGGCCGGTCGGTTCCATCAGGGTGAGCTTTCAATGCTCGCGCAACGGTTGTATCCAGAAAAGACGGTTTCTGCGCCGGGTCATTTTCCAAAATATTTCGTTCAAACACCCAACATAAAGCGTCATAATTACATGAAAAGCAAAATCTCCATTCTTGTATTAATAATGACACTGGCCTGCACAGTTTCAAATGCTGCTGCTGTTGCGCAACAAACACAATCTACATCGCCTGACCATTTCGCGAAACAATCCTCCAGCGCTGCAACCAAAGCAGTTCCAAATTTGGGGCTGGGCAATACCATCACTTTCAGCGAGTTTCCAGTCGGCACATATATCACCACGCAATACTCGTCGCTGGGAGTCGTTTTTTCCGGAAGTGGTAGTGGAACGTTTATCACAACAGATAGCTCAGATCCCACCTCGCCGGTTTTATCAGGGTCTCCATTGTTCAACGGTTCTATTACTGCCACCTTTGTGAACCCGTCTAATCCAAGCATTCCAGCAACCGCAAACAATGTCAGCTTTAATGCAGGATATTTTGATACTTATCAGAGCACGATGATCACTTGGTATGGTCCAAATTTAGAAGTTCTTGGTTCCATGTTAAACCCGGGCCTGGGTATTTTAACCATAACAATTCCTGGCCAAATATCAGGCCTTACGACACAAATTGAAGGGAATGAACCATACGGATATGCGATTGATAACCTTTATTTTGAAATTTCCACCACCCCTCCTCATACCACAATTTCTGGTGACGGCAGTGTTGCGAACGCTGGAATCGACCCGCCCAACAATCGGCCGTACAGTCTCGTTGTAGAGCCTGTGGATACGGGAACCGGGGCGCATATTCTTCAACGCAGTCTTTTGAAAGTTCAAGGGGCGCAATCCCTGGAGTTCACCGCCGATTACGATTCCATTTGTCACATCATTGATGCCATCGGGGTTGGTTGGTCCCATAACTTTGAAGCCAATGTTCAACCTGTGACCAATGGTAATGTATGGCTGCATTGGAATGCAAAACGCGGTAATCTTTTTGTTCTTAACTCGTTAAACACAAATCTCCTGTCTTGTTCAGATGTTGCGGTCGTATATGATACTTTGATTCGAAATGCCGATGGCAGCTATTCTTTGCAGCAACCCAACCAGCAACATTATGAGTTCGACAACTCAGGCCGTTTACAGCAAATTGTCAATGCTCACGGGCAGGCCGTTCAACTGTTTTACGACTCAACCAACACGTACCCGGTCCAAATTCAAGAAGCCGTTTCCGGCAAGTCGTTGTATTTGAAATACAATACAGATTTAAATCTGCTGACATCTGTTTCCGACGATTCAGGCCGCTCTGTCAGCTTTTATTATGATTCGTTCGACCATTTAACCAAAATAACCAAGAGCGACGCCAGCGCTTCACAAACGTATTCCTTTGATTACGATTCCGTCGGTCACATTCTTGATGAGCATAACCCCGAAGACAATGAAGTGTTTTATGACACTTACGATTCATCAGGGCGTATCGCATCTCAGAAAGATGCGCTTAACCAACAGACCTATTTCTACTACGACGAAAACCAAAGCAACCGTCTTGTCACTGCCGTGGTGGATCGTACAGGCGCGACCAACATTTACGTCCACGACCAGCGCTACCTGCTTTTGAGCCTCACCGATGGTCTTGGTCATTCCACCGGATATGGTTATGACACCAACGGCAACCGTACCAGCAGCACGAACGCCTTGATCGAAATCCAAACGTTTGCCTACGACAGCTCGGGTAATTTAACCTCCTCGACGGATGCAGCCGGTCAGACGACCACTTACCAATTCGACAGCCAGAATAACCTGATCTTCACGGTCAACGCCTTTTCCAACACAGCTTCCTTCACCTATGATAGCAACAACAATCTGACGGCTTCCGTGGACTTCATGAGCAATCAAACCATAATGGCTTACGACGCTAATTCGCAGTTGATCCAAACCGTTTCACCGCGTGGAGGAAAAGCCGCGTTTGTTTACATCGCTGGCTTGACGACCAGCCTCACCAACGCTGCGGCCAACGTGACACGGATGGCATACGATACGGTGGGGCGCTTCATTTCTGTTACCGATGCCGATGGATTTGTCAGCACCTATGGCTATGATTTGAATGATAATCTTACTGCCAAGTCCGATGGTCTCGGCAATGAATGGCTCTACACATATGATTCCGCAGGACGCAAATTAACTGAAACCGACCCTCTGAACAACGTCACCCATTTTTATTACAATGGCAATGGTGACCTCGTTAAACGGTATGATGCCCTTGGGTTTAACACTTACTACAACTACGATGCCGAAGATCGTCTGGCCAGCGTAATAGACGCGGACGGCAATACCAAGACCATGAACTATGATGCTGCCGGGCGTTTGATTTCGACGGTGGATGCTTTGAACCATGTCAATTCCTTCCAATATGACGCTGTGGGAAATCTAGTGGCCACGGTGGACGCACTTGGCATCACCAATCAAATTAGCACCTACGATGTGCGCAACCAGCCCGTTTCCATACAGGACGCCTTGGGCAACACCAAAAGAATGTCCTACGATGCCTTGCAACGACTGATTCAAACCGTAGATGCCATTAACCGCACCAACCGCCTTGGATATGATTCTTTAAGTCACCTCACCACGGGAACCGATCCGCTGTCACGGGTGAGCCGCCAGCAGTTTGACAGTGATGGAAACCGCATAACCATTATTAATCCCCGAACCGCGCCCACGACATTCGGTTACGATCTGGCAAACCGCCTGACCAACACCATCACAGCCACGGGCAAGGAGACCAGCTACGTGCTGGATGGCCGCAACCTCATTACGAAGATCACCCAGCCATCCGGCGCGCAGACAACTCTCACTTATGACGCCGCTGGCCGCCTGATTCAATCCCAGGACTCCGTTGGTACAATCAAATACACGTATGACAACAAAAACCGTCTGCAGACCGTCACGGAACACGGCAAGAGCACCAGTCGTCAGTACGACGCGTTGGATCGGCTTAGCCAATACACTGACGCTGCCGGGAATATCTTGCAATATGGCTACGATGCCGTTGGCAATCTCACTTCCTTGACTTATCCGGATGGCAAGACGGTTCATTACTCTTATGATGCAGCCAATCGGCTCATCATTGTCAGCGACTGGGGCGGTCGCTTGAGCAGCTATGCCTATGATGCCAACGGGCGTGTCACCAACATCACGCATATTGATGGCACCGTCACTTCATGCACTTACGATGCAGCGGGACGACTGATTCTGCAAAAGGATGTGACTTCCTACGCCAGCAACATTTTCACAGTCAATATTGCCTATGACGCCGCCAGTCAGATTACCGGCGAAACCAGTCTGCCCGTGGCCGCTAATTACCGCCCGGCGACCGCGACGAAGAATTACGACGCCGATAATGTCCTGACAGCCTATGACGGGCGGGTGGTGAGCACAGATGCCAACGGGAACCTGATTTCGGCGCCGCTGACAGATGCCGCCTTTGCCACCTACACTTACGACGCCCGCAACCGCTTGACGGGTGTGGGTGGAGACACCTACTCCTACGACCCGGCGGGCAACCGCGTTGCCCTGGCCAACAAAAGCATTACAACGCGCTTTGTGGTGAATCCGAACGCCGCGCTCTCCCAGGTGCTAATGCGGGTGAAAAACGGCGTGACGAACTACTACGTTTATGGCTTGGGCCTGCTTTACGAAGTTACACCCGCCAAAGGCGCGAGCAAGGTGCTGACTCACCATTATGACTATCGGGGCAGCACGGTTGCACTGACGGACGGCAACGGACATGTGACCGACCGGATTTCCTACTCGCCTTACGGAAGCATTGCCTCACGCGCCGGCACGAACGACACGCCGTTCCTTTTCGCCGGAAAGAATGGTGTACTTTCAGATAACAACGGGTTGTTGTATATGCGCGCCCGCTATTATAACCCTGTAATTGGCAGGTTTGTGTCGCAGGATGTTCTCATAGGGGATATCACCGCTTCCATTACGTGTAACAAATACGCTTACGCTGGAAATAACCCCATTGATTTGAATGATCCGCGGGGGCTCTGGTTCGGAGTGGACGATGCTGCTGCTTTGGGCCTTGGAGCCGTCATCGGAGCGAGCGCGGATCTCATTACCCAAGGTCTGATTGAGCACCAGAATGTTAATTGGAATCAAGTTGCAGCAGCAGCTGTAGGGGGAGCAGTGACTGGGGAGGTATCGCTTTATGCGGGACCTATTGTAGGTGGTGCAGCCGGTGGCGCCGCAGGAAATCTCGTTACTCAAGGGTTAAATAATCTCGAAGGACAACCAGGGTTTAATGTTTCAAGTCTTGTAGAATCGACAGCGCTAGGAGGTGTCTTCGGATGGTTAATACCAGGGGGGAGTCCAGGGTCGACTGCCAGTTCCGTTAGTGCCTATGTGTTGTGGAATGTTGGGACAGGTGTCGTTACTGAAGGAGGAACAGATTTAGTTAATAATGTGTTAAATAATCTGGCTAATCAAGGTGGCATTCATGTGGCTTCCTTGAAATGATCTTGCAAAATATGAAATACTTACGAGTCGTTGTTGAGTGTTTAGCGTGTTTGGATGCGCTTCTTTGTGAGTGCATGACATCGCTTGCGGATCCATTCGTAACACTGATAGTCTGCGGGCAGGTTTCTGACGCAACGGCTGGTGCCGCATGGCAAGGTTATTCGGACACAAATTCCAGTCTCTCGGTTATGGGTCTTGTCGGAACTGCGGCCAGCAACATCTGGAAATGTGATTTATGAACACGAACTGGAAAGGCCTCGTTTACCCCATTGTTGGTGCTTGGTGCCTGTTCATTCCGAACTGTGTTGAAGCTCAAACTTACTCCTACGATTTGGATGGGCAATTAGTGCAAGCTACTTATGCCAACGGCAGCGAGGTCAATTATGGCTATGATGAAGCCGGAAACATGTTCAGTATTTCCACCAAATCCATTTCGGGAGATACCAATCGTCCCGTGGTGAAGATTGTCAGTCCGGCCAACGGCAGCACGGTTAGGAACGCGCTGCTCTCGCTCACTGGCAACGCCAGCGACAATGATTTGGTGACTTCCGTCTTTTACCAGTTGAACTCCAACGTCTGGCAACCGGCCACCACCGCCAACTGGTGGCGCAATTGGACAGCTTCAACCACTCCCCAACCCGGCATTAACATCCTCCGTGCTTATGCCGTGGATCCATCCGGCAATCATTCGTCAACCAACGAGGTTTCCTTTCATTACATCCCCAAGGCAATCCAGAACATCCCCAGCGCAACCCTGGAGGTGCTAATCAACGGCAATGGAAAGATTGATCCCAATGACAATGGCCAACTGCTCGCACTCGGCGCCAACTACACTCTCACCGCGTCGCCGGGCCATAATTGGATTTTCTCCAACTGGGTTGCCAGTGGCAGTGAAAGCTTCATCTCCACCAATCCGGTACTAAAGTTTAGCATGCAGTCAAATCTGCTGTTGGAGGCCAACTTCGTCCCCAATGTTTTCCTAACGGCGCAGGGAACTTATAGAGGTCTTTTTGCTCCGCCAAACTCCGCCCGGCAGCAGACCAACTCCGGCTCGTTCTTGTTCAGCGTTACCAGCGGCGGAGCGGTATCCGGCAATCTTGCGCTGGGCGGCCAGACTGTGCCGCTTTCGGGGAAGTTCGACCTTGACGGCACAAGGAAAATCGTTTCAACACGTCCGCATGGTGAACCTTCGCTGACCACGACCCTGCAACTGGATTTCGCCGATCAATCCGTCAGTGGGACCGTAAGCGACGGCAGCTTCACCGCCGAATTGAACGGTGACCGAGATGTGTTCAGCAGTTCGGACCAGGCAACCGGGTTCGAAGGCCAGTACACCCTGATCATCCCCGGCACGAACGATCCCAACCTTGGACCTTTTGGAACCAGCTACGGGACGGTGAAGGTGGACGACTTGGGAAACATTACCCTGGCCGGGAGTTTGGCGGATGGGACGGGGATCAGCCAATCGAGCGTGGTGTCGAAGGACGGTTATTGGCCGTTGTATGTGAACCTGTACGGCGGCAAAGGCTCGTTGTGGGGCTGGAACTATTTCATCAACAACAACATCACGAACGCCTCTGTGCTCAGTTGGATCAACGCGACCAACTCGTCCAAGACGGCGGTCTATCGTTCAGGATTTACCAATCAGGAAGCGACGCTCACGGGATGGTTTTACCTGCCGGGCCAGACGTTGCCACCGGGGCTGGCCGTGACGTTGGAGGATAGCAATTTTACGCTCACGATCCCCAACTTGTCGGAGAACACGAACAAGCTGACGTTGAAGACCAACAAAACGACGGGCGTGATCAGCGGCAGCTTCGCCAATCCGGACAACTCGACGCAGACGATCAAATTCAACGGCGTCATCCTGCAAGGCCAAACCAACGCCCAAGGCTACTTTCTTGGAACCAATCAGAGCGGTACTTTCACACTCGACCCGCAATGATGGAATCTTTCATGGCATCCGTGAAATCCTGAAACCTGCACCCCGAAACCTTTCGGGGGTAATCAAATTCTTTAAAGACATTTCCGCTTTCCCTGTCCATAGCTGTCGCGACGGCGGACTTGTCGCGTATAGCCGCGGCGGCGACGGCGGATGCTTTCCCAATTTCAGCGTTTTTGTAAATACTAATGTCAGGGGTCTTTTATAAATATATAGTTGACAACAGTTGGGAAGGTTGTTACGGCTGAATACCCCTCTCGGCTCCGGCCGTCGCGGGAAAGGCACAATTTTTTGTGACTTTGCAAAATGCGGAAATTTTCACGGTTTTTTTCGGGGCCGATTTCTCTTGAGAAAATTAACCCCGAAAGTTCGGGGTTCGGGGCTGCCTTTCAAACTGAAAGGCAAAGCTGCTTCTGAAAACACATCTTCCGTTGAATCTTCCGTTGAATGCGGTTGACCCATTTGCGCCGGGCGGGCATCATTTCCGGCTTGAAACAAACCGCCAATGTTCTGGTGTGACCAACTAGTCGAAAAGATTGAAGGGCCGCAAACAATCAACGATTCGAAAACGCCCTCTGGACGCGCCCATGTCGGCGCGCTTCGCGGGCCGCTCATTCACGACGCGATCTATCGGACGCTCCAGGCCAAAGGCGTTCCGGTGCGTTACCTGTTCGGCGTGGATGATTACGACCCGGTCGATGAAATCCCCTACGGCGAGGCGGAGCATTTCGAGCAATATCTTGGCGCGCCGCTCTGCAACACGCCGCCGCCTCCCGACTCAAAGGCAACCGACATGGCCGGGCACTACATTTCCGAGTTCTTCAGCGTGTTCGGCGAACTCGGCATCCTCCCCGAATTCTATCGGATGCGCGACGTTTACCGCTCCGGCAAGTTTAATGAAGCCATTGACGCCATTCTCCGCAAGGCTGACATCGTCCGCCGCATTTACAAGGAGGTCAGCGGCGCGGAGCGCGCCGAAGACTGGCATCCGTTCCAGGTTGTCTGCGAAAAGTGCGGCCGCATCGGCACCACGGTGGTCACCGCCTACGACGGCAGGGAAGTCACCTACCAATGCCAGCCCGATTTGGTAAAGTGGGCCAAAGGTTGCGGGCATCGCGGCAAAGTGCCGCCCTTCGATGGCAAAGGCAAACTCCCCTTCAAGCTGGAATGGTGCGCCAAGTGGCGGACCTTTCCCGTGACCATCGAGGGCGCCGGCCAGGACCACAGCACAAAAGGCGGATCACGCGATGTGGCGATGGCTTGCTTGCGGGCCATTTTCGGGCAGGAACCGCCCCTGAATTGTCCTTACGATTTCTTCCTCGTCGGCGGCGCCAAGATGAGTTCCAGCAAGGGTGTGGGGGTTACTTCCCGCGATATGGCGGACTTTTTGCCGCCGGAGATTCTCCGTTTCCTGCTCATCCGCCCTCCTCCGCGCCAACCGGTGAACTTCGGGCCGTCGGAAGTTTACATCACCAAACTTTTCAACGAGTTTGACCGCTCCAAACACAATTATTTTCACGATGCAAAGTCGTTGCCCGGAAACAAGCGCGTCTATGAACTCTCACAGGTCAAACCGGAGCTGGATTATTGGGCGGCCGACTTTCAACTCGTCACCGCGCTGACGCAAATGCCGCATCTGGATGTCGTGCGGGAATTGGAGAAGCGCAAAGGCGCGCCCTTCACCGCGCTGGAGCGCCATCATCTCGAACTCCGCATTCGCGCGGCGCACTACTGGGTCGAACATTACGCCACGGAGGAGGAAAAAACGCGATTGCAGGAAGCCCTGCCCGCGCGGGCGCAGGACCTCTCCGCCACGCAGCGCGCTTTTCTCCACAATTTGGCCGGGCTGCTCCCGCAGGCGAAATGGGAGGGCGACGCGCTCCAGGTCTGCATCTTCAACGCGGTTCGCCTCACACCGATTGACCAGCCGGGCGCGTTCAAAGCCATTTACCGCGTCTTGCTCGACCGCGAAAACGGCCCCAAGGCAGGCAACTTTTTCTCCTTTTTGGACCGCGACTTTGTCGTGCGCCGCTGCCTGGAACTGCCGGTTGACAAGTTGAAATTCTGGCAAGAGACCGGCATGACGGAAGAGGCCTTTGCTCAATGGCTCATCAAGGAAAAGCCGAACATCAGCGCCTTGTCAGCCGGACTCGATCAGAATGAACCCAGCATGGGCATCATCGAATTCGACGCCACAATGGCCGACGGCAAGAAACATCGCAAACGGGTGCTGTTCGAGGGATTCAAGAGCACGGTTGCGGCCCGCCAGCATTGGCTTGCCGAAATTGAGAAGCAATCAGGAATCAAAATCGAGAGGCGAACATAGGATGGCTTGATTATGAATAGCGGGTCCACAGAATCGAGTCTTAAGCGTGATCTGCGCCGGGTCTTGCGCAGCATGGATTTCGTGTCGCGGCATCCGGCGCTGAAGCGGAACGGCCCGGAGGCGGAGCGGTTCGCCAGCATCTACCAGCAACTCGGGTTGGCGTGGGAGTTTCTAGCGCTGCAATGCCGGCATCGCAGCGGCTGGCGCAAATGTCCTGACGCAAACTTTGCCTGCAATGTCTGTGGCCTCATTCGCGGTGCGAAGGAGCCATGGCTGTTGCTCCCGCGCAAAGGAAAGAAAACGATTGGGCGCCGGGCGATGCCGAGGTCCAAACGCACCTTTCCCAACCGAAAAGTCGCGACCGTCGTCAACGACGTGATTGATTTTCACGGCGCGAAGCTGAACGTCGAGGTCTTGAACCAACATCGCTCCAACTCACGCTGGTTTCGCAAGCGCGATTGGACCATCGCGGCGGATCGGTTGGTGCGGCTGGAGGAAGGCGGAGTCGAAGTTCGTTTCGACACGCACCTGGTTACAGTGGAATTGCGGAAGCACAATAAAGGCGAGATGCCGCCTTACAGCCATTTTGTCTGGGAACTGCCGCGCAATTTATTGAAGAAATTCCCCGTTATGTTGCAATTCGACAAGCATCGCCGCTTCACCGGGCTGGTGATTTTCAAGCCCCAGACTCAAGTTACGCATGGGAAAAACAAGCAAACAGGTCGCCATCATCCCCGGCAATGAGTAAAGCGACACTGGCAATGCAAATCTTCCCAACCGCGCCTGCGATCCTGCCTTTTACTGCACTCATTCGTAAATCATTGATAATCAACGGAGCGGCATGAAGGGAGTTGAACCCTCGTATCAGGCTTGGAAAGCCCCCGGGAGAATAATGAAAAAGCCCGGCTTTTTGGGCGCTTGTCAAGAATACATACTTGACAACAAGGCCCCCGGCGCGCGTTTCGGCCAATGTTTACGGGGGTTTCGTGTTTTAAAAAAAGTGGTCATCATGACCTGTGCAATTTCCGCCTTTTGTGCCATAATGCTCCCATGAGCACGCTTTGTCGCGCCGACCGTGAGTCTCAGGGGAATGTTGGTCAGAATAAGACGGAAAGAGTCCTTGGTTTTTATTCCCCTGACAATCATTCCTCTGACGAATTCTTCCGCCCAATCCATCCTTCTGGTTTTCTGAAATGTGGGGTTAAACAACGCCGAAGGATTTCGGATAATCGGAAAAATTTCGGAAAAATTTCGGATAAACAGCCCTTTTCCGAAATTATTTCGGATTATTTTTTTGGAGACGGCTTGCCAAGTCAGCCTCGGTCAATGCGGGCTTGCCGCGCCGCAGCCGTTGCGGCGAAGGCGGGCGGCTCTTCCCAATTCGTCAAAAGGGCGCATAGTGTAAGGGTATGGCATCATTGAGCTTGGATGTCCTGGAGGCTGCGCCGCTCGTGACCGAGTTGCTGGTCACAGGCATGAATTGCGCCAATTGCGCCCGGCGCGTCACCGACGCCCTGCAAGGCGTCCACGGTGTCGCGGGCGCGGATGTGTCCTTGCAGGAGGGGCGGGCGCGGGTCCGATGGCAGGCCGGCTCCGAAACGAAGGTTGCCAGTTTGTTGGAGGCGGTCGCCGCAGCGGGTTACCAGGCAAACCGGCCCTGGCCGAAAGCGAACGAAGAAGGCCGGCGACCCTGGCGGGCTGGCGCTTCAACGTTGTCATCGGGCTGGCGGGCGCCGGGCCGATTCTGGCCGGGGAATGGCTTTTTCATTGGGGCGCGCAGGCCTGGTTTGAATGGCTGTCTTTTGCGCTGGCGCTGGCGGTGCAGGTTTTGTGCGGCGCGCGCTTTTATCGCGGCGCATGGAGACAATTGCGCTCGGGCGCGTCGAACATGGACACTCTGGTCGCGCTGGGTTCGACGGCGGCGTTTGGCTACAGCGCGTGGGCGTTGCTGTCGGGCGCGGGCGGGCATCTTTATTTCATGGAGGCAGCGGCCATTATCACGCTCATCAGCCTTGGCCATTGGATGGAGGAACTGGCCGGCCGCCGCGCGGAAACATCGTTGCGCGCGCTCTTCCGCCTCGCCCCGGCAACGGCGCGGCGGCAAAACGCCGATGGCACCGAATCGGAAGTTCCCGTGGCGCGGCTCCGGCCCGATGACATCGTCGTGCTGCGCCCCGGCGCGCGCGTGCCAACCGACGGCAAAGTGACCCAGGGCCGGTGCAGTGTCGATGAAGCCATGCTGACAGGCGAATCGCTCCCGGTCGAAAAGGAGGCCGGGGGCAACCTCTACGCGGGCACGGTGAATTTGGACGGCCAGATTCTCATGCAGGTCACGGGCGTGGGCGAGGCGACGGCGGTGGCGCATATCATCGCGGCGGTGCAACGGGCGCAAAACAGCCGGGCGCAAATCCAGCGTTTGGCGGATCGCATCAGCAACGTATTTGTGCCGATTGTCGTGCTCATTGCCATTGGCGCCGGGTTGTGGTGGGGGCTGGCTTTTGGCCAGGCGCGGCGGTTGAGCGAATATCTCGGGCATTTTCTCTGGGCGGCGCATGTGCCGGAGAGCCATCTGGCGGCGGGGATCCTGGGCGCTGTCGCGGTGCTGATTGTGGCTTGTCCCTGCGCCATGGGCCTGGCCACGTCGGCGGCGATCATGGCCGGAACAAACGCGGCGGCCAAACGGGGCATTCTCATCCGCGATGGAACGGCCCTCGAGAAAGCCGGACGCCTCACCGCTGTCCTGGCCGATAAAACCGGCACGCTGACCCTGGGCAGGCCGGCCGTCGTTGCGTCAATTATATTTTCTCATCCGCAGGCCGGACTCAAGCTGGCGGCCGCTTTGGCGCGCGGCTCCAATCATCCGTTCAGCGTGGCGGTGGCGAAATTGTCGCCCGAAAAAATGAATCTGTCCGGCTGGCGGGAAATCCACGGCGCGGGAGTGGAGGCGAAAGTGGAGCGCGGCGCGGACGGTCCGGCCACGGCGCGCCTGGGTTCGGTTCATTGGTTGAAAGGCAGCGGCGTTGATGCTTCGCCCGGCGCGGCCTTTGCCGAAAAGTGGATGGCCGACGGCGCGACCCTCCTGGGCCTTGCCCTCGATGGGCAACTCGCCGCCATGATCGCCTTGCGCGACGCGCCCAAGCCGGGGATCAGCGAGGCGGTGCGGGAACTCAGGGGGATGGGACTGAAAATCTTTCTCGTCACGGGTGACAATCAGCGCACCGCCGGGGCCATCGCCGCGCTGGCCGGCATTGCCGCGGAGAACGTCTTCGCCGAAGTCCGGCCCGGTCAAAAAGCGGACCTGGTCCGGCAATTGCAGCAGAAAGGCGAGCGGGTCGCGTTCGTGGGCGACGGCATCAACGATGCGCCGGCTCTGGAGCAGTCCGATTTGGGCATCGCCGTGAGTGAAGCCAGTGACGTGGCCAACGAAGCGGCGGACATCATTTTGCTCCAGTCAAACATTCAGGGCATCCCCGAAGCGATCGCCTTGGCGCAGGCCGCGTTGCGCACGATCAAGCAGAATTTGTTTTGGGCGTTTTTTTACAATGCGGCGGCCATTCCGCTGGCGGCGTTGGGATTTCTCAGTCCGATTTTGTGCGCGGCGGCCATGGGCGCGTCGGACCTGGTGGTGATTGGCAACGCCCTCCGGCTGGGGTGGCGGGTGAGGCGGAAGTGAACTTAAATCTTTCGGCGGGCGAAAATCGTGCTGACTCTTCAAGAATGTCGAATAATTTCCGGGTGCAATAGGCCCGGTCATGCCTCGCGCCGCTGAACTTCCTTTGAGAGAGCAAAAGGCGTTCTCGGAATTGGTGGCCAAAATAAACGAATAGCAACTTCCGAGGCCCCTTTCACTTCGGCTGTTCGACAGGCGCTTTGGGCTCCGGTTCTGGCAGATAGAACGATGGGGACGGCAGGATTATGGCACCGTATGGGCCACGTAGCGTCACCGCCTTGACAATTTCACGAAGAGCGCCGTAAAGCATCGATGGCCCGTTGATGTGAACAAGACGCTCGATTTTGTCTTCGGGATATCCATCCAGAACAAGGAAGAAGCCGAGCATTTCCACAGTGAAATGGTATGGCAAATTTGCATCCGCAGGCGGTTGATATTGCAGCTTTATGACGACTTTCCAATGACGATTGATACCTTTGTCGGCCTGGGCCTCAGCCGCGACTTGGAAGTCGTTTGGATTAAGGGGTACTGTCTGCTCGGCGTTGAATCGGCTGTTCGCGCTGAAGTTGAGCTCGGTCAGGAAATACTCAGTGAGTTGTAATGGCGCTGGATTCATAGGTGGTTACCCACAGGGTTCCTCTTCGGGTTCGATGGGGATGGAGTGTGGGCTTCGCGTTTGTCGTCCGAGACTTGGTGTAAACGGGGGTCCCTGCTCTGAACTCGGTTGAGTGCCTATTCTCCCTGAAACAATGGGTTTCGTTTTTTCGACGCGGTCTGCGATAAAAATCATGTCTCGGAACTTTGGACTTGCGCTCAATCCGATCGCTAGTGCGGTGCAGCTCTTGAGCCGCCACTTCTTAAATCTTCTGGTCAGCTCCAATCTGAGGTCCTCGTTCCAGTTGAGTGTGTACTCAGCCGAGCTCGCGGGGAAGTCCTTCGGTTCAAAAATTTTTGCGAACCATTCCGCCTTCAGCTCTGGATTCCGGCGGAAACGAAGATAATTCACGCTGATGCAACCGTCGCGAAGCGCGCAAAGCAAAAGATTCATCGAGCGGGAAGGGCGAGACCGACCATTTTCCCATCGGCTGTATGTTTTTTCGCCGACCTGCAAGAGTTCGGAAATCTCCTGCTGTGTTACGTCCAAACGCCAGCGTAAATGCTTTATTTCTTCTGGTGACATTAAGCCCATATGGCGGGCCTGCGTCTTCTCAATTAGGCTTACAGAATCTTGGGTTAGGACTTCTTCGCCTGTTTCCGGGTCATGGTACACCTCAACGTCAATGGGCACTGTTTCAGCGATTCCGTCTCCATCCAGATTCGGGATTCGGACTTGGAATTTCACGGTTTTAGTGGTGGTTTGTTTCATTCTAAGTCTAGGGTTGGGCGCTCTGCGCGGTGTGCGGAAAGAATGAGAATTTGCGTGAGATTCTTCTTGAGGGCAATTTTCCCGTACATCTGCTTTTTGTTGTAATGGAAAAAGAATTCGTAGGTGGCGAGTTGGTCGGTCCTCGAAGTGGTTTCATTTCCTTCGATTCCTTCCGTTGCCAAAGCTGCAATCATGGCGTCGTAGGCTTCACAATTCCAGGCACTAAAGGTGTCCGTTTTCCACCGCTCAAGGGCTCGTAGTGTCCACTCTATTTGGCGATTGTCCGCAATCCGTAGAATGCATAGGACCTTTTCGCGCCATGGTCCAGGTATTGGCTGCGCCATATAGATTTACTCGCCTTCACGATGTAAATGTATCAATTGATACAAAGATGTCAACGGCTTTTTTTTGCTTGGACTTTAGTTTCCTTTGTAACACGTTGATAACGTGTGGTATGCGTAATGTCAATTCGCCTTTCCCGTGATCTTTCGGTGTGCTGAGAGTCCTTCTAGGGCGTTTTAAATAAAACTGTAGCCACAAGAGGCAAACCAGTTCATGGCATCCCGGGGCGTGATACTCTGCAAAGCTGAAGCAATCGCCTGGAGCAGAGCGGGCTGTGTGCGGGCCTCGGCTGTACGCAGGTGGGATTTGACTTTGCTCCACATTTGCTCGATGGGATTGAGGTCTGGGGAATAGGCTGGAAGGAAGAGGATTTGGGCTCCAGCCTGCGCGATCAGCGAAAGGGTCGGCTCACTTTTATGCGGGGAGAGGTTATCCATGATGACCACATCTCCGGCGTGCAGCGTCGGGCACAAGACATGGCCGACATAGACCCGGAAAACCTCCGTATCGGTGGCCCCCTCGATGGTCATGCAGGCGGTGGCACCGTCCAGGCGGATGGCGCCGATCATGGTCGTGGTTTGCCAATGGCCCTGCGGACATTGGGCGTGGACACGCTGACCCCGCAGGGCGCGCCCGCGCAGGCGGGTCAGATTGGTTTTGGCACCCGATTCGTCCAGGAAAATCAGTTTGGCCGGGTCCAAACCGCCTTGCCGACGCCGCCAGGCGCGGCGCGCCCGCGCAATGTCCGGACGGTCTTGCTCGCTGGCATGGAGTGTCTTTTTTTATATGTCAGCCCCATCTTCGCCAGAACGTAGTGGATGGCGGGCAGAGAACAGTCCAGTTCCAAGCCGGCGCGCAGCTCTTTCAAGGTCAGGTCGGGCTTCTGATTCAATAGAGTCCGCATCTGGCGCTGATGGGCCGCCAGGATCATCGGCTTGCGCCCGGAGAAACGGTGGCGCGGACCGATCTCCCCGGTCCGTCGGCGTTGTTGCAAGAGCTTCTTGACCAGGCCCAGCGAAACCCGGTAACGATCGCCGACCTCCACGCGAGTCCCCTCTTCAAGGTCATAGGAAGCCAAAATCCGTTCGCGCAGGTCCAACGATAAAGTTCGCATGAACTGCCTATACCACAGGCCCAACGGAATGGCTACAGTTTTATTTAAAACGCTCTAGCCGTTGATTTCTTGCTTCATTGGGCAAAGCTCGATTCGCTTGTAAATTCTGCGCCACTCGACAGGCTCAACAATTGGGGGAAAAGTCCTGAAACAAGCGCGGAAAATTTTGAAATCCAGCTTCATGCTTGGGCCTTCAGCTTGTTGCAGAAGCCCGCATGATCCGCCAAGTCCATTTTCCTGATTTTCCCGGATGGGGGGAGAATCAGGGCGCATTGGTTTGCGCCGGCGATTCCAAGGGAGGGCGCGCGGGCCGGCCGGCTGCGGCCGGCGCCGTCTGCTTTGCGCGGGCGGAATTTGAGCATCTCGTCAAACTTCTTTTGCTGGTCGGGGGTCAGGACATCTGGCGCATTTCTTCACGCACTCTTTTCACTTCCTCGCGCATTTGCGGGGCAATCTGGTCCCACAACGGCCGGTTCCGTTCCTGGCTCGCCTTCATGATTTTTGCGATCTCGTCGCGCTGGCTGGCGGTGAGATCCAATTGCTTTTGCATGCGGCGAAGGAATTCGGGCCGCTGGATCTGGGCCAGCGGCGGCGGCTGATTGGTGGAAGTCGAAGGATGTTGAGCCAGCTCCGCCGGCACGCCCGCCGGCGGGAGTTCCGTTTTCATGAGCAGCGCGCCCGTGACCACGCCACACCCAAAAATCACCATGGTGGCCAGTATGACCTTCCACGGACTCACCAGGCATCCTCGGCGTGTTGGCTGGGCGGCGCGACAACGGCGGCTTCAAAAGCCTGGGAAAAACTCTCCGGCGCATCGGCCTGCCGGTTCGCGGCCAGGGACCAGAGGCCGCACAAGACAGTGATGGCGACGCACGAAACAGCGGCGCGCCACAGCGGGCCGCCCCACAATGCCCAGGGATTCGGCGGCGCAACGGCGGCCAGCCGGCTCATGATCCGCTTCTCAAAGGCATACGGCACATGGTCGCCGGGAGGATTTTCCCTCGCCACCGCGATCAATTTGTCGTGCAACTCGTTCAAGTTCATAACGCAATCATTTAGACGGCTCTGCCCGCCGGGCGGTTACAGGTACTTCTCTTTGCAGATGGTCTTTAAAATCTTTCGCATTTCCACCCGCGCGCGAAAGGCGCGCACCTTGACCAACGGCACGGACCACCCGGTCATCGCGGCAATTTCCTTGACGGGCCGCCTTTCAATTTCCAACAGCGTAATCACCATTCGCGCCGCGGGCCGCAGCCGCGATAAAATTTTCTCCACCAACTGCCGCGCCGCGTCGGCGCTTTCCCCCGCCGCGTCGGGCTGGACGACAAACCGATCCAGCCAATCGGCCTCCGGTTCGGTCAATTCGGAAAAAGCCGTTTCCCGGTTGCGTTGATGGCCGCGCAGGAAGTCGTAGCATGTCCGCACGGCCAGGCGCATCAACCAATGTTCAAAGGGCGCTTCACCGCGAAAGCCCTTCAGTTTCTGGAAGGCTTTGATGAAAACTTCCTGGACGATGTCTTCGACCTCGCTTTCCCGCCGCGCATAACGGCGGGCCGTGGCGAAGACGCGCGGCTGATGCTTCCGGATCAGCGGCTCAAAACTGGCGGTGTCGCCGTCCAGGACCGTGGCGATCAGTTCCGCATCAGTCGGTTCCATTGCTTCGAGTTTCCAACAAAAGCCCGTTGAAAACAAAGCAGAACATTCTTGTTTAATTGTCCGGCGGCGTCCCGGCCTTTTTATGGCCGGCGTGCGCCAAAAACTTTTCAATGCGATCCAGCCTGGTTTGTCCCTCGGCGGTCAGGGTGCCGTTGGCCTTCTTCGCTTGCAGTTCCGCCACGACATTGTTGGCCGTTGCCTTGATCTTGGCCTGGCGCTCTTCGCGGGTGAGGCCCTTGAGCTCGGCTGGAGTCAGGCCCAGAAGTTTCAGTATGGCCAGGTGTTCCCTGCGTTTCTCCGGATTTACTCCCTGGTGCTGTCCGGGCGTTTGAGGGCTGGGCGGATTGACCGAATTGGTGGCGGACTGGGCCATGAGCGATTGCGCGCCAACGACCAGCAACCCCGCTGCGAGACATGTAATTAATTTTTTCATATTGTTTGTTTTGGCCGGGTCGCTGAACGCGCCTGCCGGCATGACAGAACAGACGCCCCGGCCCGGTCAAAAGTTACGAAATAAGGCGGGGCCCGTGGAACCGGCGTCCCGCCGGTCCATTTTGGCGTCCCGCCAAAATGTCTTTCAGAGGCGGAGTGTTTTGGCGGGACGCCAAAACGGACAAGCGGGACGCTTGTTCCACCAGTCAATCGCGGGTGATGCCGAACATCCGCTCAAAATCAGCGGAGAATTTGGCCAGTTCAGCCGTGATTTTGGGCGATTGTTGCGCGATGGTATCGAGCATCTTGTCGCGCAATTCGGGCCGGAAGCGGATCAGTTCCAGGGCCGCGATCCCCAGGGCCAATTGGTTGTTGATCTCATGGCGCATGTGCGAGAGCTTCTCGTTAAGCTCCCTGAGTTGCTCTGGAGTCGCCGTCACTGGAACATTGGGTACACCCACGCGCAAGACCCTGTGCCAGAGCCTCTCTTAATGCAAGCCCGTTTCCACCGAAAAAAATTAAATAAAATGTTGACATTCTCCGCCAAAAGCGCATTTTCTTCGCCAGCGATGATAAATGGCGCGTCCGGCGGAAGCCGGTTGGTTTTGCTGATTGCGGCCATTTTCAGGCGCTTTGCCTGTGAAATTGATGCAGAAAGCGCCGTTATTGTTGAATATTTGCGATTTATTTTGAAAATTAATGATTTGCGCAAGTGCTTTAAAACAAGAAGGTTACAGAAGTTTTAAGCCCTTTTTGGCCTATTTTTCGCAGAAAAGTGGGTTTGGGTGCTTGACATAATTGATCTTTTGAACGATAAACAGCGCCGATGAATCCTGCATACCGCAGGCGGACACGCAAAATGCGCAAGAATTTCGCGCCGTCTTTGTCATGTTCCAATAGTGAAGATGGCAGGGGCAGGCGCGGAGGAGAACCGAAACTGTAGAAACGATTAACTGACAAACAATTGTATGATTAAAAAATTGAAAATACTCGCTATCGCGATGCTGGCCACCGGTGCAACGGTGTCTGACACGACAGCCAAGCCTGTTCCCACCACAACTAACATATTGCAAAACGTGACTGTTGCGTTGACCCTTTATGCCCCCGGCCCAATTAAGGAAAAGGGCACCTCCACCGTGGTGAGCAACGTGGCCTCAAGCGCTTTCGCTACCAAAGCCCTGCTTCCTCTGGTGGAAAGCGCCACGCAGGCAAGTACGACTAACGCCCTCCCGTTCACTAAAGCAGCCACTTTGGGCCTCTTGACCATCCCGGCCAGCGTCATCCCGGGCAGCACGAACATAGACTATGTCACAAACGCCACTGCGACAAACATCGTGGGCTTCACAAACGCGACTGCGACAAACGCCACGGGGATAACCTATGCGACAAGCTTCGTGAATGTCGCCACAAACACCCTGGTAGTCGGTACAAACAGCCTGGCGCTTTACAGCGACAGCGTCTCCACCAGCACCAATGGCTCCAACGCCTCTACAACCAACACCACCTTGACCACCAACGACTTGGTTATCGGCCTCGCGAGTGGGGACAGCGTGAGATTCACCGCAACCAACGGCACAACCAACCTGATAGTCGTCACCGCGGGCGGATACGGTCCGACCACCACTGGTTACACAAACACCAGCATCACGCTTGATGCAAACCAAACTGTGCTAATCGGCACCAACCCGCCTTTGGAACTCGAAACCAATGCTGCGCTCGGCGGCACCAGCGAGCCAATTGACGCCAACGGTGTGATAATCCTCACAAACGGAGTGCCCACGGTGACCAATCTAATCGGCACAAATATGCTGACAATCTCCACAAACTCTAATGTCATTACTGTGCAGATCGGCACAGGCACAAATGGTATTACGTATTATACTAACGCAGGTGGCACGAACACGGTCTACTCCGTGGATCTCGGCTCAACCAATAATGTGATAGTTGACACAAACGGCGTGGGATCAGGTTTTAGCACTGCTGGGTCACTCACGGCGGATACACTCACAACGGGGATCACGCTGTATACGAACTCGGTAACCTCGACCAACACCATCGCGGGCGCGCTCACCACCAACACGACAACCTCGACCAACGTCGCACTTGTCACCACCGCCTTGGACTACACCACAGCCCTCGTCACCAACCCCATCAGCACCAACTACGTGACGAACTTCACAACCAACGCGGTTTCCACCAACATTGTCGCCACCACCACCATTATAGGAGGCGCACCCACATTTGTCATCGCCGATGCTGGCACCAACTTCGAAGTCCCGACCAACGTTCTGAATGTTCAGCTCACCCCCAAAGCCGATATTCTGGGCGGAACCAGCGTGGCAGGTGTGCCTACAGTCGCAACGGATTGGTCCATCCAGGACATCACATTCTTCGATGGAACCACCAATTCCACCAACTTCAGCTTCAAGCTGCAAGGATTGGTTAAAAGCACCCTGGCTCCATTTGCCATCGCCAAGGATCCTTCCCTCGGCACGAACAAAGTTGACGTGACCAACTCGACTTGGACCGTCAACGGCTGGGGTTTCAACGGCACCAACGATATCGTGATTGGAGGCACGATCACGGTCGGAGCTCCCGCCAAAGATCCCAGCTTTGGCGCGCCTGTAAATCCGTAAGGCTGGCGCAGAATCGGTTCTTCGCGGGGCAGTGGGCTAATCACCCACTGTCCCGCTTTTGCTTGATGGAAACCGTTTCACAGCGCTTGACGGAAGCAGTGGATTGAATATGTTAAACGTATGAGAGCGAAAGTTGTCCTGTCAGCCTCGGTTCTGGCGCTTTTAATTTTGGCGCCGGTGATTTACTTTCATTTTGCACCCGGTTCCACGCCGCCCGATCAGTCCGCCCCGGCGCCGGCGCAGGCCGCCGCCGCCCCTCAAACCGCCCCGGCTGCCGTGCTCCCCCGTCATCATTTGACGGCAGGGCCGGCCGACGCAGGAAAAGGAGTGCCGGCCCCCGATGCGGCGGCCGATTTGGCGGCGGCCAATCATGAAGATTACGTTATGACGCGGCAGGCGGAACTGGCCCAACTGGGCATGAGCGACGATCCGGCCGACCTCAAGACCATTCTCTCCGAACTGAACAACAAGGATTCGAGACTTCGCGACGCCGCGCTTTCCGCAGCCGTTCAATTTGGCAGCCAGGACGCCATTCCCGCCTTGAAAAACGAAATGGCATGGACTGACGACCCCCAGGAGAAGGTGGACATCCTGAACGCGATCAAGTATCTGCAACTGCCCACCTTTCAGGAATTTCAAGCAAACCTCGCCGGAGCGGCCTCCCAGCCGCCGAGCGACCAGACCCCGCCCACCAATTAGCAGATCGTCTCGTCGTCTCGTGCGAAAATGACGAATGACGAAGCACGAATGACCAATTAATGACCAAGCCCCAACGACGAGTTTTCGTCATTTGGTCATTTGAGCATTGATTGGTCATTAGGATTTCGTCATTAGACATTTTTACGCGTCCTTCATTATTGGGATTTACTCATTCGTCATTCTTGTGGCACCATGAAGGCATGATTAAAGCGCTGATATCCGCCGCCCTGGCGCTGTGGACCGCCGCCGTCACGGCGACTGCCGCGACCACTCAGACCAATGTGTTGCAAAACATCAACCTCCAGCTCACAATTTACCAGCAAGGCGCAACCAACAACAGAAGGGTCGCGGACCAGGTCACCGCTTACACCACTAAAAGCCTGATCGCGGCCCTGGGCGCCGTCATAGGCACCAATTTCGGCGCCGGCGCCAAATTGGTTCAATCCACCGTTTACTCCAACGTGCCGATCACCACCGGCTCCGCCGTCCTTTCAAACATTCTCTCAACCAATCTGGCGCTGGCAACCAACGCCGGCTCCTATCTGAATGTCGGCGGAAAACCTTTTTACGGCTTTTACGGCAACCTAGGCATCCTGGTGATCAGCAACAACACCTTCATAACCAATGGCTTTGGCAACATTACCACCGACATCGTGAGCACCGTCGGCGGCCCAACAACCAACAGCGTGACCATCGACACCAATGCGGGATTCATAACGACAATCACACCATCAACCAATGGCTCCGGGGCCGTCACAAACGTCGCAGTCGTGCAGACGCAGGGAACGCCCGCGCCAACCGAGTCAATTTTGACAAACGTGTCGAGCGGGATCGACATCCTGTATGGTGGCACAAACAACATGTTGTATTCTGTTGACAACTACCTGGGTTTCAGCCCCATTTCCCCGGCGGAGATTGTCGTGGAAACCGGGTCCGGTTTGGACACAACCAACGCGAATCTTGCCTCGCAAACCGGTTTTAGCATCCAGGGTCTGACAATCAATTATTATACGCCCACCGGCTCGAACAACCTGACTCTCAGTTTGCAGGGCTTCGTCAAGCAGACTTTGAAAGTGGACATTCTGAACTCTCACAACCCCAAAATAGTCGAGGACATCTTTGGCGCCAATGCCACCTGGAATGCCATCGGCAACGGCTATGCCGGCGGGACTTATACAACGAATCCAACCAACGCCGTCCAGATCTTGGACGGCTACGTGACCAATGCCAGTCCCATCGTCGTTGAAGGCTCCATCAACGTGAGCTTCCTCAAAAACCTGGCGCAGTAGCGGGGAGCGCATTTATCTCTGGCCAATCGGCGCGGAACGTCTATGTTCAATGAAAGACGCACGGGATGGGACACAGCATGAAGCATGTTTTGAAGCTCACAGCGGGCCTTTCGCTTTTGGCGGGCAATTTCCTTGTCCAGGCGCAGTTTCGCGCCCCCGGAGGGCTTCCGCCCGGCTTCCATCACGCCTTGCTCGATGTGCTGGCCGGAGGCCCCTCCTTTTACGGACGGGCGAAGATCCAGTTGTCCAACGGCCCCGATAAGGAGCCAACCTCCGTGTCCGGCAATATCGCCGTTTTATCGGGTAATATGCGCCTGGAGGCCGATTCATTCGAGGCGGGTTCGAATCTGCCGCCGGCTGAAGTGGCGCAGTTAAAGCACATGCATTCCATCAGCATCCTGCGGCCGGACAAGAATCGAATGTATATGGTCTTCCCCGATTTCAGGTCCTTTGTCGAAATTGCTTACTGCAAAAGCACCGGAACGGACGCCGCACCCCCTCCTAAAATCAACAAAACCCCCTTGGGAAACGAACCTGTCGGCGTCCAGCCGTGTGATAAAAGCCAATGGAACGTGACGGAAAACGACGGCGAACAGTACGACATAACCGTTTGGGCGGCAACGAATTTGAACAATTTCCCGATTCAAATCAAAGTCGGCGCGCCGCCGGCCCTGGTGAAATTCCAGGATTTGCACCTGGAGGCGCCCAACAGCAGCCTTTTCGAACCGCCGGCCGGTTACATCAAATACGAAGGCATTCAGGAAATCATCCAACGCGAGGCCGAAAAGCCGCAAAACACCAATGCCCCATAGAAAAAAAGGCCGGACGCCATTGCAGCGTCCGGCCCCCAACAACCAAACTAACCAACCCTTGACCCCGGATTTACAACTGAATGGGAAAACCAAAAACCCATTCAGCCTCATGTCCGAGGCTTATAGATAATGACTCATATTTTGACCTAATGTTCAACAATTATTTTCATTATTTTTGTAATCGGTGCCGGATACCCCCCCCTGTCCTGCCCTTTTTCCCTGATTTTACAAGGGTTTTGGCGTGTTTTCCAGCCTGCCGGGAACCGCTTTTTTGGGGCTTTTTTCCGCCTTTTTTCCACCTTTTTTCCGCTTGATTTCTCATGCGCATCGTTAATCTCAACCCAGATTCGGACATCGGGGCCAGTGCCTGGTTTGTTGAACTTGATAATTTCCGCCTGCTCATGGACGCGGGAATGCATCCTAAACGTGACGGTCGCGCCGCCTTGCCCCTCTATTCGGCGGTGGAACGCGAAGACCTCGATGCCATTGCCATTTCCCACTGCCACCACGACCACGTCGGGTCAGTGCCCGTGGCCATGCGCCATTTTCCGAAAGCCCATGTTTTGATGACCGAGTTCAGCTACTGTTTGCTGGGGCGCGTCCTGCACAATTCCGTCAATGTCATGCTTCGCCAGCGCGAGGAGCACGGCATCCATGACTATCCCTTGTTCACCCACGACCAAGTGGAGGAAAATGAGGTTCAATTCCAGGGTTTTAAATACAATCGCCCCATCGAATGGGGCGCCTTGCAAAAGGCCCGCGCCGGATTGCGCTCGCCCGACCTGGAGTTTTTCGATGCCGGGCACGCGCCCGGTTCGGCGGGCATCCTCGTGCGCGGAAAGTCGCAAACCCTCTTTTACACCGGGGATGTTTGTTTTCACGACCAGACCCTGCAGCGGGCCGCCCGATTTAGCGAGGTGCAAGCAGACGTCCTCATCATGGAAACCACGCGAGGCAACCGCCTGCCGCCGCCGGGTTTTACGCGCGAAGGGGAAGTTGACCGCCTGAGCGAAGCCATTCAGCGAGTCCTGGCCCGGCGCGGTTGCGTTTTGATGCCCGCCTTTGCCCTCGGACGCACCCAGGAAATCCTCGCCCTGCTGGCCATGCTGATGGAGGCCGGCCGAATCCCGCGCCAACCGATCTACATCGGCGGCCTCGGCAGGGTCTTCACCGAAATCTGCGATCAAAAGGCCCACCTGGCCAACCGCCGGCACCCGGATTTGCAACTGACCCGCGATCTGCAATTGATGGTTCTGGAAAAAGACCAACCGCACAGCATGAAACTGACCGGCGGACGCCTCTTTGTCCTGACCGCCGGCATGTTGACCGAATGCACGCCAGCCCACGATCTGGCCCTGCGCATGATGGGCGATGAACGGCAGGCGATCTTTTTTGTTGGCTACGCCGATCCGGCCACTCCGGGAGGACGCCTCAAAGCGTCCAAACCCGGCGAGACTTTTGTCTTCAGCCCCGGCGGCGGCGAAGTGACGCGGCGCTGCGAAACGGAGAATTTCGATTTGACAGCACACGCCAGCCGGGAAGCGCTGCTCGATTTTGTGGGAAAGGTCTCTCCGCGGACGGTCCTGCTGGGCCATGGCGAGCTGGCTTCCCGCCAATGGTTTGAAGAGCAGATCCGCGCCCGTTATCCGAAGATCAAGATCATTCAGCCCGCCCCGGGCCTAAGCGTGGAAGTGTGATGAAACTCTACCGCACCCGTAAATCAATGTGGTTTCTCTCTAGTGTGGAGCCGTCGTCGAAGGCCAGTTGTTCCAGCGCGATGTTGTAATCGGCCAAGGCCCGGATTTCCGCCGAACGCGCCGCCGTCAGGTTGTTTTGCAGTTGCAGCACGACAAAGCTCGTGCTTTTGCCGTGTTCCAGTTTGGTCTGTTCCGCCTGCAGGGCCTCCTCCGCATAGTGGCGCGCTTTCCGCGTGGAATCCACCTTCAAAAAATCGGAGCGGATGGTTTTCACGTCGTTGTCAATCGCCACCACGATGGTTGACTCGACTTTTTTCAGTTGCAGCAACAGTTGCTCCAGGCTGGCCTTGGCCGACTTGTAATTGTTGCGCGCGCCGCTGTTCCCCAGTGGAATGGTCAGGCTGATCCCGTAGGAATAGTAGGGATATGTGCCGTTGCCGATGGTGTTCAGGTTCTGGCCAAAGCTCAACTCGGTCGCGTTGTGTCCGTAACTTCCCAGCACGTCGAGTTCTGGAAACAATTGGTTGAAGGTGTATTTGAGGGTGACATGCTGTTTCTCAACGCTGGCTTTGGCCTGAAGCAAATCGGGCCGTTTCGCCAGGCCGGCGCGCCAGCATTCCTGCACGTCCGGGTTCTCGGGCACGGCCAGCAACTCTTCCGAAGGAACGGGCGTAACCCCGGTCCATTCACCGAGCCGGAAGGCCAGAAGGCTCTTGAGGACGTTTTCTTGCAGCGCCAGCGAGGTCTGCGCGGTCAGCAAGTCCGACTCGGCCGAGGCCGCTTGTGATTCCGCCTGCTTTTCGTCCAGGGGCGCCAGCGCTCCGACTTGCACGCGCTGCTCATCTTCGCGCATGGTTTCCCGCGCCAACTGCACGGCCTCTTTCTCCACTTGCACGTTTTGACGGGCAAAAATGAGATTGAAATAGGCCGCCTTGATGTTGTTAATCACCGTCATGATCTGAAGGCGCAGGGCTAGTTGATCGATCTTGAGGGTCTTTTTGCCCACCTGAATCTGATAGCGCGCGTTGTCGATCCACAGGTTCTTCAACAACGGCTGGCTCAGAGTGACCCCCGGATCGCTTGAATAATCGAGCGCGGTCCCCCCGAATTCCGTGATGTTCTGCCGCGAAATCGGCCCGGTGAAATTATAAGTCAACCCCGTCGGCAGCGTGCCGGTCAAACCCGGGGCGTAGGAATCAATATTTTCCACTGTCGCGCCAAAAAACAGCCCGGCCTGCGGAAAAATTCCCGCCGGAAGGTCATTGTAATTATGCACGGCGCTCATGGAAAACGAGGGTTCATACGCGCCATAAAGTCCGTTCAGGGCAAATTGATCGATCACCGGATTGAGCCGGCTGATCAGAATATCCAGATTGTTCGTCAGCGCCATTTGCACGACTTCTTCAATGGTGAGGACGCGGGTTTTTTCAGCGGGAAGCGGCTGCGCCTTTGCCCCGGTCACGCCACTGAAACAGAGCAGCGCGGCCAGCGCCACGGGGATTTTGAATAGCTGGTGGAACATACGATTCAGGGTTGATTTACTCATAACGCAACGATTCGATCGGGTCCAAATTGGCCGCTTTCCAGGCAGGATAGGTGCCGAAAATGACGCCGACCAGCGAACAGATTCCCAAACCGATGAATATCCAATCCACCGGCAGCACCTTGGGCAGTTTCATGTAATGCGCCGCAATATCCCCGCCCGCCACCCCCAAGGCCACGCCAATCACCCCGCCCAGTTCGCACAGCACGACGGCCTCCATGATGAACTGGGTCATGATGCTCCGCTTCTTCGCGCCGACGGCCCGGCGGACGCCGATCTCCCGCGTCCGCTCCGTGACCGAGACGAGCATGATATTCATGATGCCAACGCCGGCGGCAAGCAGGGCAATGGAACTGACCACGGTGATGCCGATGCGCAGCTTGCGGGTGAAACCCTCCATTTGCGCCATGAGCGAATTGGCTGAAATGATTTCAAAATCGTCCTCCTGCCCCGGCGGCACTTTGCGAATCAGCCGCATGATGCCGCGCACCTGATCCACGGTCGCGTCGTAATCGGCGGCGCTGCGCGCCTGCACCAGAATGGCCAGGTTGAGCCATCGCCTGTCTTCATATCGGCTGACGCCGGTGGTGACGGGGATGACGGCAAAGTCGTCCTGGTGGCTTCCTTCCATCGTGCCCCTGGGTTCCAGCACGCCGACGACGTTGTAATTGACATTGTTGAAGGAGACGCGCTGGCCCACCGCGGAACCGAAAGGGAACAAACTTGCCGCCAGCGTGCTGCCCAGGACACAGACATCGCGCAGGCCATCCAGATCGGAATCCAACAAGCCCCGTCCTTCATGGATAATCCAATTCAGGGCGGAAAAGCTGCCGGGCGTCTCGCCGGACAGCCAGATCGTGGGCGGCGTCTTGGCGTAGCGCGAGATCATCGTCCCGGAGGCCAGGCCGTCATCCAAACCCACACTCAGCGCCAGGGAGGCGCGCCGTTCCACCTCCAGGCCTTGCGCGAGGTCGATGCGTTTGCGCCGCCGATATTTTTGCCAGCCTTCGGGACCTTCGAAATAGAGCGCCGGCCACGTTTGCACAATGAAGGTCTGGCCGCCCAATTGATTGAGGTCCGCTTCGATTTTCTTCTTCATCGCCCGCATCGCCGTCATGACCACGATGATGGAGAAAACGCCGACCAGCACGCCCAGCAAGGTGAGGGCCGAGCGCAGCTTGTGCGCCGCCACGGCCCCCATGGCCATGAAAAAGCTTTCCTTCAGTTCGGCCCCAAGAGTTCGCAAAATTCTCATTCGTTCCTCAAGGCATCCACAGGGTTCATGCGCGCCGCGCGCCACGCCGGCAAAAATCCCGAGATCACGCCGGTCAACACGGACATCATGATGGCCAGCCCCATCACGGGCAGGGACATGTTGATGGGAAAGTAGGGGAAAAAATGCGAGGCCAATACTGTCAACAAATACGTAATGCCCAATCCCACCAGGCCGCCCAGCAGGCAGATCAACGCCGCCTCGATCAGAAATTGCAGCAGGATGCTGCGCCGCCTGGCTCCGATGGCCTTGCGCACCCCGATCTCCCGCGTCCGCTCCGCCACGGAGACAAACATGATGTTCATGATGCCGATGCCGCCGACAAACAACGACAGGCCGGTGATCAGCAAACCGACCGTGGCGATGGTCCCCGTCACCTTGTTAAACGTGGCGATGAATTGTTCCTGTTGGTTGATGGTAAAATCGTCCGGATCACCCGGCGCAACATGGCGGATCTTGCGCATCAATCCGCGCAACTCCTCCTTGGCGTCCTCCAAATGGACCAAATCCTTGACCTTGACCTGGACATCGAAATTGGGGTCGCGCCAGTAGCCGATCAAAAACTGCTGGACGGGAATAATGACTTCATTGTCAAAACTATCCATGCCCAGGAAGCTCCCGCGCTTCTCCAGCACGCCGATGACTTCCAGGCGGCGCGCGCCGATCTTGATTTTTCTGCCCAGGGGCGATTCGCGCTGGAACAAATTCGTCGCCACGTCGTTGCCAATCACGCAAACAGGACGCCCGCCCTCCGCTTCGTCTTCGGTGAGGAACCGCCCCTGATCGATGGCGAAGCCGCTGGTCGTCAGATATTGATCGGTCGTGCCAATGATCCCGACCCGGCTGGCATTGCGGTTTTTATACCAAACCCTTTGATTCATGAAGACGGTCGGCGCCACGGCCGAGGCCATGGACATCTGTTGTTCGATCTGATGGGCTTGCAGGCGGGTGATATCGCGTCTTTTATTCTCGTTCAGCCATTGCTCGTAGGTTCGATCCGCCCAAGTGAAGCGGCTGACAAAGAGCACATCCGCGCCGAGGATCGAAATGCTGTCGCGAAAAGCGCGGTTCAGGGCGTCTATCGCGGTGCCCATCGCCGTCACCGTCACGATGCCGATGATGATGCCGAGAGTCGTCAGGACCGAGCGCAATTTGTTGGCGCGGATCGCGTCCCAGGCGATGCTCAACCCTTCTTTGATTTCGATGAAGAGGTTCACGGGGCCGCTGTTTTTTGGGCGTCGTCGCTGGCAATCAGCCCATCCCGGATGCGAATGATGCGGTGGGCGTGCCGCGCCACCTCCTCCTCATGGGTCACGAGAAAAAGGGTGTTTCCCTTGTCGGACAGCGCCCGCAACAAGGCCATGATTTCCTCGCCCGTCTTGGAATCGAGATTGCCCGTCGGCTCGTCGGCCAGAATGATGGAGGGCCGGTTGACCAGGGCGCGGGCGATGGCGACGCGCTGGCGCTGGCCGCCGGACATTTCGTTGGGTTTATGGTGGATGCGATCGGCCAGCCCCACGCTGGCCAGGGCCTCCAGCGCGACGCGTTTGCGGTCGCCGCCGTCCATCCCGGCGTAGATCAAGGGCAGTTCGACATTGCGCAACGCGTTGGCCCGGGGCAGGAGGTTGAAGGTTTGAAAGACAAAGCCGATTTCCCGGTTGCGAATCTCGGCCAGTTGATTGTCGTCCAATTCGCTGACGTTGGTGCCGTTGAGTTCATAGACGCCGGAAGAGGAAGTGTCCAGGCATCCGAGCAAATTCATCAGGGTTGATTTGCCCGAGCCGGACGGTCCCATGATCGCCACATACTCCCCCCGCTCGACGGAGATGGAAACATCGCGCAAGGCGTGGATGGTTTCTGATCCCATCTGGTAGAGGCGGGAGATATTTTGGAGGCGAATCAGGCTCACACGGGCGCATCCTCCGTCTTCAATTGGCCTTGGTCTCCTTGTCCTGGACCGCGGCGTTCGTGGTGACAGTTATTTTTGCGTCATCGGCCAGATCACGGTTGATCGCCTTGTAACCGCCTGACACCACTTCCTGGCCGTCATGCAATCCCTCCACGATCTCGACGTAATTATCATCGCTGATGCCGCGCTTGACCGGAACCATTTTGACATGATCCTTTTCGACGACAAAAACGACCTCAATGGGCTTGGGCGCTTCGTCGGGCTTCTTTTGGCCGGCGGCGGCGTTGGTGTCGAGGCTGTTGGTGCTGACAGCCGTCCTGGCGGCGTTGGTGTCGGGGCTGTTGGTGCTGGCAGCGGTCTTGGCGGCGTTGGTGGCCGGCGCATTGCTCGAGGCGGTCACGACATGGTTCGTTGCCGCCGCGTTGGTCCCGCCTGATTTGTCTTTGGGCAGGCGGGTGGTGACGCTCTGGATCGGAACGGTCAACACATTGGTGCGATAACGGGTTTCAACGTTGGCCGTGACGGACATTCCAGGCAGGAAGGCGTCCTTATCCGTGATGTGAATCTTCACCTGGAATTTGGTGGCATCGGTGCTGGTTGCGGCTGCGGTGGAAGTGTCGTTGTTATTGGCCGAGTTGGCAATATCGGTCACCAGGCCGTTGAACTTTTGGTCCTTAAAGGAATCCACTTCCAGATGGGCCTTCTGGCCAACGGTGATCAACGGCACGTCCATTTCGCCTATGTCCACGCGGGCCTCCATGTTGGTCAAATTGGCCACAGTCATAATCTCCGTCCCAGCCATGGTCGCCGTGCCCACCACGCGTTCGCCCAATTGGGAATTCAATTTGCTGATCGTGCCATCCAGGGGCGAGTAAATGACCGTCTTGGAAAGGTCCGCCTCGGCGGAATTCAACTGGGCCTGGGCGATGCTGACTTGCTCGACCGCGCCGGCCAAAGTGGTTTTGGCCACGTCATAAGTCGTCTTGGCCGTCAGAAAATCCGATTCAGAAATCAACCTGGCCTGGAAGAGCGCCTCATTCCTTTTGAATTCGAGAAAGGCCTTTTCCAGGTTGGCATCGGAGGAATTTTTGTTGGCGGTGGCATATTTGAAATTGGCCCTGGCGGAATCGCGGGCCGCCACATAATTATCGGGCCGGATCTTGAGCAGGAGATCGTTCTTCCTGACATGCTGCCCCTCCTTGACGTCCAATTCGATGATTTCACCCGAAACCTCCGGGCTGATTTTGACCTCGAGAACCGGCTCGATCTTTCCATTGGCCACAACCTCCTCGGTCAGGCTGCGGCGGGCGGCCTTTTCCTTGGTGATGGAAACCGGCGGCACGCGTTTGGCGAACTGGCCATAGACAACGGCCGCGATGATGACGAGGGCGAGAAGGGAAAAGAAAATGATCTTTTTTTTGCCTTTAGACTTTGCCATTGCGTTCCTTGATTTGCATGCGCTGTTTTCGCCCGGATCCTTCAGGATTCCTCATCGCGAACAACACCTGCCGCATTCTTTTAACCCATATGACGCGCGAGACAAGAAAATCCTTTGAAATTTTTTGCGCCCGCGCCGATGGGATTAATCCAGTCTTTTCCATATTCCTGAGTTCTTCCATGCCTTACTTAGGAAACGACAGCGGAAGGTTGCGTAAAAAATCGCTGTCTCTTTTCCACGACGATGGCTGGATTATCGCTTGATCTTATGCGCGTTGCCATCGGCCAACAGCACCAAGTCCATGCCGTCCGGCATGTGGACCCGCATCAGGACGGCGGGGCCGCGCCGCCCGCCGTCAGGGAAATGATGGCGTCCAAGCCTTGAAATGATCCAATATCCGCGGGCTGCAAAAGGCCTTGCTCGATCAAGACCTGGAGCGGGACCGCTTGCGGAATGGGCAAATGGCGTTGTTGCAGGGCCTGGGTGTAAGCGTGGGCTGCCGCGATAATCTTTGGCCCATTGACCGGCCGGGGCGCAGCGGTTCCAAGAAAGATGTCAATGGCGGCAGCGAGCAGAATCAGCCCGGTGAGGATCGCCACCGCGATGGAGATGCGTTTGGCCGGAGTATCCAGTACTCGTGTCTTCATAATTTTGGTTTGACGGCGATGATGCGGATTTCGCAGGCGGGCTTGATGATATGCAGCAGGCGGCGCAGGCAGCGAAAGCCGTTTTCACCGAGCCCAAGTTTCGCAGCCCAAACCGCCGCAAAACGGGAGTAGCCGAACTCCCCCGTGCCGGCTTCCGCAACATCGAAGCCAAGCTCCCGCACCAGATTGCCCAGACTCTGCGTGTTCCACGAATAAAGATGGTGATTCGGTTCGTCGGGAATGAATTGGTTGTATTTCGCTTCGCGTTCCAGCGGCGCGAAAAGAAGCAGCTTGCCGGCGGGCGCGAGGAGCCGGCGGATTTCCCCCAAAACAGCCGGCGGGTCGGGCACATGTTCGAGCGTGTGATGGCACAGCACCACATCCATCGTTCCATCGGCGATGCTTTTTGTTTCGGCGATGTATTCAATGCCCAGGGCGCGGACGGACGGTTCCAAAAAATCAGCGACGTCAAAGCCGATTTTGCGCCGGCATTTCAATGCGGCCAGGTTCCAGCCCAGGCCGACCCCGTACTCGAGGACGACGTCGGCGGGGCGGACGGACGGGGAAAATTTTTCGGCGCGCAGCCGCGCGACCCAGGCGAGGGCGGAGTCAGGGATGCCGCGCTTGTGTTGCTGGTAGCGGCGTCCGGCTTCGCCTTGATAATGGCGTTGTGCTGGCTCCAGGAGCATGGCGCAGTTTAAGGCCGCGCAGGCCATTGGACAATCAAACTTCGTGGGTTCAAACTCGGACTTTCAATGGCGGAGCCATGATGTATATTTCGCCCATGAGTACGATCACGGCAATTTTGGAAGCGGACGCAGATGGCACGTTGCATCTGCCGTTGCCTGTGGAGTTGCGCACAGCCACGTTAAAAGTCACGGCCATCATCCAAGACGTGCGGTACCCGGGCGAACGCCCAACCAGGGAAGACGCATTGGCCGCGCTGCGGAAGTTGAGGGATCTCGGCACGTTTAAAGAGATCACCGACCCGGTGGCCTGGCAGCGTGAAATCCGGAAGGACCGGCCTCTGCCCGGCAGGGATTGAAGTCATGCTTCTGGACAGCAATATTCTGATCTACGCCGCCAATGAGCAGACGCCGTAAAGGGGTCATAAAGGGGTCAAGCCCGCATAAGCACATATTTTATCTGTTCATTTATTCGTCGAAGGCGTCGAAGGCGTCAGACCATACTTTCGCCCAATCCTCCTAAATGACAGCCAGTCATTCGGGCACAAATCGGACAAAACTATGGTTTGAAAAATCCGTAAAATCTTTTGAGACAGTCTCGACTCCCAGAGGTGGAAACAGGCCACGAACCGATCACCCAGGCCCTGGCCGCCCTCCTCATCGTACCATTGGGCAGCGTGCGCTACATCGTCGCAGACGTCAGGAAGAAGAATCAGCCCGTTCATCGACGCTGCTTCCGCATCTTCTCCTGAAATTGTTCCAAGGTCAGGGCCGACGAGGGGTCTTTGAGAAACGCCGCCCACCGGGCGTCCAACAGGTCCTTTTCTTCTTGCGACACGGCCAGCGAGCCCAGTTGCGGCGCTACTGAAAGCCAAAGCTCATCCACCAATTGGAGCTTTTCGTGGGCCGACAACGCCCGCACTTCTGGAAAATCAGCCAGTTTCATACGAGCATTCTACGCCAGCGTGGCTCCTCAGTAAATGGCAATTGAGCTTTCAACGTCGAAAATAAAGGAGTCAAGCTCGCATAAGCACATATTTTATTCTTTCCAGCATCGCGCAGCAGGTTCGCCAAGGAACCTGCCGCACCCATGTTGATTCGTTGGGCCTTCCAGTTCAAGGTCATTGTCGTTTTCTGGCGAAACCGCCGGGCTGGCGTGTAAAGGTGTCCAACCAGTCCAACTCCTGAGAAATCCTGAAAAGTTCAGTTGGTGATGTGCCGGCGCCTGGCCTCCTCCGTCGTTCCCCCCAAGCGGAGCTTCCCCCTTCGTCACAGCGACTTCGGCAGACAGAATGGAGGACGGGTTGGTGGTCACGCGGCTTTTGTGCCGGGTCTGTGTCGGGTTTGTGACGGTTTTTGTGAACCTATCATACATATACCCCTCTCCCGCCCCCCGCCGCTGCGCGGGGCGAGGGGATGTCAGCCGGCGAATTTGCCAAAAAGGCAGATGCGCCCTGACTCTCTGAGGATTTGGAGCCGATGAATGGATAATTGCCAGATTCCAAGCGATTTCCTAAGCTGCCCCATGCCCGAACTGGCTGAAGTTGAGTATTACCGCAAGCAATGGGGGCGGGGTTTGCAACGGAAGATTCTCTGCGTGCAATTGCGCGCCGGCAAAAAAATCTTCCGCGGGACGGACATCGCGGCCCTCCGGAAAACGCTGCAAGGGGCGACATTTCTGGGTTCCGAGGCGCACGGCAAACAGTTGCTTTTCCGCTTCTCCAAAGGCGGCTGGCTGGGCATTCATCTGGGCCTGACCGGGAAGTTGCGCATCGAGTCGGCGGCGGCGGTTGCGCTCAAACACGATCACCTGGTTTTGCGGCAGAGCCGGCATAGTCTGGTCTTGAGCGATCCCCGGCAATTCGGACGGGTCCTGTTTCACCGCGGGAAAACCCAGCCGGCCTGGTGGCGCAACCGGCCTGCTGAAATCCTCTCCCGGCAATTCACCCGGACGAGGATGGAACAGTTCCTCTCACGTCATGGCCGCGCGCCGGTCAAAGCGGTCCTGCTGTTGCAAAGCGGCTTTCCAGGCATTGGAAACTGGATGGCGGACGAAATTCTCTGGCAATCCAAAATCCATCCCGGACGGCCCGCGGGCAAACTGCGTCCAAGGGAGACACGGAAGTTGCACGCCAAAATACAATCCGTCAGCCGCGCCGCGCTCCGCACCGTCGGGAAGAACGATGGGGACCTGCCGAAGTCATGGCTGTTTCATCATCGCTGGGAGCGCGGGGGTCATTGTCCGGCAGACGGCTCGGCGCTGCGCCGCGGGCAGTGCGGCGGACGGACGACCTGCTGGTGTCCGAGTTGCCAAAGGCGGGGGGTTTGCGTTTAATGGAGCGGTGGACGTGAAGATCAAAATCTGCGGGATTACGAGCGTCGGGGACGCGGAGGCGGCGGTCGAGGCCGGGGCCGATGCGCTGGGTTTGATGTTCCATCCGGGCAGTTCGCGCCGCATCTCCGTGGAAATGGCGCAAGCCATCGAACGCCGCCTGCCGCCCTTCATCATTCGCGTCGGCGTTTTTGCCGATCCGGCGCCGGAGGATGTCTTTTCGGCCATGCACCAATGCGGATTGACCCTGTTGCAGTTTCACGGCCATGAAACGCCGGAGTTTTGCCGGCAATTCGGCATCATGACGATGAAAGCGTTCCGCATCCGGGACGCCCAATCCCTGCGCGAGATTCCGGCTTACCAGACGGACGCTTTTCTGCTTGACAGTTACGCGCCGGGATTGGCGGGCGGGACGGGCGAAACATTCAATTGGGAACTGGCGGTGGAAGCGGGAAAGTTTGGCAAACCGATTTTTCTGGCCGGCGGATTGACGCCGGAAAACGTGGCGGATGCGGTGCGGATGGTGCGGCCGTTTGGCGTGGATGTTTCCAGCGGCGTGGAACAATCGCCCGGAAAAAAGGACCCGGGGAAAATGCGGGATTTCATCGCCGCCGCGCGCTCCGCCTGACATGACCAAAGGCTGAAAGCTAAAGGGGGCCGTCCAGACAGTTGCGGACGATTTCCAGGAGTTTGGAGGGCCGATAGGGCTTGGCCAGAAATTGCCGCTCTTCCACATGGGCCAGTTGGGTCCCCGGCACCCCGGCAGTGTGCCCGCTGGTGTAGATGACTCGCAGGTTCGGGGCATCGGTCCTGAGCCGCTCGGCCAATTCGCACCCAGTCATGCCGTCGGGCATGGTCATGTCGGTCAGCAACAGGTCGATGTCATGATCTCGTTGGGACCATTGTTCCAGGGCCTGCTTTCCAGAGCTTGCGCCCAGGACGGTGTAACCGCGCCCCTCAAGGACTTGCACAACCAACTCCAGCAAATCCGGTTCGTCTTCCACAACCATGATGGTTTCGGCGCAGGTTTTGCCGGTTTTGGGCAAGCGCTCTTCCGTGAGCCGCGGGACTTCCTCAACTTCTTTAGTCATATTCATCGTTCGTTTCTCCTGCGGACTCTCCGCCGTTGTTGCTTCCATGCTTCCAAAGACTTTTGCTCGGCTGTGTCTTTGCTTTACCGTTTATGTTTTAGCATCGGCAGGTATCTCCGCCCACTTAACAGATTGCCAACGAAAACCGCCGCTTCGACAGGTGGGCCGCGTCCGAAGATTTTGCAAGTTCCTCTGCGACAAATGGTTGCAGTCGCCATGGGCAGCGGGTGGGCGGGGAGAAGCTCTGGCCACCATTGGTTGTGCATGCCTGTTGATGGTAAAAATCAAAACTCGCCTTGTTTTATGGATTTCGCTTTACTCAGCGGCGGATGAATCCCGACGAAAATTCGTGGCTTGGGTTGCTGAAACGCTACTTTGGGTTTCCTTCGTTTCGTCCGCTTCAGCGCGAAATCATCCGCGCCACCCTGGAGGGGCGCGATGTTTTCGCGCTCCTGCCCACCGGCGGCGGCAAATCGCTTTGTTTCCAATTGCCGGCGCTGATTCGGCCGGGCTTGACCGTGGTCGTTTCGCCGCTCATTGCGCTGATGAAGGATCAGGTGGATGCGTTGCAGGCGGGCGGGATAGCGGCCACATTTCTCAATTCTTCCCTGGGCGCCGTCGAATCGCGCAAACGGCTGCGCGGATTGCATCAGCACGAATATCGCCTGCTCTACGCCGCGCCCGAGCGCTTGATGCTCTCCGGGGTTTTGGAGGATTTGCAAAAGTGGAACGTGAACTTGATCGCGGTTGATGAAGCTCACTGTATTTCTGAATGGGGCCACGATTTCCGTCCCGAATACAGGCAATTGGCGCAGTTGCGCGTAACATTTCCCAACACGCCGATGATGGCCTTGACCGCCACCGCGACGACGCGCGTGCGGGAGGACATCGTCAAGCTTTTGCAACTGCGCGAGCCGCAGTGTTTCGTGGCCAGTTTCAACCGGCCGAACCTGACCTACCGCGTGATCGCCAAAGCCAAGCCTTCCGCCCAGGCGCTGGCTTTCCTGCGTTCCCATCCGCGCGACAGCGGGATCATTTACTGCCAAAGCCGCAAGAGCGCCGAGAAGGTGGCAGCGCAATTGAACCAGCACGGCATTTCCGCCCGGCCCTACCACGCCGGACTGACGGCAGGCGAGCGAAGCGGGAACCAGGAACTTTTTTTGCGCGACGAAGTCCGGGTGATTTGCGCGACGATCGCCTTCGGCCTGGGCATCAACAAACCCAACGTCCGCTTTGTCGTCCATTACGACCTGCCCAAAAACATTGAAGGGTACTACCAGGAAACCGGGCGGGCGGGCCGGGACGGTTTGCCGGCCGAATGCCTCCTGCTCTTCAGCGCCGGCGACGTGGTCAAGCAGCAGTTCTTCATCAAGGAAAAATCGCCGGCCGAACAGCGCATTGCCCGCGAACAATTGCAGCAAATCGTGCATTACGCCGATTCCGCCGGGTGCAGGCGCGCCGAATTGCTGCGCTATTTCGGAGAGACGTTCCAGGCGGCCAACTGCGGCGGCTGCGACAATTGCCTCAAGCCGCGCGACACTTTCGACGGCACGGTCGCCGCGCAAAAATTTCTCTCCTGCGTCTATCGCATCTGGCAGAAGAGCGGCTTTGGCCTCGGCTTGAATCATGTTGTCGAAGTGTTGACAGGCTCCGACTCGGACAAAATCCGGCGCTGGCGGCACGAGCAGCTTTCGACTTATGGCATCGGCCGGGAACACAGCCGCCCGCACTGGCAGGCCATCGGGCGGGAATTGGTGCGGCTGGGCTATTTGCGGCAAACGCCGGACAAGTTCAGCGTACTGGAGATCACCGAAACGGGGCTGGCGGCCTTGCGCGCGCGCACACAAATCACCCTGACCAAACCGATGGCCGCGCCCTCCGCGCCGGAAAAAATGCCGCGCGCGGGTGAAATCGCCTGCGATGAGGAATTGTTCGAGCGTCTGCGGCAACTGCGCAAGAAGCTGGCCGACGAACGAAATGTGCCGGCCTACATCGTTTTTTCCGACGTGGCCTTGCGGCAAATGGCCCGTTATTACCCGGCGACCGACGGGCAATTCACGCGCATCAGCGGGGTGGGCGAAAAGAAGCTGCGGGAATTCGGCGCGGTGTTTCTGGCGGAAATTGCGGCGCATTTGCAAACCAGCCCGCGCCAGATTTTTGCCGATGATTCCTTTGCCGACCGCAGGGGCAGGCTTTAACCACGGATGAACACGGATGGACACGGACCCGCCGTCGCTGAAGCTATGGCGGGCAAGTTGACTGAAAGACCATCCGCTTGAACTCAACTTAATTTTCCACATAAGCATCGCCTTTTTCGGCCAGGTCCGGCACTTGTTGCAGTTCCCGGGCCTCGGAAGCGTCTTTTTTGGAAATGGGACCTATGGGACGTAAGGGACGTAAGGGAGTCGAACCATCTTCCGGGGTTGCCTTCGACACATCGTTCCCTAATCCCGGCTTGCCCGCAACAGCTTCAGCAACGGCGGGTGCCAAATCACTTTGACCCACTTTGACTGAGTTTGACTGTTCCTGGCTGGAATCCTCCTCCTTTCCACTATCCATCTCATTCTCCTCCAACGGTTTAACCACGGTGTCCGGCTTGGTTTTCCTGGCCGGTTGAACTGTCCGCCGCTTTTGGGTCGGTTTGACTGATTTTGCTTTCTTTTCAGCCGCTTCCTCAATTTCGTACTTGTCGGTGGGCAAGAGATCAAAGTCGGCATCCAGATTTCCTCTCTGAACCGCCAGGATGTATTGGGCGATCTTCCGGCCCGCCGTGCCGCCCCCAAACATTTTGGCCATCACAGGCAATCTCAGCATGTCAAAGCAAGGTTTCACCATTTTTTTCTTTAACACTTCCTCGTCGGCTTTCTCCTTTTCCTCCCACTTGCAGGTTAATTCAAAACCCTCCCGTTTGGACCGGTGCATGCCCCGCTGCAACTGCACCACACTGCGGCACAGCCTGTTGAGCACCCGCGACTTGGCCTCGAACTTTTCGTCCACTTCGCCGTTCCAGTTGGCAATCAAACTGCCAAAACGGGCGGCCAGCACCTGGGCCACATCGTCGGCCAGCACCATTTGCGAAGCCTCGTCGTCCATGTCCTCCGCCAACTCTGTTAAATCCCGGGCGTCTTCGCACAAATTGCGCCGGGCCAGCCATTCCTCGAAACCGCCCTGGCGCCATTCGCTCAGGTTCTGTTTGCTGATGGGGACGCCGGCGAAGTCGTTTTGGACGATTTTCCGCGCTTCGGGCAGGGCGTTGAGCCAGTCGAGGAGTTGGGGACTTTGCTCGGAGCGTTCCAGGCGTTCATTCAATTCGTGGCGGACAGAGCGGGGCAGGCGGGCGATTTTGCCATTACGGGCGTTCATAATTTGGAGTGGGTTGTGGCGGTGGTTTCAATGTTTCAGTTTTTCGGCATGGCCTCATTTGGCCAATCATTTCCAGACTATGATAGCACATAGTTGTGATTTTGTACACATTTATTTTAAACTATTTTTGTAATCGGCGCTTCCGTAACGCAACAGCTTGGAGGGGAAGGACTTGGACGGGATTTATAACCACGAAATATGCGAAATGCACGAAAAAATGGAAAAATAATTAACCACGGATGGACACAGATGAACACGGATAAAAATGCGCATATTGGCCCTCCCTGTCCGCCAAAGCCCTGGCGACGGCGGATGTCTTTGTGCCATGTGGTAAAATCATTGCCGTATTTGTTGGTGGACAGAGCGGGCGGGGCGCGGGTGACGAAATGTGGACATGCTCGGACCCCGTTCAGGACGCGACCAACTTGTGGCCCTGTTCCAGCGTGCCATAAATCATTTCACGGCATGAACCAAATCATTTCACGGCATGAACCAAATCATTTCACGGCATGAGACAGATCATTTCACGGCATGAGACAGATCATTTCGCGGATTGAAATGTTTTTTTACAAATATGCCCGCACCGGATTCAGGGGGATCAAGGGGTCACAGCGCCCGTGTTTCGTCTTCTTTCCGCATTTGTTGGTGGACAGAGCGGGCGGGGTGGGCTAAACGTAAAGCGACGTTGGCACGCTGGTTGCGACAAAAAAGGACAATGGGCCTGAAAAGCGTCGCCCAACACCTGGCAATGGGTAGTTGGACGCTCGTCTCGAACCTGCGCGGAGCCAGGGGAAAGCACGCGAGAACCGACGCCTTGCACGAATTTTGATGATTGGTTCTTGAATGGAAGTCGTATTGGCGGCAAATTTTTGCATGAGCTTTTTTTTTAATGTCTGAGGAAATTGTCAAAGAACAGCCGGATTTGCTTGCGGTGGAGCCGCAGGCGGAGACGCCATGTTATTTTCTCAGCCTGACTCTGGAAAATGTTCGTTCATTCGGTTCGCCGCAGACCCTTGACCTATCAGACGGACGAGGACGCCCGATTCAATGGACGATTTTGTTGGGGGACAACGGGTCTGGAAAAACAACTTTGCTTCAAAGTCTGGCGGCTATGGTTCCACGCGAAGTCCCAGGCCGACCTGGATCGCATGAAGAACACAAACAGAAGCCTCCCGTACCGGAAATTTTTCTATCGTGGCCTCATAAAGAAGAGTATCGAACTTTTATAAGGGTTGGCTCAGGCGAGTTAAATATTTCTGCTCGGTTGGTATATGGTGCAAAGCTGGACGCTAAAGACGCCAGCTTTCGTGAGGACGAGGTGTCAGTTCGGCTTAACGCCCAAGGTTCTGGATCAGCAAGAGGCTATCCTACAGTTACCGAGAATTTTCTTGTTTATGGATATGGAGCAGCGCGGCGTATTGGGCTTGCGGCTCTTTCGGAAGCCAGGGATAGTGACCCACGGGCCACTCTTTTCGATGAAAACTGTTCACTTCTCAACGCGGAAGAATGGTTGCTGCAAGCTGACTATGCTGCTGAGAAGAGCAAAGACCAAAACGCAGTGCAAAGGGTGGGGCGTATCAAAGACATACTTGTAAGGCTGTTGCCGGATGTTGATGAATTGAGAATTCAACCGAGCGGGACCCAGACACCGTTTGTGGAAGCGCTCACACCTTATGGATGGGTCATGATGCGAGCGCTCAGTTCAGGGTATCGGTCGGTTGTTGCTTGGATGGTTGACCTCGCAAGCCGGATGTTTGACCGCTACCCCAACAGCCCCGACCCATTGGCCGAGCCGGCTGTCGTTCTTATTGATCAAATAGACGCATTCCTTCATCCGAGGTGGCAGAGAGATCTGGTGCAAATTCTCACCGCGATTTTTCGAAATACACAATTCGTGGTTACGGCGCATAGTCCCCTAATTGTCCAAGCCGCGACGGAGGCAAAAATTGTTCTCTTGCGCCGAGAGAAAGACCACGTAGTTATCGATAATCGCACCGAGTCAGTAAGAGGCTGGCGGCTTGATCAGATTGTAGCGAGCGATTTGTTTGAGAACCTAGTATTACTCTGTTAAGTAGAAATAGGCGAAAAATCTTCAAATTCAGTCAGGCAGCAGGGACACAAGCCGCGCGAGCGCACGATCAATGGCTGCATCGCCCGCAACGCCTGTTCCCACGTGAGGCCAGAAGTTTTTTTTGGCGCGTAGATAATCCATCGCCACAAACAAATAGGCGACGGCGGCCATGACCAGATGGTGGTGGAATCCGCGCCAACTGCGTCCCTCATAGTGGTCCAAGCCCAAGTCGTCTTTGCCCCGTTGAAAATACTGTTCGATGGGCCAGCGGCCGCGGCTCAAGCGCAGGCTCCGCCCCTTGGTCGGCGGTTGCTTGAGCCAGGCAGCATAAACATGATACGGATCGGGCTGGCCTTCGGGCCAATCCACCACCAGCCAGCAGGATGGCCACTCTCCGCTCTTCTCGTCCAAATCGGTGTTGAGATAAATCTGCCTCCACGCCAGGCGTGTCGCGCGCTTTTCGCCGTCGGCCGCCTCCCAAGTCGCCGCCTGCCATTCCCGGGCTTTGAAGCCTTCAGCCAAACGCCGCAACGACTGCGCTTTGGGGGCCGTCTTGGTGACCCTCCAAAGTTTGTAGCCGTGGGCCAGCTTGGGGCGTTGCGCCCAAGCCAGCCAGTGTTCTTCGCCGTGAAGGAAGTATTCCAGTCCCAACCCGCGCAGGCGCCGCCGCCACTCGGGGGTTCTTCCGTAAGCGGAATCGCCCAAAACCGGGGCCGCCGTCAAACCGTCCGCCAGCGCCTCCTCGATCAAGTCTCCAGCAATGTCGGGCTTGGTCTGAAAGTTCACCTGCTCGGGCACTCCGGCCTCCCGCCGCCGGGATCGGTCCCTGGTCCAGATTTCCGGCAGATAGAGCCTTCCTCCCACCGGGGCCGCAATGTCCCCATCCGTGACCACCAACTCGACGGCTACTTGGCACTGCGCCTGTTTGCCCACCGCCCCACAATATTGGTGACTGACTCCCACCGAATGGTTGCCTTGTTTGAGCCAGCCGGTTTCGTCCACGACCCACGCCTGCAACGGCTCCATCGCCGGAATGACCTCACGCCGAATCGCCCGCCAGACGTGGCTCTCCTGCCAGGGACTGTCGCTCACGAATTGCTGCAGCTTCTGACTGTCCACCTGCAGCCGCTGCGCGATGGGTTCGATGGATTTGCGTTGTCCGGGCATTAAAAGGCCCTGCACGTAGAGCGCTGCGCTCTCCCGCCGCTCGCTCCGTCCGATGTCGGCCACCAGTGGCTCGATGAATTTTTGAAACGCGGCGACCTTGCGCCGCCAGTGTGCGGAATTCCACTTCATGACCAACACTGTAGCACCCCCTCAAAATGTGTCAATATAACTTAACAGAGTAATACTAGGAACTCGTGATCCCAAAACCGAGGAATTATTGAGGCAACGAAAATCCATTTTGACAAAACCACGGCTTTCGCCGGAAGACAAGAATGCGCTGCAAAACCTTGAGGAACAAATTGGTCCTCTTCGTTTTGGTGAAACAACAGAAGCGGCAAGGGCAGCGGACATCATCGAGCGCGCAGCCAAAAAGCTCCACGGTCAGACATCATGATACGGGTATTCCGGCCTGCAGCCCCTGCAATTTTGACTGGCGAAGGAATTTCGAGATCTCGAGAGCATTGCGAAGCATACACCGCCGGGACGAGTGAATTCCAGTTTGACTCAAAAATTTATGGACATGAGGACGTGAAGCAGGCGCTGGTGACAATGCACCACGGAAAGTGTTGTTATTGCGAATCGCACGTCAGGCATACGTCGCCAGGGACCATAGACCATTATCGTCCCAAGGCAGCGTCTCAGCAAAGCCCCGGCACTCCTTTTATTCGGCCCGGCTATTATTGGCTGGCATACAATTGGGAGAATCTTCTCTTTTCGTGTCCAGCATGCAATCAAACTTACAAGAGAAATCAATTTCCACTCCGAGATGATGCGCAGAGAGCGTTGTCCCACTTGGATGCCCTGGTCCGTGAGGAAGCGTTGTTGATTGATCCATCAACGGACAACCCCGCGGAATTTATATCATTTCGAGAAAGAGTACGCGTTCGCATGCGAAGACAACCTTCGTGGCCGCACGACAATTGAGATTTTGAAGCTAAATGATCGACCTGATTTAATCGAACGGCGACGAGAAAAGATCAGAACACTTCGGCTGATTCGATCTGTCATCACCCTGGTGCCGCAAAGTCAGGAAGCATTAGATGCAACACAATACTTGAACGAAGCGAGGATGGATACCAGCGAATACGCCGCAATGACTCGAGTGTTCTTGCTGTAGGGTTTGGTTGCGTTGGTCAAAACGAAAGGATCAGCCATGTCAACGTCCATCGCGGTGCGTTAGAGTGTCTGTTGTTTCACTTTAAGCCGCTACGGCGATAAACCAGAAACAGCGCGGAGCCGCTGCGCGTCATGGACGCCAATCGGAAGCGGGCTGCGTCGGCCAGTTTTGCCACGCCTGCGCCGTCGGCCAGGGTGGGCGCGGTGCGTCCGCCCAGAAGGATTGGACACAAGGTGATGTGGACTTCGTCTGCCAGGCCGGCTTGGAAGAGCGCGCTGTTCAATTCGCCGCCGCCTTCGCAAAGCAAGCGCCTGACTTTCCATTTCTTGCGCAACCAACGAAGCGCTTCGGATAAATCGAGTTCCTTAGCCCCGCAGATTTTGACGTCGTCCGCCAGCGCGCGAAGGCGCGCCAGCCTGGATTTGGCAATCCGGCCCGTGGTCAGAATAATGATCGGCGAGAAGCGATGTTTGAAAATCTCCGCCTGCGGATCAATGGTTCCCGCGCCGCTGACAATGACGCGCAGATTGTACTCCGCCAAACCGCGCCGGAGCCGCTGCCGCCGATAGCGGACGGGGCCGGGGCCAAGCCTGACACGATTCAAATCAATCGTGCGCGCGCCGGACATGACGGCGTCCGCCGTGGCCCGCAGTTCCAGCAGATGTTGCTGGTCACGGGGGCCGCCGAACGGTTCAAAATGGCGATTGGCTGGGGCGATCTTGCCATCGGCCGTCATGGCGACGTTGATGAAAACGAAGGGAAGGGCCGGGTTTTTCTTCATCTTGGAAAAAGCAGTTTAACCACGGATAAACACAGATAGACACGGATTCGGAAGATCTTGCAAGGATAGACGCTTTCGCCAAAAAGGGGATGCTCTCCAATGGCATTTCTATCCGTGTTCATCTGTGTCCATCCGTGGTTTGCCTTCCCTCAATTGCCGTTTTTAGGTTCATCGCGGCGCCGCGCCGCCCGCCCAGGCGGGAGGGTCTTTAAGTTGAAAAAGCGTTTCACCGGCTTTGGGCACGAGCAATATCCCTTCGTCTTCTCGCCCGGCAAAATCTTCGGGGCGAACGGTCTTTGGATCGCGGTATCCGAGGTTGATTTTCCGGCAGATGTCCTCGGGAATGGAAGTCGCCAGGACCACGCGGGCACGCGGGGTTTCGAGGCCGTTCTCGAATGTGCCGAGGCCGTACACATGAGTGCTGTGCGCCAGCACGCCCCACGGATATTGGCGGAAGCGGTCCCATTGCTTGAGAAAATAGTCCCGGCAATGGTAGCCCACTTCCAAAAGGATCCGGCCATGCGTGACGCTGACCTCGCGGATGTGCGGCGCGTAAATGATCAATTCGCCGCCATCGGCCAGGACCGGTTCCAATTTGTACATGCACTTGCCGCCGGTCCATACGTCCTCATACATCGGCGGGCAGCAGGAGAGAATCGTCTTGAACGGATGGTCTTTGCGGGTGATGTGGAGCTGGCGGCTCAGATCGCTCGCGGCGTCCCACGCCGCTTCGGGTGTTCCGGCGTAAAGTCCGGCCAGGCGGGGTCCGTCGGTCACCAGGCAAAAGCACAGCTTGGGAACCTTGACCATCGCGCCGGCCCGATCCACCACCCGGCGCACGGGCGTCCATTTGTTGCCGATGATCATGGGATTGGTCACCACCGCGCCCAGCCAATGGAAGAAATTCAAAATGCGCGGCCCGGCCACTCCCGGAAACAGGTACTTGTTCCCGCCCGAGCAGCCCACCACTTCATGCGGAAAAACCGGCCCGATGATTATCAACTCATCGTACTGGAAGACCAGCCGGTTGATTTCCACCGGCACATCCATGGCGAACAATCCGCCCGTCAACTGGCGGATTTCCTCCGCGCCGATCACGCCGATTTCCTGCAAAGCGGCCGGTTTATCCCACGCGTGATTATGGAAAACAACCCTGCCATACGGCCCCCGGCGTTCCTGCAACGAGATTTCAAGGCGCCGGCAAATGGCCGCTTCGCTCATGGGTTGATGCGTGCCCAGCGCGATCATGACGTCCAGTTGATCTGTCACGGCGCCGATTTGCGCGAAGAGCGCTCTGAAAATCAGGCCGATGGGCGCGGTGCGCGTTCCGTCCGGCACAATGAGCAACACCCGCTTGCGCCGGTAAGCATCAGGCGGGCAGGCCCGGGCCACGGCTTCCGCCGCCTCCGCCGCCGTGATGTGGCGGCCGGCGGGTTCGCATCTGACCGGCAGGGAAATTGAATGGCTCTCCGTCATGGCAGCAGGGCAATGATAGTGGAAGAATGACAATTGTCCAAGCGCGAATGACCAGGGAATGATGAATGGCGAAGCACTAATGACGAAGGAATGACGAAGTCCCAATGACGAATAAGATGGCCGGCGTGCCTTCGGTCATTGGTCATTTTGACATTAGAAATGCGCGAGCAATTCCCCGCCCAGGATGCCGTCCGCAATCTGTTCCTTTTCGCCATCGCCCCCGGCAGGAGAGCGCATGGCCATCAATTTGCCGATGGCTTCCGGGTCCGAATGATCGACCACCGTTGTCGCCGCTGGATTCCCGCCCGGCGCAAGGCTCTCCGCCGTCTTGCTGACCTTCGTCCAGAAGGAGGTCTCGATAATGGCGCCCATGCGCTTGGTTTCTTCCATCTCATTCATCAACTCCTCGATGGCTCTGGTCAAATGCGCCGTTTTCGATTTGACTTCCAATTCCAATTCGGCCCGCAACTGTTTTTCGACGCGCTCCATGCGCGATCGTTCTTTCAGCATGGTTTCCAAGTGGAGCATGCCGATCAGCAACAGAAATGAAATGAGCACGTAGGTCACGCTGACCTTAAGCGCGGAGTTCCCACTGGCATCGAACCACGCCGTGGATTGAATCAACTGGAGCAGCGCCAGAAGGGAGAAGGCGCAGAATAGCGACCAGCCCACGCGGGCCGTGCCATAGCGCCGATTCAGCCGCAGGGCGTAGATGGCCACGATAAATTGCAGCCCGCTGGCGATGCAGCCCATGATATGTGATTCATTCATTCAGACCTCCAAGATTGAGGCATGCAGTGTCCTGTTTCTGACATTCTTGCTTCCTATGGCCGCATTGCCGTGTCATACCCCGACATAAGCATGAACGGGGCCAAGGGCGAGTTTATCTACTCCGTTTTCCCCAATCCGCGCTTGATGGTTTCGGCGTCCCTGGTCGGCGGCTGGCAGGCGGCGCCGGTGCAGAGATAAACCATCGGCGCATCCTCCGCCGGCAATCTCTTGGCGAAGTCCTCCACCGCCCCGCTGTTGCCCAACACCACTTTGTTCGGCTGATAGACCCCGTGGATGGCATGGAGCAGTGCCACCGTCTCCGGCTGGCGCGGGTCGCCCGCCACCACCACGCGTATCGGTTCGTGCAAAAAAAAGTCCAGCCCCATCAACAAGTGCGGAACGGCCTGGGGCAACTCCTGCAGGCGCCCCGCCAAAAGCCGCAGCGTTTTCTCCGCCGCCTCCTTGAATTCTTTCCGGTCCGTTATCGCTCCCAGCCGCAGCAGCGCCAGAACCGCCGTCGAGTTGCCCGACGGCTCCGCCCCGTCGTAATCTTCCTTGACGCGCAGGATCAAATCCTTCGTTTCGGCCGCGCTGTCATAAAAACCGCCCTCCTTGGCATCGTGGAATTTGGCCAGCATCGTTTCCGCCAGCGCCACCGCGAACTCCAGGCGCCCCGGCTCCAGCGTCGCTTCATATAGATCGAGGGTTCCCGAGAGCAGGTTGGCGTACGCAGTCAATAATTGGACGGAATCGCGGACGCCCTGCCGCCAGCGGTGATGGAGCGTTTTGCCCGGGGCGTCCCACAGTTTGTTCTGCAAAAAAGCCAGGTTCTTCTCCGCGGCGGCGCGGTACGTTTCATCGCCCAGGGCGGCGTAAGCCCGGGCCAGCGCTCCCAGCATCATGCCGTTCCACGACGCCAGCACTTTGTCATCCAGGCGGGGGCGGACCCGCTTGTTGCGCGCTTTGAGGATTTTCTTCTTCGCCGACGCCAGCGTGGCCCGTTCGCCCTGCGACAATTGCGGATCGGCCACGCTCAGGACATTTTGCCCCGGCAGCGGATCGGGATCGCTCTGGTCCACAAAGTTGCCCTGCGTGCTCAGGCCGAAATACCGCGCCGCCACGTTGAATTCCCCGGTTGTCAACAACCCGGAAAGCTCCTCCTTCGTCCAACAGTAAAACTTTCCCTCCCTGCCTTCGCTGTCCGCGTCTTCCGCCGAATAAAACCCGCCTTCCGGATCGGTCATGTCGCGCAAGACGTAGCGGATGATGTCCCGGGCCGCTTCCGCGTGATCCGCGCGCCCGCCCGCCAGGCTGGCGTCAAGATAAAGAGTCACCAACTGCGCGTTGTCATAAAGCATTTTCTCGAAATGCGGCACCAGCCATCTGGCATCGACCGAGTAGCGGGAAAAACCGCCGCCGATCTGGTCGTGGATGCCGCCCGCCGCCATGCGGTCGCAGGTGTGCAGGACCATCTTTACGGCCAGGGGATCGCTGGCTTCCAGCGCGTAACGCAGCAGGAAAGACGGTTCGCTGGGCCGGGGGAATTTTGGCGCGCCGCCGAAGCCGCCGTTTTCCGGGTCATATTCCCGTTTGAAGATCGTGGCCGCGTTGGTCAGCAGCGCGGGCGACAGAAACAAATCATTGGGCTGGCGCGCCGTGAAACCTTCCAGCTTTCGGTGGAAATCCCGGGCCGTATCCAGCACCTGGCCCCGGCGCGTTTCCCAAAGTTTGGCGATCTGCCGCAGCACCTGTCCGAAGCCCGCGTGGCCGTATTTGTCCTCGGGCGGAAAATACGTCCCGCCATAAAACGGCTTCAAATCCGGCGTCAAAAAGCAATTCAGCGGCCAGCCTCCCTGGCCGGACATGGCCTGCACGGCTGTCATGTAAATTTTATCCACGTCCGGCCGCTCCTCCCGGTCCACCTTGATGCTGATAAAATGGGCGTTGAGAAAATCGGCCGTCTGTGGGTTCTCGAACGATTCCCGCTCCATGACATGGCACCAATGGCAGGTCGAATAGCCGATGCTCAAAAAAATGGGCTTGTTTTCCTGGCGCGCCCGGTGGAACGCCTCCTCGCCCCACGGATGCCAATCCACCGGATTATGCTGGTGTTGCAGCAAGTAAGGCGACTTCTCGCCCGCGAGGCGATTGGCCTGCGCAGTTGGATGGACTTTGCCGGACACAATTAAATCCGAGTTTGGGTCATTCCCCCGCCCCGCGCAACATGTTAATCCCAACCATCAATGGTGAAAAGATCAAAATCGAAATCCGTGACCGCTTCGGCCGCGAGTGTGCCGACGGTGCGGTAAAGTTCGAGGACATTGCCGCTGCCGTCGGGATGGACCCGGTTGGAAAGAAGAATGAAAAAGGTTCTGGAAAATGGATCAATCCAGAGGGCGACGCCGGTGAACCCGGTGTGGCCGTAGGAGCCAGGCGGAAAATGCCCGCCGCGCGCGCGGCTGTAGCCGGAATCGATGTCCCAGCCGAAACCGCGGCGCTCCTTCATGCCGGGCGGGGTCTGCACGCGGGTCATCATCTGGACAGTTTCCGGTTTGAAAACGCGCGCGCCGTCCAGCTCGCCCAGATTGAGCATCATGCGGGCGTAGCGGGCCAGATCGGGCGCGGTGGTGAAGACGCCGGCGTGGCCCGCCACCCCGCCCATGAAACGGGCCGTCGGATCATGCACCCTGCCGCGCAGCATCACTCCGTCGGTCATCTCGGTCGGCGCGATGCGCGGGAGTTCTTCCCTGTCGGGAAGATAGCCGGTATCAACCATCTTCAAAGGCCGGTAGATTTCTTTGGCGCAAAATACATTCAAGGGCGTATGGGAAACGCGGGCGACGATTTCGCCGAGCAGGAGGAAATTGATGTCGCTGTAGAGAAATTCCCGGCCGGGAGGGGCCTTGAGTTTCACGGCGCAAGCCATGCGGATGGCGCTTTCCGCGCCCTGCCATTTGGGATGGGTGCTGATTCCCTCGGGCAGGCCCGAAGTGTGAGTCAGAAGCTGGCGCACGGTGATTCGCTCTTTGCCATCACCGGTGAATTCGGAAATATAGGAGTGAACCGGCTCATCCAGTCTGATCTGGCCGCGCTCCCACAGAATCATCACCGCGGGCGTGGTGGCGAGAACTTTGGTCACGGAAGCGACATCGAAAATGGTGTCGCGCGTCATGGTTTCCCTGGCGGGGACGAGGGCGCGATGGCCGTAAGCTTTCCAATAATGGCCGGAGCCATGTTCCACCCAGACGACGGCCCCCGGCAGGCGGTGCCCGGCGATGGCCTGGTCAATGGCGGCATCGATTTTCCCCAGTCTGGCGGGGTCCAAGGGCCGAAGCGGGGCGACACAGGCGGGGAGAAGAGCCAGGACGAGGCAAAGAGCGCTGCGCGACATAAATGACTAATGACGAAATCCTAATGACGAATCAATGTCCAAATGACCCATGACGAAAAGCCGCGCCAGCCAGCCATTGGTCATGGCGGGTTTTTGCAAGATATGGATGATAGGTCGGAAAAAGGGGAAACACGGTAATATCGTACCGAAAAGGGCTTGGATGTTCTCCGGTTCGAGGCGGCGGGCCAGACGGCGCACGGCCCGGTTGGTCATGCTTTGGGATACCGTTGGACACGGTTTTCCACCAACTCCCGCCCTCGACCACCCCGTTGAAACGGGGTGTCAATGAAACTTGCCCTTGCCGGATGCCTGAAAAGTGAGATGAGCACCATGCCCGCCCGAATCATAAGCGATGTGCTTATGTAGTCATCATAGAGGTGAATCAGTTTGGGACGAGGGATTCCGTCGGCGGGACGCCGACGGATGCGACCGGGACGGTCGCGCTCCCGTAGAAGTCGCTAAGGATTGGGGATGCCCATTTCCATGCCAAAAACCGCTTGACCTTCGCTTCCGCTTCAAGTATGTTTGCCTCCATGTTAATCGAAACGTCGCAAGTCCTGGTGGTAAACGGGGTCGTCGTCGTAGGCGGCCATGCCGTTGGGTCTTGTCGCGTTTAAGGCAAATTTTGACAAAACTCCCACGGCTGGAAACGGTCGTGGGTTTTTTATTCCCACTCCGGCCAGTCAAATAACATTATGAAAACAGTCAAACTCGAAAGACGGAAAGCAACACCGCCCAAGGCGGAAATCGGCCAGCCCATGATGGGCCGCGACATCCTGGTCAGGGCTTTGGAGCGGGAAGGGGTGGAATGCATTTTCGCCTATCCCGGCGGGGCCAGCATGGAAATCCACCAAGCCCTGACGCGCTCGACCATTCGCACGATATTGCCGCGCCACGAACAAGGCGGGGGCTTCGCCGCCGGCGGTTACGCCCGCGCCACGGGCCGGGCCGGGGTTTGCATGGCCACGAGCGGGCCGGGCGCGACCAACCTGGTCACGGCCATCGCGGATGCCTATATGGATTCCGTGCCGCTGATCGCCATCACCGGCCAGGTGCCGCAAGCCATGATTGGCAAGGGCGCCTTCCAGGAAACGGACTTTTTCGGCATGACCCTGCCCGTCGTCAAGCATAGTTATTTGATCACCGACGTGAACGACATTCCGCGCATCGTCAAGGAGGCCCTTTACATCGCCACCACCGGGCGGCCGGGGCCGGTGGTGATCGATTTTCCCAAGAACCTGCAAACCAGCAAAACCCAGCCGGTCTGGCCCGCCGGCGGCCCATTTGCGGGGATATGATCCCAACAAAAAGGCCGATGACCTGGCGCTCAATGAAATCATCGGTTTGATTGCCAAGGCGGAGCGCCCTGTGCTCTATTGCGGAGGCGGCATCATCACCGCCAACGCCGCCCCCGAACTGCTGCAATTTGCCGAAGCCACGGGCATCCCGGTGGCCACCACCATCATGGGCTGCGGCGCGTTTCCTGAAACGCATCCCTTGTCCATGCGCTGGCTGGGGATGCACGGCTGCGCCACCGCCAATTGGGCCGTCAGCGGCGAATTCAAGCACCGCAAAAGTCCCGACGAGCCGCTGGTCAAAATCAAACCCGGCGCCGATCTGCTCCTGGCTTTTGGCGTGCGCTTCGACGACCGGGTGACGGGCAAAGTGGATGAGTTTTGCAAAACAGGCACCATTGTGCATATCGATATCGACCAATCGGAGCACAACAAAAACCGCAAGGTCCATTTGGCCGTTGAAAGCGACATCAAATACGCCCTGGGCCGGTTGAACGAAATGATCCGCAAACGGCCCATGCCGAAAAAATTCCCGGCCTGGCACGCCCAAATCGAGGAATGGAAACAGCGCGCGCCATTTCGTTACGGGGTGACGGAGGAGGTCAATCGTTCCGAACACATGCTCGACCATCTGCAAGGGCGCGAATCCGAAGTGATCCTGCCCCAGATGGCCATCGAGATGCTTTACGAACTGACCAAGGGCGAGGCGCTGATCACGACCGGCGTGGGCCAGCACCAAATGTGGGCAGGTCAATACTATAAATTCACCGCCCCGCGCCAGTTCATCACCAGCGCCGGTTTGGGCTCCATGGGCTTTGGCTATCCCGCGGCCCTCGGCGTCAAAGTGGCCTTTCCCAACAGGCAGGTGGTGGACATTGACGGCGACGGCTCCTTTCTCATGAACGTGCAGGAACTGGCCACGGCCCACATCGAAAGGATCGCGGCCAAGGCCATCATCCTGAACAACCAGCACCTGGGGATGGTGATGCAATGGGAGGATAAATTTTACCAGAGCAACCGGGGCCACACCTACCTCGGCGACCCGGATCATCGGCGGGGAATTTATCCCGATTACGTGGCCATGGCCCGGAGCTTCAATGTCCCGGCCCTGCGCGTCATGTATAAAAAAGACCTGCGCGACGCCATGCAACAGATGCTGGATTCCGACCAGCCGTATGTGCTGGATGTCATCTGCCCTTACACCGAGCACGTCATCCCGTTCATCCCGGCGAACCGGACGGTGGCGGACATGATCTATTGAGCGCGCGAAGCACGCCTGATCTTTCTTAATCCCAATCTTAATCCAGAGATTAGGAGTAAGATTAAGATTAGGATTAGGATTGGGATGGACTGCACAAATAATGAAATACGCCGCGCATCAAAGTTGTCGCAAGAGGCGCTTGCTGATGCGCGGGGTTTTGTTACGGTGGGGGTCCATGCTAATGCGCATCCTTGTCATAATCATCGCCGGATTCGCCGTAGGCGTTTCCGCGGCGCAAATTGAGTTTGACTTCAGCCAGGACGCCGTGGACCAGCCGCCGCCGGGATTTCTCAGCCTGGTGACGGGCCGGGGCGAACCGGCGCAATGGAAGGTCGTCAACGAACAGGTGCCGCCGATGCTCGCGCCCCTCGAACCCAACGCGCCGGGCAACACCGCCCAACGCTCCGTCCTGTCCGTTCAATCCTTCAACCTGGACGAGAACCATTTTCCGGTGCTGCTCTACACCAATGAAATCTTCAGCGATTTTACGCTGACCACGCGTTTCAAGCTGGCCGGGGGCATTGTCGAGCCGTCGGCCGGCGTGGTGTTCCGGGCGCAGGACCAAAGCAATTATTACGTGGTCCGGGCCAGCGCGGAGGGCAATCTGCTGTGGTACCGGGTGGTGGGCGGCCAGAGCTACGCCGGGCTTGGCATTGGCGTAAAAGTGCCGATGGCCAGGGATGTCTGGCGGGAATTGCGCATCGAATGCGCGGGCAGCCGGATGCGCTGCTATTTGGATGGCCGGCTGGCCATTCCGCCGGCCGGCCGGGAGCGCCCACCAATGACCTGGCCATCAATGACACCACTTTTTCGCGCGGCAAAATCGGCTTTTGGACCAAGGCCGATTCCAAATGTTATTTTGTGGACGCGCGGGTGCAATACACCCCGCGTGTGCCGTATGCCCAGGCCGTAGTCAACAATATCGTCAAAAAATATCCGCGCCTGCTCGGCCTGAAAGTCTATGCCGGCAAGGATTCGGGCCTGCCGGTCGTCATCGGCGCCATGAATGAGCATGACGTTGGCGCGGCGGGAACGAGGACAGAAGCGGATGTGATCGAGCGCGGCTCGGTTTATTATCTGAAGGCGGACAGGACGGTGGAAATAACGATGCCCTTGCGCGATCGCAATGGGGACATTGTGGCGGCGCTCGCAGTCAAAATGAAAACATTCCGCGGCGAAACCCAGGCCACCGCGGTGGCCCGCGCCACCATTGTCAAGAGGGCGTTCGAACTGCAAATCGAAACCATGGAGGATTTAAAGAGCTGATGCCGGGATTACGGATGAATCTCGAAATTGCTCCGATGCGTGGTTTTCATGACTGTAGCCTTCGGCCTTCCTTTGAAAGGGTCGTGAAACCGTCCGCCGCTATTTTGCCGTGGGCGGCGCTTCCAACTTCTTCTTCGCCTCGCCAGGGATGTCCATTTTCGTCGTGCCGACCTCCTGAATCTCCGTCGTTCGCGTGAAATCCAACACGGTATCGTTGCCGTCGAAGGAGACCGTTCCCGTCAGATGCGTCTGATATTTGACCAGCGCGCCGTCCTTGACCCAAAACCTGGCCGAACCCTTTGCGCCCTTCGGGGGTGGAAAGTCAGGATTCGCCTTGGCGCTGGAGCGGCGCGGGCCGAAGGTCAACAGGTCCGTCGCGGCTTCCGCGCTCAGATCACCGCCCAGCGCGCCTCCGTCGAGCGCCTTCAACTCCTTTACGCCCTTGAGAATGATTCCCGCCTCGTTGCCGGGTGCGCCGTTACGCGCCAAATTCAGCGCAAACGTGTCCGGGCTAAAACCCTCGCCTGCAACCGCCAACTGCCAGCCTTCATCCCCTTTGAACGCCGCCTTGTCACCCTTCAAAATCACCTCGGTGGTGTTGTCGCCAAATTCCGTGCTGAACCTGGCAAACCCGGCGCTGTCCGTCTGGCCTTTGACGGGCGGGGGTGTGAATGGCGCATCCGGGGGCGTCACCGTCGTGACGGTCCAACTGTAATTCGTGGCGGCTTTGAGCTTTGCGATGGCATCGGAAACCTGGTTGGTGGGCGCCGCATCGGCGGCCCAAACGAAGCTGGAGGCGAACATCCCGGCAATAATGGGGGCGATTTTGCTTTTCATAGTTAATAAATGCAGATTGTACCTTTTATGGAAAGAAAGCATGCGCAAAATGCCGCGTTTTGGCAAGCAGAGACCTCTGTTCCCTAATTCGATTGACTTTAGAGCGTTTTAAATAAAACTGTAGCCATTCCGTTGGGCCTGTGGTATAGGCAGTTCATGCGAACTTTATCGTTGGACCTGCGCGAACGGATTTTGGCTTCCTATGACCTTGAAGAGGGGACTCGCGTGGAGGTCGGCGATCGTTACCGGGTTTCGCTGGGCCTGGTCAAGAAGCTCTTGCAACAACGCCGACGGACCGGGGAGATCGGTCCGCGCCACCGTTTCTCCGGGCGCAAGCCGATGATCCTGGCGGCCCATCAGCGCCAGATGCGGACTCTATTGAATCAGAAGCCCGACCTGACCTTGAAAGAGCTGCGCGCCGGCTTGGAACTGGACTGTTCTCTGCCCGCCATCCACTACGTTCTGGCGAAGATGGGGCTGACATATAAAAAAAGACACTCCATGCCAGCGAGCAAGACCGTCCGGACATTGCGCGGGCGCGCCGCGCCTGGCGGCGTCGGCAAGGCGGTTTGGACCCGGCCAAACTGATTTTCCTGGACGAATCGGGTGCCAAAACCAATCTGACCCGCCTGCGCGGGCGCGCCCTGCGGGGTCAGCGTGTCTACGCCCAATGTCCGCAGGGCCATTGGCAAACCACGACCATGATCGGCGCCATCCGCCTGGACGGTGCCACCGCCTGCATGACCATCGAGGGGGCCACCGATACGGAGGTTTTCCGGGTCTATGTCGGCCATGTCTTGTGCCCGACGCTGCGCGCCGGAGATGTGGTCATCATGGATAACCTCTCCCCGCATAAAAGTGAGCCGACCCTTTCGCTGATCGCGCAGGCTGGAGCCCAAATCCTCTTCCTTCCAGCCTATTCCCCAGACCTCAATCCCATCGAGCAAATGTGGAGCAAAGTCAAATCCCACCTGCGTACAGCCGAGGCCCGCACGCAGCCCGCTCTGCTCCAGGCGATTGCTTCAGCTTTGCAGAGTATCACGCCCCGGGATGCCATGAACTGGTTTGCCTCTTGTGGCTACAGTTTTATTTAAAACGCTCTAGCCTTCAGCCTTTCTTCCGCCGCCCGGCAATTTTTCCTTCCCCTTTCCCGGTCCAATCTTCTAATATCCTGCCCCGGTCAACACGCCCGCGCGCGTTGGCGGGTAAAATATGCCACTGACACATACGAAAGACCTGTTCGCCAAGGCGCTCAAAGGCAAATACGCCCTCGGCGCTTTTAACGTCAATAATATGGAGCTGCTGCAAGCCATCATTGAAGCTTGCGAGGCGGAAAAGGCGCCCGTCATGCTCCAAATCTCCAAAGGCGCCCGCCAATACGCCAGCCCCGTCTATCTCAAAAAGCTCCTCGAAGCCGCCGTCAGCACCTCCAACATCCCCATTGCCGTCCATCTCGATCACGGCGATTCTTTCGAGCTGTGCAAGGAGTGCATTGACGATGGGTTTACCAGCGTGATGATAGACGGCAGCCATGAGCCGTTCGAAAAAAATGCCGAGGTTTGCCGCCGCGTCGTCGAATACGCCCACAAGCACAACTGCGTCGTCGAAGGGGAATTGGGCATGCTCGTCGGCGCCCAACATGACGATGGCGAACAAGGAGGCGGCTACAGCAAGGGCGGCGTTTACACCCATCCAGAAGAAGCCGTCCTGTTTGTCAGACAAACGGGGGTTGATTCCCTGGCCGTCGCCATCGGCAATTCCCACGGCGCCTATAAATTCAAGGGCGAACAGCGCCTGGATTTGGACCGCCTGCGCGCCATCAAGAAGGCCCTGATGGAGGCGGGCTTGGGCGACTATCCCCTGGTCTTGCACGGCGCTTCCAGCGTGCCCAAGGACCTCGTCGCGGAGATCAACAAATACGGCGGAAAACTGGGCGAGGACACCGCCGGCGTTCCAGAGGAGGACATCGAAGTCGCCCGCCGCGTTGGCTGCACCAAAGTCAATATTGACACGGACCTCCGACTGGCCATGACGGCGGCCCTCCGCAAAGCCCTGGCCGAAAATCCCAAGGAATTCGACCCGCGCAAATATCTCGGCCCCGCCCGCGAAAGGGTCAAGGAACTGGTGCGCCACAAAGTGCGCGACGTCCTCTGCTGCGCCGGCCACGCCTTCGACTGACGGCGTGGCGCGAGCGGAGCAAGATGCGGGCGCGTTTCAGTAATCCTAATCTTAATCTTAATCTTAATCTTAATCCGAATGAATCGCTGCTTCGACCATGAAAGAACGGGGAGATTAAGATTAAGATTAAGATTAGGATTAGGGGCTTCCGTTGCGGCGCTCATCCTCGGGGTTGTCGCGGCCGGCTTCACCGCCCGCGCGCAATCGCCCCAGACGGCTCCCACCCATCTTTTCCCGCATCCGGTCTCGCGGGCCGAGGCGGTGGACATCGCCCTGCGCCAAAACAGCGCCATTCTCAAGGGCAAAACCGACTTGGAAGCCGCCCACGGGGTGGTCGTGCAGTTGCGCTCCATTGCCTTTCCCACCCTGTCGGCCCAGGGCGCTTACAACGCCGAGCAATCTTCGCTGGTGGAGCAGTTTCCGCTGCCCGCGCCGTTCAACAATATCGTGCAATTCCCCAATCAGAATTGGAACAGCGACATCCGTGTCCAGCAATCCATCTACGAAGGCGGCCGCATGACCTCGGCCTTCCGTTCCGCCAAACTCACGCGGCAACAGGCCCTGCTCAATTATCAGACCCTCCTGGCCGACACCCTGCTTTCCGTGCGCGTGGCCTATGACGATGTCCTGGTGGCGCAACAGCAGATTGCCGTCACCGAGGCCTCGGTCAAACTCCTGACCCATGAATTGGAAGACGTGCGGCGGCGCTTTCAGGCCGGCACGGTGCCGCAGTTCGATGTCCTGCGCGCCCATGTGGAACTGGCCAATGAAAGCCCGCGCCTCATTCAAGCCAGGAACAGTTATCGCATCGGCAAAAACAACCTGCTCAATTTGCTCGGCTGCACTCTGCCCAAAACCATTTGGGAAGACGTTCCCCTGGAGTTGAGCGACACCCTGCAAGCCAGCCCGCTCGACATTGATTTGCCCGCCGCCCTGGCCCGCGCCGTGGAAAAAAGGCCCGAATTGGCGGCGTTGCGCAAAGCCGAGAGCCTGCGCCGGGAGGACGTGGTCCGGGCCAAAGCCGGCTTCAAACCCAGCGCGCAAATTTTTGGCGGCTATCAATGGCAAAGTTTGCCCTACGAAAATAATCAAGGCGAGGATTTGTCCGGCTGGATGGCGGGGGCGCAAATCAGTTGGAACATTTTCGACTTCGGATTGACCCGCGGCAAAATCATGGAATCCCAGGCCCATTACGAGCGGGCCAGGCTCGATGTTGATGAGACCCGGCGGGAAATTGAGTTGGAAGTGCGCACGGCCTGGTCCAATTTCATCGAGGCGCGCGAAGTGTTGGAGTCGCAGAAAGCCGTGCAGGAAGAAGCGGAGGAAGCGTTGCGCCTGGCGGAAGCGCGCATGGCCGCGGGCAGCAGCACCCAATTGGATGTGCTCGACGCCCAAACCGCGTTGACCCAGGCGCGCACCACCCGGGCGCAGGCCTTGCACGATTATTCCGTGGCCCGCGCCCGCTTGCAAAGAGCGGTGGGGGAAGATATGGAGATTGTGCAGAAGTAGGACCTGTGGCATAATGCCCGATTGCGCGCGCCCGCAATGTAATGAAGAAACGATCCGTTTCCATCATCTTTTTGACAGTCGCAATCGACCTGATTGGGTTTGGCCTGATCCTGCCGCTGATTCCCATTTACAGCGAAAACTTCCACGCCAGCGGCTTCGTCATCGGCGCGATCATCAGCGCCTATTCCTTGATGCAATTCATCTTCGCGCCCGTTTGGGGCCGGCTTTCCGACCGGATCGGGCGGCGGCCGGTGCTGCTGGCCAGCACCTGTTGCGCGTGTCTTTCCTATGTCATTTTCGCCATCGGCTCCGGCCTGTCCAATGCCACGGCGGCGCTGGCCCTGATGTTTGTCTCGCGCTTGTTCGCGGGCATTTGCGGGGCGAACATCACCGTGGCCCAGGCCTATATCGCCGACATCACCCCGCCCGAAAATCGCTCCGCCAAAATGGGATTGATCGGCATGGCCTTCGGCCTCGGCTTTGCCTTCGGCCCGGTCTTCGGCGCGGTCAGCAGCAAATGGTTTGGCATGACCGCGCCCGGCTGGACCGCCGCCCTCCTCTGCGCGCTTAATTTTATCTCGGCCTTCATCTGGCTGGGGGAAAGTTGGAAGCCCGCCGAACACGCCGTCCTCCAGCGGCCCCACGTCGAGCAATGGCTGCACACCCTGCGCGCCCCGCGCCTCAATTTGCTCATCGGCATCTATTTTTTGGCCACCTTCTGCTTCACCTGTTTCGAAGTGACCATCGGCCTGCTGGTCATCAGGAATTTTAAGATTGACACCAAAAGCAGCCTGGTGACGGTGTCGTGGCTGATTGCCTACTGCGGAATCATGGGCTTCCTGGTGCAAAGTCCGGGCGGGATAGGCCGGCTGGTCAAAAAGCTGGGCGAACCCAAGATGATCGCCTCCAGCCTGGTGGTGGCCGCCATCGGCATTGGCCTCCTGCCTTTTTTGACGACGTGGGCCGCGCTGCTGGTTGGCCTGGGCATTTTTACGATTGGTTCCAGCCTGACCCGCCCGCCCGTCTTCGGCATGATCTCCATGTTGACGCTTTCCACCGAGCAGGGGGCGGTCATGGGCGTGACGCAGGGCATGGGCAGCCTGGCGCGCATTGCCGGGCCGATCTTTGCCGCCACTCTCTTTGTGGCCCACGCTTCCCTTCCTTATCTCATCTGCGCCGCGCTCTGTTTCGCCACCGCCGTGCTCACGTCGCAATACTTGACGCACATCCCCGTGCCGGTGAAATCTTGAACCTTTCATTTCAGCGGGCCATCGAGGGGATCGACGCCGAGAATGCGCGCGACCCCAACCTGGAGCTATGCAACGGAACGGCGCAACCGCGCGAACTCCTCTATGCGCAACGCCTCACCGGCTGGCTCCTCAAGCTTGCGCCGGATGCTTCCGAGACCCTGCGCCTGGCCGCCCGTTGCCAGCATATATGCCGCTGGATGATTCCCCGCGACTCTTACCCGATGACCAAGGCGGGTTATTTGCGCTGGCGCGGCGACCTCAAAAATTTCCACGCGCGGAAAGCGGGCGGGATTTTGGCTCAGGCTGGCTGCGCCGAAGACGTCATCAAAAAGGTCCAGGATTTGAACCTGAAGAAGAATTTTCCAAGCGACCCTGAAAGCCGGGTTTTGGAAGACGCGCTTTGCCTGGTTTTCCTGGAATTTCAACTGGCCGGCCTGGCCGCCAGGACGGATGAAGACAAAATGATCAACGCCATCCAAAAGACGTGGAAGAAGATGACCCCCGCCGCGCGGCAACACGCGCTGGCCCTGCCCTTCGCAGCGAAGGAAAAGCAGTTGATCGACCGCGCCCTGGCAGGATGACGCTTTGCGGCGGCGAACGGACCAATGGCGTTTGGCATGGAAACAGAAGCATTGACTTTTACTACTTTTCGGTATAATTCATTCTTGTGATGATTTCATGATAAAAAAGCTTTAAAATCTGTTGCGGTATGAACCGGCCAAACCCCGTTGGAGAGTCGTCGTCGTCCGGCAGGCCCTGGCAGCAGAGCGCGTTCACTCTTGTTGAACTGCTGGTGGTCGTGGCCATGATCGGAATTTTGTCGAGCCTGCTTTTGCCCTCACTGGCCCGGACGAAATCGCAGGCGCAAGGCGCCTTCTGTCAGAACAATGCCCGGCAGCTCATACTGGGCTGCCTGATGTATTGCGATGACAGCAGGGGTTTCTTTCCCTGCAACCTGGCCGGCGCGGCCGTTCACACGAACGTCAATTGGGTCAGCGATCTTCTCGATTGGGAGACTGATGCCGATAATACGAACACGGCGCTTCTGACCGGCGCCGCCCTTGGCCCGTACGTGGCCCAATCTTCCGCCGTCTATCACTGCCCGTCCGATACCGCGCTGAGTGGGATCCAGCGCAGCGCCGGCTGGCCAAACCGCGCGCGCAGTTATTCGATGAACGCGTCCGTCGGGGACGCCGGAGAACTCACGCAGAGCGGCGTCAACACTAACAATCCGGACTACATCCAGTTCTTCAAAGTGTCATCCGTGCCGGTGGCCGCGCAGATTTTTGTCTTTACGGAGGAACATCCGGACACGATTTTCGATGGATATTTCCTCAACAAAGCTTATGCCCGCGAATGGATTCGTTTGCCGGCTTCCTATCACAATGGGGGCGCCAATATTTCATTCGCCGACGGCCACGCGGAACTGCATCACTGGCAGGACGCCGGCACCAAGGCCCCCGCCGAACCGGACGGCGCCGCCGCCGTGCTGTTCACCAGCCTCCCGCCTGCTGAACAGGACGATTTTAATTGGGTCATCGCCCACATGTCGGTGATTCAACAGCCTCCCGCCTGGTGAACAAGACGATTTTAATTGGGCCATGGCCCGCATGCCAGTGGAGGCGGATTACAAGTATTTACGCAAAAACTCTTCGTCGCCAGCCGCGGCGAGGACGTACGTTTTTCCACCCTGGGTCCAGGCGGCTGTCATCAGTTTCTTGACCCGGGCAACGATGGCCGGGCGGGCAGCAGGGCCGTTCCGCACTGAGGATTGATCAACGATGAACAGCCAAAGGTCCGTTTTCTCGCCGGCGGGAAGCGGTTGCCCGGAGTGGAAGCAGATCATGGACACGGGTTGGCCTTGCCATTGTAAAGCCGCGCAACCGACAGGTTGAGCCTTTAACATGCCCTCCGGCAATACATAATCCGTCGGCGCCTTGCGCCCGGCGAGAAACGCGTTGATGGACTGCAAATCATGGCTCTGCAAATCCATGCCGTAGGGTTGCATGGCCGTCCGGGCCATTCGGCTTCGATAAGTGTTAAAATCATCCTCCCGGCCGTGGGATCGCCAAAACCATGCAGCCAAACTCAAACACAGCGCGAGGACTGCGGCGGCGCGAAGAAGATCCATTGGCCGGAATAGGACGACCTTTCTGACGGGAGTCCTAACTTCGGCCAAAATCCGGTCTTTAAGTCCAGGCGGCGTCGGGATCTTGAGAAACTTGGCCTGGATACTGAGATAGGATGAGCAATGCTCTTGAAACCAACGGCCCAACTCAGGCTCGGGCTTGTCTTGCCGGCCCGCCGGCGCCGCATCGGGTTTGGCGCGCTCAAGGGCCTCTTTGAAACTCGGATCGGTTTGATCGGCCGTTCCCGGCCGGTATAAGGCCAGGATTTTTCTTGCCTCCTCGTTATTCATGTTGGGCCTTTCCAATGCGGCCAGACGGGCTGGTTTGTATTAGTATCTTTTTCAGTTGTCCCAAACCGCGCGCCAGGCGCGATTTGACCGTGCCAACGGGAACCTCCAAAATCTCCGCGATTTCCCTGTAGGAGCACTCCTGGAGGTAAAAGAGCGCCACCGCCGCCTGATAATTCTCCTCCACACGGCCCAAAGCCTCCAGCACTTGCTCCCAATCCAGATCATTGGCCATGACGGGGCAAGTTAAGGGCAGTTGATCGTCCATTTCGTTCAATGGCTCATGTGGAAAGCGCATTTCTCTTCGGCGGCTTTGCAGAAAGGCCCGGTACAAGGTCGTAAAAAGCCACGTTTTGGCGCTGTTTTGGTCGCGCAATTGATGGCCCTTGGTCGCCCAGACGTAAAAGGTTTGCTGGGTGAGGTCGCAAGCGTCGGCTTCGGTCCGCGCGAGGCTGAAGGCGAACTTGTAAAGCGGCTCGTAATACTGCTCTACAACTCTCTCAAAACTCGCGCTGGCCATACGTCTGCATTCCAAGTGAGAGGCACGGTCTGCCGGATTGTTCCCGAAAAAACAATAATCTTTTCATTGGAACAAAACCATGGGCCAGCCCTCTTAACGGGAGAAAGGATTTTATGCCAGCGCCGATACGATTAATTCCACAGTGGAAAATGCAACGTTGGGACTGCGCCATCAGTTCATGGCGCTTTGAACCGGCTCCATCCCGGGAACGGAGAGCTAAAACGCCATCGGTATATCATCCCGGGAACAAACATGCGTTTCGCTTCTCCCAATTGAAAGGCGGCCTGTTGTCAGAACGGCGACGAGGTGGTCAACACTTATGAAGATAACACTATTCGATAATAAAACGGGTGTCATGGCGATGGCGCTCTGCATCTGCACCGCTGGAATTGTCCAGGCCCAGGTCATTGTTTCCCCGCCAAATTACACCGTGACCACGCCCGGCAAGGAATTCGAGTACGTGGTCAACGGCGTGGGTTCAGGGCAGCCGGCAACGAATGCGAATGTCAACGACAGCCTCAACTTCACCCTGAATGCGGGAGCCGCCTATATCTTCAGCATGAACACTGCCGCCAATCATCCGGTGGATATCTGTACCAACCCGAATACCAGCTCCCGTTACATCGGCGCCAGCGCCCAGGCAGTCAGTTCAGGAACCGTAACCCTCACGATTCCCGCCACAAATTATCCAACCACTCTGTATTATATTTGCGACATCCATGCCTTTTATGGGATTATAACCGTCGCCCCGCCCCAGCCGCCGCCATCGGCAACCATTCTCCAATCCTCGGTCACAACCAACATCGTCCTGACCTTTTCCGGCGGAACCAACACCATTCAATTGATCCCCCAATTCAGCTCCAACCTTGTTGACGGCGTCTGGCTAACGGTTCCAAGTTACACCAACACGTTCTCCGGCAACGGAACCAACACCACCTCGTTCAGCCGCCTGGATGGGATTTGCGGCCCGGATGTTTTTCTCCGGATTTCGCAGGCCCCCAATTAGCGGGTTGCTATTTTTTGATCCACATGTGGATGATCTTCAGGGATTTACGACTTGTCCCAGTGATGCCCCGGCCCGTCTTGAAGAATTCCATCTTTTTATGGAACATTTCCCCGGCCTGGACATCCCATACATAATGACCGATGGCAGCGTGGGCTGCATCATCGACAAACTAAAACAGCAGAAATAAGATCATGAAACTGAATTTAATCTCAAACCATTTCTCTCTGGCCGTCGCCGCAGGTTTGGCCGTATCCGCTATTTCCAGCCACGCACAGGATGTGGTCGTCACCGGCGCTCTGACCGATGTGCCGGCGGGAGGTGGTGTTTATGATTATACCTTAACGCTGCATAATACGGGGACCGAGTCGGTCCAGGCCCTTTGGCTTGGCTGGATCGCTTTTAATTTTGATATTGCAAACCCATCCAACCCAGGGAACACACTCGGCTGGAGCGGTTCGGTGGATGGCGATTCCATCCAATATGGACCAGGCACACCCTTGGCCTCGGGCGGCACGGGGATTTTCACTTTTGACAGCACCTCCACCCCGGCACAATTTCAGGCGGGAACGGCCGGGCCGTCTGTTGCCTACGGCGTCGATGACTCGCCGTTTGCCCTTCATAACACTACGCTGCACAGCGAGGAGTTTACTCCGACGTTGGCAGCCATCCCCGAACCTTCCACATTCGGCCTTCTTGCCATCGGCTCTCTCGGCTTTTTAGCCACCCTTGGCCGCAAACTCCGCCGCAAATAATTGGACGGCTGCGGTTCTTGCGGTTGGCATGCGGGCTAATCGTTGGCCTGGCGATTAGCCCGCACTTTTGCTCTGAAACCAAAACCTACGGCGTTGAAATACGATAAAAGCGTCCGGTGGACCCGGTGATGGCATTCGTATCGGCGGTGTTCATGGTCATATTGGTGGCAGTAATGGCGCCGCCCAGATTGATCCAGTTGGTTGAAACCAGATTGGTCGAATATTGAAATTGGTAGGCTTGGCTGACGGTTCCGCTCCAAGTCAGAATGACGGTGTTGCTGGTTGTTATGGTGATGGATTGGAATGAGGGCGGCGAAATGGGGGCGGTGGAACGCACATACGAAAAGCCGCCTGGGGGGGTCTGGTGGCCAGTTGGCCAGGAGGTAAACCGGATGGACAGATAAATATCATCCGTAACGAGATGCACGACGGCATCCTGTCCCACCATGCTCGGAGGATCGCTCCCGTTCCAATCCTCCCAGTCCGTATAAGTGAGCGAGGCGTAATCCCCCAATTCTCCGTAAGCCCAGGCCGTGTCACCCGGACTGTAAAAATGAGTATAACCGGTTTCGCTTGCGGCATTATAAAGACCTTGACTGGAACCGCGTGTCAGCGCGACAGCGGGTGTAAGCTGATCAACAGTGCCACTTCCAGCCACCTGGGTGAATGTGATGGTCGGGCCATTCCAAACTGTGGCGGCCCCGGCGGACGTTGCCATCAGCACGCCCATATTGAAGAGATTCATCCACCTGCGATGGATGGCACTATATCCGTTTGAAGGAACGGTTTTCATAATATTTATTGATTAGGATTTTGACAATGACCGCTGCCGCTTTGATTCTTTTGGCGGCAGTTTCCGACGTAAGAGGCGGGTGAATTGATTTTGTTCCTGAAAAAATTCAGGAATTTACTCCGTGCCGGCCGTAAATTGCTCCAATGTTTTTCCGGCAATCACCCGAATGACAAAGGTCCGATTCGTCCGATTCGTCCGCCTGGTCCCTTCCGTCACGGCTTGCCTGGCGGCCCGGATTTCCACGTAAACACCGCGACATTTTCCGGCGGAACATGCCCGAAAACAAAAGGCAGCGGACCGTCCGAGGAACTGTAAAAGCCCGCGCCGATGTACAGATTCATGTCGGCCAGGAACCGCGGTCCGCCGACATAAAATCCGTTTCCCGGAGCAGCCGGAGGGTCCAGGTTGGTATTGTTGAGCGGCACGGCCAGAATATCGCCGTCGCGGAAGCCAGGGTGCCGCTTGTCCAGCGCCTGTCCACCCAGTTCCGCCAGGTAGTATTGAAAACCCCAGTGACCTTGAAACCATACTGTCTGCCCGCTGCGTCCGCACCGCTCGCGGGTTTGCAGCGCGCATTGGCGCGCGGCGGCGGCAAGAAGATAATCCGACCGCGCCACCAGCAAGCCCAGGAGCGCGCTGGCGGCCAATGCGATCAGGATTCGACGGCGGCTCATGGCGGGATCCTTTTCATTCGCGCCGGCTCGGGGTTGCAATCGCCGCGCCAGTAAAATTCCCACCGCCGGCGCCATCGGCAGAATGGAGCGTCCGTTGATCGTCCAATTGAAGGCGGCCGTGAAGACAAACGTTCCCATGACCCACAAGCCCAGTAACCACGAACGGGCATCGCGCCGCTTCCACACGTCCGCCACCGCCAGGGCCAGCACCGACACTCCGCCGACTGTCCAGAAGAGCATTTGCCCTTCCATGGACAAGCGGGGCCAGCCTTGAATCCAATGGTACGGTTGCAAGAGCGTTCCCTCGCCAAAGAGCGCAAACGCCAGCAGCGCCACCCCGCCAACCAGCGCCAGCAAGGCCCGCGGCCGCCATAACCACCAAGGCGCCAGAAAAAGGGCCGCTGCCAGCCCTCCGCCGGTGAAGGCCAATGCGATCATGCCCGCGGCGGCTCTTGCGCCGGTAAAAAAGCCGCTCTTGCGGCTGGCGTAATCCGCCGCTTTCCACAGGAGATCATGCTGGTACAACGTTTGTGTGGCCCATTCGTAGCCGCTCAACACCAGCAGCGGAATGAGCAGACAGCCGGCCCACCATCCCAACCGGCGCTTGCTCATCACGCCGCAGACAGCCAGGAGCGGAATCAGACAGGCCCCAAAATATTTGGTGAGCGCCGCCAGCGCGATCAACAATCCCGCCCCGGCCAGCGGCCAGAAGGCATCCCGCTCAATACCCTCGACCCACAACACCGCGGCCCACACCCAAAAGGCCAGCATCAACACATCGCACATCACGCTCGTGCTTGACACCAGGAACACCGGCGTGAACAAAGTGGCCAGCGCCGCCAGCAGCGGTTGATCACAAAAGTGCCGGGCCAGCCGGTATGTTCCCATGATCACCGCCAGCGCGGGCAGCAGGAACGCCAAATGCAAAGACGTTTCACTCCAACCCAAAACTCCGGCTGCCAGCGCCAGATAGTAAGAAGCCAGCGGCGGATTTTGCGTCACGTCCCACATCGGCGCCGCTGACCCGTACCAATTCACGTTGAACCCAAAAGGATTCCATGGCTGGGCGTGGATTTGGCGGGCCGTCCAAACAAAGAGCGGATCATCCATGTTAAACGGTTTGGCCAGGAACGGCCCTAAGGCGATGACCACCGCCAGCGCCAGCATCCATTGTGGATGAGCCGCGACCCACAACCGGCTTTTGTCCCACCAATTCCCGCGCGCAAGCGATGTTAGAGCATCCATGTCCGGGTGATTTTATCCTAATCCTAATCTTAATCCTAATCTTAAAGCCCAGATTGTCTTGAGAGATTCAAAACCTGGTGAACCAAAATAGTTGCTGAATTATTCCGGGCATGGGCTACACTCGCCCGCAAAGCGATGACCATCCAAGTGGCAGTTCTGTGCGACGCGGCTACGGAGTACAACGGCAAGTTGAATTTGTTGGGCACTTTTGACACCATTTTCGCCCCGCAATTGCCCGCCCATCATCCCCAATGTTCCGTCGCCCTGCGCATCGCCTTTGACCGGATGGAGGAGGGGCCGCATCATTTGGAGATCCATTTCGTGGATGAAGACGGCCGGCCCATCATGCCGGGCACCGAAGTGCCGGTGGAGGTGGCTTTTCCCGCGGACGCCACTTTCATTTCACGCAATTTTATTGTGAACATTCAACAGTTGAAATTCGAGAAGACCGGCCTGTATTCGGTGGATCTGGTCCTGGACGACCGGCAATTGTGCAGCATCCCGCTGGCCGTCAAAAGCATGGAGCAAAAAGAAGATTAAACGGAAAGTTTTCCGATTTTCCAGATGTTTTCCGATTTTCCAGAACAGGGCAAAATCACGCAATTGCTTCAGCGCAGCCTGGAACGCAATCGCCTGGCGCACGCTTATCTTTTTGGCGGCAATTCGCTCAAGGAGTTGGAGGACATGGCGCGCACCCTGGCCAAGGCCGTCAATTGCCTGTCGCCGCCCCGCCGCGCCTCCCAGCATCCGGCCCTGGATTCTTGCGATGCCTGCGACAGTTGCCGCCGCATCGACCACTTCAACCATCCCGACGTGCTCTGGGTCCGGCCGGAGTCCAAGTTGCGCCTCATCACCATCGGCCAGGTTCGGGAGTTGATGCAAATGGTCAACTTGAAGCCGACGGTGGCGGAGTTCAAGGTGGGAATCATTGTGGCGGCGGACCGGTTGACCCTTCAGGCGGCCAACGCCTTTTTGAAAACGCTGGAAGAGCCGCCCGCCAAATCCATTTTGATCCTGCTCAGCACCGAGCCGCAAAGAATTTTGGAAACCATCCTGTCGCGTTGCCTGCGTCTCACTTTCGGGGGTGACGGGGCGCATTTTGACGCGGGGCAGATGGCTTGGCTGGCATCGTTCAGCGCGACAGCCGCCGGCAAGAAGCAAGGACTGCTGGGACATTACCGGTTGCTGGGACTTGTGTCGAAAAAGCTGGCCGAACAAAGAGCCGCCATCGAGGAAGCCCTGGCCGCGCGCTCGCCCTTGGAACGATACGATGATCTGGAAACCGACATGCGCGAAAAATTGGAAGACGAATTGGCCGCCGCCATTGAAGCCGAGTATCGCCGTCAGCGGGCGGATTTGATCGGCGCTTTGCAATGGTGGCTGCGCGATGTCTGGCTGCACACCCTGGCGGCGGGGGCGGGGCTGCTCTCCTTTCCCGATTTGGCCGGGGAGGCGGGCGAGGTGGCCCGGCGCATTTCTTCCGCCGAGGCTTTGGCCAACTTGGAAGAGGTGGATCGTTTGCAACGCCACCTTCATTCCAATGTTCAGGAGGCGCTGGCTTTGGAAGTTGGCCTGCTGAAGCTCAAGTTGTAGGCCGGCTTGATTTCCCGACTTCAACGCACCAAAGACGCAAAGACCCAAAGCCGCGAAAGAGCAAGAAACGGAAGATTGATATATAGGTCCAAAAAAGGGGTAACATCGGTTACATCGTTGATAGTCAACGACTTAGCCAGCAACACGAGAAGCTACAGAACAGCAACATGTAGCTCCTTTTTAAGAATTTGACCACGGATTCCGGAAATCATTTTGCCACAAAGAGCATCAACACCGAAAGCTTTCGGGGCAAGGCGGCGCATCTTCTTTTATATTTGATGTTCTGTCCTTTACTTTATGGTCGTCAACGCCCGTGAGCGATGTGGAACACCAGGCGCAGGGAGACGTTGTTTACGCCTCCGGCCCCCGCGTAGATGTCTTGCTCATACTTTACAGACAGTCGTCGAGGCCACGGTAACACCTGAAACTGATCACTGCCACCACTAAACTAAAGCCGCTCACTGCCCATAACATGTTGGTAACCTGGTGGAACTTGGCCGGTGAACTCTGACGGGTAACAAGTTCCGGGGGAGGGATTGGCGCGCTACTCGGGCGGCGGGGGTCTTTTTGATAGATGGCTTTACCGCTCACCTCGTTGGATGCCGCCCGGTAACCGACAGTCCCGCCAAAAATGGCCGCGACAACCGTTACCAAAAGAAAGGCTCTTTTTGCCCCCATCGGCGATTGTGGTAACGGCATCGACATATCCTGCCAGCGTATCTAACAATGATAAAACGTTTTTGTCCGTAATGTTTATAAAGTGGTCGGTTCCACGACCGTCCGAATCAGTTCCGTCTTTATCTTAAATAAGTATCAGAAATTAATCAATCGGGTCTTCATAAATCAGAGGCCACACTGCCACTATCTTAATCGAAGACAGGACAAATTCCAAGTCCGCCTTCACCTTCTCGCGGATGCCGTCTCGTTGCGTTCTGCCATGCGCGGAGCGTAGCAGACAAGACGGACACGCTGCAAGCACGGCATTGAATCTGATAAGAATCTTTCATGGCATCCGTGAAATCGGTGAAATCTGCGCCCCGAAACCTGTTCCCCTGAAAGCCTTCGGGGTTCGGGGGGGGTCAAATTCTTCAAGGACATTTCTGCTTTCTCCTTTCCCAATTTCAGCGTTTTGTAAATACTAGGTTCAACGTTCTTTTGTAAACACCTTTCTGACAACATGTTATGACTTGGCAAAATGTCGAAATTTTCACTGTTTTTTTTCAGGGCTTCTTATCCCTCATCCATTACAAGATGCGAGGGTTGCTGCGCCGTGCAAAAACTAACCCTTGCCAGTCCGGCCTTTTTATGAAAAGCTCTACTAAGCCGTTTTGAGCGGTTTATCAGGATTTTTTATGACACATGTCAAATTGCACATTCCGGGCCCGGTGGAAGTCAGCGCCAAAACGTTTCAGGCGTTTTGCACGCCCATGATCGGGCATCGCGGCCAGGGTTTCAAAGACCTTTACGCCCAGTTGCAACCGCAATTGCAGCAGTTGCTGTACACCAAACAATTGGTTTATCTGAGCACCTCCTCCGCCTGGGGCGTCATGGAGGGCGCGGTGCGCAACCTGGTGCAAAAGCGCGTGCTCAATTGCATGTGCGGCGCCTTCTCCGATAAATGGCTGGATGTGTCCAAACGCTGCGGCAAGGAGGCCGAGGCCCTTCAGGTTCCCTGGGGCTCGCCCATTCGCGCCGCCCAGGTGGACGCCAAACTGGCCACGGGCCGCTTCGACGCCCTCACCTTTGTTCATAACGAAACGTCCACCGGCGTGATGAGTCCGGTCCATGAGATTGCCGCGCTCAAGAAAAAATATCCGGATGTCATGTTCATCGTGGATTCGGTCAGTTCGATGAGCGCGGTCAAATTGGAGTTTGACGCGCTGGGCATTGACGTTCTGCTGGCAGGCTCGCAAAAGGCCCTGGCTTTGCCGCCGGGGCTGGCCGTTTTCGTTTGTTCGCCGGCGGCCCTGGCCAGGGCCGCGACCGCCAAAGACCGCGGCTACTATTTTGACTTGGTGGAATTTCAAAAGAACGCCGAACAAAGCATGACGCCGAGCACGCCGAGCATCGGCCATGTTTTCGCGCTGGCTTCAAAGCTCCAGGACATTTTTGCCGAGGGCTTGGAGGCGCGCTTCGCACGGCATCTACAACTGGCCGAAGCGACGCGCGCCTGGGCCTCTCGGCACGGCTTCACCCTCTTTCCCGAGAAAGGGTTTGAATCGGTGACGCTGACCTGTGTCAATAATGGCGCCAAGCCCGGCGGACGCGCGGTGGACGTGCCCAAGCTGCAGAAACTGGTCAAGGAGCAGGGATTCCTGATTGACGGCGGCTACGGAAAAATCAAGGGAACCACCTTCCGCATTTCCAACATGGGCGATGAAACCGTGGCGACCATGAATCAACTCTACGCCGCCCTGGACAAGGCGATGGGGCAATTGTAAGTGTTGACACCAAGGGCGGAGCTTCACGGCGCGACGGCCAGGCGCTCTTCCTTCCCGTCTTCGCTCACCAGGATGCCGTGGTCCTTATAGATTTTGAGCATGAAATGTGATGCGGTGGAAATGACCCCCTGGATCGTGGCCAGCTTTTCGGCGACGAACCGCGCCACTTCCCGCAAATTGTCCCCCTCCACCACGATGAGCAGATCGTAACCTCCGGACATCAGGTAACACGAGCGCACTTCGGCATACTTGGCAATGCGTTCGGCCAGCCGGTCGAAGCCGCCGCCCCGTTCCGGCGTAATCTTCACTTCGATGACGGCGCGGACGATGTCCAGGCCCATTTTTTCGTCATTCAAAATCGCGCGATACCCCAGGATGACGCGGTCGGTTTCGTATTGTTTGATTTTCGCGGCCACCTCGGCTTCGGAGAGATTGAGCATTTTGGCCAGAAGCCCGGGTTTGGCCGCCGCGTTTTCCTGCAACAGTTTCAATAACGGATCCATGGCCAGGACTCATACCATCCCGGCGCCGGCAGAGAAAGAAAAATGTCCCCCGGAATCAGGATTGAACAGCGCGGGTGAAGTGCTACTCTGTGGCCAAAGGAAATAACTTATGAGCTTGTTAGACGCATACCGGCAAAAATTGGAAGCACAGATTCAAGAGCACAAAGCCCAACTGGAGTTGCTCAAGGCGCGGGCCAGACGGGCCGCCGCCCAAAGCAGGATCGTGGGCTATGAAGAATTGGCTGAGGCGGACAAACATCTGGAACATCTCAAAGCCAGATTCAAGGAACTGAAGGGCGCGGGCGGCGGCGCGCTGGGAGAAATCAAAACCGGGGTGAAAAAGGCCCTGGCCGATTTGAAAGTCTCGACGAAGAAGGCCGCGCAGCACTTCAACACCCAGGCGCCCCCGGCGCAACCGGCCCCCGCCAAACCTCGAACGCGGACCAAGCCCGGCCAGGCCCGCAAAAACTCAGGGACAATAACCAGGGTGTTTTTGCGTCGCTTTAGAAGATTTGGCCGGGCGGTGCAACATGTGCATCGCTTCCGCACCATCATCGGCGTATTTCTCAAATACGGCTACGAAGACCTGGCGGGGCGCCTGCCGCTGCCGAGTGCGCTGCGGCTGCCCTTCCGCAAACTGCGCCAGGCGCAGGAAGAGATTTCCCTGTCGTCGGCGCCCGAACGGTTGCGGCGCGCCTTCGAAGAGCTGGGGCCGACCTTCGTCAAATTGGGCCAGCTTCTCTCAACGCGCTCGCTCTTGCTTCCGCCGCCGTTCATCGCCGAACTGTCCAAGCTGCACGACCAGGTGCCGCCCATTCCATTTGACCGGGTGCTGGCTGTGTTGAACGCCGAACTGCGCGGCCCGGCCACCGATTTTTTCACATCAATCGAAGAGGAGCCAATCGGCTCGGCTTCGATGGCGCAGGTGCATCGGGCCATTCGGCGCGATGGCGGGAAATGCGTCATCAAAGTGCAGCGGCCCGATATTGAGAACATCGTGCGGGTCGATCTGGAGATCATGGCGCAACTGGCCGCGTTGCTGGAAAACCATGTCGAGGGCTGGAAGGTCCATCAGCCGACGGCCATCGTGGCCGAATTCGCCAAGCGCATGGAACAGGAATTGGACCTTGCGGCGGAAGCGGCGCACATCGAACGGTTCGCGCATCAGTTTGCCGGCGAACCCACCGTTTGCGTTCCCAAAGTCTTTTCCGAAACCTCCACGCGGCGCGTGCTGACCATGGAATACATCGAGGCGATCAAGGCCTCGCGGCTGGATTTGCTGGAGGCGGCGGCGCTGGACCGGCAGGTGATCGCCACGCGCATCACGGACCTGGTGATGAAACAAATTTTTGTGCATGGCTTTTTCCATGCCGATCCGCATCCGGGGAACATCCACATTTTGCCGGGGAACGTGATTTGCTTTTTGGATTTTGGCATGATGGGTTTCCTGGACCTGAACACGCGGGAAACCTTCGCCCAATTTGTCATCGGCATCGCCCAACGCGATGAAAGCGCCACCGCCGCCGCGCTGCTCAAGCTGGCCCGCGCGGAACTGGACCCGTTCCGGCCGGGCTTCGAGGCCGACGTGGCGGAATTCATGCACCAGCATTTTTACCGGCCGATTGGCGAGATGGTCTTCGGGAAACTGGTCCAGCATTTGTTTCACCTCACGACCAAGCATGGGCTGACCATGCCGGCGGATTTATCAACCATGCTCAAGGCGTTGAGCCTGATGGAAACCCTGGTCTGCCAGCTCGATCCCGGCCATGACATTATCGGCCAGGCGCGGCCGTTCATGCAGCGGGTGCGCCTGAGACAATTGGGCCCGCGCCGGTTCCTGCGCGACTGGCGGGAATTTGGCGGCGAGGCGGCGGCATTTTTGCGCGAAATGCCGCTGGAGATCCGCCGCATCATGGCGCTGGTCAAGGAAGGCCGGACCCGCCTGCTCGTGCATCACCATGGCCTCGAGCCGCTGATGAACACCCTGGAGCGCATCGTCAACCGGCTGGCTTTCGCCCTCGTTCTCTCGTCTCTCATCATCGCTTCTTCGGTGATTGTGCATGCCAAAGTCCCGCCCATGTGGCATGACATGTCCGTGCCGGGCGTGCTCGGCTACATCGTGGCGGGCATGATGGGCTTTTGGCTGCTCATCGCCATGGTGCGCCACGGTAAAATGTGACGGAAATAGAAATCAAAGACAAATTTTGGGACGTCGTCCTGGATCTCCTGAATCCGGGGACACGGCTGGGTGCGGTTTTTTTCGCCCTGGTGTTCATCTTCGGGGCGTGGCTGGCAGGCCGGGCTGTGCGTCTGGCTGTCCATCGTTATCTGGACAAGACAGAGCGCGCGGGAGCGGATCCGACCGGCATCCGGTTTTTGGGGAAATTGGCCAACCTGGGAGTTTATATTTGTGCCTTCCTCGTTTATTCCCACATTGTTCCTGCCTTGCAGAACCTGGGCTCGGCGTCGCTGGCCAGCGTGGGCGTGCTCTCCGTAGTGCTGGGGCTTGCGGCGCAAAGCACGCTGGGCAATTTGATCTCCGGCATTTCCCTGGTGCTTTATCGCCCGTTCAAACTCGGCGACCAACTGCAAGTGCCTGTCCCCACGGGGACGGAAACCGGTGTGGTGGAAAGCATCAATCTCGGTTACACCGTCCTGCGCGCGGCCGATGAGCGCCGTTTGGTCATTCCCAACAGCACCATGGCCAGCCAGACCAGCGTCAATCTTTCTCTGGCTCGAAAAGGCGCTCCTTGTGTCTTGACCATTATCCTTGCCGCGACCACCGATCCCGCCCCGGCCCGCAAAATTCTGACCGACTTGGCGAAGGCACACCCAAAGACCATTGCCGTCGACGGCTGCAACGTCACCGCCTTGTCCGGTGCCGGCACCACGCTGACCTTGAAAGTCTGGTGCGCCGATCCGGACACCGCGGTTCTGTTGAAATCCGACCTGCTGGAAGCCGCAAAAAAGCAATTTGACGCCGCCGGAATAAGAATCGCGCGAAGGACCGGACTTGGAGCGCCGCCATAAGAACTTTGTTTTTTAGCCTTTAGCCTTCAGCCTCTTCCAACATTTCGCGGGCGTGTTGGCGGGCGGTCTCGGTCTGGCCGCCAAGCATCCGGGCGATTTCACGGATGCGCTGCTGGGCGTCAAGCAAAGTTATTTCGGAAATGGTCCGGCCGGACTCGATCCGCTTCGTGACCACGTAATGCGCGGCGGCGCCGGCGGCCACGGCGGGCAAATGCGTGATGCAGATGACTTGATGCCGGCGGGCGATTTGCCGCATCTTCTCGCCGACCACCACCGCCGTTCCGCCGCCGACGTTGGCGTCGATCTCGTCGAATACCAGCAGGGGAATCTCGTCCTCGGCGGCCAAAACCGTTTTGAGCGCCAGCATGACGCGCGACATTTCGCCGGAGGAGGCGATGGCGCGCAAGGGCCGCGCCGGTTCGCCCGCGTTGGGCGCAAATTGGAATTCAATTTCGTCCAGGCCGGAGGCGGCGGGGGTTTCGACGGTCTGCAGGCTGACTTCGAAATGGCTCTGTTGAAATCCCAGGCCTTGCAATTGTTTCATGGCCGCTTTGACCAGTTTGGGGATGGCCTTGCGGCGTTGGGCGGAGAGTTCCTGGCCCAGACAAACTATTTCCTGGCGCAGCGTTTGCAGTTCGCTGTTGATCCGCGCCAGCTCGGCGTCGCGCTGCTCCAGGTTTTGCAGTTTCCTTTGCGCTTCTTCGCCGAAGGCGATGACCTCCGGCAGCGTCGCGCCGTATTTGCGTTTGAGAGACTGAAGCAGATTGAACCGTTCTTCCAATTGCCGAAGGCGGACGGGATCGGCTTCGATGCCGTCGGCGTAGCGGCGCAAGGCGGACGGCAATTCGTTCCACGCCGACATGGCCTGTTCATGGAAGGCGAGCAAGCCGCCAGCGGACGAATCGAGGCGTTGCAAGGCCTGGAGCGTCCGGCCCAGCGCGCCCGCCTGCCGCAACAGCGAATCATCCTGTTCGCCCAATAGATTGAGCGCCTCCTGGCTCAACTCCAGCAGCCGCGTGGCATTGCCGGCGCGTTGAAAATCTTCCGTCAACCGGCTTTCTTCATCGGCTTGCAACCTGGCGGCGGAAATCTCATGGCTCTGGAAACGCAGGAGGTCGAGTTGCCGGGCATAGGTCTGTTCATCGACAATCAACGCGGTCTTTTGATTTTCCAAATCATTTCTCCGGCGGATCAGGCCGGCGAATTTGTGACGGGTTGGATTCAGGCCGGCAAAGGCGTCGAGAATGTCCAGTTGTTTGGCGGGATGAAGGAGGGACTGGTGTTCGTGCGGCCCGTGCATATCAACCAATTCGCGGCCCACGGCGGCCAGCATTTGCAGCGTGGCGGGGGAGCCGTTGATGAATTGCCGGTTGGCGCCGGCGGCGGTCAGGACGCGCTTGAGCAGGAGCTGATTGTCAGCGCAGGGTTCCAGGCCGTTTTCCTCGAGGGATTTTTGCAGGCCGCGCAAAGGCGCGCCTTCGAAAACGGCTTCAACCGAACAATTCTCGCAGCCGGCGCGGATCAGGTCGCGGTCCGCGCGTTCGCCCAGCACCAAATGAAGCGCGCCGATGATAATCGATTTGCCGGCGCCGGTTTCGCCGGTGATGGCATTGTATCCCGGCTGCAATGACAGCGTGAGATCGGAGACCAAGGCCAGATTTTTAATGCGCAATGTGCTCAGCATGGCGGCAGGGCGCAGAGTAAAGTTTCAGGGGCGAAGTGCAAAGTTTAAACTGCCGCGCCGCTTTTTGACTGGTCTTTGACTGGTCTTTATCGCAAAGCGGGCCTGCCGGGCCGGCTTAAACATGTGATTATGCGGGACTGACCCGTTTTCGGTGCTGAAGAAAAGCCGAGGCGAACTGGGAAAAAAGGCTTGCAAATCTGTGGAGAAGGAATAAAGTCAACAAAAAGGCTCACGCTGATCGTGAGCAGGAAATTAAATGGGAAATCCCGATTTACCTTTGAACCGGAAGGGACCGTGCCGTATGAAAATGTTTCGTTGCTGTTTGAGAGGCGGGCAGTTTCTTGTTTTGTCTCTTGCCATTTTGACGTGCGGGGCGAAGGTTTTCGCCCAAACCAGTGATACCAACACCATTCCCGTCGTCACCATCCAGGCGACGCAGCCGATTGCGACCGTGACCAATTCCGGCGCGTTCACCGTATTTCGCGCGGGCAACACGAACGCGACGTTGAATGTGTGGTATGACATCGGTGGCACGGCGTCCAATGGAGTGGATTACGCGGCGATTTCCCCGCATTTAGTGGCGATTGCCGCCGGCGCGACTTCCAACACGATCGTCATCACGCCGATCAAGAGCCCGGCGTCCAGCGCCGCCAAGACGGTGGTGCTGACCCTGACGAATTCGCCGTTGATGAGTCCCGTCAATTATGAAATCGGCTCTCCCCAAAGCGCAGTGGTGTATATCGCCGAAAATGGCACAAATCTCCCGCCCGTGGTAAGAATCATCAGCCCGGCCAACGGTTCAGTGTTTTACGCGCCAATCAACATTCCGCTCTTTGCTTATGCAAACGATTTCGACGGTTCGGTGACCTCGGTTGAATTTTTTGCCGGCACAAATAGTTTGGGCTTCGGGCAGCCCGTTCCCTCACCCGTGGCCGTCAATTCCTCCGGCCCAAGTTCCATTCCGCCGATTTATCCAACCAATGTCTTCTTCCTCGTTTGGAGCAACACGCCGGTCGGCGCTTACACTTTGACGGCAAAGGCCACGGACAATGACGGCGCGCTCACCGTTTCTGATCCAGTGAAAATTGCCGTTCTGCCGTTACCGCCGCCGCCCACCAACCATCCGCCGATTGTCAGCCTCGTGGCGACCGACCCGGTGGCCATTGAAGGCACCAATTGCTGGGTCTGGCCGGGCGAGACGAACGCATCACCAACTTGGGCGGCATGGCCCACGGCAATCTGCCGGTTCTTCACCAACTGCGGTCCCAAGACCGCCACGTTCACCGTGCGCCGCTGCGGCGACACCAACGACGATTTGACGGTGCCATACGACATCGGCGGCACCGCCAGCAACGGCGTGGACTACGTTGCGTTGCCCGGTTCTGTGACCATTTCGTCCGGCGAATGCCGCGCGCTGATCACGATTGTGCCGATTGACGACGGTCCAGCCGATGTGAACAAAACCGTTATTCTCGCGCTGACGCCCTCGACCAACACGCCACCGGATTATCTCTTGGGCTTCCCGCGTCGCGCTGCGGCCGTCATCCTTGACAGCGACGGTCCACGTCCGATGACCGGCATGTTACCGGGCAACTGTTTCCATCTCGTCACGCCGGGACCGGATGCGGTCTGGTTCTGCATCGAGTATTCAACGAACATGGTCAACTGGACGCCCGTCTGCACCAACCAGGTGATCAACGGCTCCATTGATTTCGTTGACCCGGACGCGCAAGGCAATCCATCCCGGTTCTATCTCTCCGCGCCGTTGAATAATCAACCATCGGAATAATCGGAGCCGGTTGGCAAATCATGGTGGCAGCCGACACAAGGCGGCTCTGATTTCCTTCGGCGGTCGCTCTTTCGGAAACAGTTCCGTCCTCCATGACCGCAGCGCGATGCAGCCAACTGGCGGTGAGGTTGGCTCCCGTCAGTTGGACTTGATGCTGATGCTCCATGATTGATTCGGTTGCGTGAGCGTCCAGTTTTCAGCAAACGCATTCAATCGCAAGCCGTGCTCAAGACGGCATCCAAGCCGATGGCAAGAAGTTCTGAAATACAGTTTCGAGATTATGATTGACAGTTGTTTATTAACTGATTCTCCCGTTCAAAGGATCCTATAACGGTTTTTTCACCGCGACCAACGGCGTCACCGAACAAACGGCGGGAATGCTCAAGGGCCTGACCGTCAGCCGGAATGGAACTTACAGCGGGACGCTTTTAATCAACGGCGGAAGCCATGCCATCAGCGGCAGCTTTGATCTGGTGGATGGCCATTCAAACTCTTCAAATTCTGCAACGGCACATCGGCTGCTTTGGGGGTCTGACTTCGCCAATTCAATCCGCTCCGACTTCTGGAAGAGAAGTTTATCAGGCTTGCTGACCCGCGCCCCAAATCCGCGCCTAATGAACGCAAACTCGAAAGAAGAGCGCATGAAATATGGAACTTCAAAATCCATTTCAATATAGAAAGCAGAGTAAACCACGAAATACACTAAATACGCGAACACCAAACTACTTTCTGGGGGTGAACAATTCTGGATTTTTCGCGCGTTTGGCTTGGTTCGTGGTTCAAGAATCTTCTTAGCGAGGATTTGTGCGCGCAACGAGTCGTTGCGTCTGGCGATCTTTTGGCATACGCTCAGGGCTATAATGCGTGTCTGAAAGGCACTCATGGTGAGTGTTAAATTACTAGATCCATGTCTTTCTCCTTTATTTTTTTGGGCAGCGGCACTTCGCAAGGGGTGCCGATCATCGGCAAGGAGTATCCGCCGGAATTTCTGGCCAATCCCAAAAACCACCGCACGCGCCCCTCCATTTACGTGGAGACCGGGGAGGTGAAGCTGGCGGTGGATACGACGCCGGAATTCCGCATGCAAATCCTGCGGGAAAAAATCTGCCGCCTCGATGCCGTGCTTTTCACCCATTCCCACGCCGACCATATCATGGGCCTGGATGATTGCCGGCGTTTTTGCGATCTGCGCGGCGGCGCCCTGCCGATTTACGCCAACGCGGCCACGATGGCCGATTTGCAGCGGGTTTATAAATATGCCTTTGGCAATCCGGCCGTTCCAAAGGGGTATTTCATTCCCGATCCGCATCTCGTTGAAGGGCCGTTTTCATTGGGCGATTTGGAAGTCATTCCCTTGGCGCTGCCGCATGGGAAGGCGGGAAGCACGGGCTATTTGTTTATGCAGGACGGCGAAAAGCGCCTGGCGTATTTGAGCGATTGCAAAGAGGTGCCGCCCGCCGTGGTGGAGCGCATTCGCGGCGTGGCCGTGGCCGTGCTGGACGCCTTGCGCCGCTCCCCGCATCCGACTCACATGTGCCTGGACGAAGCGCTGACCGCCGCGAGACGAATCGGGGCCGGACGAACTTATTTCACTCATCTGACCCACGATTTCGACCACGACGCGGCCCAAACGGAATTGCCGGAAGGAGTCGAATTTGCCTATGATGGATTACGGGTTGAGGTATGCTAATGGGCTGTTACAGAAATGGCTTTATAATGAACCCCTCTCCCTGCCCTCTCCCCGCAAAGCGGGGAGAGGGTGGCCGCAGGCCAGGAGAGGGGTTCGTATTGAAACACTACACTAATCAAATGCGATTTTTTCCAATCATTTTGGCTTTGACCGTGAGCGCGGGCGGGGGCGCGCTCTTTGCCGCGGAACCCGGTGATGCCGTGGTCGTGATCTACAACGCGCAGTTGCCCGAGTCCAAAGGAGTGGCGGACTATTACGCGGCCCGGCGCCATGTCCCGGAAAATCAAATCATCGGATTGAAGCTGCCCACGACCGAGACGATGACGCGGGGCGAGTATCGGGACCAGTTGGAGAATCCGCTGCTGCACTTTCTGGATGCGGAGAAACTTTTGGTGTTCGAGCCGGACGCCGGAAGCGCCAACAACGGAGCGCGAAAATTGAAGGAGGCGAAAATTCGTTATGCCGTTCTGTGTTACGGCGTCCCGTTGAAGATTTTGGAGGATGGGAGTTTGAAGGAACCGGGCGAGGAAAAATTGCAGGAAGCGTTGCGCCGCAACGAAGCGGCCGTGGATTCCGAATTGTGCCTGCTGCCCTGGCCCGATTCGCACCGGATGCTGGCCGCCTTTCAGCGCAATCCATTTTATGGCGCGACCAACGCGGCGTTGCTCAATCCGGCCAATGGCCTGCTGATTGTCGCCCGCCTCGACGGGCCTGACGCCGCCACCGCCGGAGCGTTGGTGGACAAGGCGATGGAAGCGGAAAGCAACGGTTTATGGGGCCGGGCCTACTTCGACCTGAGCATGACCACCGAGGCCGGGTTAAAAAAGGGCGATGACTGGATCAAGGCCGCCGCCACGGCCGCCGGCAATTATGGCTTTGAAACCGTGGTTGATCACAAGCCGGAAACATTTTCGGCGGGGTTTCCCATGAGCCAAATCGCGCTTTACGCCGGTTGGTATGAGAAGAACGCCTCGGGGCCATTCGCACAACCGAAGGTGGAGTTCATGCCCGGGGCGTTCGCTTATCATCTGCATTCCTTCAGCGCGTGGACTCTGCGCTCCACCTCCAATTACTGGTGCGGCCCGTTGCTGGCCGACGGCGCGACGGCCACCATGGGATGCGTCTATGAGCCTTTTCTGGACGGCACACCCAACATGGGAATATTTTTTACGCGCTGGCTGGCGGGCTTCAATTTTGGCGAGGCGGCTTATGCGTCGCAAACGGCGCTGTCCTGGCAAACGACCGTGATTGGCGATCCGCTTTACCGGCCCTTCGGCAAGGATCCGCGAATGCTGCACGAGGCCCTGATCGCGCGCCACAGCCCATTGATCGAGTGGTCGCATTTGCGCATCGTGGATTTGAGTTTGGTCCACGGCGTGTCCCCGGGCAAACTGATTCAGTATTTGCAAGAGGTGGATGTGACAGGCCACAGCGCCGTGCTGACGGAAAAACTGGGCGATTTGTACCAGATGGAAGGCCAATCCGATCCCGCCATAAAATCCTGGCAACAAGCGCTGAAACTCAATCCCAGCCCGTTGCAGGCCGTCCGCTTGACGCTGGTCTTGGGAGACAATCTGGCCGCGTCCGGCAAGGAAGAGCAAGCCCTGGCCTTGTATGACGCCTTTCTCAAGGGAACCCCTGCTTATCCGGATGCGCTGGCGCTGTATCAAAAGATGGAACCCCTGGCCAAAAAGCTCCATAAAAAAACCAAAGCCAGGCACTACGCGGAGGAGATCACACGCCTCACAGCCCCGCAGACGCCGCCAGCGAAATAATTGGCTCCAATCCCGATTCCATCGGGACGAGCCTACAACTTCGCGGTTAATCCCGACAAGTCGGGACTCTGCCATTGAGCCGAAAAAATGGCTCCAAAGGTAGGACTCGGACCATTTCTGCCCCTAGAATGCCTTGTTTTGCGGAGGATTCAAGCACAATTCGCTCAAACTCGCCACTATTTTTCAGTACTCCGTCACCACTTTCTTCTGGCAATTCTTCTGGCATCTTCTGGCAGACCACGAACATCACACTTTCCTTCGGTGGGGATCCGTTGGCGGGCGGAGTTCTTGTGCATATGTAAAGTTGAAGGCTGTGGGAGAGACGGGCCGCCGCGCAAACATGGCGCCCCATTGCATAAAGTTCTTGCTGCACAAATACTCGGGGATTAAAAACACAACCAACGAGCATTTTAGATGGCAACGCACGACATCGGCCAGGAGACAACGCGGATACAACCTGAGCACAAGCAGCACCGAAACCGGGAAGTGCCAGACTTGTGGATAAAGGAGATCGCTGGCGGCCCTCCCGCACGACCCTTAGTTGAAATTGCAATAAGCTGGAATCCGGAAATAGACTCAGGCCGGCTAAAAGACAATGGCGTGGATGTTGATAAGTTGGTGGAAGACTTTAGGGATGGATTTTCGCTTCGAAAAACAGAAAAGAAAGGGCGCGAAGGTGTTTATTTGTGGTCGCGAGAATTCGAGATGCAGGTCAGTTGCGGTCCGGCACAGAAGACTGGGGTTGCAATTGCGAAGCTGAGGTGGTGTCAACCCAGTGAGGAAATCCGGCCCCCCGGACCGTTGAGAGGAGATCTGACCTTTGCTGCAGTCTGGGATGAGGCGAAATGCGATTTGGACGAGTTGATCGAAGAGGCCAAATTAGCTCAGTCGGAGCAGGATCAGTATTCCAAGAAATGCGACAAGGCCGGTGCAAAACTGCAGGAACGGCCCCCGAATTCAAGCGATCGGCTGGCCGATTTGATACGCAGCCGGCTACGCAGCCTGGTAAACCTGCTTGAACTGTTTGAGGAGCGTTTCCAGGAACAACCCTCCCCGTCTTTTTTTGGCACCGTATTAGATCCGGTCGGGACGGAGAGGGAAGGAGTGACAACGGACGGGAAGACCAACAGTGGGCGTGTAACCCTGTTGCTGGGGTCAGATGCGGATGAACTGGAATCTGGATGCATTGTGGAAATGAGGGTTGCGGATGCGAAGCAAGAAGATTGGAACCGTGGCAGGATAGTGTCAGTGGATGCCCGCAATTTGCGGATTGAATTGTTTAAGCCCGGCAACTTTGCTACAGACCAGCGCGCGGAAATCCGACTTTACATCCGGTTCGACCGCAAGAACCACCAAATCGCTCTTCGAGATCTGCTTGAGGAAAAAACCAGCGGCTACTGGCCCGCTTTGGTCCGATTGATGGCGGCTCCAAAAGAGTTACCTTTACCGGCCGGCTGATCCCCCCGATCATTGGTTCAATAATCAACTTAACAACGAGCAACGACAGGCGGTGACTGGCGCGGTTAATGCCCCTTTTGCGTTCTTCATCCAAGGGCCACCGGGAACAGGTAAGAGCACGGTGATTTCGGAGATTGTCCAGCACTTGGCGGAGCGTGGAGAGCGCGTGCTGCTGGTTGCTCCGACTCATGTGGCCGTGGACGCAGTGCTGAAGAAGATCGGTGATGCGCCAAACATTTTTGCCGTCCGACTGGCACGAGAAGAGGAAGATATTTCGCCCGACCAGCGACGGTTTCATAAGCCCATGGTTCATGAAACTCTCGCCAAGGCAGTCCGTTGTCGTGAGAACAGCCAGGCGGCAGACTGGAAGAGCGAAATCGATGAGAGCCGCAAAGAACAAGAGCAGCTTCTTGAACTCCAGCGCGCCCTTGAAAATCGAGAAGTGTCCATACAGGAACACCAGAAAGTCGTAAAAGCGCGTGCTGATTGGGAGGTGGAGGCAGGACGCGCATTGTCGAACCTGCGCGAAGATTTACGCATTGCCGGGCAAGCCGTGGAAGACGCCAAACAAGACCTGAAAACAAAAACAGCGCATTACGAGATAGAAGAGCGGCAATGGCGAGGTGGATCAGCATACCAAAGAGTTTGAGCAGAAAGAAGCCGCCGCTGAACGAACGACGAGCCATTTGAAAAAGATACAAATCGAGGCGGATTCACTTGAGCGTGCTGTGTTGAACTTTGAGCATGGCTCCTTGGCAGAAGTTCGTAACCGCTTTCAGGAGGCCGGGAACAGCCGAGCGGCGGCAGAGGTAAAATGCACTCAGGAGGAGAAAAATCAGAAGACATGGGAAGGCGAACTCGAAACGCTATTGAAACAACAGGCCACCAACCGGGCGGAAATTGAAGAGTTGCTTGCGGCCAAAGCTGAAGCCCTAAAACAAGTCCAGCGGAATTGGGAGTCGGCGGCCAGCATGGTCGATGAAGGCGATGTTTTGACGAGTGAGGGAACCTCGGAGCGGCTCAAGCGGGAACACGACGACCAAGATAATGTTCAAAGATGGCTGGAACTGGAGCAGGCGTGGCTGGAAGCGACAAGCAATACATCAGCCATGGAATCGGGACGGCAACTGCTTCGGGCGGCCAATCTGATATGCGCGACGACGGTGGCTATCGGCAGCCATCCTATGATCAGCGGAACAAAAAATGAAAAAGGAGAGCGGAAGGCTGGTGAATGGAGTGAATTTGACACTCTGATTGTGGATGAGGCTAGTCGGGTTACCGATGCGGAATTCCTGATCGGCGCAGTTCGCAGCCGGCGCTGGATTTTGGTTGGGGACGAACATCAATTGCCGCCATATGTGGAGCAGGACGAGGAGCATTTCCTGCACGCGCTGGTGGCATTACGCATGGTTGAGCAAGGTGATGCGCCGGATGCAAAGAGCGCAGTCGCACAACTAGAATCCTGGTGGGAGGAGGACGAGGAGTTGCGCCAGTTCCGGCGAAAGAGTGTGCTGAAGCAGGTTGCGGCGTTGCTGGATCTAACTTCCCCTGATGACCTCAATAGCCTTGAGAAGTGCATTGAGACGGTGCGGAACGAGAACCGATACGAAGCGGGCAGTTGGAAAAGGAATTACCGAGCCCTGACAAAAGAGATTGCCGATTCAGTGGAAATGGTTGGGGACAAGGACAGTCATCGCGAACTGATGCGGCTGATGATCCAGTACATGATTCGTAGTCTTTTTGAACGCTGCCTTGTTGAAATCGGTTCGGAGAGCCGACTCTGCCAGAAGCTGGTTGTCCAGCGCCGCATGCTGGGATCGCTCGCGGAACTGGTTCGCGAACCGATTTACTTGGGTAATTACAGTAGCCCCGATGGTGAGGACCTGCGCGATCATGGATTGGTGTCGTTCGGGTTTAATCGGTTCATCCGAGAAGTTCGTGTCTGGAATGATGAAGGCCGAAGAGTCTAAGAACGAAGTAGCGTTCGTCGCGCAGACCGTAGGTTTGGCGCAGGAGTGTTTTAACCTTATTGTTGATGCCCTCCATGCGGCCGTTGTTGATCCGGTGTTTCCACCAAGAAAGTATCCCGCTTCTATGAAGGAGAAGACTCTTGGCCATTTGCATCATCTGCCGGATGCCCGAGTCCAGGGCCCAATCGCACCATTGCCGGAAAAAGGACCTCATGCGCGCGTAGGAAGATTGCTCCCAGAGCAGGATCAGGGCTTCTTTGAGCAGGTAGGCGGTCAGCAGAGGCTCGTTGTGTTTGAGCGCCTCGTCCAGGCGGGGCAGCTTGTCCTGGTCCACGTTTTCGCGGCGCATCAACAGCAAGTAGCGCAAGCCCTTGACCGTTTTCTTCATCAGCCCGCTGGCTTCGGAGACCATCTGCCGGCGCAGGTCATCGATTTTCTCGTTCATCAGCTTGGTGAGGTGGAACCGGTCAAAGACGATGGCCGCATTGGGCAACTGGTCCAGCACCGCCGCCCAGTAGGCGGCGCTCATATCCATGGCCACTCCCTTGATCCTGGCTTTGCTCAGGCGCAAGGCCCGCCAGAACCTGCGCAGCGCGTCGGCCCCCTTGCCCGGCGCTACCCAGACGATCCGACCGCTCTCCAGGTCGATGACCAGCGTGTAGAATTTCCTGGAGCGCCCGACGTAAATCTCGTCGATGGACAAATACCGCAGGCCCTTGAGCCGGGGATGCCCATCCCGGCGCTCCAGCTTGGCCTTGACGATATTCTTGACTGTATCCCAGCCCAGCGCGGTGATGGCCGCCAGATCGCTCACGGTCATCACTCCGTAGAGATCTTCAATGAAGGCTTTCATCCGGTGTGTCGAACGACAATTAAAAATCACCACTGACGACAATTAAAATTCACCAGTGAGCCGGTAATGATCAGGCGGCGGTTGGGATGGCCGGAGGCCATCCCCAAACCGCCGCAAATGATCACAAACAAACAATACCGGAAGCTCATGAGTGAATATCAGAAAGCAGCGAACATTGTCGTCAGCGCGATGAAAGCGGATGTGCATCCGCAGACCGCGCGAAAATACATCCAGGCGGCCCAACCGCCGGAGCAACTGCAACAGAAGCATGGCTGGCGCACGCGGCCCGATCCGCTGGCGGCCATTTGGGAACCCGCCCGGCAAATGCTCTTCCAAGCGCCCGAACTGGAAGCCAAAGAGTTGTTCGATTATCTGCGGGGCATCCATCCCGACCAGGCCGCCGGCTCGGCGTTGCGCTCGTTTCAACGGCGGGTGCTGCAATGGCGTTTGCAGCATGGCCGGGACAAGGAGGTGTTTTTCGAGCAGGAGCATCAACCAGGCAGGGTGATGCAGGTGGATTGGACCGAACGCCAGCGAGTTGGCGGTGACGGTGCGGGGAGCGCCGCTGGAGCATTTGTTGTGTCATGCGGTCTTGCCCTATTCCAATTGGTCGTGGGCCACGCGCTGTCAATCCGAGTCGCTGTTGAGTCTGCGCCACGGTTTGCAGGAGGCATTGCATCAATTGGGCCGGGTGCCGGAACGGCTGCAAATCGACAACAGCAGCGCCGCCACCCATCGCATCGGCAGCGGCGGACGGGAGTTCAACCGGGATTTTCTGGCGCTGGCGGAGCACTACGGGCTGAAGCCCCAAACCATCGGCATTCGCAAGCCGCACGAAAACGGCGATGTGGAATCGCGCAACGGCCATCTGAAACGACGGCTCAAGCAACATCTGCTCTTGCGCGGCTATCGGGACTTCGAGGCGGCGGAAGCGTATGACCAGTTTCTGTTGATGGCGTTGCGCAAGGGCAATCAGAACTGTTCTGTCAAACTCAAGGAGGAGTGGGAGGCGCTGCGTCCGCTGCCTCCCACGCGCTTGAGCGAGTATGACGAACTGCGCTGCCCGGTCAGCCTCCACAGCACGATTCGGGTCAAGAAGGTGACCTATTCGGTGCCGGCGCGGCTGGATCGGCCAGGAGGTTAAAGTGGAAGTTTACGAAGGGCATTTGAAAATCTTTCATGGGCGGGAACTGCTGCTGGAGTTGGCGCGAGCCACCGGGGATCGCGGCGCGGTGATCGACTACCGGCACTTGATCGAGCATCTGCTGCGCAAGCCCGGCGCGTTCACCCATTACGTGCATCGCGAGGAGTTTTTCCCCGATTGGTCGTTCCGTTTGGCCTATGACCGTCTGGTCAACGATCATGGTTTGCGGGCCGGTCAAATCGAATATCTGCACCTGCTCAAACTGGCGTCTGAACTGGGCGAGTCGGCCCTGAGCGCCCTGGTCGGCGAATGGGCCGGCCCCAATCGGACAGGCCGGTGGCGCGCGGCGGATTTGCGGCGTTACCTGAACTTGGACGCCGGCGCCCGCTGGCCGGAGATGACGCTGGAGCCGGAACTGAGCGGCTACGACGCGTTGCTGGAAAGGCCGGTGTCCCATGAATAACGACCCGCTGGCCTTGCTCTTAAAATCCTTTCGCCTGGGCACGATGGCGGCGATCTATGAAGGCACCTTGCAACAAGCCGAGCAACAAAACTGGGGCTATCGAAAGTTCCTGCTGCACCTGTGCGAGAGCGAAGCGCAGGACCGACGGCAACGCAAACTGGAGCGGTTGCTCAAGCAATCGGGCCTGCCGCAAGGCAAAGACCTGGGCAGCTTGGAGGAAACCAAACTGCCCGCCAAAGTGCGCCGGATGCTGCCCAGCTTGCTGGACGGCGGCTTTGTCCAGCGAGCCGAGAACGTCATCGCCATTGGCTTGCCCGGCCGGGGCAAAAGCCATTTTTTGGCCGCCTTGGGACGGGAGTTGATCCTGCGCCATCGCTACGCCGTGCTCTTTGTGCCGACCTTCAAGCTGGTGCAACAATTATTGACCGCCAAGCGAGATCTGCGTCTGGAAGAGCGCTTGCGCGAACTGGATCAGTTTGACGCGGTCATTCTGGACGACGTTGGCTACGTCAAGCAGGAGCGGGACGAAATGGAAGTGCTGTTCACGTTCCTGGCGGAACGCTACGAACGGCGCAGTGTGATGATCAGCAGCAATCTGGTCTTCTCCAAGTGGGACCAGATTTTCAAAGACCCGATGACGACGATGGCCGCCATTGACCGGCTGGTGCATCACGCCATCCTGTTGGAGTTCCAGGGGGAGAGTTTGCGAGTGCCCAAAGAAAAAGAACAAAACAGGGGCGGCGGGTAACGCCGAGGCCCCCCAGCCCCTTCGGTTCCACTGCGTCCTTGTCGCTACGCTCCAAAGACTCCGTTCCACCGAAGGGGCTGGACAAACGTTACAGAACAGTGAAACGATGAACCTTAACAACCGGCCTCAGTGGTGATTTTTAATTGTCGCTGATGGTGAAGAATAGTTGTCGTTGAAGATCCGGTGGGTGTAGCTCACGTAGGCCGGGGCAAAGGGGGGAGACCTCGAAGGTCTTTCCGCAATCCCGGCACTGACACTTGGGCACCTCAGTCACCAAGAACACCGGTTTGAGCCCAATAGGCACCGTTTGCAACTCCCGGAAGCGCCGCCTCTTGCGACTGACCTCCTTGCTGTGGCAATCCGGGCAAACCAACAACTCTTTCCGCGGTTCCAGCACGAAGCGGATACAACCGTCCTCATACAATGTCTTCACGTAATCGTAGCCCTCTCGAACCCCAAACGCATGATACAACAAGCTTTGACTCATGCCCTATGCTACAAAATCCTCATCCCAGACTCCAACTTTCCGGAAGAACCCAATTTCGCTCTCGCCGCAGCACTAAACCTCTTCCGTCTCTTCGCCGGCTTCAATTTCTTCATTCCCTTGCCCTTGACCCTGGCCCAACGTGCTCTAGCCGCAGCAGCAATTTTTGCCCGAGCAGCCCTGGACATGCGGCGCTTCTTCCTTTTGGCAATGAATGGACTTGGCCCTCCTCCGTCACCTGCAATTGAATCGATCTTGGCCTGGAGCTTTTCGATCTTTTTCTTGATGACGATGATGCTTCGGATCTGGTCCGTTGATAAATCTTTGATGTTCATGGGGGGATTTTTAAACTGGGTGGGGCTTGGGAGTCAATGGCGGAGATGCCTTACGCGCTTTCGGAAGAAGCCAACTTCTGCATACTCTCAGTATTAAGGCGAAGTAAAACCCACTCGTTCATGACTTGCGCTCCCATTTTTTGATAAACCTCCAGAGCAGCCTGGTTCCAATTCAAAACTGTCCATTCGAATCGCCCGCAGTTGTGCTCCGTGCCGATTCGAGCCACCACTTCGATCAGCCGACGCCCCACACCCCGGTGACGGAATGGCGGCCGGACATACACGTCTTCCAGCCAAACACCCCGGCGACCGAGAAAGCTCGAGAACGTGAAGAAGTAAATCGCATAACCCGCCACCACGCCATTCTCATGCGCAAGCAAAGCACCCGCCACCGCGTGTTGACCAAATATCGACTCGTGCAACGATTGCGTCGTTGCCTCCAATTCGTGTTCCAGATGTTCAAATTGGGCAAGTTCACGGATCAGCTCCAGCAGAACCGGGATTTCATCGGGTGTAATCGGGTTGATAGTGGCAGCCATGCGATCAGGCTAATCTTTGTGACCTCTCCAGTAAAATCCAAACTCGACTCCTGCGTGTGGGGCAACTTTGAGGCAATCCGTTCCCAAGCCCCTTAAACCTGTGCAATAAACCGTAACCGATGCCGTAAAGGGGGTATGATATTCTTGATTCCATTTTTGACCAGGGCTGTGCTGGTTGGCTCGGGCGTTGTCGTGGCAAAATCCGTTTATGATCGGACCAAGATTGAGCGGGAGAGGTTGGAGTTGGAAAAGGAAAAGGCCAAAGTTGCACAGGCTCTACCACCGCCAATACCGGGAATCAAAGAAGCAAAGGAAACATGAAAACATTAATTGTCGCGGGTCTTGTCTGCATCGGCGTGGTCATTTTGCTTTCCGGCCACAACCATCGCCATTTCTTCTTTGGACGGTGCATCTTCGTGGAACCTGTTCATTTGGTTCATTGGCGGAGATGATCGAGGCCCTACCTGATCTGGTTTACACCTGCGGCCTCTCGTATTGGGTCTATCTTCCAACCATGACCGACCGCCGATTCACCCCTCAAGCTGAACTGCTCTGGAACGAAATCCCAGCCCAAGCCCGTGACCAAATCCTGGCCCATCTGTTCTGCGTCAAGTGCCGGAAAGGAGTCCAGATCACCCTGCCTGACCGGCGCCTCTTCATGCGTCCACGTATCACGCATTGAAAAACGGGGAACCATCGAAACAACCGTTGGCCATCAGGCATTTGATCCGAAACAGCAACCGAAACATGTTTCGATCTGTTGCGGTTTTGGCAGGAAGAGGGTGAATGTTCAGAGACGAACCCCAGAGGCTTTCGGGTGTTGATGACCCAATTATGATTGAATTGGGAGGCAAATTGTCGGACTATTTTAACATGAAAACCATTTTTGGTTCCTTTGGCGGTGGGAAGCAGGTCCTCGTCTGTTGCGTTGCCTCGTTCTGGTTCCAAAGCGCCAATGCACAACTGAACGTCACTTATACCGCGACTGGCAGCTCCCAGGATTGGATTTTAGACTTTACCATACAAAATCCCTTGGGTTCGGGATTGGAGGTTAGCTCATTTACCGTTGATGCGAGCCATCCCGGCTTTGACGATGTCACCCACTCTCCACCTGGGGGCTGGTACATATACTCCAATGGCCCTGAATGGACAGGAGGTCTGATCGCACCTGGTCAGACCGTCTCAGGATTCGACGTTCTCGACACCTATGACATCACGCCGGAGACTTCGTTTCCTTACGGTGCTGTGTCGTATCCTAACGAGTTTACGGGGACCGCATACCTTGTGCCGGAGCCTTCGACGATGGCTCTTTTGGGATTCGGATTGGCTGTGTTCGGGAAAATATATTGCAAACGAGTTCCATAATACTGCCAAAATGCACTCGAAATTAACCCGAGTCGGGTTTCGAAACAACGTGTCCGACTCTCAGAGCACGTTCTCCACAATGTAATCCATCAGACGGATATCCCAGTCTTTTGCCACCACGGGCCTCCGCCTTACAACCCCTTCTTCCCCTCAGCCTTCGCCTTCGCCCATCTCGCCTTTGCAATCGCCGCCAGTTTCGCCCTCACCGCCGCGCTCACCTTTCTGCGCTTCTTGGCCGGCTTGTCGGCTTTCGCTCTGCCTTTGCCTTTGATCTTGGCCCATCGTATTGCCCTCGCCCTGGCCAGAGTTTTAATGAGTTTACGTCTGTGGGCGGCGGTCATGTGGTATTTGCGCTTAGTGGGAGCAGGGGCTTTAACCCTGGCTGGAGATGGAGCCTCGTCACCCGCAATTGAATCGAGTTGGCTTTGCAGCGTTTCGATCTGCAGTTTGATGTCAATAATGCGTTGAATTTGAACCGTTGTTAAATCTTTGAGATTTGTCATGGGGGAATTGGTATCTGGGAAGGGCCTGGGAGTCAATCGCAGAATGTAGACTTCCAGTGTCCACGCCTTGCAATACCTGCCAAGGGGCCTCCTCTAAACTACATGTAGTCACTTAAAAGTGTCATTTCTCTCCATTCGAGGTTGAGGCACCATTGGCTTGAGTAAAACGAAACTTTTGACCGAACGCTCTGGGAACCAAGACTTTTTATGTAACGCAAAGTCTGCAATAAACTTGACGAAAGTGGCAAAAACGGTTGAAATCAATACGTTTTGTCGAATGAGCAACGCTTTTGAAGCCGTCCATCGTATACACTGTCCGACCACCCAGTGGACAACGGTGATCCAAGCTCTTCAATCAAACAACCAAGAAAGGGCAGTCGTAGCCTTAAAAATCTTCTGCGAGCAATACAGGGACGTGATTTTCAAATTCTTTCTCCGTCGCGTCGGACCGGACTTGGCCGACACCTACACTCAGGAGTTTTTCTTCAAGAAAATCCAAAGGCTGTGGGAAGGACGCCAGGGCCTTTTGTTCAATGTGGAACGGCAAGAGGGGGCAAAGTTCCGATATTTTCTAATCTCGGCACTTTCCTGGTTTGTTCTCGATATGAGGAAGAAAGGTCGGGATCCCTTGAAAGATTCGGTTCCGGACCTGCCTGATTTGCCCAGTCCCAGCAACGAAGACAAGATTGCACGCGATTGTGACCGGGAAGTGGCGTTGGGCTTAATCCGGCGCGTCATGAAAAGATTGCAGATTTCAGACGTTTATTTGCGGTATTTTTGTGCGCAAATTACGGCTGAAAAGGGAGCTAGTGAGCTTGCGATTAGTTCCGGGGCTTTCCGAGTCGCCGTCCACCGTCTAGTGCCAGCAATCCGGGACGCCTTTCGCGACGAGGTTCGAAATCTGGTCGCATCGGAAGCTGATGTTGACGACGAGATCAAATATCTAGTCAAAATCATTGCCGAAAATGTAACGTGAGCGCCTGACTCATCGGATTATATGGTGGGGACCAATGTCTCTTCTCGGCTCCATGCATTGGGGGAAACTAAATGAATGTTTGTAAGACTTGCGGCAATTTGATTGATGACTCCGAAACACTGAGAGTTTGTCCTGCCTGTGCCATTGGAAACGTTTTGCAAGGAGATTGGGACTACTTGCAGCCACCTTTGGACATCCCATCGAGGCGCTTCTCACCGCTCTTCACCCGGCTTCCTCTCCGGGAAGACTTTTTCGAGAAGTATCAAATTTTAGAAGCGATTGAGGACGGTGGACAAGGCCAAGTTTGGAAGGTATGGGATTATGAGTTCCGGCGGGTTTTGGCCATGAAAGGGCTCGATGAAGATTTGGCCGCAGATGAATCGGCTTGTTACCGGTTCCTGGCGGAAGCTCAGATTACGAGCCAACTCAAACACCCAGGCATCCTCCCGGTTTACGACGCTGGACTGGATTTTGAAGGCAAACCGTTTTACACGACGGAACTTTCGTCCGGGTTAAGATTGGACCGCAAATGGTCGGAGCTGAAGAAGGACAGATGGTCCAAACCCGCCCTGAATGCGAGTTTGGAACTAATAGTCCGGGTCTGCGAGATCATGGGGCATGTTCATAGTCGAGGAGTAATCCACCGCGACCTCAAGCCGAGCAACGTTCTGGTCGGGGAATTCGGTGACGTGCGCATCATCGACTGGGGTTCAGCCGCCATTCTGAAGAACCGTTCTGGCACCCTCGAAGAACCGTTCATCGGGCTTGAGCCCAGCTATGTTCAGACTGACCGGCAAGAAATGCTGGCGCAAAGGCCGAACTTGGCCACAGCTCTGGGAGGCTGGCCATCCACTCTGATTTTCACTCCGCCTGAATTGTTGGCAGGCAAGATGGATCAACTCGGTCCAGAAACCGATATTTACGCCGTGGGCGTCATGTTGTATGAGCTTCTTACGGGTCAATTGCCGTTTGTTGTGCGGGATTCTGAACCCGATGATAAGATAAAGCTCCGCATCCTGCTCCATCCACCAACTCCAGTATTGGCTATAAATCCGACACAATCACGAGATTTGGCGGCAATTGCGGAGCGGGCGATGGCACGAGAAAAGAATTCGCGCTACCGCACCATGCAAGAGCTGGCCGATGACATTCGCGCTGCCATTGAGTTGCGCCCGGTTAAGGCTCGCAATCCGAACGCGCTGTTAATAACGCAACGATTTATCCAGCGGCATTACGCTATTGCGATTCTCATCGGCTTTGTCCTCGTCGCCGCCGCAATCAGTTTTGCGACCGTGAGGGGTTTGGAAGCCCAAAGGCGAGCTTCCCGACAAGTTCAAGCTTGGGAGAGTGCTGAACTGGCACGACGGAGTGGACATTGGCGGGAGGTTTTACAACATCTCGATGAAGCGGAGAGTGCTGGATATGGCGATCCCGTGTCTCTCGGACTGAAACGGGCTGAAGCGTGGACTGTCCTCAACGAACCGAGCCGGTCGAAGGCGGAACTGGAAAAGCTGGCCAATTACACCGGAAAACAACGCGGCCTTGTGCGTCTTCGAACTGGCGAGCATTACCTTTATGATGCGCAGACGGCTCCCCAAGGAATCGAGTTCGTCACACAGGCCTTGAATTTCGGATTGGATCCGGCTGATGAAGCGTTTGCGAAGGGATTGCTGGCTCAAACTGCCACTGAGGCCTTGGATTTCTTTCGACAAGCGCTGATTTTGGACCCCTATCATTATGATGCACATATCCGCACTCTCAACTTGGAATATCTGCTAGGCTTGCGTCAAGACCTGGAAAGTGAAAGTCGTGTCTTCAAAGCGCTTTACCCCGACGACCCATCCCCCATGTATATCAAAGTTTTCAATGCGGGTGTGGATGGTCGGTTCGACGACGCCCGATCCACCCTAAACCTTCTCAAAGATCGAACCCAACCTGATGTGTTCAGACAGTTGGACGCTGCATGCCGCCAAATCGATGCCATGGCGCAGTATTTTGATTGCGACCGCTTTCTGAACTCAGCTCAAACGACCTCGAATGCCACCCCATTTGAGATTTTACCGATATCCTCTTCGTCCGATCTCGACGAGGCAAGTGGTTCAGTTTATTCAATTCGAATGCCGTATCTGCCTTGTGTGGCGCAAGGTTTGATGGAGGCTTATACAGGAGTCCGCAGCTTGACGGTTCCGATGTTAAGCGAGCCAGTGGGAGCGTTCCAAAGAATCAAATCTGCCCATGCACGATATCCGGAGGCCCTGGCGCCGTTCTTGGGAGGGATATTGTTGAAAAGAACAAAATACTTAAAGCCGGGCGACGACCAGATTATTAACTCGATGGCGGCTGAACTGTTCGAAATGGCGGCCAATTCCTCTTCAATGTTTCCTACTGTGCCTCGACTGGCCCGATTTATGGCGGCTCAAACTGAATTTGACTTGGCAAAAAGCCCAACCCCGAAGCGAGAAGCGGCAGCTGAAGCCTGTCTCAAAAATATCGAAAAAGCTTGCGCTAAAGGTGGCTGTTCGGCCCAGGAATTGAGTGCTTATTCCGACTTCGCCTGCTCTCTAAAAAGTTACGATCTTGCCAGGGCCTTGCTCGTTCAGTGGGAAAGCGTGGAGCCCGAGAACTACTCCGTCTTGCAGAGACGAATTGAGCTTGAAATCGCAGTTGGGCCGCTCAACGAAGCCCAATCACGGCTTGCGAAAATTTTATCGCGGAATCCCGAAGATCCTTGGGCGTTGGCACAGAAGGCTGCCATCCTGCAAAACATCAAGAAAATGGCCGCGACAGCCCGTTAAATGTCGTACAAACCCCTCGCGCAACGACCAGGCGCTCAAAGCCACCTTTCCAGTCTTGTCAAAGGCCGGCGAGCGTCTATTATATGAATAATCAACGTTGCACCTGTTGACCCTTCTCCAAGAGTTTGGGTCATGAACGCATTGATTGATTATTCCGTGGTGCCGGATTAATTCATCCACGCCAGCGCAGTATGAACGGGAACAATCAGGAACGCGTATGCAATAGATCGCTTCCGCAGGTGAAGGGCTTCACGCTGTTGGAATTGCTTGTTGTGTTCGCGATCTTGGCTCTCCTCGCTGCCCTGCTGTTGCCGGCGTTGGCAAAAGCAAGGAACCAAGCGCAGACCGCTCATTGTATGAGCAATCTTCACCAACTCGGCGTGGCCCTCAATCTTTACACCCAGGACGCCAACGCTTATCCCCTTGCGACATCCAACGGCATCACAGGGGCTTGGCAGCCTGCGTTACGAACTGTTGTCCCAAGTTTAATGTTCTCGTGCCCGGTTCAGATAATCCCGTCCACACATTTCATACGAATCTTCAATTGGACTGGCGGTGAAACCTCACCCTATTACGGCTATAATGTCTTCGGAGCCGCTTGCCAAGGCTCCCCGCCATATAATCCCGGATTGGGTGGTAACGTGGATCTTTCCACGGCTTCCCGCACACCGACCGCCGCCAATCGGGTAATAATTCCGGCTCAGATGATCACGATGGGCGACAGCCCAACCTTCATCGACGTCATTTTTGGAGTTCAGCCACAAACGAATATCCCCAACCAGATATACCTCGCCTTCCCATACGTCGTTCCCCAGTTCAATTTTCCGGGCGTTGGCAACTGGCATGGCAGCAATGCGAATCTTCTCTTCGACGATGAGCATGTCCAGCTTGCCCCGCAGTCGTATTGGATTGCCGCAACCGACCAGAGCCGGCGCCTTTGGAACAGCGACAACCAGCCCCACGAAGAGTGGTGGTGAGGTGGCTGGCACTGTTGTATTGCCTCTGCATTTTCTGAATTAATTCCCCGGCCCGGCGCCCTCTGTAACGTCCTCTGAGGTTTACTCTACCTATATGTTGGTATGATGAAGACTCTATCAACAAACATCTCGAATGTCGCCTTCACTTTTCCAGCCTCCTTTCCGTCGCTTCATCAAACGAACCCTCATCGGCACATAGTCATGCCGTTTGCCCCTCAAAGCAAATCCTGGAAATGGCTTTGGGTCGTTCTTAAGATTTTCCTGCCAGGAATCAGCCAGGCCCAACTTCAGTTCACGACAAATGACCTTCCATGCCAGGTTGGCCAATACAACTGCTCTTATTTTAGCAGCAACGTGGATGTGTCCAGGTATTTAACTCTAGTAACCAATGGTGCTCCCCCAATCGGCGGTGTAGAACCCCCAGTTCAGCAGTTTTGGGGCTTTTCGCAATCTCAGCAACCTTATGAGTCGATCTTACGAACGGACATCATTTCGCCCACGAACGGCGCTTATGGCAGCTATTTTCCATCGGCTTCCTACGCTGAACAGGACACCATGGAACCAAGCTTCGCAATTGGATGGAGCTATTACGGATTTGGTGACGAGAGCACGAACCAAGGCCGGATCTATTACGGTTTCGACGAGCCTGTTGCCGGCGCATCACCGGAGGCCGTATTTGTTCCGCCGACCATCGACATTCCCGCGACCGCGCAGTTGGGCCAAACTTGGACTCGGTCGCTCTATTGGCCAACTCTTTATTACGAAGTCATTCTAGTCAGCAATTATTTTACGTGCTGCGCCAATGTGGATGCGGCTGGATCAATGGCGTTGCCAGGGATTGGAACAGTTCAGGCATTGCGCGTTCACGAAGTCCATTCCTATACGATAAGCGAAGTCACCGACCCTCCAATACTGCTCGATACGCACACCAATGATTATTATTACTGGCTTGTGCCTGGAGTGGGCGTTGCGGTGCAGGTCTTTTTATACGGCAACAATGTCTTGTACCCGGCCGATATGGTCTACACGAATACCGTCCAGCGAATGTACTTTGCCAACTATTTCACGAATTCAACCGTAACCGGTCCAACCAACTCCATCCCGCCATTTCAAACTAATTTGCAGATTTCCCTTCAAGGAACGTCAGTCGTTCTCAATTGGGATACGTTCACCAACAGCACAAATTATGAAGTGGATTTTACGAGATCCTTATCACCAACAGGCTGGCAGCCGCTGGGAACTACTTCGGGCAATACCTGGACGGATTCGATGAGCTACGCGCAAGGATTTTATCGGGTAGTCGGCACACCATGAGCAGCCGAAAGTCCACAACCATGAATAGAACAGAGCATCGACGTATAAGAAAACATTTTGGCCATGCGGAAGGCGGGGAGGAAGGGGCTTCCGCATGGTTGTTAATCGTGCCGCCCAATGAGGATCGGTTCAAGGCCTCAGCGAAACGGATAGGTTGATGCAAGGCTTTATGATTCACCACGAGTTTACAACGCTTGGAAAAACTATTCGACAGCTCCGCCAGTGCCGTAATTTATCGCAGGAAACCTTTGCTGAAATCTGCGGCCTTCATCGCACTTATATTTGCGATGTGGAACGCGGTGTCCGCAATGTAACCATTGGCACATTGTTGAGAATTGCGCACGCCCTGAGAACCACTGTATCTGAGCTTACCCGGAATCTGGAAAATGATGCCCGTCCGCCAGAAAAGAGTCAGACCCTACTATATATGAATTCGACAAAGTTTTTGATTGGGGTTGCGGTTTTGTTTCTAGCCGCTCTGTCGGCTCAGGCGCAAAGCACACTTGAAGATCTTATCTTTGAATCTGCCATCGCATCTTCTATTCTTCAGGAGCAAGTCGGTTCCGATGTTTCGATGGCCGACGCACTCCCGGGCTGGAACGCTTCCATTGGCGACAATAATGCGGTCTGTATGCAAGCGTCAATCGCGCCTGATGCAGGTCAAACCGGGCTACTCGAATTCACCTCAGAGTTCAATAACAACGGATTAAGCTTGACCGAGTTCGACGACATTTCATTTGCCAACGTGGCTGCTACCCCGGAGCCTTCTTCACTGTTGCTCTTTGGCGTCGGTGGCTCGGCGGTGGTGTTCTATAAAAGAAAACGTAGCGGGCATCCGACTTCTACTTGAACAGAGTGTAGGAAGGCTAGTAACAGCGTTTGAACATTATATGGGCTAGCAGAACAGCCCTCAAGACCCTGGAACAGACCTGCTGACTGATTCGAATGCTCGATTTCGGACATTTTTGGGGAGTGATCTGAGGCAAATCAATTCCACCCCTTCCACCAAACCCATTTTGCTAATATTCAACGATGGAATCCCCCAAACAGGGACTGCCGTCAGTTGCCTTTTCCAGCACCTGGCCCCGTAAAGAATTCTTACAGTGGAGGATACACCGGGTCATCAATCCAATTTCAAGCTTTGCCGGATGCGGATGAGGGGTGGATTCGATAGGGTGGGAGGCGATTACAAACAAAAGATGATTAATCCAAATAAATCGTTTGACCTTGCTCCATTAAAAGTATTTAGATTGCCACAGTCTTAAATTAACGAAGCTCATTATGGCCTGTTTCGGTGATTTTCAGACCACCTTGGGTTCCGAGGACAAGCAAACCTATGAGTACGAAATTTGCCATATGTGTGTTCGTAACCTCTTTGCTGGCTGTCATTTGCATCTGGGCAGCTTCCAGCGCCACAGCGCAACTTCAATCAGGAGCAAACATGTCGACTCCGAGTGACTATGTTTGCGTGGAGCGCGGCCCGCACTCGAAGATTTGGCAACGGGCCGTGTTGCACACCAATCAATCAGGTGTGGTCAGGACAAATCTGCAATCTTACACCGAGTTGGCCACGGGATTGTGCTATCTGCAAGATGGCCAATATGTCGATTCCGTGGAAGAAGTTGATCCGATGGCCAGCGGCGCGAAGGCGATTCAAGGCCGTCACCGGGTTCATTGGGCGGCCAATGCCAACAGCCCGGATGGGGCCATGACCCTCACGACTCCCGATGCCAAGCGACTCTCCAGCACTGTGTTTGGTCTGGCTTACTACGATGTCGCCACCGGTTCCAACGCCGCCATTACCCGGTTGCAGGACTGCAACGGCTCCATTGTGGCGCCCAATCAGGTGGTGTACGCCGACGCCTTCAGCAACCTGACGGCGGATGTGCAATACACCTACAGCAAGGCCGGGTTGAGCCAGGACATTGTGCTGCGCCAGTCTCCGCCGGCTCCCGACCGTTACGGACTCTCGGATGAGACGACGATCCTTCAGGTCTATACGGAGTTTTTCAATCCACCGCAGCCGGAAATGACCGCCGTAACCAACGGCAACGTCTCTGACGACCCGGTTTTGGACTTTGGCGACATGAAAATGGGAATGGGCCAGGCGTTGTTTCTGAAGGGCCAGGACGCGCCCGTGACGGCGGGAATGGTCAGCAAGCAATGGATTTGGGTTGATGACCGCACATTCCTGATTGAGGCGATCCCTTTCCGGGACATTTCCAATCAACTGCAAGAATTGCCCCAGGCCTCGAATCTCAAGCCCGGCCGAGGCTCCGTCCGGCGGATGGTCTTTATGGAGTCCAATCCATCCCGGCCCGGAGGCTCCGCCAAAGTGGGAAGGCCGATGAAACTGGCTCGGGCGGAGACCACTCAACCCCGGCTGATGTTGGACTACGAACTGTTGAGCAGTACAACAAATCTCACTCTGCAAGGTGACACGACTTACCTGGTGACCGGGGCGGTCAACGTTTCAGGCACTGCGATCATCGAAGGAGGAACTGTGGTCAAGTACACGAACAACGGCGCCCCATTTATTTTGGCGACAAATATTATTTGTGAGACGGGGCCGTATCGTCCGGGCGTGTTCACCAGCATGAACGACAACTCGGTGGGATCGGAGATTAGCGGCAGCACCGGCGCGCCCAGCCGTGGCCCGGCCAATTGTCTTGAATTTGGGAGCTCGGGGACCAATTCCTTCGTTTTCAGTCATCTGCGCTTTTCCTATGCCAACTTCGGGCTCCAGGTGGCCATGGCTTCGATCGGTTCCAATCCGATTGAGATTTGGGACTGTCAATTCATCAACTGCTGGTATGCAGTTTATGACTTCGCCGCTTACAGCGGGTCCAATCCGGGGTTTCCGGTCAACGTTTACAACGTGCTGTTTTCCGAGTGTATTAACGGGTTGTATGGCACCGATATTGAATCTGGATATGTCTCGTTCAGCGTCAACAATGTGACAGCCGATCAGGTAGGAACGTTCGTGGGAGGGGCAACCAATCTTTGCTACGCAACCAACAGCCTGTTCACAGCAACGGGCACCTCGGGCATTGACCCTACCAGTTGCTACACGAACGCGAGCAGCAACGGGGTTTACCAGACCGTCGGGGCGGGAAACTATTACCTGGCCAATGGCACCAACAATCATGGTGCAGGGACGACCAACATCGATCCTGCTCTGTTGGCGGACTTGCAGACCAAGACTACCTATCCGCCGATTCTTTACTCGAACACGACCATCGCGACCAATATCTTCACCCCGCAAGCGGAGCGTAACACCGGCACACCCGACTTAGGCTACCATTACGATCCCATCGATTATCTGATTTGCGGATCAACAATCGGCAATACAAATCTCACGGTCCAGTCCGGAACCGTTATAGCCCTATTCAACGCAGGGGGCAATTCCTGGATGGAATATGGATTGTTGGCGCAAGATGGAACCAGCCTCAGTCTTCAGGGAACAGCAACGGATCCAATTTATTTTGTAACCTACGACGTGGTGCAGGAGCAAACGAAGTCTGGCTGGCTGTTCGCTGGCTATAACGACGCAGCCTTCGAGACTTGGTGTTATTCCATACCGGCGTCATTACACTCCCAATTCACCATTTGGTCCACTTTGAACGGCGAAGACGTTCTGTTTAGCGATGAGTTTCTGAGTGCAGGCTCATCGTCATTGGCTTTCAAAGATTGCCAGTTTTACAACGGATGCTGGACCACCCTGGCGCCGACCATCTACGCGACAAATTGTCTGTTCCAGCGTATGAACATGACCGTCAGTGATTTTGACGCGCCATCTGCCTTGGATCCCCTTTTTTACAACAACCTTTTCTTTGGCGGAAGCCTGAATCTACAGAACTGGATGGGTGGAATATGGCTATTCAACGACAACTTGTTTGATCATGCCGCAATTGGGTCGCAAGGCTCGCCGGCGTCAGACGACTACAACGGATATGTGGCGGGCTGTGACACCCTGGCCGGCTCCACGGGGCCGCATGATATCATGCTGACGGACAGTCCGGACCATGAAGTCGGAACCCTGGGCGAATATTATTATCCGGACAGTCAAACGAATTTGATTCACACCGGTAGCCGTTCCGCGGCTGCGGCCGGCCTTTACCATTACACTGTGACCGCAGACAATATCATCGAAGGCACTAATAGGGTCAGCATTGGTTTCCATTACGTGGCGACCGACACTAATGGATTACCCCTCTCAGGCACCAATGGCGTCGAGTATTATTTGAGCGACGGTGAGCCTCCCTTAATTACCACGCAGCCATCGAGTCAAACGGTAGGCGACGGACGCAGCGTGACTTTCAGCGTCACCGCAACCGGTGAGTTGCCATTGAGCTATAAATGGAGATTTTCGACGAACAGCAACGAGCTTGTGAATATCTCTGGAGCGACGAACAGCTCCTATACAATCTCCGACGTTCAAGCGAGCAATGCCGGAAGTTACTCCGTGTTAGTATTACTTTGTTAAGTATAAGATCGGAAAAAAAGCATGAAATGCCCATAAACATTGACGAAAACCGCGATTGGGCGACCGGATTTTGCTCTTTCAACACATTTCATTCTTCACTCGCAGTTTGCGCAACTTAACAGAGTAATATTAGTAACGAACTCTTTTGGGCGCACTGCCAGCATTGATGCGATCTTGACTAGAACGTCAACACCGCCCACCTTCGTTTACCTTCCCATTTCCCAAACGGTGGTGGAGGGCGACACGGTGACCTTCAGTGCGCTGGCGGTTGGAAGCGAGCCGATTACCTATCAATGGCAGGTATTCACGAACGGCGCGTTCACCAATTTGCCTGGTCAGACATCAAGACAATATGTGGATGTGAACATGCAACATGGCGACGAGGGCACTTATGCCGTCGTTGTTTCCAATTCTGTTGGCACGAATACCTTTACCAATGCCGTATTAACCGACGCAGGTGATTACAATATATCCGACTTGACGGTCATGCCGGTGTTTGGACCTCGTCAGGATTATACGTTTCAGGCCTATAAGACGTATTATATCGCATATAATGTATTTACGTCTTCGCCGAGCGTCGATTTGTACGGGACGACCACGATTCAAGGAGGGGCTGTGATCAAGTTCGACTATGATGAACTGCCATACCTCGAATCGCTTCCAAACGTCGCAACGCTGGTGTTGCATGGAACGTTGGTTTGCGCCACCGCGCCATACAACCCGGCAATCCTAACCTCTGTTGACGACGATTCCCAAGGGGAATTGCCATGGGTTTACTGGTATCATAGCCCGTACGCCCAAGAGAACCAGGACTGCAGTTCAAGTGATCCGGTGACCGCCGCCAATGGCTGCGCATATCTCAATTTGGACGATGTCCATAGCAGCAATGTGACCTCGATCAGCAATCTCCGGTTTTGTTACGCCGATCTGGCTGTGACAACGCCGACGAACTCGGGTGTCCTCGAAGTCTGGAATTGTCAATTTTTGGCGTGCCATTTGGCTCTAAACAGCCGGCTGACAAACGGTGGATCCACCAACAGTCTGCACAACGCTCTGTTTAGCTTGTGTGGATCAGTTATCTCCGCCCTGACGAACTCGGCCGAATTGGACGGGGAACAAGTAACCGCCGACGCAGGGTCATTTTGGTTTCCTGAACTTCCGCCCGGCAAAGTGTGCCTCACCAATTCCATTGTGCTTGGTGAATTCGGCACTGGCCCTGTCATAAACAATCAAAAGGTGATCATCAATCCGGACACTTGACCCTTCGAAGCGGGAGACGACGCGTCTTATTATCTTGCGAACAAGAGCGCCTGTCGCGGTGCGGGAACTACCAATATCAGCGAGCCAATGCTTCAGCAGTTGTGGCAGAAGACCACGGTCGCGCCTATTTCACTTTCTGGCAGCCAGTACCGGTGACTTTCCTGAATGTTACTATTCCCTATCGGGTTATCCGTGGGGGCTGATCGGAATCGGAATCGATGAGATAACACTCTTTCCGGTGGCAAAGCGTTACGACGGCGGCGCGCCGGATTTGGGATATTATTATGACCCGCTGGATTATTCGGTTGCGGCGATGTTTGTGACAAACAAAGTGACGGTGTTGCCAGGAACGGCGATTGGCTTTCGCAATGACGATTTGGGCGGCTTTTTCCTGCAGGATGGCTCCTCCTTTGTCGCTCAAGGTATGGCAACGAACCCGATCATTTTTACTGATATTGAATTTGTGCAAGAGGGGCCGTTGCAACCGGGTTGGGTGTACCAGCCATACTCGTCTCCCTCGAACCCTTATGTGTATGACAGTTATTACAATTATGGTGGCATCGATTTCATCTGCCCACAAGCGGGAACCAGCAGCAACAGTTTGTCTCCAACACTGAACCTACGCTTTTGTAATGTTTATTCGACAGCCGATGACTTCCCAGTTTGGGCCGGTAATCTCGGAGAGATGGAGGTATTAAGTTATTCTTGGGCCAGTTCGATTTATTGGACAATGCAGGACTGTACCCTGCAAGGCGGGCAGATTGTCCTTGGCCAACCGCTGCTGAGCTGGATCAACGGTACATGCGACTCCATGAATGTTGTATATCCGCCCGGGTCGATCTCATGGACGAATAACTCTTTCGAGTCCGTAGGAATCTACCTGGACCCGTGCTTTCGCCCGGATGATGGATGGAGCGGTTATTATGGACCTGTTGAAGTAACCAATGTCGATCTTCCAGTTTACGTCTGTAATAACCTGTTCATAGGAGGGCCCGGAGGAGGATGGGCATGGGCCCCGCCGTTCAACCAACCACAAGCGGTAATAGTAATGCCAACACCGACATCGGATGGTGCTTGGAGTGTGAGAAATAATTTATTCGACTCAGTCACACTCGTCCAGGATACAAATGCAAGTCAACCCTTTGAAGCGGACCATAACGGCTACTGGAGTGCAAAAGTCAACAACTCTTGGACATCGGAACTGGCTGGTTGTTGGCAGGTCGTGTCGGAGTTGACCAACAATGGCGCGGGTACCGGAACGAACACAGACCAGACTCTGAGCAAACCTCCGCCCTATCAAATTGGGCCATTTGGCAATTATTAGATGGCGCCCGGCACGGTGCTGACTGGTAATGGCAGCACGAATGCGAATCTGCTTGGGCTGTATTATTATACGACGAGAAGTGATCAGACCCTTCAGGGCGATGCCATGGTCGATATTGGGCTTCATTATGTGGCGGCCAGCAGCAACAGCGCCAACGGTTGGGTCCCGCTTGCTACGAATGGAATCCCGGATTACGTTGCAGATGTGAACGGAAACGGGCAAATTCCGCTGGGCGCCACTGATCCCAACAGTACTTTCTATTCAAATATTGACCTTGATGGAGACGGCATGGTTGGCTCGGTTGAGACTGCCCTTGGCACTGATCCGCTCGCTTTTGACAATCCGTTGATACTCGGTCAAATAGACGCCGGGCTGAGCACGACGGGCTGTTTCACGTTTGTGGTCAGCAATACATTGATTGAAAGCAAGGGCCAACTGACGCTGATGGTGGATGGCATCACCGCCACGACATCGACTCAAACGAATCAAAATGGCCCATTGTTAGTCTGGAATGCAAACTGCTATTCCGTGGGCAATCATTATCTTCAAGCTCACCTTGTCCTTAATGGCTCCGGGGTGAGCGCCGATGGACCGCTCGTTGCTTTCAGTCTGCCGGCTTTTCTCGTCGAGCCAGTCAGCCAGACCAACGGCGCAGGAGGCACTGCCACGTTTCTGGCTCTCGCTGCTGGTGGGCCATGTACCTATCAATGGTACGATGAAACAAATCCCATTAGTGGTGCAACAAACAGCACTTATACAATCACCAACCTTACGACGAATGACGATGGTAATTACAGTGTTACCATAACAGATCTGGAGGGCGATTCTTTCGACAGTTCCAATGCGGTTTTGGTTGTGTCCGACATTGATGTGGGAATTACATTGCAGCCGATGAGCCAGTTGGCATTTGAGCCGGATACTGTCACCTTCGCTGTGACGGCTCTGGGCACGAATTTGAATTATCAATGGCAGGAATGGGATGGCAACAGCACATTTACCAATATTCCAAATGCGACTTGCAGCAATTATACGTTGGACAATATTCAATTTGGCACTACAGGCGTCGTCGGCACTTATGCCGTGCTGGTGTCCACAACGAATTGCGGCGGGACAAACTCCATTCTCAGCACCAGCGCAGTTCTGTATGACTCCGGACCTACAGGATGTGCATACATGCCTCTGTTTGGACCGAGACAAAACTATACGTTTCGAGACGGTTCGACGTATTTGATCGGCTGTCCCTGGTATCGCGGTGGTGTTGTGGAACTTTATGGCTCTACGACGATTGAAGGAGGCTCAGTTCTGAAATTTGATTTCGACTTGCCGGAATATAACGCGGGTGTGGCGATTCACGGATCGTTGAATTGCACTTCAGGGCCTTATCATGCGGTGACGTTGACATCGATTGATGATGATTCGCAAGGCGAAGTGATTGGCCCGGTATTGGATAACGCGATAAGACTCACGCCGGGTTATATTTCCACTGGAATGCCGCAAACCGCTCCGCTGGGCACGACTTATCTCAATTTGGATGATGCCCACAGCGCAAGCTCGATTTCGCTGACTAACTTTCGGTTTCTCTATGCGGACCAGGCGGTAACGACGCCCACGAATACCGGGGTGTTGGAGGTGTGGGATTCCCAGTTTTACTCCTGCAATTCGGGCGTCAACAGCAGGCTGCCCGGCGGTTGTTCAACAAACCGGCTGCACAACGTCCTGTTCGCCCGCTGCAATTACGCGGTGGCGGCACAGAATAGTTGTGCCGAGGTGGACGCGGAACAAGTCACCGCCGATGTTATCTCATTTTGCGACTCAGAGTTTTCCCCCTCCCGCCTGAATATGGCAAATTGCATTGTGTTGGGAACAATCGGAGACGGGCCTGTGATTTCCACGCGGAATGTCGAGAGTCCATCTGTGTGGCCGTTCCAATCGGTCAATGACGGAAATTACTATTTGCCGCCCGGCAGCCCGTATCGCAGCAATGGCACGGTCAATATCAGCCAGGGAATGCTGGTTGACTTGTCGCACAAGACGACTTATGCTCCTGTATCATTTCCGACGAACATGACGATTTCGGGCCAGTTGACGCTGTTTCCCCAGGCGGCGCGCTACACAGGCGGAGCGCCTGATTTGGGATACTATTATGACCCGCTGGACTACACGGTGGCTGATATGGTCGTACAGGGCGGCAGCATCACGGTGCTTCGCGGCACTGCGATCGGCTTTCGCAATGATCATCTTGCTGGATTTTATTTGACCGACAATTCCTTATTCACGAGCCAGGGAACGCCAACCCAGCCGATCACTTTTACGGACAATACTTTGGTCCAGGAAGGGCCGTTTGCGGCAGGACAGGTGTACAATCAGGTACTTGAGCCCATCCTTGGGATTCACGCCTTACGGAGGTCCGGCGTTCTTCGTGCCGCTCCCGACTGCAAACGACAACTGGGATGCGGCGCCGCAACTCAATATGCGCTTCTGCAACTTCTATATGACACAAGACGACTTTGGTGTGGAGGCAGGTTGTGTCTTTACTCCTCAATGTGATTACCAGGTTTTCGCATTTTCGTATGCCAGCTCACTGGTTTGGAACATGCAGGATTGCAGCATGTATGGCGGGCAGATTGTTTTGGGGGATCAGGCTGGCAGCACGATCAATCCGTCCGGCTCCGTTGAATGGGCCAATAATCTATTCGAGGATACCTTCATCATGCTGCAACCCAATTTCAATGCTCCAGCAAACGCACCGTTTGTTGATCTGCCATTCTACGCATATAACAACCTGTTCAAACGGGGTGTTCTCGCGCTGCATCCCTTCACCACATCGCAGGGATACTGGCAGTTGAAAAACAACTTGTTCGACAGGGAGGACTTCTCGCAGGATTCAGATTCGTCTCAGCCTTTGGATTATAATTATAATGGATGGTGGACAAATTCCGGAGGGGACAATCTGCTTCTAGGCTCCCTGGCCGGGCAGTTGACCACAGCTCAAACCGATGATGGCAGCACAAACGGTTCCAACGATCAAATACTGACCAGCCCGCCGCCGTATCAAAGCGGCCCGTTTGGCAATTATTACATGGCACCCGGCACCGTCCTGCAGACCAATGGCAGCACGACGGCGGATCAGTTGTGCCTTTACCATTACACGACCGCGACAAACCAGACCGTTCAGGGCAATGCCATTGTCGATATTGGCCTGCACTACTTGGCTGCGAGCAACAGCGCAAACGGTTGGGTCCCGCTTGATACGGATGGGGATGGAATTCCTGATTATGTTGAGAATTGGCACGGGGACGGCAATTACAGCATCCACACTGACAGCGAAACAGATTGGCTGAACCCAATGACCGACGGCATAAATTGGGATGCCTACAACGCTCTTTACGACGATGTCGATTTGGCCGGCGATGGTTTGACTGGAACTGCCGATCGGATTTTGGGCGCGAATCCCCTCGTATCGGGCAATCCCTTTGCTTTGACTCCGCTAATTACCGGCCAAGAGCCGTTTATTCTCACTTATTCGATTCCTTTGACGAATAACGTCAACGTCAGCAACTGCATGCTTGCTCTTTTGGACAATGGTCAGCCAGCGAGCACAGATGAGTTTGATCAACAACCAAACGGGACATACTTGGTTCAGTGGAACACAACATTCGCGTCGAACGGCCCACACTTCCTATCAGTTGAGATGAACATGCTTGGTTCCGCCGCTGAGCTAAACTCTTCAGAGCCGCAGCATGTTCTGTCTGTTTTAGGCCCCGCAAGAATTGAGAGCGTCAACAACCTTATTCACTTCGATCCAGACACTATCACTTTCGGCAGCCAAATGTGGATTTATGGAACCCTGCCGGTTCAGAGCGCGGACTACGAAATTGATATTTATGCAACCAACGATACGACAGACAATCCATTGCAGATAATTACTGGCCACACGGACTCCAACACTGTTGATGAAGTCTGGGATTTGACGGTCAACCAGCAAGTCAGAGATGACGACGAATTCTACACTGAAATCTGGATCACGCCAACCGGTGCCGCCACCGCCAACAGCGGCTCTTCCTCATTTAGCAGTTCAGCAATCCCTGATGCGCTACCGCCTAACGGTCCCGTTCCAGTCTATCGCTTCAAGAAAGGTTCATGCGGCGACTATTTTACTCTAGGCCTCGGCTTTGGCTGGATGGGGGACCCGAACTTGAATGCTAACAATCTCATGTCAATGGTTGAGGGCGACGTAGAAAACATAGTATTCAATCCGGGACTAGATAATACTTACAATAACACAACGCTAAACGGATGGGATCGTGATCCATTTTACATTTGGTCAGACACTCAGAAGCAACAAATTCTTCAAGATATTGGCAATCCATGCGTCGGAAACTTTTTCTGGTACGGGCATGGAAGCGCAATTTCATTTGGCCCCTCGCAGGAGGACGCAGATCAACTGCCGACAATAGCCTACTGGGATGTTGGGGCGGCGACAGGGAATATTATCGATCGTAACCGGCACGGTCCCGCCAAGCGACCGCATCCTTTTCGATTCGTTATTTTAGACGCCTGTGAGTGTGGAGACGCAAACTACCTCGCTGATGCCTTTGGAATCGAACCCGGCTCCCACGCAAGTTGGTGGTATCGAAAGGCGGGTTTCGCTCCGCAAGCGATGGTTGCATGGACAGGGGATGTTATGGATCCTCAACCCATGTACTGGGAAGACGTAGAAATCTATGGCTCGCATCTTGCGGTGCTCTATAATCTTTGGATGTCCGGCGCGCCTTTGGTTTACTGCGTGTATTCCGGAGCACAGTCAAGTGGAGCGACTGACATTCCATTGAGCGTCAATTGGAAAGTGTTTGGCTATTCGTACCTCACGCGAGAACCACAATGAGAAACAAATGCACCATCATGCAGGCGACCGTGTTTGGTGTCCTATTAATCTCGGGCGTGTCACTCATGTACGGGCCTAGACTCGTCCGTGTTACCCACGCGCAAAACACGAGCGATATCGACCAGGGCTGGCTTCAACGGCGGGTCCAAGAGGTTTTTGGGACGAATCTGGCGGCCACGCAGAATTCATTAAACCTGGTTCCAATCATCACCTGTAATGAACCCTTTACGCTTTCATATTCGATCGCCTTTACCGCTCCCGTTCCATCTTTGAGGTTTGGGGTGCTGAAGCTCGAAGATAATGGCAAGGAGGCTTATGCGTATGCGTTTAAAGCGCAGCCCGCAGGCGGATATAGGGTCGAGTGGAATACAACATTCTGCACAAATGGACAACACACGATACAGGCTGTATTACTTCTTCCGGGCTCGCTGCATAGCCGGATAGGAAACATTTGTGGTCCGACCAGAATGGAAAAGGTAACCAACATTATTCAAATAGACCCGGGCAGCACCGAGTTCGGCACGCAAATGTGGTTTCATGGATTTTTACAAGTCCAAACAGCGGATTACCGAATTGAGATATTCGACTCGCAGACCAATCTATTAAAGACAATTACTGGACACACGGATAAAGGAGTCATTGACGAGATCTGGGATTTGAAAACAGCAAACGGTCAAATCAGAAAAGACGAAGAGTTTGCGTCCAAGATATTTATTAGACCAATTTGCCCGGCGACACATTGCTCCATTCATTCAAATTCCCAATGGATTGTGGTTCCTTACCCGTAAAACGGAGAACAGGTGTATGCCAGCCAAGTGTTTCAAAATCAGATTCGTTCTTGCAGCACAGATATGTGTTTGCTTTCAATTGTTCTCACAAAGCAATTACGGCTGGGCGCAACGTGATTTCAAGGTCACTCCCGCATATCGAGAAGCGACTTCAACGGCAATGCTGGCCGAGGTAAATGAATATGCTCAACGACTGAACTTGCCGGAAGTGCTGCCCATTACCACAAATGCTCTGAAAGAGTTGTTTATTACTCCGCCTTACATGGCGATCAGGTTTGGGGCTTTGGGTAACATTCGCACGACAAATTATTCTTACGGTTTCGGAAAAGGAAGGCATCTTTGCTACATTACGCGGCTGATAAAGGGGCAAAATCCATACTCGTATGACGAAAACAAACAATTTGCCATTGATCCATCGGTAGTGAACACCAACGCCGCTTACATCATGGCGACACAATTTCTGGCGAAAGCATTCGTGAACGTAGAGCAGCTCAACAAATCGTCAACCGCCTTAATTGAGCCCTGGGTCATTCGAGACATGACGACCAGCAAGTATACGGTGGAATGGCAATGCAATGGACAGTCGGTTGTTAAAGTCACATTGGTGCAGCCCAAAGCCGAGCTTTGGACGTTGCGAGTAGAAGATGCCCAATTGATTTTACGGCCACCGATCAAGATCGAAATGTTTGAAAGATCGGGCGCAGGTGTCGGAACGAACTCTGTGTCAAACAAGCACTGAGCCGTTTGAAAACACCCTGGAATAAAATGACGAAAGATCTCCTCTTCTGTACAGTTATATTAACGGAATGTCTGTCTGTGGCCGTCAGCGACCTGCGCGGGCAAACCAGCACCAATGCTCAATTCGTGCGTCTGTGGGTGACAACGACAAATTGGCAACCGGCCACCACGAACCGGTTTTTAGGATTCAGGTCAGCGCCCCAGCACCAATCGTTTCGTCAGGCCATCATGGCCCTGCGCCACGCCAAATTGGAACTCCAACATTCCAAGGACACTTTCAACGGCCATCAACAGACAGCCATAGACGCCTGCGACAAAGCCATTCAGGAATTGGAGATCGTCGCCCGTCCCACCGGCATCAACCCATCATTTTCTCCCCAATCCACCCCCCAACACCCTCCGACCCAAGCCCACCCTGAAAACTCCATGTCACCGGTCGCTTCACAACCCAGAGCCGGCCGGGGTCGAATCAAAACCGGCCACTCTCGAATGAGCTTTATTCATATCAGAGGTTTCTTTTGATGCAATAGTCTCCCCAAACCCTCACAGCCCGGAAAAGTGGCTCTACGGTGTCGAACGACAATTAAAAATCACCACTGACGACAATTAAAATTCACCAGTGAGCCGGTAATGATCAGGCGGCGGTTGGGATGGCCGGAGGCCATCCCCAAACCGCCGCAAATGATCACAAACAAACAATACCGGAAGCTCATGAGTGAATATCAGAAAGCAGCGAACATTGTCGTCAGCGCGATGAAAGCGGATGTGCATCCGCAGACCGCGCGAAAATACATCCAGGCGGCCCAACCGCCGGAGCAACTGCAACAGAAGCATGGCTGGCGCACGCGGCCCGATCCGCTGGCGGCCATTTGGGAACCCGCCCGGCAAATGCTCTTCCAAGCGCCCGAACTGGAAGCCAAAGAGTTGTTCGATTATCTGCGGGGCCTCCATCCCGACCAGGCCGCTGGCTCGGCGTTGCGCTCGTTTCAACGGCGGGTGCTGCAATGGCGTTTGCAGCATGGCCGGGACAAGGAGGTGTTCTTCGAGCAGGAGCATCTTCCAGGCAGGGTGATGCAGGTGGATTGGACCGACGCCAGCGAGTTGGCGGTGACGGTGCGGGGAGCGCCGCTGGAGCATTTGTTGTGTCATGCGGTCTTGCCCTATTCCAATTGGTCGTGGGCCACGCGCTGTCAATCCGAGTCGCTGTTGAGTCTGCGCCACGGTTTGCAGGAGGCATTGCATCAATTGGGCCGGGTGCCGGAACGGCTGCAAATCGACAACAGCAGCGCCGCCACCCATCGCGTCGGCAGCGGCGGGCGGGAGTTCAACCGTGATTTTCTGGCGCTGGCGGAGCACTACGGGCTGAAGCCCCAAACCATCGGCATTCGCAAGCCGCACGAAAACGGCGATGTGGAATCGCGCAACGGCCATCTGAAACGGCGGCTCAAGCAACATCTGCTCTTGCGCGGCTATCGGGACTTTGAAGCGGCCGAAGCGTATGACCGGTTTCTGTGGACGGCGTTGCGCAAGGGCAATCAGAACTGCTCGGTCAAACTCAAGGAGGAGTGGGAGGCGCTGCGTCCGCTGCCTCCGACCCGCTTGAGCGAGTATGACGAACTGCGCTGTCCGGTCAGCCTCCACAGCACGATTCGGGTCAAGAAGGTGACCTATTCGGTGCCGGCGCGCTGGATCGGCCAGGAGGTTAAAGTGGAAGTTTACGAAGGGCATTTGAAAATCTTTCACGGGCGGGAACTGCTGCTGGAGTTGGCGCGAGCCACCGGGGATCGCGGCGCGGTGATCGACTACCGGCACTTGATCGAGCCTCTGCTGCGCAAGCCCGGCGCGTTCACCCATTACGTGCATCGCGAGGAGTTTTTCCCCGATGGGTCGTTCCGTTTGGCCTATGACCGTCTGGTCAACGATCATGGTTTGCGGGCCGGTCAAATCGAATATCTGCACCTGCTCAAACTGGCGTCTGAACTGGGCGAGTCGGCCCTGAGCGCCCTGGTCGGCGAATGGGCCGGCCCCAATCGGACAGGCCGGTGGCGCGCGGCGGATTTGCGGCGTTACCTGAACTTGGACGCCGGCGCCCGCTGGCCGGAGATGACGCTGGAGCCGGAACTGAGCGGCTACGACGCGTTGCTGGAAAGGCCGGTGTCCCATGAATAACGACCCGCTGGCCTTGCTCTTAAAATCCTTTCGCCTGGGCACGATGGCGGCGATCTATGAAGGCACCTTGCAACAAGCCGAGCAACAAAACTGGGGCTATCGAAAGTTCCTGCTGCACCTGTGCGAGAGCGAAGCGCAGGACCGACGGCAACGCAAACTGGAGCGGTTGCTCAAGCAATCGGGCCTGCCGCAAGGCAAAGACCTGGGCAGCTTGGAGGAAACCAAACTGCCCGCCAAAGTGCGCCGGATGCTGCCCAGCTTGCTGGACGGCGGCTTTGTCCAGCGAGCCGAGAACGTCATCGCCATTGGCTTGCCCGGCCGGGGCAAAAGCCATTTTTTGGCCGCCTTGGGACGGGAGTTGATCCTGCGCCATCGCTACGCCGTGCTCTTTGTGCCGACCTTCAAGCTGGTGCAACAATTATTGACCGCCAAGCGAGATCTGCGTCTGGAAGAGCGCTTGCGCGAACTGGATCAGTTTGACGCGGTCATTCTGGACGACGTTGGCTACGTCAAGCAGGAGCGGGACGAAATGGAAGTGCTGTTCACGTTCCTGGCGGAACGCTACGAACGGCGCAGTGTGATGATCAGCAGCAATCTGGTCTTCTCCAAGTGGGACCAGATTTTCAAAGACCCGATGACGACGATGGCCGCCATTGACCGGCTGGTGCATCACGCCATCCTGTTGGAGTTCCAGGGGGAGAGTTTGCGAGTGCCCAAAGAAAAAGAACAAAACAGGGGCGGCGGGTAACGCCGAGGCCCCCCAGCCCCTTCGGTTCCACTGCGTCCTTGTCGCTACGCTCCAAAGACTCCGTTCCACCGAAGGGGCTGGACAAACGTTACAGAACAGTGAAACGATGAACCTTAACAACCGGCCTCAGTGGTGATTTTTAATTGTCGCTGATGGTGAAGAATAGTTGTCGTTGAAGACTACGGTCCACAACGCTCTTTCTTGGGCCGGACAACTAAACTACGCGGATCTTTATGCACTTCCGCCTCAACCCCACTGCCCAAGCTCAAGCCTCAATCGGACTTGCAGGACCCCGTTTCAGCTTCATCCACACACCCAGCCTCTACCAACGCCAACCCCTTCCAACCCCTCATCGCCTTTCCCCTCGCACCCTTCAAATCATGTCGATATTTCAACCCCAGGCCAATTTCAATCTCTTCTTTAGCTGCTACAGTGAAAGGTCGAGATGCAAATGGCCTGACCTGGTTAATTCGGCACCATTCCTGATAATGTTCATACAAGTCCACCACGCCCAACTCCGAATCCTTTTTCTTAACCAAACATGAGCGGACAAAAGCACTTGGACTGTCGGACGCGAGCAAGAGAGTGGCGGCTCTGGTTTTCTGGTCAGGCGTTTGGGTCAATTGCAGCTTATCTTTGGCCAATTTCGCACGCCCAGCCAGCAACCAGTTCAAAATGCCTGGCGATTCGGTTTTGAGGATAAGTTCTGCCATCTTCCCAAAGTGCTGTTCATGGCCGGGCTGTTTGAACGACAGCACTACCAGCCTTCTAAGCCAAGCAGGGGCGTCTTCATCGAGGTGGAACTTGGGTTTTCCGTTGCAGGCCAAAACTACGGGAAAATTGCCCTCCACCACCATCCTTTCATCGTTTGTTTTCACGTCGGCCCACAAAGGATCATGGCCTACGAATTGTTTGAAAATGCCGGCTTCTTTACGATTCAGGAAGTCGGTGGGCATGTCTGGGTGAAAGAGGAAGTTCTTGCCGGCATAGTGCGAGAGTTCGAATTCATTTTTGAAGAGTTGCTCCCTGATTATTCCGACCCTCTGCCAACCGATCAGCGTGCCCAGGATCTTCATTAAACTCGACTTCCCCCATCCACTATCCCCGGTCAAAATCAAAATGGATTGGCTATGGTTGATGCCTTCGAGGACCTGACTCAAATATCGTTGGAGCAGGTCGATATCAGCAGGTTCCAGGATATGGGCCAGGAACGATTTGAGAAACACCTCACACTTAGCTTTGGGATCATATTGGACCGGCAGCGTTTCTTTGACTGGCTGGGCGGGATCGGAGAGATGGAATTGGCTGTTGTCGATTTGCAGCACTCCATTAGCTAGACTGAGGTGGAGATGTTTGCGGTCTTGGAAATACGAATCATCCACACCGAGCAGATCCCTGGCCTTTTCTATCACAGTTTTGAGGCGCTGACGGTTCTTGAGGTTAGCGAACGAATCATAGTTTAGGCGGGATGGAAAGTTTAGGCTGCATCGATTCAGGTTGGATATGATTTGTTGGATGAGGGTGGATTCTTGGACCTGTTCGTAGATGCCGGTCGTAGGATTGTATTGGCGGAACTGGCTTTCGGTCTGGACGAACACAGCACTATCCAAGGTCAAAACCCAGAAGTCGTCGTTCAGGTCCAGGAGTTGGAGGTGGCTTGGATCATTAACGCTGCCGAGCTCTGTTTCAAGAAAGGCTTGGAAGTGTTTGGCGGGTCCGGGAAAGAGGAGGGCACAGGCTTCGTTGCAGGTTCTGGCCTTTCCTGTCAGATTGTTTGGGGTGTCATTATTAATCATAGATTTGAAACTTATAGATAAATCGGGCATCCATAAGTTTGGTGTGCGGCAAAGGGCTATGGTGTGCTTTTTGAAATGTCTGTTCCCCCCAGCCTGGTAGGAGTGAGGCATGGTTCATTGGTTTTGACGGCTTTTCAATGGAGTTCATGGGTTTTCACAGAGTTTGGCACTTTTCACTGCTTTTCACGGGTTTCATGGCTTTTCAAGAATTTGGAACTTGTTCATGGTCAGGGTTATCTTTAAGGTTCGGATCTGGTTCACGGGCGCTGTTTTACCTTCATTGGTGGAAAAAACTTTGCTCATAACCGGCGCTGAATCTGCTATCGCCTCGAAAAAGATCCATTCTTAGACAATCATCGCCAAAACCAGACGAGAGGTAGTGTAGTTTACGAAACTACCTCTCTGGATGGTTGTTTGTCGAAAGTTGCTCATATACTATAGGGTTTGAGCAATGAGCAACTTTTAACGTGTTGATTATCAATCATTTACAAGGCGTTTTTTCGGCTTGCTCAAGTGACTTGGGCAACTTTTCCGGGTTTTTAGCGGCGCGGACAGTTTTATCGTCATTTTGGCCTTCCCCAGATATGATGACCTTTTCCTCCGCCTTTAGAGCGTTTTAAATAAAACTGTAGCCATTCCGTTGGGCCTGTGGTATAGGCAGTTCATGCGAACTTTATCGTTGGACCTGCGCGAACGGATTTTGGCTTCCTATGACCTTGAAGAGGGGACTCGCGTGGAGGTCGGCGATCGTTACCGGGTTTCGCTGGGCCTGGTCAAGAAGCTCTTGCAACAACGCCAGCGGACCGGGGAGATCGGTCCGCGCCACCGTTTCTCCGGGCGCAAGCCGATGATCCTGGCGGCCCATCAGCGCCAGATGCGGACTCTATTGAATCAGAAGCCCGACCTGACCTTGAAAGAGCTGCGCGCCGGCTTGGAACTGGACTGTTCTCTGCCCGCCATCCACTACGTTCTGGCGAAGATGGGGCTGACATATAAAAAAAGACACTCCATGCCAGCGAGCAAGACCGTCCGGACATTGCGCGGGCGCGCCGCGCCTGGCGGCGTCGGCAAGGCGGTTTGGACCCGGCCAAACTGATTTTCCTGGACGAATCGGGTGCCAAAACCAATCTGACCCGCCTGCGCGGGCGCGCCCTGCGGGGTCAGCGTGTCCACGCCCAATGTCCGCAGGGCCATTGGCAAACCACGACCATGATCGGCGCCATCCGCCTGGACGGTGCCACCGCCTGCATGACCATCGAGGGGGCCACCGATACGGAGGTTTTCCGGGTCTATGTCGGCCATGTCTTGTGCCCGACGCTGCGCGCCGGAGATGTGGTCATCATGGATAACCTCTCCCCGCATAAAAGTGAGCCGACCCTTTCGCTGATCGCGCAGGCTGGAGCCCAAATCCTCTTCCTTCCAGCCTATTCCCCAGACCTCAATCCCATCGAGCAAATGTGGAGCAAAGTCAAATCCCACCTGCGTACAGCCGAGGCCCGCACGCAGCCCGCTCTGCTCCAGGCGATTGCTTCAGCTTTGCAGAGTATCACGCCCCGGGATGCCATGAACTGGTTTGCCTCTTGTGGCTACAGTTTTATTTAAAACGCTCTAGACTCGCTAGATGGCGCCTGAACGTTGAGGAAGATATGTTTTTGACCCTGCACACCTCATCCTCCAGATCTGACAAGGTAGGACTGCCCATTCGGACCAACAGCTCCAAAATGTCCCTGGGCCCGATCTTGGCGTTGGTCTTGGTCTCGGACAAGTCGAACAAAGGATCCAGTGTCAATTTCGGCCCGTTGGCAAAGAATCCGATGGGCTCTTTGTAAGGGAAATATCGGACGTTGAACTTCATGCAATACTTGTTCTCCTTCTCCTCCCCGACCCTCAACGTGCTGATCGCCGTATCGACCCAGCGCCCGAAACTCCCAGCACCGGAAGCGATGTCGATGCTGTCCTTTCCGCTCGAATCCCCTTTTGTAGAGTGATGGCTGAAAATGACGCTGGCCCCGGACTTGGCCGCCATCCCGTTCAATTCACCCAAAAATCGGGCCACGTCGCTGTTGCTGTTTTCGTCCATGTCGTCGGTGTAGAGTCGGTAGATCGAGTCAATAATGATCACCTCAAACTTGTCCTTGTCCAGACACCTGCCCAGGCTCTCCAGGATTTTGTCGGGTTGGAGGTCAGTGCGATGAAGGGTGATGGAGCGGAAGTTGTGATTCGTGTCCACGTTCAACTCCTTGGCGATGGCTTGTAATCTAATCAAGTACTCTTGCCTAATAAGCTCAGGATTCAAAAACAGCACTTTGCCAGCCTTGGTGTTCATTCCGAGCCAGGGCACTCCGTTGGCCAGGCACAAACCGAGTCTGACCAGATGCCAGCTCTTGTAGGTTTTGGATTTGCCGATGAACGAGGTGATGCTGCCCTGCTTGATCAATCCCTCGACCAGGTCCGGAGTCGAGGGAAGGGAGCGGGTCAGAATATGGTCTGTGTCGTCGTAGTCGGGCAGGCCGAAATTGACCTCGGTCTCGCCGTCGTATTCATGCTCTCTCGCCTGCTCAAACTCATCCACGATGGCTCGACGCGATTCATCGTCGAGGTGAGGATTGGCCACGATCATATTCAATAGCTTGGTCGTCTCATCGCCCAGGTTTAGGTTGACAATTCGATTCAACTGATTTCTCATTGAACGAGTGAGGGGGGTTGGGGTTATGTTCATTATTTCGCCTCCCTTCTCTCGCCGCTCTTCCAATCCACTTCATGATCGTATCCGAACGGACAAAACACGCCCTGAACGCTCTTCCCAAACACAAGGCGGGAGACGAGGTTGAGGGCGTGCAGCAACTCCCACACAATCTCGGCGCCATCCTTGTCCAGCTTCCCTGCTACCTGAAAGATCCAGTCCAGGAGTTGGGCGGAGTTGTTGCATCTCTCCAAGTCAACCTCATACCAGTACCCGATGTTCACGAGCAGGGTCAGATTCTCCGGCTTGAACTTGACGTGCTTGAGTCCGTCCAAGCCCGGCGGAATTATCGGCTTAGTCATCAAATCGTCCGCGTTTTTCACCTTCAATTTCCATTTTCGCTCAGGCTTTTTGAACTCACCTAATGGAATGGCAGGCGAATTGTTATTACTCATACTATTATTGGCAATCGTATCACTCATATTTGTAAAAAAGAGGCAGGCCGATTAATTGAGCGGCGTTGTGGGCCGTGAGTAATACTATGCGGAAGGCCACGTTTATCAGTCGTGGAAAACCAGCCTGCCCCGAAATTGTTATTATATAAAAGCATAGTATTTTTACTCATTGGTCAGCGATAAAATCTGACCTGTTTGGGGGGATTTTGGCTTTTGCTCCTCTACCTCATCAAATCATATAGAAACTAGGTTAAGAAAGCAAGAGTTATTTATAAGAATCGCGGTTGTTATAATTTCGCAGGTTCAGTCTGGTCTATAGATGGGGCTGAAAGAAAAACTGTAATGAGCCTGGAATCGGCCGTAGCTAGGGGACGTTTCGCACCATTCAACCACCACGCCGCCGCCTCTAAACTCCCCGCTACCGCCCCACAACTGTTCGCGGATTTCCTTGGCTTGGTAGGGGCGGATGCGAAGCTTGTTGGAATGTTTCATCATCAACCTGCTCAGCCTCGTCTCGTCAATTTCGCGCCTCGTCCCGGTCTGTGTAAGAAATTGCCCGAGCTTGAGCAGGGTGAGGTGGAAGGGGTGCAGGTTCAGGCTGTCGATGGGGCAAAAGTCGATCTCGTCCAATCCCGGCATTATCGGTTTGGCGGGCTCGGGGATTGATGCGGTGGTGTGGTTTTGAGCTGGTACATTCGTGTCGTTCATATCGGTATAAATGTTTGATCCCTGGGCCGACCACTTTCGATTTATCCAGCCAGCCCAGAGAACTGGTTTATTTCGGCTCACCCTCCTTTGGTTGGTCTGGTGTGGGTGGATAAACGGCTTCAACGTCGACCAATGGAAAGTCGAATCGGTCCTCGTCGTGCTTGGTGTGGATCAAATCTATTTCGCATAATTGACCGACCAGCAGTTTTTGAAGATCAATGGCCTGATTTGACTTGCTTTTGAAGTAGTTGAGGCCAAGCAGACCTTCGAGGAACGTTCTCATTGGACTGCGGGATTTCAGATCTACGGGCACGACCTTTCTGGCCAGGCATTCGTAATTCTCTAGCCCAGGCACACAGACCTCGAACAATATCGTGGCGGTCTGGGATTTGCCCCTGACTGTATCCACATCTTTAACCTTGTAATGCGTGATGACGGCTTTGAAACGGCCTTGGGGGAGCTTGAACGTCGAGTCTTTTGGAACTGTGGTAATCGTCGAACTCATATTGCCTCCTCGTTCTGTTCCGCCTCTCCGTCCGCCCATAGATCAAGGTCGGAGTGGAATGGTTCGATTTTGGCGGCTGTTATTGGTGTCTGATGGTTGGGTTTGGCCGATGCAACCGCTTTATTAGTGTTGCGGGCCGGGGAATTCAGACCTTTCCCCTTCGTGTTACTTATCTTCTTCATGTCTGTCCTGTTTGTTACGACGCAGCGTTATTGCCACATCAGACGCGGGCAGAAACAGACACGCAGTTTTATTTTTGGATTTTGGTTTGGAAGAATGACCCCCCTGCAAGCGAAGTTCAATATAATGAAGTTAATGTTACTATATCATTTTAGGCCGGCAATGTCAATAGCTAATATCGCTATCATATAATTGGCGGAGGGTAGCAAACAGCGGCACCAGTAAATTACGGAGGAGGTGTCTTCAGATGGCATGGAAAAGCGTGGGAAAAGGCGCAAATGTCAACGAAGCGCTGCTTCTGCCAGAGAAAAACCGAGGGCGAACCGAAAAAACGACTTGCCAATCTGCGGAGCAGGAAGAAAATCAGGAAGAAGGCCTATGCTGGTTGTGGGCAAGAAATCATATGGGAAATCCCGGGAAGTATAAGAAGAAGCAGTGGACGAATATGCAAACGACGACCAACATCATGGCTGGCCTGCGAAGAGTGCCGTCCCTGTATTGGATTGTCGGCACGTTCGCCGCACTTGCCGGTCTTATGTCTGCCCGGGCTGAGTTTGGCGACCGGATCACGATCTCCGACACTGAGTTTCGCGCCGGGACCAACCGGATATGGATCAACGGCGCGAACACACCCTGGCATAAATGGGATGACTTCGGACGCGGCTTTGACGCGGCTTGGTGGGACAAACATTTCCAGCAACTGCACGAAAACGGCATCAACGCCACCCGGGTCTGGATTTCCTGCAACGGCGAGGTCGGAATCAAAATATCCGCCGACGGGCATGTGTCGGGTTGCACACGTGCTTTTTGGAGGGATCTCGACAGTCTTTTCTGGATCGCCCAGGAACGGCAGGTTTACGTCATGGCGACACTGATGTCGTTCGATCATTTTTCCAACAAGCACCCCAACCACCGGCGTTGGCGGAAAATGATGATGGACAGCAACAACGTTGAATCCCTCGTGACAAATTACGTGGTTCCGTTCGTCAACCGCTACAAGGGCAACCCCTGGCTGTGGAGCATTGACCTCTGCAACGAGCCGGACTGGATTCATGAGAATGCGGAATGTGGCAGGCTGCCCTGGGAACCGCTTCAAAACTACTTTGGCAGGGCGTCGGCAGCCATTCATGCCAACAGCGGGATCCTCGTGACAGTGGGGTTTGCCATGGGTCCCAGGTACCTCTCCGATACGCGCGCTACCAACGTGCTCAGCGACCGCGCGCTACGGGCCATGGCTGGCGGCGATTCGCGCGCGCGAGTTGACTTCTATTCTCCGCATTACTACGACTGGCAGAGCCAGTACAACCACAGGAATCCCTTTTACATGTCCCCCGTTGCTTACGGCCTGCCCGGGACCCGACCCGCCCTCTTTGGCGAATTCCCGTCGAAAGGAACCGCCAGGCATACAACGGCGGAGGACTATCAGAACGCTTATCAGAACGGCTGGCAGGGCGCGATGGGCTGGACTTCAGATGGGGTGGATGCCAACGGCAGCCTGGTCAAATTGGGTCCCGCCACCCGCGCCTTCCGTGACAGCCACAACATCCTCGTCTTCCCCGGAACAAATGTTCCAGCCGCGCCTCCGGTCTCGATCTCTGCCACTCTCACAAATGCCACCCCGAAGCCGTGAGGGTGAAGATTTGGCCTGTCACCAGTATTGGTGACTGGCCGGTATCCGGGGATGGGGTATGTTTCATTCGTTGACAGTGCGAAATGCAGTGTTCCGTGTGTGTGAAATGAGGCGTATGTCTGCGGCGCCGCACCTAAACACAAAGATTTGATACTTTGTTCTCATACACTTGGGCCGGGCCAAAAGCCCGGCCTTTTTGCTTTTGCTTTCGACTCCGCTCCTCAATTGGATTACTCATCACGCTGAAATGTCCGCCATCCTCACCGCCACTGATTTGGTCGTCCGCTATGGTGAACGGACGATCCTGGAATAAGTGCTTATCCCTTGAAAATGCTTATCCCTTGAGCATGGCAAGAAATTGCTTCATGGCTGGCGACAGCACTTTGTTCTTTTTGTAAATCACCGCCACGGTTTCCCAAGCAAAGCGGTGCGCTTCTTCCTCTGTTAACACCGCGCCAAAATACTTTTCCCGAGGTTCCGCCGTAGTTTCAATTAATTCGTCAGTGCTGAGATCCCAAAGCCAACTATGCTGGCACCACAGTTTGTCGCTGAGTGAGTAACCCGTAACCAGTTGCATTTGTAGATTCGCGGCCCACAAGTGGCTAACGTTGTGGTGGCATTTGTTCGGCTGCCCTAGTGCAAGCTTGAGTTTTGCCCTATCGAATATGCGTCCTTTGTTTAACAACCTCTGCACGTCCTCTTCCGGCTCCGGTTGCGGAAGAATCATCTCGCCCCCATGCTCCTTGAGTTTGACTAACAGCTCATCCCATCCTCTGACGTAGAGCTTTTTATACTGAGCTTTTAAGAATGCTTTTTTCCTTTTGTTCATAGTTTTGTTTCCCCACTGTCTGTTCGCCGAGACGCTGATGTGGGGGTGTGCGAGGTGGTAATGTTCAAGTTTCATAGGATGGGCTGGATGAGGTGGTCACCCAGCCCGTTTTATTATCGTTTCGCCGTTCCCTGGTGGCTATTGATGTAGCTTGCGCAGTCTTCAAGCGATTTTCCAAAGGTATCGTAGCCACCACCAAAGACCACTGTGTTGGTGAAGGGATCAATGACCCTGTATGTACCGTAACCCGGCCACTCTTCACACCGACTGCGGGATTTTTCTAGTTTCAGTCCGCGCGTTGTGGCACGGGAACGCACTGCTGATTCAGATATTGAGTTCATAGTGGGTTTCACGCCTTTGGTTTTTCGGGGTGTTTCGGAATATCAAACCTCTCGGCGGCGGCAATGGCATCTTCCTCCTTCCAATCCATCAAGGCTCCAAGCCTACTGGCAACTTGCTCCATCTTGGCATCATCCACATTCGCCGTGTCGAATCCGAGGGTTTCTAAATGATCGCGGGTAATGTAAAAACCGGAGATTGCGAACTCCTGCTCTGATCGGGTCGTCGGTTCTGGTGGTTTCTGTTCGGCAGTTGCAATGGCGTCGCCCATGAGTTGGGCGGCACGTTCTTCGTTTGCGTTGTGGCTGCTGTTGGCCAGGTCTTCCATGTAGGGCAGGGCAAACTTGAGTGCGGCGAGCATGGAAGAATAAGCAGCTTCCTTTGTCTGGTTGATCTCGCCATACGTGATTTGGTAGTTCTCGATTTTACCCGCTTTGGCCTGGGCAATCCCTTTGAAGGCGTTGCCCGGTTCATTGTAATCAAGAAGGAACAGCAAAGTCGGCCATTTCTTGCTTACGTTTTCAATGAACGCGAGGGGCGGGTTCCAGGGCGTGTCAAACGAGTACCAAAGGATGTTAGTCGTCCCCTCTGCGAACATACATTGGACGTCGGCAGGATCACCTCCCAACGATGCACCCCACTTGCAGCCCCAATTTTCAATTTTCCAATTGTAGGTTGTCTCGTCGCAGGGAGCCTTGAGGACCTTTTTGGGAATTGGAACCAAGCTGTAAAAGTTGAGTTGGCACGGCTTTGTGCTGACTCTTTGTTTGGCCGTCATCCAAGGATCAAACCCCACGGCCTGCTTTTTGAACCTCGCAACCTCTCTTGCCGGACCATATACCTGCAACGTGTTATTACACCAATTTGGCATAGAAGCCTCCTTTCCAGTTCAGCGACGGCACTTGGGCCATCAATTGTTGTTTTTGTTCTTTGTTCATATATTTGTATTTCCTTTCTTAATGTTTGTTGACTGTTTGTGACTACTCCGGCCCATTACTCGGCCCGAACCGTCCTTTTCTTTGGCTGGCTTTGGGAAGAAATGTTCGTATCCTTTCGAGCCACTGCCGGCCCCACGAAGAACTCATCCAATGTGATTTCAAGGTCAGCGAAGTCAGCGGCTATCTCAGGTGGAATATACCCGTTTAATGTCTTGATTTGGCGTAAGCAAGCCTTGGCGAGCAGGAAATGCCGTCGTGTCTCGTTGTAGATTTCCTCGATGGGGAGTTCATGAGGTGACACACCCTTTATATCCACGGCGAAATTAATCGTGACGCCGAAATCGACCCCATCGGCGTTACTATGGTCTCCTGTAATCTCGACGACATCGTGCCAAAGCTGATCCCTGCTATTGATGAGAACGAGGCCGGGAGACTGATTGTTCCAGCACTTTTGGATGTATCGCCATTCATGTTCATTGACTGGTATAGCCCATTCCAGTTTCTTGGGTGTCCGTCTTGGGATCCCTGGCTCCTCATTGCCGCGTGTTTGAATATCAGCAGGTAACTGGTGCCACGGCCTGCCTTTCAAATAGGGTAAAATGTAATGCGAGGATACAGGGATATTACCAATCAGGCGGCGTTCCATGCGTTTGGTCGGGACCCTTTGCCTTATGGAATAACCGACATATACTATGTATGTATCCATATTAGTATCGTCAGGTATATTTGTTGGAGAAAAGGGCCGGACTGGCTTTTTAGGGCCAATCCGGCTTTGCGGTCGTGGTGGGTTACACGACAGGTTCAAGCTGCGGTTCCAGATCCGCAAGCTTGGCCTCGAATCCAGTCACCTCCTGGATGTCTTCGGCCGTCAATCCGCTCTTTTGCACCCGCTTGTCGAATTGCCTGACCTGGATGCTCAGGGTTTGGATGAGTTCCCTGAGGTGTTCGGGCGCCGTCCTTGACCGCTTGACGATGGTTGGGATGCGCTTCTGGAGCCGACCGAACCGCATTGAAGTTTGCTCCAATTTTGTTTTGAATCCAAACTTTGCGCGGAAGTTTGCCATGGCTTCCTGCACGGCGGGGTTCTCCTCCACTTTTTCCATCAGACCAGCAGCTTCCAGATCTCTGCCGGTTGCCGCCAATTCATTGAGAGTCTTGGCGATTCTTTCTGCTTCCTGATTGGCCACGGACATCTCATCCGGGGTCATTTTGCGCCTTTCGGCGAGTTCTTTTAGGGTCAACATAATGGCCTTTAATTTCTGCACCGCTTTCTCCGGCGGGCGCAACGTTGTTTGCCGGTGGTTCGCTAAAATGAAATGGCCTGGGCGCAAACCGTCAGGAACAGGCCAGGTTTTTCACTGGTCGCTCTCACCCCCATTTTCATTCTGCTGCTCTTCAAGCGCGTGTTGTTCACTGTGCTTCATTTGACTGCTTTCTTTTCGCATTTTCCTGCAGTTGCAGGCGCGACTAACGATATGCAAATCGAGTGCCAACCTGGTGATGTGGTGTGAAGGACTGGTGTAAGTGCTTTAAAAACAGCAAGTAGCAACGCATTTGGGGTCTGAGTGATCCGTGCCTTATGGCTGTAAAACATCAAGTTTTGTTTATCGCCACTGTTTGAGTTAAGTCACGGCATTCATGTACTTGTCATCACCACCCCCACGAGGGGTATATTACACAGGGCGTGGCGAGTAATTGCCCGCAATGGGAATATGCTGGGACTCGAATTGGGGTCTGGCGAGGAGGCTTGCTCCAAGGGTCTTCTCCGGCGGCGCCTTTCGGGCCTTAAGGTTTTGCTTCGTGCCCTGCGCTCCACTCTCCTCGTGCCGCCGGGATTCTGGCCTTTAATAATTCCGCGATGGGTGGCCCGGTTAAAGGATTCTTTACTCGCATTAAAGGCAGATTGCTTTATAAATCCCATGATGCTGTAAACGTCTAATTTTGATGTATGAAAATTCTACTGACATTCACGGGGTCTCATGACCCTTTTGCCGAAGCTTCAATCGCAGGCGAAAAGGAAGCCGGCCCCGTCCTTACGGTGACATCGGAGCGGCGGTTTGACCGCGTTTATTTGTTTACCACACCAAAAACGACGGAAATTTCAACGCAGACCAAGGAGGAATTGCAGAGGCGGAACAAAGAACTGGTGGTTGAAATTTGTGAGGTGCCCCTGAAAGACCCGACGAATTATTTGGGCATCTTAAAGCAATTACGGTCTCATTTCAAGGGAATCAGCAAGCAAAAAACCGACGCTGAATACTTCATTTGCGTAACGCCTGGAACGCCGCACATGCATGCCAGTTGGCTCATGTTGGCGGCCAGCGGAGAAATTCCCGCACGCATCCTGCAGACGCGGGAGGCAAAATTCGTTCGCCAGGGAGAAAGCCGGATTACGGAAATTGATTTTACAAATCCGCAGTTTCCACAAATCAAGCCGTTCGGCGCATTACCAGACGAAGACGAGTCCCGGAATTTTCAAGCGTTGTGTGAGGACCCCCCCATTATTGGTGATGACGACCACTTTCTCCTCGCATTGAAAACAGCCTTCACGCTGGCAGGGTATGACTCGGCAATTTTACTGCTGGGCGAAACGGGTACAGGCAAGGAAGTATTCGCTCGAATGATCCATCGCGCCAGCAAACGAGCTGCAAAACCATTCATCACCCGGAGCTGTGCGGAATTTACTGAAACGCTGATTGAAAGTCAGCTTTTCGGCCACCGAAAGGGAGCTTTCACGGGTGCTACCGAAGATCATAATGGGTGCTTTAAGGAAGCGGACGGCGGAACACTTTTTCTCGATGAACTCGGTGAAATGCCAACGCAGAGCCAGGCAAAGCTGCTGCGGGCGATTCAAAATGGGAAAATCCAGCGTTTGGGCGCCAGCACGGAATCCAGCGTAAATGTTCGGGTGATCGCTGCGACGAACGCGGACATCAAGCGCGCCATCGAAGCCAAGGCATTGCGCGAAGACCTGTATTATCGGTTTGAGGCAACAATCAGTATCCCGGCTTTGCGAGACAGGCACAACGATATTCCCAAACTCGCGCTCCACTTTTTGGAGTGCTGGAATAAGAATAATCAAAAGCAGCGCCGTCTGTCGCAGCAGGCCATCATCGCCCTGATGAAGCAGCCCTGGCCGGGAAATGTTCGCGAGCTTCAAGGGGTTGTCAACCGTTCCGCTTCACTTTGCCCCGGCAAGGTCATCGACCCGGAAAATCTGCTTTTTGATAAAGTCTTGACCAGATCAGGCCTTGATGCGCTACCTGAGCCGCAAGAAGGGTTTAAAATTACTGATTACTTGTCTGAAGTTCGCAGCCAGTTGTTTGAGAAAGCGATAAAGAAGTCCAGGACCAACAAAGAAGCTGGCAGCCTTCTTGGTGTCAGTGGTGCGGCCATTGGCCAATATCTGGAGCAACGAGAACAAAAGTTAACTTCTGGAATCTAAAGCCGCCTTTAAAAACACGCTCACAAGCAAACACGATATTATCCTCAAAGCATTGACAATGCGGTAGATACATCAATTGCGGAGCTGGGCAGACTTGTTGCTCTCTTTTGCCTAGACGATGAAAGACGATCAACAACGATTCCTGGCGCTGGTTGGGCAGCCTCCAGCCCGGCTCACTGTCGAACAAACCGCCTGGATGCTCGGTTGCCAGCCACATGATGTGCCAATTCTGGTCTCAAACCGACTGCTCAAACCGCTCGGTAACCCGCCATCCAACGGCATCAAGTTTTTCGCCACGGCGGATCTTTTGGAATTGATCAAGGATCGGTCCTGGCTCGCCAAGATCACAAACACCATCAATCAGCACTGGCACCGGCAGAATTCCCGGAAGAAAAGCCGTCCTGTGAATGGTTCACGGAATAGCCATTCTTCTCTTCTTGATCTGCCTGCGGTCGCAGCCGCCCGTTAATTCCCTCACGCAACCGCTGTTGGCATCTGCACAATCACGTCGGCGGATGCGGTTGCCATTCTTCTTTCGTAATCCTCCAAGGTCGGAATGACCACATGGGCCCTTTTTGCGTAGGCGCGATGGACGGCCTTGCTGTTGTGCCCCAAAGCCTCTTGGGCGAATCTTTCCGGGTAGCCGCAGGTCTTGGCACGTTCCGCCCATGCGTAGCGGTATGAATGGAGCGACACGCCTTCAATGCCAAGCAGCTTGCAGCGGCGGTAAAACTCGGCTGACCTGGCGCTGTCGCTGGTCGCCGCGATTGTCGGGAAAAGCGGGCCGATCTTGGGCAACTGTTCAAGAATCGCCGCCATGCTCTTGCTGATCGCCAATTGCGCCTGTTCACCGGTTTTCATCCGAAAATACGTGAGGCTGCGCGTCGGCCAGTCGATGTTCTCAACAGTCAACATCGCGGCATCGCTCTGCGACGATCCGATCTCCCACAGTAATTGATAAAACAGATTACGTTCAGGATTCTTCTCGGCGGACAGGATGCGCTGATGTTCGGCCAGGGTTATTCCGCGCTTGGATTTGAAGCGGAGTTTCGGCCACAGCCGGGGAGCCAGAACCGGAAAGGCGAGCCAGCCAAGTCCCAAAGCCAGATTGTGAAGCCGCTTCAAGTAATGGACAACCGAAACTTTGCCGCAATTCAGGATTGCCAGAAAATCCTCCGCGCTCGTCTCCACCAATTTGACGTGGCGGAGCGCATCGAACGCCCTGGACTTCATGGCGCGGGCGCAACGGGCCTTTGTGGAGTCCTTGCCGTGTGTCTGCATCTGGTCCATGACCGTCTGCCATGTCCGTTTCGCAAGGTGCGGGTCTTGCGTCGTCAGGCAGGATTTGAGGATGAACTGATTGAAGCCCGGTTCGGCCACGGTCTGGCGTTTGATTTCGAGCAAACGTGATGCCGCTTTGCGATCTTTGGTTTCCAAGGATTGCTGTTTGCCCGTTCTGGAATCCTGCAAATAATAGGCCTCCCCGCGCCGGTAAAGGTAAAACCGTTGTTTCATAATCGCATGATACAAACGGAACGAGTGGCACCGTTACGGTGTTGTGGGCGGGTTTTGCCGAATAGTGCCGGAATACTGGCGAATTCTAAAAATCCTGCAATTCTTCTGGCAATTCTTCTGGCACTCCCCCGGCAAACGCGCCTTTATCACGCCTGCCTTCGGAGCTTGCCATTGAACATCAACGACTTATAAATTGGCTCCAAAGGTAGGACTCGAACCTACAACTTCGCGGTTAACAGCCGCGCGCTCTACCATTGAGCTACTTTGGATTCCAACAGCAGGATAATCTACAAACGCCTCCACCCCGCGTCAAACGCTTTCCAAAGCTTTCTGAAAACGCGGCCTAACAAATCCTCGGCAATTGCTCGCCGCTTGGCATGTCAAGAATCCGGCTCGCGCCGATGGCGCTTTTCAACACCACCAGCGGCGGGTTGCCGTTTTCAACCGCACCAATCCATCCGGCGCCGGCTCCGGATTCGTCCTGCCGCATGATGCCCAGGGCACGGTCCGCGTCTTTGGCTGGAACGAACGCCACGAACCGCCCTTCGCACGCCACCTGTAATGGGTCCAGCCCGAGCAGTTCGCACGCGGCATGAACATCCTCCCGCACCGGCACGGAGTTCTCCTCAATGACGATTCTCCGCTTCGCTGCTTCCGCGATTTCGTTCAACGCGCTGGCCAGGCCGCCCCGCGTCAAGTCCCGCAGGCAATGTATTTCCACGCCGGCGGCCAGGAGTTTCCGCACCAACCCGGAAACCGGCGCGGAATCGCTCTCGATCCTGCTCTGAAACTCCAAACCTTCGCGCACGCTCATGATGGCCATGCCATGACGGCCCAAATCTCCGCTGATCAGCACCGCGTCGCCCGTCTTGACGCTTCCCGGCGCGATCACCAGGGAATGTTCAATGACGCCAATCCCCGCCGTGTTGATGAACAAACCGTCGCCCTTGCCTTTGTCCACCACCTTGGTGTCGCCTGTGACGATCCGCACCCCGCTGCACCCCGCCGCGTCGCGCATGGAACAAACGACGCCCCAAAGCGTTTCCATGGACAGGCCTTCTTCGAGGATGAAGGCCGCGCTCAGCCACAGCGGCCGCGCGCCGCTCATCGCCAGATCGTTGACGGTGCCGTGGACGGCCATGGAACCGATGTCGCCGCCCGGAAAAACAATCGGCCGGACCACGTAGGAATCGGTGGTGAAGGCCAGACGCCCGGCCGGGAAGTTCAGCACCGCGGCGTCGTGGCGGCCGTTCGCAGGCGCCTCGCCGAATGCGGCAAAGAATATCTTCTCCAGCAGTTCATGCATCAATTTGCCGCCGCCGCCGTGGGCCAGAAGAATGCGCGGATACTGGCGGATCGGGATCGGGCAGGCAGAAGTGAATTCCGCTCCGGGCTTCATGGTTCAGGGCGTTGAGTCGGTGACCATTTCGTGGCCGCGATAACGGTAATAAGCCGCGCACGCGCCCTCGGAGGAAACCATCGGCGCGCCCAGCGGATGTTCGGGCGTGCAACCCTTGCCGAAGGCCGGACACTCGGCCGGTTTGATCCGCCCCTGCAACACCAGTCCGCTCAGGCATTCGGCGCTTTCCGCAGTGTCGCGGTCCGCAAGGCCGAACCGTTTTTCGGCGTCCAATGCTTCGTATTGACTCCGCAGGCGCAGCCCGCTTGCAGGGATTTCGCCGATGCCGCGCCATTTGCGCGGCGCGACTTCAAACACCCGCCGGATCAGCTCGCGCGCGTGCTCGTTGCCGCCCTGGCGCACCACGCGGGCATACTGATTCTCCACTTCAGCCCGCCCGTCCTCCAGTTGCCGCACGCACATCAACACCCCTTGCAAAATGTCGAGCGGCTCAAAACCCGTCACCACAATCGGCACGCGGTATTTCGCGGCAATCGGCCCGTATTCCGCGCAGCCCATCACGGCGCAGACGTGGCCCGCGGCCAGGAAGCCCCGCACCCGGCACTCGGGCGAGGCCAGCAAGGCTTCCATCGCCGGCGGCACCAGCACATGCGCGACCAGCATTGAAAAATTCTTGACACCTCGCTCCGCCGCCTGATGCGCCGCCATCGCCGTCGCGGGCGCCGTCGTCTCAAAGCCCACGGCGAAAAACACCACTTCCTTCGCGGGATTCTGCGCGGCGATCTTCACCGCGTCCAACGGCGAATAGACAATCCGCACGTCGCCGCCGCCGGCCTTGACCGAGAGCAAATCCGTCGCGCTGCCCGGCACGCGCAGCATGTCCCCGAACGAGCAAAAAATCGCGCCCGGCCGCGAGGCAATCTCGATGGCTTTGTCAATGAATTCAAGCGGGGTGACGCAAACAGGGCAGCCGGGGCCGTGGATGAGCGTGATGGATTTGGGCAGCAGTTCGTCAATCCCGAACTTGACGATGGCATGAGTTTGGCCGCCGCAAACTTCCATGATCGCCCACGGCCGCGTGGTGACGCGGGCAATCTGCCGCGCGTATTCGCAAGCCCTGGCTCCGTCGCGGTATTCGTCCAGGTATTTCACGGGCTGCCTTCCTTCAGTTCCAGCAATTCACCCATCTGGCGCAGGTATTCGAAGACCTCGTTCGCCTCGCTCTCATCCACCCGGCTGATGGCGAAGCCGACATGCACAATGACGTAATCGCCGACGTTCGCCTCGGGCACGCAAGCGAGGTTGACGTCCTTCTGGATGCCGCCGAAATCCACCTTGCCCGTGCGCGCAAGCGTATCATCGCCCGTAACGCTGATGATTTTTCCTGGAATGGCCAGACACATTACGGAAGATTTTACGGCCTGGGCGCGCGCACGGCAAGGATTTGTCCCGGCACTCAACGAATTTCCACCGGCTTGCAATTTGAATACCAACTTCCCAGGCTGAGCCTTCACTTTCACGTAACAATGCAGAAAGATTTTAACGCAAAGACTCAAAGACGCGAAGAATGGCAAGAAAGGGAAGATTGATACATAGGTCCGGGAAACCCGTAACACCGTAACAAGTGTTGATAGTCAACGACTTAGCCCGTAACATTTGCCGTTACAAACCCGTAACAAGCCCGTTACATTAACGATAAAGGCGGCTTCCGAAGAGAATTAAGATTTAAGAAGTAAGAATTAAGAAATCTGAAAAACGGCCAAAAGTCGAACCGGATTCCCTCTTTTGACTTCTTAATTCTGCCTTCTGCCTTTTTCATGGGTGCCCGGAAAGATCAGGGAAAACGGAGTCAACCGCGAAGTAGCGGTGGGACGGATCTGACCTGCCCGGCATGAAGCAAATGCTGAAGGCTGAATGCTAAAGGCTAAAGTCAAATCGGCGGCGAAGGTGGATCACAACCGTTGTCAATCAGGCACTTACGAATGTCCGCCCCGGAACAGAGCAAAGGCTGAAGATTTTGAGCGCGAACCAGGCTGAACACGCGAACAGAAGGAGCGAGGGCGGAAGCCTCCCTCGGCGACGGTGGATCATAACCCCATCACGTTAACGATAACCCCGGCTTGGTCCTGGCATTGACACTGGCGCATTTGTGGGTGCATTTGTATGTGGACAGAGCGGGCGGGGCGCGGCAAGACTTAAGAAAAATGAGTTTCAAATTAGGACACCGCCGGCAGGCTGAAGGTTGGCATGAAAATTGCCAAAGCAGTATTCATTTCCGCAAGATTCATCCAGGGCGATGTCGAACGACAATTAAAAATCACCACTGACGACAATTAAAATTCACCAGTGAGCCGGTAATGATCAGGCGGCGGTTGGGATGGCCGGAGGCCATCCCCAAACCGCCGCAAATGATCACAAACAAACAATACCGGAAGCTCATGAGTGAATATCAGAAAGCAGCGAACATTGTCGTCAGCGCGATGAAAGCGGATGTGCATCCGCAGACCGCGCGAAAATACATCCAGGCGGCCCAACCGCCGGAGCAACTGCAACAGAAGCATGGCTGGCGCACGCGGCCCGATCCGCTGGCGGCCATTTGGGAACCCGCCCGGCAAATGCTCTTCCAAGCGCCCGAACTGGAAGCCAAAGAGTTGTTCGATTATCTGCGGGGCCTCCATCCCGACCAGGCCGCTGGCTCGGCGTTGCGCTCGTTTCAACGGCGGGTGCTGCAATGGCGTTTGCAGCATGGCCGGGACAAGGAGGTGTTCTTCGAGCAGGAGCATCTTCCAGGCAGGGTGATGCAGGTGGATTGGACCGACGCCAGCGAGTTGGCGGTGACGGTGCGGGGAGCGCCGCTGGAGCATTTGTTGTGTCATGCGGTCTTGCCCTATTCCAATTGGTCGTGGGCCACGCGCTGTCAATCCGAGTCGCTGTTGAGTCTGCGCCACGGTTTGCAGGAGGCATTGCATCAATTGGGCCGGGTGCCGGAACGGCTGCAAATCGACAACAGCAGCGCCGCCACCCATCGCGTCGGCAGCGGCGGGCGGGAGTTCAACCGTGATTTTCTGGCGCTGGCGGAGCACTACGGGCTGAAGCCCCAAACCATCGGCATTCGCAAGCCGCACGAAAACGGCGATGTGGAATCGCGCAACGGCCATCTGAAACGGCGGCTCAAGCAACATCTGCTCTTGCGCGGCTATCGGGACTTTGAAGCGGCCGAAGCGTATGACCGGTTTCTGTGGACGGCGTTGCGCAAGGGCAATCAGAACTGCTCGGTCAAACTCAAGGAGGAGTGGGAGGCGCTGCGTCCGCTGCCTCCGACCCGCTTGAGCGAGTATGACGAACTGCGCTGTCCGGTCAGCCTCCACAGCACGATTCGGGTCAAGAAGGTAACCTATTCGGTGCCGGCGCGCTGGATCGGCCAGGAGGTTAAAGTGGAAGTTTACGAAGGGCATTTGAAAATCTTTCACGGGCGGGAACTGCTGCTGGAGTTGGCGCGAGCCACCGGGGATCGCGGCGCGGTGATCGACTACCGGCACTTGATCGAGCCTCTGCTGCGCAAGCCCGGCGCGTTCACCCATTACGTGCATCGCGAGGAGTTTTTCCCCGATGGGTCGTTCCGTTTGGCCTATGACCGTCTGGTCAACGATCATGGTTTGCGGGCCGGTCAAATCGAATATCTGCACCTGCTCAAACTGGCGTCTGAACTGGGCGAGTCGGCCCTGAGCGCCCTGGTCGGCGAATGGGCCGGCCCCAATCGGACAGGCCGGTGGCGCGCGGCGGATTTGCGGCGTTACCTGAACTTGGACGCCGGCGCCCGCTGGCCGGAGATGACGCTGGAGCCGGAACTGAGCGGCTACGACGCGTTGCTGGAAAGGCCGGTGTCCCATGAATAACGACCCGCTGGCCTTGCTCTTAAAATCCTTTCGCCTGGGCACGATGGCGGCGATCTATGAAGGCACCTTGCAACAAGCCGAGCAACAAAACTGGGGCTATCGAAAGTTCCTGCTGCACCTGTGCGAGAGCGAAGCGCAGGACCGACGGCAACGCAAACTGGAGCGGTTGCTCAAGCAATCGGGCCTGCCGCAAGGCAAAGACCTGGGCAGCTTGGAGGAAACCAAACTGCCCGCCAAAGTGCGCCGGATGCTGCCCAGCTTGCTGGACGGCGGCTTTGTCCAGCGAGCCGAGAACGTCATCGCCATTGGCTTGCCCGGCCGGGGCAAAAGCCATTTTTTGGCCGCCTTGGGACGGGAGTTGATCCTGCGCCATCGCTACGCCGTGCTCTTTGTGCCGACCTTCAAGCTGGTGCAACAATTATTGACCGCCAAGCGAGATCTGCGTCTGGAAGAGCGCTTGCGCGAACTGGATCAGTTTGACGCGGTCATTCTGGACGACGTTGGCTACGTCAAGCAGGAGCGGGACGAAATGGAAGTGCTGTTCACGTTCCTGGCGGAACGCTACGAACGGCGCAGTGTGATGATCAGCAGCAATCTGGTCTTCTCCAAGTGGGACCAGATTTTCAAAGACCCGATGACGACGATGGCCGCCATTGACCGGCTGGTGCATCACGCCATCCTGTTGGAGTTCCAGGGGGAGAGTTTGCGAGTGCCCAAAGAAAAAGAACAAAACAGGGGCGGCGGGTAACGCCGAGGCCCCCCAGCCCCTTCGGTTCCACTGCGTCCTTGTCGCTACGCTCCAAAGACTCCGTTCCACCGAAGGGGCTGGACAAACGTTACAGAACAGTGAAACGATGAACCTTAACAACCGGCCTCAGTGGTGATTTTTAATTGTCGCTGATGGTGAAGAATAGTTGTCGTTGAAGAAGGGCGAAGTGAGGCAAATTGAGGCCGCAACAAAAGCCAGCGGGCAAGCGCGGTCTAAATGGATGCGGAAAACGTTGCTTTCCGCGATACCGGGCGATACAACAGCTTCATAATCGTTCAAATGGATGCGAGGAGTCTCGGACTCCCAATCCGCGATTGTAAGGAACGCGGGTTTACCCGTTAAGCGTGGAAAAGATCAAATGAATGAAGATTCATGGACAAAGCTCCGGTTTGACCTTTGATTTGACCCCTTTGACGCGGCTACTTCACGCTCTATGAATAGAAGCGGGATACTTTCTTGGTGGAAACACCGGATCAACAACGGCCGCATGGAGGGCATCAACAATAAGGTTAAAACACTCCTGCGCCAAACCTACGGTCTGCGCGACGAACGCTACTTCGTTCTTAGACTCTTCGGCCTTCATCATTCCAGACACGAACTTCTCGGATGAACCCGATTTCCTACACTCCATCGGCTCCAAACTTGCAGTTTGAGGAAACCCAATCCATTCCGGGACAGTTTCCAAACCCGCCAACTCATGTGTCTGGCACTGTGACGGTCAATCTGGCTCCTAGAGCGTTTTAAATAAAACTGTAGCCACAAGAGGCAAACCAGTTCATGGCATCCCGGGGCGTGATACTCTGCAAAGCTGAAGCAATCGCCTGGAGCAGAGCGGGCTGCGTGCGGGCCTCGGCTGTACGCAGGTGGGATTTGACTTTGCTCCACATTTGCTCGATGGGATTGAGGTCTGGGGAATAGGCTGGAAGGAAGAGGATTTGGGCTCCAGCCTGCGCGATCAGCGAAAGGGTCGGCTCACTTTTATGCGGGGAGAGGTTATCCATGATGACCACATCTCCGGCGCGCAGCGTCGGGCACAAGACATGGCCGACATAGACCCGGAAAACCTCCGTATCGGTGGCCCCCTCGATGGTCATGCAGGCGGTGGCACCGTCCAGGCGGATGGCGCCGATCATGGTCGTGGTTTGCCAATGGCCCTGCGGACATTGGGCGTGGACACGCTGACCCCGCAGGGCGCGCCCGCGCAGGCGGGTCAGATTGGTTTTGGCACCCGATTCGTCCAGGAAAATCAGTTTGGCCGGGTCCAAACCGCCTTGCCGACGCCGCCAGGCGCGGCGCGCCCGCGCAATGTCCGGACGGTCTTGCTCGCTGGCATGGAGTGTCTTTTTTTATATGTCAGCCCCATCTTCGCCAGAACGTAGTGGATGGCGGGCAGAGAACAGTCCAGTTCCAAGCCGGCGCGCAGCTCTTTCAAGGTCAGGTCGGGCTTCTGATTCAATAGAGTCCGCATCTGGCGCTGATGGGCCGCCAGGATCATCGGCTTGCGCCCGGAGAAACGGTGGCGCGGACCGATCTCCCCGGTCCGTCGGCGTTGTTGCAAGAGCTTCTTGACCATGCCCAGCGAAACCCGGTAACGATCGCCGACCTCCACGCGAGTCCCCTCTTCAAGGTCATAGGAAGCCAAAATCCGTTCGCGCAGGTCCAACGATAAAGTTCGCATGAACTGCCTATACCACAGGCCCAACGGAATGGCTACAGTTTTATTTAAAACGCTCTAGCGGCGGCAGCTTGTCGTTTGATACTGGACCCCAACCTGTGACGTGGGATGCTGCCTTATCGGTTTACACCCTTGACGCAGACGTATGGGTCAATGGTTTGCCCATGTCTGGTTCCTACTCACTGGTTACTGGAGGGCAGACGTATATCGGTTCATTTTCCTATACGTTAAACTATACCAGGTACTGGGTACGGCTATGTCTTCAGCGCTTACACATTCAACACGATATCATTAACAGGTTATCCATCCTCGATTCAACTGAGCGGACTAGGCAATTCCACTTCGCAAAATGGCACTCCGTGGGCGTGGTTCCCCTCACCGGGGATAGTTGTTGACGCTAACTCTACAAATGGATTCGAAATGGAACTTAGCCCTGGTGCCGAACAATTTTCCGACTTCGGACAAGGGGAACTGTTTAAATGGAGTTCAACTCCCTTAACAGCGACTAATGTGGCGAGCGGAGGGGCGTCTATAGCCGAACAACCGCGGTCCGAATTAGTTCAGGCTAACAACGCCGCTTCATTCAGTGTGACTGCCACCGGCACCGTGCCCTTGAGCTACCAATGGTCATTTGACGGCACAAACATTTCGGGAGCAACTTCCAGCACTTTGACGATTGCAAGCGTGGTGCAAACCAATTTGGGAACGTATGCCGTTGTCGTCACGAATGAGTTTGGCACGAACACAAGTTCCAACGCCGTTCTCTCGATGTATCCATGTATTACAGCCCCATTCACGGGCGCTGTGACCTATTGGGGCCAAGACGCCACGTTCAGCGCAGGAGCATGGGGAAGCGGGCCGTTAAGTTATCAGTGGTTCGATAATGGTAACGCCATTACGGATGCAACCAATCAAGAATTGACCCTGAACGCCATCCAAGCCACGAACGCAGGGCTTTACTCGGTGGTCGTCTCAAGTGCGTTGGGCAGCGCAACGAACGCACCCGCGCAAGTGATAGTCGAGGCTGCCGGGGTGTCCATCGGATTTTCTCCAACTCTTACAATCAGTGGCGTGGCTGGGTACTCCTACATCATTCAAAGCTCGAGGACTTTGACGAATTCAAACGCATGGGTCACGGTAGCGAACCTGACTTTAACGAATCCAGTGCAGATTTGGGTGGACACGAACGTGGATGCATCATCGCCGCTTAATTCTACGTATTTCTATCTGGTTTTGCCCGGTCAATGAAGGATTAATGTCGGGAGTCAGGGTCAAACCATACTTTTGTCCAATCCTGCTAAATGACAGCCGGTGATTCGGGCACAAATCGGACAAATATAAGGTAAATTGCTTCTGCATTACCATTTGCAAGGTTTCGATAATTGACTTGCGCCTTTCCGCCTTCAGCGGACTCGCGTCACGAGCCAGGCGCGGCCACAAATAACACCGCGCTGTAGGCAAAGGCAACCGAGGTGCCCGCCGCCGCCCACAGCAGGCCAACGATGGTGCTCGAAAGAAAATCACCGATGCCGTTGACCGTGGCCAGCACCCCGAAGGCCATGCCCTGGTGCTTCTCCTCCACCAGTTCCGCGCAATACGAATCTTCCAATGTCTCCTCCAGCGCGACGCTCATGCCTCCGAGCACGAATATGAGTGACAGACTCCAGAGGCCGGCCGGCGCGGCGATGATGCAGACGGCCATGATCGCGCCGAGCGCATAGCCAGTGGCCAGCAGCCATTTCTTGGCGAAGCGGTCCCCAAGCCAGCCGCCGATGTAACAGAACGCCGCATAGAAGATATTGTGGAGGATGTACAAGGCCACGGCCGCGCTGGCGGCTTTGGCCGCGCCAAACCGGGGAGTTAATTTCTGGGCCGCCAGCAGAATCAGCATCGTGTGGGCAAAGGCGCCCGCTCCGAACAACCCCGCGGCCACCACGAATTTCCTGTAGGGGGCGGGCAGCAGGCGCAGTCTTTCGCCAAATGAAATGTGCGGGACAGGCGTCCGCTCCCGCTCCTTGACGACAAAGGCCATCAACCCGGCGGCCATCAGTCCCGGAACGAGGGTCGCGGCAAAGAGGCTGGGATAATGGTGATGGAAAGCGCGCAACAGGAAAAAGGCCGTGGCTGGTCCCACAATCGCGCCCACGGTGTCCATCATCCGTTCAAAACCGAAGGCCCTGCCGTACGCGGAACGGTCCACCGCCGCCGCCAACAGCGCCTTGCGCACGGGGGTGCGGACGCCCCGGCCCAGCCACGCCGCGCTGCGCGCCAGCAAAACATGCCAGGCCGCTGTCGCCAGTCCAAACGCTGCCGTCCCCAATGCCGTCACCAGATAGCCCGCCACGGCGATGGGCTTTCGTCGCTGGAGTTTGTCGGTGAAATAGCCCGACCCCATTTTGGCGAAGCTGGCCAGGCCGTCGGAAACGCCTTCGATCAATCCCAGCCACGCGGCCGACGCGCCGAGGGTCGCCAGGAAGGCGGGCATGACCGCGGTGGCCGTTTCGTGGGACCAATCGCTGAACAAGGAAGCCAAACCCACGCCCAAGACGGTCCGGTTGAGCCAGCGCGCGCCGGACGGGTTGTCATGGTCGGAGAATTTCACCGGGTCGCCAGGCGCGTCAGCTTCAATGCCTCTTGCCCAGCAGGCGGGCCTTCAGCACCTTCAGACTTCGCGTGGGATGCCGCACAATGATGCGATGGAGCGAAAACGGCGAGATGGCAGGCGTGTTGACGCCAAAGTCCGCAGCGCAGGCTGTCCGGTATCCGGCCTCCACGACCAAATCGCGCACCGTTTCATTCCAATTGCCATAAGGATAGCAGAAATCTTCGACCGGAACGCCAAAGGTGTCTTCGAGTTTTTTTTTGCTGGTGACAATTTCCTCGCGGGCATCCCTCATGCTCAAGCGGGTCAAATAAGGATGGCTCAGCGAATGCGAGCCGATTCTGTGCCCGGCGCGGAGCCAATCCCGCACTTGCGCCGCGTCCATCAACGGCTCGCGCACTTCCCCTTCGCGCATCTCCCATTGATTCAGGCGCCCGATGCAATTAGCCACCAGGAACTGGATGGCGCTGAAGCGGCGGGCGGCCAGGGGTTCGATGGCATGTTCCCAGACATTGCGGAAACCGTCATCAAAGGTCAGCGCCATGCGCCGTTCCGGGCCGTTGCCGTCGCGGGCGGCTCCGGGCCGGCAGGAAACAAAGCCGGCCTGGTGCAATTCCGCCAGTTGCCGCTCGAAACGTTCGGGGGGGACATAAAGGCCCTTGAGCCGCGCGCCCGCCGGCGGCTCGGCAATCTTATGGTACATAAGCACCGGAACCCCGGTCTGGAACAATTCCAGAAAGGGTTTCAAGGTGTGAAACGTCGTCGGCGTTTTCTTCATACGGCTTGGAGTATTATGCCATGACGGGCAAAAGCAAAGGCGGTTCGATGGCCCCGAAAGAAAAAAACAAGGTGGTTGACAACGGCGCGGATGTAACGCTACGGTTGTCCGCCAAAGATACTTCAGGCAATTGATATTGGCGGGCTGTGGAAAACATGCCACCCTGTAGTACCAAGTAGATCGAGGATCATAACACAAAGTGGGGGCGCGGCAGCCCGGCCCGTCACGAGCCAAGCCGACGCCATGACCGAAATGACCAGCCAAATTAAATTCGCCGAGCCGATGCAGTCCGATGATCCCGCCCAATGCCAGTTTTATCACCTCATGAATGTGCCCGGACACGGCGAGGTGGGCGGCCAATGGGACTTGCGGCCCTGCATAAAGGAATATCTCGGCAATTACGACTTCTCACAAAAGAGGGCCTTGGATGTCGGCGCCGCTTCGGGTTTTCTGACTTTTGAAATGGAGAAACAAGGGGCTCAGGTGGTTTCTTTCGACATGGAAAGCGGCGCGCAGTGGGACGTGGTGCCCCAAAAGCAGGTAAGGGAGAACATGGATGCCCACATGAAGATGCTGGTGGAGGCAAATCGCAAACTGAAGAATGCGTATTGGTTCACCCATGCGCGGCTGGGATCCAAAGCCCAGGCCTATTACGGAAACATTTATGCGCTGCCAAAGGCCCTGGGGAGATTTGACGTGGCGGTCATGGGAATGATCATCAGCCACTTGCGCGATCCGTTGCTGGCGATCCAGAACGTTATCCGGTTGTGTGACACCCTTATCATCACCAATCAAGTTTACCCAAGCAATGATGCAGTGGCGGGATTCCTGCCGACTCCGGAAAACCAGCAAGAGCGCGTGTGGTGGATGTTCAGCGAGAAGTGCATCAAACAAATTCTCGCGGTCTTGGGCTTTGAGATCGTCCGCACGGCGACCAGCGAACCGTTATGCTGTGCTTACGGAAAGCCATACAAGGAACGGTGCATCGCCTTTGTCGCGCAAGGCGGGAAATAATGCGGCAGGCAGATGCTCAAGATTGCCATTGGCATTTGAAAAATGCGTCCCTTGCGCCGAATAACAAAAATCTTTGCCGGTGAATCCGCCTCGCTGGCCCCGGCGCTTTCGCCGGAAGCCGTCAAGGAATTTTGCGCCGCCACCGGGCTTCGCCCGATCGATCAATTCGCGGAGAAGGATGTCTTCATCGTCGGCTATCCCAAATCCGGGAACACATGGATGCAGTATTTGGTGGCCGGGGCGTTTTACGGCACTGATCTCCAGGTCGCCTCCGACGCCCTCATCCAGGATTTGGCGCCGGACGTGCATTTCAAGAAATTCTTCAAGCCCTGGTTCCCGGTTACTTTTTTCAAATCGCATTTTCTGCCCCGGCCTGATTATCGCAAAGTGATTTATCTGCTGCGCGACGGGCGTGACGCCATGGTTTCCTACTGGCACTACCTGGAAGGGCTGGCCGGGAAGGAAATGGATTTTCTGGAGTTGGTGCAAACGGGCCGGGGATTATTCCCGTGCAAGTGGCATGAGCACGTCGCGCAATGGCTGGCCAACCCGTACTCCGCGCAAATGATAACCGTGCGCTATGAGGACTTGAAGAAAGACACCGTGGCCCAATTGCGGCGCATCTCCGACTTTGCGGGCCTGGCCTGCCAGGACAGCGTGTTGGAACGCGCGGCGCAACACTCATCCTTCGCGGCCATGAAACAGCGCGAAGCGTCGTTCGCGTGGGAAAACCCGCAAATCCCCAAAAACAAACAGTTCATCCGCCGCGGACAGATCGGCTCGCATCAAGATGAAATGCCGTCCGCGGTGCGTGAGGCCTTCCTTGCCGAAGCCGGCGACATCATGAAAAAAACAGGTTATTTATCATGAAATCCCCTCCTCCTTCCGTCTCTCCGAATATCGGCGGGTCGCTGGAAGACTGGCTGGAAAGCCAAATTGTCCGCCATGCCGGCTTCTTCCGCGAACGCCCGCTCCTGCTGGATGTCGGGGCCTATCATGGGGACTTTGCCCGTCGCTTTGCCGGGACGCCCAACAGTCCGTTTCTCGAAGCCGTTCTTTTTGAGCCGAATCCGGAGAACTTCAGCGTGCTCCAACAGGGATTCGCCTCCGACAAGCGTTTTCGCCTCGAAGCCAGGGCGTGCGCGGACCGCGCCGGCAGCGCCAAACTTTATTGCCAGGGGGAACGTTACACTGGTTCGTTGCTGGCCTACCAAAACGAACGCCCCGGCCCAAGAAACGAGCATGCCGTGACTGTTACCACCGTGGACGAGCATCTGTCAGGGGGGGATTTCCCCCGGCGTGCGGGCCTGATCAAGGTTGATACCCAGGGCAACGACCTCCGTGTGCTGCAAGGCGCGGTGCGCACCCTGCGGACCAGCCGGCCCTGGGTCGTTGTCGAAATGCTCGCCACGCCGCGTTTTGTCAATCAAGCCACGCCTGTGGAAACGATGCAGTTTCTGGAGGCCGAAAATATTTTCTCGCCGCCCAACTTAATGAGTACTACACCGCCACCGGCTGGCTGGCCTGGTACGACGCCTGTTTTGTTCCGCGGGAGCTTTTCAGCATGGATGTGACCGCAAACCTCCCACGCCCCACTGCCGCCGAAGCGAAGGCCGGGGCGGGCGGGCAGGGCGCTTTGCGCAAGAAACTGGGGCGGATTTTCAAAGCCGGCTAATCATGGGCGCAATCAATTTCTCCCTCGACGAAAAGCTGCTGGAATTCCTGGCGCACGAACTGCCCTTCAAGCTGTTTGTCGAGACGGGCGCTTTCCGTGGTGACTCGCTGGCGCTGGCCAGCCGCTTTATTCCCAACTGCCGCTCGGTCGAAATGTCGCCGGAATTGTTCGGCCAGTTGCGCGCGCGATTTCAAGGTCAGTCAAACATTCAGGTGCGCCTGGGCGATTCGCCCTCATTCCTCCGCGAGCACCAGGGCGAATTTGCCGGCCAGGCGGCGCTCTTCTGGCTGGATGCCCACTGGTGCGAAGCCGAGCACACCTCAGGCCAGTCTGCGCAAAGCCCCCTGCTCGCTGAATTGGCGGCCTTGCACAGCTTGCATCCGGACAGCGTCCTGCTCATTGATGACGCGCGGCTTTATTTGTGCGCCCCGCCCCGGCCGCACCACTGCGCCGACTGGCCGGATTTCCACTCGGTCCTGACCGCGCTCTTGTCACTCAGTTCACGCCACCGCATGATGGTCCTGAACGACGTGATTATTTTTTACCCGGAACGCATCGTCGCAGCCATGCATGAATTCGCCTGCAACCACGCCGTGGACTTGCTGCAACTCATCTGTCAGCTTCAAGTCTGCGAGGAGCGCGTCAAGGTGCAGGAGCGCTGCGAGGCGGAGCGCCGGATGCGCCGATTCCCGTCCGCCAACTACTTCCGCCACCTCTGGGGGAAAATCCTCAAGAAACTTCATGGCCACGCTTCCCATTAGCATCCTCATTCCCACCCGCAATTGCGCCGCGCTCGTGCCGGGCCATCTCGAATCGCTCCGGGCCTGGATTGATTTGGCGGAGGAAGTGGTGGTGGTGGACAGCGATTCCCGCGATGGCACCGTCGAGCTGCTCCGCGCCGGTCTTGAGCATCCGCGCGTCAAATTCCTGAACCATCCGCCCGGCTTGTATCAATCGTGGAATTTTGGCATCCAGAATGTGAGCGCCAAATACATTTATATCGCCACCGTGGGAGACTCCATTGCCCGGCGTGGCATGGAACATCTTTTTGACGTGGCGGAGAAATTTCAAAGCGACATTGTCATCAGCAAGCCAGGTTTTGTCAGCGCCACCGGAGAGGCTTTGCCCGACGATCGCTGGCCGATTGATGTCATCCTGCGCCGCCTGCAAATCGAGCGCCCCCGGTTGCTTTCCACGACCGAACAGTTTTTTTTCGCGGTGACCAACCCGTGGGGAGCCATCCTCGGCAGTTCAGCCAGCAATCTCTACCGCGCCGATTGCCTCAAACAGCGGCCATTTCCGACAGAGTATGGGACGGCGGGAGACGCAGGATGGGGCATTCTGAACATTTTTGATGTGAAAATCGCGGTAACACCTGAACGTTTTTCGACGTTTCGTTATCATGAAAAGGCCTATGCGCCGGCCGATTATTACGTGGAGTCGCTGGCCTTCAAGCTGTTTCGCCTGGCGCAAACCGTCATTGACCGGGAAAAGCCGCGCAACCCCGCCGTGTCCGGGATTCTTGAGCAGGTCCGCTGGAGCGAACTCGTGGAGGCCTTGGAAGTGGTGAGCGCCCAGCAAGCCAGGCTGGAACAGTGCCGCGAACAAACAATCCCGTGGTTCCTCAACCCGGGCGCATGGCAGGCCCGAGCCATGCGCAACAAGGCGGAAAGGCGGATCAGCGAAATAACTTGCGATTTGCCCGGCATTTTTCCCTACAATGCCCGCGAAACAGGGCCGAAAGGCGCACCAGCGAAATAACCGGTCCCGTGACCGCAGCCTGGCCTGTGGCGGGTTCAAGGCTCGAGGCTCAGGGTTGCGGATGCGGCCCGGAGGGCCTGTTCTTCTTGACTGTAATCCAGCGCCCGATCTGATTCCAGTAACGGCGGCGGGATGCCGGCGTGATGGGCGTGGTGAAAATCTTTTCAAACTGATTCAACAACCGCTCATGGCTGAAAAACTCATTGGGCTGGTTGTTGTGAAAATACGGCTGGCGCAAATATTCCAGATACTTGGCGTCGTCCTGGTCCAGCTCGATGATCTTTTCAATCAGGGCCTCCTCGCTCGGGAAATCAAAATAGTTGAGAAAGCTCCCGGGGTTGAATTCCTCGCCAATCCGGGGGCTGCCCCAATAAATGGGCAGGCATCGCGCCCACATGGCGTCGGTTAATTTTTCCGTCGTCCAACCGGGAGTCGAGCCGTTTTCAAAGGCGATGTTGAATTTGTAGGGCCGCAGAAATTCAAGCTTGGCCCCTGCGCCCTCCGGCACGCGATAGCCGAGGTTGTTGAGCGCGCCCCCGCCGGAATCCACTTTCTTGTATCGGCACAGCTTGTGGAAAAAGTCGATGCGCACGCGCGTTTTCCGATTGGCATAACGCGTCAGGAAACAACAAAACTTGGTTTTGGCGCTCATGATCCCGGCGATTTCCTCCTCACTTTTAAGAAGCTTTTGCGTGCTGACCGAGAGGACGTAATAGGGCAATCGCATGTGTCGCGGGTCATCGAGATAATGGCAGGTGAACGCGTAATCGCAGGCCCGGAAATCGGGCCGAAACACCTCGAGCGCAAAATAAATTTTCACGCAATTGTGCAGGCGATGAACGTGCTGGCCGGGATCGGCGTATATCAAAAAGTCCGGACAGTCGCAAATTTCGACATCGAACCGCTCGCGCAGAAGGTTATAAAAGAAGTTGTTGGTTTTTTGGAAACCGGGCCAGAAATCGCAAAAATCAAGGCGGACTTTCGTCTTCATTTCAACCGGCGCAGGCTAACAAATCGCGATAGAGACGCAAAACTTTTGCGTGGAGCCGTTATTTGCCCTTTCCGCGGCGCTTTCGGTGGAGGGGATTGGAGCTGGTTTATGGTCCAACATGGTAAATTTGCACCATCACGCGATCCTGGGTCCTGGCCTCCATGCGCGCAACTTGCGTCCATGTCTTCGTTATCGGCTTCCCAAACCGCTTTTCAAACCCGGCGAATGGATCGGAATTCAAACGGCCTGGCTCCGCGGTGACAGCCAGCAGGGCCAGATTTGACCCCGAAGGCGCTTGCGATGGGCTTATCTCCCCATTCCACGATATCGGTTGCGCCACGTATCGGCTCAGGTAATAAGCAAGCACCTGTGAAGTCTCTCCTGTCATCTGTCGCATTGGATGCAACACCACAAATTGGCCATCCGTTCCCACAAGTCTGCCCGCATCAACCAACGTGCTTCGGATGCCTGGACCTCTTATTTCCCGAACTCGCGCCACCACGTCGCGCGCGGCGCCCCCAATCGCAACGCACAACAACAGCAGAGCCACAACGCGATAATACAGATGGCTCCGCACATGACCGAATCGGCCCGCCAAATACTGCACCCCGACCGCCATAAACAAGCAAATGCCCGGCCCTAAAAACATGCATAGACGTGGATTGGCGCCATAAGGGTACTTATGCAGAAACGCCGCAATCAACAATAACACATGCGGAATAACAAATAAGGCCCATACCCATCTGTTTCCGCGACGCCAATAAATCACCAGGCCGGCCAGCCACAACACAGTCGTCAGCGTCGATCCGAAATGGTTCTCGCCAACAGGCCACGCAAATCCCCGCCCCGTATGCACTTCCAAAAGCCATAGGGGAATCTTCCAAGGATGATTCAACGGCGGATAACCCATATGCCAGAAGGCCTGCAGCCCCGAAGCCTGACTCACCGCAAGTGATGGACGAATGTTAATTTCGTACAACCAGATCGCGCTGCCGCCCGACAGCGCCATAAAAACAAATCCTGCAGTCAAATTACGCCAACCCGTTCGCCTGCGCTCCATAAAGCCATGTGCCATGAACACCAAGCTTATCGCGCCAATCACGAATACGGATGTGTACGAAAACCACACAAACACGGGCGCGCACACTCCCAGCCATGCCAGCTCCCGCACACGCTGACCGCCACGCAACCATCGCAACATCAGCCACAACATCAGCATGGCCGCCAACAGGTCAATCGTATAACCCTTGGCGCACGTGCTTTCCGCCACTGGCACGTAAGAAACACTGAAAACAGCCCACGCCACCCACCTTGCCGTGCCGCGCAACACCTCAACACACAGCCCCCAAAATACAGCCACTCCACCCACCCCCGCCAACAGCGGAAGCAACCTCACCCCCCGCTCATTCCGAAACAAGGAATCGAATATCTTCGTCGCCCATAGAAATGCCGGCGGCGAAACTTGGGCGTAATCCAGAGGGTTGAGCAATTCCTTATATCCGCGGGGCATCACATTGTTCATTAAGTACGACTCGTCTATCGACATTTCAAAATTCAAAAAATACCGCAGAAGCCGCCAGGCCAGCCCACTGATCACCACCACCATAAAACAACGCGCAATCGTTAGGTGCCGGAGAGCGCTCATAAATCGCGATAGAGACGCAAAACTTTTGCGCCCATTTGCTCCAGCGAAAAAGCCCGCCCGACCCGGCGATGCATCTCCTCCGCTTGCGCCGGCCCCAATTTGGGTTCGCGGGCCTGGGCGGCCATGGCGCCGGCCAGCGCCTCAATGTCCCCGGGAGGAACCAGCCGCCCGTAAGGGGCGGCGGCGAACGCTTCGGGAATGCCGTCCAGGGCCGAGGCAATGACCGGCTTGCCGCAGGCGTGCGCTTCGCAGACGACCAGGCCAAGGGCCTCCGTGCCAATTTGCGGGTGGACCAGGCAGTCGATGGCGTTCATCACTTGCGGCATGTCGGAGGCCTGGCCCGTCAGCCGCGCTTTGCCGCCCAAGCCCAATCGCGCGAGGTCGGCCTGGAGAAGTCCGGCCATGCTGCCGCGGCCAATGATCAAGAACCGGGCGTGAGGAATATTTTGGTGAAGGCGCGCGGCGGCGGCCAAAAACTCGCGCTGCCCCTTGCCGCGCGGCAAGTCATAACCTCCGACCACCGCGAAGGCATAATCCCCGGGCTGCAAGCCAAGCTCGCTTCTTTTCTTCGCCGCGTCCGCCGGACGGAATTGGGCGGTATCGATGCCGCCGGGGATGACATGGATTTTGGCGTGGTTGCCCCGAAGCGGCGGGCGGGCGCGGCGTTCCGCCTCCGGGGATTGCGGTTCGTACACGCCTTCCCGCAAAACTTTTGCGACAAACTCCGAAACGGCAATCAGGGCATCGCATTGTCCCAATAGAAACCGGCGGCTGGCCCGGGAACTTGGGCTTTTGGCCATGTGCCGCGTCAGTACCATTTTCGGTTTTGTTCCGGCCAGACGCGCGGCCAGGATCGCCGGCCAAATATCCCGGCCATGATGGCCATGCACGATTTGCATGTTTTCGCGGCGGATGAATCGCGCGGCGCGCAGTATGAACTGGAGTGGGTTCGCTTGCGGTCCGGTATCGAAGAAAGGCGCGCCAAGTTCCGCAATGATGGGCGCAAACGGACGTCCGGCGGGACCGGCAATGGAGACCTGCTGGCCGAGGCGATGCAATTCGGCGGCCAGTTTCACGCACTGATCGTCGGTGCCGCCGCCGGTGAGGAGGGAATTCAAATGCACGATGCGCAACCGTTGGGGAACCGGATTCATGCGGACGGCGCGCCGGCCAGGTATTGTTCGACGCCGCGTTCGCAGCGAATTTTTTTTGATCGAATCGTTTCGGCCAAACGCCGGAGGCTGGCCTGGACGTGAGCGCGGCCGAGCATGGGATGGTTCAAATGATAGACCACGGCATGGCCGTAAACAAATTTGCGCGGACGCCCCAAGTGATAGAGCCGCGCGCCCACGTCTGAATCTTCGCCAATTCCCCAGCCGGCGTACTCCTCGTCGAAACCATTGACGGCCAGCAAATCATCGCGCCAAAACCCCATGTTGCAGCCGATGATTCCCCGCCGGCCGGTGTTGCGCCGAACGAGCGGAAAGGGCAGCCGGACGGCTTTGGCGAAACCCGTGATGCGGCCGGCGAGAATCCAGCGGAAAACCGGCGTGGCGCCGGCCGCAAAGGCGGCGGCGAATTTTTCCCGGACGAAACAGCGCCGGCCTTGCACCCAAAAATTCAGTTCCGCCAGGCGGGCGTGGTCCGCCACGAACCGGCTGTGCGGCACACAGTCGCCATCCAGCAAAACGATGTAGTCGCCCGTGGCGGCGGCGAGGGATTTGTTGAGGATGATCGTCTTGCGAAAGCCGAGGTCCTCCTGCCAGACATGGCGCAGGGAGGCCGGCAGCTTTTGTTGCCATTGGGCAATGAGTTCGCGGGTGGCGGTTCCCGAACCGTCATCCGCGAGCAGGATTTCACCCGGCATTTCGGTCTGACGCCGCACGCCGCGCAAGACCTGGTCGAGCGCGCCCGGATTCTCGTAAGTCGAGATGATTAGGGAGATTTGGGCGGGGCGCATACAGGCGGGCGCGATTGGAGATGCTCGAAGAGCCGGCTGTGCCGCACCAGCGTCGAGTAAGCGGTGGAGGCGGCGATGAAAAAGCCGGGATAACCATCCAGGAATCCGAGGCGGATGAAGTAAGCGCGCGCAAAGCGCCAGGCGGCGCGAAAAACCGCCGCCGGGGCGGACCAGCGGGCTTTCTCCGCCAGTTGACGTTGCAAATAAAGATCGGCGAAGTAATTGATCTTGTCCACGTAGCTGCTGATATTCGGATTTGTATAGTGCAACAGGTCGCCGGCCAGGGTCGTGCATGCTCCTTGCACCTGGACGGCGCAATGCTCCGCGCTGCCGGCCCATTTTCCGTTTTCCCGCCGAAAGAGCCGCAAAACGCGATCGGGATACCAATCGCCGTGCGTAATCCATCGGCCCAGAAACCAAACTTTGCGGGCAAAGCGGGCGGCGGCAAAGCGTTGTTGGTCGCCGTCGAAAAAGTGAATAATCGCCTCCCGCAACTCCGCGGAAACTTCTTCATCGGCATCCACGGCGAGCACCCACGGCAAAGTGGCATGACTCAACGCCAGATTTTTTTGTTCGCGAAAGCCCGCCCAGGGATGGCGGTAAATTTTCGCGCCATACGATGCCGCGATGGCGTCGGTGCCGTCCTGCACTTCGGGATTGAGGACGACGACGATCTCGCTCGTCCATGTGCGCCACGCTGGCCAGACCTTTGCCAATGCGACCAGCCTCGGCGCTGGAGATGATGCAAACTGAAATAGGCAGCTTGTTCACGGTTGCTGCACATCCAGCGCGGTCATGTAAAGGTCCGTCATTTCCGCAGCTTCGCAAAGAGCGCCTGTTGTTCAATCAAGCCGCACACAGCTTCCGGATCGCGCCAGCCATTTTTGATGGATTGAAGACATTCGATGGAGCGCCACGACTCCTCGGCAGTCATATTGGCCAATTCATCCCGCTTGACTTCATCCAAAAAAATGGCGGTCTCGCGCCATTGCTGCATCCACTGGCGCTGTTCCTCGGGCGTGGTTGCGAGTTTCATGCCTCCAATTTACACCGCTTTCCCGCGCAAGTCAGTCACAAAAACAGCCGTTTTTTATCGCCAGCCGCGCCGCGCCCCGCTAACAAGTCCGGCATGGCTGTCGGCCCATCAGTAAAGAGTTTTTTGGAACGCACGCGCGCCGCCAAAAAAATGATCGTGGTTGATTTTGGTTTTTTGGGCGACTCGGTCCATCTCGTGCCGGCGCTGTGGGAAATCAAGAGACATTACCCGGAGGCGGAATTGCACACCTTGTCGGCCGCGGTCGGGGCCGAGTTGCTCCAGCTCGCCCCATGCGTCGATCGCGCGTGGGCTTTTCCTTTGACGCCCAAAAGCCCGGCCTGGTGGCGGCATTGGAGCATCCTTCGGGCGCTGCGCCGCGAACGCTTCGACGTGGCGGTCAATTTCAGCGGATCAGATCGGACGATATTTGTCACGGCCCTGGTGGGCGCCCGATGGACTTTGGCGCATGAGGCGGGGCGGAAACATTTTTGGAACCACTGGCTTTCGGCGGATTGGGTGGAGCGGGTGGCCCGGGAATTGCCCGTGTTCGAACAGCGCCGGCAAGTCCTGGCCGCGGGCGGATTTGCGCTGGAAGGGCCGCGTTTTGATTTGCGCGTGCCCCAGGAAGCGCGGCAATGGGCTGAGACGGCCATTGCGGACCGGCCCGTTCACTTTTCCATCAGCGCGAGCACGCCGGTCAAGGAATGGCCGCTGGAAAACTGGATTGGACTGGCCCAAATGCTGGCGCGAAAAAGCCCGTCGATTCGGATTGTGGCTACGGCCGGTTCCAACCCGCGCGAGCAGGACCGCCTGGGAAAACTGGCCGGGGCGGCGGACGGCGCGCGATTGCAATGTGTTGAAGGGTTGAGCATCGCGCGGCTGGCCGCGTTATTGCAACGCTGCCGGTTGCACATTGGCGCGGACTCCGGCGCGCTGCATCTGGCCCTGGCGCTGGGCGTGCCCACCTTGACGGTCTTTCGCCAATACAGCGGATTAAGCGAATGGATTCCCGCCGGCGAAGAGCACCGTTATCTCATCGCGGACTGCCGTTGCATCGCCGAAAACAGGGCCGATTGCCTGCGGGCGGGCCGGGCCGCCTGCCTGGCTTCAATCACCCCCGGCCAGGTCTGCGAGCAAGCCTGTCAACAGTTGCAGTAAAAACTCTCGCCCTGGCGATGGATCGCTCCCATACTGGCGACGGTGGCATGATTGAATTCTGGCGCAAACTGTGGCAACTGACCCGTCCCTACAGGGGACGATTTGTTCTGGGCGGCCTCTTTGGCGTTCTAAGCGGCTTCGCCGATACCGTGGTGCTGCTGACTGTGGTTTTTGTGGCCAGCGTGGTTTTTTCCGGCTCCCGGAATGATGAGATAGACAAAGGCCTGAAGAAAATAAACGAATTTTCGCCATGGCTGGGCTCCACTCTTCTGCATGCTCAACAATCGATCTCAGCCCATGTCTCGAGTTCAAAGGTCAATTTGGTCCTGGTGGTGAGCCTGGTTCCGTTGGTCATGCTGGGGCGCGGCATGTGCAATTATCTCAATAATTATTTGATGGGCTGGGTGGCCATTCGGGCGATTAGCGATCTGCGCGCGCGCGTGTTCGAGCATTTGCTGAATTTGCCTCTTAGTTTTCTTTCCCGCAACAGCACGGGCGAACTGATGTCCCGCATTGGCGACGTGGGCGTATTGCAGAATATGATCGCCGCCTCAATGGTGACGCTGGTCAAGGAACCGGTCAACATGATCTCACTGCTCTCGGCTGCTTTTCTCATCAACACCAAATTGACCATCATCACCTTGATCACGTTTCCCTTTTGCGCCATTCCAGTGGTCGTTTACAACCGAAAAGTCCGCAAGGCCGGCGCTGCCATCCAAACGGAAGCAGCCAGTCTGAGCAGGGTGATGCACGAATCGTTCACCGGGAATCGGATCATCAAAGGCTACAATCTGGAGCAGGTGGTGATGGAGCGGTTTAAAGCCAACCAACGAAAGTTCATCAGCCAGTATATGCGGGTCGTCCGCTCAACGGAAACGCCCGGTCCGCTGATTGAATTTCTCGGCGCCATCGGCATCTCGATTCTATTGCTCTATTTGGCTGGTTCCACCAGTCCCGCGAGATTTGGGGCGTTCATAGCCACTGTCGTGCTCATATACCGGCCGGTCAAGGCCATCATCCGGGTGCAGAGCCAGCTTCACCAGACGCGGGCCGCGACGCAGCGCGTTTTTGAATTGCTGGCCACGCAAAGCACGCTGGCCGACCCGCCCCACCCCGTGCCGCTCAAGGCGGCCGGCGCGGAAATTCAGTTTGACAACGTCAGCTTCAGCTACGGCGAAAAGCCGGTCCTGCGCAACATCCGGTTGCGGGTCGAACCGGGCCGGATGGTGGCCCTGGTCGGAAGCAGCGGCGCGGGCAAATCAACGCTGACCAATCTCCTCCTCCGCTTTTACGATCCGACTCAGGGCGTCATCCGCATTGGCGGGGCTGATCTGCGGCAGGTTGCCTTGCACGATCTTCGTTCGCAAATCGCCGTGGTCACACAGGAAGTTATTTTATTCAACGACACCATCCGCCAAAACATTGCCTACGGCCGCCCGGACGCCACCTTCGCGGAAATTGAAGAAGCGGCCCGGAACGCCTTTGCCCATGATTTTATTTTGGGCAAGCCGCGGGGCTACGATTCGGTCGTGGGCGAAAAGGGAACCAATCTTTCCGGCGGCGAGCGGCAGCGCGTTGCCATTGCCCGCGCCATTCTGAAGAATGCTCCCATCCTGGTGCTCGACGAAGCGACCAGTTCACTGGACAACGAATCCGAGCGCATGGTCCAGGCCGCGCTGGACCAACTCATGAAGGGGCGAACCACCATTTGCATCGCCCATCGTCTCTCCACCATCCAGCACGCGGATGTGATCCTGGTGCTCGATCAAGGGGAGGTTGTGGAAACGGGGCGCCACGGAGAATTGCTCTCCCGCGGCGGCATTTATCAAAAGCTGCACATGCTCGGCTTCAGTTCCGCCGACGCGCGGTGAGAATTTTTTTGGAATGCGCCACGCTCATTTGGCGCATAGACTTCCCCGGCGATGACCTCAGCTTTCATCAGGATCTGCGGCGTTTTGATCGTGGCCAAATGGCTCGCGCAAATGGCGCTCGAATGGCTCAACCAGCAGCATGTTCAGGCCCATGCCAACCCGGTTCCGCCCGCTTTCACCCACACGGTCACACCCGAAACTTACGCCAAATCGGTCGCTTATACCCTGGCCAAGAGCCGCTTCAAAATGATCGATTTGACTTGGAGCGCCCTGGTTCTCGCCGTCACCCTCTTCAGCGGCGTGCTCCCTTGGTTTTACCGCGTTTTTCAACAGGCCGCCGGCTCCTCTGTATGGGCCGGAGCGGCTTTTCTCCTGGCGGTGGGAGTGTTCTTGTCGGCCACGGATTTGCCGTTTGAATGGCACGCTCAATTTCAACTGGAGGAGCGGTTCGGCTTCAATACCACCACCGCCGCCCTTTGGTGGCTGGACCGGGCGAAGGGTTTGCTGCTGGGCCTGGCGCTGGGCTGTCCGTTGCTGGTTGTGATTTTGAAGCTGGCGGGCTGGCTGGGCGCGGGCTGGTGGTTTTGGGCGTGGGTTTGTCTGGCCGCTTTCCAACTCGTCATGATGGTCGTTGCGCCGGTTTTGATCATGCCCCTGTTCAACAAATTCACCCCACTGCCGGCCGGCGGCCTGCGCGACTGCCTGCTCGCGCTGGGCGAACGCGCCGGCTTTCGCGCCCGCGACATTCAGGTGATGGACGGCAGCAAACGTTCCCACCACTCCAACGCTTTCTTCACCGGCCTGGGCCGCTTCCGCAAAATCATTCTGTTTGATACACTCGTGCAGCAGTTGGACCAGGATGAATTGGAGTCGGTTCTGGCCCACGAGATCGGCCACTACAAGAAAGGCCATATACTAAAAACCATGGCCCTGTCCCTTGGCGGTTTGCTGCCGGTTTTTTACCTCGTCGCGGTGCTGGCGAAGGAAGAATGGTTCTTGCGCGGCTTCGGCTTCGCACCCGGGGACATCGTGCCTGCCTTGCTGCTGATCTCCCTGCTGGCCGGAGTGGTGATCTTCTGGCTGTCTCCGGTCTTCCATCTTTTGTCGCGACGCCACGAATACGAGGCAGACGCCTATGCCGCCGGCCTGATCAAACAACATCAGTCTTTAATCGCCGCCCTGCGCAAACTTAACGAGAAGAACCTGGACAATCTCACACCCCATCCCTTCTACAGCGGCTTTTACTATTCCCATCCCACCCTTCTGGAACGCGAAGCGGCGCTCATGCGATTGGCCGAAACGCGCCAGGCACTTTGAGCCTGTTTGATTTTACCCGAAGACTCGCAACTTCGCCGTGCGTTGCCTTGCCCATAATAATCGCTCCTTGGGGGCCAAGACCCCTGGTGGACTTGGCGGGGTTGGCGGGGGATTTATGAAATTCGTTGCCGGGACGTTCAAGGGCGTGGATCACGTCGGGGTCTTGTGTGGGATGCAGGACTTTGCGCACTGGCTAATCGTCCGTTGCGCCCGGCTATCGGCTCCCCGGTACTATCACCATCGTCCGGCTAAAACTCTGTGTAATAGCCCTCTCTAATCGCACCGAAGGAGGCGTAGGAGTAGTCTTTGAACTGTGCGGCAAAACTTTTGTCGCCGGGATGATCTTGCAACGCAACGCCGCTCCCGATGGAAGCCGGCTCCGCGCTGTTGGCCGGCGTGGCCGGCGGCGCGGCGGCGCTGGTGCTGGAACTGTTATGATGTTGACGGCCTTTATGGGTTCTCGAAGACATGCTGCTCATATGTTTTTGTCATTTAGTTTGCCATTCAATCTGCTTTCCTCCGGCAGTTTTGGCTCTTGTACATCTGGTATCGGCTGGAATCAGGCGGGACTTTAGCAAAAAATTCAATTTTCCGCATGTCCTTGATTTACAGCTTCGTGCAATTGCCTGGAGAGTGGAATTTCAGCCGATGTCCGGCAAAGGCATCGGCCCCGCCCAGCAGCTTGTGAACAAATTTGGCTAATTGTTTGGCAAGAACCGTGTAGTGCCGCACCCGCATGGCACCCTATATTTTTCTCATGATGGCAACAATGCATGATCAACCAAGCGCCAAAAAAGTTGGTCGGAATGGAAATGGGCACGCACCGGCCCGTTCGCTGGTCACGCACGAAGTGGCCTTCGGGTATCCGAGAGATTTTCTTGAGAATCAGTTCGTTTACCTCGTGATTTCCCCGCGGGCCGGAGGATTGTCAATCGGGGTCAACGTGAACCCGATTGTGAAATGCAACCTCGAGTGCTTGTACTGCGAGATTGATCGCGCCAAGCCTGCGCGCGCATCAAACTTTGATGTGATGAGAATGGCCGCCGAATTGCATGGGACTTTTGGATTGGCGTACTCGGGTCGTCTGCGGCAAAGGCCGCGTTACGCCAATTTGCCGGATGACTTGCTGCAAGTGCGCCACGTGGCCTTAAGCGGGGACGGCGAACCCACCCTGTCGGGCCATTTTGTCGAGGCCTTGCAGGCAATAGCCCACCTTCGCGTGCTTGGCGGATTCCCCTTTTTCAAGATCGTGGTTGTTACCAATTCAACCGCGCTGGATCGGCCAAAAGTCCAATACGGATTAAAGTTCCTCGCGCGAACGGACGAGATTTGGGCAAAACTGGATGGAGGCACACAGGATTATCTGAACAGGCTCAACGGCGCGACGATCCCGCTGGAAAGAATCATGGGCAATATCCTGCTGATAGCCCGTCAACGTCCCGTGGTCATTCAGAGCCTGTTTCCCGCAATCGACGGCGCGCCTCCGCCCGTGCGTGAAATCAACCAATACGCGCAGCGATTGAAGGAACTGAAAAAGGCGGGCGCGGAGATTTCTCTCGTGCAAATTTATTCCGCGACGCGGCCGATGGCCAGGACGGGATGCAGTCATCTGCCATTGAAATCGCTTTCGCAGATCGCGCAAACGGTCCGGCGAGTGGCCGGGCTGCGAGCGGAAGTTTTTTGAGTCAGGCCGCAACCATGAGTTGAGGGAGTGTCTGCATTGCACTTTGAATGCCCGAGACGATTTGTTCCACTTTTTCCACGTCCATGCCCAGCACTTCAGCAGCCGTGTTTTTGGCCTGAATGGCCTGGGCTTGCCATCCGGGAGCGGCGCCGCAAAGGTGGGCGGCGCAATTGGCGAGATAAACCACGGCTGATAACTGAATGGAAGGCTTGATGACAGGAAAATGATGATCGGCCACGGCTTCGACAATTAATTCCGGCAATGACCATCGTTTCAGCAAACACGCCCCAACTTCGCAGTGATCGGCTCCCAATACGGCGTTCTCCGCCTCGACCCGCGAGAGGGACTGCCCGGCGATTTCACTCCGAATGTCGGCCCGGGCTTTTGGAGTCAATATGTTGCTTATGACCGATTTGCCGATGTCATGCAGCAAGCCGGCGGTGAAGGCGGTGGACGGGAGGAAATTACCGTAGGATTCAACCTCGGCCAGGTATTCAGCGCCGAGAGCCGTGCTCAGGGAGTGGGTCCAAAGACCGTTGGCTTCGGTGGCGTAACCGGGCGCCGCCATTCCCAGGGAGCCGCCAAAACCGATGGCGCAGACCATGCGGAAAATCATGTTGTCACCGAGGAGCAACAGGGCTTGATCAACGGAAAGGACCGGCTCGCGCAGGCCGCTATTGGCCGAGTTGCAGACCCGCAGCAGCTTGGCGGTGAGGACGTTGTCGCAGCGCACCGTTTCAACGAGTTCGTCCCGATGCAAGTCCGGCTGATTGAGTTGAATGACCAGCTTGCGGGCCGTTTCCGACACGACTGGCAGATCTTTTACCCGGCGCCATTATTTCATCAGCCGTCATAGCAGTCCAAGCATCAATTCCTTTTGATGAGCGCCCAAGTTGAGGGAGATATGTTTATAGCCGTTGGCCAGAAACTCATGCTCCGCCAGACTGGGCGGCGGTTTCGATTTCCATGCGCCATTGCAAGTTCCACTTCCACTATCGGCAGGGGCAAATAAAACTTAAAGTCCCGGGGTTTTTGTCTCCTGTTCGATTTCAGCCGGTTCAAGTTTGGGGGCCAGGAGTTGGACGATGATCGCGCCGGTGAGATAGGCCAAACTGGCGGCGAGAAAGATGAAACGGTAATTGCCCAAATCATGGCTCGCCTCGGCCAGCTTGCGAACATGGGCGATAAGAAGGAACAGAAGCAATCCACCCGCCGAACCGGCGAACCCGGCCAAGCCCGTGACCGAGCCGACAATGCGCCGCGGGAACATGTCCCCCGCCAGGCTGAAGACGTTGGCCGACCAAGCTTGATGGGCAGAGGCCGCGACGGCAATGAGGGCCACCGCCAGCCAGGTGCGGTTGGTGATGGCGGCGAAAAACACCGGCAGAACGAAGGCCGCGCAAATGAACAGGGTGGTTTTTCTGGCCCGATTGACGCTCCAGCCTATTTTCATGAAATAGCCGGAAAGCCACCCGCCCCCGATGCTGCCCACCGAAGCCAGAACATAAATGACCGAGACCGGACCGCTGCGCGCTTTAAGGTCCAATCCGAAACGGTCCGAGAAGAAATAAGGCGTGCCAAAAAGATAGAACCACCAGAACCCGTCGGTCATAAACTTGGCCGCGGCCACAGCCCAGGTCTGACGATGCGGAAACAAGCGACGCCACGGAATTTTGACGCCGGGTTCGGCGGGGTCGCTGTTGATGCAAGCCAGTTCGGCTTGGGACACGCGGGGGTGATCCTGGGGCTTTTTATAGATCAGGAGCCATGCCACAATCCATGTCACGTCAAAAATGCCGGTGATTAAAAATGCGCCGCGCCAGCCGAGCACATGGCCGCCAACGTAAAAAGTGCCGCAGAGGACGACGACGGACGGAAGGCCGAACGGGACAAGAATACCGCCGACGTTTGAGCCGGAGTTGAAGAGGCCGGTGGCCAGGGCGCGCTCGCGTTTGGGAAACCATTCGGCAGTGGTTTTGATGGCGGCAGGGAAGTTGCCGCCTTCCCCCAATGCCAGAAGGATGCGCACGATGAAAAAACCCGTGACGGTGCTGACCAACGCATGGCTCATGGCGGCCAGGCCCCAAAAGCCGCAGGCCAGCGCAAAACCCCATCGCAAACCGATGACATCCATCAGCCGTCCCCCCAGCATTTGACTAACCGCATAAGCTCCCGTGAACGCCACCCCCATCTCGTAGTATTGGTCCTGCGTCCACCCGATTTCCTTTTCCAACGTGGGGGCCAGGTTGCCGAAGACGCTGCGGTCAATATAATTCGCCGTCGTCACCCAGAAAAGCAGGGCGCAAATCACCCAGCGATAATGGCTGGTGGCGGGCCGATTTGAAGCGGTGGCGTTCATTGGCGCGGAGGGTAGCCGGAAGCGGCGGCGCACTTCAATTGATTATTGGCGGATGGACGGTCTTGTTTCGTGCAAAGATGTTTGAATTTTGAGCACCCTGCCACGGGCGACAAACGCTCCTGTCAAGATGGAGGGAGGGATCAGGAAAAATCGTCCAAACTGGCCTTCTCCTCCCACAGTGCCTAATCTTCAGGGCGCAGTGCAGAGAAAAGCCATATCTATCGGCGGCAAAGGGTGATATATTCATAGAATACAACTTTTGTCATGTTGCGTCTAGGAATCAAATTCATAAAACGAGGTGTTGTCTTCATTTTAGCTTTGCTGGCTTTTGCCGGCTGGGTTCGAGCCGCCAATCCGACGTTGCCGGCCATTCCGGCCAATATTTTCAATGTTACCAATTACGGCGCCATCGGCAACGGGGCGAAGGATAACACAACCAACATTGCAAACGCCATCAGTGCGGCCGTCGCCGCGGGCGGCGGCACGGTCGAGATTCCGGCGGGCGCTTTTTTGAGCGGGCCGATCACTTTGTACAGCAGCATCCATCTGCAAGTGGACACCAACGCGCTGCTCCAGATGCTGCCCTATGGAACTTATCCGGGCAGTTCCAGCCAGTTCATCTATTGCAAAAATGTTCAGGACTTGGAAATCAGCGGCGGGGGCACGATTGACGGCCAGGGCGCAGCTTGGTGGGCGGCTTATGCCAACAACAGCAGTCTGTCCCGCCCCTTGTTGCTTCAACTTTATTCCGCCGACCGTCTTTTCATTCACGACATCACTTTTCAGAACCCGCCCTACCATCACTGCGGCATTAGGGACAACGGCGGCAACATCACCATCAGCAATCTCACGGAGAGCGCGCCTTCGACCTCGCCCAATACCGACGGACTCGATTTCGTCGGCACCAATTGCCTGATTGAGAATTGCCACATCAGCGTTGGCGACGACAACATCGCCATGGGCGCAACCGGCCCGCTCAACGGTTTGGTCATCAGCAATTGCGCCTTTGGCAGCGGGCACGGCGTTTCCATCGGCAGCAGTATTTCCTATGGGATATCGAACCTGACCGTCATCAACTGCACTTTCAACGGCACGGTCAATGGCATCCGCATGAAGTGCGACCAGGACGGGAGCGCCGCCGTAAAGAACCTGAATTATTTGAACCTCACGATGACCAACGTGGGTCTGCCGATAGTCATTTGGACTTATTACAACATCACCGAAACGCCCACTGGCATTACTCCCGCTGAAGTTCTGGGTACCACGCCGGGCTCCGTCAATTCCACCACTCCCAGGTGGAGCGGTATTACCCTCAGCAACTTGAACATTACCTCCGGCGGCAGCAGCAAAATCGGCGGAATCATTTGGGGGCCGACAGAATGGCCCATCTCCAATCTCACCCTGGTTTGCATCACCAACAACGCTCCGAATACGTTCGACCTTTACAATGTCCGGGGCGTCCAAATTATTGACTCCCAATTCAATTTCGGCAGCGGCGACACTTTTACCCTGTGCAACGCCGGGGTGACCATCAGCAACACCGTTCCTGGCAGCGGCGTTGAGACTATCACCGGGGCGAGCAGCGCCAATTCACTGGCTCTCTACAACGCCATTGCGTCCATGAGCAGCACCAATCTGTTTGCCGCCAATCCCATCACCATCAGCGGCAGCGTGCTAAACAATAACGCCAGCCTCACGTTGCCTGGTTCGACCGCGCAAAATTTTTCCCTTGGCACCAACAGCAGCACCATTGCCGTCACCGGCAATCTGACTCTCAACAGCACGCTCAACATCACCAACGCCGGCGGCTTCACCGCCACCAACTACACCCTTTTCACCTACACCGGCGCCTTGAGCGGCCAGCCGGCTCTTGGCGCCACGCCGGCAGGCTTCGCGGGCTACACTTACGAACTTAACACCAGTACGGCCAAACAGGTCCTGCTCGTGGTTTCGCCGCCGTCGCCGCCGGGCTTTGGCAGCGCCAGTCTTGTCAGCAGCAATGGCAGCCTCATTTTGAGCGGCAGCGGCGGGGTAACCAACGGCGCTTACCAGGTGCTGGCTTCAACCAATATCGCGTTGCCGTTGAATCAGTGGACCCCCATCGCCACCAATCAATTTGACAGCAGCGGCAATTTCATCTTCACGAATGCAGTGCCAACGAATGCCCCGCAAAGATTCTTCCTGTTGCAAGAGCCGTGAGCGCCCTTCCGCCGCAATGCCGATTTTTCATGGCGCAATGCAGAAAAATGCCATGTCTATTTGCGGCCAGGGCTGGTATGTTCATAAATAACAACTTGTCATGAATCAATTCTTGCCCCTTGGGAAGTACTCGTTCGGGATGGGCGACCGGTTTGCGCGGCAAGCCCAGGCGCAGTTGCAAACCTGCCTCCGCGCCGCTGGCGAACGCGTTGACGTCGTTCCGGTTTGGAACAAATCCAATCGCGAGCATGTCACCATCGGCTCCGAACCCGCCCAAAGCCGCGCGGCGGTGGATGCCGCGGTCAAGGCGCTGCGCTGGAATAAGCCTTACTTTCTGGATGCCGACCATATCCGCCTGGAAACGGTGGACCGATTTCTGCCGCACTCCGATTTTTACACCATTGACGTGGCCGATTGGATCGGACAGCCGGCGCCGCCGGAAGCGGTGCGGCGCTTGCTGGACCGCCACCCGGAATTGTGCAGGGGGACGGAGGGGGCGGATCGCGCGACAGTGGAAAAGACCGCCCGCAAATATCTGCTGGCGGCGCTGAAGGCGGGCGAAATTTACCGCCATATCGCGCAGGCCAAAGGGCGGGGCCATTTCGTGACCGAAGTGTCCATGGACGAGACGGACACTGCGCAAACGCCGGTGGAATTGCGGGTCATCCTGGCGGCCCTGAGCGACGAGGCCATTCCGCTGCAAACCATCGCGCCCAAATTCACGGGCCGCTTCAACAAAGGGGTTGATTACGTGGGCGACATCGCCCAGTTCGAGAAGGAGTTCAACGAGGACCTGGCGGTGATTGCGTTTGCCATCCGACAGTATGGTTTTCCCGCCAGCCTCAAGTTGAGCATTCATTCCGGCAGTGACAAATTCTCCCTTTACGGGCCGATTCGGCGGGCCTTGCGCCGGAGCGGGGCGGGCGTTCATCTCAAGACCGCCGGCACGACGTGGCTGGAGGAGATCATCGGCCTGGCGGCGGCGGACGACGGCGGGCTGGCGCTGGCCAAGGAGATTTACACCGGGGCCCTGGCGCACATCGACGAGTTGTGCGCGCCTTACGCGGCGGTGCTGGACATTGACCGCAGCCGCTTGCCGGCGGCGGCGGCGGTGCAACGCTGGGACAGCGGGCAATTTGTCTCCGCCGTGAGGCACGACCAGAAGAATCCGGCTTACAACCGGAGCGCGCGGCAATTGCTGCATGTCGGATACAAGATCGCGGCCGGGATGGGAGCGCGGTATTTAAAGGCGCTGGAACAATATGAGGATTCCGTGGCGGCCAACGTCACGGAGAACCTGTACGAGCGGCACGTGAAGCCGCTTTTTTTGGCGGGGGACTGACATGAAATTCATTGACGAAAAGTTCTTGTTGCACAGCCGGGCGGCGCAACGGCTTTACCGGCAATTCGCCGAGGGACGGCCGATCTTCGATTTCCATTGCCATCTGTCCCCCAAAGACATCGCGGAAAACCGGCAGTTCCGCAACCTCTTCGAAATCTGGCTCGAAGGCGACCATTACAAATGGCGCGCCATGCGCGCCAACGGCGTGGCGGAGAACTTCTGCACCGGCGCGGCCGAACCGTTTGCCAAGTTTCGCGCCTGGGCGGCGACGGTGCCGCACACCCTGCGCAACCCGCTCTATCACTGGACCCATTTGGAACTCAAGCGCTACTTCGGCATTGACGAACTGTTGGACGAGGAGAGCGCCGCGCGGGTCTGGAAAAAGGCCAACGAACATTTGGCCCGCCCCGAACTCACCACCCGCGGCATCCTGAAAAAATTCAACGTCACCGCCCTCTGCACCACGGATGATCCGACCGACGACCTGGCGCATCACAAAAAGATCGCGGCCGACGGCCTGGCCACGCGCGTTTTTCCCGCCTTTCGCCCGGACAAGGCGCTGACGGTCAGCCAACCGGCGGCGTTCAACGCTTGGGTCAGCCGCCTAGAACAGGCAGCCGACACGGACATCGCCCACCTGGAGGATTTCGTGGCCGCCCTGCGGCGGCGGCATGACTACTTCCACGCGCAAGGGTGCCGCCTGTCCGACCACGGACTCAACCAATGCCCGGCCAGCCCGTGCCCGGACAAGACGGCGGCGGCGATTTTTGCCCGGGCCCGCCGCGGCCAGGCGGCTTCGCCGGAAGAGCAGGCGCAATTTGGCCTGGGCATGATGCTGCATTTTGGCCGATGGGACGCGGAGAAAGGGTGGGTCAAGCAATTGCACCTCGGCGCCCTTCGCAACAACAACAGCCGGCGCCTGGAGCAACTGGGCCCCGACACCGGATTTGATTGCATGGGAGACTTTCCGCAAGCCCAGGCCCTGGTGCGTTACCTCGATTTGCTGGAGCGCGAGCGCCGCCTGCCCAAGGTCATCGTCTATAACAATAATCCTGTTGACAACTACCTTTTCTCCACCGTCATCGGCAGTTTTCAGGACGGCACGATTCCCGGCAAGATGCAATTCGGCTCCGGCTGGTGGTTCCTGGATCAGAAGGAAGGCATCGAGTGGCAGCTCAACGCCCTGTCCAACATCGGCCTGCTCTCGCGTTTTGTCGGCATGGTGACCGATTCGCGCTCGTTCATGTCCTATCCCCGCCACGAATACTTCCGCCGCGTGCTGTGCAATCTCATCGGGCAGGAAGTGGAGCGGGGCGAATTGCCCAACGATGAAGCCCTGCTCGGCACCATGATCCGCAACATCTGCTACAGCAACGCGCGCCAGTACCTGGCTCTGCCCGAAAAGCGGGAACCGGCGCCCGGACGAAGTCTGCGGCGGGCGGAGCGAACGGCGGCCTGGTAATGGCCGGTCACTGGCCGTTGGCGGGGGAGCGGACCACAGATTTGCGATAGTGGCTGAGGGTCATGCCGGTGGTGTTTTTGAACGCGACGGAAAAGGAGTTGGCGCTTTGATAGCCGCACATGCTGGCCAGGACCTCGATCTTATGGCCGGAATCGGTCAGCAAACGTTTGGCCTTCTCCATGCGCAACCGCTGCAATTCCTGGCCGGGCGTGCGCCCGATGTTCTCCATGAAGGCCTTGTGCAAGCCGCGCCGGGACATGCCGGCGACATTGAGCAGGTCTTTGACGCGGATCGGTTCATGGAAATGCTCCCAGATGAAGCGCAAGCCGTTGGCGACGCCTTTGTGTTTGACTGCCAGGAGGTCGCTGCTCTTGCGGGTGACCACGCCAACGGCCGGGACGCGAATAATCCGCGCTGACGTCCGTTTGCCGTTCATTAAATCCTCCAGCAGCGCCGCGCCGGTGTAGCCGAGGGTTTCCAAGTTGGTGTCAACGCTGGAGATCGGGGTGCGCATGACGTCGGGGGCCAGCAGGTAATTTTCCGCGCCGACAATGGCCACCTGTTCGGGCACGGCCAGGCGGACCATCCCGCAGGCATCCAGCACTTCCAGCGCGTGCTGATCGTTGGCGGCGAAGACGGCCAGCGCCTTGGGCGCCTGTTTGAGCCGGGCCGCCAGCCAGTTTCTTTTGCGCGCCCATTGTTCGCGCCCGGTGTTGTATTCGGAAGCATGGTTCCAGCGCAGCCACTCGCACTCGTGACCCGCGCGGCGCAAGGCGGCGACAAACCCCTCGCCCCGCTCCAGATAGGACCAATTGTCCTCGTCGCTGTAAAACATAAAATGCCGGAAACCGCGGGAGAGAAAATGTTCCGCCACCAACTGCGCCGCGTGCGCGTGGTCCTCCAGCACGCGGGCAAAGCGCAGGTGGGACCGGCGGAAACTGAAATCCACCGTCGGCTTGGCCGTGTCCTTGACGAACTCCGCCAGGTCGTCGCCCGCCCCCAGCCAGGCCAGGATGCCGTCGCCTTCCCATCCCCACGGGATGACCTTTTCGCGCGCGAAGTTGCTGGAAAGATGCCAGTGGTGTTCCTGCGCGAATTTTTCAATGCCCCGGTGCAGGCGGTAGTCGTACCATCCCAGCGCAACGAGCACTCGCTTCTGGCGTTTACGGGTCATATCGATCCATCCTATAGCAGGCGCGCGAGAGAAGATCAACCCCCAACGAAGGCAGGCACGAGGCAAAACCCTTCAAGCCGCCGCATGATTCTTCGTTTCCTTCGCGCAGCTTCGTTTAGTTTCAATCCGGGGAGTTCGTTTGCACCATCCTGGACAACATAACAGGTTAATGCACTTTTGCGTTTTTGAGGATCACCGGTTCGCCTTGCTCCACCTCGATCTTGACGTTCTTTAACTCCACGTCTTCGGCGTTTTTCAACAGCAGGCCGGTCACGGTTTTAAGATGGACGTCCGACAGCGTCACGCCGCGAATCGGGGATTCGGGCAGGCCGACGATCAGGCCGGCGCTTTCGGGACAGTCGCCGGTGAGATTTTCGATGCGGATGCCATGGTAGGCCGGCGTGAGTGAGGAAATGGGCTGGGCCGGGTCGTCCTTGGGAACTTTCGGGTAGTAGCACGCGATGTCAATGGGTCGTCTTACATTTTTCATTGTGAGATTGCGGTACAATATATTTTCAACCCGTCCGCCTTTGCCGCGCGCCGATTTGATGCGGATGCCGCTGGTCGTGCCGTCAAAGGTGCAATAAGTCACGGTGAAGTTGCTGACGCCGCCGGACGTTTCGCTGCCAATCGAGATGCCGTGCCCATGCCGGCAGGCGCAGTTGGACACAATGATGTCCTGGCAGCAAAAGTCGCGTCCGGCGACGGCATGCCCGGCTTTCACAGCCACGTTATCGTCGCCCACATCCAGGACGCAGTTGAGAATGCGAACGTTGCGGCAGGCGCTTGGGTCAATGGCGTCGGTGTTCGGCGAATCCGCCGGGGCGTTGATGGTCACGTGGTCGATCAGGACATCGTCGCAGTCCACCGGAACAAGGTGGAAACTGGGGGAATTCCGCAAGGTCACGTCGCGCACCGTCACGCCCTGGCAATGGTGGAAATTGACCATCTTCGGACGACGGCGCGGCTCGGCAGCGCCGGTCTTTTTCGCTTCTTTGACCGCAGGCCACCACGGCGCGCCCGCGCCGTCAATGGCGCCTGTGCCGGAAATCGAAACATTCCTCAGCCCATCGGCGTTGATCAGGCCGACAACTTCGCCGCTGGGGGTTCGGTAATCGGCGAATTCCCCGGTGCCTTGGAGAACGGCCCCGGCGTCGAGTTCAAGGGTGGTATTCCTGCCGCGCAGAAAGAGCGGCTTGCTGAGATAAGTGCCGGGAGCGAGCCGGACCGTGCCGCCGCCGGCCTTCGCGCAGGCATCAATGGTTTTTTGGATGGCTGGCGAATCGAGCGTCCGGCCATCGCCTTGCGCGCCGTAGTCGTGAACGTTAAACGTCCCGGCTCGTGACACGGCGCAGCATCCAAAGAATGCCAGCGATGCAAGGGCCAAAACACGGTTCAAGGAGCGGGTTCTTCGAGTGTTCATATAATTTGCGGCTCATGTGGCTCAACAGGAGCGTAAGGAGTTCTCTCCGGGAAGTCACCCTGGTTCTCGTGCAAAGCAGTTTGAAAAAAGGGCACTGGTGACACCAGGATGGAGCATGAACCGGGCCGGGGCCGGACGCGAAGCCCCTTGGAATGGACGCATTAATTGTTCACGTTCCCATTTTTCAGGTTGATTTGCACAACAGTCCCCTTGATTATCTCCTTGGGCGACGCTAGATTGCTGGTATGAGCCATAGAGTGAAAAACGATCGGACCTTGTCAACGGCTTTTACGTTGATCGAATTGCTGGTGGTCATCGCCATCATCGCCATCCTCGCCGCGATGCTGCTGCCGGCCTTGGCCCTCGCCAAACAAAAAGCGCAAGCCACCAGTTGTTCCTCCAACCTTCGCCAAGTGGGCCAAGCCATCAGCATGTGGAGCAGTGACAACAACGACTGGCTCCCGCCTGGCCCGGGGGACGTGATCGAAGGTGATGGAACGACGCACATGTATGGGATCAGCGAGGGCCAGCAATCTTGGTACGACATGGACAGCCTCAGCGATTGGAACAGCAGCGTGGATTCGATGATCTATTATCTGGCGTTTCCGCTCGGATTGCACTCGCCGGACAAATCCTACCGCGAAGCCAAAGTCTTTTATTGTCCCGGCTACGCCAACGCTGCGCCCCCCGCCGCCAACGGCATCAACAGCACCAATTACCGGAACCGCGTTTGTTACAAGAAGCCCCGCGCCAGCGACCTGCCAGGCACCAACAACTGGGCCAAGTCCGGCCCCTATGCCAGCCCCCAGGATTATTTTGAGCCTTTTGGACAGCAGACCACCAGCCCCAGTAGCACCGACACCAAATGTCATAAGATGAATGATCTCATGACGGCACTGATTAGCAACGGCGCCTCCCTCACCACCGCCTGGGCCGTGGCCGATTGCGATCAGTACCTCTGACCCCGGCTCGACCGGCTGGAACGCCTTCCTGCCGGTCAAACCAGTGCATGGAAGCGTCCGTCAGGCTCTCTACTTTGACTTCCACGTCGCGGCGCGCAAAGTCCTCTTGCCGTTTCCGGACAAGATCTAACGGATTTAAATCTCCCAAAAGGCCGCAGAGACCCAACAAACCTATGAAAATCAGAATGAACCCCTTCTCATCCGTCACCTTGCTCGCCGCCCTCGGCTTGCTCGCGTTCCAGAGTGCCCGCGCCCAATTCACCTTCCCCGTTTATGAGCCTTTTTCCGAATATCCACAGGGTGAATTTATCAGCAAGAATCAAGCCGTTTCCCCAAACAGCTACCTCTTCTGGGGCAACGGGGTTATAGGCAACAGCGGGTCAACCAACAGCAGCCCCGTGGTGACCAATGTCGCCGCCATGAGGTATCCCGGTCTGAAGCCTGACCCAAACACGCCGGCCATGGGCATTATCACCGCGACGGGCATTGGCAGGACGGCCACGGCTTCCTTCACTCCGCAATCCACCTCATCAGGCAGCGGGACCGTTTACGAATCATTTTTGCTCAATATACAGACATTGCCCACGACAACGCCTTTCGTGCGCGCCATCACCGGCTTGTATTCAGGAAGCAGCACAACGCCCAACCCGAACGCCGGCGCCGCCGTCTGGGTCAACTCATTGGGGCAACTGCAGATTTCCAAATCCGCTTCCGCCTCCACTGGCCCGCCCGCCACCAACACCACCGCCGTCTTGTCCACCAACAGCACCTACTTCGTTGTTCTGGGTTACACCTATAACTCGACCGACCCCGCTACCATTTCTCTCTGGGTAAATCCGACCTCCTTGGGTGGCGCCGCTCCTCCCCCAACCATCTCGACCACCAATGGCGGCGCTAATTCGACCAGCATGATTTCGGTCGATCTCTACGCGCCGTCGGGCGCGCCTGTCATGGTATGCTATATGGATGAAATCCGCGTTGATACCTCCTGGGCAGGCGTCACACCAGCCGGCCCCTCGCCAGGCAACACCTACAACGTCTCCGGCGGCGGCTCGGGCTGCCCGGGCAATACCTTCTCCGTCAGCTTGAGCGGGTCGGACGCCACCTGCGCCTACATTCTCTACAGCAATAGCGCGCCGACCAGCGTCACCCTGCCGGGCACAGGCAGCAGCATCAGTTTCACCGGCCTGGGATCGAGTGGCGTCTATAATGTCGTCGCCAGCAACAAAACCAGCACGGCCACGGCCTTCATGAACGGCAGCGCGACCATCAGCATCGCCGAACCGCCGGCCATCACCGCTGAACCCGCCAATGAGTATGGTGTCGTTGGCGGCCTTTCCGCCTTCTCAGTCCAGACTACCGGCAGCGCCGACTACCAGTGGTACCGGAATTCCACCGCCCTCACCAACGGCGGCAACATCTCCGGCACCCAGACCGCCTCTCTCATCATCAACCCCGTTGGCAATAGCGATGCCCAACCTTACTTCTGCCAGGTCACCAACTCCTGCGGCGTGCTCACTAATTCCACCACGAATAGCCTGGCCGTTCACACGGCCGGCAATCTTTTCTGGGTCGGCGCCGTCTCCTCCAATTGGGATGTGGCCGGAACCGCCAACTGGGCCAGCGGCAGCGACGCCGGCCCTGGCGCGGTCTTCAACTATGGAGATAATGTCACGTTCGACAACAATTCGACCAATCAGACCGTCGTTCTCAACGGCGTCATCGTCGGCCCAGGCACGATGACGGTGGCTGGTGGGGGTTACGCGTTCACCGGCGCCGGCACAATCGAAGGCCCCGGCAGCCTGGCAGTCAATTCGGGCGCGACATTGAACCTGTATGAAGCCAACACCTTCACCGGCGGAACCATCATCAACGGCGGGACGGTCGTCTTCAGCAACGCCGTCGGCCTCAGCGGGCTTGGCTCCGGCAATGTCACCTTGGAAAATGGCGGGACCATCCTCTTCATCCCCAGTTTGGGTTACAGCGCCAGCATCGGCCTTTCCAACAACGTCAACGTGCCCTCCTCCAGCACCATCCAATATAACGGCACCGGCTCCTCCACCGCTGCTTCGATCCTCGGCCAATTGACCGGCTCCCCCGGCGCCCAATTGACCATCTACCACCCTGCCCTCGTCGGCAGCACCGACCGCATCCGGGCTTATGGCTCCTTCACCAACGCGGCGGACATGATCTTCAGCACCGGTGGAAGCGACGTCCTCTGGGCCCCGTACCAATCCAGCGGCGTCCAGGAATATGACGGCAGGATCTCCGGCTCAGGCGCCATCATCTCCCGCAACAACAGCGCCGCGGTCACTCTGTTCAACAACGGCAACAGCACGTATAACAGTCAAAACAACGCCAGCTTCTACCTCAGCCAGGGCGCGGTCGGCGTCGGCGCCGACTCCGCCTCCTCAAGCCCGCCGACGGTTGACCACGGCCCCCTGGGCATCGGCCCCATCGTCTTGACGACCGAACTTCCGACGGGCGCCGCCAACAGCTCCACCACCCCCAACCTGTTCGCCAGCGGCGGCCCTCACATCATTCATAATCCAATCAACTACATCGCTGGCACCAACACGGTCATTTTCCGCATTGGCGGGAACAACGATCTCACGCTCGCCGGGAGCTTCGAACTGGCCGGCACGGTGGATGCAACCGTTACCAACCGGCAGTGGGATGTCACCAACACCGGCAACACCACCTTCTCCGGCGTGATTGACGACCTGGGCTTGGGCTTCCCCGTGACCAAGACCGGTGGCGGCTCCCTCTATCTCAACGGCGCCAACACCTACACCGGCGTCACCACCAACGCCGGCGGCCTGCTCGCCGGCAGCGGCAGCCTTCTCGGCCCCGTCGTGGTCAGCAACACCGCCGTCCTCGGCGGCGGCTCCGCCGCCTCCATCGGCGTTTTGACTATCAGCAACAGCCTTACCCTCAATGGCAACCTCCTCTTCCGCGTCAACACTTCCGGAAGCCCGGCCAATGACTCCATCTCCGTCACCGGAACCCTGGTCAACACCGGCTCCGGTTCGCTCACCGTCAACAACCTCGGCCCCGCCCTTCTCGCGGGCACGAAGTTCTTCGTCTTCAACAAGGCCCTCGCCGGCGGCGCTGCCCTCACCGTCACCGGCGGCGGCGTGACCTGGTCCAACAGCCTCGCCGTGGACGGCAGCATCAGCATTCCCAGCCAACCCACGTTCAACGCGAACTCCGTGGCCTATAACAGCGGCAGCGGCAACCTCTCTTTCTCAGGCACGGGCGGGGTCCCGGGCGCAGGCTACACCATCCTCGGCTCGACCAACATCGCTGCGCGGATCTCCACTTGGAGCGTGGTGCAATCGGGCGGCCACTTCGCCGCGGATGGCTCGTTCACAGTCACCCTCCCGATCAACCCGTCGGTGCCGCCGCAGAAGTTCTTCACCATACGCTCGCCATAGGCGACCGGGCTGCTTCTATCTTGACGGTCACGCGGCCAGCAAACAGGCCAATGGGCGCGCGAATTTTTAGGGCGTCTTTTGGGCGGCGGTCTCCGGCTCCTGCTCCTGACGTTTTTGCCTTTTCTTGGGGACGGAATGACAATCCAGGCAAAATGCTGTGGGACGGCGGTGCATAATTTTCAATGTTCCGCACACATTTTATCACAAGAATTTGATTGCTTTTGCGTCGGGAATGGACGAGTATTACCATAGTAAGCAAAGCCATTAAAACTATGAACAACGCCTTAAAACCTATGAACAAGTTTATGAAACTTCACTTCGTCGCCTGCCAGTTGATTTCTGCCGGCATTATTTCCGTGTGCTGCCAAAGCGCCCACGCCCAGCTTTTGTTTTCAGACGCTTTCAATTACACGGCGGGATCCACTCTGGGCGGCAATGAGAACCCTGGCAACAGTGTCGTGTGGACCGGGGGAAACGCCGTGTTGCAGATTGGCAGCGCTGATCTGACCTATGCCGGATTGCAGGACCAGGGCGGCAACGACTTGATTTATACTTCGGGCACCGCCTCCAGCAGCACCATAAACACCTTCAGTGCCGTGACCAGTGGCAGCATCTATTATTCCTTTCTCATCGATTGCACTACGCTTCCCACCGCCAACAACTATATTACCTCATTGAATCCCAATCCGACCAGCCCGGGCGGCAGCGGCGATGCCTTGGCAACGTATGTGGGGGCTTCGGGAACCGGCTGGAAAATAGGCGTAAGAACCACCGGCGGCGGCAGTGGCGCCATCTATAGCAGCGCTTTGGCATTGAACACTACTTATTTCGTGGTCGAAGAATTGACCCTTGGCTCCACGTCGGTTGCAAACCTTTATGTGGATCCTACGCCCGGCGGCAGCCAGCCGGGAACGCCCACCTCCACGCAGTCCACCTCGACCGCCATACCCACGGTGTCGGATGTCGGCTTCAAAGCCCAGTCGGCGGCCAGCGCGGGCGATTTTTTTATTGATAACCTTCTCATCGCCCCAGATTGGGCGGACGTGACGCCCGCGGTGCCCGAACCTTCCACCTTCGCGCTTTTGGGCGGTTCGCTGGTTGCGGCGTGGAAGCTTCGCCGCCGCCAGGCCGGCCGTTGATTCGGCGGCTTTTCGTCCAGACCATTTCTGGCGCAGCCTAACGCCGCGGCCTTTCGCGGAACGGCCTCCCGCCTTTGGCCAGCGCTTTTTGGTTTTCGAGCGCGCGGGTCAGGGCGGCGTCGTTTGCCGCCAGGGGCAACGCCCGCTCAATCGTCTTGACGGCTTGGCCGAATTGCCCCGTTTCCGCATACGCCGCCGCCAATGTCCCCAGGAACACCGGGTTCTTTCCCCGGGCCAGTTGATCGGCCCGTTGCGCCAGTTCGATGGCCCTGGGTCCGTTGCGGAGGGAGGGGTCGGGACTGGCCGCCAGCAACCACGCCAGATTGTTGCAGGCCCGCGCCAGGTCCGGCCGGGTTTTCAACGCGCTTTCGTAATGAGAGACCGCCTCGGCCTCGCGGCCTTGTTGGGCGAAAATATTGCCGAGCTTGTAGTGCGCGTCGGCCAGATCGGGGCGGATCTCCAGCGCCTTCCTGTATTGACTGACCGCGTCGTCCAGGCGGCCCCGGGCCAGGAAAACTTCCGCCATGTTGAAGCGGGCCTCGGCAAAATCGGGCAGGATTTCCGCCGCCTGCCGGAAATGGTTCATGGCCTCTTCCGTCCGGCCCAATTGTAAAAGAATGTTCCCCAGGTCATTATGGGCCAGCGCGTAACGCGGGTCCAATTCGAGCGCTTTGTTGTAAGCGGCCATGGCCTCCCCCCGCCGCCCCTCTTGCAGCAGGGCATAGCCAAGGTTGCAGAAAGCCGCGGGATAGTCCGGTTGCAGTTGAATGGCCCTTTGAAAGTAACGGATGGCGGCATCCATTTGGCCCTTTTTCAAATAAGCCTCGCCGATGGAGTAAGGGATGCCCGACATGGCCGGTTGCAATTCCAGCGCCTTTTGAAAATGGGCAATGGCTTCATCCAGCCGTCCCTTTTGCAGCAAGCCGTCGCCCAGATTGAATTGGGCCGTCACATCATTGGGGTGCGTGGCCAGCACGGTTTGGCAAAGCAGCACGGCTTCGTCCGCGTGGCCTTTTGCCAGAAGCGCCCGGCTCAAATTGTTCCGCGCCATGGTGCTGCCGGGGTTGCGGGCCATCGTTGTCCGCCAGAGCGTTTCACTGTCCAGGTAGGTCCTGCTTTGGCGCCAGGTCAGCGTGGCCAGCGTCAGCAAGACCGCGGCCCAGACCGCCGGCTTGAGCAGCGGTGTCCGTCGTTCGAAGCATCCCAGCGCCTTGTTGAGGCCCGCCGCGGCCAGCGCCAGCGGGCCGATGCCGGCGGCGTATTGATAATGATCGGCCACGAATGAATACTTGAAAGTGTATTCCATGACAAAGCCGAGCATGGGGCTGAGTGTCGCCACAAAATACAAGCCCGCCACTTCAACACTTCGTCCGAAAAACCGCCGTGTCAAGCATATCACCAAAACCAGCATCGCGCCCGCCGCCGGCCACACCCAGGCCGGCGCGTCCGCCGGATCAATCTTCCACCGTTCGTAACTGAAACTCAGATCAACCGGCCAGATCAATTTGCCGGCATAAAACCAGACAGCCCGGCTGGCGATCAGGAGGCGTTGCAGCGGCCCGATGGCGAAAATCTCCCCGAAGGTGTTTTGATGATGGCGCTCCCACCAGATGCTCAAAAGCCCCATGCCCGCGCCCAGAACCAGAAAAGGAAGAATTTGCAGCCAGCGGCGCGCCGGCAGCGGTTTTTTTTCCAGCCACAAAATCAAAACCAGGGCGGCCGGCAAAGTGCAGGCGGTCGTTTTGCCGGAGAGCGCCAGCGCGTAACAAAGCAAGCCCAGCGCGTAAAACCGCCAGGACGATGTTCGATCTTCGTTAATGAATTTAATCCAGGCCAGCAAAGCCAGCAGAGAGAAAAACAGCGAGAGGATGTTCTTCAACTCGCTCACCCAGGCGACCGTCTCGACTTGCACGGGGTGGAAGGCAAAAAGGGCCGCCGCCAGCCAGGCCCCGGGGACCTTGAGGCGTTGCAACACGCGCCAGACCAGCAGCGCGTTGGCCGCGTGCAGCAACAAATTGACCCAGTGGTAGCCGGCCGGATTCAGACCCCACAGACTTCTCTCCAGCCGGAGCACGGTATAGGTCAGCGGGAAATACTGCGAGGGCGACTCGCTCGAAAACCAGATTCGCTCCAACCCATCCGGCGCGGTCAGCAGCCGGTTGTTAACGACATAGACATCGTCATCCCAGATAAACCCCGCGTGCCAGACCGGCTGATAGGCGAGGATGACGCCAACAACCAAAAGCAGGCCAACGAGCCAGGTTTGCCGATGGCCATGCGCCTGATTGATATGATCGTCCGGCATCACGGAAACATATGACTTTTAAATGCGATCTGTTTTTGCCAAAAACCGGGACTGCAAAGAAAATCGACGGAGGATTGTTCTTCAACTTTTCTGCATCATCCGCACGACGGCGGCACGGATGGCCGAGAATTTTGCGCTATGCAACTCGCCGACTTGTCCGGCAACAAGGCTGGTGTGCGCGGTGAAGAGTTTGCCCGGACGCGCGAAGCTGGCAAGCTGCAAAGAGCCGTGAACGAAGTCGGCGGCGTCCAACGGAATGGCACGGGGATCGCCATAGGGTTTGCTGGTAATCTGGCAAAGAACCCAGTCGCCGCGTCCAGCCTCCGCCAGCACCACCGCCGGGCGCAATTTGGAGGCGGTGAGATCAGAAAAGGGAAACTGGACTATGACGACTTGCCCGGCTGCAAGTATGCCCATGCGGCCTCCTCCTCGGGACGATTCCAGTCTTCAGCCAGCGCCGCCTCGCTCAAAAGTGCCGCGTCATGAGCATGGGGAGCTTCTTCAAGAATGGTCACAAGAGCGCGTCTGGGCGACGACACATGCACCGGCTCGACCAGTTGCACCTCACCATTGGGTTGAATGATTGCCTCGACCGTTCTCATCTTGATGTAAATTCTAACACAACTGTTCGCATCCGCAAAGGCGAATAAATGCCCAACGTGGTTTTCGCCGGCTTGACGCTGACGGGCCGGGCGCAAATCCGGATTTAGTATGGGAGCGCGTGCGTCTCGCGCGCCATGTTTGGCGTCTCGCCAAACACATCTTCGCCGGTAGGGTGAGACTCTGTCGAACCGCATCTCGATCGAGCCACGGCTCGACAGAGCCTCACCGAAAATAAAAACCTGCGTTTGCGCGGGAGCGGCCCGTTCACCGAATACAATTCCGAATTCGGGGCTTAACCTCGGATCAGTCGTCTGCCGCCCGTCGCGGAGACGGAAATTGACGCTGGCAGATTTTCCGCGCAAACTCGTGCCATGCCAATGCGCTTTAGCTTGGACATAAAGCGAAAATCTCAGAATCATTTGAGGCACTCATGACCAACGTCCTCGAAATCTACCTCGGCGAATTGCGCGCCATGCGTTCCTCTGGCGGGGTAGTCAGGGAAACTTCCGGCTACGGCACGCTTGCCAATCTCTTCAATGCCGTTGGGCGCGCGCTCAAACCAAAAGTCCACTGTTTCATCCATGTCAAGAACAGCGGCGCGGGTTTGCCGGACGGCGGGCTGTTCACTCCCGACCAACTCAAGAACACGGACGAAGAGGCTCCGCTCCTCGGAATCCCGCTTCCCTCGCGCGGCGTCATTGAAGTCAAGGCTGCCGACGCGGAAGTTGACGACGTGGCCGACACCAAACAAGTCCACGATTACGTCAAGCATTACGGGCAGGTGCTGGTGACGAACTACTGGAGTTTTCTGCTCCTGAAACGCGGCGACAACGGCAATCCCATCCCCCTCGAATCTTTTCAACTCGCGTCGGACGAAAAATCCTTTTGGGCCGTTGCCGCGCAACCGCGCAAAGCCGCCAACGAACTGGGCGAACGATTGGCCGAATATCTCAAGCGCGTCCTGCTTCACGCCGTGCCGTTGAACAATCCCAAGGATGTCGCTTTCTTCCTTGCCTCCTATGCGCGCGATGCCCGCTCCCGCGTGGAAGCCACCAAAGATTTGCCGCAACTCGCCGCCGTCCGCACGGCGCTGGAAGAAGCCCTGGGCATGAAGTTCGAGGCGGAGAAAGGCGAACACTTCTTCCGCTCCACCCTCGTGCAGACACTGTTCTACGGCGTTTTCTCCGCCTGGGTTCTCTGGCACAAGGAAAAGCCTCACCGCAAAGATGCCTTCGATTGGAAATCCGCCGCGTGGACGCTCCATGTGCCGATGATCAAGGCGCTCTTCGAGCAAGTCGCCACGCCAACCAAACTCGGCCCGCTCGGACTCGTGGAAGTTCTCGATTGGACCGCCGCCACGCTCAACCGCGTCATTCGAGAGGAATTCTTTGCCCGCTTCGTTGAAGACCACGCCGTCCAGTATTTCTACGAACCGTTCCTCGAAGCCTTCGACCCCGAACTGCGCAAGGAACTCGGCGTGTGGTACACTCCGCCGGAGATTGTGCAATACCAGGTCGCCCGAGTGGACGCCGCGCTGCGCGAGGAACTGGACATTCCTGACGGCTTGGCCGACCCGCGCGTGTTCGTGCTCGACCCCTGCTGCGGCACCGGCGCCTATCTCGTCGAAGTGTTGCGGAAAATCGGCGAAACACTTTCTGCTCGCGGTGGAGGCGAAGCGATGGATGCCGCTGACGTAAAGAAAGCCGCTCAGGAACGTGTCTTTGGTTTTGAACTTCTGCCCGCGCCGTTTGTCGTGGCGCATTTGCAAATGGGTTTGCTCCTGCAAAATCTCGCCGTGCCGCTGGACGATTCAAAGAACGAGCGCGCCGGGATTTTTCTGACCAATGCGCTGACCGGCTGGGATTTTGCAGGCGAAAACCCAAAACTTGCCAACTGGCCGGAACTGGAAGCCGAGCGCGCCGGCGCAGGCCAGGTGAAGCAGGAAAAACCGATTCTTGTCATCCTCGGCAATCCGCCCTACAATGCCTACGCGGGCATCAGCCCGGTGGAAGAGCAAGGTTTGGTCGACCCTTACAAAAAAGGCCTGGTCAAGGAATGGGGCATCAAGAAATTCAATCTCGACGATCTTTACGTCCGTTTCTTCCGCATTGCAGAACGAAAGATTGCCGAGCACAACCTCCCAAATGAACCGCGTCAGGGAATTGTCAGCTTCATCTCGAATCACTCGTGGATTAGTGACCCGTCGTTCGTCGTCATGCGCCAACACCTGCTCAAATCTTTTGACCGTATTTGGGTGGAAAACCTGCATGGCAACCGAAAGATTTCTGAATATGCGCCGGATGGCCGGACAAGTGAAACCATCTTTGCGCTCCAAGGTTTTTCGGCAGGAATTCAGCAAGGGGTTGCAACCTCTTTGCTTGTTCGGACTGGAAAGAAGCGGAAATCGCTAGTTATGTTTCGTGACGATTTGAACGAGGCGCGGTCGGTGGATCGTCGCGCGCAAATGTTGGCGAGTCTCAAAGCAAAGAAGTTCGACACTCAATATGAGAAGGTTGAGCCGAGTCAGGATAACCGTTTCAGTTTCCGCTCATCGGATGTCGCGCCACACTATCTCGAATGGCCGCGCTTGACCGAACTTTGCGCCGAAGCGCCCAGCAACGGTCTCATGGAAAAACGCGGCGGCGCACTCATTGACATTGACCGCGTTGCTTTGGAAAAGCGGATGCGGAATTATTACGACCCGAATGTTTCTTGGGATGAATTGAAGGCTTTGAAAACCGGTTTGACGGAAGACGCCGCGGGCTTTGACGCCCAGAAAGTGCGGCCCAAAGTCCAAGCGGAAGAAGATTTTGAACCGACGCATATTCGCCGTTACGCACTTCGGCCTTTTGAAACTCGTTATTGTTATTACAGCGATGTTAGTCCGTTGTGGAATCGTTCGCGCCCGACGCTCTGGCAACACTTTTGGAATGGAAATTCGTTTCTTCTCACGCGCATGAATTGCCCGCGCAGTCCTGAAGGTGCGCCAATGAGTTTCACGGTGTGCCTGTCCGACGATCATTATTTGACGCCTGATGCCGTTGCGATTCCATTGCGTTTGCGCCTCGCGTTAAAAACCAAACCAAAGAAAAAGGACGACGGCAACGGCGAATTTGGCAACATCTTACATGAGGCCGCGCCCGTATTCAAAGCGGGCAAAGAAAAAACCACCGCCAACCTTTCGCCCGCCGCCCGCGCTTATCTCGCCAAACTCGGCATCAAAAATTCCGATGATGACGCAGAGACAGCGGCATTGATTTGGATGCACGCGCTCGCCATTGGTTATTCGCCCGCGTATCTCGCGGAAAACGCCGACGGTGTTCGTCAGGATTGGCCGCGAATTCCGTTGCCCGAATCAAAAGCCGCTTTGCTCGCCTCCGCCGAATTGGGCAGCCAAGTCGCCGCTTTGCTTGACACGGAAACCCCGGTTGACCGGCGTTGACGCGGGTAAGATTCGTCCAGAGTTGGTGAGGCTCGCGGTGGTGACGCGACTAACGCAAGAACCCTTGAATCTCTCCCTCACCGCCGGCTGGGGCCACGCTGGAAAAGGCGGCGTGACGATGCCCGGCAAAGGCAGACTCGAAACGGGCGGCTGCGCGGCGGACGAAACCTCTCCGTTGCTCGGCGAATCCACGCACGACGTTTATCTCAACAACGCGGCCTGCTGGCGCAACGTGCCGGAAAAAGTCTGGAACTACACCATCGGCGGTTATCAGGTCATTAAGAAGTGGTTGAGCTACCGTGAGCACGCATTGCTGGGCCGCGCACTCACCACCGAGGAAGCTCGCGAAGTTACCCGCATGGCGAGTCGCATCGCTGCGCTGATTCTCCTTCAGCCAGAACTGGATGCCAATTATCTGCGCGTGAAGGCGAAAACATTCGATTGGAAAACATGAACGACGACGCGCAAACGGAACTTTCCGCCCCGTTGCCATGTGGTCCGTTTCACGTTCCTCCAGGTGATTGGGCGAGGCCGGGGCTGGTGGACGCGGCATTGGTGGGGCGTTCCGTGGCGGTGATGCACGACTTGCCGGATGCGGAGCGACAGTTGCGGGAAGATATGGCGAAGAAGTTGGAGAGCATCCGCGCGATCGATCTGGTTTATGGCAACGAGCCAAACGAATGGGCGACCGCCACGCGCGAGCGATTGTGGCTCGAACACTTTACGGCCGAAATGATCTTGAACCGTTTGAAAACGGCGACGAAATGCAACGAGGTGAGACGATGAATTTGCCCTGCCCCGCCACGCACGACGTTTTCCTGAACGACTCCGCCTGCTGGGTCAACGTGCCGGAAAAGGTTTGGGACTACACCATTGGCGGTTATCAGGTCATCAAGAAGTGGTTGAGCTACCGTGAATTTGAATTACTCGGTCGCGCCCTCACACCGGACGAGGCTCGTGAAGTCGAGCACATGGCCCGCCGCATCGCCGCTTTGATCCTTCTCCAACCGGAATTGGACAAGAATTATCAGGCCGTGAAATCCGCGTCTGCCGCGTGGCGTGATTTCGCGACAAGCCCGACATGAAAGGCTCAATCAACGAACGGCTCCTATGAAATTGGAAACAAAATGAGGGAATACCAATTTCCGAGGACCGACCCTTTGACTTTGACGATTTCCAAGACAACGAGGCCGCTGATGGGGCCTCGTTTGATGCGTTTGATCCTGCCTTTGAGAATATTGCGGGCGCTCAGTTTCATTATTCTCCTTTTGATTCCACCGGCCATTTGCCGGCGCGTCAATCTATCCTTTCGCGGCGGCGGATGAAACAACAAACTGACTTCAAGCGATGCGCGGGACCGGCTTAGGCTCAAAATGGGATTCTCATCGAGAGTATGAAATTGTGGTTGAAGGTCGGAGCATCAGTCAGCGCGACTTGATAGGCCAAACCAATGGTCACGCCCACCCGGTTCCAAATCGGAAACCGGCCCATCAGAAATCCAGGGCTGAGGAAAACCTGGTTTTTGCCGGTGTGCTCGCCGTTCCCCCAATAAGTATAATTGACTTCTACTTCCGGCCACAACACTTTGATCAGCCGGTATTGCAGGGCGGTGTTGATTTGCAGCGGCGTGCCCGATCCCTCCGGGGCGGCGCCCTCGTCAGGGATGGAAACGCCCAGGGTCTGTTGCACGTCGAAATCCCCCCAGCCCTTGCCCAGGGCCAGCGTCGGAGTCACTATGTAATGATCCTGCGTGAGCTGTTGTTTGCCGGACGGAACGGACAGGCCCAGAAAGGCCGTCACGATATAATTTCCATTCTCCTCGTTGGCAGCGGCAATGCGGTATTTGAGCAGGAAACTGTCGTCGGCAAATCCGTCCATCCCCGCCGGCTTATTGTAACTTTGCCAGGCCGGAATGCCCAGAATGACTTCAATGTTGTCCCAGGGAATAAGCTCCAGCCCCTTGCCGCTGCCGTAGCTGGTTATCTGGCTGCCCTTGTTATTGCTTTCCCATGACTGGTCATAGCGGAGCTCCTCCTCCAGTCGGGGAGTCACCGTAGTCATCGGCGTGATCCAATGCGGCTGCCCGGATTGGATTCTGGACACGCGCGCGAACCAATCCGCAAAATAACCGTCCCCTGACCTGGGGTTGTTGGTGGTGCCCTGCGCGCGGCCCGGCGTGAGTGCTGTCAGCAATAGAAACGCGGCGAAGGCGCGCGCAGTGCAACGTTTTAACGTATGCGGGACGGCAATTAATTCAATTGGTGTCATCATGTGTTTCAATGTTCGGTCGAGTGGCGGGTGATGTTTCATTGCATGTTATATTTTCAGTTTGGTTGAGTTGGAGGTTTATTGGGATAAAGTCATAAAGCCAGGATTTCTCCCGTTTCCCGCGCGTTGTAACCGGCCAGTTCGCTGATCAGGCGGCGGCAGGCGCGGGTGCGCAACAACCGCACAAGCGCTTGAAGGCGCGGGTCGTGTTGCAACGCGGCGGCAAAACACAAATCCAAAGCCTCCGTGCGCACCGGCAGAAAATTCACCCCGGCCTCGTCCGCGCTGAAGCGCACACAAACCCCCGCCTCCGCCCAGCCGGCGCGCACGGCCTCGGCCACCGCCGCGTGTCCGTTGACCTCGCGCCCCGAAAACCGCCGGCTGCCGAGCAGTTCGTCCAAACATTCGCGCGCCGCGGAACCGGATTCCCGCGCCGCCCAGCGCAGTTGACGCCGCGCCACGCCTTCCGCCGAACGCGAATGGTCATCCGTCGCCAGCGCGATGCCGGTTTCCCATCGCGCCACGCGGAGCAGCCGGCAATCGCCGTCAAACTGCGCGCGCACAGTCTCAGCATTGCGTTCCGGATGCTCGGCCGTGGAATAGTGCAGCCCCGCGACATGAACCAGCCCTTGCCGCAGCAAATCCAGCGCGTTGCGTCCGCCGCGCGGAAACACCAGCATTCGAAATCCGGAGGCGCGCGCATATTCTGCCGCCAGCAAACCGGCCGCCGGATCACAACACGCCATCACCAGCGTCGTTTCCGCCGCCGCCGCCGGCCCGCTCTCGCGCAGCACTCCGTTCGACCATACGCCGTCATGCCGCGCCGGGTTCAGCGTCCCCGCCTCAACCGGATACAGCCGCTGCCGCGAGTTTACGTTTGCCTCCCAGTAGCGGCACGTTCCCGCGCGCGGCAACCACGCCCAGTCAGGCGCGGTCGAAACGGGCGTTGTCTCACGGCGGAACAATTCCTCAACCGAACATTCCAACGCCGCCGCCAATGCCAGGGCTGTTGCGACCGACGGCGAGAGTCGTTCCCCTTCTATGGCGCTGACCGCCGCGCGCGAAATACCCGCCCGTTTCGCCAGGTCCGCTTGTGACCATTCGCGCGCCAGCCGCCGCGCCTGCACCGTGTTGGACGATATGATTCTGTCACTCATGGATATGATCCTGTCGTTCCGGGGCAAAGTCTGACAACCTCAACTACACTTTCAAGCCAAATCGCATTCAAGACGCGGCTCATCTTTCATAGTGGGCTTCTTAAGTTTACAGGTTTCTGGCGGGGAAATTTGAAACGGGCGGCGGGTGAATCGCTACGCTGGTGAGAATGCAAAAATACCCTGATTGTAATGCGTAGCGATTCACCCGCCGCCCGTTTTGACTTCACCCCCCGGAGAAGGGTTCCTCGCTGATTTCGGTGGAATAGAAACGCGGCAAGTGTCGCCTGGATTCTGGCCTCCACGCCGCCCTTGCCATGAGCGGACGCGGTAGGTGTGATGCCAGCGTGCTACAGGTGCTACAAATAAGCCCAATTGTAGCACCCTTGTTGCACCCCAAGTCATTGATAATCAACGTTTGTAGCACTGTAGCGGGGGGGTGGGGGGGGGTACAGAATCCCAGTCACTTCAGCCGTGCGCTGCGCTCCTTCGCTCCGGCTGGCCGCTCCAATTTGGGGCCAAAGACGGCTTTTAATGAAACTCAATTCCACCGAAAACAGCGAAGAACCGAAAGTGTTGCCAACCGTTGCCGCTGTGTTGCCAGCCGAAAAGCTCAACGAAACCCCTGTAAAATAAGGCTTGTTGCCGTGTTGCCGATTAAAAAAAGATGAACTTGAAGCGCAAGCCAGACGGGTTCTTAGCAGCAATCACATAAGAACATTGGAGAGCTTCAGGCCAGGCGAGCCAAGAGCCTGATCAGATGGCTCATTTTATACAGCTTCTGAGGCGGCGAATGACGAAAAGCAGCTACATGTTGCCGTTGTGTTGCCGATTGTGTTGCCAGCTAAACCGTTGACTATCAAGAATGTAGCCGATGTTGCCGATTTTCCAGACCCATGTATCGAAAAGGCTGAAGGCTGAAGGCTAAAGGCTAAAAAATCAGGGCGGCGCAAAATCCGGCGCAAAATCGGACTTGCGTTGCGGAGGCTTGGGCGTAGTTTTTCCTTTGTGCGGGGAGCCGATAGGCTGAGAGTTTTGCGGATGCAAAAGACCCGTTGAACCTGATCCAGGTAATGCTGGCGAAGGGAAGCAGCCTGCCCTGGGTTTCTCTCCGCCCAAACTTCGTGTCAAATATTGATTATGATCGCGACGAAAGAGTCCTTCGAACCTCACAGCAGCGAGGCGCTGCCCAATTCCAAAAAAGTTTTTCTGCCCGGCAAACGGCATCCGGACATTCGCGTTCCTTTCCGCGAGATTACTCTCAGCCCAACCCAAACGCGCGATGGCCGGGGCGCAGTCAACGAGTCCGTCCGGATCTATGATTGCAGTGGTCCGTGGGGGGACGAGTCGTTTGCCGGCACGGTGCGGGAGGGTCTGCCCGGCTTGCGCCGGGATTGGATCGCGCGCCGGGGGGATGTCGAGGCCTGCGAAGAACGCCGCGCTGACGCGGAGGACAACGGCCACGCCATGTTCAACCAGCCGCGGCCGCGGCCGTTGCGGGCCAGGGCCGGGAAGGTGGTCACGCAATTGCATTATGCCCGCCAGGGAATCATTACGCCGGAGATGGAGTTCATCGCCATTCGCGAGAACATGGGACGGGAGGAACCGCCGGGCGGCGGCGAACTGTGGCGGCAGCATCCGGGCCATTCGTTCGGCGCGGCAATTCCCGCGCACATCACGCCGGAGTTCGTGCGGGATGAAGTGGCGCGCGGCCGGGCCATCATTCCCTGCAACATCAACCATCCGGAACTGGAGCCAATGATCATCGGGCGGAATTTCCTGGTGAAAATCAACGCCAACATCGGCAACTCCGCCGTGGCCTCCAGCATCGAGGAGGAGGTTGAAAAAATGCGGTGGGCGATCAAATGGGGGGCCGACACCGTGATGGATTTGTCCACCGGCAAAAATATTCACGCGACGCGCGAATGGATTCTGCGCAATTCGCCCGTGCCGATCGGCACCGTGCCGATTTATCAGGCGCTGGAAAAAGTCGGCGGAAAAGCGGAGGAGCTGACTTGGGAAATTTATCGGGACACCTTGATCGAACAATGCGAGCAAGGCGTGGATTATTTCACCATTCATGCCGGCGTCCTGCTGCGCTTCATCCCGCTGACGGCCCGTCGCGCCACCGGGATTGTCAGCCGCGGCGGATCGATTTTGGCCAAGTGGTGCCTGGCCCATCACCGCGAGAATTTCACCTACACGCACTGGGACGAAATATGCGGGATCATGGCGGCCTACGATGTGAGTTTTTCGATTGGCGACGGCCTGCGCCCCGGCTGCATTGCCGACGCCAATGACGAGGCGCAATTCGCCGAACTCAAGACGCAAGGCGACCTGACCCGTCGCGCCTGGGCTTGCGGCGTCCAGGTGATGAACGAGGGTCCGGGCCATATCCCGATGCACATGATCCAGGAGAACATGACCAAACAACTGGAATGGTGCCATGAAGCCCCTTTTTACACGCTGGGTCCGCTGACCACGGACATTGCCCCCGGTTACGATCACATCACCAGCGCGATCGGGGCGGCGATGATCGGATGGCACGGCTGCGCGATGCTCTGTTACGTCACGCCCAAGGAACATCTGGGCTTGCCGAACAAGAAAGATGTCAAGGACGGCGTGATCGCTTACAAAATTGCGGCCCACGCGGCTGATCTGGCCAAGGGCCATCCCGGCGCGCAATATCGCGACAACGCCTTGAGCAAGGCGCGGTTTGAATTTCGCTGGGAAGATCAATTCAACCTCTCGCTCGATCCGCCGACCGCGCGCGAGTTTCACGACGAGATCTTGCCGCAGGAAGGGGCCAAGACGGCGCACTTCTGTTCCATGTGCGGCCCGCACTTTTGCAGCATGAAGATCACCGAAGACGTGCGCAAGTATGCGGAAGAGCAGGGAGTCGCCGAAGAAGAGGCCATCCGCCTGGGCCTGGCGGAGAAGGCCAAACAGTTCGTCGAAAAGGGCGGGGAGATTTACTCGAAGTAATTGGAACTTTGTCAACTATTCCATATTTATGAAATGCCCCATTCGTGTCATCCTGAAAAGCCTCCTGATCGTGTCGTTGTTCGCCGGAGCCGCGAGCCTGCGCGCCCAAGGCACCGCCTTCACCTATCAAGGCCTGCTCAACGCCGGCGGCAGTCCGGCCAACGGCAGCTACGACCTCACTTTCCAACTGTTCAATGCCGCGACCAATGGCGCCGGGGTGGGGCCAATCCTGACCAACGACGCCATCGCCGTGAGCAACGGCCTGTTCACGGTGACGCTGGATTTTGGCGCGGGAATCTTCACCGGGACGAGCTACTGGGTGGAAATCGGCGCGCGCACCAATGGCAGCGGCGCCTTCACCAAACTGAGTCCCCTCCTGCCGATCACCCCGACTCCGTATGCCATTGCCGCGGGCAGCGCGAGCAGCGTGCTGACCGTGGCAGCCAGCAACATCACCGGCGTCGTTGCACTGGCGCAATTGCCGGGCGTGGTCCTGACCAACAACGAAAGCGGCGTGGCCCTGGGCGGCACGTTCAGCGGCGGTTTTTCAGGTGGCGGGACGAATTTAAGCCTTTTGGGCGGTTCTGGATATAACAATAGTTATTACGCAAACGCCAATGTGCCGGTGGTGGGTTGGTGCTCGTTTTATGCGGGAATCAACGGCACGAACATTTCATCAGGAATGACCAATATCTACTGCAACATCGGGGAATTTGATGCGCTGGTCTATGCCACAAATCTGCTGAACGATGGCATGGCCGCCTATGCGGGTGGCTCCTTCATGATTGCCATTGATGGCGGCTGGGAAGGGGGGCGCAGCAACGGTGTCTTATACGCCAACACGACAAATTTCCCCCACGGAATGCCCTGGCTGATTGCCAAATTGCACAGCATGGGATTCAAAGTTCGTCTCTATATTGAAGTGGGCAACCCTGCCAATGGTGACAGGGATGGATGCACGTCCACCCCCGACACGGGCGGCACAAATGTGGCCACGGACGCCGAGACTTTTGAAGCCTGGGGAGTTGACGCCGTTGATGTTGATGCCGTGCCCGACAATTGGAGGGACTGCACCGATGAGCAAAAGCACCAATATCACGAGGCCTTTATGAATGCCCTGAAGTTGACTGGCCGGCCCATTGCCTACTATATGCACACGACTTTACAGAACTACACCAACGGAATGCAGCCGTGGATGACGGAAGCGAACACCATGCAGCCGGTTAATGAATATGGCTGGCTGCCGGATGAGTGGCAGGATACCATTTATCGCTGGTATAGCTTCGCCAGCAATTCCGGGAATCTGCGCCCCGGCCACACTTTATCCACCCTTTCCATAGGTGTTTACAGCCTTAATGATCTTAACAACAGCGAGGGATATTTCATGTTGTCTTGTGCCGCCATGTTTCAAGGCCCGATTATTTTCTCCGCCGACCCCATGCAATGGGGCGGGGCCGCCTGGCGGCAATTCGCCACGAACTCTTACATCCGTCGCATCCAGACAGATTCTCTTTACATCCCCCCAAGCCTCGCTGCAACCAACGGAGCGAACACCGAACTTTGGCGAAAGCCCCTCAATGACGGCACGACCGCCTTGTTTCTCATCAACCGCTCAACCTTCAACGAAACCATCAGCTTCGATGCTTCCATTTTGGGTGTGGCGCCCAACGCCGCCGCGCTTTTTACCGATTGTTGGCACTTTACCAATTACGCTGGCTCCGGCAGCCAAACCTTTGCGCTGGGTTCGGACAGTTGCCAACTGTGGCTGATGAATCCCAACACGAACGGCGCCACATTCTCCGGGAATTTCACCGGCAACGGCGCTGGATTGACTAATGTGACCGCGACGGCCTTGAGCGGCACCGTATCCAGCGGAAGTTTGAGCGGCACCTACGCCAGTGCTGTGACCTTCAACAACGCGGGCGACGTGTTTGCCGGCAACGGCGCTGGATTGACCAACGTGACCGCGACCATCTTGAGCGGCAACTATACCAACCAAGTGACCCTCACCAACGCGGGCAACGTGTTTGCCGGCAATGGCGCGGGGCTGACTAATCTCAACGGCGCCAATCTCGCTGGCGCGTCGGTGACGCCTGATAAACTCTCTCCGGTCTTTGGCTGTTTCTATCTGCTTGGCCCTCCTGATGCCGCCGCCACCATCGCGGCGGGCAGTGCGGTGCCGTTTCCAGAAAATGGGCCGGTGAATGGCATCAGCCGTGTCAATAATACGGATTTCACGTTGCCGGCAATCGGTGTCTATGAGGTCATCTGGCAGGTCAGCATCAGCGAAGCCGGGCAGTTGGACCTGGCGCTGAACGGGGTGGAACAGCCCCAAACGGTCGTCGGACGCTCGGCTGGAACGAGTCAGATCATGGGCAACGCACTCCTCCAAACCACCACTCCGAACACCGTGCTGGAAGTCCGAAACCCGGCCGGCAACCCGGCCCCCCTCACGGTCACTCCCTATGCAGGCGGCGCCCAAGCCGCCACAGGCACTCTCGTGATCAAGCGGATCCAATAAGAACATTCGCCCGGCCAATAGTAACAGCCCTGTTCACCACCATGACCAACTCGTCATGAAATATCGATTCTACAAAGGTCTGATGCTCGGCGCGCTGTTGCTGGCTGGCAGCCTGCCCGCGCTCCACGCCCAGGGTTTCTCGGTTCCCTGGTTCGTCGTCGCCGACGGCGGCGGGACGACCGGCGCAGGCATCTTTTCCCTGACCGGCACGTTCGGCCAGTGGGAGGCGAATGAGCAGCCTTTGGCCGGCGGCAATTTTTCCCTGACCGGCGGCTTCTGGAGTTTCCTCGCGGCAGAACCGGCCCCGGGCGCTTCAAACAGCGCATCGGCCATTGCGTTAAGCGGCGACCTGGCATTTGGCGGCGTGGCGCTGGAGACGTCATCCAATCTCACGTTCACCATTAGCAATGCCGGCAATTCGACTCTGACCATCACCAACATCAGGTATCCGGCTGGGTTTAGCGGCAGTTCTTTTGGCCAAATCCTGGCAGGTGGCGCACAGAGCGTGACGGTGACGTTTTCACCCACTGACGTGATCGTTTACGGCGGCGCGGTGACGGTCAGTTCGGATGAAACCAACGGCATCGGCTCCATCCCCATTTCAGGCTATGGGGCGAGCGGGGCTTTGACCTTGATCGTTATCACCAAAGGCGATGGCACTGTGTCGCCAAACCTGAATGGCAAGCTTTTAAGGGCGGGCACGAAGCATAATCTGACCGCGACTGCCAAGAGCGGGAATGTGTTTTCGAATTGGACCGGCAGCATCATTACCAACAAGAACCCGCTCACTTTTACCATGGAGGTCAGCACGCTGCTGCAAGCCAATTTTATTTCCAATCCGTTTTTGCCGGTCAAAGGGACGTATAACGGTCTCTTTTTCGCGACGAATGGCGTCACCGAAGAAACAGCGGGAATGCTCAAGGGGCTGACCGTTGGCACGAAGGGAACTTACAGCGGCGCGCTTTTAATCAACGGCGGAAGGCATGCCATCAGCGGCAGCTTTGATTTGTCCGGCCGGGCCGGCAAAAACATTTCACGCGCGGCCAAACAGGGCGGACCCTGGCGGCGGAAATGACATTGAATTGGAACGATTCTCCACCGCAGATAACAGGCACGGTGTCCGGAACCAATAATGGGACTCCCTGGGTGGCCAATCTTCTCGCCCACCGGTCCACCAACAACAGTTCGGCGGAGTACACGATGCTGCTGGCGCCCACCGAGCTTGGGCTTGCGGGCGTGCCGCCCGGCTATGGCTATGTGTTGATGGCCAAACACGCCGGTGTCCTTGCGCTCAGCGGCGCTTTGGCCGATGGCACGGTCTTGAGTCAGACGGTGCCGGTGGCGGAAACAGGGGGTGTGCCCGTTTATGCCAGTCTCTACCGCAATACCGGTTTGTTGATGGGCTGGGTCAATATGGCGGGCGGCGCGCCGTCCGGGAATTTGGATTGGATCAAGAAAGCCGCGTCGCACCCCTTGCTTTATCCGAATGGTTTTACCAATTCTGTCGTCGCGCAAGGCGCCTCCTGGACCAATCGGTCGCCCGCCCCCGCCATTGATCTGTCCGCCGGACAACTGAACATTTCCGGCGGGACGCTGTTATCGCCGCTCTCCTTCAATGTCGCGGTCAGCGATAAGGACGGCTTGACGAAATCGGCCGAGATTCCGACGAATTCCCTGACCGGTTCGATTAATCCCAAAACCGGCCTGTTGACGGTCAGATTCGGCAACGGCGACGGCAAAGCAACGACGCTCGGCAAAGGCGCAGTGCTTCAAGATACGACCAACGCCGGCGGATTTTTTCTGGACAAGACCAACGCCGGATCAATCACGCTGGATCTGTGAACGCAAAGCTTTGGCCTCAGCCTTCAGCCGGTCTTCAAAAAGTTTTCGGCCATGGCCACGGCTTTGAGCATCGCTTTGGCCTTGTTGACTGTTTCCTGAAATTCCGCCTCGGGCGCGGAGTCGTTGACCCAGCCGCCGCCCGCCTGCACGTAAGCTGTGCCATCCTTGATCAGCGCCGTGCGGATGGTGATGCAGCAGTCCAGGTTGCCGTTGAATGAAAAATAGCCCACGCAACCGCCATAAGGGCCGCGCGCCGTTTGTTCCAATTCCGCAATGATCTGCATCGCGCGAATCTTGGGCGCGCCGCTCAATGTGCCGGCGGGGAAAGTCGCCCGGATCAGGTCATACGGGTCCGCTCCGCCGCGAGGTTCCCTTCCACTTGCGTGACGATGTGCATGACGTGGCTGTAACGCTCGACCGTCATCAAATCCTTCACCTGCACGCTGCCGAAATCGCAGACCCGGCCCAGGTCGTTGCGCGCCAGATCGACCAGCATGACGTGTTCGGCCCGCTCTTTCGGGTCGGCCAATAATTCCTTTTGCAGGGCCTCGTCCTCTTCCGCCGTTTTGCCGCGCCGCCGCGTTCCGGCGATGGGCCGGATTTCCACGCGGCGGTCTTCGCAACGCACGTGAATTTCCGGCGAAGCGCCGACCAGCGCGAATCCCTCCAGCTCCAGCAAAAACATGTAAGGCGAAGGATTGATGGATCGAGCCGCCCGATAAATGTCCAGCGGCGCAGCCTTGACCTCCGTGGAAAACCGCTGCGAGCCGACGACCTGGATAATGTCACCCGCCGTGATGTATTTTTTGGCGCGAACCACGTTGTCCAGAAACACTTCCTTTGGCACGTTGGAGGAAAAGGCAACGTCCGGCACGTCCTGCACCATGTCCACCGGCAGGTGTTTGGACGGTTGTTCGAGCAGGGAAACCAAACGCTCGATCTCGCCCACCGCCTCCTCATAAGCCTCCCCGGCGTCGGGGCTTCCGTCCAGGACCGCGCTGACCAGGATGGTGATGGTTTGGGCCACGCGGTCGAAAATCAAAAGCTCGTCCGCAATCAGGAAATACATCACCGGCGTCTTCAAGTCGTCCCGCGCCGGACGCGGCACGACCGGCTCAATGTCATGTATAAACTCGTAGCCGATGAAACCGACCGCCCCGCCCGTAAAGCGCGGCAAACCGGGGAGCGCGACGGCCTTGAATCGCCGCATGATTTGTTCCACGACCTCCAGCCCGTCCCGGACGGTTTTGGCGCCATCGACCCCGGGGCCGGCCTGGACGGTGAATTGTCCGGTGATTTTGCCGTTCTCGATGACATCGACGCGCCGGCCCTGCTGGCGGATGACGGCGCGGGGATTGCAGCCCACGAAGGAATAACGGCCAATGTGTTCGCCGCCTTCGACGGATTCGAAAAGAAAGGATTCGCCCTGCCCGCGAATCTTGCGATAGGCGGAGAGAGGCGTTTCCAAATCCGCCAGAATCCGGCGCGTGACCGGGATGAGATTGCCCTGTCCGGCCAGTTTCAGAAATTCCGTTTGCGTTGGATGATACACGGCCTGCACTGCTTTAAGGTTTACCCCATTCGATGACGCAAGCGCCATAATGAAAGCGCGGTGTAAAACAGGACAATGACGGCATAAGCCAGGATGCCCAAGCCGATGGCAAAGGGCACGGACTCCATCCCGCTGAAGCGCAGCAAGGCCGCGCCGACCAGGCCGGTGAGGGCCGTCTCGCCCAGCAGACAAAGAAAAAAGAAGGGGAGCCGCGCGCGCGAAATCTGTTCCAGGAACCACTGCCGGTAGGCCTCCTCGCCCATGGAACGCATCAGCCAGGCCGAACGGAAATTATGGGCCGCCACCAGCAAACCCGCCGTAATGATAATAATGGCGGTCAGCGGCCAAAACGCGAAGGCGAAGCACAACACCACGTTGACCAGGCCTCCGAGTTTCCAGCCCAGTTTTTTGGCCAGCGGATTGCCTTCGAGCACGAGGTTGGGCGTGGCCAGCCAGGTGCTCAGGAAATCCATGCCCCGGGCCAACAGCAGCAGCGCCAGCATCGCCCAATAGCTCCGGCTGGCGAATGGAAGGAAGTCGCCGGTCATTTCTTCCCGTAAATTTCCGCGGGTGTTTGCAGTTGGGGTTCGGTGATGACGTCGCCCGCCCCGCCCTCCGCCACAGACCGGAAGAAGCAGGACCGATAGCCCTCGTGGCAGGCGGCGCCGATTTGTTCGACCTGGATCAAAAGCGTATCGCCGTCGCAATCGAAAGCGATGTCCTTGACCGTCTGTATGTGCCCGCTGGATTCCCCTTTCATCCAGAATTTTTGGCGCGATCGGCTCCAGAAATGGGTTTTGCCCGTGGCAATGGTGGCCTCGAGCGAGGCGCGGTTCATCCAGGCCATCATCAAGACGCGGCCCGAGGCCTTGTCCTGAATGATCGCCGGGACCAGTCCGTCGGAATTAAATTTTATTTTATCGTAAGCACTCATAATTGCGGCATGGCGCGCGGCCCAATCTAGCAAAACCGCGCCGGGAATAAAGAGAGAAACACGGCCTGCCCGCTTCATGACAGAAGCCTGCTTTCCCCGCACACCGGTTTGGAATGAAGAATCAAACCTTCTCGAAAACCCCGCCCTTGGTTCCCACGATGACCCGGGGACTGGCCTGTGATTCAATAAACTCATTGTAGGCCTGATCCGAACCATCCCAAATGGAATTGGGCTCGCAATCATCGACCATGATATAGGCCCGGGTGTTAAGATATTTCATTATGGAGGTGAGAACGGCTTTGGTGGGGACATATACATCGACGTCGAGCAGCATCACGTCAATGGGAGCAATGGTGGAAAAGTCCATCTTGGAGGCGTCGGCGCAGATGACAATGGAATTAGAGTAGCCTTCCTTCTTCAAATTACTTTCAAAAATCTCTTTGGAGTGATAGGCAAACCTGCCCTCGATCTCATGCCGGTCCTTGCCCCGTTGTTTCTCTTCGAAGGCCACATCTTTTTCAAGGAATCCGCCAAACGTATCGATGCAGTAGTAGGGCCGGGTGTCTTTGCTGACCTTCATATGCTGAAGCAAAAAGACGCTGGTCATTCCCAAGCCCACCCCGATTTCAACAATGGCTCCCGGAGTTGTGTTTTGCCGCCGTGTGTCATCAATTTTATTGACGAGCCACGCCAACTGCGCCGGTTGCATTCCAAAACTCCGGGGGAAACGCGGGCGGCTCAGGAAATTGAGCCACCGGCTCCTGTAGGCAATACGCTTGGCCAGTTCAGCCAGTTTAAACTTTAAACTTCCCGGACGACTTTCGAAAAGCGGCGACAATGGATCCATAGTAAAATGTGCGGGTGAATTTGGGCTGATTCCGGGTTTTTGCAAGCTCCTTTTTTGATGGATTTTCCATCGGGCGCAACCGGCGCGCCTGCGGGGCGGGTCCGTTACGCGGGGGTTTTCCCGGGAGCGGCAGGAGTTGCCGGCGCGCGCCCAAAGCGGGCGAAAATCACATAGCCGGCCAACAATATGCCAATGGCAAAGGCGGACACGCTGACATAAAGCCATTGCAAAGGCGCCTGAAAGCGAAACTCAATGGTGTGCCGGCCCGGCGGCACGAATACCCCGCGCATAATATAGTTGCAACGCAGGATGCTGGCCGGCTTCTGATCCACCCAGACGTTCCAATAGTCTCCGGTTCGATCATTGAGCAACAAGACGGCCGGCGTTTTCGCGTCGGCCTGCAGTTTGACGTCTTTGGGTTGGTAACTGGCGATGGTGACCGCGCCTGGATCCGCTTCAGGCTGGGCCGGTTTCTCCACAACCGGAGTGTCATTGGCAATGAGCACTGTTTTCGTCGGATCAAATTTCGACGAATTCAATTGCGCCAGCGCCGTTGTGTCATCGGTCATTTGCCAATTGGAATAGAGCCTGGCGCGCGGCAGGGCCAGGGTGAATTCGATCAGCGCGACGTGGCCGTTGTCATTGGTCTGGACCGTCAAATCACCGGCGTCTTCGATGGGCGTCCCCTCGTGTTTGGGGACGATATCCATGAGCATTACATTGCGGAAGCTGTTTTTTGGTTCGGCCAATTGGTTGAGTGCGGGCGTGAGGCGTGCGTCCGCCAGAATATATCGCGTATTGGTCAGACGCCACATGCGCACCGGGGCCGACAAATCTTGTTGGGACCAGGCGGCAAACGTGTTGATATAGTTCCGGTCGAGGTCCGGCAGGCGCGGCGCCTGGTCGAGTTCCAGCGATTCGATGTTGTTGGCCAGGTAATCATTCTCCAGCCACCAATGGCAGAGCGCGCCCAGATTGCCGTCCCCGGGAATGTAACCTCCCGTCGGCAGGAAGCGTGACATGACGCGGTGTTCCCAAGGTTCGTGCCTCAGCAACTCAACGACCGGGTTCATGCTGTACTTTTCTTTGTAGTCGAAATAACGGACCCACGGCGCGTCGGAATGACCGAGATCCAATATCATAATAAGGCCGAGGAAACCCCAGGCCCAAGTCGCGCGGCGTCCGCTCCATGCGCCACTGAGGATGGCAATGACCACTCCCGCCGAGGCGGCAAAAAAGACGAGGAACAAAACAATTTCATGAATGCAGAAGGCCGCCATCGGCGGCGCCAGTTCGGTGGAAAATCCATTGTGTTCCAAATGGTGAACCAAGTCGCTCTTGGAGGAACTCAAGATCAACAGACCCACGACCGAAGCCCCCAGAACCAGCAGAGTTCCGACGGTCCAATTTTTTTCAAACCCGGCCGCTTTTTGCCACCAGCGCATGACAGGGTGTGGCAGGCTCCCCGTGTTAGCCGCGCCGCACAGATAGCGGCGATGGAGGGCCTCCAAACCGCAGCCCGATAAAATAATCAGGCAGATGTTCAAGGGGTGCAGGAATTTAATCGGGTTGCGGATGTTGCTGAGGAATGGCAAATGGTAGATGAATTGATACAACGAGCCATACCGGCCCCACGCCGCCAGCAGTGAAACCAGCGCCGCGATGCCCCAAAACCAGACCAACTGCCGCTCATTTTTCGAGTAAGGGGAACCGGGTTTCCGCCAGGAATTGAACAGGCCAAAAAGGGCCAGCAGACAAACCAGCACCCCGGTATAATCGCCCGAACCGGTGTGCCGCCGTTGCAGGCTTGCCTTGATCTGATCCATGATCTGTTCGCGAGCGGACATATTGTTGCCCGCCATGATGTTTTGAATCTCGGGCTGCAATCCGAGAGATGCGGCGGAATGAGCCCGGGTCTCCGGATTGCTGCTTTCCAATTCATCCACATGAGGGTCTTCGGCAATCCTGCCCCAGTAGGCGCTGGCTCTGTTCGTGTCCGTTATATAATCCTGCAGGCGATATCCAAACACGCCCGGAATCACCAGGCGCAACGTTTCCAGCTTCGGCAAGCTCCATTGGGTGGTGAAGTCCCAGTGGGCTTTTCTTTCCGCCGCGCTTTGTCCCAGGCTGACCGTTCCCTTGATTTGCGTCCCCACCAGCGTGTAAAGGGTGCTGCTGGAAATAAAGAGCGCAAAAAGCACCGCCAAAGCCCCCATGCCGATGGTCTTGGGAATTCCCCTGGCGGGGCTGGGCGCCGTTGTCAGAAAATAAAAGACGATGAAAATCCCCACATAAAGGCTTAAAATGGCCCCCAAATCGAACCCTTCCATGACCACCATGCCGACGGACAGCCCGGCTATCGCAGCTTTGACCCAAGGCGGCCGAACGGAAGGCGAGACCAAAACAGCCAGGGCGACAAAAACCATGGCGGCGGATATGTTCCATTGCCCCAGGCCCCAGCAGGCGTTGGAAAAGAAGTGCATGTTCAAACCCGCGCCCAGACCGCCGACGACACAGACCGGAGGGGCAAAGCCCAACTGCCGGAAAAACAACCACGCCCCAACGCCCAAAAACAGCATGGTCAACGGCGCGAAAATCTTGAGATAAATTTCCGGCGGGAGAATCATTTGTAGAAGTGTCGAAAACGACGGCGAGGAACTGACGGAGGAGCCGCCAATCCAGTAGAGGGCGCCCCAATGGCCGGCAAATGTTCCGGGCAGGCGATTGGATGGGTCCAGCATCGAACCCAGCGGCGCGTCGTTGTCCCAAAAAACCTGGTGCGGCAGAAATCCTTGATGACACAACGCCGCCAAAGCGCCGCCCAGCACGATCAACAGCACCAGCAAGCCGCCCTTCTGCCTGCCTTTTTTGGCGGCAATTTGGTCTCCATTCATAGCCATTGGCGACAGGATACGCAAAAATTCGGTGAAGCCAACCGCTAAGTTTGAACAGGTCCAGCCACAAATTGACATGGAAAGAAATGGACAAGCCTCCAAGTCCGGCCTATTTTTCGCTCCGAAAAAAGATGATCATGACACCAAATGCAAGTCCGGCCACGCGCCGGGGCTTTTGCTTCGGTTCCATTGCCTGGCGTCTCCCGTTATGAACTTCGGCTTCTGGAATTTCTACACGGCCTTTAACAAGAACCGGATGTTTACCCAAACCGTCCACACGCAGGGACACGATTGGGCCTGCGCGTCGCGTCTCTTGGGCCAGACCTTGCAGTCCATGGGGCACCAGGTGGCCACGCTGGACATGAAGCCTTTGCAGTGGTTTGACAGGGTCTTTTTTATTGAGTACCCCAATTACTACGTGCGCCGCAACCCCTACTTTCGCGCCTTGCTGCGGGCCAGGCATCCGGACATCAACCTCATTCTCGTCGAGCCTGCCGTTGTGCGGCCCGACGGCTATGACCCCAAGCTCCACAAGCCATTTCGGCGGGTGCTGACGTACAAAAAGGATTTGTGCGCGACGGACCCCTCCAAATATGTGCTCTACCACCCGGCGTGCCCGCCGGAGCCGCGGATGGAGCCGCTGCCTTTTGGCCGGCGAAAGCTGTGCTGCATGATCCAGGCTTATATGGTGTCGGATCACCCCGCCGAATTGTATTCCGAGCGCGTTCGGGCCGTGCGATGGTTTGAGGCCAACGCGCCGCGGGATTTCGATTTGTTTGGCACGGACTGGGACCGGATTCTGTTGCCGGGCCGGCTTTCCTTCTTGAATTTCGCCCTGCGCGCTGTTTACCGCAGAGTGCGGCTGTTTGATCTGGTCAAGGTCCGCCGTTTCCCCTCGTTCATCGGCCCCAACGTCAAAAGCTTGTACCAGACCTTGATGGATTATCGCTTTTCCTTCGCCTATGAGACCTCGGCGGAAAACGATTGGATATCGGAAAAGCTCTTTGATCGTCTCTATGCCGGTTGCGTGCCAATTTATCTCGGGGCGCCCAACGTGACGGACTGCATTCCGGCCAACACTTTCATTGACAAGCGCAATTTCACTTACGAGGAATTGTATCGCTATATGTCGAAAATGTCCGAGCGCGAATACAACGGTTATCTCGAAGCCGCCGCGGCGTTTCTGCGCAGCCCGGCCCATCGCCCGTTCACGCCCGAGGGTTACGTGGAGATGTTCATCAAGAATTTCGCCTGACCGCGCAACCTCAAGGCGCCATAACCTTCGCCCGGTTTAAATTGACTCGCAATCTCTCCGGGGAGATTTTTGTGAAGTGAGAGAAAAGCGGATCATCATCATTGGCGGCGGAATAGTTGGCCTGGCCACTGCCATGAAATTGTCCGGCCGCTTTCCTTCCGCGCAAGTCGTTGTCCTTGAAAAGGAAAACGGCGTCGCCCGCCACCAATCCGGCAACAACAGCGGCGTTCTTCACGCCGGATTGTACTACAAGCCGGGTTCGCTCAAAGCCCGGCTGGCCGTTTCCGGCATTCAGGAAATGGTTGCCTTCTGCAAAGAGAACGGCATCCGCCATGAAATCTGCGGCAAGCTCGTGGTTGCGGTGGACGAAACCGAATTGGCCCGCCTGCACGACCTCCACGAGCGCGGCCAAAAGAACGGCCTGCAAGGCCTCCGCCTGCTGCACCGCCCTCAAATGCTCGAAATCGAACCGCATGTGGCGGGCATCGCCGCCGTTCACGTCCCCCAGGAAGGCATCGTTGACTACATCCAGGTCTGCAACGCCATGGTTAAGAAGATTGAAGAGGCGGGCGGACGCGTCGTGACCCGCGCCTGTGTCAACAAGATTCAACCGCAAAACGGGGGATGGCTGGCGCGGACCCCGCCGGCGATTGGGAAGCGGATTACGTGGTCAATTGCGCCGGCCTGCACTGCGATCGGGTGGCCGTCATGGCCGGTGAAAAGCGCGCCGTCCGGATCGTCCCCTTCCGCGGCGAGTATTTCAAAATCAAACCGGCGCGGCAGCATCTGGTGCGCCATTTGATTTATCCGGTGCCCGACCCGCAATTCCCCTTTCTGGGAGTTCATTTCACGCGCTTGATCGGGGGCGGGGTCGAAGCCGGCCCCAATGCCGTGCTGGCCGGCGCGCGCGAAGGCTACAGCAAAACCGACATTAACCTGTTGGACCTCTGCGACGCCTTGAGCTTTTCCGGCCTGTGGCGCTTCATGAACAAACACAAACGAATGACCTGGGAGGAAATCAAGCGGTCGTTCAGCCGCAAATTATTTTGCCGGGCGCTGCAACGGCTCGTCCCGGAAATTCGCGTCGAAGACCTTGAACGCGGCGGCACCGGCGTTCGCGCCCAGGCGATGTCGCCGGAAGGCGAGTTATTGCAGGATTTTTGCCTGGTGCGCCGTCCGCGCGCCCTGCATGTTCTCAACGCCCCCAGTCCCGGCGCCACCGCTTCCCTGGCCATCGGGGGTGAAATCGCCGGACTTGTCGCCCAAGATTTTTGAAACGGCATCACTCCCGCGCCGGCGGCAGCTTGGGCGGGAAAACGGACACGACAATCTCCCAGATGGCAAAAAAAGGCAGGCGCAGAAGGTTGATCCAATGCGGATCCTCCTTGCGGACGGTCTTGATGGTTTGCATCAGCATCTTCGGGCTGCGCGCGCGCACCGCCGCCAGTCCATTCAACATAATGGCGCGGCAGGTGCAAAAATACAGGCTGTCCCGCGCCAGTTTGTCCCATTCGTCCCGGAACATTTCCTGGACGGTTTTGTTATTCAGGCATCGGCGCGTGATATAGTACCACGCCTCGATTTTGATCCCTATTTGATGCTGTCTCACCGTATGGCCCTCAGGAATGTAGCGCCAGGAAGATAATACTTCGTCAATGTAATAAAAATCCCAATCCGGCGCTATTTTCATGCACGTATCAACGTCGCCGGCAAAATCGGCTGCCATATCGAACGGCAACGTCGGCCGCAACGCCTCGGCCCGGTAAAGGATGCCGCTGGGAACGCAGCACGGATATTCCGGCCCCGTTAAAAAATCCCGCAGCACCCGCTTCCGGTCAATCAGGCCGTCGCCAACCTGGTAGCGGTATCGGTACACCTTGGTGCGAAAGAGATAAAACTTGGGGAAAATGCGCCGGTCATTCTCGTCCATCAACGTCATGGGCGCCATCACCACGCCGACGGTGGGGTTCTTTTCGAACGCATCAATCATCAGTTCCAGGAATTTCGGTTTGATCAGGTCGTCATCCATCAGAAATTGCACATACTTTCCCCGGACCATCGAGACGGCGCGAATGTGACTGGGCGTCGCGCCGATGTTGCCGTTGTTGCTGTAATAACGGATGCGCGGGTCGTTGATTTTCGCCACTATTTGGGCCGATTCGTCATTGGTGCTGTTGTCCGTGATGATGATTTCGAAATCCTGGCAGGTCTGAGCCAGGCACGATTCGATGGCGCGGCGCAAGTATTCGGGCCGGTTGTAAGTGGGTATGCAAAACGAGACCAGCGGCGTGTTCATGGTTGGGGCATTCTCCGGCCAATGGCCAGATATGCGGCGCCGGGGAAATCAGAGGCCTGGAACATGCACCGGGCGTCAATCACGACCCGCCCCCGCAGTTTATCCGATAGCGCCGGAGTTGCAAGCGCTTCGTAATCACTCCAGCGCGTGGCAACGACAATCGCATCATAATCGGCAATGCTGTTTTGCCACCCGGTCACGAATTCAACCGGAGCGCCCGCCAATTCGCGGCGCGCGTTGGGCAAAGCCACCGGATCGTGCGCGCCGATTTGCGCGCCGAGTTCAACCAGCCGGTGTATGATCCGAATGGAAACGGATTCACGCACATCATCCGTGCCCGGTTTGAACGCCAGACCCAAAACAAGAATCCGCCGCCCCTTGAGCGTTCCCAATGCGCTTTCCAGCATGCGGATGATTTGAAGCGGCTGTTGTTCATTGATGTCGAGAACGGCCTGCAACGAGCGCATCGGCAATCCGCGTTCCTGGCCCAGCGCGCGCAAGGCCTGCACGTCTTTTGGAAAACAACTGCCCCCGAAACCGCAGCCGGGAATCAAATAGGTCAGAATGGCCGGCTTGATCCGGCCCGCGGGCAAAACCGGACTCCACCGTTTGTCCAGATGCACGCCGCGCATCACATCTCGCACATCAATGCCGCCCATTTCAAAGCAAAGATTGGCCAGTTCGTTGACGGCGGAAATCTGAGTGGCCAGCAGACAATTATTGGCGTATTTGATCATTTCCGCCGTCCGGGAATTGACGGCCAGTTTGTCGCAATTCCACGAACGATAAAGTTCTTCGAGCCGGTGAAGTGTTTCCGCGTCTTCATGGCCAAATATAATCCGGTCCGGTTCCATGAAATCTTCAATGGCATTTCCTTCGCGCAAAAACTCCGGGTTCATTCCCAAGCCGAATTGACCGGGGCGTTTTCCCGAAGTTTTTTCAATCACCCGCCGCACCACGACATCGGTGGTTCCGGGAATCACCGTGCTTTTGACAACAACCGAAAGAAACCGCTCCGTTTTGGCCATGAATTTTCCGATTTGCTCCGCCGCGGCGCACACGAATTGCAAATCAATCTGTCCCTCTGTGGAAGGCGTGCCCACGGCGATCATCACCAATGCCGCGTCCGACAAGGCATCTTCCAAATCAAGCGTGGCGCGGAATTTTCCCGAAGCCAGATCCCCGGCCAGAAGTTCCGGCAGACCGGCCTCGTAAATATGGGGCTTGCCGTGATTCAACTGGGTGACGATCTCCGCGCGTATGTCAACGCAGGCGACGTCATGCCCCCTGGCCGCCAGACAAACGCCCGAGACAAGCCCCACATAGCCGGTTCCGACAATGGCAATTTTCATATAATCCTCTTTCAGGCGTCGGCGCCGGCTGGATGATCCAGATAATAACGGCAGGTTCGTTCCAAGCCCGCTTCCAGCGTAATCTTCGGGTTGTAACCCAACAGCCGCCGCGCCTTCTCAATCGCCGGACACCGGCGGTTGGGATTGTCGGTCAAATAATTCGCGTCGTCACTTTGCTTGAATTCCACTTTGAGAGCCTTGCCTGCCGTCTGGATGATTTTATCCGCCAGTTCACGCATGGAGATTTCCGGTTGTTCCGCGCCGATGTTGAACGATTCGCCTGGATGCGGACCCAGCAGCGCCAGCAGGTATCCGGTGATGGCGTCCGAACTGTAACAAAAAGTCCGCGTCGCGCGCCCGTCGGAGAGCAACACTGGATTTCGTCCCGCCAGCACGTCGCGGAAAAGATCGGGAATGACGCGGCGGTCGGTGATTTTCAGGCCGGGGCCGTAATTATTAAAAGGCCGGACGATTTTGACCGGCACTTTGCGCGCCTGCCAGAAGTTGACGCACAGGGTTTCGCCATAGCGTTTGGATTCGTCATAGCAAGCGCGCGGGCCGGTGCAACTGACGCTGCCGCGATAGGTTTCAGGCGTTGGAATGCAGGCCGGATCGGGATCGCCATAAATTTCGCTGGTGGAAAAAAAGAGAAAACTCTCCACCGGACTTTTGACGGCAAAGTCCAGCAATCTTCTCAAACCCACGACATTGGCGTCCATGGTTTCAATCGGATGCAGCCGGTAAAAAGTCGGGGAGGCGATGGAGGCGGCATGAATAATGAAATCCGCCGGCGGAATGTCGCGCGCCTTGCAAACATCCCGTTTTTGACAGGCCAGATCTTTTCTTGCGGACAGGGCTTTCAGCCATTCGGGAATGCCGCGCGAAAAGTTGTCCCAAACCACAAGTGAACAGGGTTTGGCCAGCGAGCCTGAATCGTTCAACGCCAGAAAAAAATGGACGAAATGCGCGCCCAAAAAGCCCGCGCCGCCCGTGAGCAAAATTCGTTTTCCGCCAAAAGGTTGAACGCGGGTTTCCAGGTTGGCAATCACTTCGCGGGCATCATGCAGCAGGTGGGGATTCATGGTCACTTCCATCACTTTCCATATAGATTATTCTGCATACAGATTACAAGCAAGAAAAACGCCTCCAGGAACAAAATTTCAGTTGCCCTTGTGGCCGTCGTTGGCGTATCCATGGCCCATGGTTCTGACTCAGAAATTGCCCGTTTCGCTATGAAAGTCGTTATTCTTTGCGGTGGCAAAGGCACCCGGTTGCGCGAGGAAACCGAATACCGCCCCAAACCCATGCTTCCCATCGGCGACCGTCCCATCCTTTGGCACATCATGAAAATCTACGCCGCCCACGGCCATAAAGAGTTCATCCTTTGCCTCGGCTACAAGGGCGACATGATCAAGGACTTCTTCCGCAACTACCTCTGGATGACCAGCGACGCCACCCTCCGCCTCGGACGCAAAGCCGGCGTCAAATTCCACAATCACCACGACGAGGAAGACTGGTCCGTCACCCTGGCCGACACCGGCGAGGAAACCTCCACCGGCGGACGCATCCACAAAATCAAACCCTACATCGGCGACGACCCGGAATTCTTCATCACCTATGGAGACGGAGTGGGCAACATGAACATCAACGCCTCATTGGCTTTTCATCACGAGCACGGCAAAAAACTCACCATTACCGCGGTGCGTCCCCCGGGCCGTTTTGGCGAAATTAACATTTCCCCCGAAGGCCGGGTCACGCAATTCAATGAAAAACCGCAAACCACCGAAGGCCGCATCAACGGCGGATTCTTCGTCGCCTCCCGCGGTATTTTTGATTATCTGGACGCCTCATCCGATCAGGTGATGTTCGAGCAAAAACCCATGCGGACGATGGCTGCCGACGGCCAGTTGATGGCCTTTCCGCACGACGGCTTCTGGCAGCCGATGGACACCTTCGCCGAGTTCAACCTCCTCAACCGTCTCTGGTCCGAAGGCAAAGCCCCCTGGAAAATTTGGTAAAAGACTCCATTCCCTCCACTGTCAATCATGGCCTTGCCCCGCCCCCGCCCGGAGGCGCGCCGGTGACATCCGAAAATCAGCCAAAAAAAGCTCGCAAAAAACCGGAATTCACCCAAAATCACCCACAGATTGTGCCACAGACCCGAAAAAAACGGATAAAATCACCATGATCGAAAACAAAAAGGGACTCAGCAAGAACCACACTGAAATCGAAAAAGAGATTTATGAGGAGTTGGCACGCGCCTTTAATGACTCGCCGACTCCACTGCCGGCGCGACTGCGCTTCTTTCCCCGCCATGTTCGCCGCCAGGATGTCGCCCGCTTCCTGGTCAGGTATGAAATTTTCAAGTTGAGCCTGCCGGCCATGGGCAGCATCGTCGAATGCGGCGTGCATGCGGGGGGCGGCTTGGCAGGGTGGATGCACTTTTCCTCCATTCTTGAACCCTACAACTATAACCGCAGAGTGATCGGGTTTGACACCTTCGAGGGTTTCCCGACGATCCACGGCAAGGATTACAAGAAATTGAAGGGTTCCGCGGAGTTTCTCCATCCCGGCGGCCTGAAAATCCACAAATCCATGTTCGAAGAGATTTCCGGCCTGATTGCGATTCATGACAAAAATCGCCCCCTCGGCCACCTGCCGAAGGTCGAACTTGTCAAGGGCAACGCCTGTGAAACGATCCCCAAATACCTGGAGTCTTCCCCCCAATTGCTGATCAGCCTGCTCTACCTTGACTTTGACATCTATGAGCCAACCAAGGTGGCCCTCAAGCATCTGTACCCGCGCGTGGTCAAGGGCGGAATAGTTGCCTTCGATGAATTGAACAAAGTGGATTATCCGGGTGAAACGGTGGCGTTATTGGAGAGCATGGACCTGCCGGGGCTGAAGCGCCTGCCCTATGACCCTGATATTTCCTACTTCGTAAAAGAGTGACCCAATGATCCGGCCTGTAAACGCAAACGGCACCACTCGCGCCACTCCAGCCATGCTTTGCGCTCTTGCGGAATGGACAGAATGAGAATCTTGATTACAGGCAACCTGGGCTATATCGGCCCGGGCGTCGTCCGCCAATTGCGCCAAACCCATCCCGATGCTCAATTGATCGGCTACGACACCGGCTGGTTCGCCACCGCCCTGACCTCCATTGAGCCGTTGCCGGAGCGCGAGCTGAACGCCCAGTATTTCGGCGACGTCCGCGCCATTCCGCAATCTCTTTTCACCGGCGTGGACGCCGTCGTCCACCTCGCTGCCATCTCCAGCGACCCAATGGGCAGCGCCTTTGCAGAGGTCACCATGCAAGTCAACCATCGCGCCAGCGTCGCCATTGCCCAAAAAGCCAAAAACGCCGGCGCCAAATCCTTCGTCTTCGCCTCCAGTTGCAGCGTCTATGGTTTTGCCGGAGACGGCGCCCGCGCCGAAGACTCCAGCCTCAACCCGCTGACCCCCTACGCCCGTTCCAAAGCGGCAGCCGAAAACGACCTCAAAAACCTCGCCGGCAAAAATTACAAAATTTCCTGCCTGCGCCTTTCCACCGTTTGCGGCATGAGCCCGCGCTTGCGCCTCGATCTCGTCCTCAACGATTTTGTCGCCAGCGCCGTTGTCCTCAAAAAAATCAACATTCTCAGCGACGGCACCCCGTGGCGCCCCCTCATCACCACCAAGGACACGGCTCGCGCCATGGACTGGGCCGTCAGCCGCGAGACCGCCAACGGCGGTCCGTTCCTCATCGTGAACGTCGGGTCCGACTCATGGAGTTACCAGGTCAAGGAGCTTGCCCTGGCCGTCCAGCGCGCCATGTCCGGCGTCGAAGTTTCCATCAATAAAGACGCCGCCCCCGACAAACGCTCCTACAGAGTCGATTTTTCCCTCTTCCGCAAACTGGCGCCCCAACACCAACCCCTCCACGATTTGACCGCCACCGTCCACGAACTCAAATCCGGCCTCGAGGCCATTGGTTTCGCCGACTCCAATTTCCGTGAATCCCGCCTCATCCGCCTGAAAATGTTGAACAACCTCAAGACGTGCGGGTATATTGGGGACGACTTGTATTGGAAGTAATTTCGAGAACCATGCTGGTATGACACAAATCCTCGCCGCCGATCTCGACCATGTCGTCGGGCACATGCGTCCATTGCGGGAGAACTTGCAAGGGGCGCGGCTGTTCATCACCGGCGGCACCGGGTTCATCGGCTGCTGGCTGCTGGAAAGTCTGGCCTGGGCCAACGACCGGCTGGGCCTCGGCGCGGAAGCATTGGTTTTGACAAGGAACCCTGAGGCCTTTGCCCGCAAAGCGCCCCACCTGGCCCGCCGCCCGGATATTCGTTTCCAGGCCGGCGACGTGCGCGACTTCGCCTTTCCCGACGCCCGGTTTTCGCACGTCATTCACGCCGCCACCGCAGCCAGCGCCACCCTCAACGACGAGCATCCCGGGGTGATGCTGGACACCATCGTGACGGGGACGCGGCGGGCGTTGGATTTTTCGGCGCAATGCGGCGCGAAACAATTCCTGTTGACAAGCTCCGGCGCCGTCTATGGCCGCCAACCCGCCAGCCTCGCGCATGTGGCCGAGGACTACGCCGGAGGGCCGGATGTCTCCAACCCCCAGTCCGCCTACTCCGAAGGGAAAAGAATGAGCGAACTGCTCTGCGCCATCCATGCGCGCCAGCACGGACTTGAGGTGAAGGTGGCGCGAATTTTCGCCCTGGTCGGCCCCTATCTGCCATTGGACATTCACTTTGCCATGGGAAATTTCATACGCGACGCGCTGGCCGGCGGTCCCATCAAAGTCAACGGCGACGGCACTCCGTATCGTTCCTATCTCTACGCGGCCGACCTGGCGATTTGGCTGTGGACCATTCTGATTCGAGGCGCCGGCAACCGTCCCTACAACGTGGGATCGCGCAACGCCTTGAGCATAGCCCAGGTGGCCGAAGCCGTCAGCCGCGCCCTTCCCGGCCACGCGCCGGTGGAGATTGCGCAAGAGCCTTTGCCCGGCCAGCCTGCGGCGCGCTACGTTCCCGAGACGGCGCGCGCGCAGCAGGAACTGGGCTTGCGCGAATGGACCCCCTTGGACGAGGCCATCCGCCGCACCGCGCAGTGGCACAAGAACCGGAATAAGATTTGAAATCCGACACAGGCCGGATTATTCAGGCTGGCCTTGACGAAAACACTGATGAAACGAGTAGCCGATTACATCTTTGATCATTTGGCGGACACCGGCGCCAGGCACGTCTTTTTAATGACTGGCGGGCACGCGATGTTTCTGAACGACGCCCTGGGGCGCTGTTCGCGCCTCCAGTATGTCTGCTGCCATCACGAGCAGGCCTGCGCCATGGCGGCGGAATCTTACGCCCGTCTGACGCGCAAGCCGGGGATCGTCAGCGTGACCGCCGGCCCCGGCGCCATCAACACTTTGAACGGCGTCTTCGGAGCTTATACCGATTCGATCCCGATGCTCATTATCTCCGGCCAGGGCAAGCGCGAGACGCTCGTGTCCACTTACAACACGCCGCTTCTGCGCCAGCTCGGCGACCAGGAGCTGGTCGTCGTTCCCATGGTCAAAGGCATCACCAAGTATGCCGTATCGGTGTGCGATCCGCTGACCATTCGCTACCATCTGGAGCGCGCCCTGCATCTGGCCGTCAGCGGCCGGCCCGGCCCGTGCTGGCTCGAAATTCCGGTGGATGTGCAATCAACCATGATTGACCCCGCCGCCCAGCCGGGCTACGACCCGGCGGAAGACCTGGCGCCGACGGACTCCGCCGTCCTGCGCCGCCAGTGCGCGGAGGTTGCGCAACGCATCGCCGCGGCGGAAAGGCCCGTGTTTCTGGTCGGATCGGGCCTGCATCTCAGCGGCGCTTACCAGGAATTCGAGGCGGTGATCCGGCGATTGCAGATTCCAGTCACCACTGGGTGGACCGCGCCAGACGCCCTGGACTCCGAGGACCCTCTCTATTGCGGCCGTCCGGGCACGATAGGGGACAGGGCGGGAAATTTCTGCGTGCAGAACGCCGATTTGGTCATCGTGCTCGGCTGCCGGCTGGCCATTCGGCAAGTCAGCTACAATTGGCAGTCTTTTGCCCGCCACGCTTTCAAGGTGCAGGTGGATGTTGACCCTGCCGAGCTGGAGAAGCCGGCGCTGGTGCGCCCCGATCTGGGCATTCACGCGGACCTGAAGGATTTTCTGCGGGCCTTGCTGGCGGAGTTGCCGGAAACGCTCGCGCCCGCCCATGGCGAATGGCTCCGGTGGTGCAAAGCGCGCGTGGCCAAATATCCCATTGTTTTGCCCCGGCACCGCGACCCGTCCAGGCCGATCAATCCCTACCATTTCATAGAGGAACTTTTCCACCTCCTCCGCGCCGACGACGTGGTGGTCTGCGGCAACGCCACCGCCTCGGTCGTGACGTTTCAGGCGGCCCGGATCAAGTACGGCCAGCGAGTGTATGCCAACGCAGGCTCCGCCTCCATGGGTTATGATTTGCCGGCCGCCGTCGGGGCCGCCTTCGCGCGGCCCGGCAGCCGGATCATCTGCCTGGCTGGCGAAGGCAGCTTGATGCTCAATCTCCAGGAACTTCAGACCGTGGCGCATCACAAACTGCCGGTGAAAATCATCGTCCTGAACAACGACGGCTACCTTTCGCAACGCTCCACGCAGAAGAGCTTTTTCAACCGGCTCATCGGCGAGGGGCCTGAGTCCGGAATCAGTTTTCCGGACATGGTGAAAATCGGCCGGGCCTTTGGCCTGCCCTCGATCCGGTTGGAAAACCCGCTTTTCCAGCCGGCGCTCGGGCAATTCCTGGCCGCGCCCGGCCCGGGGCTGGCCAATGTGATACTTGACAGGGATCAGATGTTCGAACCGAAGTTAAGCTCGCGCAGGCTGGCGGACGGCCGCATGGTCTCGGCCAGTCTGGAAGACATGTCGCCGTTCCTGGACCGGGAAGAATTGAAAACGAACCTGCTCCACAAGGAAGACATTTTATCATGCCAGGATGCCTGACCGGACCCTTCCATGATTCCAAGTCCTTGTCCGCTTGTGAAATTGGATTTCAGACCGTTTGACCTTCTTCTCAGCCACGGGGTCAACGTCAAGCTCCTGAAAACCGGCGGCATCAGCGCGGCTTGCGCTGCGCTGCAGGCGGCCCGCAAAGCCGGCTTGAAAACGATGATCGGCTGCATGATCGAAACCAGCGTTCTGATCAGCGCCGCCGCCCATCTCGCCGCGTTGGCCGATCATCTCGATATCGACGGCAATCTGCTGGTGAGCAACGATCCTTACCTGGGAGCGACGGCTGAAAACGGAGTGGTGTCCTTTGCGCGGGCGCCCGAGCCGTTCGGTTTGCGTGTCAGACCCAGGAACAGCGACCCCTTCGCGTGGCGGGGCGCAGTTCAAGTTTTTGGGCAGTTCATAATCTTAATCCTAATCCTAATCTTGTCCCTTCCGTCCCTTTGGTCCCTTCCGTCCCTGAAGAAGATTAAGAGTAAGATTAGGAATGACTCTTCATTGGCCCCGGGTGGGATTCTCCAGCCGGGCGATGCGTTCGTCCAACGGGGGATGATCGGCGAAGAGGAGGCCCATAATGCCGGCCGTCTTGCCCGAAATCTTCAGAGCTTGAATGGCCGGCTGTTTCGGTCCGGCTTGGTCGGCCCCGGCTTCATGGATGGCCTTAAGCGCCCTGAGCGCCGAAATCATGTGGTCCCGTCCGGCCAGGCGCGCTCCCCCTGCATCGGCCCGAAATTCACGCCAGCGCGAGAACCAGCAAACAGGGATGGAACCCAGGAGCGCGAACACGGAGTAGACCAGATTGTAAACCATCATTCGCATGAAAAAACTGCTACCCCGATTATTGCGCGAGGAGCCTTGGGAAAGAGCAATGGTCACCACCTCGGCCAGGAACATGGCGAAGGCGTTGATCACGCCTTGGATCAAAGTCATGGTCACCATGTCGCCGTTGGCAACATGAGTAATCTCGTGTCCCAGCACGCCTTCGATGTCCGATTGCCGCATGTGGCTCAATAATCCCGAGGACACCGCGACCAGGGCGCGCGACTGGCTCGGCCCGGTGGCAAAAGCATTGATCTCCGGCGAATCATAAATCCCGACTTCCGGCATGGCGGGAAGCCCGGCGGCGCGGGCCAGATGATGGACGGTTTCGACGAGGCGTTGCTCATCGGGGCTTGAGGTGTTGGGATCAATGACTTGAACGCCCATCATCCGTTTGGCCATCCAGCGCGAAATCGCCAGCGAGATGAACGCGCCGCCCATGCCAAAGACGAGGCAATACAGGAAAAGGGTGTCGTAGCCAAACTGAGCGGCCTGGCGATGAAAAAGCAGGCTGGCGACAATCCCCAAGGTCAACATGACCAGCAGATTGACCACTATCAAGAGCGTGATCCGTTTGGCAACTTGCAGAAATTTCATAATCGTGTTTTTTCTCCGTAATGCGTCAGTCTTGGGTGGTAGGGCGCGCACTCCGTGCGCGCCGCGGCGGGCAGCTTTCCCTGCCCAGCCAAAACTGACCGGTTACCTTTCTCCAACGTGGATTTGACTCAAATTTCATCCGCCCGTTCATCCCGGGTCAATGTGCCGGAATCCCGCCAAAATGCAACCCTGGTGAACGCCCGGGGCGAATTGCCCGGCAAAGGGGTATGATACCATTTCCCAATGACAATCGGTGCAATGGTAGGGCGGCGCTGCTGCGCCGCCGGGCTTGGAGGCTGCGCGGCAGCGCAGCCCTACCGGAGAGGGGAAAGTAACACGCCTAAAAAATCCAAAGCTCCGTAGGAGCGGCATAGTGCAATTGCGAACTGGACCCGGTATGAGACAAAATCCTTCTGTGATCTATGCTTACGCTCCGCCCCTTTCCGCACGACGAAAAGGAAATTGAGGTAAAACCGGCTTGCCGGGCATCCTTGAATCTGCCATCGTTCGGATTCGGAACATCCAAGTTCAACAGTTTTGGACGGTTTTGCACTCTTAACCGCCCTGGCACACTGGCTGGGGGATTGCCAGAGTGTCGGGATCAGACACGCAATATGAGCCAAGGCCCGGTGAATCGCGGGGAGACTAAACAGCCCACGATGCTGGCCGCGCGGTTGCACGGCCCGGCGGACTTGCGCATCGAAAGAGTGCCGCGCCCCGGCCCGCCGGGAAAAGCCCAGGCGCTTTTGCGCGTCAAGATCACAGGTATATGCGGCAGCGATCTTCATACCTACCAGGATGCCCGGATTGGCGATACGCCGGTGACTTCACCCCTCATTCTCGGGCATGAATTCTCCGGCGTGGTCAACGCCGCCGGCCCGGACGCGCTGGATGGCAACGGTCAGCGGCTGGAGCCGGGAACGCGCGTGGCGGTGGACCCCGCCCAGCCCTGCCTCCATTGCGATCTCTGCCAGCAAGGCCATCCCAACCTCTGCCGGAATCTTCGCTTTTGCAGCAACCACCCCTACGACGGCAGTTTGAGCGAATGGATGCTCATACCGGCGCGCTGCTGTTTCCCGGTCCCGAAAGCCATCAGCGACATCCAGGCCGCTTTGCTGGAACCCTTGGGCGTCGGCCTTCATGCCGTTGATCTGGCCAGGTTGCGCCCGGCCCACAGCATGGCCATCCTGGGCGCCGGTTCCATCGGCCTGTTCATCCTGCAAGTCGCCAAACTGGCCGGCGCGGACCCGATTTTCCTCACCGATAAATTCCCCTGGCGGCTCAAACTGGCCCAACGACTCGGCGCCCTCGCCATCAACTGCGACCAAGAAGACCCCGTCGCCCGCATTCACAAAGAAACCGCCGGGCGCGGCGTGGACGCGGCCATCGAAGCGGCCTGGGCCGATCACTCCGTCCAGCAAGCCGCCGAAATGACGCGCCCCGGCGGGCGTGTCGTGCTCGTGGGCATCCCCTCCGACGACCGCTTGGCGATGAAACATTCCACCGCCCGCCGCAAAGGGCTGACCATCAAATTATGCCGGCGGATGAAACACACCTACCCGCGCGCCATCCGGCTGGTGGAGCGAGGCCGCGTGGATTTCCGCGGGCTGGTCAGCCATCGCTTTCCCTTGCGCCGCGCCGACAAGGCCTTTGTGCTCAACGCCGCCTACCGCGACCAAGTTGTCAAAATCATCATCGAATCTTGAACCTCGATGTTGCCTATGAGCGCAACCTTTGTCGTCGGCTCTGCCGCCCCCTCGACATTGACGACCCCCAACCCGCCATCACAATCATGTTGCCGGACGAGGATTGAAAATCGCCTCAAAAAAATCGCGCCCCGCTTTTACGCGGGGCAATTTCTTTTTCTGGGCCTTGCGCCGGCCCAAGCCCGCGCCTGAAGCCACGGCTTCTGGACTCCGTTTTTCGCTGCTAAGGGATTCCCGCTCCGCCGTCCTCACCAAACCCCTTCACTACTCAATTTGGCTAGTTTCACTTTCAACCACCACTGACAGATGCCCCGTTGTGGGTTTAGGAATATTTGCCGCGAGAATCGAGTAGTCGATTTGAAACGAATTTACAGAGTCGTAAGAGTCGAACACAGCTAAAAATTGAGCCACAGAAATCCGATAATTGTGTTTTGCGCTTCCGACGTGGCAATTGACATCGTAACTATTCGACCTCCGAATTGACGGCGGGGAAACATTCGAGGGCGGTCCAGGCAGGCGTAGTGAGGGTGGACAAGAAGACGTTATGGCGGCCAAGGTTCGGCTATCAATATTAAGTCGAAACATTCCTGGTTTCTGTGGCGAATCGGGCTGTTCTGGAGGCTCGGGAATTTTATTATCCTCTGTGTCGAAAAGCTGAAACCCATCCGGGAAATGGATATGAATATCTACGTCCTCAGCGGGGCTACTACCGTTGTTTTCCAACGCAACTTCAAACTGAATTGTTCGGCGCTCCATATTTTGGTGCTCGTGGACTGCCCGGAGATATTTCTCGTATTCGCCATAGAAAGTTTCAAGGCTTGCGTTGTATCGCAGAATTTCTTCTTGGGGCAAGAGCTTTGTGAAACTCTCTCTTTTTATAAAACTTAGATACCCTCCTTTTACCGTGTCCTTTAGTTCTTCACTGAGGGGATACAGTGGGTGATTCGCTCGAATTTGTTCCATTTCAACTTCAAAATGATTAGCGTCGAACGCGGTTGGAGATAAAACTTTCACTCGTGTGACGTTTTGCCCATCCCCAAAACACAATTTTAGGTCAGGTTGAGCATTTTTTATTTCAGCCAACTCCTCTTGAAGTTTTTTGATCCGCTTCTCATCCGCATCTAACTCCTCAGCCAATCTGTCAGCCTCCAGCGGCTCAAGTGTTGAGATTCCTTTTGCCTTTGCCTTGATGGAAATACCCAAGTCCGCCGAAACTAATTTTGTTTCGTCGCTCGGATGTTTTAGCTTCCAATCAAGAATGCTGGCAATCAACCAGTCATCAGCAAGTTCAGGTTGCAAATTGTGCGCGCCAAAATCAAGTCCGGGGTCTTCAGCAATAAACTCCAGCCGAACACCACTTCGCAACGTATCAGAGTCCACACGAGAATGCCTCGGATGTAGAGCCGCAATAATTTCTTGGGCTCGTTTCCTGAACTTGTTCTGCGGATGATTGACCTTATGCCGGTCTAATTCTCGAACGACCACTGAACACAAAACTATTACCGCCTCTTTGCACTTGGAGAGATCAAGCCAGTCAATTTCCTCCAGTCTTCGGAAATGCAGCAGCACGTTAGTATCAATAAACAACAAGGTCATTCTTGTGCATCAAGATAATCAAATGGATGGCGATTTTCAATCACGCCTTTTTCATTCCGGCGGGGCTTCACGCCAGCCCAGGCCCCCGCTAACCCCGACACGTCGGGGTTGGAATCCTTTCGTTTTCCTGACGCTCCGCCGTCGCTACGCGGAAAGTGTGGAACGTGGTCGTTTCATTTTTCGGGTTTTTAGTGTTTCAGGTGTTTTTGCCCCGTTTCCGGTCTTTGCTCTGTCGTCCTCACCAGCCCGCTTTCATCAGGGGGCCGGGTGAGGTGGACCCCATCATTTAGACCACGAAGCGCATAAATTAAGATGGACTCCTTCGATCTGTTGTCATATATGTTTCTTGTTGTCTCTTGCCTGATTTGCGCTTCAAAGAACTTTCGAAAAGAGAGAACGAACCTTCGTTGATTCCAGTCCGCTCTCCCTCTCCGTTTTGTTAGCACCTCTATTCTTACCGCCGTAGGCGGTCTGTTTTCAAGTCTTTTCTGTGAGTGGCTTTGCGGGCGCGCCAGCGGCTGCCTACACCCTTTCTGCGCCTCTTCCGGGTTGCGGTTGCATCGCTTCCAAGGTCGCCGCTTGGCGCCGTAGGAGTCGGGCGCCCGATAGACTTCCGAGGGCGTCGTGTAGCCCAGCGCCTGGTGGGGCCGCTCGTCATTGTAACTGTCAAACCATTTTCCCAGCCCGCGTCCGGCGTCCAAGCCGCCGCTGTAATCCTGGAGGTAGATGTCCTCATACTTGACGCTCCGCCAGAGCCGTTCGATGAAACGGTTGTCCAGCCACCGTTTGCGCCCGTCCATGCTCACGTCCACTCCGGCCGATTGCACCGCGTCGATAAACACCGGCGAGGTGAATTGCGAACCCTGATCGGTGTTGGAGATCAATGGTGCCTGGCGTCCCTGCCGCAACGCCATTTCCCAAGCGTCCACACAGAAGGCCGTGTCCATCGTGTTGCTCAACCGCCAGCCCAGCACGCGGCGACTCCACCAATCCATCACCGCCACCAAATACATAAACCCCGTGGCCATAGGAACATAGGTGATGTCCGAACACCAGACCTGATCCGGCCCCGTGTCTTCAACGACAACTATTCTTCACCATCAGCGACAATTAAAAATCACCACTGAGGCCGGTTGTTAAGGTTCATCGTTTCACTGTTCTGTAACGTTTGTCCAGCCCCTTCGGTGGAACGGAGTCTTTGGAGCGTAGCGACAAGGACGCAGTGGAACCGAAGGGGCTGGGGGGCCTCGGCGTTACCCGCCGCCCCTGTTTTGTTCTTTTTCTTTGGGCACTCGCAAACTCTCCCCCTGGAACTCCAACAGGATGGCGTGATGCACCAGCCGGTCAATGGCGGCCATCGTCGTCATCGGGTCTTTGAAAATCTGGTCCCACTTGGAGAAGACCAGATTGCTGCTGATCATCACACTGCGCCGTTCGTAGCGTTCCGCCAGGAACGTGAACAGCACTTCCATTTCGTCCCGCTCCTGCTTGACGTAGCCAACGTCGTCCAGAATGACCGCGTCAAACTGATCCAGTTCGCGCAAGCGCTCTTCCAGACGCAGATCTCGCTTGGCGGTCAATAATTGTTGCACCAGCTTGAAGGTCGGCACAAAGAGCACGGCGTAGCGATGGCGCAGGATCAACTCCCGTCCCAAGGCGGCCAAAAAATGGCTTTTGCCCCGGCCGGGCAAGCCAATGGCGATGACGTTCTCGGCTCGCTGGACAAAGCCGCCGTCCAGCAAGCTGGGCAGCATCCGGCGCACTTTGGCGGGCAGTTTGGTTTCCTCCAAGCTGCCCAGGTCTTTGCCTTGCGGCAGGCCCGATTGCTTGAGCAACCGCTCCAGTTTGCGTTGCCGTCGGTCCTGCGCTTCGCTCTCGCACAGGTGCAGCAGGAACTTTCGATAGCCCCAGTTTTGTTGCTCGGCTTGTTGCAAGGTGCCTTCATAGATCGCCGCCATCGTGCCCAGGCGAAAGGATTTTAAGAGCAAGGCCAGCGGGTCGTTATTCATGGGACACCGGCCTTTCCAGCAACGCGTCGTAGCCGCTCAGTTCCGGCTCCAGCGTCATCTCCGGCCAGCGGGCGCCGGCGTCCAAGTTCAGGTAACGCCGCAAATCCGCCGCGCGCCACCGGCCTGTCCGATTGGGGCCGGCCCATTCGCCGACCAGGGCGCTCAGGGCCGACTCGCCCAGTTCAGACGCCAGTTTGAGCAGGTGCAGATATTCGATTTGACCGGCCCGCAAACCATGATCGTTGACCAGACGGTCATAGGCCAAACGGAACGACCCATCGGGGAAAAACTCCTCGCGATGCACGTAATGGGTGAACGCGCCGGGCTTGCGCAGCAGAGGCTCGATCAAGTGCCGGTAGTCGATCACCGCGCCGCGATCCCCGGTGGCTCGCGCCAACTCCAGCAGCAGTTCCCGCCCGTGAAAGATTTTCAAATGCCCTTCGTAAACTTCCACTTTAACCTCCTGGCCGATCCAGCGCGCCGGCACCGAATAGGTCACCTTCTTGACCCGAATCGTGCTGTGGAGGCTGACCGGACAGCGCAGTTCGTCATACTCGCTCAAGCGGGTCGGAGGCAGCGGACGCAGCGCCTCCCACTCCTCCTTGAGTTTGACCGAGCAGTTCTGATTGCCCTTGCGCAACGCCGTCCACAGAAACCGGTCATACGCTTCGGCCGCTTCAAAGTCCCGATAGCCGCGCAAGAGCAGATGTTGCTTGAGCCGCCGTTTCAGATGGCCGTTGCGCGATTCCACATCGCCGTTTTCGTGCGGCTTGCGAATGCCGATGGTTTGGGGCTTCAGCCCGTAGTGCTCCGCCAGCGCCAGAAAATCACGGTTGAACTCCCGCCCGCCGCTGCCGACGCGATGGGTGGCGGCGCTGCTGTTGTCGATTTGCAGCCGTTCCGGCACCCGGCCCAATTGATGCAATGCCTCCTGCAAACCGTGGCGCAGACTCAACAGCGACTCGGATTGACAGCGCGTGGCCCACGACCAATTGGAATAGGGCAAGACCGCATGACACAACAAATGCTCCAGCGGCGCTCCCCGCACCGTCACCGCCAACTCGCTGGCGTCGGTCCAATCCACCTGCATCACCCTGCCTGGAAGATGCTCCTGCTCGAAGAACACCTCCTTGTCCCGGCCATGCTGCAAACGCCATTGCAGCACCCGCCGTTGAAACGAGCGCAACGCCGAGCCAGCGGCCTGGTCGGGATGGAGGCCCCGCAGATAATCGAACAACTCTTTGGCTTCCAGTTCGGGCGCTTGGAAGAGCATTTGCCGGGCGGGTTCCCAAATGGCCGCCAGCGGATCGGGCCGCGTGCGCCAGCCATGCTTCTGTTGCAGTTGCTCCGGCGGTTGGGCCGCCTGGATGTATTTTCGCGCGGTCTGCGGATGCACATCCGCTTTCATCGCGCTGACGACAATGTTCGCTGCTTTCTGATATTCACTCATGAGCTTCCGGTATTGTTTGTTTGTGATCATTTGCGGCGGTTTGGGGATGGCCTCCGGCCATCCCAACCGCCGCCTGATCATTACCGGCTCACTGGTGAATTTTAATTGTCGTCAGTGGTGATTTTTAATTGTCGTTCGACACCCGTGACCACCAAATCTCTCAACAGATACGGAAAAATCTGGTGTCCCGGCCCGGGCAGGCTGGTGCGCGGCCTGGCGTAGATCGCTTCGATCCCCATCAAGCGCAACAGCCGCCGCACCCGCTTGCGATTGATGGCCCATCCCTGCTGGCGCAACAGCACGGTCAACTTGCGGCTCCCATAAACCGGATGCTCTAGAGCGTTTTAAATAAAACTGTAGCCACAAGAGGCAAACCAGTTCATGGCATCCCGGGGCGTGATACTCTGCAAAGCTGAAGCAATCGCCTGGAGCAGAGCGGGCTGCGTGCGGGCCTCGGCTGTACGCAGGTGGGATTTGACTTTGCTCCACATTTGCTCGATGGGATTGAGGTCTGGGGAATAGGCTGGAAGGAAGAGGATTTGGGCTCCAGCCTGCGCGATCAGCGAAAGGGTCGGCTCACTTTTATGCGGGGAGAGGTTATCCATGATGACCACATCTCCGGCGCGCAGCGTCGGGCACAAGACATGGCCGACATAGACCCGGAAAACCTCCGTATCGGTGGCCCCCTCGATGGTCATGCAGGCGGTGGCACCGTCCAGGCGGATGGCGCCGATCATGGTCGTGGTTTGCCAATGGCCCTGCGGACATTGGGCGTGGACACGCTGACCCCGCAGGGCGCGCCCGCGCAGGCGGGTCAGATTGGTTTTGGCACCCGATTCGTCCAGGAAAATCAGTTTGGCCGGGTCCAAACCGCCTTGCCGACGCCGCCAGGCGCGGCGCGCCCGCGCAATGTCCGGACGGTCTTGCTCGCTGGCATGGAGTGTCTTTTTTTATATGTCAGCCCCATCTTCGCCAGAACGTAGTGGATGGCGGGCAGAGAACAGTCCAGTTCCAAGCCGGCGCGCAGCTCTTTCAAGGTCAGGTCGGGCTTCTGATTCAATAGAGTCCGCATCTGGCGCTGATGGGCCGCCAGGATCATCGGCTTGCGCCCGGAGAAACGGTGGCGCGGACCGATCTCCCCGGTCCGTCGGCGTTGTTGCAAGAGCTTCTTGACCATGCCCAGCGAAACCCGGTAACGATCGCCGACCTCCACGCGAGTCCCCTCTTCAAGGTCATAGGAAGCCAAAATCCGTTCGCGCAGGTCCAACGATAAAGTTCGCATGAACTGCCTATACCACAGGCCCAACGGAATGGCTACAGTTTTATTTAAAACGCTCTAGCAGCCTGTCGGACTTAGAGCGAAGGTTTTTTCAGAAAGTTTGAACGTGAAAGGGCCAGAGGGCATCAGTCAAGTATGGCTGCACGCTTTATCACTGTTGATTACGACACACCGCTGATCCTGCCCCCGAATCTGCGCGATTGGGTGCCGGCAGACCATCTGGCGCATTTCATTCTGGACGCCGTTGAGGAGATGGATTTGCGCCGAATCATGAAGGGGTCAAGCCCGGAAATCGGAATATGGGTTTGACGTAGGGGCGGGGGGGGAGCAGAATGAGTGGTGATGGCACGAAAGATTCGCATTCAGTATGCCGGGGCCGTTTATCACGTCATGGCACGGGGGAACCAGGGCCGGAGGATTTACGCGAACGACCAGGACCGGAAGTTGTGGCTGGAGACGTTGGCTGAGGGATGCGAGCAAACGGGTTGGCAGATCCACGCCTTTGTGTTGTTGCCCAATCATTATCATCTGCTGGCCGAAACGCCCGAGGCCAACCTGGTGGACGGGATGAAGTGGCTGCAAAGCACCTATACCCAACGCTATAATTCACGACACAAGGTGTTTGGGCATTTGTTTCAAGGACGCTACAAGGCACTGGTGGTGGACGGGGCGGAGGGAAATTATTTCGGGGTGGTCAGCACCTACATTCACCTCAACCCGGCGCGGGCCAATCTGCTTCGGATGGGGAAGGACTCATTGGCGGAATATCAATGGAGCAGTTATCCGGCGTATGTGCGGGCCCGGGTACGGCGTCCGCCCTGGCTGACGACGGAACGGGTCATGAGCAATCTGGGTCTCAAGGCCGGGGATCGAGCGGGATATGCGGCGTATGTGGAGGGGCGGGGGCTGGAGTTGCAGACCAAGGCCGGGCGCGAGGAGTTAAACGAGCAATGGCGAGCCATTCGACGGGGCTGGTATCTTGGGGAGGATGGTTTTCGTGAGCGTCTGTTGGAGAGAGCGGCGAAGATCTTGCAGGCCGGGCGGCAGGCCACGTATAGTGGAGGGGCCAAGGTCGAGCATGGCGAAGGAGAAGCGGAGCGGTTGCTGCGTGTGGGGTTGACCGTGTTGGGGATGGAGGGAGTTGATTTGCAAGCAGCGGCCAAGGGGATGGCCGAGAAGCAGGTTCTGGCTTGGTGGTTGTGTGGGCGGACGACGGTGCGGCGGCGCTGGGTGAGCGAGCGGTTGGGGATGGGGGATGAATCGCGCGTGACGCAAGCGATCCGGCGGGTTAAAAAAACCGCTGAACCTGGTCTGGCCAGGTTGAAAAGGCAGATAGAAGAGCGGGCGGACAGAGCCGCCGGTCTTGATTATGACTAAATTCCGAATTCCGGGCTTGACCCCTTTACTTTACCCCTTTACCTTTACCTTTATGCTGACGATTATGGAAAACGCTCGATTTTCGCCGCAAATCGGTCATACTGGCACCAATCGTGCCGCCTTGAAAATGCACATGGATTGGCTGAGGGCGGTTCGGGGGGGACTGGAGTTTTGTATTCCAATAAACGAACCAGCCGTTGTATAATAAGAGCTACGCGTATGGGCATTCTGCTCGTCATCATTTTTCTCGCGCTGAGTAGTTGGGCAGTCGTTGCATTATTCCGGCGGTTGCAGCGTCAGCACGTCAGCGTTGGTTGGTGGGTCGCCTTTGGCATTCTCGTCGCCTGCGGCACAGCGCTCGGAATTTGGTGCGCGTTCTATTGTGAATATCACGTCGGCACGAGCTACCGCATCGCCAGCTTTCCCATTCCAGTTGACTTCTTTCATTTGGAGGACGGTGCCTGGGTAGATTTTCCGGTGCCAGCGTTTCAGGCATGGTCGGCAGCTTTCGCCAACATTATCACCATCATCGCGCTCGCCACACTACCACTCTGGTTGGCATCTTGGCGACATCACAAACAGAAGACGCGTGTGTCATAACCTCCGCTTCAGCGAACGCACTCCTTGCGCCTGGGTTTCGATCCGAGCCTGTCGGTGGCGCTTCGATGAACGTTTCCGTCGAGCGATTCCGCTGAAATGCAGAAATTGAAAAGCCCCCTTGACTAAATCAAGAAACCTGATATGAATCAAACACCTTGGAGTGGCCGGTTTTGAGGTGCCCACAGGTGGCCGGTTTTCAACCGCCCGGTGACAAAACCATCGTGTTTTCTCCTGGCTTCCCATCGGTTTGAAACGTGGGGCCAACTTCAGGCGCGTTTAGCCGTCTTCTTTCCGACCCGGTAAGGCGGCGCATTGCCCTGTTGCCGATTTTCCAGACCGATACCATCTTGAAGAAGAAAAGGCCTTTGCCCGCTGAACACGGGTATGTGGTTTGTCAAAGGGTAAATCTTTAAATTCTTCATTTTTGTTTTAAGCTGATCTTGCGGTTGGGAGGATAGGGCTCTGCAGGAGTGCAACCTGAGCGCCCAATCGCCCGTGGATTGCGGATGCATCCGCTCCTGGCGCTCCCGTTCCGGGGCGCGCCGGGAGTTTCCTGCGCAAGCCATGGTCCAAAGCGATAAACTCACTCATTTTAAGCCGGTGGTTGTGGAGGCGGGCGTGAATCCTGGGCGCAAGAAACCGTCCTTGTCGCGGGTGTAAACCGTCTGGGCCAAGACATAGGTTCTCCCGTCCTTGAGCAAGCCATAGGTTTCTTCTCTGAAAACTTTTCGTGTTTTGCCCAGGGTTTTAAGCCCCCTGGCTCCGACGCTGGCCATGATTTTTCCCACCTTGAGGGCCAGGCGCTCGTCGATTTCTTCCAGGGGAGTCCAGCGGCCCATCATCAAATACCAAACGGCCACAGCCAGTTTGCGAGCCATGGCGCCGACGGTGAGGTTGATTGAGCTTTTGCGCCGCAGCAGCTTTTTACCCCATTGCGCCAGAGGATTTTTGGAACAACGCAGGACGGCTTGGGCGGCCTCGACCAACAGGCTGCGCAAGTCTTTGCGGCCATGGCCGGCGATGCCGCCGCTCCATTGGCCTTCACCGCTGTCGTCAAAGGCGGGGTTCAGCCCGATATACTTGACGAGTTTCTTGGGGTGGGCAAAGCGGTGGATGTCGCCGATGAGAGCGCCGAGGGCAAAGGCCACCATTTCCCGGACGCCGCAGAGCCGCACAATGGACAATAGCTGCGGGTCGGAGAGGACTTCCTGGGCGATCAAACTGCGCCAATGGGACCGCTGTTCATCGGCATGGCGCAATTCCATGAGCATCCCCTCAATGACCTGCCATTGGCGGGGAGACCAGGGGTGGGTTTTGCGCAGCAGTTCTTCAGCCGCCTTGCCTTTGGCCAAAGGCGTGCCTTTTTGCAGGCGCACTCCGTTGTCGCTCAGATAAGAGAGGAGGCGGTTGCGCATTTGGGTGCTGCGCTTGACGGCCTTGCGGTGGGCATGGAACCAGTCGCGCCGTTCCTGGGTTTTGACGTCGGGCACCCAGACGGTCTTGGCCGTCCCGGCCAGATAAGCCTTGCCGATGCGCACAGCGCTGATCTTGTCATTATTGGCGTGGGCTTCCTTGAGCTTGCCCATCTGGCAACTCTCCAGGACCAGGGCCTTTCGATCCAGCGCCGCCAAGGTGCGCACGACTTGGAAGCTGTTGCCAGAAGCTTCCAAGACAAAGAGGTCTTGGGCCGTGGTGTGCTTTTTGGCCCAACCGGCGAGTTGGGCCAATGGGACTTGGTTGAAAATCTTCTCCGTCACGGCTGCGGCCGGGGTGGGGCCCTGGAGCAGCGCGGCGGTGAAGGTGTCCGGATGACAATCAAAGCCGATCACCTGGAAGGAAGTTTGCATTTTTGTCCATTTTAGTTCTTTCTTTTAGAGCGTTTTAAATAAAACTGTAGCCATTCCGTTGGGCCTGTGGTATAGGCAGTTCATGCGAACTTTATCGTTGGACCTGCGCGAACGGATTTTGGCTTCCTATGACCTTGAAGAGGGGACTCGCGTGGAGGTCGGCGATCGTTACCGGGTTTCGCTGGGCATGGTCAAGAAGCTCTTGCAACAACGCCGACGGACCGGGGAGATCGGTCCGCGCCACCGTTTCTCCGGGCGCAAGCCGATGATCCTGGCGGCCCATCAGCGCCAGATGCGGACTCTATTGAATCAGAAGCCCGACCTGACCTTGAAAGAGCTGCGCGCCGGCTTGGAACTGGACTGTTCTCTGCCCGCCATCCACTACGTTCTGGCGAAGATGGGGCTGACATATAAAAAAAGACACTCCATGCCAGCGAGCAAGACCGTCCGGACATTGCGCGGGCGCGCCGCGCCTGGCGGCGTCGGCAAGGCGGTTTGGACCCGGCCAAACTGATTTTCTTGGACGAATCGGGTGCCAAAACCAATCTGACCCGCCTGCGCGGGCGCGCCCTGCGGGGTCAGCGTGTCCACGCCCAATGTCCGCAGGGCCATTGGCAAACCACGACCATGATCGGCGCCATCCGCCTGGACGGTGCCACCGCCTGCATGACCATCGAGGGGGCCACCGATACGGAGGTTTTCCGGGTCTATGTCGGCCATGTCTTGTGCCCGACGCTGCGCGCCGGAGATGTGGTCATCATGGATAACCTCTCCCCGCATAAAAGTGAGCCGACCCTTTCGCTGATCGCGCAGGCTGGAGCCCAAATCCTCTTCCTTCCAGCCTATTCCCCAGACCTCAATCCCATCGAGCAAATGTGGAGCAAAGTCAAATCCCACCTGCGTACAGCCGAGGCCCGCACGCAGCCCGCTCTGCTCCAGGCGATTGCTTCAGCTTTGCAGAGTATCACGCCCCGGGATGCCATGAACTGGTTTGCCTCTTGTGGCTACAGTTTTATTTAAAACGCTCTAAATGCATCTGGTCCAACTGCCGCATCAGCCCCAGGTTCTCCTCCGTCTCCGCACAGGCCAGGTAATAATACGTGCCGCGGCAGACCTCCAACAGCTCGCACTGATGGCGCACGCTCACCTTCGCATCTGGACCGACCAGTTCGTCCAAGCATGTTAAAGACCCATCTGTTTGGATTTTTTTTGAGCCAGTCCAGGTCCACGGTCAACTGCCCAATCTTTTGATGCAACTGCGCGATCAATTCCTCCTGATCCTCGTGGCCCGCCGCACCCGCCTCGAACAACTCCGGCAACCGGTCCCGAATGGTGGCTTTCCATTGCGTGACCTGCGTCGGATGCACCGCGTACTCTCGCGCCAGTTGCGCGACCGTCTTAAGCCCCAACAGGGCTTCGAATCCCACTTTGGCTTTGAAGGCACTACTGTGCCGTTTGCGTTTTGCTTTCATCGATCTGCTTTCTCTCATCAGATCGGTAAAAGTCCATCTTAACCACTGGTCTAGTTTTTGGGGTCCACCTCAGGGAAAGGGGTCGCCGAGCATGTCAACATTTTGTCTGCCGCACCCCGCCCACTCTGTCCACCAGCAAATTCGCCTTCGCCGCCGCATCCATTTCAATGCAGCAGTTCCACCAAACCCGTTTCATCCGCAAAACTTTTTGCCAGCGGTTGATCGAGAGTTGCCAGACTGAATCCATGTTGCCGGGCGAGCGCGACGAGATAGCGGTCGGTGATCACTGTCATCCGGTCACGGCGTCCGGCTTTCAATCTCGTGAACGAGTTGCGAAGTGATGGTTCCGCCATTGGCGCGGATGACGGGCAGGCCGTCCCCTTCCGTGCCAACGGAAAATTGGTGGCGCGTCATCGAACTGCCGTTTTCTGCGATGAACTGTGCGACTCGCACCTGTTCGTTCGCGGGCAATTCTTTGATTTGCTCAATGATTTCAAACGCACTCATGGTTTAATTATCCGGCAAAATTTGTTTTTGGCAAGCCGTATTGCCCTGCGGCGTCCACCCCAACATGATTTTGGCAGCGGCATAAATCCACTCAAGAAAGGGGTCGCCGGGCATGTCAACATTTTGTCTGCCGCACCCCGCCCGCTCTGTCCACCAGCAAATCCGCGTCTGCGTTAAAATGTTTGGGAATAACCTCCTTCTCAAACCCCCAAACGGACGGCCAAAGCTTCAAGCACATGGGCCATTTCCTTTCACCCGGCAGGACGCCTGGCATCTTCCTCCTCCATCCGGTCCAACATCATCGCCCCTTCAGTCGCCGCTTCATTGCAGGCCGCGATATCCTCATGGCGGCTGGCAATCTCCAAAAGCATTTGTCGGATCGCCCGCCGGTCCAATTCCGTCAGCTTTGGCAGTTCGCTGATGATTTCAGTCGCACTCATGGCATAATCATACCGTTCTCTGGCCCGATTGCCAACCGCAAACTTCATCCGTCGAACAGGAAGAAAGGGGTCGGAAAGAGGTCCGGGCATGTCAACATTTTGTCTGCCCCACCCCGCCCGCTCTGTCCGCCAACAAATCCGCCTTCGCCGCACCGGCTGGATGGCTAAATTTAGCCATTTTTCTTAGTGAGGCAACAGAATGCAGCAACATGTTGCCACCTGTTGCCGCTGTGTTGCCAGCCGAAAAGCTCAACGAAACCCCTGTAAAATAAGGCTTGTTGCCGTGTTGCCGATTAAAAAAAGATGAACTTGAAGCGCTAGAGCGTTTTAAATAAAACTGTAGCCACAAGAGGCAAACCAGTTCATGGCATCCCGGGGCGTGATACTCTGCAAAGCTGAAGCAATCGCCTGGAGCAGAGCGGGCTGCGTGCGGGCCTCGGCTGTACGCAGGTGGGATTTGACTTTGCTCCACATTTGCTCGATGGGATTGAGGTCTGGGGAATAGGCTGGAAGGAAGAGGATTTGGGCTCCAGCCTGCGCGATCAGCGAAAGGGTCGGCTCACTTTTATGCGGGGAGAGGTTATCCATGATGACCACATCTCCGGCGCGCAGCGTCGGGCACAAGACATGGCCGACATAGACCCGGAAAACCTCCGTATCGGTGGCCCCCTCGATGGTCATGCAGGCGGTGGCACCGTCCAGGCGGATGGCGCCGATCATGGTCGTGGTTTGCCAATGGCCCTGCGGACATTGGGCGTGGACACGCTGACCCCGCAGGGCGCGCCCGCGCAGGCGGGTCAGATTGGTTTTGGCACCCGATTCGTCCAGGAAAATCAGTTTGGCCGGGTCCAAACCGCCTTGCCGACGCCGCCAGGCGCGGCGCGCCCGCGCAATGTCCGGACGGTCTTGCTCGCTGGCATGGAGTGTCTTTTTTTATATGTCAGCCCCATCTTCGCCAGAACGTAGTGGATGGCGGGCAGAGAACAGTCCAGTTCCAAGCCGGCGCGCAGCTCTTTCAAGGTCAGGTCGGGCTTCTGATTCAATAGAGTCCGCATCTGGCGCTGATGGGCCGCCAGGATCATCGGCTTGCGCCCGGAGAAACGGTGGCGCGGACCGATCTCCCCGGTCCGTCGGCGTTGTTGCAAGAGCTTCTTGACCAGGCCCAGCGAAACCCGGTAACGATCGCCGACCTCCACGCGAGTCCCCTCTTCAAGGTCATAGGAAGCCAAAATCCGTTCGCGCAGGTCCAACGATAAAGTTCGCATGAACTGCCTATACCACAGGCCCAACGGAATGGCTACAGTTTTATTTAAAACGCTCTAGCCTTCATTTCTTTGGCTTGCTCGCTGCGACTACAATGGTTCTTCCAAGCAAAACCTTCAAGCTGTTGCTCGCCTTTACGAACGGTTCGTTAAACTCGTCAATAGTCTTGTGCTTCAGCCGTTCGGCTCCCGCACCGACGCCAGTACTGCCGCCGCGATTGCTGGTGTGCTTAACCCAAAACGTTGGACTTTCACAAACCACAGTTAACACACAATAGGCTTCTCTCGTCAACTGATAATCGCTGTTCTCTCTTTTCCCCAGTCAGTTAGTTTTGAACAGATCCGCAACCTCTCGCAGCAGGCGCATCTTCTCTTTTTCCTTCCGACGCTGGTTCGCCAAGTTTTCGATCCCTCGCTTGATCACGGCCTCGCAATCCTTCGCCAGTTCCAACTCCTCGTTTTGTTGTTTCTTTTGGACAGTTATTAGACTATTAAACAAGGTTAAGGGCGACGGGGGGGCCGGGCTGCGCCCGGCACCCCCGCCGCCCCTTCACCCCGTTGCTCATGCCATTATTTCAGCCTCTTTGATGACCAGCCGTTTGTCTCGTTCTTCCCAGCGCAGCACTCTCAACGTGACTTGCTGGAACTCCGGCCGCTTCGGAAACGCGAGGACCTTCTCGCCGTCCAGCTTCACGTTGCAGTCCTTCAGGTCCGGGTAACCGAATCACCCCGATGCATGCCCAACGCCAGAAACGTTCATCCATCGTGCCGGTGTCGTGCCGGTGTCAGGTACTCACTTTTGCAACATTCCCATCACAAACGCGCCTCCCTGCTTTTTGGCTTGCTGTCTGGGGGATACAAAGGTAAGGTGGAGCTATGCTGGATTGGAGCAACTGTTCGGCGGTCGAGCGTGTGCCAGGAAAGGTCAGCGGAACCTGGCTTTTTAAAGGCACGCGCGTTCCAGTGGCGGCGCTATTCGAGAATCTTGAAGGCGGCGCGACGGTGGATGATTTCCTCGAATGGTTTCAAGGTGTGGCGCGCGAACAAGTGGAGTCCGTTCTGAAACACGCGGAGCAAAGTTTGACCGTTGCCTAGCAGCCTGTCGGACTTAGAGCGAAGGTTTTTTCAGAAAGTTTGAACGTGAAAGGGCCAGAGGGCATCAGTCAAGTATGGCTGCACGCTTTATCACTGTTGATTACGACACACCGCTGATCCTGCCCCCGAATCTGCGCGATTGGGTGCCGGCAGACCATCTGGCGCATTTCATTCTGGACGCCGTTGAGGAGATGGATTTGCGCCGAATCAAGGTCAACGAAAGGGGCACGGGCAGCGAACAATATCCACCCCGCATGCTTTTGGCCCTGTTGCTGTATTGCTACGCCACCGGGCTTTTCAGTTCGCGGCGGATCGAACAGGCGACTTACGACAGTGTGCCGGTGCGGATGATTTGCGGAGACACCCATCCGGACCACGACACCATTTGCACTTTCCGGCGCGAAAACAAAGCGCTGCTGCAAGAGGCCTTTGTGCGGGTGTTGGAGATGGCGCAGGCATTGAAGTTTTTGCAGGTCGGTCAAATCACTGTGGCCGTGGACGGGACCAAGGTGATGGCCAATGCCAGCAAGCACTCCGCCGTCAGCTACGAACACGCGGGCAAAACCATCGAACAACTGGACCTGGAGGTCAAGGAACTGATGGCCAAAGCCGAGCAGGCCGACAGCACGCCGTTGCAAGACGGGCTGAGTATTCCCGAAGAAATCACCCGCCGCCAGGAGCGCAAAGCCGCGCTGCAAAAAGCGCGGGCCGAGATTGAAGCCCGGGCCCAGGCGCGCCACGCCATCGAGTTGGCCGAACACGAGAAGAAACTGGCCGAGCGGGCCGCCAAAGAAAAACGGGGTGAAGGAATCCGCGGCCAACCACCCAAAGCGCCGACGCCCGAACCCGGTCCCAGCGATCAATATAATTTCACCGACCCGCAGAGCCGGATCATGAAAGCGGGCAGCGGCCCACATTTTGAGCAGAGCTACAACGCCCAAGCGGCCGTGGAAGTAGACAGCCGCTTGATCGTGGGAGAGCGAGTCAGCCAGGCGTGCAACGACAAACAGGAACTGGCCCCCACTGTGGCGGCGGTGGCCGCCCCGGTGGAATCGGTCGCGGACGTTTTGGCCGACAGCGGATTTTACAGCGAAGCGGCGGTGCGTGCCGTGGAACAAACACCCACAGGCCAACCTACCGGGACGACCGTCTATGCGGCGTTAGAAAAGAAAGAACACCATCGCACCGTCAGCGATCTGGAAAAGAAGGATGAGCCGGCGGCGCCGCCCCGGGAGCCGGGTTGAGCGAGGTGATGAAGCACCGGCTGAAAACGAAGGATGGCAAAGCCAAGTACAAATTGCGGCAGCAGACGGTGGAACCGGTCTTTGGCATCATCAAGAGCGTGATGGGATTCCGGCAATTTCTGCTGCGCGGACTGGAAAAGGTCGGGCTGGAATGGCAGTGGGTCTGCGTCGCCTACAACCTCAAACGGTTACACATCTTGCGAGCGGGAGTGAAACTGGCCCGCTCCGGCTGAAAAATCCGAGGGGAAAGGCCGGGCGGAACACAAATTTAATCGGACCTTCGATTGACACCCCTCCCGGACTCTATTGGTCCGATCCAACTGGTCTTTTCGAATTCGTCAACTCCGTGCTACAGGCTCCAATAGCAGATTACGCGAAATCCAGAAAAAATGCTTCTGGTCAAGTCCGACAGGCTGCTAGAGCGTTTTAAATAAAACTGTAGCCATTCCGTTGGGCCTGTGGTATAGGCAGTTCATGCGAACTTTATCGTTGGACCTGCGCGAACGGATTTTGGCTTCCTATGACCTTGAAGAGGGGACTCGCGTGGAGGTCGGCGATCGTTACCGGGTTTCGCTGGGCATGGTCAAGAAGCTCTTGCAACAACGCCGACGGACCGGGGAGATCGGTCCGCGCCACCGTTTCTCCGGGCGCAAGCCGATGATCCTGGCGGCCCATCAGCGCCAGATGCGGACTCTATTGAATCAGAAGCCCGACCTGACCTTGAAAGAGCTGCGCGCCGGCTTGGAACTGGACTGTTCTCTGCCCGCCATCCACTACGTTCTGGCGAAGATGGGGCTGACATATAAAAAAAGACACTCCATGCCAGCGAGCAAGACCGTCCGGACATTGCGCGGGCGCGCCGCGCCTGGCGGCGTCGGCAAGGCGGTTTGGACCCGGCCAAACTGATTTTCCTGGACGAATCGGGTGCCAAAACCAATCTGACCCGCCTGCGCGGGCGCGCCCTGCGGGGTCAGCGTGTCCACGCCCAATGTCCGCAGGGCCATTGGCAAACCACGACCATGATCGGCGCCATCCGCCTGGACGGTGCCACCGCCTGCATGACCATCGAGGGGGCCACCGATACGGAGGTTTTCCGGGTCTATGTCGGCCATGTCTTGTGCCCGACGCTGCGCGCCGGAGATGTGGTCATCATGGATAACCTCTCCCCGCATAAAAGTGAGCCGACCCTTTCGCTGATCGCGCAGGCTGGAGCCCAAATCCTCTTCCTTCCAGCCTATTCCCCAGACCTCAATCCCATCGAGCAAATGTGGAGCAAAGTCAAATCCCACCTGCGTACAGCCGAGGCCCGCACGCAGCCCGCTCTGCTCCAGGCGATTGCTTCAGCTTTGCAGAGTATCACGCCCCGGGATGCCATGAACTGGTTTGCCTCTTGTGGCTACAGTTTTATTTAAAACGCTCTAGTTGGCCCAAAGGGCCAGCCCATGAAAATTCTCTTCGATCAAGGCACACCAGCGCCACTGCGCGAAAGCCTGGCTCCGCACCCGGTATCCACCGCTTTTGAAATGGGATGGGCGGAGGTGGAAAACGGGGACTTGCTCGTGGCGGCAGAGAAGCTGTTTGACGCGTTCATTACCACCGACAAAAACCTCCGTTATCAGCAAAATCCTTCCGGGAGGCGACTGGCAATTCTGGTGCTGCCAACGACAAGCTGGCCGGAAATCCAAAAGCACCTCGGACGGATTTCTGACGCTGTGAATACGCTGAAGCCCGGCGATTTTATTGAACTGAAGTTTTAGAATGTTTAAAAAGTCACTCCCGACTTGCTTTCGCCCGTGACGCCATTCTCAGGACAGTTATTAGACTATTAAACAAGGTTAACCGAATCACCCCGATGCATGCCCAACGCCAGAAACATTCATCCATTGTGTACGAGGTGCGGTGTTGCTTCGGTTTAAATGCGTCGAGTCCACTCCTGTCTGAGCCGTATCCATTCAATAGGGCGGGCGGATTTCAACGCAAAGACGCCAAGACGCAACGACGCAAAGAATATTTGGCCCAGGCGAGTCCGGGTCACCAAATGCGGAGCGTCGGTTCAGGAGCCAATTTCGTTTCCTGACCTTGCGCCTTCGCAGTGCTATTCCTGAGAGTTGCGCATTTTTGGCAAAATTTTCCGAACCGTCTTTCCGAATGACAAATGAGAAATTCTCAATGACAAATTTTCAATTCAGGCTCAGTGCTTTGGTTGCGGCTTGCCGCGCTAAGTCTTCGTGTCTTTGCGTTAAAATCTTACTGCATTGTTACGGCTGAGGCGCTCCGCTCTCTCTGTCCACCCACAAATGCGCCAGTGGCAATGCCAGGCCCAAGCCAGGATTATCGTTAACGTAACGGGCTTGTTACGGGTTTGTAACGGCAAATGTTACGGGCTAGAGCGTTTTAAATAAAACTGTAGCCACAAGAGGCAAACCAGTTCATGGCATCCCGGGGCGTGATACTCTGCAAAGCTGAAGCAATCGCCTGGAGCAGAGCGGGCTGCGTGCGGGCCTCGGCTGTACGCAGGTGGGATTTGACTTTGCTCCACATTTGCTCGATGGGATTGAGGTCTGGGGAATAGGCTGGAAGGAAGAGGATTTGGGCTCCAGCCTGCGCGATCAGCGAAAGGGTCGGCTCACTTTTATGCGGGGAGAGGTTATCCATGATGACCACATCTCCGGCGCGCAGCGTCGGGCACAAGACATGGCCGACATAGACCCGGAAAACCTCCGTATCGGTGGCCCCCTCGATGGTCATGCAGGCGGTGGCACCGTCCAGGCGGATGGCGCCGATCATGGTCGTGGTTTGCCAATGGCCCTGCGGACATTGGGCGTGGACACGCTGACCCCGCAGGGCGCGCCCGCGCAGGCGGGTCAGATTGGTTTTGGCACCCGATTCGTCCAGGAAAATCAGTTTGGCCGGGTCCAAACCGCCTTGCCGACGCCGCCAGGCGCGGCGCGCCCGCGCAATGTCCGGACGGTCTTGCTCGCTGGCATGGAGTGTCTTTTTTTATATGTCAGCCCCATCTTCGCCAGAACGTAGTGGATGGCGGGCAGAGAACAGTCCAGTTCCAAGCCGGCGCGCAGCTCTTTCAAGGTCAGGTCGGGCTTCTGATTCAATAGAGTCCGCATCTGGCGCTGATGGGCCGCCAGGATCATCGGCTTGCGCCCGGAGAAACGGTGGCGCGGACCGATCTCCCCGGTCCGTCGGCGTTGTTGCAAGAGCTTCTTGACCATGCCCAGCGAAACCCGGTAACGATCGCCGACCTCCACGCGAGTCCCCTCTTCAAGGTCATAGGAAGCCAAAATCCGTTCGCGCAGGTCCAACGATAAAGTTCGCATGAACTGCCTATACCACAGGCCCAACGGAATGGCTACAGTTTTATTTAAAACGCTCTAAGTCGTTGACTATCAACACTTGTTACGGTGTTACGGGTTTTTCAGACCTATGTATCAATCTTGCGGCTTTGGCCATTTTGCGCCCCTCATCCGCGTCTCTGATCCGGGGAAGGCAATCTTGATTTTTCCCTCTCTTTTCCCGCGTTTCCGGGCCATGCTGGACGGCGGATGAACTTGGAAAAAGCAGTTTAACCACGGATGAACACAGATAGACACGGATTGGCAACAGCTTGCGAGGATAAGCGATTTCTCCCAGAAGGTGATGCTCTCCAATGGCATTTTTATCCGTGTTCATCTGTGTCCATCCGTGGTTTGCCTTCCCTCAACTGCCGTGTTTAGCATGAATCGAACGGCTGTCATCAACATTGTCGGACTGACCGGCTCCCTCATCGGCCCGGCCATGCCGAACATCGCCCGCTTCGCCAGCCGCGGCAAAACAGCCCGCGTCCTGCCGGCGTTTCCGGCCGTGACTTGCACGGCGCAATCCAATTATCTGACCGGCCAAAACCCCGCCCATCATGGCATCGTCGGCAACGGCTGGTATGACCGCGCTTTGGCGGAAGTGCAGTTTTGGAAGCAATCCAATCACCTGGTGGCGGGGCCAAAAATTTGGGAGCAAATGCGGCGGGCCGATCTAAAATTCACCTGCGCGCAATTGTTTTGGTGGTTCAACATGTATTCCACCGCCGATTACTCGATCACTCCGCGGCCCGCCTATCCGGCCGATGGCCGCAAGGTTTTTGACATCTATTCCTGGCCGGCGAACATCCGCCCGGAGATCAAGCGGGATTTGGGGGAATTCCCGTTTCCGGCGTTTTGGGGGCCTGCCGCCGGTGTCAATACTCCGCAAGGCGCGGCGGATGCGGCGTCGCGCTGGATTGCGGAATCGGCCAAATGGATCGAAAGCCGCTACTGTCCCACGCTGAGCCTGATTTACCTGCCGCATCTGGATTATAATTTACAGCGACACGGCCCGTTCATCAAAACGCCGACCGGTCCTGAAAGCGGACGCGCAGCAGCGCGTCCCTACCATATAGCACCCGGTAGGGACGACCTGCCGGTCGTCCGGGTTTCCCCGGAAGGCTTCATGAGCCAGCCGTCTCCTGAAACAAACCCCGCCATTCTTCCTGACCTCGCCCAAATTGACGCGATTGCGGGCGATTTAATCGCCTGGTTTCAATCTCGCGGGGTGCGGATCATTTTGCTTTCCGAGTACGGCATCGCGCCGGTGGATGCGCCCGTCCATTTGAACCGTCTTTTCCGGCAAAGAGGCTGGATTGCCGTGCGGGAGGAACTGGGCCTGGAACTTCTTGACTGCGGCGCAAGCCGGGCGTTCGCCGTGGCCGATCATCAAGTCGCGCATATTTATCTCAATGATCCATCGCTGGCGGGGCCGGTGCGCGAATTGCTTCAAGGACAACCTGGCATTGAAGCTGTCCTTGGCGACGCGGAAAAGGCGGCGCTCGGCATCAACCATCCCCGCGCCGGCGATCTGATCGCCGTGGCGGCGGAACGCGCCTGGTTCACCTATTACTATTGGATGGACGACGCGCTGGCGCCGGACTTCGCCCGTTGTGTTGATATCCACCGCAAACCCGGCTACGACCCGGCGGAACTTTTTCTGGACCCGCAATTGCCGCTGGTGAAGCTGAAAATCCTGTGGCGGCTGGCGCGCAAACAGCTCGGCTTTCGGATGCTGATGGATGTCATTCCGCTGGATGCGAGCCTGGTCAAAGGATCGCATGGCCGCCGCGCCACCGCGCCCGGGGAGCAGCCGGTATTGATCTGCGACGAGTCCGCCGCTTCCATGCCGGAACAGATCGATTCCACCGAGGTCGCAGCCGTTTTGACAAGGGCGATAAGACAAGTAGTATAAGGACGGAAAGGAACGTTATGAGGAAATTCTTTAATGGACTGGTGATCGGAATCATTCTCGGCGCTGTGGGATATTGGTTTGTGCAAAGCAAAGCCCGGCAACATCCCGAGGCGGAGCAACGCTACCAGGCCGCCGCCGAAAAAACCCAGACTTCCGCCAGCGAAACCGCCGGGCATTTGTCAGACGCCTTCAAAGCCAGGCTGGAAGCGCTCGATCTGCGCTCCGACCAAATCAAGGATGAACTGGCGCGCACCGGCAAGGTCGTCCGCCGCAAGGCGCACGAACTCGGCGAGGAGGTGGCCGATGCGACTGCGGACGCACGCATCGTAACGGCGATCAAGGCAAAATATACTGTGGATTCGGATCTTTCAGTCTGGCAAATCTCCGTTTCATGCTCCCAAGGCCATGTCACGCTCTCGGGAACGGTTTCCGCCCCTGACGACATCGGCAGGGCGATGGCTCTCGCGCTGGATGCCGACGGAGTGCGCGACGTCATCTCCACGCTCCAAGTCAAACCCACTGGATAAGCCAGGGCAGACGCATCTAACCGATCTTATATGGCCGGCGATATGGGCGGGTCATCAAGGCCGTCGCTTCGTGGTCGCCCAAAATCTCTTCCTTTTGCGCGTCCCAGCGCAGCTTCCGGCCAACCAGCATCGAGATCAAACCCAGATGACCGGGAAGGGTGGAATGATGCGCCGTCTCCACCGGCGAAATGGTCGGCTGGCGCGACTTCACGCAATCAATGAAGTTGCGGTAGTGATTGGTGGAACGATGGAGCCTGATTTTGACCTGGTCGTACGGCAGTTCCTTGATGTCCTTCCACTCCTCATTGGAACAATCGAATGCGCCACGATTGACCCAAACCCAGCCATCCGTGCCGATCCATTTTGTTCCGAGCTTAATGTCGCCGTGGCCGCCCGCAATGGTCATCTGGATGTTGTCGGGATATTTGCATTCGATGCGATACTTTGTGCAAGTATTCCAAACGGCATCCTTTGGCGGAAACTCGCCGTGGCCCTCCACTTCATAGGGGCCGCCGGTGTCAAAACCCAGCCCCCAATGCGCGATGTCCACATGATGGCCAACCCAGTCCATCAACTGGCCGCCGCCGGTATTGTAATTCCACCGCCAATTCAAATGACTTTGGCAGGGAATGTACGGGACCATCCTGGAAGGGCCGATCCACATGTTGTAGTCCAATTCGGGAGGCGGCTGGGTCGGAGTCGTTTGACTGGCGTCATGGCCAAAGTCGGTATGTCCCGAGGGCAGACCGACTTCGACGCGGGTGATTTTGCCGATCAATCCGTTGCGGACGATTTCCGCCGCCTTATGGAAGCTCCCTGTGGAACGCTGCCAGGAACCGGTTTGCCAAATGCGCCCGTGCTCCCGCACCGCCTTGACGATGGCCTGCTGCTCGACGATGGTTTTGGCCAGCGGTTTTTCGCCGTAAATGTCCTTGCCGCGTCTGGCCGCTTCGACAGCAATTAATTCGTGCCAATGGTCCGGCACGGCGATCATGACCGCGTCAATGTCTTTTCGCGCCAGCATTTTCCGATAGTCGTGGTAGGGCTTGCAGTCCTTGTTCCGGTAAAACTTGTTGATGGCGTCCAGCGACCGCTGCAGATGCTTTTTGTCAACGTTGCAGGAGGCGACAACCTGGCAATCGTTCAACTTCATCAACCCCTCCGTATTCGCCGGGCCCTGCATGCCCCAACCGAAGATGCCCACGGCGATCCGTTCGGAAGGAGCGGGTTTGCTGCCGCGGCCCAGGGCGGTGGCGGGAATGAAGCCCGGCATGGCGATGGCCGCCCCTGCGGCGCCCGCCAGGCTGATAAACCGGCGGCGGCCAATGGCGGAACCTGCGGATATTCTTTTCATAGGAGACAATGATGCAATATCGCCATAGCCCAAACCAAGCGAAAAGAACCGGCCGCCTGGCAATGGGGCGCAGGTCATTTTTTGGGGATTGGAGATTATGATCAGGATTAGGATTGATTCAGCCGCGAGTTTCCCCAGAATGTCCCAAGTATGAAATGGACACTGCCCGCTCTTTTGGATTTGCTGCTATTGGCCGTACCGGCAGCGGTGCAAGCCCAATCAGGTGATGGTTACGGTTACAGCATCAATACCAACAATACGAACACCATCACCATCACCAATTACACCGGGGATGGCGGGGTTGTGACCATTCCAACCAACATCAACAACCTGCTGGTCACCGGCATCGGGACGAATGCGTTCGAGAACCTCACCAACCTGACCAGCGTCACGATTCCCGGCAGTGTCACCAACATCGGGGATTATGCATTCGACTTCTGCGACAGCCTGACCAACGTCACGATCTCCAACGGCGTCACCAGCATCGGAGACGGTGCGTTCGAGAACCTCACCAACCTGACCAGCGTCACGATTCCCGCAAGCGTCACCAGCATCGGGGAGGGGCCGTTCGCGTACTGCATCAGCCTGACAGCCATAATGATGGATCCGGGAAATCTCTTTTATAGCAGTGTGGATGGAGTGTTGTTCGACTACAGCCTGACCACGCTCATTCAATATCCAGGAGGCATAAGCGGAAGTTACACGATTCCCGGCAGTGTCACCAGCATCGGGGATTATGCGTTCGCAGACTGCACCGGCCTGGCCAGCGTCACGATTCCCGGCAGTGTCACCAACATCGGGGATTATGCGTTCGACCTCTGCGAAAGCCTGACCAACGCCACGATCGCCAACGGCTCACCAGCATCGGAGAAGATGCGTTCGAAGTGCACCGGCCTGACCAGCGTCACGATCCCCGACAGCGTCACCAGCATCGGGCAGTCTGCGTTCGAAGACTGCACCAACCTGACCAGCGTCACGATTCCCGGCAGCGTCACCAACATCGGGGCGTCCGCGTTCGATAACTGCACCAGCCTGACCAGCGTCACGATCCCCAACAGCGTCACCAGCATCGGGGCGTCTGCGTTCGAAGGCTGCAACAGCCTGACCAGCGTCACGATTCCCGGCAGCGTCACCAACATCGGGGCCTCTGCGTTCCAAGGCTGCATCGAGGACCTGACCAGCGTCTATTTCTATGGCAACGCTCCCACCGTTAGTTCGAATGTGTTCCTTTTGGACAGCGACGCGACCGTCTATTATTTGCCTGGCGCGACCGGCTGGAGTTCTTCTTTTGCCGGTCTTCCGGCCAAGCTGTTCTTTCCGCCGAACCAAACCTGGTTGCAAGTGACCATCACCCCGGTTGCGGCAATCACCGCCGGGGCGCAATGGCGAGTGGATGGTGGCGCGTTGCAGAACAGCGGAACAATGGATACCAACCTGCCGGTGGGCAACCATACTGTCAGCTTCAGCACGATCAGCGGCTGGACAACCCCCGCCAATCAGGCCGTCTCTGTCAGCACCAATTCAGTGGCCACAGCCACTGGCGCCTACGTTGTCACCTCGCAAACCGGGTCGTTGCAGGTGCTCATCAGCCCGACGGCAGCGATTGCCGCCGGGGCGCAGTGGCTGCTGGCTGGCGGCACAAACCAAAGCGGAGCAACGACCAATCTGTCACCGGCGAGCTACACCGTCTCGTTCAAACCCATTTCCGAGTGGAACACGCCTGCGAATCAAACGGTCACGATCACAAACGGAGCGACCACGACAGCCGGCGGCCTTTACATACCATCAACCACGCCAAGCAACGGGCTGATTCTCCTGACCAACGGTTACGGAACCATCCAGCACGGATCCTGGCCAAAGATCCTGGCAGTCGGGAACAAATACAGGGTGACGGCAGCGCCCAAGCCTGGAAACGTCTTCTCCGACTGGGTGGTCGGAACGAACCAGCCGAACCAGGCCTGCACCGTGCTGAACGCGCCAGGCTACACGTTTTTCATGGAGTCAAATCTGGTGCTGGAGGCCAATTTCGTGACCAATGTTTACCTGGCGGCGCAGGGAACCTATAAAGGTCTTTTTGCCCCGACAAACCCTGCTGCCCGGCAGCAGACCAACTCCGGCTCGTTTGCGTTCAACGTTACCAGCAGCGGAGCGGTTTCCGGCAATCTCTCATTGGGCGGTCAGACTGTGCCGTTCTCGGGGAAGTTCAACCTTGGCGGGACGGCGACGAACATTGTTTTAAAACGCGAACCTTCGCTGACCACGACCCTGCAACTGGATTTCGCCGATCAATCGGTCAGTGGCGCCGTCAGCAACAGCGCATTCACCGCCGAACTGAACGGGGACCGCGATGTGTTCAGCAGTTCGCGGAAAGCGACCGAGTTTGAAGGACAATACACCCTGGTCATCCCCGGCACGAGCGATTCCAACGCCGGGCCTTTTGGCGTCAGTTATGGGACGGTGAAGGTGAGCGCCTTGGGAACCATCACGCTGGCCGGGAGCCTGGCGGATGGGACGGCGATCAGCCAGTCGAGCGTGGTGTCGAAGGACGGTTTTTGGCCGTTGTATGTGAGCCTTTACGGCGGCAAAGGCTCGTTATGGGGCTGGAATTACTTCAACTTCACCAACCACACCATCACGTCCGCCCCAGTGCTCAGTTGGATTAACGAAACCAACTCGTCCAAGACGGCGGTGTATCGTTCGGGATTTACGAATCAAGAAGCGACGCTCAACGGAGGGCTTTACGTTTCGACCAATACGTTGACCAATATATGGCCAGCCGATCTCACCGCGACTTTGGAGGGGGGCGGTCTGCTGGCCGCAATCACCAATAGCGTCACGATTGCAGCCAACGATAGAATCGCCGTCACCAACTCATTGGACACCAACAAACTGACGTTGACAGTCCATAAGAGCACGGGCGTGATCAGCGGCAGTTTCGCCAATCCAGACGGCACAAAACGGACGATCAAAGTCAACGGCGTGATCCTGCAAGGCGAGACAAACGCCCAAGGCTACTTCCTTGGAACCAACCAGAGCGGCAGATTTACACTCGACCCTCCATAGAGAATGAGGACTGGGAAGTTTTCCCGGCAAAAACACCGCACTTTTGCCGCACTATTACCGTGCTAAATCGTGTGCAAATACATTGTAATAAACTGCTCGCAAAACAGCCGGCTTTCAGGTGGGCCCGCCCGCCGTCTTGTCCGTAGCCGTTGCGGCGAAGGCGGGTCCAGCGCAGTCAAACCAGGGTTGCCCCGGGCGCACGGCTGGCTCATGAGGAAGTGGAAGTTGCCTAAAGACAGGAGGTTATTCACTTTGGACTGGACACCGGTTTGAAACTTTTTTAACCTGTGGACATGTCGAAACCTACTCGCATGCCGCAAGCCAGCGAACAAGTCGTGTTGGAGGAACTCCAAGTTGAGTTGGTCAACCTGGACGAGTTGCCGCGATTTCAGTCGTTGCTGCGACGGCATCATTATCTTGGAGGGATCAAGCCGGTGGGCGAGCGGCTCTATTATGTGGCCGCCTGGCGCGGCCAGTGGCTGGCCTTGTTGGTCTTTTGTGCAGCGGCCAAACATTTGCGTCATCGGGAGAAATGGATTGGCTGGACGGAAGCGCAGCGGCGCAAGCGGTTGGGCTTGGTCACGAACAATGCGCGTTTTTTGGTTCTGCCGCAGTGTCACTATCCCAACCTGGCGACGCGGGTCATGGGTCTGTGTTTGGGGCGGTTGCCGCGGGACTGGCAGGCGCGCTACGGTCATCCGGTGTGGCTGGCAGAGAGCTTTGTTGACACGCAGTTGTTTCGGGGCACGGCCTACAAAGCCAGCGGCTGGACCGAACTGGGACCGACCCAAGGCTATGGCCGTTGCCAGCAGGACTACTATGTCAAACATGACCGGCCCAAAGCGCTCTTTATCAAAGAACTCAAGCAGAACGCCCGACGCAGTTTGTGCGCCGACCACCTGCCGGCGGCGATGGCGGTGGTGGTGGAAAGCAAGGTTCCGCCGCCGCCGATGATGCGCACGGGAGAACTGCGCTCGTTGCGCGATCATTTTGCCTCGGTGCCGGACTTTCGCGGACGGGTGGAAAGCTATCCATTGAGCGGCGCGCTGGCCATGGTGGCCTGCGCCCATCTCTGCGGCGCTCCGCGCGGCCACCGGGACCTGAAGGCATTTGCGCGGCGTTTTACCCAGGCGCAGTTGCGTGCCTTGGGGGTGCGGCGCGATCCCAAGACCGGTCGCTATCCTTCTCCCAGCAAAGCCACTTTCGGGCGGGTGTTGCAGGCGGTTGATCCGCTCCGGGTGGAAGCGGCGTTGCTGGACTGGCAGGCCCAGGTGCGAGGCCCGGCACCGCCGGGGCAGTCGCTGGCCGCTGATGGCAAGGAGCTGCGTCACGCGCAAGGCGCACAAGTGGTTACGCTCACTCACCCGGCCAGTCAATATTATCGCGGCAGCCAGTTGGTTGAGACCAAGTCCAATGAAATCCCCGCCGTGCGTCAGTTGCTGGAGCGGGTGGAGGTGGCGGGGTCTCTGATCGGCATTGACGCCTTACATACCCAGCAGGAGACGGCGCGGCAAATCGTGCAGGAAGCCGGGGCCGATTATTTATTGACGGTCAAAGCCAACCAAAAAGAACTGCGCCAGACCCTGGCCCAACGGCTGCCCAAACCGGAGCAGCTTTTTTCCCCCTCCAGAGCCGTTGCCGCCGCCTTGGGCACACACGGGGCCACAGAAGAATCGGGGCCGCAAAGAAATCCGCACCCTTTGCGCATCGGTCATTAACCCGGAGCAAGCCTGCTTCCCGGGAGCAGCCCAAAGCGCGATCGTTCTGCGACAGGGCTTGGGCGATAAGCCCGACACCCAGTATCTGCTGACCAGCCGCGAGCCGGAACGCTTGCCCGCCCGCCAGTGGCTCGACGAGCAACGCAATTATTGGGGCATCGAAGCCGGATTGCACCAGCGCTTGGACGTGAGCGCCGACGAGGATCGCAGCCGGGTACGCCATCGCAACGCCGCCTGGGTTTTGAGTATGTTCCGCCGCATCAGCGTGAGCCTGTTCATGCACTGGCGCGCGCAAAACTCCAGACGGGCCAAGGCCACCTTGCCCGATTTCCACGAAGAAATGGGCTTGGACCATCAGCGCCGTGCCTTCGCCCTCGTCAACTCGAAGAAATCCACAGCTTTGGAGGGTTCATGAGCCAGCCGTGCCCCGGGCGACACCGGCGCTTTCCAAGTTTGACTTGCATAGCCGGGAAACTTAGATTTACCACATGTTGGGTGTTGATTCCAGTACGGTCGCCGCTCCGGTCAGCGCATCGCCGCCGCAGTTTTCGCTGGGGTGGAAGCAGATCGCGGACGCGGTGGAACCTTTCCGGCAAAAAGTTGCCTTGCGCCTGGCCGCGCAAACGGAGGAGTTTGATCCGCAAATAGCTGTCTTTGCGCAATATGCCCTGACTGCGCAAGGCAAACAGTTGCGGCCGATGCTCGTTTCCCTGAGCGGCGAGGCGCTGGGCGAAGTCAACGATTCCCATTTGACCGTGGCTGTCATCATCGAAATGGTCCATTTGGCGACGCTGGTGCATGACGACGTTCTGGATGAAGCGCAATTGCGGCGCGGCCGGCTGACCCTGGCGGCCCATTGGGGCAATGAAGTTTCGGTTCTTTTGGGCGACTGCCTTTTTGCCCACGCCTTGAAACTGGCCGCCAGTTTTCCCACCCCTGAGATTTGCCGGGCGGTGGCCGCCGCCACTAATACCGTCTGCGCGGGCGAAATCCTCCAAACCTGCAGCCGGCGGGATTTCAACGTCGCCCGCAGCCATTACTTTAAAATGGTGGCGATGAAAACGGGGGAACTCTTCGCGCTTTCCTGCGATTTGGGCGCTTGTTTAAGCCGGGCGACCGCGGCGCGCCGGGAGTCCTTGCGCCAATACGGCATGGCCTTGGGCACGGCTTACCAATTGTATGACGATTGTCTGGATGTTTTAGGCTCCGAATCCCTCGCTGGCAAAAGCCTGGGAGCCGATCTGGCCAAAGGCAAAATGACGCTCCCGATGCTGATTGTGCGCGAACGCTCCACGCCCCAGGACCAAAACCAGTTGCGACAATGGCTGGAGAATTGGGAGCCGGCTTTCCTGCCCGAAGTGATCGAGTTGATCGAAAAATACGACGCTTTCGCCGAGTCCCGCGTCGTCATCCAGCACTATTTGGACGCCGCCCGGCAGGCCCTGACGACCTTGCCGTCGTCAGAAGGCCGCGCCGGTTTGATGGGATTGACTGAATTTTTGGCGGAACAAACCGAGGCTTTGGGGGTTGCTTATTAGAGATCTTGCGATGGAGAGGAGCATTTTACGAAAGCACAACTGGAAAAACCCATGGTTCGCCTGCCGGCCGTCATTCCGGAAGAGGCCGAGGGCGCGGAGAGCGGGAAAATCAGCGACCTGACCCTGGTGCGAAACGCCCAGCGCGAGGATGTCCGCGCTTATGACGAACTGGTGCGCCGCTACCAGGAACGCATTTACGCCACCGTGTACCACATGACCTCCAACCACGAGGATGCCAATGATTTGGTCCAGGAAACTTTTATCAAGGCCTATCGCGCCCTGAAAACCTTCAAGGGCGACTCGAGCTTTTACACCTGGGTTTATCGCATCGCGGTGAACAAGACGATCAATTTCCTGAAGCAGCGCAAAAACCGCGCGCACATGAGCCTGAACGACGTGGACCTCAACGCGGAAAACGACCCCGACCTGGTGGCTTTGGTTTCGGAGAAGACGCCGCGGCGCGATTTAAACCTGGCGGAGTTGCAGGACAAATTGAACGCCGCCATGCTGAAACTGTCAGAACACCATAGAATGGTTGTGACGTTGCACGACATTCAGGGCCTCTCCCACGAGGAGATCGGCGAGATCATGGATTGCAACATCGGCACCGTGCGGTCGCGCCTCTTTTACGCGCGGCAGCAATTGCAGGGGTATTTGTTGGATTATTTAAAATAAACGCAATATGAACTCTGATCCGGAAGAATTTGAGACATTGCGCAAATTAATGGCGTTGAAGCGGCATGAGCAGCCGCCGCCCGAATACCTGAATCAATTATCCAGCAGGATCAGGACGCGCATCGAGCGCGGGGAAGGGCAATTGAACTTGTGGGACAGGCTCTCCGCGAACTTCTCTTTGCGTCCCTGTCTGGCGTACGCGTTTGGATTGACGGTGTGCGGCGCGCTCGGTTTGAGCGCGGTTTATATGGTCAAACAGGAGATGGCGCAGGCCGCCGATTCATCGCCCGCCGCAAGATTGAGAGGTCCCGTCCCGGCGGGCGCATTGGCCAGCCAATTCAAGCCGGCGACACCTCCATTGCACGTCGCCAATTGGTTGGGCAACACCAACCCAACCGCCGAGTCTCAACCGCAGCTTTCCTTGTTCGGCACAGGTCACGCCGTGCTGCCCGTTTCCTACCCGTCGGGAAACTGACGGCTTGACCGCCAGGGCAGCGGGCGCCTGGGATTTCGCGGATGGATTTGCTTTTGCGGGGGCAGCCGTTATTCTCCGGGCGTGGAACAAACTTTAAAACCACTTGTTGATGCCGGGCGGCAACGGCGCATCGCCGATGTCCTGAACAGCTTGTAACCCGCCGCCGTGTCCACCGAGTCCATAAAACATCCAAAGGGGTTTCGCGCGCGGCGCGGATTGAACTGGGGTTTCATCGGGCTGTTATACACCTCGTTCTACATGTGCCGCTACAACCTGCCGCTGGCCAGCGACGCCATCAGGAATCAATATGGGTTTTCGCTGGGACAGATCGGGGATATTATCTCAGCAACCACGCTGGCCTATGGCTTTGGCATGATCATCAACGGGCTGATCACAGACCGAATTGGCGGCAAACGGGCGATGCTGATTGGAGCGGCTGGAACAGTGACGATGAATTTCCTCTTCGGTGTGGCCTCCTTTATGAGTTTGTTGGGATTATTCATTGCCATTCGCGGGGTTGATGGCTACCTCCAGGCCTTTGGCGCGCCCGGCATGGTAAAGATGAATGCGGCATGGTTCGCTCACCGGGAGCGCGGACGTTTCTCCGGCATTTTCGGTTTTATGATTAATCTCGGCCGCCTCGGGATTAACAGCCTGGGACCCGCTCTGCTGGCTGGGTTTACGATTTTCGGCTTGATGAGTATTCCCCCGTTGCATTGGCGTTGGTTGTTTTGGGCGCCGTCCATCATTTGCGCGGTCGTCGCCATCGGCATGGCCCTGACTGTGAAGGAAACCCCGGAAGAAGCCGGCTGGGTGGGGGTCATCGCCGACGATACGGGGCATGACACAGATGGAGTTCGGGCGACTTTCCGCCAGGTTGTCCGCGCCACCGTCACCAATCCAGTCGTATGGATCACCGCTTGCGCCTATGCCTGCACGGGAGCGGTGCGGTCATCAGTGGACTATTGGTGGCCGATCTATCTCAAAGACTTGTTCCAATTGGATATCCAATCCTCTCGTTTCAAAGCCTTGGGGTACTTGATCCCGATCGTTGGCTCAACGGGTTCATTGGTGTCCGGATATGTTTCCGACATCGTGTTCAAAGGCCGCCGCGCGCCGGTGGCCGCGATTTTGTATTTTCTGCAAACGGCCATCATTTTGCTGGCGGCGCAATTTCACACCGCCGACGGGGTCATTCTATTTTTCCTGCTCATTTCCTTTACGGTCAATTCCACCCATTCCATTCTGGGCGCGGCCGCGCCGATGGATATTGGCGGAAGGCGCTTCGCGGGCTTTGTCTTCGGAGTGATTGATTCCTTTCAATATTTCGGGGCCAGCCTCGCCGGCCATTTCCTCGGCAAACTGCTCGACAAAAGCATGAACTATTACTTTTATTTCATGGTGCCCTTCGGCCTGATCGGCGGTGTGTTGATGCTGTCCATTCTGGGCAAAGTAACCCATGTCGCCCGCCCCAAACCGCCGTCAGCGGGAGCTTCCACATGAAGAACCAGCCCATCGTCATCGCCATTGACGGCACCAGCGCCAGCGGCAAAAGCACCGCCGCGCGCCTGGCGGCCAAAACGCTCCATTACGCCTATGTGGACACCGGCGCCATGTATCGCGCCCTGGCTTGGTATTGCGTTAAAAGCCGCGTGGATGTCAACGACCCCGCAGCCGTGGCGCGCGCCTGCCGCCGCTGGAAAACAACCCTGGTGTGCGAGGAGGGGCCGGCGCGCCGGGTCCGCTTCCTGGTCGGCGGCTATTTTCCGGAAAAGGAAATCCGCACGCCGGAAATCACCCTCGCCGCTTCCCACGTCGCCGCCGTCCCCAAGGTCCGCGAGTGGATGAAAAAGAAACAGCGCGAGTGCGTTCGCTTTGGCAATCTGGTCATGGAAGGACGCGACATCGGCAGCAACGTCTTCCCGGAAACGGACTTTAAGTTTTATCTCGACGCCTCGCTTTCCGAGCGGAGGCGCCGCCGCCAGGCGGAGGGAGTGCAGGACAACCTCGCCGCCCGCGATGAGCGTGACAGCCAGCGCGCGGCGGCGCCGCTCATGGTCGGGCTGGGCGCGGTTTTTATTGACACTTCGGGCCAGACGCCGGAGCAAACCAACCGGCTTATCATGGCGGAATTTCAGCGCCGGCTGGCGCAAAGAAAACGATGAGCCGCGAAATCAACCTTGGTCATCAGGATTTCGTCATTCGACATTTTTCAGCGGTATTCTTCCCGGAAAATCTTCCAGCGCGACAGGTCCATGGTCTTTTCCCCGGAATCCAGTTTTTTGATGTCGGCCACCGCGTCTTCCAGGTTGTCGTATATTTGGTCGTCGGGCAATGTCCCAAAAATCCAGAACGGGCAGGCGCGGCGGCCTTCCGCCACCACCAAAAAAATCGGTTTCTTCATGCGATTGGCCCAGAAGACTTCCTCCGCCGTGCCCCACGAGGCTGTTTTGGCGGAGATGGACGCAATCAGAAAATCGGCGCGGTCCACCAGGCTCAGGTCTTCCACGCGGATTTTTCGCATGACCCTGGCCAATTCCTTGTAGCCGCCTTCCGCGCGCAATTTGACCAGCCTGGCAATGTGTTCCTTGTCTTCGTTGACCGAATCCAGAAAGGGTTTTTTGAGAGGATCAAAAAAGATGATGCCGGTATCCTTTAACTCGGTCTTGACCACGTCCCGCCATTGACTTGGCGCGTTGCTGTTTTCGATGTTCCCGGCCAGATAACATTTGGTTCTGCTTAACAGGTGTTTGGTCATGCCGCCGCCCGTCTCTTTGCCGTTTTCATTGGAGGACAGCCTACGCCATTCCGCCAGCCGGTCAATTCGACGTTTTCAGGGCGGAGAGGGGTTGCAGGCCGATGGTGCCTTTCAATTCCGCCAGGTACGCGGGCGACTTTACCTTGTGATATGTCTCCCATGCGGCTTCCAGTTTGGCCGGGATGCCGAGGCGTTTGGCTTCTTCGGCGTAATTCTTTTTCCTGAGGAAATTTTGCAGGTAATTGGCGTGGCCGCGCCACAAGCAGATGTCGTGCTCCTGTTTGGCGGCGAGACGCGCGGCATACCAATCGCTCGCCAGGACGTTTTCGCGCGTGAACAGGGCGCGGAATTCAGGATGGTTCGCGTCGCGGCCCTCGTGCTGGCCGTGGGCCATGATGTGCAGCAATGCTTGCAGCGGCGGGCAGGCCCAGGCCACGCTGCCATCCGCAAAATACCGGGCCGCTGCCTCCTTGTGCGTGTTGACAATGTTGTCCATCCCGTCCGCGAACACCGCCATGTCCTGTTTCTCGGGCCGCAGGATTTCGTCGGTGAAGACGGCGTGGGGATAATTGAAGACGCGCCCGAAAAAGGTCCGGACGAAACTGGCGGTCATGCGCCAGCCCAGCCGGCTGGACAAAATTTTCTTGTTGTCAAAGACAAAGTCCTGGCATTTTTCAAAATAGCCGTTTTCGATCAGAAAGGCCGGCTGCCGTTCGGCCGGGGCCATGCGGCACCAGACTTCGGGAATGAGGAGGCTGATGTCGTGATCCACCCGCACCTTCGGCCCGATATGTCCGGCCGCGGAAATGAAGACGTCGTAGCCGGTCAGCGCGTAGGAGACCAGCGCGGCGTTCAAATCAATGATGGGCGGCAGGGCGTTGAACGGGCCTTTGGTCAAGGCCCCTTCCGAACCGGCCCCGGTGGTGGAGGGCGATTTGCCGGTCATGCTGGAGATCAATTCCATGAACAGCTCGGGCAGTTCCAGGTAATGGATGGGATTGAAAACGGCCAGCGACCGGATATGCGAAGCCGGGTCAGGCGGATTATTGCGGCGGCCGGGCATGACGGCGTTGACCGGCGTATAAATGGGGGCATCGAGGGGAAGGCGCCGTTGCAGGCGGGCGGCCATTTCGGCCAGGTAGGTCTCGCGCGGGTTGGCCAAATCCGGCCGCTTTTGCAGGTAGCGCGGGTTTTTGGAGGGCTGGCCATTGACGAGTCTCGGGTGGCAGGACGACGCGAAATAATCCGCCCCGCCGTTTTTGGCCGCTTCCAGGATCAGCCTGCTGCATCGGCTCGGTATATTTGACAAAACCGATGGCATCCTCGGCCAGCGCCCGCGCATCCGCCTGCCGCAACGGCTCGAAATTGGAGAGGAAATTACCCGGCTCCGACAAGTCCCGTTCCGTCTGCTTGTCGTAGCCGCGATGAATGGCCTCATCGGGCCGCTGGAAGAGCCGGGCCTCGCAATTATGGACAAACTTGAGCGAAGGATTGGAGTAATCCGGGTTCAAATGCTGCAGCCTTTCGGCCGGAACAACGACCGACGCCGTAATATCGTCCTCCATTTGCACCTTGGCGGCCGGGTGATAATCTTTGCGCAACCCAAACACCCGCCAGGAACCGTCGGCGTCATAACCGACGCGGAGAAAATTGGAGATCAGCTTGCGGTTATGGCATTTCAATTCATTGCCGGGCGTGCCATTGATGATGTCCACGCTGAAATTTTCCCGCCACTTGTCGCCCCAGTCCGGTTTGTAAAACCGTTTCACGACAAAAACCAGTTCGAGGATGTGTTGCGGAATGGAGTGGAGCCATTGGTTGAATTCGTCCGAGTAATCGCGGTCCGACGGGGTGAATAATTTGATGACCGAGCCGAGCGAGCGCTCCGGACTGAGGATGGGGCGCTTGTCCGAACCCGTTTTCGAGGGGTCCTTGAAACGATCCGAGTAATCCCGGTGGAGGAGGGCCGCCACCTGGTCGAAGTCCTTTTTAAAATCCGCCGTGAAGACCGGCCCGTGGATAATGGCGTCGCTGATGGACTTGGAAATCTCGGATTTGCCGCCGCCGGAAACGGTGCAGGGCTTGTGGCAGAGGGTGCCTTCGGCCACCGTGCCGATCAGCCGCCAGGCGCGGTTGGCGGAGGGCGGCTCCATGCGCACCTTGTAGCCGGAAGGCCGCACGTAAATTTTGTCGGCCAGCAACTTGAGCGTCTGTCGGCCCCCGGCGGAGGGCCAGCTCACGGTTTGTTGCTGCAAATCAAAGTGAACATCGCGCGGGACGTAAATGATGTCGGGGTGTTGTTTGTCAATGGCATGGCCTTCCGGTTGCAACTCCATGGCCGCGCCGGCCAGTTGGAGGACTTCCTCGAAGGAATGGCCGCGATAGCGCACATGCTTGTCCGAATAAAACTCCTCGCCCAAATCGTAGCTTGGATAAACCAGCGCGCCCCCGGCGTGTTCCTCCTCGCAGAGGCCGTAGAGATTGGCCGCGTAGCTGATCTGCGTCTTGACCTCTTTCTTGCAATAGCCGAAGTAATTGTCGGCGATGACCGTCAGGATCACGCCCCGCTCATCGCGCGCCGTGACTTTAAAAGCCGCGCCGTTGTTGTAAGGTTCCTGCTCCCCTTTCCAGCACATCCCATCGCGGCGCTGGCGCGCGGTGGCCTTGTCCCAGTGGGGCAGGCCGAGGCTTTTCTTGGTGAGCTTGACCAAGTGCGGCGCCAGGATGACGCAGCCGCTGTGCCCGGTCCAATGTTGCGCGTCCAAACCGGCGTCGTTCTCCGGCAGGAACGGATCACCGGCATTGCCAAAAATCGCTTCGATAAAATCAAGATTGCACACCAGGCTGCCCGGGGCGAAGAAGCGGATTTCCATTGATTTCTCATCAATGAAACGCGGGACGGCCGGACAAACCACCGGCCTGAGCAAGAGCGAAACGAAACATTCCGCCTGCGCGGCCTGGCTGGAGGTAAAAGGCAGGCGCAACAACTCCGGCGGCGGTTGCAAGGCCAGGTCCAGCAACCGGGCAAAAACCATTTTGGGCACGGCGATCTTGTCATCCGGTATCGGCAATCCGCCTTCGGCCAGCATGAAAAACGCCCTGGGTCGTGCGGCGGTCGTTGACGGGATTATGCAACACGCCCTGCCGCAGACGATAAGAGCGGACAAGGTCGGAAAGGAACTCATCGCGGTCCGGCGGCAGGGACAACTCGCGCGCCAGTCCCGGGACTGTCCAAAACAAAGGTGCGCGCCGGCCATTTTACGGCCAGGCCGGTGTCGTAGAGATAATCGCGCAGAAAACGGTCAATGCGCCAATCCGCCGGGCAGAGATAATCGGCCAGCAGTCGCATGGTTTCCTGCTGACGGGAAAACATGGGCGCGGCCAGGCTGGGTAACCGGCTCATGGCGCCATTGCCAAAGGTGGGACATCCGGTCATCGCCAGCCGCAGATTTATGCCTTCGATCAGCGTCTCGTTGAGCCGGCGTTGCAACGTCGTCCCCTGCCCTGAAAAAGCGTCGGAAGTCATCGCCATCGTTATTTTAAGGGAAAATCCCGCCCGCGCAACCGCTAAAGTTCAGCCGGTTTCTGCCGATGCGAATAAGGCGATGATGAAATTCGATCACTTGGATTTGGTATTTCCCCAGGAGTATCTGCGGGCGACATTGCTCATTTCCCTGCTGACGGTTTGGGTGCTGGTGGGACTCTTCTACTACCTCAACCGTTACACCAAGCGGGATTACTTCGCCATTTGGACAGCAGGCTGGATGTTTTATGCCCTGTGGCTGACGGCAAGCCTCAGCCTGGGAAACGGGTCGCTGGGAAGCGCCGTCTTTATGCTAAAACAGTGCTGCGTGTCGCTTTCGGCGATCTTCCTTTTGTGGGGCAGCCTGCGTTTTCTCGGCCTGCCAGTGCGGCAGACACTGTTCGGCATGTTCATGTTGTTCCTGTTGGTCTGGACCATAGTCAGTCCGCAAGTGATCACCGATAAGCTGCAAATCCAAATGCCGGTGTTCATTCTGCTGGGCTCGAGCAGCCTGTTCGCCGGGATTTGCTTTTTTCGGTTGCGGAGGCGGAAGGCGTTCGTGGGCGCGGGGATGTTGGCACTGGGCTTTCTGTTGTGGGGCCTTTACCTCGGGACCTATCCGCTTTCCCAGCAATATGGGAACCTCTACAGCGCCGGTTTTTTTGTCAGCGCCGTGCTGCAACTCTTCATCGCCGTCAGCATGATCGTGCTCGTTTTGGAGGAGGTTCGGGATAACATGGTGCAGAAGGAGCGTCTCCAGGCGATCGGCCAGATGGCCATCGGCATTGCCCACGACGTCAATAACGCGCTCTGCCCCATCACCGGCTACTCGGAACTGCTGCTCAGCACGCTGCCGGATTTGGCGGAGGGGCCGCGGCAGCACCTGCAGAAGATCAACCTGGCTGCGGAGAATGTGGCTCAGGTTGTGGCAAGGATGCGCGAATGCTACCGCTGTGAATTGGACCCGGATCCATCCGGCAAAGCGAAAATCAACCGGCCCATCGAACCGAAACGGGAGACGAAACCGGCCCCGCCGCCTGCCAAGGCCACTGCGCCCGGCCGCTCATTGCGCGTCCTCTACATCGAGGACGAACCGATGCTGAGGCAACTCCTGCATGATGTCCTTGAATTGCACCACCACAAGGTGACTGTCGCCGCAAGCGGCAGGGAAGGATTGGAAATTTTCCGCACCAACCTGCGGGGAAACGAGCCTTATGAAGTCGTCATCACTGATTTTGGCATGCCGGAAATGGACGGGCGCCACGTGGCCCGCGCCCTCAGGACGGATTCGCCCCAAACACCAATCATCATGTTGACCGGGTGGGGCGCAATGATGAAAGCGGACGGGGAAACAGTCCCCGAAGTGGACGCCGTGCTCGGCAAACCGGCGCACATCGAGGAATTGAACAAGCTCCTCCTTCAAGTCACCGCAAAACGCAATTAGTTTCAGCGAAGGAGGATGTGCGGCTTTACGGCGCGGGCGCGGGCGCGATCGTGACATCTTCCAGCCGGGCGTATTGCACGAGGAGATCAACCACTTTCTCATTCAAAAGCTGGCTGTAAACGCCCGCCAGCCCTCCCCGCTTTTCCAGTTCCTTGACCAGTTTGTCCACCGGCATTTTGTATTGCGCCGCCATGTCCTGCAGCCGCCGGGCGATTTCCACCTGCTCCACGCGCACCCCTTCCTTTTCCGCCACGCGCTGGAAGGCGAAGGAGGCCTTGATTCGTTCCCGGGCCGTGCCGCTGGCCGTGGCGTAAATCTGGTCCTTTTGCGCGTCGAGCGACTCCTTGGAGACGCCGCGCTGCTGATTCTCGTTGACAATCGAATAAACAATTTCCCGCGTCTCCTGTTCGAGCAGGGACTCGGGCAGATCGCACTGGATTCTGGCCAGGAGGTTTTGCACGACCTGGTTGCGGATGCTGCGGCTCTGCTTCAGGTTCCATTCGTTCTGCAAATCGGCCCGGACGCCCTCGCGCAATTTTTCCATGCTTTCCGCCCCGTAGGATTTGGCAAAGGCCTCGTTCAGTTCCGGCGCGACCTTCTCCTTGGCCTCGACCAAATCCACTTCATAAACGCCCTTTTTCCCGGCCAGTTGCGGGGTGACGAAATCCGCCGGAAAATCAACCGTGATGGTCCGCTTGTCGCCCGCTTTCATGCCGGTCAATTGATCGCCGAATCCCGGAATAAAGGAGGTCTTGTCAACATTGATCCAGAAGGCCTTCTTTTCGGCCAGGCCCCGGGCGGTCGGGGCCGTTTCCGTGATCGGTTTGCCGTCGCAGGATCCGGTATAGTTGACAACAGCGACGTCGCCCTCCTTCAATTCGCGCGCGACGGTTTGAAATTGTGTCTGGCGTTCGCCCAACAGGCGCAGCGCCCGTTCGATGTCCTCGGGCGTGACCGAGCGCGGTTTCACGGCGGGCGGGCAGCCCTTTGTATTCGGGCAACTGGAATTCGGGCGCGATTTCCAGCGTGGCGGTGAACTGGCATTTCTGGCCCCGGGGCAAATTCGATCTCCCCGATGTCCGGCGGGCCGACCACGTCGAGTTTCTGATCGGCAACGGCCTGGCGATAGGAATCGGAAATGAATTTGCGCCTGGCTTCGTCCTGTATCTCCGTTTCGTAGCGTTTGGCCACCATGTCCTTGGGCGCCTTGCCGGGACGGAAGCCGGGCAACCGGGCCTCGCGCTGAAATTTGCGCGTCGTTTCCGCGAAGGTTTCATCAACCTTCGCCGCTTCGATTTCCACGCGCATCAACCTTTTGCACGGACCCAAAATTTCCACCGATACATTCACAAACAGCCTTTCAATTCAAATGGGCGAACCGAGCCGGGCGCCAAAAGCGCCATTATTTTCGCCCTGTGTCGTGGGATTGGCCCGGCCGCGAGTTGGGTAAATTAAGGAATGCGCCGCCCGCCGTCAAGTTCTTCCAAATCATGGCAAAGCCGGCGGCAAAATCTTGCGGCCTCTTCTCCACCCAATCCGTCACCTGGCCGCGCCCAAACCATTCCCCGCGCTCGATTTCCTCCGGATGCAGCGCAAACGGCCCGTCTGATTCCAATTGATACACCCAGACAAATTCCTGCCCGGTCTCGGCGCAGGCCGCGATTTTGAAAAGCCGGCGCGGCGGCGCTGCCACCGTCAAGCCCAATTCCTCCCCCAATTCCCGCACGGCGCAGGCGTCGTAATCCTCGCCGCTGTCCAGATGGCCGGAGGCCGAGGAATCCCAGCGCGCCGGGAAAGGTGTCCTTGGTCATGGATCGCTTTTGCAGGAAAATGCGGCCGTCCGAGCCGAAGACCAGCACATGCACGGCGCGATGTTTGTGGCCGTCGCGGTGGACCACGCGGCGCGGCAGCCGGCCGATGACTTCATCCCGTTCGTTAACGATGTCAAATATTTCTTCGCTCATGTTGCCAGCAATTCCGCCAGTCGCACGAATTGTTCCAGGCCCAGTTCCTCGGCGCGAACGTGCGGCGGGAGTTGCAGTTGCCCGAAGGCGGCGTGCAACCGCTCCGGCGGCCAGTCCTGTTTCAAGAATTTCAGCATCATTTTGCGCCTCTGCGAGAAACCGCGCTTGACGATTTTGGTGAACACCCGCTGGAGGGCGGGCGGCAGGATCGGCCCGGCTCTCCGCGCCAAAACGATGCAGGCCGAATCCACTCCGGGCGCGGGGAAAAAACATGAGGCCGGTATTTTAAACGAACCGCGCGTTTCGTAGCGCAGGCGCAGCAACAGGCCGAGAATCCCATATTGTTTGCAGCCGGGGCCGGCCTTAATCCGGCGCGCCACTTCCAGTTGCAGCGTGGCCACCATCCGTTCGGGCGGATGTTCGCTCTCCGCCAACTCGACCAGAATGGGCGAGGCAACCGAATAAGGCAAATTGGCGGCCAATTTCCAATCCGCCCAATCGCTGGTTCCTCTTCACGTAACGCAGCGCGTCGTCGTGGAGGAGTTTGACGTGCGGCGCGCCGCTGAATTTCTCCCGCAGAAAATCAAAGAGCCGCCGGTCCTTTTCTATGGCCAGGACTTCACCCGCCCGCGCGGCCAGCAATTCCGTCAACGGGCCAAGCCCCGGCCCGATTTCCAGGACCTTGTCCGCCGGACCCAGTTCGGCCGCGGCCACAATCCGCCGGAGCTGGTTCTGATCGTGCAGAAAATTCTGGCCGAGCGACTTGGTCAGCTTCCACTCGCGCTCGGACAGGATTTGTTTGATCTCGGAAAGTTTCATCCTACAAATGGCGGTTGAGGGAAGGCAAACCACGGATGGACACAGATGAACACGGATAGAAACACCATTGGAGGGCATCATCTCTTTGGTGAAAGCGCCTATCCTCGCAAGTTCTTCCTAATCCGTGTTTATCTGTGTTCATCCGTGGTTAAACTGCTTTTTCCAAGTTCATTTCATTTTGGCGGACGCATGGGACAACGCCCGCTGCAAAGCCGCCACCGCCGCCGCGAGCTGGGCCTTGGTGATAATCAACGGCGGGGTGAAACTGATCACGTTCCCGAATTCGCCTTCCGGCAGGAGAATAAAACCGCGCCGCAACATCTGCCTGACTGTTGCCAAAACGAGCGCCGTGGCCGGGCCGCCGCCGGCTTTCCTGATTTCCAGGCCCGCCATCAAACCGCGGCCGCGGATTTCGATGGAATGCCCCGGCACGGAAATTTCCGCCCGCAACTGTTGCATCAGATACGCGCCCAGAGCGGCGCTCCGTTCGGGCAAAGAATGAATTTCGATTTCCTTGATCTGGGCCAGGGCCATGGCGCATCCGACCGGATGGCCTTGAAAGGTGCTGGTGTGGATGGCCTCGCCCGTGGAAGGCGGCCAGGCGGCGTCCATTAATTCCGCCCGCCCGACGCACGCCGAAAGCGGAAAACCGCCCGTCAAAGCCTTGCCCAGACAAATCAAATCCGGCGTGGTCCGGCTGTGCTCGCAGGCGAACCACGTTCCCGTCCGGCCAAAGCCGGTGTAAATCTCGTCCAGAATCAGCAGAGCGCCGTAACGGTCGCAGAGGTTCCGCAACAGCGGCAGGAAACCCGCCGGCGGAACATTGACGCCCCCGCGCGCCTGAATCGGCTCGGCCAAAATCGCGCCGAATTGTTTGCCCCGCAAAAGCTGGACCAATCGCTCTTTTGTGCGGGCCAGATCGTCCGCTTCCCTCGGGAACGGCACGAAGCGGCCGAATCGCCCCAGTTGTGAACGAAACGGGTCGCGGAAATAAGCGCGATGGGTGGCGTTGAGCGCGCCGTAACCGAGGCCGTGATACGCGCCGGTGAAGGCCAGAATCCGCCGTTTGCCCGTGGCCAGCAGGGCGGTCTTGAGCGCGGTCTCGACGGCTTCGAAACCGGAATTGGCAAAGATCGTCTTGGCCGCCATCGCGCCAGAAGTCCAGCGCTCGAAAGTAATGCGGCTCAATTCCCGGGCCAACCGCGCTTTCAAAGGGTGCGGGTGAACGTCGCCCATGGCGTGCAGCAGTCTTCCCATCTGCCGTTTCCCGGCCGCGACGACGCGCTCCCGGCCATGCCCCGCCGCGGCCACGCCAAACGCCGCTGTCAAGTCTATATATTTCCGGCCCTCCGCGTCCCACACGCTCGTTCCTCTGGCCCGCGCCCAGACGATCGGCCACGAACCGTCCGGCGCAATCCAGAGCATGTTGGCCGGCTCATAAGCGCGCAGAAGATCGAGAATCTTTTTTGTTTTGGTTTTCACGCCGGAAAACTTCATACGCCCTTCCGGTCCGGCGGCCAGATGAATTTGTGCATCTGGAGTTGAAAGCGGACCGGCAGCGCGTCGGCCATGATTTTTTCAGCCAATTCGAGCCGGGAGATGGGGGTCTGCCCTTCCGGCACTTTGCGCAGGGATTTATCCTGCTGCTGCGGCAACAGCGGGGAAACCCACGAAAAGAGAATCGGACAGATTCCCGCCAGATGGCGCGCCGCGATTATTTTCCTGGCCCATTCATAATCCTGAAGGGTGCCGATGACGAATTTGATTTCATCGCCGGCCTTGAGATGGGCCAGATTTTCCCATCGATTCCGCTCGCATTCGCCGCTGCTGGGGCATTTCAAATCCATGATGCGCCGGACCCGCGCATCCACCGGCGCAATATCCATCGCGCCGCTGGTCTCAAGCAACACCGTAAAACCGGCATCGCACAAGGTTCTCATCAACGGCAGGGAATTTTTCTGCAACAGCGGTTCGCCGCCGGTCAGTTCGACCAGGGGCAGGCGCATGGCAAGCGGACTTTTGGCAAAGCCGCGGGCCAATTCCCTGATCCGGGCCGTGATTTCCGGCAGGGTCATCTTGCGTCCTTCGGTGAAGGCGTAGGCCGTGTCGCAATAAGAGCAGCGCAAATTGCAGGCGGTCAAACGCACAAAAATGCACGGCCAACCCGCGAACGAGCTTTCGCCCTGCAAGCTCAGATAGATTTCATTGATGACCAAAGTATCGGACACAGGCTTCAGGATATACGATTTGCGGCAGGAAAGAACAACGCAAAGGACAAAGACGCCAAGACGCATCCGCCGACGCCAAGGCTGTGGCGGACAAGAAGGAAAACGGGGTTTTCCTTGTGTTTATCACCCTTGCAACGGGACATCATATCGGTTTGATTCACTTTGACTGACTTTGACCGGGTTGGACCCGGTTTGGCTGCAAGTCTCTCATATTAAAACATTTGCAGATAATTTGGCATGTGTTAACTAAGTTTAACATCCTGCGCATGGGTTTGACTGGTTTGACCCGCCTTCGCCGCAGCGGCTTCCGCCGTCGCGAAGCGGCTTTGGCGGGACAAGTCGGCGCGGCGAGCCGGCCTGGAGTCCAACCGGTCGGGATTGGCGCCAACGGAATGGCCGCGAAAAAGCGCAAGAGGCACAAGAAAAGAATTCCCCTTTTGCGCTTCTTGCGCTTCTTTGCGGCCATTTTTTGCATTCGATTCCACGGCCCCCGGCGGCCCCTGAACCCCGTTCATCATTTCTTTCTTCATACATCTCTTAGACTACATTACGCACGAACTATTCAATAGTCAAATGATTTATTTAATTATTTTTGCTGAAAAGCGGGCTTTTTGAAGAAACCGGGCGCAATCCGTTGCGCGGCAAAGGCCTGGCCTGAAATCCATTGGGATTCTCACTCGTCGAGAAGGACCCTCATTTCAAGCCGCCACAAAGAGTTTGGCGCTGGCCTGTTCCAGAAACGCGATCACTTGGGCTTTGGTAACTCCCGGAAAGTCGTCGAGAAATTCGTCGAGCGTGTAACCGCCTTCCAGGTAGTCAAGCAGGTTGCGCACCGGCACGCGAGTCCCTGCGAAAACCGGGGTGCCGCTGAGGATTTCATGGTCCTGGATAACGACGCATTCGTTCATGCATTTAAGTAACCATCAAATGAGCCGGAATGCAACCACTCTCTCTGCTCAGAAGCAAGGTTTTGCCTTCGTTTCGGTGACCCAAAAGGCTGATTTTTTCCCTGGTGCGCGTTCCTGTGTTGCCTGTCCTGCCGGCTTGTCCCGGCATAGTCCCGCCAGCAGCGGGACGACGGCGGAAGTCTTCATTTAAAATGTGAGAACCCTTTGCACAACGCACTCCTGGGGGAGGAAAGCGGCATACCCGCTTACGCGGGAAGTCTAAAATGAAATGTTAAGAATCATTAGATGGAGCAAGCAGAGGGGATTCTTCCTGGCGATCGCGGTGACAATGGGGCTTTCAATTTCAGCGTGCCCCCAGTGAATGATTTTGGGCTGAAATGCCCCGGCCAGGTTACGTTCCAAATCATTGTCATACTTTGGCTCTGGGAGTTTCAAAAGGCCCCCCGTTCAATCCGGTCAAACAGCGCGATTTGGGCCGGATTGACCTCCAAACTCATTTGACTTGGAAAAGCGCCCGCCTGGCGAGGCGGGGGATCTCTCACCTCTTCGGCTTTGGAAGGCAGTTCCTGCCATTTCCATTCAGGAGGAGGAAACAAATGGCCCTGAAGCGGCGCGAGTCGTAATTGGCAGGAAATATCCGCTTGTGGCGCGCAATCGCCGATGTGCCCCATCGGGGGGGATGTCTGCAACCCCTATTCGATTTCAACCACTGTGCTGATTGCTGAACTGCAGTGTTTGGGCCGGGTTTTGGCAAATCATCATGTCCGAAGACTGGCTTACGGCTGCAAGATGACCGCTCCGGCGTTGGTTTTGGTCAGGAAATAACCGCCGCCATTGGCGGCATTGAGCAAAATCGCGCCACGGCCAGTCTCCTTGGATGCGCCGCTGCCGATGGTCACTGTCAACAGGCCGGTCTTGGGGGTGATGGAACCAATTACTGTCTTCGTCCCCGTCTCCGTCATTTTGCCCGCGGCGGTGACGTTCACCGCAATGTTGGTAATCACGGTGTTCGTATCAGTGATGGTTTCGAACGTCAACAAATTTGTCAGATCGTCAAAATTCCCCGTGGAATTGGTCCACGGGGACAGAAGAACTTGATTGGTGAGAAGAACATTGGTAAACCCATTCTTGTATAATCCCGAAGTTGTTCCGGGATGAATCCAAGTCAGGCTGACGCCGGCGGTGTTGGTGAGATCCAGATTAATCCAGCCCAGGAGCAGGCCCTTGCTGCTGTAGAGATTGGCGTAGATGGGAACGTAGCCGTCTTGAGCAACGGGCACCGTTTGACTCAGGGCAGTGCCATCGGCCAATGCCCCGGTGATTGTAACTGTGCCCGCTTTATTGGTGATCAACGCATAGCCGTCGCCGCCGGGTGAATTCGCGGGCGGCGCATTGTTGGTATCAGGCAGGAAAAGCACGGTGTACTCCGCCGAAGGCAGCGTGTTGGTGGCGAGGTCGGCAGTCAGATTGGTGGCCATCCACGAGACCCCATACGTGGTTCCAGAAACCGTCCCTGTCACCTGCGGCGCTGAATTGCTCGAAATCGACAATGTCATTGCCACCGTCAGAGGGCCGCCCTGGGTGGCCTTGCGTGCAATCTTATTGGTGGCCTGACCGAACGAATCAAAGCTGCCGCTGAGGGCATGGCTTGCGCCGTTGATTAAAAGCGTTCCGCTGTAAGTTCCCTTCTTGCTGATGGCCAACCCCTTGAGCATCCCCGCCGTCTGTTCGGTGACGCCATTTGTGGTGTTAAAGAAAAGGCCGTTATACGTCCCTTTCACCGGCACAACCAGATTGCGGATATAATTAGCGACCAATATCTGGTTGCTGGCGAGCATGAAACTGTAGCTGGCCGATGTGCTCGCCACGCTGCCGTTGGTTTCCGTCCAGTTGACGAATTGGTAGCCCGGATTGGCCGTGGCCGTCACCGTATTTGTGCTGGCCGCTGCAAATGTCCCGCCTCCGTTGACCGTCCCGCCAGCACTCGGAGATGCGATCACTGCAATGTAGTCAACTGGAATGGCCGTGAAATTAGCGACCAATATCTGGTTGCTGGTGAGCATGAAACTGTAGCTGGCCGACGTGCTGGCAGCGCTGCCGTTGGCTTCCGTCCAGTTGACGAATTGGCAGCCCGGATTGGCCGTGGCCGTCACCGTCACCGAACTGCCCGACGCAAATGTCCCGCCCCCGTTTACCGTCCCGCAACCACCCGGAGATGGGATCACCGTGATCGAGCAGCTATTTGAAGTGGCCGTGAAATTAGCGACCAATATCTGATTGTTGGTGAGCATGAAACTGTAGCTGGCCGACGTGCTGGTCGCGCTGCCGTTGGTTTCCGTCCAGTTGACGAATTGGTAGCCCGGATTGGCCGTGGCCGTCACCGTATTTGTGCTGCCCGACACAAATGTCCCTCCCCCGCTGACCGTCCCTCCACCACTCGGAAATGCTATCACTGAAACGGAGTTAACTGGAATAGCCGTGAAATTAGCAACCAATATCTGGTCGTTGGCAAGCGTGAAACTGTAGCTGGCCGACGGACTCGCCATGTTGCCGTTTTCTTCCGTCCAACTGACGAATTGGTAGCCCGGATTGACCGTGGCCATCACCGTATTTGTGCTGCCCGACACAAATGTCCCATTCCCGTTGACCGTCCCGCCATTGGTCGGAGATGCGATCACTGAAATTGTGTAAGTTTGGTTGAAGTTGGCGACGAGCGCTTCGTTGTTGCTGCCGAGCGTGAAGGTGTAGTTTGATGACGCGCTCTCCACGCTGCCGTTGGTTTCCGTCCAGTTGACGAATTGGTAGCCCGGATTGGCCGTGGCCGTCACCGTATTTGTGCTGCCAACCACAAAAATCCCGCCACCGCCGACCATGCCGCCATTGGCCGGAGAGGCACTCACTGTAACTGTCGCAGACGGAGGTTGGGGCAGGACAGCCCGGAAGCCAATCTCATCGTTATTAAAGTTCGGGGCGTAGTCATTGCGGAACGCCGTCCGGCATTGGTTCGCGAAGACGATCCAACTGCCGCCGCGCAGTACGCGGTTCGTGCCGGAGGCCGCGCCGTGAGGATCGGTCTGCGGGCCGATCGCATACGCCCCATACCAATCCCAGCACCACTCAAACACATTCCCAGCCATGTCATTAAGGCCAAAGCCGTTGGGTCCAAAATATCCCACCGGACTCGTGTAACCGGCAAAGTAACTCCCGGCGTCGAATGCCGCATTGTAGCCGGCGGCCCCAAATCGTAGGTGTAACCGAAGTTGCCATTATAGGGATCGCCATCGTAATTGGCCAGGCTTTCGGAGATGGTGTTGCCCCACGGAAATCGTAGCTGGGGCAATCCGCCCCGCGCCGCCTTCTCCCACTCCGCCTCCGTCGGCAACCGATACCCGCTCACCGTCCAGTTGGCGCACGCGGCCACATCGCCCGTCTTATAAATCTGCGTCAAGTTCGTATCCGTGTAATACACCGGCGTCAGGCCGGCCATCTGCGACCGCGCGTTGCACCACCTCACCGCGTCATACCAATCAATGGTCTGCGCCGGATAATTGCTCCCAAGCCCGGAACCGGCGGAGTCAAAGCTGTAGCCGTTGGTCGCGCCCCATTGATATATCTGCTGCCAGAGGGCGTAACTGACCAGGTTCGTGTCCATGTAAAACGCGCTCACATATACCGTGCTCGTGGGAGCATTGCTATCGCCATCCACACTGTCCCCCATCAGGAACGAACCGGCGGGCACCAACGCCATGCCGGAAGGCACATTGGTTTGAGCCAATACCGAAGCCCCATGGATGAAAGCCCCCAATAGCACGGGATACAGGACGCTTCGCATGGCCTTCATTATAAATCGCAAACGCGTCAGTCCCGCATAATCGCACATTATCGTTCTCTTCCCCCATGAATGCGTTGTGTAAAGGGTCCTCATTTTTTAAACTCTCGTGTTTTCTCGTGGCGCCGCGGAGGTTCGAAAGGTGGTTCCAACCGCCCATCGCCAGGTGTAGGGCGAATCATTTCAGGCCCATCGTCGTTTTTTGCCGCAACCAACGCGCCAGCGCCGCTGTATTGATATTCTTTTTGCCCGGGTCTGGCAAGTCCTTTTCCTTTCAGCTTCATTCAATTGGATTTGAGTTTTGCCTTTCGCCCCGGGGCGTTACCGGCTACCACTTCTCGCGTGAGCTGGCTTTACAACGGCGTTGTCCGCCCGGTTCTTTTTGCGCAGGATCCCGAGACAATTCATGATCGGACTCTGCGCGCCCTGGGCTGTGTCAGCCGCAGCGCGCTGCTCCATCGCCTGGTCCAGTCGCTTTACGGCGCGCCGGAACTGCCGGTCGAATTGTTCGGGCTGAAATTTCCGAACCCGGTCGGTCTGGCCGCCGGCATGGACAAGTTTGGCCAGGCCGTGCCGGCATGGTCGGCGTTGGGATTTGGTTTTAGCGAATTGGGCGGCGTCACCTGGCAGGCGCAATCCGGCAATCCCGCCCCGCGCCTTTTCCGCGCCATTAAAGACGAGGCCATTGTCAATTCCATGGGCTTCAATAATCCCGGCGCCGCCGCCCTGGCCGGCGCATTGGCCGAATGGAAGCAGCGCGGCCTCTGGCCCGGCCATCCGGTCGGCATCAACCTCGGCAAATCCAGGGTCACTCCGCTGGACAAAGCGGCTGAAGATTACGCCGAGTCCTTTCGCATTCTTCGTCCGCTCGCCGATTTTTTTGTGGTCAACGTCAGTTCGCCCAACACCCCCCATCTGCGCCAGCTTCAGGACAAGGCGGCCCTGGACGAAATCCTCGCCGCGCTTCAGCAAATCAACACCGGCCCGGTCCCCGCGCCCATTCTCGTCAAGGTCGCCCCCGATCTCTCGTTCGAAGCGCTGGATGAAATTCTGGAACTGGCCATGCCGCGCCGGCTGGCCGGAATTGTCGCCACCAACACCACCATCACCCGCCCGCCAGCGACCGATGACGCCCTCCGGCGTGTCTATGAGCAGCCCGGCGGTTTGAGCGGACGCCCGTTGCGCCAGCGCAGCACGGAGGTGATCCGGCGCCTCCACCGTCAATCCCGGGGCGCGCTGCCGATCATCGGCGTCGGCGGAATTTTTGACGCGGCCGATGCCTGGGAAAAAATCACTGCCGGCGCGTCGTTGCTGCAAATTTACACCAGCCTGATTTACAAAGGGCCGGGCGTCGTGCGGGAAATTGTGGCCGGGCTGCAAAGCCGCCTGGCGGAACAGGGCTTCAGCCGGTTGTCGCAAGCCGTGGGGACAAAGGGAAATTAAGAAGTAAGAATTATGAATTAAGAAACATGATTCGCCGCGATTACATCATAGAGCAGATTGAACAGTTTGCCGCGGTCCTGGCGAAGATTCTCGGCTTCACCAAAAAGGAGGAGTGGCAAAACGCATCCGCCACAGCCACCGGGGAGTTCCAACGGCTGATTGGCATGGACGCCGCCCAGGCGTTGCGAATATCCGATACGGAGTTGTTCGCCCGGTTGATACAAGGCGGACCGACTCATGTTGCGGAAAATAAAACGTTCATGCTCGCCATGCTCTTTAAAGCGACGGGCGACATCAGGGCCGGCCAGGGCCGGACCGAAGAGAGCCGGCAGCATTACCTCAAGGGATTGCATCTGCTGCTCGACACTTTGGACCGCACGGCCATCGGTGAGCGCCCGGCCTTCGTGCCCACGGTCGAAGCATTTTTAACCGGCCTGAGGGACTCACCCCTTCCCACGAAAACGAAGGCGATGCTGATGCGCCACCATGAACGGGCGGGAGAATTCGCCAAGGCGGAAGACGCGTTGTTCGCGATCGCGGAGGCGGAACCGCCCGGCGCCGAGCTGCTCGAATTTGGCGCGGCTTTTTATCAGCGCCTGTTGAGCCGGAGCGATGCCGCCTTGATCGCCGGGAATCTGTCCCGTGCGGAGGCGCAGGCGGGGCTGGCCGACTTCCGCGCAAAAATGAAAGTTCCCCGGAACTGATCAGCCAGTGCGGCAATCGGCAGGTGACAAAGAAAGGATATGCCGGTAATAATGCGGTAACAATCAAGTGTTAGATTTTTGCCCATGAAAACAAAACATGTTCTCTTACGTTGCAGGGCAAAAACAATTCTGCTCCTGCTTTCCACCACAACCCTGCTCGCGGCCGCGCCGGCGGCTTGGGCCGATTCTGCTTCGGACCTCATGGAACAGGGCATTTATTCCGAGGAAACCAAAGGCGACCTTGCCAGCGCCGTGCAGCTTTATCAAAAAGTCATCGCGCAGGCCAAAACGGACCAGGCGCTGGCCGCCCAGGCGCAATATCACCTGGGGCTTTGCTATTACAAGCAAAAGAACTACACCGACGCCAACACCGCCTTCGAAACGCTGGTCAAGGACTATCCGGATCAAAAGGACATGGTTGCCCTGGCCCGCAAATATCTGGCCGGCGCTCATGCCTTGCAACCGGCGCCATGGAGCGATGGCGAGGACATGCGGCTGGATGTCAAACTCGCGGGCGGACTGAAAATTGGCGTTGTCGATTACAGGATGAACTCGGGTCAGACAACGAACGGCCAAAGAATCTGGCGTTGCAGCTCGCATACGGTCCTCGCAGGCACGCAATCCGTCAGCCATGTGGAAGTTGACGCGGACACGTTCAGTCCGATTCACAGCGTCTGGAAACATACGCTGCTGGGAGAAGTTGATGCGGTTTATTATTCAGACCATGCGGATTTGAAAACGGCTGGCAAAGAGGAGGTCACGAAGCTCGATTTTGACGCGCCGGTCATTGATAACGAGGAAGCAGTCGAATGGATGCGGCGGCTTCCCCTGGCGGACGGCTACGTGATCAACCAGCCCGTTTTGTCCAGCTTGGGCTCCCAAGTTGTCCCCATAAAATGGGAAGTGAGCGGGCCGGAGAAAGTCGAGGTTCCGGCTGGCACGTACAATTGCTATAAAATAAAATTGAGCATCGGCCAAACCTTTTGGTATTCCAGCGACACCAACCGGTATCTGGTCAAGTTTGAAAGCGGTGGCGCCAACGCGGAGTTGACCGGAGTCACCCATCGCACCCCGGGCGAAAAAGCCGCCTATGCGGATGGCACCAATGGTTTTTCGCTGACGGGGCCGGCAGGATGGTCATTCGATCGTCAGGAGGCCGATACAAAGGGCACGACGAAGGTGACGATTATCGATCCCGAGGGTTCGACTGACAGCTCGTTGACCGTTTCAACCCTGGATATCCTGAAGCCGGAGGAAAAGAAGTCCCTCCGGGACTACGCCTATCTTCAGATCGCGAAAGCGGCCAAAACTTACAAAGACTTCCAAACTCGCGCCAATGGCTGGAAGGACCGGACGATCGCGGGCCAGCCGGCCGTCAGCGTCATCGCCGATTATACACAAGGAAAGACCAAAAAGGTGGGCTACGGCATTTGGAGCTTCGGCCAAACCAACGCGGTGTATTTTGAAATGCTAACCTCCGCGAAGGATTTTGACGCGCTCCAGCCAAAGATGGACGCGATTATAGATTCGTACCAGACCCAGTGAGAACGATTCTGCGCCAGATTTCCATAATGACCAGCCTGCCGAACAACCGGTGGCTGACGCTTATGTTGCTGCTGGCGGTGCTGGTTCCTTCGGTTTGCCTGATCTGGTTTATGAATCAGGCCGTGCGCAACGAGCGGCTGGCGGTGCGCCAGGAATTGATGGAAGTGTATCGCGGAAATCTCGCCCTGGCCCAGAGCCGTCTCGATGCCTGGCGGGCGCAAATCGTCCGTGACGCGGAGACGAACAATCTTCCCGCTCCGGCCTTGTTTGCGGCGGCCATTCGCGCCGGAATCGCCGACTCGGTCATCTGCTTCGATCCAGCGGGCAAAGTGGATTATCCCGCGCCCGGACACGCCGCCAACGCCAGCCCCGCCGCCCTGGCCCTGCAAGCCGAAGCCAGGGATTTGAGCCAGGCGGGAAAAAAGAGGGAGACGATTGCCTTGATTCTTGACTCGATGACTCAGGGCGGCCTGGCCGGAGCGGCGGATGAGCAGGGACGCCTCATCATGCCCAGCGCGGAGTTGCTGGCGCTTGAACTGGCCGTGGATTTTGCCCCGGCCAACGCGCCAATCCTGCTCAAAGGGCTGCAAATTGCATTGAACGATTATGACAACGCCATGCCCGCCCCTCAGCGGCGTTTTCTGATGCGCCGGTTGACGGAACTGTTTCCCAAACAAGCGGCCTTTTCCACGCTGGCCGCGGAAGACCTGGCGGCGCGGTATCTGGAAACAGGCCCGGAACCGCCGCGCGAACCCAGGCTGAAGGCGGCTTCGCCCCCCGGCGTCTGGCAATTGGCTTCCGAACATGGGCGCGTCCTGCTGCTCTTCCAAACGGAGACTTTGCAGGCCCGCCTGCGCGAGGCGGCTTCGCGCCAGGCTCTGCCTTCGGCGGTCAGTTTGACCTTTGTCATGCCGGGCAGGGAACCGGGGAATTATTTTCTGGCCATGTCCGCCGGCGAATATTTTCCCGGCTGGCAACTGGCGCTGACACTGAAAGACGGGGATATTTTCAATGCGGCGGCCAACGAGCAAATCGCTTCTTACGTCTGGGTCGGCGCGCTGACCATGGCGGTCGTTGTGATCCTCGCCTTGCTGGGGGCGGGTTTGATTCGACGGCAGGCCGCCGTGGCCCAACTGAGGAATGATTTGCTGGCCAACGTGACGCACGAATTGAAAACGCCGCTCTCGTCCATGCGCTTGCTGGTCGATACTTTGTTGCAATCGAATCCTTTCCACGAAGAGACCGCGCGGCAATACCTGCAATTAATCGCCGCGGAAAATGTCCGGCTGAGCCGCCTGATCGACAATTTCCTGACCTTCTCGCGCATCGAACGAAAAAAACATGCCTTCAACTTCACGCAAGTTTCGGCCGGGGCCATCGCCGAAAGCGCGGCCGTGGCGGTGCGGGAACGGTTTGCCGCCGCCGGCTGCCAGTTCGCGCTGCACACGGCCCCGGGGTTGCCGCCGGTGCTGGCCGATGCCGACGCCATGGTCACCGTGCTGTTGAACTTGCTGGATAATGCCTGGAAGTATTCCGGCGATGACAAACAAATCATCTTGTCCGCCGGGGCGGAGAATGGGAATGTGGTGTTCGCTGTCAAAGACAACGGCATTGGCTTGTCACCGCGCGAGACCAAACGAATTTTTAAACGCTTTTACCAGGTGGACCAGCGTCTGGCCCGCACTGGCGGCGGGTGCGGTTTGGGCTTGAGCATTGTCCAATATATCGTGACCGCCCATCACGGCGCCATCCGGGTCGAAAGCGAACCCGCCCGCGGCAGCACGTTCATCATCACCCTTCCCGCCGCGCCGGAGGCTTCGTCATGAACAACGCCACGGTCCTGATTATCGAGGATGATCCCGCGTTGCTGCGCGGCTTGAAGGACAATTTCGAAGCCCAAGGCTATCTCGTCCGCACGGCCAACAACGGCCAGAAAGGGCTGGACGCCACGCTGCATGAGCCGCCGGATTTGCTGCTGCTGGATTTGATGCTGCCCAAGGTCAACGGCTACGAAATTTGCCGCGCGGCCCGGGCGCGCAAATTGGATTTCCCGATCATCATGCTCACGGCCAAGGGACAGGAGGAGGATATTGTCCGCGGCCTCGAATTGGGAGCGGACGATTATGTGACCAAGCCGTTCGGCATTCGCGAATTGCTGGCGCGGGCCAGGGCGCTCCTGCGCCGGCAGGGAACAGAAGCCGCCGAACACCGCTTTGGCGATTGCCGGCTCGATGGGGCGGCCCACAAGCTCCATCGCGCGGGCGTCGAGGTGGCGCTGACCGCCAAGGAATTCCGGCTGCTGGAATTTTTCGTCAAACGCGCGGGCCGCGCCCTGACGCGGGACAGTATTCTTGACGCGGTCTGGGGCGGGGAGGTTTTGGTGACCGACCGGAGCGTGGATCGTTGCGTGACCACGTTGCGGGCCAAAATCGAGGCCGACCCCCATAATCCGAAGTTTATTCAAACCATTCGCGACATCGGCTACCGTTTTGAGGCAGAGTCATGAGAAGTTAATGAACACGAATCCCCAGGCAGACGCGCCGCCGCTCGAATTGCGCAACGTCACCAAATTTTACGGCGACTTCAAGGCGGTGGACGATGTCAGCTTCACGCTAACCGCGGGTTCGATCTGCGGTTTTCTCGGGCCGAACGGCGCGGGCAAGACCACCACCCTGCGCATGATCCTGGAAATCATCCAGCCGACCCGCGGCGTCATCACCGTGCTCGGACGCCCCTCGGCGCTGGAAGTGCGGCAGCGGATCGGTTACCTGCCGGAAGAAAAGGGCCTCTACAAAAAAATGAAGGCCTGGTCGGTGATTGCCTACTTTGCCACTTTGAAGGGCCTGACCAGAAAAGCCGCGCGGCAGCGCGCTTTTGAGTTGCTGGAACGCTACGGCCTGAAGGATTTTGCCGCCAAACCAACCGAGGCCCTCTCCAAAGGGATGGGTCAAAAAGTGCAAATGCTCGCCTCCATCGCCCACGACCCGGAACTCGTCATCCTCGACGAACCGTTTTCCGGGCTGGACCCTGTCAACCAGCAGGTGATGGAGGAAATCATCCGCGACATGGCCGGGCGCAAGCGCACCATCCTCTTTTCCACCCACGTCATGCAACATGCCGAACGCTTGTGCGAGCGCATTCTCCTCATCGCCAAAGGCAAAAAGATTTTCGACGGCACGATTGCCGAGGCCAAACGGACCCTGCCCCGCCGTGTCCGCATTGAAACGGACGACGACATCGGGCCGCTGCGCCAGTTGAGCGGAGTGATTTCGGTGGACCCGGTCGAAACCGCCCGCGGCGCTGGCGGCCCGGATGATTTGACGCATTGGGAATTGCAGATTGGCGAGAACGCCGACCCGCAGGCCATCCTGCAACTGTGCTTCGCCAAAGGCATCCGGCTGCGCGGTTTCAACCAATCCGATCCCACCTTGCATGAAGTTTTCATGCGCTTGGTGGGGCCGGAAGCAAGGGAGGCCGCTTTCCGATGAGATTCACATTTCTGGTGGCCTGGCGCGAGTACGCCGAGAACGCCAAAACCAAGGGGTTTTGGATCGGCATGTTTATGTTTCCGCTGATTATTTTCCTCTCCGTGAACGTGTCATTCCTGCTGGAAACCAAAGGCACGCCCGTCCGGCATTATGTCCTGGTGGATCAATCGGGAAAGTTCGCCGCCATCGTGGAATCCCGTCTGCAACAACTCAAACCCCGCTCGCAACCGGGCACAAATGCGTTCAAGGCCCCGCAGCGGCCCTTCCAGCCCGCCACTGTGCCCGCAATGATTGACACGAATGCCGATCTCGCCTCGCTGGCCCGCGATTTGAAACCCTGGCTCCGCGGCGAAAAGAATGTCGAGGCGAACGGACGCGAGGTCAAGCTGGATGCCGCCATTCTGATTCCGCGGGACATCGAAAAGCACATTGTCCGCCCGCACGCCGGGCCGGCCGGCAAAACCGCCGATGGCAATGGCATCGAATACTGGTCGGCCAACCTGGCGGACACCACGTTGCGCGACGAAGTTGAGCGGGCCGTCAATGGAGAGATCCGACGCCGGGAATACCTGGCGCGCGGCCTGGACAGCGCCGCCATCCGGGAGGTCGAGCAAACCCACGCGCCTTTTGCCAGCCTCAACCCCAAAAAGGAAGCCGGCCAGGAAGCGGTCAGTGGGGCGGACATCGTGCGGCAATGGGCGCCCAGCGGGTTTGTTTACCTTCTGTGGGTGGCGATTTTCACTATCTCTCAAATGCTGCTCAACAACATCATCGAGGAAAAATCCAACCGCATCATTGAAGTGCTGCTCTCCTCGGTCACACCCGGCGAATTGATGATGGGCAAATTGTTCGGCATCGCCGCCAGCGGCCTGACCATGGTGGGCGTTTGGATGGCGTCCCTGTTCGGCGTTCTGATCTGGAAATCCGGCGGCGCCTCCGAAATTACCGGCCAGCTTCTTCTGACGCTGAAGACATCGAATTTGATCCCGATGTTTTCGATTTACTTCCTGCTGGGATACCTGATGTATGCGGCCTTGATCCTCGCCCTCGGCAGTGTGTGCAACACCATCAAGGAAGCGCAGAGTTACATGGGCATGATTACAATGCTCATGATGGTCCCGCTGCTGACCATGACCTTTATCCCCAAGGATCCCAACGGCACCCTGGCCCGGGTGCTTTCCTGGATTCCGATTTACACTCCCTTCACCATGATGAACCGGGTCAACGCCGACCCGCCGTTGTTGGATTTGATCGGCACAACCATCCTGCTGCTCGTCTCCACCGCCGCGGCATTGTGGATGGCCGGCAAGATTTTTCGCATCGGCATTTTGCGCACCGGCCAGCCCCCGAAAATCGTGGAAATGCTGCGCTGGATCAAAGGCTGAAGAAAGAACTTGCCAAGGCGCGGCTCTTGCGGCGTTATTCGCCGTTGAATGATGAATAACGGCCCGGCAGCGTTGCAACGTTACATACCCCTGGCGTGCTGGATCGCCGTCCTGTTGACCGCCCTTTTCATCTGCCTCAAAATTATCGGCTACGGCTATTTGCCGCCGGGCGATGCCCGCCGTCATGCGGCCAAACCGTTTGCCGGCAAGCCCTACTCCCAAATCGTGGTCATGCGCCCCGAATATGTCGTGGATCACAGTCCGGGATGGGAATGGCTTCTGGGCGCTTTGCACCGCGCGCTGGGATGGGATGAAGACGCCTTGATCAGTTTTTCGATCACGAGCCTGCTCCTCCTGCTTTTTTGCCTGCCTTTGCTTTGGCTGCGCCGTCCCGAAGCGTGGCTGGCCGCCATTCTGGCGCAGATGATTGCGATACCGGAGTTAATGACGCGATGGACCCAGGCGCGCCCTTTCCTGGTGAGCGAAGGTGTTCTCATTGCATTTCTCTTTGCCTGGTCGAAGAACGAATCCAGAAATCCCCCGTGGTGGAAAGTCCTCCTGACATGCGCCGGATTCGCCCTGGCGATTTGGATGCATGGAGTGTGGTATTTCTGGGTCGTGCTTTTGGCCGCGTTTTTTTTGGCGCAACGCTGGCGGGAAGGCCTTTGGCTGACAGTGTGCTGGGCCGCCGGAACATTGGCCGCCGCCCTTTTGACGGGCAAACCGGTTTCCTTTCTCTACGAGGCCGTGTTTCAGGCCAGCGTGATATACCAGGAACATCTGCCGGGGTGGATGCTGGTCGGCGAGCTTCGACCCAGCACGGGCGAGTTCACCACTTTGACCCTTCTGGCGTTGGTCTATCTCTGGCTCAAAGCGCAGAATAAGATGCTTCGCCCGTTGTTCCTCCAGCCGGTTTTCTGGATGATCGCCATCAACTGGATTCTGGGTCTCTTCGCCGACCGGTTTTGGGCCGATTGGGGGATGCCGGCGGCTCTCGTTTGGCTGGCCGCGCAATTTGACGACGCCATGCCCGCCATCGCCCGCGACGGTTCACCCAAACGGCTGATCGTTTGCGGCCTGATCCTGCTGCCGCTGTTTCTGGATGCCACCGACGATTTCGGCCGGCGCTATACTTTCTCCCTCGACGAAACATTCGTGCAAGGCAGCGATCCGGAACTCAAGGGCTGGCTGCCGGAGAAAAGCGGGATTTTTTACGCGGCCGACATGAGATTTTTCTTCAATACATTCTATAAAAATCCACGGGCCGGCTGGCGTTACATGGTGGGATTTGAACCCGCGCTCATGCGGCCGGAAGATTTGAAAATTTACCGTGCCATCGAGCGCAACGGCTTCGCCTGCGAAGCTTACGAGCCGTGGATCAAAAAGATGCGCCCGGAGGACCGTTTGGCGATCCAGCGCTCCATTCAACCGGCCCTGCCGTCACTGGAATGGAAGCGCTCCGGCGATTATTGGATCGGACGTCTCCCGCGAATAGAAGCGAACAGCGCCCATCATCATTGACGACCGGGCGATCCGCCTGCATTTTACCCATGACATTGGACGCGACATCTTATGCCGATTTACGAATTTGCCTGTCCCAAGTGCCGGAAGATTTTCAATTTCCTCTCCAAGAGGCCGCGCCCGGACCATGCGCCCGCCTGTCCAAAATGTGGCAACCGCAAGATGACCAAACAAATCAGTCCCTTCGCCATGCCCCGCGGCGTCCAGGAGCCGTCCGCTGCGGCCGAGAGCGCGCCGGACCAGGTTCCCATGCCCGACATGGACGATCCGCGCATGATGCAGGCCATGTCCGAGATGGAACGCGACATGGAACACCTGGACGAAAACAATCCCAAGCACATGGCGCACATGATGAAAAAAATGAAAGACCTCATGCCGGCCGGCAGTCTTCCCAAGGAACTGGACGTCGCCATCAAGCGGTTGGAAGCGGGCGAGGACCCGGAGAAAATTGAAGCCGACATGGGCGACGTTTTGGGGGACTTCATGGGCGGCGAGGAGGGCGGGCCAGAAGGCCCCGGCGGCTCCGGCGGTTACACCCACGACAGCGGCCTTTACGATTACTAACCATTGAATGACGAATGACGAAGCACGAATTAATGCCAAAAGAATCCTCAAGTGCAGTCAACGCGTTGGCTTGTCGCGCCTTCGCCGGCTCTTTGGCGCGCAGCCGGCCTGACCCGGACAAAATCAAAACCGTGGAGGAGGCGAGGAAATGAGGGCTGTGGCGGACACCAACGTTCTACTGGCGGGACTGCGCTCCCGCAGTGGCGCGTCGCACGAACTTCTCCGCCTGTTGAGCCAAGGCCGGTGGACTCTCCTTCTGAGCAATACGCTGCTCACTGAATATCAGGAGATATTGCATCGCGAACAAGCCCTCCTGCCATACACCCATGAGGAAATTGAACGACTGCTCGATGGGCTGTGTTCCCGGAGCGAAAGAAGACGGCTTGGTACACGCTGGCGGCCGGTGTTGGAGGATGCTGACGATGAGATGATGGTTCATCTGGCAGTGGAAAGCCGGGCGGATTGCATTATTACCCACAACGTGCGACATTTGCAGCCAGCGGTCAGGCTCGGAGTTTCCGTCGTGACACCGCGTGAATTTCTGCGAGAATTAAGAAAGTTAATATGAAGACCATTGAAGCCAAAGTGCCTGATTATCTGGCTCGGTTGACCTCCGAGGTTGCTGAACGCGAAAAGGTGAGCGTGGATCAAATCGTCGCCCTTGCTCTGTCCGCGCAAGTGGAAGCATGGCGAATTCGCGACGATATGGAGACCCGCGCGCTCCGCGCCAATCCGGCGGATTTTGAGGCATTGCTGGACAAGGTGCCCGACGCGCCTCCGATGCCAGGCGATGAATTGTGAGTTCATGATGGGTTGAGCCTTTCGCCTTCAGCATTTAGCATTTCTTCAACAATCCGTGGTTGAAAAAAAGTTTTCTGTCTGGACCAGAATTGATAACCGCGACATCCATTTCTTGCTTTTTCGCGTTCCTTGGCGGCAAATAATAACGAAAATGGCCGGCCCCGCCTATAATTTCTCCGGCTCTTGCAGGAGAGCCGCGACTCTGGACAGCAATCGCCCCGCCGCGCCGCCGTCCAGCACCCGATGATCGAAACTCAGGGTCAGGTTGGCCTCGGTCACGGGAATGAATTGCTCTTTCTTTTCGTCCCAGTGCGGCACCTTCTTGCCCGCGCCCAAACCGAGCACCAGGGTTTGTTCAGGCAGCGGAATGGGAGTGGCCCAAGTCAGGCCGAAGGTGCCAAAATTTGTCACCGTGGCAATGGATCCGCCGGTCGCCTCCTTGGGCAGCCGCCGCTGCCGGGCCAGTTCGACCAATTCATTGTAGCGTCCGACCAATTCGCCCAGCGGGCGGGCGTCGGCGTGGCGCAGCACTGGCACCAGCACCCCCTCTTCCGCTTCGACCGCGAAACCGAGATCAATGGAAGGCGGATGAACGATTTTATTTCCGATGAGCCGTCCGGCGACGGCGCTGTTCTCGGCCAGGGCCACGGCCAGGGCGCGCAAGGCATAAAGAGCAGGCCCGGCTTTCGGCTGGCTGACGTTTCGATGGGCCAGCATGGAGTCAAACAAACAGGGCAGCGCCACTGTGGCCAGCGGCCGGGTCCAACTCCGGCGCATCGCATCCGCCACCGCCACGCGCATGGTCGAGGCGCTGGTCAGTTTGTTCTTTTCCAGATTGGCCAGAAATTTCTCGAAGTCCTGAATGGTCACCCGTCCGGCGGCCCCGCTGCCGGCCAGGCCCGCCAGGTCCGCCGCGTGCAGGCCCAACTCGTTCATGCGCGCTTTCATCCGGGGCGACATGTAACTGGCGCCGGCGGCATGAGCAGGAACCGGCAAACCCCGCACTGTCGGTTCCACCTTGCGTTTCCTCTCCGTGTCGCCCGTTTTGACGCCGCTGCCGCCGTTGGCGGGTGTCCGGGCATCTTCGGGCGCCGGCTGATCCAGCCCCAGACGGCGGGCTTCCTCGGCCGGTATTTCCACATAACCCAGCACCGCGCCGACCGGATAGCTTTCGTTCAATTTGGCCGTAAGCTGGTGGACGATGCCCCGGCACGGCGAAGAAACGTTCATGGTCGCCTTGTTGGTTTCCACTTCGATGATGTCCTGATCGGCCGCCACCTCGTCGCCCGCCTGGATCAGAAAGGCGATGACGGTGGCTTCGGCGATGGATTCGCCCAATTGCGGCATGATGATGGGAATCTGCTTCATGTTTACATTCGCAACAGATTGCGCGCCGCGGCCACGATGCTGCGGGCGGTTGGCCGATGCACCGACCAAAGATTTGGATGATAGGGAATCGGCGTGTCTTTTGCGTTCAGACGCTGGGGCGGCGCATCCAGCAAATCAAAACCTTCCGTGGCCACCCGGGCGATGACTTCCGCCGCGACCCCCCCCCACGGCCAGGCTTCGCCCACGCACAGCAACCGGCCCGTGCGCGCCACCGAGGCCACGACCGTGTCCGTGTCCAGCGGCTTGATCGAGCGCAAATCCACCACTTCGATTTCCGTGCCCTCGCCGGCCATCTCCTCCGCCGCGGCCAGGGCCTCGTGCAGCATCGCACTGTAAGCCACGATGGTCAGGTCCCGTCCGGCCCGGGCAATGCGCGCTTTGCCCACCGGCATCGCTTCGGTCGGCAGGCACGGAGCCTTGAGATGGTAATAGAGGTATTTGTGCTCGCAAAAGATGACCGGATCATCAATGGCCACCGCCTCCAGCAACATGCTGTAAGCGTCCTCCACCGTCGCCGGCGTCAGGACAATCAATCCCGGATAATGCGCGTAAATCGCTTCCATGCTCTGACTGTGAAAAGGGCCGCTCCCGGAAGTTCCGCCCGAGGGCAAACGGACGGTGATCGGGCAGGGAACATTCGTTCGCCAATAGAGCGTGGCCGCGTGATTGAGGATCTGATTCAAGCCCGGCGTCGAAAAATCGGCGAACTGCATTTCGACAATCGGACGGAATCCTTCGATGGCCGCGCCGATGGCCGCGCCGACCATGGCGTCTTCGCTGATCGGGGCGTCGAGCACGCGTCCGGGAAATTCCACGGCGAGATTTTTGGTCGCCTTGAAAGCGCCGCCGAAAGCCCCCACATCCTGGCCGTAGATGAAAACACGCGGATCGTCGGCCAGCGCCGTGGCCTGGGCTTCGCGAATGGCTTCGAGGTAGGTAATGCTCATGGGCTGGCGGCGGAGTCGGGAGTTTCGAACCGTTCGCTTAAATGGCGCGAGGCCAGCGCGCACCAGTTTTCCTGGTAAGGATCCGGTCCCGGCTCGCGTTGCACCAGGGCCACGGCTTGCTCGACTTCGAGCGCGGCCTCCTCGCGAAATCTTCGAATGATTCCGGCGTCGGCCCAGGCCCGGCGCAGCAAGTGATCCTCGGCCACCTTCAGGCAATCGCGCCCGAAGTGCGATTGTTTGAATTCCTCCGTGATGTACTGGGCATCATCGTGTTCGCCATGCCCGCAAAGGCGCAGCAATTGGGCCGCGACCAGTTGCGGCCCCCCGCCTCCGCGGGCTTGCGCCACCGCGTCACGGAGGGTGTGCAGGCATTTTCCCAAGTCGGTGCCGTCCACTTTATGGGCCGTCACGCCGTAGCCGACGGCCTTGTCGGCCAGATCGCGGCAGGCGAATTGGCGCGAGTTCGGCGTCGAGTAGGCATATTGATTATTGGCCACCACCAGAACCAGCGGCAGTCTTTCAATCGCCGCCTGATTTAACGCCTCGTGGAACGAACCTGTCGAAGTGCCGCCCTCGCCAATGCAAGTCGCGCCCACAACGCCCTCGATCTTTTTAAAGCGCCGCGCCAGCAACGCGCCGTTGACCACCGAAATCATCGCGCCCAAATGGCTGATCATGGCAAACAATCCCTCGCGGGGACGTCCGCGGTGGACGTTGCCGTCCCGACCGCGCATGGGGCCCAAGGCTGAACCGAGGTAAGTGCGCACGGCGTCCAAAACCGGTTCGCCGAAGGCCAGCCGTCCCGCGCCGTCACGGATGAGCGGCGCAAAAATGTCCCCTTTCCTCAGCGCCAGACCCACGGAAACACTCAGGGCCTCCTGTCCGCGCCCCAGAAACACGCCGCCATGAATTTTCCCGCCGCGGTAAAGGCTGGCCATCTTCTCATCCAGCACCCGGGAAAGGAGCATGAACCGAAAAGCCCTTAAATATTCCTCGCGGAAGGAAGAGACGGCATCCGCTCTTTCCCGGCTTTCCACAGTCTGCAACATGGCCATACTTTATGCGGTTTTACCCTCTTCGCGCAATGGTTTCTTTGACTCCGCCGGGAGCGGTTTCTGCCAGGCCTTCCCTCAAACCATCGCGCCATCGCCACGGTTGCTGAACCCGGGCGCCACTCAGGCGGCGTTGTGTTTGGAGGCGCAATTTTTGTGTGCTTGAAAATTCGCAGTCCAGGCGCGAGATTCCCGACATGCCACGCCATTATTAATGCGTGACCCTTTTTGGACTTTCCTCCAGCCTTGGATGGAATGGCAACAGCCCGCACATTATGATCCGCCAACAGCCCCCGCTAAATGCTCCCGACCCCCCGGCCGGCCTGGCTCAACGCTGGCGGGTGCCGGCGGTTTGCCTTGTGCTGGCCGCGATCACCTTTGCTGTGTTCGGGCAGACGTTGCGGCAAGGGTTCCTCAATTACGATGATAATGTCTATGTTTTTGAGAACACTCATGTCGCGGGCGGTCTGAGCCTGAAGGGACTCGCCTGGGTCTTCACCCATGCGGACTGCTTTTTATACCACCCGCTGACCATGCTTTCACTCATGGCAGATTATCAACTCTACGGCCTTCACGCCGGCGGGTATCATCTCACCAATGTCCTGCTGCACACCGCATCAGTCATCCTGCTGTTCCTCGTTCTGCGCCGGATGACCGGCGCGCTCTGGCGCAGCGCGTTCGTGGCGGCGGTATTTGCCATTCATCCGTTGCGGGTGGAATCGGTGGCTTGGGTGGCGGAGCGCAAGGATGTGCTCGGCGCCTTTTTCTTCATGCTCACGCTCGGCGCCTATGCCCGCTATGTCCGCACGCCAAATTCACCGGCCCGCTACCTGATGGTTGTCATCTGTTTCGTGCTGGCGTTGCTGTCCAAGCCGACGGTGGTAACACTGCCGTTTGTGTTGTTGCTTCTGGACTACTGGCCTTTGCGCCGGTTCGAACAGACGGGGCCAGCCCATCAAGCGGACTGTTTTGGGATCCCCCGGCGGCTGATTCTGGAAAAGATTCCCCTGCTGGCGCTGACAGTCGGGGCGTGCGCGATCACTGTCCTGGTGACGGCAAAACCCATCGCCGCCAACGCCCTCGTTTCCATGTCTTCGCGCGTCGGCGCTGCATTGGTTTACTATGCCGTCTATCTGCGCCAGATGGTTTGGCCGGAAGGATTGGCGATGCTTTATTCCTATCCGCACCACAGCCAGCCGTCATGGGAAGCGGCGCTGGCCGGGACGCTGCTGGCCGGCCTTTCCGCAATCGCATGGGGAGAGCGGCGAACGCGGCCATGGTTGCTGATCGGCTGGCTTTGGTATTTGGGAATGTTGACGCCGATGAGCGGCATTGTGCAAGCAGGCCCATCCGCACATGCGGATCGATACACCTATCTGCCGCAAATCGGAATTTACCTGGCGGTGACGTGGCTGGTGGCGGAGTGGCGCGTGGGCCAAATGGTGCTCGGAGGCCTCATGGCCGGAGTGCTTGCCGTGTTGATGGTCTGCGCCTGGAAGCAGACGACGTATTGGAAAAACGGCGAAACTTTGTGGAACCACACACTCGCCTGCACCACAGACAACGAATTGGCCCACTACATCCTTGGCGCCGCCCTTCTCCAACAGGGACAGGCGGACGAAGCAATCTCCGAGTTCCAACACGCCCTGCAAATCAATCCCAACTACAATGAAGCGCAGTTCTGCCTCGCCACTGCTTTTATGCAAAAAGGAAAGGTGGACGAAGCCATCCAACATTTCATCTGCGCCCTGCGCATCAATCCCAACTACGCGGAAACTCATTACGGCCTCGGCAGCGCTCTGTTGAGCAAGGGAAGAGTGGAGGAAGCCGCCGCCCATTTCCAAAAGGCGGTGCAAATCAATCCCGACTTCCCCCAAGCGCACTACAATCTCGGCAACATCCTTCTCGAAAAGGGCAGAGTGGATGACGCAATCTCCCATTACCAGCACGCCCTGCAAATTCATCCAGACTACGCGCAAGCCCACGTCAACCTCGGCAACGCTCTGCTGCAAAAAGGCAGAGTGGACGACGCGATCCCCCATTTCCAACACGCCCTGCAAACCGATCCAGACTGCGCGCCAGCTCACGTCAACCTCGGCGCCATCCTCCTGCAAAAGGGAAAAGTGGACGACGCAATCGCTCATTTCCAAAAGGCCCTGCAAATCAAGCCTGGCCTTGCCGAAGCGCACAGCAGCCTCGGCAACGCTCTTCGTCAAAAGGGAAGAGTGGCGGAGGCGATCGCCCAGTTCCAACAGGCGCTGCAACTCCAACCCGATGATGCCGAAGTCCAAAACAACCTGGCGTGGCTCTTGGCCACTTGTCCGGAGGCCTCCCTGCGCAACGGTGACAAGGCGGTGCAACTGGCTCAACGGGCCAATGAGCTGGCGGGCGGGAAGAACCCGGTCGTCCTCCGCACCCTCGCCGCCGCCCTCGCCGAGGCGGGTCGGTTTGGGGACGCCAGGCGCAGCGCCCAACAGGCCATTGCGTTGGTCCAGGCTGCGGGACGGCAGGATTTGGCGGGGCAGCTAAACGTTGAATTGAAACGCTACGAGACGGGACTCCCCTTGCATCAGTAGCCTGTGTCGAATTACATTGCCGGCATGATGGTGGATATTCGCTCCCAAACGCGGGAGGATTTGCAAAACCAGTTTATTCTTTGGGACCAGCCGGTCTATCGCGTGGCCCAATTGTTGCAGTGGCTCTATGCCCGGCGGGTCGAGAGTTGGGAGGCGATGAGCAATCTGCCCAAAGCGCTGCGCCTTCTCTTGCAACAAACTTACGCCATCCGTTCCCCTGTCCTGGCGCGCAAACAAGGTTCGCGCGATACGACGGAAAAATTTCTGTGGCGTCTGGCCGATGGCGCTTTGATCGAAAGCGTTCTGATCCCGGCCTCGGCCGGCTTGTTCGGCGAGGCGAGCGACCGGCATACGTTGTGCGTTTCCACACAGGTCGGCTGCGCTTACGGCTGCAAATTCTGCGCCAGCGGCCTGGACGGTTGGAAACGAAACTTGCAGCCGGAGGAAATCGTCAACCAGGTCCTGGCCGTGGAACGATGCGAAGGGTCGGACAGCAATGGCCGCTTGATCAACAATCTGGTCATCATGGGCATGGGCGAACCCCTGGCCAATTACGACAACCTGCTCAAAGCGCTGAAAATCCTCAACGCCCCCTGGGGCGCAAACATCGGCGCGCGCAAGATTACCGTCTCGACCAGCGGCCTGGCCCCGCAAATCCGGCGGCTGGCCGGGGAGCCGTTCCAGTTCCGCCTGGCCATCTCCCTGCACGGGGCCACCGACGCAACCCGGGGCAAAATCATGCCTGTGAATACCAAGTATCCGCTGGCCGCCCTCGCCGCCGCCTGCGAGTATTATCAGGAAAAAAAGGGCCGCATGATTACCCTCGAATACATCCTCATCGCTGGGGTCAATGACGGTCTGGACCAAATCACACCCCTGGCGAAACTGGCCCGGCGCCTGCGCGCCAAAGTCAATTTGATCCCCTATAACAAGGTCGAAGGCTTGCCCTGGAGCCGTCCGGATGAAGAGGGGCAGAACGCGTTTCTGGCCGCGCTGGAGAAGGAGAAGGTTGCGGCCACGCTGCGCCACGAAAAGGGGCATGACATTGACGCCGCCTGCGGCCAACTCCGATTGCGAACCGAACAAGAGTTGCAGCTTTCCGTTTCCTAATCTTAATCTTAATCTTAATCGAATGATCGCTTTGATTGACTATGATTCGGGTAATTTGCGCAGCGCGCAGAAGGCCTTGCTCAAAGTGGGCGCCGATGTGCGCGTGGTGCGCCGGCCCGAAGAATTGAAAGAGGCCGCCGGCGTGGTGCTGCCGGGCGTGGGGGCATTCGACGATTGCGTCAATGCCATGCAAAAGCAGGAATTGCTGGGAGCCATCCGGGAGTATATTCAGAGCGGGCGGCCGTTTCTGGGAATATGCGTGGGCTACCAGGCCCTGTTCGAACGCAGCGAAGAATTCAACAGTTGCGCGGCGGGCCTCGGCGTTTTCGCGGGAAAAGTGGTGCGATTCCCGGACCAGCCCGGCCTCAAGGTCCCGCAAATTGGCTGGAACCAGCTCAACATCCTCAGGCCGGATTGTCCGATTTATCAGGGCATTCGTCCGGGCAGTTATGTGTATTTTGTCCACAGCTATTTTCCCCAACCCGCGGACGCCGCGATCATTGCGACCGAAACGACTTATGGCGCGCCCTTCGCCTCGTCGGTTTGGCGCGGGAATGTTTATGCGACGCAATTTCACCCGGAAAAAAGCCAGGAGACGGGCTTGCGCTTGCTGAAAAACTTCGTGGCGCTGGCGCGCTAAATGCAGCGGCTTGTGTTCGGGCGGATCTTTGCTATTTTTGCAGAGTCGTTGGCCGATGTACCGGCCGCAATAAAATTGAAAATTAACAGGAAAATTAACACGCAATAATTATGGCATACGAACTCCCTCCTCTCCCGTACCCCAAGGAAGCGCTCGAACCCTGGTTCGACGCGCTCACCATGGAAATTCATCACGACAAACATCACGCGGCTTATGTGGCCAACCTGAACAAGGCGGTCGCGGGCAAGGCCGATCTGGAGACCAAAAGCGTTGAACAGCTCATCGGCAGCCTGAAGTCGGTCCCGTCCGACATTCGCACCGCAGTGCGCAACAACGGCGGCGGCCACGCCAATCATTCCATGTTTTGGAAACTGCTTGGCCCCAATGCCGGCGGCGCGCCCGGCCGGGACATTGGCCGACGCCATCAACTCGGCCTTCGGCAGTTTTGACAGCTTGAAGGAAAAGATCGAGGCGGCGGGATTGGCCCGCTTTGGCAGCGGCTGGGCGTGGCTGGTGGTGAACAAGGGAAAACTGGAAGTTGTCTCGACGGCCAATCAGGACAATCCCCTGATGGGCAAGGCGATTGCCGGTTGCGAAGGGAAACCGGTCTTTGGCGTTGATGTTTGGGAACACGCCTACTACTTGAAATACCAGAACCGGCGCGCGGAGTACTTGAAGGCGTTTTGGAATGTGATCAATTGGTCCGAAGCCGGGAAAAACTTACGAAGCCGCGAAGTAGTGGAAAAACGAGGGGAAGAAACCGATTAAGATTAGGATTGCGATTAAGATTAGGAACGGAACCCGCGCTCCTGATCTTGCTCCTAATCTTAATCTTCAGAGATTAAGATTCAGGAGCCAGTGGAAACATGATCCTGCGCGCGCGGCAATTTGAATTCGTCTTCCCCCGCCCCGCCCTGCTCATGGGCATCGTCAACGTCACGCCCGATTCGTTTTATGACGGAGGCCGGTTTGCCACCGCCTCCGCCGCCGTCAGCCACGCCCTGCAATTGGCCGCTGAAGGGGCGGACATGATTGACGTGGGAGGGGAATCATCGCGCCCCGGAGCGGCCCCGGTGACGGAAACGGAAGAATTGAAGCGTGTCATCCCGGTGATCGAACAACTGGCGGCCCGGCTCTCGATCCCCATTTCCGTTGACACGGTCAAAGCCGCCGTGGCGAAGGAGGCTTTGCGCGCCGGCGCCAGCGTCATCAACGATATCGCGGCCAATCGCAGCGATGAGGCGATGTGGCGCCTGGCGGCGGAAAGCGGCGCGGGCTACGTGGCCATGCACATGCAAGGCTCGCCGCAAACCATGCAGGTCAACCCCTCCTACGGCGACGTCACAAGGGAGATCAATGAATTTTTTGGCGAGCGATTGAGTCGTTTGCAGGGCTGCGGTGTCAATAGGGAGCAAGTGATGCTCGACGTCGGCATCGGGTTTGGCAAACGGGAGCAGGACAATTTGCGGTTGCTTGTGGAGCTGCGCCACTTTACAAAATGGGGGCGCCCGCTATTATTGGGGGCCTCCCGCAAATCTTTTATGGGACGATGGGCCGGCGCAAAGGATCGCCTCGCCCCGTCGCTGGCTTGCGCGTGTTGGGGGGTGGAAAATGGAGCGCGCATCATCCGCTGTCACGATGTGGCGGCGACGCGCGGGGCGTTGCGGATGACCGAAGCCCTGATGGAACAGCAAACGAATGCCGAACATAATACACATGGTGCATGACGGCTGGCGGCCGATCCTGGAAATTGCCATTCTGGCGGTGGGCATTTACTACAGCTTCAATTTCGTCCGCGGCACGCGTGGAGCGCCGGTGGTTTACGGCTTTGTCCTCTTGGTCCTGGGCCTGACCGTCATCGCCTTCCTCCTCCATTTGGAAGTGCTGAGCTGGCTGCTTCGTTCCTTCGTCGCCTTTGCGGCGGTCGCCGTCTTGATTATTTTCCAGCCGGAACTGCGCCGGATTCTGGCTGAATTGGGCACCCATCCCCTCTTCGCCACCAGCCGCGAACAACGGGAAAACATCGAAGTCATCATCCAAACCGTCGAGCGCCTGGCCGAAGTCCGCATCGGCGCCCTCATCGCCATCGAGCAATCCATCAATTTGCAGGAAGCCACCGAATCCGGCCTGCCGGTGGATTGCGAGGCCACGCCCGAAATGTTGGAAACGATTTTCTTTCCCAACAATGCCATACACGACGGCGGCGTCATCATCAAAGGTGACCGCATCGCCTTCGCCGCCTGCATTTTCCCGCTCTCTCAACGGCAGGACCTGAATCCCTCCCTGGGCACGCGCCATCGCGCCGCCATCGGATTGGCCGAAGAAACGGACGCGGTGGTGGTGGCGGTTTCGGAAGAGACCGGCTCGATATCTTATGCTTACAAAGGGGTCTTGGTGCGGGGGGTGACTGCGGAGCAATTGCGCGCCTTCCTGACTTCGATTCTGATCAAGCCCGGCAAGCAGCATAGAATTCTCAGCTTGTTTCGTCCCGCGCTCGGGCCGGCCAAAACCGGCCCCGCCGTGGCCAACCCCGCCCCCAAATGAAGATGCCCCTGCCCGACCTCATTCTGCATAATTTCTGGCTTAAATTTTTCTCCGTCGCCTTGGCCACGGTGATTTGGCTGGGCATTTATTACGGCACCCGCAACCAGTTATCCATCAGCCAGCTCAACATCAACAACCTCCTCGCCCAGGAATATGTCCGAGTTCCGGTCACGATTGTTTCCCCCCGGGTGATGCTCGCGTTTTCAGAATCACCCCCAGCGAAGTGGTGGTGATCGCCGTGGGCGAAAAAACGGCCCTGCGCAAGGCGGCGGAAAAGAGCATCAGGGTGTATGTCGATTTGACCAACTTTCGCTCCAGGCAAAGCGCGGTGGAAGAACTTCATGCCGATGTTCCCCCTGAGATAAACGTCCTTGAAATCAGCCCCGCCACGGTGGCCGTTGAACAGGTTTCACGGTAACCGTTCCAATGCGGTAGGGACGCGCTGCTGCGCGTCCTCGCCCCGGACGGCCAGCGGGTCGTCCTTACCGGATCCCTGCATGTCCGCGCTTGCGTTCAGTTCCGCACAAACACTATTTTCCGGACATGCCTGACGATCCTCTTCCGCAACGCCGCACGCCGGCGAAGGGCGTTCACATTTCGTTGGGTGGACCGAATTGGATTTTTCTCACCGTTTGCACTCAAGACCGCGCCCGCTGGCTGGCGCAAATTTCAATCCAACGCGCATTGCATGACATCTGGCTGCATAGCGCCACCGCATGGCTTGTCAGCGATTATCTTTTGATGCCGGATCACCTGCATTTGTTTTGCGCGCCGCGCGGACAATGCGTCATTGGTAGGGACGACCTGCTGGTCGTCCGTTCGGACGCGCAGCAGCGCGTCCCTACCCAAAACCATGCCGTTCATAAATTTGTCGCCATCGAACGGTGGATTGCGTTTTGGAAGGATCAATTGGCCAAAAGATGTCCCGAGGCGGAGAAATTTCAGCGCGGTGGATTTCACCATCGGCTGCGCGACTCGGAAAATTATTCCGAAAAGTGGCAATACGTGCGCGAGAACCCGATTCGGGCGGGATTGGCGGCCAAGCCCGATGAATGGCCATATCAAGGTCGAATTCATAACATTCATTGGTAACAATTTAATTTCGTTTGTTTGGCAGGGAAGAACTGCCGGTCATCCGTGGACGCGCGGCAGCGCGTCCCTGCCTCATTGGACCCGGTAGGGACGACCTGCCGTCCGGGGGTCCCCGGAAGGCTTCATGAGCCAGCCGTGGGCGGATTGTTTGCCTTGTCATTTTGAGCGTCCCCCGCCATTTTCCCCGTTGAAAACATGAGTGATAACCACAAAATCTTCGGCACCGACGGCGTGCGCGGCACGGCCAACGTCGAGCCGGTCACGGCGGAAACGGCGCTGAAACTGGGCCAGGCCGCGGCGCACGTCTTTAAAAACCTCGAATCGGAATCGCGCGGGCATGGCAAACACAAAATCGTCATCGGCAAGGACACCCGCCTCTCCGGTTACATGTTGGAAAACGCCCTCACCTCCGGCGTGCTCTCCATGGGCGTGGACGTTTTATTGATCGGCCCCCTGCCCACACCCGGAGTGGCCTACGTCACCCGAAGCTTGCGCGCCGATGCCGGCATCGTCATCACCGCCTCCCACAATCCCTACGATGACAACGGCATCAAATTCTTCCATGCCGACGGCTACAAGCTGGATGAAAAAATCGAAAACCGCATCGAACGCCTGGTCTTCAGCGGCGAGATTGAGAAAATCCGGCCCGTGGCCAGGGAAATCGGCAAGGCGGTGCGCATTGATGACGCCTTGGGCCGCTACATCGAATTCGCCAAAAGTTCCTTCCCGCGCCATCTCACATTGGATGGCCTGCGCATCGTCGCCGATTGCGCCCACGGCGCGGCCTATAAATCCACTCCCTGCGTCCTGCGGGAATTGGGCGCGCAAATCTTTGTCCACGCCAATCAACCCGACGGGCTGAACATCAACAAGAATTGCGGCTCCATGCATCCCGAACACCTCTGCCGTCTCGTGCGCGAGCACCAGGCCCATTTGGGACTCGCCCACGACGGCGACGCCGACCGCATTCTGCTCTGCGACGAAAAGGGAAGGCTGATCGATGGCGACGATATTCTGGCCATCCTTGCGCTGGAGCGCCTGGCCAGCGGAACCCTCCCCAAAAAAACCCTCGTCGCCACCGTGATGAGCAATGCCGGGTTGGACGCGGCCGTCGAGGCGGCGGGCGGAAAAATGGTGCGCGCCACGGTGGGCGACCAGAACGTGCTGGCCGCCATGCTGAAACTGAACTTGACGGTGGGCGGGGAACAAAGCGGCCACATTATTTTGCGCGACTTCAGCACGACCGGAGACGGCCTGATCGCCGCCTTGCAAATCCTGCGCGTGATGAAGACCACCAACAAACCCCTCTCAGAACTGGCCCGATGCTGGACGCGTTTCCCGCAAATGCTGACCAACATTGTCGTGCGGGAAAAGAAGCCGCTGGAGGAACTGCCTGGAATCGGCCGCCTGATCGCGCAAGCCGAAGCCGCATTAAAGCCGCAAGGCGGCCGGATTTTTCTGCGCTACTCCGGCACCGAACCCAAAATACGTTTGCTGCTGGAAGGCCGCGATGCAAAGCTGCTTAGTCAATGGAACCAAAAAATAGCGCGCGCCCTCAAAGAAGAACTCGGCTGACACCCGCCTGCCCTCATCCGTCAGACCCTTGATCTTAAATCTTGGTAGGGTGAGACTCCGTCGAATCCCATCTCGATTGAGTCACTTACCAAGAAAGCAAACAACATAAACTCCTATCTATGTGTTCGCTTTGCCCCGAAAGCTTTCGGGGTTGTGTTCCTTTGTGGCAAAAATCTCAACTCCGCCCCGCCCCGCTACTCCTCGCTCCCCCGGTTATCAACCACCTCGATGAACACCGGCGAAGAGCACTTCCAAAACGATTGGTAAGCATTCCCCAGATCAACTACCGAGTAGTTGGTCGTGACGTTGACCGTCCACCACCAGCCCGGTTTGAAGACGGTGCGGCCATGTCCCCACACTTCGGTCCTGCGGTAGCCGAAAACATTCGCGTTGGAGTGCAGCAACATGCCGAACTGCATCACCGGTTCATCGCTGGCGATGGCTTGCCAGCTACTCGAGTCGGGCCCCGCGCTGCCGCTCTTCCTCATGTATTCCCTGGTCCGGGCCGACGGCGTCCAAAAATGCATCTGCCGCGTCTCTCCCATGGACGTCTGGCTTCCGTTTTTCTCCACGACGATCGGCACCCAAAGCCTGCGCGCCGGCGTCGCATGAGGGGCCAGGAAATAAACAACCAGGACGATCGTCGCGCACACGAAAGCATACGGCAGCATTCCCCACACGGTTCTCGGATAGGCCACGGTTACGCCGAGGAAGGACACCCCTTCATTTTTCTGCGGTAGTTCATTCATAATCGCGATTGCTTGGGTTTCATCGGGAACCACCATGCCCAAGTTTTCAAAAACAGTCAACCCCGCAATTGCCGCAGGCTGTCAGTGGTGCGACCGGCCGCTGTGCTCCCCGCCGCTATCAGCCAGGCGCGTGATTGGCGCACCGCATTTCACTTTTTTGGGTTGCCACTCCTAATCCTAATACTAATCCCCAATCCTAATCCTAATCCTAATTATTTTGGGTGGACGGCAGTTCCGACCCGCCCCGCCTCCAATTCGATTTTAACGCCCTCTGGTTCGACGCGCCGTTCACCATCAAGGCCCGTGCTCGCACAGGTCTAACGAGTCGCAACCCGAAATGAAGTCGAAGGTTGATCCTGCGTTCTGGCGGCGGCTTAACGCTTTGTCGTGTTAAAATTAGCCTTGCGCCGAACTCGATTCGTCGCTATGTTTCGCCGCTCGATTCGTGGTGGGTTGGTAGCTCAGTTGGTAGAGCAGCGCCCTTTTAAGGCGTTGGTCCCGGGTTCGAGTCCCGGCCAACCCATTTTTCGCTCCGCGAAAAATGCTGCGCTGTGGCGTCTGACGCGAAGGCGGGCAGGTTGTGCCATCCAACCCGTCGGTTCCGGGCGGAGGATGCCATGATTCAGAACAACTCGTAGAACGAATCCCTGCCAAGGTGCTTCACGTACTGCTTTAGGAGCGCGGGCAGCGTCGCGGGCGGCCCCACACTGATCCAATCATCCACCGATCCCCGGAAACAGTAACGTTCCGCCGTGAAGCGGCGTTGCGCCGGGTCCATCAAAATGAATCTCAGAACCGCCATGTAATAAGCGTGTTGAATCCTGAATTCTTTCTCCCTTGCCGGGTCAATCCAGGGGGCCAGTTCGTGAAACGAACGATCGTGAGGCTCCGTTTCATAAACCGTGATTATGTTCTTTTTGACATCTATTTTATATTGCCACACCTCCGCATGGGCGGCCAGCGCGGCCCGCGTCAATTCCAACTCCTCGTCGGTAATCAGTTTCTTCGGGATGCGCCGGAGAAAGACCTGGCCGCCGACATTTTCGTAGATTTCAAAGCCGTTCGGCACGATGTCCACCAGCGGGCCATCCGCGTCCGTCGAGAAGTAAAAATTCGGCTTGCCGCCTTTGCCTGCCTTCCCATGCAAGTAGTAAACCTTGCCCGACCTGGAAACATGTTCGATGCTCATAAAGTTTTGACGTCAGCCCAAAAACCAGATCAGCCGGGGTAAACTTCAACAACCGTGCTCATGGCACAAAGTTAAACGCAAAGCAGGGTCATCGTCAAATTCATCCGCGCGTCATGGTTGTTGCTCCATCGTTCGATAGCCAAAGCAGTTCATCCCGCCGGCAAGTGCCTCTGTTTGAGTCTAATCCATAACATTGTGCAATATAAGGCAAGGAATTCCCAAAAGATGGTGAGTATTCTCGCGACAATCAGACCATGACCGCTTCTAACAAACAAATGGACACGCACCATGAGAATCGCCCTGACAACATTGACTGTGAGCGCGGCCATCCTGACAGCGCTTCTTATCGGATCGAGTGATGTTTGCCACGCCCAGGATCAATCGGAATTCAACATTGAATCGGCCTCTGTGGTAGAAGTTTCTGCGATGCCAACGAACGGCATTTTTTGGAGCATGTCGAGCAAATTCCCGCCGTCTCCTTTTGACCCGATGCCGTCTCTTTCATTGTATACGGACGGCACCCCGGGCAATTTCTGGTTCGACGACAGGGATTTTGACTATCAGTCCTACTGGGCGCAAATGTCAGCGGAAGCCAACGCATCCAGCGGCGGGGGAAGGACAATGGACGATGTACCGCCGCCACCCGGCGATGGCGGCGACGGCACGAATTTATCCGGTGGGGGTGTTTCCTCCTCTGGCGCGTCCTTTTCGACAAATGGGCTATGGCTGGAAATTACCGGCATCACCAACGGCATAATCTCATTGAATTTGAATAATCCCACCAATCAGGTTTATGCCATTTGGAGCCGTACTGATCTGCTGACGGGGTGGAACGTGGAAACGGAAGTGTGGCCGACGAATACAGGGGTGATGCCCTTCACGGTGCCGACGTTGGACCGGCAAAATCTGTTCATGGAGGGAGAGGATTGGACAGGCGTGACTGCCAATGGAAATACAACCCCGCTGTGGTGGTTCTGGTGGTTCTTTGGGTCGCTGGATTTGTCGGACACGAATTTGGACACGAGCGGCGTGCAGCTTGTGACCGACTATCAAAATAACTGGGACCCCAACATCATCAGTTTTTCGCTCAGCGCGACGAACCGATACTTCAACACGAGCAGCGCGACAGTCCAGGTTGCCGTTTCGGCAGGCTGGCCCTCGTACAATGCTGTGCTGGTGGACAGCACGAACTTCTCCGACGCCAATTGGACGCCCTACAATTCGAATCCCGCCATTAACTTGGGCAGTGTGGAAGGCTGGCATTCGGTTTGGGTGGGGCTGCGAGGCTTGCCGCCGAATGCGCAACAGACGTGGGAACAAATTCAGCTCAAGCTCATTCTTACCCCTCCCGTCCTGATCATCACCAATCCAGCCGCCGGCATCATCATTCAGCCGATGATCGAACTACAGGGCTTTTGCACCGATCCTCTGGCCAGTCTCACCTTCGACCTCAACAACGCGGCGGGCTTCTTCAGCAATCAGCAAGCCTTCGTGCTCAGCCAGTACCTGCGACACCAACACCGTGAGCATTACGACCAACACGTTCCAAGCCTTCGATGTTCCGCTTACTAATGGGGACAATGTGGTCACCTTCCACGCAACCGATATGGCAGGCAACATCACCACCACCAATTTCACCTTCACTTTGGATTACTCCGGCAAAACCAATCCGCCGGCGATTCAGATGTATTGGCCGCAGAACGGCGACCAAGTCAGCGGCACGGAGTTTACCCTGCGCGGCTTGCTGGATGATTTCACGGCGAGCCTCACGGCCCAGATCATCGATGCCAGCGGCAACACCAACACCGTCCAAGGCCTGGTTGAGCGCAATGGATTGTTCTGGGTGGAAAACGTGCCGTTGCTGGAGGGGACGAATTATGTTACGCTTACAGCAATGGACGCCGTCGGCAACATCTCCACCACCAACCTGACGATCAGCGTCAGTGCGGGAGTAACGATTGACGATTTTTCCAACGAGCTTGGAGGAACCCCGCGCGACATGATTTCCGTTGTGACCGGAACAATCGCGCTGACCAACTACACCCTATGGGTGAACGGTGTTCAAGCCAGCCAGTATGGCCAGGAAAACTGGGAGGCATACTCGGTGCCGGTGGGGCCGGGCGGAACCGCCGTGGTCGAAGCGCGCGCCATTCCCAACTCCAACAACGACAACAACGGCAACGGAACCGGAACAGCGCCATCATCGGACGGCACGCCGAGCAATCCGACAGCAGCCGACAGCATTGCCGCCCAGGTGCAAACCGACCAGCCAACCATGCGTTATTTGCAGAGTTGCGATTCTCAAGAAAATAGCTCAACCACCGATTACAATGATTGTACGCCGAACTGCCCAAGTACGCTAACGGATAGTCTTACGTCGCAAACCTGTTGGGATGTCATGGCTGGAGGGACGGCAACAGAATACTATACAGCCGGCTTGGCCGACCCTTGCAGTGACTATCCGATCTGTTGGTATAACTGCGCTTACACCTATCCGAACGACATCTATCCCCCAACAGCTCCCGGTGTATGCGTATATACCGACTCGTTGGGTGACGATGAAACAAACTCCGTTGGTCCTCCGCTGTTAGGGACTGAGGAGTGGTCGGAAACCGATCACTTTGAGTGGAACATCAACTCCGATCGGTGTTCGGAATCGGGGGAGACTGATTACAATCTGCACACCACCACGACCATGACACTTCAGACCGGTGGCAAAGGAGTAGCCGGGCGTCAGAATCTGGTCGAAATTGACATCGGGGCGACGGCTTATTTATCCTTCCCCGTACCCTTACCCGACACGTTCAACCAAGACTGGACCACTCAAGTGGTTCCAGGAAATGAAATCACTGTTAATGGCAAAACAGCAAATGCCAATGGCCAGATTTTTACCCTGTTGCCAGACAACGCGACGATGGATATTACACCGAGAGCCCCGCCGCAACGTTACACCTATTCGATCGGGGCAGGCAAATATAACTCGTATTTGCAGGTGTTTGTTCGTCAGCCGTATCCAGATTATCCAAACGATGCGAATGATTATGGTCCCTATGGGCCTCCACCAGGGTATCCTATATACCAAATAGGGGGCCTTCATGCCGGTCATGCCTGGTGGCAATTAAGCTGTGGAGCCCCGGCTGTCGCCATGAATCAATTTACGTCCACGAATAATTCTCAATGGTTGAACCAACAAGTTGGCTATACGCCGATTACTTCGTCATTCATTTCTTACGTCCCGCCGATAAAACAGGGACCCGGCATGTTAGACACTGCCAATGGTTTCGCGAATATTGAGAGAATATATGCAATTGGATTTCTAGGCTTGATTGATGGTTTGAGCGATACACAAAATCTTGCCAATAATCCTGGGACTTGGAACTCAGAATCGCACAATTGTGTTCATGAAACAATTAAAGTGGGGAGTTCGGCTGGGGTTGGGCTTCCGCAATATTTCGATCCAGAGTTTTTCGGTTTTCATCTGCCTCCAAGCGATCCATAGCACCAATTCATGAAACAGCAATATTTCCTTTTGAGTTTGACCCTGCTTTTGTCGGGCGAAAGTCTTTTTGCTCAGACCAATCAGACGGACAGCTCATATATTCCATTCTTGGATAAAGAAAGCCAAAGCAATGTCATTGTCACTGTCTCAGATTTCTACGGCGATGGACAACCTTGTCCTTTGAAATATACAAATGTCCTCTCAAATACAAACTTGTTTACACCCGAAGAGCAGGGGTTGATCAAAGAAGCTTTTGTAAAATACCAACATATAACTACAAATTCCGGTCCCCCAGGGACTGAGCTTGTTAATCTGTATAGGACAAATTTCCTGATTAAGGCTATGGATGACAGGACGGTGGAAGTTGAGAATTGGGTGGCGCGCTATCAATATACCAATTCAAACGCCCAGGAAGAGGTGACCATTGGCAGATCATTATCGGCCAAGTTCCGGACCAAAGCCAACGATGGATATAATGTATATATCGTTCGAATAGGCGGGGGGGCGTTATTGCGGTTTCTGAAGGTGAAACAGGATAAAGTCAACGGCTTTATGGCCGAGTTCAATGATGCTCATGAGCAGGGCACAACTTGGGATTACAAACGTGCAACTTTCAGTGACAGTCATCTTACAGAATATATGCAAATCACCAAAGGGTTAACTCTCGGAAAGTTTTTCATGTGGAATCCTAAAAATGGGAACTTATGCATAGAGGCGGAATTCAAAGAGCCTTACGATTTCGTAAAACACCGGACAGATCTTCACGTAAAGGTGAGCAAATAGGATCGCGTGTGCCGAGCAATTGGAAACTAAATCTTTGAAATCGCACCGTGTTATTTTTAGCTTGAGTGTTCGTCAGTTGTTAGACCGCTTACAGCGCATGAGGACTATTCTGCTCGTAGGTTTTCTGGTTGGCGTGGCGGTGGGATGCAGCCCGCCAAAAGCGCCAGCCATGAAAAGGGTTCGGAATGACGAGCAGATAGATGAGCATTATCTAAAAGATGTTTTTATTCCGTCCTACAGTGATCAAAGTTCTAGGTCGGCATTGTCGAATTCAGCAAGTCGACTGGAAGAGCATTTAGCAGAGTTCCGAGCATTCATGCATCAAGTTGAACTCGGCAAGATACCTGTCACACAGGGTTTCAAAGGCAATTGGCAATCGTATATAAAGCAAGACGATGCTTGGATTGGGGTGGGATACTCCGGCCGTTTGGGAGCAGCAGTCGATTTCCAGAAACATAAAAATCAAGACCCGTTCCCGTTAATATATGGATTTCGTTTTTCTACGAATGGTTATCTTATTTGGGCAGACACCATCGAAGATGGGTTTAAATTTGATGAACACGGCAGGGTCCAGGAATATTGGAGCAATCGGAAGTGAAAGGGTCCTATTATTACTTTGTTAAGTAAATCCTTGACTTTGCGCGGCATTGCGGCAACCCTACTACCCAACCTCAATGCCTGATCGGACTTGGAGGACTCATTTTTCAGGTTCTCCAAATTATTTGTAAATACTAATATTAGAGTTGTTTGCAAACACCTTGCTGACAACATGTTGCGACTATTCAAAATGTCGGAAATTTCACGGTTTTTTTCGGGGCGGTTTTCTCTTGAGAAAATTAAAAACCGCCTTTCAAACTGAAAGCCAAATCTGGCTTGCGCCTCCCGGCGGATTTTCGATTGATGAATCGAACCGGAAGGTCTATTGTTCCAGACATGCCGATCTATGAGTTTCATTGTGAAAAGTGCGGGGCGGACAGCGAACTCCTTGTTCGTTCCAGTCGCTGGCGGGGGACCGCTTGTCCCAAATGCGGCGCAAAGCGATTGACGAAAAAGTTGTCGGTCTTCGCTTCGAGCGTGGCTGGGGACTCGTCGGAAGCGGCCTCTTGCACCGGCAATCCCGGCTCGTGCGGCATGTGCGGCACGGGCAGGCGGCATTCGCACTGATCAGTTTGCGCCCATCACTTCCTGCACGGCGATTCTTGACAAATCCGCCACGGCCCAATCCGGTGCGTGCCGCAACAACTCCTCCACGGTGAACGAGCCGGTGGCCACGGCCAGTGCTTTGGCCTGGATGGCGCGGGCGCAACGGATGTCCATCGGCGTGTCGCCAATGACCAGGATTTCGTCGCCGCGCAAGGGGCGGCCGAAGCGTTCGCTGCCGCGTTCCCGGGCGATGGCGGCGATGCGGTCGCGCTCCTCATCATCGTCCGCAAAGGCGCCGAAGGGAAATTTTTCCCACAGGTTGTAATGTTGCAGCTTGATGCGCGCGCCCTCGCGGATGTTGCCGGTCACCAGGCCGAACAACGGAGGTTGCGGCAGGATTTCAAGGGAGTGATGGAACTCCAGCGCCCCCCGGCACGCGCCGCCTTCGCAGTCGCCAATGATTTGTTCCAGCCAGCCCGCATAAGCCTTGAAAAAACGCCCGAAGTTTTTGGGTGAGGCCTCGATTTGGTGGCGGGAGAAGAATTCGCGCACGAGCGAGACATCCGTCCGCCCGGCAAACTTGAGGCCTTCGGTGCCGTCGTTGACGCCAAACTCACTGGCGAAGGCGCGGGCAAAGGCCTTTACCCCCGCCCCGCCCGAGTGGATGAGCGTCCCATCAATATCAAACAGAACCAGCCGGATCATGGAGGAAAACGCTACGTGGCGGCGGGAAAAATTGCAATGGCGGCGGCAACGAGGAAAAACCGGGAAATGCTTCCCAATTGTCTTTTGGCCGTATATAAACGCAGCGGAAGTTGCGATGAAAAACATTGTTTATTTTGACCTGGAAACGCAGAAGTCGGCCGATGAAGTGGGCGGATGGGACAAAATTCGCGACATGCGCATGAGTGTCGGCGTCACTTACAGCACGGGCCGCGGGGGGTACAGGATTTATGGGGAAAGTGAAGTCAACGCCTTGATTGACGAATTGCGCCGGGCGGACTTGGTGGTGGGCTTTAACAGCCTGCGTTTTGATTACGAGGTGCTGTTGGGACATAATCCCTTTTTCGACATCGAACAGGTGCCGACGCTGGACATGCTGGTGGAACTGCAAAAGACGTTGCAGCACCGGCTCTCCCTGGATGCCATTGCGCACGCGACCCTCGGAGTGGAAAAGACCGGCGAAGGGTTGCAGGCGATTCGCTGGTACAAAGAAGGCCGGATGCTGGAACTGGCCGAATACTGTTGTTACGATGTCAAGATCACGCGGCTGGTGCATGAGTACGGCCTCTCCCACAAGCAATTGCACTACACCAATCGTTACGGCAAAAAATTGAGCGTCGCCGTGGCCTGGAGTTAAGCTTTGGCGGGCGCTTTCTTGACGCTGGCCAGCGCCGCGTTGACACCCCGCAGTTTGAGGGCCAGGTCCTGGGCGAGGTTGCACATCACCACCATGCCCAGATTAGGCTCGCGCCGCACCACTTCAGCGAAGCCCGTCCGTTTCATGACCAGCAAAATGCTCGGCTGGGTGGCGACGGCAAACGCGGCCCGCGGCGCCCCATCCAGAAAGGCCAGTTCGCCGAAAATTTTCCCGTCGCCCAACTGGGCCACTGCCGGAGACTCTGACTCCAGCTTGATGCTGATTTTTCCCCGCAGCACAATAAAAGCTTCATCGCCGGAATCCCCTTTGGCAAAAACCTGCTCACCCGGCCGGTAGAGCTTTTGCACGAACAGACGCGCGATCTTGCGCAGTTCTCCATCGCCCAGCCCCGCGAACATCGACAACGGCCGCAACAGATTGATAATGGCCAGCCCAAATTTTTGGTCCTCGAAATTTCGGTCAATGAGTTTAACCATGCTCCTGGCGTCGGCCGTGAAATCGGCGCTTTCCAGCGAATAGGGCAAATTCAATTTCACCATTTTGACCACGTCCGAAAACCTGCCCTTGCCGCAAAAAAAGGCGGGCAGATACGCCACCGGCACAAAGCCCAGTTGCTCGGCGCTTTTGAGCAGGCGTGGCGCCGTCGCCAGAATGTCCACTTCCGTGTAAACCGCGCTTAACTGTTCCTGCACCGCGCGCAACGCATGGGCCAGCAGCGCCCCCATCGAAAGATCGTCGCTGCAAAACGCCCCGGTCACTCGCGCGCACCGGTCCTGTTCGTCAAAATAATAACTCAGGCCCGCCACCGTCTTTTTATCCTGCTGTCCCAGCAAAGCCCGCATCGCCGGACTGCCGGGGATGCGCATCAGACCCAACCCAAAATTGAACCGCCCCGACACTTCCGCAGGCGGATTGGAACTTTCCGCCTGGACGCGCCCCTCTTGGAAATCCTCCATCGTCGCCTCCTGCACTTTCAGATCGCATTGCAACGGATACCCGCTGGCCCCGTCCCGCACCACCATCGCGTTGGGAATCTGCAATTTTTCCAGCACGGCCGCGCCCAGTTCGCTGACGTGAGGAAGAGACTCCGAAAGCGGGGTGCGGGTCACCAAGACCGAGTTGGCCCCGTGAACATAGAACAAAACGCCCACTCTTTGCTGGAGCATGTGTTTGAGCGGTTGAAAACCCACACAGACAAAACCCAGATTCTCAAAGAGAATCTGTTGCGCGTTGTCCGTGGCGGCAATCCTCACGATGGCCATTTCGTTGCGTTGGGCCGTCAGGTCTTTGACCGATCGCAGCAGCATTTCCGCTGAACCGTCCGCCACACTTTCCGGCCGAAGCAGGTTGCGGCCCAAATTGGCCACCGGATTGGAACTGACCCCGGCCGGCTTCAGAAAGGAAATACTGCCATTCAACCGCCCACCGACTTCCGCCACCCACGTTTCCTGGCCCGTCTCGACATCCAGTTGGCTCGCGATCCAACCCGGATCGTAAATGGCTTTTACGGGGTATTGGGCGCCCAAAGTCGCCTGGACTAAATCCAGCCACTTCGGAGCGTCAGCGGCGGCGGCGCGTCTGATAGTTGCACCCATTACCGTGTCTTTTGTTCTATTCGTTATGCTGCTTTGGCGCCCGCGACAGAACTTGAAGGACGCAAAAAATGCCAATTTTCCCTCTTAACCCCGTATTTTGCGCCCCCCGGGTTCCCTTTCGGCGCATTTCAAGCGGCCTGATTGTGCTTGCCCCCCTGACTAATTTCAAGAGATAATTTCGCCTTCCCGATATTGTTCCCGGCCATTCCGCCACCCATCCCCTGAATTTTGCTTTCCAAAATAATATATATAATCCACTACAAAGTCATTGACATGCCATCAGCCATTCAACCGGCAGGCAACCTCCTTGGCGTCGCTTGGGTTATACCCGGTTCCTGCCATCTTTCCATACGAGGCCTGTCATTGAATCTTGCAAAGAGGCTTTTTCAGACGGATTGCGTCCGGACGCAAATCACTGCTGTCCATTATACGATTTGGGAGTGGCATCTTTCCTGCTCGACATTAGCCATGTTAAACCATCTTGGACAGCATCTTACGACCCGCTGCCAAAGACGCGTAACATCAAGTTCAAAATCCCCCTTTATCGCCGCTTTTGTCCCATTTTTTGAGATTATCCATGCCGCGTTGCCGCTGTTGGCGCTGGGGATGATCTGCAACGCCGCGTTCGGAGCGCCTCCGGTCATTTTTGCGTTGCCCGCCACTGCCAGCGGCGCGGAAATCCAAAAGGCGCTGGACGCCTTGCCGCCCGACGGCGAAGTGCTTCTCAGCGCCGGAACCTATGAAATCTCCCAGCCGCTGCTGTTGCAGCACGATTACCAGACTTTGCGCGGCCGCGGACCGGCCACCCTCCTGCATCTGGCCGACGGGGCCGATTGCCCGGTGGTGATTCTGGGGCCGCCCATGACCAAAACCAGGCCTCCGGCGGCGCATCTGCGCCTGGCGGACCTGCGGATTGACGGAAACCGGAAGAACCAGAAGCTGGAGCTGTGGCGAACGGCCGGCGACGGCTCCGAGTTCAATAACAATGGCGTGCAAATTTGGAACGTGACCGATGCGGCGGTTGAACATGTGGTCTGTTGCCATTGTCGCTCCGGAGGTCTGGTCACCACCGCGGTCCGCCGCCTTCAAGTGAACGATCTCGACTCCTATGACAATCAATTCGACGGACTGGCCTGTTACCGGACCGAAGAAAGCCGCTTCGACGGCCTGCGCCTGCATGACAATCTGGCGGCGGGCATGTCATTGGACCTCGCCTTCAACCATAACTTCATCACAAACGCGGTGTTGGCGGGCAACGATCTGGGCATTTTCATGCGCGACTCCCGCAACAATTCATTTCAAAGGCTGACCATTTCCAAGAGTCATCACGATGGTGTTTTCATGGCCCAGGCCACCGCTCTCACCGCCAAAGGCTGGCAGTTCTGCCCCGACACCCAATGCATCGGCAACAATTTTCAAAGCCTGACTGTCAATGATTGCGGCGGGAAGGCCTTTCAGGTCAACGACGCTTCCTGCACCAACAACGCCATTTTGGGGGCCAGTTTCCTGCGCAACATACTGGGTGGCTTGGGCCAGCCCGCCACCAATCCCGTCAGCCTCCGGGAAGTGGCCGAACGTTAGCCATGGATTCACTCCGGGGGGAATCTCGGATAGCTCGTCTTTAATGGTGAATACTCCGGGCGATTGCAAATCAGCGTTTGCACCCATTCGCAAAGGCGTCGTCCGAGGCGGCGGCAGGCATCGCGGTCGCCCTCGTTGCGGGGCCTTCCGGCGCAAATTGCGCCATAGTGCAGCGTCTGTCCCGGCGCGACATAATCCGGAACTCCAAACGCCAGCATCCCGTAATTGATCATCACAATTTGCAGCGCCAGACAGGTCAGTTCGCCGCCGCCGGCAAGTCCGCCGGAAGACGAAAACGCGCACCCGATCTTTCCGTCCACCTTCGACCAGAGCGGTCGCGCCGTCACATCCCACCATTGCTTCATCTCCCAGGCGATCGTCCCCATGTACGTGGGCGATCCGGCGGCGATGCCGTCGCACCAAATCAGGTCGTCAGCGGTCGCCTCCGCGACGGTCTTGAGTCGCACCTCGGTCAGCGGGACGCTGCCCGCGCCTTCGGCCACCAACTCCGCCATCATTTTCGTGTGGCCGTCCCGGCTGAAGTATAATACCAAAATGCGCCCAAGGCGTGTTCCGACATTTTCCATGCCGCCAGTGGCAGGGGTGGGATGTGCTCGTGAAAGGCTCATAAAGCCATCAGTTGATAGCCCTTTTGCCCAGGCCCGGCAAGTCCTGTTTCAGCCTCTGTTTCAGCCTCGTCGTTTTGCAGGATTGCGCGACGCCCTAATGTGTTGGTGCAGGGATATGGAATGGGCTGCCTGCTTGATAGAGTTTCATTTCTGATTGAAGTGCCCCGGTCAGACCGGTGTTGGATTGTGCCCCGGCCAGATGCAAGGCGTGTTGCGCCGTTTCCACCGCTTGGGAAAACTGCCCGGCTTCGGCGAAGGCGGCGGCGAGGGTGTGGAGCATGACCGGATTTTCTCCTCCGGAAAGCTGATTGGCTCGTTCAGCCAGTTCGACAGCCTTGTTGCCGTTGCGCAGCGACGCCTGCGGACAAGTGGCCAGGAGCCAGGCCAGATTATTTTGGACCGCTGGATCGGCTGGTTCGGTTTGCAACGCCTTTTGGAATTGCGCGATCGCCTCGTCCATGCGTCCCAGCAGGAAAAAGCTGAGACCAAGGTTGTTGTGGGCTTCCGCATTGTCAGGGTTGATTTGCAGCGCCTTCTGAAAATGGGCGATCGCTTCGTCCACTCTTCCCTTTTGCTGCAGAGCGTAGCCGAGGTTGTTGTGGGCTTCCGCATTGTCAGGGTTGATTTGCAGCGCCTTCTGAAAATGGGCGATCGCTTCGCCCACTCTTCCCTTTTGCTGCAGAGCGTGGCCGAGGTCGTTGTGAGCGTCCGCGAAGGCGGGATTGATTTGCAGCGCCTGCTGGAATTGGGTGATCGCTTCATCCACTCTTCCCTTTTGAGAAAGAGCGACGCCGAGGTTGTCGTGGGCTTCCGCGAAATCAGGCCTGATTTGCACCGCTTGCTGGTAATGGGTGATCGCTTCGTCCACTCTTCCCTTTTGAAAAAGAGCGATGCCGAGGTTGTAGTGTGCTTTCGCGTAATAGGGCTTGAATTGCAGCGCCTTCTGGTAGTGCGTGATCGCTTCGTCCACTCCACCCTTTTGCAGAAGAGCGTTGCCGAGGTTCAAATGGGCTTCCGGGTAGCGTGGATTGATTTGCAGCGCCTCTTGGTACTGGATGATTGCCTCGTCCACTCTTTCCTTTGGAAGGAGGTTCCCGAGGCCGGAATGGGCCACTGCGTTGCCGGAGGTGCAAGCGATCGTGTGGGTCCACAGGGTTTCGCCGTTTTGCCAATATGCGGTCTGTTTCCAGGCGCAGACCATCAACACCGCGAGCATGGCGGTCATCAGACCACCAAGGGCCACCTGGCCCACCCGCCCCTTCGCGCCCCACTCCGCCGCCAGCCATGTCACCGCCACGTAAATCCCGATCTGCGGCAGGTAAGTGTAGCGATCGGCATGGGCCTGTACGCCCACTTGGATGATTCCCGCCACCGGCAGCAGCATCACCAAATACCAGAGCCATCCGACCAGCAGCCACGGCTGCTTCCGCCGCTCCCCCCATGCGACGACTGAAAGGCTGGCCAACAGGATGCCGGCCAGCGCCACCTCCCATGGCGGCGGGCCGTTGTATGCATAAGGATAAAACAGCGCCAGTCCCGCCGGATAAACCATCTGGCCCAGATAAAGCATGCAGCTCACCAACGCGTTGGCCAAGCGCAACGGCAGCGATAATGACCCGGTCGGGATGATGAGTGCGGTGTGTGCATACAGCGTCGCGATGCACGAGGCGGCGGAAAGGGCCAGCAGGGGCAGCTTCTCCACCACCAACCCCGAAAGCTTTCGGGGTTCCACCCGTTGCAACGGCCAATAATCCAGCAGCAGCAGCACCAAGGGCAGTGTGACCAGCATTGGCTTGCACATCAGGCCCATCGCAAACAGAAGCACCACCAGCCCGTAGCGGGCCAGCGACCCCGGACGGCGCGCATAGCGGACATAAGCGCCGATGGCCAGCATGAAGAACAACCCGCTGAGGACGTCCTTGCGCTCGGCCACCCACGCCACCGATTCCACCCGCAAGGGATGGATGGCAAAGACAGCCGCGACAAACGCGCTGCGCCAAAGGGCGCCGGTCATCTGGCGCAGAATCAGGAAAAGCGCGATGACGCTCGCCGTGTGGAGGAGGACATTGGTGAGATGATGTCCGCCGGGATTCAATCCATATAGCTGGCAGTCCAGCATGTGGGAAAGCCAGGTCAGCGGGTGCCAGTTGTAGGAGTGACTACTGGTGAATGCCCAGACGATCCCCGTGAGAGTCAGACCCCGGACGACCACCGGATTTTCATACACATAATTATCGTCGTCGAAGTCGATGAACGGGTGCCGCAGCGTCTGCCCGAAAACGGCGAAGGTAATCGCGGCGAGCACAAGGCAAGCCGCCGCCACCCGCCAGCGTTGCTCCCAGCCGTTCGCGCGAACCGCGTTTTTTGGCGGAGGTGGTTGGCCAATCATATTTTGCGCGCTTGTGTCATAAATAAGTCACCCATTACGGCGGGTGTATTACAAGGCAGACCGCGATGGGATATTCGATTTTCAACTTTCGGGTGACAAGAAAATACTGTGGCAAAATCGCGCTTGCGCCCGGCGCGCCCAACCTTTTTGCGTTGTTTTCGCAAATGTTTCGAACATCCTGTTCATGGTGACGGCTCAATACTTTAGCGAGAGGAATGACGCTGAGAAATTATTGCTCAGGGCGCTGATCATTTCCCTGTTGATCCATCTGGCCGTGTTCGGCGCCTGGAAATGGGGCGGGACGGAGGGTTGGTGGCGGAATTTCAACTTCCCGGCCTGGATGCATTTGACGCCAAAGTTGCTCAAGCCCATGACGGCCAAAAACATCGCTCTCGTTCCGAAGCCGCAGCCGCAACCGTCGCAATTGGTCTTTGTGGATGTTGATCCGGCCCTGGCCGAGGCCGTGCCTCCCAAAGCGCCCAAATTCTACAGCGCCAATAATTCGGTTGCCGCCAATCCCAATCCGAAAAACGCGCTGGTGCCGGAGATTCGCGGCAGGCAGGACAAGGTGATAAAAACCACCGAGGACACCCGGCTCAAACCGCAACCGTTGCGGCCCTCGCCGCCCAGCCGGGAAACAGCCAATGCTCCTGAAGCAAAGGCGTTGCCGAAGAAGGCTGACACCCCCGGCGACCTGGCCATGTCCAAACCGCGCGAGAAAACGCAGGAAAAGGACGGCCAATCAGAAACGGAAACGGGCGCCGAAGCGCAACCGCAGCCGGTCCATCAGCGCCCGCGCACCATTGCCGAAGCCATGGCCCAACGCGGCATGCTCGGCGAGAAATCACGGCAGGAAGGCGGCGTCAAACGGCTCAAAATGGATTCGTCTCTTGACGCGATGAAGACGTCTTATGGGGATTACGACCGGGAGTTTATCGACGCCGTGCGCACGCGCTGGTATCAATTGCTGGAGAATCGTGCCCCGGGCACAGGCAAGGTTGTGGTGGTGTTTCGCCTGCACCCGAATGGCCGGGTCACGGATTTGAACATAGCGCAGAACGAAATGTCCGATCTCTTCGGGCTGATTTGCCAGGAGGCCATTTCCGATCCGGCGCCCTACCGTCCGTGGCCGGAGGAAATGCGCCGCGATATCCCGAAGGAATACCGGGACGTGACTTTTACTTTTTACTATGGGACAGAATGAATTAAGCTGAGATTGACCGGGAGATTGAATCATGGAAAATATCATTATCGGAGTGCTCCTTATGGCGTCGGTTATTGGACTGACGTTCATCGTCGAACGCGGGCTGGCCTTGCGCGCCGTCAAGGTCATCCCCCCGGCGGTGGAGGGCGCGCTGGATACGTTTCGGACGGCGGATGACCTGCCGATGCTGCGGCGCATCTGCCAGCAACATCCTTCCTCGTTGAGCCGGCTGCTGCTGCTGGCCGACAAACACCGGCGCTGGAGCAAGACGGAAAACAGCACCGGCTTGGAAACCTACGCCCGCCAGGAGATTTCGAAACTGGAACGGGGGTTGGTCGTCCTGGAAATTGTTGTCGGGGTTTCGCCCTTGCTGGGCTTGGTGGGAACCATTTACGGTTTGATCGCCCTTTTCGCCGGACTGGGGACGACCGGCCTGAGCGACAACAACGTATTGGCCAGCGGGATTGCCCTCGCCCTCAACGCGACATTGCTGGGCTTGATCACCGCCATTCCGTCGCTCATCGCCTGGAGTTATTACAACAAAAAGGTCGAAAGCCACGCCGTCAAAATGGCGTCGCTCTGCGATGGATTCCTGCGGCAATTGTATCACCTGGAGGAAACCGGGGAACTGGCCGATGCGCCCGCCCGCAACCGCGCTTGATTGACGCCATGCAATTCTCCACCCGTAAAAGACGGCAGCCTCCAACGGTCATCATTGTGTCGCTCATCGATGTCTTGATCGTCGTGCTGATTTTTCTGATGGTCACCACCACCTTCAAACAACTGCCGGCCATTCAACTGGCGCTGCCCGAATCCAAACAAACTAAGGCAGGCGCGACGGAAAATGCGCTGATCGTAACGGTCCCAAAACAAGGCCCGCTCTATTTGAAGACCGACCCGATGACATTGGAGACCTTGCAGCAAAGGCTGGTCGAAGCCGTTCGTCTGAACCCGCAAACGACCCTGGCCATCCGCGCGGACACCGACACGCCGGTGGGGCTGTTGGTCAAAGTCATGGACGCGGCCAAGGCGGCGAACATCAAGGTGGCGAGCGTCTTCACCCGCGCCGCCCCGTAGAGCGTCCCAACGCGGGGTTTCTCATAATGGCCGGGTCTTCAGATCGAGCGGGTCTATGGTGAATGGCGGAAGGCTCCGCGCCGCTTCGCCCAACGCCGCCGCGTGTTCCGGCAGGCATAACAGCGCCGACACATCGTCTTGCTTCCAGATGAGGACGTAGCCTTGCGCTGTCAAGTCTTCCGGCCGCAACCGGTCCCGCGCCAGATCAAGGATGACAAAATCCACCTTGTAAGAACGGCATAATCCCAACCAGCCGACTTGATGATCGAAGAAGGCGTTGTTCAGCGCAAAGGTGGATTCCGGGTAGGTGGTTTCGTAACGCCCATCCATCGAGATTTTGATGTTCGGATAAAGCCGCCAGGTCAAATAGCTGCCCCAGGCGAATGGCGTGGCCAGATTTCCCTTCACCCCGGCCCGGCTCAGGATGTCCGCCTCGCGCACCGGGTCTTCCCCCACCGGCGCCAACGGATGCGCTGAAACCCCGGGCAGAACTTCCAGCGCGACAAAAAAGGCGATGGCGGCATAAAGGATTCCAACGGCCCAGGTGGGATTGAGTTTTGCGCGAACGGTGGCGGGCAACACCGCCGCCATGCCGGCGTAATACGGCCCGGCAAAGGCAAGGGCGGCCACGCCGAAAAACGGACCGTGACGCCGGGCGCGCCAGCCCATGAAAGCCGTCAGCGCCAGGATGGCGAGGCCGGAAAAATTCTTCCGGGAAGTTTGTTTCCAGCCCAGGGCGACCGCCGCAACTGTCAATACAAAGAGCAAACGGAATCCCCAGAAGTCGTCCCAGGCCAGCAGCGGCAGCGGGCGCCACTCGGTGATTCGCGCCCGCGGATGGAGCAATGCCGGGATGAGGTACTGCCAGAATTTGACGCCGTAGGGATTGATAAACGTCACCGCCGCGCAAGCCGCCGCCGTGCCGGCCAGGGGCGCGATGTCCTTTCGCCAAAAGACGGCGGCGGCGGCATAGACAAAGACAACGCCCAGTCCCGCCACGAAACCCCCGTGGAGATTGGTCCAGATCAGCATGACCAGCGGCAGCGCCGCCACCGGCCAGCGCCGCCCGCCGCGCAATTCTTCCAGGCAAAACAGCGTCGCCCCGAATAAAAAATAAGTAAACGCATGGCTGCGCAGAACAGGAATATATCCGGGCAGAATGCAGGCGGCGGCCAGGATGGCCAGGAGCAGGAGAATGTTCAGGTCGCAGCCTTGTCTGCGGCCCGTGCCAAGCCCGAACCCCAACGCGCCCAGGGCCAGGGCTATTTTCAAACCCATCAAGCCGGGCGGACCGCAGATCTTGAGCACACCGTAAAAGACGACGCCCGCGCCCCATTCGTGGGCGATCCATTCGCGCAACGTTGGCGTGAAGGCGAAGACGTCGTGCCGCAAAAGGTGTCCGTGCTTCCAAACCGATTCACCGATGGCCAATTGGGCCCAAAGGTCGCCTTCGGTAATGTTATGAAAAGCGAGGATGCTGGCAAAAGCAAACAAACCCAGCAGCACGATGAGGCCCTGCCCATAACGCGTTTGGCTCTCGGTCACGTGGGCGATGATATGAATCCGCCGCCGTTCGTCAAGCCCTCTGGCGCGCGCTGAGTTTCATTCCTAATCTTGATCCTAATCCTAATCTTCTTCGTGCAAAAAGGCGGATTAAGATTACGATTAAGATTAGGATTAGGAGTTGGAGCACCCTCACCCTCGCGGATGAAACCGGCGATGTATCTCCCGCAGGCGCGGCGCGCCGACATGCGTATAGACTTCCGTCGTGCTGATGTTGGCGTGGCCGAGCAGTTCCTGGATGATCCGCAAGTCAGCCCCGTTCTCCAACAGATGCGTGGCAAAGCTGTGCCGGATCATGTGCGGCGTTATGTTCCGTCCCATGTTCGCCCGGCGCGCCCGCCGTTTGATGCGGCCCCACAAAGTCGTGGAAGCGAAGGGACGTCCGCGCCTGCTTAGAAAAACGTTGGCCGGCGTTTTTGGCGTGACCAGCCGGGGCCGTCCCAATTCGAGATACCGCCGGATCGCGTCAATCGCCATGCGGCCCACGGGCGTGACGCGCTCCTTGTTCCCCTTGCCAATGACAGTGACAAATCCAGCGTCAAGATGAAGTTGCTCCAGCCGGATGGCGCGCAGTTCGGCCAGCCGCAATCCGGAGGCGTAGGCCAGTTCCAGCACGGCCTGATCGCATAACGACGCGGGCGTCGCCGGATTTTCCGGTTTGAGCAATTGCTCGATTTCCGAATTGGACAGCGCCTTGGGCAGCCGCTTCCAGCGGCGCGGCAGCGAAAGATTCTCCGCGATGTTTTGCGGAAGAAGTTTTTCCGCCTCGGCAAAATTGTAAAAGGCCCGCAACGCCGCAATTTGCAGGTAAAGACTTTCCGAACTGAGCCGGCGCGCGCCCTCTTCCGGCTCATCCTTCAAAGTCCGGTTCCGTTCGTGTTCGAGGAAATCCATGAGATCGCGCAGCGTCACGGACTTCCAGTCGTTGAAGCCGTGTCTTTCCGCCCAGGCCAGAAAATTGCCCAGCAGCGCCGCGTAAGTTTTTTCCGTGTGTTGCGCCTGCCCCCGTTCATGGCGCAAATAAACCAGGAAATCTTCAACCAGATTCTGCATCAAAGCTTTCTTCCCGTCAGTCGCTCGTAGGCTTCCAAATATTTCTCCGTCGTCCTGGCAACGACCTCCGGCGGCAGGGCCGGCGCGGGCGGTTGTTTGTTCCAGGACAGCGTTTCCAGGTAATCCCGCACGAATTGTTTGTCGAAACTCGGCTGCCCGCGGCCCGCCTCATACTGGTCCGCCGGCCAGAAACGGGATGAATCCGGCGTCAGAACTTCATCAATCAATATCAGCCTTTCGTCCCGCAGCCCAAATTCAAATTTCGTGTCCGCGATAATGAGGCCGCGTTTGCGCGCGTAATCGGCGGCAAAGGAATAAATTTTCAAACTCAAATCCCGCGCCTGCTCCGCCCTTTCGCGCCCGACGATCCGGCCGGCTTCCTCAAAGGTAATGTTTTCGTCGTGCCCGCTTTCCGCCTTGGTCGCGGGGGTGAAGAGCGGTTGGGCCAGACGCGACGAATCGCGCAGGCCGGCGGGCAGTGCAACGCCGCAAACGCCTCCCGTCTTCTGGTAATCCTTCCAACCCGACCCCGACAGATAGCCGCGCACAACGCATTCGATGGCGAGCGGCCGGGTCTTTTTCACCAACATGCTCCGGCGCCCCAGCAGCGCGGAAAACTTTCGCAATTCCGGCGGCAACGGCTCGTCCGCTTTCCCGGCCAGGTGGTTCTCCACAATCCCCGCTGTCTGCCCGAACCAGAAATGGGATATTTGCGTGAGCACCTCGCCCTTGCGCGGAATGCCCGTCGGCAGGATGCAATCAAAGGCCGAAATGCGGTCCGTCGCCACAAAAAGCAGGCGGTCGCCCAAATCGAACACTTCGCGCACCTTGCCGCTTTTCAGTTTCTTCAGGCCGGGCAATTCCAGCTTGAGCAGGGGCTCATTCGTCATGACTGGAAAAGTTAATCGCAAACTTTGAAGTTTAAAGTTCAAATTTTTGCGTTTAAGGTTGGCGCGATGAATTTCCTGGTCACGGGCGGCGCGGGTTTTATCGGCTCGCACCTTTGCGAGCGATTGCTCCAGGCGGGGCATGCCGTCTGGGCTTTGGACGATCTGAATCCCTTTTATGACCCCGCCATCAAACGGGGCAATCTCCGCGAAATTGAGAAGGCGGGCAAGTCGTTCAACTTCGTGCTTGGAGATGTGACCGATCCGGCCTGCCTCGATCAATTGCTCGGCAGCGCCCGCTTCGACCAGATTATACATCTGGCCGCCCGCGCCGGGGTGCGCCCCAGCCTGCTCGAACCCGCCCTCTGCCAGCGCGTCAACGTCGAAGGCACCGTGCAATTGCTCGAAGCCGCGCGACGCCATTCCGTCATGAAAATCACCCTGGCGTCCTCCTCCTCCGTCTATGGCATCAACGCCCGCGTTCCCTTCACCGAGAGCGACCCGATCTTTTCGCCCATATCGCCCTACGCGGCCAGCAAACTCGCCTGCGAAGCCCTCGGCCATGTTTATCATCACCTCTATGGCATGGACGTGGTCATGCTGCGATTTTTCACCGTCTATGGCCCCCGCCAGCGGCCCGACCTGGCCATCCACAAATTTGCCCGATTGATTGACGCCGGCAAACCCATCCCGGTTTTTGGCGACGGCACCGCCGCGCGCGACTACACCTACGTCACGGACACCATTGACGGCATCATGGCCTGCGTGCAAAAGAAATTCGGCTATGAAATTTTCAACCTTGGCGAATCACAAACCGTTGCACTGGACTATTTGATCACCCTGCTGGAAAAGGCGCTGGGGAAAAAAGCGATCATTGACCGCCAACCGTCGCAACCGGGCGACGTGCCGATCACCTTCGCGGACATCACCAAAGCCAGGCAGCAACTTGGCTATCGTCCCCGGGTCAAAGTCGAGGAAGGCATCCCGCGCTTCATCGAATGGTTCCGAAGCCACAAGGGCGCGGATTGAAGACCATCGTGCCCGGATAAATTTGACGATTACCCCGCTGTGCGTGTAACTTTGGGCCATGAGCACCGTTGCTGAAATCAAGGCTGCCATTGACCAGCTTTCACCGCAGGAGCGTTGCGAGTTGGAGGCGCTGTTGCATCCCTGGGAAGAAGATGATTGGGACCGCCGCGTGGCCGCCGACGCCGAAACGGGAGGCAGGTTGCACGACAGGATGACTGCGTCCCTCAAAAACGCCCAAGCTGGCAAACTAATGGATTTCCTGCCTTCCGGCTCCGGGTTGTAGTGATGGTGAAAAAGCCCGGTTTTTAGGGCGCTTGTCAAGAATACATACTTGACAAAGAGGCCCCCGACAAGCGTTTTGACCAATGTTTACAGGGGTTTCGTGTGATAAAAAAACTCCCCACCATGGGCGGTACAATTCCCGCCTTTTGTGCCAAAATCTGCAAATGAGCACGCTTTGTCGGGCTGAATGGAATGGTCAGGGGAACCCCGAAAGCATTCGGGGGAGGAATGGGAACCAAGGACTCTTTCCGTCTTATTCCCCTGACAATCATTCCTCTGACATAATCTCCAGCGCGCCACTGGAGATTAGCGTGAAAGGTGGGGTTAAAGGAGATCGAATAATTTCGGATAATCGGAAATATTTCGGATTATTTTTTTGGGAGCGCGACCATCCCGGTCGCTGTGCGGGGCGTCTCGCGCCGCACTTCCAATCACAAGTCCATGCCCGTCCGTGCCCATTCAGCCGTCCGTGCCAGTCAAACCCGGCAAACCGATGCTGCGGGTCAAGCTGGCAGTCAAATCGTGCGCAAGTGCCTTGCAATGAACTTCTTACAAAATAACCGATGCTCCGGGCAGTCAAACCCGGTCCAAGTCAGTCAAACCGATGTGGAACCATTTTTCAGCCTTCAGCATTCAGCCTTTAGCCTTTTCTTCCCCCCTTCCCCGCCTGATACTGGCACAAGGATGATTAAACTGATTTCAACCGACTTCGACGGGACGCTCTTTGCCGAGTTCGAAGATCCGCCGGTGCCGCTCGCCTTGCAAAACCTGATCGCCCGGCTGCAACTGCAAGGGGCCAAATGGGTCATTAACACCGGACGCGATCTTTCCAGTTTGATGGAATCCCTGGGACGCTCTCATTTGCTGGTCAAACCCGATTTCCTGGTGCTCGTCGAACGGGAGATTTACAGCCATCGGCATTCCCAATACGTCGAAGACGCCGCCTGGAACCGCGCCTGCGACCGGGCGCATGCCGCATTGTTCCGCCGTGTGCGGGCCGACGTGCCGCGCTTGCGCGCCTGGGTCGAGGAACGATTTGGCGCCATATACTACGAGGACGCCTGGTCCCCTTTTTGCCTGATCGCCGAACGGAACGACGACGCGGAAGTCATCCACGAGTTCCTGGCCGATTATTGCCGCACCGTGCCGCACCTGACCCTGGTGCGCAACGACGTTTGTTCGCGCTTCAGCCATGAAGCCTTCAACAAAGGAACGGCCCTGGCGGAAATCGCGCGGCAGTTGGGCGTCGCGCCGGAGGAAACTTTCGCCGCCGGGGACCACCTCAACGACCTGCCCATGCTCTCGCGCCGTCATGCCTGGTGGCTGGCCGCGCCCGCCAATGCCATCCTGGCCATCAAAGAGGTTGTGCGCGGCCAAAACGGGTTTGTCAGCCAATTGAGCCACGGTCACGGCGTCGCCGAAGGTCTGGAATTTCATCTCAATGCTCAATCTAAAGAAAAACTTTAGCATTTAGCCTTTAGCCTTTAGCATTTTCCCTTGTGCATCGCGATACTCTCAAAAATGCCAGTCGCATCGTTGTCAAGTTCGGCACCGGCGTCCTGACCGACAGCCGCAAGCAGCCGGATTTGGCGCAAATGAAACAATTGGCCGGCCAGGTCGCCGCCATTCGAGCGCAAGGCAAACAAGTCATCATCGTCAGCTCGGGCGCGGTCGGCGCGGGCATGGGCGTGCTGGGCTACGAAAAAAGGCCGGCGGAGCTGTCCGCCTTGCAGGCCTGCGCCGCCGTCGGCCAATCCCGGCTCATGACGACTTACGAGAAACTGTTCGGCGAAGCCGGCTTCAGCGTCGCCCAAGTCCTGCTGACCCACGACGATCTCGAACATCATGAGCGCCATCTCAACGCCCGCAACACCCTGGTCAACCTGCTCGATCACGGCGTCATCCCGATCATCAATGAAAATGACGCCATTTCCTTTACGGAATTGAAGTTCGGCGACAATGACAGGCTTTCGGCCCTGGTGGCTTGTTTGCTCCCGGCCGATGCGCTGATTATTTTGACCACCGTGGACGGGTTGATCGAGAATTTTGGCAAGGCCAACCCCAAAACCATCAGCGCCATCGAAAATCTTGGTGACACGATCGAGAAAATGGCCGTGGGCACCCGGAGCGAAACCGCCGTGGGCGGCATGGCCTCAAAACTTCAGGCCGCCAAAATGGTCATCCGTTCCGGCATTCCCCTCGTCATCGCTTCGGGCCGGAAAAAGACCGTGCTGGCCAACATATTGGAGGGCAAGGATGAAGGGACCGTTTTTGTCGCCCAACCCGCCAAACTGGCCGGACGAAAACGCTGGATCGCCTTTTTTCATCATGCCCAAGGCGCGCTGTTCGTGGATGACGGCGCTAGAAAGGCCCTGCGCGAAAACGGCAAAAGCCTGCTCTCCCCGGGCGTCGTCCGTTGCGAAGGCGATTTCGCCGCCGGCGAAGTCGTGCGCATCTGCGATCTCAACGGGACCGAATTTGCGCGCGGCATCTGCGATTTTGATTCAGCCGCCGTCAAGGCGCGGCAGGCCTCCGGCGTCCTGGTGCATCGGGACAACCTCGTCGTGCTCTGACCCGTGATAAGTCCCATCAGTCCCATTTCCCAATGAAAACAAAATCCGCCCTCAACGATCTCCTGGCTGTCATGGCCCGGCTCCGTTCCCCGCAAGGATGCCCCTGGGACCGCGAGCAGGACCACATGACCCTCCGCTTTCACGCCGTCGAGGAGGTCTATGAATTGATTGACGCGATTGAGGCGGGCGACGATCAGGAGATGGCCGAGGAATTGGGCGACCTGCTTTTGCAGGTGGTGTTCCACTGCCAATTGGCCGGCGAGCGCGGCGCGTTTGATTTCCAACAAGTGGCGCGGCGCATCACGGATAAACTCGTGCGCCGCCATCCGCACGTCTTCGCCAACCTCAAAGTCAAAGGCGTGGACGAAGTGTGGGCCAACTGGGAAAAAATCAAAACCGCCGAGAAGCACGGCACCCGCCACGCGCGCCCGTCCGCCCTGGACGGCATCCCAAAACATTTGCCCGCCTTGCTGAGGGCGGAAAAACTGCTCAAAAAAGCGCGCAAGGCAAAACTGCCCGTCCCGAATGCGCCGGGCCGGGAGCCACGGACAAAAACCGCGCTGGCCAGGGAATTGTTTGAACTGGTTCGATCGGCGCAGAGCAAAGGATGGTCTGCGGAAGAGCTGCTGCGCGGCGAGACTAAGAAACAAGAGCGCGCCCTGCGCCGCCTCGAACAAAGGGAATCGAAAAAGCTCGCAGCCGTTCCGCCCCGCAGGGCAAGACTCCGTCAAGCCCTGACTGCTTCTGATGTATCGAACCCAACGGCCAAGTCACGGCTCGGCAGAGCCTCGCCCTACCGGGTAAAGAAATGATAAAATGATCTTCCTGCCCATTGTCGTCCGTGAACTGCGCGTGGCAGCGCGGCGCAAGGGCACTTACCGCGCGCGCTTTTGGACCGCTTTGGCCGCCATTGCCTTCGGCAGCTATCTTGTGTGCGTATTCGATATGATGGGGAGGGCGGGGAGACCGGGTGGCGCAATGGTTTTCAACACTCTGGCTGTCTTGTGTTTTTTAAGCTGTCTTTCGCTGGCAAGGAACACCCTCGATTGCATCAGCGAAGAAAAGCGGGAAGGCACGCTCGGATTTCTCTTTCTGACGGACCTCAAGGGCCACGATATTGCCTTGGGAAAACTCTTTTCCAGTTCGCTCATCTCGTTTTACTCGATTTTTGGCATCTTTCCCATCGTGGCCGTTTCATTGCTTCTCGGCGGCGTCAGCGCCCGGCAATTCTGGCAGACGGCGCTGGCCTTGCTCAACGTCTTTTTCTTTTCACAAACAGCCGGCCTCCTTGTATCCGGCTTTAGCCGGAAGCGGAACAACGCCGCCTTCGGCGCCGCCGCGTTGCTGCTTGGCTGCACGGCGGGATTGCCCTTGCTGAAGTTCGGATTACTGGCTGCGGGATGGGGGGATTGGGTTTCAGTGCTTGACTGGCTTAATCCGGGGTATTGTGTTTTTTTGGCGTTTGCCACACGACTCGGACACTATTGGATTTCACTGCTCTTGGTCCATCTTAACGCCTGGCTTTTTTTGGCTGTGGCCAGTTGGTGGCTGCCCCGCTGCTGGCAGGAAAAACCCGCCAAAACGAGGGTCCGTTGGCGGGAGCGGTTTCTGCGATGGTATCACGAACGCAACACGCCGCGCCAACTGTGGCTTGACATAAATCCGTTCCTTTGGCTCGCCACCCGCAACCGCCTGGGGTCGCTCAAAGTCTGGAGCGGCCTGGCCTTGATCTGTTGTCTCTGGGTTTGGATTTTGTCCCAGGTCAAGTTCGCGGAGTACGGCATGGCTTTGTTTTTTGGGGCCATTATTCTTACTCATTCGCTGCTAAAGGTATTTGTTGCAGCGGAAGCCAGTGAAAACTTTGAAGAACAAAAGCACAGCGGCGCCCTGGAATTCTTGTTGAGTTGCACCCCTTTGACGGTTCACGAGATTATCGCGGGCCAATGGCTCGCGTTGCGCCGACAATTCCTTCGGCCCCTCATCTATGTTCTCGTCTCCGACTGCGCCATGATACTGCTCAGCTTGGGTCACGCCGAATCACCAGGTTTTGGACGGGAAGAGATATCTCGTTTTGCCTGGTGTGCGCTGGCCGCCATGGTGATGCTCATCACGGACATGATCACTCTGGGTTGGGTGGGAATGTGGAACGGCATGTCGCAAAAGAAACCACGCCACGCAGCGGGCACAACTATCGCACAAGTCCTGGTTGCCCCATGGCTGATCTTTATTTTGATCGCTGTTTGCTATGCCGTTCATGCAGGGCATTTGTGGGACTCATTCGGCATCGCTCTATCGCTTTGGTTTATCATAGGGATTGCTGTGGGCGTCGCTGCTGTTCTTTTCGCCCGTCAGAGCTTGCTGACTCAATTTCGCGCAATGGCTGCGGTGCAAACTGGAGAAGCGATCGGTCTTTTCGGCCAACTGGGCCGGATGCTTGGAAAAATGGCGCGTCCAAAGCCACAGGCTTGAAGTTTAATCTTTGCGCGCGGATGCTCTCTGTTTAAGTTTATCTCCCAATTTTATGACGGACCCTCGATACGCCAAACTGTGTGACCTCCTGGTCAAGTACTCCACCGAACTGAAGAAGAACGACCGCATCCTGCTGGAGATGATTGATGTCCCGGACGAGTTCGCCATCCAATTGATGCGCGCGGTGCGAAAGGTTGGGGCCATCCCGCTCATCGAAACGCGCCACACCCGCATCAGCCGCGAAATCCAGCGTCAGACCAGCGCTCAACATGCCGCCCTGGTGCGGAAGGTGGAATTGTTCCGCATGAAGCAGGTCCAGGCTTACATCGCCGTGCGCGGGTCGGACAACGCCAGCGAAGCTTCCGACGTGCCCGGCGATCTCATGGCCCTCTATTCGAAAGCGATCCGGCCGGTTTTGGATCAGCGTGTCAACAAGACCCGCTGGTGCGTTTTGCGCTGGCCCTCCCCGAGCATGGCGCAGGCCGCCAACATGAGCACCGAGGCCTTCGAGAATTTTTACTTCAACGTTTGCACGATGAATTATCCGAAAATGGCCCGGGCCATGATCCCGTTGCAAAAGCTCATGAACAAGACGGACCGGGTGCATCTCAAAAGCCCCGGCACGGACCTTCATTTCAGCATCAAGGGCATCGGCGCCTTGCTGGCCGACGGCAAACGCAATATTCCCGATGGCGAAGTGTTCACCGCTCCGGTCAAAAATTCCGCGCAGGGCTGCCTGCAGTACAACACGCCCACGCTTTACGCGGGAACAAAATTTGAAAATGTCCGGCTCGAATTCAAGGACGGCAAAATCATCAAGGCGACGGCCAACAACAGCCAGGCGTTTGAACGAGATTCTCGATACGGACCCGGGCGCCCGCTACATCGGGGAATTTTCGCTGGGCTTCAATCCTTACATCCTGGAGCCGATGTGCGACATTCTATTTGACGAAAAAATCGCCGGTTCGCTCCATTTCACGCCGGGCCAGGCCTATGAGACGGCGGACAATGGCAATCGTTCCGCCGTGCATTGGGACATGGTGCTGATTCAACGGCCCGACTGGGGCGGAGGCGAAGTCTGGTTCGACGGCGAGTTGATCCGCAAGGACGGCTTGTTCCTGCCCAAAGACCTGCGGGCGCTGAATCCACAGAACCTTAAATAACCCTCAGCTCTTCAGCATGGCCAGGAATTGCTTCATGGCCGGCGACAGAACCTTGTTCTTTTTGTAAAGCGCCGCCAGCGGCCGGTAGAGTTCGTGCCCTTCGATTCTCACTTCCGCCAATGTTTGCTTGGCCACTTCCTGGGTGATCGTGCCGCGCGGCACAATGGAAATGCCGGCTTCGATTTCCACCGCCCGCTTGACCGTCTCGATGTTGTCAAACTCCATCACCGTTTCCACTTTCACATTGTGGTCCTTCAGAATCCTGTCTATCGCTCTGCGCGTCGGAATATCCGGTTCGAAACTGATGAATTTCTCCCCGGCCAATTGGGCCAGTTTGACCGACTTCGACTTGGCCAGCGGATGGTGCGGATGGCAAATGAGGACCAGCGTGTCTTTGCGCAACGCGATTATCTCCAGCTTCGGGTCCCGCGTCGGGTAGGCCACCAGGCCCAGGTCCACCACATTGCCCAAAACATCTTCGTAAACCTGGTTGGCCCGCCGGTATTCGACGTGGACATTCACGGTGGGAAAGAGTTTGAGAAACTTCTTCAAATAAGGCGGGAGATCGTGCAGGCCGATGCTGTAGATCGTCGCCACGCGGATCGTCCCGGAAATGATGTCCTTGATCTCCTGGAGGCGGTTATGCAGCGAATCATAAGTCTGGTTGATTTGCTTGCTGTATTCGTAGAGCACCTGGCCCTCGCGGGTCAGGCGGAATTTCTTCTTGCTGCGTTCGATCAGCAATGACTTGAATTGGCGCTCCAGCGAACTGATCTGCTGGCTGACCGCCGATTGCGTCACGTTGTTGATTTGGGCCGCTCGGGTGAAGCTTTCCGTTTCGGCCAGGTCACAGAAAACTTTAAAGCTTTCAATCTGCATGCCGCCATTAAACGCGAAAGACAGGATAATGTCAACTTATGGATGAATCGATTTATTGCGCAAGCACCTGCTTGACTTTGCGCAAAAGGTCCTGGGCGGAAAACGGCTTTTGCAAATATCTCTCCTGTTCCTGCGCATTGGCCGAACGAACGTAGCCGCTGGACCAGATGATGCGCGTCTCGGGCGAGGCGCGCAGTATATGCTCGCTCAATTCCCGCCCGCTCATGTTCGGCATGACCAGGTCGGTTATGACCACATCGATCTTCTTCTTGGAATGGGTGAACAGTTCGAGGGCTTTCTGCCCGCTGTTGGCCGTCAAGACGGTGTAGCCGTAGGAGGAAAGCACCATCCGCCCCATGGTCAACAGCAAGTCTTCGTCATCCACAAACAGGATGGTTTGCGCGCCGGTCAAATCCCCGTCGGCCATCGGCGCGTCCCGCACGATCTTGCGGTTGGCCGGCAGATAAAGCCGCACCGTCGTGCCGATGTCCGGCTGGCTGGACACGGCCACCCCGCCGCCGTGATTGGTCACGATGCCGTAAACCCAGGCCAAACCCAGGCCGCGGTGGCGCGCTCCCTTGGTCGAAAAAAACGGCTCGAAAATGTGCGGCATCACGTCGTCGGCGATGCCCGAGCCGGTGTCGGAAATCTCGACGCAGACATAATTCCCGGCATTCAACCGGGCCGTGCGGTCCTGGGTCGCTTCAGACAATTCAAGATTGCGCGTCTGCACGTTGATCTTGCCCTCCCCCTTGATCGCCTCGACCGCATTTTCGAAAATCTTGACCAGGGCCTGCAGCATCTTGGCTTCGTCGAAATTGGCCGTGAAAAGTTTCCGCTCCAATTGCCGCGAGATGTCAATGGAACTTTGCATCGTTCCCTGGAACATCTCCACCGTCCTTTCCAGCAACATATTCAAATTGCCGGCCACCTGCACCCGGATATCCTTTTCCTGGCGGCTGAAGGCGGCGAGGTCATTGGCGATTTCGGCCGCTTTGGCGGCGGATTTTTCGATCTCCACCAGCGAGCTTCGCCACGGATTGCCGGTTTCCGTTTTGCTTAACAGGAGCGAGACATGGCCCAAAATGCTGGTCAACGCGTTATTGAAATCAAGCGCGACCGAGCGCGCCAATTGCAACGCGCAATCCAGCTTTTGCTTGTGGGCCAGATTGGCCTCCGCCCCTCCCCGGGCTGCGCCGCCCGCCGCCGGCTCCGCCGCCTCCGCCGGCGGTTTTGGTTCGCCGGTCGTTTCGGACCCGGGCGAAGGTCCCTTGAGCAATTGGAGCAAAAAAACATCCTCCTGGCCCGTGGCGCAGAGTTGTCCCCAATAATCCCCAGGCAATCCGCTTTTGAGATGGAACTTCAGGGGAACAGGCTCGGCTGGCGGGGGCAAATTGAGAAACTGCTGGCAGGAGTCCCGATTACGCGGCGACCAGATCGCCTCCAGTTGAGCCTCCTCCCGCTCAATGCTCGCCCCGAAAGCCCGCACGGCGGCCCGATTGGCCCGCAGGACCCTTCCGTTTTTATGCACGAGCAAGACGGGCCATTCCGCGCTTTGCAAAAGAAAATCCTCGTCGTTTTTTTCCGGCGGCGCGGGAGCCGGCGGCTCGCTCTTGTGTTCAGCGCTGAAAAATTGCAGAAGAATCCACTTCGAATCTCCGGCGGGGCAGCGCTCGATCCGGAATGGCGCGGTTGATCCGTCCGCCTGGCAAATCTTGAACGGCGCGGCCGGGGCCTGCGCAGCGGGCTGCAATAATTTTCCCAGGGCGGCGGCTTCTTCCGGCGGGCAAATTCCGGCCAGGGCTGCGCCTTCGGCGGCCGCCTTTGCGCCAAAGACGCGCGCCGCCGACGGATTGGCGTGAACAATCTTTCCCCGGGGATCCACGACCAGCGCCGGCCACGCGGCCTGTGTCAGGCCGGCGGGAATTCTGTTGTCCGCGCCGGTGGCGGGGGTTTTGGGCGCGGGCACATACGCCAGCTCTGAGAACGCGGAGCCGGACTCCTTAAACAGTTGCAGCACGAAGTAATCCTGCCCGTCCCGAACCACCTTTGCGACATGGGCGATAAACTGCGATTTCTGACCGCCGTGAAGACGCAGTTTCAATGGCGCGGTTTCGCCCTCGGTTTGCTGCTGCAGGAAGTTGACGGCTGAAGCTGTATTCTCGTCATCCCAAATGGCGGTCAGGGGGGTGGCGGGCAATTCGTCCGTGAGGCCAAAGACGCGGCGGGCGGCCTGATTGGCACGGCAAATCCCGCCGCCAGCCTCCAGCAACATCGTGGGCCAGGCAGCCCTTTCCAGGACAAAGTCCGTCTCACGTCTCATTCCACCCGTAACGTTACGCTTTCCGCGAGCATTCTCCAAATAAAATTGGCCCTTCTTAATTTCAATGTGGCAACCATATTGCTTTAGCTTTGGTGAGAAATGGATATGCAAACTGAAACGAACCTTGGAAAACGCATATTACTGGTTGAGGATGAACGACTTATACGCGAGTTAATCAGGGACGTGCTGACCCAGGACGAACATATTGTGGTGGAGGCCAATAACGGCGCCGAGGCTTATGCTTTGTTCATCAAAGGCCACTTCGACTTGGTGATGACAGACTGTGTCATGCCCTTCCTGAATGGCGATGAACTGGCCGTTCGCATCAGGCAATTGGCGCCGCAGCAGCCGATTCTGATAATGACCGGGCATGACTTCAGGTGCCGTCCCGGCGGCCCGTTCAATGCCGTCTTGCATAAACCCTTTGATTCTGCGCTCTTGCAACAGGAAGTGGCCAAGCTCCTGTGAGATAGGAATCAATGGCGGAACTTCGGTCTCGAATCAAAGCCCGACAACCACCGCTTTGGTCTGAGTGTAATGTTCCAGGACTTCGTGTCCCATTTCTCGACCCCAGCCTGATTGTTTGTAGCCGCCAAACGGCAGGGCGGCATCAAAAACATTGTAGCAGTTGACCCAGACTGTCCCGGCCTTGAGTTCCGCCGCGATGCGGTGCGCCTTGGAAATGTCGCGCGTCCAAACGCCCGCCGCCAGGCCATATTGAGTTTGGTTGGCGCGGGGGATCACTTCTTCCAGGTTGCTGAAGGGTTCGGCCACGACAACCGGACCAAAAATTTCCTCGCGCACGATGCTCATCCTGGAATGGACGCCCGTGATGACGGTTGGCTCTACGAAATAACCCCGGTCGCCCTTGCGCGAACCGCCGGTCACGCAGCAGGCGCCGGCTTGTTTGCCCTCGTTCATGTAATGCGTGACACGCTGCAATTGTTCCTCCGAAACCAGCGGGCCCATTTCCGTCTGCGCGTCCAGCCCGGGGCCAAGTTTTATTTTTTTGGCGTGCTGGGCGACGCCGGAAACCACCGTGTCAAAAATATCCCGCTCGACCATCAGACGCGATCCCGCGCAACAGCATTGGCCGTGATTAAAGAAAATCGCGCCGGCCGCGCCGCTGATCGCCGCATCCAAGTCGCTGGCGTCCTTGAAGATGATGTTGGGGGATTTGCCGCCCAGTTCAAGGCTCACCTTCTTGAGATTGCCCGCGGCGGCGCGCACAATGATCTTGCCAACTTCCGTCGAACCTGTGAAAGCGACTTTATCAACGCCGTCGTGGGCGGCGAGGGCGGCGCCGGCGCTTTCGCCGAAACCACTAACGATGTTGACCACACCGTCGGGCAACCCGGCTTCCAGGAGCAATTCGCCCAGGCGCAGAGCGGAGAGGGGGGTTTGTTCGGCCGGTTTCAGCACGGCGCAATTCCCGGCAGCCAGCGCAGGGCCGAGCTTCCAGGCGGCCATGAGCAACGGGAAATTCCACGGAATGATTTGCCCAACGACGCCGACAGGTTCGCGCAAGGTATAGGCATGAAAGCGCGCGTTGGGAATACTGAGGGCAATGGTGTGGCCTTCGATCTTCGTCGCCCAACCCGCCATGTAGTGGAACAAATCGGCGGCCAGCGGAATATCGGCCACACGGGCGACGGCGCGGGGTTTTCCATTGTCGATCGATTCCAACTCGGCCAGTTCATCGCCGTGCTGGAGAATTAGATCGCCGATGCGCCAGAGCAGCTTGCCCCGTTCGCTGGGCGTCATGCGGGGCCAGGGGCCGGATTCGAAGGCGCGCCGGGCCGCCGACACCGCGCGATCAATATCCTCCGCATCGCCCTCGGCCGCGCGGGCGATGAGGGAACCGTCGGCCGGATTGAAGACATCGAAAGTTTTGCCGGAAGCGGAGCCAACCCAGCGGCCATTGATCAAATGCCGCCGTGGTTTGGAAAGCCAGGCCGCGAGCGGGGAACTAACGGCAGGCGGCGAGGACGAAATCTCGCCCTGGCCATTCGCCGAACGTTTGCCGGCGCGAACCGGATTCGTCGCGCGCACGGAGGCGCGCCGGGATGAAGCAAGTGTTTTCATGCGGAATTATTTTTCGGAGCATAATGAAAACGCCGGAAAAGACAACGTCATTTTCAGAATTAAAAAAACTTTTAGTGTTTGTCCGGCCAAATGGCCTCCAAGGTCGCCGCCACGCGATATCCGGCTTTGGTCATCTGTTCCTCAGCCGTTTTGCATGACCAGGCGATGTTTTCAGGCGTCAAATCCTTGATGTGCCACTGCGGACGCGGCAGATTGGTCCGATAATCCAACTGGCTGTCGTCCTCATCCAGGACGGTGACATCGTGGACTTTGGCCGAAAGAGCCAGGCTTTCATTGGCCCAGTCCCGATCCCAATTCATCAATGGTCCGGAGTCCTGCCAGGCGGGCGGCGGCTTGCTCAACAACATGGCGGCGTACTCCACCGGTGTCTGCGCATGGGCATTGGTCATGTCAAGCTGGACGACAGTGACGTCCCAGAAAAAGTGCAGTTTATTGGTGCCTCCGAAGAGCAGGCGGTTTGCGCCCTGGTCGTCCTTGAACGGTTTTCCGTAACCGTTCGGATCAACAAACTTTGTCCCGTCCAGATAGCCGGCGCCCACATGGAGCGGTTGATGGATGTCTCCGATGTAATGGACCAGGAGGCGCAAGGCTGTTTTTGGGCTGACATTCGTGAAGAGGCTTTGTTCCGCCGCCCGGCCTTGCAGGATGAGGATGCAGGCCGGGATGGCGTGGACCACATCAACGTTCGTCGCGCCAACGGAATCGTCCCGATAGCGCGGCTCCTCGAACGGAATGTCCGTATAATGGAAGACGAAATGGTTGGGATTGTCTTGTTTGAACTGGAGCATCTCCGGGGTCTGATCCCTCCGGCCTTTGACCTGATCGGCCCAGACCGAGGCGGTGGAAAGGGTCTCATCGCCCAGCAGGGCGTGGACGTGCGTGGCGGCGGCCGTGCCGGCAATCAATTTATCCGCCATGGCGCCAATGATTCTATGGCCCTCGTCGCCCCAGCCAAAAGCGGTGGTCGCGGCGCAGCAGGCGAAAAACGAAATGATGATTCGATCAAGAGATTTCATATCCACCCAATATGACAAGCCGTTGGCCGCCGTCGAGATAATAACGTTCCGTCCATTCGCGCCGGGCGGTGCGGCGGTTGAAAATAACGGCGTTCTGATCTCTCATCTGCAAAAGGAACAGGCTCCCGCCGCGAAGCAGGCGCCTGTTCCATGGACAAAATGCCGGTTTCTATGGCTGGGTCGTGATGATGTAGAACTGATGGCCGCCCGGCGCATTGGTAATGGTAAAGCTTCCGCTCGTGGTGAGGGGGTGATACCCAAAAATCACCTGGAACGTGTCCGACACATTATTGCCTTCCCAGAGCGTGCTGGCGTTGGTCGTGATCGCAGAGAAGGAGAGTGTTACAGGATTCGGATTACCCGCCGAAACCGCGACGCCCGCGACAGGCTTCGGCACGGTTGTTGGCAGGCCCCACGACCCGCCGTCGTACTGGAACCCCGGCGTGGTCAGATTGGTGCTGATCCAGGGCTGGGGCACAAAGCCGCTGCTCAACTTGGGAAATCGCGAGAGCGATCCGTTGCTGTTAAGCTGGCTCGCGGAATAGACCACCCGGTCCACAAGATAGTTGTTGCCGTTGTACAACCCGATGACTCCCTCTCCTGTTGTCGGCAGGAACAAGCCCGTGTCGCCAATTTCACCGATATTCGCCGCTTCAAACGCCCAATTTGATGGCGGCGAGTTGTCGCCAATGAAACCACCGCCGTAAATCAGGAAATAATTGCTCGAGTACAAGGTATCGAAATTATAGTCCTGAAATGCCTGGGTTGAGCCAACGTAGAGTGACCAGTTGCCAAAATAAACAGGGGCGCTGGATAAATTGGCGATTTCAACATATTGGTCCCATGACGCCACCTGAGTCGTGTCACCATTCCGGCGTTTCAATGGGTTGAAACTTGGCGCGGTGGAATTCGTCGCCGGGTTGGCGAGGAATTCCGTGATATAGACCTTCTGTTCGTCCGCCGTGGGAACATAGACAGTCCAATTTTCGGCGGCCGGACCGTCGCTGTCGGTCTGGTTCAAAGTCACCGTGTAAAGCGTGCCTTCGTCGCCGGCGGTCGGCGCAAAGTAAAATGTGGCCGTGGCCGGCTGGCCGTTGGCAGGGCTGTTCACAATGCCCGACCACGACGCGCAGCCCATTGGTGACGGGTTGATCCCCTGCCCGGCAATGGCAACCTTGCCGCCGGCGGGATCGCTCAAGCTCACTGTCATGGTGAGATTTTCGCCGGGCCGCACCACGCTGTTCTGGAACGAGTTCGTCAGCGCATCGCCCAGTCGCGAGACATTGCCCAAGACGTTCGTCCAAGCCGTGCAGGTCATAATATCCGCCCTGGCGCCGATGGTTGCATGGCCCCCGTCGCCCCAGCCAAAAGCGGTTGTCGCGGCGCGGCAGGTGAAAAACGAAAAGATGATTAGATTAAGAAATTTCATGTCATTCAAATATGGCAATCGATTGGCCGCCGTCGAGAAAATAACCGTCCGTCAATTCGCGCCGGGCGGCGGCTGGCGGTTGAAAATAATGGCGTTTTGATCCCCCTCGCCTTTACCATTGCCTGGCACTGAAAAAATCATGAAGGAACATCGGATTTCGCCGCGCCTGTGGTGGATTGGCCTGGCCCTGGCCGCGATCACCATCGCCGTGTTCTCGCCCGTGTTCCACTACGATTTTCTCACCTTTGACGATCAGATTTACGTCACTGAAAACCCTTACGTCCGCTCCGGCCTCAATTGCAACAGCGTGGCCTGGGCTTTCCAGACCAGCACGTCGGGCAACTGGCTTCCGCTGACCTGGCTTTCCCACATGCTGGATTTCCAATGCCACGGCATGAAGGCGGGCGGGCATCATTTGACCAGCGTTCTGTTTCATGCCGCCAACGTGGTGTTGCTCTTTCTCCTCCTGCAAAAAATGACCGGCGCGGTCTGGCGCAGCGCCCTGGTCGCGGCGCTTTTTGCCTGGCATCCGGCGCATGTGGAATCGGTCGCGTGGATCGCGGAGCGCAAAGATGTCCTTAGCTCCTTCTTCGGACTGCTGACGCTCTGGGCCTATGTCCGCTATACGGAGGAGTTCAAAATTCGGAGCGCAAAGCGCACGATTTTTTACTTGTCGGTGATGGTGTTGTTCGCGCTCGGGTTGATGGCGAAGCCGATGCTGGTGACATTGCCGTTTGTCTTGTTGCTGCTGGACTTCTGGCCATTGGGACGAATGTCGCGGCCTTCTCTGTCACGATTGGTCATCGAGAAAGCTCCGTTGTTTGCCTTGAGCGCGGCCTGTTGCGTGGTGACAATTTGGGCGCAGCAGCGAAGCCACGCCGTCGCGTCGGTTGAGGAGATTCACCTGGCGCATCGGCTCGGTCACGTTTTGGCGTCTTATCTCGATTACATCGTGATGCTGGTTTTTCCGCGTCACCTCGCGATATATTATCCGTATCCGCTTCATGAACGGACCGCCCTGGTCATCGGCGGGGCGGTGGCCGTGGCCCTGCTTTCCGTGCTGACCATCGCCTCGGCGCGGCGGCGGCCCTGGCTGGCGGTCGGATGGCTGTGGTTTCTCGGTATGTTGGTGCCGGTCATTGGGTTGGTGCAGGTGGGTGATCAGGCCCTGGCCGATCGCTACACCTATTTGCCTGCCATTGGGCTGTTCATCATCCTGGCGTGGAGCGGGGCCGAACTGGCCTTGCGTTATCCGGTCGTAAAACTGTTCGCGCCCGCTGTGGCATTGGCGATGCTGGTCGCCACTTGGATGCAAATTCATTACTGGAAGGATACACGGACCGTCTTCGAACGCGCCGTGCAGGTCACCCAAAATAATTATCTGGCCCTCACGTTGCTGGGGGAACACCGCGCGACCAATGGCGATCTGGATGGAGCGCTGGAGCTTTATCGGGAAGCCCTGCGGGACAAGCCGAATTATTCCGAAGCGCACTTCTTCCTCGCGCGCGGGTTGGAGCAGCAGGGAAAAGTCGATGAGGCAAAGTCCGAGTACGCCATGGCCCTGCGCTTGCATCCATCGTTCGAACAGGCGCGCATTTTTCTGGGCCTGCTTCTGGCCAGGGAAAAGAAATACGACCAGGCCGCGGCCGAATATGAGACCGTTCTCAAGACCAACCCGCGCTCGGCCACGGCCCACAATGACCTGGCCCGGCTTCTGCAAACCGAAGGCCGGTTGGACGAAAGCGTCCGGCACTACCTTGCCGCCGTGCATTTCGACTCGAGCCTGGCTCAAGCCCACAACAACCTTGGCGTTCTGTATTTGCAAAAGGGTCAACTGGCCGATGGCATAACCCAACTGCGGGAGGCCTTGCGGCTCAATCCTGGAAATGTGGAAACGGAATATAATCTGGCCCTGGGCTTGATTCAACAACAGCAGTGGAACGAAGCCTCGGAAATATTGCAGCGCGTTGCGCCAGCGTGGCCGAACAATGCCGATGCGCAGTACCGATATGGATTGGCGCTGGCCCATCAAGGGAAATCCCGCGAAGCCATGAGCCAGTACGCCCAAGCTCTGTTGTTGAGGCCGGACTTCGCCGAAGCCCTCGACGCGCTGGCTTGGATCGCCGCGACCGACCCGCATCCGGAACTGCGCAACGGGCCGCAAGCCGTTGCAATGGCTGGCCGGGCCTGCGAACTGACGGGGCGGCAGCAGCCCGCCATGCTGCTGACGCTGGCGGCGGCTTATGCTGAAACGGGACAATTCAGCGAGGCGCTGGCCGCAGCCGAAAAAGGCCGCGATATCGCAAAGACGAAGGGAAACAAGGAGTTGGTAGAAAAAGCGGCGCTCATGCGGAACGCATTCGAAAAGAGGCAGTCCTTTCGCGATTCCATCAACAAACCCGGTTAAGCGGCTCAGTAGCCGAGGGCGGCGCGATAAGCGGGGTTCCAAATGATATCCGGCACCACTGGCAGGCCCGGGCCCATGTTTTCAACGCTGCCGTTGAAATTACAGTAGTTCGTCACATAGGAATCCTTATAGCATTTGGCGTGGCCATCGCAAAAATTAAGCACCGCACCCTTGGAATGCCGCGAGGCCAAAAACTTGAAGCGATTTGCTGGATTCTCCGATTGATAATGCTCCGATGGATCGGGGGCGTAAGGCTCCGTGTTGGGATTGAAAAGCTGATCGAACATCAGAACGGTGGCGCTGGGTTTGGGGAGAGTGCTTAATTTGGGCATTCCCGGGTAAGGATAATCAGTCCCCCCCGTCGGATCGCTGGAGGTTCCGCCGGTTCCAACTTGCTTGTTCAGGTCGATGGGCTGGGCGTAGGAAAAGAAGCCACCAACTCCCTCGGGGTTTTCTCCCTGAAGCGCGTTCACGTCAGAATCCGACATTGCCGCGGATGGGCAGAACCAAACCCTGCTGCCGGCCCTGCCTGGAAATGGAAGATAGTTCTGCGGTACGCTGGTCCTGCTTCCAGTCGCCCAGTTAACTCGGTTGAGGTCGTAGGACGAAAGGGTCCTTGTCGCCATATACGGAGGCAGGAGGTTGAACCAAGCCGTCGAGTCCTCCGGTGTGCCCCATTGGCCGTTAGTAAAGCTTCCTCCGGTGGTGTACATCCCGCTAGACCCCATTCCATCCGTCGGCAGGACGTCTCTGAAATCGCCGACATACATCTGCTCGGCCACTCCCCACTGTTTGAGGTTCGTGACACAGCCGGTTTGTTGGGCTTTTGCTTTGGCAAGGGCCAATGCGGGCAGGAGCATGGCCGCCAGAATGGCAATGATGGCAATGACCACCAACAGTTCGATCAAAGTAAACGCGCGCTCTCTCATGTTTTTATTTATTATTACAGAAAAGCGCCCCATGGCGCAAGGCCAATGGGGCGCAAATGAACTTTTGTTTGAATTGGTCCACTTTATGCTTATGGACTGGTGATCTCATAGAAATTTGCCGTGTTGGTTCGGAGAGGGGTGGTATACGTTCCGAGTGTGGTGGCAAACGTGCGCCCCGTGGCCAACTTGTTGGTCCAAGGCCCCGCCACGGAGGTGGAATACAGGACGCTGTAGGAAGCCGTGTTCGGCACGGCTGTCCATGTCAGGATAAAGTTGGTGCCCGATATTGACCCCGCCAAATTCGTTATGGTCACAGGGGCGGGCGGCGCAGTTGTCACAATGTCGGAATACCGCGTCACATCCAACTCAAAGTCTGTTGTGCTGTACTCGTTCAGAACGCCGGCGACACTATAGGCAAAATACGGGATTGGTTCCCCTATGATCGAAGTCCAAGGCGCGCCAGCGGCAGTGTACTCTTCGGGATATATGACGATGCCGTAGTTCACCCCAGCCTTATTGGTGACAGTGACACTTGTTTCAGAGACAAACACTCCTCCGGCGCCTTCGAAATAAACATTGGTCAGCATGACGAATTCCCCTTCGTAATTCACCGCCGTCAAGGCCGGCTGCGCTTGCGCATAGCCAAGCGGAAAGATTTTTGGCGTAACCGGGTAGGCATTCGTTGGCGTCGGGTTGTTGCTCACAATGGTATAAGTCTCAAACGCATTGCCAACGGTCGCGGCAATTTCCAGGCTATCATAGTAAAGAGAAAGAACCCCTGTCACGGTTACAATATCTCCCATCGCAGGCCGGAAGGTTGAATCCCCAACAAAGAAGGCGATCCCGCCCGTGCTGTCCTGCACGTAATACTCGGCGCTGGCAGCGGTGGTTAAGTTCGTTGCCACCGTGACAACGCCGGTAACTTGATATAAAGTCCCCGTGTTTGACGCAGCGAGGGAGAGGGTTGGCGCCGCATTCGTGGTTAGCAAACTGATCAGGTAGGAGATGTTTGTCGCCACGGCTGGACTGACGTTCAAAACAAAGTTCGGACTGGTTGCAGGCGGCGACTGTGTGCCTGTTGCGACCACGGTATAAGTGCCTGATTGATTGGTCGAAAGAGAGCTCAGGGTGAGAGTCGCGCCTGATCCCTGGGCAGTGTTGTTAACACCGTTGTTAAAGTACCATTCATAGTTTATTGGCCCGGAGCCTTCGGCCAGGGCGGTAAAGGTCACGCTGCCGCCCAACGGAGCGGTGTTGGTCGTCGCGTTTGTTGGCGTGATGAAGAAAGGCGCCGTTGACGCGGTAATCACATCAACCACGGTCCTGGCACTTTGCGCGCTGTTGACCGAATTGGCGACGACGGCATAATAAGTGCCGGCGTCGCCGGCGGCAAGGTAGCTGAAGGTCAGAGTGTTCGTGGAGGCGCCCGCGATGTCACCGCCATTATTGACCTGTGCATAAGTTCCTGGATTGGCCACAGTGTTTCTGTACCAAGAGTAGGTCGGGTTGCTACCCGAGCCAATGGCCGAAGCGGCGACTTCCATCGCGTTGCTGCTTGCGATGTAATTTGTAAATCCGGCTGGCTGGAAGCCGATGTTCGGGGCTTGGGGCGTAATGCCCGCGGTCACGGCGCAATAGCCGCAGTTGTTGTTGTCGGCGTCAGAGGCAACCTCCAGATTGTCAATCTGCATGACGCCTTCGCCCATCCGCTGTCTGAGCCAGGCGGCGGAAAGACCATTGGTGGGAAGAGCGTAAGTCGTCGTGTAAGCGGTATTGGGGTCGTATTCGAAACTATAGGTATCGACGTCGCTTGTGACACTGGGGTTGATCGACAGATAAGCAATCACGTTGGGCATGTCATAGGCGTAAACCACCTGGTAATCAATGCCTGGGGCCAGATCGACCGGAACGATTCCTGTGGGATCCGGGCCGCCCTTGCCGGTGGAGGAGCTATAGTCCACGTTGGTAGTGGAGATGCCGAGGCGGTAGGTGCCGGGGAAGGCGTTCGCGGTCAAAGCGAAAATGGCCGGATGAATGCCGAAGTTGGTGTCTGCAAGAGTGGCGAAATACACACCGCCCGCATTGGTGGGGAGCGAACTTAAGTTGATGATGAAGCTCGACCAAATAACCGTGCCCTGGACATTTTGCTCGTTGAAAAGGCTTTGCGCATCGCTGCCATAAGCTTGATTGAGCTGAACACGGCCATTGGTGACATAGCAGGCATTGGTGAGGCCGGAGTTGACTTCCACCCACGGCGACCCGGCGTCTCCGAAGAGATTGCCATTGGGATAGGTGAAGGTGTCAGAGAGCAAGTAGGTAAAAGACTGGGCCTGCTGCGCGGTCAGGAGTGACGCGATCAAACCGATCATCGGAAGAATGTGCTTTTTCATAGGGTTTTGTTTCATTTTGTTGGCGTCTAAATTTATGGTGTTAACTTTCTGCAAATTTTCTGAGTTGCCGTCATCCTGATCGAAATTTAAAGAACAGAATCGCCTCAAAATCCCGACCCTGAAAGATGGGTCGCCGCCCCGCTTTAATTCCATGGCAAATTGTCTCGAACCAGAGCCTCTTTCCCACCACTAACAGGCATCAGAATTGCAGAATTCCCGCAAAGTGTCAATGGCAAAAAAGCAACAAAAAAGCAACAAACTCGCGCAAATGATGGTTAGCCGTGATCTTTGGGCGCCAAGGCCCGTTTGCCGGCATTTTCCAGTTCCGTGCGGCAGGGAGTATGCCGGGGTGACAGGGGTTTGCGAGCCGCGCCGCCAGCAGACCGGAAGCACGAGAAAAGCATGGTTACAATTGCGTTACAATTGGCACATCAGCGCCCCGGAGCGGGCCAATCTTCGATCCGCCGCATCCTCCCGCCGAACCGCATCCCCCCTGCCGAACAGAACTGGTGAAGACCTGGGAAATAAGTGCCAACGGCGTTGATTTACAGGTACTTGCATAGTTCCACCCCTTCCAATCCGCCCAGTCAGTCCGGGGCCGGCGATTCAACTGAAAACCCCCTTGTGAATCCATGAGAGACCCAATGCTAATAAATTGGGAAAAAAATGAAAAAAACCTTGACTTCGTCCGGAATTTTGAATATAAAACATGCGCAGGTTGGAAAATTTGAAAAACTGAAAAGAAAAAATTAGAAAAACTAAATCGCACCAAACACGCCATACTATTATGAAAAAATCTTATTATTTGCTAACGGGTTTCATCGCGGCCACAGTCGTTCTGAGCGCCACAAACGCTTTGGCCAGTAGTGCCGCCGTCATCGAGGCTGGCGCCTCCGGCCCTGTGACGTATGATAATGGTTCGGGCGCATATCCCGTCGTCTCCGCCGTCCTGTCTCAGCCCGGCTCATTTGGCGGACATACCTACACCGGTTGGTCATTTCTAGCCCAAGATTCGACCGGGTCGATGGACATTTTTGCCAGTGCGACAGCTCTTACCGGCTTCGGTTACTCGCCAACAGTGGGCGATGCCATAAGTGTTTCGGGCACCTATTCTCCATTCCACCAGATTCCGGAGATTGAGACGCTTTCTGCAATTGCTGCGCAGTCTTCGGGCAATACGGTTCCAACACCCCCTGCCTTCACAGTTTCGCAGCTTAACCAGTCCACGCTTCCTTTCAACATTGCGGGCTATTACATACAATTGAACGACGTCACGATTGGAGGCACAGGCGGCGTGGGAGGCTTGTTCCCCACTTACGCCCAAGCCACCACTGCCACTGAGACTTTTACGGTCACGGACGGCACCGGCACCATGACGCTTTTTGACTGGGTCACATCCTATTCTACAGACGGCGCAATGGGTGGCACTGCGGTTCCAACGGGGCCAGTTAATATACTTGGATTTGATTCTGTTTTCACGTCGGCCGGTGTTTCTACAGCGGAATTTACTCCGATTGTGATTACCCCGGTTCCCGAACCGTCCACCCTGGCGCTGTTCGGCATCGGCAGCACGGTTTGCCTGGGCTTCCTCCGGCGCTTTAAGAAGTAATCTGTTCTTGCCGTCCTTTCGATTCGCGCGGAGGAAAACCTCCGCGCGTTTTGTTTTTCCAGGCGGACAAGGGCAAAAACGGGTGCCGCGCCATCGCATATTTTTATTTCCGATGATGATGATTGAAGAGAATTAAGAACTAAGAAACATGAAAGCAACCCCACCATCCCGTCCCCGGTCCCTTGCCGCTCCATCGCGGCTGCGGCGACGGCGGGACTTCTTAATTCTGACTTCTTAATGCTTCATTCCCTGAGAGGTCAGGGGAGGGAAATCTCGATTTGGTAGAACTCTTGCGGCTGGATGGCGTTGGTGTCGGTCAGGGTGACTTGGACGCCGTTGGTGACGGGCGGGGCGGCGGTGGTGTTGAGCGGGGCCCACCCGGCGCTGGGCAGGCCGGTGCTGAATTGCGGGGTGTAGGTGCGTCCGGCCACAACGGGGCTGAAGATGAGGTTCATTGAGGACGGCTGGTTGGGCACACTGGCAATGTTGAAAACAAAGATCGAGTTCGTGTCGGTGGGATTCAGCCCGGCCACGTACTTGAAAAAGTTGTTCTGGCCAGTGCCGTCGGAATCAACGCCAGCCTGCGCCTGCGGACAGGTGGTGCAGCCGAAGTATTGCATTTGCCAGGCCTGGAAGGGGGTCAGGATGGTGATGAGGCTGGTTTGCGTGCTGGTGTTCGTGCCGCCGGGGCCGGTGACGGTTTCCGTCGCGGCGTAAACGCCGGGACTGGTGTAAGTGTGGACAACGCTGGTCGTGGTTGCGGTATTGCTGGTCGCGCCATCGCCAAAGTTCCAGAACCAGTTGGTGACGATGCCGGTGGAGGCGTCGGTGAAGGTGACGGTCAACGGGGGAAGGGCATTGGTCGGCGCGGCAGTGAAGACGGCCCCGGGTTGAACGACCGGGATGGTGTAATCGGCCACAACGGGCAGATGATCGCTGGCGGTGGTGAGGTCCAGTCGAAGCTGCGCGGCGCTGATGGGCGCACCGGGCGCGAGATCGTTCAGCGCCGTGTTGCCAGCGGAATTGACACTGCCTTGGTAAGCAGTCGTGCCGTTGTTGCCGAAAGTGTGGTACGTTCCGGGAACCAAGGCCAGCCCGCCGGCGACGGCGTTATAAACGTTGGTTGTGCCCACCAGCAGATCATCGCGGTAACGGAGATCGGTGGCCGATTCGGTTTTCATGTTTAAGAGGGAATTAACGCCCCAACTGATGCCGGTGGCGCCGGATGTATTGAGCGGGTCGATGCCCTGGCCCTGAGCGACACCGCCGGGCGAGTTGGCGGCGACGATTGTTTGATAGGACGCTTCGCTGCTGGTGGTGACGTTGAAATCGCCGGTGTAAATGACGCGGGCGTTGGCAGGCAGGTTGGTTTCGTTATTGCGGATGATGACAGCCTCCTTGGCGCGATCGGTCAAGTCGGCCGAAGAGGTGCCTGATTTGTAGTGGCTGACATAGATGTAAAATTCAACGGCCGGCGTCGGGGTTTGACCGGCGGGCGCAAGCTCGTAACGCATCACCTCACGATACTCGCCGCCGGAAGAACCAAGCGCGCCGGTGCCGCCCGCCGGATCCACTGGGACGGAGGCAAGAAGCTGCACCGTTTTGGTGTTGTAAACCAGGGCATTTGGACCGTTGCCATCGGCGGTGTCGCCGCCGCTCTCCGTGGCTTGGTAGGCGCTCATGGCATACATATTGGACGCCAACGGATTATAGACGCTGTAAAAAGCGTTCAAGCCGGCAACGATCGGGGCGATGGTGGTCGGGTTGCTGGTCGTCTCTTGCAAAGCCAGTATGTCGAGGGGCTGCGCCGGATCGGCGCCGAGAATTTCTTCGCCAATGCCTTCGAGGACACCGCCATTGGTCGTCGAACCGCCGCCGGAAGGGTTAATCAAACCCGGCAGGGGTGTGGTCGCGCCGTTAATGTCATCTTCAATGTTGTAGGTGACAATACGCAAAGTCAGGTTTTGGGCTGAAGCCAGGGTGGCAAACCCGCAGGCCAGGCACAAAGCCGCGCCAGTCCGCAGGAAACAGTTGGTGATTGGTTTCAAGAAACTCATTTCTTCCATCATAAAACCTCAATTCGCGGCAAAAATCAAGGGAAATGTGCGTCAAACAGTCCGTTTCTGGAAGTCAAGCAAAGCCGTTACCTCACCCGATACGCTTCGGCCAGCAGGGTAATGGGGTGGACCAGCCGCACGGCAAGCTGTTGGCGGCGAATTCCGTTGCTCATGTGCGCCAGGCAACCCGGATTGCCCGTCGCCACCACCGCCGCCCCGGTGGATTTTATGTGCCCCAGTTTGCGGTCCAGAAGTTGATTGGCCATTTCCGGCTGGATCAAATTGTAAATCCCCGCGCTGCCGCAACACCATGTGCTCTCCGGCAGCTCAATCAGGGTCAAATTCGGTATCGCGCGCAGGAGTTGCCGGGGTTGGGCGGTGATTTTTTGGCCGTGGCACAAATGGCAGGCTTCGTGATAGGTCACAGTCTGGGCGGGGACGTTCCCAGATGGCGGTGCCAGGCCGGTTCTTGCCAGCCATTCGTGAATGTCCTGCAGTTTGGCGTCCCAGAGTTCGGCGCGTTTGCGGCAGGCCGGGTCATCGGCCAGCAGCCTTGCGTAATGCTTGAGATGCGAACCGCATCCCGCCGCGTTGCTGATGATGGCGTCGAATTGTTCGGGGGGAAATTGGGCGATGTTTCTGCGGGCCAATTCCCGCGCCATGGCCAATTCCCCGTTGTGCGCGTGCAGCGAGCCGCAGCAATTCTGCCCCGCCGGCGTGACCACTTCGCAACCATTGCGGGCCAGCACTTCCGCCGTGTCCCGATTCACGTCGCTGAACATCAAATCCTGCGCGCATCCTGTCAATAATGCCACCCGGTGCTTCCTCGCCCCGGACGCCGGAGTGACGGCGGAAATGATTTGCGCGGAAAAACGCGGCTGAATGGCCGGGGTCATCGCCTCCCATTCCCGCCAGCGCCGCGGAAAAAGTTTCATGCCGCCCGATCGCCGCGCCAGCCGCTGCAATCCCATCTGCTGATAAAGCCGGATGACAGACCCGGCAAAGCGCAGCCGCCCCAAATCCATAAAGAGCCAGCGCAGGGTCAGCCAGCGTAGGAAGCTCCTTTTCGGCGTTCGCAATGCGCCGCTCTCCTCCGCTTCGGCGCGGGCGTGTTCGAACAACTCGGCGTAATTGACGCCCGCCGGACACGCGGTCATGCAGGCCAGGCAACCCAGGCAATAATACATTTCATCGGCGAACGTGGCCGTTGCCTCCAGCCGGCCATCGGCAATGGAGCGCATGAGCGCGATGCGGCCGCGCGGGCTGTGCCGTTCGGACTTGGTGGCGTCGTAAGTCGGGCAAGCGGGCAGGCAAAGGCCGCAATGCATGCACTGCTGCACCACGGAATAATCCAGATCGCGCAACTGCGAATGGCGCGCGGTGACAGGCGCGGGACAGGCGGCGGACGGAACAGCGGCCTCGGCGGTCATATCGCCAGCCATTTTAAAGGCTGAAGGCTAAAGGCTAAAGGCTAAAGTAATGAGAACAAAGACAAGGGACGCCTTTCAACTCCTCCTTTAGCCTTTAGCCTTTAGCCTTTCTTTTAGACTATGTTTGCCCTTATCCTTCGGGCATGGCGCTGGTTCGAATATTGGTCGATGGCTACAGCCTGCTGCACAATTGGCCGCAATTGGCGCCAGGCAAACCCCGCCATTCCGCCGGGGCGCGTGACGAATTGATCCGCCGCCTGACCCTGTACCGCGACGCCATCGGCACGCCCATTACCATCGTCTTCGATGGCTCGGGACCGCGCGGCGGCAAAACGGCGCGGACGCCAACGCCGGAATTGGAAGTGCTTTATTCGCGCGCGGGAAAGACGGCGGACGACATCATCGAGCGTGTGGCGGTGCGGCTGCAGCCATTCGGCGAAGTGCTGGCCGTGACCGACGATTACGTGGAACGGGACACGGTGTCTTACCACGGCGGCATGGCTGTCAGTTGTTTCAATTTTATTGAAGACGTCCAAAGCGTCCTCGAAGAACAGGGGCGCGACATTGCGCGCCACAACCGCGCCGAACGCCTCCGCTTTAAAACCTCGCGCTAAAGAAAGGCAGCCTTGCCGATGAAAAAACTTTCCACACTGAGCCAACTCTTCCTCGCCACCGCGCCGCCGCTCCTGGCCGCGCTTCTTTTGGCCGCCCCGCCCTGCCAGGCGGAGGACGCGCCCAGGATTCCAAAACAACGGGAGAACCGGTTCCTGTTCATCGTTGACACCTCTTCCGCGATGCGCGGCTGCTCCAACGCCGTCGTGCAAGACGTCGTCGAATTGATGGAATCAGAAATGAGAGGCGAATTTCGGCAAGGCGACACCGTTGGCCTCTGGACCTACAACGACAAGCTGCACCCGGAATTTCCCATGCAGGTCTGGACGAAGGCGGACAAAGACACCATCGTGGCGGACATGGCAGCCTTCTTGCAGGAGCGGCGCTACGGCAAGCGGGCGCATCTTGAAAAAGTCATGCCCGCGATGAGCCGGGTCATCAAAAACTCGGAGAGAATCACCGTTCTTTTGATTTCTGACGGCACTGGTTCGATTCAGGGGACGCCCTTTGACAAGGACATCAACAACCTGCAAAAAAAATACGCGCCCGAATTGCGGTCCGCCCATGTGCCGTTCGTCACCGTTCTGGCCGCGCGCAACGGCGCGGTTTTTGATTATACCCTCAATTATCCCGGTTTGGTTGCCATTCCTCACACCGCCAATCCAGAAATACCGGCCGAAACAAACGCGCCCGTTGCGGCGGCGATTTCAAATCCCGCCGCCAACGCTCCCGCGAAGCCCCGGCCAATGCGCTCCATCATCATGTCGGCCGCCACCAATGTGGTTCATGCCGCCGCGCCGCGCCGGCCACTGTGGCGGCTCCGGTTGCCGCGCCCTCGGCGCAGCCGGCTCCGCCATTGGCTGTCGCGCCTGTTTCCGCGCCGCCGCCCGTCGCTGCTGTTGCGCCCGCGCCCGCGGGCAGACCGGCCAATGCCGCCGCTGCGCCGTCCCCGCGCGAAATTGCGCCTCCGCAAACCCGGCCCGCTCCGCCGCCCATCGTGGCGCGGCAGAATCCGGAACCAGCCGACGCGGCTCCCCTGCCTCATGCGCCGCCGGTGAGTGTGACGGCCAACAATCCACAGCCGCCGCCCGCCCCGCCTGTCGCGCCCAATGCGCCGGTTGCCAATATCGGCCCGTCGGGCGGCGCCCAGCTTGCGTTGTTTGTCATGGCGTTTTCATTGCTGACGATTGCGGTGGTGCTGGTGGTGTTTTTGCTTCGCCGCTCCCGGAGGGCGCCGCAGCCCAGTCTGATTACCCAATCCATAGATCGTCCGCGGTAACTAATGCTCTTCCACACTTGAGTCAGCGTGCAAATAGGCTAGAATGATAATATGAGCTATTGGATTGTATCTGATTCTGACCATCTCGGCGGCACGCCGCGTATTCGCGACACGCGCATTTCCGTGGCCCTCGTATTGGAATCGCTGGCGGCTGGCATGACGGTGCCGCAAATCGTGGATGAATATCCCAGCCTGACCGAAGAAGCTGTCCGCGGCGCATTACGCGAGTTGGCCAGGGAACGTGAAGTCGAGCCTGCGTGAGAATCCTGCTCGACGAAAATCTGCCTCGTAAATTGCTCGCTGCCCTCCAAGCCGAAGGCCACGAAGTCGAATCTGTACTGACGCTAAAACTAAAGGGACTGGATAATGGACGCCTTTACAAACTCGCCTGCGAAAAATATGACATTTGTTTCACTCGTGATGGCGGATTTGCTCACAATGCCCGGCAACAGGATCACCCTGCGCAATTCAAGCTCATTCGCGTCACGCTGGCGCAAAAGCCGCAAGATCAATTCGTGAACGAGTTTATGGCCGCTTTTAGGAGCGCTCAGTGGGATCAAATTCAGCACGGTGAGAATTGGCCTGATTAAGAGCTTCCCCAAATCTATTTTATGGGTTCAATCAAACCGCATTTGCTCATCCGTCCCTTGGTGCGCGCGTTGCGCCCCTACGTGCCGGGGGAGCAGCCCAAAATCAAGGATCTCATCAAGCTCAACACCAACGAAAACCCTTATCCGCCTTCCCCCAAAGTCCTGGCCGCCGTCAAGTCTGCCGCCGATGAGCGCCTGCGCCTCTATCCCAATCCCACGGCTGACGCATTGCGGGCCAGGCTGGCAATATTCCACCGTTGCCGGCCGGAGAACATCATTGTGGGCAACGGCTCGGACGAATTGCTCGCCCTGGCCACGCGCGCCTTTGTCCAGCCTGCCAATGGCGCAAAGACATCCGCCTCGAAAGCCACCGTCCAATTCTTCACGCCCAGTTATTCACTGTATCCGGTGCTGGCGGACATCCAGGGCGCATTGAGCCGCGCCGTTCCTTTGGGCAGAGACTTTGCCCTGCCATCGCCGGGAGACTTGAAGCGGGGCGGCCATTGGGATTTTGCCGCGGCCCTCACTTTTGTCACGACGCCCAACGCGCCCAGCGGACGCGGTTACCCCGCGGGCGGGCTGGAAGAATTGTGCCGCGCACAAAAGGGGGTAATCGTGCTGGATGAAGCTTATGTGGATTTCGCGCGGGAAAATGCGTTCGCGCTCGCGCTGAAGTTTCCCCACGTTATTGTCGCCCGCACCTTTTCCAAAGCCTACTCGCTCTGCTTCCAGCGCATCGGTTACTTCGCCGGCCACCCGGCGCTGATCGGCGCCCTGCAAAAAATCCGCGACAGTTACAATGTCAACGGGCTGGGCCAGATCGCCGCCCTGGCCACCCTCTCCGACCTGCCTCACTACCGCGCCCATTTCCGCCGGATCATTGCCACGCGCCGGCGTTTGACCCGGGAGCTGGAAAAATTGGGATTCAACGTCCTGCCGAGCCAGGCCAATTTTATTTTTGCGCGCCCGCCTGCATTTCCCGCCGAAGTTTGGTTGCGCAAATGGCGCGAGAAGCGCGTGTTGGTCCGCTGGTTCAATTCCCCGGCCACGAAGGATTTCTTGCGCATCACCATCGGAACCGATGCGGAGATTGACGCGCTCCTGCGGGCCGCGCGCCAAATCCTCGCGGCGTGATTTGGTTGTCGGGGGTGTGGGACAAAATTCTTCGCGTGTTTTGCCTTTCAGTTTGAAGCGCCGGGAAGAGCCGGAAGTCCATCTTTGAAATTCTCAAGAAAATCCGCCCAAAAAAAAACAGTGAAAATTTCGACATTTTGCAAAGTCACAACCTGTTGTCAGCAAGGTGTTTGCAAAAGACGGTTGAAGCTAGTATTTACAACGACGCTGAAAACAGTGAAAATTTCGACATTTTGCAAAGTCACAACCTGTTGTCAGAAAGGCACTTGCAAAAACCGCTTGAATTATTATTGACATAAACCGCTAAAATTGGGAAAATTGAAAGCAGAAATGTCTATAGCGCTTGTCGCGGACGCAAGGCGAAATGAAATTTCGAATCATCCTGCCTAAATCGGTTCAAAACTGATGAACACGGTAAAGGGGTCATAAAGGGGGATGCGGCGAAGGCGGATTTGTGGGCGGACAGAGCGGGCGGGGCGCGGCATTATATCGGCATGGCGCAAAAAACAACTGATGAAGCGCGTGCTGGTCCGCTGGTTCAATTCCCCGGCCACGAAGAATTTCCTGCGCATCACCATCCCAACCGACGCGGAGATCGATGCCCTCGTCCAGGCCGCCCGCCATATCCTCGCGGCGTGAATTAGGAATTCAATTTGTCCCGCCAAACATTTTCCCTGACCGCGCGAATGTTTCCGTCGGCACGCCCAAATCGTGTTTCATCAACACATCCCGGTCCCACGGATTTTTTGTCCGCCAGATGGCGAATTTCTGCCGGAGCGAAAGGTGAAACGAATACCACGGCGAAACCAGCGCCGTGTTGATCAGCGGATAATCCGTGCCATAGACCAGTCGCCCGGAAAATTCGGGCCGGGTCAGGGCTTCCTTCAATCGGCCCGGCCGGTTGATCTGCGTCAGCGCGGAAATGTCCGTGTACAGATTGGGATATTCGCCCATCATCCGCGCCAGCCGGTCGGGCCCGCGTTCGCCGTGGTAATTCTCCGCCGACGCAATATGCGCGGCCACCACCGTCACGCCGAGGCTCAACGGCAGCCGCAATTTGTCCGGGTCGCCAAATTCCTCGGCGGCGCGCGAAAAGGATTTCTCTTTGCCGGTGTGCGAGAGCAGCGGCAGTTTTAACTCGGCCATCTTTTTGTAAAATGGAACGAGCTTCGGGTCCTCCGGGTCAATCGCCATGATCGGCGGAATCCATTTTACCAGCACTGCGCCATGCGCCTTCGCCCACTCCAGCCGCGCCAACGCGTCGCGGCGATAAGGGTTGACCGACGCGCCGAACAGCAGGTTCGTGTGCCGCGACGCCATTTCCGCAACGAACTCATTCGGCACATATACTTCCGTCCGGTTCGTATCGAGGTTTCCATCTGCGTCCACAACTCCATCGAGCGCGAGCAAGACGGCCCGGCTGACAAATTTGCTTTGCGCGAGCGATTCCGAAATGCGGTCGCCCACCAGACCGTCGCCCTGCCGCAAAAGTTCCTTCTCCGAAACGCCGAAGCCGCGCAGATAAACCTTGAACCGAAAGTTGTGCCGCAGCCGGGACACAACAAAACAGCCGCTGCCGCCCGCGCCGATTCCAGCGATGTGACAGTGCATATCGACGATGCCGGCGGGGATGGGTTCAACCGGGCGAAAAGGCCGCGCCGCCAGGCTGGCCCAGGCGAAGACGGCGGCAAGCACGCCCGCGAAAATCATTTTCCGGCGGCGCGAGGCGGACGGAAACGTCGGTTCCACAGTTTTCATGCCGCCATGCTACGGCAAAATCATCGCCGGGCGTGAATCGAAAAAATTGCGCGGCACATTGAAAAAATGAATTGTGAAAGCCTTGAACGGGTCCTGCACAATCCAATGGCGGAGCCGTCCGCCAAATCATCAAGGCGCGATCAAACAAAGAGTCAGAAGCGCAACCGGATTTCTTCCGCCCAAACGCGCTTCAACTGGCCGGCATCAACTGGAGCAAGGAAACCCAATCTGCGGCGCATAAGGAACTGTTCCAGGCAGTCCAACCGGGAGAGTCTTACAGTGGAAGCAGCCCGCAAACCCGCCGCTGCCCAATTTTGCAAGGCCAAATCCGTCGCGGATCGCGGTTGTGCTGAAGTGACCGCCGCCACCACAACATCAGCAGCATCCGTCCAAAGCACCAAGACGGGTCGCAGTTTTGAGGCGGCGCCGCTGGTGAAAGGAATATCCGCGAGCCAGAATTCACCTGGCTGAGGCATCGTCGTAAAGACCCTCGTCCTGCGGGGCGTAGCTGTTCAGGAAGGCACTGTGGTCACGGACAGGGGTCTGGCCCTTGTCGGCGGTTGGCGGAAAGACTTCAAGTTGCTGGCGGCGGCGATCAACCCAGACAGCCAGTTCAACGAAATCTTTCAAGGGCAATTGCTCAACGGCATGCTCGATTTCATCAATCTTGCTCATGCCAGAAGAATAACCTCGTTTCCCCGGAAAACAAGCCTCCATTACTCGGTGCCGCTCCCGATGCCGTCTCCGCACACGCCAGATGAAGCACATCATGTTTTTCGCCTCGTGGTCGAATGCCTCATCCCCGCGTCTCGGCGGTTCGTAGAATGTGCTAAATCTTTGCCGCGCAATGGCTTGCGCCACGTTTCTTCAAAAAGCCCGGGTTTCCAGCAAAAATAATTAAAAAACTCATTTGACTATTGAATATTTGATGTTATATGTAGTCTAAGAGAAGTATGAAGAACGAAATTATATGCGGGGTTCAGGGCCTGCCGGGAGCCGCGGAAGCCAAGACAGAAGATTGCCGCCAAAATGCGCAAGAGTCCCAGCGCGGCAGAGCCGCAACCAAAAATGAATTGCCACGAAGGATCGCAAAGATAGCAAAGAAAAAACAGCATAAGTTCTTATCCATGTGTTCTTTGCGTTCCTTTGCGGCAAAAATCTTCCCGGAAATGAATGATTTTGAACTATTGTGTCACAGCGCGGCAGAGCCGCAACCAAAGCGAAGACGGAAGGCGGGGGAAGGAAAAGACGGCGTCAGAGGAATGTTTGTCATGGGAAACCGAGTCAAAGTCAGTCAAACCAGTTCAGGGTTCGACGGAGTCTCACCCTACCGGAGCAAATTATATGCAAATACTTTATCATGAATGGCTTACACAATAATCGGCTGTCAATGCAGTCAAAGTCAGTCAAACTGAATCAAACCGATTGTTTAATGCTGCCAAAGGCAATGGCTGGCGGGGTTTTGTCGCTCCTGCTCATGGTCTCGCCGCGCTGCGGAGGGCAGCCCGCGCCAGTGGCCCCAACCAACGAACCGCTCAAGCAAATCAGCCGCGACGTCTTCCAATTGGGCGCGGTGCGCCTGGACAAAAGCCGGAAGACCGTCCAGTTTCCCGCCCAATTGAACATGAGAGACGGCGTGATCGAGTATCTTTTGGTCAATGCCAGGGGCAAAACTTACGAAAGCCTGCTTCGGACCGACACCGAGCCGTATGACATCCATCTGGCCATGCTGCTCATCGGGGCCAAAGGCGCGCCGCAAACCGCGGCCTTGCTCAACGCCCCCACTGAGCCATTTCACGTCAACCGCCCCGCCTCCCCAACCAATTCGTCTCCGGCCCTGGCCATTCAGGGAGATTCTGTTACCATTGAACTCGCCTGGCAGATGGCTGATGGACCAAAGCAACTGCCGGCCGAGGATTGCATCATGAATCTAGCGACCAAGACCAACGCCAGCCGCGGTCCCTGGACCTACAATGGTTCACGTGTGGTCAACGGGATTTTTCTTGCCCAGCGCGAGGCCTCAATCGTCGCCATGATTGACGACATTGACGCCCTGGTGAACAATCCCCGTCCCGGCAGTGACAACGATCAAATTTGGCAGATCAACAGCAACGTTTTGCCGCCATTGAACACGCCAGTCGAAGTCACTTTCAAACTGGCAACACAGACTAACAAATGAAAACTCCCATCCATTCCAGCTTCGCAGCCTGCGCCGCTCTCCTGCTTTTGGCCGCGGGCGCGCGGGGCGGCACGGCCCCATCCATTTCGCGCCCGTCCGACGTCTCCTTCCGCAATGAAGTCCAGCACGCGATTGACAAAGGGTTGAACTGGTTGCAAACCAATCAAAATGCAAACGGATATTGGTCCACCGCCGATCAACCGGCCGTGACCGCCCTGGCCTTGACCGCTTTCATGGGCGAGCCTTCGGGCAATTATCAATCGCACCCGTCTCCCGCCATTGAACTCGGTTATGAATTCATTGCCGCCAACGCCAGGCCCGACGGAAGCATCTACGGCAAAGGATTGCAAAATTACAACACCGCCATCTGCATGATGGGTTTGATCGCGGCGCGCAACCCCCATTTTGACCCCCTCCTGCGCCGCGGCCGCCAATGGCTCATCAGCCAGCAAGTCCATCTCAACGAAAAAGGCAAACCCGATTCCCCGCTCGACGGCGGGGTCGGCTACGGGGACCACGGCCCGTATTCCGACATGAACAATACCATGACCGCGCTGGAGAGCCTCTACTACAGCAAATACCTGGACACCGACAAGCCCCCGGCCGGCGGCAAGGACCTGAATTGGGCCGCGGCGATTCACTTCATTCAATCCTGCCAGAATCTGCCCGCTTACAACAAGGCGCCGTGGGTTTCGGCCGATGCGCGGGACAAAGGCGGCTTTGTTTATTCCCCCGGCGACAGCAAAGCCGGCTCGTTCACCAACGCGCAAGGCCGCGTCGCGCTGCGCTCGTACGGTTCGATCAGCTACGCCGGTTTGCTCAGCTATATTTACGCCGATCTCCAGCGCGACGACCCACGGGTGCGGGCCGCTTTCGACTGGCTCCGCAACAATTACACCCTCGACGAAAATCCCGGCATGGGACCTCAAGGACTCTATTACTATTTGCACCTCATGACCAAGGCGCTGACCATTTACGGCGTCGATCAATTGCCCGCCGCCAGCGGAAAATCGGTGGACTGGCGCAAGGACGTTGCCATGAAGCTGATCAACCTGCAAAAGGCCGACGGCTCCTGGGCCAACGACAACGGCCGCTGGTGGGAACATGACCCGGCCCTCGTCACCTCCTATTCATTGATGTCGCTCGAAATCCTCTACCCGGCGCTATGAAGCCCGACAACATGGTTCTAAAACGACTCGCCGGGCAGAGGAAGATTCCGGCACAAACTGCCAACATCACGTCCGATTACTTTGGCAATTGCGCACAATTTTTTGAAGGAGGGATTGCGCTGACCCCTTTCAACTCCGCCAATATAGCTGGGCGCAGTATTCGACGCCAGCGCGAGGTCCTCTTGGGACAGCCCTTTGACTTTGCGCGCCTGTCGAATCCTTTCACCCAAGAGTTGGAGGGAAGCCGATCTTTTCAATCAAGGCAGGGTCGGCCAAAGCGCAATTTTCCGTCCAGACACTATAGTAGTGATTTTGTGCTTGCATTAACTTCGGGGAAACCCATTATTCAGAAAATATGAAGAAAACATTTGCCATTGCGCTGGCGATGGTTCTTGGACTCAACTTCTCTTTACCCGCTCAAACAGAAACGGGGTCGCCAGTGTCGCCCGATGCGATGCCACAAACCATTGCCGCGCTGCTCGTGGGCGCGGGTTCGATATCGCCTCTCCCGCCCGATGCGATGCCGCAAACCGGCATATTTTATTCCACTCAAAATTTTCCGCCGACACCTTTTGACTGGCTTCCGGATTTGCCGGTTTATTCACTCGGCAAAGGCAACTTCTTGATCGATGATACTTCGGTCGATTATTCAGCATGGGTAGGGGCTTGGCGACGAGGCGGTGATGAAGGCGCACGTTCCATGGACGACAGCGGCGTGCCTGCGTTGCCCGGCGATGGCGGCGGCGGCACCAATTCATCTGGTGGAGGAAGCTCCTCGAATGATACCTTATTTTCGACGAATGGGCTATGGATGCAAATTACCGGCATCACGAACGGCACCGTCTCATTGGCCCTGAATAACGCGACGGACATGGTCTATGAAGTGTGGAGCGCCACTTCGCTGACTAATCCTGTTTCTTGGAACATTGAACAGGCCGTCTGGCCGGTCACCAATCAGACTTCAACGCCGTTCACTGTGGAAGCGCAAGACCGCACGAACGGTCTTTTCTTCTGGGCGCGGGATTGGACGGGCATCACTTCCAATGGCAATGGAACGCCAGAGTGGTGGTTCTGGGAAAATTTCGGCACGGTGGATTTGTCCGACACGAATTTGGATGCACAAGGCAACTCGCTTTTGTACGATTACCAAAATGGCATCAACCCCAACCCTAATGTCATCTATTTTGCGGTCAACGTGACCAACCAGGATTTCAACACCAGCAGTGCAACAGTCCAGATTACCGTTTCGGGCGGTGTTCCCTACTACATGGCTGCTCTGGTGGACAGCACGGACTATTCCACTGCCAATTGGACACCTTTCAATTCAAACTTCGTCTTTAACCTGGGCAGCGTGGAAGGCTGGCATACGGTTTCGGTGGGGCTGAAAGGCTTTCCGCCGGATGCGCAACAGACGTGGGACCCCATTCAGCTTAAGCTTGTTCTCACCCCGCCCGTCCTGATCATCACCAATCCCATCGTTGGCCTGGTCACTCAGCCGTTTATCCAACTTCAGGGCTACTGCTCGGAGAACCTTGCCAGCATGAGCTACGACCTCAGCAATGCGGCCTCCTTCGAGACCAACCAGCAAGCCTTTGTCACGACCCGCCAATTTGACACGAACAACCTCGAATATACGACCAACGGCTTTGAGTGCTTCAATATTCCTCTGGCCACTGGAACAAACACCATCACGCTTCACGCCATGGATTCGGCAGGGAATGTGACGATCACTAATTTGGTTTACGATCTGGATCCGACGGCCAACACCAACCCGCCCGTTATCAACCTTTGCTGGCCTCAAAACAACGCCTCAATTAGCGGATCCACGTTTCCTGTTCGCGGCGTTATCAACGACCCCTTCGCCACAATCAGCGCGCAGATCGTCAATGGTGGCGGCACGAGTGATCTCACCGGCCTGGTCGAGCAGAATGGCTCATTCTGGATCGAGAACGTGCCTCTTGGCAGCGGCACAAATTACCTGACCATCACGGCCACCAACACCGCCCGATACGGCAGCGCTACGAACATCGTATTAGTCCAAAGTTCCGTGACCCTGACCATAAGCTCAGTGACTTTGAACGACCCATGGTTTCCGACCGCCACGGTAAACGGCACTTTGAATGGAAGCAGCGATATTGTGTTGGTCAATGGCGTTCAAGCCACAAACAATGGCGATGGCACATGGACGGCCTATTACGTGCCAGTGGGTGACTCCGGCACTGCGACCATTACTGCAGAGGCTGCTGCGGGCGGCTCCAGCAATGCGGCTATTTCTGCCGAGGCTGCTGCAAACGGTGTGCCCGGTGCCGCGGACGCCCAAATCGCAAAAGACGTGGTAAAGGGTCCCGAAGTTGCGCTCGTTGATTGCAACTGGAACCTAGTATTACTCTGTTAAGTAGAAATAGGCGAAAAATCTTCAAATTCAGTCAGGCAGCAGGGACACAAGCCGCGCGAGCGCACGATCAATGGCTGCATCGCCCGCAACGCCTGTTCCCACGTGAGGCCAGAAGTTTTTTTTGGCGCGTAGATAATCCATCGCCACAAACAAATAGGCGACGGCGGCCATGACCAGATGGTGGTGGAATCCGCGCCAACTGCGTCCCTCATAGTGGTCCAAGCCCAAGTCGTCTTTGCCCCGTTGAAAATACTGTTCGATGGGCCAGCGGCCGCGGCTCAAGCGCAGGCTCCGCCCCTTGGTCGGCGGTTGCTTGAGCCAGGCAGCATAAACATGATACGGATCGGGCTGGCCTTCGGGCCAATCCACCACCAGCCAGCAGGATGGCCACTCTCCGCTCTTCTCGTCCAAATCGGTGTTGAGATAAATCTGCCTCCACGCCAGGCGTGTCGCGCGCTTTTCGCCGTCGGCCGCCTCCCAAGTCGCCGCCTGCCATTCCCGGGCTTTGAAGCCTTCAGCCAAACGCCGCAACGACTGCGCTTTGGGGGCCGTCTTGGTGACCCTCCAAAGTTTGTAGCCGTGGGCCAGCTTGGGGCGTTGCGCCCAAGCCAGCCAGTGTTCTTCGCCGTGAAGGAAGTATTCCAGTCCCAACCCGCGCAGGCGCCGCCGCCACTCGGGGGTTCTTCCGTAAGCGGAATCGCCCAAAACCGGGGCCGCCGTCAAACCGTCCGCCAGCGCCTCCTCGATCAAGTCTCCAGCAATGTCGGGCTTGGTCTGAAAGTTCACCTGCTCGGGCACTCCGGCCTCCCGCCGCCGGGATCGGTCCCTGGTCCAGATTTCCGGCAGATAGAGCCTTCCTCCCACCGGGGCCGCAATGTCCCCATCCGTGACCACCAACTCGACGGCTACTTGGCACTGCGCCTGTTTGCCCACCGCCCCACAATATTGGTGACTGACTCCCACCGAATGGTTGCCTTGTTTGAGCCAGCCGGTTTCGTCCACGACCCACGCCTGCAACGGCTCCATCGCCGGAATGACCTCACGCCGAATCGCCCGCCAGACGTGGCTCTCCTGCCAGGGACTGTCGCTCACGAATTGCTGCAGCTTCTGACTGTCCACCTGCAGCCGCTGCGCGATGGGTTCGATGGATTTGCGTTGTCCGGGCATTAAAAGGCCCTGCACGTAGAGCGCTGCGCTCTCCCGCCGCTCGCTCCGTCCGATGTCGGCCACCAGTGGCTCGATGAATTTTTGAAACGCGGCGACCTTGCGCCGCCAGTGTGCGGAATTCCACTTCATGACCAACACTGTAGCACCCCCTCAAAATGTGTCAATATAACTTAACAGAGTAATACTAGACTCGCAAGAGTTTGAGGAGTCTTACTATCGCTCCTGGAGTCCGCCTGATATCGTCAGTGACATCGTCATTGCACCAATGCATTGGAGTTACGGAGCCTCCGGGTACAATCTTTGGGACGAGTGCTATTGGTGGCAAGCCTACGAACTGGATGGTTCTCTCCCTACGTATACCAACTACACTTACGATCTAACCACATGGGACGCCGCTGGAAACGGTTCAGAGCTTAACTCATCGACCACCAATTGCGGCGAAATCGCCGGTATCCCCTCATCTGGTTATATGAACCCCGCCCAATATCTTCCAGATTTTGGAGAGAATGCTAATTGGCAGTACAGCAATCCCCCGTATAACGAGCAATACCTAGATCAACAACGTTACGTTCTCAAGACTGGAAGCCAAGCCGTCCCGGGGCAGCAGAATCTATGGGTCATCCATGCCACGGCACAGCATGAATCTATTGGTGAAATTGATAACCCAGGATCCGCCATTCCGCCAAGCCAAATTACTGTCGCCGGACAGACTTTGGACGCAAACGGCAATGCGTATTTGCTTCTCGCAAACAACGCCCAGCCTGACGTTACCCCGATGGCACCGGGAAACTATACCTTCTCAGGTCCCTCGGCTACCGAATATCAACCACAGATCCAAGCCAATGGCGTCACCCTTGACCCCAGTAAAATAAATGCCACATTCTGTGTTGGTCAGCAGATAACTTTCACGTTGAATTTAGCCGTAGTATTTTGCAACGGCGGCCCCCTGGTGAGTTTCACCAACGTGCTTTGTAACTGGACGCTCCCGGCCAAATTCGTGAACTTTTCAACCACGAACTCTGCGGCGTGCATAATTTACACGAATAATTCGAGTTTGCTTGTCTCCACAAATAACTCCTGCAACTGCTGGTACGTCAGCGGTTCTGGTGGAACCGTCAGCGTCGGCGCAAATCTGATCATGCCCAATGGGAAATCCGTTAGCATCGCCGCCCTCGGAAAATTCGCGATTTACCGGCCAACTCTGATTGATTTCGGAACAAGTCCCCCGTTCATTGTGACTAATGCAGTAGTAGACGGAAGTCTCAGTTTGTCTCTGGGGAATGGCAACAACTACAATATGGATTTTGAGGTTGCCGTAGATTCAGAATACGCAGGCCATGCGGATTACACCCAGCTTATTAACAGAAGTGCGACAAGCGGATACACTACCACTACAACCGATGGTCAATTTTGGTTGGACAATAACCGCCTCTATTTAAATAATCCAACAGGTTTGGCGGTGCAGTCAAATAATCCTAAAGTGCTTACGCTTTTTGATGGACCTTACATTGCCTTAAATTCACCAAGTGCCACAATCTTTGATCAATTTGAGGATTATGTTGTTTTTCAACCTGCGATTGCGGGGAGTATATGGGTTACGCTGGGAAAAACTTCCTGGTCTTGGTCTGGCGCAACGACATTCCAAAATGGTGTATGGACACCTGCAACTGGTTCAGTTAGTCCTCCTGCCGGGCCAGACAGCAGTGATGATTTCCCAAACTGGAATCACATTTTTTCACCCTAATGGCACAATTCTTATGTTTTACCTCATTATTATTCTATTATCGGCCACGCTGGCTCCCCATTCGCTGGAAGCTCAAGCAAAAGACTTGCCTGTTCAATCCGAAGGCGGCTTTCTCACGATTCGAGATAAGCCTCTGTATGGGCTGGAACCTCGTTTGTTGTTCATTCGGGAAGGCAGCAATGATTGGGAAGTCTGCGTGGAATTTGTGCCATTAACAAATTTTCAACGACACTCTTGGCTTTTGACGGCTAATCATTTCCAATCAAAACTCCGGTTATGGTCAACAAACGGGATGGAATTGAAACCAACCGATGAAAAGGTGAGTGAGGCAATGAACCTGCCTGCCTTCACCACGGTTTCCAACGCGCTGCACGGTATCAGGTGGGAACGGCGTGGCGGACAATGGCCATACGGGAAAACAGGCCAAAACTTTCAAACTGCTGGTTTCTCTTTGCGATCCGCGTTCGATGTTCCGTTCACAAATGATATTCTTCTGCAAGTGACGCCTTTATTATACAAAGAGGATATAAATAATCAGACGGTTTCCCTGGTCGAATTTGTGCCTGTGCGTGTGAGGCTGAAGGTCGATGGCAGCGCTGAGAAATTGGAATAGTCCCGTACGCTTATGTTACGCAATACATTGTACACGTTTCTAGGAGTAATTCTTTCAAGTGGGGTGTTAGCCCGGGACCAATCACGAGTTATTTCTTCTAATGCGAAGTGGATCCCAAGGAGCTGATGGGAGCAGCCACAAATGGTTTAAAGCCCGTCATACATGTTGTGAGGCAAGAGAAAGAGTGGGGCATTCAGATAATAATTATTGGTCAGACAAACTTTGCGCGAAATAGCTGGCTTCACATAATCGTGGCATTAATCGACTGGCCGAAAAGCAAACATCGTGAAACACGCTGATAATGCTGCCGCCTGTCACCATTGACATAAGGTTGAAGATAGGGCCAGCAAATGAAGGAATCTGGTTGAGGTTACGCCTTTTTGATGATACGGTCCTTACCTGAGTTACATTGTCAGGACGTGGTTATGAGCAAAAGCAATTCAGTGGTGATCAGTATGCGCCTTCCCCTGAAAAGCGGCCAGCGCCTCAGGCGCCTGGCCAGCCGGCACGGCTGGACGCCCAGCGATGCCAGCGCCCGGCTGGTCGAGGAGGGCCTGCGCCGGTCGGAATTCGCCTTCATTGATTTCCGCGACTCCGCCGCCGGGCGGCAAGCCTGCATCCAGGGCAGCAGCCTGGCTGTTTGGGAAATCATGCTGCTGGCGCGCAACGATAAACAGGATGCGGCAAGGGTGGCGAAGCATCTTCGCTGGCCGCAGGCCAAGGTTCAGGCGGCTTTCAACTACGCCAGGGCCTTTCCAGACGAAATCAACAACGCCATTGCCGACAACGATGCGATGGATTTTGAATCCCTGTCGCAAATGCTGCCGCAAACGAAGGAATTTGTGGTTGGCGAATCAGCCGAAAAAATGATTTGAATTGATATGCGCTCAATTTACTGCAACTTGTTTCACATGCTGGAAACGCATTTCAAACAATGCTGGTATCTCTCCCTGGCGCTCGTCCTGGCCGCTGCTGCGCCCTTGCGGGCGGAGGACTGGCCCAATTGGCGAGGCCCCAATCATAACGGCATCTCCACCGATTCCGGCTGGCTGGCCAAGTGGCCCGCCGACGGCCCGCCGCAACTCTGGAAAACTTCCGTCGGCCTTGGCTTTTCTTCCGTCGCCGTCTGCAAGGGCCGCGCTTACACCATGGGCAATCAGAAGGATATTGACACCGTTTTTTGTTTTGACGCTGAAACCGGCAAATTGCTCTGGAAGCAATCCTATCCCTGTCCGACCGATGCGCACTTTTACGAAGGCGGCACCAGCGCCACGCCAACCGTCGAGGGCAATAACGTCTTTACCTTGAGCAAAAAGGGCGACCTCTTCTGTTTTGGGGCCGAGGATGGAAAAATCGTTTGGTCGAAAAATATTGCCAAAGAACTCAGCCTCGAAATTCCGATGTGGGGTTTTGCCAGTTCCGCATTGATCGAAGGCAAATTTCTCCTGCTCAACGTCGGCAGCTTCGGCGCGGCCTTCGACAAATCCTCCGGCAAGGTCGTATGGAGCACAGGGACAGACGCCTCCGGCTACTCGACGCCAGTCCCATGCTCTTTCGGCGGCAAACCGGCGCTCGCTCTCATGACCAGCATCGGGGCCGCTGGCGTGGACACGGCCACCGGCGGGAAACTTTGGCAATATCTCTTGAAGCCCGATTGGAAAATAAACGCCGCCGACCCCGTCCCCGCCGGAGATCGCCTCTTTATTTCTTCCATGTACGCCAGGAGCGGCGCGCTCCTGCAAATCCAGGACGGGACCGCGAAGGCCGTCTGGCAAAACGGGAATCTGCGCAACCAGTTCAATTCCTCCGTCCTGGTGGACGGCTTTTTGTACGGTGTTGACGGCTGGGCCGGCCCCACGTCTGACGCGGGTTTAAAATGTGTGGATTTGCAAAATGGCACTGTCAAGTGGAATTATCCCGGCCTGGGCGGCGGCGCGCTGATGGTGGCGGACGGAAAGATCATCGCCCTCAGCGACAAAGGCGAATTGTTCACCGCCGCCGTTTCCCCGCAAAGCTTCACCCCGATTTCACGCGCGCAAGTGCTGGGCGGCAGATGCTGGACCGTGCCCGTGCTGGCCAACGGCCGCCTCTACTGCCGCAACGGCAGGGGAGACCTGATCTGCCTGGATGTGAAACCGCATTGAGAACATCAGGAGAGATACCTTGCTGCGCTCACAACCCAAACTATTATCAAAGTCAGCGCTATTCCCATCCGCGCACAAACGCCGCCCCAAAACCAGTAGCGTCGCGCGGGATTCCACATCGCGCCCCGGCCAAGTTTCACGCGCCGGTATTGGACCAGCGACATCACGGCCATTGGAATCCCGATCACCGGGATTAAACCGGGCAATCCCAGACCGAAGCAACTCATCGAACGCTCAATCATTTCAATTTTGGTCAGCGGCGGACGCGGTTTCATTTTGAACCCGGCTGGTTGGTGACGGCCTGGACGCTGCGCAACTGATTGGTCGAAGCCAGCGCGAGCCGTTGGGTTTGACGTTTATCCACCAAGTTCACTTGCCGTCTCAGCCAGTTCAACGTGGCGGTGTTGGCCGCGACAAAGACAACCATGATGAACAGCAGGATCAGAATGACCAAAACAGCCGAACCGCCTTCGCGGGAAACGGTAGGGCGGGCACTCCGCTGCCCGCCGCGGCGCGCACGGAGTGCGCGCCCTACCACCCAAGACTGAGGCATTGTAGTTTTCATCGGGTGATCGCGCCGCCGGCCACGGTTTCAAAGGTGAACAGCGGCCGCCATTGCGTTGTTTTTCTAACTGTTTTAAGTTCGAGTTCCCAACGCCACGCCGTCACATTCCGGCGCAAATCGGATTGCATCTGCGATGATTCGACATTCGGGAGCCAGACCTCGTTGACTGCGTCGGCGCCGGCTTTCCGGCGAAGCTCTCCGTTGGAAAAGGTGTACACAATCTCGCCGGCGGAGGCGGGGATGCGGAGTTGTTCAGCGCCATCCGTGTCCGTCAATTGAAGCGGCCCTGTCGCCGCGCGAACGTCGGCCCGCCATTGATCGCCGGTGTGCAGGACGCGCACAATGTCCTCCGCATTCCGGCGGAGCGCCTTGTTGTCGTCCCAAGACTGATAAAACAACCTCATGGCAACACCCAGCACAACTGCGAGCAAGCCGATGTAAACCAGGCATTCAATCAGCGTGAATCCGCCTTCGCCGCCGCTTTCGCGTGTCCCGCGAGTTTTCATTTGACAGTCACCTCCCGGACGACTGGTCCAATGCCCTGTTTTCTCGTGGACGACCATTCCAGACGAAGATGCCGGCCGGTGCGGGTCAATAGAAACTGTCCCGGTGGCAGGTTGGCCGCGGCGTTCGCGTGAACAGTGTAAGGGTGCGCGCCTTCCGGGAAATTGCGCCATTCCCCGGCGGCCAGGATTTCCATTTCGCCGTCCACAATTTCCATCGCCACCGCCCGCTGATAAGTGGCCCGAAAAAGTCTGGCATCGGAGTTCACCGAAAAACCGAGCGGCAGCATGGCGATGACCAGGATGGCCATTGCCATGACCATTTCAACCATCGCAATGCCGCGCTGTTTTAAGATTTGACTGGTTTGGATCACCATAAAACAGCCGCATCAGTAAGAGAAACCAGAAACATGAAAACGGAAATCACAACCGCCCCGACAAACACGCCGCTCCAAAGCACCAACGCGGAGGTGATGCCGTGCGCGGCGGCTTGTTCCTCCTGAAAGGCTTTGGCGTCGAGCGATTCGTGCCAGCCGGCCAGCGCCTGGAGAAATCCGCCGCGCCCGTGAAAGGCGTTCGTCAACCGCCAGCCGAATTCGCCGGAGTCATCCATCGCCTGAACGGCCTGGGTCAATTTCAGCCCCCGCTTCAAATCATCCACGGCGCACGCGGCGTGTTGGCGAAACACCTTGTTGGCGGTGCAATCGGCGGCCAGCGCGACGGCTTCGGGTTCAGGAACACCGGAATCGAGCAGAATGGCCAGCAGGGTGGAGAAATCGCGTTGCAGGCGCTTGCGCCGCCACGGCATCCAGTAGTGGACCCGCTCCAGAACCGGGAACCATGCCACGACACGCGGCCCGCCAATGTAAATGAGCGCCGCCAGCCACAACAAAAGAAGAACAACGGCTTGGAGCACGATCCATGTCCCAGCATGATCAAGAATAAATTCAACGCCGCCGGGCATCGCTCCCATGCCACTGCCGAGGGTGCCCTCAAAGATTTCCCTAAACTTCGGCAGGACCACCACCTTCAGGACGCCGATCACCCACATTCCCAACGGCGTGATGACGAAAGTCAGGATGACAAGGTAGTTGATCGCGCCGCGAGTTTGAGAAACCGCGTCATTCAACAACTGGCGGCACGCCGACAACACTTTTCTCACGTCGCCGATTTTCCGGCCGGCCAGCAACATGGCAGTGATTTGCGGCGGCAAAAATCGCGGCACTTTGGCCAGCGCCTCCCCGACCGGCACGTTCTGTTCCAGCCAGGCAGCCAGCAAGTGAAAGCGGACGCCCATGGACATGTCATGGGTTTGCGAAATGGAAATCAATGTTTCCTCAACCGGACAGCCCTGCTTGATGGCGGATTCGATCAAATCCAGAAACAGCCGCGCCCGTTCCGCGCGCCGCATCGGCAGCGTCAACAGGAAATGGACTAGAGAAAGAATGCCGCCGAGCACGGCAATAAATATACAAAGCAAAACCACTCCCCCGATCAGCCTGCCTAAAATGTCGGGATCAAAACTCATCGCATCCCCTTGCCATCATCGCCGATTGATTCCAAAAGACTCATAAACATAAAGATCACGGGCTGAATTTGCGAAATGACCACCAAGCCCAGGGCCAGTACAGAACAGGGCAATGCCGAATAGAGCAACAGTTCAGTGCGGTAGGTCGCACGCGACTGGTAGGTTTCAGCAGCGCGCTGAAAACCGGCGGTCAAATCCTCGTGCGATTGTGAAACCGTCCAAATAAAAAGCGGTGGAAAAAGTTTCCCTCCCCCCGCCATTTCGGAGAATTTGCCCTGACCCGCGGCCAGCCGTTGCCGCCACCGGCCGAGTTCAGCCTCGGCGGGCGTGCCGCGTTCCAGTTGTTCCACCAGCCCCAGCGCGTTGTTCAGCGGCACGCCGCTCTTGAGCATCATCGCCAGGGCCGACGCGATTTGCGCCAGGCTGGCGTCTTTAAAGGCCGGCAGTCGCCAGCGCAAAGCGTGCCGCACACGCGGCGTGGCGAGCGCAATAAACAGCGCCACTACGGCAATTGCCAGAACAACAGGCGCCGCCCAAACGAGATTTATCATTGCCGGACGTGGGGACGGCCACACAAACATAGCCGGCACAACCACGGTCTGAGCCATCGTCTGCACTATGAAGCACAAAAAGCAGGACAGCACAAACGCGCCAAACAACACAATGGCCGGATAGACCATCAACCCTTTAAGCCGCGTCCATATAACGTGGTGCCGCTGGTAATGGTCGGCCAGCATCGTCAGGATGCCGGGCAGGTCGTTGCTTTGCGCGCCCACTTCGAGCATTTGCCGGTACAGATCGGGCAGTTGGCGGGCGCGCACCGCCTCGCGCAACGGCGTGCCTTTGGCGAGGTCGGCCTCCAGTTTTTCCAATTCCGTGCGCAGCGCCCCTTGCCGCATTTCGGCGCACAACCGCCGCAGGGCGCTTTCGAGCGGAATGCCATCGCGCACCATGGCCGCGAGTTGCTGGTTCAAGAATGCAAATTCGTCGTATTTCATAAGCCGAAGATTCGCCGGTGTTCCGGTTCGTTGGTGATGCCTTTTTGCACAAGGACGCGCGCGGACTCTTCCAATGCGCGCCGCGGCGCCACAGACTGCAACTCGTGCGCCCGGATTTGCCCGCGCAAGATGTCGTCGGCCCGCAACCATTCGACCAGCGGCACGCGTCCCTGATAACCGGTTTGCAAACACGCCCCGCAGCCTGTCCCGCGGCATTCCCGGCAAAGCTTGCGCAGCAAACGCTGGTTCAACACCAGTTCCACCGCGGCGGCGATGGCCGAGTGGTCCGCGCACAAAACGAGCAACCTCTCCAGCACGCCTTTGCAGGAACCGGCGTGCAGGGTCGAAATGACCAAATGCCCGGTCAGCGCGGCGCGCACGGCGATGTTGGCTGTTTCCTCGTCGCGAATTTCGCCGATGATGAATGCCTGCGGGTCCTGCCGCAGCAAATGCCGCGCGGCCTTCGCAAAATCCAGCCCCCGCGCCTCGTTCACTTCCGTCTGCATGACACCGGGGACGATTTGTTCCACAGGGTCTTCGATGGTGATGATGTGGCGTCCGCCCGATTCAGCCAGGCAGCGCAGGCAGGCGTAAATCGTTGTGGTCTTCCCGCTGCCGGCCGGGCCGGTGAGCAGCAGCATTCCCGACGGCTGGCGCAGAAAATTCTTCAATTCCGCCGCCGCTTCCTCGGGAAATTCAAGTTCGGCGATGCCTTTGGCCGCGAGGGGATTAAAAAGGCGCAGGACAATTTTTTCTCCGGTGACCGTCGGATAGGTGGCCACGCGGATGTCACTGCGGCCATTGACGGCGCGTTGGTCAATGCGTCCGTCCTGTGGCATTGAGTCCTGATACGTTTTCAATCGCGCCAGAAATTTGATGCGGCCAAACACGCGCTCGGCAATGTCGCCGGCATATTTTGTCGCCGGAGTCATCATGCCATCGAGGCGGAACGAAACGACCGCGCCGTCCGGCTGCATTTGCAAATGAATGTCGCTGGCCGCCGCGCGCTCGGCCTGATGGACGAGATCTTCGACGATTTTCGGCGCGGAAGTTTCCGCATCATCCGCCGCCGCCGCGGAGTCTCCTTCAATCATCACGGCTGCCTGGAAAACTTTCATGGCTGGTCCTCGATCAACCTGTGCAGGCCGTGTTCGTCTTGCATGAGCCTGCCGAGGTTGTTGTGGAATCGCGCCACCGACAGGCGCAACTCTTGTTCATCTTTGCGCAAGGCATGGGAAAGCGCCCCGGGCATCCGGCTCTGCCAGAGGCAAAAGCCCAGCATCAGGCAGGCCAGAGCCAGCCGGCCACCCCACAAAAGCCCGGGCATGAATGCCCGCCGCACGGGCCGCTCCACGGGAACGGAGCGCAATTCCGTCAGCATGCGGCGCGGAAATGCCTCCCAATAATCCTCGTCGCGTTCCGGCACGCGCACGGCTTTGACCTTCGACTCCAAATCAAAATCTTTCATTGCCGTTCTTCTCCCGCCGCCAGCCAGCGCTTGAGTTTTCTCCGCGCGGCGAACACCCGCCACGAAACGGTCGCCTCCGAACAACTCAAGACCTCCGCCGCCTCCGCATGATTGAGGCCGTCATAAAGGGTCAGCATAACGGCGGCGCGCTGTTTGGGGGGCAGTTTCAACAACGCCTCATGCATGCGTTCGCTCCATTCGTTGCCGGCCTCCGCGCCTTCTCCTGCCGCCTGTGGCGCGGCGTTTTTTGCCGCCCAGTCTGCCGTCGCCTCAACCCGGCGCGTTTCCCGCTGACGCCACGTCAGGCAAGCGTTGATGGCAATGCGATAAAGCCAGGTGGAGAATTTCGCCGCGCCCCGGTAAGAGCCGATCTGCCGGTAGGCGTGTATGAACGTCTCCTGCGCCAGGTCCTCGGCGTCGGCCAGCGAACCGGTCATCCGATATGTCAGCGAATGAATCATGCGTTGATGCTTGCGTATCAGCTCTGCGAAAGCCGCAGGGTCGCCACTTTGACTTTGGAGCACCAAAGCTTCGTCCGGGTCGCACATGCGGCATTCCTTTAACCGATAAGACGAGGGAGCCGGGAAAATCCTTTGAATTTTTTTTGCGCCCGCGCCGCCGGGGCTTGTTTTGATGTCCCCATCACTCCAGGTTTGGAATGCGGAAAATCTCATACGACGGGCATCAGTTCCCGGCGGGCCTGGGAATTTCGCGGATGTAAATGTTTTTAAACCAGAGCGGCCCGCCATGATTTTGCAGCTCGATCTGGCCGGTGGAATAGATGGCTTTGGCCGGCTCCCAATAATTTTCCAGGGTGGTGTCGTTGACCACCAATTGGTTGTTCAAAAACACATGGACTTTTTCGCCCACCATCAGAATGCGGAAGCGATTCCATTGGCCGACCGGGTGGTCGGCGTATTTGAGCGGATGGCGCGAGTTCTTATGGTTATTCCACAATCCGCCGGAACCATCGGGATGCTGGAACTGTCCGGGGCTGTTCGTCTCCCATATCTGCACCTGCGGAGTGCCGCGCAGGTAAATGCCGCTGTCGCCTTTGGGCGGGATTTTCCAATCAACCAGCATTTCAAAGTCGCCGTAATCGCGCGCGGTGCAAAGGTTGTCACCCTTGCCGTCAAAAACAATGACCCCGCCCCCGGCTTTCCAATGTTCGCGCATCCGTTCATCGGCTTTGGCCTGGGTGGCGGCCAATTCCCCGGGCGGCATGGCGGCGCGTTTGGGCGGATCGGCCACCAAGCCCTTCCAGCCGGACAAATCATGGCCGTCGAAAAGCGTGGTAAAACCTTCCGGCGGCGTGTTGTCCGGCAGGCCGTCAATGTAAAAACTGCCCGGCGCGTCGAAAAGCGCGCTGGAACCATCCGGCGGCATGGCCGCCTCTGTGCCGTGCGACAATTCCTTGATGCGAATATTGCGGAATTCCACGTAGCTGGTGTGGCCCAAAAGGGCGATATGGCCCCGGTCGCGCAACAGGCCCGGATGCCGGCGCAGGGTCTCCGGGTCGGTAACATCGTTAATGTTGCCATCAACGATGGTCTGGCCGTTGAGATCAATTTTGAAATGACGGCCCAAGACGGTGATTTCGTAATGGTTCCATTCGCCGGCCTTTTTGAGGGCGCCGCGTTTGGCGGCGAAGACTTTGTAAAGCGAACCACAGTATTGTCCGGGTTCGAGGTGGGCGTATTGAGCATCATCATCGTCCAGAATTTGAATTTCATTGCCGACGTAAGTGAGGCTGGCATTTTCAAGGGGCGTCCGTATGCCCACGCCGTTGTTGGCGCCGGGAGTCAGTTTGAAATCCATGCGCAAAATGAAATCGGAGAAAGCCTTTTCCGTCACAAGATCGTTCCCGGCATTGGGCGGCGACGCAATGACGCCATTGGTCACGAAATAGGGAGGCCCGAACTTATGCACCTCAGTCCAGCCGTCCAGGGTCCTGCCATCGAACAAGTAAATAAAACCCTCATCTTTCTGCTCGAACAAGTCAGTCCCATGGGGCGGCAAGGCTTTATTCAAGTCAGCCGGTCGGGCAGGCACGACGTTGTTCTGCGCGAGAAGGTTGTGAGTGAAAGAAACGGCCGCCGCGAAAACGAGACATTTAAGAATCTTCATAGATGAGTGAGACTGATACTGCCGGAAACAGTTGACGTTTCAAGCGCATTTAAGAATTCGTTTTAAGAATTTGTTTCGCCGAAGGCGGAAAGGGGCAGCGCCTCGCCGCATTCCAGGCAACGGGTGGTGTTGAAGATGGTTCCGCAATTGGGGCAGACGCCGCGCGTGGCAAACATGTCGAAGGCGGCGCGACATCTGCCGCAACCCCAAAAATTGCCGGCAGGCGGCGGGGTTTTGCAATTGGGACAGGCCAGGCCGGCCCGACGCGGCGCGGCCGCCACCCGGGCCAGGATGCGGGCTTGTTGCAGGCCGCCCCAACAGTTCAACAGCACAAAGGCCGCCATGATGGCCAGCCACGCGTCACGAATGGCGAAGATCAGCAACAGGACCACGGCAACGAGGCCGATGCCGCTGGCCACCATCAGGCTGCGGGCGCGCCCGAGAAAAAACCAGAGGAGCGAGCGGAGAATTTGTCCGCCGTCCAAGGGGTAAATGGGCAGCATATTGAAGGCGAGCAAAGCAGCATTGATTATCCAGATGGTCGTAATCAAGTTGTAGAGGTTGGGGTTGGTTTCCGGCCAGTTGAGTGATTTGGCCAAAAACCAGGCCAGGCTGAAAATGGGGATGAGCAGGACGTTGACCAGCGGACCCGCGGCAATGCTCCACAAGGTTGCGCCCGGACGGGGCGGCGGATCGACAAAGGCCACTCCGCCGAGAGGCCAGAGCACAATTTGATCGGCGCGCCCTCCCACGCTGCGGCAGGCTAGGGAATGTCCGAATTCATGCAGGAGCACGATGAGAAAGAGCGCCAGATATTCATAGACACACCAGGACACCGAGGAATAGCCGTGCGGGAGCTGCATGCGGTAGCTGACCTGAAAGACGGCCACCAAAAACCAGGACCAATGCAGAAACACATTGATCCCGGCAAAACGAAACAAGTGAATCGATCCTTTGCTATTCGGCGCCATAGAGGCAAAGGGTGAACCCCCGGCCCGCAAGATTCAATCTTTTCCCGGAAACCAAAAAACCTCCGGAAAACGAAATGTCCGCTTGACATTTGGGCGATGGGAGAGCAAGATCACCAATGGTGGCATAATTGATAGTTTGCTGCCAGAAGTCATAACCAAATTTAATAATGAGTATTTTTCAGACAATTGCGCCATGAAAACGCCACTGTTCAGCCTTTTTTTTGCCCTGTTGCTGCCGGCCATTGACAGCCGCCTTTCCGCCCAAATCCTCGATATAGGCCAATACAAGGGCACGGTTTATGAACAGACCAGTCCCTCGCCGGCTGTCACGCCAAGGTATCCAGACGTTTATTATTTCGCCAATTTGCTGGATGCCGATCCGACCAAGGCCCTTGAATATTCGCCCTTCATGGTTTTTACGCCCTCAACCTCGCCCACCAACGGCGAATTCGTCATGACCGAAACCAGCTTGTACACCTCCAGCTTTAACAGTCCTTACTATGCGTGCAAAACGAACTTTGATGCCGATTACCCAAATGGTTTATATAACTATGTTACTACTTATTCGGACCCGAACAGCGATCAACCCGAGTCGGACAACGTTCTGGTGCAAACGCCGGACAACGACCTCTTTTCCACCAACCTTCCTGCTTTCTCTCCCGATTGCTGGACGGCCATGCAGAACGTGGATCCTTCCGCTGATTTCAACTTGTCCTGGAACAGTTATACTCAAATGCCCGGCACGGATTATGCCTATACCTTCGTCAGCACATACGACAGCCAAACGTTCGACTCGACCTATGGCGGTTTTAACTTCGATTGCACGCCGGATGTCAATTCAACCACCATACCGGCCGGGAGCCTGGATTATGGGCGCGCTTACTTCGTCGAATTGTTTTTCAGCAACCGGGTGACGCCAGCCACGACCAATGAAGACGGCTCATCCGTGAGCGTGATCGTTGGCTACGACGACATCACAGATGCCCCCCTGGTGACCATTCCGCCGCCGTTGCAGATCTCCCTGGCGGGCGAATGTGTGACTCTCACCTGGCCCTCACTGGCCACAAATTATACGCTGCAAATCACCCATCAGTTGGACGCAAATTGTTGGTGTAATGTCACCAATTCGCCGACCGTGGTGGGATCAGCCAATTCACTCAGCTTGCCGGCGAAACATTCCCAGGCGTTTTTCCGCCTGGCTCCGTTCTGAGTTCGACGACAGGCGAAGAGCGGCGGCCAGCTTCGTAAATTCGATGGCAAGCCGGCGCGGGTTGGTTAATATCCGCGCATGGATATTTACGATCATCCGACGTTTCGCATGGCGTGCCAGCAATTCGATTTGGTGGCGGATCGGCTGCAAATTCCCGCCGATGAACGCGCGCGCCTCAAGTTTCCCAAGCGTTCCGTGACAGTCGCTCTGCCTGTCCATATGGATGACGGGAGAACGGAGGTTTTCACGGGCTTCCGGGTGCAGCATCATTTGACGCTCGGCCCGACCAAAGGGGGCTTGCGGTATCACCCGGAGGTGAGGCTGGGGGAGGTGGCGGCGCTGGCCATGTGGATGAGTTGGAAATGCGCGCTGACCGGCTTGCCTTACGGCGGCGCCAAAGGGGGCATCGCCTGCGATCCGCGAATCCTTTCGCAAACGGAATTGGAACGGCTGACCCGCCGTTATACCCAGGAAATGATCCCGTTCATCGGCGAAAAGGTCGATGTCATGGCGCCAGACATGGGAACCAATGAACAAACCATGGCCTGGATCATGGATACGTATTCGGTCCATACCGGCTACGCCGTCCCAAGCATCGTCACGGGCAAACCCGTCAGCATCGGCGGCTCCCTCGGACGGCGCGAAGCCACCGGACGCGGCGTGGGCTACTTGATCAATCGGGCGATGGATACGATTGGCCTGGATCCCGGCAACGCGCGGGCGGTGGTGCAAGGGTTCGGGAACGTCGGCTCGGTGGCGGCGTTTTCGCTGGCCAAATATGGAGTCAAAATCGTCGGGATCGGCGACGTGGGCGGCGCGCTGCTCAATCCCAAGGGGATTGATCTTTGGAAACTGGACGAACATGTCAGGCGCGAGCGAACGGTGGCGGGTTTCTCCGGCGCGGAGGCGATTCCGAATGAAGAATTGCTCACACTGCCGTGCGACATTCTGGCGCCCGCCGCGCTGGAACGGCAAATTACGGGGGCCAACGCCGCAAAAATCCAATGCCGCATTTTGGCGGAAGCGGCCAATGGACCGACGACGCCGGAGGCCGATGTCATATTGGATCAGCGGCCGGAGATATTTCTGATCCCGGATATCCTGTGCAACGCGGGCGGGGTGGTGGTTTCGTATTTTGAGTGGGTGCAGGATTTGCAAAGTTTCTTTTGGACGGAAACGGAAGTGATGGACAAATTGTTCCGCATTTTGGAAGGGGCGTTCACGCAAACGCTGGCCTTGAGCCGGAAGCAGAAGGTTTCGATGCGCATGGCGGCGTTGAGCCTGGGGATCAAGCGTGTGCAAGAGGCGAAGAGGATTCGGGGGTTGTTCCCGTAATGTCCAGGCTGGCTTGCTCATGATGGATAAGTTCAAAAACATAAGTGTAAAGAGGCAATTGATAGCGTTTGAACAAGGCGTTCCAAGCCTCCGCGTCTCCGGCCCTGGCTGCGCGCACGGGCAGTTGTTCATGTTCAGTCACCACCAGCATCTATACGCTCAGTGGAATGCGGGAGGCCAGAAAAGGTTCAATGGCCGCCGCAAGGGTTGATTTTGAACCAATATCGCTGCGACTGGCTGCGACTGACTGCGACGGGGTTTGATTGGGCAGACGGGCAAACAGTAGCTGGCTCGCTTTGAGCACGCCATTCGGACACCGATGACGATTTCTTAATTCCGGCTTCATAATGCTGCCTTTCCGACCCCCCTCCCCCCATATACCCACCCGTAAAAAATTACGTATAATCCGTAAGATGCCCGTCTGCACTTTCGGTCGGAACAGATTGGGCGGCAACAGGTTGCAATTGGAAAATGGGCCAGGACAGATTTTACGGTTCTTACGGTTCTTTCGGTCTTCTTTTCCATCTTCGCGGCATCCCCCTTCACCGCAGCGGCTTCCGCCGTCGCCGAAGCGGCTACGGCGGGACAAGACGGCGCGGCAAGCCCACTCTGACCGGAGGACAAATTGAGCCTGCGTCGAATTGGCCTGGGGGTTTTCAATAACTTTAGCATTCAGCATTTAGACTTTAGCCTTTCCATGCACATGGCCTCATTGAGCCAATCATCAGACTATATCATAGCATAGATATTCATCAAACCAACAATTATTTTAAACTAATTTTGTAATCGGCGCCTGAAGGTGTAAGGAATTCCGACAGGATGCACAGGATTTCTGAATCGGAGAAAGAGGACGGATCAGCCAGTGAAACCCCGAATGCCATCGGGGCTGTTTATCCTGTCACCGCCTGCCGTTTTTGGGTGAGCAAATTGGGTGAGCAAATTATTGCGATTCGGAACTGACACGGCTAAGCTCCTGGCATTCCGCGAATTGGAACCGGAAAGTCAAACAACCTGTCCGTGAATTATACTGAAATCCTCGACGCGCTGCGGGAGTTCACCTCTCGTGAGCGCATTGAATTGCTGCCGCAAGCACCCGAGGCAAGGCCGGTCTCCGATTACGCGCCCATCCAAAAGTATGTCCTCGACCTGAAAAATGTCGTCAAGCCCGAAACCGCTGCGGAAGACCTTTTCACGGCGCTCTGCAAGGACGTTTTGAGTTTTCAACCGACGCGCCAGGTTGGCAGCGGCGAGGGATAGGTCGATTTCATGTTGCCTGAGCCAATGGGACAACCGATGCCGCTGGAACTGAAGCCTCTGTTTCAACGCGACGGCCCGGATGCTCTCTGGCGCGGCGGCACAAACCCAAAGAACCACGTCGCTCAGGTCAAAAAATATCTGCGCGATCACGAATATCTGATACTCACCGACCTTCGCACGGCGTGGTTTTTCAGCGCGCGCGATTTTTTCTTTGAGGACAAACCGTTTGCGGAACTGCCGTTCGCCGATTTTTTTGGCCGATGCCGCGAAACCGGCAGTGTGCTCGACACGTTGCGGCGGGTGGAGGACACGGTGGAGAAGCCGGAACTGGAGCAGCAGTTTTTTGATGATCTGAAACACTGGTTCAATGAATTCGACAAGGTCAAATGGTCGCCCCCCGAACAAGCCGCCGAGTCCATCATCCTGCTCATCAACAAGCTCATTTTCGCCCGCACCATTGAAGATTTTGGCCTCGTGCAATACCGCTTTACGCAGGATGAATATGCGCGCTTTACCAAACTCTGGGAGCCGAAAGGCGCGCATCGCGTCGTTCCCAAGTTCCTGGAGTTTTTTGAGGAGTTCTTTGACGAATACTACGACACCGAGATTTTTTCCGAACGCATCTGGGACCGCCTCGACAAAGACCCGGTCAATCTTCGCCGATTTTCGGAAAAGCTGAATTTCGTTCTCGGCATCAACACCTGGGATGAGACTTTCAGCCGTGGCATCGTCCACTATAACTATCGGCGCATTGACGAGGACATTTTCGGCAAGAGCTACGAAATGTTCCTTGCCGCCAACCGCAAGGACGAGGGGATTTATTACACTCCCGCCGGCATCACCGGCCCGATGGCGGAATCATTGGTCAAATCGCTGGCCGGAAAAATCGTGGATGAAATCTGCGAGGCCGTCGGCAGCCAGAAATGCGATTTTGGCCGCGCCGAAAAACTCATGGCGCAACTGGCCGAAATCCGCGTGGCCGACACGGCCTGCGGTTCGGGCGGATTCCTCATAAAAATTCTCCGCTGCTTCTGGCAGCAGTATCAGCGCGTTGACCAGGCCTGTGCTTGGGTGCAAAAAATCCTCAAGCCCGAAAACGGCGAAATGTATCTGGCGGAGATGCCGCCGAACGTGGAAGCCGCAATCGCGTTCCGCCGCCGCCATTGTTTTGACAACAACCGCAAACTGGCAGCGGCAGTCGCGGAGCGGCATCTTGGTTGCCAAATTAGCGATTCCATTGCGCGGAATGTGATGACGTTGCGTTTATGTCGCGAGATCATTCCCATGTGCGGCGAGGAACTTAATTTCCGCAAGTTGACCGGAACGACGCGAGCCTTCCCGAACATCAAGAGAATTTTGGGCCAGGTCGATTCGAGCCAGGCAAGATGTGGCAGTCCTTTTAGGCAGCGGATTTTTGGAGCACATGCGGCCTACAAAGATTTTGCTCGAAGTGTTGTGGAGCCGGCGGCACAATCATGCAATGGCAAAACATAGAAAAGGCTCCCGCATAAAAGCGCGAAAAACTATTCGCTCCCCTCGCAGTCGCCCCACGCAAAAGCCGGCAGCAATGGTTTTACGGGAAGATTGGGCCCCCTACCGTGTGAACGGCAACGGTATGAATCAAGGAGAAAAGCTAAATGTTTTGGACACATTTGCGGGAGCGGGCGGATTCAGTCTTGGATTTGCGTTGGCCGGATGCACCATTGTCGGCGGGATTGAAATTGATTCGTGGGCGAGTGATACGTTTGCCCACAATCACAAAGATGCGCTGGTCATCACGAGAGATATCCAGTTGATTGGAGATGATGAACTTCGTGATGTTTTTGCGAGCGTCCGACCAGACATTCTGCTCGGTGGCCCACCTTGCCAGGGTTTCTCTGTTTGCCGGAAGAATGCTGGCGATCCGACCGATCCTAAAAATTCTTTATTTGTGGAATTCCTTCGTGTTGCGCGGGCGCTGAAGCCGGATTACGTCATCATGGAGAATGTTCCGAACATCGAAAAGGCACGGACGCAGCGCGGTGAGTCGGTCATCGGAATCATTCGGCGCGAGCTTAAAGAATTGGGCTACCATGTGTCGCACAGCGTTCTTGAGGCAACTGACTTTGGTATTCCGCAGATTCGGAAGCGTTTGTTCGTTGTTGCCTCCGTTCACGAGCTTGAGAGGCCGTTCCCGAACGCGACGCATTGTATTTGCGGCTGTGTGGACGACTTGTTTGGTGGTTCGCTCGAGCGTTGTCCGACTTTGTGGGAGGCGATTTCTGATTTGCCTGCTTTGGAAGCTGGCGAGGGAAGCGAAATCCAAGATTACACGCGAGAGCCTGAGAACGATTATCAGCGTTCTTTGAGAGAAGGAAGCATGCGGCTCTGGAATCATAAGGCGATGTCCCACTCGAAGCGCATGATTGAGCGCTTTTCCTCGATGGCGTGTGGCCAATCCGTTTCTGACGTGGCAAAACACCTGCGACCATTGAGGCGCAATGGCAACGGTGAAGTTTCTGGAAAGGTTTATGACCAGAATAATCGTCGGATGCACCCCGACAGGCCTTGTCACACAATCCCTGCTTCGTTTTACGCCAACTTCGTCCATCCGTATCAGCATAGGAACTTCACGCCGCGCGAGGGAGCAAGACTTCAATCTTTCCCAGATTCGTTTGTGTTCAAAGGCAAGCCCACGGTCGTTAGCCACAAGTTGCTGGCTCGGGAAGGCCGAACCGACGAGAAACATCTTTGCCAATATAACCAAATCGGCAATGCTGTGCCGCCTTTATTGGCGAAGGCGATTGCTGACAGCCTGCTTTCCCAAACCACACTCGGCATCAGATCTCAATATGCATGTTCACGGTGACAATCTTCAGCAAAAGGAAACCACTGAGGTAAAATACGCCGATGCGAAGTCCCGGCAATTTTTGCGGGAGATTCGCCAACAATATGAGGTGTGGCGAACCGCCAATCAGGAATTGAGAGGGCCAAGCAGGACAGCAACTGCACAGGATACAGAAACGCTTCGTCGGCGCGTCGCTCTTTTCACAACTTACAAGGATTTCATTGACGAGCAAAAGTATGCAGAGAAGTTTGACTCGCGCTCAAATCTTCACTCATCCGTGTTGGAAGAATTCATTTACTATCTGTTCCGCGATTTGGTCGGGGAATTTACCGAGAAAGCACTCATCGGGAAAGCGCATACATTCAAAGATATTTTCTTCATGCCGCCAAACTACACGGCAATGCTCGAAACGCCTCATGCACGCATTGAGAGAAAAGATCACGACTTTGCCATTGGTGTCAGCGTGAGTGCATCCTTAAACTGTGCTGGTCAGGAAAAAGGTGAAGTGCATCACTTCCAAATTCCCGCCGTGGCCATTGAGTGCAAAACTTACTTGGACAAGACGATGTTGGAAGGTTCTTCAACGGCTGCTGAACAACTAAAGTTTAGGAATCCAAACGCCCTTTACCTCGTGGTTTCCGAGTGGCTCAAGCTGACTGGAAACGTAAATCTTCGGAAATTCAAAGTGGACCAGATTTACCTGCTACGGAAACAGAAAAACACAGACCGCGAATATCGTTTTCTACCAGGTTATAAAAAGAATCCGGTCTATCTCGACGTTGTAGAACATCTTTTCAAAACGGTCAGGACGCATCTGACCTCGAATTGGGAAGGCGGTGTTGCTTACGGGTTGGAGCGGGGTTATTTGCTTTGAATTATTGACTTTGTGGAAGCGCGATCCCGGGCACGGTTTTTGTCGTCATGAGTCATCGCGCCAACATCGAACCGATTCTTGAAGCAATTCCTGCCGCCCGACAGGAGGACGCGCGACATTACGGGGTGCATCCTTACTTCACGCGCCGCCCGGCAAACGTCGTTCGGGATTACATCCGGCGGTATTCGGAAGAAGGCGACATGGTGCTTGATCCGTTTGGCGGCACTGGGGTTACGGCAATCGAAGCGTTTGGCCAAAGACCGGTGAGAGGGAGAAGATGTAGTCGGCTTGACACTTCGCTCAGATTGGTGAATGGTATTCATCGGGAATAATCCATGAAATTGCTGTTGGCCATAATCCTTTTTGTTGCGGCCTTTTCCGTCGGGGCGCAGACGATGGTCAACCCATACCAAGCGCTGCATCCCATCATGAAAGACCGCACCAACCGCAACGCCCCGACCAGTTTGGATCAGTATCCAAGCGAAAAAGCCGATCTCGAAGGAACTGCACCAAAACCCCGGCCCGCCCGCCCCGCCGCGCTTCCGCCCGCCCAACCCGCCCAACCCGCTAAACCGGCCGAAATCGTTGCCCGGATCGATGCCGGCCTGGCCGCTTCCAAGATCAGCCTGCTCGGCACGGTCAATGGAATCAAAGGCAGACTTTACGTTACTAATATCGGCTCGCAAGTGGTCATTCCGCTGGCCCAGTTCGCTGTTTGCGACCAGAAGGGCTTTCAAGTCGGTTCCACCGCCAAAACGGGCCAGCCGCTCGCGCCCAATGACGCCGAGAAAATCGAGGTGCTGGCCACAAATCTCAATGCCGTTGATTTGAAGTTGATGAAATTGACCGCCGGTCCCGGGAAGAAATGACCTTTTTTCAAGTTGGCACGAATTAGGCTAATGAAAATGTGTGGGGAGGCTGATTGAGAGAAATTTCTCAGAACCGGGGCAATGCTAGAGGTGGCTTGGGGATCCCGGTTCTGAGAACATACTGCGAACTACTTTTTCTCGATGCAGCCTCTCCTTTTTCTTAAAATCTGACTTCACCAAGTCCATTCCGCTGCGTGAAAAACACGCACAATGCGTGAAAAAATCTGGACTTCTCACCCTCTTTTTCAGCGCCCCAAATGACCGCCATTTATTTTTCGAGGGAATGCCGCAATTCCAGCCCTGCTTTGCCAGGGCCGCGGCGGCTTCCTTTCCGTGGCACGAATTTGGCTGTGAGAAAGGCTGATAGAGAGGTTGTTTGGAGTAAAGAATTTCCGGGGCCGGTTCGCTCGCGAGGTGAGGTGGGGACCCAGCCACGGAAAACTTATGGCAACTGGCTCTTTACCCAAACCTCCTCTCTGTCTTCCTGGAAACAGCGCCGGCGCCGGCGCGATTGGGGAAAAGAGGGACAGGCGGAAAAATGGCAATTCTGCGTCGTCCGAGTTTGACATTGCCCCTGTTGGGCCGTTAGATTAAAGGCTTCAACAGGCATTCTGAAGAACAAAAGGCTAGTGTGTCCGCCAAAGATGATTATTTGATAGATTTATTGATTGACATGGGCCAACTGAGCGAAGAGCAGGTTGCGCCCGTGCGGGAGGAAGCCGCTTCCAACGGCGAGGGCCTGGTCCATCTTCTCCTGGACCGAAAGATCATCCGCCCCATTGATGTCGCCCAGGCCAAGGCCAACCATTTCGGTTATGAATTCATCAATCTGGGTGATTTGCGCCTGACCGACGACGTTATTTCCTCCGTGCCGCGGCACGTGGCCAAGCGTTACCGGGCCGTGCCCGTGGCCAAGCACGACCATACCGTCGTCATCGCGCTGGCCGACCCTTCGGATCTGGACGTCATTGATGCGCTCCAGCGCACGGTCAATGCCGATGTGGAATTGCGCGTGGCGGTGGATGAGGACATTGACGCGGCCCTGAACAAATACTACGGGGCGGCCGAGGATTCGGTGAGCAAGATGATTCAGGACATCACCGAAGGCGAAGTAGAAGTCGGCGCTCCATCCAAAACGAACGTGGCAGATGACGGAGCGGTGGTCGATGCCGACGCGCCGATGATCAAGCTTGTCAACACTTTGATTGTCGAAGCTTTTAAAGCGCGGGCCTCGGACATTCATTTGGAGCCGTTGACCAAGACGTTCCGCGTCCGCTACCGGATCGACGGCGTGCTGCACGAGATGAAAAGCCCGCCCAAGCGGCTGCAGGCCTCGATCATCAGCCGGCTTAAAATCCAGTCCAACATGTCGATTGCCGAGCGCCGCATACCGCAAGACGGCCGCATTCAAACGCAAGTGGGGAGCAAATTGATCGACCTGCGCGTTTCGTGCATTCCGACCATTCACGGCGAAAGCATTGTCATGCGTATTTTGGACAAGGAAGGGCTGCGCCTGGGATTGCCTGAGCTGGGTTTTTTTACCGACGACCAGCAGACGTTTGAACGATTGATCGGATTGCCGGACGGCATTCTGCTGGTGACCGGGCCGACCGGTTCGGGGAAAACGACCACGCTGTATTCCTGCCTGAATTTCATCAACCGCCCGGACCGCAAAATCATCACCGTCGAAGACCCGGTGGAATATTTGCTGGCCGGCATCAATCAGGTGCAGGTCAACGAGACTGTCGGATTGACCTTTGCGGCGGCGTTGCGGGCGATGTTGCGCCAGGCGCCCAACGTGATCATGCTGGGTGAAATTCGCGACATGGAAACGGCCGGCATTGCCATTAATGCCTCGCTGACCGGTCACCTGGTCTTCTCCACCCTGCACACCAACGACGCCCCCAGCGCCGTCACCCGTTTGATCGATATTGGGGTGAAGCCGTTTTTGGTCGCCTCTTCCGTCCGCGCCTTGATGGCCCAGCGGCTGGTGCGAAAAGTGTGCAAGAAATGCGCCGCGCCCTATGTGCCCATCGAGAGCGAATTAGCCACTTTGAACCTTGACCCCGGCAAAGTGTCCGGCGCAACTTTCATGCGCGGCAAAGGCTGCAATGACTGCAATAAAACGAGCTATCGCGGACGTTTTGGAATTTTTGAGATATTTGTGATTGACGATGAGGCGCGCAAATTGATTTACGACCGCGTCCCCTCGTCGGTCCTGCGGGCCCGGGCGCGCGAAATGGGCATGCGCACCCTGCGCGAGGATGGCGCGCGCAAGGTCATGGCCGGGTTGACCACCGCCGATGAAGTCATCCGCGCCACCGTGGGCGATGTCGATTAAAAATGAAGAGATAAATATTGTTCTATGTCCTACTCCATGTCCGATTTGTTGCAGTTGGTGGTTTCGGAAGAAGCTTCCGACCTGCACATCCGCGTCGGCATCCCGCCGACCATCCGGGTGCATGGCATCTTGCACCGGGTGGACGGGCCGTCGTTGCGCCCGGAAGATTCGGAAGAACTGATGCGCAGCATCACTTCTGAAGATTCCATCCAGATGGTGCGTGAAAACGGCGGGTCGGACTTTGGGTTTGCCTTTGGCGACATGGCCCGGTTTCGCGTCAGCGTCTTCAAGGAAAAGGGCAACTTTGGAGTCGTCTTGAGGCAAATTCCCACCAAGCTTCTCACCTTGGAACAAATCGGCTTGCCGCGGCATACCATTATGGGGCTCTTGCGCAGGCCCCGCGGCCTGATCCTGGTCACGGGGCCGACCGGTTCGGGCAAAACCACCACTCTGGCGTCGATGATTAACATCATCAATGAGGAACGGGATGATGCTCATATCATTACCGTCGAGGACCCCATCGAATACTATCACACCCACAAAAAGGCCATCGTGACCCAGCGCGAAGTCCATGTGGATGTGCCCAGCTTTGCCGAAGCGTTGCGGCGGGCCTTGCGCCAGGATCCGGACGTGGTTCTGGTCGGCGAGTTGCGCGACCTTGAAACCATGGAAGCGGCCGTCACCGCCGCCGAAACGGGGCACTTGGTTTTCGGCACCCTGCACACCACCGGCGCGGCCAAGACCATTGACCGTCTGGTCAACGCCTTCCCCATCAACCAGCAGGAAACCATCCGCATCCAGCTTTCCACCGTGTTGCAGGCGGTCATTTCCCAGTTGCTGCTTCCCCGCATCGACAAGCCGGGCCGCATCGCCATCTTTGAAATCATGATTAACACCCCGGCCATCGCGGCGCTGATCCGGGACAACAAGACGTTTCGGATCAATTCCGACATCCAGACCGGGGCGAAGTACGGCATGCTGACTCTGGACGGGTTTCTCATGGATAAATATCAGCAGGGCCTCATCGCCCGTGAGGAAGCGATCACCAAATCCCAGGACCCGACGACCGTCATTCAGAAACTGGTGGAATGGGAAGCCGCCCAGGCTGAACTGGCCGCCGCCGCGCAACCCGAAATGGCCCAATGAGCGCGACCACTCTTGATTCCCACGCCATTTCCAGCCCCCTTTTGGACTTGATCCGGTCCCAGGGCATGTTGGATGACCTCCAGTTGGATGAGGTCAAAGAGGAACATAATCGCAGCGGCAAAAGCATCAGCGAAATCCTGCAGGATTTCAGCTTGATCGACCTGGACACCCAGCTCCAGATGGTCGCCAATCATTTGGGGACCGAGGTGGTTGATCTCAGCCAGCGCGAGTTGACGCCGGAGATTCTCTCCGCCATTCCGGCCGATGCCGCCCGCATGTATAAATGCCTGCCGGTCGCAGTCACGGATTCCACCGTGCATATTGCCCTGGCCGACCCGCTGGATCCGACCACAGTGGACCAACTGGCCTACGTCACCCGCAAGGAAATCGTCCCGGTTGTGGCCGACCCGGTGGCCATCGAGACGGCGGTCGGCCGTTATTATGGCGATTCCCAGTCCAGCGTGGCGGACATCATCAAGGAACTTGGCCAGGATAATGAAATCGCGCGCGAAGCGGCCGAAGCCGCGGCCAGCGGCGCGACAGCCGACTTGACCAATCTGGCCAACGAGACGCCGATTATTCGCTTCGTCAATCTTGTCCTCTTTCAGGCCATCCAGGACCGCGCCAGTGACATTCATTTTGAACCGTTCGAGGACGAATTCAAAATCCGCTACCGTGTTGATGGCGCGCTCTACGAAATGTCGCCTCCGCCCAAGCATTTGGCGTTGCCGGTCATTTCCCGTTTAAAAGTCATGTCCGGCCTGGACATCTCCGAGCGCCGTTTGCCCCAGGACGGACGCATCAGTATGCAGATTGCCGGGCGCGGCATCGACTTGCGCGTCTCCACTCTCCCCACCCAATTTGGCGAGTCGGTCGTCTTGCGCGTGCTGGATCGCGCGGCGGTCAATTTGGACATCAAGACCCTTGGTTTTCCCAAGAGCGTTCTTGACTACATGTCCCAAGCCATTCAGCAACCCAATGGCATTATCGTCGTCACCGGCCCCACCGGCTCCGGCAAGACGACGACGCTCTATTCCTGCCTGCGCAGCATCAACAGCATCGAATCCAAACTGCTCACCATCGAAGACCCGGTGGAATACGAGATCGAAGGAATCATGCAAGTGGCGGTCCATGAAGCGGTGGGCATGACTTTCGGCAGGGCCCTCCGCGCCTTTCTCCGGCAGGACCCCGACATCATCATGCTGGGGGAAATGCGCGATCTGGAAACATCGCAAATTGCCATCCAGGCCTCGCTGACCGGCCACCTGGTCTTGAGCACCCTGCACACCAATGACGCCCCGGGCGCGGTCACTCGTTTGATTGACATGGGGGTCGAGCCGTTTTTGATTTCCTCGACCTTGATGGCGGTGCTGGCCCAACGATTGGTCCGGACCATTTGCAAGAAATGCCGCACGCCATTCGAGCCGACCGACAGCCAGCTTACCCTGCTCAACCTCTCTCCGAACGATGTGGGCGACAAGGTGTTCTATTACGGCCGCGGCTGCGCGAATTGCAACGACACCGGCTACCGCGGCCGCCGGGGCATTTTTGAGCTGTTAATCGCTTCCGAACCCGTTCGTTTGTTGATTAACGACAAGGCGCCCACGGTCGTCATCCGCCAAAAGGCCGTTGAACTGGGGATGACCACTTTGCGCGAGGACGGCTTGCGCGGAATCTTCGACGGTGATACAACCATTGAGGAAGTCGTCAAATACACCTGAGTCTTATGCCAAAATTCAGCTACGTCGCCATGGACTCGAGGGGGAAGGAAACCAAGGGCACTCTCGAGGTTGCCAACCAGAACGAGGCCATCGGCCGCATCAAGGAGATGGGGTTCTTCCCCACCAAAGTGGTCGAGGACAAGGGCGCCTCTGGCGCCGGCGCGGCCAAGAAAGCGGCCAAAGGCAAAAAGGGCGGCATCGATCTCAATTTTCAGATCAAAATTCCCGGCCTGAGCGGCCGCGTTAAATCCAAGGTCCTCTGCACTTTCACCCGGCAATTGGCGACTCTGGTGCAGGCCGGTTTGCCCCTGTTGCGCGGCTTGCGCGTGCTGCAAAAGCAGGAAAAGAGCGCGAACCTCAGAAACATTCTGGGCGATCTGTCTGTTGCCATCGAAGGCGGCAGTACCTTCTCCGAAGCGCTGGCCCAGCATCCGAAGGTCTTTAATCGTCTCTTCGTCAACATGGTCAAAGCCGGCGAAATCGGCGGCGTGCTGGAAGTGGTGCTCAAGCGCCTCTCCGAATTCATGGAAAAGGCCCAGAAGATCAAAGGCAAAGTCATCGCCGCCATGTTCTATCCCTGCGCCGTCATGGTGGTGGCCAGCGCCATCATGGGCGTTTTGATGGTCGTCGTGATTCCAAAGTTCAAGGACATCTTTGAAGGCACCCTCGGCAACGGCCAGGAGTTGCCCAGTTTCACCACCTTCGTCCTCGGCATCAGCTCGGCCATCAAGGACCATTTCGGACGCACCATGCTCGAGCTTCTTTCCGTCGTCATCGTCTTCAATATTTTCATTCGCTTGAAGTTCGGACGCAAATTATGGGACAAATTCAAACTGGTCGTCCCGGTGCTCGGTCCGGTCGTCAGCAAAATCGCCATTTCCCGTTTCACCCGCACTTTGGGCACCCTGGTCAGCAGCGGCGTCCCCATTTTGCAGGCCCTGACCATTGTCAAGGAAACTTCCGGCAACGTCATCATCGGCAGCGCCGTCGGCGCCGTTCATGAAAGTGTCAAGGAAGGCGAAACCATTACCGCGCCCCTCGAAGCCTCCGGCGTCTTCCCGCCCATGGTCGTCAGCATGGTCGATGTCGGCGAACAAACCGGGGCCCTGCCCGAGATGTTGATGAAGATCGCCGACAACTACGACGAAGAAGTGGATAACTCCGTCGCCGCCATGACTTCCCTGCTCGAACCGATCATGATTGTCTTTCTGGCCGTCGTCGTCGGCAGCATCGTTATCGCGATGTTCCTGCCGCTCATCCAGTTGATGGAAACCGTTGGCGAGGACACCACCAAAACCGGCGGAGAAAAGAAGGACTAGTCCCTTGCGCGGCCGGGAAGCTGGCCGGTCAGACTCAAAGCAAGGACCAATGACCCTTGCAATTGCAATGCATGGGGGATGAGACTTCCGCCTTCGCTCAACTTACGGCGCAACAAGCCCTGCCAAAAACCTCATGAAAGGGCCAAAAGGTCAGTCCTATGATTGTGCCACTTTTGGGCCAAAACGTCATCAATAAAAATAGGAACTGTCACAATTATAGGATCCCTTGGTTTCTGATCCAAAGCCTGCCTTCGCGGTTAAAAATTCTGTTTGGTCAGCTTTGTCATTTCTTTTCTTTGTCAGGGACCAAATTTCCTTGCCCAAAAATGTCCTTCTTTTTGTCATCCCTTGTAAAGGTCATGCGTGCCAATGGACACGGACCAGACGGTTTCGCCCTCAACGTAGAATGTCGCCCGCCAATCGCCCGCGATGTCCACCGCGTAGATTGTGCGGCCATATTGAGCGGAAAGCCTATGAATTTTGTGCGCCCGCAAGCGCGGATCGAATGGGTTGGCCTTGAAAATCTGAAACGCCTGTCGCGCCGCCCGCTGCTGGACTTCTGCGAGCCTGCTCCAACTGCGCCAAAAGGACTTTGCGGCGCGAAAGCGATAGTTCATTGGCCGCCCGGATACGGCTCATTCAACGCGGTGTCCAAAGCCACCACGCGGCCGGCGGCGATGTCAGCCATGCCTTGTTTGAACTCTTCTGGAATCCAGGAATCATCGGATTCGACTACGAATTTAGTCACCTGCGCCCGCTGGTCCGATGGCAAGGCTTTAATCTGCTCAATAATGTCCTGTGCACTCATGTTCCTAATTTTCCACAAACATTCTTGTTAAGCAAGCTGCAATCACAGCGAGTTGGGCCACGTTTTCGTAAATTGAAATTCCTGTTGAAAGTTTGTTTGTTTCGCGCTTTACTGGTCTTGTCTTCATGCGCGATACCAAGACGACCTTTGACGTTGCCGTGTTGGGCGGGGGCAGCGCGGGGTTTGCGGCGGCGCGCACCACCGCGGCGGCGGGATTGAAGACCGTGGTCATCGAGGGCGCCCGCGCCCTGGGCGGGCTTTGCATTCTGCGGGGCTGCATGCCAAGCAAGGCGCTGCTTTACGCGGCGGAGGTCCTGCATCTGGCGCGCGCCGCCAATACCTGGGGCCTCAGGATTCCAAAGGCGGGCTTCAACTTCAGGGCGGTCATGACCCGCAAAAAGGCCATGGTGGAAGAGTTTGCCCATTATCGCCGCCAGGAACTGAGCAGTGGAAAATTTGAACTGTTGCGGGCCCGCGCCCGTTTCCTAGACGCGCATACTCTGGCCTTGAGCGAGGCCCGGGGGCGCGCGCCAAAATCCCTGACGGCAAAATATTTTGTCATCAGCACAGGCTCGGTGGTCGCGCCTTCGCCGCTGCCGGATTTGGAGGACATCGGGTTCCTGACCAGCGATGAGGCCCTGGCGTTGCCACGGCTGCCGAAGTCGTTGATTGTTTTGGGCGGCGGGCCGGTCGCGGTGGAATTGGCGCAGTTTTTTTGCCGGTTCGACGTCGAGGTCACCCTGATCCAGCGCAGCCAGCATTTGTTGCGCGATTATGATGCCGACGCGGCATCGGTGTTGGAAAAAGCGTTTCGGCGGGAGGGCATCCGGCTTTTCACGAAGACGAAGTTGTTGGGGGCGTTCCGCAAGGGACGGGACAAGGGAATTAGCTTCCAGTTCCGCAACAAAATCAAACGGGTGGCGGCCGAAGAAATTCTGCTGGCCCTGGGACGGGTCCCCGCCACGGCCGGACTGGGCCTGGAGGAGATTGGTGTCAAGACTGAATCCGGGCGGATTGTGACCAATGCCCGGATGCAAACGAGCGCGCCCCATATTTACGCGGCCGGTGATTGCACGGGGCCTCATCAAATCGTGCATATCGGGGTCGAACAAGGCGAGATCGCCGCCCGCAACATCCTTCATCCGGGCAAAAAACAAAGTATTGACTACAGGCTCCTGTGCAGCGTGGTGTTCACGGACCCGCAGGTCGCGGTGGTCGGGTTGACAGAGAGGCGGGCGGTCGAACAGAACATTCCGTATCTGGCGGCGAGCCATGCGTTCAACGATCATGGCAAGGCGATGATCATGGGAACCACGCACGGTTTCGTAAAGTTGCTGGCCGATCCGGGCACGGGCGGGATTCTGGGCGGGGCCTGCGTCGGGCCGATGGCCGGGGAATTGATCCATGAAATCATCGCGGCCATGCGCGGGCGGATGACGGTTGGGGAATTGGCGGCGATGCCGCATTATCACCCGACCCTGGCGGAAATTTGGACCTATCCGGCGGAGGAACTGAGGAAAAGGCTAAAGGCTAAAGGCTAAAGTAACTTTTGTTTGGACCGTTTGTCGATGGTGGTGAAGATGGCAATTAACTGGCGGGTTTCGTCAAGAAGACTGGCCAGCTTGGGAGGTGGGAGGCAGCCGCTTTCCAATAGGAGATCGAGCCAATACTCGGTTTCTTCAATTTCCTTGAGTGAATCGCCGATTTTGGAAATAAACTCCGCCTTTGACCGCCCGCGCGCGGCCTCGTGATAATTCGCGCCGACCGAAGTTGCCGACCGAAGAACCTGTTTCCCAAGCACCATCGCAACCGTGTCATTTTTCGGAAGCTTCGAATACATCCGAATCACGCGCAACGCGAACTTCTTGGTCCTGAGCTTCAAATCCTGTGGCTTCTCTTGCATAAACTTCAGCCTTTTTTTGGCGCCTGGGTGGGCGGTTTTCCGTCCAGGCACTCGCGCACGACCTGGGCCAGTTTGCTGGGCGGATAGGGCTTGGCCAGGAAGTTGAAACCTTCGAGCAGGGCAATGTCTTTTCCCGCCATGCCGGGGCTGTAGCCGCTGGTGTAGATGACTTTCAGGCCCGGATCGTCCTGCTGCAGGCGCTCGGCCAATTGCCGGCCGGACATTCCCCCGGGCATCATCATATCTGTCAATAATAATTTTATCTCGCCGCGGTGTTCCTGCCAGGCCTTGACGGCGGCCGGGCCAGTTTCGGCCTGGTAAGTGCGATAGCCGCAAAATTCCAGGATGTTGACCACCAGTTCGCGCAGGACCGGTTCGTCCTCGGCCACCAGAATGGTTTCATGACCGGTGGCCATGTTTTGCCGGGTGACGGTTTGGGTGTCGCCCTGGCGCGGGGCAAGGGAAACCGCCCCCTTGCCGGCGTCGGGCAGAAAGAGGGTGAAGGTGGAACCGACGCCGACCTGGCTTTCCACGACAACCCAGCCCTCGTGCTGTTTCATAATGCCGTAAACGGTGGCCAGGCCCAGGCCGGCGCCTTTGCCGATGTCCTTGGTGGTAAAAAATGGCTCGAAGAGATGGCCCAGGGTCGCGGCATCCATGCCGCAGCCGGTGTCGGTAACCGTCAAACAGACGAAACGGCCGGGGCGGGCCTGCGGGTTGAGGACCAGGGCGACGGGATCGAGGGTTTGTTGGGAGGTGCTCAAGGTCAGGCGCCCGCCAGTGGGCATGGCATCGCGGGAGTTGAGGACCAGGTTGAGGAGGACCTGCTCGATCATGCCGACATCAACATAGAGGGCGGGAAGATTGGGAGCGGGAAAGAAGTGAAGGGTGATGTTTTCGCCCAGAAGGTCCTGCAACATGGGGCTGAGGTTGCTGATGATTTCGTTCAAGTTGAGGTGGCGCGGCTGCATGACCTGCTTGCGGCTGAACATGAGCAATTGCTTGATGAGTTTGCCGGCGCGTTGGGCGGCGGCGGAGATTTGGCGGACGGATTTCTCGTTGGGGGCCAGCAGGGTGCAGGATTGCAGCAGCAGATCGGCATGGCCTTGGATGATGGTGAGAATATTATTGAAATCATGGGCCACGCCGGCGGCCAGTTGGCCAACGGCTTCCATTTTTACGGCATGGCGCAATTGCGCTTCCAAGTTCAAGCGATCGGTGATGTCGTTGACATAACAATGGACGGTATTGCTGACGGCAACGGGAATGAAAGACCAGGAAAGCGTGTGCCTCTGCATGGCGGTTTGCAGGTTCGTTTTGCTTTCACCCGTCAAAAGACATTGCAGAACGATGGCCTTGCTGTCAGCGGGCAGGATGGAAGCGACGGCCTCATGGCCGAGGGTCAGGGCCAGATGCCGGGCGGCGTCGTTGTAATAAGCCAGCGCGCCGTCGGCCGAGAATTCCAGCAGCGGGTTGGGACTGTTGCGGGTGAAGGCGGCCAGTTTTTGAATGCGTTGCTCGGTGTTCATGGCGGGGCCTTATCCCCGACCACCAGGACGGTTTCCCCGCCGCCGCAGGCCCGGGTCGCCCGGTGTTTGGCGGGTTTTTTTCAGGCGCGTTTTCGGCGGCCGGAAAATCAATATTGGCCAGCATTTGTTTGACCAGCGCGGCCGTGCGCTCAACACCGTCGGTGATATGAGTGATGGATTTAATGGCGTCCTCGTCCATGTTGCGGTTGTCCAACAACAAGGAGGCGTGACCCTGGATGATGGTGAGAATATTGTTGAATTCATGGGCCAGGCCGGCGGCCAATTGGCCCACCTCGGCCAGGCGCTCCTGGCGCAGGGTCAACTCCCAGCTTTGCTGCAAGGCGCGTTGCGCCGCTTCGCGCTCCGCCACCTCCCGCTGCAGGTTTTTGGCGGACTGGTCTGTCAACCGGCGTATTTCCTCGTCGCGCTCGCGCAAAACGCGCGCGCGCCACTGCCGCATCCAGCGCCAGGCTCCGGCTGCGGCCAGCAGGAAGGCCAGGCCGCACACACCGCAAAGAGTCCACGCCTGGTTAAAGTGAGCCGCCACGCCGTCATCGGCGGCTTGCAAAGGAAGGCCTCCGCATCCGACGACCAGCAAGCCTGCCCAGAAAAACGAGGGCTTTTCTAACCGGCCAAAACTTTTTTTCATCATGGATTCGTTGCCGATTCGAGCGGCGACGAGCCTTGGAAAACAACGCCGGCATTCTACGGAAAACAGCGGCTCGTTCAACCATAATCGAAAGAATCTATTTCCCATTCGCGGCAATTAATTTGCAGTTCTGAACCGGAAGCGTTAATAGGAAACCATGCAGTCCAATTTGAATCGACGCTCGTTTATCAAACGCGCCGCGCTGGCGGCGGGCGCGGCCCCGTTCCTCAGCTTTCCCAGCATCACCTCCGCCTCGACGCGCCAGCGGGTTGACAAACTCAATTGCGTGCAGGTGGGTTGCGGCGAGCGCGCCAGGACTCATCTGGAGCAAGTGATCGTCAGGCACGGCCAGAATCTCGCCGCCATTGTGGACCCGGATGAAAGGAGCCACGGCCGCGTCTTTAGTTATCTCAAGGACAAGGGCATCGGCCCGGGCAACATTCAGGCCTTCACCGATTACCGGGTGATGTTTGATAAAATGGGCAGGCAGATCGACGCGGTTTTTGTCGCGACGCCGAACCATCACCATCTCAACGTGGCGATGATGGCGATGGAACGGGGCATCAGTGTCTATTGCGAAAAGCCGCTGTGCCACGACATCGCCGAGGCCCGCCGCTTGCGCGAGGCGGCCCGTCATTATAAGAAGGTCGCCACCCAGATGGGCAACCAGGGCCATTGCGGAGAGGGCTACCGCCGGCTTTGCGAATACGTCTGGGCCGGGATGATCGGGAAGGTCACCGAAACGCATAGCTGGACCGATCGCTCCAACGGCGGCGTTGGCCCGCGTCCGCCGTCCCTGCCGGTTCCGGCGGGGTTGCATTGGGATTCGTGGATCGGGCCGGCGCCTTACCGCGATTATCACACGGACCTCCACCCGCATGATTGGCACGGCTGGCACGATTTTGGCAACGGCTCCATCGGCAACATGGCTTGTCATGTATTGGATGGCGTTTTTTGGGCGCTCAAAATCGGACATCCTGACAGCATCGAAGCCGAAATGATCCGGGGCGGCAGCGACGAACGTTATCCAACGGGCAGCCGCTTGCGCTGGGATGTTCCGGCCCGGGGCGACCTGCCGCCGCTCAAGGTGTATTGGTACGAAGGATTGAACGCGACAACGACCGAGGACGCCATCGGCAACAATCGCGCCGTCGTTGGCAACGCCCGCAATTTGCCGCCGCTCCTGGGGGAGTTGCTGAAGCAGTACCCGGACGAAGAACTCGACAACGCCGACAGCGGAACGTTGTACGTTGGAGACAAAGGGATCATTTACACCGCAACTTATGGGAAGCGAATGCACATTATTCCAATGGAGAAAATGGACCGGCTTCCCCCGCCGCCCATAACCCTGCCACGGCCCAAGGACATTTTTGCGGATTTCATTGACGCCTGCCGCGCCGGCAAGAGCGAGACGTCGGCGCCCTTCGAATACGGCGCGCGGCTGACGGAATTTGCCATTCTCGGGAATTTGGCGCAATACGCGGGCGCCGGCCGGAAAGTGCAGTGGGACGGACCGAACATGAAGGTGACCAATATTCCCGAACTCAACCAGTGGCTCAAACGCAAGCCGCGCAAGGGCTGGAAGGTCTGACCGAAGGCAGTTTCCGGCTTTTAATCCTAATCTTAATCTTAATCTTAATCTTAATCAGGTTGCGAGAAAGATTAGGATTAGGATTAGGATTAAGATTAGGATTAGAAATTACACCCGCGTACCCGGATGGGAATTAAGCCAGCAGAATAATCTTTCCGTGCGCGCCGGGCACCATGATCTGCTCGTGGGCGCGCGCCGCCTGGGCCAGGGGCAATTCCACGCCAATCACCGGCGCCAGGGTGCCGTTTGCCAGGCCGGCTCCCAAGGCCGCATGAATCGAGGCCTTTTCCCCGGCCGGGACATTGAAGAGAAGCATGCCGCGAATGTCCGCATCGCGCATCATCGCGTCCCGCGCGTCCACCTCCGCCTTGCCCCGGCTGCCGATGACCACGACCCGGCCATTCATGGCCAAAATACCCAGGTCCTTGCCCAGATTAACATTGGCCAGCATCTCCAAAATCGCGTCCACTCCGCGGCCTTCGGTAATGGTCATTATTTCCGACAGATAATCGGGCTTGCGGTGATTGAGAACATAATGAGCGCCAAGTTGCCGCAGCAATTCCCCGCCTTTCGGCGTGCCAGCCGTGCCGATGATCTTCAGGCCGGCGTTCCGCGCCAATTGAATCGCCGCCGTCCCAACTCCGCCCGAGCCGCCATGCACCAGCACCATTTCGCCCGGCGCAACGCGCGCCCGTTGAAACAACGCGCGCCAAGCCGTCGCAAAAGGAATGTTCACCGCCGCGCCCTGGGCGAACGAGACTCTCTCCGGCAGCGGATGCACATCGGCAGCCTCGCACAGAATCATTTCCGCATAAGCGCCCGACACACTGCCGCTGGTATAAACGCGCGCCCCCGCTGGTAAATTGCGCACCGCATCGCCGCACGCCAACACTTCCCCCGCCGCATCCGTGCCGGGCGTATAGGGCAGGCCCAGCTTGGGATTGGCCCCCGAACGCAAATAAGTTTCGACCGGGTTGACGCCGACCGCGCGCGTTCGGATAAGAACCTGAGACCGGCCCGGCTTCGGATCGGGAACCTCTTCCCACTGCAACACCTCCGGGCCGCCGAATTGGTGGACACGTATCGCCTTCATCCCTGCAAGCTGTCGCCTCCGGCCCCCGCCGTCAAGCCGCCGCCGCAAATCAGGTTTTGCCTTCCGGTTCCTAATCCTAATCCTAATCTTAATCTTCTTCGGCCAATGAAAAAGAGATTAAGATTAAGATTAAGATTAGGAGCGGCTGCCCAATTTAGCCTTTAGCCTTGAGCCTTCTTCCACTATTCTCCCCGCCGCATGAATGTGTTTTCCCACGGCGACCCGGATTTTGGCGATCAAATCAATCGCCTGCTGGCTCCCTCCAGTTTGTTCGACCCGGCCATCGAGCAACAGACCCAGAGCATCATCGCCGCCGTGCGCGCCAGGGGCGATGACGCCATTGCCGAACTGACGGAACGCTTCCATGGCCCAAGGCTTGAACCGGACCAGTTCGCCGTGACCCAGGCCGAATGGCTCGCCGCCTCCGTCCAGGCCGATCCATCCCTGCGCGCCGCCATCGCTGAAACCCGCAAAAATGTCGAAGCCTTTGCCAAACGCTCCCTGCGCAAGGATTGGTCCATGCGCAACAGCCACGGCGCGACCGTCGGGGAAAAATTTGATCCGCTGGGCAGGGTTGGCATCTACATCCCCGGCGGCATGGCTCCGCTTGTTTCAACCGCGCTCATGACCATTCCCCTGGCCCGCGCCGCCGGATGCCGCGAAATTGTCGTCTGCACCCCGTGCGATCGCCAGGGCGGGGTCAATCCCGCGTTGCTCTACGCCGCCCGGACGGCGGGCGCCACGGAGATGTACCGCATCGGCGGCGCGCAAGCCGTCGCGGCCCTGGCCCTGGGCACCCCGGCCATTCCCAAGGTCAACAAGATTTTCGGCCCCGGCAACGCCTGGGTCGTCGCGGCCAAGCGGTTGTTGTTCGGCCATGCCGCCATTGATTTGCTTCCCGGCCCCAGCGAATTGCTCGTCCTGGCCGATGACACCGCCGACGCCCCCTGCATTGCCGCCGACCTTCTGGCCCAGGCGGAACATGGTTCCGGCCACGAACGCGTCTGGCTTTTGACAACCTCCGGCAAGCTCCTGCGCGCCGTGCAAAAGGAGATTGCCCGCCAACTCCCCAAAGCCGCCCGGCGCGAATTCATCGCGAAAATCCTCGACCGCAACGCCTGGTTGATCCATGTCTCCGATTTGCAGCAAGGCATCGAACTGGCCAACCGTCTCGCGCCCGAACACCTGGAAATCATGACGCGCCAGCCGGGGCAAGTGGCGCGCCAGCTTACAACCGCCGGCGCGATTTTCCTGGGCGTCCAATCCCCGACCGTGCTGGGTGATTACGCAGCCGGGCCGAGTCACACCTTGCCGGCGGGCGGGACAGGCGCATCCTTCGCCGGCCTGACCGTCGATCAATTTCAGCGGCGGACCAGCCTGATAGCCTACACCAAACCCGCGCTCAAAAAGGCCATGAAGACAGTCAGGAAGTTTGCCGAACTGGAAGGCCTGGACGCGCACGGCAGCTCCGCTGCGATAAGGCTGAAGGCCAAAGGCTAAAAGGATTGCGCGGCGGCTCCGGGAGAATTACCCTTTGGCCAACATGCAACATTCGCCCGGTTTTTTGAAACTGGTTGAAGCCGTCCGGCCCCGCATCCGCGAAGTCACGCTCGCACAGGCGCGCGAACGCTTGAGGAGCAATCCACGCGCGGTCCTGGTGGACGTGCGCGAGGGCAGTGAATGGAACGACGGCCACGCCGCCGAAGCGGTTCATTTGGGCAAAGGCGTTTTCGAGCGCGATCTTGAAAAAGCGGTTCCCGATCCCGCAACCGAGATCATTCTGTATTGCGGCGGGGGTTATCGTTCCGCGCTGGCGGCCGAGGCGGCCCAACGCATGGGCTACAAGAACGTCTTTTCACTCATCGGCGGCTACAAGGCGATGGCGGCGGCGGATTGGCCGATGCAGCACGGCTCTCCGTAGGGCTTTGCACCAATCCGGCGACTGCGGTCCCCGGATGCGCGGATGTCAAACATTGTTGACCAACCGGGCCGCTTGAGACAAATTATAAGCATAGAAATGAATGGGTTCCTGCCATGAAAAAACGGCTGTTCACACTTGTTGCGGTTGCCAGTCTTGCCTTCCTGGCCCTCGTCGGCTGCTCCAATCCAAACGTGGACACGGCCAAAGTCCGGGCCGGGTTGCAATCCATTGGCGCCGACCAAAAGGTCCAACTGGAGATGGCCCTTACCGCCATTGATGCCGGCAAATACAAGGAAGCTCTCCTGCCGTTGCGAAAGGTTGCCTACACCGCCAAGCTCGATAAAGCCCAAACCAAGCTTCTCGCCCGCACCATCGCCAAAGTCAGGGCTAAAATCGCCAAGGGACAATGAATGTCAAAACCCATGCCGCCGCATTTTTCTGGCCATTTTCGCGGTTTTGGGTTATGTTATGCCAGGAAGCAAAGGTGTTGTGAAAGCAAGAAAAGGAGCATTTACACTGATTGAACTGCTGGTCGTGATGGCCATCATCTCGATCCTGGCCAGCATGCTCCTGCCCGCGTTGGGCAAAGCAAAGGAAAAAGGCGTCTCGATCTATTGTCTTAACAATCTTCACGAAATCGGCATCGCCATGATTATGTATGGTGACGACAGCAATGACCGGCTGCCGGTTTCCTATGCGGATATAATGATTAAGGGCCAGGGCGGCTTCAACACCCCCAGCCCTTCAAATGCCTGGACCGCTGCCCTCCAGCCCTATTACCAAAACACCAATGTCCTCCGCTGTCCCGCCCTCAGCGCGCGCTATAATCAATCCGGTTTCAGCTATTTTATGGGATCGGTTGCCTTTGCTGTTTCCGCTGGGGGCACGAACGTCAATCCGGCCAGCGTCATTTTGCGCAGCATCAACACCCCGTCCTATTACGTTCTGTCCGGCGACTGCAATTATGCTTCAGACCCCACCAACGCGGACTTGAATAATGATGATGTGGATACATTGTTTGCCAATCCTTCACCCATCCATAACAACCGCGTCAATATTTTGTTTGCCGACTGGCACGCAAAAAGTTACAAAAATTTCAACGCCGGAGAGTTGACTTTCGCCGTCACCAATTCGGGCGTGCCCTGGCAGTGATCGGCGGCGCTTCCCGCCGGTTCCAGCGTCATCAGGCCATCGTGATCCAGATGCCTCGCGCAAGCCGCAAAAAAACCGGCCCGCGTCGTCACGCGCCTGATTTCGTATAAAAACCGTTCCGCCGGCACCGCGCCTTCGCCGATGTAGTTCATGAACTTTTTCAGCCGTTGCACTTGCGCGGCCTCGGGCACGCCCGGCGTGACCTCCGCCTCCCACAGTTCGTGAATGTAGGCCAGCACTTCCCGTCCCGTGGGCAGCGTGGCCGGCTCCCCGCGTTGCCGCTGCCGGATCTGGCCGAAAAGCCACGGGTTGCGAATGGCCCCGCGCCCGATCATCAGCCCGCGCGCGCCCGTCCGGCCCAGCAAGGCCGCGGCTTGATCCGGCCCATGCACGTTGCCGTTGGCCAGCACCGGACAAGGCAGTTCGCGCGCCGCCTGCGCGATGAGATCGTAGCGGATGCCGGGACGGTACATTTGCGCCACCGTCCGGCCATGCACCGTCAGCAAGTCAATGGAATGTTTGGCGAACAGCGCCAGCAACCCGTCAAACGGCGCCGGCGAATCAAAACCGATCCGCGTCTTGACAGTAAAAGGAATGGACACCGCCTCGCGCAACGCTCCCAGGATGGCGTCGATCTTCGCCGGTTCGCGCAACAGGCCGCCGCCCGCGCATTTGCGATAGACCACCGGCGCGGGACAGCCCAGGTTCAAATCAATGGCGGCGACGGGATAGTGCTGGAGTTCCCTGGCGGCGCGCACGAGGGAAGGAACATCGTTGCCGATCATTTGCGCGATCACCGGCCGCCCGGTCGGATTTTGCGTGATGGAATCGAGAATCCAGCCTTCCAGCCGCGAATCGGCATGGACGCGAAAGTATTCCGTCCAATAGACATCGGCCCCGCCGTAACGCGCCATGACCCGCCAAAAGGCCAGATCGGTCACATCCTGCATCGGGGCCAGGGCAAGCACGGGTTCCGGGCCGCGCAACAGCGCCAAAAATGTTTCAGAAGGAGGCATTATTGTTTGAGTGGCGAGGCGCAGGCTTTCCCCTGCCGTTTCATTTCGCCGCTGTGAAAGAAAAAGCGCGTTCGATTTTCTGGATCAAAAATTTTGCGCCCGGATTTTCGCATTCTTTTTTGTGGTGAAGGAAGAGCAGAAAAACCTTCGACTTCGGTTTGTTCACTGCATAATAAACCCGCCATGCGCCGGACGCGCCGATGCGATGGCAGGTATCTTTGCATCTTGTTTTGAAAATGGGAAGCGCGAGGCCGCGAAGTTCGGGAACATGGTCGCCCATCAATTCGGGCGCTTCTGCGAGCCGTCCAATCAGCCATGCAAGATCGTGCTCCAGTTTTGGATGCTCATCGCGGTAATCATCAGCCAATAAATCAAAAGCCGGCGTGCGAATGATGGTGAATGGCCCCACGCGAAAAATCACGCCAGCGCGGCGACATAGTCCGCGAACTTTTTGGAACGCGCCAGCGAGTCGTCCAATGGTTCAAAGCCGATGGCACGGCGGTATTCGGCCATCTCGTAATCAATCTTTTTCCCGTCCTGCGTGCCGGCCCACGGCGCTTCGCGATGCGTGGCGGCTTCAATCTGCGCCGCGGTGGCATTCGCCCAATCGGCGGCGACGCGTTCGAGCGTCTGGAGTTCCGCGCCCGTAAATTTCGCCGGATCGAACTTGCCGTTGAGCGTAATGAGCCGGTGTTGCGCATAGCCTTTGTGATTGGTTTTCACCTCGCGCACCAACCCGGATTTTTCCATCTTCTCAATGACCTTTTCCACCTTGTCGGGATACGGGCCATGCGGCAGCTTGCGATACGTTGCGCCCGTGACGGACTTCCCGTGAGTCTCGAAGTGGTTGAAATCCACGAAATAAAGCAACTTCATCAACTTCGTCCGCCCCAGATGCACATTGTTGATGTGCTCCAGAAAATATAAGATCGTCTGCTGAAGTTTTTCTTCGGAATAATTGGTGATGGCCATGCTCACAGCATCCAAATTAAAACCCACAAACTGCCGTTCGTCAACCGCAATGCAAAGGACGCGGTGATCCATCAGCATTACCCCGCCTTGGCCGCGCCCCCGGTCAGCGTGAGGAACACATGTTCCAGCGGGCCGGCGTCGCCCGCGCGGCGGCGCAGTTCCTCGCGCGTCCCGACCGCGGCCAGGCGGCCCTGGTGCATGATGCCGATGCGATCGGCCATTTCCTCGGCCACGCTCAATTGGTGGGTGGAAAGAAAGACGGTGGCGCCTTGCCGGGTGCGTTCCTTCAAGACATCCTTCACCACCCGGGAATGTTGCGGGTCCAGCCCCACCATCGGCTCGTCAATAATAAGGACTTCCGGGTCGTGCAGCAGCGCCGAGACGATGGCCACGCGCTGGCGCGTGCCGTGCGAGAGTCCTTCGATGGGTTTGTTGACAAAGGCCTCAAGGTGGAAGCGCGCAATCAATTCGCGGCTGGCCGTTTGCATCCGGCTTTCGCTCATCTGGAAAATCTGCCCGGTGAAGCGCAGGAATTCCAAGGGGGTCAACTTGTCGTAGAGGAACGGAAAATCCGGCACATAAGCCAGGCGGCGGCGCGCTTCCAGCGGGGCCGTTTGCACGTCAAAACCCGCCACCCGCGCCGTGCCCCGGGTCGGCTTGAGCAAGCCCGCCAGCACCCGGAGCAGCGTCGTCTTGCCCGCGGCATTGGGGCCGAGCACGGCAAAGAATTCCCCGCGCTCCACCTTCAGGGTCAAATCGTCCACCGCAACAAGGTCGCCAAAGTTTTTTGTCAGATGACTCAGCTCGATCATGGTTTTAAAAATGACTGAACGCCTCGTTGCGGAAGGTCAATTTGTTCGGCGCCTCCACCCAAAGAATTTCACCCGCGCGGCTGGTCAAGATGGAGAGGCGCTGTCCGAAGATTTCCGTTTCCAGGCGATAGACCCGCACCCTGGAATGGCCAAATTGCATCCAATCCTCATGCGCTTTCCACTGTAGGCCCGCCGCCGCTTGCGTGATGGAATCTTTCTGCAAAGGGAGGTTCGCGGCCCCCGCAAAGCCCGCGAAGTCGTTCCCCCCGGCTTCCTCCAGGAGCGACTCCGGGTGCTGAAAATCGGAAAACTTCAGCGTCCTTTGCCAACTGCCGCCGTCTCCATTGACTTTGACCATGATTTTCCGGGCCGCGGCGATGGCGTGAATGTCCCAAACCATCGGCCGCATCTTGGCGGTAAAACGAAAATCCTGCCAGGTTTGGTTGGTCGAGAGCCGGAGGTGCATTTCAAAGCGGACGCGGTTGGTGCCGAACATCGCCGTGTTGCCTTCAAGACTCAACTCATAACCGCTCGGTTGCGGAATCAAACCATCGGGCGCGTAATCCTTCGACAAACTTTGGTTCAACGCCTGGGCTGCGCCGCCCACCGTCGCCATCCATTGGCAAAAGCCGGTCCTTTTCTCGTGATCGTATATATCGAGCGATGAATTGTCCGGCGCGGTCAGGATTTTGTCCCAAACAACCTCCACCGGAATGGCGCTGCCAATCTGGCTGTGCGCGCCCGATTGCGAGCGCCAGAGTAAAAAATTCATCACCAGCCAAAACCCGGCGATTGCCGCAAAAAAAATCCGGGAACGCATGTCCTTCAAGGCAAATTCAGGCTCTGCCCGATGCGCAAGCGTCTCGGATCGGTCCGCGGGTTGGCCGCCAGGACGGCGCTGGCTTTCATGCCATACCCGGCGGCGATGGACGTAATTGTTTCATGCGGTTTGACGATATGCACGCGCGGGCGCGCCGGGGCGGGCGGCCCGGTCGAACGCGGCGTTTCCGGGCGCGCGGCGGCGGGGGCGGCGGCTTGGCGGGCCGGTTCCACGCGGCTCTGTGCGGTCGCGGCGGCGGCCGCGAGCTGGTTTCTGAGCGCCTCCAATTGTTGTTTCAGCAGCAAATTCTCCGCGTTGAGCCGATCGGCCTCCCGCTGCAAATTCCGGCTGTTGGGCAGCGGAAATTCGCTGTTGGCCAGTTCCTGTTTGCAACCCCTGATCCGTTCCCTGACCAGGGCCGCGCGCTCCGAATCAGGCTGCAACTTCAAATGCCGGTCATAATGGTAAATGGCTGCCGCGTAATCATTCAGCTTCGTGTCATAAAGCCAGCCCAATTCAAAATGGGCGGCGGCCGAGCCGGGATTGGTTTCCAGCGCCTTTTCAAACTCCTGCGCTGCCCCTTGGAAGTCCTGGCTGCTCGCGAGGTTGCGGCCCCGTTGAAAATGCGGGTCCTGCTCTTCGTCCAGGTGATTCTCCCCCTGGAAACAGCCACCCAGGCAGCTCATCAGCAAAAACAGAAGGGCGCAATGTCCAATCGCCTGCAAACGCAACATGGCTCCGAGCTTACCGCACGGCCCGCCCGGTTCAAAGTTCAAATAAAAAACGCAGAAGGCCGGGGTTTGCACCCCAGCCTTCTGATGAGAACACTTATCCAACCCTAAATCGATTGACCTTGCGGCGCCGCAGTTAAACGCCCTTGCACACACACGGAAACCTGCATTTCTGCACTGTCAACGTATATAGACTACCATGACCCCAAAATCCCGCCAGTCACCAGTACTGGTGACAAACGGACAAACGTCGGACGGCAGAAGGACAAGGCGCGCATCGAACAACTTTTCCAGCAGGCCGGCCTCGACAGAACAAAGCTGGAAAACATTCTGCAACGGCATAAGTTGAAGCTGCCAACGATATGAAACCGGAGATGCGGCAAAAGCTTGCCCGAGAATCATTTGAGGAGAAAATCCGAAAAGTCGGGCAACTCGTCCGGCTGGCGAAAACTTTTCCCCGCCGCGCCCCCCGGTCAAGCCGAACCCGCACTGCCTTGTCCGCCGGGACCCCGGCGAAGGATGCTCGATGAAGATTTCCGAAGAACGGCTGTTTGCGGCTTTGGAGGACCTGGTGTCCCCCGAGGCCATCCGCTCCTGGCTCAAGTAACAATGTGTGTTTGCAAGGGGCATGATCCCGTGGGGACGCGGGATGCAAGGAAAGGAGAACAGCGTTGACGGAACGACTGTGCGGGGCTTGAATTGTCAGCATGAGCTTGAATTGGAAGGCGGCCTCATGCCTGGCGATGCTCGTGCTGTTTCCGGGCTGCCTGACCGCTCAAACTCAAGAAACTTTTGGCGGACAATCTGAAGGCGGCGGCACAGGCGGATCGCCAGCCCCAACCCTCCCGTGCTGGCGTTACCCAATCCGAATCATTAATAATCGGAAGGCCGATTTGCATCCCCAGTTCGCATGGTGGCGGGATAATTTTGAGGCTTACCGGCGCATTTTTTCCAGCGCCCGGGAGTCGGGCAAGCCGCCGGTTTTGTCTTCCCTGACTCCGCCGCCGATGCCGGGCTGGCAACGCATCAAGGAAGGCCATTTCATCTCCATCGTTGCCTATGGATGGCTCTGCGAAGCGGTGGTTGAAGATTTGCCGTCACACACGGTCACAAACAAAATTATTCTCCGCAATCCACCAGCGGCCGACGAGGCTGAATGGGACGATTTAGTGGGCCGTTATTATGACCTCAAGGGTCAGGCCGGCACTACCAACCCGCCGCCACGCCACCGTCACAAGGCCGCGAAAGCGGGATACGCCAGCGCCGCCCGTCAGCAGACTGGCGCACAGACTGGCACAAATGCAGCCAATTTGGCGGCCCAGCGCCACAACGCGGAAATGGGCATGTCTGACATTGTGGCCGCTCTCCAAAAATTCCCAAAGGGAACAAATTATACTGTTGACCTTTTTGCCTTGAAGCTCGGCTACCTTCAAGACGGCTCGCATCGTCAGGTTTTCGACCTGGGCCAGATGTATTTGAAGTAGCCAAAGGAATTCTGTTTTCGGTGGCATACCAACCGATGATCGAAATAGATGGCTAAATTTAGCCATTTCCTCACTGAGGCAATAAAAAGCAGCTACATGTTACGGGTCTGTAACCTTTCGTGTTACGGGCTAAGTCGTTGATTATCAACACTTGTTACGGTGTTTCCCCTTTTTTGGACTATCAATCTGGCGTTTCTGACCGTTCTTCCCGCCAAATCGGTGGTTCGATTGTGGCCAAAGACTGAAATCGAGTTGGAATACCAAACCGCGCTAGGGCAGGAGACGCCATGAACGCAAGGGGAGGCGAGCATTGACCCGGCGTCACAAACGCGGTATCCATGCAACATGAATACTTTCCTTGAAGCGATTGCAGTTGTCGTTGGAGTTTTTGCGGCCTCGATGGTTTGCGCTTCAGCGCAGAGCGTGATTGCGCCGGGCGCAAAGCTCGAAAAGCTTTCCAGCGATTTCTCCTTCACCGAAGGACCCACCTGCGACGCCAGCGGCAACGTCTTCTTCACCGACCAGAACAACAACCGGATCATGGAATGGAGCGTGGACGGCGTGCTCTCCACCTTCATGCAACCCTCGGGCCGCGCCAACGGAATGTACATGGACGCCAAAGGCAACCTGATCGCCTGCGCGGACGAAAAAAACGAGCTTTGGTCCATTGCGCCCGACAAAAAGGTGACGGTGCTGATCAAGGATTACCAGGGCAAATATCTCAACGGCCCCAACGATGTGTGGGTCGCGCCCAACGGCGGGATGTTCATCACGGATCCATTTTACAAGCGCGCGTGGTGGGACCATCAAACCATGGCGCTGGACGGCGAGCAGGTTTATTATCTTTCAGCGGACGGGAAAAACCTGGCGCGCGTCACCAGCGATTTGAGAAAGCCCAACGGCATCACCGGCACAGCCGACGGCAAAACGCTCTTCGTGTCGGACATCGGCGCCGGCCGCACCTACCGCTATGACATCCAGCCGGACGGTTCCCTGACGAACAAGGCCCTGTTTTGCGCCAGGGGTTCCGACGGCATGACCATTGACGAACAAGGGAACATCTACATCACCGGCCGCGGCGTCACTGTATTTGACAAGACGGGGAAGCGGACGGAACACATTGACGTGGCGGAGCCGTGGACGGCCAACGTCAGTTTTGGCGGCAGGGACCACAAGACACTGTTCATCACGGCCAGCAAGTGCCTTTATTCGATCCGGCTGAACTTCGAGGGGGCGAACCCATCCAAATAGTATTTGCCGCCATATCGGCGTGCCGGCAGTTGAGAGTTTATTCCCGACCGGATCCCGTCGCTCCGGCTATTTTTCTCACATCTGTCCATCCTGCCTTTCGTAATGGAAGCCCTTCTCATCTTCGTATCCGATTGGGAAAAGCCGGTTGTATATGGATTTGAAAGGCTTGGAGGCAAGGATTGCAAGAGCCATGACCATCATGGGCCGGTTGAACTTCATCCTCCAGGGGGCGGGGTAACGCGGCAAGGATTTCATCGGCCTCCTCGCCGAATCGGATGTGTGCAAGCTCCTGTTCATGCGTTCAAACCACAAACGTTTCACACTATACGAGCCGCATCATGACCAGAACACAATGCAGGCGCTATGGGGTGTTCACCCCATATATCCAGATTAAAGCAATCGTCTGATTGTTGGAGCGCCAGCGTGCAAGTTTGGGAAAACAGGCGCCGACATTCTCCCCCGGCAATTCTTCCCCGGACGCTCGACAATTCTTGCGCAGTTGCGTATCTTTCCGCCGTGCCAGTTTATCTGCCGCCCATTTCCCGACGACGATTCCTGACCGGCTCATTCGCGGCCGCCGCCGCGCTCGCCTTCGGCCAGGGTTGCGCGCTGCCCAAAGGCAAAGGGGATGAACACGGCGTGGCGCTGCTCTCGGACATTCACATTGCCGCAAACCCGAAACAGATCGAACGCACTGTGAACATGACCCATAATTTGAAGGCCGTGACGGATGAAGTCCTGGCCTGGCCGCAACGGCCCGGGACGGTGTTCATCAACGGGGATTTGGCGTTCAACAGCGGCACACCACACGATTACGCCGCCGTGCTCGGTTTGCTCCGTCCCCTGCGCCAGGAGGGATTGCCCATTCACCTGGGGATGGGAAATCATGATGACCGCGGGAATTTCTGGAAGGTTTTGCGGGCGTCGAAGACTGTCCAACCGCGTTTGCCCGGCCGTCAGGCCGCCATTGTGCGCGCGCCGGAGGCGAATTGGTTCGTGCTCGATTCGTTGATCCAAACCCTCACCACTCCCGGCCTTCTGGGCGAAGCGCAACGCGCGTGGCTGGCCGGCGCGCTGGACGCCAACGCCGACAAGCCCGCGCTGATCCTGATTCATCATCAACCGGACCCGCTGATTTTCGGCAGAACAAGTGGCTTGGAAGATGCCGCCGAATTATTCGCAATTTTACGTCCGCGCCGCCAGGTCAAAGCCTTTTTCTTTGGCCACACTCACCACTGGGACGTGCGCCAGGATGAGAGCGGCATTCATCTGATTAATCTGCCGCCGACCGCTTATCTGTTTGAGAAAGGAAGGCCCAACGGCTGGGTTCATGCGGCGGTGCAGGACGGCGGCGCGCGGCTGGAATTGCGGTGTCTGGATCACGCGCACAAAGACCACGGCCAAGTGGTCAACCTGGCCTGGCGCAACGGTTAGCGCCCAGGTGAAAGCAGGCTTGATTTTTGCAGCAACGCGACCGATTGCTTACAGGAAGAAAATACATGAGAACCGACTTCAAGCAACTTGTCATAACTTCCTTTCTCCTCATGGTCGCCGCGGCAGCGTCGGCGGATGACCAGCCCGAAATCTTCACGCCCGGGCCGCCGGCTGCGCCGCGCATCAACGGTCCATCTCTCTTCGGCGTCCGCCCGTGGGCGCCGTTCCTGTACCGCATCCCGGCCACGGGTGACCGGCCAATGGAGTTCTCCGCCAGCGGCCTGCCGAACTGGCTGAAACTGGATCCCCACACCGGCGAAATCACCGGCACGGTGGAGAAAGAGGGCGAACACACCGTCACCCTTCGCGCCAGGAACGGCCGCGGCACGGCCAAACGAAAATTTCGCATCGTGGTCGGAGACCGGATTTCACTGACCCCGGCGATGGGCTGGAACAGTTGGAACTGCTGGGGCAGCCACGTCACCGCGGAGAAAGTTTTGCAGAGCGCGCGGGCCATGGTCCAGTCCGGGCTGATCGATCACGGCTGGACCTGCATCAATATTGACGATGCGTGGCAGGGCAGACGGGGCGGCCCGTTCCACGCCATCCAAGGCAACACAAACTTCCCGGACATGAAAGGCCTTTGCGACGAGATTCACGGCCTGGGCTTGAAAGCCGGGATTTATTCCACGCCGTGGACAACTTCCTACGCCGGTTACATCGGCGGCAGTTCGGAGAATGAGGATGGAGATTGGACCCCTCCGACCGAATCGGAAAAGAAGCAGGGCCATAAAAAGAGGCTTCCGTGGGCCATCGGCAAGTATTCATTCGCGCGCAATGACGCCCGGCAGTGGGCCGCCTGGGGCATTGATTACCTCAAATACGATTGGTACCCGAACGAAGTTCCCGAGACGGAGGAAATGGCCGGCGCTCTGCGCGAGAGCGGGCGTGACGTCATCTTTAGCTTGTCCAACTCCACCCCGTTCCAAAACGCGCCCGGCCTGTCAGAATTTGCCAATTCCTGGCGGACCACCGGAGACATCGGGGACACTTGGGAATCCATGCGCGCCAGGGGTTTTTCCCAGGACAGATGGGCGCGTTTGGCCGGGCCTGGCCATTGGAACGATCCGGACATGCTGGTCGTGGGCTGGGTGGGATGGGGCCGGCCGCACCCGACTGGATTGACGTCCAACGAACAATACACCCACATCAGTCTGTGGTGCCTTTTGTCCGCCCCGCTGCTGCTCGGTTGCGATTTGCAGAAAATGGATGCTTTCACCTTCGGTCTGCTGTCCAACGACGAAGTGCTCGCCCTGGACCAGGATGCCTTGGGCAGACAGGCCACGTGTGTGGCGGTCAGTGGACCAGTGCTCGTCTATGCCAAAGACCTTGAAGGCGGTTCCAAAGCCGTTGGTTTGTTCAATCTCGGTCCGACCAACATCACGGCCACCGCCCATTGGTCCGACCTGAACCTGCATGGCAAACGCATGGTGCGCGATTTGTGGCGGCAACAGGACATCGGCCGATTCGACGGGGAGTTTGCAGCGGTGGTGCCTTCACATGGCGTGGTGCTGGTCCGCCTGGACAAGCGCCGGAAGTAGAACGAAAACCGTTCAGTGACCCCGCCAGGCGGGGCGCGCTCAACCGCGGGCGCCTGCTTCGGCCTCCGTGGAGAACTTCTCCCAACTGGCAATGTCGCCGGCGCAGCCGATGGATTGCAGGTAACTGGTTTTCCAATCTTCGAGGGGGAATGGATCAGGCGGAAATGTTTGCGAGGCGAGGTGGTCGGCGATGTAGAGGGCGGAGGTCATGGAAAAACCAGGGGCCGGGTCTTTTTCCGGGTTGTCCAGGAGGAAAATGCTGTCGATCACCGCGCTGGGGAGGCCCCAGAGTTCAAGCACATAGGCGGAGATTTGAGCCGGGCTGGCTTGAAAAGTCTCGCGCAGGCGCGGGGACAGGGGGGTTTTGGATTGGCGCGCGCCGTCGCACGCGGCTTGGAACTGGTCCGGGAAATTGTCAACAAGAATGAAGCGCCCCGCTTCGTGCAGCAGGCCCGCCAGAAAGGCCTCTTCGCCGGTCTTGTGCGGCAGTTTCATTTGCCGGCAGAGGTATTGGGCGAGGCAGGCCGTTCCCCAGCAGTGGGCCCACACCCGCGGCAAATCAATTTCCCGATGTTTGAGCGATTCGTAATGCCGGAAAACGCTCTGCGAAAGGACGATCGCGGCCACCATGTCGGTGCCGAGACAACTCACCGCGTCAATCGGGCTTGTGACCAGGTAGCCCCGGCCGAAAAGAGCGGAGTTGGCCAATTGCAGCACTTTGACCGACAGACCCGGGTCATCCCCGATCAGGCGCGCAATGGTCGCATTGGGGGTTCGGCTGTCCTCCAGTTCTTTCAGCAGCGAATGGTGGGCCTGGGGCAGCGAGGGGATGGAACGGATCGACGTTACCAAGGACTGCAAGCCTTGATCAATAATCCGTTCCTGGGCCACGAAGCTCCGCTGAATCAAGTCCCGCAGTTTGAAGGCGTCAAAGGGCTTGGCGATGTATTGGTGGGCCGACGTGATGAGGGTGAGTTTGTTCAGGGCCACACAGCCGGACATGATGAGACGGATGGTATTCGGTGAGACGACTCTCACCTGCTCGAGCAACTGGCTTCCCTGCATCCCGGGCATCAGTTCGTCGGACAAAATGGCGTCCGGCGCCTTCGCCTTGACCGCTGCCAGGGCGGCGAACGGGTCTGTAAAACCGGTCACCTCCCAATCCCGGCCCAGGCTGCGGAGCACGAGCACCGTCGTTTCCAGAACGGGCGCTTGATCGTCCACAACGTAGATGGATCGCTTCATGCTTTCGTTCCGGCAAGCTTTTGATGGGCCAGCGCCAAATTCACTCTTGTTGTCAAGCCGGAACATTTTGCCTGAATGGCCATCGGCGTCAATCTCCAACTTTGAGCTCTTTTATTGTGGATGGGGTCTCAATTCACGGAGCGGCCAGCAAATCACAAAACCAAAATCCTTTGCCGCGGCGCGCGCCCGGCAACGGACACACGGCTGGCGTTGCGCCCGGGTGCGTTTCCTCGACCGGGCGATAGACTTTTTCACCGGCCTTGATTCGCAATGGCTGTTTGAAAATCGGCCCGGCAAAAGCAAACGAATGAAATTCGCCATTTTCGCCGCAAGGATCCACGTCGGCGGGCAGCCAATGGATGAAATCCGCATCGATGTTCCGGCCCAAGGCCGTTTCATCCAGCCAGGCGTCGTTGACGCAGCAGATGATCGAAGCAAAGCCGAGCGCGATAAATTCACGGATCAAGTCGCGTGAATCCACCTTCCAAATCGGGAAGACGCCGCGCAGGCCGAGTTGCGCCAGATTTTCCTCGCGCCAGCGTTTGAGGTCTTCAAGGAAAATATCGCCAAAGGCGAAGCGGGTGACGCCCTGCGCCTTGTAGGCGAGCAAATGCCCCTTCATCTTCCCGACATATTCGTCGTTGGAACCGCGGTGGCTGACGAACATTTTTTGCAGCGGGAGACCGATGGCGCGGGCTTGTTGTTCCAGCAGTTCGACACGCACGCCGTGCATGGAGACGCGCTGAAAATGTTCGTTGCAGGTTGTCAGCAGCGCAACCACGTCATACCGGCCTTCCACCAGCAAGCGGTGCAAGGCGAGCGCGGAATCTTTTCCGCCGCTCCAGCAAAAGACGATTTTTTCCTTCATGTTTTCACTCCATTTCCTGCCATGGTCAATGTCATGGCAGTGTCAAAATCTCCGGGCGCAACTGGCCGACAAACTGCCCCGGCAGTTTTGGATCAATCGAGCCGGGCACAAACCTTTCCAAACCGGCATGGCCGTCGCAAAAGATGACGTTCGCCTTTTGCCAATGACGGAAATGGCCGTTGGGGTAATTGTCGGCGCTGGAGTAATTTGTTTCCAAATCAAGGTAATACCATTCTTCGAGCATCGGATTTGAGTGTGAAGCGGGGGCTTGAAAATTGTTCACCTGCGCCGCGTCGGCAAACAGCGCGGTTTGAGCCGGTTGGTGAAGCCTTGAAACATTGATTTGCGGTTTTCCGGGTGGCGTGGAGAGGTAAAAATTATAGCCGTAACTGAAGATCATGTTGGTGCCCTTCAATTTGAACTGCGCGAGCGCATTGGCCAACGACGGACAAATCCGCACATCGCTGCCGTCGAGATACGGATCCATCGCGCCATAGGACAGATTATATGGGCGTTGCTCTTCCGCTCCCGGACCAATCCAGCCAAACCAGTAGATGGCGCCATTGGTCGGGGCTGGGACGTAAGCCGGGGCAAAGACATAATTGAAACAATTCCCCTTGTTATCGTCCCAATACAATTCCGCCGCGACTCCCAGCTGGCGCAAATTGCTCATGCACTTCGCGCTTTGCGCGGACGATTTGCCCTGGGTTAAAACGGGCAGCAACATCGCCGCCAGGATCGCGATGACGGCAATGACGACGAGCAGTTCGATGAGTGTGAACGCGCGACAGTTTTGAACTGTGGCCTGTTTCAGACGGAACGATTCAATGCAGCCGGGACAGATGCAGGCACAGTCGCGGAGTTCGACCGGCACGCGCGCGCGCAAGCCTTCGGGAATTTCCACACGCGCGCACCAGCATGGGCCTTTGCAGGCGGACACGCTGCAAAGCTGGCAGTCGTTGGGCTGGCCGCACAACGGGCATTGGCCGGAATCAATCGTCGTTTGCATGTGCGTCAAATTCATGGCCTGCTTGCCCTCACGCGGTAAAAGGCCTTGTCCGCTGGCGGGTTTGCATCCTGCAAAAACAGGGTTGTCCCGTTGCCCGGCGTTGCCGGGGAAACGTTTGTCCAACAATGCAAACCGCCTGTGCGCTCCAAGGTGTAGAGCCAGTTGCTCTGGCTGCAAAATTGCGACTGCCAGACTCCGTCGCTGAATGCGCCGGTCAGGTTTTGAATGGGCGGCGGCGGCAGGGTGACGACGAAATTATCCACGACACCCTGCGCATGGATGGAATCACCATAGCCATCGTCCTGATAGCTGCTGATGGAAAGCGTGTCCACGCGAAAATCGGTGAAAGGAAGATAATACTCGGAGCCGGTCAAGCTCAGCGGATCAATGATGGTCACGCCGGAGGTTTGCTCGAAATTCGTCATCGTTGTCACCATCGCCAGATTCGTCGCGGTGTAAGTCATCACGATGTGATACCAGTCGCCGGCAATTGGCGCGTAGATGGCGTAATCAGTGGACCCATTCCAATTGAAGTCAGAGTTTGTATCCACCAAGAGGGGCCACACCGACGCGCCATAGCCCGCATCCGGGAAATAATCAAACTCAACCAAATCAGGCGAGCTATAACCAGTGCTGCGCTGGAAGTTTGTGCTCGTGGCTTCGGCTGAATTAAAAAAGCCGATGGCCACTTCAAAACCGTAGCCGCTGGCTTCCGCCTCGTTTATTTGCAAATCGAACGCGAGAGTGAAGTTATCGTTACTCGTGAGAATCGTGCCCAGCGGATGATAAAAATAGCTGTTGCATTGCGACGAGTCCCAAGTGACGCCAAGATTTTGGTTCGTGGAATCCCACTGAAACAGGTTGGTGTCGCCGAATATCCGCCAGCCGTCCTGCAACGGGTTGGCGGAGAAGTTTTCGGTGACGGTAATTGCTTTGCCGGATGAAGCGGCCATCAAGCCGCCCAGCAGAAACAAACAGACTTTATTCATGATGCTGATCTTTCCATTATGTTCCGCGAAAAAATTCACGAAACGGTTTTGCGATGGGGAGACCAGGGCGAAGCCTGAAGATAAAAAAACCTCCAGACTCCGGCAAAGCGGCGAATGAAGGCATCCAACGAATCCTGATGAAATCGGTTCATCAAGCTGGCCTCATCCTTCTCATTGACGGAGAAGCGACTCCGAAACAGTTCGGAATCCGACGAGCGCAGCCAAACCGGTATCCTGACTTGGGCTTCAAACCTCACTCCCGCCTTCCCGTTTCCGCTCCGCGGACCAGTGGCATTGGGAATTTGTAGCCGTCACAGTGGCGCAACCGTCCCGGATTCACACCGGGTTCCCTGACGTTTGACTGCGTTCAAAGCGAACACGCGTTCGCTGTTTTCAAAGAACCCGGCCATTCTGTGATGCGCGCGGAACTTTGGCAAGAAAATTCCGTGACAGAAAATTCCGTGACCGAAGCGTTCGAGGTTTCAGGAGGCGCATTTTCAGGAAAAGAGCAGCAAAGCCCTGTCGCCGCATGGGTGGAGGCAGTCTCGCCGCGCCGACTTGTCCTGCCATAAAGGCGATACGGAGTCCAGATGTTGAGCTTATCCGGACTCCGCCCAAACCGCACAAGCGGGTTGGAGAGAACCACAATTACCATTATACCCTCTGCGAGATCTGCCTGCCACTAGGTCGTTCCTTGCCGCCACTGGGAAAACCCTTGGTTTCAGCTTGGGCCAAATAGCGGGCAGTGTTCATTCCGGGTAAATTTATCTGGGGGGTTGGACATTGGCTGACCCAGTGAAGATTTAGACTGAGGATATTCAAGGAATACCAAGCCAGAAAAGACTCTCTGACAAGGAGGAACATGGGTTCACTCGTTGGCCCCGTGGCAGGTGGATTCGCACCTGACGTTTGCCTGGGAAGCGTCCATTTGGTCGGGTGCCCGGTGTTATGAGAAATTCATGCGAAGCGAGTTGCGCGGCGTTTCCTATTTCGACGCGCTGGAACAGAATCCGGGCCGTGACGGCTACCGCGTCCATGCGCTGTGGGTGGATTGTAAAAACATGCGGCGGACAGACATTTGGCGGACCTGGTTTGGGCGGTACGGGCGTGCCTGGATTGAGCCGGTGAACAGCCGGGATGATGTGGCCGATTATTGCGCCAAATATGTCACCAAGGAAAATTCGTGGTGGAATGTAAAGCTGCTCAGTCACCGGCACCCTCAATTCGCAACGGATTTCATACTTTCGCAGGCACCGCAGTCGCAATGATGACGGGTCCCGGCATCAGCCGGGTTGCTTGAAGATGAACTCTGCCCGGATGAAATTGAAGGATGGACGGCCATAGACCCCTCCTGTGCGGTCCGCCGCTTAACCTCGTTTAATAGTCTAATAACTGTCCTATTGACTCATCGGAAGGCAGCCGAGTAGCAAGAAAGTTGACTTGACTTGAATTCTCTGAGATTCTTCCTGTTTTTCGCTTGACGCTTGACTGTAATTTTGAGATGTTTGAAGGTATGAGTAAAAGGATCGTTGTCGGTGCCGTTGTCGGGATAACGACATTACTCTGGGGACAGCCCATTGGGGCAGGAGGGACATTGGAGATCAGGACGGATCCAAGTTTCGGTCCGAATTCGACCATTTTTGACACAGCGACAGGCTTGACTTGGTTAAATTTGGAATACACGGACGGTCTTAGCTACAATGAAGTAACGGGGGAAATGAGCCCTGGGGGAACGTTTGCGAGATTTACGTACGCAACTTCGGCTCAGGTGGCGACGCTGTTCGCCGATGGTACTCCTGGGAATACTGATTATTCGGTTGACAGTCCAGCGATCGCCAGTTTCATGTCTACAGTTGGAAGCACAGGGACTCAAAACGGATACCCCTATTGTGATGGGGAAGTCTTTACTGTGCTGCCAGATCAATACAACACGGTGGGTTCCTGGTTGCTCGATGTCAGTGGCAGGGATGGTGTCTTCGGATATACCTTCGGTGGTGGACCTGGGTATGGCGTAAGTTATGCGGATGCTTTTGGAAGCTGGCTTATTATGGCCGTTCCGGAGCCGGAAGTCTGGTGTTTAGTACTCATGGCGGGGCCGTTGCTGATGGCAACATTAAGGAAGAAGCGTCGCAATTCGCTTTAGTGAAATCGGTCGGGTTCTTCATTTCGTTACGTGATTCGCTGGTGCGAGAAATCTGATACTGCAATCTGATACTGTTTGGTGTTTTTCAGGCAAATGCGTGATGATTCAGGCAGACGGAAAATGCTGCAAAGCCTTGATAATCAAGGCCGGGATGGCGTGTGAGGACTCCAGAAACATATGTTTGTCAATTTCATTTAGCCGCAGAGCGTTCGGCGTGGCATAGGGAGTGCGTCGAGGGGTCGTCGAGGGGTCGATTCCGAGCATGTCAACATTTTGTCTGCCGCACCCCGCCCGCTCTGTCCACCAACAAATCCGGGAAGAAGACGGAACGCGCAGTTGGCTTTATGGCCAAAAGGCGGGCGGATGAAACAGATTCATGATACCGCGAACCACGCCAACCACGCGAACAAAGCTCAAGACAGCCTTTTCGCGTGTTCCGAGTATTTCGCGGTCAAAAAACTCTTTTCTTCCCGCCCGTGGTTAAAAAAAGGCCCTGCTTTTTGTGTGCTTGTCAAGAATACATACTTGACAACAAGGCCCCCGACACGCGTTTTGGTCAATGTTTACAGGGGTTTCATGTTATAAAAAAAGTGCCCACCATGACCTGTACAAATTCCGCCTTTTGTGCCATAATGCGGAAGCAAAGTTGGAATTATGAAGGCAGCATGCAGAAGTGAAGAGTGGGAAGTGGTCAGTGGCCAGCGCGCTCAAGGGAAAGCCTTGCCCCGTCGCCGGCTTGTCCGCAGTAACCGCTGCGGCGAAGGCGGAAGCGGCGGAGGCGGACGGGATGGCGGGCAAAAGACCGTTATCGCCTTGGATTTTGGCGCAAAAGAGGTGAGAGAATCTGAGAATTCTCACTTTTCTCGGATTCTGGCCTTTTGGCCATTTTTCCGTTGGAACTTGCTGCCGTGCAATCCATTCCAACTGAAACAGACTGAAGGATTTCTCGGATTTCCAGAGAAATTCTCAGGGGGTGGTATATGGGGGGAGGGGGTCGAAAAAAAGGAAGAATTATGAAGGCAGAAGGAAGAAATAATCTGCGGTGCGACAAAGAGGCTGGCTCAATTTGCCCACGTACTCAGGACAATATGTCTCACCCTCTTCGTGAACTTCGTGTCCTTCGTGGTCAATTCGCCCGCCTGCTCAGTTCGCCCGCCATCTTGTCCACCGTCTTGTCCATAGCTTCAACGAACGTGGATGCCGTTGCGGCGAAGTGGGCTTGCCGCGCCGTAGCCGTTGCGGTGAGGTGGGCTTGCCGCGCCGTAGCCGCCTCGGCGAAGGCGGGTCAAACCGTTGTTAACTCAGTTAAAACCAGTGCCATTGGTCAAAGTGGCGCCCAAATCGTCTGCAAATACCTTCAAATGAATGGTTTGCAAAATAACTGGCGCTCCGTGCAGTCAAACTCAGTCAAAGTGAATCAAACCGATATGATGTCTTCTTTTGAAGTTGGAGCGGGCGAAGGGAATCGAATCCTGTCTGAAAATGTTCATAATTCGCTAAATTGCCCAGTCATAGTGCATTGCAAACCGCATATCTTCCACCATCTCCGCATCAAAAGGCACGGTGATGACCAAGCGCTGATGCAAATTGATGCAAGTGCCAGCGTCATTTCCCGGCCTTGCGCGTTGGTGCGAAGTTATCACAATACGGCGAATTGGCGAGTTAAAACTGAAATCCTTTCCGGCCCGCCGGAAAGGGCGCGGAGCGTCAAGGCCAGCGCGAGCGGTCATACCCGACAAAACAACCGGAATGAGGCGGGCAGACGGGTAATTGCCTCACACTATCGCGGAGCGGCGGGGCTGGCGGGGTTCATGCCGGGGCCAGGGGCGGGCACGAACCATGACAGACGCGCGTAAAAAGGTTCCCTGGCTCCGTTGTGGATTTCCAAAGCCGTGAGCGAAATGGAGCGTTTGGGCTGGCGGTCCGCGTAGGGGAAAGGGGCGCGGAGCGGACAGAACAAAAAGCGGAGAGGAGCGGCGGATTTGGAAATTCATCAAGGGAGCCTCAACGGGGGGAGCCAAGTCTTGCCGGGTTTGGCGGCGTAGTCTTTCAAGGGGAAGCCAAACCCGGCAAGTCTTGGCGACAGGGCGGGGCAATGGGGCGAAAAAGGGGACGCGCGGGGGCGCGATGTCTTGTCGCTCAGACTGAAAGGCCCGGCCTGTCCGCAGTAGCTCTCCGAAGAGCGAAGGCGGAAGGGAGCGGTCGCCCATTTGCGGAGGCCCAGACGCGCAGAGCGAGCGGAGCCAGACCGAGCATCGTAGCCGGAGCATAAGGGCGAGTAAGCGGAACGCAGAGGCTTTCAGGCTGAGGGACAAGCTCGAATCCGGGGCGGCATGAGGGCGGCGGTTTTGCGGAGCGGAGCGGAAGGGAAGCGGGGCGCGCAGCCGGAGCAAAAGCCGCCGCTCTCAGGACGCGGTGGGCAGGCGTTTCTCCAACGGACTCAGATTGTCTGTCGCGGACTCAGGTTGTCTTGCCAGGTGGCCGAAAGTTGGTATTCTGTCTGAATGATGCGGTTTGTAGTATGGATGAGTTTGTTGCTTGTGAATCTGGCCGCTGCTCAAACGCCAGTCCTCCCAGCTCCAACTAATGCATCGGTCACAAACGCTACCGCAAATTCCTATGCCAGAAATCCTCTGCACAACTCAAGAGGAAATCCGCAGGGTGAATCTCCCGGGGAAAAGTTCTGGCCGGCGACACTGAAGGACTGGATCGGTCTGGTTCAAAGTTTAGCCGTCCTGGTGACGGTTTATTTTGCTTTTCGTGGGATCAACGCTTGGCGCAAAGAATTTCTTGGCAGGCGGAGGATAGAGCTTGCGGAGGAAGGGTTGGCCTTGTTTTATCAGGCCAAAAGCGTAATTGAATTTATGCGATCCCCTGCTGGCTATGCTGGCGAGGGTTCTACCCGAAAACGAGAATCGAAAGAAACCCCGAAACAGCAGCAAATCCGTGATGATGCCTATGTCATATACGAGCGTTATAACATGCACGCTGCGGTTTTCGGTCGAATTTTCACACTGCGTTACCGTTTCATAGCACAGTTCGGGAAGGATGCTGATGCGCCGTTTGCCGGACTGAAGTCGGTGTGTGACGAGTTATTTGTTGCAGCGCGCGGATGGAGCAGGCTTTCAGAAGTTGACGAGGGGGCCTTTACAAATCGGGATTCGATGGAGGAGCATCGATCAAGTATCGAAAAGAAGGAGAGAATCATGTGGGGCGTGACGGACAGTGATCCCATTCAAGCACGCCTTGACACGATCCTTCGGCAGATCGAGGGAATCTGCGAACCGCATTTGAAACCTCTGGAATGCAAGGGAAAACCGACTCCTGGGTAAGTCATGAGGATCACGCCAGCTTTCTTCTGGGGCTTCATGTTGTCCGGTTGCAAGACAAGGAACCCTTGGGGATTACAGCTTCTCAATGTGGTCCGCGACGAAAAAGGGAAGCTCCCGACCGGTTACCAAATCGGTCGGGCGATGAAAACCAATCTCCAACTTGTCACCTGTCCCGACTTTGAATGCGGGATCGAAGCCAGGTGGCGCGTAACATTCAAATCCGCCGAATTCCTTGGCCTTGAAGGCCAAACGCCCATTGTCCCGTCTGGAAGATACAATCGTTATATTCATTTTCAAAACCTTGCACACTCCATCGTTTCCGTCAACCCTGACCAATTTTTTTTATCAATAAACCAGGACGAGGACGGTGGCTGCTTCGGCAGATTTTACCACATCCTCGAATTTTTCCTCCTTGGTGCCAGCTTCTTTCATTTTCGCAGAGACTTCAGGGACGGATTCGAGAAAGCTGAGAAGAAAGCTGCTCTTGATCGCGTAATTTACGTTTTCCGGCAAGGCCCCGCTTGCGGCCAGGGCCGTGGCGGCATCGAGCTTTGCCGCCACGACGCCCACTACGTTGCCTCGATCATCTACGAGTGCGCCGCCTGAGTTGCCGGGCTGCACCGGCGCGCTAATCTGAAAATAGCGCGGATCATCCTGCGGCCCGGTCAAAGAGGCGATTTCGCCTTTGGCGAGTTTCGGTGCGAAACCTTGCATTCCAGTATTCGGGAAGCCGACTGTCGCAACGGTGCTTCCAAGTTTGACGGAGCGGCTTGAGACAATGGACAAGGCAGAAAACCGACCCTCTGCTTTTAAGAGCGCCATGTCATTCGCAGCGTCGAGTTTTACCAGGTGAGCAGCGAGAAGTCCTAGCTGCGTGGCCACTTTGATTTGGGTGTTTCCATTTACCACATGGGCGGCAGTTACCAGAAATCCGTCTTCGGTGATAAAGAATCCTGTCCCGCTGGCTATCGCGCTTGCATCCGTTGATTTGGCACTTGGCAGGGTCGGGGTAAGTTCTTCTGTCTTTTGCAGTTTAAACTCACGGGAAAGCCGCTGGCCTTCTGCTATCTGCAAAGGGGTCATGGAATCGGAAATGTCATCGCGGTCGTGAATGGCGTTGGTCTGATGTTGCGCGGCAGCGAGGTTGTACCACTTATAAGCTTCGACATAGTCCTTTGGTACCCCCCTGCCAAAGTTATACATAGCGCCAAGACAATATTGTGCTTCGGCATGGCCCTGTTCCGCTGCTTTTTGATACCACTTCACGGCTTCCGAGTAGTCTTGCAGGACACCTTCCCCGGAATCATACATAATTCCAAGCATCCATTGTGCGTTGGCGTTGCCCTGTTCCGATGCTTTGCTGTACCACGTCACGGCTTCCGCGTAATTCTGCGATACGCCGTGCCCAAGCCTGTAACAATCGCCGAGATCGTCCTGGGCCAATGCCTGCCCTTGGACTGCGGCTTTTCGATACCACTTCACGGCTTCCGCGTAGTCTTGCACGACACCCCGGCCGAGGTCGTAACACCAACCGAAACCCCATTGTCCGTTGGCGTTGCCCTGTTCCGCCGCTTTGCGGTACCACTTCACGGCTTCCGCGTAATCTCGCGCTACGCCATGGCCACACCTGTAACACTCACCAAGATCGTTCTGAGCCGTTGCCTGTCCCTGGTCTGCGGCTTTACGATACCACTTCACGGCTTCGGCATAGTCCTGCCCGACACCGCGCCCATTGTCGTAACACAAACCGAGATTCCATTGTGCGCCGGCGTTGCCCTGTTCCACCGCTTTACGATACCACTTCACGGCTTCGGCGTAGTCTTGCGGGACACCTTGCCCGTTGTAGTAACACCAACCGAGATCCCATTGTGCATCGGCATAACCCTGTTCCGCCGCCTTGCGGTACCACTTCACGGCTTCTGCGTAGTCCTGCGCGACACCCTTCCCATAATAATAACAGAAACCGAGATTCCATTGTGCGTCGGCGTTGCCCTGTTCCGCCGATTTGCGATACCACTTCTTGGCTTCCGCGTAGTCTTGCAGGACACCCTGCCCAAGGTTGTAACACAAACCGAGACTACATTGTGCGTCAGCGTTGCCCTGTTCCGCCGCTTTGCGGTACCACTTCACGGCTTCCGCGTAATCCTGCTGGACGCCGTGGCCAAACCTGTAACAATCGCCGAGATCGTCCTGGGCCAATGCCTGCCCTTGGTCTGCGGCTCTGCGGTACCACTGTACTGCTTCGGCGAAGTTGGTGGCCACACCCCAGCCATTGTAAAGCGCCTCGCCCAGCTTGTATTGTGTGCCGGGATCGCCCTGTTCCGCCGCTTTGCGGTACCACTTTACTGCTTCGTCGAAATTGGTTGCTACACCCCTTCCCCAGGAAAACGCCTCGCCCAACTCGTACTGTGTGTCGGGATCGCCCTGTTCCGCCGCCTTGCGGTACCACTTTACTGCTTCGTCGAAGTTGGTGGCTACACCCCTCCCCCAGGAATACGCCACACCCAACTTGTGCTGCGCGTCAGCTTCGCCTTGTTCCGCCGCTTTGCGGTACGAGTCCGCCGCCTTTCGGAACCACTTCTGCGCCTCGGCCTGGTCTTTCTCGACTCCCCGGCCAGCGTCATACATAAATCCAAGACGGACTTGTGTGTCGGGATCGCCCTGTTCCGCCGCTTTGCGGTACGACTCCGCTGCTTTGCGGTACCACTTCTGCGCCTCGGCCTCATCTTTCTCCACGCCCTCGCCCTCATCATACATAGATCCAAGCCGGAATTGTGCGTCGGCATTTCCCTGTTCCGCCTCTTTACGGTACGACTCCACAGCCAGGCGCCCCCATTTAGGAGCTTCGGCGCGTGCCTCCTCGCCGAAACGACCAAAATCAAAGAAATACGTAACCCAAAGAGCATATTGTGCGTCGGCATCGCCCTGTTCCGCCGCTTTGCGGTACCATTTGACGGCTTCGTCGTGGTCTTCCGCGACACCATGCCCGCCGTCGTAGCACTGAGCGAGATTAAATTGTGCGGCCATATAACCTTGGTCCGCAGCCTTGCGGAACCACTTCACGGCTTCGGCGTAGTTTTTGTGGACACCATTTCCATTCCTATACATAAGGCCGATTTCAGTCTGCGCGGCTGCGTCTCCCTTTTCGGCCTTGGCGGAGATTTCTGCGATTGTTCCGAGGCCGTTGGTCGCCAGCGAGGTGGCTGCAGACGGAATTACGGGCTGTTGAGCCTTCACCGAGGCCCCCAGAAAGACAGAAAGTATCAATGCCCATAAACTCGCTTTCATTCCGCGAGAGTAGCCGTTTTCCGGCGGTGGGCAAGCCCATACTCCACCTGCGGCCTGGACAGTCTCCGCACGATGGCCTCTGGTCAAAGACACGCATTGCGGCGGATCGGATTTTAGGGCCATTCCGGGTTGGCTAACCAGTTCAGTAGGGCGCGGCGGTTTCCAGAATCCGCTATTCCGGCGAAATCGAAAAACTCAAAATGCCACTCCTCGTTAAGTTTGGCCCCGCCTGGGTCCCACACGTTCAAGATAAACGTGGCGCACAGCCATTCCCCGTGAGAAGCGCCGCTCATCATTTGAAAGAATTTATCCGGATCGAACGTCGGTGGGTTCCAACCAGCCAACTTTCGATTTAGGGAAGGAAAGGTGCGGGCAATGCGAAGAATTTTTTGTGTTGGGTTTTCCATATATGAATTTAAGAGCGTTTAAGTTACGATAGAGATGGCAGTGGCAGTTTGTGCTGCGGCAGTTGAGGACAAGCGTGGTGCCGGGAAATCCGCCGCTGGCGAATTTCGTGAATCAGGATTTGGGCAAGGAATTGTAAAGGGCAACGACAGAATCCAATTGCGCGGTCAACGGCTGCAATGACGCCGACAACGTCTGCAACTGCCTCTGCAAGTCCTGCACCTGCCCGGTCAAGGTCGCCAGCCTTTGTTCCCACTGCTGCTGTTGCTGCGCGAATAATTGCTGTTGTTGCCGCTGCTGCTGTTCGTGATCGCGCACCAAGGCTTCCAAGGTGCGCAATAATAACTGGGTCAATTCCGGTTAGCTGTTTTTCATGGTTCACTCTGTTTCTTCGAGTTCGATAAATGTTCTGCCTCTGGCTCTGAACGGATGGCCTTTGGGGATGAATTGGGCCGCCCGCAACCGCGCCAGCCTGTCCTGGCTTTGCGCAATTTGGGTCTGCAACTGCTGAAGGCGTGATTCCGCGCGCGCCGTTTTCCATGTCGCCGCCAGCATCAAAGCTGACGCCAGAAGCGTCGCCAAGGCCGTCACCGTCACGGCCAAGCGCATGAGCTTCCGGCAGCGCGACTCGGTTTCGGCGATAAAGTTTTTGAAATGCTGCGACTCGGCGCGCAAATAATTCTGCCACTCGGTTTTCAGCTTCTCGGAGTTCATCCGGGCCGCCCGTTCCCGTTCCTGCTGTGCCTGTTTCAAGTCGCTGGTGATCGAAGCTGCGTTCATAAAATAATCCTTTCAACCGGGTCCGGTTGCCGTCCTTGTCGGCAATCGTGAGATAATTTTCGCCCTGGCGCGGCACACTGAACCCGGCCTGCTCAAGAAAACAAATGACATCGGCGCGGTCTTGAATCCGTCCGGCTTTTACTTCACCGCAAAGCGCCGCGTCAATGGCGGCGAGCAATTCTTTCCGGCTCTGGCCAAGTTTTTTGGCAATCTGAATCGTGCGGCGGCGTGCGGGGTCATCGGGGCGGCTGAAGCCATATTTGATATTGATCATCCGCTCCCAGGCGTAAAAAAGATCGTGGTCGCGGCGGTGGTGGTAAATCGTGATTTTCCTCCCGGTGCGGAGATCGGTTTCGACGGCGGTAATGTGGTAATCGGGGCGCGTGGCCTTGGTCGTGGGATGAATTTTGTCCGCATGACCAACCGCCAGAATATCCAGCGCGTCCTCCTCCAGCCCGCCGCGCAGCATAAGGCGGAAGTCGTCGAGGATGGCCGATTCGGTTTCGGCGGTGATATTTTCCTCAAAGCTCAAGACAATGCCGCAGTACTTTTGGGAAAAATGCGAGGCGTCAATCAACCGCTGCGTGACGGTTGGGTCGCCGTGCAAAATCCGCGCGGTGGGATTTTTCAACTGGTACTTGATGGACGCCTTTTTGCCGCCAAGAAGTTTAATCACCATAGCTCCTCCATCGCGGCGCGGATCGCTGCCAGTTCCACCAGTACTTTGACGGCTTCAATCTTCTCGCCGGTCAGAACGGCGCGATTGATGCCGCGCGCAACCTGATTCAGGTTGTTGCCGATGCGCGCCAGATGGCGCGTCAAATCGCGTCGAACATCAACCGCTTCGTTGCGCTGGGGAACCGGCTGGTCCATCGCCAGGGCGCGCAACGATGTGCCGACCGCCCGTTTTGGAAACACGTTTTGGAGATGCGCCCATTCCATATCGGTAAGGCGGATTTTCAAAACGTGCTGACGGCGGGTTTTCACGGGCGTCGGGTTTTTTTAGGGTAGGTCAAGGAAGGGGCAACCCTTCCTTGCGAGCGTCGTGGGCCACTTTGTGGCCACACGACTATGCTCGCCATACATACACCACGAAGATGATAATAATGATAATGATGGTGATGCCGCCATACCAGGATGCGAGCCGGATCAGAAATTCCGCGCGGTCGTGTTCCTGTTTCAGCTTGGTCTCGGTTGCGATCAACGTGGCAAAGGTTGCGTTGCGTTGGCATTCATCAAGACGGATGCGTTCGTCCAACTCGGCAATTCTCTGGTTCGCTTTCGCCAAAGGCTGTACAATCGCCGCCCGGTCGGCTGCCAGCTTGGCCTTGGCATTGGAAAGCCACTGCTTCCGGAAATAATGATCCACGCAACTGCCAGGGTCGAAGGGTGGACCGTGTTTTATGTCGGTGTCCGTGCCGTCGGAAACGTATTGCCCTAACGGAAACGATAGAATCATCTTCCACGCGATGGCGCACACCAGCAGAACAGCGTCGGCGCGACAGTCGAGTTTGACGATGACAATTTGCAATTCGCCGTTTGTCCGGTCCTGGTAGCGGAATATAACGGCGGCTGCTCCGCCGTAAATCGTGGGCCGCAGCGCGTCAATTTGGTCAAAGCGGTAAAAGCGATGATCGCTTGAAAGCTCAAAGAATTCCTGTTGCGAGGTATTTTGAGCCAGCCCGCGCGCAATCATCCACTTTTTTACCTTCTCGGCGGCTTCCAAGCTCAACGGCTTTGGGCCAGGCATTTGGGCGACGATGGCGGGATTGGTGATTTTGATCTCCGGTTTCGGCATGGGCTGGTCGAGTGGAGTTTGGTTATGCTTCGGGCCTTCCGGCGGAAGCCCGTTCGGATTTGGGATTTCTAGTTCCATAAATTTTAAAGGTGGTTGGTGAATCCGTGCTGCCGCAGCGCGGCATCACAGGCGGGAATATCAAAACGAATGACACGCCGAATTTTGATTGACACGAGCAAGCCCGCGTTCATCCAGTTGTTGATGGTTCGTTCGCTGACGGCGTAGCGCTGGGCCAGCATTTTCTTGTCGGCGAAACGCCGCTCCGTCTGGTTGTTTTCAGTTGTTTCCATAAGGGTCCTTCTGATTCTTGAATTGGAGCAGGCGGCGGTCGCAATCGCCGACATCGAAGATGATGCGTTTGCCATGACGGGTACCGAGAACGATTCCATCCCCCTTCCATACTTCGATTGTACGAATGCCCACCAGGTAGCGCGCCGCCAAACCGCGTTTGTCGGTCGTTATCCGCAAAACATTCACGCCGTCGCCATTGGTTTTTAGTGTCGTGCTCATAATTCCTGGGCGGACAATTATTCGTCCAGCCAACTCACATTATAGGCCCTTGCAAATGAACTGTGGGCGGAGTTTTCCTGTTGGTGCGGGGTTGAATAAAAGTTTTCAGAGCGAGAACCATTCCTCGGCGGTGGCTCGCGAGATGGCGGCACGCGACTGGTAATTCTTTTTGATCATCTTCGGGCTGGTGCCGGTTTCCTCGGCCACTTTGGCAATGTCCTCGGTCAAAATCAGCCGGTAGGTGATATAGCTGTTCCGAAACGCATTGCGCTTGCAGGGCACGCCCGCTTTTTCGATGACCCGCCGCCAGGCGCGCGTGAGCGAATTGGCGCTGGGCCAGTCCACCGACACCCGCCCCTGTTTGGCATCGGCGGAATAGGCCGCCAGGCGCGCTTGCAGGTTGGGCAATAGCGGCACGCGCCGGGCGCAAATTTTTCCAACGGCGTCAGGAACTTTCAGGCAGCCTTCCGGTTCGGCCACCATGACCCACCAAAGGCGGACAATTTCCTCGGTGCGGACGCCGGAGAAGGCTTTGATTTCCAGCGTCGGGCGGAGGAGCGGTTCGTCCTCCGCTGCCAGCATCTTGCGCAGTTCCTCCGGGGAATAAATGTCGTAGGGCAGGAGCAAAGCAAGTGCTTCCTGCTCGGAAGTGATCTGGCTGCGGGGATCGCGAAAGGCCGTCGTGGCGGCGGCGGCGTGGAGAATGCCATGCGGTAAAAATCCTTTTCCCTGCGCAAAATTGTAAAACGCAATGAGGCCCTTGCGGTGGTTGTTTTTGTTGCGGGCGCTGCCGCCGAGACCCGCCAAATACGCGTCCATCCCCGGCGTTTGAATGGCGCTGATCAAGCCGGGAAAAGTTTTGACGAAATTGCCCACATAGCGTTTCACGTCGCGCCGGTGGTAATGCCCCACCCCGCGTTTGGTGAGATGCTGAAGGTATTCTTCATACACGCCTGCAATCGGTGCGCCATGACGGACCCGTTGGCCGTGGGCGTTGTAAAAATCCACCGCTTCCTCCAGCGTGCCGCTTTTGAGCCGTTGCTGAAGCTCGCCAAATTTCCGGCAAACCTCATCCACTTCCAGGCCGAATGACTGGCTTTTCACTTGGGCAAGGGTGTAAATGCGACGGTCTTTTTCGGTGAAATATTGGGCGCGGGAGCCGTCGCGATGCAAACGCCCGGCAATTTCCCTGGCTAAAGCCTTCGCCTTTTCCAGGGTATTGCGCCGCTGCAAAATCCGCCGCCTGCCTTCGTAGTGGGAAACCTGAAATGACTGGTAGGTTTTGAATTCCGGGGCGCTGGCCGCGCTGTTTGAATCGGCTGCCGCTGGCTTTGATCCTGTCCTGATGGTGACAGGCGCGGCGATAATGGAAATCGTCACCGAGCCGACTGTTACGGTCGCAAACGGTTTCTTCCTGGATAGCACACCAATCTCCATAGTTAGTTTTACAGGGGGTTGGTGTCGGCGCAACGAACACAGGTGATTTTTCCCTGGAAAAATTGTCCAAGTCCGCGTGTGCGGGAAAGAAAAGGCAGGGCTGGGAAAAGCCAACTGGCGTGGAGCATTTCAGGCGGCGGGAAGCACGCTGATACAAAACTGATGCAAAAACCGGCGAATGTGAGACATCCCCGGTAAAAATTGGAGCGGGTGAAGGGAATCGAACCCTCATAGCCAGCTTGGAAGGCTGGCACTCTACCATTGAGCTACACCCGCGCCATTTCCCCTTTATCATAATGCCCGCGCTTGCCTTGTCAATTCACCTCCGTATATCCTCGCCGCAATGAATTCGATGCTCCTGACCGGGGGACGCGTGATCGATCCCGCCAATCGCTTCGATGCCGTGGCGGACGTTCTTGTTGTGGAGGGCAAAATCGCCGCCGTCGGCCCCGGCCTCGCCCCGGGCGCGCCTGCGCAAATTCAACGGCTTGAGGCCGGTGGACTCGTGGTCTGCCCGGGATTGATTGATTTGCACGCGCACCTGCGCGAACCGGGACAGTCCGCCAAGGAAACCATCGCCACCGGAACGGCCTCGGCCGCCCGGGGCGGTTTCACCTCCGTCGTTTGCATGCCCAACACCTCCCCCGCCATCGACAACCCGGGCACCGTCGCGTTGATTCGCGAACGGGCGGCGCGCGAAAGCAAAATCAACCTCTTCGTCGCGGGCGCCATCACCAAAAATATCGCCGGCGAGGAATTGGCTCCCATCGGCTCGCTCAAATCCGCCGGCGTCATCGCCATCAGCGACGACGGCCATTGCGTGCAGAACAACGATCTCATGCGCCGGGCCTTGGAATATGCCAGAATGTTCGATTTGCCCGTCATGGATCATTGCCAGGATTATTCCATTGTGACCGACGGCGTGATGCACGAAGGATACTGGAGCGCGGTCCTTGGCTTGCGCGGCTGGCCGGCCTCGGGCGAGGAACTCATCGTCTCACGCAATATCCTGCTGGCCGGGTTGACCGGGGCGCAGGTGCATTGCCAGCATGTGAGTGCGGCGGGCAGCGTGCAATTGCTGCGCGAGGCCAAAAAACGCGGCATCCCCGTCTCCGGCGAAGCCTGCCCCCATCACTTCACCCTGACCGACACCGGGCTGGCCGGAAGCGGGAAGTTCTGGAGCACCGACGGCCGGGAAATCATGGCCGGCCCGCCCGCGGGGCGGCCCCGCTGGCCTTCCTACGACACGAATTTCAAAATGAATCCCCCTTTGCGTTCCGCCGCCGATCGCGCCGCGGTCATTGAAGGCCTGGCCGACGGCACCCTCGAGATTATCAGCAGCGACCACGCCCCGCATTGCGACTACGAAAAGGAAGTCGAGTTCGATCTCGCCCCGTTTGGCATCATCGGTTTCGAGACCGAACTGGCATTGGCCCTCATGCAACTTTATCACTCCAAAAAACTGTCCCTCGCCGATCTCATCGCGAAATTCACCGTTGCCCCCGCCCGGTTGCTCCGCCTGCCCGGCAAGGGACACCTGGGCCTCGGCGCCGACGCGGACCTGACCGTGTTTGATCCCGGACAGGAATGGATTTATGACCCGGGCACATCGCCCGGCAAATCCCGCAACAGCCCTTTTGCCGGATGGGCCATGAAAGGCAGAGCCAGGGCCACGATCGTCAACGGCACAATCGCCTGGCAGGGCCGCAATTAAGGCGCAAGCCAGTTTTTGCAGGCCAACATTTCTTGAATGACAGCAGGAAAATTGAAGAGCGGCGTTTTCGCGATGGAAGGACTTAATTCCCTGGCCACGACTTACTTCTTTTACGACATTTATTTCTACACCCAGGCCAAATTCAACTTTGGCGTTTTGCAAAATTTGCTGCTCGCGGCGGCGCTGGGGGCGGTCTATGCCGTCTCCGCTTATTTTGGCGGGCAATTCGCCCAAAAGTTCGGCTACTTTACCGCGGTCCGATGGGGCGCCGGTTTGATGGCGTCGGTATTTCTTATTGGCAGCCAGGTCGAAGGATTGCCGGCCACCCTCGCAGTCATCGTGGCGGGGAACATCGCCTTGTGCCTGACCTGGCCGGCCCTGGAAGCGTTGATGAGCGAAGGCGAACCGCCGGTTCGATTGCAGAATTTCGTCGGCATTTATAATGTCGTCTGGGCAGCGACTGGAGCATTCGCCTATTTCACCGGCGGCGTTCTGCTGCAAAAGTGGGGATTGAAAAGCATATTCTTCGTCCCGGCCGGTTTGCTCTTCCTGGAAATGGGCCTGGCCTTCTGGCTGGAGCGGGAGGCGCAACGCCAGCCGCCGGTGGAATTGGATCGCCCCCTGCTTCGCCCCACGCCGGAAGGCTGTGCCTCGCCCATATCTCCCGCCCTGTTTCTTAAAATGGCCTGGCTGGCCAATCCTCTGGCCTATCTGGCCATCAACACCGTGGTTTCGACCATTCCCACCCTTGCCAGACATTTCCAGTTCACGCCCATGCGGGCTGGCTTTGTCTGGTCAATCTGGCTCTTCGTTCGGGCGGGCGCATTTGTTTTCCTGCGTCTTTGGCCCGGGTGGCATTACAGGTTCCGTTTTCTGGCCGGCTCCTATATCGCGATGATTGTCTCTTTCGGGGCGATGCTGCTGGCGCGGGATATTTGGGTGTTGATTGCCTCCCAGGCCGTCTTCGGGCTGGCCATCGGGTTGATCTATTATTCCTCCCTGTTTTATTCCATGGACGTCGGCGAAACCAAAGGCGAACACGGTGGCATTCACGAAGCTGTCATTGGCGCGGGCAACGCAACCGGTCCGGCCATGGCGGCGGCCGCGCTGGCTTTTTTCCCAAAATTTCCCGGCAGCGGCACGGCGGCGGTCTGCGTTTTATTGCTGCTGGGTTTGGGCGGCCTTTATTGGATGCGCTTTCGCCGGAGAGATTAAAAGCGCATTCCATCATCAGCCTGGGCGGCTTATCGGCGCTCACTGTTCGATGGTGTTTTTGGGCCTGAAAGTGGCCCCGATAAACAAATTGCAAAACTCGAACCTCAGCGGAATGGGAAAATAAGTCTTCTGCGTGGTTTCAAACCAAGGATTCAATTCAGCCAAAATTTCCCGGGGAACATTGATGTGTTCCCGGCCGATAAAAATATGGTAGGGCCGTTTGTAGCGCTTTTGAAAGATGCGTTTGGCCGAAATCTCCCGCGCCAGACCGTAGGCCAGCCCGCCTTCGCACGGGATGACGATCGAAAAAGTGCCCGTCTTCTTGTCGCACAGCCGGTGCATCTCCCGAATGGCCGCCGGGAGATTGGGCAAATGTTCCAGCACATTGATGGCGATGATCCGGTCGAAGTAGCCGTCGGCGAAGTTCAGCCGCTCCTGGCAATCGCCGACGCAGGTTTGAATCGTGGGACAATTCTGCCGCAGCCGCCGCGCCATGTTCTCGCGCCTATCCAGCGCCACGTATTGGCGCTCCTGTTCTTCCGTCAACGTTTCGTATTTGAGATGTTCCCCCAGCCCCGCGCCGATTTCCAGGGTGCGGACAAAGTGCGCCGGACGATGGCGCACGACATAGCTGTGGCTGAAGCGGTCCGCCATCGAGTAACGATTGGGGAAAACATCATGCCAATACTCCATGAAATCGTCGCAAATGCGCTTGTCTTCGGGCGAAAGAGGGGGAAGTTGTTTGGGCCACTTGCTCATATTGACACGGCACTCTCACAGAAAAGAGATTGGAAAGGCAAGTTCAATCCGCCGCGCTTTTTAAGAAGGGGCGCACGTCTGATTTTGAAACATTGCAGTTTGCATGCATAAGCGACTTTGCCTTTCAGTTTGAAAGGCAGCTTTAATTTTCTCAAGACAACTTTCGTTGAACTATATTGCCCCGAAAAAAACCGTGAAAATTTCCGCATTTTGCAAAGTCACAACCTGTTGCCAGCAAGGCACTTACACAATGGTCAATGGTCAAATCGCGGCACTCCGACTGGCAGTTTTTCAGAACTTTAGCCTTTAGCCTTTGCTTTGGCCTCCATCCTGTTGCATGAAAAACGACGCCGCTCAATTTGTGTCAATAGTGAGGACGCCTGCACACTTGCACACCGCCTTATCCAAGGGGTCAAGCCGTCAGGTGGACGATAAATCGGCTGAAGATACCAACTTAAAACCATCTTCCAACCCAACAAAGTCGGAGCGATTGTCAGTGACTAGAAAGGCCGCTCCTGCCTTGGTTGCAGCGCGAGCATGCATCCAATCATGCACCCGTCCACCCCGAATGCCGTGTTTCCGCGCCAAAGCCAGTGCGGCCAGCGTGTCCTTTCTGTCCAGTTCTACAAAATGCATTCCACGGGTGAGGTTATTGAGCAGTGCCGCCGCATCATCCGGCGCATACTTGAAGCCCAAACGTCCGCCGGTTAATGTGGAAAAAGCTTCCGAAAGCGTGTGTGGGCGGGTCCACTGGTCAGGTTCCAAAGCTTTGGCTTCAAGTTTCAGATCGTGCAGGGCGTTTGCCAGCGCCGAAGTATCCCAATAGCGTTTCATCTTGAATCTCTGTCCGATCGAACGGCCGCCGCCACTGTTTTGGGACTCAAAACAACGTCCGCACCACGCAGGCGTCCATTAATGCGGCGCGGCTTGACCGTGGGCACTTCAGCGGCCACCAGTTCAACCAAGACAATGCGGCCATCGTCGCCTTTTTCAGCATCATAAACCGCGCGGGGTTTAAACAAGACAGTGCTCGAGATCCGGCTTCGATCATCAGCAACCAATTTCATAATGGGATAATCCCACCAAAGCCGTCTGCTGTCAAGGGGCCTTGATTGGAAAACGCCATCTCCCGATGTAGGGCGCGGTTATTCACGTCTGAGGGTCTGGAAACAACGGGACTTGCCCGGGCCTGGGCAAAAGGGCTCAAGATGGCAGCATCAGAACTTTAGCTTTTCGCCAGTCCGTCCATAACTCCGCTTGGCGGAGCGACGGAGGAAGCATTTAGCCTTTCCTTTGGTCTCCAACCTGTTGAATGAAAAACGACGCCGCTGAATTTGGCGATGTCATCCAATGGCGCGCTCATGCGCCCGCTGGATCGATGGCCAGAGCGCCGAGGCCCGACCGCCGCCGCAACTCCCGCAAGTGTTCATAAACGAGTTGGCGATAGGAAGTCTCACGCTCCTGTTTCGCCTCATAAAAGCCCGCCCAGCGGATGAAATCGCGCGTCTGCTCCAATTCTCCCGCCCGATAAAAATGGTAAAAGTCGGCGGAAAGCAGGCCGTACTGCTCCTCCAACGCCGCCAATTCCGCATCCAGTCCGTGAATATCCCGAATGATGTCTTCGCGTTTCATGGCTTTAAAATACCTCATTATTTGCCATACAACAAGCGCGGAAAAGGCGCTCTTGGACCGCCTCGTGAATGCGGCAAAAAGCGCGATTGATTGGGGCCCTTTCCGCCATGTCTTCAGCGACGGAGGATGCTCTCTGTGGTTTAAGAATTTGACCACGGATTTCACGGATGCCATGAAAGATTTTTTGTCACGGCGGGAGAAACGCGCGGGAGGAAATCAAATGGCGTGGCTGGAACAGGACTTGCCTGGCTTGGGCAAAAGGGCTCAAGCGCCAACATCAGAACTTTAGCCTTTAGCATTCAGCCTTTAGCCTTTGCGTTGGCCTCCGACCTGTTAGATGAAAAACGACGACGCCGAATTTGGGTCAATAGTGAGGACGCCTACGCGTTGAGGATGGCCGGAAAAAACGTATGGTCACCAGATGACACTTGCTTTAAGCTGGAGGTATGAGTGAGACTAAAAAATTGAAGCACTAGAGCGTTTTAAATAAAACTGTAGCCACAAGAGGCAAACCAGTTCATGGCATCCCGGGGCGTGATACTCTGCAAAGCTGAAGCAATCGCCTGGAGCAGAGCGGGCTGCGTGCGGGCCTCGGCTGTACGCAGGTGGGATTTGACTTTGCTCCACATTTGCTCGATGGGATTGAGGTCTGGGGAATAGGCTGGAAGGAAGAGGATTTGGGCTCCAGCCTGCGCGATCAGCGAAAGGGTCGGCTCACTTTTATGCGGGGAGAGGTTATCCATGATGACCACATCTCCGGCGCGCAGCGTCGGGCACAAGACATGGCCGACATAGACCCGGAAAACCTCCGTATCGGTGGCCCCCTCGATGGTCATGCAGGCGGTGGCACCGTCCAGGCGGATGGCGCCGATCATGGTCGTGGTTTGCCAATGGCCCTGCGGACATTGGGCGTGGACACGCTGACCCCGCAGGGCGCGCCCGCGCAGGCGGGTCAGATTGGTTTTGGCACCCGATTCGTCCAGGAAAATCAGTTTGGCCGGGTCCAAACCGCCTTGCCGACGCCGCCAGGCGCGGCGCGCCCGCGCAATGTCCGGACGGTCTTGCTCGCTGGCATGGAGTGTCTTTTTTTATATGTCAGCCCCATCTTCGCCAGAACGTAGTGGATGGCGGGCAGAGAACAGTCCAGTTCCAAGCCGGCGCGCAGCTCTTTCAAGGTCAGGTCGGGCTTCTGATTCAATAGAGTCCGCATCTGGCGCTGATGGGCCGCCAGGATCATCGGCTTGCGCCCGGAGAAACGGTGGCGCGGACCGATCTCCCCGGTCCGTCGGCGTTGTTGCAAGAGCTTCTTGACCAGGCCCAGCGAAACCCGGTAACGATCGCCGACCTCCACGCGAGTCCCCTCTTCAAGGTCATAGGAAGCCAAAATCCGTTCGCGCAGGTCCAACGATAAAGTTCGCATGAACTGCCTATACCACAGGCCCAACGGAATGGCTACAGTTTTATTTAAAACGCTCTAGAGCGTTTTAAATAAAACTGTAGCCACAAGAGGCAAACCAGTTCATGGCATCCCGGGGCGTGATACTCTGCAAAGCTGAAGCAATCGCCTGGAGCAGAGCGGGCTGCGTGCGGGCCTCGGCTGTACGCAGGTGGGATTTGACTTTGCTCCACATTTGCTCGATGGGATTGAGGTCTGGGGAATAGGCTGGAAGGAAGAGGATTTGGGCTCCAGCCTGCGCGATCAGCGAAAGGGTCGGCTCACTTTTATGCGGGGAGAGGTTATCCATGATGACCACATCTCCGGCGCGCAGCGTCGGGCACAAGACATGGCCGACATAGACCCGGAAAACCTCCGTATCGGTGGCCCCCTCGATGGTCATGCAGGCGGTGGCACCGTCCAGGCGGATGGCGCCGATCATGGTCGTGGTTTGCCAATGGCCCTGCGGACATTGGGCGTGGACACGCTGACCCCGCAGGGCGCGCCCGCGCAGGCGGGTCAGATTGGTTTTGGCACCCGATTCGTCCAGGAAAATCAGTTTGGCCGGGTCCAAACCGCCTTGCCGACGCCGCCAGGCGCGGCGCGCCCGCGCAATGTCCGGACGGTCTTGCTCGCTGGCATGGAGTGTCTTTTTTTATATGTCAGCCCCATCTTCGCCAGAACGTAGTGGATGGCGGGCAGAGAACAGTCCAGTTCCAAGCCGGCGCGCAGCTCTTTCAAGGTCAGGTCGGGCTTCTGATTCAATAGAGTCCGCATCTGGCGCTGATGGGCCGCCAGGATCATCGGCTTGCGCCCGGAGAAACGGTGGCGCGGACCGATCTCCCCGGTCCGCCGGCGTTGTTGCAAGAGCTTCTTGACCAGGCCCAGCGAAACCCGGTAACGATCGCCGACCTCCACGCGAGTCCCCTCTTCAAGGTCATAGGAAGCCAAAATCCGTTCGCGCAGGTCCAACGATAAAGTTCGCATGAACTGCCTATACCACAGGCCCAACGGAATGGCTACAGTTTTATTTAAAACGCTCTAGCGGCACAAACTCAAACGCGCAGGCAAACCTTCCTAACATTATGAAAAACAGCATAGCATTATACCTTATAGCCCTTGGAGTGGGGGCCATCGCACTTCAAAACGCCGGGATCATCCCGCCGGTCAAAGTCGTACGACCGGAAATCACTGGTCCAATTGAAGTGAGAGGGACAGTTGATGTCGCAAATACGGTTTCTGTCGATGGCGCTGTCGATGTAAATAACATTCACAACATTGATAATCCAGTCGAAATCGAAGGGTCGGTTGAAATTGACGGCTCGGTGCAAACAGACTTGTCCTCCGTTGCTGGATATGACTTGGTACGATCAACCGACGGCATGAACATCGGCGTCGCCAGCGTATCGAACACTCTGATTCCTATAAGCTGGGGGCAAATGTCGATTCAGGTTGATAACCCGATAAAAACCGATTTGTCCTCTGTGGCGGGCCACAACTTGTCCTCTGCTGAGGGGTATTATCCAGACATGTCACATCCGGGAGTTTTTATCGGCGTTGCCTGGTCAAACACGCTAGTCCCGATTCGGTGGGGCGGTATTTCCGTTGACAATACGGTAGATGTAAATGGTACGGTGACGGTTGACAACGAAGTGGAGGTTGGACAGCCCGTTGAAGTAACGATCAAACGGCCGGCATTTGGAAGTCCTTAAAGATACTCGCGTCACTACGTCTCGACCGCCGGGCGGATGGTGCTTTCGGTCAGGAATCCGCGAATGGTCAGCGCGCTGTATGGTGGAATGGACGCTTCATCACGATGATATTTTGATCATTGCTCATTCCGGCAAACTCAAATCCATCCCGCCCCAAGGAATTCATCACGACGTTCATGTAAAAAGCCCGCTCATCGACACGGTCGGGCCGGTTAACCGCCTTCAACTTTGCCCCCACAAGCTCGACATTGCCGCTAGGCAGGATGACGCAAGTGTTATCCCGGCCATCCCATCGAATCGTGGCGTACTCGAAAGCGATTGCAACGGCGGGGGTTTCCGCAGCGGAAGAAAGCAAGAAGAAAGTGACGCCGGCCAGCACGACCGCAGCAAGAAGAAAGTAACGTTTCATTTGGAGTTCACATCGATTTGGATGAGGTTGTCCCGGCTCGTGTCAGATTTGACGTGCATGTCAAAAAGCATCCGCTCCGGGATATGGTCGCCCTGTTTGAAAAATGCACTTGGGCTGAACGATTTTTTCTGGACGTAAAGATTAGTTTGATCGTGTATCGGAGTCGCGGTGAAAACAATGTTGGCTCCCTGCACCCATGAACCGTTGAACGAACGGTCGTCATTGCCCCTAATGGTGTAGGTAGTCGGCGCGACGCCGATGTACTCGCCGTTGACCTCGATTCGCGCGCCCGGCGGGTCGGAGTCAATGGCGATTTTGAATGCGGGAAGTGACCCGCAGCCCACAAGGAATGGCAAAAGTGCCATTGCTGAAAATAAAATGTTGTGCGGTATTTTCATAGAACAGCGCAGTAAAACACATCTCTATGGTTTGCGTCAAGCACATGGGGCGGACGTTACTTACCGCCTCGGTTCGGAGCCGGCCCGCTATTATTCCGATCCTGGTGCAGCCTCGGTGGGCTTGTAAAGGGGTCCCGCACAATCGCATATTTTTATTTCCGTCCGTCTCCGCTCCGCTTCGACGCGACAAGTGACTGGATCGAGATGGGGTTCGTCTCACCCTACCGGTTGTCGCTTCGCGCTCTGCGCAGGATGAAGGCCCACTTCGTGCGGCCTTGATGCGTGGCCTCGATTGCGTAGTTTTCCCGCAGCCATTTCACGATCTTTTCTCCGGGCTGGCCGGGATCTCCAAACCGGGGGATGCCGCCGTCTCGCTGGTCGCCCCAAATGTATATCACGTAATCGGGGCGCGACCGACTCAACTGTCTGATATACTCCTGTTCATCACTCACGAATTCTGGCATGGGCCTTTTATGACGGGTGAGGTAGTTGATCATCACGCCCTCGGGCAGCACGAGCAGGGTGGCCCCGGACGGAATGGACCGCAGTCGCTCGACACACCAATTGACTACCGAGCCGGTTTCGTCAAGTTTGGGGCTGAACGCGTAAAAGCGGTCGGCGCCTGATCCGACGGGCTGGGTTTGATCGGCATGGTTCCTGGCCGATTCGACAACGATCGCGCCGCAGCCCAGGGCCAGCATGGCCATGATGCCCACCAGCGCCACTCGCCGCCCCCACCGGCCATTGCCGGTCCATCGGGGAACTTCCGACACGATGACCGCCGCCGCCACCATCCCTGCAAAGGCCGCCTGGATAAATCCAAAATGATTGATGCGCGCGCGCAATGCCATGCGGGCCAGCATGGTTCCCGCCAGTAAAACGAGCGCCAGCGCCATAACGTTGCGCGCTTGCACGCATCCGGTTTGCCGCAGTTCCCGCACAAGACGCGCCACGACGATGACGAAGACAATGGCGATCAGTCCCGGAAAGCACGGGCCTACTTCAAACCCTCCACCCATACCGACTGAACAGGCCAAAAAGCCCGCGCCCAACGCAGTGGCCAATCGGAGGGGCCAGGACCAGGGACGGTTGATAAACCATCCGGCGGCCCAGATCGCGCCGATCATCAAAACGGTGCAGAGTGTGAACTCCAATTCCCACCCGACATTGCGCCAGCCATTGTCGAAGCCCATGTAACCTGACTCGTCCATTGCGTTAGTCCCAAAGTGAGTCACCAGCACCAACCACCATGCCTGGCAGGAGTCAATCAACGCTGATTTCCAGGATTCCTCCCGCGCAAACCAGGCCGCAATGCCCAGCGTCGGCAACGCCACGCCGGCCAGTATCATTCCATACTCGGCCAGGCTTGGCGGTTGCCGCTGCCGGTAACGCAACAACAAGGCCGCCATTCCCAGGACGCCTCCCGCGAGCATGAATTCCGGTTTCAACACTGCCGCCACGCCCCCGCACAGGCCCAGCAAAAACGCCCCCGCGCACGACGGTTTGCCGCTCCATCGCGCCATGACAAAGGCCGTCACCAGCATGAGCAACATGCCGTGCGTTGTTTCGTTAGAGTAGGGCAGCGCGTAGTTATAATTACCCACCGCGTTCAGCATGGAAAAGGAGAAGACCGAAATGAAAACAGCCAGCGCAACGAAGGCCGCCAGCCTCCCCCACGCCATCCGAAAAGCGAGGTAAGCCAGCGACACGACGGCTGCATAAACCACCAGGTTGGCTGCGGCCAGCACCATCATTCCCGGCCCAAAGCATTTGAAGAGAAGGCCGTTGAAAAGAATGGACAGCGGCCCGTAGTACCAAGTGAAGTCATGGTAAGGCGCCGCTCCCAACGACACCCGCCAGACGGCATACCATTGCGGGCCGGAGTCAATTATAGGGTCCGGCCACTTCCGCCAGGACTCATGCAGGAACCAAACCGCCAGCAGCGCCAGAAGGCAAATCCCCAAAAACTCGACAGCCCCCGTGGGACGATTTCCGCCGGCGAGACGCCGGCGGGTGCGACCGAGACAGTCGCGCTCCCAAAAATCCGCCAAGGATTCGGGCGGCTTCACGGTTCGGCGGACGAGAAGAGGAAGACCTTGGAGGATTTTCGTTCCAATGTTGACTCGACCTTGAGCATGGCGGAATAGTCCCGCGGTTCGATGATGGCCGGCGAGGCGTCTAATTCATCGGTGATGACGCATTTGCCGGGCGTCTCCGCCGCGGTTATCCGGGCCGTTCCCCCGCCGTCAGGCACGTCGAGGTTCCGGCTCTGCGGCGCGATGACCTCGTGGCGAAATCCCTCCGGCAGCTCGATCTCGGTGCGGATGGTGTTCCGGTCCGTCCGCTCAAGGTATAAGGGCAGCGTGCGCCGGTCCGCGCCGGCGGGAAAAAGGGAGGGCGTGAAGGGGAGATCGAAGTAAAGATAGTTCCCATCCACCACGCTGTAGTTATCGACCTCGACCGTGAATTGCTCCAGGCCGGGATAGGTGTCAAACTGGGTTGTCAGATCGCCGACCGGCCGCGCCCCCTGCGCCACTTGGGAAACAATCTCCTGATGGTAGCGCCTTCTTTCCTCCGGCGGCAGTTCTGAAAAATACCGGTTCTTCCCGGCGTAATATTCGCCGTAATAATGCCGCGTCACGCCGACCCGCGTCTGGCCGCTGTCGGAAATGGAGAGGGTGTAATCGGTTTCCGTCTTGTCCTCGCAACCCTTGGCCGCGTGGATGATTTCGGGCGTCTGGGTGGAAAGCACGAGGGCCTCTTTTCCGTCGTAGGAAGTCGCGCCCAATTTGGCGTATTGATCGGTGTCATTCAGGTAATAAGTTTGACCGCGCATGGCGACCCTGACCAGGGGAGATCGAAAGGAATTGGGCAGCGGGAACGAGAGCGAGACATTGGTGATGCCCGCAATGGGCGGCAAGTCCGAGGCCAGCACAAATTCGGGCCGGAATCCGGCCGCGGCCAGCATGGCGTGCAACAGGATGGCCCGATCCGCCGCGTGGCCGTAACCATCGGCCAGGGTGGTGTCGGCGGCGGAAAGTTCGCTCAAGGGCAGTTCGGTGAAGGAAGGCCCGGCCTCGCGGATGGACTTGGCGACAAAATCGCGAATGGCCTTGACCGTTCGAGCCTGGTCTTGCTCTGACGGATTAGCGACTGTGTCATCTCCCCGACTTTGGCGCTCCTTTGCGACCGATCCAGCATGGTGTCGTTGAGTGTTTTCAGATAGTCCTTCATGTCACCCGCAAAGTAAGCGACGCCCGCGCAGTAAACCCAATCCGGTGGAAGCTGGCCTTCCGCCGGAAGGGCTTTGATATTTCTTGCCTGCCAATGGAACACTTGCGAGCGGGGGTTGGCATTGGTTTTCCCCCGGATGAAACCGGCTTTTCCAGTGACCATTTCCTGCAATGGAACGCCGCCGGGAACTGTCAATTGAAATGATTTTCGCTTCAGGGCATCACGGAGTTGGAAGGGTTCGAATCCGGCGATGAACGCCTTGCCCTTGCTGGTGATCTCGTACTCGACCTTGATGGTGGAGCCGATATCCACTCCGGGCAGGTTGGCCACCAGTATCTTTCCGCCGGTGTAACGCTTGGCGGAGGCATTCCAACCGGCGTCCATGATGTTCATTTCGTTGGTGGCAATTTCCTGGCGCGCGCCCGTCTTGGAAATGACCGAGCCGCGGATGAGTCTGGCCTCCTGACAGGACGGATTGTAGTCAATCTTCACCTCGGCCTCCCTGATTTTGCCGGCGTAATTCAGAATTTGCTTCGAGTAGCGCACCCGATAGACGCCGCTGTGCGCGTCGGTCAGCGCGAGTTCCTTGTGGCTTTCCAAAATCTTCGCATCGGATTCGACCGGAGGGGCCGCCGCGGAATCCACCCTGGCCTCCGGTTCGGTTGCCGCGCCTTCTGCCACGGCCAGCACCGGGACTTTGCGCTCGTCGTATTCCGTGGATTTCAAGGTCTGTTTGAGCGTCAAGTACTGTTTGGGCGAAAACTCGACCACCTTGAGCTTCAACGCCCGCGAACAATCGAGCGTTCCATCCTGATACGCAAAAGTTTCCCCGTAACTGATGCAGTCGTCGTTCACCGGCGGGCAGGAGGGCATGGAGACCGCGCCCGCAAAACCGCCGGTCATTTTGATCGCAATGTCCTCTTTCAAGCCGCACGCCACCTCGGTCTGCATCGGGTATTTTCTTTTATCCAGGCCGGCCCCGCCGAGGATGAAATTCACCACTCCAAAATTTTTGCCGATCCACGGCACGCTCACCATGGATTTCCCGCTGCCGGTGGCGGTCATGCCGTCCACCGAAAACTCCAGTTCGGCCCGCACCGGCGTGGAGACATCGAGCATGTCCTCTGGCAGAAGCTTGAACGAGTTGAGGCGGGCGCCGGGCATGGCGCTTTTGAGGCGCTTTTCAAAAAATCTCCGCTGGTCGTCCGGCTTCATGTGGGCGAACGCATTGCGATAGGCATCGTCATTGACCCCGCCGAAATATAATGCCGACTTCGCTTCCAGCGCGCCGGCCGCGGTCAAAACACCCGTGGTCTTGATTTCCATCATGTGTTCTTCCGGCGGCTCGATCGGGCTGAGCATGAGATTCTCGCCTTCGGGCCGGCAGACCAGGTAACTTTGGTTGCAATCATAATAAGGCAAGAGATTGCGCGTGTGTTCATCGGTCGGGTCCATGAGGACATAATTGCCCCGGGCCAATTCCACGCTGACGATGGCGTGGTTGAAAAACGGATCGGGCACGTCCGCGTCCATCTTCGTGCCGACGTTGATGAGCACCGGATAGGAGTTCAACCCCGCCGTCCTGAGCAGCGACACCAGCAGGGCGGCCTTGTCCCGGCAGACTCCGTATTTTTTGCCGAAAGTGATCTTGACATCATGCGGTTCGAAGCCGGGCCGGTCTTTTTCCGGCGTGAGGCCCATGTAACGGATGTTCTTGGAGACGTGATAAAAAATCGTCTTGACCTTGTCCATGTCGGTTTTGGCTCCGGCGACCAGCTCATTGACCATATTGGTCATGTCCGGCGCGGTGGCCTCGAGATGCGGCCGGCTCAGGTCCCAGTACCATTTGGACACGTCCTGCCAGGCGGGCGTGGTGCTGACCAGCACGCGTTGCAGAACATTGTCCGCGGGCGGCATGGAGGGTTCATCAAACATGCGCGGCACGTTGTTGATCTCCCAGCGGTTTATGACCGTGTGGTCCGGGCCTGGTTCGGTGGAGTGGCGGATGGTGCCGGGAACCTCGTCCCGGAGGGCGATGCGCTGCAAGGGGCGGTCGGCCGGCGCATGAACTTCGTAGGAGATATGGCGGATGTAACCCTCGTATTCAAAAACGTTCTCTTCCGCGTATTGACCGGGCATGAACGAACGCGTGATCGTCTGGCGGGAGATGGAGTGGACGACGTCGCCGATTTCCACCTTGGGAAGGTTCACTTGCAAAATGCGGCTGTTCGGGTCGTAGATGTTCATCTGCATCTGGCTGTCGTCAATGGTTTCCTTCGAATTGGCCGCCACGTCCACCGGGACCACGGTGCCGTCCGGTTTGATCACCTCCAACTTGATGACCTCTTCGGTCGAATAGGGCAGCATGAAAGAAAAAGAAAGGGTGCGGTTGGCGCGTTTGCCCTTTTCCGTGAGCACTTTGACAAAGGCCTCATCCTGGCATTCGCCGGTGCCGTCCGGGTGATAGACCCGCGCCAATTTTTTCTCCACGGTGGCCTCGTCGCAATCCGGATATTTGGCCAGCGTGATTTCAGACGCGGCCGCCAGGGCCTTCTTCGCGTCCGCGAAGGCCCAAGTGTCGCCGGTGTAAAGGTTGGTGGCGCCGGAAGCCGGCCCGGCCAGGACCGCAAGGGCGGCGAACCAAAGACTGCATAAAACAGGCAAATACTTTGTTTTCATAGAATGAAACAGCGCGGCCATGATATTCCAAGACCGGCGATGCGCCAGCCTGTTCAGCGGGAAATCAATGGGTGAGTTAAGCAGGGCGCGCGTTTCTCCAGGTTACAATGCGGCCGGTTTCTTTTTGGCTGCGGGCGCGGAAATTTCCGAACCGGCGGCATGTCCGTGCAATTCGCGCGCCAGCCGGGCGGTGGGCGGAGCGCCGACGGGTTGAAGAATGTATTCCTCCCCGGCCTCCGGCTGAATCGGGCCTTTGTCCAAATAGGGCGCAATGTCCTCCATGGTCACCGTGCCGCCCTTTTCTTTTCCCTTGTCCGCGGCCCATTTTTGTTTGGCCGTTTGCAAGAGACGCAGGTTCTTGATGATGTGATTATATTGGGCGGTTTCAGGGTCTTGGGCGGCTTTGGCGTTTTGGGCGGCGTGCTTTGCCTTGATGAGAGTGGGAAGAACGATGGCGGCCGCCACGCCAACCCCAACAGCCGCCCCAACGATCACTGACTGAACGCTCTGACACCCGTTGGCGCAGCCTTCCCATCCTTCAGGACCATTGGCCCCGACGCTGTAGCTGCCGTAGTTGGTTCCGCTGTGGAAGGTATGCTGGAGGGCTTCGACCTGGGCCGAAGTCATGGTTCCCTTGTTGGTGAGCGTCTGTTGCTGGAATTGCATCAGCGATTTCGCGAGTTGGTCGGCGACAAGCGAGAAGTTGTTGCCTTCCTCTGGAATCCCCTGCGAGAGCCTTGCGAATTCGGCCGTGGATTTGAAACCCTTCGTCTTGCCCGCTTTGACGGCAAGAATTTCCTGCACCAGCGTATCCGAACTCGCCAGCAGAAGGTAATCGCCGCTGCGGGCGACGCTCGGGCGCAAATCCAGCGGCAACGGCAGCGGAATGGTCATGGTGCGCATCTTCAGGTCTGGATTATCAACGCGCACGACGAGGGGATTGCTTTTGCAGAGTTCGTCAAGACGGTTGAAAATGACATCGGAATTGACCGTGGCGACGATGGCCAGGCCGGGGCTTGAGATTTCCAAGGCCCCGGTGGGCAGGGGCAGCGAGATTTTTTTCTGTTGATCCAGGGTGAAGATGATCCCGTAATTGCCGCCCAGCGAAGCCAGCACTTTGTCGAAGTCCAGCCCGGTCATTTTGCGAAATTGCACGGGCCATTGTTGCAGCGATCCGGTCACGGCGGGGATGTCGAGCAGTTCGAGATGCTTTTGAATATTGTTCCACACCAGCGGCACATCGAGGTCCGAGAAGCTGGCAAAGACGGTGCTTTCGGGCAGCAAATCCAATTCTTGCAACGGATGCGGCGCCTTGCCGAACATGGACCAAATCGCCCCGGCATTCTGGCCGGGATAATGATGGACAATCAGCTTGCCGTAATAGAAGCCCGGCTCGCGGGCAATTGAACTCATGCCCACGCCGCTGATTTGCTCGATGCCGCTGTCCTTGAGACAGGCGGTGGCGAAATCGAAAACCTTGCTGATGGTTTGGCTGTGATCGCCGGCGATGCCCGGCAAATTGCCCAATAAATTGCTGACCCCGGCCATTTTCGCCGACAACCCGCTGAGGGCCTGCTCGGTGCTGAGGTAGAGATAGAAATTCCCGCCCTTGTCGAGCTTGGCGGTGACTTCATCGAAGCTCGTTTTTTCGGCGGAAACAATGGCGGGCTTGGGGCCTGCCGCGGGAGGCGCGGCCGGTTTCTCTTCGTGTTTTTGACAGCCGCAGAGCAATGCCAGAACTGCCAGCGGGAGGGTGACTTTCGCGCAAATCGATTTTTGGAGATTCATGTTTGTCCTTATTGTTCCCACAAGAGAACTCCCTCCCGGCCAAAACCGCCATAATAATCTCCACCGATTTTTGTAATTGCCCGACGGCCGCTTAATGGGTGGATCCACCCGTGACAGTGACAGAATGGGCCGATCCTGTGACCGCCCCGGGGGTCAATGTTCCTCCCGTTCCACCAGCCGTCAGCGTGCCTCCGGCCACAATGACGTTGCTCTTGACTCCTCCCACTCCGCTGCCGCTCAATGTTCCTCCCGTTCCACCAGCCGTCGGCGTGCCTCCGGCCACAATGACGCTGCTCTTGACTCCTCCCACTCCGCCGACGATCAATGTCCCTCCCGTTCCACCAGCCGTCAGCGTGCCTCCGGCCACAATGACGCTGCTCTTGACTCCTCCCACTCCGCCGCCGCTCAATGTTCCTCCGGGCGCGGCAAGTGGGCCGCCTCCCGTCACGATGGTTCGATTGGGGAAGATTCCGTTGGGACCAAGATAAAGAGTTCCGCCCGGAGCGCCATTGAACGCCAGGTCGGCAAAGCTGAAACCCGCCGACGATCCCAAAAAATTGCCAGGACTGAGCGTTCCGCCGACCACTCCGGGAGACATCTGCCCCCCGACGGGTCCGGGATTCATCGCGCCGCCGACCAGGGAGACATTCGCGCCAGGCGGCGCGCCATCTACGCCAACCGCAACCGATGCGATCAAGATTACCAATGCTTTGCTCAAATATGTTTTCATATACATCCTCCTGCTTAAGTTCGTCCCATTTGCCGTTTATGCAACTGGGGACTTTGCCTGAGAACTGCGCTCCTGCCGCGCTTCCGCCTTTCCATGCAACGACGGAGTCTGGCTCCAGATTTGCAGGCTTAAACGTCCTTGCGCGGAAACAGCGGGAAGACCTCGCCGATGGGGTGGCCTTCGGGAATCGGGGCTGTTGCTTCCGCAAGGCTGGTCCCGGTTTTTGGGAAACCCAACTGGCCTTGAATTTTTTCCGATACGCCCGGAATGACGGGCCACAGCAGCGTGCCCAGCGCGCGGCAGACTTCGGCCAGGGTGTGGAGAATGTCATTTAATTCGCCGGCGCGTTGGGGGTCTTTCGCCAGCTTGAACGGGCTGGTTTGGTCAATATACTGATTGGCGCGCGTGACCAGCGCTCCGCATTGCACCAGCGCTTCCTGCAAGCCATTGGCCCGGTAGGCGGCAATGACCCGGCAACGGGTTTCGGAAATTTCCTTCTCCAGCCGGTTGGCCCCCCGCGGAACCAACCCGCCGCGATAACGCTTGATCATGGAGAGCGAACGGTTGATCAGGTTGCCAAGACCGTTGGCCAGTTCCGCTTGATAGCGCGACCGAAAACCCGCATCGGTCCAATTGCCATCCGGCCCAATGTCCAATTCGCGCACGACGTAATAACGAAACGCATCCAGGCCCCATGCGTTGATCACCGCGATGGGGTCCACCACGTTGCCGGTGCTCTTGCTCAATTTTTCGCCGTCCTTCTGCCACCAGCCATGCACCAGGACTTGTTTGGGCAGGGGCAGTTTCATCGCCTTGAGCATGATCGGCCAAAAGACTGTGTGAAATTTGAGAATGTCCTTGCCGATGATCTGCAGATCGGCGGGCCAGAGCTGAAGCGCGGGCGCCGCAGGAACGATGGACGATGGCAGCGCGCTGACCAGGACCGGATCGCCGTGGGCAAAGGGAACGCTGATGTAATTGGTCAGCGCATCGAACCAAACGTAGGTGACAAAATCGGCGTCGAAAGGAATGGGGATGCCCCAATTGAGCCGGGCGGCCGGACGGCTGATGCAAAGGTCTTCCAGGTCGTTGTTCTTCAAAAAACCCAGCACCTCGTTGCGCCGCGATTCGGGCGCGATGAAATCGGGATTGGCTTCAATATGTTCGATCAGCCACGACTGGTGCCGGCGCAAGTTGAAATAATAGTTTTCCTCCTCCAGTTCGACGACTTTTCCGTAGCCCGGATCAAACGTCCCGTCCGGCAAACGGTCTTTCTCCGTCAAAAAGGTTTCAGCCGTCGTGGAATAAAAGCCCTTGTGCTTCTTCTTATAAAACTGGCCTTCGGCATGGAGCCGCGACAGGATGGCTTGCACGACGGCTTTGTGGCGGGGTTGGGTCGTGCGGACAAAATCGTCGTTGGACAAGCCGAGTGTGCGGACGAACTCCTGCCAGGTGGCGGCGAGGGCGTCGCAGTAGGCCTGCGGATTTTTCCCCTCCGCCTGGGCGGCTTGCTGGACCTTCTGGCCATGCTCATCCAGCCCGGTCAGAAAAAAAACTTCTTCGCCCAGGCTGCGGCGGGCGCGGGCGATGACATCGGCGATGATCTTCTCATAAGCGTGGCCCAAGTGCGGCTGGCCGTTGACATAATCAATGGCCGTGGTCACATAGAAACATTTGTTCATCGCGCGCAGTGTGCGGTCATTGATTTTAAAATCCAAGTTCCAAACCAATGCCGCATCACGAGGTTAAATTGGCCACAGATCAACCCAGATTCACACAGATTTTCAGAAAGAAATTCGGTTTGTCCCATCTGTGTTCATCTGTGTTCATCTGTGTCAATCTGTGGCTCTCATTCCTCTGCCAAATCTTCTCGAAAATGAAGGGCATTGTGAAGAACCCAATTCAGGCCGTTAACGAATCTTTGGCGCGGGGAGAGTTGACGCCAGCCTGCAAATCCCGCGCGAATTCATCCGCCTCTTGTGTGGGTCCATCGGGGGCTCAGAACTTCTGCCTTTAGCATTCAGCCTTCAGCCTTGTTTCAATATTCGCGAGCATTATTTCCTCGCAGAACGCAAAACACGGGAAAAAAGGCCTTTGCCCGCTGAACAGATGGACGCAGATGAAGAATTCTTATTCCATATCTGCGTTAATCGGCGTGTTCTGCGGGCAAGTCCGGATTCGGTTGCGGCTGGCTGCGCTGTGGTCTTTGTGGCGAAATGGTTTCGCGGTTTCCCCGGTTCTCCATAATCTTTCCGGGCACACATGAAAAAGGCAGAAGGAAGAAGGCAGAATTAAGAAGTCATAAGAGGAATCCGGTTCGACTTTTGGCTGTTTTTCAGATTTCTTAATTCTTACTTCTCAATTCACTTCGGAAGCCGGCTTTATCGTTAATGTAACGGGCTTGTTGCTGGTCTGTTGCCGATTTTGTTGCCAGCTAACCCGTTGACTATCAACGATGTAGCCGATGTTGCCGATTTTCCAGACCTACATATCAATCTGGTGTTTCTTGGGCTCTTAATCGTAATCCTAATCCTAATCTTAATCTCGAAACTGGAAATCTTGCGTGTCGTGCGACTTTTGTGAACTGGCTTGCTTTCCGCTTGAAGGAATTCAAGAATTGAGGGCATGAAGTCGCGATCAGACGCGATCGGTGTCTCAGGTCACGCCCCGACGGGGGGATTATAGAAAACTGTTATGATTGACATTGAAGATTACATCAAAAAGCAAATCGCCGCTTTTCAAGCAAACGAACTCCTGGAAAAACGCGAGCATCGTCCGGGGCGGGGTGAGGAGGGGAATCTGTCCTATGGACCCTACCTGCTCATTTCCCGCGAGAAGGGCGCCGGCGGAAACAGCATTGCGCAACATGTCGGAAGACGATTGGGCTGGCAGGTCTTTGACGACAAAATCGTGGATGAAATCGCCCAAAAGGCGCACGTGGGCCGCGAATTAATCGAGAGCCTGGATGAGCGTGATCAGGCAACGATCCGGGGCATTATCGGCCAATTGCTGGACCCCAGGAAGATCGGCACATCCGACTATCTGGTCTATTTGAAGCAAGTTGTGCTCACGCTGGGTCACCAGGGGGACGTGGTCATCGTCGGCCACGCAGCACAGTTCATTTTGCCCAGTCGGTTCGGTTTGAATGTGCGGGCGATTGCGCCGATTGAGGCCCGCCTCCGGCGCATCGCCGACAAAACGCGCCTGAGTTTGGATGCGGCCCGGGTTGAGGTCGAAAGAACCGATCGCGAGCGGGTGAGGTTGGTCCGCCGCAATTTTGGCGGACAAAACGTGGTTGACCCTTTAAGCCACGACTTAACCATCAATACAGCCGCGATCAACATCGAGGCGGCAGCGGAGATTGTCCTAACGGCGCTTCAGCGAAAGCTGGGTGTACAGATCAAAGAGACCGGCCAAAATAAGAAGTAAGAATTATGAGTTGAGAATTATGAAACATGAAAACAGCCAACAGTCGCATCGCGATGCCGTTTCCTCACTTCATAATTCCACCTTCTTAATTCTTAATTTTCCTTGCCGGTCACAAGGCGAGCAGGAGTCTTTTGATCTCGTCCAAACGGCCCCGCGCGGTGGTTCTTGTCAGGCGCGGGAATTTGCCGTTCGCCATCACGAAATCGTTGTTCCGTGTCAGCATCAGCTTGTCCCCTTGGGTTTCGATCAGGCTCACGCCGCGCTGGCCGGCGGCAATTTTTAAATCGGCGACCTTGAGGAGCAACTCCACGGCTTCCGGCAGCGGGCCAAAGCGGTCGCGCAATTCATTTTTCAATGCGCGCCAGGAGGCGGCCTCGTTGACTTGGGCCAGTTTCCGGTAAATCTCGATGCGTTGCCGCGCCTCGGGAATGTAGCTTCCGGGAAAGCAGGCCGCCGGCCTTTGCGGCAGGGAGAGGGCTTCGTCCGCGCTGGCGGCCAGAAAGTCCAGGCGCACGTTGACGTTGAGGCGGGGCTGGACTTTTTCGCCCTTGAGAGAACTGACGCTCTGCTTGAGCAATTGACAATACAGCTCGAAGCCCACGGCCGCGATATGCCCGCTTTGCTCGGAGCCGAGCAGGTTGCCCGCGCCGCGGATTTCCAGGTCGCGCATGGCGATTTTAAAACCGCTGCCGAGGCTGGAGTATTGTTTGATGGCGTTGATGCGTTTGCGCGCATCGGTGAGAAGGCCGGCATGGCGCGGCAAGAGCAAATAAGCATGGGCCTGGTGTTTGAAACGCCCGACGCGGCCCCGCAATTGATAGAGATCGCTCAGGCCGAAACGGTCAGCCCGGTCAATGATGATGGTGTTGGCGTTGGGGATGTCCAGGCCGCTTTCGATGATGGTCGTGGAAAGCAGAACGTCGGTCTGGCCGTTGACAAAGGTGGTCATGACTTCTTCCAATTGGTCGCTGTGCATCTGGCCGTGGCCGACGGCGAGGCGGGCTTGGGGAACCAGGGCGCGCAACCGCTGCGCCACCGCTTCGATGTCGAAAACACGGTTGTGCAGATAAAAGACCTGGCCGCCGCGATTGAGTTCGCGCTGAATGGCGTCGCGAATGAGGCGCTCGTCGTATTGGGCGACGATCGTTTCGACCGGCAAACGGTCCTGGGGCGGCGTTTCGATGGTGCTCATGTCGCGCGCGCCCGCCAGCGCCAGATAAAGGGTGCGCGGAATGGGCGTGGCCGTCAGGGTCAGGACATCCACCAGGGTGCGGAGCCGCTTGAATTTCTCCTTGTGCAGGACGCCGAAGCGTTGTTCTTCGTCAATGACCACCAGGCCCAGGTCTTTGAAAAGGACATCGTTTTGCAGCAGGCGATGCGTGCCGATGACAATATCAACCGAGCCAGCCGCCAAATCCCGGATGACCCGGGCCTGATCGCGGCGGGAGCGGAAACGGGAGAGCAATTCAATGCGCAGGGGATAATCGGCCATGCGCTCGCGGAACGTGTTGAAATGCTGCTGGGCCAGGACGGTGGTGGGGACGAGCACGGCAACCTGTTTGCCGGCCAGGGCCGATTTGAAGGCGGCCCGGATGGCGACTTCCGTTTTCCCATAGCCGACGTCGCCGCAAATCAGGCGGTCCATCGGCTTTGGGGTTTCCATGTCTTTTTTGGTGGCGACAATGGCGCGCCATTGATCGGGCGTTTCTTCGTAGATAAAACTGTCTTCAAATTCTTGTTGCCAAGCCGCGTCGGGCGGGAAGGCATGCCCTTCCTGGGTCGAACGAACCGCCTGGATGGAAAGCATTTCGCCCGCCAAATCGCGCACCGCTTCCTGCGCCAGCGCCTTGGTTTTGGCCCAGCGCGTCCCGCCCAGCGCGTTCAAGGGCGGCCGCGCCCTGCCCGCGCCGACATATTTGCTGACCAGGTGCGATTGGCTCACGGGCACGTAAAGTTTTGGCGCGGGCTGGAGCGGATCGCCGGCCGCGTATTCGATGACCAGGCATTCTTCGCCCGTGGCCGCAATCTGGGTGTTGCCGGCCACTGGTTTTTGACCCAGCGCCGCGGGCAGACTGCGCAAGCCCAAATACCGCCCGATGCCATGCTGGATGTGGACCACGTAATCGCCCTCCGCCAATTCGGAAAAATTGATGTCCAACAATGATTTGCCCAATTGGGCTTGAGGCGATTTGAGGCGCCGGGGCCGCTGCACCTTATAGCGGCCGAAAATCTCCGCGTCGGTCACCACGGCCAGTTTCGCCGGCTCAAAAAGAAAGCCGCGCGCCAGCGGGCCGATGTGCAGGCGCAAGGCCCCGGGGTTGCCCAGGCCGTATTCCCGCCAGACTTCCTGGAAACGCCGCCGCTCGCCGTCATTGTTGCAAAAAAGATGCACCGCATAATCCTGCCGCAGCCAGCGATGAAGCTGGTTGAAGAATTCCTTGCGTTGCGCTTCGGCGATGTGCGGCTCGGGCCGGCGGTCGCCAATCGGACGAAAGACCTCGAGGCTCTGCCATGTCATCCCGTCTTTGCCTGTGAAGTCCGGCTTGTCCGGAAGCACGTTCTCGATGAAGACATTCTCGATTTCGCTCACGGCGATGGAGACAAGGCCGCGCCGGGTCATTTCATCCTGGAATTGTTCCCACGAAATGAAAAATCGGTCCTCTTCCTGAATTTGCGCCTGGTAGCGGCCGGCCTGTTCGCGCAGGAGTTCAGGCTCGCACAGGAGAAAAATGGCCCCGGGCGGGAGATACTCCAGCAAGCTGGCAATGGGCAGCCGCGCGTCAGCCTTCAACAGTCCCAGTTCGCCGCCGGGTGGAATGACGAGCGCCGGAATTTCATCTCGGGAAATCTGTGTCAGCGGATCGAAGTGGCGCAAGGATTCCAGTTCATTGCCAAAGAACTCGAGGCGGACCGGCCAGGGGCTGGTCAAGGGCCACAGGTCCAGGATGCCGCCGCGCATCGAGATATCGCCTTTCTGCGTGACTTGCGCCTCCGGCTCGTAGCCTTGTTTCTCCAGCCATTCGGCCAGATCCAATGGATTCAATGAATCGCCGCGCTGCAACGACCGCGTGCGGCGCGCGATTTCGCCGGCCTGAAATGTTTTTTGCAGCAGGGCCGTGACGCCGGCCACGACGATCGGCACCGGCGCCGTGGCGGACCGGTTGGAAAGGCCGACCAAAGTTTCCAGGCGTTCGCTCACGACATCCACATGCGGCAGGCGTGGTTCGTGAGGCAATACCTCCCATGCGGGAAAGAACAATGGCCGGGCCAATGGCGCGGCATTGCCATGGCGCGACTCCGCGACCCACGTTTCAATGTCCTGTTGAAAGATTTCCTGTGTCCTGAGACTCTCCGTCACAACAACGACCGGTCTGGCGGGAAAGAGATGGGCCAGCAAGACAGCGAAAAACGGCTGGGCCGCCGGGCTGACCGAGGAAAAAGACAAAGCCTCCCCCCGTTCCACGCGTTCGCGCAGGGACTGCACGACGGGAACCGACGCAACGACCGAAAAGAGATCACCGGCCGTCAATTCTGACCGGCTTTTGGCCAACTCAAGCAAGGTCGCCGCCCAAGCCGGAAACGTCAAGCTGTGTCGAACTGTGTCGGACTGCCTTACAGTTTCATCAAGGAGTTTCTGATGGCATTCCCAATTTGCGTTAACGATTCATTATGAATGGTTTATGCAATGAATAATTCCCGTCGGGGCCTGTTTAGACCATTCCAACTCGAAAATTGTGTCGGATTACTTTCCATTTGGCACCTGCGGACGCTGGGCGCCGGAAGCAATTGATGGAGCGTAATAGATTGGATGACAACGAGTTGCGTCAATTGTTACTAAAACTCAAAAAAGTTGGCACGAAACTTTCTGTGTAATGATTGTCTTTAAAACCATATAGCAGGCGCCCGCCGAAAGGCGGGCGTTTGTGCTTTTTAGCGCGTGTCACTGTTTTTGCCAATCCCAACGGGATTGAGGCTTTCAGCCCGGGGTGGCGACTTGCCGCGCCATAGCGCAGCGAAGGCTGGGGGAGCGAGCCACCCTGGCGGCTAGAGCGTTTTAAATAAAACTGTAGCCACAAGAGGCAAACCAGTTCATGGCATCCCGGGGCGTGATACTCTGCAAAGCTGAAGCAATCGCCTGGAGCAGAGCGGGCTGCGTGCGGGCCTCGGCTGTACGCAGGTGGGATTTGACTTTGCTCCACATTTGCTCGATGGGATTGAGGTCTGGGGAATAGGCTGGAAGGAAGAGGATTTGGGCTCCAGCCTGCGCGATCAGCGAAAGGGTCGGCTCACTTTTATGCGGGGAGAGGTTATCCATGATGACCACATCTCCGGCGCGCAGCGTCGGGCACAAGACATGGCCGACATAGACCCGGAAAACCTCCGTATCGGTGGCCCCCTCGATGGTCATGCAGGCGGTGGCACCGTCCAGGCGGATGGCGCCGATCATGGTCGTGGTTTGCCAATGGCCCTGCGGACATTGGGCGTGGACACGCTGACCCCGCAGGGCGCGCCCGCGCAGGCGGGTCAGATTGGTTTTGGCACCCGATTCGTCCAGGAAAATCAGTTTGGCCGGGTCCAAACCGCCTTGCCGACGCCGCCAGGCGCGGCGCGCCCGCGCAATGTCCGGACGGTCTTGCTCGCTGGCATGGAGTGTCTTTTTTTATATGTCAGCCCCATCTTCGCCAGAACGTAGTGGATGGCGGGCAGAGAACAGTCCAGTTCCAAGCCGGCGCGCAGCTCTTTCAAGGTCAGGTCGGGCTTCTGATTCAATAGAGTCCGCATCTGGCGCTGATGGGCCGCCAGGATCATCGGCTTGCGCCCGGAGAAACGGTGGCGCGGACCGATCTCCCCGGTCCGTCGGCGTTGTTGCAAGAGCTTCTTGACCATGCCCAGCGAAACCCGGTAACGATCGCCGACCTCCACGCGAGTCCCCTCTTCAAGGTCATAGGAAGCCAAAATCCGTTCGCGCAGGTCCAACGATAAAGTTCGCATGAACTGCCTATACCACAGGCCCAACGGAATGGCTACAGTTTTATTTAAAACGCTCTAATTACCCAGGTAAAAGATGGCATCGGACTAGCTATGTTCTCATTGTGGAGAGAAGAAAATGAGTGAAAGCGTGACATTAACGAAAAAGCCAAGATTTGATTTTACGGCGGAAACATTGCCGGAACACCCGCTATTCACCGGCTTGCCGATCCAGTATCGGCAGATTCTGGCCGAATGCGCGATGCGGGCGGATTTTGAAGCGGGGGACAGGGTGGTCGAGGCGGGGCAACCCGCCAGTTGCATCTATCTGGTCATTCATGGCTCGATTGATTTGGAAACTCCAGAATTGCAGATGCCGGCGCGAGTGCAAACGATCGGCGCGGGAGACATTCTGGGCTGGTCCTGGCTCTTTCCGCCGTATTTTTGGCACTTCAACGCGCTGGCCCGGGAATCGACCCGGACGATTTTTTTCTATGGCTCGCGCTTGAGCCAGCAATGTGACCGCAACCATGATTTTGGCTACGAATTGATCAAAGGCATGTCACAAATCCTGATCGCACATTTGCAGGCCGATCGGGAGAGATGGATCGAAGCCGCCCACATCGCGCCGATAGGGGCGGCAATCTTGAAGGACTATTTAGTTATCTAAGCCTACTTGATCGGCGAATAATCGGTCGCGGTCATAAAAACAGAATCGACCTTTTCGACCAGTCTGCCGTTCTTTTCGGTCTCTGCCTTGACCGCGTGCCACTCCAGATCGTCGGTAAATTCTTTCCATGCCTTGTCGCGCGCCTCGCGGCTGGGGAAAGCGAGGATGTAAACGAGAGTGTTTTCGTATTGCCCCTCTTTATTCATTGGAACCCAGTAGCCGACCATCTCCATGCCGTGTTTGACAAAGAGTTTGCCGGTGAAATCGCGGAAGCGGGCGTGGAGGGCCTCCAATTTGCCGGGAGCGGCATGATAGGTGCGCATTTCGAAGAAACGCGAATCTTTGGCCAACGAAGGCGAAGCAGGCGCTGCAGGCGATGTTTTGGCCGCGTCATCCGCGAAGGCATTCAGGGCGGTGACAACGGCGATAATGGATAAAAGGTATCGTATCATGGGCGCATCTTACCGCAAGCCGGCTGAAATGCAACCCCGTCGGGTTCTTGTCATAAACGGCTCTAATTGCATGATTCATACATATTAGCATCACTTATACTTGCATAAGAAATGAGAATAATTCTTGCATTTCGCGATGGCTGAGTTTAAAAAGGAGTTAATGTTTTGCCGGTTCGCGCCGCGCCTTCGTCTCATGGTCAAGCCTGCAGGCGGGAATCAAGATCAACGTTGAAAAGTTTAACTATGAAAATGCGTCTGTTCGGATTCGATTGTTACAAACTGGCAACGATGTGCGGCTTATTCCGGGAGCGGGCCGGATCCGGCGCCCTTCGTTTTACCGGGGCGCTGATGCTGGCGCTGATGCTCTGGCTGCCCGCCAGCCTCCTGCAAGCTGATTCCGTCACCGTGACCATAACCGTTGACAACGGCTACGGCTTCGGGTTTGGAGACCAAAATGGAATCTATGCCGGGCAGTATTATGGGGGCATTGACAACTGCACGGCCGCACAGATCTTCGGTTCCCCTTGCTACGTGTTCGTGCCTCCAGATAATCCAACTGCGCCTACGGACACAGGGGCGGAGATGTACAATGTCACCGCCGGTTCCACCAATTACATCTACATCGTGGCTTGGAGCGATGATTACGCATACCAGGGAGCAGTCGCCAGCTTCACGGACAATAATACGGCGGTCACCGTCACGACAAGTCCGGCATGGCCGTGGCAGGTGTTCGCCACAGGCACAAACTGGCAGCCCAACTGTACTGGCAGCGGCGCGCACGGACCGCCTCTGACGGGCTTCTCTTACGCGATTAACAACCAGATCGCCACGGCTAACGCCAGTGCCGGGGGGGCGGGTTCGAGTGTCACCTGGGTCGGCAACGCGGCCAGTGCCAATGGGCGTCTGGATTTCAGCGGTCAGTTTAATGGCAATGCCTATCCCTATGCAGTTCCGTCGTGCATTGCACCGGGCGCGCTGTGGATGGAGTACAACCCTGAACCCACCAATCCCATTTGCAATCCTTTCGCATGGGGCAGCGTCCCTGGCTACTACTCCACTCCAAACTTCCTGGGTGAATACCTCATCTACCGCATCGGGCCTCTGGGCCAGATCCTGGGCTTCAACTGTTTGCAGGTTCAGTGCCCGACCAACAAGACGGTGAAGTGCGGCAGCAAATGGACATTTGACCAGCCGACGGCTTCGTCCTGCTGCACCAACGAGTTTGACACGGGACCACCACCCCAACCAACGTGCTCATCACCTCGACCGGCATCGTGACCAACGGCGCTTGCCCGCAGGTCGCCATCACCCAAAGCTGGATGATTAGCGACGGCTGCGGCGACAGCACCAATTGCAGCCAGACGGTGACGGTTGTAGGATGCTGTCCGACCAACTGTTTGCAGGTTCAGTGCCCGACCAACAAGACGGTGCAGTGCGACACCGACTGGACGTTTGATCAGCCGACGGCTTCATCCTGCTGCACCAACGAGTTTGACACGGGACCACCACCCCAACCAACGTGCTCATCACCTCGACCGGCATCGTGACCAACGGCGCTTGCCCGCAGGTCGCCATCACCCAAAGCTGGATGATTAGCGACGGCTGCGGCGACAGCACCAATTGCAGTCAGACGGTGACGGTTTTAGGGTGCTGTTCGAATAACTGTTTGCAGGTTCTGTGCCCGACCAACAAGTCGGTGCAATGCGGCAGCGTCTGGACGTTTGATGTGCCGACGGCTTCGACCTGCTGCCCCCAGGAGATTGTCACATCCACCGGCACCTTGACCAACGTGCTCGTCACTGTGACGGGCACCGTGACCAACGGCGTTTGCCCGCAGGTCATCACCCGGACATGGCTGTTTACCGACGGCTGCGGCAACACCAATACCTGCAGCCAGATTGTAACCGTGGTGGACACCACGCCGCCGGTCATCCACTGCCCAACCAACACAGTGATCGTGGCGTTGAATGCGAAATGTCAGCTTGTCATCCCCTACGTTTCAGTCACCGCGACGGACAACTGCACACCGGTGTGCTCATTGCTGTACTCGCAATCGCCGCCGGCCGGAACGATTGTCGCAGGGACTTCCGCCTATGTCACCGTGACTGTGACCGACCTCTGCGGCAATTCGAGTTCGTGCGTGGTTCTGGTCGAGGGTGAGCCTAAAACGGGGCCTGTGGTGACCTGCCCGGCAAGTCTGCCCGTGATCAACTGCCTCGTGCCCTGTGTGCCTGTGACCGCCACGGACAATTGTTGCCCGCAAAACTCACTGACGATCACCCAATCGCCGCCCTGTGACACACCGCTCGGCCCCGGAATTAATTCCGTCACCGTCACCGTCACGGATTGCCATGGCAATTCCACCACCAAGGTGGTTCACCTGATCATTGGCGGGGCGGATTCCTTCCTGACTAGTCTAACCAACACAGGGGTTGGGCCAGGTGGCATTTTGCTGGCGGACGACACGGTGGATCCCAACTATTTGCTCCCGCCCGCAGCCGTGCCCGCAGGCATGCCCGCCGACTACCACGGCAACGCAGTCGCCGTCTCTGATCTATGCCATGCCACCGGCACCGGTTGTGCGTGGTTGAATCGTTACCTTAACTACACTTGCTACGAATATGTTCCATGGAACCTGCCTCCAGACCCGGCTCATACCACCGCCGCCTCCAAGTGGATCGCCCCCGATTATACCAACAACGGCTGCTCGCCTGTCGGCAATTACACCTATACGCTGAACTTCGTTTTGCCGGCCGGCTTTAACCCGGCCACCGCGACCATCTCGGGTCGGTGGGCGGCGGACAACGCAGCGTCCATGAAGCTCAATGGCGTGCTGGTGCCGGGGCTGGTTACGCCCGTTATTGCTTCCTGGACTTCCTTTACCATTCCCCCCGGCAGCGGTTTTGTATCAGGCGCCAACTCGCTCGCGTTCATCGTGAATAACTACGGCGATTGGACCGGCATGCGTGTCGAATTCACCAACGCCTACGCCAATTGCTCCACCTGCGTCCCGCCGGTCATCAACTTCATCACTCCGGCGCAATCCTTGCAGGCGGGCAGCACGGCCGCGTTCAATGTCTCGGTTGGCGGCACGCCGCCGTTGAGTTACCAGTGGTCCCATAACAATGTGAGTCTGGCCGGCGACACTAATTCCACTCTGCAAATCCCCTCCATCGGCCTCTCCGCTGCTGGTCTCTACTCAGTCGTCGTCTCCAATGTTTGCGGCGTCGTGACTGGATACGTCCGGCTGAATGTGACGCAGCCTTGGTGGTGGCAGTGGGGTTGGTGGAACATGCAAGTGGTGACCAACGCGCTCGCCGCCACCGTCGGGCCTGACTTGGCCCTGGTTGGGTCGAGCTTCGCCACCAATTATGGCATCTCCGTCGGCTCGACGGAAGACTTCGGTCTGCCTGCGCAAGCCGGCCAGATCGTCAACGTCATGGACATTAATCCGCAGGCTGGAGCCGCCATTGAGGTGCCTCCTATCGCGCCCGTTGGCAGCATCTCCGACAGCAGCTACACGGTCGTCATGGATATCTATGAGCCGGACACTTCGCTTGGAACTCCCAGCACGCTCTACCAAAGCATTGCCTGTTGTGTAAGCAACCTGAGCAGCGGTGGGCAGGACGGCGTGGCATTGACCCTGGACGCGTCGAACAATCTGCACATCACCGGCTCCGCCTCGGGAGTGCCGTTTGACGCCGCCTCGTTCGAGCCTCTGGCCGTGGACGTCTGGAACCGTGTCGCCCTGGTGGTGGATGATCCCCAGGATGGAAGCACCGTCACCCTCGGCGCCTTTATCAACGGCCAAAACGTCATCGTCATCCAGCCCTGCATTTGCTGCGTGGTGCCGTTTACCGGCCCAAGCATCAACTGGGGCATCAGTCCCCCGACCCTGTTCAGCGTTCAGACAAACGCGGGTGCCCCCAACGGTGAGTTCTACGTCTCCAGCATCCAGTTCCACGACATCGCGCTGCCTTCCGAAGTGATCGCCGGCATCGGTTCGTCTGACAACGGCCCGGCTCCCGCGAACGCAACCTCGGCTGGCCCGTCACCCGCGCTCATGGCCTCGGCGTCCAATGGCGCTGTCAACCTCTCATGGTCCGGCAGTCCGTACATGCTTCAGGAAACCACCGACCTGTCCAGTGGCGTCTGGGCGAATTCCGCGCTGCCTTTCACGGAAACCGGAGGCACTACTGGCAACATTGTGACGACCGCCGTAGTCACGCCGACACCCAGCGCGCCGAGCAAGTTCTACCGCCTGATCTTTAGGCCGTGATCACGTTCGTTTGCTGGCATTGCTGACGGGTTTTCGGTTTAGAGCCTGTTTGAGACCACGAGGATCCCTCGTAGTTCTCAAACAGGTTTTGAGCCGCTGACTTCGGCCTTTTGGCCGTGCAATGGGTTGCGCTCCCGTTTTTTCAAAAAGCCCGGCGTTTCAGCAAAGACAATTAAAAAACTCATTTGACTATTGGCGGGACTCACGCGCTCCCTTGCGCAATCTCATTGATGGCCGATTGTCGAAAAACCGACACTTTACCGTTGATTGGAACTGCGGAATAGGATACAATGGTTGCACACTATTCGGCGCGCGGGTTGTGCCGTGTGCTTTCAGCCAATGAGAAATGCTGCCATTCTCGCTTTTGTCGCCGCCTTGTTGGGCGGGGTCACGGCATTGTTGGCCGCTTTCCGGGAGCGCCGATCGATCCCAAAATGGTCCTTTGTGGCTGGCATGGCCTTGCTGGCGCTGGAAAGCGTTTTCTCCGGGCTGGCGGCCCATACGGATCAAGGGGGCGAGGCGATCAGATACTGGCAGCAGTGGAGGTTGGTGGCCATGTCGTTTTTGCCCGGGACGTGGCTTTTGTTCAGCTTCAGCTACGCCCGCGGCAATGCCGGGGAGTTTTTGTTCAAATGGCGTTTTATGCTGGTCGCGGCATTTGTTGTGCCCGCGGCCATCGCGTGTTTTTTCTATCACGATTTGATCGAGATTGAATACTCGAGCATCGAGCCGGATATAAGGTTGTTGCATCTGACGAATGCGGGACTGGTTTTGCCAGCTTCGTTCCTCATCGCCGCCGTGCTGGTGTTAATGAACCTGGAACGCACTTTCCGCGCTGCCGTCGGGACGATGAGGTGGCGGATTAAATTCATGATCCTGGGATTGGGCGTTTTATTTGCCGTGCGGGTTTATACCAGCAGCCAGGCGCTTCTTTGGCGGGAACGCGGTATGGACGAATCGCTCTTGACCATGGATTCCGTCGGGCTGCTTCTTGGCTGCTTCATGGTTCTGCGGTCGCTTTTCCGCAGACCGGTGGACGTGGCGGTCTATCCGCCATTTGCCATGCTCCAGAATTCGTTGATTGTGCTTCTGGCGGGGATTTATCTGGTGACCGTCGGGGTGTTTGCCAAATTCGTCGAGTGGATTGGGGGCGACGCGAATTTTCAAGCAAAAACGTTCATTATCCTGGTCGCTCTGGTCGGATTGACCATTGTGGGGCTGTCGGACCGGGTGCGGCTGCACATGCGGCAGTTTTTCAGCCGTCTTTTGCAACGGCCTCTTTACGATTATCGCGCCGTCTGGAGAAGTTTCACCGAAGCGATTTCTTCCCGCGTCAAACAGGAGGAACTTTGTGAAGCCGCGGCCAAGCAGGTCGCGGAAATATTTCAAGCCCTCTCCGTCACCATCTGGCTGGTGGACGAGAACAGAGAGAATCTTTTCTTCGCCGCTTCGACTTCCTTGTTGCCCGCCGCGGGCAGGGAACTGGGACCGCAAAAGGAAGAGGCCCTGGCGATCATCCGGGCCATGCAGGATCATGGCGAGCCGAAGGATATTGAATCTTCCAAGGAAGATTGGGCCGTCGCGCTCCGGCGCTGTCATCCCACCCAGTTCCGCGCCGGGGGCGGCCGGGTTTGCGTGCCCATGACCGCCGGCGGGCAGTTGATGGGAGTGATCACTTTGGGCGACCGCGTTGGCGGCATTTTCTTTTCCCTCCAGGATTTTGATCTTCTCAAATGCGTGGGCGACCAGGTGGCTGCCGGGTTGCTCAATGCCCAGCTTTCGGAGAAGCTTTTGCAAACCAAGGAACTGGAAGCCTTTCAGACGATGTCGGCCTTTTTTGTGCATGACTTGAAGAACACGGCATCAACCCTGAACTTGATGTTGCAGAACTTGCCGGTGCATTTTGACAACCCGGCCTTCCGGGAGGACGCTTTGCGCGGCGTGGCCAAGACTTGCGGACATCTCAATCATCTCATTGGCCGCTTGAGCCTTCTTCGCCATGACTTGCACATTCGGCCCGCCGAATTGGATTTGAATGACGTTATCTCCAGGGCCCTGGCGAGCTGGAACGGCGCCACGGGAGTCACCCTGGTCAGGAATCTTCGTCCGTGCCCCAAATTACTCCTGGATCAGGAACAATTCCTCAAAGTGGTGACCAATCTGGTGCTCAATGCCACGGAAGCCGTGTCCCAAGGCGGGCAAATCGTTGTTGAAACCAGCCAGAACAATGGCTGGGCCGTCCTGACCGTTTCCGACAATGGCTGCGGCATGGAACCGGAATTTCTCCGCCACGCCTTGTTCCGCCCCTTCCAAACCACCAAGAAGGATGGTTTTGGCATCGGCATGTTTCAGAGCAAGATGATCGTTGAAGCCCACGGCGGCAGAATCGAGGTTGAAAGTGAATTGAAAAAAGGCACGACGTTTCGCGTGCTCCTGCCCGTGCAAAAACAATTAAAATGAACCCAAAATTGCTTATTGTTGAAGACGACGAGGAAATCCGCACACAAATGAAGTGGGCGCTGGCCGGGGATTACGACATTGTTCTGGCGGAAGACCGCGCCAGCGCCGTCGAAACCTTTCAGACGGCCCGGCCCCTGGTCGTTTTGCTGGATTTGGGCCTGCCGCCTCATCCGGGCGATCCGGACGAAGGCCTGGCCGCGTTGTCCGAGTTGCTGGCTTTGGAGAGGCTGGCCAAGATCGTCGTCATCACCGGCCAGGGGGAAAAGGGCATCGCGCTGCGGGCCATTGGCGCCGGCGCCTACGATTTTTTGGTCAAACCGGTGGATACGGAGGAACTCAAACTCCTCGTGCGCCGTGGTTTCCATGTGGCCGGTCTTGAAGTCGAGTACCGTCAAATGCAGCAAATGCTGGGCGGCAATGCCTTTGCAGGGATGATGGGCACCAGCCAGGCGATCCGCGCCGTGTTTGATTCCATCCGCAAGGTCGCGACCACCGACGCTCCCGTCCTTCTTTTGGGCGAAAGCGGAACGGGAAAGGAAATGGCGGCCCGGGCCATTCATGACAGCAGCGCCCGAAAGGACGGCCCCTTTATTGCCATCAATTGCAGCGCCATTCCGGAAACGCTCCTGGAAAGCGAATTATTCGGACATGAAAAGGGCTCCTTTACCGGCGCCCATGCCCAGCGCAAAGGCCGTTTCGAGATGGCCAACGGCGGAACGCTTTTCCTGGATGAAATCGGCGAAATTCCCCTTCGTCTGCAAGTCAAGCTTCTCCGCTTTCTCCAGGAACAATTCATTGAACGGGTCGGCGGCAGACAGCCCATCCAGATTGACACCCGGGTTGTCACCGCGACCAATTCCGATCTGAAAAAAGGCATGATGGACGGAACTTTCCGGGAAGATTTGTATTACCGCCTGGCCGTGGTGCAGGTGGTGCTGCCGCCTCTGCGTGAGCGCGAGGGCGACATCCGCCTGCTGGGCCAGTATTTCCTGCAACGTTTTGGCGCGCAGGCCAATAAGACCGGTTTGGCCTTTGACCAGGAGGCCCTTCGAACGTTGGACCATCATCCCTGGCCGGGCAACGTCCGCCAATTGGAGAATTGCGTTCGCCGCGCGGTCATCATGTGCGAGGGAAAACGCCTCACGGTTCAAGACCTTGAATTGGCCCCCGTCGGCCAGGGAATCGCCACCAACCTGAAAGATGCCCGGGAGAATTTGGAGCGCGTCATGATCCAAAACGCCTTGCGCAAGCATTCCGGCAGAATCGCGCCCGCCGCCGCCGAATTGGGGGTCAGCCGGCCCACTCTTTACGATCTGATGGAGAAACTCGGCATCGCCAACCCGTAGCCTTCAAGTTGAAATTCCGTAAGAAGTTCCGACACCCCGCATTTTGTCTTCGCGGCCTTGTTGCAAGTTATTGATTTCGTGTGGGTTGCATCATTCGCAGCCCTGATGGATACCCGGATTTTTTCTCGAATGTGTCGAAAGTCTTTACACTTTCGACTTTTCATAATCAATTTTGATTGAATGCAACCATTTGTACCACAAATAGTTGCGTTTAAAAACCGGAAGTTTTGATGTTGGCATGATTCCGGCTGCATTTTTGACTTTGACAGTTATTGTGACTGTCTGATTTAACGATCGAAATTAACTAAAATATGAAAAACCTTATGATAAAGCGGGTTCTGGATGCGGCAATTCTGCTGACGCTCCTGGTTACCTTGACCCAAACCGCCAGCGCATTGCCGACGCCCTTGCCCGATGCCGGTTCCACGGCTGCCCTGATGGGTGTTGCGTGTGCAGGCCTTGTTCTAATTCGTAGATTTCGTCGCTAGTCGCTGCGAACAATACGTTCGATGTTGCTGATGAGCTGGGAGGTTCGTCAGCAGTGTTGGCATGTTCGTTTGTATGTTTTATTCAAAGCAGGAGGGGAGCGGTGTCTGCTCTCTTAAGCGTTGTACAGCAATAACTTTATGAAACTCTCCAGATCAACATTAATGTATTGGGTCGTTTGTCTTGGCACCTTGTTGGGCATTGAAAACGGCTTGATGGCTCAACCGTGCTTTCTCACGTTTTCCCCAAATCCTGGCCCGGCGTCAGTAACAATTGAAGCCTACTACGCGTTAAACAGAAGTTACACCTCGCCCCTCAACCTGGCACTGTTTAAGGATACGGTCACAACAGGGAACTCGACGGTTCCGGCGGGCACCTACCTGGCGTGGTGCATCGATGTTACGAACAGCATCGTCAACGGGCCGGAAGGCTACAGCGTTTTGATGTTTTCAAGTTGCGACCCAAACCTTGATACTGAGCTGGCTGATCTCGGCTACACCTACCATTTTACCTACCCATCATCAGACACCAACGAAACCAGTGCGCAATGGAATCAACTCAATTATATCCTTAACCATAAACTACCTGGAGCGTCCTATTGGGATATCCAAGCCGCAATTTTTAATATTGTTGGCGGACCACTTCCGCCCAATTCCTTTTTTCAAGGGTATTATGGGAGCAGTTTTCCGGCATATAACACCAACTATGTGAACCAAATGACGCAGGCCGCTCTCACCAATGCGGCGACCTGGCAACCTCAATGTGGCAACGTCATCGCCGTCCTCCTGGCCATCACCGCAAAGGACGCGGGTGGTGATTTCCCGGTGCAACTTACGATGCTGGAATTTACCAACCAATGCCCGACGCTGAAAATCGGTGCCATCGGCAGTTGCTACACGAATTTGGCGGCGGCGGATGCGGCAGCCTTGGCGGCGACGACCGGCACGGCCACTTGCGGCGGCACGAACCTGACGTTGACGGTGAGCGACAACGGGCAGACCTGCCCGGCGACTATCACGGTGACCGGGACGGACAACTGTGGTAACAGTACCGAATGTAACCTATACGGCAACCATCTTGACAAATCTGCCGACATTGAGCGGCTGCCCGGCGAGCACGAATGTGCAGTGCGTGGAGGATATTCCTTTTGCGACTAACACGACAGTGACGGCAACTGATAGTTGCGGCAACACGCTTCCGGTGAACTTTAGCCAGACCGAAAGCAACCCGAATTCGGTCTGCTTCAACACAATTACGCGGACCTGGTGGGCGACGGACTGTGCGGGCCAATCCAACAGTTGCACGCAGGTGATCACTCAATTCGACGACGTGTTGCCGACGCTGAATGTTCCGCTTGGCACCAATTTGGGCTGCAATCCGACCATTATTCCGACAACGAACAGTGTTCTGACCGGCGTGACGGCAAGTAATTTTTGCGCCAGCAGCAGCCCGCCGACGGTTACTGCGACTGTAGCCAGCACAACCAACGGTTGTATAGTGACGCAAACCTTCACCATCAACGCAGTGGATATTTGCAGCAACACGGCGACGGCCTACGTGACCAACACCTGGACGGTGGCAACTCTGGCCATCAGCAGCGTGCCCTCTGGCGGCCCGTTGGGCTGCAATCCGGCCAGCCTGCCGACGGATGCGAGCGTCTCCAACGCCGTGGTCTTTGCCGACACCTGCAGCACGGTGGCGAACACTGTGAGCCATCAAGACAGCAGCAACGGCTGCGCCTGGACGCGAATCTTTACCATCAACGCCAGCGACACCTGCGGCGACACGGCGACGGCCTATGTGACCAACACCTGGACGGTGGCAACTCTGGCCATCAGCAGCGTGCCCTCTGGCGGCGCGTTGGGCTGCAACCCGGCCAGCCTGCCGACGGATGCGAGCGTCTCCAACGCCGTGGTCTTTGCCGACACCTGCAGCACGGTGGCGAACACTGTGAGCCATCAAGACAGCAGCAACGGCTGCGCCTGGACGCGAATCTTTACCATCAACGCCAGCGACACCTGCGGCGACACGGCGACGGCCTATGTGACCAACACCTGGACGGTGGCAACTCTGGCCATCAGCAGCGTGCCCTCTGGCGGCCCGTTGGGCTGCAATCCGGCCAGCCTGCCGACGGATGCGAGCGTCTCCAACGCCGTGGTCTTTGCCGACACCTGCAGCACGGTGGCGAACACTGTGAGCCATCAAGACAGCAGCAACGGCTGCGCCTGGACGCGAATCTTTACCATCAACGCCAGCGACACCTGCGGCGACACGGCGACGGCCTATGTGACCAACACCTGGACGGTGGCGACGCTGGCCATCAGCAGCGTGCCCTCCGGCGGCCCGTTGGGCTGCAATCCGGCCAGCCTGCCGACGGATGCGAGCGTCTCCAACGCCGTGGTCTTTGCCGACACCTGCAGCACGGTGGCGAACACTGTGAGCCATCAAGACAGCAGCAACGGCTGCGCCTGGACGCGAATCTTTACCATCAACGCCAGCGACACCTGCGGCGACACGGCGACGGCCTATGTGACCAACACCTGGACGGTGGCGACGCTGGCCATCAGCAGCGTGCCCTCCGGCGGCCCGTTGGGCTGCAATCCGGCCAGCCTGCCGACGGATGCGAGCGTCTCCAACGCCGTGGTCTTTGCCGACACCTGCAGCACGGTGGCGAACACTGTGAGCCATCAAGACAGCAGCAACGGCTGCGCCTGGACGCGAATCTTTACCATCAACGCCAGCGACACCTGCGGCGACACGGCGACGGCCTATGTGACCAACACCTGGACGGTGGCGACGCTGGCCATCAGCAGCGTGCCCTCCGGCGGCCCGTTGGGCTGCAATCCGGCCAGCCTGCCGACGGATGCGAGCGTCTCCAACGCCGTGGTCTTTGCCGACACCTGCAGCGCGGTGGCGAACACTGTGAGCCATCAAGACAGCAGCAACGGCTGCGCCTGGACGCGAATCTTTACCATCAACGCCAGCGACACCTGCGGCGACACGGCGACGGCCTATGTGACCAACACCTGGACGGTGGCAACTCTGGCCATCAGCAGCGTGCCCTCTGGCGGCCCGTTGGGCTGCAATCCGGCCAGCCTGCCGACGGATGCGAGCGTCTCCAACGCCGTGGTCTTTGCCGACACATGCAGCGCGGTGACGAACAGTGTGAGCCATCAAGACAGCAGCAACGGCTGCACCGTGACGCGAGTCTTTACGATCAATGCCAGCGACGCCTGCGGCGACACGGCCACGGCCTACGTGACCAACACCTGGACGGCGAATACGAACGCGCCAGTCTTGAGCGGAGTTCCGCTGGGCACGAATTTTGGCTGCAACCCGACCAACGTGCCGACAGTGGCCAGTGTGCAGGCGGCGGTAAACGGCGAGTGACACTTGCAGCCCTGCGACGGTGCATGTCACGGCGGAGTCAACAGCACGAATGGCTGCGGAGTGACGCAGATCTTCACGATCATCGCGACCAATGCTTGTGGCAACACGGCAACGGCCTATGTGACCAATACCTGGACGATGAACACGACCCCGCCGGTGTTGAGCGGAGTGCCGCCGGGCGCGAATTTTGGCTGCAACCCGACCAACGTGCCCTCGATCCTGAGCGTATCCAATCTGGTGAAGGCGAGTGACACTTGCAGCACTGCGACCGTGTATGTCACCGGAGTCAACAGCACGAATGGCTGTGCCGTGACGCAAATCTTCACGATCAGTGCGACCGATGCCTGTGGCAACACCGCGACGGCGTATGTGACCAACACCTGGACGGCGGATACAGCCGCGCCGGTGATCAGCGGAGTGCCGGCCAACAGCTATTTGGGTTGCAGTCCAACCAACCTGCCGGGCGATGCCAACGTGTTCTCGGAAGTCAAAGCCAGCGACCAGTGCGGGTCGGCGGGCATCGTGGTGTCACATCAGGACACGACTAATGGCTGCACCGGAGCGCGGACCTTCACGATCACGGCGACGGATGGTTGCGGCAACCTGGCCACAACCAACCTGATCTACACTTGGAACGCCGGAACAGGCCCGGTCGTCTCTTGCCCGTCCAATGTGGTCATTTCCACGAATGTTTCCAAACTCTGCTGCACCTTCACGCCGTCGGACTGGAACACTTCGTGCATTGGTTACAATAACACCGGTTTCAATAATAATAATTGGAACTGGAACTGGAAGTCGGGCTGGAACAGCTACGGCAACAATTGGTACGCGACTTGGTGCCAGAATAATCCTCCCACCAATTGCTGGCCGTCATGGAGCAATTGGTGGACACTCTGCAACGGAACAAATCCAGGCACCAACTGGTGGAATAAATGGACCAATGTGGGCACGGGAAACCACTGGTCCGGTTGCTGGACGACCCAATCCGGGAATTGGTGGAATACATGGAACAATAACAACTCTTGCAGCAATCAGACATGGGTGCCTTGCGCCGGAAACAACCCGGGCGACACTCTGACCAACTACTTTGCCACCGTCTATGCCAATGGCTGCGTGAAAATCGGCCTGCCCGGCAACGGCTACTGCCTGACGTTCACCTCGCCAACCGCGGTGCGGAATTGCCTCAACCTCAGCGGCAATCCGGGCGTTTTCAATTGCAGCGCAACCAATCCAACCAGTTGCAACGCCGGTTCGTTCTGCTCGCAAGTGCTGGCCTTGCAGCTCAATTGTGATTTTGGCGATTGCAGCAACGGCGTGCCGGCCTTTTTTGGGCGTTGCGGCGACGCGGTTTTGATTGATGCAACCTCGCCCTGCAACGGCCAGACCGTGCGCGGCATCCTGGGCCTTTGCAACACCGCCTTGGGCTGCGGCTCGCTTCCGCAGGGATGCACCATCAGCAATCTGTGCGTCCTTGCCAGCAATCTGAATCAGTGTTTCGAAGGCGGCCAGGTCAGCGGTTGGTGCTGCAAGCATCTTGCGCCGGTTTACATTCCTCCTCCGTCGCAAACGGGCACCGCCACAGTGACCGACACTTGCAGTCCGAATCCGACCCTGACCTATGGCGATACAGTCACGACGAACCAGGGTTGCCAGGGCAATTACATCATTACCCGGACCTGGCTGGCGGTGGATGCCTGCGGCCATAGCAACTCCTGCAGCCAGACCATTACCATCGAGCAAGGAAGTTCGTCCGGCGTGTCCGGCTCAGTGGTGCTGGCCTGCAGCGGCGAGAGCAATCTGGCAAATAATGAAGGCTTGGCCAACGTGACGGTGACGCTCGAAAACGCCGGCGACACCACGGTCGCAACAACCACAACCAGCGCCAATGGCAATTACGCGTTTGCCAACGTGCCGGCTGGAACCTATACGGTTGAGGTGACGCCGCCGTCCGGTTATTCGCAAACCATACCGAGCGGGACTTCGAACAGCCAGACCGTGACCTTAAGCGGTTGCCAGACCCTGACTGGCGTGAACTTCGGCTACACCGGCTCCACGCCGGCGGTTAAGATAACCAAGACCGGTCCCTGCTCCATTTCGCATGGAAAAACCGCCACTTATTGCTTCGCGGTGACGAATACCGGCAACACCTGCCTGAACCTGAAGGTGAATGATCCGCTCTTGGGAGGCATCATCTTCACACAATCATCCGTGCCGCCGGGACAAGGCTACGTGTTTAGCTCCAATTATGTGGTGACGCAGACCAATGGATGCCTGACCAATACGGCATGGGCCATCGGCACACCTCCATCCGGCGCAGCCGTCAGCAACCAGGCGACCACGACGGCCATAATCACGACCAAATGCGTCACGAATACAATCTGTGGAAACTTCAATTCGCAGAACCCTGGGAGCGGCTGGCTTTGGTGCAATGCCCACATCAGCGGCACTCCCGGCAAGAAAGTTACCGTTTTCTGCCAGAACGCCTCGGTGACGCTGACCTGCACGGATGGGAAGTCCTACACGTTCCCCATCCCGAATGGACAAATCAATTTCAGTCCAACCTGCACCGTCGGGACCAACTGGTTCGACGGAACACAATGGAACACCACGCTGCCTTGCGCCGGGGACGACCAAATCTTCCTGAATGGTTGCGCGATCCCGTGGCAGGCGGATTTCGCAAACTGTCAATCAGTCTGTTGGACTGGCGTCTTTAGCTGCGATACGGCGGGATTCACCTGCAATTGGCAATGGGGCGCCGCTTGCTATAATAATAGCCAGCCTGCGTGCGGCTCCATCTCCCCCAAAGCCTGCCATAAAACTTCCTGCCCGAACGGCCAGTATTACAATTCGAGCGACAATGCCGGGTGCCCTGAGAATACCAAGCCCTATTGTGTGGGAGGGGGCACTGGCGGCGGTGGATCGAACTGCACCGGTTCCTGGAGCGGCACCGGCTCGTGTTCCTTCTGAGTTCCGGTCCGATAAACGGAGGGGGCGGCGGGTTTGCGGCGGGCATCTTCTTGCTTGACTTTCCCCGCTTTCTCCGTTTCCTTGGAAGGAAATTGTAACAGACTGAGAAATATGAAATTCCCACCGATTTATGCCGCTCTAATCTGCGCGGGCCTGATGGCAGCGCCGGCGCAATTGTCCGGTCAGCCTGCGCCTTCCGCCGCCACGAACGCGTTGGGGCCGAGGTTGACGTTCCTCACCAACGAATACCATTTTGGCAGGGTCCTCGCGGGCACGCTGGTGAAATACGTTTTCATTGCCAGCAATGCAGGAGATCAAACCCTGGAAATTTCCAGGGTGACCCCGGGTTGCCATTGCACAACGGCGGGAAACTGGGCCCATCAAATTGAGCCGGGCAAGACGGGGGAGATTCCCATCCAATTCGACAGCGGCAGTTTTCGCGGCGACGTGACCAAACCCATTACGGTGGCTTCCAACGACAAGCTCGCGCCCAACCAAACCGTTATGCTGCGAGGCACGGTGTGGCGGGCGATCGAAGTCAACCCGCAGTTCGCCTACATCAATGTCATCCCCGATGCGCCCTCAAATTCGACGAGCGTTGTTCATATCACCAGTCAGTCCGATGAGCCGGTTACCCTGTCCAATCCGACCAGCGCCAACGGCTCGTTTAAGGCCGAACTGAAAACCGTCACACCAGGCAAAGAGTTTGAGTTGACCATTACCGCCTTGCCGCCTCTCCCGCCCGGAAACACCTCGGGAACAATTTCCGTCAAGACTTCTTTGACCAACATGCCGGTGATTAACATCACAGCCATGGCCATGGTGCAGCCGGCGGTGGGCGTGGCGCCTTCCCAAATTGTCCTGCCGCCGCAACTGGATCGCTCGACCACAAACCGCGTCACCATTACCGCCAATGGGAGCAAGGCGCTCGCCTTGTCCGACCCGGAGGTTTCTGACAAGAGGGTCAGCGTCGAAATCAAGGAGACCGCCCCGGGGCGCGTTTTCCAGCTTGCCGCGGTTTTCCCCCCGGATTCCGGCTTGCCCCGGGCCAGCAGGCGCAGTTGAGCGTCAAATCGAATAATGCGGAGCGCCCGGTCATCGTCGTGCCGATCAGGCAGGCTCAGCTCCGACCGGGCATGTCCCCGCCGCTGGCGCATCCCAAGCCGATGAGCCAGAACCCGCCGCCTCTTCCAGCCACCGGCCATCCCTGATGCACAAAGGCCGGGACCGTGCCGAGCTTGAAGTCCGAAATCAGAACGATTGTTATTGAGGCCGTAATCGTGGTCATCGTTGGGTTGGGCATCGGCCTGGCCGCCAATCAACTTTCCCCGCGCGGTCTGGCGCTGTCCCGAAACTATTTTCCCGGCGGGACCAATCAAGTTCCTGTCGCGCCAACCCCGGTTCAAGCCTTGCCGGGTCCCCCGGAAACCAATGAACCCTCCGCAGCCGCGCAGCTTTCCGAACGGCTGCGCGGGAAAGGCCTGCAAGAGTTGAAGCTAAACCAGGTCGAAATCCTTTTTCGCGATCCGCGCCGCCAGGATGGCCGCGTTATCTTCGTCGATGCCCGGAACCAGGATGATTACCAGGAAGGCCATATCCCCGGGGCGTATGAATTGGACCCGTATCATCCCGAAAAAGAATTTGGGACCGTCCTGCCCATTTGCCAGGGTGCCGAAGAGGTGGTGGTTTATTGCACCGGAGGCGATTGTGAAGACAGCGATACCGCGGCGATCCTCCTGCAGGATGACGGAGTGCCCGACCGGAAATTATTCGTCTATGGCGGAGGATTCACGGCCTGGGAGGCGGCCCGTCTTCCGGTCGAAACCGGCGCAAGAAACAGCGGAATCAGCTCCAAATGACAGCCGATCAAGCCATGTGGAAGCGTCGTGGCGGCTTTCGGCAGAAAGCCGATTGCCGCGTCTGTGTAAGTCCGTGTTCGTCCATGTCAGTCAAGCATCGTGGCGGCTTTCGGCAGAAAGCCGGTTGCAGTTCCAAATGACAACCGATCAAACAATGTGGAAGCGCAAGGCCTTCGAGGCGGCCGCCGTATTGGCGCGCTGGGCGCTGGGCGCATTCTTCGTTTACATGGGACTGAAAAAGGCCATGCACCCGGAGGAGTTTTTGAAACTCGCGCGCCAGTATGAAATGGTTCACACTCCATTTCTTTTAAATTCGATTGCCGCCGGGCTGCCCTGGTTCGAGGCCTTTTGCGGAATGCTATTGCTGTTGGGCATCGCGGTACGTGGAACGGCCCTGACATTGGTGGCGGTTCTGGTTCCATTCACCTGGCTTGTATTGCGGCGCGCATTGGCCCTGCAAGCCCTCCGGGCCATTCCATTCTGCGCGGTGAAATTTGACTGCGGTTGCGGCGCCGGCGAAGTTTTTATATGCGGCAAGCTGGCCGAAAACATCATTCTGATACTGGTATCCTGCTGGCTGCTATCGGGCAGCGGCCGCGCCTTCTGCGCCCGCCATGCGCTCTTCTCCGGCAAGAGCGAGTAGCATTTTCTGCTGTCGAATCTCGACCCATTAAGGCAGCAGGGTGAATCCGGCTTGGGCAAAATGGTGGTTGGTGGTCAACGCCTCGCGCAGTTTGAGTTCGCGCATCACGATAAAGCTGGCGCAGTCCGTAAAGGAAAACTCTTTGTCGCGATAACGAAAGAAAAGGTCGCGCGCCTTGTCGGCCCGCGTCGGGGTCACAATTTCCCAGCGCAACCGCGAACTGCCGTCCACCTGCCGCCACCATGCTTCCGTCGCGTCAAGGCCGAGCCGAAGCCGGAGGAAAGTCAGCGTTTCATCCGCAACGTAATCGGTGGTGACCAGCAGTCCTCCTTGATCCAGCAAGTGATCCCGGGCGGCGGCGGCTTGCTTGTGCGCCGCGTCGGCGGCATCGGCGCAGGCAACCCAGCCGGCTGTGTCCACAAAAAGCCCCTTCATTTCCGGTAAAGCAGCCAATCGTGGTCGGCGGCTGAACGACCGTCAGTGGAGCGGCCAATCGGTTTGGCGTGATACAACGAATCGCCTGCCAGATCACCCGCTGTCTCGGGGCTGGCGTCCACCGGCACAACCTGGAAGGCGGGCCGGCTTCGATAAAGCACCGTGAAGCGCGCGCCGCGCCGCACCTTCCCGACTATGGCGGGCAGCGAAGCGCGGAGTTCCTTGGCATTGATCAGCGTATTCATATCAAGGTCACCTTAAGATGAACCCGTGCGCATGTCAAGGCCGCAATCGCCAAGTCTCAGTCGCCGGGCACTTTGACAACCGGCAACAGGGATCTTGCTTGAAAGAGCGGCTACAGCATAGAGCCGCATAGCCCCAACGCGGTCTTTTCGCCAAAGTGCCGCCGGGCAACGTTTTGCGATTGCTTATAAACACCTGCGCTTTACCATTTCCAACTGGCATGGCTGACCCCGCAAAAAAGGAATTGAGCGAGCGCGACATCTGCACGAAGTTCATCATGCCTGGAGACAGCGCTCACCCGATGAGTGACGAGACGCTCATTCCCCTGCATGGCGGCTACCGGAAATTGAAGAGTTTTCAGGTGGCGCAACTGGCCTATGACGTGACCGTGCGTTTCTGTGACCGCTACATTGAGAAGCGCAGCCGCACTCATGACCAGATGGTGCAGGCCGCGCGGAGCGGCGTGCAAAATATCGCCGAAGGCAGCCAGGCCAGCGGCGCCTCCAAGAAAACCGAACTCAAGCTCACCAACGTAGCCCGCGCCAGCCTGGAGGAACTGCGCTTGGACTATGAGGACTCTTTGCGGCAGCGCGGGCTGGAGCAGTGGCCGCCGGAGCACCCGGCACTCAAGCGCTTCAAGGCGAGGCGCTGCGCCTCATTGGAACAGGTGAGGGCTTGGGTAAAAGACGAACGCAGTGGACAGACACGGACGGACACCGACAGACAAGCAAGTGGAAAAACTGCAAAACCGTCCGCGCCCGTGTCCGTGCCAGTCCTTGAGAGTCCGTGCCAGTCCGTGTCTTCCGCCCAACTGGTGGCCAATGCCGCACTCTCTCTCCTAAACCTGGCCTGCTATTTTCTGGACCGGCAGATAGCCGTTCAGGGAAAAGCCTTTGTGGAAGAAGGCGGTTTCACCGAGCGGCTTTACCGTGTCCGTGCGCAGGCGCGCAGCCGGCCCGCCGCCAAGGCCCGCCCATGAACTGTGCGCAATTATTTCAACATTTCGAGACGCTGGCGGAAACACCCGATGCAATGGCGAAGCTTCGTGATTTAATTTTTCAGCTCGCAGTTCCCTCCAGACTGCTCAGAAAATGTTTACGAGCTCCTTCAATGCTGCGGATGTGAATGCGTCACGATGAGATGCACGTCAACGTGCGAAAGGTTGTGGGGTGAAGCAAAAGTGATTAGGTATTTTCCGCCTTCGTCCGCCCGCCACAGACCCGTGTGGGCGTGGCATCTCCCACAGCCCGCGCAGTTCCTTCTCAAAGAAATCTACGATGCGCTGTATTCTGAAGGACTGCGATTGGCGGTCATGGGCGCGAGAACCCTCGTGGACATGGCCATACTCGACAAAGTTGGAGATGTTGGAACATTCGTTGAGAAACTGAAGGCGTTGGAGTCCAAAGGCTTCATCAGCAAACGCAACCGCGAGGTTCTCAGTGCCGCCCTTGACGCTGGCAGCGCGACGGCCCATCGCGGTCACAAGTTTGAAGCAGCGCAAGTTCACCAAGTAATGGACATTGTGGAGAACCTTCTGCAATCCATCTATGTCTTGGAAAGAGCCGCTCAAAAAATCAAGACCGCAACCCCACCGCGCAAGAAACCTTCCAAAGCCGTTTGAAGAGGTGCCCCGAAAGCTTTCGGGGCTGGTTGGATGCGTTTGCCCTGCGCACTTGGACGCCGGGATGCCTCTTCAAATTCCGCCCTTTTCCAAAACCGGGGTGAAGTGGCGAATTTGCGCGTGGCCATAACCTTTGAGTTGCGTGTCGGTGGTCAACAGCGTCAACCGGTGGACGCGGGCGGTGGCCACAATCAGTTCGTCGGCCGGATCGCGGTTGGGAAAATCCGGCAGGTTCATCGCATCGGCGACAATTTCCGGCGTCAAAGGCAGCAGGATAATGCGCGCGGCCACGGCCTCCTTCAACCAGGCGCCCAGTTCCTTTTTCAGCGGCAGTTTGCCGATTTGATTTTTCTTGCCCACTTCCCAAAGGCTGATGGCGGACAGGCCGAGCTGGGCGTCACGCAGGCCAAGAATCTGCCGCAAATCCTCCGGCACCGTCTCCGGCTCGGAGGCGCCGCGAAACCACACGGAAGTATCGAGCAGATACTTCATTTCATGGCTTCCCACTCGATGCCCACCGGCTCGTCCATGTCGGCAGGCACTTTGGCCGTGCCAGCCATGCAACCCAGGAAAATCCCGGGCTTTGGCTCCGGCACGACCCGGGCAAAGGGCTTGCCGCGTTTCAAGAGTTGAACGGTTTCCCCTTTCTCCAGCCACTTGGAGAGGCGCACGAAATCATTTCGCAGATCACGGATGGTCGCTGTTTTCATCGTGATACACAATGTATCACAAATATGGAAATGTCAACAGCCCTGCTGCCAAATTTTCCTTGCAAGTTTGCCATAATCCTTCCGGGCATCCGTGAAATCCATGCCATCCGCGGTCAAATTCTTCAAAGACATTTCTGCTTTCCCTGTCCGCCATGGCTGCCGCGACGGCGGATGCTTTCCCAATTTCGGCGTTTTTGTAAATACTAGTTTCAGCCTTCTTTTGTAAACATCTTGCCGACAACAAGTTGTGACTTTGCAAAATGCGGAAATTTTCACGGTTTTTTCGGGGCGGATTTTCTTGAGAAAATCAAAAATGATTGGTCATTAGGATTTCGTCATTGGACATTTTCCCTTGATTGGTCATTCGTGCTTGGACATTGGTCATTCCGGGAGTGGCGGGCTGTCATTGCGCGCGGCCGAATTTCTTTTCCAGTTCGCGGAAGTTCATTTCGATCAGCGTCGGGCGGCCGTGCGGACAGGTGTAGGGCATGACGCAATGACGCAGGTCTTCAATCAAATTCTCCAGTTCCGGTCCGGCCAGGGGATCGTTGGCTTTGACGGCATGGCGGCAAACGGTCTTGGCAATGGTTGACTCGCCCAAACGCAGGGCGTTGACGGTTTGCCCGGCGGCTTTGAGTTCGTCGGCCAGTTCCAAAATGAAGCGGCGCGGCTGGCTGACTTTGACAAAGGGAGGCAGCGCGTCCAGCAGAAACGTGCGTTCGCCAAATTCGCTTAGGCCGACGCCAAGGCGGGTCAGCGTGGGAAGTTGTTCGCGGAGAAATTGGGCGTCGCGGGCGGAAAGCTCGATGGTTTCGGGCAGCAGCAAACGTTGGGAGGGTGAGGAGCCGTTGCCTTCGAGCCGGCGCATCATTTGTTCAAAAAGAATCCGCTCGTGCGCGGCATGTTGGTCCAGGAGCACCAAGCCGCGGTCGGACTCGAGCACGACATAGAGCCTGCCAATGACCCCAACCAGGCGCAGGGGAACTTGGAGCAGGGCCGATGGATGGGACGGGGCGGGTTGATCGGAGGCCGGGGCCGGCGCGGGGAACTGGCTCGCAGGTTGGGAGAATTTTTGCGGAGGCGGCGCAGCCGGGATCGGTGAGACCGGCCAATTCGGGAACTCCCTGGGCTGGGGCTGCGGCGCGGGCGCGGGAAGTGGTTGGAGGCTCAGTGGAGGCTGGGCGGGTTTGGACGGCGCGATCGCGCCGGGCCTGGCGCCGGGGACGGGCGCATGGAATTTGAGCAGGGTGTCGCGCACGGCCTGGGCGACCCATTGGCGCACGGCCTTTTCGCGATGGAATTTCACCTCGCGTTTCGCGGGGTGAATGTTCACGTCCACCTCGGCGGCATCCACTTCTATAAAGAGGCAGCAGACGGGATAGCGCCCTTTCATCAGCGCGGTATGATAGCCTTCGAGCAGGGCAAAATTAATCCCGCGATTTTCCACGGGACGCCGGTTGACGAAAATGTGCTGGTCCTGCCGCGTCGATCTGGAAACACCCGGCGCGCCGATCAGACCCCAAACGGAGAAATGCGCCGGCGCGGCGGAAGTTTCCGATTCGGGGTCGTCAACAACAGGGGGAAATTGGGCGGAAAAATCGACGGCCAACAGTTTCTCGCCGCCGCCCTGGAGGGAACGAAGGCGCTCGCGGGCGGCCAGCCATTTGTCCGCGGTTTTGACGGCGGGCAATTGCCAGACGAGGCGGGAGTCTTTGAGAAATTCAAAAGCGACGGCGGGAAAAGCCAGCGCGGCCAGGGTGAGGTAATGCTGGATGTGGGCCGACTCCGTTTCTTCGCTGCGCAGGAATTTGCGGCGGGCGGGCAAATTGAAAAAAAGCTGGCGGACTTCGACCGTGGCGCCAGGCGCGCTGCCGCAGGCTTTGACGGCGAGGATTTTTCCGCCGTTGATGAGGACTTGTGTGCCTTCGGGAGTGTCGGCGTCGCGCTCGCGGGTGGTCAGGGTGAAGCGGCTGACGCTGGCGATGCTGGGCAGAGCTTCGCCGCGAAAACCGAGGGTGGCGATGGAACTCAAATCTTCGGCGCGAAGGATTTTGCTGGTGGCGTGGCGTTCCAGGCAAAGCAACGCATCGTCGCGGCTCATGCCCAGGCCGTCGTCCGTGACGCGAATCAGGCTGCGTCCGCCAGCCTGGATTTCGATGGTCAGGCGGGTGGCATCGGCATCCAGAGAATTTTCAACCAATTCCTTGACGACACTGGCGGGCCGTTCGACCACTTCCCCGGCGGCGATTTGGTTGGCCACTTGCTCCGGCAACAATCGAATGCGGTTCATTGGAATTCCGCAACCGCCTTAATCAGCAGGGATGGGCAGTGAGAATCCAAAAAGAGCGCCGCCGCCCGCTGCGTTCCGCGCGTAAATCTTGCCGTGATGGTCCTGCACGATTTTTTTGCAAATGGAAAGTCCGAGGCCGGTCCCGTTGGCTTTGCCATAGGTGGCAAAGGCCTGGAAAAGGCGGTCGAGTATTTCCGGCGCAATGCCCTTGCCGGTGTCCTGCAACTCGGTGATGACTTCCTTGTCGTTTTGGCTGAAGCTCAATTTGACCTTGCCGCCCGTTGTCATGGCATCGGCCGCGTTGCCGATTAAATTGTGAAAGACGCGCGAGAGGCGCTGCGGATCAATGCGCAACGGCACGGAGGGCGGCGGATTCAAAAACTCGATGGCGACCGATTTCATGGCGACTTCAGGCCGGATTTCCTCGATGAGTTGTTCGACGAACGTTTTGTAATCGATCAAAGCCATGACAACGTTGGTATGGGAGCCTTGGGTAAACTCGAGCAATTCGTTGACCATGTTGCTGATGCGCTCGACTTGTTTGCGAATGCGGACCGTCGAAGCCTGGCGCGACTCCGGCGTCGCCGTCGGCATGGCGGCCATGTCGGACGAGATGCCGATGATATTGAGGGGATTCTTGAGATCATGGACGATGGAACTGGCAAAGCGGCCGACCAGGGCAAGGCGCTCGGCCTCGAGCACTTCGCGGACGTATTGGCGGGTGAACTGGCGCAAGCGCCGGCTGACTTCGCGCACCAGCACGCCGGCAAGCCGGGGCGTGCGATCCAGAAGCTCATCCAACTCGGTCCGACCAATGAAATAGACCGTGGTGGGTTCTTCCGCCATGGCGCTGGCGGACCGGGGCTGGTTGTCCAGCACCGCCATTTCACCAAAGAGTTCGCCCGGCGGGATGCGGCTGAGCACCTTCAAATCACCCTGGCCCACCACCGCCTGAATCTGCACCAGCCCTTCCTTGACGAAATAAACCCCATTCCCGGCGTCCCCTTCTTTGAAGATAATTTGATTGGCGGCGAAGGTCAGTTCGCGGGTCACTCCGCGCAGCCTCTCCAGATCGGCCGGCCCAAGATCACAAAAGAGCTTGTTCGATTCCAGCAACACCATGGGCCGAGTTTAGGGCAGGGAAGACGCGGCGTAAAGCAAAACGACTCGAGAAATTTGACACCCCGGCGCCGTTGGCCTACCCTGCCCCTCGTGTCGTTGCGCGGCAAAAAACTCGGCGTGCTGCTTTCCGCCCATCCCGATCAGCCCGGCTTCAAACATGGCCTTTGCCTGGCGGAAGCGGCGATGAACGAGGGCGTGGACGTTTACCTTTACTGCATTGATGACGCCGTCCACGGTATCAACCAGCCGCAACTGCAATCCCTGGCCGTCCGCGGACTCAAGCTTTATGCCTGTGCCTACGGCGCGCAACGCCGCGGCCTGCCTGTCAACGACAAGGCCGCTTTTGCCGGATTGGCCGTCGTCAGCGACTTAATCGCCGCCACCGACCGGTTTGTCAGCTTCAATTGATGCGATGAAGCCCCGGCTGCTCTTTATTGTCACAGGCGATCCCCGGACCAGTCCGCGTCCGGCGGAAGCGGTGCGCATCGCCGCGGGTGTGGGGGCTTGGAAAAGGGCGGACATTGCGGTGTATCTGCGAGACGTCGCGGTCCTGGCGTTGGGCGAATCGTGCGGCGGGTTGATGGAGGAAGAGGGCTACGCGCGGCATTGGCCGATTCTGGCGGAATCCAGCCAACCCATATACGTGCAAAAGAATGCCGCGGCCTTGCGGGAACTGGGGCAGGCGGCCGTGCCGTTTAAGGAGATTTCCGACGGGCAACTGGCCGAACTGGCGGCGGCACAAACATACGTCATTCGTTTTTAGGCATGCGATTATTGCTGCACATTCTCACCCGGCCCGATGATGCGCTCGCGCAGGAAATCATCACCCGCCAGCAAAGCGGCGGAGAAAGCAAGACCGTTGTGGCAGATCTGACCCAGCCGCAGCCGGATTATAAACAGTTGCTGGAGAACATCTTCGCCGCGGACTCCGTGCAGGTTTGGTGAGGACGAACGGTCGTTTTGCCTCAATCGGCCTGACGCCCCCCCCGGCTGTTTTGAGCTTTGTTTTAAGCGTTGACTTCTCCGGCCAATTCTTTACAATGAGATAGGATTTAGGATTTGATTCGGGTAGCGGTACGTTTCTTCAGCGGGGTTCCCCACCCCCACCTCCTTGGCGTCTGCTGCCCGAATCGCCTTTTTTTCAAAGGTTGAACATTGACGAACTGGGAAAGTTTCACTATTTTTTTATTCCCCCATGCGGGGGTGTAGCTCAATTGGTTAGAGCGCTGCCCTGTCACGGCAGAGGTTACGGGTTCGAGCCCCGCCACTCCCGCCATCTTGTCTCGCCATGGTCCCGCCGCCGGCGGGACGAAGGCGGATCCCCGCAGCCCAAGCCGGCGCCCCTGCTCACTTCTTCCTTCTTCATTCATATAAAGGGCTTGCAATGCCAACCCCCTTTGTGCGATAGCAATATTGGCAATGGAGTTTGCCCGCTCGCCTGTGGCGAGGAAAGTGCCTGGCTTTTCAGAGCTGATAACTCCTACCGAACAATGCGTGTCGGTGGGATTTTTTATGCTCATTATATTTTGGCCGCCGTGGTCAGCGCAGTGGGAGAAATCCCGCGTTTCTGGATTTCCGGCGTCATTGCCAATCGCCCCGGCCAATCATTCCCGGAGATTTGAAAGAACTTGAATGGACAACATCTGGTTCATCGCGGCGATTTGGATGGGACTGGCGTTGGTTGCGAGTCTCGTTTCCATTCGCATCGGCATTTCTGTGGCGCTGATCGAAATTGTCGTCGGCGTTGCCGCAGGCAACCTCCACTTTGGCGATGGCCACCAAATCCTGCGTTCCACTGACTGGACGAACTTCCTCGCCATGCTGGGCAGCGGTGTGCTGACGTTTCTGGCCGGAGCCGAGATTGATCCGGTCTCGCTGCGTGCCAACTTCCGGGCGAGCATGTCCATCGGCATTGCCGCGTTTCTGCTGCCGTTTGCCGGCGTTTGGCTCTTCACGCAATTCGTTCTCGGCTGGCCGATTCATCAGGCCCAGATCGCCGGCATCGCGCTGTCCACGACTTCGGTGGCGGTGGTCTATGCTGTGATGATCGAGACGCGGCAAAGCGAAACCGCGCTTGGCAAAATGATTCTGGCGGCATGTTTTATCAACGACCTTGGCACGGTGCTGGCGCTCGGTCTCATTTTCGCCAACTTCAACCTCTGGCTGCTGGTGTTTATCATCGTTACCGGATTGATGCTTTGGCTCATGCCCAAGTGGACCGAATTCATCGTCGTGCGCATGGGAGCGACGCGGGTGAGTGAGCCTGAAATTAAATTCATTTTCTTCGTCCTGTTCTTCCTGGGCGGTCTTGCGTCCACTGCCAAAAGCGAGGCCGTCCTGCCAGCCTATCTGATCGGCTTGGTTGTGGCAGGCGTATTCCTGCGCGACAAAACGCTGGTGCATCGGATGCGCAGTATCGCCTTCGCGATGTTCACGCCGTTCTACTTCATCCGCGCCGGCTCGTTTGTGTCGCTGCCGGCACTGTGGACTGCGCTGGGGGTCATCGTGGCGCTGCTGGCGCTGAAAATGGCCACCAAGTTCGTCGGGGTGCTGCCGTTGTCGCGCCTGTTCTTCATGCGCTCGCGCGAGGCCAATTACACCACATTGCTCATGTCCACCGGGCTGACCTTCGGCACGATTTCGGCGCTGTTCGGGCTGCAAAACAAGATCATTAACCAGAAACAGTATTCGATTCTGGTCACGGTCGTCATTCTGAGCGCCTTCGTGCCGACACTCATCGCGCAGAAATTCTTCGAGCCATCCCGGCGGACGATGCAGGCGTGGGGGCGGCTCTATCTGCGCAAGGTCAATGGCAAGCCCGGGGTTCAACTTGTTTCAACGAAAGGATGAATTATGTTTAAGAAAATCCTTGTGGGATACGACGGCTCAAAAGGAGGCAAAGCCGCGCTGCAACGCGCCGCCGTCATGGCCAAACAAACCGGCGCGGAAATCAACGCCGTCTGGGTGCGCGAACCCCTCCCGCGCCACTCGGATTTGCCGGGCGAATACGAGGAAGAAGCTGAAGCGGCGGATGAATACTTCAAGGAGCGGCAAAAAGAAGTGGCGGAAGCCGCTGCGCAACACGGCATCCAGATCAAATGCGAAATCCGCCGTGGACATCCGGCCAAGACCATCGTGAAGTTTGCCGACGAGGGACACTACGACCTGGTGGTGGTCGGCCACAGCGACCACTCGGAACTATGGGGGCGTCTATTGGGCGATACGGCAGATCGGATCAGCGATCATGCCCATTGCAGCGTGTTAATCGTCAAACAATGAGCCTTGCGCTTCCTTTCGTCGGTCGGAGAAAGGAATCGGCGCAGCTTCAGCGGCTGCACGCGGAGCGCAAGCACGCGCTTATTCTTGGCCCCGCCGGGGTCGGCAAGACCACGCTGGCAAATCATCTGAAAGAAAAGCTCGATGTGGTGATGTGCCCGCAGTCGGAGCATTTGGGTTCAATTTGCGACAGCCTCGAGGAGGCGCTTGGTTTGGGGGCGGACGGACTGAAACTCATCCAGCGCAAACGCCGATTGCGCGAGGCTTTGGCCGAAACCGGGCGCACGATTGTCTTCGATGGCTTGAGTTGGGTGACACCGAAGCTCAGTTCCTTTCTCGAATGCGTTATGCAGAACGTTCCCATGTGGATTTGCGCGCGCTCGGAACACCCGTGGGACGTTGGACATTTTTGGACCTTGCTCGTTCAGTTTGATAAAGTCGAACTCCATCCATTTCTTCCGGCAGAGACACGAACGCTTGCCCGTGCCATGATTGAGTCAGGGCTGATTCCAGCCGGGGCAATAAACATCGTCGAGTGGCTGCATCAACGGTCGAATGGCAGTCCTCTTGTTCTTCGTGAACTATTTGAAGAACTGGCCGCGCATTCTTACGACTTGACTAATCCTCACGCCCTTCATCGTCTGGACCTTGATCGCCGCATCCATGAGATTTTCCCGACGGCATCAGTTACTGATGGATCGTGATGAACGACAACCACCAACGCCATTTGCTCGCCACGTTTCAATACGTGGACAATCTGCTTTCCGAGGCGGAACGTCTCATGGCCTCCGCCGGTTCGGCCTCGCCGTTTCAGGAGTATTCGCAGGATACCACACCCATTCAGCGCAAGGTCATGCACGATTACGTTGTTCGTGTGCGCGAGGCGATGCGACGGATTCTGGACGAACTGATGATGCCCCGGAAACAGCCGATTTCCGGTGCGACTTGGGCGGCGCGCAGTCATATAAACTTTGCCGGCAACGCCATTGCTGAAATCGACTCCGAACACATGCGCGGCTACGGCCAGCTTTCGGAGGAAGATGCGCGAACGATGGACCGGATCGTTGTGGAATTGAACGCGGAGTTGGCCCGCATCACGAATTACCTTGCAGAAGGAACGACAGCAGATTAGCAGGCTCTCCGCAGTATCGCCTGCCATGCTGCTATGCTCATCTGCGGTAAGGAGAAGGGCTTGACAATCAGTTGGCCAATGTTAGTTTACAGATGGCAATGGAATCTGCCTCCTCCGAACGCTTTCGGAGGAAATCGCCTCGTGCTGATGACTCCTACCGGGCAAAGAAATGTGGCATGGTAGCGAGTCATGAAAATCCTGCTCATATCTGACATTCACGGCAACTGGCCCGCACTGCAAGCAGTGTTGGCCGCCGAACCGGACGTTGACCAGATTTTGTGCCTCGGCGATCTCGTCAACTACGGCCCGCAGCCCGCCGAATGCGTGGCGTGGGCGATGAAGACGCTGACTTCGGATTGGTTGATCCAAGGCAACCACGACCACGCCGTTGGCTTGGATGAAGACCCTCATTGCTCCCCACCTTATCTAGTATTGGCGGCGGCCACTCAGGAAGTCAGCAAGCAGGCCCTGACTCCCAAGATGAAAACATTCCTGGCGGGGTTGCAGCCGCTGCAACGGTTTCAACTGGATGCGGCCGTCTGCGTTGCTTGTCATGCGGCGCCCTCCGATCCGCTTTACCAATACCTGACTGAGGAAAGTCCAATCACGGTGTGGGAGTCGGAGTTGAATGGTGTCAATTACCCCGACTTTCTCTTCGTCGGCCATACGCATGTGCCGATGAAAATGCGGGTCCGCAAGACTCTCGTCGTGAACCCCGGCAGCGTGGGCCAACCGAAAGGCGGCGACCCGCGCGCGGCCTACGCAATTTGGGAAGATGGCCAGGTTACCCACCACTGCGCCAGCTACGACGTGGCGCAAACCATGCGGGCGTATCGCGGCACGCGACTTGCGCCGCACATCGTGAAAGTTCTGGCTGAGGTATTGCGCACCGGCGGACATTTGCCATTCGGTCAATCGCGTGAAGGATCTGACCCAACATTCCGAATGAAAGATTATGATTCAAGTCAACGGAATTCTTGATCACGTCGCGGATCTGGTTGACCGGTTTCACTTGGTGAACCTGCAACCGCAAATCGCCGCGTGCCAGCAGCAGCTTGGCGCGCCGGAACGGATTGACGTGGCGGTGTTCGGCCGATTCAAGGCCGGCAAAAGCTCGTTCCTGAATCACCTCGCGGGGCGGGCCGTGCTGCCCATTGGCGTGCTGCCGTTGACTGCTATTGTCACGCGCCTGTGCCACGGGCCTGTCGAGAGGGCCGTGGTGCGATTTCTTGATGGCACGGCGAAATCAATTCCGCTGGACGACATCGGCCTTTACGTGGGCGAGAATGAAAATCCGCGCAACGCCAGGCAAGTGGCGGGCGTGGTAGTGGAGTTGCCCGCGCTCCAATCCTTCGCGCCGCTGGAATTCGTGGACACGCCGGGCCTGGGCAGCGCTTTCGTGCATAACACCGAGGCCACGCTTCATTGGCTGCCCAACGTTGGCGCGGCCCTTGTGGCCGTGAGCGCCGACGCGCCGCTCTCCGAGCGCGACCTGAACTTGCTTGATGAATTGCGCCGGCATACGCCCAAGATTGCGCTTTTGCTGACGAAGGCCGATTTGCTGACGGAGTCGCAGCGAGCTGAAGTTCGGGATTTCCTTCGTCGCCAACTGGCCGAACGCCGGGGCAATGATGGCCTGCCAGTGTTCTTCTACTCCATCAAACCCGAGTTACCGGAGTTGAAAACGACCCTGGTGGAAGGTCTCCTCGAACCGCTTCGCCAGGATCGCGGCGTGGCGGCGGAGCAAATCCTGCGGCACAAACTTGTCTCGTTGATCAGCCAGGCTCTCGACTACTTGCGCGTCGCGCTGGCGGCGGCAACCCAGGCAGACGCTTCGCGGCAGGCGCTGCACGACCGGTTGTTGGAAGAGCGCGGGCAATTCGACGCGCTCCGCGAAGAACTGTACTTGCTGGCGCACGACGTGGCCGGGCAGGCGCTGGAACAATCCATGCAACGCCTGCAGCCGATTCAGCGAAAGCTGCAAGCCAAGGTCACCACTGATTTGGAAACGCAACTGCGACAATGGCGGCTACGGTTGCCGCCGCTGGTGGAAGCCTGGCGCGCCTGGTTGAACGATTTTCTCGGCCACGAATTGCGTGAGATTTCGCAGGCGCAGCGCGGGATGTTTTGCGAGCCGCTGCAAAAGGCGCGCGAACGGCTGACGCGCGCGTTGGGCGGCTTTCAGGACCGGCTGGCCGAACACGTCAAGACCGCGCTCGGCGTGACCCTGACGCGGCGCGAGTTCGCACTGGAAGTGCGCGAGCCGTCCGCCCCGCCGGTTAATGTGTCCCATGCCTTCGATGCGGCGTTCATCACGATTGGCTGGCTCATTCCGCTGGCGCTGTTTCGCAAGGCCATCGAGCGCGTGTTGCTGCGCAAAGCGCGATGGGAAGTGGAAAAAAACCTGTCGCGCCTTGCGGCGGACTGGCAAACGCGAGTCAGTGCCGGCGTTCAGGAGTTGCGACGCCAGGCCGAGCAATATGCGCTGAATGAACTGGCGACTCTGGAACAAATGCTGGCCCAGGGCCAATCCAGCCAGCCGCAACTGGAACAGGCGATGGCGCTGTTGACCGAGGCGCTGGCGAAAATTCACGGCCCACGAACTGAAACAACTCGTCCATGATTTGGAACAATTTCAGAACCGGCTGCGACCTGCGCGAAGCACAAGTGCAGTCGGAACACGACGCGCCCGCCGAGTCCTGGATTAACCCTCGTGACGGTTCAGTAATGCGGCTCATCCCTGCGGGCGAATTCACCATGGGTTCGACGCCGGCGCAGATTGAAGCCGCGCGGCTTATGGACATCGGCGGTCATGAGTTCACGCTGCTGGACGAGTTGCCACAGTTTGGCGCTTTCGTGCCGGATTACTACGTCAGTGTCCATGCCGTGACCAACGAGCAGTTCGCGGCGTTTCTTTCCGAGACTCGTCCAAAGCCCGAACGACTCAAACGTTGGATTCCCGCGCCGGAACGAATCAGCGTTCCCGCGAACAATGGCGAAGTTTATCGGGTAACGCCCGGCTTCGAGCGGCATCCGGTCATCCACGTCTCGTGGTTCGGAGCGGAGGCGTATTGCCGCTGGGCCGGATTGCGGGTGCCGACGGAAATCGAATGGGAAAAAGCGGCGCGCGGCACGGACGGACGGCTCTATCCGTGGGGCAACGAGTGGCAGGACCATGTTTTGCGCTGGGACGGAGACAAGCTTCGCAAATACGAAACCACCGCGCCGGTGGACGCCTATCCCGAAGGCCGTTCGCCTTACGGCATCTTTCAATTGGCGGGCAACGTGGACGAGTGGTGCGCGGATTGGTATCAATGGGATGTTTACCGCCGTTATGCGACCGGCGACTTGCGTCCGCCGCCGTGCGGCGAGATGCGCGTGGTGCGCGGCGGCACATGTGCAGGTTGGAAGAAAATCCGCTTTCGTTGCGCGCACCGGCGTGGCAACGACGCGGCGATTGTCAATGTGCTCTACACCGGCATCCGTTGCGCGTGTGATGCGCCGCCTCCGGCTGCGATCTGATATGGAAGCGCCCACAAGCCGGCGAATGGAGGCAAGCGACCCCAACATCGCTGACGCCGCTCATCGTGGCAAAGACGCAGTCAATCAACCGGCTCCACCACAGGAACCGATCGTGCCAACGGCGCTCCTAAAGTCGCCCTCAGTTCCGACTAGGGAAAGCGATCTGCCAACGGACCTGCAAACTCGCGGCTGCCCGGCTTGCGAACATTTGGTCCGAACGGTTTTTGAGTTTTTCGCCCAATGGCAACATGCCATCGTCACCGATGAGCACGCGCAGAAAGCGTTTGCTGCGGAATTGGGCTTTTGCCCGTTGCACCTGTGGCAACTGGCGGCGCTGTCGTCGCCGTTGGGCGCTTCGGTGGGATGGGCGAAACTCGCGGAGCAGCTTTCGCAAGCTGTGACACGGGCCGCAACCTCGCCATCCGCCGCAAAAGATGCGTCCGCCCTCGTGCGCCGTTCCGCCGACTGCCGCGTTTGCCGGCTGCTGTGCGAGACGGAGAAGAAGTATGTTCAATGGTTCGCCGCCGCCTTGCGCGAGCCGCAAAACTGCGAAGCTTACGCGCGTTCACAAGGCGCGTGCCTGCGGCATCTTGGCCTGCTCCTCGGCGCTTCATCCAGCGAAGACACCCGGCAGTTTTTGCTGCGCCACGCTGCCCGGCGCTTCGAGGAAATGGCCGAAGACATGCAGAGTTATGCAATGAAAATTGAAGCGCTGCGACGTACCCTCCCAAACGCGGATGAGACGGACGCGTATCGCCGTGCGCTGGTCCACATGGCTGGCGCAAAGGCGGTTTGCTGTCTGTGGAACGAGGATGGTGAGCTATCCGCCGAAGAAAGGACAAAACAGGAGGCTGGCAAAGCATGAAAAAGGACTTTTGGGACAGGTTTGCCAGCAAGCTGAAATCGGTGGATGAGGCGCCCGAGCCGCTTCGAAGCGCCATGCGGGCGGCGCTCAAGCCGAATGATGCCATCCGGCTGCTGGTGTTCGGCCCTGCCAACAAAACCTTCGACAAGTGTTCGCCCTCAACTCTGCTGGCAGTGCTGGATCACGAATGGGCGGTCGTCAGCGGATTGGAAGAGATCCCGTCGCAGGTTGCGCGGGCGGACTTTGCCGGCACGTTGTTCGTGGAGTTGACCAACATTCTTCTTTACGGGCGCTTGAAGATTGATTTTGTGTCGGAAGGCGGGACGCAATCCGTGGCGATCGAGTTTAATACCGTCACGGAACGGCTCTACCAGGAAGCCGTTCAACTGCTGCTCGACGGGATGGACGGCGTATCGGCGGCCATTCCAATCGCAGACAGACAGGCCGACTCGTTGCTGCGTTCGTTGCCGTTGAAATTCTGGAACGCGGTCATTGAGTTCAGGCCGGTATCACAACATGTGCTCGCCGTGTTGCATTGGCCGGCGCTCTTGGGCGGCCGGCGGCGCTGGTTCCAACGCGAACTGTCGCCTGAAGCCATATTGGTGCTGACCGGGCGCGAACTGTTGTTGATCTCCGAGGAAAAAACGTGGTCATGGATGCGTATTGGCCGGGTCAACAAATACGGCAGCATCGCGACCCATTGTCCGCTGTCGCGGCTGAAGCGGTTTCAAATCAACGAGCGCGGACCATTAGCCACGCTCGAACTGGAGCTTCACGCCAAACAGGGCGGCGCAAAAGTGGAAGTTCCCTTTCCCGCCGGGCAACGCGAGGAAGTGTTCGCGTTCATGGAACGCGCCCTGCCGCTGGACTCCTCCTGGCCAATTCCCGCAATTGTGGAGACAAATGATTTCTTGCCCGCCGAAACCCGAGGAGGTATCTTTACCCCGTGAAAACAGCAAGCGTTCAGCAGGTGCCAGAGCAATGGCCGGACATCTTGAAATGGGTGGCGTCGGGGGAAGAAGTGCAAATGACCGACCACGACAAGGTGGTTGCCACACTCGTGCCCGCCGATGTTCCGCAGCCGGATTTCCTCAGCCGCGCCAAAGCAATTTGGGGTGAGAATCCACCGGGCAAAGCCCTGAGTGCAATCGTATCGGATGCGCGCGGAGGCGAACGGTGATCTACTTGGATACCGGGTGTCTGGTAAAACTTTATTACCCTGAACCGGACAGCCAGAAAGTCGCGGCTCTGGTTGCGGGCAGGTCAATCTGTTTTACCCCCCTCCATGAGTTGGAATTCACAAATGCGCTCCACCTGAAATTATTTCATCGAAGCGCCACTTCAGCCCAAGTTCAGGCGGCAAGCTCGCTTGTGGAAGCGGACGTGAAATCGGGCGTTCTTCTTCCGGCGGTGGCAAACTGGGAAAAGATTTTTCGCGCCGCCACGGATCTCGCACGGCACTACTCCGCCTCCTTCGGGTGCCGGTCCCTGGACGTGCTTCACTGCGCCGCGGCCTTGGTTCTTGAAGCAGGCGAGTTTCTCACCACGGACGCCAGACAGAAGCAGTTGGCTGGCGCAATGGGGCTGAAATTGGTGACCATTTGAAATCACAACGACCTCTCTCAACGGGGAGTCGAGCGCGCCTGACGCGAGGTCAACCCGGGCAATCAGAGCAGCGCCGGCAGCAGCATCAGTCCTCGGAATCCAGTATTTGTGGGCTTGGCGGCTGGAAGCAGTGGATGGAAGATAACGGAAATAAATTTGAAGCAAATGAAATTGGCGTTGGAAAAAATAAGTGGGAAAGAACAGTAAAGAATGCAAAATACTCGATTCCGACGAGTGACCCTTTCACTTAAGCGAGGAGGTTTTCTATGAAGATGGCCGTCCTCAAGCCGATCATGTGGAACAACAAAGGCTACAGGCGTCCTGGTGGATTCCCAAGCACCTCCGGCTACTCTCACGACCACGGGTATGGACACGAGGAATGGAACAATAATCCGCATTGGCTCTGGCGAGGCTACAAGGTCTTCCACACCGAGGGCACCGGCAAACTTCAGGTAGCGGCTGAGAACGGCGATCTCGGTATGGTTATGATTGCCTCGCACGAGGGCACGGCCTACGCGCTTGGCGTCGCGACAAACGTCCACGCCAACACCGATGATGAGATGAAGCTCATTGCCGATGCCGTTAACGTTTTTAACGACTGGCCCGCAGTATGGCGGCTCGACACAGTCCGTAATTGCTTTTCAAGTCAGGTCGCATTTCTCAAGCACTGGCGAGCGCAGTGCCGCTGGATTCGGTGGAAATGCCAGCCCGACCATTACTACTGGTTCCCTCAGCCGGTCGCCCTTGACCCCAAGAAAGTGACGGGAAAAAACCGACTGGCTATGCATCACGGCCGATTCACGCTCACAACGCCTGCCGTGCTGCTCGACATCGTGGACGCCCACTTGCCGAAGAACCGCACGGCTATTCGCGATTGGCTTTCGTTTGGGGATTTCTTGCAGCCAGCCGAGTCGCAGACCCCAAGTCAGATAGCTGGCTCGAAAAAGCGTCGCCAAATCCAGCGCCGACGCAATGCGCCAACCGATCGCCGCTTCCAATATTGGATCGAGGGTAACAGGAGCGTTGAGCCATTTCACCACAGATTGCAGGCGCGCTTTTTGGAGCACCTCAAAGCTCAGGGCATCAGCTACCAGGAAAACGTCAGCTACATCGACGTGCAATACATGGCGGCCGGGAAGAAGACATTCTGTGAGATCAAGCCCACCGACAATATCGCCACCTGCTACGCCATTCGCGCTGCAATCGGACAAGTCCTCGAATACCGGTTCAAGCACGACAGCACGGCCACGCTTGAGATCGTGGTTGGCAGAAAACCGCGACCGAACGAGATCGCTTTTGTGAAGTCCCTCGGCCTCAGATTGACTTTCTACAATACCGCGAAGCGAACTTTCGTGAGTGTCTGACACAAGCCCGAGCAGATGTCAGGCGGTCAGTTTCTCGTAGGCAGCAAGAATCTTGTCATCCAGCCTAATCAGACTTCGGTGCCAACGAGCACGACTTCCCAACGGCAATTCGGCAAATGGAATCTCCCTCTTGAGCCGTTTGTAGTTCCTCAGCACAAATGCAAAGCAGTAACGCGGGCGCTCTTCCTTCTCGATGTCGCGCGTAATGTCCGCCTCCGCCTTTCCGAAAATCTTCTGCTCGTAAGCAAGCAGGAGAGTGTACGGACCGCCCGGTTTCAATGGCCTCGGCAGAGTCCAGTGCCAGGTTACTGGCCGGCCAGGCTCGTACCACTTCGCAAGCTCGTCTTGAGGGGAATTGAAATCATTTCCCACACCGTAAACCTTTGACGAGTGGATCAGAATCCAACCGGGGGCAACCGTACCAATTGCCAATGGATGTTTTGGCTGTTTGCCAAATCGAACCACCTCTCCGAAACTTTTCCCCGCCTTACCTCCTTGCGGTGTCGTCGGGAGATTGTCGTATTCGTCCAAAATCGCTTTGGAAACAGTTTGTGATCGCGGCCACAGCGCATCAAATCGTTGGATCAACTCTTCAACAATTGGAAGATCATCGACCAGCACCCCCATCTCGACATTTGAATCCAGCCCTGCGCTTGTCAGGTTTGATGAGGTCACAACCGCGTGCTTCTGATCCGCAATGAGGAACTTGGCGTGCAGGTTCTTGATAAACTTCACCCTGCATGATGCATCGTCTTGCATCATCTTAATCGCGGCCGTTGATTGAGCGCGCGTCTTGACCGCTTGCTCCGAGAGAGCCAAGAGGAAGTATTTAGCCACACCCTTTCCTGTCTTGGTGAGGATGAAGCGTACCGTGTCCTCGTTATAAAACGGTGCAGCTATCCGCAGTTCTTTCCGGGCTGATGAAATGACCTGCTCAAACTTCGTTCGCCACGGTGACGCTACCAGTTTGGATGTCAGGGTCTGTGGCATAATCTGTGGGTGATTTTGGGGTAATTTCAGGATTTTGCAAGCCTTTTAAAGGGGTCGTAAAGTTAACATGGGGTCGTCAGGTGAGTAATGCGGTCTCATAATTGACAATCCTATAAAGGTCAACATTTTGCTGATCTGGGCTTATAGAGACCTCCGGTTAACGGATGGTTCGGCCCCCCGGCCGTCGCCGCGATTCATCCGATAATATAATGGCCCCGTGATATTGCAGACGAATCGGTCGCGCCATACCGGGAGAATGCCGCGCCCCACCCGCTCTGTCCACCAACAAATCCGCCTTCGCCGCATCTCTGGCATTGCGAAATCAGGGAAGACCATTATGTTTTCATTATGATTCTTGAACAGTTTCCAGACGTGCAGCGGCTTTCCGCTTCTGAGAAGCTGATTTTTGGGTTCTTCCGGAAAGTTGGTGTCTGGGATGAGGATTTTGTAGCATAGGGCATGAGTCAAAGCTTATTGTATCATGCGTTTGGGGTTCGAGAGGGCTACGATTACGTGAAGACATTGTACGAGGACGGTTGCATTCGGTTCGTGCTGGAAGCGCGGAAAGATTTTGGTTCCAATGCCCTGATTGCCATAGCAAGGAAGTCGGTCGCAAGGGGCGTCGCTTCCGGGAGTTGCAAACGGTGCCTATTGGCCTCAAGCCAGTCTTTTTGGTGACCGAAGTGCCCAAATGCCAGTGCCGGGATTGCGGAAAGACCTTCGAGGTCTCCCCCCCTTTGCCCCGGCCTACGTGAGCTACACCCACCGGATGAAAGCCTTCATTGAAGATCTCTACGGAGTGATGACCGTGAGCGATCTGGCGGCCATCACCGCGCTGGGCTGGGATACCGTCAAGAACATCGTCAAGGCCAAGCTGGAGCGCCGGGATTGGGCATCCCCGGCTCAAGGGCCTGCGGTATTTGTCCATCGACGAGATTTACTTCGGGCGCTCCAGGAAATTCTACACGCTGGTCATCGACCTGGAGAGCGGTCGGATCGTCTGGGTAGCGCCGGGCAAGGGGGCCGACGCGCTGCGCAGGTTCTGGCGGGCCTTGCGCCTGAGCAAAGCCAGGATCAAGGGAGTGGCCATGGATATGAGCGCCGCCTACTGGGCGGCGGTGCTGGACCAGCTGCCCAATGCGGCCGTCGTGTTTGACCGGTTCCACCTCACCAAGCTGATGAACGAGAAAATCGATGACCTGCGCCGGGAGATGGTCTCCGAAGCCAGCGGGCTGATGAAGAAAACGGTCAAGGGCTTGCGCTACTTGCTGTTGATGCGCCGCGAAAACGTGGACCAGGACAAGCTGCCCCGCCTGGACGAGGCGCTCAAACACAACGAGCCTCTGCTGACCGCCTACCTGCTCAAAGAAGCCCTGATCCTGCTCTGGGAGCAATCTTCCTACGCGCGCATGAGGTCCTTTTTCCGGCAATGGTGCGATTGGGCCCTGGAGTCGGGCATCCGGCAGATGATGCAAATGGCCAAGAGTCTTCTCCTTCATAGAAGCGGGATACTTTCTTGGTGGAAACACCGGATCAACAACGGCCGCATGGAGGGCATCAACAATAAGGTTAAAACGCTCCTGCGCCAAACCTACGGTCTGCGCGACGAACGCTACTTCGTTCTTAGACTCTTCGGCCTTCATCATTCCAGACACGAACTTCTCGGATGAACCGATTTTTGTCTCGGAGTTGTGGAATGACCTCGAAGCAAATCCCTCCGAACTGCCTGTCTCACCAGAAGTCATTTCTGAACTGGATCGCCGCATGGAGCATTTCCGGCAGCATCCCAAAGAGTTCACGACGTGGGAAGCCGTCAAGGAGCGGGTCCTTGGCCCGCTGCCATGACCGATCTGATTCTCCTCCTGCAGGCCGACCTCGATATTCAAGCCGCCTTTGGGCGCTATGAGGAATATCAAACCGGGCGGGGCCAAGTGTTCATGCGTCAGTTGGATGCTGCCTTTACGCTTTTGCGTCGATATCCTGAGATTGCGCCTGTTTATATGGGGCCGTACCGCAGGATGCTCATCAGGCACTTTCCGTAGGGAATTTTCTATCAAGTGCAATCGAAACGACTCGTCGTAGCGGCCATTCTGGATCTTCGCCAGAATCCAGCCTCTCTTCGGCGCAGGCTATTCAGAAGCGAGCCGGGAAAGCCTCCCGAAGGTGACAAGTGATCATCTCATGGAGCCAAGGGGTCTAACAATTGACAATCCTATAAAGAGGTCAACATTTTGCTGATCTGGGCTTCATAGAGACCTCCGGGTAACGGATGGTTCGGCCCCCCGGCCGTCGCCGAGATTCATCCGATGATATAATGGCCCCCGGATATTGCCGACGAAGTTTTCGCGCCATGCCAGGATAATGCCGCCCCCCGCCCGCTCTGTCCACCAACAAAAGCGCCAGTGTCAATGCCAGGACCAAGTCAACGTTATCGTTAATGTAACGGGCTTGTTACGGGTTTGTAACGGCAAATGTTGCGGGATAAGTCGTTGACTATCAACGTTGTAGCGGGTGTTGCGGGTTTTCCGGACCTACATATCAATCTTGCCATTCCTCGAGCACGATTGGTCTGGACTTTTAGGCACCGGTTTCAACTTCAGCATTTAGCCTTCAGCATTTAGCATTTCACCTTCGCCCTTCCCTTACCAGATGGCTCATTTTATACAGCTTCTAAGGCGGCGAATGACGAAAAGGAGCAACATGTTGCCAACCGTTGCCGCTGTGTTGCCAGCCGAAAAGCTCAACGAAACCCTTGTAAAATAAGGCTTGTTGCCGTGTTGCCGATTTTCCAGACCTCTATCTATCAATCCTGCGTTTCTTGCCCTTTTTCGCGGCAATCAGTTGTTCGATGGTTGCCAAAGACTCAAATCAAGTTGGCATACAGCCCGGCGCTTCCGCCGTCGCCTCAATTTCATCGAGCTTGCTCACATGGGTAAATTATCACGCAAGGAGCAACGTGACAACCATTCAACCCGGGCAATCAGAGCAGCGCCGGCAGCAGGGCGTAAAACTCCGTTGCCCGCACCAAATCGGCCAGCGGCACCTGGTCGAGCACGCCGTGGGCGGTGGTTTCGTCGCCGGCTGCAAAGATGATGGTCGGGATGCCGGCCTTGCCCATCCAATAAATGCCGTTGGTCGAAAAATTCAGCTTGCCGGTCTTGGGCGTTCCGCCCCATAGCATCTGCGCAGCTTTGAGGCCAGCCTGGACGAAAGGGTGGTCCTCCTCGAGTGCCCAGGCGGGGAAGTACTTTTCCACCGGATAAACAAAGCCGGTATAGCTCGGCGTGTCGTAGTGCAGCATTTCGACGCGGACGTGGCCGCGCTGGCTCTCCGGGATGAGCGCCTCCACCTGGGCGATGGCCTCCTCTTTCGTCTCGCCAAAAGTCAGCCGGCGGTCGATGTAGATGGTGCATTCGTCCGGGACGGCGTTGATCGAAGGCGTCAGACACTCGATCTTGCTCACGGTGATTCGGCCCTGGCCCAGGAATGGATCAACGTGCAGGCGGTCGTTGAGTTGCTCGATTCCGGCCACAATCGGCATCATTTTGTAAACGGCATTGTCCCCGAGCTGGTTGGAAGCGGCGTGAATCGAGCGCCCCTTGGCGACCACTTTCAGTTCCACCCGCCCCTTGTGGCCGCGGTACACATTCATCTCGGTTGGCTCGCCGACGACGACACAGTCTGGCCGGAGGCCCTCGCGCTCGACCAACGCCTGGCAGGCCAGCCCGTCGCAATCCTCCTCCATATTGCCGAAGTAATACACCGTGAAGCCGTCCAGCAGGCCGAGTTCCCTGGCCAGGGCGATGCCGTAGAGCATGCCGGGAGTTGACTGCTTCTCATCACCGGCCCCGCGAGCAAACAGGATTCCATTCTCAACCTTGCCCTGAAACGGGTCCCAGCCCCAGGCCGACCGGTCGCCAATGTCCACGGTATCAATGTGCGCATCGTAGAGAAGAATTTTCCGGCCGCGCCCCAACCGGCCGAGGACGTTGCCCATGCGGTCAAAGTGAATATCCTCAAAACCCAGCCGCCGCATTTCCTCCATGATCCGTTTCCCAACCTCGCCAATCCGGCCCATCACACTGGGAATGGCGCAAATGTCCCGCATGAAGCGGACAATCGAATCGCGCTGCTCAACCACGCGAGCTTGAATGCTTGGGATAATTTCGGTTTTGAGGTCTGCTTTCATGAATTGGCGAAATGGCAGTCTTGGTCCCGCGCTTTCTCAGCCGGCGCTGGAAAGCGAAGCGAGCGTGTGGGCCAGGACGGTCACGCCCGTTTTGATCTGTTCCGGTGAAGAGTATTCGTCCGGCCGATGGCTGTACCCCTCCCGGCATGGAATGAAAATCATCGCCGTCGGGCAAACCTGCGCCATAAATGACGAGTCGTGATAGGCACGGCTGATCATTCGCTTTGCCGGCACGCCCAGGGTTGAACAGGTCTGAGCGATCAAGCTTACCAGTTTCGGATCGCAAATCACCGGCGGGTCAGTTGCCATTCGCTCAAGGTCGCCGGTCACACCCCGGCGACGACATATCTCCCGGACCGACCGCTCAATTTGAGCCAGGGCCGAATCCCGGGTGCTGGCTCCGGTGTCGCGCAAGTCAATCTCGAGATGGGCCTGACACGGGACGCTGTTGACCGCGCCCGGCTCAATGCGAAAAATTCCCGTGGTTGCAACCGTATCAGGGCTGCCGGAAGTGAGCGCGGCCTTTTCCACCGCCAGAGCAATCTCCGCGCCGGCCAGCAGCGCATCGTGGCGCTCCGGCATTAGAACGGCGCCCGCGTGACCGCCCACGCCCGTCAATTCGAGGCGCAGAGTGCTGGGCGCGGCGATTCTCTCCACAATCCCAATGGGAATCTTCTCCTTATCCAGGAGCGGGCCTTGTTCGATATGCAGCTCGACAAAAGCGGAATAGCGATGTTGCGGCAGGCGGACCGAGCCTAAATCGCAGTCCGCCCAACCCACTTTCTTGCGCCAGTTTTCGAGGGTCGTTCCATCGCGGTCCTTCAAAAGGGCGGCCTTTTCGGGTGAGAGTGTTCCCGCGAGAAGGCGGCTGCCGATACAACCAAGGCCGAAGCGCGTTGGCTCTTCCGCGGTGAAAATGATGAGTTCGATGGAGCGTTTGGGATGGATGCCGGCGCATTGAAGAGCGCGAATGGCTTCAATCGCCCCCAGGACTCCAACCACGCCATCAAACTTGCCCGCGTTGGGAATGGCATCCATGTGCGAGCCGGTGGCAACGGCAGGCAAATCGGGATTCTGGCCGATCCATCGAACAAAGATGTTGCCGATGGCATCCTGGCGCACACGGAGACCGGCCTCTTCGGCAAGCTTTTTGACGAAGGCGCGCGCGCGCAGGTCAGCCTCGGAAAACAGAATCCGGGTTACGACTGGCGGCGCGTTTTCGGAGATGAGCGCCAGCTCATCGATTTGGCTTTGCAGCCGATTTTCATTAATTAGCAGCTTTGCAACTTGAGGCATTTGTCAAGCCAATTCTTTTCCCTTGGACTGCTCGATCAATTCGATTTCATAGCCTTCAGGGGCGTCCAGAAAGGCAAAGCCGCCGCCGCCGGGATGCATCGTCGGGCCGTCGGAATATTTCAGGCCAAGCGAGGCGAGATGCCGGGCAAAGCCGTCCAGACTTTCCACCTCGAAGGCCAGGTGCGTCAGGTCGGGCTGAACTTGCACCGGACCGCTGGCCGGAAAGGAGCACAGTTCAATCAATTCCGGGCTGTCCGCCGCCCGCATGAAAACCAACTCGGAACCGCGCGGCGATTTGTGACGGCGGAGTTCAACCAATCCGAGCACGTCCTTGTAAAATTTGACGGTCCGTTCCAAATCATTGACGCGGTAGCGCGTGTGCATCAGTTTTCCAACTTTCATGGCGGAAGGATAATCCGGTTTGGGAAAATGTCCACAAAGTCCTGATGTTGAATGGGAGGAATGGGGGCACAAGTTTTTGAGACCTTGCACTTTGAATTGCCAGAAAAAATCTGAAGTCCGCCCTGGAAATTCTCAAGAAGACCCGCCCTGAAAAAAACAGTGAAATTTTCAGCATTTTGCATGTTCACAACATGTTGTCAGCAAGGTATTTACGAAGGCAGACGATTGGTGATCTTGATTGGGCGGGAGGCAACCTCTTTAAAAATCAAAAATTGATGCATTAGAAATTTATTCACATATTTGTCACAATAATTCGATTGACTTATGTTGAAACAATCCTTATGGTTGCTGCCGTCTTAAATTAAATTCAGCCCACGGATGGCCTTGCTTGAGTTGCTTTTTGACCACCCCCGGGTTCAAAGAACACGTATGAAGATGCAAATTATTAACATCCGGCGAACGCTGACAAGCAGTTTGCGGACTTTCAATTTAGGAATCAAATGAAAACATTTTCTCGACCGTGCCTGCGTCTCTCTCAAACGTTCACCTTCTTGCTCTTCGTACTCTTGCTGTGTGCCGTGCCGGCATTCTGCCAGTCCGGCCCACCACCACCGCCGCCTTTTCCCGTCCATGCCATGGCGTTTTATCCCCTGGAGACGCCGCCTTGGGGCGATTGGTTTGGGTTGCCAGCCAGAGGATTCACCAATGTCAATGTGGCTCCGAGTTGGGATTATGCTGGAACGGCTTTGAGCGTGGACACCAATTTGCCGGCATACGTCCAGGAGGAGATTTTTCTGGACGGCCACACAAACATGAGGTTTGAGACGGGTTCATTTTCCTTGTGGTTCCAAGGGAACTGGACTTCCACCGCCGACGGCGGCACCGGCCCGACGAATTGGGCGGCGCTGTTTTGCGTCGGAAATTGGAGTGCAAACGCGGCGGAATCGGCCTGGGCCATCGCCATTTCTCCGTCAGGAACGAATTTGGTCATGGAAGCGCAGTGCAGCGGCTCAAACCAAGTTGTTTTCAACGTGCCAATTGATTTTGATGCCGGGGACTTTCATTTCCTGACGGTAACCTATTCATTGTCAAACTGTTGCGTTTATCTCGAAGGCCAGCTTGTCACGAACACCGGGCCGATTATCTATTATCCCAGCAGCAGCGACTGCACCAACTACGGCATGTTCTTTGGAAGCCTTTCGACGGCAGGAGATTGCCAATGCCACGGGCAGCTTCAGTGGCTGGCGACGTATGATTATCCTTTGAGCGCCGATGCGGTCGCGTCCGATTACACCGAGGTTTCCGGCTATATCACGTATTGGGGCGGGAGCTTGCCTGCTTCCGGCGGCTTTTATGCCAACGACAGCCCGCCAAGCCCGCCCGGTGGCGGTGATGGGAGTGGAGGGAGTGGGGGCAGTCCTCAGACCACAAATTCCGGTCCAAGTTATTCCGACACTGATTTTTGGCTGGCGGGGCTTCCGCCTGGGACGAACGCATACAATTCGAATCCAAACGCGGTCACATTCATTCTCCATGCCACCACCAATACTTCGTCCTATCAGCTTCAAACCATGGCGTCGCTGACCGGAACCAATTGGACGCCGCAGCAAATCTTCATTGGAGCCAGCGGCCAGAACTGGACTCCAATCACATTTCCCAAACCGGTGCTGTCCACTTTGTTCTTCCGCGCGATTAATTACAGCCAGGACAGCACCGATAGCGGCTTGCCGGATTGGTGGAAGCTCCAAAACGGTTTGAACCCCAATAGTCTATCCAGTTCGACAAATGGCGTCAGCGACGCCTACGCTGAGCCAGCCGGGGACGGTTGGTCAGATTTGCAAAAATTTGAGAATGGCTGGAATCCGAGCACTTTTTACACCCCGCCGGCACCAATGGTCACGGTCGCTCCGCTTTCCGGGGACAACGGCGTTCTCATCACTTGGGAGCCGTCTCAAGGAAACGTGATCGGCTACACTATTTTGCGCAATGGAGTGACGCTTGCCGCAAACTTACCGGCCAGCCAGCTTTCGTATCAGGACAATATGGTTTCTGTCTCGCCGTATTCCATGCCTTCTTATCAAGTCCAGGCCAATTATTCCGATCAAGGCCAAGAGGTCAGTTCTCCGCTCTCCATTGCTCAAACCCCGCAAAACCAGAATATGGCGCTTGATACGGCGCTACTGCGCGGGCCACAAGGGCAATATTATCTCGCTGCGCCAAATATCCCAAACACGGTTACAAACCTGAGAATTTATGCCGAACCACAGTATTCTGAATATCCGAACTTCACATTCGACATCTACTCGCAGCCTATGACGAATTTTAACTCGTCGCCGGGTGCCGTTTATTTGGATTTTCCTCCAACTCAGTTTACCAACGGATTAGCCCCGCTGCCACGGTCGTTCTTGCCGTACTACAATGCGAATTATCTGATCTGCGTTCCGATGGGAAGCAACGGAACGTTCGGGCCTTTTGCCTATGTCATGCTGGGTTTCTTCCAGCAGACTGCACAGAATTCAAGCTGGTATAATACGGAGTTTTCGGACCTTGTGACGGAACCTTTTCCAGGTAACGATTGGGGCAATTTTATGCCATTCCTGGATGGCACGGTGCAGTTGCGGCAAAATCTGATTTTCCAACTGGAGGCGGCTGATCAGGACAACGCTCTCCAATTTTCTGTGGCGGATAATGGAGACACGCGGCCGACAGTGTTCCCAATGAATGGACAATCGGATGTCTTTTTTCTCGGCAATTATGCCTGGGCGAACTTTCACATGAGAAATGGCAACAGCGTGGCCTTGGTCAACGAGTTCAAGCCCTTTGAGGACAATGATTTCTACCGAAATTTCATCGTTCAATCCTCTGGGGATTTAAACACGAACGGTTCGCTGGCTTCCGGTGTTCACTATGTTGGCGGCGGTCCTTCGCCCCCGCCTCCTCCATATAATGTAGGATACAGCATCCAAATCCCCAATAAGGTGCCATTTGCCTTCCCGGATTATGCCTATGCCGCCAGCGGGACAACCAATCCAGTATCGCCGCTGTTGTCCACAAATTCACAATTGGTTTTTTCCTCATGGCCGGGTGAGGGCGCCGTTGGCGTAACGCAGGTGGACTCTACGCATCGAGAACTGGCCACCGGCCAAACCAATCTCTTCGGCCTGCCCTATCAATCGGTGAGCGAATATTATTCCGATGGCCACTCCCATTATTTGGAGACGCTCGCTCCGGGCCAAGTCGTATTAGACGTCGCCGAAGTGAGCAATTATCCCTCGTTCTTCTACGCCCAAGTTCAAGCGCCTCAAATTGACACAGTCGGCTACTACTTTGGCGTGGCCGACCGGGATTACCTGCCGGGGGACGCTGGGTTTACCCCCACCACGGTCAGCGGCCCAATGATTGCGACGCCGGGAGTGCCCCTGCTGATCGGAGCCTGGGCCGAGCAAAGCGTCAATGGCAGCACCAACTGGCCCGGATTCATCGAGCAATATTTTGACAAAGCATACATGCGGGACAACTTTGGAGACGTGACGACCAATCAAACAGGTGTTCTCTCGGAGTATGGGGAGTTCTTCCCCACCGATCCAGGGGCTGTGGTTCTTACGACAAAAACCAATGTCGACGGAACTAACGGCTCCGTAAACGTTCAAGTCATTGGCCTTTACACCGACCGCAACCATGATGGAACAATCGACACGAGTTTTTCTGGTCCTGATTTTTGCACCCCCGCCCGGCCCTTTCAATTTTGGGTCAACGATGACAATGACTCAGGCGACACCGGCGGGGACGATGTTCCGGGCGAGCCTGCGGCCAAGCACCAGGTTCCAAACGGGCTTTCGGGAATCGTCAACGGCGTGCGGGACTTGAACGATTTCTTCCCCGTCTATGTTGATGTCGGCCCGGTTCTCCAGCAGATGCAGACCAACGCAGCTTATGCATCACTGCAATTCCGGCTTTCCCAAGCTGATGGCGCAATCAGTTACGTTGAGACGACGACCTTGACAACGAATGCCCCGCTTGCCTATCTGACCGATACAAATCAGGCGTTTCTTCTTTCGGATGTTGTCGTCACGCAAGTCACGAGTACCGGTGTATATTTGAGCGAAACATTCCTGACCAATATCCTGAATGGCGGCGGGATCATCTTGGCGGAAGCTTCCACCAACACTACGAGCCCTCTCGTACTCGACATTCTTCAGGACGGCTATATTCTTGCCGAAGCGCAACTTCCACTGAATATATCCGGTGTTGAGCAGATGTTTCGCCATAAGAATCTGACCAGTGCCGTGCTTGGCCAGATCGACGGTCCGCCGGATCGCTTGACCCCTGCTGATGTGCCCAACGCGCTGGATGACAGCGGAACCAACTTTATCTTTCTCCACGGCTATAATGTGAATCCCACTCAGGCCCGCGGCTGGGAGGCCGAAATGTTCAAGCGGCTCTACTGGTCAGGTTCGCACGCCCGATTTTACGGTGTGACCTGGTGCGGCTACCTCTCGCAGGAAAACATCCTTGGCCTTGCCCAATTCACTCCAAATTACCAAACGAACGTGTATAATGCGTTCCTCACAGCTCCTTATCTGGCAAGCTTTCTCAATGGCTTCACTGGCGCAAACAATGTAGCGGCTCATAGTCTGGGCAACATTGTTGTTCTAAGTGCCCTCAACGATTGGGGCGCGAATGTCCAGAATTATTTCATGATTGATGCGGCTGTGCCGGGCGAAGCCATAGATGTCTCGGCGGCGTTGAGCACCAACATGGTTTATCAAGATTGGATACCCTACAACGGTTATCTGTGGGCAGACGAATGGTATCAATTGTTCCCCACAAACGACTACCGCAGCACGCTGAACTGGACGGGTCGTGTGGCCAATTTCAACAATGCGCAGGTGTATAACCTTTATTCGAGCGGCGAGGAAGTGCTGCGGACGTGGCCAGGAGGCTATCCGCCGTCCACCCTGTTTGGGATAATATTCAATCAAATCCAAGCGTATATCCAGGGGCAGACCGGCTTCTACGCCTGGTCATGGCAGGAGATTATGAAAGGGCGGATGGACTCAACCTTGCACAATTCCATTTTGAGCAGCGATCACGGCGGTTGGAGATTCAACTCCGCTTACAGTTCTTTGACTGTTTCGCAGGCCAACGCCTTGCCTTCTTCACAACTAAAAACCAATGCCTTTTTCGATTTTTCCGCTCATACTAATTTTACCGCTGACCTTGCCTTGCAAGGCTCAGGTGGCAGCACTTACGCCCAAGCTAACCGCAACCGTATTCTGTCTGATGCAATTCCCGCAATAACACTGCCGGTGGGCGCAAATTCAATGCCGCGACTCCGTGACCTGGGGCAGGAATTTAACATGCAGGTCAACGAAAATAACTGGCCGCCGAGCCGGCTTGCTCTGCCGGAGATAAATAACTGGCATCATTCGGATATTCGAGAGGTCGCATACACGTACACACTCAAAGCATTTGATCAAATCGTCAACAAAGGAAATTTAAAATAGCCATGAAAAACACTCTTTACACCCTAATTCTAATTTTGATTGCACTCGGTTGGCATGCTCAGTGCGCAAACCAGATTGACGGATCATAAATGGACGGCCACATTGAGGGTGGTCGATGAAACGGGCCAACCTGTAAGCGGTGCGGAAGCCTGGGTGAGTTTCTATCTCCCTCCCTCACCAGATAAACCAACAGATAATGGAGACAAAATAAAGGGGGTGACAGACATCAATGGAATTTTTACGGCCTCACATACTGACCGATCTGAATTTCTCGGCTTTCATGTCCAAAAGAAAGGTTACTATACGACCGCAACTGAATATACACTTAGCTTTGAATCGCACGGCGATCCTTCGGTATGGAATCCTGACAAGACGCTGGTTCTCAAAAAAATGCGCAACCCTATACCTATGTACGGGAAATCCGTCGATTTGAAGGTTCCTGTCCAAAACAAGCCAGTGGGCTTCGATTTAATGGCGGGCGATTGGGTCCGCCCCTATGGAAACGGAATAAGCACTGACATTTTGTTCACTAAGGAGCATAAGGAAATCCCTCCGGCGGATTATTATTCCAAGACAACGATCAGTTTCCCGAATGTTGGCGATGGCATTCAGGTTGCCAATGGGCCCGCAAAAGGCTTGGATGGTAGCCAATTCAGATCGCAATATGAAGCACCGGCAACTGATTATCAGCCGGAGTTGATTAGAGAAATTGGATCTCGCCCTAGGAAGTTCGATTTTGACGAAAATCGAATATGTTTTCTGCGTGTCCGCACTGTTTTGGATGAAAAGGGGAATGTAAAAAGTGCGCTCTACGGAAAAATCTATGGGGATTTTATGCAGTTTCGCTATTACATTAATCCCACCCCCAATGACCGAAACATTGAATTCGATCCAAACCAAAATCTATTGAAGGGATTGGACGCCTTGCACCAAGTATCGGCTCCGTGAACGAGAATCCTGAGCAAAAGCAGGCGCCGCCTAGTATTACTTTGTTAAGTTTTTTGAATACCGAAGGGAATTCGCAGGGTTTGCAAAGACTTTCATAATTTCCGAAAATTGCAGTTTTTATCAATGTTTACAGGCTCCGGAGCCCACTTTTTGTTTTGAGAACTTAACAAAGTAATACTAGATGGGTGCGCGTTCTACTGTTCCTCTTAACGGGTTTTATCTGGCGCGTGCTAAAAAAGCCCAGGCAAGTTCCCATCTTTCTCGGAGTACTGACATTTTTTGGAATGTTTGTTGTAACGTTGATTCCTTTTCTTCCCATGCCGTGGGCAACGGGGACAACGTGGTCGAACGCCCTGCAACTGCTGTGTGCCTTCTGCATCGGCCTTTCATTTCTGCTGATCGACTGGCTAAGGCCCTATTTGGGTGTAAAGACTCCGACAGGCATCGCGCTTGGCATTGTATTGCCGCCGCTGGTAGTTTATATCATCCTCCTGTTCCGCTTCATTTTCGTCCGCCGTTGGATAAATTACGCGCTGCTTTGCGTCATCCTCGGATGTGTTCTTGTCGCCAATGTGGCCGGCTGCCGCGAGGTTATGAAGGGCCTTTCAGAAATTCATTAACAACAGCCAAATGGGCATTGCTAAGACCCGCCACTGCGAATAAGCGAATGTTCATTTTGGCGATAAAGGCTACGGGTAATCTGGACGAGTTGGCGCGACGAGTCCGCCTTCGACGGACTGACGCAAACCGGATTTGCGCCGGGGAATGGGGGCGGATGGGACGAATGGGACTGATGTGAGGGATCCCCTTACTGGCTCTTGCGCGGGAGAGGCATTTTTTATATAAGCAGGAATGCGAAGATATGGAGTGCTGCTTTTGATTGTGGCTGGCTTGCTGATGAATCGCGCCGCTCACGGGCAAATTGATCCGGAGAAGCGGGAGTTGATTCAGTTGGGCGGCAACCAGGCAGTGCAGGGGGCCGCGCCGATTGACGGCTACGGTTATTACTATTTGAACGAGCCGAATTTCTTTCATACCAACGTCACGTTGCGCCTGGCGGTGGCGCCGGTTTATCTGGATGCTGAAGCGGGCTTTGTCGGCTTGCTGGGGCCGCACACCGATTTTGGCCTCGGTTTTGCCGGCGGCGGTTTTGCCGACGACTATTACGAATTCCATGACGGGAAATATCTTCCGGGTGAATCTTTCTTCGGCAACAGTGTGGAAGGGTCGGCCTCGATTTATCATCTGTTCAATCCGGGAGACCGAATCCCGCTGTCCGGAGTTCTCCGGGTCAGAGAGCATTATTCGATTTATGAACGCGACGACACCAGTCCGGCCTTCGTCCTGCCGCGGGATCATTCCTCGGTTGATTGGCGCGCCGGACTGCGCTGGGGCGGGCGGAAACCGCTGTTGAACCCCGATATGGCGATGGAACTTTCCGTCTGGTATGAAGGACAGTACCGGACTGATGCGGGCGCTTACGGGTTTGATGGGGACCGCGCTTTGAATCCGTACTCGGAACTGTTTTGGGGCCGGGCGCTGCTGATTTACACACGGCCCGATTCCCGGCAAAGCTTTGACGTCAATTTGACCGCGGGGACGAGCGTCCAGGCCGATCGTTTCAGCGCCTACCGATTGGGCGGAAACATGCCGTTGACCTCGGAGTTCCCGCTGTTGATTCCGGGTTATTTTGACGGGGAGTTGAGCGCGCGCAATTTCGCTTGTTTTAACGCGCAATATACACTTCCCTTGGACGCGGCCAAAAGATGGAGCCTGAATCCAATCGGCTCGATTGCCACCGTGGAATACGTGCCGGGACAGGCGCAACCGGGCCATTTTAATTCCGGGGTGGGGATCGGGCTGGGCTACCGTTCGCGTTCGGGCGCATGGCAGGCGCTGGCCAGTTATGGCTATGGTTTTGAGGCGATTCGTTCCGACGGCGGCGGCGGGCAGAGCATCGGCATTATGTTGCAAATTGATTTGGAAGCCCGCCACCCGGGCAATCCCAGCAAACTGGATGATTTCCGCGGCTTTTTGCGGGAACATTTTTAAACCCGGAAAACTCGCGCCAACAGAAAGGCAAATTATGCAGCCAGAATCCACAGCATCGCTCATGGGCCGGATCGGAAAACCCATCAAAGACATGAACCCCTTGCTCAAGGAGTTCCGTGACTTTGCCATGCGCGGCAACGTCATTGATCTTGCTGTGGGCGTGATTATCGGCGCCGCTTTTGGCAAGATCATTGATTCGCTGGTCACCAACGTGGTGATGCCTCCGCTCAGCCTGTTGACGGGCGGCATAGATTTGTCCAATCGGGCGTTGATTTTGTCGAGCGAATCCTATCGGGATGTGGCCGCGGCCAGGGCAGCCCATGTGCCGATGATCACCTACGGCGTTTTTTTGAATGCGGTCATTTCCTTTTTAATTGTGAGCTTCACAATTTTTTTATGCGTTCGCACGATCAACAAGATCCATCGCAAGCCGGAAGCGCCGCCGGCACCGCCGAAAAAGGATTGCCCGTTTTGTCTTTCCAGCATCCCGCTCCAAGCCACGCGCTGTCCGCAATGCACCTCGGCGCTTGAGCCGGCGGCGCTGCCCGGGGCGAAGACGTGATACCATTTCCCTGAGATAATCCGTGCATAAAGGTGGGGCGCGCACTCCGTGCGCGCCGCGGCGGGCAGCGGAGTGCCCGCCCTACCAATCAGTGTGGCGGCGCGGGCTGTGCGGGGGCGTTGGTCGCGGCCTTGCCGATCGCTTCGTTGAGATTGCGCGAGATGCGGCTTTTCAGGGTGGCGTACATGGCGTTGGTCACCACGTCCAAACTGCGGCGCGCCTCATCGTAATGGCCCAGTTTGAGGTTGATTCGCGCCAAATGAATATAGACCCCCTCCCGTTCGACGTCGTCGTGGGCGATTTTTAGCGCCTCGGTCCAGGCGGCCAATCCATCCTGGTAGCGCGGCGGGTTGGTTCCGTAAAACGACTCGGCGTAATCGCTGAAGAGCACGAAATTGTCCGGGTCAAGCGCGATGGCCTTGCGGTACAATTCGAGCGCCTTGTCGAACACCTGTTGTTCGGTCAAATGATAATACTCGCGGGCATCGGGGCGGAACAAATAAACCGTCACGGCCAGGTTGTGATAGTAAACGGATTCGCGGCCATCGAGTTCAATGGCTTTGGCGTAATACTCGAAGGCTTTTTTGACCGGCCCGCGATGGCCGTAATAATTGGCCAGATTATTCCAGGCCGCGGGATTCTTTGGGTCCAGTTCGCGGGCCTTGTCCCATTGGGCCAGGGCACCCTCTTCGTCGTGCGTGTCGTTAAGAAAACTCCCGTAGGCCAGCCGGGCGTTGACATGATCGGGATAGTGCTGGAGGAAATCTTCGTACTCCGCCTTGATTCCATCGAGCCGCTGCTGAATGCGGGCATGCAGCGTGACCCTGGGGTCTCCCGCGCCCGCGCGGGAAAAAGACTCGGCGTCGTCCGACCATTTGAGAACATCCTTTTCCGCGGCGTCATCGTCCAACAAGATTTTGCGATAGGCCGTTTCCACGGGGTTGTTGGTATTGACAACCTGGGCGGAGACGCCGCTTGTCCCGGCCGCCAGATTGCTGACCGCGACGGGCGGGCTGGTGGAAAGCGCCGCGCTTAAAAGGCCAACGAGTAAATTAGTCATATCTGTTTGACCACGCCCCAATAGACGTCCAGCCGCCGGGCCAGGTAGAGACGCACGGCCTTGACCAGCACCCTGGCCTCCAGTTTCTGGCCGGCGGCAATGATTTCCCGCAGCGTCGCGTTGGCATGGATGGCCGCGGCGGCCTGGGCGATGATGGGGCCTTCATCCAGGTGCATGCTGACAAAATGGGCCGTGACACCGATGATTTTGACCCCATGCTCGTAGGCCTGGCGATACGGTTGCGGCCCCGGAAAACTGGGCAGCAGGGAAGGGTGAATGTTGATGATTTTGTTCTTATAACGCCAGACAAAGTTGGGCGTCAGAATCTTCATAAAGCGCGCCAGCACCACGAAATCCACTTCATATTGCTCCAGCACCCGCAATGCGCGCTTTTCGGCGGCGGCGCGGTCATGCCACGAAATGAAAACAAAAGGCAGACGGGCTGACCGGGCCAATGCGGCCAAATCGCGCCGATTGGAAATCATCACCGCCGCATCGGCCTTGAGACGGCCGGATTTGAGGGCGGCCAGCAAAGCCACAGCGCAATGCGGTTCCCCGGTGACCATGATGGCCATGCGCTGCCGCCGATTCGGATCGGTCCAGCGCACTTTGATTTCCATGCCGAGCTGTTGGGCGAGTTTGGCCAGGCCGGCTGTGATGGCGGCCCTGGGGGCAATACGGCCGGGCCAGGAAGCCTGGAGCGTCATGCTGAACTGACCGCGCGTGACCTGTTCCTCCAGCGCCTCGATATTGGCGCGTTGTGCGAAGAGAAAACTGGTGATGCGCGCCACGACACCCGACCTGTCGCGGCCAATCACGGTAAGAATTGCAAAATCTTTCAGTTTGCGGTTCAACCTTGCGGTTTTTGGGATTTGCCGCCCTCTTGGGATATCTGCTGAGGGGGCAATTTATAGACCGCTTCCCGCATCTCCTTGCCCGGTTTGAACTTTACAATGGCGCGGCGGGGAATGGGCACATCTTTTTCCGGCAGATTCGGATTCCGGCCAACGCGCGCTTTGCGCACCCTGACTTCGAAGACGCCAAAATTGCGCAGTTCCACAGTGTTCCCTTTCGCCACAGCATTGGAGATCTGATCAAGGGTGCATTGCACCACTTGCAGCACTTCTTGCTGAACGAGGCCCGTTTCTTCGCTGATATTAATTACCAGATCACGTTTTGTCATAGGCTTTTACGCTCAATTTGCACCGGCTTCATGACGGCTTAAACCTTCAGGCTCAAACCTTTAAATTGAGAAGACGCATAAGCTTTATAGTAACCCATTATCAGGGTCAAGCGCCATGATGAGAAAAAAAGGGCATTTTTTGTGGGGTAAACCCCTAGACTTTTTTAGCTTTCGATGACGCCAATTTCGACTGGCTCGACTTTGATGCCCAGTTTCTCAAGCCATTGAATGGCCGCTTTCAAGTCCGGGCGCTGGCCGCTGAGTTCCAGGCAGACGATGCCGATTTCGTCCGTGACACTGGCTTGGCGGACATTGGTGACGACGGGGTATTTGCGGGCCAGTTCCCAAATAACGGGATTGGTGATGAGTTTCGGGGGATACATCAACCAGAGGCGCAATTGGGCGGGTGGCGCGGTGCGGCTGGCTTTTGCCGTGGATTTTTTTGTCATGCGAATCTCCTCCTTCAACCTCCGGCGATGGCGGGAATGATGCTGATTTCGTCGCCGTCTTTCAAAGAGGTGTCCTGGTTTTGGAGGAAGCGGATGTCTTCCTCGTTGACATAGACGTTGACAAAACGGCGCACGCTGCCGGCGTCGTCGGTCAAACGTTCCTTGATGCCGGGGTAGCGGCTTTGCAGCTCGGCAATGGCGGCGCCGACGGTGGCGGCGTTGACGTGGACAATTTCTTCGTCGTGCGTCAGTTTGCGCAACGGCGTTGGAATGCGAACTTTTATTGGCATATCAAATCCATTTTGGGTCAGGCATGGGCAGGCGTGCGGGTTTCAGCGTCGAGCAAGTCTTCAAAATCGCGCAGGCTCGGCCTGATCTCGCGCGTATGGCCGGCGTGGCCGGCCATCGCCTCGAGCGTCTTGAGTCCGTTGCCTGTAATGCAAAGCACGGCGGAAGCATCGGCTGGAATGGCGCCGGAGGCAATCAATTTCCTGGCCACCCCGACGGTCACGCCGCCGGCGGTTTCGGCAAAGATGCCTTCGCACTCGGCCAGCAGTTTGATGCCTTCACGAATCTGGTCATCGGTCACATCATCGCTCGAGCCGTTGGTTTCCTTCATGACTTTCAAGGCGTAAAAGCCATCGGCCGGGGTGCCAATGGCCAGCGATTTGGCGATGGTGTTGGGCTTGACGGGTTTGAAGAAATCCAAGCCGGCTTTTTGGGCGGTGGAAATCGGCGAGCAGCCTGTGGCTTGGGCGCCGTGGATGCGGTATTGGGTTTCCGGCGCCAGGCCAAGCTTGATGGCTTCCTGGTAGCTCTTGTGAATTTTGGTCAGCAAAGAGCCGGAAGCCATGCAGACGACGGTATGGGGCGGGACGCGCCAGCCGGATTGTTCGATGATTTCAAAGCCCATGCTTTTCGACCCTTCGGCGTAATAGGGGCGCATATTGACGTTGACGAAGGCCCAGGGGTATTTCCCGGCTATTTCCGCGCAGAGCCGGTTGACTTCATCATAATGGCCTTTGATGCCAATGACGTTTCCGCCATAAATCAGGGAATTGATCACTTTGCTGTGTTCCAGGTCGGACGGGATAAAGACGTAGGCTTTGAGGCCGGCGGCGGCGGCATTGGCGGCGACGGAATTGGCCAGATTGCCGGTCGAAGCGCAGGCCACCGTGGTAAAACCCAGTTCCCGCGCCCGGCTCAGGGCAACGCTGACCACGCGATCCTTGAAGGAAAGGGTGGGGTAATTCACGGTGTCATTCTTGACCCACAGTTCGCGAATGCCCAGGCGCCGGGCCAGACGGTCGGCCTTGATCAAAGGCGTGCAGCCCACCTCGACGCCAACGGTTGGTTCACCCTCGATGGGCAGCAACTCGCGGAAGCGCCACATGTTTTTGGGGCGGGATTGGATGGCGGCCTTGGTCAGCGTCAGCTTGATGCGCTCGTAATCGTAAACGACCTCCAAGGGGCCGAAGTCAAATTCGCAGACGTGATTGGCGGTCAGCGGGTATTCCCGTCCGCATTCGCGGCATTTGAGCGCCTTCATGAAACCGGCATGTTTATGCATAAATTCTTTCAATTTCGGGGCAAAAAAAGCCCCTTCCCATTGCGAGAAGAGGTTCCAATTCAACAGACTCTTCTCATTTTTGCCCGGTGGACCAGCAAGAAACGGCTTGCCTGTGTCCGGGCTGGAATTGGCACCTGGCGCGGCAGATTGTCCTGCCGCCGGTTGCCGTGGTTTCATCGGGCCAGTCCCTCCACCACTCTGAATGAGATTCGTTATATCAACGAATACGGATAGATTGATTCATCTTCTTCGATGTGTCAACCCCTAAATTCCGGGTTATTTTAATGCTTGAATTGTTTCCAAAATGGCGCATATTATGACGGTGAGACAAACGACCAGGGAATGAAATCACCATGCCACAACCGAATCGTCTTGGTTGGGATTCTTTTTTTCTGTTTCTGCGCCAGTTCCGTCCACGCCAATGTTTATGCGACCGACATCCGGCTCAATGGCTCGCTTAACGCGGCAGTCATCCTTCCCGGCGGCAGCTTGACCATCAGTTACATCCTCAACGATACGGCCACCGGCGGTGTTTATGTCCGGATTTATTCCGGGACAAACGTGATCAAGACCCTGGCCTCCGCGGATGGAAATGCGGGAACAAACGCGGGACTCAACTCCGTGATTTGGGATGATGTGACGAATCTGGCGGATGGCGCTTATACGGTGAGCATCACCGCCGCGTCGGCCGGCTATGAGACCTGGACCAACATCACGGATGACGGCCCGAACTTCTATGTCGAGTTGCCGACCGGCATCAGTATCAACCAGAATACCAACAGCCCGTTCTACGGCCGAATCTTTGTGGCCAATGCTGATACTCCGTTCGGCATCTTTAAGTACAACGCGGACGGGAGTCCGGGCGATGAAGGTGGTTTCAGCTCAGGCGGCTTGACCTGGGGGGAGGGATACCTGTTCCCTCAATATAGTCCTTGGAAAATGGCCATCGGGGCCGACGACCGGCTGTATGTGGATGATTTCGCCAACCAGGGGGTTGTGCTCTCGTTCGATCCAACCATCGACGACAACAGCGTGCGCAATGTCATACGCGTGGATAATTACCCGGTGCAAGATGCATCCGCGAACCTCAGTGGGCTGGCGGTCACTGGGACGGGCGACAACAGACAAATCTGGATGACGGACGAATACCCGTATGGATCGGCGGGGGTTATTCGCTGGCAAATCACCGCCGATGGAGTCGCGGCGACCAACGATATGGGCACCGTAATCGTGCCGGCGGGTTCGGACTTTTTGACACAGGCACCTTACGATTTGGCGCTGGACAGCAACAGTTTTATTTACACCATTCAATTTATGACAAATGACAGTCCGACTTATGCGGTCATGCGCTTTCCGCCCTACGATGGGGAATCGGAAACAACGCCGGATTGGGCGATTCCGATGAACCCGACGCTGGTGAATGCTTACGGTGTCGCCGTGGATCCAACCGCCACTTTGGTTGCCGTCGCTGTCAGAGATCGCGACATCGAATCCGGTACCAACGGAGGACTATACCTTTTCCGCGCAACCGATGGGGAGTTCATAACCAATGTTGACCAAACGGGCGGAAACTCTTATTACGACGCGGCGTGGGACAACGTGGGCAATCTTTATACAGTGGACGACACTGCGCAAGTCTGGCGCGCCTATTCGCCGCCGGGGACCAATCAGGCCACAACCGTTGCCGTGCCGGTCATTCAAGCCTATAACGCGCTCCAGCCGCCGTTTTTGAGCAATCCGGTGGCGTACCCGGGCCGGTTGCGCTTCACGCTCGAAGGCCAAAGCAACCTCACCTACGTCATCCAGCGCTCGCGTGATTTGACCCATTGGGTTGCGGCCGCGACCAATTACAGCACCAACGCGAACCGATGTATTTGTGTTCCCATTTGCGGCGATCAGCATTTCTACCGGGCAGTGACTGCTCCCTAGATAATGTTGACGCAGCAAGATATTTTGGAGGCGCTCAAGTTGGTCAAATATCCGGGTTATATGCGGGACATTGTTTCCTTCGGCCTGGTCAAAAATGTCGCGGTCAACGGCGGGGCGGTCAGCGTCTCCATGCAGTTGACAGGAGGGACGGCTCAGATCGCGGCGCAAATAAAGGCCGCGGCGGAAAAGGCCGTGCGCGCCGCGCCGGGGGTGGAGCGGGTCCACGTTGAGATGACGGCCGCGGCCGGAGCACCGGCGGCGGGGCTGGCGCAAGGCCAAAACAAAATGGAGGGAGTCAAGCGGGTCGTGGCGGTGGCCAGCGGCAAAGGCGGCGTGGGCAAGTCCACCGTCTCGGTCAATGTGGCTTGCGCGCTGCAACATTTGGGGGCGGCAGTGGGGCTGTTGGACTGCGATATTTACGGCCCCAGCATTCCGTTGATGATGGGCATCCATGAACGGCCCACCATCAGCGCGGCGCAAAAACTTGTCCCGCCCGCCAATTACGGGGTCAAATTGATGAGCATGGGCTTTCTGATCGACGGCGACGCTCCGGTGATATGGCGCGGGCCAATGATAATGAAAACCATCCAGCAGTTTATTTCCGAGGTGGAATGGGGAACGCTGGATTATTTATTGGTGGATTTGCCGCCCGGAACCGGTGACGCGCAGCTTTCCCTCTGCCAGACTGTGCCGCTGGACGGAGGGGTCATTGTGACGACGCCGCAGGAGGCTTCGCTGGGTGTGGTGCGAAAGGGGATCGCCATGTTTGAAAAAGTCAATGTGCCCATCTTGGGCATCGTCGAAAACATGAGCTGGTTCACCGCCCCAAACGGCGACCGCGTCGAAATTTTTGGGCACGGCGGAGGCCGGGCCGAGGCGGAACGGAAGAAAGTTCCGTTTCTCGGGGAGATTCCGATATACCTGAAGATTCGGGAAGGGGGAGACACAGGCCTGCCGGTGGCGGCGGCGGACCCGCAAGGCGCTCCGGCCCAGCCATTTGTGAGGCTGGCGGAAACCTTGCGCAGAGCCTTGGAATAAGGTAACTTAAAAGCAGGTTATGGACCCATTTGTGTCCCAACAGAACAATGGCGGGGCGGCGGGCGGATGCGGCCGGCGCGAAGTGGAAGAGCTGGTGTGGGGTGAATTGCGCAAGTGCTACGACCCGGAGATTCCCCTCAATATTGTCGACTTGGGCCTGGTTTACAACGTCGCCGTGCAGGGCGGGCAGGCCAACATTAAAATGACTTTGACTTCGCCCGGCTGCCATCTTGGCGGCCAAATCGCCGGGAATGTGCAGGAGCGGGTTTTGTCACTGGAGGCCATTGAGGAGGCGAACGTGGAGGTGGTTTGGGACCCGCCCTGGCACCAGAGCATGATTAGCGCGGATGGGCGAAAAACCCTGGGCCTGGACGCCCTTTAATTTTGATTGCATGACGCCAGCGCCGGATATAATTTCACCGGCGCGAGCAGAGTAAAAAAGCTGACAAGCGTTTATGTTGAATACATCAGAGACGTCGAATGGCAACGACTTGGTCAAGAAATCGTCTTTGTACCGTGAATTCCAGGCGGAGCGCGAGGAAATCATGAGGCACAAGTGGATCGAGTCGGAAAAGGCCGGCCACGACATTGGCTTTGAGCGGGCGTTAACCGATTGGATCATCAAGCACCGGACGAAATGGCGCAAGAGCCGCCATGCGGCCCATTAATGGCGGGACACAACCGTTTGTCGGCCTGTCCTTTAAAGCGGCCCCGCGAGGCCGCGAAGGAAAAATGAATTTTAAAGAATTGACTGTCGAATCGGCCCGGCCGGCGGGCTGATTCGGCTTTTTTATGCCAAAGCCCATGCTCATACTGGATGGCGCTGCCATGCGCCGCGCCCTGACGCGAATCGCCCACGAAATCGCCGAGCGCAACGAAAACAGCAGTGAAGTGGCGCTGATCGGGGTGCAACGCGGCGGAGTATTCCTGGCCGAACGCCTGGCGGAAATTCTGGAAAAAATCTGGAGCCACCCCGTCCTGGTCGGCCGCCTGGATGTGGGCATGCATCGCGATGATCTGGACCGCTGCGCCGTTCCGCACATGCATCCCACGGTGATCCCTTTCGATGTCGCCGGCAAAACGGTCATCCTGGTGGACGATGTTCTGTTCAGCGGGCGAACCACGCGCGCGGCCATGGATGCGCTGAATGATTTTGGGCGGCCCCGGCGGATTCAATTGGCCGTATTGATTGATCGAGGCCATCGCGAATTGCCGATCAAGGCCGATTTTGTCGGCAAAAACGTGCCGACGGCCGCCACGGAGAGCATCGAAGTGCGCTTTCGCGAAGAGGACGGCGAGGACGAAGTGAGGTTGCAAAAGAGTTGAGCCATGGCTTGGAACCACAAACATCTGCTGGACATCGAATCCCTCAGCCCGGATGAGATCGTGACCGTGCTGGACACGGCCAAAGCCTTCAAGGCGGTGGGGGAACGAGCCATCAAAAAAGTCCCGGCCTTGCGCGGCAAAACGGTGGTCAACCTCTTCGTCGAACCGTCCACCCGCACGCGCATCAGTTTCGAACTGGCAGAGCAGCGCTTGACGGCGGACGTCATTAACTTCACCGCCGAGGCGTCTTCGCTGAAAAAGGGCGAAACGCTCAAGGACACGGCGCGGAACCTGGAAGCCCTGAATGTTGATATTATCGTGATGCGCCACAGCGCCAGCGGCGCGCCGCATTTTTTGTCGCGTTTTCTGCACGCCAGCGTGATCAACGCCGGGGACGGCGCCCATGAACACCCGACACAGGCCCTGCTGGATTTGTTCACCATTCGCGAGAAGAAGGGAAAAATCGAAGGGCTGAACGTGACCATTCTGGGCGATATTCTCTACAGCCGCGTGGCGCGTTCCAATATATGGGCGCTGACCAAATTGGGGGCGCGGGTCACGTTGTGCGGCCCATCGACGCTGGTGCCGCGGGTTTTCGAGCAGATGGGCTGCGCGGTGACCTACAATGTCGATGAAGCGATCGCGCAGGCGGACATCATCAATCTGCTGCGGATTCAACACGAGCGCCAGCGCAAGACGATGTTTCCCAGTTTGGGGGAATATACCAGCCTGTTTGGATTGACCAAGGCCCGACTGGCCCTTGCCAAGCCCGAGGCGCTCATCATGCACCCCGGGCCGATTAACCGCGGAGTGGAGATTGACAGCGAAATAGCGGATTCGATTCGTTCGCTGATTATCGAACAAGTAACCAACGGGCTGGCGGTGCGCATGGCGGTATTATTCCTGGTCAGCGGCGGACAAGGCCCGCAGGGCGTGCAGGCATGAAAATGAACAGGGGCCGGCCTTTCAGTTTGAAATGCTTTGATTTTAATTTTCTCAAGAGAAATGTGTCCCGAAAAAAACCGTGAAATTTTCCGCATTTTGCAAAGTCACAACCAATTGTCAACAAGGTGTTTGCAAAAGAAGGCTGAAACTAGTATTTACAACAACGCTGAAATTGGGAAAGCAGAAAGCAGAAATGTCTTTGAAGAACTTAACCACGAACCACGAACAACACGAACTCCGAATGCTTTCGAGGGAACCAGATCGAGAGTCATTTTCGCGTATTTGGCGAGGGTATGTGTTTTGTCAGCGGAGCGGTCCTGAAAAACTCAGGCAGCAATTGCAGTGCGGACGGAAACATGGTCACCATAAGGACCTGTTGGCTGCTAACCAGCAGGTGGATTACGGGAGATGCTCGAGAACTACGCTTGGAGTTTAATCTCCGTTTTAGTGAATGAGCACCGGCGAAAAGCACCTACATGGGGACCGCCCCGCATACCTGAGTGCATGTAATCGCCTGACCCGTTTCCGTCCGCCTGCACAACTAAAAGAAAGAACTAAAATGGACAAAAATGCAAACTTCCTTCCACGGGTGATCGGCTTTGATTGTCATCCGGACACCTTCACCGCCGCGCTGCTCCAGGGCCCCACCCCGGCCGCAGCCGTGACGGAGAAGATTTTCAACCAAGTCCCATTGGCCCAACTCGCCGGTTGGGCCAAAAAGCACACCACGGCCCAAGACCTCTTTGTCTTGGAAGCTTCTGGCAACAGCTTCCAAGTCGTGCGCACCTTGGCGGCGCTGGATCGAAAGGCCCTGGTCCTGGAGAGTTGCCAGATGGGCAAGCTCAAGGAAGCCCACGCCAATAATGACAAGATCAGCGCTGTGCGCATCGGCAAGGCTTATCTGGCCGGGACGGCCAAGACCGTCTGGGTGCCCGACGTCAAAACCCAGGAACGGCGCGACTGGTTCCATGCCCACCGCAAGGCCGTCAAGCGCAGCACCCAAATGCGCAACCGCCTCCTCTCTTATCTGAGCGACAACGGAGTGCGCCTGCAAAAAGGCACGCCTTTGGCCAAAGGCAAGGCGGCTGAAGAACTGCTGCGCAAAACCCACCCCTGGTCTCCCCGCCAATGGCAGGTCATTGAGGGGATGCTCATGGAATTGCGCCATGCCGATGAACAGCGGTCCCATTGGCGCAGTTTGATCGCCCAGGAAGTCCTCTCCGACCCGCAGCTATTGTCCATTGTGCGGCTCTGCGGCGTCCGGGAAATGGTGGCCTTTGCCCTCGGCGCTCTCATCGGCGACATCCACCGCTTTGCCCACCCCAAGAAACTCGTCAAGTATATCGGGCTGAACCCCGCCTTTGACGACAGCGGTGAAGGCCAATGGAGCGGCGGCATCGCCGGCCATGGCCGCAAAGACTTGCGCAGCCTGTTGGTCGAGGCCGCCCAAGCCGTCCTGCGTTGTTCCAAAAATCCTCTGGCGCAATGGGGTAAAAAGCTGCTGCGGCGCAAAAGCTCAATCAACCTCACTGTCGGCGCCATGGCTCGCAAACTCGCCGTGGCCGTTTGGTATTTGATGATGGGCCGCTGGACTCCCTTGGAAGAAATCGACGAGCGCCTGGCCCTCAAGGTGGGAAAAATCATGGCCAGCGTCGGAGCCAGGGGGCTTAAAACCCTGGGCAAAACACGAAAAGTTTTCAGAGAAGAAACCTATGGCTTGCTCAAGGACGGGAGAACCTATGTCTTGGCCCAGACGGTTTACACCCGCGACAAGGACGGTTTCTTGCGCCCAGGATTCACGCCCGCCTCCACAACCACCGGCTTAAAATGAGTGAGTTTATCGCTTTGGACCATGGCTTGCGCAGGAAACTCCCGGCGCGCCCCCAAAAGGAGAGCGCCAGGAGCGGATGCATCCGCAATCCACGGGCGATTGGGCGCTCAGGTTGCACTCCTGCAGAGCCCTATCCTCCCAACCGCAAAATCAGCTTAAAACAAAAATGAAGAATTTAAAGATTTACCCTTTGACAAACCACATACCCGTGGTTCGTGGTTAAGAATTCTGATCCTTGTGCTCATGTGGCAAAATCATTTCCACATTGCCTGACATGACCCGGCATTGTCGGACTTGTTGGTGGACAGAGCGGGCGGGGGCGGCAGGATGTCGGAATGGAGAGGGAGAACTGATTTACGGCTTGTAAATATCGTGGGTGCCAATGTCCACGGTCACGACAAGATCACGTTCGACATAAAAAACGGCCCGTAAATCGCCTTCAACATCCACCGCATAGATCGTTCGTCCGTAATGCGCGGAGAGACGGTGAATCTTGTGCGGACGGAGACGCGGGTCAAACGGGTTTTGTTTAAAAAGCTTCCAAGCGCGCCGCGTTGATTCTTTTTGGCTGGGAGTCAGGTTGTAAAAGCTTTCCCAAAAGTTCTCAGTTGGCTTAAAGCTGTAGTTCATTTCGCCCGGCGACGTGACGGCGGTGGCGCATCGTTCAGAACGGCGTCCATGTCGGCGAAGCGTCCCGCTTCCGCGTCGGCCATGCCGCGCTTGAACGATTCAGGAATCCACGAATCGTCCGACTCGACGACAAACTTGGCGACTTCCGCCCGTTGCTTGGGTGGCAGGGCTTTGAACTGCTTAATAACGGCTTGTGCTGTCATGCCTCAAATAAACCATCACCACCTGAGTTTGGCAAGCGGCCCTCACGAGTGGGCAGTATTTGTTGGTGGACAGAGCGGGCGGGGCTCGGCATTATCTGGGCATGGCGCAAAGATCAACCGATGAAACGTGGCGGCCGACGGGAAACCGTACCGGAGATTATAGCAGCAATTGAAGATCGACTACCCTAAGCTTCACCCATGACGTCCGGCACAAAATACCCTGCTTTCCCAAACAATGATGCCCTTCTTCGTATGCGAGAGGATTACGCACAAGCCGCATTCGACTTGTTCGACGAAGACGAGGCGACGAAGGAAGTCAGGCCCAATCTAAAAGTTGTTGGGCACACGTCCAACTTTCTCAACAATATGCGACTGCCGGTTCACCGGTGGTTTCGTTACAGTGCAGGCTTTTCGGCAGAGTGGGTGAAATGGTTGCTGGCGGAACGAAAGGGGAGCGATCATCGGGTGCTTGATCCTTTTGTCGGATCGGGCACGACTTGTCTGGCTTGTGACGAGATGGGCGCGCCGTCTTACGGATTGGAGGCTCATCCGTTTGTTCACCGCGTCGCCAGAGCGAAACTCAGCTACTCTGCTGACCCGGAACGGTTTCTGGCCAAGGCAGAGCGCGCGTTTCGTTTTACCAGCACAGCGAAGGCCGCGAACGACTACCCAGAACTCATACAAAAATGCTTTGGGCTTGAGACGCTTAGCTTTCTGGATCGCTTTCGCTGCGCCGTGGAAGCAGAGGAAGACGGCTCGCGTGAAGCGGAACTGCTGTGGATGGCTCTCGTCTCGTCGCTGCGCGCCGTGTCCGAGGCAGGCACAGCGCCGTGGCAATACGTTTTGCCGGGCAGGCGTAAGACCGTGCCGCCTTCGCCCGAAAGCACGTTACATAAAGCGGTGCAGATGATTGCCACCGATATCCGCTTTTTGGCGCGTCGAGCCAAGCCCTTGGCAAAGTTGCGCGTGGATGACGCGCGCAGGTGTGTGACCGTGCCGGACGGCTGGGCCACGCTCGTCATCACATCGCCACCCTACGCGAACAACTACGACTACGCTGACGCCACGCGGTTGGAAATGACTTTCATGGGTGAGATTCGGGGCTGGGGCGATTTGCAAGAAGTTGTCCGGCAGCATTTGGTTCGCGCTTGTTCGCAACATGTGCCGCCGAATTCGGTGAATCTCGACCAGATTCTGGAATCGCCAGAGCTCGTCCCCATCCGCGACGAGATAGTGGCGGTTTGCCGCAAGCTTTCCTCGGTGCGCCTGGAACATGGCGGCAAAAAGACCTACAACAACATGATAGCTTGCTATTTCCTCGACATGGCCAAGGTCTGGAGGTCGCTACGTCGAGTCTGCGCGTCCCCTTGCGAAGTTTGCTTCGTCATTGGCGATTCCGCGCCCTATGGTGTTTACGTCCCGGTTATCGAATGGTTCGGCAAGCTGGCGCTGGCTGCTGGCTTTGAATCGTGGTCGTTCGAGAAACTACGCGACCGGAACATTAAGTGGAAGAACCGCAAGCACCGCGTGCCTCTCTGCGAGGGTCATTTGTGGGTTCGCGGATAACAAAAAAACATCTTCATGGCTGAATCACTCGCTCATCGCTGGGGACAAAGCATCGGGGATGCTTTTGAGATCTTCGTCCGCAACATCCTTGGTGAAGTTGCTCAACGGCATGGACTCTACCTCGATTTCAAGCGACCGCGTGCCACGCGAGACGGCCAGGGCAAAGTGACGTGGCAAGATGGGTACGGCAACAAGCATGACCTTGATTACGTTTTGGAGCGCGGTGGAACGGACGACAAGTTGGGAGTTCCAATTGCTTTCATCGAGTCGGCTTGGCGGCGCTATACCAAGCACTCGAAGAACAAGGTGCAGGAAATCGAAGCGGCTGTAATGCCGATTGCACTGACCTTCGCTCGTCATCAACCTTTCTGCGGTGCTGTGCTCGCGGGCGAGTTTACGAGGAACGCGCTACACCAGTTGGAATCGAAAGGCTTTGGCGTTCTGCACATTCCCTATGATTCCATTCTGGCCGCGTTCAATGAACTCGGCATTGACGCCTCGTCAGAAGATGGCATAGGCGGCACAACCGAGGCCCAATTTAGGGAGAAGATTACGAAATGGGAATCGCTTTCACAGCCGCAGGCGACCAACCGCCTACTGGCCAAGCTTCATGCGCTTCACCAGGGTGAGATTGCGGGTTTCAAACAGCAGCTTGAAGCCGCGCTCACCCGCCAGGTTGCTTCGGTTAGGCTGACAGTGCTTCGAGGTCATTCGGTCGAGTGTTCAAACGTGGATAGCGCCATTGCCTATTTGATTGAGGAGGAGAAGTCATATAGGCTACGCGAAGACGGCGAACCCCGGGAGGCTTTTGAAGTCCAGCTTCGATTTAATACCGGCGCCAAGATTGAAGCAAATTTCCCAAAGCGCGCCGAAGCAATTGCATTTCTCCGCACTTTCTCCTGAGGAAATTCTCAAAGCCATGAACCGTGTTTAAATGGAGCCAGCCAGCTTTACGTGTCTTACGCCTGTCGGCGTAGGCCAACAATCCACACTTTCTAAGTATTCCATAGGCAAACGGCGAAAAGTTGATGGCCAGATACGCCAAGTGTGGTGTAAGCCGATGGAAATTGACGGGCAGCACTCGAAAAATCTCGGTACTACATAATAGAAGGATGGACGGCACCCTTGATGATTCCCGCGCCGATGGCGTATCGGGTGAGGCCGGCGGTGTCGTGGATGCCAAGCTTGTGCGTGAGATTCATGCGATGATGTTCGACGGTCTTGATGCTGATGCCAAGTTCGGCGGCTGTTGCCTTGTTGGCGTTGCCTTCGGCGATCATCTGGAGCACTTGTATCTCGCGCGGAGTGAGACAGGCGTTGCGCGCACGCTGTATTCCAGCTAGGTCCGAGGCTATGTCATCGAGTCGCTGACGTCGTCTGGCAACCGAAGGGCTGAAAAATGTTTTTCCCTTTTGGACTTCCCGAATTGCCCGGCACACATCCTGGGCAGACGTTTGTTTGAGCAGAAATCCCACCGCCCCCAAATCGATGGCGCTTTTGACATATGCGTCATCGCTCTGCGCTGAGAGAATGAGCACTTTGGTGGCGGGCATAGCTTTGAGCACTTTGCGGGTGGCCTCCAAACCATTGAGCAGGGGCATCGCGATGTCCATCAAAACCACGTTGGGACGCAGTTTTTCGGCCAGGGCTACCGCCTGTCGGCCCTCCCGTGCCTCGCCGACCACTTCAATGTCGTCTTCGAGTTCGAGCAGCTTGCGAAATCCCTCGCGCACAATCATGTGGTCGTCCGCCAACAGAACAGTGATTCGTCTCATAGACATTCAAGTTTGGTTCCAGCGGACCTCTCAACATCCCCCCTCACAATCCTTGCCAAGCGGAATCTATGCACTGATAGTGGTGCCTTCGACCCTTTGATGGCGGGCTGAAAAACCGATGAATATATCGTGCAATTGCCATGATTTGTATATGGGGTGAACACCCCATATCAAAATCATTTCGTCATCGTAGCAGTTCCTAGTATTACTCTGTTAAGTTGCGCAAACTGCGAGTGAAGAATGAAATGTGTTGAAAGAGCAAAATCCGGTCGCCCAATCGCGGTTTTCGTCAATGTTTATGGGCATTTCATGCTTTTTTTCCGATCTTATACTTAACAAAGTAATACTAGCAATGCCGCATTGGCGGTATTATTCCTGGTCAGCGGCGGACAAGGCCCGCAGGGAGTGGCCGCATAGTAGATCATGCATGAACCTGGATCAAGTTGACGGGCAGCCAGGCGCCGCGATAGGAGTCCAAGTAGTCCAATGAGGCCATCAACGCGGGCACGGACGAGTGCAGGAGGCCCGCCCGCCAGACGGCGTGACGCAGGCGTTCTTGTTGCTCCATGACTTTCCCGGACAAATCATCGTCGTAGAGCAAATTGGGCAGATCGGGCGTGGCCCGAATGGCTGAGGCTATCTCATCCAGGAGCGCGGCACGGATGTTGCCGCATCTTTTCCAAAGGCGGATGACTTCTGCCAGGTCAATGTCGAATCCATATCGTTCCGAGCCTGCCGCCAGCACGGCCAGGCCTTGGGCGTAGGTGATAATGATGGCGGCGCGGAGCGCGCCATGCAGTTCATCGAGGATGCTCTGCGTATCATCGCCAAACCGCCCCAGGGGCTGCCGAAACGGCGTGGTCGCAAAATCGTTCTGCTTCTCCAATTCGGAAAGGGTGCGCATGCCGACGGCCGCGGCGATCGTTGGGCTGGGGGCTTCCAATTCGCGCGCCGCCTGGGAGGTCCAGCGCGCGGAATCATCGCGCGGGCGGCTTTTGAGCGCGCCCATTTGCCAGGCGCCGGCAACTTCGCGCAATTCAGCGTCATCCAAAACCAGCGCGCGTTGCAGCAGGTCAAATGTCTCAAGAAAGAGCTCCATCAGGCCGTATTCGATGCCGTCGTGAATCATTTTGACAAAATGTCCGGCCGCGACGTGTCCCAGATGACTGACACACGGTTGCCCATCTTCTTTTGAGGCCATTGACTCCAGGAGGGGCAGGACGCTACGGTAGGTTTCGCGGCGGCCGCCGACCATTAGAACCGGGCCGCAACACCCGTCTTCCCCGCCGCCGAGGATGCCCATGCCGAGGTGGCGGATATTGCGCTCCGCCAGACAGCGCGCCCGGCGGTCACAATCCTTGAAATGACAGTTTCCGGCATCGATGAGCAGGTCCCCGGCCTCCAATTGTTCCAGCAGGTCGCTGAACAAATCGCCGGCCGCGTCTGACCCGCTGAGCACGATGGTGCGGAACTGGCGGAGCAGGCCCATGAATTGCGTCATGCTGGCCGCGATATGGATGGAAATGCCGGAGGCTTCCTCCTGCAAAACTTTGATGTTTTCCGCGTTGCGGTCGTAGGCTGCGACGCTCAAGCGCCGCCCGGCCATGGCGCGGGCCAGTTTGCGGCCACATGGGTCAAGCCCAACAACTCCGATCTCAAATCGGTTCGGTAAGGCAGCGTTTGCCATTTGCGTAATGCAGATCCCGGCCAAAGCGACGACACGCGCCAACGAAAACGTGCGAAGTAAGATTCGTTATTTCCGGCTGTTTGTGAAGTCCAGCAACCCGGTTTTCCGAAGTTTTCCTTTATTTGGGGATTCTGGTCAAGAGCATTTGGAAGAAAGTTATTCACAACCGCCGGGCCTTTGGTTGCCGGATGGCCTTTGCTGGTAATGCGTCAGTCTCGGTTGGTAGGGCGGGCACTCCGTGCGCGCCGCGGCGGGCAGCCCCGAAAGCTTTCGGGGCCCCACCTCTCCCTGCCCACCCAAAACTGACCGGTTACCGTTGCTGAACTTTTACCTTGCGCACGGGATGTTTCTATTCGAACATTCCCGCGCAGTGGATGGGGTCGTAGCTCAGTTGGTAGAGCACCAGAATGGCATTCTGGGGGTCAGGGGTTCGAACCCCCTCGGCTCCACCATCCTCGAGGAATGACGAATGTCGAAGCACGAATGACCAATCAATGCCCAAATGACCAAATGACGAAATGAAGACCGGCTGTCTTACCGCCTTTGGTAAAATTCGTCATCAGGGCTTCGTCATTATTTCGTCATTCGTGCTTCGACATTCGTCATTCCATTAGTCATTGGTCATTTTCCCGGCAGCTCGAGGTTTGCCCTCAAGCGGCGCTGGCCAGTGTCCACAAAGTGAGCTATGAGATGCTGGCGCTGAGTTGCGGCGGGCGGAGTTTCGGCTGCACGTTCGGCACGGAGGGGCCTTCGGCTTGTTTGAAATGCACTTTGGAACGGAGAATCAACGTGCCCAGGCATAAATCGGCCAGGGGAAAAACGACGTTGAAGTTTTTGCGCATGTAGCGGTGATGGAGGAGGTGGTGGCCGTTGAGCCGGAAGAAAATTCCCGAGCGCTCGATGTTGCGTTTGCGCGGCAGATGCATGCACCAGTGCATATATTCATAAGCGCCGTAATAGACGCCGCAACCGAGCAGGGCGCCACAGACGATGCCCCATCGGCGCGCGAAATAGGAAAGGATGGCGAAGGGGAAGGCCGCGGCAATGACCAGCACCGGGCCGTTCCACCACGCCATGGGAATGGTTCTTTTGTCCTCTTCATGAATCAAATGATAGGTGTGATCCGCCTTGAAAATCCGATGATGGACCAGGGCGTGGCGCTCAAACGGGTAAGTGAATTTCCAGACCGGCTTGTGCATGACGTGGCGGTGAAGGGCCCATTCCACAAAAGAGGCAAAGACCACGGCAATGACAACGCCAAGGGCCATCCAGGAGTAAAAGGTTGAGATCAAATCGTTATTATTGGGTTAATGGTGAATGTGAACTATATTCAGCGCAAGCGATAGGTGATTCGCGCCTTGGAGACGTCGTAAGGCGACATTTCTATGCGGACCCGGTCCCCGGCTGTGAGACGGACAAAATGTTTGCGCATTTTGCCGGAAATATGCGCCAGCACTTGATGCCGGTTGTCAAGCACGACGCGGAACATGGTCCCCGGCAGAACGGTCTGGATGGTCCCTTCCAGTTCAATTGGCTGTTCGGCGCTCACAGAATGGAGAATAATCCGCTCAACATGAAAAGAGGATCTCGGGCGGAGGCGCGCAACGCTTCCGCCGGCCATCCTCCGCCCAGAGTATTAACGGGAATAATTGCGGCGAGGACCGCTGGAGCCCCTGTCACCGCCGCCGCTGCGTTCTTCACGGGGGCGCGCTTCGTTGACGGCCAGTTTCCGTCCGTGCAATTCCTTGTTGGCGGAGCCTTCGATGGCGGCTTTGGCCCCTTCCTCGGTGGCCATGGTGACAAAGGCGAAGCCGCGGGAGCGGCCGGTGGTGCGATCGGTGATCAAATTGACCTCATTGACCGGCCCAAAGGCGGCAAACATGTCTTGCAAATCGTTCTCGGTTGAATCGAACGAAAGGTTTCCTATATATAACTTCGTATTCATTATGCTGTGTCTCTGGACTTATTTGCTATTCCGGGACTGTTCCCGACCGCCGGGTTTCAAATCGTCATTGAACGCGGTTCAAGTGAGGATTCACCATGCCTTGGAAATGTGGCAACAAATCTGAGTGCGCGGTAAAGATGGACTCGAATGGGCCGAAACGCAAGCAGAATCTTTGTAACCCCCGGATCCAGGCGCAAGGCAGTTTTGAAACCGTGGAATTTTCGCATCTCCGGGGCGGTTCTGAGGCCGCCATTGGGGATGCCAGAAGGCGGTCTTTTTGCCGAGGCTCCTGGCATTGGCGAAGAACCCGACCCTCACCGAATCGCCTTTTTGGCGCAGGCCGGTATTGGACCAATTCAAACTGGATTTATTAGACGAATTTCAACGTTTCTGAGCCAGCAACCACTTGTAAAGCTTGGAATTGTTGTAAGTCTTCGACCAGATATTGTGGTGGGCGTCGGGGAATTCGGTGTACTGAACGTTTCCACCTGCAGCCCTGATGGCCGCGACCATTTGCCGGGACCACTGCACCGAAATAATCGTGTCCTTTGCGCCATGAAAAACCCAGATCGGCAAGGCGGCGAGTTTCTTTGCATCCGCCGGGTCGCCAACGCCGGAAACGGGGACAATGGCCGCGAACCTCCCGGGGCGCGCGGCTGCGAGTGACCAGGTGGCGCTGCCGCCCATGCTCAAGCCGGTCAAATAAATCCGGCGCGTATCCACCCGGTACTTGCCGATGACATCATCCAACAGGGCCATGAGCGTATTTTTGTCCCAATCGTTCCCGGAGTGATATTGGGGAGACACCAGGATAAACGGGAAGCCAGGATGGGTTTCCACGTACTTGGGCGGGCCGTTCTTCTTCAAGCTGGCCAGGTTCGTGCCGGACTCTTGCGCGCCGTGCAGGAACAGCATCAGCGGCCAGGGCTGGCTGGATTTTTCATAGCCTTGAGGCAGAAACAACAAGTAACCAATCTTTGCGGCCACCGGGCTTTGGGTTTCAAAGTGGAGTTCCTGTTGGACCCCGGTTGTCTGCGGCCCCGCCGCAAAGGCGGGGTTTGCCGCCAGGAGCAGGGTTGAGCAGACCAAAGTTGCGTTGACCTGAAAAGCGCTTTGCATGAACGGATTTTATGCTCGTCAACAAGACCGGTCTATTACAATTCCGCGCTGCTTATGGAATTATCCCGTGAAACCCAAGACGCGCTCATACAGCAATATCCCTGCTCCGCGATTGTGAGGACCTGTTCATGAACGCAAAAAGTGTCAATAGTGAGGATTGACGCCTGCGCCGGAAAATCTCGTCCTGCTGAATAATGTAAAATCTTAAAACCTACCGCTAATAGGTTGTATTTTAGCTCAGTACCCATTATATAGTGTTTTCTATCAGTGGTGCTCAAATAGGAATAGAACTCCGATTGGATATTAGTAATTTTCTGTTGCATAATACTACTAACATTGATAGCCTTTCACGTCGAAATGAAAAGCGAATCGCGATTTCCAAGGGACGTTCGCCAGAGACGCCATGAGATGCATCTCTCCCAAGGCGATCTAGCCGCTCGAATCGGTTGTAGCCAGACAGCCATATCGCAGCTTGAAGCGGGAAACCTAAATGTTCTCTCGAATCAAAAGCTGAAAATGCTTTGTGCGGAACTGGGCTTAACACTTTCCTCCACACATATTTTGGAAAACATCCTATGCTACTGCACAAACTTTGATTGCCCAAATGCTTTCCGGATGGTCGTCAATGGAAAATTGGCGATTCAACCAGCAATGTATCGAATACCTGTCGGTGGAACTCGGTTTTGTAAAGGTTGCGGCTCTCCTCTTGCGCCTACATGTTTAGAGCCGTCCTGTCAAGCCCCTCCAGAAGAAGGCTCGTCATTTTGTACCCACTGCGGAACCCCGTTAGTCAAAATCGACGAAAGCCGCCAATCCGGCGATCTGCACGATCTTGCCGAACGCATGAATCGTTACAATCGAGAGCGTTTAGAAATGGCAAAAGACATAGAAATGTTATCACCGAATCCTCGCGATAACGCATCACCATTCCGCATCAACCGAAAATCCGAATGACGACGAATAACAGCACAATGAAAAACGACAAAAAATTTTAGCCTTAAAAACACGACTGGAAGAAAGCTCTTAGCCCGATTTAGCTTCCTCCCTATTCGGCGCGGGATTTGACTTAGGCCAAAGATGATGTTCATCTGAACGACCTTCGCCTTAACTCGCTGAGCGGCGAGGCGGCTTTCAAGGGTCAATAGAAACCCTAAACTAAGGACGCCGCCATGAAGAAAAACGCAATGACCGTTATGGCTTTGGCAATAATCGGAGTGGTAGCCTGCACATTAACCCTTGGCGTCGTAGTAAATCAAATTCGTAACCCCACAACAGCGAACCAGATTTGGGCTGTATATGCAACACTGATTTCCGCTACGATCACCGGGCTTTTCACCGTCTTGAATCGTCGCGCCCCAAGTCCGCCAAATCCGAGCCAACCCAGGCCAGTTGCACGTCCCAGAAGAAGTAAACGCTATTACAAGCTAAATACAAAAACAACACACCGACCGAAAAAGTCGGACTTTAAGAAGGGAAAGCGGAAATAGCATTCTCTATGAAAAATGCAGGGGGGGGTTCTCCTGGCGCTTGAGTAGCGAGAGGAGAAGCAGCGCCTAATTCAATGGCACGCCGCGGCGGATGTAGGTGGGCAGATCGAGGTCTTCGCCGTGGCGGATGGTCGGTTCGCTCTTTTCGAAACGGCCTTTGAAGACGATTTCCAGGGGCAACTCCCTTTGCAGGCGCGACAGCTTCTTGCGGTTCCTGGCGCTTTGCGTCTTGAGCAGTTGTTCCTTTTGTTCGGCTGTCATTTCCGGGGGCGGCGGCGCGACGCGCGTCGGGGGGCGGGGATCGGCGGTTGTGTTTGTCTCCAGGAAGTGCAGGGGGGGCGCCTGGCTTGCGGAGGTGTCGCGCGCGGGCTGGGACGCTCCCGGTCTGGCCTCGTCCGGCTGCCGGTGGGAGGCGATCAGGGTGACGGAAAGCCGGTGGGTGAATTGCTCGTCTATGGCCGCGCCAAAAATGATGTGGGCGTTCTCGCATTGGCGCTTGAGCGGCTCCATCATTTTGTCGATCTCGACCAGGGTCAGATCGGGTCCGCCCACCAGGCTGACCAATACGGCGTCGGCCTCGGTGAGGACCTGGCCGCCATCGAGCAGGGGATGGGCCATGAGTTTTTCGACGATCTGCTCGGCGCGTCTTTCGCCGGAGGCCTCGGCGGTGGCGAAGGAACTGGCGGCATGACGGCCGCGAGTGACGGAAGAAAGATCGGCAAAATCCACATTGATCAGACCAGTCCGGGTCAGGAGCCGCCAGATGCCATGCAAACCTTCGGCCAGGAGAGCGTTGCTGATTTTGAATCCATCCACGACGCTGGTCTTATCATCGAGCAGTTTGAAGAGCTTTTGATTGGGCAGACAGATGACGGCATCGGCGGCGGATTTGAGCAGATGCAGGCCGGATTGGGCCTGTTGCTGGCGGCGCTGGCCTTCAAATTCAAAGGGCATGGTGACGATGGCCAGGACCAGCGCGCCGCTCTCCCTGGCCATGCGCGCCAGGACCGGGGCCGCGCCGGTGCCGGTGCCGCCGCCCAATCCCGCCAAAATGAAAACGATGTCCGCGCCCGCGCAGAAGGGGGCCATCTTCTCCAAATCATCTTCCGCCGCGGCCCGGCCCAGTTCGGGATCGCCGCCCGCCCCCATGCCGCGGGTGCGCCGGGCGCCGAGGACCAATTTATCGGCGGCGGCGGCGGCGGCCAGGGCTTGTGAATCCGTATTGACAGCCAGAATATGGACGCCCTCCAGGACGGAGGAATCCAGGGTGCTGACGGCGTTGCAGCCGGCGCCGCCGACGCCCCATACTTTGATGGAGATTTTCTTTTTGAGCGCAGGCTCGTCCATTATTTCGACGGGCAGTGTCATGATTATGCCTTGAAGAGATCGGCCAGGGTTTTTTTGAAACCGCCGGTCAGGCCGTTGTTGGGTTTGCGCTTTTGCTGGAGGGAGCCAAATTTGACCAGGCCAATGGCGGTGGCAAATTCCGGCTGGTCCAGGGCTGATTTCAAGCCGCTGATGGAGTTTGTCCTGGCGGGACAGACGGGCAATTGGAAGACGTTTTCGGCCAGGGCCTCGATGCGCGGGATGCGGGCGCCGCCTCCGCATATAAACACTCCGCCCCGCAGCCGTTCCAGGAAATTGAGATGCGAGAGTTCCCGCTCAATGAGGGTGAAAGTCTCCTCCAGGCGCAGCGACATGATGCGGCGCAGATGTTCCAGGTTGATGGTTTTGGGCGCCAGGCCCAATTCGGCGGGAGCGGAGATGGTTTGACCTTTGACGTCGGGGTCCAGCAGCGCCGAACCGTGGTCGCGTTTTAATTGTTCGGCGCGGTTCATCGGCACTTTCAGGCCATAGGCCAGATCGTTGGAAACATGGTCGCCGCCCACGGCCAGGACCCCGGTGTGTTTGATGATGCCGTCGCAATAAACGACGTACTCGGTCGTGCCGCCGCCCATGTCAATGACCAGGGAGCCGAGTTCCTTCTGCTCGTTGGAAAGGAGGGCGAGGGCGGAGGCCAGCCCGGTGAAAACGATGTCATCAACTTCGAGTTGCAGGCCCTTGACCACCGCGATGGAATTTTTCAGCCGGTTGACGTGGCCATGCACGACATGAACGTCCACTTCCACGCGCGCGCCGTACATGCCGACCGGATTCAAAATGCCGTTCTGTTCTTCCACCTGAAAATGCTGGCGAATGGCGTGGACCACGCTGTTGTCGGCCGGAAGATTGATGGCCTTGGCGTTCTTAATCACGTCCTGCACGTCTTCCCGGGTGATTTCGCGATCGGCCGAAACCACGGGGTGAACGCCATGATTGTTGAAGCCGCGAACGTGATTGCCGGTGACACCCAAATAAACGCTGCGAATTTCGACATTGGCCATCTGCTCCGCTTCGACGATGGCGTTGCGCACGTCTTCCTCGGCCGTGGCGGCGTCGGCGATTTCCCCCTTGCGCACGCCGCGGGAACGGGCCTGGCCGACGCCGATGATGTTCAAGGTGTTGGCGGCGTTGATCTCGCCCACCACCGCGCAAATTTTTGAGGTGCCGATTTCGAGGCCGACGATGATGGAGGAGGAGTCAAACATGTTTTTTCTTTGTTCGCGGTGGTTTGGCGGGCTGGGGCGGCTGGGGGAGCGGCGCGCCGTTGAGCGCGACCGAGCAGACCGGCAGATTGTTGGCAATGGACAGGTCGAGCCAGGTGATGGCCCGGCCCCATTTCTGGAATTGATCCTGGATGAGCCGCCAGCGGCGCAACTGCGCGTCGAAGTGATTGAGCGAAAAAGTGATCTGCGCCCCCTGGCTGGTCGTGACCTGGAGAATTTCCGGCACGCCCACATTGATGCTTTTCAGCTCAACCATTCCGGCCATGGGGGAATGATCGAGTTCAGAAATCAACTGGAGCGCGCCGCGAATTTGCGGCGATTCGGTCTGCCGGCCCAATTGCACGTCGCCGGCCGGCACGTCAACAAGAATGGGCAGCCTTTCCCCGGCCGGCGGGGGAGTGGCGCGCCAGCGGGGATCCAGCGGCTGCAGGGTGTAGCCGTCCTCGTCGAAATCATAAATGGCCTGTTCCACCCCGCCGTCGGCCCGGCCCAGCGTGATCAGGGTTTGGGCGACAGGCACGCGCTCAGTGACGCTCAACTTCAAGGTGCGCGGCAAGACGCGTTCCACGGCGGCAAACTGGATCGGCGGCTGCATTTCCAGGTTGCGCTGCACGCGCGCCAGATCCAGCGCCATCAAGTTTTGCCCGGTCTTGACCATGGCCCAATGCCGGATGGTTTCGGAGGTCAGGACGCCATCGGTTTGCACTTCGATTTGCTGAATGGCAAAGGCGTCGTTCTTGTAAATAAGAGTATCCAGCAGTAACAGGCTTCCGCGCCACGCGGCCACGAGGGAAAAGACGATGAGGACGCCCGCGCCGAAAACGCGCAGGCGCGCGGCCCGGGCCTGGCTGGCGCGCAGTTTGACGTCGAGCAAATGCCCGCGCTCTCCGAACCGGCGGTTGCGCCGCCTTCCTCCAATCCAGTCAAACATATTGTTGTTGGTCCGATCTTTCCAGGGCCAGGCCGATCATGCGCTGGCACAATTGCGCGTAACCCAGTCCGGCGGCGGCGGCGGCTTCGGGCAGGATGCTCAATTCCGTCATGCCGGGCAGGGTGTTGACTTCCAGGACAACCGGTTCGCCGCTGGCGCGCACCATCACATCCACCCGCGCAAAATCGCGTCCGCCGACGGCGTGAAAAGCGCCCAGGGCGGCGGCCTGAATCCGGGCCGTCGTGTCCGGGGGAAAATCCGCCGGGCAAAAATGTTCGGCCGCGCCGGGGGTGTATTTGTTGTTGTAATCGAAGTGGCCATTTTTGACCCGGACCTCGGCCACGGGGAGCGCCTGGCCGGCCAGGATTCCGACCGTCGTTTCGCGTCCCACAATTCTTTCTTCCATCAACACTTGCGTGTCATAACGGAAGGCCCCGGCCAGGGCGCTCTGCCATTGCCCGGTCTCTTCCACCATTTGCAAGCCGACGCTGGAGCCTTGCCGCGCGGGCTTGAGGACGACGGGCGGCTGCCAGCCCGCGGGCCAGCCGGATTGGGGCGAGTCAAACACCGCGAAGCGGGCCGTCGGAATGCCGGCCTTGATGAAGCGCTTTTTGGCCAGCACCTTGTCGAACGCCAGACGGCTGGCTTCGGGGCCGCACCCGGTATAGGGCACGCGCAAAATTTCCAGTTGTTCCTGCACCGTCCCGTCTTCGCCGTAGGAGCCGTGCAGGGCCAGAAAGACAACATCGGTGCCCGGCGGCAGTATCCAGGAAGGTTGCCGCGGATCCAATTCGTGGACGGTGTGGCCGAGCGAGCGCAAGGCCCTGGCGACGGCGGCGCCGGAGCGCAACGACACTTCGCGTTCGGCCGACGGGCCGCCCAGCATGACGGTTATGTTCAGTTTCTCAACCAATTTCTTCTCCTATGATTTCCACCTCGGTGCGCAATTCGATGCCCCGTTCCGTCCTGGCCCGGGTTTGGATGAATTCGATCAATTGCAAAACATCGCGGGCCGTGGCATCGCGGTCATTGATGATAAAATTCCCATGCACCGCCGAGACAACGGCCCCGCCGCGCCGCGTGCCTTTCAAACCCAGTTCCTCGATGAGTTTGCCCGCCGACAATGTCTGGGAAGGATTTTTGAAAATGCAACCCGCGCTCGGTTCCTTGGGTTGCGAACTCCAGCGCCTTGCGTTGAATTCGGCTGTCCGTTTTGCAATCGCCTCCTTCGCGCCGGGTTGCCCGCGAAAAGTGGCGCCCAGCGCGATATTCGTCTGGAAAAACGGACAGGAGCGATACTCGGCCGGCACTTGCGCGATGTTCCGTTCATGCACCTCTCCGGCGCGATCCATGAAGCGGACCTGAGTCACCACCTCAAAAATCGCGCTGCCCATGGCCCCCGCATTCATGCGCAGCGCGCCGCCGACGCTTCCGGGGATGCCTTCCAGGAATTCCAAACCGGTCAGGTCCAACTCGCGTGCTCTGGCGGAAACGGCTTTGAGCCTTGCGCCCGCGCCGCAATGCAACTGCGTCCCGTCCGCTTCGATGCGGGACAGGTTCGGGTGGGACAGACAAATCACCAGGCCTCGAATACCGCCGTCGCGCACCAGGAGATTGGAACCGCGCCCCAGAACCAGGAAGGGGACATCCGCCTGGCGGCAAAATTGAATTGCCCTGGCCAAATCGTCCTCGGAAGCAGGTTCGAGGCAAACATCGGCGCGGCCGCCGACGCGCAGGGTGGTCTTTTTTGCCAGCGGTTCATCCTGGCGCACCGCGGAATCAGGCAGCAGAGCTTTCAGCTCCTCGAAAATCCGGGTTGGCCGCGCCATGGTGTCAAACATTGAGCGGTCCCAGATTTTGAGGTTTTAGTTTTGGGCCGGGGACATGGCTGGAATGATCCGCTTTCGCCGGCCAGTGAAGGATCCTTTCGGCCATGTCGCCCGCCGCCGCGGGAGCGTGCCAGCCGGCCAGGGCGCTTTGCATGGCCGAACGTTTCAGCGGATTGCGGATTAACTCGAGAATTTCGTGGACCAGATGGTCGGGCGTTGTGCTGTCTTGCGGCAGCATGCGCGCGGCGCCGCTTTGCACGAAGGCGCGGGCGTTGTGAAATTGATGATTATTCGCCGCCGAAGGGTAGGGGATCAAGACGGCGGGCAGTTGCCGCGCGGCCAGTTCAGCCAGTGAAGAGGCTCCGGCCCGGCTGACCGCGACATCCGCCGCCGCCAATGCCAGGGCCATCTCGCTCCAGAAGGCATGGACCAGGGCCGGAATGTCGAGCGCCTTGTAACGGGCGCGGACCGATTCCAAATCGTGGCCGCCCGTCAGATGAACGAATTGAAGGTTCGGAATCGCCTGGCGTAACTGAGGGGCAAAGCGGACCATCAATTCATTGACCTTTCTGGCCCCTTGACTGCCGCCCATGACCAGCAAAACCGGCGCTTCGGGGGCCAAGCCCATCGCCGCGCGGGCCGCTCCGGGAGCCATCGGTTCGAGAAACTGCGGACGCACCGGCATGCCGACAACTTCAACCCGGCGCGCCGCCAGCTTTTCCGCCGCCGGCGGAAAAAAGACAAACGCTCCATCCACCCAGCGCGCCAGCCAACGATTGGCCCGGCCTGGAATCGAATTCGATTCGTGCAGAAACGTTTTTGCGCCGCAGCGTTTCGCGGCAATGATCGGCGGGGCGCTGATGTAACCGCCCATGGCCAGAACGAACCGCGGCGGCCACTGCGCGAAACAGGCTTTGGCCAGGCGATAGGACCGCCACAGGCCGCGCGCATATTCGAGGAACCTCGCCGGACTTAAGCCAACGGCGGGCAGGGTGACGATGCCCATGCCGGTTATGGATTGGATGGCCTGTTGATCCACGTCCTTGGGGGAAACCATCAAGGTCACCGCGCAGCCGCGCTGCCGCAATTCCTGGCCCACGGCCAGGCCGGGAAACAAATGGCCGCCGGTGCCGCCACAGGCGATGACAACGTTTTCCAGCGGGCTGTTTTTGAATGTTTTTTCAGGCATCGGCATCGGCCAATTCAGGCGTGGAATCGAACGGGTTTATTTTCTTCTTTGGCGGCTCAATGGCAAAACGGGATATGCTGAGCAAAAGCCCGATGGCGATGAGCGTGAGCAAAAGGTTCGAACCGCCATAGCTGATGAACGGCAGGGGCATCCCCTTGTTGGGCAGCAAACTGGTGACGACTCCCATGTTGATGAAGGCTTGCAAGCCAATCATAAAAGTGATTCCCGCGCCGAGCAGCAATCCGAACGTGTCGTTGGACCGCCGCGCGATATAAACGCCGCACACCACCAGGGCGATGAAGAGCAGCACCACGCCCAGGGTGGCAATCAACCCCAGTTCTTCGCCGATGATCGAAAAAATAAAATCAGTATGATGTTCAGGCACGAAGTCCAGCTTTTGCCGCCCGTTGCCAAGTCCCAAGCCGGTCCACCCTCCTGAGCCCAGGGCAATCATGGCCTGATAAGCCTGATAGCCGGCGCCTTCCTTGTTGGCTTCCGGATGGATCCAGGCCGTGATGCGTCGAAGGCGCATGGGGTCATGCCAAAGGGACCAGCCAAGGCCCGCCAACAGCCCCAGAGCCGGCAGCAGCAGAAAACGCAACCGAACTCCGGCGACAATCAGCACCGTCCCGGCAACCAGCGCCAGCAAAATGGCGCAGCCGCGATCCGGTTCGATAAAAATCAAGGCCAGCACCACCGCGATGATGCAGCCGGGAATGAGCAAGCCTTGACGAAACCCGGACATTTGCCTCTGAAACCACTCGCCATAGGCGGCCAGGAAGAGGATCAAACTGAGCCTGGCCAGTTCGGACGGCTGAAAGTGCGGCAGCCCGGGAAGGCCAATCCAGCGATGCGCGCCCTTTCGTCCAATGCCTATCACCGGCGCAAAAACCAGCAGCAACAGAATGACGGACACGACCAGCAAATAAGGGGAAACTTTCTTCCAACGCCGGTAATCAATCCTGGCCGCGACGACACATCCAATCAGGCCGAAAGTGAGCCAGACAAGTTGTGAGAGGAGATAATCGGCCCCCACCGCGGACTTTCCCATCTCCATGTTCATGCTCGCGCTGTAGAGCATGACCAACCCCAAACCAACCAGTACAGCCACGCAAAAAATCAAAATTGTAGTGGCCCATTTCATCGCAGCGCCGAAAGGGAATGGACGCCAGGCTGAGGAGCCTGGCGTCCATAATTTGTTTCGATTAATTCGCCGCGGTGGTGGGAGTCGTCGCCGCCGTAGTCGCGGCCGGGGGCGCCGGTTGCAACGGCACGACCGCAGCCGAGGCCGGGGCCGCCGGGGTTTCAGTTCCAGCCGCTTTGACGGGCAGTTTCAGTTTTTGGCCGACCTTGATGGAGGTTGTCTTCAGGTCGTTCATTGCCATGATTTTCTTGAATGAGGTGTGGTTCAATTTGGCAATCTTGCTCAGCGTATCGCCGGATTTCACCGTATAGGTCGTGGTATCGCCGGAGGCGGCGGCCATGTCCGGCGTCGCGGCGCCAGGGCTGGCAGCCGAGGCAACAGAGCTTGCGCCGGCGGGAATTTGCACTTTTTGGCCGACTTTAAGCTTCTTGGGATTAACCCCCGGATTGGCATCCATCATCGCCTTGAGAGTGATGCCGTTTTTGTGGGCAAGGGCGCCCAGTGTATCGCCTGACGCGATCACATACTCTTTGGTCTCCGTAGTGGGGGCGGGAGGCGCGGCCGGAGTGACTGTCGCCGGTGGCATCGGCTGCGCGGGCGGCAGCGGCGCTTGCGTCACTTGCGGCTGTTGTGGGGCGGGCTGCTGCGGATTGGCCACCGCGTTCGAAATACCCGCGGCAGTCACTGGCGGGAGATTGGAAGCATCGGTGTTGGCCGCGGTCGTGTCCGGCGCAGGCGGGTTGCCGCTGGTCTCCTTGGTGTTGGTGTCCTTGCAGCCTTGCAGGAGCATGCCGCCGATGAGAACGACATGCACCGTCAAAATCATCAAGACTTTGAAGAAAAAGGTGGATTTGCCCCGCGAAGGCGTTGTGCCTTGGGGAATCAGTGGGCTTGGAGTATTCATAATAAGTTCGCTGTCAATCTTTTCTGAGGTATTTTTTGTTTGTTTGTTTGCCCCGGGGTTTTCCCTCAAAAAACCCCGGAGCAAAGTCTGAAATTCTTACTTCCCTTTCAACGTTTGTTTTTAACAATGAAATTCCCGCCATGCAAGCGGTAAAATGGCCTTGCGGGGGAAAAAATCTTTTGCGGCGCTTCATTTGTCGGTTGTCAGGGGTCATCTGATTTTCAAGGTGCTCAGGGCGACCACCGCGCAGAGCACGCAGAGAATGTAAAACCGGGTCACAATCTGCGACTCGTACCAGCCCATCTTTTCAAAATGATGATGCAGCGGGGCCATCAAAAAAACGCGCCGCCCCTCGCCAAAGCGGAATTTGGTGTACTTAAACCAGCTTCTTTGCAGGATGACCGAAGCCGCTTCGGCCACGAAGACGCCGCCCGCAATGGCCAGCACCAGCGGTTGATGAATCAAGACGGCAATCATGCCCAGGACGCCGCCCAGCGCGAGCGAGCCGGTGTCCCCCATGAACACTTGCGCCGGATGGCAGTTGAACCAGAGAAAACCGAGGCTGGTGCCGATCATGGCCGCGCAAAACACGGTCAATTCACCCGCGCCCGGCACATGGGGGATTTGCAAATAGGCCGCCGCCTTCACGTTGCCCGCCAAATACGTCAAAACAAGAAAGACAAAGGAAACAATCGCGGTGCAGCCGATGGCCAGGCCATCCAAGCCGTCGGTCAGATTGACGGCGTTGGAACTGCCGACGATGGTCAGGGCGGTCAGAAGCACGCCCACGACGGCCCCGGATGTTCCGGTCAGCACGGGATGTTTGAAAAAGGGAACCATCACCTGGCTGATCAACGCGCTGGTCGCCGGGAGGCGCCACAGATAGACCGCCACGAAAACCGCCAGCGCCCCCTGCACCCAGAGCTTGATAAACTCCTGGAGGCCCTTGCTGTTTTGCCGGGTGATTTTTGCGTAGTCGTCCAGGAAACCCAGTCCGCACAGAACAACGACGGAGAGCAGCGTCAGTTGAATCAGTGTATTCCATTTCGTCCAGAGCAAGGCCGTGACATCGAGCACCAACACCATCATGAGTCCGCCCATGGTGGGCGTGCCGCGCTTGTCGAGCAGGCGGGCCCGGAGGCCGCCGTTTTCCTCGGCCCGATCCGCATAGTCCTGGCCGAATTTCAACCGCTTGAGCCAGAGAATGCAGTGGGGGCCGAGCCACCAACTCAACAACAACGCCGTGACCGCCGCGCCCGCGCTGCGAAAGGTAATGTAACTAAAAAGCCGCAGCGGCGAAACCCCCGCCTCAAACGAGGTGTGCTTTGCCAGGGCGAGAATTTTTTGGCTCGCGTAAAAGAGCATGTTAGTCGCGGGGGTTCGTTTCCAGATTTGTTCGCAAGGCTTCAGTGATCCGTTCCAGGCGCATGGCCCGGGAGGCCTTGATCAGCACCACGTCGCCGGGCCGGGCAAATTCCCGGACGGCGCGGACGGCCGTTTCCACTTCTGGAATCTCGACCACGGTCTGCAAACCGCCGCGCCGCGCCGCGGTCGCGATTTCCCCGGCCTGCCGGCCCACGGTGAATAATTGGTCCAGGCGGAATTCCGCCGCGCGCCGGCCGACCTCGGCATGGGCGGCCTGCGAAGACTCGCCCAATTCGGCCATGTCCCCCAATACGGCGACCCGGCGGCCGGCGCAGGGCAGGTCGCACAACGTTTGCAACGCGGCCAGCATGGAATCGGCGTTGGCGTTGTAAGCATCGTCGAGCACCCGGATGCCGCCGGGGCGGCCCAGTTGGAGACGCATTTTAGCGGGGGCGCAGAGGGCGAGGCCATGCTGGATCGCCGCCCGGTCCAATCCGAGTTCCGCGCCGAGGGCGAGCGCGAACAAGGCGCTGGCCACCTGATGCCGGCCCAGGAGCTGGGTGTGGTAATCGCCATTCAAACCGGGCTGGCGGCACTGCACGGAAAACGTCGCGCCGCTGTCGTCCACCCGGATATTTCGCGCCACCCAATCATTGGCTTCGCCGAATCCGACACGCACCACCCGCGCCCGGCACCGCCGGATAATGGTTTCGGTCCAGGCATTGTCGCCGTTGACGAAAAGCGTTCCTTCGGGTGGGAGGGCTTCGGCCATGGCCCCTTCCTCCCGGGCCACGCCGGGGAGGTCTCCAAAAAACTCCAGGTGCTCGCGGGCAATATTGGTGATCACGCCAAAATGAGGGGCCATCATGCGGAGCAACGGCGCCAGTTCACCGGGATGATTGGTGCCTGCTTCGAGCACGGCGGCCTGATGGGAATGTTCCAGCTTGAGCAGGGTCAGTGGCACGCCGATTTCATTGTTAAAACTGGCTTCGCTCCAGAGGATTGTCCGCTTCTGCCGCAGGACCGAAGCGATCAGCTCCTTGGTGGTGGTCTTGCCGTTGGAGCCGCCCACGGCCGTCACGGGCAGGGTGAAATCGCGGCGGTAACGCGCGCCCAGCCGCCCCAGGGCCGCGCGCGTGCTGTCCACGGCAATGACGGCGCATCCCTGAAAATCGGCCGGCAATTTTGCGCGCTCGGCCACGACCGCCGCCGCGCCCCGCCGCGCCGCTTCGGGCAGGAAGTTGTGGGCGTCGAACCGTTCGCCAGCCAGGGCGAAAAACAAATCGCCCGCCTGGGCCTGGCGCGAATCAACGCAGAGGCGCGTGACCGCGGTTTCCGGCGAACCGTTGCACAGTTGGCCGGCGGTGGCTTCGGCGATGTATTTTAGCGAACGCGGTTCCATGTTTCACTTTTCCACGATGCGCAAGGCGGCGCCCTGCTCCCCGGCGGCGGTCAATACGGGATTGACGGACGGCTCCGGTTGGATGTCGGGTTTCAAATTCAGATAATTCGCGGCGCGTTCGGCGATGGCGTGGAAAACCGGCGCCGCCACCAAGCCGCCGTAATGGCTGTCCCGGGGTTCATCCATGACCACGGATATGCAAAGCTCGGGATTGTCCGCCGGAAAGAAGCCGATGAAGGAGGAAAAGAACTTTTGCACGTACTGGCCGTGCTCCACTTTTTGCGCCGTGCCGGTTTTGCCGGCGACGGTGTAATGTTCCAGGCCGCCTTGCACGGCGGTGCCATCGCGCGTGACCACCGTTTTCAAGGCCGTGACCATTTCTTCAATCGTCTCCGGGCTGGCGACCTGCCGCACCGGCTGCGGTTTATACTTGACCACTAATCTCCCGTCCGCGTCCTCCAGCCGGTCCGCCAGCATGGGACGCATCAGCAGGCCCTTGTTGGCGATGGCGCTCATGGCCATGGCCATTTGCAGGGGAGTGACGGTGACGCCCTGGCCCATGGGGATTTGGGCGATGGAAACCTTGCTCCAGTTTTTGAGCGGATGCACCGTTCCCCCCACCTCTCCGGGCAGGGGAATGTCCGTGCGCCTGCCGAAGCCGAATCTCTGCATGTATTCGAACAGTTTGTCGTCGCCGAGCCGGATGCCGATTTTGGCCGCGCCGATGTTGGAGGATTTGGTGATGATGTTCTCCACCGTCAGCAGCCCGAAGGGTTCGTGATCGTGCAACAGCCGTCCGGCGTAACTGAAATGCCCGTGCTCGCAATCGAACACTTCATTGAACGAGACCGCATGCTGGTCGAGTCCGGCCGTGACCACGACGATCTTGAAGGTTGAACCCGGTTCAGCGGTGTCCGAAATCACGCGGTTGCGCAGCGCCTCCATCGGGGAATGGCCGGGCTGGTTCGGATCGAAATTGGGCAGGGTCGCCATGGCCAGAATTTCGCCGGTGCGCGGGCGCACCATGATGCACGAAGCGCTGATCGGGGAATGCTTTTCCATGCCTGCGGCCAGTTCGCTTTCGACAATGTTCTGCAAGCCGGCATCCAGGGTCAGGACCACGTTCAAACCGTCGCGCGGTTCGACGTCCTGATCCCGGTAGGCAACCAGTTCGCGCTGGTGTTTGTCCATTTCCGTTTTCCGCCAGCCGGGAATGCCGCTGAGGTCGGCGTTGAAGGCCAGTTCCACGCCGCTCAGGCCGGTCTGCTCCTCGTCGCTGGAGACGAAGCCAAGAACATGCGCGGCCAGACGCTGGCTGGGATAGACCCGAATCTGGTCGTCTTCCGCAAAAATGGCTTTGCCGCGCACGTTGCGATTGGTGGCGCGCTCGCCGGCATTGAGTTTGGTTTCATCCAAACCGAAGGAAAGCCGGGCCATGGTTTGTTTGATTTTTTCCCAGGTTTCCATGGGCACTTTGTTCTTGAGAACGACGTATCGGCTGAGGGTGGTCCTGCCTTTGACTTCGGTCAGGCGCGGGGCCAGGCGCGCGGCCAGCGAACTCTCATCCGTCTGCAGCAGCGGCGCCAGCGCCCGGGCCACGGCTTCGCGCCGGTTGCCGAGCAAAGACGGGTTCGCGCAGACGGTTTTGGCCGGGAGACTGGTGGCCAGGGGATTGCCGCGGATGTCCAGGATTTGTCCGCGCATGGGTTGGCGCGCAAAGGTGCGGACGGTGTTGGTTTGGGCCAGCGCGCGGAGTTCGTCGTGGCGCACGACTTGCAAATCAACCAGCCGGACGCCCAGCACCGCCAGCGCCGCGCTCAACAAGAACGTCAGCCAATGGAGTTTCCGATATTGCGTCGCCACGATCATATTCATTGTTTCAGCCGCCCGCCCGCGCCGTTCGGTTCCTCCATCCGAACAACGCGAGCGACGGCCAAATCAGTTTTTGCGCTCCGCCGAACCCGCCCGCGCCTGGCGCTGGTCCGGGGACGGCTGGCCGGCGGTTTGTTCAACCCGCGGCGTTTCGACCATCCAAATGACCTGGGATTTGGCCGGCGGCCCCAGGCCAAGGTTCAATTTCTTGACACGCGCGTCCAAAGCAACGGGGGAACAAAGGGTGGCCAGTTGATCGCGCCGCATCTTGTTTTGGCGTTGCAGTTCGGCCAGGTGCGTTTCGCGCTCCTTGATCTGATGGCCCAGGAGATCAATCTGGTTCTTGTACCATACATAACCCACGCCCAGCATGACGAACAGCGCGCACAGCGCCAGCGCCGTCAGAACGGAACCCGGGCCAAGCGCCGATTCATTTCTTTTATTTCGAGCCATGACGATTCAAATCTTACACTTGCCGGCTCCCCGGCTGACTCTCCAACTTTTCAAACACCCGGCATTGCGCGCTGCGGCTGCGCGGGTTTTCCCTGCTTTCATCCGCCCCCGCCACGATCGCTTTGCGCCGCACCCACTTGAGTTGCGGCGGCCGCGGACGGCGCAATTCGGGCGCGTCCACCCCCGGCGCCGGCTCGTAATCCCGCGACAGCCGGCGGCCGAATTCCTTGACCATCCGGTCCTCCACCGAATGAAAGGTGATTACGGCCAGCCTGCCGCCGGGTTTTAAGACCTTCACCGCCGCTTCCAATCCGCGCCTCAAAGAACCCAGTTCATCGTTGACCGCGATGCGCAAGGCCTGAAAAACTTTCGTGGCCGGATGCGCTTTCCCGCCGGCCCTGGGCGAAATCCTTTCGATCAGCGCCGCCAACTGCCGCGTCCGCTCGAAAGGGCGCAACTGCCTGTCATCCACAATCGCCCGCGCCACACGGCGCGAATCCCTTTCGCCGCCGTATTCCCAAAAAATCTTCGCCAATTCATCCGCGCCCAGCCGGTTCAGCAGGTCCGCCGCCGTCGAACCCTGCCTCTGGTCCATGCGCATATCCAGCGGGCCGTCCTGCTGAAAGCTGAACCCCCGTCCCGGCTCATCGAGTTGCGGCGAACTGACGCCCAAATCCAGCAGCACCCCGTCGCAACTTTCCGGTTCAATCCACTCTGCCAGGTCCGCGTAATTGCCCTGTCGAATTTCAAAACGGCCGGCAAACTCGGATAATCGTGCCCTGGCTGCCGCGACTGCGCTGCCATCCCGGTCGCAGCCAAAAAGCCGTCCATTCGGCGCGCTGGCCTTCAAAATTGCCGCGGCGTGCCCACCGCCACCGACGGTTCCGTCGAGGCACACGCTGCCCGGCCTGATTTGGAGGTTTTCCACCACCTCCGCCATCAGCACCGGTTTGTGAATAAAGTCCGCCACTGGTCATGGGTCGTGCCGTTAAACAGGCGCGCTCAACTCTGGAGACGCCTTCGTCTCCTCTTTGGGGCTGAACGCGTTTTCACTGCCTTTCTTGCGGAATGGCGAGGTGAGCCTGATCCAGGCTTCCCCCGTCATCTCCATTTTGCTCAATCTGGCCAAAGGCTTCTCGCCCGTCCCCACCTTCCTTTCGACCAGCACCACCTCCAGGTCGTCTTCGTTCAAATCATTTCTCATCACCCTCACCTTCTCCAAGGCCAGTTCTGTCTGGACCGTCGCTCCATGAACCGGACGCCCCTTGCGCCCGAAGACAAATCGTTGAACCAACCCTTTGCAGAAGCTGACAGTTCGGCGTCCAAGTGCCGCGGACGCGCGCCTTTTTGGGTGTTTTGGCTGCTTGCGCGAAGGGACTCTGCGAGAGTGCCGGTTGGGGCGGGTCCACTGGCCCAACCGGCGGAGCCTCGCTCTTGCGCGCCTCAACAACAGTCGCTTTAACCGCTGCCGTCGGTTGCTCAAAAAGCGACGTCTGAGCTGTTTGCGGGACGGGGTGTGCCAGCCCTGAAGGCGGTCGTTTGCCTGCCGTGAATTTTGGCAACGGGCTGTGGCCGAGCAGTTTATATGCGCCCGGCCGGTCCGCCATATCTTTGAAGGTCCGTCCTTTGGTCAATAAACAGAGCGGGTTCATAACATTTTATTCCATCATTTCAAGGGCCTTGCCCAAGAGCGCATTGTCCAGGAGTTTGACCTGCGCGTAACGTTTGGGGTTCCAAATCTCAAATCGATCCATCATGCCTGCCAGGACCGCCTCATTTGTGATATCCGCTGCCTCGGCCATATCATCCGGGATGGTAATCCGGCCAACGCTGTCCAATTTGGCTTGGGCCGAAGCCGTGCCAATGCTTCGTTTCAAAACTGATTTGTCTGGAGTCGCTGTTAGGCATGGCATCGATGTCGGCACGAAGTTTGGCCAATTGGTCCGGAGGCAGGACTCGCAAGCATATTCCCGCTTGGTGTTTGGGCCAGATTATCAAGGTAAACTCCATCGCCCCTTCCGATTCTTCCGGCCTCCAGCGAAATGGAACGGGCACACGGCGCTTGTCGTCCGCCTTGTGACGATAACACCCGTTGTACGTTCTCTGTTTGACGACCGCGTCTGGCATAATCTCCGCCGCCTATGTTCAAAAATGGGATTATTCTCCCATATTTAATAACTATTCACCACTTTGCCCCATTTCTTCCCACTGGTCAAGCGGTTTTTTTGTGAACTTATTGACAAGTTATTCACAGTTGCCAAACTTCTGCGCCATGCGCACCGCCGAGTTCGATTTCGCATTGCCGGCCGGATTGATCGCGCAAATCCCGGCGCCCGCGCGCGATCAAGCGCGATTGCTCGTGCTGGAACGAGCCGCGGGCAAACTGGCCCACCGCCGTTTTGTTGATCTGCTCGAATACCTGCGGCCCGATGACGTGCTGGTCTTGAACGATTCGCGGGTCATTCCGGCGCGCCTGCGCGCCCGCAACATTCGCACCGGCGGGAAATTCGAGGCGCTGCTCCTGGAGGAGAACGCCGCCAATGACTGGTGGGCCATGTTGCGCCCCGGCAAGCGCGCCCGGCCCGGCACAAAAATCGAAATTCTTGACAGAAGCGGAAGTCCCTCTTCCATCCACGCCGCCGTCCTGGAAAGCAATGCGGAGGGACACCGCCGCCTGCGATTCTCCGGAACAGAAAACGTCCTGACAGAATTGGAGGCGCTGGGCGAAGTCCCGCTGCCCCCCTACATCAACCGCCCCCGCCCCCGCCCGGAAGACCGGGAGCGATACCAGACGGTCTTCGCGCGCGCGGACGGCTCGGTGGCCGCACCCACGGCCGGGCTGCACTTCACGCCGGAGTTCCTGGATAAAATCCGCGGGCGCGGGGTGAAGGTTTGTTTTGTCACCCTGCACGTCGGTGCGGGGACCTTCGCGCCGGTCAAGGCGGCGGGCGTGGCGGACCACATCATGCATGAGGAACGCTATGAAGTGGCTGCCGAAACCGCGCGCCTTATCAACGAGGCCGGGAGGTCAAAGGTCATTGCCGTTGGCACAACCACATTGCGTGTTTTGGAAAGTGTCGCGCGCGACAATGGCGGCCGTATCGTGGCCGGCGCGGGGCGCACCCGTATTTTCATTTATCCTCCGTTCCAATTCAAAATCGTGGACGCGCTGCTGACGAATTTTCATCTGCCCCGCTCGACCTTGCTGATGCTGGCCAGCGCCTTTGCCGCGCCCGGTGAAACCCGTGGCCGCGAACTCCTGCTGGGAGCCTATCAGGAGGCGATCTCCCGGCGTTACCGTTTTTTCAGCTACGGCGACGCGATGTTGATTCTCTAGCCGGCGCGTGTTAAGAGAGAAAGGCGATGAAGCTTAAACTTAAACTCATGGTCATGACGGTTGTTGGATGGACACTTTTGTCGGGCGGCATTTCCCGCGCCCAAGTTGCCAAAGCCACTGTTCCGGCGATTGACGTTTACGACGGGTTTGAAACGACCCACTTGAGCAAGTTGTGGGAGACCGACCGTTTTGTACCGGGCGCGGTGCAGATGCAGACGAACATTTCCCGGGCTGGTCACGGCGCGGCAAAAATAACTGTGCAGGCCCATGATATATATGAAGCGGGAATCAACGGCAACCGGGATAGCGAGCGGGACGAATTGAGGGAGGCCAGAAAGCTGGTTTCAAAGGAAGGCCGCAACTACGAGTATTCCTTCAGCATGTTTATTCCGACCAATTTTCCCATCGTCCCAACGCGCCTGGTCATCGCGCAATGGAAGCAATATTGCCCCGGCGGCAATTGTTCAGACGACAGTCCGGTGGTGGCCATCCGATACGTTTCCGGCGTGCTCAAAATCACCCATCAGACCGGCCCCCATCAAACGACTCTTTACCAAACGCAGGAGGAACTGCGAAACCAATGGCTCGATTTCAAATTCCAAATCCGCTTCTCAACCAACACGGACGGGCGGATGAAGGCGTGGCTCGATAACAAGCAGATTGTTGATTACACGGGCGTCAACGCCTATCCCGAAAACAAGCAAACCGGCTATGCCCACCCCGGCCATTTTTATTTCAAGATGGGATTGTATCGCGATCTGATGGCCGAACCCATGACGATCTACATTGACGAGTATCGGAAAAAGGAATTGCCTCAGAACAGCCTTTAACCAACGGCATGGCTGAAACCACCATTCGGGTGGGGCCAGCCGGATGGAATTGCCGTGCGATTCGCCTGGCTCCCTCATTCTGCTCAATGCCAGTGTAATGATTATATGCCGCAGCCATCATCGTCATCGGGGCCGAACCGTACTGTTCCATTTTTCCCCGCAACGCGGGCAGAGGGCAGGGAGAGGGTTCATGGTGAAGCTATTTCTGTAACACTACACCAGCCGGAAGGGGCGTTAAGTTCATGGCCGAAAATGCCGATAGGGAGACGCCGTAGTTATGGGCCGATAATCACATGGCTGAGAAACGCTTGTTGATCGCCGACGCTGATGCCGGGGCGTGGGATGAACTCCGCCAGGCGCTGGGCGAATCCTGGGTCGTTGTTGGCGCCGCCTCGGGCGGCGCCGCCCTGGCCGAGGCGCAAAAACAGCCTTTTAACGTCGTCGTGGCCAATCACGACCTGCCCGATTTGAGCGGCGCTGAATTGCTCAATCGCCTTCGCGTGGCCAATCCCGAGACCCTGCGGTTTATCGCCGCGGACGCGGCCCTCAAAGAGAAAGTCATGTGCCACGTCTTGGGTGGCCATCAATTCCTGGCCGTCCCTTTCGACCGCGCCACGCTTAAAATCTCCATCGAACGCTCCCTGGCGGCCGATTACGGGATGAGCAGCAGCTTGCGCGAACTGGTGGGCCGCATCCGCACCTTCCCCACCATCCCGTCGCTCTACGTGGAAGTCGTCAACGCCTTGCAGAATCCCAACGCCACCACTGCGGACATCGGCGCCATTATTGCCAGGGACATGGCCATGACGACCAAGCTGGTGCAGGTGCTCAATTCGGCTTATTTCGGCCTGCCGCGGACCATCACCGATCCGACTGAAGCCGTCGGCATCCTGGGATTTGAAACCATCAAATCCCTGATCATGACCATCAAGCTTCTGAGTCAATACGATAAAGTGAAGCCGGTTTATTTTTCCATCGACAATATCTGGCGGCACAGCACCAACGTGGCGCGGACGGCCAGGGTCATGGCGCTGCTGGAAACCGGCGACACCGATTGCAGCGGCGCCGCCTACACGGCGGGTTTGATGCACGACTTGGGCAAGGTCATTCTGGCGGCCAACTTCGACGATCAGTATCACGGCGCCCACGCCGTCGCGCGCAAGCAGCAGATCCCGTTGTGGGAAGTTGAGAAGGACATTTTTGGAGCGACCCACGGCGAGATCGGCGCTTACATGCTGGCCCTTTGGGGCATGTCGGCCGAGGTCGTCAAGGTGGCGGCGTTGCATCATCATCCTCTTCGCGCCGGCGACAAGACCTTCACCGCGTTGACGGCGGTTCACGTGGCCAACGCGCTGGAATACGGAGGAAATCCTGACGCCGATGGCTTGCCTGCTCCGGTTGTGGATGCCGCCTATTTGCAGGAATTGGGCCTGGAAGAACGGGTCGAACTTTGGCGGTTCGCGCGGCGCGACCCGGACGCGAACAAGTTCGAAACCACGATGCAGCGCGCCAAATCCGCGGTGAAGCCCGCCGACAAGGCCGTCCAGCCGGCGCCCGCACCCGCGCCCCAGGCGAACCGGTTTGCGCCTGCGGAATTGCCGCCGGAACCGTCCATGTTCAGAGCGCTATGCGCGTGGCTGGGCATCGGGCTGGGTGTCAGTGCCGCGCTGGTATTGCTGGCCCGGCTCGAGATCATTCGATTGGAGAGCATGGCGGATAAGACCAGGGTTCAGGAGATCGCGGAAAACCCGCCGCCTGTCAAGCAGGAAATTGCCGCGGTCGCCGCGCCCGTTGCGCCAGCCAATGTGGCGCCGGTGCTGGCCGTCCAACCGCCACCGGCTCCAGCTCCGGCTGCGGCTCCGCCACCCGCCCCCGCGACAACGGCCTTCGACCTGCTGAAACTCGAGGCGATATTCTTTACCTCCCAGCACCCCTCCGCTCTGATCAGCGGCAGACTGGCGGTGGTGAACCAGGAAGTGGCGGATTGCCGCGTGCTGGACATCAGTCCCTCTTCCGTCACGCTGGGATACCAGGATCAGCGCAAGACCCTCACGCTTCGGTGATTATTTAAGTTCCGTTTCAGCCTGGCGCGCCAGCAACCAGAGCGCGTCGGACAGACGGTTCAGAAAAATGATGATTTCAACGTTGCCAAGTTGATGGCTTTCTTGCAGCGCGCAGACGCGCCGTTCGGCCCGGCGACAGGTGGCGCGGGCCACATCCAGCGCCGCCGAAGCGGCGTTTTCGCCGGGGGTGGACCAGCCCTTGAATGAAACATTCTGCGATTCAATCTCCTGCACGATGCGGTCGAGCCTGACGGTCAACGCCGGCGTCACCACCGGGAAGCCGTCCTTGACGTAGCGCGGCAAATCTTCGGTTTGCGTGGCCAGTTCGCCCATGACAACGACCAGGTCTTTTTGGATTTCCAGCAACCGTTCGCGCAAGAACGGAAGTGGGACGGCGGCCCGGGCCGAACCGAGGGCCGCGTTCAATTCATCAACGCTCCCATAAGCTTCCACGCGCGGATGACATTTGGAAACGCGGCGGTTGTACATCAATCCAGTCGTGCCGTCGTCCCCCTTTTTTGTGGCAATGCTCATGGCGAGTGCTGGGTGCTCTTCATCTTCTTCCTAATCATAATCCTAATCGTAATCTTAACCTCCATCAGCTGTTCATTCGGATTAGGATTAGGATCAAGATTAGGATTAGGAGCCGGAAACCGCCACCCAAAAAAGTGGAAGGCCGGGATTGACTGATATTGACGCCGGGCGTGATCCTGCCTATTGTCGCAAAAAGAACAGGCGTCATGAATTTTAAATTGATTTTCAAAACACTCTTGATCATCGCCCTGCTGGCCTTGCTGGTCATCATGGGCATGAACAACCGTCAAACGGCCAAGTTGTATCTGCCACCCATCCTGCCCAAAGAACAAACGCAACCGGCGGCCCTCATGTATTTTGCCTTCTTCGGCATCGGCTTTTTGTCCGGCACATTGTTGATGGCCGGCGGCAAAAAGGGCGGCGGCAAATCCAGCAAAGTCCAGGCCTGACGCGCCCCTGGCGGGCGGTCTTTTTTAGAGACGTTCCACCGTCCTTTTGTAAGCCAGAATGCCCTCCACGATGGCTTGGGCCATTTGCCTGCGGAAGGCCGTGTCGTAAATGTTTTTTGCATCCGCCGTGTTGCTCATGAATCCGCCTTCAATCAGGACGGCCGGCATGGCCGCCTCGCGCAAGACTTCAAACCGCGACCGCTTCATGCCGCGATCTTCCAACGGCACGCCGGCTGTGATGGACTTAAGCATTTCATAAGCGAGCAGGACGTTTTGGCCGTCGTGCGCGTTGCCGGCCTCGCGCGGGTGCGGGGCCTTTCCTCCGCCTTCACTGCTGGAATTTATGCCGGCAGGCGACAGGCAATAAACCTCCAATCCCCGGATGTCATGCTCCGGCGCCGCGTTGTAATGCAGGCTGACAAACAAGTCCGCGCCCTGGCGCCGGGCCATCAGGGAACGGTCGGGCAGATCGACATAGGCGTCGCTGTCGCGCGTCAATAATACTTGCAATCCCTCGCGCTTCAACAATCCGGCCACTTCCCGGGCCAGGAGGAGCGCGTATTTTTTTTCGTAATTGCGCCCGTCGGTATAGCCCTTGTCCTTGCCGCCGTGGCCCGGATCGAGGCAAATCGTTTTCAGGCGCGCGTCCGATTTTTGCGGAAACAGGATCGGCTCAAGGGTCTTGCCCGCATCGACCGCCGAAAGGAGGAGCGTCCCATTGCGATTGACCACGGGCAAAGACAGCCAGACATTGACGCCGCAGATTTCCGCCCGGCGCGAATCCACCGTCAATTCCAATCTGGCCGATGGACTGTTCAGCGTGATCGTCCCCTGCGTTTTCAGCCATTTCATGTTGAACCCGGCGCCATCGGCCCAGTCATCCAGACGGATGTATTCGCTGCCGGAGACAAGGGTGCGAGCCAGGTTCTGGAGGGAAACGCGCGCCTCAGCCGCCAGGGCAGCCATCAGAAGAAGTGACACAGCGAGCGCTTTCATGTTGTCAAGGACTTTGCCCGACGCGCGCGGCCAATTCAAGCCAAGACAGCCGCAAATTCCCTTTTGTTTTGTTTGATGGTGTGATTTACTCGGGCCAGTGAACGTCACTCACAGCATTTGGGACAGGCTGACGCGGCTGGTGATGGCCCTTTTGGTGATCGCCGCCGTGCTGGGAATCATCGTCTGGTACGAGCCTGTCGTGCGGGAAAATCAACGGATGCGGGAGGAAAAGTTCGAGCTGGACAAGAAAATCGAGCAGGAAAGCAAAATCGCCAAAAAGCTGGAGACGCAATTGCGCTCCTTTGAGAATCCGGCGCTGGAAAGGACACTGGTCGAGCGCCTGGCCCGCGAACGGCTCAGCTACGCCAAGCCGGGTGAGAATGTGATCCATTTCGAGCCGCCCGCCAGCGGCCCTGCCCATTAAACGGTCATGATTTCCTTTTCCTTGGCTGCCAGGTGGACGTTGATTTTCGCAATGTAATCGTCGGTTAACTTCTGAATTTCCTTCTCGGCCACCTCAACCTGGTCTTCCGTCACGCCGCCGGCTTTGGAGTCTTTTTTGACGGCTTCGATGGCATCGCGGCGCACATGACGAACGGCCACGCGGCCGTCTTCAGCCAGCTTATGCACGAGCTTGACCATTTCCTGGCGGCGTTCCTGACTCAGCTCGGGCATGACCAGACGGATGACTTTTCCCTGCACGGCTGGAGTCACGCCGAGGCTGCTTTTCAATATCGCCTTTTCGATGGCATGGACGGTGGCGGCGTCCCAGGGCTGAATGACCAGAACGCGCGGTTCGGGAGTGGTGATGCCGGCCAATTCGCGGATGCGCATGTGGGAGCCATAAACCTCGGCCATGATGTTTTCGACCAGGACGGGCGAGGCTTTGCCGGTGCGAATGCCGCTAAATTCATGTTGCACGACCTCATCGGTCTTGGTCATTTTCTCTTCCGCTTCCAAAAGAATGTCGTCGAGAGCCATAGGTTCAATTCAGAGTTAAGGTTTAAAGTCAGCTTGTGACCAGGGTTCCAACCCGTTCGCCGAGCACGACGCGTTTCAGATTATGCGCTTTAAAAAGATCGAAGACAATAATGGGCATTTTGTTGTCCATGCAAAGCGAAAAAGCCGTTGAATCCATCACTTTGAGCCGTTTGCCCAGGGCCTCCGCGTAAGAAATCCGATCGTAACGCCGGGCCTTGGGATGGGTCTTGGGATCGCTGTCGTAAATGCCGTCCACCTTGGTCGCTTTCAAAATGACTTCCGCGCCGATTTCGTTGGCGCGCAGGGCCGCGGCCGTGTCGGTGGAAAAATAGGGGTTGCCCGTGCCGCCGCCGAAAATGACCACCCGGTCTTTTTCCAGGTGGCGGACGGCGCGGCGTCGAATAAAAGGCTCGGCGACCTGGGACATGGCAATGGCGCTTTGCACGCGGGTGGCGACGCCGAGTTTTTCCAGGGCGTCCTGCAAGGCGAGGGCATTGATGACCGTGGCCAGCATGCCCATGTAATCGCCGGTGGCGCGTTCGATGCCCTGGCCCGCGCCGGAGACGCCGCGAAAGATATTGCCGCCGCCGACCACGACCACCACTTGCACGCCCATGTGGCGGACTTCGGCGATTTGCCGGGCCATGGCCAGGAGGAAGGCCGGGCAGATGCCGACGCCATGCTCCCCGCCCAGGGCCTCGCCGCTGAGTTTAAGAAGGACCCGCTGGTACTTGGGCTTTTGGACTTTTTTCATCAGCGTCCCGTCTTTTGGAAATTAAGAATTAAGAAGGCAGAATTAAGAAGTGGGAGAAAGGCATCCCAGTCCGACTGGCCACTGTTTTTCATGGTTCTTAATTCTTAATTTTTTTCAGGCGGCCGGACTGTCGCCCACCTGGAAGCGGGCAAAGCGGCGGATGACAATATCGTCGCCCAATTGTTTGGCAATGCCGCCGATGTGTTCCTTGACCGAGACTTCGGAGTTGCGCTTGACAAAGCCCTGGTCGAGCAGGCAGCAGCCTTGAAAAAACTTCTCCAGTTTGCCTTCGACAATTTTGGCGATGGCCTGGGGAGGCTTGTTCTTGACTTGTTCGGCGGCGATTTCCCTTTCCTTGGCCAGCGTGGCGGCGGGGATTTCTTCGCGGGAAATGACCAGGGGATGCCCGGCCGCGATTTGCAGGGTGATGTCGCGCACCAACTGCTTGAAATCCTCCTGGCCGACGGTGCTTTCTTTGGCCGCGCCCACCTCGACCAGCACGCCGACCTTGGCGCCGGTGTGAATGTAGGCCGCGATCATCCCGTTGCCCTGGACCTCGTAGCGGCAGAAACGCGGGATTTGGATGTTCTCGCCAATTTTTGCGACGGCGGCCACGCGGTCCGCTTCCAGCGATGCCAGGGTGGCCTGGGCGGCCAGCCGGCGCGCGACTTCAGCGCAAAAGGCGCCGAAGGTTTCGTTGCGCGCCACGAAATCGGTCTCGCAATTGATCTCCACCAACACGCCCGCTTTGGCGCCGGGTTGGATATGTTGCACAATGGCCCCTTCCCTGGTCTGGCGCGACGCCTTTTTGGCGGCGGAAACGGTGCCCTTTTTGCGCAAATAATCGACGGCGGCGTTGATGTCGCCCTTGGATTCAGTCAACGCTTTTTTGCAGTCCATCAAGCCTGCGCCGGTCATTTCGCGCAGCTTGCCAACATCCGCGGCGGTAAATTCAGCCATAATCGGTAACAAATGGGGTGAAAGAAGTTTAAGCCGGAACAGTGGCTGCGGCGGTCTCGGGGGCCGGAGCCGGGATTGGCGGGAGGGCTTCCACAGGGGCCGGAACCGGGGCGCTTTCGGCGGCTTGTTCCGCTTTGCGCCGGCCATATTTGGCTTCATACTCGGCGCGGGCCTGGGTGATCGTTTGCACGAGCGTTTGCAGGATCAACCGCACCGAACGGATGGCGTCATCGTTGCCCGCAATGGGATAATCCACCAGATCCGGATCGCAATTAGTGTCCACCAGCGCCACAATGGGAATCTTCAGCCGCCGCCCTTCGGCCACGGCGTTGTGCTCGCGCTTGATGTCAACTACAAACATCGCCGCCGGATATTTGTCCATGGTGCGGATGCCGTCCAGGTTCTTGAACAGGCGGGCGGCTTCGCGGCGGTACATGGACTGTTCCTGTTTGCCGTAATTGTTCATGCTGCCGTCGGTGTCCCATTTCTCGATTTGTTTGAGGCGGGCGATGGAGCGTTTGATGGTGTTAAAATTGGTCAGGGTGCCGCCGAGCCAGCGTTCGGTCACATAAAGCTGGGCGCAGGCTTTGGCCGATTCCTTGACGGCTTCCTGGGCCTGCTTTTTGGTGCCGACGAACAGCACATTGCCGCCCTTGCTGACGACGCCGTGCAGGAAGTCGCAGGCTGTTTCCAGTTGAGTGAGGGATTTGCTCAGGTCGATGATATGAATGCCGTTGCGGGCATCGAAGATGAAGGGTTTCATCTTGGGATTCCAGCGCCTGGTCTGATGTCCGAAATGGACGCCGGCGTCCAATAATTCCTTAATGCCGATACTGATCACGTATTTCCTTTTGTTGGCAGCCCGCGCCGATGGGGCGACGGACCATCCCGCGGAAGACGGGATTAAGTTGAGTGTTATTATGGCCGCCCGTCTTCACACGAAGGCGGAATTTGAGGCCGTTCCAATCCGGGCGCATTCGCCCCGGGAAAGGCAAACATAGCTGAAGCAGCGACATTCGCCAAATGTATTCTTCAACTTTTTTCAACTTTCCGGCGGCAGGGCGGCAGGGGGTGGCGCAACGTGAGGTTTGCCACATTCCATGTTGGCTGGCTCTTTTTGAGCATGTTAACTAAGTTTAGCAGGGTTTGACCGGACCAAGGCTTTTTATTCTGTAAGCTATTGATTTTCACAACTTTAGCCTTTAGCCTTCGGTCTTTAGCCTTTCCCCACATCGGTTTGACTCAGTTTGACCCACCCTGACCAAGCGGCCAAAGGGGGGCCGCCACAGACAAGCAGGTATGTGGTTTGTCAAAGGGTAAATCTTTAAATTCTTCATTTTTGTTTTAAGCTGATTTTGCGGTTGGGAGGATAGGGCTCTGCAGGAGTGCAACCTGAGCGCCCAATCGTCCGTGGATTGCGGATGCATCCGCTCCTGGCGCTCCCGTTCCGGGCGCGCCGGGAGTTTCCTGCGCAAGCCATGGTCCAAAGCGATAAACTCACTCATTTTAAGCCGGTGGTTGTGGAGGCGGGCGTGAATCCTGGGCGCAAGAGACCGTCCTTGTCGCGGGTGTAAACCGTCTTGGCCAAGACATAGGTTCTCCCATCCTTGAGCAAGCCATAGGTTTCTTCTCTGAAAACTTTTCGTGTTTTGCCCAGGGTTTTAAGCCCCCTGGCTCCGACGCTGGCCATGATTTTTCCCACCTTGAGGGCCAGGCGCTCGTCGATTTCTTCCAGGGGAGTCCAGCGGCCCATCATCAAATACCAAACGGCCACGGCGAGTTTGCGAGCCATGGCGCCGACAGTGAGGTTGATTGAGCTTTTGCGCCGCAGCAGCTTTTTACCCCATTGCGCCAGAGGATTTTTGGAACAACGCAGGACGGCTTGGGCGGCCTCGACCAACAGGCTGCGCAAGTCTTTGCGGCCATGGCCGGCGATGCCGCCGCTCCATTGGCCTTCACCGCTGTCGTCAAAGGCGGGGTTCAGCCCGATATACTTGACGAGTTTCTTGGGGTGGGCAAAGCGGTGGATGTCGCCGATGAGAGCGCCGAGGGCAAAGGCCACCATTTCCCGGACGCCGCAGAGCCGCACAATGGACAATAGCTGCGGGTCGGAGAGGACTTCCTGGGCGATCAAACTGCGCCAATGGGACCGCTGTTCATCGGCATGGCGCAATTCCATGAGCATCCCCTCAATGACCTGCCATTGGCGGGGAGACCAGGGGCGGGTTTTGCGCAGCAGTTCTTCAGCCGCCTTGCCTTTGGCCAAAGGCGTGCCTTTTTGCAGGCGCACTCCGTTGTCGCTCAGATAAGAGAGGAGGCGGTTGCGCATTTGGGTGCTGCGCTTGACGGCCTTGCGGTGGGCATGGAACCAGTCGCGCCGTTCCTGGGTTTTGACGTCGGGCACCCAGACGGTCTTGGCCGTCCCGGCCAGATAAGCCTTGCCGATGCGCACAGCGCTGATCTTGTCATTATTGGCGTGGGCTTCCTTGAGCTTGCCCATCTGGCAACTCTCCAGGACCAGGGCCTTTCGATCCAGCGCCGCCAAGGTGCGCACGACTTGGAAGCTGTTGCCAGAAGCTTCCAAGACAAAGAGGTCTTGGGCCGTGGTGTGCTTTTTGGCCCAACCGGCGAGTTGGGCCAATGGGACTTGGTTGAAAATCTTCTCCGTCACGGCTGCGGCCGGGGTGGGGCCCTGGAGCAGCGCGGCGGTGAAGGTGTCCGGGTGACAATCAAAGCCGATCACCCGCGGAAGGAGGTTTGCATTTTTGTCCATTTTAGTGCTTTCTTTTAGTTGTGCAGGCGGACGGAAACGGGTCAGGCGATTACATGCACTCAGGTATGCGGGGCGGTCCCCATGTAGGTGCTTTTCGCCGGTGCTCATTCACAGAAGCGGAGATTGAACTCCAAGCGTATTCTCCGAGCATCTCCCGTAATCCACCTGCTGGTTAGCAATCCAACAGGTCCTTATGGTGACCATGTTTCCGTCCGCGCTGCAATTGCTGCCTGAGCTTTTCAGGACCGCTCCGCTGACAAAACACATACCCTCGCAGATGAACACAGATTGATTGAAAAATCGCTGCGACTGGCTGCGACGCGGTGCGACTTGGTTTGATTTTCGGTGTCGGAATCAAACGCAAAGCCGCCAAGGGCAAAAGGCGCAAAGCCAGGGATGGAGCGCGGTCTCCACACTGCGCCGCCTTGGATTCCGCGGATTCCTCCATACTGGTTGATTCTGCCTTCATAATTCATCTTTTATTCCATTGTTCATTAGACGAAGACTACAGTTAATATATTCATTCGTCAACAGGTTTTTGAAAGAATTTTTAAAAAAGTTGTGATTTTTTACCATAATAGGTTTAAAGGCTTGCGCGGCAAAGACTTGGGAATCTAACGCAAAGGGCATAAGACGCCAAGACGCGGGAAGAAAAGACAGGATGGCAGGATGGGGGATGGATTCAGATTTTTCGATCCACGGCTTAGAGCGTTTTAAATAAAACTGTAGCCATTCCGTTGGGCCTGTGGTATAGGCAGTTCATGCGAACTTTATCGTTGGACCTGCGCGAACGGATTTTGGCTTCCTATGACCTTGAAGAGGGGACTCGCGTGGAGGTCGGCGATCGTTACCGGGTTTCGCTGGGCATGGTCAAGAAGCTCTTGCAACAACGCCGGCGGACCGGGGAGATCGGTCCGCGCCACCGTTTCTCCGGGCGCAAGCCGATGATCCTGGCGGCCCATCAGCGCCAGATGCGGACTCTATTGAATCAGAAGCCCGACCTGACCTTGAAAGAGCTGCGCGCCGGCTTGGAACTGGACTGTTCTCTGCCCGCCATCCACTACGTTCTGGCGAAGATGGGGCTGACATATAAAAAAAGACACTCCATGCCAGCGAGCAAGACCGTCCGGACATTGCGCGGGCGCGCCGCGCCTGGCGGCGTCGGCAAGGCGGTTTGGACCCGGCCAAACTGATTTTCCTGGACGAATCGGGTGCCAAAACCAATCTGACCCGCCTGCGCGGGCGCGCCCTGCGGGGTCAGCGTGTCCACGCCCAATGTCCGCAGGGCCATTGGCAAACCACGACCATGATCGGCGCCATCCGCCTGGACGGTGCCACCGCCTGCATGACCATCGAGGGGGCCACCGATACGGAGGTTTTCCGGGTCTATGTCGGCCATGTCTTGTGCCCGACGCTGCGCGCCGGAGATGTGGTCATCATGGATAACCTCTCCCCGCATAAAAGTGAGCCGACCCTTTCGCTGATCGCGCAGGCTGGAGCCCAAATCCTCTTCCTTCCAGCCTATTCCCCAGACCTCAATCCCATCGAGCAAATGTGGAGCAAAGTCAAATCCCACCTGCGTACAGCCGAGGCCCGCACGCAGCCCGCTCTGCTCCAGGCGATTGCTTCAGCTTTGCAGAGTATCACGCCCCGGGATGCCATGAACTGGTTTGCCTCTTGTGGCTACAGTTTTATTTAAAACGCTCTAGCCCTGCTAATTCTGTCAAAATTCTTTGCGGCTTTGCGCCTTGGCCCATTGCGTTTCGTCTTTTTCCCGGATTTGTTGGTGGACAGAGCGGGCGCGGCGCGGCAGGCAAAATGTTGATATGCTCCGAACCCCTTGCCGCATGGTTGATTGACAAATAGGTGAGGTTCGGCATCCTCCTGGCATGGCGCGAACGCTTTGCCTGCCATGTGCGGGAGCCATTTAACATGAATAACGCCAGCATGCACGGCCTGATCCCGTTTCGCATAAAACATATGTTGCTCTTCTTCGTCTTGCTGGCGGGCAGCCTCTCCATGACGCAGCTCTGCGCTGCGCAAACCTACCCGATTGTCGGCACGGGGCAGACGAAGTGTTACGACGACACGGGGGAGATCGCGCCGCCACAACCGGGGCAGCCGTTCCACGGGCAGGACGCACAGCATCCGGGGCCTGCGCCGAGTTACAAGGACAACGGCGATGGCACGGTGAGCGACCTCAACACGGGCCTGATCTGGGTGAAAGCGCGTGGACAGAAGATGACATGGCAGGACGCCAGGGCGGGCGCGTCGGCGTGTCGCGTCGGCGGCCATAGCGATTGGCGTATGCCGGGCATCAAAGAACTGTACTCGCTCATCAACTTCGACGGTTACTGCGGCGGCAGGGTGGGCAATTCCAGGCCGTACCTCGACACCCGGTACTTCGACTTCGCCTACGGCGATGAAACCAAGGGGGTCCGTATCATTGATTGCCAGGACTGGTCCGCCACGCCATACGTCGGCAAAACAATGGGCGGCAATGCCACCGTCTTTGGCGTCAACTTCGCCGATGGGCGCATCAAGGGATACCCCAAAGTGTTTCCCGGCGGCCGGGATGCGCTGATGTATGTCCGCTACGTCCGCGGCAACCCCGCCTACGGCCGGAACGATTTTCACGACAATGGTGACGGCACCATCACCGACCGCGCCACGGGCCTGATGTGGCAGAAGGCCGACAGCGGCAAGGGAATGAACTGGGGCCAAGCCCTCGCCTACGCTGGCAATCTCAAACTTGCCGGGCATTCCGACTGGCGCCTGCCCAACGCCAAGGAACTGCAGAGCATCGTAGATTACACCCGCGCGCCCGCCGTAACGCAGTCACCCGCGATCTCGCCCCTCTTCCAAGTCACAGAACTTAACGATGGTGACTATCCGTTCTTCTGGACCAGCACGACACACCTCGATGGGCCGCCCGACCGTCGAGGCGGCGCAGCCGTTTACATTGCCTTCGGTCGCGCGACAGGCTGGATGCAACCGCATAACGGTGGCGGGCCGCCGGGCGGGCGCAGGCCGGAAAGTCCGGGCATGGGCGGGCCGGGTTTTGGTGAACCGGGCCAAGGCCGTCCGCCAGGATTCAGTCCGCCGCCATCCGGCGGTTCTGGAACATACCAGTTGCTCGACGTTCATGGCGCGGGTGCGCAACGCAGCGATCCCAAAGCCGGCGACCCAGGGAATTTCCCGCATGGCCGCGGCCCGCAGGGCGACGTCATCCGCATTTCCAACTACGTCCGCCTCGTGCGCAGCGGGTTGGAGTGAATCAATGGCGAAGGTGTTTGGCGAGACGCCAACCACGGCGCGAGAGAGGCACGCGCCGGAAATTCCGATCGTTCGGGCAAGTCCACCGAAAACGTCGAAGCACCACGCTGAACTGTCGATTATGGCTTGAAATCTGGATTCTGTCGTGGCAATATGTTCATTAAGAATGAGCTTGGCTGAACTGAAAGACAAGGTTCTGGCGCTGCCGGAGACGGAGCGCCACGATTTAGTAGTCTGGCTGAACCGCTTGGAACAGAATTACGGAGATGTGCCGGGCGAAGTTTTGGCCGAACTTGCCGCGGAAATCTGGGACCAAGACGATCACCATGCCTCTCCCACGCATCCAGCGCGGTGATCTCTGGGTCGTTGACCTGGGCTATTTGGGAAAGATACGGCCTGTCCTTGTTGTGGGGATTCCTTTCCTCGAGCACGAGCGCACCTTGTGTATTATTATTCCCCACACCACCTCGTTGATCGGCACTCGGTTTGAAGTGGCGGTGAATCATTCCATGTTAGGGAAGGGAGCTTTCGATATCCAACAAACAGCCGCAGTGCCAGCAATCAAATTTGTCCGTCGCCTTGGCAGTCTAAATCCAGAACAGATGCGCCAGGTGGAAACGGTCCTGGCCAAAGCGCTCGGACTGAAACTCGCTGTTTAATTTTAAGTGCTTTGAAATATGCGAACTTCGGCAGTTTTACTTTTTGTTTTTGTTTCTGTTTTGACCGCCCGCGCATCCGAACCGATGGCGCTCTGGCCCAAAGGCGCGCCCGGGGAAAAGGGCGACATCGGCGTGGAGCAGGACACGAGCAAGCCGGGCGAGGGCCTCGTGGGCGGAAAACGCGTTGTGCGCCTGGGCAATGTCAGCATTCCCACCCTCACTCTTTACCGGCCCCAGAAAGGCAAGGATACTGGAGCAGCGGTGGTGGTCTGTCCGGGCGGCGGCTATAATATTCTGGCGATGGACCTGGAAGGAACCGAGGTGTGCCAGTGGCTCAATTCAGCCGGGGTCACCGCTGTGCTGCTCAAATACCGTGTGCCTGCCCGCCAAGAGTCGGAGCGATACGCCGCGCCGTTGCAAGACGCGCAACGGGCGCTGGGCTTGGTGCGTTTCCACGCCGCCGCATGGCATATTGATGCCAGGCGCATCGGCATCATTGGTTTTTCCGCCGGCGGCCATCTCTCCGCGGTGGCCAGCACGCGTTTTGAGAAACGCGCCTATGAGCCGGTGGATGAGGCGGACCAGGTCAGTTGCCGGCCGGATTTTACCATGCTTGTTTACCCGGCTTATTTGATTGGCAAAGAGGGGCCGGATTTGTCGCCGGAATTGACGGTGACCTCCAACACGCCGCCCACGTTTCTTGTCCAGGCCGAGGATGACCCCGTTCGCGTCGAGAACAGCCTTTTCTATTATCTGGCGCTCAAGAAGGCGGGCGTTCCGGCTGAAATGCACCTTTTCGCCAACGGCGGGCATGGGTATGGATTGCGGGAGTCGGACAAAGCCGTGATTTCGTGGCCCAAACGAGCCGGGGAATGGATGCGCAGGCTGGGCGTTTTGGAAGGCAAAAAGGCGAAACCGTAATGACATCTTAACCAAACTTGACCCCAACCATCCGCAGGCAGTCCTCAGAGCCGGGGAACGTCACGCGTCATGCAGGCTGCGGAGTTCCACGTTGGCGCGGCGCAGGCGCACGGCAAGCACCGTCGCCAACCTTCCAAGAACCGCTCCGTGCAGAAGCGGGCGCTCCCTGCAGATCTCATCAAAGTCGCTTCTCCGCAGCACAAACAAATCGGTTTGGGCGGTGGCGACGGCATTGGCGGATCGCGCTCGATGATCCAGGAACGCCATCTCGCCAAAAAAGTTTCCGCGCCCGAAATAGGCCAGCGTGCGATGCCGGCCATCGCCGACCGGCAATTCAATGCGCACCCCGCCGCGGCGGATCAGGAGCAACTCGTCGCCGCCATCGCCGCATTGAAATACCGTCTGCCCCGCGGCCACGGAGCGCTCGGCGGCGCAGGCCTGGATCGCGGCGATGCTTTGCGGCGGCTCGATTTCGCGGAATGGTTCGATTTCCGCCAACCCCAGCGGGGTCTGGGCGTTTTCATCTTGCAGGAGATGCTGTTGCTCAAGAAGGCGGTCCTCAGCCCAGGCGATTGCTTCATCGAGTTCGGCAAACAACTTCACGTTGTCCTGCCGATCAGTGACGCCGACCTTGTGGAAATAGGCTTCCAGATTCTGCCCGGCCGGAAGAGTCGCCGGCATGTGGCTGAACAAGAGGAACGCCCCCCGCTCCTGCAGCAGGGCCTCGATCAATTCCAGCATGTGCGCGGCGGTGAAATCAACCGATCGCACCCGCCGCATGTCAAGTATAATGCATCGGCAGCGCTTGAGGTCGGCCTCCAATTCCACATAAAGCTGGTCGGCCGTGCCGAAAAACAGCGCCCCTTGAAGCTGGCAAATGACCGTCTGGCCGCCATGCGCCTCCAGCGCCTGCGACTGCGCGGGCAGGCGGTTTTTCTTGGAGGAAATTTCGTTCCCGTAAATTTTCCGGTGCAGCACCGGGCCGCGAATCTGGTCGCGCAGGAAAATGATCACGGCCAGGGCCAGCCCCGCGCCCGTGGCGGCCAGCAGGCCGAATCGCACGGCGGCGAGGATGACGGCCCAGATGACCACGAAGTCAAGAAGAGTGCTGCGGCTGTGGAGCAGTTGAAAGCTCGTCCAGTCCATCGTCTTGCAGGCCACGACCATCAGCAGGCCCGCCAGCGCCGCCAACGGAAGCCAGCCGGCCAGATTACCGAACAACACAAAGGCCAGCAGCACAAAGCAGCCCTCGAACAGGCTGGAGCGCCGCGTCTGGCCGCCGCTGTTGAGGCTCACCATCGTCGGGCCCGACGATGCCGCGCCCGGCATTCCGCCGATCAAGGCGGAAGCGACGTTGCCGATGCCCTGCCCGATGAGCGTGCGGCGCGAATCGTGGCGCGAGCGCGTCAGCGCATCGACTATCACGCACGTCTTGAGCGTGTCGATGGAGAGCAATGCGGAAAGGGCGAGCGCCGGAACGATGAGCAGCTTCCAATCGGAAGGCTCGATTGCGCCAATGCTTTTCCACTGTTCCGCCAAGTGGGGCAATACGGGGGCCATCCCGCCGCCGACCGGCCCCAGCAGGAGCTTGTTTCCAGATTGGGTCAGCAATTCTGGAAATCCCAAACCGAGTCCGAAGTAGGTGAGCATTCCCGCCGCCAATCCGATGATCGTCGCCGGAACGGCTTTGGTGAGCTTCGGCGCGGCCAATATCCCTGCAACGGTGGCCAACCCAACGGCGATTCCCTGCCATTTCCAATGCTCCGGCATCGAGAGTCCCGCCATCAAACCGGCGCTTGGCGAAAAGCCAAGAAAACCGGGAATCTGACTGGCAAAAATGAGCGCCCCAACCCCGCTCGAAATAACCTGAAACCACCGGATACGGAATGAATTTGATCAATTTGCCGCCCCCAATCGCGGCGTAAAGAAACTGCAGCGCCCCGGAAGCCAGCCCGACCACGCTCATCAGCGCCGCAATCCGCGCCGCCGACATCGCTTCGCCTGCCCCGCGCGTGGAAATCATTTCCACGGCGAAGGCCGACAACACCGCGGCCGCCGGCGCGCACGGCGCGGAAATCAACCGTGGAGCGCCGCCCAGCGGCGAGGAAAGCAGGCCGGTGGCTATCGCGCCGAAAATGCCCGCCAGCACGCCGTTGGCAACGAAGTCCCTGCCCAGCGCGGCATACGCCGCCACTCCGAAAGCAATCGAGGACGGCAGGGCCACAAGCATCGCGGCGAAGCCGCCCCACAAATCGCCTGCAATCGGTCTCGAAACTTTTGTCCGTTTGTCAACCACTCAGAGCAATCGCTCCAGGGCTTCGCACAGGGTCTTCAAAATCCGCACCCGCGCGAAATGTTTGTCGTTTCCCGGCACCACCGTCCAGGGCGCGAATTCCGTGCTGGTGTGGGCCACCATCTCGTTGATCGCTTCCTTGTAGGCGTCCCATTTCTTGCGGTTGCGCCAGTCTTCGTCGGTGATTTTGTAGCGCTTGAAGTCGATGACCTGGCGTTCCTTGAAGCGCCGCAATTGTTCCTCCTTGCTGATATGCACCCAGAATTTTGCCACCGCGATGTCCCTGGCCGCCAGTTGTTCCTCAAAATCGTTGATTTCCAGATAGGCGCGTTTCCATTCGTTGACAGCGGCAAATTTCTCCACGCGCTCCACCAATACCCGCCCATACCAGGAACGGTCAAAAATCGCCACATTGCCCGCCTGCGGAAGATGACGCCAGAAACGCCAGAAATAATGGTGGGCCCGCTCCTCATCGGTCGGGGCGGCGATGGGAATGATGCGGTAGAGGCGCGGATCAATTGCCGCCGTGACCCGGCGTATGGCGCTGCCCTTGCCGGCGGCGTCCCAGCCCTCAAAGACGGCGACCGTTGAAATCTCCCTGGCATTGGCCTCCCACGTCAGCCGCGTGAGCCGGCCCTGATATTCCTCCAATCCCTCCCGGTACTGCCGGCCGGTCAGTTTTTGGGAAAGGTCCACATGGTCGAGGATGGACTCGCCGGATTTGGCGCGCGCGCGCTGAACCGGCGGCTCCACCGCGGCGGCCTGGCCCTTGCCCGCGCCGCCATCCTTGAGGCGGGTTTGCAGCGATTCCAGGACGATGCGGCCGGCGGCCAATTCGCGGTAACGCCGGTCGGTCGCCTCAATCAGGTGCCAGGGGCACTGCGCGGAATCGGTGCGGCGGATGACGCGCTCGCTTGTGTTGATAAACCGCCCATAGAGTTTGAGATTCTTGCGATCCGCCGGCCGGACGCGATGACGGGTGTGTGGATCGCGCTGAAGATGTTTCAGCCGCCGCGCCTGCTCCTTCTTGCTCAGATGAAACCAGAGCTTGATGATCAGCGCGCCATCGTCGGCCAGCATATTTTCAAAGAAGGCAATGCGATCCAGTTCGCCATCCAATTGGCTGGGTTTGATCTCGCGGTAAACCCGCTGGACAAGCGGGTCCGAATACCAGGAGCCGAAGAAAATGCCGATCCGCCCGCGCGCGGGCAAGGCGCGCCAAAAGCGCCAGAAGCGGGGCCGTGCCCGTTCCTCGTCCGAGCTTTGCCTGAAGGCGTGAGTATCCACCCCGCGCGGATCGAGCCACTCATTGAGACGATGGACGAACTCGCCTTTGCCCGCGCAGTCCGCGCCGGCGACGATGACAATGACGGCGATCTTCTGACTTTTAAGTGCAAACTGCGCCTCCAGGAGGCCCGACCGCAAGGCCGGCAGCGCCTCGTCGAATTCCTGCCTTGAGACAGTGCGCCCTAATTCAGCAACCTCGAACATCGTGTCGATTATATTAAGAAATTAAAAAAGTCCAAGATTAATCTGTTCCAGCGGAGGAGGCGCATAACCGGATTTCCCGGTCTTCCGGCTCTCGAAACGGCGGGGATAGACGTCTTCCCTGCCTCGGAAAAGAGACCGAAACAACTCAATCCTGGCTGCGGGTGGGGAATCTTTTGTCACCGCGCGTATTGGTGGATCAGCGGCTTCCGCGTTCGGCGTTAAATCCCGCGCTTCTTTGCCGCCGCTTTGTTTCATCATTTCCACGCGGCGACTCTAATATAACGGCGATCGCCCTGGCGAATTCCTTTTCGCGATCTTAATTATAAAATTGGCGGAAGGGGTGGGATTCGAACCCACGTTGGGGTTTCCCCCAAGCCTGATTTCGAGTCAGGTACATTCAACCACTCTGCCACCCTTCCACGCGTTGATAATAAACAACTTACAAATTCGTCTTCAGCCTCAATTCTTCCTTTGTATCCCTGCTTTGTATCCCGTAAAATCACTCAATGATTTCGGATATCGAGCCCTCCATTCGGAAACGAGAAGAACATTTGTCCACAGATGGCAAATGGCGCTCATTTCCGAAAGTGCGGCATCTGCTGCAATACGCCAGCAAAGGTAATTATTATGGCCGGATAAAGTCAAGAATTTGCGGCCGGCCACGGAGAAGAAGGCGAAACAGTTTTTGAAGGGAGTTCGAAATCGTGCGAAAACTCCACAGGCACAGGGGCGCAGACCCGGAAGATGAGCGTTCGTTCGGCGCCGGCCGCCTGGCCGCCTTGCGCCAAGCAACCAGTGATTTGTGCTGGTTGTTGGACCACGGTTATGGCATCGGCTGCGCCACAGAACTGGTGGGGGATCGCCATCACCTGGCCCGCCGGCAGCGAATCGCCGTCGCCCGATGCGCCTGTTCCAAGGCCGCCAAGGAGCGGCGTCAGGCCCATTGTGTTGGGCTGACCCGGTTGCGCGGCCAGGAGCTTTGGCTGGATGGTTTTAACGTGTTGACGGCGGTTGAGACTGCCCTGGGCGGAGGAGTGATCCTCATCGGAAGGGACGGTTGCTGCCGGGACGTGGCCGGGGTTTATGCTCATTACCACAAGGTGGAGGAGACGCTCCCGGCACTGCACGCGATCGGCCAAATGGCTGCTCAATGGGCGGTCTGCAAGTGCCACTGGCTGCTGGACAGCCCCGTCAGCAACAGTGGCCGCCTCAAAGGAATTATCCAGGAAGTGGCCGCCGAGACGGGCTGGCCTTGGGAAGTTGAACTGGTGGTGAATCCCGACCGGGATCTTTCCGTCACAAGCGAGGTTGTCTCCAGTTCGGACCACGCGATTCTGGACCGCTGCCAAAGCTGGTTTAACCTGGCTCGTCAAGTGATCGCCGACCAGGCGCCAGCCGCACATGTGGTGGACCTTGGTCCGGATAAGAGCATCCCGGCGGCTGGTGAATGAAACTCATTTCATCTGTCAGCCGCGCGCGGTGATGAGCACGATGCCCTGGCCTGGCCGCAGCGCGTAGTGGAACGGTTCGTGGATGTAGTCGAGCGGAAACTCCGGCGATATGTCGCGCAGCGGCGCGCCGGCTTGGACGAACCGGCGGAAATGATCGGTGTAATACTCCTGATGGTTGCAAATGTCTTTGTTGAGAATCAGCAGCGCTTCGTCGCGATGTTCGGCGGAGGCTTTCCACAACAGCAGCACATTGGGATTCGGGCAGGGCAGAATGCTGGTGGGGCTTTCCTCGTTGAAGACGGGATGGCTTCTCTTGATGGAGTTGACCTTCGCGATGTAGGAAGTGAGATCAATGCCGTTCTGTTCCCAGTCGGCGGGCGTGGTGCGGACGACGTGCAGCGGTTTGCGGAAGCCGAATTCAAAGCCCATCGGCATCATCACGCCCGCCGAAAAGAGCGCGGCAAAAAGATAACGCTGTTTGAGGCCGTTGAGGTTGCCGTTCAACTCTTCGCACAGGCGCAGCGTGTCGTGGCTTTCGGGAAAGCTGATCGAGGGCGCGGTTTCGCGGATGAGGTTGTATTGTTCGATGAGCCAGCAGTCGTGAAAGTTCCAATACTTGGAACTGTTGAACACGTAGTCGAAACCGGCGCGGGCAATTTCCTTGGTCTGGTCCGCCTTGCAACCCAGCGTTTCGGCGACGAAACAGGTGTGAGGATGCCGCGCTTTGACTTCGCGGAGGAGCCGTTGCCAAAAGGGCCTTGGCACCTGATACGCCGCATCGCAGCGGAAACCATCGAAGCCCAGCGACAACAAAAATTCCACAATCCGCAGACAATGGCGGTAGAGACCTTCCGGATCGCGGGCGTGACGGTGATCCAATTGGGCCAGGTCTTTCCAAACCACTTTCTTTTGCTCCTGCTGGCAGGAGGCGTTGGCGATGCGGCCGTTCCGTTCGCGCACGAACCACTCGGGATGCTCGCGGGTCAGCGGCGAGTCAATCGCGCTGTGATTGATCACCAGATCAATCATCACCTTCAGCCCGGTGGCATGCGCCTGCGCCGTCATCTGCCGGACTTGTTCCCCGGCGCGGCGGCGCTGGCCGGATCGAGCAGCGCGGGATTGAAACTGAAATAATCGGCGATGGAATACAAGCTGCGCGACGCGCCCAACCGCTGGATCGGATTGACGAACACCCAGTCAAAGCCCATGTCCGCCGCGCGCGTCAAATGCCCGCCCCACCGGGAAAACGGCCCGGCCAGCAGAGGGAAAAGATTGTATAGAATCATGTGAAATGATCCTGGTGTCCATTCAGGCGACCGGCGGTTATCGTCATTATCAAAACGATGCCCACTGCCAGCCTTCGGCGCAACAATTTTCAGGTGAAGCTGGTGCAGAAGGCGTTTTTTGCTTGAATCCAAAAAGTCAATTCGTATCCTCTCAGATGACGGCGTATGCCGCCTTTAAGAAATGGAAGTTCCAAATGCCCAAAGATACATCTAAAAAGGCCATCAAACCGCTTGCTCCAAAAACAGCGTCCATAAAGAACGCAGTCATCAAGCCCGACGAAGCGCCAAAATCCGCCGCACTGGCCGCAGTGCCGCCAAAGCCTCCGACTCCACTTACGACCCCGAAAGCGCCGGTTGCTCCGACTGCGGTCGTCGCCGCGCCGAAACCCGCCGCGCCCACGCCCAAGCCAGTGGGCGCCGTGTTTGTGCTGCACGCCCCCGCCGCCCGGCAGGTTTCAATCTGTGGCGAGTTCAACGCCTGGAAACCAGGGGCCGCGCCCTTGCACCGGCGCCGCGACGGAGCCTGGGAAACCACCCTCGCCCTGCGTCCGGGACATTACCAATACAAGTTCGTCGTGGACGGCGCCTGGATTCATGATCCGGGCGCGAAACGGAACGTTTATAACGAACACGGCACGTTCAACTCAGTGATCGAAGTCCGGGCTTGAGCCGCGCCATTCACGCGGCGGAGTCGTTGAGCAGACGGATTAACCGGTCGCGGGCCTGATTGAGCAGTGTCGGCGGATGCGGCCATTGTTCGAGAATAATGGCTCCGGAAAACTTGCGCCGCCGCATCCGCTCCAGCAGCCCGCGAATCCCGCCATCGTCGCGCCCAGCCGGGCCGGTGAACAGCGGCAGGTGACTGTCGCGGTTGCCCCAGTTCTCGTGCAGGTGGAGATGGATGATCGGCACGCAAGGGTCAAGGCGGTCGAGAAACTTGAGATACTCGTTCTGCGTCGCCGCGCAAAGATTGGCGTGGCCGATATCCAGGCACATGCCGACGTGTGGCGCGGGAGGCGAGTTCAGGTTCCGCAGCCGGGCAAACAGCTCGTTGAAATCTTCCGGCGAGTGATAGGGCGTGTTCTCGATGGCAAGCTGGAGGCCGGCTTCGGCAGTGCATTTAATCAACGGTGTGATGGCCTGCAAGTAGGCCGCGATTCCTTGCTCGTGATGGAGGTGAATGTTGAGCAGCGCCGCGCCCACGTCGCACGCCAACTCAATGTCTTTCAGGAACAGCGAAAAGGAATCCGGCTGCAACGGATTCGCCTGCCAGCGCGCGTGGACAGACAAGCGGATTCCACGGGCGCAGGCGGTTTCGCGGATGGCCAACCGCCGCGCCGGGTCCAGATCGTTTTCGTCCCAGCCGATGCCCGGCTTCTTGTCCGGAAACCACTCAAAGGCGTCGAAACCATTCGCGACCGCGTAGTCGAACGGCGTCAGGGGCGAAGCGGCCCAGCAGGAAGTTTGATTGCCGATATGAATCATCGTCCTCATTCCCCGCCGACCTGCGGGCGGGTTTGCACGACGTAAAATTTCCCCTGCGCCACCGCGCCTTCGATGTCCTGCGGCGAACCGCTGACCCGTTCGACTTCCAGGCCGATGCGCGCGACGGTGGCAATTAAATTCCGCCGAAACATTTCATCCCACACCAACAACTCTTGCGTATAGTCCAATTCGACGCGGCGTGGCGGCTCCAGCAGAACACTGTCGTAAAGACCGGCGCCGGCGTAACCGGCCAGGTCTTCGCCGTTCGAGTCGGAACGGAAAATCAAACCGCCGCCGTAAAGGCCGGCGCTTTTGCTTGGATAAGAAAGGAGCGTCTGGCTGCCGGTCGTTTTGTCGCAGACAAAGCTCAACGCGCGGCCCGGATGATTTCCCACCAGCGTTTCACCCAGGCCCAGCACCACTTCGGCGAACAGCTCGTTGGCGTTGCCGTTGGTTGGGTTGGTGGTGTGGATTACAAACGCATACTCCGCCGGCACGACTTGCTGAATGAGCACGGCCATGAACAAGTCTTCGTGCGGAATTCCCATGCGCTTCCGGCTCAAGAAAGCGCGGTCATTCCACTTCGAGGCCCAGACCTGCTTGATGCGGCGCCACGCCGTTTCCCAATCACCCGGCCACGCCAGACCGGCGCGGACCATGGTGTTCCGCAGTTCGATTTTCAATTCGTCCGGCGCCGCCAGCGAAAGCACGGTTTCGCGAAGCGCCGCGAGTGTTTCGGTTTTGCCGTCTTCGGCTTGCGGCGCCAGTTCCGCGTAATGCCTGGCGACGTTCTGATTCAGGCCGAGGGCCAGCACTTTTTCAAAGACACCGAACGGCAGCGCCACGGAAGCGGGCAGATGAATCCAGTCCGGCAACTTGCCGCGCAGCCGCGCCTGATGACAGGATTTCCCGCCGACAATCTTATCGTTGAAGTCCGGGAGCGGGACGGCGTATTTCGTGAAGGACCGCGCCGTGATGGCGGGCCGCTCGCCGCGCCCCCGCCGTGATGCCGCGGGTTTTGCCACGGCCGCTTCTTCAAACTTTACGTCGCCGGCGTGAGTGACTTCCAGTTGGACAAATTTTCCGCGCAGTGACCTGAGTTGTTGCAGCGTCTTCTCATCGTGGCAGGAGGCGAACAGGACGTTGGCGTTGCGGGCGCGCACGGCCACATGCGAGACAATGTCGGTCACGTCCGGCGCGATGACGGCGGTGACGCCTTCCGGGATTTCCTCGTCGCCCATCACTTTGTCGGCGACAATGACCGTGGGGCTGGCGAAAGTCGCGCGTTGAATGGACAGCAGTGAATCCACGACCTCGACCCGGCCGGCGCCGCGACCGCGGCTGATGATCTGCCAGTCGCCGACGTGTGCCGCCTGCCGGAGCAGCGGATCAAGATGCCGCAGCAGCATGGACAGCACGAAGCCAAGGCTGCCACCGCGCACCACCTCTTCGCTGAAAAGTGTGATGCTCCACGGCTCGGCTTGAAAACCGCGGCCAAGTTGTTCGGCCTTGGGTTGGAGCAATTGGTAGAAGTGGTCAATCCAGGCGCTCAAGGCGCGGGCCATTCGGTCGGTGACGGATTTGGCGTGAAGCGACCAATCCGCGCCGAAGCGCGGCAGCGTTTGCAGCCGTTCCCAGTGGCGCGCGCAGGCGGCCAGTTCCGGGTTGGCATACGAAAGGGTCACATTTTCGAGGACGCGCGCGGTGAGTTCCGCCAACTGGTTGCCGCTCAGGCGCAAGTGAATGTTTCGTTCCACGCCGGCGCGCAACAATTGCTCCAGCGCCAGGTCAAGATAAAGCAATTCGCGCAACCCTTCGCTCCGGTTTAATGAATTCGCCAAAGGCCGGCGGGCTTCGGTGATGCGATTGACCAATTCCACCACGGAAACAGCCGGATCGTTGCGATGCCAGAACAGAAAATCCAACCGGCCTTGAAGCTGGCCGTCCACCTGATTGCGGACGGCGTTGACGGCTGTTTCAAAATCGGTGCCTGAATGGCTGGCCTTGAGGATGGTCAGGAAATGTTGGAAATCAGGAATCAATCCGTCCTTCAGGTGCGGCACGAAATCCGGCGCGGTGCGGATGGGCCGGTCAAAGCTTTCCAGCCGCTGGCGTGTGACGCCGCCGGCCTGCAGCACCTCGTAAAAACGGTCTCTGTTTCCGTTGCTGCGGAGGAATTCCAGATAGGCCTCGCAAATCACCACGTCGTCGGGCGTGGTGTTGTTGTGCAATTTCTGGTGCCATTCTTCGAGGAAATGGCCGCTTACCTCCTTGAGGTGGTGGCGGTGCATGATGTTGAGAATCTCGTCGCGGATGCGCTGGCCCTCGCCGCCGCGGCCGACCGTCGTGAGCATCAGGCGCCGCAGCGGACGCGTGGCAGGTTCGTTGTGAAAAGATTGCGCGAGCTTTTGCGTGAGACGGTCCTGTGCGTGCGCCAGTTCGCGCGGCTTGGTATTGTAATTGCGCTGCCAGGTCAGTTGGCGGATGGCCGAGAAGCGCAGCCAGACAAACAGCAGCGCCAGACCTTCAACATCGTTTTGCACCCGGTCGAGCAAATCAAAACACAAGTTAAACCGGTGCATGAGCGTCCAGGAATTGTGCGTGGTTTCGGCGCGGATGATTTCGTCGGCCAGCGCGCCGGGCGCCGCCGCGCCGGGCCTGGCCACTGGCGCCAAAACAATTCCATAATTCCGGCCGCCGTTGTTGTCCCAACGGTTTTCGTTGGGGAAAAAGAGGACAAAGTCGAGAAACGAAAAAGCCGGGGGCACGGTCAGACGGATGACCAAGACCGCGCCGCCGTCTTGTTGGGTGAACGGAGTCTGCACGGCGCTGTGGCCGAACGGCTGGGTGCCGGGCGGCCAGAGCGATGGCGGCGGCATCTGCCACGAATTATCAGTTTGCCGCCGCACACCCCAGTGCAACAGACACCGCTTGTCCGCGGGCAACTGAAAGCGGACTTCGAGTTGCCCGTCGCTCGCAACGGTTTCCACGAGCAACTGGAAACCGCTGCGAGTGGAAATGGATTGGGTTGTATTCATCGCACGACTGCTTGAACTGGCGCAGAAAACGTTGCAGTGGGCGGACGTTCCAGGTTGCCGGCAGGCTGGTGGAGGTTCAACGCGAGCGCGTGAAAAACTTTTTTCATACGGCGGGAATTTTCGGCGCACTGTCGTCAGATGTTTTTTTTGCCAGCGTTTCGCCTGCCGGCGGGCCTGGTTCTTTTTCCGCGGCGGGAAGCGGCGTGAATAAAAAGAACAGCGTGGTCATGCCCGGCAGAAACAAGTCAACGGCGTGCGGACGCCTGTCCCATTTGATGGGATTGCTTTTCACGCCTTCGAGGTTGCCCTCGCCGCGGCCGCCGAATTTTTTGGCGTCGGTGTTCAAGACTTCGACCCAGACGCCTTCGCGCGGCACGCCGACGCGGTAATGGGGCCGGGGCGTCGGTGTGAAATTGGAAACCACCAATAGAATTTCATCGGGCCGGGCGCCAAAGCGCACGAAGCTGATCACGCTGGTGTTGGCGTCGTTGTTGTTGACCCACTGGAAGCTCTTGAAATCGTAGTCCGATTCACTCATGAAACGGTGCTGCAAGTAGAATTGGTTGAGGTCGGAAACCAGCAAGCGGATGCCTTCGTGGTCGGGGAATTGCAGGAGATGCCAGTCCAGGCTTTTGTCGTAAACCCATTCGGACGACTGGCCGAATTCGCCGCCCATGAAGAGGGTTTTCTTGCCCGGCCAGCCCCACATCCAGGCGTAAAGCGCGCGCAACTGGCGCGCCTTGTCGGGGATGTGATTCGCGCCCATCTTGAGCAGCATGGAACATTTCCCATGGACGACTTCGTCATGCGAGAAGGCCATCATAAAGTGTTCGGTGTGCTGGTAAATCATGCCGAACGTGAGCTGGTTGTGATGGTGCTTGCGGTAAATCGGGTCTTTCTTGAAATACTCCAGCGTGTCGTGCATCCAGCCCATGTTCCACTTGAAATCGAAGCCGAGGCCGTTTTCCTTCGCGGGCTTGGTGACGCCGCCCCAGGCGGTGGATTCCTCGGCGATCATGAGCGCGCCGGGAAAATACTTGTGAACCGTCGTGTTCGTGTAGCGCAAAAAATCAATCGCCTCCAAATTTTCGCGTCCGCCGAATTTGTTCGGAATCCACTGGCCCGCCTTGCGCGAATAATCCAGGTAAAGCATGGAAGCGACGGCGTCCAGGCGCAAACCGTCAATGTGGTAGCGGTCGAACCAGGTCATGGCGCTGCCCAGCAGGAAGCAGCGCACTTCGGGCCGCGCGTAATTGAAAATCAGCGTGCCCCAATCCTGGTGTTCGCCCTGGCGTGGGTCCTGGTGCTCGTAAAGATGCGTTCCGTCAAAATGCGCCAGCGCAAAAAAATCCTTTGGAAAATGTGCCGGCACCCAATCGAGGATGACGCCGATGCCGTTTTGGTGGAACGTGTCCACCAGATGCATGAAGTCCTGCGGCGTGCCGTAACGATGCGTCGGCGCGTAAAAGCCGGTGACTTGATAGCCCCACGAACCGTCAAATGGATATTCGGACAGGGGCATGAACTCCACGTGCGTGAAGCCCATCTGCTTGACGTATTCAACCAGTTCCCTGGCGAGTTCGCGGTAATTCAACGGCCGGTTGCCATCCTCCGCATTCCGCCGCCAGGAGCCGAGGTGAACCTCATAAACCAGCACCGGCTCGCATACCCAGTCGGTTTTCGCGCGCCGCTCCATCCATGTCTTGTCGCCCCACGGGTAGTCATCAACATTCCAGATGACGGAGGCGTTGTTGGGCGGAGCTTCAAAGTAGCTGCCGTAGGGATCCGTCTTGAGTCGCATCGCGCCTTTGCGCGGCACGATTTCATATTTGTAGAGCAGCCCCGCTTCCAGACCCGGAATAAAAATTTCCCACACGCCGGAATTGCCCAGCGGCCGCATGGGAAAATATCGTCCGTCCCAGCGGTTGAAATCGCCCACCACGGACACGCGGCTGGCGTTGGGCGCCCAGACCGCGAACGAGACGCCCTTGACGCCGTCGATTTCCCGCAGACGCGCGCCGAGTTTCTGGTAAACGCGATGCTCCGTCCCTTCATTGAAGAGGTAAAGGTCCTGGTCGCTCAAAGTGGGCAGAAAACTGTAGGGATCGTAAAACTGCCGGATTTCGCCGTTGTTTTTTTCCACGCGCAGGCGATAGCGGAAAACATCCGGCCGGTGGGGAATGAATGTTTCAAAGCAGCCCAGGTCGCTAATTTGCGTCATCGGGTAACGCACCTCCGGCGTGTGCTGATAATCCACGACCTCGCACGTGCGGCTGTCCTGCAAAAACGCCCGCACGACCAGCCCGCGCCGGCCTTGATGCGTGATGGGATGCATGCCCAACAGACTGTGCGGCTGCGCCTGCTGGCCGTGCAGCAATGAATCCAAACACTTTTTCGTGGCGATCATGAACTTTTTCCTTGTTGTGACAGACTCATTTGTCCCGGATGTAATCGTAAATGTTCAGGTAATGCTGGGCCGGATGATTCCAGGAATAATCGCTGCGCATGCCGTTGAGCATGAGGTGGCGGAAATGTTCCGGGAACTGATAGTAACAGGCGATGGCCCGTTGCAACGCCGATTCGATGCCGGCGTTGTCGGCGTGGTCAAAGACGTAGCCGTTGCGCTCGTGCAGGGGCCGGTGGGAATCGTCCTTGTCGAACACGGTGTCCACCAGTCCGCCGACCGAGCGCGCAATCGGCACAGTGCCGTAGCGCAACGCGATGAGCTGCGCCAGGCCGCACGGCTCGAAGCGGCTGGGCACCACGATCATGTCCGCGCCGGCGTAAATCAAATGCGCCAGTTCTTCGTTGTAGGCGATTTCCAGATGGCAGTCCGGGTTGTCGTTCAAACATCTTTTCAGCCCCCAGAAATGGTCGTTGATCCCGTGCTCCGGACTGCTGCCCAGCAGCACAAATTGCGCGCCGTGCTGCAGGCTGTAAAAAATCGCGTGCCGCACCAGTTCCAGACCCTTCTGCGGATCAAGGCGGCCGACGAAAGCAACAATCGGCTTTTGATTGTCGGCCAGCCAGAAGCGATGGCGCAGCGCCTTCTTGTTTTCGTATTTTTTCTCGATGGATTCAACGGTGTATTTGGAGGGAATGCACGGGTCGGTTTGCGGGTTGAATTGATCGTAATCCAAGCCGTTGAGTACGCCGCCATATTTGTAGTGATGCGTGTGCAAAGTCGGTTCAAGCCCGTGCGCCTGCCCGCCATCCTTGGCCTCCCATGCGTGCCGCGGCGAAACGGTCGTCACAAAATTCGAATAGACAATCCCGCCTTTCATCAGGTTGATCGCGCATGGATTGTGGTTGTCGCGCAACCGGTCGTAGTGGAAGAAGTATTCCGGGCGGTTCAAACCGGTCGCACGGAGCACGAGATCGCCGGTCACGCCTTGGTGCTTGAAGTTATGGACGGTGAAGCACACACGCGGATGGCGCATCCCCAACTGCTGATACATCTCGTAAAGCAGCACCGGCACGAGCGCTGTTTGCCAATCGTGACAGTGGATGATTTCCGGGCGCTTGCCGGTCTTTAACATGAACTCCAGCGCCGCGCGGCAGAAAAACGCGAAGCGCAGCAGGTCATCACCCTGGCCGTAAAAGCATTTGCGGTTGAAAAAATTGTCGCCGGAATGCGGCTCGATGAAGAAGCACTTGCGCCCATGCACGAAGCCGAACCAGACCGAGGTGTTGATGGCGCCGCCGAACCACGGCACCCAAAGATTTTCATAAGTCTTGGTCAAGCCCCAGATATGGTCGTAGCGCATGCAGTCGTATTTTGGCAGAATGATCTCGACCGGGTTGCCGCGTATTTCCAATTCCCGGGCCAGCCCATACACCACATCCGCCAGCCCGCCCACCTTGGCGACCGGCGACAGTTCCGATGCAATCATCACGACGAACATGGAAGGAAGGAACGGTCGGGACGGTGGCGATGCCCCGGCGACCGGCTTGGTCTTTTCCTGTTCCGGCTCCTTTAACTTGGGAACTTCTTCGAGAATTTTTTCTTCGGAAAGCGGCTTGGCTGGAGTGGGGGCCGCCGGCGGTTGCAGTTGTTTCCTTTTCGCTGAACGAACGGCGGCCGGCGCTGGTTTTGGAATCCCGGGCAGCGCCGCCGGGCTGGACGCAGACTTGAGTTCGACGCCGGCCAGCGGCGCCTCCGCCGGTTTCGGTTCAGCGGCCGCTTTTGTCCCGGCGACGGGTTTGGCTTCCGCGATCGTCTTTTTTTCGACAACGGGTTTTGGATCGATGGCTGGCGGCGTTGGCGCCAACGGGCTGGTTGCTTCGCTGAATTTTTCCCCGGCATTTGGTTCAGCCTTTGCGGCGGCTGGGACGATTGGCGATTTTATCAGCAGACTCGTTTCTGTGGCCGGTGGTTGTGGTCCGGCAGCGGGTTTTGAAACCGCCGGCGCCGGCGTTAGCCCGCCCGCCTGGAGTTCGTCCATTTTGGCGGGCGAAGATGCGCCGCCAGGCGGGTTCTCTTTCACTGGTTCTTTCAACGAACCTGACAACCGCATTTTAGCCATATTGGGAAGGGCGGGCTTGCCCGCATTGAAGCCAAGTTACCAGTTGCAACGGCCAAGGCAAGGCACAATCCTTTGCGCGCAAGTTCCAACTTCCACCTCTGAATGCGGCGGCGGAAACATTTGTGCGCTGATGTCCGCCCCCCTCCGGGTTTTCACACCTGTGTTTATGCCGCTGCGGGGTGTTCGGCGGGGTGGAACGGGAGTTCGAGGATGAAGGTGGCGCCTTTGCCCAGGCCCTCGCTCTGGGCGCGAAGGGAGCCGCCCATTTCCCTGGCGGCCAACGCGCCGCTGTGAAGGCCGAAGCCGTGACCGTCTTTGCGGGTGGTGAAGCCGTGTGCGAAGACGTGGGTCAGGTTCCCCGGATCGATTCCCACGCCGGAGTCGGAGACTGAGACGCGCACGAAACCGCCGCCGTTGCGATGGACGCCGATGGTGAGGAGACGCCGCTGAACGGACTTGGCGCAAAGGGAGTGCCTGGCGTTGCTGATGAGGTTGACGAGGATTTGGAGGACCTTGTGCTTGTCAAGAGGAATATCAGGCAGCTCGTCGTACTCGCGGACGATGCGGACGTTGTGGCGTTCGAAGCCGGCGGCGTGCATGCGGACGGCGTCTTCAACCAGCGCGGGAAGGGATTGGGGTTCGATGGCGCCGGAGACTGTCGCGTAGCTTTGCTGCATGGCGACGATTTGATTGATGTGTTCGATGTTCTGGCTGAGTTCGCGCAGTTCGGACATTACGGTGGCCTGCTGGGCGGCGAGGTGTTTGTCAAGGCTCTTGAGGTAGTTGATGACGCTGGCGGCGCGGTTGTCCCGGCTGAGGTATTCGCCCAGGGCGTCGCCCTGTTCCTCGAGGAGGCCCGCGACTTTGCCGATGCCATCGCCGGGGATGCCGCGCATGAGGTCGGTGACGACGCCGGCGGAGGTGTTGACGCTGTTCAGGACGTTGCCGACGTTGTGGAGGACGCTGGTGGCGACTTCGGCCTGGCCGGCGCGGCGGGAGGCATCGACGAGTTCGCGGTGGACGTTTTCGATTTCGGCCTGGATGCGTTTGCGTTGTTCGATTTCCTTGCGGAGTTCGAGGGTGCGTTCCGCGACTTTGATTTCGAGGAGGTCGCGCGCTTTTTGCAATTGTTCCTGTTTGTGGGTGAGGCGCTTGAGGCGCCAGGTGTAGATTGCGAAGAGGAGGACGATGAAGGCGGCGACGACAAGGAAAATGAACCAGGCAGTCTGGTAGAAGTGGGGGAGCAGTTTGACCTCAACGGATGCGGCGGCACGGCTCCAGACGCCGTCTTCGTTGCAGGCTTGGACGAGGAAATGATATGGCCCGGGTTTGAGGTTGGTGTAGAAAGCGGAGCGGCGCAGGCCGGCGTCAACCCATTCCTTATTGTAACCCTCGAGCATGTAGCGGTAGTGGATTCGCTGGGGGGCGATGTAGCTCAGGCCGGCGTACTGGAATTCCAAGTCACCCTTGCCGGGGCGCGCGGTTTTCTCGCCGGGTCTGAGTTCCTTTCCGTCGGCGCGGGTGCTTTGGATATAAATGCGCGGAGGAACGGACTGGGTTTTGATGCGGCCGGGATCAATCGCGACGACGCCCTGCGCCGTGGGGAACCAGATGCGGCCGTCGAGTGTCCTGCAGCCGGCTTCTGTTTGCTGGAATCGTTCCGAACTCTTGACCCCGTCAAGTCCGGTGAAATCGGCGCATGTGACATGGTCAGTTTTGCCGCTGGCGAATTCATCGAAATCCTGGGTGGCAAAGCTGAAGAAGCCGCGGCTGGAATCGACCCAGATATGGCCGTGATTGTCCGGGAGGATTGCGTGGATGATGTTGTCGAACAAGCCCTGTGTGCGATTGACGGCGACAAGTTTTCCATTTTTGAGTCGCGCGATGCCTGTGTTCAGGCCGGCCCAGACAACGCCCTGGTTGTCTTCGCAGACCCAGACGACGTGGCTGTCGGGAAGGCCATCCCTGGCGGACCATAGTTTGAACACGCCATCCTTGATGCGGCAAATGCCGGCGTCGGTGGCCAGCCAGAGGCAGCCGTCGCGGCCGGGGGCAATGTTGAAAATCCAGCCGAGTTCCGGGTTCTGACCGCCGACGAATTGGAAGGGTGAAAAGTAGTTTGTGCCAACGCGGAAAAGGTTTTTCCCGACGCCGGCGACCACGCCGGTGTCATCCTCGCCAAAAGCGGTGGGCCACTCGCTGTTGGTGTAGCGAGCGAGCACCTTGGCGCCGCGGAAAATCTCGATGTCCTTGTAACCGTTGATGACGTGGATGTCTCCGTTTTTTGCCTCGAAGATTCTGTTGACGTATTCGTTGGTCAGACCCAGGAGCGTTGTGCTGCTGCTGCCTTTTCCGTCGAAGTAGGCAAAGCCGCGGCCGGTTGCCAGCCAAAGGCCGCCGCGGCGGGATGCTGAGACGTCCACGATGACCTCAGCGGGAACTCCTTCGGCTTTGGTAAAGGTGGGGATTTTAACGTCGGTAAACTGACTCAGACCGTCCCGGGTGCCAACCCAGAGGTTGCCCTCCTGGTCTTCGGCCAGTGCGGTAACGTAGTCGTCGGCCAGGCCGTCCTGTTTGCGAAACGGAGTGGTCGTGCCGTTCCAGTATTTGTTCAAGCCCGCGCCGGTGGTTCCCATCCATAGTGTGCCCTCGTGATCAACGAGGAGGGCGCGGGTGGGATACCACGGGAAAGGGAAGTCTTTTCTCAGGAAGTTTGAATCGAAGCAGAGCGGCCCCCAATCGGTGCCGATCCAGATCTGTCCGCTTTTGTCCTCGGCCAGGGCATGGATTTCCTGGGCATCGGCGGCATGATTGGGGAACTGGGTGAGGACTCCGTTTTCCCACCAGAAAAGGCCGCGATGGGCGGTTCCGATCCAGATTCGGCCCTTGGAATCCTGCATGAGCACAGTGGTGTCGTAGTCGCTGATGGTTTGAAACAGATGCTCCTTGGACAGTCTGGCGAGTTGAGTCTCCGCCCCCAACCACACCGCGTGGTCGGGGGTTTCCAAGATGGAATGAACGTTGAGGTTGACGCCGCCCCAGGCCTCTCTGCCCTGGTAGGTAATGTTTTGTCCATCGCAGTTGGCGAAGGCGCCATGCTCCATGCCGATCCAAAGGCCGCCGGCACTGGAGCTGGAGAGGCTGGTGACGATCTGGCTTTGCAGGTGGCTTAGGCCGAGGGATTTGAATTCAATGCCGTCGAACGAGACAAGGCCCCCGGCGGTTCCAAGCCACAGGTAGCCGTCGGCGGTTTGGGTGATGGCATTGACGCCGCCGGCCGGGAGGCCGTTCTGGCCGGTCCAAGTCCTGCAATTGTATTGGAAGATGGTCTTTTCCGGGTCAAGCGCCAGGCATTGGGACGCGGCGAGGCACAAGACGAGAGCGCCCCAGAGGAATGGGGATTCAGACCGAGACAGACGCGTATTTTCGCTCACACCGTTCTTGAGACGAGTTCTTATAGTATCGGCGGAAATGACTTGCGGCTTGAGGGAACACTCGCTCAACTTGCAGGATTGCGCAAATTCCCGGCGGGAAGCGCGTCAACTGCAATGGCTTGGCTGCTCCTTTCTTAAAAATGCGGTAGCAAGGTCAACGTTCACCAATACCGGCGCGTTGGTAAGGCTTATACACGGGGTCCCAAATGTTGGCCGCGAGTTCTTTCTCAAAACCCGCCTCGTCCACGGCGGCAAGCCCGTCTTTTATGGCCTGCTTGCCCACAGCCTTTGCCACCTCCAGGCTGACGGAACGAATGCCAGACAGCGGTGGCAGGAGGTTCGCGCGCTTGTCCTGCCGGGTTGGAGAAAGTTCGGCCAGGGCGAGGGCGGAAGCCTTGATCATCGCATCGGAAACATGTTTGGCGCGGGACGAGATGATGCCCAGCGCCAGGCCCGGAAAGATGTAGGAGTTGTTGGTCTGGTCGATCTGAACCTCTTTGCCATTTACCTTTGCCGGCGCAAAGGGGCTTCCAGTCCCAATCAACGCGCGGCCTTCCGTCCAATCGAGTATATCCTGCGGCTTGGCTTCGCAGAGCGAAGTCGGGTTGGAGAGGGGGAAGATGATGGGGCGCCGGGTGTTTTTGGCCATGGCGCGCGTGACCTCTTCCGTAAACGCACCCGGTTGGCCGGAAACGCCGATCAGCACCGTTGGCCTGGCATGGCGGACGACGTCGAGCAATCCGATTGCCTGGGGATCGGAGAGCTGCCATCCGGCCAGGTCGGACCGCTTGCGGGCAAAGGGCGCCTGTTCGGGGCGAAAGCCTTTTCCGCCTTCCACGAGAAGCCCGCGCCGATTCAGGGCGTAGAAACGCTCATGGGCTTCCTGTTCGCTCAATCCCGCGTCCCGCATTACGGAGTGAAACAACTGGGCGATGCCAAGACCGGCTCCGCCGAAACCGAGGAAGACAACCCTCTGCTCTTGCAGCGGGATTCCTGTCACGGTGATGGCCGAGAGCAACGTGCCTGTGGCCACGGCGGCAGTGCCCTGGATGTCGTCATTAAAGGTGCAGAGTTGGTTGCGATAGCGGTCCAGAAACCGTTCCGCGTTGATGCCGGAGAAATCTTCCCATTGCAGCAGGACATGAGGCCAGCGGCGCTTGACCGCCGAGACGAAGGTATCGACAAAATCGTCATACTCCGGGCCGCGAACGCGGCGGCTCCGCCAGCCAATGTAGAAGGGGTCTTTCAATCTTTCTTCATTATCCGTTCCCACGTCGAGCAGAATGGGCAGGCAGCATTCGGGCGGAATGCCTGCCAGGGCGGTGTAGAGGGCCATTTTGCCAATCGGAATGCCCATGCCTCCGGCGCCCTGATCACCGAGGCCGAGAATGCGTTCGCCATCGCTCACGACGATGCATTTGATCCCGTCATAACGCGGGTGCGAGAAAATCTGATCGATGCGGTCTTTATTGGGATAGCTGAGAAAGAGGCCGCGCGGTTTGCGCCAGATCTGGCTGAATTTTTGACAGCCTTCACCAACGGCGGGGGTGTAAACAATGGGCAGGGTTTCCTCGATATGATGTGTAATGAGCGAGTAAAACAGAGTCTCATTGGTGTTCTGGACATCGCGCATGAAGGTGTATTTCTCCAGCGGTGTTGGCAGGGCCGCCAATGCCATGTGACGGCGCCCCCGCTGATCCTCCAGCGTCCCAATATGAGGCGGCAATAAACCATGCAGGGCGAACGCATCCCTTTCCCTTTCCGTAAAGGCAGTCCCCTTGTTCAGCCGGGAATTATTCAGCAGATCATATCCCGTGAGCTTGGTTTTGATTGTTGCGCCGCTTTGGCGTTGTGTTTCCTGGCCGGAGGTATTCATGGGGTTCTTTCCCTCTACGAGTGATGCTGGGCTGGTTCCGGGGTTTTGCAAGCTTTTTTCCCGCCCCGAGAGCTTTTTTCCCGACAGCTTTTTTCCTGACGTATTGACTGATTGGGTTGTCGCCGAAACGGGCAACGGCTTGGCGCGAACCCCGGTTCGGGGGCGGTTCGTGGCAGTTGCCGGGGGGATTTTCAGCGAATAGTGGACAGAATTTCACACAATCGACACATCTGTTTCCTTGACAGTGGGACTTGGACGCGAATAATTGGATCATCGCGGCAGCAGGCAAGTGTGTGAGTTGCTTTGCGGTTTCAACGCCACCTTTTGACGCAGACAGGATGGCGCGAGCCGTTGAGGGAGGAGCACGGATTGTCTCTGCCGGGAAGAGTTGTTCCCTGCGCCTAATCGCGCAATACAAGAAGAGCACAAATGAGCGACTTCCATTGCATGAGTCATTTATATTAGATCGTATTATACTTGCATAATAAATGAGAATAAAGCTTGCATTCCGTTATGGGAACGCATAAAAGCGACCCAAGTGCCTGATAAAGTGTTCGTGAAATGACAAGAACAGACGTTATGAAAAATCAAGTTTGCGCAGGTTTTCTGACTGCCCTTGCGTGTCGAATTCTCCGGCGCGCCAATCCAGGAATAATGTCCATCATCGTGGCTGGCGGGTTGTTGATTCAGCCCCGCCCAGTCGTGGCCGGACTCTCCTTTCTCAGGGGAATCCCCACAGCCGTGGGATGCGTGCAGTTTTCCAGCTCGCCCGACTCCGTGACGATCACCGGCGCCTACACCGACCCGGGCGTCATCGACACCACGCTCAACATCCCGGCCAATCGCATCCAATACGACGTCATCAACTGCGACCAGGGAACGATGAATAGTTGGACAATCAACTACGCCGCAACAGTCGGGCCGAGCATGATTGGCGCCTTCACACCGCTGGGATATGTTACACTGGGCGGGGCCTACCTTACGCAAGGCGGGGCAGCCTATACCACTCTGTTCAACGCCGGATATGGCATTTATAATTATAACACGGGAGCTCCGTGGACCATTGATTATGAAGTGGATCACATTACCTTTACGGCGAACACCTCCGACATTCCGATCGGCTTGCCCGCCAACGACGGCGTGGGCGAATTGGCGCCAGCGGCTTACCTGCCGAGCTTCGCGATCCTCTACAACCCAAGTTTGGGCGACGGCCTAGTCCCGGCGTCTGCCGTTGTCGGAACCGCGACTTTCAACGGCCAGGTTTACGGACCGGTTCCCGGCAGTTCGTGCCTGACTGTTCAATGTTCGAACATCACCGTTCTCACCTGCGGCAGTTGCGCGCCGGCGACCTTTTCCGCCACGGCGATTGACACCTGCTGCAGCGCTGTAACGCTGGTTTATAATCCGCCGGAAACGACCTGCTTCCCTGTCAACACGAGCACTACCGTGGAGGTTTTGGCGACCGATTCTTGCGGCAACAGCGCCACCAATTTCTTCTCGGTGACCGTATTGCCGGGAAATTGCCCCGGCAACCCCTGCATTACGCTCCAGAGCTCCAACATCCTGGTTTACACCTGCAGCAATTGCGCCGTGGTGCCATACAACGTCACCGCAACCGATAACTGCTGCAGCAACGTTTCCGAGTTGTTCAACCCACCCAAGGGAACCTGTTTCCCTGTCAATACATCAACGCCGGTCACGGTCATAGCCTCCGATGCCTGCGGCAGCCCCCCCGTCACGAATGTGTTCACCGTGACCGTCCTGCCGGGCGATTGCAACACCAACTGCATCCACCTGATTGCCCCCAATGTTGTCGCCTATACCTGCAGTAATTGCACGGAGGTGCCGTATAACGTCATTGCCATTGACCGCTGCTGCACCGCCTCCACCAACGTGACGCTGCTCTTCTATCCGTCCACGAACACCTGCTTCCCGATCAATTCGACCAACGTTGTGACGGTGACGGCGTTTGACCAATGCGGCTACGTTACCATAGGCTCATTCCTGGTCATCGTGCTGCCCGGGCCAAATTGCGGCGAGTCGGGCGGGCCGGGCGGGTTGCTGACCGTTTCGGGCAACCCCGGCACAGGCGGCTCAGGGTCCGGTACCATCACCTTGAACTGGCCACCTCTTGATGTGCAATTGCAGCAATCATCGGATTTGACCCACTGGTCTTACGTTCAAGGAGTCACCAACCCTCCTTACACGACGAGTAATAAACCGCCGCATATGTACTACAAGTTGCAGTTTTATCCGACCAACTAGTGCAGTGTCTCAGAAAAGACTGTACGAATAGGGGGTGGGTGTGCCAAGCTCGGTGAATGGCGATTAAATAGGTGTCCGGCATAAGTCATGGGCAGGTAGGTGGAAATGCTGTATGGCGAAAAAAAATGTTGCCCGGCGTGCCACTGAGACGGGCGTAAAGATCGAGGGCGAAGGCGGTGTTGCCCTCGACCAGCGATTCGGTCTGGGCCGCTTGGCTGCTCGCCGCCAGTCCGATGCCGAACGAAATCAAGAGACTCGTGAATAGTCGCAGAAGCCGGGTCGTACGCATGGTGATATTTTCTCCATTGATGATGTGTGTTTTCATATCACTTTCAAGTTTCCTGTTCCATCACATATCATTATGACGATTTCGGGCTGAGATTATTAGACGATTTCTGGAAGAATGCGCCCATGTGTCTGGACTTCGCCCTACTTGCTCGGATCGGCCAGGCGGCCGACGAAAAGCAGGCTGCCGGAATCGGTGTCGCGGATCAGAAAGATAAAGGGATGGTCGGCGCGAAAAACGGGCGGAGGCGCGGGTGGCGGGCCTTCATCACACCCCAACGCTATCAATTGGGCAGTAGCTGCGGCGGCTTCGGTGCCTGCTTCGTTGATCTCACCCCAGGCTTTGTGAAACACGCCTGAAATGAAGAGTCCTCTGATGCCGTCCAATCCGGAAAAATCGGCTTTTGGTTGGATGAATGCATCGGACATGCCCATTTTCGACAGAATCTCTTTGAGGTCGAAACTGGACTCCAGTGTGAATCGCGGGCAGTAAACTTCGACTGTCTGCGTTTGCATCTGCGCGAGCGCGGACGAAAGGAGCGCGGGAGTGAGCCGGTTTTCCAGTTGGCCGCAATCATCGAATCGGCGCGGCAGCAATATTACCATGGAAAGCTCATGGCGTTTGTAGGGCAGTTCCAGGGCTTGGAAGTCGTTGTTCCCGGTATATTTGAAGTCATCGGTCTGGCCCATGAGATGCACATCGATCTGTCTGTTCGTGGAAAGGTGGAACGGTTGGGTGGAGGTGGCAGCTTCTTCAAAAGGGCTGAGCCAAGCGCCCTTGAAATAAATGGCATTAGCCAGAACAAGCCGCGTAAGCACGTCCACACTGCCGGACGGAAGGATGTTCTGGATTTTGTCCCTGGTTTTCTGCGCGACCCAGCGGTTGATTTCTCTCCTGACGGCATCGGCGCTGGCGTCGCTGGTCATGAAGTCCGCCTGGTTGACATTGGCTTGATATTCACCTGTGGCGATTTGCAGAAAAGCCGGGAGGAAGGAATGCCCTTCCTGTGCCCACAGCGCGTTGGCAATGTCCAATTTGATGCCCGGCGGTTGTACGAATTCTTCGGTCAGCCTCCTATTTAGACCGGATATGTTTGGCGGTCCATGTTGGATTTGGACGACTTTCGGTTTTGCGTATTCGAGCAGTTGGCGTTGGAGTTCTCCGAAGGAGGAATGCATCTGCCTCTGGTCTGTGCTGAAATGCAGAACGCGGCCCATTTGCGTTTCCGTGTCGCCGCGCGCTCCGGCGCAGGTCATGCCCAGACAAGCCGAAATGCTGAACGGGGAGAAGAAAAGGTTGCCCGGCCTGCCTTTGAGATGCGCGTAAAGATCAAACGCAAAGGCGGTGTTACCCTCGACCAGCGATTCGACCGGAACCGCCGGATCGCTGAACTCCGGGCCGAAGCCAAAAAGCGGATTTGGATTCATGAAATGTATGAAACCAAACCTGAACCGGGTTTGGCAAATCTGAACTGAAATCTCAGGCGATGCTGAAAATGACGAATGTCCAAATGACCCAGGGACGAAAAAGAAGAAAAGGACTAATGGGACGAATAGGACAAATGGAGGGCGTCGTCGCAGGGCGGGATGGTCCGTTCCACCGCCTCGGGCAGGCGGGCCAGAATTGCCTCCAACATTTCCTGGCAGGCCGGATCGAAAAATTTCCCCGGCCCCGCCGCGGTGCGGGCCAGGCCGGAAAGCGTTTCCCGGGCATAATGTAGCAACCCCTGGCGCAACGGAAAGGAATAGACGGCCAATGTCAAACCATAAACCAAGGTGTGCCAGCCTTCGGCGCGGCCGGATTCGACGGCGCACAAATAACGCTGGACCGTTCGCTCATCGCGCAGCGGCTTCAAGCGTTGCAATTGCAGGGCGCCGATTTTCCGGCTGGCCGCAGCGAACGGGGCCAGCCGCGCTTCTCCCGCCAGTTGCCGGTCCAAAGCAATCAATTCGCGGGCTTCGCCGCGCCGGACGCGGCCGCACGCTTCGGCAATGGCGGGCAATTCCAGCGGCAGAAGAATCTGCGTGAGATAGGTGTCCAAAAAAGTTTGCAGCGCCGGAAGGCCGGCGATGCGCTGGGATGACGGGGCGAGGGGTGAATGGCAGGCCGGCGATATCCCGCGGACTCCCAACTGTCGCAACAGGGCGCAAAAGTCTCCCAGCAGATTCTCTGCTTCACTCCGCGCGATCTCGGATTCGGTCCAGTGCCGGAACGCGCTTTTTTCGGACGGCCTCATGCGACTTTGGGCAGGCCGGTCTGCTTAACACACGACCGCTTGCCTGCAATAAAACTAGCCTCCTTTGCCATGCCGTCCAGTGACAAAAGCGCAAATTAAAAAATATTTAAGTTGCATTTTCGCCGGGATGAGTGTCCGGGAGATTAAGATTAGGATTAGAAGCGGCCGGCAAAAATCCATTCTGGCAAAGCGCTGAGAATTCAGTACACTGCCTGCAAATGGCTGGAACCCGACATTGTCACAACTGCGGCTGGGAATGGACGTTGCCCGGCCAGCCCGGTCGCGGAGATTCATGCGACAGTTGCAACGCCGATCTGCGCGTTTGTTTGAATTGCGTCAGTTATGATCCGCGCGTGGCCCACCAATGCCGCGATCGCCGGGCCGATCCCGTTTTGGAGAAGGCGTCTGGAAACTTTTGCGAGTATTTCGAACTGGCCCGCCGCGCCTTCGCCCCCAAGGAGACGGTCCATACGCGCGAAGACGCGGCGCGCGAGAAGTTGAAGAAGCTGTTTGGTGACTGAATGGGACGAATGGGACAAATGGGGCAAGGTTCGTCACTGCCCGGACAGGGCGCGCCGCAGCAGATCAAGCGCTTGCTGCGAGGTGACAAATTTGAAGGTCTCACGGTCGAAGGGATTGAATCGTTCTTCCACGGTTGTTCCCTGCGCGCCGGCCAGCGCGATGAAAACCGTGCCGACGGGCTTTTGCGCGCTGCCGCCGCCGGGGCCGGCAATGCCGGTGACAGCCAGGCCGTAATCGGTGGCGTGCCGAAGCCGCGCCCCTTCCGCCATTTGCCGGGCCACCGCCGCGCTGACGGCGCCGTGTTCGCCCAAAGTTTCTTCGCGAACGCCGAGCAAATTCTTCTTGGCATCATTGCCGTAGGTCACCAGGCCGCAGGCCAGGACGGCGGAGGCCCCGGGAACATTGGTGATGCGGTGGGCGATCAATCCGCCCGTGCAGGATTCCGCCAAAGCGACCGTTTTCTTCCGCCCGGCCAGCAGATGCATGACGGTTTGCTCCAGCGTGGCGTCGTCGGCCGCAAAAACAAGCGTGCCCAGCAATTGGCGGACAATTCCTTCGGCTTGACTGACAATGGCCGCGGCCTTTTCGCCGCGCGCGACCAGACGCACATCCACTTCGCCGACACGCGCGCAGTAGCCCAATTCCAATCCAGCCGCCAGGAGCGGCTGCAGCGGTCCGGCGATTTTTTCTTCGACGGCCGATTCCCCCAAACCGGTGGTGCGCAAGGTGCGGCAGACAAAGGGCCGGGCGAGGGGGAATTCCTTGAGCAGGAGCGGAAGGACCGATTCGGAAAACATGGGGCGCAATTCCCGCGGGGGGCCGGGCAGGAGGATGAGCCAGCTTCGGCGTTTGTCCTCGCGGAAGGGATTGGGATTGATTTCGATGGCCAGGCCCGGAGCGGTGCCATGCCGGTTTGGCAGGACGCGCGCTCCGGCGGGAACCCTGGCCTGGACGTTGACGCTGGGCGGCATGGCGCGTTTGCGTTGGGCGAAGCATGCCTCGATGTGCGCCAGCACGTCCGCGTCCGGCGCCAGCGGGCGGCCGAGCATTTGGGCGATGAGGTCGCGCGTGATGTCGTCCGAAGTCGGCCCCAGTCCGCCTGTTGTCAACACCAAATCAGCGCGGGCGAGGGACTCGCGCGCGGCGGCCTGGATGGATGCGGCGTCATCCGCGACGCAGATTTGCCGGGTGACTTCGTAGCCGCGATCGGCCAGTTGGCGGCAAATCCACTGTTGGTGCGTATTGAGAACGCGCCCCAAAAGCAATTCGCTGCCGGTGTTGATGAGTTCAATACTTGGGAACGGCATGGTCTATTTCGTCCGACCAGGCGTTGATGCCGCCTTTGACGCTTTTCAAATACTTGAAGCCCTGCCCGCGCAAAAAGTGCAGCGCCTTCATGGAGCGTATCCCGCTCTTGCAATGAATATACATCTGCTGGTTGGGATCGAGTTCCGTGAAGCGTTGCGGCAACAGACTGAGCGGATAGAGCGGGACGCCGTTGACATGGGCAATCTGATATTCGTCCGGCTCGCGCACGTCGATGACTTTGATGCCGAGTTTCGGGTCGTCCAGCGCCCGCTTCATTTCCTGCACGGTGACTTCGTCGGGATTGGACACGGGCACGGCCGGTTCCGGGACGATGCCGCAGAATTGCTGGTAATCGATCAGCTTGGTAATAGTCGGGTTCTCGCCGCACAAGGGGCACTGCGGATCGGGGCGCAGGCGGAGTTCGCGGAATTTCATTTCGAGGGCGTTGAAGAGCAGCAACCGGCCAATGAGCGAACTGCCTTTGCCGAGGGCGAGTTTTAAGATTTCCGTCGCTTGAATGCAGCCGATGATGCCGGGCAAAACGCCGAGGACGCCGCCTTCCGCGCAACTGGGCACCATGCCCGGCGGGGGCGGTTCGGGGTACAAACAACGGTAGCAAGGCCCGTTCAAATGAGGGGCAAAAACGCTGGCCTGGCCTTCGAAGCGGAAGATGGAGCCATAGACGTTGGGTTTTTTGAGCAGGACGCACGCGTCGTTTGTCAAGTAACGCGTCGGGAAGTTGTCCGTGCCGTCCACGACGATGTCGTATTGCGCCAGGATATCGAGCGCGTTGCCGCTGTTGATGGCGGCATTGTGCAGGACGACTTCGACGTTGGGATTGATGCGGTGGATGGTCTCTTTGGCGGATTCGCATTTGGGGCGTCCGACGTCATTGGTGCCGTGAATAATCTGGCGCTGCAAATTGGAAAAATCGACCGTGTCAAAATCGACGACGCCAATTTTGCCGATGCCGGCCGCGGCCAGGTACATGGCGATGGGGGAGCCGAGGCCGCCCGCGCCGATGCAGACGACGCTGGTGGAGCAAATCTTTTTTTGCCCGGCCAGTCCGACCTCCGGCAAAATGAGATGGCGCGAATAGCGGCGAATTTCGTCATTGTTCAATTGCATAAAAACCAGTGGTTTAAAGGGTAAATGAGGCTGGGGATAAATCAAGCGGGGATCAGGGAAGAATGACTAATGACGAAATCTTAATGACCAATCAATGACGAAAATGATTTGCGCCCGGGCCAAAGAATGAGTCTATAATCGTGCCGTTCATGTTGTACGATCCAAAACTGACCGCGGCCCTCTTGAAGAAGGAGTCGCCGTTGCGCCCCAGGCTGGCCATGGTGCTGGGCAGCGGTTTTCAACATGCGCTGGCGCATTTGCAGGTGGAGCGGGAGATCGCTTACGGAAAGTTGCCGGGCTTTCCCACGGTGGGGGTGACGGGCCACGCCGGAAAGCTTGTGCTGGGACTCTTTGACAAGACGCCCGTGCTGGTGTTGAAGGGGCGGGCCCATTATTACGAAGGCTGCGAAATGGAGCGGCTGACTTTCCCGGTGCGGGTGCTGGCGGAGTTTGGCATCCGCGCCTTGTTGTTGACAAATGCGGCCGGGGCGGTGAACCGGTCCTTTCGCTCGGGGGATTTCATGGTGCTGGAGGACCATATCAATTTCATGGGGGTGAATCCGTTGCGCGGGCCTGCCTTGCCGGGCTTGCCGCGTTTCGTGGACTTGACGCGGGTGTATGATCGCCGGCTGATCGAGTTCGCCAGACAAGCGGGCAAGGCGAGCGGCTTGCGATTGCGCACGGGGACTTATCTGGCGGTGTCCGGTCCCAATTACGAAACGCCGGCGGAAATCCGGGCGTTCCGGCGTCTGGGGGCCGATGCGGTGGGCATGAGCACGGTGCCCGAGGCGATCGTCGCCCGGCAATGCGGTCTGGCCGTGGCGGGCGTTTCGTGCATCACGAACATGGCCGGGGGCGACACCAAATCGGGCGTGCTCATCCATCAGGACGTTCTGAACATGGGGGAAAGCAAGAAGGATGAAATGGCGAAGTTCCTGAAACTGTTCACCGAGCTTTACGCCAGGAAAAAGTAAGCGCCGGCCTCAAATCTTCCAGTAGGGTTTGGAACTGAGATCGATTTGTTCGAATAATTGGCGGACGGAGGCGGGAATTTCCTCCATGGCCTCAGCAATGCGCGCGCCGAGGCGGCTGTCATATTCCCCGAGATGAAATTCCGCCAGCAAATCGTTGAGCGCCTTCTTTTGATTGGGCAGGGTTAGCGCCGGGTCCAGGCGGGCGGCCAATTCGCCGGGCGGCAGTGTAATGGCCGGAAAGGCGCGCATCAGGGCGGCGGGATCGAGGAGGTAACCTTCCAATTCGGGAAAATCCAGGGTGAAGACCTGTTGCTCGGGGAGATTGAGCTGCTCGACAATTTTCTTGCGGGTGCGGCCGGCCAGTTCGCTGCCGTTGCCGAAGACGGCGAAAACCAGGGTGTGGACAAAGCTGCTCAAGGCGATCCGCGTATTGGCAAAATAATGCAAAGTCGCCGCGCCTTCGGCGTCGAGGAATTGAATGTTAACGCGGAAATTGAATTTCCCGGCCCAAGCTTCGAAGATCGGAACATGGTCGGCCTGCTCCACGAAAACGATGGCGTCGGCCTCGAAACTGAAGGACGGTTTAACGCCCAATTGCTCGATGACATCGCAGGCCTCCGCGGCGGTGACCGGGGTGACGGCGGTGCACTGCTCCGCGTCGCGTTGCACGATGAAGAGCGAGGAAATGGGGCAGGAGGCGGCGATGGCCGTGGAATGGGTGGCGACGAAAAGACGTTTGCCCCTGCCCTCGTCGCGCAGGAAATGAAACAACCCCATTTGCGCATTGGGGTGGAGGTAGGTTTCGGGTTCTTCAATGCAAACCCACGCCCCGGGCCTGGCCAGAACAACCTTGGCCACGATGGCGACGAGGGAGCGCGTGCCGAAACTCATCTGGTCCATCGAATAAACGAGGTCTTCGTCGCTGGAGTCAATCATCCCCAGCGTGGCTTCATTTTGCAGGGTCGGGGTGTAAAGCCTGCCGAGGTGCGGCACCAATTTGGAAACTTCCACTTCGATTTTTCGAAATTGTTTGGGCTTGTTATTGTAGAGCCAGTGCAGGACGTCGGGCAGGTTGGAAATATCGGCCGTCAGCGTGTGTTCGCCGAGGATGGGCGAGGACGTGGGTAGTTTGCGCATGGGATCGGCCCATTCTAGGCAGGCGAACTGCTGGCAAACCGCGTCGGCCAGCTCATAAGAAACGGGCCACGCCGCCGCCGCTTCCGGCCGGCCCAGACGCAAGCGGTAGGGTTGGATCGTCTCCGGCTTGACCTCCAGCGGCACGGGTTCGGACGGCAGTTGGCCTTTGCGTTGTTTGCAGAGGGTTTCCAATTGCCCGCAAAAGAACTCGACGCCCCCGGGTGCGCCTTTGGTGGAAAAGATCACCAACGGCGGGCCGCCTTCGAGATTGGGAGTGGAAAGCTCCTCCGCAAAATGGTCCCGGCCCACGGTGATTTTCAGGGTGAGGACCGAGAGCAATTCCGAGTTGAGCGCGTCGGACAACGGGGTTGGGGGGTTGCCGGCAAAGAGGCGGCGGACGAATTCCACCCGCCTTTGCGGGGCGAAGACGAAGTCAAACAGAAAATCCATCGTCTCTTCGGGGCGCTTGCGGTGAATAAGCTCGACAAGGTCATGGCCGCGGGAGGCCAGGGCGCGCTCGAAACTGACGGCGGCCTCGGAGAGAAACTTGAAGGCGTCCAGGATGTTGGACTTGCCGGCATTATTGGGTCCCATGAGCAACACCACGTTGTTCAGGTTGTCCAGCTCAACGCGCTTGATGCTTTTGTAATTGCAGAGCACCAGGCGCTTGAGGGTTAGATGAATCAGTTCAATCACGCAGGCTCTTACATAGCCATTTTTGCAGAAGTCTCAAGGGTATTCGGCGCGTCCCAATTTGAAATCTGATTGGGTTACGCGGCGGCCAATGCCTCCAATTTGGTCATCCAGTCATTGAAATGGGGACACTGCGACCGAATTCTTTCCAATCCGATGCGCTCTGCGGTCATTGGGCCGTGCAAAGCTTTCCTGTAGGCTGGAAACAATTTCACGATTCGCTTCGACGGCGCAAACTCCGGGCGCTCGTTGATTTCTTCCGGCGTGGCAACACTCGCGCGGATGGCCTCAAATTCCTTTTGCTTCCGCGGCTCGGACAGGGCGCGCGGAAGTTCGATGGCCGAGGAGAACAGCCATGCTTCAAACTCGTGGAGTGCGAGAAAGGGCAAAAAGTTCGTCGGCGAACCGAAATGCCGCGTGATGGCATTCTCAACGTGCGTGACGCGCTGAATCGGTGTGCCGTGCGGTGGCCGTGAATCCATTCCAGGAAAGTCCGACGGCAGGCCGTAGTAATCCACCATCGTCGTCACCAATGCGCCGCCCGCGCTGTTGAATAGTCGCTGTGTGTCATTGCGGAACCTGGCGAAATTGGTCACGCCGCCCTTGAAGTTCGGACCGTCCTTCACTCTCTTGGTTGCCAAAATTGTCGCCGTAAAAAACAAGCCCTTCTCCCAAAACGCCGGGCCGAGCACATCCTTCACGAACCGCTCCTCGGTTTGCCCTTCCACCAGAATCAGCGCCCGCTTGCTCATGGACGCGCGCCCAGAACATTTTTCTCCCACAATTCGCCAAGCCCATAGTCATCCAGCCATGCCTTCATGTCCTGCTGGCTGAGATGTCGGAAAACGCTCTGATTGTCCTGGCGATCCACCGTCCAAACCGACTCTGGCTCAAATTGATTTACCAGCGTGACGGACTGGGTGGCCACAATAACCTGTGTGCGCGTCGCCGCCGAGGAAAGCATATCGGCGAGCAAAGTGATCGCCGCCGGGTGCAGTCCAAGCTCCGGTTCGTCGAGCAACACCATGGCCGGCAGTTCTGGTTGGAGCAGCAGCGTCGTCAAACATAGGAAACGCAGTGTTCCGTCCGACAATGAAGAGGCGTTGAAATAAGCGTCGCTGCCTTTCTCTTTCCACTCCAGTTTGATTTTGCTCTCGTTTAACTTGGATGGCGCGAGGCGGAACTCATCAAAGAACGGTGCGATTTGGCGCAATGTGTCCTGGATGTTTGCGAAGTGGTTGGGTTCCTTCTGCTGCATCCAGTACAGAAAAGCCGCCAGGTTCTCCCCCTGTGGGCGAAGAACGCGGTTGTCGTCCAAATCCACCGTGCCCTTAACCGCTGCCGTTTCACTCGTGTCGTGGAAGTGATAAACACAGTAGCTTTTCAAGTCTCTCATCGCTTGAACGGCGCAGATATGGCGTTTTGTCTTTAGCTTCGATTCCTTGGAGGAAAATGCAATTGGTTTGACAATTGGTTGAGGAAGGTTCTTCGTTCGTTCGTAGTAGAATGCTGTTTCGGACGTCACCATGAAACTGTCATCCTCCGTGCCTTCCAGTATCACGTCGTATCCGTTTACATTATCGTCCTCCCCGAACTCCATCTGAAAGACCATCTCCGGAGACCGCTTCCTGCCAAAATAAAGGAGTGAATCCGCGCCTCCCTTCATGCCTGTGTAACCGGCCAGATTCTGATTCACGATCTCGCGCAAGAAGCTGAATACCTCAATGAGGTTGGATTTGCCGGCACCGTTGCCGCCAATGAACACATTGAGCCGGCCCAGAGCAAGCGTCTGCTCACGGATGGACTTGAAATTCTTGATCGTCAGTTTTTCCAGTGTGCGCATTATTTTTCAGCGTTCCGCGGCCCGGCGGCGGGGTTGTGGGCGGGAAGATCGGAGAGATTGACGATGAGGGGATCGTCCAGCAGTTGCCGGGTATTTTTGTTTTGCGCCAGGCTCCACTTGGCGTTCCAACACATGAAAAAACAGGTCTTGGGAAAATCGCTCCTGATGCCGGCCAGGAAACGGGTGTAATCATAGTCGCCTGGCGGATCTTTTGCGCCGTGCGGACCGAATTCGGTGAAACCAAAGGGTTTGGGCAGGGCGGCCAGTTGCGCATAACCCTTGATGTGCTTTTGATCGACAAAATCGGTGTAGGCATCCAGTCCGACCAAGTCCACATACTGGTTGCCCGCATAGTAAAGGGCGGAGTTCGTGCCTTGGTTCGGACCATAAACCCAGAGCAGATTGTTCAAGCCTTTGGTGTGGGTGAAATAATCGAACATCTGCCGCCAAAGCCTGATAAAAGTTTCGGGGTCCTTGGCGCCCCACCAGAACCAACCGCCATTCATTTCATGAAAGGGCCGCCATAAGACGACAACACCGGCGTCGTCCAGTTCTTTCAAACCGGCCGCGATCTGGTCAAGTTCGTGCATCCAGCGACGATGAGTGTCGCTGTCAGGCGCGAGCAGACTGGCCAGGTCCACGTCTTTGGCACGCAGTCCGTCTCCGTTGGTGTTGACCGGATTGTAGAGATGAGCGCTGATCGTCACCCAACCGCCTTGCTTCCAGTAGGCGATGGCCGTTCGGTTGGGTTGCTTTGTCTCCAGGCTGCCCTTTCGAAAATCCGCATAATCAACCCCCATGACCGCCGGCCAATGACCCGTCTTTTTCGAAACCGCAGTGATCGGGCGCAGAGTTGCCCACGGCCCAAAATTGGCAAATTGCCCCGAGACAATGCGGCGCGCCGGCGCGCCGGAAAGGTCCTGGAAATACTTCAGCACCGCGCGGGTCCCGGCGTTGGCCTTTGCATTGGCAGGTTCCGGGGCGGGACCGGCCAGCGCGACCGACGCCATGATTGACACATAGAGGAACGGGGCGAAAACTCTCATTGACTCAGGTCCTGGGCGGCAATTGGCAGGTCACGCCCTTGTTTTGCAGCACGGCAAACTTGGGCAGGCCGCCTTCCGTCGGGACTTTGACCTCGCCTTCAATGAGCGGACGGGCGTACTGGACAAATTTTTCGTTCGGCAAGAAGCCGTCCGCGCTCACCCAATCGCGCGGCAGCAGATGCTCGACGTTGGCGATGTCCGACAAGGGCTGCAAGCCGGTGGTTGAGGCATACACGGGGCCGCTCTGGCGAACGATCTTGACCATGAACCCGCTCTTGCCTTCGACCGCCGCGCGCACGGCCGCTTCGCCGCAGGCCGCCGCCTCCACCGCGTCGGTCGCGCTGGCATAGTGGGCGGCGCAACGTTGCGCATAGCCGAGTTTGACGGAGCGTGTCTTGGTGTTCAGCCGGCCATAAACAACCTCGGCCAGACGGTCCGCCGCGCCGGAGAGCACGGGATGCCCAAAGGCATCCAATCGCGAGGTGTCCGCGCTGTATTCGCTGCCATCGGGATTCTTCAAACCTTCGCCCACCACGACGATGCAGTAGCGCATGGCCTGGATGGTCGCCGTCACTTTGGCCAGGAATGCTTCCTCGTTAAACGGAATTTCCGGCAACAAAATAACGTGCGGCGCGGAGTCGGGTTCGCGTTTGGCCAGCACGGTTCCGGCGGCGATCCAGCCCGCGCCCCGTCCCATGACCTCGATGACGCAGCAGACGCCGTCATCGGTGGCCATGCTGCTGACGTCGGCGGCGATTTCCATGACGGTGCAAGCGTTGTACTTGGCAACGGAGCCATAGCCGGGGCAATGATCGGTGTGCGGCAAATCGTTATCAATGGTTTTGGGGACGCCGATGACGCGCATTTCGTAGCCGCGCCGGAGGGCTTCCTGATGAATTTTATCGGCGGTGTCCTGCGAATCGTTGCCGCCGATATAGAGGAAATAGCGAATGTCATGGGCCTGAAACACCTTGAAAAGGCGGTCCATTTCCCTGGCGGCTTTTTCGGGTTTCTTTTTGAAATCAATCTTGTATCGGCAGGTGCCGAGGGCCGCAGCAGGGGTGTATTTGAGAGCTTCAATGGTTTCGGGCCGTTCCTGGCCCAGATCGATCAGATGCTCGTTGAGAATGCCGAGAATGCCGTTCCTGCCCCCATACACATGGGAGAGGCAACGATGATGGCGGGCTTCCTGCACGACGCCCGCCACACTGGAATTGATGACGGCGGTGGGGCCTCCGGACTGGGCGACCAGAAGATTTCCAATTAACTGTTTCATACGCAGGCGCAAGGTTAGCAAACCACCCCTTCCCAATGTAAAGGACAAAGGGATTGTCTGATTCCAATTATGCGCTAGAGTGGAGGCCATGAGTTCAAAACCGCCGCAAGCCGGATCAGGTCGGCGAACGAATGCGCCGGGCGGTCAGAAGCCTTCCATCGTTTTGCCGGCGGTCATTGTTGGGCTGCTGTTTGTTGGCGGTGCGGTCGCTTACAAGATGTTTGAAAGTTCACCGCCTGCCGCCGCGCCGGTGGCGGCGCCGGTGGCAACGGTCGCGCCGGCTCAAAACCATCCCGCGGTCCGGGCCATCGCGCCCCGCGAGGAAATCGCCGAAACCCCCGCCGCGCCGGCCGCGGTTGTGTCCGGGTTGGCGGTGACGGCTCCGCCGGCCCGTGTTCCGCCGAGCGAACCGGCCGCCGATTCGCGGCAGTTGATGGCCGCGCTGACGTCGCTCGATCTCAAGGGGCCGATTACCGCGGAGGACGCTCAAAAATGGAAGGAGAGCCTGCAACAGTTGGTTCACCAGGGGCCTTCGTCCGTGGCCGCGATTCAGGAATACCTGGCGCAGAATCAGGACGCAAGCTATGCCGGGGTGACGGGCGCCGATCAATTGGGGTATTCCTCCCTGCGGGCGGGCTTGCTGAACGCCTTGGGGCAAATCGGCGGGCCGGAATCCATGGCGGCCATGCTCCAGACTTTGCAAACGACCGTCTTTCCAACCGACATTGCGACCCTGGCAGCGACATTGGAACAACAAACGCCCGGTCAATATCAGGGGGACATTCTGACGGCGGTCCGGGGGCAGTTGGCCCTGGCGGCGCAGGATCAATTGGGAAACGCCAACGTGGGGCCTTTGTTTCAACTCCTGTCCAGCGCCGCGGCCAACGGCAATGATGTTACGGCGGATTTGGCGCAGTACAGCGTCAAATGGCCCTACTACGCGGCGATTGAACTGGCCAACCTGCCCAACAGCGCGGGGGTCGCCTCCCTGGTTCAAATGGCGCAAAACAACACGGGGGTAAGTCAGATTCAAACTGCCGCCGCGCAAGCCCTGGCCGAACTGGCGCCGCAAAACAGCCAGGCCCGAAGCGCGTTGCTGGACATGGCCCAGCAAGGACAACTTTCCGACACCGCATTGGCGCAACTCGCGCCCTATCTGGGCGGACGCGAGAATCAACTGGGCTCCGGGACCAATCCTTCCGGAACCAGCACCCAGGGATTGCATCTGGCCAATGGAAACCAGGATTTTTCGGTTGCCGATCTCTTGAATTCTTTGACGCCCGACCAAGTCACCCAGCGCATTTCGATCGTTGACCAGCTTTTGCAATCCATCCCCGCCGGCGATACCCAGGGCCAACAAGCCCTGCAACAGCAAAGAAGCGCTCTAACAGGCCGGCAGGCGAAATAAGAAGCTGCCGCAAAAATGACGAAGAATGGTCAGAAACGCCAAATCGATAGATAGGAGGTCCAAAAAACCCGTAACACCGTAACAAGTGTTGATAATCAACGACTTAGCCCGTAACACGAAAGGCTACAGACCCGTAACATGTAACTGCTTTTTGTTGCCTCAGTGAGGAAATGGCTAAATTTGCCCACCTGTTTCATTCATCGGTTGGTTCAACTCCCTGACTTCCGGGCTGGGCAAAAGGAGTCGCTCCGGCTGGCGCGGGATTGGCGGGCAGGAGGCGAGGGGGACAGACACGGCGTCGAGCACAGTGCAAAGCGGAGTAAGCAATGCGTCTCCTTTCGAGAACGTCACTGGACCGGCAATAACGGTCCAAACGCCTCTTAACTCTTGACCGGCTAAAGCCAGCCCAAACGGGCCGTAAGCGTCAAGAGAAGGGCCGTAGAACGCACCAAGGCTGCGGCATTTCTGCCGCCTGTGAAACTTATGCAAAGTGGTGCCACCACACCCAGCCGCCCGAAGGGCGGCGGGTGCGGTGGCTCGCTTGAAGATGAACTGTGCCCAGATGGAACTGAACAATGGACAGTCAAAGACGTTTCCGCTGCGGTCTGCCGCTTAACCTTGTTTGATACTCTAATAACTGTCCCACAATCTCAGCCAAGGCCACCGTGGCCAATTACGCCATGAACAGGTAACTCTTGTATGACCTTGGAGCCAAGAGAGAGCCGGAGACCTTAAAAAGTAAGAACTGACACTGTAGCTGCATGTGGCATGAGAATAAATGATTTGTAAAGTTCTTGACATAAGAGAAAGAAATTGGTAAAAGAGAGTCTGACACCGGGCATTTTGGGTTCGCTGGTCCTGAACCTTTAATCCTGATGATCCCAGTTTATCAGTATAAACCTACGGCCAAGAGGATTATTAAAAATGAATAGTAAAACGATCCTTTGTGTTCTTGCTGTCTCTGTAGCCATGCAGTTTGGGATTCTTGCCAGTTCCGCTCAGACTGATCAATTCCTGTATACCGGGTCTGAGACGACTATCAATCTGAACCCGGGCACCTACGACATCACTGCCTACGGCGCCCAGGGCGGCGGCGGCAGCGACGGCGTCTTGGGTGGCCTCGGAGCTGAAATGTGCAGCCAGTTTAACTTCACAGGAGTGACGACCCTGACCATTCTGGTTGGCGGCGCTGGTGGCAGCCCCACCCCTCCAGTGTATGGTGGTGGCGGCGGCGGCGGCAGCTTTGTTGTTGTGAATGGCAGCACACCATTGGTCATCGCAGGCGGCGGTGGCGGCGGCTACGGCACAACATTCTTCCCTGGTTGGCCACTCGAAGGCGGCGTTGGTAACATTGGCAACGATGGCGGCACCGGCGGCGGCATCTACGGCGGCGCTGGCGGTAGCGGCGGCAGAGGCGGCAGCGGCGACGACGGTAATGTCGCCGGCGGCGGCGGCGGCGGCTTCTACAGCAGCGGCGGCAGAGGCGGCAGCGGCGGTGGGGGCAGCAGCTTCCTCAGCGGTGGTGCAGGTGGCGCCAGCGGCTTCGGCGGCGGCGGCTACGTCGGCGGCTACGGGGGCGGCGGCGGTGGCTCGGCCGAAGGTGCTGGCGGCGGCGGCGGCTACAGCGGTGGCGGTGGCAGTGACTTTACCGGCGCTGGCGGCGGCGGTTCCTATGTCGCCCCATCTGCAATAAATGTTCTCGCCGAGGTTTCCGGCGTCGCAAGCCCCGACGATTCACCCAATGGCGAGATTATGATTACCGAAGTCCCCGAACCCACCACTTTGGCCTTGGCCGGTTTAAGTGGGTTATCCCTGAGGCTGTTCCGTCGCAAGCGGAAATAGGCCATTGGTTTTCCATTGTCCCGCTGTGGAAAACTGGAGCGGGGGTTTTGTTTTTTCATCGCAGGCGGCGGAAAAAAGGAAAATGATTGCCGCCCCTCGCGGCGGCGGAGAGCGAGTAAAAGCACCGTCTGATTTCTCGCAGTTTCGCGACAGCGTAAAGCCAAAACTGACACCCTAAAAGCGGCCTTTTCTCGATGCCTTCATTTCCCTGGTGGTGGCGACATTGGCCACAGTGTTGCGGGGGTAGCCGGGGCGCAATCCTGGGGATCCTCCTTCGTCAAGACTACGGCGGGACAAGCAATAACGACACGACCAGGCACTTGTTGGGGCGAAGTGTTCGCGTTTTGGCATTTGGCTTGGCGTTCATGTTTTCAGCAAGCCGGATGATCCGCCTTCATAAAGGCTATGCAGGACAGGCAACATGGGAACGCGCCGGGGCGCGCATTGTTTTCGGTTGCGGCAAAACCCGGAACTGACAACGCTTTACAAGCCAAGGCAGCGCCGCACCGCGTTTTCAACCTTTTCAAGCATCGCGCCTGAAATTTTGCCGGCGGGCGGGCCGACAAAGCGGCCCGGATCAAGCGAACGCAGTTGATTTCCAAAAACCATCAGCTTCCGCCGCGCTGAACTCCGACTCAATGCAGCTGAGTTCCCTTTGCATCTGCGGATCGGCAGCCATCGCCGAAAGCTCGGCTTCCCATGACTCGCGCGGCGCCTCCAAACTCTGGCGCAGATGATGAACCAAGCGTTCCAGCAGGCTCAATTGAGTTTCAGCCGGCAACCGGGCGAACTGACTTTCGATTTCGTTGACGAGGGACACAGCCATATCATTACGGTTATTGTGCGGCCTTTTTGGGGATTAGTGAAGGCGAACGACAACGCCGGCAAAAGCGGGGAAAGTGGTCGGAGCGACAGGATTTGAACCTGCGACGTCTTGGTCCCAAACCAAGTGCTCTAGCCAGGCTGAGCTACGCTCCGATCAGAGAGGAACACCATCATCGCACAACCTGCCCAGGATGCAAGCGGAACTGCGCCAACCCGCCAACACAGGGTGCATCCCGGTTTTTGGGCAGCTTCTCCTAATCTTAATCGTAATCTTCTTCAGTGACGAAAGGGACCAAAGGGACGGAAGGGACAAGATTAGGATTACGATTAAGATTAGGATTAGGAGCTGGAACCCGCCACCCAAAAAGTGGGATGCACCCGTTGTCTAAGGCAAATTCCCCTCCTTCCTGCCAGGCTTGCTTTTCGACGGGGATTTGGCCGGCGTGTCTTGCCTGGCTTGGAATTGTTTTTTCAGGTCCTCGAGTTGTTTGCGCTCTTCGCGGTTGGCCTTTTCCAAGTCGAGCACTTCCTGGCGAAGATTCTTGAAGTCATCCACCGGTTTGCGCCCGGCCCGAAGATCAGCCACCGCCTTCTCCGCGGCGGCCTGTGGCGGGGTTGCCTTGGCCGCGTTGGCAAAGGTTTGCAACACGGCGATGGACTGCGGATCGCCCAGTGTGCCGAGGGCCTCGATGGCCGCAACTTGAATGCTCTCTCTTTTGTGGTTGACATAACCCAGCAGAAATTCGCGCACGGCATCCTTTTTTTCTTCATTCCGCGCCAGGTAAGCCAGAGTTTGCAGGCTGTTGGCAAAACCCCGGCTGCGGAAGTCCGCTTCGCGCTTGCGGAGCGTCTCCAGCAGGGGCGTGATGTAGGCGGGGTCATCTTGTGATCGCATCGCCTCAACGGCGGCGACCGCCAATATGTTGCGGTAGGACTCCGAGTTCAGAAACTTTATCAGGAGGTTCCGCACTTCCGGTTGCGCATACTTTCCCAAGGCACCGATATTGGCCCAAAGAATGAGCGGGTTTTTTTCGCTCTCCAGGCTGTTGCGCGCGGAGGCATAAGCGGTGTCGCGGTAAAACCCATCAATGGCTTGTGCGGCCTGCATGCGCACCCGGGCGTCAGGTTGGCGGGTCGAAGCCAGCAAGGCTTCGAGCGCATCGTCCGTGTGGATCGAGCGCAGCGCCTGGGCGGCTTCGATGCGCACGCCGTAAAAGGGATCGTTGTTCATCGCTTCCTTGAGTTTCAGCACCGTGCCCTGATCCTTTTTGTCCGCCAACTGTTCGATCGCCAGCAAGCGTCCCATCACATCCTCGCGGTCGGCCAACTGTGAGTAGAGCATGTCGTTCGGCAGGGTCAGGGTCGTCTTGGCCAACAAGGTGTAGTCCGGGTCGAGACGAACAATGCGCGGGGCGGACTCGAGTGGAAAATAGAAATCGGCCTCTTTTTCCTTCACCAGAATGGGGCGATCCACTGTCCCGAACTTGCCCTTGAAGCGGATGGTAAGCGGGAAGCTGAAGAGCAGGACATTTTGGTCGGTCTTTTGCGCCTGGCGCAGGGAAACTTTTGCCAGCCTGCTCTTTTCGTCCCAACTATAACTGGCTTCCAACTCCGGATGATGGGCGTGATAGAGCCATTGGTCGAAGAATTGGTCATAAGAACGGCCGGAAAGCTCCTCAATGACCTTGCGCAAGTCCTCGGTCACGACATTGCCGTATTGATGGCGTTCCAAGTAAGTCTTGATGCAGCGGCGGTAGAGGCTCTCGCCCAATTCCGACCGGAGCATGTGGAGCACCCAGGCGCCCTTGGGATAGGCCAGGTAATTAAACCGGCCGAACACATCATCCGGCTCGCCATAGGTGCGCCGGACAATCGCGTTGGTATCGTCCGGCGTTCCCGTAATCCGCCGGGCGCTCTGATACAGCCCGTAAAGCATCGAGTCATGGCCGTTTTTGTGCCCGTCATAGAGCAGGGCATAATAGGTGGCGAAGCCTTCATTGAGCCAAATATCGCTCCAGTCGTCGCAGGTGACCAGGTCGCCAAACCATTGGTGGGCCATTTCGTGCGAAATCAGCCCGTCGCTGTCAATAATGTTTTCAGTGGCCGCCGTGTGCAAAGTCTGGTCGCCAAGATGTGTCGCGCTCGTGTTTTCCATCCCGCCTCCGGCGTCGATCCGGCAAATCTGGTAATACTTGGGCCAGGGGAACGGTATCCCAATCTCCGCTTCGAAAAAGCTCATGATGTCCTTGGTGTCGCGAAACGACGCCTCCGCTTCGTTGAATTCCGAGGGTGGCGTCAGAAAAGCCAGCGGGACATTGTTGTGCTTGTCCTCCAGTTTTTTGAAATAGCCGGCCATCACCGAAATCAGATAGTTGGCGTGCGGCTGTTCCTGCGACCAATGAAACGCGGTTAGTCCGGTGGCCGCATCCTTTTCTTCAGAAACCAGCCTGCCGTTGGACACCGCCGTCATTCCCGCCGGCACGCGACAGGTGACTTCGGAGGTGAATTTCGCGTTTGGCGAATCAAAGCATGGATACCAAAGGCGCGCTTGAATGGGTTCACCATGGGAATCCAGTTGCGTGTCGCCCTCCTTGTAGCCCAAATCCGGCGTGCTAAAGTACATCCCTTTGGAGGCTTGGGCATGATAGGCGATGGTCACACCTGTTTCCTTGTCCATTGGAACGGGTGTGACGAAAGTAATGATGAGTTTATCCGTAGTTGACTGCCAGCCTTGGATTTCCCCGGTGGATGTGACGGAAAGAATGGTGAGGTCCACAGCGTCGAGGCTCAGTTCCCGCACCGGCTTGCCATTGGGTTTGAATTGAAAAGTCTCCTTGCCTTCGAAGGTGCGCTGCTTGAAGTCCGGCGTGAGATCCAGCGCCAGATGACTGACCTTCACCTCGCGGTCGGGCGGGTAGTTGCGATCGGCGCCAGCCTCGATGGGCGCAAAGAAACTGGCGGATTTGATGCATTCGATGTCCGCGCCAGCCGCAGCGGCGTGAGCAGGCGCGGTGAGCACAGAGACAGTAACAAGGCAGAGAAAATGGCGAAAGGGATTCTTCATATTGCTGCATACGATAGCGACTTTGGTGTGTTTGGTCATTTATTTCTCCAGTCTCTTTGGCGGCTGGGTGGACAATTGCACCAGCGCCTCTTTGACCCGCCCAATTTGATTCTCCTTGAGAATCAGGAAGCGATCGCGCCCGCCCGCTTGGGGCGTGAAGAGGGTATTGCCGTCGGCTTCCACCGTCACCCGGCCGGCGGGCGACAGATCAAAGTAGCCGCGGTCCGGGAACGCCGCGTAGAGCGCAGCCGTCAGGTCCCACGTGGGCCGCTCGTGCGGCGGCGGGTTGTAAAGACAATAAGCCTCCGCCGCCGGATGATGCGCCACGTAACTGAAATCCCGCTCGATGCTGATGGCGGGATAAGGCACGGCCAGGCCAATTTCAAAGCCGCTCCACACCATCGGGGTCGGCCACTCTGCCGCCACCTTTCGCGCCGCCGGAATGTCTTTGATCACGTTGAATTCGAGCAAGCGGGCCTGCTGGCGGGCGGCCAGGAATGTCCCGGCCATGACCGAGAGGAATTTCACTTTTTGCCTGACCAACTCCCGTCCGCCGAGCGGCGAACTGGCATCGCCCGCCGTGTCAAGCAACGCCCCGAAATTCGAGAAATAGCCCACCTGCACCAGGACCACGGAGTTGTCCGGTTGCCGGCTGAGAAGCCTGCGCAGCAAACGGGTTGGCTCCGGCGCGTCCGAGCCGCGCTTCAGCTTGTGCGGATAGCGCAGCCTGCCTCCATCCGTGACGTTGGCCAGGGGCAGGAACTTGCTGGTTTCCTCGCCGGGTGATGGACGGATGCACCCTATCGGTATGCCCGGCCGGCCATAAAACGTGTCCAGCACATCGACGAATGGGCCGGCCAATTCGTCCGGTTTGGTCACGGTCACGCCCAGTATTTCGCATGCCCCGCGGGATTGCAGCGCATGCAACATGGAGAGGGCCAGCACGTCATCAACGTCATTGCCGATGTCAGTGTCAAATATAATTTGTACCGGTTCCCCTCCGGGCGGACCGGCGGCGGCGGGGTGCATGGACAGAACCACAGCCAGCGCCGCGATGAGGAGTTGTCTTTTCATGATGGATTGGCCCCGGCCAGTTGCCGCAGCACATAGGGCAGAATCCCGCCATGCTGGTAATAATCAATCTCAATGGGCGTATCGATGCGGCAGGCCACCGGGATGTTTTCAACCCGCCCGCCGGCCCGCGTGATGCGCAAGGTCAAATCCTGCCGCGGCTTGAGCTGATCGCTTAACCCAAGCACATCGTAGGTTTCAGTGCCGTCCAGCTTGAGCGTTTGCGCGGACACGCCTTCCTTGAATTGCAACGGCAACACGCCCATGCCCACGAGGTTCGACCGGTGAATTCGTTCAAAGCTTTGCGCGACCACGACTCTCGACCCCCAGCAACCGCGTCCCCTTGGCCGCCCAATCGCGCGAACTGCCCGTGCCGTATTCCGTTCCGGCCAGGACGATGAGGGGCGTGCGCTGGCCCGCATATTTCATGGCGGCGTCGAAAATGCTCATGGTTTCGCCGCCGGGTTGCAATTTCGTCACGCCTCCCTCGACGCCCGGCACCATGAGGTTCTTGATGCGCACGTTGGCAAAAGTGCCGCGGGTCATGACGCGGTCGTTGCCCCGGCGCGAACCGTAGCTGTTGAAATCCACGAAATTGACGCCGTGTTCGATGAGATAATCTCCCGCCGGCGAAGTTTTCTTGATGCTGCCCGCCGGTGAAATATGGTCCGTGGTCACGCTGTCGCCAAAAATGCCCAGCGGCCGGGCCGCCTTGATTTCGGCGATGTGTCCGGGCTGAAGGCTGAAGTTTTCAAAGAAGGGCGGCTGCTGTATATACGTGCTCTGTTCGTCCCATTGATAAACCTGCCCGGTGCTGGCGGGAATTTCATTCCACTTCGGATTTTGCGCGGCAAAATCGCGGTAGAGCCGGCGGAACACCTCCGGTTTGAGGGCGGCGTGCATGGCGTCGCGCACCTCGGCCTGGTCCGGCCAGATGTCCTTCAACCAGACCTCCCGCCCATCCGTTCCCCTGCCGATGGGTTCGGTTGTCAAGTCTATTGTCACGCGTCCCGCCAGGGCGAAGGCCACCACCAGGGGCGGAGACATGAGAAAATTCGCCTTGATGTTCTGGTGGACGCGGGCTTCAAAATTTCGATTGCCGGAAAGCACCGCCGCCGCAATAACGTCGTTCTTCGTCACCGCGTCTTCGACGGGCGCGGCCAGCGGGCCGGAGTTGCCGATGCACGTCGTGCAGCCGTAGCCGACGAGGTTGAAACCGAGTTGGTCAAGATACGGTTGCAGGCCGGTTTTGTTCAAATAATCGCTCACCACGCGCGAGCCTGGGGCGAGGGAAGATTTGACCATTGGATTGGGCTTGAGTCCTTTCTCGACCGCCTTTTTCGCCAGCAACCCGGCCGCCAGCATGACGGAAGGGTTGCTGGTGTTCGTGCAACTGGTGATGGCGGCAATCAACACATCGCCATGATGCAATTGGCCGCGCGGCGATGCGGCCATCGGCCGCTGCCGGATCCGGCGTCGGGCGGTTGTTGGCCATTTCCAATTCCGTCAACGGATTTGTGTTCTGCTGCAAAGAGCGCTGGCGCGAAACCGGTTCCTGGCTCCCGCCGCTCGCGGCCATTGTCCCGCCGTCCAAAACTGGGAAAGCGCGCTTCAATTCGTCCGCTGTTTTGCCAAATCCGTTTTCCGCCGCGGGCCTGCCCAATGCCTTGATGAATTCCTCCTTGAGTTTGCCCAACTCGATTCTGTCCTGCGGCCGTTTTGGCCCTGCGACGCTCGGCCTCACTCCGGCCAGGTCCAATTCGAGGTCCGTTGAGTAGGCGATGTCGCCCTTGTTGGGGATTCCGAAAAGGCCCTGGGCGCGAAAATAGTTTTCATAAACCTTGCAATGCTCCTCGCTGCGGCCCGTCTTGCGCAAATAATCAACGCACTCCTCGTCAATCGGGAAGAAGCCCATAGTCGCGCCATATTCGGGGGCCATGTTGGCGATGGTCGCGCGGTCCACCACCGCCAGGGCCGCCGCGCCAGGCCCGTAAAACTCGACAAATTTGCCAACGACCTTCGCCTTGCGCAACAGTTCCGTCACCGTCAAAGCCAGATCGGTCGCAGTCACCCCTTCCTGGAGCGCGCCGGTCAGATGCGCCCCGACGACGTCCGGCGTCAAAAAATAGACCGGCTGCCCCAACATGCCAGCCTCCGCTTCGATGCCTCCGACACCCCAGCCGACAATGCCCAGGCCGTTAATCATCGTGGTATGGGAATCGGTCCCGACCAGCGTATCCGGGTAAAAGAGGGAGCGGCCATTGGCGCCGGCCGCCTGCGAGAGAACGCCCTTGGCCAAATACTCCAAATTGACCTGGTGAACGATGCCAATGCCCGGCGGCACAACCTTGAAAGTGTCAAAGGCCTGCATGCCCCACTTGAGAAACTGATAACGCTCCCGATTGCGTTGAAACTCCATGGCCAGATTCCGCGCCAGCGCATCCGCCGTCCCCGCAAAATCGACCTGCACCGAATGGTCCACCACCAAATCCACCGGCACCAGCGGCTCGATCAATTTGGGATTGCGGCCCAACTTCACCACCGCCGAGCGCATGGCCGCCAAATCCACCAGGAGCGGCACCCCCGTAAAATCCTGCAACACGATGCGGGCGACGATGAATGGAATTTCCTGCGTGCGCGCCGCTTTGGGCTGCCACCGGGCCAGTTCCCGGACATTGGTTTCAGAGACCTTTTTGCCATCGCAATTGCGCAAGACCGATTCGAGGACCAGGCGGATGGAAACCGGCAGGCGGGAAATCGCGCCCACGCCCGCTTTTTCCAAGGCGGGCAGCGAATAAAAGCCGCCTTTCCCGCCCTGTCCAAGGTCAAATTCCTTCAACGAGTCAAAAAGGTTGTGTAAAGCGTTCATAATGGGACCGTCCGCCCGCCGATGCAGGCCGGCCAAAGAAAATGCAGTTTGCCGCCGACAGTGTCAAGAGCGGCACTGAATCAGCCTCTTTTCAGAATCATAATCCTAATCTTAATCTTAATCCGGCCCAATCGAAGAAGATTAGGATTAGGATTGGGATTAAGATCAGGAGACGGAAACCGCTTCCTCCCCCGCCGCGACAAATCCGTTCGCAATTCTGATTCCGGCATACTTCTTGCATATCTGGCAGGTGCGTGTCTCTCCAACCCGCGTGTGCGGGTTGGGTGGGGTCCGGTCGAGCTCAACGACCGGACCCTATTTTTTTGCCTTCAGCCTTTGGCCTTTCGCCAGTCCCGCCATCTCGTCCGCCGTAGCCGTTGTGGCGAAGGGGGAAGCCCCGCCTTGCGAAGCGACGGCGGAAGCCTTTAGGATTCCATCGTGCCGGAAAAACAACGCGCCATGCTTGTCTGCCTGCTGCTTGCCCTGATCACTCTGGCGCTGTACTGGCCGGCGACCCATTTCGATTTCACGAATTACGATGACCCGGATTATCTCATTTATAATCCCCCCATCCAGCACGGCATCACCGGCGCTGGATTGGTTTGGGCCTTCAAAACCAGTCATGCGAGCAATTGGCATCCCCTCACCTGGGTCTCGCACATGGCGGATTGCGCCCTCTACGGCCTCAACCCGGGCGGGCATCATCTTACCAATCTCCTCTTCCACACCGCCAATGTCATCCTGCTTTTTTTGGTTTTGTGCCAGTTGACCGGCGCCCCATGGCGCAGCGCGCTCGTGGCCGCCCTCTTTGCGTGGCATCCGCTGCACGTCGAATCCGTCGCCTGGGTGTCGGAACGCAAGGATGTCTTGAGCGCCTTTTTCTGGCTGCTGACAATGGCGGCTTATGGGCGCTACGCGAAGGAAACCGGTGGAGTGAGACTCCGTCGAACCCCGGATCGATCTAGTCACGGCTCGACAGAGTCTCGCCCTACCTTGTCAAAACTTCATGCTCTTCGAGTCTTCTACTGCCTGGCGTTGTTCTTCTTTGCTTTGGGGCTGTTGTCCAAACCGATGGTGGTGACGCTCCCCTTCGTGCTGCTTTTGCTGGATTTCTGGCCGCTCAAGCGAACGGCGACGCCGGGATTATTCCTGGAGAAAATTCCCTTTTTCGCCCTGGCGGCGCTGGAGTGCGTCGCAACTCTGTGGGCGCAAAGGGGAGCCAATTCGGTGGTCAGTTTTGGCATCCTCCCCTTTTCCGCGCGGATCGCCAATGCGCTGGTCAGTTGCGTGCTCTATCTCTGGAAGATGCTCTGGCCCGTGGACCTTGCGCTGCCGTATCCTTATTCCCACATTTGGACATTCTGGCCGGCGGCCGGAGCAGGCACTTTGTTGCTGCTGATTTCCGTGGGCGCAATTTTGCGGGCGCGCCGGCAGCCGTATCTCATTGTCGGCTGGCTTTGGTTTTTGGGAACGCTGACGCCGGTGATTGGCCTGGTGCAGGCGGGCATTCAACCCATGGCGGATCGTTACAGCTACGTGCCGTTGATCGGGGTTTTCATCATGGCGGCCTGGGCCGTTCCCGGCGCCTGGACCCGCTGGCCGCGACCGGGACTGGTCTTCGGCGCGGTGGTGGCGGGCGCGCTGGGGTTTTTGCTGGCGGGCGCGGAAGTGCAATTGCAATACTGGCGCAACAGCGTGACGCTCTTCAGCCATGCCGTGGCTGTGACGCGCGACAATATTCTGGCGGAGTATAATCTGGCCGAAGCGCTGGCGCGGCAGGGCGATGAGGCGCAGGCCGTGGTTCATTATCAAAGGGCGCTGGCCATTGAACCCAACCGCGTGGAGGCGCACTACAATTCCCAAACGCAGGCGCATTACAATCTCGGCCTGATTTTCCGGGCGCGCAAACAATGGGCGGAAGCGGAGGCGCAATTTCGCGCCTGCCTGCGGGAGAATCCCAACCTGGCCCGCGCCCGCCACAATCTGGACGCTGTTCTGAGGGAAATGTCGAATGACAAAGCACGAATGCCGAAATAATGCCCAAATGACCAATGACGAAAAAGATGCCGCGACATTGGTCATTAGCGCCTGGACCATTCCTGGAAAAAGTGTTCGCGGCGATTTGGGGCGCGGCTTTTCAACCGCTGAACCCGCTTAAAGCATCTTGACAGCACGCGCCTTTAGCATCATGATGCAGGCATGAGAACAACCGTAACATTGGAAAAGGATGTTGAGAGGATGTTGCGCGATGCCATGCACCGCTCCCGGAAATCATTTAAGGAGACGCTCAATGCCGGATTGCGCGCCGGTTTGGGCGGAAAGCAGGCCCGGGCCAGGAGCGCGCCATTCGTCGTCAAGGCCCGCGGTTTGGGATTGCGCGCCGGCATTGACCCCGCCGGTTTCAACAAATTGGCCGACGATCTGGAGGTGGACGCCTTTCTTGAAAAGCACCGCCGCGCAAAGAAAACATGATTATTCCTGACGTCAATCTGTTGCTCTACGCCTGCGATTCCGATTCGCCTTTCCACGCCGGGGCGGCGGCGTGGTGGCGGAAGTGTTTGTCGGGAACGGAGCCTGTAGGTTTGCCGCCGGTGGTCGTGTTCGGTTTTCTGCGCATCGCGACGAATGGGCGCGTGTACCAGAATCCGATGACGTCCGCCGAAGCGATTCAACATGTCCGCTCCTGGATCATGCAAGCTGTCGTGCAGATTATCGAGGCTCGGAGCAATCACGTCGAACAGGTGTGCCAGTTGCTGGAGACCCTTGGCATGGCGGGGAACCTCGTGACCGACACGCAAATTGCAGCCTTGGCCATTGAATACGACGCGGTTGTACACACCGCAGACGCGGATTTCCTGCGGTTCTCCCGCTTGCGGTGGTTTAATCCCTTGACCGGCGCCGGGAGCCGGAAACTGTCACGAGGTTAAACTTCGGCGTTCGCCCTGGGGGCGAGGATCAGTTCGTAGCCTTCCCGGGCGGCTTCGATCATGAGACTGGAGCGGCGGCGGGACGCCATCTGGCGTGCCCGCGCCACCATGCGGGAAATTTGTTCGTCCGTGTGGTCCGGATCATGGTGAAAGAGAAAAAGGCGCTTGACGTTGGCGTGCAAAGCGAAGGCGACGCAATCTTCCACACAACTATGCCCCCAGCCGACGTGCTTTTCGTATTCGGCGGCGTCATACTGCGAATCCATGATCAACACGTCGGAATCACGGATGAATTCAATCAGGTCGCGGTCTTCCGGCGGGGTGGTTTCTCTTTCCTGGTGCGGGACGAGGTTTGTCTCCGTGTTCCAGCGGTGGCGCAGCCGCTGGTATAATTCAATGTCCGGCAAATAAGAAATCGAGCCGCCGGGGGTCAAGAGCCGGTATCCGGTGCAACTGCCGGGATGATTCAGGAAGTGGGCGCGCACGGGCACCTGGTTCACGTTGAAGTTCAGGGCGCGGAGTTCCCGGATGGCAATATGGCCCGGCATTTGTTGCATGCTGATGGGGAAATAGGGGCTTTCCATTTGATCGGAGAGAGTGTTTTGCAGGCCCTGGCTGGCGCCTTCAAAGCCATAAATGGTCACCTTGTTTTTTGGATTGTAGGCCGGAAGAAAAAAAGGAAAGCCCTGGATGTGGTCCCAGTGAGTATGGGTGATGAGGAGATTCAAGTGCATGGGCTTTTCTTTGAACTCCTCGACCAGGGCCAGACCCAGCCGACGCAATCCGGAGCCGGCGTCCAAAACAATAATGTCCGAGCCGACGCGCACTTCGACACAGGAGGTGTTGCCGCCATAAAAAACGGTCTCGGGGCCGGGGCTGGGAATGGACCCGCGCACCCCCCAGAATTTAAGCCGGGCGCACCCGCCGCTCTCGCCGCTGCCGTTGGAGGCGGGATTGTCCGATTGCCCCTGGCGTGGCGGAGTGCCAAAGCGCGCCAGAAACTTGTCAAGGGCATGAAAAGAAATCGGTTTCACCATATACTCATCGGCGCCCGCTTCCAAAGCATTAATTCTGTCGGTGGCGTGTCCGCTGCCAGTGGCAATAATAATCGGAGAGCCGGGCTGGGTATCTTTGTGGGTGCGGATATCGCGGCAAAATTGGAAACCGTTGCAACGCGGGGTCAGCAGGTCGCACAGGACGATTTCGGGCTTGTGGTGCAAGGCCAGTTCCACCCCGCGCTGGCCGTCTTGGGCATCGACGAGGGACCAGCCGCGCTCATCCAGCCACGGCATTAACTGGCTGCGAAAAGCGTGATCGTTATCAATGACCAAAACCTTTTTCATGCTGGCACCAGTTATTGTACTCGTTTTCCCGCAAAAAGACAAGGCTTTTGTTGACAATACCGCCGCCAACGGCAAAAAGGCCGGGAACCCCGTCCGCATTGACCGGCCCGGCTCCCGGCCCTGACGATTAATTCTCCATTCGCTTTCGCCAATTTGCGCGCCGTCCCCCGCCGTGGAAAGATTAAAAGGCTGGCTCGCCTGTTTTACGGGGACACGGAGCGTCTGGGAACCGGTCACAAAGTGCGACCCTAAAAAACATTGGCTGTCCGACATGGATTCGAACCATGACAAAGGCCTCCAAAGGGCCTTGTGCTACCGTTACACCATCGGACAGTGGCCCTTTAAACTAGCGTTTCCAAGCCGGTCTGCAAATGGAAAATGACTTGGAAAATGACGAATGTCCAAGCACGAATGTCCAATTAATGACGAAGCTCGAATGACGAAATTTCGTCATTGGATCATTTGGGCATTGATTGGTCATTAGGATTTCGTCATTCGTCATTTTTCCCCGCCCTCGCTCATCTTGACTACCGCCGTCCAGCATTTGACGCCGAATTTGGCCTTGAAACTTTCGAGCAGGTGTTCCGCCGTTTCCTTCGCGTCCGCCAGCGCGAAGGTGGTTGACCCGCTGCCGGACATCAACGCGGCCCAGGCGCCGTTTTCGCGCAAAAACTGCTGAAATAATTCCAGCAGCGGATATTTGCGCAGGGCGGGCGCTTCGAGCGAGTTGTAAAACTCCCGGCCCGCGCCCGCCCTGTCGCCGGCGCGCAACAGAGCCGCCAGCCTTCCGGCGCGGCCCGCCCGGCCGTTTTGCGCTTCGGGAAACCGGCTCAGTTGCTGGTAGGCCCACGAAGTGGATATTCCAAAACCGGGATGGATCAGCAGGATATGCGCCGACCGCAGCGCGGGAAAGAATTCGAGCGGCTTGATGATTTCGCCCCGGCCGGTGGCCAGCGCCGGCCGGTTCTGCAAAAAAAAGGGGACATCCGAACCCAAAACGGCGGCCATCTCCCGCAAGGTTGCCGGAGCCAGGGGATGGCCGAAGAGTTCGTTGAGGGCCAGGAAGGTTGTGGCCGCGTTGCCGCTGCCGCCACCCAAACCGGCGGAGATGGGGATGCGCTTATCGAGGTGGATTCGCACCCCTTCGTTTATGGCGGCTTTGTTTAAGAAGAGCGCGGCGGCGCGAAAGACCAGGTTCTTGGAATGAACCCGCAGAATGGGGTCGTTGCAGGTGAGTTTGATGTCCCTGCCGGCCCGGTCAAAGCTCAGCCGGTCATAAAGGCCGACCGGATGCAGGATGGTTTCCAATTCGTGAAAACCGTCGGGACGCTTTCCCAGGATGTTGAGGATAAGATTGACCTTGCAGAATGAAGTCTTCTCAAGCATCAGCGGATAAAACGCGCGAAGCGTTGCCGGAGCCGGACAGTGTCCGCGACTGCAAGCTTCCGGCTGTTTCCTCTCAGTTGTCGAATATGCGGAACCGGCTGCCCGGAAGATACGGCGCTATATCACCTCCGGAAAAGCCCAACGAAGTGTCCGGCTGCAGCATGGTCTCGGCGATCCAATCGGGCTTGTAGCTGTCGGGATAGACGGGGTCGGCGGGATGGAACACCGGGCCGTAGTCGCCATTACCGCCGTTGGGAATGGGAAACGTCAGCACTTCATACAGCCCGGCGCCGGTTCGGGCAAAACTGCGATCGATTCCATGAATGACGCCGGTGGTTATGCCTCCATAACCCCGAGTATCAAATATGGCCGCTTGTTCCATCGACCGCTGGAGTTCGCCCATCCGGGCAAACTCAACCAGGTTGTTCATGCCGCGGCCGAGTTTTTGCTCCGGACCCTGCGGACCAGCGCAGCCGGCGACGAGACTGGAAACAGCGATCAGCGATAAAAAATAAAAAGCCTTGTTACGCATAATTAAACTCTTTCCGGCACATTAAGCCCGGTGCAGCGGCCTTGTCCAGTTTTTTTCATTCAATTTTACACATCAATCGCCGCATTTTTCGCCTCCCGTTGCTTTTTCTGCCGCTCCCAGTACCAGGCGATCCAAACCGCGACTTCGAAGAGCATTTGCAAGGCCACAGCCATGATAACCTGGGTGAAAGGTTCCGGCGTGGTGAGCAGGGCGCCCAGGATAAGATTGCCCACGATCATGTAACGCCGCATTGACTTGAGCTTCCCATAGTTGAGCAGACCGATTTTTACCAGGGCCAGCAGGACCACCGGCAATTCAAAACCCAACCCCATCCCCAGCATGAACTTGACCACGAAACCAAAATAATCTTCGGCCCTCCAGATTTGCGACGAAATGCCCATCAACTGCGCGGTCAGTTCGGCAAATTTGAGCGCGGGCGGCATGATCACAAAATAGGCCACCGCCACGCCGGCCAGAAACAACACTGTCCCGAACCAAAAGGCGCGCAGGAAATACTTTTTTTCGACAATCTTCAGGGCCGGCATGACGAATTGCCCGATGAAATAGAGCACAAAAGGCGAAGCCAGAATCAATCCGCCAAAAAAGGCCAGATGCAAGGCGGACAGAAATGGGGCCGACGGACCCATATAGACGAGCCGGGGGCCGTTTGATCCTTCGTCAGCATCCGCCGCCACCATGCGCATGGCCAGAAAGGTATTGGTGCCGGCTGCCACCGGTTCCAGTTGCACGGTGACATGCCGATTGGTGCCAAGGTTTAAGGAGCCAATCTGGTTGCTGCCAAGCTCGATGGATTCAAGCAACTTGGAGCCGAGGCGCAGATGAAGAACCGTGTTGGTGTTCTCCGGCATAAAGACAAGATGCCGGTGCTCGGCGCGAATCAAGGGCCAGGTCAGGATGGCGACCAGATGGTTGACGGCAAAAAGGCAGACCATCATTCCGGCCAGCGTGGCCGCCGCGCTCTTGATGAGCATCCAGCGAAGGTCTTCCAGATGCTCGAGAAACGATTTTACAGCGCCACCTTCGCCGTCCTCGTTCTCCGGCTGAAGTTCCTCGCTCGGTTCTGCCATGATCCAGGGTTGGCGAACGCGGTCAAGCCTTGGGCACGGTGGAGGGCGGATTGGCGGCGGCTGTTTCGGGAGCGGCGGGCGGTTTGACGGGCGGAGGCGGAGGCGGCGTCTCCTGGTTCATGGCATTTTGAAACTCGTTGGTCACATCGCTGGACGCTTTCTTAAACTCCTTGATGCCCTGGCCCAATCCCTTGGCGAATTCAGGGATTTTTTTGGCGCCAAAAAGGACCAAAATGGCGACCAGAACAATAATCAGTTCTCCACCACTCAAACCCAATACTGCTAAGGTTGTGTTCATAAAATATGCTTCGTGTCCTTCCTTTAATATAGGTACACCACCCGGGACCATTAGTAAAGGCCCAAAACAGCCCCGTCCAGCCGGAGAACTGGCCGGCTATTTCGGCGTCACCAGCACCAAGTCACCCCGGCGGTTTTTCTTCCAGGCGGCTTCATTGTGGCCGGAATCGACCGGTTTGGAGAAGCCGTAGGTGACGGTCTTGATCCGTTGCGGGTCCATCCCCAGGTTGGCCAGGTATTCGCGCACGGCCAGGGCGCGCCGCTCGCCCAATGAAAGATTATACTTTTCAGTTCCCCGCTCGTCGCAGTTGCCCTCGACAATCAGGGCGTCAGTCGTATTCCCCTTAAAATAAGAGGCCACGTCCTGTAGTTTGCCCTCTTCCGATGCTTTGATGGTTGCCTTGTCGAAGTCGAAATAAACGGTGTCGGCCTTGAACTTGTCCCGGTCTTCATTGTGAACGCCGTTGAAGAGCTCGCCCCATTTGCCGGCATAGTTCATTGGAATCCCCTCTGGAGGAGTTGTGGTTGTGACCGGAGTCTCACCGGGAAGCGGCGCGCCGGAACCAACTCCCCCAGTGGTCTCGCCGGCCGGACGTTGTATGTTGTCCGGAATTGGCGTGATCGATCCTGGTTTGCGGTGACAGCCGCTGGCCAGCAATGCAGTGCTTACGATGAATACGCCGAATAAATTTAAATTTTTCATTTTTCTTGTCAGTTGTCCCAAGAAGCCGTTTTTCACCTTGCCCATGAAGGCTCCGAACAGCTCCCCGAAATTTGTCTCACATCTTTGACGTGTTTGGTTGGCACGTCAAGCAAACATAGGACTCTTTTTTCATTTCTTCGCTGCGTGAAGATGATCGTGCGGGAATTGGGCGCCCAGCACGGGTCTTCGCCAGCAACCAATTTTTCTGCTTCGCCTCCCCCGGCCGGCATCACACATATACTGAAATTGCCGCTGCCGCTGGTGAACGCGATCTTGCTGCCGTCGGGCGACCAATCCGGCGCCGTCAGGTTCCCATAAACCCCGCTCACATGCACCGGGACAGCCGCCCCGCCGTTGACGCTGATTTTCTGCAAAACCGCGCGGCCGCTCCGGCAAACGAAGCAAATCTCCCGGCTGTCAGACGACCAGCAAGGGCACGAGTCTTCCTCGCGGGTATGGGTCAGTTGTTTGAGATGGCTCCCGTCCATATCGCAGACATACAAGTTGGGGCTTCCGCTTTTGCTCAGGATCATCGCCACCTTTTGCCCATCGGGTGAAACTTCCGCGCTGCAATTCAAGCCGGGATAGCCGGCAAAGACCTTGCGCGCCCCGGTGGCCAGGTTGTGTTCGTAGATTTGTACTGTGTTGCGATTCATCCACGAGGTGTAAAGCAACCCCCGCCCTCCCGGCAGCCAGGACGGCGCTTCCACCAGAACGTTGTCGTGTGTCAGGACCACCGGATTGTTGCCGTCGAAATCAGAGACACAAATCTCCTTCGAGCCGCCCCGCGCGAGCCGGAAGGCAATTTTACTCTGAAAAATGGGGGATGTCTGGCGCAATTCCTTGACGATGTCGTTGGCAAAGGCATGCGCCTGCGAGCGCGTGCTGCCGCCGGCGTAGGCCCTGAGAAAAATGGGCCGGTTCATCCCGGCCTGCGTCAGGCTGCCTTCCACCCGCCCGTCATCCTTCCCGCTGATGATGTAATCCGCCGGCTCCTGGACCTCCATGCCCAGAACAGAAAGATCAAATTTCAAAACCGACTCCGCTTCCCCCGTAAAACCGGTGATGGAAACGGGAATAAGGTGGGTGGTTTGTTTGGTGATTTGAATGACGTCATCCGCCCTTGTCGTTAAAGACAGCGCGCCCAGCAGGATTCCCGCCAGAACTATTTTGTATTGTATTTTCATCCAGATGCTTCTTTTGCTTCCAAATTAAAACGGATTAAAAAAATGCGTTGCTCGTCGCGGGCGGAGGTGGGAAACGGCGGCAACTTGGTCACCGCCCGCAACACTCTCCCGACGGACTTGTCCAGCGCCGGTTCGCCGGAGTTTTTGATAATTTCAGCGGAAAGGATCGTGCCGTCGCGCGCCACCACGATTTTGACATCGGCTCCCGCCAGCTTGTCCGCGACGCTGTCCGGAGTGATCCAGGCGTGGTAATAGGCATTGTAAATGACGGTTTCATAGCCCGCGAAGGCTTCTCCACCCCCCTGGCCCGGCATCTCCACCACCGTCCCTTTCGCCCCGCTGCTTCGCACACCGGACGCCAGCGCGTCCAGGGACTCGGCAATCTCCCGCCGAAGGCGTCTGGCTTCGGCGTTCGAGGAAGTTTCCGCAACGGCGGGCGCTGATGTCTTGGTCTTCGTCTGGCGGGTGGCAGGCGTGGCCGGGGTGTAGTCAGGATGAATCTCATGAGTGTTGCGCGCTGGCTTGACCTCGGCCTCTTTTGCCATCAACGGCTGCGGCTTTGGTTCCGGTTCAACTTCCCGCGGCTTGGGTCGCACCATCAGTTCCGCCGCGTGCGGAGGCGCGACGGGTTGCGGCGGCCGGACCACGGGCGGCGCGGGCTGCGATGGTTGCGGCGCGGCGGCCGGTTCGGGGCTGCCGCCTCCGGCGCCCGCTTCATCCAGAATCCTGGGCGGGATCATGGTCAAAATGAGCATGTCCTTCGTCGCCGGTTTGTCGCGAAAGGCGGAGGTGCCCAGCACAATGGCCCCCAGCAGGCCGTGCATGCCGGCCGAGAAAAGAAAACACTTTTTTTGCAGGCGTGTCATTTGTGTTCGGCGGGCGCGGTCTTCGCGGAAAATTGGGTGATGTGATTGCGCAAACAGGCGTCAAACACGGCGATGACAAAGTCCCATGGGGTGCGTTTGTCGGCCCGAATATCGACGATCAACTTGTGATTCTGTTGATACGCCACGGACAAATCGGTTTCAAGCTGGCGGAGGGAAGCGTGCCTTCCCTGGTACAAATAATCGCCGCGGGCCGTGATCTCGACCAGGCGGATATTGCGGCGGTCGATGGGTCGCGTTTCCGCCGCGCCCATGTTTTGCGGGAGTTGCAAATCGATGTTTTGCTCCAGCAACGGGCGGGTGATGACGAAAATGATCAACAACACGAACGCCAAATCGAGCAGCGGCGTGATGTTGATCTCGCTCAGCGTCACCAGCGAATTGCGTTGGGAGAACCGTCTCATTCTTCCTTGAGATACTCCGTTTCCATTTTGGACACCAGATCTTGCGCGAAATTATCCAACTCGACCGTCCGGACGCGCAACGTATGCACCAGAAAATTATAGCCAAACATGGAAGGAATGGCGACCAGCAAACCGGCCACGGTGGTGATCAACGCGGCCGACACGCCCGGCGCCATCGTCGCCAATTCGGCCCTGCCTGCCTGTCCCACCATGGCAAACGTGTCCATGACACCCCAGACCGTGCCGAGCAATCCGATGAAGGGCGCGCCGGGCGCGACGGTGCCCAGCAGAATCAAGCCCGATTCCAGTTTGAGCGACTCCCGGGCCACGGCTCCTTCCAGGGTGCGCTTGATGTGTTCCATGCTTTTGAGCGTGATGAATTTTCTGCGCGCCTCCCCGCTTTCGCTTTTGAGGCGGGCGTCCAATTCCATGCAGCCCTCCTGGTAAACGGCGAACATCGGACAGCCATCCACTTGCAGGCGGCGGTCAAAAATGCCGAGGACGTGCTCCTGTCCGTTGTATTCGGATTCAAAGAACTGGTTGAGTTTTCTGGCCCGGCGCATTTGGATCGCCTTGGAGACCATCATATACCAGGCGAAGACGGAGAAGATCGCCAGGACGAAAATGATAACCCGGCCGACGTCGGTGGATCGGCTCCACACAAACTGCAATTGAGTCATCGCAAAAAAACAAACGGGAACGCTCATCAAAAAAACTTTTGCCGCAGCCACAGGCTGCCGCGCCTCTTGGCGAAACGTGGAGGAGTGAAATGGTCAAAAATTTCACGTTTCGCCCAATGTTCCGACCATCTGGCGGGAATTTTAGGCCAAACCATTTTTTTGGCAACGATAATCCGCAAAATCTTTCGCGCCGCCGCCCAAGGCAAAACAGGGCGCAATCACACAGCGCGGCCAGCCGCAACCGAATCCTCACTTGCCCGCAGAATCGCGGCGACGGCCAGGGGGCCGAATCATCCGTTAACCGGAGATCTGTATCAGCCCAGATCAGCAAAATGTTGAAATGCTCGGAACGGAACCGTTGACAGCCAATGGTAACCTATGAACCGGACTGATGCGCAAGGTTTCGAGAACGGACTTGCGCCCAAGGCGGCGGACTTGTCGCCATGGCTCCTGGCGGCGGCGGATATGCGATTGATTTTTGGCGGCGGCGGTTTAATATCCAGATATGCGTCATTTCCGCGGCTTGATCTTTTTGGCCGGAGCCTTGGCCGTCGGCGGCTGCGGCAAGGCACAATCACCCCCCGCTCCGGCCCCTCCGGCTCAGAGCGCCAGTCCGGCCGCCGCTCATGACGGGTATCTCGGAACGCTGGTCCGAGGCCAGCAAGTGGCGGTCAAGGGCATTGATACCGCTTCCTTGAATCAAGAGGTCCAGCTCTTTAACGTGCAGGAGGGCCGTCTGCCCAAGGACTTGAATGAATTGGTCACAAAGCAGTACCTGCCCAAATTACCCGATGCCCCCGCCGGCATGAAATTGAATTATGACGCGGCGCAAGGCAAAGTGACCGTCGTCCCGCAGTGATCGCCTCCAGAAAGCAGTTATCGCCGGGGAGCCGCGCCGCCGGCGGCTTTTCACTGCTTGAATTGCTGATCGTATTGACGCTGCTCATCGTCCTGACGGTGATGATGGACAGCCAGTTTAGCGTCGCAAGCCGGAACCGCGCCCTGGCCGGCTGCCGGAAAAATTTGCAAACGATTTATCTCGCTTTGAGCATTTACGAAAATGACAACGATGGGGCTTATCCCATTTTGAAAGGCGCCGGAACTTCCGCCGGGCCGTTGAGTTTGTTGGTGCCGAAAAGCACGACGGTGACCGAGATATTCATCTGTCCCGGCAGCAAGGACAAGCCGCTTCCCGAAGCGGAGTCCTTTGCCGGCCGGAAAATCAGCTACGCCTATTACATGGGACGAACGACCAATGACGACGCCGGCGGGATTATCGTTTCAGACGCGCAGGTTGATACCGCTCCGAAAAACAAGGGACAACAGATTTTCTCGGAAGATGGGCGGAAACCGGGGAACAATCATGGCAAGCAAGGCGGCAACCTTCTTTCGCGCGGCGGCGAAGTGACGGGCAGCGGGCCCAAGGCCTCGCGCGATGTGCGTTATCCGCCGGGCGTGCGCCTGCTCAATCCAGAATGACGATCAAGATTCAATGCGGTTGCGGGACGCGGTACTCCTTCGAAGTCGAGCCGCGGGATGGAGTCATGCCCTTCCGGGTGAATTGCCCCGCTTGCAACGCCGACGGCACCGAGGCGGCGAACCAGATCATCGCGCAGACCCCGGAAGCGGAACAGACAACACAGCCGCGCTTGCGCAGGCAGGCAACGGCGGCTCCTGCCGCAGACGTCCCGCGGATTCCGGCGCCCAAACCCGCCGTCAGCACATCGATCCAGAGACTCCAGGCCGAAGCGCGGCAGACGCGCCGGATAGGCTGGATGATCGCGGGCGTTTTGCTGTTGGTCCTCGGGTTGTTGGGGGCTTGGGGTTGGTACGGCTTTGTCGGCTCGAAGCCGCGCCTGGCCTTTTCGATGAAACTGCCCGGGTCCGAGTCCGGGTGGCATACGCAGTTCATGGAGGGCGGCAGAATTCTGCTGGCCAGCGCGGACCGCGTGATCGTTCACGATCTTCACACGCACAAAGACTTATGGTCCACAGATCTCCCCGGAGAGGCGGCGGCGGACATCACGCGTCCGCCACAAGTCCTGGTGGACAAGGAGAGTATTTGGGTATGCCCCGGCGACCAGGTCGTGCGCCTGGATCAGAAATCGGGCGAAGTGAAGCTGATGGTTCCCATCGCTGGACAATTGGCCAGTTTCACGCCGACGGAATCGAGCCTCCTGGTGGTTTCGGCCACGGACGAAACCCGGCGGGTCGCCTTACGGATTGACCTTTCATCGGGCGAGATTTCGCGCCAGAACATCGAGGTTCCGCGCGCGCAAAAACACGCCATGCCGGATGAATTGCCGCCCAATGTGCAACCGACGGCGGGAGTTTTGCTGGCCCAGGCAACGGAGGAACAGAAGTTCAACAAGCCGCTGGACGCGGTGAGCAGCGAATTCTTTTCGGCGGGGCAAAACCTCGTCGAACTGCGGGTGAAATTGCTGGAGCCGAAAGTCATCTGGGTGCAGGCGATCAAGCCGCGCGGCCCCTCGCTCATCAATGACAAGACCAGCACGTCCACCAGCGCGGCCGCGGTGGAGGAGGAGGTTTTCAACGATATCAAACGCGATCAAACCGGCGGCGTCAAAAGCATCGACCAGAGCCGTTATGAAGTCCGGCTGCGGCGCTGGCTGGGCGACAAACCGGTGGAATGGAAGGGCGAAGTTTCGGGCCTGCCCGCGTTTTTCGCGCTCCAGACCGTCGATCTGCTGGCGGCGGGCAGAAGTTTGACGGTCTTCGACAAACAGAACAACAAACTTTTCGAGACGCAATTGAGTTACCCGATCAGCGCGCGATTTGCCGCGGAAAATGCCAGGCATCTGGTTCCAGCGGCGGAACGGGCGGGGGTCCTTTATTTTTTTGACCAGGGCGTATTGACGGCCCTGGCCTTGCCGGGCGGGGAGGTGCAATGGCGCTTGACCAGCATCGGCATCGGCCGGGTGCAATTCGACGATGACGGCCTGCTCTATGTTGACTCGACGGCGGCGGCCCCGGAAGAGATTCAATACTCCGAGCAGATCAAGTTCGAAGCGACTGCGCCGGTGATATTGAAGGTGGACCCGCACTCGGGGAAAATTCTCTGGCAGGTGCAAAAGCTCGGGCAGCGGTGTTTTCTGTCCGGGACATACGTCTATACAGTGAGCGCGGAGCAGGGCGGAATAGCGATGGCCATCGGGCTGGCCGAAGCGGTCAACGCGCCGCGCCCGGAGGCGCCGGTCTATTTTCACATCCGCCGCCTGGACCCGGCGAGCGGAGAATTGATGTGGGACTTTTTCCGCGACGAGGCGCCGGAGGAGGAAGCCTTTCAGCAGAATTGGTTCGTCCTGCGCTTTGGCAACAAAGTGCAGGCGTGGAAGTTTTTGACGTTCTGATTAATCTGCTCCTAATCTTAATCGTAATCCTAATCTTAATCTGCGTTCCGGGAAATTGTTGACAAAATGAGCGAATACCAGTTTCCGAGGACCGGCCATTGCCTTTCAGTTTGAAAGGCAGTTTTAATTTTCTCAAGAGAAATCCGCCCCGAAAGAAACAGTGAAGATTTCGACATTTTTCCATTTTTTGAAATTGATCGACGAACTCAGTCCGCGAAAAAAGCAGTGAAAATTTCGACATTTTTTCCATTGAACAGCCGCAACCGGCTGTCAACAAGGTGTTTATGAATTACGATCCGACCTCCGATCCGGTGAGAGGCCATTACAAAGAAACTGCTTGACATTGCCGCATTCTGGATTGACAAACTGGGCAGGGTGCGGCATTCTCCTGCCATGGCGTGAAAGCTTTGACTGCAATATCCGGGGTCTGGAAATCGGCCAATCGGAGGCTCTATGAATCACGAAAAGCAAAATGTTGACATGCTAGTATTACTCTGTTAAGTTATATTGACACATTTTGAGGGGGTGCTACAGTGTTGGTCATGAAGTGGAATTCCGCACACTGGCGGCGCAAGGTCGCCGCGTTTCAAAAATTCATCGAGCCACTGGTGGCCGACATCGGACGGAGCGAGCGGCGGGAGAGCGCAGCGCTCTACGTGCAGGGCCTTTTAATGCCCGGACAACGCAAATCCATCGAACCCATCGCGCAGCGGCTGCAGGTGGACAGTCAGAAGCTGCAGCAATTCGTGAGCGACAGTCCCTGGCAGGAGAGCCACGTCTGGCGGGCGATTCGGCGTGAGGTCATTCCGGCGATGGAGCCGTTGCAGGCGTGGGTCGTGGACGAAACCGGCTGGCTCAAACAAGGCAACCATTCGGTGGGAGTCAGTCACCAATATTGTGGGGCGGTGGGCAAACAGGCGCAGTGCCAAGTAGCCGTCGAGTTGGTGGTCACGGATGGGGACATTGCGGCCCCGGTGGGAGGAAGGCTCTATCTGCCGGAAATCTGGACCAGGGACCGATCCCGGCGGCGGGAGGCCGGAGTGCCCGAGCAGGTGAACTTTCAGACCAAGCCCGACATTGCTGGAGACTTGATCGAGGAGGCGCTGGCGGACGGTTTGACGGCGGCCCCGGTTTTGGGCGATTCCGCTTACGGAAGAACCCCCGAGTGGCGGCGGCGCCTGCGCGGGTTGGGACTGGAATACTTCCTTCACGGCGAAGAACACTGGCTGGCTTGGGCGCAACGCCCCAAGCTGGCCCACGGCTACAAACTTTGGAGGGTCACCAAGACGGCCCCCAAAGCGCAGTCGTTGCGGCGTTTGGCTGAAGGCTTCAAAGCCCGGGAATGGCAGGCGGCGACTTGGGAGGCGGCCGACGGCGAAAAGCGCGCGACACGCCTGGCGTGGAGGCAGATTTATCTCAACACCGATTTGGACGAGAAGAGCGGAGAGTGGCCATCCTGCTGGCTGGTGGTGGATTGGCCCGAAGGCCAGCCCGATCCGTATCATGTTTATGCTGCCTGGCTCAAGCAACCGCCGACCAAGGGGCGGAGCCTGCGCTTGAGCCGCGGCCGCTGGCCCATCGAACAGTATTTTCAACGGGGCAAAGACGACTTGGGCTTGGACCACTATGAGGGACGCAGTTGGCGCGGATTCCACCACCATCTGGTCATGGCCGCCGTCGCCTATTTGTTTGTGGCGATGGATTATCTACGCGCCAAAAAAAACTTCTGGCCTCACGTGGGAACAGGCGTTGCGGGCGATGCAGCCATTGATCGTGCGCTCGCGCGGCTTGTGTCCCTGCTGCCTGACTGAATTTGAAGATTTTTCGCCTATTTCTACTTAACAGAGTAATACTAGGAACTGACCCCTTTATGACCCCTTTACGGGTACTAAATACATGCGATTTATGTGTTTCAAATTACTTATATGCGTTTCTGTAATAATGTTGTGCTTTTGTGGAGCCATTTTTTCGGCCAATGCCCAAAATGTGGAGGCTGCTTGGGCGACGAACCAGGAATATCTGGATGCCGTTCAAAGGTTAAAAGAGTTAAACCACACTACTATCACCTACAAAAAGGAGGCGCTACGCTTGCTTATCAGAGAAGCCAACGACGTGGCTCGCCAATTGAATTTGCCTGAAGATCTGCCAATAACTCAAAGCAATCTTATTTATGTGGTCATTGGTACACCGAAGATGGTTGCCTTAAGCGGTGGTGGTATAGGAACAATTGACACATCAAATTATGAATATGTTGTTGGGATCGGAGACAAGTTGTGCTACATTACTTCGCAGAAGTTGGATTCCGAGGAGGCTCGTAACGATCTCAAGGCGAAATACCTTTGGCCGATCGAACGGCGCAATACTAATGCGGCTTATGAGTTGGCAACGCAATGGATGGCTGCGATAAAAATGGATGTCAAAAGAATCGAGCGTGATGGCAACGTCCATATTTGGTCGTGGACACCTGACGGAGTCGATAATAAACACTTCGTTCCGCTTTACTGGGTGGTTTGGAAGAAGGCTGATGGACCGGTCGCCTCAGTGGAACTATTAGAGCCAACCCACCTATTAGGGGATTCTTCGAGGTTCATAATGGGTAGAGATTGAGCTTTCCGCAGAAAAACAGGATGCGAATCCGGTAGTTCCGAAAGTTGCGGAAGCCCCGCGCGTTGGATTTGATGCTTTGGATTTTCGAGTTCAATCCTTCGGTCACCGCATTGGTGATGTGATGCTTCAAATACGTCAATAAGTTTTCCAAGTGACGCTTGAGCATGTGCGCCACTTCCACCAACGGCTTGAGCCGGCTTCGGCTCACCCAGCCAAACCATTGCTTGAAAAACCGCCGCGCCCAACCCTCTTCCTGATAGTTCCAGAATTGGCTGAACAGTTCCTTGGCCGCCCAGGCCCGCGCCACTTTCAAATGCAAGTCCTTCAATCCAGCAAACTCCTGGCGCTGTTCCGGGTTGAAGTTCTCCGGGTTATACAGCCACAGTTGCCGAGTGCCTTTGAGCGTTTCATCCCCTTCGGCCATCAGTTCCTTGTGCTCTTGGCGACGCACCTTGTCCACCGCCTCGCCCAGATATTTGCTGATATGAAACTTGTCATGCACAATGTCCGCGTCGGGCACTTCCTTTTCAATCGTCCGCAAGAACGGTTCCCACATGTCCACCGCCACCGCTTCCACCGCTTGCTTTTGCTCCGGGCTCAACGTCTGCCACAACTGCTCGCCTGCCTCCTCCGTCCGATCCTCCACCACATCAATGACCCGCGCTTGTGCCAAATCCGTCAGCAGCGTGATGTAGGACTGCCCACGCCCAAAACTCTTCTCATCCATCCCCAGGTGTTTCATCGCTTCCAGTTGCCGCCGCTCCAGGCCCCGCTCCACCGCCCGGCCCATCATCTCGTGCGCCGTCTCCCAGCCAATGCCCAGCAACTCGCACGCCTGGCTGACGCTGGCGCTGGCCAGCAGCACCTCCACGGCAAAGCGCTCGAAGAGCAGGGTGAAGCGCCCCTGCGGTTCCGCCCAGGGCACTTGCATCGTCTTGACTCCATGTACGGGGCAATCCGCCCGCGGCGTCCGCGCCCGAATCAAGGTGACAAACTGCATCGTGTCCAGATGCCGCCAGCTCCGCTCCGGCGCGCTGTCGTGCATCGAACACTTCCGCCCGCATTCCGGGCACTGGGCCGACTGGCCCCATTGCCAGCCCAACTCGATTTCCACCTTCTTCTCCGCCAGTTTCAACTCCACCGTCTTGACTTCCCACGGGCTGCCGATGCCTAAAAGTGACGCGTAATGCCTTTGTAATTCAGTGTCCATGCTCACACTGACCAACCTCTCAGAAACCAGCCTCCCCTTCCAACCAAAAACCTCCGACCGGCGGAGCGGAGCGGCAGCGGAGCGCAGTCCGACGCGAAGCGGTGCGAGCCCACGTCCGCCTCAGTCAAACAAACAACGCCAGGGGCCAGACCACCATTTTCATCCTAAAAGCTCTTCTTCTTTCTTCAATTTCCCCCGCACCCCGATTTGCGTTAGCCATGAAAAACCTCGAATATCCTATTAGGGCAACTTAACGTTGACCGTCCTGAATACATCTTGAGAAAGCCGCTGGTAATCACAAATGCGGATGCTCTGCTGTCTCAAACAAACGAGTTAAAGGCTGGCACAGGGCCAGGCAAAACATCGCGGTAATGGCTATGCTGTTTTCTGTCAGAAAGCTGCGTTTTTTTACGCGGACCAAGCGGTCACGACACCGACCAAACAAGAACAAGTGTCTCATTATTTAAACTGGTTGACCATGGCGGATTTTCTGTCAGACTCTGCTTCATGAAAGGGTCCATTCTCGGAATCAAGGAATTATTGGCTTGACGGCTGAAGGCGGGGATGTAACATGACGGAAATGAACTTGAAAACTTGAGACAAATGAAATCGGCGCCGGAACAAATAAGCGAGAAAGCAAATGAAGAATGCAAAATACTCGATTCCGAGGTGACGCTCTCATTGCCGTGCAAGGCCGTCAATTCCTCCTGGGGGATTTGCAAGATTTGAGGAAGGCTTTGAGCATTTCCGGATGGTCTTCGAAGAATTGGGTGAGGTTGGACAGAACTTCGACCGTTTCGGCGCTCAGGTGATGTTCAATGCCTTCGATGTCTTGCTGCTGGGTTTGTTCAGCGAGGCCGATGAGGGAGAAAAAGCGCGACAAGGTTTGGTGCCGTTTCTTGATGCGGCAGGCGACCGCCCGCCCCTTTTCTGTCAGGACGAGGCCGCGGTATTTTTCGTAGTTGAGGTAGCCGAGTTCAGCCAGCTTCTGCACCATGCTGGTGACGGAGGCTTGTTTGACTTTCAACGACGAAGCGATGTCCACCACCCGGGCGTACCCCTTCTCCTGAATGAGCGCATGGATCCGCTCCAGGTAATCCTCCGCGCTTTGACTGGGCGATGTCGTTCCGGGCATTTCGCGTCCTTTATGCAACGCGCGCCGGATGGCGGCAAGCGCATATTAAGAGAAACGATGACCGGTCAGTTTGGTGGGCCGGGAAAGGTAGGGCGGGCACTCCGCTGCCCGCCACGGCGCACACGGAGTGCGCGCCCCTACCCAAGCAACGGCGGCGGACGATCATTTGGCCGGCAAATCCACACCCAATCTTCCACCCGCTCGCACAATCCCTTGCGGATTGGATTCATCAGAATGTAACTGGCTTTTTCCTCCAGCTCGTGATGATCGCGCAGGCGATGATCGAAGAAATCGCGCTGCCATTTGACCCCAAATTTGACCGCCACGAACTTTTTCCAGTTGGCCATAATTGTCGCCATGCCTGGCTCGGCCGGAAACGAAATGATGGCATGCAAATGATCCGGCATCAACAGGCAAAGGCGGCAATGCCAGACAAGTTTGTTGTGGTTGTGCGTCATCGCGGCAAGCACGCCATCGCCAATTTCCGCCCGGCACAATTGATTCTTTCCGCGCGGCACACAGTTGATGGTGATGAAGAACCAACTGCCCTCGGCCACCCATTGCGGGACGGAGTGCGGCAATTTTTCCCGGACCGGTAAATCCATTAGCCGAGATTAAAAAAATGAGACGGCGAAGAAAAGTCATTAAGGCAGGGCACGTCACTTTGTGCGCGCCGTGTTGGGTATGCGGAGGAGCGGCGGGCAGCGGAGTGCCCGCCCTACCTGACCTAAAATTGACCGGTTATGAGAAACTCAAACTGGCCAATCCGCCCGCTTCCTGCTTGAATCCGGGCGGCATGAAAGTCCTGGTCATCGGTTCCGGCGGTCGCGAACACGCGCTGGTTTGGAAACTTGCGCAGTCGCCGCGGGTGACCCAACTCTGGTGCGCTCCCGGCAACGCCGGCATCGCCGCGGAGCCGCTGGCCGGCCATCCGCAGACGGTCCAATGCCTGGATATTGCGGCGGAAAATCTCCCGGGCCTATTGGCCTTTGCCAATGAAAAGAAGCCCGATCTCACCGTGGTGGGGCCGGACAATCCGCTCGATCTCGGCATCGCAGACCTTTTTCAGAACAACGGCTTGCGCATTTGGGGGCCGAATCAGAAGGCCGCCCGGTTCGAATCGTCCAAGGTGTTTTCGCAAAACTTCATGGCCAGGCATGGCATTCCCACGGCGCGGGCGGCGGATTTTGTCGAGGCCAAAGCGGCCCGGGATTTCGCCGCCGCGCTGCGCGGCCAATGCGCCGTGAAAGCAGACGGACTGGCCCTGGGCAAAGGGGTGTTGATTTGCCACAGCATGGCGGAGGCGTCTCCGGCCATTGATGACATGCTGGTCAATCAAAAATTCGGCGGGGCGGGCCGGCGCATCGTCATCCAGGAATTGCTGGAGGGCGTGGAGATTTCCCTGCACGCCCTGTGCGACGGCCGGACCGCGCGCTTGTTCCCCGCCGCGCAGGACCACAAGCGGATTGGCGAAAAGGACACCGGCCCGAACACGGGCGGAATGGGGGCGTATTCGCCCGCGCCATTTTTGACCGATGCAGAGCTGGCCGGAGTCGAAAGAAAAATTCTTGCGCCGTGGTTGAAGGGCTGCCAGGAGGAAGGCATTGATTTTTGCGGCATTTTGTATCCGGGCGTCATGCTGACAAAGGATGGCCCGAAGGTGCTGGAGTTTAACGCCCGTTTTGGCGACCCGGAAACACAGCCTTACCTCATGCGCCTGGAAAATGATTTGCCCGACTTGCTTGAATCCTGCGTGGAACGGCGTCTGGACAAAACGGCGCTGCGCTGGCGGCCGGAGGCTGCGGTCTGCGTGGTGATGGCCTCGGCGGGTTATCCCGGGTCCTATGCGAAAGGCAAACCGATCCGGGGATTAGCGGAAGCCGGCCGGCTGCCGGACACAAAAATCTTCCATGCCGGGACGGTCCGGGCCAATGATCAGATCGTGACCAACGGAGGACGGGTTCTTGGGGTGACGGCGCTGGGTTGCGGATTGGCCCAGGCGCGCGACCGGGCCTATGAGGCGGTGCGGAAAATTCAATTCGACGGCGCGCAATTTCGGCGCGATATTGCGGACAAGGCCCTGGCATGGCTTGCCCAGTCCGCCACTAATATAACGAACACTTAAACTCTAATAATCTTGAACACGCGAAATTTTCTTTTTTGTTTTCTTGTCGCCGCAACCATTGGCCGCGCCGCCCCGGCCAGCGTTCCGCCGCAATTTGATGAAGTGTACCAATTGCTGCGCAGCAACCTCGACGGGGTGAGCCAGGCGGACTTGGACCGCGCCGCTGTCAAAGGCCTGCTCGAACAATTTCCGGGGCAGGCGATGCTGGAGGAATCCAACAGCGCGGCGATTCCGCCCGCTTCCGGCACCTTGGGCAAGGCCGCCCTTTACGATGATTCCTACGCCTATTTTCGAATCGACAGGGTCGAAGGCAGCCTCGCCGAACAACTGCGCGCGGCGTATGACGGGCTGGCCCGGACCAACAAGTCGAAAATCAAAGGCGTCATCCTGGATTTGCGATTTGCCGCGGGGAACAATTACGGGGCGGCGGCGGCGGCGGCGGACTGCTTTCTGAACTCCGAGCAACCGTTGTTGGAGTGGGGCACAGGTTCGGCCCGCGCCACAAAGAAAACCAATGCCATTGCCGCGCCCGTGGCCATCCTGGTCAATTCCCAAACCGCCGGCGCGGCGGAGAGCCTGGCCGCCGCGTTGCGGGAGGCGGAGATAGGATTGATCCTCGGCGGCACGACTGCGGGACAGGCCAACATTTTCAAGGAGTTTTCGCTGGGCAACGGCGAAAAACTGCGCATCGCCACCGCTCAAATCAAGCTGGGTAATGGAACCGTGCTGGCCCGCGGCTTGAAGCCGGACATCGCGGTGGAGACAAGTTTGGCGGATGAAAGGGCCTACCTGGAAGATCCCTACAGAATACTCCATCCGCCCGCGCCGGCCAAAAATGACTCCTCAACCACTTCCAATCGCGCTTCAACCAATCAGCCGGCCCATCGCCCCACCAACGAAGCTGAATTGGTCCGGGAACGCCGCGCCGGAGAGACGCTGGACGATGATTCGGACGAAATGAGCCCTCAGATCATCGCTGCTCCGGAGGAACCGGCCCCGCCCGTCATTGCCGACACCGCATTGGCCCGTGCGCTGGACCTGCTCAAAGGCCTTGCCGTCATCCAGCAAAGCCACCCCGGCTGATTATAAAGTGGTACCTCAGCCCTGTCTCTGACGAGTTGAAAAACGGCATGAAAGTTTTTCAGGAACCTATTTCGCGAAAGAAATAGAGGAGTTTTGCGATAACGCTCTTACCCGAGGCTTGTGGACCGATGAAGCCCGTGATGGGGCTTACCTCAATCGTCACTTCCTTAAGTCCCGCAAAATTATGGATCAGGAGCTTTTCCATGCTGAATCAAATGGCGGTCTTTCTTAACATTACCTTTACGTTGCCAAAGGTGCAAGCAGGGTCAATTACGATCTCAATTCCTGGGCAACCAAGCCACCTTCACTTCAGCCTCGACTTCCTTGAACTCCGGGTCGCCAGTGACGACTTCCACGTTTCTGAGCCTGGCCAGGGCGGCGGCGAAGCAGTCGGCATAGGCCATCTTCTTCGAGGCCTTGAGCTTCGCGGCTTCCCGAACCAGTTGCAGGTCGTCGCTCACCGGCACCAGTTCAATGGCCAGCGTGGCGAGGTCGGCGGCCTTTTGTTCGGCGACGGCCTCGCCCTCAGCGCGCGCGATGGAGTAGTAAATCTCGCCCCAGTTCACGACGCAAAGGAGCAACTTGTGCTTGTCTTCGGCAGCTTTGAGCAGGAGCTTCTCAACTTCCCCGGCGGCGGGTTCGTCTTGGAGGAAGGCCATCAGCGCCCAACTGTCCAGAACTTTGGCGGCCATGTTACAAATCCCGCTCCTTTTTGCGTTGGCTCGTGAACACCTTCATCGCCTTGCTGCCCTTGAGGGAGCCGCGAAGGCTGCGAATGTGTTTTGCCGTGAGCGGCTTGATCAAGATGCCCTGGGGCGTGGATTGCACGTAAGCCCTGGTGCCTGCCTCGATTTCAAACTCCTTGCGGAGCCGGCGCGGGATGACCACCTGGCCCTTTATTGAAAAGTAAACGGTGTCTATTTCAGTTGGCACATTCATACTGGAAGACTACATCATCAGAAAAGTAAGTCAACAGCCATTTTGTAGGATACGAAAATAGGGTCAGCCGTTTCTTCCGCAGCAAAACTTGTATTTCTTTCCGCTGCCGCAGGGGCAGGGATCGTTCCGTCCCACTTTGGGGCCGCTTCGCACCGGTTTGGACCTTGGCCTGGGCCCTGGCCATGGCCTCGGTCGCCTCGGTGACCATGTCGCTGGGATTTTTGCCGCCAGGCGCTGGCGCGGACGCGGGCGCGGGCGGCGCCTTACCGGCGCCAAAAGAGGACTCCTCCTGGTGAATGGTTTTTTGCGGCATGTTGCGCAGAAACTTGTCGAAGGCCATCACGCTGGAGGCGCTGCGGAAGATATTGTGACAGATTTCAGTTTTTATGTTGACCATCAATTCTTCGAAGATTTTGAAGGCCTCGGATTGGTATTCCACCAGCGGATCGCGCTGGCCGTAGGCGCGCAAACCGATGCTGTCCCGCAAGCTGTCCATGCCGTAGAGATGCTCCTGCCAGAGCTTGTCCACCGCGGTCAGTATGGTGTAACGCTCGACCGATTTGAGCGCCGTGGCATCTTCAAAACTGATCTTTAATTCGTAGGAATCCCGCGCCGCCTTGCAGATAAACCGGCAGACGGCAAATTGCGCCGCGCTCAAACCGTCGAAGGCCGAGTCGGGGACCGGCAGTTCCTTGCCCGACAGGGCGGCTTTGACGATTTCCTCTTCCGGAATGCCCAGCGGGAAATTGAGATTGACCCAGTCGGCCAGCGGCCGGGCGACCCATTCCTTGGCGTCGGCCGATTCGGAAGTCAACGCCTGCACCTGTTGAATCACCACTTCCTCCATGATGTCCATCAAGCGATCCCGCACGTCGTCGGAGTTGATCACCTCATCGCGGAAACCGTAAATGACTTCGCGCTGTTTGTTCATCACGTCGTCGTATTCCAGCGTGCGTTTGCGGCGTTGGAAATTGTGCTGTTCGACCCGTTTCTGCGCCTGCTCGATGGATTTGTTGAGCATGAAATGCTCCAGCTCCTGGCCCTCTTCCAGGCCCACCTTCTCCATCACTTTGACAATCCGGTCCGAACCGAACAACCGCATCAGGTCGTCTTCCAGGGAAATGAAAAAGTGCGATGAACCCGGATCGCCCTGGCGCGCGCAGCGTCCCCGCAACTGCCGGTCAATGCGCCGCGATTCGTGCCGTTCCGTGCCGATGACGTGCAGGCCGCCGGCCCCGGCCACGGTTTCGCCGAGCTTAATGTCCGTGCCGCGGCCGGCCATGTTGGTGGCAATGGTGACGGAGCCGCGTTGGCCGGCCCGCGAAACGATTTCCGCCTCCTGCTGGTGGAATTTCGCGTTGAGAACGGAATGGATGATGCCGGCCCTTTTCAACATCTTGGACACCTGCTCGCTCGTTTCCACGGAGACCGTGCCGACCAGAATCGGGCGGCCCTGGTTGTGGATGGTGGTGATTTCCTTGATGACGGCGTTGAATTTTTCGCGTCTCGTTTTATAGACCGAATCATTGGCGTCCCGGCGCGCCACCGGTTTGTTGGTGGGGATGACCATGACGCCCAGCTTGTAAATATCGAGGAACTCGCCCGCCTCCGTTTCCGCCGTGCCCGTCATGCCGGCCAGCTTTTTGTAGAGGCGGAAATAATTTTGAATGGTGATGGTGGCCAGCGTCTGGGTCTCTCGCTCGATTTCCACCCCTTCCTTGGCTTCAACCGCCTGATGCAACCCGTCGCTCCAGCGGCGGCCATACATGGGACGGCCGGTGTGTTCATCAACGATAATCACCTTGCCGGCTTCGATCACGTAATGCACGTCGAGTTGGTAAAGGCTGTAGGCTTTGAGCAACTGCGAAATGGTGTGAATCTGCATGGCCTTGACCTCGAATTCAGACTGGGCTTTGGCTTTGGCTTCGAGGCGCTTGCGCACGTCCGGCTCCGGTCCGGAATCGATCTCATGGAACTTGACCGTCAAATCCGGCAGCAAGAAAGCGTCCGGATCGTCGGGGCGCATCAAGACGCGTCCCTTTTCCGTCAGGTCGGCCTCATGGGTTTTCTCGTCCATCGCGTAAAACAATTCCTCCTTCTCCGCGTAGAGCGCCTTTTTGGATTGGTCGGCGTGCAGTTCCAATTCCGCCTTGTTCATCATGCGGATGTTTTCCGGATTCTCCAGCAGCTTGGCCAGGCCGGCCGAACGCGGGCTGCCGATTTTGACGCGATAGAGCAGCAGGCCGGCTTCCCTTTCCAGCGCCGCCGGATCGGACGGATTGGAGCCGTCCGCGGGATGCAATTCTTTCAGGAGCGCCTCCGTCTCGTCAATGAACCGGGCGCACAATTTTTCCTGCGTCCGCACCAAGGACTCAACGGCCGGCTTGAACTGGTCGTATTGTGTGTCAACGGCAACGACGGCCGCGCCGCTGATGATGAGCGGGGTCCGCGCCTCATCAATCAAAATCGAGTCCACTTCATCCACAATGGCAAAATGATGCCCGCGCTGGACCTGTTCCTCTTTGCGCGTCGCCATCCCGTTGTCGCGCAGGTAATCGAAGCCGAATTCGGCGTTCGTTCCGTAAGTGATGTCGCAATCGTATTGCGCGCGGCGCTCCGCCGGCGATTGATCGTGCAGGATGCAGCCGACCGTCAAACCGAGGAATTTATAGACCGCGCCCATCCATTCGCTGTCGCGCGCCGCCAGGTAATCATTGACCGTGACGATATGCGCGCCGCGCCCGGCCAGCGCGTTCAAATAAACCGGCAGGGTGGCGACGAGCGTTTTGCCTTCGCCGGTCGCCATTTCGGCGATCTTGCCGCGATGCAGGGCGATGCCGCCGACGAGCTGGACGTCAAAGGGAATCATCTCCCATTTCAGCGGATGGTCGCGCACCATGATTTCCTGGCCCCACAAACGGCGGCAGGCCGCCTTGACCACGGCGTAGGCTTCGGGAAGGATTTCCTCCAGCCGCCGGGCCAGCTCGTCATTGTCCTTGATCTGGAACAACTCCGCCTTCCAGGCCGCGGTTTTTTCGCGCAACGCATCGTCGGACAGCGGCGCAAGCGAAGCTTCCAGATCGTTAATCCTTTTAACCAGCGGCCGCATTTTTTTGACCTGCCGGTCATTTTGCGAGCCGACAATTTTTTTTATGATGAAATTCAGCATACTGCCCACCCGAACCGAAGTTCCGGAGCCTCGCAACGCTACCGGAACCGCAGCCTTCCGTCAAAGCAACAATAACACACGCCGTGAAAGGAGGCGCATCTTGCCTTTTAGGCGTCCGCTAACGGCAAGTTTCATTGACACCCCCGTTTCAACGGGGTGGTCGAGGGCGAGAACTGGGGGAAAAACCGTTTCCAACGGTTTGCCGCGCTGGAAATCCCGGAAGCTTTCGGGATTGCATAAAGCGTTTCCTAGCGATGCCGCATTAGGGCGAGAAAGACTGCAACTGCAACAAGGCAACACCAGGCTCGCACCCTTTTTGGGTTAAATTGCCTTGGTTCTTATTTCTTAGGACGGCGTGGCGGCGGGACGCCGGAATATCCCCATTTCTTTTTCCCGTAATTTTTTCGGAGTTCTACAAGAGCGTCGTAATAGCATATAATTGCCAAATCGCCGGGCGGTCGTTCTGGATCATGCGGACATTTCTCTGGCAACTTGTCGGAAAATTCGTCTAAATCATTTTGAATGTTTGTCACGTCTTCTTCGGAACGCACATTTATTAAAAGATCGTCAGCATCGTCTTTAATTTTCTGAATCCTTCTTGCGGCCCCATCAACGGATATGGGCTTGAAAGACCTGAGGACATTCTGCGGAAGCCACTGGAAATCACAAATTTAAACGCGTTGCTTTCGCAAACAAACGGCCCGTGAAAGATGACGGGGCGTGTTTCGCGCAGGGCAAACGCATCCGGCTTTAGTCCGGTGTGATGGCCGGTCTGCGACATTCTTAACCTTTTCCAACGGTTCCCCGAGCGACGGTAAGCCGTTAAAACGGCTGGAGTTCGCCTTACGCCTCCTCGACACCGGGCTAAAGCCTCGGTGTTAATGAGAAACGCCAAGATTTAGATGCGTCTGCCCTGGTGTTTCGCGGTTGCTCCGGGACGCCTTCTCCAGGTAGGTTCTCTTGTGGCGCCAAGATTTTTTGCCTCAATTTCGCCAGCCCGGATGCGGTTGATTCTTCACGTCCTGGGTCTGGCGGTTCTGCTGGCCGGTTATTCCGGCGCGGCGCTGGCCTGGCGCGCGCAAGCCCGCATTGACCAGGAGAATGCCTTTCTGGAGGCCCATGATGCCGCGCAGCTTTCTCCGCTCGATTCCCGCAAGGACACGCGGCAATTGGAGGAGATGTACGGCAAATCGGGCGTGGTAATGGCGGACTGGATGGAATGGGCCGAAGGTTTGACGCATGGCAAGGGCCTGGCCAAAACCCTTGTGGTTCTTTCATCGGCCGCTGCCATTGGCTGTTTTATCGCGGCGGGACACTGGAAGGAAAGTGAGAATTAAGAAGGCAGAATTAAGAAGTCCTGGCGTCGCCGCAGCGGCTATGGCGCGGCAAGGGACCGGGATATTATTCATACTTCTTCATTCATACTTCTTAATTCTCACTTTCCCCTGGCGTGCCTTTCAATCGAAGGACGACGGTGGAGGAAATGGCGTCGGGCGCGGCGGCGGGAAGCGAAATCAGTAATCCGTTCGCGGCGGTCTGGACCGGGAGTGAAACTTTTTTCGATCCGGCCAGCAAGCGGGCCGATTTGACTTTGTTTTTCAAACCGGGCAGCAACAGCCTGCCGTCGCCGGGCCAATCGAAAATGTGCAGATACAGCGTTGTGTCGCTGAGGGAAGATTTGCCGGCGCAACGTTCCATCATGTTCATTGCCCCGTGGGGCGCGGCAGTAAAGCGGCGGGAAGATTTGCTGGTGCAACGTCCCCAGGGCAATGGCGTTGCGAAGGGGCTGGCCGACGTGCCATAAATGGCCTGCCCATTCACCTTCATCCATTGGCCGACGGCGGCGAGGCGCGAAACGGAAGCATCGGGAATCAGCCCTTCGCCGGTCGGGCCGACGTTGAGGAGGTAGTTGCCGCCTTTGCTGGCAACGTTGATCAAGTTGCGAATGGTCGTTTGCGGGGACTTCCAATGGTTGTCGCGTTTATTGTAGCCCCAAGTGTCATTCATGGTCATGCAAGTTTCCCAATCCACGCCGGGGCCGAATCCGTTGGCCGGGATGGTTTGCTCCGGGGTGCCGAAGTCGCCGACGGCGGCCTGCTGGTTCATGCCCTCCATGCCTTTGCGGGCCTTGTCAATCCGGTTGTTGATGATGAGTTTCGGATCGAGCTTGCGGAGAAAGTCATACAAGTCCACCCCCCGATCATGGGTCCAGGGCGATTCCCATTCGCCGTCGAACCAAAGAACCGCCGGATGATAGTTGGTGATCAATTCGCTGAGCTGACCTTTCATATAGGCCGTGTAACGATCCATGTCGGGCGCGCCGGTGGCGGTGTCGTTCCAGGGTTCCCGCTGGCCCCAGTCCGGGTGATGCCAGTCCAGGATGGAATAGTAAAAGCACAACCGAATGCCTTCGGCCTTGCAGGCTGCGGCCAATTCCCGCAGTGGATCGCGCTTGAAGGGGGTGGATTTGATGCACCAATCCGTGAGGGAGGATGGAAACAGGCCAAAGCCGTCGTGATGTTTGGAGGTGATGACGATGTATTTCATGCCCGCATCTTTGGCGATGCGCACCCAGCGGCGGGCGTCGAATTGCTCCGGATCGAATTGGGCGACAAGAGTTTGGTATTGGGACGAGGGGATTTTGAGGACGTTCTGAATCCACTCAGCGGTGCTATTGGGGATCTGGCCGCGCCACTCGCCCGCGGCGACGGAATAGAGGCCCCAATGAATAAACATGCCGAAGCGCGCCTGGCGCCACCAAGCCATGCGGGCGTCATGTTGGGCGGCTGTTTCCGGGATGGCGTTCGTCGCGTCCGCGGCCTCGGCGCCGATGCCGGCGGATAACCCGCAGCACAGCGCCATCAGGGAGAGGAGAATTTTTTTTGTATGTTGCATAGGGACGATCCGGGTATTCATTCGGATTAAGATTAAGATTAAGATTAGGAGCCGGAAAGCGCCACCAAAAAATGGAATGCGCCCCATGGTCATTCACCGCGCCAATTTGAGATACTTTTCCATGCGGCAATCAAAACCGCCAAAATCAACCGCCTGCCGGGACAGCAATTGAAATGATCGGGGCGGGTTTTTCATGGAAACGGGATTGGCCAGGACCAGCCTCCCGCCGGGTTGCAGCACCGAGGCGGCGACTTTGAAAAGGTCCTCAATCAGCCCGCGAAGATCAGGGACGGGAACGCGCATGCCCATGGGAGGGTTGGTGATGATCAGGGTGACGCTGTTGGGTCCCAAACTGCCGCCGGCGGCATAATCACGAAAGTCCCGGCAGGCGAAATTCGCCGGAAACGGCTGCACTGGCGCGGCGGCGAAGTTGTCCCGCGCAATGGCAATGGCCGCCGGGCTGAGATCTGTTCCATGAATGCCGCGCACGCCGCCCAGCAGCGCGCTTTCGATGAGTTCCAAGCCTGAGCCGCAAAAAGGGTCCCAGACGATTTCATTTTCAACCCGTCCGGCCAGCCGCGCCATGCAGGCGGCCAATGGAGGATGCGACGAGGCGGGAACGTCCCGCCGGCGATAATAAAAGCGCGGATCCGGGGTCAAGTTCGGGCGCAATTCAACGGAGTGGCCGCGTCCGCCCGGGTAAAGGTCGATGGTCCAAGTGACATTTCGCGCGTCATTAAGAATTTCCGGGCAGAGGGCATGGACGCGGCCGGCCAGGAGCCGCACCGCGCCTCTTTGGTGGCCCCTGGCAATGAAGTTCAGGCGATAGCGAATTGAGCCTTCCGTGAAAGCGCGCAAAACACGCCGCGATAAAGAGGAGGTGATGAGCGATGCCAAAGCCTCGATGGACTGAGCCTGATTTGAAACAGGATCGCCGCCAGGAACAAAGCCAACGGCGCCGAAACATCTGAGCGCGTAAATGTCGGCCAGCGCAAAAGGAGCCACGGGCGTGAGGGCGACCAATCCGCCGCTGACATCGGCGACGCGGAATTGTCCGCGCGTCCTGATGAATGCCTCCGCTTCGTCACGAACCATTTCCTCCAAGCCCCTGCGTCCACGCAAATGGATGCGCAAGCCGGCGAAATCGGGGAGAAGGCCGGCCATGCGGATGGCGCTTGGACTTTGGCTGCGCGCGACACGGGCTTTAAGCTTCTGTTCCGCGAGTGGAAAGAAACCATGAGCGCCCGTCTTGATTGTTTCCAGCGCGGCCATTCCGCCGATCTTCTCCAGAGCCTGCGCCAGGAATTTCTTCTCACGCCCGGACGAAGTCGTCCGCAACAAGGAAAGCAGTTCCGCCTCCTCATCCGGGCCGGCGCCAATTTTGGGCAGGGCCGCCATGGCGTAACGCCGTATCTTCTCACAAGGATCCCGCAGCAGACCGAGAAGCCACAGCCTGACCTCATCCTTGCGTTCCGGGTCGCCGGATTCGGAAAAAACGACGCCGACCGCGCGAACGACCGCCACCCGTTCGCTTCGTTCCTTGGGAGAAGCTTTATCGAAACGCGGAACCTCATCGGTCCACAACCGTGCCCACGACAAGGCGCGCAACTGATGGTAAAGTTCCTTGTTGGCGTTTTTTTCTCCACTCTTCATGCGGGAATGCCTCGGAAGACAGCCTAACCCGACGGGCCGGGTTTAGGCAATGGCGTTGCATTAAAAACAAAGGCTGTTGCGCATGGCTTCAGCGTATCTGGCTTCAGCGCATCTTGCGTTTCGGAACGGCGGGCGGTAGCATTTCTGCATTACTTATGAAAAGACGAATCATTCGCATTTCCATTAGTGTGTTGATTGGCATGTGCATTCTCGCCGGGGTGATTTGGTCGCTCAGCCTGACTTTGGGGAATCTGGAAACGGTTTATGCGGGCAAATCCATGGACGACTGGAGGCAACAGTTGGCCAGCCACGACGCCGGCGCCAGCAACCAAGCCTATGAAGCCTTGAACACTCAGATCATTCCCCGGCTCGGTGAGCAAATGCTTCACGATACCAATGATTCCAAACTCAAGTTGTCGTTAATTGAGACCCTCAACAGCATTCCCGGAGTGCAGGTTAACTTCATCGAAGCCGTGGACCGCCGCATCGGGGCGGCCTATGACCTCGGAACCTTTGGTCCGCCTGCCAAAGCGGCCGTGCCGTTCCTCATCCAGGCGCTCCAGGGGCCGAACGCCGGATTGCGTGAAGGATCGCATAAAGGATTGCATGATGTTGCCATTGAGGCTTTGGGAAAAATTCACAGCAACCCTGACGTCGTCATTCCATTGCTCATCCAATACCTTGCCAATGGCGAGATGAATGACGAAGCCGCAGCCGCCCTCGGCAACTATGGCAGCCTGGCCAGGGAGGCATTTCCGAAAATCGTTCCCTTGTTAAACGCCAATGACGACGTCCGTGCCAGCGCCCGCGTCGTTCTGAAGCAAATAGACCCCGAAGCCGCCGCAAAAGCCGGAGTGAAATAACGGTCCTTCGATATTTTCACTGATCGCCGCAACTAAAGACTCGCGTCCGCCATTGGCATCCTTCATTTTCACCGCGGTGAAATTACAAACAAAGACGGTTGCGCATGTCTTTGGCGCATTATCCGCCATCACTTTGGTTCACGCCGCCGCCGGGGCGGACGATCAGGCAGCGCCCATCCCGGCGACAATCACAAATTCAGCGGTTGCGCCTGACACGCGATACGGACTCTTCAACTGGCTCGACCACCGCAGTGCTTATACTCAGGAAGTTTTTCCCGAGCCGTTTCTGGTGGATGACATGGCCTTGGAGGACAACGAACTCGAGTTCACCTGGCTGCACACGAAAGGCAGCGGCCAACAAAGCGACACCGGCTCGGTCGAAATCCAAAAAGGATTCGGCCTGATGACTTTGCAAGCGGAAGTTCCCTATGAGCGCAATGTATCGCCGGATCAACCCGCGCACGGCGTCGGCAACATTGAGTTGGGCGCGCGTTATCCTTTTTATCAGTTCGTCTCGGCCAATCGATTTGTAGATGCCACCTTCGGCGCGGCGGTGGAAGGCGGCATTCCGGCCGACTCGACGGTCAGCCGGAACGCGGAGTGGGTTCCCCAAATTTTTAACGACCTGAAACTGGGCGATCATTTCACTGTGCAATCCGTCCTGGGCTGGTCCACGCTTTTGGGCGGCGGAGAGGACGGCGGCTTGCGGACGTTTGAGTATGGCTTCAGTTTCGCTTATGCGATTCCTCATCGCGAATTGCCGCTGCCCGGCGTGCAGCAATTCATTCCCATGTTCGAGCTTGTCGGAGAAACGGAATTAAACAAAGAGGACCCCGGCCAAAACAGCCTGCTGGGAGACATCGGATTTCGCGCCAAATTCATCCCCGTCGGAGAGGCGCAACCGGAGTGGGGACTCGGCTGGGTATTTCCAATTGACAGTGGAGCACGCGCGGAACTTCATTGGGGCTTTATCGCGAGCCTGATATTTGAGTTTTGACATCACAGAAGGGCGGTTTGGCGCAGGGCCAAAAAGTGCAGCCAGCGTTTTGTCACCGGACGCCGATGGATGCGCTCGAGGGCCCGGGCATAGAGGGCGAGTTGCGGGCGGTAGGCCCTGATCTTTTCTTCCAGCTCGCGGGCCGGAAAGTGATCCGTTTTGAAATCGAGCAGCCAGATTTCGCCGGGCAGGATCGCCACCAAATCCATCACGCCTTGCACGATGACAAATTCCGCCGGGCCAACACCCGCAAATTCCGCGCACCCCAGTTGCTGGAGGTCCGCCGCGCTGAAACGCGCCGTGAAAGCCAGTTCGCGCTCCAGATGCCCGGATTGACCGAGCAGTTGCCGCCCCGCCTCCGATTGCCAAAAGGCCGCGAGCGCGTCGAAATCCAAACAGGCGATTTGTTCGCGGGTCAGAAGATTCTGCCGGCCCAGGCGGGCCGCTTCCGCTTTCAGCGCGGCGGACGTTTGCACTTTGTCCAACGCAACCAATTGCAAAAAGGCGTGATGCGCCGAGCCGATTTCCGCCGCGCTCAACCCCGAAAGCTTTCGGGGTTCCGCGCGCGCCAGGGACGGGGCAAACAATGGAAAGGATTCTTCGCCGTCCGCGTCCGTGATTTGCCGGCGTATCGTCGTGACAGAAGTTTTGGCCGGCCGCCCGGTTTCCACCTGGAACGGATACCGCCACGACAAGCGGTCGAGCAGTTCCCGCGCAATGTCCTGCCCGGCCGGTTTGACTTGCGGCGCGGCGGGTTCACCGGCGTCGCGGGCCTGGGCCAGGCGCGGGTCGTTCTCGTCATAAAGCGTCCAACTCAGCAACCCGTGATGGCCTGAAGCCGTCAAGGCGGTTGCGCCCACGGTGCGGATGAGCCAGGGCCCGAGCCAATCCAAATAATTGCGGCAGGCCAGGATTTCCGCCGCGCCCCGGGCGCGTTCGGCCTGAAGGGGCCATTTTTTTTCCAGGCTGTTTTTCCCGGTCGTGCCGGCCAGGATCAAGCGCTGGCCGGCGCGGGTCATGGCCACGTAAAGCAGGCGCATTTCTTCGCCCAATATTTTCCGCTTCTGACGGCGCCGGGCCAGCCACCAGGGCAGGCTGGGGTAGAATTGGGGCGTTTCCGGCGGCTGGATCTGGGGGGACAGGCCGTATTCCTCGTCAAGAATAATGCGGTTGTAAAGATCGGAGAGGTTGAAGAGCTTGCCCAAATCCGCCACCGCCACAATGGGAAATTCCAATCCTTTGCTTTGATGAATGCTCATCAGGCGCACGGCCTCCGCCGCCGGCGCGGCGGCCGGCTCGACGGCCACTTCGCTTTCCTGCTGCGCTTCGACAAATCTCAAAAAGCGATAGAGGCTCTCCCCATCATAGTCGTCGAACTGGCGCGTCAATTGCAGCAGCCGCTCGACGTTGGCCCTCTTTTGTTCCCCGCGCTCCTGCGTGGCAATCCAGTCGCCATAGTGCGTTTGGTCGATGACGCATTCCAGGCAGTGCGAGACGGCGGATTGACGCGAGAGCCTGCGCCAGTCTGCAAAGCGCCGGAGGAATTCATCCGCCTTGTCATAAGGCGCGGCGCGAATCTGCGTGGTCTTGTGCCACTGGAGCAGCGCGGTCCAAAAGCGCCCGTGCTCGCGCCCGATGCGGATGACGGCCAGTTCCTCAGCGGTCAGGCCAACCAGCGGCGACCGCAAAACGCCCAGCAAGGGCAAGTCCTGCAACGGATTGTCCAGCACTTGCAACAAGCCGAGCAGATCGCGCACTTCGAGGCTTTCGTAAAATCCCCCGCGCGTGGCGGCCAGGGGAATGCCCAGCCGGCCGAATTCCTTGACATAAGCTTCGACCTTGTGCCGGGGCGAGCGCAGCAAAACCACCATGTCGTTCCACTTGACCTCGTGTTGCCGGCGGGCGCGATCAAATATGAGCGTGCGCTGGTTTTTCAATTCCATCAGCCGCCGGCCCACCACGCGCGCCTCCTTTTCGGCGTCGGAAGCGGATTCGGAGGCTTCGGTGTTTTCGGCGTCGTTGCCCTCGCGTCCCAGGCAGCGCAGATGCAACTCCACTGGCGGAGGCGAGGCGGCATGGGCCGCCAGATGCGCGCGCCCGGCGGCGTTTCCGAAGAGCAGGCGGGCGTTGGCGTCGTAGTCCACGCCGCCCGTTTCCTTGCGCATCAGCCCTGTAAACAAGGCGTTGACGAAATGGAGGATGGCCTCATGACTGCGGAAATTTTCCGTGAGCGGAATGACTTGCGCGGCGGGGTCGGCTGTCCAGGCGTCATGGTATTTGCTGAAGATGCGCGGATCGGCCAGGCGGAAGCCGTAAATGCTCTGCTTGACATCGCCCACGAGGAAACGGTTGGCGGCGGCGCCCTCGCGGCCCAGGGCTTGAATGATGGCCTCCTGGGCCTCATTGATGTCCTGGTATTCATCCACGAACACCAGGCGCAATTTTTCGCGCCAGTGTTCGGCGATGCCGCTCGGCCGCCCGTTTATCCAGAGCAATCGCAAGGCGAATTGCTCAAGGTCGTGATAGTCGATGCCGCCCTCCTGCCGTTTGGCTTCCTGAAAAGCCCGGCCAAATTGCCCGGCCAAATCGAGCAGGGCCAGCATCGGCGGACGCGCCCAATGCCAATCCTCCACCAGCGGATCGACCTCGCCGGCCACACACACCGAACGCAGAAAATCCGCCTCGTCAAATAATTTTTCAATGGGACCGCGCCACAGTCCCTTCGGCTTGGGCCAATCCGCGTCCGCGCGCCCGATGGCCTCGAGGGCGGAGGCGAACTGGGATCGGTCCGGCCTTTCGGGCAAGCCGGCCAGGGCCTGGGCGCATTGGGCGGCATTTTTGTTTTCGGCGGGCAAGGCCCGCAACACGGGCAGCCACGCTTTCCGCCAGCCCGACAATTCGTCCATCAGCCAATGGAGCCAGGCCGCCGGTTCGGGCTGTTGAAAGCGCGCGGCCTGGTCGGCGAACCAAGCCTCCGGATCGCGCAACGTTTGCGAATAATGGTGCAAACGCAGGATCAACTCCCGCACCGGCAGGTCCCAATCGCCGCCTTGCGCCTGGATGAGCTGCTGAATGGCAAGGGCGGAAAGGCTGTCACCGGCGTAAGTTTTATCCAGGACAAGGTCCAGGCTTTGCCGTTCCAACAGCCGCGCCCTTTCCTCGGGCAAAACGCGGGCGTTCGGGTCCAGCCCCAAGTCGTAGAAATGGCGGCTGACGAGGTGGAAACAAAAACTGTGCAAGGTGCAGATATGGGCCGTGTCGAGCAGCGCCAATTGTTCGGCCAAATGGAGCGATGGCGAACCGGATTTTTCCAATCGGGTCTGGGCCTCTTCCAGGCTTTGGCGGAGGCGCTGGCGCATTTCCGCCGCGGCCGCCTGGGTGAAAGTCACCATCAGAATCTGGTCGATTGACCCCGCATTGCCTTCATCGAGCAACCAAGCCAGACAGCGATCCACCACGGTTTGCGTCTTGCCCGCGCCAGCCCCGGCCACGACCAGGACATTGCCCCGGGCGGCAATCGCCCGCTGCTGTTGCGGCGTGGGAGTGGGGGAGTTCACAGTTATCCGTTCATGTTTTCGTTCGCCCAAGTGTGACGCAAACACCCGGCCTTCGCCGAGTTCAAAATTCAAAATCGCACTATTTTGAAACATTTTTTCATGCAAAAATCAATGGGAACGCATAGAATTTGCACCGCATGAATCCAACACCAGCCGCCTTCGATTTCCGGGGAAAAGCCCGGTCGGAAATGATCCGCCACGGTTTCAAACCGGATTTTCCACCTCAAGTAATGACGGAAGTCAATGCCATTGGCGCCGCGGCGGCGGGCGCGGGCGCCTGCCGGGATCTGCGCCAATTGCTCTGGTCTTCCATTGACAACAGCGATTCGCGCGATCTGGACCAGATCGAATGGGCCGAACGAATGGCCGATGGAAACATTCGCGTGCTGGTCGGCGTCGCCGACGTGGATGCGATTGTGAAGGAAGATTCGGCGACCGACCGGAACGCCGCCGCGAACGCCACTTCGGTTTATACGGGCGGCCCGGTTTTTCCGATGCTGCCCGAAAAGCTCTCGACCGGCCTGACGTCCCTCGGCCCGAATGTTGACCGCGCGGCCATTCTCATGGAATTCGTCGCGGGCCGGGACGGCGATGTTGTGTGCGCGGACGTTTGCACCGCTGTCGTTCGCAACCAGGCGCAATTGAACTACGACCGGGCCGGGCGCTGGCTGCATGACGGGTCGGGCGCTCCGTGCGAAGGCAATGCGCCGGCGGGGCTGGGCGAACAATTGCGCCTGCAAAATGAAGCCGCCGCGCGCCTGCAGCGATTTCGCAAGGAGAACGGCGCCCTCACCTTTGGCGGGGTCGAAAGCGTTCCCATAGTGGTTGATAACAAAATAACCGGCTTCGCCATGCTGGAGGAGAATCCAGCCCGCAACATCATTGAAAGTTTCATGGTGGCCGCGAACGCGGCCATGGCCCGCTTTCTTCGCGCCCGGAATTCGTTGTGCGTGCGCCGCATCGTGCGCACGCCCAAACGATGGGACCGCATTCAAGCCATCGCCGCCCCATTGGGAACAAAGCTGCCGCCACAACCGGACCCGCGGGCCTTGGGCGATTTTTTGGCGGCCCAAAAGCAGGCCGACCCGGACCATTTTCCGGAACTTTCCCTGGCGGTCTTGAAATCAATGGGCCCGGGCGAGTATGTCGTCGAGCATCCGGGCCGGGAGCACGAGGGCCATTTTGGCCTGGCGGTGGGGGATTATACCCACTCGACGGCCCCGAACCGCCGTTATGCCGATCTGCTCATGCAGCGGCTCTTGAAGGCGAGCATCAGCCAAAGTCCGTGCCCGTATTCCGAAGTTGAATTGACCGCGCTTGCCGCGCATTGCACCGAGCGCGAATCCGCCGCGCGCCATGTGGAGCGGTTCATGAAAAAAGTGGCCGCGGCCCTCATGCTTGGCCCGGAAATTGGGAAAGCCTTTGACGCCATTGTGACCGGCGTGACGCCGGAAGGCACCTATGCCCGGCTGCTGACTGTTCCAGCCGAGGGCCGCGTCATTCGCGGTGAGAAAGGCCTGGATGTCGGCCAAAAAATTCGCGTGCGCCTGGCCGGCGTTGATCCCAACAAGGGCTTTATTGATTTGGAGGCATGATGGGGCGGAAATGTTCTGTCAAATGTACTTGCCAGAAAGGGCGCGGCAGGGCATCTTTGCCCCATGGAATCCCATGAATTATTGCGTGATGTGTTCCAGAAGATCAGCCCCAAACAGGCGGCGGCGGAATTGGGCCTTTCCCTTTCCATGGTTTACAAATGGGCCGAACCACCGGAGCAACACAGCGGCGCGGCCAATCCGTTGGATCGCGTCGCGGTCTTGATGCAGTGCAGCAACGATTCGCAAATAGCGCAATGGATTTGTCAGAAGGCCGGCGGTTTTTTTGTCAAGAACCCCAGGCCCGACAGCATGCATCCGCTCCACTTGGTGCCGGCCATGCACACGGTGGTCCAGGACTTTGCCGATTTGCTTTCCGTCATGGCGGCGGCGGCGCACGACAGCCAAATCACGCCTGCTGAAGCCAGGTCCATCCGCGCGCGTTGGGAGGAACTCAAGTCTGTCACGGAGGAATTTGTCCGCTGCTGCGAAGACGGGAATTTTCGCGACATCAAAAAACACGCGGAAGCGAAGAAATAGGCCGGAAATGAGATCGCTCCCCGGTTGGTTGGTTGCTCCCCGCATTTGATAGAAGTATGCCAATTGATCCAAACACTCCCGGAGCGAATCCGCCCAATCCGCGTCCGGCCTCCATCAGGGCGAGGGAAGCCGCGGAGAGCGACCGGCCCCAGCCCGGCCTTCCGCCCAGCAAGCCGCTCCAGATATTCTTACTGGCGGCCCTGGTGATTTCGGGCGCGGCTTACGTGGCCGATCAGTGGACGGAGTTGACGACCGAAGACACCATGTCCAAAGGTTCAAGCAAACTCAGGCGCTTGGTGGCGAATCAAAGTCAATTTCTGACCAATACCGACCTTGGCCGCCAGGCGGAAGCGAAGAAGAGATACGACGAAGCGATTCTCCATTATCGGCGGGCGTTGCTCGGACAAGATAACGCGGAAGGCCACCTGAATCTGGGCAACGTGCTGCTCAAGCAAGGCAACCCGGACATGGCCTTCTCGCAATTCAAAGAAGCCATCCGCCTGAATCCCGGCCTGGAGGCTGTTTACATTGCGTGGGGACAGGCGTTAAAACTCCAGGGAAAGACGGACGAAGCCGTGCAGTTGTGTCAGGACGCATTGCGTTACAATCCCAACTTCGCGCAAGTCCATTACAATTTGGCCCTGGTGCTGGAACAGCAACAGCAAACCGCGCAAGCCGCCCAACACGCGGCGGAATTGGCCAGGCAACCCCAGGCAGCTACGAAAGCCGCCGCCGAGGCGCAACTCTTCGGATCGGACGCGGCGAAGCATTACGCCGCGGCAGAGCGGCTGGGGATGAACACCCCGGAATTCTGGTGCAGCTACGGCACGCTGCTCAACAAGCAGGGCAAACTCCCCCAAGCCGAAGCCTGCCTGAACACGGCAGTCGCGCAACAGCCGGGCCTGGGCGCGGCGCAATTCCAATTGGCCGTCGCGCAGGACCGCCAGGGCAAATACGCCGATGCCATCGGGCATTACGAGGCAACCCTCGCCTCAATCCCGGACGACCCGGCGACGCTCAACAATCTGGCCCTCCTTTACGCCACCGCCACCAACCAGGAGGTTCGCAGCTCGAAAATGGCGGTATTGCTGGCCACCCGCGCCTGCGACGCCACGACCAGCCAGAACGCCCGCTATATGGATACGCTGGCCCGCGCTTACGCGGCCGACGGCGATTTTGTCCAAGCCATCGCCTGGGAGGACAAAGCCGTCCGGCGCGCCACGCAATTGGCTGACCACGATTTGCTGCGCGAGTTACAGCCGCGTTTCAGCCTGTTCGTGCAGCACAAGACGGAATGAAGCTTCTCTTAAAAATGATTAGGCTCTCTCTTTAAGAATTGCCCGCGCGCCTGATCGCCGACGAATTTTCCACTGCGCACGGCGACTTTGCCGCGCACGGTCACCACCTCCGGGCGGCCCTCGATTTCCATTCCTTCAAAGGCGTTGTAATCCAGGTTCATCTGCTGCGTGCGCGAGGAGATTTTGCCCTTGTACTTTCGGATCGTAGATGACCAGGTCGGCATCGGAACCGGGCTGGATCGCGCCTTTGCGCGGGAACAACCCGAATATTTTCGCGGCATGGGTGCTGGCGGTGTTGACGAACTGGTGCAGGTCAATCCGGCCGCGTTTGACTCCATGCGTAAAGTATAAATTGACGCGGTCCTCCAGCGACGGGATGCCGTTGGGAATCTTGGTGAAGTCCCCCCGCCCCATCTGCTTTTGCGTGGCGAAATCAAACGGGGCATGGTCCGTGGCCAGCGTGGCCACGAAGCCTTTTTTCAACCCGTTCCACAGCACCGCCTGATTGTGCTTCTCGCGCAACGGCGGCGACATGACAAACTTCGCGCCCTCAAAATCCGCCCGTTCGGCGTCCGTTTTGTCGCACAGCAAATACTGAATGAGGGTTTCGACCCAGACCTGGACGCCGCGCGCGGAGCCGCGCATGGCTTCGTCCAACGATTCCTCGCAACTCAAGTGAACGATATAGACGTGCGCGCCGAGCATTTCGGAAAAAGTCATCAAGTGATGCACGCCTTCGGCTTCGACCAGCGGCGGCCGGCTCCAGTAATGATATTCAGGCCCGGTCTTGCCTTCGGCCAGAAGCTGCTTCTGCAATTCGAGGACCAAATCCGCGTTCTCGCAATGAGCGGTGGTGATGACCCCCAGTTGTTTGGCCAGGCGCAATGTTTTGAAAAGTTCGTCGTCGGTCACACCCAGCGCGCCTTTGTAAGCCAGAAAAATCTTGAAGCTGCTCACGCCGCGCTTGACGATCTCCTTGAAATCCCGCTCCGCCTCGTCGTCGTAGCGCGTGACGCCCATGTGAAAAGTGAAGTCGCAGGCGCTTTGGCCCCGCGCCTTGCCGAGCCAAAGCTCGAAGGCTTCGAGGGGTTTGTCGGCGCGTCCGGGGCAAATCATTTCGATGAACGTCGTCGTGCCGCCGACCAGCGCGGCGCGGCTGGCCGTTTGATGCGTGTCCTTGGCGAACGTCCCCATGAACGGCAGATGAATATGGACGTGCGGATCGATGAATCCGGGGAAGACATATTTGCCGGCGGCCTCGATGACTTCCGTGCCGGGCGCGGCCGAAATGTTCTTGTCAATGCGCGAGATGGTTTCATTCTCGCAAAAAATATCGGACACGTAGCGCTGGCTGCCCGTGACGATTTCTCCGTTTTTAATGAGTAATGGCATATCCAAGAAGCGTAAACATTTCGCAGCAGAACGCAATTCTCTTCTTCCAACCCGCCGGGGCGCAGGATGCATCTCAGTTTTTGGACACTGGTTATGACTGACGGAGGCCAAACCTCAATCTACGGGGGAAAATGTCGAATGACGAAATCGTAATGACCAATCAATGTCCAAAGGACCAATGACGAAAAGCCGCGTCAGCCAGCCATTGGTCATTACAGGTTTCTGCAAGATTGATAGATAGGATTCTGTACCCCCCGCACCCCCCCCCCGCCACAGTGCTACAAACGTTGATTATCAATGACTTAGGGTGCAACAAGGGTGCTACAATTTGGCTTATTTGTAGCACCAGTAGCACCCTGGCATCACACCCACGGCGTCCGCTCATGGCAACGGCGGCGTGGAGGCCAGAATCCAGGCGACACTTGCCGCGTTTCTATTCCACGGAAAACAGCGAGGAACCAGGAAACCGGTTCTTCGCTGTTTTCGGTGGAATAGATGGAAGAATGGCCAGAAACGCAAGATGGATAGATAGAGGTCTGGAAAATCGGCAACACGGCAACAAGCCTTATTTTACAAGGGTTTCGTTGAGCTTTTGGGCTGGCAACACAGCGGCAACGGTTGGCAACATGTAGCTGCTTTCTATTGCCTCAGTGAGGAAATGGCTAAATTTGACCATCTGATTCAATCATCGGTTGGTTCAACTTCCTGACTCATTTCCTTTGTTCTGGAGCGAGGGAAGCCCATAAGCAGGCCGCTATTCTGAAAACAGCGAAGAACCAGGAAACCACCTGTAATCAATTGCGTGGCAATGATTTGCGAACGTTTTTAACAACGGATGCGAAGAAAAGATCTTTTTAACCGCGAAGTACTCGGACTACGCGAACCCCGAAAGCTTTCAGGGGAGGAGGGCTACGATGTCCATCGCCTCTGCGAAAACACGCGGAAGTGGGCGGCGGCACATCCGCACTGCGACCGGATGGTCCACACCGCTGAAGAATTGCGTCAACTTGTGGCCGAGAAGGAACGTGAGCGCGGCAAGGAATCGGCCATGACCCTCAACGACGAACCGCCGCGCAAGCCCTGACCCTGCGTGATGAAACTGAAGCGGTCGATAAGGGGTTCTGGAATTGCCCTGTTTGTTGCTGGACAGAGCGGGCGGGGGGCGGCAGACAAAATGTTGACATGCTCGAAACTGATGCTTTTTACGCCCTCGACTTCAATATTTTTCAATCCTTGCGGGATCAAACCGCGCGTAAAGCACTCCTGAGATGACCGCGCGATTCTCGACAAGGCGGTAATAGAGGTTATACGGAAAACCAGGCACAAAGACGCGATGAAAATGTTCAAATGCTTGAAAATGCGTAACCATGCCCGCTTCAACCTGTTGCAACGCCCGTTTGAATGCAGCTTCGAAGCGTGTGCCTCCCCGACCTGGCGACAGGTTTTCATAGTAATTGAAGCCTTCGGCGAAATCACGGTTGACCTCTGGCAGGAAAACCAATTCGCGACTCATGCCTTGAGCGCCTGCGCCTTTGCCCAGAACTGTTCTTGCGAGAGGGCGGTGGCAGGGTTCCGTTCGTAATCAGCCCAACGCCTTTCCAGTTCCAAGCGATGAGCCACTGGCGCCGGCAATGCCTCCGGGTTGCGGATTGAGGTGACTAATTCTTCGGCCAACGCCAACCGCTCAAGGTCCGTAAGTTGCTCGAAATTCGGAATGTCCATCACGCTCATACGTTCAATCAATGTAGCAAATGCCATCCCTCAAGGCAAATGACTTTTTGACTGGTCTTTATCGCAAGGGAGCCTTGGCGGCTGACCTCGGCGCGACCGTCCGCGTCGCCCTAGCGCCGACGGGGGAAACCGGACCCATGACCCTGTCGGAGGCAAAAGTCGCCTGCAAAACACGCAGGAAATAGAAGGGCTTCTCCGAACTTGTAGCGCCAAGGCAACCGCGAAGGCGGATTTGTTGGTGGACAGAGCGGGCGGAGCGCGGCAGACAAAATGTTGAGAACCGACAATTGCCATGAACCGGGTTCAAAAGCGGGTTCAAAAGGCTGTTTACAGAAAGCCCCATTGGGACTATATTGAATGGATCAGGAGAGCATATGAAAAGCCTGAATCTACTCCATAGAGGCGGATTGGGCGGGATGCCCCCGAAGGAGAGCGAGGCCAAATGGCAGAAGCATGTCGTTATCGCTCTTTGGATGCTCCTCGTCCTCTTGGTCGCGGGGGCTGCCGTCTTGGTGTGGGCCGGCGCCAATGGATTATTGGGATCGTCCGATCACGATAGAATTCCATCCTGGCCCGTTGGCTGGCCCTGAAGAATCAGTTGAATTCATGGAAAAGGCGTGGCCTTCCCCGCGCGATGGGCGGCCTTGGCTTTTTTGATGAGCGGGTCCAACTTCCCGGCACGGGCGTCCGCTGCAATTTTCTTATCCCAAAGCGTTTCGCGGTATTCCAGCAACCAATCCGCCACAGCATGAATATCCCCGGGTTTGAGCTGTGTGATTGCGGATTCAATTTCTTGCACGGTACTCATGGTGGAAAGGTATCTGATTGGCGCGCGGATGACAAGTCTGCCCATAAAGCGCGGGGGAAAGAGGGCTGCATAATGGCCGCGAAAGAACTCAAGGAGCACAAAAACCGGGGAGGAAATTCCGGGTTGTGTTCTTTGTGGTCTATCCGTTCCTTTGCGGCTGCAACAAAGGGGAAACCGGACCCATGACCCTGTCGGAGGCAAAAGTCGCCTGCAAAATACGCAGAAAATAAAAGGGCTTCCCCGGATTTGTTGGTGGACAGAGCGGGCGGGGCGCGGCAGACAGAATGGGAGTTGCCGGAGGGCAAGATTAGCATACCATATGGCATCATCGTATGAATATGAAACTGCAACAGTTGTTGGATGAGTTTGCGAACGGCGATGGCGAGGAATCGGTGACGGCGATTGAAAAGGTGGAGGAGTTGCAGCTTACTGAGTCCGACTTTAGCGACGAGTTGTTTGACACGTTCGAAGCCAAAGCAAGGAAGTTAGTGTACATGGGCATTCAGTGGTGGTTTGCGCGCCGTCCAGCTACTGGTTTGCAGATTCTCGAACACCGGCTTGCCATTGAAAATGATTCGAATTGCAAGAAATGGCTGGAGTTTTATATCGGCAGTTGGACAGAGCCCAATGAGGCGAAGCGAGCTTACAGAAGGACAATGGCCAGTGTCGAATTGCCTGAAAAGGAGCGGACACCAGAGAATGCTCGAATGGTGAGGGATGCTATTGTTGAATATTTGCATTTCATAGGCGAGCCGGTCTCGAAGAAGGCCCAACAATCGAAGGCTATTAGAGACCTTAAACCAACTGACGAAGACTTCGACGATGAGTTTTTGGATTCCTTGGCCCCTCGAACCAGGTTGGAAGTTTACGCCAACCTGCTGTTCTGGTGCGGATATGCGTATTTGAAGAAAGTCCTTGATCGTCGAGTCAGACTCGAGACCGATCGTGTATGCAACAGAGCGATTGCGACGATGTTACGCTCTTTCCAATAGAATATCCGTGTGGCTAACCTCGTCGAGGCGACGCCGGAAAATGGTATTCGTTCATTTTGGTCACCGATTTTCCAGGGCTAATCCTTCAGATTACTTGCTTCCGAGGACCATTTCAGTAAAGGCATTTCCCGAATTTCTCACGCCATGACGGCATGGCCCTTGGGGAATTTGCCCCTGACCACCGAAACGACTTGAATGTCCTCATCCAGTTCTTCCCACCGCAAAACCGTTAAAACGGTTGATGCTGCGGGCTGTCTTCCACCACCCAACTAAAGTTGGGTGTTAATAAGAGATCTCGGCTGTGTCTGAACACCCAACTAAAGTTTGGGTGTTAATGAGAGATGCTCCCCAGGCTCAGAATCACCTCTGCCAAATGTCGCCTTCGCCGTAGCTGAACCAGCGGGTCATTGTCACTTTTTGTTGGGTGAAGAATTGCACGCCTTCCTTGCCTTGCATGTGCAGGTCGCCGAAGAAGGATTCACCCCAGCCGTTGAACGGAAACCAGGCCATCGGAGGCCGGCACGCCAATGTTGACGCCCACCATCCCGGCTTTGACGCGATGCTTGAATTCGCGCGCCGCCTTGCCCGAACGCGTGAAAATCGAGGCGCCGTTTCCGTATGGCGAACGGTTGGCCAACTCGATGGCGGCATCCAAATCAGCGAAGCGCATGACGTTGAGCACGGGGCCAAAAATCTCCTCGCGCGCCACGGTCATCCCGCTTTGCACGTCATCGAGAACGGTGGCGCCCACGAAAAAACCATCCGGCGCATCGGCCACCCGCGCGCCGCGGCCATCCACGGAAATTTTCGCGCCTTCCTTTGCGCCGGCCTCGATCAATTGCAGGACGCGGTCACGATGTTGCCGGGTGATGACCGGCCCCATGTCCGGCTGGGCTTCGCGGTCGGTGGGGCCGACTTTGATGGCGCGGGCCGCTTGCAGGATCGAGGGCAATACTGTTTTGTTGGCGTCGCCAATCACCACCGCCGTGGAACCGGCCATGCAGCGTTCGCCGGCGCAGCCGTAAGCCGCCTCGATCAGGCCGCGCGTTGAGTTCTCCACGTCGGCATCCGGCATGATGAAAATGTAATTCTTCGCGCCGCCGTTCGATTGGACGCGCTTGCCGTGTTTTGTGCCCAGTTCGAAGATGTGCCGGGCAACGGGCGTGGAACCGACGAACGAAACGGCCTTGACCTTTGGATGAGTCAACAAGGCGTCCACGCATTCGCGTCCGCCGTGAACCAGATTCAACACGCCTTTGGGCAGGCCGGCCTGGCGCAAAAGCTCGACAATGCGAATGGCGGTCAGCGGGACTTTTTCACTGGGCTTCAAGACAAAGGTGTTGCCGCAAGCCAGCGCCACCGGATACATCCAAAGAGGCACCATGGCGGGAAAATTAAAAGGCGTGATGCCGGCGCACACCCCGAGCGGCTGCCGCACGGTGTCGCAGTCAATGCCCCGGGCGAGATTCTCCAAACTTTCCCCCATGAGCAGCGAAGGGATGCCGCAGGCGAACTCGATCATCTCGATGCCCCGCTTCACGTCCCCGCGCGATTCGGCCAAAGTCTTGCCGTGTTCGCGGGTATTGAGCCGGATGAGTTCTTCAAAATGCTCCTCCAAAAGCACCTTGAACTTGAAGAGAACGCGGACCCGTTCCACCGCCGGTGTTTCCCACCAGCCCGGAAAGGCGGCGGCGGCGGCTTCGACGGCCGCGCCCACTTCAGAGGCCCCCCCGGCGGGACATTGGGCGATGACCTCGCCGGTGGATGGATTATGGACCGGGGTGCCGGTCAATGAGGATTGAATCCATTCGCCGTTGATGAAGAAGGGACAGGGGGTGCTATTCATGATGGTTGCGGAGCCAATCTGGCTGTGGAAACCGTTAAAAACGGTTGATGATGTCGGTCGTTTCTCAACACCCAACTAAAGTTGGGTGTTAATGAGAATAAGCGTTGATGCTCCCGGTCGTGTCTGGGCACCCAACTGAAGTTGGGTGTTAATGAGAGATCCCGACCGTGGCTCAACACCCAACTGAAGTTGGGTGTTAATGGGAGTAAGTGTTGTGCTGACATTGTTCTTATTGACCCCTCGTTTTAACGAGGGGTTGCGGAGCCGGAATGGCTGTGGAAACCGTTTCAACGGTTTCTTCGTTGCGCCAGACCAGCCCATAGACTTCAACAAATCGTTGATATTCTTCGTGGAAGGACTTTATCCGATGATGTTCCGCCTGTCCGGCAATGTACGCACAGACGCGATTTAAGTCAGATTGCGACACAGAAAACGAACCGTAGCCGCGTCCCCATGCAAATCTTCCAATGACAAGGTTTTGCTCATTAATCCAGTGAGAAGAGGCGCCTTTGAACAGCTTGACGGTTTGCTCAATTGTGATCCCCGTGGGCAAATCGATCAGCGCGTGGACGTGATCGGCGTTCACAAAGTTGATTTTCATGTAAATGCCGTTTTTACAGGCGTAATTGTCCAGGAATCTTGAAACCTGCGCGCCGGCTTCCGGCGACAGCATCCGCTCGCGTTTCAACGTGCCCCAAATCAGATGCAGCCAGCAGCGGGAGTATGCGTGTATGGACATCGTGACTTTCAGGAAACCGTTAAAAACGGTTGGTGCTCCCGGCCATATCCCCACACCCAACTGAAGTTGGGTGTTAATGAGAGATGCTCCCTGCCCTGTCTCCACACCCAACTAAAGTTGGGTGTTAATGAAAACAAGTGTTTCGCTGGCATATAGGTTCGGACCCAAAATTCTCAGCCCTTTGAAAGCGCGTCGGATTGCTGGACAAAAGAATCTCCGCTCCATTCGCTGTCGGCGCTGACCACTTTCTTTTCCATGGCGGCTTTCTGGGCGGCTTTGCGGTCGGCTTGCCTGATGACGAGGTCCGCGTGAGTGGTGAAATAAGGCAGGCTCTGGCCCTTGAAATCAGCCAGGGTTTCAAATTTGTGCCTGGCCATGAAGGCCAGCAAATCCCCGCACATGGGCTTGACGCATTCGTAGCCGAATTTCATGACACCGGTGCAAACCTGGACCGTGTCCGCGCCCGCCAAAATGAATTGGGCGGCGTCGCCTCCGGTTTCAATGCCGCCGATGCCGGAGAGGGAACGGCCGGCAAATTCCTGGCGGATGAGCAGGGCAATTTCCATGACCATGCGCAGGGCGATCGGGCGAACGGCCTTGGAGGAGTAACCGCCCGGCGTGCTGTAACCTTCGACCGAAGGTTCCGGGCGAAGCGTTTCCAGGTTGATGCCCATGACACAACGAATCGTGTTAATGGCACTGATTCCCTGGCAACCGGCGCGCAAGGCCGCCCGGCTCGGGTCCTCGATGCGGGTGATGTTCGGAGTCATCTTGGCCCAAACCGGTTTTTTGGCCGCGCTCATGACCCAACCGCACACTTCCTGCAATATGTCGCAATCCTGCCCCATGGCCGCGCCCATTTTTCTTTCCGGCAATCCGTGCGGGCATGAAAAATTCAGCTCAAAACCATCCACCCCGGCCTCCTGGCATCGTTCCACGATTTCGATCCAGGCGTCCTTGCGATATTCCTCCATGATGGAGGCAATCAAGACGCCATCGGGAAACAGATCCTTGCACTTCTTGAATTCTTCGACCCAGATTTTAAAAGGCCGGTCGCTGATCAGTTCGATGTTTTCCCAACCAATGACCTCCTTGCCGTCATCGGCCATCAATTTGGCATAGCGGGGCGAGACATTGATGACCTTGGAAGCATCGAGACTGACCGTCTTGGCAATGACGGCGCCCCATCCTTCCTTGAAGGCCCTGCCGATGACATTGAGGTTGGTCCCCGGCGGACCGGAGCCAATGATGAATGGATTCTTCAATTTGAGTCCGTCAACTGTTGTGGCAAGTGTTGGCATAAATTTGACTTCCAATTCCGAAAGACTCCGGCATTCTATGGCAACAGGCGGCGTCAAGCCAGAATAAAAATTTGCTGCTGCGAGAGATTGACGCACTCCGGCAGCCGGACAACAAACACTCGAATATGCCAAGAATTGTTCGCGGAGGCTTGATTCAAGCCAGCAGCACCCACGAAGGCACCGCGCCTCTGGACATCATCAAGAAAGCCATGGTCGAGAAGCACATTGGCTTCCTTGAGCAAGCCGCAAAAAAGGGCTGCCAGGTCGTTTGCCTGCAGGAGATTTTTTACGGGCCATATTTCTGCGCCGAGCAAAAGACGCATTGGTATGCCACCACCGAACCCATCCCCGGCGGCCCCACCACACAACTGATGTGCGAAACGGCCCGGCGGCTGGGCATGGTGCTGGTCGTTCCGATTTACGAGGTCGAAGGCACCGGCATCTATTACAACACCGCCGCGGTCATTGACGCCGACGGCAAATACCTGGGCAAATATCGCAAGAGCCACATCCCGCACTGCGCCCCGGGGTTTTGGGAAAAGTTCTATTTCCGGCCGGGCAACCTGGGTTATCCGGTTTTCCAGACGGCCGCCGGCAAGATCGGCATTTATATTTGTTACGATCGTCATTATCCCGAAGGGGCCCGCTGCCTGGGTTTGAACGGCGCTGAAATCGTCTTCAACCCCTCGGCCACGGTCGCGGGGTTGAGCGAATATCTCTGGCGCCTCGAACAACCCGCCCACGCCGTGGCCAACCAGTATTTCATCGGGGCCGTCAACCGTGTCGGCGTGGAAAAACCGTGGTCCATCGGCGAGTTTTATGGTCAATCCTATTTCTGCGATCCCCGCGGCCAGATGCTCGCCGTCGGCAGCCGCGACAAGGACGAACTGGTCGTGGCCGACCTGGATTTGGACAAAATCCAGGAAGTGCGCGACGTCTGGCAGTTCTATCGGGACCGCCGCCCGGAAACCTACCAAGAGATTATGAACCCCTGAAACTTATGGATCCATTCCTGCAAGCTGCCGTCGAAGAGGCAAAAAAGGGACTTGCCGCGGGCGGAATTCCCATTGGCTCGGTTTTGGTCTGCGACGGAAAAATCATTGGCCGCGGCCACAACCAGCGCGTGCAAAAGGGCAGCGTCATTCATCATGCAGAAATGAATTGTCTGGAAAATGCCGGCCGGCTGAAGGCTGCGGTTTATCGGCGTTGCATTTTGTATTCCACGCTTTCCCCGTGCCCGATGTGCAGCGGCGCAGCGTTGCTTTACAAGATTCCGCACATCGTTGTGGGCGAAAATCAAACTTTTCAAGGGCCGGAAGAATACGTCCGTTCGCAAGGCGTGAAAGTGGAAGTGCTGCAAGACCCGGTGTGCATTCAACTCATGCGAGATTTCATCAAAGCCAAGCCGGAACTTTGGAACGAAGACATCGGCGTGTGATGACATTCTGGCCGCCGGCATCGGGTCAAAAAACTGAGCGCTATTGCGGGGGCGCGGGCGGCGGCGGCGGGAAACCCGGCGGCGCAGGCGGCAGATCGGCTACATGAGTTGCCCGCCGTCCAGACGGCGGACGCGCCGCATGGATTACAGGCGCCACAGGCGCCATGAGCTTCGGAGGCGGCATGGGTGTTGCAGGCACTGCGGCCGCTTCCGGCGCCGCGGGCGTTGCCAGCGGCAAAGGCGGCAAATCCAGAAAAGCCATGGGATTGGACGGCGCCGGTTGCATCCGAGGCCGGGTTGGCTCCGGCAGCCGGGAGATCGGCGGCAGGGCGGCCATTTCTGTCGGTTTTCCCGGCGGTGTTCCAGGCCCTGATTTTTCGACGAAAGCGATCAGGTCCGAGAATTCCTCCAGGGAAAGGCCCGTTTGCAGGCCCTCAGGCATGAGGGATATCTGGCTGATTTTCCGATTCTTGATCCTGGACTTTTCCAGGAAATTCGTCACCCCCAGGCTGTCTATCAACATGACCGTGTCGGTCGTTTCCGAGCGGACGATCCCGGCGAAGTCCTCGTCGTCTGTCATGTAGAAAAACACCTGTTGGTAGCCGTCCAAAATGACTTTGGATGGATACAGCACCGACTCGATGATATAAAGGCGGTTTTGTCTTGTGCCAATGCCGGTCAGGTCCGGCCCGATATGCCCACCCTGCCCACTGATGGTATGGCAGCGGACGCAGTTGACGCCATTGACATCCGAAAATATTTTCTGTCCGCGCCGGGGGTTGCCCGGATGAGCGAGGGCGAAGGATTGGTATTCCGGCACCGGCCTGACTTTGACCTTGAACAAGAGGCCTTTTTTCGCGGCGGCGCTGGTTTGATAGATTTGTCTCAGGCTGGCAACGGTGTCGTCCGGCAATCCATTGGTGGAGGCCAGTTTCGCCTCGATCCGTGGCAAAGCCGCATCGCGCAGGCCAGTCACAGCCGTTCTGCATTGGGATCGAAGCGTTGCATTTTTCGAAGCCAGCCCGTCCAAATAAACATCCAGAGCGGCCAGATCCGGCATTCGTGTCAACGCCTGGATGGCGGACGCGGATAATTGGCTGTCGGCGCTGAGTTTGATCAATTGCGGCACAGCGGGCTTGGCCCGCAACGTGCCAAGAGCTTCGATCGACTGCCGGCGGGTATCCACAGACGGGTCCTCCAGCCCCCGCATAAACTGTGCGATGGCCGCCTCACCGCCGATTTGAGTCAGAGCCGCGATAGCGCCTTGTCGAACGGCGGGATTGGAGCTGGCAAGGTTGTTGCCCAGCAATGGCGCGGTCTGAGACAGTTTGTTTTTGCCGAAAAATTGAAACAATTCCACCAGAATCCGGTCATTGATCGGATTTTCCGACAATCGAATCAAATCGTCGTTCCATTCATTGCCGCCCATCTTTCGCGCGGCTTCAATCGCGGCTTCGAGCAGGGGAATCGGCGTTTGAGGGTTCTTTAGAATGGGTCCAATCAACGCCCGGCTGTCCGGGTCGTTCCCGGCGGGCAGCGCGCGCAGAATGCTGGCGCGCATCGCGACATCGGTTTCGTGTTCAAACATAGTCCGCAGCAGGCCGGCGGCATTTGTGTCATGTGAAGAGCGCACCCAGTCGAAAGCGATCAGGCGAATGGCGGGTTGCGAGTCCTGAAGGGCGTTGCGCATCGCGGCGGCGACGACAGGGGATCCCTCCCAGTTGCGAGTTTTGGCCGGGGGCGGGCCCATGACTGGCATGGTGTTCCACCAATCGCCGTTCCACGGCGGCACCTTTAGATAAAGGCTGGATAAAAGATTCAAAACATTGGTGCGCGGTTCCGTCGCGATGTTTTGCGTGGACAGGAAAGCCCCCAAGGCCTTGACCAGCCCGACGTCGTAGGTTTCGCGTGTGGCAAAGAAAACGCCTTCGCGAATCTCCGGCTTGACGCTGGCGAAACCTTCGACAATTTGCGGCCAGGCTTTGGCATTTGTGAGGCCAATGCGGTTGAGGGCCTTAAAGGCGGCGTAACGCGCGAAAAGATCCTTTTGCACCAGGGCCTGTTTTAGGGGCCCTATGGCATTACTATCTCCAATGCGCCCCAAAGCGGTCGCGGCGCGGAAACGCAACGCCGCATTGGTGCTGTCGAGCATCGCGATCAACGGGCGGACGGCGTCTTTGGCCTGGCGCGTGCCAAGCTCCCGCGCCGCCTGCGCCTGCACCGTTGCATCCTTGTCTTTCAAGGCGGAGAGAATCGCTTTATGCTTCTTTTTTCCGCCATCGATCGCATCCAGGGTCCAGATGGCCGACCATCGGGCGCAGGGCGGCGCTTTGGTGTTTTTGACAAGAGAAGCCAGTTTTCGCTCGCCTTCCTTGCGGCGGTCGGCCAAGCGCCGTTGCGCGACCAATCGCACGCTCTGCGAAGGATGCGACAAGGCCTGAACCAATTCCTTGGTCGAGGCCTTGAATTTCTGGCCGGTGGCCGCCGGAACGTACCAATCTGGTTTGGGCGCGGCCAGAGACTTGCCGGTGTAGGTCACCTTATAGAGCCGTCCAAGAACCTGGCTGGTTTTCCAGCCGGACAATGCCCAATCGGTAACATAAAAGCCCATGCCATCCGGGGTGACGGTGATGCCCACTGGCTTGAAGAACATATTCCATCCGACAAAATCCTGGTCACGATCCTGCGCAGTGAGCGGGCAGCAACGACGATTGACGCGGGCTATAAACTCGTAGGTGCTCCCCGATCGTTTCATTGTCACCCGCTCGACGCAGTTGCCCGCCCAATCGCAAAGGAAAAGGTTTCCCCGATACTCCGGCGGCAGCGCATCTTCATTGTATGAGAGCGAGCCTGTCGGCGCGCCCCCATTACCTCCGTAATCGGTCATCATCCAGAGGGTATAAGGCCGTTGCGGCTTGAAATCGAATGGATACCCGTAATAACCGCCGTCCACCATGTGGGTCACGCGCGTCCACCAACCCCCTCCATCGTCGGTGTTGTCGTGAGTAAACATCTCGTCTTCAGAGTTGATGGCGACCTCCAGATGATTTCGCGTCCCGGTGCAATACACTTCCAGGCCCGTGCCATCAGGGCGCATCCGAAAAATGCCGCCGCGCATTTCAAGTTTCCGCCCGTCCGTTCCCACCGCCCCAAGAATGCCCTTGTCCCCCGTGCTGATGTAAAAATATCCATCCATGGCCAGGCGAATTCCGGAAGGGATATGATCGTTGAACGAGGGCAACCACGGATGAGGATTGTCGCTGGCAATTAAATCCACCCGGTTGGTGCCGACGCCGTGATCATCGTCGAAGACGCTGAACTTCGGGGTGTGATGGACATACACCTTGCCGTCGATGTATTGCAGGCCGAAGACGGCGTAAAGATTGGTCGCGAACACCGTGATCTTTCCATCGGGATAAATACAGACGATTCGATCCCCCGGCTTGTCTGTGGGACTGCCCATATCCATCAGATCCTCCCCCATAAAAATCCGCCCATCCGGGGAGCAACAAACGACCGACGGAGCGCTAATGGCCGGGGCTTGCGCCACGATTTCCGCGCGCCAACCCGGAGCGCACTTGACCAGGAGCGAATCAGGCGTCCCGGCCAACGCGCCAAGCGCGCATGACAGTAACAGCACCGAACATGTAAAGATCTTGCTCAAGAGCAATTGGTTGGGCGATTATATTTCTGACAATGCAGCAGTCTTGCGTATTTCCAGCCTTGGGGAAAGCCAATTCTGGACGTTATTTCGAGGAATCCAGCCGGGCTGATTCGATCAATTCCCAGAACTTCGGATTCTCCTGCAAGGCTTCGTCCTCCCCGGTCGGCAGGCTGGAGCGAAAGAGAAAATCCTTGAGCGTGTTGCGGCTGAGTATGCGATGGACGACAACGCCCAATTCATGCCGCTCGAAATAGACGCGGTAATCGCCCAGGCGAAAGCGATGCAGGGTTTTGCCCGCGCGCTCCAATTTGCCGAAATGGAGCAAATCGCTTTTGAGAACTTCCTGGGGCAAGCCGCGAAATTCTCCGAGGATGTGAAGCTGCAGTTCGCGCGGCATCCTGGCCAGCTCCGCCGCGCTAATCGGATTGAAAATGATTTGGAACTGCATGGAAGGCAAGTTTAAGGTTTAAGATTCAAAGTTCAAGAAGGTTTCCCCGGGGTTAATCTGCAAGTGTTCATATTGATATTCAAAAACCGGGACCCCACTACGGCGGAAGCGGCACAGAACCCCTGGTTTCAGGCGCCGGTGATTGAGAGTCAACCGGCGCGGAACCGGCGGTGCTCAGCCAATCCGAAAGCAAAAATATCTCGATCCCGGTAAAACCAACCGGCGAATTACGAACCACGGACAGTTCGTTGGGCGCGACGCGCGTTATCTCGGTGACGGTGTTGCCAACCAAGGGGCGCAATCCGCCCATCCACCTGTCTTCAATCCCCCTTGCGACCGCCATGTCATGCGTTTTCACACCCCGTCGAGTTAACAGTATGCGGCCCAGGAGCCGCCATTCTTGCAATCGAGGCCCGGTGATTTCCCAATCATAATAAACCAGGTTGGTGCGCCCGTTGATTTGTTTTAACAATTCGTCCGGGGCGGGCGGGTTGTTGGGCAAGAGCGGAAACAATGTTGACAGCAAGAATTGCCGGCCATGATCCAGCGCAGCCGTCAAGTCGGGCGCCACCATCCCCAATTTCGACAAATAAAGTCTTCTCAGATCCGCCTGCCAGACCAGTTCAGAGCCGTTGAATTGTTCCAAGTCGGCATTAAAGGCTGGCGGCGCTTCCGTTGACCACTCTTCCAAAGCTTTGTCGGCGTCCGCGACAGGCCAGGCCATATAACTCTGAAGAGGCATTTCGCCCAGCGCCCAGGCGTAGAATTGATTGGTTAACAAACTGCCGCCAATCCGGGAGAAAAGCGGATTCAGATTTAGAAATGCCGCGATGTTTTGCCCGGCAGTAAAACTGATGAGAGGGCTTCGGACAAGCTCCGTCGGTATTTGCCACGAGTCGGATTTCCATGGCATTGCTTCCGGATAAATCACCCGGGCCGTTGTGCGCAAATGGTTTGTTTCGGCTGTTACGCTGATCTTGATGCGCGCCGGTTTCAACAGCCGCGACCAGTCCGGCAACCAGGCGGCCAGGCGCGCCCAATCCATTTCCGCTTCCAACCAGTTGTCCTGCAAGGGCGGGGCGGGCCGCCCCTGCCGCTTCACCTGCTGAAGATATTCTACCTGCAATGGCAAAAACTCATCGCCGCGGCCCGCCAGCAACCAACCGCGCGCAGGCACAATCCACAATGAATTCGACGCGCCTTTATTCCAGCGCCAGCCATTGAATTCTTCCACCGCAAATTTTTCGCCGGCGCCGCCGAGCGCTTTGGCGAGATTATCCTGCCACAATTGCGCTTCTTTTGCGTCCAACCGAAGCGCCAGGACAAAACTGAGGGGGCTGGCCGCGGAACCGCCAAAACTGCCCAACGATTCCGTTTCCAGAACATCGCTCAACAAAGGTTCAACCAAAGAGGCTGCCGACGCGTTGGTTCCAAGGTTCAGGCCCTCGGCCAGCATTCTGCAGACTCTTTGCAAGAACAATTTCCGAAACGCCACTGTCGTAGGCAGGGCGAGAATCTTATTCAGCGCCACAAGGTTTGTGTTGCCCTTCAACTGTGGGATGCCGGCGCAATGGCACTGGGTGGCCACATTGGCAGTGTCATTTGTGGCGCCGGGCGCCGTATTTGGCAGACTCGCAACTGCCAGGGCCACGCATAAACATTCCCGAAAACTAACGGTCAGTCGCATAAAGAAAAGCACTGATGCCAGAATTCAACCGGCCTTTCAACTGTGATTTGAAATAATTTGAAATAATTTTCCGGCGAATTGACGACTTCTGCGCTTGTGTCGTAGGATTTTCCGGTGGACCGAAAGTTGAGAATCGATATTTCCAGGCGTGATCTGCCACGTCATCATCAGCAGCGATCGGCGCGAACCGGCAAAATATGATCCGCCAAGAACCCCCGCTCAAATCCGCCGCCCGCCGGGATCAACGCTGGCAGGCACCAGGGCTATGCCTTGTGCTGGCAGCCATCACCTTTGCCGTTTTCGGCCAGACGGTGCATCACGAGTTCGTTTTCTACGACGACAATGAATATGTGTTTGATAATCCAATGGTCGCCCAAGGTCTGACGCTCAAGGGGATCGTCTGGGCGTTCACCGGCGCTCACGCCAACAACTGGCATCCGCTGACCTGGCTTTCCCACATGCTGGACTGCCAGCTATACGGGTTGCATCCTGGCGGACACCATCTGATCAATGTTCTCCTCCACGCCGCAACGGTGATCGCGCTCTTCCTGGTGTTGCGCCAGATGACCGGCGCTATTTGGCGCAGTGCCTTTGTGGCGGCCGTCTTTGCCATCCATCCGCTGCGGGTGGAATCGGTGGCGTGGGTGGCCGAGCGCAAAGACGTGCTCAGCGGGCTGTTCTTTATGCTGACCATCGGCGCTTATGTTCGCTATGCGCGCCGTCCGTGGTCGCTGATCCGCTACGGGCTTGTGGTGCTTTTATTTGCGATGGGTTTGATGTGCAAGCCGATGCTGGTCACGCTGCCCTTGGTGCTGCTGCTGCTGGACTGCTGGCCGCTCAACAGGTGGCAAGCGAAGGAACCGAGCCTGCGACTGGCGGGCCGGCTGGTTTCAAGGCGCGTGGTTTTTGAAAAGCTGCCCTTGCTGGCTCTTTCCGCCGCCGCCTGCGTCGTCACGCTCTTGGCGCAAAGCAGCGTCATGCAATCGAACGAGTCATATTCGATGCCGCTGCGCTTCGGCAACGCGCTGGTGACCTGCATGGTTTATCTTGGCCAGATGGTTTATCCGGAGGGACTGGCCGTGTTTTATCCCTATCCACACAATGGCCTTCCGCCATGGGAAGTAGTCCTGGCCGGGATGTTGCTGGCCGGCCTTTCAGCGGTCGCTTTCCGGCAACGGCGGACGCGCCCGTGGATGCTGATTGGATGGCTTTGGTATTTGGTGATGCTGCTGCCGGTGGTGGGAATCATTAAGGTGGGCGCACAGGCCCATGCCGATCGATACACCTACCTGCCGCAGATCGGGATTTACGTGGCGGCGACGTGGCTGGCGGCGGAGTGGGGCGCGAAATGGCACGCGGGCCGTGCGGCCTTCGGGGGCCTGATGGCCGCTGTGCTCGCCGTGCTTATAGTCTGCGCCTGGAAACAAACCACGTATTGGGAAAGCGGCGAGACCTTGTGGACCCACACGCTCGCCTGCACCACAAATAACGACGAGGCCTACAACGGCCTTGGCCTCGCTCTTAACCAACAGGGACGGGTGGACGAAGCGATCACTTGTTTCGAAAAGGCGGTGCAAATCAACCCCGACTGCGCGGATGCCCACAGCAACCTCGGCTTGGTTCTTCTCCCAAAAGGCAGAGTGGACGAAGTGATAGCCCATTGCCAAAAGGCGCTGCAACTCAATCCCTTCTACAAGGAAACCCACATCAACCTCGGCAACGCTCTTGTCCAAAAGGGAAGAGTGGACGAAGCGATCTCCGAGTACCAAAAGGCGCTGGAAATCGACTCCGGCTACGCGGAAGCCCACAACGACCTTGCCAACGCTCTTCTCGCAAAGGGAAAAGCGGACGAAGCGATCTCCGAATACCATGTGGCGCTGGAAATCAAGCCCAACTACGCGGAGGCCAAATACAACCTTGGAATCGCCCTTCGCCAAAAGGAAAGGGCGGACAAAACCGGCAGCCATGCCCAATGATTTCGAACAGGATGGTAGCGCGTACGGGAATCGCACCCGTCTTTCAGCCTTGAGAGGGCCGTGTCCTAACTGATAGACGAACGCGCCATTCTGACCGGGAAAGGGTATGGGCAAGCGGGCGAAGTGTCAATATTGGCGGCGCGAAACTTTAAGATTTGGCTGGTGTTTTTCCTGTTTGCAGCTATGTTGTGATGGTGAATTTGAGATGGACATCGGTCTGTGTGATCGGCGGCGTGATGGCCCTGGCAACTCCGTTGCGGGCGCTCACGGGTGGCGTTGCGCCGAATGTCCATTTTGCTGCAACAGCCAATCCATCAAGCACTTCGGATGGGACCGGCGATAATTCCAATCCCTACGCGATTATCATTGATAGAAACGTATTTCGGCTGAATCCGCCACCTCCGCCCCCTTCTGCCGAGAAAAAACCTGTGGACCTGCCAAAGGTTTATCTGAATGGCATTGTAAGGGTCGGGGATGATGTCCGAGTCCTGTTCTCGATACCGCCCAAAGATGCGAAGAGCCAGACCACTTATTTCAAATTGGCGCCCGGCGAAAAGGACGATGTTTTGGAATTGGTTGGAATTCATCCTGACCAGCAGGAGGTTGATGTCCTTGTTTCCGGCACGGCGATGACACTGTCGGTGTTCAGCAATAGTCTGGCGTCGGCGGGGGGCAAAGCTGCCGGCGGCGGCACGGCGCCCGCACCAGCGGTGCTGCGTGGCGGGCCGCCAGCGCCAGCGCCTGCCGCAGCGGCGGCAGCTCCCGGCGATTCATCCGCCATTGTGGTGGGAGGAGGCCGAAGTTCCTCGCCCTACGGTGGAGTAACGGTCGGCGGCGGCGGCGGCGGCGGCGTAACGACTATCGGCGGTGGCAATTCCATATCCTTCGGAGGAGGAGGTGGTGGTGGTGTATCGGTTTCCGGTGGTGGTGCCACGGCTGTCGGCGGCGGCAATTCCATATCCTTCGGAGGATCTGCTGGAGTAACGGTTGGCGGCGGCGGTGGCAGCAGTTTTAGCGGTGGCGGTGGCAGCGGTTTTGGCGGCGGCGGTGTTAGCTCCACATCTTTCGGAGGAGGAGTATCGGTTTCCGGCGGGGCCAGCGTCAACACAGCGGGGACGCAATTGGCAACTACTCTGTCTTCGGGAACGCAAACCCAGGCCCAAACGGTGAATGCTTTAACAGCACCACCAGCTAGTCCGGAGCAGCAGGCAATAGGCTTGCTCTCCGAATATACAAAGGATCCCGCGAATAGTCCGCCGCTGCCCCCGTCACTGGCGTCAATGGTGAACGGAGGCAACGGGTCCGGGCCGCCCATGCCTGGGTCAACTACCGGCAGTCAGCCGCCCAGCCCTTGGTCATCTGGTCGTGTCTATCAATTGCCTCCTGCTCCCCCGTGATTCCTGGGCCAGGATTCACTGTCCTTCGTGATAGGCCCGATGGGAACGATAAAGTGGCAGCAACTCGAGATTTCTCGCGGCCACATCATTTTTTCCCTGGGCGACAGCCAAATCATGCGCCTTCTGCGCGGTAGTGACTGCATCATCAAACCGTCCCGCTTCGGCGTAGGCCGCCGCCAGAGTTCCAACTTTGATGGCTTGATTGTTGTGCGTCAGGACGCAGGCCCGCTCCGCCAACTGCACCGCCTCCGGACCGTTGCGCAATTGCGGGTTCGGATTGGCCGCCAGAATCCAGGCCAAATTGTTCAGGGCATCCGAAAAATTAGGCTGAAGCTTCAACGCCGCGCGATACTCGGCGATGGCTGCCGCGGTCTTCTGTTGCATGGAAAGCGCGAGGGCCAATTCATAATGGGCGTCGGTGTATGCGGGGTTCAGGCGCAACGCTGTTTCAAACTCGGCCCGGGCTTCGTCAAACTTTTCCTGCCGGGCCAATACCTGGCCCAAAGAACAACGCAATATGGAATCATCGGGTTCGTATTCCAGCGCCTTGCCATATTCCACCGCCGCTTCGCCATACAAATCCTCAGAAAGGAGGATGTCGCCCAGATTGACCCGTGCGACGCGCAGGTCTGGCTCATACATCAACGCGGTGCGGACTTCGGAGACCGCCTCGGACTTTTTGCCTTCCAAGAGCAGCACACCTGATAAAAAAGCATGGCCCAACGCGTACGCCGGGTTGAGCTGAACCGCCTTTTCACATTCCATGCGCGCCTGTTCCAACTGGTGCTGTTCACGCAGGTAGGCCCCGTAGTAAGTGTGGACGAGGTAATTGTTCGGATTGACCGCCAGGGCGTGGCGGTACAGCGCCCCGCTGTCCTTCCAATATCCAAGCTGCTTTTCTGTCACCCGGGCGCAGGCGGCCAGCGTCGTAATGGCCGCGAAACCCAGGACTATCTGATGATAACGCCATTTGCGGATGAAATCGCAGGCCCCCCAGCAGACCATGATAAAAAGGCCGATGGAAGGTATGTAAGTGTACCGGTCTGCCATTACTTGTGATCCCACCTGCACCAACCCGATAACGGGCACAAGGGTTCCCAGATACCACAGCCATCCCACCATCAAATAAGGCCGGGTTTTCAAGAAGAGCATTGCGCCGGCCGAGACGGCAATAAGGAACATCGCGGCGGCGGCCAGTTCCCGCGACTGCCATTTTGCGACGAGCGGATAAATGATGCTCAAATCCGCCGGCCAAAACATTTTTTCGGCATAGCGCAAATAGTCCAGTGCCGAATTCACCAATCGCACCATCATTGGAACATGGCCAAACGAGGAAATGGCTCCCCCGCGATGTTGGGCGACAAGAGTCAGAACGCAGGATCCGGCGGCTAAAAGCAAAAACGGCAGCTTTTCCAACAGGATAAGCCGATATGATTTTATGGCATCGTCCGCCGGCTTGGGAGGGGCGGGTTTGGATTGAAAGCGCCCCAGCGGCCACCAATCCAACAACAACAAAACGAAGGGCAGCGTCACGACCATCGGTTTGGCCATCAGTCCAAGAATGAAGAGCAAGAGCGCCAGGAAATAGCGCAAGACCCCGCGCTTCCTGACATAATTGCAGTAGGCCCAGATGGTCAGCATCCAGAACAACGTGCTCAAGACATCCTTGCGCTCCGCGATCCAGGCAACCGATTCCACATGCAACGGATGCCAGGCAAAAAGCGCCGCCACCATCGCGCTCCGCCACAGCGCGTTGGTCATCCGTTTCAAGACGAGGAAGAGCAGCACGGAGTTGGCGGCGTGCAAGAGCAGGTTGACGGCGTGAGGGCCGCCTGGCTTGAGGCCGAAGCACTGGCAGTCCAGCATGTGCGACATCCAGGTGAGCGGATGCCAATTGGCGGCATAGCCCGCCTGGAAGCACCAGCCCAGCCCGCGCCAGCTCAGACCGCTGTTCAGGTGGAGATTCGTGACGACATACAGCGGATCATCGAAGTAGATGAAATCAAACGAGGTGGCCGGCCAATAAAGCAGGATGGCGCCCAGGGCCAAGATCAGGCAAACCAACACGCTCCGGCGCTGTTCCTTGCCGGTCCCAATCTTAATCTCCTGATTTTTCATGGTCGAAACAGCGATTCATTCGGATTAAGATTAGGATTAGGATTAAGATTAAGATTAGGAGCCGGAAATCGCCACCCAAAAAGGCAGAAGGAAGAATCCGGGAAAGTAAGAATTAAGAAGGCAGAATTAAGAAGTTTGCAAAGACCTTCGCGGTTCGGCTGTTGGTTGCTTTTCATGTTTCTTACTTCTTACTTCTTACTTCTCTTCAGTGTAGGCGCGATGGGAACGATAAAGTTGCAGCAACTCAAGATTTCTCGCGGCCACGTCGCTTTTTCCCTGGGCCACAGCCAAATCATGCGCCTTCTGCGCGGCAATGGCAGCATCGTCAAACCGCCCCGCTTCCGCATAGGCTGCGGCCAGGGTTCCGATCATCAACGGCAGGCTGTTATGGGTCAAGGCGCACGCTCGACTGGCCAGTTGGACGGCTTCCGGCCCGTTTCGAAACCCGGAATGAGGAGAAGCCGCCAGAATCCACGCCAGATTATTGAGCGCATCCGGCAGGTCCGGATTCGAGCCGAGAATTGTCCTGTATTCGGCAATGGCATCCTTTGTCCGGCCTTGCAGCGCAAGCGCCATCGCCAGTTGGACCGCGTCCGACGGCACAAAGTGAAGAGAATTCGCCCTGCGCAGTTCAACCACAGCTTGATCCGGTTTTCCTTCCAGAACCAGAACCCGGCCCAAAGCGCTGTGGGTGGTTGCGTCATTGGGTTCTATGCGCACCGCCTCTTCCGCCTGTTGTCGCGCGGACGCCAATTGGTGTGCGGCCCCCAGATAATCGGCGTAGTTGACTCGGGCAACGAAATTGTCCCGCGTCACCTCGATGGCATGTGAGAAGAGGGTCCCGCTGTTCTTCCAGAATTGAATTTGTCTGGATGAGACGAGAACGCAAGCTGTCAAAATGGCGATGCTGACCACCAAAAGGAATCCCCGGTGATGGGGCAGATCTTTGACCAGGTCATACGCGCCCCAACACAATGCCAGGAAAATGCCAATCGAAGGAATATAGGCATACCGATCCGCCATTGCCTGGGCTCCGACTTGCACCAGACCAATTACGGGGATCAAAGTGCCAAGAAACCAAAGCCAGCCCACAAGCAGATACGGCCCGGCCGCCCGCCTCCAGGCAAACAGGGCAGTGATGGCAGCCAGCGTCACCACTGCCAGCACGATTTCCCACCTCGGCCATGCAACCGTGAACGGGTACAATATCGAAAGGTCAGCAGGCCAGACGATCTTTTCCAAATAGCGGAGATAAGACACCACCGCATTCATCAGCCGATCCTTAAACGGCAGATCGGATAGCGATGCCATGGCCTCGCTGCGATGCTGGGCGACAATGGTCAGGACGCAACAGGCAACCGCCAAAAGGAAGAATGGTATTTTTTCGACAATCAGAGAGACGAATAACTCCGCTCGTGCAGGGCCAGTCTTTGCCTCTGTTGCGGCATTCAGACCCGAATCATTAGCAACATGCGTCACAAACTCCGTCGGCGGGACACCGACGGATGCGACCGGGACGGTCGCGCTCCTGGAAAAGCCGCCAGGATTCAGCCGCAGACGGTTTAGCGGCCACCAGTCCAGCAGCAACAACACAAAGGGCAGCGTTACCAGCATTGGTTTTGCCATTAATCCAAGAGCAAAAAGCAACAAGACCAAAGAATATCTTCCGACGCCCCTTTTCACGGCGTAATTGAGGTAGGCCCAAAGTGTCAGCATCCAGAACAGAGCACACAAAACATCTTTGCGTTCGGCAATCCAGGCCACCGACTCGACATGGAGCGGATGCCAGGCAAAAAGCGCTGCCACAACGAAACTTCGCCAGAAGGCTCCAGTCATGCGCCGCAAGATCAGGAAAAGCAGCACGGAGTTCGCCGTGTGGATGGCCACATTCGTCGCGTGGTGCCCTCCCGGGCGCAGGCCAAAAAACTGGCAGTCCAACGCATGGGAAATCCACGTCAATGGGTGCCAATTGCCCGCGTGGCCTGCCTGGAAGCACCACGGGAGTTCGTGCCAGTTCAAGCCGCCGTTGATGTGGAAGTTGTTTACGACATAAGCTGTGTCATCCAAACTGATAAAATCGAAGTCTGTCACCGGCCCATACAGAAGCATCGTTCCCAGCCCCAAGACCAAGCAGGCCAGAAGCGCTTTTGCTTTCTGGCGGTTGTCAATGGGCATAAAAAAAGGAGCCGCCCTGTGGGCGGCTCCGTGAGATTAAAGAGCAGTCTGCTTATTTGCGACGGCGGAACAGGAACGCTGACGCGCCTATCACGCCAAGAGCAATGGTGCTCGGTTCAGGACTAACCTGCAAGCTGAAGCTCTGGAGACCTTCCAAGTCAGGAGGGGTATTCGCCCCGGTTGGTGTTGTCGTATTACCGAGAGCAGTGATTTGATCCAACGGAGATACGCCCCACGGATCAAGAGCCCCTTGAGCCTGTGCAAGGGTCATGCCTGTGCCGCCATTATACCAGGCATACAATGCAACTGTGACCACGGTAGTCGGGTTGACACCGGTGCTGGCGATGCCAGGATCGCTGGAGACAGTTACGTTCTGGAAAGCCCCGCCGATGGTGCCCGACGTGTATATCGTGCCGGTATATTGAGAAACCGGCAACAACTGAGCCAGCGTCAGGCTAGCGCCGACACCCGCATAAAGTTCAACGGTGTAATCGGCACCGTTGTTGTAGTGGTACGATCCTGCCGGCGTTGGATTTGCCGCGGCTGTGTTCCCGATCGCGCCGCCAGTATAGACGGTGGAGCCGCCGTAATTCAGCCCGGAAACACCGATACCAGGATCAGTCCCATTGTTATCGTATATATCGGTTGCAACGCCGCCACTAGTGGTGCCTATCCCACCGCCCTGGTTGCCGACTATCTCCACGGCTGGATTAGCGAGCTGTGGCGCGAAGATGTGTATCGTCATGTCAGTTTTACGATCAAGGAATGCCACGGTTCCTTGGGAATACGCGCTGAACGACCCCGCCACTACCAAGGCCCCTATAATTAATGTTTTTTTCATATTGAGTGTGTTTGTTGAATTTTTAGTTGGATCAGTTTGTTATTATGGATTGATTGAGAAAACTTGCGTGTACGTCCAAGTAGTATTCGCCGGACTGACTTCGCTTTCGTACCAGAAACCCTGGCCGACATTAAGTGCAGGCTCCGCGCCGTCCCATGATGGTGTGCCCGCATTCGGACCACTAGGAGTTACATACACATTAGTGCCAGAGACACCTTCATTGCCGCCCTGCAGGTCAACAGAGTATGAATTATAGGCCGGGTGTCCAAGCGCAGGATCCGGATTCTCCCAAACAAAGGCTTGGCTCCCTTGATCATTAAAGTTCACATAATTCGTGAATTGCATGCTTTGCACCAAGTCGCCGGAAAACGGCACTGGCGAAGCCAGCATGTTAAATCCTGGATATATGGTAATACTGTTGGTTCCCTGGGGAACGCTTCCGACGACGGTAACAGACAGAGTCCCACCAGTGCCATTGTCAAACCAGACGGCTTCACCGGGATTGATGGTTATCGTGCCACCGCCGTCCCAACCGGTAGTGCCCATGCCGCCTGCGGCGTCGCCGTTATCAGAATTATCATACCTTCCGTCAACGGGATTAAACTTAAAAATTTCGCAGTTGTCATAAGGCCCATTGCCGGTAATTGGATCGGCAGGATTTGGGAACAGATTGACGACTGTGTTCGTCGGGCTGGTCACCAACTGGACAGCGATCATGTTGAAGCCTGGGGCCAGGCTCAGGTTGATGTAACCGACGGCGTTGATTGAATATACATTTTGCTGCGCCATGACTGCTGCGCTGCCGAGCATGCCGATCAGCGCGGATAGGGCTAGTGTTTTTGTTCTCATAATTTTATCTTTTTTTATTTGTTGTTTCCGTGTGTGTCCGTGTGTGTATTACTATCGCAGATGACAAAAAGCCTGTCAATGGTTTTTTCCATCTTTTTTTCGACTGTGCTTTTGGTAAGCATCTGGGAATATATTGGCCTTTTTCAGGACGAATGTAAAGGGTTTTTTTCAACTTTTTTGCATCTTTTTTGCCGCTCAATCAATTAATTCATAATAGACTCAACATCAACAACTTGCAACTCAAATGGCGTCGGGAGGACGGCCAAAATGACGGCTTCGGCGGTGTTTTTTTTGGAAATCTCAATGGAAAATTGGGGTTCATGGCTCAAAACCCGCGCCGCCGTGACATGGTCCGTTGGCCGGGGTCCATTGTGGATCGCCGGAAAAGCGCGTGAAATCATCGTCCGGCGGCGCTTGAAACACTTTCTCCTCCCCGCGCCACTCCAGGCGGATCGAATGGGCATGCAAGGCGTGATTCGTCAGTATCAGCTTCCGCCGCTGCCTTTTGGTCAATCGGTTTTGCGCCAGCGCCAGATACAAATCTTCATCCCCGCCGTAAAGCTTGTCGCCGACCACCGGATGGCCCACTGCGGCCAGATGAATGCGGATTTGATGTTTCCGTCCCGTTTTTGGACACACCCGCAGAAGGGTAAACTCCCCCTCCGCGCGGCGAAAGCGCCGTTCCACCCGGAACTCCGTCAAGGCGCCGGCGCCATCGCGGCGAACGCAATGTTTCACGGCGACCTGGCTGCCTTCGTCCTTGCCCAGCGGCAAATCGATGCATCCCGCATCCTTCCGCACCGAGCCGTGGACAATGGCCAGATATACCTTTTCGACGGCGCGGCTTTCCCAAAGTTTGCCCAATTGCCCGGCGGCCAACGGGCTTTTGGCAGCAAGAACCACGCCGCTCGTTTCGCGGTCGAGCCGGTTGATCAAGTGCGCCGGCCTCTCCGCGCCCAGATAAAGGCGGGTCCGGCCGATCAAGCTCGACCACTCGTCGCCCTTGGTTGGATGACAGACCAAGCCGGCGGGCTTATTGATGACCAACAAGTCGGCATCCTCGAAAATGACCTCGAAGAGCGGGGAAAGGCAGAAGGAAGAAGTCAAAAATGGCGTCCCGCCTCGACTGTTGGCTGTACTTCATGTTTCTTAATTAATTCTTACTTCCCAATTTGCTTCAGTGGTTAATGTGTTTGTTCAGGGAGATGAAATGGGCTGCCTGCCTGGTAAAATTTCATTTCAGATTGAAGTTGCCCGGCCAGCCTGGTGTTGGATTGCGCTTCGGCCAGGCGCAAGGCGCGTTGCGCCGTTTCCACCGCTTCGGGAAACCGCCCGGCTTCGGCGAAGGCGGCGGCGAGGGTGTGGAGAATGATCGGATTCTTCCCGCCGGTCAATGCATTGGCCTGCCGGGCCAGTTCGACCGCCTTGTTGCCGTTGCGCAGCGACGCCTCCGGACTGGCGGCGAGGAGCCAAGCCAGATTATTTTGAATCCCTGGATCGGCTGGTTCGAGTTGCAGCGCCTTTTGGAAATGGGGGATCGCTTCGCCCACTTTGCCCTTTTGCAGAAGAACATTGCCGAGATTGTTTTGGGCGTCGCCATTGTCAGGGTCGATTTGGAGCGCCTCTTGGTATTGGGTGATCGCTTCGTCCACTCTTCGCTTTTGCTGAAGAACGTTGCCGAGATTGACATGGGCAGCCGAGTAGTTGGGTTTGATTTCCAGCGCCACTTGGTATTGGGTCATCGCGTCGTCCACTCTTCCCTTTTGCAGAAGAGCGTTACCGAGGTTGTAGTGCATTTCCGCTTCATCGGGCTTGATTTGCAGCGCCTCATGGTAATGGGAGATCGCTTCGTCCACTTTTCCCTTTTGCAAAAGAGCGGCTCCGAGTTCCATGTGGGCAACGTAGTTGCCCGTCGTGCAGGCAAGCGCGCGGGTCCACAAGGTTTCGTTGTTTTGCCAATACGTTGTCTGCTTCCAGGCGCAGACCATCAACACGGCGAGCACGCCGGCCATGAGACCCCCAAGGGCCGCATGGTTCACCCGCCACTCTGCCACCAACCACGTCAGCGCCACATAAATCCCGATTTGCGGCAGGTAGGTGTATCGATCGGCATGGGCCTGTGATCCCACCTGAATGATTCCCACCACCGGCAGCAGCATCACCAAATACCAAAGCCAGCCGATCAGCAACCACGGCCGCCTCTGCCGCTCACTCCATGTGAACGCGGAAAGGCTGGCCAGCAGTATTCCGGCCAGCGCCACTTCCCACGGTGGCGCGCCGCTGTGCGGAAAGGGATAAAGCGCCGCCAGTCCCGCCGGCCAGAGCATCTGGCCAAAATAAACCATGCAGGCCGCCAGCGCGTTCCCCAAGCGGTACGGCAGCGAAAATGACACAGCCGATTGAATGGCTCCGCTTTGGGCCAAAAGTGTTGTCACGCAAGAGGCGGCGGAGAGCGCCAGCAAGGGCAGCTTTTCCAGCACCAACCTCGAAAGCTTTTGGGGTTCCACCCGTTGCAAGGGCCAATAATCCAGCAGCAACAGCACCACAGGCAGCGTAACCAGCATCGGCTTGCACATCAAACCCATCGCAAGCAAAAGCACGACAAGCCCATAGCGGGCAAGCGACCACGGACGGCGCGCATAGCGCACATAAGCCCCGATGGTCAACATGAAGAACAACCCGCTCAGAACGTCCTTGCGTTCGGCCACCCAGGCGACTGATTCCACCCGCAACGGATGGATGGCAAAGACAGCCGAGACAAACGCGCTGCGCCAAAAGGCACCTGTCATCTGGAGCAGAACCAGGAAGAGCGCGATGACCGTTGCGGTGTGGAGCAGGACACTGGTGAGATGATGTCCGCCGGGATGCAGTCCGTATAACTGGCAGTCCAGCATGTGGGAAAGCCAAGTCAGCGGGTGCCAGTTGGAGGCGTAAATGCTGGTGAAGGCCCAGACAATCCCCTTGAATGTCAGACTGCGGGCGACCACCGGGTTCCCATACACATACTTACTGTCATCGTACGTGACGAACCCGAAACCCGCCGTCTGTCCGAACACGGCAAAGGTGATTGCGGCCAGCACAAGGCAAAGCCCCGTCACCCGCCAGCGTTGATCCCCCCGGCCCGCGCAGCGGGGGACTTTTAGCTGAGATTGTTGGTCGATCATATTTTGCAGATTTCGTAGTTAATGTGTTTGTTCAGGGAGATGAAATGGGCTGCCTGCCTGGTAGAGTTTCATCTCCAATTGAAGTTGCCCGGCCAGCCTGGTGTTGGATTGCTCCTCGGCCAGGCGCAAGGCGTGTTGCGCCGTTTCCATCGCTTCGGAAAGCCGCCCGGCTTCGGCCAAGGCGGCGGCGAGGGTGTGAAGAATGATCGGATTCTTCCCGCCGGTCAGTGCATTGGCCTGCCGGGCCAGTTCGACCGCCTTGTTGCCGTTGCGCAGCGACGCCTCCGGACTGGCGGCGAGGAGCCAGCCCAGATTATTTTGAATCCCTGGATCGGCTGGTTCGAGTTGCAGCGCCATCTGAAAATGGGCGATCGCTTCGCTCATGCTTCCCTTTTTCAAAAAAGCGTTGCCAAGGTTGTTTTGTGCTTTGGCGTTGTCGGGCTTGATTTGCAGCGCCTGTTGGAAATGGGTGATCGCGTCGTCCACCATTCCCTGTTGCAGAAGAATGTTGCCGAGGTTGATGTGGGCATCCATGTAGTCAGGATTGATTTGCAGCGCCCGTTGGTAATGAACCATCGCTTCGTCCACTCTTCCCTTTTGTAGAAGAGCGGTTCCGAGGTTGTAGTGTGCATCCGCGTCGTTTGCATTGATTTCCAGCGCCTTCTGGCAATGAACCATCGCTTCGTCCACTCTTCCGTTTTGCACAAGAGCAATGCCGAGGCTGACGTGGGCCGCCGCGTAGCGGGGGTTGATGCGCAGGGCTTCCTGGTATTGGGTGATTGCTTCGTTCACATTTCCCTTTTGGCGGAGAGCGTTGCCAAGGATGCAATGCACTTCCGCGTTGTCGGACTTGATTTCCAGCGCCCGTTGGAAATGGGAGATCGCTTCGTCCACTTTTCCCTTTTGGAGAAGAGCGGTTCCGAGGTTGTAGTGGGATCCCGCGTTGTCTGGATCGGTTTGCAGTCCCTTTTGATAAAAATCAATCGCTTCGTCCACTTTTCCTTTTTTGAGAAGCTCGGCTCCGAGGTTGAGATGGGCGTAGAAGTTGCCTGTGGTGCAGGCGAGTGTGTGGGCCCACAAGGTTTCGCTGTTTTTCCAATACGACGTCTGCTTCCACGCGCAGACCATCAATGCGCCAGTCACGGCGGCCGTCAAACCTCCCAACACCGCCCGCCGATGTTTCCACCCCAAGCTGCAATCCCCCACCAGCCACGCCCCGGCCATGGCCAGCCCGATTCCAGGCAAATAGGTGTAGCGATCCGCATGTGAATAGAAGGATATTTGAATAATCCCAATCGTCGGAACCAGCATTCCCAAATACCAGAGCCAGCCCACCAAGAGGTACGGACGTCTTTTCCGGCACGCCACCACACTTATGGAAATCGCGGCCAGCAGGACAAAGGCAAGGGCAACTTCCCAGAACGGCAGACCGCCAGGGGGATTGACATAAGGGGTGGCCAATCGCGCCGGGAAAACCATTTGCCGCAGGTAAACACCATAAGAAACCAAGGCGTTTCCGATGCGGTCAACAAACGGCAGCCGGCCGGTGTCAGGCACTTTTTCCGGCACAAGAGCCGTCGCCACGCATGACCCAACTGAAAGCAAAAACAACGGAATCTTCTCCTTCACCAGTCCCCAAAAAGGCGCCATAACCTTCCCGCCGGCTGCCTCGTCCAGCTTGACCCGATGGAGCGGCCACCAGTCCAGCAACAGCAAGACAAACGGCAGTGTCACCAGCGTGTTCTTGCATAAAAGTCCCAAGGCATACGCCAGCGCCACCGCCGCGTAGCGCCAGCGCGAAGGCCGGCCCGCATAACGCGCATAAGCCCACAGCGCCAGCATGAAGAACACGCCGCTCAACACGTCCTTGCGTTCCGCAATCCAGGCCACCGACTCCACCCGCAGCGGATGAATCGCGAACACCCCCGCCACAAATGCGCTGCGCCACAAGCTCCCCGTCATCTCTCTCAACGCCAGAAGCAAAAGCACCGCTGCCGCCGCGTGAAGTGCCACGTTGGTCAGATGATGGCCGCCCGCCCACAGGCCATAGACCTGGCAGTCGGCCATGTGCGTCAGCCACGTCAACGGATGCCAGTGGCCGATGCCTCCATAGGTCAACGCCCAAGCGGCTCCGTTCAGGGTCAAACCCTTTGCCACCACCGGGTTCTCATACACATACAAACCGTCATCGTAATCAACGAACTCGAAACCCGCCGTCTGCCCGAACACGGCCAGCACCGCCAAAACGAGAACAATGCAAACGGCCGCCACCTGTCTGGCTTGTGGTTTTGGTCCTTCCGATGTCGCTGCCGGGTTCACTGGATTCAAATTAATGTGTTTGTTCAGGGATATGGCACGGCTTCCCTGCCTGGTAGAGTTTCATTTCCAATTGAAGTTGTCCGGCCAGACTGGGGTTGGATTGCGCCCCGGCCAGATGCAAAGCGCGCCGCGCGGTTTCCAACGCTTCGGAAAACCGCCCGGCTTCAGCGAAGGCGGCGGCAAGGGTGTTAAGAATGACCGGATTCTCCCCGCCGGTCAGCACATTGGCCTGTTGGGCCAGTTCCACCGCCTTGTTGCCGTTGCGCAGGGCCGCTTGCGAAGAAGTGGCCAGGAGCCAGGCCAGATTATTTTGGACTGCCGGATCGGCTGGCTCGAGTTGCAACGCCTTCTGAAAATGGGCGATCGCTTCGGTCACACTTCCCTTTTGCAGAAGAGCGTTGCCAAGGTTGCTGTGTGTTTTCCCGTAGCTGGGGTTGATTTGCAGGGCCTTTTGGAAATGGGAGATCGCTTCGTCCGCCATTCCCTTTTGCAGAAGAGCGTTGCCGAGATTGTTATGGGCTTGTGCATCGTCCGGCCTGATTTGCAGGGCGGTTTGGAAATGGGAGATCGCTTCATCCACTCTTCCCTTTTGCAGAAGAGCGTTGCCGAGGTTGTCATGGGCTTGCGCGTAGTCGGGCCTGATTTGCAGGGCGGTTTGGTATTGGGTGATCGCTTCGTCCACTCTTCCCTTTTGCAGAAGAGCGTTGCCGAGATTGTAGTATGCATTCAGCAGCCCAGGCTCGATTTGCAGCGCCTTTTGCAGATGGTCGATCGCTTCGTCCACTCTTCCTTGTTGCAGAAGAGTTTTGCCGAGGTTGTCATGGGCTTGCGCGTAGTCGGGCCTGATTTGCAGGGCGGTTTGGTATTGGGTGATCGCTTCGTCCACTCTTCCCTTTTGGACAAAAGCGTTGCCGAGGTTGTAGTGCGCATTTGCGAGACCGGGGTTGATTTGCAGCGCCTTTTGGAGATGGAAGATCGCTTCGTCCACTTCGCCCTGTTGCAGAAGGGCATGACCGAGATTGTCATGGGTTTGCGCGTAGTTGGGCCTCATTTGCAGTGCGACTTTGTAATGCGAGATCGCTTCGTCCATTCTGCCCTCCTGGCGAAGAACATTGCCGAGGTTGAAGTTGGCCACGTCGTTGCGCGTGGTGCAGGCAAGCGCGTGGGTCCACAAGGTTTCGCCGTTTTTCCAATACGCGGCTTGTTGCCAGGCGCAGATCATCAGCACTCCGACCACGCCGGCCATGAGGCCCCCGAAGGCCGCATGGCTGACCTGCCGCTTTGCGCCCCACTCCGCAATCAGCCACGTCACCGCCACATAAATCCCAATTTGCGGCAGGTAGGTGTATCGATCCGCATGGGCCTGATCACCGACCTGGACGACTCCCACCACCGGCAGCAGCATCACCAAATACCAGAGCCATCCGATTAATATCCATGGTTGCGCGCGCCTCTGATCCAATGCGACTGCTGAAAAGCCGGCCAGCAGCATCCCGGCCAGCACCACTTCCCACGCCGGCAGGCCGTTGAGCGGATAGGGATAAAACGCCGCCAGCCCCGCCGGATAAACCATCTGGCGAAGGTAAACCATACATGCCACCAACGCGTTGGCCAGGCGCATCGGCAGCGAAAAGGACCCAGCCGATTGAATGCCTTTGTGTTGCGCCAAAAGCGTGGCCACGCAGCCGGCGGCGGAGAGCGCCAGCAAGGGCAGCTTTTCCAGTACCAACCCTGAAAGCTTTCGGGGTTCCACTCGTTGCAACGGCCAATAGTCCAACAGCAACAGCACCAAGGGCAACGTCACCAGCATCGGTTTGCACATTAGTCCCAAACCAAACAGAAGCACCACCAGCCCGTAGCGGGCAGGCAACCATGGACGGCGCGCATAGCGGGCATAAGCTCCGATGGTCAGCATGAAGAACAGCCCGCTGAGAACGTCCTTGCGCTCGGCCACCCATGCCACCGATTCCACCCGCAACGGATGGATGGCAAAGACAGCCGCGACAAAGGCGCTGCGCCAAAAAGCGCCGGTCATCTGCCCCAGAACCAGGAAGAGCGCGATCACCGTCGCCGTGTGGAGGAGGACATTGGTGAGATGATGTCCGGCGGGATGCAGTCCGTATAACTGGCAGTCCAGCATGTGGGAAAGCCAGGTTAACGGGTGCCAGTTGGCGGCGTGAACCTGGGTGAACGCCCAGACGATGCCTTTGAACGTCAGACCCCGGGCGACGACCGGATTTTCATACACGTAATCATCGTCGTCGTAATTAACGAACTCGTGCCGCAGCGTCTGGCCGAAAACAGCAAACGTGATCACGGCCAGTACCAGGCAAAGTCCTGGCTTCCGCCAGCGCTGAACATTAAGCGATGGAGCATTTTCTGGTGGCGCGCTCATTCTTTCGCAGCTTGATCCTTTCCTGTTACTGATGCAACGGGAGTCCCGCCTGGTAGCGTATCAACTCGCTGTTGATATGCGCGGCCAGGCTTCGTTGCCCCGCAGCCTCTGCCAGTTCAATTGCTTCTTGGGCGGTGCGCGTGGCGTCAGCAAACCGCCCGGTTTCAGCGAAGGCGGCGGCGAGGGTGTGGAGAATGGTCGGGTTCCTTCCGCCGGCCAGTTCATTGGCCTGCCGGGCCAGTTGCAGCGCCTTTTTACCGTCGCGCAACGAGGCCTGCGAGCAAGTGGCCAGGAGCCATGCCAGATTATTTTGGAATGCCGGATCGGTTGGTTCGATTCGCAGGGCAATTTGGTATTGGTTGATGGCCTCGCCCACTTTGCCCTTTTGGAGAAGCGCGAGGCCGAGGGTGCTATGCGCTTTCCCGACGTTGGAATCGATTTGAAGCGCCTTTTGGTATTGGGTGATGGCTTCGTCCACTCTGCCTTTTTGCAAAAGAGCGTCGCCGAGGCTGTCGTAAGCCAGGTATGTGCTGGTGGTGCAGCCCAGCGTGTGAGTCCACAAGGTTTCGCTGTTTTGCCAATACGTCGTCTGCTTCCAGGCGCAGACCATCAACATGGCGAGCACGCCGGCCATGAGACCCCCAAGGGCCGCATGGTTCACCCTCCACTCCGCCGCCAACCACGCCAGCGCCACATAAATCCCGATCTGCGGCAGGTAGGTGTATCGATCGGCATGGGCTTGGATGCCTACCTGGATGATTCCCGCTACTGGCAGCAGCATCGCCAAATACCAGAGCCATCCCATCAGTATCCACGGCTGCTTCTGCCGCTGCCAGATGGCGACTGCGGAAAGGCCAGCCAACAGCGTCACGGCCAGCGCCACTTCCCATGGCGGCAAGCCGTTGTGTGGATAGGGATAAAACACCGCCAGCCTCGCCGGCCAAACCATCTGGCCAAGATAAACCATGCAGGTCACCAATGCATTGGCAAAGCGCAGCGGCAGCGAAAATGACTCTGTTGATTGCATGGCTGCGTTCTGGGCCAAAAGCGTCACGGCGCAGGACGCGGCGGAGAGCGCCAGCAAGGGCAGTTTTTCCCTCACCAATGTCTCCACCGATTCAACCCGTTGCAACGGCCAGTAGTCCAACAACAACAGCACCAAGGGCAGCGTGACCAGCATCGGCTTGCACATCAGACCCATCGCAAACAGAAGCACCACCAGCCCGTAGCGCACAGGCGACCACGGACGGCGCGCATAACGGACATAAGCGCCGATGGCCAGCATGAAGAACAACCCGCTGAGAACGTCCTTGCGCTCGGCCACCCACGCCACTGATTCCACCCGCAACGGATGGATGGCAAACACAGCCGCGACAAACGCGCTGCGCCAAAAAGCGCCGGTCATCTGCTGCAGAACCAGGAAAAGCGCGATCACCGTCGCGGTGTGGAGCAGGACATTGGTGAGATGATGTCCACCGGGATTCAATCCGTATAACTGGCAGTCCAGCATGTGGGAAAGCCAGGTTAGTGGGTGCCAGTTGGCGGCGTGAACATGGGTGAACACCCAGACCATCCCCTTGAGCGTCAGACCCCGGGCGACGACCGGATTTTCATACACATAAACCTCGTCGTCGTAATTAACGAATTCGTGCCACAGCGTCTGGCCGAAAACGGCAAAGGTGATCGCGGCCAACACAAGGCAAGCCGCCGGCACCCGCCAAGATGGATCCCACCGGCCCGTGCCGACGGGGACTTCCAGCGGAGATGGTTGGTCGATCATAATTTGCTGACTTGGGTCATAAATGGGTCACCCTTTTCGGCAGGTGTGTCACATCGCAGAGCCCAGCGGGATATTCGACGCTCAACTTTCGGGTGACAAGAAAATATCACGACAAAATCGCGAACCTTTCCTGAGAATCAGCATAAAAGCGGCATAAAAAGTTCTCGCATTCCAGTCCGGCTTCTGCTACAGATACCTGATTCTGGAAGTGGAATGGTTGCGGCGTGTTCAGGTCGTTCCTGACGGCGCAATCATGCGATGCCGCGTTTAAAACCAAATAACCGTGTAAACTATGAAATTTCGATTCACCCATATCCCAACCGTGCCCCATCCACTGGCGGCCGCCCTCTCGCTCGCGCTCGTCGGCTCCGTCCATGCCGGTCTCACCCTGCAAATGAACATCATCCATGATTGCTATGGGCAGGTTTATACCTTCGCGCCGAACCTCTATCTGAATGCCAATGGCGGGGATTCCACGCCCATCACCTATGATCAGATCTATTCGCCACAAACCAACTTCTTGGGCGGGGTGGGCGCGGCCGCAACGAACAGTCGCGCCAATTTCCCGGACCTCAACTCCTTGATGCAGTCAGCCACCAACGGCACCTGGCATTTGATGATAAACGTCGGCGACCCCAGCCAGCACACCTATACCTTCACTGTCAGCTCCACCCTGGCCAAAGACCCTTTTGCCGATGCCGTGGTGGACTATCCGCCGGACGGCGCCAATAAAGTCGTTCCACTGCCAACCTTCGCCTGGCACGGCCCGGCCAATGCGGGCTCGCTGGAGGTGTACGTGTACGGCGGCCCCCAAAATGTTTTCCAATTCGCCCAACCGGGCGTGCCCGTTGCCAGCATCACCCTCCCCCCTGCGCTGGCAGACGGCGGTTATAACTTTGTTGTCAATTACGAATCCGATGTGTCCACGTTAGTCATGGCCGCCACGCCGCTGGATGGCTCAGGCAATCCGCCCACCAACTGGAACTCCCTGGCTCTATTCGACACCAGCAGTCAGGCCGGCTTCGGTGTCCTCTTCTATCCTCCCATCGCCCTGTCCGCCGGCCACACCAATATTGCCCATTACAGCTTCGACGACAGCGGGGCTCTTGACTCGGATTCTTCAGGCAACGGGAATGACCTGAGCGATGTTTGGTGGGGACCAGTGCATGCGTTCAGCACCGATGCCGAAGCAGGCGGAGGAGCCGTGCAGTTTTTCGGCGCCAGCGATATGTTCACACCCACCAACAGTCCCTCCTTCCCGGCCTGGACAAACACCTTCGCCGGCAGTTTCTCCGCTTCGGTCTGGATCAACACAACCACCACGGTGGGCAACGATGGCGACAATCTGACCTATGACAACGGGCAAGACGTCATCAATGCCGATAGTGCCGGGCCAGGCACGATTCCAGTTGGCCTGACGGGCAGCAAAGTCGCGTTTCTGACCTCGGATACCAACGGTAATGCCGACACCCTCCATTCCCAACAGAGCGTCACCACCGGGCAATATGTTCACATCGTCTCCACCCGCGATCAAACCACCGGCCAAAAGTGCATTTACGTCAACGGTCTGCTCGACAGCTCCAACTACGCCACCACGGAGCTTCTGACCGGGGAAACCACCGGCAACATTGGTGGCGACTGGGGCTTTGCCGGTTACACCGGTTTGGTGGATGATGTCCAAATTTACAGCGGCGTATTGCTGGCAGCCGATGTCAGCAACCTCTTCGCCAACCCGGGCGCGACGATCGCAGACGTCGCCGGCAGCAACAGCATAAGCTCCGCGGCACTGGGCGCGGCCCTCAACACCAGCAACCTGACCTGGACCGTTCTCGGGGACGCCCCGTGGTTCGTCGAAACCACCAATTCCAACGACGGCGTGTCCGCCCTGCAAAGCGGCAGTCTGCTTGACAGCCAGTCCTCCATCATCGAAACCACCGTGACGGGTCCCGGCGCCCTGACCTTCTACTGGGCATGCACGGCGAACGACGATTCCTTTGATCTCGAGTTTGACATTGATGGCAATTATGTTGATGACATCTATGGTGACACGGCTTGGTCGCAGGATCCACAGGTGGGCGCAACACTGACAGCATTCGCCATCCCAGCCGGCCTGCATGTCTTGTCCTGGGATGCCAACACCTTTTATGACACCGGTTCATCCCCCGATGACGCGGGCTGGTTGGATGACGTGGTCTATACGCCCTATGTGGCTGCTTCGCCGGTGATGATATTGAGTCCCACGCTGGCCGGGACCAATCTCCAGTTCTCCTTCGTTTCGCAGGCGAACCACACCAATTACGTGCAATACAGCACGAATCTGGCGAACACCAATTGGCTGCCTTACAGCACCATCATCGGCGATGGCGCCACCAAGACGGTCAATGTGCCGGCCACCAGCCCGGCGCAAAAATTCTTCCGGGTTGATACGCAATAAGTCATGGCGGCGGAAGGCCATGCGCCATTTAAAGACACTATTGTCCAATAATCGGGCATGGAAAGTTATCCAGGGGCGGCCCGGGAAGAATCTTTGGTTCTCAATTTGTGCGTGGATCGCCGCTCGTCGGCTTTAGGCAATGCCTTCCCGCACCGGAGATGCGGGAATAATCCCCGGCAAAAGGGTGGATTCAATGCGTGGGCGCGTCTTACTCCCTGAATCTCAACGGAATCGGGCCGAGCAACAGAAAAACCGCCGCGCCAAAAATGCCAATGACAGCAGGGGTGATTGGCGTGTGGGCTTCCGGCCCAAAATGCCGGTGCGTAAAGCTGATTAATAAGATCAACCCCACCCATTGGACGATGTCAATGATATGGCCGTTTTGCTGACGCTTTAATGGTGTCATACGAATGTCCATCAAAGCAATAACAATGCCGAGCGCGGCGAATCCGTCATTTTAGGATTTGATCATTGGTCATTTTCAGCGCGATCATTTGTCATTCTTTCAATCGCCGTTCCAGTGAAAACAGCAATAGAGCCTGGCATCTCCAGCGGACCGAGTCTTCGCCTCCGCATCACGGCGGCGGCGGAAAGCATTGTGCGCGGGGGGCATCCCTGGGTCTTCGCGCAGAGCGTGCGCGGGCAGAATCGCCCGGGCGCGACCGGCGAGCTGGCGGTCATCTTCGATCGCGCCGACCGCTTCCTCGCCGTTGGATTGTTTGATGCGCAATCCCCCATTCGCGTCCGCATTTTGCACGCGGGCAAGCCGCAAAAGATCAATGGCCCATGGTGGCAACAACGCGCGGCCAATGCTTTTGCCCTTCGCCGGGGCCTGTTCGATCCGCAAACGACCGGCTTTCGCTGCATCAACGGCGAGAACGACGGCTGGCCGGGGCTGGTTTTGGATCAATATGACACCACCCGCGTCCTCAAGCTTTACACGGCGGCATGGCTGCCGCGCCTCGATGAAACGGCCGATTTGCTCAAAGGCGAAGGCCGCCTGATTTTGCGGCTCAGTCGCAATATTCAAAAACAAGCCCTGGACGATTTTGGCCTGAAAGACGGCCGGATTCTCCACGGCGCGGCGCTCGACGGGCCGGTTATCTTCTTGGAAAATGGATTGCGCTTCGAAGCCGATGTCCTGCGCGGGCAAAAAACCGGCTTCTTTCTCGATCAACGGGAAAACCGGCGCAACGTCGAAGCGCTGGCTCAGGGGCGCTCTGTTTTGAATCTGTTCAGTTATTCCGGCGGATTTTCCCTCTACGCCGCCCGCGGCGGCGCGGCCAGTGTTTGCAGCCTGGACATCAGCGAACACGCCCTGGCGGCCGCGCGCCGCAATTTTGCCCTGAACCAGGACCAGCCGGCAGTGGCGCGATGCCGCCATGAAACCGTTCAAGCCGACGCCTTCGTCTGGCTGCGGCAGAACCCGGAACAGCGCTTCGATTTAATTGTGCTTGACCCGCCGTCGCTGGCCAAACGGGAATCTGAAAAGGATGACGCAATTGCGGCCTACGCAAAACTGATCGAGGCCGGCCTCGCGCGTTTGAACAAAAACGGCATCCTCGTGGCGTCCTCCTGTTCGGCGCATGTATCCGCCGACGAATTCTTCAGTCTCGCCCGCGCCACCGCGCAAAAATCAGGCCGGCGATTCAACGAACTGCGGACCACGCGCCATCCGGCCGATCACCCCGCCACCTTTCCGGAAGGCGAATATCTGAAGTGCGTTTATCTGGGTTTCATGGAGTAATGCCTGCCCGAAAGTGCCGGCTTTAAGAATTGTGTCGTGTCAGACACCTGCGCGGCGAACGTAAATGCCCTCTCCTTGGGGAGAAGGCCGGGATGAGGGAGAACATTTTTGAAAAACTAATTAATACGTCCGGGTGTCACTTCTCACTTGGCCAGTGAGGACAGAAAAATCTTGAACGGGCGCACAGATGAGCTACGTTTGAGCACATGACGGTTCTATTTCGTTGCCGGGTTGAAAAACCTTTGCTGAAAAAAGTGAATTCTGTGACTCATCAGTTGGGCACGGATACAGGGGAAGTGTTCCGAATGTTTCTGGCCGAGATTGCCCGCACTGGCAGGGTTCCAGTCCGTTTGGCGTTGGAACCGGATGAAACCGCCGTCTCACTCTGGGAACAACGGGCAGCGGCTTTGGAAAGCTTCTACGATGAATCCAAAACCTGGTGAGGTGTATTGGATTGAACCGCCAGCGAATTTCATCATGCAAGCGGCGAGGGCCTTCAAAGCCTCCTGCGACGCTTCTTCGGCGGCAGAGGGGCGGAATACGATGCCACGACTGGACGGCATCGTCGCCGTCGAGATACCATGCTACAAGATGTCGGAGGGTTCAGCACACTTTAGCGTCACGCATTGCCAATGAGTACACGCGGTCGAGATCGCGCTTTGTCAACTGTTTTAGCGAGGTGAATGGTTGTATTTTTAGCCGCTGGGCTGCTTGATAATAATATTCCACCTTTTCGACACCCATTCTTGCGATTGCATTGTGTATTGATCCAAATCGTGCGTGGCGCCATGCGTCCGGTGCTTTGGTTTTCAGTTTGCGTACTAGAATTGCCGATTTTTGTCTGAACCATATTTCAGCATTGGGAAATTCCTCTGCGGACAAATCATCGTACTTTGCAACTCCGAAATGATTCTTGAATCGCCACCACCACATTGCAAATGCTCTTTCTCGCCGCAAACCAACAGTTCCTTCCACTAACTTCTCGATCCACAATTGAATTCGGCGCATCTGAGAAGTTGAAATGGCCCCGTCCCTACGCTCCACAACAATTTTCTGCTTGGGCGGATTCTTATACATTACAAAGTCTCCGCCAACCACAACATTTTCGTCGCCATGAATTGTTTGATGAACTGCGGCACGCTTGGCTTCCATCACCGGAACAGTTTTTGGCGATGACAAGCGCGATTTTCCATTCACACATGCCCGAACACCGGCCAGGAATTTTGCTTGCGCCGCATCCACTGGCAAACCAACGAGGTCAATGTAAACAATCGGCCTTAAGAGGCCGGGAGGCGTGCATTCCCTAACTCGCACCGGAACCAGTGTCCGATTCTCGTTTGTTGGGTCAGAAGCAAATGCGGCTGTCCATTCTGCTTCCGGAAATTTGGCGTTGAGATAATCGGGCGACAATACCAGCATCAACCGCTTCGCGCACTGAAGTGCTTTGTGCATCTTCGAGACGAAATTCGAGGCCGGGACGAAATCTTGCGCTTGCCGAATGGATGTGAATTCCCTTCGCTTGGTCTTAGGCGGCGAATGAGGGTGAACCCCCAATCCCCGCTCGAAGCATCTTGCTTCTTAACCGGAAGTCCCGGTGCTCGTCTGGAAGCGATCAATTGGTAATTCTCGTGTCCGCAAAAACGCAAGGCTCCCGTTCCCCCGGCATTGTATTTGCCCTGCACAAATTGGATGTGGAGTTTGTTGGATTTCGCCAGTGACAGAAATGTGTCTGAAAAATCGGCGGGCGATTGGCCCTCGCCGGTATCGATAACAACATAACTTGGTTGGTCTTTGCTTCCGACAGCCATAATCTGCACTCGCTTTGCCAATTCTGTGCGATCTTGCTTGGGCACATTTTCCAGCCGACCGTTTGGTACGTTAAAGAATTGCTTCGCCGCCTCAGCCATTGATTGTGGTGCCTTCGGCGAAGTGGGGTCAATTTTTCGCTTCCAGCACTCGTACATCAGGACAGCGTCAATTCCGTTAATCATTTTCTCAACCAAAGCGGCGGCGGCCGCACTTTGCTGATTTCCTGCGGCGCTCCAATTATTCTCGGTGTCGCCCAGCGGCTTCCAGTCGTCATCATTGGCGAGCATTCCGGTTTCGTTTAAAATCTGGGCTACCTCATTTTCGTTCTGGGCGCGCAATAGCGCGTAAAACAGTTCCTCGTTTTTCTTAGTCTTTGTGGCCGTATTCATTGTTCATTTTGGGTTATTACTTCATATCACTTATATACAGTTTCATCCATTTTTCACTCAGTTCCGTAATTTCATACGACACTTTCGTGCCGTCGCGCTGCCGCCTGATAAGATTCAGGTCTGCCATTCGGGAGACGGCTCCGCTTCGCTGCGTGCTCACAAACGCCTCTGTGAGATCATTTTTGCCTTTGGCGTGCTCGCGCACAAAATTGTCCAGTGCATCTGGGGTTTTCTGCCCATCCTGGAGACCATTAAGAATAGTTCGATAGGCGCACGCCTCTACAGGCACATTTTTAGCGATGTGATCGCCGAGCCACGCAATCTCCTCTTGACTAAACTTCTGCGCCGGCTTTTCCAGAACCGGCTGGTCCAACAATGGGTTGATGAGGTTCGCAAAATCCAAACACGCTTGTGTCGGTAGCAAATAGGTTTTGTTCTTTGCCCGTTTATCTGCGAGTAATCCGGTGAAAAAGCATAACTTCTTTCGCGGCGGCCGATTTTACCCGCTGATTTGCGTACCATTTCCTTCCTGGCACATCGCGCCATATCCGCCCTTCAAACAGATAACCCTCGTCACAGATTGGGCGAATTTCGCTAAATCCAGCCAACTCCATTTTTTGCAAGTATGCCGGTAACTGCCATTCCGGGGCGGAAAACGCCACGAGTTGGACAACCAGCGATTGATTGTCAATCAAATCACGAACCGAGATAAACGCTTTCGCCAGCCTCTCGAAATAAGTATGTAGCGCAGGCTCGTCCCGTGGGCCCAAACAGTAGTAAGACTCGCCAGCTCCGTCCCGACTGTCCGCCAACCAAAATGGTGCCGGCGTCTCTCTTCGACCGTTGATCTGCCACCGATGATACAGAACATGGACGCCGGGATATGGAGGGGATGTCAATACAAGTCTGGCGGGAAGCCAATCGGGCGGAATACGACCGTCGTCACCGCTTTCCTCAGACGTACGGTTGATTATGCGCCGCGTCTGCGAAAGGCGCCAGCGGGGTATTCTATTTGACTTTGCCACCCGCTTGACAAACTCGTACTGGTTCTCAACAACTACGCCGACTTTCTCACAGAACCGCGTGCGCAATTCAGTCCACGTTGGTGTTCGGGTCTTGCAATCCAACGCCCACTGTCCAACTGCCAATAAGGCCAGCCGGACAAGGCTTTGCTGCCGCTGACTTTTGAGGAATCTCGAAAGTCCAATCACAGTCTCGAAAAACTCTTTTGGTCCCTCGGGCAAATGTCGATGGTAGTGCGCTGCTTCCGGCGTTGCCACGACGCCCATTCCCACCCGATTCTGCTCGACGGACGCAATTACACGGCTCCACTCCATTATTTCTTTTTTGTCGTGGACCGAAAGCGGGGTCGTCTTTGCCCTGGCCAGGAAAACGGCCAAGGAACTGATGTCAAACCCGGCAGCCCTTCTGCCCAGCGCTATTGCCTCAACTAATGACGTGCCACTGCCGCAAAACGGATCGATCACTGTATCGCCCTCGCGTGTGAACGCCTTAATTGCTTCTCGTGCGAAAACAGGAGAAAACCTGGCAGGATATTTGTAAAAACTGTGCGGCGGCTCCTCCACCTTGTCCTGGCTGAGAACTGCATGAATCAGAGAATCCGGAACCGCAATTGCTAGGTTTGACTGATCTTTCACGACTTGTCCTTTTGGAGTAGGCGCGCAAAATCCAACCAGCGTTGAGGATGCTCGGCCCTCTACTTGAACTTCAACATCAGAAGGCATCCTTATTTCTCCTGTTCTCGGTTATTTTTCTGCTCAGTGGCGGGTTTAATTGAGGCCCCGATACGGTCCAATGCCTCTGGGTTGTGCCATATCCATTCTCGGATGATCCATGAGGCAACTTCGCCCTTTGTTTTGCCAGGCAAACCAATCATTTTTTGAAGTACATTGTCCGTCACCGCATCCAAAGATACCTGGATTTTAACAGTCTCAATTCCGTTTCGTTTTGCCATTGCTCTTAGATTCCAAATAGAATCTAATTGGATTCTAACTGCAACTGGGGCCTTGTCAACAGAGAAGTTAAGCTTTATGAAGAAAGGTAGGGCTGATTCATGAAGTGGCTCCCGTGTGCCGGTGTCATGCCGGTGTCACCCATTACGGCGTTGGTAACTTTTTAAACTAATTCACAGCAGCACATTTTCCGGCAGGATGTGCTCATGCCTCGCCAGATGCGCTGTCAGGGTCGGTCAGGGGTCGTGTCGTGCCATTTCCATCCCGGCGTCAGTCCTTTCAAATGGCACTTTTTGCGGTCAGGCGGAAGGGCCGTAATGACCATCTGCATCCGGCAATTGCCCCGGTTGGAAGATGACTTCGTCCTTTATGACCAGCTTTAAGCGCGGCGACGTGGTCTTGGTGTGCCGGTGCCCTGCACGACGCGGATGGTCAAATTTAGCCAGATTGAGGCGAATGCACCAAAATGTTGCCGCTTTGTTGCCGGTCTGTTGCCGATTTTGTTGCCAGCTAAGTCGTTGATTATCAACATTTGTTGCCGTGTTGCCGATTTTTCGGACCTCCTATCATCCATATCCTGCGTTTTTTGCCAGGGTATTTCGCGGTTAATCTTTCTGGTCCTTGTGCCCAGAGCGCCCGCGTTTCATCTTCTTTTCGTAGTTGTTGGTGAGAAGGGGCACCAGGTCCGGGAGACCCCGAACAAAGCCGAAAGATGCCGAGATGCGCCTAACCCGCAAAGGGCTTGCCTTTTGGCGGGGCGCGGCCCACCTTCCCCCCTAATGAATACCGGCACCCGCCAAAATATATTACTGACAATGTGCGCTCTTCTTTCATCGGGAATTTTTTCGGCCCGCTCGCAGGACACCTCGCTGGGCGAGTTTGAATCGCATGGCGATGTTGGCTCGCTGAAGCTGGCCGGCTCGGCCAGCTATGACCCCGCCAGCCAGGAATACACCCTGACCGGCGCGGGGACAAACATGTGGTTCACCACCGACCAGTTCCATTTTCTGTGGAGGAAGATGAAGGGGGATTTCATTCTTCGCGCCCGCATTGAATTCATCGGCCAAGGCGCCATCGCCCACAGAAAAGTGGGCTGGATGGTGCGCCCGAGCCTGGAGACGGGCGCGCCCTACGCGGATTGCGCGGAGCACGGGGACGGCCTGACCTCATTGCAGTTCCGCCGCGCGGCGGGAAGCAATACCGAACAAATCGCTCTGACCATCAGCAACGCGAACGTGTTGCAGTTCGAGCGCAGGGGAAACACTTGCATTTTTTCGGCGGCGCGTTACGGGGAGCCGTTTGCCAGCGCGCAACTGACCAACTTTGATTTGGGCGACGAAGTGTGCGCCGGGCTTTTCATTTGCTCGCACACGGCAGACGTGGTGGAGAAGGCCATTTTCCGCGATGTGCGAATCATCCGCCCCGCGCCGGAAGGGTTTGTGCCCTACCGGGACTATATTGGGAGCGTGCTGGAAATCCTCCACGTTCAGAGCGGCAAACTGGAGCAGATATACAGATCGCAGGAGCCGTTCGAGGCGCCAAACTGGACGCGCGACGGCCGGGCGCTGATTTATAACATCAGCGGACGGGCGGCGGGCTGGGGACGATTGTGCCGCTTCGATCTCGCCGCCAAGACGCCGTCGATCCTGAACACGGAGCCTTGCGTTCGGAACAACAACGATCATGTGTTATCGTTCGACGGGACGATGCTGGGCATCAGCGACCAGAGCGCCGATCACGGCGGGCAGTCGCGCGTCTTCACGGCGCCTGTCGCAGGCGGAAAACCCAAAGCGATCACGCCTTTGGCACCGTCCTACCTTCACGGCTGGTCGCCCGACGGTAAGTTTCTCGTCTATACAGGCGGACGGAATGGAAAGTTCGACATTTACAAAATGCCGTCCGACGGCGGGGGAACGGAAACGCGGCTGACGGAGGCGCCGGGATTGAACGACGGCCCCGAATACACGCCGGACGGGAGGCATATCTATTTCAATTCCACCCGCAGCGGGACCATGCAACTATGGCGAATGAAGCCGGACGGGCAGGACCAGGAACAAGTGACGAACGACGAGTTCAACAATTGGTTTCCACATGTTTCTCCCGATGGAAAATGGATCGCGTTTCTTTCCTTCAGCAAGGATGTGGCTCCAGAGGCCCATCCCTATTACAAACAAATCTACCTTCGCCTGCTGCCGATCGAAGGCGGCCAGCCGAAGGTGATAGCCTATGTCTATGGCGGACAAGGAACGATGAATGTCCCTTCGTGGTCGCCGGACAGCGCGCGGATCGCGTTTGTCAGCAATACGCGATAATGTCATTCACCGTGGCAGCGACGATCCCCGCCAGCCGCGAAATCAATCGGGAACTGAAGCGTCCAACGGTTTCCTCTTCATGAACTCCGTTTGTTGCAACGCCTCGTCGTGGCCCAAGATCAGGGCGGCGGCGATTTGTTTCGGCTCAACGGAGAAGGAACCCACCGGCATTGGCCGGAGCGGACGAAACACCTGGATCCGGACCCCCGCCGGCGGTTGCTTCATCAAGTCGAGGGCGGCGTTGTAATTCACATTTTGCCGCGCAGTCCAGACCCGGGCCACTTCGGGAAAATCCGGGTAGGCCAGCCGGCCCATCCAGTGCGGGGTCGGCTTGAGGCGGAAGGCGGGATTGTGTGTCAGCACCACGGTGATGTCCGTCGCGCCATCCTGGATCGCCCGTTTGAGGGGGATGGGGTCCGCCACCCCGCCGTCAGCGAAGGGCTGGCCGTCCACGTAATCAAACCCGCGCGTCGCCAAAGGCATGGAAGAGGTGGCGCGGAGGGCGGCAAAGACCCGGTCATCGCAGGCATGGAAGTAAACCGGTTCACCCGTGTGACAGTCGGTCAGCACGATGAAAAAGCGGGTGGGCATCTTTTGCAGCAGCTCGACGGAAAGCGGAACGCGCTTGCGGATGACATAATCCACCAGGTAAGCCAGGTCAATGATCGGTTTGCGCCGCAGGAAATTGCTTTTGCGAACCACGTTGCAGGCCAGTTCGCGCCAGATGGCCAGACCCGGCTCCCACATGTCAGCGACAAAATAGGCCGCCGAACAGGCGCCGGAAGAGGCCGCATAAACCAGATCGTATTGCCGCTTCCCGCACTCCTGAAGATAGGCCAGCACCCCTGCCGCCCACGCTCCGCGCATCGCTCCGCCTTCCACAATCAGCGCTGTTTTGTGGCGGGCGACCGACCCTGCATTTCCAACCATTGGCGACAACATCCCATTTCTTTCATCGGCAACCTGGCTGCGTAACCTGAGTCCCCTGGCGGGATTCCTTTTCCTTTGGTTCAATTTGGTTCAATATAGCACACTTTTGGCCGAATGATAGTGCGTCGTTTCGTGGATTGACAAATCCGGCAAACGAAGACAGATTGCGCGCGTGGGGATTATTAAGAAACCCCGACCTTTACGATATGGCCCTGACACCTTCCACCATGTTGGCGCTGGGAACCAGCGCGCCGGACTTTCGCCTGCCGGATACCCGCGGGCAAATGGTCTCGCCGGCTGATTTTAAATCGGCCCCGGCCCTGCTCGTCCTTTTCATCTGCAACCATTGCCCTTACGTCAAACATATCCGGTCCGCTTTGGCGGACTTGGGCCGGGAATACCAGCGGCGCGGGGCGGCCATCGTGGCCATCAATTCCAACGACGTCCAAAATTACCCCGAGGACAGCCCGGAAAGAATGAAGCAGGAAGTCAAAGCGGCGGGTTATGTTTTTCCCTACCTCTACGACGAGGCGCAGTCCGCCGCCCGGGCTTATCGCGCCGCCTGCACGCCGGATATTTTTCTTTTCGACAAGAACCGCAAGCTGGTTTATCGCGGGCAGTTCGACGACAGCCGCCCTGGCAACGGCCGGCCGGTCACAGGCAGGGACTTGCGCGCGGCACTCGACGCCGTCCTGGCGGGCAAACCGGTCCCGGAACCGCAAACCGCCAGCATGGGCTGCAACATCAAGTGGAAGCCGGGCAACGCGCCGGACTACTTTTGAGGGACGCCGGCCGGGCCGGGGCTTGAGGGATTCGGCTCCTCGGATTGCACGAGGCGGTCGAAGCGCGGGATTTCGGGCCAGATCCAGGCCACGGCCAGCACCACCAAAACTGTGGCCACGCCTCCCGACACCACCGAAAAAACGGGGCCGAAGTACTGGCTGACCAGCCCCGATTCAAATCCCCCCAGTTGATTGGAGGTGCCGATAAATAAATTGTTGACGGACGAGACGCGTCCGCGCATCGCATCCGGCGTGAGCAATTGCACCAGGGTATGGCGGACAATCACGCTGACGTTGTCCACAAAACCGCAGAGGAACAGCATGAGGATCGAAAACCAAAACCAGCGCGACCCGCCAAAGGCCACCGTGGCCAAACCAAAAATTATCACCGCCGCGATCAGGGTGCGCCCGGCTTTTTTCATGGGAGGACGATGGGCCATGAGCAGGGCGCAGGTCATTGAGCCGACCGGCAGGGCCGCCGTCAACAGACCCAGTCCCTGCGGCCCAACCCTTAAGATGTCCTTGGCATAGACGGGCAAGAGCGCGGTGGCCCCGCCAAACAAGACGGCGAACAGATCCAGGGTTATGGTGCCAAGAATCATGCGGTGCCCGAAGACAAAACGAAATCCGCCCAGGAGCGATTCGACGGTAACCTCCTGCTTCACGACGGGCTTGGGCCGCGCGCGGACGAGGCAAATCATGGCCAGACAGAATAACGCCGCCAGGGCGTTGAGGGTATAGACGGCGGCCGCGCGGTGGGTCAAGGCAATGAGGGCGCCGCTCGCCGCCGGGCCGGTCACGGCGGAAAATTGAAAGGTGCTGGAAGACCAGTTGACCGCCAGGGGAAATTCCTCGCGGGCCACCAATTGCGGCAGAAACGACGCGCTGGCCGACCAGAGAAAGGTTTGGGCCACGCCCGCCGCGAAGAGGCAGATAAAAATCCACGCCACCGGCATTTCCTTCCAGGAAACGAGTGCCAAACCCAACGAGGTGAGCGCCATTGCCGCCTGCATCAGGATAATCACCTGCTTGCGTTGCCGGGTGTCGGCGACGTGGCCGGCCGGCAGCGTCATGAGCACCATGGGCAAATAGGCGGTCAATCCGACCAAGCCCAGGGCGAGCGAGGAATGGGTGCGCTCATAAAGCTCCCAACCCACGGCCATGGTCAGCATTTGCTGGCCGAAGGCCGCCATGAAACGGCCCAGCAAATAATACAAAAAATCCCGGTTGCGCAGGATGGCATAAGGGCTGGCTTTTTGGTCTGTTGAAGGTGGCGCCACGCAAAAAATATTACGGCCCGGCGCCGGCGGGGTTTTCCAGCAAGTCCATCAGCTCGATCCTGCCCTCGAACACAAAGTCGGCCGGACCGCTCAGAACGACGTTGGCGAATTGGCCGCCGCTTTTTTCAAAACTCACTTCCAGCACTTTTCCGCCCAGCACATGCACCGCGACGGGCGGTTGCACATGGTGCAGTTCAGCCGCGATCAAGGCCGATGCCGTCACCCCCGTGCCGCAGGCCAGGGTTTCGCCCTCCACCCCGCGCTCGTAGGTGCGGACGCGGATGGCGTTGCCGCCGAGCAATTGGACGAAATTCACATTGGCGCCGCGCGGCGCGAAATGAGGGTGATGACGAATCTCCGAGCCGATGTTCTGCACCATGGCGCGGTCCGCGTCCGGGACAAACAGCACCGCATGAGGCACGCCCGTGTCCAGCGAATGAATGGCCGTCGGGCCGACGCTCAACGAAACCATCTGATGCAAACGCAAATCCCTGGGCGCAGTCAGAGTGACGGCGACTGCTTCGCCCTTGAAACGGGCGGTGACAACCCCGGCGCGAGTTTCGAAGGTGAAGCCGTTCTGCGCGCCGGTCAGCCGCCGGACAAAGCGGCCGAAACATCGCGCGCCATTGCCGCACATTTCGGCCAGACTGCCGTCGCTGTTGTAAAAGTCCCAGGCCCAATCCGCCTTGCCGGAGGCGCAGGGCTTGAGGACAATGAGGCCGTCGGCCCCGATGCCCCGATGCCGGTCGCACAAGCGCGCGGCTTGGGCGGCGTCGAGAGGGATGGTTTGGGAGCGATTGTCAATCAACACGAAATCGTTGCCCGCCCCGCTCATCTTGGTGAATTTGGCGACCATGAGTGAAAAGGTAGCAGTGGAAGGCGCGCAGTTCAATTCAGATTGCTCCGGCGGGACTTTGCTTCCACAATGGCGGGGAGTCATGTCTCCCCAGACAGTAATCGAAACTGAGGTTCTCACGAAAGTCTATGGCCGGCAACGGGCACTGGACGGCGTCACACTCAATGTCAACCGGGGCGCAATCGGATTGCTCGGACCCAACGGCGCGGGCAAAACCACACTGATGAAGTGCCTGCTGCAACTTCAACCCATCACCACGGGGTCCGCCAGATTGCTCGGGCGCAAGGTCGGCCGCGAAGGGCGCGAGATTCGCAAACGAGTCGGTTACGGCCCGGAGCAGAATTGCCACATCCCCGGGATGGCTGGATGCGAGTATGTGACTTATTGCGCGCAGTTGTCGGGGCTGCCTTTCCAGGCAGCCCGCCAGCGCGCGCATGAAATGCTGGATTTTGTCGGCATGGGCCAGGAACGGTATCGGAAAATAGAGACCTATTCCACCGGGCTCAAGCAGCGCGCCAAGCTGGCCCAGGCGATTGTACATGATCCGGAAATCGTTTTCCTGGATGAACCGACCAATGGACTTGATCCCAAGGGACAGGCTCAAATCCTGGAACTGGTGCAAAGTTTATGGAAGACTTACGGAATCACCGTCGTGCTCTCCTCGCATCTGTTGCAGGATGTGGAGCGTGTTTGCGAACAGATTATCATTATCGCCCGCGGCCGGGTGCTGGTGCATGACACCTTGGAGAACTTGAAAGCGCGCAAGCGGGGAGCGGCGGAGGTCGTGGTGGCTGGCCGGCACCATGAACTACAGGAGGCTTGCCAGCGCCGCCAATGGCCGTGCGAGCTGCTGTCCAACGGTCATTTGAAGGTCGAACATCACGCCGATTCGTTGAATCCATTGTTAAACGTTCTGCATGAGTTGAAGCTGGCGCCGCTGGAGATCATCCCCAGCCCCAACGCCTTGGAGGAGGCATTCGTGCAAGCCCTGGAGATATCCCATGCCGCTGCATGATATTCATTATCAGCATTGGGAAGGGGTCCATGTTGGCCTCCGGGCCAGGCGGTGGGTCATTGCCAAAAACGGGCTGGCCGCCTGTCTGCAAAACAAGGTGCTGCGCAGCCTGGTCGTCTTGTGCTGGGGAGCCGGGTTGGGGATGGTCGCGGCACTTTTCATCGTCAGCCAGCTTTTGGTGCCCGACAGCATCGTGGTCAAATGGGTGGAGCAATTGAATCCCGCCCTGCAAACCTTTGCCCAATTCTTGACCTCCTGGCTGCACGACCATCCGGAAATCTCGGTACGCACCACCCAAAACGTGTTTTTCTTTTATTGTTGCGCATTGCTGACGCCGGTTGGGATATTTGCCCTGGGCGTGGCCATGCCCCTGTTGATCACACGCGATCTGGCCAGCAGCGCCATTGTCATTTATGCGTCGAAAGCCGTGACGCGGGGGGACTATCTGCTGGGGAAATTCTGCACCGCCTTTGGCTTGCTGGCGCTGACCTGGCTTGGGCCTCTTTGCGCAGCGTGGTTCATGGGCAATTTACTGGCGCCGGACTGGCGGTTTTTTTGGCACGCGCGGGCGGTGCTGGGCAACATTTTGATTTACGGCCTGAGCAGCATGTGCATCCTCAGCGCGCTGGCGTTGGGCGTGTCGGCGGTTTCCAGCAAGGAAAAAACCACGCCGTTTCTTTGGTTCATGTGGTGGGTGCTCGGATACTTCATCCAGCCGATTGCCGCCAACACCAAACCGTGGCTGCGGCACTTGAGCTTTAGTTATAATCTGGAACAAATCAGGCTGGCCACGTTTCGATTGGGCAATGACGTCAAAACCGCCCAGGACAACATCCCCATACTGGGCAACATGCTCAACGGAATCCCGAAGAAGACAATGGAGACCCTGAACCATCCAACCATCTGGGGCGCGGTTGCGGCTTTGTTGTTGATGCTGGCCGGCGCCGCATTGGTCATCCGTAAAAGGGTCCGCCCGGAATGAGCGCCATCATCAAAGCACAGGAGTTGAGCCGTTGGTACGGGATGGTCATGGGACTGAACAACGTGAGCTTCGAGGTTGAAACGGGGTTGACCGGGTTGGTCGGCCCCAACGGCGCGGGCAAGAGCACGCTGATTCAAATCGTGACCGGCCAGCTCCAGCCCAGTTCCGGCGAGTTGAGGGTTTTTGGCCAGTCGCCCTGGAACAATCCCGCTCTATTGCGGCGCATCGGCCATTGTCCCGAAGGCGAGGCCGTGCCGAAGGAATTGCGGCCCATGGACTGGCTGCGAGGGCTGGCTCTGTTGTCGGGTCTGCCCAAGGAGGCGGTGCAGGCGCGGTGCGCAATGATTTTGGACAAGGTCAAATTGCCCCGCGACGACTGGGGCAAACGGATGGGCCAATATTCCAAGGGAATGAAACAGCGCGTCAAACTGGCCCAGGGTCTGGTGCATCAGCCTGAGTTGCTCGTACTGGATGAACCGATGAACGGCCTCGACCCGATGGGCCGGCAGGAGATGGCCCAGATGCTCAAGGAACTGGCCGCCGGCGGGGTCAATATACTTATTTCGAGCCATATTCTGGGCGAGCTGGAGGCGCTCTGCAAAAACATCCTCGTCTTGAATTGGGGGCGCGTCCTCGCCTCCGGCAGTCAAAAAGAAGTTCGCGGTGATCTCAAGGATTGGTCGGAAGAACTGGCGGTGCAATGCGACGACCCGGAAAAACTGGCGCGCCACCTGTTCGAAGCCGGTGTCCTGCTCGGCTTCGATCTGGACGGCGGCGATGGCTTTCTCCACATCCGGGTCAAGGACGCCACCTCGTTTTACGAACGCTGGCTTGAACTGCTCCTGGACAGCCAGGTGACGGTGCAATCCATCCGCAGTAAAAGCAGGTCGCTCAAAAACATTTATGACAAGGTGACAACAACATGACGGAGAGGGAACCACCACCATTGCCTCCGGGCGCGCGCGGGGAAAAGATCGCCGCGCATCCCGGCTTTGCCGGCGCGTTGCGCGGCATCTGGCTGTTGACGTGGAGAAGCCAGTTGTCCTGGCGGCGTTTGCCGGGGCGTGTGGCCGCCTTGGTTGTTTTGCCGTGCCTGGTTTACATTACGACGCAGTCGCCCGAAACATGGGCCAGGCGGCATTCCCCGCTTGACCATCTGGCGGCGCCGCAACTGGACAAGCTCGCCAAGCGGCTGCAAGATTCCCAGTCGCCACTTCAACCGCAACAAAAGATTGATCTCACCCGCATCATCGCGGAAGAATATGCGACCACAGAAAAGGAACTGGCCGGGACTCAATCCGAGGAAAATGCGGAGCTTCGATCGAAGCGGCAGCACGATGCCGCCGCAAACTGCGCGGAGCGGATTCTGCGCCGCGCGCAGGATGTGCTCGACGAGTCACAATTCGCCAAGTTTAAGTCCTTCGAAGCAGACAACCGGAGGCGGATGGAGGCGTTGATCAACACCCATCAGGAAACCTGGAGCCGGACCGCGCCGTTTTATCACTGGCTGGTCGATGTTTACTTTTTCATCATTCTGCCACTGACCTGTGTGCGGGGCTGCGGAGCGCTCATGCGCGACGAATTGCAGGCCGACACCCTGGGTTTCCTGGTGACCCGCCCGGTCAGCCGCGCGCGGTTATTGTGCGTCAAGTATCTTTCTCAACTTGCCTGGCTGCAAATTCTCTTATTGACGGAGACGCTCCTGCTTTTCGGCGTCGGCGCCGGGCGGCAGATTCCAGAGTTGGGGGCGTTGCTGCCTCTTTTTGTGGCGGCGCAATTGCTGGCCGTGCCCGCCTGGAGCGCTCTGGGGAGTTTTTTGGGGCAAATGACCAGCCGCTACATGGCCATTGCGTTGGTCTATGGCGGAATCATAGAAATGGGCATCGGCCGGATTCCCACCAACATCAACACCCTTTCCCTCATGCGCCATTTAAAAACACTGCTGTCTCATAATGGAGCCTTGCAATCCATCTATGACTGGCCCAGCGAGGGAACCTGGCTCTCGATTTGCGCGCTGGTCATCGCTCCAATTCTGTTCCTGAGCCTTGCTGCCGCATTGTTCAACTTTATGGAATATCTCCCCGCCTCCGAGTCGCGGAAATAAGCTTTACAGATCAAGAGCCGCCGTGCATTTTATGCGCGTGTCTGCTTATGCTTTAGACAACGGTCAGACGGTCACGGCTCCGCAGGCGCCGGATTTGGATTCGTTCACTCTGCCGGATTTGGAAACCGCCATCGCCCGGTCGCAAAATTACCTGCTCGGCGAACAGAAGCCGGAGGGCTATTGGATCGGCGAGTTAATGGTTGATTGCACCCTGGTGGCGGATGTGGTGGCTTACAATCATTGGAACGGCAGCGTGGATGAAAATTGGCAGCGGAAAGCGGTCAATCATCTTTTCGCGATGCAGGTTCCGACCGGCGGCTGGAATATTTATCCGGGCGGCCCGGCGGAAATCAACGCCACGGTCAAGGCTTATCTGGCGCTGAAACTGGCCGGGGTGCCGATGACCGACCCGCGCATGTTGCGCGCGCGCCAAACGGCCCTGAGCCTGGGCGGGATTCCGCGCCTGAACACCTTTTCCAAACTCTATCTCGCCGTGCTCGGCCTGTTCCCCTGGGAATACGTGCCGACCATTCCCTGCGAAGTCATGCTCATTGGAAAATGGTTCTACGTCAATTTCAACGAGATGAGCTCCTGGAGCCGCTCGATGATCGTGCCGCTTTCGATCATCAACCATTTCAAACCGACCCGTTCACTGCGCGGCGGAGCCACGCTGCATGAATTGTACCCGCTCGGTTTTCACGAGCGCGATCTCCTGCTGCCGCGCGACCCGCAACGCTTCACCTGGCGCAATTTTTTCATCTGGGTGGACAGCGTGAATAGATTCGCCGAGCATTTTGCCAAACGCAACATCCATCCCTTCCGCAAGCGCGCCCTCAAAAAGGCGGAGGAATGGATGGTGGCCCGCTTTGAAGGCAGCGACGGCCTGGCCGCCATTTTTCCGGGCGTGCTCAACTCGTTGATCGCGTTCAAAGCCCTCGGCTACCCGGACGACCATCCGCTCGTCCGCCGTTGCGAAGAGGAATTGAAAAAGCTCGAACACCAAACCGAACACGACGTCCGCATCGAGCCGTGTCTATCGCCGGTTTGGGACACGGCCATTGTCACCGTCGCATTGCACGAGTCGGGGCTGGCCAGCGATCATCCCGCGCTGGTCAAGGCCTGCGAATGGCTGATGGCCCGGGAAGTCCGTTTCCGCGGGGACTGGCATTACAAAAACCGGACGCAGGTGGAACCGAGCGGATGGGTCTTTGAATTCAACAACAAATGGAACCCGGACGTGGACGACACCGCCATGGTCCTGCTGGCCCTGCGCAAGATACCGACGTCCAATCCGCCGCGGCGCGACGCCTGCTTCCAGCGCGGCCTGGACTGGATGCTGACCTTCCAATGCAAAGACGGCGGCTGGGCCTCCTTCGACAAGGATTGCACCAAAGGCATTTTGGAAAAGGTGCCCTTCGCCGATCACAACGCCATGCTGGACCCGGAGTGCGCGGACATCACCGCCCGCATCCTGGAACTGCTGGGCTACGAGAATTTCACCGTGGAAGAGCCGCACGTGCAAAAGGCGCTGGAATTCGTGCGCAGCCGGCAGGAAGCCGACGGCTCGTGGTACGGGCGCTGGGGAGTCAATTATATCTACGGAACCTGGCAGGTCCTGCGCTCCCTGCGCGCCCTCGGCCTGGACATGTCGGAGCCGTGGATTCTGAAGGCGCGGGACTGGCTGGAAAGCGTGCAGCACGAGGACGGGGGGTGGGGGGAGCGTTGCAACACCTACGACGACCCGGTTTTCAAGGGCCAGGGGCCGAGCACCGCTTCGCAAACCGCCTGGGCCGTGATGGGCCTTTGCGCCTTCGACGATCCGCACCGGCCCAGCCTGCAAAATGGCATCGAGCACCTCGTCCGCGCGCAAAATGACGACGGCACCTGGAGCGAAACCGAGGCGACCGGGACGGGATTTCCGAAGGTGTTTTATTTGAAGTATGACATGTATCGGAACAGTTGGCCGCTGCTGGCCCTGGCGACCTATCGAAACATGCTGCCCCGCGTTCTTCGGGGCGAGCCTGATCGGGCACAACAGCCAGCGGCCGCGGCAGTGTGCGCAGGTTGATGAGAACTATCTGTCTTGCCCGTCACGGGGTGATGCGGTAATTTGCGGCTGTTATGGATGATCAACCGCCACCGCATCTGCCTCCTCCGCCACCGCCGGCTGCTCCGCCTCCACCGTTGGCGCCGCCGCCGATCATTTCCGCTCCGCCCGCGAGCCGGCCGGGCTGCAGCTCCGTCTGGAGAATTCTTGCCATCGTCTTTCTGGCGCTGCTTTGCCTGAGCCTTTTCAGCCGGGTGCTGATCTTTTCCCATGCCGTCACGCCCCGCGGCCGGGCGATGACAGATCGGAGCCGCGCTTTGGAAGAGGTCGTGGTTGAGCCGACGAATGGCGACAACAAAATAGCGGTCATCAGCGTGGATGGCATTATCACGAGCCGGGACGTGGATAATTCGAGCATGAACCTGGTGGAATTCATTTCCGAAGAGTTGAAGACCGCCGAACGCGACAAGTATGTCAAAGCCGTCGTTCTCAAGGTCAATTCCCCCGGGGGCGAGGTTCTGGCCTCGGACGACATCAATACCGCGATCAAAAATTTCCAGGAGAAGTCGCACAAGCCGGTGGTAGCCTCGATGGGCGCCCTGGCCGCCTCGGGAGGCTATTATATTTCCGCGCCCTGCCGCTGGATCGTCGCCAACGAACTGACCCTCACGGGCAGCATCGGCGTGATCATCGACACTTGGAATTACCGCGGATTAATGAACAAAGTCGGCATCCGTCCGCACGTCTTCAAGAGCGGCCGCTTCAAGGATATGTTGAGCGGCGAACGGGAGCCCGACACCGACAAGCTTTCGCCCGAGGAACAAAAAACCCGCCAGGAAGAGGACCAGATGGTGCAGTCGCTCATTGACGAAACCTACAACAAATTCAAGAATGTGGTCAAAACGGGACGAACACATGCGGCGGACGAGAACGATGGCAAGGGCAAAGCCCTGGTGGAGAATTGGCAGGATTACGCCGATGGGCGCGTTCTTTCCGGCCAGCGCGCCCTGGAACTGGGGTTCGTCGATGAACTGGGCAATTTTGACGCCGCCGTCAAGCGCGCGGAAAAACTGGCCAGCATCCCCAGCGCTTCGCTGGTTGAGTACCGCGTCATTTTCGATTTTCAATCGGTTCTGTCGCATCTCTTTGGCAAGTCCGATGTCCCCGCGCTCAAGGTTGATTTGGGCATTGGGCCGCCGCAGTTGGAAGCGGGCCGGCCTTATTACATCCTGCCCACGGCTGTTTTGCATTGAGGAGGCTGGCGGCGGGATTGGGCGCGCCGGAATGATGTTGCGTCCGCGGGCCGAAATTGTTTTGATTTCATCCAAGCAAAAATGTCATCTGCCAAACCAAACATACCATCTGCCAATCTGGTGCCTCCCGCGCCGTTTCACAAACCATGAGCGAATCTGAAAATATATTGATCGTCGCGGACAGCGAGCACGACGCGAACATGCTCTACGCCGTCGGCATGTTTGTGCCCGATCCTTTCATTTATTTTCGTTGCGACGGCCACTGCCACGTCGTGATGAGCGATCTGGAAATTGACCGGGCGCGAAAAAAAGCCCGGCATTGCCGCATCCTCTCCTACAACCAATGCGTCGAAAAACTGCGCCGCCGGGTCAAGCGCCCCGGCCTGGCCGCCGTCATCAATTTGCTGATGCGCGAAAGGCGGCTGCGCAAAATTTTTGTTCCGGCCAGTTTTCCCTTCAGCCTGGCCCGTGAATTGCGCAATTACAAAATCAAAGTCCGGGTCAAAAAAGGGGGCATCTTCCCGCAGCGGGAATTCAAGCGGGCCGACGAGGTCAAAAAAATCAGCGGCGCCCTCATGATGGCCGAGGTCGGACTGGCCGAGGGCCTCTTCGCCTTGAAAACGGCCAAGGTGGGACGGGACCGGAAGCTGACTTATCACGGCGCGCCGCTGACCAGTGAAAAACTGCGCGCCATCATTGACATCGCCATCCTCCAGGCCGGCGGGCTGGCCAGCCATACCATCGTCGCGGGCGGCCGCCAGGCCTGCGATCCGCATGAGCCGGGACACGGCGCCTTGCGCGCCCATGAACCCATCATCCTCGATGTTTTTCCGCGCTCGCAAAAGACCGGGTACTTTGGCGACATTACGCGAACGGTCGTCAGGGGCCGGGCCAGCGAAGCCGTCCGGCGATTATATGACACGGTGGCGCGCGGCCAGGAAATGGCCTTCGAGAAAATACTTTGCGGGGCGCGCGCGTCCGACATTCACCGGGCCATTCAGTCTTTTTTTGAGAGCGAGGGCTACAAGACCGGCAGGAAAAATGGCCGCATGCAAGGCTTCTTTCATGGCACCGGGCACGGCTTGGGCATGGAAATCCATGAAGCTCCCCGCATCAGCCTCACTTCCAACGATGTGCTCAAGGCCGGCCACGTTGTGACGGTGGAACCGGGGCTTTATTATCCGCAAATAGGCGGAGTCCGCCTGGAGGACGTTGTCGCCGTCACGCCTAATGGGGCGCGGAACCTGACCAAGTTCGAGAAGGTGTTGGAGGTGTGACATTTATTGTCTGAAGCGAAGAATGGCAGGAAACGCACGATTGATACATAAGTCTGGAAAATCGGCAACACGGCAACAAGCCTCATTTTACAGGGGTTTCGTTGAGCTTTTCGGTTGGCAACACAGCGGCAACAGGTGGCAACATGTTGCTGGTTTTCGTCTTTCGGTGCCTCAGAAGCTGTATAAAATGAGCCATCTGATCAGGCTCTTGGCTCGGCTGGCCTGAAGCTCTCCAATGTTCTTAACCGCAGAATACAGAATACGCAGAATATCCTTGTGATTGCTTCCAAGAACCCGTCTGCCTAGCAGCCTGTCGGACTTAGAGCGAAGGTTTTTTCAGAAAGTTTGAACGTGAAAGGGCCAGAGGGCATCAGTCAAGTATGGCTGCACGCTTTATCACTGTTGATTACGACACACCGCTGATCCTGCCCCCGAATCTGCGCGATTGGGTGCCGGCAGACCATCTGGCGCATTTCATTCTGGACGCCGTTGAGGAGATGGATTTGCGCCGAATCAAGGTCAACGAAAGGGGCACGGGCAGCGAACAATATCCACCCCGCATGCTTTTGGCCCTGTTGCTGTATTGCTACGCCACCGGGCTTTTCAGTTCGCGGCGGATCGAACAGGCGACTTACGACAGTGTGCCGGTGCGGATGATTTGCGGAGACACCCATCCGGACCACGACACGATTTGCACTTTCCGGCGCGAAAACAAAGCGCTGCTGCAAGAGGCCTTTGTGCGGGTGTTGGAGATGGCGCAGGCATTGAAGTTTTTGCAGGTCGGTCAAATCACTGTGGCCGTGGACGGGACCAAGGTGATGGCCAATGCCAGCAAGCACTCCGCCGTCAGCTACGAACACGCGGGCAAAACCATCGAACAACTGGACCTGGAGGTCAAGGAACTGATGGCCAAAGCCGAGCAGGCCGACAGCACGCCGTTGCAAGACGGGCTGAGTATTCCCGAAGAAATCACCCGCCGCCAGGAGCGCAAAGCCGCGCTGCAAAAAGCGCGGGCCGAGATTGAAGCCCGGGCCCAGGCGCGCCACGCCATCGAGTTGGCCGAACACGAGAAGAAACTGGCCGAGCGGGCCGCCAAAGAAAAACGGGGTGAAGGAATCCGCGGCCAACCACCCAAAGCGCCGACGCCCGAACCCGGTCCCAGCGATCAATATAATTTCACCGACCCGCAGAGCCGGATCATGAAAGCGGGCAGCGGCCCACATTTTGAGCAGAGCTACAACGCCCAAGCGGCCGTGGAAGTAGACAGCCGCTTGATCGTGGGAGAGCGAGTCAGCCAGGCGTGCAACGACAAACAGGAACTGGCCCCCACTGTGGCGGCGGTGGCCGCCCCGGTGGAATCGGTCGCGGACGTTTTGGCCGACAGCGGATTTTACAGCGAAGCGGCGGTGCGTGCCGTGGAACAAACACCCACAGGCCAACCTACCGGGACGACCGTCTATGCGGCGTTAGAAAAGAAAGAACACCATCGCACCGTCAGCGATCTGGAAAAGAAGGATGAGCCGGCGGCGCCGCCCCGGGAGCCGGGTTGAGCGAGGTGATGAAGCACCGGCTGAAAACGAAGGATGGCAAAGCCAAGTACAAATTGCGGCAGCAGACGGTGGAACCGGTCTTTGGCATCATCAAGAGCGTGATGGGATTCCGGCAATTTCTGCTGCGCGGACTGGAAAAGGTCGGGCTGGAATGGCAGTGGGTCTGCGTCGCCTACAACCTCAAACGGTTACACATCTTGCGAGCGGGAGTGAAACTGGCCCGCTCCGGCTGAAAAATCCGAGGGGAAAGGCCGGGCGGAACACAAATTTAATCGGACCTTCGATTGACACCCCTCCCGGACTCTATTGGTCCGATCCAACTGGTCTTTTCGAATTCGTCAACTCCGTGCTACAGGCTCCAATAGCAGATTACGCGAAATCCAGAAAAAATGCTTCTGGTCAAGTCCGACAGGCTGCTAGAGCGTTTTAAATAAAACTGTAGCCATTCCGTTGGGCCTGTGGTATAGGCAGTTCATGCGAACTTTATCGTTGGACCTGCGCGAACGGATTTTGGCTTCCTATGACCTTGAAGAGGGGACTCGCGTGGAGGTCGGCGATCGTTACCGGGTTTCGCTGGGCATGGTCAAGAAGCTCTTGCAACAACGCCGACGGACCGGGGAGATCGGTCCGCGCCACCGTTTCTCCGGGCGCAAGCCGATGATCCTGGCGGCCCATCAGCGCCAGATGCGGACTCTATTGAATCAGAAGCCCGACCTGACCTTGAAAGAGCTGCGCGCCGGCTTGGAACTGGACTGTTCTCTGCCCGCCATCCACTACGTTCTGGCGAAGATGGGGCTGACATATAAAAAAAGACACTCCATGCCAGCGAGCAAGACCGTCCGGACATTGCGCGGGCGCGCCGCGCCTGGCGGCGTCGGCAAGGCGGTTTGGACCCGGCCAAACTGATTTTCCTGGACGAATCGGGTGCCAAAACCAATCTGACCCGCCTGCGCGGGCGCGCCCTGCGGGGTCAGCGTGTCCACGCCCAATGTCCGCAGGGCCATTGGCAAACCACGACCATGATCGGCGCCATCCGCCTGGACGGTGCCACCGCCTGCATGACCATCGAGGGGGCCACCGATACGGAGGTTTTCCGGGTCTATGTCGGCCATGTCTTGTGCCCGACGCTGCGCGCCGGAGATGTGGTCATCATGGATAACCTCTCCCCGCATAAAAGTGAGCCGACCCTTTCGCTGATCGCGCAGGCTGGAGCCCAAATCCTCTTCCTTCCAGCCTATTCCCCAGACCTCAATCCCATCGAGCAAATGTGGAGCAAAGTCAAATCCCACCTGCGTACAGCCGAGGCCCGCACGCAGCCCGCTCTGCTCCAGGCGATTGCTTCAGCTTTGCAGAGTATCACGCCCCGGGATGCCATGAACTGGTTTGCCTCTTGTGGCTACAGTTTTATTTAAAACGCTCTAAAGAGGAAATTCCGGAGGATCAACTCGTGTGGTCTTTTTTTGATCGAAGGACGACGGGGTTCTTCGTGGAAGTTGGCGCAAACCATCCGTACGATTGGTCGCAAACGTGGCTTCTGGAGAAAAATGGATGGCGTGGCATTTTGATTGAGCCGCAAGAGGCTTATTATCAGTTGTTGCGACAGGAGAGGAAAAATTCGCTGGTCTGGCGTGCCGCTTGCAGTTCACCAAGCAAGCGAGGCGAGGCTCTGCTGCACAAGCCTTCTGACAATCCTGGTGTTGCCACGTTGGAAAAGAACGTTGATGACGTGGAATGCCGCTATAATCTTTCAGAAAAGGTTCAGGTCGTCACGTTGGACGAGATTTTGACTGCGGCAGGCCGGCCATCAATTGACATGCTTTCCTTGGACGTCGAGGGCACGGAATTGGATGTATTGGAAGGCTTGGATTTGCCAGCTTATAGGCCAAAATTGATCCTGATAGAGGATAAGTGCCAGTCCCTCCGCAAACATCGTTTCTTGAGTCGGGCCGGCTACAGATTTATCAAGAGAACGGGTTTTAATAGTTGGTACATTCCGAAGGAAGACCCCCGCAGCAATATTCGGATGGGGCAGCGATTGGAATTCTTTCGCAAGATGTATTTGGGGCTGCCATTCCGAAGGTTTCAACGATTGCGCAGTTCGCTACGCTCGCGCAGGCAAGCCGGATGACGACATGGGAACGCGGGGAAAGCCTCATCGTTTCGTATTTCGCGGTTTACTCTGCTTTCCATATTGGCACGGAATTTGAGGTTCCATAATTCATGCGGTTTTCGTTCGAGCTTGCGTTTGTTAGGCGAGGATTTTGGCCTGTCCTTATGATTGGAAACGGGTCCGGCGCAAACGCAGAGATGCAAAAACAAGGCTTCCGCCGTCGCCGAAACGGCTTCCACCTCCGCTCCGGCAAGCGGAGCTACGGCGGACGGGTTGGCGCGCTGTAACTATTCGGCCCGGAACCCCGATTCCAATCATTAAGAGCGACACCACCCCCCGTCGAACCCTGACTTCGTCCCAAGAAATCGAGTCACGGCTCGACGGAGTCTCGCCCTACCGATTGTGATTTTATCAGGCAACGACAGGCCGCCAGCCGTCGGCGACCTGAATGGTTAGCGCGCGCTTTGCCAAGGCGATCGGAAATGAATGACTAATGACAAAGCACGAATGACGAATCGGTTGGCCGGGGCGCCATTTCGTCATTAGTCATTTCGGCTGCGCGTCGCGCTGCTGCAGTTCGTGGAGGGCGTCCACCATTTTGGGCCTGACAATTTCATGAACTTCCACGGCCTGTCCGATGCCTTTGAGCAGGGTCAGCGTCAACGGCCCGCCCAAATGCTCGCGGAATTCCTCCAGGCCCTGCAAAACAACCGGCTGCTGCTCGGCGTCAAGATGAAGCAATTCGCCGGCAAAGAGCTTGAAGCCCAGACGGCGCAACAGGGCCAGAATACGGTCGGCCGAAGCGCCGTCGAGCAAGCCGATGTTCCGCGAATAAACCACATCCAAAGCCATGCCGATGGCCACCGCTTCGCCATGCCGGATGTGAAAGCGGGAAAGTTGTTCCAGCTTGTGGGCCGACCAATGCCCGAAATCCAGCGGCCGGATCGAACCCAATTCAAACGGGTCCCCGCTCCCGGCAATGTGCTCGATGTGCAATTGCGCGCAACGCTCGATCAGCAGCCGCATCGGTTCAGGCTCCAGGCGCTCCAGCGCGGCGGCGTCCCGCTCCAGGCGCTCGAAAAACTCCCGGTCCCGGATCAGCGCCACCTTGACCGCCTCGGCGTAACCGGCCCGTTTGTCGCGGTCGGGCAGTGAAGCGAGCAGGTCGAAATCATTGATGACCGCGTAAGGCGGGGCGAAAGCGCCGATGAAATTCTTTTTGCCGAAGGCGTTGATGCCGTTTTTGACGCCCACTCCCGAATCGTTCTGGCTCAGGACAGTCGTGGGAATGCGCACATGGCGCACCCCGCGATGGGCGGTGGCCGCGGCCAAACCGGCCACATCCAGGAGGGCGCCGCCTCCGACGCCCACAATATACGAATGACGGTCCACATGGCAACGATCAACGTGGGAATGGATTTCCGAAACGTGAAAGTAAGAAGTCTTGACACGTTCGCCGCCCTCGATGATGAGCGGCGGACCCGCCAGGTCCAGCTGGCCGGCGCAGGCGGCAAAGTAACTCTCGATTGCTTTGGCCAGATGCGGCTGGGCCGCGGCGAGCGATTCGTCCAGCACCACCAGCACCTTCGGAACACGGGGCGGCTCGGCCAGAACGGATTGGAGCAGGGCATTGGAAACGCCGAACACTCCGCGCGTGAAATAGACGCGATGTTCAAAACTGACCGAGATGGTGCGTTTGATGGACTCCATGTTTATCCCACTATGGCATTTGGACGGGCCAATTTGAAGGTTTATTTGATTTCAGACAATTTCACCTTGCGAGCGCGGGATTGGATTTGTTAATGATGGGCGCACGTATGGCAGCCATTGGCCGCTTTCAAAAGGGCGATGAAATATTTTACGCGAAAGTAGTGGACGGTGATCTTTACCGGCTGCGCGGGGACGTTTTTGGCGCGCCTTCCTTTGCCAGGAGACCGATGTCCTGCAAGGGCTTGAAAACATTGGCGCCGGCAGACCCTTCCAAAATCATCGCCATCGGCCTCAATTACGCCGATCACGCCCGGGAACAGGGCAAGGCGCTGCCCAAGGAGCCGCTTTTTTGGTTCAAGGCCCCCACTTCGCTCCTGGCCGACGGGGGCAAGATCGAAATTCCGTTTCCGCATCATCGCACGGATTACGAGGCGGAACTGGCCATTGTCATTGGCCGGCGCGCGCGCAACATCCTGCCCGCCGCCGCCAGCCGCTGCATTTTTGGCTACACCGCCGCCCAGGACATCAGCGACCGCACGATCCAGAATGCGGAAAGCCAGTGGGCGCGCTGCAAGTCCTTCGACACCTTCACTCCGCTGGGGCCTTATGTGGAAACGCTGCTGGACCCGCGCCATTTGACCATCCAATTATTTCAGAACGGCCGGCTTCGGCAAAACTCCAACACCAGCCAGCTCATCTTCAACTGCTTTGAGCTGGTCAGCTTCGTTTCCACCCATTTGACCCTGCTGCCCGGCGATGTCATCGTCACCGGAACGCCCAGCGGGGTGGGGCCGATCCAATCGGGCGACCGGCTGGAGGTGCGCATTCAAGGCCTGGCCCCGCTCGTCAACACAGTCAAGTAAATTCTGCCTGGAGTTTGCCGCCGGGCGGGACTGTTTCAAGTGCGCATCTTGACACTGCTACCGGCGGAGTGCGGTCGTCCCCGGCCGCAGCAAGCAACGGATTTTTCGAGCGCTCGGTAAAATCACGACTGGGCCGTATTGTTCATGTTGCTGCGCCCGGGGACGGGCGCACTCCGGGAATGCTCTCCCGTCCGACACCGGTAGCAGTGTCAAGATGCTCCCCTGCTTCAAAACGCCGTCATTCCTCCATTGTGCCCGGCGCCATTATCGGCTATCTTGATTCGTGAAATCCGGTTTTCTGGCCCGTGCATGGCGCAACGCCCTCCTGGCGATGGTCCTTTTCTCCTTTGGCCTCGCGCGCGGCGAGGGCAAAAGCATCCGCTTGCGCAATGAGATTATCCTCACGCCGCCCGCACAGGCGCCTTTGGCCTCCAGCCAGGTTGAACCGGCCAATGGCAACCGTCTCTTCCTTATCCAATTCGAGGAGCACCCCCTGGCGGCGCAACGGGCGGTGTTGCAATCAATGGGCGTCGATTTGCTCAAATACATACCAGACGACGCCTTTATCGCCAGGCTGACGAATGCGCCGCCGGCGCAGGTGCGGGCCTTGAATTTCGTGCGCTGGGTCGGGCCGTATCTCGCGAGGCACAAGATTCATCCGCGTCTCAGCGCGGCGGTGCAGCGCGCCAATGCGCCCCTGGCGGTGAACCTGTTGCTTTCCCCGCGAGCCACGGCGGATGAACTCGCCGGGGTGCGCGGCCTTTTGGCGTCGGTCATTCACGAAAGCCGTTTGCGGCAGGGAGTGATTGTTCGAGGCGTTTTGGAGCCGGGGGCGCTCAACAAGCTGGCGGGCCTGGAGGCCGTGCTTTGGATCGAACCGGCGCCCCGCCGCAAGTTGATTGATGAAGCGGCGTCCAAACTCGTCGGCGGCGATGATGGCCGGGTTGCCACGCCCACCGTCACTGAGCAACTGGGTTTTGGCGGCCAGGGCGTCACTGTTTGCGTGGCCGACACCGGATTGGACACCGGCGTTACCAACACCCTGCATCCCGATGTACGCGGCCGCGTGACGGGTTTCAAGTATTACCCGCCGCTGACAGACGGCTCGGACGGCTACGGACACGGGACGCATTGCGCGGGCATCGTCGCGGGCAATGCGGCCACGGGGGAGACGGACCCGGATTCCGGGGCCTGGTACGGATTGGGGGTGGCCAGTCAGGCCAGCCTGTTTATCGAGCGCATTTTCGACGCCGACGCCAATGAAGTCAGCCCCGCCCCCAGCGATGAAACTCTGACCCAGGACGCCGTGCGCAACGGCGCGCAAATTGGCGCCAACAGTTGGGGCAATGACGTCCAGGGCGAATACGACACCGATGCCTCCCAATTCGATGAGCTGGTGCGCGACGCAGACCCGGTCACGCCCGGAGACCAGCCTTACATCCTGGAGTTTTCGGCGGGCAACGCCGGGCCGGATTCCCAAACCCTCGACAGTCCCGCCACCGGCAAGAACGTCATCGCCACCGGCGCGTCGGAAAACACGCCAAACTACTACGCCGAAATTTACGGTTTATACGACGACGGGCCGGACACGGTTGCCGATTTCTCCAGTTGCGGCCCATGCGAGGATGGCCGTATCAAGCCCGACTTGATCGCGCCGGGAACCTGGATTGCTTCGATGGCGTCGTCCGCCGCGCCCGACGAATCGGCCATCGCCTGGACGGTGATCGACAATTATTACGTGTATATGGGCGGCACCAGCATGTCCGGCCCGGCGGCGGCGGGCGGAGCGGCGGCTTTCGCGCAGTATTACAAGAGCACGCACACCAACGCCATGCCCTCGCCGGCCCTGGTCAAAGCCGCCTTGATCAATTCCGCGTCGGAATTGGACGAATCGGACGGCGGGCCTGGGCCGATTCCCAATTTTCAGGAGGGCTGGGGCCGCGTCTGCTTGACCAATCTCATCATGTCGGAGCGCAATTTTCAATTTGTGGACCAAACGGCGCTGCTCACCACCGGCCAGGTTTACCAGCAGCATACTTTTGTGGGCGCCTCCAACCAATCGCTTAAAATCACGCTGGCCTACACCGACGTGGCCGGTTTTCCAGGCGCGATCCCCGCTCTGGTCAATGATTTGGATCTCGAAGTGGTCGGCCCGGATGGCACCCTTTATCGCGGCAATCAGTTTATTGAAGGAGAATCCGTTCCCAACGCCACGTCCGCCGACAGCCTGAACAATGTCGAGGCCGTCCATCTTGCCCAGCCGTTGCCGGGCGATTACTTGATCCGGGTGCGCGCGGTCAATGTGGTCGAGGATGCGCGCCTGGACACTTCCGCCATTGACCAGGATTTCGCACTCGTCGTTTCCGGTCCGCTCCTGTCGCCCAATCAAGGCGAGGTGCTCCTGGATCGCACCAATTACACCGCTCCGGGCGCCATCAACTTGGAGGTGCTCGATGCCGGCCGCGCTGCCAGCAACACCGTCACCGTGCGCCTGACCAGCACCACTGAACCTGCGGGCGAACAAATCACCCTTCGTTCCACGGGCGGCTACGGCGCGTTTACCAATACCGTCCCCACTCTGTTGGGAAGTCCCGCCGCGGACGGCAAGCTGGAAATCCACAACGGCGACGCCATCACAGCGGCTTATGTGGATTCCTCGGGTGCCACTCAAACGGCGTCGGCCACGGCTGTGCTCAGCCCGCCGGTCATCAGTGATGTTGGCACAAATTTCGATTTGGGTGTCATCACCATCACCTGGCAGACCAGTGAAGCGGCCAACTCAGTCCTTTATTACGGCACCAATCGGCTGGCGTTGAACCTGGTGGCGTCAAACTCAACGCTGACGACCAGCCATGCCATCAATTTGGGCGATCTGGCCGCTGGCGCCACCTACTACTTCGTCGTTGTTTCCGCCGACGACGCCGGCAATACGGCGACCAACAACAATTCCGGCGCTTCTTACAACTTCGTTGCCGTCGCCACGCCGCCCGTGCTGCTGGTCGATGATTACGACGATGCCGGGGAGGGCGCGGACGGTTCGGCGGTCATTGACGCCGGCGCTTATACCAACGCGCTGGCCGCGACCGGATACGGCTTTGCTTATTGGAAGGTGCTGGAGCGCGGCTCGCCCACGCTGGCTGATTTGCAACCATACCGCGTCGTGATCTGGCGCACGACGGACGACATCATCAATTACACCGGCACCAACAACACTCTGACCCCCGCGCAACAGACCATGCTCCAAACTTACTTGAACAACGGCGGCTCGTTCTTCATGGCCTCCATGGGCATCCTCAGCCAGATCGGCGACGTGCCATTCCGCGCCAATGTTTTGCAGGCCGGCGGGTTCCTGCAGAACCCGGACCCGCCTGCGCCGTGTGATTGTGACGAGTATTTCGGCGTGCCTTCCTTTATTGGTGTGCCGGGCGATCCCATTACTTCGGGCATGAACGTGAACCTGGATTATTCGTCGTACCCGAGCTTTGACGATGGTTTGGGCGATGTTTTCGGGCCGGACTTTGGCGACACCTTCACGCCCACGACCAACTCCACCGTAATCGCCTTTGAACCTGTTTCGGGTAAATGTTGCGGCGCGCGCTTCCCGCCCACCGGCGTGAGCAGCCCCGGTCGCGTGGTCTTCCTCTCCTTCCCGCTCGACACCGTGCCGGAGACTGGCCCCGCTCCCGATAACGAAACGGCGCTGCTGCTCAACGTGCTCAGTTTTCTCGACCCCGGCGGCAACGGCATTGGAACCGTGACACTCGATCAGAGCGACTACTCGATCCCGGCGCTGGTGACGATTCAAGTCGGCGACGCCGCCATCGCCGGCTCGGGCCGGACACAAGCGACGTTTTCCACCAGTTCCTTCACCAACCGGGCCACGGTGACGTTGAACGAGACTGCGCACGCGGGTCTGTTTGGCGGGTTTATCACGCTCGTGGCCACGAACACCTCTGCTCCCGGCCAGTTCCGCGTCCGCAGTGGAGACACCGTGACCGCCAGTTATTTCGATGCCTCGATCAACAGCAACGTGGTGGCGACGGCCATAATAGATACCAATCCGCCCGTCATCACCGCTGTCGCCGCCGCCACCAACGTGGGTGGCGCGGTCGTGACGTGGAATACTTCCGAAGCGGCGGATTCGCTCGTGCAGTATGGGCAGGGACCCATCCTTGACCACACCGCCTACAACGCCGAACTGGTCACGAGCCACTCCATTACGTTGAGCCAATTGCTGGCCAATCACGTTTATTATTTCCAAGTGGTCAGCCGCGACAGCGCCGGCAACGCCGCGACCGATGACAACGGGGGCGCTCTCTACAGTTTCACCACGCCCAAAACCCTGCAGCCGCCGTGGTTCGACAATCTCGAGTCCGGCGCAAAAGGCTGGACCGTGGTGCCCGATACCAGTTCCGGGTTGGGGTCCAGTCTCAATTGGACCCTGGGCACGCCGCAAAACGGACTGCAAAAAAGCGCCCGTTCCGGCGTCAATGCCTGGGGCAGCGACCTTGATGGCGCACAAATTCCCTTCTCGGCCTCCAGTTACCTTTACAGCCCGGTCATTGATTTGACGGGGTTCAGTCAGGCCACGCTGACCTTTTGGGACTGCTTTGATTTTTCGCAGGTTTTTTTCGATCCCTATTATTTCGAGCAAGGGCAAATCCTCATCAGCACTGATCCCGCCACCGCTCCCGGCAATCTGCCCTACATCGTGGACTTTAGCGGGCTGGTTTCTGACGATTGGGAAATGGAAACGGTGGATTTGACGCCCTATGTCGGCCAGCCGGTTCAAATCGTTTGGGACTATTTGGGCTTTGAAGGCGGATCGCACTACGGCTGGTTGGTGGATGACGTCGGCGTCACTGGCGTCGGGGCCGGGGCGGGCGGAACGATTGTCGTCTCCAAAAACATCGCTTCGGGGAGCTTGACGCTGACGGGTCCGGTCAACCAATCCGGTTCCGGCCTGCTCATCATTGTCAGCAACGCGCCGCCCGGACAGTACATCGCGCAATTCGGCGACGTCGCCTTTTACCTGACGCCGCCGCCGCAGACCAACACGCTGCTGGCCTCCAACACCCTTGCCTTCACCGGGACCTACACGTTTCCGGATGTCAACAGCAATGGAATGTCGGACCTTTATCAACAATACTACTTCGGCAGTGTCTCGGCCAATCGCACCCGGCTCACGGACACCGATGGCGACGGCATGACCGATTATGCGGAATTCATCGCCGGCACCGATCCAACCAACCCAGCCTCCAACCTTCGCATCCTCAAGAGCTTTGTCAGCAACGGAGTGATGACCCTGCAATGGTCCGCCATCCCCGGCCGGATTTACCAGGTGCAGTCCTCGACCAATTTAATGGATTGGGCGCCGGTTTCCCTGTGGCTGCAGGCTTCCAGCAGTCCGATGACCTACACCTGGACCAACGCCAGCGACAAGGCCCGTTCCTTCCGCGTGGAAGTCCGCCCGTAAGCGAGAACAATATGCTCAAAACTATTTGCGAACCAATAAGCCACAGGCCGTTCTATTCGACGGATGTCAATGGCAAAGCCAGCCCACAAATAGAATATTCCCCTCCGAAAGCGCCTGACAGCATGCCACAGACAGAGGATGCCGGTAATAAGTACGCCGTAGCGTCCATAGGCGTTCTGGAATGGTTCCGTGCGCATGTCTGAAAAGTTTATCTGCGATGTATGGGCAGGCGTAATTCTGACAGATCTCATCATTCGAGAGGATGACGGCAGGATGCCGTTTTTCCTTGCTGAAAGGGAACATGAAAATGTCCCATTGCTTCATGGCCGTTCTCCATTCATTCAAGGTCTGCGGGTGCGCGGATAACGGACGCCTTGGCCAGAAGGTTCTGTTCCTGGATTTCTTCTTGGCTGTAGCAGTTGGCGAAGTAGCCCGCCGGACGGATGGGAATGGGGTCAATGGGTGGGATTTCCTGCAAAATGAAGCGGTGTTCTCCACGCACGATGTACACCGTCTCGCCTTGGCTGGCTTTTTCCATCAACCGTCCCAAATAGGTCTTGGCATTGCTGAGGCTGAAACTGTTCGACTGCAAATTGACTTTCCGTTTTCGGGACGAATGCCTCGCAATTCTCATAGGCTGATTGTAGCCTGTTTGTGGGTTGGCGTCAAGGCCCGTTATCGCGACCATTTCGAGGGCCCGCCGAATTGGCTTGCCGCCAACTTTGGCTTGTCCAAAATATGGCCCGCCCGGCAGTTTGGCTGTTTGGCAAGAATCACCTTTATTTTATGCGTTGGACCCGGGGATTTATTCCCACTTTAAAAGAAACTCCGGCGGAGGCTGAAATCCTCTCGCACAAGCTGCTCCTGCGCGCGGGTTTGATCCGCAAGCTCACGGCCGGCCTTTACACTTTCCTGCCGCTGGGCTTGCGCGCCTTGCGCAAAGTGGAGCAAATCGTGCGCGAAGAAATGGACCGCGCCGGCGCCCTGGAGGTTTTGATGCCCGCGCTGCAACCGCCCGAAATCTGGCAGCAGAGCGGACGTTACGAAACGGCCCAAGGCGTCTTTTTCAAGGCCCGCGACCGGGCCAAAAAGGAATGGATTCTCGGCCCCACCCATGAAGAGGTCATCACGACTTTGGTCGCCGGGGAACTGAGTTCCTACCGCCAGTTGCCCAAGAATTTTTACCAGATCCAAACCAAGTTCCGCGATGAGATCCGCCCGCGCTTCGGCCTCATGCGCGCCAAGGAATTCATCATGAAGGACGCTTACAGCTTCGACGCCACCGACGAAGCCGCGCAGGCGAGTTACAAGAAAATGTACGACGCCTACACGCGGATTTTTCAGCGGTGCGGATTGAAAGTCATGGCCGTCGAGGCCGATACGGGGGTCATGGGCGGAAAATTTTCCCATGAGTTCATGGTCCCGGCGGAAACGGGGGAAAATGAAGTGGTCTATTGCGAGGCCTGCCCTTACGCGGCGAACATTGATAAAGCCTCCAGCCGCGTGCGCCAGGCCGAACCCGTTCCGCCCGCCGCGGACGGTCCCGAAAAATTTGCCACGCCGGGCGTTGTCACCATAGAAAGTTTGGCGCAACCGCCCTTCGGTGTTCCCGCCGCGCGCCAAATCAAGACCCTGGTTTACATCGTCCAAGGCAAGCCGGCGCTGATTTTGCTGCGGGGCGATCACCAATTGAACGAAGCGAAATTGACCGGCGCGCTCGGCACCGCGACCTTCCGGCCGGCGGAAGCGGAGGAGATTGCTGCCGCGTTGCGCGCCCATCCCGGAAGCCTGGGCGCGGTGGGCGTGAAGGATTTGCCGGTGTACGCCGATGAAACCCTGCGCAACGCCGCCAACATGACGACGGGCGCCAACGAGGACGGCTTTCATTTCCGTCAAGTCGAAATAAACCGCGATATCCAAGTGGCCAAATGGAGCGATCTGCGCCTAACCCGGGCGGGCGAGGCCTGCGTCAGTTGCGGACAGCCGTTGAAAATCCGCCGGGCCATTGAAGTGGGCCATGTATTCAAGCTGGGCACCAAATACAGCGAAGCCTTGAAAGCCCTTTTCTTGGACGAGGCGGGCAAACAACAGCCGGCCATCATGGGCTGTTACGGCATTGGCGTCACCCGCACCCTGCAAGCCGTCATCGAGCAATGCAACGACAAGGATGGCATCATTTGGCCGGTCAGCGTCGCCCCTTACACGGTATGCCTGACTCCATTGACCGTCGCGCCGGAGAGCGCCGTCATGAAGCTGGCCGAAAAGATTTACGCCGAGCTGGTCGGGCGCGGCGTCGAAGTGATTTTGGACGACCGCGACGAACGGCCCGGTGTCAAATTTAAAGACTCCGAACTGATAGGTTTTCCGCTGCGCATCGGCCTGGGCGAAAAATCGCTGGCCAAAGGCGAAGTCGAATTCAAGCCGCGCGGCGGGCAGTTGCTTTTGGTCAAAGCCGAAGACGCCGTGAGCAAAGTTCTGGAGCACTTGAGCGCCCCGGCGCAATAGGAACTGAGACTAAAGATCGATTATGCACCTGATTTATCTGGATGAATCCGGCCAGAACGGCACGAATCTGCGTGACCCAGACCAGCCGGTTTTTGTGCTTGGCGCTTTGGTCGTGCCGGAATCCGTATGGCTGGCACTGGAGAGGGATTTGCAAGCCTCCATCGAAAAGTCTTTCCCGGCGCCACGCCCCGGTGATTTTGAGATTCATGCCACGGAAATCAGTAATCCCCGGAATGGCTACTTTAAACAATTCCCAATCGCCCATCGTCTGGCATTTCGCGACGAATGGTTTCGTGTCGCGCAAATGCATGCCCTGCATCTCATTTATCGCGCCATTTCAAAAAAGCAGTTTCTAACCTGGAGCCTCAACACTTTCGGTTCGGGTGTCGCCATCAATCCCCATGTTGCCGCGTTTCCGCTGGTTGCACGGGTGGTGGATGATTTGCTCAAATCTCTTCCCGGTTCCCCGCTCGGCATTTTTATCTCGGATGAAAATCGCGAGGTCGTCGGCGATGTCGAAAAAGCCATCCGCGTTTTGCGCGGCACGGAAGGGGTTTTAAAGCTGGGACAGATCATCGAGAAAGGTTTCTTCATCCAATCCGAGAAAAGTCTTGTTCTGCAGTTGTGCGACTTGTGTGTTTACACCGCCCGACGGCGGGAGGAACAAAAACTTGGCTTGTCGATCAAGCCTTTGGATCAGGGTGGCATCCCGTTGATCGAACCGCTCATTCATGTTGGTGATGAACGGCTCCGTGATGTCAACGCATGGCTGGAACAACAGCAAAAAAAGGGGCGGCCAGGGATTTAATCGCGGAGTCGGAAAGATCCGGCCCACTCTGGTCGCCATGAGTAAAATACACTTGGAACGCATTTTGTAAAACGAAAAATGTATGCCACGGGCAGCCTAAATCAGTCTCACCAGTGGTGAGACTAATTCCGTGCTGCTGCGCGAGCAGGGCTTTCGCGAAGTCGTCGCGCTCATCGAGCGCGCCAGGGAGCGTGCCTATCAAGCCGTCAACACTGAATTGATTGACCTCTACTGGGGTGTCGGCGAACGCATCAGCCAACGTATCACTTCCGATGGCTGGGGCAAATCCACCATCATTTCTCTCGCTGCATACATCCGCCGGCGCGACCCTAATGCCCGCGGCTTCTCCGCCCAAAACCTCTGGCGAATGCGCCAGTTTTACGAAACATGGCGCGGCGGGAAAAAACTCTCAGCACTGCTGAGAGAATTGAGTTGGACCAATAACATGCTCATTCTTGGCAAGTGCAAACGTCCCGAAGAACGTGAGTTGTACCTGCGATTGGCCGCTCGCGAAAAATGGGCCAGTCGCCAACTCGAACGACAGATTGACAGCGCCTTGTTTGAACGTATTGCCCTCTCTCCGGCAAAACTCTCACCAGCGCTGAGAGTTTTGAATCCGCAAGCCGCTGAGATGTATCGGTGTGCTCCTCTGCGCCACCAAGGACAACGAAGTTGTTGAGTATGCCTTGAGCCGCGCCGTTTACTCAACGGTTATTCCGTCACGCGATGATGTGTTGTTTGCCTAACAAACGCGTCGAAAGACCCACCACACCCTTCCATTGCTTGGTTCAATGCCTCCATTGATCGACCGAGTTTAAAATGACGGTTAACGCCACCTCCTCTGTGCTCAAATTCAACGAAAATTCCTTCTTTCAATAATATGGGGACGATTTCCTCCATAAACCAGTGTGCCTTAGCACCAAGCTTCAACTTAATGACGCTGTCGCTTATGTGGGTACTTCGCACAAATGAGCGCAGCAGTCTTTCGAAAAGAATAAGAGACTCCGCTTTCTTTACCGGCTGTACTGGTTCCATTGGTGGTTCAGCCGAGGCTTCAGGAATTATGAACCCATGCTGCATCAATTGTATTCTGACAGCATGTGGCTCGAACAAAGTAACCCCATGATTAACGATAAAAAGGACATCCACTTTGCTTTCCCGCTCCAGAAGCACATTGCTGACGCGGGTAGAGTCGTAAACGTCGAGCTTGGCAAACTGGCACCTTGTGAAGCGGCAGTCTTGGAGGCTCGTATTTTCAAGACTTGATTGTGCAAAGAAACAATCATCAAAGATTACACGCCTCAGCCTGGCGTTGCGGAGAGCGTTTAGCGGGAAAGACATTCCACGAAGTACCGCCTCGGCTCCATTCTCATCGTTTAGCAACGCGAGGACTAAGGATGTGCAATTCTCATGTGTGAATGAGGCTTGACCGTCTAACTGAGCCACTTCTGCCAGAAGCTTCACAACTTGCTGCCGTTGAGACTGCGCGGTCCGCCTTACGGCTTGCACAAGCGACCTAAGCGATGGGGCTGGAAAGACACCCTTTCTCAGCGCATTCAGCAAGTCGGCTCGAACGGATGAAGCTTGGCTTAGGCAAATGTTCGCCACCGCTTCGCCAAGAAAGAATTGCCTGAACTCGTCGTGGTCGAACTCGATAGCGCGTTGGGTCTCGGTTGATGCGATCAAGAGGGCGTGCCCTTTGATGCGCTCTCGGACTTGCGCTGCTGACGAAGGGCGCTTTCTCTTCGCCTCGCAGAAGAATTCTGTGACGAACTCTAAGGAATCTAATTTTAAGAAATCGACTCGCGCTTGCCACATCTCCAAAGCGATAAGCGAGAGAAGTTCACAATGCTCGTCGATAGAAAGTAGGGGTTGTTTGACTTCTCCATCTCCCCGCTCGATCCACACGTCGTGGGCTTCACGCTGAATGATGCCACGAACGAAAACGGAAAAGAAATCCGTACCCGAAGTCTCTAATTGCGTCAAAAAGTCATCTAGCGAGGAACTTCGCTCTGCAATATCTACAAGTCGACGGACAAGCACAGGCCGAGTGATCAATGAGTGTGTGGGACAAGTCGCCGCACGGCAGCGTCGTAAAGAGCTTCGGGGTTTGGCAAATCCCGTTCTCCGCAGTATTTTAAGAATTGTGCTTTTCTCCATCGACAGAGAGCAAGTTTCCCAAAACCTACTAAATAGCTGCTGATCAAGTCACGAAGTCGCGCTTGGGTCTTAAGATTCTCAAACTCGAAATAAGCCTTTCTTGCTGCGACAACCATTGCGCCGCAGGATTGGAGAGAGTTTACGAGAAACCCCATCGCTGAAAGCGCCTCGCCAGAGGTGCTTTCGACAAGCATTTCCTCGAATCCATCGTATGCAGGTATCAGGACGCCAAGCCGCACCAATTCAAGAAATGATCCATAATAGAGGAATGGAAAACGATACTTGTTCTGTAAAACACCAACAGTGATGTCATCAAATCGAAGGAAAGTGCGGCCCCCGAGGGGAATGGGTAATAGCAACCAATCAGACTTGTGTTCTTTGAATCTCTCTGCTTGCCGCTGAGCGAGTTCGTTAATCAAACTCGTTTTGCCTTCCCCCGCGTCGCTCGTGATGTACAACACGGTGGTCTCCAATGGGCTTCGATTGTCCAAAACCTTCAGCGTGGCTGCAAGAGCGTCTTCGACGTGCTCTGATTCCTCGCCGGGGTTCACCTCAAGAGATTGAAGAAGGTCTGCTTCCGGTGTTACAAATGGCCGGGTGAGCGCAACCGTGGACATTAGCCGGCCGGCCAAAAGTGGCAACTGAGCTAAGCGTGTGAGAATCCACTGATTAGCTGGCATATCCGTACTGCCGTCTACCACGGTCAGTTCGCCACTATATTGTTTGAGGGAAACTTCTATAATATTGCCGTTCACCTGAATCATGGTTCGCTCCCGTTCGATGAGGATCTCCGTTTGCGGGTCGGCGAAAGTGGTGATAATACGTTTGAAGGCGTCAATTTGCATAAGTCATATTGTTTGTTCGATTAGAGGTGCGCCACCCAAAGGGAAGGCAGCGAATTGGTAGTACTTTTTCGGGTGAAGGCGCGCAAAAGGAGTGCCCTCGAGGAGGACCACACGAATTGCGGGTAGCAAATCATCATCGCTGCTCACAAGTATCATAAACTCGCACTTTAGTCGTGCAGCGTGGATCATATCACAGGCAAGCATAGTATCTACCGACTTCTGTTCACTTCGAAAGAGCAGATCTTGAAGTTGAATGGCACATCCCGCTTTCGGGCACCGCTCTGTATCGAATAGTTGCGGTAAAAAAGCAAGGGAGCAATTTGGCTCGGTGCATCCATGTGCTGACGGATGGGTGCATTGTAGGGTGCGCGGCGGCGACTTCCTACGAAACGTGTTGAAAAGATGATGAGCAGGCTCGGCTTCTAGGCTTCGAGCAAGGTCTGCGCTAACTACGAGCTTGCCAGTATCCCCCGTTGTGTTGCGAAAGGGGAGTACCGCAGGAAAATCCCGTACGATTTCTGCAATGATGTTCTGCGCGAGCGGCGTCAGCGTTGTAGCTTCATACCACCCTCCATAAACACGGACTTCACAGCGACCTGCTAACTCAGGCGTCGGGACAACAGAGGCGAGGAGGCATCGAGTGGTTAGATCAAGAAGTCCCTTGCGTTTTTGATTCCGATTGAGATTGTCGTAATCAATGTAAAGCCGGAGGTCCATGATGCTACAGGGTTATTCGTGCATTTGCTATCCTGTGTGCCTGGTTTCAGTTCTCACTCTTTAAAATCTCGTGCTTTTTCTTCGTTCATGCGAGCGTGCAAGCGTGCAAACATCCTCACCATTGACACAGATTTAGTGTCGTCGCGTTTCATGCAACAGTTATCTTGAGCCTTTTGCCCAGGCCCGGCAAGTTCTTTTCCAGCCTCGCCCTTTGAATTCATCCCGCACGATGCGTTCGGCCTTTTGCCCGCCGGCTTCAACTTTAGCATTCAGCCTTCAGCCTTTGCTCCATGCCCAGCCCCGGCCAGATAGTCCTCCAGCGGGCGGTAGTGGAGCGGCTTGCGGCGGGCGTGCTTGAGCCAGGCTGCGTCCTCCATGTCCTCCACGCGCTCCAACAGCTCTTCGTAGTCCTTGATGGGGATGATGACGGAGATGGGTTTGCCTTTGCGCGTCACGATTTCGGGTTCGGGCAGCGTTGCTTTCATGGCGAAACTCTATCCCTTTTACCCAGGCCCGGCAAGTCCTGTTGCAGCCCCCAAATCTTCGATCCCGCTTTTATCAGCGCGTTGGTTATGCAGCAACTAAACCCAGCCATTGGAGCGGATGATGGTCGCGATGATCTGCTTTCGCCTTTCTGCTGTTACGGTCCCGCGCTGCGTTTTCAAGTCCGCCTTTTTCACCATAAAAAACAGGTCGCAACGGCAGAGTGTTGGCCAGTCCAACCCGTCGCTCGCGTCCAATACAACTTCATGGGCTTCCGCAACGCGGGTGGCAGGCTTGGAGGCGCACAGGAGGAGGCTCACTTCCGGCTTGTTCGCCACCCTGGCGGGGTGGGAGACAATCACCGCCGGATGCGGCTCAGGCCAACCCGGCGGCTGCCAATTGAAGATGTCCCACGCTTTCATTCTTCGGGAATCGGCACGGGAAGGGATGCACAGTGCGCGGACAGCGCGTCAAATTCCGGGTTTGGGGTTTCAAAGCATCGCCGGGATTCCTCTGCCGTAAATGGCTTCAGGTTTTTGATCGGATCCGGCGTCAACTGTTGCACCAGATTAGGCAGGCCAAGCCTGATGCTCTGCCGCATGGTGTCGGCCATCGACAATCCTGTCTTCCGGGCCGCTTTCCGCACTTCTCTGAGCAGGCCGGAAGGAACGGCCAACGGATAAGTATTCGTCTTCATGTAGGAATCATACATGGTTGTCGCGGTGTTTTCAAGCCCTTGGTTCCCCATTTCAGCGTTTTTGTAAATACTAGTTTCAGCGGCGTTTTGCAACTGCCTTGCCAACAGCATGTTATGATTATTCAAAATGTCGAAAATTTCACTGTTTTTTTCGGGGCATTATGGTTCCACGCAAGTTGTCTTGAGAAAATTAAAACTGCATTGCAATTGCCAGGGTTTTGGCTATCGGATCGGGACGCCCGACCACAGGAAGGATTCCTGTTCGGACAATTGCCGGTCCCCTTCCCAAAGTGTGACGCGCCAGGCGACCAGTTCGCCGAATTTCTTGAACTCGTCCCCGGTTACGCTGAAGTAGGCCCAATTGCCAAAGAAGCCGCTCTTCTTGACCGGTTCCTCCAAGGTGACGGTCTCAAGGGAATTGGTCAGGAGTCCGCGCAGTTCGGCGCGCAATTTGGTTTTCTCCCAGTCAACGTCTTTGGCTTTCCACAGCACTGCCAGGCGAAGGCTCGCGCGCAAGTGAGGGTGTTTGCGAAGATAGGCTTGATAAGCGTCCCGTTCATACAAACTGGGCGAGAGGGATTGGCGGCCCTTTTTATCCAGGAACTGCGGGAGGACCTTGCAGACCTTGCCTTCGCCCCCCTGGACCGCGGCAGTTGACAACAGAAAACCGAGCAGGGCTAAACTGGCGGCAAAGCGACGCATGACCGAAAACTATCAATCAATTCTGAAAAGTAAACAGGGATCAGGAACCATGCTTCTCATCCCCCGGTGACTTCGGCGCGGCCGGGAGCAAGGCCAGGATTTCCTGCTGCTCCTGATACCACTCCTCCAAGGGACGGGACAACACCGATGGCTTGAAATCCTTGTAATGGTCCAGGCCCAGGGCGGAATCGATTTCCTTCTTCAGCGCCTCGTTTATTTCGGACTTGGCTTCGTCGGCCCACCCTTTGTAGGAGCCGGTCGTCGGGCCTAACATGCGGGCGGCGTCCAGGCGCGTGGCTTGATCGTATTTAAAGTGAGGGACCGAAACGATTTGTTTGTCCTCCTTGCCTTCGATTTTGTTGGTTTCGTCCTGGGTCGTGATGACCAGCTTGGCCAGGTCGATAATGCGCTGGTCCAATTTGGCCAGGGCGTCGTCGTCACTGACGTGGCCGTTGGCCTCGAAATCCAGGTTGCGCGTGGCGTTGGTCAGGCGCTGGCAGATCTGGCGGATGACTTCCTTCTCCAGTTCCTCGAAACATTTCTGGGCGCGTTTGACGATCAGTTCCCGCTCCTCCTTGGTGAAACTGTATTTCTTGTCGTCCAAGCCAACGAAGGTGGAGTAGTTGGCGTTGGTGAGAAGCCTTTGAATCTTGGCGGTGAGATTGGAGGCGCTGAGGCGCTCAACCACCGTCGCGGTCGCGTTGGTGGGTTTGTCTTTGATGTCCAATTTCAAGTCCACGGGCATGAAAGAGAAGGCCGCGCGATCCACGCCGCCGAGCTGCTCGATCTGGTTGGTCAGATAATCCCAATGGGCCTGGAGACGTTCCTTGCGATTCAGGTCGCCGATGAACTCGAATTTATTCTCGACGCGCAACGAGCGGGTTGCGGCTTTGAACCAGATAAGAATGTCGCCGAACTCGCCGGCCAGTTCCCTGGCGTAGGGAACGTAGCTCAGATTGACTTGTTCGAGCGGAATGCGGTCGTGCGGATTGCGCGGGGCGCGGGCGCGAATGAATCTTTCGATGACGTTGTTGGGCAGGAGATCAATGATCTGCGCGATCTCATTGTAGGCGCCGACCACAGGGTCCTCGCCGTAATCGAACCGGCGGACATCGCCGTAGAGCCAGGTGTCCTGATCGGTGCCGAAGAGGAGTTTCTTATCGCGCGCTTCGGTGCTGTCAAAATAACCCCAGGCAATGGCCGCCCGGTCGTGCGGCAGCGCCTCCTTGACCGCGCGCATGCGCCAGCCAATGAAGGCCGCGGACTTGAAAATGTTGTAATCCATGACGGAAGCGGAAGTGATTTTATTGGTGTAGGCGTCGAGGGATTTGCCGGCGATGTAGGCCCTGAACCAGTCATCGAGTTCCTTTTGGGGGAGCGAGGCCGCCAGACTGCCGGCGAAATTGTGGCGCAAGCCCAGCACATGGCCCACCTCGTGCGCCACCACTTCGCGCACGGAATCTTGCGACACGCGCAGCACGGCGGCGTCGGTCAACTCGTCGCTGGCGAGCACTTCCTTCAGGCCGCCGGCCATTTGCCGGGCAAACTCAACCGGATCAATGTCGCAACTGGGGCCGGAACCGAGGAACGGCAAGGCCCGGCGCAAGGTCTGGATGTTCTTTTTGTCGTCTTTCTTCGGCTCGGCCATTTCCTCCATGCTGCGCAAGAGGATGCGCGCCTGGGCCCGGGTCATAAACGCCCAGGCGCTGGTGATGTAGGCCTGGCCGTGCTCGGACTGGCCCGTGAGCGGGTCCATCAGATCGTCCGCGTAAGCGAAGCCCGCGTTGTCCCACGGCACCCATTGAATGATGTTGTACTCCGCATCCGGCGCGGTGACGCCGTCGGGCGCCTTTTTCACCTGCACGATTTCTTTGCCGAGAGCGAAATTCCAATAGAGGATGCCATCCTTGACCGCCTGGACGTAATTGCTGGGCGTGTTGGCCGAATAATAGAAAATGAGAGGCTGGCGGACATCGAAGCGGGCGATGCGGGAGGAGACGCGGCCGGTGACCGGCTCGATCTGCCCCTCGGTTTCAAAGTAGCGGAGGTAGCGGTAAAACGGCCCGTCTTCCTCCTTGCCCGCGAAAGCAGCGGGTTTGTAAGGCGAGAGGAAATAACGCATCTCGTAGCGGGATTCGAGGTTTTCGGCATATTGACGGCTCCGCGCCTGCACGCTCTGGCGGATGATCAATCGGTCCTTGTCCTGGCGCATCTCAAAGACGCGGCTGTCGGGCACTTCCAGCACTTGATCACGCTCGTAAAGACTCAAGTCGCCTTCGCTCACCCACACTTGGGTAAAGACCCGGCGCATGCCCTTGTTAAAATCCACCACCACCCTTTGGTTGTCCTGCCGCACGATGGGAAAAGTGGCCAGCAACCGGCGCGCCGGCAAATCTTCCGTCACGACCAAACCCAGCGTCGATTCATACATATCCACGCCGTCGGGGAACAACTCGAAGCGGACAATCTTGCCCGCCAGTCCAGTGCTGGTGGCGGCCCATTCCTGGGGAATGACCGAGGCGGTAAACTGGTAATCCTTGCCCAAGCCCGCTTTGGGGATGGCCAGCAGCATGCCGTCCGCCACTTCCAAAGCCGGCGCGACTGGCGCCGCGGGCGCCGCCTTGGCCGGCACGTTGGTGTCAGCCGCCGTGACGCGACCCGTGCAAAAGAGGGACAATAGGGCGAGGGAAATTACCGGCAGAACGACGAAACCAAGGATACAAAGAATTTGGCGTTTCATATTACAGGGCGGCAGTGTGGCGGCAAGGGCGGCAGTCGCGCAAGCACGAAGATGAGCCGTTTTCTCTTTGAGTGCATCCCGTTTTTGGCTGTCATTTTCCGATTCCTAATCCTAATCTTAATCCTAATCGACTGCACCGCTGCTCCCCAAGATTACCGGTTGTACGACGGAGATTAGGATTAGGATTAGGAGCAGCTTACGGCGGGATGATTTCGGGCGGCGACTCCGGAGTGAAAGTGGATTTCAACGTGTGAAAGGGATGCAGCAAAAGCATGATGAACTTTGGGACATAGACCGGTTCCAGCACCGGATCACGCACAGGCCCCGAGATATGGTATTCAAACATTTTGCTCAACGGCGTGAAGGCCAGGCTGAGAAATGATCCGACCACGGGTGTGTCCCGCGACAATATCGCTTCCAGGCGCGCGTTGATTTGTTTGTTTTTGTCCACGGCGCCGCGAAGATGCAGCACAAAACCCTGGCAACGCATTTCAAGATCGTCGCTGGATATTGCGCCGTTGGTGATGACAAAGTTCGCCACGGCTTCGCGCGCGCGGCTGTGTCCCCACCCGGGCGAAATCATGTTGAGCACGGGAGAAAACAGGCCAAAGAGTTTAATGTCCCACAGCAGCGCATCATGCACATGGATGTCGCCGCGGCCCTGCCAGTTGTTTCTATCCGAGTTGTTGGGGCCGTCCAAAGCCAGATGCCCGTCCAGGCGGCCCTCCAGATGATTGGTCTTGCCGGTGATGCCGGTGACCAGCGAGGACAGGTCGATATCCCTGGCGGTAAAATCGGCGCGAAAATCCGGACCGCGGTTTGGCCCGCCGCCAAATACGATCCAACCCATTAACGCGCCGTTGTTGTAGAGGTTGGCTGAAATGTTGGTCAATGTGACCGTTTGCCCGGCCCAATCCACCTCGCCCGTGACGCGGTCGGCGAGCAGGTTGGTGTAATGAAGGCGCCGGCCGCCGACCAGAAAGCGCAAATCCGTCGCCAGCGGGTTGGTGAGGGAAAAGGAGCCGGAGACCGAGACGGAAGGAGGCGCGTCAAAATGAATAACGTTCAGCCAGTCCGGGGAATTCCCGCGGAGGACGCGCTGGAGAACGGGGGGATCCAGAGTGCCGGTCACGTTCGTCAGCCTGGCCATTTTTGTCCCGAAATCAACCTGGAGCCAGGGCGCCTGCGCCTGGCACTGGTCGTTTGACAAATAGAGGTTGTGGACGGCCAGGATCAGATTCGTGTACTCGACGCCGGCGCTGAAGGCCGCCACGGGTTCGCCGCGCGCGATGAAATTTGTGGCTCGGACTGTGGCGGTAAAGCCCAGGCCCCCGGCCTCATGCCAGCGCCCCCAAATCTCAGCGTGAATTTCAGGCGGTTGCCTGAAGGTCAATTCGTCCAGGAGATGCGGCTGCCCGGGCGCCAGCAACGGCAGGGCGGCCTTAGGCTCCAGACGGCTGTCAATGACATAGTGGAAGGCTTGCGCGCTGCTGGTGTAATCCAGGTCAATATCGCCATCGGGCCGGACCGCGTGCAAACGGGACACGTTCCAGACGCGATTTGTATAAGTGACATGTGATGCGGCCGAACGGACCGGCACCCGGCAAAAGGAAGCGAAACCCACGGTGAAATCCCCCGCAAGCTGGAGGGTGGAACCCATATCGGCGGACCAGCCGGCCGGCCGGTTGGTCCACGGAGGCAGCACCACGCGCAGCCGGGCATTGACCTTTGGCGGCGTCGTAAAGTCAAATTGCGCCAGCCATTTTTGGGCCGGAAGATTAAACAATTGGGAAATCGAAAGCGGATTGAAATCGGTCACGCCGTTGCAGTGCAGTTCGCGCGAGCCGACGTCCAGAATCGCCCCGGCGTTGACCTGGCCGCCGTAAAGTTCGCCCTGCAGATTTTCGATGACGAGTTGGGGAGCGAGCCAATGGCCGGAAAAGGCCAGGTGATCAAAACGGAGTTTGGGGCTGGTGAAGTTGCGCAGCTCCGCCTGCCAATCCAAAGTCCAGGGAGAGATCCGGTTCCATGGCCCCCAAGCGGCACCGGGCGGCGGCTGGTCCCGGTCGCGCGCGGCGCGGCATTCCAGGGACATTTCATGCGCCGAACCCCACGGAGTTTGAGGTTGCACCGCGCGCAGTTTGCCGGCGGCCAGCAGGGGAACGAAGTTCGAAGAGGCCAGAGTGGCGGCGCCATTCCAGGAAAGGCGGGCCGCGCCAAACCAATTGCTGCCGGCGGAGTCCACGGCGGCGTTGAATCGGGCGGCATCGAGCCGGATGATCGCATCGAGATTGGAGTTCGCGCCGCGGGAAAAAGTGGTGGAGAAGGAAATTTTGCGGCACCGGGCCAAAGGCGTGGCCAGGCCGGCCGCCGACCAATCCACTTGCAGCAACGGTTGATTGCCGGAATGGACCAACCGGGCGCAGGCGGCGTCCATGACCAGGTTGGTGACATCACCCCACGGTGCGTGGGCGGCAAACGCGGCGAATTTTAATTTGGCATGGAAGCTGTTCATATCCCGTCCATCAGCTCCCGCTTCGATCTGCAAAAGGGGTGTCCCGGTGAAGCGGATTTCTTCCACGAACCGCGCCACTTGCCGCAGGCGGGCTTGAAAGGCGACGTTGGTGTTCCCGCCGCCCAAAGGGAACTTCCAGTGGCGCAGGGCGCCGGCATGGCCAGCCTCCCCGATGAGGTCCAACTGGATGCCGAGGAAAGTGCCCCGGCAATGGTTGAGCCGCACGACATCGTTTGAATAGAACCGCATGTCCAGGGCCACATTGGTGAGCCACAGCGCGTCGCCATTGGTTTCGGAAATGGGGAGCAGCAATTGGGCGCTGGCAACCTGCAAGGAGCGCAATTCGATTTGACAATGAAGCAGGGCGTCCCAATTCAACTCCAATTCGGCCCGGCTGGCCGAGAGGCGCGGGCTGAGCGGCTGATGGGAACGGCTGAAGGCGGCGTTTTCAATGACGATGGACGGTCCCCGCCCCCAGCCCAACTGCATATTGGCGAACTGGGCCGCAACGCCTTCCGCGAGCAGCCGCCGCAACAAGGGCCGTTTGAGAAAATCAGGCAACCCGATCAAGTGCAAATAGGAAACGGCGGCCACCGCCAAAAACAGAATCAACCAAAGGCTGATACGGAACCAACGGAACAGGATCCAAATGCGGCGAACCCCCGGGCGTTGAAACAGCGGGCGCATGTCTTACGGATGATACCGCAGCGCCGCGGGAATTGTCATGTCATGCTCCACGAAGTTTTCGTACAAATCCACGGGAAATTCAAAGATGAGCCGCTGCCCGTTCCGCACCACCGAGGCGTAGGGATAGGAATAAGGGGAACGGCCGCCGAATTCAATGGAGCAGGTCCCGGTCTGGTCGCCGCGTTTGACCTCCAGGGACAAGCCAAAATCCGTTTTGGCAAAACCGAAATCCTGCAGATGGGCGTCACCCACCCCGCTCCAATAGACGGCGCGCAATTCGCCCAGACGATGCACCCCTTCTTCCAGGGACGGCCAATTGACCCCGGGCGGCCCGTGATAGCCGGGGGCGAAGGTCCATTCCCCGTCCGGATCGCGAAGATACTTGCGCGTCGCGCCGAGTTGATGAATGGTGAGACTGAGGACATTGCTGGAATCGAACGACCAGATGCGCCGGTCGCGCAGTTGCCAGGCCGCGCGCGGCAAACGGTTAAAATCATCGGGGCTGATGAGGTTGACAAACGATTCATCCGGGCGGCGTTCGAAAATCCGGCCGCTTTTATTGGCGCCAAATTCGATCTGCGCAATGACCGTGTTGGAGGGCCCGCCGCCCCGCCGTCCGCTTGCAGCGTGTATTGCAGGAGCGGATTCGTCAATCCATAGGGCGCCAAATCCGTGGCGACGGTTTTCTCGATTTGCGTCTGTATATTGGTAAACGAGGCCAGCCAGTCGCGCATCAGGCCTGCATCGGCCGGGAAAGTTGTTTCGGCGCGGACCTGCCACTGGCCGTTGGTTTGTTTTTGGACGGCAAACCGGCCTTCGCCCTGCACGGCAATCGCGCCAATGCAATCCGGCGAAAGGCTGATAAAATGATAATCCAGAAAATTGGTGTAGGCGCCCTGCCAGGGCCGCAGCGCCTCCCGCTCAATCACCACCACGTTGCCGGGGGCCTGCCGGCGGGCAAAGGCCAGGCCGGGTTGATTGGTCGGGCTGGCCCCGACTTGCAATTCAGCCGTCAGATTGGAGCCCCGCCAAAAGGACAAGTCGAGCTCCGGCGTCTGCGGCGAGGTTTGCAAGCCGTACAATTCCAAATCGGCCCGCGGATCGTCGGAAACAAATTGCCGGACGCGCAGTCCCTGCAAGCGCTGGAGCAATTCGTTGATCCTGGCGGTATCGGCCCGCGCCGTGACCGGCTTTTTCATCAACCAAAGGCGGTTGGTTGGATCGCGTTCCAATTCGAAGCCCCTGCCCGGGGAACGCACTTGAATGGACTGATAAGGGAGCCGGGCCGGATTGAGCAATGAAAGATCGCGCCACTGGTCCTTGTCCAAGGGTATCAATGGCAGCCAGGCGGCGCTGACCAGGTAAATATCCGGGTTGCCGACGACCTCCAGGAAGACTTGGTCACCCAAAGCCGAGGACTGGCCGATGAGAATCTGGTGCGGCGCGCCGGAACCTTGCAGGGATACTTCAAATTGCGGCTGGGTGAACCCGAATTTTTCCTGCGCATCCGGCTGGTCCTTCAACTCGCCCGCGGAAATGCGCTCCTGCCACTCCAATCGGGCCAGCGTGTCCAGCAGGGCCAGGATCGGCGCGCCCTGCGCGGGATAGGAGATGGGCTGGGTCATCCGCCACAGATCATTGGGCTGGTCCATGCGCCCGGCGTGAATTTCGTTTGCGCCGCGCGGCTTGATTGCGACGCTGTTGACAGACGCGGGATCAAAACCCGGCAGGATGATCCGGCTGGCCTGGCGCAGGCGTTGCTGGCGGATGGGACGATCCACCAGCCAAATGAAGGCGAACAAAACCGCGGCCGCGGCCAGCAAAATCCCGGTGGACTTCCAATTCATTGAAGCCTCCTTCCGCCGCGGCATGGGTGCAAAACAAATCGGCTCACAAGATTAACTCCGCCGCCGCAACCAAACCAATCCGCCCAAAAAAAGAACGCCGCCCGGCAGGCCGGCCAGAAACAGCCAGCGGATGGCTTGCGTCTGCGCATGGGTCATGTAGAGCTTGTATTCCTTGATGGGCCGCGGCCCCAGGCCGCTGAGCATGATTTGCGGGCGCTGCAAAAGCCAGTCCAGGGCCAGTTGCGCAAAAACATGATTGCCCACAAAGTCAATCACTTGATCGTCCAAAAAATCCGAGTCGCCCGCCACCACCATGCGCGTGCCGCGGCCACCGGGGGAATTGACGCCCTGGATGCCCCCTTGCTCGACCGCAAGAAGCAGCGGAAAAACGCCGGTCTGCCTGGCTTCATCCATGCCTTGGGCGCTGGTCGCCGCCAGGATGGTGATTTCCGGGGCGCCGGGCATCTTGGACTGATTTTCCAATTCATAGACCGGACGGGGGAAAACCATGAGCATGGGCATTTTTTCACTGGCCAAAGGATCCATGATGGGATGAGGAATTAATTTCGCGGTCAGAAAGGTTCCTTCACCCTGGTTGAAGTTCTTGTCCATGTCCACGACGCGGCTGTCGCCCACGCCCACTCCCCAATTGGCCAGGACAGACTCCAATCCCGAACGCACGGTCAGCGCCGCCAGCATCCGGCCGCCCTGTTTCAAATACGCCGCGATTTTGGCCAGTTCATCGGGCGTCATTTTTCCCTCGCGCGCGCTGGCCGCGACGATGAGCAACTGACAATCCGCCGGAATGACATTGGTGCCTTGCAGGGAAAGCTTTTGCCAGCCGCAGTTGACTTCGTCCTTGAGAATGGCGGCCAGCTTGGAATAGCCGGTGTTGGCCTTGTTTTCTTCGGGGTCGTTTTCGCCATGGCCGTAGAGAAAACAAGCCATCATCGGCCGGGGATTGCTGACGTCATAAATATCTTCCGTGAAATAGAGTTCGCCGAGAAAGGCGCTGCGGCGGACGTACTGGCTGCGGCCTGCGATCAGTTCGCTGAAATCGTATTGCGCCAAATCCTTGCCGTAAACCAGCTTGGTATGTCCGCCGCTCTCAAACAGGACAAAATCCTTCTCCTTCAGTCCGCTCGGGCTGTATTTGGCCAGGAATTCCTTGGCGGCCCCGACCTCGCGGTCATAGTCGAGGGTCTTGACGCGGACATGGCGCGGGCAGACCTGTTGATATTCGGCAAGCAAACCGGAAGCCAGCCCGTAAATCTCCTCGTTCGCCCCGTGCGGTTCGAAAAAAAGGGTGACATGAACCTCGTTGGTCAGACTGTCCAGGACACGAAGCGTCTGTTCGGATAGTTTGAAGGCGGAATCGCGGTCCATCTGAAACCTCTTGAAATGACCCTCCGCCAGATAGTTGGCCATGATAACCAGGGCCAGGACCGCGGCAACGGCCAGGAGGGTGTTCAGCCAGTTCAGCCAGCGGCGGCCGTTGGAAAAGCTCTGTTTTGGGCTGTCAGGCGCGGACATGTTATTTCCAGCGGCGGCTTTCGACCACGCGGCAGGTCAAAAACAAAAAGAAAAGTGTGGAGGTCGCGTAGAACACAATATAACGGGTGTCCACCACGCCGCGGGCGAATTCCTGCATTTGCCGCCAGACGCATATGCAGTCCAGGACCCGCGTCATCCAGGTCCGTTGCAGCGCGAACTGGTCCGCCAAAAAGCTCAACAGGAAAAAAGCGGCGCCGATGGCAAAGCTGGTCATGGCGGCAACGATCTGATTGCGGGTCATGGCCGAGGCAAAACAACCGATGGCCATGTAAAGGGAGCCGAGCAGGAAAATGCCCAAAAAGGCGCTGCACAACGTGCCCGCTTCCACCAGATTCGAACCGCGCGTAAAATAACGGAGAATAAACACGCAAGCCAGCAACGGCAGCCACATGATCATGAAGAAAACCAGCGCGGCGCTGAACTTGGCCAGCACCACCGCCACGTCCCCCACCGGCGCCGTCATGAGCGTTTCAAAGGTCCCGGAATATTTCTCCAGGGCGAACAATCTCATCGTAATGACCGGGGCCGAAAAAAGCAGGATCAGCCAGAAATAGAAGTTGAAGAAAAATTCCGTGATGGGCATCGGAATCGCCTCCCCCTGCAGTTTGTCCAGCAGCGTGTAAAAGCACAAGCCCATCAGAAAGACCGCCCCGGCAATGACGATATAGCCGATCCAGGAGAAAAAGAATGTGCCCAATTCCCGCCGGGTCAGCGTCCGGTAAACCTGCATCAGAATTTTTCCTCCTCGCTTTCCGGCCGGGTCAGCCGGATGTAAATATCTTCCAGCGAATGGCGCACGCGGGAAAGTTCGCGCAACTTCCAGCCCCGTTCCCTGACCAGGGCAAAAATGAGGGGGCGCAGGTCCTGGCCGCCCACGGCCGTCAGGGCGCAACGGTGATATTCGCCCTCGGCCGCGGCGATATTGTAGTGGGCGATTTCCGGCATCTGCGCCCAGCAGGTTTTCAATTCTTCCAGGGGCGCGGCAATTTCGGTGATGACCTGGCCGTTCTTCCCCATGGTTTTCCGCAAGTTCTCCGGCGAATCCGCCGCCAAAATCCTGCCTTCGCGCATGATGAGCACCCGGTTGCAGGTCATTTCCACTTCAGGCAGGATGTGGCTGGAAATCAAGACCGTGTGGCGGCGGCCCAATTGTTTGATGAGCTGCCGGACCGACCGGATCTGGTTGGGGTCCAAGCCGAGGGTCGGCTCGTCCAGAATGATCAATTCGGGGTCATGGACCAGCGCGTCCGCCAGGCCCACCCGCTGGCGGTACCCTTTGGAAAGCTGGCCGATGATTCTTTTGTTGACTTCAGCCAGTCCGCACTGCGCCATGACCGCATCCACCCTCTCCCGCGTCCGGCTGCGGCCCAGGCCCTTGAGCCGCGCGCGAAATTTCAAATACTCCCGCACCCGCATGTCGGGATGGAGCGGATTGTTCTCCGGCATGTAGCCGATGCGGCGCCGCACCTCGTCCGCGTCCGCAAAAACATCCAGTCCGGCCACGCGGGCGTCGCCCGAGGTGGCGGGGGTGAAGCAGGCAAGGATGCGCATGGTGGTGCTCTTGCCCGCCCCGTTGGGGCCGAGCAGGCCGGCAATTTCCCCGCGCGCCACGGTAAAAGACAGGTCCTCCACCGCGGTGTTTCCCGCGTAGCGCTTGGTCAGGTTTGAAACCTCAATCATCATGGGCATTGATGCGGAGCAAGGCCGGACACCCGGCCCACTTACCGCAGTTTAACCCTCGCCAGTTCCTCTTCATAGCCTAAAATCAGGTCCCCGCGCGTTTGCGGGACCAGGAAAGACAGATCGGCCGTTTGGCCTCGCCCCACTTGCGAAAGGGCCATGAAGACCTCCAGATCGTTTCGCACCCTGCGCCTTCCTATTCCGTTGAGGACGCAGTATTTCTGCATCGAGGCCTCGTCCGCCGGACTGCCCTTCTCGACCCGCGCGACGAATAAACCTGAGTCCGTTCCGCCCAAGCGGCCCAGTCCCAGTTGATCCACCAATTCGGGCGTGAGGCGCTGCAGGTCAACCCCCAGCCGCTGGCGGAATAATTCCGCAAAGGGAAGCAGCGGCACGTTGAGGTCGCGCCGTTCGCCCCCGCGCTCCACTGTCAAGAGGAAGTTCAATTTTGGCTCCTCGCGCAGCAGGCGGTTGAATTCCATGAAGTCCCCCGGCGCTTTGCCGTTGATTCGTATAATCGTGTCGCCGGTTTCCAGCCCCGCCTGGCCGGCCGGGCTGTTGCTTTCGACCGACTGAACCACCAGCGGCGAATCCACGCCCACCCGCGCCCCAAACCAGCGCGAGGCGGTTTCGGGATTAAACATCTCGCCCAGGGCCTCCCGCACTTCCTTGATCGGTATGGCAAAGCCAATGCCTTGCGCGCCTTCCAGAATGGCGACATTGATGCCAATCAGTTCGCCGCGCAGATTGATGAGCGGGCCGCCGCTGTTGCCGGGATTGATCAAGGCGTCGGTTTGCAGCCAGTTTTCCATGCCCAAGTCTTCATTCTCCCGGGCCGGGGCGCGGCTCTTGGAACTGAGAATGCCGCGGCTGACCGATTCGCCCAATCCGAACGGGTTGCCCAAAGCCAGCACGGTTTCGCCAAGGAGCAAATCATCGTTTTTGGCGAATTGGATGGCCTTGAACTTTTGCCCCTTTTGTTTCGGAACAATTTTAAGCAAAGCGACATCCTGTTTGGGCGTTACCACATAAACGTGCTGCACTTCATAAACCCCGCCGCCGGCGGCGTCGGAAAGTTTGACCTGGATGCGGGTGGCGTGGCTGACCACGTGCAGGTTGGTCAACAAATAGCCGTCGTCGGAAATAATGACGCCGGAACCGAGGGCGCTGTGAGACCGGGAGCCGTAGAACCTGCGGATCATCTCTTCGAACGGATCGCGCGCCTCGACCACGCTTTCCGTGGCGACGTTGACGACACAAGGCATGACGTTCCCGACGGCTTGCACGACGGCGTCGCGGCGAATGTCCGTTTGGGCCGGCGCCGCCGTGGCCGCAGCGAGGAGGGCCAGGGCCATTCCGCCAATGGCGCGATTCCGCCCCAGCCGGCGGGGGCTGAAATGGCGCCTGAGTTTGAGTATGTTCATAATGCCGTCGGGATGAATTTGGACGTTGAGCAAACCCTTCCCTTTCCGGCCCTGACTTTGCAAAAATGCGGACGGAAAAGCAATGCCGGGCTGAAGGACTGGGCAGACGCATCCAAATGAATGGCCAATCAGCCGACAGTGGCGGCAAAAAACCTGCGCCAAGGGCTTTTTTCCCTTATATCGGCCCAAATTTTGATGCAAATGCAGCAATTTAAAGGCCATTTGGGAGGCAAGCTTCACCGCATAAACATGCGGTAGCGGCGCAACAGGGGTTTGTGGTAACCTTTTTATTAGCAGACTAAAAAAACAGCGTAGCAAAACTATAAGCATCAAACCATGAACTCGACCTTTAAAACCTTGGCCATCGCCCTTGCGATGGGATTGTCCGCCTCCGGCGCATTTGCCGCCGCAACCGCGTCCGATACCGCCGCCAATTACGTTGGCACTTGGGGAACGTCTCCGGCGAATCTCGGCAGCGGTTTTGACGCGTGGGTCTTCACGCTGAACAATGCCAACAACCCGCCCTATGTCGGCACCTATCTTGACCAGACTTCGTACGGCAACCCCGATGGGGTTTTGAGCGCCGGCTACGCTTGGGGCACCTACGCCAATGGCGGCAGCCCCGTTATCGGGTCCATTGAAATGAACCGTCCGTTCACGGCGGGCCCCAGCGGTTCGCTCTCTCTTTATAATCAAACGTTCTCGATCGATATCGGCTCTGGCGGTATCGGTGGCTCGGGTTCTTCTGCTGGTGTGAACGTCGGCACGGCATTCGGCTTGAGCTACGTCGGAGGTGGTCCCGACAACCTCTGGCTGAGTGTGGACGGCGGAGCCGCGACCGCGCTCCCGGTTGCCTTTGGTGCCTTGAACGGCGGCCTCCAAGTTGCCTTGGCGGTGAGCGGCCCGTTGAACAGCGCCGCTGAAGGCTATACCCTTACATTGAGCCCCGCTGCAGGAGGCCCGGCGATTTACTCCGGAAGCGGAACATTCGACGCTTCATCCTTTAATACTTCCAGCTTCACCTTTGTTGACTCCAACACTTCGAACGACCAGTTTGTCAACAACCCGAACATCACCCCTGAAGCGGTTCCGGAACCGTCGAGCCTGATGCTGCTCGGAATCAATGCCGTCGCGGCTTTGGCCTGGTTCCGCCGTCGCAAATAATTCGACGCATCCTTTCATTCAGCCCCGGCAGCAATGCCGGGGTTTTTTTGTGCGCCGGACATGACTCAGAGGATATGCGATGCCACCAGGGTTCTTTGTTCCAATGCGAACAATAACCGGAGCCTGAATGGCAATTGCAAAACGGCTGGTTTGGGGACAGGCTCCATCCGGATGACTTGCTTGAATGCGCCGCCAACAACGCGCTTGAAAATTGCCGTGCGTGGCGCGGTGCAAGGGGTTGGTTTTCGGCCGTTTGTGCATCGCCTCGCGGCGGAACTCGGTCTGGCCGGCTGGGTCAACAATTCCAGCCAGGGCGTTTTCATTGAAGCGGAAGGTTCGCGCGCCGGCCTGGAGCAATTCCTGCTCCGCCTGCAAACGGAGAAGCCGCCGCGCAGTTTCATCCACAGTCTGGAATCCTGGTGGCTGGACGCGGCGGGTACGCGGGTTTTGAAATCCGGCCCAGCGAAACCGGCTCCGGCAAGACGGCGATCATCATGCCGGACCTTGCCACTTGTCCCGAATGCCTGCGCGAGATTTTTGATCCGCGGAACCGGCGGCATCTCTATCCGTTCACCAATTGCACCAATTGCGGGCCGCGCTTCTCGATTGTGGAGTCGCTCCCCTACGATCGCGCCAACACCTCCATGAAACAGTTCGCCCTATGCCCGGAATGCGGGCAGGAATACCGCGACCCCGCCAACCGCCGCTTCCACGCCCAGCCGAATGCCTGTCCCAAGTGCGGTCCGCATCTGGAATTGTGGGACGCCGGGGGGGCCGTGCTCGCCACCGCATCACGAAGCCTTGTTGCAGGCGGTCAATACCGTCCGCGAGGGCAAAATTCTGGCGCTCAAAGGCATCGGCGGCTTCCAGTTGATGGCCGATGCGCGCAACGAAGCCGCGGTGCGGCGCCTGCGCGAACGCAAACAGCGCGAGGAGAAACCCCTCGCCTTGATGTATCCGTCGCTGAACGCCGTTGGCGCGGATTGTCGCGTCTCGGACATGGAAGCGCGCCTGCTGGCATCGCCCGAATCTCCCATTGTCCTGCTGCAAAGACTCGCGGCGACGGCGTCATCGGTTGCTCCGGGCAATCCGAACCTGGGCGTGATGCTTCCCTATTCGCCGTTGCACCATTTGTTGATGGCCGAGTTGAAGTTTCCGGTGGTGGCAACCAGCGGCAATCTGAGCGACGAACCTATATGCATTGACGAGCGGGAGGCCCTGCAAAGGCTCCGCAACATCGCCGACATGTTCCTGGTGCATAACCGGCCCATTGTCCGGCACGTGGATGATTCCGTGGTGCGCGTGGTGCTGGGACGCGAGCAGGTCTTGCGGCGGGCGCGCGGTTATGCGCCCCTGCCCGTGCGATTGACAGCCGGAAGGCCCGCGACCGCCCTCGACACCGACTCGCCGATTTTGGCGGTGGGCGGACATTTGAAAAACACCGTGGCGCTGGCAATCGGACCGCAGGTGTTTGTCAGCCAGCACATCGGCGACCTGGAAACGGTGCAGTCCTACGAGGCCTTTCTTGGCGTCATCAACGATTTCGAGCGGCTCTATGAAGCCGAACCCCGATTGATTGCCAGCGACGGGCATCCGGACTACCTTTCGACCCAATTCGCCAGGAGCCTTGTTGCCCGGAAAACCGGCTGGCGGGGCGTTTCCGTGCAACATCACATCGCGCACGTCCTCGCCTGCGCCGCCGAAAACGAACTGGCGCCGCCGCTGCTCGGTGTTTCCTGGGACGGCACGGGCCATGGATTGGACGGAACCGTCTGGGGCGGGGAGTTTTTCTTGTTGACTGAAAAGGCGTGCCAGCGCGTGGCCCATTTTCGGCAGTTCCGGTTGCCCGGCGGCGAACAGGCGGTCAGGGAACCGCGCCGGGCGATGCTGGGGATGCTTTACGAGGTGTTTGGCGAAGACGCGCTGGCCTCGCGCGAGTCGCCGCCAATGAAGTCCTTTGCCGCGGCCGATCTGCCGGGTTTGACGGGCATGTTGAGAGGCGGGATCAACTCGCCGCTCACGTCCAGCGTGGGGCGGTTATTTGATGCCGTGGCGGCGTTCCTCGGCATCCGGCAAATCGTCCGGTTTGAGGGCCAGGCGGCGATGGAGCTGGAGTTCGCGATCAACGACATCAAGACGGATGAAACGTATTCGTTTGAATTGGTTTGCAAGGAGCAGCCGGGTGGCGACGGGCGCATTTCGGCGCTGCCAAGTCAGGATTTGCCTGTCCCCTCGCCCCACGAAGTGGGGAGAGGGTTAGGGAGAGGGGTTTCTCCCATCCAAGGCTGTCAGTGTCAAGATGCGTCCGGTGGCGAATCCATGCTGGTCGTGGACTGGAGGCCCATGGTCAAGGACATTTTGGCGGACGTGAAGCGCCATCTTCCCGTTGGATTGATCTCGGCGAAATTTCACAACACGCTGGCCGGGGTCATCGTCGCCGTGGCGCAGCGGGTCGGACAACCCCAGTTGGCGCTTTCGGGCGGCTGCTTCCAGAATCGGTATCTCACCGAAAGGGTGGCCGCCCGGTTGGAACAGGAAGGCTTCCGGCCATATTGGCACCAGCGCATTCCGCCCAACGACGGCGGAATCGCCCTGGGCCAAATCGTTGCCACGCTCATGGGTCTCCCTGTTGACTTGCAGGCTTAAAATCGCTTTTGGCCTACAGGCCAAGCCAATTGCGAACGCCTGCTTCAACCAACGCCAATTGTTGGGTTGTCAATCGACCGAGGAATCGCTCGGCTTTCACCGCCGAAATTGTAATGGGATTTTGGACCAGAAAGGCTCCGGGTTGGAGAAAGGGCACGTTGACTTGAATTTCGAGATCAGAACCGCGCAATGCCGTGGTGTGGGGAATCACACTAATTAACGCGCGGTCTGTGTCCTTGAATGGGCGGTTGAGGATCAGCGCAGGCCGAACCTTTTGAATCATTCCTAAATCCACCATCCAAACCTCACCGCGACTGGGCACGGCTCTCCTCCTGGTCCAGCAACGCAAAGGTTTCGGCGGCAATTGCGGTTAGGTCCTCATCTGAGAGAGGCCCGTAGTCCGCTGGGGTCACTTTGCGGGCAATCGCTTCATAGACCGCCAACTGTTCGACTTGCGGCAAGCTGTTGAATTCCTGAATGACGGCTTGGGCTTTGCTGCTCATATATTGAAAGTTAAATGACTTTCGCTGCAATTGCAAGCCGGTGGAAATTCGGGTAGTCCCTTAATTTGAATTTATTTAGTTGTTTCAGGGCGGTTGACGCGGTTCTTTCCTGATTGATAATTCATGTTTTTAGTGCTTTTCTGACGGAATGAAAAGCATAGTTGAGCACCTGGATGAACTTGACCGGATGGTAGCAAATCATGCGGCGACCGCCGAAATACGCAGGCAAATCGCTTATTACTCTGTTAAGTTGCGCAAACTGCGAGTGAAGAATGAAATGTGTTGAAAGAGCAAAATCCGGTCGCCCAATCGCGGTTTTCGTCAATGTTTATGGGCATTTCATGCTTTTTTTCCGATCTTATACTTAACAAAGTAATACTATGAAGGAGAAGACTCTTGGCCATTTGCATCATCTGCCGGATGCCCGAGTCCAGGGCCCAATCGCACCATTGCCGGAAAAAGGACCTCATGCGCGCGTAGGAAGATTGCTCCCAGAGCAGGATCAGGGCTTCTTTGAGCAGGTAGGCGGTCAGCAGAGGCTCGTTGTGTTTGAGCGCCTCGTCCAGGCGGGGCAGCTTGTCCTGGTCCACGTTTTCGCGGCGCATCAACAGCAAGTAGCGCAAGCCCTTGACCGTTTTCTTCATCAGCCCGCTGGCTTCGGAGACCATCTGCCGGCGCAGGTCATCGATTTTCTCGTTCATCAGCTTGGTGAGGTGGAACCGGTCAAAGACGATGGCCGCATTGGGCAACTGGTCCAGCACCGCCGCCCAGTAGGCGGCGCTCATATCCATGGCCACTCCCTTGATCCTGGCTTTGCTCAGGCGCAAGGCCCGCCAGAACCTGCGCAGCGCGTCGGCCCCCTTGCCCGGCGCTACCCAGACGATCCGACCGCTCTCCAGGTCGATGACCAGCGTGTAGAATTTCCTGGAGCGCCCGACGTAAATCTCGTCGATGGACAAATACCGCAGGCCCTTGAGCCGGGGATGCCCATCCCGGCGCTCCAGCTTGGCCTTGACGATATTCTTGACTGTATCCCAGCCCAGCGCGGTGATGGCCGCCAGATCGCTCACGGTCATCACTCCGTAGAGATCTTCAATGAAGGCTTTCATCCGGTGGGTGTAGCTCACGTAGGCCGGGGCAAAGGGGGGAGACCTCGAAGGTCTTTCCGCAATCCCGGCACTGACACTTGGGCACCTCAGTCACCAAGAACACCGGTTTGAGCCCAATATCTTCAACGACAACTATTCTTCACCATCAGCGACAATTAAAAATCACCACTGAGGCCGGTTGTTAAGGTTCATCGTTTCACTGTTCTGTAACGTTTGTCCAGCCCCTTCGGTGGAACGGAGTCTTTGGAGCGTAGCGACAAGGACGCAGTGGAACCGAAGGGGCTGGGGGGCCTCGGCGTTACCCGCCGCCCCTGTTTTGTTCTTTTTCTTTGGGCACTCGCAAACTCTCCCCCTGGAACTCCAACAGGATGGCGTGATGCACCAGCCGGTCAATGGCGGCCATCGTCGTCATCGGGTCTTTGAAAATCTGGTCCCACTTGGAGAAGACCAGATTGCTGCTGATCATCACACTGCGCCGTTCGTAGCGTTCCGCCAGGAACGTGAACAGCACTTCCATTTCGTCCCGCTCCTGCTTGACGTAGCCAACGTCGTCCAGAATGACCGCGTCAAACTGATCCAGTTCGCGCAAGCGCTCTTCCAGACGCAGATCTCGCTTGGCGGTCAATAATTGTTGCACCAGCTTGAAGGTCGGCACAAAGAGCACGGCGTAGCGATGGCGCAGGATCAACTCCCGTCCCAAGGCGGCCAAAAAATGGCTTTTGCCCCGGCCGGGCAAGCCAATGGCGATGACGTTCTCGGCTCGCTGGACAAAGCCGCCGTCCAGCAAGCTGGGCAGCATCCGGCGCACTTTGGCGGGCAGTTTGGTTTCCTCCAAGCTGCCCAGGTCTTTGCCTTGCGGCAGGCCCGATTGCTTGAGCAACCGCTCCAGTTTGCGTTGCCGTTGGTCCTGCGCTTCGCTCTCGCACAGGTGCAGCAGGAACTTTCGATAGCCCCAGTTTTGTTGCTCGGCTTGTTGCAAGGTGCCTTCATAGATCGCCGCCATCGTGCCCAGGCGAAAGGATTTTAAGAGCAAGGCCAGCGGGTCGTTATTCATGGGACACCGGCCTTTCCAGCAACGCGTCGTAGCCGCTCAGTTCCGGCTCCAGCGTCATCTCCGGCCAGCGGGCGCCGGCGTCCAAGTTCAAGTAACGCCGCAAATCCGCCGCGCGCCACCGGCCTGTCCGATTGGGGCCGGCCCATTCGCCGACCAGGGCGCTCAGGGCCGACTCGCCCAGTTCAGACGCCAGTTTGAGCAGGTGCAGATATTCGATTTGACCGGCCCGCAAACCATGATCGTTGACCAGACGGTCATAGGCCAAACGGAACGACCCATCGGGGAAAAACTCCTCGCGATGCACGTAATGGGTGAACGCGCCGGGCTTGCGCAGCAGAGGCTCGATCAAGTGCCGGTAGTCGATCACCGCGCCGCGATCCCCGGTGGCTCGCGCCAACTCCAGCAGCAGTTCCCGCCCGTGAAAGATTTTCAAATGCCCTTCGTAAACTTCCACTTTAACCTCCTGGCCGATCCAGCGCGCCGGCACCGAATAGGTCACCTTCTTGACCCGAATCGTGCTGTGGAGGCTGACCGGACAGCGCAGTTCGTCATACTCGCTCAAGCGGGTCGGAGGCAGCGGACGCAGCGCCTCCCACTCCTCCTTGAGTTTGACCGAGCAGTTCTGATTGCCCTTGCGCAACGCCGTCCACAGAAACCGGTCATACGCTTCGGCCGCTTCAAAGTCCCGATAGCCGCGCAAGAGCAGATGTTGCTTGAGCCGCCGTTTCAGATGGCCGTTGCGCGATTCCACATCGCCGTTTTCGTGCGGCTTGCGAATGCCGATGGTTTGGGGCTTCAGCCCGTAGTGCTCCGCCAGCGCCAGAAAATCACGGTTGAACTCCCGTCCGCCGCTGCCGATGCGATGGGTGGCGGCGCTGCTGTTGTCGATTTGCAGCCGTTCCGGCACCCGGCCCAATTGATGCAATGCCTCCTGCAAACCGTGGCGCAGACTCAACAGCGACTCGGATTGACAGCGCGTGGCCCACGACCAATTGGAATAGGGCAAGACCGCATGACACAACAAATGCTCCAGCGGCGCTCCCCGCACCGTCACCGCCAACTCGCTGGCGTTCGGTCCAATCCACCTGCATCACCCTGCCTGGTTGATGCTCCTGCTCGAAAAACACCTCCTTGTCCCGGCCATGCTGCAAACGCCATTGCAGCACCCGCCGTTGAAACGAGCGCAACGCCGAGCCGGCGGCCTGGTCGGGATGGAGGCCCCGCAGATAATCGAACAACTCTTTGGCTTCCAGTTCGGGCGCTTGGAAGAGCATTTGCCGGGCGGGTTCCCAAATGGCCGCCAGCGGATCGGGCCGCGTGCGCCAGCCATGCTTCTGTTGCAGTTGCTCCGGCGGTTGGGCCGCCTGGATGTATTTTCGCGCGGTCTGCGGATGCACATCCGCTTTCATCGCGCTGACGACAATGTTCGCTGCTTTCTGATATTCACTCATGAGCTTCCGGTATTGTTTGTTTGTGATCATTTGCGGCGGTTTGGGGATGGCCTCCGGCCATCCCAACCGCCGCCTGATCATTACCGGCTCACTGGTGAATTTTAATTGTCGTCAGTGGTGATTTTTAATTGTCGTTCGACACCCAATAGGCACCGTTTGCAACTCCCGGAAGCGCCGCCCCTTGCGACTGACCTCCTTGCTGTGGCAATCCGGGCAAACCAACAACTCTTTCCGCGGTTCCAGCACGAAGCGGATACAACCGTCCTCATACAATGTCTTCACGTAATCGTAGCCCTCTCGAACCCCAAACGCATGATACAACAAGCTTTGACTCATGCCCTATGCTACAAAATCCTCATCCCAGACTCCAACTTTCCGGAAGAACCGGAAATCGTGCCAACCTGACGAAGTGTTCCGCCTGCTGGGTCAAGATATATTGTCTCGGAGAGGCTGTTAAAGTTCAGTTGAAAAGCACCAGAATTATTTGATGCGGCATTGGCATCCAAATCCTGAACACTCATTGTCATATACCCGCCGATGGGAACCGAGAATTGATAGATTTGAACTTGAGAGTGGCCATTCATTGCAAAGGTCGCCGTGATGATGAGAATTCCGAATAATGTTTTTGTTGTTTTCATAAATGTTTTCATTTCGTCGGGAAGCCAACATGTCCATTTTACCCCGGAAAGCCTCGAATCCGACCGGGATTGGACACCCGCCCCCGCCAACAAAACAGACCTTTATGACGACTCCCTTTTTGAACCTTTTCCCAAAGGAATGCAAGCGAAATCCGCAAAAACTAGTCGTTAATGACATGGCGACATTTTGCGGCTCGTGCTTTCTAAATCGGTCATGTCGGCCATCCAGAAGCACCGCCGCCTGTTGGGTGAGGCAATTCGTGCCGCACGCAAAGAGGCTGGATTCAGCCAGGAGAAGTTGGCAGAGAAAGCCGACCTCTCCACGGTGTTTATCAGCCGAATCGAGCGGAGAGCCGAATCGCCGTCGGTGGATAATTTGGTGAAAATCGCCCGAGCCTTGGGCCTTGAGGTGCGGGACTTGGTTGAAGGAATTTAACAGAAACACAATGAATTAGCCGCGAAAAGGCGCAAGAAGCGCAGAAAGTCTTGTGTTTTTGCGCCTTAAATCCGTCAGTTCGTAACATTTCAACATTTTGATGATTTGGAGTCATGGCGGCCTCCGGTTGACAAAGGGTCCCGTTGCCGGCGGACGCTGCGCTTCATTGGGTGATGAAGGGTTGAAGGAAAACCTCTTCCTTGACAGCATTTGCCAATAGATTACCATAACGACATGGGTTACACACGTACTGATTACTATGAAGCCATCATCCGGCGGCACATTCGCGCCGGCCGGGCCTCGAACAAGAGCGAGGTCGTTCATCAGGCGCTGGCCTTGCTGGACGCCGTCACCCGGGGCAGTGGTCCCGAAGGCGCGAGCTTCCGCAACGCGGATGAGCTGGAAGCCCTGCTGCTGCAGGCCGGCCCCGCCACACCCATGACCGCCGCGCGCAAGGCGCGCATCTACGGAAGCTTGAAGCGATGAACTGGCAGGCGTCCCCGGAGACGGATGAAGACCTGATCGCCGCGCGGGATTTCATCGCCGCCGATAACGAGTCGGCGGCGCGGGATTTTCTGGATGCCGCTTTTGAGACTTTCGAACGGCTGGCGCAATTCCCGGAAATGGGACCGCGGGCGCGCTTCAAACATCGGGCCTTGAAAGGCGCGCGTTTCTTGGTTCTGGCGCCGCCCTTCAACCGCTGGCTGATTTTCTACCAGCCATCTGGCAAGGGCGTGGAGATCAAGCGCGTCCTCTACGGGAACGTCAACTGGCGGCAGGAACCGGAGCGATTTTTTTAGGATACACGTCCGACAATGCCGGGTCATGTCAGGCAACGTGGGAATGATTTTGCCACAGGAGAACGAAGCGGCAACCGGTAGGGTGAGACTCCGTCGAACCCCAGCTCGATCTAATCACGGCTCGACAGAGTGTGCCCTACCTTGTCAAAAATTCGTGGTTAAAAAGTTTCTTATGCGTGATTCTGACGGCTTGCAGGGCAAGAGACGCAAAAAGGGATTTGTATTCCGCGCTTTTTCGCGGCAGGTTCGTTGCATGATTTTCGGCGCTCACTGTTCCACGGCTGGCGGGGTTCATACGGCTCTAAAACGGGCGGAGCAGATTACGGCGAAGTGCGTCCAGATATTTGTCAAGAATAATATGCAGTGGTTTGGACGGGCGCATCCGGCCGCCGATATTGCGCTGTTCAAGCGGGAGGAGGCGCGCCTCCAGTTCGCCGCCGTTTTTGGGCACACGGGTTATCTGATCAATCTGGGCGCGGGACCGTCCGGCAACCGCGCCAAATCCCTGCAATCGCTGATCCAGGAAATCACCTTTGCCGGGGCGCTCGGTTTGCCGTTTCTGGTCCTGCATCCGGGGGCGCATCTGGGCGCGGGCGAAACGGCCGGCCTGCGGCGGATCGTGGCCGGATTGGATGAAGCGCTGCGCGCGACCAAGGACGCAAAAGTCCGGATCGCCCTAGAAAACACGGCGGGTCAGGGAAGTTACCTGGGCAATCAAATTGAGCATCTGGCGGCCATTTACGACGGCGTGGGAACCCCCGCACGCCTGGGATTGTGTATTGACACGGCCCATCTCTTCGCCGCGGGTTACGACATTCGAACCGGCAAGGGCTGGGACAAAACGATGCGGCGGATTGAGGCGCTGATCGGCCGAAGGGAGATACTGGCCTTTCATCTCAACGATTCAAAAACGGACCTCGGCTCGCGGGTGGACCGGCACGAAGACATTGGCAAGGGTAAAATCGGGCTGGAAGGGTTCCGCCACATCGTCAACGACGCCCGCTTCAAAAATTCCCCGGGCTGCCTGGAGACGCCCAAATCCGACGACCTGCACGAAGACGCGGCCAATCTGGCCGTGCTGCGCTCGCTTGTGACAGGTTCCGGCTCCTAATCTTAATCTTAATCTTAATCTTCTTCAGGGACCAAAGGGACCAAGGGGACGGAAGGGACAAGATTAAGATTAAGATTAAGATTAGGAATCAGAAGGATTCCTCCGGGTGGTCGCGCAGGTATCGCGACAGACCGGGCAGGGGAAAGGAAAGAAGTTTTTGGATTTTGGAACAGTTCAAGGACACGTCCCGCGGACGCGGCGCGCCCTGGTAATCCCGCAACGAACAGGTTTCGATGCGGGGTTTGAGTTCAGGATGGCGGCCCGCCGCCAATTCGCCAATGGCGGCGCGTGAAAGGCGCTCGCTGCCGGCCAGATGATACAGCCCGGACCGGCGTTGCCCGACCAATTCCCAGACTGCGCGGGCCGTTACCGAGGCCGGAATCGGGCAGCGAAATTCATCGAAAAATAACTTCAGCGCCCGGCCTTCTTTCCAGGCGGCCTGCATCCGCTCATTGTACGCGCTGGTTCCATTGGGCGAAGCGCCGCTGTTCAACGAGGCGCGGATGACGGTGTGCCGCGGATTTGTCAAAACGATTTGTTCGGCCTGAACTTTTGTCTCCCCATAAACGTTCAGTGGATTGACAGGGTCCGTTTCGATGTAATTGCCTTTGCGCCCGTCAAAAACCAAATCGGTGGAAAAGAATATAAAATCGGCCTCCGCCGCCAGGGCGGCCAGATGCGCCGTTGTCTCGACGTTGATTTTTTTGGCCAGCGCGGGATTGGCCTGGCAGGCGATGCTCTGGGACAGCGCCGCGCAATGGATGACCAGGGCCGGGCGCTCCGCGCGAAACCGTTTCTCGACGGACGCAAAATCCGTCAAGTCGAGCATGAGGCGGGTGAGGGGAATGATTTCGAATCGGGCCGCGCCGGCCGTTTTTGTTTCGGCCAGATAACGGCCAATCAAACCGCCCGCCCCGGTGATCCAGGCGCGCCCGGAAGGTTCAATGGTTTCCATCTCATCCCGCATTGGCCAGCGGTTGCGAAGAGATTTGCAACATGCGTTCGATGGGCAACCTGGCTCGTTGCATGATATCAGCGCTCAATTCCACCCTGGGATGGAGGCGGGCCATGCAATCGTAAAGTTTTTCCAGCGTGTTCATTTTCATGAATTTGCACTCGTTGCAGCGGCAATTCTCCACCGGCACGGGAATAAACCGTTTGCCCGGGCACTCTTTGAGCAAGCGATGAATCATGCCGGCCTCGGTGGCAATCAGGATGGCCGGGGCCGGAGAGCGTTTGCAAAAGGCGACCATTTGTTCGGTCGAACAAATTTCGTCGGCCAACAGGCGCACGGCTTTGGTGCATTCCGGATGGGCGACGAGCGGGGCGTCGGGAAAATCCCGGCGAATGCGCATGACGCCGGCGTGGGTGAACTCAACATGCGCATAACAACTGCCGGCCCACAACGTCATCTTCCGGCCGGTCTGTTCCATCACCCAGGCCCCGAGGTTTTCATCCGGCACGAACAGGAGGTCGCGGTCCCGGGGGCGGCGTTGACAATTTTGACCGCGTTGCCGCTGGTGCAAATGACATCGCTGAGGGCCTTGACCTCCGCGCTGCAATTGATGTAGGTCACGGTGTAAAAATTGGGATTGGCGGCCTGCAAGGCCTTCAATTTCGGCGCGGGGCAGCTTTCCTCCAGGGAACAGCCCGCGTCCTTGTCAGGAAGAATAACGGTCTTGGCTGGATTGAGGATTTTGGCCGTTTCGGCCATGAAATGCACTCCGCAGAAAACAATCACCTCGGCCCTGGTTTTGGCGGCCTGTTGTGAGAGGCCGAGGGAATCGCCCACGTAATCCGCGACGTCCTGGATTTCGGGCACCTGGTAATTATGGGCCAGGATGATGGCGTTCAAGCTGTGTTTGAGCTTGAGAATATCGCGCGAGAGGGCATCCAGCCGTTCCGGCGGCAAAGGAATGCGGGTGACGAAATCCGCCTGTTGAGTTTCCGAGCGATCAATCATAATGGCAGCTTACTTCGGCGCGGGCGCCGGGGCAACTCCAGGCATGTGGGCAAACTCATCTAACATTTGCCTCGAATATCGAACCAAGCTGTTGGTATTTGCGGCTGCGCGACGAAAGAGCGTCATTCCAAAAGCGCCCGAGGACTGGCGCACTCGTGTGCTTGGCAGGTGTTGTGAACTATCGGGGTGAAAGGAACCCGACGGAGGCGATGACGCCAACCGTAGTGGAAGGTTAGGCCGAGGCCGCAAGGCGCAGGTCGAAAGAACCAGAAGCGAACTCTTGGCCGCAGGAACACGAACGAGTAGCGAGGCCGGGTGCAGGAGGCAAGCTGGCGAGTAACAGCGAAGCCCAAAAGGTCATCAAACGGCATCAGGTAGAACTCGGCGGCGTGAGAGGAAAGGCACAACACTGACCCAAGGAGATCCGCGGGCCGAGAAGCAGGCGGAAGTCAGCAGAGGCCATAGTAGCGATTAAAGCGCGGCGAAAGCCGGGCCGAGCGAAGGGCCGAAGAACGAAAGAACAAAGCTAAACGATGGACTGAGAGAGAACCTGCGAGTCAACCGAAACGGCGGGAGGCGACAACTGCGGTCACCACCCCGGCCCGGCCAACGCGTGTCTCGGCGGTGCAGCCGCCTCAAGCGCGCAGAGCGGCAGGCAAGGAACTCTTTTGCGGAAGTCGCCAAAGAAAGCAATGTACGAGCAACTGATGGAACAAATAGTCAACCGGGACAACGCCACGGTCGCTGGGCTGGCGGTCAAACGCAACAGAGGCGCGTCGGGGATTGACCGGATGACGGTGAATCAACTGCGCGATCATAGACGAGCGCATTGGGAAAGCATCGCCGCCAAATTGCTGGCCGGGACTTATGTGCCCAGCCCGGTGCGGCGGGTGGAAATTCCCAAGCCCAACGGCGGGAAACGGATGCTGGGCATACCGACGGTGCAGGATCGCTGGATACAACAAATGCTTTTGCAAGTGTTGCAGCCGATATTCGATCCGACCTTCAGCGAGCACAGCCACGGATTCCGACCGGGGCGAGGGGCGCAAACCGCCGTGAAAGCGGCGCAAGCGCACATCCAGAGCGGCAAGGGGTGGGTGGTGGACATGGACATCAGCAAATTCTTTGACCGGGTCAACCACGACATTCTGATGAACCGAATCGGACAGACGATTCGGGACAAACGGGTGTTGAAATTGATCGGCCAATATTTGCGAGCCGGAGCGATGATCGAGGGGGTGGTCATCACCAGCGAGGAAGGCACGCCGCAAGGCGGGCCTTTGTCCCCGCTGCTGGCCAACATCTATCTGGACGCGCTGGACAAGGAACTGGAGAGGAGAGGGCTGGCCTTCAGCCGCTACGCGGACGACGGCAACATTTATGTGGGCAGCCAACGCGCGGCGGAGCGAGTACTGGCCAGTGTGACGGAATGGATCAAGAAACATCTGCGGCTGGAAGTCAACGCGGACAAAAGCGGCGTGGGGCGGCCCTGGGAACGGAAGTTCCTGGGGTTTCGGATCAATCCACAAGGAAAGATCGAAGCGGCCCCGCAGAGTGTGGAGCGGTTGAAAGCCAAAGTCAGGGAGCTGTGGCGAAGCGGCCAAAGTCTCAGCAGCGAAAAGCTGCGCGACCGATGGCGCGCGTATCTGCGCGGTTGGTGGGCCTATTACGGCCTGGCCGAGGAACGGCGCAATATCTTTGACTTGGAAAGCTGGATACGGCGACACATGCGCAAATGCTTTTGGGGGCGGTGGCACAGCGCGGCAGGCCGACTGCGACACTTGAAGCAACTGGGAGCCAAGGGGAGATTGCTCAAAGTGGCCTTCAGCAGCAAGGGAGCATGGTCCATCGCCCGAACTGGAACCCTGCACACGGTGTTGAGCAATCGCACACTGCGACGCTTCGGATTCCTTATGCCATCAGACCTCGCGGCTCCATAAAGCCGCTGCGTTCAACCGCCGTATGCGGAAAACCGCACGTACGGTGGTGTGGGAGGGGTGGCGGGCGCAATCCCGTCACCTCGACCCGATCAAAACGCTTCGCGCCCTTCGAGAGTCGTCAGATAACGCGCCAGCGTCCTGGACTGCGGCGGCCCTCCGCCGCTTTTACTCGTAATCTCCTACGAACAGCCCAGGCTTTCGCCGCAGTTGAGGCACTTGTAGCAGGCGCCGTTGCGCACGGCGACGTGGCCGCAATTGGGACAGGTGGGGGCGTCGCTTTGAAAACGCCCAAGTTGCTGGCTCAAAGGCGAAACGACCCGCCCGACAGCGGCAGCGGCCGGATCGCCATGGCCGTTTCCGTTGCCCTCCGGGCCGCGCGCCGCCGGCTGAATCAGAATGTCGGTGTCTTCCGAGAGCGGCAGGTCAGGCACAGGCCGGTTTATTTTTTTTTTGCTGACCTCATCGGGGAGGCCGGGCAGGGCCAGTTCGGGCTGGGTGCGCGAGGCGACGTTGGCCTCGCGGTAGCCCGGGATAAATTGCAGGGCCAGCCAGCGAAAGACGTAGTCAATAATGGAAGCGGCGTTGCGAATTTCCGGGTTTTTGGTAAAGCCGGACGGCTCGAAGCGTTGATGCGCAAACTTCCGCAACAACGCTTCGAGCGGCACACCGTATTGCAGCGCCAGGCTGGTCAGCGTGCCTATGGTGTCCATCAGTCCCCCAATGGTCGATCCCTCCTTGGCCATGGTGATAAACAGCTCGCCGGGTTGATTGTCGTCAAAGAGGCCGACGGTCAAATAACCTTCATGCCCGGCAATGTCGAATTTATGAGTGACAGCCGTGCGGGTGTCGGGCAGGCGGCGGCGCAAGGGCTGGCCGTCCCGGGCCTTGAACCTTTCGATCTCGGCTTCCAGTTCGTGGAGGCGGGCGGCGGCGGCCGGTTCTTCGCCGTCCCTGGTTTTCCTGGTGTTGAGCGGCTGGGAGCGCTTGGAACCGTCACGATAAATGGCGACGCATTTGAGGCCCATTTTCCAGGCCTGCACGTAGGCGTCCTTGATGTCTTCGACCGTGCAGTCGTGGGGCAGATTGACGGTTTTGGAAATGGCGCCGCTGATGAAGGGCTGGGTGGCGGCCATCATTTTCAAATGGGCCATGTAACTGATGCTGCGCTTGCCGCGCCAGGCCTTGAAGGCGCAATCGAACACCGGCAAATGGGCGGGTTTCAGGCCGCTGCAGAGGGTGGCGCCATCGTCTTCGACATCCTCGATGGTGTCGTATTTTTCGACGTGGGCGAGGATGGGGGCAATATCCTTTTCGGCATAGCCGAGGCGGCGCAAGGCGTCGGGGACGCCGCGGTTGACCATTTTGAACATGCCGCCGCCGGCCAGGAGTTTATACTTGACTAGCGCGATGTCGGGTTCGACGCCGGTGGTGTCGCAATCCATGAGGAAGGCGATGGTGCCGGTGGGGGCCAGGACGGTGACCTGGGCGTTGCGATAGCCGGATTCGCGGCCGCGATTGAGGGCGCGGGTCCAGCAATGGCGCGCCTCCTCTTTCAGGCAGGCGAACTCGGTGCTGGGATGAATGTCTTCGACGGCGGCGCGATGCTGTTGGATGACCCCGAGCATGGCGGCAACGTTGTCCCTGGCCGCGGGCCGGCTGACATGGGCGCAGCGGGCGTCGTAGTAACCCTGGAACGGCCCCATGACGCCGGCGATGTCGGCCGATTGCTCGTAAGCGTGGCCGGTCATGATGGCGGTGAGGGCGCCCGCCAAAGCGCGGGCTTCGTTGGAATCGTAAGGCAGGCCGTAGCTCATAATGAGGGAGCCCAAGTTGGCGTAGCCCAGTCCGAGCGTGCGAAAAACATGCGAGTTTTCCGCGATTTCCGGGGTGGGATAGCTTGCGTTATCAACGATGATTTCCTGGGCGGCGATGAAAATGCGGACGGCGGCTTTGAACCGCTGGAGGTCGAACCTGCCATCGTCGCGTTTGAACTTCATCAAATTGAGCGAGGCGAGATTGCAGGCGGTATTGTTGAGGAACACGTATTCGGAGCAGGGATTGGTGGAATGAATCGGCTCGGTGCCTTTGCAGGTGTGCCACTTTTGGATGGCGCCGTCGTATTGCAAACCGGGATCGCCGCAGGTCCAGGTTCCGGCGGCAATTTTATGCAGCAAAGCGGCGGCATCCTTCTTTTCCAGGGGAGCGCCGGTGACCGTGCGGGTGAACCATTCTTTGCCGCCGAGGGCGGCGTGCATGAAGTCATCGCTGGCCCGCACGGAAAGGTTTTCGTTTTGGTACATGACACTGCCGTAGGCGTCGCCATTGTAGGAGCCGTCGTAGCCCTGCTCGATCAAGGCCCAGGCCTTTCTTTCCTCTTTCTGTTTGGCGTCAATGAACTCCTCGATGTCGCCGTGGTAATCGCGCAATGTGTTCATCTTGGCGGCCCGGCGGGTTTTGCCGCCGGATTTGACGACATTGGCCACCTGGTCATAGACCTTGAGAAAGGAGAGGGGGCCGCTGGGCCGGCCGCCGCCGCTCAATTTTTCCCGGCTGGAACGAATCGGGCTGAGATCGGTGCCGGTGCCGGAACCGTATTTGAAGAGCATGGCCTCGCTATGGGCCAGATGCATGATGCTTTCCATGTTGTCATCCACGGACTGAATGAAGCAGGCGCTGCCTTGGGGAAATTCATATTGGGTGCGGGCCCGTTCGGGGGATTGGGTCTGGCGATTGTAAAACCAATTGCCGCGCGAGGAGGCGCGGCCGACGCCATATTGATGGTAAAGCCCGACGTTGAACCAGACCGGGGAATTAAAGGCGCCGTACTGGTTGAGGCAGAGCCAGACCAATTCATCGTAAAAAACCTCCCCGTTGGCCTTGTCAAAATAACCATCCTGAACGCCCCAATCGGCAATCGTCCGGCAAACGCGATGGATCAGTTGGCGGACCGATGTCTCCCGTTCCGCCGTATTCTGTTCACCGTAGAAATACTTCGAAACGACCACCTTGGTGGCCAGAAACGACCAGGATTTGGGAACTTCGACGTTCTCCTGTTTGAAAATGACTTTCCCGCCGTCGTCGGTGATTTCAGCGGTGCGGTTTTCCCATTCGATTTGGTCGAAGGGTTTAACGGTGGCGTCGCTGAAAACCCTTTCAATGGGCAGGGATTTGGCGGGAGCCGCGCCAGTCAGACGGCCACGAACCGCAGCAGCGGCAGTTGTTTTTGAACGCCGCCGACCTTGAGTCGAAGCGGCTGAGCGAACATGTTCACGCGCATCAATCATAGGAAATGCCTTATTTTCGTGTCTTCAGTTAAATATTCTCCAAAATAAAATATCCAGCCCCTACTTTCGGTAAAAAGGCGGTCATTTTCAGACCGCCAAGCCCCATTCAGTAGGGAGTTCGGCCAACTCTAACACCACATATAGTGCCTGCAAGAGAATTCTGAAAAAAAAGTTATTCGCGGGGTTGTTGACGGGCAATGGCCTCGATTTGCGCCCAAAAACCGCCCCTTCTTCAAGCATTCTGAACAGGGTTGGGCGGCCCATTGTGAACAACTTCAGGCGGTTTCTGGGGGGTTGGCGGTCATTTTGCTCTGCGAAGGTGGCGATGGCGCATGGATTTGGGGGTTCGGGGACGGGTTCTGCCGGGCTTTGCTTTGCGAACGGGGTCAATGGTCTTGGCGCGCGCCCGCCCCACCAGCACGATGGGGCAGCCTTCGAAACCGAAAGCGCGCCGCATTTCGCCCGCCAAATATTTTTTATACTGGTCCGAAAACAAATCTTCGCGGTTGACGAACAGGAGAAAAGTGGGCGGCGATTGTCTGACCTGCGTGGCGTAAAAGAACTTTAAACGGTGCCCGGCCGAGCTGACGGGCTGGCGGCGTTCGATGGCGTCGTGCAAAGTGCGGTTGAGGATGGCGGTGGGCACCTTTTGTCGCAATTGGGCGGCGACGTAGCGGATTGATTCGAGCAGGCGGTCCAAATGGAAGCCCGATTTGGCCGAGGTGAAAAGGACCGGGGCATAATCGAGAAAAAACAAGTGTTCCTGCACCCATTGGGCGAATTCCGACAGGCTGGCCAGGGGTTTGTCCTGGCCTTCGCGTCTTTTTTTCCCGTCCTCCCGGCGCAATTCTTTTCGCGCGGTCTCCAGCTCCGGCACCATGAGGTCCCATTTGTTGACAACCAAAATGCAGGCCTTGCGCTCCTCGACGATTTTGCCGGCGACCTTCTTATCCTGGCTCGTCATGCCGGATTCCGCGTCCATCACAAAAATGACAATGTCGCTGCGGGCGATGGAATCATCCGTCCGTTTCACGCTGAAAAACTCGACGGAATCGTCAATGCGCCGTTCCTGGCGGACGCCGGCGGTGTCAATCAAAATATATTTTTGCCGCACCCCGTCCGTCTCGACTTCGAAGGGAACATCCACCGCATCGCGCGTCGTGCCCGGAATGGGGGTGACAATGACCCGTTGCGAATGGGTCAGGGCATTGATCAAGGAGGATTTGCCGACGTTGGGCCGGCCCACCACGGCCAGCTTGAGAGAGGCCCCGGCGCCGGGAACCTTCTTCTCCGCCCCGGCGGTTTCGGGCGGAAGCAGCGCCACGGCGGCGTCCATCAACGCATCAATGCCCCGATGGTGAATGGCGCTGACCGGAAAGATTTTGGGAAAGCCCAGCCCGGCAAATTCATCGGCCCCGGCCTCTTCGCGGTCGTTATCGGTTTTGTTGACTGCCACCAGCACCTTCTTGCCGGAATGCTGCAGGCGTTGCGCGACCTCGCGGTCCAGCGGGACGATCCCTTCCCGCACATCGACGACCAGGATGATGACCGCGGCGGCGTCAATGGCCAATTGCACCTGCTCGATGGCGGCTTGCGCGATGAGGGTTTGCGCCTTTTCCCGCCGCGCCAGTCCGATGCCGCCGGTATCCACGAGGGTAAAGACGCGCCCGTGCCATTCGGCCTCGGCGGTGACGCGGTCGCGCGTGACCCCGGGTTCGTCGTGGACAATGGCGATGCGCTTTCCGACGATGCGATTAAACAGCGCGGATTTTCCGACGTTGGGCCGTCCCACAATGGCGATTAAACCTGACATGTTTTAACTTTCGATTTATGGACTCGCACGACGGGGCCATACTGCGAATCCCGGCTGGTTCCTGGAGACATCATCGTTGCTCAGGGCGGGAAGATCAAGAGTGGAGATGCTCCCTTCCACTCTTGACGTTGCAGGGCATAACTCTTAGATTCTCAACGTGAAATCCATAATAATTCACCTGGCCGATTCGCCGGCCATCCCGGTGCCGCAACCGCTGCTGGATGTCTGCCACTTGCAGAACGAGGTGGAAGTGGAGGCGCAGGGTGGATGCCTGGTCATACGCAGCCTGAAACCGGCGCGCGAAGGCTGGGAGGAGGCCTTTCGCAAAATGGCGGCGAACGGAGATGACAAGCTGATTCTCAATTTTAAGTAAAGTGTTTGAATCATTAACAGCGGTAGGGATTTTGATCGCATTCTTGGTGCCGGGCTATCTTTGGCGCGTTACAGAAGGGCAACTTGTTTATCTTGATCGAAAACTGGAGTGGGAAAAGTTTGCCTTCGGCCTGCTGACGAGGAGCACCATTATTTACCTTCCGTGGAGTCCATTTCTTTACCGAGGGTATTCACAGGCTTGGTATGATTCAGCGCCATGGGGAACACTCGCATTTTGTGTCCTGATCGCGATTGTGCTGCCGGTGGTGTACGGCGCACTTTGGGGATTCTTTCGCCAACGCGGCTATGACAGAAAAGTATTCGCGCTGTTCGGGTTGAAGACCTTTGAGCGAAGCCATGCGCCAACCGCTTGGGATGCAATGTTTTCGGAACGGTCTGAGAGTTGGATAATCATTACACTCAAGGACAACACGAGAGTGGACGGGTGGTTTGGCGTTGAATCACATGCGTCATCTGACGACGACCAACGTGATCTCTTTGTTTCTCATGTCCTTACACAGCGAGAGGATGGCCGAAAAGAGCTGGTAAAGAACACCGGCGGCGTGTATATTTCTGCCGATGAAATCAAGACGATTGAGTTCATTAAAAATGTGGAGAAAACAATATGAGCGATAAATCGACAGCAACGAGGGGCAGCGTAGTCGCGTTGCCAAACACCCATCAACCTGTCTCTGCGTCAGAGCACATGCAGCGAACTTTTCGTCCGCATGGAAGCGGGGAAGTGCCAACGAGTGTACCACCCCTTCCGTCTGGCGTTGCGCCTGCCACACCACCTCCAGCATCTCAGCAACCTGCTCCGGGGAGCACTTCTCAGAGCGGCAACACGGCGAGTTCGAAAAAAGGCGATTAGCTTTGGAAATGCAAGGCACGCGATATGAATGAGAATTCGAGCGCAGACAGCAACGACGTGCGTAAAGAGCGCATGACTCTACACGCACTGGCATCCTTTCAGCCTCGAAGCATGCACGATTCCGACAAAGTTGAATCTGCGATCCAATCAAACGAGCGAGTTCCTTCCTTGATTCCACGTCTTCCGTCGGGCCTCATTCCGCCGTCATGCAAAGGTAGTGTTGAGGAAACGCATACCCAAGCAACAACAGAGGCTGCGTTGAAGCTGGCCGGGACGCTTTCAGGGCCGCGCGATCTTTCCGAGCGCGAAGGCTTTGGCCCGGCATCCTAATCCGCATTCTGGGTGTGCAGGTCGGTTTTGAGGATCTCGCCGGTTTTGCCGGAGAGGTAAAGATCGCCGATTTGGACCGTCTGATCCGGCTCGCCCAGCCGGGCCGCCCAGAAGCGGATTTTCCAAGTTGAACTTGTCGCCGTCCGTTCCAGCCAGAATTGAGCGGCTCGCAAATGGAGCTTTTTCAGCAGGGGTTCCTTCAGGGCAATGGCCAGGGCACGGTCAGAATTGATTTTCAGTTTCTTCCAGTCCAATTGCCTGGAGCCGGTGAGCGAATCGAGCAAATGCTTGGGCCGTTTGATTTCCGTCACCTTGCCGGCGACGAACGTGACTTCCGTCGTCTTAAAGGCGGCGGTGGGATCGTAATAGTCGATATGCCAGACATCGGGGGCCAGACTGCCGGTGGATTTCTCCGAATGAATTTGCATTATTCTGTCTTTGGCCTGCGGGGCGATGACTTTGTCGCCCTCCTTGACCAGAGCGAAGGCGGTCATTTCGGCCGCGGACAAACTTTGAGTCGGCGCGCCCAAAGCCAGCGCCAGCAGGGCCACGCTTGAATAAAGCCGTGATTTCATGGGCGCAGTGTAGCCCGCGCCGGCCAAATTGCAAAAGACTTCCGGTTTCCTTGACACCGGAGCGTCCTCTTGCCAGGCTCTGACCGTAAAGACTTGAGCGTCTGCCCCGGAATTTACTTTCCGGGATTTTTATTGCCGCGGCACAACGCGAATGGAGTTTGCAAAAAGATTATGGCCAATACAATTTTAGTCGGCGCCCAGTGGGGCGACGAGGGCAAGGGAAAAATCATCGATGTCTTGACCGACCAGGCCGAGATCGTTGTCCGCACCCAGGGCGGCAACAACGCCGGGCACACGGTTTATATCGGCCGGAAAAGATATGTCCTGCACCTCATTCCGTCCGGCATCCTGCGCCGCGGCAAGACGTGCGTCATCGGCAATGGCGTGGTGGTGGATCCGGTGAGTTTGGTGGCGGAAATCAATGATCTGAAAAAGCTCGGAGTGCGGGTCAAACATTTGTTTGTCAGCGAATCGGCCCACCTGGTTTTGCCCTATCATCGGGAGTTGGACGAGCAGAGGGAAATCCTCAAGGGCAAAAACAAAATCGGGACGACCAAACGCGGCATCGGACCGGCCTATGGCGATAAAGCGGCCCGGACGGGTTTGCGGATGATCGATTTGATCAACGCGGATCGCTTCGAGGCGTTGCTGCGTTCGAAGATCCAGGAGAACAACGAGATTCTGAAGGCCCTTGGGGCGAAGCCCCTTTCTTTTTCCAAGGTCCACGCCGCTTACCGGGCGGCGGGAGACCAATTGCGGCCCTTTGTGGCCAATACCGTTGTGTTGCTGCACGAGGCGGCCCGGCGCGGGGCGAAGTATTTTGTTCGAGGGCGCGCAAGGCACGTTTTTGGATATCGATCACGGAACCTACCCGTTTGTCACTTCGTCCAATACGACGGCGGGCGGGGCCTGCACCGGTTCCGGAATGCCGCCCCACAAAATGGACAGCGTGATGGGAGTGATGAAGGCCTACATAACGCGGGTTGGCGAGGGGCCGCTGCCGACGGAGAGCGCCGACATCAGCGACATGCTCCATGGCATGGGCCGGGAGTTCGGCGCGACGACGGGCCGGCCGCGGCGTTGCGGGTGGTTCGACGCGGTGGCGACCCATTATGCCACGATCCTCAATGGCATTGACGAACTGGCGGTGACGTGCCTGGACGGTTTGGACACCGTGGAAACGATCAAGGTTTGCCTTGGCTACCGAACGGGCCAGACGCGCCTGGATTATGTGCCGACGGACATTGAACTGATGGCCAAATGCGAACCGGTCTATGCCGAGTTTCCGGGTTGGAAAACTTCGACGACCCGTTGCGCGAAATGGAAGGAACTGCCCGGCGCGGCGCGAAATTATCTGAAGGCCCTGGCCGAATTGACCGGCGCGCGATTGAAAATTGTGTCGGTGGGACCGTCGAGGGAACAGACGATTTTTGTTTAAGTAAGAAAGGGAAGATTGATATGTAGGTCTGAAAAATCGGCAACACGGCAACAAATGTTGATAATCAACGACTTAAGTGGCAACAAAATCGGCAACAGACCAGCAACAAGCCCGTTACATTAACGATAAAGCCGGCTTGGACTTCTTTTTCTTGTGTTCCTTCCGGCACTCCGACTGGCAGTTTTTCAGAACTTTCGTCAGTCCGCCAAAGCCGCTTGGCGACGGCGGAAGCCGCCTCGTCCGTAGCTGTTGCGGCGAAGGGGGATGCGGCGAAGGCGGATTTGTTGCTGGACAGAGCGGGCGGGGCGCGGCAGACAAAATATTGACATGCCCGGCACTAATCCCCGGCGGAAACAAGCAGTTTGCAACTTGCCTGGCCTGAGTTTTTGTGGATAATTAACACATGAGCACTCAGGAAATGCTGCTTTCGGAAATCAAGAACCAGCCCGAACCGGTGCTGCGCGAACTCTGGCATTACTTGAGATTTCTCGCGCGGCAGCGGGAGGAGGAAGCGTGGGCCGATGTGCTGCCAACGCGTGAGGTGGAACAGGAAGTGTTGAATATCCTCGACGGCTATGATTCCGCGGCACGGTGAAGTATGGTTGGTGGACATGGGCATGACCGCCAAGACCCGTCCTGCGGTGGTGCTGCTGGCTGATAACCTGAATGCGCCGCGTTCGCTTATTTTTGACATCCCCATCACCCGGCAAAATCGTGGCAGCGAGCTGGAAGTGCCACTGGGTCATTTGCCTTTTCTCGATCCCGAGTCCGTAGCCAACACTCAGGGCATCGGAGCGCTTCCCGCGATTCGATTTGAAAAGCGGCTCGGCGTCTTGTCCGCGACGGAATTAAAGGCCATCAAAACCGCGCTCGTTAAAGCCTGCGCTTTGTGAAATTGATTTGACTGGAAAACACTTGCCCAGGCATCGAAAATGGCGGCGAAGGGAGATGCGGCGAAGGCGGATTTGTGGGTGGGCAGAGCGGGCGGAGCGCGGCATTCTCCCGGCATGGCGCGACAGATTTGTCTTCAATATCCAGGGGCCATTATATCATCGGATGAATCGCGGCGACGACCGGGGGGCCGAACCATCCGTTAACCGGAGGTCTCCATTAAGCCCAGATTAACAAAATGTAGACCCCTTTATAGGATTGTCAATTGTTAGAACTGACCCCTTGAGGATTGTCAATTGTTAGAACTGACCCGAATGGCAGTTAGTTAAGGCCCAACGTCTTGTTACTGAGCTTCTTGCGACGGGTCGTTCCGGGCAAGGTTTGCCACATGTGCTGGAGCGCATAGCGGTGCATTTGTTCGAGGATGTTCCAGGCTTTGCGCTGGTTAGCAATGGCGGATTTGAGCCAGGCAAATTGTTCGGCGCTCAGGGCCACGGTGATCGTTTTCCCTTCCACTCGGCGGGACCACTGGTAGCGCGGGCCGCCCTGGCCGGGGCGGTTGCGTTCCAATACCGTGCCCAAGGCCACCCATCCAATACGGGCCAACTGGCCTTGCCACCGCCGGTAGGCGGCGGGCAGCGGCTCCAGGGCGGGATCTGATTTCTTTTTCATGCCAAAAAGTCTAGCATGGCCGTCAATAGGACAGTATATATGCTGTCTTATATGAACACGCCTGACTTTACCCCTTGGGCCGGCCTCTTCGCCGCCCAACTCCAACGCTTGCGCACCACCCTGGGCCCTTCGATCCACCAACTCGAACGGCTCTTCACCGACTGGATTCCCCACTGGCGCCTGGCCCAGCAGGAGGAGGGCGCTCATTCGCGCGACCGTTGCTGGAACCTGCGCTTGGTCTTCTGGACTTTTCTCTGGCAAATCTCCCAGGCGGGGGCCTCCTGCCGCGAGGCCATCCGCCAAGCCCAGGCCCTTTGTCTGGCCGGCGGCACCCGTCCCCCGCCCGACACCACCAGCCCTTATTGCCAGGCGCGGGCGGGTGTGCCGCTGGAACGGTTGCAGGACATGCATGCTGGCTTGGTGCAAGAGGCCCGCGCCGCCACCGCCGCGGGGGACCTCTGGCTGGGCCGGGAAGTTTTGGTGGTGGACGGCTCTTGTGTCACCGCCCCAGACACGGCGGAAAACCAGCAAGCCTTTCCCCAGCAATCGGCGCAGAAGCCCGGCTGTGGTTTCCCCATTATCCGCCTGGTTGGCTTGCTCAGCCTGGCCACCGGCCTGCTGGTCGCCTGGGCCACCGGTCAATGGCAGCAACACGAACTGACACTCTTACAAACGTTGTGGGATCACTTGTCTCCGGGCAGCATCCTGTTGGGTGACCGGGGATTTTGCTCTTGGGGCCTTTTGGCCCAGTGCCTGCGGCGCAACGTCGATGCGGTCTTTCGCGTCAAAGGCTCCGTTCGCCGTGACTTCCGCCGCGGTCGGCGCCTGAGCCGACACGAACGGCTGGTGCAATGGCGCAAGCCGGCCCAGCGTCCCCGCACTGTCAGTGCAAAAGAATGGAACGCCCTGCCCGAAATCCTGACCTTGCGCCTGGTGCGGTGCCGCCTGGGCCTGCCCGGCTTCCGCTCCACCCAAGTTATCCTCGTGACCACTTTGCTGGACTCGACGCAATATCCGCCCGCCGCCCTGGGGCAGCTCTACTACCGCCGCTGGGCCATGGAACTGACCCTGCGCAACCTCAAAACCACCTTGCAGATGGACATGATGAGTTGCAAAAGTCCCGCCATGCTGGAGCGGGAACTGCGCTTGCATATCCTGGTGCATAACCTGGTCCGCCGCCTCATGCTCGAAGCGGCCCGGCGTCACCGGGTTGCTCTGGAACGAATCAGTTTTGCCGGTGCCTTGGCGGCGGCCCGCCACTACAGCCAAGCCTTGGCTCAGGCCCGCTCTGAGCGCCGCCGCCGACAGTTGCTGGAGGATCTCTTCCGCGTCTTGGCCGCCGATTTGCTGCCCGATCGTCCGGGCCGTCGCGAACCGCGCGCCGTCAAGCGGCGGCCCAAGCCCTACCCGCGCCTAATGAACCATCGCCACAAGTTTTTGGAGATTCCCCACCAAAACCGCTATCGTCTTGACACCACCGCCAAATGAAAACACCCCGCATTCTCGATGCCTTAACTAACTGCCATTCAGAACTGACCCCTTGACCTTGATGACCCCTTGACGAAGGCATGCGGCGGGGTCACTGTCACTTGCGTTCCAAAAGAACGTAATGTTCAGGGAGACTCAAATCCGCCTTTGAGAGAGTATCTGTGTTTAAGAAAGTGCGTTCGGCGGCATAAACGTCACTTTTCTCCATTAATCTATACCCGAGAACCGAGCCGGCATGCGGCTCGTCTATCGTAGTAATGTGGTTTGCGGCAAAACAGAACTCTTTACTGTAAAAGGTGGTGAGTCGGCCAAAAAGCTCACTCTTTTCAAGCCCTAGGGGCCAATAATCAAAAGCCAACAGGGAGCCAGAACGCTGCGCTATAGCGCATGTCTGCCACAACTCGGTGAGCGCTTGACGACTCAGGTAGTAAGTGAGCCCTTCCACTAAGACGAAGGATGGCGTGCGGCCGATCAGGTCTGTAAGCATAGCCGCAAGGCGCATTCTGGCGGGTCGCAAGAGCAAGTCCAAAGCATGGTAATGCGTTGTTCTCTGGGGAATGAGGCGCTTCGACATTAGCAGATCCGCTCTATGCCTTTTGAAGGCAATAACGTCTGGCAGGTCAATTTCGCATGACGTGTTGGAGCTCGGAAGGAGGTACTGGTAAGCTGTAAAGCCTGCGCCGATGTTAACAAAAACAATCGGCCCGTGGGATTCCAGGAACCGCCGTAGCTTGTCAAAAAAGAAAAGTGTCCGCATCCCTACCTCAATTTGATCAAATGCGTACACTTTGTGGGCAAAACGGTTCCAAAGGTCCCTAACCCCTCTGCGCCTCTCTTCTGGGATCCATATGGTCGAGTATACCTCAGCAGTCTCAACTTCACTGCGGGCTCTCGACTCAGTCACCAAGAATGCTGTATCGCGAATTGATCGCGACAAAGCAGCAGATCTGAGCGACAAGGGGCGCGGGTGACGGCTCATCTGGAGAATTGGGATCTGCCGTTGTTGATGCCCTCAAAGTGCAGACATCGCCCCGGTTTCGTCAGGGAGAAATGCCTGGCCTGCGTGATGACCAAGATCAAAAGCATAAGTAACGGGCCTGTCATGGCGCCTGGGGCTCATGCAACTGCGCACTGAATTCCATTTCAACTACTAGGTCCTTTCGCACTAATGCAGTTACTGCAAGGGTCGTATTCACTGGACGTATAGCTGCAAAAGCCTCGCGGTGAGCAGCGGCAGCCTTTTCCCAATCTTCGATGTTGGTTAGGAAAATGCGCGTCCTAATAGTGTTTTTTAGAGGGACGCCAGCTTTGGCGAGGAGCATTTGGACTTTTTTGATGATGAACTTGGTCTGCTCGTACGTGTCGAAAGGAGCTACCGTGCGGCCCCTCTCGTCGGTGGCAGTCGTACCAGCAACCTCCACGAGGTCTCCAGCTATCACAATGCGGCTATACCCAATGGTTCTCTCCCAAGGGCCATCGGAGTTCAAACGGATTACCTTGTTCATATCGCTAGGCTTCAATCGGTAAGAGAATAATCACCATGGTCGCACTTGTTTCACTAGAGCTTTGACTTCTGACGCTAGACCGTATTGCTTGGCCATGGGAATCGCTCCGCAGAGGCAGGCTATGTTCACGCCAAGCACAATGGGGCCATCCAAGAGGTTGAGAATATTGGGGAGTAACGGCAGCTTCGTGATTAGCGATGCCGCGGCCGATAATATCAGGATTCCCCAGGCGGATGCCGTCAGGACCAAGGTGTGGGCGTTCGTGCCTTTCGCTGTGTTGCGAACCTTCGTGTCAACGTGCATATGGATTATCGCGATAAATACTGCCGCAAATATCGCCGCAATCCAGCAGAAGTCTGTGTACGTTATTGCCTCCGACTTCAACTTCGTGGCATGGAACACAACGTCCATGGTTTTGACATTGGTGTAATTCATTGAAACCTTAGCGGAGTCAAAATTCAGTTTGAGATCGTTTCTTTTGCAATTCGCGAAGAGCACATCCCAAGTCTCACTCGGGCATTCACAGTCGACTTCGATGTGTTCTCTGGGTTGTCCAACAACGTTGTGTGCGGTTGCGAGGCAGACGAAAACCAACAGGTACTGCCAGAGAGTTTTCATGGTTTCAGGTGGATTTGTGTTTTGACAATGCGCTACCAAGGATCAGGCCGACAGCGCCTGCCAGGAACGTGATTAAGGGACATAGGGAACTCCAGTCCGCGGCATTAAGGCCAAGGTAAGTGTTATTCGGGCGGGAAAGAGTTCCCAGGGCAGCGAGTGTGCCGACAACGATTGAGGTCAAGAGGCCGACAGTCAGGCTGATTAGCACAGAACGTCCAGACGGACGCCTTTTAAGCACGGTTGCCAAGACGGGCGCCATCAGAGCGTATTGCACGGAGTAAGCTACGAAGAAGTAGGAGAGTGGATTATCCATGACCCCAGTCTGACGCAGTAACACCCAGCCCACGAAGGTGCCAAGCGTCAGCGCGAGTATTACCGCACGCGCCGTTGTAGTGTAGACTCGGTTCTGGTCCTCAGAAAGTGCCAAGTAGTTCGCGCCTTTACCCAGCCCAATCAAAATGTCCGAGACCAGGGAGTGGCTTGTAACAAACAGGAAAGTATTGGCGGTAGACATGCCCGCTAGCAAAAGCCCTACGGCAATGATGCCCAATAGGAACCCGTGCAGGGGCGTCGCGTGGGGCGCAAGCAAGAATGCGTCGTTGAATGGGTAAGGCCCATTCGATAATAATGCCTTTGGTACCTGCGGCTCGACGTAGGCCTTCACAGCCATTCCGGCAAGGGCGAATAGAATTACGGAACCCGTCAGAATAACAGTGCCAGTGAGCGTCGACATTTTGTCGCGAGGTAACTGACGTGTAGCGCAGTTTCTCTGCCAGGAATCCATTGTGACAAGCAGCCAGCCAAAGCCGAGGAATGCGATTCCCGACGCTCCTGGCCAGCCATAGTCCGTAATCATTTTCTGCAACGAGAACGGATATGCTGCTGTCAATGAGTGACCTTTCCCTATCAGGAGGAAAAACAGAACACCTGCGGCCATTGCGATTATCATTGCGATTGATTGAGCGATATCGGACGTAACCACGGTCCGGTAACCTCCCAGGACGGTGTATGCGCCGACAGCAACCACGATCGCTATAAAAGCAATGAAGAGATTAACGTTCAGGAGCTGAGAGAAGAGGAGAGCTGTTAGGTGAAGTTCTAGCACTAGAGCGTTTTAAATAAAACTGTAGCCATTCCGTTGGGCCTGTGGTATAGGCAGTTCATGCGAACTTTATCGTTGGACCTGCGCGAACGGATTTTGGCTTCCTATGACCTTGAAGAGGGGACTCGCGTGGAGGTCGGCGATCGTTACCGGGTTTCGCTGGGCATGGTCAAGAAGCTCTTGCAACAACGCCGACGGACCGGGGAGATCGGTCCGCGCCACCGTTTCTCCGGGCGCAAGCCGATGATCCTGGCGGCCCATCAGCGCCAGATGCGGACTCTATTGAATCAGAAGCCCGACCTGACCTTGAAAGAGCTGCGCGCCGGCTTGGAACTGGACTGTTCTCTGCCCGCCATCCACTACGTTCTGGCGAAGATGGGGCTGACATATAAAAAAAGACACTCCATGCCAGCGAGCAAGACCGTCCGGACATTGCGCGGGCGCGCCGCGCCTGGCGGCGTCGGCAAGGCGGTTTGGACCCGGCCAAACTGATTTTCCTGGACGAATCGGGTGCCAAAACCAATCTGACCCGCCTGCGCGGGCGCGCCCTGCGGGGTCAGCGTGTCCACGCCCAATGTCCGCAGGGCCATTGGCAAACCACGACCATGATCGGCGCCATCCGCCTGGACGGTGCCACCGCCTGCATGACCATCGAGGGGGCCACCGATACGGAGGTTTTCCGGGTCTATGTCGGCCATGTCTTGTGCCCGACGCTGCGCGCCGGAGATGTGGTCATCATGGATAACCTCTCCCCGCATAAAAGTGAGCCGACCCTTTCGCTGATCGCGCAGGCTGGAGCCCAAATCCTCTTCCTTCCAGCCTATTCCCCAGACCTCAATCCCATCGAGCAAATGTGGAGCAAAGTCAAATCCCACCTGCGTACAGCCGAGGCCCGCACGCAGCCCGCTCTGCTCCAGGCGATTGCTTCAGCTTTGCAGAGTATCACGCCCCGGGATGCCATGAACTGGTTTGCCTCTTGTGGCTACAGTTTTATTTAAAACGCTCTAGCAGCCTGTCGGACTTGAGGAGGAGCTTTTTTCTCCGGCTTTCACGTAATCCGCTATTGGGGCCTATAGTATGGAATTGACGAATTCGAAAAGACCAGTTGGATCGGACCAATAGAGTCCGGGAGGGGTGTCAATCGAAGGTCCGATTAAATTTGTGTTCCGCCCGGCCTTTCCCCTCGGATTTTTCAGCCGGAGCGGGCCAGTTTCACTCCCGCTCGCAAGATGTGTAACCGTTTGAGGTTGTAGGCGACGCAGACCCACTGCCATTCCAGCCCGACCTTTTCCAGTCCGCGCAGCAGAAATTGCCGGAATCCCATCACGCTCTTGATGATGCCAAAGACCGGTTCCACCGTCTGCTGCCGCAATTTGTACTTGGCTTTGCCATCCTTCGTTTTCAGCCGGTGCTTCATCACCTCGCTCAACCCGGCTCCCGGGGCGGGCGCCGCCGGCTCATCCTTCTTTTCCAGATCGCTGACGGTGCGATGGTGTTCTTTCTTTTCTAACGCCGCATAGACGGTCGTCCCGGTAGGTTGGCCTGTGGGTGTTTGTTCCACGGCACGCACCGCCGCTTCGCTGTAAAATCCGCTGTCGGCCAAAACGTCCGCAACCGATTCCACCGGGGCGGCCACCGCCGCCACAGTGGGGGCCAGTTCCTGTTTGTCGTTGCACGCCTGGCTGACTCGCTCTCCCACGATCAAGCGGCTGTCTACTTCCACGGCCGCTTGGGCGTTGTAGCTCTGCTCAAAATGTGGGCCGCTGCCCGCTTTCATGATCCGGCTCTGCGGGGCGGTGAAATTATATTGATCGCTGGGACCGGGTTCGGGCGTCGGCGCTTTGGGTGGTTGGCCGCGGATTCCTTCACCCCGTTTTTCTTTGGCGGCCCGCTCGGCCAGTTTCTTCTCGTGTTCGGCCAACTCGATGGCGTGGCGCGCCTGGGCCCGGGCTTCAATCTCGGCCCGCGCTTTTTGCAGCGCGGCTTTGCGCTCCTGGCGGCGGGTGATTTCTTCGGGAATACTCAGCCCGTCTTGCAACGGCGTGCTGTCGGCCTGCTCGGCTTTGGCCATCAGTTCCTTGACCTCCAGGTCCAGTTGTTCGATGGTTTTGCCCGCGTGTTCGTAGCTGACGGCGGAGTGCTTGCTGGCATTGGCCATCACCTTGGTCCCGTCCACGGCCACAGTGATTTGACCAACCTGCAAAAACTTCAATGCCTGCGCCATCTCCAACACCCGCACAAAGGCCTCTTGCAGCAGCGCTTTGTTTTCGCGCCGGAAAGTGCAAATGGTGTCGTGGTCCGGATGGGTGTCTCCGCAAATCATCCGCACCGGCACACTGTCGTAAGTCGCCTGTTCGATCCGCCGCGAACTGAAAAGCCCGGTGGCGTAGCAATACAGCAACAGGGCCAAAAGCATGCGGGGTGGATATTGTTCGCTGCCCGTGCCCCTTTCGTTGACCTTGATTCGGCGCAAATCCATCTCCTCAACGGCGTCCAGAATGAAATGCGCCAGATGGTCTGTCGGCACCCAATCGCGCAGATTCGGGGGCAGGATCAGCGGGGTGTCGTAATCAACAGTGATAAAGCGTGCAGCCATACTTTGAGGTGGACCCCATCATTTAGACCACGAAGCGCATAAATTAAGATGGACTCCTTCGATCTGTTGTCATATATGTTTCTTGTTGTCTCTTGCCTGATTTGCGCTTCAAAGAACTTTCGAAAAGAGAGAACGAACCTTCGTTGATTCCAGTCCGCTCTCCCTCTCCGTTTTGTTAGCACCTCTATTCTTACCGCCGTAGGCGGTCTGTTTTCAAGTCTTTTCTGTGAGTGGCTTTGCGGGCGCGCCAGCGGCTGCCTACACCCTTTCTGCGCCTCTTCCGGGTTGCGGTTGCATCGCTTCCAAGGTCGCCGCTTGGCGCCGTAGGAGTCGGGCGCCCGATAGACTTCCGAGGGCATCGTGTAGCCCAGCGCCTGGTGGGGCCGCTCGTCATTGTAACTGTCAAACCATTTTCCCAGCCCGCGTCCGGCGTCCAAGCCGCCGCTGTAATCCTGGAGGTAGATGTCCTCATACTTGACGCTCCGCCAGAGCCGTTCGATGAAACGGTTGTCCAGCCACCGTTTGCGCCCGTCCATGCTCACGTCCACTCCGGCCGATTGCACCGCGTCGATAAACACCGGCGAGGTGAATTGCGAACCCTGATCGGTGTTGGAGATCAATGGTGCCTGGCGTCCCTGCCGCAACGCCATTTCCCAAGCGTCCACACAGAAGGCCGTGTCCATCGTGTTGCTCAACCGCCAGCCCAGCACGCGGCGACTCCACCAATCCATCACCGCCACCAAATACATAAACCCCGTGGCCATAGGAACATAGGTGATGTCCGAACACCAGACCTGATCCGGCCCCGTGACCACCAAATCTCTCAACAGATACGGAAAAATCTGGTGTCCCGGCCCGGGCAGGCTGGTGCGCGGCCTGGCGTAGATCGCTTCGATCCCCATCAAGCGCAACAGCCGCCGCACCCGCTTGCGATTGATGGCCCATCCCTGCTGGCGCAACAGCACGGTCAACTTGCGGCTCCCATAAACCGGATGCTCTAAATGCATCTGGTCCAACTGCCGCATCAGCCCCAGGTTCTCCTCCGTCTCCGCACAGGCCAGGTAATAATACGTGCCGCGGCAGACCTCCAACAGCTCGCACTGATGGCGCACGCTCACCTTCGCATCTGGACCGACCAGTTCGTCCAAGCATGTTAAAGACCCATCTGTTTGGATTTTTTTTTGAGCCAGTCCAGGTCCACGGTCAACTGCCCAATCTTTTGATGCAACTGCGCGATCAATTCCTCCTGATCCTCGTGGCCCGCCGCACCCGCCTCGAACAACTCCGGCAACCGGTCCCGAATGGTGGCTTTCCATTGCGTGACCTGCGTTGGATGCACCGCGTACTCTCGCGCCAGTTGCGCGACCGTCTTAAGCCCCAACAGGGCTTCGAATCCCACTTTGGCTTTGAAGGCACTACTGTGCCGTTTGCGTTTTGCTTTCATCGATCTGCTTTCTCTCATCAGATCGGCAAAAGTCCATCTTAACCAATGGTCCAGTTTTTGGGGTCCACCTCACTTGACTGATGCCCTCTGGCCCTTTCACGTTCAAACTTTCTGAAAAAACCTTCGCTCTAAGTCCGACAGGCTGCTAGAGCGACGTAAACGCCGAGCACGGTGGTCACAGCCGCGAGAAATCTAATCTTGCGGCCATTTGGGTCGTTTCGAAATGGATGCGCGATGTACTCGTGGATGGTTCCAACGTTTGATTTATCTTCGATGTAAGCTTTGAAATGACTGCTAAATACCCAGAAACCAAGACCGAGAAGAATGATGCAAATAGCCATCCAAAACACTCCACTCCAACCGGCGACATAGCCAGAAATGGCGCAGACGTAAATCATGTTGCCGAGGGAAACGTTAGTCGCCACTAGAGATCCTAAGTGTCCCTTGAAGCTGAGGTTGCCGCCGCGAAGGAAGAATTCCACGAGCGATGTGCTCTTGGGGTAATCCCTCCAGCCGAGCAGGAAAAAAGCGCCGAAGAGCACAAGAATAATGACGACGATTGTCGTTTGCATAACTTCCCATTAGGATTTAAGATCTGTCAACATTGCGTGGGTTGTACAGGGTGCGCAGGCCGGTGTCAATGTTCATTTCGTGCGTTCATTTCGTAAAAGAGTCCTCGGAATCAAGTAATTATGGGATTGACGGCTGGGGGAGGTGAGACGAAAAAATTTAGTGGAATTTGCGGGGCCTTCTTATTTTTCTTTTTCTCCCATGGCCCGGCCCGCAATCCAGCCGGTGGTCCAGGCGGCCTGAAAATTGAAGCCGCCGGTGATGCCGTCAATGTCCAGCAGTTCGCCGGCAAAGTGCAATCCGGGGCAAATCCGGCTCTCCATCGTTTTAAAATTGACTTCGCCCAAGCGCACGCCGCCGCAGGTGACGAATTCGTCCTTGTTCAGGCTTTTGCCGGCCACTGTAAGTTCGGTGCGGATGAGTTGCTGGACCAGGGCGTGTTGCGCCGGACGCGGGAGCGCGGCCCAGCGGGTTTGGCGCGGGATGGCCGCCGCCAGGACCAGTTGTTCCCAAAGACGGCCCGGCAACGGCGCAATCGGAGTATTGACAATGAGGCGGGCGGGTTGCGCCCCGCGCCGCGCGCGCAGTTCCGCCGCGATTTTCTCGGCGTCAAGATGAGGGAGCCAGTTGAGGCGCAGCGGGAACTGGTAGTTCAAAGCGCGCAAAATGCGCGCGCCCCAGGCCGATAACCGGAGGATGACCGGGCCGCTCAAGCCCCAATGCGTCAAAAGCAACGCTCCCTGCTCGCGCAACTTCGTTCCCGGCACCAAGGCCGAGACGGATGCAACGGATACTCCGGACAATTCCCGCACCCAAGGGGTTTCAATGTGAAAGGTGAATAATGACGGCACGGGGGGTTCGAGGGTGTGGCCGAGGGACACCGCCAGTTCGCCTGCCAGCGCGGCCCGGCATCCGCCCGTGGCCAAAAGCAACCGATCGCAGATGAGCGATTCGCCATTGGCCAGCGTCAGTTGAAAGGCGCCCCCGGGTTGTTTGGCGACGCGCGCCACGCCGCAATTGGCCAGCAACTTCACCCCGGCCGTCCTGGCCGCGCGCATGAGGCAATCAATGATGGTCTGCGACGAATCGCTGGCCGGAAACATGCGTCCATCGCTTTCAGTTTTGAGTTTGACACCGCGGGATTCGAACCAGGCGACCGTGTCGCTGGCCTGGAAAACCTGGCAGGGAGCGAGCAAGGCCCGCTGGCCGCGTGGAAAGCGCGTCGTGAACTCGCGCGGATCGAAACAGGCATGAGTGACATTGCAGCGTCCGCCGCCGGAAATGCGGACTTTGCCCAGGAACTGCGCCCCTTTTTCCAGCACCGTGACGGCCGCACCCGGCATGGCTTCCGCGCAGGTGATCGCCGCAAAAAAACCAGCGGGACCACCGCCCACCACCACCACACGTCGCACACTCATCACGCCAGTCACGCCTTTGGCGGAATTGTTGGCGGTTTGCGATCCTGTTTCAAGGCCCATTTCCGATGCGCCTTGATGACGCTCTTGCGCAGAATATCACGCGACAGGTTCGGCTGCCGCTCCATTACGCTGTCAAGAAGGGCCTCGAAGGCAAGCAGGTAATGCTCCGCCTCTTTGTCCTTCGATGCGGACGCCTTTTCGTAAGCGAGGATGATCGCTTCCAGTTCCCTGTTCATTTCGGGAAGACTTGCTTCAAAACTTCTTCCGCTTGTGCGTCTGAAAGAGTCGTGTCATGGAAGGTGTCGTAAGCATCCTGCAATTGCCGGACGCGCACCTGCAGCCGGGAAACCAAATCCGGTTCATTGAAGTCGGGATCGGCGATTAGGGTGTTTATAAAAAGGCAATACCGGATGGCCAACTTCAGGCCTGTTTTGTGTTCTTCGAGTTGCGCCGGCGTCGGCTCACGGAACACGAAATTATTCCGGTGAACATCCAGCATGCCGTCCATCCAGTCAAACCATTGTTCCATTTGTCGCTTGGTCAAGTCACGGGCCTGGGCTTGAATGTCAGGAACTCTGCTGTCGGAAATTACCGCGTCCATGCCATAAATAAACACCTTCCGGGAACCTTTTGCAAGACGGCGCATTAGAATAAACGGTGTCAGGCGTCCGGGGGCGGCTTGGGGACGATTTTTTCCAGATAGTCCACCAATTGGCGGGCATGGACTTGGGTCACTTCCCAGACTTGGTCCAGGTCCACATTGTCATAACCGTGGACGCACCGGTCGCGCATTCCTGCGATCTTCGTCCATGGAAGGGAAGGATGGGCCAGCCGGAACTCGTCCGACAGGCGTTTGACGGCTTCGCCCTGGACGATGATTTGATGCAGCACGGCGGACTGGGTGAGGAGATCGGCGTCGAACTGGGCGCGGGTGAGGCCGGCAGTGAACTCCCGGATGTGGCGCGCGGCGGTGAGGATGTCCAAGGCGGTGCCGTCGTCAGTCCACATAAACGGGGAGGGCGGTTTGGAGGATATGACGGCGCTTGATCCAGTTTTCCATGCGTTCGACGCGAGATCGCTCCAGTAGATCGGCCGGTCGGTCAAGCAGCCCGGAGAGTTCCTCGGCCATGCGATCAGTCATCCACGGGCCGTAGGCCTTTTCGCGCTGGAAGCCGGGGCCGGGGGTGAAAAGGAAATCCACGTCGCTGTCCGGGCCGAAATCGTCCCGGAGCGCGGAGCCGAAGATTTCGAGCCGGGCAATACCCCAGCGGTGGCAGAAATCGGCGATCTGCCCCATTGGCAGTTCCAATTGGAGGTTGTGCGGCGCGGCAATCATTGCTTCTTGAGTATCAAAATCTCGCAGAGAGTATGCGCGGCATCCCAAGTGTCTTCAATCTCCAAGTTTCCAGCACGGCAAACATCGGCCTTGAATTTTGCGGCTTGAACCTTGACCCTGACATAACTGTGACTGACGAAACGGCTTCCCACCCCCCCACGACGCGGCCCAAGCGGCGGCCGCGTTATGCGGGCAGGAACCCGCGGCGGTTCGAGGAGAAATACAAGGAACATAATCCGGCGCGCTACGCTGATACGGTGGAGAAAGTCATTGCCTCGGGCAAAACGCCGGCGGGAATGCATCGTCCGGTAATGGCGCGGGAAGTTCTGGAGGTTCTCACGCCAAAGCCCGGCGAGATCGCGGTGGATTGCACACTCGGCTTTGGCGGACATGCGCAGGAACTTCTGGCCCGCCTCCAGCCCGGCGGACGGCTCTTGGGATTGGACGCCGATCCGGCGGAACTTGCAAACGCCGAAGCCCGTTTGCGCGCGCTGGGGTTTGGCGCGGATGTCTTCACCGCCCATCGCAGTAATTTCGCCGGTCTGCCGCAAATTCTTGCCGCCGCGGAAATCGCGGGCGCGGACATCCTCCTGGCGGACTTGGGCGTGTCGTCCATGCAACTGGATGATCCAAGGCGCGGATTCTCGATGAAAAATGAAGGGCCGCTCGATATGCGCATGAATCCGTCGCGCGGCCAGCCCGCCTCGTCATTGTTGGCGCGGATTCGTCCCGACGCTTTGGAAAAGGCGCTGACCGTGAACGCGGACGAACCGCGCGCCGCGGCCCTTGCGCCGGTCCTGGCCGGGCGGTCTTTCGCCACCACGACCGCGCTGGCGGGGGCGATTCGGGCCGCTCTGCCGCGCTTGAACAAAGAGGATTGCGACCTTACGATTCGCCGTGTTTTCCAGGCGCTGCGCATTGCGGTGAACGACGAGTTTTCGGCGCTTGAAACCCTTTTGCGCCATCTTCCCGCGTGCCTGAATCCTGGCGGGCGCGCGGCCATCCTGACCTTTCACTCGGGCGAAGATCGGCGCGTGAAGAAGTCCTTCGAAGCGGGTTTTCGCGAGGGCGTTTATGAGGAAATTTCCCGCGAAGCGCTGCGTCCGGGCGCCGATGAGCGCCGCGCCAATCCGCGCTCCACGCCCGCCAAACTGCGCTGGGCACGGCGAAAAGGCTGAAGCATAAATGTGATGCCGTGGAGCAAAAGCGGCGGAGGGCCGCCGCAGTCCAAGACGCTGGCGCGTTCACTGACGACTGGCGAATGGCGCGAAGCGTTTTGGAGTGCGCCAGTCCTCTGGCGCCTTGCCACAAATGATGTAGCGATATATTCCCAATGACCCCAAGGAGTTATTGAACTTGGTTTTCCGCCGGCATCGGAACCTTGCCCGCAGAACACGCTGAAAAACGCAGAAATGAAAGCAAAGGCATACCCCTCTTCATTTTTCATCTGGGCCATAAAAAAACGCCATATGAATTGTGTAAACGCTCTAAATTCCGCCGCAAAAACCCGGATACAATGAATTTTTTGCTGGAAATGAAATTGGCACTACCGCATTGAAAGCCGCAATGCGGTAGTGCCAATTTTTGGTACATATTTAATCAGTCCTCCATGTCAAGAAAAAACAATCAAAAAAAACAATCAAAAACAATCGAGCCCATTCCGTCGCCCCAACCTCAATTGCACTCGGAGGTCCAACCGGTTTTCATTCAGGGCAGACACATCTAAATTCCACTGCAAAAACCCGAATGCAATGAGTTCGTTGCTGGAATTGAAATTGGCACTCCCCCGCATTGAAAAAGCAGCAATGCGGGGGAGTGCCAATTTATAGTGCAGATTTAATCGGTCCCCCATGTCAAGGAAAAATAAATAGAGAAAATAATCAAAAACAATCGAGCCTATTCCATCGCCCTTTCCTAATCTCCTGGCCGTACCCTCCTTGACTTGCTCCCTGACTTGCAATGAATTGCAATGAGTGGCAGAAATTTGGATGCATCTGCCCCGGGTTTTCATTTGTCAGCAGCCCGTTTAGAGGGTAAGCTCAACCTTGGTGTGGCAAAGCTCTCGACTTTAACTGTAACTTTGCATTTTGACTGGTGACGCATGGCCGTAGTGAAAATTAGAAATCAGAAGAAAACTTCATCCGCCCCGGCGAAAGCGGCCAGCGAACCGCTGCCTTCTCCGGCAGGCTCCGACCACCAGGATTGGCTGCAATCGCTCGGAGCCATGCTGGAAATCACGTTGAAAAATCAAGGTCCGGACAAGGCCAATCTCCTCGTGGCCGGCCTGATTGCGCGCTTGCGCGCGGCGGGAGTCCAAGCGCCCTGTCCGGTGAGCACGCCGTACATCAACACGATCGCCCCCGAAGAGGAGCCTCCGTATCCGGGCAATCGCGAGATTGAGCGGCGCATCAAAAGCCTGGCCCGCTGGAATGCCATGGCCATGGTGGTCAACGCCAATCACAACGAAAGCGGCGTGGGCGGGCATATTTCCAGTTACGCTTCGATGGCCACCCTTTACGAAGTGGCCTACAATCATTTTTTCCGCGGCGGCGAGGGCGGGCGGCTGGCGGATTTGGTTTATTTCCAGGGCCACACCACGCCCGGCAACTACGCCCGCGCCTTTCTGGAATACCAGCTGGATGAAGGGCACCTGCACAATTTCCGCATGGAATTGGCCGAGGGCGGCGGCCTTTCCTCGTATCCGCATCCCTATTTGATGCCGGATTTCTGGCAATTTCCGACCGTCTCGATGGGATTGGGGCCGTTGATGTCCATTTACCAGGCGCGTTTCATGCGCTACCTCAAGGCGCGCGGCTTGCTGGCCTCGGTGGAAGAACCCCGCGTCTGGGCCTTTGTGGGCGATGGAGAGACGGACGAACCGGAAACGCTCGGCTCGATCACGCTGGCGGCGCGGGAGAATCTGGACAATTTGATCTGGGTGGTCAACTGCAATTTGCAGCGCCTGGACGGCCCGGTGCGGGGCAACGGCAAGATTATCCAGGAATTGGAAGGCATCTTTCGCGGGGCGGGGTGGAACGTGATCAAAGTCATTTGGGGCTCGGCTTGGGACGAGCTTCTGGCGCGGGACCAATCCGGCCTGCTGGTCAGGCGCATGGAGGAAGCCGTTGATGGCGATTACCAAAAATACACCGTCGAGCCTGGCAGTTACATTCGCCGCCATTTCTTCGGCAAATATCCGGAGTTGTTGCAACTGGTCAATCATTTGAGCGACGATGATTTGACCCGGCTGGCGCGTGGCGGACACGATCCGAGAAAGGTTTATGCCGCTTACAAAGCCGCCGTCGAACACAAGGGCGGGCCAACGGTCATTTTGGCCAAGACGGTCAAGGGCTACGGCCTGGGCGAAGCCGGCGAAGGCCGCAACATTTCGCATCAACAGAAAAAGATGAACGAAAAGGAGCTGCGCGAATTCCGCGCCCGGTTCGACATCCCGGTGCGCGACGAAGACGTGGTCGAAACGCCGTTTTACCGGCCGGCGAAAGATTCGCCGGAAATCAGGTATCTGTTGGATCGCCGGCGGAAGCTGGGCGGATTCATTCCGAAACGGGTGGTCAAGGCGGAGCCGTTGCAGACGCCGCGGCTGGAGGCCTTCCCCGATTTTGCAAAAGGCTCGGGGATGGCGGAGCTTTCCACGACGATGGGATTTGTCCGGCTGCTTTCCAATATTATTCGTGACAAGACCATTGGCCGCCATGTGGTGCCCATTATTCCCGATGAGGCCAGGACATTTGGCATTGACCCGCTCTTTGCGCAGGTGGGCATCTATTCCTCGAAAGGCCAGCTTTACGAACCGGTGGATAAAAGCGGCCTCAGTTACTATCATGAAGCCCGGGACGGGCAGATTCTGGAGGAAGGCATTACCGAGGCCGGTTCGATGGCGTCCTTCGTGGCGGCCGGCACGGCTTACGCCAATTACGGCGTCAATTTGATTCCCTTTTATATTTATTACTCCATGTTTGGTCCGCAGCGCGTCGGCGACGAAATCTGGCTGGCGGCCGACAACCGGACCAAGGGCTTTTTGCTGGGGGCGACCTCGGGCCGCACCACCCTCAATGGCGAGGGCTTGCAGCATCAGGACGGACACAGCCCGATCCTGGCCGGCACGGTGCCGACACTTTATGCCTACGATCCCGCGTTTGCTTATGAAATCGCCATCATCGTGTGTGACGGCATGAAGCGGATGTTTCAAGAGGGCGAGGAAATCTTCTACTACCTTTGTTTGTATAATGAAAATTATCTCATGCCCGCCATGCCTGCCGGCGTGGAGGAGGGCGTGATCAAGGGCTTGTATAAGTTCAAGACGGGACCCGGCGGGAGGAAACACAAGGCGCATATCTTCGGCAGCGGCAGCATTATCCGGTCGGCGTTGCAGGCCCAGGATATTCTGGCGGAGCGTTATGATGTCTCGGCGGATGTCTGGAGCGCCACCAGTTACAAGAACCTGCGCAACGAAGCCCTGCTCGTGGAACGCTGGAACAGGCTCCATCCCGCCGAGCCGCCCAAAAAGCCGCACGTCCGGCAATTGCTCGAAAATGAAAGCGGCCCGTTCATCGCGGTTTCCGATTACATGAAAATTGTCCCGGACCAGATCGCCAAATGGGTGCCGGGCGGGTTGACCACTTTGGGAACCGACGGGTTTGGCCGCAGCGACACGCGAGCGCGCCTGCGCCGATTCTTCGAGGTCGATGCCGAATGCACGGTGCTGGCCACCCTGCACGCGCTGGCCCAACGAGGCGGGGTGGACCCGCAGTCGTCGCCCGGGCCATTAAAGACTTGAATGTTGACCCCGAAAAGCGGTTTCCTCAAATCCTTGCGTTTTAAATCAAATTTATGGATCTGAAATTACCTCCGCTGGGCGAAGGCGTTGACTCCGGCAGTGTCGTGAGCATTTTGGTCAAGGAAGGCGAGCAAGTCCAAAAAGGACAGGGGATCATCGAACTGGAAACCGGCAAGGCCGTCGCGCCGGTGCCGGCCTCTGCTGCCGGCAAAGTCGCCAAAATCATCGTGGCCGTTGGCGATACAATCTCGGTGGGCCAGCCGATCCTGTCGCTCGAAGCCGGCCCGGCTCCCGCCAGGGCCGCCAACCAGAAACCCGCGCCCGCCCCGCCGCCCCGCGCGGCCCGGCCCGCGCCCGTCCAGCCTCCGCCGGAGGAAGAAACAGCCGGGGAAGTCCCCAAACCGGAGGAAGAAACTTCCGGCCCGGAGCCGGCCTCCTCGCCCACCATCCGCCGCATGGCGCGTGAATTGGGCATCAACCTGAGAAAAATTCGCGGCAGTGAACATGGCGGGCGAATTGTCATGGCCGATGTGCGCGCTTACCTTGAGCGCCTGCAACGTCTGGCCGCACCGCCCCGCGCGGCGGGTCCGGCCGGCGCTCCCGCCAAACCCGCGCCGGAGAAAATCGACTTCTCCAAATGGGGCCCGATTGCCCGGCGGCCCATGACGCCCTTGCGCAAAGTCATCGCCCAGCGCATGAGCGAAAGTTGGAACGCCGTGCCGCGCGTCACTCAATTTGACGAGGCGGACATTACCGCGCTGAACGACCTGCGCAACAAGCACGCCGACGCTTACGAGAAAAAAGGCGCGCGGCTGACCCTGACCTCCTTCGTGCTGAAAATCGTGGCGGAGACGTTGAAAAAACATCCGGTGCTCAACACCAGCCTCGACCTGGCCGCCGGCGAAGTGATTTACAAGGAGTATTTGCACATCGGCATTGCCGTGGACACCGAGCAGGGCCTGATCGTGCCGGTGCTCCGAGACGCCGACAAGAAGGACCTGCTCACTCTTTCGAAGGAATTGAACGAAATCGCCGTGAAAACCCGCGATCGAAAAATTTCATTGGAAGAACTGCAAGGGGGCACCTTTACCATTTCCAATCAAGGCGGCATTGGCGGCCGTCAATTCACCCCCATCATCAACCTGCCGGAAACGGCGATTCTCGGCCTGGGCCGCGGCGTCCCGCAGGCGGTGGTGCGCGACGGGAAAATCGAGCCGCGGCTCATCCTGCCCCTGGCGCTCTCCTACGATCATCGGGTCATTGACGGCGGCGCGGCCGCGCGATTCATGGTGGATCTGGTGCGGGGGTTCGAGACATTTGACGAAAAACAACTGGGCTGATCCTGACACATGCCTTAACCCCCAACTAATTGTGGACCCCATTCATACTGAGATTGTTGTTCTTGGCGCCGGGCCGGGAGGCTACGCCGCCGCCTTTTACGCGGCCGACCTTGGCAAAAAAGTTCTTCTTGTCGAACAGGACAAAAAGCTGGGCGGCGTTTGTCTCAATCGCGGCTGCATTCCCTCCAAGGCCCTGCTGCACGCCGCCAAAATGATCTGCGAAGCCAGGGAATCCGCCCATCGCGGCATTACCTTCGGCCCGCCCCAAATCGAATTGGACAAACTGCGCGCCTGGAAAAACTCCATCGTGGACAAACTTTCCGGCGGGGTCAGCTTCCTGGCCAAAAAGCGCGGCGTGCAGGTGCTGACGGGACGCGGCTATTTCGAAGGTTCGCAGTCCCTGCGCGTCGAGACCGCCGAAGGCCAGCAATTTGTTGCATTTGACAAGGCCATTGTCGCGGTCGGTTCCAAGGCGGCGCTGCCCAAGGCTTTTGATCTGGGCAATCCCCGCGTCATGACCTCGACCGAAGCGCTGGAAGTCGAGGAGATTCCCGAAGATTTCCTGGTCATCGGCGGCGGCTACATCGGCATGGAACTCGGCAGCGTCTATGCCAATCTCGGCAGCAAAGTGGTCGTGGTCGAAGCCCTGCCCGGCATCCTGGCCGGGGCCGACCCCGACTTGGTGCGCCCCATCCTGAAATACGCGGAGAAAAACTTCCGCGAACTCCGCCTCAACACCAAGGTGACCCAGATGGCCACCAAAGGGAAAAAGATCCGCACCGTCACCCAGGGGCCGGACAAGGTGGAAAAGGAGGAGTTTTACGATCGCGTTCTCGTTGCGGTGGGGCGCGTGCCCCGTTGCGGGGACCTGGGTTTGGAAAACACCAAAGTGGAGCAGGACGAGCGCGGCTTCATCAAGGTCAACGAAAAGCAGGAAACCGCCGATCCCTTTATTTTTGCCATTGGCGATATTGCCGGCGGAGTTTTGCTGGCCCACAAAGCCTCCAAGGAGGCCCGCGTCGCCGTCGAAACCATTGCGGGCGAAGAAAGCACTTCGGCGGGCGTCATCATTCCCGCCATCGTCTTCACCGATCCCGAACTGGCCTGGTGCGGGTTGACCGAGGGCGAAGCGAAAAGCAAGGGGTTGACTGTGGAAGTGGCCAAATACCCCTGGGCCGCCTCCGGGCGGGCGCTGACCTTTGACCGCCCTGACGGCCTGACGAAATTAATTATTGACCCGGAGACCGAGCGCATCCTGGGAATCGGCATCGTGGGCCACGGCGCGGGCGAGTTGATTGCCGAAGGCGTGGTGGCCATTGAGATGGGCGCCACCGTGCGCGATCTGGCCGAATCGGTCCATCCACACCCGACCGTTTCCGAAACATTGATGGAAGCCGCCGAGGTCTTTTACGGATTCTCCACTCATACCTACGCCCCGAAAAAGCGCGAAGAAACATGACTTTTGACCAAAGGACCAAAGGGACTCAAGAGACCGCAGGGACAACCCGTCCATCCAAGTCCCTTTCGTCCTTTTCGTCCTTGCCATCCTTTATTCCCAAGCACGGCGGCTACCGAAGACTTCTCTCCTACCAAAAAGCCGAGATTGTATATGATGCCACCGTTTATTTCTGTGGCCGCTTCTTCAGCAAGCGCGACCGCACCCATGACCAGATGGTGCAAGCCGCGCGTTCCGGCAAGCAGAACATCGTCGAAGGCAGCCAGGCTTCTGGCACTTCCAAGGAAACGGAACTCAAACTCACCAACGTGGCCCGCGCCAGCCTTGAAGAGTTGCTTACGGATTACCGCGACTTCCTCCGAACGCGCGGCCTCTCGGAATGGACAGCGGCCCATCCCCATGCCCGCCGTCTGCGCGACCTCAACCGCCGTCCCGGCGCCGACTTCAACACCTTCCGCAAAGGCATCGAACATTCCGATCCGGCCATTTGTGCCAATGTCATTCTTGGCTTGATTAAAGTGACGTGTTACCTGCTCGACCATCAACTCAAGCGGCTCGAACAGGATTTTCTCAAAGAAGGCGGCCTGCGCGAGCGCATGACGCGCGCCCGCCTTGAAGTCCGCCGCAACGGGTGATTTGTTGTAACCGTTTGCAAACCAACAACATGCAAACAATTCATAAGAAAATTCCGTAAAATTCTCAGGGTTTTGTCTCCCCTCAGGAAAAAACCTGAAAAAAGCCGTTGACATATTTTCCGGGCGGCCTTATTTTGCCTCCAGTTATCGGGCTTGACATAGCAAATTGACCATTGTGCCCCGTGGCTCTTTCGAAAGCGAAAAAGGCAGGGGTAATGGTTTTTTGTCGTTTCGCACGGTCAGGAAGCAGGCGATTTTGGCTTTTGCCCATGTAGCTCAGTTGGCAGAGCGCGTCCTTGGTAAGGACGAGGTCATCAGTTCAATCCTGATCATGGGCTCCAGATAACTGTGAGGATATGGCAAAGCCTGAAAATTTTGCAAGAGATCGTTAAACATAAACAAAAACACGCAGGAGATTATGGCAAAAGAAGCCTTCAAAAGAACTAAACCCCACGTCAACATCGGCACCATCGGCCACGTTGACCATGGCAAATCCACCTTGACCGCCGCCATTGTTGAAGTCCAAAGCAAAAAGGGCATGGCCAAACCGATCAGCTATGCCGACATCACCAAGGGCGGCACCATCCGCGACGCCACCAAGACGGTGACCATCGCCGTCTCGCACGTCGAATACGAATCTCCCACGCGCCATTATGCCCACGTCGATTGTCCCGGCCACGCCGACTACATCAAGAACATGATCACCGGCGCGGCGCAAATGGACGGCGCCATCCTGGTCGTCAGCGCGGCGGACGGTCCGATGCCGCAGACGCGCGAGCACATTTTGCTGGCCCGCCAGGTCGGGGTCCCGGCCATTGTGGTTTACTTGAACAAGGTGGATTTGGTCGATGATCCTGAATTGCTGGACTTGGTCGATATGGAAATTCGGGATTTGCTCAACAAATATCAGTTCCCGGGCGACAAGACCCCGATCGTTCGCGGCAGCGCCACGGCGGCCTTGAACGGCACGCCGGAGGGTCTCAAATCCATCGAGGAGCTTTTGGCCGCGGTGGACAGCTTCATTCCGCTGCCAACGCGCGAGATCGACAAGCCGTTCCTGATGTGCATCGAGGACGTATTCAACATTGAAGGCCGCGGGACGGTTGTCACCGGCCGTGTTGAACGCGGTGAATTGCAGAAAATGTCCGACGTGGAAATCGTGGGCTTGAAGGACACGCGCAAAACGGTGGCCACGGACATCGAGATGTTCCGCAAGCTGCTGGACAAAGCCAGCGCGGGGGACAACGTGGGGGTTCTCTTGCGCGGCACGAAAAAGGATGAAGTCGAGCGCGGCATGGTTCTGGCCAAACCCGGCAGCATCACGCCCCACACCCAATTCAAGGCCGAGGTCTATGTTCTTTCCAAGGATGAAGGCGGCCGGCATACGCCCTTCTTCACCAATTACCGGCCCCAGTTTTATTTTCGCACCACGGACGTCACGGGCACCGTCAAACTGGCCCAAGGCGTCGAAATGGTCATGCCGGGGGACAATGTCTCGGTGGAAATCGGATTAATCGCCCCGGTGGCGATGGAGAAAGGGCAGCGCTTCGCCATTCGCGAAGGAGGCCGGACAATTGGCGCCGGCCGCGTGTCGGATATTGTAACTTAGATTTTGCGGCAGGAGCGCGCCAGGCGGCTTCTGCCGGGGATGAGGGACCACTCGACGGCATAGGGCGGTAGCTCAATTGGTAGAGTAGCGGTCTCCAAAACCGTCGGTTGGGGGTTCGAGTCCCTCCCGCCCTGCCACCAGTGGGGAGGCAAGCCCGGGGAGAGTGGTTTGCGGGAGGGGTGGCAGAGTGGTCTATCGCGACGGTCTTGAAAACCGTTGTGCGGGAAACCGCACCGGGGGTTCGAATCCCTCCCCCTCCGCCATAACCAGAGGATTTGCAGGATGAAAGTTTTGAAATGAGTTATTTGCCAATTATATTTGTGATGGTGCTGGCCTTGGTGGTGTTCGCCCTGCTGTGGCGCCAGGGGGCGTTTTTGCGCCTGTCCGGCTACTTCCACGAAACGAAGGATGAGTTGTGGAAATGCACCTGGCCGACGTGGGATGAATTAATGGGTTCCACCACGGTGGTCATTGTGTCGGTTGGCGTTCTGGGCGGTTTCACCATGGGCGTGGATTACGTGGTGACCCTTGTGATGCATATAATTGTTTAAGGATTTGCCAATGTCAAAAAGCCAGTGGTTTGTCATCCATACTTTGTCCGGCCAGGAGCAAAAGGTCAAGGAGAACATCGAAAAGCGCCTCAAAGCGGAAGAGATGAGCGAATATATTAAAGAGGTCCTTGTCCCGGTCGAGAAAGTGGTCGATGTGCGCGGCGGCAAGAAAACCGTCACCAGCCGCAAGCTGCATCCGGGCTACGTTTATATTGACATGGTCCTGGTGGATGAGGGGAACCGGATTCTGGAAAAGCCGTGGTATTTTATTCAGGACACCCCGGGTAAAATTGGCATCGTGGGCGGAGACCGCCCGATTCCGGTGACGCCGGACGAAATCGCCACGATCAAGGCGCAAATCTCTGAATCCGAGGAAACGGAGAAGCCGAAGGTTCATTTTGAAGCGGGCGAGACCGTCAAGATCAACGACGGGCCGTTTCTGAATTTTAGCGGCGTGATAGAAGAGATTGAACCCGAACGCGGGAAACTGAAGGTGACCGTCAATATTTTTGGCCGCAATACTCCGGTCGAACTCGAGTACTGGCAGGTGGAGAAAGCATAGGAAACAGATTTATGGCAAAGAAGATTACTGGACAGATCAAGCTGCAGATTCCGGCCGGGCAAGCCAACCCGGCCCCGCCGGTCGGCCCGGCCCTCGGCCAGCAAGGCGTGAACATCATGGCCTTTTGCAAGGAATTCAACGCCGCCACCAGGGAACAGTCCGGCATGATTATTCCGGTCGTCATCACCGTTTTTGCGGACAAGTCCTTCACCTTTATCACCAAGTCCCCTCCGGCCTCCATCTTGCTCAAAAAAGCCGCCGGCATCGCCTCGGGTTCAAAAATACCGAACAAGGACAAGGTCGGCAAAGTGAGCCGCAAACAGGTTTTGGACATTGTCAAAATTAAAATGAAGGATTTGAACGCCACTTCCGAAGAAGCCGCGTTCCGGGTCATTGCGGGCACGGCCCGCAGCATGGGCATCGAGGTTCAGGAATAATCAACCGCGGGAGAGCGCCGCTCATGGCGGCGTTCGCTTGCACCGCTTATTAGAATGCCAAGCAAACGCTATAAAAAAGGAATCGAATTGGTGGAAGCCAAAAAGCTTTACCCGTTGAAATCGGCCGTGGAGGTCCTGGGCAAGTTCCCCAAGGCCAAATTCAACGAAACCATTGACATGGCTTTCAAATTGGGCGTCGATCCCAAACAATCCGATCAAATGGTTCGCGGCACCGTTCCTCTGCCCCACGGCAGCGGCAAAACCGTCCGCGTGCTCGTTTTTGCCAGGCCGGGCGCGGCCGCCGATGCCGCCCGCGCCGCCGGCGCCGAATATGTCGGCTATGAAGAGTTGATCAAGCGATGCACGGAAGGTTGGACGGAATTCGACGTGGCCATCGCCACGCCCGAAGCCATGTCCGAAGTCCGCAAACTGGGCAAGGCCCTTGGTCCGCGCGGCCTCATGCCCAATCCCAAGACCGGCACCGTGACCGATGACACCGCCAAAGCGGTCAGGGAAGTGAAGGCCGGCCGCGTTGAATTTAAAATTGACAAGGGCGGCAACATTCATGTCCCCATCGGCAAGGTGTCCTTTGCCGCCGACCAAATTGTGGAAAATGCCCGCGCCGTAATCCGGGCGGTGGCGAGGTCCAAGCCGAGCAGTTCCAAGGGCACTTTTATTCGCAGTTGCACCCTGTCCGCCACCATGAGCCCGCCGGTTCGGGTGGACGTTCGCGAATTCCTGGAAGCCGCCTAACCCCGAGGAAACACCATCATGCGCCTGGAAAAACAATATATCAGCAGCGAGTACCTCATCCGGCTCAATGCCTCGCCCTATTTTATCGTGGTCGATTACCGGGGCTTGAAGGTCGGACCCATCACCGAACTGCGCAAGCGCCTCAACAAGGCGGGAGCCGAAATGCACGTCGTGAAGAATTCGCTCTTCCGCCTGGCCGTCAAAGAATCCGGCGTGGCTGATTTGGGCGCCACCCTGACCGGCCAGCTCGCCGTCATCACCGGCCAGCGCGATATTTCTTCGGCGGCCAAAGTGGTCAGGACTTTTGGCGCCGAGTTTGACAAGCCGAAGATCCGCTTTGGCTATTTAAAGAACCAGCGTCTGGAAACCGCGGACATCGTGGCCCTGGCCGATTTGCCATCCATCGAAGTTCTCCGTTCCAAGCTGCTGGGCGTCATCATGGCCCCGGCCACGAAGCTGGCCGCCCTCATCAACACCCCGGCCACCCAGTTGGTCCGTGTCCTGGCCGCGCGCGTGGCCAAAGGCGAATGATTTTCATCCGAACCCAATGAGTCTAAACAATTTCATCTCCGGCAAAGCGTTGGGGATGAACAACACAACAAGAACAAAGTAAATCGTCGGCTCGCGGGCTCGCGAGCAGAATGCGTCCGCGGCTGTGGACGGCGACGAGACTGAAAGGAAACATGGCTGACATATCTGGATTAGTGGAACAATTAGGCAAGTTGACGGTGATTGAAGCCGCCGACCTGGTCAAACAACTTGAAACCGCCTGGGGCGTCACCGCCGCCGCGCCGGCCGCCGCCGCCGCGCCGGCCGCCGCCGCCGCCGCGCCGGCTGCCGAAGTCAAAACAGCCTTCGACGTCATTCTGGCCTCCGTGCCGGCTGAGAAAAAGATTGCCGCCATCAAGGCCGTGCGCGAAGTCAAGGCCGGCCTGGGTTTGGCCGACGCCAAAGCCCTTGTGGAAGGGGCGCCCAAGGCGGTGCTGGAAGGGGCCAGCAAGGCCGATGCCGACGCGGCGAAGAAGAAACTGGAGGACGCCGGCGCCAAAGTTGAACTTAAATGATAATGGTGTATGTTGTGGGCGGCGGGATTCTGTTTCCCGCCGCTCAATTTGACACCGTTGAGAGAGCGATTTCTAAACGAATTTCATCGTCTCAAAGAGTATTTTTGAATCGGCGCGTTTTCTGGATTCCAGAGAACGGGCCTTTTGTCGTTTGAACTAAATAAGAATCCGGCCTGCGCCGGAGATTGATCAGAGGTTAAAAATGCCATCACGATTAACTGAACGCGTCCACTTTGGAAAAATCAAAGAGGTCATTGCCCCGCCCAACTTGATCGAGTTGCAGACCAATTCCTACCGGGAATTCCTGCAAACCGACACCGCCCCCTCCCGGCGCAAGAACACGGGGTTGCAGGCGGTTTTCACCGAGGTTTTTCCCATCGAAAGTTATGACGGCAAATGTGTCCTGGACTTTCACAGCTACGAGATCGGCGAGCCCAAGCATGACTGGCTGGAATGCCTGCGCGAGGGCATTACCTACGGCGCGCCCCTCCATGTCACCTTTCTGCTCAAGGAGGAGAAAAACGCCAAGGAAGAAAAGGTCTTCATGGGCGAGCTTCCCTTGATGACTCCGCAGGGCACCTTTGTCATCAATGGCGCCGAGCGCGTCATCGTCAGCCAGTTGCATCGCTCCCCGGGTTTGGCCTTTGAAGCCAGCCAGCATCCCAACGGCAAAACGCTCCATTCCTTCCGCATCATTCCTGACCGCGGTTCCTGGTATGAAGCCCAGTTCGACACCAGCGACTTGCTCTACGTCTATCTCGACCGCAAAAAACGCCGCCGCAAGTTTTTGACCACCACCTTCTTCCGCGCCCTGGGGTATGGCACCGATGCCGACATCCTCAAGCTGTTCTACGACATTGAAGAGTTGAGCGTCAAAGAGGCGGAAAAACTCGAAGACATCCAAAACAAAGTCCTCATTGAGGATGCGGTCGATAATGACAAGGGCATTGTGGTGGCCCGCGCCTTCGAGCCGCTTTCCAAGGCGGTTGTCAGACAGATCGCCGAGTTGGGCGTCAACAAAATCCGCGTGGTTGATACCACGGTGGACGACGGCATCGTCATCAAGTGCCTCAAGAAAGACCCCAGCAAGAACGAAGAGGAAGCCCTGAAGGATATTTACCGCCGCTTGCGCCCGGGCGACCCCCCCACCGCGGCCAACGCCCGCGCCCTGATCAAGCGATTGTTCTTCGACGCCAAGCGTTACGATCTCGGCCGCGTCGGCCGGTATAAGATCAACCAGAAATTGGGCATCAAGGGGGGCGATTCCCGCATCCTGACCAAGGAAGACCTGGTCGCCGCCACCAAGTACCTCCTCCGTCTCAAAAAGGGCGAGGGCACGTTGGACGACATCGATCATCTGGGCAGCCGCCGCATTCGGACGGTGGGCGAATTGCTGGCCAATCAATGCCGGGTGGGACTGGCCCGCACCGAGCGTTTGGTCAAGGAGCGCATGACGTTGTTCGATCAAAGTCTCGAAAGCATGTCCCCGCAAAAATTGATCAATCCCAAGGCTCTCTCCGCCGTGATCCGGGATTTCTTTGGCCGCAGCCAGCTCTCCCAATTCATGGATCAAATCAATCCGCTGGCCGAGTTGACCCACAAGCGGCGTCTCTCCGCCCTCGGGCCGGGCGGTTTGTCCCGGGACCGCGCCGGATTTGAAGTCCGCGATGTCCATCCTTCCCACTACGGCCGCATTTGCCCGGTCGAAACCCCGGAAGGTCCCAACATCGGTTTGATTGCCTCCCTCGCCACCTTCGCCCAAGTCAATGATTTCGGCTTTTTGGAAACCCCCTATCGCCGCGTCGAAAAAGGCCGCGTTTCCAATCATCTCGATTACCTTACCGCCGACCGCGAGGAAACTTACATCGTCGCCCAGGCCAACGCCCCCATTGACGAAAAAGGCAACTTCCTGGGCGAACGCGTCACCTGCCGTTGCAAAGGGGACTTTATTGACGTTGAACCCGGCCGGGTGGATTACATGGATGTGTCCCCCAAGCAACTGGTTTCCGTTGCCGCCAGCTTGATTCCCTTCCTGGAGCACGACGACGCCAACCGCGCCTTGATGGGTTCGAACATGCAACGCCAGGCCGTGCCGTTGCTCGTGACTGAAGCTCCTTATGTGGCCACCGGTTTGGAAGAGCGCGTCGCCCGCGATTCCCGCGCCGTCCTTGTGGCCGAAGACGCCGGCAAAGTCGCCTCTGTCACAGGCAACCTGGTGATCATCACCTCGGACGGCAAGGTTCCGGACGGCAAGAAGAAGCTCAAGACCGATCCGGACAATGGCGTTTGGATTTATCCCATTCGCAAATTCATGCGTTCCAACGCCGCGACCTGCATCAATCAAAAAATCCTGGTCGCCAAGGGCGACTCCATCAAGAAGGGACAGGTCATCGCTGACGGACCCTGCACCCAGGGCGGCGAACTGGCGTTGGGCCGCAATGTCCTTTGCGCCTTCATGCCTTGGAACGGATATAACTTCGAGGATGCCATCCTCATCAGCGAACGCATCGTCAAAGATGACGTCTTCACCTCCATTCACATCGACGAATTCGAGGTCGGCGCCCGCGACACCAAGCTCGGCCCCGAAGAAATCACCCGCGATATTCCCAACCTGGGCGACGAGGCCTTGAAAAATCTGGGGCCTGACGGCGTCATCCGCATTGGCGCTGAAGTCAAGCCCGGCGACATTCTGGTCGGCAAGATTACGCCCAAGAGTGAAACGGAATTGGCCCCCGAGGAACGTTTGTTGCGCGCCATTTTCGGCGAGAAGGCCGCCGACGTCAAAGACACTTCCCTGAAAGTGCCTTCCGGCACTTACGGCATCATCATGGATGTCAAAGTCTCCTCCAAGAAGGAGCGCGAGGCCGAAGCCAAATTGCCCCCCGAAACCAAGCGCCACGCCAGGGAAGTGCTGGACGAGCACAAGGCCAAAACAGACGAGTTGCGCGAGCAACTGACCGAGGCCCTCAGCAACATCCTGCTCGGCGAAAAAATCCCCCTCGATGTCGTCAACTCCGAGACCGGCGAAATCATCATCCCGGCCAATCGCAAGATCACCAAGACTCTCCTGCGCAAGCTGGCCCAGGTTTATGATCGCATCGAAATCGATCCTTCGCCCATTCGCAATAAAATCAACGAAATCATCGGCACCTTCAAAAAGAAGTTCGAGGATCTGCAAATGCAGCACGACGAAGAGGTGGAACGCGCCGAAGCCGGCGAGGAAATCGACAGCGGCGTCATCAAATCGGTCAAGGTGTATATCGCCTCCAAACGCAAATTGTCGGTCGGCGACAAAATGGCGGGCCGTCACGGCAATAAAGGCGTTGTGGCCAAGATCGTGCCCGAAGAAGACATGCCCTTCCTGGCCGATGGCACTCCGGTGGACATTGTTTTGAATCCGCTGGGCGTGCCCTCGCGCATGAACGTCGGCCAGGTGCTGGAAACCCATCTGGGGTGGGCCGCCAAATTCCTCGGCCTCAGATTCGCCACCCCCGTTTTCGACGGCATCAAGGAAAAGGAAATTCGCGCCTACTTGAAAGACGCCAAATTGCCCGAACACGGCAAGACCCTCCTGATTGACGGCCGCAGCGGCGAGCCTTTCGACCAGGAAATCGTCGTGGGCAACATTTACATGATGAAGCTCGGCCACCTTGTCGCCGATAAAATCCACGCCCGCGCCGTCGGGCCTTATTCCCTGGTCACCCAGCAGCCGCTCGGCGGCAAGGCCCAATACGGCGGCCAGCGCTTCGGCGAAATGGAAGTTTGGGCCATGGAAGCTTACGGCGCCGCCTACAGCCTGCAAGAGTTGCTCACCGTCAAGTCCGACGATGTCCAGGGCCGCACCCGCATTTACGAGAGCATTGTCAAAGGCGACAATTGCCTCGAAGCCGGCGTGCCCGAGTCTTTCAACGTGCTGGTCAAAGAAATGCAATCTTTGGCCATGGACGTCAAGGTCGGTTATTCAAACCCGGTGGAACAGGCCGCGGCCGCGCAAGCCTCCGCTTTAAGCAACCTCAAGTAATCTCAACCCATATTTGCCAACCATATACGCGCCATGAACACTAAAGAAACCGCCCGCGAGTTGCTCGGCCTGGACAAGGTCAACCAGGTCGATTACGTCGCCATTTCCGTCGCTTCCCCCGAGGCCATCCGTGCCTGGTCAAAGGGGGAAGTCAAAAACCCGGAGACCATCAATTACCGGACGTTCAAGCCCGAAAAGGGCGGCTTGTTTTGCGAGCGCATTTTCGGTCCGGTCAAGGACTGGGAATGCTCCTGCGGCAAATACAAACGCATCAAGCATCGCGGCGTCGTCTGCGATCGTTGCGGAGTGGAAGTCACCCTGGCCCGCGTGCGCCGCGAACGCATGGGCCATATCGAACTGGCCGTGCCCGTTTCCCATATCTGGTTTTTCAAGTGCATGCCTTCCCGTCTCGGCTTGGTCCTCGACATGACGGCGCGCAATCTGGAACGCGTCATCTACTACGAGGATTACATGGTGATCAATCCCGGTTCGACCCCGCTCAAGCTCCATCAACTGCTCAGCGAACACGAGTACCGCGAGGCCCGGGAAACTTATGGGGCCGAGGGCTTCGTCGCCAAGATGGGCGCCGAAGCCGTGCGCGAGGCCCTGGGCAATGTCGATCTCCAGAAGCAGATTGACCATCTGTCCGTCGCCATGACCGAGACCAAGAGCAAACAGATTCGCAAGAAAATTGCCAAGCGCATCAAGCTCCTTTCCGCCTTTCGCGATTCCAAAGCCCGTCCGGAATGGATGGTCCTGATTGTCTTGCCCGTCATTCCCCCGGACTTGCGCCCGCTGGTTCCACTGGAAGGCGGCCGCTTTGCCACTTCCGATCTCAACGATCTCTATCGCCGCGTCATCAACCGCAACAACCGGTTGAAGAACCTCCTCCAACTCAAAACCCCCGAAGTCATCATCCGCAACGAAAAACGCATGTTGCAGGAAGCCGTCGATGCCCTCTTCGACAACGGACGCCACGGCCGCGCCGTCACCGGCGCCGGCAATCGCGCCCTCAAATCTTTGAGCGACATGCTCAAAGGCAAAAGCGGCCGCTTCCGTCAAAACCTCCTCGGCAAACGCGTCGATTATTCCGGCCGCTCCGTCATCGTCATCGGCCCGGAGTTGAAGCTGCATCAGTGCGGTTTGCCCAAGAAAATGGCCCTGGTCCTTTTCGAGCCTTTTATCATCCGCCGCCTGAAGGAGTTGGGCTATGTCCACACCGTTCGTTCCGCCAAAAAAATGATCGAACGCCAGTCGCACGAGGTCTGGGACATCCTGGAAGAAGTCACCCGCGGCCACCCCGTCCTGCTCAACCGCGCCCCCACTCTCCATCGCCTCTCCATCCAGGCCTTCGAACCCATCTTGATCGAAGGCGAAGCCATTCGCATTCATCCCCTGGTCTGCACGGCCTACAACGCCGATTTCGACGGCGACCAAATGGCCGTCCACGTCCCTCTTTCGGTCGAGGCGCAAATGGAAGCCCGCCTGCTCATGATGGCCCCCAACAACATTTTCAGCCCGTCCAGCGGACGGCCGATCATGACGCCGACCCAGGACATCACCCTGGGTTGTTTCTACCTCACGGCCGAGCCTCGCGCCAAAAAGGAGGCCAGGGCGCCGATGCTTTTCGGTTCCAAATCCGAAGTCATCTTTTCTTACAATGACGGCGGCCTTAAAATCCATGACCGCATTCGCCTGGCCAATCCCGACCGGGGCAGAAAGACCCAATACGGCGACGCGGAACACAACGCCATTGAGACGACTGTCGGCCGGGTCATCTTCAGCGAAATCTGGCCCGAGGAACTGGGCTTTCTCAACAAGGTCGCCGGCAAAGCCATGCTGGGCGAACTCATCTGGACTTGCTACAAAGTGTGCGGGCACGAGAAGACCGTGGTCATGCTCGACAGCCTCAAAGAACTGGGCTTCCGCGCCGCCACCCGCTCGGGCTGCTCCATCGGCATTGATGACATGATCATTCCCAAGGAGAAGGACCAGGAAATCCATAACGCCCAAAAGCAAATCTCCGATGTGGAAAAGCAATATCGCAAAGGCGTCATCACCCCCGGCGAACGTTACAACAAGATCATCGACATCTGGACCCATTGCACCGACCAGATCGCCAACGTCATGCTCCGAACCCTCGAATTCAACCACGGCAAGCTCGAATACAATCCGGTCTCGCTCATGGTGGATTCCGGCGCGCGCGGCAACCGCCAGCAGGTCCGCCAGCTCGCCGGCGTTCGCGGCCTCATGGCCAAGCCCAGCGGCGACATCATCGAAAAACCCATCTTGTCCAATTTCCGCGAGGGCCTGACCGTGCTCGAGTACTTCATTTCCACCCACGGCGCCCGCAAGGGTCTGGCCGACACCGCCCTCAAGACGGCTGACTCCGGCTACATGACCCGCAAATTGGTGGATGTCTCCCAGGACGTCATCATCCGCATGGAGGATTGCGGCACTTCCAACGGCATTTGGGTCCAGGCCATTTATGAAGGCGAAGATGAAGTCGTCAAACTGGGCGAGCGCGTCATCGGCCGCATCGCCTGCGACGATATTGTCGATCCCCGCAACACCAAGATCGGCCTGGTCAAATCCGGCGAAATGATCGATGAGCTTAAGGCGCGCGCCATCGAAGCCAGCGGCGTCGAACGGGTCCGCATCCGCTCCGTCCTGACCTGCGAAAGCAAGCACGGGATTTGCGCCAGTTGTTATGGCCGCAACCTGGCCACGGGCGGCATGATCAAACGCGGTGAAGCCGTCGGCATTATTGCCGCCCAATCCATTGGCGAACCCGGCACGCAGTTGACCATGCGCACCTTCCACATCGGCGGCACCGCCTCTCAGGTCTTCAAACAGCCGCAGATTAAATCCAAGTTCGACGGCATTGTTCGTTACAATGACGTTCGCATGGTCGCTCTGGAGGATGGCAGCAGCATTGTTTTGAACAAGAACGGCTCCATTTCCATCCTCGCCGAAGAGGGCGGGCGCGAATTGGAAGCCCACAACCTCGTCATCGGTTCCGTCATTTCCGTCAAGAACGGCGGCAAGGTCAAAAAAGGCGATCCCTTCGTGCAATGGGACCCCTACAACGTCCCCATTCTCTCCGAAAAAGCCGGGCGCGTGAAGTTTGTGGACATCATCGAAGGCGTCACCATGAAACAGGAGGAGGATGAAACCACCGCCCAGGAGGCAATGGTTATTATCGAGCACAAGGAAGACCTCCGCCCGCAAATCGTCATCACCAGTGACAAGGGCGAACCCCCCGCCAGCTATCCGATTCCTTCCGGCGCTCACATCGTCGTGAATGAAGGCGATAAAATTGTCGCCGGCACCCTGATGGCCAAAACCCCGCGCAAAACCTCCAAGACCAAGGACATCACCGGCGGTCTGCCCCGCGTGGCCGAGTTGTTCGAAGCCCGCCGTCCCAAAGACGCCGCCGAGATTTCCAAGATCGACGGCATTGTTGATTTCGGCCCCAGCGTCCGGGGCAAGCGCACCATTCTCATCAAGGAGCCGCAAACCCAGGTCGAAGAGGAGCACCTCATTCCCATTGGCAAACACGTCATCGTTTTCAAGGGCGATTTCGTCAAGAAAGGCCAGCAACTTACCGAAGGCCCCGTCGATCCCCACGAGATTCTTGACATCTGCGGCCCCCAGGAATTGCAGGAGCACCTCGTCAACGAAGTCCAGGAGGTCTATCGTCTCCAGGGCGTGACCATCAACGACAAGCACATTGAGATCATCGTCCGCCAGATGTTGCGCAAAGTCCGCGTCACCGAACCCGGCGACACCCAATTCCTCTGGGGCGAACAGATCGACAAAATCGAGTTCGAAAAAGAGAACATGCGCGTTGATAAAATGGGCGGCAAACCGGCCGAGGCCCAGCCCGTTTTGCTCGGCATCACCAAGGCCTCTTTGGAGACCGAAAGTTTCCTCAGCGCCGCATCATTCCAGGACACGACCCGCGTCCTCACTGAAGCCGCCACCATGGGCAAAGTGGATTATCTGCGCGGATTCAAGGAAAACGTCATCATGGGCCACATCATACCGGCCGGCACCGGCTATCAACTGCACCGCCGCGTTGATTTGAAGCCCCTGGTTGAGCCTCCGCCCGTCGAGGAAACCGAGGTTCTTACCCTGCCCCTGCTCGAAGCCCCCCTGGTGGGATAGCGGCTTGCAGGGCCGAGCATGAGGGAAAAGGCAGAAGGCAGAAGGCAGAATTAAGCGTAGTGGCGCCTCGGCAGAGCGCCGCATTCACAGGCTTTCTGCCGAAAGCCGTGTGGACGGCTGGAAAGGGGTCGGAAAGGGGTCGGAAAGGGGTCGGAAAGGGGTCGGTTCCGAGCATGTCAACATTCTGTCTGCCGCGCCCCGCCCGCTCTGTCCAACAACAAATCCGCCTTCGTCGTAGCGGCTGCGGCGCGACTGGTCCGGTGAGCAGGCAGTATGAAATCTTTCGCTGGCTGATCCGTTGCCCTCATTCCATTCCGAAATCCTGCCGCGTCCGCCAAAGCTTCTGAGCGACGGCGGATAAATCTTGTTAATCTTGTCCAAAATTCCTTGCGTCTTTGCGTCTTACGCCCTTTGCGTTTTTCTTAAGTCTTTCCCCTTCAAGCAGTTGCGCCACGGGAGGCAAAAGTTACAAAAATATTTGAAAATAATTTGCAAATAATGGCTGTTTTGATGAATTACTATGCTATAGTGTAGTCTGATGAATAGCTCAATGAAGCCATGCCGAAAAACTGAAATAGTGAAACAACAACCAAACCGATCAAAATTATGAACGCTCGCAATGGCAAAATCGCCCGCCTCCCCCGCCAAATCCGCGACCAGTTGAATCAACGCCTGGAACAGTCCGAGCCAAGCCCCCAACTGCTCGATTGGCTCAACGCCTTGCCGGAAGTCAAAAAGCTCCTGCATAAGGACTTCGCCGGCGTCCCCATCAGCCGGCAGAACCTGAGCGAGTGGCGCCAGGGCGGTTTCCAGGAATCGCTGGCCCGGCGCGATTTGTGCGGTGAGGTCCAGGATGTGACGCACCTGGCCGATGACCTGGCGGACGCCTCTCCCGACGGGGTGCTGGCGGATTATTTGGCCATGGTCCTGACCGCCCGTTTTGCCGGCTTTCTTTCCAGATGGAACGGGGAAGTGGACGAGCCGTTCGAGGCCAAGGCCCGGGTCTTGAACGGGCTTTGCCGCAGTGTCGTGCAATTGCAGCGCGGCATGCACCGGTCCATCCGCGAGAGTTTTGAAATGCAAGGCCTGACGGAGGAGAAAGTCAAACGCGACCATGAAGAGGAGAAGCGGTAGTTTCTGGCGCCCTTATGGAGCACGCTGAAGGTGGATGCGATGGCCCAGATGTTTGGCGGCGGCACGGCGGGCCGGAGAATCGCCAAATTCATCCTGGCCGTTCAAAACGACAGGCCGGCCGAAGGCCTCTTGCCCACCGACAAATTCGAACACGAGGAACCGTCTCCAGAGGAAGCAGAACCCGTCAAACCGACGCGAAAGGCGCGGCCTGTGAAACAGGCCAGGAAAGCAAGGGCCAAAAAAGTGGCTAACCCGCTGAATACAAAGGACATGGACGCGAAGGAGGAGTCAAGAATCAGTCCTATTCAGTCAAACCCCGTCAAAGTGAATCAAAGCGATATGCCACCGGCAGACGAAGCCCCCGCCGCACCTTTTCCTAATCCTAACTTGCCCGCCATAGCTTCAGCGACGGCGGGTCCTAATCTCCCAACTCCTAAAGATGATTCGAGTCTTCTGTGTCCTACCAGTCCTACCAGTCCTACCAGTCCGACCCGTCCCATCCCCCCGGCAGACGATTCCGATGCCCGGGAATTGCAACGGGTGACGGCCTTGGCGGAAAAAGGCGATCCTTATAGCGAATACTGCCTGGGGACGCGTTATCGGGATGGTTTTGGGGTTCCGCAGGACTTGGCAAAGGCGCGGGAGTGGTTGGGCAAGCGGCATCCCAAGGGCTGGGCAACGCCGTGCGAGAACTGCATGTCCTGGACCTGCGGTCGGGGATTGAGGTTTGAAAGGAGCAGCCGGGGAGAATGCCCAATGACGAAATTTCGTCATTCGAGCTTCGTCATTAATTGGTCATTCGTGCTTTGTCATTCGTCATTTTCCACCCTTCCCTGGTCATTCGTGCTTGGACATTTTTCAATTCGTCGTAGAGTGAACGGTATGCCGACCTTGCAAGAGCAGTTCGATGACGCCATGTTCGAGTTCAGCACGGGCAATGTCGACGGCGCCATCGTCCGGCTCAACGCCATCCTGGCCCAGGATCCCGGGTATTTCGACGCGCAACTGGCCTTGGGCGGCGCTTATTATGCCAGGGGCGATTTTGCCTCCGCCATCGCCGAAGGCCACAAGGCCGAGAAAATGAAACCGCACGATCAGTTGGTCCATACGAATCTTTCCCGCGCCTACATGAAGGCGGGCGACAAAAAAACCGCCGAACATCATGGCTTGCAGGCGCGCATCGCCTCCTGGCGCGGTGACATGGCGCCGCCCGGCGCGGCCCCTGGCGCTGACCCCGGGTTGGAGATGGCCAGGCCAAAACCGCCGCCCCATGACAACGCCGGAAAAATTCCCGGACATGCCCTGGAAGAAGAAAACGCAATAATCCCCATCACATTATGAAATCCTCCTACGAACTGGCCATGGAACGATTGAACAAAACCGCTCCGGCGACAAAACTCACCGGGGAACAAAAAAAGCAACTGGCGGAATTGGATGCCAAATACGCCGCCAAAATTGCCGAACGCGAGATTTTCCTGAACGACAATCGGGCCGCCGCCGTCGGCCAGGGGAGATTTTGAAGCGGTGGCGCAATTGGAAAAGCAACTGGCCTCCGCGCGCAAAACTTTCAAGGCTGAATTGGAGGAAAAAAAGGAGAAAGTGCGCCAGGGCAATTAAACTCAAGCCGCCTCCATGCCGATGGAATTACCATAGACGAATGGCCCCGGCTTTTGGCAGCATCAACCCGTATCATTGCATGTTCGATTTTTTTAAACGGCTTTTTTCGCCGCCGGCCTGCGGCCCCGGCGCATCCTGTCCCGGCGCTGCCCAAGCCAGCCGCTCCGCAACCCGTGCCCGTGCCGCCGGAGGCAAAAACACCGTCGTCCGTTTCGCCGTGGGCGGGCGACGCCATCCCTGTGCCGTTCAGCGACATCGTGGCGCGATTGCCCGGCTCTCTTGCGCCGCTGGTCTTGTCATCGGTGACCGGCGCTTTTCCGCTTCCAGTCAAGACGGCTTTGGCGCAACTGCCTTCCGGCGCGGTGCGAATTCGCTTTGCCGAACTCCGCCAATCCGCCCCGCCGGGAACCTTTGCCGATGACGCCAGCCTCGACGAAACATTGGTTGATTTGCCGTTGCCAAAGATTTTGGCGGCCATGAACCCCGCCCTTCTGGCGCGGCGTTCGGGGCAAACGCAGCTCGAAGTTCCGGAAGAGATTTCGGGAGTTTTCAGGTCGAAAGATAAGGCGCCTGCCCGGGCTGTCGCGCCCGGTGCGGCGCCTGTTGTTCCAACCACTCCGCCAAGCCCTCTCGCGCCCAAGCCGGTGCCGGCCGCCCAAAAACCGCCGGCGTCAATTGCCTCTCCTCCAGCCGCGCCGAAACCTCCAGCGTCCGCGCCGTTGCCTTTCGCCGCGCAAAAACCAGCCGCTCCGGCCCCTGCGCCCGTGCCGCAAGTTCCCGCTGGAAGCGCGCTGACGGTGCGGCTTTCGGCGCTTTACGAATTCTGGCCTGAACCTGTTCGCCAGGACATTGCGCAATCCAATTGGAGCGGCGCCTCGGTTTCCCTGCCCATGAATCGCCTCGAGACCGCCATGAAAACCGGTCGTGTTGTTTTTACATGGGGCGAATTGATCCAATGGCTCGACGTTTCCTCCGCAGCCATTTCCCCCCGCATCGGGAGGCGTCTTTGGAACTTCCTCTGAAGGTGATTGCGCCGCTTTTTATGTCGCAACGGACGGCTTCTGTCGTTCAGAAAAATGTTGCCGTGGGCGGGAACATGCCCAATCTGTTTGCGGTGCCAGGCAAACCATCCGGCCCGGCCGCTCCTCTTCCCGCGCCGGCGCCCGAAGCTGTTTTCCCCGCCCCCGCGGCGGCGCCCGCCCCGGCCAATGCTTTGGGCGAAATCTTCGGCCAACCGGCAAAAACGGAATGGTCCCCGCATGAGATCACGCAGAAGATCAACGCTTTGCCCGGCGTTGCCGCCAGCCTCATCGCCATGAGCGATGGTTTTCTCGTGGCCGGCGATTTGCCGCCGCCCCTGAAATCCGAAACCATGGCGGCGTTCCTGCCGCAGATATTTGGCCGCCTGGCCCACTATTCCGGGGAGATTCAATTAGGGCCGCCGACCGCCCTGACCTTGCTGGCCGGCCAAACCCCATGCACGATCTTTAAGACCGGCGCGCTTTACCTGGCCGTTTTGGGCAAACCTGGAGAAACATTGCCCGGCGCCCTCCTGCAACGCGTCGCCGGCGAACTGGCCAAACGCAATCAATAAATTTATGGCGATCATCAATCAAGCGACCAGGGAACTTCAGGTCAAAATTGTTTATTACGGCCCGGGCAAGGGCGGCAAAACCACCAATCTGGAACAGATCCACGCCCACGTCCAGAACGTCCAGGAGAAGGGCAAACTGGTTTCCCTTGCCACCAGCTCCGACCGCACATTGTTCTTTGATTTTCTGCCCATCGAAGCCATGGCCATCAAGGGCTTCAAAACCAAATTTCAACTCTACACCGTTCCCGGCCAGGTCATTTACAACACCACCCGCCAGCTCGTCCTGCGCGGCGTGGACGGCATTGTCTTCGTCGCCGATTCGCAATACGACAAAATGGCCGAGAACGTCGAAAGCTTTCAAAACCTCGAGGACAACCTCAAGGCGTTAAAGTTCGAGTTCGCCGATGTCCCTTACGTTCTGCAATTCAACAAGCGCGACCTGCCCGACGCCGCGCCGGTCGAGTACATGGAATTCCTGCTCAACAACCGCGAAGTGCGCGTCCCTTCCTTCACCTCCGTTGCCTCCAAATGCGAAGGGGTCTTTGAGCCGCTCAACATGATTACGCGCCTGTTGCTCAACAAATTCATCAACCAAGCCGGGCGCAAAACTGCGTGATATGCCCGGTCTCCCTCCGCTCATTGAAGAAGACGTTCAATTGCTCGACGCCGCATTGGACGATTTGCTGCGCCGCAGCGAAGCCGCGACCGCGCTGATCATCGACAAAGGCGGTCCGCTCATCAGCAGACGCGGCGCGCTGGAGAACTTTGACGCCAACACCATCGCCGCGCTGGCCGCCGGCTCGTTTTGCGCCACGCAGGCGATTGCCGGGCGGATCGGCGAAGCCGGTTTTTCCAACATCTACCTGCAGGGCAAGCGCCACAGCCTGCTCTTCTGCGACATTGACGACAATGTCCTTCTCCTCGTCATCTTCAAAGCGGACATCAGCGCCGGAGCGATCAAATACTACGCCGCCGCCACCGTCCGGCAAATCAGTCAACAATTGCAAAAAGCGCGTCAGCGTTCGCCGCGGGAGAGCATGGATTTGGTTTCCATGAACGTCGTGGATGTATCAAGTATATTTAAAGCAAAGCCCCGGCCCTGACCCCTGCGCCCTTCCAGCCGTCAAGCCAATGATGACTTGCTTCCGGGGACCCTTTCACAAGATTTAACAATTCCCATGCACAGGAGAGGTTCAGACCAGTTTTGCCAGGAAGGTCGTATTTCACGGTTCAAACTCGATTCGCGCGGCGCTTACTGGGCGGTCCAACCGCCGTCAATAATAATGTCGGTGCCCGTAATAAAGCTGGCGGCTTCGGAACAGAGATAGACAGCGAGTTGACCGATCTCCTCCGGCTTTCCCCAGCGACCAACCGGGATGCGGGAGAGGAAGAATCGCGTCAGCTCCGCATTCTCCATGAGCGCCTTGTTGATTTCTGTGGAGCATGGCCCGGGGCTGATCCCATTAACGGTGATGGCGTCGGGGGCGAGTTCGAGCGCGAGGGCCTTCGTGAAGCCGAGCAGCGCCGCCTTGCTCGTGGAGTAGGCCGTGCGGCCCGGCAGCGAGATGTGGCTCATCATTGAAGTCAGGTTGAGGATGCGACCGTAGCCCTGGCCTTTCAGGTGAGGAACGAAGGACCGGCACATGAGGAACGCGCCAGTGACATTAGTGGTCTGGATGCGATTCCATTCCTCCAGGGTGAAGTCGGTGATCGGCTTCCGCAGGTTAATGCCTGCGTTGTTGATGAGGATGTGGATGCGGCCGAAGCGCGCAGCCACCGCCTTCTCCAACCCGGCCACCTGCGCTTCGTCCGAGACGTCGACAGGGAACACGGCGGCTTCTCCGTCCTGTGCGGCAATGGCTGCAGCGGTTTCAGCGAGTAGCTTTTCGTCGCGCGAAGCGAGCGCCAGCTTCGCGCCCGCCTGAGCCAACGCCAGCGCCATGGCCTTGCCGAGTCCTTTGCTTGCGCCTGTGACGAGCGCGACTTTGCCCGTGAGGTACTTTCGTGTTCATGGAAGGTTAGGCGTGAAAGCGCCTCACAACCGGCCGTGGCTGCCGTCGCAGAAGGGCTTGTTTTTCGAGTGTTTGCAGCCGCACCAAGCCACGGTTTTTTTGGCGTCAATCTGCGCCTTGACTGGCGTGAATTCGGTTCCCTTATGGGATCCGTCGCAAAACGGCTGGGTGGCCGAGCGCCCGCAGGCGCACCACCAATAGGTTCCTGGTTCGGTCTGCTGAACAATGGGGCCTTTTTGGAATATGATTGGATCGCTCATGGGATTCATTTCTTGTTATGCACCCGGGCCTCCACTTTCAATCTCAGCGCGTTTAATCGGATGAAACCGGTCGCATCATCCTGATTGTAAGCCTGGGTCGGATCGGCCTCCATGGTGGCGATGTGCGGATTATACAGGCTGACCGGCGATTTCCGCCCCGCATTGATGATGTTCCCCTTGTAAAGTTTCACCCGCGCCGTGCCGCGCACATTCTTCTGGCTTTCCGTCACCAGCGCCTGCAACGCGTGGCGCTCCGGCGAAAACCAAAAGCCGTAATAAACCAGTTCCGCATACTTCGGGATCAACGAATCCCGCAAGTGCATCACTTCCCGGTCCATCGTGATGCTTTCCACCTGGCGGTGCGCAAAATGCAGGATGGCGCCGCCGGGCGTTTCATACACGCCGCGGGATTTCATTCCGACAAACCGGTTTTCCACCAAATCCACCCGGCCCACGCCGTGTTTGCCCCCGAGCTTGTTCAACACCTGCATCACGCCCAACGGCGACAACTTTTTCCCGTTCACCGCCACGCATTGGCCCTTCGCAAAATCCAGCGTGACGTATTCGGGTTTGTCCGGCGCGTCCTCCGGGGAAACGCTCAGTTTGTACATCGCCTTGTGTTCCGGCGCCGACGCGTCCAGCCAGGGGTCTTCCAAAATACCGGCCTCGAACGAAATATGCAGGAGGTTCCGGTCCATCGAATAAGGCTTCTTCGCCGTGGCCTGCACCGGGATGCCTTTGTCCTCGCAATATTGAATCATCTCCGCCCGGCCCGGGAATTGCGCGCGAAAAGCCGCGTCGCGCCACGGGGCGATGACCCGCAGATCCGGCGCCAGCGCCGCCGCTGTCAATTCAAATCTCACCTGGTCGTTCCCTTTCCCCGTCGCTCCGTGGGCGATGGCGTCCGCCTTCTCCCGCCGCGCGATGTCGATCATGCCCTTGGCGATGAGCGGCCGCGCGATGCTGGTGCCGAGAAGATACTGGTTCTCATACACCGCTCCGGCCTGCATCATCGGATAAATGAAATCGCGCGCAAACTCCTCCCGCAGATCGTCAATATATATTTTCGACGCGCCGGTTTTGAGCGCCTTTTTCTCCAGCCCGTGCAGTTCCTCCTCCTGGCCGATGTCGGCGCAAAAGGCGATCACTTCCGCGTTGTACTTTTCCTTGATCCATGAAAGCAGGACCGAGGTGTCCAATCCTCCCGAATATGCCAAAACAATTTTCATCGTCTGCGATTTAACCGCCAATCCTCCAAAAAGGCCATGTTGAAAATCCGGGGAGTCATGCTGTTCTGATTAGGATTAAGATTAGGACTCGGAGCCTTCATGGCTTGGAACGCGGCCACACACTCGTGAACCGACGCGAAGAAACTGTCCTCCCCCAGCTCGCCGGCCAGGCCGGTCCGTTCCAGAACGGCGCGAAAGGGAGGGTTGGCATGGGCGATCTTTAGCGCGATGCCCTCTTGCTTCAGCTCCTGATACAAGTCATCAAGCGTTTCCAACGCCGTCACGTCAATGTCGGTGACGGCCTGGGCGTCGAGCAGGAACCAGACCACCGGCGTCTTGCTGTCAAGTATCAGTTGTCGCGCCCGCCCGGCGAAATGGGCCGCGTTGGAAAACAACAGCGGCGCATAAAACCGGTAGGCCAGCAGGCCGGGGATGGTTTGCCCGCCCGGAGTGTCGCCCAAATCGTGGAAGCCATGCCCCGGCACTTCGCGCAGGACCGCATCCGGCGGATTGGAGATGCGGCTGATCAGCCCAAGGAGCGAAAGAACCACCCCGACCAATATGCCCGGCACCACCCCGGCCCCCAGCACGGCCAACGTTGTCAGCGCCGCCACCGCGGCGGAGCGCGGATAATGCCGGTAAATGCTCATCATCACGTCGAATTCAACCAGGGTGGAACCGCCATAGACGAGAATCGCGGCCAGCGCCACCACCGGCAGCCGCGCCACCACCGGCGTGAGGAACAAGAGAAAGAGCGCCAGCATCGCCGCCGCCACCAGGCTGGCCACCGGCGTTTTGCCCCCCGACTCATCGTTAACGGCGGTGCGCGACTGGCTGCCCGTGCCTGCGAAACCTTGAAAAAACCCGGTAAAAACATCCGACACGCCGAGCGCGACCAGTTCCTGGCTGGCGTTGACTTCGTAGCCGTTTTTCGCCCCGAAGGCCCGCGCCAGCAGGATGCCTTCGGTGTAACTGAGCAAAGCGATGCCGATGACAGCCGGCAGCAGCGCCTGCACATCCTTCCAATCGAACGGCGGAAAGATGAAAGCCGGCAATCCGGCCGGCAGCGGGCCGACGACGGCCACGCCGCGATGTTCCAATCCCAAGCCGGCCGAGGCAACAACGGCCACAACGCACACGACAAGGGCGGAGGGAATTTTAGGCGCGAACCGGCGCAAGCCCAGCAACAGCGCCAGCAGGCTGAACCCGAATATCGCCGTGGACGGGTTCGTCTTGTTCAGCTTGCCGCACAATTCGTACAGACGCGGGAAAAAGTCGTTCCTTTGCAACGCCACGCCGAAAAACTTATCCAATTGCGACGCCACCAAAATCAGGGCCGCGCCCGTCATATAACCGACCAGCACCGGTTTGGAGAAGAAATCCGCCACCGCGCCGACCCTGGCCCTTGCGCCCAGGAGCAGCAGCAACCCGCTCATCACCGCGACCGTGCCGGCCAGGGCCGCCGCGCGGCTGGCATCGCCCTCCTCCGCCAGCGGCCTGACCGCGCTGACGATGAGCAAGCAGATGGCGATGTCCGGCCCGACAATGACCTGCCGCGAACCGCCAAAGAACGGATACACCGCCAGCGGAACAAGAGCCGCGTAAAGGCCACATTGCGGCGGCAACCCCATCAAACCGGCGTAGGCAATCACGGTGGGGATCATGACCAGGCAGACGCTGATGCCCGCCAGCAAATCCGCCACCAGCCATGCCCGCTGATAACCGCGCAGAAACGACAGGTTTGGGAGATGGCTCGCCAAACCCGGCGCCGGACTCTGTGTTGGTTCCTGGCTCATTTCAGACATGATTTCGCCTCAGATAACGCCATTGCAAGCGGATTGAATCGCTTTGACCCACTGAGTTTGACCAGGCTTGATTTTTTTAACCACAAAGAATGGTTGTTGAATAGCGAGCTCAACGCATGGAACTCCAGGCGAAGGATTGGGACGTCTTTTTAGACGAACACTTTTTAAGGGAGCGACGATCCGCTTGTGCAGTTCAACGTCCGCCATGCTTTGGAAGTGGGTTACGTTGCGAGAACGTCGCGAATGAGATCATCGATTCGCTCGTCGCGGGATTGAGCGACAAGATCCTCTCAGCTTCCAAGCGGATCTCTGAACTTCGATTGTCGATGCCACGGTTAAGAATCCCGCGCCAATGCCTCTTGAATCGTTTTGACCGGCAGGAATAGTTCAAGTTCGTTGGACGGCAGTGAAACAAAGCCGAATTGCTCGTAGTAGCGTCTGGCTTCATGGTCTTTGGCATCCACGAAAAGGCCAATCCCGCCCGCTCTGTTGAAAATCTCGATGAACTTTCCCATTGCCGCAACCAGCAATGTTTTTCCGATTCCCTGCCGCTGATATTCCCTGGCGACGGCCAACCGGCCAAGCCTGATGCCGGATATGTCACGCGGCAGTTTCTTCGCTACTTCGGCTGAAAGGGACTCGGACTTCAATTGGCAGAGATTGAGGGAAAAAAAGCCCAGGACAGGCTTTGGCTCGGAAGCGTCTTCCTCCACAAGAACGAATGTCCGCGAGATTCCCCGCGCCGCGTGTTGCCGCGCGGTTTGCTTGAGAAACAGATTCAGCGGCTCACTCCCACAGTCGAAACCGGCCCGGTCGTGAGACTTCGCCAGCAGTTCGACTTTACGCACGCACTTTGCCTTTGAATTCTTTTACTGCGTCTTTCAGCCGTTTGTTGGGCATGGGGGGATTGTCCAGCAGGGAAAGAACCTTGCGCGCGTCTTTCTGCGACAGCCGGATGACTGATTCCCGCTCGATGACACGTTGCGCTTCCTGATAGGCTGTTTGCACAACGAACTGGTTGACGGTTGCCCCCAAAAGCTCCGCCGCCTGTTCCAGCGTCACACGCACGTTGTCCGAAACGCGGGCCGTAATCCTCTTGCGAGGTTCTTCTACTGCATGTTCCATAACTGTATGGTGCCACTCTGTCACCGGGTTGTCAATGGCATTCCAGTGCGCGGGACGCACGCGCTCGTGAACGCTTGCTTGTCAACGCCGCTGCGAATACGATTCTGATTTGAAAGCGACCTTGAACACCACCATGCGCGCCGACAAAATGCTGGTCTTGTTTTTGTTGGCCGGCACGGTTTGCAGCCGCGCTGACAATCACCTCGTCACTGCCGATTGGAATCAAATCAAAGGGCCGACCACGCAACTTTTTCACGAATGCATCGGCGCCGGGCGCGCGAATGAAGGGTTGCGCGCTGACTGGCAGCGTCAGTTGCAGCTTTGCCAGGACGAAATCGGCTTCCGGCAAATCCGTTTTCATGGGCTGCTCTCCGATGATATGGGTGTTTATGCCGAAGGCCGCGACGGACGGCCGCGCCACAATTGGCAATACATTGACCAGCTTTACGATGCGCTGCTCGCGCTGAAAATTCGTCCGTTTGTCGAATTGAGTTTCATGCCATCCGCGCTCGCCAGCGGTTCCAAGAAGATCTTCTGGTGGCAGGCCAACGTCACCCCGCCCAAGTCCTACGAAAAATGGGACGGCCTCATCCACGACCTTGTCGCGCATTGGACGGAACGCTACGGCGCGGAGGAGGTGTCGAAATGGAATTTTGAAATCTGGAACGAACCGAATTATCCCGGCTTCTGGGGGCCGCGAGATCCGCAGCGCGCCCGTGAAGAATACTTCGAGCTTTATGCCCACACGGCCAACGCGGTCAAAAGCGTGAATGCAAATTACCTTGTCGGCGGCCCGGCCGGTGCAGGCCCGGATTGGGTGAAATCGTTTCTCGAATTCTGCGCCGCCAGCAATGTGCCGCTCGATTTTGTGAGCTACCACGGCTACGGACTCGGGGGCGGTCCCAGCGGACTGGATGCCGATGGCCAATCCCTTTTGTATTTGAGCGATGATTTGCTTGCGCCCGCCCACACGGCTTTGAGCCAGCGCGCGGTCATTGACGCCGGCGCCAAACCAAACCTGCCGATTCACGTCACCGAATGGAGCACGTCCTACTCGCCGCGCGACCCGGTTCACGACGCGTATTTTTCCGCGCCCTACATTCTGGAACAGTTCAAAAACACCGAACACGGCGTCGCCTCTTTTTCCTACTGGGTTTTCACCGACATCTTTGAAGAGAACGGCCCGCCCATGACGCCGTTTCATGGCGGTTTCGGCTTGCTGAATGTTTCCGGCATCAAAAAACCCGCCTACTTTGCCTTCCAATTCTTGAACCAGCTCGGAAAAACTGAGTTGAAAAATTCCGACGCGCGCTCGTGGGTTTGCCGCGATGACAAGGGCGGCGCGCAAATCCTCCTGTGGGATTTGACGCATCCGACCGGCGGAAAAATTGCCGACCAGGTTTATTTCCGCCAGCCGCATCCGGCGGCGGACAAAGGAGCGGTTGAAATCAAACTGACCGGCGTGCCGCCTGGAAAATATGAGTTACAACAATGGCGCGCCGGCTGCCGCCACAACGACCCCTATACCGCGTATCTCGAAATGGGCGCGCCGCCGCAACTGACCCGCGCGCAGGAAAACATTCTGCGCGACGCCAGCCGGGGCGAACCGGAATCAAGCCGCCGGATTAAAATCAATTCCACCGGCAAATTCAGCGATACTGTGACGCTGCGGGAAAACGATGTCGTTCTTTTGAAACTTGTTCCAATTCGGGGGCCAATGACAAAAAAGCTCTTTCGGTGGGAGCATTAAAAGAACGGGTTGTTTGCCTTTTCCTCCGCCACCGTAGTCATCGGGCCGTGGCCCGGGCAGAGCAAGGTTTCGTCCGGCAGGGAAAAGATTTGCTCGCGGACTTTTTGCCGGGCCAGGTCCCATGATTGGTTGCCCCTGCCGATGGAGCCGGCAAATATCGCATCGCCCACGATGGCCACGTGCGGCGCGTCTTCAGGCCAGTTGCCAAGGATGTAGGTCACCCCTTCCTCGGCATGGCCCGGCGTGTCGCGATTGGTGATGCGCAGACTTCCCAAGTGCAGAAAGTCGTTGGCGCGATTGCGATGCTGCGGCGGCGCTTGGCGCGAATTGGAATGCAGATGCAGCTTCGCAAATCTTTCCCGGATCGCTTCCATCCCCGCGACGTGGTCCTCGTGCAGGTGGGTCAGGAAAAGATGGCGCAACGACAACCCGTTTTCCCCGATCAATTTAAGAATCGGGGCGGCGTCCCATCCTGTGTCAAACAAAGCCGCCTCGCGCGATCCTTCATCCCAGGCCAGATAGCAATGCACCTCCATGCCGTTGGCCCGGGTTGTGATTTGCCGGAGTTCGCGCCACAAGGAAAGGTCGGGAGCCGCCGGCAGCCAGCCTTTGGCGATGCCTTCCAGCTTGGCGCCGTTCAAGCCCAGCGCTTCGCCCAGCGCCGGAAAATGAATCTGCCCCGAAAACCGGCCTGTTTCTTCGAGGGCGCTGTAGGCTGGCTCGGTCAAACCCGCCGCCTGCGCGGCCACGGCGGCTGCGATTCCTTTTGCCTGCCGCCCTTTGCGGAGGATGTCGCCCAAATGATCTTCCAATTGCATAGCGTCAATCCTAATCTTAATCTTGCTCCTAATCCTAATCTCAATCCTTTCGAAATGGAAATGTCATTTGCCGAATGCTTCCGCCATCTGCCCGGCCAATTGCCGCAAATATCGGCCTGCCTCCGATTGCGCGCGCTCCAGATCGGCAATCTCTGTCAGCGCGCGCGTTTGCGTGAACAACCGGCGCGCGCGCGCGGGCTCCAGGACAATCCCCGCCAAGGCCAGGCACGGCACACCCAATTTGACGCAGCGCCGCGCAATTTCACCCACGCCTTTGCCCATGTAAGTCTGGCTGTCCATCCGGCCTTCCCCGGTGATGACCAGATCGGCCCCGCCTATTCGATCATCCAACCTCGCGCAACGGGCGAAAACTTCAAAGCCGGATTCCATCCTGGCTCCCGCGAATGCCATCAGCCCGAAACCCAATCCACCCGCCGCGCCCGCGCCCGCGATTTTCGCGCCATCGAATCCATGCTGCTCCGTTAACACCCTTGCCAGGCGGCCGAGGCATTTTTCCGCCAGCTCAAAATCTTGCGGTCGCAACCCTTTTTGCGGGCCGTAAATTCTCGAACAACCCTCTGGCCCCAGCAGGGGATTGGCGACATCCACCGCGACGGTAACGTTCCATGGCCAGGCGCGGGCTGGCGGACGCGCGTCAGCCAACTCACGCAAGCGCCACCATTCCTTCAGCTCCTCCCGATTTTTGTTGAAGAACCTCCAGCCCAGCGCCCGCGCCATTCCAAACCCGGCATCGTTCGTCGCGCTGCCGCCAAGGCCAACCATGGCGCTGGTTGCGCCCGACTTCGCCGCCGCCCGCATCACTCCTCCCAGCCCGAAACTGTCCAACTGGAACGGATGAAATCTCTTCTTCGGCAGCATGGCCAGGCCGATGATTCCGGCCGAGTCAATAATGGCCGTTTTGGCGGTGTCATCCCGCCACCAAAGCCCACGCAAGGGCCGGTGCGCCGCATCAACGATGCGGGCGTGTTGGCGTCGCGCCCCCATCAACTCACCCAGCACCGCGCCAAAACCGTCGCCGCCGTCGCTCATGGGCAGCGTTGCCACGCGGTCACCGGGTCGCGCCTTGCGCCAGCCGGCCGCAATGGCCGAGGCGGCGGCGTGGGCGGTCAGGCTGCCCTTGAATTTATCGGGAACGATCAGGATGCGCGGCGGCATGGCGCCAGTTCTAAACGGGATTTGGCAACGCGCAATGAAATTGTGGCCGGTTTCCGCTTTGTTTTCACGTCCGGTGCGGTTAAAAAATAGCGCGATGCACCGCCGCCGTCTCCTCATATTCCTGGTTTTGGCGCTGGTTGTGTATTTGGGCTACAATTATTGGCGCGAGCATCGCTTTGATGCCGAGATCGCGGCGGCGGCCAGTCGTTATCAGATGGAGTCGGCGCTCGTCAGGGCCGTCATCTGGCGGGAGAGCCGGTTCAGTCCAAGCGTTCGTGGCAGAGCCGGGGAGTTGGGCCTGATGCAAGTCCGCGAAGCCGCCGCCTTGGAATGGGCCTCGGACGAACATATCGCGGCGTTTGAACACGCGGCCTGTTTGGATCCGGCCACCAACACCCTGGCCGGGACTTGGTATTTAAAGAAAGCATTGCTGCGCTACAAACAGGCCGACAACCCTTTGCCCTACGCTTTGGCCGATTACAACGCCGGCCGGGGCAATGTGCTCAAATGGCGCGTCGGCAGCGCGATCACCAACAGCGCGGCGTTCATAAACCAGATTGGATTTCCCGGCACAAAAGCCTATGTCCAGTCCGTCCTGAAGCGCTACGAGCATTACCGGTGAAGCGTTGAAAAGTGGGCCAAAAGCCTGCTATTGGCTGCTGTCTGTTGTGCCGTCACGGCAATGGCACAGGGTTTAACTCGTCGCAATTGAATTGAATTTCAACGCCTGCTCGAATTTCAGTACAATATGGCGCGTTTTCCTTCGTGCCGCGCATGATAATTCCCCGTGCCAGATTATTCTTTCCTGCGTAAATACAGATGCGGAGATGGACGCTGCCGGACCGGCAAAGGAATTCTCTATAAATTCTCCCTTGTCGTTCAAAGCGACGCCCAAATTCAAATGTCATACTAATCCCGTCTTCCTCCAAGTAATGATTTTGGATATAGTCGTAGAATCCTTCATTATCCACCAAATAGCAGAGGTGCAGGTCCTGCAAATAGGGTCTGATAACAGGGCTATCTTTATGCGACAACTTGATGACCGGACAGCCATCTTCTGGCGGCGAACCCTTCAGGTAACGTAAGTTTGACGTCACCCGTTTGTCGGTTGATGCTGATAAAGTCAACTTTATTTGTTTGTTCTAAACCCATAACGATCACGGTTTTTTCTCATTGTGAGGATGGTTGGGGCACAGGCTGCGGAAGCGGTTGAGGCGGCCTCACGACGTCGACTTTTGTCGGCGGAATCTTTGTTCCAGGAGGATATCCCGGTTTTCCCTTTCCAACCACGGTTGCCCCACTTCTCTTGATCTCTGGCCGCTCGGATCAACATACTCCAGCGGATTATCTCTTGCGTATGCAAACCGGTCGTATGCTTGGGGATCGAACCCGTTTGGAATCAGCATGTCCGGCTGGATAAATCGCCCGATAACTGGATCGTAATATCGTGCGCCATAATAGTACAAACCTGTTTCTTCATCCAATACTTGACTTGTGTAGCGGCGCGATATCGGAAATGCTATTATGCTAGATGTGTAGCGGCTTTGGCCGTAGGCGGAGTATTCGTAATGCTGAGAAAGGTTGCCCGATGAATCGCTCAAAATCTCCGCCGAATGGATATGGTCCGGATGATAGTATTCAAATACGCTGTTGCTCGCGTCGAATGTGCAAACCAGACGGTCGCCGGCGGAAATGTGGTAAAGAATTTTGCCGTCCTTTTCCTCGTAGTTGCCGCCAATCCACACTTGGAGGGTGTTGGTGACTCCTTGTTTCCACAACCGCGTTCCGTCGGCATCATAGCCGAAGGTGGCCACCTGATTACTGGAAACAACCGCAAACAGGCGGTTTTCGGCGTTATAGACCAACTGTTCTCGACCGCGCAAGAGCATGTTGCCCGACAAGTCATAAGTGTAATTGAGGCCTTTGGCCGTCTTGATGGCGTGGGGCAAGTCTGCCGCTGCAAGGAACACCCCCAAGAGCCAAACCATTATGACGCGCCAGATCATGCGGCGGAAATCTTATCACTTGCCCCGGCCAATGCAATCCCGCAAGATGTTGCCAGAGCCGGACGCAGTCGCGCCTCTAACGTGGGTGGCCCTCTTGTCCCGCCGGCTTGTCCGCCGTAGTTTTTTTGACGAAGGCGGAAGCCTTTTGGCGAAGGCGGATGGGACGAATATAAGAGAAGGCGACTTGTCCGCCCGTAGCCTTGGCGAAGGAGGAACCTGCCCTTGTTGCAAGGCCGTGAACTCCAAGAAGCTGTTTCTGGCACCATTACAAATAGGTGGCACATGCCATGCTATTGGTTGCCGTCTTATATGTGATAAGGTGAGGAACTGACCCCCTTACGCTCTGTCAACCACCAATGCGGCATTGCTAGGTGACCCTTTTAGGTTCAAGAAAGTCTTCTAGGATTTCGACGGCTTGGCCGTCCGAAAACTCGACCAAATAAAGACGGCTGTTGTTGGATTCTCGCATTCCGCAAACAGATCCTGCTTGCCCAGGATGCATGTTTACAGGTGCTGTCACAGCCACCTGCACCTCTTGACCCCAATTGTATTCAAAGGGCATGTCCATTGATTTTTCGTCGAGCCGTTTTGAATTAGTCAATTGGTTTGTCGGCATCATGCCCTTTTGGTGGCGTTCCTGCTTCCACCCATTGAAGGAAGATTTCTAGCACTTGATTCAGATTCGTAGGTCCGCAGAACCCTTCGAATTTCTGCCCCTCGACTCGGCACGTAATCCAATCGGATGCACTTATCGCCGTCTGGACGTCCCTGAACGGTTTTAACTCCCATGGCGTCTCGGCAACGCTAATGGAAACGTGCCACCCAGGATTGTCTAACGTGTCGATCTTTATTCCGTATCCATGTTCCCAATCGCCATCGCATTGGGAAAGATACCATCGTTGCAATTTCTCTAGTGTATTCATTGGGGTATTTCAGCTGGGTCAGGGGGACGAACTCCTCCTGGAGTTTCTGGATCATGCACATGAGGTGTTGGAACAGGTTGTTGAGTTTCCTTATTAAAGTGCGATTTTCCTGACGCATCGAAGCGTTTTGTACTATTCCACGGATTCGGATTTTTGGGATTTGTTTGTGGTTCGAATGTTTGATATTTAACTACCTTTCCTGTCTGTGGATCCACTTTGAACACCGTGTGAGCGCCTTGGGCGTTCGGACTCGGTGCCATGCCGCCGCCTGAAGCAGAAGTTGAACTGCCGCTATTAGCCGATGCTCCATTCGCGCCAGCGGTGCCGGTGTCGGCTCCTGTCGCCGTTGCAGCGGACTCAGTCGTTTGGACGGCAGTTCCGCCTTCCTCGACCTTTGAGGCCGCGCCTGCGACTTGTCCAGCGCTTGAAACATTTCCCGCTTCCGCAGCGGGAGCCGCCACGGTGCCCGCGACAATTAATGCACTGCCAACAACCTGGCCTTGGCCGCGCAATCCGCTATTCCAATCCTGAGCAACTCCATTGGCAATCGTTTCTGCCGTGTTGATCGGATGAACGACCGCCGTTCCAATCCCTTCCACAGTCGTGACCGGATGTGTCATCGCAAAAGCGCTTCCCTGAACGAGACCTGAACCCGCATCGTAATACCCCAACCAGACTTGGCCGACATCAGCCCAATAGCCTGCATGTCCATTGGGATCCAGGTACTTTAGCGGATTGTCGTAACAGTAGGCGTATCGGTCGTACGCTTGTGGATTGAATGCATTCGGGATCGACGTGTCTGGCTGAATGAAACGGCCTAGCTGCGGGTCATAATACCTGGCGCCGAAATAGTAGAGGCCGGTTTCCTCGTCTAAAACCTGGCTGGTGTAGCGGCGCGAAATCGGAAAAGCCGTGCTGCTGAGAGTGTAGCGGCTTTGGCCGTAGGCGGAGTATTCATAATGTTGATAAAGGTTGCCCGATGAATCGCTTAAAATCTCCGCCGAATGGATATGGTCCGGATGATAGTACTCAAAGACGCTGTTGCTGGCGTCGAATGTGCAAACCAGGCGGTCGCCGGCGGATATGTGGTAAAGAATTTTGCCGTCCTTTTCCTCGTAGTTGCCGCCAATCCACACTTGGAGGGTGTTGGTGACCCCTTGCTTCCACAGCCGCGTTCCGTCGGCGTCGTAGCCGAAGGTGGCCACCTGATTGCTGGAAACAACCGCAAACAAGCGGTTTTCGGCGTTATAGACCAACTGTTGGCGGCCGCGCGCGAGCATGTTGCCGCAAAGATCGTAAGCGTAGTTGAGACCGTTGGCTGTCTTGACCGCCTGGGGCAAATCAGCCCAGGCCAGATTTGCCCCGAGGAGCCAAAACAAGATGACGCGCCAAATCATTCTCCTGAAAGTTTATCGCTTGCTGCGGCTATTGCAATCCAGCAAACTGGGTTCAGAGCCGGATGCAGTCGCGCCTCTAACTCGGTTGACGGGGTGCCGGCGGTGATCAGCGCCGGAGCGCCCTTGGTTGACCTGGACAGCACTGGATGTGGGCGGCCCTTGTGTTGAGGCGTTCGGAATGACACGTGACGACGTTTCGTGAAGCGAACGTCCCTTGTGGAGAACTGAATCGTGGCGGGCTTGGGAAGCCTCACACTCTCCCCCTTGCGGCCAGGCAGGCAAGCAACGTGACCACAATTTGCGAAGCAAACGTCTATGCTGGGCCACTGACTTGTGGCGGGCTTGGGAAGCCCACCTCGTTTGGCGCCGTTTAAATAGCTGGCGCACGCTATGCTGTTGGTTGCCTTCTAGCGTCTGATCGATTTATCCTTATGAACGACTCACCTGCCAAGTGCCTGCCTTTGTGGACCGTGTAAGAATAGTGCCAACAGGAAGTTCGATATAGGAAACCAACGATGGATCATATTCCAAAACCTCGTGAACGGCCCACACCCTTGCTAATTGCGAGTCCTCCCTTTTAGCTCCGCATAAAAATTGCCAACCACTATCCGCCTCCTCTTCCGGTTTAGAACGTTGAGCATAAAGAATAGGCGCGTGTTCCACCGCGATTTCGCTGCATACAATAGATTCTGTCCCCGCTGGCAGGGCATAGAGGGCAGCTTAGGGAATGGCTGGCTTTAAAACGCATGGAATTTGCGCAAGGTGGGTAAATCGTATCGTTATGTTGGGGTGCTATGATTTCCCAGACTTGGATTTGGCCGTCAGCGGAACAGCCTTGAGCCTCACAAGATGAAGTTCTGCGCGATCCAGCAGTTCCCATTGCACTTCATCGCCCGGCTCCAACCCAATGGCGGTAGCCAAGGCCAGAGGGAAGCTCACATACAGCCGGGGTTTTTGTCCGCGCGAGCGCATGGCCTGGACACGCAAAGGATAAGTGACTTCCATTTTTTTTGAGTCAAGCAACGATTTTTCTGGCATTTTTGCAGGTTAGATTATAATCTGGCGTCATGTCAAGCCTGATTATTCCGTTTCCCACCGAACTACGACCGAGCCTGCCCACCATCGTGGGCAATGTCGATTACCTGACACTGCGCCGACGCCTCGAACAAATCGAGAGTCTTTTGCGAGCCAGCGGTCTGGAGGCCGATTTTGTGGAGCAATCCCTCCAAGGCTGGCTGGCTCCCGCCGACCGTCGTCCGACCGCCCGGCAGCAGCAACAATTTCAACTGCGCCGCCGGCAGGCGCTGCGTTGCACGATCCTCCGCACCCTGCTGCAAGAGGATTACCGGGGCTTCAGCTGCGCCTTGGCGGGCAATCCCCTCTATCAGTGGTTTTGTCTGGTGGACGCGCTCGACCAGGTGCGCGTGCCTTCCAAGAGCGAGTTGCAGCGTTTCGCCCACTGGCTGGACGCGGCCCAGATGCGCCAGTTGATCGAGGGTCTTTTGCGGGCGGGGATGGATCCAGCCGGGCCGCTGGATTTAACCCAGCCGGTGGACTTGGCGGAGTATTTTCTGGATACGACGGCGCTGAAAGCCAACATTCATTTTCCGGTGGATTGGGTCTTGTTGCGCGATGGCACGCGCACGCTGATGAAGGCGGTCAGCCTCATTCGCCGGGAGGGTTTGAAAGCCCGGATGGAACCGCCGCCGGAGTTCCTGCGGCGGATCAACCGGCTGTGTATCCAGATGACCCACAGCCGCCGCCAGCCCGAAAGCCGGAAGGAACGCAAACGGGTTTTGCGCGGGATGAAAAAGCTGGTCAAGGTGGTGGGCCGCCATGCTCGGAGGCATCGGGACCTGCTGGACCAGGAATGGGGAAGAACCGGTTGGACCCGGCGGCAAGCCGAACAGGTTCTGGGGCGGATTGACCAGGTGCTGGAGCTGTTGCCGCGCGCGCAGAAGCAGGCGCACGAACGGATTATCGGCGAGCGGAAGGTGGACAACGCGGAGAAGATTTTAAGTCTTTATGAGCCGGACATCCAGGTGCTGGTGCGGGGCAAGGCCGGAGCGGAGGTGGAGTTTGGGAACAAACTGCTGCTGGGGGAAAACCGGCAAGGGATCATTTTGGATTACCAGCTTTGGCAGGAGACAGCGCCGGCGGACTCCTCTTTATTGGTGGAAAGTCTGGAGCGCGTGGTCGTGGGCCTGAAAAGGAAAATGGGGGCTGTGGGAGGCGACCGGGGATTTGCCAGCAAGGCCAACACTGGCGGATTGGCCTGGGCGGGGGTCTTTAACGGCCTCTGTCCGAGGAATCCTGCCGAACTGAAGAAGCGGATGAAAGAGCCGCGCTTTGTGCGGATGCAGCAGCGCCGGTCGCAAACGGAAGGGCGGATCAGCATTTTGCAGCGGGGCTTTTTGGGGCGGCCCATGCGAGCCAAGGGATTTGTCCATCGCGAGTTGGCGGTGGCCTGGGGAGTATTGACGCACAACTTGTGGATGCTGGCGCGGCTGAAGAAAGAAAAGAAAGAACCCTTGCGCCAAGCGGCGTAGCGGGCCGCAGAGTCCTCCCCAGACGTAAAAGACAGAGGCGGTGTCGTCAAAATTTGCTCCTTAAGGAATTATTCGGCGTCCCACTGTGAATAACTCGCGAACGGCGCTCCAATCAGGACTCTTGCGCAGCGTGGAATTACAAAAGAGCTACTTTTGGGACGGAATCTACAATAGCAGCTTGTCTTAAAATTCCCTGGCTGTGTAAAGAATTAATCTCTTCTTTTTTCATTGGCTAGGTTCTGGTGCAGGCGTTTGAGGTGGTGATGGCTGTGGTGGTGGTTTAGGGGGTGGGGTGGTCGGCATCTTGTTACTCTTAGCACGATTTTCTTTTCGGGACAACACTTGGGCGTTGGCGGGTTTATTTTGCCCTCCTTGGGAACGTGGGACTATGTGATCGACTTGCGCCTCATTGGGCGGCGGACTAACCCCTTTCTGCGATTGTTGAGCGGACACTAGAGCGTTTTAAATAAAACTGTAGCCATTCCGTTGGGCCTGTGGTATAGGCAGTTCATGCGAACTTTATCGTTGGACCTGCGCGAACGGATTTTGGCTTCCTATGACCTTGAAGAGGGGACTCGCGTGGAGGTCGGCGATCGTTACCGGGTTTCGCTGGGCATGGTCAAGAAGCTCTTGCAACAACGCCGACGGACCGGGGAGATCGGTCCGCGCCACCGTTTCTCCGGGCGCAAGCCGATGATCCTGGCGGCCCATCAGCGCCAGATGCGGACTCTATTGAATCAGAAGCCCGACCTGACCTTGAAAGAGCTGCGCGCCGGCTTGGAACTGGACTGTTCTCTGCCCGCCATCCACTACGTTCTGGCGAAGATGGGGCTGACATATAAAAAAAGACACTCCATGCCAGCGAGCAAGACCGTCCGGACATTGCGCGGGCGCGCCGCGCCTGGCGGCGTCGGCAAGGCGGTTCTGGACCCGGCCAAACTGATTTTCCTGGACGAATCGGGTGCCAAAACCAATCTGACCCGCCTGCGCGGGCGCGCCCTGCGGGGTCAGCGTGTCCACGCCCAATGTCCGCAGGGCCATTGGCAAACCACGACCATGATCGGCGCCATCCGCCTGGACGGTGCCACCGCCTGCATGACCATCGAGGGGGCCACCGATACGGAGGTTTTCCGGGTCTATGTCGGCCATGTCTTAGCAGCTTGTCTTAAAATTCCCTGGCTGTGTAAAGAATTAATCTCTTCTTTTTTCATTGGCTAGGTTCTGGTGCAGGCCTTTGAGGTGGTGATGGCTGTGGTGGTGGTTTAGGGGGTGGGGTGGTCGGCATCTTGTTACTCTTAGCACGATTTTCTTTTCGGGACAACACTTGGGCGTTGGCGGGTTTATTTTGCCCTCCTTGGGAACGTGGGACTATGTGATCGACTTGCGCCTCATTGGGCGGCGGACTAACCCCTTTCTGCGATTGTTGAGCGGACACTAGCGGCGCACCATTCAGGTATGCAATTGCATGATTTGTAATTTGTTGCAAGCATCTATTGATAGCCATGCGAATAATTGCCAGATGCTAACCAGTGAATAATTTATCGATCAAGCTTTCCAAAATGCGGCCTTTCTCATTAGGTTCGTAGTTTTTGTCGAAGCCCTCTATCGGAAGTTGGTCTGCGCAAGTTTCTCGTAGATCGTCGGCCTCACAGTCCGTAAGCGTTACGGTATAAGGCGGGTTTTTTGCGCCCAGAGCAACCAACTCTTTACGTATTATTTCCGGCGTCTCACTAAGTGAACGCAAATAATTGAGCTCCAGTTCTGTCAGTTTAATCGTTTTCATTGTGTTGTCTGCGCAGGCGGCGGGGTTTGCGGAGGAGGCGGCGGTTGCGGTAGTTTGGAAGGGGCTTCCGATAGCTTTGCGGCTCTTTTCGTCGACGTCGGGTTAACCGAAACAATTTTCTTGGTTTGTGGGTTTACCACAACTGACGCTTCCTTACCGATAATTCTCTGGCTCGGCCTCCCCGTCGGATCCGTTCGAACGGATTTCGTTTGGAGCGGATTCTTAAGTGCATCTAACATGCTCTGAGGGGTAACCCCCCGGCTGATTGCTTGGTCAACTCCGTGCCCCGTAAAGCCCTCCACCCCTGCTACCCCTTTGCTTCCAACTCCTGCGCCAGTTGCGGCCTGTTGGACTGCCGTTCCGCCTTCCTCGACCTTTGAAGCCGCGCCTGCGACTTGTCCAACCGTTGAAACATTTGCTGTTTCCGCTGCCGGAGCCACTACTGTGCCAGCGGCAATTAGTGCATTGCCGACGACATCACCCTGTCCGCGCAATCCGCTGCTCCACTCTTGACCAACAGCATTTCCAATGCTTTCCGCGGTGCCGATTGGATGGGCAACTGCCGTTCCAACCCCTTCCACAGTCGTAAGTGGGTGTGACACCGCGAAGACGGTCCCCTGCATAACGCCAATGCCGGCGTCATAATACCCCAACCAAACCTCACCGACATCAGCCCAGTACCCTGCATGTCCATTTGGATCGAAATACTTTAGTGGGTTATCATAGCAGTAGGCATACCGATCATACGCCTGCGGATTAAATGCGTTTGCAATCATGGTGTCCGGTTGGATAAACCGGCCGATCACAGGGTCGTAATACCTCGCGCCGAAATAGTAGAGGCCGGTTTCCTCGTCTAAAACCTGGCTGGTGTAGCGGCGCGAAATCGGAAAAGCCGTGCTGCTGAGAGTGTAGCGGCTTTGGCCGTAGGCGGAGTATTCATAATGTTGATAAAGGTTGCCCGATGAATCGCTTAAAATCTCCGCCGAATGGATATGGTCCGGATGATAGTACTCAAAGACGCTGTTGCTGGCGTCGAATGTGCAAACCAGACGGTCGCCGGCGGAAATGTGGTAAAGAATTTTGCCGTCCTTTTCCTCGTAGTTGCCGCCAATCCACACTTGGAGGGTGTTGGTGACCCCTTGTTTCCACAGCCGCATCCCGTCGGCGTCGTAGCCGAAGGTGGTCACCTGATTGCTGGAAACAACCCCAAACAAGCGGTTTTCGGCGTTATAGACCAACTGTTCCCGGCCGCGCAAGAGCATGTTGCCGCAAAGATCGTAGGCGTAATTGAGCCCGTTGGCGGTCTTGACCGCGTGGGGCAGGCGTATGCCGTATGTGTAAGCCGCGGAACCGTTTTCATTGTAGGAAAGAATGTTTCCGATGGAATCGTAAGTGCATGTTACCGAGCCGGTGGGGCGTGAGAATCCCAACAAGCGGTGCAAGTCGTCGTAACTAACACTGGTAATCGAGGCGGACCCGCCATCGGAATAGACCCCGTCCGCGATGGATAAAATATCGGCCACGGCATCATAGGTGTAGGAGAGGTTCTGCAAGCTGCCGCCCTTGGTCGTAACGCTTTGCAAGCGGTGCGAGTTGCCGTAATAGGTGTTGGCCGTGCTGACGCCATTGCTAAAAGTGATGCCGGTGAGCTGGTCGAGGGCATTGAACCCGGTGGCGGTATAATAAGCGGTTCCGCTGCCGCCGACTTGTTGGACTTTGGAGAGGTTCGCCCCTGTGTCGTAAATGTTGGTGATGGTGGGGCCCTTGTTAGGGTAAGTGATCGACCTGGTCCGGTCCATGTCATCGAAGGAATACTGATTGGTGTAGGTGTTTCCATTCTTGCTGAGATACCGCGCGGTGATGATCTTTCGGACCCGCACATCATAGCCATATTTGGTATAACCTTCACCGTCGATGGTCTTGTAAAGTTGGCCGGAATAGACCGGGAAACTGGTGTCGCCGCTGTTTGAATCGTAAAGGTTGGTGACGCCATAGACGAAGTTGGTTTTCAAGTCGTACACCTGTCGGCTGAGAAGCCGTCCGAGCGGATCCGGAGAATAATTGAAAATGATTGTTTGATTGTCGCCGTCGATCTGCTTGCGCAGCCGTCCGGCCACATCGCGCTGATACTGCCAAACGCCCATGTCGGGGTCGGCCATCGCCACCACCTCGCCCATTAAATTGTTCGAGTATTGGATGACGTTGTTGGAATTGTCGGTGACACTGAGCAAATCCCCCGCCAGATTCCAATTCAGCAGCGTGGTATAGCTTTGGCTGCCGTTGACCTCGACGATTTGATTGGTTCTGCCGTAGGCGTCGCGCGTGTAGCGGTGGACGTTCGTGGTTTCATCAGTGGCCACCCACGTCCACGGATCGCCGTTGTAATAATAGGCAAGGCTGGCGGTGCCGATGGGCGAACCGCTGTCGCCGCCAGACGGACTCGTGCCCGTCAACACTCCTCCAGTGAATGAACCGGTGACAGACGCGGTTACCTGGATTTGCCGTCCGATGGGATCAAAACCGTGCAAGGTGCCCAAGCCGCCGGCTGCAGCGGTGCGGCTGGTCCCGGACGAAAAATAGGGAAGGCTGACAAATTCGATATTGCCCCGCTGGTCATAAACTGCGTCAACAACCCGATACTGGCCGTTCTCCGCTTCAACGCGGGTTTGGATGGGGCGGCCAAGGCCATCAGACCAAGTGATCATTTCATGCCCGTTGGACAAATCGACACCATCGCTTTGCTGCCTCATGACGGAATTCTGCGGGCCGCCGGAGACGCCGAGCGTGTAGGTGTACTTGTCCAGCCATTCCGATGTCGCGCCATTCGGGGTGGTCGAAACATCCGTTTCCGCCAGGCGCAGGAAGACATCGTAGCGATTGGAGGTCACGAGGCCCGCTGGGTCGGTGGAAAGGTAAAGTTTGCCGGAGCGCGGGTCATAAACCGTGGCGGTGGTAAATGTTCCGCCGACAGTCGTTTGCGCTGGAAACGTCTGGTAAGTCGAATCGTAAGTTACTTGAGTGACAATACCTGCGGCGTTGGTTTCCCATTTCTTGTTGTTATAGCTGTCGTACCCGTAGCTGTTCGTGCGGTATTCACCTTCACCTGTAGTGCAAATCAGGTCGTGTTCTTGCAGAAGGTTTCCGGTGCTGCCGTCGTAAGTGTAATTCTCCTGCCGCAGAATGTTGTTGCCCGCGCTGTCCGTGGAGAGCGTGACCGTTTGCGGCTTGTCAACAATGTTCGTGTTTGAGAGCGTAGCAAACTGCGTTAGGTGATAAACCGTGTCGCCGGCGATGTCGCTGAACGTTTCCGCGCCGGCATTGACCGAGTTGACTGCCCCCCAATCCGTTGTGTTGGTGAGGTTGCCGTTGCTCATATTGTAGAAATACTGCTGTGCCGTCGCCTTGTAGGTGGTGGGCGTTGGGGGATAATAATCGACGTTCATCGTCTGGCTTACGTAGGCAAAATGCTCGCCGGTGTTCACCACCGTTTCGTTCACCTGATTGAGAACTGTTTGGTATGGATTGCCATCGGAACCGATTGTATCGGTGCGATATTCCAATCCCGTCTTGCCAATCGCAGTGGTGGAGTCCTGGTATTCCCCAAAGGCGGAATTGTTCCGCCCGCCCGCCTGGTGGAACCAGTGAACGTTGGTCACGTTCAGCGGGTCGGACACTGTTGTTTGGGCGAATCCGTTGAATTGATGCTGAGCGTAGTTCCAGTACCCGCCCGTGTAGCTGTACGTCGTGGTATCACTGGGGTTGATCCCATCGCTCACGGAAACAGAGGAGACGGTGTAAAGCGGGAACGGCAGCAGATATTGCGCGGGCGAAGCATTGGTCGAGGCGCGGTTGTCCCACCGGGTTGCGGGCTTGTAGGCTGCGTTGACGATGCCTCCAAGCCCGTTGCTGGCCGCGATCATCAGGTCGGGAAACGGCCCGCTGCTGAGTTCCACGACGTAGTAATTATTGTTGCCCGGATAGGCGTACTCCACCCGGTCCGGCAGTCCGTCTCCGTTCATGTCCAGCAGCATGGACACGCCGTTGACTATCAAGCCGTTTGTGGTCGTGGTCTGAATGCCGCAATAGGCCTGGGTGGTTGTCTGTCCCTGGCTGTTCACCGGCCCCCAGTTTATCAGCGGGCCGAATCCCGTGCCGGTGTTGATTTGCACCAGCCAATTCGTGTAGCCGGTTTCGGTGCTGCCGGTGTAAGGGCACTGACACGCGATAATGCGGTCCGGCGAGCCGTCGCCATTGACGTCCCGGTATGCCACTTGATAACTGTCTCCCAAATCAGAGATGCCGGGAGTGGTGCCGCCTCCGCAACTGACGTCATAGTACGGATTGACGTTCGTCCAATTCATAGCCGGCTCGAAGCCGTACCCGTTGTTGAGTTCCACCACCAGATACGTCTGATTCTGCGGTGGGGCCGCGCCGGAGGAATTGGTGGCAAGAATTAACATGACGCGATCCGGCAATCCGTCCCCGTTGATGTCGAGCATCCGCATGGAAATCATGTTTCCATTCCCTCCCACTGCGCCTGACAATCCGTCCCAGTTGATATTATTGGTAACTCCCTGCGCTTTGAACGGGCCGAATAAGTTGGTGCTGGTGTAGCCACTGCCGGTGTTGAATTGCACCAAATAATTGGTCATGTATCCGCCGGGCTGCGTCATGACCCGGTCCGGCAGCCCGTCTCCGTTCATGTCCAGCATGGCCAGATACGGATAATCTTCCACCGCTCGATAATTGCCATCTGTGCTATAGTATTGATTGCTGTGCTGGTCGATGACATTGGTCCACGATATCTGGCTCCCGAGGCTGGTGCCGGTGTTTAGCTGAACGACCTGATTCAGGTACGTGCCCCCGCTGACAAACATAGAGATGGGATCCACCACCAAATCCGGCCAGCCGTCTCCATTGATGTCCAGCACCCGCCCGTGGGTGTTGAACTCCGCCCAGGACGGATCAGTCGAAGTGTTGTAAGAACCTCCGGTTTGGTATCCGAGAGTCCAGGGAACGGGATTGGCAAACCCGCTGCCAGTGTTGTGCTGCACCCACCAAGTGGTTGACGTGCTTTCATCAGGCGCGATGATCCGGTCCGGCAATCCATCGCCGTCTATATCGACCAGATCAGCCACAGGGTTGTTGAAAGCCTGATAGAGCACGAGGTCGGCGGGAGCGTAGCCGGGCGGTGTTGGCGGCTCGGCAAGGTTGGTCCAGTGAACCGGGGATTGGAATGAATAGTTCTGTTGCGAATATCCGAAAGTGAGGGGCGGCAGCGTGCTGCTCAAATCCGAGCCGTAGTGCGTTATCGAAGTCAACAATGAACGCATGGTTGACGGGGACGTGGTGTAGTTGAGCTTGTTGCTCCAAATCACCTGGCTATTGACCGAATGGGTAATCGCGCTCAGGAGGTATTGGTTCGTCACGGCAAACGCGGCTCGACAGGAGATGGTCGTGTCCGTCCGGTTGGTAGTGGTCAGATAAAATTGGACAGTGGCCAATGGGCTGACCCCGCTGCCGCCTGTGCTCCCGTTGTAGCTGTAAATGTGCGGATACAGCCTGCCGCCGGCGGTTGTGTAGCTGATGGTCGCCTTGTCGCCGGTTGCGGTGATGATCGTGTCGAGCGCCCAGCGAAAAGTCCCGGTCTCCCCTGATGCCCAAGCGGACTTTGGGTTGGTCATCCGACTGCCGCTGGCCGAGCCGAAATAATACTGGTTGCCGCTTTTGTCGGTGACAATCCATTCATTTGCACTGGTGTTGAATTGGAATTGGAGAAAGTCGCTCTCAATTTGGGCGCGGTAAACTCCGCTGGAAATCTGCGCCAGGTCGGACATCTTATTCTTGAAGCTGAACAGAAATCCCTTGGTGTCGTCATAGGCCAAAACGGAATGACCGCCCGACCACTGCACTGGGATGCCGTATTTTGTCTCGCGCTCGATGTATCCCAAATCCAAATCCCATCCAACCCCGCACCAACTATTGGGGTTGGCGGAATTGTAAATCAACTCCAAATTCGGGGTGCTGTCATGGCGTGCCGGAGCCAAATCGAGCGGCACGGTGTAGCCAAACCGTCCCGTAAAAGGGTCCGTTTGAAAATCCGTTTGCCCGGCTGGACTGGCCGCCTGGCTTTCCGAAGACAGCGGGGCTAATGTATTGTTGCCCGTGGGCGTTGTTTGAGCCAATGCGCATACCGCCAGCGCAAGGCAAGCAAAACCAGCCGGCAGGATGGGGTAATTCGGTTTCATTGTCTAGTGTAAGGCATTGGAAGTTAGGGAACTGGACAAGTCGGGACAGTAATTGAAATCAGCGAAGGTACTGCTATCGGCGTGGTTAAGGACAACCCTTCAAGCACTTTCCAGCCAATCGATATTCCATCGCCGATAGGGTCGGGACTGTATGGGTCTGTGTGCGTTATCAGCAACTGGTACGCATCTGTAAGTCCATCCCCCTCAGAATCTTGCGGTGTTCCTAAAATCAGAAATACCTCACTGTTTGTCAGGCCCGGTATGGTGTACGTTACACATTGATAACCTTGTCCCATCCACGCCCAAACCCCATTGGTAAGAGGTCGGGTCAATGCGGTGGTGGCAAAGACATCATAAGGAGAACCGCTGTAGCCCCCGGCAATTGTAAACGTCAGGTTCACCGAACGGTTGGTTCCGGCTGTCGCCACAGCATTCGTCAGCCAGACGTTGCTGCTGGAAACGCAGCTTGTGGTGTTTGTGCTTACAGCCTGCAGATAACCCGGACCTGAGATAATCTCATACAAACCGGCGGCGCTGGACGGTGAGGAAGGGGCCTGCTTGATATTTCCCGACGCATTTATCGGGTTAAGGTAATAATAAATGTACAAAGAATTGTAATCGTTTGTAACTGTGTCGGCGTCGAGTTGGTTGGTGTAGGTGGAAATATCATCAAAAATGCCGTGCGCCTGGATCACGCCATTACTGTCGCTTCCAAAGAACATGCCATTGGATAAAACGTCCGGCCCGGGGTAAATCGTAACGCCGGGTCCGTTGGTGATGAATGCCCCATCCATGAACAGGGTGGAATTCGTGCTCGAATAGGTCACCGCTATCTGGTGAAAATAGTTCGTCGCCCACGAGATGGGGGAGGACAAATACGTCGCCTGGGTGCCATCGTTCGTTTGCGCGGAAAAAAAGATATTCTCCCCCTCTGGATCAACGTAAATACTCCACCAGCCATAACTGGCGTCGGCTGTGTATGATCCGACTTCAATCAGCCGCCCGTCGTCTCCTGGCCCCATCCCGCCCTGATTGGTGCTCGCCCAATCCGGGGCGAACCAGAAAAGAACGCTTCCTTGATCCACCGTCAAGTTTGTAGTTCCATCGCTTTCAACTACATTATATTGTAGCCAAGCCACGTTCGTGCTGTCCACAACCAGCGATGTGCCGTCGCCAAGATAGGAGACGCCCAAATTGGTGAACGAAACAGGGGCATAACCCAAATCACTCAGCCATTTATTCGTATCGTTGAAGGACCAGGAGTCGAGCGGGGGATAAGTGTTGGTCGGAATAGCCGGTTGTCCGATGGCGCTGCAAGCTGCCCAGAGGCAAACGACAGCCAGCAAACAGATTACGAGTGTAGGCCGGACATTATTCGTATTCATACGTTTGATTATCCCCGGAACCCAACGTGGTCTGAAAATCACCGAAAGGCCACAATGAGCTTCGCTAATTTAAGACTGCGGCAATCTAAATACTTTTCATGGAGCAAGGTCAAGCGAATTATTGTGACAAATACGTTACTATATTCTCCAATCCAATAATTCTTCGTTTTTAATCAGATCGCCTCCCGCCAAATCGACTCCACCCATCGTTTGCGCTCGTAAATACCTTGCTGACAATGGGTTGTGGTTATTTAACGGACAAAATGAGGAAAATTTCACGGTTTTTTTTGGGGCAGATTGTCTTGAGAAAGTTAAAACTGCCTTTCAAACTGAAAGGCAAAGTTGCTTATGCATGTCAAACTCCAAGGTTCCGAAATTGGACTTGCGCCTGAAACCGGAGGACGCCGATCGCCTCAATCCGGGGTGATGGCGCGCATGGACTGTTCGAGTCTCCTTCGCAATTGTTCCCGGTCGGCTGCGGTGGCGTCGCGCGGGACCCAAACGGGGTCGTTGTCGTACAATTCGCATCTGGCAAAGGGCAGGGGAATTTGGAAGCGGTCCCAACTGCGCAGGCGGATTTTCCAGCGGGTAAAGTTGGAGATCGGAACGATGGGCCGGCCGGAAACTTGAGCCAGATAAATAATGCCATCCTGGATTTGATGGGACGGCCCGCGCGGTCCATCCGGTGTGATGGCGACACTGTAACCCTTCCGCAGCCAGCGGGTCGCTTCCAGGAGCGCTTGCGGGCCCCGGCGGCTGGTCGATCCCCGTATCGTATGCAAGCCGAATTTGGCGAGAACGGCCGCCAGGAATGCGCCATCGCCGCTGGCGCTGACCATGGTGACCAGGCCCTTTTCGTGCCATTTCTCCGCGACATGATCGTCGTAAGCCGCCACGGCCAACATCAGGTGATTATGCCAGATGCAGTAAATGACCGGGGCCTGTGCCCGGGAATTGTCCGCGGTGTCCTTCCAGATGCGGCGCCAGGTTTTGATGCAAAGCCAAAAAAACAGCGCGACGGCGGAGGCCAAAATCCGGCGATGCCAGGGAAGACGCCGGGGGATGACAACGCCAGAACTCTTGGGCGCGGGAGCGGACATCATGCTCCTTTTTTCAAACTGGCGCGGACCAACTCTTCGATGCCGGCGGCTGGACCCAATGCAGCCTGGGCCGCGCGGACCGATTCGTGCGCCTCAGCCGGCTTGTAGCCCAGGGCCATCAGGGCAAGCGTGGCGTCATTGATTTTTTGTTCGTCAGCCGAAAGGGCGCGTTGGGCGCTGCTGGCTTCCAGAGCGCCTCCGCGTCCGATTCTGTCCTTCAGTTCGATAACGATGCGTTCGGCGGTCTTTTTGCCAACACCGGAAATTTGCGACAGCATTTTAACGTCACCGCTGGCGACGGCGCCGCGGAAGGCAGTGACATTGATGCCGCTGAGGATATTGAGGGCGATCTTGGGGCCGATGCCGCTGACGGTGTTGACGAGCAGGCGAAACATTTCGCGCTCGGCCGCGGTGACAAAGCCGTAGAGCACATGGGCGTCTTCGCGCACCACGAGGTGAGTCAGGAGCCTTACCGGCTGGCCGGGAAGGGGCAGTTTATCGAAGGAGGAAAGCGGAATCAACACTTCGTAGCCGACGCCGTTGACCTCGACAATGGCCAGGGTGGGCAGCGCTTCAACCAATTTGCCGTTCAGAAAAGTAATCAATTGGAGGGTATTATCCCGGCGGCCACGCGAGACGGCGCCCGCCCAAAATATGGCAATGCAGATGCGGCACAGATTCGCCCGCATCGGGGCCATTGTTAATGACCAGACGATAGCCGCTTTTCTTCAATCCGGCTTTTTCCGCGACCTCGGCGGCTTTGAGGAGCAAATGGCCCAAAATACTGGCATCCTCCGGCCCGGCCCCGGCCAGGCGCGGGATGTTTTTCCTGGGAACAATCAGGAGATGGACCGGGGCCTTGGGGTTGTTATCCCGAAAGGCCACGACCAGATCGTCTTCGTACACGATATCCGCCGGAATTTCGCGCGCGACAATTTTCTCAAAAACATTGGCGCTCATAACACGACCAGAGCGCAGGATTGGCTGGCGCGCTCCGTCTGCCAGCAACTTCGCAAATAGTCCACGATCTGGTCGTCCAAGTTCTGGCAACGGCGGGTCCACCGCTCTGTTCCAGTCAATTGCTTGACACAGCCGCGCAAACCGTGAAAGCGCAAGACGCAGGGCGATTGCCCCATCTTGTTTCTCAGTTCTTCGCGCAGGTGGGGGAAAAAGAGCAGTTCAAACCCCTTGCCGGCGGTGCTGGCCAGCTCTTGCAGGTTCGATTCCAGCACGCACTGTTCCACGGCGGGCGCGCGGCCGGGTTCGCTGTCGGCATAGACGCTCAACCCGAATCCGCGCAGCGCCTTTTCCAGCGCGATCGCAAAATCAGCGACGGACACAAAATCCCGGCGCAGCTCGTGTTTGAAAAAATGCAGGACGGCGGCGGAGGCGTTGTGCAGAATCGCGGGATCGATCCAGGCGGCTGCTTCACCCATCAGTTCCAGGGTGACCCATTCGGCCGAACAGGGAATCTGATCGCCGTCGCTGGTTTGAAAAATCAAGCAGTCAGGTTTGAGTTGAATCATGATTGGACTCCAGTTTGTTGACTTCACTGACAAACTCGGTGGCTTCCTCGAATCGCCGGTAAACGCTGGCAAAACGGACATAGGCCACTTTGTCAATCTGGCGCAACGCTTCCATAACGCGTTCGCCAATGGCCATTCCCGGGACTTCGCGATCGTATTTGTCAATGATTTCGTCCATGATTGTTTCGACCAAATCTTCGATGGCTTTGGGGCTGATGGGGCGTTTTTGGCAGGCTTTCTTCAGGCCGGAGAGCAGTTTTTCCCTGGAGAACTCCTCGCGGCGGCCATCGCGCTTCACGACCATCAAGCCCTCATTTTCAATTTCTTCATAGGTGGTGAAGCGGTGACTGCATTGCAGACACTGGCGTCTGCGGCGAATCGTCGAGCCTTCGCGGGAAGCCCGTGAATCGATGACCTTATCATCCTGATTGCCGCACTTTGGACAGCGCATAAAATACGAACACACCACTACTTAAAGTGGCAAACGATTAGTTAACAACAAAGGGTTGTGGCGTCAAGTGGGTTTTTAAGGAAATTTTTAAGGGGGCGTGAGACAACAATCTCTCTGATCCTGGGGCTTGGGCCTTTTAAAATCCGCCCCATCCCGTTGCAATCAAACCTCTTGAAAGTTTTTCTAAAGTATTGCCCGATCTCTGGCGATAGGAAGGTGGCACTCGCAAATAACATTGCGAGCCGCTTTCCCGGATACCGGCGAGGTGCGCGTGAAGAGTTCCAGCCAGAGCGAGAAAGGCATCCTGTTTAAAGGCTATGCAAGCGTTGGATAACTACATCAACGAGATAAAAACATTGCCGCCCGCCCCGCGGGTCCTCTCGCAGTTGCTTGTGCTTTTGAACGAGGAGGAGGCCCACGCCGGCCAAATCGTCGAGCTGATTGCCTTTGATCCGGCCCTGACGGCCAAGGTGCTGCAACGTTGCAACAACGCCGCCGCCGGCCTGGGCGGCTCCGTCTCCGATCTCGACGAAGCCGTCACGCAAGTGGGCTTCAACACCATTTATCGGCTGGTGGCGATGGTCATCGGCGAAGGTCTTCTGGGTTCGGAGCAACCTGGCTACGGCATTGGCACGGGCGGATTGTGGGAGCATTCGGTCAGGACCGCCGTGGCCGCCAGGGTGATGGCCTCGAAACTGGGCGGCGAGGAGAATCTCGCGTTTACGGCGGCGCTGCTGCATGACATCGGCAAACTGGTGCTCGGGGTGTTTCTGGAGGGTTCCGGGCAATCGGTGCCCAGGCTGACAGGGCCGTCGGGCCTTTCCTTCCTCGAAGCCGAGAAGGCGGTTCTTGGTGTGGAGCACGCGGAAATCGGCGGACGGGTGCTGGAGGAATGGAATTTCCCGGAGAATCTGGTCAGCGCCGTCCGGCATCATCACAACCCGGCCCAAGCCCGGCCGCATGAGCAGTTGGCCGCTTATGTTCATCTGGGCGACATCATCGCCCACTGTCTTGGACAGGCCCAGGGGTATGAATCTTTCGCGGCGCGGACCCGGGCCGAGGCGCTGCAAATCTTGGAAATCAGCCCGAAGGAAATGGACACATTGGTCCTGGAAACAGACACCGCTTTGAAACAATGCGGCGGGCTTATCCAGACAACATCATGAGCGTTAAAATCCTCGCCATAGATGATAGTGAGATTATTCGCCTGATTGTTGCGAAGGCTTTCAAATTATTTGACTGCATTGTGCTCGAGGCGGACAATGGTGTGGCTGGCCTGGCCGTGGCCAGCCGTGAAAAACCAGACATCATCCTGTTGGACTATAAAATGCCCGTCATGGACGGGTTTGAGGCGCTGACGCGGCTGCGTTCCGATCCTGACCTCAAAGCCACGCCGGTGATCATGCTGACGGCGGAAGCGGGACGCGACACAGTGACCAGAATCGCGCAGCTCGGCGTGCGCGGATACCTGATCAAGCCATTCAAGGGCGAACTGCTCGTCGAGCGGGTCGGCCGCGTGGTGGAGCTGAAGCCCAAGACCCCCGCCGCGCAAAAGAGCAAACGGTTCGACGACCCGATCGGCATCCTGGTGGTGGATGACAAACCCGCCATCCTCGCCCAGGTTTGCGCCGGACTGGCTGATACGCCGTGGAAGGTGACCAGCGCCGACCAACCCGGCCAGGCGCTCGACTGTTGCCTGGAAAATGGAGTGGATTTGGTCTTGGCCAGTTTGTCGCTGCCCAATGACGGAGCTTTTATGCTCTTTCAAAATTTGCGCATTTACGCCAACACGGCTTCCATCCCGGTGCTGGGGATGTGCGTGCGCACCGCCGCCGCCGAGCAGGCGCGCGCCCAGCAGACCGGTTTTGCCGGCGTGATCAACAAACCAATCGACCCCGCTGAACTCAAGGCCAAAGTGTGCCGGACCCTCGCCTTGGAAACATCGTACAAATACTTCCAGCAACGGGACGGCATCCTGGCACTGATGCTGCCGAAGGATTTCCATCCGGGCGTGGCGCAGGAGGTCTCGGCTCATCTGGAGGGCCAGTTGGTCGGCGTCGTGGATGCGGGCGGGGACAAGCTCATCATTGATCTCAATTCGGTGGAAACCGCCAGTTTGCCCGTCGTTGAACTGGTGCTCAACGCCATTGAGGCCGCCGGCAAATTGTCGTTGCGTTGTGCGGTCGTGGGTTCGGAAGCGACCAGGAACCAGTGCCGCAGTTTTGCGGAAACCCAGGCCTGGTTGTTTGCCGGCACTTTTGAACAGGCCCTGGCCCTTTTGAAATGAATATGGAATCCACCTTTAAAGCCGAACTCGAAGCTGCGGGCGAGTACGCCAAGTTGACAAAAATACAAAAGCTGGCGGCATTTCTCCTGATGTTGTCGCCGGAAAATGCGGCGCACCTCATGAAGTCCCTCGAGGAAGAGGACTTGGAGGAGGTCTCCTCGGAAATGGTCAAGCTGGGCACCGTGAGCCAGGAATTGCAGATGGAGATTCTGTGGGAGTTTTCCGGCGTCGCGGTGGAAGCCGCCACGGCCGTTAACGGTGGCATGGATCGCGCCAAAGATCTGCTCGAAAAATCGGTCGGCTTGTTCCGCGCCTCCGACATCATTGGCCGCGTCTCCCCGCACCGCGCGAACGTGGGAGCGATGCAGCAAACGGACGTGGGAGCGATGCACCAAGTTTTGGAGATGGACACCCGCCACATCTTCAGCCTGCTCCACCAGGAGCAACTGCAAACCATCGTTCTGGTGACCAGTTACCTGAGCCAGGAAAAGGCCTCGCAGCTTTTGGCCATGTTCCGTCAGGAACTTCGCGAGCAAATCATCGAACGTCTGGCCACCATGGCGCCAACCTCGGTGCAAGTGGTGGAAAATGTGGCCCAGGCGCTGCAGCGCAAGTTTGGCAGCAACCGCCCCCGATCCTTCAACCAGACGGGCGGAGTGCGGGCGGCCGCCCAAATGCTCAACCAGTTACCCCAAAACATGAGCAAATCGATCCTTACGTCGATCTCCGAACGGAACGCTGAATTGGGGGAAGCCATCCTTAAAAAAATGTTCACTTTCGAGGAACTGGATCGGCTGGACAGCCGGACGCTTCAGATCATCCTGCAGGACGTTGATATGCGCCTGCTGGCCGTTGCGCTCAAGACCGCGAGCGAAACACTTAAGAAGGCTTTGCTCTCCTGCATCTCCAAACGGGCGGCCGAGAATATTCTCGAAGAGATCAGTTTTATGGGACCTCTCCGGCTTAGCGAGATTGACGCCGCCAAATCGCAAATCCTCGAAACCGTCCGGCGACTGGAGGCGGAGGGTGAAATCAACCTTGAGGAACTCCGTCAGAAACCGCGCCATTCCTGATTCCACTGCCAACTATGAACCCATCCCCCGCCTTATCCGAGTTGGACTCGCCCACTTCCGACTCCGCGCCCAAGGAAATCATTTCACAATCGGAAGTCGAGCAGCTCCTCGCGCAAGTGGAGAGTGTGGCCCCGTCAGCCCCAGGCGCCGACCCGCAGGCCCTCATCAACCCGGCCGGGCGCGAAATTATACGGCGGCATGATTTCCCCAAACTTTCCCCCTTTTCCCCGGCGGAATTGCGCCCGCTGCGGATGCGGCACGAGGATTTCATTAGTGCGCTGGCCACCCGCCTTTCGATCTATCTGGGCCTGGAAGTGGGTCTGCAGATGTCGAAACTGGAGGCCTTGCCGTTCCACAAATTTGCCGAGGGGCTGTCCAATCCCACCTATCTCACAATGCTGAAACTGCCGCCCTTGGCGGGGATTTGCCTGCTGGACATCCCGCCGCGGCTGGCCCTGTGCATTGTTGACAGGGAATTGGGCGGGCCGGGCCGGGCGGCGGAGGAGACGCGCCAGATCGGCAAGATCGAGGCGCGCCTGCTTTCCCCGATTGTCGGCCTGATCGTCAACGAATGGTGCGGCATCTGGAGCGACCTCATGGAGATCCAGCCCGCGGTGCTGGGAACCGAGAGCAACTGCCGCTATCTCCACACTTCCACCCCGGAAAACGAGCATGCTCGTGGCAGGGGTGGAAATGCGCATGGCGGAAGCGGTCGAACAAATTCAATTGGCCTTTCCCCACCCCATGCTCGAACCTCTGACTCTCAAGCTCAACACCGAGGCCAACGGCAGTAAGAAGCCGGACGCGGCCGCCAAGACCGCCCCCGCCAAATGGAATTCCTTATTTGACGATATCCAGATCCAGGTGAAGGCGGAGATGCCGGAAATCCATGTCCCCGCCGGGCAACTGGCCGGGCTGAAGCTCGGCGACGTTTTGACCCTCCCGCCGGAATCGGTGAACCAGGTACGATTGAGCCTCGCCAACCACCCGGGATTCGTCGGGACTCTGGGCACCAGCAACCAGCGCCGCGCCGTAAAGATTGATAAATGCCTGAAGAATTAACGCCGTTCCATTCCAGTGCGACAGCATTGCCTCGGCTTCGCTTCGCTGAAATGGTCTTGCCGTTCAGTTTGATTCTGCCATAGTAAGCCGTTGGGAATTGGAGATGCCCGCGTGGCGGAATTGGCAGACGCGCTAGATTCAGGTTCTAGTGAGTAACATCGTACAGGTTCAAGTCCTGTCGCGGGCACCATTTATTCTTCAAGTCAAAAACAGTTTTTTTGGCGCGAAAACACAGGGCTTTTTCCGGGGAATGGTGCGCGCTGCAGGTTTCGAACCTGCGACCCCTACCGTGTGAAGGTAATGCTCTACCGCTGAGCTAAGCGCGCAAAAACCAGGGTCGAGTGCTTTCATCGCCTCGAATCATCAGGAGAATAATATGCCCCCGTCAAAAAAGGCGGCAAGCAATTTTGTCGCTCAAGAGGATTTCCAACGTTCCGACAATTGCGCCAAAGGTTGACTGTGCGGCGGGGAGCGGACAAGCTTCGGGAAGTGCGATTGTCCATGAAACAATCCGGACCCGGCCAAACGAAGATGCCGCTTCGTTTGCGTCCGTCTGTTTTCACGCTGCTCCTGGCCATTTCCTGGCTGCTGCCGCGGGCCGCCGCCGCCGCGGATCAACCCGCCGAAACGAAGCCCCCTCTCTGGAAGGACCCGGCCCAACCGCTGGAGTTGCGCGTGCGCGATTTGGTGGGGCGCATGACGCTGGAGGAAAAAGCGCTGCAGGTTTGCAATGATGCGCCTTCCATTCCGCGCATCGGTCTGCCGGCTTACAATTATTGGAACGAATGCCTGCACGGCGTGGCGCGCAACGGCATCACCACGGTTTTCCCGCAGGCCATCGGCATGGCGGCGAGCTTTGATCCGCTGTTGTTGCACACGGTGGCCGATGCGATTGCCACGGAGGCTCGGGCCAAAAACCGCGAATACACCGAAGCGCACGATGGCGACAGCACGCTTTACACGGGGCTGTCGTTTTGGGCGCCGAACATCAATATATTCCGCGACCCGCGCTGGGGCCGCGGGCAGGAGACCTACGGGGAAGACCCTTTTTTGACGGGGCGGATGGCGGTGGCGTTTATTCAGGGTTTGCAGGGTGATGATCCGAAGTACTTCAAGGCCCTGGCTTGCGCCAAACATTTCGCGGTGCATAGCGGACCGGAAGCGGAGCGGCATTCTTTCGACGCGGAGCCGCCGGAGCGGGATTTTTACGAGGTCTATCTGCCGCAATTTGAAGCGGCGGTGCGGGAAGGCCGCGTCGGCGCGGTGATGGGCGCTTACAACCGGCTTTATGGCACGCCCGCTTGCGCAAGCCCGCTCTTGCTGAGCAATTTGTTGCGCGGACAGTGGGGATTCAAGGGCCATGTGGTGTCGGATTGCGACGCCATTTACCACATTTTTATGGGGCACAATTTTTCGCCCACGCTTGAGGCGGCCGCGGCCAGCGCCGTCAAGGCCGGGTGCGATCTTTGTTGCGGCATGCAGTATCGCGCGTTGACGGACGCGGTGCATGACGGACTGCTGAAGGAGCAGGAAGTTGACACGGCGGTGGGGCGCTTGCTTGAAGCGCGCTTCCGCCTCGGCATGTTCGATCCGCCCGCCCTCGTGCCTTACGCGAGAATTCCGGCGACGGACTACGACACGCCGGAGCATGACGCACTGGCCCTGCGGATGGCGCGCGAGTCCGTCGTGCTGTTGAAGAATGATGGAGTGCTGCCGCTGGACCGCGCCAAGATTCACAAGATTGGGGTGTTTGGCGTCAACGCCAATTATGTGGCGACGCTGCTGGGCAATTACGACGGCGAGCCGTCGCATCCGGTGACGTTTGCGCGAGGCCTCCTGGATTTCCTCGGCACCAACGCGCAAGTTTATTACGCGCCGGGCTGCCCGCTGGCCCTGCGGGTGGGCGACACCAACCAGGCCGTTTATGACGACGCTCGCGCCAAGGCGCTGGATCTGGCGCAAAAGGTGGATGCCATTGTTTACTTCGGCGGCATTTGCGCGGAGTTGGAACGGGAGTATATGGGTGTGCCGTACGAGGGGTTTTTCTACGGGGACCGCACGCGCATTGAATTGCCGCCGGTGCAAACGGAGTTCCTGAAAGCGTTGCGCGCCACGGGCAAGCCGCTGGTCTTTGTCAATTGCAGCGGCAGCGCCATTGCCATGCCGTGGGAAGCGGAGAATCTGCCAGCCATTGTGCAGGCCTGGTATCCCGGCCAGGAAGGCGGGCGGGCGCTGGCGGAAGTTTTGTTCGGAGACGTCAACCCGGCGGGACGGCTGCCCATCACTTTTTACCGCACCACGGCGGATCTGCCGCCGTTTACCGATTACAGCCATGTCCAATCGCACCTATCGCTACTTCAAGGGCAAACCCTTGTTCGCCTTTGGACATGGCCTGAGTTACACGCATTTTAAATATGGCCCCGCGCAACTGGACCGGACGCAAGTTGGCATGGATGACACGATCCATGTGAAATTGGACGTGACCAACACCGGCGCGCGCGACGGCGACGAAGTGGTGCAGGTTTATTTTCGGCATGTCAAATCGGCTGTGCCGCAACCTCTGGAGGCGTTGTGCGGATTTCAGCGCGTGCCGGTGCCGCATCAGCAGTCGGCGCACATTGACATCCAGGTGCCGGTCAAGGGACTTCGCTATTGGGACACGGCCCGGAAGCAATATGTGGTGGAGCAGGGGGACTATGAGATTTTGGTGGGCGCGGCGTCGGATGATGTTCGGGTGAAACTTCCGCTGCGGGTCGCGGTGCCGTGAGGTCCAATTTGGGGTGCGGTTTCCGGCTCCTCATCTCACCCTTTCCCCCAAAGAAGCTTGGCAATTGTAATGCCCGTGGGGTCGGACTTCCTGCAATACAGCGGAAATTTTTCCGTTATCCGTTAAACAAACACAATCAGTTGTCGGCAAGGCGCTTACAAATTGCGCCGTAAAACTTTAGCCTTTAGCGCGGAAAAATGTTCTGGACAGGCATGAAGACAAAGGATAAGGTTAAAAGTAGTAATCCAATCGGCCTTCAGCATGAGAAAATCAATCGTCATAAGTGTTTTGCTGGCGGGATCGCTCAGGGCGCATGCCCAAGGCACTCTCAATTTCTTTGATCGCCAGTCGGACATGACGATACATATCTACGTGTCCGGTTCAGGTACACATGTTGAAGAGTTCGGCAATTCTACGGGGGATATTTATGCTTACAATGGGGTGGATGCGAATGTCTTTAATAATCCCAATTCTAATGCCAACGGTCCTGTCAGTGCCATGAATCCGATTCTTAATTACGGCGGAAGCACTGTCTATACCGGAGGATTGATCGGCGCGCCTACAACTCCGCCTGGGGGATATAACTTCAATAACGGTTCCGACTACACCGTCCAATTGTATGCGGCCCCGGGCCTTAACGCGGCGGCGAGTGCGTTGCTGCCGGTTTCTCAATATGTCTCAACGATATATACTTCGTCCACCCTCGGTGGCACTTTCAGGAGCGTGATTCCCGCAAACGATCCTGGTATCCCGAACGCTACGACCACAGCCACAATTGCGTTGATGGCTTGGTATAATGGCGGCACCGGCCTCACCCTTGCACAGGCTAAGGCAGCTAACGACCCGTGGGGTGAGTCTCTGCTGGCAAACTTTGGCTCTCTCTACACTGGCCCTCCTTCTCCTCCATATGACATGCAGGGTCTCCAGAGCTTCAGCATCGTCGGCCCGCAACTTCCGCCAATACCTGAACCGGGCACGATTGCCCTTGGTCTAATCGGCGCATCAGCCTTCCTGTTCTGCCGTCGCAATGACCGGGGGCTTGCGATTGTTTTTTGAATAAGACAGCCAAGTGGAAAGTGATGAGCGGTTGGTTCCATGACGGTCATCATGGGGCGGATGGCCGCCTATTCGGGCAAGGAAATTAGGTGGGATCAAGCGCTTTCCAAAATGGCGACGGCGGCGGCTTGTTTGGCCGTGTGACTGAGGCTCAGATGAACGATGCGGCCGCCCCGTTCGCGCAGGAGGGTTTCGCCTTTGCCGTGCAGGACAACATAGGGTTCGCCGGAGTCCTTGCGGCATATCTCCATGTCCTGCCAGCCCAATTGCTGGCCGATCCCGGTGCCGAAGGCCTTCGAGATGGCTTCTTTCCCGGCAAAGCGCGCCGCCAAAAATGGGCCGGGGGATTTGTGTGAGAGGCAGTAGGCCAGCTCGGAGGGGCGAAGAATTCGTTGCAGAAACCTATCACCGAATTTTTTCCAGGCAGCTTCAACGCGCTGCACTTCGATGATGTCAATGCCGGAACCGAGTATCAAAGTGGCTGGGTAAGGTTCAAGGTTGGCCGGTTTCTTCCATGGCGAGCAGCATCTCGCGCACGGCCGTGGACAGGCCGGCGACGATGGCGCGGCTGACAATGCTGTGCCCTATGTTCAGCTCGACTAAATGAGGCACCTGGCGAAGGGCGGGAACGTTTCGATAATTCAACCCATGGCCGGCGTTGACTTGGAGGCCCAATTGATGGGCTTGGATGGCCGCCGCGATCAGGCGCTCGAGTTCCCCGGCCCGCTCGCGCTTGCGATGAAAGTTCTCCGCAAAAGCGCCGGTGTGCAATTCGACGAATTGACCGCCCACGCGCGCGGCGGCTTCTATTTGCGCCGGGTCGGGCGTAATGAAAAGACTGACTTGAATGCCGGCGTCATTGATTTTCTTGCGCGCATCAGAGAGGGCCAGCCAATGGCTGGCCACGTCCAGGCCGCCTTCCGTCGTCACTTCGGCACGCCGCTCCGGCACAAAGCAAACGATGTCGGGTTTCACCTGCAAGGCGATGGACAGGATTTCGGGTGTGTTGGCCATTTCGAGGTTGAGCCGGGTTTTGAGGACTTGGCGGAGTTTTCGGATATCGCGATCCTGCATGTGCCTGCGGTCTTCGCGCAAGTGGGCGGTGATGCCATGCGCGCCGGCGGATTCGCAGATAAGGGCCGCTCCTATCGGGTCCGGTTCGCCGCTCTCGCGCCCGCGGTAGCGCGCTTCGCGCAAGGTGGCCACGTGATCGATGTTCACTCCCAATTTGAGCATAAGCCTGCTAATGCTTGGGCTGCGGAGGCAGTCCCCTGGTCACCTTTGCTTGCGGCAGCAAACTCCAGTCGAGCGGGCCGGCGTGTCGCTCAGCCAGTGGGAGAGCAGAATCAATTCCAAGCTGCTGAAGACGAAGGGTGAATTGCGAAGGACGGTCAATTCGCCCGGGCCAGTCTTCGTAACTTCAGTGATGGTGTTGGGCAACAAAGGGGTCAATCCGACCAACCATTGCTCTTGGGTGTTCAGGCGGGATTCAACGCCAGGGGCAGCAAGAGTTTTGGCGGGAGATGCCTCGGCAAGTAATGGCTCCGCCGGGCCAACGCCCAACGCTTGAAGTATGGGCAGCACTTGCGTCACGGTCAGCAAATGCCGCAAACGGGGACCGGTGAGCTCCCAATCGTAATAGACCAAATCGGTCCGGCCCTTGAACTGTTCCCACAAATCATCCGGGACAGGCCCGGTCCCTTTCGTTACCGCGAACAGTCCGCCCACAAGAAACTGGCCGTTGCTCGCCGGCGCCGGTTGTAAAAGGGGCGTGGTTAACTGCACCTTCGTCCAGGCGATTTGCGTTTGCGCGGGATTCCATCGAAGTTCTGTTCCGTTGAGCGCTTTCAACTTGGGATTCAGCGCCGCCAGGGCTTGGGAGGATAATTCTTTCATTGTATTGCCGGGGTTGTCCTCCGGCCACGCCACATAACTCTGGAAAGGCATCTGACCCATTGACCAGAAATAGAACTGGTTGCTCAATGGATTGGTGCAGAACCGCGAGAGAGTTTCGTCAGATTTCAGGAAGGGCTCCACGTCCTGGCCCGTCGCAAAGCTAATCAGCGGTTGGCGCACCAGCCCGGTTGGGAGGCGCATGGGTTGGGGCGCCCATTGAATGGCCTCTGGATAGGTCACCTGGCTTGTCATGTGAAAACTCCCCTTCTCCGCACTGATGGCTGTTTGGGTGCGGCCCAGTTTTAAGGGGCAGGAAGACAATGGAAACCAGTTGGCCAGCCGCGGCCAATCCACATCCGCCTCGAACCAGTTGAAATCCAGCGCCGGGCCGGGCCGGCCGGATTTTTGGATCTGTTGAAGGTAGTCGGAGCGCACAGAGGCCAAGTCTCCGCCTCTGCCCACCAACAACCAGCCCCGCGCCGGCACCATCCAAAATGAATCATTTGCCCCTTTATTCCATTGCCAGCCGGAGAACGTTTCAGCGCGGAGTTCTTCACCCGGCCCATGACTTGCCCTCTTCAAGTTTTGCTGCCAGACCTGCGCGCGTTGGGTGTCCAGATGGATGGCAAGAACGCAACTGATGGGCTTGCCGGTGGAACCGCCCATACTGGCGATGGATTCGGCACGCAACAGGTCGTCCAGCAAAGGCCGCAGCAATGAAACGGTCTGCTGGTTCGTTTGAAAATGAAGCGATTCCGCAAGACTCGCGGAAAGCCGGTTGAGAACCAAATCTTCAAAGCGGATGGTCGAAGGCAGGGCAAAGACTTTTTTGGCAATGGCGACGTTGGTGCTTTCGGCCAATTGCGCGGCCCCGAGAAAGTGGTATTGCAGCACGACATTTTCCGGCTTATCGGCTCCGCTGCAGTGGAAAGGCAGCGCCAGCGCAGCCGCGCAGGGGCAAAGCCATCTGGAAAAGATGCTGAGAATCCGCATATAAGGTGCCTTTGTTTGCCAGAAACCCCGCCGCCTGGCAAATTTTTTCGGTTCTTCGCTATTTTCGGTGGAATAGATTTGCGCGTAAAGGAGAGCGCACCCTCAAAAACCTGACAGCCCCAGCGAACTATGTCATAGCGCAGGGCCGCATTCCCAACTCGGTTTCAGTCTTTGGCAACCATCGAATACCTGATTTGCCGCGAAAAAGCAAAAATACGCAAGATATGGATGATAGGTCCGGAAAACCCGTAACACCGTAACAATCGTTGATAGTCAAGGACTTAGCCCGCAACATTTGCCGTTACAAACCCGTAACAAGCCCGTTACGTTAACGATAACGCTCAGTTGGACAGCCTTGCGGGTTTTTGGCGTTGCCGTATTTGTTGCTGGACAGAGGGAACTGGGCGCGGCATTCTCCTGGCATGGCGCAAAGATCAACTGATGAAGCGTGGCGTCCGCCGGGAAGGGGACCATTTGTCAACCGGAGGTTACCATGAGTCCAAATCATCAAAATGTTGAAATGTGAGGAACTGACCCGTTTACGCACCACATAAACAGGCCCTGTAAATACAGATTGCATGACTGAATTCTGCCGCCGCCGCCGCCGCTTATCAATGAGATTTATCCCCGCTGCGCAACCACTTTCGCGCGCCAAAGAGCAGGCCGCCAATTGCGGTCAGCGCAACAATGCTTGGCTCAGGCGTGACAGAGAAGGTGATGTCGTCCAGTCCAAGCCAGGGTGCGCCTGGAGTGTTGAAAAGGGAGGTGAATTCCAACGTGCCGGAGTCCCCGTCGTAGGAGGATATATTCACGCCATATAAAGTATAATTGGCCCCGCTTCCCAGAACCACGGGAGACAGGTTGTTGTTGTCAAATGAAACAGAAAACTCAGTTGCTGGCGTCGTCCACGCCTTGAATTCCAAGGATTGAGAGTTTAGCGGAACCGTGCCATACTGCGCAATAGAGGTATTCACAAGTGTGTCGGTGTTGGGATCTCCGCCCGCTTGAAGCAGCACACTATAGCTTCCATCGATAGTGCCGGGGAACTCGCCTGGAAGGTTACCCGCAGCGGGATAGTTTGGGCCAAAGATATCAACCTCGGCCTGGCCGTGCCCATAACTGTTTTGGAATATCTCCGTCTGCTGGTCGGTGCCGGTATAGACAGTCCAGCCGGGCAACGCACTCGCGACCGTGACGGCAGTTGGATTGAAAGGGTCTCCAGCGGTGACCGGGTTCGCTTGCTCAAAATCCAGATCTTGAAATGTCTGCGCATGAGATGATAAGGCAGCCAAGACCACTCCCACTGACAATGCAATTAGTTTTTTCGTTTTCACGGGATCATCAGCGCCGCGCAAACCATTTTTGCGCGCCAAAAAGTAGCCCTCCTATCGCAGTCAACGCAACAATGCTTGGCTCAGGCGTGACGAGGAAGGTGATGTCGTCCAGTCCAAGCCAGGGTGCGCCTGGAGTGTTGAAAAGGGAGGTGAATTCCAACGTGCCGGAGTCCCCGTCGTAGGAGGATATATTCACGCCATATAAAGTATAATTGGCCCCGCCTCCCAGCACCACGGGAGACAGGTTATTACCGTCAAATGAAACAGAAAACGCTGTCCCAAGCGTCGTCCACGCGTCGAATTGCAAGGATTGATAACCCAGCGGAACCGTGCCATACTGCGCAATAGATGCATTCACGAATGTGTCATTGTTGGGATTCACGCCTGCTTGAAGAAGGACACTGTAGTTTCCATCAATAGTGCCGACGTTGTCAGGGTTTGAAGTGGAGCCTGCGGAAGGATAGTTTGGGCCGAAGATATCGATCTCCGCTTGACCGTGCCCAAAATTGTTTTGGATTACCTGTGTCTGCTGGTCAGCGCCGATGTAGGCAGTCCAGCCTGGAAGAGCGGAACCAACTGGAACATACACTGGTATTCCGGAATTTGGAGGCACCGGAGATAATGTGGCTGACTCGAAATCCAGATCCTGAAATGTCTGCGCATGAACTGACAGGGCAACCAAGGCCGCTACCACTGACAAGGCAATTAGTTTTTCCGTTTTCACAGGATCATCAATGCCGCGCAAACCATTTTCGCGCGCCAAAGAGCAGGCCGCCAATCGCGGTCAACGCAACAATGCTTGGCTCAGGGACGGAGAAGGTGATGTCGTCCAGTCCAAGCCAACTGTAAAAAGGGGCGGTAAATTGCAAAGTGCCGGTTTGCCCGTCGTAAGACGAAATATCCACACCGTATAAAGTATAATTGGCCCCACTTCCCAGAACCACGGGAGGTAGGCTGCTGCCGTCAAATGAAACAGAAAACTGTGCAGGACCGTATGTCCACGCCTTGAATTGCAAGGATTGAGAGTCCACTGGAACCGTGCCGTACTGTGCAATCGATGCACTGACGGTCACGTCACTGTTCTGCGGTTCGCCGCCTGATTGAAGCAGTACGCTATAGTTTCCGTCAATAGTGCCTGGGTTGTACACCGATGGAGGGTACCCTGCGGCGGGATAGTTTGGGCCGAAGATATCGACCTCGGCCTGGCCAAATCCATAACTGTTTTGGATTACTTGCGTCTGCAGGTCGGCGCCAAGGTAAGCTGTCCAACCCGGCAGGGCGGAAGAAACAGGCACATAAACAGTCGGGCCATAATTTGGAGGCACTGGAGATAATGTGGCTGATTCGAAATCCAGATCCTGAAATGTCTGCGCATGAGCTGATAGGGCAGCCAACGCCACTCCCACTGATAATGCTATTAGTTTAATCCTTTTCATATTCTATTTTGTTACGAATGGATCGCCGACGACCGCACAGTGTAAAAAAGTGCCGCCCGGGCTCGTGTAAAGAGCGTACCATGCCGTAATGGCGAAACTTTTTTCACTGGCCCAGGAACCGTAGTAGGTGTACCGATTTTCTTCGCCTGGTCCGGGTTCATCTACATGGACTATCGCACCGACCGGAGTGTTCGAGTAATTCGTTCCACCAAACGAATTAGTGGCCCACCATGTAAGAAAACCTGATTGGAATGTGCTTCGCTGGCCGTTGAACGAATCAACCGTTGACATGACGTACCAGCCGCTATTCCCAAAGAACTGGACCGCGCCATCTGTGGCGAAATCGGCGTCGAAATTACAATCATATCCACAAATGTAATAACCGGCGACGTTTGTGGCATTAGTGTTAAAATTCGTGGCAATAGTGGTAAAAACGGGCGCAGACGGGTCAACATTGGTCACTGCTGCGATAAGGTTCGTCAGGAACTCATCGAAATACCAATTGGTATTGCCATAACCACCTGCCGTTGCGCTAATAAAAAGAGTTCCCGGCGAATAGTTGCTGGCCATGTTCGCCAGCTTGTCAATGTAGGCAATGCAATCGTTGGTCCCGCCCGTGCCGTTCATGTTGATGCTCGTAACGAACGGATTCCAAGTCGGAAAGTACTCGGTGGTTTGAATGTAAGGGTCGTTAAAGCCGCTGTTGATGTCGTATTGTACGCTTACCCCTCCCGCCCCAATTTGAATGCGTGAAGGCAAGTCTTGAAACAGGATAACGTATTGCGGTCGTTTTGTCGGATTAGCCAATAGCCAGTTCACGATTGGTGCGGAAAACGTGTTGGTGTAATTGCTCAATTGAATGATTTCGTTCGTTGCGCAACTGATCCCAAGAACATTGGCGTTGCTGACCATTGGGCGATGGGCAATGTAATACGCGCACACGTTTGAACTGAAGGAGATGTTGGTTGCATTGTAAATGAGCAACAAATCCTTTGAGATGTCAATCGGATATTGCACAAGTGGCGAGAAGATGGCGGCCATCGTGTGGTTGCCGCCTGCGGCAATCAGTTTAACGTGGATTGGGGGATACGTGTTAGTCGGGATTGGGGGTGGCGGGCCGCTGGGTGTGATGACGGTGTTCGTTTCTTCGGAAGGAACGATCGCCTGGCCGCTCCCGTTATTTCCCCATTCAACTAACGCGCCGTCATTCTGCAACGCCACGCTGTGGGCGGAACCTGCTGCGATTGCCATGACATTGCTCATACCGGCTGGCACATTGGTTTGGCCGAAATCATTGGTACCCCAAGCTACCACAGTTCCGTCCGATTTCAAGGCCAGGCTGTGTTCTCCTCCCGTCGCAATGGCTACGACATTGGACAATCCAGAGGGAATGTTGGTCAGACCATAATTAGTGTCGCCCCATGGTTCCACGGTTCCGTTGGCCCGCAGCGCAAGGCTGTGATACCCCCCGGCGGCGATGGCGATGGCGTTTGTCAAGTCGCTTGGAACATTCGTCTGACCGTAGCTGTTGTCGCCCCAAGCTTTCACGGTGCCGTTTGTCAGGAGCGCAACATTGTGTTCCCAGCCGGCCGCAATGGCCTTGGCGGAAGCAAGATTCGTGGGCACCGAGTTGGCAACGTCATTGGTGAGGCCCCAATTCGTCACTGTGCCATCAGCTTTTAAGGCGAGGTCGTGGCCACGGCTGGCGGCAACGGCGACCACATTGGTGAAAGACGGAGGCGACCCGACGGCATAGAAATTGGCGCCGTCGGAGTATTCTCCCCACTGCAATACGCTCCCGCTGTCGGTCACTGCCACCGAATGATAATCCCCTGCCGCAATGGCCGACGCATTGGTCAATGAGGCTGGGCGGTCACATTCCCCGTAGGTATCGTCCCCCCACGCTTCCACCATGCCGGGCAAGGCCACGCGGACATCCCACGTTACGCTGTTGCTCCCCGCCACGTTGGTGACAACCAAGGTGTAGTCGCCGTCGGCGGCGGCCGTTGGATAAATAGTGTAACTGTCCGGCGAGTTGGTGATGTTCGTGCCGTTTAACTCCCACTGATAACCCACAGGATATTTCGATTGGCCTGCCGCTGTCACCCCGGGGCTCAGCATGAGAAATGTGTTAATCCAGATGTTGGTCGGAGCCGTGAAGCCGGTGGAAATCTCCGGCGCCTCTACCAGCGTAAAAGTCGCGATAGAACTGCTGATGGATGCGGCCTCCGTGGAGACGACCACCTGGTAGCTTCCATTGTCATTAGTCTGCGTATTGGCGAGCGTCAATGTCGAGTTGGTTGCCCCGGTCAGGTTCACGCTATTAAACTGCCACTGATATTGCACTCTGGCAAGTGATTCTGCCTGAACCGAAAAAGTCGCGTTACTGCCCGCCAGGGAATACTGGTCGGTCGGTTCCTGCAAAATGATCGGGGTGAGCAAATCCGATTGCAGGACCAAGTTGTGCTCAAAACCGCCGGAGATCGTCTTGGCCGCGGTCAGTCCGAGCGGGATGTTGGTCAGGGTTGCTTGGCCCCATATTACCACCGTCCCGTTGGCCTGGAGCGCCAGGGATTGCAGACCACCCGCCGCGATGGCCACGACATTGCTCAAGCCGACCGGCACGTTGGTTTCGCCATCGGGGCTGTAACCCCACGCTTCCACGGTTCCATTGGAGCGCAAGGCCACGCTGTGCAAACCGAAGGCGGCAATGGCCACAGCGTTGGTTAAATCGCCGGGAACATTCGTCAGATTCCAGCCCAGACTGGCCGCGTTTAAACCCCAGGCTTGGACCAAGCCATTGCTCAGGAGGGCGACGTTGTGGTTCCAGCCGCAGGCAATGGCTTTGACGCCGGTCAGGTTGGTTTGAAAGGCCAGGGCATTTGAGGAAGTGGCGTAAAGATTGGTCAGACCCCAGGCCACCACCGTTCCATTGGACATGAGCGCGAGGTCGTGCCCCAAGCCCGCTGCAATCGCCATGACGTTGGAGGTAGGTGGACCGGAAAGACCGGAGTAGTTGGTCACGGAGTAGAAATTGGCTCCGTCGCAATACGATCCCCAACTCTGGACGCTGCCGTTGGCCAGCAGCGCCAAGCCATGATATTGTCCGGCGGCAATGCTGACCGCGTTGGTAATGCCGGAAGGAACATTCGTTTGGCCGTGGGTGTTGTCTCCCCAGGCGAGGACTGTTCCGTTGTTCTGCAAGGCCAAAGTGAAAAACCCGCCCGCCGCAGTGGCTATGGAGTTGCTCAACCCGGCTGGCACGTTGCATTGGCCGTTGCCATTGTTTCCAAACGCCACCGTCATCGTTTGTGCGGGCGCTTCCAAAACATAAAAGGATTGATCGGCGGGTTGATTGGAGAAGGTATAGGTATTGCACGTCAACCCCTGGCCAATCCAATTCCATTGGTGATTGCTCAAAGTATTGGTGACAACGGTTGTGCTGAAAACATCGTACAGAACCCCGTTGGTACCCCCAAAAATCTCCAAACTGACGGAGGTGGTTCCGTTGGTCTGAAGAGTGGCGAAGACGTTGGTCATACAGACCGGCCCTCCGGGGGAGCATGGCGTATCATTATCCGGGTCATAAACCGGGGTTAGTTCCATTGCCGAGTCAAGACGGCGGTGGGGCCGCAGCCGCTGCGCTTGTTCATCGTCAGAAATTGGCCCCAACGCCGCTTGGCCGCTGGTCATTGTGTAGTACCACCCAACAGCAGAATCCGTGAGAAGACGATTGAAGGAATAGAATTCGTCGAAATCCGAGCCAGCCGCATTATTCCCGGCCAGCGTGCTGCCTATGACCAGTTGCCCCGCCGAGGGCGGGATGGACGGCAGGCCGAAACCTTGCGCGGCCACACTTCCGTCAACATAGAGCGTCGTTCCTTGCGGACTGTAATCGAGCGCCAGCAAATGGGATTCTCCCGCCTGCCAGGCAATTTGAGACTGAAGAACTTGCTGCAAGCCCGAAGCCGTTTCAGCGAAGAGTCCGAGCGTGTTTCCATCGCCGCTGATTTGAAGCGACCATGCCAATGCGCTTTCAGCCCCGCTCACGGCATCGAGTTCAAGCACTGTGGCCGTTGCGCCGGGACCGGTGCCGTTCATTTCCGATTCGCTGGACCAATAGGGCTTTATCCAGAAACGGAATGCACCGCCCGTATCGCAACTGACGTTGGTGTGTCCCGTAGGATCGACTGCCGGAACAACGAAGGGTACAACGTCGCCCAATCGCTGAAGCGCGTAGCCGGACCAGCTTTCCTCCAGCGTTCCCAAACCGGGAATCAGGAGTTCCGAGTTTGTCTGGCAGGCAAAGTAGCCTTCATCAAAGCTTTCGTAATACAGAGGGGCCTGTTCCGGCATGGGCGGCAATGGCGCACGGGGCATGGCGCATATACCCTGCGCCCAAAACAGACCCGCTAAAATCGCCATCTGCGCCAAATGGTCAATTCGACCCCAGCGAGGATTGTTGCTCCATGTTGTTTTCATCGTCGTTTCGATAATGCGTGTTCATTGGCAAATGGCTAATTTATAAGACAAATTAATACCGCTTTCGCTGGAAACGCGCAAGAAGAAAATGAAAGAATATTTCACCATAGTGAAATGCACCCTCCGCGTCTTTCTTTTGTAATTATGAGGGGTGACGCGAAAAGCCCAAGCGCTGTGCCTCAAAGTAATTTCGCTCCTCCAAGAGGAGCGGATGCGGCGCAAACTGTCCAAATACTTTGTCGCGCAGGAATCCGGCCTCTCGCCGCAAATGATCGCATACGTCGAACGAGGAATGAGAAATCCCACGCTGGAGACGGTTTTGCGCATGAGCGAGGCAATGAATGTTGACCTTGCCAAGATAATCACGCGAGCGAGAAAAGAACTCTCCAAATGAATTTTTCCGGTTGCTTTTGACTGGTCTTCATTGTTCCTTGGCACGGATGTCGCGCCGCTTCATGACACACTGGCTTCCTTTATTGCTCTGGATGGGTGTCATCTTTGTCGCTTCCACCTGGCTCGGTTCACCCGAGAATACCTCCCGGTTTGTCGTGCCTTTTTTGTTGTGGTTAAATCCGCACATGTCCTGGCAAACCATCGAACTGGTGCATCATTGTGTGCGGAAAACCGCCCATGCCGTTGAGTATGCCATGCTGGGTTTTTTCATCTGGCGCGTCGTCCATTCCGCCGCCGCCCTGGCCTTGCATCGCCCGGCCTGGCACTTTCGCCTCGCTCTTTTGCTCGCGGCCTTGTATGCGGCGACCGACGAAATGCATCAAGTTTTCGTTCCCGGCCGTGAAGCGGCGGTGCGCGATGTGCTCTTGGATACATGCGGCGCGGGACTTGGACTGGCGGTGACGTGGTGCGCCGTTCGGATGCGAAAATCAAAACAGGTATGAAGCGGCCGCTTTGTTCAGTGGCTTTGCTCTATATTGGCGGCATTCTTGTGGGGCAATGGTTCCATCCCCCGCTCGCCGCCTTGTTTGCGTTGTCCTTCCTGAGCGCCTTTGCGGCGCTGCTCTGGAGTCGGGGGCGGCTTTATTTGTTGAGGTCGCTCCTGGTGCTGGCTGGTTGGACCAATCTAAGCTGGCACACCGCGATCATTTCACCCAACGATTTGCGCTTGTTGGCCGGCCCTGAGCCGGAGGCCGTCGTCGTGCGGGGCGCTCTCCGCGCTTCGCCCATGCCGCGAATCTTCGAGCGGCAAGGCAGGGAGCTTTGGCATTCCTCCGTCGTCATTAACGCCGAACAAATTCGCCTCTCGCGCGGATGGCAGCCCGCGTTTGGCAAAATCATTGCTTATGCGCCGGCCATTCTGTCGTCGAACATCTTCAGCGGCCAATTCGTGGAGGTCGTCGGCGTGCTTGGCCCGCCGCCGGGTCCGCGGGCTGATGGATTATTCGATGCCCGCTCCTACTATCAGCACGACGCCATTTATTACCAGTTGCGCTCCGCCTCGGAGGATGCGTGGAGCATCGTTCCGGGACCCCTTCCCGCAAGATGCCGCTCTCGGATCGCTTCTCCGCCTGGGCCAGAAAAACCCTGGCCCTGGGTTTGGGGCGGGAAGACGCGCCGCTGCGCTTGATTTGGACATTGGCGCTGGATTGGAAAGCGCCGCTGACCGCAACAGTCGAGGAACCGTTTATGCGCGCGGGAACGTATCACATCTTCGCGGTGGATGGATTGCGCATCGGGCTTTTGGCCGGCATTGGGGTCGGGCTTTTGCGCGCCCTGCGATTGCCCCGCGCGCTTTGCGGACTCCTGGTGATTCCTGTCATTTGGTTTTACGCGGGCCTCACCGGCTGGCCGGCCTCGGCGGTTCGGGCCGCCATTATGATGAGTATTGTCATTGTCGGCTGGGCCAGCCATCGGCCGTCCGATCTTGTCAATTCACTTTTTGCGGCGGCGTTCATTATTTTGCTCTGGGACCCCGGCCAGCTTTTCCAGCCCGGCTTTCAACTTTCGTTCATGGTCGTCCTCTGCATTGCCGTGCTTCTGCCGCTCGTCCGAAACCTGTTTCGATCCTGGGTTTTCCAAAAGGACCCGTTCCTGCCCGAAACGTTGAAACCGCGCTGGCCGCCGCTTTTGCATGCGGCGGCTTGTTTTGCCATTGATACATTCGCCCTGTCCCTGGCGGCGTGGCTTGGATCCATGCCGCTGGCGGCGGCTTACTTTCACCTCTTCACACCCATTAGCGTTCCCGCGAATTTCCTGGTCGTGCCGGTCACGGCGCTGGCTTTGATGAGCAGTATCGGAAGCCTTTTGACGGGGGCCTGGCTGCCCGGACTGGCGGTGCTGTTCAATCATTCGAGCTGGTTCTTCATGAACTGCATCATCGAGTTGAGCCGTTGGGCCGCGCAATGGCCGCCCGGCGCCTTCAATGTTTCAACACCGGCGCCCGTCACTTTTGTTTTGTATTATCTTGTCCTCTTCTCGGTCCTTACCGGCTGGATATTTCGTTCGAGAATCAAATGGGCGGTTGCCGTGGCGATCCTTGGCCTGAGCGTCTGCTGGCTGGCGCAGTGGGCCGCCGAAAATAAAACAGCCCGCCTCCACTTTCTTCCGCTCAATGGCGGTTCGGCCATCTTTGCCGACAACGCCGGTTCCAGGGAAAGTTTGTTGTTCGATTGCGGCAACGCGGCAGCGGCGGAGTCCGTCGTCAAACCGTTTCTGCGCGCCCAGGGCGTTAATACTCTTGACTCCTTCGCCCTGACCGTCGGGCATGTGCAAGACAGTGGCGGAGCGAAAGTGGTTTTGACTAATTTTTCGCCGGGCCGCGTCTTTATCAACTCGGTGCGGGACCGCTCTCCTGCTTACCGCGATGTCATTGATGAAATCAAACAGACCGCGCACTGGCAGGCATTGCAGTCGGGCGACGACGCCGGAGGCTGGTCGGTGCTGCACCCGGAGCGGTCCGTCCGGTTCGATGACGCCGATGACAACGCGCTGGTTTTTTGGCGGGAAATCAACGGCCATTCGATCTTGCTGCTTTCCGCCCTCGGCCGAAGCGGCCAGGACTCGTTGGTGGAGAACCATCCAAATTTGCGCGCCGACATTGTCGTGGCCGGCCTGCCGGCGACAGACGAGCCACTCTCCGAACCGCTCCTGCATCTGATTCAACCGAAGCTGATTATCATCATTGATTCGGAATTACCCGCTACGCGGCGGGCCTCGGCCAGGCTGCGCCAGCGCCTGGCCACACACCCTGTGCCTGTCGTCTATTGCCGCGATGCCGGTGCGCTGAAGCTCAGTCTTTGGCGCGGCGGATGGGGCTTGAAAAACGCCAGCGGCGAGATCGTGCTCCCGTGAGAGCGATCCGGTGATATTTTTCTGCCCCTTCATATTTCTGCCATACAGAAGCTGTGTCAGCACGGAAAAACTTGATTTCCACATGAACTCTGCTGCCATCGCGCATCTTTGCCGGCATTGAGATTATCAATAGTGGCAGCAGTTTTATCAATTTGGCGTTATGGGTTTCTATAGGCATAGTTCATCCATGAATAACCGGCGCAATTATCCGCTGTTGCTGGCCAGCCAGTTTTTGAGCGCCTTCGGCGATAACCTCATCCTCATGCTCATCCTCGGGCCGTTCCTGAACCAGTTCAAGGCCGGCACCATCACGGGGGAAGCGCAAAGTGTCGCCAATATCTATTACACCAGCCTGTTGTTCATGCCTTATGTTCTGCTCGCGCCGCTGGCCGGTTATCTGAATGACCGCTTTTCCAAAAACCGCTGGCTGCTCGGCGGAAATTTCATCAAATTGGCCGGTACCGGCCTGGTCTCGCTTGGCCTGGTTTTCGGCTCCGCCTGGCAGGGGATTGGCTATTTCACGGTCGGAATCGGAGCCTGTGTTTATTCGCCGGCCAAGTATGGCATCCTGCCGGAAATCCTGCCGGCGGAGCGGCTGGTCAAAGCCAACGGGTTGATGGAATTACTGACGCTCATTGCCATTTTGACGGGCAACATCGGCGGCTCGGCCGCCTTTGGGCTGTATCCGTTGCGCCTTTGTTATCTCATGGTCATTGGCGTCTATGGGCTGTCGCTTATCCTCAACCTTCTCATGTCTCGAACACCCTCCTACCGGGAAGTGCGGCTGCGGGGCAGCATCCGGCAATTTTTTTCCAACCTGGCCGCGTTGTTTTCGCAAAAGAGAATGGCGCGCATCCTGGTCGGCACGGCGTTGTTCTGGATTTGCGGGGCGATCCTCAAAATGAATTTTCAGCCCTGGGGCCAGCAAGTTTTGCAGTTGACAACAATGTTGCAGATCAGCCTGCTCGGTCTCTGGCTGAGCGTCGGCGTCATGCTGGGCAGCGTGCTGGCGGGGCAGCTTTATGCCGTGGGCGATTTGCATGCGACGCGGCGTTATGGGTGGCTGTTGGCCGCCGGCATCGCGGTGCTGGGAAGCATCGGATGGCTCATGGATCATGGATTGAATTGTCCCAATATTTTGGCGCCGGCCGTTCTGATTCTTACGGGCCTGATTGCCGGTTTGTTTCTCATTCCGCTCAACGCCGCGCTTCAAGCCGAGTCGCACAAGGACAAACTGGGCAAAACCATCGCCACACAGAACGGGTTTGAAAACCTGGCCATGCTGGGCGGCAGTCTTTTGGCCTTCATCGACGTCAAAGTGGGATTCAACCCGTCGGAACTTTTCCTTGCGCTGGCTGCGTTTGCCGCCATCGTGGTTGTCTGGCTTAAGGTTCCCGGCAAAACCCCAAATGAACAATGCAACCCCTGAATAAAAATCTGAGCGCATGGACCACGCTATGGTTTGCCCTGGCGGCGATTCTCTCATTTCATCTGGCCTATTCGATTGAGAACTGCCAGATATTGATCGTCGTCTTTCTCTATTGTCTCTTCCGACTGGCAAATGTCCAAACCAGCCGCCGGGCTTTTTATATTGGCTTGGGAATCGGTTTGGCCATCTACGCCCCTCAACTCAATTTTTTTTGGAAGATTTTCCAAGCCGGGGCGATTCCGCTTTGGCTGATTTTATCATTCTGGCTTGGCTTGTTCCTGCTGCTGGGCAGAGCGTGCGTGGCGCGCTTCGGCCTCGTCGGTTGGGCCTGTGCGACGCCTTTTGTCTGGACCGGCTTGGAATATTTTCGCAGCGAGCTTAATTATCTCAGGTTTTCCTGGCTGAGCGCCGGCTATGTGTTCTCCGATTCGAGCAGCCTGCATTATTGGGCCTGCTACGGCGTCTATGGGATCGGTTTCGTGCTAATGACCCTCGCAGCTTTTTTGGGAGTTGTCCGGACACCCGGCTGGTCCGGGAGAATCCTTGCGGGCACTGTGGCGGCCCTCCTGCTATTATATCCGGTCTTGGCGCCTGCCCCACAAAATTCCGCTCGGCCGAGTTTTCGCGTAACTGGTGTACAACTCGAGTTCCCGTCGCCGGCTGAAGCGGTACTGGCGTTGGATCAGGCCATCGACAAGTTTCCAGACACTGATCTGCTGGTCCTCAGTGAATATACTTTCAACGGCCCTATTCCAGAGCTTATCAAGAAGTGGTGCCGCAAACATCGGAAATATCTCGTGGCCGGCGGAGAGGAACCCATCTCAGGCTCGCAGTATTATAACACGGCATTCGTGGTCAACCCCGAGGGCGAGATTGTTTTTCGGCAGGCCAAATGCGTCCCCATCCAGTTTTTCAAGGATGGGCTGCCCGCTCCCGGTCAGGGGCTGTGGAATTCGCCATGGGGCGAATTGGGTTTCGGCATTTGTTACGATGCGAGCTATAGGCGTGTGACGGACGAATTAATCCGCCAAGGCGCGCAAGGATTGATTTTCCCGACGATGGACGTAGCGGACTGGGGAGTCCGCCAACACCAACTCCACGCCCGGATTGCCCCAATGCGCGCGGCAGAATATGCTGTGCCGGTGTTTCGATTGTGCAGTTCGGGCATTTCGCAATTTGCCGACCCAAACGGGCGGGTGCTCGATTCAGCCCCTTTTCCAGGACAAGGCGCGATCATGAGCGCGCCAATGCAATTGCAAAACCGTGGGCGGATGCCGCCGGATCGGTGGCTGGCTCTTTTATCGGTCGGCCTCACCGCTGCGCTCAGCGCATGGCTCGCCATCGTGGTTCGTCTGGCTTAAAATTCCCGGCAAATGAAAACAATTCTTCGCCTCATTTTGCGGTTATTGTTTGGGTTCCGCGCGCATAACACGGCGGCGCTGGCCGCGCCGGGACCTGTCATGCTGCTGCCCAATCACGTCTCCTGGTTCGATTGGCTGTTCCTGACGGCCTGCCTCGACAGTCAATGGCGGATTGTCACCTCCAAGCAGGGCGCGCAGGTCAGTTGGGTGCATCGGCTCCTGATGATCAACCGCTTTACCTTTCCCGTGGACACCGATTCGCCTTACGCCGTCAAACGAATGGCGGAATATCTGCAAACGGGCGGAAAACTGGTGCTTTTCCCCGAGGGCCGCCTTTCGCGCACCGGCGCGCTGATGAAACTCTATGATGGCACGGGCTTTCTGCTTTTCAAAACCAACGCCAAAGTTGTCACCTGTTATTTGCGCGGCGCCAACCGGCTCCCCTTCTCGCCCAATCCGAACCGGAAAAAATGGTTCCCGCGTGTCACCGCCCATTTCAGCGGGGTCCTGACGCCGCCGGCATTGACGGGCATGAGCACGATGCGCGCGCGGCAAAAGCTCACCCGCTGGCTCTACGACACGATGGTCAGGCAACAATTCGACATCGAGCTGGACGCCACGCCAAAAAATGTCCTTGCGGCCATCCTGCAAACGGCGCGGCAATTCCCCGGCGTCGTCGCGCTGGAAGATGTGACGCGCCGGAAGCTGACTTACCGGCGCTTGCTGGCCGGGGCCGACGCGATGGCCGGCCAGTGGCGCCGCCACTGGCCCGGTGACAACAACGCGCGCATTGGCGTGATGCTGCCCGCTTCGCTGGCCATGCCGGTCACGATCCTCAGCCTGTGGGCGGCGGAAAAGGTTCCCGACGATTTTCAACTTTTCCACCGGCATTCCCACCATGCTGGCCTGCGCCCAACTGGCATCCGTCAAACATATTATCACCTCCAAAACATTTCTGGAGCGGGCAAAATTAAATGTGCAGGCGATGCGGGACGCGGGCATCGAGTTCATTTATTTGGAGGACGTTCGCGCCACAATCCCGCGCTGGCGGCAATGGCGCTCCCTGCTGCGCGTCTCCTTGAATCCGCGGGGCCTTGTCCCCAAGCCGCGATCCGACGTGGCGGTGGTCCTTTTCACCAGCGGCTCGGAAGGCATGCCCAAGGGGGTGGAACTGACCCACGCGAACCTGCTGGCCAACATCCGCCAATTGCTGGCCGTGTATGATTTGAATGACGCGGACCGTCTCTTCAACGCCATGCCGCTGTTTCACAGCTTTGGCGTCATCGGCATGGCGCTGCCATTGATTCACGGCTGTTATGTTTTCCTGTATCCTTCGCCGCTCCATTACCGCGTGATTCCGACGCTGATCTATGATTTGGATTGCACCGTGTTTTTCGGCACCAACACGTTCCTGAACGGTTACGCGCGCAAGGCCAATCCGTTTGATTTCCGCGCGCTGCGCCTGCTCATCGCCGCCGCGGAAAAATTGCAGGAAACGACCGCCCAGACCTGGGCGCGGCAATTTGGCGCGCGCGTTTTGGAGGCTTACGGCGCAACCGAATGCAGCCCGTGCATCACCGTCAATACTCCGCTAAATCCGCGCTTCGGCTCCGCCGGAAGATTCCTGCCGGGAATCGAATACAAGTTCGAGCCGGTGGAAGGCGTCGCCGAGGGCGGGCGATTGTGGGTGCGCGGCCCCAACATCATGCGCGGCTATTTGAACGCCGAGGCCAATGAAAAATTCCTGGCCGGCGGCGGTTGGTACGACACCGGCGACATTGCGCGCGTGGACGAAGACGGCTTTCTCCACATCCTTGGCCGGCTCAAGCGCTTTGCCAAGGTCAGCGGTGAAATGGTCAGCCTGGCCGCCGCGGAGGAAGCTCTGGACGGCGCGTTCCCGCAGTACGGCTTGCGCTTTCAAATCGCCGTGCTGGCCCGGCCCGACGCCGACCGCGGCGAATCGCTGATCGCGGTCTGCAACGAGCCAAAACTGCAACTGGACGAAATCCGCGCCGCGATCAAAGCCAAAGGATTGAGCAACCTCTACGTGCCGAAGGAGATCAAATACGTGCGGGACATTCCGAAACTCGGCACCGGCAAAGTGGACCACCGCGAATTGCAGAAAGCGATCGCGGAAGGCGGACTTGTCGCGCCGTAGTTCCGCCTTGCGGAGCGAAGGCGAAAGACAAAACCGCGAAATGAGAAAGAACAGTGAACAATGCAACATACTATATTCCGAGGACCCTTTCCCGGTTTTTGAGCGGTCTCTCACTTCACCTTGCATTACAACTGCCAAGCTTCTGTTGGGGGAAAGGGCGGGATTAAGATTAAGAACGATCCCCTTGCCCCGCAATCCGTGCTTGGCTCTTCTTGTGGGGTTTCCCGCCGATTTTCGTTGCCGTGGCCGGGAAATTCCCCGAACATCCCAAAAAGGTCGCACTTACAGTGATGCTGCCAGCCGCCAAATCCTTGGACTTAAAGTGCCTGCTCTGGCTGGCTGCGCTTCTCGCCGGGGTGGCTGGCGCGCGGGCGGAGGCCTTGAAAACCGGGAGCCGCGCGCCCTATCTTCATAATATCCCCTTGCACGACGCAGAGGGAAACGTCATTTCGCCGCCGGCATTGTTCAGCGACGACGGCAAGCCACAGGACTCAAAGGCCGCACCGTATTCCACAGAGCAAACGTGTGGCAAATGCCATGACTACGGCGTCGTCAACCAGGGCTGGCACTTCAACGCGGCCGCCGGCAACGTCAAGCCAGGCCGGCCGGGCGAGCCTTGGATTCTGACCGATCCGGCAACACACACGCAAATTCCCCTCTCTTACCGCGGTTGGCCCGGGACGTTCAAACCATCTGACCTGGGCCTGAGTGATTTCGATTTTCTCACCAATTTCGCGCGTCATTTTCCCGGCGGCGGCCTGGGCGATCCCGACACCATCGATCCCGCCGACCCCGGGATGGGCCGCATGCAAATCACCGGCACAATGGAAATCGATTGCTTGATTTGTCATCAATCCACCGGATCCTACAATCACGAAGCCCGTTTCACCGCGCTCCAAGGTGAAAACTTTCGCTGGACGCCAACCATCGCGGCCGGCCTCGGAACCTTTGGCAGTTTTAGCAATGCGGGCAGCATAGCCGATCAATGGCATCCCGGAGAATCCGTCCCCGCCACGCTGCCCTCCATCAAATATAACCGCTCGAAATTTGACGCCGATACCAACGTCATGTTCCAGGTCACGCGCCGTCCGCCTTCGGCCAATTGCTACTATTGCCACACCAGCCAAACCGCCCCCGGCGACGCCCGCTGGCATTCCGACCTCGACATTCATCTTCGCGCCGGGATGGTCTGCGTTGACTGCCACCGCAACGGACTCGATCACATGATCGTCCGCGGCTACGAAGGCGAAGCCAGGGACCGAACCATAACAGACGCCACCATCGACCTCCGCGCCAAAATCATTCAGCGCGATGACGCCGCCATCAGCGGCGATGACGCCCGCCAACTCGCCCGGCGCCAGCTCGGCGCCGAATTGGGAATGATTGACACGCTCACATGCAGCGGATGCCACGCCAGCGGACGCTTTGGCTCGCCCCGGCCGATCCACAAGGGACTGCCGCCGGTCCATTTTGAGAAACTCACCTGCACCGCCTGCCACTCCGGGCCGTTGCCCGGGCCGCTGCCGGAGATCGTTCAGACTTCCCTGGCGCACAAGCTGGGCCTGCTGTCGCCCGTGCGCGGAAAAAACACCGCGCCCATCATCGTCCAGCCGGTTTTTCTCTACGACACCGATGGCAGGATCGCTCCCTGCAAAATGGTCTGGCCAAGCTATTGGGCGCGCCTTAAAGGTGGAAAGCTCACGCCGCTTTTGCCTGCGGAAGCGGCCAAATCCGCCGGCCTCCCGAAACAGAAAACCGAAGAGGCTCTGCGCGATCCATACAACACCAAACCCCTCACCGATCAACAAATTCAACATGCCCTGGAATCGCTGGCGGACAATTCAAGCGAAGCCGTCTTCCTCGCCGCCGGCAAGATGTATCGCTTGGACAAGGGAAAGCTCGTTGCGGAGGAGAGCGCCGCCGCCGCGCCTTACTCCTGGGCATTGGCCCATGATGTCCGCCCCGCCCGCCAGGCTCTGGGCGCCAAAGGCTGCGCCGACTGCCACGCCAGCGACTCGCCCACGTTCCTTGGCACAGTGCTGGCGCGCGGCCCCGTCGAGCCGGCCAAAGGGTTGAACAAGGAAATGTGGGAATTGCGCGGCGAAGACAAAACATGGATCGAAGCCTTTGCCTTCTGCTTCAAATTCCGCCCCTGGCTCAAATGCATCGTCTTCGGCGCTGCCTTTGTGGTGCTGGTGGTGCTCGCGCATTATGCGCTGCGCGGCGTCAGCGCAATCACCGCCGCAATTTCGACCAAAAATCCCCAACCATGAACTCCGCCGCAAAACTCTCTTACACCGCGCTGTGGCTTGGCGCCGCTGTCCTGGCGGCGAGCGGCATCGGCGTTTTCGCCCTGGGCAGGCCGCCCATGACGCATTGGGTGCTGATGGCTCACATGGCAGCCGCGCCCGTCTTCGCCGCCGCGCTTGCCGCCGTGGCGTTAACCTGGGCCGATCTCTGCCGCAAGGGTTCCAAACCGCGTCTTGGCGTGGCGGCCAAAGTGTTGCTGTGGATCATACTTGTCTGCGGCCTTGTTGTCATACTCTCGGGAGTCCTGCCCATGACTCCGCTGTTTGGAACCGATGGACAACGCGCACTCTACTTGACGCATCGCTACTCCGGGATCGTGCTTGCCGCCGCCCTTCTGCTGCATCTCCCCGCACTGCGCCCCCGCGCAGGCGTCCCCCGCCATTGACACTTCTGTTGCATGAAAGACGACGATGCCAAATCTGTGTCAATAGTGAAGGCTGACACCTGCGCGGCGGAAAGCCATTGTGTCCAGATCGGGGCCATCCGCATTGATGGACAGGAGATGGTCGCCTGGTTGTCGGAGCAGAGGGACGACCCTGCTTGGGATGATTTCCTGCGCGGCACTTCTCTGGGGCAATTCCAGCAATCGAGCCTCTGGGCGCGTGCCAAGCGGATCCAAGGCTGGAAACCCATTCGGGTCAAGGTGGTTCAGGGCAATCGAATTGTCGGCGGATTCCAGTTGTTATGGCGGAAGGCCCGGTTCTGGCGCATCGGTTACATCAGCAAGGGGCCGGTGGCGCATCCCGAGCATCCTTTGCTCTCAGAGTTTCTTGTGGATGTTCTGCGGTCCGCGGTGAAAGCCGGGAAACTTTCGGCTGTGATTGTTCAGCCGCCCGATCTGAGCAAAATCATGCCCGCCAGGCTGCCGCGAGACTGCTTTCTGCCAAATGTCCTCAGGCGAGTCATCGCATCCACCCTGGTGCTGGACATAACGGGCACACTCGAATCTATCGACAAACGAATATCCAAATATACCCGCACCACCCTGCGTCAGGCGCTCCGGCGTGGCACGGCTGTTCATGAAGGGGACAGAAAGGACATGGGCGTCTTTTTTGAACTGATGGCGGCCACATGCCGGCGGCAGGGTGTCAAACCGAATCCTGGCAGTGTTGCCGCTTTACATGAACTTTGGGACGCAGCCGAGCCGGGCCGTTCCCTCAGGCTCACCTTTGCCGTATGCAAAGGGGAGACCGTGGCCGGAGCGCTCTGTCTTTCGTTCGGCGAAACCGCCACCATTTGGAAAAAAGGGTGGAACGGCTCCGCCGGGGAATTCCGGCCTAATGAATTGTTGTACTACGACGCGATCCGCTGGGCCCATGCCGGCGGCCATAAATTTTTTGATTTTGCCGGGTTGGATAAACTCACCGCTCACGCACTGATCAAGGGGACGCCGTTGACGGAGCAACAGCAAGCCAGCCGTGATTTTTTCCATCTCCGTTTTGGCGGCCAGCCCCGGTTGCTGCCGGAGGCGCTCGTCTTTTTCCCGAACCCGTTTTTCCGCTCCGCTTACAAGTTGTTTGCGTTGATAATGTTTAGAAAGGCATGAGAAGGTCGCGCAATTTCCGGCGCAATGTTCCGCTTGACGGGCTTCGTTTTTTCCACTACCATATCATGCAAATGGATGACTGCAAAAACCATGACTGCAAAAAGATTGACCGCTCTGTGGGGTGTGCCTTTGGCAGATGGCTTTTCGCCTTTGTTTAACGAATACACCGCCGCCGCAAATTCTCCTGCCACTGTTGGCAATTCTCCATCCTCGCGCCTTTCTTATGAACCTTGCTGAAAACGATGATTTGTCCCGTTTTCGCTGGCAAAAGGCCACTGTGGCTGAATTCGCCAACTTTGAGCGAAACCAAGGGGGACAGATTGTTAAGGTGAATGATATTTACTGGAGACAGGTTCGCCCTTTCTTCTTCCGCCCTCTCCTCCCGTTTCGAGTGTGCCAGCCGGCGGCGGCTATTCCGCCGCTGCGTTCGCATTTTGGGGGGTGGCAGTTCGCGGTGCCACAGGGTTGTCCTGCAAATTCGTTTCTCAACGTTCTGCTGTTCCAGAATGCGGAAACTTATTCACCGGCGGCATTGGACGCCCCGGACAGGCGACAAATCAGGTCCGCCGCAAAAGTCTTTGCGATCCGGGAGATTACGGATGTGGACGAGTTTAAAGAGAAGGCCCATCCAATCTATGTCTCGTTCTATCAGCGCACCGAATACACCTACAAGAAGGAACGCCTGAAGCAGTCTGAGTTTTCGCGCTGGGCTGAATCGCTGTTTCGCTTTAAGAAACTCCTCATTCTGGGCGCCTGCAGAAACGAACGGCTGGAAGCCGTCTCCATCTCGCAATTGGTCGATGACACTGTTCTCTATTCAACGCTTTTTTACAGTGCGGAGGCACTGCGCCTGAACGTGAGCAGCCTGCTGCTCCATTCGCTTCGCCAATCTGTCGCCTCGGGACGGCAAGCAAGGCAAATATTTATCGGGATGTATAAATACAGGGCGGCGCGCGGGGTCGATGATTTTTATTTGGGCAGAGGTTGCAGCCTCGTACAGATGCCGGCCGTCCTTCGCGTAAACCCGCTGGTCATGTCCTTGTTGCGAGTTTTTCGACCGAAAGACCGCATGAAATTGGTGGGAATCATCGAGGACACACGGATCCCGACAAACAAAATGCCGGCATGTCAAGAATCCCTTTTACAAAGTGGATGCGCAGAAGGCGCGGCTGGGAAAGGAAACGACGATGAGCCTGAAATGGCGCGCCCAACACCTGGAGATGGGCAATTGGAGGCACGCTGTGAACCTGCGCGGAGCCAGGAGAAAAGACGAAGTTTCGAAAAAGTGACAATTGACATCTGCGCGTATTCGAGAGTCCAACCAGAACCGGCAACCGTTCGGATCGCCCATGACGAACAGGAACTCTCGCCGGAATGGGATGCGTTTGTCTTGAAATGCGCGGTACCGCACTTTGAGCAAACCAGCCTCTGGGGCAAAGTCAAAACCAACGCCGGCTGGAAAGCCTCACGCGCCATTGTGAGGCTTGGAGACTCCATTTGCGGAGGAGCACAGATTCTGACGCGCCGCGTTCGGTACGCTGGTTCCATCGCTTATGTATTCCGGGGCCCGCTGGTTTACCCCGAAAGCATTGATTGCCAAAGGCTGGTGGCACAAGCCATCAAGGCATACGCGGCCAGGCAGCGGCTCTCCTGCATGGTGGTTGTTCCCCCGTACAAAGCGTTCTCATTGGCTGAACAACTGAAAGCCGAAGGCTTTGGAACCCATCCCGAGTTTCTTCCTCCAACCGGAATTACGCAGGCGAGCGGAGTGGTTGATTTGAGTCCTGACTTGGAAACGGTTTTCGCGAGAATGAATCGCAACGCTCATAGAAATATCAGACGTGGCCGGCACGGAGGTGTATTAGTCAGACTGGGAACGAAGGAAGACATCGGGCTGTTTTGGAGCCTCATGGTGGCTCTCTGCGTCAGACGTGGGGTGAGTCCGAACGTTCCGAACCAGAAGTTCGTCGAAAAGCTGTGGGACATCTTTTCCCCCGGCGGGTCGATTCAAATGTTCATAGGCGAGGTCCGAAATAAACCGGTATGCGCGTTGATTACAGTCAGGGTGGGGCAGTGGGTTTCAGCGTGGCACATCGGATGGTCGGGGGATTATCCCGAACTCCATCCTTCCAAGGTGGTGTACTGGGAGGCATTCCAATCCGCAAGAAATGCGGGAGCATCGTTCTTTGACTTCCTCCAAATCGATCCGCGCGTGGCCGACCTCGTCGCCGCCAGACAGCCGGTGGATCATCTGCCAATGGCGGGGCTGACTTTGTACAAACTCGGCCTCGGGAGTGAAGTCTGGCGCGTGCCTCCTACAATGAATCTATTCTCAGGAGTTCCCTTAAGGCTCCTGAGGGGCTCTGGTGGCAATATCCTCCTTAATTCCAATCTTGCCAGGAAGGCGATTACTCTTCTCCAGTGGGGTATCCCATTTCCACCAGGATGTTATGCTTCCGCCCGTCACCCTTCGGACGAAGCAACTGATCCGGGATTTCGACACCGTCCATAACCATGCGACGCACGCCCTTCATGACGCCTTTCGGATTCCGCACTTCGATGTCAAATGTATCACCGCGAAAAATGCGGTTCACTTTGAATCCTTTCCAATTTGCCGGAATGCAAGGATCAATCAGCAAACCGTCGTAATCGCTGCGAATGCCAAAAATCCATTGCGTGACGGCGAAGTAAGTCCACGCGGCAGTGCCGGTGAGCCAGGAGTTCTTGGCTTCGCCGTGCGTGGGCGCGTCCCTGCCCGCAATCATTTGCGCGAAGACATAAGGCTCGCAGCGGTGCAACTGGCCGATGTTCTCTCGCGCGGACGGATTGATGCGCGTATAGTAATCGAAGGCGCGGTTGCCGTTGCCGACCATGGTTTCGGCAATGATGATCCACGGGTTGTTATGGCAGAAAATGCCGGCGTTTTCCTTGTAACCCGGCGGGTAGGAGGAAATTTCGCCCAACTCAATGTAATACTTTGTGAATGCAGGCTGCAAAAGGACGATGCCGTGCCTGGTGGCCAGATGTTTGTTCACCGATTCGAGCGCGAGTTTGGCTTTGCCGTCCTTCAGACCGATGCCGGCCATGATGCACATGCCTTGCGATTCGATGAAAATTTTTCCTTCCTTGCAGACCTTCGAGCCTATGGGTTTGCCGAAATCATCGTAGGCGCGCACGAACCATTTGCCGTCCCAGCCATGCTGGTGGATGACCTTCTCCATTTTGGCGGCTTCAGCCAGATAGCGTTCGGCCTCGTCGTTCAATTGGCGTTTCCGCGCCATCGCGGCCAGTTCCTTCGCCGCCAGCACAAACAGGCCGGCGATGAAGACGGACTCGGCGGTTTTGCCCTCCTTGTTGGTGGTGGTCTGGAAGGATTGGCCGGGCGTGTCGGAGAAGCAGTTGAGGTTCAGGCAATCGTTCCAGTCGGCGCGGCCAATCAGCGGCAGGCCGTGCGGGCCGGGGCGTTCGAGGGTGTAATTGTAACTGCGCCGCAGGTGTTCGTAGAGCGGCCGTTCGGAACCGGGTTCGTTCTCGAACTGCACCGGCTCGTCGAGGATGCTCCAGTCGCCGGTTTCCTTGAGGTAGGCGGCCACGCCCAGCGTGAGCCAATGCGGATCATCGTTGAACCCGCTGCCGATGTCGTTGTTCCCGCGTTTGGTCAGCGGTTGATATTGGTGAAACGCGCCGCCGCTGGCCAGTTGGGTCGCGGCGATGTCAAGGATGCGTTCGCGCGCCCGGGCCGGCACCATCTGGACAAAACCGAGCAGGTCCTGGTTCGAATCACGGAAACCGAGGCCGCGTCCGATGCCGGATTCGAAGAACGACGCCGAGCGCGACATGTTGAAGGTGGCCATGCACTGGCAGGCGTTCCAGATGTTGACCATGCGATTGGCATGGAGGTCGGGCGAATCCACCTGATAAGCGCCGAGCAAGCCGTCCCAATACCGGCGCAGTCCTTCGAAGGCCGCCGCGATGTTCTTGCCGTCGAGATATTTGGCGATGACGGGTTTGACGGTCCGCTTGTTGATGGTCTGGGAATCCGGGGGGTCGAATTTTTGGTCCGCGGGATTTTCGTGGTAGCCGAGGACGAAAATGATTTCCTTCGTTTCGCCGGGCTTCAAATTCACCTTGACATGGTGGGAACCGTGCGGCGACCAGCCGTGCGCGACGGAATTGAAAGATTTCCCACGCTCCACCGCCGCCGGGTTGTCCCAACTGCGGCAAGCGCCCAGGAACGTGTCGCGTTGGGTGTCGAACCCGGCCAGTTTCTCCGAGCAGGCGAAGTAGGCGAAATGATTGCGGCGCTCGCGATACTCGGTCTTGTGATAGATGACCCCGTCCACAATCTCCACCTGGCCGGTGCTGAAGTTGCGCTGGAAATTGGTGGCGTCATCCTGCGCGTCCCACAGGCAGAATTCGATGCTGGAAAAGATGGAAAGCTTCGCCGGGTGCCTGCGGCGATTGGTCACTGAGAATTTCCAAACCTCCAATGTTTCGCCCATCGGCACGAAGTAGCACGTTTGCGCCTCGATCTTGCGGTGGCTGGAGCCAATGATGGTATAGCCCATGCCGTGGCGGCATTCGTATTTGTCGAGCTGGGTGCGCGTGGGCTGCCACGAGGGCGACCAGAATTCGCCGTTGTCATTGTCGCGGAGATAGAGGTAGCGCCCGCCGAAATCAAACGGGGCGTTGTTGTAGCGATAGCGCGTCAGGCGGCGCAGGCGGGCGTCACGATAGAAGGAATAACCGCCGGCGGTGTTGGAGATCAGTCCGAAATACGCTTCGCAGCCGAGATAATTGATCCACGGCAGCGGGGTGTTGGGTTGGGTGATGACGTATTCCCGTTTGCTGTCGTCGAAATGTCCAAATTTCATGGCTGGATTTTAACAATGGAATGAATGATGATGAAGTGGAGGCCGGGAGGCGAGCCAAAAAAACTTCATTTTGCCGCAGGCGGCATGTGCCTCATCGCCTCCGCGCAAATGAGCAGATATGCGGAGGCGAACAACAGGATGGGGGAAGAGTAAACGCCGGGCATCAAACGTTTGCGGTACACTGACCCTCCAATATGTACGAGACCATTTGCAAACATCAAAATGGCGAACGGATACGCAAGCCATATCATAAAGCGACTCCCCCGGAATGCCATCGGTGACAGACAGAGAGCCAAAAAAATGGCAACGCACAAGCGAGTCAGCCATGCCCGGAACGTGAAAACCGGGAACGGCAAGAAAGGAAACCGCTTGCGAATGGCTTGGACTGTTGGATTGTACACGGACAAGAAGTCCGTCGCCGCCTCATCGGCCACGTGCAGCGCCACAGCAACACATAAGAGAACCCATGCGATGCCGAATCGCCTCGACTCTTCGCTCATTAGCTCGCTGGCTATCATAAACTCGGCCAATGTGGGACCCCTTTACTTTACAGATGGACGGTTTGGCATTTTGTCCTTGTAAAAAATCAATGGGAGAGAACGGCTTTGGCTGCGTCATGGTCTTTGGGAGCAACCTGGACCCGGACATACCCAAACGTGTTCACGTTGAACCCGATTGTCTGCATCAGAAACTCGTCGGGAATAAACGCCGCAATCCCGGCAGCGCGAAGCTTGCAGACAACCATGTCTGCCGAGACCAACGTTCCACAGGTGACCAAAGTCACCAAGTCCTGCTGCCTCTGTTCTGGCGTGAGCGGGCTGAACTCGAATGCAGCTCGCGGCGAGTCCGATGTTGGAGGCGAATCGGGCGCGGATGCTGCTGGCCTGGCAGAAATCTGTGTGTGGTCAATCGGACACTCAGGCGTGTCGTCAGGATATTTGGCGCCGCAATATGAGCATGTTTTCATCGAAGTATTTGTCAATATGTTGAGCCGCTTACTCACAAGAATCAACTGTCCTTTTGCCTCGCCAAAGGGGCGTTGCCGTTGCATAGTAGTTAGTGGCATGAGCGATTTGGAAGCCATTCAAAATGTCCTGGGCCGCGCCGCCCGGCGCCGGCGTTTGCAACGTGCCTGGAACGGCTTGTGGCAGGGGCTGTTCATCGGGGCCGTGATCTGGCTGGCCGCCTTGGGCACTTATAAACTCGCGCCGATTCCCTCTTCAATATTGATCGGGGCCGCCGGGTTGGCCTTGCTCTGCGTGGCGGCCGGTTTTCTCCGCGGCTGGTTCCATAAGGCGAGTTTGCTGCAAACGGCCCGCTGCCTCGATGACCGGCAACGATTGCAGGAACGCATGAGCACCGCCCTCGAAATGGCCGGCGCTGGCGGCAATGAGAATTGGCGCGACTTGCTCGTGGCCGACGCGGCCCGCTTTGCCGCCAAACTCGATCCGCGAAAAATTTTTCCTTATCATCTGCCAGGCACCACCCGGTGGGCGCTTTTGGCCCTGGCGCTGGGCGCAAGCCTGGGATTGATGCCGGAATATCGCAGCAAAGATTACCTGGCAAGGAAACAGGACGCCGCGGCCATCAAAGATGCCGGCAAAAGAATTGTCGAAGTCACCCGTCGCAGTCTCGAACAGCGTCCGCCTGTTCTGGAAGCGACGCACAAGGCGATCGAAACAGTCCAAGAGCTTGGACTGCGTCTGGATAAGAATCCGCTGACACGGAACGATGCCCTCAAAGATTTGGCCAATGTCGCTGAAAAGCTAAAGTCGCAACTCAAAGAGTTGGGGCAAAAAAATCCCGAGTTCAAAGCGATGGAGCGCGAAGCCCGGGAAATTCCTTCCGGTAAAAACAGCGCCAGCCTGGCGGAGCAAAAGCAACTGGACGCCCTGCAAAAATCACTGGAAAAATCGGGCGGGAATCCCGCCGCGCTCGACAAGCTGGCCGATGATTTGCAAAAGCTGCAAAAGGCCCTGGCCGGGTTGCCCAAGGACAATTCACCCGCCGCCGCCGCCGCCGCCCGGCAGAAAATGGCGCAGAATTTGGCCGATCTCGCCCAACAGGCCGCCGCCTTGGGCCAGCCGCTGCCCAATCTCAACGACGCCATCGCCGCGCTCAAAGCCAATAAAACGGACGATTTCCAGCATGACATGGATGCGGCCACCACCGACCTCGAAAAGCTGCAACAGATGGCCAAAACCTTGCAGCAACTCCAGCAGCAATCGGAGAAGTTGGGCAGGGATTTGCCCGAGCAACTAAAATTCGGCCAGGCCGATGCCGCCCGGCAAACCCTGCAAAAAATGATTGACCAATTGAAATCGGGCAATTTGACTTCCGGCCAGTTGAAGAAAATGCTGGATGAAGTTTCACGCGGCGTGGATCCAGCCGCTCCCTACGGCAAAGCCGCCGATTTCCTCAAACAAGCGGCCCAACAGATGAAAGGCGGCGACACATCCGGCTCCGCGCAATCGCTGGCCGATGCCTCCAGGGAACTTGAAAAAATCACCGCGGAAATGGCGGATGCCAAAGAATTGCAGGACTCGCTCGACGCTGTCAACAAAGCCGAAATTGCCCTGGCGACCCATCGCGCCTGGGGCGAGTGTCCGCACTGTCTGGGCCTCGGCAAACGGCCCGGTGGCGGCGGCGTCGGCGCCTGGACGGATGATGATTCGCAATTGTATCCGGAGATGGGCGAGTTGTGGGACAACTCCGGCGTCAACCGCCCCGACAGGGACCCGCGAGGCTTGACTGATCGCGGCGACCCGCATTTGGCCGACAATTTGGCCGCAACAAAAGTGCATGGAAAAATCGCTCGCGGCAGCCCCATGCCCGCCATCACGCTCAAAGGCGTCAGCATCAAGGGCCAGAGCGCGGTGGGCTACCAGGAAGCCGTTTCCGCCGCGCAAAACGACGCCCAAAGCGCCCTCAATCAGGACCAGGTGCCGCGCGCCTATCAAGGCGCCGTGCGGGATTACTTTGACGACCTGAAAAAGTAGCGGGGCGATTTTTGGGCAAATGGACAATCCTTTGCCAATAGTGTATTTTACAGCATGGCATTGCCCATTTTGGAACCCCGAAAGCTGGCCGAACCTTCACGCGGCGTGACTCGTTACGTCGGACGCGCCATTTACCTTTACGCGTTCGATGTCGCCTACGACATGTTGCGGGAGCCGGTCCCTCAACTGCTGGGCCAGACGGTGGCGGAGTTTTCGGTGGATGCCAGCAAACGCAATCCGCGCCACCTCTTTTTCAACAAGCCGCAAATGGTCCGCCTGCCGCCCATGGAGCGCATCGGTCCGAACGGCCCGGTGCGGGTGGAGCGCACCTTGAAGTTTCTGCCGGTGGGCGCCATCAGCATTACGATCTCCGTCCCTTTCGAGGTGCAGGCCATCGGGGATTTGGTGGCCTTTCACGACTTGGAATTTTCCAACGGCGTCCTGAGCGCGGAGGTGCGGCAACTGGCCGAGGAAGCGCGCCGCGAGCTGGCCCGCTATTTTTTGAAACCGGTCCCGCAGTTGGCGGAGGAGGAAGCCTACACGGTGTTTTGCATTGATGCCCCGCTCAGCGCGGAGGACGGCAAGCCGTTAAGCGCCGAGGACTGGCTCCAGCAGCATCGCCGCGAAGTGGCGGCGTTGTTGACCCAGGAGCCGGACGTCAACCAACTTTCGCGTCAGGAGGCCGACGAATCAACCGGGCGCTATTTGAGCTACTACGAAAACGACCTGGCCGTGCTGGACTGGGACGCGGCGTTGATTGTGCAGGAGCCGGGCCAGGTGGACGAAATCCTTTTTGTGCTGGAATTGGCCAACCTGCAACTGGCGGAACTGGAAGCCTACGACCGCATCCTGGACAACGCCCTGGAGCGGTCCTACCGCGACTTGAACCAGCGCCCGCGGCGCAGCGGGGACGTGATGCGGGAGCTGCGGGAAATCCGCATCGACCTGGCCCATTTCAGCGACGAGCTGTCCAACATCACAAAGTTTTTTGGCGACTGGCATCTGGCCCGCATTTACGAAAACATATCCGCCCGTTTTCATCTGGGCGACTGGCATCGGACGATTGATGAGAAGCTCGAGACCTTGGACAATCTTTATCAGCTTCTCAGCCAGGATCGGACCAACCGCTGGATGCTGACGCTGGAAGTGACCATCGTCCTTTTGTTCGTGATCGATTTGGTTTTGCTGGTGCTGGGACTGAAAAGACCTTGAAAGAAGTGTGAGCCAGACATGACGCCAGAAACTTGCCCAAACTGCGGCGCGGACGTTCCCCGGGGCGCCAAAGCCTGCCCGGAGTGCGGTGCCGACGAAAAAACCGGCTGGTCCGAAGAGGCTTACGCCAGCAGTCTCAATCTGCCGGATGAATCATTCGAATACGACGAATTTGTGGAGCGCGAGTTCGGCAAAAAGAAGGCGCTTCCCTATGGCGTGAAATGGTTTTGGTGGGTGGTGGCGATTGGCGTCGTCGCCCTCTTCATCCTTGGAATGGTTAAATGGATTGGTTTCCAACGGCCTTAAAAAATGTATAACAGAACACTCCATCCGACTCGGTCGTTCGGTACAAGTCCCTGATTCCCTTTTCAAAAACACCTTGTTCAACTATTCCTGCCTTGAGCGCCGATTCACGGACGCCCTCGATCATGGCCGTGAATGTCTTCTTCGTAAACCCTTCAACCAGTTCAGGTCTGCTGGAATCGACATAGACCATTCGAGGAGACACGCGGATTGAGCGATAGCCTGCCTGGCGCAACAACGGATAAAGCTCTCTCCCTACCAAGGCGTTGCCGCCGGCCCGCCGCTGCAGTTCAACCTGGCACTGAATCGCCTGGCGTGCTGCTTCGCTGTCAGGATGAAAATAGGCGGAGCCGTGGTCCCCTTCGATGACCGTGATCGTGCCGCCTTGCCTCAAATGGTTTTTCAGTGTATGCAGCGCCTCGACGGGTCGTGAGAGATGTTCCAGGACGAAACAGACGAAAATGTGGTCGAATGAATCCGGCCCATAGGGCAAATTGAAAATATCCGCTTGTTCAAATTGAACATTGGTCAAGCCTGCCGCCGCTGCTTTTCTCCTGGCTTCAGTGACAGAGGCCCCGGATATATCGACAGAAGTAAACACGGCATTCGGGCTGTTCCTGGCCAGGGTGGCGGTTTGTGCGCCAACGCCGCAACCCGCTTCCAGAACGCGGCTTCCGGCCGGATAGGAGGTGTCGGAGTGCAATAACTCGACCAGGGTGGAGGCTTGGTCCTGCAGACGCATGTTTTCCCGATGATCGTAGCCGTGAACGTATGTTTTTTTCATGTTTGCTGCTTCGTGCTGAACGCCGATGCTTTCGCGCCATGCTGATAGAATGCCCTTCCGCCGCCCTTTCATCCACCGTTGCGGCAATGCCAGGAGCGCCTTTTCTCACTATTCTTTAATTTCCGGCAATTTATCTTGCTGATAACTGGTTAAAGTTTTCTGGAAAGACATCTTCTGCTCATCCGGCGCCGCCTCCAGGGCTTTTTGCTCGGTCTCAATGGCCTCTTTCTTCTTTCCGCTCATAAACTGCACGCGCGCCAGCGTGTCAAGAATATTGGCGTCCCTGCCGTGGGCGGCTTGATTGGCGCGTCCGGCCAGTTTATCGGCAAGATCGAGATTGCGCTGCTCCAACGTTTCGGGCGCGACGATGTCCCAGGCAAGGGCGTTTTGCAGCCAGGCATTCGTGGCATGCGCATCGCTGTACGTTTCGGCAAAACTCCAGGCTTCGGCGAATTTTTTTTGGCCCAGAAGAATCTGAAAACGCGTTGCAGTAAAACTGGTTTGGAAGTTTGGAAACGCGGTTAATAGCTCATCGAGCGCGGATGACGCCTCGGACCATTTCTTTTCCTTGATGGCCGAGAACATTTTGTTTTGGGCGTCCTGCAATTTTTTATCGTCTTGTTGCTGCTTTTCGTATTCGACGGCGAATTTCGCAACATCGAACTTGTCCGCCAGCACGTCCTCGATCAGTTTTTCATTCAATCCCATCGGATGCCCAATCCATGCGATGCGTCCCGCCTTGTTGATGATAACGGCGTTGGGAATGCCGTGATTGTCGGTGTGCCGTTTCCACCAGTGGGCTGCCATAAAGCCCTCAGCGTCCTGCCTCTTATCGTCGAGCGCGACACGATACGTCATCTTGTCGCCCATCTTTTTCACGAATGCCGGAACGGCGTCATCCGTGTCCCAGACGTTTTGTCCAATGACAATGAGTCCTTTGTCCTTGAACTTTTGGGCCAGCTCATTGAGATGGGGGATGGACGCGATGCAAGGCCCGCACCAGGTCGCCCAGAATTCGACGATATAGACGTGGCTGGAATCGAATTGTTGCACAGGGTCCCCTTGAATCCACTTGCCGACCTGGAGTCGAGGCGCCGGGTCGCCAATGGTTAATTTCGCGTCCGCCGTCCGCGTGGAGATTGCCAGGGCAGCTCCCGCGAGCACGGCCAGCCCTTTTGCGGAAAAGAAATCATTCATGTCAAAAGGATATGGCCGGAGAAGCAACTTGTCGATTCAAGAACCTGCAAGGATGCGGCGAATCGCCTTGATTTTGTTTACAGCGCACAGGCAGCTCTGTAAATTGATCTGGGAACGAAAAATATGAACCACGCCGTTATGCGCCTCCTGCTCATGGCCATGCTTCTGATCATGGCCACCACCTCCTGTTCTGACCGGGCAGTTGATTACTACAATCGCGGCAATGCGGAGAATGCCAATGGGGACTTGGACGGCGCAGAGCGGGATTACCAAAGGGCGCTGCAACTCAAGCCCGACTATGCGGAAGCGCACTGCAACTTCGGCACCCTTCTTCTGCAAATGAGAAGAGTGGACCAGGCGATGATGGAGTTCCAAAAAGCCCTGCAACTCAAGCCCGACTATGCGGAAGCGGACAACCACCTCGGCCTCGCTCTTCTGCAAAGGGGAAAAGTGGACGAAGCAATCGCCTGTTACCAAAAGGCATTGGCCATCAACCCCGGCTACGCGGCGGCCCGGAAAAACCTCGACAAAGCCCTTCTCCAAAAACAAAGAGCGGCTCAAGCGATTGTTCATTAACAAGAGACCTGCAAATCGAAGCAGTCAATCCACCCATCTTGTTCCTGTTCCTGTCCATCCGTGGTTAAAGCCTCCCCCTGTAGTCGCCTGGCTGGAGGCAGGCTTGCCGCGCCGTAGCCGTTGCGGCCACGGCTGGCTCATGAGGAAGTGGAAGTTGCCTAAAGACAGGAGGTTATTCACTTTGGACTGGACACCGGTTTGAAACTTTTTTAACCTGTGGACATGTCGAAACCTACTCGCATGCCGCAAGCCAGCGAACAAGTCGTGTTGGAGGAACTCCAAGTTGAGTTGGTCAACCTGGACGAGTTGCCGCGATTTCAGTCGTTGCTGCGACGGCATCATTATCTTGGAGGGATCAAGCCGGTGGGCGAGCGGCTCTATTATGTGGCCGCCTGGCGCGGCCAGTGGCTGGCCTTGTTGGTCTTTTGTGCAGCGGCCAAACATTTGCGTCATCGGGAGAAATGGATTGGCTGGACGGAAGCGCAGCGGCGCAAGCGGTTGGGCTTGGTCACGAACAATGCGCGTTTTTTGGTTCTGCCGCAGTGTCACTATCCCAACCTGGCGACGCGGGTCATGGGTCTGTGTTTGGGGCGGTTGCCGCGGGACTGGCAGGCGCGCTACGGTCATCCGGTGTGGCTGGCAGAGAGCTTTGTTGACACGCAGTTGTTTCGGGGCACGGCCTACAAAGCCAGCGGCTGGACCGAACTGGGACCGACCCAAGGCTATGGCCGTTGCCAGCAGGACTACTATGTCAAACATGACCGGCCCAAAGCGCTCTTTATCAAAGAACTCAAGCAGAACGCCCGACGCAGTTTGTGCGCCGACCACCTGCCGGCGGCGATGGCGGTGGTGGTGGAAAGCAAGGTTCCGCCGCCGCCGATGATGCGCACGGGAGAACTGCGCTCGTTGCGCGATCATTTTGCCTCGGTGCCGGACTTTCGCGGACGGGTGGAAAGCTATCCATTGAGCGGCGCGCTGGCCATGGTGGCCTGCGCCCATCTCTGCGGCGCTCCGCGCGGCCACCGGGACCTGAAGGCATTTGCGCGGCGTTTTACCCAGGCGCAGTTGCGTGCCTTGGGGGTGCGGCGCGATCCCAAGACCGGTCGCTATCCTTCTCCCAGCAAAGCCACTTTCGGGCGGGTGTTGCAGGCGGTTGATCCGCTCCGGGTGGAAGCGGCGTTGCTGGACTGGCAGGCCCAGGTGCGAGGCCCGGCACCGCCGGGGCAGTCGCTGGCCGCTGATGGCAAGGAGCTGCGTCACGCGCAAGGCGCACAAGTGGTTACGCTCACTCACCCGGCCAGTCAATATTATCGCGGCAGCCAGTTGGTTGAGACCAAGTCCAATGAAATCCCCGCCGTGCGTCAGTTGCTGGAGCGGGTGGAGGTGGCGGGGTCTCTGATCGGCATTGACGCCTTACATACCCAGCAGGAGACGGCGCGGCAAATCGTGCAGGAAGCCGGGGCCGATTATTTATTGACGGTCAAAGCCAACCAAAAAGAACTGCGCCAGACCCTGGCCCAACGGCTGCCCAAACCGGAGCAGCTTTTTTCCCCCTCCAGAGCCGTTGCCGCCGCCTTGGGCACACACGGGGCCACAGAAGAATCGGGGCCGCAAAGAAATCCGCACCCTTTGCGCATCGGTCATTAACCCGGAGCAAGCCTGCTTCCCGGGAGCAGCCCAAAGCGCGATCGTTCTGCGACAGGGCTTGGGCGATAAGCCCGACACCCAGTATCTGCTGACCAGCCGCGAGCCGGAACGCTTGCCCGCCCGCCAGTGGCTCGACGAGCAACGCAATTATTGGGGCATCGAAGCCGGATTGCACCAGCGCTTGGACGTGAGCGCCGACGAGGATCGCAGCCGGGTACGCCATCGCAACGCCGCCTGGGTTTTGAGTATGTTCCGCCGCATCAGCGTGAGCCTGTTCATGCACTGGCGCGCGCAAAACTCCAGACGGGCCAAGGCCACCTTGCCCGATTTCCACGAAGAAATGGGCTTGGACCATCAGCGCCGTGCCTTCGCCCTCGTCAACTCGAAGAAATCCACAGCTTTGGAGGGTTCATGAGCCAGCCGTGGTTGCGGCGAAGGTGGGTTCTTAGGCGTTGACGGCGGCTTCGCGCCCTTTACAATCCACCACAATTTCAAATGCAAGCTCTATGGCCAAAATAACCTTTCCCGCCGTCACTAATATCACTTCCGTGCTCCAGGAGGAACGGGTCTTTCCGCCGCCCAAATCCTTCGCCAGCCGGGCGCTGGTGAAATCCATGGCCCAATATCGCGCGCTGTATAACGAATCGATCCGCCAGCCGGAGAAATTCTGGGGCCGCGCCGCCAGGGAGGAGTTGGTCTGGTTCAAGCCGTGGAAAAAGGTTTTGCAATGGAAATTGCCCGATGCCAAATGGTTCGTCGGCGGCCGCTTGAATGTCAGTTATAATTGCCTGGACCGGCATCTGGGCACGCCCGTGGCCAACAAGGCGGCGCTGATTTGGGAGGGCGAGCCGGCCGGGCCTGGCATTCCCGGCGAGGAGCGCACTTACACTTACAAACAGTTGCATTACGAGGTTTGCGTGTTCGCCAACGTGCTCAAGCGCAATGGCCTCAAAAAGGGCGACCGCGTCATCATTTATTTGCCGATGGTGCCGGAGGCGGCCATTGCCATGCTGGCCTGCGCGCGTCTCGGCGCCATTCACTCGGTTGTGTTCGGCGGGTTCAGCGCCCAATCGGTCGCCGACCGCATTTTCGATTGCCAGGCCAGGCTGGTCATCACGGCCGATGGCGGATTCCGCCGCGGCAGTGTCGTGCCGCTCAAGAAAAGCGTTGATGAAGCGCTCACCCTCAAGGACGCCCACGGCCATCTGCTGGCCAAAACGATTGAGAAAGTCATCGTATTGCGCCGCACCAACCACGAAGTCCACATCCAGGAAGGGCGCGATGTCTGGTGGCATCGGGAGTCGGAGTATGTCCAGGCCCGCTGCCCGGCGGAGGAAATGGACAGCGAAGCGCCGCTCTTTATACTTTACACCAGTGGTTCGACCGGCAAGCCCAAGGGCATCCTGCATTCCAGCGGCGGCTATTTGCTGGGGGCGAAGCTGACCTCCAAATACGTCTTCGATTTGCGGCCGGAGGATGTTTATTGGTGTACGGCCGACGTCGGCTGGGTCACGGGCCACAGCTATGTCGTTTACGGCCCGCTGGCCGGCGGGGCGACGAGCCTGATGTACGAGGGCGCGCCCAATTACCCGGAGCCGGACCGCTTCTGGCGCATCATCGCCAAGCATGGCGTGACCATTCTTTACACCGCGCCGACGGCCATTCGCGCATTTATGAAATGGGGCGTGGAATGGCCCAACAAGCATGATCTCACTTCGCTTCGATTGCTCGGCACCGTCGGCGAACCGATCAATCCCGAGGCCTGGATGTGGTATCACGAAGTCATCGGCCATAAACGGTGCCCGATTGTCGATACCTGGTGGCAAACAGAAACCGGCGGCATCATGATCACGCCTCTGCCCGGGGCGACGCCGACCAAACCGGGGACGGCCACGCTGCCCTTTTTTGGTGTCGTGGCGGCAGTGGTGGATGACAAAGGGAATCCCGTGCCAAAGAATTCGGGCGGGAAACTGGTCATTCGCAAACCGTGGCCGGGCATGTTGCGCGGCATTTGGGGCGATCCGAAGCGCTTCATGGAGACTTATTGGAGTGAAGTCAAAGGCTGCTATTTCACCGGCGACGGCTGCCGGCAGGACAAGGACGGATATTTCTGGATCGTCGGACGGATTGATGATGTGCTCAACGTCGCCGGGCACCGCATCGGCACGGCGGAAGTGGAAAGCGCTTTGGTGAGCAACCCAATGGTGGCCGAAGCCGCGGTTGTGGGCCGGCCGGACGACTTGAAAGGCCAGGTCCTGGTGGCGTTTGTCACCTTGAAGACAGGGGTGCATCCCACGCCCGCCATCCGCGAGGAATTGCGCGCTCACGTGGCCCGGGAAATCGGACCCGTGGCAAAACCGGATGACATTCGTTTCGCCGAAGCGCTCCCCAAGACCCGCTCCGGCAAGATTATGCGGCGTCTGCTCAAACAAATTGCCGTCGGCGACGACATCAAGGGCGACACCACGACGCTGGAGGATTTCAACGTGCTGGCCAAACTGGCGGCGGTCGAGGAATAAGAAATGAACGAGGAATTGCGGAAAGCGGCGGACGCCCTGGGTTTGACCCATTACAAGCGGCACATTTTCCTTTGCGCCGATCAAAGTGAACCGAAATGTTGTTCGAAGGAGAAGGGGCTTGAGTCGTGGGAATTTCTCAAGAAGCGGCTCAAGGAACTGAATCTGGCGGGTGCGGCGCCTTTGGTTCATCGCACCAAAGCCAATTGCCTGCGGGTCTGCGCGCAAGGCCCGATCGCCGTCGTTTATCCGGAAGGGGTTTGGTATCATTCGTGTTCGCCGGAGGTTTTGGAGCGGATCATCCAGGAACATCTGCTGCGCGGGCGGATTGTGACCGATTTTCTCCTTGCCCGAAATCAATTTTAAAATTTCTCGTCCGCTTCCAAACCCACCAGGCAGACGTCGTCGGCAAATTCGTGGCTGGCGGAGAATTGCTTGATTTCATCCAGGATGGCGTCGAACAAGTCGGCGCAGTGCAAGCCGGCACGTTGTTTCACGGCTTGGAGAAGGAGGTCCTGGCTGAATTGCCGGTTGCCCGGTCCTTCCACTTCGTACAGCCCATCGGTGAAGAGCATGACGAGGTCGCCCGCCGCCAGCGGAATGGACGCCGTCGGATAAATGGATTCGGCAAACAAGCCCAGGGCGGGCCGCGCTTTGCCGTCGGGGTATTTGAGGGGTTCCACCTGGCCGGAGAGCCGGTGGACCAGCAACGGCCTGGGATGGCCGGCGTTGGCAAAGAGAATTTCGCGTTTCCGCAGGTCGGCTGTCAAATAAAAGGCGGTGGTGAAGAGCGGCGTGCCGGTCTGCTGCAAAATGGCGCGCAGATCGCAATTGATTCGCGTCAATAATTGGCCGGGGTCCATGGCCACGGGCCGCAATTCCTCCACCAGCGCGCGCACCATGGCCGTGACGAGCGCGGAGCGGACGCCGTGCCCCATCACGTCGCAAATAAACAGCCCGGCCTGGCTGTCCGAGAGCCTGAGGATGTTGAAGAAATCGCCTCCGACCTGGCCGGTGGGGTGGTAGCGATGGCAGAAATGGAGCACGCTGGACTCGGGCGGGGCGCCGGGCGGAAAAGCGGGGTATTGCTGGGGCAGAATGGCCTGCTGGATTTCGCGGGCCATTTTGAGGTCGTCCTCAAGAATCTCATTCTTTTTGCGCAGTTCGGCCTGGCTGCGGGCCAGTTCGGCATTGACCAGGCGCTCGCGCTCTTCGGCTTGTTTGCGAATGGTGACGTCGCGAAAAATGCTCAAAACCAGGCACCGCCCCTCCTCCAATTCAATGAAGGAATTGGACAGTTCGAGGTCCACCGTCCTGCCGGAGCGGAAGGCGACCTGGCGTTCGGTCTGGCTCCCGATTTGCCGCTCGGCGAATCGCCGCTGATATTTCTGCATCATGTCGGCCAAATCTTCCGACTCGGAATAAATGACGGTAAAGGCGCGGCCCACCAATTCATCCGGGCGCATGCCGACGATCTGGCAGAAGGAAGGATTGACGGCCAGGATGATGCCCAACTCGTCCGTCAGCCTCATGCCGTCGAAGGAGTTCTGCCAGACCGAACGAAAGCGCGTTTCGGAAAAACGCAGCTTTTCCTCCGCTTCCTTGCGGGCGGTGAAGTCTTCGACGGTGCCCTCGTAGTATTGGATTTGGCCCTTGTCATCGCGCACGGCGCGGGCGTTTTCGGAAATCCAGATGACCGAACCATCCTTGCGGTAAACCTGGGATTCAAAATCCTTGATGACACCCTGCTCGTGCATCAAACGAATGAATTCGGCGCGCCGGGAAGGGTCCACGTACAACAACCGTCCGATGTCGCTGATTCGGGCCATCAATTCCTCCTGGGTGTTGTAACCGTAGATGCGGGCCAGGGAGGGATTGACGTTCAAATAGCGGCCTTCCGGGGTGGTTTGGAAAATGCCCGAAACCGAGTTTTCGAAAATGCTGCGGAATTTTTCCTCCGCCTTGATCACGGCCTTCCTGGCGTCGCTGCGTTCCATGGCGTAGAAAATGGCGCGGGTGATCAACTGGCTGTCCGCCCGGCCTTTGACCAGGTAATCTTCCGCCCCGGCGTGGACGGCGTTGACCGCCAGGGTTTCATCATCCATGCCGCTGAGAATAATGATGGGCACATTGCGGGCATGGCTTTTGAGGCCGTTGAAGGTATCCAAGCCAGTGCTGTCGGGCAGCGTCAAATCAAGGATAACGAGGTCAATGTCCGCGGCGGCCAGGCGCTCGATGCTGGCGGCGAGATTAGGGGCGGTTTCGAGTTGAAAATGAGTCCCGGTCACCTTGCGCAGCACAGTGCCCAGGAAAAAGACATCATCGGGATTGTCCTCGACCAGCAGAATTTTAATCGTCTTGATATCCATGTCGGGCGTCAGCCAGGAACGCTCAATTCAGAGCTATTCCTACCATTGTGTGACGGTTGTGTGAAGCCTTCTTTTGCCCCGGCCGCGCCAATTTCCTGAGAATGCGGAAATAAGCGGAAATAAGCGGAAATAAGCGAACATTTTTCCTTTCAACTGCCATTGGCAGGCTGCGGTTGGCCAACTTGGCGCAATCCCAGCCGCGCGGACTCTGGAAACAGCAAGGCATGGACCTTTTCCATCTTGCCTTCTGAACTTAACTCCTCGTCATCCTGGATCTTCAGGAGCAAGGAGGCCAAATGCGGTATTTCCTCGCTGGCGGCGGAGGCGGCCTCGTAATGAAAATGCTCTTGCTCCAGTTTTAACCGTCCCCGCCGGATGTCGTTGTCCTCGCTGAGCAACAGGATCTTGGCCAGCGATTCCAACTCCTTCAACTGCTCCGGCCTCTCCCAGGCCAGCTTCAATGTCGTCTTGGCGACGAGCTTTACCGCCACCGCCCGCATTGAATCCGTGCTCAACTCTGGCGCGGCCACTGCATCGGACATGGCTTGTGCCTCCACCAATTCGGCCATTTGCCGCTCTCGCGCCCGGCGTTGGTAGTAGCGGAAGAGGCTCGTGCGCGAGGCCTCCAGCCCAAGTTCACTTTTGACCCGGGCCAGCGCAGCTTCGTAACTCAAATGCTCGTCGAACAGCCTTTTCTCCATCATTTCCCGTTGCGGGCAGATGAGATGGTTCCTATCTATCAATCTGGCGTTTCTGGCCGTTCTTCGCGGCAAATCGGTTGTTCGATTGCGGCCAAAGACCGAAAACCAGAGGCAACAGACAATTAAAGATTGAGTGGAAAGCAAGGTCGCGTCATAGTGCCCGTGTCATCTTTTGGGCCCGTAGCTCAGTTGGTTAGAGCAAGCGACTCATAATCGCTTGGTCCCCGGTTCAAATCCGGGCGGGCCCACCATTTGCACTATGATATCAAATTAAAGTCTATATGGAATACCGCGAACTTGGACGAACGGGTTGGAAAGTCTCCACCATCAGCTTCGGCGGGTGGGCCATCGGCAGCACTTGGGGAAAGGTGGATGACAAGGAGTCCATGGCCGCGTTGCATCGCTGCCTGGATTTGGGGGTGAATTTTTTTGACACGGCCGATGTTTATGGCGACGGCCACAGCGAACGGTTGCTGGCCCGGCTTCGCCAGGAGCGGCGCGAGCCTTTCCATATCGCCACCAAAGCCGGGCGCCGTCTGCCGGTTCATGAAGCCGCCGGCTATAACCGGGAAAACCTCACGGCCTTTGTCGAACGCAGCCTCAAGAATCTGGCGGTGGAGACGATTGACTTGCTGCAACTGCATTGCCCGCCTGTCACCGTCCTCTACATGCCGGAGGTGTTCGGCATCCTGGACGATTTGACCAGAGCGGGCAAACTGCGCCACTACGGCGTCAGTGTGGAAAAGGTTGAGGAAGCGCTGATTGCGATGGAACATCCGGGGGTGCAGACGATCCAGATCATCTTCAATATGTTCCGGCAGCGTCCCAGCGAATTGTTTTTCGGCGAGGCGCGCCGCCGCCGGGTGGGAATTCTGGCGCGTCTGCCGCTCTCCTCCGGCATGCTCACCGGCAAGCTGACCAGGGAAAGCCGCTTCGCGGCGGATGACCATCGCGCCTTCAACCGCCAGGGCGCGGCCTTTGACCGGGGGGAAACTTTTTCGGGCGTGGACTTCGAGACGGGCCTGAAAGCGGTGGAGTCATTGCGGCCCTTCGCGCCCGCCGGGGCGACGCTGGGCCAGATGGCGTTGCGGTGGATTTTGATGTTTCCCGAAGTCACCTGCGCGATCCCCGGAGCCAAACGCCCGAGTCAAGTGGAAGAAAACATCGCCGCCGCCGGTCTGCCGCCCTTGAGCCGCGAGACGATGGCGGGCATCGCCGCGGTTTACGACCGGCAAATCAAGGCCTTGGTCCAGCAACGGTGGTGACCTGCCTGGATCATCGTGAGGCGTTGAGGGCCTTCATCAATTCGGGCAATACAACTCCGGCCGCGCCAGCAAGGGCGAAGTGCGCCTGCGCCGTGAAGGGGGTTGGCTGCGGATTGATCTCCACCACGGTCGCTCCGCTTCGCAACGCTTCCGATGGCAGGGCGGCTGCGGGATAAACGACTGTGGACGTGCCGATGGAGAAGAAGACGTCGCAAGTCGTGCTCGCAGTCGCGGCCTGTTCCATCTCTGTTTCAGGCATCGGCTCTTCGAACCAAACCACATCGGGCCGCAGCAAGGCGCCACAGGCCGGACATTTCGGCGGGATGTCGCCGGTGTCTTTCCAAGTCGAAACAATCGTGCCCTCATCAGAGCATTTCGTGCGCAGGATATTGCCGTGCAGTTCGATGACGCGCCGGCTTCCGGCGCGTTGATGCAGACCATCCACGTTTTGCGTGATGAGACGGAACCGCGGAAAAAGCTTCTCCATTTCTGCCAGGGCGAGGTGCGCCGGGTTTGGCTTTGCATCGGCGACGAGCTTCCGCCGCCACTCATACCATTCCCAAACGAGGCGGGGATGGCGTCGGAAGGCGCGCGGAGTGGCAAGCTCCTCGGGACTGAATTTCGCCCAAAGCCCGGTCTGGGCATCACGAAATGTGGGGACGCCGCTTTCTGCTGACACGCCGGCGCCTGTCAGCACGGTCACGCTTTTGGCGGCGATGAGCTTTTGAATTAACTCCGGCGGAATCGTCACGAGAGGATGATGCACGCAGCGGGCAGGCGCACACAAGTGCCGCGAGAAAGCGCGGCCTTTTCCAATTTCGCCGAACCAGCCGGAGGGTCACGAGTCGCCCATCACCGTGATCGCAATCGCGCGCCGGCGCGGTTTGATGTCGCACTCAAGATGAAAGATTTGCTGCCACGCGCCCAGGACGAGTTTGCGATCTTTGATTGGCACCGTGAGCGAAGGGCCCAGCATCGTCGCCTGCAAATGTGAATGGCCGTTGCCATCGTGCCAGGCGCGTTCGTGGCCGTAGTCCCGACTCGGCGGAAAGAGCTTGTCCAATATACTTGGCAGGTCTTCCTGGAGGCCCGGCTCGAATTCAATGGCACCGACCGCGGCGGTGCTGCCAACGTTGAAAATATGCACAAGGCCGGAGCGCACGCCTGATTCACTCACGATCCGGGCCACCTCGTCGGTGAGGTCATGCATCTCTTTGTGCCTGGTCGTTTGAAGCTGGATTTCTCGTTGATAGGTCATGCCCTTGTTTATATCGAAGCTGCCAGCCAGGCGAGTCTTTCCCTCCGGGCATGGGTGTAGTCGAAACAACACGCCTGCCTCTCATGCAGGAGATCGCCGGAGCGAAGCCTGTCAGGGACGCTAATTTTCAGGATCAGGTTCGATTGGAACAGCGAATTGACGGGATTCCAGCGGGATCGCGCGGCCAGGTCTGCCGCCTGGCGACTTTTGCCCTCCTGTCATCACGCTGGCGCGGGTCGATCACTTGGACCGGCAACTGAACCCGCGCGCTCCGCGAGCCGCGACTTGCGTTTACGAACCCGGCGGCGAAGATTTCGGCAGCAGCCGCGAAATGATGGCTAGCAGCACCATCACGACCAACGCCAGCATTGCCCAGAACACCACGCCGCCTTTGCCCGGCGTCTGGTTCTCGCGCCACGAGGGTTTTTGAAGTTGTTCTTCCGCACCCAGCGAGGCCGCCGTTTTGTCCTCCGCGAGCAGTTCATTGGCGACCAGGCTGAGATCATAACGCGGCGAGGCCGCGCGCGCGTTGCCGTAATAGAGAAATGGCTTGTCGTTCAGCCCGCCTTTGAACAGCACCCGCGTTGCCGGATGGAAGAGTTGGAATTTCTCCAGTTCGACGGGCGTGTTGTCGCCGTTTTCGGTTTCCAAAAATAAAGTGTCGCTCTGCGGCGGGTTGTCGAACGCCACTATAAATTCCTTGTTCGCCCGGCCTGGAGTTTGCATCCAGGACGCGTGGCCCAAGATGTGCCGGTATTGCGCGCCGCGTTCGTCGGCCAGCTCTTCGTAAAGCATCATCTCGCGCTCGAACAGCGGCGTTCGCGAGGCGCAAACCAGGCGAAGGACGGGCAGGGCCGGATGAGGAAGTTTGATCATCCAACGGCTGAGTTTCGGCTTTTTGGAATCGCCGGCCGCCGTGACCGCCGGCGTGAGCGCGCGGCTGATGGACGTGCGCTCGATGATGTAGGGAACCTGTCGGCCATCCCGCAACAGGCGCAAGTCCCGCAAATCCCGCTGCGCGCCGGAAAGCACGTCGAGGTCCAGTTCCAGTTGCTCCGCTCCGGCCCGCGCCAGCTTGACCGCTTTGCGAAATCTCCAGGCGGACACGTCAAGCGCGACGCCCGTTCCCTGGACATCGGGCAAAACTTCCGGCGGCCGATAGTTCGGATTGTCCGCCAACGGGGAAATCTCGATGGGCAACGCCGCCATGCCTTTGAGATTCACGCCGAGCGCGGCCAGGTCGTAGTGCGGCGCCGCGCAATGAGTATTGCCCGTCAGCAAATGGTGCGCGCCCGGTTGCCGTGCAAGAAATACAAGATAAACCGGCCGCCGCTCCGCGCGCGCGGCAGTGATGGGGAGCGGCGGGCTGTCCTGGTTGCGAATGAGCAGGAGCAATTCGCACGACCGCACCTGGCTTTCCAGCGGCACGGAAAGATTCTCGGACGCCGGCTGGCCTTCAACGGCAACCCGATAAATGAGGCCCCTGGCCAAAGTTTGCTCGCGAATCGAATCTTCGGAGACTTGCGGCGCGCTTGCCGTGACTTCGCGCATGAACAATGGTTCGGGCGTTTCCAGGTGAACCGTGGCCAGGCTTAAATTCCCCGCGCCGAGACTCAGCGTCAGGCGGGTTTCGCCGGGTGTTTCCTCCCGCCCGGCGATGGTCACGGGCAAAGGTTCGCCCGGCACGGGCAGGCTGGCCGCCGCGTGGACGCGCGCGCCCGTGAACGGAATCGGCTCCGAGCGCCGGTCATCCACCGTGAGCCGCAGCCAGGGCGACGCACCCGCCGGAAGGTCCAGATAAAGCTGGCTCGCGCCGTTCGGCTGGCGGAAGATCGCCTTTCCCCGCGCCAGCATTTCCCAGCGGTTGCCGTCGGCGGAGGTTTCGATTTGAACCGACTTGATAAAACGGTTTGCCGGGCTTTCCAGCGTGACACCGTCGAGCGGTTGCGCCAGCCCGGTTTCCACCGTCAGAACGGTTGCGCCGGCGTTGAGGGAAACCCGAAATGACTTCGCGTTCCGCACAATTCCTGGCGCGGGCATCGGGCGTTCAATCAAGTAAGGCATCTCCTTGCCGCCGTCGTCGTAAACCCGCAAATCTTCCAGCGCGGGTCGCGCGGCATCGAGCGTCTCGACGGGCAAACTCAATTTCACCAGGCCGGGAGCCGGCGCCTCGAAGTGTTGTTCATGCCGCCATTCGCCCGGCAGTGTCGCCGCGCCCGCAGCCGCGCCGCACACCAGCGCCAGACCAGAAAACACAATGGCCGCGCAACTATTGGACAATCTCATTTTTTGGTTCCGCGTTCTTCGCGGCCGCAGCGAAGAAGCGTTGATAGGCGAACGACGCCAGCATGGCAATAATCGCCACGCCGATGAACGCGCCGATGCGATAGAGCTGGCCGAGCCGGGCCAGGTCGTGGAAGAAAAGCTTGAGCAGCGTCACGCTCAACAAGCCGAGCGCGGCGTAACGCGTCGCGGGAATTTTTTTCACGATGCCGACGACCAGCAGCGCCAGCGCGAACAAGGCCCACGCAATGGAATAGGTCATGTCGCGCGCAAAGTTCCCCCTGAATTCAAACGTCAGCGTCGAACCGGTTGGACTGAAAAAATCGGCAATCTCGATATTCACCAACAGGAAAGCCAGCACGGTCCCGAGCGCGGCCAGAACAGGCGGCGCGCTCGAACCCAAAACCAAATGGCGCGGCGGCGCCAGCAGTCGCGCCCCGGCGAACAAACAGACCGTCACGATGCCATAAGCGTATAGATACCAATTTAAAATCGGCGCGGCCGCGCGCGCATGATACGTCAGCACCGCGGGATTGAGCGCGAGCCGGACGAACGCCGCGGCGAGCAACCCGGCCCCCGCCAGCCGCAATCCCGGATGCGGCACCCGATGAAAGAGCCAGAGCAACGCCGCCCCTTCCAGCGCCCAGCCAATCGTAATCCATTGGCGCTCGAATTGGATCGGGAAAACCAGCGTGATGAAAAACAGCGACACGCCGCCGAACCACGCAACCTGCGTCATGCGCGCGGGGCTGCCCGCGGGAATTTTTTTCAGAACAATCACCAGGCTCGACAATGCGGGAACCCCAAACGCCGCGGGGAGCAGACCCATCACTTGATTGGGATGGGCGGCAGACACGAGACGATGGATCAGGAAAAATTGCGGCGGGCCGGCCAGGGCGGCGGCGGCCCAGGGAACCACTTTGCCGCTGAACTGCCGCATGAACAAAAACGGAAAGAGCGCAAATACGCCAAAGAAAATAATATACCAGGCCAACGGTTGCCCGGCGCGGGCCGGATCGAATTCCTTGAAATGCCAGGCGCATTCCAGCGCGGTCACGCACACAAGGCCGATGGCTGGCATCCAATCGAGCGAAAATAATTTTGTCACGCCCAGCAACAGCGCGGCCAGCACCAGCGCGAGGCCGAAAACCGGCGACGGATTTAGCAGCGGCAGCCGCAGCGTGGCCATGATCAGCAGCAAAAACGGCAGCACGATGGAACACGCCGGCAGCATTGCGGCCAAATTTCCCGGCGCGGCCAGGTCATCGTTGAATTGGATTCCGCTTTTCAGCGCGTCGGGCTTGAATTTTTTCACCAGCCAGATGCCGGCGGCGACGAAGAAAATCACGAACGCGCCGAGCAGAAAAAATGGAACCGGCAGACCGGTCAAGTCGGACGGAATTTTGAAAATGAGCGCGCCGATGGCGGCGAGCGTCAGCAATAAAACCGCCAGAACGGGCAGCAATGTGGCCGTGATCACAGCGAGCGTGACGGCGAGCAAATCTGAGAGCAAAATGAACGGCCAAACGATAAACGAAACTTCCGCGAGTTTGAAAACCGGCACGAGCACCAGCGCGAGCGCCAGAATCGGGAAAATGTGGTTTGCCCAATTTTGAGTTGCCCCGCCGCGCCAGCGCTGAAGCAGCGCCGGCAAAGCTGAATGCAGAACTGCAAAGATGAAATAAAACGCCAGCGCGGCATTGAGCAGTTCGTTCGACAAGGAATTCGCCGTCCATAACGCGAGCAGGCCGAAGACGGTGAAGCCGGAAACGGATTGGGCGGGGGAAATTTTTTCATCGGCCAACGTGAGCGCGACGACAATGAGATCAATCAGGAAAACAAAACCAAACATCAGCCACGGACGTTGCGCGAGCGGCTCAAAGCCAAGAAGCCATGCCGTGAACGCGTAAGCAACGGCGACGAGGCCGAGTGTCGAACCAGAAAGCCATTTATTCATCCGCGCCGGGGCAATCGCGGAAATCAAAGACTCTCCATTGTTCGCCGGCTTTCGAATTTTTGACCACCAACTGCCGGCAAGAAAGAGCGTGTTGAAGCCGGTCAGAACGGCAAGCGCGATGAAAATTTTTCCGCCTTCAAAATATTTTTCGCTGACGAAAAATTTTTCCGCCCATCCGATCTGCATAAAAGCAGTGCCGGCGGCTGCCAGCGCGGTCAGGAAAAACCAGCGGCGATGCAGCGCGACCACGATGAGGCCGGCGTCGAGAAGGGCGATATAGCCGAACAATCCGCCCGGATTGTCCATGCCGGTCGAGAGCAGAACGGGCGTGAGAAAACCGCCGAGCATTCCGAGAATGGCTACGACCAGCGCGTTGAGCCGGACGGCGAGGAGGAAAGCGGTCGTCGTGATGAGCGCCATGAGCAGAAAAGTCGGGAGCGGTCCAAAAAACTCAAAGTGATAAATAGAACGGCAGGCGAACGTCACCGCGTAGAGAATCACGACACCCGTTGCGCACAAGGTCTGCGAAAGCGCCGGATAATTCTTCCGCGACATCACCAGGCCGCCCACGAGCAGCCCGAGGCCGGTGAGGAACCCAATGGCCACGCGCATTTCCGGCGGGACGAGATTGTTGTCGAACGAGTATTTGACAAAGAACGCAACGCCGAGGAACAGCGCCAGCCCGCCCACCCACGCGAACAGCTTCACGCCCATGAATTGCTCCCAGTTGACGGCGGGAGTCGTTTTGCCCGGCAGCCGCGGCGTTTCCGGCGCCGGCGCCGATGGCTCAACGACAGGCGCGAGCGGCGGTGGCGGGAGCGGCGGCGCGAAGACAGGAGTTCTCCCGAGCGGCGGCGCGGGCGGAGGCTCGGCGGGTTTTGCGGGTGCGCTCTCCGGTTGTTTTTGAAGCGCCGTCTTTAGTGCCTCGACCGTAGTCGGCTCCGGACGCGGTGTCGGTTCCAGCTTTCTTTTGAATCGGAGCAACTCGGTCTCGAGGTAACCCAACCGGCGGGAAAGCCCGTCAAGACGGCGCTCGACATTAGACGCGCGGACAATGAGCCAGATGAACAGGCAAACCGGAACTCCGAGAACCAGGATGACGATGATAGGTATCCATTCCATAACTCTTTGGCGCGGACACTGCGACATGGGCCAAGGACCGCAGTGTGCAACGCCCAAGGCAAACTGGCAAGCAGGACGTGACCTGGCCTCAAGCGGCTCCGAAATCAATTTCGCCTTCATCTCCCAATGCATCGGGTAAGAAGGATGAAATTTGACTACTCTTCCAGATGCCTCGTGGCGTAATCAGGAGCGCGCCGGTCTCTGAAACCGGAGGACTTGGAGCAAGAGCAGGCGAGGCAGCCAAATTCCCGATGCCAATCCGGCGGCGGGATGTTTGCCGCGCGCCGGGCGTATTGCATCGGCCTGCTCCGCGGTCAGCGCGTGTGTTTGGCGACGACGCGGTAGCGCAACCACGTCACGCTGCCTGGCAATTGTTTTCGCGACAGGAGGCGGAGAGTGGCAGCGGCTTTGGGCGGCGGGTCGCCGGGAATGTCGAAAAAGCTCGAAATGCCAACGCCGCCGTCGGCAACCGGCACGGTGACGTGGCTGATTTCATCGACAAGCCCGGCGTGGAGCATGGCGCCGTTGAACTTTCCGCCGCCCTGGAGCATCAGCTTGCGCAGATGAAAATCGTTGCCGAGCTTGCGAAGGGCAACGCGCAGGTCAACTTCCTTCCTGCCGCAGAAGAGGTAGGAGACGCCGGCGGACTGGAGGTGCGCCAGGTAATCGTCACCGACGCGATCGGTGACAAGCAGGACAACATGATCGCCGTCCACTTCGTTCTCCTGGAAGCGCAGAACGCCTTTCACATCCACACCGATCGCCAGTCGTTTGGCATTTTTGTCGGCGATGTGGTCACGACGAATGACCGGTTTCCTGGCGCGGGGCAGCTTGACGTTTCGGCCGGCAAATTCTTTCATCGTGGTCGTGCCCACGAGCCAGGCGCCGATGCCAAAGCTGGCCGCCGTGGTTTCGAAGAGTGTGGCGCTGTCTTTACGGCCGGGAAGTTTGCCCCAGCGATCGCCGAGGATTTTGCCGTCGATGGTCGTACACATGTGGCAGATCACGTAAGGTCTCATAATTTTCTCCAGACTTTGAATGCTTCAATGCCAATATGCGCGAAAATCGTGCTGAAGGCCAGCCGGAAGCATGCGGCAGGATGTGCGAACATTTCCGCTTCCGCGGCTCTTTCCTCTGCCTGGGACATTGAATGTTGCTCGGGAAGCCTCCCGACCTCGCCGCCAGCGCCCCGCGCGCCGAAGGAAAAGCCGACATCGGCGCTCATCCGCAACGCCCCTGGCATTGCAGAGTGGAAGCTGTTCGTGCGGGAATGAAAATTGAATTTGGCCTCGGGCAGATCCATCGGCATCACCCGAACGTGCTCCCGTTCCAACCCCAGTCGCTCGCTTGGACATTGGTGAAGTTCAGGTAAATGCGATTTGGCGGGACCCCGATGGAATCGCCCAGCAACTTGCAGACCTTCTGCGAGAGCTTGCGGTTCACGTCGCCGGTCAACCCGCCAATGCTCCGGACGTCCACAAAAGCCGCGTCACCCGGACTGCCGGACATCTGCATGGCGGCCTGGCTCGCGGCGACCATGACGTATTGCTGCGGTTTTCCAATGGTTTCGGCGACGGTTTTGGACAGAGAAGCGAGCAGGGCTTGCCGCTTATCCTCGGAGAGGGCAACTGTAGTTTCGAGTTTTAATAGTGGCATACTCAACATCTACCACCCGGGAGCGCTTCACTCAAGTCCAACGGGAAAACGCAACCGGCCCCATCCAAGGCTGCGTCGAGCTGACCCTGACATCAAGGGCTGAATTTGCGTCGTTTCAACGCACGCAGAACAGAACGCCCTCGCCATCAGGGGTGAGTAGCAGTATATTGAGCCGTGAGCAATCATTCACTGGCCCAGACATTAGATCGGCACACTGCCGTCGGAACGCTTTGGCGGGCCGAAGATGGGCGCATTCGTTGTGTGGCGTGCGGGCATCGCTGTCTCCTCGCGGCGGGGCGGCGGGGTATCTGCAAAGTCCGCTTCAATGACGGCGGTCAACTGCGCGTGCCGTTTGGTTACGTGGCCGGCGGCCTGGCGAGCGACCCGGTTGAGAAGAAACCGTTCTTCCATGTCCATCCTGGCAGCGACGCCCTGACGTTCGGAATGCTCGGCTGCGATTTTCATTGTCCGTATTGCCAGAACTGGGTCACCAGCCAGGCGTTGCGCGAGGAGGCGGCGGCGTCGCCCATCCTCGAAATAACTCCCGAACAAATCGTGAAGGCCGCGCGACAGAACGGCGCCCGGCTCATTGTGTCCAGCTACAACGAACCGCTGATCACGGCGGAATGGGCCGTCGCCGTCTTTCAGGAGGCAAAGCGAGCCGGTCTGGCCTGCGCGTTTGTCTCCAACGGCAACGCCACGTCCGAGGCGCTCGATTTTCTGCGCCCGTGGATTGTCGCCTACAAAATTGATCTCAAGGGCTTCGACGACCGGCGCTATCGCACGCTGGGCGGGACACTCGAACACGTGACCGAAGGCATCCGCATGGTGCGCGCCCGCGGCCTGTGGCTGGAAGTGGTGACATTGGTGGTGCCTGGCTTCAACGACAGCGACGAGGAGTTGCGCGCGATGGCCAAATTCCTCGTCTCGGTCAGCTCCGACATCCCCTGGCATGTCACCGCCTTTCATCCTGACCACAAGATGACCGCCACCCCCGCCACGACCGCCCGGCAACTCATTCGCGCGGCGGAGATTGGCGTGGAGGAAGGGCTGCATTTTGTATATGCCGGCAACTTACCCGGTCGCGTCGGCCCGTGGGAAAACACCTTTTGCCCCCAATGCCACACGGCACTCATTGAACGCGCCGGCTACGTCGTGCAGGAGTACCGGATCACCGGTGAGGGCAAGTGTCCGAAATGTCGGATGACCGTTCCCGGCCTTTGGCCAGGGGGCGGGGCTGCGGAGGTGAGAAATCATTCCGGCGTCCGCCGGTGGAGGTGATGGATGGAAACAGTTTTGCCGTCCGAGTTTAAGCGCATGATGGTTCTGATTTTGGAAGGCGCCCCGTATATCATCGAGGAATTCCACCAGAGCGGCACCGCGCAAACCAAGCATAAACTGCACACCCGGTTGCGCCATCTCAAGGGCGGCCACATGATTGACCGCGTTTTTGCCGAAAACGAGCGCGTGCCCGTGGCTCACCTGGAAACCCGGCGCGTCACCTACAGTTACAGCCAGGCCGACATGCACGTCTTTCTCGACGCGGCGACGTTCGAAGAACTGGATCTGAACGATGCGCGACTCGGTGAACGGCGCTGGTTTCTCAAAGAAAACGAGGAATACAAGGCCATGTTCCTGGATGGCGCCCTCCTCGATATCGTGCTTCCGCCGCAAATTCCGCTCCAAGTCGTGGACACCGCCCCGCCCGTTCGCGGGGGCGCGGACACGGCCTGGAAAGAAGCCAGGCTCGAAACGGGCCTTGAGATCATGGTGCCCTTGTTCGTCGCCAAAGGGGAAACCATTCGCGTGGACACTGCCTCCAGGAAATACGCCGGCAAGCAAACCATGTAACGAGTGGTGTTCTCTATCCGATCTGCTCTTCAAAGTGATCCACTTGAAAGCGCTGCAACTTCACGGGTTCGTCCGGCCCGATCCATCCCTTCTGCCGGGCGAGACCCAATTGCTGCCCGCCGGTCTTGATCTCCGCGATGCCCGGCAGCAGCAGGCCGCGGCGGCCGTCCCCAGTGGAAACCACCACGCCGTAGTGCGCGGGATCAAGTTCTTCGGCCGAAGAAATTTTTTCCATCGAGTGAAGCACGCTCACGTCAAAACGCAGGTTGGGAAGTTCATCGGCTTCCACTGGTGAAAAGCGCGAGTCCTGAAACGCGGCCACGCGCGCGCTGCGCCAGGTTTCAGCAACGAGGTTGGCGCAGGCAGGAAGGATCGTCCCGGCGCAGCCGCGCAACATTCCGCTCCGCTCGCGCAGGGTCACAAAAACCCCGCGTTGCGCGCTGAGATATTGACCGGTGGCCGCCGGCGGAAGCTCGGAACTGCCGCGCAGCGCCGCCGTTGCTGATTGGCGGGCCAGACCGGGCAGGATAACGCCCTCGTGCCGGGTGGCGTGAGCTGGAGCCGGTCGCAGACCGGCCGGATTTGAATTTTCCGCGAACAGGATCGCCACGCCGTAGCCAACGCCGAACGGTCCTTCGTAATTGAGAACCTTGTGGCCAGTGGTCCTCCAATCCACGGCCGCGGCCGCGACCAAAGTGGAGTCCACCGCGTCTTCCGCCGCCAGTTCCCGCAGCTCTGGATCGATGTTCCCAATCCCATGGTAATCGCCATCGCGGATGAGACGAATGAAGGTTTCATCAAATTGATGAGCCTGAGGATGAAAACCACACGGAGCGTCCGGCGTCAGACGATGACTCATGTCACCACTCGCGACGATGGCCATGCGGCGATGTGAGGCGCGGGCGGCGGCAGCGATGGCTTCCCCCAGTTCACTCAGCCCGCCGTCCTCCGGATACTTCAGACTGAGAACGATAGTGGGTCCCGCCCAGCCGGCCCCGGCAAGAAACCAAAGCGGGACCAGCGCGCCGTGATCGAGAGTTCGGTCGTGAATCATCCAGGTTGCCAGATCGCGGATTTTGGCCTCGGTGACGATGGCGTGGGCCAACGGCGTGTCGTTGGGGAGGCTCACCTGCGCGCGAGGAGCCTTAAACTGAGCCAACGAGCCATGAAGACGTTCCCCGGCCCAGACGCCGAATGCCCGCGGCTGGCGCGGCGAGTGCGGCGAAATCAACACCAGCGTCTCCGGTCGAAAACTCATCACGCACGCCGCCGCCTCGCGCATGGCCTGGCAACTCGCCTGCGCCGCGCCGCCTCTTTCGCCGCCGACTTCAGGCACGAGGATGGGCGCGTGCGGCATCAACACGGCGCACACCGCCGCTGCCGTTTGATTTTCCCGCGACGGCCCCGCTGACTCCGCGATGGCCGGCTTGGATAAGATGTTTGTTGTCATAAAAACCTCCGAATGATTCCCGCAAGGCACATCGCTCCACCTCCCCCATCAAACATCCAAAGTCACTGCCCTTCGTGCCGTTGACTGGATGTTCGATGCTTTTATTTCCTTTGATACGTTCCCATCAATTGTCCTTCGGCAAGGACGTGGCCGTCCATCGCCTTGAGCAAATCCTTTTTCGCGAGGCCGGGCTTGAGATCGGGCTTTGTGTCGAGCGCGTAGAGTTTGAAAAAGTAGCGGTGCGGCTTGCCGGGCGGCGGACACGGGCCGCCGTAGCCGATGCGTTTGTAATCGTTCACACCTTGCTTTGTGCCGTTGGCCAGTTCCGGTGATTTCGACACGCCTTCGGAAAGGCAGGCGGTGGCCGGCGGCAAGTCGTAAATCACCCAATGCACCCATGTGCCCATCGGCGCGTCGGGATCGTCGCAAATCAGCGCGAGGCTTTTCGTGGCGGGCGGCACACCCGACCATTGCAACGCGGGCGAAAGGTCCTGGTCATCGAACGCGTGCTGCCGGGGAATCGGCTGGCCGTTGGCAAAGGCGGTGGAGGTCAAGTGAAGTTTCATGGTGTCTCCTTTGATTGGGGGATTTTCCGCATTGCAAGCCGTGATGAAACCGGCCAGCAACGCTGCGGCGAAAAGCATTTTTGTTCGCACGCTCATGCCAGGACTTTACTCCGGCGCGCGCGATTGCAAAGTGAAAAATTAACATGTTAAGCCTCGAGGTCAGCCGCACAGCGAAAGCCAATCGTACTGCACCGGTCAAGACCCGGCCACATCAGCAAAAATTTGGCGGCAAAATCGGCTGGGCGCGGGCCGCCATCGGCATACCAACCGGAGCCTCTGGCTTTGAAAAAGGCGCCTCCCCGTATGATGCAAAATCGTGTGTGGCCGTCGCTGCGCTGGCTTTCGGTCCACTCCCAAACGTTGCCGCACATGTCATGGCAACCAAACGGCGAGCGGCCTTGAGGGAAGGCCTTCACGGGCGTGGTGTCTCCTGTTTCTCCGCCGTTACAGCGGCCCGGTTCCATGAGGTTGCCCCACGGGTACTTCCTGCCATCGCTTCCTTGCGCCGCGAATTGCCATTCCTCCTCTGTGGGAAGTCGCTTGCCGGCCCACCTGGCATAAGCGCGGGCGTCGTCCAAGTCCACATAGACAACAGGATGTTGTTCCTTGCCCGCCGGGAGGTGTCCGTGCTGCCAGTGCTTCAAGAAGTTTTGCCGGCACCGTGGTTGGTAACCGCTCGCGCGCAGGAAGGAGGCGTAATCCGCGTTGGTGACGAGGGTTTCATCTGCCGCGAAACGCGTGAGCACGACAGGGCGGCGGATAGTGTGAACCCGAAAGTCAAAGGAATCTCCGAGATTCTCATCTGGCGGAGGCGTGGATTGATAATAGCCGCATTCCCGTATGCGCATGTCAATGCTCAACTCCATGGTGACTGGAGGAATCTCCACCATTCCAGGCGGGATTTGTCGATGCAGCGAACGAGTGATGGGGAACGTTTCCATTTCGACCTTCGGCCGATCGGTTTTGAAACACTTTTGCGAGTCCAACTGAGCTTGTTGGATCAGGAATCTGTCGAAATCCAATCCCAAAGCCGCCCTTGTGCCGGAGAGGAAACAACCGATGCCGCGTGGAGGAATATTCCCGGACAGGCAGATGGTGTCCTGGTCGGGATTCCCTCTGATTTCGCCGCCGCTTAACAGATCGAAGTAACGGTGCTCCGCCCTGGAGGGCGCTTTGAGCAATATCCCTTTGCAGGCGGTTTCGTTGCGGTTGACGAGCGTCCACACCCGCAGGGCGTCACCTTCCCATAACGTGGCGAAGACGCCGGGTTGTTCGACGGGAACGAGCGGCGTCCAGCTTCCGTTGTTGAACAACTTGGTGAACCGGCGCTGGATTGGAAGCATTCCACGGAGGATGGACCGATCCCTTTGGTTCCATGGCACCCAGGAACCAAACACATTTTCCCAAATCATCATTCCGCTGCCATTCATCCAAGCCGCGTGCAACTCGCCTGTATGATCCTGGTCCCACCGTCGGGTCTGGTGCTGCATATGATGCCGCTCGATCCACTTATGCTTGAGCACGCCGGGGGCATAACTGTCTTGAAACCATTGCGCCCACGAGGCAAGGTGGTCGTGGAGGTTTTCCAGCGGCACGGCATCCTCGCTCTCCAGAATGACGCCCGGCCGCGCGGCATCAAGCCTCGCGCGATAATCCGCGCCACCCTTGTTCAATGTGTCCAGGAAGACCCCATCCGCCTCAACTTCACGCACGATGGAGGCCAGCACTTCCAGGTCCGAAGCCTTCTCCCGGCGCGTGCCGGCATCCCACGGATTGTAGTCGAGGTAAACTCTGACATCGTGTTTGTGGAACTGGCGCACAACGTGGCGCACGCCTTTCAGTCCGCCGGGCATGTCGCGGTAAAAATCGAATTGATTCCGTTGGTCCACTCCGATGCGTGGATAGGCGTGCCAAAGCATCACGCTGTCGTAGCCGCCGAATTCACGGTCCCCGCGGCGAAGGATTGACTCCACAGTGTAGCGGCTGCCACGGCAGTCGTAAAACGTCTCATCGCACATCATGAGGAAGCAGCAGGCGTAATTGGAAGCGGACCACGCCGACTCCGGGCATCGATACAGAACATCGTTGTATTGAAGTTGTGCCCGGGTTTCTTCGCGCCACTTTGCCAACGCCACCCGGTAGTCCGGCCACTGCGCCGCATCGTTTGGAGCCGGAATGATCCCCCCGGAGGCAGCGAGGCTGAATGAGGAAGCGGCTCCAACCGCCAGAATACGCCACTCACCCGCCAGAGGCAGCACGGTCGCTCCAAGTTGAAGGAATTGTCGCCGGCATATGTTCATCTCCTGGATGTCTCCTGCTGGAGAGTGGAACGTCCCCGGGGGATGTCAAGCGGTGTGTTTGCGGATTCGCCTTAAGGTGGGCGCCAAAAACGCCGATACCAAGCAAACGATGTCAATGCCCGGAGAACCCTGCGAGTCAGTGATGAAAGAAATGGATACGAACTGGTCCGCGCTCATGGAAAGCGACCCGTCGGAGCGATCTCCGCAGGAGTCGCAAGCGCTTCCCTATTTGTTGCTGGATCAACTGCCGATCGGTGTTTTCCACAAGGACAAAGAAGGCCGTTACGTTTTCGTGAATTCATGGTTTTGCCGCCTCAAAAAGGCAACCTTGGATGAATTCGTCGGTAAAACCGCCGAAGAATTTGCCGCCGGCAAATGGAGGCCCGAAGATCCGGAAACTCCTGAGAAGTTGAGAGAAATCCAATTTTTTAGTGAGGCCGCAAGACATCATAAACTCATTATGCAGACCGGCCAGCGCATGGAAATGGAGGAGCATTATGTCGATGCGGATGGCCAGGAACAGTGTTTCCATGTCATTAGAGGGCCGTTATTTGGCCCCGATGGAACGATCATTGGCTTGCAAGGCATATTGCTGGACATCACCGAGCGCAAACGGGCGGAGGCACAGTTGGCCAACGAGCGGGATTTGTTGCGGGCGCTGATGGACTCCTCAACAGATGCAATCTATTTCAAGGACCGCGAATCGCGCTTCCTTCGCTGCAGCGCGTCCCTGGCTTCGCTCTTCAACCTGCGCAGCGCGGACGAGGCCATTGGCAAACGCGACTTTGACTTCTTCGGGGAGGAGCATGCCCGGCAGGCCTTCGAGGACGAACAGGACATCATCCGCACCGGCCGGCCGATCATTGGCAAGAGCGAGAAGGAAACGTGGCCGGACGGACGTGTCACCTGGGCGCTGACCAGCAAAATGCCGCTCCATGACGACCATGGCGAAATCATCGGGACGTTCGGCATTTCCAAGGACATAACGGCTTTCAAGGAGGCGGAAGCCAAAGTTGAAGCGTTGCACAAGCAGTTGTTGCAGACTTCGCGGCAGGCCGGCATGGCTGAGGTGGCCACCAGTGTCCTGCACAACGTCGGCAACGTGCTCAACAGCGTCAATGTCTCCGCCACGCTGCTTCTCGACAACACCAAGAGATCGAACGTCGCGTACCTGGGCAAGGCCATCGCGCTGCTCAACGAACACGCGGACGATCTGGGCGCCTACATGGCCCATGATCCCAAAGGCAGGCAGTTGCCCGGCTATTTAAGCCGGGTTTCCGAGCAGTTAACCAAGGAGCAGCAGCGGACCATCGCGGAACTGGAATCCCTTCGACAAAACATCGAACACATCAAGGAAATCGTGGCCATGCAGCAGAACTATGCCATGGTTTCCGGTGTGGTGGAGACCGTCCAAGTGGCCGACCTCCTCGAAGACGCCCTGCGCATGAACGCGGGAGCGTTGGCCCGGCATGAAATCGAACTGGTGCGCGAATACAGCGAGGTGCCGCTGCTGAGCGTTGAAAAACACAAGGTGCTCCAGGTTCTGGTCAATGTGATCCGCAATGCCAAGTATGCCTGTGACGAATCGGGGCGGAAGGACAAACAAATCCGGCTCAAGATCTCCAAGCGTGATCAGTGGATTTGCATCGCCGTCATTGACAATGGCATTGGGATTCCGCCGGAAAACCTGACGCGCATTTTCAATCACGGTTTTACGACCCGCAAAGACGGCCACGGCTTCGGCCTGCACAGCGGCGCGCTGGCGGCGGCGGAGTTGGGCGGAACGTTGAGCGCACACAGCGACGGGCTTGGCAAGGGCGCCGCGTTTACCCTGGAACTGCCCGTGCAACCTCCATAGAGCGGCTCCTGATCGCGGCTCAGGCCCGGAAGAAACATCGCATCCGGGTGACAGATATTCTCCATGGTGTGTATGCTGATCCGCCTTAAGGCGGGGGCCAAAAGCGCCGATACCAAGCCAACGATGTCAGTCCCCGCAGAACCCTGCGAGTCAGTGATGAAAGAAACAGATGCCAACCGGTCCGCGCTCATGGAAAGCGACCCGTCGGAGCAATCTCCGCGAAAGTCGCAAGCGCATTCGCTGCTGGATCAACTGCCGATCGGTGTTTTCCAGAAGGACCGGGAGGGCCGTTTCATCTTCGTGAATTCATGGTTTTGCCACCTCAGAAAGACGACCCCGGATGAATTCGTTGGCAAAACCGCCGATGAAGTTGCCGCCGGCAAACGGACGTCCAAAGACGCGGAACATTCTGAAAAGTTGGGAGAAATCAACTTGTTACATGAGGGCGCAAACCATCATAAACTCATCATGGAGACCGGCCGGGCCATTGAAGCGGAGGAGCGTTATCTCAGTGACGATGGCCGGGAGCAGTATTTACACGCTATTAAAGGGCCGTTGCTTGGCCCCGATGGGACGATCATTGGCTCGCAAGGCATATTGCTGGACATCACCGAGCGCAAACAGGCGGAGGCACAGTTGGCCAGTGAGCGGGATATGTTGCGGGCGCTGATGGACTCCTCGACGGATGCGATCTATTTCAAGGACCGCGAATCGCGCTTCCGGCGTTGCAGCGCGGCCATCTTCCGTCGTGGCGGCGCGGACATGACTACGCGCATCAACCTGCGCAGCGCGGACGAGGCCATTGGCAAGCGCGACTTTGACCTCTTCGGGGAGGAGCATGCCCGGCAGGCCTTCGAGGACGAACAGGACATCATCCGCACCGGCCGGCCGATCATTGGCAAGAGCGAGAAGGAAACGTGGCTGGACGGACGTGTCACCTGGGCGCTGACCAGCAAAATGCCGCTCCATGACGACCATGGCGAAATCATCGGGACGTTCGGCACTTCCAAGGACATAACGGCTTTCAAGGAGGCGGAAGCCAAAGTTGAAGCATTGCACAAGCAGTTGTTGCAGACTTCGCGGCAGGCCGGCATGGCTGAGGTGGCCACCAGTGTCCTGCACAACGTCGGCAACGTGCTCAACAGCGTCAACGTCTCCGCCACGCTGCTTCTCGACAACACCAAGAGATCGAACGTCGCGTACCTGGGCAAGGCCATCGCGCTGCTCAACGAACACGCGGATGATCCGGGCGCCTACATGGCCCACGATCCAAAAGGCAGGCAGTTGCCCGGCTATTTAAGCCGGGTTTCCGAGCAGTTAACCAAGGAGCAGCAGCGGACCATCGCGGAACTGGAATCCCTTCGACAAAACATCGAACACATCAAGGAAATCGTGGCCATGCAGCAGAATTACGCCCGGGTTTCCGGTGTGGTGGAGACCGTCCAAGTGACCGACCTGGTCGAAGACGCCCTGCGCATGAACGCGGGAGCGTTGACCCGGCATGAAATCGAACTGGTGCGCGAATACAGCGAGGTGCCGCTGCTGAGCGCTGAAAAACACAAGGTGCTCCAGGTTCTGGTCAATGTGATCCGCAATGCCAAGTATGCCTGTGACGAATCGGGGCGGAAGGACAAACAAATCCGGCTCAAGATCTCCAAGCGTGATCAGTGGATTTGCATCGCCGTCATTGACAATGGCATTGGGATTCCGCCGGAAAATCTGACGCGCATTTTCAATCATGGTTTTACGACCCGCAAAGACGGCCACGGCTTCGGCCTGCACAGCGGCGCACTGGCGGCGGCGGAGTTGGGCGGAACGTTGAGCGCACACAGCGACGGGCTTGGCAAGGGTGCCGCGTTTACGCTGGAACTGCCCGTGCAACCTCCATAGAGCGGCTCCTGATCGCGGCTCAGGCCCGGAAGAAACATCGCATCCGGGTGATAGATTAACCTTTAAACCTTGAGCTTGGCGCAGCATAATGAACCCAATGCGATGAGAGCCAAAACCGTTATTTTGGGAGTCACCGGCTCAATCGCCGCTTGCAAAGCGGCCGATTTGGCCAGCGCCCTGGTCAAGGCCGGCTGCCAAGTGCATGTCGTAATGACCGCCGACGCCCTGCGCTTTGTGACGGCGCTTCCTTTCAAGACCCTTTCGCGCAACCCCGTGGTGACCGATCTTTACGACGAAACGGAGGGCTGGAAACCGTCCCACATTCAATTGGCCGACGAGGCCGACTTGCTCTTGATTGCCCCGGCCACCGCCAACACCCTGGCCAAGCTCGCCTGCGGTCTGGCCAACGATGCCCTGAGCTGCATCGCGCTGGCCCTCAATACCGACGCCCAGTTGCTCATCGCCCCCGCCATGAACGGGAAAATGTGGCTTCATCCCGCCACCCAGGCCAACGTCGCCACGCTCAAGCAGCGCGGCGCTCAATTCATCGGTCCGGAAAAGGGCCTGCTGTCCTGCGGTTACGAAGGCATCGGACGCTTGTGGCCGGTGGATGACATCGCCAAAAAAGCTGCCGCTCTATTACGGTGAACGCGGAAGACAAGACCAATGCGGCGGGCGGCGGCACGATTCAAAAACTGACGCGCCTGCTGGCCGCCCCGACCATCGAACCAAGCCAGCGCGCCGCCCGCATTCAAGCGGTCGAAAAGGACATTGTTCTGCCGCTCAGAGCAGTGATCATTGGCATCCTGGCTTATTACTTCTTTTTTGCCGGTTGGTTCTATACCGCTGGCGAGGCTCAACTGGCGGGCTCCAACACGACCCACCCCCATGCCATTGCGATTCAAGCGAAGACCAATCAAACAAATCCCGCCCAGCTCGCCGACCGGAGCCGCGCTCATGCCGCCTCGATCAAAGCGGGCGCCGACCAAACAAATTTCGAGGAATGGAGTCTCCGCCATGCTGCCACGATCAAAGCCGGCTTTTTGGTTTATGTGGCTCTCAACGCCCTCGCCGGCATCATCCTGGTCTGGGCGCCGCATCTGACGCTGAAAAAGATCGAGGCAATAGTCTTTTCCATCGGGGTTCTGGACGCGCTTTTAATGGGCACCCTGACCTTGCTCAGCAGTGGCTTTGACAGCAATCTCTATTGGGTTTTTCTCGCGTTGATTCTGCACAATGCCCTGGCCATTCCGGTCGCGCTCCCCCAGCTTCTGCTCAACTTTTTCGTCAGCGCGGCCTTTATGGCCGGCGGATTGTTGGATCGGGTGATCATCGTCCCTCTCGATAGGAACCTGTTTGGCCCGGATGTGGATCCGAGACTCGAGAACCCGTCGAACGCCTGATCGTCTTGGTGGCCTGGGCCTTGTGCTGTTACGGCATCCAGGTCCTTTTCGAAAAGCAAAAGCGCGCCGAAGCCGAGGCCACCGAATTTGCCGTCCGCCAGGAGCGCCTCCAAACCGCCGGACGCCTCGCCGCCGAAATCGCCCATCAAATCAAAAACCCTCTCGGCATCATCACCAATGCCGCCTTCTGCCTTCAGCGCGCCGTGCGCGAGCGCGAAACAGCGGCCGAGGAACAAGGCCAGAACATCGATGAACAAGTCCAGATCATCCGCGAGGAAATCGAGCACGCCGATCAAATCATCACCGAGTTGATGGGTTACGCGCAATTGGCCGAGGGAACAGTTGAGCGCCTCGAAGTGGGCGATGAAGTGGACAATGCCATCCTGGAAGTCTTTCCGCCCGCCGCAAAATACCGGGTCGAGATCATCAAGAATTACGAACCGTCCCTGCCGGCGTTGCTGATGCAAAAACGGCATCTTTCCGGCGTGCTGGTCAACCTCCTGCAAAACGCCCGTGAAGCGATGAATGGCGTGGGCAGAATCGAGGTCTCGGTGCGCTACGGCAAGAACGATTCGGTGATCATTTCCATCGCGGACGACGGTCCCGGCATTGCCCCCGACAAGATCAACAAGATTTTTGAAGCCCATTTCAGCACCCGCGCAAAAGGCACCGGCCTGGGCCTGGCCATCGTCAAACATAACACCGAGATATACGGCGGCACCATCAACGTGCATTCGGAGCTTGGAAAAGGCACGCGTTTCACTTTAGAATTCCCGGCAAGAATATTAATGAAATTGTCCAAATGAACTGGCCCCTTCCTCCCGTCCTGGTGGTCGATGACGAAAAGAACATGCGTCTTTCGTTGAAGGCGATCCTGTCTGGCGAAGGGTACGATCTCAAACTGGTTGAATCGGCCGAAGAAGCCATCGCCTTGCTTGAGAAGGAGGTGTTCTTCATGGTCATTACGGACGCCCGTTTGGGAGGCATGAGCGGGTATCAGTTTTTGGCCGCCGCCTCCAAGCGCTGGCCCAACACCCCGTGCCTCATGATCACCGCCTACGCCACTCCCAAACTGGCGGTCGAGGCCATCAAAGCGGGCGCCATCGATTACCTGGCCAAACCGTTCGCCCCCGAGGAACTCCTGCACGCCGTCGCGCGTTGCGCCGAACGCCATCGCCTTCTCAGTGAAAACGCCGCCTTGCGCGCCCATGTCGCCGAACCTTACCGGCTCGACGAGATCATCGGCGAATCACCCAGGATGCAAGAGTTGCGCCAACTGATCACAAAATTCGGCCCGACCAATGCCACCGTTTTGATCCTGGGTGAAAGCGGCACGGGCAAGGAACTCATCGCCGGCGCCTTGCACGGTTTGAGCCAGCGGCGCCAGAACAATTACATCCGCATCAACTGCGCCGCCATTCCTGAAAACCTCCTGGAAAGCGAACTTTTCGGCCATGAAAAGGGCGCCTTCACCGGCGCCATCAAACAAAAACTCGGCCGCGTCGAGGAAGCCCACAACGGCACCATCTTCCTGGACGAGATTGGCGACATGAGCCGCCCGCTCCAGGCCAAACTGCTCCGTTTCCTGGAGGACGGCACCTACACCCGCGTTGGCGGCAACGATGAATTGCATGTGGACGTCCGTCTCATTGCCGCGACCAACCGCGATATCCATGAAGCGATTCGCCAGAACAATTTCCGCGAAGATTTGTACCATCGCCTCAATGTCGTTCAATTTCGCCCGCCGCCCTTGCGCGAGCGGGGCAACGACATCCTTGTCCTGGCCGAGAATTTCTTGAGCCAATTCAACAGCACGATGACCAAACACATTCGCGGCTTGTCGGCGGCGGCGAAGAACAAATTGCTGGGCCATAATTGGCCGGGCAACGTCCGCGAATTGCGCAACGTCATCGAGCGCGCCGTCATTCTGGAACCGGGCGCCGAGATCCAGCCCGCCAGCCTGCCGGATTTCCAGTTCGAAGGCCGCCTGCGCAAATCCGAGCCAGCAGTCGTTGCCGGCAACAGATCCCTGGACGAGATTATGGCCGATTCTGAACGCCAATTAATCAACTCCACCCTCGAACAGTGCCGCTACAACATTTCCAAGACGGCCGACCAGCTCAAGATCAGCCGGCACGCCTTGCGCTACCGCATGCAGCGCCTCAATATTGCCTCGGCGACTGACGAAGAAGACCCCGCGCCCCGCGGCCGAAGACGCCTGAAACCAGCCTGACGCGTCCCCGCCAGCATGACTCAACAGAGCCGAAACATAACGCGCAAAAGCGCCTCCAATCTGGCCCTGGCTTTCGTTCTTCTGCCCAGAGCCAGGCGCGAAGCCATGTCCGCCCTTTACGCCTTTTGCCGCGAGGTGGATGACGTCGCGGACAACGAATCTGTCCCGTCGGAAAAACGCCGCGCCGGCCTTGCCGCCTGGCGCGAGGATATTCGCCGGGCCTGTCACGGCCTTTTGCCCGAGTTTGCCGTCAACCGCGAACTGCAACCTGTCATCGCGCAGTACCATTTGCCCTTCGCCCATTTCGACGAGCTGATTCGCGGCGTGGAAATGGACTTGGACATCAAACGCTACCAAACGTACGACGAACTGGAGCAATACTGCTTCCGTGTCGCCTCGGTCGTCGGCCTGCTCAGCGTCGAAATCTTCGGCTACAAAGACCCCGCCTGCCGCGACTACGCCATCCATCTCGGCAAAGCTTTGCAATTGACCAATATTCTGCGCGATGTCCGCGCCGACGCCGGGCGCGGCCGCATTTACCTGCCGCTCCGCGAAATGGAGCGCTGCCGGGTTTCGCCCGAGGAAATCCTGCGCGGGGCCTGGTCCGAACGCTTCGAGCAACTGGCCGAAGGCGCGGCCCGGCAGGCCCGGAAGTTTTACAGCCTGGCCCGGCAAACACTGCCCGCCGCCGACCGCCGTTCCATGGCCGCCGCCGAGTTGATGGGTTCGGTTTATTGGCGGTTGTTGCGCGAGCTGGAGCGACGGCGTTTCCAAGTCTTCGGGCCGCGCCCCATGCGTGTGGGCAAGGGCCAGAAAACCCTTCTCATTTTCCGCACCTGGTGCCGCCTGGTCCTGGGCGATGCCATCGGCGCAGCCTATGGATAAGATTTTACCTGAAGTCCATTTTTGAATTTCTCAAGAAAACCAGCCAAAAAAAACAGTGAAAAAAGTTATGAAAATGAATCGTGAAATATTCACGGTTTTGGTTTTTCCCTGATGTCTGACGGCTGTGATAATTTGTTGCAACTGCTTTATCTTGTGATGTTTGTGACTTGCGCCGTTTTTTCTTGACAATATTTGTTGTTGACAATCATTTGGGTTTCCCCTCTCTCTCTTCTCTTCTTTTTCTTTCCGTCCAGCCCTCTCTTTCAGGCTCCGCAGGCGTGGAGCGAGTGGGGCGCGACACCATGTTGACATGCTCCGAGCCAAGACAAAAAATGAGAGTTTATCAAGTGAGAAATGACACTTGTACCGAGGCAAACGGGCAACGCGGCAACTTCAGGCCGAGCCGGGTGCTTTCGGATGAATACCACGCGAAGTCTGGAATGGTTTTATTCATGGGGCAGGCATTCCCGGAGAAGACAGGCGAGACTTGAATTCAACAATGACTTCATTGAACGCAAGGCCTGTTTGCCAAACCTCATGATCAACGCGGAATTTTGCCTGCTGGTCGGTTAATTCGATCGTAAGACCAGATTCACATTTTGTGGTCTTGATTGTCGAGTTGCGGCATTTTAAGCTATTTGAGGGTTGGATATTAGTGCTGCATATAAAAAGCAGGGGTCTGTACCATAAATTCGTGGGGAATTTTGGGGTAATCCCGGGTTTTTGCAAGCTTTTCCCGATGGATACTGGGCGTTTCCGGCGCGCCGTCTCTTGGCGGGGGTGGGCGAGTCCGTTACGCGTGGCAACCGGCGGCGCAGCCTATGGACAAGATTTTCTTTATCCGAGAGGTCAAGCCGTCAGGGGGACGACAAATCGGCTGAAGGTACCAACTCAAAACCATCTTCCAACCCAACAAAGTCGGAGCGATTGTCAGTGACTAATCTCTGTCCGATCGAACGGCCGCCGCCACTGTCGTGGGACTCAAAACAACATCCGCACCGCGCAAGCGTCCATTTATGCGGCGCGGCTTGACTGTGGGCACTTCAGCAGCCACCAGTTCAACCAGGACAATGCGGCCATCAGCGCCTTTTTCAGCATCATAAACCGCACGGGGTTTGAACAAGACGGTGCTCGCAATCCGGCTTCGATCATCAGCCACCAATTTCATAATGGGATAATCCCACCAAAGCCGCCTGTTGTCAAGAGGCCTTGATTGGAAACACGATTGAGAATTGGCCATTGAAAATCTGTCATCTGTCATGTAAAGAACATCGTTCAGATGACCAATAACAGATTTTCAATGGCCAATTCTCAATCGTATGGCATCCCCTGAACCCAGACGCCGCCTGATCGTCAACGCGGACGATTTCGGCCGTTCCCATGCCATCAACCAGGCGGTCATCCGCGCCCATCGCGAAGGCATCCTCACCACCGCCAGCCTCATGGTCAATGAACCGGCCGCCGGCGAAGCGGTCGCCCTGGCGCGCCAGAATCCGGGCCTGGGCGTCGGTCTGCATCTGGCCCTGGTTTGCGGACGGTCCGCGCTGCCGCCGTCCGCCATTCCCAACCTTGTCAATGCTCAATCTCAATTCTCCAACCACCCGGTCGCCGCCGGATTCCGTTATTTTTTCATGGCCGCATGCCGGGCGCAATTGCGCGATGAAATCGCGGCCCAATTCGAAAAATTCCGCGCCTCCGCCCTGCCCCTCGACCATGTCAACGGCCATTTGCACCTGCACTTGCATCCCTCCGTTTTCAAGATTCTCTGTGACAACGCCGGGCCGTGGGGCGTCCGCGCCATGCGTTTGACCCGGGACCCGTTCCTTTTGAACGCCCGGCTCGCCTCCGGCCGCTGGTTCTATCGCCTCAGCCACGCCGCCGTCTATGGCCTTCTTTCCGCCCAAGCCCGGCCTGTTTTGGCGCGGCACAACATCCGTCATGCCAGGTTCGTATTCGGGCTGTTGCAGAACGCCCGCGTGGATGCCGGCTATGTCACCAAGCTTCTGCCCCTCCTGCCTCCGGGAGATTCCGAGCTTTACTCCCATCCCTCTCTCGATCAATTTAAGAACGAATTTGATGCGCTTGTTAACCCCTCAACCCGCGCCTTGGTGCGGCAACTGGGCATCCAGTTGATCCGTTGCCAGGACTTGTGAATCATGACTAAAATTCTACTCATCCTGATCGTCGCCGCCATTATTGAATCCATCGGCATCGCCATTCTCAGCGGCGGCCTCAAGGAAATCCACGCGCGCGACGGAAATCTCCCGCCCGGTCAAATCGCCCGGGTCATCAAGGACGGCGCCTGCAATGGCAAAATTCTTCTTGGCACCGCTCTCGAAGCCCTTTTCTATGGCGCGTTGCTTTATATGTTGTCCATCCGCGATGTCAGCTTTGTCTGGCCTTTGACTTCCCTCGGTTTTATTGTCACCACCCTGGCCGCCCAATTTCTCCTTCACGAACAAGTCAGCCCCGGGCGCTGGGCCGGAGTGCTGCTTATCGCGGTGGGAGCCTTCCTGATCAGCTACAGTGAAGCCGCCAAAAAACCAGACGCGCCGCCCCCCGCCGCCGCTTCAACACCGCTCCGCCCGCAATAATTCCTCCAACACCGCGCCCAACTTGCGCGCCGCGCCCAGGGTCTGCTGTTGGAACTCGATCAGCTTTGGAATCCGGCCCGGCCGGCTCAACACCGCGCCCAGCAGCTTCAGGTAATTGATCCTGTCTTCCGAGGTCATCAGCGCATTGAAATCCAGCGGCAGGTCCTGCGTCGCGTCGTCGGAAATGACGCGGATCGTCGCGCTGGGAATGTGAAACTCCCGGCAAATGGTGCGGATGACCGAGGATTCCATTTCCACCGCGTCCGCCCCGGTCTCTCTCCACAGCGCCGCCTTTTCCTCCGCGGTGATGGCAACGCGGCGATGGCAGTGGAATTTGGCCGGCACCGCTCCCAAATCCTCCAACTCCGGCCCGAAGCCCGCGTCAAAATCCTGCTCATAAACCACCGTCCCAAACTTCAACTCCGGGTTTAATCCCCCGGCGAATCCGGCCGTGATGACCCGTTCGGGCCGCACGCGGGCGATGGCCTCGCGCAGGTTTACCGCCGCATTCTTGCGGCCTATCCCCGTCATCCAAACCTGGACGGTGGCGGCCAAGGGCAGGCCCCCGCCGGAGCGATGCGGCGCAAAAAACTTCATCTCCTCTTCAACCGCAAAGCAGACCAGCAAATCAACCGGCGGTTTGGCCAGACGGCCCACCGGCCCGCAACCGTGGCGGCGCGTCAGGAAAGCCTTCCACGCCAGCGAAGCTTGCTTCGCCAGTCGGCCCACCGGTCCGGATTCATTGCTGTTATTCGTCATAATCGCGTTTCATTTTACTTTAGAGCGGTTTCACGAAAACTGTAGCCGCATTGCAAGGTAGGGCCGCGCTGCTGCGCGGCCTCGGCGGCGCAGCAGCGCCACCCTACCATTCCTCTCTCAAACAATGTCGTTTGACCAGTCGAGACGGCTACGTCATTTCTTAAACCGCTCTAGCCTTTATCCTTCAGCCTTCCGCTCTTCATTTTACAGCCGCCAGCCGCTCTTGCCAAATCCTGTACAGCGCCAGCGTCGCCTGAACGTCCCCCAGGCAATACTCCCCTATCTCACGGCCTTTCCCCTCCGCCACCATTCGCCCAATATCCATCCCGGTGACCCCGTGACTTTTTGGGGATTCGATGCCAAACGCCTTGCAGTAAAAATCGAGGTTGAATCGCCGCGCCGCCCCGTCGCGCCCGCTGATGTTGTAAAAGGTCAATTGTTCCAGCAGATCGCAATGCGGTTCTATTTGGAAACGGTAGCCCAGCCAATCTTTGCGCGATACGTCCACCTTCAGCACCGCCGACCGCAAATAAAGAAACGGCACATCGAAACCCCGTCCGTTGAAGGTGACGACGGAATCATAATGCTCCGCCACCTCCCAAAACTCGGTCAGCAACTCCCCCTCATCCGCGCACGGCATGAATTCCACCACTCCCCCTGGATGCCCCTCCTGCTGCCCGGCATCGTCCGCCAGGAACAGGACTTTGCCCCGGAGACTATCCGCATTGAGCATGGCGACGCACACCACCTGACCCGTCAGAGGCCAGAGGCTGAACTGCCGATGAATTTCCTGCCGTCGCGCCGCGCGAGCCGCGGGGTCGGGCAAATTTTCCGCCTCGCGAAACAAATACTCCTGCTGCACCGCATCGAATTGTTCCAGCGGCAAGCCCGAGGTTTCGATGTCAAAGATGAGTTTGGCCATTCGGCCCAATGCTACGACTCCGCCCGGTCAATTGCCAGCCCAATTTCGCGGTTTCACTTTTGCTCCTTGAGAATGGCCAGGCACTCCATCATGGCCCTGCCATTGTGATAGCCGCTCTTCCAAATCTGCGCCTTGTCGCCCGTGGCGCTGCCGTCGGGATGAACCATTTCAAACCACTCGCCATTTTTCCAATCGGTCTGATGTTGATCAATCCAGTCGCAGGTCTTTTCAAAGACTTGCAGGTCCCTGGCCTCATGCGTCAGGCGATACATGTAAAGGGAGGCGACACAGGCCTCGGCCTGCACCCACCAACTTTTGCCCAGATCGGAAGCGGGCTGATTGAAGGCGCCGGTATTGAAGAAACCGCCCCGCACCTGGTCAAAGCCATATTTCAGCGCGTAATCGTACAAGGAACGGTACAGGTCAAGCAGGGGATAATTTGAAATGCCCGCGGCGTCGCAGGCGTCGTTGAGCAGCCAGATGTTCTCCAAATCATGGCCGTAGGAGACGCGGGCGTAGCGGCCGGTGAGGACCGGTTCCCAATTGCGCAGATACTTGTCGGTGCAGGCGCCCAGGCCTTTGCGCAGCACGGTGTTGCTCTGGATTTCAATCAGTTCCAGGAGCCGCTCGCGGGCCAGCGGCGACTTGGACGCCCGGTAATAGGTGGTCAGGGCCTCCAGCAAATGCAGGTGGGTGTTCATCAGTTTATGATCCGGCTCGCCCATGTAAGTGTTTCCCGTAGTCGGACCGGGCGTCCAATCCTCGTTGAACCACTCCAGGTAGCCGCCATAAGTCTTGTCGTGGGCCCTGGCCTCCATGACGTTGAAAAGCTGGTTCGCCAGATCCAGCGCCTCCTGTTTTCCCGAAGCCAGATAGTACTCGGACAGCGCATAAAGGCCGAAGGCTTGACCGTAAAGATGTTTGCGGCGCAGGAGCTTCTTTTCGCCCGTGGCATCCACTTCCCAGTAGAATCCGCCGTTCTTTTGGTCCCACATTTTGTCCTTCAGAAAACGAAAGCCCGAATCCGCCGCGGACAAATACCCGTTGCCGCCGCAGCCTTCGCGCGCCAAATGCGAGTAAAGCCACAGCATCCGGCTCTGGGTCACAATCATTTTGAGCGGCGCATTCCCTTTCAGTTTTCCTTCGATGTCGTGGTTCAGGATGTAACCGCCGTATTTTTCATCCATCGTTTTCGGATGCCAGAACGCCATGATGTTTTGCGTCAGGTTGGACTCAAGCCTGGGCCGGTAGATTCTTGCCACCTCGTCCAAATTCTGCCCGGGAAGTGGAACAGCGCAGAAAAAGAGTGTCGTACCCAGCAGGCCGGTTGTCATGTGGATGCGCAAGCGGGCAAAAGGCATCCCTGTTCCGCTGTTGGCTGTTTTCATTTTTAGATGGCGTTCATGGCGGATGCATGTTGACAAAGACCGCATTAACGGCAAATTAAATAAAATGAAAGTATCTCTGCCATCCGCCTTGGAAGATTTTGTCAGCAGCCAGGTGAAGTCAGGCGAATTTGACGATGCCGGCGAAGTTGTGCGCGAGGCATTACGTTTGCTGCGGAATGAACACGAGGCCAAATCCATGGAGGAAATGCGGGTCGCCTTTGCCGGGGTTGATTCGTCCGGTGGCAAAGGTGAGCCGACGGCAAAAGATCGCGCGTTTATTCACAACCTCGTAAGGAGCCACCGCTCTGGCAAACGCCGGGCATGACCGTTGTGTTGAAGAAGTGACGCCCGTCCAACTTGTGCGACTTTTTCGGCTTTGATAGCCAATCAGAATTTTTAACCTCAAAACAAAAATAGTCGAAAACGCTTTTCCTTGTCGCGCCGTAGTCCTGCGAAGGCGGATCTTCGGAAATAAAAATATGCAACTGCGCGGGACTGACCCATGTTCGCTTTAAGACACCCATGCTATTTCATTCTGGAAGGCAGCTTAATGGTTTCGCCGTCAACCACGAACGTGCCGCAGCCATGATGATGGATGGTGCGGGGATGCTTTTGTGCGCGGTCGATCCACGCTTTGACCACCTCAACGATGAAAATGTTGTATTGTGTCGCGAGCTTTGTGTCGATCACCCTGCATTCAAGATTGGCGTAGCACTCGTTGATAAGCGGCGCCTGCACGCAGGCGGCATCGGACGGCGTAAGACCGAACTCTTTAAACTTATCGATATCTCGTCCGGATGTGTTCCCGCAGGCCACCACCTTTTTGGCCAATTCCACCGTCGGGATGTTGATGACGCATTCTTTGGTTTTCTTCAGTATGTCAAACGTGTGGTTCCGGTTGCTGATGACGCAAGCCAGGATCGGCGGCTCGAAATCAATCATCATGTGCCACGACATGGTCATGATGTTCGCCCGCCCGCCGCTGGCGGTTGTGACCATCACAACCGGCCCCGGCTCGATCAGACGGTAAACCTCAGATAATCGTAAAGATTTTTTTGTCACTACGGCATCTCCGTCGGCGTCATTTCCAGGTAAAGATGGCATTCCAGCGCGCCCATGAGATCTTCGGGCTTGGCCGCTTTCCGTGGGTTGCTCATAGTTTTCTCCAGATAGTCTTCATTCAACGTCGTTTGATATCTTCGTCCAGGTGTTCCTCACTCTGGACACAAAAAAACTCTACCATGAAATCTCCTTCCTTTCAACTTTGCCCATTAACCTCTAAAGTCGCCGGACGAATGACGGACACCGAAAAATTGTTGCGCGAGTTGATCGCGGTGCCGAGCGTCAACCCGGCCTTTTTGCCCCTGAACGATGCCCGCGCCGGGGAAGGCCGGGTGGCCGATTTCATCGCCGTCATGGCGGCCAGGGCGGGTTTGGATGTTCATTTTCAAAAAGTTCTGCCGGGACGATCCAATGTGCTGGCGACTCTTTCCCCGCCAGGCAAAGTCAAACGACGGCTCCTTTTGGCTCCGCATCTCGATACCGTGAACGTTGTTTCCGATAAGCAGTTTGTTCCGCGGTCCGCCAATGGCCGCATTTATGGCCGGGGCGCATGCGATGCCAAAGGTTCGGTCGCCGCCATGCTCACCGCCTTGAAACGCCTGGCCCGCCAGGGACGGCGGCCCGCCGCGACGGAAATTGTTTTCGCCGGGTTGATGGATGAGGAAAACGCGCAAGCCGGCTCGCGCGCGCTGGCGGCCAGCGGTTGCCAGGCGGACCTGGCCATCGTCGGCGAACCGACCCGTCTGCAAATCGTCACGGCCCACAAAGGCAGCCTGTGGCTTCGGCTGGAGACTCGCGGAAAAGCCGCCCACGGCTCCTGCCCCCATCTCGGCAAAAACGCCGTCCACGAAATGGCCCGAATCGTTGATCTTTTTGAAACCGGTTATGCCCGGCAATTGCAGAAGCGGCGGCATCCGTTGCTCGGGGCGCCGACGATCAACATCGGCTTCATTCAGGGTGGCACCCAGCCCAACATCGTCCCGGCGTTGTGCGTGGCGGGCGCCGACCGGCGCACACTCCCCGGCGAGACCGGGTCGTCCGTTCGCGCCGAAATGAACGCATGGCTGCGCCGCCACGGCTTGCGCGCCACCTTGACCAGCAATAAATCCTCCCATTGCCTGCCCATGGAAACAGACCCGCGATTGCCGCTCGTGCAAAAATTCCTGCAAACCGCCCGGCAGAAAAGGCCGGCGGGAGTGGATTATTTTTGCGACGCTTCGATCCTGGCCCAAGCCGGCATTCCCAGCATCGTTTTCGGCCCCGGCGATATTGCCCAAGCCCACACCGCCGACGAATGGATTTCGCAAAGATCCCTTGCAGCCGCCACCGCGCTGCTTCTTAAATTCCTCCGATCGCTTCCATAAAATTGATGAGTTCAAACAGCAAATCCGCTTTTTTCCGGCAGAGCAGTTGGATGGTCGTCTCCACTTTTGCCGGCGGCTTGTTGATGGCGATGGTTCATACCGTGGCCCGCAAAATGGGGGCGCAGGAATACTCCGCTTTTGTCAGCCTGCTCCGGTTGTTGATTATCATGGGAGTTCCCGCGGCCGCCTTGCAGACCATTTTCGCGCGGCAGGCCGCCGCCGTGACCAACGACCGGCAGGAGGAACAGTTGCGCGCCGCCACCCGCGCCATTTTGACGTGGACGTTCCTGGTGTGGCTCGTATGCGGCGGGGCCGTGCTCGCCGCCGCCCGTCCGCTCTCCCGTTTGCTGATGATTTCCAATCCAGCCGCCCTTTACTTCACGGTCTTGCTCGCTCTGACGAATTTGTGGATACCCATCGGGAAAGGGTTGTTGCAAGGCAAACATCGTTTTGGCGGGCTGGGCTGGTTGCAAATCAGCGATGGCGTGGGCCGATTCTCAGTCATGCTGCTGATGGTATTCGTTCTGGGCGGGAAGGCGGCCGGCGGCATGTTTGCGGCCGTGGCCGGACAATTGATCACCGTGGCCATCGGCGCCTGCCTGACCCGCGCGCTCTGGCAAACGCGCCCGGCTGTCGCCTTCCTTTGGAAAAGCTGGTTCAGCCAGGCCTTGCCGCTGACCCTGGGACTGGGCGCCATTCTGGTGATGTCTAGTATTGACATGCTCTTTGTGCAGGGCCTTTTTTCAGACACGGGCCAAACCGCCCTCTATGGCGGAGCCATGCTGACCGGTTTCGCCATCATCCAATTCATCGCCCCGGTGGCGCTGGTCATGTTTGCGCGCGTCGCGCAAAACGTGGCCCGGGCCGAGCGCGCCGATTCCCTCGGCATGACTTTGGCGGCGACCCTTCTCTTTGGCGGCGTGGCGGCCGTGGGCTGCACGCTGTTTCCCAGGCTGCCGCTGCAGTTGATGTATTTCAGCAATCGCGAAATGTGGGACGCCGCGCCGCTGGTTCCCTGGTTTGCCTGGGCCTTGCTGCCTTTGACCGTGGCCAATGTTTTGGTGCAAAACATCCTGGCCCGCGCCCGGTTCCAAGCGGTGCCCTGGCTCATCCTGGTGCCGGCGCTTTACGCGGCCTGCTTGTGCCTTGAGGCCCCGGGCCTCCTCGCCATGAAGCCATTCGACGCCTTCATTCGCGTCATTCAAACATTGGGCGGCGCCAGCCTCCTGCTCTGCGCCCTGGCCGCCTGGTTCTCCCGCCCCGTCCCCGCGGCTACCGCTTCGGATCGGGGTTCGGCGGCGGCGCGTGCAACTTCCGGTAAAGCCAGTTCTCCAGCGGAGTAAAAAATTTCCGCAGCCCGTTGAATGGCGAATAAATCCATCGCAAACGAATCACGGAAAGCAGCATGGTAAACGATGTCCTGCCCAGCACCACCTTGGATCCCACCTTGTCCGTCCATTCCGTCGGCACTTCCAGCACGCTGAACCCCTCGCGCTTCAGTATGTAAAGAAGATTTATATCGAATGCCATGTCCGCGATGCACAGCGAAGAATGGACCTTCTCCACCGCCGCCCGTCGAATCACCTTCGCCCCGCACTGCGTGTCCTTGATGTTCCTCATCCTCCAGAAAAGTATCCGCACGATGGCGTGGAACGTCCGGCTGGCAAATCGCCGCCAGCGCGTTTGCATCTGGTGCAGGACGGCTCCGGGAATCCAACGCGAGCCAATGACGCAATCCGCCTCTCCCGAACGGCGCACCAAATCAGCGAAAGCCGCCGGGCCGGTCGCTCCGTCCGCATCCACATAGCCGATCACATCCGCCAGCGGCGCCAGGCGCAAGCCCTCGATCAACGCCCCGCCCTTGCCGATCGGGTCCTCGAACACCACGGCGCCGACTTCGCCGTACTCCGCGCTGACTCTTTGCACCGCAGCCAGCGTATTGTCCCGGCAGCCGTTCAGAACCGCCACCAATTGAAACTTCCCGTCGTAATTCTTCCGAAAATACTCCGCATAACTTCGCAATACCGGCTCGATCCTCTGTTCTTCGTTGTAAGCCGGAATCAACAGCAACACGCTGGGAAAAACCTGCTTCACGCGCCGTATTTACCCAAGCCGCCCGGCAATGTCGAGAAGAAGGCATCGCCCATGCCGCAGGCGCAAAAAGGCGGGCCGTTTTTAAGACACCGCCCACAGAGTTTTCGCAGTTGAACAAAGTTGTGTTTTGCGGCAAATGGCTTATGCTATAACATCATGAATGAATTGCCGCCAGGCCTTGATCAGAACGCAGCCCCCGCTGCCTCCCTCGGCCATTCCATGAAGAGGGCCACTATTTTGGACCAGGAGGGGGATGCGTTCGGCGTCGAGTACGACAACACCATCGGCACCAGAAACACGATGCGCCTGGAAGCGACGACCTACGAGGACGCCATCCTTGAAGCCAAATCTTTTCTCGGAATAACGGAAAATCGCGACGACGACGGAACGGTGTGGGAAATTGACTGAAACCAAAAACAGCGGATCAACTCCCGTCTCCGCTGCCAGGGCCGGGCTTGAAACTTTTACTTCGACGGCGCGAAGCGCCGTCTCCCGCGATGGCGCCCGCCGCCTTTCGCGTTGCGCGCGGCGGCTTTTTGTTCGGGGCTTTGATACACATCGAAACCGTGGCCGATTAAACCCAGGGGACGCGCGTCCACCGGCCGCGCCTCGGTCACCGCGATATTTCTTCCGTCCAAACTGTGGCTGTGCAGCGACAGCGCGGCGGCGGCCAATTCCGGGGTGGCCATGGTCACATAAGCCCGGCCATTGGAGCGGCCCGTGGCTGGATCAAGAACCAATTTGACCTCCAGGACCTGCCCCTTTTTGGAAAACAAATCCCGCAGACTCGCGTCGGTAATGCCGGGGGCGAGGTTTTCCACATACAATCTATTGTTCATATCACTCTTTTTTCCAAACAGATCGTCCTCCTGGAGCGTTCCCGACCATCGGGTTTCAAATTATCATTGAATCTTTTTTCACCTGAGAATCCACCAAGCCTGGATGCAAACGAAATGCCTGACTGCCCACAACATCCGCCACTGCCGCGGAAATGCAATCAATATTTCAGGCAATTCGATCCTGCCCCGGCCTCAGCGTCCCGTCGGGAAAATTGTGACAACCGTGTCACAAATACAAGTCTCGCCCATTTGATCGTTCTCGGACCGAAAAATTCTCTCCATCATCGCCCCAAAATCATTCTTTGATCCCCGGCGTATCAACAAGCCCTCTCGCTTAATCCGGCGGATCGCGGCCAGGTCCGCTGGTTGAGCTTCCGTGCTTCGCGACAAAGTGCCCTGGGAAGGAACGGCGGAATCGCCCGCGCTTTTGGGTTTGGAAGCCGCCTTTTGCCCTTGCCCTTCAGGACGCGCAACCGAATGGCCCGTTGGCGGCACGGCATTCGCCTGCCCAAATGAATTCAGCCCCTGCAGGATCAACAAAAAACTTAACACGACTATTCTTTTCACAATGCGCCTCCACTTTGCAATATTTACCGCCCTTGCGAACAACCCCGATGCAATATCGCCCGGTTTGAGGCAATGTCAATTGACCCCGCGAGAATAATCAGTCGAGATGCGGCGCTTCAAATCCCATGCCGTGCGCCGCGGCCACGGCTTTATGCGTGATCTTGCCCTTCATCACATTGATGCCGCCGGCCAGCGCCGGTTGTTTCTGGCAGGCCTCGGCCAATCCCCAATCGGCCAGCAATTCGAAGTAACGATAAGTCACATTGGTCAACGCCTGTGTCGCGGTGCGCGCGTACGCGCCGGGCATATTGGTCACGCAATAATGTGTCACCCCCTCCTCGACATACACGGGGTGGTCATGCGTCGTTGGCTGCGACGTCTCCGCGCACCCGCCCTGATCAATGGCGATATCCACCAGCACGCTGCCCGGACGCATCACCCGCAACATCTCGCGGCTGATCAATTTGGGCGCCTTGGCCCCGGGCAGCAGCACCGCGCCAATCAACAAATCCACCGCCGGCATCAAATCCGCCAAATGCGCTTCACTGGAAAAAAGGGTGTGCGCCGTGTGCAGCGTGATGTCCAGGAAACGCATCCGTTCCAAATCCACCTCCAAAATCGTCACATCCGCCCCCAGCCCGGTGGCCATGCGGGCCGCATTGATGCCGCTGGCCCCGCCGCCCAGCACCACAACGCGCCCCGGCAAAACGCCCGGCACCCCCCCCAGCAACACGCCGCTTCCCCCGTTGTGTTTCGCCAAAAAATATCCCCCCACCAGGATCGACATGCGCCCCGCGATCTCGCTCATCGGCTCCAGCAAGGGCAGCCGCCGATGCACCTCGATCGTTTCGTAGGCGATGGCCGTCACCCCCGACTTCAACAGCGCCTCGGTTAAAGACCGGCTGGCCGCCAGGTGCAGGTAAGTAAAAAGAATCTGGCCCGGACGCAGCAGCGCATACTCCGATTCCTGCGGCTCCTTGACCTTGACCACCATCCCGGCCTTCTCAAAAATGGCGCTGTGATCGGAAGTCATTTCCGCGCCGGCGCTTTCGTAATCGGCATCAGGATAGCCCGATCCCGCCCCGGCGGAGCGCTCCACCACCACCTGATGACCGCGCTTGGTCAACTGGTAAACCGCCGACGGCAGCAACGCCACGCGATGTTCCTGCAGTTTAATCTCCTTGGGAACGCCAATTATCATAAGCCACTCATGGTGATGTCCAACCCGCCAATGTCAAGTCGCCAGGAGCCAGTCGCAGTCGTCAGTTCCGGCGATGAATTCGATCTTAACATGGTGAAAGGGCCGGTCCCGCGCCATCGCAGCGTTCATCAGGGGCAATGACCCGTCTGCAGATTTGTTGAAATATAGTTTGCATATCCCCCCGCCATGACCTAATTTGACCTCGCTTTTAGACAGCTTATCGATTTCAAGGCATGGAAGATCCTCAGTTGAATTTGTTTTCAGTGATGATTTGAAACCCGATGTTCGGGAACAGTCTCAGAAAAAAATAGTCGCTCTAAATCTTTTATCATCATGAGTACAAAATTATACGTCGGGAATCTTTCCTTCGACATCACCGAAAACGACCTCCGCGATATGATGGCCCAACACGGCCCCGTCAACGAAGTCAGCGTCATCATGGACAAAGTGACCGGCCGCGCCCGCGGCTTCGCTTTCGTCACCATGAACACCCAGGAAGGCGCCACTGCCGCCATCGCCGCCTTGAACGGCAAGGAATTTCAGGGCCGCGCCCTGACCGTTAATGAAGCCCGCCCGCGCGAAGAGCGTTCCGGCGGCGGCGGACGCGGCGGTTACGGTGAAAGAAGCTATTCCAATCGCTAATCAATGAAGCGGATCAATTGATCTCGGCAACGGGTCTCTTTCGGACAGAGGCCCGTTTGCCTTTCAATGGCATCCGGCCTATTCTCTCTTATGAACATCCTCATCGAAAACGCCGAAACTCTCGAATATCTGGCCGGCAATGGCCGCTGGACAAAGAAACCCGCCGAAGGCGCATCTTTCCCGGCAACGCGCGACGCCTTTGCGGCCGCCAAAAACGAACCGATTGGCAAGTTCAACATCGTCCGCTATTTTCCCGATACGGAACAATTCATCAACATGGACCACGGCAGCGGCAAGGGCGCCAGTTCGGTCTAGCCAATTGGCCCACCGGGACTATCCTCCGGGGGCATGATTAACCGTCCTCAGAAAATTAGGGGGGGAAATGCGGCTCATTTCCGGCACGCCGGTTTTTGGCTGGCAGGATGGGTCATTCTCATTGCGTCGGGCCTGGGCGCGGTGCAGTGCCGGGGCCAGGAGGCGAGGCCGGACGTGGCGCCTCCCGCCAAATGGGTTGTCCCCATTCCCTTTAATCCGCGCGCCCGGCTGGATGCGGTGGATCCTTCCCAGGAAATGCGGTGGATTTTAAAAGACCGCCAGATCAACGCGCAGAACAACGAAACCTTCAACCACGAAGTGCGCCAGGTCTTGACGCCCTCCGGGGTGAACAATGGCTCTCATATTTCAATTGATTACGATCCCAGCTATCAATTATTGACCTTTCATTGGGTGAGGATCTGGCGCGGGACAAATTCCCTGAACCGGCTGGATCCCGACAAAATCCAGGTGAGCCAGCGCGGGCTGGATGCCGATGAACTTCTTTTCAGCGCCGAAAAATCGGCCGTCCTCTTGCTGGAGGACATCCGGATGGGGGACATCATTGATTACGCTTATAGTGTGCAGGGGGGCAACCCTGTCTTCGCGGGCCGTTTTTCCGGCCGGGTGCAAACGCAGTCGAGCCATCCAATTGAACGATTGACGACGCGGTTGCTCTGGCCGTCGGCCAGACACTTGTATGTTCAGAATCATGGGACGGACATCAAATACTCGGCGGTGCGCAAAGGCGACCTGGTTGAATTCACCTGGAATGTTGGGAAGGTGCCGGGCTGGCGGAGCGAGCCGCCTTTGCCGATCTGGTACCAGCCATTTCCCTGGGTGCAATTGAGCGAGTTCCAGAAGTGGTCGGACGTCAATCAATTGGCTTTGGATTTATTCACCAATACGGCGCCGCTTTCACCGGAACTGACGCGGAAAATCAATGAATGGAAACGCCTGCCGGGACGGGAGGACCGCGTGCTGGCGGCGCTGCGTTTTGTGCAGGACGAAGTCCGGTATTTGGGCCTCGAGAGCGGAGTTTCCGGGTACAAACCGGCCACTCCGTCCACTGTCTTTGCCCGGCGGTTCGGCGATTGCAAGGACAAGAGCTTTCTTTTGGTCACGATCCTTCGCGCGCTGGGGATTGAAGCCTGGCCCACCCTTGTCAATACCAGGCTTCGGCAGACGGTGCTGGAGTTGCATCCGTCGGCCACGGTTTTTGATCATGCCGTCGCGCAGGTCAACCTGGAGGGGCGGAGTTATTGGCTGGATGCCACGGCCAATTACCAGCGCGGTCCGCTGGCCGTCCGATCCTGGCCCTATTACGGCTATGGCTTGGTGGTGCGCCCGGGCGCCACCGCCCTGACCGCCATTGCGCCCAGCCCGGCTTTGCCAAGAACGACTGTGACACAATACATCCGTCTCGGAAATCTGGACCAGGAAAGCGCCTTGAAGGTGGTCACCGTCGCCGAAGGGCCGGACGCGGAACAGTTGCGGGAACGGTACGCCACCACGACGCGCGATGAAATCGAACGCTGGAACCTCAATTACTACGCCAGGTTTTATCCCGACATCGAGCAAACCGCGCCGCTCATCTATGCCGACAACGAACAACAAAATCAAATTGAGGTGGACGAGTTTTACGGCGTCCGAAAAATTTGGAGCCATCTGCCGGACGAGACTTTCTTCCACTGCCGGGTTTATCCCGCGAATGTCGAAATGGCGATGAGCCCGCCGGCCATTTCCCTGCGGACAATGCCATTGGGCGTGTCCTATCCGGAACATCAAATCTTTCGCGCCGAAGTCATTGTGCCGGCGCTCTCCCTCATCTGGCCGGATGATCAAACCATCCAAAACCCGGCCTTTTACTTTCATCGGGCCGTGGCCATCGCGCAGGGAAAACTGTTTTTGGCCTATGAGTATCGCGCCCTGTCCGACGTGGTTTGGCCGGAAGCCGTTCCAACTTATGTGCGGCAACTGGATTCGGCCGCCGATCTGATGGGTTACACTATCTCCTCGGATTAGAGCGTTTCCACAAATACTGTAGCCGCATTACATGGTAGGGCGGGCACTCCGCTGCCCGCCGCGGCGCGCACGGAGTGCGCGCCCCACCACCCTCGTTTCGGCTACACCATTTCTTGAACCGCTCTAGCCCGTGGTTTTGGCGCGTTGCCTTCTTGACTGGCGTTTTGCGGGGTTCCAGAATACGTTCCCATTTATGTTTGAAAGAAGGTCATTCAAATTGTCGAATTGGGCTTTGCTGGCTGCCGGCCTGGCCTGTTTGGGTTTCATTTTTAACGGCAGCGCCGGGGACCTTGTGCCTCTCCAGATAAAATTGCCCGCGCCCGCCTTCATCGGCACCCCTTCGGATAATCCGGCGGCGCCGGAAGTGGAGAAGCCGACCGGCAAGCCGCGCCCGCCGTTGATGGTGCCTCCGGGCCTGAGCAATGTCGCCCTGGGCAAAACGGTGACGAGCAGCGCCACCAACACCCTGCCCGAAAAATTGGCCAAAATCACCGACGGCGACAAGGAAGCCAATGAACCCAGCATCGTCTTGCTGCGCAAAGGTGTGCAATGGGTGCAAATTGATCTGGGCAGTCCGCAGGAAATTTACGCCATCGTCGTCTGGCACGCGCACGACACGCCCAAGGTGTGCCACGGCGTCGTCGTCCAGGTCGCCGACAACACGGGGTTCACGGAGAATGTCCGCACCCTGTTCAACAACGACCGGCAGAATGGCGACGGCCTGGGAGTCGGGACCAACCGCGAATACTTCGAAACCCATGAAGGCAAGTTGATCGAAGGCCACGGCACAAAAGCCCGCTGCGTCAGGCTCTATTCCCGGGGCAGCACGGAGAGCCGCATGAACGAGTACACCGAGGTGGAGGTTTACGGCCGGCCGGCCAGGTGATTTTCATCGTAGCCGTGCGCTTTGGCGGGCCAGGACGCGGCGAACACCAGCACGCCCAGCGCCGCCACGAGGAGCAGGCCCTCAAAGACCGCATCCCAGCCGCAATGCTGCGCCAGCCAGCCCATTCCCCAGCCGGAAAGAACGGTGCTGCCGTAGCCGAAGATGCTGGTCAGACCCACGGCCGTTGCCGCGGCCCGCTTGGTGGCAAGGTTGGCGGCCGCGACGGCCACGAGGCATTGCGGGCCGTAAATGAAAAAACCGGTGGAACACAGCAGCACCGTGCTGATCCATTCACTTTGTCCCGTCACCTTCCAAAAAAGAAAAACAGAAAGGCCGGCCAGAGCCATGTAAAGGAGGCCGACCCTCATGGCGCGTCCGCCAAAAAAACGGTCGGTCAGCCATCCCGCGGCCAGCGCGCCGATCCCGCCGACCCATTCAAACCCGGCCACCATATATCCAGCGTGGACAATGTGAACATGTTTCGTTTCCGTCAGCATCGTCGGCCCCCAGTTGAAAACGGCGTAGCGAATGGTGTAAACAAAAAAATTGGCCAGGGAGGCGAGCCAGACATATTTGTTGCGGAAGACCTGTCTGAGAACGAACGAGTTGAATTGCGCGCCGGTTTGGGCGCCGGACGCGCCGTGTGTTCCCTCCACTTCCGGCAATCCCACCGATGGCGGGGTATCCGGAAGACAGCGCCAAAGATACCAGGCGCCGAGCAAGGCGATGCCGGCCGGGACAAAAAAACAGGAGCGCCAGCCCCATTGCGCCACCAGGTAACCGCATAAAATGGCGATCAATCCGCCGCCGATTTGATGGGAGGTGTTCCAGATGGACATTTTGGTGGCCAGTTCCTTCGGCGAAAACCAATGGGTCGTCAAGCGGGCGCAAGGCGGGTAACCCATGCCCTGAAACCAGCCGTTGAGCATCCACACGACGCCCAGGACCACCACGGCGGAACTCATCCCGAAAAAGATGTTCAGCACAGCGGACCCGGCCAGACCCACGACCATCATGGCGCGGGCATTGGCGCGGTCGCCCAGGAAACCGTTGGCAAACTTGGACACCCCGTAAAGCAAGCCGTGCAAAGTCAGGAACAGCCCGAGATTTTGCTTGTTGATGCCGAGGGTCGTGTTCATGGCCGGCATGGCCATGGGCAGGTTTTGGCGAACGAAATAGAAGAGCGCATAACCGACGATGGTTGAGAAAAGCACGCGGCGCTGCCAAAAGCGGAATTGGGCGCGGATTTCCGCCGGGTCGCTGATTGTGACAGGAATCGGCGGATCCGGCTTAAATAAAGCGGTTAATGATTTGCCAGCAATGGCACAGCTTAGAAATCGGGCGCAGGATGGTCAATCGGAAATGCGGAGATTATTCACCCAACGTGAAATAGAATGTTGCCCCTTGATGTTCGACGCTCTCGGCCCGGATTTTCCCGTTGTGCCGCTGGATGATGCGCTGCACCGTCGCCAATCCGAGGCCAATGCCTTCGAATTCATGGTTGCCATGCAGGCGTTGAAATGCGCCGAAGAGCTTGCCCACATAAGCCATGTCAAAACCGGCCCCGTTATCGCGCACGTAATAGGTGTCCGCCGCCCCGCCGGCGATTTTGCCAAACTCAATCCGGGCCTCGGGCCGCTTCCGGGAATACTTCCAGGCGTTGCCGAGCAAGTTGACCAGGACGATGCGAAGCAACCCCTCGTCGCCGTTGGCGATCAGGCCCGGGGTGATTTCCAGCTTCACCACCCGGTTGGGGTCGTTTTGTTGCAATTCAGAGAATACTTCGGCGGCCAGCGCGCTAAGGTCCACGGGGCGGCGGTGAATTTCAGCGCGTGTCACCCTGGACAGCTCCAGCAACGCGTCAATCAATTCGCCCATCGTCCGGGCCGCGGCGCGCACGGTCTGGAGATGCTTCAAGTTGGTTTCATTCAACTGCCCGCCGCAATCCCGCAGCAGGATATCGATGTAACCGCTGATATGCCGGAGCGGCGCGCGCAAGTCGTGCGACACCGAATAAGAGAAGGACTCCAATTCCTGGTTGGCCGCGTTGAGTTCCGCCGTGCGCTGTTGCACGCGCGACTCCAACTCCTGATTGGCCTGCTGCAGTTCCGTTCTGGCCTCTTCCAGTTCCTGGTTTTTCTTTTCCAGCTTGCACACCAGCCGCTCGCTGTATTCCTTCATGACGTCGGACTCGGACGGCAATCCAGCGTGATCGCGCGGGCGTCTTCTGGCGGCATCCGTGACCTCGCTCAAGGCGGCCAACAGCGTCTCCTTCGCGACCGGCTTCCGCAAATACTTGTCCCCGCCCAAGTCATGGCAAAGCTTCTCGTCCCCCGGCGAAGTATAAGTGGCCGTGCAGAAGATAAAGGGCATCTCCCGCCACCGCTCGCTCTTGCGCACCTCCTGGCACAACCGGTAGCCGTCCATGCGCGGCATGAGAATGTCCGATATGATCGCATCTACGTCCTCCCGTTCCAGGACGGCCAGGGCCTGCGCGCCGTCCGAAGCCTCGACCATCTCGAAGTTCTCCCCTTCCAGCATCGCCCGCCACAGCCGGCGATTGTCCGGCATATCGTCAACAATTAGAATCTTCATGCTTTCCACTGCATTGCCGACCCGTTCCATACCCGTCAGAACTCATAAGATATTGGAAGAAAGCCGCCTCTACCTTACATCTCGATCAATGGCTGTCAATTGATCAACTCACATAAATGATGCAGACTATAAGTGACGTGTCGAACCGGGTGGAACCGGCGTCCCGCCGGTCCATTTTGGCGTCCCGCCAAAATTCCCCCCAGGAAACCGTGGAGCGCCGTAGGCGCGGCATATTTGTAGTTTATCCGTCCAAACCATGAACAAGCCCCGTCGGGGCGGCATATTCTGTATCCCGAAGGGATTGTTATCTTTCAGCCCAGGGTTGCGAGGAACGAGCTACCCTGGGAAACCTTCACACAAAGAAGTCCAACCCTGAAAGGGTTGAATCAACGTCCCTCTTCGTCCATCCTCAAACCATGTCTCAATCGCTCGCAAAGATTTTGGTTCACACCGTTTTCTCAACCAAAGACCGCCGCCCATTTCTGCGCGACAAGATTCTGCGCGGCGAATTGCACCGTTATCTTGGCGGAATTCTGACCAACCTCGATTGCCAGCCAATTATCGTGGGTGGCGTTGCAGACCACGTTCACCTGCTGTGCGCGTTGTCCCGAACGTGCGAGGCGGCGGCAATGGTCAAAAAAACATTGATGCAACCCTTTCAGGGTTGGTCGAATCTGCGGTTGGTTGACCCAGGGTAGCTCGTTCCTCGCAACCCTGGGCTGATTGATTTCATCCCGTTGGGATGGCGGAAAAAAGCGGAGAACTGCTTTTGCGGTAATCGCATCTTTCTTGTCAAATCCGACTTTTGCATTCACATTGTTCTGGGTATGGGATCGTTTCGAGTTTTTCCCGACACACGCCAAAAAATGTTTGGGCGCGAACCAGACATTCTCCATTTGCTTGAGAGAGTCATAGACGCTGATTACAACTGACAGGATGCCTTGACACTCAGAATCATCGTGCGTTCCTTTTCCATTGCCGGATGAGACTGGCCATTTCTGATGGCGACACTATAATGGATGTTGTCTTAAGGTCGTTCACGAACCCGCGCAGATAATCCATCTCGGCACCTGCGGGAAGGTAGATCACCGCGAACGGCTGGTCGTCTTTCATATTGGCAATCGCCGCAATCAACGCTTTTGAATTGTCACCCCTCAATCGGTAATTTTCGTTGGCAAATGCCGTTGAGCCGCTAACGCCGATGAAAGTGGGCATGGCCATTAGCCAGAGGGCATCAAACTTCGCCGCAGCGTAGGCTTGAATGAAGCCGAAAACCTGCGGAGCGGGACGCGATCCGTTATCCAGAATCGCAACCGACCGTATGTCAGCTCGCTCACACGCCCGACGTGTCTGCCGGACGAATTCCAGGAGCTGCACACTGCTCAGACTTCCGGGATTCACGTACCCATAGCCGCTTGGCCCCGCGACGAACTCGCTCCATCCGCCGCGCGTTGCGGTTTCCTCATAGTAAAATTGTAGAACGGCCGGGGCTATATCGACCAGTTGCGGCGAAATCGTCCAGGCAAACGGAATGTGCAGGGTTTGGTAATCTTCCCAGCAGGTGCGCATGGCTCCGAGATTGTACTGCAAATTGTCCCCATCGGAGACAACCAGAAGGACGTACCGCTTGCCGGGCTGAAGACTCAGGTTCCGCTGAAGCCGATGTTGCTCGAACTTTGTGACATGAGGCCGGGCCTGTATATAAAATGAAAGATTTCCGGCATAATCAGCCGGCACGAGCATCATTCCCCGTTTTGAAAGACGGTTGACGAGCGCATTCTCGACCGTCACCCCATTTTGCTTCTTGTCCTTCCTGGCATAGGCACCGGTGGCCCAGCCGAACACTCGCGTCTGTGCGGGATAGTGTGACAGGATTTCGTCAAGAAGGCGGCCATCCTGTGGATCGTTGAGCGGATCGAGATTGAAGACGAAAAGTTTTTGTTGCATGGCATAGTCGCGTAACCAGGAGAGACCTTCGTCGAGGTAAACGAGCTGGTGGCCATCGCATTGTGGCAAAGCTTCCGTCAGTGCCCAGCGGTAAGCTTGGACTTTGTTTGTCAATTGGTTGTTGTGGAAATCGTACGCCACTTCATGACCCTCCAGTTTGTGGTCTGTCAGGAGAGCCCGGTTCATCCCGGCCAGCGTCGTGGCGATGCTCCGGCTCCAGGGATATTCCCAATTCCAAATGACTTGAGGAGCATTCGCCCCGAAACGCGCCAGCGCCTCGTCCGCTGAAATCATTTCCGAAGTTTGACCGAATAATTTCTCCATCGCCTGTCGCCAGGACACGTCCTGCGGACGTTGGATGACGAAAAGGACCGGGGTGTTTGAATTCGCGAGCGCCTGCAAGCTTTCCAGCATCAGCTTGGTGGGAAAATTGAGTTTGGTCGCATCCACGCAACAGAAGTTCCGGCCACCGCTTGCACTCTGCGGCGTGGTGGTCGGCTGGGCCGCGACTCCGGTTAGAGAGATGCAACAGATGATTCCCAACACGACTGCCTCAAGAGGCTCACATTTCATTTGCCGAGTGAATAAAAACCGGAACGATTTCTGACCGGTCTTGCCAGGAAGGATGTCGCCGCCAGCACCCAAAATCAAGCTTTGAATTTAAACTCAGGGCGGGCGCGCCATCGCGCACCGGCTGTTCCACGCGGAGAATGCCGATTACAAAAATAATTTAAAATAAATGTTGATGTGATGAATATGTATGCTATGATATAGTCTGATGATTGGCTAAATGAAGCCATGTGCATGGAAAGGCTAAAGTCTAAATGCTGAATGCTAAAGTTATTGAAAAGAAGCCCCCGGTCAATTCAAGGCAAGCTCATTTTGGCCGTCGGTCCGCCTCGCCCTCCTTAACCGCTGCGGTGAAGGGGAATGCGGCGAAGGCGGAAAAGAAAACCGAAAGAACCGTAAGAACTGTAAAATCTGTTTTGGCCCATTTCCCAATTGCAACCTGTTGCCGCCCAATCTGTTCCGACCGAAAGTACAGACGGGCATCTTACGGATTATACATAATTTTTTACGGGTGGGTATATGGGGGGAGGGGGTCAATGAATTCTGCCCCAAGTAAGAATTATGAATTCGATCTGTGTAAACCTGTGCGAATCTGTGGCCTTTCCTCCAGGCAGCCGTACTCAATCAAATTAGGCTTGCCGCGACATGGCCCCGAAAGCTTTCGGGGCAAAGGCGGGTTGCACCGCGTCGCAGTCAATCGCAGCCAGTCGCAGCGACTTGGAACAAGGCGGACATGGTTGGCCGGCCCAGTTCGGCCAAAAAAATAAATCCGTACGTATGGGCCCTATCAGAAAAATCGACCTGGTTGCCGGTGCAACTCAAGGCTGTGGTCAAATCAAGACAGGCTTGCCGCGCCGTAGCCGTCTTGTCCGTAGCCGCTTCGGCGAAGGGGGATGCGGCAGAGGCGGGTCAAACCGAGGTTACGGCTCGACAGAGTCCCGCCCCACCGCAAATTTATGTGCAAATACTTTACAATGAACCACTTACAACATAAACGGCTTTCGGGCGGGTCAAGCTCAGTCAAACCGGGTCAAACCGATTTGATGTTCAAATGCGTGGCCGCTGAGGATGTAAAGAATTGCCAAACGCGACCGGATGGGTTTTAACTTGCGCCGTGTTATACCAACAGACATTGCGGCAATCGGCGGGCTTCTCCGGTATCGGCCTCCATAGCGGCAATAGCGTCAAAATGACCTTTCTGCCCGCGCCGCCCAATTCCGGCATTCGCTTTCGCCGGATTGATTTGGAGGGGAAACCCGAAATCGAGGCGCGGATTGATTATGTCTCCACCACCAATCGTTCGACTTCCCTTTCCAAGGGCAACGCCAAAATCCATACGGTGGAACACGTCCTGGCCGCGTTTGCCGGGCGCGGCGTTGATAATGCCATCATCGAGCTGGACTCCAATGAGCCGCCCATCGCCGATGGCAGCGCGCGGGAATATGTCAAAATGATCCAGGCGGCCGGGGTCGTCGCGCAGGACGAGCCGCGGGAGGTTTTTCGCATCCAGACGCCCATATCGTTCGAGAGCGGGGAGACGACCATTTCGGTTTTCCCGCATGAGAGCTTGAAGATCACTTGCACCAGCGCGGATTCCAAAGGGCGCTTTACCCAGTTCTACAGCGTGACGGTGACGCCCGAAACTTGGGAACGGGACCTGGCTCACGCCCGGACGTTTTGCTTTTTCGAGGAAATCGAGTTCCTGATCAAGAACGGGTTGATCAAGGGCGGCAGTTTGCAGAATGCCGTGGTCATTCGTGATGACGCCATTTTGACGACCGAGCCTTTGCGTTATCCCAATGAATTTGTGCGGCACAAGATCCTGGATATTATCGGGGATCTTTCGCTGGCGGGCGGGCCGGTCGCCGGCCACATCGTCGCGGTCAAACCGGGGCACAGCGCCAATTGCGAATTGACGCGGCAAATCAGCCTGCAAATGCGCAAGCCGTTGGAGGCGGCCCAAAGTTTCGCCCCCCCGCCCCAGGCCGCTCCCAAACCGGAGGGCGAAGAGGTCGAAGTGCGCGATGGCGACCAATTGGACACGCTGCGCTTGATGAAGATTTTGCCGCATCGCTATCCGTTTTTGATGGTGGACAGAATTACCAGGATCGAGGGCAACAGAATTGTCGGCCTCAAAAACATCACTTCCAACGAGCCTTATTTCCAGGGGCATTTCCCCAATCACCCCATCATGCCCGGGGTCCTGCAATTGGAAGCCATCGCGCAAGTGGCCGGAATCATGATGCTGCGGAAGGCGGAGAATTTTGGCAAACTGGCTTATTTCATGTCCGCCGACAGCGTGCGCTGGCGCAAGCCGGTGCGGCCCGGGGACACGCTGGTCATCTCGGTGGAATTGATCAAGTCGCGCGGCAAGATCGGCAAGGCCAAAGGGACCTGCTCGGTCAACGGCGAAACGGTCAGCGAGGCGGAAGTGACCTTTATTTTATTTGACAGATAATGCAGTGAACTCAACCCATTTCATCCAAAAGGACGGGTCGGAGGGCGTCCCGGCATGATCGCGCCCACGGCGGTCATTCACCCCAACGCGCGCCTCGGCGCGGGCTGCGTCATCGGGCCTTACTGCGTCATTGGCGGGCATGTGACGCTGGGCGGGCGTTGCCGGCTGCATTCCCATGTGGTGATTGACGGCCATACCACGCTGGGCGAGGAGAATGAAATTTTTCCCTTCGCCAGCATCGGCCTGAAAACACAGGATTTGAAATGGAAAGGCGGCCTCACGCGCACCCAGATTGGCAGTCATAACACGTTTCGGGAATACGTGACGATTCACAGCGCGACCGGCGACGGCGAAGTCACGACCGTCGGTTCGCACAATCATATCCTGGCCTACAGCCATATTGCGCACAACGTCACGCTGGGGGATCACATTATCATGTCCAACGTGGCGACGCTGGGCGGGCATATCACGGTGGAGGACCAGGCGATTATCGGCGGATTGGCGGCCGTCCATCAATTTTGCCGCGTTGGCAGAATGGCCTTCATCGGAGGGTGCTCGAAGGTCACCCAAGACGTCCCGCCTTACATGCTGGCCGATGGCAATCCGGCCCAGGTGCGGACGACCAACAAGGTCGGGCTTGAGCGCAACGGGGTGCCGGAAGAAGCGCAAGCGGCGCTTCGGCAAGCCTACAAGATTCTATTTCGCGATGGGCTGACCACTGCCAACGCCCTGGCCCGAATTGAAGCCGAACTGCCGCCCCTGCCGGAACTGCGCCATCTGGTCGAGTTTGTCCGCCTGAGCGAGCGGGGAATCAGCAAATAAATCAAGGTCAGGAGGCGCAGTTAAAGACCTCCGGGTCTTCCCTTTTCAAGAGCGACTTGATGGCCAGGATGGCCTGGGCATGAATCTGGCAGATGCGCGATTCGGTCACGCCGAAGGCTTCGGCAATTTCGCGCAAGCGCAAATCTTCGAAATAATAAAGCCCCAGCACCTTGCGTTGCATTTCCGGCAATTGTTTCAGGCGTTTCTCGATCAATTGCGCCAATTCGTGAGTGGCCGTCTGTTCTTGAGGGTTGGCCTGCGATTCGTCGGCAATGATTTCATACGCCCGTCCTCCGTGTTCATTATTGGCCCCATGCATGGCGTCCAGGCAGACGTAGGTGGTGGGGCGGATTTCTTCCAGCAGGTCCTCGTAGTCGCCCACGGAAATGCCGAGGGCCTTGGCCATCTCGACATCGCTTGGGATGGCGCCGGTGCGCTGGGTCAATTCCTGCATCGTTTTCTCGATCTTTTTGGCTTTCTCATGCACCGAGCGCGGGACCCAATCGAGGCGGCGCAATTCATCGAAGATGGCGCCGCGAATGCGCACCCGGGCATAGGTTTCAAAGGAAGTGCCGCTATCCGGTTTGAAGCGGCGCATGGCGTTAAGCAGGCCGACCATGCCGGCGCTGTAGAGATCATCCGCGTTGACGTGGGAGGGCAATGTCATGGCCAGGCGTCCAACCACAGTCTTGACCAAAGGGATATACTCCTCCACCAGACTATTCTCCATCCGGCCGCCGGGGCGGGAATGGGAATAGCGGCGCCAAAGTTTGCGCTGGTTGGAGCGGCGTTGCTCCGCTGTCAGAGGAGCCGGGGGCGGAGCACAAAGTGTGTTGGTCATGACTCTTTCCGGATGAAACTGAAAACAATACCGCATACGAACCCAATAAATCCGCCGATGAGCAGTAATGATTTCATATCGTTTTATAGTCCAAGACTGTGTTCAGCAGGAGTGTTGCCATCCTTGGGCGAAAGACAGCGCAAGCGATGGAAGCCATTTATGTACAAGGGCTTCGGCAGGTCAATATTTTATGCGGCGGCAGGGAAAGTTCGGCGGCGGGGAAGTTTTTGCCCGGTATTTGGAGGCAAAAGGAGGAAGTTTGTCCCGAATTCGCCGGGAAGGCCGGCGCTTGTCTCATTGCGCCGTGGCTTGAGAGCCTGGGTCGGACGCGGCCACGCACAACGCCGGGAGAATGCAGTGTTTCCGGCTGGCCGCCGGCGTTCGGCATATAACCGCTCCATGCCGCGAAATAAAAAAACCGGGCTTAGTGGTCAGAGGATGACCAAGAAGCCCGGGGAATTTTCGAATTTAGTACACCTGTAGGATTAGGGGACTTCCGGTTGCTGCTGTACAACACAAACAACCGAAATACTGCGGGCAAACAAAGAACAATCCATCACCAGTTTTGCCCTAAAATTCTTACTGTGCTAATCCGCCATTAACAAACCACAAATCGCTTCCAATGTCAATAGACTATTTTCAAATAATTTTGTTCAACAAAAATCAGAAAAATTCACTTTTTTTCAGATTCCTGTTTACACCCGTTTCATGGCTGTTAAGATTCCCGATGCGCAAGGCGTAGTCCATGAAAAAGATTGAAGCCATTATCAAGCCGTTCAAGCTCGAAGAAGTTAAAGAGGCGCTGGCCGGAGTGGGGGCGCAGGGCCTGACCGTCACCGAAGTGAAGGGTTTTGGCCGCCAAAAGGGCCACACGGAAATTTACCGCGGCAGCGAATATACGGTCGATTTCCTCCCGAAAATCAAGATCGAGGTCGTCCTTGCCGATGCCCTGATCCAGCAGGCCGTCGAAGCCATCGTTCGGGCGGCTCGAACGGGCAAGATTGGCGACGGCAAAGTTTTTGTCAGCAATATCGAAACCGCCATTCGTATTCGCACCGAGGAATCGGGCAATGAAGCGATATGACGGTTGCGCCCGCATCGCTATGAGTTCGTTCTTTGCCATGACATCTAACGGATCGGTCAGAAGGCCTGCCGCGGGCAGCGGCCTTTGCCGGCTGAATCGTCATGGAAGCCCTGATTTTAAAGGGTTTTTTGGATTGTGAATAAGTCGTGAATAAAAGTTAATATGTTCTTCTCGTCAGGCTGGCGTTCTTTGTCTAAAACACTGATTACCAGCTTGAACAAAGAGACCAGTTTCAAGCACGGCACGCGATATAGAATGATTGACAACATGTTCAAGTTCCAAGTCATTGCAGTTCAGGTGTTTAGCCTCAAATTCACGGGGGTTGTCCGGTCTGATGGCACACGATTGCCTTTCCAGGCGCAGAATATGCTTGGTGGGCGATTCTTCCGCCATAGCCGGGGGGCGGTATGGGACTTCGGAATGGTGCCGGTGAATAAATGTTGAAAATCAGGGATTTGGCGCTAAATCAAAATGCAAGCATCCGCCGATAAGATCTGGGGAGGGGCGCAGCAATTTCTGCGCACCATGTTGAACACGGACATCTATAATCTATGGTTCCTGCCGATCAGGGCCGTGGCGTTGGAAGGGGAGACGCTGGTCTTGGAAGTGGCCAATGATTTCTGCGAAGTTTGGCTCAAGGACAACTATCTGGGATTGATCAGCGACGTCCTGGCGCAGGCCTCCGGCCAGAATCTTAAAGTCAAATTCCGCGTCAACGCCTGCGGCAGCACCCTCGGCGCGCCCGCCGCCGATCATAAAGCCAAAGCCAAATCAGCCGCCGAACCGGTCGAACGCAATAATCCCGTCCGGAGCGAAATTGCCTTCAATCCCAAGAACACGTTTGAATCCTTTGTCGTGGGCGAAAACAACAACCACGCCCATGCCGCCGCCATGGCGGTCTCGCAGGCTCCCGGCAAATCCTACAATCCGCTCTTTCTTTATGGCGGAGTGGGCTTGGGCAAAACGCATTTGCTCCACGCCATTGGCCAGCACATTGGCGGCACCAAAAAGGGCGCGCGCGTCACTTATCTTTCCTCCGAAAAATTCACCAACGAATACATTGACGCCATTCAAAACAATCAGTTGGTCCGCTTCCGCCGCAAACATCGCCAGGCCGATGTCCTGCTCATCGACGACGTGCAATTTCTGGCCGGCAAAGAACGGATTCAGGAGGAGTTTTTCCACACCTTCAATGCCCTGCACGAGGGCCATAAACAAATCGTTCTGACCTGCGACCGTCCCGCTGCCGAAATCCAGAATCTAGAGCAGCGGCTCGTCTCCCGTTTCGAGTGGGGGCTGGTCACGGAAATGCAGCCCCCCGATGTCGAAACGCGCATGGCCATTTTGCGCAAAAAGGAAAAGGCCATGGGGGTCGAGTTGCCGGAGGAGATTGTCACTTTCCTCGCCAACCGCATTCGCACCAACGTCCGCCGCCTGGAAGGCGCTTTGATTCGCGTCGCCTCATTTGCTTCCCTGACCGGCAAAAAGCTGACGCTGACAGTGGTCGAAGGTTTGCTGCGCGAAGTGCTGCACGAGGAAGGCCGCTTTGCGGTCAATATCGATTGCATCCAGAAAAAAGTGGCGGAACATTTCGATATTCGCCTGGCCGACATGACCAGCAAACGCCGCCCGGAAAACATCGCCTTTCCCCGGCAGGTTGCCATGTTCCTCTCCCGGCAAATGACGGAAAGCTCCCTCAACACCATCGGTGAAGCCTTCGGCGGACGCGATCACGGCACCGTTTTGTACGCCTGCCGCCTGGTCAAAGACCGCATGGAAGTCGATTCCAACGTCCGCCAGGCCGTCCATTATTTGGAGAAACAATTGCTCCGATAGCCCGCGGGGCGCAACCTCCGGCCGGGCCGCTTGTCCCGCCGGGCCGGGCCCCGGCATCAAAATGTCCCTGATCGAAGTCCACGGTTTGACCAAAGCTTTCCGGACGTACAAAAAGGAGCCGGGCTTTGGCGGCGCTGTTCGCGGCCTTTTTCATCGCCGCTACGAACAGACCGTCGCCGTGGATCAAGTGAGCTTCGCCATTGAGGAAGGCGAATTGGTCGGCTTCCTCGGCCCCAATGGCGCGGGCAAGACGACCACCCTCAAGATGCTCTCCGGCTTGCTCCACCCCACCGCAGGCTCGGCCCGCGTGCTCGGCTACGTCCCCTGGCAGCGCGACGACGGCTACCGCCGCCAATTCGCCTTGTTGCTCGGCCAGAAGAACCAGCTTTGGTGGGACCTTCCCGCCCGTGAATCCCTCGAGCTGAACAGCAAAATCTATGGCATCCCCGCTCCGGTCTTCGAGCGCACCGTGGCCGAATTGACCGAACTCCTCGCCGTCCGGGACAAGCTCAACGTCATGGTGCGCGAATTGTCACTGGGCGAACGCATGAAAATGGAGCTGATTGCCGCCCTGCTGCATCAGCCAAAAGTGTTGTTCCTGGATGAACCGACCATCGGCCTGGACGTTGTCTCGCAAAAAATCGTGCGCGAATTTCTGCGCGACTACAACGCCACAAAAAAAACCACCATCGTCCTGACCAGCCATTACATGACCGACATCCAGGAACTTTGCCGGCGCGTCATCATCATCGACCACGGAAGAATCTTCTTCGACGGCCGTCTCAGCGAAGTGATTGATCGCTTTGCCGATTTCAAAATCGTGACCATCTCCTGGCTGAGCGGAACCAGTTTTCCCTCCGTGGATTTGCGCCAGTTCGGCGAAGTTCTCCAGCAAACCTCCAATCGCATCCAGCTCAAAGTCAAGCGCGACCATGTCATCGCCGTTTGCAAGCGGCTTTTGGACGAACTGCCCGTCAACGACATTGACATACAGGAAGTGCCGATCGAAGAAGTGATCCGCCAAATTTTCGCCCGATAGATGCGCAGCCAAAAATGAATTGGCCACAAAAGATCGGAAAGATCGCAAAAGCACAGAACTTGAATCGCCCCCTTCCCAAACGAGAGCTTTCACTTTGCAACCCCGAAGGTAATTCGGGGCAGGTGTTTTAAATTTCTCAAGACAACTTGCGTTGAACAATATTGCCCCAAAAAAAACAGTGAAAATTTCCGCATTTTGCAAAGTCATAACATGTTGGCAGCAAGGCGCTTACAAAAGAAGGCTGAAACTAGTATTTACAAAAATGCTGAAATTGGGAAAGCATCCGCCGTCGCGGCAGCCATGGCGGACAGGGAAAGCAGAAATGTCTTTGAAGAATTTGACCGCGGACGGCACGGATTTCACGGATTCCCTGACAGATCATGGAAAACCGGGGAAACCGCGAACTACCCAAAACACGCGAACTCCGAAAGCAAGAAACGCCAGATTGATAGATAGGGAACGGCAAAAACATGGGGGCAAAAACATAAAATTGCCGCGAAGAGGCGGAAGACACGCAAGATATGTAGAACAGGTCTGGAAAAGGGGAAACACGGCAACCCCGAACGCTTTCGGGGTTGATAGTCAACGAGTTGGCTGGCAACACGACAAGCAACAAATCGGCAAGATATTACTGCTTTTCTCCGCCATAATCAGGCGACGGCTGAAACCGCCTGTCCGTCCTGTCCGCCAAAGCTCCGTCTGAAGGGGCGACGGCGGAAGCCTGCCCCGGCGACGGTGGAAACTGTAACCAACCGTCACAGGTTCGCTGAGTCCCGCATAGGCGGACGGGCTGTCATTTTCAATTGAATCGTACCGTGGCGGTTGCTATAACACGGGTATGGCAACCAGTAGTAACATCAAATCTGTCAAAACCTGGAGGGGCTCGGCTATGGGTTCCAAGCTTGGCACAAGAGCGTTGGCCATCATTGCTCCTGATATTGGTCCGCTGATCGTCGAAGTCCGGGGACAAAGGGTCATGCTGGATGCCGCGCTGGCCCGGATTTACGGCGTCCCGACCAAGGCCCTTAACCAAGCCGTGAAACGTAACGCCACGCGGTTCCCCGAGGATTTCATGTTCCAATTGACGGCGCAGGAGTGGGGCAACTTGAAGTCACAAATTGTGACTTCAAGTTTGGAAGTGCCACAAACAGAAGGCGTTGCGCAGACTTGGTCGCAAATTGCGACAAGTTCCCACGGTGGCCGACGCAAGTTGCCCCACGCATTCACGGAACACGGAGCCATCATGGCCGCGAATGTTCTCAATAGCGCGCAGGCCACCCAGATGAGCCTCTTCGTTGTGCGCGCTTTCATCAAAATGCGCGCCGTGCTCACCGACACTCGTGAACTGGCCCGCAAACTGGCCACTCTCGAATCCGAACTCAAATCCCGTTTGGACCTTCATGAATCGGCGATAGTGGATGTCCTCCAGCGGATCATGAGAGTTCTCGATCCTCCACCCCCACCGCCAAAACCCGCCCCGCCCGAAATCGGATTCCATATTAAAGAGGACACCGTACCTTATCGCGTCAGCAGGAAGCCTGGCCGATTATGATGCAAGCGGCTTCTTGTCCGAAGTCATGTCGCGCCATCTCGTCCCGCCATAGCCATGCGACGGCGGAAGCCTCCCCAGGCGACGGTGGAAACCGTCACCAGCCCGTAACAAAACATCACGTCGCGGGATCGTTGAGTTTAATCAGCAATGCTTCTTGCTCCAACCCGGCGTTGTAACGGTCAATCAGCGCGACAACCCGACAGACCACCGGCGAGTCCGAACGCCGAAGTTGGGCAAGCATCGTCTGGCTGTTGCTTTTTTTCAGCAACTCCCGGTTGGAGAATCGGGCAAAGCGCGCTTCCAGATCGGCTGGTAAATGGAGAATAGCGCGTTCGCCAAGCCGCGATTGCAGTCGCTGGAATTCCGATAGTCCGGCTGGATCATAGTCCGGCAGGTGAAGCAGACTGAAGTCCGCGTCTGCGCGACGAGTCAGCCATTCAACAGCACGATCTGAGATTCTCCCGTGTCCGTAAAGCAACAAACCAACGCCGAGATTGAGTTGCTCGGCGAGCGCGAACATCGCAGGATTTTCGACCAGTGCACACGGGCCGTGCAACTCATAGGAACTGTCTCGTGTGAGCAGAAAAGAAAACACACCATGCGCGACGGTGGGCACTGTCGCACAGACTGGCTTGCCATTTTTTAACAATGCATCGTCCCGCCACACACGAACTGAAATAATTTCGTCTTCGTTGTTCGTCATCGCCTTTGAATCACGGAAGCGGCCCACGCTTGTAACACGACTTCCGGCGTGTGGATGTAAAACTACTTCAGGAAAGCTCTGGAGGTAAAAATCACGCAAGGCGTCGGCACCATTCACTTCAAGCTGGCGACCAGCACCGCTACGTTGCCAGACTAGCACTCCGCTGTCCAGCAGCGGCGCAATGAGTTTCAGAAATGCCTTACCGCACTGACTGGCCGGCAACGAACCGCTCTCCACCAATTCACGCAGCTTGGTTTGAGCTTGGGCTTGGAGCTTCATTGGTGGTTGGTGGCAGATGCGCGTTTGACGGTGGCGCGATGTTTGCGACGCAGAAAAATCCGCCCTCGTTGTGGCTGGAGGAAATAGAGGGCGTCCACTTCGCTGACGGGTTCAGGCGCAGCGGTGATGGCGATGAAGCCGAGTTGCCGCGCGGTGTGCAGAATGGCGTCCCGGTTAGCCGGATCGAGATTCTGGATCTCGTCAAGGTAAAACGGCACGGCGCAGTCATCACGGCGGAGTTGGTCCTTCAACAAAAGCAGATTGAACAACACTTTGATGGTGGTGGTTGTGCCGTGCGATTCGATTTGACGGAAGTTGTGGTAAGTATGGCGCTGGTCATCCGCGCCGGTGACGGTAAAGGCAAGCGTGAACAGGTCGGCGAAATGAATTACCGGGGTGTCTTGAATCTTTCGGCGAAAATTCGCGATTGCCGACTCTTGCTGTGGATTGGCGTCGAATAATCCGCCCGGCTCGAATGCTGCCATACACTTGATCTGACTCACCAAGTCGCTTTGCTCCACGACTTCCAGCTTGACCGCTTTAAGGTTTGATACCTGAACTTTGGAGAACGCCCGATTGATGGTACTGGCCGCGCCGCGAACGTGGTCAAGGTTTTTCAGAACAAGATCGAATGTGGCCTTCAACCCGTGGATAAGGGCGTTCCAGTCGCGGGCGAGCGCATCTTCTTTCTCGGCCAGCGCCTCAAGCTCCGCCTGCAAAGCGCTGACCGTTTCGTCTTCGTTCTCCCCACGGAATTCGTCGCTGAACAACTGCTCGGTCTGAACGAGAAGACTGGCTATCTCATCGCACCACTTGCCTTGCTTTTCCTGCTGCTTGAGAAACAGCGCAATGGCAGCGTCGAAATCATCAGGGATGCCCGCTGCTATGCGCGGTTTAGTGGAAAACTCAGGGAAAATGCAATGATCGAAATTCCCCATAACATTTATGAAGTCATTCTCCTGCTTCTCAATTGAACGCTCAGCCTCAGCTTTAGCCTTCTCGGCATCCTTATGTTGTAGGGTGAGCTTGGTGATTTGCTCATTGGCGGCACTGATACTCTCCTCAATCGTTTTTAATTTGGCGCGGAGGCGCGGCTCGTTGGCTTTGGCGTTTTGATATTCCTCGAACCGAAAAAGTCGTTTCCCCTTCGCTTCGACTTCGGCGTGCCTGGCATTGCGTTGCGCTTCCAACTTCTCGCGCTGTTCGATGGCAGCGAGTATATTTTCCCAGCGCTTGAGCGTGGATTGGTAGTCGGCCAGATTTTCACGGGCGATTTCCAAGTTTTCCAATCCAGCCAGCGGTTCAACAGCTTTTGGCAAAGGGAACGACACGGCAGCGTCCCGATAAACTCCGTCTTGTGTCCGGGCCAGCAAACCGCGCAAAGCGGCAAGTAATTCTTCCTCCTGTGAAACAGAAGCACCGCCTTTTCCCACCGGCATTGCCAGCAGGTCGCGATTCAGAAGGCGGAAGAGAGTGTTTAGTTCGTCATCGGTGAAGTGTTTGCGAAGCGCAGTAACGGAAAGGTGGTCGAAGCGCGCAATCACCTGCTCCTTCTGCTTTACCAAGCCTGTAAAGACATCAAAATTTCGCTTCGCCTTTTCGCGCGACTCGCCTTCCGCATTGGCAAGCTGTGTTTCGATCCCGCGAATCTCCTGCTTGAGGTTGACTAACGCAGCCTTTTCCAAATCTTCTAAAAAGTCTTTGAACTCCTTGTCTTGGGCCTCGATGTTTTTGAGCGGTTCGATCAATTGGCCCTTTTGCTCCGAAAACGACGTCACGTTATTTCGCCGGTCGGTCAATTCGGCTTCGAGTTCCTTGATCTTGTTTTCCTGTAACAACTTACCCTCGCACAGCTTTAGTAGTTTCTCCTTGTGTTCATGCTGAAACGTCTGTCGCTTTGTCTGCAAGTCTGTCCAACGCCAGACTAGTTCGCCTCGCGCGGTTTCGCGTTCGGCAAACTTGCCCACTAGCTGTTCCACCAGCGCTTGGTTCTTTTTGAACTTCACCAACCGCTCGCCCCGGGTGCGAATGCGGTCGTAGTCGTCGCCAAAAAGTTCACGGGCGTTAATCGCCGTGCGATCAGGTGGAATGTCAGCGAGCATCAACAGGCGGTCGCGCATCTCCACCTGTGTGATGACGCTCAATGTGAGCAGGTTCTTTAACGTCTCGCGGAAGTGGTGATACTTGTCGGGGTCGCGGAGCGCCACGATGCCGAGGCCACGCCCATCGCCGCCGGCGGCAGGCAGCAGCAATTCCTTCTGTTCTTGCGCGCTTTTGATGATGCGGAATTGTTTCAATGCGAGACGGCTGTTCACATCCCTTGGTTCGCGAACTTGATTTTTCTCGTCGAGGAAGTCCGCGGCGGCAAACGGGCCGGCGTGGACGAACCGCTCCGGGTCGCCGCCGCTGGTCTTGCTTTGCCCGCGCCAACCGATGACGCATTGGCCGGTCGCGCCGAGGCACTCGAAAAGGATGTAACTGTATTGGTCTGGAAAGTAGAACTCGCGCGTCTGCTCGGAAGTGTAGGAGCCGAAGTCCATGTGCCGCCGGTCGTCAAGATAGAGAAATTGGAGCGTGTTTATGAGCGTGGTTTTGCCAGTGTTGTTCGGGCCGACAATTTGCAACGCGCCCATCAGTTCGACCTCGGCATATTCGTAACGCCCGGAACGGATGAGAATGAGTCGTTGAGGGCCGGTTGGCATGGTTGAAGTCAGGTTTCCACCGGCGGGTTGGCATTCGGTGGCGCGGCTTGCGCGGACTGCGCGACTTCCAGGCATTTCGAGAACACCCGGTGAAATGGGCGCAGAAATCGAAATTCATCCTCGCCCAGCCATTTGACCCATCCGATGCGCTCCATGTGATTTAACAATGTTTTCACGTCGCTCCTGTCATGCATATCCACTTGCCGAAGCAACGCGACGTAACGGTCGAGTGTGAAATGCGGCAGCGCCGACACCAGAAAATTTTGCCCGAGTATGAAATCCTCGATGGGACGGCCTTGGTTGGCGGCGTGGTCAATGATGATATAGGAAAAAACGGCAATGCGCGGCAATGTGTCCGGCACGGTTTCCGGATTGTCCGGCTCGAAATAGAAAAAATCCCGGTCATGGCGTACGAGGGTAAGGCCGAGCGCGGCGAAATAACCGGCGTAGTCGCCGGGTCCGCACAGCGCGGAGAATTCCGGCTCGTCGTCAGGACCAAGATGATAGCCGCGCTTCAAACGGTCGAAGATATTCGCAAGATGAGGAAGCTCGTTCATGCAGATGTCAGTGTTAAAGGTGACGCTTTGATTTCGCCGTCAGAGGTGTCATAAGCGCGCGGCGTCTGGTCGTTGAAAGCAGCCCTGAAGTCCGGGTGATACACCAGCCCGCTGAATCCGGCAAGCACATCCGATGTGTCCCGTTCTGGATATTTTTTCACCAGCCAGCCCATCAAATCTTCCACTGGCAAATCGTTATGAACGAGGTCGGAAAGCGAATCCAGCCATCTCAGGCGCACCAGTGCGTGAGGATCTTCTTTCTCCGCCGTGAACACCAACACCGGCGGTGGTTCGGGGGGATGTTCAATAACACGCCGCAGCACCAGCGCAATCGCCGCGTCGCCCGGCACATTCTGAAAGCGCCATACTGCAACGCCGATGAGGTAATCGTCGCCCCACTTTGACAACCCTTCCGCTTGCAGTTTTTCCAACGCGCGGGCCGCTCCTTCGGCGATGAAGCTCGAACGGCGCAATGATTCGTAAAGGGGCTGAATCTCTTTTCGGCATTGGGTGAAGACTCGAAGCGCGTGCGCGCCAACCAGCCGCAGGAAGCGCAGATTACGAGCGAGCGCCGGATGGTCGTTGAACAACGCCTCTTCGCGGGCACGATGCAGCCGCCTTTCAGTTTCGTCAAACGCGGCGTGCAACGGCCCGTCGGCGCGAACTATTTCAATCATTGGTTCGACGTAACGCTCCATCCAATGGACGATGCGCCGATATTTTTCGCGCACTGAAACACGGGAGCGTTCCGTTTTGTAGCGCGAAACCTCGGCAAGAATTGCGTGCTGCGTCTCATTCAAATCGGCATGGATGCGCCGTAGCGTCAGGCTGATTTCCTCGAAGGCGAGTTTGACTTGTTGAATGTCTTCTTCGTCGAGCGCACGGGCAAGACGCTTGCCGGTGGTTTCGAGCGATAGAACATAGCCACGAATCATTTCCGGTGTGGCGGGATTCGCTTCGTCGAATAGATAGGTCAGCAGCCTAGCCACCGGTTCGGCCATGAAGAAAAGTTCGCTGCCTGGCTCTGTGGGGACAAGAATCTGCAATTCACGCAACCGCCGCCAGGCCGTTTCGGGCAATTCCTCGACAGCGCTTGGATTCGCGCGAATCAATCGCATTGCGTCGGATTCGGAAATTTCTCCGCCGCGTTCCGCCAACCCGCGCAACAACGGCGCATGATTCGCGCAGAAGTTGAAGAAGCTTTGTGGATTGATCTTCATAATTGGCTAGGCCATTCGCTTTTGTTCACGGGCACGAGTCACATACGTGATTATGCCTGCCGAGTATGCCCCACTTCGTCCTAAAAAATCAATCGCGCGTATTTCGCGGTTGAAAATTCTGATTCTTGTCTTTAATGGCCAAAGGCCGGGCGAATGAAGGAAACTCATTAAACCACGAACTACTCGAACCACACGAACCGCAAAGACTTTTGACAGGATGCAGAGGATTTCGGAGTTGAGGAAGAAGGTTTTGGCGGGAGGCGAGGTGAAGAAATGCTAAAGGCTCAGGAGATTAAATGCTGAAGTTTGAAGGGGCCGCACTTGCTTTCCCTCACCCCGGCCCTCTCCCTCCGGCGGGAGAGGGAGCAGAAAGCAGCTTCCGCCTTCACCGCCGCGGTTACGGCGCGACAGGATGGCACGACGAGTCCGCCGTCGCTGGTTTTTATTTCCAACAATAGAATTGGAAATTGGAAATTATGAAGAACCGCAAAGACTTTTGACAGGATGCACAGGGTTTCGGAGTTGAGAAAAAGGGTTTTGGCGGGACGCCAAAAACGACCGGCGGGACGCCTCGGACGCGCAGCAGCGCGTCCCTACCGCGTTAAAGAGAAGGCGCAACAGGGCGCTTGCAATCCGGGGCCAGGGCGTCCATGCTGCTGCGTGATAAGAATTGGCACAACGCGTATTAGATGAGCAGCACACCGCCAGATTCCGAGTTTGACTTGGAAAAGCTCTTTTTGCCGGCCTGGGCGCAGGGTTCGCCCAGCGTCAATAAGTACGCCGGCTTTGCGGGCGAGGACCGGCCTCCTCGCGAGCACGGGGAGCGACAAGGCGGACGCCGCCCGCCACGCCGCGACTTTGACCGGCAGGGCGCGCGGCCAAAAGGCGGACGCGCGCAAGACCGGCCTGAGCGACGAGGCGGCCCGCGCGAAAGGAGCGAGGCCCCGGCGCAGCGGGAAGAGCCGGCTCCCCCGCCCCAGTTGACGTTGTCCATTTTGCCGGATGAAAAGGGCATTGAATCTTTGGCCCGGCAAATTCGGGTGTCGGGCCGGGCTTACCCGCTATTTGACATTGCCCAATTGATTTTGCAGAAGCCGGAGCGGCAGCAGATACGTTTTGAGGTGATCAAGAAACCGGATGGCACGCCGGCGCAGCCGTTGTTCCTTTGCGCTTTGGATGACACTCTCTGGCTTTCGGAAGATCAGGCGGCCCATCACGTATTGAACCGCCATTTCAACACCTTTTATCAGGCGGAACGAACCCCGACCGATCCGCCGCGCGGCACTTACACCTTCGTCGGGCAATGCGGCATGAGCGGCACGATTCTTGGGCCGCCCAATCATCATGATTACCAGAATCAGTTGCGCAAGCTGCACACCGAACGCTTTGCCCGGATGCCGTTCGAGGCCTTCAAGGCCCGGGTCAAAATCGTCAAGGACGAAGCGGTGGTCAAAAAATGGATCGAGGACCAAAGTTTCAAAACCGAATTTATCTGCCTCAACGTGCCGGAAGCCCTGAAGCTCCCCAACCGGGAGGAGGTGGAAAAGCATTTCCGCCAGGTCCACATGGGCAACATCGTCAAGCCGGTGGAATCGCATACGCTCAGCGGCCCGGCCGCCCGGCAATTGCGTTTGCCGGACTTGCAGCGTCTCTTGCGCATGACTTGGGAGGAGCAACGCCGTTTTCCCTTGAAGGTCGCCACCACTTTGAGCCAGCAATTTGCCGGTCACGGCCTGCAATTCTTTAAAGTCAACCGCACGGTAACCCATGTTTCGGTGGCGCGTCCGCATTTCCTCGACCTCGAGGCAACGCCTGTTTCGGAAGGTGTCAAGCGCATTGTTGATTACATCAATGCGCATCCAAAATGCACACGGCGCAAACTCATCGAGACGCTGGCGCCCGCGCCCGCGCCCGCCGCCCCGGCGGCCCCGGCGACCCAAGGGACCCAAGGAACCTCAGGGACGGCAGCGGATGCTTCCGCTCCGGCGGCGGCGGTTGAAGCGACGCCGGAGCAGGCGGCGCTGGCGGGCGATCTGCACTGGCTCATTCACCAGGGACACGTCATTGAATTTGCCAACGGCACGCTGGACACGGCCAAAAGACCGGTGCCAAAACCGCCCAAGCCCGGGAAACAAGCCGAGGCCGCCGCGGTTTCCGGCGATACACCAGCCGCGCCCGCCGAGGCGGCCGCATCCGATGGAGATTCCCCTCCGGCAACTCCGGTTGATTCCGCCGAGACCGTTCCCGCGACGGAGGAGCCGCCCAGCCTGCCCGCCGATGGAGAACAAGCGCCGACGACAACGACCGAGGCGCCGAAGCCCGCCAGCGCGCCCGGAGACGGCTCTTGAGGCGTCAAACAAGCTTGCATAAGCAGGCCACTGGGCCGATTTTACTCTTCGATTTATGGCATTTACGAAATTCGGGCTTTCCCCGCAGGTTTTGAAAGGGGTTGTGGCCATGGGCTACGTCGAACCGACGCCCATTCAATTGCGCGGCATTCCTTTGATCATGGCCGGGAGCGATGTCATTGGCAGCGCGCAGACCGGCACGGGCAAGACGGCGGCCTTCGCTTTGCCAATCCTGTCGCAACTCGGCCAGCACGAACCGAAAACGCGCTGCCTGGTGCTCGAACCGACGCGGGAATTGGCCGCGCAGGTGGAAACGGCCATTCACGATTTTGCCCGATTCACCAACCTGCACACCGCAGTCCTTTACGGCGGGGTCGGCTACGGCAAACAATTCGACGAACTGGCGCATGGGGTGGACATTATCATCGCCACGCCGGGACGCCTGCTCGATCATTTGGAACGGCGCACCTGCCAGCTCGATCATGTCAAGTACCTCGTGCTGGATGAGGCGGATCGGATGCTGGACATGGGGTTCCTGCCGGATGTCCGCCGCATCGTCCAGAAATGTCCGCGCGAACGCCACACCTCGCTCTTCTCCGCCACGATACCGATAGAAATCGCCTCGCTCATTCAATGGGCCATGAGGAATCCGCAGACGGTGGAGATCGGCATCCGCCGCAGCCCGGCGGATACGGTTTCGCATGTCATCTACCCCGTGGCTGAATCGCAGAAGACCCATCTGCTGCTGGAATTGCTGGAGCGCACCAACTACGATTCCGTCATTGTTTTCTGCCGCACCAAACATGGCGCCGATCGCATCGCCGGTCTGCTCAAACGCAACAATCACGCCGTCGCCGTGCTGCACTCCAATCGCACGCAAAAAGAACGCGAGGAAGCGCTCAAGGGCTTCCGGAATGGACGGTATGAAGTGCTGGTGGCGACCGACATTGCCTCGCGCGGACTGGACATTGCGGATGTCAGCCATGTGATCAACTTCGATGTGCCGCAGCATCCGGAGGATTACATTCATCGCATCGGCCGCACCGGCCGGGCCGAGCACAGCGGCGACGCCATGACCTTGATGGTGGCGGCCGACGGCAGCGCCGTCTATGCCATCGAGCGGTTCATCAGCCAGAAGATACTCCGCGTCAAACTGGACAAATTTGATTACCAATACACCGCGCTTTTCGAAGAGGACAAGCCGGGCGCGAAGCCTTCATTTCCCGGCAAAGTGCGCGGGGCCAGGGTGCGCGGCGGCTATTTTTTCGGGCCGGCGAAAAGACGGTAAGCCCGTCCACCAGCGGCCGAATCTTTAGTTTTCTCCGACTCCTTTCGCAAGAATTCTGCAATTCGTTCCATTTCATTCAAAGGAACAAAAAACATTACTCCGCGTCCCGTCTCAAATAAGAATACCCGAGAATCCGGGGTCATAGCCTTTCCATTGAAGAGTCATAGTCTCCCGCATGAGTTGTCCGGGGCTTTTCCCGGACCGCTGGGCTGCGCCGGACAATAGCTCTTTCAGCTCTTTCAATTCATCCAGCAATCGGACTGTCGTGCTCACGCGAGTATTGTACCATTTCGATTGCCAAGTGGCAAGCCCAGTCCGGGGCAATGCGAGGCAGAATTTTTGATTATTCTTCCTTGACATCAGGGGCAAATCTAAATATCGCATGCCCGCATTGCGGCTTTCAATGCGGGCATGCGATATTTCAGTGCAGCAAAGAATTCGCGCCTTTTGGGTTATTATTGCGGAATCTAGATGCGTCTGCCCTGTAGTCCAGGGCAGCCGTCTACACAGTGCAGCAAAGAATTCGTGCCTTTTGGGTTTTTGTTGCGGAATTTAGATGCGTCTGCCCTTTGGTCCAGGGCAGCCGCTTACAAAATGTTCGCCGCCAGCTCGGCCAGCTCGGAGCGCTCGCCTTTTTGCAGTTCAATGTGCGCGGCAATGGCCTGGTGGCGGAATTTGCTGATGATGTAGTTGAAGCCGTTGGAGGAGGAATCCACGTAGGGGTTGTCAATCTGGTAAGGGTCGCCTGTAAAGACGATTTTGGTGCCCGTGCCGACGCGGGTAATAATAGTCTTGACTTCAAGGGGCGTCAGGTTCTGCGCCTCGTCAATGACCATGAATTGATGGGCGATGCTCCGGCCCCGGATGTAACTGAGGGCTTCGACCATGATGGTGCCGGAACGCATCAGGTCGGTGCTGCGCCGATGGTCGGAGCCCATGTTCAAATCGCTCAACAGTTCCAGGGCGTCATGGATGGGCTGCATCCACGGAGCCAGTTTTTCCTCCAGCGAGCCGGGGAGAAAGCCCAATTCGCGGCCCACCGAGACGGTGGGGCGGGCCACGACCAGGCGGCGGAACTCGCGGTCCATGACGGTGCGTTTGAGGCCGGCGGCCATGGCCAGCAAAGTTTTGCCGGTGCCGGCCTTGCCCATCAGCGTCACGAGCTTGATGCGGTCGTCCAACAAAGCGTCGAAGGCAAAGTGCTGCTCGCGATTGCGCGGTTTGATGCCCCAGACTCCTTCGCGGCAATCCAGGATGGGAATCACCTTGGCGCCGGTGGGGTCCACTTTGGTCAGCGCGGTGCGTTTGGGATTGGTTTCCTCGGTGAGGGTGCAGAACTCGTTGGGGAAGTATTTGCCATGGCCGTTGAGTTGCAGTTCCCCTTCCATGCGGAAGCGCGACATTTTCTCGGCCGTGATCGTCAGTTCGATCATGCCTGTGTAAAGCTCGGTCAGCAGGACATGGTCGTTTTGATAATCCTCCGCCGGCAGGCCGAGGCTGTCGGCCTTGATGCGCAAGTTGATGTCTTTGGTGACGAGAATGGCCGGGGATTTCGGCTCGCGCTTCTGAATGTCCAGCGCCTGACTGATGATCCGGCTGTCCACGGTGTTATTGCCAAAGGAAAGGACCGCCCCGCCATTTTTCTCGTGGAAAATAATGCGGAGCGCGCCGCCATTTTCAAGTTTGACCCCTTTGTTGAGATGGCCCTTGGCGCGCAAGGCGTCGAGGGAACGGGAGACGGCGCGGGCGTTCTGGCCCAGTTCGGACGATTCCCTTTTGAACCGGTCTATTTCCTCCAGCACCTCAATGGGAATGAGGACGGTGTTGTCCTTGAAGGCCAGCAAAGAGTTTGGATCGTGCAGCAGGACATTGGTGTCAAGAATGTAATTTTTCACTGGGAAGATCGGCTTTTTTCAGATTGGACATGCGCGCGAACCATTCCTTCAAACTGCTGTGAACAGCGGGCATCTGGTAATGACCCGTGCAGAGAAAGCAGGCCAGCATGCCCCAGAGGTCGAAATCAATAAAATGCGGGCGGGCCTGCAGCAGATAAGGCCGCTCGGCCAGCATGCATTCAAAGGGAACAAGCGCCCCGGTCAACTGCTTGAGCAACTGCGATTGCTGGCCCCGCCATTGGTCAAGGCAGCCCCGTCCGAATTTTCGTTCCTTGTGGCGCAGGAAGGCCAGGCGCCCGGCTTTGGATACCAACTCCTCCCAATAAACATCGTTCAGCTTGAAACACGCCTCTTCGACGTCGTCTTCGATGAACCGCCACAGGATGCGATCCACCCCCCGGAATGACGTCGGGAAAAGGTTCAATTCGTATTTCCCGTCAATGTATTTGGCAATGATCTGGGAATAATGATCTGTTTCGAAAACGACCGTGCGGCCATCGCGAACGATGGGCACGCCATAATAACGCTGCCGGGTCAGGCGCCAGACCAACGAACGGTCGGTCGCCGGGATATTGGTCGTTTTGAACGGCACTCCCGCGTATTCCAGGATGCGCCGCTGCACCAGGCAGAAGGAACTCCACGGAAATTGAATAAGTTCAATCATGGCCAGGGGGTTTTAGTGGCGGGCATTCGCCCGACCGGTGACAGCATGCTTGGGAGGAAACATTGGTCGTTCACCCGGACAAGGTAAGTGCGTCTGCCGGCCAAGGCAAGGCAAAACGATTTCGGATGATCGGCCGGTGGCATTGCTCCCGGCTAATTTCCGAAAGCCCTTTGGGCTGCTCAGACTTGCTCGACCCTCAATCTTTCGCCAGCCACTTTTTGCGCGACGCCAAAGTGAGCGTCGCGGCAGAGGATAACCAAGCCGGTGCGGATCGCAACCGTGGCGACGAAGAGGTCGTTGCGCGGCACGGACAATCCCCTGGCCCGAAGTTGTCGTTCAAGCAGCGCGGCCTCCCGCCAGTCGTCTGGCTCAAAAGGAAAATGATGGCTGAGAGCAAAGGCTTGTTCCAAATCATTTTCCTCGCCAGCCCTCGCACCGCTCAACATCTCAAAACGAATGGGACAGGTATATGCGGCCTGATCCACCTGAAGCAGGCGGGCGACAATGTGTTTGATCCCTGCGTCGCCCTTGCGGCGCAAAAATTCCACCCATGCGGACGAATCAACGAGTTTCATAGAGGTCGCGGGCTTCGAGATCGTCGTTAGTCAGGGCATAGTCGGTTTGTCCGGCCAGCGCCTTTTCAATGAAAGCCCGTCTTTCCCGCATCCGCAGGAAATCCGCCAAAGCGCGGCTAATGGCCGGGGATTTCTTCTTTTGCCCGGTAATTTTCTGAATTTGTTTCAAATCATTTGCATTGATCTCGAATGTAATTCTCATACAATATGATCATAATATGATGCAAATGGCTGCCAGGCAAGCGGCATTTTCTCCGCACACGAAAAACCAGGAGATTAAGATCAGGATTACGATTAAGATCAGGAGCCGGAAAATTCCACCGATATTTTTTTGAACGTTTTTTTTGAGGGGTGTCCAAGAAAATCGATGGGCGTAAAGTTGGGGTTAAATCTTGCGTTTGAACGCTCTGACCGGTAATCAGTCGGAATTATGCAATCGCAAAGTGGAGACAACAGGAATGATTAAAGTCGAAAACCTAAGCAAGTTGTTCGGCCCGAAGGTGGCCGTTGATCACATTTCCTTTACGGTGGAACGGGGCGAGGTGCTGGGATTTCTCGGGCCAAACGGCGCGGGCAAATCCACCACCATGCGCATGATCACCGGCTTCATTCCCCCTTCGGAGGGCAAGGTGACGGTCGGCGGCCACAACATGGCGACGGACCCCATTGCCGCCAAACGCCTCATCGGGTATCTGCCGGAAAATGCCCCGGCTTACGCGGATATGACGGTGGAGAGCTTTCTCGGTTTCATGGCGGAACTGCGCGGCTTGCGCGGGGATGACAAGAAGAAGGCCATTCGGCGCGTGGTCGAGATGTGCTTTCTCGAATCGGTCCTTTACCAGAGTGTTGACACGCTTTCCAAAGGCTACCGGCATCGCACCTGTTTTGCCCAATCCATCATCCACGATCCCGACGTGCTGGTCATGGACGAGCCGACCGACGGACTGGACCCGAATCAGAAGCACGAGGCGCGGGGATTGATCCGCCGCATGGGCGAGCGCAAGGCCATTATCTTCTCGACCCACATCTTGGAGGAGGTCGAGGCCGCCTGTACCCGGGCGATTATTATTGACCGGGGCAGGATCGTGGCCAACGGCACGCCGGAGCAATTGAAGCAAAAATCCGATTTTGCGGGCGCGGTCCTGCTCATCGTGCGCGGGACGCATGGCGCGCAATTGGTGGAAAGACTTTCCGGCGTGGCCAACGCGCGCCGGACCGCGATCGTCAAGGAGGAAAACGGCCGGGTGTGGGCGCGGGTCTATCCCAAGGGCGGGGGCCACAACGGGGAACTGGCGCGCAATGTGCTGATCGCGGCCAGCGCCTGGCAGGTGGAAGAACTGCACACGGAAGAGGGCCGCCTGGACGAAGTTTTCCGCAGCATCACGCTGCCTGACACTGGAAAAGAGGTGGGGCAATGAATTCGCTGGCCAATATCAAGACCATCACCAAACGGGAACTGGGCGGGTATTTTTCCTCGCCGGTCGCATACGTTTTCATCGTCATTTTCCTGTTATTGACGGGATTTTTCACCTTCATGGCCGGGGGATTTTTCGAGCGCGGCCAGGCGTCGCTGGACGGGTGCTTTTTTCTCTGGCATCCCTGGCTCTACCTGTTCCTGGTACCGGCGGTGGGCATGAGGCTGTGGGCCGAGGAACGGCGGGTGGGCACGCTGGAACTGCTTTTGACCATGCCCATCACGGCCTGGCAGGCCATTGTCGGGAAGTTCCTCGCCTCGTGGATTTTTCTGCTGCTGGCGCTGGCGCTGACTTTTCCCGTCGTCATCACCGTCAACTATCTCGGCTCGCCCGACAACGGGGTCATCTTCGCCGGCTACGTCGGGAGCTTTCTGATGGCGGGGGCCTACCTGGCCATCAGTTGCATGACATCGGCCATGACCCGCAACCAGGTGGTGAGCTTTATTGTGGCTCTGGTGATATGCCTGTTCCTGGTTCTGTGCGGATTTCCGCCGGTGACCAATTTGCTGACGCGGATGGACAAGCCGTGGCTGGTGGATACGGTGGCGTCGCTGAGTGTGATTACGCATTTCGAATGGTTCACCAAGGGAGTGCTCGATTCGCGGGACATCATTTTCTTCCTGTCCATCATTGGGTTCTCGTTGTTCACCACCGGCGTCATTATTCGCAGCCATCGCGCGGGATAACGATTTCAAGGAACAAGCCATGAAGCAGAAAAATCTCGAAACAATCCTTTATTCCACCGCGGGCGTCGCCGTCATGTTTGTCGTCCTGCTCGCTTTTTATGTGATCTCCAGCGCCTTTAAGGAGCGCCTCGACTTGACATCCGAGAAGGCCTTCACCCTCTCGTCCGGGACCAGGAAGATATTGGACAAGCTGGACTCGCGCGTGACCATCCGTTTTTATTGCACGCAAGGCGACACGGCCATGCCGCCGGTGCTGCGCACTTATTCCCAGCACATCGAAGACTTGCTGGGCGAATACAAGGAGGCCGGCCACGGCAAGATCATCATCGAAAAACTGGATCCCAAGCCGGATTCGGACGCGGAGGATTCGGCCCGTTTGGACGGAGTGGCTGGACAAGCCACGTCCGCATTTGGCGGCGATAAAGTGTATCTGGGCCTGGTGGTCAGCATGCTGGACGAAAAGGTGGCCGTTCCCTGGCTTCCGCCCGACCGCGAACGGCTGCTGGAGTATGACATTTCGCGGGCCATCGCCCGGGTGATCAATCCGACGCCACCCACGCTGGGGGTGATGAGCGCGCTGCCGATATTCGGCGAGGCGCCCAATCCCATGATGCGCCAGATGGGCCGAAGCGCGCAGGAACCGTGGGCTTTCATCAGCGAAATCAAGAAGGATTTCACGGTCAAAGAAATTCCCATGACCGCCAGCCAGATTGACGATGACATCAAAGTCCTGTTGGTGGTTCACCCGCGCGACATCACCGACACGACCCAATACGCGCTGGACCAATTTGTTTTGCGCGGGGGCAAATTGCTGGCGTTCCTCGATCCGCACGCCTACTTCGACCAAAAGCACGATCAAATGGCGCAGGTCCTGGGCGACAGCTCGGGGCAGTCCTCGCTGGACAAACTCTTGAAGGCCTGGGGCCTGGACATGGATATCAACAAGGTGGCCGCTGACATGACTTTTGCCGGCCACAATGCCCAAAACGGCGCGGTCATGCCCACCGTCCTGTTGCTTACCAGAGATGGAATCAACAACGACGACATCGTGACCAGCCAAATCGATAATCTGGTGCTGCCGTTTGCCGGCGTTTTTACGGGCAAGCCAGCCGACGGGTTGAAAGAGACGGTGCTGCTGCACACCTCGCCGGAGTCCGAATTGGTTGACGGCATGACGGCCAGCATTGGCGCGGAACAGATCGTCAAGGACTTCAAAGCATCGAAGATAGATTACGCCCTGGCCGTTCGTTTGACTGGGAAATTCAAGACCGCGTTTCCGGATGGCCCGCCCAAACCGGCCGGGGACGATAAAGAAAACGAGCCGTCCAAAGAGCCGCAGCTCAAGGAACCCACCGGCAACGGCGCGGTGATCCTGGTCAGCGACTCGGACATGTTGAATGACCAGGTTTGCGTGCATGTGGAGGAAATTCTCGGCTATCGCATGGTTCGCCCGGTGAACGGCAACTTGAATCTGGTGGAGAGTTTCGTCGAACAACTTTCCGGCGACAGTGATTTGATCAGCTTGCGCAGCCGGGCCAGCCTGGACCGTCCATTCACGCGCTTGAGGGAGATGCAGGCCAGAGCGGGCCAGGAATGGGAGGAAAAGGTCAAGGAGCTGGAGGCGAGCAAGGCCGAAACCGAGCGCAAAATCAGCGAATTGCAGTCGCGCAAGTCCGGCAACGAACAGAGATTCATCCTCTCGCCCGAACAGCAGAAGGAATTGGAGAACTATCAAAAAACGGTGGCCGACGCCAATAAAGAACTCAAATCAGTGCGCAAGAAATTGGCCAAGGACACTGACGCGCTGGAATTCTGGACAAAAGTGGCCAACATCGGCGTCATGCCGGCGCTGGTGACCGTGACCGGGGTGGTCCTGGCCATGGTGAAACGCAAACGAACTGCCGCAAAATGAATCGCAAACAATTGATCCTTCTTTTGGCGGCCCTGGTTGTTCTGGGCGGGGCCGGCTTGGTGCTGCGCCATCGCAATGAGGAATCCTGGAACACTTCCGGGGGCAAACTCGGCCAAAAAATTCTGCCAAATTTTCAGGTCAACGATGTGGCTTCCCTTCATATCAAGGGCGCGGCCGATTTGGACCTGGTCAAAAAAGACGACCGGTGGCGCGTGCGGGAGCGGAACGATTATCCGGCCAATTTCTCCGAGATCAGCGATTTGCTCATCAAAATGGGCGATTTAAAAATCGCGCAGGCCGAGCCGATTGGCTCTTCGCAACTGGGTCGGATGCACCTGGCGGAGCCGGGCAGCGGTCCGGACTCAGCCACGCTGATCGAATTCAAAGACGCGCAGGGCAAGGTGCTGCAATCCCTGCTGCTGGGCAAAAAACACACTCGCAAATCCGAGCGACCTTCCCGGATGCCTTTTGGCAATGATGAAATGCCCGATGGCCGCTTTGTCATGTTGAAGAGCGATCCGCATGAAGTCCTGACCGTGTCCGACGCGCTCAACAGCGTGGATCCCAAACCCGCCGGATGGCTGGACAAGGATTTCTTCAAGGTCGAAAAGCCCAAATCCATTTCCTTCGTCTCCACCAACGCCGCCGATTCATGGAGCCTGACCCGCGACAGCGAAGCCGGCCCGTGGGTTTTGTCGAACATAAAAGCAGGCGAGGTGCTCGACACCAACAAAGTTTCCTCCCTGTCCAGCACGTTGAGCTATCCGAGTTTTGTCGATGTCGCCGCCGAGTCAGCGCCGGGCAAGACGGGTTTGGACAAGCCGCTGGTGGTGACCATTGCGACGTTCGATCATTTCACCTACACCCTAAAAATTGGCGCCAAGACCCCGGAGAACGATTACAACCTGAACGTGGCTGTCGCGGCGGATTTCCCGACGGAACGGACGCCGGGCAAGGATGAGAAGGCGGATGACAAGAAGAAATTGGACAAGGAATTTCAGGACAAACTCAAGCCGCTCCAGGACAAACTCCAGCAGGAAAAGCCGCTCGATCACTGGACTTATCTGGTCAACAACTGGCTGATTGATCCGCTCATCCGCGATCGCGCGCAATTGATGGTGGAGAAAAAGGAGGAGAAAAAGGATGAAAAGAAAGAGGCCGCCGTAGCGCCCGAAATCATGCCCGAAGAGAAACCCGATGAGGGCACTGTCTTTCCCGCTGTTGATCCCAAAGTTCGGTAGCCCAAGTCCAGCCTTCGCTCGCAGGAGCGAGCTAGAGCGTTTTAAATAAAACTGTAGCCACAAGAGGCAAACCAGTTCATGGCATCCCGGGGCGTGATACTCTGCAAAGCTGAAGCAATCGCCTGGAGCAGAGCGGGCTGCGTGCGGGCCTCGGCTGTACGCAGGTGGGATTTGACTTTGCTCCACATTTGCTCGATGGGATTGAGGTCTGGGGAATAGGCTGGAAGGAAGAGGATTTGGGCTCCAGCCTGCGCGATCAGCGAAAGGGTCGGCTCACTTTTATGCGGGGAGAGGTTATCCATGATGACCACATCTCCGGCGCGCAGCGTCGGGCACAAGACATGGCCGACATAGACCCGGAAAACCTCCGTATCGGTGGCCCCCTCGATGGTCATGCAGGCGGTGGCACCGTCCAGGCGGATGGCGCCGATCATGGTCGTGGTTTGCCAATGGCCCTGCGGACATTGGGCGTGGACACGCTGACCCCGCAGGGCGCGCCCGCGCAGGCGGGTCAGATTGGTTTTGGCACCCGATTCGTCCAGGAAAATCAGTTTGGCCGGGTCCAAACCGCCTTGCCGACGCCGCCAGGCGCGGCGCGCCCGCGCAATGTCCGGACGGTCTTGCTCGCTGGCATGGAGTGTCTTTTTTTATATGTCAGCCCCATCTTCGCCAGAACGTAGTGGATGGCGGGCAGAGAACAGTCCAGTTCCAAGCCGGCGCGCAGCTCTTTCAAGGTCAGGTCGGGCTTCTGATTCAATAGAGTCCGCATCTGGCGCTGATGGGCCGCCAGGATCATCGGCTTGCGCCCGGAGAAACGGTGGCGCGGACCGATCTCCCCGGTCCGTCGGCGTTGTTGCAAGAGCTTCTTGACCAGGCCCAGCGAAACCCGGTAACGATCGCCGACCTCCACGCGAGTCCCCTCTTCAAGGTCATAGGAAGCCAAAATCCGTTCGCGCAGGTCCAACGATAAAGTTCGCATGAACTGCCTATACCACAGGCCCAACGGAATGGCTACAGTTTTATTTAAAACGCTCTAGAGCGTTTTAAATAAAACTGTAGCCACAAGAGGCAAACCAGTTCATGGCATCCCGGGGCGTGATACTCTGCAAAGCTGAAGCAATCGCCTGGAGCAGAGCGGGCTGCGTGCGGGCCTCGGCTGTACGCAGGTGGGATTTGACTTTGCTCCACATTTGCTCGATGGGATTGAGGTCTGGGGAATAGGCTGGAAGGAAGAGGATTTGGGCTCCAGCCTGCGCGATCAGCGAAAGGGTCGGCTCACTTTTATGCGGGGAGAGGTTATCCATGATGACCACATCTCCGGCGCGCAGCGTCGGGCACAAGACATGGCCGACATAGACCCGGAAAACCTCCGTATCGGTGGCCCCCTCGATGGTCATGCAGGCGGTGGCACCGTCCAGGCGGATGGCGCCGATCATGGTCGTGGTTTGCCAATGGCCCTGCGGACATTGGGCGTGGACACGCTGACCCCGCAGGGCGCGCCCGCGCAGGCGGGTCAGATTGGTTTTGGCACCCGATTCGTCCAGGAAAATCAGTTTGGCCGGGTCCAAACCGCCTTGCCGACGCCGCCAGGCGCGGCGCGCCCGCGCAATGTCCGGACGGTCTTGCTCGCTGGCATGGAGTGTCTTTTTTTATATGTCAGCCCCATCTTCGCCAGAACGTAGTGGATGGCGGGCAGAGAACAGTCCAGTTCCAAGCCGGCGCGCAGCTCTTTCAAGGTCAGGTCGGGCTTCTGATTCAATAGAGTCCGCATCTGGCGCTGATGGGCCGCCAGGATCATCGGCTTGCGCCCGGAGAAACGGTGGCGCGGACCGATCTCCCCGGTCCGTCGGCGTTGTTGCAAGAGCTTCTTGACCATGCCCAGCGAAACCCGGTAACGATCGCCGACCTCCACGCGAGTCCCCTCTTCAAGGTCATAGGAAGCCAAAATCCGTTCGCGCAGGTCCAACGATAAAGTTCGCATGAACTGCCTATACCACAGGCCCAACGGAATGGCTACAGTTTTATTTAAAACGCTCTAAGGCTGGCAAGCCGGCAACTGGCTCCACTTAATACCGCCGACCGCTTCTTTGGAGTCTGCGTTCGGCGGCCAGTTGAAAATCCGTCTGCTTTTTGAAGCCGTCCACTTTGAAAACCTGCACGGTGACTTTGTCGCCCAGCTTGATGACGCGGCGGGTGCGGCGGCCAATGGTCAGCCAAAACGCCAAATTGCTCTGGACAAAGGAGAAAGCCTGAAATAGGGTCAAAAACATGAAAAAATTCCCACCGCATAGTGCGGCCGAATCATGCTGTCAGGCTCACTCATCCCGGTTGAACATTGCATCATTGATCCAGCGATGCTTTGCCTCAACGACTGCCTGAAAATGGAAGGCTTCGACGTCATCATGCGCGTTCAGGAATTTTATCGGGGCTGATCGGCCCAAGAAAACGCACCCAGAAAACATGGTTTCCAAAATCGTTCCCCCGGACATTGAGATCGCCCGCCAGGCGAAAATGCTGCCGATTGAAAAAATCGCGGCCCGCCTGCGCATTCCCCTCGAACATCTCGATCATTACGGCAAATACAAGGCCAAGGTCTCGCTCGAATTCTTCCAGCAGCTCGAGACAGCCGAACCGGGCAAACTCATCCTGGTTACGGCCATGACTCCAACCCCTGCCGGGGAGGGCAAGACCACCACGACCATCGGTCTGGCTGACGGGTTGAACCGCTTGGGCAAGCGCGCGGCCATCTGTCTGCGCGAACCCTCGCTCGGCCCCTGCTTCGGCGTCAAAGGCGGCGGAGCGGGCGGAGGGTATGCCCAAGTCGTGCCGATGGAGGACATCAATCTTCATTTCACCGGTGATTTTCACGCCATCACCACCGCGCACAACCTGCTCGCGGCGGTGCTCGACAACCATCTTCACCACGGCAACGGCCTGGGCCTTCATCCGGCGCGCCTGGTCTGGAAGCGGGTCATGGACATGAACGACCGCGCCCTGCGCCAGATCGTTGTCGGTCTGGGCGGCCCGGCCAACGGGGTCTGCCACGAGAGCGGCTTCCACATTACGGCCGCCTCCGAAGTCATGGCTGTTTTCTGCCTGTCCCAATCCGTGGCGGAACTGCGCGAACGGCTCGGCCGAATGATCGTGGGCTACACCGGCAGCCACCAGCCGGTCACCGCCGCCCAACTCAAGGTCCATGGCGCGATGGCGGTGTTGCTGCGCGAGGCCCTCAAACCCAACCTGGTGCAAAGCCTGGAAGGCAGTCCGGCCTTTGTCCATGGCGGGGCCTTCGCCAACATCGCGCACGGTTGCAACAGCGTCCTGGCCACCAAACTGGCCCTGCGTCTGAGCGAATATACCGTGACCGAGGCCGGCTTCGGCGCCGACCTTGGCGCGGAGAAATTCATTGACATCAAGTGCCGCCAATCCGGCATCCGCCCTAGTGCCGTGGTGATCGTGGCCACGGTGCGCGCCTTGAAATTGCATGGCGGCGTCAGCAGGGAAGATCTCCAGACGCCGAATCCCGCCGCCGTGAGCCGGGGTCTGGCCAACCTGGACAAGCACATTGAGAACATCCAGTTGTTCGGCCTTCCGCCCATTGTTGCCATCAATGGTTTCGTCACCGATACAGAGGAGGAAACAGCCCTCATCCGGCGGCATTGCGGGAAACTCGGCGTGCGCGCATTTCTGTGCGACCATTGGGCCAGGGGCGGCGCGGGCGCCGTCGAACTTGCCGCGGAGGTTGTCCAACAGGCGGACCAACCGAACGACAAATTCTGTTTCATTTATAGCGACCCGATGACTTTGTGGAACAAGGTCCGGGCCATAGCCCAAAACATCTATGGCGCCAACGACATCCAAGCCGAGGCCAGGGTCGCGGAGAAATTTCGCGCCCTGGAGGACCAAGGCTTCGGACGTCTGCCGGTCTGCATGGCCAAGACGCAATTTTCCTTTTCCACCGACCCGGCCCTGCTGGGCCGCCCGAAAGGATTCTCGGTGCCAATCCGCGACGTCAATGTTTCCGCCGGGGCCGGCTTCGTGGTGGTCCTGACGGGCGACATTATGACGATGCCCGGCCTGCCCAAAGTGCCGTCGGCCGAACTCATTGACATCAACGCAGAAGGCCAGGTCACCGGCTTGTTCTGATTGACAGGCCGCCGTGCTCCCCCGCGGTGTCAGCCGGGCGCGTGATTTTGGCGCCGATAGTGTCTTTGACTGTGCCATGGGTCTGTTGTATTTGGAAGGCTGATTTGTGAAGGATTTTCTGGCCACGCTGAAATCAGAGACTCTGTTAACCGACGGAGCGATGGGTTCCTATTTGTTCGAATTGACAGGACGGCTGTCGGAAATCAACCACATTTACGAAGCGTTCAACGCGGAACAGCCGGAGCTGATTCAGAAAGTCCATCTGGCCTACCTCGCCGCCGGAGCGCGCTGTCTTAAAACCAACACGTTCGGCGCCAACCGCCAGCAGTTGCAACCCTTCGGCCTGGAAGGCAGAGTCGCCGACTTGAACCGCGCGGGCGTGGAGGTGGCGCGGGCGGCCATCGCGAAGTTCCAGGCCCGGCGCCCTGTTACAGCCCCCGTCTTCGTCCTGGCTTCGATCGGACCCACCGTCAAAGCCTTGACTCAGGCTTCTGCCGTCGAAGGTTGCTATCGCGAACAAATTGAAACCCTGGCTGCGGTCGGAGCCGACGCGTTGCTTCTGGAGACGTTCAGTTCCCTGCCCCAGCTTGAATTGCTCATTGCCCTGATCCGTTCGATTCCCGGCGCTCCGCCCTTCATCGCGGAAATGACCCTCAACTCCTCCAACGCGGGCCAACATTTGGAACCCGACCCGGTCGCGTTCGTCACCCGGATGGCAAACCTGGGCGCGCAGGTCTCCGGAGTCAATTGTTGCGCGCCGTGGGATGCAAGCGCCTTTGTGGATGCGGTCAAAGACTCGGCTCCAGTCCGTTCCGGAGCGATGCAAATGGTGGTGATGCCCAATGCCGGCGGATTCCAGCGCATCGGCAACCGGCTCATGACTGCCGTGAATCCGGAATATATGGGCAAAATGGCCCGCAATTTTGCCGAACGCGGGGTGCGGCTGATTGGCGGCTGCTGCGAAGTGCATCCCCCTCACATTCAGGAAATGCACAATTTCCTGACGTCCCGAAACGCCAGCCACAAGCCCGGTTCCATCCAGGTTCATGCCGCGCAGCCTCCTGTCGGCAACGCGGAAAAGCGGAGCAACGGCGTGTTTTCCCGCAAACTCAAAGACGGTCAATTCGTCGTCAGCGTCGAGTCCCTGCCGCCCCGCGGAACGGACGCAAAAATCATTCAAGCCAAGGTGGATTTCATCGCCAAACTGGCGGCCTGCGGACTGGCTGACGCCCTGGATATCACCGACGGTTCGCGCGGCATCCCCTTGATCCCGCCCGGCGATTTTATTCACGTGATCCGTGAACGGCTCCACTGGACCGCTGCGACTGGCGACCCGCTGGAGCTCATTCCGCATTTCACGGGCCGGGACTTGAATGTCATGGGGGTGCAAAGCCGTCTCGTCGGCTATCACGCCAATCGCATTCACAACGCGTTATTCATCACCGGGGATCCTCCCAAGATGTCGCCGACCTACCCTCGATCCACCGCCGTGTTCGATCTGGATTCCATCGGGCTCATCCGTCTGACCCATTCCTGCCTCAATGCCGGTGTGGATTTTGGCGGCGCGCCGCTGGGCAAACAGCCCGATCCGCGCGCCCATTTCACGATCGGTTCCGGCGTCGAACTGGAAGCCTGCGACATGAAACGCGAACTCGCCCGTCTGCAAGAGAAAATCGACAACGGCGCGGACTACATCATGACCCAGCCCGCCTTCCGCCATGAACCCTTGGCGATGTTGGAAAAGTTTCGCGCCCGCATCCCCTTTCTCATCGGCGTCATGGTCATGGTCAGTTTCGAGCACGCTCAACGCGTGGCGCAAGTTCCGGGTGTCGTTATTCCAGACGCGGTTCTGCAACGGTTTTCCGCCATGGAAAGCCTGGACGACCAGGCTAGGGTCGGCCAGGAAATGGCGGTGGAGCAAATCCGCCGCATCATTCGCGAAGGTTGGGCGGGAGTCTATCTGATGTCCACCGCCAGCCCAAACGGCACACTGGAGATTCTCCGGGCAGGCTTGCAATCATAGAAGTCCCCCCAAACCGCTTTAAAAACCGATCAGAGCACGTATTCAGCAACGAAGTCATGTCCATCCAAGTTGTGTTCAAGTTTGAATCCGACTTTTTTGCTGATGTGTTGCATGGCGTGATTGTCGGCCATGATGTCGGCGGTGATGCGCGTGAGTTTTTCTTCACGGCCGATATGCACGAGACGCCTGAGCAGTTCGGTGCCAAGTCCCTGCTTCTGACAGCGGTCGGTGACCAGCAGGGCGAATTCAGCTTCGTTGGCGCCATGCACCTTGCTGAGTCGTCCGACGCCGAGGATTTCCCGGCGCCCGGTCTTTGCGTCCGTGCATTCGGCCACGAGGGCAATTTCGCGGTCGTAATCATTGAAACAAATGCGCGTCAGCCGTTCGTGGGCGACGCGTTGCGATAATTTCAAGGCGCTGAAGTAGCGGTGATAAACGCTTTCCTCGGAGAGCGTTTCGTGGAACTTGACCATCAGCGGCTCATCTTCCGGGCGGATGGGACGGATGACGACCGGCGTTTTGTCGGCCAATTGTGCCGTTGTCACGTATTGAATCGGATACGGGCGGATGGCGGGCTTGGGCAATTTCTTCACCGGCGTGGCGGGATCGTGCAACACCACCCGGGCATCCAGGGCGAAGATGCGTTCGGACGAAACGAGCAGGGGATTGATGTCAATTTCCGCAATCCACGGCTGCTCGATGACCAGCTGGCTGAAGCGCACCAGAGTTTGTTCCAGGGCGGTGATGTTGACGGGCTGGCGTCCGCGAACCCCTTTGAGCGCGGCGAAAATGCGGGTGCGTTCCATCATGCGGCGCGCGAGAGTGGCGTTGAGCGGCGGCAGCCCAAGGGCGCGGTCCTTGTAAACTTCCACCAATTGCCCGCCTGTGCCGAACAATAATACCGGCCCGAATTGCGCATCAATGCTGCTGCCGAGAATCAATTCGTAACCGTCGAGCTTGATCATCGGTTGCACCGTCACGCCAAGAAAATGTTCCGCGCCGGCTTTTTTGGCCACGGCGGTTTCAATGGCGCGCCAGGCCTGGCGCACCGCCGAGGCCGTGCGCAGATTTAATTGCACGCCTCCCACGTCGGTCTTGTGCGTGATGGTTTCGGAATACAATTTGAGCACCACGGGAAAGCCCAGATGCGCCGCCAGTTTTACGGCGTCGATTTCGTTGCGGGCGATGTGCGTTTCAACTGTGGGAATGCCGTAAGCGGCAAGAAGTTGCTTGGACTCGTGCTCGGTCAAAATGGTGCGGCCCGTTTTTCGCGCCGCTTGCAATAGTTTGTCCACTTTGAGGCGGTCGATATGGGTGTGGTCGGAGTCATCGGCCGTGGCTGGCGTTTCGTACAGTGAACGGAGATTGTCGCTGTAACGCCACATGTAATAAAACGCCCGGGCGGCGCGGTCGGGGTATTTGAAGGTGGGAATGTTCGCGGCGTTGAGAATGTCCTCGCCGGCCTCGACTTCGTCCGCCCCCATCCAACTGGCAAGGATGGGTTTGTTCTCCAGCTTCGCGCAGCGGCACCATTTGCGCAGCGGTGGCAGTGGCATCGGTCATCGCTTGCGGCGTCAGGATGACCAGCAGGCCGTCGGTATTCGGGTCTTTGGCCGCCAGGTCCACCGCCTGGGCGTACAGCTCCGGCGCCGGCGTCGCCAATGATGTCCACTGGATTATTGTGGCTCCACGTTGGCGGAAGGATTTTGTTGAGCGCAGCCATCGTTTCGGGCGACAAAGGTGGCGAGTTGCGCGCCACTGGTGATCAGGGCATCGGTGGCGAGCACGCCCGGGCCGCCGGCGTTGGTGACGATGGCAAGGCGCGGTCCTTTTGGGCGCGGCTGTTTGGCCAGCACTTCCGCCATGTCGAACAATTCAGAAATGGTGTCCACCCGCAAAACACCGACGCGCTGGAAAGCGGCCTGCAAAACTTCATCGCTGCCGGTGAGTGACCCGGTGTGGGAGGCGGCGGCCTTGGCGGCCTGTTCGGTGCGCCCGGGCTTGATCACGATGATCGGTTTGGTGAGCGAGACTTCGCGGGCGGCGGACAAGAACCCGCGTGCGTCGCCGATGGTTTCCATGTAGATGATGATGCTTTTGGTGTTCGGATCGTCGCTCAGGTAATAAATCAAATCGCTCCAACCGACATCGAGCATCGAACCGAGTGAGGCGAAAGCGCTGAAGCCGACGTTTTCCTTCAAGCTCCAGTCCAGAATGGCCGTGCAGAGCGCCCCGCTCTGGCTGAGGAGAGCGACATTGCCCGGTTTGGCAATGGTGGTGGCGAAGGTGGCGTTCAATCCGATTTTTGGAATCATCACGCCGAGACAATTCGGTCCGACAATTCTCATTCCGCCACTCTGCGCATCGGAGAAAATCTCCTGTTCCAGCTTCTGCCCCGCTTTGCCGATTTCCTTAAAGCCGGCTGAAATGATGATCGCGCCCGGCACCCCCGCCTTGGCGCAGTCGCGGATTACTGACGGCACCGCGGTCGCCGGGGTGCAGATAACGGCCAAATCCACCTTTTCGGGAACAGAGGCGATGTTCGGATAGGCCTTGACGCACAACACTGAAGCACGTTTGGGGTTAACCGGATAGACCACGCCCTCGAACCCCCCGCGGCCGAGATTCTGGAAAACGGTTCGTCCCACACTGCCCATTGATTCCGTCGCGCCGATAACGGCGATGACCTTGGGCGAGAAGATGTGGTTCAGCGGATGCCGTCGCGTCCGCAGGATGTCGTGTGCGGATTCGATCCGCTGGGAACCGCGGGAGGGTTGCGGGGTTTTTTCAGGTTTTCCAACTTCTGTGAAATCTGGGATTATAGTTTTCATTTGCAAATGGTCGTGAATTTAGCGCCGGAATCAACCGGCTGACATGGAGCGAATCGATTCATTCTTCGACTAGATTGGCCGCAACCCCGCCCGCCCACTTCACGCTCCTTGGCAAAGACTCACCGTTTTTTGCCGTGAATGAAGCGGAAAATAAAAGCCGGAATCTGGCCGGGCACACCATCGTTAACGTGGCTGGCAAAATATGGCCAGTATTTACCAAGGAGAGGGTAGTCCTTCCGACCCTCTCCATTTAAGCTGGGAACGAATAATATGACGATTAAACCGCCGATCAAATCAGGCCACGTTCTGAAGCGAGTAAAGCGCAGGGCCGGACTTATGAGGCGCCACGCTCCGGGGTCCCGTGTCCCTCGCGCATAGCCAGGATGCCTGAACCAGAAAAAAAAGGAATCGACATGTCCACATCCGCTTATGTTAGTGAGGGCGTCGAAAAATCCCGGGTGGCCCCCGTGGCGACAGCCTTCGGCTGTCCGCGCAATTTTCTCGACAATCGCTTCGTCTATACCGTGGTGTCGGCGCGGGCGCGGGGCCTCTCCATTGGCATCAACATGAACCCGGACAGGTTGTGCAATTTTGACTGCGTTTATTGCGAGGTCAACCGAAAGTTGCCCGTCACGGAACAAGAACTGAACGTCGCGGTGATGGCGGAGGAATTGGACAAAACACTGTTCCTGGTGCGCTCGGGCAAAATAAGGGAGCACGCGGCTTATCGCGACCTGAGCGACGAGTTGCTGCAATTGCGCCACGTGGCGTTGAGCGGCGATGGCGAACCCACCCTGTGCCCGAATTTCGCCGAAGCGCTCCAGGTCGTGGTCCATGTGCGGGCGCGCAGTCCCCATGCGTTTTTCAAATTGGCCCTGATCACCAATGGCACCGGGTTGGATTTGCGTCCGGTGCAGGAGAGCCTGCGATACTTTACCCCCGATGATGAAATTTGGATCAAGCTCGACGCCGGCACGCAAGACTACATGAATCGCGTCAACCGCAGCGAAGTGCCGCTGGACAAGGTCATTTCGAACATCCTGCTGATCGCGCGGCAGCGGCCCGTCGTCATTCAAAGTTTGTTCCCGCTGGCCTTCGGCGAGGAACCGCCGCCGCAGGAAATTGATGAGTATATCTTTCGATTGAACGATCTGAAAAACAGCGGGGCGCAAATATCGCTCGTGCAAATTTATTCCGCGACGAGGCCGATTGCGCATCCGGATTGCGGGCACATGCCGCTGAAAAAGCTGTCGCGGATCAGCCACCGGATCAAGGCGGAAACGGGCTTGAAAGCGGAAGTCTTCTGAGGGCGCCGCGGCGGGCGGGCCTGCGATGGGTAAGGAATATCCTTAGCTGTTCTAGTTCAATTCCCGAAAACGTGTCTGGCATGACGCCTGATTGTAGGCAGGCCGTGGTCAGTGCTATTTTGCTCATATGACAACAAAATTTGCGCAGCCGGCCACAGGGAAACAAATGAACCGCCACGACAACAAGGATTTGATCGAGAGCCTGATCAACTCGAAGATATTTCAGGATTACGAGAAGGCGTTCAGCGAAACCACCGGTTTGCCCGTCTCGTTGCGTCCGGTGGAATCATGGCAGTTGCCGCACCACGGCAAGCGCCACGAGAACCCCCTGTGCGCCATGCTGGCCGAAAAAAGCCGGTCTTGCGCGACCTGTCTGCAAATGCAGCAACAACTCTCGGAAGGCGCCCGGTTTGAACCCGCGACGGTGACTTGCCAGCTTGGATTGGTGGATACGGCGGTGCCGGTTCGTTTGGGCGAGCAGTTGATCGGCTTCCTGCAAACCGGCCAGGTGCTGCGCAAAAAAGCCACGCCCTCCCAAATCGAGCGCACGGCCAGGCTCATCGCCGAATGGGGTCTGCAAATGAGCCGGGAACGGCTGCAGAGCGTCTATTTTGGAACCAAGGTGTTGTCGTCCAAACAATACGAGGCGATGGTCAAACTGCTCAGCATCTTTGCCGAGCACATTTCGGTGGTCAGCAACCAGATTGTTGTCCACCGTGAAAACGCCGAATCGCCGGTGATCAAGCGGGCGAAGGAATTCATCGTTGAAAATCAGGCGGAAGACCTTTCCCTGGGCCAGGTGGCCAAGGCGGTCAACACCAGCACCTTCCACTTTTGCAAAATGTTCAAAAAAGCGACCGGCTTGAACTTCACCGAGTATGTTTCGCGCGTTCGCGTGGAAAAGGCCCGGAATCTTCTGCTCAATCCGAACTTGCGCATCAGCGAAATCGCTTACGAAGTCGGTTTCCAATCGCTCACGCATTTCAATCGCGTCTTTAAGAAGATCACCGGGCAGTCGCCCACGGATTACCGGAGCCAACTGGGCATGCCTGGCCGCTTGCGAAACTCGCAGGCGCGGGGCAAATTCGTTGCTTGGACGCGCAGCTGGAAATGGAGCCGATCAAGGAACTGCACGACCTGAAATCGGCGTTGGACGCCCATTCCATCGTGGCCATCACCGACGCGCGCGGGCGCATTACCAGTGTCAACGACAAGTTTTGCGAGATTTCCAAGTATTCCCGCGAGGAATTGCTGGGCCAGGACCATCGCATCATCAACTCCAGGTTTCATCCAAAAGAGTTTTTCCGTGATCTTTGGACCACCATTGCCCAAGGCAAAGTTTGGAAAGGCGAAATTCGCAATCGCGCCAAGGATGGCAGTCATTATTGGGTGGACACGACCATCTTTCCCTTTCTCAACGCGGACGGAAAACCGGCGCAATACATCGCCATCCGCACGGACATTACCGAGCGCAAACGCGCGGAAGCCAGGCTGGCCGAATTGGCGCACAGCCTGGCGGAAAAGAACAAGGAATTGGAAACGGTGGTCTATGTCGCGTCGCACGATTTGCGTTCTCCCCTGGTCAACATCCAGGGATTTACCAAGGAATTGAAACGCGACTGTGATCGGATTCGCGAGTTGATGGCGGGCAGCGAGCCTTCGGCCATCAAGGACCGCGAACTGAAAACGATTCTGAGCCGGGATATGCCCGAAGCGATGGAATTCATCCACGCCGGCGTGGTCAAGATTGACACGTTATTGACCGGCTTCCTTCGTTTTTCCAGGCTGGGCCGCGCGGCCCTGACGATCCGGCGCCTGGACATGAATGCGATGCTGGCCAGCATCGCGCAAACCGTTGAGTTTCAGATCAAGCAAGCCGGCGCAACGCTGCAAGTTGGAGCCATTGCCCGACTGCCGGGGCGACGCCACCCAAATCAACCAGGTCTTTTCCAATCTGATCGACAACGCGATTAAATATCGCAGCCCAAACCACCCCGGGCTGATTCAAGTGTCCGGCCAGGTTGAAAATGGCGCTTGCATCTATGCGGTCAAGGACAACGGCATCGGCATTGCGCCGGAGCACCAGGCCAGGGTATTCGAGATTTTCCACAGGCTGGACCCTTCCGCGTCCGAAGGGGAAGGACTGGGGCTGACCATCGCCCAGAAGATCCTGGAACGGCAGGAGGGCAGGATATGGGTGGAATCCAAAACCGGGCAAGGCAGCGTTTTTTTTGTTTCTTTGCCCGCAATATAAGGCGTAAATAGATGGGCATGACCAAAGAAGTCGTTGTCTTGATCGCCGATGATGATCTCGGCCACGTCCGCCTGATCGAAAAGAACCTCAGCCGCGCCGGGTTGCACAACCCGATCGAGCGGTTTGACAACGGCCAGGATATTTTGGATTTTCTGTTTGGCCGCGGGGCCCGCGGCGGCGGGCCAAGGAAGCCTCCTACCTGCTCCTGCTCGATATCCGCATGCCAAAAGTCGATGGCGTCGAAGTGCTCCGGCAGATCAAGTCGGACCCGGAGTTGAGGAAAATTCCCGTCATCATGCTCACGACCACGGATGACCCGCGCGAAGTCGAACATTGCCACGCGCTGGGTTGCAGCAATTACGTCGTCAAGCCGGTGGATTACGAAAAATTCGCGGAGGCGATCAAGCAGTTCGGCTTGTTCATTGCGCTGGTGCAAGTGCCCGAAGTCCGCACCTGACTGGCGCATGAGCAATCCCAAACCAGCCGCGCATGCTCTTGATTGTCGATGATGATCGCGGCCTGTTGCGCCTGGCGGCCAGGGCGCTGGAACGGGAGGGTTTTTCCGTCGCCACCGCCGCCTCCGGCGCGGAAGCCATTGCCTGGTTGAAGGACCACCCGCTGGATTTGCTTTTGTTGGATTTGAAACTTCAGGACTTCGACGCCCGGCAGGTCATCCGCCAACTTTCCGACCTCAACCGTCTGCCCCCCTTCCTGATCATCACCGGACAAGGCGATGAACGGGTGGCGGTCGAGATGATGAAAAGCGGCGCGCGGGATTACCTGGTCAAAGGCGCCGAGTTTTTGGAGGTCCTGCCCTCGGTCGTCGGCACGCGTGCTGGCGCAGATTGAGCAGGAAGGGAAACTGGCCGCGGCCGAAGAAGCCTTGCGCTTGAGCGAGGAACGATTCCGCGTCGCGTTGATCCATTCTCCCATCATGGTCTTCAACCAGGACACCGGGCTGCGCTATACCTGGGTTCACAACGAATCGGTGGTCCAGACGGGCAAGGACATGCTGGGCAAGACCGACGCCGAACTGTTTCCCGCCGAAGAGGCGGACCGGTTGACGCAGATCAAGGCGCGCGTATTGATGACGGGAACCGGTCTGCGGCAGGAAGTTTCCCTGCGCGGCGAACGGCCAAAAACACTTTTATGATCTGACGGTCGAACCGGTAAGGGATGCCGCGGGCCGGATCACCGGCATCACCGGCGCCGCCATGGAGGTGACGGAGCGCAAGCGATTGGAGGAGGAAATCCTGCAAATCAGCGAAATGGAACAGCGCCGCATCGGGCAGGATTTGCACGATGGCATCTGCCAGCACCTGGCGGGCATCGAATTGAAAAGCCAGTCCCTGGCGGAAACCCTGGAGAAGAAAGCCAAAGGCCCGGCGGCCCAAGCCGGGCAAATTGCCCGCCATGTGCGCGATGTCATTGCCCAGACGCGCTCGCTGGCCCGCGGCCTGTCTCCCTTTATTCTCGAAGCCGAAGGATGTGTGTCGGCGCTGAGGGAATTGGCCGCGCACACGGAAAAACTGTTCAACGTCAAATGTAATTTCCAGACCGACGGGCCGGTATCAATTTCCGATCAGGCCGTGGCCACCCACCTCTATCGCATCGCGCAGGAAGCAGTCTCCAACGCCATCAAACACGGCAAAGCCAGCGCCGTCGAAATCAGCCTTGCCGACACGAACGACAAAACTCTCCTGGCTGTCAGCGATAATGGAATCGGTTTTGCATCCCCGGTCCAGGCCGGAACCGGCATGGGCTTGCGCATCATGCAATATCGGGCGGGAATGATCGGGGCCACGTTGCTCGTGCAGGCGCAAGGCGAAGGCGGGACCAGAATCCTTTGTTTTCTCCAGAAGACCGGAAGCCAGCCGGCCAAATGAAACCGATGAAAAAAGCGGCCCAAGCCCAAACAAAAATCCTCATCGTGGATGATCATCCGATGATGCGGGAAGGTTTGGCGCAACTGATCGGCCACCAGCCGGACATGATGGTTTGCGGCGAAGCGGGAGAGGCGCGCGACGCTTTGGAAAAGGTCAGACTGCTCAAACCGAACCTTGTTTTGGCGGACATTACGCTGCCGGGTCGAAACGGCCTGGAACTGATCAAAGACATCCAGGCGCTGGATGCCGGCGTTTCGGTTTTGGTGATTTCCATGCATGATGAGGCGTTTTACGCCGAGCGCGTGCTCCGCGCCGGCGGCCGGGGTTACGTGATGAAACAGGAAGGCGGCAAAAAAATCATGGAGGCCATCCGCCAGGTTTCCGCCGGGCAAATTTTTGTCAGCGAAAAAATGTCCGCCAGGATTTTGGAAATATTTTCCGGCCACCGGCCGGAAGGCGGCCAATCGCCGGTGGAAAACCTGACCGACCGCGAATTTGAGGTTTTCCAATTGATAGGGCAGGGGATGGAAACAAAGGAATTGGCGCAGGAACTGCACGTCAGCCCCAAAACCATCGAAGTCCATCGCGCCAACGTCAAAGCCAAACTCCAGCTCAAGAGCATGGGGGAACTGATCCGCTACGCGGTGCGCTGGGTGGAGTCGGAAAAGCGGGACTAATTGCCGCGGAGAATGGCCAGAAGCGCAATATTGATAGATAGGTCGGAAAAATCGGCAACACGGCAACAAATGTTGATAATCAACGAGTTAGCTGGCAACATGAAAAGCTACAAACCAGCAACATGTAGCTGCTTTCTATTGCCTCAGTGAGGAAATGGCTAAATTTGCCCACCTGTTTCAATCATCGGTTGATTCAACTTTGACTTCCGGGGTGGGCAATTTGTGAGGGGGAAGGGAGAATTCCGCTGATTCCAATTGCCCCGCCGCCTCAATCCGCTTAGAACAATTCTCCGTGAGGCAGCAGAATCAAGAGCCGGGATCGGAAATCATCCTCTACCAAACCGAGGACGGACACACGCGGCTTGAAGTCAAACTGGCAAACGAGACGGTTTGGCTTTCGCTGAATCAATTGGCCGAACTTTTTCAGCGGGACAAATCGGTCATTTCCAAGCACATCAAAAATCTCTATGACGAGCGGGAATTGACGCCGGGGGCAACTGTTGCAAAATTTGCAACAGTTCAAAAAGAAGGCCCACGCGAAATTTCCCGCGAAATCGAGTTTTACAACCTCGACGTGATTATTTCCGTGGGCTACCGGGTAAAATCCCAGCGCGGCACGCAATTCCGCATTTGGGCCACCCAGCGGTTGCGGGAATACCTCATCAAAGGCTTTGAGTTCGACGACGAGCGGTTGAAGAATCCCCCAGGGCGGGGCGTGACGGATTATTTCGACGAGTTGCTTGAGCGCATCCGGGACATTCGGGCATCTGGGTTTACGTGCTGGTGGTCATTGTGCGCAAGGAGCTTCGACTGGAGTTGAGTTTGTCCCAAATAGTACAGATCTTGAGCGTGAACGTTTTTGAGCAAGTCCCGCTGGCAGAACTGGTTACACAAACACAATCTCAGAACGATCCGAGCAATAGTCGTAACCAATTGATGTTGTGGAACTAATGACCGGACGCTTGTGGCCTGAGCTAATCATCCACTGAAGGCCAATTTATGCTAAGGAATTGCCAGAATATGTGTTGCTTACGACCCAAACCGAGGGCTGAATCGAATTATATGGAAAATGTGTCACCTAACGTGGGCAAGCCTCAGGGCGATTCCCCTAACGTGTTAACGAAGGGAAATGAGCACGGAAAGATTCATCCTGTCGTAATATTCCCGTTTACTTGGCGCGCGGAAGAGAGAATCGTTGTGGACCCAAAAACTGGCAAGGTCGTTCTGGACCCAAAAACTGGCAAGGAGACGACAACCTTCGTCAACGAGAATTTGGTTACGCTGTATGAGAGTTTGATTCGTTCCCTCAATTTAGACGAAGCGAAGTACGCGAGACCGATTACCGTAATGGACTGGAAGACCTACTACAACAACGTCAAATATATTTATGCGCCAGAAGAGAGGAAAGACGCGTTCTTGGGCTTTTTGCACACGCACGTCGAGGAGTATTCTGATCTAATCAAAGCCTGGTGTGTGGATACTTGCCAGATGTGGAACACCGGACTCGGTGCAGCTTTCGAAAAGGGTAACGACAAAGGAGTGTACTGGTTGATCCCTGGAGACTTCAACTATTCGAAGAGGCCAGAGGTTCTGGAGACAATAAAAAAACTCCCGGAAGCAATCCTAAAGGGGCAAGACTTTTGTGTAGGCGAAATCCAGGTAGGCCCCACCAGTTCAAAACAATTGATTGACACTTACGGAACCTACGGACTTCTCTACAATTGGTTCCCCCACGAAGCTCAGGAAATACGGAAGAAGACCGATAAACCACGCTCAGAGTTTTTTGCCATAAAGGGCAGCTTTCTCGAAGAAGTCCTAAGGCAACGCTGGTACGCGTACGAACAAACAATCGTGATTCTGCTGCAAGCTTTTGCCGGGAAAAAGCAGGTCGCCAGGGAAAAGTTGGGAGATATTACCGATTTGCCTGAAGGACGTGAAACGGTTGCACAGGCAATGGCACAGGTCGAACGTACAGAGCGCGTTTTGAAGTCGCTCTGGCGCGAGGGGAATGAACACAAGAAGGGTTGGATTGATGATTTTCGCCTTTTTGATCAACAATCTGAACAAGTTCGCGGGGCTGCTCTTGTTATTCTACAAAACCTTTTGCGATAAGGGCAGGCGTCCTCCCTTTTGACACAAATGTGGCGTCCTCCTTCTATTGGAGCCGGGCTGTTGAGCAGGAGATAATTTCGGATTGCGGCACCGGGCGAAGCAAACCAAGGCTCCGGCAATTGAATTGCTGGATGTGTCCATTGTGGGTAAGCGGTAAAGGAGCGTCCCCCTGTTGATCGGCGGGTGGCGATGGTAAAAATGGGGCCATGAAGACATCCAATGGTTCGTTTCTCCGCCGCCGGGCTCCGCGCATTGATGCCACCCGGCGCGCTCAACTGCTGGCCGCATTTGCTCGCAGCGGGTTGTCCGTTGCCGCCTTTGCCCGTCAGCAGGGCATTCACTGCACCACCTTTTATGGCTGGCGTCAGCGCCAAGGCCGCGGCAAAACTTCGCCCGCCTTTGTCCAAGTTGAACTGGCACCGCCCGCCGCCCCGGCTGAACTGATGATTGAACTGGGCGCGGCGCGGCTGCGTCTGGTTTCCGCAGCGCAGGTTCCTTTGGCCGCGCGCCTGCTCCAAGCCTTTAACGACGCACGGTCATGCTGAGTTTCCACGCGCATCTCAAAGTATTCGTGGCCACGGCGCCGTGCGATTTGCGCATGAACTTCAACGGCCTGTGGGCCGCCGCGCAAGAGCGGCTGGGCGAAGACCCCAAGAGCGGGGCGCTCTTTGTCTTTGGCAACCGGCGGCACAACCGGATCAAGATTTTGTATTTTGACGGCACGGGCGTGTGCGTGCTGGCCAAGCGGCTGGAAGAGGGAACCTTTCACTGGCCGCAGAGCGCGGGAGAGCCAGGGGTCAAAATCCGTCTGGCCCCGCAGGCCTTGCAGTTGTTGCTGGACGGGGTGGATTTGAAGGACGGGGCGCGCCGGGCCTGGTATGAGAGCGCCGCGTAAAGTATAAAAACTTTTTTCATAAATCGCAAAAAAGTTTGAACATCCTGGGCGGCGCGTCGTCTGATTGACAGACGATGAATGTGGCGGAACTACAAACTCAAATCCACCGGCTGCAACAGCAGGTGGCCTCCTTGCAGCAGACCCTGGAACAAACCCTCCAGGCGCTGGAGCAGTCCCGCCGCGAGAACACCGTCTTGCGCCAGAAGCTCGACGCCCTGGCCCGGCGGTTCTTTGGCAAAAAGAGCGAGCAGTTGGACGCCGCCCAGCTCGAACTGCTCATGAGCGGCCTGGCCGATGGCAGCCTGGCCGCGGACGAGGAAGAAGAAGAGCCTCCGGCGCGGCCTGCGCCGCAACATCCCCGCGCCCACACCCAGCGGCTGCGCACGCCCGACAACCTGGAAGTGGTGCGCGAAGTCCTCGAGCCGGAACTGGTCCTGGCCCAGCCGGAACACTGGAAACGCATCGGCCAGGAAGTCAGCCGGCAACTGGACTACCAGCCGGGCAAATTTTTCTGGCAGGAAACCATCCGGCCCAAATATGTGCGCGTGGGCCAGCGCCAGTTGCCGCCAGTGATCGCGCCCGCGCGGGAGCGCGTGGCCGACCACAGCCTGGCCGCGCCCGGCTTGCTGGCGCAGTTGCTCATTGGCAAGTATTGCGACCATCTGCCCTTCCACCGGCAGGAACAAATTTTCAAACAACGGCACGGCGTCTTCATCGCCCGGCAACAAATGGTGCAATGGACGGCGCAAAGCGTGCGCTTGCTCTCGGCCATCAGCCGTTGCCTCAAAGAACAACTGCAACGCCAGCGCTACGTGCAAGTGGATGAAACGCCCGTGCGCTATCAAGATCCCAACCTGCCGGGCCGATGCGGACAAGGATATCTGTGGACCGGATTGGTTCCCGGCCAATGCGTGGTCTATGAATGGCACGCCAGCCGGGCGGCTCGCTGCGTCGGTTCCTTGCTGGGAGAGAACTTTTCCGGCAAGCTACAGTGTGACGGCTACAGCGCCTATCCGGCCTTTGCCAAAGAAAGGGACAATTTAAAACTCTTTGGTTGCTGGGCGCATGCGCGGCGCGGATTTTTCGAGGCCAGGGAACAAGCGCCCAAAGCGGCGGGCTGGATGTTAAACCAGATTGGCCTTCTCTATGGATGGGAAAGAGACTTGCGGCAAAGCCGGGCCGGACCGGCGGCGCGACAAGCCCATCGCAGCGCCCACAGCCGGATGGTGGTGGAGCGGCTCCATCGCGCCTTGCAGCGGTTGCAAAGCCGTTACCTGCCGCAGAGTCCGATGGGTCAGGCCATCAGCTATGCCTTGAACCAGTGGGCGACGTTGCAACGGTTCCTGGACCACGGCGAAGTGGAGATCGACAACAACCTGGTGGAGAACGCCATTCGCCCGACAGCCATCGGCAAGAAGAACTGGTTCTTTTTCGGATCGGAAGAAGCGGGCCAGCGTAGCGCGGTGATATACACCTTGATCGAGAACTGTCGGATGCACGGCGTCGAACCTTATACTTACCTCAAAGACGTGCTGGAGCGGTTGCCCACCATGACCAACCAGCAAGTAGCCCGACTGACGCCGCTCAACTGGAAGAAAGAGCATCCGTCGCCAATCAAAATGGCCGCCTGATTTTGACTCGGCGCCAAGCCAACCGCTCATCCTATCACAATCCGCCCACTTCAACAGGGGGACGCTCCTTTACCGCTTACCATTGTGGAGGATCAAAGTCAAGCTTTACCATGAGGTAAACGGCAAGTGCTTGCAAATACCAACTGCCACCGTTCCCGTTCCGCGCGTTCAAACGCAGTCCTTGCAATCGTATGAAAAGGATCGTCAGCGTCCAGAACGGCGTAGAAACCCGAAGTGTCAACAAAAACAGATTTTACAGGGAAACGGGCGCTCAGCCGGCGGCGGCGGCGGCAAATCCGCGGTCGTGATCCTTGGCTTCAGGATCGGGATTGGCCCAGTATTTGCCGGCTATGTCAGCTATCGTGCGGCGGTGCGAGGTCGGCGGAACGGAAACAAGGTGTTGGACAATAAAATCGGAAACCTCGCGCTGTTCTTTCGGCGGCAACGCTCGAATTTCGTCCAAAATGGCCTGGGCTTTCGCGCTCATGATTTAAACTATACCACCACGGCATGAAAACGACAAGCCTCCCCCAAATCCTCGCCTGAGGAAATTTTTTGCACTGCGAAATCCGTCGTGAATTTTCCAGCGTCCCGGCGGGACGAATCATTTCATTCGGCCATTGGCCAGCCACGAAAGTTTCGGGGCTGGCTCATTGCCGGCTGTCACCAGCCACCTTGTAGCTGGCTAATTTCCGGCTGTCGCTCTGCGACTGCCACAGCAGTAATCAATTCCCGCTTCACTTCGGGATTGCGCGGCTTTGGGCATTCTGGTACAGTTGTGGCGTTATATGCAACGGCAGCGACGGCAATCTCTATCTCTGACGGACATGCTCCTGGTTTGGGGATTTGTGCTGTCGTTTCTCGGCTTATTCGGCGCAGGATGTTTCGAGGCAATCAAGATTGTGGCGGTCATTCCGGCCGCCTTTGAATCATCCCCTGCCGTCTGGCGCAATCCGATGAGGGGATCGGAAGAGGATTACCAGCCGAATCAGCCTGGACGACGGGGAATGACTGCGCGGCAACGCGCACAATACGAAGAGCGCGCCGAGCGGCAAGAGCGATAACCTAAAAACTTTTAGTTCACTTCGCCTGCACCAGCTTGGCGGGGGCCACCGGCTGGATGGACATCCTTTCGTAAAGGGCGAATTTGCCCAGGACTTCTTCCTGCGCAGCGTCAAGTATTGCTTTGCTGTGCTCCGGGTCCGCGCCGGCCAGGGCTTGGAAACGGCGTTCTGACGCCCAAAATTTTTCCAGGGGAATCTTGGGCGCGGCGGAATCCAGTTTTAATCCCGGTTCGCCCGCCGCCAGGCGACGCGGATCAAAGCGGTAGAGCGGCCAGAAGCCGGTGTCCACCGCCAGTTTTTGCTGGTCCAGTCCAAGTCCGAGCGGGTAACCGTGCTCGATGCAGGGACCGTAGGCGATAATGAGTGAGGTGCCGGGATAGGACTCGGCTTCCTCGAAGGCTTTGACGGTTTGTATGTCCTTCGAGCCAAACGCGACCTGGGCAACGTAGGCGGTGCCGTAGGTCATCGCCATCAGGCCAAGGTCTTTTCTGCCGGTGCGCTTGCCGGCAACGGCGAATCTGGCCGCCGCGCCCCTGGGGGTGGCTTTGGACTGTTGTCCGCCGGTGTTGGAGTAAACTTCGGTGTCGAGCACGAGAATGTTGACCTTGGCATTCATGGCGATGACATGGTCGAGGCCGCCGAAACCGATGTCATAGGCCCAGCCGTCGCCGCCCACAATCCAGACGGATTTTTTGACCAGCGCATCGGCCAGGACGTGGAGGATGGGGGCTTCCGGCGCGGTCAATTTTTGCAGGCGCAGGCGCAATTCGCACACGCGCTCGCGTTGGGCGGCAATCTCCGCTTCATTGTCTTGTTTGGCGGCGAGCAATTCTTCGACCAAATTTCCGCCCAGTTGCGGCGCGAGTTTTTGGGCCAGTTCCCGCGCGAATTCAGTTTGCTTGTCCAGCGCTATGCGCTGGCCGAAACCATATTCGGCGTTGTCCTCGAAAAGCGAATTGGACCAGGCCGGGCCGCGTTTGGCGCTGTTGACCGTGTAAGGAGTCGTCGGCAGATTGCCGCCATAGATGGAGGAGCAGCCGGTGGCGTTGGCGATGATGAGGCGGTCGCCCGACATTTGCGTGAGCAGTTTGAGATAGGGCGTTTCGCCGCAGCCGGAACACGCCCCGGAAAACTCGAAGAGCGGCTCGCGAAATTGCGAGCCTTTGACATCCATCGCCAGGCGGGTGCGGTCGGGGGAAGGCAGATTGAGGAAGAATGCATAGTTGACCTTCTCCTGCTCAAGCAAAGCGGGCATGGGCTTCATGTTGATCGCTTTATGTTTGGGGTCGGTTTTTGATTTGACCGGGCAAACCGCCACGCAGAGGGTGCATCCGGTGCAATCTTCCGGCGCCACCTGGAGCGAGTAGAGTGAATCTTTCCATTCCTGCGAACGAAAGGCGGTGGATTTGAATTGGGCCGGGGCATCGGCCAGTTGGGTGGCGGGATAAAACTTCGCCCGAATGGCGGCGTGCGGACAAACCAGGACGCACTTGTTGCATTGAATGCAAATTGAGGTGTCCCATACGGGAATTTCCAGCGCAATGGCCCGTTTTTCCCAGCGAGTGGTCCCGGAGGGCCATGTGCCATCCACCGGGAACGCGCTGACGGGCAGCAAATCGCCCTTGTCGGCCAGCATCACCGCGGTGACCCGCTGGACAAAATCGGGCGCGTCCGCCGAAACCATCGGCGCTTGATGACGGTCGGTGGAAACGGCTTTGGGAATTTTGACTTCGTGCAAGGCGGCCAGGGTTTGGTCCACCGCGGCGAAGTTTTGGTCAACGACGGCCTGGCCCTTGCGGGCGTAGGTTTTGCGAATGGCCTTTTTGATCTCAGCAATCGCCTCTTCGCGCGGGAGCACGTTGGAAATGGCGAAGAAGCAGGTTTGCATGATCGTATTGATGCGCCCGCCCATGCCGGTGGCCTTGGCCACGGAGTAGGCGTCTATGACATAACATTTAAGTTTTTTGGCGATGATTTCCCGCTGGACTTCAATGGAAAAATGATTCCAGACATCGTCGGGACCAAACGGCGAGTTGAGCAGGAGCGTCGCGCCCTCCTTGGCGTAATCCACCACGTTGTAACGCTCCAAAAACGGCCATTGATGGCAGGCGACAAAGTCCGCCCGTTTGATCAGGTAAGGGGAATGGATGGGATGCGGCCCAAAGCGCAGATGCGAAATGGTGACAGCGCCGGATTTTTTGGAATCATAAACGAAATAACCCTGCGCATAAAGGTCCGTGCCCTCGCCGATGATTTTGATGGAGTTTTTGTTGGCTCCAACGGTGCCGTCCGCGCCCAGTCCGAAAAAGACGGCCCGCACCACGTCTTTGGGTTCAATGTCAAACTCCGGGTCAAAGGGCAGCGAGGCATGGGTGACATCATCAACGATGCCGGTGGTAAAATGATTTTTCGGCGCGCGGTGTTGCAACGCGTCGAAAATAGACTTGACCATCGCCGGGGTGAATTCCTTGGAGGAGAGGCCGTAACGCCCGCCAATGACGGACGGTTCGGCATCAAAAGAGGCCAGCCCCTTGTCGCAAGCTTCGCGCAAGGCCGTCACGGTATCCACGTAAAGCGGTTCGCCGACGGCGCCCGGTTCCTTGGTGCGGTCGAGGACGGCGATGCGGCGCGTGGTCGAAGGCAGCGCCTTGATAAAAGCTTCGACGGAAAATGGCCGGTAGAGGCGCACTTTCAAAACGCCGGTTTTTTCGCCGTGCTGATTGAGCCAGTCGGCTGTTTGTTGCGCCGTTTCGCCGCCCGAACCCATGATGACGAGCACGCGCTCCGCCTGCGGATGGCCGGCGTACTCGAACAACCGGTATTGGCGCCCGGTAATCCCGGCGAACCGGTTCATGATTTCCTGCACGATGCCCGGCGCGCGCTCGTAATACGGATTGCAGGCTTCCCGCGCCTGAAAGTAAACATCGGGATTTTGGGCCGTGCCCCGAATACGGGGCCGATCCGGGGAAAGGCCGTGATTGCGGAAGGCCTGGATGGGCAGGGCGTACTCGTCCATCAGCGCGCGCAATTGTTCGTCGGTCAACACCCGGATTTTGGCCACTTCATGCGAGGTGCGGAACCCGTCGAAAAAATGCAGGAACGGGACGCGCGATTCGAGAGTGGCGGCGTGGGCGATGGCGGCAAAGTCTTGCGCCTCCTGAACGGAACCGGAGGAAAGCAGGGCAAAGCCGGTTTGCCGGCAGGCCATGACGTCGGAATGATCGCCGAAAATGGAAAGGGCGTGCGCGGCCAGGGTGCGCGCGGAGACATGCATGCAGAAGGGAAGCAATTCGCCGGCGATTTTGTACATGTTGGGGATCATCAGCAGCAGGCCTTGCGAGGCGGTGAAAGTCGTGCTCAACGAGCCGACTTGCACCATGCCGTGCAGCGCGCCGGCGGCGCCGGCTTCCGACTGCATTTCGACCACTCGCGGCACCGTGCCGAACAAATTAGGGCGGCCCTCCGCCGACCATTGGTCGCACCATTCGGCCATGGGCGACGAGGGGGTGATCGGGTAGATGGCGATGGTTTCGGTGAGACGATAAGCGACGGAGGCGGCGGCCTCGTTCCCGTCCAGCGTGACGAAAGGGGCGGCGTTCCCGTTGCCGTCCAGGGTGGCGGATGGGGCGGCGGGCGAACTTTTGATTTTGGGTGATGTATTCATAATTGGAAACCGGAAGAGTTTAGGACAATGGAAAGTTTTCCCAGCAACCAGCCGGGCGCGCAACCCAAGGCGATGACGAGACCGGCCAGGAGCGCGATGGGCACCAGCGAGGCATGGGACGGGCGAAACGGCGCGGAGCCGGCGGGAAGGGCGTCGGTGTAAATCTGTTTGAGCACCTGCAGATAGTAATAGAGCGAAATCGCGCTGGCGCCAACCGCCACGATGACGAGCCAAAGCATTCCCAAATGGGGCGCGCCGGCCATTGCCGCCGTGAAAAGGTAAAATTTGCCGAAAAAACCCGAAAGCGGGGGAATGCCCGCCAGCGACAGCATGAAGACGAACATGCACGCGGAGAGCAGAGGCGCGCGCCGGCCAAGTCCGGCCCAGTCGGCCAGCCGGTCAGGGCTGCCGGAGTTTTCAACCACCGCCACCACGGCGAATGCGCCGAGCACGGTGAGCGAGTAAGTGATGACGTAAAAAAACAGCGCCGGAAGCATCTGCCGCGGATTGCCAAAAAAAGCCAGCAAGGCATAGCCACCGTGGGCAATGGCCGAATAGGCGAGCAACCGTTTCACACTGGTCTGCACCAGGGCGGCGATGTTCCCCACGACCATGGAAAGAACCGCCGCAACGGCCAGCAGCGGCATCCATCCGGCCCGAAACCCCTCCCAGACGGCGCTGCCGTGCAACGGGTCAAATCCAACCAGTATGATTCTGGCCAGCACAAAGAAGCTCGCCACCTTCGAGCCGGACGCAATGAAACAGGCGATCGGGGCCGGCGCGCCCTGATAGACATCCGGCGCCCAGAAATGAAACGGCGCCACCGCCACTTTGAAGGCGAAGCCGGCCAGAGTCATGACCAACGCGGCATAACAAACCGGCTCGATAGGCTGTGTTCCCAATTTTTCGGCAATCGCTCCGAGTTGAAGTTCGCCAGTCAAGCCATAGAGGAGGCTGATGCCAAACAGAGTGAACGCCGCCGCCACGCTGCCGAAGAGAAAGTATTTCAGGGCCGCCTCGGCCGACGGCAGGCTGGTTTTGTTAAAGGCCGTCAGGACATAAAGCGGGACGCTGAGCATCTCAAGCGCGATGAAAATGACCAGAAGATTCTCCGAACTGATCAGGAGCATCAAACCCGCGGCGGCCAGGAGCAGCAGCGCAAAATACTCGCCGACGTGGCGCGAGAACCGCGCGCCGAACGAAAGAACCGCGACCACCAGGGTCAAGGCGAGCAACACCATTTTCAAAAACTGCGTCAGAGGAGTCAGGGCGAGCATTTCGGATGTTGTGTAATCCTGCCAGCACGCGATCCAGATCATGGCCGCCAGGCAACCCAAGCAAGCCATCGTGCCAATGACCGCCGCGCGAACAGCCACAGTTTTGCGCCGCACGATCGACAAATCCAGGACGAGCGCCGCCAACGCGGACACAATCACGAGTTCTTCGGGGATCAGCGGAATCATCCAGTCCAAAGACGAGTTCATGGCAGGCCTCCTTTCCAGAGCGGTTGGAACAGGGGCGAACGGAGCGTCGGAGCAATCAAATCCAGCAGCAAACCGGGCCAGAGGCCGATGAGGATGGTGGTTCCCAGCAACAGAAAGGCTCCAGCGCGTTCGGGAATGGAAACGGGTTCGATCTGGATGGCGGCGGACTTCGCGTCGTTCTCCGCAAAAAACGCCTTGATCCAGACACGCACCATGAAGGCGATGCCGACGAGAATTCCGACACCGGCAAAAATAGTCAGGCGCGGGAAGACCCCCCAGGCGCCCACCAGCACCTGCAATTCGGCGATAAAGCCGCTGAAGCCGGGCAAGCCCATGGACGCAGCCCCCGCCAGCACAAAGGTGACCGCGGCAAACGGCGCCAGCACGCTGAGATTCATCGGTTGAAGTTCGCTTAATTCGCGGGTATGGGTGCGGTCGTAAATCATCCGGCCGACCACCGCAAAAAGAAGACCGGCCACAATGCCGTGGGAAAACATTTGCAGCACGGCGCCGCTCAGGCCGATTTGCGTCAGGGTCATCAGGCCAAGCAAGACAAAGCCCATGTGGCTGACGCTGGAATAGCCGATGACAAATTTGAGGTCCCGTTGCACCAGCGCGACAGTGGCGCCATAGACGATGCCGATGACAGCCAGCAGGGCGATCTCGGTTTGCCAGAAGCGAAGCCCGTCCGGGAAAAGGGTCATGGCCACGCGCAACGCGCCGTAGGCGCCGAGTTTCATCACCACGCCGGCCAGCAACATGGAAGCGGCGGTGGGCGCGGCGACGTGGCCGGTCGGCGCCCAGGTATGGAACGGCCAAAGACCGGCCAGGACCGCAAAACCAACAAACACCAGCAGGAAAGCCCAGTGTTGAAAGGCCGGCGGGAACGGAAATTTTGCCAGTTCGAGCAAATCAAACGTGCGCGACCCGGAGACGACGTAGGCGGCGATCAAACCGATCAACACCATCGCGCTGCCCACCAACGAATAGAGCGCCAGCTTCATGGCGCCATATTCACGGCGGGTCGATCCCCAAAAGGCAATCAGGAAATATTTCGGAATGATTGCGACTTCGTAAAAGACGAACAGGAGAAAGAGGTCAAAGCTCAGAAAAACTCCATAAACGCCGCCGATGAGCGCCAAATAAAGGGCGAAAAATTCCCTGGTGCGGCGCTCGATGTTCCACGAAAACAACACGCCCGCGACCGCGGCTATTCCGGTGAGCAGCACCAGAGTGATGCTGATGCCGTCCGCCGCCAGGTGATAGCGGATGCCCAAGTCAGCAATCCATGAAAAATTCACGATTTCCGCGAGGTTGCCGGAAGGCGCATGGCGCTCGTATTGCGCCGCGCCGCCCAAAGCGACCGCCAGTCCCGCCAGGGCCGTGAGCAGCGCCGTGATCCGCGCCGCGCGCCGGTTCTCCGGCGGCAGAAGCGCCAGCGCCGCCGCGCCCAGGAATGAAATGTAAATAGTCCAGGCCAGCATGGTTCAAAAATAATTTCAAGATCGCCAAGCGCGGCCGGATTGGACACGCTGATGAGAATTTGCGGATAAATCCCGAGCATCAACATCAGCGCAACGACCGGCGCAAGGGTGAGCCGTTCGCCGGTCGTCAGGTCCTTCCAGCCAGTCCAGCGATTCTGCAAAGGCCCGCTGAACACCCGCTGCAAAATGGCGAGCAGAAAAATCGCCGTGATCAGCAAACCGAGGGTCGAGACCGCCGCCGCCCAGCCCACCAGCGGCAGAGAACCTTTGAAGATGAGAAACTCGCTCACAAATCCATTCAGGCCGGGCAAACCGAGCGAGGCGAACAGGGTGATGCCCATCAATCCGCAAAAAACCGGCGCCGCTTTGCGCAAGCCGCCAAAATCGTCCAAACCGCGCAGGCCGCCGCTGCGCTGCTCGATCAGGCCGACAAAATAAAACAGGGCCGAGGCAGTCAAGCCGTGATTGAACATTTGCAGCATGACGCCGTTGAGGGCGGCGGCTTTTTCGGTGGTCCAGGCAGCGGCGGGGCCGGTGAGTTGCACCGCGGCAAAAATACCCAGCAGGCAGTAACCGATGTGATTGATGGAGGAATAAGCCGCCATCCGTTTCAAATCGCGCTGGGCCAGGGCCGCCGCCGCCGAAAAAACGATCGTGACCACCGCCAGACAGAGGAGAGGCGTTTGCATCGCGCGCATTTGCCCCGGAAACAGCGGCAGCAGAATCCGCAAAAACCCATAGACGCCCATTTTCGACATCGCGCCGGTCAGGAGCATGGACGTGCCGGTGGGCGCTTCGGCGTAAGCGGACGGCAGCCAGGTATGGAAGGGCATCAGCGGCGCTTTGACCGCGAACCCAAGGAACACGCCGAGAAAAATCACGGCGGCCAGCGTTTCCTTGGACTTGAAAAACGAGCCGCCCAGCCTGGCAAACAGCGCGTTTTCGAGGCCGTCTTTCCGGGCGAGTTCGGCCAGTTGGCCGAAGTCAAAGAGTCCCGTCGCGGCGTAGAGGGCCAGGAAGGCCAGGAGCATCGCCACGCTGCCGGCCAGCGTATAGATGAAGAATTGGTTGGCGGCGCTGCGTGCGGCGCGGGCCCGCCCCACATTTTGATCAGGAAAAACGCCGGGATCAGGCCCAGTTCCCAATAGATGAACCAATGGAAAAAATTCAGCGCGGTAAACGTGCCGAACAAGCCGGCTTCCAAAAACAGGATCAGCGCAAAATAAAGTTTCGGATTCTGCCCGATTTTCCACGAAGCGAGCATGGCAAACGGAACGATCAGCGCCGACAGGAGCACCATTAAAAGCCCCAATCCATCGATGCCCAGATGGTAATCAATCCCCAGCGACGGCACCCAGGCGAGGCGCTCGACGAATTGCCAGCCCGCCGCGGCTGGTGTCAAACGCCGTCCACAGCAGCGCCGCGCCGGCCAGCGCGAGCAGGCTGGCGACGAAGGCGATGCGCCGCGAAAGGTTGGTTTGACTGGATGCAAGCAAGCGCCGCCGCGCCGCCGATGAGCGGGATCAAAGTCAGAAGGGTGAGGAGAGGAAACGTTTTCATGCGCACCCCCAGATCAAGGCCAGCAACAGAAGACCGAACGCCAGGCCCGCAATTCGCAAATAGCGTTGGACGCGGCCATTTTGCATCCACGACAGAAAACCTCCCGCGCCGCGCAATTCGTCGCAGCCGAGATCGAAACCGGCATTGATCCCAAAGTCGTCAAAGGCGCGATTGATCTGCGCAGCACACGACCGTCAATGCCGAGACCGCGTTGACCGCGCCCCCCAGATCACGCGATCCATCCAGTCGGCGCAGCTGCGAAAACGCCGTGTTCAGCCGAATCACCGTCGCGGCATAAATCTCGTCGATGAAAAATTTATTTTGGAGCAGCCGAAAGAGAGCCGGCAGGGATTTTTCCAGCGGGTCTATTTCCCGGGAACTTTGGACGGCGGCCTTTGAATAGATTCGCCAGCCCAGGAAGAAAGCCGCGCCAACGACCATGGTGGAAAGCAACATCAGATTGAGTTGCGGGCCGGCAACAAGAGCCGCGGGCGCGAACGGGGTGGTTTCTCCATTCAAATAAGAGTGGAACCAAGGCCAGGCCGGCGTTCCCAAAAACCCAGCCAGCACGGCGAACACGGCGAGGATGGCGAGAGGTATCGTCATCACCGCGGGACTTTCATGCGCGGGAGCATGGGAACTTGCTGAATCGGCCGGTTTTCCGAAAAACACCCAGCTTACCTGCCGTGTCATGTAAAAGGCCGTCAGAAACGCGCCCGCCACGCCGAGACAGAAGGGAACCGGGGAAACGGGCCAATTCCAGGCCGCGCGCAGGATTTCGTCCTTGCTCCAAAAACCCGAAAAGAACAGCGGCACGCCGCAGAGCGCCATCATGCCGGCGGCGTAAGTGGCGAAAGTCCAAGGCATGAGTTTTCTCAGGCCGCCCATTTTGCGGATGTCCTGTTCGCCGTGGCAGCCGTGAATGACGGAGCCTGCGCCGAGGAAGAGGAGCGACTTGAAAAAGGCGTGCGTGATCAAATGAAACATTCCCACGGCCACGCCGCCCACGCCCAACCCCATCATCATGTAACCCAATTGCGAAATCGTGGAATAAGCAATGATGCGCTTGATGTCATTCTGCGCCACGGCAATGGCGGCGGCAAAGACCGCGGTGACGGCCCCGACCCAGGTGACGACCTGGAGCGCGGCCGGATGGGAGCCGGCGCTCATGAGCGGATACATGCGGGCGACCAGAAATACCCCCGCCGCCACCATGGTGGCCGCATGAATCAGCGCGCTGACCGGCGTCGGGCCTTCCATCGCGTCCGGGAGCCAGACGTGCAACGGCACCTGGCCGGACTTCCCAACGGCGCCGGCGAAAATCAGGAGCGAGATGGCGGTGGAGACAGCCATGCCGCCGACGGTCGTGCCGGCCACCAGCCGCGCCAGCGAGGATTGTTCCAGGCAGCCGTGGCCGCGGTCATAAAAGAGCAGTGTGCCGCTCTGGGAATAGAGCCAGAGCATTCCGAGCAGGAGTCCGATGTCGCCAATGCGCGTGGTGATGAACGCTTTTTTTGCCGCGGCCGCCGCCGCTGGTTTTTCATACCAGAAACCAATGAGGAGGTAGGACGACAGCCCCACCAATTCCCAGCAGATGAACAGCAGGAGAAGGCTGTTGGCGATGACAATGCCGAGCATGGCGGCGGCAAAAAGCGACATGAAACAGAAGAAACGCGTGAAATTTTCATCGTGCTCCATGTAACCGAGGCTGTAAATGAAAATGAGCAGCGCCAAAAACGCCACCATCATCAGCATGATGGCGGCCAACGGGTCCAGCACCCAGCCCAGCGGCACCGAGGTATCCGCGAGATCGAACCAGCGAAAACTCCAAGTCTCGCGGAAGGGATGGGCGCTCAAGCTGGTCAAAAATGCGACGCACGAGAGCAAACAGGAAACAGCCACCCCGCCGATGGCCAGCGAAGCGGCGAGCCGCCGCCGGTCGCGTTTGAGCAATGCGCCCAATCCCGCCATGACCAGCGGCAGCGCCGGAATCAACCATAGATATTGGACAACAGGTTCCATGTCTCAACCTTTCAGCGTATCCAAACAATCCACCCGCGCGGTTTTACGTTGACGGTAGATGGCGATGACCAACGCCAGGCCCACCGCCGCCTCGGCGGCGGCGATGGCGATGGAAAAAAGGACGAACATCACGCCGGTCAATGCTTCCGTGTGAGGGCCGTAGCGCCAGAAGGCGATGAAATTCAAGTTCGCCGCATTGAGCATCAATTCGATGCCGATCAGCACGAGGATGGCGCTGCGCCGGGCCACCGCGCCCGCGAAACCGATGCCGAAGAGCAACGCGGAGAGAATAAGATAATGGGAGAGGGGCGTGTTCATCGCAGACTCATTGCCTCCTCGGGTTCGGCGCGTTTGGGCGCCTGGCTGCGGGTCTGGCCGTTTGACCTCGGACTCCTCGCGCATGGCGATGACCACCGCCCCCAGCAACGCACCCGTCAAAAGAACCCCGACCATCTCCAGCGGCAGAACATAGCGGGTCATCAATTCTTCGCCGATTCTTTTCACCGGCGCAACCGCCGCGGACGGGGCGACGCGTTGCAGACTGGGGCTGAGGAAGATGGCAATTGCCACTCCAGCCAGCACCAAGCGCGGCGACCGCGACACCCGCCATCCAGGAAGGAGACGACTGGCTGTGGCCCGGGCGGACTTCATCGCCGCGCGTCAGCAGGACGGCAAAGACAATCAGAATGGCGATCGCTCCCGACATAAACCAGCAGTTGGGCAAATCCCACAAATTCCGCGTCGAGCTGCAAGTAGATCATGGCCAGACCGGCAAAAGCGGCGGCGGCGCACAAAGCGCAATGGACCAGGCGCCGCAGGGTCATCGCGGCGACTGCGAAAGCCACGGTGAACGCGGCGATCAAGATAAAATGCAATCTCATTCGGCATAACTATATTGGCGTTGTTTGGGTGTCGCGCCGTTCCAGTTCCGCCCGAGCCAGACATACGGAACGGCCAGGAGGCCCGCGCACAGCAGCCAGCGGATTGCCATCGCGTGCCGGGAACTTTCCACCAGACGGCAGCGACGAACAGATTGATCAGCGCGAGCGGGACGAGAAATTTCCAGGCGAAATTCAACAATTGGTCCAGGCGCAATCGCGGCAAGGTCGCCCGCGCCCAAATGAAAAGAAAAATCAGCGACGCTGAATTTTGCCGCAAACCAGCCCCAGGAAGGCAGCCATTCCAGCCATTGCGCCGGCGCCTGCCAGCCTCCGAGAAACAAGGTCACGGCCAGCCCGGTCACCGCGAAGAGTCCGAGATACTCCCCGAGGAAGAACAAGGCGTATTTGAACCCGGAATACTCGGTCAAATAGCCGGCGATCAGCTCGGATTCCCCTTCCGGCAGGTCAAACGGGCAACGGTTGGATTCGGCGGCGGCGGCGATCAGGAACAGCGCGAACCCGGCCAGGCCCCAAGGCGTGAAGACGTTCCATCGCGGGACGCAGCCCAGGGCGAAGCCGGATTGGGCCTGGACAATGTCCGGCAACGACAACGAACCGGCCGCCATCAACACCGGAACGCTGGCCAGCACCAGCGGGACTTCGTAGCTGATCATTTGCGCGATCGCCCGCATGGCCCCCACCAGCGAATATTTATTTTGACTTGACCATCCCGCCATGAAGACCGCCAGTTCGGACGCGGAACCAATGGCAAAAAAGAAGAGAATCCCCGCATCCAGTTCAATGGCGCTCATGTTGCGACCGAAGGGCAGGACGGCGAAGGCCAGCCAAACCGGCACGGTCAGCGCCAGCGGCGCGAGAAAATGCAGCGTCTGGTCGGCGGAAAAAGGGACAATGTCTTCCTTGATCAGCATCTTGACTCCCGTCGGCCAACGGCTGGAACAAACCGAAAGGTCCAACGCGGTTGGGGCCGAAACGATTTTGCATCCGGCCCAGCGTTTTGCGTTCGAGGATCGTGGTGAGGGCAAAGCAGGTTCCGAATACGGCCATGAGGCCGGCGATGATGAGCAACATCGAAACCAGGGGCCGGACGGACGCCGGAGCCAATCCCGCCAGCCAGTGCTGCGTCGAAATAAAAATTTGGTCCAAGGCGTTCATGAGGCGACTGAAACAGGGCTGGCGGCTTTTCTGGCCTGCGCCTTGCGTTGTTCTTCGGCGCGCGCCGCATCCACCGCGGCGGCCTCGACCGGATGAATTGCGCGGAAGTAATCGTTGGATTTGGCCAGGTCCGACTTCTGCAAAACCATCCTGCGATCATTGCTGGACAACTCGAAGACGCGGTCCATTTTGATGGAATCGAACGGGCAAACTTCCGCGCAGATGCCGCACTCCATGCAGACAGCCATGTCAATGTCGAACACCCTGGGGTGGAATTGCATTTTGCCCAGGTAATCAGGCTTTTTCACGGTGTCCTTGACGATCTCGATGCAGTGGGCGGGGCATTCCTGCGCGCAGATGCTGCAGGCCGTGCAGCGCATCCCGGCCAGAAGATCCTCACCGTCGTAAACCAAAAAGGGAATCGTGCGCGCGTTTTCCTGCGGCGGAAGTTTTTCCTCCGGGTACTGCACGGTGGTCAGGCGGGCGGGATCATAATAGCTGCCCTGGAAATTCCGCCAGGTCTCGATCAACCCTCGAAGGATGCCGCGGCCCAGCATTAGCGATCCACCTCCCCGAGCACAATATCAATGCTGCCCAGGATAATGACGACATCCGCAATGGTATGGCCGAGGCACATGTCTTCGAGGACGGTCAGGTTGACAAGACTTGGAGGGCGGACGCGATAACGATAGGGCGCAGGCCCGCCGTCGCTGATGAGATAAAAGCCCAATTCGCCTTTGGGCGATTCGATCCGGCCGTAGGCCTCGCCGGGTTTGGGCCGGAGATTGCGAAGTCTGACTTTGGGATCCATGATCGGTCCCGCGGGAATGTCATGCAGGGCCTGATCAAGAATCCTGAGGGATTCCCGCATTTCGAGAATCCGCACCATATAGCGATCAAAAACGTCCCCCCGTTGTCCGAGCGGCACGCGGAATTTGAAGCGATTATAAATCCCGTATTGGTCCACTTTGCGGATGTCGTAATTGACTCCGCTGGCGCGCAGCCCCGGGCCGGTCACCCCGGCATTGACCGCCAGATCGCGCGGGAGCACGCCCACGCCTTCGCTGCGCGCGCGCAGAATTTCGTTTTCACTCAGGAGAGCCTCAAAGTGGTCGAGGAAGGAATCGAAACTGGTCGTGACTTTGACCGCTTGTTCCAGCCAGCCGGCCGGAAGGTCGCAGCGGCAGCCGCCGAATCGCATGTAATTGCACATCATGCGCGAGCCGCTCAAAGACTCGAAGAGGTCGAGGATTTTTTCCCGTTCGCGAAAGGCGTACATGAGCGGCGTGCCCAGCGCGCCCATGTCCTGCAAGAGAAATCCCGCCAGACAGGCGTGGTTTTGGAGGCGGGTCAATTCGCCGACAATGACGCGAATGTATTCGGCGCGTTCCGGCACGGCCAATCCGGCGAGCTTCTCCACACTCAGGACATAGGCCCAGTTATTGGTCATTGAGCAAATGTAATCCAACCGGTCGGTATAGGGGATGGAGGCAAGGTAGCTGTTCTTCTCCGCGATTTTTTCGTGGTTGCGATGGAGGTAACCGAAAACCGGCGTCAGTTTGACCACAGTTTCGCCGTCCAAAACGACATTCATCCGAAAGACGCCGTGGGTGGAGGGATGATGCGGCCCCATCGAGATCTTGAGGAGGTCATGGCCGGCAAAATCGCCGAGGCCGGGGGTCTGAAGTTGCGGCGGCGGCGCGATCATGGCTTTGCCTCCGGGTCATCGGCCGGCACATAATCCTTGCGCATGGGATGATCGGCAAAGTTGTCCCACATCAAAATGCGGCGCAGATCGGGATGTCCTTTGAATGCGATGCCAAAGAGATCGAATACTTCCCGTTCCTGGAACTCGCAACTGCGCCAAATGGGCGTCAGCGAAGGCAATCCCACGCTGTCGGTTCGATTGCCGGTGCGCAGCCGGATAATCAGCGGTCCCTGACCGAGCGCCATGGAATAGAGATGATAGACCGCTTCGAGGAATCCAGGGGTCTTCCGTTCGACGAGTTCCCCGGCTTCCGTTTCCACTCCTTCAATAATCTTCCTGACTTTGACTTTCTCTTTGACGACTTTTTCCGGCCAGTCCACGCCCGTGACGTTGGAGGCGTAGTCGAAGCGCAGTTCCGGATCGTCGCGCAAGAATTTTGCGATCTCCCGCGCATGCTCGTGATCGAGGAGCAGGGAAGGCTGCCTGGCCGGACTGCCATTGGGAATGACCTCCAGACGGGCGCCCGGAAGAGCGGCCATGATGCGGTCTTTGATTTGTTCAGGAGTTTGCATCAGGTGTCCGGGCTTTGGGCAAGCGCGGCCCCACAAGGTCATGCGGTCCGAATTGCGGGACGGGAAATTCGCCGGGCGTGTTTTCTTCCAGGTGGCGCGGGCGCTCCGGGCCTGTGAGACGCTGGCGCGCGATCTTTTGTTGCAGATGGATCAGGCCCTCCAGCAGCGCTTCAGGCCGGGGCGGACAACCGGGGATATAAACGTCCACCGGAAGATAGAGGTCGATCCCCTGCAGGACATTGTAGCCGTCGCGGAACGGTCCGCCGCAAATGGCGCAGGCGCCCATGGCGATGACGTATTTGGGCTCCGGCATCTGGTTGAAAAGGCGCACGACTTGCGGGGCCATTTTCTTGGTGACAGTTCCGGAAACGATCATCAGGTCCGCCTGCCGGGGCGAGGGCCGGAAGACCTCCGCGCCGAAGCGCGCCATGTCGAAGCGGGCCATGGAGGCGGCGATCATCTCAATGGCGCAGCAGGCCAGGCCGAACTGCAAGGGCCACAAGGAATTCTTCCGGCCCCAGTTGTAAAGGTCCTCGATGGTGGTGAGCACCACGCCTTGCCGGCTTAATTCGTTTTGAAGTTCCTGGTTCATGGGAGCCATGCCGGGGTTTATTTCCAGGCCAAAACCCCCCTGGCCCAGGCCCAGGCCAGCCCCTCCGCCAGCAACAGGATGAAAATCAACATCGCCAGACACGCTGCCATCGAGAGGCCCTTGAAGGCCACGGCAAACGGCAGCAAAAAAATGGCCTCAACATCGAAGATCAGGAAAATAATTCCGTAGAGATAGTATTCGAATTTGAATTGCACCCATCCCGTGGGTTGGGCGTCCAACCCGCATTCGTAAATGGCGTTTTTGACCGCACCCGGCTTCCGCGGCGAGAAAACCCGCGCCCAGAGCCAGGCGAGGGCCAGCGGGGCGAGGGCAAAGACCAGCGCGGCCATGCTGAAGACCGCCAGAAACAAATAAGGTCCGAAGTTCATTGTATTCTCCCTTGTTCAAGCCGCCAGCGGCTCAACAATAATCATTTGAGCAAGCTGGGAGCTTAAAGCCAGGCGCGCGTTGCACACCAGACAAATCAGGTTGGATTGACGGACGAGCAGCCGGATCACTTGCTGTTCGCCAAATCCAATTTCCCGCAGGCGCTGGGTCACGTCCGGCGGGGCGGAAAGTTGCTTGATGCGCACCGCCATCCCCGCTTTGACCCGGCTGAGCGGGCAGGTGAACGGCTTCCGACAGCGGATTTCGCCGTCCGGCGGAATGCAGTCATTTAATTGAGTTGTCCGGGCAAACAGTTTCATTGTTCCTTCCATTTCCGAGCCAACTTACAAGGACGTTCCCGGCGGCACTCCACAAAGCTTGTCATTCGCAGGCCATTTTTTGGCTGATGCTAAAACCCGGCAATTGCCCTCCGGCCCGGATTTGAACAATAAATGTCCAACAATTCGCAAAACGCGTGTAGTTGATCTTCCTTTCATAAGCAATGCTGGCAACGACATGAAAAGCTCATAAGCGTGAATAATGGCGGATCAGGTATGACAAAGACGCAAAATCTCAGGCGGTGCATGGATGCCGGAAGGAGGCTCGCATGATGTTCGTGGCGGGAATCAGCTTTAAAACCGCGCCTGTCGCTTTACGTGAGCAATTGGCCGTGACACCGTCGCGTCTCATTGAAACCGCCACCCGGCTGAAACTGCAAGGCGGCCTCTCCGAATTGGCCCTCGTTTCCACCTGCAACCGGGTCGAGTTATACGGCGTGGCCGATCGCGCCGAGGGACTGGCCGAACTGCTCGCGTCGCTTGCGCGCGCCAATGTGGATGTCTCCCCTTATGTCTATGTCCATACTGGGGACGCCGCCGCCCGCCATCTCTTCGCCGTCGCCAGCGGCCTCGATTCGATGGTCCTGGGCGAAACGGAAATCACCGGTCAAATCAAAACCGCCTACGAGGCGGCCCGGGCCGCGAAGCTGACCGGGCGGGTCATCAATGGCGCGTTTCAACGCGCCTTTCAAGTGGTCAAAGCCATCCGCACCAAGACGCAAATCGGACGGGGCGCCACTTCGGTGGGCAGCGTCGCCGTCCAATTGGCCGAGAAAATCCTCGGCGGGGATTTTCACGAGAAAACCGTCATGATCATCGGCGCCGGGAAAATGGGAGAGGCCTGCATCCGGCACATCGCCAAAAAAGGCATCCGCTCCATCATCGTCGCCAACCGCTCCCTCGAACACGCCGGGGAACTGGCGCGCGAATTCGGAGGGCGGGCTGTCAATTATATGGATGACGGTTTGGCGGCGATGGGTGAAGCGGACATCGTGGTCAGTTCGACCGGCTGCCCGGAAACCATCCTGGACCGCGAGGACGTGGAGGCGGTCATGCGGCAGCGGCCCAATCGCCCGTTGTTTCTCATCGACATCGCCGTGCCGAGGGACATCGCCGTCGAGGTGGAACAACTCGAGAATGTCTTTCTCTACAATATTGACCACCTGGAACAACTCATGCGCGAAAACGTGCGGTTGCGCGAGCAGGAACTCGCCCGATGCCATGAAATCATCGAGGAACACACGGTCCAGTTAATGGCCAAACTCAACGGGGCTTCAGGAAGACCGGATGCGGTGCGGCCGCAGCCCCAAATGGGCTGGGCCTTCCAGAGTCCCATGGCTGGTTATGCGAAGTAATTTCCACATTTTGACAAATCCACAGATTTTGACAGGCGGGCACCAAAGGCCTTCAGGGGTTGGAACTGGCTGTCAGGACGCAGCGCGACATGGCGCTGCCGTGAGGCAGATACCCCAAATGCCCGTGACAGCAAACCTTGGAACACCCAACAAAATGCACTTATGAAAACAAAGAATCGAATCAGAAAGGCGCAATCCTGTCTGTTGACAGTGGCGCTCGTCAGCATGGTCGCCACCTTGTCGGCGAGAGCGGCGGCAACGCCCCTCAATGCCCGGATCGTCCCGCGGCCCGTTACCCCAGGGGATACCAACACCTATCATCTTTCGTCCGTCACCGAGTATTCGGGCGGGTTGAGCACGTTTGCAATCGGCACGCCAGCCTACCTGGAGGCTGAAGTGAACATCGCGATATCCCCCGCTTCCATCACCAATGTTACCTGGACCTTGACGGCGAAACCGGCAGGGTCCCAAGCGGCGTTCACCGCCAGTCCATTGCCATCGAACATGCCCGTTTTTTTGCCGTCAGACCGCTTGACCTATCAGGTGGCGGGACGCATCCTGCTGCGCCCGGACTTGGCGGGTGAGTACACGGTGAGCGCGTTTGTTGGCACCACCAGCGGGACGACAAACGTGAGCGCGACCTTCAACGTGGGAACCTACCTGGGTGTTGAAACATGCGCGTTTTGCCACAGCGGGAACTCTATTGGGACGCCTGATATGTATCCGTCCTGGTTGACTACTGCTCACGCGAGCATATTCACCCAAGGCATTGACGGTGCTCTGGGCAGCTACAGCCAGTCCTGCATCAAGTGTCATACCACCGGATACGATACCAACGCCAGTGCGACGAATGACGGCGGGTTTTACGGTGTCGCCCAAGAGGTTGGGTGGACCTTCCCAACCGTGCTGACGAATAGCAACTGGGCGGCGGTGCCCGATGGTTACCCGAGTCTCAAGGCCGTTGCCAATATTACGTGCGAAAACTGCCACGGGCCAGGCAGCGAACACGCCGGCTTATACGGCGATACCAATGCCCCCGGCTGGCCAAGACTCGATGTGCCCTACACTGTAGGCACTTGCGAACAATGCCATGACGACCCGCCGCACCACCAATATGGGACGCAGTGGTACGCTTCCAGCCACGCGGTGACGACAACCACTCCCTCCGGCTCGGGCCGCGATCTGTGCGTGCAATGTCACACCGCCTACGGGTTCATTACCGCGGTCTCGAACCGGCTGTCCACCAATACGACGTTTGCGCCAACGAACACGACCTACGCCGCGATCGGCTGCCAGACCTGCCATGAGCCGCACGGCTTGACGACCCCCACCAACGACAATCACCTGATCCGGGTCATGGCTTCGGCGACGTTCGGGGACGGCACGGTCATCACCAACGGAGGCGAGGGCAACCTGTGCATGAATTGCCATCACAGCCGCAATGGTTCGGCGGTCACCAACGTGGCGAATTGGCCCAAAGGGATTCTCACTTGGGAAGGAGCATCAAAGCCCCCCAACTCGCGCGATTTTGGCCCGCACGACAATCCGCAGGGAGACATGATCGAAGGCACCAACGCCATTACCTATGGATTGGCGATTCCCAGTTCCGCCCACCGCTTGTCGGTCACAAATGCCTGCGTGGGCTGCCATATGCAAACCATTGCTTCCACCGACCCCGGATTTCTCCTGTCGGGCGGCCACACCTTCGAGATGAGTTACAATGTCGTCACCAACGGGGTCACGAACAAGATTGACCAGGTGGGTGTCTGCAACCAATGCCACGGCGGGATCACCACCTTCAACTTCCCGGTGGAGGACTACGCCAACGTCGGCGCCATCCTGGGTGTTCAAACTGAAGTTCAGATCCTGCTGAACCAGTTGTCCACGTTGTTGCCGAACTCGAGTGGCGTCTTGGACGGGGCGGTGAAGACCAGTCTTTCTGTTACGACCAACTGGACGACAGCGCAACTGAATGCCGCTTACAACTGGGAGTTTGTCTCCAGCGATGGCAGCATGGGCGTCCACAATGCCCCGTTTGCCACCGGCCTGCTCAATGCGTCAATCGCTGACCTGACTGGCCCCTCCGTGCCCGGCAGTTTCGATGCGTGGGCGACCAATTACTTCGGCTCGCTTACCAACGCCGACGCCACGGCCTATGCTGACCCGGCTGGCGACGGCATTCCGAACTGGCTGAAATACGCGCTGGGCCTTAATCCAAACGTGAAGGGCATGGCAGTCCCCAACGGGGTTGTGTATGCGAATGGCAACGCCCTGGGCGGCAACACCAAGACCAATACCCTCGAGATCTACACGGCGGCAGATGTGTCCTTCGACACGGTGGCCGGCATGACCTATCAGATCCAGGAAGTCAGCTCTCTGAGCCAGGGATGGCAAAATGTTGGAAGCCCGCTTGTGGTGACGGCGACAAACGCCGGCTCAATGAGCTACTTGACGCCGACGGTGGGCAATCTGCAACAGTTCTTCCGCGTGGTGAGTTCGAACACGCCATAGGCGCTCCGGCCTGTGCGGAGACAGATATAAGTCATTTGGCGGCTGGCAGGCGCGAGCGGCCAGCGCGGCCAGCCGCCAAAATCAGGCGAATAATCGGGCTTGTTTTATAACGGCCGCAAAAATAAACTGCGCGCCTCCTTGGTCCATGAAAAGAAAGTAAGACGATGAACGCGTTGCCGACAAAGAATACTGAGGTTGAGGGGAGACGGCGCTCCGGCGAACACGCTGGCGCCCGGATTGTGATTTCGGCGCTGGTCTTCTTCCTCGCGGGCGCGGCTCTGAGTGCTGTTTGGTTTTCCCGCGGCGGCTTGCATCACGCGGCGGGCGTTGCTTCCGACGCGGAGAACCCGGCGGCGGTGGTGCTGTCTGGCGCGACCAAAGCGGTTTTGCAACATCTGGATTCACCGGTTGAAATCCGGTTTTACTCTTTGCTGGATGCATCGAGTGTGCCGGATTCTGTCCAGGCCTTTGCCGGGCGGGTGGATCAATTGCTCGCCCAATACGAGCAAGTGGCCGGCGACCGGCTTAGGGTGATTCGCTGCAATTCCTTATCCAGTGCCAGCGCGAACGCCGCGCTGGCCGATGGCATCAGCGCATTCAATATCGACAAGGGCGACAGTTGTTTCCTGGGAATCGCGGTGGTGTGCGACGGTCAAAAGGAATCGCTGTCGCGGCTCGCGCCGGAGTGGGAGCAGGCCTTGGAACCTGACCTGACCCGCGCCATTGCCCGTGCCGCCGAGGCCAGACCGGGGGCGCAGCCACTGGCCCGGGCCGACACCGCCAGCCTGGATGCAGTCAGGAAAGCGATTCCCAACCTTGATGCGGTTTCGCTGGAGGCGGGCACGCAAGTTCTGCGCGATGCTTCGCTGGCCCAATTCAAGCAGGCAGTGGATGAAATGAAAGCCCGGATGAACGATGCCGAACAACGTTTCATCCAGGCGCAGGCCAGTCAGTCCGAGGCCGCCCAGGAGGCCGCCAGGGAGCAGCTTCGGAAAATCCAAGCGGAGGGAACGCGCAAATTGCAACAAATTGCGCAAAACTCCCACGCTCAAATTGCCGCCCTGCAACAACTGAAGAATACCGCGCCTTGAGGCCGGGATGCTAAAAGCATGGTCCTGTCCATCCATGGAATTTGTGGTGTATGAACAGGACAAAAGTCCTTCTGATTGACCGGGCGGTTTCCATTTTTTTGGCGGTGGCGGTCGTTCTCGTGGCCGGCTTGTGCGCCAGCGCGCAGAGCGTTCAACATTTGAGCATCACGCAGCCGGGCGGGATGCCCGGGTCGAAACCGTGATCACGGCGGTTACGCTGGTCACCAACGGTGTGGAGGTGACGTGGGATGGCCCTTCTGGTTATTACCAATTGTTTGAGAGTCCGAGCTTGGATCATCCCGTTTGGAAGGCTCTGGGCAAGCGCACCAACTCTGGTCCGGACCGCCACTGTTGCAGACCGTTATAGCAACTCTTACTTTCGAGTCTCCGGCCCATTAACCAGATACGCGGGGTCCCAGGCCTGCGCGGAATGCCATGCGCCCTTTGTGAACACGGTGAAGCAGACCCGCCATGCGTCCGCGTTTACCAACGCGAGGTTCGAGGCTGACGGGGGCCAGACCAACAGTTCTTGTCTGGCCTGCCACACGGTGGGATTCGATGTGAAAACGGGATTTGTCAGCCAGAAAAAAACACCGCACCTGGCCGGCGTGCAATGCGAGAACTGCCATGGACCGGCGGCCAATCATGCGGCCAATCCCGATGATCCGACGGTCAGACCGCGCGCCGAAGTGGCGTCCCAGGTCTGCGGCGGGTGTCATAACGACGCACACTCTCCGACGAACGGGACATTCGCTGAGTGGACAAATAGCGCCCATGCGCAAGTGACCAATCAGGTCGAAGATATGAATGCCGCCAATCAGATCAACAGTTGTGGCCGCTGTCATTCCGGCTCCGTGCGTTTGAGCCTGCTGGAGGGCAATCCGTTGCCGGAGGGCGATGCCGATATCGGGATTGTTTGTGCCACCTGCCACGACCCGCATCAAACCAACAGCATATCCCGCGCAACTGCGCAATCCCATCGCGTCCACGAACGACTACTTCATGCCCACGCAATGGCACATTCGCCAGCTACTACAATCCCGGGATCAATGTTTGCGCCCAGTGCCACAATCACGCGGGCGCGTCGTGGACCAATAACGCGAGCGAGCCGCATCACTCCGGGCAGTACAACATGTTATCTGGGAACCATCGGCGAGTTGGAATCCGGGCTTCCCTCTTACCAACCGGGTTCGCACGCGCTGCTCATCACCAACCAGTGTGTCGGATGCCACATGCAGACAACGCCCTTTGTGAGCGAGGCCCAGCCGGCGTCACGGGTCACAGCTTTAAGGTGGAAACGTATGCCATCTGCGTCAACTGCCATGGCTTGTCTGAATCGTTGTTCCCATCGTTCCTGGAATTTGTGACGACCGGGCCAGTCGGGGTGTCAAACCAGATTCAGGGGATCAAATTCGATTTGGACTATTGGGCGACCAACAAGGCCCCCGCATCGTTGATGGCCAAGTATGGAACTCTGGCTTGGGAATACACCACGCCAGGCGGGCTGTCTTCGGGCGGTCCGGGGCCGGATGCAACGGAGCAGACTCAGATTCCGGAAAATATCCGGAAGGCCCGGTTCAACCTTTACGTGGTGCAGAATGACGGCAGTTTTGGCATTCACAACCCAGACCAAGCCATAACCCTTCTGGATGCCGCGGAAGACTGGATTGAGGAAGAGTTGGACCAGTAAAACGCCTTTTGAATGAAGAACGGCTTGACGCCAGCGGCGCCGGGCCGCAAGGCTGATGGTCAAGAAGCTGAAGCATTATGATCAATTGCAACTTCCGCGAACTTGCAAAGCGCGGCCCGGCGTGGGTGCGCGGGCTGGCGCTGGCGGCCGTCCCGATGGTCCTGCTCCTGCTGGTGATTTCCTGCGGCACCGTGACCCGTTCCGTGGTGGTGCTTCCGGACGTGCCCGGGGCAAAATACATTGGTTCCAAGGAGTGCGAACAGTGCCACGAACAAATTTACAAGGGATTCGCAACAGCCGATCACGCCCGTTTGATGGCTGAGGGGCCGAATGCGTTCGGCGCTGGATGCGAATCGTGCCATGGCCCCTGCAGCCTCCACTCGGATTCCGGCGGAGAGGTGTTGCCTCCCTATAGCTTCACGTCAGGACGCCCCAGTTCAGGCAGCTTTGGCGCGCGCGTCACCGTCCAGCCGCCACGCGCGACAGAAACGGTTTGCTACCAGTGCCACGCGGATGTGCGCGGCCAGTTTAGTCTTCCGACCCACCATCCCGTGACCGAAGACAAACTGAGTTGCACCGCCTGCCATTCGCCGCACAAAGGCTCCATTTACGCCGCGGGCGGCACATCGCTCCTGTCCGAAAACGAAGGATGTTTTCGCTGCCATCCCGCCCAGCGCGGGCCTTACATGTTCCAGCACGAGGCCATGCACGAGGGATGCACGGCCTGTCATGCTCCGCACGGTTCGGTCAATGCCAAACTGTTGACTGTGCGCAACGCCAACCTCTGTTTGAAATGCCACTTCCAGCAAGTGAGCGGGGGTGAGCTTTTCATCGGCGGCTCCGACCACACGTTGCGTGTCCAGCAAGGCACCTGCTGGACGGCCGGCTGTCACGAGGCCGTTCATGGTTCCCGTGTCAGCCCCTCTTTGCGATTCTAAACCCCCAGCCCTGACGCCAATGAAATCCATCAACCCTTTCCCGGAGAAAAAAATTCGCCGGTGTTGGGTGTTGCTGCTGGGTCTGCGCGTGGCGGTGTCAACCGTTGTGGCGGCTGAGAGCAATGCGCCGCCGGCGGCCGTTCCCGCTCCGATGACCCCGGAGCAGATGTTCGAGGGGGGAACAAACTCCTACAATAACTGGATCGAATTCTCCACCGGCGGGATTCTCACCAGCGGCAACCGTGCCAGCTTCCAACAACAGCAACAAATCGCGGGCGCGGCTTTTGGCGGACTGGAGGGATTCCATTACGGAACCAATCTCGACAAGACCACCACGCTGTCGCTGGACGCGCGGGCGATTGCCGATCAGCACGACTACAAATTGAAGCTGGGCATCGAGCGTGAGAACACCGGCTATCTGCGTCTTTCTTATACCGAATTCCGCACTTGGTCGGATGGGGATGGCGGCTTCTTCCCGCCTTCGGACATGTTCTATCCGCTGTCGAAAGATGCGCTCGGGCTGGATCGCGGGGCCTTCTCCATCGAGGGGGGGCTGACACCGGAAAAGGGGATCAACGCCGTGTTCAAGTACACGCACACCTTCCGGGAAGGTGAAGAGAATTCCACCATTTGGGGAGACACCCATCCTGGTAATACCGCGTTGGCGCAAGGACTCAGCCCCTCATTTTCTGACATCCATGAGCATGCCGACAGTTTTCAACTCGACCTGTCTGACCACGTTAAGACAACGGACTTGGGCCTGGGGCTGCACTACGAGACGGGAAACATGGACGACGCTCTGAAGATCACGGAATACCCGGGTGAACCCATCCAACAAAAGATCACCGACCAGCAAGGCACCCAGTATGACGTGTTTGATGTCCACACTTTCACGGAAACCTGGATTAAAACCAATCTCCTGTTGTCCTCCGGCTTCGCCTACTCGCATCTGGATAATACTTTCTCTGGCAGCCGCATTTACGGGTCTGACTTCGATGTTGGTTACGCGCCCAACGCCCAATATGGCTTCGGTTACTTCGACTTGGGCGGCAAGTCGCGCCTGAATGAATATGTGATGGATCTTAACCTCCTCTACAAACCGGCGCCTGATTTTACCGTCATCCCTTCCGTGCGGGTGCAAAAGGATGATTCGGATGCGGCCTCCAGCGGGTTTGAAACCCTTGGCGCCAGCCTGCCCGTGGCCTTTAACTCCTCTGGCGACGCAGGGGATCTCGATGTGCGCGGCCGGCTTGACCTGGCCTACAGAGGGCTCACGAACTGGGTGCTCCACGCCCGCGTTGATTTGACCGAGGTGGATGGAAACCTGGATCAATATGGCGGGTTGATCCCGATCAATGGAATTGGGGTTCCGGGCGTGCAAAGCGGAATTGACGAGCGAAACTTCATCCAAAAATACACCGCCGGGGCCAGATGGTATCCCTCGCGCCGCCTCACCGTGGATGTCGGCGGTTACTACAAACAGGACGATTACCACTATGCCAGTTCGGTGGACAGCACGCCGGATAACAGTTCCACCGCGTACCCGGGGTATCTGGAGATGCAGAAATTCACGACCAGCGACGGAAACGTCAGGCTGACCTTGAGGCTCTTGCAGAACCTGAGCCTGATCAGCCGCTATGAATATCAATGGTCCACCATCCATACGGAGCCTGACTCCCTCGCAGGCCTGCCCGACGTGGAGTCCTCGACCATGCAAAACCACATCCTCGCGCAGGATATAAATTGGACGCCCTGGCCCCGGTTAAACCTGCAAGCTGGTTTCAATTATGTCTTAAGCGACACAGCAACCCCGGCGTCGGATGTCACCCAGGCCATTCTCGACGCCCGGAACAACTATTGGACGGCGAACTTTTCTTCAGGGCTGGTCCTGGATAACAAGACAGACCTGAATGTGAGTTATGTCTATTATCAAGCGGATGATTACACTGACAACTCTCCCGCCGGGGTTCCTTACGGGGCTGGCGGGCAGGAGCATTCCGTTACTGCAACGCTCACCCGCCGGATCAGCGAAAGGATCCGTCTGTCGTTGAAGTATGGATACTTCCGCTATCTCGACCAGGCCACGGGCGGGAACGCCGACTTTGGCGCGAATCTTGTCTATGCCACCCTGCGCTATCGCTTTTGAATTAGCTTTCCGTTTGAAAGGCAGCCCCGAAAGGCTTCGGGGCAAAGTTTTAATTTTCTCAAGAAAATCCGCCCCGAAAAAAACCGTGAAATTTTCCGCATTTTGAATAGTCACAACATGTTGTCAGCAAGGCGCTTACAAAAGAAGGCTGAAACTAGTATTTACAAAAACGCTGAAATTGGGGAAGCAGAAATGTCTTTAAAGAATTTGATGAACGCCAAAGACTTGCGAATAATGCGAAGTTCTGAAAAGGGATTTTAACCACGAACCACGCGAAATACACGAACTCTGAATGCTTTCAGGGGACCCAGATCGAGAGTCATTTTCGCGTATTTGGCGTGGTTCGTGGTTAAGAATTCTGGTCCTTGTGCTCATAGCGCCCGCGTTTCATCTCCTCAGGCTTTGGCGGCGGCGGATTTGTTGGTGGACAGAGCGGGCGGGGCGCGGCATTCTCCTGGCATGGCGCAAAAATCACCCGATGAAGCGCGGCGTCCGCCGGGAATCGAACAATCCGTCATTCCGAGGTTTTCATGAGTCCGGATTATCAAAATGTTGATATGCTCGGAACTGATAACTTGGACGGCTGTTGCCATGCCAACGATTCGTGTTAGTATTAGTATGGAAGTCGAAAGGCAAACTTTATGAGTGTCACACTTGATTTGGACGAGCAAGCCCTTGCGACCCTGCCGCTCGGGCCGGGCGAACGCGAGCGCCACATGCAGATCGAACTGGCCTGCCGTTTTTACGCCTCCGGCTGGCTGACGCTCGGCCAGGGCGCTCGCATGGCCAAGCTCGACCAATATGCCTTTGGTGTGCAGTTGGCTGAGCGCAACATTCCCCGCCATTATTCCCTGGAAGACCTGGACGCTGACCTCCGTTATGCTGGTGGTCATGATTCAAGGCAACTCAGCTTGGTTTAACGCACGCGGGTGTGCTTGGCATACTGCGTTGGGCAAAACAGGCGGGACAAATCGCATCGCTCGCTGCTGAGATCCGTAAACTCCGGGCGGAGGCCCGCTTCTTTGTCAACCCCGCCTTGGAAAAAAGACTCCTGGCTACGGTTGGCGAGTAATTTCGCCATCTCTTAAACGGGGTGGACAGAGCGGGCGGGGGTGGCAGACAAAATGTAGCCATGTGAGGAACTGACCCGTTTTCGGCTGAAAATATTCCTCGCCTTGTCACTTGTTATGTGTTATAAAATCTTTGAACTGAATGCGAGAAGAACCGGTTAAACTTTTGGATGTCGTGGCGTTGCTGGTGGATAAGCCGGCGGACGGCTTGGGTGCCGGGCATGTCGGCACAGTAGTCGAAGTCTTTTCTCCCGACGCAGTGGAAGTGGAGTTTCTTGATCCTACCGGACACACCTTTGGGCTTGCCGAACTGAAGCGAAGCGAAATTCTCCTCTTGAAACACGAGCCTGTAGCGGCTTGAATGCGCAGGCTATTGCGAAGCGGCCGACACCTTCTGGCCTCAACCCGCCACAGAAAAGGCCAGTGGGTGATTGACAAAAATGGGCGGGGCGCGGCAGACAAAATGTTGACATGCCCGGAACTGACGCCTGCAAAGTTCTGAAAAGGAATGATAACCACGAATGAGACCGCTCACGATAAATGATGGCGGTTTGGCCGGCTTAAACGAGGGAATGGACTTATATGCAGGAGTTGGTTGGGCGGATCGAAACACCGCGCCCGCCTTCCTGACCGAGAGTGTGATCGTGTGATCCGATCGCATTAGAAGCTTGATTTTGGGAGGCGGCGGGCCCATTCTTCCTGGCTAGAGAGAGGTCAGAAAACGGTTAAATTCATGTTCGCTTGGCAAATGCACGGAAAGCCCTTTGAGGGAGTCGCAATATCGACTCAATCCTGCGAAGCAGGTGTGCTCCGTGGCGAGTGCAAGATGTTTGTGTCGAACAACTTTTGTAAGCCGGCGCAATACTCGTCGGCATTCATTTAACCACTACAATATACAAACAACCTGTTGTATATTAATTGTTAGCAGGGCACAACATGTCGGAAACCCGCACCGCACTCGAACTTGGCACGGCGCAGCTTCGCCCAATCCGCGAGGAGGACGCGCCCGACCTCCAATATATCCTCTCCGATCCGCGCGTTTACGAACCGACGAGCTACGATGTCCTCGACCTGGAAGGGACGAGAGCGCTCCTCACCAAATGGCTGGCGAACGAGCGTGCCGGGGTGGCTCGGCGGTGGGCGGTCGCGGGAGTGCAAGGTGAAGGCGCGCTTCTCGGAACGTGTGGATTCCATCGAATCGACCCCAAGCATCGTGTCGCCGAGCTCGGCTACGAGATCAATCCGGCGCTTTGGGGCCGAGGCTTGGCAACTTGGGCCGTCGGGCGCGCGGTGAGGTGGGCGTTCACCGATTCGGCCATCCGGCGCATCGAGGCTGTCGTCTGGGTTGAGAATGCTGCCTCCGTTCGCGTACTGGAGAAGTGCGGTTTCGAGCGCGAGGGCTGCTTGCGTGGGTATCGGCTGTGCCGGGGGGTTCCACGCGATTTTTATGCCTACGCATTGCTGCGTCCCCAGGTTGTGGACGCGCCTGCTAACCCGCCGCTGCAGCCGACCGGCTCCGCCGGCGGCTGAGCTATTTGTTAGCTGCCACCGACGAATGTTGCATGATTTAATAAGTGGAGAGTCAATGACAGACAACATCATCATCCGTGCGGCCAAACCTGCCGACCTCACCGAAATCAATGCGATCTTCAATTATTACGTGGCTCACTCAACCTGCGTGTGGACGACGACCCCTTGCTCCGAGGTTGAACGCAAGGCTTGGTATGAGGAACACGGCGAAGCGATGCCCATTCTGGTTGCCGAATGCGGCGGGCGTATCGTTGGCTGGGGTGCGCTCTCGTCATTCCGAACCGCCTACACCATTGCCGGCACACTGGAAGACTCCATCTATGTGCATCATGATTTCCACCGTCAGGGCATTGGGAGCCGGCTCCTCACAGAATTGATTGACGCCGCCCGGCGAAAGGGACTTCGTTCCATCCTTGCGAACATCTCCGCAGACCAGAGCCCCAGCCTCCGGCTGCACGAGAAGTTCGGGTTTCAGGAAGTTGCGCACCTGCACCAAGTTGGCCGGAAATTCAACCAATGGTTCGACGCAGTGTATCTACAATTGATCCTGGCAGCTAACAAATCGCTGCAGGCAACAGCCGCTGCGCCTGGTAGTTGACCAGTTATGGAAAACCGTATTAGATGCGCCCTTTTGTCTTTGCGAACAACAAAATAAGGCCGCTTCACACCGCTTTTGGGAGCGATTGCAACCGGTGAGTGCCAAAAAAGGGCAAGCAATTGACAATTCAGGGGCAGCACGGACAATAGGCCCCGGCCATCGTGGTTACGAATGAAAACGAGTCATGCCGGGGCCACCGGAAAAAACGAGACTTCGCTGGCAACAGGGGCCGGAGTCCGGCCCGCGCCAGCCGGGCATGGCCATAATGCAAATGAAACATTGAAAACTATGAAACGAACAAAATTCTATCTGACAATTCTTGCCCTGGCGGCAAGCACCGCGGCCCTGACCGCCGCCGACGCCAACGCGATCTGGGAGAAGAGCTGCCAGAAATGCCACGGCGCCGATGGCACGGGTAACACGAAAATGGGCAAGAAATTGGAAATAAAGGACTTCACCGACGCCAAATATCAAGCTTCCTTCACCGATGAGAAGGCGACCAAGGCCATCAAGGAGGGCATCAAAGACGGGGACAAGACCAGGATGAAACCCGCCGAAGATTTGACGGACGACGATATCAAGGCGCTCGTCGCCAAGGTTCGCGCGTTCAAGAAATAGCCGGAATTCCCTCGGCGGGACGCCGACGGATGCGACCGGGACGGTCGCGCTCCTGAACACGCGGCCATGACACCCAACGCCAAGACCGGCATCACCCTCGCCGCTCTGTGTGCGGCCTTCTCGGCGCTCACGGTCGGATTTCTGTCGGGTTCGGGCGAAGCGGAGTGGAGGCGCCCCGCGATCCCGCTGGTGGACACAAATTTTCTTGACAGGTCAACCACCCGGAAGTCCTACGCGGACTTGGTTCGGGCAGGGGAGGATCTGTCGGATTTTGACTGCTATGCCTGTCATGACAAGAAGAAACCCCCGCCGCTGCGCCTGGACACCAACGGGAACATCATCGTGGCGAAGGAGCACGCCGATATTGTGATGGGGCACGGACAGCACGGCCGCAACAACAACTGTTTTAACTGTCACAACGAGACCAATCTCGTCCTGCTCCAGCCCAGGGACGGGCGGGAGTTGAAATTCGAGGACAGCCCCAAATTGTGCGGCAGTTGCCACGGGCCGACTTATCGGGACTGGGAGGCTGGCGCGCATGGCCGGACCAGCGGGTATTGGGACCGAAGCAAGGGCCTGATTGAGCGAAAGGCCTGCGTGAACTGCCACAACCCTCATTCACCCCGGTTTCCTTCGCGAATGCCCGCGCCCGGCCCGCATCCATTGAGGGAGATTGGCGCGCAACCGGTCCGCAGACCGGCCAGGAATGATATGGACAAGAATGATATGGACAAACCACCGTCGTCTCCAGCCAGGTATCCAGCGCCGCCGGCAAACGCGATGGGGCGGCGCAGCTTCCTCCGCACTTCCGCCGTGCTGACGACGGGGTTGGCCGCGCTGGCCGCGAGTCTGAAGCCGCTGCTGGAAATGAACGATTTTCCCACCATGCAGCGGTTCCTGCAGAAGTATTACAAAGAGATGACGCCGCAGGACATGGCCAAAGTTTTGAAACGGATCGAGGACGAAGTGGAACAGCAGTATGGCTTGCGTCCGCATGTGCGGGATTTGAAGCCCATGGACGGCGTCGAATTCGTCTATTGCCTGAATCTCACCCGCTGCATCGGATGCCGCAAATGCGTCCACGCCTGCGTGGCGGAGAACAACGAGTCGCGCGATCCGGAAATTCAATACATCCGCGTTCTCCGGCTGCCCGACGGCTCGCTGGACATTGACAAAGCCGAGCACTTCTATGCGCCGGATTCCGTGCCGGAGAAGGGCTACTTCTACATGCCGGTGCAGTGCCAGCAATGCAAGAATCCGCCGTGCGTCAAGGTTTGCCCGGTTCACGCGACGTGGCAGGAAACCGACGGGATCACCGTGATTGATTATGATTGGTGCATTGGCTGTCGCTATTGCGAAGCGGCGTGCCCTTATTGGGCGCGGCGATTTAACTTCACCAAGCCGTCCATTCCAAAGGAACGCCTCAACCCCGACATGGCTTATCTGGGCAACCGCCCCCGGCGCCAGGGAGTCATGGAAAAATGCCACTTTTGCATCCAGCGCACGCGAGTTGGCCGTTATCCGGCGTGCCTGGAGGTCTGCCCCGCCGGCGCGCGCAAGTTCGGCAACATACTCGACCCCAACAGCGAGGTCTCCTATATCCTCAGAAGCAAGCGTGTTTTCATCCAGCTCAAGGAGGAAATGGGCACGTCGCCGCGATTCTTCTACTACTTTGACGTATGAGGCGCGCGATTCGGAACTATTTTGTTTTTCTCAGGCGTTGCGCGCGCCTCGCCTTTGTTGGCGACTGGCGTTACTACGCGTGGATTGGCCTGCTGACAGTGATCTGCCTGCTCGGCCTCAACGCCTATTGCCGGCAGTTTGCGCACGGCCTGATCGTCACCGGGATGAGCGACGAAGTTTCGTGGGGTGTTTACATCGCCAACTTCACCTTCCTCGTGGGCGTGGCGGCGGCGGCGGTCATGATGGTCATTCCCGTTTATATTTATAAGAATGAGGACTTGCATGACTTGGTCATCTTCGGAGAACTCCTCGCGGTGGCGGCGATCCTGATGTGCCTGGCCTTTGTGACCGTTGACTTGGGGCGGCCGGATCGTTTCTGGCATTTGATCCCTGGAATCGGGCAGTTCAACTTTCCCAAATCCATGCTCAGTTGGGACGTCATTGTGCTCAACGGCTACCTCCTGCTCAATGTCTATATTTGCGGCTATCTGCTTTACTGCCGCTATCGAAAGACCAAACCCGGCAAATGGTTTTACATTCCGTTCGTTTTCATCGCCATCGTCTGGGCGGTCTCGATCCACACGGTCACGGCGTTTCTCTATGTGGGCCTGGGCGGGCGGCCATTTTGGAATTCCTCGATCGTGGGGCCTCGTTTCCTGGCCTCCGCCTTTACTGCGGGCCCGGCTCTCATCATCCTCGCCATGCAGGTCGTCCGGCGCGTCACCTCTTCGGCTTCCCCCGGCGCAGACGCGCTCGCGGCCGACAGTGGGCCTTTGGCGCCATCAAAACGCCGCGCCGCCACTCTCGACGATTTCGCCTTGCTGACACGCTATCTTCCCGAAATAGGCTCGGTGCCGATGGAAACCCGCCAGCAACTTCTTCCCATGGCGGATGTCTTGGAGGTTCAGCCAGGCGACGTTCTTTTGCGCCAGGGAAAAGTTGAGGACAGGGCCTTTTTTATCTTGCGCGGCTGCGTGGTGGTGAAAAGGGAGGAGGGGGGCCGTTTTCGGATTACGCGCACGGCTGGGCCGGGCGAACAGATCGGAGAAATCACGGCTCTCAATGCCACGCCGCGCACGGCCACTGCTTTTGCCGAAGTACCCAGCCTCGTTCTCAGCCTCTCCGCCGACGCCCTGCGGCTGCTGATGAAATCCCCCCAAGTCAACAAAATCGTCCGGTCCCGAATGTCCGAGCGGCTCCTGATCACCGATCGCGCCCTGATGACCCTGCGCAGCATCGTGCAAGTTTCCATGCTCATCAATGTCTTCCTGCTCGCCAACGAAGTCTTCAAGGAGTTCTATTCGGGCAACCTGCATGTTGTGTCGTCGAAATATCTATTCGTCGGGCTTCGGCATCATCACGCGCTGGTGCCCTGGATTTGGACGGCCATCGCGTTCAACCTGGTGGCGATGGTGTTGCTGGTGCTGCCCGTCAGCCGCAGCCTGAAATGGCTCAACCTGACGTGCGTCCTGTGTATTGTTGGCATCTGGATCGAAAAGGGAATGGGGTTGGTTGTCCCCGGCTTCATTCCAACGCCCCTGGGCGAAATCATGGAATACCGGCCTTCCCTCAATGAGACGCTGGTTTGCTTTGGCATCTGGGCCTTCGGCCTGCTCTGCTACACGATTTTTCTCCGGATGTCCGTGCCGATTCTCCAGGGACGATTGTCCAGGGAGAACGAAAGCACGCCGGATCAATCGGGCGGTGCGGCGGTCCGCTGCTGCCTCGCTGGTGAGTTAACAGCCGATCCAATGTCAAAAACACTTACAGCCGATGATGCCAAACAATCCTTGAGCGCGCATGTGGCCGCCAGGGGCGCGGAGATATTTGAAAAGTACGGACCTCGCATTGGCTGGAACGAATTACAGCGCATCCTCGAAGACCGCGCCTGCGTCCGATACCCCTGCAAGGTCGCATTTGACCCCGGCCCGCTCCAAAAGGGAGAGTGCGCCTGGCCAAAGCCAAACAGCGACAAGCCGGAAGACGGATTTGTGATACACATCCATCCGCTGTTCATGACGCAGATGGACCGGGTTGCGCACCTGGCGCTCTATCAATTGGTTGTTGTCAACTATGGGGAATTCGCGTCGTCCGATGACGCGGAGGTTTTTGGCGCCGCGGCGCTGGGAATTACCAGGGAAGAGTATTACCAGGGCCTTTGCGAAATGGCCGATTTGCTCGAAGGGCAGCCTGTCTCGTGCGGGGTTTGATCCCTTCGCTGGCCGAGACTATTTTGTGCCGGAAAAGGCGATCTGTCAATCAATAATACAGCAATGCCAGGAACTGACCCGCTCACGTTCAGGGAGCCGGTGCGGGGTTTGAACGATCAATCCCACATAAAGTGTCACGCAGTTCGCAATTACCGGAGCGCCCAAGCGGCGCGGCCCTGCGGTGTTTTGGATGTGAACCACAAAAAATGTCCTGCAATTGACAATTGCCGTAAAGCCGAAGCGGCGCGGCCCTGCGATGTTTTGCATGTGAAAACGAACCGGAAATCAATGGCCGCCGGAAACTCCGGCGATTTTTAGAACGGACACGATGCCGCGATTGCTCAAAATGCCGCCGCAAATCATCCGCCTGGTGCTGCTGACGATTGGGATCGTGTGCGCTTATTTCACGGCGCGCTACTTCCTGACGCCCCCGTCGTTTGGGCAATACGGCCATTACCGGGCGGACGCGTTGCAGGACATTGCTTCGCGGCAACCCTTTTGGGCCGGAAAGGCCTCGTGCGTGGAATGCCATCCCGACCACGCTCAGAAGCTGGCCAAAGGCGAACACAAGACGCTTTCGTGCGAAACCTGCCACGGACCCGGCCGGGCCCATGTGGTGAATCCCGCCGAAAAGCTGCCCAAGCTCAACATACAGCATGTGCGTGCGGTGCCATCAGGCCAGCCCGTCGCGTCCGAAATGGCTCCACCAAATCAATGTCCACAACCATTACACGGGAGATGTTTGCACCGAGTGCCATGTTCCCCACCAACCCAACGAGGTTCCATGAGCGAAAACATCACCCGCCGCAGCGTTCTGAAGAATCTGGCTGGAATTGTCGGAGGCATTCTGGCCATGCCCGCCGGCCGCACGTGCAAGGCGGCGGTGCAGAATGTGTTCGCCATTTCCCCGGCGCCCAAAGGCTATGATCCGTTCAAACACAAATGGCTCATGGCCCTGGACGTGGACCGGTGCATCGGCTGCGGTCTTTGCGTGGAAGCTTGCTGCGAGGAGAACAGTGTGCCGGAAGGCCATTTCCGCACCTGGATTGAACGCTACGTGATCACCAAGCCCAAGGCGGGGTCCGGGGAAACGCGCGGTGAAACCATTGTTGACTCACCGGACGGCGGGAAAGAGGGCTTCCCGGAGTCGCTGATTCCCAAGGAGGACATTCTCAAATCGTTTTTTGTCCCCAAGATGTGCAACCTTTGCGAGCACTCGCCCTGCACGCAGGTCTGCCCGGTCGGGGCCACGTTCGAAGCGCCGGACGGCGCGGTGCTGATAGATAAGAATTATTGCATCGGTTGCGGTTTTTGCATCCAGGCCTGCCCGTACGGATGCCGCTTTTTCAATCCCGAAACCCACACCGCCGACAAATGCACCCTGTGCTACCACCGGATTACGCGCGGTCTCAAGCCCGCGTGCGTGGAGATTTGTCCCGTCGCAGGCCCGGATTTTCGGCGATCTGAACAACCCCGTGCCGGACGATCCGCTGCAACGATTCATCGCCACCAACAAGGTTGAGGCGTTGAAACAGTATCTGGGCACCGGTCCGCGCGTGCTCTATGCGGGCTTGGATGAGGAGGTTCGATAATGGACGCCACCATTCTCACCAACGTCGTGGACGCGCTCCCGCAATTCGAGGGCTACGTCTACCCCAACGAACGGACGCTGCATCCCCTGTGGAGCGTGCTGATCGTGGTCTATCCCTACATCACGGGTTTGGTGGCGGGGGCGTTCATCATGGCATCGCTGGTGCGGGTTTTCAAGGTCAAGGCGCTGGAACCGATTTACCGGCTGGCGCTGCTGACGGCGCTGGCGTTCATGCTCTGCGCCACGCTGCCGCTGCTGTTTCACCTCGGCCATCCGGAACGCTGCTTTGAAATCATGATGACGCCGCACTTCAGTTCGCCCATGGCGATGTTTGGCTTTGTCTATGCCTGGTACTTGATGGCGGTGCTGCTGCTGGAACTTTGGTTTGACTACCGCCGGGACTTTGTGGAGTGGTCGAGGACGGAAACCGGCCTGCGCGGCATGATCTACCGCGCATTCACCCTGGGAGTGACCGACCTTTCCGAGCCGGCGCTGCGTCTGGATGCCCGCATGGGCCGGATCATTTCCATCGTGGGAATTCCCTCGGCGTTTCTGCTGCACGGATACGTGGGATTTATTTTTGGCTCGATCAAGGCCAATCCGTGGTGGGGCAACCCGTTGATGCCGATCATCTTTATTATATCGGCGGTGGTTTCAGGCATGGCGCTGTGCGTGTTTGCCTACATGTTTCTGTGCTGGGCGCGCCGGATCACCGCCGACATGCGGTGCCTGGATTTGATGATCAGTTTCCTTTTTTACGCCCTGGTGCTGGATGCGACCATTGAAGGGCTGGACTGGCTGCACCGGCTCTATTCGGCGGAGGAGGGGATTGATGTGCTGAAATCGGTGGCGGCAAGCAAGTTGTTTTACACGCTGCTGATCGGGCAGGCGTGCCTGGGCACCCTGTTGCCCCTCCTGCTGCTGGGATCCATGCAGCTCGTCCGCAAGAAGGTCGCGGAGTTGAATCGCCGCCGGGTTTATTTCTCCAGCACGGTGCTGATCCTGATGGGAGTGCTGGCCATGCGGTGGAATGTGGTGATCGGCGGCCAGCTTTTCTCCAAGAGCCTGCGCGGTTTCATGAGCTACAAGATGGAGTTCGCCGGCCACGAAGGCTGGTGGCTGTCCCTCGCTCTTGCTCGCTTTGCCTTTCATCATTTTGACGGTGTTCATCAAGTATTTTTTGGACCGTGACCTGCCGACGATCGAGAACGTGGTTCCAGGCGCCGTGCCGCCATCCGAATTCTCCGGAGGCGCAAATCTAGCGCATGGTGGCGGCCAGGATTTTCCGGCGGACATGGCGTTCGCCGCCGGGAATGCGGTGTTAAAACACGAACGCCCAAAGGAAACATGAAGAAAAGCATCATAGTTGCAGCAGTCATCTCCGTGTTGGCGGCGTGGGCCGCGCAAGCGGAGGACGCCAAGGCGCTTTACGACAAACAGTGCGCCAAGTGCCACGGCGAAGACGGCAAGGGCGACACCAAAATGGGCAAGAAACTGGGCGCAAAGGATTATACAGATCCCAAAGTCCAGGACGCGTTGAAAGATGACGCGGCCGTCAAAGCCATCAAGGAAGGACTCAAGAAAGACGACAAAACCCTGATGAAGCCTGCCGAAGGCTTGACCGACGACCAAATCAAGGGGCTTGTCGCCTATATGCGAACCTTCAAGAAATGAAGAGGCCAAACGGCGTCATGAAGTGTTGGAGCAGTGGCGGAAAGGGTTGCTCCAACACTGCAGCGCCCCACGCATGAACACACCCGCTCCAACTGGATCGGCTCGCCCGCCCTCCCTGTTTCGCAACTGGGTCTCCCTGGCGGGGTTGGTGCTCATGGCTTCGAGCATTTTTGCGTTTTTGCTGCTGTTTTTCCTGGATGCGGTCGTCTATTCGGCGAACCCGTACGTGGGGATACTGACATTCCTGGTGGCGCCGGTGTTTCTGGCGGCGGGCTTTGTCATCTTTCTTTTTGGCGCCTGGCGGTGGCGCCGGCGGCTCGCCAAAGCCAATGGCGCCGCCCCGTCGTTGTACATCAATGTTGATCTCTCCCGCGCGCACGATCGCCGCCTGCTGGCCTTTTTCATCCCGGCCAGCGCCGGGTTCCTTCTGCTCACGGCGATGGGCAGTTACCACACGTATCACTTTACCGAATCGGTCGAGTTTTGCGGCGAGGCCTGCCATACGGTGATGAAACCGGAGTTGACGACCTATCTGCATTCGCCGCACGCGCGGATTGCCTGCGCGGAATGCCACATCGGCAAGGGGGCGGAGTGGTATGTGCGTTCCAAATTGTCCGGCACCTACCAGGTTTATGCGACCCTGGCCGACAAATACCCCAGGCCCATTCCCACGCCGGTCAAGAATCTGCGCCCGGCCCAGGAAACATGCGAACAATGCCACTGGCCGAAAAAATTTGTCGGCAACCTGGACCGCACCATCTCCTACTATCTCCCGGACCAGACCAACACGCTCTATTCGATTCGTTTGCTGCTCAAAGTCGGCGGCGGCGATCCCACTCACGGGCCGGTCGGCGGCATCCATTGGCACATGAACGTGGCCAACAAAATTGAATACATCGCCACCGACGAGGCGCGCCAAAAAATCCCCTGGGTGCGCATGACCGACGCGCAAGGCGTGGTGACCGAGTTTCGCTCGGCGGGGTTCACCAATGACGTGAGCCAGATGGCCAGGCGCACGATGGACTGCATGGATTGCCACAATCGCCCGGCCCACAAGTTCCAATCGCCGGAAAGCGCGGTCAACCTGGCCATGTCCCTGGGCCAGATCAACCCCGGCCTGCCATACATCAAGACCAACGCCGTGGGCGTCTTGTGCCGCGTTTACAAAGATGAAACCGGCGCCATGCAAGGCATCGCCACCACGCTGGCCGACAACTATCCCCAAGACCCGCGCATCCGCCCGGCCATCACCGCCGTGCAGCAGATTTACAAGGACAATTTCTTCCCCGAGATGAAAGCCGATTGGCGGGCCTACCCGGACAATATCGGCCACAAGGATTGGCCGGGCTGTTTCCGTTGCCATGACGGAAAACATGTCTCGACCGTCGGGAAGAGAACGATAAAAGCCAACGACTGCAATGCGTGCCATTTGATTTTGGCGCAAGGCAGCGGCGACCAGATCAACCAACTCAGCCCGAAAGGTCTGAAGTTTGCGCATCCGATTGACGAATATGATCCCGCGTATCAATGCACCGACTGTCACAACGGCGGAATGTAAAAGATCCGTTCTGTACAGTTTCGCCATCGCTTTCTGGCTGTCACTGGTTGTCCCGCTGGCGGCCGAGACGCTGTCCAATCAGGATTGTCTTGACTGTCACACGGACCCGACCACCACACGCCGGGTTCACGGAGAAATTGTGCCGATGGCGCTTTTTCCAACCAACAGCTTCCTGAAATCGGTCCACGCCAAACTCAACTGCACCGATTGTCACGATGGCATCAAAGAGATGGTGCATCCCAGCGGCCTGCCTCCGGCGCAATGCGCGTCCTGCCACAAGGAGGAGGCCAAAAAATACGCCGGCAGCATTCATGGCGTGAGCAAGGCCATGGGCGCGTCGGCGGCCGCGTCCTGCGTCGATTGCCACGGTTCGCACGAAATGCAGCCGGTGAAACACGCCGACTCGCCCGTCTTCAAACTGAACCTGCCGCGCACCTGCGCCAAATGCCACAGCAACTCCGGAATCACCGCCGAGTACCGCATGAAATATCCGCAAGTGGCGTCGCAGTATGCCGACAGCATTCACGGACGGGCGCTCCTGCAAATGGGTTTGATTCTCGCTCCCTCCTGCAATGACTGCCACGGCGTCCATGATATCAAGCGAATCGTGGACCGCAGTTCGTCGGTCAATCACGCCAACATCGCGGCCACCTGCGGCGCCTGCCATCTGGGAATCGAGAAAACCTACAACGCCAGCATTCACGGCCAGATTCTGGCCAAAGGCGACCAGTCCGGCCCGGTCTGCACGGACTGCCACTCGGCGCATCAAATCGAGTCCCCGGCCGGCAACCACTTCAAGGCCCGGAGCGATGAACGTTGCGGACGGTGCCACCAGGATCGCCTGGCTCATTACCGCGAAACCTATCATGGCAAAGCGATGGCCCTGGGCCAGCCCAATGTCGCCTCCGAAGTGGCCGCCTGCTACGATTGCCACGGCTACCACGATGTGCTGCCGCCTTCCAATCCGGCCTCGCATCTTTCCAAGGCGAACATCGTGGGGACCTGTCAAAAATGTCATCCCGGCGCCACAGCCAGTTTCGCCAAATACGTTCCGCACGCCGATCCGCTGGACGCCAAACATTATCCGCAGTTGCATTGGACCTTTGTCGCGATGACCTCGCTGCTCATTGGCACCTTCGCGTTTTTTGGCGCGCACACCGGCCTGTGGTTGTTTCGCTCCGGTTACCTCTACCTTCACGATTCCAAGACGTTCCGCGAAGCCAAAGTGGGAACCCAGCAGGGCGACGATTGGTTTACCCGCTTTCCGCCCTTCGAGCGATTCCTCCATTTCCTGGTCGTGACCAGTTTTCTGCTGTTGGTCATCACCGGCATGCCGCTTAAATTCTACTATACGGATTGGGCGAAAGTGATCTTCGGCGTGCTGGGCGGCGCGGCAGTGGCCCGCACCCTGCATCATTTCGGCGCGCTCATCACCTTCCTCTATTTCGGGCTGCACCTCGTCAGGCTGGTGACCAGGGCCTGGCAGTCCCGCGCCCGCTTGCGCGGCGGCGACTGGCGTTCCAAATGGACGCGGCTGATGGGGGTGCTGTTCGGCCCCGATTCGATGATTCCGACGTGGCAGGATGCGAAGGATTTCATCGCGCACCAGAAATGGTTTTTCGGCAAGGGACCCAAGCCGCAGTTCGACCGGTGGACATACTGGGAGAAGTTCGATTACTTCGCGGTGTTCTGGGGTGTCTTTATCATTGGAATGTCGGGATTGATCATGTGGTTTCCGCAGTTCTTCTCCCATTTTATGCCGGGTTGGATGATTAACATCGCGCTCATCGTTCATTCCGACGAAGCTCTTTTGGCGGCGGGTTTCATTTTTACGATTCACTTTTTCAACACGCATTTTCGGCTGGAAAAATTTCCCATGGACACCGTGATCTTCTCCGGCCGCATTTCCAAAACCGAACTGCTGCATGAACGGCGGCGCTGGTATGAGCGTCTTCTGGCCGCCGGCCGTCTGGACGATTTGCGCGTCAAAGACGAATGGGAACGTTGGAAAGCCATCGCCCGCTCCTTTGGCTATCTCTTTTTCGGCCTTGGCGTCATCCTGCTGGTCTTGATCATCTACGCCATGGTCTCGCGCCTGGCGCACTGAGCAAAAAGGCTGAAGGCTAAAGGCTAAAGGCTGAAGTTTAAGCATCGCCATTTTCGGCCAACTCTGTTGCTTGGTGCAAACCCCGGGCCTCGGAATTTTCTGGCGGGGAAGTCGGACGGATCGGACTGGCAGGACCTATGGGACATAAGGGACGCAAGGGACCCGAACCATCTTCCGGGCTTGCCTTCGACTCATCGTTCCCTAATCCCGGCTTGCCCGCCATAGCTTCAGCGACGGTGGGTGCCAAATCGGTTTGACTCACTTTGACTGAGTTTGACCCGCCTTCGCCGCAGCGGCTTCGGCGCGGCGAGCTTATCTCGTTTTCCTGCAACGGTTTAGCCACGTTGTCCGGGTTGATTTTGCCGGTACGTTTAACAGTCCGCCGCTTTCGGGCCGGTTTGACTGATTTTGCTTTCTTTTCAGCCGCTTCCTCAATTTCGTACTTGTCGGTGGGCAAGAGGTCCAAGTCGGCATCCAGATTTCCTCTCCGAACCGCCAGGATGTATTGGGCGATCTTCCGTCCCGCAGCGCCGCCCCCGAACACTTTGGCCATCAAAGGCAATTTCAGCATGTCATAACAAGGCTTTATCATTCTGTTCTTTAGCACTTCCTCGTCGGCTTTCTCCTTTTCCTCCCACTTGCAGGTTAATTCAAAACTCTCCCGGTTGGACCGGTGCATGCCCCGCTGCAACTGCACCACGCTGCGGCAGAGCCTGTTCAGCACCCGCGACTTGGCCTCGAACTTTTCGTCCACCTCGCCGTTCCAGTTGGCGATCAGGCTGCCAAAACGGGCGGCCAGCACCTGGGCCACGTCGTCGGCCAGCACCATTTGCGAATCCGCGTCGTCCATCTCCTCCGCCAACTCCGTCAAATCCCGGGCGTCTTCGCACAAATTGCGCCGGGCCAGCCATTCCTCGAAACCGCCCTGGCGCCATTCGCTCAGGTTCTGCTTGCTGATGGGAACGCCGGCGAAGTCGTTTTGCACGATTTTCCGCGCCTCCGGCAAGGCGTTGAGCCAATCGAGCAGTTGGGGGCTTTGCTCGGAGCGTTCCAGGCGTTCATTCAATTCATTGCGGATTTCGCGGGGGAGGCGGGCGATTTTGCCATTGCGGGCGTTCATAATTTTGATGGGTTGTGGCGGTGGTTTCGATATTTCAGTTTTTCGGCATGGCCTCATTTGGCCAATCATTTCCAGACTATGATAGCATACAATTGTGATTTTGTACACATTTATTTTAAACTATTTTTGTAATCGGCGGCTCAGAGGCGCAACTGCCTAAAGGGGAAGGACTTGCATGGGGAGTTTTAACCGCGAAATACGCCAAATATACGAACAATTGGAAGAATATTTAGCCGCGAAGGAACGCAAAGAACGCAAAAAATGAAACTTCATTCTACATCATCTGCGCTCGCTTTTCGATCCCGAAGGACAGTTGAACAACCCTCGTGGCATCGAGACGGATCTGAGTAATCCCCGGGAGGGTTTGGCGATAACTGTGCGTATATTTGAGCGATGACGACTTGAATAGGTCCGCACAATCGGATATTTTTATTTCCGAAGAGGAGGAGGGTAGGAAAGGCTTCCGCCGTCGCCGAAGCGGCTATGGCGGACTGAGGAAAGGCTGAAGTTATGAAAAACGCCCGTCGATGCATTCCACAAATTTTCAGCGGAGCGGGAGGTAGAGAACTTGTCCGTCAAAATCGCCCGGTTCGCCGCACTCTGCAATCAGGAGCAGGTCTTCGATGGCAGTGGAAAGGGGCTGATATAGGATTCCCGGTTCGCCGGGCGGCGGCGTTTCAGCAGGCGCGCGCGGATTCCTTGCGGGGCGAATCGTCGCTCGTTCTCCTTGCGCACGGTCTCGCGGCTCTGCATGCGCGTGGCAAGGTAGGCGGCCACTTCGGTTTGATGGCGCAACAAATAGCCGAGCACCGAATAAACATCCGCGAGCGGCAGGGCCGGATATTGCTGGACAATTTCCTCAGCCGTCGCCCCACGCTCGAAGGCGTGCGCGACCGTGTCGAGTGTGACACGCGTGCCCGCCACTCGGATAACGCCGTCCGCGCCTGAAACCAAGGGCACGGGCTGCGACTGCTCGATGATCAAGCTCATGGTGTCAAACTAACTGCGGCCACTCATTTTGGCAAGAGGGTTCGTGAACAGGTCATGAACGAGTCCCGCGCAATCGCATATTTTCGTTTCCGAAGATCCGCCGTCGCCGAAGCGGCTTTGGCGCGACGAGTCCGCCCTCCCTGGCGGAGATGACGGCGCTTGAACAGGAAGCAAAGACCGCACAAAATTTGTAAAGCAAAGGCCAACCAATGACGAGCGGTTTGCCGCGCCCGGGGCCACGCTTTAAACATGGGTATTCGCTTGATTTTAACCCTGGCCGCCTGGCTCTTGGGGACGGCAGTCTTGACGGCTGCCGAAATCAAAAATGGCGATTGTCTGGAGTGTCATGGCGATAAAACATTGACCGCCACCAACGCGGCTGGAGTGGTCCGCTCGTTGTTTGCGGATGCCGCGGTCGTTGCCGGTTCGGCGCATCGAAAGACTTCCTGCGCCAGTTGCCATGGCGATCTGACGGCCAAACATCCTGACGACAACGTTGCGGCGCAGCCGGTCAACTGCTCGCGCTGCCATGAGGAACAATCGCTCTCGTACGGAATGAGTGTCCATGGCGATGCCCGCATCAAGCACGTCCACAGCGGCGCGCATGCCGCTCCGCAGTGCATTGATTGCCACGGCACCCACGGTATCCTGGCCGCGGCCTTGCCCGCTTCGCCGCTCCATCCTGCCAATCTGGCCAAGACCTGCGGCCAATGCCACGAACAAGAGTCCCGCGATGTCATCGAAAGTGTTCACGGCCAGGCGCTGGCCGCCGGACGCCGGGACGCTCCCACTTGCACCGGTTGCCATTCGGAACACAATATCCGGGCGCTCAAAAACAGTTCGTCACTGGCGATTTCACAGGACATTTGCAGCAAGTGCCACGCATCGGAGCGGCTGAATACCAAGTATAACCTGCCGGCCGATCGGGTGAAGACGTTCTTCGCCAGCTACCACGGGCTGGCGGCGCAGTACGGTTCGACGCGAGCGGCCAATTGCGCCAGTTGCCACGGCGTGCATAGAATTCTTCCCTCCACGGACCCGCGCTCGACCATTTACAGAACCAATCTGACGGCCACCTGCGGCCAATGCCATCCCGGCGCCAGCGCCAATTTCGCGCAAGGCAAAATCCACGTTGATGTCGAGGCCGCCGAAGCCGGGGGCAACCTGGGAGAACGGATCAATTGGTGGGTGCGCAAATTGTACCTGGGGCTGATTTTCACCGTGATCGGGCTGATGGCGGCGCACAACGCGTTGATGTTCGGGCGCAAAGCCGCCGCGCGGGCGCGCCGCGAAGGCCGCACCGTTTTGCGCATGGATTATTCCCAGCGCGCGCAACATTTCGTTTTGGCGTTGAGCTTTATTGTTCTGGCGTTGACCGGTTTTGCGTTGAAATTTCCCGATTCCTGGGTCGCGGTCCTTTTGGGATCAAACGAAGGCATCCGCCGCTGGGGGCATCGCATCGCCGGCGTCGTTTTGTTGCTGACAGGAGCGTATCATGTCGGTTATGTTCTGGCCACACGGCAAGGCCGGAGTCTGATAAAGGATATGATTCCCAACGCAAAAGATGCCCGCGACGTGGCGGCCAATGCCCGCTATTTGACCGGATTGGCGAAGACAAAGCCAAAATTCGGACGGTTTGGCTATGCGGAAAAAATGGAATACTGGGCGGTGGTTTGGGGAACCATCATCATGGGCGTGACGGGTTTGATGATCTGGTTCAAGCTCGGCACCACCCACTGGCTTCCCCGCTGGTCCATTGATGTCGCCACGACCGTTCATTATTACGAAGCCGTTCTGGCGTGCCTGGCCATATTGGTCTGGCATTTCTATGACGTCATTTTTGATCCTGACGTCTATCCATTGAACCGCGCCTGCGTGGATGGCCGGGTTTCTGGGGAGTGGCAGGCCGAGGAACATCCACTGGATGCCCGGCCCGCAAACGGATCACCGCCGCAACCCCAAAGCCCGATCTCCATTTCTATGAAAAGAAAAAACGACCGCTCAAATATCACCATCCCCATAACCAATTTCCATGTCGGCGATCGCGCCGCATGGCTGATCGGCGGCAACGCCAGTTGCGCCCCCGGGCCCGTCGCGCCCAAAGAACTGTGCCGCCTGGTCTTGCTGGGCGCGCCCGGCGTGGGCAAGGGCACCCAAGCCGAACTGCTGCACCAATGGTCCGGCGCATGTCATCTTTCCACCGGCGACATCTTCCGCGCCGCCAAAAGTTTGCCGCCAGGGGAACAGACCCCCGCCATCAAGAGCGCGCTCGGTTACATGGCGCGCGGCGAATTGGTACCCGATGAAACGGTGCTGGCGCTGGTTTGCGAACGGATTCGTTGCCTGCGCTGCGTCGGCGGGTACCTGCTCGACGGCTTTCCGCGCACGGTGGCCCAGGCGGAGGCCTTGGAACGATTGCTCAAAGCGGAAGATTTGCCCCTGACCGCGGTCATCAATTACGAGTTGCCCATTGATAAGATCGTCGAGCGGCTGGCGGGACGGCGTGTTTGCTCCAGTTGCAAAGCCATTTCTCATGTGACCGACAAACTGCCATCGCCGGGAATTTGCCCTCAGTGCGGGGGCAAGCTCCTTCAACGCGAGGATGATCGTCCCGAAGCCGTCCGCGTCCGAATGGAAGCTTATCACCGCAGCACCGAACCGCTGATTGACTACTACCGCCAGCGCGACGTGTTGCTGACCATATCCGCCGAAGGAACGGCGCCAGAGATTTTGCAACGAACGATGGACGCGCTGGCCTTGCGCTCGCGGGAGAAAACAAGAAGCAAGAATTAAGAAGGCGCCATGCCCGGCACGCTGCATTTTCAGTCTTTGGTTCTTGGGCTTTCCTTTTTTTTGCCGGCTGTGTTGGCCGTGGCCCAAACAACGAATTTCCGTCTCGCTCCAATCCGCACGGGAGGGAGCAATCTTTGGTTCGATCTCCGGCAGCTCGATGTGGAAGGGCGCGGCTGGAATGACACCAAGGATTTCTATGATCGTTTGCCGGCCAGGGCCGAGGGGGTCGTGCGCAAACCGGTGTGGGATTTGAGCCGCAATTCCGCCGGCCTTTGCGCCCGGTTCGTGACGGACGCGACCACGATCCGCGCCCGCTGGGCGCTGACCGACCACTGGCTCTATCTGCCGAATATGACGGCCATCGGCAAGAGCGGACTGGATTTGTATGTGAAGATGGAGACGGGCTGGCGCTGGCTGGCCGTGGGCGCGCCGGAAAATCAAACCAACCAGATCGTGCTGGTGAAAGACCTCATGCCGGGAAAACGCGAGTATCTCCTTTACCTGCCGCTGTATAACGGCACGCAATTTGTTGAACTGGGCCTGCCGCCGGGCGCGACCCTGGAGAAGGCCGGTCCTGGGGGCCGGGCGAGCGCAAACCGATTGTGTTTTACGGCACCTCCATTTTGCAGGGACTTTCCGCTTCGCGCCCCGGCATGGTCCACAGCGCCATTTTGGGACGGCGCTTTAATTGGCCGACCATCAATCTGGGTTTTTCCGGGAATGGGAAAATGGAACCGGAAATGGCCGGCCTGCTCGCCGAACTGGATCCGTCCATTTACATCCTCGACTGTCTGCCCAACCTGGTCGCCGATGAAATCAAGGAGCGCGTGGAACCTTTTGTCCACAAACTGCGCGCCGCACATCCGAACACGCCGATCGTGCTGGTGGAAGACCGCACCATGCAGGATTCCTTTCTCATCTCCGGCCGCATGGAATACTACCATCTGCCTGATCGGGCGGCATTGAAAGCGGCCTACGAACGGCTGGGAAAATCCGGCGTCAAAGACCTCTACTACATTCCCGGCGAACATCTCTATGGCGACGACGGCGAGGGCAGTGTGGACGGCTCGCATGCGACCGACCTGGGTTTCACGCGCCAGGCGGAAATTTTTGCCAGAGTGCTTGCACCCCTTTTGAAAAGTAAGAATTAAGAAGGCAGAATTAAGAAGTGAAAAGCAGAGTCACGGCTCGACGGAGTTGCCCCACCGGGGGGACTGGCCATAAATGGCGGTATCCATGCGCAAGAAATGTCCATAGTTTGCCAATTGAAGTGAAGCTTGGTTTGGCGTTAGACTCTACTTTGTTGTCATGCAGGATTTACTGGCGGATGAAACAAAGTGGAAGGCGTGTGGGGTTGCGCCTTTGGAACCGACGGGGACGGAAGTCACGCGCCGGCAACGGATGCTGCGCGCCTTGGAATGTTCGCCGGTGGACCGTCCGCCAGTCTGGCTGATGCGCCAGGCCGGGCGTTGCCTTCCAGAGTACCGCGCGCTCAAGGAGAAATACTCCTTCCGTCAACTGATCCAAATCCCGGAACTGGCCGCGGAAGTGACGTTGCAACCGGTGCGGCGGTTTCATTTCGACGCCGCCATTCTTTTTAGTGACATTCTTGTGGTGCCGGAAGCGTTGGGCCAGGGCTTCAACTTCCGTGACGGTGGAGGGGTCGAAATGGATTACGTGGTGCGGGACCGCAATGATGTTCGACGGCTCAATACCCGGGCAATCAGCTGATCGCCTGCAATACGTGGCCGGGGCAATCCGGTGTGTCAAATCGGAGCTGGGCCCCGGCACGGCGTTGCTGGGCTTTGCCGGTTCACCCTGGACGCTGGCCAACTTCATGCTCGAAGGCGGCAGCGCGCGCGCCCAGACCAGAGCTTTGCAACTGTTTCGACGCGACCGGGCGCTGTTTGATTCGCTGTCAGAGGAATTGACGCTGGCGGTGATCGAATTTCTACAGATGCAAATCACGGCCGGCGTGGATGCGATCCAGATATTTGACAGCCTGGGCGGGCTGTTGCCGTTGGAGGATTTCGAGGAGGCTTCGGGCCAGTGGATGCGAACGATTGTTTCCGCCCTCAATGGACAGGTTCCGGTGATTGTTTATTCCAAAGGCGCCCGCAGTTGGAAATCACTGATCCAGACTGGGGCGCAAGCCATTGGAATAGATCACGAAATTGACCTGGCCGAGGCGAAGCAACAACTGCCCGCGCGCGTCGCCATGCAGGGCAATCTGGCTCCCGAACTGCTGGCCAGCGCGGAACCGCGGCTGGTGGCGGCGCAAACCAGCCGCCTGCTCGAATTGATGCGCGGTCGGGACGGATACATATTCAATCTCGGCCACGGCGTGCCGCCCGACGCCAAAATGGAAAACCTCGAAGCACTGGTCAGCACCGTGCAAAACTTCGTATGAGCGAACTGAACGTTGATCTCGAGTTGATTGAAAAGTACAACGTGCCGGGGCCGCGTTACACCTCCTATCCACCCGCCCCGCAGTTTACCGATCAAGTGACCTGGCCGGAGGTGGCGGCGAAGATTTCCCAGGCGCAGTCGTCCGGGCGCGGCCTCTCCCTCTATTTCCACATTCCGTTTTGCGAGTCGCTCTGCTGGTATTGCGGCTGCACGACCGTCATCACGACGCAACGGGAAAAAGGAGCGATCTACCTGCAATACCTGGACAGGGAAATGGAACGGATGAGCGCCCGCATCAATCCGCAGCGCCAGGTGGTGCAATTGCATTGGGGCGGCGGCACGCCGACGTTTCTGTCGCCCGATGAAATTCGCGTTCTGGGCCAGTCCATCCGCAAGCATTTCAATCTGGGGCCCGGGATGGAAGCGGGAGTGGAGATTGATCCGCGCCGGCTGACGCGCGATCACTTCGCCGCCTTGCGGGAGGTGGGATTCAACCGGGCTTCGATTGGCGTGCAGGATTTCAATCTGACGGTGCAAACGGCCATGCATCGGATACAGCCGCGCGAGCAAACCGAGCAAGCCATGGAGTGGGCGCGGGCCGCGGGTTTTCAATCCATCAACCTGGATTTGATATACGGTTTGCCTTACCAGACGGTCGAATCCTTCGAGGAAACACTGGACGAAATCATAAAGCTTGGGCCCGACCGGCTGGCGGTTTTCAGTTATGCGCACGTGCCGTGGATGAAGCCGGCGCAAAAGATACTGGAGCAGGCCTTGCCCAGCGCGGAAACCAAGCTGAGCATTTTAAAACTCGTCATCGAGAAGCTGACACAAAACGACCGCTACACCTACATCGGCATGGATCACTTCGCGCGGCCGACGGATGAACTGGCGGTGGCGCAACGCCAGAAAACATTGCAGCGAAATTTCCAGGGATACAGCACCAAAGGCGGGGCGGACATTTATGGTTTCGGGATGTCGGCCATTTCGCAGGCCGACGGGGTCTATTGGCAAAACATCAAGGATTTGGCCGGATACTACGAGGCCCTGGAATCCGGCGGGGAGCCGTTTGCCAAAGGCTACGTTTTGAGCGGGGACGACAAGATTCGCCGCCATACGATCATGCGGCTGATGTGCGACATGAGTCTGGACTACGCCGGACTTTCACAGGACCTGGGGATGGACTTTGCCCGCTATTTTAAGGCCGAACTGGATTCCATGACGGACCTTGAAAAGGACGGCCTGTTGCGGCGCGAGGCCAACGGCCTGGTGGTCAGCGACGCGGGCCGGCTTTTCATCCGCAACATTGCCATGCGCTTTGATCGGTATCTTCCGGCGGCCAAGGAACGACGCTTTTCCAAAACGATATGAAACCTGTTGCCATCGTCGGAGGCGGCATTACCGGGCTGACCACCGCCTTCTGTCTCAAGCAGCGCGACATCCCCGTGCGCCTGTTTGAAGCCGCCGATCGCGTGGGCGGCGTGATCCAATCCGCGCGCCGCGACGGGTATCTGGCCGAATTTGGTCCCAACAGCATCCTGGAGACATCGCCGGTCATATCCGATGTGGTGCGCGAGTTGGGGTTGGAATCGCGGCGGGTTTATTCCAATGCATCGGCGGAAAAGCGCTACGTGGTGCGGAACAAAAAGCCGGTGGTCATTCCAAATTCCGCGGGAGGTTTTCTGACGACGCCCCTGTTTTCGCTCCCGGCCAAGCTGCGCGTTTTGGCCGAGCCGTTCATCGGGAGGGCGCCGGACGGTTTGGAAGAGTCGGTTGCCCAATTCGTGCAGCGGCGGCTCGGCCAGGAATTTCTTGACTACGCCATTGATCCCTTGGTGGCCGGGATTTACGCCGGCAGGCCGCAACTGCTTTCCGTGTCGCAGGCCTTTCCGAAACTCCACGCGCTGGAGCAACGCTATCGTTCGCTCTTTTTGGGGCAAATTCTGGGGGCGCGCGCGCGCAAACGCAGCGGGGAGGTTTCCAAACAGGACGCGAAGAAGTTTTCGTTCGATGACGGCTTGCAGGTGCTGATTGATGCGCTGCAATCCCGTCTGGAGGGAGACATTCAAACCGCCGCGCCCATTCGTTGTTTGCGGCGCATGGAGGAGGGCTGGTGGATCGAATTGGAACACGGCGGCCCGGTGGAGTGCGGCGCGGTTCTCCTCGCCCTGCCGAGCCACAAAATGGCTTCCCTGGAGATCATCACCACTCCAGCGCTCGAGGTTTCGTCGTTGGCCGAAGTCTATTATCCGCCCGTGGCCTCGGTCGTGCTGGGCTTTCGCCGCGCCGATGTGGCGCATCCGCTGGATGGATTTGGCATGCTGATTCCGGAAAAGGAAGGGTTTAACATCCTGGGCGCGCTCTTCTCGTCGTCGCTCTTTCCCAATCGCGCCCCGGAAGGCGAAGTGGCCATTACCTGTTACATCGGCGGCGCGCGCCAACCGCTCCTGCCCCTGGGCACGCCGGAAGTGTTGACAGAAATCGCAGTCAAAGACTTGGGAACGATATTGGGAGTCCGGGGCCGGCCAACATTTCAGCACGTCGCCGTTTATCGCCAGGCCATTCCACAATACAATCTGGGCTTCGGAAAATTCCGCGCAGTTGATGAATGACATGGAAGCGAAGGCGCCGGGCCTGTTTGTGGCCGGACACGCCCGCGACGGAGTTTCGCTGGGTGATTCCATTGTCTCCGGCCACAAGGTGGCGGGGAGAATCGAGACATTTTTGAGCTTGGAGCAAGGTCGCCGCAACACCCTGCAACACCCCGTTTCCGCGTGAGCACGAAAGCTGTTCTTCTGGTGAATCTGGGGTCGCCTGATTCCGCGTCGGTCGAAGATGTGCGGACCTATCTGGGTGAATTTCTCATGGATGGCCGTGTTCTGGATGCGCCGTATCCCGTGCGCTGGTGCATCGTTCATCTCACCATTTTGCCCAGGCGCCCGGCGCTATCGGCTGAGGCCTACGAGAAAATCTGGACGCCCGAAGGCTCGCCCCTGGTGGCGACCAGCCGGAAGGTGCGAAAGGCGCTGCAAGAGCGCGCCAGCGTGAGGGTGGAACTGGCGATGCGTTATCGCAATCCGTCCATCCCGGATGCCATCGGCAAGTTGCGCGACGAAGGCATCCACGAGGTGCTGCTCATCCCGCTTTTTCCGCACTACGCCATGTCCAGTTATGAAACGGCCGTCGAGCGGGTGCGGGAAGTCATGGCTGAAGTCGCGCCGCGCCTGTCGCTCACGGTCGTGCCGCCGTACTACGATCATCCGGATTACATCCGGGCCATGACGGCAACAGCGTCCGAGTATCTCAATCGAGACTACGACCATTTGCTGTTCAGTTTTCACGGCATACCCGAGAGACATTTGCGCAAGGCCGATCCGACGGGCCGCCATTGCCTGAGGTCGCGGGATTGCTGCGAGGGCGACAGTCCTGTCCTGAGCACCTGCTATCGCGCGCAATGTTTCAAAACGGTGGAAGCCTTTGTGCGGATGGCCTCGATTCCAAAATCCAAGTATTCGGTCGCCTTTCAATCCCGATTGGGACGCGAGCCGTGGCTCAAACCCTATACGGATTGGGTCATTGAAGGATTGGCCAGGGCCGGGACCAGGAAGCTGCTGGTCATCTGCCCCTCCTTCGTGTCGGACTGCCTGGAAACCCTGGAAGAAATGGGGATGCGCGGCCGGAAAATCTTCCTGGACGCCGGTGGCACGGACTTTCACCTGGTTCCTTGCTTGAATGAGCATCCGCTGTGGCTGGATTTCCTCGAAAAATTGATTCGCGAATTTATGGGGGAAAGGGAGAAAGAGGACTTTCAAGCGGCCAATTCCAGCACACGACCCCTTTAGAAAACCAACCAGGCCGACAAGGATTGTCAATTGTTAGAACCGGCCAGTTTATGTTAGAATCGACTACTTTAGACCGCTTTACGATTTTGCCGTTCGCCGCCGCCACTCGCGGGCCAGCAGACTGACTGCACCGATGCCGAGCAGGGCAACGGTGGAGGGTTCGGGGACGACGGAGGCGTCAAGTTCGTCCCCCATGCCGGAGGTGACGTTGACTACGGAGACGCCCGCGGGGACTGTCATGGTGGCGTCTATTTCCTGGCCGGTGGGATCGAACGAGTAGTCTCCGGTCGTACTGTCATATTGGAATCCACTGACCAGCTCGGATGTGATCGCGGCATCGTTCAGGCCGAGGAGGGGGTTGCTGGTGAAGCTGACCCCCACGTTACCTGGTGTGGCGCTGCTCATTTGGATTGACAGCGAAAAGAGTGATGAGAGGCCGGGGACGTCAGTCTGCGCAGAGGCCGAGAAGGTGGATGAGTAACTGGCATTCGGGTTCGCATCAGGGAAGATCATGCCCATGCCGCTGGCCGGTGAAAAAGCCACGCCGATGGTGTCCCCTGCCGCCAGACCCGAAACGGACAACGGGTCGAGCACATGCCAATGCGCATATGCCGTTTCGCGAGTTCCCCCGGTTGGTCCTGTTACGTCAATTCCATAGGCAGCGGCCACCGTGTTCCAGCCTAATTTAACCGGCGGTCCAGCGTTCATAATAGTGATGTTAGCCGCTACCTTGGATTCCGGGATGAACTTGACGCCAGTGACACTCGTCTGCGTTGTTGCGTAGGAGCCGGCCGCAACGTAGGGCGCTGCTGGCGGCACCGCGTCGTTATCATCAATTGTCGTGTTCACCTCCGAAGCGGCGTAAATTTGAGTGAATGCGCCGCTTGCGGAAACTCCTCCATGGTTAACAGGCGTTGCTGTAAAGACAATGCTGGCTACCGTCGGACCACTTCGGGACATGCTGTCCCCGATGGCGAGAGAGGCGGCCGGCCGGAGGAACAGCGCGGCGCAGCACGCGACAATAACGCTGATAGGGAATTGCCTTTGGCGGCCACGGGGAACGGGGTCCGACAGGGGGGTTAAGAGTCCGTCTTCGATCATGGTGTTGAGCTTCTTCATAATATGATCTCCTTAATTATCTAATGGTTGGTTTCGATGCATATTGACTGCTGTTTGTCTGAGGCGGGGGGCAACACGCGCAATCTCCCCATGCGCCGCAGGACTCGCCCGCGGCAAACTGCTCGCGCCAACTGGCTTGGCGTGTTGGTTAACATACGTTCTATTTCATCACGAATGGCGCGGTTTGCGCAACGGATAAGTTTTTGGAAAAGCGGATAATTCTTTGGATTTTGGGCGGTTTTGGGCGAAAAAAGGCCAAATTTATCGCCCCGCCCGCCAGGCGTCTGGCGAAAGGCCCTTCGTCCCTTTCCGCCTTCGCGGCGCGCCAAAGCGCCGCTACGGCGCGACGGCGGCAGGACGAAATCATTGCGCGGCGTTCGCCAGACACTCCGTGTCTGGCTAATTTCCGCCGTCGCTCTGCAACCACTGGAACCATCCCCCCCGCGAAAAATTCTGTCCTGCACTTTTCCAAAATCCGGGATTGTTTTTCAGCGGGCTTCGAGTAAATTACTATATGAGAACAAACATCCGGCATACAAATGGGCGTTCTCATCAGAACCGGAATCTCGAGGTGACTTATGAACACGAACTTTGGCCTTGATCGCTGTTTTTCCTTCATCAATTGTCAATTGCAGGCGCCAAAACCATCTCGCGTCGGCGACGCTGGCTTTGTCAAATGTGTCACCGTTTCCCGGCAATCGGGATGTGGCGCCCATGTTTTTGCCGAAGCATTGGCGGCCTGGCTCCAGTCCCACCTTCCCCATAGCGCAGTACCGTGGACGATTTTTGACCGCACTCTGATGGAAGCGGTTTTGCAGGACCATCACTTGCCCTCCCGTCTGGCGGCTTTCATGCCGGAGGACCGGGTTTCGCAAATGCACGATATAATCGAGGATTTGTTCAGCCTGCATCCGCCAACGGAGACATTGGTGCGGCAGACATCGGAAACCATTTTGCGCCTGGCCGAATTGGGCAATGTGATTATTCTGGGACGCGGCGCCAATATCATTACCGCGCGGTTGCCGTGGGCCTTGCACGTGCGCCTGGTCGGTTCGGTGGAACGGTGCGTCGCCCACATGCAGGTCTTCGACAAGTTGAATGAGAAGGATGCGCTGGCGCGCATCGAGCGGGAAGATGGAGGCCGGCGCCGCTATCTGAAACGGTACTTCGGCAAAGACATTGACGATCCACTACAGTATCATTTGGTCATCAATACGGACTGGGTGACACTGCCCCACGCTGCCGCAATCGTGGGTGATCTCGCGTTAAAGCACAACGCGCCGGGATCGGCTATATCCGCCAGGTAACTGCTCTTAATCTTAATTTTAATCTTAATCCGAATTGAAGAAGATTAGGATTAGGATTAAGATTAGGATTAGGATGGGGAGGCAAAAACCAAATCAATTCCCAGTTGTTTGAGCAGAGAGGTTAGATCAGCGCCCGACGCCGGAATGCTGCCCACAATCCGGGCGGCCCGCCGCCGCGCCCACTCCGCGGCTTTGTCCGTGGATGTCGCTCCCGTCTTGAGGCCCAATAACTGCGACCACTCGCCCCAATGCGCGCGATCATAACGTTTCAGCAAATCTCTGGATGCGCCTTTGCGCAGGATCTGCGTGAGCACGTCCACCAAGTCCGCCGCCTCCCGGAACCCGATGTTCATGCTCTGCATGCCGACGGGTCCGGTCTGGTGCGCGGCGTCGCCGGCCAGCCAGCAGAGGTTTTGGCCGAATTGGCGGGCCAGCCGGGGTTCAAATTGCACATCGGCGGTCCAGACGATCTCCTGGATCTGGCTCTGGAACCAAGGCGCGCGGCCGTTCAACAACCGGCGCAACTGGTGCAGGCCGTCTTGCTCACCGGGCCGCTCGACTACCACCATCCGGTCCCGCTCTTTCCCTGGAAAATCGCCGCTCTCTTCATCCGGATTGAGTTGAAGGCTCCATCGGCATCGTGTATCCGACAAGGGCCAGAGGACATTGGCCGTGGCGTCGTCCAGGACAACCCTGGCTTCGTGGCCGCACACGCCGCCGGCTTCGACTTCATATACGGCAAAGTGTTGAGGGGCGCCCGCGCGCTCGAATGGAATGCCCAGCCGCGTCCGCACCAGCGAGTTTGCTCCGTCAGCGCCGACGATAAACTCCGCCCGCGCCTGCAAATTATCTTTCACCCCTGATTCGAGGCCCGGCACGCCATAGCCTTTCCCTGTCATGCCTAATTTCTCGATGGTCGCCGCGGCTCCCCGGTCATCCATTTCCAAATTGGCCAGCCTGTGGTCCCAGTTGATTCTGACCTCGGCCTGCCGAAGCCTTTGCTCGAGCAAATTTTCCAGGGCGCTCTGCTCCAACACCAGCGCGAAGGGAAATTCGGCGGGGAGTTCGGAAAGCTTTACTTCGGCGCGCCGCTCGCTTCCTTCATAAAAGCCCACGGAGTCAATGCGGCGGCCAAATTCGATGGCGTCGGCGGCGATGCCCGCCTGGTGCAGCAGTTGGATGGATCGGGGATGAAGCGCGCAGGAATAACTGTGTCCGGCCGTGCGGGACTCCTGGTCAATGATCCGCGTTTTAATCCCGTTCTGCGTCAGAAGCAGGGCGGTCAGCATTCCCACCGGGCCCGCTCCGGTTACCAAAACCTCGGTTTGATCCATGTTTGACATAGAAAGCTTTCTGGCAAAACGGTCATTCCGCGCCGGATCGGCGTCCTGCCGGTTCCTGGCGGATGCTTTGCACTTGTTGCGCTGATATATACGCTGAAGGCTCCGGCTGGTCAACTCCACTTTGGGAGCATGGGGGGGGGAAATGTCCAATGACGAAATCCTAATGACCCATCAATGCCCAAATGACCGAATGACGAAACTTGGAAACTTCGTCATTGCTGCTTCGTCATTGATTGGTCATTCGTGCTTGGACCTTAGTCATTTCCTGGTCATGGTCTTTATATGCGCTTGCTTGGACAAAATATGGCCGCCAAAAAAGACGGTGTTTTTCGCAATATGTGGAGAGCACGGCGGCAAAGGAAAAGCTACGGGTAGGCCATGAGCACGCCATTATTGACAGCACCCAAGCCGGCCGGTCCATTGCCATGCGGCTCCGCAACGGGGAGGGACGTGATGAAACAGCGGAGAACCGGGGAGGCGGCCAGGGGAGAGCGGGGGCCGGTTCCAGGGAGAAAGAGGCAAATGGCGAGCGTGGGCGGCAAGGCGCTGGCGCCGCGGACCCGTCAGCCATCGGAAGAAGCGTGCCGGAGCGTGATTGCGTCGTATTACGTAGGCCCATTAAACGATTAGACAGCGACCCCCTGGCGCAACTTATCTAACATTCCCGGGCGATGCGGCGGAAGTGATAGCCGAGTATGGCGAACTCAATGGCGCGACGGAAATGACGGGGCCGGCGCAAGAGTGTGCCCCAGAAAAATCGCCAGTAGGCCACGCGCCCGCGATACCAGATGCCCAGCAGCCAGAAGGATTTTATGAAGGCCAGGAAATCCGCGCGCGACAGCCGCCGCGGAGCCGGCGCGGTGTTCTTGTGGTTTTGGAAGAAGGTGCGGACGCGCTGGTAATAGGCCTTGGGCTCGTAGAGTTTTTTCATCAGATCGCGGTAGCCGGATTGGAGGAATTCACGATTGAGCCTGGGCTTGAAGTTCAGGGCGGAATTGACGTTGTTGCCGCTGGTTTCCGATTCGAGCCGGCCCTCGGTCTTGAGGCGATTGTAGAGGCGCGTTTGCGGCAGCGCGGTGAGCAAGCCGACCATCGCCGTCACGACGCCGGAGCGCTGGATGAAGTCGAACTGGCGCTTGAAGATGTCCGTCTTGTCGCTATCGAAGCCCACGATAAATCCGCCCATGACTTCCAGCCCGCGTTGTTGCAACAGGCGCACGGCTTCGACAAGATCGCGCCCGCGATTCTGGAGCTTGCGGCATTCCTCCAGCGATTCCACCGACGGCGTTTCGATGCCGACAAACACTTTCGTGAAACCGGCTTGAACCATCAACGCGCACAGCTCCGCGTCGTCCGCGAGGTTGACGGATGCTTCGGTCAGGAATCCCATTTTGGCCCGCGTGCGCCGGCGCCATGCCACCATTTGGCGCAGCAAGGCGCGGGTGCTTCGTTTGTCGCCTATGAAATTGTCGTCCACGATGAAGACCATTTCCTTCCAGCCGCGAACGCGGAGCGCTTCCAGTTCGGTGATCAACTGCCGCGGCGACTTGGTTCGAGGCACACGGCCGTTCATGACGATGATGTCGCAGAACTCGCAATTGAAGGGGCAGCCGCGTGAAAACTGCACCGACATCGTCACATAATGCCGCGGGTCAATCAAATCCCAGCGCGGAACGGGCGTTTGCACGAGGTCCGGCCAGCGTGTCGCTTGGTAGATGTGTTGCAGGCAATTGTGGCGCAGGTCCCGGACGACTTGGGGCATGATTTCCTCGGCTTCACCGAGAACGAAATGTTGAATATCAGGAAAGGCCTCATGTCCGGTGGTGAACAACGGCCCGCCAGCGATGACGGGTTTGCCGTTGGCAATGGATCGGGCCACGATGTTCCGCACCGAATCCTTGTGGACGATCATCGCGCTGATCATGACGAAGTCCGCCCAGCGCAAATCGGCGTCCTTGAGCCGCTCGACGTTCATGTCCACGAGCCGCAATTCCCAATCCTGGGGCAGCATGGCCGCCACCGTGAGCAAACCCAGAGGCGGGAAGGAGGCCTGCTTGGAAACGAAACGCAGCACATGCTTGAAACTCCAGAAGGTGTCTGGCGTTTGCGGACTGATGAGAAGAATTTTCATCCGTTTCAGGGTTTTTCGGGGCCAAAAACTTTCTCAAATGTGGCTTTCACATTCTGCAAATGGAAATCCAGCGAGCAGAGTTTTTCCAGTTCGCCCGCGGCAAAATGTTTTTTCACCTCAGGATCGCGCTGGAGTTGCGCCAGAAAATCCGCCTCGTCCCGCCCGGCGTGTTTGGCCTGCCAGGTCTGCATGGCGTTGCGCTGGGTCAACTCGTAGGCGGCTTCGCGGGTCAGGCCCTTCTTGATCAGGGCCAGCAAGACGGTTTGGGAATTCCACATGCCGAGGGAGAGCGCCAGGTTCCGCTTCATGTTCTCAGGATAGATGATCAGGCCGTCGGTCAGTTTCTTGAGGGTCGCCAGCATGTAATCCAGCAACGTACAGGAGTCGGGAAAAATGATTCGTTCCACCGAGCTGTGGCTGATATCGCGTTCGTGCCAGAGGGCCACATTCTCCAGCGCCGCCACCGCGTTGCCGCGCAGCACGCGGGCCAGCCCGGTCAGGCGTTCGGCGGTGATCGGGTTGCGCTTGTGCGGCATGGCGCTGGAACCCTTTTGCCCCTCCCCGAAAAATTCTTCCGCTTCCAAAACTTCCGTGCGTTGCAAGTGGCGGAATTCAGTGGCCCAACGTTCGATGCCGGCCCCGATCAAGGCCAGGACGCAGATAAACTCAGCGTGCAAATCCCGGGCCACCACCTGCGTGGCGATGGGCGCGGGCCGAAGGCCCAGTTTCCGGCAAACATACTCCTCCACCCGCGGCGACAGATGCGCGCTGGTTCCGACCGCCCCGGAAAGCTTTCCGACCGCGACGGTTTCCCGGACCGCTTCCAGCCGCCGCAAGGCGCGGGTGAACTCATCGTGCATGAGCGCCATTTTCAAACCGAACGTGGTCGGTTCGGCGTGAATGCCGTGGCTGCGCCCAATCATCGGAGTAAATTGATGCTGGCGCGCTTTGCGGGCAATGACCTCGCGCAAGGCTTTGACATCGCCGATGAGCACGCCGGCCGATTGCGCCATTTGCACCGCAAAAGCCGTGTCGGTGATGTCGCTGCTGGTCAGTCCAAAATGGAGCCAGCGGCCGGCGGGCGCGCCGATGTTTTCCGCGACGTTGGTGGTGAAGGCGATGACGTCGTGGTTGAGGGTCTTCTCCAGTTCTTTGCAACGATCCATGTTGAAGGCGGCTTTGGCCTTCATTTGTGCGAAATCCCTTTCGGGCACGATGCCCTCCGCGACCAGCGCCTCGGCGGCCAGCAATTCAATTTGCAGCCAGAGTTCGAGCTTGCGCTGCTCGGTCCAGATGTCCCTCATTTCGGCCCGCGAATATCGCTGAATCATGTTGGTGGGCGATTCATCTTTGGCATGATAGTGCGTCCTGGAGGAATCATCCGCAATCGGAAAGGTCAGCGTTTGGCCATTTTATTGCGGGCCGCTTCCAGAATCTGCCGCTCGCGCTCGGTCAAACTGTGAATGCCCTGGGCGGAAATTTTTTCCAGGATCGGATCCACTTCGCGGCTGATAAATTCGGCGGCCGGCAAATCTTCGGCCGGCTTTCTGCTGGCGCCGCGCCAGGCGCGCCGGGGGGCGGCGCTGACCAATTCCCGTTTGGGGGGCGGGTTGCGGCGGGCGAAGGGACGCCAGAATTCGAACGGGCGCGGCACCCTTCCCGCCCAGCGGATGTAGAAGATGCCGGTGAGCATGCCCCCCAAATGCGCCGCATGGGCAATATTACCGGTGAAAGCCGTGAAGCGTATCAGGGGCCCCAAAAGCCCGAGGAGGGAAATGACTGCTTCACCGAACAAAAGGACCTTTGCCTGGACTGTGACGGGGAAGAAATAGATGAACATCGTGATGGGTTGATCGGGCGCGCGCGCCGCGAAAGCGGCTATCAATCCAAACACTCCCGCCGAAGCGCCGACCACGCCGCCGGCAAAATAAGACGGGAAAGCAAAAGCCAGGATGATTTGCAGCAGCCCGCCAAAGGTGCCGCTTAGCAGGTAAAGCCTTAGCAGACCCTTTCTTCCCAGCGTTTCCTCCATGGCGCGGCCAATGAAATAAAGCGTGAACATGTTGCCGAGCAAATGCATCCAGCCGGCGTGCATGAATTGAAAGGTAATCAACTGATAAATCCGACCGTCTCTCAATCCCTGGGTGCTGAGGGCGAACCATGAGTCCACCCAGCCCGCACCCCAGACCCCCTCCGCAATCCTTTGCACGACGAAGCAGGCGAACACCAAGATCAACAGAATCTTGGTCATCGACCACGCAGGCCGATATTCTGTTCGCATGTATGACCGATCATTCAGCATCGCAACAGAACTTAACCGTTTCCACGTGGTTTTTCAATGCTTTCCCGCATTTTGAGCGCGATTCCCTTGCTGTCGGCGCGAAAATGGGTTGCGCTTGCGCCCACGACCAGCGTCCGCATGCGGGGACGCAATTGCGCGATTTTTTCATGGCCCTCCGCTCCCACCACGAGCAATGCGGTCGATAACGCATCAGTTTCCGTGGCCGACGGCAAAACCACCGCCGCCAAAACAGCGTTGGAGACGGGTTGGCCGGAGCGCGGATCCAGCACATGGCCGAAGGTCTTTCCCTCGTGTTCAAAGCATTTTCCCCACACCGCCGAGACAGACAACGCCTCGTCTTGCAATGACACCGTGGCCAGCAATTGCGGCGTGGCGCCGTCAACGGACGGAGATTCAATGGCCACCTTCCACGCGTCGTCCCCGGGCGGCTTGCCCAGCCCATGGACGGTGCTGGTTCCCCCGTGCAGCAGCGCGCTGGCAATGCCGGCTTCGCGCAACGTCTCCGCCGCCCGATCAATCGCATAGCCTTTGCCAATCGCGCCCAAATCGAGCATGACGCCTTCGCCGTCGAATCGGACGGTCAGATTTTCCTCATCCAAAATGACGTGTTGCATGCCGACTTGCCGGCGGACTCGCGCCACTTCCGCGGGATCGGGCCAGGAGCCGGAACCGTCCATGAAACCCCAGCAGCGCACCAATGGCGCGATGGTAATATCAAAAGCGCCGCCGCTGTCGCGATGGAGTTGGCGCGCCTGTTCGAGCAGGCGAAAGACCGGCGGAGTGACCCGCACGGGTTGGCGGGCGGCGCAGGCGTTGACCCGCGCCATTTCGCTCGTCGGCTGGTAAATGCTCAATTGCGCCTCGATCCGTTCCACTTCGGCCAGCGCTTCTTCGCCGGCGGCCCGCAACCGTGGCGGGCTTTCACCATGCAATACAATCTCAAACCGGGTCGCCATGGCGTGGCAGGCGAGGATGACGGTTTGCATACCAAGTAAGAATTAAGAATTAAGAAGTTTGCGCCCATTTACGGCACGAAACGGGGTTCGTGGACCGGCCCCAAACCATGCTTGCGCAACAGTTCGATGAAGCGGGCAATCCCGCGCCGTTCCTCGGTTCCCAGGTGGTAATGAATGTGCCATTCCAGGTAGTCCTTGCGAAACGCGTAATCGAATTCATTCCGGCTGGAAATAATGTAGTCCAGCGTGTCCAGGCCGAAATGTTTCGCTTCGCGCAAGCGGCGGCGCAACGGCTCGTTCGGAATGCGGCGCAACGCCCAGACCGCATAGACGAACGGAAGCCGGGTCAATTCATACCAGGCCGCGCCCAGGTCCCAAATCTCATGCGGATGGGGCGCGCGAATGAATTCAAGGGCGGGATCGCCGATCATAAAAACATTTGGCAATGCGGCCGCGTCCTTGTAACCCGGCAGCGGTTGCAGCGCCGGCTTCAATCCGTGTTCGGCCAGGAGCACTTTGAGCAGGTTGAGGCCGGCCAGCGAGGCTGGGTCGCAAAAGATCTCGCGGATTTCCTGCAGCGGCTGGCGATGAGCCAGAAAAACACTTTGCACTTCGCCCAGCGACGCCACGGCAATCCCGTCCAGAATGTCGTAGCGCTCAGTCAATAATACTTCTGTGACGCTGACCAGCGCCGCGTCCAGCTCGTCGCGGCGCAGCTTCTCCGCCAGGGCCGAGGGCGGCACGAAAATGATTTGCTCTTCCAATCCGCGGGTCAAAGGCGCCGCGTTGAGGTAAGGCACGGACCCGACTCTGAATGGGCTGAGGGAGTTCTCCAGCGCGCACTCCCGTTGCAGCAGAACGGGCCGGGTTTCCCGCGCGAAGCGATGCGCCAGTTCCTCCGGCGTTTCAGGCGGGGCCAGGCGCAGTTTCGGAGCATTGTCGGGCGTTGGCATAAAAAAAAGCAGCGGCTCACGCCGAGGCAAGGTTGTCCTCCAGAATTTTTGACGGGCCTGGGTCGGCCGCACCTTCGGCCAGGCGGCGCGTCGTCCCAGACTTTGATCGCCTGGTAAAAGGTATCGCGCTGCACCGGGGTGCGGCCTGTTTCGCGAATGGCTTTGATCATCTGGGCTTCGGTTTGCAATTGCGGCGCGCGCGCGCCGGCCATGTGAAAAATGTTTTCTTCCACAATCGTGCCGTGCAGATCGTCCGCTCCATAATTCAAAGCCACTTGCGCCAGTTTCAAACCCAATCCCACCCAATAGGCTGTGATGTGATCGAAGTTGTCCAAATAAATCCGGCTGACGGCAAGGGTGCGCAATGAATCAAAGCCGCTCGGCGTGGTCGTGACCGGGATTTGATTGTTGTCCGGCTGATAGGGCAGGGGAACGAAGCCGGTGAAGCCATGGGTTTCATCCTGCAAATGTCGCAGCTTTTGCAAATGGTCCACGCGGTCGGCCAGCGACTCGACATGCCCGTAAAGCATGGTGCAAGTGCTGCGCCCGCCCAGTTGGTGCCAGGTGCGATGCACGTCCAGATACTCCTCCGCCGATTCTTTTCCCCTGGCGATTTGCGAACGGACTTCCTTGCGGAAAATTTCCGCGCCGCCGCCGGTCAGGGATTCCAGCCCGGCTTCGCGCAAGGCCAGCAGCGTCTCGCGCACGGTTTTTTTGGCCAGCCAGCCCAGGTGCAGTATTTCAATGGCCGTGAAACATTTTAATTGCAGGCGCGCATCCAGCGCCTTGAGCGCGCGCAACATCTCCGTGTAATAACTGAAGGGCAGGGAGGGATGCAATCCGCCGACGATGTGCAACTCCGTGATGCCCAACTTCAGGGCTGCGCGCGCCTTCTGCACGATTTCCCCGACGGTGTATTGCAGGCCGTCCGCGTCGCGCTTCTTGCGGGCAAAGGCGCAGAACTGGCAGCTCAAGATGCAGTAATTGGAATAGTTGATATAGCAATTGATGATGTAGCTGGCGCGATTGCCCGTCTTGCGCGCCCGGACAAGATCGGCCATGGCCCCCAGCGCGTTCAGGTCCTTGCTTTGCAGGAGGCGCAGCGCATCGTCGTCCGAAATGCGTTCGCCCGCCGCGACCTTTTCGTAAAGGCCGCGCAACTCGTGGTTTTGCCAGAAAAATTTCACCGTTTAAATCGAAGGAATGGAAACACAATTTCCACCAGGGCCACAACCAGAAACACGACGCTGATCACAGCGTTGAGACGGAAGAAAGCGTGATGAATCCAGTTCAAACTGCGTCGTCGCGCCAGCCAGTGTTCCATGACCAGGCAACCCAAAATAAAAACCAGCCCCACCCAATAAGCCAGCCGGAACCCGGCCAGAAACCCAAACGCCGCCAGCGCGCCCCACATAATCATGTGCGAAAGGAACGACGCCGCCAGCGCGTTTTTCACCCCCCAACGCACGACCAGCGAATGCAGTCCTTGTTTCTGATCAAACTCGTAATCTTGCAAGGCGTATATGATGTCGAAACCGATCAGCCAGAATACCACAGCTCCCGCCAGCAGCAATGGCAGCACGGCGCTGTATTGCAACGTCTGCCAGCCGTAGCCCGTTGGGAACAGGCGGAAATTCCCTTTCACGGCCAGCCATGCGCCTATCGGCGCCAGCGCCAGCGCCAGGCCGAGGAAGACATGCGTAAAATCCGTGAACCGTTTCGTCAACGAATAGAAGCAGACAAAAAAAAGCGCGACCGGCGAAAGGTAAAAACAGACCGGGTTGATCCAATAGCTTGCCGCAACCAGGCCCGCCGCGCTCAACAGGCAAAGCGCCCACGCGCCCCCCAGCGTAATCCGGCCGGCCGGCAAAGGCCGCGACGCCGTCCGGGGGTTCGCCCGGTCAAACTCCCGGTCGGCGATGCGGTTAAACGACATGGCGCAAGTCCGCGCGCAAACCATCGCCGCCAGGATCAGCAAAAAAATCCTCCACCCCGGCCAGCCATGATGATCGCGCGCCGCCACGGCCATTGAGGCCAGGGCGAAGGGCAAGGCGAAGATGGTATGGGGGAATTTGATGAATTCGGACCATTTTCGCAGTTGCTGGAACAGAGCTTGCATCAAGCGTAGATTCAAGCCTGTAAGAGCAGGCCGGTCAAGACGAACGGGTCAAGACGATCGGCAGAGCAGACTCATCTGAAATCCGCCGCAAGAACCCAACAGGAACGAATTCTTTGCTGCAAATAAAATATGCTCCGCCCGCGTTAAAAGCCGCAACGCGGGCGGAGCATATTTCATTGGCCCTCTATGTCAAGGGAAAATAATCAAAAGTAATCGAACGTCTTCTATCGCCCCAGCCTGAACTCCGGGCCATACCCTCCTTGATGCAATGAGTGGCAAGAATTTAGATGCGTCTGCCCTGGACGAACGGGTCAATTCCCCTCGGGATACTGCCAGACCCAATCGCCTTGCATAACGTCCTGCGTGTCCGCTTCGTTGCGGAGCAGGTTCAGGAGAAAGGCGAACAGGGCAGGGGCGTGGTCGTCATAGAGGCGTTCGATGTTGGGCGCGGATGCCATCTCTTTCAAACAGGACGCTGCCGGCATTGATTTCTGTCTAACACAAACTGCTCATTCCCCGGTTTTCAAAGCCGTGGCGGTTTTGGCAGGGTCTTGCCTGCAGTCCAGAATTCGATAAACGACCACCGCGCCATCGGAGTCCCTCTTATAGTAAATCGCGTAGGGAAAACGGCGCGCCAATAAGCGATGGAACCCAAACACTTGGGCATGGATTCCGCCGTACAGAGCGAGCGAATCAATATCCGAGAAAAGGGAATCAAAAAAATAACTGCCGACGCCCTCTGCCTGCTTTTAGTAGAACTCGCGCCCCTTGGCCAAGTCGTTGAGCGCGAAAGTGAGTATCCGCACTCTCATTCAAATCTGCTGCGGAGCGCTTTTTTGGCGGTTTCCCAATCCAGCACTTCCTCTTTGCCTTCTGTGAGGCGTCGCTCCGTTTCTGCCAGTTCATTTGCATGCCAGGCCGGCGATTCGAAATGGTCATCCGGGCGGCTCAATGCCTCCCACAACGCCTCCATCAGTTTGAGCTTTTCGCTCCGGGGCAATTCGCGCATTGCTTCGACGGTCATGCAGAAAAACTAACCCGGAAAGATGGCTAAATCAACACGGATTTCGCGCCGTTTTGGAGATTAAGATTACGATTAAGATTAGGAGCCAAAAACCGCCACCCAAAAAATGGCGGCCTCCGCGCTCATTCCGGTTCTTCCCCCCAGCGCGGGAGGAGATTCTGTGGAATGCCCAGATGGTCCAGCACCCGGGCCACCACCGTGTCAATGACGCCCTCGATGGTCGTTGGGTTATGATAAAAGGACGGATTGGCGGGCAGAATCGTGGCCCCGGCGAGCAGGAGCAATTCGAAATTCTTGACATGCACCAGGCTCAACGGAGTTTCGCGCGGCACCAGGATCAATTTTTTACCTTCCTTCAGCGTGACGTCCGCGGCCCTTAACAAAACGTCCTCGCTGAATCCGTGCGCGATGCGGCCCAGCGTCCCCATCGTGCAGGGGATGATGACCATGGCATCGAGCGGGTTGGAGCCGCTGGCGAAGGGCGCGTTCATGCTTTTCAAGCCGTGGGTCTTGACGCCCTCGGGCAGGCGCAGGCCGCCGGGCAATTCCCCGGCCAGCACGACTTGCGCGTAGTTGCTCAACACCACATGGATCTCGTGCTGGCGCGGGTCGAGCTTGTCAAGCAGGCGCTGCGCATACATCGCGCCGCTGGCTCCCGTGATGGCAACGAGAATTTTCATCCGTTCACCCCGGACAACCAGGCCAAAATAAGGTCCGGCAGCGCCGTGCTGTAGCCGCCTTCCAAAACACTGAAGGCCGGAACCTCCAACCGGCGAATCGTTTCGCCCAGCCAATAAAAGTCTTCCACTTCCAGCGTTCCATCGGCCAGCGGATCGCCGCGATAGGCGTCGAACCCGGCGGAAACGGCCACCATGTCGGGCCGGAAGTTTTTCAACGTCTCGAATGCCCTTGATAAAATGGCGCGATACTCCAGGCGCGGCGCGGCCGGCGGCACCGGGAAGTTAAAACAATTGCTCCCGCGGTTTTCCAGGCCGGTCCCCGGATAGGCCGGGTGTTGATGGGTGGAGATGAAAGCGCAACCGGGTTGGTCAAGCAGAATGTCTTCCGTGCCATTGCCGTGATGCACATCGAAATCAAAGACCGCGACCCGTTTGCACCCGCCGGCCCTGGCTTCGAGCGCGGCGATGGCGATGGAGTTGAGGTAACAAAAACCCATGGCCCGCTCCCGCATGGCGTGATGGCCGGGCGGGCGCATCAGGCTGAAAGCGGCTTCTCCCGCGCGGGCCGATTGCAGGGCCTGCCAGGCCCCTCCCACCGAACGCCGCGCCTGTGCCGTGATGTCCGGGTAAGCCGGGGTGTCGGCGTCGAAGTCGAAGGGCGTCTGAAGCTGTGCGAGATGTTGCGCGGTGTGCGCGCGCAGAATGACAGCGTCCTCGACGGGCGCCGGCTCAGTCCAGGTCAATTTCAGCTTGCCCTGCGCCTTGAGCGCTGCGACGGTGCGGCTGATCCGTTCCGGCCGTTCGGGATGGCCCGGCGCGGAATATTCGGTGCAGCGGGGATCGGTGACGATCTTCAAGAAAAACTCCTAGTCGCCGCCGCTTTTGGCCGGAGGCGAATTTTTCAGGATGGCCTTGCCGTATTCGCGGTTCATGCGGGCAATGAAGTCAAGACTAATTTCCTTCGGGCACACCGCCTCGCACGAGCCTGTCACCGTGCAGGCCCCGAAGCCCGCCTCGTCCATGGTCCGCACCATGTTGAGCACCCGCTGTTCGCGTTCCGGTTTGCCCTGCGGCAATGCGGCCAGATGGGAAACCTTGGCCGAGACGAACAGCATGGCCGAGGCGTTCTTGCACACCGCCACGCAGGCCCCGCAGCCGATGCAGGCCGCCGCGTCCATCGCCGTGTCCGCGTCCGTCTTGGCGATGGGCAGGCCATTGGCGTCCGGCGTCCCGCCGGTGTTGACCGAGACGAATCCGCCCGCCTGGATGATCCGGTCGAACGCGCTGCGGTCGGTGACCAAATCTTTGAGCACCGGGAATGGCCGCGCCCGCCAGGGTTCGATGACAATCGTGTCGCCATCGTTGAAATGGCGCATGTGCAACTGGCAAACCGTGGTGCCGCGTTGACCTCCGTGCGCCCGCCCGTTGATGACCATGGAGCAAGTGCCGCAGATGCCTTCCCGGCAATCGGAATCGAACGCAATCGGTTCCTGGCCCGCGGCGATGAGCTTTTCATTGACGACATCGAGCATTTCCAGAAAGGACATGTCCGCCAGGACATCCCTGGCTTCGTGGCTGACGAGCCTGCCTTCGCTCCTGGCATCCTTTTGCCGCCAAACTTTCAAGGTAAGATTCATTTCAGGCTCACTTGTAACTTCGTGTGCTCATGTGGACGTTTTCATAGACCAGCGGTTCCTTGTTCAAGACCGGCGGCCGGCCCGGCCCGGCGTATTCCCAGGCGGCCACGTAGGCGAAATTCTCATCATCCCGCTTCGCCTCGCCGTCTTCGGTTTGAAATTCCGTGCGAAAATGGCCGCCGCACGATTCCCGCCGTTGCAAGGCGTCCAGGCAAAGCAGTTCGGCGAATTCCAGAAAATCCGCCACGCGCCCGGCGTGTTCGAGGTTCTGGTTCAACTCTTCATTTTGGCCGGCCACTTTGACGTTTTTCCAAAATTCCTCCCGCAACGCCGGAATTTGTTGCAGCAGTTCCGTCAATCCCTTTTCGTTCCGGGCCATGCCGCATTTCTCCCAAAGCATGGCCCCCAGCTCTTTGTGAAACGAGTTGACCGTGCGCTTGCCGTTGATGTCGAGCAGCTTTTGGGTCAGCGCGGCGACGTCGCTCATCGCCTTTTTGAATTCGGGCTGGTCGGCGCGGGCCTTGGGCTGTCTAGCCGCGGCGAAATAATCGCCGATGGTGTAAGGCAGAATAAAATAGCCGTCGGCCAATCCCTGCATGAGGGCGCTGGCCCCGAGGCGGTTGGCGCCGTGATCGGAAAAATTGGCCTCGCCCAGCACAAACATTCCCGGAATGGTGCTCATCAAATTGTAATCCACCCACAACCCGCCCATGGCGTAATGGGCGGCGGGATAAATGCGCATGGGGGCATGGTAGGCGTTTTCGCCCGTGATCTTTTCATACATGTCAAAAAGATTTCCGTAGCGCTCGCGCACCTCCGCCACCCCGATCCTGCGGATCGCGTCCGCAAAATCCAGATAAACGCCGCGCCCGCCCGGCCCCACGCCGCGCCCGTCGTCGCACACCTCTTTGGCCGCGCGCGAGGAGATGTCGCGCGGGGCCAGGTTGCCGAAGCTCGGATATTTCCGTTCCAAATAATAGTCCCGTTCCTCCTCCGGTATGTCGCGCGCCGGCCGGGTGTCTCCCTTCTTTTTGGGCACCCAGACGCGCCCGTCGTTGCGCAGCGATTCGGACATCAAAGTCAGTTTGGATTGGTAATCTCCGCCGACCGGGATGCACGTCGGATGAATCTGGGTGTAACAAGGATTGGCCATGGCCGCCCCTTTTTTGTAAGCCCGCCAGATGGCGGTGGCATTGCAGCCCTTGGCGTTGGTGGACAGGTAAAAAACATTGCTGTAACCGCCCGTCGCCAGCACGACCGCATCCGCCGCGTGGGCCGAAATTTCTCCGCTGACCAGGTCGCGCACGATGATGCCCCTGGCGTGGCCGTTGATGGCCACGAGGTCGAGCATTTCGGTGCGCGGAAACATTTTGATGTTGCCTTTGCCGATTTGCCGGCACAGGGCCTGGTAAGCGCCCAGCAACAATTGCTGTCCGGTCTGCCCCCGCGCGTAAAAGGTGCGGGAGACTTGCGCGCCGCCGAACGACCGGTTGGCCAGTAGCCCTCCGTATTCCCGGGCGAAGGGCACCCCCTGGGCCACGCATTGATCAATGATGTTGACGCTGACCTGCGCCAGCCGATAGACATTGGCTTCCCGCGCCCGGAAATCCCCGCCCTTGATCGTGTCGTAGAACAGCCGCCGCACGCTGTCGCCGTCGTTCTGATAATTCTTGGCCGCGTTGATTCCCCCCTGCGCCGCGATGCTGTGGGCGCGGCGCGGGCTGTCCTGGTAACAAAAGGCCTTCACGTTGTAGCCCAGCTCCGCCAGGCTCGCCGCCGCCGACGCCCCGGCCAATCCGGTCCCGACGACGATGACGTCGTATTTTCGCTTGTTGGCCGGATTGACCAGCTTCATGGCGAACCTGTGTTGATCCCACTTTTGCTCCAGTGGTCCGGTCGGAATTTTGGAATCGAGTTTCATTGGATCCACTTCAGCCAAATCGAAATTGGAATGACAATATAGCCCAGAAAAATCAAGCCGGCGCCGCATATGGCCATGCGGTCCAGGCACGGGCCATAAGGGCGTTTCTTCCAGCCCAGCGATTGCCACATGGCGCTGGCCCCGTGGCTCAAATGCAGGCACAGCAGCCCCACTCCGACAATATAGAACAGGCAGACCCACGGCTGGCTGAACCCCACCACCATCATTTTGTAAATGTCGTGCCGCCCCTCCCCATCGAAAAACTCCGGTTTGGCGTTGAAGTCTTTCCCCGTCAGATTCACCGCCTGCACCATGGCCGTGTAATGGAGCAGATGATAGACGATGAACACGGCCACAATGACTCCGCTGACCATCATGGTGCGCGAAGCGTAGCTGGCCGCGGTCGGCTCCCACTGTTGGTAGGCGACCGGACGCGCCGCCCGATTCTCCAAGGTCAGTTTCGTGGCGGACCAGATGTGGAGAAGTATGATCGCAATGAGCGCGATGCGCACCGGCCAGAGAATCTCCACGTTGGACTGGAGAAAATGGCCGTAGCGGTTGATCGCCTCGGGGCCGAGGAAAATTTGCAAATTGCCCGCCATGTGGCCGATGACAAAGAGAATCATCAGCAGACCCGTGCCCGCCATAAGGTATTTTTTGCCCAAGGAGGAACAAAATAAATTACGAAAAAAGCTGATCATTAATTAAGCTATTCCTGATTCCATATCTTTGAGAAAGGCTAATGACTGCCGCCGCCGGGGTCAAATGAATTAAAAGCCTTGAGCCTCGGCTTGGGCGCCTGCCAAAGGCGTCTTATTCTCCGCCGGACGGACGGCCAGTTCGTTCAACGTGTCTTCCACGCCGAACGTCACCGCGCCAATGGACGAATCGCCGGCGGGCGCCCCGCCATATTCGTTGAGCGCGCGCTCCCGCGAGGGAGGGACCACGCCGAGCCATTCCAGCGCTTCGCCGACAAAGTAAAGCGACCCGGTCACCACCACAAATGGTTCGGCCCCGGCTTTGGTGAAGGCTTCGGCCAGGTTCCGGCAAACGGTGATTGGCGCGGTTGGATTTGCCCGGCGGCAAGGGTCCGCCAGCAACCGCGGGTCTGCGCTGCGTTCGCTCCCAATGGGCGCGAGGAATATCCGCCGCGCCAACGGCGCCAGAATCTTGCAGATGGCCCCGCCGTCCTTGTCCCGCATCATGCCCAAAATCAGCGCGCCATTTTTCGCGGCGAATTGGCGTTGCCACGCGCCGGCCAGCGCTTGCGCCCCGGCTGGATTATGGGCGCCATCCAGCAACACGGTTTGCCCGTTGCCGCGCTGGATGATCTGGCATCGCCCGGCCCACTGCGTTTCCTTCAATCCGCGGCGCAGGGCCGTTTCAGGAACCGGAATCTGCCCGTCGAGAATTTGCGCCGTCCTCACCGCCACGGCCGCGTTCATCCGTTGATGCTCCCCCGCCAGCGCGATTTCGTAGCGGGCCATCGCCCGCCCGTCGGACGGCGTCACAACACTGAGCGGGGCGTGATGTTTTCGAGCCGTTTCGGCAATCACCTGCAAGGCCTCCGCGTCCTCCGTGCCGGTGATAATTGGAACAGTGTCCTTGATAATCCCCGCTTTTTCGCGGGCGATTTCCGGCAGGGTGTTGCCGAGCCACTGCTGATGGTCCAACTGCACGTTGGTGATGACACTGGCCAGCGGGGCAACAATATTGGTTGCGTCCAGCCTTCCGCCCAGGCCGGTTTCCCAAACCACCAGGTCGCACCGTTGCTCCGCAAAGTATTTCAACGCCAGCACCGTGACGACCTCGAAAAAAGTGGGGCAGACCTCCCCGCCGCCGGAAAAAGCAGCCGCGTTCCTCATCTCCTCCACCAGCCGCGCCACGTCCTCCGGCGCGATCCACTTTCGGTTCACCTGGATGCGTTCCGCAAAAGAGACCAGGTGCGGCGAAGTAAACAAACCGACGCGCAATCCCGCCGCGCGATAAATGTTTTCCAGCATCGCGCAAGTGGACCCTTTGCCGTTGGTGCCCGCGACGTGGATGAAGCGGAGTTTGTCCTGTGGCTGGCCGGCCAGCTCGGCCAAATGGCGCGTCTTCTCCAACCCGAACCTCAGCCCAAAAAGCCGCAACTGGTATAGAAAATGGATGGCTTCGCTGTAATTCATCCTAAAAACGGCAGTTGAGGGAAGACAAACCACGGATGGACACGGATGAACACGGATAAAAATGCCATTGGAGAGCATCACCTTTTGGGTGAAATCGCCTATCCTCGCAAGCTGTTCCCAATCCGTGTCTATCTGTGTTCATCCGTGGTTAAACTGCTTTTTCCAAGTTCATAATTCTTTTTCAAATAAAAAACTCTAGCATGACCGTCAATAGGCCGGAAGCCGTATTAGCGATTTCTTCAGGAGCGCGGTCGTCTCGACCGCATCCGTCGGCGTCCCGCCGACGGAACCAGTCGTCCGAAACCGCCCCGCCTATTTTGGTGCGCCTATTTGGTGAGTTCCCAGGCACATCGCTAATGATTCGGGGGTGGTTGCGATGCGTTTAAGGCTCCAAGATGACCGCTCCGGCATTGGTTTTGTTCAGAAAATAACCGCCGCCATTGGTTCCATTGAGCAAAATCACGCCGTAGCCGGTTGTTTTTGACGCGCCGCTCCCGAAAGTCACTTTCAACAGGCCCGTCTTGGGGGCGATTGAACCGTTCAAAGGCGTCGCCGGACCGGACAATTTGCCGAAATTGAAGGTTTCCATGATCTCTCCGGGCACCCATGAAAAAGGCAGAAGGAAGAAGGCAGAATTAAGAAGTCAAAAGAGGAATCCGGTTCGACTTTTGGCTGTTTTTCAGATTTCTTAATTCTTACTTCTTAAATCTTAATTCACTTCGGAAGCCGGCTTTATCGTTAATGTAACGGGCTTGTTACGGGTTTGTAACGGCAAATGTTACGGGTTAAGTCGTTGACTATCAACACTTGTTACGGTGTTACGGGTTTTTCAGACCTCCTATCATCCCATCTTGCCTTTCTGGCGGTTCTTTGCCGCAAATCAGTGGTTCGATTGTGGCGAAAGACTGAAATCGAGTTGGAATTGGCCCGCGCCTTTGCAGACAAATGGTGCGCGAGAGAGGACTCGAACCTCCACCCCCTGCGGGACCAGATCCTAAGTCTGGCGTGTCTGCCATTCCACCACTCGCGCACATATTGATTATGAACACCTTACAACTTTTACGCTTCTTCTCATTTGACGTTGTGCTGGTGATTGTGCTGGTGTTGCCCCATGAAAGGCAATACCAGCCCAAGCAATGGCAGCCAGGCAATTCCGGCCGCCGCCGCACACGTTGTGGCTGAAGTTCATCATCAGGCGTTACCCTACCTCAAGGTGTTCGACGAGCGCAAGCACCCGATTCGCGGTTTGTGGGTGCGCAACGGCCGCTACTACGCCCAACTGACAATTGAAGACGAACATAAGGAATAAGAATCTCTATAACCTTACCTCCACAACATTCTGCTGCCGATCCAGCATGGCTAAAAATTGCTCAACTGACATCACTGCTCCGCCCTTGCGGTATTTGTTTTCTTCATACTTGAACTGAATGGCCTTGCCATTAATGGAAACAGCTTTGGGGCTGAAATTACCTTCCTTGACAGCATAATTGAACGTCACAGCATGATCCAATAAATCCATTGAGGCGGATAAACCATCCAGGGAATGCGGCATGACAGGATCGACGATGATCTTCCCTGATACAATCCGCAAGCCAAGCAATCGCGAAACGACCAGGCCGATGTATATACCAGGCCCGCTGGAATACACCCGCCATCCGCCTCTAAGCGTGATCTTGCCGGTTAGTATTTCATCGTAACGTTCATCCGCCTCATAACGGTTCCTGAAGATAACATCCGAGCTGCTGTAATAGCAATTTGACTGGCGGATATCCCCGCATGGGACAACATCCCTGTACCCCACCGGGATGGCTTGGCGGAGCGCTTTCATGAAGGCATCCGCCCTGCCTGTACGGGCCTGTGCTTCTGCATAACGGATATGCTCATGCACGTACATCAGGCCAATCTCGCGGCCAAAGAAGGTGCTGCTTTCCGCCCTCTGGAAAATGGTTTGGATACCCCCTTTGTACCTTAGCGGACGGTCCAAAAGGCGGGCGCCGTCAGGGCCTTTCAGATGCAGTTCAATGAGATCCTGGTGATGCTGCGCCTGTTCGCTAGTGAATATCTCGCTGATGATGCCACGGTTCATTGGCAAGATACTGTACCGGATCCCGGTTTTGGTATCACTTGGGTGTAGCAGTACGCTAATGCTACGGTCGTCTTCAACCAGGCCATATCCCGCAACGACGCCATCCTTGACCAGATATTTGTTGAAATCAGCTTTGATCTTTTCGCAGATTTCTTTCAGTTCTCCGGCTTTTCTTGTATTACCGGTCTGTTCATATACCAATTGGTATTGAGAAAAGGCCTGGTAATTCATCTCGACTGTCCAGCTTGAGATCATTCGTTGTGCTAATTCCTTACTGACCGGCTGCAGGGAATCATTCCAGTCACCGCCGCCAAAGGGTGCAAATGCAGTGCCCGGAATGAATGAATCAACGATCATTTTAATAAGCCGGTCAACATGCTCGCTGAGCGGCGTTTGCTCAGCCTGGGCAGGACCTTTTTCATGATAATAAGGAAGGACCTCGTCCAGAATTTTCAGGTTGCCGGTAACTTCGACATAGTTGCTGAGGGCAATGATGCACCAGTGAAAGATATTGCCGTGGGAGCTGTCAGCCCGGATATTCGAGTAGCTGTCGAACATCCACCATTGCGGCCATCCGCCATCCGGGTTCTGGTTTGAGAATATGATGCACAACACTTGCCTGGCTTCATCATACTTTTCAAGGGTTAACAGCAGGTCAAGCGGCCCCTGGGACACATCGCGCGTGCCCCAGGCGGCGCCGCTGAATTGCTCCAGCCCGTAAGGGGTCAGAAAATGGGTGATGGCGTTCATGCCATACCAGGGCAGGATCTCCTGGATGGCTGCGATGTCTTCCTGGATTCCTTGCAGGGAAAGGTTCAAACTCAAATCTTTCCAGGAAGAGCGTGCATCCTGGCAATCTGAGAGCCACTGACGATCAGGATCTTCAAATTTAACCGCATCGGCGGCAGAATGCGCTTCACCGATGAAACTCATGCAGAAATCTGCGGTTTCACGGACATCGAGGACGAACAAACAGCCTCCCTGGCCGTTATGGTGAGGATATAGCGCTTCGTCGCCACAAGCCCGGTAATCAGAACCGGCGCTGTTTATCAAAATGCTGAATCGTGCATCCGGAAATTTGCCCGCGATCATGCTGTCTGCCTTTGGTTTGGCCATATATTCACCGGCTTTGCTCCCGGGGTAAATGGTCCAGCCGTCAAGAGCATCAAAATCATGAGTAATGAGCAACTTCACTTTATTTCCACTGATCACTTTAAAGTCCATATTGACCTGCGGAGCGGCTTTAGAGGTCCAGGAACGGACCTGGAAGCAGTAATTGCCGTGTTTATAAATCCACCGGCAGTGATTCAGGCCCATCTCGAAAGCAGAGGGAACCCCAAGCAAATAGCGCCTTCCATCCACCTCCACAAAGATCCGCTGACCCGTTTCCGGGGCGAGATTGAACTGGCTGGTGCAGACCGAGAGCAGCACGTTGAAAATGGTATTGCCCTGTGTTATATGTGAATTGAAAACCCCAAATGCAAAGGAGGTGGTGGACATAATGCTTTCATCAGGCACATACCCGGCCCGGGCTTGCATAATGTGCGCATGCGGCCGGTCAGCCATTACCTCTTTAGCCCGCAGCACGACATGGTTGTTTTGCAGGCTGAAGAATGACAGCAACCGGCCATTTTCATCTTCACGATGGCGCCTTTCCTTATCAAAAAAGCGGTTAAGCTCATCATCATTCAGATCATCCACCGGTAAGAAAGGAGTTGTATTGAATAAATTCCTTGCCGGGGAAATCAGGTCATTCGCGTGCTGAAACGGGGTCTCATCATTGCATTCGAGCATTAGGCTGGGTAAGCGGTTAAGATCATCCTCTGATGTGGCCTGTGGATGATCCGGCAGATAGGTACCAACAAAAACACTGTTATGAACCCCGCCGGCGTCCAGGCTGAACGGTGTTTCCCGCAAGGCAAATACCGAAGATTCCCCGGCATAATCACCCCCCGGGTTATCTGCAAGCAGCCCTTCCGGGATGCCTGTTTCCCGGTATGTCTTGCCATAAAACTGCATGCCGTCGACACTACCTGCCACTGCTGTGTTTTTGCATGCCATCATAAACCAGGGATGGCCGGTTGATTCCTTCATGTTCTGACGGCAGCATGCCACGGCACCAAAGATTTTATCTTCGAGGATGCGGCGTTCCAGGTACTGGCTCACATAGTATTCGTTGATCAACCCGGCATTCACTGGCTTCAGCCCGGCGTCCTGGACGTAAATCAGATCCAGTTCAACAGGATTGTCAGACAGATTTTTGATACCAACACTCCACTGCCAGCTCAGGCTGTTCTTTGACAGTCGCAGCACGCAGGTGTAATCAAGACCGGCCCAGCCTCCCCTGGCAATAAAAGCATCGCCGGCCATTTTAAAAAGGCTGTTACCTTCCGGGCCTAGAAGAGCGGTATATTCAAATGGTTGTTTTCTTTTCCTCAGGTAGAGGTTCGCACCTGGTTTTGAAAAAGGAGTTGCAGCTTTGAGGTTTATCCTGATAAGATGAGCTTCCATGCTCTTCAGAGAGCCATTTTTAAGGAATGCAAAAGATAAACCAAGAGAATTCTTAAGAGTCATATTGTTGTTCAAGGACATCTTCTTCTAGTCTTTCAAAGTGATTGGTTATAAGAGTGTATTATGAGTCCTCTGTGTTATTCTGTAATCCCGCTGTATAAGTCTGTGCAACTTATACATAATTGTTATACGGAGGTTCACAGAGTGACTTTTCATGATATTATCTTGATACTTATGGTTATTTCTTGTTTATGTTTGTGACTGTATATGAATGTGATGCGTGTGTCGTCACGAACCATTTTTACAGGGTTGCCGCAAATTGTCGCAGATTTGATCTTATCAACCATGGCACCCTCAAAAACGATCTCCCCGGCCAGGTCTCGATCTCCGTACATGGTGATCTCCATCTGGCCGTTTTTCCCTGCAACACCGAGAATATCCGAGGTGCTATGCAGGATCTTAATGCCATCAGAAACATCCATGCACACCGGGGTCAATACGCCGTAAAGGGGCGGCCATATCATCCCGTCCTGCGCGTATGGTACATTGATGGCCTCCCCGCTTTCAGGATGCGTATAGGTGACTTTGCCGTCCTGTTCGTCGTTGTAATAGTTGCCAATGAAAAGAACTGCGGCATGATCAGGCGTAAAGCGCTCCCTGACTGCTATATTGTCATTGGATGCTGATGCCTGCCTGAGCTTTGAACCTGATTTCGTGAGGATGGCTTCATACACTTCTTTATGCCTTTCAGTGTCAAATCCGATCCACGTTCCCAGGTGTATGATGGCGCCGCCGCCAAGGGCTTTTGTGAATCCGCACGCGGAACCGCGAATCGTCCTTGCGATGACCTCTGCATCGGCGAGCGATGGCTCATCATAAATGATTTGGGGATTGGCACACTTGATGTCCTTCAAGTCATATATATCGATCAGGGGAGAATCGATGATCTCCGTCTCGGATGGCTTTACTAAGATGGCATCTCGTATGATGGTGCAAGGCTTTTGCGACATCCCGCGTTCAGGCAGATACGGAAACATAACTAACATGCCGCCGGCCTTGGTATAATCAACAAGGGTCTGTTGATCCCCGGCATCCATTTCATCGGTGCTGAACGCCCAGACCTGCTTGTATTTGCCTAATTGTTCAGTTGTAGCCTGGCATAGGTCCAGCATGTCATAATCAATGTTGAGCACCTGGAGCACTTTCAGCAAGCCGTCGAAATAGGCCGGCCTGCGGATGGCTGAAGGGTTGTATAGAAGCTCGCTTGCTCCTGTTTCAGGTCTCTCGAGTTCGGTGGTATAATAAGGCGGATAGAAAAGGACGCAGACCTCTGCCTTACGTTTTGCCTCAACGATCAGGTTTTCGGCAGTCTTAACGATTTTGCTCATCCGTTTAATCAGGGGGAAAGCGCTGGTGCGCTCGCCTTCCGGCGTCAACGGGGTGAACCAGTAGAACGTTTCCCCGGAATAGCCCCTGTGCCTTGGGTTTCGCCCCTGGGAGAACATGTAATAATTCCAGCCGGTCAGTCCGTGGGCGATGCTTGCTTTGTAGAAAAGTTCCATCTCACGGGGGTTCGTCACCACGTGGTATTCCCGGGAGCCGCACTGGAGCTCGGCGGCAAACAACGGCTTGTTCCCCTGCATGGCAAAAGTGATGTCGTTTATGATTCGATCATCGTGCATGTTACGGTGCGAAAGGAATTCCGGGATATGATCGACGCCGAACATGATCTCGCTCTTATCCCCGAAGAGATCTTGGTACATGGTGATATTGACCGGGAATTCATAGCCGCTTCCATAGATCCAGCCCGGAAGATTATGATAAAACGGAACCGTCACCCCCCTGTCCCTGGCCATGCCGGTCAGCATTCTTAAATAATCGCCGTAATAGGTTCTCCAGAAACAATGCCATTCATAATCACGGCTTCGGTCAACCTTTGAGGCATAAGAAAGCCTGCCGTCAGGGGGAAGTTCTATGTCGGCAAAGTCCGGGTAAACCGTTCCCCACCGGCCGTTAATTTCCGCAATATTTTTGAATTTGGTTGACAAGTATGAAATGAAACGAGCCCTGACATTTTCAGAATAGTCTCCCTGGTGCGCCAGCCATGAGAATACACCGATCTCATTACAGATCTGCATCATGATAATCGGACCGCCGGCCGATATTTCGCCTTTGCTGATCAAGGGCATGACCTGGTCGTACCAATGCGTTACCTTCTCCAGGAATTTTGGGTTGAACAGACTGACTCCGTCGCCTGGCACGGTCTCACCCTTACTGTTGCGCATCTTGACTTCTTCCCGGTATTCATCCATGAACCAGTCCGGTAGCCCCGCTCCACGGGTCTCGGCCAGGATAAACGGCCCCGGTTTGACGATGCAGGTCAATCCGTTGGCCTGGCATCGCTGCAGCCAGCCTTCGAGGTCGCGTTCCGGGCATGAGGCGCCGTCAAAATCAAAAACGCCTTCCTCTGATTCGTGCCATGCCCAAGGGACGTAAGTGCTGACGGCGGTTAAGCCTGGCCTCCCTGGCTGCTTCCAGGTGCTTGTCCCACAGTTCCCGTCTGACCCTGAAATAATGGATCTCCCCTGAATTCACGAACACTTTCTTTTTATTTAAATAAAAATTGCTTTCTTTAATATTGAATGTCATTCTCTTGATTGTATATTTTTATTACTAAGCGTCACAGTCCGAAGGGCATACTCGTGGCCCAGCTTAAACAGTCGCTGATCCCGTCGCCTTGATGGCCTCTTTTGAACGTTCCTCATTACGTTGCTTTAAAAGATTTTTGATCTCCTGCGACCGATTTTCAGTCAACGAGTAACGGAGGAGAAAAAAGATGGAAAAAATGCTCAATAACAAGGGCAGCCCGATCTCGACCACCCGCATCATCAGAAGGGTATAAGGTGTTTGTTTTGTCAGCGGTAAAATGTCCTTTTCTATTGTTGCCAGCTCATTGTCCACAATATGCAGGGATGACGCCGCATTCAGGCTGGCAAGGTGGTTATCTAATGTGGTGATGTTCCTGATGATCTCCTGATAATGCTCTACACTGTTTTTACTCTCCTCTGATTTGGATTCCAGATGCGACATAAGCTCAAACGAATACATCCTGGCTTTCTCAACCTTGGTTTGAAGTGTCAGGCGAATGGCTTCTGCCACAGTGGCTTTGACCTGGGAGTCCAGGGCCTGGGGCCCAAGGTTCTCCAAATGCAATCGCAACTCTTCCAGTCCTGCGGCCGAGGCTTTTACCGCGAACAATGCATTCAGCAACCTGTCGCGCTGGCCGGTTTGGTATTTAGTAACAGATTCCTCAGATTTGTTTTGTTGTTTTACAGATTTCTTCTGCAGGTAGCTCACGTATTCTTTTGCCTCATCGAGTGCCTCAGTGACCTGCGTTTTGGTTTTCCCCAGCAACTGCGTGTTGGTGCCGCTGAAAGCCTGATCGCCTCCCCAGGACTGAACCTCGCTGCGAATTCCCCTGATAATCCCCGAGATGCTATCGACTTTCGTAACCTGGATTTGGTCAAAGGCGGTCAATACTATCAGTGCGCCTGCGACAAAGCTGGCAAATGCCGTTCCCATTTTAATCAACCACCAGAATATAGAGTAGTAACTTCCCTCGGCGCGATAACCCGTCTTTAATTCATCTTCATCACAGATATCGCCTACCATAGAAGATCCAAGTGTGAAGAAGAACAGCATCGCCGCGGAAAGCAGAACGGTGGGTATAATGATCAGGTAGGGAAAGCTAGGATTGTAGCAGACAACCTTAGAGAGTTGTGCCAGGCACATGAGTAAGATGGCCATCGTAAGGGTATTCCGTTTGCCCAATTTTGGGCTGATCCAGTTCAGTAGGAAAACGGCCAGTAGTCCGGTGATGGCCCAGATGGTACCGTTGATTCCGAGCAGATAAGCGCCCGCAGCTTTGTTACCCCCGAAAACATAAAAAATAGGGATGTATGACCCGAGAAGCTGGACGAAATTGAAACCCATGGCCAGGGTGAAAATTGTCAGGGTCAGCATAAGAAAGTTCCTGTTGCTGGCGGTGCGTTTGATATCTTTCCAGAAGGGGGTCCTTTCATGCTTTGCCGCATTTGCAAATCCCGGCTCGCGCAATTTGAAAAACCACCAGAAAGAGAGGGGGATGATCAAAGCCGCGATCATGATGGACACATAACGCATGCCATCGGCTTCGTTTCCTGCGCCTTTGAAAAGTTTCATGTTGGCGAGGGCAAAAAGCCAGGGTGTGCTCATGGCAAAAAGATTGCCGGAAAAACTCTTGGCACTGAAAAGGCGAGTGCGTTCGTGGTAGTCAGTGGTCATCTCCATGCCCAGGGCACCATGAGGGATCTCAAAAATATTACAGGCAGTGAAAAATAACAGGAGGGAGAAAAGAATATAGACCAGCTGAAACGCCTGGAAGCCCGTTTCTGTCGGGAACCAGACCCGCACCCTATCACCTTTGGGGATCCACCACATGACCACAAAAAAGACAGCAACCAGTATGCCTCCTATCAGCAGGTATGGACGCCGGCGCCCCCAACGGGTCCTTGTATTATCGGAAAGGTGACCGATGATGGGATCAGAAAGCGCATCCCACAAACGCGGGATGATCAAGATTACGCCCAGCCAGAAGGCACTGAGCCCCAGGCTTATATTTCCCATCAAGCCTACGAGTATGCCGGCAATGTTGAAGAGGGCAATGGGAATAATGCCCCCGGCACCATAGGCAGCTAATTGTGAAAAATGAATACGGTCTTCCAGTTTTGTTTTGTGAACCGCAGTTATTTCCTGATCTATCATAATTGAGCGGCAAAGTTAATTATGAGACCACTTTTCCGGATAATCGGTTGACACTTTTGGTTTTTGGTTTTGCCGGACGCAGATCAGACCCGGGGGTCGGAGCCAAGCTTTGACGGTGACTCGCCAGAAGGTGGCCAGACGTCGGTGATCATGCTGCAGCATAGTTCCGATCGTCCGTTCAAAGTCTTGGAAAAGCAAGCGGAAAATGATTTGACGTTGGCGCAAGGTCCAACGCAGTCGTTGGGCGTGGCGCTACGGGCCAATCCATTCCACAATGGCCGTCTTGCAGGCGTTGATTTTGTCAGCGCGAGATGACCAGCCAGTTGAAGAGCATTCCGCTTGAATGGTTGCGTTCGACATTGTTATAAATGCGCTTGAAATCAATGATGCGCGAATACGAGCTGGCGCCAGCGAGCACCCGCGGCGTTAAGGCGGTGCGGGCTACGCCAACAGAAAAACCCGTGTGCGCAACGAGTTTTTCCACAGGCTGTGCAAATACAAGAAAGTGGACTCGGGCGGCACCGTCATCCTCGCCACGGGGAAATAGGGTGTTTGCATAGTAAGTATTTATGCTTACTATATTGACAGGCGGCCGTTTTGGCGAGGAAACCTTCCGCGCCGAACTGCTGGAACAAATGAGCGGGCAAATCGGGAGGCAGCATGGCGGGAGCGAGCGGCAGGGGACAGCGATGGCGAAGGCCGAACGCGTGTTGGCCGAAGAATTGCGACGGCGGGGATGGAATGATGCGGAACTGAGCCGGCAACGCAAAGCGGACGGGGTGAAGCTGGACATGGCACAACGCCTGCGTTCGGAGACGACGATGACGTCGGCGTAGATAGCAAGCCATTTACGGATGGGGACGGCGGGTTACGCCGCCAACGCACTGCGCCTGCAATGAGAAAGGAAAACAATGCAATATGCGGGACTGATCTTTACCGATGATAGCAAAAAGCAACGAGGGCTTGACTGGGAGTATCAAGCAGGTGCAGCCAGCCAGGGCTGCCAAACAGGCAGCCCTTTTCTTATGATCTTTGCGATCTCCAGGTTCCCCTCCACTGTTTGTGTTCTCGTTCTAACCGCTTTCCTATGTCGGGCCGACCCCGTCGCTCCCACGAACGCACCCGCTGCCGATGCCACGCTGAAGCGGCTCGTCGTGCATGACTTCGACCGTCCGAGCATTCAAAACAATCTTGGCGGCAATGCTGGAACGTGGAATCTCGATCCGACTGATTCCAAATCGGATTGCACGTGCATCCTCGATGCGCAGACCAAACGCGGCACTGAAGGCAACTCGCTCTACCTCGCATACCGGCTCAATCCGAACAAATCGTCCCAGAACGGATTCTGGATGAGCCTCAACCGGCTCGACGCCCGCGACTATGACCACCTGGAGCTCTGGGTAAAGGGTGATCCGAAACAGGGCTTCGCCAAGTCGCTCAAAATCGAAGTGAAGCAGCCCAAGCCGGACTCACCGGGCGAAACGCTCAAGGGCAGCTTCGTCATCCAGGGCATCACCGATGAGTGGCAGCGCTTCCGCATTCCGCTCAACATGATGAACGGCATCGAGACGTGGAAGGATCTCGACCAGTTCGTCATCGGATTCCATTCGCGCCGCGAAAAGGTGACGCACGGGGCGGTTTTCATCGACGACATCGCCTTTGTCAAAACCGGCGATCCCGGCCCGTCCATCCACGATCCCGTGCCCGTTCCGAAGAAACGCGCATGGGAACAGGCCCACGGAGGAGAGGTCGCGGCCCGGCCGTTCATCCGTCAGCGCCTCGCAGGATGGCCCACCACCCTGCTCGCGGACAAATCCTCGTTTCCGAAGGATGATCGAGAATTTCTGCTGCGTGTCGCGCGCGACACCTGGACCGGCATCGATTCGCTCTGTGACAGGGAGCATCGGCTGCCTTTCGACCAGGTGCGCTTCGGCAAAAAATCGGTCGATCCCGCGGAAAGCCGCGCCGGCGATTATTCAAACGTCACCGACATCGGCATCTACCTCCTGTCGGTCACGGCCGCCTGTGATCTTAAGCTGATCACGCGCGACGAAGCTCTCGAACGCCTGCGCCACACGCTCGACTCGATCGAGGGAATGGAATCATACGAAGGGTTTCTCTACAACTATTACGACACGACGACGAACGAGCGCACGAGCAACTTCATTTCGTTCGCCGACAGCGCGTGGCTGACGTCGGGACTCATGGTAGTGCGGCAGGCTTTTCCGGAATTGATCCCGCGCTGTACGAAACTCATCGATCGCGGTAACTACAAATTCTTTTATGATGATGTCGATCAGGTGATGAACCACGGCTTCTACGTCCACATGAAATGTCGCGCAGACTATAATTATGGCCTGCTCTACGCGGAGTCGCGCGCCGGCAGCATGATCGCCATCGGCAAGGGCGATGTTCCAGAGGAACACTGGTTCCGGCTCCTGCGAACATTCCCGTCCAACGCGGACTGGCAATCGCTCACGCCACGTGAGCGCAAGGCGAAAACCGTGCGCAGACACGAAACGATCGGCGGCTGGTACGAATGGAACGGTCTCAGATATGTTCCAAGCTGGGGCGGCAGTCTTTTCGAGGCGCTGATGCCGACCGTCATCATCGATGAAAAGCAATACGGACCGGAAAACGTCGGAACCAATGACGTGATCCACGCGGTGATCCAGCGCCGTTATGCCCTTGAAACGTTGAAATATCCCGTGTGGGGGATGTCGCCCTGCTCCATGACGGCCACCGACAGCTACTCGGAATATGGCGTGAAGGTGCTCGGCGTTCGCGGCTACAAGGCGGGAGTCGTCACGCCGCACGTGACCGCGCTCGCCCTCTATGTCACACCCGCCGAGGCCATTGCGAACCTTCGCAATTTGATCGAGAAATATGACATCTACGGCCAGTATGGATTCTACGACGCCGTCGACCCCGTTTCCGGCGAAGTCGCCTATAAATACCTCGTGCTTGACCAAGGAATGATCTTTCTCGCGCTCGCGAATTACCTGGGCGACCAGTGTGTTCAGAAGCATTTCGCCTCAGATCCGATCGCCCAAAAAGTTCTCCCGATGCTCAAGGACGAAAAATTCTTCTCAAACTGACCATCCTGATGAAATTCAAAGGGAAAACCCCACTCAACACTTGACGTAATTGTATGGCAGTTGTGCGCCCTTGGTCGCCTTCGAGGTTGCCACTTCCCGGATAAGAATTGCCGCTTGAGTTTTTCAGGACCGCTCCACTGACAAAACACATACCCTCGAAATGCTCGAATGATGGAGCAACCCACATAAGGCGAGAGTTTTAAAAGTGACACTTGGACATATAAATTTCAAATTAAGGCATTACGTGGCACGGCAGGTGCTTGACTCTTACCCATGATTGGAAGATCTTTGGTCTTTACAACCAAATACGGGCGCCGCCAGGGCTTTTTGCCAGCGCTATTGCTGCTGCTCCTGGCTGTCACGCCTTCATGCAGCGTCCGCGCGCAAGACAAAACCGGCGGCCCATTTATCGAAGCGGTGGCCGCCAGGTTTTACGCCTGGGATCTGGATCATAATGAAACCCTGTCCATGGAGGAGTTGGACGTTGCCATCAAAGATCCAGCCAATTCCGATCAGTCGGCCGCCGCGCTGGCAGCGCTTAAACGCGCTTCGCTCTCAACTAATTACACCGTGCCTCCGTTGACCTTCAACAATATCCGCGAGCTTGCCGGCCGTCCGCCAGCCAGGCATCAGCCGAATTTGGTGCGCCTGTACTTGGATAGTCTCCGGCGCATCAACGGTTTCACGAATGGCCAGCTTTTCGCCTCCAGCCTGCCGCGCTTGGAAACCATCCGCCAAGGGCACATAGGCGATTGCTTTTGCCTGGCCCCGATCGGCGCCATGGTTCATCGCGACCCGCAGGAGGTTGCCTCCATGTTTTCCATGGCAGGTGAGTACCATTGCGTCGTCAAGATCGGCACCGAGGCTGTTGTGGTGGCGTTGCCCACCGACGCGGAGCGGGCCATGGGCAGGATGGCGAACAACAGTCACGATGGCCTTTGGGTGGATCTCTACGAGGAAGCGATCGGCCAATTGCACAATAGCCTGAAATCGCCGGATCAGCAATCTGACTCGTCCATTGAGGCAATTGCCAGTGGCGGTTCCGCCGGAAGGGTCATTTCCGATCTTACCGGCCATAAAGTCAGCGGCTTTTCGCTGGAGTTCGGCAAGGATCCCGCCGCTCCGGCTGCGTTGCGCGACACCAGATTGGCCGCGTTGCGCAGGAAACTGGCCGATGCCACCGGTCAAAAGCGTTTGGTGACCTGCTCGACGCTAAAGCCGACGACTCCGGGTCTCACGCCCCGTCACGTTTACGCGCTGCTGGCGTATGATCCGATATATGACACCATCGATTTGTGGAACCCGCACGGCAACGAGTTCATTCCCAAAGGCCCGCCGGGCCTGACCAACGGCTACCCGACCCAGAACGGCCTGTTCACCATTCCAGTGCCCGAGTTCGTGCAACAATTCTCCGGCATGGCTTTCGAGGACACGGAACTGGCTGCACGCTAGTATTACTCTGTTAAGTAGAAATAGGCGAAAAATCTTCAAATTCAGTCAGGCAGCAGGGACACAAGCCGCGCGAGCGCACGATCAATGGCTGCATCGCCCGCAACGCCTGTTCCCACGTGAGGCCAGAAGTTTTTTTTGGCGCGTAGATAATCCATCGCCACAAACAAATAGGCGACGGCGGCCATGACCAGATGGTGGTGGAATCCGCGCCAACTGCGTCCCTCATAGTGGTCCAAGCCCAAGTCGTCTTTGCCCCGTTGAAAATACTGTTCGATGGGCCAGCGGCCGCGGCTCAAGCGCAGGCTCCGCCCCTTGGTCGGCGGTTGCTTGAGCCAGGCAGCATAAACATGATACGGATCGGGCTGGCCTTCGGGCCAATCCACCACCAGCCAGCAGGATGGCCACTCTCCGCTCTTCTCGTCCAAATCGGTGTTGAGATAAATCTGCCTCCACGCCAGGCGTGTCGCGCGCTTTTCGCCGTCGGCCGCCTCCCAAGTCGCCGCCTGCCATTCCCGGGCTTTGAAGCCTTCAGCCAAACGCCGCAACGACTGCGCTTTGGGGGCCGTCTTGGTGACCCTCCAAAGTTTGTAGCCGTGGGCCAGCTTGGGGCGTTGCGCCCAAGCCAGCCAGTGTTCTTCGCCGTGAAGGAAGTATTCCAGTCCCAACCCGCGCAGGCGCCGCCGCCACTCGGGGGTTCTTCCGTAAGCGGAATCGCCCAAAACCGGGGCCGCCGTCAAACCGTCCGCCAGCGCCTCCTCGATCAAGTCTCCAGCAATGTCGGGCTTGGTCTGAAAGTTCACCTGCTCGGGCACTCCGGCCTCCCGCCGCCGGGATCGGTCCCTGGTCCAGATTTCCGGCAGATAGAGCCTTCCTCCCACCGGGGCCGCAATGTCCCCATCCGTGACCACCAACTCGACGGCTACTTGGCACTGCGCCTGTTTGCCCACCGCCCCACAATATTGGTGACTGACTCCCACCGAATGGTTGCCTTGTTTGAGCCAGCCGGTTTCGTCCACGACCCACGCCTGCAACGGCTCCATCGCCGGAATGACCTCACGCCGAATCGCCCGCCAGACGTGGCTCTCCTGCCAGGGACTGTCGCTCACGAATTGCTGCAGCTTCTGACTGTCCACCTGCAGCCGCTGCGCGATGGGTTCGATGGATTTGCGTTGTCCGGGCATTAAAAGGCCCTGCACGTAGAGCGCTGCGCTCTCCCGCCGCTCGCTCCGTCCGATGTCGGCCACCAGTGGCTCGATGAATTTTTGAAACGCGGCAACCTTGCGCCGCCAGTGTGCGGAATTCCACTTCATGACCAACACTGTAGCACCCCCTCAAAATGTGTCAATATAACTTAACAGAGTAATACTAGTAAGTCCCCTTTGGCAATCTCCTCGTGGCAGGGGTCAAACCAAACTTTTGCTTGTTTTGGAGCCTGCCAACAGGATTTCTTTGCAGCAGTTTTGGAAAGAGCCGAAATCTCCGCCATTGACTCCCAAGCCCCACCCAGATTACCAATTCCCCATGAATATCAAAGATTTATCAACGGACAAAATCCGAAGCATTATCGTCATCAAGAAAAAGATTGAGAAACTGCAAATTGCCATCGAGAGGAGGGTTGAGAAACTGCAAGGCAAGATCGATTCAATTGCGGGTGGCGGCATGTCCAGTCCATTCACCACCAGAAGGAAGAAACGGCGCATGTCTCGGGCTGGTCGGGCTGCAATTGCTGCTGCGGCCAGGGCGAGATGGGCCAAATATCGAGGCAAAGGGGCAAAGAAATCCAAGCCTGCAAAGAAACGGAGGAAGTTTAGTGCTGCGGCAAGAGCAAAGTTGGCCGCCAGTGCCAGGGCAAGATGGGTCAAGGCGAGGGCAGAAGGGAAGACGACGTTGTAAGCCAATCACGGAACGCGGTCGTCAATGCGTGGTGGGGATGAATATTCGGTTGATTTGGATCGTCGGACTATCATCGGAGTCGGTCGAGCCATCTCTTTTTCTCGAAACGCCGGCCCTCCTTCGAATGGTTCCGGCAGGAGGTCAGAATGTCTTTCGAGGACGTAGAGGCGGAGCGGAGCACAACCTCGTTTGGTTCATCGCCCGGCAAGGTGGACGGATGAAGCTGGAAGATGACGGTGTCTTGGAGCGGATTGGACCCCACAGAAAACAAGAGGGCGCAGGCATCTCACCTGCGCCTTACACTTGCCACGGCACGCTTTGAACTGGTCGCAGGCTGGAAAACCTGCCGAAACCATCACGCACCATCGCTAAAATTTCCAGGCGGCGTGTAAAATGGTTTGCGAATCATGCGGGCTGGTGCGATCGCGACGAAAGATATGGGTTTGACATCGTTACGGAGTTAAGAGGGAAATTGCCTGGCGTCCGTGCTGACGGTAGATGTGAAAGTCGCCGTCCAGAGTGAATACGTAAGACCGGGGATTCAATTCCGCGAGTCGGACCAGGCAGGCATCGGCCAGTGACATCGGGACGTTGGCGTATCGTCGAATGAGCCTTTCCAGGGAATCCTTTTCGGCCAACAGGGAGAAATCGACTTGCAGCAGGCCGCTATCAAGCAGCGCGAAGAACTTCGCCGGCCCGTCAGGGATGCGGCGCAGGAGGAAGAATGTTTCCGTGAGGACGGGTTCGCAAGTCACGAATGGCGCGGGCAGGCGCTGGAATTGGTCCGAGACCCAGCGATGATGTGCTTCCTCCTTGATCAGGAAAGCGACGAGTGGACCGGTGTCAACGATGATATGGGTTTCAGGCACCCATACCCTCCAGATGCTTCGGATTCGTAGCCAGATCGGATGGCCCGCTGAGAGAGCCACACAAGTTTTTGACCAAGGCAAAGGCCGCGCCATTTCTGGGCGTTTTACGAACTGCTTGCTCCAACGCTTTGCGCACAATCTTCGCTTTCGGCACTTTTGTATGCCGCGCCAGTTCTTCCAACCGTGCGTCGAGCCTCTCCGGTATTTTGCAGGTCAGCATTGTCATACTCACTTATGAATTTAACCCATCGGGCAGCCAGCGCAACCTAACTTTCGTGTGGATCGGGCAGGGATGAGCGCTTCGACGATTCCACGCTAGTGCGCGGTGAGGCTTTGCAGAAGCGCGGGCAAGTCGAGGGTGGGTTTGGCGGATGACGAAACCGACGCAGCGCGGGCGGCCAGAAGGAGGTTTATGCCCCCCAGGTCGGCCTCGGACTTTACGTTGTGCGAGATTTGGTTCTTGATGCCAAACTCAATCTCCTCCTCGCGGCCCGAGGCAAGGTTTGACAGCCGAAATTTGCCCAGGGTCAGATTCAACGTGTCAATCCCCGTGAACTTGAAATCATCGGCGGAAGATTTTTTCCCACGGGATGCCTGGCGGCTTCTGTTCTCCAAATCCTGCACATTCAACCGGCCTTTCTTGTCCTGCACCAGAGCGACCTCGGCCAGATCCAGCCGCACCAGTTTGAAATGAAGTTTGCCGGAGCGGACCGCCAGGGGATCGTATTCCAGGTGCAGTTCGGGCATGTCAATAAAAACGGAGCCGCCAAAATCCGCCGTGTTGTAGAGTTTGAAGTTTTCAATGGTGATCGTGGGCGAAAGGAGGCCGACGTCGATCAGTCCGATTCTCGTGTCCATGCCCGTCCTGGCGCGCATCCGGCTCTCGACCACTTGCTTGACAATCGTGTTGAGCAAAAGAACCGCGGCCACGATCAGGACGACCAGGACAATGAAAAGATAAAGCGCCCAGCGGATAAGACGTCTCATAAGATTTTCATGACAGGACAATGTCTTCCGGCAGGACCTCCAGGCACTCGTCCTGGTCCTCCCAGAGGATGGCCGCATAATGATCCAGGAAGCGCGGCAGCAACCGGTTGGCGGCAAAGGCCAAAAGTGTTTCGGCTTTGGCCGCCGCGTCGTCGCAGGCCTGGTCGTAATCGGCCACGCTCTTGCGCTGGTGATCGTCCCAATGCGCCACGGCATGGACGGCGGCGTAGTCGTCCACCCAGCGCTGAAGGGGCGGTTGCAGGTCCGCGGGCAGTTCTTCAAAGGGCACCAGAGTCTCCGAACAATGCTGACAGATCAAACCGCTCTGCAGGATGTCGCGGCTGAACAGGGGCAGAGTGGGAGCGCGGCAGCAGGGGGCCGGGGCAAAGCCGGCCGGGACATTGGCCAGACGCTTGAGCCAAATCTGGCGGCGATGGGCCAGTTCGGCCGCCAGCCGGTAAGCGCCGATCAGCGGATGAGAAAACCGCCAGATTCGACCCTGCAATTGACTGAGGGTTTGGGCCAGCCAGCGGGCCAGCGTCAAATCATCGAACTCTTCAAAAGCCAGACTGTATTCCTTCCAAAGGCGGTCGGGCAACGATTCTGCCATGACGACAGGGTATGGGGAAAGTTCGGAGTTTAAAGTTTAAAGTTCAAAATTTGGGGTTCGTCTTCTATTAGTTGGGTGTGTCAAATTTGCCAAACCCGTTGCTGATGCCGCTCAGTGAATTGCGCGGCGTCGGCCCGGAACGCGCGGCCCAATTGCTGCGGCTCGAATTGCGCACGGTGGAGGACGCGCTCCTGCACCGGCCGCGCCGCTACGAGGACCGCCGCCATTTTCAGCGCGTCGCGGACTTGCGATTGCAGGAGCCGGCGCTGATCCGCGGCCGGATTGTGGCAGCCGGATTGAAACGCTGGCGCGGCGGCGGACGTTCGGTGTTTGAATTTATTCTGGAGGACGGCAGCGGACGGCTGCATTGCCGGTGGTGGAATCTGCCGTTCATGGAAAAGTATTTCAAGACGGGCGACGAAGTGGTCGTGTTCGGCAAACCGGTCTCCCTGCGCCCCCGCACCATCGATCATCCTGAAACGGAAGTGGTGCCCGAATTGGGGGCATCGATTCACTTGAACCGGATCGCGCCGATTTATCCATTGACGGAAGGATTGCCCCAGCGCTGGCTGCGGTCTTTGCTCTGGCGGTTGGTGGAAGAATTCGCGCCCGCCGTCGCCGAGCCGCATCCGGAGCTGGCGCTGACGCCCGCGCGCGCCGACGCCCTGAAGCGGATTCATTTTCCGGAAGAGATGAGCGACATCGAAATGGGGCGCGCGCGGCTGGCCCTGGATGAGTTCGTTGAATTGCAGGAAGCCATTCACCGGCGCCGCAAGAACCTGGAAAAAAACGCCAGGGCCTTTCCTTGCGCGGGTGACAATCATTGGATCAAGCCGCTGCTGGCCGCGCTGGGATTCCACTTGACAGAGGCCCAAACCCGGGTGCTGCGGGAAATCCGGCGGGACATGGCCGGACCGCTGCCGATGCGGCGGTTGCTGCAAGGCGACGTGGGCTCGGGCAAAACGGTGGTCGCGGCCTGCGCGGCGCTGATGGCCCTGGAAAGCGGGGCCAACGCGGCCTTGATGGCGCCGACCGAAATTCTGGCCGCGCAACATGACCGGACGTTTCGGCGGTGGCTGGAGCCGCTGGGGGTCAGGGTGGAATTGCGCACCGCCAGCACGCGCCAGTCTGACGCGGCGGCCCAACCCGGCCTCTTCGCCGCGCCGACGCTTTTCATCGGCACGCACGCGCTTTTGCAGGAGACGTTTTCGCCGGAGAAACTCGGTCTGGTCATCATTGATGAACAACACAAGTTTGGCGTCGTGCAACGCGAGGAATTATTGCGCAAGGGAACTTATCCTCATCTGCTGGTCATGACGGCGACACCGATCCCGCGCACTCTGGGGCTGACATTGTATGGTGATTTGGAAATATCGGTCATTGACCAAAGCCCGCCCGGGCGCGGCCGGATCAAAACGTTTGTGCGCGATGGCGGGAGCCTGCCGAAGGTTTGGAAATTCATGCGCGAGCAACTGGCCCTGGGACGGCAGGGTTACATCGTCTATTCCCGCCTGGAAGAGGCCGATTCGACAGCCGGAATAAAAGCGGTCACAAAAGAACTTGAACATTTGCAAAAGATTTTCGCCCCCTGGCAAATGGGCCTTTTGCACGGGCGCCTGAAAGACGGACAAAAAGACCGGGTCATGGCGGCCTTTCGCGCCAACGAAACGCAATTGCTTTTGGCGACGTCCATCATCGAGGTGGGGGTGGACGTGGGCAACGCGACCCTGATGCTGATCGAAAACGCGGAACAATTCGGCCTGGCGCAATTGCACCAATTGCGGGGCAGGATCGGCCGGGGAGCGGCGGAGTCCTATTGCATTCTCATCGCCGGCGTCAAGACGGAGGAGGCGGCGCGGCGGTTGAAAATCCTTGAAGAAACCACGGATGGTTTTCGCATTGCCGAGGAAGATTTGAGGCTGCGCGGTCCCGGGGAATTGCTGGGGCGGCAGCAGAGCGGCGCGCCGCCCTTGCGCTTCGGCGATTTGGCGCAAGACCGGGTGTTGGTCGAGCGCGCCCGGGCCTTGGTCCGGGAGCATTTCAGGCCGGGATGGGGCGCGCATCCTGCCTTTTAGTTGGCGTTTTCCTATTCCTAATCCTAATCTTAATCATGGACCTGGATCACATCCTCCCGTTTAAACTCGATGCCAGCTACCTGCTTGCCTCCCTATTCTGGAGCGCCGTCGGGGGCGGTTTCTGGCTTTACGGAAAGAAGCAGCGTTCGGGACCCCCTCTTGTGGGCGGCGTTGCTCTCATTGCCGTTTCCTGGCTGATCACATCCGCTTTCTGGATGAGTCTGGCCGCCATTGGCATCATTGCGGGCATTTATTTCTGGTCGCGCCAGGAGGATTGACTCTCACATCAGCCCCTGGCTTCAAAATCAGGACATGCGACGCTACGACTCAGAAATGACATAAAGCAACACGGCCAACAATGCCGCCGTGATCAGACCGACGACAAGCCCCACCAGCAGGTGCTTGAAAAAACGCTTCCGCTTTCCATGCCCCTGACCCGGGAACAAATAATATAAGTCCTTTTCCTTCTTTCTCACCAGACGCGAAACATGTTGCGTCATGACCGGTTCGTTCGTCAACTGGGAAGGACTCAAGCGGATTTGAGTTGAAGCCGGCGGGTTCATTGGGTTTGGCCGGGGGGACTGGCGTTGTTGCAACAGGCTGAGATAGGCCAAGGCGATCTGATTGGTGGAAGCACCGCGCAAGACGGTTTCGAATTGGCGGGCGTCGTCGCCGTCACGATGTTGGTTAAACAGCGCGATTCCGAAATTGAGGCGCGTCACCAGCAAATCAGGCTTCAAGCGCACACCGCCTCGGCAAACTCGGCCAGGGCGCCAGCGTCATCGTGCAGGTGTCCTTTGGCCATGCCGAGGCAGACGTGCTGACGCGTCTCTGATTCCGGCACGGTCAATTCATACCCACCGCCGACAATTGCCGGCGGTTCGGCTGGCCGAAAAACAAGGGCAAGCAACAAATTACTGCTGGCTGCCGCGAGGTATGACTGTCGTCTCTCTCGCTTGCATCCAAGGGCAGTCCGGGCCATTAATTGGATTCGCTGTAGTAGGGTTTTTTCCGTTATCAATACCCGTAAGAATGTTTATGTCTGTCCACTTTCTAACCTCCACATGACCGTCGGCGAATGACAGCTCGCTGGCATTGTTATGGTACATCGCGGGCAAGTCTATCCATTCCTCGGGCTGGTTTGGCACCGACGCCCAGAAACCGTCATTGATCGAGTTGGGATTTTCATCAAGGAACACAAAGGCCATCGTCATCGGCAGGGTAATCGATGACACCTTAAAGTAGTTGTAACATGCGTTGTTCCAACCGTAGTTCGGCGTGGTTGTGTTTAGTCCATCCATCCAACAATTCGCGGAATAGCTGCGGATATGCTGCATTCCTGGATGGGCCTTTGGTCCTGTATCCGCCGGACATTTGTAAACAAGGGTTCCGTTCACGTAGGGATAGATAAGCCCTTCTGTGATGCAGAGCAGATTGGTGCTGGCGGTGGTGGGGGGGTATGCACTGACATCACCCAAAACCCAACTGGCATCAGCCTGGCCGGACAAGCAGTTCGGTGACGTCGGAGTGCCCGGAAAGCCGGGGTAATCGCTGGCGATATTCTGGGGGATTTTGTTGTTGTTGTCGTCAATGTACATAAGCCACCCGTACTGAAGTTGTTTGAGATTGCTCTGGCACTTGGCGCCCTGGCCCTGCTGCTTGGCTTTGGCCAGCGCCGGGAGCAGTATCGCGGCCAGAATGGCGATGATGGCGATGACGACCAGAAGTTCGATCAAAGTAAAGGCCCCGCTCCGGGTGCGCCCCCCGACGGGAAGGGCTTCCCGGAGAGGGAAAGCAGTCCTGCAATTCTTTTCCATAAAAATCTTCAATTCGCTAAAACGATTACATGATTACCAGAGGCTTTTGCCGGGAAAGCGCCCGAGGGATTTGCCCTCGGACGCTTTCAGAACGGCCAAGCCCGCTATTCACTGGTTATATAGAACAACGCCGGGCTTGCGGCCGGAGGCGTGTACGTTGACGAGCCTCCTGACGATTGTTGTGCCGGCACCACGGGCGTGTATGGCCCCCCCGCGGACGTGCTGGAGAGCAACACCCCCGTGTAAGTGATCACCACTGGCGGACCAGCGGAGATCGATATGGTCGGCGTGAACGGCACCAGGCCCGCAATTACGCTGCCAGTCAGAGTGCTCGCTGATGGTGACAGCGGATCCGGATCGCTCGCAAGCTTATAGGTGACGCTGTCGTTGTAGCCTGAGGTATTATTCATGTGTTCCATCTGCATGGCATAATAATTGCCGGCGGTGAGGGTGATCTCAGCCTGGCCCCAGGCATTTGTCTTCGGCCAGAAGTTGGTTGCCGTGATGACCATGGTCAGCGCCCCCTGGTAGGCATCTCCGGTGGAAGCCCATTGAGCTTGTTCCGCCAACGTCGCGCCTGCCGGCTCATAGGGCAATCCAAGCCCCCCATTTAAGGCGTCGAAGTAGGCGACAATAAACTGATCGGAGCGATTTTGATCGCAGGCAGTTGCGGGCGATCCCTCCGCCACTGAGTTATCCCAGAGGTAGTTGGCGACACTGTCAACGCCGGTGGCGGTGCCATCTCCACGATGCGGCTGAGTCTGATACTCGTCCGACATATTCGTCCATTCGTTCAGGCCATTCCAGTCGTTATCAGCCGCGATGACAAACATATTGGTGAAGCTCGAGTTTGTGCTCAGGGACAGCCGGCCACCGTCGTCGCAACTGACGAAGAACACATAATCGCCTGTGACTGGCGGAATGAACCAACCGGTCATGATGTCGCCGATATTCTCGCCGGCGTTGCCATCGCCGCCCACGATGGTGACGCCACTGCTAACACCACTCCAACTGGTGACTTGGATGGTCTGGAGGATGGGGGGCAAAGGGTTGGCGGGGAGCCATGTGCCGAAATAGTACCCGCAGCCCTCAGAAGTAGCAGTCACCCAGCCTTGCCAGTTGGCAACGCCGGTCTGGATGAGATCCGTCCAGAAGGTTAGATTCGTTGTATCAACGGCGCCGTTCAGGGTGCCTCCCACCGCATTGGTTACGTCGCTGATGGTCAATGTTATCTTGGTTCCCACCGGCAGGGTGGTGGTCTGGAGTTGGACCAAGGTCGAGGTGGCGCCTCCAACGACGTTGACATTGGTGACGACGACTCCGTGGTTGAACACATAATGAGTATTCGTCCCTACACCGAGAAGATTAGGCTCGCTGAAGGTAACTTGGAAGGTGGTGCTGTCATGGAACATCTGCACGCTGGCCACGGTGGGCGGGGCCAGATTTGTGACAGAGATGACAATGGAGTTGGTGACTGTTCCCCATTGCCCGGAATAATCTCCCGCTATGCAGTAATAGGTGCCGGCGTCGCCCAACTGGGCGCTGGTGATGGCGTTGTAAACTGATGATTGGGCGCCAGAGATCGCATTGGCGGGCGACGTGCCATTTTTGTACCATTGGTAGGTCAGCGTTCCGTAACCTCCTCCCAGCGCCGGGTAAAAGGAATTGGGATTGGCTTCAACCGTGTAGTTGGTCAGAATGATGGGATAACCAGCATAAGTATTGGCCAATGGCGAAGCCCCAATGCGTCCGGCATCAATGCCCACGACATTGGTAAAGCTGGTGCCGGCACGGAAGCCGTCAACATAGGTCGAAAACTGGCCATTCTCAAACAGCAGCATTTCTGTCATGGTGCCGCCGAAATTAAACGCATAGCCGGTTACGTCCCACTGGATGTTATTGGTTGTAAGGTCCATGGCGTTGTTATAGCCATTTGGAGCGTTGTAATAATAGAATTTGGCGTCCAAGGTGGCGTTGCCGCTGCCGGGCACGCCGTCCGCGCAAGTTTTGAGGTGTCCCAGCACCACCATGCCATTATCAGTGGCATCAAAGGCGTCGCCCTGGCTGGCGGCGCCGAAAGCGCTGACGTAGTACGGCCCACCGGTGAAGTTGGTCTCCGAAAAAGGCGCATTCGTATATATCCCACCGGTATATAGCCCGAGATAAGCCGGATCGTTGGTCGGATTGTAGTTGCTCACCGAGTAGGGATCGCCGGGCTGGCCCAAGGTGCCGGTGGAAACATAAACGGATGAACTGGCGTTTGTCTTACCCGGGCCGAGGTAAAGATGGAGGGGCGTCAGCCCAACCGCGACAAAGTCGGCGTTGGTGGTGGGGCCGTCGGAAAAACCGAAGCCACAGCCTCCCGAAGAGGGGAATATAACGTATTGTGAATCCGACGAAAATTCTTGCACACTCATCGAGAACCAATATTCTCCCACAGCTTTAAAATTGATGTAGTTGTTGGGAGCAAGGGGTCTTGTCATCCAGTCCCCGGAGGTCCAAAAACTACCCCCGCCAGTTGCCGGGAAATAGGAGCCGCCCCAGCCATTTTCCTGCACCATGCATCCACCCGTCCCGTCAAGAGATCCGGGCAACCCCATGTCGAGGCTCAGTTCCTCAAAGTAAAAACCTGGGCGAAACTCCATCAATCCGGTGTTGTTGACGGTTCCGTTAAGGCCACTTTCGGCCGGGTTGGGAACCCATGGGGAGGCAGACACAAAGCCAAGAGACGAAGTATTATCGGTGATGCTCGCCGCGGTGGGATTTTGTTCAGCGGCGATGTCGTCCCATAGTTCACGAACCGCGAGCTGGGCGGGAGCGGGAGGCAGCACGGTCGCCCGAAGGTTGTCTATATACATAATCCCATCACCGCCGCCGCCAATCCTAAAAGTCAAATAGGAGGGCAGAGATGGATAGGCGTCCAAAGCAGTCCTGGCGGATTGCGGAACCGGCCATGTGATGGTGGCTTCGCCGAGGCCGCTATAATCACCCAGGTAGTCGCCAGAGGTAAAGTCAATCGGATTACCACCGTTCGCGCCACCCGGCTGGGTGATCTCGAGGTCAATCTGGATGCCCCAACTAAAATGGTCACCTGCCAAATCCAAATCCAAACTGACCGCAGAGGAATTGGCTATCGCTGCGGTCAGGGCCGTGCTGGATGGTCCTTGCAACGCGGGGTTGTAATCGACGGCGGACGCGCTCAATCCCCAACTGTAGGAGCCGGAGGTCACTCCGTTGGTGCTCAATCCCAAACTGGTCCAGGCGGTTGGTTCAAGGATCGTCCACGAGGCTATCTCGGCTGTGCTTTCCCAAGAGGAAAGCAACCCTATGGGCGTGACCCGGAGATTGTCTATATACATAATCCCATCACCGCCGCCGCCAATCCTAAAAGTGAAATAGGTGGGCAGAGTTGGATGCACGCTCAATGCGGCTATGGTGGACGGCGGAACTGGCCATGTGATGGTGGCTTCGCCGAGGCCGCTATAATCACCCAGGTAGTCGCCAGAGGTCAAGTCAATCGGATTACCACCGTTGGCGCCACCCGGCTGGGTGATCTCGAGGTCGATCTGGATGCCCCAACTAAAATGGTCACCTGCCAAATCTAAATCCAAACTGACGGAAGCGGCATTGAGCATCGCCGTGGTCAGGGCCGTGCTGGCTGGTCCTTGCAACGCGGGGTTGTAATCAACGGCGGACGCGCTCAATCCCCAACTGTAGGAGCCGGCGGTCACTCCTGTGGTGCTCAATCCCAAACTGGTCCAGGCGCTCGGTTCAAGGATCGTCCACTGGGCTATATCGGCTGTGGATTCCCAAGAGTCAATTATAATTTGCGCGTGCGCGGCTGCAACGCCCAGGCCGAGCATTCCGAGTATCATTAGTATGTTTTTTTTCATAAGAATTTTGGGGTGATAGTTTCGCTTTTTAGACCGAGAGGTGTTTTGTCAATTGTTTTTGTCTGGCTGGAGTCTGTTGTTGGTTGCGGTTGACACGTCCCGCTGGCTGCCGGACGTGACCGGACAGGGCGTTTTCGCGGCCGACTTTGACGACGATGGACATGAGCTTCATTGATGGTATTATTAAACAGAAATGGAAGACTGTATAGTCCTCTAAACAGAGGACAAAGGGAGGGAGGGTGGGAATGGAAGCTGGCGATGGCGGGGGGCTACCTGGCGTTCTGCGGGGATAAGAAGGCGGTCAACCGCGCCATCCGTTCCTCCGCGTTGGCAATCCGAGCGCCGGTCTGTCCTCAACCAGGCCTTAAAGAACGCCTGTGCCAGCGGCTCTCATCGAGGTTGATTTGGGCGTAGGTGGCCACGGCCTGGGCGCGCGAATGGACATGCAGCTTCTCATAGATGCGACGGACATAGGTGCTGACGGTCGTGACGCTGATGCCCAAGGCGCTGGCAATCTCCTTGCCGGCATAGCCGCGGGCCAACAGCCCCAACACCTCCTGCTCGCGCTGGGAGAGTTCGGGCGCCGCGGAGATGCTGGACGGCGTTTGGCGAAAGGATTGCACGATTTTCCTGGCGATGCTGCTGGTCATGGGAGAACCGCCGGCGTGAACATCCAAAAGCGCGGCGAGCAAATGTTCGCGGGAAGTGCGTTTGAGCAGATAACCGCTGGCGCCCGCGGACAAGGCATTGAAGATATGGTCGGCGTCCTCATAGACGGTGAGCATGACGAACTGGGTGCCGGGTAATTGCAGCTTCAATTGGCGCACACACTCGATGCCGCTGAGTCTGGGGAGGTTGATGTCCATCAGGACCACTTCGGGCTTTTCCTGGCAGAGATGCTCCAGCGCGCTTTCCGCGGAGCCATGCTCGCCCACGCAATGGAATCCTTTGGCGCGGTTGATCCATCCTGCCAGGATATGGCGCGCGGGTTCGTCGTCATCGACAATTGACACGGCAATACTCACATTCTTGCTGATGATAGTGCAAAGATCGTTCATTGTATCGTCATCAATACTGAGGACAAGGAGGCAATGGGGAGTGGAGGGCGGTCACGCGCTGGATTTGGCATTGAACGGCACGATGAACTGCACTTTCGTACCGCTACCCGGGACGCTTTGGATTTCGCACCGGCCGCCAATTTCCGCCAGTCGCTGCCGCATGTTGGTCAAACCACAACCGCCGGAGGGGCGGGCGGTCGTGCAAGGCGGACGGGCGGCCGCAGCCGGGGGAGTGAAGCCCTTGCCGTTGTCTTCCACCGAGAGAACAAGCGCGTCGGCTTCAAGGGCAAGCGATGCCGTGACCTCGGTGGCGGCGGCGTGTTTGAGCACGTTGTTCAATGCTTCCTTGAACGCCAGGAAGATGACGTGCCGCACTTCGGTCGTCAAAGGGCGGACGGGTAGCTGCACCGGCATGTCCAAGCGGCAGCGGATCCCGGCCGTCTCCAACAAATCCTGCGCGAAATTCCCGAGGTAGCTGGCCAGGCTTTCCAGGGTGTCAAATTTGGGATTGACAGCCCAGACGATCTCGTCCAGGGCCTGCACCAATTGGCGGCTGGTGGCAAAAATCCGGCTCAGGGCCTCACCCGCCTGGGGCGGGCTGACCAGCTCGGTCGGGATGGCGTCGCTCAAGAGTGAGATGCGGGTCAGAGTGGCGCCGAGATCGTCGTGGATGTCGCGGGCGATGCGGGAGCGCTCGCGTTCGACGGCCCGCTGTCGTTCCAGCAGTTCCAGCCTGCGGCGCAGGCGACGGCGGGCGTCCAGGTGGACTCCGGCGCGGCGCCGGCCATGATCGCCGCTGCTGACAAGACTAGAAACCAGGAGGTTTGCCAGAAGTGCGGGAGGATCTGGAAGGCGAACTCAGCTCCCCTGGTGTTCCAGATCCCGTCGTTGTTGCAGGCAATGACGTGAAAAATGTAACTGCCCGGTGGCAGGAAGGTGAAATCGGCGCCGCGCCTGGTTCCGGCTTCCTCCCAATTGGTCTCCAATCCTGACAGTTGATATTGGAAACGCACTTTTTCCGGGGCGACAAAACTCAAGGCCGTGTAGTCAATTTCAATCCGGTGCTGGCCCGGCGCAATCCGTAATGGTTCCTCTGTGGTGGCGCGGGTGGCGAAGGCGCGGCCATCCACTCGCACCTCCTCAACCACGACTGGCGGGGGACGGCTGTTGACGTGGATGTCCTTCGGATCCACGGCGACCAGGCCTTTGCCGGTCGGAAACCAGAGCCGCCCGTCGCGTGTTTTGCATCCCGCCGGCTGGAACCCGGTGGAACACTCCAGTGTTGGCAGTCCGTCGCTTTTGCCAAAGGAGGAGCAATGAACCAAATTGATTCTGCCGTCCGCGCATAGATCCAATTCCTGCCTGGCCGCGCGGATAATGCCGGCGTGGGAACTCATCCAATAGCTGCCACTCCCGTCGTCCATAATGCAACCAATGATATTATTAGGCAATCCCTGGCGCACGGTAATGGCTGTGATTTTGCCGTTTTTCAATCGGTTCAGACCGCCGCCAAAGGTTCCAATCCAGAGCGCGCCTTCGGCATCGAGATGGAGACACTGGACGAAATCACTGGAGAGACCATCGGCCTTGCCAAAATGTTGCAATTCCCCATCCCTTAAGCGGGCCAGTCCTCCACCCAACATGCCGAACCAAACCGTCCCCTGGCTGTCTTCCACGATGGCGCGCACGTCCGTTCGGATAGATTCCCGGTTCTGTCCAAGCCAGGCGCCATTCGTTCCATCGTAGCGCAGCAACCCCGCCTCCGTCCCCACCCATAAGCCGCCTCCCCGGATGCACAAGAGTGCCGGCATCGGCACGGTGATCCCCCCAAGTCCCGGCGCGCGTTTGATGAGGCCATTGTTCTGGACGAACAAGCCGGCGCCCCAAGTGCCTGCCCAAAGATGCCTGTCCGCATCCTCCGCCACGGACCAGACAAACAAATTCATCAATCCGTCGTTCGTGCCAAAATGTGACCATTGCCCGTCCTTGAACTGATACAAACCTGCGCCCTCGGTGCCGATCCATACCCCGCCATCACGGCCTGAGCAAACCGATAATACTGAGCGTCCCTGCCACTGATCAGGTGGATTAACCGCCGCCACACAGCTCGCGCAGAGGATGGCCACGCCTCCGCCCCCGGTTGCCACCCATAAATTGCCTTCCCGGTCGGACCATAAACTCCGTATCCAATCATTGAGCAAGCCATTGGTGCGGCTGAAGTTCAGCGTATCATGCTCGGGACTGATCAAATAAAGTCCCTTGTCCTGAGTCCCCACCGCCAGCAACCCGGTCTGAGTTTCAATGAACGCGGTCAGCGGCGAATCCTTCCAAGGCGCTGGCATTCCGCCGTCAACCCACCTTGTCCCATTCCATTTGCGCACAAGGTTTTTGCTGGCCACCCACAGATTGCCGTCGCGGCTTGGGCAAATCCCCTGGACATACGATTCCTCGGGCGGCCCGTCGAGTTGCTGCGAAGTCAAGACGCCGCGGCGCAGAATGGAGGCATAGCCGTCACGTGTGACCCAGACCGATCCGTCAAAAGCACCCGCAAATCCAACCAGTTTTTCCCGTCGGCCAGCCACAGGGGAGGCAACCGCTCCATCCTTCACACGCCCCAGCACTCCCAGATCATTGACCAGCCAGATGTCCCCGCCCTGATCAGCGGCAATGCCGAAAATCTTCCGTCCCTTCCACGAGGCGCGCACCGCCTCCGGGTGGAAATGTCCGTTCTTGTCATAGCGGGTCAATTCCCCGCCCTCGTGTCCGATCCACAGAGTTCCCTGCTTGTCCTGAAAGAGACTGGAGATGCGGCTGCTGGCCAGTTCCGGGGTGTTGCCGCTGTCAAACACGGTGAAGCGCACGCCATCAAATCTGGCCAGGCCGCTATAAGTGCCAACCCATAGATAGCCGTCGTCAGTCTGCAGGGTGGAGGACACGGAGTCCTCCGGCAAGCCGTCCTCCACCACCAAATTACGGACAAAGTATCTTGGCAGAGCGGCCAGCGCGACGCTTGGAGGCTGGCCGGCAAACCAAAGAGCCAAAGCCAGACCAAGGCGGCCGATCCTCAAAGACAAGGAAACGGAATTGACTATCGCTGGCATGGCGCGGCTCATTGGGGACATGGTGCAAACAGAAGCGGCCCAATCGCAAGACCGGAATTGCTGCCGCCCCGAACAAGCATGGCCCGAACATATCTGCTTTCGCGCCTGACATCCGTGCCGATTCAACTTATGATGAACTGGCTTCTTTTTCCAGCGCCGCCAGCACTTGCGGGTCGCGCACATCCACCCAGCGCCCCTGGATTTCCAATCCCGCCAAACGATGGCCCGCCGCCAGCATCGCGCTGATCGCGTCGGTCAATTCGTACTCGCCGCGCGGCGACTTTTGCAGCCGGGCTGTAAAGTCGAACAATGACGGCTTGAAAATGTAGATGCCCGCGTTATACCAGGCGGTGCTTCCCGGCGGCAGGTCGCCTTCGCGGCGGAGTTGGTCCAGTTGGGCCGGGCCGGGCTTTTCAATCAGGCGGCGCAGGCGGAAGGCCTTGTCGAAAAGGAGGAGTCCGCCTTGGGTCACATCCTCGCTTCCCGTGCAGGTGACCAGTTCCGGAAAAAGTTCCCTCCGCATAGCGCCGCAGCATGTCCTGGTAAGTTTGCGGCCGGACCAGAATATCTCCGTAAGTCAGGACAAAATCGCCGCTTCCGACGAATTCCTTTGCCACTTCAGGCGCTTTGCCCGTCCCGTCCTGCACCCTCTGCCGGCCGTAATTGATCCGGGCGCCCCATTTTTTTCCATCGCCGAAATGGCCTTCAACCACTTCGGCGCGAAAGCCGGTGACGATAAAAAAATCCCGCACCCCGGCCTCCATCAAACCTTCCAGAATATGTTCCAGGATCGGTTTGCCCTGCGCGCGCAGCATCGGTTTTGGCAGGTCGCTGGTCAACCCGCCCATGCGCGTTCCCTTGCCTGCCGCCAAAATGACAGCTTTCATCATCAATCTTCTTTCGGTTCGAGGCCGGCAATCGCTGCCATGACCTCATCCGCCACCTGTTGGTAAATCTCCTTCAAGCGCTGTTTGGAGCAGCTTTGCGCCTCCGCCCGCAACGCCTCAAAATACAGCGGACGGCCATACTTGACAGCCAGCGGACGGGGCCGCGGCACGAGCATTTGCGCGCCATAGGCCGCGTACGTTCCAAAAACCCTCGCCGGCACCACCGGCGCGGTGGATTTGATCACCGCCAAACCCACCCCGGAGCGCGCCGGGTTCAATTCCCCGTGCCGCGAGCGCGTTCCTTCCGGGAACAAAATGATCGCCCCGCCGCGGCCCAATCGCTCCAGTATCGCCTTGAGGCCCCGCCCGGTGCCGCCGTCCCGGTCCACCGGCACAACTTCCCACGAGCGCAGGATGGAGGCCAACACCGGCACGCGAAAAATGGAATCACGCGCCAGATAGTTGATCTGCCGTCTCACGCCCGCGCCCACCAGGGGCGGATCGATATAACTGGCGTGATTGGACGCCAGGATGACCGGCCCTTGCAACGGCACTCGCTCAGCGTTAAACACCCGGAAGCGATGATAAACCGAGAAATAAAACCGGAAAAAATGCCACCCGGCGGCATAACAGACCGTCATTCGGCGTTGACTGGATCCGACCGCTTCCGCTGTCACGTGATGTCGTTGGTCCATTACTCGATGGTCACCGCAAAATTTCGCCCTTCCCACCGCTGGGTCTTCTTCCAGAAGAAAGTAAACTCCAGCACCGCGCCCTGGGGCAAGTTTTCAGTGGCAAAATCCGCAGACCACAAATTGAGCGCCTCGTTCCGGGCCGTCTCCATGTTGTTGGTGGTTGCCCACTGGTCCGCCGACCATATAATGGCCGCGGCGTCGGCAAGGATGACCCGCAATATTTTCTTGCGTGGTATGCGCCGGATCTGATGGCGCAACGTCCACATCTCGTGCCGGTGAGTCACCGGCTTGGCCACATAACGTTGGTAGGCCGGTTCAATCCGATCAAAACAGACCCCGTCATGCCGGCTCCGCACCAGCGAGATGTATTCCGCGTGCGACCAGCACAACGGCATCGCCGCCCCGGTCGGACGCCCTTTTTTCATTTTGTCATTGGGCAGATCATCGGCGTCCCAGAGCTGTTCGGATATCATTCCGCCCTGGTTGCCAAAGGCTTCCATCGCTTTGATGAACGGCATCGGATCTTGTCCCGCCTCCAATTCATAATGCCCGCGTTCGCCGGTCAGAATCGGCCACGACCGGCCTTCCCCGGTCCCGTCGAAAGCGCCGCCGTCCGGCTTTTGTCCGTAGCCGTCGTGATTATAACGGCGCCAGCACGGCCCTTGCGGCAAGTCCCGCTTCAACACGCGGTCGATCACCTCAAGGGAAGAGCGCACGATCGAATCGCTCGCTGCCCGTATCCCATAACGCACCAAGTGCAGAAAATCCCCGCCCACGACGTTGCGCGCCTCATGCAGCCCGCCGCCGTTGGCAATTTGAATCATTGTCGTATTGGGGTCGGCGTGCGGATCGGGCGTGATGGGATCGGTCGGGTTGATGCGAACGTAATGGCGCGGAAAATCCTCGGCCAACTCCCCGCGCGTCGTCACCGTCCAATCTTCGATGTGCGCTTCGAGCCAGTCGGCATAAGCCAGAATAAATTCCTTGTCCGCTTCCAGGGGGGCGAAATCCGCCGCGCAGACTAGCCCGGCGATGATCGTGGCCAGTGTGGAGGGCGAGTAACCCGCATTTTCCTCCCAGCGGTCCTGCGCCGTGACCGGCCCTTCCAACAGCAGAAAGGCCGCCGCCCGCCGGATCATCATGCACGGATCGCATTGGCCGAGGCGCACGCCTTCCCGCCGCAAGCGCCAGGCCAGCAGAATGGGCGCGGCGATTTCATCCAATTGCAATCCGGCCCAATACATGCGCCCGTTGATCCAGCTATTCTGCGGAAAACTCCCGTCCGGCCGCTGGATGACCGCCAGCCAGATCATGGCGCGCAAAGGAGTGGCCGTCTGGCCCGTGGCCAGCAGCGCGGTCGCGCTTTGCACCAGATCGCGCGTCCACACCAGATGGTACCCTCCCAGGTCATTGTCCCCTTTTGTCTCGCCCCACGGAATGCTCATCGAGGCGACGATGGCGCCTTCGAAGACCTTGTCCTCATGCGCCAGCAGGATGCAGCGGCTGAGCCGGTAGGTGGAACCGCCATCGCCGGTGTCTTCGTGGAATTCATGCGCCGCGTCCACCACCGTGCGCTTCCATTGCCGCACGTAGGTTTCCCGGTGTTTCTCAAAAGGGTCCGCCAGCGATTGCAACAACTTGGCCGCCGCGCTCGGATAGCTTTGGCCCAGGGCAATGACCACCGTGAATTCTTCCCCCCGCCGCGGGTCGATCTCTCCTGTCAATGCAATATTGCCGTTTTCGGCCGAGGCGAACTCCCAGTCCATTTTAAAATTGCGCAAATCCTGCCAGCCGTCGCTGGCGCCGGCGTAGCCGGCCGACATCCGCGAAAAATGCGTCGTGCATCCCATAACCAGGTGAAAATTGCCCCGTTGCGCGTGCAGCAGTTTGCTCCCGCTGATTTCCGTGCGGCGGCCGGAATTGCCCGCGCCGCAACGTTCCATGTGCGGCGCCAGCAGCGCGTAGAGCCGCAGTTTGCCCCGCAGCGTTTTGTCCTGTATCTCCAGTTTGGTGCGGATGAGCAGCGCCGAGCGGTGCGGGTCTGTCAATATGTGTTTGATCACCCGGTAGCGGCCGTTGCGCTCCGAATTGGTCAGCCGGTAAAAAAGGCAGCCCTTCTCCGGATATTCCATCTCATGGTCCAGGTCGCTCTTTTCCTCATGGCAGAAGGATTCGCCGTCGCTGATCAGATATTGAAAATCGCGCGTGTTGGGCTGATCAACCGACGGATAATAAATCTCGTTGACAATGCCGTGGCTCAGGGTGAACCAGAGCCGGCAACTGGTGTGATAGGCCGTGCCGAATCCCTCCTTGGCGCTGGAGGTCCAGCGAGGCTCGATCCCCGGCGCGCCGAAGGCCGTGCTGTTTTCCGTTATATTCATTTTGCCGTGGGTTGCGCGGCCCGCAGGACGCCGCTCAGGTTGTAACTGAGCAAGTCGCCGATGTGTTCGATCGTCATGTCCGCCGGCGGAGAGCTGGCCACGAGGGCCGGGTCCAGGGCGTAATGCCCTTGCCGTACGAATACCGTGGTCACACGCCTGCGCCAGATCTTTTTTATCGCGGCCAGAATCCGCAACTTGTCATCTACCATCACATAATGCTCCGCCGGATGGCGTCGCGCCACGTCGGCCAGTTCCCGTTCCTTGTGGACGTAAATCATCACCCGGCCGCCGACCGCCTCGGAAAGTCCCGAGCGATCCACCTTGCGCGGTTGGAAAACGACATCGCCGTCGGTCAGCAACGCCGCCAGTCCCCAGCGCTGGACATGGGCGATGGCATCCAGGGAATTGGCATAGAGCCGGTTGGCAAATGGATAGTCTATCAAAAACCGCGAAACCGTCAGCAGCCGCAAATCATGCGGATATTCGATGCGATACCGCTGCAACGCGCCCAGGTAATCGGCGTAGCCCAACCGGTGCCGCAACTCTTCAAACAATGCCCAGTAACGCCTCGCGCCGCCGGCGCCCACTTCCCGCGCCAGATGCTTCTGCAAATCCACGGCGACCTGGTCGTTGTCGAGCAATGTGTTATCCACGTCAAACAAAAAAACAACCCGCGGCCGCGCCGCCTTCCTCTTTCTCATGGTGGATTTCATGTTTCTGGGTAACCCCTCCTAATCTTAATCCTAATCCTAATCCTAATCTTAATCTTAATCCTAATCCTAATCCTAATCCTAATCCCAATCTTCTTAATGGACAAATGGTTTCCGTCCCGGGCGGGATTTTGCATTTTGCCAGAGGCGAAAACCGCCGCGGAACGCGTTGTTGTTATCGCCCAGGCGCGTCTTGGGGGGGAGTTTCTTGAGCAGCCGCGCATTGCCTCCGCCCAGGACCGCGTAATCGGCCTGGGTGGCCGCCTTGAGCAGTTTGACCACCTCCGCCACTTCCCTGCGCCATTTCTTGCGGCCCAACCGTTTCAATCCTTTCAGGCCGGCGTAATCCTCATAAGTGCGCCCCTTTTTGTAGGGCAGATGCGCCAGCTCCATCGGCTCCACCACCGAATCCACAATCAGCGCCGTGCCCAGCCCCGTCCCCAGGCCGAGAAACAACATCCGTCCCCCGGCATAACTGCCCGCCGCCTGCATGGCTGCGTCGTTAATAATTTTGACCGGGCAGCCAAAGGCCCGGCGGAAATCAAACCCGACCCATCCTTTGCCAAGATTGTGCGGTTCCATGACAGGCCGGTCATGCAGGACAGGCCCCGGATACCCCATCGAGATCGCGTTGTATTTCCATCCCGCCTGTGCCGCCGCCTTTTTCACCTCCGCCACCATTTTTTTCGCGGTCAAATCCGGCCCGGAATCAAATTCCAGCCGGGTTCTATGCCCGGTTGCCAGCAACTTGACATGCGTCCCGCCAACGTCGAGAACAAGGACTTTCATTCAATGTTGCTCCAATGCCGCCCGTCGCGCGCCAGCAAGTCGTCCGCTTCCTTCGGCCCCCAACTGCCCGCGGCATAGTTGGGAAAGCTGCGCGGCGGCAGCGCCTTCCATACATCCAGAATCGGCGTGATCACGCTCCACCCCGCCTCGACCATGTCCGCCCGTTGAAAGAGCGTGGCGTCGCCAATCATGCAGTCATAAATCAATCGTTCATAGCCCGTGCTCGGCGTCCGCCCAAAATAATCAACGTAGTTGAATTTCATCTCGACCGGCCCCATGTGCATGATCGGGCCGGGAATTTTCGCGCCGAAACGCAGGGAAAGCCCTTCCTCCGGCTGAATATAGAGCACCAGCCGGTTGGTTTCCAGGGCTTCGACCGGCGTGTCGCGAAACAATTGGAAGGGCGCGCGCTTGAACTGAATGGCAATCTCCGTCGTGCGCGCCGCCAGGCGTTTTCCGGTGCGCAGATAAAATGGCACATCCGCCCAGCGCCAGTTGTCTATTTTCAATTTCAGCCCGGCAAAGGTTTCGGTGGTCGAATCCGGCGCGACCTTCGGCTCCAAGCGATAGGCCGCCGCCGGCGCGTCTCCGATTTGTCCTGGCCCATATTGTCCGCGCACCGCCATGGTCAGCACCTCTTCCGGCGAGGGCGTTTGTATGGCGTGCAAGGCCTTGGCTTGTTCATCCCGCACCGCGTCGGCCTGAAATGAAATGGGCGGTTCCATGGCCGTGAGTGACACCAATTGAAAAAGATGATTCGGCACCATGTCGCGCAACGCACCCGCTGTTTCGTAGTAACCGCCCCGCAGTTCGACCCCGACCGTCTCCGCCGCCGTGATCTGCACATGATCAATGTAACGCCGGTTCCAAATCGGCTCGAAAATCCCGTTGCCGAAACGGAATATCATGATGTTCTGGACCGTCTCCTTGCCCAGGTAATGGTCAATGCGGTAAATCTGCCGTTCCTCCAGCGCTTGTTTGATCTCGGCATTGAGTGCCCTGGCCGAATCCAGATCGCGGCCGAACGGTTTCTCGATCACGACCCGTTTCCAATGTCCGTCATCCTCCCGCGCCAAACCTGCCGCGCCGAGCTGCCGCACCACCTCGCCAAAAAACTGCGGCGCCACCGCCATGTAATAAAGATGGTTTGACGGCACGGCCTGTTCCTTCTCCACCCTGGCGATTTGCTCCTTGAGCTGTTGGAACGTTTTCGGGTCCTGGAATTCGCCGCGCACAAAATAGAGCCGCTTCACGAACCAGTCCCACAACTCCGGCGTAATCGGGCAACTGGCAAATTGTTTTATCGCCTCGCTCAACTGCTGGCGAAAACTTTCCGTGGTCAGGTCATTCATGGCCACGCCGATGACGGCGAACTGGTCCGGCAACAACTTGGCCGCCACCAAATTGCACAAGGCGGGAATGAGCTTTCGTTTGGTCAGATCGCCTGTCGCTCCGAAAATGACCATCACGCAAGGATCGGCCTTGCGGATGAGCTGATCAACCGGTTCTTTAGGCGGCACGGCATTGTTCATGGCGCAGACAAAAAGCCCCACCCTGGCCCTTCTGTCAATCTCGATATAAGCGATTGTGCGGGACCCGTTTACGGCATGTTATGCCGCCAGTGGCCATTCTTTGAAGAGTGCTTCCGCCTGGACAATCACCTTGTCAGTTAAGGCGTCCAGAAGCTCTTTCTTCACTCCGCGTTTCCTTAGCACAGTTTTCACAGCAGCCCGAACCCCGGCTTTCACGTCTTCCCGGTGAGGCTTCGTCCAGTCCACCTTCAGATTCTTCTTCACGGCCCGGACAACATCGCGGATCAAATCACAAAGAGTTTTTTCGTCGAACAGGGTGCCCACGTTGGCAGCCACGGCGTCGTAAAATGCAATCTCTTCGGGACTCAGGTTCAACGCCTGGCTCCGCGCGGCTTCATTATCAATGTCCTTGCGGATTTCGATCATCACCCGCACGACATCCGCCGCCTGAATAGCCCGGTTGTGATATTTCTGGAGGGTCTTTTCCAACATTTCCTTGAACGACCGGTATTTCGCCAGATTCATTTTCTCGCGCACACGGATTTCGTCCGCGAGAATTTTCGCGAGCAGCTTGAGGCGCAGATTCTCCTGCTCATGTGACTTGAACTCTTCAAGAAACTTCTCCTCAAGAATCGAAATGTCCGCCTTCTCGATTCCGGCGGCGGCGAAAATGTCCACAACGCCCTTGCTCTCGATGCTGCGATCCAGCAACTCGCGCACTGCCTTGGCTTTTTGTTCGTCTTTGGGCGACGGGCCGGATGTCGTCTTGTTTAATTGCTTGCGGAGAAGCTGATAGAACACAACTTCGTCCGCGTAGCCGATGCAGTCAGCCAAATGATTGACCAGCGAGAACGCAGAATTCAGCCGGGCTTCCGATGCCAAAAATTCATCGCGCAACTCATCGGTTTCGGTCAGATGCTCACGGCTTCTTCTTTCGTTTCGCCTTGTTCTCCAACTGCTTCAACTGCTCGACGGCGGCCGCGAAATCTTTTTCCACCGGACTCGGCCTGGCCGCCTCCAGGGCGCGATATTTCTCAAATTCCGCCTCGGCCTTCGCCAAAGCTTTCTCATGCGACACCTTGCCCGCATGCGTGAGAATCTCCCGCTCGCCCAGCCGCAGAAAATCATCCAGTTTGGCAATCCAATCCGCCATGTGCATCAACTTCCGGTTCAACGCCTGAACTTCGGCAAATTCGAGATAAGCCGTCACGATGCGGTCCAACGCCTTCAATTCGTCTTCCGCCAGATAATTCTTGGCGATGGCCGCGTCCGCCTTGAGCGGACGATGCCCCGGCCAGTTTGTCAACCCCATGTTCGCTTTCGCGGCGTCGGCGCGCTGGGCGATGATTTCCGCCGCCGTGTGGCCGTGCGCCGCCCAGTGCATCTTGTTCTGCACCGTCTGGAAAAACTTTTGCGTCATCTCCGCGCTCGCGTCGTAATCAATGCTCGTTGCGTAAATCTCCAGCACCTTCCTCCAAAACACCTTTTCCGATGAACGGATGTCCCGGATGCGCGCCAGCAACTCCTCAAAATACCTGCCCCCGCCGGCGCGTTTCAGCCGCTCATCGTCCAGCGTGAAACCCTTGACGATGTATTCCCTCAACCGCTGCGTGGCCCAGATGCGGAACTGCGTGCCGCGATGCGACTTCACCCGGTAGCCCACCGAAATGATCACGTCCAGGTTGTAAAAATCGACTTGGTAAGTTTTCCCGTCGGCGGCAGTTGTTGCAAAATTTGCAACAACTGAATCCGGCTTCAATTCACCCTCCGCGAATACGTTCTTGATGTGCTTGGAAATGACCGATTTGTCCCGCTGGAACAAGTCGGCCATCTCATTCAGCGAGAGCCACACCGTTTCCCCGGAAAACCGGACTTCAATCCGCGTGCCACCGTCTTCCGTCTGGTAAAGGATGATCTCTCCGCCCGTGGGTGCTGGAAGTTGTGCAGACGGCCCGCTCATACGTTTGCCCCCGCGAGTTCTTCCGCCGACTTCTTGTCCGCCAGAGTTGTCGTCTTCTCAAACGGCGATTCTGTGCCTTGATTGGGCATTTGTCTTTCCTCTCATTCTTGAGACATTCTGGTGTTTAGCCGGGGCCTCCATGTTGCCTAGACTGGCCGCCATCCCGGCGGCCTTTGTTGTTGTAATGTTCGCAGGATGAAAATCCAGCGGATTGCCAGAAGGCGTCAAATACTGGCTTTGGCAATTTGTCCGTGGGGGTGCTGAAATCTTCGAGCAGCACGTCTGGTAATGGCAGCACGTCCCGGTCAATGCGATTAGTGGGGTTCGCATTATGCCACGCTGAATCTGTCGCCATCGCATAGTCTTTCAATCCGTCAAACGTAACCATGACCACTATAGGGAGCGGAACTCCAATCCGCTGTGCTGCTTCGAGATAGTTGTTCATGGCGTTAATAATTTTTTCTTCGACGAAAGACGAAGGTATAAGCTTGTCATTTAGTGAGTGCGCAAAAACGGCAACATCGACCGCCTCGAACGCACCAGAACGAAATACTTGGACATAGCCATCACAACCGCCCCTTCCGAACATGCAAAAAGCTAAGAAACCATCGAGATTAAATCGGTTGTTATAGCCCCCAGTATATATTGGGGCGGCAAGATTTGGGTCATGTTTAAGCATTTGCAGGTCGAATTGGATGGATGAGTCAAGAAGAGTTAATGGCACCAGATGGAGAATAATCTTAGGCCCAGCAGACAAACTCACCGGCGCTTCATTGGCGATGATTTTGCCGAGGCGCTCGGTACGGAATGCGCTGATCCTGTTGGCCGCATCGGCTGACGCTGGGAAAGCCGAACGAATTTCACGCACGTCCAGTTGATACTTGCCTGCGCTGGTGCGGGAGAAGAAGCGGAAGCTTTTGTTGAACGTCACCATGTGGGGCAACGCCCAGCTTTTGGGGACGCGAATTACGAGGACGGGGCCGGAAGCAAATCCATCGATACTCCGTATGGCGTAACCAGGAATGCGAGGGTCTATGCCAGAACGGATGCTTTCATCCAAACGGAGCTTTTCCGAATCCGCGTTGATGGCTTTCAAACCCTCGGCTCTATCTGGAATGCCGGTGGGTTTATCATCTGTATCTCTCTTCTCGACAACACCATAAATGATGTCTCCACCACCGGCATTGGCGAAAGAGGATACGTCGGCAAGGAATTCACGCTTGTCTGCGTCGCTGCTGCCGGGAAGTTGCTGCTTGTATTCAATTGTTCGGCCCTCCGCGACAGCATTAGTGACAAGCACCTCAATGTCAGCCTTGGTGATGGCGTCAAATTCGCGTGGAATCATGTTTTGGCCTCCACGAGCACCTCGGCGGACTTCACGCGCAGCTCCCCCGACAGCAATTCGGGCAACAACGGGTCCCGCATTGCGGCGGCGGTCTCGAATTGAGAAGCGAGTTTGTTCATTCAATCCAAATCCATGCCCGGCTTCCATTTACTCGACGGCACTTTTGGTGAAAGAATTGCACAGCGCGCCAACGAAATGCCTTTCAATTGAACCGTGCCTTCGACGATCCGGTGTACCATGGGCAAACCAGATCCAGCCAGGTGTCTAAGATACGCCTGGAAAGTTTCTTCGCTCATCTCTTTCACGAGAACTCCAAAGGCACCACAGAAATTGTCGTCTGGCTCGGCACCCAGGAGCGTGTGGAGGCGTTTGGCGAGAATCACAGACTCTCCTGTCACCGTCCATTCCGCGTAGCCTTTTCCTTCGACACGGTCAACGAATTGAACGCCGTACGAAAGACCGATGCGAAAAGGATGCTGCGGACCGAGTTGGCGCTGAAAGTCATGCAAACGCACCATCAAACAGCGCATCTCAAGGCTTGCAGGAATTCCTCCGTCCTCTTTTGTGTCCGGCAAGACGAACATCACTTCGTCTCCAATGGTCTTGTCAACCAGTGCGCCGCAGACGACAGCTTTTTCGATCACGCCAACAAGGAATGGTTTCAAGTATTCGCTCATTCCCGATGCCGATAAGCAGGCGACTTTCGTCGAGAACCCAATCAAATCTATGAAGCCAACGAAGCCCTTGATTTCTTTCTTGCCGTAAGCGGCGGCAAATGAGGGTCCCTCATCGTTCAACTCCAGTGCGCGGGTGGAATAAGGTTTCGGATGACCAAAAAGTTTCCGCAGACCTACGCGATGCTCCAGCCACTTGAACGTTTGCTTTTCGCCCGTCATGCGCCGGCCTCCACGAGTTTGGCGGCGGCGGGCACGCGCAACTCGCCCGAAAGCAGTTTGGGCAACAGCGCGTCCCGCATCGCCGACAGCGTCCGCGGTTCGCGGATGACAATGTTGGACCAGCGGGCTTCTTCGGGGACGAGGAAGACGTTTTTATTTTTGAAATTGTCCGGGTCTTCGCGGAATTCCATTGCGAGTTGCTTGTCTGTGGTAAAAAGGTCGCTTTTGGGGTCGGCAATTTCCACGTCAATTTCGCTGACCCGCTTCTCATACCGGAGCGACAGGAAGCGGAGAAAAATGAGCGGCAGGACATACCGCTTGTAATCCGCCGGCTCGATGCTGCCGCGCAAAGCGACAGCGGCTTTCAAGAGTTCCTTGAGCAATTCCGACACCCTGCCATTGCTGCCCTTATAGTTGACCTTCACTTCTGAATTTTTAGATTTGCCCGTTGCCATGCGTATATGCGGGCAATCGTATTCCGCAAGCAGCACGTTGGAAAGAAAGGATTTAGCCGGTTTCAACTTCAGCCTTTAGCATTCAGCTTCAGCCTTTGCCCTGTGCCGTGCAGGCCTGGATTTGTTCCCTCGAAAGTAGTTCGGGGTTCGCGTGGTTGGTAGTTCGCGGTTAAAAAATCTGGTTGGCCTTCTTCATGCGTTGAGCTTGGCTTCCCCGGTTTGCCATGATCTGTCACGCCTTTGTATCCGCCGCCGCGCCACGCCTTCACCTTCTCGCGGATGCCCGGCACGCATGGCGCGGTGGAAACTTTTGCTTCCAGAAGCCCGATCTGGGCCGCGTCGGCCTGCTTTTTGCGTGGCATCAAAGTATCAAGCCGTTTGGGCCAGAGTTTCAAAGGCCATTCGGACCGGCTGGCCGGCTTTGCCTGTAGCCGGATAATTCAACCGCTCGAAGCCGATGACGCGGCCTTTGTGGTCTTTCATCAACACCACTTCTTCGCCCGTCTCTTCGCAGATGTACTCCGCCTGCGGACGGCCAAACCAAACAGTCAGCGTGCGCCCCATCGGGTCATAATAAACATTCACTTCGGCCATATTTGCCTTCCCAAACCAGTTCCGTCCGTGTGACAGCGAGCGGGTGTTGAGTCCCGGCTGCCGACTCGTTGCGTTCTGCCATGTGTGGAGCATAGCAGACCAGCCGGACACGGGGCAAGCGCAGCGTTGAGTCTGACAAAAATCTTTCCGGGCATCCGTGGAATCCTGCCATCCGTGGTCAAATTCTTAAAACACCAATGGTCATTAAACCGTCCAACCAGTCCAAGCCGGCTTTATTGTTAATGTAACGGGCTTGTTGCTGGTCTGTTGCCGATTTTGTTGCCAGCTAAGTCGTTGACTATCAACATTTGTTACCGTGTTTCCCCTTTTTCAGACCAACATATCAATCTGGTGTTTCTTGGGCTCTTAATCGTAATCCTAATCCTAATCTTAATCTCGAAACTGGAAATCTTGCCTTTCTTGCCATTCTTCGCGCCAAATCAGTGGTTCGGTGGTCGCCAAAGCAGGAAATCTCACTGGCCGCTGGAGGTGTTGCCGGTTCGTTATCCCGACAGGGGGCGGGATGGAGGGACGCCACGTGGAACTGGGGGAACCACGTTAAACACGGCAAACCTTGCCAGCGGCCAAAAATTCTGCGCCATATATTTACTCAAGTGGCGCTCCTTGCGGTGATTTGAAAGAGCAGGTTGCTCAACTCCTGCATGCGCGGCGGCTTGCCGATGACGGCATCCACTTGCGGGGCAGGTTGCCCATCCGTTTTTGTCATCGCGCCCCAGCCGGTCAACATGATGACCGGTGTTTGCGGCGATTCGGCTTTGATGGCGCGCGCCACATGGCGCCCGTCAATGTCCGGCATGCCCAAATCAGTGATGACCACCTCATAAGGCTCGCCCGCATGGAGACTGCATCGGAAGAGATCAAGCCCTTCCCTTCCACCTGTGGCGACGGTGACTTGGTGGTGGTCCATTTCGAGGACATCATGCATGACCTCCCTCAGATCGGGTTCGTCGTCAATGCAGAGGATGCGCAGCGGGCGGCAGGGTTCGCCGGCATTGGGGAGATCGGGGTCGAGTTTCGGCTCCGGGCCGGGTTCGGTGGCTTGGTTGGTGTTCACGTTGTCCGCTGGACCGGTGTCCGAGTCGGGGCGGTAGAATTCCCGCATGTGCGCGACGATCTGAGCCACGTCCTCGGCGGCCTGGCTGATCCGCTGCAGCCGTTGTCGCGGGACATCGGCCAAATTCGGCAGGGTGTTGAGCAACAGTTCCGAGTAGGCGGTGATTGGAGAGAGGGCATTGTTGATGTCGTGGGCCACATTGCCGGCCATTTGGCCAAAGGCCTGGAGATGCTCCCGCTCGGCGACGGCCCGTTGCGTGCGGTGCCGCTCGAAGAGGGCTTTCCCGGTTTCCTCAGTCGCGCGTATCCGATTGTAAAGGTTCTGGCATGTTTCCCTGGTGGACATGACTTTGGACTGCAAGGCTTCCTTCTCCAGCCGGACGGCCTCAATTTCCGCGCGCGCTTTTTGCGCGTCGCGCTGAACCTCATGGAAAAGGAGGACGATCATGCTGATGGCGATGAAGAGTTGCAGCACCGCGGCAACAAAAAAACCGGCGCTGTAAAGATTTCCATAATCGCGGGGAAACGGGTAGCTCCCGATGTAAATGACCCAGAGCAGAAAGCCCAGCGACAACATGCCCAAGCCCGCGAACGCCTTTTGCTTCTGCAATCGAAGAAAACAAACGCCGGCAAAAGGGCTGCTCAAGCCCAGCAGAATGAACACCGGCAAATGGATTTGCAGCGGGCCGTTCATCATCTGCGGACTGGCCAGAATCCAGACCGCCAGGAACACCGCGAACACGGCGGACGCTCTCTGCGGCACATGAAGGCCGAGAAAACGCATGCTGCCCCACAAAAGCAGGGCCGCCGAAATCGACACGCAAAACTGATTGATCGCGAAAACCGCGCTCCCCGGCGCCGCGTCTCCCATGCCAAGACTTAACGTCAGCCACAGGGCGTAAAACAGCCATGCGCCCGTCCAGATGCTGAAATACTCCCGCCGGGTGTAACGGTTGAGATGGTGGAAAAGCCCCACCAGCACCCATACGCTCAGCAAGGAGACCAGCAAAGCCGCGCACAGGCCTTCCTGGAGAAAGGCCATACTGTCAAATTTCATCGTCGTATAGTTTACATCGGCAGGCAATGGCGGAACTTGAGCAGAAACCAGAGACGTTTCTTCAAGCAACTTTTCGTGAAGACCGCCCAAACGCCGGCAGTTGCAACACGTTTGCCTGCAATTATATGCAAACCATTTCGCCCGGCCAAATGCCCTTTTTATTTGTGGCGGCGTCCTACTGCTTGTAGATCGTGATGATCTTGTCCAGGAATTGCAGCGCCTGCTCTTTTTTCCTCTGGAATGAATTGCGGCCAATGATCGAGCCGAATCCGCCGCCGTCGCGAATGGCGGTCACTTCCTGATACACCGCGTCATCGCTGACGGTGGCGCCGCCCGAGAAAATAACAATGCGGCGGCCATTGAAAGCGCATTGGACGACGTGGCGCACACGTTCGCTCAACGTCGCAATCGGGACTTTTTCCTTCTCATAAACCTTGCGGGCCGCCTCCTGTTCCAGGTGAGCGGTCGGCAGTTTGACTTTGATGATGTGCGCGCCCAATTCGGCCGCAATGTGCGCGGCATATCCGCAAACGTCCATCGCGGTCTCGCCGTTTTTGGTCAAGGACGACCCGCGCGGATACGACCACACCACGACCGCCAATCCTTTTTCCTTGGCCAGGGCGGCGGCGGCGCGAAGTTGCTCATACATCACGACGCGCGCGGACGAGCCGGGGTAAATCGTGAAGCCAATCGCGGCACAGCCCAGCCGCAAGGCGTCCTGCACGCCGCTGGTCAGGGCGGGCAGGGGATCCTTCTCGTCCAGCAGAACATCGTGATTGTTGATCTTGAGGATCAAGGGCAATTCGCCCGCGAAATCGCGCGCGCCGGCCTCGATGAATCCCAGCGGCGCGGCGTAAGCGTTGCAGCCGGCGTCAATGGCCAGTTGAAAATGATAGCGCGGATCGTAGCCGGGCGGGTTGACGGCGAAACTCCGCGCCGGCCCATGCTCGAAGCCCTGGTCCACCGGCAGGATGACCAGCCGTCCGGTTCCGGCCAATTTGCCATGGTTGAGCAGCCGGGCCAGATTGGCCAATGTTCCGGGATTATCACTGCCGTACCAACTGAGGATCTCTTTTACTTTGGGTGTATTCATATGTGTTTTCCATTTTGTCAATGCTAATATTAAAAACCTTGCCCTCTCATGCGCCTTCAAATTATTTGATTCGATTCAACAGCGCGAGCAAAATAAAGTATTTGCATAGGAATGTGAATAACCGTTGAACAACCCGTGAGTAAGAAAAATACATTTTGCTCGTGGCGGAGCGGGGTCGTCAGCACCATTGAAGGAGCCGCAACACAGAAAGGCAACCAGACCAATGGCAACAGAAGAAAGAGTGCTTTGTTTTGAACGGAAACTTCTCGAAGAATTGGGCGTGTTTCAGGGCCTCAGCCTGGAGGTTGAGAAATACCTGCCCGTTGTCACCTCCGCTTCACGGTTGGTGTACCTGAACCGAAGCGACGCCGAACAGGATAAGCGTTACAAACAGCTTATCCCGTACGTCCTGTTGATCTGCAAAGACAAAATATTGCGATATCGGCGGGGCAAAGGCGGGCAAGAAACCCGGTTGCACGGATTGTATTCCGTCGGCGTTGGGGGACACATCTCAGAGGAAGACCATGGGCTTTTCTCAAGCGACCGCGGCTACCAGGAGGGCATGCGGCGCGAATTAATGGAGGAGGTTGCAATTGACGCGGTGAATGAGCCGGCGGTGGCCGCGATCAATGACGACAGCACGGAAGTTGGGCAGGTGCATTTTGGGGTCGTCCACGTTGTGCGTGTGTCCGACGAGAATGTTGCAAGCCGGCGCAGCGGCATCGCAGGCCCAGAATTTATCCCGATTGCTGATGCCGTGAAAGATCCGTCCGGTTACGAATCATGGTCCCGTTTTTGTCTGGAACATCTGGAGGTACTGCTGGCCAAAGCCGCTGCTTCAAGCGGGTGTAATTGCAAATGCAAGCGAGAATGACTGGAGAATGGATGGCCGCTATTTTTTCCTTAAGACGTAATAGATTGGCTTCATCCCCCGAATCGAGTAATCCCCGCTTTTCCATTCGAAGAACATATAGGACATCCCGTTGATCTCCCGGATTTCGTAATGGCTGGCCGTCTTGTCTCCATGATGAATCACCACGCCTTTGGTCCAGGTCCACCACGGCTGCGGCATTTTGCCGTTCTGGAGAAACGTCAAGCCTTTGAGGAAAAGTTCACTGGTCCAGTTTGGCTGCTTTGGATTAAAACTGGATATGTCGGCGACAAAATCCACACTTTCCCATTCTCCAATAACTTGGGGATCGTTGACGAAGGGAAGGTCAATGTTATCGGTGCGCCCGACCGGCACGGTGAATCGCATCCCGGCCAGCTTGCCCTGCCATTGGCCGCCGCCGATGTATTTCATGGTGAAGGCGCCATTGACGTCCGGCGTTGAGCCATCGCTGCCTTTGAAATTGCGCAGCCCACTATAGCTGACATTGAAAGGCGTGGCGCTATCCCGGTCAATGGCGACCGACACCTGCAGGTCGTCATAAGTGGCGCCGGCTTCCTTCAACCGGGCGGCCACTTCGCTGCGGATCTTTTGCCCGATTATCTGACCCGTGGACGGTGGCGCGGAGTCCGCGGCCTGCGCCCGACCAAGCCCCGGGGTGAACTGGCCCAGCGTGCCGATGATAAGTGTTACCAGCATAGTTCGTGTTTTCATCTGTTTATTCCTTGGGTTTCATTGTTGATTGCGCTGCAGAACAAAGTATCGGGGTTTCATTCCCCAAATCGTGACATCCCCGCTTTTCCATTCGAAGAACATATAAGACATCCCGTTGATCTCCCGGATTTCGTAATGGCTGGCCGTCTTGTCTCCGTGATGAATCACCACGCCTTTGGTCCAGGTCATCCACGGCTGCGGCGTCTTGCCATTTTCCAAAAAGGTCAGCCCTTTAAGATAGAGCTTGTCTTTCCATGTGGGTTGCTCCGGATTAAACTTGGAGGCATCCGCGACGAAGTCCACACTCTTCCAGACACCCAGCACCTGCGGGTCATTGACAAAGGGCAGATCGATATTGTCCTTGCTGCCGACGGACACGGTGAACCGCATTCCAGCCAGCGCGCCCTGCCACTGGCCGCCGCCGATGTATTCCATGATGAATTCGCCATTGGCGCCTGGAGTTGTGCCGCCGGCCCCTTGAAGTTCTGCAGCCCGCGATAGCTGACCTTGAAAGGCGTGCCGCTGTCCCGGTTTATGGCGACCGGCACCTGAAGGTCGTCATAAGTGGCGCCAGCTTCCCGCAACTGGCGTCCGACTTCGTTCCGAATTGTTTCGCCAATCACCTCGCGCGGGTTGTGCGCCGGATTCTGCATGGAAAGTGCGAACGCTCCAATTAGCGTCAACAAGGTCGCGCCATTAACCAGTGCGACCACCGTCCAGACCAGCCATCGCCGGTGACGCCGCCAGATCGGCAATAGGAATTCAGCAAGAATCAACAGCGCCACGATTCCCAGGAAGGCACGCCTCGTCCAGTGATCTGCCATCCATGCGAAAAACCCGCGCCACGGGAAATTTTCGTATGGACGAAACTCTATGGGGTAGTTCAAAGAGTTATTTTTGACTTTGGGAAGCACAAAAACATAAGCGAGAAACCAGCAGGCGAGCATCGGCAGCAGGGCGAGCGCGCACAGGAAATACTCTTTCCCTGCCGGCGTTTCTTTTGGCCGGCTCGTTGGCAGCCTGGCTTGCCGGCAAATTTCTCGAACTGAAGTTCGGTTTTGGGAAGCGCCAGGACGGAAACGGCCAGAGTCCCGCCAGTCGCAGGCCGCAGATGCCCAACCCGATGACGCACATCCCCATCACGATGAATGGCGCAGTGGCTTGGCTGGGATATTCCAGTGCGACACCAAGAACCGCAAAAAAGAACACCACGAAAACGATCGTTGCCCCGACCACAATGGTTGTCTGCCGTGGATTGTATCGCGGTGCAGCCGACGGAAACCGGCTCTGTTCAACTGCGGTCTGGGCAATCGTCTCAACCTGCGTTTTGAGTTGGCTGGCTTGTTGATAACGAAGCTCCGGTTGTTTTTCCAATGCGCGTAACACGACTTCATCCAACCGCACGTCAATGACAACTTGTTTTGAGGGCGGCTCGAATTTACCAGTCGGCAGTTCACCCGTGAGCATCTGGTAAAACACCACGCCCAGCGAATAAATGTCCGCGCGATGATCCACATCCAACGGGTGCGTGACTTGTTCCGGCGCCATGTATTGCGGCGTTCCCATGATTTTGCCGGATTCGGTGAGAACGGGTAACCCGGCTGTCGGAAGCCCGCCGACAGCAGGTTCGGTTCCTTCCGCGACCAATTTCGCCAGGCCAAAGTCCGCGACCTTCACGCGCCCACGACGGTCGAGCAAAATATTTTCCGGCTTGATGTCGCGGTGGACGATGCCCTGGTCGTGAGCAAATTGGAGCGCATCGCAAATCTGCGGCACGATGGCCAGCGCTTCGCGCGGTGAAACGCGACCGCCGTTGAGCAACTGCCGCAACGTCACGCCGTCCACAAACTCCATGAGGAAATAAAACAATCCGTCGGTCTGGCCGAAGTCGTATATGGTGACGATGCCGGGATGATTGAGCTTCGCCAGCGCCTTGGCCTCGCGGGCGAAGCGCTCGGCGAAAGCGGCGTCCTGGCCGATGCCCGGGGGCAGAATCTTCAAGGCCACGAGGCGGTCGAGTTCCTTTTGCCGCGCTTTATAGACCGCGCCCATTCCGCCCTGGCCAATGAGTTCAAGGATTTCCAATTGCGGGAACAAGGGCGCCAATTCCGCCACCGGCGGAGGCGTGAACGGCCGGGGCGAACTGGTGGCGTCGCCCGGCATCTCCGTGGGCGCGGCCTTGAGGAACGCGGCGGCGCAACGCGGGCAGACCCGGCCGGTCGAACCGCCCGGCATTTCAGCCCCGCACTGCGGACACTTTGGAGTGATAATCCCGCTCATTATCCTCGTAATAAGAAAACGCAGCCGGTTGTTACACGGGATTCTCGCGTTTCATCCATCGCTCAAAATCTCCAGAACCAGTCGCAGTTCGCTCTCCACCTCTTCAGGCGTGGAAACCGTATCGGCGATGGTTTGGCGGAAAACCTCGCGGAACCGTCTGCGGAAACGATGCACCGCCACGCGCGCGGCGCCTTCGGCGATGCCCAGCGCAAGGGCGATTTCCGGGTAGGCAACCGAGCCGCGTTCGGCGGTCAAGTAAGGCTTGAGTTGACGGCACAGGCCGGTTTTGCCCGCGCTGTTGTATTCGTTTTCCAACCGCATCATGGCCTCGTCCAGCAACGTCAGTGCCCAGCGCCGGTCGTAAGTCCGATCGGGCGGGAGCATCCCGGCCTGTTCCCGGCCCAACCGCTCCTCGGCCAAGGCGGTGTCGAAGGAAACATGAATTGCGCCGCCGCCTCGTTTTTGCGCGTGGGCGCGGTCCCATTCATTGGCCAGGAACCTTTTCAGGGCCGTTCTCAGAAACGCGCGGAATCGCCCCTTCTCCGGCGTGACCAGGCGCAGGAAGTCCCTGGTCAGGAGGCGGACAAAGAATTCTTGCGTCAAATCCTGCGCATCGGGTGGAGAGCGTCCCGCGCCGCGCACAAAGGCGTAAATGGGATACCAATAGGTTTGACACAGTGATTCCAAGGCCTCCTTGGACCCTGGCGAGGCCTTGTTTCTGGCGTTCAGCACCATGGACCATCGCGTGGTCAGAAACAGCGGGCGCGGGCCAACGGCGTCAGAATCGCCTGTCTCAGACCTGTGCATGCTCCTTGTATGATAAGCAAACTGTCGGAGTTGTTACAGGCGAATCGGCGGAAAAAAGGGAAACTCCATAATTGACCTTCCCGCCCCGGCCGACGAACTTGCTCTGGCATGAATCGTTGGATTTGGCGCGGGAGGCTTGAAATGCCATTGTTGCCGTTGTTGGTGCTGACTTTGTTCAGCGCCTTGCCCGTGTTCGCCGGCCGGAACGATGAGCGATGGTGGCCGGTGCAGGCGTTCCCCAAAGCTGTCGTTCGCACGGCCAATCAGCAAGAGTTCCCGGAACCCCGCATCGCGCTCCAAATGATGGTGCAATCGGTGGCAGGGCTCGCGGCCAAGGCGGTCAACGAAGGCCGGGGTGATGAGTTGGTGTGGGTCAATAACGGCGGTGGGGACCTGGAAAAATGGTACGCCCGCCTGCTCGCCTCGCACCCGGATCTGGCCACGCCCGGCGCTTTCGAGCCTTGGGAATTGGTGGATCGCTACGCAAAGCAGCGCATCATCAAGGGCTATATCCTTTACCGACGCGACCAATCCAAAGGTGAAAACACCGTGGATCGGCCGGGCATGAACTGCTCCGTCAACATCGCCACCAGTCTGGCTGGACTGCTGGACGGCATTATCGTGGACGAGGAGTTGGAGCCGGCGGCCAAAGCGCACGGCCTCAAATTGCTGCTGGATGTCCGCGAGAAAACACAACTGTGGTGTTTTCAAGCCTGCAAGAATCAGTTCAACCGTCGGATGCTTTGCTTTCAAGATCCGCGAATACCTCACGCCCGCGACCTGGCCGTCGCGCAAAAGGTGTTCACGGCTTATGGCAGTGGCGAGCCGGCGCAGCAGGCGATGGCATGGCTCGAACCGCTCTCGCCCATTCTTGGCTGGAACTGTGGTGACGAGTTCGCAAATACCGACCTGTCCACCGGCTATGGCGACATCCAGACCGCCAGCAACTGGAGCCTGAATTTGCCCGTGTTGATGGCCGGAACCGGGAAACTGAATCTCCCCAAGGTGAAGCGCTTCGACCCCTGGACGATTGACTGGAAGGATTCGCGTAGCGCCGTCAGTTTCATCAACACCGACGGCGACAATGTGCAGTGGCTTGAGGGAAACTTTTTCGGCAACGACAGTTATTGGGGCAACGCCGAACGCGGGAAAATTCCATTTGGCTGGTCCTGCTGTTTCGCGCACCTGGCACAGTTATGCCCGCAGGCCATTGATTATGCGCTGGCCACACAATCGCCCAACGACTGGTTCATCGAATGGGGCGGCGGGTATTATTACCCGGATCACTTTGGCCGCTCGCGCACGAACCGCTGGGAACTGCTGGCCCGGCATGCCCGGCGCACCTGGGAATTGATGAAAAAAACCGACACCCGCATCATCGGCTTCAATTGCTCGCAAATTGATTCCCCCGAGGCGCGCAAGGCTTGCGAAATCTTCGCCGGCCAGACCGACGGTTTGCTGGCGATTCTCGTTTTCCAATACTCGGCCTACGAAACCGGAGCGGGCAAAATCTTTTGGGTGAAAGATCGCAACGGGATGGAAGTGCCTGTGATCACCGCCCGCTATTCGATTTGGGAGCATGCCAACAACCGCGAGCGTGCCGGCACGCCGGCCAGGATCGCCCGCGAAATCCGGCAGACGGTGGAGAAAACTCCGCGCTACGATTGGGTGATCGCCCATGCCTGGTCTTATTTCCAGCGGACGCCCGACGCGGATGAAAACGCCGAGAACATGCCGCAAGAAAATGCGGCGGCCGCGGGCGGTGTCCGCGGCTACTCCCCGGTCACCTGGTGTGCGGAACGATTACCCGCCAGCGTCCGCGTCGTCAGCCCCGAGGAACTGGTCTGGCGCATCCGCATGCAACACGATCCGTCTCAGACCAGAAACCTGATCGGTCATTCCTTTTGACTTGTGCGTTGCGGCTAACGTGTTTATCTCTTGGTTTCACAATGCCTTTATACTTATGAAACGAAAATATCCCGCCTTGCAACTGTTCCGCCGGCTGGCTGTCTCCGCCCAGGTGATGGCGTTGACTTTGGGCCTCGCGGCTTGGGCCGCCCATGCCGACAATTCACCGCGCCAGCGATTGTTGATGGATTATGGATGGAGGTTCCATTTGGGCGATGATTGGGGCCTGGCCGAAAAACTGGAGAAGGCGGGCGTCAGCCTGGGTCCCGCCGCGCGAAATTTCGGCGACGCGGGTTGGCGCGAGGTCAATCTGCCCCACGACTGGGCGATTGAGCTGCCGTTTGATCCCCATTCCGACACCAGCCACGGGTTTAAGCCGGTGGGACCCGGTTTTCACCAGAACGACGTGGGCTGGTATCGCCGCACCTTTTCCCTGCCGGAGACGGACAAGGGCCGCCGCCTCTGGGTCCAGTTCGACGGAGTGTATCGGGATTGCCGCGTCTTTTTTAATGGTTGGCTGATCGGCCATCATGAAAGCGGTTACAGCAGTTTTCGGTATGACGTCACGGACCTGGCCAATTGCGGCGGCGAGAATACCCTGGCGGTGCGGGTGGATGCTTCGCAATTCGAGGGCTGGTTCTACGAAGGGGCTGGAATTTACCGCCATGTCTGGCTGCTCAAGAGCGGGCCGCTCTTTGTCGCGCCGGATGGGGTTTTTGTCTATAGCCAGTTTCCCAATAATGTTCCGGAAGGCCCCGCCACCATTCATCTCGAGGCCTTGCTGAAGAACGGGCAAACCAATGCCGCGCGCGCCTCGGTCGCGTGGGAGATTCTTGATCCGCAGGGAAAAACAGCGGCCCGCGCCGAAAAGTCAAAAAAATTGAAGCCGTGGGGCGTCAAGCCGGTCTTGGGACAAACGAAAGTGCGCGCGCCTGTCCTCTGGTCGCCGGAATCGCCCAATCTCTATAAACTCATCACGACCGTCACCTCCGGCGGCAAGGTGGTGGACCGCACGGAGACTGAATTCGGCATTCGCACATTGGCCTTTGACGCGGACAAGGGATTTCTATTGAACGGGCATCCATACGAGGTTAAGGGCACCTGCAACCATCAGGACCATGCGGGCGTCGGCGCCGCCCTGCCCGACGCTCTGCAATATTTCCGCGTCCGGCGCTTGAAAGACATGGGGGGCAACGCCATTCGCACATCGCACAACGCGCCAACTCCTGAGTTGCTCGAAGCTTGTGACCGGCTGGGCTTGCTGGTCATGGACGAAAACCGGCTGCTCGGCAGCGACGCGGCAAACCTGGCCCGCCTGGAATCGCAGGTGCGCCGCGACCGCAATCATCCCAGTGTTTTTATCTGGTCGCTCTTCAACGAGGAAAGCCAGCAAGCGACGGCGGCGGGCGCGCGTTGCGCCGAGTCCATGCAGCGGCTGGTTCATTCTCTGGACCCGACGCGCCTGTGTACCGCGGCGGCCAACGAGGGCGATGTGTTTGAAGGCGTTAACAGCGTCCTGGATGTCAGGGGTTGGAATTATCATATCGGCTCGGAAGATAGTTATCACAAGAAGCACCCCCAACAGCCCGAGATTGGCACCGAACAAGCCAGCACCTTGTGTACGCGCGGCATTTATGCCAACGACAAAGAGCGCGGCTATATGAGCTCTTACGATGACACTGGTCCCGATTGGGGCAACACGGCCGAGGCCTGGTGGAAAGTCTATTCCGCCCGGCCCTGGCTCTCGGGCGGGTTTGTCTGGACCGGCTTTGATTATCGCGGCGAGCCGACGCCCTATGCCTGGCCGTGCATCAATTCGCATTTTGGCATCCTGGATACGTGCGGCTTTGCCAAGGACAATTTCTACTATTACCAATCCTGGTGGGGCGGCCGTCCCGTCCTGCATCTGCTGCCGCATTGGAACTGGCCCGGCAAGGAAGGCCAGGACATCGACGTGCGCTGCTTGAGCAATTGCGAAGAGGTGGAGCTGTTTCTCAACGGGCAAAGCCTCGGGCGCAAGCCCATGCCGAAGAACTCGCATCTGCAATGGTCTGTCAAGTATGCGCCCGGCACGCTCATGGCCCGGGGCTTCAAGGCGGGACAAGAAATCGCGGAAGACGCGGTGCAAACGACGGGAGCGCCGGCCGCCATTAAACTCACGGCGGACCGGACTTCCATCCGCGCCGGCGATGAGGACCTTTCCGTGATCACGATGGCGGTGACAGACGACCGGGGGCGCGTCGTGCCGGTGGCAGGCAATCTGATTGACTTGGATTTGGCCGGGCCGGGCCGGATACTCGGCGTGGGCAACGGCGACCCAAGTTGTCACGAACCGGACACCTTCATTCCCGCGCGGAGGAGCCACAAGATCGCCCTCAATGAGTGGCTCATGAAACGAGTGCCCGACACGCGCACGGCGGCCCGAGGTGCGGGAGAGCTTTGACGACAGCCAATGGGACAAAGCGGACGTGCAAACCGACAGCGGTCCGCTGGCTCCGAACGAATCGGCCGTTTTTCGAACGCGCTTTGCGGCGACTCCCCAGGAACTGGCCACAGAGAGCATCGCGATCAGCTTTGGCATGATTGACGATGAGGGTTGGGTGTATGTCAACGGGCATCTGGCCGGAGAATCGCACGACTACAACAACCAGCCTTCCTTCGAAGTGCGAAAATTCCTGCATGAAGGAGAGAACACCATCGCCGTGGCCGTTCGCAACTGGGACGGACCGGGCGGGATCAACAAAGGGGTGGCGTTGGAACTCCAGGATAAACCCGAGGCGGTGCATTGGAAGCGCAGCGCGTTCAACGGGCTGGCCCAAGTCATCGTGCAAGCCGGGAAGGACGCGGGCACGCTGCATTTGACAGCGCAGGCGGACGGCCTGGCCGGAGCTTCCATTGACATTTCTTCGGCGGCTGATTCATCTCAAGCCATTCTACCATGATCGAAACTCTCAAGAAGGAAGTCTGCAGGGCCAACCTTGACCTTGTCCGGGAAGGGTTGGTCGTTCAAACCTGGGGCAATGTCAGCGGCGTTGATCGCGCGCGCGGTTTGATGGTGATCAAGCCTTCCGGCGTTGCCTACGCAAGCCTGAAAGCGGCACAGATGGTGGTGGTCTCGCTGGATACGGGGAAAGTCGTGGCAGGCAGGCTCCGCCCCAGCTCTGACACGCCAACGCATCTGGTTCTCTATCGAAAGTTTAAGGACATCGGAGGAATCGCCCACACTCACAGCCTTTATGCCACGGCCTGGGCGCAAGCGGGCAAAGGCATCCCTGTTTTTGGAACAACCCAGGCCGATTACTGGCAGGGCGGGGTGCCGGCCACCCGCCGCTTCGAACGCGGGAAATCGTAAGAAATTACGAAGAGAATACCGGTTATGTCATCGTCGAAAGATTCAGGAATCTGGACCCGCTGAATATTCCGGCGGCGCTGGTGGCGGGCCACGGGCCATTTGCCTGGGGCAAAAACGCGGGTGAGGCGGTGCATAACGCCGCCGTCCTCGAGTTTGTCGCCCGGCTGGCGGCGGAAACGCTGCGCATCAATCCCAAGGCCAAACCCATCCAGCGCGCGCTGCTGGACACCCACTTTTTGCGCAAACACGGTCCGGCGTCCTACTACGGACAAACCCAGGCCGCTTGAGGAAGTTTTATGCTCGTTGTCCATGTTCACGTATCCGTCAAGCCCGAATGCGTGGCGGCGTTTCAAGAGGCCACCGTCGCCAATGCGCGGGAAAGTTTGAAGGAACCGGGCATCGCCCGCTTCGATTTGATGCAACAAACGGATGCTCCCGCCCTCTTTGTCATCGTCGAAGCCTATCGCAACGCGGAGGCGCCGGCGAAACATAAGGAGACCCGGCATTATCAAATCTGGCGCGATGCGGTTGCGCCCATGATGGCCGGGCCGCGCGTCAGTGTGAAATTCACCAACCTCCATCCGCCGGACGAAAAATGGTGAACCGGGGGAAATCCCATGGCTTTGAATTTGCCACCGCCACCCGGATCATTTTTGGCGCGGGCGCAATCAGCCGGGCCGGCCCGCTGGCCAAAGAATTCGGACGCCATGCGCTGGTGGCAACGGGCCGCGACGCGGCGCGGGCGAAACGGTTGTTGGATGCTTTGCGCGAGCTTGAGGTTCGAGCCGTTCCCTTTGCCGTTGATGGAGAGCCTGATCTGGAGGTGGTTCGGCGGGGGGTCGCCCTGGCCAGGCGGGAGCGGTGCGATCTGGTCATCGGCTTTGGCGGCGGCAGCGCCTTGGATGCGGGCAAGGCCATCGCCGCCATGCTGACCAACGACGGGGATGTGCTTGATTACCTCGAAGTCATCGGCGGCGGCAAACCGTTGGCACGGTCCTCCGCCCCGTTGCTGGCGATTCCGACGACGGCCGGCACCGGTGCGGAAGTCACACGCAACGCCGTCCTCGCCTCATCGGAGCACCGGGTCAAAGTCAGTTTGCGCAGTCCATTGATGCTGCCGAAAGTGGCGCTGGTGGATCCTGAATTGACTTGGGATTTGCCGCCGGCCCTGACGGCCAGCACGGGACTGGATGCGCTCACCCAGCTTATCGAGCCGTACGTCAGCGGGCGGGCCAATCCCATGACGGATGGGTTGTGCGTGGAAGGAATTGGGCGGGCGGCGCGGTCGTTGCGGGCGGCTTTTGAGAATGGGCGCAACGCGGTCGCGCGCGAGGACATGGCCCTGGCCAGCCTGTTCGGGGGATTGGCGCTGGCCAACGCCGGACTGGGAGCGGTGCATGGTCTGGCAGGCGTGATTGGCGGCATGTTTGGCGCGCCCCACGGCGCGATTTGCGCGGCGCTGCTGCCACAGGTGATGGCGGCCAACCTGGCGGCTCTGCGCTCCCGCGATTCCGCCAGCCCGGCTCTTCCGCGCTACGAAGAAGTGGCGCGCCAGTTGACAGGCCGGAGCAGCGCGCTGGCCAACGATGGCGTCGAATGGGTGGCCCGGTTGGTTTCTGATCTGCAAATTCCAAAACTCGGCGCCTACGGCCTGACGGCGCGACACGCCGCCGATCTGGTGGCAAAGTCAAAAAACGCCAGCAGCATGAAGGCGAACCCGATTGTTTTAACGCGCCAGGAGCTGGCCGCCGTGGTGGAAGGGGCGATCTAGCCAGAGGGCTTCCGCCAGCGCATCTCGGGTGGGCCGGACAGCGTGACGCTCTGTCCGATGGCCGGAATTTTAAAGGGCTGGTAGGAAGACGTCCGTCACAGAACGATAACCAGGATCGAAGGCAAAACCGTCAGAGCCCGGTTGCGAAAAGAACCTGAAGTGACATGCGTCCCAGGGCTGATAAAGATAAGATTGACTTGCAACTTTCCCCCGCCGACGGGTTATTATGAGGGAGAATCGGCAGATGGTTCCGCTTGATTTAAGCTATGGCTCAATTTACGTACAAGGCCCGGCGCCGCTCGGGCGAGGTGGTTACAGGCGTGTTGGAGGTTGCCGACCGCCCCGCCGCATTGCTGCAAATCGAAAGGCTCGGCTTGTTCCCCATCGTGGTCGAGATACCCAAGGGCGCGGCCGCTGTTGCCGCCGCCGCCGCCGCCGCCGCGGAGCACCCCGCCGTCACTGGCAAATCATTGAGCGCGCTCCTGCCGCCCGCCCTGCGGCAGTACTTCAATCGCCAGCGCAAGCCGAAGCTCCAGGAACTGGCCACCTTCACCAATCAACTGGCCAACCTGATCAAGTCCGGCATGCCGTTGACAGTGGCGCTCAACAGCATGACCCACCTGGAAACCAAGGGCATTCCCTCCGAGGTGAGCCGCCAGCTCAAGCAGGATGTGATGGAAGGCAAGGGCCTGTCCGAAGCCATGGGCAAACAGCCGGTCATATTTTCAAACCTCTACATCAACATGGTCAAGGCCGGCGAGCAAAGCGGCGCGCTGGTTGACGTGCTGCGCCGCATGGGGGACCATTTCGAGCGCTTTTCCCAGGTGCAGAACAAGTTTAAATCGGCCATGATTTATCCGGCGTTCGTTTGCTGCGTCGGCATTGCCATCAGTATTTTCTTCATGACAGTCATGCTGCCGAGCTTTATGCAACTGTTCCAGGGCATGCATGTGACATTGCCCCTGGCCACGCGCATCCTCATCGGCCTGAATGCGTTCTTTCAGCGTTGGTGGTGGTCATGCTCCTAATCATCGTGGCCGCGGCCATCCTCTTCAATCGTTTTCGCGCGACGGAAGCGGGCAAGATAAAGATCGACCAATGGAAACTCAGCGCGCCGATTTTCGGCAAGGTCATGCGCCTGCATATCTTCGGACAGTTTTGCCGCACCCTGTCCACTCTGCTGCAAAACGGCGTGCCCGTGTTGCAGTCCATGGAGATCACCGAGCAAATCATCGACAACCGCATCATTAAAGAGGCCATCGCCAAAACCCGCCAGCAGGTGACGGACGGAAAGACCATCGCCGAACCTCTGGCGCGCAGCAAAGTATTTCCGCAATTGATGGTCGATCTGGTCAAAATCGGCGAAGAAACCGGCGATGTCCCCGGTTCCCTGGGCAATCTGGCCGAAACTTACGAGGGCGAATTGGACATTGCCTTGCGCGTCATGACCAATATGATCGAACCGGTCATTATTTGCGTCATGGCCTGCGGCGTCGGCTTCCTGCTCGTCGGCGTGCTTTCCGCCCTCTTCGCCATCACTTCCAGCATCAACGTGCGATGAAGCCGGGCCGGCCATTTCCGCGCGGTTTCACCTTGATCGAAGTCATGATGGTCGTGGCCATCATTGGCCTGACCCTGACCATGGGCCTGCCTGGGTTCCTGCGTGTGCTGCAAAGGGAAGGCATGCGCAAGGCCGAATACGAGATGGTCGAGGCCTGCAAGGAGGCGCGCCGCGCCGCCATTATGAACAATCAAAAAACGTTCCTGGTCATCCATCCGCTGCTGGGCACCTTCGAGGTTCCCGGCGCCTTCCCCCAGGCCCAATTGCCCAACGACGTTATCATCGACATTTTGGGCGTAAATTTCATCCAGCTTGAAAGGGCCGATGACGCCAGGGTCTGCTTCTTCCCCAACGGCACCAGTGACGAATTCACCATCGTCCTGCACTCGTCCGGCGGGGCGTATCGAAAAATTTATCTCGATACTGTCACGGCCCTGCCGGACATACAGGACATCCGATGAAATTGCCCGATCAAAACCGCGGCGAACGCCGCGCCGGCCAGGCCGCTTTCACTCTCATGGAGGTGATGATCGCCGTCGCCATTTTTTTCATGGCCATGTTCACCATTCTAGGCGTGCTCAGTTCGTCACTTCACGCGGCTTCCATTTTGCGCAACAGCGGCCCGACGGCCGGCATGGTGGCCGCGCAATTGTCGCTCACGAACAAATTGGAAGAAGGCAGCGACTCCGGAAACTTTAGTGATATCCCAGTCTATGAGGGCTACCGATGGATTTCGCAGACCACCGAAGCGGCCACCAACGGCCTGTTTCAGGTCGAAATAGCGGTGATCAACCCCGGCGGCAAACCGGATTCCGTCTTGACCGTCCTTTTCTACCGCCCCGATTCGCAGACCAGCCACCTGGGATTACACTGATTTGGAGCGATGCCAGCGAAATTTTCCAGCCGCAGAAATCATCCCGGGTTTACCCTGATCGAAGTCATGGTCTCGATCGCTCTTTTTATGCTGGTCATGGGCAGCGTCATTGCCTGTTGGAGATGCGTGGTCAACGGCAAGATTATCGCGGAGAACGCCGCCGCCGCCGCGCAACGGGCGCGCGTCGGCATGAGAACCGTGGAGGACGCGCTGACCAGTTCCGAGATTTCCGCCAATCCCTACAGCATCCAGTATTACGCCTTTCTGACCGACACCAGCGGCAAGTTCGCCTCGCTGAGTGTGGCGGCGCACCCGCCGGCGGACTTCCCGGGTCCGGGTTGTTTGGTGACAACGTCATGCGGCGGGTCACCTTCGATGTTGAAAACGTTGACGGCACGAACAATCTGGTCATGAATCAATCGCCGCTGTTGGAGGCGCTCGACGATCAAAACACCCCCTACCCCATCACCCTGGCGCGCGATGTGAGCATCTTCATGTTGGAATTCTGGTCTGAACAGGATGGCGATTGGGCGACTGAGTTGCTTGTCACCAATGCCTTTCCGCCCATGATCCGGGTCACTCTCGGCGTGGGCCATCCGGCGGATCGTTCGGACGTGCCGTACGATTTAATTGTTCGCACCATCGCCATGCCCGCCAAAGCCCATTGAAAACGCGCCTCAACAGTTGCACTTCCCGCCGCGGCATCGCCTTGGTGCTGGTCATGCTGACCATCATCGTGCTTTCGGCCATCGTCGGCAGCCTGGCCATTTCCATGAGCACGGAAATGCGTCTGGCGCGAAACACCGATTACGACGCGCAAATGGAATGGATGGGCCGGTCGGGCATCGAATTGGCCCGCTACGCCCTGGCCAATAAATGCGCCGAACAGAAAAACATCGACGCCCTGAATCAATTTTGGGCGGGGGGAACCTCCCCGTGCAGCAACGATGTCGAAAATATCCCGCTCAAGGATGTGCCGCTGGGCCCGGGCCGCATCAGCGTGACCATCACCGACATGGAACGGAAGTGGGACATCAACATGGTGGCCAACCCAAAAAGCCCGCAGAAGGAGATTTTGCAAAAGGCCCTGGCCGAGGTGGGGGTGACCGATGCCGAGCAGTCCTCCACTATTATTGACTCCATTCTGGATTGGATCAACCCCAGTGAAGCCGCGGGGTTTAGCGGCGCGAAAAGCGATTACTACCTGCATTTAAACCCGCCGTATTATTGCAAAAACGGCCCCATCGATGACATCTCGGAATTGCTGCTGATCAAAGGCGTCACGCCGGAAATCTTTTGGGGATCCAATTCGACCAACCATCCCGTCTCCGCCTACCAGCAACACGGCGGCGGCGCCTTCGACCAAGCCACCATGAACCGGAGCGGGGCCGGTTTCCGCAACGGCGATCAGCCCCAATACCCGGTCGGTTTGTATGACCTCTTTTGCGCCATGGGCGGCCCGCTCAACATCAACACCGCTTCGCTCAAAACGCTGCAATTGATCCCGGGCCTTGACGAGGCCGTCGCCGCGCGAATCCTCGAGGGCCGCACGGGTCCGGACGGACAGGATGGCACCGATGACGATGTCCCGCTGCAGAATCCCGGCCAGTTGAGCGAATTCTTGGGTGCGGGCGTGGGAACCGCAGCGTTGGGCAATTACGTCGGTGTGCGCAGTTATGTCTTCGATGTCACGGTGGACGCCTACATCAATGATTACCACCGCACCTTCCACGGCATCGTCAGCCGCGGGGTGGCGGCGGCCAGTTGCTTCAGTGCGTGAAGTTTTACTGGGAATGAAAATTACTTGGGCGGCGGCGGCGGCATGCAAACGCACGCTCAAGCGGGATTTGGAGCGGTTGGCGCGCGCCCGGTGGATCACGCCCGTTTTGGCCGCCTTGTCCAGCGTGGAACTGAGCGCGCGGAAGGTCGCGGCCGCATCCTCTTTTTTTCCCGCGCCGAGCAGTTCGGCATACTTTTTTTCCAAATTGTGCAAACGGGATTTGACCTTGCGATTTTGCAGGCTCTTGCGGGCGCTGTTGCGCATGCGCCGTTCGGCTGATTTTGTATTCGGCATATTAAAAACTCAATTTCTTCCTGGAGCCGGTAACGGTAGCGGATGCCGCTGTTTTGTCAACCGCCGGATTTCATCGCCGCGGATTTCATCGCCAACCCTGGACCCGCGACAGCAAAGGTTCGACCGCCATCCAGACGGCCTGGCTGACACGGTCAACCGGCAAGGTGGCATCAATGATCCTGATGCGGTCCGGTTCGGTGACGGCCAACTTTCCATAGCCTTCATCAACCCGCTCAAAAAAGCCCCGGTCCGCTTCTTCCATGCGGTCCCTCACATTTTCCAGGCCGGGGAGCAGCCGGCCCTGCCGGCGGGCCTCGCTCATCTTGACGGGGACCGTCAGGAGCAAGGTCAGATCGGGCCGGGTCTCTCCGACGGCGCAGGCGATGGTCTGCCGAACCACCTCCAGATCCAACCCGCGGCCATAGCCCTGGTAGGCTGTGGTCGAATCGTAGAATCGATCGCACAAGACAATGACGCCGCTGCTCAGAGCGGGGCGTATGACTTCCCGCACCAATTGGGCGCGGCTGGCGTTCATCAAAAGCAATTCCGTCTCGGGAGTCATGCCGTGGTTGACATCGCTGTGCTTGAGCGTGTGGCGAATTTCTTCGCCGATGGGTGTCCCCCCCGGCTCGCGCAAGGCGCGGACCGTGTGACCCAAACCGGTCAGCCGCCCGGCCAGCAGGGCAACTTGGGTCGATTTTCCGCTGCCTTCGGTTCCTTCGAACGTAATAAACAATCCGCGCATATTTAAAACCGTTTCAAACGCGCTCCCTTGGGCGTGTCTTCGATGATCCATCCTTCGCTTTTGAGTTGATCGCGCAAGGCGTCGGCGCGCTTGAAGTCTTTTGCCTTGCGCGCCGCTTCGCGTTGTTCCAACAGGGCCAGACAATGCGGCGGTATCCCGGCAGTCTCAATGGGCGCTAGACCCAAAACTGAAACAATTTTTTGCCACGCCGCCAATCCGGCGGCCGCTTGTTCAGGACGCAGTTCGCCAGTAGCGGCGAGCCGGTTATTGTTGCGCACCCATTCAAAAATGGCGCCCCAGGCGGCGGAGACATTGAAATCCTCGTCCAGCGCGGCGGTGAATTGTTGCAGGAGGTTCCCGTCAGGCGGCGCGGTGGCGCCGGCGGCGGCTTCACGCAACTTGCCCAGGCATTCATCCAGACGGCCCAAGGCGGTGCGCGCGGCCCGCAGGCCGTCGAGGGTGAAATTGAAGGACTCCCGATAGTGCGCCGTCAGCAGCAGATAACGGATCTCGCGGCCATTGAACCCTTTGCCCAGCAAATCGCGCACTGTGAAATAATTGCCGAGCGATTTGCTCATCTTGTTGCCTTCGACCAGAAGATGCGCCCCGTGCAACCAATACTTGACAAACGGTTGATGGGGCGCTTGCAGGCCGGCCCCTTCGCTTTGGGCGATTTCATCTTCATGGTGCGGGAAAATCAAGTCTTCGCCCCCCATGTGCAGATCGAAGCTTGGTCCGAGCAGTTTCATGCTCATCGCGCTGCACTCGATATGCCAGCCGGGGCGCCCTTCGCCCCAGGGGCTGGGCCAGAAAACGCGGCCATCCGCCGGGACGCGCGCTTTCCAGAGCGCAAAATCAGCCACCGCTTCCTTGGCGTATTCATCGCTGCTCACCCTCTGGCCCGGCCGCATTTCCTCAAAGTTCAGTTTGAGCAATTGTCCATAACGGCAGCCGGAGGCCCGGTATTTTTCGATGCTGAAATAGACCGAGCTGTCCGCGGCGCGATAGGCCATGCCGCGCGCCATCAATTTCCCGATCAGGGAAATAATGTCCGCGATGCAGTCGGTGGCGCGGGGCGTTTCGTGCGGACGCAGACAGCCCAGCGCCTGGAAATCTTCAAAGAAGGCCGCCTCATATTTTGCGGTGTAGTCGCGCAACGAGGCATTTGTTTCCGTAACGCGCTGGATGATCTTGTCCTCGACGTCAGTGATGTTCATGACGTGGCGCACGGCATACCCTTTGCATTCCAGGCAGCGCCGGACAAGGTCGGTGAAGACGAAGGTGCGGAAATTCCCGATATGCGCAAAATCATGCACGGTCGGCCCGCAGCAATAGAGGCCGGCTCGTTTCGCGTCCGCCTCGAGCGGGACAAATTCCTGCAAAGATCGAGACAGGGTATTGAAGAATCTCAACGCCATGCGAGCAGAGGTATCCTCCCCGCTCCATTATTTCAATCCTCCATTGCTGCTAAAAAATTAAGAATTAAGAAGTTAGAATTAAGAAACATGAAGAAACCGACTCGATTTTTCCGACTTCTTAATTCTTCCTTCTTCCTTCAGCCCTTCCAAAGTGGCGCGCCCGGCGCGAATCGAACGCGCGACCCACTGCTTAGAAGGCAGTTGCTCTATCCATCTGAGCTACGGGCGCCCCAACATTTAAGAATTTAGAGTGAAGAATGGAGAAAGTGGAGCGAAAAGAGCGGCGCATTGCCATCCGGGGCGGGTGATGATATATTCTGCTCATGAACGTTTCCTTGCCCAAGCATCTCAAGGATTTTGTGGCCGCGCAGGTTGACAGCGGCCGTTTCGGAAATGAAGCCGAAGTCATCCGCAGCGCATTGCGGCGGATGGAGGACTCGGAACGGGATCGGGAAATGCAGGCATTTGAACGCGCCTTCCAGGGAATTGACCGGCATTCACCGGCGGGCGAACCCACATCTGAGGACTTCGCTGAAATTGACCTCATCGTAAAAACCATCCGCGGCTCAGGCACCACAAAGCGTCCGGCGCGGAGATTGTCGTCCTGCCAAACCCAAACAAATCGTTAAACCTTTTCATTTTGCCTCATGAGCATCGCCGAGATGATTTTTGAAAAGACAAAGCATCTGCCGGATAATCTCCAGACGGAAGCGTTGCATTACGTTGATTTTCTTTTGACTCGCCGGGCTGCCGAAAAGGAGGATAAAGAATGGAGCCGGTTTTCCGCGATGCAGCTTGACCAACAGTATTCTCCGGCAGACGCCATCTACGACGATGAGTAAACCAGCAGAAGCTCTTCTCCGGGAGATATTCTGCTTGTGCCGGTCGTGTTCAGCGACGGCAGCGAAAAAAATGTTTGTCGGATGGGTCAGACAAAACGGGCTTGCCACAAACCAGTTTCCTTGGTAAGGTGTATTGCATGAGTACGGTTGAACTCGCAGTTAAAAAGGTCAAAAAAATGTCTGCTCCCCAGGCGCGTGAATTGTTGGGCTGGCTGGATGCGCGGCAGGCAAATGGAACGTCTGTGAAGAAACGGCGCTCCCAACCCTGGTGGCGCAAAGGCACCGCTCGCCAGCGCATGAAGAAGTTGAAGGCTTGGCAGGATTCAGTTCGGCTCACCACCGATTGGGAACCGCCACGGATGCCTGATGATTTGGTCAAGCCGTTTCGATTGTGAACTTCGTGCTGGACACGAATGCGGTCAGCGAAACGGAGAAGCCGCGCCCCAATCCCGGTTTTATCACTTGGCTTAAGGCTCAGTGACCCGGCCCACCTTTTTATCACCACGATCTCGGTGGGGGAGGTCTGGAACGGTTTTCATAGCTTGGAGCCGAATCACCGGGACTACAATCGCGTCAAGATTATCGCGACAAATCTGCCACGGAAATACCGCGTGTTGAACTTTGATCTACGCGCGGCGGCGATTTGGGGAGAACTGACTGCCACTGCGAGCGCCCCATTGCCGTTGCGCGACTCCTTCATTGGCGCAATTGCCCGCTCACGCGGCTGTCAAGTCGTTACGCGCGACGTTGCGCCATTCGAGCGCATGGGGTGCAAAGTTCTCAATCCGTGGAAATGAGCGTGTTCTCTTTCCCTTTCTTCAGCTTCCATTCTTCGTAGGTCATTCGCGGGATTTGGAAAAATGAATCCCGGGTCTTGATGTAGGCGCCCATGCCGTTCATCCGCCCAATGGCGTGCATTTTCTCGGCCCGAATATAGGGGCCGGCCGCATCGACAAATTCATCGTTGACGTGCATCGCCACCACCTGGCCCAAAATAACCCGGGAACGGCCAATTTCCATCGTGGTAATTTCGCGGCATTCCAGGCTGGCGGGGGATTCCAATATGCGCGGCACGGAAACAATGGACGACGGGGCGGTCCGCACGCCGGCCATCTCCAATTCGTTGGCGCCAGGCGGAAAGTCGATGGCGCAAAAGACCATCGCTTCGGCCATCGCCTCGTTGACAACGTTGATGACGAATTCCCGCTTGTTGCGGATGTTTTGCGCCGTGTCCTTGCCGATCACTCCCGGCCCCGGACGATTGCCAACGCCGATGGCGACGATGGGCGGGTCGGTGCCGACATAATTGTAGGCGCTAAAGGGCGCGGCATTGAGCCGGCCCTGCAAATCCACGCTGGTGATCCACGCGATGGGGCGGGGCGCAACCAGGCCGATCAACAGGTTGTAGGTTTGATGAGTGGTGAGTTTGGATACGTCAAAGTCCATAAGCTTCCTGAGCCATGTTCCATGCTAAGGCAGGACGCGGACTTGCGCAATGGCCGCCCCCCTTTAAAAAAATTCTCAATCAGTTGTTGCAACGCGGGGCAGTTTTCGTAAAGAATGGTAAAATTTTAGAATGGATTGATGTGACGAACGAGATGAGCCGGGAAGATACAAAGCGGACGCCACAAATCGGATTGCCTCCGAAACAGGGCCTTTATGACCCGCAGTTCGAGCACGATTCCTGCGGGGTCGGTTTTGTCGTCAACATCAAGGGCAAAAAGTCGCACAAGATCATCCGCGACGCTTTGACGGCCTTGATCAACCTCAATCATCGCGGGGCCTGCGGGTGCGAAGCCAATACGGGCGATGGCGCGGGTATTCTCATGCAGATTCCGCACGGCTTTTTCAAGGAGGTTTCGCGCAAGGATAAAATCAAATTGCCGCCGCTGGGGGATTACGGCGTGGCCATGGTCTTCCTGCCGCGCGATGCCAACGAACGCCGGACCTGTGAAAAGATGTTCGAGAACATCGTGGTCGAGGAAGGGCAAAAGTTTTTGGGCTGGCGCGCGGTCCCGACCGATAACGCCTCCCTCGGGGCCACGGCCCTGGCGGGCGAACCGTGCGTGCAGCAGGCTTTCATCCGGCGCAATCCAAAGCTGGAGAACGACATGGCTTTCGAGCGCAAGCTCTATGTCATCCGCAAACGATGCGAGCGCGCCATCCGTTACAGCGGGGTCACGGGCGGTCATTGGTTTTATATTTCCAGCCTCTCCTGCCGCACCCTGGTCTATAAGGGAATGCTCCTGACCGAGCAGATGGATCAATTTTATCCCGATCTCAGGAACCCGGCGATGGAAAGCGCCCTGGCCCTGGTCCATTCCCGTTTCTCCACCAACACCTTCCCCAGTTGGGACCGCGCTCATCCCTATCGCTACATCGCGCATAACGGCGAAATCAACACCCTGCGCGGCAACATCAATTGGATGCACGCCCGCCAGGCCATGTTCCAAAGCGATTTGTTTGGCGAGGACCTGAAGAAGTTGCTCCCCGTCATCAACCCCGACGGCAGCGATTCCGCCATGTTCGATAATTGCCTCGAGATGCTCGTCCTGTCCGGCCGTTCGCTGCCGCATGCCGTCATGATGATGATTCCGGAACCGTGGGCCAATCACGCCACGATGAGCGACGAGAAGAAGGCCTTCTACGAATATCACAGTTGCTTGATGGAACCGTGGGACGGCCCGGCTTCCATTGCCTTTACCGATGGCAAAAAAATCGGCGCCGTTCTGGATCGGAACGGCTTGCGTCCGTCCCGCTATTACGTGACCAAGGATGATTTGGTCATCATGGCCTCGGAAGTCGGCGTGCTGGATATTCCCCCGGATCGCATTTTGCATAAAGGCCGTCTCCAACCGGGGCGCATGTTCCTGGTGGACACCGAAGAAGGCCGGATTGTGGCCGACGAGGAGATCAAGCTCAAGATCGCCACCGAACAGCCCTATCGCGACTGGCTCAACCGCCACATGCTGGAGTTGGCGACGGTGACAGCGGAATCCGGTCATGAACCGGAAACACCCCGTCACCCCGTGCTGCAACGCCAGCAGGCCTTTGCTTACACCTTTGAAGATTTGCGCATCATTATGGCGCCGATGGCCCGGGATGGAGTCGAGGCGGTAGGCTCGATGGGTTGCGACACTCCCCCGGCGGTCTTGTCCAACAAACCGCAACTGCTCTACAGTTATTTTCAACAACTCTTCGCCCAGGTGACCAATCCGCCCATTGATTGCATCCGCGAAGAGTTGGTCACCTCGGCGGAAACCACCATCGGTTCCGAGCGCAATTTGCTCAAACCAAAACCGGCCAGTTGCAATCTCATCAAGTTGAAATCGCCCATCCTGACCAACGAGGAGTTTGCCAAGCTCAAATATATCAGTCAGGCGGGGTTCAAATCCGTCACCCTGCCCATTCTTTTCAAGGCCGGCAGCGGAGAAGCCGGATTGGCCAAGGCGATGGATGATTTGTGCGGACGGGCCACCTCGGCGGTCGAGGCGGGCGCCAATATTTTGATTTTGTCCGATCGCGGCGTGGACCAGGAGATGGCCCCCATCCCCGCCCTGCTCGCCGTGGCCGGATTGCATCACCATTTGATTCGCGAGGGCACACGCACCCGGGTCGGGTTGGTTTTGGAATCCGGCGAGCCGCGTGAAGTGCATCATTTCTCGCTGCTGATCGGTTATGGCGCGGGAGCGATCAATCCCTACCTGGCCTTTGAAACTGTGGACGACATGATTCGCCAGGGGTTGCTGGTCAACATCACCCCTCACGATGCCCGTCACAATTTCATCAAAGCCGCCGTCAAGGGCGTGGTCAAGGTCATTTCCAAAATGGGCATTTCCACCATTCAAAGCTATCGCGGCGCGCAAATTTTTGAAGCGGTGGGATTGCACCCCTCGGTCATCGAGAAATATCTGACCGGCACCGCTTCGCGCGTCAGCGGCATCGGGCTGGATGTCATCGCGCGCGAAGTGCAGCTCCGCCATGAACACGCCTTTCCCAAACGCCAGGTCAACGGGCACGTTCTGGACGCCGGCGGCTTTTACCAGTGGCGCGCCGATGGCGAGGAACATTTGTTTAATCCGCAAACGATCCACAAACTGCAGCAGGCCTGCCGCAACGCCGATTACAAGTCGTTCAAGGATTACTCCCGGCTGGTCAACGAGCAGTCGAAAAAATTCTGCACCCTGCGCGGCTTGCTCGAACTGAAACCCGTCTCCCAGCCCATCTCCATCGATGATGTCGAGCCAGTCGAAGCGATTGTCAAGCGATTCAAAACCGGCGCGATGTCCTACGGTTCCATCAGCCAGGAGGCGCACGAAACGCTGGCCGTCGCCATGAACCGCATCGGCGGCAAAAGCAATACCGGCGAAGGCGGCGAAGACCCGGCCCGTTTCGTCCCCGAAGCCAACGGCGATTCCAAAAACAGCGCGATCAAGCAGGTGGCTTCCGCGCGCTTTGGTGTCACCAGTGTTTATTTGATCAACGCCCGGGAATTGCAGATCAAAATGGCCCAGGGCGCCAAGCCGGGTGAAGGCGGCCAGTTGCCGGGCGGAAAAGTTTATCCCTGGATCGCCAAGGTTCGCTTTTCCACCCCCGGCGTCGGCCTCATCTCCCCGCCGCCCCATCACGATATTTATTCCATCGAGGACCTGGCCGAACTCATTCACGACTTGAAAAACGCCAATCAGCGCGCCCGCATCAGCGTCAAGCTCGTCGCGGAAGTGGGCGTGGGCACCATCGCCGTCGGCGTGGCCAAGGCCCATGCCGATGTCGTCCTCATCAGCGGGCACGACGGCGGAACGGGCGCTTCCCCTCAAACCGGCATCAAGCACGCCGGCATTCCGTGGGAACTCGGCCTGGCCGAAACCCATCAGACGCTTGTCCTCAATAATTTGCGCAGCCGCATCGCCGTTGAAACCGACGGCCAGTTAAAAACGGGCCGCGACGTCGTCATTGCCGCCCTGCTCGGCGCGGAGGAATTCGGCTTTGCCACCGCGCCGCTCGTCGCCCTGGGTTGCATCATGATGCGGGTTTGCCATCTCAACACCTGCCCGGTCGGCGTGGCCACGCAGAATCCCGAATTGCGGAAAAAATTCACGGGCGATCCCGTCCACGCCGTCAACTTCATGCGCTTCGTCGCCCAGGAAGTGCGCGAAATCATGGCCCAGTTGGGCTTGCGCACTTTCAACGAGTTGGTCGGCCGCACCGACATGCTCGAACCCAAGGAAGCGATTGATCACTGGAAGGCGCGCGGGTTGGATTTCACCAATATTCTCTACCAGCCGAAAGTTCCGGACGACGTGGGCCGTTACTGCCAGATTCCGCAGGACCACGGCCTGGAGAAAGCGCTGGACAACACCCTGTTGCTCAAACTGTGCGCGCCGGCCCTGGAACGAAAAGAAAAGGTTTCCGCCAGCCATCGGGATCAAAAACGTCAATCGTGTCGTGGGAACCATTGTCGGCAGTGAACTTTCCCGGCGTTACGGCGCGGACGGCCTGCCCGACGATACGATCCAGATTCACTTCCGCGGCTCAGCCGGACAAAGCTTCGGCGCTTTCATGCCACGCGGCATGACTTGGATTCTGGAAGGCGATTCCAACGACTATCTGGGCAAAGGCCTTTCCGGCGGCAAAATTATTCTGTATCCGCCCGAAGGGTCCACCTTCGTCGCGGAGGAAAACATCATCACCGGCAACGTCGCCCTCTACGGGGCCACAGCCGGTGAAGCTTACATTCGCGGCATGGCGGGCGAGCGCTTTTGCGTTCGCAACAGCGGCGTCTCGGCCGTGGTCGAAGCCGTGGGCGATCATGGTTGCGAATACATGACCGGCGGCCGCGTCGTCATCCTGGGCCAGACCGGGCGCAATTTTGCCGCCGGCATGTCCGGCGGCGTTGCCTATGTGCTCGATGAATCGGGTGATTTCGCCGTGCGTTGCAACCAGAAAATGGTCGTCCTGGAGCGATTGCAAGACGCGGCCGAGATTGAAGAAATCCGCCGGATGATTCACCGGCACGGACAATACACCCGCAGCCAGCGCGCCTTTAAAGTCCTGGCGCTTTGGGAGGAAATGACGCCCAAATTTGTCAAGGTGATGCCGATTGATTACAAGCGGATGCTGCAGTCCATCAAGCGCGTTGAACAGGCCGGCCTGAGCGGTGAAGAAGCCGTCATGGCGGCCTTCGAAGACAATGCCAAAGACGTCGCGCGCGTCGGCGGCCTCTGATTCAGACACAATTAATAGACCGATAAAATGGGTAAACCCTCAGGCTTTATTGAGTATTTGCGGGAGTTGCCCCTGGACCGGCCGGCCTTCGAACGGATCAGGGATTGGAACGAATTTCACCTGCATCTCGACGAAGCAAAACTGCGCGAGCAGGGCGCGCGTTGCATGGATTGCGGCATTCCCTTTTGCCATACCGGCAGCCTCCTCAACGGCATGGCTTCCGGCTGCCCCATTAACAACCTCATTCCCGAATGGAACGATTTGATCTATCGCGGCCGCTGGCGCGAGGCGCTGGATCGCCTCCACAAAACCAATAATTTCCCCGATTTCACCGGGCGCGTCTGCCCGGCCCCCTGCGAAGGCTCTTGCGTCCTCGGCATCACCTCGCCCCCCGTCACCATTAAAAACATCGAGTGCGCCATCGCCGACAAGGGTTGGGAGGAAGGTTGGATGGAGCCGGAACCGCCCTCCTCCCGCACCGGCAAAAAAGTGGCGGTCATCGGCTCCGGTCCGGCGGGCCTCTGTGCCGCCGCACAGCTCAATCGCGCCGGCCATCTGGTCACCGTCTTCGAGCGCGCCGATCGCTTCGGCGGCCTCCTCATGTACGGCATTCCCAACATGAAATTGGACAAAAAGCTCGTCCAGCGCCGCATCGATCAATTGGCCGCCGAAGGCGTCCTTTTCATTGCCAACACCGAGGTCGGGACAAATTATCCGGTGGAAAACTTGTTGCGGGAATTTGACGCCGTCATCCTTTGCACCGGCGCAACCAAGCCGCGCGATCTGCCCGTCGAAGGCCGGCACTTGAAGGGCGTCCATTTCGCCATGGAATTTCTGCATGGCCATGTCAAAAGCTGGCTCGATGGCCGGGCCAACGGCTCCCCCATCTCCGCCGAGGGCAAGGACGTTGTCGTCATCGGCGGCGGCGACACGGGAACGGACTGCGTGGGGACCGCGTTGCGCCTCAACTGCAAAAGCCTCGTCCAATTGGAAATCCTGCCGCGTCCGCCCATGAATCGCGCCAAAGACAATCCCTGGCCGGAATGGCCCAAGGTCTATCGGCTCGATTACGGGCAGGAGGAAGCCGCGGCCAAATTCGGCGGCGATCCCCGCGTTTATTTGACAACCGCAAAAAAATTCATCGGCGGCGGCGATGGCTGCGTCAAGGAAGTCCACACCGTGCAAATCGAATGGCAGCGCAACGAAAAGGGGCAGTTCGTGGCCGCGGAAGTGGCCGGGACCGATCAAGTGCGCCCGGCCCAATTGGTGCTTTTGGCGATGGGCTTTTTGGGGCCGGAACAGCCGCTGCTCGAACAATTGGCGGTCGAGCGCGACGCCCGCTCCAACATCAAGGCCGGGCACGAAAAATACGCCACCAACATCCGCGGTGTTTTTGCGGCGGGCGACGCGCGCCGTGGCCAAAGCCTGGTCGTCTGGGCCTTCAACGAAGGCCGGGGCGCAGCCCGCGAATGCGACCGCTTCCTCATGGGCTTTACCGACCTGCCGTAAAATAATAGTGTCCGCGGAAACGAAAAGGGAACAGGCGAATGGCCGGCGCGTGTTCACGACAGTTTATAAGGGCCGGAAAAGGGCGGAGAGGTGACAGAGAATCATATCGGACACAGTGCCGGGTAATTCAAACTGGGGCCGGCGCCAAATCGGACAGGGAACAAAAACTTTTCGGAGGCATACACTTTTTTCGACAGGCTGCCACCCAGTCCAAACGCACCTGCGCCAACACATCCCAATTCCGTCCCAAAAACCCAAACACCACGAATTCTTTCCGGAACCAAAATTGGCGCTGCCCGCATTGAAAGCCGCAATGCGCGTCTGCGCCAACACATCCCAATTCCGTCCCAAAAACCCAAACACCACGAATTCTTTCCGGAACCAAAATTGGCGCTGCCCGCATTGAAAGCCGCAATGCGCGTCTGCACCAACACATCCCAATTCCGTCCAACAAACCCAAACAACACGAACTCTTTGCCGGAACCAAAATTGGCGCTGCCCGCATTGAAAGCCGCAATGCGCGTCTGCACCAACACATCCCAATTCCGTCCAACAAACCCAAACAACACGAACTCTTTGCCGGAACCAAAATTGGCGCTGCCCGCATTGAAAGCCGCAATGCGCGTCTGCACCAACACATCCCAATTCCGTCCAACAAACCCAAACAACACGAACTCTTTGCCGGAACCAAAATTGGCGCTACCCGCATTGAAAGCCGCAATGCGCGTCTGCACCAACACATCCCAATTCCGTCCAACAAACCCAAACAACACGAATTCCTTGCCGGAAGCAAAATTGGCGCTGCCCGCATTGAAAGCCGCAATGCGGGCAGCGCCAATTCACAGTGCATATTTAATCAGTCCCCATGTCAAGGGAAAATAATCAAAAACAATCGAATTGGGCGCGGAAAATTATGAAAAAATTATGAAATTGCAGTTGCCACGCTTCCCGGAATGCTGTATATACAAAGATGTATGCAAACGACATATCCCATCCGCCTGGATTCGAACGACAAGCGCCTTTTCAAGCAGGCGGCTCGTGCGGCGGGCCTCTCACTCGCTGAGTTCATCCGCAGAGCAGCGCGGGAAAAAGCAGAACCAGTCAAGAAAAGGGCGGCCTGCCTGGATTACCCGGAAATTCAGCTCAATCCTGAAGCGGAGGCCAATCCCAAAGAGTTCATTCGAAAACAACTCGCACAGAATCATGCGCGCCATTGCTGACACCGGGTTCATTGTCGCCATCTGGTCCAAAACTCCCGCGCGTCGCCAATGGGCGCGGGAATGGCTCAGCAAAGCCGCCTTGCCGCTCCTGACATCGGCCTCCAATCTGCAGGAGGCAGGCTGGCTCTTAAACAATCATGCCTACCCCATTCAAATGGCATTGGACGGCGATTTGGAAATTACTTTGGACACGCAAGAAGAGGCCAACGCCCTGCATGGATTGATTTCCAAATATGCTGATCGCATGGATTTGGCTGATGCCTCCATCGTGCGTCTTTCGGAACTTTATCCGCGCGCCAAAGTCCTGACTGTGGACAAAACCGACTTCAAGATTTACCGGCGATTTGGCCGCGAGCATATTCCCTGCGATTTTCCGCCCGCTTAAGAAATTCAATAAAAAACAAAGCAAAGGAATTCAAATATGCAAAAGCGCAGACTTGGGAAAAGTAATCTGGAAGTCTCGGCTGTCGGGCTGGGCTGCATGGGAATGAGCTTTTCCTACGGCCCACCCAAAGACAAGAAGGAGATGACCGCTCTTCTTCACGCAGCCGTCGAACGCGGTGTCACATTCTTCGACACCGCCGAAGTTTACGGCCCATTCACAAACGAAGAACTCGTGGGCGAAGCCTTCGCTCCGTTCCGCAAGCGGGTGGTGATCGCCACCAAATTCGGGTTCGACCTCAATCCAAATTTCGACCCTCGCGGCATGAAGGGCGCGCCGGGCCTGAACAGTCGGCCAGAGCACATCAAGCAGGCCGTCGAAGGCTCGCTCAAGCGGCTCAAGGTCGAGACAATCGACTTGCTCTATCAACACCGGGTTGACCCGAACGTGCCCATCGAAGACGTCGCCGGGGCGGTGAAGGAGCTGATTCAGCAAGGAAAGGTCAAGCACTTCGGCCTGTCAGAAGCAGGCGTGAAAACAATCCGTCGCGCACATGCCGTTCAGCCGCTCACAGCCCTCCAGAGCGAATACTCGTTGTGGACGAGAACCCCGGAGAAGGAAGTGATACCGACCCTCGAAGAACTCGGCATCGGCTTCGTCGCCTACAGCCCGCTGGGCAAGGGTTTTCTCACGGGCAAGATGGACGAGAAAACGACCTTTGACAACTCCGACTTCCGCAGCACTCTCCCTCGCTTCACGCCGGAGGCGCTCAAGGCGAATCAGGCCCTGATTGATCTGCTCGGCAAGATCGGTCAGCGGAAGAAGGCAACAACGGCACAGATAGCCCTCGCGTGGCTGTTGGCCCGGAAGCCGTGGATCGTTCCAATTCCAGGCACCACGAAGCTGCATCGCTTGGACGAGAACATCGGCGCAGTTGCAGTCGAACTTACACCGGACGATCTCCGTGACATCGAAAACACTGCCTCAAAGATCACGGTGCATGGTGCCCGGTATCCTGAAAAGTTGGAGCAGATGACTGGTCGCTGACCGGGACAAACAAATGCTGCCATCAAGCAAAGGAAATCAAATATGGAAATCAAACGAAGTGGTTCACAGCCTTCCAACAATGGACCGGCGGATTATTTCACCGGCGCCGTGCGCATAGACTCACCGTTTAAGGGAACCGCTCCCGCGCGTATCGGCGGCGCGATTGTCACATTTGAGCCGTCCGCTCGCACCGCCTGGCACACGCATCCACTGGGTCAGACCCTGATCATTACAGCCGGTTGTGGCAGGGTGCGGCGCTGGGGTGGTCCTATTGAGGAAATCCGGCCGGGTGACGTGGTCTGGTTTGAGCCAGGCGAGAAGCATTGGCATGGTGCGACCGCAACCACGGCCATGACCCATATCGCCATTGCGGAGGCGCTCGACGGCAAGGTCGTTGACTGGATGGAAAAGGTCAGCGACGAACAATACAACGGAAACGTTCACTGACAGTGGCCAGTCCGGTGCTCGTAAACCATTGCCGCACACGCGGTTAAGAATGGAGCCAGTTGCCGGATTTGCACAAGCCCCATCCACAGCAGGGACCAGTCCGTAACTTTATTATTTTTTCCCTTTCCGTGTTTCATGGATTAGTCGCCTCGCATATTCCCATCGGCCCACATTCAATCCCTCTGCAATCCGTCAAGACAAAATGTCCAATAGTTACCCACTGACCTGCTGCTCAAATTCAACTCGCGTAAAAATCTTCGGCGAATTCGGCAGTCATTCTGACTCAAGAGAGGCGTCAGTATCTTCGTCATCCTCGACCACTTCTCCAGCTTCAGCCTGTTCAGCGTAATTGAACTCAACTTTGCTCTGCTTCACGATTTCATCGAGAATCTTGGGCAAATAACCTTGGCTTTCCGCCTGCCGAAATCGCTCCTGCAACGCAGGGATGTTGATAATTTCCTCGATGCACGCCATGTAGCTGTCCACCACTCGCTGAACACCGAATTGCTTCTGCGCTCCGGCTTTCAACTTCTGCCGCAACGCGTCAATCGGTTCGACGGACTTGATGACGAATGAAATCGGGAAGCGCTCAATCTTGTCGATGTCCAAAAAATACTTCTTCACGTTCAACGTTTCCGTGACTTGGAAAAACCGACCCAGCGGTTTCATCACAAAATCGATGCCGCCATCATTCGCGTTCGTCCGGCCAGTCTTGAAAAGTGTCAGTTGCTCTTTCGTGAGCTTATCCAGGTCGAATCCGAAATAGACGGTTTGATCGTGGTAGAAGTATTTCAGGATGGCGAAACTTACGATTTCAAAGAGCCGCGCATCACGATTGGGCGCGAGAAGTTCCAGAATGAATGCTTCCGCTTCCTTCGGTTTGGACGCCGTCAATTCCTTCAGCTTGACGCAGCTTTGAATGAACGCGTCGAACGCCTCCGACTTCGTTTTGATGTATTCGTTGACAATCTCAATAACGGCAGTCGCGAGATCATAATCCTTCCGACCGATTTTGACACGCAGCAGATTTTGATTGAACCAGTAACGGCTCTTTTCGACATCTTGGACAATGGGTGTGAGTTCGGTCGTTGGAAAATACTTTCTGAAGTCGCCGTTCAGACGGTTGTTATACGCGTGGTTCTGAAGCTTGCTCCCGAAAGGCAATTCGCGTTGCCGCTCGAAAAGTCGGCTGAAAACAGCGCCGTCATATTTCGAGTAATCGCCAGCCTTATCAAATCCGCCTTTCAGATAGTCCTCCGCCAGCACGTAAAGCGCGTAGAGGTTGGCGAAGCTGCTACGCGACTTCGAGCCGCGATTCGCTGCTCGCGTCTTGATGTTCAGATATTGAAGAAGCAAGCTCCGCTCGAAAAGTTCCTCGGCTTGCGCACCAAAGTTTTTCTGAAGCACCGCTTTGATGGTCGCTGTGAAGGCGTGCTCCATATTTTACGTGTCCAACAGCATTGGCGTTGTTTCCTTTTCGCTGTAGCTGGAGTCATACGACTTCAAGGGCTTCACCAGCAATTCGCCTTTGAAATGCGTGGCGATGTTCAGCCGCCGCAAACCAATCTTTACGTATTCCTTTTCGATTTCGATACCGACAAACCGCCGGCCAAATTCCTTCGCGACGAAACCAGTCGTGAATGTTCCCGCAAACGGGTCGAGCACCAGGTCGCCGGGATTCGAGCTTGCCTTGATGATGCGTTCCAGCAGCGCGACTGGCTTTTGCGTGGGATGCTCCTCATACTCCGGCATTCTGTAGCGGACGCGCGGAATCTCCCACACGTTGCCTGGCACTTTCGTCGAACTGTAAACGCCGGGCACTGGCTTGCGGTAATCAATCAGCTTGCGCTGCGCTCCCGTGCGCGCCTCAACCTTGATGTCGTCGGCATTGAACGTGTAGTTCTCCGGGTCGCCAACGCAGAACATAATCGGCTCATAAAGCGAACCGAAATACCGCTTCGCCTGCACGCCGGAACTATCGTAAAACCAAACGATCCGCGAAAGCACGGTCAGTCTCTTACGCAGGTAAAGGTCAAAATACGGAAGGCACTGCGTCGAACACATGAAGTAAAAGCTGCCATTCGGCTTTAACTTGCGCAGGCACACTTCAATCCAGTGATAACTCCACTCCAAATAGGCTTGGTCTGATGACCACTTGTCCCGGCGACCGTTGAAACTCTTGCCGATGTTGTAAGGCGGGTCGGCGAAAATCAGGTCAACCGACGCATCTGCCACCGCGCCGTCCAAAACCTGGAGCGCGTCGCCCCAAACGAGCTTGTGATCATTCGTCTCGAAAACGATTGATTCTGTTTTTGCACTCATAGTTACGCTCCGATGCCGGACGTAGCACCAGTGACCAGCATTTTCTTTTTCATCTTTTCTTTCATCGTTCTTGTGAGAATTTGCGGCAACTTTATTTTATTCTTTCCAGCATCGCACAGCAGGTTCGCCAAGGAACCTGACGCAGCCATGTTGATTCGTTTGACCATCCAGTTCAAGGTCATTGTCGTTTTTTAGCGAAACCGCCGGGCTGGCGTGTAAAAGTGTCCAACCAGTCCAAGCCCTGAGAAATCCACCGCTCCGCTGATGAATCACCGCTGAGGATGAAAATGCATTTTCGGGGTAATAGAAACGCGGCAAGTGCCGCCTGGATTTTGGCCTCCATGCCGCTGCTGCCATGAAGCTCATGCGGTGGGTGTGATGCCAGGGTGCTACAGGTGCAACAAATAAGCCAAATTGTAGCACCCTTGTTGCACCCTAACTCATTGATAATCAACGTTTGTAGCACTGTAGCGGGGGGGTGGGGGGCAGAATCCTGGAAGACTGAGCAGATGGCTATATTTATACAGCTTCTGAGGCACCGAAAGACGAAAAGCAGTAACATGTTGCCAGCCGTTGCCACTGTGTTGCCAGCCGAATAGCTCAACGAAACCCTTGTAAAATCAGGCTTGTTGCCGTGTTGCCGATTTTCCCGACTTATGTATCAATCTTCCTTCCAAATGAAATCATCCGGCCTATTTCGCGAAATGGCACGACGCCCAATGGCCGGGCGCCACTTCCCGCAAAGCTGGCGGCTCGCTCCGGCAACGCGCTTCCGCCAGCGGACAACGCGGGTGAAACGGGCATCCGGGCGGCGGGTCAATGGGCGACGGCATTTCCCCCGCCAATACGATTCGCGTCCGTTGCGCTGCCGGATCAAGCTGCGGCACGGCCGAAACCAGGGCCTGCGTGTAAGGATGTTTCGGCGTCTGCACGACGGCTCCCGTCCCGCCCAATTCGACGATCCTGCCCAAATACATCACCATGACGCTCCGGCTGATGTGCTCGACCACGGCCAAATCGTGCGCCACAAAAAGGTAAGCCACCCCGCGTTCGCGTTGGAGGTCTTGCAACAGATTGATGATCTGCGCCTGCACGGAAACGTCCAGGGCGCTGACCGGTTCATCGCACACGATCAGCTTCGGCTCCACCGCCAGGGCGCGGGCGATGCCAATGCGCTGCCGCTGGCCCCCGCTGAACTCGTGCGGGTAGCGTTGCGCGTGCATCGCATCCAGCCCGACGGATTTGAGCAATGCTTCGATGCGCCCATGCCGGTCCGCACTGTCCCGGGCCAACCGATGAATATCCAGGGCTTCGCCGATGATCTCGCCCGCCGTCATGCGCGGATCCAGGGAATTATAGGGGTCCTGGAAAATCATCTGGAATTTCCGTCGGCGCGCGCGCAACTCCGCCCCGGTCAGGCGGGCGATGTCCTCCCCTTCCAACCAGACACTGCCGGCTGTTGGCTCGACCAATTTCACGATGGCCCGGCCCAGGGTTGTCTTGCCGCATCCGCTTTCGCCAACCAGGCCGAGGGTTTCACCAGGCCCGATGCTGAAACTCACATCATCCACCGCTTTAACGCGCTGGCGGACGCCGCGGAACATCCCCTGTTGCACAGGATAATGGACTTTGAGATTTTTGACCTCCAGCATGAGTGACTTTCAGTTTCCGGCGTTCCAATAAGGACAGCGCACCCATCGGCCGGGTTCCACCTCGATGAGTTGCGGAATGTTCCGCGCGCAATCCGGACGGGCCTTGGCGCAGCGCGGTTCAAACCGGCATCCCGGCGGCATCGAGCCAGGGTTGGGCACAGTGCCGGGAATCGCGGTCAATCGCTCCGCGCCGCCGCCCAGTTTGGGCACCGACTTGATGAGCGCCTGGGTGTAAGGATGCAAGGGACGACGCAATAATTCCGCCGTTCGCGCCACCTCCACGATCTGTCCTGCGTACATCACCGCCACCCGGTCGGCCATCTGGCCGACAATGCCCAGATTGTGAGTGATCAGGAGCATGCTCATGCCGAGGCGTTCCTTCAATTCCCGGAGCAGATCGAGGATTTGCGCTTGAATCGTCACATCCAGCGCGGTGGTCGGTTCATCGGCCACGAGCAACTTCGGTTCCGAAGCCAGCGCCAGGGCAATCATCACCCGCTGCTGCATTCCGCCGGACATTTCGTGCGGATAATTCCTCAAGCGCGATTCCGCCGCGGGAATCCCCACCAGTTTCAGCAACCGGACCACCTCCCCATCCGTCGCCGCCTGTGGACGGTGCAGTTTGAGCGATTCCTTGATTTGCCGGCCCACGCGAAACACCGGGTTGAGCGACGCGCCCGGCTCCTGAAAAATATAACTGACCACCCCGCCCCGCAGCCGGCGCAACTCGCCCTTGGACGCCCGCAACACATCCCGGCCCTTGAGCAAAATCTCCCCTCCCGGATAATGCGCGGGCGGGCTGGGCAGCAACCGTGCGATGGACAGCGCGGTCACGCTTTTGCCCGAACCGCTTTCGCCCACCAGGCACAGTGTTTCCCCCGCGCCGATGGAAAGCGACACGCCATCCACAGCGCGGACAGCCTGTTCGCCCGCGCCGAATTCAAGCTGGAGATTTTTGATTTCCAACAACGCCGGAAATTTACGATTGAGCCATCGCTGCTGACGAGTTTTATTTCGCGCCCGGCGTGCTTTTTCCTAATGCTAATCTTGATGTCCCAACCCCGGAAGAGGGTTCAAGTCCCATACGTCCCCTTCGTCCCATCGGTCCCATCTCCCAGGCAGTGTACCCGAACGGCGATATTGTGGCGATATTGTGGTTTGCAGGATTGCATGAGAGCCTCGCAACCGGTTTAATAAGTCGCATCATGAAGAAAATGAACGCTACCAAACCTTCGCCGGCCGATGGATTGTCCCGCCGCAAATTCATCCGGCGCACCACCCTGGCGGTCGGCGCCGCCGCCTTTTCCTTTCCTTATGTCGGAAAGGTTCTGGGGGCGAACGATCGCATCAATCTCGCCTGCATCGGCTGCGGCGGCAAAGGGGACAGCGATACGAGCGACGCGGCAGAGTGCGGGGCCAATATCATCGCGCTGTGCGATGTGGACGAACTTACGTTGAACAAAAAGACCAAAGAGTTTTCAAAGAAATTTCCGGACTTGAAGCAGTTTCGCGATTACCGCCAATTGCTGGACAAAATGGGCAGGGAGATCGACGCGGTGACAATTTCCATTCCCGACCATAATCATGGCGTGGCGGCGATCCGGGCAATGAAGATGGGCAAACATTGCTTCTGCCAGAAACCGCTCGTGCAAACGGTCAGCGAGGCGCGCATCGTGCGACAACTGGCCAAAGAAAAAAAATTGGCGACGCAAATGGGCAACCAGGGCAGCGCGGAAAACGGCTTGCGCCGGGCGGTGGAGGTGCTCCAGGCCGGCGTGATCGGCCGTCCCCTGGAATTGCATGTTTGGACGAACCGCCCGATTTGGCCCCAAGGCCTGGATCGTCCCGAGGGGAATGATCCTGTGCCGGCTTCGCTGGACTGGGATGTGTGGCTCGGTCCCGCGCAGCAGCGGCCGTTTAAGGAAGATGTTTATCATCCGTTCAAGTGGCGGGGTTGGTTCGACTTCGGCACCGGAGCGCTGGGGGACATGGCCTGCCATACGGTCAACATGCCGTTCCGCGGATTGAAGCTCGGTTATCCAGACGTGGTGGAATGCGAATTGGCCTCGCGCATCTATCCGGAGACTTTTCCAAAGACATCGCGCATCCGGTTTGATTTTCCGGAACGCGAGGGGCTGCCGCCGCTGAAGTTCTGGTGGTATGACGGCAATCCCAAAGATGGCATGAAACCTCTGCGGCCGGATGCGGGAGTCCTGCGCGAGGTGCTGGCCATGTACGACGAACTGCCCCGCAGCGGCGCGCTCATCATTGGCGACAAGGGACAATTGTTCTCCCCCGATGACTACGGCGCGATGTTCTTTGTGGCGCTCAACAGCGAGAAGGAATTTGTGCCGGGCGATCAGCACGAAGCGGCCAGGGCTGTTGCGCAGACCATCCCGCGTTCGCCAGGCCACATGCAGGAATGGTTCCGCATGATGAAGGAAGGCACGCCCGCTTACTCCAACTTCGACATCGCCGCCTATCTGGTGGAGGTGATCCTGCTCGGCTGCGTGGCGCTGCGCTTGGGAGAAGGGCGGCGGATGGAATGGGACGGGCCGAACATGAAGTCGCCGAACCTTCCCGAAGCGGCGCGCTTCGTGACCAGGCAGAACCGCCACGGCTGGGACGCTTGAGGCGGGAAGAGGGGCGATGGCAACGATGGAGCCGATAAATAGCATTGACGATTTGCGGGCGGAACTGCTCGGCATTCTGCGGGCGAAATCTGTTTTTCACGGCGATTTCACGCTATCCTCCGGCGCCAAAAGCAAATACTACATCGATTGCCGGTTGACGACGCTCGACGCCCGGGGCGCATGGCTGATCGGACAACTGATGCACGCGCTGGTGCGCAGGGAGGAGAAGAGCAGAAACCTGCGGATCGACGCCGTGGGCGGATTGACGATGGGGGCTGATCCGGTGGCGTTGGCGGCGGGGATGATCTCATGTTGGGCCGGGGACGCGGATGCGCTGCGGATCTTTTGTGTTCGCAAGGCGCCCAAAGGGCACGGGCAGACAAAGCTGATCGAAGGCAATTTCAAGGCAGGCGACACGGTGGCGGTGGTTGACGACGTGGTGACGAGCGGCAACTCCACCATCACAGCGATCAACGCGGTGCTCAAGGAAGGCGGCCGGGTGGCTTTTGCCGCCGTGCTGGTGGACCGGCAGGAAGGAGGACGGGAGAAAATCGAGGCCATGGGTTATCCGTTGCTCTCGCTCTTCCAGCGGGACGAATTGCTGGGAGGGCCGGTATGATGACACCATGCAAAACTGCCCGGATAATTGGGTGGGGATTGCTCGTCATTGGGAGCGTTGCCATGCATCATGCCATTCTATGAGTTCGCCAAAACCTCCGTTGGATGACCTGCTCATCGAGCGCCGCCCGGATGGGGCGCGGTCCTCCGACAAGTCATGGCTGTTGGTTGTCGCGGTCATTGTGGCTTTGCTGGCCGGCGCGGCGCTGTGGTGGCGCGGACGGTCCGACTTTGTGGAAGTGCAAACTGTCCTGGCCCGCCGAAGCGGCGGCGGCGGGACGGATCGGACGGTCTTGCATGCGTCCGGCTATGTCACTGCGCGGCGGAAGGCGACGGTCTCGGCCAAAGTCACAGGCAAGGTCGTGGAGGTGCTTGTCGAGGAGGGGATGAAAGTCAAAGACGGGCAGATTTTGGCGCGGCTGGACGATTCGAATGTCAAAACGGGTCTGGACGTGGCCCAGGCGCAGTTGGAGTCCACACGCCTGTCGCTGCAAGAAACGCGCGCTCAACTCAGACAAGCCGACCTGGAATTCAAGCGCGCAACCGATCTGGCCAACCTCAGCATCACCTCGCAATCCGACCTCGACAAAGCGGAGTCGGATGCCATGACCCTGCGGGCGCGCCTGGCGCGGCAGGAATTGGACATCACCACCGCCGACCGCCAGGTGACCCTGTGGAACCGGCAGATGGAGGACATGGTCATCCGCGCCCCCTTCGACGGCGTGGTGACGACCAAGGACGCGCAGCCCGGCGAGATGATTTCCCCTGTTTCCGCCGGCGGCGGGTTCACCCGCACGGGCATCTGCACTATTGTTGACATGAACTCGCTGGAAATCGAACTCGATGTCAACGAGAGCTACATTAACCGCGTCGAGCCGGCCCAGCCGGCCGAAGCAGCACTCGACGCCTACCCCGACTGGGAGATTCCGTGCAAGGTCATCGCCATAATTCCCACGGCGGACCGCCAGAAAGCGACCGTCAAAGTGCGGGTCGGTTTCGATAAACTGGACCCGCGCATCCTGCCTGACATGGCGGTAAAAGTGGCCTTTCTCGAAACGGCCGGAGTGGCATCCGCCGCAGCCCCGGCGGTGCTGATTCCGAAAAACGCCCTGCAAACCCAGGACGGTCACGACGTGGTTTTCGCCGTGCAAAATGGCCGCGCGGAACGGCGCGCGGTGACCGTCAGCGACACGGAGGGCGACGACGCGGTGTTGAGGGCGGGTGTGACGGCGGGCGAAAAAGTGATTGTGGATTGCCCCGCCGGCTTGAAAGATGGAACTGTAGTGAAGGGAAAAATGCCATGAGCGAAAATGACAAAGACGACGGCGCGCTGGTGCGGGTGGATGGGGTGGAAAAGGTTTTCCATCGCGGCGCGGAGGACATTCATGTGCTGGCCAATTTGAGCCTGCGAGTTTCCGCCGGCGAATTTCTGGCGCTGATGGGGCCGTCGGGATCGGGCAAGACCACACTGCTTAATCTGATCGGCGGATTGGACCGCCCCACCAAAGGTTCGGTGTGTGTGGGGCAGGAACGGATTGACCAGCTTTCCGACCGGCAACTGGCGCATTGGCGCGCCCGGCATGTGGGATTTGTCTTTCAACTTTACAACCTGATGCCCGTTTTGAGCGCGGCGCGTAACGTGGAATTGCCCCTGCTCCTCACACACCTTTCCAAAGCCGGGCGGAAAAAGCACGTCGAGACCGCGCTGGCCGTGGTGGGGCTGTCCCATCGCGCCACACATTATCCACGCACTCTTTCCGGCGGCGAACAGCAGCGGGTGGGCATCGCCCGCGCCATCGTGACCGACCCGACGCTGCTGTTGTGCGACGAACCGACGGGAGACTTGGACCGCAAGGCGGGCGATGAAATACTGGATTTGCTGCAGGCGCTGAACCGGGAGCACGGCAAGACCATCATTATGGTCACGCATGATCCGCACGCCTCGAAGCGCGCGGAGCGGACGGTATATCTCAACAAAGGCCAACTGGGCAGCGAGCAGGAAAAATGAAATTCCTCCATCTCATCTGGAGCAATCTCAAACGCAAGAAGCTGCGCACGCTGCTGACCGTGCTCTCCGTGCTGGTGGCTTTTGTGCTCTTCGGTTTTCTATCCTCGATCAAACAAGCTCTGACCGGCGGCGTGCAAATGGCGGGGGCGGACCGGCTGATCGTCCGCCACAAGGTTTCCATTATCCAGCTTCTGCCGGAGAGTTACAAAGCCCGCATGGAACGAATCCCGGGCGTGGTCCTGGCCACCCATCAAACGTGGTTCGGCGGCATCTATCAGGACCCGAAGAATTTTTTCATGCAATCTCCGGTCGTGCCGGAGGAGTTTTGCGAGATTCATCCGGAATTCATCCTCTCGCCGGAGCAGAAAAAGGCCTGGTTGCAAACCCGCACCGGCGCCGTCGTGGGGCGGAAAACAGCGGACCGCTTTCATTGGAAAGTCGGCGATAAAGTGCCCATTCAGTCTTCCATCTGGTCGCAGGCCAACGGCAGCCGCACTTGGGAGTTCGATATCGTGGGCATTTTTGACGGCAGGGACAAGGTGACGGACACGACCCCGATGCTCTTCCGCTACGATTATTTCGACGAAGCGCGCAGTGCCGGCGGCAAAGGGTTGGTGGGCTGGTACACCATCCGCATCAAAGACCCTGCGCAGGCCGCGGAAACGGCGAAACTGGTGGACAAGGAGTTTGAGAATTCCGACGCCGAAACCAAAACGGAGCCGGAAGGAGCCTTTGTCCAGGGCTGGGTTAGCCAGATCGGCAACATCGAGTTGATCGTCGCGGCGATTCTCGGGGCGGTGTTTTTCACCATCCTGCTGGTGACCGGCAACACCATGTCCCAGGCCGTGCGCGAGCGCACCGGAGAGTTGGGCGTGCTCAAAGCCATCGGCTTCACCAATGCCAATGTTGTCGCGCTCATCCTCGTCGAGTCCTGCCTGCTCTCGGTGCTCGGCGGTGGCGCCGGTCTTGGGCTGGCGTGGTTGTTCATTTCCCGCGGCGATCCCACTGGCGGCCTGCTGCCGCTGTTCTTTTTTCCGGGGCGCGATTTGGTCATTGGCGCGGGTCTCATTCTCGCGCTGGGATTGGCCGCCGGAATTTTTCCCGCGCTCCTGGCGCTGCGCCTCCGCGTGGCCGACGCCTTGCGCAGAATGTAACAGACTGGCCCCATGAACTGGCTTTCACAAATCGCATCCATCGTCAGGTTCGGGTTGATGAGCATGCCGCAGCGGCGCGGCGCGGTGGCGGCCACCCTGATCGGCGTTGCCGGCGTGGTCGCGGTGTTCGTCGGCGTGCTCTCCATGGCGGCGGGCTTCAGGCAGGCCATGGCTGTTTCCAGTTCGCCGGACACGGCCATCGTGCTGCGCAGCGGCGCGGACAGCGAAATGGTCAGCGGTTTTTCCCGCGAACAAACCCAGATCATCGCCGACTCCCCGCAGGTGGCGCGCACAGCGCAGGGGCCTCTCTCCTCCGCGGAATTGTTCGTCATCATCAACCTGCCCAAACGCTCGACCGGCACGGATGCCAACGTGCCGTTGCGCGGCGTGGAAGCCGCCGCCCTGCAAGTGCGCGACAACCTCAGGATCATCCAAGGCCGGATGTTTGACTGGGGCAAGGATGAGGTGGTTGTCGGCAGCGGCGCAGCCAGGGAGTTCGCCGGCCTGGACGTCGGCACAAGCATAAAAGTGGGGCGCTACGAGTGGCCGGTGGTCGGAGTGTTTTCGGCCAACGGCGCGGTTTCTGAATCGGAAATCTGGACCGATGCCAGGGTGCTGCAAGCCGCCTACCATCGCGGCGATTCCTTTCAGTCCGTCCGCGCCAGGCTGACGTCACCGGGCGCGTTTGAAGAGTTCAAAGATTCGTTGACCTCCAACCCGCAACTGACGGTAAAAGTCTCCCGCCAATCCGAGTATTATGCCCAACAATCGGAAACCATGACGCGGCTGATTACATCCCTGGGGTTCTCGGTTGCATTTCTGATGGCGATCGGCGCGGTCTTTGGCGCGTTGAACACGATGTACAGTGCGGTGGCGTCGCGAACGCGGGAAATTGGCACGCTGCGGGCGTTGGGCTTTGGGAGTGGAGCGGTGGTGGTCTCATTGATGATCGAATCTCTGTTGCTGGCCCTGGTCGGCGGTATGGCGGGCGGGATTCTGGCCTATTTCGCCTTCAATGATTTTCACACCTCGACCATGAACTTTCAGAGCTTCAGCCAGGTGGCCTTTGCCTTCCGGGTGACGCCGCGGTTGCTGCTGCAGGGGATGATCTGGGCGACGGCGATCGGGTTGATCGGCGGCCTCCTTCCTGCAATTCGCGCGGCTCGACTGCCGATCACGGCGGCCTTGCGCGAATTGTAGTGATTTCGCGCACTGGAAACGGCGTGGCTGCCGATGGAAAAGACTTCGTTGCGCGCCGCTCTCAGACCGGTTCGTGCGTGCCAACGGTCGTGGAAAGGACGCCCAGGGTGGTCTTTAAAATGTCCCACTGCACCTGCAAATGCAGAACTTCGTTGCGCAGGGCCTCGTTCTCCGCTTTCAATTGGGCAATGCCCGTCAAGTTTTTGGCCGGACGCTGTTTCGAAGCCGCTTTCTTATCCCAACTCCTCAGGTCGGTTGAATCAATGCCCAATTCGGCCGCCGTGTCTTCCACAGTGCCGCCGGTTCTTTGCAGGTAATCAACCGCGGCTCGCTTAAAAGATTCGTCGTGCTGTCTCCGGGGGTCGTTTTTATGTGGCATAAGTTCTGGTATTTGATTTCTCCCTTTCCCGACGCCTCATGGGCTTCGCGCAGAGATCAATCTTCCACCCTCGGTTCAGCAAGCGCCGTGCCACCATCAAAAACGCAAATCAGGCGCGTTCTCCGGAAAACATACGCAAGTATCAGGCAATGAACGGGTTCTGCTTGAGAACATCCGGATACAGCCGTGGACATGCCCAGGCGCCCCCAACTAGGTAAACCCAGCCCATTAGCATGTGTGCTGCGAAAAAGGAGGCCAGTCCGATCAAATCCACCGCCTGCCAACTGTAAAGAAAAGTGGCCGCACCCATGAGAAGTGCCCCCGGAAGCAGCGCGGCTGAACTCATCCGCCAGGCTCCGGCCCATGATAATTGGCGATCTGCGAACCAGGCGACGAATTTCGCGGGCACTGTATAGATTAAGGCCAACACCGCCCAAATTCCGAACAATAGCGCCAGAATCGCCACGCCGGCAGCCGCCAACAGAATTGGATGCCACGCACCCCACCAGGGTTCCAGATTGGAACGGCTCAGGTTCAGCGCCGCACCCGGCCCATAATCGAATTCCCAACCCCAGTCGGGACGAAAAACCGAACCAACGCGAAAATCGGTGGGGCGAAACTGAACCTGGACATCGGCGCTTTGCCCGATCTGGCCGGAAGTCTCCGGCGTAACGGCGATGGCGAGAAATTTCGTTTCGGCAATGAGCGTCGCCTCAATACCGGCCAGCCGTCCATCGGCTATTTTGGCGGTCTCCGGCATTTTTTCAATGGCTTGAAGGATGACCGGCGAATAGGCGCCGCGTAGAAAGCAGACGGCGCTCCCGCTGACCAGGACCGCGAACAGAAATTCGACCAGCAGCAACCGGCCCAGTCTGGCCCGGGCAAAAGCGGCCAACCCGCCGAACGTAAATGGCTGCCACGCGGCCCGGGACGGCGTTGCACCATCCGCAGCCCCGCTCATGCTTCCTTCTTCGGCCCGCCTTCGGGCCGCTGCTCCGGCGGCGCCAGTATAATGGCAATTGGAAAGCGCAGTTTCATAACGTCATCCACCAGGATTTCGACGTAATATGCGCCGGCCGTTTCAAATTTAATGGGACTCCAGACCGTGACCGTGGTCGCGTTGTGGATGACATCGTGCAGCGCGAATTTCATTTCGCTCTTGCGCAGCACGGTGGTTTGATCCGGCGCAATGAGCCGCACGGATTCCAGAAATTGTCCGTAGCCCGCCGCCCAGCGGTTGAACAAACAGAGCTTGAGCGCGGTGACCGGAAGTTGCGGCACACGGACAAAACTGATCACTCCAATGAGAATGAAATTGCCGTTTGCCTCATGGCGGACATCTTCGCACAAAAGAGAGCATTGCAGATCAGGCAGGATTCGTGATGGCTTCATGGCATGGCTGGGTTGAGGTCAGGGATTTGGATTTTGGATGCTGGCCAATTGTTCGGCGGCGCGCACCGTGTTTTGCAAAAGCATGGCAATGGTCATGGGCCCGACGCCGCCGGGGTTGGGCGTGATCTTTCCCGCCACCGGCTGGACGCCGGCAAAATCAACATCGCCCGTCAATCGCCAGCCGCCCTTGGCCGACGGGTCCGGGACGCGGTTGACTCCCACATCAATCACCACCGCGCCGGGCTTGACCATGTTGGACTTGACAAATTCCGGCGAACCCAGGGCGGCGATAAGAATGTCGGCGCGGCGGCAGTGCGCGGCCAGATCGCGCGTCTGGGAATGGCAAACAGTGACCGTGGCGCCGGCGTGCCTGGCCTTTTGCAGCAATATCACCGCCATCGGTTTGCCCACGATGTTCCCCCGCCCCAGCACCACCGCCTCCGCTCCTTCCACAGTCACTTGCGAGCGGATCAACAATTCGTGTATCCCGGCCGGTGTGCAGGGACGAAAGCCCGTCGGGTCCCCCAGCATCAGTTTGCCCGCGTTCACCGGATGAAAACCGTCCACGTCTTTTTCCGGGGCAACCGACCCGTAGATTTTGGCCTCTGAGATATGCTTGGGCAGCGGGGCCTGCACCAGAATGCCATGCACGCCGCGATCCGCGTTCAGACGCTCCACTAACTCCAGCAACTCCTTTTCCGTCGCCGATGCCGCCAGCGCGCAGGTCTGCGAAGAGATGCCCAGGCGCGCGCAGGTTTTTTCCTTCATGCCGACATAAACGCGGGAAGCGGCATCCTCGCCGACGCGAACAAAGACCAGGCGGGGCACGATCCCGCGGGCCTGGAGCCGCGCAACCCGCCGGGCGGTTTCCTGGTGAATTTGCTCGGCGATGGCGCGACCGTCGATAAGATTGCCGGGTGGCATCAGGGCATGAGATCAACCGTTTCGACGTGCAATATCGGCGTGCGCGGCCAGCTTGGATCCAAAAATTCGGTGCCGGTGATTCTCACTCGTGTGCCAACGAATATCTTGAACTTCTTTTGGCCGGGCGCGGGCTGCAAATACTCGATCAACACGCCGGTTTTGATATCGTGCAACTCATAACCCGCCGGCGCTTGAAAGTTATACGCCCTGTGGACAAACCCTTCGCGCGTCACCGTGCGCGGAGGCTCTTGCTTCGCAGCTTCCGGCTGGGTCGCCGCTGCTGCAGGCGCGGCGGAAGCGGCCGGAGCCGCTAATGGCTCGGGAGCGGTTGCCCGACGCAACGCCGCAAGTTCCTGGTCGGCCTGGCTCGCGGCCGTCGGCGCGGGGGCGACAGGCCCGGCCGGCGCTGTTTCCACCGGCTTGGCGGGAGCCGGAGCCGTCTCCGCCGGCACGTTCACCACGACAGGCGTCTCAACGGCTGGCGGAGGCGCGGGTGCAGCCGCGGCCGGAGGAGGAGGGCCGGGCGGCGGCGCGGCAGCCACCACCGGAGCCGGCGCCACAGCCGCCTGCTTGTCCAAATATTCAGAAGCGACAAAAGCAACGGCATTGGCCAGGCGTTTCGATTTCCAGCCAGCCTTCTTTTTTGCGGATTTCTTTGACAGCGGTCCCTTTCTCCAGCCGGCCGACAATGCTGTAGTTCTCTCCGGGGCCGCCCCGCACATTGACTTTCTTGACGCGCACGGCCTTGCTTTCAGGATCAATAAAGTCGGCATCCACCCAAACCGCCGCGTTGGTCGGCATGACAATGCGGGACCATTGGCCCGGCTCATTCGGGCGAACGTGGCCGAGGGTGATCTCTTCCAGAACAGTTACGCTCTCGCCCTTCTTCACATGGGTGATCACTTCGCCGGCGAAGGAACCCTGGCCCCGCACATCCAGCACATCGCACTTGACGATGGCCGTGACAGGCGGATTGAGAACGACACTGCTTTTGACAACCGGCGCTCTGGTGTGTTTGGCCTTCGCCTTGGGTTCATGCGCCGGTTTCGCGGCAGGTTCGGCGGCGGGCGCGGCGGGCGCGACGGGCGCGGCCGAAGCGGCGGGGGGCGGCGGGGGGTTCATGACGGACGGCACGGGGTTCGACGCCTGCGCCAGGACCGACACAGCGGTCAAGGGAGCCAGCGCGGATAAAAGCCAAGTTGTATGTTTCATAACACGGGAAGTAGGGACTTAATCTCTGGTTCTGTCAACACCCGCCATTTGCCGGCTGGCAACTGGCCGAGCTTTATCGGACCGATTTGGACACGTTGCAAGCGGCGCACCGTCGAGGTGTTGCGATTCAAAAAGGCGGCGGACTTCGCGGTTCTTCCCTTCAGTCAATTCCAATTCCACGATGCTGCTGGAATTATTGGCCGAAATGAGCCGGGCGCGCCGGGCTTGCAATTTCTCGCCCGCGCTCACCACGCCTTGTGTAAAGTTCTTTATCATTTCCGCCGTGACCCGGCCTTCAATCCAGGCCATGTATCTCCGGGGAATGCCATAACGGGGATGCGTTAATTTCAAGCAAAAATCGCCATCATTTGTCAAAAATATCAACCCTTCGCTCTGGTAATCCAGCCGGCCAACCGAAAACAGTTCCGTCCATTCCCGCGGCAACAGGTCGCCAATTCTCTTCCGTTCGTCTTCCGTTCCCCGGGTGCAGACAAAGCCGGGCGGCTTGTTGACCGCGATATACAGTTTGCGCTTCCGGGCCACGACCCGGCCATCCACCGCCACACGGTCATGCTGCGGGTCCACCTTCGCCCCCAATTGCGAGGCCACTTCGCCATTGACCGTCACCCGCCCGGCGACAATGACCTGTTCGCTGGCCCGCCGCGAGGCGATGCCCGCTTCGGCCAGATACTTTTGCAAACGAACCACAAATATGACTCACACATCGGCCTTGGTCTTGCGCAGACCGGTGACCTTGTCGCCCGTCTTCCATTGGCCGCGTCTTTTCAGAATGGCAACCCGTTCAAACCGTTTCAGGACATTGCGCTTGGCCCCAAGGGTGCTCGTGGCGCGCAGACTTCGATGCTGTGACATAATTTCAAAAAAAGTTCCACCGCGCTCTCCAGCGCGGCATGTTTCCCCATCGCCGCCCAGTTTAGGGGCAAACCCCGGCCAGCGCAATGTTTAACTGCGCCTGGCGGTTTCGTGTTCCTAATCCTAATCGGCAGCCATATTGGCTGCCGCCAAACTGTAAAAACGTCGGGAAGTTTTACACAACCGGAACCACCATGCACAATTTGCCATAAATACCAGCCTTGCAAGGACATGCGCTTGCGCCATTCAGATTTTTCCGCTCCGTGCTGTCGCTGATCCTTACACTTTGCGGATCATCCAAACGCAAAGGCCCCCGCAACACCAGAAAATGCGCTCCACCGAAGGCCTTGACTTGCAATCCGTTAGGCTCATTGGAGGAACCCATTATAAACTGAGCTAATCTCTATGGAATATACTATGCTAATAATTAATTGATCACGCGCAAAAGACACGCGGCGCCGTTCAGTGGTTGGCAGAGCGCAGGGTAAATCGAATGCGGTACATTCGCTGTCCGGCGTTCCGTTTCACACGCACATGACCACCACACCGGACGGGGCAAATTTATGATGTTTAACACGCTTGAACTAAGACAATAAGCGATCAGGTAAAGGCAACACAAAGGGGATATTCGAGGTTTTTCATGGCTAACGCAAATCGGGGTGCGGGGGAAATTGAAGAAAGAAGAAGAGCTTTTAGGATGAAAATGGTGGTCTGGCCCCTGGCGTTGTTTGTTTGACTGAGGCGGACGTGGGCTCGCACCGCTTCGCGTCGGACTGCGCTCCGCTGCCGCTCCGCTCCGCCGGTCGGAGGTTTTTGGTTGGAAGGGGAGGCTGGTTTCTGAGAGGTTGGTCAGTGTGAGCATGGACACTGAATTACAAAGGCATTACGCGTTACTTTTAGGCATCGGCAGCCCGTGGGAAGTCAAGACGGTGGAGTTGAAACTGGCGGAGAAGAAGGTGGAAATCGAGTTGGGCTGGCAATGGGGCCAGTCGGCCCAGTGCCCGGAATGCGGGCGGAAGTGTTCGATGCACGACAGCGCGCCGGAGCGGAGCTGGCGGCATCTGGACACGATGCAGTTTGTCACCTTGATTCGGGCGCGGACGCCGCGGGCGGATTGCCCCGTACATGGAGTCAAGACGATGCAAGTGCCCTGGGCGGAACCGCAGGGGCGCTTCACCCTGCTCTTCGAGCGCTTTGCCGTGGAGGTGCTGCTGGCCAGCGCCAGCGTCAGCCAGGCGTGCGAGTTGCTGGGCATTGGCTGGGAGACGGCGCACGAGATGATGGGCCGGGCGGTGGAGCGGGGCCTGGAGCGGCGGCAACTGGAAGCGATGAAACACCTGGGGATGGATGAGAAGAGTTTTGGGCGTGGGCAGTCCTACATCACGCTGCTGACGGATTTGGCACAAGCGCGGGTCATTGATGTGGTGGAGGATCGGACGGAGGAGGCAGGCGAGCAGTTGTGGCAGACGTTGAGCCCGGAGCAAAAGCAAGCGGTGGAAGCGGTGGCGGTGGACATGTGGGAACCGTTCTTGCGGACGATTGAAAAGGAAGTGCCCGACGCGGACATTGTGCATGACAAGTTTCATATCAGCAAATATCTGGGCGAGGCGGTGGACAAGGTGCGTCGCCAAGAGCACAAGGAACTGATGGCCGAAGGGGATGAAACGCTCAAAGGCACTCGGCAACTGTGGCTGTATAACCCGGAGAACTTCAACCCGGAACAGCGCCAGGAGTTTGCTGGATTGAAGGACTTGCATTTGAAAGTGGCGCGGGCCTGGGCGGCCAAGGAACTGTTCAGCCAATTCTGGAACTATCAGGAAGAGGGTTGGGCGCGGCGGTTTTTCAAGCAATGGTTTGGCTGGGTGAGCCGAAGCCGGCTCAAGCCGTTGGTGGAAGTGGCGCACATGCTCAAGCGTCACTTGGAAAACTTATTGACGTATTTGAAGCATCACATCACCAATGCGGTGACCGAAGGATTGAACTCGAAAATCCAAAGCATCAAATCCAACGCGCGGGGCTTCCGCAACTTTCGGAACTACCGGATTCGCATCCTGTTTTTCTGCGGAAAGCTCAATCTCTACCCATTATGAACCTCGAAGAATCCACAAAGGAAACGGCTATGAAACCCACATTATTGAAAACGATCGGGATTGCTGTAGGCGCGACCGCAGTCGTGACGCCCGTGCAACTGTATGCGCAGTTTAACGGAGTCGACCCCAGTCATGACTCCGCCATGATCTTATACTATCCCGGCTTCGGGGGCACAAATATGGAAAGCTTCCTAATTAAACCTAGTATGACGTCGGCGTCGTGGAATGTGACCGGCGGTCCCAACGGCGCTCGTAGTTCAGCCTTAGGCGGCATCTGCTATTTTTACTATCCGTTTACGGCTGGGAATGAATTTCCTTATGACACTGGGGTTAGCCAGACGGCCCCTGGAGACGATGTCAATCCAGCTACCCTGACGATCTCTTTCGATATTGGCTTCACAACGGGCAGTTTGATCACTGTTCCTGGACTTATCACCTTCCCTACAATAGCCGGAAATGTCGGGCCCGCGGGCAGCTATGTCGCCTTCGACGATTATGCGGTCTTGTCGGATTCAGACGGGGCCATAAAGCCTGATTTGAGCGTTAGCGTTAACTACTTTGATAATACTCCAGGGGCATTCCTGACTAGCTTGTTCGATGCAGACTATTCTAGCGTGACTCTCCCTGCCAATGATGTGTTGTACCTCGCGGGATACATCGAATTCACAGCCTACGATCCAGATGCCAACTCATCGATTTATCTCCCAAAGGAAACCGGATTCACAGGCCCCGACGCATCATCTACGGCGTGTTTGTTGGGTTTCGCTTCGGCTATGCTGTATGCTCTCAAACGTATCCGTGTAGCTAACCCCATCCAGACGGACACTGACTGACGAGGCGGGTTAAGCTGCCATGTGAAATCGGCAGCCATATTCGCTGCCGCCAAACTGTAAAAACGTCGGGAAGTTTTACACAACCAGAACCACCAAGCGCGATTTGCCCTAAATACCGGCCTTGCAGAGACATGCGCTTCCGCCATTCGGCTTTTTGCGCTCCATGCTGTCGGCGATCCTTACACTTCGCGTGTCGTCCAAACGCAAAGGCCTCCGGCAATACCACAAAATGTGCTCCACCCAACCCCTTAATGCACAAGCCATTAGGCTCATTCGTGGAATCGATGATAAGCTACGCTAATCTCAGTGGAATAGTTCATGCTAATACTTAATTGACCCTGTGCAAAAGACCCGCGGTGCCGTTAATCCTTAACCATGAAAGGTAATAATTAAGGCGATCCTATGAAGAAGCTCACCTCCATGCTTGAAGACGAACTCTTAACTCCCCGCTCGGGCCCCGTGCCCTATGGCCGCAAAAAGCAGTTCCCTGTCGCCAAAATGATGCCTCTCTTGGCCGCAACCTTTATGTTCGCAATGGCTGGGGCCACACTGGGACAAGGCGGGGGGGAACCCGCATCGGTTCTGTACTGGGATGGCAGTTCGCTCAACGTCATAGGTCCGACATCGGGTTACCTCATTCCAGCCGGCGCCACCTATGCCATCGACGAGGTGGCTGGCGTGGCGTTGCTCCTGGCCACCTTGCCGGACCCGACCACGTCTGTCCCGAGCATCACTACGCCAAGCGGCGTCACTTTCCAGATACCGGATGCAGGGAATGTCGCGAGTGTCGTCCAGAACGGCGGGTCAGTGACTGTGACCTACAATGATGGGGTCCACAGCCACGGTGCCTGGCACTCTTCTGCCTCCGGGAAGCCCGGTCCCGCCACCAGCCCCAGCGGAAACGCCGAGCGGCCCGGTGGAGCCTCCGGGGCCCCCTCCCGATCTCGCGCCCCTCGAGAACGCCCTGGTCAACGACGCCTGGATTCCGGACTTCCTCGGCTTCCAACCCACCGACACCATGCTGCCCTCTGACACTGACTTAAAGGATAATCTCTTCGATGGCTCCGTTGGCTGGACAACTGCGGACCAGTCGGGGGAAATGACCCTGACCACCCCTGAACCCTCCTCCCTCGCCCTGCTTGGCATCGGTGCAGTCAGTCTGCTGGTCTGCGACTGGCGGCGGCGAATGGCAAAGGCGTAGGGCATCCCAGCCAACCCCATCTGGCAAAACAAGTGAGCCATCCGTGAGGGTGGCTCATTTTGTTGTGGTGTATCGCCACACCACCCCGCTCCGCATCCACTCCAGGCAACCATATTCGCTGCCCAAACTGTAAAGACGTCGGGAAGTTTTACACAATCATAATCACCAAGCACAACTTGCCATAAATACTGGCCTTGCAGGGACATGCGATTCCGCCATTCGGATTTTTGCGCTCTGTTCTGTCGGCGATCCTTACACTTCGCGTGTCGTCCAAACGCATGGGCTTCCGGCAATACCAGAAAATGTGCTCCGCCCAACCCCTTAACGTGCAATCCGTTAGGCTCATTCGAGGAACCCATTATAAACTGAGCTAATATGTTTGGAATAGTTTATGCTAGTAAATCATTGACCACGCGCAGAAGACACGCGGCGCCGTTCAGTGGTTGGCACAACGCAGGGTGAATCGAATGCGGTTCATTCGCTGCCAGGCGTTGCGTTACAAACGCACATAACAAGCACACCGGACGGGGGCAAATGAAAATAAATAATGCTTAACACACTTGAATTATGAAATATCCAATAATCGGCAACTTGTGGTCTGGAATGAGGCGCGTCATGTCGGACCCTGTCCCCCGTGGCCTCCAAAAGCAATTTCCTATAAGTTTGAAATCCGAGGACTCTGCCATGAACTCGTCTCCATTGCGTTACCCTCGTTTCCGTTGCGTTCGCAACCGGAGCCTGGCGGTAATCTGTGTTACGTTCGCGACAGTTACCATGTCGCCCGATTCCAACGCGCAAACTCTCCAGTGGAACCAAGTGCCTACAGCCGATTGGCCCGCAAATTTCGCGCCCTTGGATTCGGCAACGGCTGCATACGCCTACTACGATTACACAACGACCCAAGGGCAAGAGGGACAGTACACAGATTTATATGAAGGAGCCTCGTCCCTCTTTCAAGAAGATGAGAGCGGCATATCCGGTCTGACTGGTGACTGGACATGGGTGGCCGGGGAGGGATGGACAGCGACAGACGCGGCGATAACATTCCATTGGGGGAACGTGTATGATTCCGCGAACATAAAGCAGTTCTTTCAATCGATGCAGATCCCCGGCGGCATACCCGATTTGTCTAAGATCGTAGTCACGACAACGCCCGGTTGTTCAGCAGTGGTCACTCACGAGGGATACAGTAGTGTTACCGGAACTCTAGTTCTGGGAGTCACGGTAACGCCGCAGCCGGGCGACGTCTGGGTGACGGTGCCCCTCACTGCCGACGCCCCGATCATTGTCGAATCCGGTTGGGTCCTGGACCAATGTTCGCCAATACCCGAAACTTCTTCCACTCTCGCCCTGCTCGGCTTGGGCACCCTCAGTCTGCTGGCCTGCGACTGGCGGCGGCGAATGGCAAAGGCGTAGGGCATCAAGCCAACCATCTGGTGAAACAATTGAGCCATCCCTTGGACAATTGAGCCATCCGTGAGGGTGGCTCATTTTGTTGGAAAAGAACAACGCCAAGCCAGATCGCGGAAGAGCCGCAACCAAAGCGAAGATGGAGGATGCAAAGGCCGGAAGTGGCAGGGGAATGATTGTCAGAGGAATAATCTGCAAACTCTTCTTCCCATTCCCCTGACAATCATTCCCCTGACAATCTTCGCGGAAATGCGTGATTCTGACACATTTTAAACTTCCCACCGGCCGCTTTCCCCTTAAATTCCATGAAATGCCTAAACGCATCCAAAAGCCGCCGCGCCATTGGCGCAAGGAAATCGCTTTCATCTTGATTTCCCAGGAGCAACTGGCCCGCCGCGTCCACGCCCTGGCCCGCCAGATCGAAAAGGACTTCGCCGGGCGGGATTTGGTCATCGTCGCGCTTTTGAACGGCACCGTTGTTTTTTTGGCGGATTTGCTCCGGCGCCTTTCCCTGCCCTTGCGCCTGGATTTCATCGGCGTTTCCAGCTACGGGGGCGGCACCGAATCCGCTGAACTGGTCTTCACCAAGGAACTGCGCCTGGATGTCAGCGGCCGCGATGTTCTGCTGGTGGACGATATATTGGACACCGGCAAAACGCTGGCGCAAGTCATGATCAAACTGCGCAAGCTGCGGCCGCGCCGCATGAAAATTTGCGTGCTGCTGGACAAGCCATCGCGCCGCGTCGAGCCGGTCAGCGCGCATTACATCGGATTCGAAATTCCGAATCATTTTGTAGTCGGCTACGGACTGGATTACGCGGAGCGCTACCGCAACCTCCCCTTTGTGGGGGTTCTCCGTCCGGAAATGTTCAAGAACCCGGATTTCATTCCCTTGCTCTCCCTTAAAAAGCGCCTCCTCCTCCAAGGCGTCAAGACTACAATGGAAAGCGGCGTCGCCGGCTGACTTGACCTGTTCATTTCGCCGGAGCCGGCTTCACCCCGGCCTCTGCCTTGGCGCTTTGGCTCGATGCCACAAGTTGCCCCAACAGCGCGGCATTTTTGGGAATCAAGGTGATGGCAGCTTGTCCTCCGATGATGTTCTGCGTTTCCAGGGCTTCAAACAACGCGCGGGAAATGTCGGCGTCCTGCGAGATTTTCTGCAAAGCCGCGCCCACGATTTGCGGGCGCATGGCCGCGGCCCTGGCAAACTCATTGGCCGCCTGCCGCTCCGCCGTGCTGGAGATGATGCTGACCTGATTGACGCCGTCCTGTTTGATCGCGCCCGTGACCTGTCGCAAACGGTTGACGACTTTCTCCTCAATTTGTTTGGTCATCTCCGTGTCGCGAAAATGCACTTTGCGGATATAGACCGAACCGAGGCTGTAACCCCACTCCTGCGATTGCGGGGAGACCTCGTCGCGCACGGTCTGGCTCATGGGATGACGATTTTCCATCATACTGGCAAGCTTGAGATTGCTCAAGCACCGCACGGTGGAGTTGCCGACGTTGGCCGCGAGCGACCCGCGCGGGTCGGCGTTTTTGAACAGGTAAGCCACAGGGTCGCTGATGGCCATTTCATACCAGATGCCGATGCCCATGGGCGCTCCTTCCTCGGAATTGACAGGCGTGCTCCGCAGGTAGGTTTGGTCCAGCCGCAAGTCCAGTACGTGGCATTTGCCCATCAGGCTGACCATCGGAGCCTTGAAGCCGAGCTTGAAGATCAAAATATGCAGCCCCGGTTCGTCGATCACCGCCAACACCTTGCCGAACAGGTCATATACTTTGCACTGCCGTTCCTCGACTACGGTGTAAAATCCCAACCCGCGCGCGATGCCAAAGAAAACGGGCATTGCAATAAACATCCCGATGAACATCACCACCGCCGCCAGGAAGAACAGCGCGGTGGCGGACATACCCTGAAAATTATTCATGGTCCACCTCCAGGATGACGGACTTGGCCTCGCTGAAGAGCTTCAGCCGCACGTTGCGAACGTAAGCGTCCAGCGCTCCCGCGCCGCTTTTCTTTAAATCGCCCAATTGCTCCGCCAGCGCGATGAGCGGTTGCACCTCGGCCTCCGCTTTGAGAGTCTCGATTTCAACGGCGCGTTTGGACTGCACGATCTTCTGGTCGGCGGAGGACTGCGCGAGGCTGATGTCCGATGACACTTGGTTATAGGCCGTGTTGATGGCCGCCAGCGCGGATTCCACCTCCGGCGGCGGGTCAATGCCGGTAATCAGCGAGGCATCCAAGACCACGCCGTAACGCGCGTCCGACTGGGCGCACTCGCGGGCCATGTGATCGTTGATGTCGCGCAGATTTTTGCGGAGATCATTGATGGAAATGCCGATGGCCGCCGTCGCCAAGCCCAAGTGGGGCGCCGCCTCCTCGGCCGTCTTGGGCGCCGGCGGCGCTTCAAAATTGGCGATGCGCTCGCGCAGCACCGATATGAAGTAGCCCATCACATGCGTAATGGGATGCTTGACGCCGAACAGATAGGCGTAAAGGTTCCGTTCCGAAACACGCCAGCGGATCTGCCCGACCAACCCGGTATTAAGCTGGTCCTTGGTCACCGCCTCCAGGATGGTGCCGTTGTTATTTGCCGAAGCATCTTCCGGGTCTGTGGCCAGATTCATCGTCTGCGTGGCGACGGAAACCTTGTGGACCTTTTCCCAGGGCCATTTGAAGTAAGGCCCGCCCGCCGGTATCACGCGCACCTGCGGATAAGCATAACGCTCTTTTTCTTCGGCATTCAGCGACGCGGCAATCGGGTCCGTCAACGTCGTGGCGTTGCCCACGCGCTCGGCGCGCCCGAAACTGGTCTTTACCGCGCGCTCGTTTTGGTTGACCGTGAACAGTCCGGCGGCCAGATAACGAACCAGGAACCAGGCGATAAAGCCGGCGATGCATCCGAAGAATATTGCAGTCATAATCAGTAAAGTTGCCTGATGATGCCACCCCAAGGGGAATACACAATGAAAGACCCATTCCAAAACCGCCCTCAGTTTGTAACGCCAAAGCGTTCGGGGTGCATCTTGGTTTTTTGACACGGGTCCGCGCTGACGGAAGCTGAACCTCAATCCACGTGGGAAAATGTTGAATGACCAAAGGAATGACGAATGTTGAAGCCCTAATGACGAAATAATGACGAAACCCTAATGACGAATTTTACCAAAGGCGGTAAGAGACCCCGGTATCCATTTCGTCATTGGGTCATTTGGGCATTGATTGGTCATTCGGATTTCGAGATTAGACATTTCCCTGGTCATTCGTGCTTGGACATTCGTCATTTTCGATAATTCGTGCTTTGACATTGGACATTCTTTTTGTCCTGGCGGCGGCCCATCTTTCGGGGCATGAACACGGCCTTCCGCTAAACACGCCCTTGGCAACCAGTTTTCCCGGACGCTGTCCCGGACACCAGCTTCATTCCCGGCCTCTACAATGTTTGAGAAAGCCTGATTGGCCAAATGTTGACACGGCATTTTGGCATTGATTGTTGGGATGACCCATGATATTATGCCATATATGACTGCGCAACTGACCATTGATAGTGCCGGGCGGATTGTTCTTCCCAAGCCGATACGAAAGGAATTGGACATTGGCCCCGGCGACTTGCTGGAGTTGGAGAATGTCGGCGAACGCATTACCCTTCGCCCGATTCGCGGCGGGGGGCCGCTCGCCAAGGAAAAAGGCGTATGGGTTTTCCGCACTGGCCAGCCTTTGGCGGCTTCCGTTACCGACGATTTGCTGGAACAAATTCGGGAGCAGCGCGACAAGCAGAATCTCGCCACACCCGAATGAAGGCATTCTTGGATGCTTTATTTGGAACATCCGCCACTATGGGCAATTCGGACCGGAAGTGACGCGAATTCTAAAGACGCCGTGATTGTGACGGGTTTGTGACGGGTCAAAGGAGACTGGATGCTGAAGGCTAAAGGCTTCCGCCGTCGCACACGCCCCACAGCGGCTATGGCGGACTGACGAAAGTTCTGAAAAACTGCCAGCCGGAGCGCCGCAGCCAGACCATTGTCAACTGTAAATAATTGCCTGTTTTTGCAAGTGCCTTTCTGACAACAGGTTGTGACTTTGCGAAATGTCGAAATTTTCACTGTTTTCAGCGTTCTTGTAAATACTAGCTTCAACCGTCTTTTGTAAACACCTTGCTGGCAACAGATTATGACTTTTCAAAATGTCGAAATTTTCACTGTTTTTTTTGGACGGGTTTTCTTGAGAATTTCAAAATCAAAGCCTTTCAAACTGAAAGGCAAATTGCAAGGTTCCGATATCGGTCTTGCAGCCAAAAATCTTCAGGCTGGACGGCGCGGCGCGTTTCCTCTAAGTTGCGCTCATGCCGAAGGCCAAAGGCGCCGAGAGCGCTCTTGACGACATACAGAAGCTGCCGTTCGAAGAGGCGCTGAAAAGGCTCGAAACAATCGTCGAGTCAATGGAAGCGCAGGACCTGCCTTTGGAAACATTGCTGGCGCGCTACGCCGAAGGCACGAAATTATCGCAGCTTTGCCAGGCCAAATTGAACGAGGCCGAGTTGAAAATTCAACAATTGGAAAAAGGTCCCAAAGGGGAATTGAGTTTGACGCCCGCGCCCATTGCCGGGGAGAATTTATGAGCCGCTATCTGGACATGGTTGACCATCCTTCACACGTCAAAAAACTGACTCTGGAACAGTTGCAGCAACTGGCCGGGGAAATCCGCCACGACCTCATCACCAAACTGGCCAAGAATGGAGGCCATTTGGGGCCGAATCTCGGCGTGGTCGAATTGACCATCGCGCTGCACTTTGTCTTTTCCACTCCGCGCGACAAATTTGTCTGGGACGTCAGCCATCAAAGTTACGTGCACAAGTTGCTGACCGGACGAAAAGACCGCTTCCACACCATCCGCACGACCGACGGCTTGAACGGGTTCTCGCTCCGCACCGAGAGCCAGCACGATTGTTACGGGGCGGGACACGCCGGCACCGCCTTGTCCGCCGCGCTGGGCATGTGCGCGGCGCGCGATCAGCGCGGGTCGGATGAAAACGTGGTCTGCATCTTTGGGGACGCGGCGCTGACCAACGGGATTTCCTTTGAGGCCCTCAACAACATCGCGCACACCACCAGGCGGTTCATTGGAATTCTAAACGACAATGAGTGGAGCATCGCCAAGAACGTTGGCGCGATTTCCTCCCACCTCAACAAAGTCATCACCAATCCGCGCTACAACCGCGTGCAAAAGGACCTGGAACGATGGGTCAAACGCATGCCCAAAGGAGAGTTGGCCATCAAGCTGGGCCATAAAGCCGAGGAGATCCTTAAAAGCGTCCTGGCGGGAGCCTCCCTGGAGCAAAACCCGGAGCAAGCGCAGTCCGACGGGCGCGGCGGCTATGGCAACAGCCTTATCTTTGAGGAAATGGGATTGCGCTACCTTGGACCCGATAGATGGACATAATCTGCCGCTGCTCATCAGCACGCTCGAATATGCCAGGGCCAGCGAGTTGCCGGTGGTGCTGCATGTCCTGACAAAAAAAGGCAAAGGCTACGAAGCCGCCTTGAATTATCCGGAAAAATTCCACGGCTTGGGACCTTACGACCCGGTGACCGGCAACACGCCGGCGGCCCAGCCCGGCGCTCCCCCGAATTACCAGGATGTTTTCGGTCAAACGATGGTCAAACTGTGCCAGAAAGATAATTCCATTGTTGGCATCACCGCCGCCATGCCCAGCGGCACGGGCCTCAAGGCCCTGGAAAAGGCCATGCCCCACCGTTATTACGATGTGGGCATCGCCGAAGAGCACGCTGTTTTATTTGCCGCCGGCATGGCCACGATGGGTTTCCATCCGGTCTGCGCCATCTACTCCACTTTCTTGCAGCGGGCCTATGACTGCATCGTGCATGACGTGGCCCTGCAGGATTTGCCCGTGATCTTTTGCATGGACCGCGCCGGCTTGTCGGCCAATGACGGACCGACCCATCACGGCCTGTTCGACATCGCCTACCTTCGTTGCGTGCCCAACATCATCGCCATGGCGCCGCGAAATGAAGACGAACTGGCCGACATGATGTTTACGGCGACGCACCAGAAGCATCCCGCGTTCATACGCTATCCGCGGGGCGCGGCAGAAGGCGTGACGGTCAAAGACCAACCGGCCCTGATGGAAATCGGCCATGCGGAAATCACGCGAAAATTCTCCGGAAACAAGGGGCGCAAAGTGGCCCTGTTTGGTTTGGGCAACATGCATCACGTGGCCGAGCAGGCGGCGGAACTGTTGCTGGCGGAAGGTTTTGATTGCGCGGTCATTAATCCGCGTTTTACCAAGCCGCTGGACGCCGGCGCCCATGAATTTTTTGCGCGCGCCGCCGAAGCGGTCGTCACCCTGGAAGATCATGTGCTGTCCGGCGGCTATGGGGCCGGCGTGTTGGAACTGCTCAATGAAAAGGGCATTTCCACTCCCGTGGCGCGCATCGGCTGGCCCGATCAATTCATCGAGCACGCCAGCACCGTGGATCATTTGCGCGACAAATACGGGCTGACGGCGGCCAACGCCGCGGCCCAGGTTCAGGCCCTTCTGGCCAAACACGAACAGGCGCGTTTGACCGCCGTCGCGTAAGAAATCTGTGGACCAACCGCTTCCCGCCCCAGGCGCGAAACTGACATTGACCATTGACGACATTGCCTTCGGCGGCGATGGCGTTGGTCGGTGGGGTGACTTTGTGGTCTTTGTTCCGTTTGTGGCGCGCGGCGAAACGGTGGAAGTGGAATTGACAGAGGTCAAACCCCGTTTCGGACGGGCGCGTCTGCTCCGAATCCTGCAACCGGCGGCAGAGCGCGTCGCGCCGCCGTGCCGGTACTTCGGCGATTGCGGCGGATGCCAATATCAACACATTGCCTACCCGGAACAACTTCGGCTCAAGCACAAACAAATCAGCGATTTATTCCAGCGCATCGGCGGCTTTGACCGTGCGGTGATCGAGCCGGTGCTGCCCTGCCCCGAGCCGTTTGGCTATCGCAACCGCATCATGATACGCAGCCAGTGGGACAAGTTCAAACAAGGATTGAACATTGGATTCCTCCGGGCTGACAACCGCCTGGTGGTGGATATCGAAGAATGCAAAATTGCCGAACCCGCCTTGAACCGGCAAATCCAGCATGTCCGCCGGCATCCCCCGCCAAAGGGAGGCTTGAAAGTAGTGCTGCGCATCGCCCCCGATGGCTGGGACCTGCCGCCGGATTCCTTTTTTCAAAACAATTTTTTCCTGCTGCCCATGCTGGCCGACGTGGTGCGAACGCGGGTCAAGGACAGCGGCTGCCGGTTTTTGATTGATGCCTATTGCGGGGTTGGTTTTTTCAGTATTGAACTGGCCGGCATTGTCGGGCATTTTGCGGGTGTGGAAGTGGATGTTGCCGCAATTAAAGCAGCAAGACAGAACGCGGCCAGACGAAACCTGACCAATGGCGAATTCGTCGTGGGGCGCGCCGAAGACCTTTTGCCCGGGATGTTGGGGCGTTTCGATTCCGAAGCCACCACGCTGATTCTGGACCCGCCGCGCACGGGGTGTCCGGCTGAAATGCTCCAGGCCGTGAGGAGGCTTCAGCCCGCCCAGATATTGTATGTGTCCTGTCATCCCGCAACCCTGGCGCGGGACTTGAACGTTTTGTGCGCGGAGGATGTCTTTGAATTAACAAAAATTGTTCCATTGGATATGTTTCCTCAGACACAACACATTGAATGTGTGGCCGACGTGCGAAAGAAAACGGCTCCGGACGGGGCCGCTCATAAACCTTGCTTATAGGACGCGCCTTGCTGCAAACTGCCCCTTCATGACAACAGAAGAAAAAGTCAACCCTCCCCAAAAGCGGGCGATCTTTCTGTCTCCCTGGCTGGTTCTGTTGGGGGCGTTGCTCTTGTACGGGTTTACTCTCAATCACTGGGTGACGTTAAACAGCCTGGCCGTCATTGCGAGGGTCACGGGGTGGGATTGGCATCCAGTCCCGTTGTTATGGCGCCAGACCCCGGTTGCCCCGCTGTTTCTTGTTTTGACCTGTCCGATTCGGCTGCTGCCGGTCGCATGGCAGCCAGCCGCCTTGAATGCCTTTGCCGCGCTCTGCGCGGCGCTGACCCTGGGTCTATTGGCCGCCTCGGTGCGCCTGCTGCCGCATGATCGCACGCGGGAACAGCGGCAACGCGAGGGAGGAGAGTTTTCCCTGCTCTCGCTGCCGGCGGCATTTCTGCCGGCCCTGTTCGCCGTGCTCATGATGGGCCTGCAATTGACCTTTTGGCGGAACGCCGTTTCCTCGACCGGGGAAATGCTGGACATGCTGGTCTTTGCCTTCTTGATTTTTTGCCTCCTCAAATTCCGCATTTCGCAAAATGACGACTGGCTGTCGGGTTTTGCATTCGTCTATGGCCTGGGCACGACCAATAACTGGGCTTTGATTGGATTCTTTCCTGTCTTTTTCATTGCCCTGGTTTGGATCAAAGGCGTCAATTTTTTCAATTGGAGATTTCTGGCGCGCGTCGCCGGCTGCGGTCTTTTGGGGTTGCTGCTTTATTTGCTTATTCCGGCGATTGGCAGCCTGGGCGGGGAGCGGGCCAATTTCTGGTCGCTCCTGCACATGGAGCTGGGCGCGCAGAGTTTTGCCCTTCGCCTGGTCCCGCGTTGGATAGTGGTGGTGGCGGCGCTGCCGACCCTTCTGCCGCTGATTTTTGCGGGAATCAACTGGCCTTCCTTCGAAGGGGAAGTGAGCGCGGCGGGCAATGCGCTGACAAGATTCATGTTTCGCTTGTTGCACGTTATCTTTCTGCTGCTGGTGCTCATCATGTTTTTCGATTTCAAATACAGCCCCAGCTTGCGGCTGCAGGACGCGCCGACCGGGTTTTTGACGTTTTACTACATGGGGGCATTGTGTGTTGGTTATTTCAGCGGTTACATTCTTCTTGTCTTTGGCAGGAGTGCCGCCCCGGCCTGGGGGAGGCAAGGCCCTGTGATCAGGGCCTTCAACCTGGCTGGTCGTGGGACTGCTCTGGCTGTTGGCGGTGGCCGCGCCGTGCGGGCTGTTCTACCAGAACATTTCCCACATTAACGCGGCCAGGAGCAGCGTCCTGGCCGATTTTTCCGGGGAAATCATTCAGGATTTGCCAGCCAAACCCGTCATCATACTCGGTCGATGATCCCGTGCGATTATATCTATTGGAGGCGGCCTTCCGCCGGGAAGGAAAGCCCAATAAGAACATTCTCATCGAGACAGGGTCGCTGCCGTACCGGGAATATATCGCCTATTTGGTTTCCCGTTATCCAGAGCTTAAAAAGGAGACAACCCCGCCCGGAGAAGCTGGCTCACGTCCTTCCTCCCAATTCGCTGATAAATTATGTGTATGGTCTCAGCCGGAAATACTCCATTTATTATCTGAATCCAAGCTTTGGGTATTATTTCGAGACCTTTTATTTGAAACCGCATGGTTTGGTTTATCAGCTTCAACCCTACGCAAAAGATGCCATCGAACCACCCCTGCCCACCAGCGAGGAAATCAAGGAAAACCAGGATATTTGGGCAAAACTTGAGCAAAAATCGCTGGTCGCGCTCCCGTCCCTGGCCAAGCTGGACCCGGATGCCGAACTGACCGGCGTCAGTTACTCTGTCGGCTCTGGATTTCTGGGGCGTCGATCTGCAAAAGGCCGGCCATCTCAAGGAAGCCAACGCCCAGTTTGCGGAGGCGGCGCGGATCAATCCGCAAAATTTCATCGCCAAAATCAACAGGGAATACAACGAACGTTTGCAGAAAAACGACCATCGGCCCATCGACTCAGGAGATCTCATTTATAAAGCGATCAACCTCTATCGGGGAATGGTGCCCATCCTCAAATTCAACGGACCCGTGGACGAACCGGATATGGATTTGGTATTTGGCAAACTGATGGCCGATGGCCATGATCTGCGGCAAGGGGCCATTTTGTTTGAACGGCGCTTGCAACTGCTGCCGGGGGATGCCAGCGCCGAATTGGACTTCGCCAAAGTTTTTGTGGACTCGGGCCTGACTGACAAGGCAATCGAGTTGGTTCGGAAACTCCGCGCCAATCCCGCCGCCAACAAGTGGGAAGTCTCCCGGGTTGAAGCTCTGGCCTACTATGCCAGGAACGATTTCCCCTCCGCTGAAAGACTCATGCAGGATGCGCTCAAGGAGGACCCGCATGACGAAAACCGCGTCGCCATTCTGGCCGAGTTTTATCGCGTCACCGCCTACGCCGCTTTGCGCGAGGCGAACGATGCCTTGCGCCAAAAGAACGATGCTTTGCGCGAGAAGAACGCGAGCGAGGCCACCCGCCGCTTCAACAACGCGCTGAACTACATCAATCAGGAATTACAATTACTGACGCAGTCCAGCCAAAAATCCGCCGGTCCAAACAGTGTTCCCGATACTATGCTCAAGAAGGCCGAAGTGGAAATGATGCTCAAATCATTCGAACCCGCCATCGCAACCCTGAATCAAATCATGGTACCTCCAGCCGGCCAATTCGACGGCGCTTTTAAATCGCGCGATTGCCGAGATTCAGCTCAATCAAATGCAGGCGGCCAAAGACGACTACAAAGCGTTGCGCAAGTTAATGCCCCGTCAGCCCTATGTGGCTGATTTCGGCCTGGCCGAAATAGCTGCCCGGGAAAAGAATCCCGCCGCGGAAATCCGCTGGCTCAAACGCTATCTGGATTTCGCCCCGGATGATCTCCCTGAATATCAGCAGGCCAAGCAGCGGCTGAGAAAGCTGGAAAGCCACTAACACGGCTCGACCGGATGCGGGTCACGCACGTCATTACCCGGTTGGTCATCGGTGGCGCACAGGAAAACACGGTGGCATCGGTCCTTGGCCTGCGGCGCAGGCCGGATTTCCAGGTCAATCTCATCTCCGGGCCAACCACCGGCCCTGAAGGTTCGCTGGCCTCTCTCTTGGGCGCGGAGCCGGACCTTTTGCGCCTGGTGCCGACTTTGGTCCGCGCTGTCCATCCCCTCTACGATTGTGCGACACTGCTGCGCCTGACCCGAATCTTCCGATCCACCCTTCCCCAAATCGTCCACACCCACAGCGGCAAGGCGGGAATCCTCGGCCGGTTGGCCGCCTCCCGCGCCGGAGTGCCCATTGTCGTTCACACCATTCATGGCCCCTCGTTTGGCAACTTTCAAGGCCCCATTCCCAATTTCCTCTTCAAAGGCGCCGAGCGTCTCGCCGCCAGCGTCACGACTCATTTCGTCAGTGTCGCCCAAGCCATGACCCGGCAGTATCTTGCCGCCGGCATCGGACGGCCCGAACAATACAGCCGCATCTTCAGCGGCTTTGCCCTCGCGCCGTTTCTGGAGGCGCAAAATGATCCCGCCTTGCGTCATCGTTTGCAGATCGATGCGAACGATATTGTCATCGGGAAAGTTTCCCGCCTCTTCAAACTGAAAGGCCATGACGACTTGCTGGCGGCCGCTCCCGCTGTGCTCCAGCGCTGCCCGCGCTTGAAGTTCCTGCTGATCGGAGACGGGGCCTGGCGCGAGCGCCTGCAACTCCGGGCAGAGTCCCTCGGATTGCAAAAGCATTTTATATTCACCGGACTGGTTCCGCCGGAGGAGATACCGCGTTACCTCGGCATCATGGATATGCTGGTCCATCTTTCGCGGCGGGAAGGTCTTCCCCGGGCGTTGCCACAGGCCCTGGCGGCGAGCCGTCCCGTGGTTGCTTATGATTGCGACGGCGCCAATGAAGTTTGTCTCCCCGGTCAAACGGGTTTTCTGGTGCGCCCCGGCGACTTGGACACTTTGGCGGAACGCCTGGTCCAACTGGCCCGGGACCCCGCGTTGCGGGAACGCCTGGGAGCGCGCGGCCGTGAATTCGTCCGCCAGTCCTTTTCAATCGAGACAATGGTGGAAAAGCTTTGCACACTGTATCGCCAGTTGGCGGCGACGCGGCAAAAGTGAATCAAACAGCCTTATATTTTTTGGCCATGCTGGCGGCGGCCCTGGCCACGGCGGCGACGTTGCCGTTGTGGCGCCATTGGTGCCGGCGCCACGGCGCGGTGGATGATCCGGGGCCTCGCAAAATCCATGCGACCCCCGTTCCCCTGGCAGGCGGGCTGGCCGTGATGACCGGCTTGCTGGCCGCATTGCTGTGCGGAACGGTCTTTGCCTTCCTCCATTCCTCGTCCGGCACGATGGGGCTTTTCCAATACGGCCTGGGCCGCAGAGCCACCCAGCTCCTCGGCATTACCGCCGGGGCCTTTGGCATGTTGCTGATCGGTTTGCGCGATGACGAAGTCGAGTTGCAGCCGGCGGCAAAATTTGGCGGCCAATTGCTGGCGGCCCTGGTTGTCGCCGCAACGGGTGTTCGAATTACCCTCTTCGTTCATAATATCGTCTTCAGCTACGGGATGACGGCGCTGTGGATTTTGACCGTCGTCAATGCATTCAATTTCATGGACAACATGAACGGGCTTTGCGCCGGACTCGGGGCCATTGGCGCGGTCTGGTTTGGTTTGATCGCGGCCCAAGCCGGCCGAATACCTGGTGGCAACGATGGCCTTTTTGATTGCCGGCGCTTTGCTCGGTTTTCTGCCCTATAATTTCCCCAAAGCGAGCGCTTTCCTTGGCGACTCCGGAAGCCACCTGGTGGGGTACCTGCTGGCCGTTCTGGGCATATTGCCCCATTTCTACACGCCCAGACACCCACAGACGCTGGCCGTTCTTACCCCGTTGCTGATCCTGGCCGTCCCGCTCGGAGACCTGGCCTGGGTTGTTCTGCTGCGCTGGCGCATCGGCCAGCCCTTCTACCTCGGCGACACAAACCATTTGTCCCACCGTCTGGTGCGATGCGGCTTGAGCGCCACGCAATCGGTGCTGGTTATTTGCCTGCTGGCGGCTGCTTTGGGCGCGCTGGCTTTTCTTTGGCAATGATTTCGGTGGAAGATGTGGTGGACGTGCCGGCGGCAATGGCTTCTGAAAGCGCAGCCAGCGCTTCCGCGCGCGGCACCGAGCCAATCAGCCGCTTTTCCTCAAGCGTGTTGATGACCGCGACGTTCCGCTGCTCGCTGGCCAGCAAGACAGGCAATGCGTCCAGCAGTTTTTGCCCCGGCCGCAAACAGGGCGGGATGGCCCGCATAACATCGCCGGCTATGATGGCGTTTAATTCCTGGCCCGCCCCCAGGTGTTCTTTTAAATCCTGCAAAGCCACCACCCCGACCAGCCGGAATTGCGCGTCAACTACGGGAATAAAATTGTTCTGGCTGCCCAGAAACCTCTCCGCGATCCGCGGCAGGGTCGTGTTCTCCCGCACCGGCGGCACCGGCGCCCTCATCAAGTCGCCGATGGTTTGTTCGGTCGCCGCGCCCAGCCGGTAACTCTCGACCTCCAAGCCGCGCAATCTCAGAGGTTCGGTATAGATGGAATTGGGGTGCAGACGCTGCGAGACCAATGTGGACACCGCGCAGCCCAGCATCAGCGCCGGCATGAGCGAATAATTCAACGAGATTTCCAGGATCATGACAATGGCCAGCAAGGGAGAACGGGTTGTGGCCGAGAAGATGCTCCCCATCCCAACCAGCGCAAAAATCCCGATGGGCAAATTCGCCGGGGCCAGTCCCATTTCCTCCAAACTTATGCCAAACAAACTCCCCAGGCCCGCGCCCAGGAACAACGTCGGCGTAATCACCCCTCCCACCGCCCCCGATCCAACCGTCACCGCGGTGGCCAGCAATTTCGCCAGGAAAATTCCCAGCAGCAGTTTGGCCGCGACCGGATGTTGGATGAACCCATTGGTCACAGTGTATCCGTTGCCCCAGACCTCCGGGTATTTCAGCGCGATGGTTCCCACCAACAACCCGCCAACAGCCATGCGCAGGGGCAGGGCCGGCACACGCTTGAACGCTTCCTGGCTGACGCGCAAAAGTTTGAGAAACACCGCTCCCATCACGCCGGCCAGGAGGCCCAGAACCAGAAACCACGGCAACTGCGCAATGCGCGTAAAGTCGAAACCCGGCACTTCATACCACTGCTTGACTCCAAAAAAACTCCGCGAGACCATCGTCGCCACCACGGAGGAACAGAGCAGCGGCGCAAACAAATTCATCGAAAAATTCCCCAAAACAATATGCGCCGCGAAAATCGCCCCGGTGATGGGCGCGTTATACGCTGCCGCCATCCCGGCCGCCGCCCCGCACGCCACCAACAGCCGCAGCCGGTACGGCTGCCAGCGCGCCAGTTGCCCCCACTTCGAGGCCGCGGTGGCCGATAATTGCGTAATGCCCCCTTCGCGTCCAATCGATCCCCCGCTGCCAATACTCATGAGCGACGACACCGCCCGGACGATCCCGCTCCGCAAAGGCAGCCGTCCATCCCCTGCCACCACCACTTCCAACAAGTTTGTTGTCCGCTGTTTCCCCGCCAAACGCAGTCCCCAAAATAACACGGCCCCCGCCGCCAAGCCGCCCAACGCCGGCGTGATGAACCGCCACACAAGGCTCATCGACTCCGCAACTTCGACGATGTTTTGGCCCGGATGCCCGACCAGGAGCACCTGAACTTTTTCCACCGCAAGATAGAAAAGGACGTTGATGACCCCGCCCATTGACCCGACAACGCCGGCCATGACCAGGTGCAGGGCCTCCTCGCTCAACCACAACTTTTCGCGCACCCGCAACGCCTTTTGCCAATGTTGGCGCAGGAAATGGCGGGTCGTTAGGAAGAAACGCTTGTATGTTTCTGGCTGTGGCTCCATCTGCTGGCTTCACCTTATAAACTTTTCTGCATTTGACGAGCGTGGAATTTGCCCTGACCTCACCCGGCGCCCGCAAAAAGCCCCGCGATAAAAGAAGAACGCTGCCAGCGTCATGCCGGCAGCGTTATTGAAAAAGAGAGGGAAAACGAACTTTAGGCCGTCAGCTTCCGACGGAGGGTGCCAGCCAGGGCTGCGCCACCGAACACCAGCAGTCCGACCGTGCCTGGCTCAGGAGTCGCCACTTCAGGCATATGCACACTGCCTACAGGCTCGTTAGCGGCCATGGCCACAGGAGAATTGTCCGAACTCCTTGTGATCAAATCGGCATCAGAACTGGAACTGAACGGAGTGCTTGCAAAGTCATTGCCAACTGCCGACAAACCCGGCGCGGTTCCGAAATTCAGCCAAGCACCATCCGCAGACCAGTCGAACGAACTATCGCCGACATTGGCATCCGACTCTGAGTGATACTTTGCAACGGGATTGCCAACCGCAACCACGGTGTACAAGGCGACAGGAGCCACGACGTTGCCATAGATTTCGTCGCTCACAATGCCAGTGGATACGCCCTGAGCACTGCCGATTTGGACGACGGTCATTACTCCCACTGCCAGCCCTAAGATCAATTTGGTTCTCATTCAAGTACCTTTCTAGTTCAGCCTGTTGTTGTGGCCTGGTTTTAACATGTATGGTCTCTTTTTCAGACATCACTGTATATGATCTGGACAGTTTCTGCAAGAGAAATTTTGCAAAATCTGCAAGAAATATCGTCGCGACGGACCCCATGCGGAAAATGCGGAATGCCATGCATGTAACCTGTTTGTACATAGGAATTTATGATTAAATCGGCCCGCCTGGCAAGCGGGGTCATCAAACGTCAAACGGGCCAAAAACCCTCGATTTGCGCATATTTTTCGATTTATCCGGGTTTTTTTGGTGGCAATTTGGTCCAAAACAGCCCTGCCCCCTATACCCCCCTGCGATTGTTCTTGGCTTGAGCCTGAAATCAATTTTAAATCCCAGGCAATGCGGCCCGTCCGTTCGCTGCTCATTTATTCTGTCCTCGTTTTTGTGGGAGGCGCCTTGCTCGCGCCCTGGTTGTATTGGTTCACCCTCGGTTTGGCGGCGCATTGGCCTTCCTTCGAAAAACTGGCCTCAAACCCGTTTCATCGCTTTGTCGGTCGTGCCTTGCTCGGGTTGGCTTTGCTGGGTCTCTGGCCGCTGTTGCGCTCCTGCCGGATGTTGCACTGGCGCGATCTCGGTTTGAAGGCCGGGGACCGCTCGCTGGCGGGTGTTGCCTTGGGATTTTTGCTCGGTTTCGGTTCTCTTGCCTGTGTCGCTCTGCTGGCTATTTCCCTGGGTGGACGATCTTTCAATCCGGCTCGTTCAAGCTCGCAAATCATGGAACATGTTTTCAGCGCCGCCCTGGCCGCGATCATCGTGTCCATCCTTGAAGAGCTTGTTTTTCGCGGCGCGCTGTTTGGCATATTGCGCAAAGTGCAATCCTGGCCCAAGGCGCTCGTCTTGAGCAGCGCGGTCTATGCCCTGGCGCATTTCCTGCAAAAGGCCGATTCGCCCGGCCCTGTTGATTGGTGGTCCGGTTTGGCGCTCCTGCCCAAAATGTTTCAGGGCGGGCCGCCTTTCATCCCGGCAGTTTTCACGCTGTTCGTGGCCGGAGCCATCCTTGCCCTGGCTTATCAACGGACCGGCGCCTTGTTTTTCTCCATGGGACTTCACTCCGGCTGGATTTTTTGGGTGAAGTCTTATGGTTTCCTCACCGTGAAAACACCGGGCGCCAACCCGTCCATTTGGGGCACGGACACCCTCATTGACGGCTGGCTGGCGTTGCCCATTCTCGGCTGCGTCTTTTGGATCGTCTCGAGAATGAAAAGCGCCGGAGAATGGCCAGGGGGGCAAACGACATGAAAGCGCGCCTCCGCAACGCATGGGACGCTTTGTTGAATCTTATCTATCCGCCCGTTTGCCAAATCTGCCGGGAAGAACGCGCCGGGATCAAGGAAGGCTACGTGGGCGGCCAATGCTGGTCCCAGGTGCGCTTTGTCACCGCGCCTTTTTGTCATCGGTGCGGGTTGCCCTATGCGGGGAGCATCACGCAACCTTTCGTGTGCGGCAATTGCGCGGACATCAAATTCCATTTCCGCTTTGCCCGTTCCGCCGTCATAGCCAACCCGCTCATTTTGCAGGTCATTCACCGCTACAAATACAATCACGCCCTCTGCTTTGAACCTTTTCTGGCCGATTTGTTGATCCGCCAGGCTGTTCCCTCCCTCAAAAACGAGAAATGGGACCTGATCGTTCCCGTGCCCTTGCACCCGGCCAAGGAACGGGAGCGCGAATTCAACCAGGCCGAGCGCCTGGCCCGCCATCTCAGCCGCGCCACGCAAATCCCGGTGAACGATGAACTGGTCCGCCGTGTCAAACCCACTGAAACCCAGACGCAATTGAATCGGGCGGAGCGGGCCGGCAACGTCCATGCCGCCTTTGCCCCGCGCGGCCCCAAAAAATTAAATGGTGAAAGAATTATTTTGTTGGATGATGTATTGACGACGGGCGCGACGACCAGCGCCTGCGCGCGGGTTTTGCGCCGGGCCGGCGCGGGCGATTTGTGTGTTTGGACCGTCGCACGCGGAGCTTGACGATTGGCAGACAACTCTTTTAAATGGCAAATGCTGTTGATGAAAGATTTAACCACGCGGTTCTGAAAGACATGGCTACAACGTCGTTCAACAAAAAAGCCCTCGGCCTCGAGGTCGTGGAGCCTGCCGTCACTCCGCCCTCTTCCGACACCCAAACCACCAGCTTTCTCAAAAAACCCAAGCTGGCCGGCGCGAAATCCCGCAAACGCGATATTCCCGAAGGCTTGTGGAGCAAATGCAAAAAGTGCGGCAACATGATCTATGACAAGGAGCTGGACGCGAACCTCAAAGTTTGCCTGAAGTGCCAGTACCATTTTCCCATCGGCGCCCGCGAACGCATCAACTCCCTGGTCGAAACCTGTTCCTTCGAAGAGATCGATGCTTCGATGGAAAGCGTTGATATTCTTCAATTCACCGGCGTGGCTTCCTACACCGCAAAATTGGAGCAATACACCAGCGAGACGAACCTCAAGGACGCGGTTTGCACCGGCATTGGCCGCATCGGCAAATACAGGGTCGCCCTTGGCGTGATGGATTTTGGTTTTCTGGGCGGTTCCATGGGGTCCGTCGTTGGCGAAAAGCTCACGCGCCTGATCGAATCGGCCACGGACAAGGGTTTGCCCGTGATTATTATTTCCACCAGCGGCGGCGCACGCATGTATGAGGGAATGTTCAGCCTGTTGCAAATGGCCAAGACCTGCGGTGCTCTGGCCTATCATGCCAGGATCAAACTGCCTTTCATCAGCGTCCTGACCAATCCCACCATGGCCGGAGTCATGGCCAGCTTCGCCGCCGTGGGCGATTTGATCCTGGCTGAACCCGGGGCCATGATCGGTTTTGCCGGACGGCGCGTCATTGAAAGCACCACCCAATCCGATTTGCCCCCGGATTTTCAAACCGCCGAATTCCTGCTCGAGCACGGGCTGATCGACTCCATCGTTCCGCGCAATGAAATGAAAGCCCGTCTCTGCACCTGCCTGGATTACCTGATGGAAGGCCGGGAACAACTGGCCTCGCTCGGAAAGTAATATTTGACAACGAACACCGCCTCGCCGGGGCCGGCCCCGGACGCCATGCCGCAAGCGATTCTCCGCTTGCTGGGGCGCCAGGATTACGCGCCCGCCAATGTCCCCCAGTTGCTCCAGCGGCTGGGTTGCCCCCCTGGCCAGCAACAGGCCCTGCAAAAGGCGCTGCGCACTCTGGAGCAGAACGGCCAGATCATTCGCAACAAAGGCAACCGCTACATTCTGGCCCGCAAAGCCGACCTCGTCCCCGGCGTCATCCGCATGAACCGCCAGGGCAAGGGCTTCCTCGAACCGGACGCCGCCGGCCTGCAGGAAATTGTTGTCCCGGAGAGCGCCACTTCCACCGCCCTGCACGGCGACCGCGTCCTGGTGCGGCGCGACGTTTCCCCCCGGCGCGGCCCGGCGGAGAGCAATGAAATCACCGGCTCGGTGGTTCGCATCCTGAAACGCAAACGCGCGCAAATCGTCGGAACACTGCAACGCAGCAAACAGTTCCTGTTCGTCATCCCGGACGACCCCCGCATTCCCCATGATATTTATGTGCCCCCGGCGCGCGACACCGGCCGGCCGGCCGGTATTGGCGACAAAGTCGTGGTCGAATTGCGCGCCTGGGAATCCCGCCATACCAACCCGGAAGGAGAGATCATCGAAGTGCTCGGCCCGCCCGATGAAGAGGGCGTCGATATGCTCTCCATCTTGCGCTACTATAATCTGCCGCTCCATTTTCCAAAGAAAGCCATCCTGGAAGCCGACAGGATCGCCAAACTTCATCCGCGCGGCGAACCGGCTGCCGGGGAATGCCACGGCCGCGTCGATTGCCGCGGACACTGTGTCGTCACCATTGACCCCGACGACGCCAAGGATTTCGACGATGCGATTTGTCTTCAAAAACACGGCAAAGACCACTGGAAGCTCTGGGTGCATATTGCCGACGTCTCTCATTATGTCCGCCCCGGCGGTGTTCTGGACGAAGAAGCGCGCAAACGGGGCAATTCAACCTACCTGGTGGACCGGGTCATCCCCATGCTGCCGGAAGCCTTGAGCAACGAACTGTGCTCGCTCAAACCCGGCCTCGATCGCCTGACCAAATGCGTTGAGTTTCTTCTTTCCAACGAAGGCCGCGTGCTCAACGCCAGATTTTATCCGGCCGTCATCCGTTCCCGCCGCCGTTTCACTTACAAGGAAGTTCTGGCCGTCCTGCAAGCCGCGCCCTCGGACGATCCCGTGCGACAGATGGCGCAACAGGCCCATGCCCTCGCCCAAAAAATCCGCGCCGCCCGCATCCGGGCCGGCTCGCTCGACCTGGATTTTCCGGAATCAAAAATTCGGCTTGACTCTCATGGCCGCGTCCTCTTGATCGAGAAAATCGAGAACGACGTTTCCCATCAATTGATCGAGGAATGCATGCTGCTGGCCAACGAAGCCGTGGCCGCGCGCCTCATGGCCCTGCGCCGCCCCGCCGTCTATCGCGTGCATGAACCGCCCGCCGGCCTGCGCTTGCAGGAATATCGCCAGGATGTTTTGAGCCATGACATTCCCTGCGGAAACCTCGCGCAACGGCCCGAGGTGCAGAAACTTTTGCAGCGCCTCAACACCCTTCCCATCGGGCCTGCGCTGAAAATCGGTTTTCTCAAATCGTTGATGCGCGCCCGTTACGCCGTCGAACCGCTCGGCCACTACGGCCTGAGCAAGGCCAAATACACCCACTTCACCTCCCCCATTCGCCGCTACGCCGATCTGCTGGTCCATCGCGCCTTGTTTGATGACGGCAAAACTTCCCTGCCCGTGCTCAAGGAAGCCGCCGCGCACATTTCAACCACGGAGCGCAATTCAGCCGACGCGGAACGGGACAGCAAGGACATTAAAATATTCGCCTTTCTCAAAGCGCAACTGAAGTCGGGCCAGGCGCAGAAGTATCCGGCGCTCGTCATCGACGTGCGCAACTTCGGCTTTTTTGTTGACGTTTCCGCCCTGGGCATGAGCGGCCTGGTGCATCTGTCATCGGTCGCGGATGATTTTTACGTGTTCGAACCGGCGCGCAACCATCTCATTGGCCGCCGCACCCGCCGCGTCATCAAGCTGGGCGACAAGGTCACGGTGCAGGTTTTCAAAGTGGACGGCTTCAAAAAGCAGGTGGATTTTCAACTGGCCGCCGCGCCCCGGCCTCAAAGAAGCGGGCGGCGGTTTTAGAATAAATTGCGTCCCCGAAAAAGAGTGGTGCCCCGAGAGGGACTCGAACCCACGACCCACAGATTAAGAGTCTGCTGCTCTACCAACTGAGCTACCGAGGCAAATGCGCTTGAGGCACACCTCTTATTATTTCGCACGCGTCGCGGCCAAAGGCAAGTTCATTTCCATGTCGCGGGCGCTTTAGTTTAAGGAAAAGTCCAAACCATGATGGAAACATGCTTTTTCTGAACGAATTTTGGCATTGGACTGTCATTTGGGGGATACGTACTCTTAAAATCTATGAATACAGGAATCAGTGCCATAAACGAGGAAGTGCAGAGGGCCGGCGCGTTCGTCCGCCCCCTTTTCAGTGAGATCGGGAAAGTCGTCGTCGGGCAAAATTACCTGGTCGAGCGCCTGGCCATTGGGTTGCTGGCCAATGGCCACGTTTTGCTCGAAGGCGTGCCCGGTCTGGCCAAGACTTTGTCCGTCAGGACCCTGGCCGCCTGCCTCCACGTCAAATTCTCGCGTCTCCAATTCACCCCCGATCTCCTCCCGGCCGACCTGATCGGGACACAAATCTATAACCCGCAAACCGGCGCGTTCACCACCCGCCGCGGCCCGATCTTTGCCAATCTTGTCCTGGCGGACGAAATCAACCGCGCCCCGGCCAAGGTGCAGAGCGCCCTGCTGGAGGCCATGCAGGAAAAACAAGTCACCATCGGCGACCAATCTTTCAAGCTCGATGAGCCTTTCCTGGTCCTGGCCACGCAGAATCCCATTGAACAGGAAGGAACCTATCCCCTGCCCGAGGCGCAAGTGGACCGGTTCATGTTGAAACTCAAGATTATTTATCCGTCGCGCGAGGAAGAGCGGCAGATCCTGGATTTGATGGCCCGGACCACCCCCATTGCCCCGGCCGCTCAAGTCGTCTCGGCCCAACAGATTTTGGAAGCGCGCCAGGTGCTGAACGACATTTACATTGACGACAAGGTGAAGGACTACATTGTGGATGTGGTCTGTTGCACGCGCGATCCGGGCGCTTACAAAATGGACGGTTTGCAAGGCTTGATTCAACTGGGCGCTTCCCCGCGCGCCACCATCGGTCTGACGCTCGCGGCCAAGGCTTATGCCTTTTTGCGCGGACGCGGCTATGTGACGCCGCAGGATGTCAAGAGCATTGGCATGGATGTCTTGCGCCACCGGGTGACAATCACCTACGAAGCCGAAGCCGAGGAAAAAACCAGCGAAACCATCGTCACAAAAATCTTCAACGAATTGCCCGTGCCGTGAGTTATGCCGACCATTTTCATTGAACTACAAATTAGAAGCATGGTATGAATATTTTAACCGCTAAAGCCAACCGGCAAGTGTCTGCCAAGAGTGTCCGCATTACGGCGACTGTGTTGCATGTCCGGCTCGACGATGGCCGGGCGATCAGGGTGCCATTCACGGAAGTGCCGTGGCTGAAATGGCTGGCCAAGGCCACGCCGAAGCAGCGCGCCAGTTGGGTGCTTGAACCCGGCGGCCTGGCGGTCTATTGGCCGGACTTGGACGACGGTATCGAGGTTTGCCATCTGCTGGATTCACAGCCAATTGCGTGAATGGATTCGTTGGAAATCTGCCCTTCGTCAATTTGGTATGATCCCCCGCGAGATTCTCAAAAAAATTGGCCAGACCAAGATTCGCGCGAGCTGTCTCGTGACCGAAACGCTCGCGGGCTTTTCATTTCAGCCGTCGGCGCAGTTCGGCTGGATTCCGCGCGCCATGCCAGATGGCCAACACTTTGACCTCGCGAAATTCCGTGTTAATGGTGAAATAAACCGAGTAAGGCCAAGGGCCGGGAATCTTGGCCTTGCGGGTCAGGCGTGTGGCAAATGGGAATCGCTCCGGCTGTCGGGAAAGCATTTGCAGAAACGTGCGGATCGTGTCGTCAAACCGCAGGCCAACACCGGATTCGTGTTCTTCATACCAGTCAACAGCCTCATTCCAGTCCTGTTTGGCTTCTGCCTCCGCGATGACTTTGAACGTCATTTCCTGGCGAGAAGACGTTTTCTGATTTCAGCGGAGACGTCTTCAATCGGTGTGCCGCGCCCGGGATTATTCAATGCGTCTTCCGCTCGCCGATCCAGTTCCGCCGCCTGTTCCGGCGTCAGGTCAGGGTCGTATCCGTCTTCCGCGATGATTTCCCAAAAGTCTTGCGCAAGTTTGATCCTCTCTTCTTGCGGAAGCGCTTTCACTGCTTCGAGAATTTCCGTCGCACTCATGCTAGGAAGTTTACATGAAACCCGGACGGCTGGCAAGCTTGCATTAACCATGCGCAATCCCCAATTCCCCCCATGATCCCCCGCGAAATCCTCAAAAAAATCCGGCAGATCGAACTGCGCACCACCCGCCTGGTTTCTGAAACCCTCGGCGGCCAATACCATAGCGTTTTCAAAGGCCAGGGCATGAATTTCGAGGAGGTCCGGGAATATCAGCCGGGCGATGAAGTCCGCGCCATTGACTGGAACGTGACCGCGCGCATGAACCATCCGTTCGTCAAAAAATTCGTCGAAGAACGCGAATTGACGTTGATGCTGGTGGTTGATCTCAGCGGCTCGGGTCTGTTTGGATCGGGCGAGCAATCCAAGCGCGAACTCGCGGCCGAAATCGCCTCCGTGCTCGCTTTCTCGGCCATTCGCAATAACGACAAGGTCGGCTTGATCCTCTTCACCGAAGAGGTCGAAAAATACATTCCGCCAAAAAAGGGACGCCGCCATGTCTTGCGCGTCATCCGCGAAATTCTCTGTTTCCAACCGCGCCGGCGCGGGACCAATTTCCACGAAGCCCTCGACAGTCTCAATCGCATGGCGCGGCGCCACGCCATCGTCGTCATCATTTCCGACTTTCTTTTCGAGCACCGTTCCGCGGAGGAAAGCGATCCGGCCCGCCGCTCCAATTTTTTGCTTTCGCCCACACTGGGCCCGCGCACCATGCCCGCCTTGCGCCAGGCCAACCGGCGGCACGATGTCATTGCCATCCAGATTGTCGATCGTTATGAACTCGAATTGCCCGCCTTGGGACGGCTGGTCCTGACCGACGCTGAAACAGGCGAGGTCATCGAAATCAATACGCACGACATCCGCAAACGCAACGCTTTCGCCGACCGCCGGGCCAAACATCAGACCGAACTGCTGCGCCTGCTTCGCTCGGCCAATATCGACGCCATCGAAGTGCGGACCGATCAGCCTTACGCCGCCGCCCTCGGCCAGTTTTTTGAAACCCGCGAAAATCGCCGGCGTCACGGATGAGTATGAACACCAACTCGGCGCTCATCGTTCCGGCTCAATCGCCCGCCCCCGCCAACGCGGCCCCGCCCGCTTTTCGGGACGCCATCAAACCGCTGATCGCCATTCCCGATGGCTGGCTCTGGTTCTTCTGGATCGCCGGGATTTTGGCCCTGGCGGCGGCCGGCTGGTTGCTCTGGCGTTATTGGCGCAAAAAAGCGGCCACGCTTCGATTCTCGCCGCCGGTTCCACCCCATGTGCGCGCCCGCCGCATGCTCGACCACGCGTTGTCGCTGATCAGCGAGCCAAAACCTTTTTCCATCGCGGTCTCGGGGGCCATTCGCGTTTATTTGGAGGAGCGTTTTCAATTCCATGCCCCGGATCGGACGACCGAAGAGTTCCTTTATGAACTGCAAGAAAGTTATCTGTTGACTCCCGAACAAAAGCAAAGTTTGGCCGAATTCCTGGCCGGTTGCGACCTGATCAAGTTCGCCAAATACGAGCCTGCGGAGACGGAGCTTCGGGCTTTGCACGCTTCCGCCATGCGCTTGGTCAACGAGACCGAGCCGCGCGAGCTGCCGGCGGACATCCAATCCTCCATGGCCGGCCGCCTCCCATTCCCGCGACAAGATGATCTTTGCCCATCCATACGTTTTATTGTTTTTGCTGTTGTTGCCCCTCCTGGCGTGGCTGAAAGGCAAGTTTGGACAAAGCCCGGCTTTTCTTTATTCCTCCGTTGATTTGGTCCGGCCGATTTCCGGGCTGAAACGCTCCCACGCCGGAAGTTTCCTGGCTGGCTTGCGCTGGCTGGCCTTGGCGCTGTTCATTGTGGCCCTGGCCCAACCCCGTCTCGTCAAGGGCGAGTCGCAGGTCAAGGCCAGCGGCATTGATATTGTCGTGGCCATCGATATGTCGGGCAGCATGAGATCGGAGGATTTTGGCGAGGGGCAAAGCCGCATCAAGCTGGCCAAGGAAGTCCTGGCCAAATTCATCGAGAACCGCCCCAACGACCGCATCGGCCTGGTCGCTTTTGCCAAGGACGCTTACATTGCTTCGCCGCTGACCTTGGACCATGACTTTCTCCAGCACAACCTCGAACGGCTCCGCATCGGGTTGATCGACGAAAACCGGACGGCCATCGGCTCCGCTTTAATGGCCGCTTTGAACCGGCTGGAAGGACTGAAGGACAAAAGCAAAATCGTCATTCTAATGACCGACGGCCAAAACAATTCCGGCAAAGTCTCCCCCTTGACCGCCGCCGAAGTGGCCCAATCCCTCGGCGTCAAGGTCTATACCATCGGCATCGGCATCCGAGGCAAGGCCCCCTATCCGGTCATTGATCAGTTTGGCCAGAAGCGCTATCAATGGATGGATGTGGACGTTGATGAAGACACGCTGACCAAGATCGCGGAGAAGACCGGCGGAAAATACTACCGCGCGGACAGCGCCGATATCTTTCGCCGCATTTACGCCGAAATAGACCGCCTGGAAAAATCCGAGGCGGAAGTCAAAAAATTCCAGCATTATGATGAATTGTTCGCACCCGTCACTGTGGCCGGGCTGGCGGTCTTTTTGCTGGAAATGATTTTAAACCACACCGTCTGGAGGAAACTGCCGTGATGCCGGCCCCGCCACGATCCTTGGCGACTCTTTCAGGAGCGCGACCGTCCCGGTCGCATCCGCCGGCGTCCCGCCGACGGAATTTGTGCGTCTTGCCTTTTCACGCTTTGGTGAACACACTAAGCATGTCGTTAATCATTCGGGCGGCCCCACCACGATCATGAGATTCGCCCAACCCCAGTTCCTTTGGATCCTCCTGTTCGCCGTGCCGGCGGTGGCGGGGCTTTTCTACTGGTCCTGGCGCGTCAAACAAAAATTAATCCGGCAGTTCGTCGGCTCCCGTCTGCTGGCCCATTTGATGGTGGGCGTTTCGCCGCGCCGCCAGGCCGTTCGCCTCGCCCTGCTCGCCGCCGCCGTCGCCGGCGTGCTCCTGGCTCTGGCCCGGCCCCAGTGGGGTTTTGCCTGGGAGGAGGCTAAACAAAAAGGGCTGGACATCATCGTCGCCGTGGACACCTCCCGCAGCATGCTGGCACAGGACGTTGCGCCCAATCGTTTGGAAAAGGCCAAACTGGCCGCCTTCGACCTGATGAAGCAGGCCAGGAACGACCGCCTTGGCTTGGTGGCTTTTGCCGGCGCCGCTTTTTTGCAATCGCCCCTCACCCTCGACGACCAGGCTTTTCGCCAGGGTGTCGAGGCCCTCAACGTCGGCATCATTCCACAAGGCGGCACGGCCCTTTCCACCGCCATTCGAACTTCGCTGCACGCATTCGAAAAGAGCGAAGACAATCATAAAGTGCTCGTGCTCTTCACCGATGGCGAAGACCATGACGCCGACACCGAAACGCTGGCCGCGGCCAAAGAGGCGGCCCAGGCCGGCATGCACATCTTCACCATCGGCGTCGGCACGCCGGCGGGCGAGTTGCTGCGCGTGAAGGACGATCAGGGAGATTTCTCCTTCATAAAGGATGAAGACGGCAACGTTGTGAAATCGCATCTGAACGAAAAACTCCTCCGCCAAATTGCCACCGAAGCCAACGGTTTCTATCTTCCGCTGCAAGGGGCGGATCCGATGGCAACGCTCTACAAGGAGGGCCTGGCCCCATTGCCCAAAACCGAGGCGACAACGCGCCTGACCAGGGTTTATCGGGAACGGTATCATTGGTTTTTGGCCTTTGCCGTGATTTGTCTGCTCTTGGAATTCCTGATGCCGGAAAGCCCCCGTTCACGCCGCTCGGAGGCCAACCCCTCCCCGGCAAGGACTGCCTTGCAAAGGGCCGCCGCCGCGTTTTGTTTCCTGCTCCTGGCATCGGCCGCGCAAGCGTCGCCCTCCGGCGCTTTCCGCGATTATCAATCCGGCGATTTCAAGGCGGCTTTCGACGAATACAACCGGTTGTCGCAACAAAACACCAATGATTACCGCCTTCATTACGACGCGGGCGCGGCGGCTTACCGCGCCAAACAGCTTGAGAAAGCCGAAAAGCAATTCAACGCCACCCTCGCCTCCCGTGAAGTCATCCCCGATCTCTTGACGCAGGAGCACACCTATTACAATCTGGGCAACACCGAATATCATCTCGGCGAGCCTTTGTCGGAGCCGGACAAAAAAGAGGAGCGCTGGCAGCAGGCCATCGACAGCTACACCAATGCCCTGCGCTTGAACACCAACGATCTGGACGCCAAAAACAATCTCGCATTCGTCAAACAAAAACTCGAGCAACTCAAGCAACAGCAGCAGCAACAGCAGAAAAAGCAAAACAAAGATCAAAAGGATCAAAAGAACGACAAAGACCAGCAGAACCAGCAAAATCAGCAGAATCAGGATCAGAAGGATCAGAAAGACCAACAGCAACAAGACTCCGCCAAACAGGACCAGAAGAACGGCCAGGAAAAAAAATCTGACCAGCAGAAGAAAGAGGAAGAGAAAAAGCGGCAGCAGGAACAGGCGCAAAAGGACAAGGAAAAACAGCAGCAGGAAGCCCAAGCCAAAGAAGGCGAACAAAAGGACAAATCGCAGCAAGAACCCCAGCAAGCCGCCGCTGCCGCCGGGCAGATGACGCCCGAAGAAGCGCGCCAACTCCTTGCCGCGCAAAAGGACGAGGAGAAAGCCTTGATCTTCGCCCCCGAAAACCAACCGGTCAAAACCCAAACCGGGAAAATCAAGGATTGGTAATAGCCGCGAAAGAGAAGGACGCGCAAGGGTTTTGGAACCGCCGTCACCGCGTGTAAAGCGACTTCCATAACTCCGGGGAAGCGCGAAAATTGGATTTACGGAGAAGGTCGAGCACGTCAGGTAGTTTCAGGAGTCCGGCTTCAGCAGCGTCGCACAAAACGCCCAATGTGCCTGAAATTTTCAGGCCGCGTTGAACCGCGATCGCACGGGCGGCAGCTTCATCGAGCAACACAATGTCGGAGTGGAGTTGTTCGGCCAGCCGCAACGCGGTGCGTTCGCCCGGGTCAAGCGCAGCCAATGTTTTGTCGGCCTCCTCCGGGTCTGAATGAATTTTTAACCAGTCGGGCGGCGTGGTTGCCAAATCACGAACTGCTGGCGGAGCGTCGCGATGGCCAAGTTCCTCCAAAACTTTCTGTGTGATGTGAATATTACCGTAAAGTTGCGGCAGAATTTCTGCGTGGCCGATGAGCGTAAGATAACAAAGCGGCGTGGTGTTGCTGACAATGGTCATCAGCCGCGAGCAGCGCGCAAGGCCGCGAGATCGCGCTCAAGGTCCTCCTCGCTGTAATGCAAGTAGGCTTGAGCCTGCTTGAGAAACGATTCGGTCTCCCAACGCGAGCCGTGGCCGAGCAATTCACCGACTTGATGGGCTGTGAGCGCGCCGGAACGATAGGCCTCAGCCGCGACAGCTTCGAGCACCCGCCGGGGAACATCCTTCCAACGCGAGCGCAACAATGCGGACACATTTTCAGGAATTTCAATTGCAACGTTCATTGCCACCAAACAATAAAGCCAAAGTGATGCCATTGCAAGACAGCGTTTTTTGTGCGTTTTCTTTGTGCTCCATTGCGGCAATTCAGCTTTGGTTGTGGCTCTTCCCTTTTGCGAATCTTGCCTTTTCGCGGCAATTGCCTCATTTCCTTTCGGCAACCTGTCAATCACCCCCGTTGTAAAGCCACGCCGCCCGATCAGGGCTTTTCTTCTTCGGTTGAGATGTGTGTCCAGCTTTCAAAATTCCAAATCACGGCATCGCTCATCGAACCGGCGAATGACGCCCTGTAGGTCCTCCGGAGAGAATCTGCGCTCGAAAGACGGGAGATAACCCGTGACGAGGTAATTCTCATTCATCGCCTTCACTGCATATTTGCCCTGTGTATTCACGTACCACCCTGGAATCACGACGACCGGATGCACAAGGATGTCCTTCGGTGCAAAACCAGAAATGAAGCCTCTCACCCAATCGGCGTTTCGCCCAGCTTGCCGCGCGGCACTACGATCGATGCACCATGGAAATTGAAGGCTTTCCCCATCGAACCAGACTTCGTGATCCGGTTGTTCGCGCCTCGGCTTCCGTCGCGAACGCGCCTTGGTTTCCAATACAAAGATTCCGCCTGGTCCGACGACGAGATGGTCAACATTCCAAGCGCCATCACCGGGCACATCGTGAAATGTCACGTAACCAGCCGCAGTAACCGTGGAACTTGCCAAAACTTCTGCGACGGCCTGTTCCCCTCGGAGCCCTAAGCGACAGTTTCGGATGTTGCCGAGAATTTTGCCGGCCTGGATCAAGCTCCCAACTATCCATGCAAGTGCTGACAAGGCCAAGGCAGCGAGGGACAGCCAAATGTAGGACTGGGGCTGCAATCGTATTTCGGCGAGAGTAAAGCGCCGCAAAACCAATCCCTCCATCAGCGGGTAAAATGCACTGCCTGTGAGACCGAGCAACGCTCCGGCGCAAACCGCTTGCATCACCGGCACAGTGAGTTTTTCAGCCAACTCGTCAATGCGACAGGTCAAGGAGTAACCTGGTGGACGGAGAATTTTTGTGCGCAGCGGTGGCCGTTCATGCCGCGCAGCCTGTGAACGACGCTTAATCCAAACCAGTGCGGCAAAGGCCGCCACGACCAGTCCGATACCGATAAGCATCCAAATGAATTGGCTCGATCCAAATGCAGGAGCTTCTGGTTGGGTCATATCCAGAACTGTATGGCTGACGTGGCAGGGTCACAAGCCGGAAACTTGTTAGCGCCGGTTCGAAAATGCAGATGGATCGGACGGGCGCGGCCCGGAGGGACCGGCTTTTTGTGTTTCAAGTAACGAACCGATGGTTGTATATTAAGGCATGGCATTGTTGATTATGAACAACTTACGCCTTTCGATTTCGGTCGGAGGTTGGTTTCAGTATGCGAACGAGCCGTTGCATAATAAATGCAGGCCGACTGCACCATGATAGATTGTTACCCAGTCATTTTGATGCTCGCCACTGGATTCGTTTGGATTGTGGCTGCACGAAAAGGCAGCCGTCTCATTGAAGCATTTTGGCAACGTCTTCCGCACGTCGTTCAGCAGGAGCTTGATTCCGTTGTCGGCCGAAGTATCAAGAACACCCTTTTTCCATTTCGGCACCGGGCAGCAGAAGTTCTACGGGGCGATGAGCTACTCTGGAAACTGAGACAGCGTTTTCTTTTTTGGGCCATGTTATCGCTAATTGTCCCAGTGCTCGGCTTTTTGCCGCTTTTCGTCTTTGCGGTTATTATGTCACACAGATGAGTCGTCAGCCTAACTTTTGCTCCAGCGAGCGCGCCATTTGCGCCTTGATTTGCGCAAGATTCCAACGGGGCCAGCAGGTTGTGGTTGCGCCGGCAGATATGAAGAAATTGAACACCCCCCTTGCCTGCATCAAGAAACCTGATATGAATAAAGCACCTCAGAGCGGCCGGTTGATTCGACCCCGGCTGGCTGGTTTTGAAGTGACCGGTGACAAGAGGCTCAACGCCTGCGATGCTGATTCAGGCTGAGAGCAAGCCGCCTGGGCGCAATAAATCATCGAACTTTGGTTGCGGCTCGGACAGGCCTAATCTTTGCTGCGCAAGCCGTTCCGCACTTTTTGCGCGGGAAAGTGCCATTTTGTTAAAACTTCTCAAAGATTATTTGACGAGATGATATGTTAATTATATAAGTGTTGCGATGAATGGCCAATGGGCAACGGAGAAAAAGGAAGAAGTATGATCTCTCTGGGCATCCGTGAAATCCGCGAAATCCATGGTGAAAAGCCCGGTTTTTATGCTCTTGTCAAGAATACATACTTGACAAACAGGCCACCGACACCCGTTTCGATCAATGTTTACAGAGGTTTCGTGTTTCAAAAAAACCTCCCACCATGACCTGTACAAATTCCGCCTTTTGTGCCATAATGCGGAAGCAAAGGCAGAATTATGAAGGCAGAATGCAGAAGTGAAGAGTGGCGAGCGGTCAGTGGCCAGTGCGCTCAAGGGGAAGCCTTGCCCCGTCGCCGGCTCGTCCGCAGTAGGCGCTGCGGCGAAGGCGGAAGCAGCTTCGGCGGATGGGATGGCGCGGCAAGGGCCGTAAAGATAACCGTAAAAACCGTAAAAACCGTAAAATCGGTTTTTGCCCATTTTTCAATTGGAACCTGCTGCCCCTCAATCTGTTCCAACCCCAATGTGAGACAGGCATTTTACGGATTTTACGTAAATTTGACGCATGGGCATGGGGGGGGCAAGAAAGTTGAATCCTAATCTTAATCTTAATCTTAATCTCAGCGGGCAGAGGGCTGAATTATGGAAAATGGCATGGAAGCCCGCATCCGTCGCACCGCGTCGCAGTCTGTCGCAGCGATCTGCCTTCCAAAAGGGCCGCGTCAAACGAGGGCGCAAAATTTCGGATAATCCGAAAAATTTCGGAAATATTTCGGATAAACAGCCCTTTTCCGAAAAAATGTCGGATTTATTTTTTTGGGGAATGGCAAGAAGGGGGGGCCAAAAAATCCGACTAAATCGCACCAAATCGCAGTCAGTCGCACCGATTTTGAAACATTTTTTTATGCCCAAGGCACCCGGCAATGCGTTTGACTTTTGCGGAATGGCCTCCAGAATGAGGCCATGAAAGTTGCAGTCCCGATTTTATGTGCGATGCTGGCGGGCCAATTGATGGCCGCCGATAAAATGAATACTTTGCAAAACATTCCGTTGAAAGACATCAATGACCAGCCCACCTCGCTCAAGGCCTATGCGGGAGAAGTCGTCTTGCTGGTGAACGTCGCCTCCAAATGCGGGTTTACCAAACAATACAGCGGGCTGGAAGCCATCTACAAGAAGTACAAAGACAAAGGGCTGGTCGTCATCGGCGTGCCCTCGAACGATTTTGGCGGGCAGGAACCCGGCTCGGCCGACGAGATCAAAGCCTTCTGCACATCCAAGTTCGATGTGACGTTTCCGCTCATGGCGAAAATCCATGTCAAAGGGGCGGAGAAACATCCGCTCTATGCGGCATTGACCGGGCCTGATTCGGCCTTTCCCGGAGAGGTGAAATGGAATTTCCAAAAATTCCTCATCGGTCGCGACGGGCGATTGCTGGCACGGTTCGAATCACAGGTCACACCGGAATCGCCCCGGTTGATCCAGGCCATCGAGGCGGCCCTGGCCAAAAGTTAAGGCGTTGATGCGGCCCGGATTGGACAACGAATAATTCTTCCGCAAAGAATAAGGCTTGAGCCGGAAACAAAAGGAACTACCATACGCCCCACATGTCTAAGGTAAAACACATTGTCCTGTTGAAGTTTAAAGATGGAACCACCGAGGAACAAATCGGCAAGTTCTTTGAAGATGTTTTGGATTTATCCGAAACGGTTCCGGGAATTGATGATTATGTCTCCGGCACCAATTGCAGCCTGGAAAGCCGCAACCAGGGTCTGACGCACGGCTTTATCATGACCTTTAGCGATGTTGCGGCGCGCGATGCCTATATTGTCCATCCCGAGCACGAACGGTTCAAAACGATGGCGCTGGGCGTGATCGAGACCGTCTTAATCTTCGATTTCGAAGTTTAGGCCAGGCCCGGACATCGCATCCCCTCCCGGCTGCGGCCCGCAGGCGCTGCCGCCCGCCGTCTTGGAGAGCGCGCCAATGCTCAAATGAAACGCACTCATCATTGCAACGAATTGCGCCCGGCGCAGATCGGACAAACGGTCACGCTGGCCGGGTGGGTCCATTCCCGGCGCGACTTGGGCGGGCTGATCTTTATCGACATTCGCGATCGGGAAGGACGCACCCAGACGGTCTTTGACCCTTCGGAACTGGCCGGCGGCCTTTTCGAGCGGGCGGCTGCCCTGCGGAGCGAATGCGTCATCAGCGTGACGGGGAAAGTTCGGGCGCGTCCGGCCGGCACGCGAAATTCCAAAATCGCCACCGGCGAAGTGGAAATTGCCGTGTCCAGCCTGGAAGTGCTGAACATGGCCGAAGTGCTGCCCTTTCCAGTGGATGATCCTGAAGTTGCCAAAACGGTCAACGAGGAGCTGCGCTTGCAATACCGGTATCTGGACCTGCGCCGGCCCGAAATGGCGCGCAACCTCCGCCTGCGCAGCAAGGTGGCCACCACCACCCGCCTCTATTTTGACGAGCAGGGCTTTTTGGAAGTGGAGACGCCGACGCTTTTCAAATCCACCCCGGAAGGGGCGCGCGAATTCCTGGTGCCCAGCCGGGTCAATGCGGGCAAATTCTACGCCCTGCCCCAGTCGCCGCAGCAATTCAAACAAATCCTGATGGTCGGCGGGGTGGAAAAGTATTTTCAATTGGCGCGGTGCTATCGCGATGAGGATTTGCGGGCGGACCGGCAGCCGGAGTTCACCCAAATCGATCTCGAAATGTCCTTTATTGAACGGGAAGACATTTATGCCCTGATCGAGGGATTGCTCAAACGAATTTGGAAGACCGCGTTGAACCTCGACATCCCGACCCCCTTCGCGCGCCTCACCTTTCAACAAGCGCTCAACCGCTACGGCAGCGACAAGCCGGACACGCGCTTTGGATTGGAATTGGCCGATTTAACGGAAGAATTCCGCGCCAGCACTTTCAAAGTTTTCAGCGGCGCGGTCGCCTCCGGCGGCGTGGTCAAGGCGGTCAACGCCAAAGGCCTGGCGGGCGTCACGCAAGGCCAGATCGAAACCATGACCGAGCACGCCAAAAGTTTTGGCGCCAAAGGCCTGGCTTATATCAAGGTGGAAAAAGGCGAATGGAAATCGCCCATCGTCAAGTTCTTCAATGACGCCGAAAAAGCCGCCCTGGCGCAAAAGCTCAAAATCGAAGAAGGCGACTTGATTTTATTCGTGGCCGATCAATGGCTGAACGCGTGTGAAATCCTGGGCAAAATTCGCGGCTATTGCGCCGACCTGTTGAAGGCCCGGGGCCAATTGAACATTCCAGCCAATCGTTTCGAGTTTCTGTGGGTGGTTGATTTTCCCCTGCTGAGTTTCGACAAGGAACAAAATCGCTGGTATTCCAGCCATCATCCTTTTACCGCGCCGGTGGCCGGGGACATCCCGCTGCTGACAACGGACCCGAAAAAAGTCCGGGGCCAGCATTACGACATTGTGGTCAACGGCGTGGAACTGGGGGGCGGATCCATTCGAATTCATCAGCCTGCGGTCCAAAAGCTGATCTTTGAACAAGTGCTTCAGATTCCGCCCGAACTGGTGCAGAGCCGTTTTGGTTATATGCTCGAAGCTTTCAAATATGGCGCGCCCCCGCACGGAGGAATCGCGCTCGGCTTTGACCGGCTCATCGCCATTTTATGCGGCACGCCAAGCATTCGGGATGTGATCGCGTTCCCGAAGACGGCCAAAGGGACGGATCTGATGACGGATTCTCCCGCAAACGTCGAGCCGAAACAACTGCGCGATCTTCATCTGGAATTGAAGGCGGTGAAGAAGGAATAGACTTTTCAGACAGACGCCAAAGAAAATGGCATGGTTCGAAAGAACGCGCCGTTCTTTTTTCCTTTCTCCGCCCGTGCCGGTCACGTAGCATCCCTCCCGAATAACAAGTATGAAATCAATTTGCATATTAATCGCTTCAACTTCCGCGCTCCTGGCCTCCGCTTTGGTCTCGGCCGGAGCGGACAGCAACAGCCTCACCGACGCCGAGAAAGCCGCCGGATGGCAACTCCTGTTTAACGGGACGAACTTTGATGGCTGGCACAATTTCAGGCGGGAAGGCATCCGCCCGGGATGGCAAGTCGCAAACGGGACGATCACCTGCGTCAATCCCCGCAATGCCGGCGACATCGTCACCAGCAATCAATTCGACTGGTTCGAATTGCAACTCGACTACAATATTGCGCCCGCGGGCAACAGCGGCATTATGTTTCATGTGGGGAATACCGGTCCCGCGGTGTGGTTCACAGGCCCTGAGTTTCAACTGGAAGACAATCAGTTGGCGGAAGACCCGGTGCGGTGCGGATGGCTTTATGCCTTGTATCAGCCCCCCATTGATCCGAAGACCGGCAAAACACTCGATGCCACCAAGCCTGTCGGCGAATGGAACCACGTCCGTCTGCTCGTCACCCCGCAAAAATGCGAACATGAAATCAACGGTGTCAAGTACTTTGAATACGTCCTGCACAGCGACGATTTCAACCAGCGCGTCGCCGCCTCCAAATTTTCCATGATGCCGGGTTTTGCCCGGTCCGACACCGGCTCCATCGCGTTGCAAGGGGACCATGGCTCGATCTCCTTCCGCAACATCAAGATTCGCCGGGTGATAACCCAACCAACAAACGTCCACATCGTCCCATGACTTGATCTCCCTCCGCAGCATCAAGATACGACCCATCAAACAACAGCCCCATCGGGCCGTTTAGCTGCTCTCCGCCAAAAACCGGTAGCCCACGCCCCGGACAGTCTCCAAATATTTGGCCGCCGGGCCGAGCTTCTCGCGCAGGCGGCGCATGTGTGTATCAACGGTGCGGGTGTCGATGTGGCTTTCATATTCCCAGACATCCCGCAACAATCGGTCGCGCGACTGCACATGGCCCGCGCGTTGCACCAGGAGCGTCAGCAGGTTAAACTCCGTGGCAGTCAGTTCCACCCGCCGGCCCTTGACGGTCACCAGGTGCCGCGAAACATCCACTTGCAAAAGGCCGAAAACGTGCAAGTTTTTGGGCGGCGCGCCGCCGCTTTTTTCCAATCTTTTCTTGACACGCAACACCAGCTCGCGCGGACTGAACGGCTTGGGCACATAATCAACCGCGCCTAATTCCAGGCCGACGATGCGGTCCATTTCGCTGGCCCGGGCGGTCAGCATGATGATGGGGATCGCGCTGGTTTTGGAGTCGCGCCGCAGCAATTTGCAGACTTCCAACCCGTCCAGTTCCGGCAGCATCAGGTCCAGCAAAATCAAATCCGGGGCGGAGGAACGCGCCTTGCGCAGCGCTTCCGCGCCATCCGCCGCGGTCAGGGTTTGGAAGCCGGCCTGACCCAGATTATAAGTCACCAGGTCCAACACATCCGGTTCGTCATCGACCACGAGAATCTTGGCCTTCACGCCTTCCACCTTGACCCGGAAACCGTCCCCCAAACAACGACAACCCGGTGACAAATAGGTGACAATTGAGCGACGAACGTCCTGCCACGAAGGAAATTGGGAGGTGGAACCGGCGTCCCGCCGGTCCGTTTCGGCGTCCCGCCGAAACATCTTTCATAGTGGAACGGTCCCGTTCAGGTTGAGACTGCCCTCTGCTGGTATCCTTCGAGCAATTCTTTAATGCGCCTGGCGTCGCCCTTGCGGTGACCGTGGCTGGTCAATGGATCGCTTCCGCCGGAGCTCTCTATGACAATCGTTGACCAGATCAGCCCGGTCTTGATATGCACCGACGCCACTTTCTGGATGCTGATGCTGATTTCGTCGCTGCTGAACCACGACCGCTTGCGTCGCATCACTGCCTTGTCAGAGACTTCGATGATCGTGGGAAAGAGGTGATTGCCCGCTGTCCACCGGCTGGCTTGGAATGTTTCAGATGCCATGCCTTGGATTAACAGGCCGTCTGTCCTCATAGGCAAGCCCTGATTTACAGTCGTTGGATTTCTTCCAGGAGGGCGCTGGTGGACTTTCCAGGCACGACTGGAAGAAACACGATTTTGACCACCAATTCCTCAAGCAGGCGGCGTTCATCCTGGTTGATGGTTTCCAAAGTGTAATCACCCCCTTTGACGTACACGTCCGGCTTGATGCTCTTCAGAAAAGCCCTCGCGTCCAATTCCGGGAAAATATGGACGGCATCGACCGATTGCAACGCGGCCAGGACCGCCGCGCGGTCTTCCGCGGTGTTCAAAGGCCGGCCCGCTCCTTTCAACGCGCGCACCCCGGCGTCGTTGGTCACTCCGACCAGCAAAGCATCGCCTTGCCGGCTGGCCTGTTCGAGATACGTCACATGGCCCAAATGCAAGAGGTCAAAACAACCATTCGTCACCACCAGTTTTTTTCCCGCCCGCCGCAACTCGTCGCGCCAGCGGGCCAGGTCGGGAGCCGACAATATTTTTTTCGCCAAACCCATCGCCGGCCATTCTGGGTCAAACGGCAACCCATTGGCAACCCTGCAGGTGCGAACTCTGCACACCAATATGTCAAAGAACAGCGGGGAAGCGCGGCGCGAGACGCACCGCACAGCGACCGGCTCCGCCTACGCGCTGCTGTGGCGCGATAAAACGGTTGCGCTCCCGGCCAACAAAATGTTTGAAATCGGTTTGACCCACCTTCGCCGCAACGGCTGCGGCGGGCAGGCCCACTTAATAGTGTGATTTATGGCGAAAACACCCCAAACGGGCCAAGGCCATCCTGCCCGACTCCGAAGAAGAAATGGGCTTGGAAAATCAGCGCCGCGCCTTCGCCCCGGTCAACTCCAGGCAATCCAGATCCTTGGAGAGTTCATGAGCCAGCCGTGCCTTTTGGCACGGCTGGCTCATGAGGAAGTGGAAGTTGCCTAAAGACAGGAGGTTATTCACTTTGGACTGGACACCGGTTTGAAACTTTTTTAACCTGTGGACATGTCGAAACCTACTCGCATGCCGCAAGCCAGCGAACAAGTCGTGTTGGAGGAACTCCAAGTTGAGTTGGTCAACCTGGACGAGTTGCCGCGATTTCAGTCGTTGCTGCGACGGCATCATTATCTTGGAGGGATCAAGCCGGTGGGCGAGCGGCTCTATTATGTGGCCGCCTGGCGCGGCCAGTGGCTGGCCTTGTTGGTCTTTTGTGCAGCGGCCAAACATTTGCGTCATCGGGAGAAATGGATTGGCTGGACGGAAGCGCAGCGGCGCAAGCGGTTGGGCTTGGTCACGAACAATGCGCGTTTTTTGGTTCTGCCGCAGTGTCACTATCCCAACCTGGCGACGCGGGTCATGGGTCTGTGTTTGGGGCGGTTGCCGCGGGACTGGCAGGCGCGCTACGGTCATCCGGTGTGGCTGGCAGAGAGCTTTGTTGACACGCAGTTGTTTCGGGGCACGGCCTACAAAGCCAGCGGCTGGACCGAACTGGGACCGACCCAAGGCTATGGCCGTTGCCAGCAGGACTACTATGTCAAACATGACCGGCCCAAAGCGCTCTTTATCAAAGAACTCAAGCAGAACGCCCGACGCAGTTTGTGCGCCGACCACCTGCCGGCGGCGATGGCGGTGGTGGTGGAAAGCAAGGTTCCGCCGCCGCCGATGATGCGCACGGGAGAACTGCGCTCGTTGCGCGATCATTTTGCCTCGGTGCCGGACTTTCGCGGACGGGTGGAAAGCTATCCATTGAGCGGCGCGCTGGCCATGGTGGCCTGCGCCCATCTCTGCGGCGCTCCGCGCGGCCACCGGGACCTGAAGGCATTTGCGCGGCGTTTTACCCAGGCGCAGTTGCGTGCCTTGGGGGTGCGGCGCGATCCCAAGACCGGTCGCTATCCTTCTCCCAGCAAAGCCACTTTCGGGCGGGTGTTGCAGGCGGTTGATCCGCTCCGGGTGGAAGCGGCGTTGCTGGACTGGCAGGCCCAGGTGCGAGGCCCGGCACCGCCGGGGCAGTCGCTGGCCGCTGATGGCAAGGAGCTGCGTCACGCGCAAGGCGCACAAGTGGTTACGCTCACTCACCCGGCCAGTCAATATTATCGCGGCAGCCAGTTGGTTGAGACCAAGTCCAATGAAATCCCCGCCGTGCGTCAGTTGCTGGAGCGGGTGGAGGTGGCGGGGTCTCTGATCGGCATTGACGCCTTACATACCCAGCAGGAGACGGCGCGGCAAATCGTGCAGGAAGCCGGGGCCGATTATTTATTGACGGTCAAAGCCAACCAAAAAGAACTGCGCCAGACCCTGGCCCAACGGCTGCCCAAACCGGAGCAGCTTTTTTCCCCCTCCAGAGCCGTTGCCGCCGCCTTGGGCACACACGGGGCCACAGAAGAATCGGGGCCGCAAAGAAATCCGCACCCTTTGCGCATCGGTCATTAACCCGGAGCAAGCCTGCTTCCCGGGAGCAGCCCAAAGCGCGATCGTTCTGCGACAGGGCTTGGGCGATAAGCCCGACACCCAGTATCTGCTGACCAGCCGCGAGCCGGAACGCTTGCCCGCCCGCCAGTGGCTCGACGAGCAACGCAATTATTGGGGCATCGAAGCCGGATTGCACCAGCGCTTGGACGTGAGCGCCGACGAGGATCGCAGCCGGGTACGCCATCGCAACGCCGCCTGGGTTTTGAGTATGTTCCGCCGCATCAGCGTGAGCCTGTTCATGCACTGGCGCGCGCAAAACTCCAGACGGGCCAAGGCCACCTTGCCCGATTTCCACGAAGAAATGGGCTTGGACCATCAGCGCCGTGCCTTCGCCCTCGTCAACTCGAAGAAATCCACAGCTTTGGAGGGTTCATGAGCCAGCCGTGGCCTTTTGGGGTTTTGTTGTCTTTAAGTTTGACGACAGACCGGCCCTCGGTTAGCATCGGACAAAATCAGCAGGAAATGAGCGCGATCAGCAATCAATTCTTTCTTGTCGGCGAAGGCTGGAGTTGGCGGCGAAGCTTCAAAATGCAATTTCCCATCATTGAGATATGAAAAGAACATGGCCCGTCCTTTTAGTCTTGCTGCTATTGGCCGCGCCGGCAGCGGTGCAAGCCCAGTACTCCTACAGCATAAATGCCAGCAATGCGAACACCATCACCATCACCGGCTACGCCGGGCCTGGCGGGGCCGTGACCATTCCAACCAACATCAACCACCTGCTGGTCACCAGCATAAGCAATGCGTTCCGTTCCTACATCGGCCTGACCAGCGTTACGATTCCCGGCAGCGTCACCAGCATTGGGGATTATGCATTCTATGAATGCATCAGCCTGACCAACGTGACGATTCCCGCCAGCGTCGCCAACATCGGGGATTATGCGTTTTATGAATGCACCAGCCTGACCAGCGTGGCGATTCCCGGCAGCGTCGCCAGCATCGGGGATTATGCGTTCTGGGACTGCTTCAGCCTGACCAACATGACGATTTCCGGCAGCGTCACCAGCATCGGGGAGGCGGCGGTCGGGGGCTGCTCCGGCCTGACCGCCGTGACGATTCCCCGCAGTGTCACCGACATCGGGGAAGCGGCGTTCGGGGGCTGCTCCGGCCTGACCGCCGTGACGATTCCCCGCAGTGTCACCAACATCGGGGAAGAGGCGTTCGATGTCTGCACCAGCCTGACAGCGATAACGGTGGATGGGCAAAATTCGTTTTATAGCAGTACGAATGGAGTGTTGTTCGACCAGAGCCAAACCACGCTCATTCAATATCCGGGCGGCCTGGGCGGAAGTTACACGATTCCCGGCAGCGTCACCAGCATCGGGCAGGATGCGTTCGAGGGCTGCTCCAGCCTGACCAACGTGACGATTCCTGGCAGCGTCACCAGCATCGGGGATTATGCGTTCGCAGACTGCGGCCTGACCAGCGTCACGATTCCCGGCAGCGTCACCAGCATCGGGGAGGATGCGTTCGAGGGCTGCTCCAGCCTGACCAACGTCATGATCGCCAACGGCGTTCCTTGCCTTGGAGCGATTGCGTTCGCTTTCTGCACCAATCTGATCAGTGTCACAATTCCCGGCAGCATCACCAGCATCGGGGCGGGCGCGTTCGCGGGCTGCTCCAGCCTGGCCAACGTCACCATCGCCAACGGCGTCACCAGCATCGGGATGTTGGCCTTCGCTGTCGGCGCCAGCCTGACCAACGTCACGATTTCCGGCAGCGTCACCAGCATCGGAGAGTATGCGTTCCCTGACTGCTCCAGCCTGAGCAGCGTCTTTTTCACGGGCAACGCTCCCGCCGCTGATTCGTCTGTCTTCGATGAGGATACCAACGCGACGGTCTGTTATTTGTCCGGCGCCACTGGCTGGGGTCCCACTTTTGCCGGTCTTCCGGCCGTGCCGTGGGACCCGCTGGGCCAGTCTGGCGACGCCAGCTTTGGCGTGCAGAACAATCAATTTGGGTTCAACTTCACCGGCCCGGCCAACCTGGTCATCGTGGTGGAAGCCTGCAGCAATCTGGCCAACCCTGTTTGGACTGCGCTGCAGACCAACACCCTCACCAACAGTTCATTCTATTTCAGCGAACCCTTGCAGATGAACAGCTCCGGCCGCTATTACCGCATCAGCTCGCCCTGAGAGGTTTTTATGAAAACGTATTATATGGAAAAGAATTGCAGGACAGTTTTCCCTCCTTGGGCGGTGCTCCCTTCCCGGGAGCGCACCCGGCGCGGGGCCTTTACTTTGATCGAACTATTGGTCGTCATCGCCAGCATCGCCACTCTGGCGTCGCTGCTGCTGCCCGCCCATGCCAGGGCGAATCTCCAGGCGAAGCGCGCGCAATGTATCTCGAACCTCAGACAATGGGACGTCGCCATCAATATGTATTGCGGCGATAACAAGGGCAGCATGCCGATGGGCTGGAGTGCTCCTCCCGGTCAAGTTTCCGGTGGAATGTTTTCGTTGGCCTTGCGGCGATACATCAACACCAACATCAATATAGGCCTCTGCCCAATGGCAACAACGCTTCGAAGCACCCTCGGAGCCAACATGTACACGGTCAATAATACGCAGTATCTGGCGTGGGGAATCGTAGGATCAAATGGTTATACGGCCTCTTGGGACCCCGCCAACCTGCCCCTGTACGGCAGTTACGGAATTAACGGCTGGATGTATAACCCTCCGTCAGGGTCGGTGGCTAATGGCACGAATTACTGGCGGAAATTGTCAGCCGCATTCCCGGGGCATAATGTGCCGCTGTTTGCCGATTGCAATTATGACGGAAGCACTCCGACTGACACCGATCAGCCACCTCCAGTTGCAAACGAACAGATCGAGGGAACACAGGGCGACATGTCGCTCTATTCCATTACCAGGCATGATGGCCAAAGGCCTGTCATCATGTCTTTCGTTGATTCCTCGGTCAGATCTGTGGGGTTGAAAGAACTTTGGACGCTGGGCTGGAGCACGACCTTCGATACGAACTATGCAAACCGGCTGAACAGATGGCCATTATGGATGAATGCATACCAATAAATCACAGCAACGCCATGCGCGGTCGGTCCCGCTTTTCCGACTCCACCCAGCGAACCGCGTAGCGGATCAGTCCATCCGGGGCGGAATACTGGTGATCCTCCTTCGCCAAGGCTGTGGCAGGACGCCGCAATGACGACGCCACCAGGCACTTAGAGCATTTACATGAATGACGTAGCTCTGCCGAGAGGAGGGCATCTGGCGGTGTCAACGCCAGAGTCGCTACATAATTTATGGCAATGCTCTAATTCATTCCCCATCCCGTCATCCTGTCCGTTTTCAGTATTTGTTGGCGGACAGAGTGGGCGGGGCGGCATTCTGGCATGGCGCGAAAGCTGCGTCTTTATGCTTAACTCATCGGCCAGCCGCCGTGTTGCTTGATGGCGGCGTCAATCTCGCCCATCAAACGCTTGGTTTCCATCAGCGCCCAGATGATGCGTTGATATTCTTCCCGCTCATCGTAGCCGAGCGTTCGACCGATGCGGTCTTTGAGCCACCTTTGGGCGGGCAAATAACCGCCGATGGGAAAGGTCCAAGCCGACTCCGGCACGCCCGCGACATATTGACGGTCGTTGATCCAGACCCGGCCCGGCTCTTTGCCCTGCGGTGGCTGAAAGCGGACCTCCTCAATCACATTGTCGCCCTTCACGGGAAAGCTGATGGCCTGAGGTTTGCCCTTGCCGCGCGCGTGCAAATCCACCAGCTCACCGCCGAAACCAGCCAGGGTGCGGAACAATTCAAAATTCCTGGTGAGGGGCAGACGCGGGAAATCCGCCCGCAGAAATTCCGCGTAACGCGCGCGATAAGAGGGACTGTGGAATATGGCGTAGGCGTAATGGAAAATCAATTCCGGCCCCACTTCACGTCGGCGCCCCACTTCACGTTTGCCGGGGTGGCCCAAACCTTCCGGCACAAATTTCACACGCAACTTCTCGCAAAAATCTTTGATGAACGCGTTGCTCAAATTCGGGCGACGACCGTTGTCGTGCGCAAACAAATCTTCCTCGGGTAGATTTCCATTAGGGTAAAGGTAAATGGGAAAGATTGCATTTATGTCGAAAGCCGAAACGGACTTGTGTCCCATGATCGTTTCGCAAGCAAACACAGCCCAAGAATCTCTAGTTTGCCGTGACGAGACCAAAGCGACATTTTCGCGCTTGAACATGTGCTGCATCACTTCAGACCGGGGGCGGCAATGAAATCCTCCAGCGTTTCCCGTGTAGTAAGTGTAGCGACAGTCGAATGGCCGGTAAAGTAATCGGACGATTCGATTACGCTCGCAGCCGGTTCGGCTAATGTCCTCTTGTGCATCTACGATACGCCAATCTTGAGCGTCCGGCGGAAGATGAAATCGGCTTCGTGCTTCCTCGGGCGATAGGCGGGCGAAATGAAGAACGCGACTCCACATCTCCTGCTTGTCCCAGGCGAGGGTCAGTGAGTCTCGGGCAGTTACAATACCAACACTGCTGATCGGCATCATTTCTGTCACCGTCCAACCGCGCTCGTATTCCTTTAGTCGCCTAGTGTCTTGCGGAATGAAAAGATAATGAGGTGCTGTTGGGTCAAGCTTCGCCCATCCGGTATTTTCCGCATGGTGGTCATCAAGCCAATCGTATTTGGTCTGTCGCTGCCCGCCCCAGAGATGAGCGTGATGCACAATTGCAGGTTCCTTCTCTTTCCTTTTTCCCCGCGCCTCTGGAGGTAGCTTCACGAAGATGCCAATGGCCACGCCTTGCTGGATGTCGAAAACATTCTTGTCCGCTTCGCCACTGCCTGGAACAGTTTCTTTCTTCTTTGAATTGCCATGCAAATCTAGGGCGTAAATCTCATCAAAAGTCTGCATGAGATTCTGCCTCATGCCGCGAAATGTCGGGTTGTCGAGATAGCCGTGATTGGTGATGAAGGCGAGCACGCCTTGTCCGGTCTGGTCAATGCGCCATTGCGCCCAGCGGAGAAATTTGACGTAGTCGTCTTGCAGCCATTTCGAATTGCGTTCACCGAGCGGCTTGCCATCGCAGAAATAATAATCGCGGACGAGCTGGGAAATCCATTCGCCGGTGTTCGCGCTGTGGCCGGAGTAAGGCGGATTGCCGAGAATGACGAGAACGGGCTTGTGTTTCTTAACCTCGAAGGCGGAGTTGGCCTCGTCGCTCAAAGCGCGCAGCGGGCCAAGCTGTTGGGCGGTGTGCTCCAAGTCCTCCAGAGTGTTCGTGAGAAAGATGTTGACCCGCTCGTTGCCCTGCGGTTCGTAGCTCCATTGCTGGCGGAAGAGCGGTTCCTCATCCATCGCCGCCAGCGCCAGGCCGATCTTGAAATGCGCCACGGCATAGGGGGCCATGAGGAGTTCAAAGCCAAAGAGTCGCGGCAGCAAATGTTCGTGGACGTAACTGCCCCATTGCCCGGCATTCTTCCGGGTCTTGAATTGCGAACGAATGAAATCGAGCACGGTGTAAAGAAACGTGGCCGTGCCGGCAGCGGGATCGAGAATGAGCACCCGATGCGTTTCGTCAATGATCTCGCGTTCGCCTTCATTGCGCTTGACGGTGATCTTCTGGTGGTCGGCGAGTCCGGCCTTGATGCTGAACTTGTCTTTCAGGAGGCGGTCAATGCTCTGGACGATGTAATTCACCACCGGCTCAGGCGTGTAATAAACACCCCGCAGTTCGCGCAACCTAGGGTCGTAGGCTTGCAGGAAGGTTTCATAGAAGTGAACGACGGGGTCGCGGCGGCGACGGTGTTTGCCAAAGTCTTCCATTACCCGCCCCATGTCGGCGTGGTCAAGGGTCTGAATCAAATCCTCGACGAAGCCGGCAAACGGTTCGTCGTCCAGCGCCGTGCCCGTGATCTGCTCGAAGAATGTGCGGAGAAAGGGATTGGTGCGCGGGATGAGCTTCCGCGCCTGCTCGCGGGTGAACTTGCTGCTGCCGCTGGTGGCGCGGGCGCTGAACAAGCCATAGGCCAGCGTCTGAGCGAACATGTCAGCAAACTCGCTCACGGCTTCGGCTTCCTTTTTGGCGTCGGGGTGCGGCGCGAGTTCAGGCAGGAGCGTGGCGGCAAAGGCATCCCGCCAGTCACGGATTTGCTGCGAGGCCTGCCCGGTCAGAAACGCGCCGATGATGATGTTGCGGATAATGTGCGTGAGATTGGCGAGACGGCGGGCGAGTTCCTCGGCGGAGGCGATGTCCACCGGCTTTTGCGAAAGAAAACCAATTAGAAGATCGCGGGCGCTTTCGAGTTTGTCCGGCTCAACCGGCGTGAGTTTGCCACTGGGGGCGACATGGGCGAGGCGGAAGGTTTCGCGCTTCTTGCCGTCCACAAACCAGCGGAATTCGACATAGTCGGTGAGCAACAGATTGGGCAGCGAGGCGAGATAACGTTTGAGTTGTTCGTTGCGCTCGATTTCAGTGAGGTCCGCGCCGATCTCCTTGGCCTCGATGTAGCCGAGGGAAAGTTGGTCGCGCTTGCGTGAAACGACGTAATCTGGCGCACCGCAGTCGGAACGCTTCGGTTCGTTAGTGGAGATGACCTTTTCGTCGAGGGCTTCGATCAGCTCCTTGAGCGCAGGGCGATGCGTGTGTTCGGTAGCGTCGCCGCGTTTGAGGGCGCGTTCGAGTTTGCGCAGATATTCCGTGAGCGGCGCGGCTTTGCCGCCACCCCCGTATGCGGGTGGTTCTTCGTGAAGAAAATCGGCGTCGGTCATGATGGCATGGTGATGCATCTCTGATCTATTTGACCAGCTTCGTCGAGACAACCGGATTGACCGAAGGCTTGGAAGAGTCGGTCGAGGAAGATTTGCGCGTGGCCCATTCACTTATTTGAACGTCCAGGGCGAGGTGTCCACGCCGAGTTCTTGAAGCAGAAAGGCGTGGATGTCGGCTTGCTCGGCTACACGGTCTTTGAGCGAGGATCCCATGCCGTGGCCGGCGGTGGCGGTGGTGCGCAATAATATCGGCAGGCCGGAACTGGTCGCCGCTTGCAGCCGGGCGGTCATCTTGCGCGAATGGGCCGGGTTCACACGACCGTCGTTTTCGCCGCACGGAAATAGCACGGCGGGATAGGCGGCGCCGTCCTTTACATGATGGTAGGGCGAATAGGCGTGGAGCGCCTTGAATTGATCCTCGTCCTTGACCGAGCCGAACTCGGTCGTGTTGAAGGCGCCGTTCGGGTCAAGCTCCACCCGCAGCATGTCGTAGATGCCGACGCGGGAAACGACGGCGCGGGCCAGGTCCGGTCGTTGCGTCAGGAACGCGCCCATGAGCAGGCCGCCGTTGCTGCCGCCCATCACGGCCAATTTGTCCGGGCTGGTGTATTTGCGCTGGATGAGATGTTCGGCGCAGGCGATGAAATCGTCGAAGACCTTTTGCTTGTGCGTCAGGTTGCCGGCCAGATGCCACTGCTCGCCGAACTCGCCGCCACCGCGCAGATTGGCCACCGCATAAACGCCGCCGGCATCGAACCAGATGCGCCGCGTGGGATTGAACGTGGGGGCAAGATTGATGCCGTAGCCGCCATAACCCGTGAGCAGCGTTGGATTCCGTCCGTCAAGATGAATGCCTCTCTTGCGCAGGATGCTGATCGGAATCAGCGTCCCGTCTTTGGAGGTGGCGAATTCACGGACCACCTCGATGTCGTCAAAGTTCGCCGGCGAAGTACTGAGCAAGGCTGTCGGGCGCGGCCTGGCCAGCCCCGGCTCCCATTCATACCATCCGGGCGGAACAAGGAAGCTTTCGTTTTCAAACAACAACTCGTCGCCATGCCAGCAATGAAGCCCGACCGCCCTCGAAACTGGCAGGATGGGCACTTCGACGCGTGAAGCGGGGCGCCTGGGATAAAACCAAAGACGCGACGGCCCGCCTTCCATCAGCGCGACGTAAAGCCCGCTGGCGGACGGCTCATAATCGTCCACCACACCCCGGCCTTCCGGCACGACCACGGCAGCCTTCGCCAAATCTGGACCGGCCAGCGGCAGGCGCAGGATTTTTCCGCGCGGCGCATTCTTTTTGGAAAGCAGATACAACGCCGCGTCCTTGCCGAACTTGATCACCTTGATTCCGTCCTCGAACCGCGTGAGTTGATGCCACGAGCCGGATGGGTTGCGCAGGTAATGGGCGAAGTCGCCGCCGTCGCCGTTGGCGACCGTGGCCAGGAGCCATTGGCCGTCCTCGCTCGCGGCGAGGCCAATCTCCGCGATGCGCGGAAAGTCGCGGCCCAGTTCATAGGTGTCGGCGCTGACCTGGGCGCCGAGTTTATGAAACCAGATTTGCTGGTAAAAATGCAGGTCGGCGTCCGGCCGCTCGCCGGGCCGCGGGTAGCGCGTATAAAAAATGCCTGTTCCGTCGGCGTTCCACGCCGCGCTGCCGCCGCCGGTCGGATATTGAACGCCGGGAATGAGGTCCGGCAATGCGCGGCCTGTGTCCGTCTGGAAGAAATGCAGCACGCCGTTTTCACTGCCTTTTTCGGAGAGGGAGATGGCCATCAGCCGGCCGTCCGTGGACGGCGTTGACCAGTCCATCGCGGTGGTGCCGTTGGTGTTCCAGGCGTTGGGATCGAACACCGCCTTTCGCAACGCGGGCGGATAAACCGATTTGAGCCGGACGAGCACCGGCTGCTGGGCGGGCGGCTTGAAGCGCGTGGCAAAAATGATTCCGCCCCGGCAATCGCTCAGGCTGTAGATGGCCGATGCATCCGCGATCAACTCCGAAAGCTGCTGCTCCAAACCATCATGGAACGCCAGCTTGTCGAAATAAGCGCGGGTGCGCTCGTTTTGCTGGCGGGTCCAATCGCGCGCGGCGGGGTTGGCCGGGTCTTCCAGCCACTGGTAATCGTCCACGACCGCCACCCCATGATAGATATTGGTGACCGGCTCGCGCGCGGTGGGAATGGCCGGCAATTGCGCGTAGCCGGCGGACGCAGCCGCCAAGCCAAGTCCCAATACCGCCGGAAGAATAGCGCCGATATGACTGGAAGAGCTCATGCGGCCAGAGGGTAAACGCCGCAGGTTCGCGGGCAAGCTTTTTTGGTTCGGGCAAAAGCAGAATTTCCCCGCCGCGGCTGAACCCAGCCGGCGGATTAAAAGCGACCAAATTCCGCGCCAGAACCCGGGTCGGAACGGACTGGAGATGTTTTCCTCACGATGTGAAATCCCGTCTCATCCTCGTAACCCACCGGCACATGAGTTGCGAATGCAGAATGGAGTTTGGCTTTAAGCCCATTCCGTCGAAGCCAGGCGATGACACTTCCCAGCAGGAAGGCCTGCTTCTCCCGTGCGTGATGACTCTCAGTAATCATGGTGTCAAGTAAAACAGGAGAACGGGCAACCCGCTTGCCATTATTTGGCAATTATTTTACAAAAATTGCGGGCGCACCAAGCCAATTGACGGACCCATGCCGCTGGCCAGTCAGGTCTCGGCATGAGTTTCAGAACCCGGCAGAATAGTCCGATTCCCGTCAAATTCTTTCAAAAAACGCGTCCGCCTTATTTCTGCGGGGCGTTGGTGGCTTGGAGCTTGTTGAACCGTTCCACCAGTTCGTTGAATTTGGCGGTCAGATCGTTTTGCGCCTTGATGTGCTCGTTGAGTTTTTTCACGAAGTCGTCCCGTTGCGCGACCAGTTTCTTCTCGCCGTCGTAGGCTTCCTTCAGTTTGTTGGTCAGGCTCCCGACCGCTGTTTTGTACTCGACAATCTCGTTGCTCATGATGTCGCCCGCGGATTGCAGCCTCGCCACCTCGCGTTTCTCGGTGATGGCCCATTGGTCGTTGCTGACGGCGGCTTGCTTGAGCTGGGTGATGCGGTCGCGCAGTTGGTTGATTTCGGCATCCATGGTCTTGATGGAATTGGTATAGCCCTGGATGTCGGCGGATTTTTGATAAATGATCTGGTCCAGCCTCTCGATGGTGTTGAGTTGCACGGATTGCAAGTGCCATTGCCAGACGCAGGCGCCGCACAGGCCGATGGCCAGAACGATGAACAGATTGCGTTGAAAGTTTTTCATGATTATTCCGCCGGGCGGGACGGATCGGCCTGGATGGCGACGGCCACTTGCTGGATGCCGGCGCGTTTGACGAAGTCCAGCACATACATCATCGAACCGTGCGTGGCGTCACGGCTGCCGCTTAAATAGACGGGGACATTGGTGTTGAGTTCATGGCGGCGGGACAAGACCGCGAGCAATTCCGGGAAGGAAAGCAGTTTCTTGTCCAATTCAACCCGGCCCTCCCGGTCAACTTTGAGATTGATGATGTCGGGTTTCCTGGCGGGGGTGGCCAGGGTGGCGGTGGGCAGGCTGGCTTTGAGCGTGCGGACTTTTTGCATTTGCAGGCTGACCATCATGAAGGAGGCCAGCAGAAAAAACATGATGTCGATGAGCGGGATGATCTCCAGGCGCGTCCGTTTGCGGACAATGGGGGAACGGATTTTCATTGGCTGGCCTGGTTGGTTCCGCCCGCGGTCATGAAGGCCACCTTCTGCACGCCGGCGCGGCGCACTGCCTCCAATACATCCACCATCGAGCCATGCAAGGTGGCGGCATCGCCGCTGATATAGACCGGAAGGTTGGTGTCCACCCGGAAACGGTTGCTGAGGACCCGGTCCAATTCCGGCAGAGTGATCTCCTTCTTTTCCAGCCAGACGGCCCCGGCTTTGTCCACCGCAATGTTGATCATGTCCGGCTTGTAATCGGCGCGGGCCATGCTGGCGGAGGGCAGATTGACCTTGATGTTTTGTGCGCGGTCCATTTGCAGGCTGACCATCATGAAGGAGGCCAGCAGAAAAAACATGATGTCAATCAGTGGAATGATCTCGATCCGGGTGTGCCGGCGTTTGACTGGAGAGGCCAACTTCATTTGCTCAGACCGGGTTCAACTGGCGATTCGGCGCGGCGCCCGGCCTCCAATCTGACAGTATCTCCGCCCGGCTGCTTTGGGGCGACCATCACTTCCACGTTCGTGGCCGCGGCTTCCAATTCGAACTGAAGGCGGGCAAGCCGGCCGGTGAAGTAGTTGAATGGGATGAGCGAAATGATGGCGATGCCCAATCCGCAGGCCGTTGCGATCAACGCTTCGCCGATGCCGCCCGTGACCGCGACGACCGACAATTCGGCGCTGCCCACGCTGAGGAAGGCGCGCATCAGGCCGGTGACGGTTCCGAGCAGACCGAGCAGCGGCGCCAGGGTGACCAGGGTGTCCATCACGATCAGGAATCGCCCGGCCCTTTCCAACTCGATGCCCGCGGCCAATTGCAGCGCTCCTTGCAGGGAGGTATGAACGTGGTTCAAGCCGCGGTAAATCATGCGGATGATCGGGTCGGGCGAATCTTTGGCGATTTGAACCGCGGCGGTGACGTCGCCGTTTTCAAGCGCGGCCAGGATTTGCTCCAGTTTTTTAGGATCGCGACGGCGGCTTTCCCGCAGCCACCAAAACGAGCGTTCGCCCACGACCGCGACGGCGACCAAAGCGCAAATGAGAATCGGCGCCATGACCGGGCCGCCCTTGATGAGGAAGTCGAAAACAATATTGGCAATCATAATTCAATCGGGATTCATGCTAATCGATTTTGATCTGATAAGAAATGGTGGCTTGAAAAACACGTCCGCCCTTGCCCGGAGGAACGATCCAATGCCGTTTGACGAAGTCAAGCGCGCTTCGGTCCAAAATGGCGGAGCCGGAAGTTTCCTTGACGGTGATGGACTCAACCAAGCCGCTGTCATCGACGGTCAACAATAACACGACGGTGCCTTGCTCGCCGAATTTGAGGGCCATTTCCGGGTAAGGGGGCTGGGGGCGGTCTCCTCCCTCGCCCGTGCTGCCAATGGTTTTCGGCTCAGGGTGAACCACCGCGGGGGCTTTGGGCGGCGCGCCGGGGGGGCTTGGGCAATGGCATTGGGCACAAGGACGTTGCCAATGGTCGGCACCGAGAAACTGATGGCCGGGGAATCCAGGGTCACCACCACGACCCGGGGCGCCGGCGCTTTGTCGTCAGTTGACTCCTCCTTGTTCGGCTGCTCCGCTTGGGGTGGAGGCGTCGGCGGCAGGGGTTGGATGATGATTGGCACCGGCTCCTCAAGGGGCGGGACCGGCTTGGGTGTGGGCAGTCCTGGCCTTGCGCCGGACAGGGCGATGAACAGGAAAAGAAAGCAGATGGAATTGACCCAAGCCAGGGTGCGCTCAGGATGCCCTTGCGGGTAAGGCAGACAAACCCGGGCCAAGTCCGATTTTAGATGATAGCTTTCCACTAACATGTCTGATTAAAAACGGTAACTCAATGAGCCGAAGATGCCGCGGCGCATGCCATATTGAGCGGCGTTGACCCCGACGCCTGTTCCGCTGCGCAATTCGTAAATATTGTCGGTCACGTTCACGATATCGAGGCGGGCTTTCAAAAACTGCTTGTGGGCCACTTGGAAAGTTTGTTCCAGGCCGACGTTAAGCGAGTAATAGTCTGGAACGGACGCGCCGTTGGGAATGTTTGAGCCGTCGGCGGCGGTCGCGTCCTGCCGCAATCCACTGCCGGCAATGATGTCCATATACGCCATCGTGCCGGCCTCGCGCGCCTCCTTGAAACGATAAGACACGCCAGCCGTGGCGCTATACGTCTGGTCGTGGTCCAGATAAATCCAATGATTCTGGACATAAGCGATGTCAGCCGGAGCGAACAGGAACTGCGCTGAGTCCCAATTTTGCCCCTGGGCGACGGAGTAAGCGACATTGCCATAGGCGGTGAAGCCGTTTGTCTCGTAAGAGGTGGTGAATTCCAAGCCATAGACCCGGCCCTTTTCATAGTTGAACGCCGAGAGAATAAGGGTCTGCCCAAACAACCCGTCATCGAGTTGGTTCTGGGCGGTCTTGTAGTAACCGTCCAGGCCCACATTCCATCCGGGAAGAATCGTTTGGGTGATGCCCGCGTCATAATAGTTGGCGCGCTCGGCTTTGACGGGATCGTTCTGAAGCGTAAGGGGTGCGCCGGAGGTGCCGATGAATTTTGCCAGGCTGCCTCCACTGACGTCTTCCACGGGCGGCGGGGTGAAATAACGCGAATAACCGGCATGCAGCGTGGTTGAGCAGGTCGGCTTATAGATGAGGTTCACGCGCGGGCTGAGTTGATTTTCGGCGTCAAACGACGAAGAGAAAACGTCGAAGCGCGCGCCGTAATTGAGGGTGAGGGTGGAAAACATTTTCCATTCGTCCTGCAAATACAGGCCTGCAAACAAACCGTAGAGAGGATGGTTGTCCGGGATGTTTGTCAGGGTCGTTGGATTCCCGCTGGCGTCCAGGTTGAAGACCGTGGTGGAGGTGTTGTTTTGATCCCCCGTGGCCAGAAACGACCCGCCGGTTCGGATCGTATGGGAGTCGCCCAATTGATAACTGCCGTCGGCTTGCAAGCCGGCGGAGTAGAGTGTTCGATGCACCTCGCTGGCCTCTCCGTTGAGATAGAGGTCGCCGATTGGGTCCGGGGTGAAATGCTGTTCGCTCTCGCGGCCAAAGGCGGAGATTTGAAAGTCCAAATCGCCGGCGGATTTTTGATAAGTGAGGACACTGTAATAATTCTGCTCGTTTTGATTCTCGTTGTCGCTGGCTGAATTGAAGCCCGAGAATCCCGGAATATCAATTGTCATGGCCGAAGCCCAAGTATTGCCCCCTGGAGCCGTTCCCGACGGAACGCCGGGCGTGTTGGGCACTTGGAAGTCGCTGTAGGACGCACTCGCCATCATGGTGAGCCGGCTGGACGGGTCTATGACGTAAGACCCGTACATAAACGTCTTGAACTGTTCCGTTTCATCATGAATCGCCGTCGAACTGCCGGTGGGATTCTCGATGCCAAGTTCATTGTGGTCGTAGCTGCCGTCAATGAAGTAGTTGAACTTCCCCTCCGATCCGCCGTACTCGAAGCTGGGGCGGAAGGTGTCGTAACTGCCGCCGTACACGCCAACTTCGCCGCCAGGCTCGAAGATTCCGCTCTTGGTTTGAATATCCACGACGCCCGCCGTGCGGAAGCCGTATTGCGCGGGCAGCGAGCCGGTGATAAGCTGCATGCTCTGGACAAAGCGGGGGTCCAGTTCCAGCCCAAACCCGGCAATGCCTTCGGGCAACAGGACGTCGTTGATGCGATACTGCAAATTGGCGTGCTCGCCGCGGACGTGCAAATCGCCATTCTCCGCCGAATCCTCCGCCACGCCCGGCGCGCGCAGGATCAATTGATTGAACGGCGCGTTGGCTCCCTGTGGTTCCGCGGCGACCTGGGTTTCGCTGATCGTGTAAGCCGTCGCGCCGAGGTTGGGCAGAATCTGGCTGCGCGCCTCGTTGAGATGGCCCACGACCGTGACCGTGTCCAGTTTTGTCACGTTGGTGGAGGTTGGGGAGGAAGCCGGGGGATTATTAGTTTGACCCAGCGCCGGCGAATCGCAGGCCAGCGATCCGAGCGCAACGCCCATGCAACAGACGGACGGACAGGAAAGGAATATTGATTTCATAACTGCGGTCCTAAATTTTAAATCGTTTAAAGTTAAAAATACTGCCGTTTTTAGAATTTGGATTCCGGCTCATTCAGCCTGCGAAGAATCAGGGCGCAACACCGCGCGAGAAACGGCCGGAATGACTGACGAACTAAACGAGGGCAGGGGAGGCTGGCGGACCGCGGCTGGGAAGCAATCGAATATCGGCGGAAACAAAAATAATCCGGGGCGGGGATTGGCTGAAGATCAGGCGCTCCGGGGCGCAAAACACGGGCGCGGCGGTGCTCGAGACATCGACTTGTCCGTGGCAAAATAAAGTGACCGCGCATTCATGGTCGGGATCGGAACAATCGGGGTGGACCAGGGCGTGCAAGGCAGGAAAAGCCGCCATGGCCTGAAGCGACAGAAAGAAACCCAGCAACAACGCGGAAGCGCCTTGCCGTTTCTTTCCAAAAACTTTCGTGAAGAACTTTGGCACCACGATGATGAAATTTATTTGACGGTTGCGACTAATGCAAGCGTTTTTTAAAGGAAAAAATCCACGACTCGCTCTTTACGGGCAAAGATTCACTTCAATTGTCACATGCACCAGTTCCTCATGTTCCCGGAGAAGCCGTTTGTACGCCGCCGGCGTTTTCGGCTCGCGCGCCACGACAGAAATGACGGCGGCAAATTTATTGACGGCAAGCTGCCAAATATGCAGGTCGGCGATGACGGTGTCCGAATCGGCTTGCAAGGCCTTTCGTATCTCCACATTCAAGTCGGAACTGTCAGGCTCCTTGTCGAGCAAGATGGCAAGCGTGTCCCGAATCAATCCGTAAGCCCACTGACTGATAACGGCACTGCCCACCAATCCCATGGCTGGATCGAGCCACACCCAGCCCAGCGTCTTTCCTCCCACCAGAGCGATGATGGCCAACACCGAAGTGACGGCATCGGCCAGGACATGAATGTAGGCGGCCTTCAAATTCAGATCATGGGAATGGCCGCGCCCATGATGGTGATGCGCCGCCATGGAATGATGGTGGTGATCTTTTAACAGCAGGGCGCTGGTGATGTTGACCGCCAACCCAACGCAGGCCACGGCAATGGCTTCGTTGAAATGAATCGGCAGCGGATGGAAAAAACGAATCACCGATTCACCCGCCATGAAAAGGGCGATTCCGCCCAGCACAATCGCGCTGGTGAAAGCACCCAGGACTGCGATTTTGCCCGTGCCGAAGCTGAAGGCGGTGGTCTTTGCGTGCCGGCGCGCCAGCGCATAAGCGCCCACAGTGATGACAAACGCGGCGACGTGAGTGGCCATGTGCCAGCCGTCGGCGAAAAGCGCCATCGAGTGCAGTTTCAAGCCGCCGATAATTTCGACGACCATCATCGTCGCCGTCAGCATCAGGACGCGGCGGGTGTTTTTCTCCGCGCTGGAAAATTCGCCGCAAAAATCATGGCCGTGCTGCCATTGTGAAAGGTTCGTCGAGTGCATAATCTCCAATTGAATCAGGTTTCACTGCCGGAACAGGATTTCCTCATTTGGGATGCTTTTCAATGCGCAAAGTGCCATCGGGCCATGATTTGGGAGTTCACTTGGTGAGTCGGTGGTTTTATCAACCATTACAACGCCTTGTTCCTCGACGCGCGGGTACCCAATCAAAAAATCGCGGTCAAACCGCCGTAAAAGCCGCGATGCGGGCCGTAGGCCGGGGCGGCGATGCCGACGCCGGTGCCGTTGCGCAACTCGTAAGATTCGTCCAGCACATTCAGGCAATCACAACGCAGCTTCAGTTGGCGGATGCCCGCGGCATGCATGTTCCAGGTGTATTCGATGCCCAGGTTCACCGGGCAATAGGGGCTCAATTCTTCCGAGTTGGCAAAACCCGCCCGCAGGCCGGAGCCGTAGAGGAAGTCCGCATGGACGCGGAGGTTTTTGAGCAGATCGTAAGAAACACCGCCGGAGCCGGTGAAGCGCCCCTGATGATCCAGTTGCATGTGGTTCGCGGTCAGGTATGCCAACTCGTTGTCGGAAAACTCGTTTTCAACGGAGTCAAAGTCCCGCACCCATGTTTGCACGTACGAATAATTCCCATAGACGGAGAATGGCCCTTTTTTGTAAGTGCTGCTCAATTCCGCGCCATAAACCGTGCCGGACGAGTAATTAAAATTGTTAAGGATGACCGCGCTGCCGAATTGGCCGTCGTCGAGCAGGTTTTTGGCCAGCTTGCAGAACGTGTCTCCTGTGATCTGCCACGCCGGGGTGATTTGCCGCGAGAGGCCAATGTCAAAGTAATTGTCGCGTTCGACTTTTGGCGGATCATCGTGGTCATTGAAAGGAGCGTCGGTGGTGTATTCGAATGCCTTGACTGTGGACGGCGGAATGAATTGCAACGTGGGCGGCATAAAGTAGCGCGCATAGCCGAGGTGGAGGGTGGTGGCCGGGTCAATCTTCCAAACCAGGTTGACGCGCGGACTGATCTGATCTTCGTTGTCGAACGAAACATTAAAGAGGTCGTAACGAGCGCCGTAGTTCAGGGTCAGGTGATCGGTTATTTGCCACTCGTCCTGCAGGTAAAAGCCGGCGGTCAACCCGCTGTTGCCGCCATTAGCCGTGATGGTTTCGGGTGTGGTGGACGATTGCGGCGAAACTGTGTTTGGCAGATTTTCACCGGAGCCGGAGGGGGAGAATTGGTCAGTGGACGGGAAGACGGCGGACGTTGTGTCAAGCCGTTCGAGGTCATAAGTGGCCAGCATCCCGGCGCGAAGGGTGTGGTGATCGCCCAACTCGTAAGAAGCGTCCGCCTGCAGGCCGTTGGCGAAATCGCTATTGTCCACCTGCGCCGCGTTGCCGGCTAAAAGAAGGTCTTGCACCGGGTCAGGAGTAAAACGGATGTCCGTATATCGGCTAAAGGCGGAAACCTGGCAGGAAAGGTCGCCCGCGGATTTCTGATAGGAAAGGACCGCGTAATAATTCTGCTCGTATTGGTATTCGTTGACCGCGGCCGAGTCGGTCGGAGGGCTGTTCGCCAAGGAATAGGCCGGCGCAAGCCCCGCCGTATCGGGAATTTGAAAGCCCGCGTCGGAACTGCTCACAAGCAAGGTCAGCCGGCTGGTTGGGTCGAAGCGATGGGAAAAGTAACCAAAAAACTTTTCCTGGTCCGTCATATCATGCAGCGGAGTGGGGCTGTCCGTCGTGTTGTCAATGCCAAGGTTATCGTGCAAATAGGAGGCGGCGATGAAGTAGTCCAGATTGCTCGTGGTGCCGCCCCATTGCAGGGAGGGATTGAAGGTATCGTAACTGCCGCCGTAGAGCGAAAGCTCCGTGCCGTTGAGTTGAGAACCCGTCTTGGTGGTGACATCAATAATTCCGGCGGTGCGGTCCCCAAACTGGGCGGGCATGGTTCCCGTCATCAGAGTGACCGACTGGATCAGGTGAGTATCGACTTCCTGCCCAAAACCATTGAGGCTCTCCGGCAGCAAAACGCCATTGACGCGATATTGCACATCGCCATGATCGCCGCGCACATGAATCTCCCCGAATTCCTCCTGCACCACCCCCGGCGCTTGCAACAGCACCTGCTGAAAAGACGAGCTTTCGCCCTGGCCCATGGTCTCAATCTGGTTGGGGCCTATCGAATAAGTGACAGCACCCAGGCTGGGGGCGATTTGCTCGCGCGCGGCGTCCAGATCTGCGGTAACAAACACCGTCCCAAGCTTCACCGGCGAATTTGATCTCATTGCATTAGTGCTTTGCCCCAGGGAGGCGGGCGGCAGATTGCTTGTGCCATTGGTGGATGCTGGGGGCGAACCGGAGGCATCAACCGCGCCGGCAGTGAACAGAACTGCGCTGAGCGGCCAACAACAGAGAGCGGCAAATCTTTCAATACTTATCATTTCCTGTGTTTTTTATGCCAAAAAACGTCTAAGGTCAAAGGAAATGTTTTAAGGCTAAAACATAGAGCGGCAGGCAAAATATAAAAATAAAAAATCTTGAGTCCGGCGTTCCGTTCCGTTTACAGTCCGTTTTAGCCACCTGTGGCAGCGATGGCGGGTCGAAAGCCCGTAGCTGCGGAAACAGGTGGTTTCTTTTTGGGCCGCCTGTTCATGAAAAACTCGTTGTCCGTCCGAAGCAATGACTGGACTCGCAAGTTATGAAAAGACAGGTTACAAATTGTTCTCTCGTTCTCGTTGGTGTGCTTTATATCACGGCCAGCCTCTACTGCCCGCGGGCTTCCGCGCAGGATTCGACCAACAGCCCGCCGGTCGTGACCAATGCCATCCGCCTTCCGACAGTGGTGGTCGAAGGCAGGCAGGATAGCATGATCGGCATTGCGTCGTCGGCTACGCAGGAGACTGTGGGTGCGACGGAGATTCAAGAGCGTCCGATTCTTCGTTCAGGAGAAATTTTGGAGACGGTTCCTGGTGTCATCATCACCCAGCACGCCGGCGGCGGAAAGGCCAACCAGTATTTTCTGCGCGGCTTCAACCTCGACCACGGCACGGATTTCGCCGTGTATCTGGACGACATGCCGCTCAACCTGCCTTCGCACGCGCGGCAAACGTATTCCAGCCAGTGGTTTGGCAGCGACGTGGAAAATTCATTCGGCCTGCAAGTCCGCAACGACTGGATTAACAACGGTCTTTACCAGACCGAAAACCGCGTGCGCGTGGACAAATTTGATTCCGCCACCGGCACCATTTTGCCGGCCACCACGCAAGCGGATGATTTTACGGACACAGAAGTCGGTATTTATGCGGAAAACAAAGCCCAGTGGACGGACAAATTCCGCTCGGTCCTGGCCCTGCGCGGCGATCTGGATTACTTTGATGTCACCAGCCTTGTCACCCCGGCCAACTCAGGCACGTCCGGCCACGTTGCTGCCCAGCCCGAAGTTGAGTTTGATTTTGGCCCGTGGTCAAAAGACGGAGTTCTATGCGCAAGGCGGTTTCAGTTTTCACAGCAACGACGGGCGTGGCGCAACACAAACGCTCGAACCGGTCTCGGCGGACAATCCCTATTCCGGAACCCCCGTCGCGAAAATTCCGGGCCTGATCCAAACCAAAGGCGCGGAAATCGGCGTGCGCACTTTGGCCCTGCCGCATTTGCAAAGCATCCTTTCGCTTTGGTATCTCTACAGCGATTCCGAACTTTAGCAGGATGGCGACACTGGCAGCACGGTTGCTTCAAAAGAACCCGACTATCGCTACGGCTTCGAATGGGCGAACTATTACACGCCGGTAAAACATCTGGCTTTTGACTTTGACCTTGCGGAGTCCACCGCCCGTTTCACTTCGGTGGATGCGGCCGACGCTGCGTCGGGCAGTCCGGGCGGGCACACGCGTGCCCGAAACGGTCGGGGCGGTGATTGCATCCGGCATCACGCTGTATGATGTGAACGGGTTCTCGGCGAGCCTCCGGCTGCGTTACTTCGGTCCGCGTGATTTGACCTCGGATGGAATTTATCGCTCGGATGCAACGATGTTGCTCAATGCGGAAGCTGGCTACCAAATCAACAAGACGTGGCGGATTTTTGCCGAATTTTTGAACTTGCTCGATAGCCGCGATCACGACATTGACTACGCCTATGAATCGCGCATAACTCCAACAGCCACGCCGTCGTTCACAGATGTTTTCCACCCTGTCGAACCCTTTCAGCTGCGGGTCGGCATGACCGCGCGGTTCCAGTCGATGGGTCAGGTTGACAATCCACTGCCGGCTTGATATTCAAGCCGGCAATGCTGTCTAAAGTATCCAAATGGTTGCTGGTCGTCATGCTGTGCGTGACGCTCGGCTTTCATTGGACCTTGCTGCAATCGGCCGCCTGGGTCGGCATGATGGTCAATTACTCCTGCCAGGGTTCGATCAAGGACGCCGTGTCCAAAACATTCGACGGCCAGCATCCCTGTCCGCTGTGCAAATTGGTCCGCGAGGGCAAAAAGAGCGAGAAGAAGCCCGAGGCGCAACAAGTTGTCAAGAAGATCGATCTTTTCGCCGGACATGCGTTGGCCTTTGATTTTCCGCCATTGCCGGCCCCGACTTTTCCTGTCCCACTCCTGACGGTTAGCCGAACCGACACGCCGCTTCTGCAGCCTCCCCGGCCATTCTTCGGATAGTTCAGCACGCAGTAAATGGCGCCGGGCGTGTGTCCGGTTGCCGGGATTCCCGGTGTTTTCAAATTAATTGAAGGGCCTTTGGCCTTTCTCAAATCCGAAGAAAGTTATGAAGAAATATTGTAATGTCTGTTATTATCGGTGTAGTGGTGGTTTTGGCGCCCAGCGTTGGCCGGGCGTGTGCCTGTGGATGCGGGGTTTTTGACGTGGGTACTAGCTCAATGTTTCCGCACGATGCGGGCGGAATGGCCTTCATTGAGTACGACTACCAAGATCAGGCCCAAAATTGGTCCAACACCGGCCGCGCCGCCGCAAATAATGGCGACCAGGAGATCCGGACGTCGTTTATCACCGTTGGTTATCAGCAAATGTTGAATCGCAATTGGGGCTTTCAGGTCGAAGTGCCGTTCGACAACCGGTATTTCAGGACGACTGGCGGAGCCACTGGCAGTCAAGTAGTAGGCCTGAACTGGAGCGGTTTCGGCGATGTTCGGATCGAGGGCATCTACACCGGGTTTTCCGAGGATATGTCCAGCGGCCTGACTTTTGGTGTCAAATTGCCGACCGGAAGTTTCACTCATGAGGATGCCTATGGCGATATTGATCGAGACAGTGAACTAGGGACGGGGAGCACTGATTTTCTCCTCGGCGGCTTCCATCGCCACCGCCTGAGCCTTGGCAATGGCTGGACTTGGTTCGCGCAGGCGCTGGCGGATGTGCCGGTGCTAACCCAAGACCAATACCGGCCAGGCATCGAAGTCGATGCGGCTGCCGGAATCTACTACAAGGGGTGGACTTTTCACAATCTGACGATCACGCCGCTGGCGCAGGTCATCGCATCCGTACGGACCAGTGACGGCGGCAACTACGCCGCAGGCGGGCTCTACAGCGACCCGGGCACCGGGAGAGCCTCCGGCTACCAGCGTATCCTCCTCTCCCCGGGGGTCGAGATCGATAGGCATCCGGTGAGCTTATATGCAGACGTCGAGTTGCCCGTTTTCCAGGACTTTGTGGGCAATCAGTTGGCGTCGCCGTGGATGTTAAAGATATACTTGACTTATCATCTTTAAAAAAATTGGCGGCGCCCGGAGAGAGCGCCGCCAACATGGACAAATTATTGCAACACGGTTTCCTCGCTTTCGAGGAAGCCCTGCAAATGGCGCAGGCGGGTGGGGTGCCGCATTTTGCGCAAGGCCTTGGCTTCGATCTGGCGAATGCGCTCGCGCGTCACGTTGTATTGCCGGCCAATTTCTTCCAGGGTCCGTTCATAGCCGTCCACCAGGCCGAAACGCATTTCGACAATCTTGCGCTCGCGCTCGGTCAAGGTGGCCAGAACGTCGCTCAAAGTGTCCTTGAGCAAACTGTAACTGGTCACGTCCGATGGATTGGCCGCCTTTTTGTCTTCGATGAAATCTCCCACGCTGGCGTCATCGCCGTCGCCCACGGGGGCCTGGAGGGAAACGGATTGCTGGGCCATTTTGAGGATGGCGCGGACGCGTTCGACGGGAAGATTCAATTCGTCGGCGATTTCCTCCGGCTCGGCTTCGCGGCCCAATTCCTGCATGAGGCGCTTCTGCACGCGCATGAGGCGGTTAATGACCTCGATCATGTGGACCGGAATGCGGACGGTGCGGGCCTGGTCGGCCACGGCGCGGGTAATGGCCTGGCGAATCCACCAGATGGCGTAGGTGGAGAATTTGTAGCCGCGTTGATATTCGAATTTTTCGACGCCTTTCATCAGGCCCATGTTGCCTTCCTGGATGAGGTCCAGAAAGGAGAGGCCGCGATTGGTGTGCTTTTTGGCGATGGAGATGACCAGGCGCAAATTGGCGGCGGCCATTTCGCATTTGGCGTCATCGGCCCGGGTGGCGGCCTTTTTCATGGCGCTGTGGTCGGCCAGAAACTGGCGGTGCGGCATGCGGACAAATTTTTCCAGCGCGGCCAGTTTGGCGTGTTCGGCGGCCAATTGGGCGGTTTTGGACGTGGACTTGCGGCGCTTCTCCAACTCCCCGATGGAGCGAAGAGCGGTTTGAAGCTGGTCGGCGGCATTGTCCGAAACGAGCATGATTTCCTCGGCCACTTTGGGCTTGTAATAGAATTTCGGAAAACAGGCCTGGAGCGCGTTGTGCAGGCGCTGAAAATTCTTCAGGAAGCGCGGGGGCGCGGGCTTGGCGCCGGACGGGCGGCATTGCTCGTAAGCTTTGTCGAGTTTTTGATCCAGGTCGCGCGCGCGCCGGACCAGCCGCCGCAGGATGGTCAAATGACTGGCGCGGCTTTCCACTTTCTTATCAACAATGACCCGGTCAAAGCGTTCGCGGGGCGGCTCGGAGAGCAGCTTCTCGGCCAGCGCGATGTGTTCCTTGCCTGTAAAACCGAATCCAAACAAAATGCGGCGCGCCTCGGTTTCGCCTTCTTCGATTCGTTTGCAAATCTCCACTTCCTGTTCGCGGGTGAGCAAAGGGACTTTGCCCATCTGGCGCAGATACATTTGCACGGGATCGTCCAGGATATCCAGGCGGCTCTCCTCCACTTCTTCTTCCGGTTCGGGCGCCTTGGGGCGCTCCAGGTCGGGCGCTTCAACGATCTCGACTTCAAAGCCGCGCAGCTTGGAATAAATGGTGTCCAAAAGCTCCGGGGAAACAATTTCATCCGGGATCGCGTCATTGATGTCGTCATAGGTGACATAACCCTGGTCCTGCGCGAGGCGGAGCAACTCTTTGATCTTTTCAACGATAATGGGAGAATCGGTTGTAATGGCGTCGGGCGACGCGGCGACAACGGGTGCGGCAGGTTGTGGCGGTTGAAGCCCCCCATTGGAAGGGTGCCCCCCCCCGTTTTTGGACTTGGATTCGCCTTTGATTGGGGTTTGCAGGGTAAAGCGCGCCTCTTTAATCCCCCGTTTCCTGGGCAAGGAATTAGGAACGTTTCTTCTGCCATTGACCCGGATGATTCGCTTTCTCAACATAATAATCGGACACCAATTCGGTGTTAAGGTTCATTAATAACCCCGCGGAAACTGTCCGCGGCAATTTAATAAACAAATGCGGACACTTCTCCTGTTTTGGTTGCTCTTTTGAGTCAAAACTCCAAGAACCGGAAGACCGCCTCGATTTAGGATACATATTCAGTGGTTTTCTGTCAAAGGAAAGACGCAAAAAAATCTCAAAAATGGCAATTTTTACGCACGTAAAGTATTCATAATAAGCATGTTATATCAAAATCGAATTATTGAAGATTATTTCATTGCCTGGAGGGTTGCCAAAGGGCCTAAAACAGCAAATCAGGCGGCAACCAACCTTCTTTTGCGCCATATCCGTGGTCGAATTTCTGTTTCTCATTGGAAGATTTCCGTCTTGCCCCGCAAGAGGACTGCGCTTATGCTCAAGAGCAGGAAAAGTTCCGAAAATAAGTGAAATCCGCCAGCAGTCCACCCGACATCACTGATGCGCGCCAGCGGCTGGAGTCGGTGGATTTGCTGCGCGGGTTTGTCATGGTACTTATGGCGCTCGACCATACGCGGGGGATGTTTACCAACGTCCCCTATTACCCCCTGGATTTGAGCCGGACCTTCCCGGCGCTGGCGCTGACGCGTTGGGCCACCCACTTGTGCGCGCCCGTTTTCTTCTTTCTGGCGGGGACGGGCGCCTTTCTCTACAAGGCGCGCGGCAAAACAACCGGCGAGCTGTCGTGGTATCTGCTCACCCGCGGGTTGTGGCTTGTGTTTCTCGAATTGACTTACCTGAACTGGTGCGCGTGGACTTTCAACATTTCGCTCCATTGGTTTCCCGGCATCGTGATGTGGGCCATCGGGTGGTCGATGGTGGCGCTGGCGGCTTTGGTCTGGCTGCCGGTCTGGGCGGTGACGGCTTTCGGCGTGGGGATGATCGCCCTGCACAACCTGTTTGACCCTGTGACGCCGGAGAGCTTCGGGGCCTGGGCGGGTTGGTGGCGCATCCTGCACGCGGGCGGATCCTTTGAATTTCCGGCCGGGGTGACTTGGGCCATCACCTATCCACTGGTCCCTTGGATTGGCGTGATGGCGGCGGGCTATGGGTTCGGGATGGTGTTGAGGCAGGATGAGGCCGGACGCAGGAAGTGGATGATTGGCCTGGGCGTGACGCTGACGGTGCTTTTCGTGGCGCTGCGCATGAACAACGCTTACGGTGACCCCAAGCCGTGGTCGGAACAAAAGGACCCGATGTTTACCTTGTTGTCTTTTGTGAACTGCCAGAAGTACCCGCCATCGCTCAACTTCCTGCTGATGACGCTTGGGCCGGCGCTGCTATTGCTGGCGCTGTTTGACTGGAAAAGGCCGGGGTGGTTGGGGCCGTTGCGGGTCTTTGGCCAGGTGCCATTGTTTTATTTCCTGGTTCACTTGCCGCTGATTCGCGGCCTGGCGGTGGCGGTGAATTTGCTCCGTTTCGGGCGGGCAGATTGGCTCTACGGCCCCCAACCCGGCCTCGGGCGCGCGCCCATTCCAGTGCCGCCGAACGCCGGTTTTAACCTGGGAGTCGTCTATCTGGTGTGGATTGGCATTGTGCTGGCGCTGTATCCGGTTTGCCGGTGGTTTGCGCGCCTGAAACAGAGGCGCCGTTCCGCGTGGCTTTCTTACCTTTGACGCGCCGTGGCGGAATATCCCGCCGTATTCCCTCAGCCGCATACGATGAAAGGCTCCCGCCATCGCTGAAGCGGCTTGACCTGTTTAATTCAGGCTCTCAGCCGGAACCATGGGCGGGCCGGCGCCTGGCGCCGCCAAAGGGAATTCCATAACGCTCATCGAATCTCCATGGGGCTGATCTCCCTTTAAGAGGCCATATATGGCGTGGTCCGCGAAGCGGTCATGCAGCCATTCTGCCCCGCGAATGACGCCCTCAAACTTGAAGCCGAGACGTTCAGGAATCCCGCGACTGCGGATGTTCCTGCTCGCGCACTCGATGGTGACACGGTTCAATTTAAGCGTATTGAACGCGTGCGATACAAATGCCCGGCAAGCGGCCGTCATGATGCCCCGGCCTTGGTGGGCTTCATCCAGCCAATAGCTCAACACGGTCGAGCGATTCAACCAATCAATGTTCAAATGGTTGATCACGCCGCAGAGTTCTCCTTCATGCCAGATGCCGGCATGGAATCCCCGGTTTTGGGAAAGTTGTTGCAGCCATCCGGTGATGAAGCGGTCCAGGTCCGCCGTGGACCGGATGAGATCAATCCACGGATGCCACGGTTGCAAGTGTTTTCGATTGGCATCCATGACCTTGAAAAGTTCCCGGCAGTGCGGATGCTGAATCAGCTGCAACTCGACCTGCCCATTAACTTTGTGAGAAAACACGGGTCAACGTATCCAGTGAAAACTCTCAGGCTTTCAGGTTGAGGATGCTGCCGACGGATTGCGCCGTGACGCCGCCCTGGGCCGCGGTCTTAAGGACTTCCACGCCATTATTTGCGATCTCGGAGTGGGTGAAAGGACGATGGACATGGGCGGTGGGCAGGCCGTTGCGGGACTGCCCGGCGATTTGAATATCCTGCTCCAAAGTGGCAAACGCCTTTTGCGCGCCAGTCAGGTCGGCGGACTTCAAAGCGCTGCCCAAGCTCTGCAAATCCTTGCTCGTCTGCGTGCCCGGGCCAAACAGACTGGCCGGCCCCGCCGTCTGCGCGGTTTTCTGGACATCCTGCAGGAAGGCTGCAAACGCGCTCTGCGCGCCTGCAAGGTTGCCTGCTTGAAGGGTGCTTTGCAGCGTGGTAAAATCCTGGCTGCGCCTGGCCATGGAGGAAACAGCGGTCACATTCATAAAATATCTTCCGTCATTAACTTCGCCCGAAGGCATCGGCATTATGCCGCAAATACTTTAGCAGGCGGTTAAATAACGGGTGATTTTTCCAGTTTCCATTCTGTCGGATTCGCATTGTTGGACCTTGCGCCGTCCGGATTTATCGCTGATGAGGCGAATGTGCGCGTTGCATTTTACCAATGTTCGTGGATTATTGCCAGGTGGCTGTCCCACATCCAAAGTTGTCGCTGGCGATGATCGTCAAGAACGAATCGCGCTGTCTGGCGCGCTGTCTGCAAAGCGTAAAAGGAATCGTGGACGAAATGGTCGTCGCCGACACCGGCTCGACGGATGACACGACAAAAATTGCCCGGGAATTCGGGGCGAAAATCTCGAATTTCGATTGGGTGGACGATTTTGCCGCGGCCAGAAATTTCGCCATCGCTCAAACCGCGGGCGATTGGATTCTCGTTTTGGACGCGGACGAGTGGGCGGGCGAAGATCTTGCCGGGGAAATTCCCGCATTCGTGCGCGGCAAACCGGCGGTGGGCCGCTTGAAAATCGTGAGTGATTTCCGGCGCCACAATCAAACGTTTCGCTCGCAGTGTTTTGTTTCACGGCTGTTTCCCCGCGGCGCGCATTTCAAAGGACACATTCACGAGCAACTGATTTCGCCCCTGCCGCGCGCGCATCTGCGCGGCGAATTGTGGCACGACGGGTATCTTGAAACTCCAAAAGCGGGCCGCAACATGAAGTTGCTCGAGGCGGAATTGAAGCGCGATCCGGACAACCTGTATTTTCTTTTTCAACTGGCCGTCGAACACAATTCCATCGGCCAGCCGGAACAGGCCTTCGGCTGCCTGCAAAGAGCGTTCGCGCGGGTGAAGCCCGGCGATCCGTCGGCGCCAAATATCGCGGTGGATTTTCTTTACACGATCATTGAATTGAAAAAATTCGAGGCGGGAATTGAAGTGGTCGCAAGGGCGGAAAAATATCTTGGCGGCTTCCCGGATTTTTTTCTCGTTCGCGGTTTGTTTTTCATGAACCTGATTCGGAGCAATCCGGCGAAATACGTTTCCGAATTGCCGAAGATTGAACAGAGTTTTCGGCGATGTCTTGCGCTGGGCGAAGCGGAAAGACGCGGAAGCGCGCCCGGCTCAGGCGCGCTTCCGGCGTCGTCGTTGAGGGCGGGAGAAACAGGGTTCCCGGGCAGAAGCGTGCGCGGCTCCGGCACGTTTCTGGCGAATTACAATCTCGGCGTTTTTTACCAGGTGTTTGGAAATAGCGCGGGGGCGCGGCGTTGTTTTGAAGCCGCCGCCGCGCAAGGTTACGAGCCGGCCGCCGCGCTGCTGAAAAAAATGTCAGGCGCGTGAGGCAAGCCCTCGCGCGACAGTTGACGGAATGGCGGAAGCGCAACGACGATCTGCTCCGCTTGTGCCGCACTATTTAAGACCCCATGTGCCACATCGCCGTAAGCAATATAATATAATCGGCAGCGTGCCGGGAACACTTTAGGGGATTGCGAAAAATAATTGTCATCCGAAATGGTAAAGTATCCCGCCGTCCTGCCGATAGCCCAACTACAATGGCGATTGGCAGCCACAAAGGGCCAATGGGGAAAACTGGTGAAGCCCGCAATCGAAATTCACCACATGGCAAGGATTGCCGTGCAGTAAAAACTCCCCGTAAGGGGTGACTCAAGGAAAAGAGTTAGTTATGGTAATAAATACAAACATCTCGGCGCTCAACGCCGCCAATGACCTCAATCAGTCAAACAGCGCGCTCAATGCATCACTGGCGCGGCTCTCCACAGGCTCGCAACTCGTGAATGCGTCTGATAATCCCGCCGGTTTGGCGGAATCCATCAGCCTCAACGCGGAAATCGGCCAGACCAATGCGGCCAACAACAACGTCAGCAACGCCATCTCGTTCCTGCAAACCCAGGATGGGTATCTGCAACAGGTCGGTTCGGCGCTCGATCAAATGGCTTCGTTGGCTGTTGAAGCGCAGGACGGCACCATCTCGAGTTCCCAATTGGCAGACTACAATTCGGAGTTCACTGCCCTGGGCGCTTACATCACGAATACGGCATCGAAGACCTTCAACGGCGTGAGCCTTTTCACTTCGTCAGGCTTGTCGGTGACCACAGATGGCGATGGCGGCACCAACGGTTCCTACTCGATGAACGGCGTTGCCCTGGGCGCAGGACTCTACGCCACTGCGGCTGGCGCCACCTTCACGACCAGCACCACCGCGGCCACGGCCCTGGCGGATGTGACGGCAGCGATCTCGCAATTGGGCACCGATCGTGCCGGCGTGGGCGCGAATGAAGAGCGCCTGCAGTACACCAGCCAGGCGCTGAGTGTGCTGTCCACCAACCTCACCGCCGCCAACAGCCAGATCAGCGATGTGGATGTGGCGTCGGAAAGCACCAAATTCGCCAAGAATCAGATTCTCGTGCAATCAGGCACGGCGATGTTGGCGCAGGCAAATCAAAATCCGCAAAACGTGTTGAAACTCATCCAGAACTTGTAAGAGGATGGGGCACTGATTCGGTAATCTAACTCGGGCGGCGTTCGCGCCGCCCGAGTTTTGCGATTCCGGGTGGAATCGGCTTGAAGCAGTTTTTAATGCAGTAAGAAAACCACATCGCCAGAAGTGATCGGCAGCAGGCCGGAAATACTTTGGGGGCTTGCAAAAAGCAATTACCATCCGAAATGGCTAAAGTATCCCGCCATCCTGCCGATACCACATTCAATAATGGCGATTGGCAGCCACTAAAGGCCAATGGGGAAAACTGGTGACGCCCGCAATCGAAATTCACCACATGGCACGGATCGCCGTACAGTAAAAACTCCCCGTAAGGGGTGACTCGATGGAAAGAGTTAGTTTATGGTAATCAATACAAACATCGCGGCGCTCAACGCCGCCAATGACCTCAATCAGTCAAACAGCGCGCTCAATGCATCACTGGCGCGGCTCTCCACAGGCTCACAACTCGTGAATGCGTCTGATAATCCCGCCGGTTTGGCGGAATCCATCAGCCTCAACGCGGAAATCGGCCAGACCACAGCGGCCAACGCCAACATCAGCAACGCCATCTCGTTCTTGCAAACCCAGGATGGGTATCTGCAACAGGTCGGTTCGGCGCTCGATCAAATGGCCGCGTTGGCCGTCGAAGCGCAGGACGGCACCATCTCGAGTTCCCAATTGGCAGACTACAATTCGGAGTTCACTGCCCTGGGCGCTTACATCACCAATACGGCATCGAAGACCTTCAACGGCGTGAGCCTTTTCAGTGACGCGGGCTTATCGGTGACCACCGATGGCGACGGCGGCCCTAGCGGCTCCTACACGATGAACGGCGTTGCCTTGGGCGCAGGACTCTACGCCACTGCGGCTGGGGCAAGCTTCACCTCCAGCACCACCGCGGGCACGGCCCTGGCGGATGTGACGGCAGCAATCGCGCAATTGGGCACCGACCGTGCCGGCGTGGGCGCGAATGAAGAGCGCCTGCAGTACACCAGCCAGGCGCTGAGCGTGCTGTCCACCAACCTCACCGCCGCCAACAGCCAGATCAGCGATGTGGATGTGGCGACGGAGAGCACCAAATTCGCCAAGTCTCAGATTCTCGTGCAATCAGGCGCGGCGATGCTGGCGCAGGCGAATCAAGATCCGCAAAACGTATTGAAACTCATCCAGAACTTATAAGAGGAAGAGTCACTGATTCAGTAATCTAACTCGGGCGGCGTTCGCGCCGCCCAAATTTCGCCGATTCCGGGTGGAATCGGCTTGATGCAGTTTTTAATGCAGTAAAAGAAAGAGAACAGGTCCATGTCAGCAAGCAGCAGTTCTTCCACAGCCAGCGCCCTGGCGCTTTCCGGCCTGGCTTCCGGCATTAACTGGACATCCATCGTCAACGAAATGCTCACCGTGGAGGCCGCCCCCGAGACGCAGATGAATACCGAGGAGACAGCCGATGAGAACAAGAAAACCGCCTATCAAACCATCGGAACTGATTTAACCACTCTGAACAAGGACGCCACCACCCTGGGCAACCCGGTTTTTTTTAACTCGCGGACGGCCACGCTTTCCAATTCCTCAGTCGCCAGCGCCACCGCCGCCTCCGGCACTGCCCTGGGCAGTTATACCTTCAAAGTCACCCAACTGGCCAGTGATGCCGTGCAGCAAGGATCCACCGCCAGCGCCCCGCTAAGCCCCACCAACGATGTTTCCAGCCTGGTCTTGAGCAGCGCCGGTTTCGCCAACCCCGTCACCGCCGGCACTTTTACGGTCAACGGCCAGACCATCACGATTGCCACCAGCGATACTTTGCAATCCGTTTTTGACAAGATTTATGCCGCCACCGGGAACGGCCCGAACGGCGCGGCTGGCGCGGTCACCGGCAGTTATATTCCCTTGAATAATGGCTCGGGCGACGAGATCAAGTTGTCCAGCAGCAGTGCCATTACTCTGGGCAGCGACACGGACACCAGCAATTTTCTACAGTCCGCGGAACTCTATAACAATGGCGCCGCCACCGTGACCAGCGCCGCCGCCTTGGGCGGTGTCAATTTGAGCAACAACCTGGATGAGGCGAACCTCTCCATCCCGCTCAACGATGGCGGCTCGGGGGACGGCGAATTCCTCATCAACGGAGTGCAGATCAATTACGATGCCTCAAGCGACAGCGTAACGGACGTCTTGCAGCGGATTAACAATTCCGCCGCGGGAGTCACAGCGACTTACGACCCGCTCAACAACCGTTTCGAACTTACCGATAAAACCGCGGGGAATGTGGGCATCTCGCTCCAGGACGTGGCAGGGCATGGCAATTTTTTGGCGGCGACCGGCCTGTCAACCGGAACTTTGAAAGCGGGGAACAATCTTCAGTATAGCATCAACGGTGGGGGCACATTGACCAGCCAATCCAACACCGTTGATGCGGGATCCTCCGGCATAACCGGATTGTCCATCACTGCTTTGGGCGTTGGTTCCACCACCATCTCTGTCAACAGTGACACCTCGACCATTTCTTCGGCGATCAGTTCTTTTGTGACGGACTACAATGCCGTCCAAAACTACATCAGCAGCCAAACCACCTCCACCACCAGTGCCACGGGCACTGTCACGCCCGGACTGTTCACCGGCAACATGGATGTCGAAAACATCATGACCACTTTGCGGCAGATGGTTGATGCCACGCCTTCGGGCGGGGCCACGGGGGTCGAGAACCTGAACGATCTGGGCATAACGTCCAATGGAACGGATAACACCCTGTCGCTTTCCGACACCACGACACTGGACAGCGCGCTGGCCAACAATCTGAGCGCAGTTCAGAATTTGTTCACTAATTCCACCACCGGCCTGGCCACGACTCTGGGATCCTATCTCACCAACGTTACCGGCTCCAATGGCGTCCTGGCCACCGATGAATCCAACATGACCAGTGAGGCCAAGGCCATGGCCGCCAGCATCAGCACTCTGCAGGCGAAGATCGCGAATGACCAAACGACACTGGACAATGAGTTTGCCGCCATGGAAACCGCCATTAACAGCATCAACACGGAGAAGCAGTATTTGAACGACTATTTTAACAGCTCGAGCGCCAGCGACCAATCCGCGCCCACCGCGGTTGGATCAGGTCTGTCCTCATCCTCATCTTCGTCTTCAGGTTGAAGTATTCCACATCATGATAAAAGTCTGGTTTAAACTTGGGCGGAGAGAGCGCGCTTTAAAGCTCTGGTTGTTCTGCTGCGTTATGACCGCTGTCCTGTCCGTCGGCTGCCACGTCCTGCCGCCCTTCCCGAATGCGGTTCAGGATATGGGTCCCCGCTATCGGCCCACCAACGTCTATCGCCGGACCAATTCGCTTCCTCCTCAAATCAAGCGCGTTGCCGTGTTGCCGCTCATCACCCCCGGTTCCACGGCATTTTTGAAGGCCGGCGTGGAAACCCTCGAGCCGCTCCTCTACGCCGAACTCGAGAAGTGCAAACGGTTTGAAGTCATTCCAGTTTCGCCCGAGCAATTGAGACAATGGACGGGCAGGACCGGATGGAGAACAGACGAGCCGTTGCCGGCGGATTTTTTTGGGCGCGTGGGCGATGCCACCGGCTGTGATGCGATCTTATTTTGCCAATTGACCCGCTATCAGCCCTATCAGCCTTTGGCGGTGGGGTGGAAATTCAGCCTGGTGGCCAATCCGCCGCCCGGCCCCGTGTCTGTGCAGGAGATGAAAGACAGAATTCTATGGTCCGCCGATGAAGTGCTGGACGCCGGAGAGCCGGGAGTGTCCAATGCGGCCAGGGATTATTATGGGCAACATCTCCGCAATGAGGCGCCCTCGGCGGACGCCTCCACCATCTTGAGTTCGCCGGCCCGGTTTGGCCAGTACACGCTGGCCGCTCTTTTGGAGACTTTGCCCGGCAGATCGGCTCCAAGCCGCTAAAGGCGGCTAAAGTTATTTGGAAGGATGGCCGATAAAGAAGGGGGAACGATGTTCGACTGGAGAAAGTCGAAACACGCTGAAAGTTATGGAAATTGATGCCAATTTGAGCTCGGGGGCCGTCAACGGCCTGATTCCAGCCGCGCGTTCCGCGACCGGGGCAAAACCGGTTGCGGAGAGCGACTCTTTTGCCGGCTCAACCGCCTTGGAGACGGCGTTAAAAAACACATCCGACACCCGCCCGGAAGCCGTGGCCCGCGGCCTGGAGTTAATCAATAACGGCAATTACCCATCGGGCGATGCGGTCAAGAAGCTTTCCGGTTTTCTGGCCAGACAACTGCAATTCAATCAAGATTAAATCAATACTTCACCCATGACTCAACGCAATGACCCGTGGCAATCGTATCGCAAAGTGAGCACCCAGACGGCCTCTCCCCCGCATCTGGTTTTGATGCTTTACGATGGCGCCATCAGTTTTTTGGAAAGGGGGCTGGCGGGATTCAATTATTCTGATCCGTTGGAATTCAATCTGACAGTCAACAATAATATCCAGCGCGCGCAGGCCATCATCCACGAGATGAATGCCAGGCTGGACATGAAGAAAGGAGGCGAAATTGCCGCAAATTTTCGGCGGCTCTACACCTATTTCTATCGCCGCCTCCAGGAGGCGAACCTCAAAAAGAATAAACCGCCGATCGAAGAAGTCATCCAGCACTTGCGCGATCTGCGGGAAAGTTGGGCGGAAATGTTGCGCCGCGGGCAGGGGACGGGCGGGGATTTGGCTTCCCTGCCGGCGGGAACGGACCTTCACTTCGGTTGATTTGCCATGAGCGCGCGAAAAGAACTCGCCGGAATTTTGGAGCAATGGCTGCAGTTGACCCGGGCGGAAGGCGCGGCGATTCAAGCAGCCCTCTGGCCCGCCGTCAGGCGAATTCAGGCCCGGAAGGCCGCCCTGCGAAAGTCACTCATCGAAGCCGCGCGGACCTGCGCCGAAGCGGATGCGGCCGCCGGCCCGGCAACCCCGCCCCCGGGCCTTTTCGCACCGAGGTGGGCCGGATCATTTCTTTGCTCACGCGCAACGGCGCGGCGCTGACCGCCCAATTGCGCCGGGCGCGGGCGCGGCAGGAATCGCTCGACCAGGCGGACCGGAATTTGCGGAGAATCCAGCGTTCGTATGTCCGTCCGCAACCACCCACGGCATGGCATTCCTATTCTTGATGGCCGGGCGGCTTCAGAAACCGTCCTGGATTGATTTGCTCCCCAGCCCCGGGTTGTCCCAGACCGATATGCCGGCAAGAGGGGAAGGACTGTGGGGTTGAACGCCAATAGTTTACCATGCCAGCGGAACAAAATGTTTTTAACGAGGCGGCTCACCCGATACTGATTGTTGACGATGAAGAGCTTGTCCTGACAACCTTGCGCGAGATCTTGTCGCGCGAAGGCTACCAGGTGGTGACATCGCCGCATGCGGTGCATGCGGTGAGCGTCCTGCAAGAACAGCAGTTTTCGGTGGTGATCAGCGATCAGCACATGCCGCTGGTCACCGGTTTGGAATTCCTCGGGCAGGTCAAGCAAATCCAACCCGATGCCACGCGCATACTTATCACGGGGGTCCTGAGTTTGGGCACGGTGATCGATGCCATCAACAAGGGGGAGATTTACCGTTTTGTGGTCAAGCCCTGGCTGCGCGAGGAATTGCTGGCCACGGTCAAAAACGCCGTCCAGCGCCATGAATTGATTTGCAGCAACGCCCGGCTGCGCGCCGAGACGCTGGCCATGAACGAGGAGTTGACCAGGACCAATCGCGCCCTCGCTTTGCAGGTCGCCATGGTGGCCGGGCAAAACAAGCAACTCGAGGTATTGACCGCGGCGCAGGAGGAAAATTTCCGCCAATCGGTGGAGCTTTGCGTGCAAACGATGCAGACGTTTTATCCCACGTTGGGCAGCCAGGCCCGCCGCGTCTTTGTTCTTTGCTCCACCATGGCCAAAGGCATTGACCTGCCGTCAGAAGACCGGCAAACGTTGGAAATCAGCGCCTGGATTCACGATATTGGTTTGGTGGGCGTTCCGCGGCGGCTGATCAAACGCTGGGAAGAATCGCCCGCCGCCCTGAGCGCCGCCGAGCGCGCGTTGGTGGAGCATCATCCCATCCTCGGCGCTGAGTTGGCCGGCTTTGCCCATCATCTCAAAGAGGTCGGCCCCACCATCCGGGCGCACCATGAGCGTTTTGACGGCGGCGGTTATCCCGACCAGCTCAACGGGCAGAATATCCCGTGGCTGGCGCGGTTGCTGGCGGTGGCCGTGGCCTATGCGGAGAGCGATTTCCCCGGCCAGCCCGCGGCGGACAGGATCAGCGCAGGCTCCAATTCGGCCTTCGATCCGGAGGCCGTCAGGGCTTTCCTGAGCACTTTGCCCAAGGCCGTGGTGCCGGGGAAACAACGGGAGGTTTTGCTCTCGGATCTGCGCCCCGGCATGGTGCTCGCCCAGGGCATCTACACGGTCAGCGGGATACTGCTGATCCCCGACGGGCAACGGTTGACGGGCCCTTATATTGACAAACTTATCAATCACAACCGCATCAACCCCATTTCGCAATCGCTGCTGGTTTATTGTTAGGGCCGGTCCCGAATTAAAATGAGTCAATAATCGAATTTCTCAGACCAACCCTTCCAGCGTGGCCGGCATGCGTTCCAAAGTGTGTTTAAGACTGGCCAGGCTGAGGGCGTTTTCGTCCTCGGTCTGGTGGGCAAAGAGCATCTTCCAACCCGTGGCTTTGCGCCACAACTCCGGGTCCTTTGGAGGCAGGCGGCCGCTGTAGCCGATCTTCCCCTGTTGCACCAGCAAATCCGCCACTTGCACTGCCGCGGCCACAAGGCCATGCGTCGGCGCCAGTTCCGGTTGATGATGATACTGCACTATTTCCACGAACATCCCGGGCAACGCCTGTTTCTGCAGGTAAATCGCCCCCAATTCCGCGTGGTCCATGCCCAATACTTCCCGCTCAAGTTCCATCAAATCCATTTCGGCTTCGGTTCGGTGAATATACACTTCCGCGAAATGCTCGGGAAAGGCCGAAGCCATCGCGATCTTGCCCACGTCATGGATCAATCCCGCCACATAATCACTGTCCGCCTGCTGTGATTGAACAAGGTCAATGACCTCCCGCGTCATCAAGGCCGTGCCAATGCAATGGTGCCAGAATCCCCGCCACTCCAGCCGGGTGTGGCCCGCCAGGATTTGAAAATCCTCGATAATCGGCGTCACCATCGCCAGTTGCCGAATCTGTCTCATGCCAAGGTAAAAGACCGCCTCCTCAATGTTTCTCACCGGCTTGGAAATCCCATAATGGACCGAATTGACCAGCCGCAATAACCGCGCCGTCAGGCTCGGATCGCGCCGGATGATCTCTGCTATTTGCGACGTGTACCTCTGGTCGGACCCCAGCAATGCCTTCAACGCATTCTCGATGCTGGCCAGCGACGGCAGGCAAGGGCAGCTTCTCAGCCGGCTCTCAATTTGCCGCCTGTCCAGCCGCGGACATGGGGCGCGTGTGGAATTGACTGCGGTCGTCATCTTTCACTGATCGTCAAAAACCCGGCGGAACTTGAGCGCCCCGCATGATTAAAGTTCGCTCCCCAAACCTCCGATACACCTCCGGATAGCTGTTTTGAGAAACAATGAGATCAGACCCATGAAGCAATGCCTGTTCCGGCACTGGCAAGGTTTGTCCTTTGTCCTCATCGCTGCTCTGAGCGTGGCGGACGCCGCTTCGCCTGGCCCGGGCTGGCTGCCGCTGGTGGGTCCGGCTCCCTTGCGCTTTTCCCCGGCGCCTCGCATTTTCACCAACCGGGTTGTTTTGCCCGTTCCTGTGCCGGCGCCGCAACCCGCGCCCGTTGTTTTCCAAGCCCAAAAGGCGCCGCCGTCGCGCCCGCTCCTGCCGGCGCCCTCCGCGCCGGAACCGCCCGCCGGCATCCTGGCGCAGCCGCCGGCGGAATCCTCGCCGCCCGAGGCTGTGGTTTCTCCCCAGATGTTGCTTAAATATTTCACCAAATCCACCAACAACGCCCCTTCTGTCGCCGCCCCGCTGGATTTCAATCCGCCTAAAGCTGTGGAGCCGCCTCCCAGCCGCGCCACTTACGAAACCGATCCATGATGCGATCTTTGATCCATAGGTCCGGCCTTTCGCTCCTGCTCGTCTGCGGCGCAAGTTGCTGCCGCCTCTGGGCGGGTGACCTTGTGCCTTCCAACGCCCCTTCCGCCTCTTCCCCAACCGATTCGACTCCCGCTCCCGGCCTGGGTCTGCTCCCCACCCCCGGCACTGTTCCAGCCAGGGCCGCTGCCGAACCTGACGGCCTGCAAAAGTTGCAACTCCAACTCGATTTGGGCAGGGACCAACGACGCCAAAAGAGCACAGCCCTGGCGGCTCAAACCCTCAGCGGGCTTTTGACGGCCGATGCCCCGGCCGAAATCAAGCGCCTGGCCCTCTTCGAACTCGCCCTGGTGGCGCAGGACGACAATAAACTCGTCCTCGCGGAACAGATTTTCGGCCAGTATCTCCATAACTATTCTGATGACCCCAGTGCGCCGGAAGTCTTATTGCGCCAGGGACTCATCTATCGCCAGATGGGCGTGAACTCCCTGGCCATTTCCAAATTCTACTCCGTTATGTCCACCGCCCTCAAATTGAAATTGGAAAACATGGATTATTACAAAAAGCTCGTCCTGCAAGCTCAGATCGAGATTGCTGACACCTATTATCAGGAGGGAAAATACGAGGAGGCGTCCGACTTCTTCAGCCGCCTGCTCAAGTCGGCCAATCCCGAACTGGATCAAATTCAAACTCAGTACAAACTCGTCCGCTCGCTCTCCTACTCCACCAACAACGCGGAAACGATCGCCCAAGCCCAAGTTTTTCTCGGCCTTTATGCAAACGCCGCCGAAGTGCCCGAAGTCCGCTTCTTCCTCGCCTCCTCCCTCAAAAAGCTCGGGCGCAACAACGACTCCATGAAGCAGGTTCTCCTCCTCCTCCAATCCCAGGAGGACAATGTCCGCAAAAATCCCGAAGCCTGGACCTATTGGCAGCAGCGCGCCGGGAACGAGATCGCCAATCAACTCTACAAGGAGGGCGATTACTTGAGCGCCCTCCAGATTTATCTCACCCTGGCCGAACTGGATAAGTCCCCCGCCTGGCAACTGCCCGCCTGGTACCAAACCGCCCTGATTTACGAGCAACTCCAACAATGGCAAAAAGCCACTGACACCTATCTCCGCATCATGGACCGCCAAAAGGAATTAACCGACGCCACCTCCACACCCAGCCTCCTTTCCTTGTTCGAGATGGCCAAATGGCGCAAGGATTATATCGATTGGATGCAAAAAGCCAAAATAACCCAGCAGTCGTTTGTGCTCAACCAGGGCACGAACGCATCACACACCGCCACGCCATGAGCTTGCCCCAGGAAATCAGCGACGAACTAAAGGCCCGCCTCGCGCTTTGCCACGAACTTCTCCAGGGCCTCGAACGTGAGGGCCAGGCGCTGCGCCGTCCGGACAACCCCTCCCTTTTCGAGTTCCATCAACTCAGGAAAAAGCTCCTTCCCTCCCTCAACCAGTCATTGGATGCCCTGCGGCGGCATCGGGTGAAGTGGCAGCAGTTCAGCAGGGAAGAACGCGCCCGGCATCCTGAAATCGGCCTGTTGTTGCGGCGGAACCAGGACCTGACCATGAAAATCATTATTCTTGACCGTGAAAACGAGCAGAGTCTCCTGCGCCGCGGCCTTGTTCCCGCGCGCGAACTGCCTTCCGTCAACCGCCAGCGCCCTCATTTCGTGGCCGAGCTGTACCGCCGCCAGAGCATGGCCTGACCTTCTCCATTCATGCCATCGCTTGCTCCGGCTGGCACAAGAATGGTGGATTGACGGTTTCCTGAAAATGCTTTACAGCATCCATCAATCAATTGTTATATGGCTGAATTCAAATTCTCCTGTCCCCTCTGCGGCCAGTCTATCCAATGCGATGAACGCTGGAGCGGCCAGCGGCTGCCTTGCCCGGGCTGCCATGCAATAATGATCATTCCCGAACTCGCCTCCCCGGTGTCGCCTGCCGCGCCGCTGCCGGCCGCGCCCCGGCCCCAGGTGCGTGCCACCGTTCGCCGCAGCGCGCAGCCCTCGGGTTACTCCGCCAAAAAACTCGCCGCCATCGCGGGCGGCGTGATCGCCTTGGGCGTCTTGTATTATTTCGGGCTGGGCTGGGCCGATGCCTTCCAAAAGCATTTCAACGAGAAACAGCGCCAAATCGCCGCCAATTCCGGCGGCGGCGACCTGGTCCACATCGCCAAGCTCTATGAGGTGCTTGACAGGACCGAGCCGGACGCCATGGGCCTCAACAATCCCAACCGCGTCATGAAGCGCCGCGGAAGCTCCGCCGCCGGCATGCTCTCGCAACCGAACACCCCGCCGCCCAATCCGGCTGAAAAGTTGCCGGTCCTCCCGGCCGAATGGACCCTGGACCTCCAAGCCGCGAAGATCCCCGAGGGACGCGCCAACGGTGCCATTTCCGGCACGAACTTCGTCATCCAGGTCGCGAGCCTCCAATCGTCCAGCGGTGCGGTTGTCTTGAGCTTGCGCCAGGGCGACAATGCGGACGACCCCGGCTTTTTCATTTACCTGAGCGCGAACGCCGGCGAAACCGTATTGGGCCGCACCTGGAGCATTTCCAGGGAAACCAGGGGCAAAGGCACGCCGCAGGTGGTCAAACGCTGGCAACCGAACGCTCGCTTTGCGCCGGTGCAAAAGACCTTCACCTCCGGCTACGCCATGCGACTGGAACTGGGCAATCCTTCCCACAATTGGATTCCCGGAAAAATCTTTCTCTCCCTGCCGGACAAAGATAAGACTATCCTGGCCGGCCTGTTCTACGTCAAATCGTCCGGCAGCCAATAAGGCGCGGGCCATCAATTCTCCAGCAGGATGGATTGCACTGTTCCATAAGCCGCCCCTTGCGGGGAAAGCACGCTCTGCATGAGATCAATGCTTCCGACCTGCCACTCCCCAAAGTCGCGCTCCTGTTCCCTGGCCAAAGCCTCCGCCACCTCTCTCCGTCCCGCTGCATTCAATTCCCGTGCGCGGCCGATCGTCAGATGGGGGTGGAATGGACGGTCCTCGCCAACGCAACCGCTGGCCGGCAAACGGGCGTCAATCGCCTTTTTCAGGCTTTCCAAGGGCCGCAAATCGCCCGTCAAACCGGCCCAGATGATTTGCGGCCGGTTCCGATTCGGAAAACATCCCAACCCCGCCACGCGAACCCTGTGTTGCCGATGTCCTTTGCAGGCCGCCTCCAAAGCGGATCCGATTTCAGGGATGCGCGCGATGGCAATTGCCCCGAGAAAATTCAACGTGAGATGGACTTGATCGGGCCGGGTCCATCGAATCGCGCGCGCCGGGACACCCTTTGCCACACCCGCCACCGCAGCTTGCAGGCTTGTGACGACGTGAGCCGGCGGGAAGATTGCGACAAACAGGCGTTTTGTTACGGTTTCAGCCATTCCGGGAAATTAAAAATTAAGAACGCAGAATTGAGAAGTAAAAACATGGTAGGGCACCTGAATAATTCCGGCGTCAGAGGCGGCAGGTAGCGCAGGCATCTTTGACCGCTTATCTGGTGTCAAATCCTCAATCACAACAATGAACGATTCTTGGGAAATTTGCCAAGTCACCGGGGATCCGCTTGGCCGGTTTTTGAAACGTGGTGGATGAAAACGCCCAAGTAAGCGCCGAGGAACGCCGGAATAAAGGCAACCAGTGAATTCAAAATGGCGTAGGGCGATCCTTGAGTGACGCCAGCCGCGTGTGCCGCCGCCTCGGTCACGGGAACCCACATCGCCACCAAACAGCCACAAAGCCAGGCCCGCTCCGGTTGGACAAACCCGCCGAAGAACGCGAAGACAAGCAGCAAAAGAACCGGGAACCCCATGTCCTCGGCGTGGAGGCTTAACAGGCCGGTGATGACTCCAAGAAAGATCATCAGGAGTTGGGGCCATAGATTCGGACGGCGCCAAAGGACGACCATCGCGACGGGAAAAAAGAGGACCAGAGCGTGGAAACTAATCATGTTGAACCAAGTTTGATGTGGCATATTTTCCTTTTTGTTTTGTATTTTTGACTATCAGTGCAGATTGTTTGGATCTTTGCGCCAAAACTATTTAGACTTTGCAATACAAAGTGATTGGCGTCAAGGGAAAAATGCGGACGCAAAAGCCGCATCGAAAAAATTCCAGGAAAGGGCTTGACATCAATCGCTTTGCCATGCAAAGTTTGGCCCATGCAAACGGATTGGGCCTTGGATAATCTGCAAACGATTCGCACTTTGATGGAGCGCACGGCCGTGTATCGCCGCGCCATGGGGCCGGTGATGGTGGTGGTCGGAGTGACCGGACTGGCGGCGGGCGCGCTCGGCGCTTTTTTGAATTTGACGCCGGCGCTGCCGAATGTCGGCTATTGGATGGGCGTGGCGGCGGTTTGTCTGCTGGAAGCGTGTTGGATGATTCGACGCCAGGCGCTCAAAGACGCGGAGAGTTTTTGGTTGCCGCCGATGCGGCGCGTGACGCAAGCGGTGGCACCGGCATTTTTCGCGGGGGCTGTGGCCGGGCTTCCATTTGTGTTCCTGCACTGGGAGGCCGTCAATGCCGTCTTGCTGTTGATGCCCGCCTGGATGGTGTTTTATGGATTTGCCATGCACTCCGCCGGATTCTTTATGCCGCGGGGTTTTAAACTGTTCGGCTGGGGATTTGTCTTGGGGGGAGTTGTGGTTTTCGCGGCCATCATTATTGGCGCCAAAGATGGTTTTTGGCTGTCGAATCAGACCGTTAATTGGCTCATGGGGGGAGTATTCGGCGGAGCGCACCTGGCCTGCGGGCTTTACCTCCACTTTACCGAAAAAGGCGGGAATGCTTCGTGAACCCGAAACCGTTCCTTCAGATTGACCGTGTCATTCACGAAAAAGGGCGCCTTCCCATCATGTCCCTGCTCGCCGCCGCGACGGAGATGTCCTTCACCGAGATGCGCGACACGTTCAAAATGACGGACGGTAATCTCAGCATGCATCTGAAAACCCTCCAGGAAGCCGGCTTTGTCGCGCTCACCAAATCCTATCGCCATCAGCGGCCTCTGACCACTTGCAGGCTCACCCCCGCCGGCCGCAAAGCGTTTGCGGCCTACATTGATTTGCTGGAGCAAATCGTGCGGGAAGCCCGCGGCCCCAAATAATTTGCCGATGATTGAACATTTTTGCCACAGCGCCGTCTCATTACTTTGTAGTGCAAAGTTAATGCCATGAAAATCATTCGTGCCGCCCATCTCGGTATGTGTTTTGGAGTGCGGGATGCCATCGCCCTGGCCATCGGGCAGGCCCGCGAGGAGCCGCTGACCATTCTGGGGGAGTTGGTCCACAACGAAGCCGTGCTGGCCGATCTTCGTGACCGGGGCATCCGCATCGAAAATCAGGCCGCCAAGGCCGCGACTCCGGCGGTGATGATCACGGCGCATGGCGCGTCCGACAGGGCCTTGCAAGCGCTGGCACAGAGCGGGCGGCGCGTGCTGCAAGCGACGTGTCCGCTGGTCCATTACGCTCACCGCGCTGTCAAAAAACTTGTGCAGGACGGTTTCCATCCGGTGATTGTGGGGCAGCGCGGGCACGTGGAAGTGCGCGGGCTGACCGAGGACCTCGCGGAGTTCGACGTCGTGCTGACCGATGCGGATGCGCGCGGGCTGGCGGAGCGGCCCCGCTTCGGCATCGCCGCGCAAACGACCCAGCCCCTGGAAAGAGTCCGGCATCTGGTGGAAATAATGTGCCGCCGTTTTCCGCGTTCCGAGATGCGGGTGGTGGACACAGTTTGTCAGCCGACCAAGCAGAGGCAGGCCGCCGCGATTGAGCTGGCGCGGCAATCGGAGGTGGTGATTGTGATTGGCGGAGCGCATAGCAACAACACGCGCGAATTGGCGGCGACTTGCGGCCGATTTTGCGCGCGGGTGCATCATGTGCAACAATCGGCCGACTTGCGCGCAGAATGGTTCGCCGGGGTTGAGACGGTCGGCATCACCGCCGGCACTTCGACGCCGGATTGGGTCATAGACGAGGTAGCGGCGGCGCTTTCCCTGCGTTATTCACAAGCCTTTGCTGCTCAATCGGTTAAACGAGCCCCATCAGTCCAAATCCCTCAGACACTCGTGTGACGGGTTGGTAAACACCTTACTGACAATTGGTTGTGATCATTTGGCGGATAAAAAGCGGGAAAATTTCACGGTTCTTTTGTCTTGAGAAAATCAAAACATGAGAAAATCAAAGCATTGCAAACTGAAAGGCAAGGTTGGGTCATTCCTGCCTGTCGGTTCTGCGGCAAAGGGCAATAATTTCCCGTTCAACCGCCTGCAATCCTTCTAAAACACTGTTTTTGGGCCTTTTTCACGCTGGCATAGCGACTGCTGAAACTCGGAAGGTTTATTGCTATGATTGATGCATTATTCGGCGATTCAAACTATGTGGCTGCAAAAAAGATGCTGGACGTCAATGTCCTGCGCCATGAAGCCATTGCCAGCAATATTGCCAACGTCGAAACGCCCAATTACAAGCGCCTGGATGTTTCCCCGTCTTTTGAAAGCCAGTTGAGCCAGGCTGTTGCCAGCCGGGATGCCGCGCAAATCACTGGTCTGCAACCGGAGTTGGCCGTGGATAATCAAGCCATTTCCGGGCGCAGTGATGGAAACACCGTCCAGTTGGAAACCGAAATGTTGAAACTCAATCAAAACATGGTGGAACACTCGCTCGAAACCCAGTTGGTCAGCGCTGCGCTCACGAAGATGCGCCTGGCTATCACCGGCAAAAGCTAATTAAAATATGATCCAACTCCTTTCAGGCATCGATAGCACCGCCTCGGCCTTGGACGCCGAACGGATTCGCATGGACGTGATCTCCGAAAACATTGCCAACATCAACACCACGAAAGGTCTCGATGGAAAGCCCTATCAGCGCCAGCAAGTCGTGTTTGAATCCGTTCTGAGCGCGCAACAAAACTCCGACAGCAGCGGTTCGGTCCCGCAAACCACCCAGATCGTTCGCATTGCCAAGGACACCCGCCCGCCCCGCATGGTCTATAATCCCTCGCACCCGGACGCCAACGCCCAGGGCATGGTCGCCATGCCCGACATCAACATCCACGAAGAGATGGTGGACATGATTGCCAGTTCGCGCGCCTACGAAGCCAACATCGCCGTGGTCAGGAATGCCCGCAGCATGGCCCTGCAAGATCTTTCGATCGGCAAACACTGATAGCCATTCTCCGCACCCATGGACGCTCTTTCAGCAATAAAAATGATGGCTGGCCCGCAGATGAGCAGCCCGTTGAGCGACGCGGCGCAGAACGGCATCGTGCCGTCCATTTCGGCGCAGGATTTACAGAAGCTCAATTCCGACGTTGCTCCCCAATCCGTGACCGCTGCTCAATCCGGCGGTTCGTTTCAAAATCTGCTCGGCGAATTCGTGGGGGAGGTCAACGCCAAACAGATCGCCGCCGGCGACGCCATTGCCGGTTTGATGAGCGGCAAGAACGTCTCCCTGCACCAGGCCATGATCTCGATGGAGGAAGCCAGTGTTTCCTTTCAAATGATGGTCGAGGTGCGCAACAAACTTCTGGATTCCTACCAGGAACTCATGCGGATGCAGATATGATTCACAACCCAATTTCCTTAACAGCCCAAACTCCATTTGCCATCTCCGGCCTTTGATGCCGGCGCTCTTGTTTCATGAATAAAAACCTCTCTCAAATCGCCCGGCAACTCGCCGCCATCTGGCAACAACTCGGCCTGAACCAGCGCATCAGCGTCCTCGCCGCCACGGTCATAGTGTTGGCCGGCCTGACCGCCGTGGCTTTCTGGTCCAGTCGCGTGGATTACACCCTCCTCTACGGCAAACTGGACGAAGGCGAGGCCGCCAAAGTCATCGCCGCGCTCGATGAATCCAAGGTCCCCTATCAAATCGGCCGCGGCGGCGGCTCCATTCTCGTGCCATCGGACAAAGTCTACCAGCTCCGGATGCAAATGGCCGGCAAGGGCATTCCCCGCGGTGAAGGGGTCGGCTTTGAGATCTTCGACAAGGCCAGTTTCGGTGTCTCCGATTTCGTTCAGCGCGCCAACTATGCCCGTGCCATTCAAGGCGAACTGGCCCGCACCATCAGCCAGCTCGATCAGGTCGAGTCCGCCCGCGTCATGATCGTCATGCCTGAGAACCGGCTGCTGTCCGACAGCCTGCGCAAACCCACCGCCTCCGTCTTTGTCCGCGTCAAGGGCAACGGCCAATTGCCTGCGTCGGCCATCAACTCGATTCGCTTTCTGGTGGCCAACAGCGTGGAAGGCTTGCAGGCCAACAATGTTTCCGTGGTGGACAACCAGGGCAACGTCCTCTCGGAAAATCAGGAGAATGATTCCGTCGCCGGTTTGTCCGGCAACCAGCTCACCGCCCGCCGCAATTTCGAACAATATCTGACCAAGAAAGCCGAAGGCATGTTGGAGAAGGTGCTTGGTCCCGACCAGGCCGTCGTGCGCGTCTCTGTCGATCTCAATTGGGACACCATTACGCGCACCGAAGAGAAATATGACCCCGACGGCCAGGTCGCCCGCAGCAGCACCATCAATGATGAAGACACCGATTCGGACACTGCCGCCGCAGCCGGGGGCGCTCCGGGCATGGCCGCCAACAACGTCGCTGCCGAAGGCGCCAGCAACGCGCCTTCCGCCGCCCTTCCGGTCAACAGCAGCCGCACCAAAAAGAAAGTCACCACCAGCACCTACGAAATCAACAAGATCACCAGCAACATGCTCCAGGCCGCCGGCGGGGTGAAGCGCATTTCCAGCGCGGTCTTCATCGCGCAACGGTTTGAAGGCAAAGGCGCGGACCGCAAAGCCCTGCCGCGAACGCCCAAGGAACTGGATGACATCAAAAGCATCGTGAAAAGCGCCCTCGGCATCCAGGAAAATGGCGACCCCAGCCGCAAGGACGAGATCACCCTGGAGGAAATGCCGTTCAACGATCAGACAGCGACCGAAGTAACGCAGCAATTTGAGCAGCAGGATAAACGGCAGTTGTGGATCGAACTCGCGCCAAAGCTGGTTTATCCCGCGCTGGCCATCGGCATCCTTTTCATGTTCTGGCGCATGTTGAAGAACACCAAAGTGGATGACATCCCGCTCGGAGTTCCCATCGGCAACGGCCACGGCAACGGCAACGGACATTACGGCAAGCCCGGCGCTCCCGGCTCCGGCATGGTCACGGTTGAGGTATTGAATCAATTGATCCGCGAGAACCCGGCCAACATGACCCAGGCGGTCCGCTCATGGATGACCCGCACCAAACCCAATAACTAGGCTTTTCGCCATGAGCTCCTGGTCTCAAACCATCACCCTGCCCGCCCCCTTGCACGACGCAGTTCCGGTCGGCCTGCCGCCCATGATGCCCCCGATGGATGCCTCGCGTCGGGAAGCATGGCAGGCTGGCTATGAGCAGGGCCGCATCGAAGGGGAAAAAGCTTTGAGCGGGCAACTGCTCAAACAACGCGCTGAATTGCACGAACTGCTGAACGGCACGCTCAACTCCCTTCGCCAGGCCGTCCCGCAGGTCGTCCGCGACACCGAAAACATGATGGTCTCGCTCGCCCTTGAGGTGGCGCGAAAACTTGTGTCGGACATGCCCATTTCCGTGCCGATGATGGAGGCCGCCGTGCGCGACGCGCTGACCCATGTGGAAAGCTCGGCCCAGGTCACCGTCCGCCTGCACCCGGCCGACTTGGAATTATTGCAAAAGGCCGGTTCTCCTTTGCTGGGTTCGGCCCAGGCTCCGAATGATTTTCGCTTTCTCAGTTCGGTCGAAGTCAGCCGCGGCGGCTGCCTGGTCGAGACCCGTTTCGGAACGGTGGATGCCCGGCGCGAAGCCAAATTTGACCTGCTCAAAAAAAATCTGCTCTCATGATCGCGCGCGGCAAACCATTATGCACCAACCGGGTGGAAGACCTGCTGCGCCGGGTGCAGACAACCCAGGTCGTCCGCAATCACGGGCGGGTGGTTCAGCTCATTGGCCTGGTCATCGAATCGGAAGGGCCTTTGGTCGCCGTCGGTGAAATGTGCCGGATAGAATCCGCGCGCCACGACGGCTCTACGCTGGCCGAAGTGGTTGGATTCAGAAATCATCACGTTCTGCTCATGCCGCTGGGGGAACTTCGTGGCATTCATCCCGGCAGCGAAGTGATTGCGCTGGGCGCCCCCTTGCAGGTTCCGGTGGGCGAAGCACTGAAAGGCCGCGTGATCGACGGGTTGGGCAATCCATTGGATGACAAGGGGCCAATCGAAGCCGGGGCCGCCATTAATTTAAACCAGCCCCCGCCGCACCCGCTGAAACGCCAGCGCATCCAGCAGGCCTTTCGCACCGGCATCAAGGCGATTGACACCTTCACCCCTTGCGGGCGCGGCCAGCGGCTCGGCATCTTTGCCGGCAGCGGTGTCGGCAAATCAACCCTGCTGGGCATGATTGCCAGCCAGGCGGAGGCGGACGTGAATGTGATCGCGCTGATTGGCGAACGCGGACGCGAGGTGCGCGAATTTCTCGAGAAGGATTTGGATGAAGTCGGCCGGCGCAAGTCCGTGGTGGTGGTCGCCACCTCCAACCAGCCGGCCATCGCGCGCTTGAAAGGCGCGTTTGTGGCCATGGCCATCGCCGAACATTTTCGCGATGCCGGCCAGAATGTTTTGTTGATGATGGATTCCGTCACGCGCTTCGCCATGGCCCAACGGGAGATTGGCCTGGCCGTCGGCGAACCGCCCACGACGCGGGGCTACACGCCTTCCGTCTTTTCGCTGCTGCCGCAATTGTTGGAACGCGCCGGCGCAGGGGAGCAAGGCTCCATCACCGGACTCTTCGCCGTGCTCGTGGAAGCCGATGACATGAACGATCCCATAGCCGATGCCGTCCGTTCGATTCTGGATGGCCACATCGTCCTGACGCGCGAGCTGGCCACCCAAAACCATTATCCGGCGATTGATGTGCTGGAAAGCGTCAGCCGTTTGACGCGGGATTTGAGCACGCCGGACCAGCAACAACTGACTTCGCGCGCCCGCCAGGCCATGGCCACGCATCGCAAGAACCAGGATTTGATTAACATCGGCGCTTATCCCCCCGGGACCAATCCGGCCATCGATTTAAGCGTTCATTTGCATGAGCCCCTGAAATCATTCTTGTGCCAGCCGGTGGAGCAGGGCTGCTCCATCCCTCAAAGCTGGTCGTTGTTGGAACAAACCATGGCCGCGCCCATGCCTGAAAAATCAGGCGCCGGCGCTGGAAAGAAAACCGGCTAGGCGCGCATGAAATCATTTCACTTCACCTTGGAAGCTCTTGGCACACTGCGCCAGCGCCAGGAGCAGAAGGCCATGGAGCAATATGCGCAAAGCTTGATCGTCCGCCGCCAGGCGGTGGACGGGCTGGAAGCGGTGGAGCGTGAGTTGAGCGCGTGCTGGCAGGAATGGCGCGACCGATTGGCTGGCGGATGCGCGGCGGCGGAAGCGGCCCAGGCCCATGCTTACCAGCGGTCGCTGGCTCAACGCAGGAATGAATGCGCTCTGGCGCTGGAGACTGCGGAACGGCGGGTGAACGCGGCTTTGCAGGGCATGCTCCTGGCGCGCCAGCAGCGGGAGGTCGTGGACAAATGTTTTGACAAACAAAAGGCCCGCCACCGGCGCGAGCAGGCCCGCGGCGAACAAAAATTCCTGGATGACCTGGCCGGCCGCCGGGGCAACTCCATTCTCGCCTGGAAGTCGGCGGAAACTCCGTTATGATAAAATTACTCACCTCACCTTGGATGACGACGCTGGTCAGCGTCGTCGTCTATCTGGGCGCCACCGTGGCGTTTTGGAAAACTCCCGCGCTTCCGTCGTCCCCCACCCTGACGGAATCCGCCGCCGCCCGCGAAAAGCACAACGGGCCTTCCTGGAATTTTACCAGCCCCGAGGCTGACCAACTCATCGCCGAACTCAAGGCGGAAAAAAAGTCTCTCGGGAAAAAGGAGCAGGAACTCAACGATCTGTCGCTGCGTTTGCAGGCGGAACGCTCGGAACTGAATCTGGTCACGCAATCCGTGCGTCAATTGCAATTGGATTTTGATCAGAATGTGCTGCGGATTAGCGAGGAAGAAACGGCAAATTTGAAGAAGCTGGCCAAAGTTTATGCGGACATGGATCCTGCGAACGCCGCCAAGGTTTTGGAGGAAATGGATGACACCTCGATCATCAAGATCATGGTCTTTATGAAAGACATGGAAACCGCCGCCATTTGGGAGGCGTTGGCCAAGAAAGGCCAGCCGCAAGCCAAACGCGCGGCCCTTCTTTCCGATCGCCTTCGGCTGGCCTCATTCCGCAACAACACTGCAAAATGATGACTCAATCTGCCCTCTTGGCGCTTCCCACTCCGGCTCTGCCAGGTGGCGAGGCCCGGCCCTTAACCCCGGATCAATCCGCCGCGTTGCCCGCGGCCACGGAGAGTTTTCTTAGCGTGATGTCACAAGTGCGTTGTGATCGTTTTCCCAAGCCGCCCGGCGAAGCAAAGACTTCAGACAGCAATGCGTCCCTGGCGGAAACGCCAAAACTTCCCGCCAACCCGTCGGGCAAGGCGGGTGACATCGATGTTTCCATGTCCAGCACGCTCATGGCTGTGATGGCCCAACCGCGGATTGCCGCCGGGGAATCTCGCAAATCGGCATCCACTCAGGCAGCGAGTTTTAAAAATGCGTTGGTTGGGCAAGGAGGCAAGGCCCTGTCTTTAACAGAAATCTCTGACAATGATGCGTCCCCGATGGAAACGCCAAAAGCCCTTGCCAACCCACCGGGAAAAGCGCCGCGAATTGTCACCGGGGAATTCCACAAACCAGCCACCACTCAGGCGGTGAATTTAAAAATTGCGCCGGCTGTCCAAGCAGTTGAGGCCAGGCCCTTAACAGAAACCTTAGACAATGATGCATCCCCGATGGAAACGCCAAAACCCCTTGCCAACCCACCGGGAAAAGCGCCGCGAATTGCCGCCGGGGATTTTCACAAACCAGCATCTACTCAGGCGGCGAATTTTAAAAATGCGTCGGTTGTCCCAGGAGGCAAGGCCAGGCCCTTAACAGAAACCTCCGACAATGATGCGTCCCCGATGGAAACGCCAAAACCCCTTGCCAACCCACCGGGAAAAGCGCCGCGAATTGTCACCGGGGAATTCCACAAATTAGCATCCACTCAGGCGGCGAATTCTAAAAATGCGTCGGTTGTCCCAGGAGGCAAGGCCAGGCCCTTAACAGAAACCTCCGACAATGGTGTGTCCCCGACGGAAACGCCAAATCCCCTCGCCAACCCGCCGGGAAAAGCGCCGCGGATTGCCGCCGGGGAATTTCACAAATCAGCATCCACTCAGGCGGCGAATTTTAAAAATGCGTCGGCTGGCCAGGGAGGCAAGGCCAGGCCCTTGACAGAAATCTCCGACAATGATGCGTCCCCGACGGAAACGCCAAAACCCCTTGCCCACCCACCGGGCAAAGTGCCGCGGATTGCCGCCGGGGATTTTCACAAACCCGCCACCACTCAGGCGGTGGATTTAAAAATTGCGCCGGCTATCCAAGGGGTTGAGGCCAGGCCCTTAACAGAGATCTCAGACAACGAGGCGTCGCCGACGGAAAGACCAAAATCCTTCGTTGGCCCGCCGGTCAAGGCGGCTGACATCGATGCATCCATGGCAAGCACGCTTGTGGCCATGGCGGCTCAACCGCAGGTTGCCGCCGGGGAATTCCGCAGACCGGCATCCACTCGGGCGGTAAATTTTAAAATTACGCCGCCTATCCAAGGAGGCGATGCCAGGCCCTTGACAGAAACCTCAGACAGCAATGCGTTCCCGACGGAAACGCCAGAGCCTCCCGCCCACCCGCCGGACAAGGCGGCTGACAAGGATGCTTCCGTATCCAGCAAGCTCACGGCCGTGGCGGATCAACCGCAGATTGCCGCCGGTGAATTCCGCAAACCGGCATCCACGCAGGCAGTAGATTTTAAAATCGCTTCGGAACATGGCGCGGCGCCCGTGGTGTTGCCTTCTTCATCGGACAGCAAACCTGAGAGTACCTGGACCAGTCCCGAAAACGATTGATCCACGTCCGGCAGAAACATCGGCTTCGACAACGGAACCAGCAGCCCACTGGGCAGAACCTGCCGGGTCTCCCCAACAACCGGTTGGGGCACAGATTGCGATTACCCCACCGGTGGCATTTGTTTCCGTGGGTCCCGTCGATGGCACAGGGGGTGCTTTGAGTAGCCAACGAATGAAGTTTGGAACGGAAAAGAATGAAATTGCCGGGCCTACTGCGCAAAAAGTGCCGACTGCGCCTTTTAAAGATGACCTTTCCACCAAGTCGGCGAACGACTTGATGGTTGGATCAGATTCCGATCATTCCGGACACAAGCCAGACTCGATTGACTCCGCCCTGGTCATGAATTGGCCGGCCAAAGCAAGCGAGTGGAATGTGGATATGGGCAAAGGAACGGGGGCCGCTCAATCCGTCGATCACTCCGCAATCCAGGCTGAACGTGTGGGGCACTTGGTGAATCAGCAAGTGGTAATGATACGTCAATCCGGCGCCAACAACCTTGCTGTTTCGCTCAAGCTGGACCCGCACACCGAGCTCAGCTTGCAATTAACCAACCACAACGGCCAAATCGAAGCGTCCGTTCGTTGGGAGCGGGGCGCCGTGGCGGGCTTGGAGAACCATTGGAAAGATTTGCAGGAGTCGCTCGCGCGGCAGAATGTCCAATTGCTGCCACTGGAAAACAGAGCTTCGCCGCGGACGCCGGCTTCTGATTCCGCTTCCGATACCGCGTCCGCGTCGCTTTTCAATCAATCGTCGCAAAATCCCCAACGACACAGCCGCGATGCGCAGCGGGATTTGCCAACGGCCACCACTGTCAAAACCTTTCCCGTAACAAACAAAGCAACACCCGGAACCGCTTCCCGGCAAGGCTGGGAATCCTGGGCCTGAAAAATTATGTCAGCCTCCGCCACTACTGCCAGCTCAAGCTCAACCGCCGGCGCCAACTCAACTTTGAATCAAGCCGACTTTTTGAAATTGCTCGTCACGCAAATGACCTCGCAGGACCCGCTTAACCCGGAGAGCGACACCGACTTTGCCGCGCAACTGGCCCAGTTCAGCTCGTTGCAGGAAGCCACGACCATGGCCGGCTCCATGTCAACAATGCAGGCCAGTGCCCTGATTGGCGCCACCGTGAGCGTGGAGTCGGCAACCAATGGCAACCAGGAGACCTCGGGTGTCGTGACCGCGGTGGACATGTCCTCCGGCTCGCCGGAGATTCAGGTCAACGGCCAACTATATGCGCTGAGCCAGATCTTATCCATTTCGCCGACTCAATCCACCGCAGCAACAACGGCCGGAGCAACTGCTCCCGCCACAACAAGTAAGCCTTAACTCAACAAGAAAACTCTAACTCACTAAAAATTATGCTAAGTTCCTTAAGTGCAGGAGTCAGCGGACTCGAAAACTTCCAACAAGAAATGGACGTGATCGGCAACAACATCGCCAACATCAACACCACGGCTTTCAAGGCAGGAGAGGTGAATTTTGCCGACGCCTTCAGCAACACGCTGCAAGGGGCCGGCGCTACCACGCCCGCGGTACAGGTCGGCACGGGGGTCGATATCTCCAGCATCAGCAATAATTGGACTGCGGGAGGACTCACCAACGACGGGGTTGCCAGCCATCTCGCCGTCTCGGGCAACGGCAACGGCTTTTTCATGGTCGTGGACCCCACGACCAGCAACACCCCGTACGTCACGCAAGACGGTACATTCAGCGTGAATTCCGCCGGCTATCTGGTCACAGCCAATGGTGACTATGTGCAGGGCTATACCACCTATAATACCACCACTAACACGGGTTCAAACCCAGGTAACCTCCAGATCATCAGCCCCACCGCCAACAACCCCATGACTTCTTATACCATTGATTCCCAGGGCGTCATTACCATGACACTAGCCGACGGCACCACCGCTGTGGCCGGCCAGGTTGTGTTGCAGGATTTTGCTGACCCCCAAATGCTGGTCAGTCAAGGCAACAACCTTTACTCCAACATGGCCAACGCCGGGCCCACCACCACCACAGGCGTAGCCCCTGGAAGCAACGGTCTTGGCACTATTAAAGCGGGAGCATTGGAATCTTCCAACGTGGATCTCTCCAATGAGATGGCGAACTTGATCACCGCCCAGCGCGCTTTCGAGGCGAATTCAAAGATCATCTCGACGAGCAATGAAGTGCTGCAAACTCTGGTGCAAATGAAGCAGAGTTAGCCCTTGAGCTTTTATGGCCAGCAACTCCCTGGAATCCTCCCGTGGCAGTCGCGAAGAAACGAAAGCCCCGGACAACGGCAAATCAGCCGAGGACAAGGCAAACGCGCCCCCGGCAAGCGGCGGGGGCCTCAAAGCCTGGCTTCCGCTGGCAGTGGCCGTGGTGGCCATGCCGGCTTTGGCCTATGCCACCACCCATTTTGTTCTGCTGCCAAAACTTCAGCGTGGTCTGGCGCAGGGCAGACCGGGGGTGGCGCAGGAAACCACGGCGGAATCCGGCACAGGGGCCAAAAGCGGAGGCAAAGCCGCCTCTGACAAGCTCAAAGTGACCGTGAGTTTGAATAAAATGCTGGTCAACGTGGCCGGCACCATGGGCACGCGTTACCTGATGACCAGTGTGACTCTGGTCGGCAACACCCCGGAGTTCACCAGCAAAATCGAAGCAAACAAGGACCAGCTTATGGATCTGGCCACCGGCACGCTCAGCGGCAAAACCATTTCTGACTTGGAAAAGCCGGGGGCGCGCAATGTGATTCGGGCTGAACTGATGACGGTGTTCAACAATGCCTTGGGGGGGTCGCTGGTGCAGGAAATCTATATCACCGAAATGGCGATTCAATAGGCCCTCCTCATGAACCCAGACAGCCCAATGGCCGAGCTTGAAGAGCCGCTTATCTCCGTTCTTGACGCCGGGCAGACGACCGCTTCGGCCTCCGGGGGGGAGGCAGGCAATGCTGTCCGCCAAACTGGCGGGCAGGCTGACGCGCCCAAAAAAGAGGACGTGCAGATTTATGATTTTCGCAATCCCATGCTCCTTTCCCCCGGGCAATTACGCAAATTGCGAGCGCATCAGGAGGAGTTCGTCCAGAGCGCGGCCACCCGGCTTTCGATGCACCTGGGTTTGGAATTTTCGCTGAAACTGACCGGCGTCAAGACCATCGCCTATCAGAAGTTGGCGGAAGGTTGGGGCCACCCGGCGCATCTTACCCTGTTTAAAATGGAACCGTTGCGCGGGGTTTCCATCCTGGAGATTTCGTCCCAACTCGGCTTGTGCATGGTGGACCGTCTGATGGGCGGTCCCGGCCACGTGCCGCCAACAGATCAGGAAATGAGAGAAATCGAGAAAGTGCTGTTGGAGCAATCCGTGCAACTGCTCCTCGATGAATGGTGCGGCCGCTGGTCCAACGTCAAGGAATTAAAGCCGGTCATTCTTGGTTACGAAAGCAATGACGGTGTTATCCAAACCACCCCGCCGGAAACAATCATGTTGGTCGTTTCCATGGAAGCGGGTTTTGGCGGGTGCAGGGGGCAAATCCAAATGGGTTTTCCTTACGCCGCTGTGGACCCGTTAATCCGTCGCTTTTGCAAGAGCGCTGCAACAATGACGAATCCTCCCCCGCCAGCGCCGCCGCCGCCTGCGGCGGCCTGGAAATGGAATACTTGTTTTGATGACGTTTGCGTCCCGGTGACGGCGGAATGGGAGGGATTGGAAATGACCGCCCGCCAAATCCTTTCGCTGAAAGTCGGCGACGTTCTGCCATTGGATTTGCAGCGCGCGCAACAAATCAACGTGCGCGTGGCCGATATGCTCAGATTTCAAGGCCGCCCCGGCACGCTGGCCGGCCAATGGGCGGTGGAATTAACCCAGGTAGTCAACCGTTAAGCAGTATTTTATGGAATCAACCGAAAAATCCCCTCCCGGCCTCGAACTTCTGCTTGGTGTCAAAGTCAAGCTTACGGTTGAACTGGGCTCCTGCCAGTTGCCCATGCGCGATGTGCTCCAATTCAATGTCAGTTCAATTGTCAAGCTGGACAAGACCGCGCAGGCGCCGGTGGACCTCTACGCAAATCAAACGCGCATCGCCCGCGGTGAAGTGGTGGTGGTGGATGACGCCTACGGCATCAAAATCACCGAATTGTTTGGAGTCAATCCATGATCCTGGAGTCCGCCATGACCCGGATCAAGGCATTGGCCCTTGCGCGGGGCGGCGCATTGGCATGGCTGGCCGCAATGTTTTTGGCGGCCCTTGACGTCTCGGCGGAGTCGTTGGGCGCAACCCATTCCTCAACCCTCCCAAGCGCCTTGCCGAATGCCGGCGCTTCGATCTTCCGTGTCTGTGGCGCCTTTGTGGTGGTGGTGGCGCTCTTTTTGGGCGGAGTTTGGTTGTTCAGGCATTGGCAGCGCCTCGCCGTGCAAAAGAACGGAGGAGCCAGGCTCAATTTGATTGAAGTCAAATCATTGGGGCAGCGCCAGGCCATTTATGTGGTCGGTTACCAGCAGCAACGGATGTTGGTCGCCTCGTCGCCCGCCGGGGTGACGCTTCTCAGTCACCTGCCTTCAGCCGGCGAGGCGGAGAAGACCGCGCCGGCCGCAAACTTGAGTTTTGCCGAGGCCTTGAGACACGTCCTAAGCCAGAGACAATGAATCTGCCGCCTGCCAGCGTTCCCTGCTCCACCCGCGGCCGGCCCAATTGCCGGCGGGCCGGACCCTGGCTGCTGTTGGGGCTGATCTTGTGCCAATTCTTTGGGGCCGCGGGCGCGCAGGCCCAGACCAATGCCAGCTCGTTTAATTTAAGCATCGGCCTCAACGGCTTGGGCCAGCCGGCTGACGTGGATGGCGCGATCAAGGTCCTGGCGATCATGACCTTGTTGACCCTGGCCCCCTCGATCATCCTGTTGATGACCTGTTTTACCCGCATCGTCATCGTGCTTTCTTTTGTGCGGTCGGCGCTTTCCCTGCAGGGCACGCCCTCCAATCAAATCCTCATTGGTCTGTCGCTCTTTCTGACCTTTTTCATCATGTCGCCTGTTTGGGAGAGGATTGACCGGGAGGCGCTGACGCCTTACCGCGCCAAACAAATCACTGGCGAAGTCGCCTTGGAGCGGGCCACCGTCCCCATCCGGAGTTTCATGCTGAAGCAGACCCGGCCCAAGGACGTGGAATTGTTCGTGGCGCTGGCCAAAACGGGCCCCATCCCGGCGGAGCAATTGCCGCTGAAAATCGTCATCCCCAGTTTCATCATCAGTGAACTGCGCACGGCCTTTCAAATGGGTTTCCTGGTGCTGGTGCCGTTCATTCTTATTGACCTGGTTGTGGCCACGGTGCTGATGAGCATGGGCATGATGATGATGCCGCCCCAGACCATCTCGCTTCCTTTGAAAATCCTGTTGTTTGTTTTGGTGGATGGCTGGCATTTGGTGGTCAGTTCCATCATCCAAAGTTTCGGAGCCTGATTATTATGAACACTGAATTTGCCACGGAATTACTCAAGAGCCTGATGTTCGAGGCGGTGACACTGGCGGCGCCGATATTGTTGACCGCGCTCCTCATCGGCCTGGCCATCAGCATATTTCAATCCGTCACCTCCATCCAGGAGCAAACGCTCACTTTCGTGCCCAAGGCGCTCGGCATTGTGGCGCTGCTCGTCATCTTGATGCCCTGGATGCTGCGCACCCTGGTTGAGTTTGCCACGGCCGTCATTCAAAAAATGCCGGAAATGACGCAATAAAGCGGAAAATGAGCGAGCTCAACAACGGGCTGATGGTTTTCCTGCGGGTCAGCGCCATGTTGGCGGTCTTTCCCGTGTTCTCCGCCGCCAACTTTCCGGTGCAGTTGCGGCTCGCCCTGGGTGCGTTGCTGGCGGGCATGGTCAGCCCTGCCTTGCCGGGCGGGCTGGCGCAGGCGCAGGACCTTTGGGGATGGGTGGGGTTGATGTCAATGGAAGTGGGGGTCGGTTTGCTGTTCGGCTTTGCCAGCCGCATGATTTTCTTTGCGCTCGACATTGCCGGCGCAATCATTGCCTCGGAAATCGGTTTGACTCTGCCTCCCAGCATGAACCCCATGAGCGGAGCGGAAGTGACCGCGCCCGGCTCCATTTTGTATTATCTGGCGGCGATGCTTTGGTTGAGCTTGGATCTGCATCACTGGATGCTGGTCGGTTTTATGAAAACCTACGCTTGGCTCCCGGTGGGCGGGGCGCATTTATCGGGAGTTTGCGTGACCGATATTGTGGCGCGCAGCAGCCAGATGTTTGTCATCGCCTTGCAACTGGCCGCGCCCGTCATGGCGGTTTCATTTATCGTCACCCTGGTCTTCTCGGTGCTGGGCCGCGCCGTCCCGCAGATGAACGTCTTTTTCGAGAGCTTTACCGTCCGCACCCTGGCTGGCTTGAGTGTCTTTGGCATCACGCTGCAACTGATGTCCGAGCACATCGCCAATTATGTGCGGCGCCTGCCTGAAGATGTGCTCAGCGTGGCGCAAATGCTTGGGGCGCGCTAAAGCGGAAACGGAATCAAGTGAGCGAACAAATTGGAGATAAGACAGAGCAAGCAACGCCCAAGCGGCTCGAAAAGGCCCACAATAAGGGCCAGTTCGCGCACAGCAGGGAGGTGCAAACCGCGTTTGTCTTGATGGCGGCGTTGACGGCGCTGACCTTCTCGGGCGGCGAAATATGGCGGCTTCTGGCCAACACGCAAGTCGCGATGCTCAGCCATCTCCATGACACCCCGGTGACCGTTAGTGCCATGCAGGGCTACGCCATCCGCGGTGCGCTCGTGTTGGGAAGCTGTGTTTGGCCGGTCCTCGTGGCGACCATGCTGGCGGGCTTGTTGGCGGGCGGCATTCAAACCCGTTTTCGCACCGCCCCCGAAGCTTTGGAACCGAACTGGGAGCGCCTGAATCCTGTGGAAGGCTTCCGCCGCGTTTTTTCCATGCGCTCGGCAGTGCCGACCGGAATCAATATTTTAAAGATCTCGGCCATCATTAGTTTGACGTATGGGGTCATCCGCAGCATTTTGGCCGACCCCATATTCCATTCCTCGGTGGACGTGGCAAGAATTGCCGGGTTTATGGCTGATTCTTCCTTCCGCCTCATTACCCGGGTGGCCCTGGCCCTGGTCGTTTTGGCAGCGGCGGATTACGGCTATCAATACTGGCGCACCAACGAGGACATGAAGATGACCAAGGAGGAGATCAAGGAAGAGACAAAGAACACCGAAGGAAATCCTCAGGTCAAAGCTCAGCGCCGCCGCAAGCAAATCGCAAATGCCAAGCGCAAGATGCTGGCGGAAGTGCCTAAGGCTGACGTGGTTGTGGTGAATCCGACCCATATTGCCGTGGCATTGCGCTACGACCGGAAGACCATGAAAGCTCCCAAAATCGTGGCCAAAGGCAGCCGTCTCAACGCCCTGCGCATACGTGAAATTGCGGCGCAACATCAAGTGCCCATTGTGGAAAATGTGCCGCTGGCCCGGTTGATGTTCAAATATGGCAGGGTGGGTGGCGAGATTCCTGCTGAGTTGTACGCCGCAGTGGCCGAAGTGTTGGCGTGGGTTTACCGCGTCAACGCCTACAGGTATTACCGGGAACGCAGCTTGTAACTGAACAGAGAAGCAAATGGCACAGACAAACTCAAAAAAATCCAATCTGGCTCTGTTGTTCAAGAACGGCGATGTGTTGCTGGTCGGCGCGCTGTTTGTGACCATCCTGCTGATGATCCTGCCCATCCATCCCCTTCTGCTGGATGTGTTTTTGGCCACGAGCATAGCGCTTTCCCTCCTCGTTTTGCTCTCGATTCTTTATGTCAAGGAACCGGCGGACTTCACCGGTTTCCCCACCTTGCTTTTGTTCATCACCCTGTTCCGCCTCTCGCTCAACATTGCTTCCACGCGGCTGATTCTGCTCGATGGCTATGCCGGACACATCATCGAAGCGTTCGGCAATTTCGTCGTGCGCGGCAATTACGTGGTCGGCCTCGTCATTTTTTTGATCCTCGTCCTCATCAATTTCATCGTCATTACCAAGGGCGCGGGGCGCATTGCGGAAGTCGCCGCCCGTTTCACTTTGGACGCGATGCCCGGCAAACAGTTGGCCATTGATGCCGAGTTGAACGCCGGAATGATTCAATGAAAGCGAGGCGCGCCACCGCCGCCGCAAGATCGAGCAGGAGGCCGATTTTTACGGGGCGATGGACGGCGCCAGCAAATTCGTGCGCGGCGACGCCATCGCGGCCATTCTGATCACGCTGATCAATGTGCTGGGTGGTTTTGCCATCGGCATCATGCAAAAGGGCATGAGCGTCAGCGAAGCTTTGCAGCGATTCACGCTGCTCTCGATCGGGGATGGTTTGGTTTCGCAAATTCCCGCGCTGATCACTTCCACCGCCGCCGGCATTCTGGTGACGCGCGCGGCGGCCAAGGAGGAACTGGGCACCGAGTTGACCCGGCAACTCCTGGCCTACCCGCGAGTGCTGACCATCCTCACGGTCATGCTGGCCGTGTTTGGCCTGGTGCCGGGTCTGCCGATCATTCCGTTTTTCTTCCTCGCCAGCCTGACCGGATTCCTGGCCTATAACTTGAGAGATGCGGAAAATCTTGTGAGAGCCTCGGCGACCCGCGAAACGGGCGGGGAAACGCCGGCGGGCGGCGGAACCGGGGGCAAGGCCGCGGCCGGCGCCACGGGCGACAAACTCGAACCGCTGCTTAACCTCGATGCCCTCCAAATTGAGCTGGGTTTTCGACTTGTCAGCCTGGCGGACGCGCGCAAGGGAGGGGACATGCTGGAACGGGTGACGGGTGTGCGCAAGACCTTTGCCCAGGAAATGGGGGTGATCGTGCCGCCGATTCGGCTGCGGGACAATCTGCAATTGGAGCCTAACCAATACCGTTTCTTGTTGAAGGGAAATCCCGTCGCGCAGGGGGAACTGATGCCGGACCATTGGCTGGCCATGAACGCTTCCAACAGCAAGACCGTGCTCAAGGGCGTGCCGACCGTCGAGCCGGTTTTCAAGCTGCCAGCCACTTGGGTCACGGATGTGGAACGCAAGAATGCCGAGATCAGCGGTTATACGGTGGTGGACGCTTCTTCCGTCCTCGTCACGCATCTCTCCGAAACGGTGAGGCGGAACTGCCACAATATTCTCAGCCGCCAGGACGTCCAAAACCTGCTGGATAATTTGAAGCAGACCCACCCGACCGTGGTCACCGAATTGATTCCGGCTCAACTGAATGTCGGCCAGGTGCAACGCGTCCTGCAAAATCTCCTGGCCGAAGGCATCTCCATTCGCAACCTCGCCGGCATTTTGGAAAAGGTCAGCGATTACGCCAGCGTGACAAAAAACCCCGACGAATTGTCCGAACATGCGCGGCGGGCCCTGGGTTCGCAAATCGTCAAGCCTTACCAGGCGGACAACGGGAGTTTGCAGGCCATCACGCTGGATCCCCGCCTTGAGCAACAGATCGCCCAGGGAGTGAAGCAGACGCCCACTGAAATCAGCCTGATGATGGAGCCAAAACTGGCCCGTCACGTCGTGGATACGCTCTCGCAGAAGATTCAACAATTGCTCACGGCCGGACAACCGCCCATCATCATGTGCGCTCCGCAAATCCGGCTGGCCTTTCGGCGCTTCTTTGAGACGACCTTTGCCGATCTGACCGTGCTCTCCTATGCCGAAGTGCCTTCACGCGTGCAGATTCAAAACGCCGGGATCGTCCCGTCTCTGGATTAATATCGCCATTTATTTATGGAACCCACCTCCTTCATGGCCGCGTCAGCAGAGGAGGCCGTTGCGCAGATTCGGGCGAAACTGGGGCCGGAAGCCGTGGTCTTGAATGTGCGGCGGCTCCCGCCCAACGGCCTGGCCCGGCTCTGGCAGAAGCCGATGATTGAAGTTTTGGCCTGCAAGCCGGAAGCGCCCGCTGCCGAAGCCGCCCCCTTTTCCGAGGCGCTGGCGGAGTTTCGCCAGGAGTTGGCGGAGATCAAACAACAGGTTGCCAGCCGGCCCGCGCCTGAAATTCCCGCGGCCTCGTGGGCGGTCGAAGATGCCGGCTTGAACAACGGCAACTGGCGCGTCGGGGCGTTGCTCCGGAAAAGCGGTCTGCTGCCGCTGCATGCCCAGCAGGTGCTTGACCGGCTGCGCGCGCAATACGGAGAGAATCCGCCTTCGTCCCTTGGCGAGGAAATCAACCGTGCGCAAGAGGTTCTGGCTGCCTCCTGGCGCAAGCCTTCTCCCGTGGCGGCAAAGTCCCTCCATGTTTTCATTGGCCCGGCCGGGTGCGGCAAGACCACCTACCTGTGCAAATGGCTGACCCAAACCGTCCTGATGGAAGGGCGTTTGGCGCGAGTGTGGCGCCTGGATGGCGCCACCGCGAACATGGCGGAGTCCCTCAGTGTCTATTGTGAAATCTTGGGCGCGCCCAATGAACGCGTCTGGCGGCCCGGCGGCGCAGCCATCGCGGAAGACATTGGCTTTATTGACCTGCCCGGAGTGGATTGGCGCAAGCCGGCTGCCGTGCAAGAGCTGGCCACTCTGCTCAAACAATTCGGCTCGACGCGCGTTCACCTGGTTTTGAACGGGGCCTACGATATTTCGATTCTGCTGGCCCAATTCCGCGCCTTCGCCGTGTTGCCGATGGAGGACATGGTCATCACCCACTTGGACGAAGAATCCTGCTGGGGAAAGATTTGGAATCTGGTATTGGGCACAAATTGCTCTATTCGCCACTTTAGCGCCGGGCAAAATATTCCGGGAGACCTCTGTGAAGCATCGTCGGAAATGATTTTTGCCCGGCAATTCCCGGCCAAACAAGCTGGCAACGTATCTGCTCAGCAGTTCCCGGGCTGAACTTTTTATGAGATTACTATTGTTGATCGGTGGCTTGCTGGGATTCGGCATCGGCCTGCTTGTCAGTTGGGCCGAAGAAAGCTCGGCTCCGGCCTGCCTTTGGCATGCTTGCCTGGCGGCCTATCTGACCGCCCTCCTCATGCGCTGGTGGGGTGGCGCTTGGCGGAGAAACCTGGTGGACGCCCTGCGCGAACGCCAGTCCAGGCCGGAGCCGCTCAATCCTCCCTCTCTTTCCAAAGCGAGTAAATCATGAGCTCTACCACCCTCGAATTGGCCACGCCCGCCGCGGCCGGGCTTCCCGCAAAACAGCGGGAGCTTTGGCTCCGCTATGCCAAGTCCGGCGCCGGAAGCCCCTCCGAAAACAGCCTGATCGAACAATACCTGCCCTTGGTCAAAACGGTGGTGGGACGGCTGGCCATGACCTTGCCCTCGCATGTCAACAGTGACGATCTCTACAGCGCCGGGTTGGTCGGATTGCTCAACGCCGTGCGCCGCTTCGACAAGAAATGCGGGGCCTCCTTTGAACATTATGCGCGGATGCGAATTCGCGGCGCCATCCTCGATGAACTGCGCCGGCTGGATTGGGTGCCGCGTTCGGTGCATGACAAGGCCAAAAAGGTGGCGCGCATCATGCAGGAGCTTGCCCAACGCCATGGCGGCATCCCCACCGACGCGCAGATGGCCGCGGGATTGCATCTTTCATTGGGCGATTATGAGGATCTGCTCGAAGAAATCCGGCCGGCCTCCTATGTCTGCCTCGACTCGGTGCAGGACGATGGCGTCGAAATCGCCGGCCCCGGCCATGACGTCGTCCCGGACGATGGGCAGGCCGATCCCGGGGCGGCGGCAGCCACGCGCGAATTGGCCCGCCTGGTCGAAGAGCGATTGCAGCAACTGCCGAAAATGCAGCGCGAAGTCCTGGCCCTTTATTATTTGGAAGATTTGCGCCTGCGGGAAATAGCCGAGGTTTTCGGCGTGACGGAATCGCGCATCTGCCAAATCCACGCCAAGGCCATCCTGGCGCTCAAGGCGCTGCTCAAACAGGAGGATCCCGACGTTTTTGCTCATCGTTAGCCATTGAATCATGATCATTATTCTCGGCGCAATCATTGTCCTGGCTTCCGTTGGCGGCGGCTTCATCATGGGCGGCGGCCATCCGGTGGCCTTGATCCATATATCCGAATTTATCATCATCGGGGGCGCGGCCTTCGGCTCCATGGTGCTGATGTCGCCGCGGAAAGTTCTGTTTGACCTGGCCAGACAAATCCTGGGCGCCCTGAAAGGCGCCCCCTACACCAAAGCGGCCTACGACGAACTGTTCAAGGCCCTTTATGAGTTGTTCATGTTGGGCCGGCGCAGCGGCATGGTCGCGCTGGAAGAGCATGTCATGAATCCGGAGGCCAGCGCCATTTTCAGCAAGTACCCCTCCTTCCAAAAAAATCTTCACGCCATGCATTTCCTCTGCAACGGCTTGCGGCCCATCATTGATGGCAAGATCAAGCCCGATCAACTCAAACTGCTTTTGGAAATTGAGCTGGACGCCATGGAGGAAGAGCACGACAAGCCGGTCGGAGTGCTGACCAAGTCCGCCGATGCCATGCCCGGCTTCGGCATTGTGGCCGCCGTGCTCGGCATCGTCATCACCATGGCCTCCATTGCCGGGCCTATCGAGGAAATCGGCGTGAAAGTCGCCGCCGCTCTGGTCGGCACCTTTTTGGGCATTTTTCTTTCCTACGGTTTTATGAATCCCCTGGCCGTCAACATGGAATTCATCAACATGGCGGAAATGACCTACGTCCGTTGCATCGCCGCTTCCGTCATCGGCTTCGCCAATGGCATGTCCCCCATCATGGCCGTGGAAGTGGCGCGGCGCGGACTCAGCAGTGAGGTGAAACCGACTTCCGATGATTTGGAAACCATGCTCAAAGCCCTCAACCAGGCCCCGGCCAAGTAAAAGCCATGAGTAAAAAAAAGCATCACGGCGGGGCATGGAAAGTGGCTTACGCGGACTTCGTCACAGCCATGATGGCGTTGTTCATGGTGCTGTGGCTCACCTCACAGGACCAACGCATCAAGGATGCCGTCCAGCGCGCGTTTAGAAATCCCTTTTCCTCGGTCACCAAGGAATCCACGGGGCTTATCCCGAACAAGGACACCCAGGCGGTCAAAACCACCAGCGGCAATTTTGATTCCGCCTCGGCGGTCGAATTGACCATGCTGCGCCGCCTCAACCAGGACTTGGTGAAATCTTTGGAAAGTGACGCGGATGACAAGGGGGAGAATTCGGTGAGATTGGAACTGACGCCGGACGGGCTGTCCATCAATGTCTTTGACCGCTCCCATAAACCCATCTTCGAGCCGCAATCCACAAAATTCACTCCCTATGGCGACTGGGTTTTCTCGACTCTGGCTTGGGAAATTTCACGCTACAATAATTTGTCCGTTGAACTGGAAGGCCACACCGAAAGCGGCCAGCCTTCCATCCGCCCGGATTACGGCGACTGGGAGATTTCCGCCGACCGCGCCAATGCCGTCCGCCGCAAGTTGGTGGAGCACGGCGTCACCAGCCGTCAGGTCAGAAAGGTGGCCGGGTACGGCGCCACCGTGCCCATGCCCAACACGGATCTGGGCAACGAGATCAACCGCCGCGTCACCGTTTTGCTCAACATCAAATCAGCCAGTTCCTAATTGCCACAATTTCACCCCATGCCTGAATCATTTGCCCCATTGGTGCCCGCCCCGGCAGGATCGCGCGAGGCGGCCTTTACCTCCATTCATTTCAAGGAATTGGCGTCCGGGAGCGCCCCATCCGCTTCGACCGCTCCGGGCGCTGCCGGCTCCGGGCCTGAAGCCTCTTCCAAACCGGTGGTCACATTGCAGCGCAACGGCGAGATCATTTCCGGCATTCGCATACAGTGCGGGTGCGGGCAGGTCGTTGACCTGGCCTGCGTTTATTAGGGCATTTTAAATAAAATTGTGGCCCTATGCTGTTCGGTTTCGGGGCGCGACCGTCTCGGTCGCACTCGCCGGCGTCTCGCCGACGAGACATTCTACGGCTGCGTCTTCATTTAAATGCTCTCGCCGACACCAGTACCGCCCTATTCTCATCAGGCCCGTGTCAAACCCGTGAAATTCTGTCAATCCATGATGTGATAACGCAAGGACTGGGTGACCCCTTTACGAATGCAGGTGGAACCGGCGTCCCGCCGGTCGTTTTTGGCGACCCGCCAAAAACATCGTTGTCCAGCAGCGCGGTCGAGGATTCACCGCAGCACGAAGCGCACGAAGCGACAACCGGCAGGGTGAGACTGCCAGGGTGATCAGCTACGAACCCTGCCAGTGTTCCGCTAAACAGGAGTATTCATGCCGCCTCTTCCGCGCAAATCAACTCGGCCTGTTCAAGAACCGTCTGTGTCGCTTTCTCCTGCTTGTCTGGCGGATAACCGTATTTCCGCAAAATGCGTTTGACCATGACCCTCAGCTTGGCTCGAACGGATTCCTTGGCGGTCCAATCAATTGTCACGTTCGCGCGAATTGTTTCAAGCAGTTCATGGGCGATCAAGCGAAGACATTCATCGCCGAGCACCTTGACGGCGCTATCGTTTACTTCCAATGCGTCATAAAATGCAACTTCGTCTTCGGTCAGGCCAAGCTCTTGCCCGCGATTTGCGGCTTTCCGTATTTCCCTGGCCAATGCGATGAGTTCCTCGATTACCGCTGCCGTTTCGATGGCCCGGTTTTGGTATTTGCGAATGGAAGCTTCGAGCAGCGCGGCGAAGGAACGGGACTGAATCAGGAATTTGCGCGACCGAATCTTGATTTCGTTGTTCAGCAGCTTGCGCAACGTCTCCACCGCGAGGTTCTTGTGCGGCAAGCCGCGCACTTCCGCCAGAAATTCATCGGACAAAATGGAAATATCCGGCTTCTTCAAACCGGCAGCGGCGAAGATGTCCACGACTTCATCCGACGCCACCGCGCGCGAAATAATTTGCCGGATGGCGTAGTCAATATCGTCGGCGGATTTCCTTTTTTCGCCGCTGCCTTTCGCCAGCACGGCCCGCACCGCTTGGAAAAATCCCACGTCATCCCGGATTTCGATGGCCTTGGCGTGCGGCACCGAGAGCGCGAAGGCTTTCGACAAATCCGTCACGGCCTGCATGAACTTTTGCCTATAGTCGTCCGGCTTCTTCTCCCGCGCGGCCCTTGCCAGCAAATGTTCCTGTGCGGCGGGCAGCAGGCTCAATTTCTGCGCCGGTTTGCCGCTCGTCCACAATGACCAATGAAATCCATGGAAGAAATCGCGGCACACCTCGTATTTCTCCATCATTGCCGTAACCGCTTCTTCCTGGTCAATCGCCGTCTTGCCCGTGCCGCCGCTCTCCGTGTAATCGGCCAGCGCTTCCTTCAACTCCTGGGCCAGACCGAGATAATCCACCACCAACCCGCCCGGCTTGTCTTTGAAAACGCGGTTGACGCGGGCGATGGCCTGCATCAAGCCGTGACTTCGCATCGGCTTGTCCACATACATCGTGTGCAAGCTGGGCGCGTCGAACCCGGTCAGCCACATATCGCGCACGATGACGATTTTGAATCTGTCCTCTGGATCTTTGAACCGCTTGGCCAGCGCCTCGCGTCTCGGCTTGTTGCGAATGTGCGGCTGCCAATCCAATGGATCGCTGGGCGAGCCGGTCATGACAATCTTCATCACGCCCTCATCGTCCTTTTCGTGATGCCAGTTGGGCTGCAACTGGCGGATCGCCTCGTAAAGCTCACGGCAAATGCGCCGGCTCATGCAGACAATCATCGCCTTGCCGTCCATCACCTCCAAACGCGCGCCCCAATGCTCCACCAAATCATCGGCGATAAGGCCAATGCGCTTTTCCGCGCCGACGACCGCCTCCATCGCCGCCCACTTCGTCTTGAGCCTCTCCTTGTGGTCAAGTTCTTCGCCCTCCGTCGCCTCCTCGAAGTTCGGGTCAATCTTTGGGCGTTCCTCCGGCTTTAACTCCAGCTTCGCTAGCCTCCCCTCGTAGTAAATCGGCACGGTTGCCTTGTCCTCCACCGCCCGCTGAATGTCGTAAATCGAAATGTAATCGCCGAAAACCGACCTCGTATTCGCGTCGCTCTTCTCAATGGGCGTACCCGTGAAGCCGATGAACGAAGCGTTCGGCAGCGCGTCGCGCATGTGGCGGGCGAAGCCGTCAATGAAATCGTATTGGCTGCGGTGCGCTTCGTCGGCAATGACCACGATGTTCCGCCGGTCGGAGAGAGACGGATACTTTCCGCCTTTCTCGGCTGGAAAGAATTTGTGGATGGTGGTGAAAATCACCCCGCCGCTCGCAACCTTGAGCAAGTCGCGCAAATGCTCCCGGCTGTTCGCCTGGCGCGGTTTCTGCCGCAGCAATTCGTGGCAGCGCGAGAATGTGCCGAAAAGCTGGTCGTCCAGGTCGTTCCGGTCAGTGAGAAGGACGAGCGTCGGGTTCTCCATGGCAGGTTCGAGCACCAGCCGCCCGGCGTAGAAAGCCATGGTGAGCGACTTGCCCGAACCTTGCGTATGCCAGACCACGCCGACGCGCCTGTCACCGGGCGCGCCGCCCGGCTGCGGCTTGGCAAAGTAGCCGCCTGTTTCCTTTAAAAGCATTTCTCCGACCCCCGCCGCGCGCACAGTTTCGGCGACCGCAGTGTTGACCGCGTGGAATTGATGGTAGCCCGCCATCTTTTTTACGACCGAAACGCCGTCATCTTCAAAGACGACGAAATGCCGGACGAGATCAAGAAACCGCCGCTTGTCGAACACACCGCGCAACAGCACTTCCAGTTGCGGCATCGAAGCGGGAGCGACTGTTTCGCCCTCAATCGTGCGCCACGGCATGAACCGTTCCCGGTCCGCGCTGATCGTTCCGATGCGCGCTTCGCCGCCATCCGAGATCACCAGAACCGCGTTGTGGATGAAGAGCGACGGAATCTGCTGCTTGTAAGTTTGAAGCTGGTTGAACGCCGCCCAAATGTCCGTGCTTTCATCCGCCGGGTTCTTCAATTCGATAACGCCCAGGGGCAGCCCATTGACGAAGATTACGATGTCCGGCCGCCGGTTATGCTGGCCTTCAATGACTGTGAACTGATTGACCGCCAGCCAGTCATTCGTCTCCGGGTTGTCGAAATCAATCAGCCGCACAATCTCCGTGCCGATGCTGTCATCCTTGCGGCGGCACTCCGCCGCTATACCCTCCACCAGCATTCGATGAAACGCCCTGTTGTTGCCGATGAGCGACGGATGCTGCGGAACGGTGGCCTTGCGAAACGCTTCATCCAAAGCGTCTCTCGGGAGTGTGGGATTGAGTCGTTTCAAAGCGGCGCGAAGCCGGCCTGCCAAAACAGGTTCGCCAAAAGAAGGCCTCTCGCTGCCCGGCTCATTTGGCGCGAGGTCTGGGCCGAAAACAAGTCTGTAGCCAAGTTCTTGAAACCATCCGAAGGCTGCGCGCTCCACGTCAGTTTCATTAATGCCGCTCATACTTCTCCGGTTTTTGGAAGAGAACCGAATCAGACATGGCACCGCTCAGGCACTTCTGTGGGAATGGGCCGGAACTCGTCACCTTCGCAGGGTCGAAAACCGGGCGGCCAACAAGCCTGCATCCGGCACAACAACCGTTGCTGCATTGGCGCGCCCTTATTGACACGTTCAACGAATACATGGATATAGTCCGGCTTGCAGTCGCTTATGATACGCCGAATATCCCGGGCCAGATAGCGCGGGACAAAGCCAATCATAAGTTTATTTCGATCAATGAGCGACACTGCTTGCGGGTCAAAGTAATTGTGACGCTCCGCCAGCAAACAAAGTTCTTCGTTGCTCTCCAGTTGATTGATCCGTGCGAGGTGGCCAGTGTCCATTCGACTCAAGCCATGTGCGAAGAATTTGTTCACGTAACAACCGTTTCCATCCGGCACAGGACAGGGAAACACCTCGATGGAATCCAAGGCGCTGCGCCCTTCTGTTACTCCAAGGATGGAAATCGGGTCCGGTGGGTTGTTGGGATCAAAACCACCCCACTGCAGGTAGGCGTCATATTCCGGCCGGCTTTTTGACAGCAATCGGTTGGCAAAGACTGGGAATAGTTCGTCTGACTCGTAAATCTCCTCCAGATTCTCCATCTGTGCAAAAGGCCGAAAACTTGCCAGTGTCCGTGCGCCATGTGTGTAAACGAACCGATAAACCCCACCATCGTATTCCAAACGACCGACAGGCTGCCATCCGCGTTCCGGAGTCCGTGACCGCCATGCGACTAGAAGAGCATTTGGCATAAGATCAAAGTTTGAGCAGCCGTTCTTGATTCACCACGATAAGTTCCACTGTAAATCGCCGCGTTACATCCGTCATTCGGTCCCGCGGCACTTCCTGAACAATAGCCTCAATTTCCTGTCGTGTCACGCCCTGAATCGCTCGCAGCCAGATTTTGGCCGCTGCGGGAGCGGCTTGTGCGACGCTGGCAAAGGCCTCCAAAGTTCCAAGCGTCCGGCTGTCGGCGGGTGACGCGTAAAATGCGGATCGCGCCCGGCTGGCGAAATGCGCCACCTGCCGGCCTTCATCCCGGCTTTCCAACCGCTCTTTCCTCTCAGCGTCTGAAATATTCCTTGCCAGTGATGCCCCGTGATCGAATGTCGGCGCCAGGCGCAATTCCTTCTTGTCTGGGGACTCAATAGCCCCCCAGTTTTCATGATGCCGGTCCTGGTTGGCAATCCAGGCATCCAGCATTAGATAGCCCGCAAAAAAATCCAGCGCAGTACTGATCCCGGCGGGAGCGGAAGGCAGCCAATTCTCGGATGGCGGCGCAAGTTTTCGCAAGCATTTTGCCACGGCATCCACGGTGTATTCCTTCACTTTATATTTGCGGTGGTCCGTTCTCGGATAAGCCGGATCATGAGCCAGCAGGAGTTGATTGCCCAAAACCAGGTTCAGCGGCGCTGGCGCACAATGCGGGCAGACCACACCGGGTTGGAGATGCCGGTCCACATCGTATTCTTCGGCAAGATCGTATTCCACATGAGGCAGGCCCACCCGCCGGCAAAGCTCACAAGCCAGCTTTTCCGCCCAATCCTCTCCGGTCCCGCGCTCTTCTGCCTTGAACAGCATCCGCTTATTCTCTTGCGAAAACCAAAACTTCCGTTTGGTGCCCAACGGCTCAACGCCTACAGCTCGATTCCGGTCAATTCGCAGTGTGGAAAACATTCAGAAGAAAGTCTGTTCATTTAATCAAAATCCATTCCCGGCTGCCATTTACTCGACGGCACCTTCGGTGAAAGAATTGCACAGCGCGCCGACGAAATACCTTTTAATTGAACCGTTCCTTCGACGACACGGTGTACCATGGGCAAACCAAATCCCGCCAGGTGTCCAAGCCACGCCTGGAAAATTTCTTCGCTCACCTCTTTTACGAGGATTCCAAAGGCGCCACCAAAATTATCGTCCGGCTCGGCTTCCTTAAGGGAGTGGAGGCGTTTGGCCAGAATTACAGACTCTCCCATCACCGTCCATTCCGCGTAGCCTTTTCCTTCGATACGGTCAACAAATTGAACGCCGTACGAAAGACCGATTCGAAAAGGATACTGCGGACCGAGTTGACGCTGAAAGTTATGCAAAAGTACCATCAAAAAGCGCATATCCAAGATTGCAGGTGAACCTCCGTCCTCTTTCGTGTCCGGCAAGACGAACATCACTTCATCTCCGATCGTCTTGTCAACGAGCGCCCCGGCTTCGACTGCTTTCTCGGTCACGCCAACAAAGAATGGCTTCAAGTATTGGCTCATTTCCGACGGCGACAAGCCGGCGACTTTCGTTGAGAAGTCCATCAAATCTACGAAGCCAACAAAGCCCTTGATTTCTTTCTTACCGTAGGCAGCGGTGAATGCGGCTCCTTTGTCGTCTTTGTCGTTCAACTCGAGGGCGCGGGTGAAATATCGTCTGGGGTGACAAGAAAGCTTCCGCAGCCCAGCGCGGTGCTCCAACCACTCCATTGTATGCGTCGCTCCCGTCATGTGCGGGCCTCCACGAGTTTGGCGGCGGCAGGCACTCTTAACTCCCCCGACAGCAGCTTCGGCAGCAGCGTGTCCCGCAACGCGGCCAGGGTGCGGGATTCAAACAGATTATTCCGAATGCGCTCCATCAAAGGTGAAACCTGCTTTTCAAACTGTTCAACAACTGCGGCAGGCGGCGCAGCGACTTGCACACGCGCCAACGTGTCTCGCGTGATTGTGTCGAAAACAGAACCGTGAGCGTGCTGTTGGAGCGTTGAAACAAGAGCGCGTGTTACAAAATATGTGTGTAAGCCTTTTTTGCCAGATTTGCCCCGAAGTCCATAGCAGGATTGATTCATCGCCATCGGGACACCTACCAGCGCGACGTTACCAACCGTGCCACGAGCGGTGATGATTGTTGTGCCTACTGACAGCACTTGCGTCGAAGAATTCTCAACACCGGCTGTTGTGATTTTCTTCTCCGTGTCTATGACGAACAGGTCAGAACCTTGCGGCGAATCCACGACCGAGAACCACGGAATATCGCCGCTCCAATATTCTGGAACAGAAGTTTTCGGTGTGCCGCCGCCAACGATTTCCACAGTTTTGGTAAACGGCACTTCGCGCCATCCTTTGGGCAGTCCGGCTTGGGTGGCGTCCATGAACCAGTGCTGAAAGAGCGTGCGGGCCATTGCCTCCAAGGTCTCGTTCATCCGCCGGTTCAACTCAATCTTGTCGTCCAACGCGCCCAAAACCGAAGCGATGGCGCGTTGCTCCGGCAGCGGCGGGATGGATAGGCGAAAATTTGGAATGTCAGCACACTTCAAGCTGTCGAATACAGCGCCTACATTGAGAAACTTGCCTATCTGCTCCCACCACTCATTGCCGCGAACAAGCCAGCGGAGAAACAGCGGATACATCTTTGCTGCGTCAGCGCGAAGCAGAACGAGGTTTTGACCAAGCGCACATTCCAAACCGGCTGGTACAACTGCGGTCTCCCCCGGATTGCAGCGGCGAGACAGAACAACGTCGTGCGGCTGAGGTTTCGCTTTTCGAGTCCAGTCAAGAAAATGCTCGCGGGTTATCCGGCGAACGTCCGAAAGATCAATTCGTCCCTGCTTGATTTGCGGGATTGCGATGTAAGGATACCCCCGGTTAGAGGCTGGCGGCGTCCGATGGTCGCAGTCAATCAGCGAAACACCAGCTTCACGAAGCGTCATTTCCGGCCATTTGTTCATTCTTCGTCACGTCCACGTCCAAAAAGAAAAATAGCGGGTTCACCCGATTCTTCACTCTCCCAACGGCCTTCATACGCTTTCGCATTCGGCGTGGGCACGATGGAAGTGGAGATGAGGCGTGAGATGTCGTCGAAACCATCTTCATAGCCCGACACGACAACCCGTGTTTCAGGAGGGTGCTTTCGCAACTCGGCAATCAATTCATTGACGGTCATAACTTGTCATGCTTGCAAATTGGGTGTGGTTGAGCTACTATTTGTTCGTTGACCTCGGAATTCCTTCCTCGGCCGCTTGCGGCAGACAGGAGCCAGGGTTTCTTTTCTTTCGAGATGGAGGTTTTCAGAATTCATTTCCCAGCCCCTTCAAATTTGCGTTAATGGTTTTTCCCAATTTCGCAGACTCGGCAAACTGGTCGTGAAGTTCAGCGACAAGCCGGGCCACCTTTTTCTCGAATGGTTCGTCATCATCTTCGATTTCTTCCGCGCCAACATAGCGTCCGGGTGTGAGGATGTGGCCATGCGTGCGGATTTCATCGAGCTTCGCGGATTTGCAGAAACCGGCAATGTCCTCATATTGGCCGGACCCTTTGCCTGCCTGCCGAAGCCCCGGCGCAGGCAGGTCGCCACGCCACGCGTGGTACGTTCCGGCAATTTTGGAAATATCTTCCGCGGTCAGTTCGCGTTGCACACGGTCAATCATTCGCCCAAGTTTTCGCGCATCAATGAAAAGGACTTTCCCGCGCCGGTCTTTGAAGCGGCTATTCCGTTTGTCCCGCGTGAGAAACCAGAGGCACACCGGGATTTGCGTGGAGTAAAAGAGCTGGCCCGGCAACGCGACCATGCAGTCCACCAGATCGGCTTCGATGATGGCTTTGCGTATCTCGCCTTCGCCGGATTGGTTGGAGGCCATGCTGCCGTTGGCCAGAACAAACCCGGCGATGCCCGTGGGCGCGAGGTGATGGATGAAGTGTTGCACCCAGGCGTAGTTGGCGTTGCCGGCAGGCGGCGCGCCGTATTTCCAGCGCGGGTCGTCGCGCAGGCGCTCGCCGCCCCAGTCGCTCATGTTGAAGGGCGGATTGGCCAGGATGTAGTCGGCCTTGAGGTTTTTGTGCAGATCGTGGTGGAAGCTGTCGGCGGGTTCGTTGCCGAGGTTGCCTTCGATGCCGCGAATGGCGAGGTTCATCCGCGCCAGCCGCCATGTCGTTGGATTGCTTTCCTGCCCGAAAATGCTGATGTCGCCTTTGGCTTTGCCGCCGTTGCCGTTGCCGGTGGCGTGCGCTTTGACGAATTCAAGCGATTGCACGAACATGCCGCCCGAACCGCAGCACGGATCAAACACGCGCCCCTTGTAAGGCGAAAGCATCTCGACGAGAAGCTGGACAACACACCGGGGAGTAAAGAACTGGCCGCCTTTCTTGCCTTCGGCGCTGGCGAATTCGCTCAGAAAATACTCATAGACGCGCCCGATAATGTCCTTCTCGCGGCTCTCCTTGTCGCCCAGCCCAATGGTGGAGACGAGGTCAATGACGCCGCCGAGACTTTGCTTGTCCAGATGCGGGCGGGCGTATTCCTTGGGCAAAACGCCTTTGAGCGAGGGATTGTCGCGCTCGATGGCGATCATGGCGCTGTCCAGCAACTTGCCGATGGCCGGGTCTTTGGCGCGGCCTTGCAGATAGGACCAGCGGGCTTCGGGCGGCACCCAGAAGATGTTGTCGGCGGTGTATTCGTCGCGGTCTTCCGGGTCGGCGCCTTTTTCCTTTTGCAATTCGGCGTGTTGCTCCTCAAAAGCATCCGAGATGTATTTGAGAAAAATGAGGCCAAGGACAACGTGCTTGTATTCAGCCGCATCCAGGTTGCCGCGCAGTTTGTCCGCCGTGGCCCAGAGTGTGGCCTCAAAACCGAGTGCGCCGCCCGTATTGCCGGACGGCTTGGAATAGTTGATGCCTGCCATAGACCGTTTTATAGCGCGTGCGACGATACGAAACAAATGAAAACGCCCATCAATCGGTCCCGGCCCACGCGGTTGGCCAAGCCCCATTTTCGCCAATAATCCTGCAACTTGACGGGGTGAAGGAAAAGGCTTCCGCCTGCGCTGCGGCAGCTACGGCGCCACGAGATGGCCGACAGGCGGTTTCAGCCGTCCCCTGTTTATGGCGCAGGAGCAACATGTTGCCACCCGTTGCCGCTGTGTTGCCAGCCGAAAAGCTCAACGAAACCCTTGTAAAATGAGGCTTGTTGCCGTGTTGCCGATTAAAAAAAGATGAACTTCAAGCGCAAAGGCAGACGGGTTCTTGGAAGCAATCACAAGGAGATTCTGCGTATTCCCCGTATTTTGCGGTTAAGAACATTGGAGAGCTTCAGGCCAGCCGAGCCAAGAGCCTGATCAGATGGCTAATTTTATACAGCTTCTGAGGCGGCGAATGACGAAAAGCAGCTACATGTTGCCGTTGTGTTGCCGATTGTGTTGCCAGCTAAACCGTGGACTATCAAGGATGTAGCCGATGTTGCCGATTTTCCAGACCTACATATCAATCTTCCGTTTCTTGCCATTCTTCGCGGCAAATCAGTTGTTCGATGGTTGCCAAAGACTGAAACTGCAAGCTTCCGGTATCGGACTCCTCATGGTCGGAAGAATCATCGAACAAGGCAGTTTTCTCCCGGGTTTGACGGCAGGTTTTGCCGGTTGCGCGCCTCGCAGGGCGCTTGGCCCCTTCAAAATGAGGCACTTGCCGTATGGCACAAGCGTTGCTTTGTAGGCTTTGAATGAATGTCAGCCTTTACCAGGCAGCGGCGGCGCTGAATGCCAACAGCCGCTGGCAGGATGTGATTGCGGACAATTTGACTTCAAGTTCGGTGCCAGGATTCAGAAAACAGTCATTGACCACGGCTGCGGTCCAAGCCGGGTTGCTGTCCGTCAATTCATCTGGCTCGCCCCAGTTTTTCAGTGTGCCCAAAGCCAGCGTCTCAACCAGCTTTCAAAGCGGGGAGATGGATTACACTGGCGACGACAAAAATGCCGCCATCGAAGGCAAGGGCTTTTTCCAGGTGCAGCTTGCCAATGGCGTCACAGCCGTGACGCGCGACGGGGAATTTCAAGTCAACTCGCACGGCCAATTGGTGACGAAGGAAGGCTACACCGTAATGGGCGGGAGCGGCCCGATTCAACTGGACGCCCACAACCGCGATCCACTTTCCATTTCCTCGACCGGCGAGGTGTGCCAAGGCTCGGTGGTGAAGGGCAAACTAAGCTTGACCGATTTTGAGAACCCCGAACTGCTGACGCAGACCAATGGCGTTTATTTTCTGGCCACCAATCCGGGCCTCCGCGAAAAGCCCGCCACAGGCTCCTTGCGCGATGGATTTGTGGAAGGGGCCAATACCACCGCCTTGGGTGAAATGGCCAATATGATGACCGCGCAGCGGGGTTTTGAAGCCAATCAGAAGGTCATTCAGATCCAGGACGAACGCCTGGGCAAAGTCATCAACGACCTGGGCAACCCGAGTTCAAGCTAATTAATTAATCTATGTTACGCGCTCTCTATTCAGCCGCAACCGGAATGGAAGCACAGCAGCTCAATCTGGATGTGATTTCCAACAATCTGGCCAACGTCAATACGACGGGGTACAAAAAGAGCAAGATCGAATTTCAAGACTTGCTTTATGAGAACACCCGCATGCCCGGAGCGGAGCAGGGGAACGGCTTGGAGTTGCCCACCGGGTTGCAAATCGGCCATGGCACCCGCGCGGTGGCCACCACCCGCGTTTTTACCGAGGGTGAATTGACCCAGACGGGCGAACGGCTGGATCTGGCGATTCAGGGCGATGGATTCTTTCAAGTGACCATGCCGGACGGCACGCTGGCCTACACGCGCGACGGCTCTTTGAAGACCAACGCGCAAGGGGACATCACGACGAGCGATGGTTTGACCGTGCAAAACGGTTTTCAACCGATCCCCGCGGGCACCACGTCGGTCAATATCTCCGCCAACGGCCAGGTAACCACCACCACCTCGACCGGCACGCAGAATTTTCAAGTGACGCTGGTTCGTTTCGCCAATCCAGCGGGATTGCAAAGCATTGGCCGCAATCTATACCTCGAAACGACCGCCTCCGGCACGCCTGAAACGGGCAACCCCGACGAGAATGGTTTCGGCAGCTTGCAGCAAGGCTACGTGGAAATGTCCAACGTCAGCGTGGTCGAGGAAATGGTGAACATGATCGTGGCCCAGCGGGCCTACGAAGTGAATTCAAAAGCCGTCCAAGCCTCTGATGAAATGATGCAACAAAGCAATAACCTGAAACGATAATGAATTTCCTTAAGAAGGCCCTTTTTTCGCTGTTGATCAGCCTGCCTCAGATGGGCTGGGTCCAGGCGGGCAGCGCGGCCGATTCGGACTCCTGGAAACTGTTGCCCCAGGCGCAGGTGGACGGTTCGGGCGTTTTTCTGGATCAGATTGCGGTAGCTTCCGGCGCAACCCAGGTCCTCCCCCATATCCGTCTGGCCCGCGCTCCTCACGCGGGCCAGACGGTTTCTTTCTCCCGGACCGAGGTGGCCGGGTTGGCGCAGACCTGCGCGCCCGGGCTGTTGATGACGAATTGGAGCGGCGCCACGGAAGTCCGCGTCTCGCGCCGCGTCCACGCCTTTGAGGATTCCGACCTGCTCGAACTCCTCACGGCGGCGTTGCAAAAGGAATATGTCAAAAGCCAGGGCGAACTGGAACTGCGCTTGACGCGTCCCGGGCCGAAGCCGCAGGTTCCCGATGAGCCTCTGACTTTGAAGGTGGCCGAGATGCCCGCGACGGGTGTCAGCCCGACTTTTGTGGTCACTTTTGAACTGTGGGATGGCAAGGAACGCCTTGGCAACTGGCAGGCGCACGTCCAGGCGGCGGTTTGGCGCGACATTCCAGTGGCCCATTCCACCCTGCCGCGCGGCCAGGCGTTGAAGGACGCTGATGTGACGATGGAACGATCCGACGTGCTGATTCAGCGCGATGCCTTTCTGAATCTTCCAACGATCAATGATTCCCTCGAACTGACCGAGAGCATTCCCGCAGGCCAGCCGGTTCTCAATCGATTGATCCGCGTCCGCCCGCTCATCCGGCGCGGCCAAATGGTGGAAGGCGTTTTTCAGGATGGCAGTTTGGGCATTTCGCTCCTTGTGGAGACCCTCGAGGATGGCGCGCTCGGCCAGACCGTGCGGGTGCGCAATCCAAAAACCAAACATGAATTACATGGAAAGGTGGAAAATGAAAAGACGATTCGCATCAATCTATAGCCCAACGATTCTCGGCCTCGTTTTGATGACGGCGCCCCTCTGCCATCTGTCGGCGGACTCCTTGTGGAATCAGGGCCTTTCCCGCAACATCTGCGGCGATAAAAAGGCGCAGTTTGTCGGCGATATTCTTACCATTCTGATCCAGGAAAACAACGGCGCGACCCGCCAAAACAATACCACGACTTCCAAAAAAGCGTCCCTCAACGCCGCCATCGCCAGCATCCTTTATAGTCCGACGGCATCCGGTTTGCTGACAAAGAAAGGCGCTCTCCCGGCGATCAATTATACTTCGGACGCTGAGTTCAACGGCGGGGGTTCGATCAACAATGCCGAGACCATCACTGCGCAAGTGTCGGTGAAGGTTGTGGATGTGCTGCCGAATGGCAACATGGTCGTTGAAGGCCAGTTGCACACGGCATTCTCCGGCGAGAAACAGGATGCCGTCGTGCGTGGAACGGTGCGTCCGGACGACGTCATGGCCAATAACACGCTCTACAGCTACAACATCGCGGATGCCACCATTCAATTTATGTCCAAGGGCACCATTACCGACGCCCAGCGCAAGGGCTGGTTTACGCGTGTTTGGGACAAGGTGAGTCCGTTCTAAGAGAATGCCATGCGCCGCCCTCTCCATTTATGGGTTGCAACCTGGCTGCTGGGGTTTGCTTGTGCCGCCATGGGCAATGGTGTCCGTGTTAAAGACATTGCCATCGTTTCCGGGGTGAGGGACAACCAGTTGGCTGGCTACGGCCTGGTGGCGGGCCTGGCGGGGGATGGCGACAAGAATCCTGTCCAAACCCTGCAAACGATTGCCAATGTTCTGCAACGGTTTGGGTTGACCGTTCCGGCCGCGACTCTGACGGCCAAAAATGTGGCAATTGTCCTGGTCACGGCGGATATTCCCGCTTTCAAAAAGGCGGGCACGCGGTTGGATGTGAATGTGGCCTCGATGGGGGATGCCAAGAGCCTGCAAGGCGGCGTGCTGTTGCAAACTCCGTTGCTCGGCGCGGATGGCAAGGTCTATGCCGTTGCGCAAGGCGCGCTAACCCTCGGTGGAATATCGTCGGGGACGGAGGGCGGGGGCGGGGCCACAGTGCAAAAGAACCATCCGACGGTGGGCCTGATTGCGGACGGGGCCTTGGTGGAACGGGAAATCCCGGCGCAGATTGTCAGCGATCACCATTTGGAATTGATTTTGCGCGAGGCTGATTTCACCACGGCGGCCCGGCTGGCCATGGCGCTGAACGACAAATTTACCAACACCTCGCTGGCCCTGGATTCCACCACGGTGCGGGTGCGGGTGCCGGATGAGTTTGAAAGCACTCCCGTGAATTTTATTTCATTGCTGGAGGCGGTGGAGGTGGACACGGATATTCCGGCGCGCATCGTCATCAACGAACGCACCGGCACGATTGTGGCGACTTCGCACATCCGCATCTCCAGTTGCGCGGTGTCCCACGGCAATCTGACCATCAGCATCACTTCCACGCTCAATGTCTCGCAACCCAATCCGTTCAGCCAGACCGGCCAGACGACCGTCACGCCACAGACTGACACCAAGGTGAAGGAAGAAAAGGGAGCGATGGTCGCGCTGCCCGAATTGCCCACCGTTGAAAAAGTGGCTGCCGCCTTGAATTCCCTGGGAGTGACGCCGCGCGACATGATGTCCGTGTTCCAAGCCATGAAGGAAGCCGGCGCGTTGCAGGCCGAATTGATCATCCGCTGATGTATGGACATTCCCGCGCTGCAATCACACGTCAAAGCCTCGGCGGTGCCGTTTGATCAACTGGCGGCGAACCCGAATGTATCGCAGAAGGACAAGGTCAAGGAAGCTTGCCGGCAGTTCGAGGCGGTTCTGTTGCGTCAGATTTTGGGCGAGGCGCGCAAGACAGTCATCACGTCGTCGGAGAAGAAGGACTCAAACGAGACGGAAATTTACAATGACATGATCAACAACCAGATGGCCGACAGCATCAGCCGTTCCGGGGCGTTCGGACTGGCCAAAAGTTTGGAGAACCAGTTAATCCGCCAGGTTTTGCCAAAAGCCGGGGATCAGCCGGCCCTTGCCCGCCGCCACGCCGACGGTGAAATCAAGCGATCATTAATTCATGACCGGGAACATCGCAAATTTAGTCAGCGCCTTGCGCCAGGAATTGGAACAGTACGGCGAAATGCTCGCCTTGCTGGAGCGCCAGCAGCAACAGATCGGGGCGCGGTGCGCTGATGAAGTGTATCAATCCATCGGCCCGGTCAGGTTGCAGGGTCTGGCGATCCAAAAGGCCCGGGCCCATCGGGAAGAGTGCCGTGCTCATCTGGCACAAACGTTGCACCGGACGAGGGAGTCGTCTTTTGCGGAGCTTATTCCGCTGCTGCCTGCGGATTGCCGGCCTTTGCTATGCGCGCTGGTGCGGGAAAATAACGAGTGTTTGGCGCGCGTGCGGCAACGGGCGCGGCAAAACCATCTGCGCCTGAGCCGTTCGATAGAGTTGATGCAAAGTTTGATCAGTTCCCTTTTTCCGGCGCGTGAACCGCGCATTTACAACGGCCGGGGGAGCATGAAGTTGCGCCGCCTCAGCCCGCGCACGACGTATGAGGCAATCGGCTGACTCCATCGGTTTATGCTTTCACTATTTGGCGTATTGAACATGGGCGGGCAGTCGCTCTCTGTGCAACAGGAGGCGACGGCGATCGCGGGCCAGAATCTGGCCAACGTCAACAATCCCGCCTATGCCGATGAGCAACTGGCGGTCCAAGCGGCAACGCCGTTGGAAACGCCCACCGGAGAAGAGGGCACCGGCGTGGAGGCCGTCTCGATCACCTCGATGCGGAACGCGCTTTTGGACGCGCAAATTGCAGCGGAGGGCAGTGTCACCGGTTCGCTCACTTCCCAGCAAAGCGCGTTGCAGCAGGCGGAGGCGTATCTGGATGAAGAGTTGAGCAGCACCTCCAGCAGTTCCGACACTGCCGCCTCCAGTTCGAGCGGGTTGACGGCGGACTTGTCCAATTTTTTCAGTTCGTTGCAAACCCTTTCCACCGATCCCGGCAATATTTCGGACCGGCAGGCCGTGATCCAAAGCGCGCAGCAGTTGACGGAGCAATTCAACCAAGTGTCATCCGGCTTGAACACGGCAAGTTCCGACTTGAATTCTTCCATTCAAAGTGGCGTAGCCGCAGCCAACCAGGACTTGAGCCAAATTGCATCGTTGAACCAGCAAATCATGGAGGCCCAGGACAGCGGCGGAACGGCCGATCAATTGGTTGATGAGCGCGAGCAGACGATTGAAAACCTGGCGGGATATGTGAATGTGACAACCTCCGCGCAGCCGGACGGGGCGATCAATGTCAGCATCGGCGGAGTGAGCATGGTGGCGGGCGGCGTGACGCTGGCCAGTTTGCAGACTTACACCAATACCAGCGGACAATTATTGGTCTCGGCGCAAAATGTCGGCACGTCGCCGCCTTTTTCCCTGACTCTTTCCGGTGGCAGCCTCGAGGGCAGCATCACAGCCCGCGACGGCGCGGTGGCAACCTTGCAAAGTTCGCTCAACACCCTCGCCTCGGAACTCATCAACCAGGTCAAAGCAGTGTATCCCGGGAGCTTTTTCTCAGGCACCGACGCGGGGGATATCGGCGTGAACAGCACGTTGGTGAACGATCCTTCGACCTTTCAAACCGGCACCACGGGAGATCCCGGCGACAATGGGGTGGTGCTGGCGATGCTGAATGTGGCCGATGAGCCGTTATCGGGCTTGAACAACCAGACATTGAGCCAGTATTACTCGCAGACGGTGGGGGCTTTTGGATCTTCTTTGCAATCGGTCAACGAGCAGCTTGCCAACAGCACGTCCGTGGCGCAAATGCTCACGACTCAGCGGGATTCGGCAAGCGGAGTGGACACGGATACAGAAATGACCAATCTGCTGCAATTTCAAAAGGCTTACGAGGCCTCGGCCGAATTGGTCACGACGGTGAACGAAATGTTGGAAACGTTAGTCACCATGAAAACAGAGTGAACACCTTAACATACCAATTATATGCGCATATCCGACTCAAATTTTACCGATAATTTTCTCAGCCAGATCCAGCAATTGCAGCAGCAGCAGAACACGCTGCAAGGGCAGTCCAGCTCGGGTCTGTCAGTGACATTGCCGGAAGACAATCCCCCGGTCATGGCCCAAGTGTTGAATCTGCAAACCGACTCCGCCGCGAACGCCGCGTACCAAAATAACATCACGCAGCTTCAAAACACGGCCACGACCTCCGCCACCGCGATGAACAGCCTGCAGACGCTCATCAGCCAGGTCAATGAAATCGCCACGGAGGCTTCCAATGGGACGAATTCCTCCACGCAACTTTCAACTTATGCGACCGAGGTGGGCTCCTTGATCCAACAAGCCGTGCAACTGGGCAACACGCAGGACTTCGACGGGAATTATATTTTCAGCGGCACCGCCATCAACACCCAGCCATTCGTCGCCACCACCACCAACGGCAACATCACCTCCGTCGCTTACCATGGCAACAGCGATGTGGCCGAGAGTCAGATCGGGCCTAACACGACAGTTTCGGCGCAAGTTCCCGGCGCGAACACCAGCGGCTCAGGCGCGGAGGGTCTTTTTACGGACAGCCGCACAGGCGCGGACTTGTTCAGTCACATGATTGCGCTGCAACAGGATATTACCTCGGGCGACACCAGCGCGATCTCCTCCACAGATGCGCCGGCACTGAACACGGATGAGGACAACATCGTCAGCCAGATCAGCGCCAATGGCGTGATGCAGTCCGCCCTGACCGCCGCGAGCAACATCGCCACCGCGCAAAGCACCAATCTGACCACGCAAATTTCGGGTGACACCAGCGCCGACCTGGCGCAGACGCTGACGGAGCTGACCCAGACCCAAACAGCATACGAGGCGGCGCTGGAAAGCGGGACGAAGGTGCTGCAAATCTCGTTGGTGGATTTTTTGGCGTGAGCGCCCGTCGCCGCCCCGTGCCGAACAGCAGGAATGACCGCCGCGAAACAGGCGGCGAAAAGTTTAAAATCATCAACCGCGGGAGCAAGAAGGCATCAAACATGAAAAGTCCGGAATTTATTGAGTCTCAGATGGGCCGCCTGAACGACCAAAAGGCCATCCAACCCACATGACTGCTCCTGAACCCGCGCTCAAACCCAATCCCCACCAGGGGTTGAGAGTTCTCTTCATCCCGCTCGAATTCTTGCGCTGGCAGCAGGGGCGCAGCATGACGTATGCTTCCCAGCTTGCTTTGGAAGAAGGCTTCCATGCCAACGGAGTCGGGGTCGTGACTTTGCCAGCGCTGTGGGATCACCCTTCCTCCGCTCCAGGTTCCTGGCTGAGCCGGGCCAAGTCCCTGCTGGCCGGACAACAATTTGATCAAATCTGGGTTACCCTCGTTCACAGCCATTTCGAAGAGGACTTTCTCGAGTGGCTGCGCACGCTGGCGCCCGTAAGAATTGGGTTCGTGGTTGAATCCCTGGAATACACTGCCGAGGAATGCCAAGCCCAACCGGATTTGAAAGGCCGCCGCGCGTATGTCGAGCATCAAATGCGCGCCATGACGCATGTGTTGACAATGGACGAATACGACGCCGAGCGGATCAATGCCGAAGGTTTGGCGCATACCCTGTGGTGGCCTGGAGTGGTGCCCGCTCGCGTCATCGCGCCTTTCTCCGGCCGCAGCGGAAAATTGCCCGCCGTGTTCTATGGCGCGATCTACGGCGAACGCGCGAGTTGGTTGCAACGCGAAGACCTTCGTCAGTTGCTCGTACGTCCCCAGGCTCCCGAGGATGCCACTCCGCTTCCACAGATTTTTGACAAGCTTCAGCAGGCCACCTCCCAAATGCTGTTGTCCCTGGCGCCCGTGACCCGCCAGACCCTCGAGACGTACCTGTTTGCCTGGCGCAAGCTGCGCCGGATGATTTTCGATCACTGGATGGCCGGGTTGCCCAACGCCTGCGCCCAAGTCAATCTTCCCAGTTATCTCAAAGCCTATTCCAACCGCGTTATCGAAGCCATCGCGGCCGGTTGCCCGGTGATTTCGTGGGACGTACCCAATCGTCCGCGTAATCGCAATCTTTTCCGTGAAGGTGAAGAGATCCTGTTCTTTCGCCGTAATCAACCGGCGCAATTGGCGGCCCACATCCGCCGTTTGCAGCAGGAGCCCGAATGGGCGCGGCAACTTGCCGCTCGCGCCCAGGCCAAGGTCGCCGCCTTTCATTCCATTGAAAAGCGCATCCGGCAGGTGTTGGACTGGGTTGCCACCGGCCTGCAACCAGAATATGGCGAGATCACGGCGCCCGCCCTTCCATCTTTGAACCCGGCAACCACGAACCATGCCCCGGTTGCCACTATTGACAGCGACGCCCATTACATCAACCTGTTCATCAACAATCCAGGCTGGTCGGCCCCGAATCCGAACGCGGATGAATCGGCGCGCTGGGCCCGGATTTCCGCGCTCATCGAGAAAATTGTTGCGGGGCAGCCAGCCGAAAAGCCCTGGCGCATATTGGACGTGGGGTGCGGTCGCGGCTGGCTTACCAACCTTGCTTCAAAATTCGGTGAGAGTGAAGGCGTCGAGCCTGTGGCCGCCGTCGCGGCGCAGGCCCGAAAACTTTTTCCCCATCTGCGTTTCATTGCGGGCAACACAGACACCGTGTTGGACGCGCCTGATTTTCAGTCTTACGACCTTGTGCTGGCATCCGAGGTGATTGAACATGTGCCACGGGAGCAGCAGTCCGAATTTGTCCGCAAGCTGCGCCGCCTTTTGAAGCCCGGCGGTCATGTGATCCTTACGACGCCGCGCGGAGAATCGTTGCAGGAGTGGGCGCGCTTGTGGGGCCATCCCGGGCAGCCCGTGGAAGACTGGTTGGTTGAACCGATGCTGCGCCAGTTGTTCGTGCAGGAAAACTTTGACGTGGCGGGCCATGAGCGGGTACTTTTCGATACGGCCAAACGCCAGTTTGTTTCCAGCGAAGAAGCGAAAACAGCCAACGGCTTGCTGGCGATTTACCAGGTCTGGGCCTTTCAACTTCCCGAATCGCAGGTTGCTGTCGCCGTCTCGCCCATCGTCAGGCCGGAAGCAGTCCGGGCCCAATTTCACCGCGCGTGTCACGACGCCTTGGACCGCGCTTTGCAACTGCTGCCCGACGATCCTGTCTTATTGACCGCGCGCGCTTCGGCCTTGCTCGAACTCGGCGAGCCTGAAGCCGCCCGGCAACTCCTCGTTTGGCTTGTTGCGTTAGAGGCGAATTACGCGCCCGCCCGCCGCCTGTTGGCGCGGGCGTTGCATCAATTGGGTCGCGCGCAGGAAGCCGATGCTCAAATCAGCCGCGCCGTCCAAATGGAAGCCGTCGCGGCACCCGTGGTTTCGGTCACCATTCCCAGTTACAGCCAGGCAAGTTGTTTTTCCGAAGTTGCGCAGAATGGCAGCCAGGCCAAAGCGTTTTCGTTCCTGCATCATGTTCACGAAGCGGAATTGCTCGATGGCTCCCCGGCGCAATTGGAGACCCACACCGCCACCATTGATCACCGCGCCGCCCCGTGCATCTATCTGCATCCAGCCGCAAAGTTGCGCTTTGCCGTCCCCTTCCCGGAACCCGGTCGTTTCACCTGCGAGATCGCCATCCTGCCGGAGGCGTGGAACAAGCCAACCGCCGACGGCTGCGAATTTTTCATTCACTTGGACGGTCTCGAGTTTTTTCACACGGAGATCAATCCCAGGCGGCTTCCCACCGACCGCCGCTGGCATCAAGTTGAAATTGAAATTCCCCCCGCGCCCGGGCCGTCTCACGAATTTATCTTTCGCACCAAGGCGGTTGGTTCCCCTCCCGATTTCCGATGGGCGGTGTGGTGTGATCCGGTCTTCCGTCCCCAACAATCGCCAACCGCCAAACTCACATGATCAATCCCGCCAAACCCGATTACTCCAATACTCCAGCTTCACCTTTGCGCCCGCAGTTCGCCTATCGGGCCGCGGACCTGGCCGCTGTGCCGGTCGTGAGCATCGTCACGCCTTCCTTCAACGCCGGGGCCGTTTTCCATGAGACGGCCGAATCCGTTTTCCGCCAATCACTACAGCAATGGGAATGGATCATCGTCAATGACGGCTCAACCAACGCCGACTCGCTGAAAATCCTCGACGAGTTCCGGCGCAAGGACCCTCGCATCCGCGTGGTGGACCACCCGCAAAACCAGGGTCTGAGCGCCGCGCTCAACACCGGCTTCCGCGAAGCCCGGGCTCAATTCGTTTTGCAACTTGACGCCGATGACCTCATCGAGCCAACCGCGCTCGAGAAAATGGCCTGGCATCTCCACACGTTTCCCGAATATGCCTTCACCACTGGCTACACCGTCGGTTTTGGCTCCAAGGAATATCTTTGGCAAAATGGTTTCCACAACGGAAGGCGCTTTCTCGAGGAGAACATGGTCAATCCCATTTGTCTCGTCCGAAAGTCTGTTCATCAGGCCGTCGGCGGCTATGAATCGGAAAATCGCGGTGGCTGCCAGGATTGGGAGTTCTGGCTTAAATGCGCCGCGCACGGCCATTGGGGCAGCACGATCCGCGAATTCCTCGACTGGTACCGCTGCCGCGACACCGGCCGCGAGCATTGGGTGGATATCGTGCAAGCGGACAAAGCCGCCCAATTCCACGCCCGGCTCAAACAACGTTATCCCGGGCTGTGGAAGAACAAATTCCCGCAACCCGCCATCATGCGCCAGCCGTTCGCCTCGTCCGTTGCGGCGGAAATCCCCTTTGCCAACCGCCTGCTGAAACAAAACCCGCGGCTGCTCTTAATCGTGCCGCACTTCGAGTTGGGTGGCGCGGATAAGTTCAACCTCGATCTCATCCGTCAGCTTCAACGAGAGCGCGGCTACGAAGTCACGGTGGCCGCCACACGAATCTCGAAGAACCCGTGGCAGCACGAATTCGAGGGTCTCACGCCGGACGTGTTTGCGTTGGGCCAGTTCCTGTGCCTCGGCGATTTTCCGCTGTTTCTCCGCTATCTTATCACGAGCCGGCAACCCGACGCCGTTTGCCTGAGCAACAGTCTGCTCGGTTACCAACTGCTGCCCTATCTGCGCGCGCATTTTCCGCAACTGCCCTTCATTGACTACCTCCATATGGAGGAGGACGATGTGGGGGGCGCTTACCCGCGCCATTCACTGAATCAACGCACCCAACTGGCACGCACCGGCGTCACTTCGCAGCATCTCAAGAATTGGCTGACCACGCGCGGCGGCGAGACGGGCGCCATTGAAGTTTGCACCGCGAATATTGACGTCGAAACGTGGCGCCGCGACCGTTTTGATTCCGCCGCGCTGGCGGCAAAATGGAAAATAGACCGCGCCAAGCCGGTGATCCTCTACGCGGGCCGCATTTGTGACCAGAAACAGCCGCGGGTGTTCGCCGAGGTCATGCGCCAGGTGGCGAAGAAAAATCCGGCGTTCACCGCGCTGGTCGCGGGCGACGGCCCCGATCTGCCGTGGCTCAGGGAATTCGTTGAACGCGAACGCCTTAAGCAGGTTCGTTTTCTCGGCGCGCTCTCCAACGACGCCATCGCCGAATTGCTCGCCCTCACCGACATTTTCTTTCTGCCCTCGCAATGGGAAGGGATCGCGCTCGGCATCTATGAAGCAATGGCCATGTCAGTCGTGCCCGTCGGAGCGGCCGTTGGCGGACAGCCCGAACTGGTCACGCCCGATTGCGGCGTGCTGGTTTGCCGCGGTCCGAACGAAGCGGGCGATTATACGCGGGCGCTCCTGAGATTGCTCGCCGCGCGCGCCGAACGCAGCCGCATGGCCCAAGCCGGCCGCCGCCGCGTGGTTGAAAAATTTTCCATCGTGGAAATGGGCCGCCGCATGGACGCAATTCTGCGCGAGGCCAAGACTGTCGCGCTGGAAAAGAGCGGCGAAAATGTTTTGCCCCTGAACCTGGCCGCGCTCCATGCCGCCTTGGTCGTGGAACAAACGTGCGCCACCAATTACATCGATCAATTGCACCACGAATGCGAGGATCTGATTCCGTTCACGAAACACACGATCCTGTGGCAGGGGTGTCTCCGCGCCGGCCGTGCGCTGGCCGAATCCGCGCAGACCAAGCTTGCGCTGGCACAATTTGAAGAAGGTTTGCGCTTCGCCATCGCCAGCCGCATTGCCGCCGTTGAACTCAGCGCCCGCCTCGAAATTGGCAAGGCCCTCATTCCGATCGATTCTCAATGCGCCCGCCCGGTGCTCAACGGCGCGCTGGAGTTGGCGGATCGCGCTGGAGACCGGGCCGCGCGGACACAAATTTCACAGGCGCTCGACAGTTTGAACGGCGCGCCTTCCGCCAAGCCCGACCAGCGGGCCCCGCTCGTATCCGTCGTCATTCCGTGTTACAAACAAGCGCACTTTTTGCCCGAGGCCGTCGAGAGCGTGGTCGCGCAGACTTTTTCCGATTGGGAAATTCTCATCGTCAACGACGGCAGTCCGGACAACACCAGCGAAGTGGCGAAGCAATTGATCGCCAAACATCCCGGCAAACAAATCCGTCTGGTGGAAAAATCCAACGGCGGCTTGCCGGGCGCGCGCAACGCCGGCATCCGCGCCGCCCGCGGCAAGTATTTGCTCCCGCTCGACGCCGACGACAAAATCAAGCCGACGCTTCTGGCGAAGCTCGTGCCCATTCTGGACAACCGGCCGAAGGTCGGTTTCGCCTACACGCACATCCAGCATTTCGGAGAGATCGACACGGAATTTCCGCTGCCCGATTTCGACCGCGCCACGCTTATCGCCAAAGATAACATCGCCTGCGTTTGCGCGCTGTTCCGCCGGTCCGCCTGGGAACAGGCCGGCGGCTACAACGAGGCGATGCGCGAAGGGTACGAGGATTGGGATTTCTGGATTGGCTGCGTCGAGCAAGACTGGGAGGGTTATTGCCTGCATGAACCGCTGTTCCTGTATCGCAAGAGCGGACGGACGATGCTGAACAACGCGAACCAAAAGCGCGAACGGTTGATGGCCCAAATTGTGTGCAACCATCCAAAACTTTACGACGCATCCTGCCAGAAATCCGCCCGGAGCATTCTCGAGCTGGCGGATCGCGCTGGAGACCGGGCCGCGCGGACACAAATTTCACAGGCGCTCGACAGTTTGAACGGCGCGCCTTCCGCCAAGCCCGACCAGCGGGCCCCGCTCGTATCCGTCGTCATTCCGTGTTACAAACAAGCGCACTTTTTGCCCGAGGCCGTCGAGAGCGTGGTCGCGCAGACTTTTTCCGATTGGGAAATTCTCATCGTCAACGACGGCAGTCCGGACAACACCAGCGAAGTGGCGAAGCAATTGATCGCCAAACATCCCGGCAAACAAATCCGTCTGGTGGAAAAATCCAACGGCGGCTTGCCGGGCGCGCGCAACGCCGGCATCCGCGCCGCCCGCGGCAAGTATTTGCTCCCGCTCGACGCCGACGACAAAATCAAGCCGACGCTTCTGGCGAAGCTCGTGCCCATTCTGGACAACCGGCCGAAGGTCGGTTTCGCTTACACGGACATCCATCATTTCGGCGATTTCGACACGGAATGGTCGATGCCCGATTTCGACCGCGCCAGGCTTGTCGCCAAAGAAAACATCGTCCATGCCAGCGCGCTGTTCCGCCGGTCCGCCTGGGAACAGGCCGGCGGCTACAACGAGGCGATGCGCGAAGGGTACGAGGATTGGGATTTCTGGATTGGCTGCGTCGAGCAAGACTGGGAGGGTTATTGCCTGCATGAACCGCTGTTCATGTACCGCAAGTGCGGGCGGTCGATGCTAAGCAGCGCAAAGGAAAAGCGGGAACGGATCACCGCACAAATTGTCCAAAATCATCCCAAGCTTTACAGCGAAGCCACGCGCCAATCGGCGAAGGACTTGCTCGCCAGCCATGCCGCGGCGAAGGCCGCTGAAGTTGTGCAGGCCGCCGCGCCTTCCACCGACGCCGCCGTTTCTCTCAGTGTCCAGCCCGGTCAGCCGCGCCTCCGGATCACCTATTTGATCAGCAGCATTCTCGGCGTGACGGGCGGCAACCAGACCTTGCTGCGTCAGGCAGAGGAAATGCGCCGGCGCGGCCATGACGTGACCATCGTTACTTACACGGCCCGGCCGGATTGGTTCCGGTTTCAAACCCGCGTCATTCAAGCGCCCGCCGGCCGGCCACTCTCCTCGTCCGTGCCGCCGAGCGACGTCGTCGTGGCCACTTATTTCATGAACGCGCCCGAGCTGATCGCCATCAAGGCGCCCGTCAAAATATATTACGCGCAGGGAGATCAGTTCGTTTTCGCCGATGCCGCGATGGCCGATACGCCGCAAAACCGCCAATGGCGCGAACTTTCCCGCGCCTCGTATCGGCTGCCCGGCATCCGCTTCGTGCCCAACTCGCGCAACCTCGCCGACACCGTGCAAAAACTTTGCGGCCGCCGTCAGGACGCCATCCTGCCGGTCTGCACTGACCAGACGATTTTCCGCCCCTTGCAGCGGTCGCTGCCCGGCTCGAAATTCCGCCTGTTGATCGTCGGCCCGGACACACGCGGCACGGAAGCCGAACCGCTTTTGTTCAAGGGCATTCAGGACATTCACGACGCGCTGCAAATTCTCGCGCGCAAAGATCCGCATTTCACCGCTGTGCGCATGTCCGGCGGGGGGCCGGATATTTTCGCGCGCTTCCCGTGCGAATTTTACATCGTGCCGGGCGATGAGATGAAGACCGTGTTGTTCGGCACGTCCCATATTCACATTTACGCGTCACACTACGATTCGTGCCCGCGTCCGCCGCAAGAAGCGATGGCCGCCGGTTGCGCGGTCGTCTGCACCGCGACGAGCGGCGCGATGGAGTATTGCCGCGATGGCGAAAACGCGCTGCTGGTGCCGGTCCAATCGCCCCAAGCAATCGCCGACGCCGTCGAACGCCTTATCCGCGACCATGCCTTGCGTGAGAAACTGGTCCAGGGCGGCCTCGCCACGGCCCGCGAATACCCGCGCGAACGCGAATGGAACGAATGGGAAAGCATCCTCTTTCGGTTCATCAACGAAGCCGCGAAACCCGCCGCCGCCGCTGCTGTCGCCGCGAAACCTGTAAAGTCCGCGTCGCCGATCCAACTGCCACCGTGCGCCCTCGCCGGCCATTTGGGCGAAGCGCGTGATTGGTTGAAGAAGAAGAACCTCCCGGCCGCGTGGGAATCCGCGTGCGCGGCCATGCAAACGCGTCCGTTTCATCCCGAGGCCTGCCTGTTCCTCGGCAAAGCGGCGCAAGCCGCGGGGGATTCCGATTCCGCGCGCCGTTGCGGACAGTACGCGGCCAGGCTTGCGCCGCATTGGAAACCCGCAAAACAATTTGTCAAAGCCAATCCGCGTGGAAACGGCAAGCCCGGGCGGCTGACTCTTCCGCCGGCAATAACGGGGAAGGCTGACCGCGCTCCACGACTGTCCGTCTGTCTGATCGCCAAAAACGAGGAGCAATTTCTTGAGCAATGTTTGCAATCGGTCCGCGACATCGCCTGGCAGATTGTCGTAGTGGACACCGGCTCCACTGACCGCACGGTGGAAATCGCCAAAAAATTCAATGCCGAGGTGCATTTCTTTGCCTGGAACGATGACTTCAGCGCCGCCCGCAACGAGGCTTTGAAACATGCCACGGGGGATTGGGTGTTAAGTCTGGACGCCGACGAAGAGTTATTGCCCGAACATCGGCGAACGATCCTGGCGGAAATGCAATCGGCCGGCGTGATGGGATATCGCCTGCCCATCATTGAACAGGGGGTGGAAGAAGAAGGCTGCAGCTATGTGGCGCGGCTTTTCCGCAACGCCCCGGGCCTTTTCTTTGTTGGGCGCGTTCACGAGCAAATTTTCAGCAGTCTTGAAGTGCGCGCCAAAGAGTGGGGTTTGGAAAACCGCCTCGGCCGCGCCGCCTTGTTGCATCACGGCTACAGGAAGGAAGTGGTTGACAGCCGCGGCAAGGCTGCGCGCAACCTGCGCCTGCTGCAACTCGCCATCGAAGAATTGCCCGGCGAACCCAATCTCGTGATGAACCTCGGATTGGAATTGATCCGCTCCGGCCAATTGCAAGCCGGCCTGGAACAATATCGCGAAGCATTGCGTCTCATGTCCGTTTTGCCCTCCGGGCAGGTTGTGCCCGAATTGCGCGAAACCCTGCTCACGCAACTGACCACCCGCCTGCTCGGCGCCGGGCGCTTCAGCGAAATCGTGGAACTTTGGCGGCAGCCCTTCCCTCAATCCTCCGGGCTGACCGCCTCGCAACATTTCATGCTCGGGCTGGCCTGGATCGAACTCAAACAGCCCGCCGCCGCCGCGGAGCAAATGCGCCAATGCCTGGCAAAACGCCGGAAGCCCGCGCTTTCGCCCATTAACAAGGATATCCTCACGGCCGGCCCCCGTCATTGTCTGGCTCTTTCCCTGGCTGCGCTCGGACAGCAGGCCGAGGCGGAACAAGCCTTCCGCGATGCGCTGGGCGAAGACGCCAAATCGCGCCCCGTGCGACTCGACTTCGCAAAATTCCAGTTCCAACACGGCCGGCCGCTGGAGGCTCTGAAGCTGGCGAACGAACTGGTTGCCGAAAACTGCCAGGATATTCAGGTCTGGCGGTTGGGCGGCCAGATCGCCCTCAGCCAGCCGGAATTTCTGGAGTTCGCCCAAGACTGGACTGGCGAAGCCGTTAAACATTTTCCCGAAGATTCCGCCATCCTCTTGCAACGCGCCGAAGCGCTTACGCTGAATCAGCAGGCCGCATTGGCCCTCCCTCTATGGACCCGGGCCCATTTTCCCAACTCCGCGCGACACCTGGCGGCCCTCACCCTTTGCGAAGTGCTCGCGGGCGAATGCCGGCGGCATTTCGCGCCAGCCACCGAAGAATTAGTCAGCCAGGAATTTCTAAAATGGTACCGGCATTTGATAAAATGCAAGGCCCACTCCCTCGTCAATCAGGTCAACGAAAAACTGGATGATCTTCAGGCCATCCTGCCCGCCGCTGTGGGGGTGTTGGGCGTTGCCATGAAACAAGCCGAAGCGGCGATGGCCGTCTGATCCCGACAAAGAAGGAGGCTCAAGCTGCAATCATGAGTTGAGGGAGCGCATGCATCGCGCCATGAATCCCCGAGACGATTTGTTCCACTTTTTCCATGTCCATGCCCAGCACTTCAGCAGCCGTGTTTTTGGCCTGAATGGCCTGGGCTTGCCATCCGGGAGCGACGCCGCAAAGGTGGGCGGCGCAATTGGCGAGATAAACCACGGCTGATAACTGAATGGAAGGCTTGATGACAGGAAAATGATGATTGGCCACGGCTTCGACAATTGGTTCCGGCAATGACCATCGTTTCAGCAAACATGCCCCAACTTCGCAGTGATCGGCTCCCAACACGGCCTTCTCCGCCTCGACCCGCGAGAGGGACTGCCCGGCGATTTTACTCCGAATGTCGGCCCGGTCTTTTGGAGTCAATATGTTGCTTATGACCGATTTGCCGATGTCATGCAGCAAGCCGGCGGTGAAGGCGGTGGACGGGAGGAAATTACCGTAGGATTCAACCTCGGCCAGGTATTCAGCACCGACACCCGTGCTCAGGGAGTGGATCCAAAGACCGTTGGCTTCGGTGGCGTAACCGGGCGCCGCCATTCCCAAGGAGCCGCCAAAACCGACGGCGCAGACCATGCGGAAAATCACGTTGTCACCGAGGAGCAACAGGGCTTGATCGATGGAAACGACCGGCTCGCGCATGGCGTAATCGGCCGAGTTGCAGACCCGCAACAATTTGGCGGTGAGGACATTGTCGCAGCGCAGCGTTTTAACCAGTTCATCCCGATGCAAGTCCGGCTGATTGAGTTGAACGGCCAGCTTGCGGGCCGTTTCCGACACGACGGGCAGTTCTTTTGCCCGGGCTATTATTTCATCGGCTGTCATAACAGTCCAAGCATCAATTCCTTTTGATGAGCGCCCAAATCGAGGGGGATGTGTTGAAAGCCTTGGGCCAAAAGCTCATGCTCCGCCAGACAGGACAGCAGATTGGATTTCTATGCGACATTGCAAGTTCCGCTTCCATATCGGCAGGAGCGAATAAAACTTAAGCCTTTTCATGGAAAAAGCTTTATGGTGAATGCATGAGGTAAACAAAATGAATGAATGCCGCTTTCCCGGGGTAATCCTTTCATGCCGCCGAAAAGGAAACCTTAAGCCGCCATGAGCTTGTTCATCATACTCCTGGGCCTGGCCGGTTTTTGTTTGGCGATGTGGGATTTCTGCCAACGGCTTCCTTCCGGGCAAACCCCCAAATTGCGCCGCTGGTTCAGAAACTGGGCGGTCAAGGGTCTTCTCACGCCCTTCCTGCTCTGGATTATCTTCAACTCTGCCGTTTGGGATTGGCTTCCGCCTCTGATGCCAGGGGTGGAATCCGCCAAAAAAAATGGGGCATGGCTGGAAATGATGCAGTATGTCGCGACGCTCGGCTTGTTTGTGATCGGCACCTACTGGGCGGCGGTAACCGTGGCTTGGTTGCTGGTGGTCTTGTCTCGACAAGCCGCGGACCCGCGCCAGTTTCGCGGTTGTGTGTTCACCTGGTCGGCTATTTTGGGGCCGGCGGCAGCGCTCATCACATGGTCATTCGGTTGGCGCTTCGCCGGTCTGGGCGCGACCCTTTGGCTCCTGCCCATCCTCCAGCAAGTTTTGGCGTTGCAGCCCGTGCAGAACGCGGCGCCCATTTACTCCCGCGCCATCGCCGCCATCCACTTCGACAAGTACGAGGAGGCGGAGAAGGCGGTGATCGAGGAGTTGGAATCCTGCGAGGACGATTTTGAGGGCTGGATGCTGCTGGCGGAACTTTACGCCAACCATTTCAACGACCTGCCCGGCGCCCGGGAACTTCTCAGGGAAACTTGCGGCCATCCCGGCACCACGCCTTCGCAATTCGCCGTCGCCTGCCATCGCCTGGCCGACTGGCAACTCAAGCTGGGGCGGGACCCGGACGCCGCGCGCGCTTCGCTGGAGGAGATCTGCCGCCGCCACCCCGGCTCGCACCTCGACCGCATGGCGCGGATGCGGATCAATCAACTTCCGGCCACCCGCGAGGAATGGATCGCGCGGCAAGGCGTCAAGAAGATTCGTTTGCTTGTCCTGCGCGCGGCGCCGCCCGGGAGCATGTCGCGCCAGGAAGCCGCCGTCCGCAGTCGGCAATGCGTCGAGCGGTTGCAAAGCAATCCGGACGATGTCCCCGCGCGCGAAGAGTTGGCGCGGCTCTGGGCCGTGGAGTTGGGTCAAGTCGAAATGGGGGTGGAACAATTGGAATTGCTGCTGGCGATGCCCGGCACCGCGCCGGCCAAAGCCGCCGGGTGGCTGGCTCTGATGGCGTCGTGGCATCTCAAGTTCCCGCCAAACCAGCCCGCCGCGCGGCAGGATTTGGAGCGATTGGTCCGACTTTATCCGCAAAGCCCGCAAGCCGTCGCCGCGCAACGACGGCTGAACTTGATGGAGATTGAAGCCAAAATGCGCCAGGCCAGGGCCGCCCGCCAGGAGCGCCAATGACCACCCTGGATAACGCGACAGCCCGGAAGATTTTGGTGATTCGTGGGGGCGCTTTGGGAGATTTCATCTTGACGCTTCCGGTTTTGGCCGCCCTTCGCCTTCGTTTTCCGCAACATCGGCTGGAAATCCTCGGCTATCCGTCCATGGCCTCATTGGCTGTGGCCGCCGGTTTGGCCGATGACGTTTCCGCCCTTGAATCTCCCCGCTTCACCGGCTTCTTTGTCCCAAACGGTTCCTGCTCCGCCGGGGTTGCCGCCTGGTTCTCAGGGTTCGACTGGATCATTTCTTATCTCTACGACCCGGGGGACATATTCCGTTCCAACGTGGCCCGATGTTCTTCCGCGCCGTTCATCGCCGGACCGCATCGGCCCGATGAAACGCTGGCGGTTCACGCCGCCGAATTGTTGCTCCGGCCCTTGCAAGCACTCGGCATTCGCGGGGCTGATCCGCGTCCCCGCCTGCCTTTGCCCGCCACGCTGTCCGCGCCTCCGCGCCTCGCGCTCCATCCCGGCAGCGGCAGTGAACGGAAAAACTGGCCCGAAGCCAAATGGGTGGAACTGCTCAAGCTTTTGGCCGCCCAATCCGCCTGCCACTTCCTGCTCATCGGCGGTGAAGCGGAAGGGGACCGTTGCGCCCGCCTTGCGTCCGCTTTGCCGGCGGCCCGCGCGCACCTTGCCCGGAATCTGCCGTTGATCGAACTGGCCCGGCTGATGCAAGCCTGCTCCGCGTTCATCGGACACGACTCCGGCATCACCCATTTGGCGGCGGCGCTGGATTTGCCGGGATTGGTTCTCTGGGGGGAAACAGTCTTGACAACCTGGCGTCCGCAATCCGCGCGCCTGAAAATCCTGCGTGATCCGGCCGGCCTTGAAGCGTTGCCCGTCGCCGCGGTTTGGGATGCTTTTCACTCTTTTGGATGGCGCTTTCCGGCTCCTGATCTTAATCTTAATCTTAATCCTAATCTTAATCCGAATGAGGGAGATTAGGATTAGGATTAAGATTAGGATTTTTGAAGTGAGATTATCGCCATGAAATCTGTCAAGAAAGGAGATGCCAAAACAGTGACTCCGTCCAGCGCGCCGTCCGGGATCAGGACCTTTTTCAATTCGCCCGAAGTCCACGCGCTCAAGCTGCAGCTCTGCGATATGGGCCGGCGCCTCTGGTCCCGCGCCTACGTTGATGGCAATGGCGGGAACATGGCCATTCGAGTCGGCGAAAATCTGGCCCTGTGCACGCCGACCCTCGTTTCCAAAGGCTTCATGAAGCCGGAAGACATGTGCCTGGTGGACTTCGATGGCAACCAGCTTGCCGGCATGAAGAAGCGCACCAGCGAAATCTTGATGCACTTGCAGATCATGAAACGCCAGGCCCGCGCGGCGGCCACGGTCCATTGTCATCCGCCCCATGCCACTGCCTTTGCCGTGGCGGGCGTGGTGCCGCCGGCCTGCCTGATCCAGGAAATGGAAGTTTGCATCGGCAAGGTTCCGATTGCGCCCTACCGCACGCCCGGCACCCCGGAAATGGGCAAACTCGTCGCCGATCTGACCGATCATCACAACACCATTCTCATGGCCAATCATGGCGTTGTCTCCTGGAGCCATGTCAGCCTCGAGGATGCCTACTTCAAAATGGAAATCATCGAGGCCTATTGCCACACCATCGTGATCGCGGCTCAACTGGGACCTCCGTTGAAAACTTTTTCCAACGCCCAATTGCAGGACCTGCTCAAGATCAAGCGCGCCCTCGGCATTCCCGATCCCCGCATCGGCCTGAAATAATCAACTTGGACTTGCCGGGCAAAACGAATTCGGCATCGTTCGCGACATTTATCGTCTTTATTTGAGCGGGGCCAGGGGAAGGACAGAAGGAAGGCAGAATCCGGGAAATTAAGAAGCCATCAGCCGCTCTCATGGAACATGTCATTTATATTAGACACAATGATACTTGCATAAGAAATGCAAATAAAGCTTGCATTTTGTTCCTGCGGCGCATTAAAAACTCCTGAATACGAATAGTCGTTTCAAACCGAACCAAAAAAGCTTGTTATGAAAATAAGAAATGCGCTTGTCACCGCGGCTTCTGTCTGCGGCCTGTTCCTCACTGTTCAATCCGGCTTTGCCGGAGGCCCCCTCGAACCGCCGGGACCGCCCGGGCGGACCATGAAGACGCTCGCGGAGGTCGAGCCGCGGACCATTGTCAACCACTACCACACGCCAGGGGACTCGGGTAATTCATACATCATCGGCCAGCCAGGCTCGTATTATCTGACGAATAACATCGCCGGCCTCAGCGGCCAAAACGGGATTGAGATCACCACGAACAATGTCACGCTTGACCTGAATGGCTTTGCCTTGCAGGGCGGGCCGGGCGCCGATATTGCCATTTATCTTCCCAACGCGGTTGAGAACATTGCCGTGCGCAACGGCTCCGTCAGCGGCTGGGGGCAAGGTTTGGTGAGCTGGTCTTATTTATCGCAGAATATCGTGTTCGAGCATCTGAATGTCGCTTCCAATCTGGGGGAAGGCATCGTGCTGAATGCGCCCGGTGAAGTTCTTCATTGTACTTCCCAAGCCAACGGAGGGGACGGCATTGATTTTAATGGTGGCGTTGTTTCCGACTGCACGGCTGTCACCAATGGGGGGTACGGCATTAACGGTGCGTTCGAGTTTTTCGGTGTTAACAGTGATGCAACAGATCCCCTGGGTGCCAGCGATTCCCAGACCATCACCGGTTGCACGGCTGACTATAATGGGTTCGACGGCATTGATTGCGCCAATGGCAATGTGTCCCAGTGCGGTGCCTGGCTCAACGGCGGCAGTGGCATTTATGCCGGTGGGTGCGTTGTGTCCGCTTGCTCGGCGAGTTTCAATGCTGTTTGGGGCATTGAATGCACTCAATCCACAGTCTCCGGCTGCACGGCATCGGGCAGCGCCACAGGCATATCAGCCTACCAGAGCGCCATCTCCGGCTGCTGCGTGACGGGCAACGTCCAGGGCGTATACGCCGAGCAGAGCACTGTGTCTGGTTGCATTGTAACCATCCCCCAACAGACCCCTGACTACGGGATTTACGCTAAGGGTGGAGGCAACTCGATTGTTGGCAACAACTGCGTCTCTTATCCGTACACCCTTCTCAAGGGTACTCCGCCGCCGATGAATCCTCCCACGGCGGCCATTTACATTGCCGGTTCGACCAATTACGTCGATGGCAACCAGGTCTTGGGCGTCTATACCGCGGGAATCGAAGTGGGGGGCGCCTACACCGCCAACGTCATCACCAAGAACAGCGTTGCCGGTGCCGGCGCCAACAACTACGTTGTCCCCATCGGCAATGACCTTGGCCCTGTCGGGACCGCTGCGACCTCCACCAGTCCTTGGGCGAATATCTCCAATTAACCGGTAACTGTTTTCCCATGAAAACCCAACGCTCATTCCTTGCCACGCTTGCTCTGGTTTCTTGCTTCTTAATTCTTCCTGCTGCGTTTGCTCAAACTACCATCGATCCCATCCATAAATACGCCTACGGCGCGAATATCGGGTGGATGGATTGGTCAGGCGGGACCGGTGAAACCGCCAACGGCGCGGTCATCGGCGCTTACGTCTGCTCCGGCTATATTTATTCGGCCAACGTCGGCTGGATCAATCTCGGGAGCGGTTCGCCCGCCAACGGCATTCAGTATCAAAACAACTCGGCCAGTGACTACGGGGTCAATCAGGATGGCTTGGGCAACTTGCGCGGTTACGCTTACGGTGCGAACATCGGCTGGCTCAATTTCGAAAGCACCGGCGCGCCAGCCGTAGATATGATTACCGGCCAGATGAGCGGCTGTGTTTGGAGCGCCAATTGCGGCTGGATCAGCCTGGCCAACGCCTACGGTTATGTGCAAACAGACACCATCTCGCCCGGTGCGCTGGCGCCCGATGGCCTGCCCATCGCCTGGCTGCTGACTTACTTTGACACGACCAATGTCGATGCCAACGCCGACCCAACGGGCAAAGGCATGACCATCGGGCAGGACTACCTTGCGGGCACGGATCCGAACAACGCCAACAGTATTTTGCAAATCACCGCCGAGAGCTTTTCGTCCGGCGGCACCAGCGCCATGCTCACCTGGAACAGCGTGCCCACGCGCTATTACTACGTCGAGGAGACCTCGAGCCTCAGCCCGGCGAACTGGACCACCAACAGTGTGGGGTTAATTTCGCCCGAAGGCACGAGCACCACGAGCAGCATCACCGACACCAGCGCGCCAGACCGATTCTATCGAATCCAGGCCGTGCGCCCGCTTACGCCCTAGCAAGAGAAAGGCTAAAAGCTGAAGGCTAGAGCGGTTTCACGAAAACTGTAGCCGCATTGCAAGGTAGGGCCGCGCTGCTGCGCGGCCTCGGCGGCGCAGCAGCGCCACCCTACCATTCCTCTCTCAAACAATGTCGTTTGACCAGTCGAGACGGCTACGTCATTTCTTAAACCGCTCTAAAGGCTAAAGGAAGAGTTGGAGGGGGTGCTTGTCTCTGATCTCATAACTTCAGCCTTTAGCCTTTAGCCTTTAGCATTCGCCCCCCCTCCCCGCGACCACAATCGTTGGTGGGGCGTTCAAATTAAACCCACCAGTAATGGTGGTTCCTGGCCAAAAAAACCTCAAATTAAGGGTTGTCTCTTTACCGGTAATTTCGTAAATTTATCGGGTTGCGGAGGACATCAAAAATCCACCGCGCACAGAGTGTCTTTAATGAGCAGATTTGATGAGGGAAATTGTTGCATGATGAATACCGCGCCAGACCGAACTGAAAAATACGACGCGTCGAAAATTGATAAATTGGAGGGCCTGGAAGCAGTCCGAAAACGTCCCGGAATGTATATCGGCGACCCCGACGAACGCGGTCTGCATCATTCTGTCTTCGAGGTCCTGGACAATTCGATCGATGAGCATCTTGCCGGCTTTTGCAATAAAATCGACGTCACCGTTCATGTGGATGGATCCATTTCCATTCGGGACGATGGACGCGGCATCCCGGTGGATACCCATCCCAAATGGCACATGCCGGCGGTTGAGCTGGTTCTGACCAATTTGCATGCCCGGCGGCAAGTTTGGCCAGGGCGCCTATAAGTATTCCGGCGGCCTTCACGGCGTCGGCGCCAAGTGCGTCAATGCCTTGTCCGACTGGTTCAAAGTCGAGGTTTCGCGCGACAACCAAGTCTATTACATGGCGTTCGAGCGCGGCGTTACCAGGCAAAAACTCCAAGTCATCGGCAAATCCAAAAGCACCGGCACCCTCATCACCTTCAAGCCCGACCCGACGATTTTTACCATCACGACCGAGTTTAAATTTGACCTGCTGGCCAACCGCCTGCGCGAACTGGCCTTTTTGAATCCGGGTCTGGAGATCAATTTGAGGGACGAGCGCGTCGAAAACAGGAAGGAGACTTTCCTGTATCGCGACGGCATCGAGCAATTTGTCCGTCAACTCGGCCGCAACAAAGAAGTTCTCCATCCCAAGCCAATCGTGCTAGCCCGGCAAAAGGATGAGGTCATCGTGGATTGCGTCCTGCAATACAACGACAGTTATACCGATCAAATCCTTTGCTTCGCCAACTCGATTGCCAATACCGATGGCGGGACGCATTTGACCGGCTTCCGCACGGCGCTGACCCGCGCCATCAATCAATACGCCCGCTCCAATGATTTGCTCAAGGAAAAGGACCCGGCCATTTCGGGCGATGACGTGCGGGAAGGTTTGGTCTGCGTCCTGAGCGTCAAACTGCCCAATCCGCGTTTCGAATCGCAAACCAAGGTCAAGCTCGTCAACACCGAGATCGAAGGCGTCGTCTCGTCCGTTGTCTATGAGGGCTTGATGAGTTTCTTCGATGCCAATCCGCCCGTGGCCCGCAAGGTGATTGACAAGAGCTTGATGGCCGCCCGCGCCCGCGAAGCGGCGCGCAAGGCCCGCGACACCGTGCGCAAGAGCGCGCTGACCGGCGGCGGGTTGCCCGGCAAACTGGCCGATTGCTCGGACCGCGATCCGGCCAACACCGAACTCTACATCGTGGAAGGGGATTCCGCCGGCGGTTCGGCCAAGCAGGGGCGCGACCGGAAATTCCAGGCCATCCTGCCCATTCGCGGCAAGCTGATCAACGTGGAAAAGGCCCGGCTGGACAAAGTGCTGCAAAACACCGAAATCCGCACCATGATCACCGCCATCGGCACCGGGATAGGCGACGGGGAAGGGGAAGGGGCGTTTGACGGGACCAAATTGCGCTACCACAAGATCATCATCATGACCGATGCGGACGTGGACGGCTCGCACATCCGCACTTTATTATTGACATTTTTTTACCGGCAGATGCCGCAATTGGTCCGGCAGGGGTTTGTCTATATCGCCCAGCCGCCGCTCTACCAGATCGCCCGCAAAAAGCGCGTGGAATACGTGGATGACGACGCGCAGATGAATAAGATTCTCATCCAGCTTGGCACGGAAGACGTCCGCTTGCGCGATTTGGCGACCAACAAGGAGATGTCCGAAAAGCAACTGGGCGAGATTCTCGAGTTGCTCGAGTCCCTCGACAAATACGTGCAGTCCCTCCGCCGTCATGGCGGTGATTTTGGCGAATACATCGAGCGCCGCCATCCCGCCACCCACGAATTGCCCCGGCACCTGGTCAAAGTGCGCGATGGCAACGATGAAACCGTCCACTACTTCCACACCGAGAAGGAACTGGACGAGTTTGGCACGGACAACCCCGACTTGAAATTATTCGGCGAAGAAACCGATACGACGATGATCGAAAAGGCCGACCGGGAAAAAAGTGACAAGCCGAGAAACGGCAACACCCGCCGCGCCAGGCACGTTGAGTTGCACGAGAGCAAGGCCGTCATGGATTTGCTGGGCCAGTTGGGAAAGAAAGGCCTGAACGTCGAGCATTATTCCGCCCAGGACAAGCCGCTGTTCGAATTGATCGAGGGCGAAGGCGAGCGGGCCACGTTCAAGCCGCTCTTTTCCATTGCTGAAATCCTGGCCGGGGTCAAGGAGGCCGGCAAACGCGGCATCCAGATCAAACGCTTTAAAGGCCTGGGCGAAATGAACGCCAAGGAATTATTCGAAACCACCATGAACCCGGAGAACCGCAAACTCCTGCGCATTGATATGACCGACCTGGTCGAAGCGGAGGAAATGTTCACCAAACTGATGGGCGATGAAGTCGAGCCTCGCCGCCAATTCATCGAAGACAACGCCCTGAACGTTCGGAATCTGGACGTCTAAAACCCGCGCAGCCCAGCTAACTTTACTTTCCATGCCAGACGAACCCGGTCAGAACGATCCCAACGAGAAGAATCAATTGCCGGTCGGGAGCACTCCGCTCTTCGCGGCCAACGAAAAAATTGAGAAGATCAACGTGGCCGACGAGATCAAGAATTCCTTCCTGGATTACTCGATGTCGGTCATTATTTCCCGCGCCCTGCCGGACGTGCGCGATGGGTTGAAGCCTTCGCAGAGGCGCATCCTCTTTGCCATGCATGAGTTGGGGGTGCTGCCCACGCGCAAGACATTGAAATGCGCCAGGATCGTCGGTGAGACCATGGGAAAGTACCATCCCCACGGCGACATGGCCATTTACCCGACGCTGGTTCACATGGCGCAGCCCTGGGCCATGCGCGAGATGCTCATCGAAGGGCAGGGGAATTTCGGTTCGGTCGAGGGCGATCCGCCGGCGTCCATGCGGTACACGGAAGCCCGCTTGCGCCATCTCGGCGCCGCCCTCATGACCGACATGGACAAGGACACGGTGGATTTCGTCCCCAATTACGATGGGGAACACCAGGAGCCGACCGTTTTTCCCGCCGCCTTTCCCAACCTCCTGGTCAACGGCGGCACCGGCATCGCCGTCGGCATGGCCACCAACATGGCCCCGCATAATCTCGGTGAAGTGATTGACGGCATCTGCGCCCAAATTGATAATCCTGAAATCACCGTCGAGCAATTGATGCAGCACATCAAGGGGCCGGATTTTCCCACCGGCTGCATGATCCTCGGGTTGGAAGGAATCAAAAAGTATTTCGAAGACGGCCGGGGCAGCGTCAAAATTCGCGGGAAAGTGGGCGTCGAAGAATTCAAAGGCAACCGCGAGCAGATCATCATCACCGCCATCCCGTACAACGTCAACCGCGCCACCCTGGTCGAACGCATCGCCGAGCTGGTCAACGAAAAGGTCATCACCGACATCACCGCCGTGCGCGATGAATCGGACGAAAACACGCGGGTGGTGATTGAAATCAAGCGCGATGCCATCGCCAAAGTTGTCATCAATAATTTATACCAGCACACCGCCCTGGAGAGCAGCTTCGCGGTCAACGCCCTGGCCATTGATCATGGACGCCCCAAGACGCTCGGTCTCAAGGAGCTGATCAATTGCTACATTGACCATCGCCGCGAAGTCGTCATCCGCCGCGCCCGCTTCGAATTGCGCAAGGCCGGGGAGCGCGCCGAAACTTTGGAAGGGTATCTCATCGCCCTGGCCAACCTGGATGAATTCATCCGCATCATCCGCCAGTCGAACAACCGCGAAGAGGCCAAAATCAAGCTGCTCGCCTTCGATTTCACCCGCCAGCAGGTCGAACACATCGGCGTGGTCATCCGCAGCGAGGCGCGCCTGACCAGCGGGCGCTATTCCTTCAGCGACGCCCAGGCCAACGCCATCCTCGAATTGCGCCTTTACCAATTGACCGGGTTGGAGATGGGCAAAGTCCGGGCCGAATACACGCAGTTGCTCGAACGCATCAAGGATTTGCTCGATATATTGGCCAGGGAGACGCGCGTCTTCACCATCATTAAATCGGAATTGAAGGAGATTAAGGAAAAATACGGCACGCCGCGTTTGACCGAGTTGATCCCCGACGAGGGCGACATTGCCATTGAAGACCTGATCGCCAACGAAGGGGTCATTATCACCATCACCCATGCCGGGTTGATCAAGCGCACCAATGTCAGTTCCTATCGCGCCCAGCGCCGCGGCGGAAAAGGCGTCATCGGCATGACCACCCGCGAAACATCCGCCGCGCCCGGCGAGGCCGAGGACTTCATCGAGCACCTCTTCACCGCCAGCACCCACGATTACCTGATGTTCTTCACCGACACCGGGCGGGTCTATGTCGAGCGCGTCCATGAAATCCCGGACATGGGCCGCGCCGCCAAGGGCCGCAGCATCGCCAACCTGCTCGAATTGAAAGCCGGGGAAAACATCGCCGCGCTCATTCGTGTTGTTGCGAAAACCGGCCCGAACAAGGAGGACATCACCTGGACGCAGCAAGACGAAGTTTTTTTTGCCACGCGGCAAGGCACTGTCAAAAAGACTTCGCTCAACGAATTTGGCAACGTCCGCAAAGGCGGCATCATTGCCATCACCGTTGAACAAGGCGACGCACTCATTGATGCCAAGCTCACTCATGGCAGCATCGTTGAAAACGACGAAGTTAAAAACCCCGGTGATGACGTGGTGCTTATTACTCGCGAAGGCATGAGCATTCGATTCTCCGAGGCCGATGTCCGGTCCATGGGCCGAAGCGCCGCCGGCGTCCGCGGCATCAACCTCGAAGCATCCGATGCTGTCGTGGCCCTGGCGGTGGTGGTGTCCGATGCGACATTGCTTGTCGCCGGTGAAAACGGCATCGGCAAACGCACCGATTTTGCCGAATACCGCCCTCAATCCCGCGGCGGCAAGGGCATCATCACGATGAAGACCAACGAGAAGACGGGTGGCGTCGTCGGCGCGCTGACTGTCAAGGATATTGATGAAATCATGCTCATCACCGTCACTGGCCAGATGGTCAGGACGCGCGTCAGCGACATCCGCGAAGCCGGCCGCAACACCCAGGGCGTCAAATTAATTGACTTGGAAGGCCCCGACAAACTCAAGGCCATCGCCCCGGTCATCAGCGAAGAAAAGGAAGAGGGCGAAGAACCCGCCGCCGCCGCGCCGCCTCAGTAGTTGGCTACTTTAAAAAGTGAGAACTTGCAAGGCCACCTTCTCACTCTGTTCTCTGTGTGTTGCGTTCAACAAGGCGTTTCCGTACACTTTCAACAAGCTCGTGGGTTTCGCTTTCCGAAAAGCCCATTGGCGAGAGTTGCGAGTTTAATTCAGTGAGGCAATCCTGTGAAGGTGGTTTGTCGAGCACCAATTGTGAACCCTTCAAACGTCGCAAGACCTCCTCAAGCTCCTCCTTTGTCAACGCTCCCGGTGTTTTGCCTTTCAAGATATCGTACAGAGCCCGCCCGCTCAGCGATACTATTATGGGTAAAACAATTTGGCCGACCAAGACCGAAAAAGCTGCCCATTCGAGCTTGTATTCTCCCGCGCTCGCCGTGCGGAATCCTCGTTTCCGTAATAGGCCCTTTTGTACTTCGTCCCAGACGAGCGCCACATCCTCCTCGGCGATTATTCGTTCACTTTTCATTTGTTGTTGTATTCACTGTTCATTATGTCCAGACTATCCTGCTTGGATCGATCTTCTTCTGCTTCAAGTATTCTCGCACAACACATCCGTTGGTGGGTGTCGCGCCGAGGGACGTAATTCTGCTACAATACTTGGTTGCTGCTCGACATCCGTCATTCGCAAACGGGCACGAGGCGAAAGAGTTGTAAAACATTGCCCGCTGCAGCTCCCGGCAAATTGACCGGTAAACAACCTCCTGTCGCAGTATGAGTTCATTCTCAGCTTGCCCCTCGAACATCTTGCTTGGACCAGCTCCACCCGCGTCAGTCCACAGACCATAATTCGTAAAGAAGAAATCAAGTGGGGCCAAGTCCGGTGTTTCATAAGGGTGTATGTAAAGCCGGTCACCAACCGCAGATGCGCTCAGAGTCTTGAACCCCGTCGGAGTCAAGTGAAACACCGGAAGCCATAGTTTCCAGCACATCAGGAGTGAGTCACCCACAATTAGATCATACCACCGTTCATCTCGCTCCACAAGTGTACGAAATTTGAAGCCATCTGATGCTTCTCGGCGAGTGCGCTTCTTAAACCCGAGATATGTTCTCCAGGCTTCGTTGGTCTCTCGGATTGTCGGCAAAGCCGCCTGCTGATTGGCTGCAATCCAGTCGAATATAGCGGGATAATCCGGCACTGATACAGAAAAGTAAGACGAAGCGGCTCTCTTGTCGCGAAGAATTGTATTCAGTGCGCGAGAGAAGCGATTCGCTGGGTAAAAGTCGTCCCTGCAATTGCGCCCCTCGGCGATGCGCGCGTGAATGAATTGGTACGGGGGGATGTGAAGCGCGAAATCGCCAATAAGAACAAATAGAACATCGGCCTTTCTGATAAGTGAGTCTGAATAATCACGAGGCCAGTGTGGCGCACTCAAAGGTTTGTCCAAGCCTAAAACATGACGGACAACCACGTGGAAGACAGCGCGGGGCCCGCTGTAGTCTTCAGGAAGATCTTCTGGCAAAATGGGTATTTGGCTCTTGTACCGTTCAAGATATGAGACATCCTCGGCATCCTTGACGCGAGCGGCGAGGGCAACAAGTGTCTTTACGGCAACTACACTCTCGGCCAGTGATCGTCCACAAAAAGAACTCAAACCAACAGCGTTCTCTACGGGGATGCCGCACAGTGGAACGACAACGTCCGTAGCCAGAACAACAGGTACGTTCATGATTCGTTCCAGACAAGATTCTGCATCAATCATGATACTGAAGGCGTCGGCGAGCTCCGCGTTGCGGTCCCATTGGAATCGCAAGCGTGGCGACAGCAATGGACATCGAACGTCACCTTCGGATGAAAGCTTTCGCACACAATCAAACAATATGAAACTGGTCAGGTCGAGAACTGAATCGCAGACAAGGAAGGCACCAAGTGAAAGATCGTGAATGAAATGTGAGGTTTCGTGTAATAATACGACGAGTCGAGTGGTTTTATGTGGGCCTCCTCGGCTATCTGCCTTTGGAAAGCCGACTGGTAGGACCAGCATCGTTGTACGTATGTCTTTTGCGACACAATGCTGAAGAGTAGGGTGATCCTCGCGGCCGACGCCGTGTGGAAACAGAAAATCAAGTTCCCAACACACGCCTGAAAATGCCTCTGAGTAGAACACGCCAGGATGATAGCGGCCTAGCGAACTGTGATGAAACGCACCTTTTGCTGGCATGTGTGGCATCCTTGATTTCGTGTGATATCGGAGAATTGGTTCTTCATTGGTGTTAATAAAATTAACATGACACTACTTCCAAAACTTCCACCATTTATTTCCGGCTTTAGGCTGATGGACGACGGTTTCCTTGCCAGCAGCATCGACAAAAACGACTGTTCCGTCTGAGTGTGTCATTTTTAGGCCGTCGGCGCCTCTCGTTGTCCAGTATCTTAGTCCTTTTGCCTTTACGCAGTCATCACACATCATTTCCGGAGGATGTCCCGGCATTGCGTAGACAGCCAGCCGCTTCAGTTGTTTTCCACAAATTGGACATGTTTCCATAGTTTTTCTGTGTTGGTGTATTGCCTCGCTGGATGGAAAGCGGGACGTTGCTGTTGGAACAAGCCGCGAAATCCAGAGCGAAGGCCCTTCCGCCCGCTAGTTAACTCGTTTGTGCGCAAAACATGGCGTATCTCGTCTTGTCCCGTCTCGTGAACAAAGAACATTTGGGTCTGTACCACAATCTGTGGATGATTTTGGGCCAATTCTGGGTTTTTGCAAGCTCTTTTCTTGACGGATTTTTCATTGGGCCACACCGGCGCGCCTATGGGCGGGAGCGGGATGAGTCCGTTACGCGGAAAGGGGTCAGAAAGGGGTTCCTGGCATGGCACTATTTTGTTTGTCAGCATTGATAGGGGAATGCAGGCGATGCTTTCGCGCCATGCCGGGAGAATGCCCCACCCCCCGCCCAAAGCAGGTTTTCAACGGCGCAATCGGGAGACGACTTCGGATGCACCGGGAATTGGCTTGGGCGAGATGCGGTTGAGCCTGGCTCTAAAGGCGGCCGCGGATTTGCCAGGCTTCTTCTTGAGAGCGGGCACGAGTTTGAACCAGGGTTTGCCGCCATGGGTGACGATGACAGTCTCCCCGGCATGCGCCAAATCGCCGATCATGTCGAACCCCGGGCGCTAATCAACTTTTGTGAACTCCGCAGGTGCGAACCTCCGAATCATTGGCGACTTTTCAGGAGCGCAACCGTTTTATCGCGGTGAAGCAGCGCGCAGGCGGACCCGGTCGCATCCGTCGGCCTCGCCGGCGGAACTGGCACTTCCGACACTTTCACCCTTTGAGTGTACTCCTGAGCAGTTCGCTGATGATTCGGGTTGGAATCTCCCCTACCTGAATCAGCCCCGGCGCGGCTGGTCAAATTTAGCCATTTTCTCGCTGAGGCAATAGAAAGCAGCTACATGTTGCCGGGTGTTGCCGATGTGTTGCCGGGCCAAAACAACCACAAAACCCGCATAAAACCAGCATTGTTGCCGTGTTGCCGATTTTTCCGACCTCTATCTATCAATCTGGCGTTTTTGAAGGGTGCGCCCTCCTCTTTGGGCAAAATCAGTCCACCGAAAAAACGAGAAGCTTGACGGAGCGATGGCTAAACTTGCCTCCAAAAGCTGATTTGCGCCCTCGAGCCCCTGAACCGCTTGTTGTTTCGTGACCGTTTTCATGCAATAAAATTATCCCCGACTTGAACTTTCGGCAATGGCGAAGTCAAAAATTGAGATTATGATTAAGATTAAGATTAGGATCAGGAACCAGATTACATGCCCATGATCTGATAGCCGCAATCAACGTAGAGGACCTGGCCCGTGATCGCCGCCGCGCCGTCGCTGGCCAAAAAGGTTCCCGCGGCGCCCAGTTCATCGGGTAGGACATTCCGCTTGAGCGGGGCATGGGCTTCGTAGTGTTTGAGCATCTCCGAAAAACCGGCGATGCCGCGGGCCGCCACTGTGTTGACGGCGCCGGCGCTGATGCAGTTGACCCGGATTTTCTTCGGACCCAAATCATAGGCCAGATAGCGGGCGCTGGCTTCGAGCGACGCCTTGGCCACGCCCATCACGTTGTAACGCGGCACCACTTTTCTCGACCCATAATAGGTCATGGCCACGATGCTCCCGCCTTCGGTCATGAGCGGGGCCGCGCCGCGGGCCAGCGCGACCAGCGAATAGGCGCTGACATCGTGGGCCACGCGGAAGGCTTCGCGCGTGGTGCCCAAAAAATCGCCTTCCAGCGCTTCGCGCGGCGCGAAGGCCACGGAGTGAAGGAGCAAATGCAGCCGGCCAAATTTGCCGCCGACTTCGGCGAAGACGCGGGCGATCTCATCATCCTTGGTGACATCGCAGGGGAGAACCAGCGTATCGGCCCCAAACGCGCCAGCCAGTTCCGCGACATTGTCCTTGAGCCGTTCGCCCTGGTAGGTAAAAGCGAGCGTGGCGCCGGCGTCGCGCCAGGCCTGGGCGATGGCCCACGCGATGGACCGTTTGTTGGCCACGCCGACGACTAATCCAATCTTTCCAGCAAGTATCGCCATATCTTAATTTTAATCTTTATCCTAATCCTAATCTTAATCTTAATCTCCTTCGCGCAGTTCGGATTGAGATTAAGATTAGGAGCCGGAAACCGCCACCCAAAAAAGTGGCATGCGCCTGTTCCTCACTTTCGCAACTGGACCAAAAGGTCCTTGCTTTCCACCGTCTCGCCCACCTGGGCAAAAATGGCCGCCACCGTTCCATCGCCGGAAGCGTAAAGGGTGCTTTGCATTTTCATGGCTTCGAGTGTCAACAATTTGTCGCCTTTGCCAACCCTGCTCCCGACGCTCACGGCCAGCGACGTGATCAAGCCGGGAATGGGAGCGCCGACCTGCGATGGATCGGCCGGGTCGGCTTTCGGGCGTGCCCTGGCCTTGGGCTGGACGGCGCGATCCACGATGGTCACTTCGCGGGTCATGCCGTTGAGTTCGAAGACGAGAGCGCGCCGCCCGTCTTTGTCCACATTGCCGAGGTGAATGAATTTGATGAAGAGAGTTTTTCCCTCCTCGATATCGACGGAGATTTCTTCGCCTGGTTTCAAGCCGTAGAAAAAGGCCGGCGTTGGCAGGACGGCCACATCGCTGTAATCGCGGGAGAATTTGGCGAATTCGGCGAAAACTTCCGGATACATCAAGTGACTGTACAAGTCGTCCTGGGCGGCTTCGTGTTTGAGCTTGTGGGAAAGTTCCTCCCTGATCTTTTCCAGATTGAGCGGTTTCAGACCGGCGCCGGGCCGGCCGCGAATCGGCTTGCGGTTTCCCAGGACGACTTTTTGCAGTTGTTTGGGCCAGCCGCCGGCCGGCTGTCCGAGGTGGCCCATCAACAGGTCAATGACGGAAGCAGGGAAGGGGACGCTGCCCGGTTCGAGATTCAAAACATCGGCCGGCTTGATGCCGCGCGAAATGAGAAACATCGCCATGTCGCCCACCACCTTGCTGCTGGGAGTGACTTTGACAATGTCGCCGAAAAGCTGGTTGACTTCGGTGTAAGTGCGGGAGATTTCCGGCCAGCGCTGGCCCAAGCCCATGCTGGCGGCCTGTTCCTTCAAGTTCGTGTATTGGCCGCCGGGCATTTCATGGTGATAGACATCCGCCGTCCCGGCGCGCGGCGCGGTATTGAAGGGCGCGTAATAGGCGGAGACACTTTCCCAATAGTCGGAAAACTCGTTGAGCGCGGCCAAATCCAGCCCCGGGTCGCGCGGAGTGTGGGCGAGCGCGGCCACGATCGAATTGAGATTGGGCTGGCTGGTTGAACCGCTCATCGAGGCAATGGCGAGGTCAACCACATCGACCCGCGCCTCGCTGGCTTTCAAAACGGAGGCGGAATTGACGCCGCTGGTGTCGTGGGTGTGAAAGTGAACGGGCAGCCCGATTTCCTCTTTGAGCGCCTTGACCAGGGCGTAAGCAGCAAAGGGCCGGCACAGGCCGGCCATGTCTTTGACCGCCAGAAAATGCGCCCCCATTTTTTCCAATTCCCGGGCCAGCTTGACGTAGTATTTGAGCGAGTATTTTGTCCGCTTCGGATCGAGAATATCCCCGGTGTAACATATCGCCGCCTCACAAACGGCGTGGGTTTGGTGGACCGCGGCGATGGCCGCCTTCAAATTCGGGGTGTAATTGAGCGAATCGAAAATGCGGAAAATATCAATGCCCGACGCCGCGGCTTGTTTGACAAAACCGGCGACGACGTTGTCCGGATAGTTGGAATAACCCACGGCGTTGGCGCCGCGAAAGAGCATCTGGAAACAGATGTTCGGAATCTTCCCGCGCAGGAGCCGCAGGCGGTTCCAGGGGTCCTCATGCAGGAAACGCATCGCCGTGTCGAAGGTGGCGCCGCCCCACATTTCGAGGCTGAACAATTGGGGCGCGCGCCGCGCCACGGCCGGGGCGATGGCCAGCATGTCATAGGAGCGCGCGCGTGTGGCCAGGAGCGATTGATGCGCGTCGCGAAAGGTCGTGTCGGTGATGAGCAATCGCTTTTGGCGCAGAGTCCACTCGGCGAACTTTTTCGGGCCTAACTGGAGCAGCAACTGGCGCGTGCCGTCCGGCGCAAGTTCTTTGCGGTCGTGGGGCGGAGGGGCCACCGGCGGCAGGGCGGCGTTGAGCACATGGCCTTTGGCCTGGGGATTGCCGTTGACAATGACATCGCCCAGGAAGGCCAGCAGCTTGGTGGCCCGGTCCCGCCGCGGCTTGAATTTGAAGAGATCGGGCGTGTTGTCGATCAATGTGGTGGTTGCCTGGCCCGAGCGGAAGACGGGATTGGCGATGACATTTTCCAAAAATGGAATGTTCGTCTTGACGCCGCGAATCCGGAACTCGCGCAAGGCCCTGTCCATGCGCTGCAGGGCCATCTCGAAATTCCGGCCAAAGGCGGTGATTTTGACCAGCAGCGAATCGTAAAAGGGCGTAATGACCGCGCCGGCGTAACCCATGCCGCCGTCCAGGCGCACCCCCTGCCCGCCGGTGGAGCGGTAGGTCAGAATTCTGCCGTAGTCGGGCGTGAATTTATTTTCGGGGTCTTCGGTCGTGACGCGGCACTGCACGGCGCAGCCCATGCGCGGCATTTCCCCCTGCGGCGGCAAATTGATCTCCGGGCCGTGCAGGGCGCAGCCCTGGGCGGCGAGAATTTGCGAGCGCACCAAATCAACGCCGGTAATGACTTCGGTGACGGTGTGTTCGACCTGGATGCGCGGATTGACCTCGATGAAATACCATTGGCGCCTGTCAAGATCATAAAGAAATTCGACCGTGCCCGCGTTGTCATAGTGGACCGCTCGCGCCAGGCGCACGGCGGCCTGGCACAATTCGTCCCTTGTGGCATCCGGCAGGGCGTTGGAAGGGGCGATTTCAATGACTTTCTGGTGGCGGCGTTGCACGGAGCAATCGCGTTCATGCAGATGCAGCACATTGCCGTGACGGTCGCCCATAATCTGCACTTCGATGTGCTTGGCGCACGGGATGTACTTCTCCAAAAAAACGGCCGGATTGCCAAAGGCGCGTCCGGCTTCGCTTTGCGCCTCGTCCAGCAGATGGGCCAGATCGGCCGATCTATGAACGACCCTCATGCCGCGCCCGCCGCCGCCAAAGGCCGCTTTGACGATCAGCGGGAAACCGATTTCATGGGCGATCTTCAAGGCCGCGGCGCGGTCCGTCACCGGTTCTTCCGTGCCGGCCAAAGTGCGCACGCCGACTTTCCGGGCCAGCGCGCGGGCGGCGACTTTGTTGCCCATCCACTCGATGATTTCAGGACGGGGGCCGACGAAGGTGATGCCCGCCGCGGCGCAAGCGCGGGCAAACCCGGCATTTTCGGCCAGAAAACCGTAACCGGGATGGATGAGGTCAATCTGCTTCTCTTTGGCCAGCGCGATGATTCCAGGAATATCGAGGTAAGCGCCAACGGGGCCTTTGTCCTCGCCGATGAGATACGCTTCGTCGGCCTTGAAGCGGTGAATGCTGAGGCGGTCTTCCCGGGCGTAAATGGCCACGGTGCGCAAACCCAATTCCGTGGCCGCGCGAAAGACGCGGATGGCGATTTCGTTGCGATTGGCGACGAGCAATTTTTTGGCCGCGCGGGGCGAGAGGCTCATAATGCGGGGTGTTTATAAGGGCGGAAGGGCCTGGTTCAAAGGTTAAAATGGAGCGTCAGTTTTTCAACTTTAGCGGCGTCAAGTCCGGCGCTACCGCCCATTGATAGGTGTCGCTGATGTTGACCGGTTGAATGCTGTAGGCAACCCCTTGAACCAGCCTGGCCTTGTCTTCCCTTGCGACCTGCGCCCCGTATGCTTGGTATGTGCCGTCGCCAGTGCTTTGGCGCAGATCAATCAGGTGCGCCCTGACATCCGGGTGGTGCGGCGAGGTCAGCAGGAACTCATGCCCGGCACGCTTCTGGAAAGCGCGCATTTGGTTGTTGACTCCTGACAGCCACTCCTTGCACGCAATAAGAAAGTCGGCGCCATGGTTCTCCCTTTTTAAATAGTCCGCAGCCCATTTCGGCACTTCCGGTGAGTCCGGATGGTACAACCCGATGATCGTAACCGTCCTCAGTTCAGCCAGTCGAACCGGCGGGTTGTCCAAATGCGCGTTGACGCCAAAATGGTCATGCACGGAGATCAGACGATACGGGTTCACAGAGGAAAGTTTCGGCTGGACATCCGGATATTTGGAGTAACGCATCCCCCAAGTCTGCGCCAGCGGTACTTGGCTCAAGTCGGAGCTGGTGTAAATGTGGGTTAAAAGTCCAAAATAATGAGCATCCAGAATCGGCTGTCCCAAGGTTTTGTAATTGAGCCGCACCCAGTGGTGGTCAACATAAACTTCGTTGAACAAATGATTATCAAAGCCGTTCATGCCGTCCAGCGCAGCCCGGACGGTCTCTCGCGCCTGATGGTGATGAATGTTGTCGTAAAACATCCGGGCTTGAGCATCGTCGTTCGGGTCGAATGGGGGAATGCAGAAGATAATGCGGGTTGGAATGCCCAATGAGCGGAAGATGGTGGCCAGATAGATTGAAGATGACGTGCAGGAGCCATGCACTTCATTGTAGAACATGGACCGGCCAAGCGCCTCCTGATCGAACATTTGCTGATCTGTCCAAGTCTGATCAGGTTTCTGCCGATCGAACGCGTCCCGCAATGGTGGATAGACTGCTGGCTTGCCATCCGCGTAATAGACGTCCCAGACGGAAAAGGCCTGTGTCGAATGGGTTCGTTTCATTGCCCACGCCGACACTTGTTCGACGAGTTGCCTGTCGGTCAAGCTCTCCGGGTCAATACCCGCCCGATGGAGTTCCGCAATGAGATCGCGCCGCATGGTTTCGTCCCAGTTCTCGGTTGATGTTGGTTTGAGGTACTGGGTCATTTCAGCGTCGTCGTTGCGCCAATTGGGGTTCTCGCCAATGGCCGGTCGGTAGAACGGATAATAAGTCACCTCGACCGTGCAGGAGTCCTTGTCCTGTGCCAGCACATGCGCGTCCTGAAAATCATCGTTCATGTCGGCAGCGTTGACGGGCTGAAGGACTTGGATGACGGAAGTGATGGTGTAAGTGTCTTCTTTGCGTGGATGACGCTCGGCGGAGGGGCCTTGGTCAGCAAACGTGCTGCACCTTGCAGCACTCGTTGAGATCACAGCAACAACGATTGTCGTCAGCATTGGTTTCATATAGGGGAAACCAGCCGGCCTTGCGGCTTTGCCACGAACTGGCCGTCCTGGAACACAGTCCGACCGCGCACCAGTGTCCGCCGTACCGAGCCGCGCAAGCGCCGGCCCACATACGGGCTTTGCCGGTGGCGATAGTGCAAATCTTCCGCTCGAACGTCGAAGCTTTTGTCCAGGTTGACCAGCGCCAGGTCCGCGTCGCTGCCGGCGGCGATGCGGCCTTTGCCGGCGGGCAGTTTGAAGCGGCGCGCCACGTTGGCCGAACAGAACTGCAGCAACAGGCTCAGGTCCGCCTGCCGTTCGAAATGGCCAAGCGTGATCAGCAAGGGCATCAGGTGCTGCGCGCCCGAGATTCCGCCCCAGACCTTGAAGAAGTTCGACGCCTGTTTCATTTCCGGCGGCGACGGCGAATGATCCGACCCGACTGTCAAAATATTTTCGGCCAGTAATTCCCCCCATAATTCCTCCCGCTCCCGCGCGGGCCGCAAAGGGGGCGCGCATTTTGCCACGGGGCCGAGTTTCTCAACGTCTTCATCGGCCAGCGCGAGATAATGCGGACAGGTTTCGCAGGTGACATCAGCGCCGGCCTTCCGCGCGGCCGCGATCAAGCGCGCGCCCGCCGCGCAACTGACATGCACCACATGCAAGGCGCAGCCAGTTTCGCCGGCCAGATCAATGGCACGCCGGATGGCGTCCAGTTCGGCTTGAATGGGACGTGAATCCAAATAATCGCGAATCCCCGTGCGATTCGCGGCTGTCGCTTCGGCGGTGAGGCGCGAGGTCAGGCTTTCGCTTTCGGCGTGGACGGCGACGGGCAAATGAAGGGCTGCCGCGCGTTTCATGCCTTCGCGCAAGACGCCGTCCCCGACGCAGGCAAAATCCTCGATGCCGCTGTTGCACATGAACGCCTTGAAACCGATCACCCCGCACCGGGCCAGTTCATCGAGTTGGTCCAGATTTTGCGGGACCAGTCCGCCCCACAATGCGAAATCAACGAGCGACTTCTGCTCCGCCGCCGCCTGCTTCGTCCGAAAACTTTCGGCGTCAAGGGTGGGCGGATGAGCGTTCAAGGGCATGTCGAAGAACAGCGTTCCGCCGCCCGCAGCCACGGCGCGCGAGCCTGTTTCGATCCCTTCCCAATCGCTTCGCCCCGGCTCATTGAAATGAACGTGCGCATCAATCACTCCCGGGAAAACATGCCATCCGGCGGCGTCAATCGTCTGCCGGGCCGCGCCGGCGATGTGCGGCGCAATGGCCGCGATTTTGCCCCCGGCAACGCCCACATCCGCGCGCGTCACCGCCGTTTCGGTGACAACCAGCCCGTCGCGGATGATCAGGTCCAATGAGTTCATGGCCGGAGTGCGGGCGACAAGACAAACTGTGCGGCATGATCCATGTCGTCTTCAACTTCCGCGATACGTGCTGTAAGACCACGGCGAACACAGCAGGGGCACATGATGCGATGCGGTCGCGTCCGCGATGCCAAAGCGCACCGGCACGCGGTCCAGAAACCGGAGCCCGGACGCCGCGCCGGGCTGCGGGGCGAAATAATCCCCGACAAAAAACACCAATTCGTATTCGCCCGGGCGCATTTCCTCCGCCTCGAGCAGCGGGGCGTCGGTGCGGCCGTCGGCGTTGGTGCGGACCGTTTTGAGCAGGCGGGGCCGCGGGCCGCTCAAGGACCACAATTGGATCTGCATTTCCCGCGCCGGCAGGCCGCGCGCGGTGTCAAGTACATGAGTGCTCAATTTCGCGGGCATGGTTCACTCCACAATCAAGTCGCGCAGCCGCAGGCCGGCGATTTTAAAAATTTCCTCCAGGGCGGCGCGGATTTCCTGATCGCGCGAATTTTGCAGCCGCCGCGCAAACCCCTCGAGAATGGCCTCCTTTTTATTCAGCCGCGCGCAAATAATAAACGGGAAATCAAACTTCCGCCGATACGCCTCGTTTTGCTTTTGAAACAGCGCCGCCTCCTCCGGCGTCAGGCTGTTTAATCCGGCGGCGGCCTGTTCGCCCGATGATTCCGCGGTCAGCGCGCCCGCCGTCGCCGCGCGGCCCGCCAGGTCGGGGTGCGCGCGGATCAAGGCCAGCTTTTTGTCGTCCGGAGCGTTTCGAACCGTGTCGCACAGCGCGCCCAGCAGTTCGTCCCTTCCGGCAAACGGCCTGCGGCCCGACGTTTCGCGGGCGATCCAGGGCGAGTGTTCGAACACCGGTCCAGTCACACGGACAAAGTCCCGGGCGCTGAGGGCGTTCAGTTCAGCCATGCGGTGGCGCGTTTGCATCTGATTGCGTTTTTAGCGTGTCATTCGCGACGACTTCTTTACGATAGCCGCGCTATTTGGCAAAGCGATATGAAACTTCTGCATCATCATTACGGCAAAGCGCGCGTTCGCGTCATGAAAGTCGCGCGCGGCGGCGAGCGCCATTCGCTCAAGGAACTCGATATTTCGGTCATGCTCCAAGGTGGCTTCGACGCTTCCTACACCAAAGCCGACAACCGTCTGGTGGTTCCGACCGACACCATGAAGAACACGGTGAACGTTCTGGCGAAGGAAGAACTTGGCTCGGAAACCGAGGCGTTCGGCCTTGTCGTCGCCCGGCATTTTCTGAAAACCTATCCCCAGGTGGAGACCGTGCAAGTGCGTCTTGCTGAACGGTGCTGGGAGCGCATAGCCGTCCAGGGCCGGCCGCACGCCCATAGTTTCACCGAAAAAAGCCCGGCAAAACCCTTCGCCGAAGTGACCTGTTCGCGCAAGGACACCACCATTCAATCCGGCATCAACGATTTGCTGATCCTCAAAACCACCCAGTCAGGATTCGAAGGCTATGATGTCCGGGACAAATTCACCACGCTGTCCGAAACCAGGGACCGAATCTTCGCCACCCAATTGCGCGCGGCCTGGTTATATGCCCGGCAACCGGCGGGTTGGCCCAAACCAACGCGCGGATTCTGGAGGCGATGCTGGAGGTCTTCGCTTCCACCTACAGTCCTTCGGTGCAAGCGACGCTTTTCCAGATGGGCGAAGCCGCGTTGAAAGCCGCGCCGGAGATTTCAAAGATCACGCTGGCCATGCCCAACAAACATTGCCTGCTCATCAACCTCGCCCCGTTCGGCCTCGAGAACCGCAACGAGCTTTTCCTGCCGACCGACGAGCCGCACGGCCAAATCGAAGGCACCATAACGCGCGATTGACAGGGTCGTCATTTTCGCGCGCCGAGCGCGGCCAGAAGTTTCTCCTGAATTCCACCGAAACCTCCGTTGCTGAAAACACAGACCACATCGCCGCCCGCCGCTTCCTTTTTCAGATGCGCCACAATGGCATCCGCATCTGTCAAATATACGGCCGTCCTGCCGTCCGATTGGATGTCTTTCAGCAGTTTTTGGGGATCGAGCCTTTCCCCGGGCTGGAGCATTTCCAGCCGCGCGATTTGTGACACCACCACCGCGTCAGCGTCGTGAAAGGCCCGGGCCAGCTCATTTTGGAAAACATTGCGGCGGGTGGTGTTGGAGCGGGGTTCGAACACGGCCCAGATGCGTTGCTGCGCGTATTTCAAGCGCAACGCGCCCAAGGTTTCGCGGATCGCCGTCGGATGATGCCCGAAATCGTCCACCACCGTCACCCCGCCGACCACGCCCCGCACTTCCATGCGGCGCTTGACGCCTTTGAAGGTGTCAAAGGCGCCCTGGATTTGTTTGTTGGACAACCCGCAATGTTTGGCGCAAGCCACCACCGCCAGCGCGTTGCGCGCGTTCAATTCCCCGACCATGTTCAAATGGAACTTGAAACTGGGAATTTCAAACTCAGTGGCCGTCGGACCGTAACGCAGGTTAAAGCCCTGAATGCTGTTCTGTTCGCCCAAACCAAAGCGTTTCACCGGACAATGCGTGACGTCGAGCAGCGGGGCCAGATTTGGGTCGTCGCCGTTGGCCAGGAGCTGGCCGTTGCGGGGGATCAGATTGATCAGGCGTTTGAAGGCGGTTTGGATGGCGCCCAGGTTTTCAAAAATATCCGCGTGATCGAATTCCAGGTTGTTGAGGATGGCGACTTCCGGCAGGTAATGGACGAATTTGCTGCGCTTGTCAAAAAAGGCCGTGTCATATTCGTCGCCCTCGATGATGAACCAGGGGCTGTCGGTGAAACGGGCTCCTGCGCCGAAATTGTTCGGAATGCCGCCGATCAGGAAGCTGGGATTCAACCCGTTATGCTCGAAGACCCAGGCCAGAAGAGAGGTCGTGGTTGTCTTGCCGTGCGTCCCCGCGACGACGAGCGAACGCTTGCCGCGAATGAAAAATTCCTTCAGCAACTCGGGCAGCGAACAATAACGCAGCTTGTGTTCCAAGACCGCTTCCGCTTCGGGATTGCCGCGCGAAATCACGTTGCCGATGACCACCAGGTCTGGTTTCGCGGCCAGGTTCGATTCGGCATAAGCCGGCATGACCTCGATTTTTTTCGCGGCCAGGAAAGTGGACATTGGCGGATAGACATTCTGGTCCGAACCGGAGACGGCATAGCCCCGGTCGCGCAGCGCCGCCGCGACCGCGGCCATGGCCGTTCCTCCGATGCCGACGAAATGGACAGATTTAATATCTGGAAACATGGGGAGTCATGATGGCGGAAATTGGGAGACAGGGAAGCAGGAAATCAAGGTGAGGTTTTAACGCAAGTGATGCAGCCCCTTTAAGTTCTCGACAGGGGTTGGGGGATTTCGATATAGTTCACGTCGCAAACAAAATACCCATGAACCACGTGGCTTTTCATAAAAGGGTCACGATACTGGCCTTCAAATGCGGAGTGATGCTCGCGGCTGGGGTCGTGTGCCTGTCGAGCGCTTTCGCCGGCTCCAGCTTGGCCAACGGCTTGATCTCGTATTGGCCATTGGACAGCACCAACAACGGCCTATCCACGCCGGACCTGCAAAGCGGCTACGATCTAGTATTACTTTGTTAAGTATAAGATCGGAAAAAAAGCATGAAATGCCCATAAACATTGACGAAAACCGCGATTGGGCGACCGGATTTTGCTCTTTCAACACATTTCATTCTTCACTCGCAGTTTGCGCAACTTAACAGAGTAATACTAGTTCCTCGAACCTCAGCCGGTATCACGAACTTCGCCGGTGCCGGCATCAGCCTTATTAGCGGCGGTGAACATAGCAATGCCCTTTACTTTTCAGGATCCGGCTTGCTGGCCTATCAATCTCCTGACAATGCCTGGGGCACGCCCGCGGCATCTTTGCCGCCGATGCAGTTCCCGAACTGGACCGTTTCACTGTGGGTCAACGGGACTGTCGCAAGCCTGCCTTCGGGTGGAGGAGATCGCATCTTCGCTTCGGCATGCGGTGAAAGCCCCGGGCCGGTCTCGGACCTGGAAACCGGCGGATCGGGCGGAGCTTTTGGCGAAACAACGAGTCAGTTGGACATGTTTGTCCGACAGAACGGCCCGATTACCAATGGTCAAGGAACGGTGTTTGCCAACTATTACAACGGCACGCACCGGGCCGTCAACGCCAACCCGTGGGATGGCAAATGGCACAATCTCACGGTGGTGGCGGAGACGATTACAAACGAGCTGCAACCGGTCATCGAGCCCATGGCCGCACCGGCCAGCGGAAGCATCACCTTCATTTGGAGTTCCACGCCTTTGGATTCCGCCTTCGGCAACAACATCACCCAGGTTGATACGAATCAACAATACATTCTCCAACGGTCCACCAACCTGGCCGATCCCTTGGGCTGGATAAACGTCGCCACTCAAGCCACTGGCGGATTCCTCACAACGAACACCTTTAACAACCCCACGAACGCGACGGCCTTCTATCGTGTGGTGCAGCCCGGTGTCCGGCTGCAAAACTGGTCGTTTTACATGGATGGCATGTTCATCAGCAGTTCATTAAAATACACAAATGGCGTAAATACCCATGTGCCGCCTGGCATTCCCCTTCCGAACCCCGCAGACAACGGGAACAACTATTTGCAGAATACGGGCAACGAGCCGGGCGGTTCAGACCCGGATGCCATTCAACCGCCCTTGGGCATCTGGCAATGCGACGTGTTTGGCATCGGCGGCCTCTTCCGCGACGGCAGTGCGGGCAGTTATTTTGTCGGAGCGATTGACGACGTGGCCGTGTGGAAGCGCGCGTTAAGCCCCGCTGAAATTGCCGAATATATGGGCATGTACAACCCCATTCCCGTTCCTGTTGTATCCAAGCGTTGACGGCAATAAGCACGCCTCCTTCGATCGGTGACGTTCTCAGGGCAAAGATCTCTTGAATGGGCCGGAAAAGGGCCGCGGCTTGGTCGTAAATGAAAGGCGTTAAAGCGCCGCCTTGGGGTCGTCCGGCGGTTTTATTGTCGCCAGCACCAGGGCGTCGGGGGTCAGATATTTCCGGGCGACGGCCTTGATGTCGGCCAGGGTGACGGCTTCGTAGCGGGCGTCTTCGAGGTCAATGTGGTCGTGGCCCAGCCCATACAACTCATCCAGCGCCACGGTAATCGCATAACCGCCCAACTCCTGGCGGGCGATTTTCTTTTGCCCGATGATTTTGGCTTTGGATCGTTTCAGTTCTTCCTCGCTGAAACCTTCGTCGCCCAATAATTTCACTTCCTTGAGCAATTCCTCTTCGACCCGCGGCAATTTATCGCGCGCCGTCCCGGCGTAAAAGGCGAAGAATCCGGGAACAACCCCGAGAAAGTTTTGCGCTCCGACGTAATAGGCCAGGCCGAGTTTTTCCCGGATGCGCAGAAAGAGGCGGGAACCCAGATCGCTGCATCCTTCCTGCACCAGTTCAAGAGCGTAGCGATCGCCATCCTTCAAGGTCACCCCCGCAAAACCGGCCAGCAACACCGCTTGTTCCTTGTCGCGCGTCTCGGTGATGCGTTTTATGCTTGTCAGCGCGAGGGGGCGGGGTCCCCCGGGGACGACGGGAGCGCCTGCTTTCCAGCGGCCAAAAAACTTTTCCATCGCGGCCTTCAATTCGGCCGTCTGAACGTCGCCGAAAATCGCCATGACGCAATTGTTCGGCACAACCATTGTTTTATAAAAGGCGGACAAGGCGGACAAGGGGAGTGCTTTGACGCTTTCTTCGCTGCCAGCGGGATCCAAACCGTAGCCGGCGCCGCCAAAAAGCCCGCGGCGCATGGCCTGGCTGCAACATTGCAGCAATTGGTCTTTTTGCGAGCGGATCAATTCCAACTGAATCCGCCGTTCCCGCTCAAAAGCCGCCGCCGGAAAGGAGGGATTCAGCAGAACATCAGTAAAGACCTCGAAACCGGTTTTCAAATCCTCGTTCAGCACTTCTGCGGACAAGCCAAAACTGTTGTTGCCGCCGAAAGTTTCAATGTTGCCGCCCACCGACTCTATTTCGGTGGAAATCTGTTCCGCGCTGCGCCGGCCGGTGCCTTGCAGCAGCATTTTGGACATCAACTGAGTCAGGCCGTTATCTTTTTCGGATTCGGCCAGCACGCCGCCTTGAAAGACGGCGCGCATTTCAACGAACGGCAGCCGGTGATCCTCCTTGACCAGAAGCCGGAGGCCGTTGGGAAAAACGATCTTTTGCACGGCATTTTCGGCGGAGACATGGACCGCCCCGGCGGCTTTGGGCGCGGCCCCTTCCGGCAACAATGCGTAGAGAGTGCGATTGGCCGCCGTCAAATACTCCCGCGCCACCCGTTGCAGAGTGGACGGGGTGACTTTCCTGGCCGCCGCCAGATAGCGCTCGGAAAAATTCAAATCGTTTGCCGCGATCCAATTCGAACCCAAGTCCTGCGCCTGGCCCTGCATCGTCTTGCGCGTCGCGAGCATGCCGGCGACGAACTGCTTGACCACCTTGGCCAGTTCGCCGGCGGGAACAGGTTCATCTTGGACGCGCCCGACTTCAGCCAGCAGGGCGTCGCGCGAGGCGGTGAATTTATCCGCATCCACCACCGCGCTCATGCCGAACAAGCCCTGGTCGGCGGCGCAGTAAGTCCAGGCGTCGGCCGAGGTCACCAACCCCTGCCTCTCGCGCACTTCGCGAAACAAGCGCGAACTCCGCCCGCTGCCCAGGAGCGACGCCAGAATATCAAGGGCTGGCATGTCGGGATGCCGGACATCGGGGATGTGCCAGGCAAAGTGGAAAAAGCCAAGCTGAATGGAGGCCTCTTCAATCGTCTCACGCGGCCCGGTTTGCCTGGGTTCGCGCGGCAGCACCATCGGCGCGAGCGGCCTGGCCTTGCTTTTGGCGAAAGCCTCGCGGATTTGGCCGACGACCGCATCCGCCTTCACGTCGCCTGTCACGACGAAAAACAGGTTGTTGGGCACGTACCGTTCCCGGTAGTAAGCCAGAATGTCCTCCGGCTTGAGCGTGTTGAAAATTTCCGGATAGCCGATGATGGTGAAGCGATACGGGCTTTTGGTGTAGGCCACTTCGAAAAGCCGCCGGCCCGCCCGGCGCGCCGGGTCGTCCTGGTTCATGTCCATTTCGCGCCGGATGACATCCAGTTCCTTGTCCAATTCCTCCGCGGGCAGACTGGCGTTTTGCATGATGTCGCACAGAATATCAATGGCGACAGTCGCGCCGGTGTCGGGGACATTGATGTGATAGACCGTGCGATCAAAGGAAGTGTAGGCGTTCATGTATCCGCCGGCCTGCTGCACCTCCTGGTCAATGCGGCTGCCCGGACGGGTCGTGGTGCCCTTAAAAAGCATGTGCTCGAGGACATGCGACAAACCCGCGCCCAGCCATTTGCCTTCGCAGATGCTGCCAGTATTGCACCAGGCCTGGGCCGAGACAACCGGCGCGCTATGGTCTTCCCGGATTATGAGCACCAGGCCGTTTTCCAATGTTACCAGCCGAACATCCGGAGGAATGCCCGGAATCTGCCCGTCCAGCGCGCCCGGCGCAACCGTGACAGCCTTGTGTCTTTTTGGCGCCAGCGCGGCGGCGCGTTTTCGCGACGGTGCGGTGCGTGCCGTTCTTTGTTTGGCGCCGATCATCGAATTCCCGGAAGGGTCACCCTTTGCCGATCATTTTCGACTGCGCCGGTTTTGGTTCCAAAACCCGGGGTTTTGCCGGCAGAAATGGTTTGCGGAAGGCTTCATCAAAATCATACCCGTTCTTAAAATCATCGCGGCTGTCGGACTGCGATTGGGTGGCCTGCTTGTGCTGAATCAGGTTGAAAACAATTTCACCGAAATCTTCGCAGGAATGAATGCCCCACTCCGACAGGACGGTTGGGGTCATGGGGCCAAACGTGTCCAGGGCGTAATCGCGGATGCCCAGCAGCAATTCCTTGCCGCCGACGTGTTTTTGCTCCTGTTTATGCCGGCCCAGGGATTTCTGGGTATAGCAGATCGCCTCCTGCACAAACAGGTAAGCCTCAAACTCATAACGGTCATCCGCCGCCACGATTTTCCGGATGGCCTCTTCAAAATTAAGCGATTGCATAATTTATGATCTTTGCTGCGTGATGGGCGTCACCGGCGCGTGCGCCGTGCGATAAACCTTCACCGCCCAACCCGTCAACACCAATACAAGTATCAGACACAGCACAAACTGTTCCTGCCTTGTCAGATTCTTCATCTGCCACTCAATATACAGCCGCCCGTCGAATTTCCAAGCGAAATCAAACGAATGCGGGTGGAACCGGCGTCCCAAACGGTTTCCACCGAGCTTCATAACTTCAGCCTTTAGCCTTCAGCCTTTAGCCTTTAGCCTTTAGCCTTTAGCCTTTCTTCCGCGTCCCGCCAAAATCCTCTTCTCCTTCGAGATGCAACTAAAGGGTTGGCAAGCGGAAAAGGCCGCGTATATTCTCCGCGCAATCTGGGAAACTGATTGAATTGAAATTTATGAGCACGAAAAGAACAAGCCGTCACCGCGAAGATTTGACCGAGGCGCCGGATTGGTTGCTGAAAAAGAAATGCCCGCACCGGGAAAAGTACCTGGCCGGCAAGCGCATCATGCCCAGGGGCATCACCGGCAGGGAAAAGTTCGCCGACCTGATGGATGATTGTTTCCTGGCCTACAATTCCGCCCGCTTGCGCGAAGTGTGCCGCTTGTACACCGCGCGAATGCTCGAACCGGATGTCACCCTCGGCATGAGCTTGTCGGGCGCGTTGACCCCGGCCGGCCTGGGCTGCTCCTCCATTGTCCCGTTGATCAATGCCGGATTCGTGGACTGGATCGTGAGCACCGGGGCCATTCTCTACCACGATCTGCACTTCGCATTGAATCTCCCCGTCCATGTTGGCAGCCACCTCTTTGATGACACCGATTTGCGCACCAACGACATCGTCCGCGTCTATGACGTCCTCCTGGGCTACAGCGACTGCTTGATGGCCACGGACGAAATCCTCCGCAACATCCTTATCCAGCCTGAATTCCAGAAGGAAATGGGCACCGCTGAATTGCACCATCTCATTGGCCGTTACGCCGCCGAATGGGAGCGCAAGGCCGGCCTCAAGGATGTCTCCGTCATGGCGGCCGCCTATCGCGCCGGCGTCCCCTGCTACACCTCATCGCCCGGCGATTCGACCATCGGCATGAACGTGGCCGGCGTGGAACTGCGCGGCAACAAGCTGCGGATGAATCCCTCCATTGATGTCAATGAAACCACCGCCATTGTCCTCGGCGCCAAGCGGGCCGGCGGCAAGAGCGGCGTCATGCTCCTGGGCGGCGGCAGTCCCAAGAACTTCATGCTCCAAACCGAGCCTCAGATTCAGGAAGTCCTGCGCATGAGGGAGTACGGCCAGGATTATTTCTTCCAGATCACCGACGCCCGCCCGGACACCGGCGGCCTTTCCGGCGCCACCCCCAGCGAGGCCGTCAGTTGGGGCAAGGTGGACCCCGATCGTTTGCCCGATGCCGTGGTCTGCTACACCGACACCAGCATCGCCCTGCCGATCATCACCCATTACGCGCTGGCCCGTCACGCCAAACGCCCTCTCAAGCGCCTCTATGACAAGCGGCCCCAGTTGCTCAAGGCCTTGACCAAGGAGTATTTCGCCCACAACAAGGTGAAAATGATTGACGGGTCCGACCCGGCGATCTAGGAGAATGACCAGAAAGCAATTACAGGAGATCGCCCGCAAGGAGGGCACACCGGTGGTGGTGATCGATCACAACGTCGTTCGCGCCAACTACAAGGCCTTCCATCAACACCTGCCCCGCGTCCAGGCCTACTACGCCGTCAAGGCCAACCCCGAGCCGGCCATCGTCCGCAGCCTCTACAAGATCGGAGCCAGCTTCGATGTGGCCTCGCTGGCGGAATTCAGGCTGGTTTACGAGAACATCAAGGGGCTGCCCGCCAGGGAGCAGCAGGATTTCATCTGGGACAAAATCATTTACGCCAATCCCACTAAGCCGCGCGAAACCCTTGAGGCCCTCGATCAATACAAGCCGCTGGTCACTTTCGACAACCTCAACGAGTTGAAGAAAATCAAGCGCTTCGCTCCACACGCCGGCGTCGTGCTGCGCGTGCGCGTGCCCAACACCGGGTCGGTCGTCGAACTGTCGTCCAAATTCGGGGCCGACCCCAGCGAGGCCGTGACACTGATTCAGGCCGCCTTCGACCTTGGATTGGTGGTGGAGGGACTGAGCTTCCATGTCGGCAGCCAGTGCATGAATTTCGAGAACTTCGTCCAGGCCCTGAACATCTCGGCCAGCGTCATGCAGGAGGCCGGGGCGCGCGGCCACAAGATCAAGATTCTCGACATCGGCGGCGGCTTCCCCGCCCCCTATCATCGCGACGTCGAACCCATTCAGGTCCTCGCCCGCAAAATCAATGCCGAGATCGACCGCCTCTTTTCCAAGGACACCGAGATCATCGCCGAACCGGGCCGGTTCGTGGTCGCTTCCGCAGCCGCCTCCATCGCCAAGATCATCGGCAAAGCCCGCCGCGACGGCAAGACCTGCTATTACATTGATGACGGGGTTTACCACACCTTCTCCGGCATCATCTTCGATCATTGCCAGTACCATCTCAAAGCCTTCAAGCGGGGCCAGCCCGAAATCTGCGCCGTCTTCGGCCAGACCTGCGACGCCCTGGACACCATCTCGCTCTCCGAGGATTTGCCTGATCTGCAATTGGACGACCTGGTTTATTGCGAAGCGATTGGGGCCTACAGCAGCGCCTCCGCCACTTGGTTCAACGGCTTCGCCCCCGCCAGGGTGGTTCATGTCAACGAGTAGGAGAAGACAGGCTAAATTATCCTGTTCCATGATGACTGGAAAAAAATCCACGACTTCACGCACTCCGGCCTCCCTTGGATTTGCCATGCCCGCCGAATGGGAGCGGCATGAAGCCACCTGGCTGGCTTGGCCGCACAATCCCGCCGACTGGCCCCGCAAACTGGGCGCCATTCGCTGGGTTTACGGCGAAATGGTCCGCAAAATCGCCCCCGGCGAAATTGTCCGGCTGTTCGTCAATTCCAAGACCGGCGAAACCGCGGCCCGCCGCATCCTGACCCAGGCCCACGCCGATGTCTCCCGCGTCCAATTCATCATCCACCCCACCAACCGCGGCTGGACCCGCGACAGCGGGCCGATCTGTGTCCGGCGCGGCGGAAAGAATCCGGAAACCGCGTTTGTTCATTTTCATTTCAATGCCTGGGCCAAATACCCGGATTGGCAGCAAGACCGCAAGGTGCCTGAAATTGCGGCCGGGCGCTTGGGCAAACGTCTGTTCAACGCCCAGTGCCAGGGCCGGGATTTTGTCATCGAAGGCGGCGCCATTGATGTCAATGGCCGGGGCACTCTCCTGACGACCGAGGAGTGCCTGCTGGATCAGAAAACCCAGGCGCGCAATCCCGGTCTGGGCCGGAAGGAAATTGAATTGGTGCTCCAGCGCTATCTCGGCGTCACCAATGTGCTTTGGCTGGGGGGCGGGGTGGTGGGCGACGATACCCACGGCCATGTGGATGACATCTGCCGGTTTGTCAACCCGGCCACCGTGGTGCTGGCGCAGGAGAGCAATCCCAAGGACGTCAATTACCAGCCGCTGGCCGGGAACCGGGAACGCCTGGAGGGCCTGCGCTTGGAAGACGGCTCAAAAATCCAAGTAGTGGCGCTGCCCATGCCCGCGCCGATTTTTTACGACGGCTACCGTTTGCCGGCCAGCTACGCCAATTTTTACATCAGCAATGCGGCGGTCATTGTGCCCACCTTCAACGACCCGAACGACCGTATCGCCCTGGGCATCCTGGGCGATTTGTTCCGGGACCGGCCTGTGGTGGGGATACACGCGGTGGATTTAGTGCTGGGCTTTGGCACGCTGCATTGCCTGACTCAGCAGCAGCCGGCCATTGATCACTCGACATGAGCCGACCACCGGTAGGGTGAGACTCCGTCGAACCCCAACTCGATCTGGTCATTTGTCGCGCCAAAGCGCAACGGAGACGGATTTGTCGCTCTTTGTCCGTCCGTGCAGAGTCCGATTCCCTCGCCCCGCGAAGCGGGGAGAGGGTGGCCGCAGGCCGGGTGAGGGAATCATTCCGTCGAACCCCAACTCGATCCAGCACGGGGAGCGCGTGCGTCCCGCGCGCCGTGTTTGGCGTCTCGCCAAACACACCTTTGCCCGGAAGCGGCGGTCGACGATTCACGGCACCACGAAAGACAAAGCGCACGAATTTTGCTTCAGCCTTTCTTCGGCATGAGGAGTGCCAATCAGGATTCTTAACCGCGAAACAGCCGAATTACGCGAAAATTATTTTTTATAGAGGGCTTCTTATGTTTTCAGTTTTCGGATGGGGAAATTTGAAACGGGCGGCGGGTGAATCGCTACGCTGGTGAGAATGCAAAAACAACCTGATTGTAATGCGTAGCGATTCACCCGCCGCCCGTTTTGACTTCACCCCCCGGAGAAGTCGGCTATAATGAAGGGGCTGAAGGTGGATGAGCTGCTGTGGTTTTGACTTCACCCCCCGGAGAAGTCGGCTATAATCTTCAAATGCTGTTGCGTGAGCGGATTTCGGTTTTGACTTCACCCCCCGGAGAAGTCGGCTATAATAATTATAAAGTGCTTGAAGACACCCAGCGCGTTTTGACTTCACCCCCCGGAGAAGTCGGCTATAATGGTTATAAATTGATTGAGGAAATGACCAGGGTTTTGACTTCACCCCCCGGAGAAGTCGGCTATAATCCGGAATGTCCGTTCTGCACACCGACGACTGTTTTGACTTCACCCCCCGGAGAAGTCGGCTATAATGACCGGCCTGGATGCCCTTCGCCGCCTCCAGTTTTGACTTCACCCCCCGGAGAAGTCGGCTATAATGGAACGCGCGGAGGCAGCATGACTGAAAAGTTTTGACTTCACCCCCCGGAGAAGTCGGCTATAATGTCAATGATCATCTGGCGCTGGGTGTCGTTGTTTTGACTTCACCCCCCGGAGAAGTCGGCTATAATGCTCAACGAGCTTGTCTGCCGCGATCTTGTGTTTTGACTTCACCCCCCGGAGAAGTCGGCTATAATTTCCACACCGCGAAGGTGACAGAGGTTAAGGTTTTGACTTCACCCCCCGGAGAAGTCGGCTATAATTGGTGAACTTTTTAACGACGAGGAGGATGTGTTTTGACTTCACCCCCCGGAGAAGTCGGCTATAATAGGAAACGCAACCAGCTGCAACAACTTCTTGTTTTGACTTCACCCCCCGGAGAAGTCGGCTATAATACGAAAGCTTAGCACAAGCACTCTACATCAGTTTTGACTTCACCCCCCGGAGAAGTCGGCTATAATGGCCCAAACGCCGATCAAATCAAATCGCGTGTTTTGACTTCACCCCCCGGAGAAGTCGGCTATAATGGCGAGGGGCAGGGCATTACACTGGCGCAGGTTTTGACTTCACCCCCCGGAGAAGTCGGCTATAATGGCAGACAAGCAGGTAATTCATCGGCACGGGTTTTGACTTCACCCCCCGGAGAAGTCGGCTATAATCAAGATCATGCCCTACGACGCGACGGGCGGGTTTTGACTTCACCCCCCGGAGAAGTCGGCTATAATCCACATCCGCAGCTCCTCGAAACTTTGGTGTTTTGACTTCACCCCCCGGAGAAGTCGGCTATAATTAATTTAGTTCGGTAAACGAAAGGTTCTAGTTTTGACTTCACCCCCCGGAGAAGTCGGCTATAATAGGCGTTGGTGACTTTCACAATTGCCCAGTGTTTTGACTTCACCCCCCGGAGAAGTCGGCTATAATGGCGTTGGTGACTTTCACAATGGCCCAGTTGTTTTGACTTCACCCCCCGGAGAAGTCGGCTATAATCGATACCGAACTACGTCCGGTAGCGCCATAGTTTTGACTTCACCCCCCGGAGAAGTCGGCTATAATTGCAGCTAAAGCACCAAAAGAACGTGCCCAGTTTTGACTTCACCCCCCGGAGAAGTCGGCTATAATGTCACGGTGACATTTGTTGACACCACAACCGTTTTGACTTCACCCCCCGGAGAAGTCGGCTATAATGGGCTTGACGGAAGTGCCTGGTGCGGTATGATTTGATGCGACTTCTCCGGGGGGTGAAGTCTTAACTGATTAGGCGGCGTTGAAACCACTGCATAGCACGTTTCAACGCCGCCGTTACTCCCAAAAGTCCACTTGGCTGGGAATCGTCGGGTCTTTGGCGCGTTTGTCATCTCTGTAATTTTCACCGATCACCGTATAACTTTTTTTCCATTGTTCATCCGTCATAAACATCAGCCGAACATTTCCCGCCGTCGGAATCAGCCCTTTCATGCGGGCGATGTGCGTGTCCATTTGTTCGTAACTGACGCACGGGCGGGCATACACTGAAAACTGGATCATCAAATAACCATTATCGAGCAGGTCATTCCGAAATCGGGTGGCGGCCTTCCGCTCTTTGTCCGTCATCACCGGCAGGTCAAACATGGCCAATATCCACCCCATACGAAACGGACTTTTTTTCTCGGTTTGGCTCACGACAACTCTGGCACCCAAAACAGTTCGGACGATTTTTCCGCATAACTCCGGGCCAGCGAAGAAGCCGAGGCGTCAATGGCATCCATGAGCTTGAGCGAATATCGGTCATGCTCGACCCGCTGCTCGCGCAGTTCGTTGCCGACCTTTTTGCACCACGCCTTCATGCTGATATCCTCGCCCACCATGAATTCCGCCATCATCAAATCCACCGCCGGGCGGTACGGCTCCATAATGTCATAAACCAGGGGGTCGGCGTGATAGCGCGTCGTATGTTTCACGCCGAGCAACGGCGATAATCCATGAATCAACAAACCGCGATGGCAAAGCGCGCCAAGCACGGCGTAACCGTAATTCAACATCTGATTGGGCGCGTTGTCCTGCTTTCGGTCGCGTGACGAGGAAACCCAGCCAATCGAGGGAAAATACAACTGCCAATAACGCCGGGCGCAATTGCCCTCGTCGAAAATATCTTTCTTCACCGCCAGTTCGAGATGCGGCGATTTCAACTGCCGCTTTTTCAGCACCTTCAACTGGTTCAGCGTTTTTCCCCGAATGAGATGCTGCCAGAGGCGATTGTTCAACCGCACCGGACGTTCCGCTTGATGCAAAAAAGCCTTATTATCAATCACCCGGCCCAATGGCGCGGTGACACCGCAAGGCCGGTAACTTTCATTGCAATGCAAAATGATCCCGTCCGTTTCCAGCACGGCGGAAATGAAACTGGACGTCAGCGTGACGCCGCGCGCCGCGATGATAACCGCCCGCAAATCCTCATGCGGAATGCGGTTCTCGCTTTTGTCCTCGCCGCGACAAACGATAAAGCCCCGGTCTTTGGACAACACGCAACCGTGTTTGAGAACATGAAGAATGTGGTGGCTCATAATTTCAAGATGGTTTCCGGCTTCATGAAACTCGCTTCAATCCCGCCTTAATCAGAGAATCGAGAGTGGAATTGATGACAATGCCGGCGGTCGTTTCCATTTCAACGGCGCGCGATTTGGTGATAATTGTCTTCAATAAGAATTTGCCCGGAGCGAGAGGCGATTCTGCCTTTTCTCGCTTTTTCTTTTCATCTTTCAAGACGACAAAGCCGTAGCCCTCCTTTAACAAGGGCTGACTGATTTCGATGGCGCAACCGGATTGAAAATATCCGACGACGCGTTTTAGCTTGTCTATAGCTTCGACTTCGCTTCGAACTTTCCGCACAGATTCGAAGACATAAACGGGGCGCGCATTGACTTTGCCGTTAGATGAGCCGTCATCCACGAGGAAAACGAACTGTCCTTTGTGCTCCTTCTTGTTTTTGTAGAACGTGCCAGTTCCGTCTTTGGAGAAATCCTTAAACTCGTCAGGGCCTCCATCTATCACCCGGACTTTCTTGATGCGCACCCCATAAAGCACATTTCCCGCAACGTCTTTGAGCAGATTCCCGGTGTCGTCTCTTCGTTCTTGGCGAAATGATTCGCAGAACGTGTTCCAACCAGTTTGATCTGGCGGCGGAGATTGATTTACGAAGGCGCGTAGCCGTTGGCGGATGTACTCGTCGCAAATCTTGTCAATTTGCCCGTGAACCTTTTCAAGGTTGAATTTCATCGGGATTGGGCGATGAGCGAAAACCATAAACTTCACCGTGCGAGCCTTGGTTTTCTTGCCCGTTTCGTCCGGCTCGGCTTTTAATTTGCAACGGTCAATCGGCTTCAGAGATTCATGAAATGCTTTCCACTGATTCTCGGTTGGATTACCTGCAAAGAATTCGCGGAGTTTAGCCTTGATGGATATTTGCTCCGGCAAATCCTCCACGATTTCATCCACGTTCCCACGCGCGTATTCGACATCGTATTCCCGCGAATTGCCTTTTTCGTATGCCATTTCTTTCACTGACTTGCGATGGGTGCGGATTTCAACGACGAGACGAACTTCAACTTTGATTGCATTGGTGCGTTTCGCCTTTTGAGCTTCGTCCTCAAATTTTTTACAAAACGCTTGCCAGTCAGCTTCCGACGGATTGGATTTTAGAAACTCGCACACATGCTTGCGAATCTCTTGATTTACGATCCCGCTTGCCACGCGACGTGCTTGCTTGTGATCGTAAGCGACTGCATCTGCTTTGCCTTTCAGATAAGCCAAGTCTGCCAACGCTATCTTCCTGGTTCTATATTTTACAGAGTCGCCATCTGCGCTGACTTCTTCGGGCTGAAATGAGCGTCCGTACGCGGTTTCGGCGAGCTTTGCTTTTTCCAAAAACAGGTTTTCTGGCAAAACCTCATCGAGCAACCGTCTGAAATACTCGCGAACGGCGTGCTTGTTGCGCTTTGCTGGAAACGGCTTATCGAGAGGAACGGGGAAACGAAAGAAATCGTCTTTGTGCGGATTTCGCATCCAGTCGGGGAAAAAACTGATCAGCATCGCGTCCAGCGCGTGGTGTCGGTTGTCCGTGCGATCTTTTTCCGCCGCCTCCTCATTCTCCGGTTGGATTTGATTGGTCGGCAAATTCTTGAATCGTTCATCCAGCAACGTATTCAACAGATATTTCCTGCGGATCCGCCCGGTCAATCCTCCGGGAACAATAGTTAAACGTTCCTTGCCGCGTTCGTGTTCCAAAGGCCAGCCAAAGTGCAAGCGAATCAAAGTTTGAGCCAACTTGGAAATCCAGGCGGTTTCCGCCAGCGAAGTATATTTCGTGACAAGTGCTGCGGCATCAGCGCGTGTCAAAAGCTGAACTTTCTTGCCGCCGAGCGTCCCAATTTTCGGTGTGACAAAGTTTTTGTAACTGTCCCATTGCTCCAAACGATCTTGGTGAAACCAATCAAACGGAGTGCGTTTACCCTTTGCATTGTTGGCTTCTGGAGTCGTAAGAACATAGTTCACCATCGAGTCCGGCCCGTTGTACGGAGCTTCGCGAGGTACAATGTGGTCAATGACCAATTCATCCCAACCCGCCGTATTAGGCAATGGCAAGCCATTCTCAAGAGCGATGCACTTACCGTCCTTGATTACTTGTTTTCCATAAAGGCACAGGCCGCCTTGCGCCTCGTAGAGTTCAAATTTCAAACCACCATACGCGCGTGCTTTCTTTCGGTCGGTGGCGCGCTTGTCTTGGAACTCCTTCAACTTCTTCTTTGCTTTCTCACCCATGAAGTCTTCCCGGATGAATTCCAAAACAACTTGGTCCGGCACGCCATGAGCTTCTTCCAGAAGTTGTAGCCGTTCCCAAAACGTTGCGAGCCGATGGCGGACTTTAGGATCATTTTGCGACCCGATAAGTTTTTGGATGGCTTTATCTCTCTGTTTCCGCTGCGCTTGTGCGTTACCGCTTTGACCGGCAATGGAAATTTCCTGAACGACTTGGTCTAAACGCTGATTTGGGATGAACAAATCTTCCCATGAATCGTCTTTCGCGCCCGTTTTCCGCATGACGAGAAGAAACGACAAATCGGAAACGAGAAGCCAAGGACGCGGTTGCTCAACGTAGTTACGAACAACATTCCCAGCCGCGTCTTTCTTTTCTTTGATTGGCGGCTTGTCCAGAATGTCCATGCCAATTTGCGCCAGCAGAGCCGAATCACGCGCCACCAACTTTTTGTGCATTGCTGATGGTTTTTCCCCGTTCAAAATCAATGCCCTGAGGATTCTTAAAGCTGGACGCGAAAACCTGCTGCGCCCGCTATCGGTCGGCCCTTCGATGACATCACTTTCCTGTTTCTTCTTTTGACCATCGATTTCGTTAGGCGCGTCTTTGCCTTTTTCGCCCGCGTCTGTAATCGGGAGAACGTCGAAGTGTAGGCACCAATTCTTCCATTGCGTGGGCGTTAGATGATATTTTCGCTTTGGATTGTATTCGTCAAAAATCTCTTTGATTTGGGTTGCCGCCAGGCCGCATTGCTGACGCGGCGTCTTTTTCTCAACGCGCATATTCTTCAACTTCATCAGGAACGTAACCTGTGCAGGAAGAAGCTTGTCCTCTGATAAATCCTTGTAATCCTCGCGGCTTGGATTGCGGCAGACATAAAGGCGAGGGATAAGGGCACAATCATTTAGAATCCGATTCTCGAATTTTGGAATCTTCTGGCCAAGCACACCTTGCCAGTCATTTGCGCCGCCTTCCTTCAAGTGGTGCTGCTTTCGAAGCTTGGCGTCGAACGAGGCATAAGGAGTTTTTGCCGGGCCATAGAGCAGATAGTCCGGTTGGCCTTTGAGTTTGGGATAATGCTTCGCGGCAGCTTCGGCCAATGCCCGGATTTCCTTGTCCACCAATTTGCGAGGAACAATTTGATTTCGGGTGCTTTCCGTGCGGCAATCAATGCGATCTTTTAATTCCTTTGGTTTATCTGGATTCCACAATCCCATTTTCCAAGCATCAAAATAGCACGAGAATTTATATTCATCCTTGCCGGGCGACATTGCTTCCAATTCTTTCTCAAATTGTTGCATCCGCGCTTCTGTTCCGGCGTCGTCATCGTTGGCATCTCCTGGTTTGGCTTTGCGCTGGCTGCGGTTTTTCCAAGGAATGTTCGGATCGTAACCGCGTCGTTGGATCGCTGAATGAAGCGCCTTGTAGATCTGCCACGGTTCAAGCTTTTCACCGCGCAAAAGTTTGATGCGAAGCAAGCAAGACGTATAACAAGTGGGGTCGCCCGGTTCGGCAAACTCGCGTTCCAGCCGTTCATCCGCCGGTTCGCCAACTTTCCATTTACCCATTTTGTCGTAATTGCGCCCATGGAGAACTTCAATCCCCGCTTGGCGCATCACCTCGTCTAGCCATTGCTCGCGCGCCTTGTGTGCCTGCCGCGTGCGCCACATACGGCGTCGTCCAGCGGCGGTTTTGGTTTCCGCAAACTCGGCGGGGATGAGCAGCGAGGCTTTGTGCAGAAATTTGTCGCCGCAACGCACCGCTTCGCCGATGGAGCCTTTGCCCAAGTCGAAAGCCCAGACGGTTTTGCCAGCCTTTGAAGTTTCCGCATTCATCTTCTTTTTCCCTTCGTTTTGTGTAGCGGGCAAGATTGTAGCCGAAACAAAACGTCCAGCCAAGCCCCATTTTCACCACCGCATTACTTTCAAGGCTCGCGTTTTTCGAGTCTTTCGTGGTTAAAAAGTCTGGTTGGCCTTCTTCATGCGGTGTGGTTGGCTTACCCGGTTTGCCATGATCTGTCAGGCCATCCTGAAATCCGTGGTCAAATTCTTAAAACACCGATGGTCATTAAACCGTCCAACCAATCCAGGCCAGCTTTATCGTTAATGTAACGGGCTTGTTGCTGGTCTGTTGCCGATTTTGTTGCCAGCTAAGTCGTTGACTATCAACATTTGTTGCCGTGTTGCCGATTTTCCGGACCCACATATCAATCTTCCGTTTCTTGCGATCCTAATCGTAATCCTAATCCTAATCTTAATCCCAGACCTGGAAATCTGTGCCCATCTGCGCCAATCTGTGGCCTCCAGCAACATGTTGCCAACCGTTGCCGCTGTGTTGCCAGCCGAAAAGCTCAACGAAACCCTTGTAAAATAAGGCTTGTTGCCGTGTTGCCGATTTTCCGAACCTCTATCTATCAATATGAACTTTCTGGCCATGCTTCGCGGCAATTTTATGATTTTGACCCCCGTTTTTGCCGTTTCTTCTTCAGATGGCTAATTTTATACAGCTCACGAGGCAGCGAAAAACGAAAAGCAGTAACATGTTACTGGTTTGTAGCTGATCGTGTTACCGGCTAAGTCGTTGACTATCAACACTTGTTACCGTGTTGCCGATTTTCCGGACTATCTATCAATCTTGTGATCCTGGCTAAAATTGCCAAACCGGGAAGATCAAACCACGATGTTGACCAGCCTTTTCGGAATGACAATGACCTTTTTGACCGCCTTCCCGTCAATGAACGCCTTGACCTTGTCGCTGGCCAGGGCCGCCGCTTCGATCTGGGCCGGGGAAGCTTCCGCCGGAACGACAATCCGGTCCCGCAATTTGCCGTTGACCTGCACCGGTATTTCCACGGTCGCTTCCACCAGGAGTTGCGCGTCGAATTTCGGCCACGGTTCATAGGCCAGCGTCGCGGCGGCGTCCCCTGGCGCGCAAAGTTTGGCGTGCAATTCCTCGGCCAGATGCGGAGCGAACGGGTGCAGCAGAATCAGGAAGTCGCGCAAAATCCCCTTTGGTTTGGTTTCCCAGGCAATCGCTTCATTGACAAAAATCATCAAGGCCGAAATGGCGGTGTTGAAGCCAAAGTGGTCGAGGTCTTCGGTGACTTTCTTGATGCAGGCGTGGAGCGTTTTGAGCTGGGCGGGCGTGGCGGCGCAGTCCTGAATCGCCGCGCTCAGTCGAATGTGGTCCAGCGCCCCGGTCTCCTCCGTTCCCCTTGCCGCCTGGTTTTGCTCGAATTCTGTTTCACTCTTTTCGTCCACGAACAATCGCCAGACCCGCCCCAGAAAACGATACACCCCTTCCACGCCCTTGGTGTTCCACGGCTTGACCATTTCCAACGGCCCCATGAACATCTCGTAGAGCCGAAACGCGTCCGCGCCGTATTCGCCCAAAATATCGTCCGGATTGACGACGTTGCCGCGGGACTTTGACATTTTTTGCCCGTCCTGGCCGAGGATCAGCCCCTGGTTGACCAGTTTGGCAAACGGTTCGGGCGTGCTGACGCAGCCCAAATCGAAAAGGACATTGTGCCAGAATCGGGCATAGAGAAGATGCAGCACGGCATGTTCGATTCCGCCGACGTATAAATCAACCCCCGGCGTGGCGTCGGGGCTGCCTGTCCCCATCCAATAATGTTCCGGTTCCGGCCCGCAAAGGGCGCTATCATTCCGGGCGTCAATGAAGCGGAGGTAATACCAGCAACTGCCGGCCCATTGCGGCATGGTGTTGGTTTCGCGCCGGGAACCGTCAGGCAGATTGACCCATTGCGTGGCCCGCGCCAAAGGAGGTTCTCCCGAGGCTGTGGGCTTGAAATCGGTCAGGTCCGGCGGTTGCACCGGAAGAGCAGATTCGGGCAGCGCCTCATGGTGGAGGTGTCCGGCGGCGTCCACTTTCCAGATAATCGGAAACGGCTCGCCCCAATAGCGCTGCCGGCTGAAGAGCCAGTCGCGCAGCTTGTAATTGACAGTCTTGCGGCCCAACTTTCGTTCTTCCAGCCAGCGTGTGATTTTTTCTTTGGCCTCGGGCGTGGGCAGGCCCGTGATAAAATCCGAATTTACGCTCGTGCCATCGCCGGTGAAACCAATTGAGTCCCGTTCTTCAGGGGCTTGCACCACGACGCGAATGGGCAGCTTGAACTGCCGGGCAAATTCCAGGTCGCGCTCATCGTGGCCCGGCACCGCCATGATGGCTCCGGTGCCGTAGGTGGCGAGGACGTAATCCGCGATCCAGATCGGAATTCTTTCCCGGTTGGCCGGATTAATCGCGAAAGCGCCGGTGAAAACACCGGTTTTTTCCCTGGCCGTTTCCGTGCGCTCCAAGTCGCTTTTGGTGGCGACTTCAGCCTGGTAGGAAGCCACGGCGGCTCTTTGTGCCGGGGCGGTGATGGCATCAACCAGTTTGTGGTCGGGCGAAAGCACCATGTAAGTGGCCCCGAACAAAGTGTCGGGCCGGGTCGTAAAGACCGGGATTGCCGCCGAATCATCCTCCAAGTGAAACTGAACCTCCGCGCCTTCGCTGCGGCCAATCCAATTGCGCTGCATTTCCTTGAGCGAATCGCTCCAGTCGATTTTTGCCAACCCCGCCAGCAATCGTTCCGCATAAGCTGTGATGCGGAGCATCCATTGCCGCATGGGTTTGCGCGCGACGGGGAATCCGCCGACCTCGCTTTTGCCATCGATCACTTCTTCATTGGCGAGCACGGTGCCGAGTTCTTCGCACCACCAGACCGGCGCCTCGGCCACGTAAGCCAGGCGTTTGCCGTCGCGCCAGGACCGCTGCGCTTCCTCGGAATCACACCCCTCGGGCAAAGGCAGCGTGTGGATCGGCTCGGCTTTGGCCGTGGCGGGATTGAACCACGAATGGTAAAGTTTAAGAAAAATCCACTGCGTCCATTTGCAATATTTCGGGTCTGTCGTATCGATTTCCCGGCTCCAATCATAACTGAAGCCGAGCGATTTTATCTGGCGCTTGAAGACGCCGATGTTCTCTTCAGTCGTTTTCCGCGGATGCTGTCCCGTGCGGATGGCGTATTGCTCGGCCGGCAGTCCAAAGGCGTCCCAACCCATCGGATGCAGCACATTGAAACCCAGGGCGCGGCGATAGCGCGCCAAAATATCGGTGGCGGTGTATCCTTCCGGATGGCCCACATGCAGGCCCGCCCCGGAGGGATAGGGGAACATGTCGAGAATATAAAACTTGCGCGGAAGCTGTCCCGCCGGGACCTTCCCCCGCAGGCCGTGCCGCCTGGCGAACGGATGTTCCCGCGGAATGGAATCGCCGGGGTTCCAGGCGCGAAAAGTTTGCCGCGCCTCCCAAAAACGCTGCCATTTTGGCTCGATCAAATGAAACGGATATTGTCGCCGCATAGAAGACGCGTGGATATTGCGGAAAGAACCGGCGCCGGGCAAGGAGATTGAAGCTCTCCGGCCGGGCGCTATTTTTTATCCGCCGGAACAACCCCGGCATCAATCAGCTTGCGCAATTTCGGGCGGATGACGAATTGGCAATAGCCCTGGCCTTGGTGCTCGTTGTAATAGTTCTGATGATATTTTTCCGCCGGATAAAACTTTGTCAGCGGAACGATTTGGGTCGTGATGGGTGAGGAAAAATGCCGGGCAGCTTCCGCCTTGGACTTTTCCGCGGCGCTTTTCTGAGCTTTATTGCTGTAGAGAATGATGGAGCGATATTGCGTGCCGGAATCGTTGCCCTGACGGTTCAACGTGGTCGGGTCGTGGGCCTCCCAAAACACTTCCAGGAGCTTGTCATACGTGATGATCGAAGGATCAAATTCGATCTGCACGACCTCGGCATGACCGGTGGCGCCGGTGCAGACCTCTTCGTAGCTGGGATTGGGCGTCGCGCCCCCGGCAAACCCGGAGACAACCGATTTCACGCCGGGGATGCGTTGAAAGACGGCTTCGGCGCACCAAAAGCAACCGCCGCCAAGAGTGGCGACTTCCAGTTTTTGCGGCGCATTGGTGGATTCAGGTGCGGCATTCATAGACGTTGCAAACTGTAATGCAGTGGCAAACAGGCTGGCCGCGGCTGAGAGCCGGGCCAATCCGCTTCGCGCATTGGAATGTCTGTGGTCATTCATGCAATAATCACCTGAAGATTGCCGCTTTGCCGCCAAATTTCAATGAAATGTTTGCGCGGGCGGTCCATCCTGCGCATTTTGACAATCGAGAAGCGCCAATGTTCGCCATTATTTCCTTTAAATGATCCCCGGATTGATGTAGAGTTGTGCCTAATGACGAAACTTATCCCGATGCTGTGCGGGCTTGGTTTGGTGTTGGCGCTTCAGGCAAACGCCCCGGCGCAGACCATTACCAATCCACCACAGAGCATCACCATCAACAACGCCTCCACTGCCATGTTCAGCGTCGGGGCCAGCAACGCGACGAGCTATCAATGGTACTTCAACGGCACGAACAACTTGAGTGACGGCGCCAAGAGCGACGGCGTAATTATCACCGGTTCGGCCACGTCGGCGCTGACACTGGAAGACGTCACCAGCAATGAGGCGGGAAGTTACACGGTGCTTGTCAACGGCTCGGTGTCGAATTCTCAGCCGGCGATATTGACCATCACAAATGGCACCATTGTCACATTCACCTTCTCCGGTATCCTCGGTGGCGGCACCACCAACATGACTGTGCAGCTTTTCGACCATGACAAGCCGGCGACGGTGCAGAATTTTCTTCACTATATAAATTCGGGGGCTTATAAGAACTTGTTCATGCAACGGTGTGTCCCTGGATTTATCCTGCAGGGCGGAAGCTACGGCGCGTCGAATCGCACGGATACAAGTCTTCCTATTACGGGTTGGGATGTTCCCTCTTTAGTGGCCACATTCACCAACCAGACACCTTTTCCACTTCAAGTGGCCGGTGAATTTTATCACGGTCCGCAGATCAAGAATGATTTTGGCACTCTGGCCATGGCGTTGCAATCGGCCTTCCTTGGTGGAGGCCTTCCGAATTCCGCCCGGAACGGCTTTTTTTTCAACTTGGCTGATAATTCAGGTTCTCCGTACAATTTTGACACCACCAATAACGGTCCATTCACCGTTTTTGGGCGCGTCATCAGCGGGACGAATGTGCTGCAATATTTTAACACATTGACCACCAACAAGGGCATAGTCACCAATTCACAGTTTTTGGATAATGGGGCGTACTACCCGGCACCCGGGGTCTCTCCATTTCAAAACCTGCTGGTCAATTACATTGGATCCAGCAATGCCGCCAATGCAAATTTGGTCTATTGTGATTTTTCCTTCCTGGCCACTTTGCCGGCGGATACGAATCCGCCCACGGTTTCGATAACCTCTCCCGCTGCCAATGCGCTGCTGACGAACGGCCCGGTCATACAAGGGACAGCCAGTGACGACGTGGGGTTGGCGGACGTGATCTGTGTGCTGATTCCGCAGGAGACAAACGGGATATATCCGAACGGAGGCCTGTCTGTGACCAATAATGCTGTCGGCGCCACTAATTGGTCGCTAACTTTTTTGGATTCTGACCCTGTATCTGGAAATTATCTGGATAATAATGGATTTGTTCTTCCAGGCGCCTATAACCTGATCGTTCAATCCCAGGACGGGGCCGGAAACCTCAGTGCGGCGTCAACCAATCTGCTGACCATTACGGCGGTCACTACCAATGGCAACGGAATTGTCAGTTTTGTGCAGGGCGCGCCTGCAAACGATAGTCCCATAGGCTATCCTCTCCAGGAAGGTTCCAACTACTGGTTGACGGCCACGGCTGGAACTAATTGGGGTTTTGTCAACTGGATCGGCGTGAGCCAGACAGGGAGCCAGACAGTGACCAATCAAAAAGTTAGCTTCACCATGACCGATGGTGTGTTGTTGACCGCGAATTTCCGGCCTCTTGTTCCATTGCATTTGATTATATTGGGCAATGGAATGGTTTCTCCCACAAACGGGGAATATGTGGCAGCAGTTGGAGGAAGTTTCCAGGTCACGGCATCCCCCGGCCCCGGGCAGAAATTCTATGCATGGAGCGATGGCGCCGGGATCTTTACCAACTCGACGAGCACCTTTACGATGACCAGCAACATGACGCTAATTGCGGAATTCGTTTCGAGCCATGTGCCAAGAGCCCTCTCTTTCACGTATCCAACTGCCAATGCCAAATTAACGACGAACAGTTTTCCATTGTCGTTGAGGGGAAAGATTGCGGCCAGCGCCGGGTCTGCCCAGATCACCTGTCAGATTTCTTCCCTGACAACCGGCTTGGAGGCCGGACCGCTGTTGACGACGAACGGCACAAAAACCTGGTCAGTAACCGTGACCAACCTTCCCCCTGATGATTACATGGTCAATGCTGTGGCCACGAACGGGGCAGGCGAGAGTTGGGCTGTTTCCGAGGAATTCGCTGTTTTGGATTTCAAAGGGGTGACGGGGACCTATAGCGGCCTGTTCATTTGCACCAACAGCGCTGTCACTTCGGGCAACTCTGGCTTCTTTTCATTTACGGTGGGGGCTTCCGGAGCGTTTAGCGGGAGGATGCTTTTTCCAGCTTACAAGCCGGTTCCCATAATCGCCGGCTTCTATGCCAATGGATCTGTTGCATTCTCCTTGACGCATATTCCGGGGAACCCCGTTGTGGTTTTGTATTTGGACCTGACCAACGGAACCGATGCATTGACTGGAAGCGTCTATTCGGATTCAAGTGGCTGGTCTTCTCAACTCGTCTGCTACCGTGCGGTCAGGAAACTTTCCGCCCAGACCGCGGCGGCAACGGGAAAATATGTTCTCAGTTTGGATCCAACCAATTGGCCTGATACCAATGGCTATGCCTCCCTTTCCGTGGGCGGCGGCGGCGTTCTGAGTTTGAGCGGCGCGCTGCCGGACGGCGCCTCGTTTTCGCAGTCGGCCAGGGTTTCCAAGGACGGAGTTTGGCCCCTCTACGTGATCCCGGCCGGTTACAAGACCAACGGAATGCTCATGGGCTGGGAAACGAACCAGGCGGACGGTTCCACCGGCCTGCTGTATTGGCAGAAAGGTCCACACATTGGCACTTATTTCACGAGCGGGGTTGATGTGAACGTAAATTCGACGGGAACAAACTATGTAGCCCCCGCAGCGACCAACTACTCCATTGTGTTTCAAGGAGGGACATTGAGCGTTCCGGTGACCAACAAGCTGGAAGTGACACGCACTGGCGGCCAATTCAAACCGGAGGATGCGACTAACAAATTAACAATTGCCCTCTCCGCCAACGGAGTTGTAACCGGACATTTTGTTACTAACAACCACAGCAAACCGCTCCAATTCAAGGGAGTTTTCATTGGTCAGTCACAAACCAATTCCGGTTTCATTCTCGATGGCGACGGCCAGACAGGCTATTACTTGCTGGAACCGCAGGAACCGCAATGATTTTGTTTTGCGCTCATGTTGGATGAAGAAGCTTATCCCGATGTTTGGCGGTTTCTGTCTGGCGTTCGTCTTCCAGGCAACCGCTCCGGCGCAAACCATCACCAACCCGCCGCAGAGCATCACCGTCAATAACGCCTCCACCGCGACGTTTACGGTGGGGGCCAGCGGCGCGACAAACTATCAATGGCGGTTCAACGGCACCAACAACTTGGGCGACGGCACCATGGGCGACGGCGTGGTTATCAGCGGTTCGGCCACTTCGGCGCTGATACTGGAAGATGTCACCAGCAGTGAGGCCGGAAGTTACACGGTGGTTGTCAGCAACTTAACCACTTCGGTGACGAGTTCCCCCCCGGCGGTATTGGCCATCGTGCCTGGCACTATTGTCACGTTCACCTTCTCCGGCTTGCCGTCCAATGCGCCCGGCAGCAACGTGCAGGTGCAACTCTTCAACCATGACAAGCCGGTGACGGTGCAGAATTTTATCCACTACATCACGGCCGGGGCTTATACGAACATGTTTTTTGACTGGTGTCTGCCGGGGTTTGTGTTGCAAGGTGGAGACTATGGGGCGTCGAACCAGACCATGTCCACTCCCCCGATAACCGGCTGGTCAATTGATGAGCAGTTTACCATGAATACTAACATTGAACCGCCGTTCCCATCTGGAATTACAAATGAATTCAAGTTCGGGCCGCTGATTCACAATCGCTTCGGCACGATTGCAATGGCACCCGTTTCGGGCAAGCCAAATTCCGCTTCCAGCGCGTTTTTCTTCAATTTGACCAATAATTCGCCCTATCTTGATACTAATAACGGGGGATTCGCGGTTTTCGGACGAATACTCGACGGGACAAATGTGCTGCAATATTTTAACACGTTGACCAATGGAAGCGGCATAGTTACAAATGGAGACTTTTTGGATGATGGCACGCTGTTTACAAACGAGTTTACAAACCTGCCGGTCGATTACCCTGGAACCAACGCTCCAGCCAATTCAAATCTGGTCTATTGTGGTTTTCAGTTGACGAATCCACCGGGTGATACCAACCCGCCCGCGGTTTCGATAATCTCTCCCACAGCCGGTGCCTTATTGAGCAACAGCCTTCCGCTAACGGTCCAGGGAACAGCAATTGACAACAACGACATTGGACTGGCATGGGTGCGCTGTGATTTGATTCCGCTGAGCAATGCAGACGGGACGCTTGCGAATGGAGGTGTTTCTTTGACGAATTATGTTCTCGGATCTACCAATTGGAAGCTGGGCTTTGGAATCGTTGCCCCAGGCACGTATGAGTTGGGCGCTCAGGCCCGGGACGAGGCTACAAACCTGAGCACGGAAGCATTCGTCCAACCCCTGACTATTACGGCTATTATTACAAATGGCTATGGATCCATCAGTTTTGTCCAGGGTGCGTCGTCCAACGCCAATCCTGTGGGTTATCCTTTGCAAAACGGCATTCAATATACCGTCGAAGCAACGGCTGGCACTAATCAGATCTTTGTTAATTGGACTGCCAATGGCTATAATCTTGTCAACCCGGAATTGAGCTTCACGATGGCTAGTGGCTTCCAATGGACCGCGAGGTTTATCTCGAATGATATTCCCAACAGCATCGCGTTTACGTATCCAATGGCGGACGACGTGCTGAGCAACAGCACTTTCAATATCACGGGCACAATTTCCAACGTTCCATCAGCCCAAGTGACCTGCCAGATTTACTCTGCGACAACCTCCAGGGCGGTCGGTTCGCCGCTAACAAACAATGGCACGAACAGTTGGTCAGTGGCCGTGACCAACCTTCCCCTCGGCTCCTATACGGCCGAGGTCACAGCGGTGGATCCGGCAGGGGAAAGCACGCTGATAACCGAAAACTTCACTATTTCGACGAACGCCCCGGCGCAGATCCTCAGCCAGCCACAGAGCGTCACCGTCAATAACGCGTCCACCGCCACCTTTACTGTCGGGGCCAGCAACGCCGTGTATTATCAATGGCAATTTCAAGGCTCAAATATCACCGGCGCGACCAATTCGGTGTTGACGCTTGAGGACGTCAACTCCAATCAAATGGGGGATTACACGGTAGTTGTCAATGGTTCGGTGACAAGCTCGAACGCGGTATTGACCATTGTGCCCGGCACCATTGTCACATTCACCTTTTCCGGCTTTCCCGATGGCGGCATCAGCAATGTGGATGTGCAGCTCTTCAACCACGACAAGCCGGTGACGGTGCAGAATTTTATCCACTACATCACGGCCGGGGCTTATACGAACATGTTTTTCGACCGGTGTCTGCCGGGGTTTGTGTTGCAAGGTGGGGACTATGGGGCGTCGAACCAGACCATGTCCACTCCCCCGATAACCGGCTGGTCAATTGATCAGCAGTTTACCTTGAATACCAACATTGAACCGCCGTTCCCATCTGGGATTACCAATGAATTCAAGTTCGGGCCGCTGATTCACAATCGTTTTGGCACCATTGCGATGGCACTCGTTTCGGGTAAGCCAAATTCCGCTTCCAGCGCGTTTTTCTTCAATTTGACCAATAATTCGCCCTATCTTGATACTAATAACGGGGGATTCGCGGTTTTCGGACGAATACTCGACGGGACAAATGTGCTGCAATATTTTAACACGTTGACCAATGGAAGCGGCATAGTTACAAATGGAGACTTTTTGGATGATGGCACGCTGTTTACAAACGAGTTTACAAACCTGCCGGTCAATTACCCTGGAACCAACGCTTCAGCCAATTCAAATCTGGTATATTGTAGATTTCAGTTGACGAATCCGCCGGTTGCTACCAACCTGCCCGCGGTTTCGATAATCTCTCCCACAGTCGGCGCCCTGCTGAGCAACAGCCTTCCGTTAACGGTCCAGGGAACAGCAATTGACAACAACGACATTGGACTGGCATGGGTGCGCTGTGATCTGATTCCGCTGAGCAATGCAGACGGGACGCTTCCGAATGGGGGTGTTTCCTTGACGAATTATGTTCTCGGATCTAGCAATTGGAGGCTGGGCTTTGGAATCGTTGCCCCAGGCACGTATAAGTTGGGCGCTCAGGCCCAGGACGAGGCTACAAACCTGAGCACGGAAGTATTCGTCCAACCCCTGACTATTACGGCTATTATTACTAATGGCAACGGAACCATCAGCTTTACGCAGGGTGCGTCGTCCAACGCCAATCCTGTGGGTTATCCTCTGCAAGTTGGCACTCAATATACCGTCGAAGCAATGGCTGGCACTAATCAGTTATTTGTCAATTGGACTGCCCCAGGGGTCAACACGATCAACCCGGGTGTGCAATTTGCCATGCAAGCGGGTCGTTTGTTGACCGCGACGTTCATCTCGAATGGCATTCCGAACAGCATCGCCTTTACCTATCCAACGGCGAGCGCCATAATAAGCACTAACGCGTTTAACATCACTGGCACCATTTCCAACTTCCCGTCGAATACAGCGACCGTAACCTGCCAAATCTACTCCGCGACGAGCTACATGGCGGTCGGCCCACCGCTAACGAACAGTGGCGCGAACACTTGGTCAGTGGCCGTGACGAATGGCCTTTCGACAGGCTCCTATACGATCCAGGCCATTGCGGTGGATAACGCGGGTGAAAGCACGCTGATCACGGAGAACTTCACGGTTGCGGCGAAGGCCTCCTTGCGGTTGAATATAGTGGGGCCTGGAGCCGTTTCGGGCGCTGCCAACGGTGAGTTTATCCCTGTTGGAGTAACTTTTCAAGTTACGGCAATTCCCAAGCCGGGGCAGTTATTCTACACATGGAACAATGGGACACAGATTTCCACCAACGCGACGCAAACCTACACAATGGCCAGCGGTTTGACCCTGACGGCGACGTTTGTCACGAATAACATTTCCAACATGATTGCGTTTACTTATCCGGCGGCGAATAGCATAATAGGCTCTGGCAGCTTCAATATCACCGGCACCATTTCCAACGTTCCATCGGCTCAAGTAACCTGTCAAATCTTCTCCAATGCAACTGCGGTGTTGTTCAGTCAGCCGCTGACGGCAATCGGCACGGCAAATTGGTCAATAGGGATGTCCGGTCTTGGCGCTGGCTCCTATACAATCGTGGCAACAGCGGTGGATTCGGCAGGGGACAGCACGCTGATCAGTGAAAATTTCACGGTCCAGTATTCCGGTGCTTTGCAATTGATTATAGTCGGCAAAGGGATCGTCGCTCCCGTTACAAACGGTGAGATGTTGCCCCTTGGAACAAATTTCCAGGTGACGGCGACCCCTCTTTCGGGACAGGTGTTCTACACATGGAACAATGGGACACAGAGTTCCACCAACGCGACGCAAACCTACACAATGGCCAGCGGTTTGACGCTGACCGCGACGTTTATCCCGAGCAATACGGCAAAAGGCATCTCTTTCACGTATCCGGCAGCCAATGCCAGATTAAGCACCAACACTTTTCGGTTGAAAGGAAGGATTGCGTCCAGCTTCAAGCCCGCCGAAATAACCTGCCAGGTTTTTCAGACAAACGGCCTGGCGATTGGTCCGCCGCTGGCGGCGAGTGGCACGGCAACTTGGGCGGTAATCGTGACCAACCTCCCCGGCGGCTATTATACCGTGGAAGCTGTGGCCACCAATGCGGCGGGTATGAGCACAATTATTTCCGAAAACTTCTCTGTGCTGGCTTTTGCAGCGGTGGCGGGGACTTACAATGGCCTGTTCATCAGCACCAACAGCCCGGTGGCTCCGACCAATTCCGGCTTCTTGACATTTACGGTGGGGCCATCCGGCATTTTTACCGGCAGGTTGGTCTTCCCCGCTTACATGCCGATTCCCATATACACTCAATTCTTCGGGAATGTGGGTTTCACCACTGGATTTTATTCAACCACCATTTCGAAGAATGTTCCCGAGAAACCCCTGAGCATGGCCGTTTATTTGGATTTGAACGGCGGAACCGATGTTGCGGTTGGAACGATCTCCTCGACAGCCTGGTCCTCTCAACTGATTTGCCGCCGCGCGGTCACGAAACTTTCCAGCAACACGACGCCCGCCACAGGCAAATACATTCTCAGCCTGCAGCCTGAAAACCAAACGAACTGGCCCAGTACAAACGGCTACGCGGCCCTTGTCATTGCCAGAGGCGGCAGCGTGGCTTTGAGCGGCGCCCTGCCGGATAATACCATGTTCTCACAGTCGGCCAGGGTTTCCAAGGACGGCATTTGGCCCCTTTATGCGATCCCTGCCGGTGACAAGAACAACGGAATGCTCATAGGCTGGGAAACCAACAGTGCATCGGCAAGTTGCAGCGGGCAATTGTATTGGTATAAAGCGCCTCATATCGGCGCTTATTATAAGGGCGGGGTTGGCGTTGTTAGTAATATGCTGCTGAATTCGACGGGGACAAACTATTCGCGTCCCGTGCCAGGCAGCCAGTATTCGATTGTTTTTGAAGGAGGGACGATCGTGCCGCCATTGACCAATACACTGATGGTGAATGAGGCGGGCCAGTTTGTCGTGTCCAACAGCCCGCCCGACAAATTGAAGGTTTCCCTGTCAGCCAACGGCGTTATAGCCGGATCTATTCTTAATACGAACGATAACAAGACGCTGCGATTCAAGGGCGCTTTTATCAGTCCGTCACAGGGCGGTTCGGGGTTCATTCCCGATGCCGACGGACAGACAGGTTGGTTCGAACTGGAGCTTGAACCTCAGTAATGCAGGCGATGGCGCCGGAAACGGTTTGCACCCATGACCACGCTGCTGATTGCCACGCGCAACGCGCACAAAGCCCGGGAGATTGGCCAGATTCTGGGAGGGGATGTTCATTGTCTCACATTGAACGATTTTCCCGGCGCGCCCGTTGCCGTCGAGGACGCCGAAACCTTTGCCGGCAACGCCACGGGGAAGGTGTTGTCCCTGGCCGAATGGCTGACGAAGAATCCGGGGCCGGTGTTCAGAACGGTTGCGGCGGAAGCGCCGTTCTACATCGTGGCCGATGATTCCGGCTTGGAAGTGGATGCGCTGGATGGCGCTCCAGGAGTCCACTCGGCGCGCTTTGCGGCCCGGGAGGCGTCCGGCGCTGCCAATTCCCTGGATTCAGCCAACAACGCCAAGTTGCTTCGGTTGCTCGAAGGCAAGCCGGCGCAACAGCGGACTGCCCGGTTCCGGTGCGTTTTGGCGGTCCTTGGGCTGGTCATCTCTCCGGTGTCCCGGCGCGCTCTTCCTTTTTCCCCGAGCCAGGTCGTTCTCTTTGGAGGTGTTTGCGAAGGGAGCATTAGCGGGATGGCGTCGGGCCGGGGCGGTTTTGGCTACGATCCGCTTTTCGTGCCCAAGGATTGCGCGCAGTCCTTTGCTGAATTGGGGGATGAGGTAAAAAATGAGTTGAGCCACCGCGCGCGCGCCCTGGAAAAGCTCAGGCAATATATCGGAAGCGTGTAGTATTTACAGTAGCGGTTTGGCGTCCTGATTGTCTTTTGGCGGCGCAAGCTATTGGGAGGTCCGCCGGGCTGTGTGTTCGGCTGCCAGTGTGCGCATTTTTTGAAATTCGTCAAAGCCCCCGAAGTAATCGTAATTGATGTCCGGGCCCATCAATTCCAATTGCTTTTGCAGGACATCCCATTGCTGGCAGTGATAGGCGTACCACGCGTAATTGTGCCGCCAACTGAGAGCGTTTGGGTTGAGATCGAAGAATTTCTCAAACGCGGCATGGACATCGGGCCAGACTGCGGGCGATTTCCAGTAGGCAATGCCTGTGGTGTCATCTGCCAGGTACTGGTGGGCATCAAGCATGATAAGAGGCACGTTGGCGCCCCAATTGGTTGATTCCAGGCATTGCCGCCCAAAAGCGAGCATCTGTTCTTCCGAGCCAAACCAGCGCGGCCGTAAAAAGCCCAGTTTAACTTTGCAAGCCTGGTAATTGTTCGGATCCAACTCCATGGCGCGTTGGAACCACCTTTCCATTTCCTCGGGTTTGCTCCGTGCCGCCGCGACGCTTATCATCGCGGTGGCCGGCCGGGCATCCTTCGGATCAATCTCCGAGGCTTTGGTGAGGTTTTGCTCGGCTGAAGCCAGCCGGTCAAAAAAGAGATTCCAGGCGTCTTGGGGTACATCCTTGGCCCAGCCGCCCCCGCGGGCTTGCCAGGCAAAATCTTCGTAAAATTTTCCCGTCAGCAAATACGTCACCTCGCTTTTGGACCAATGCTCGTTCAAAATCACCTGGCACGCCTCCCAGCGCTGCTGGAAATCCATCCAACCGCTGATGCATCGTTCGTAGTCCATTCCTCCAGCGTAGAAGTCTCCCGGCGGCAGCCTCGTGTCCTTTAATGCGTCGAAGAAATCCGTTTGCAGGGATTCCAACAAATTGCCCAATTCGGGTGGGGTGGGTTTGATGGGGCGCAAATGTTCGAAGGCGCTTTCACAGGCGCGGAATTTTCGAAATGCAGGATAGGCGCTGCCTTGCAGGGCTAGCGCGGCGTCTTTCAACGCGTTGCCCTTTTCCACCGGAGATTTCATTGTGTCGATCAGCACATACCGAACGTGGAGATAATTGAGCAACGGATCGTCGCACCCGGCGTCGGTCGCTTTTCCCAAGTCAAAGGGCAGCAGGCTTTTGGAACTCTTCAGCCAAGTGCCGACAGAATTTTGCTGGGCGACAATTTGGAGCGCCTCCCGGGCCGGGAAATCCCATTTTTTATTGTGTGAGCCGACTTTGTCGTAGGCGTCCACGAAAGTTTCCAAGTTCCATTCCAAACGCTGATCGAGCGCTTTATCACGGACGGGGGCGGGGACGTTCAATTCCGTCTTGGCGGTTTCAAAATGCCGGGCCTCCTCGTGGGACCGTTTGCAGGAGACAAGGCCGGCCGCGAGGCAGAGCAGCGCGAAGTTAACAATTTTATTCGCAATCGTCGCCATATTTTCCAGGGTGTGACACAACGTCGTCGCGGCCGCACTCCACCCGACTGCAAGTACGGGGACAGACCCGGCAGCTATCCGGGCGGCAGAACGCCGGCTTGGGGCGTCACTTTCCCGATGTTTGGAGTGACGTCGGCTTTGACATTGCCCAGCGCCCAATTCATCCCGCCAAGGAGGACCTGTTGGAAAACGGGATTGGTCCAAATGTCATCGCGGTGACCCATGCTGGTGTAAAAGACCCGGCCCTTGCCATATTTTTTTGCCCAGGTGGAGGGATAATTCGGGCGATCATAGGCGCGTTTGTTGCCGCCTGACTTGTCCATGTTGGAGGTGTCTTGCACCAGAAGCACATGCAGATCAGGCGCGAAATTCTTGAGCGAATACCATTCTTCCAACGGCCCAAAGTCGTCCGGCACCGCGCTCATTCCGGGAAAGTTCCTGTCCACGCATATCTGGCGGGCGCGCTGCTGCGAGCCGTGAATAATGAATTCCGCGCCAATCATTTTTATGTAGGGATCGATGTTGGCGCCATCGTCTTTGTTGCGGGCCGGATCGCGCTCTCCGCCGCCCGGGGAATGAAATGTGTCCGTGGCGCTGTGCGTGCCGATGAATCCCTTGCCGTTGGCGATGGCGTGGAGGAACGCGGCCTTGCCTTCCCTGGACATGGGCGGGTTTTTGTCTGATCCGGGTTCGGTCAGATCGCCTGTCGTGTAGAAAAAGAAAGCATCGTATTTGGCGATGTTTTCGGGCGTGAAAACGCCCCCATCCTTGGTGAAAGTGAATTCAATGTTATTCTTTTCTCCCAGTTCGGAGAGTATTTTCTCCGCTTTGCTTGGTTGACCGTCCTGCCTTTTGATCATGTCATGCTCAAAGCCGGACGATTTGGAAAAGAAGAGAATTTTCCTCGGCGCCTTCTGTGCTACGGCCATGCGGGAAGCCGAAAGGAGCGCCGCAACAAGGGTGACAGACAGGATAATTGGAGCGAGAATTTTCATGCCATCGTATTTTTTGTAAAAGTTACCGGGGCTTATGGTGCCTTCCGGCGGAAAAATTGCAAGGGCATTTGGCGGCCGGCCAGCCGGGCAGGGCGCAAGCCGGTTTTCGAGGCGTGGCATTTTGCAAACCGGGCGGGGGTTTGCGGCCCGTGTCTTAAATACCCATATTTCGCGGTTATAAAAGGGGCCGGTTTCTCACAATTGAGGATGCCCCGGCTTGACCCCCGCAAGGTGTCCAAATTGCCCGCCCGACTGAACAACAATCGGACACTTTCCCGGCGTCCCTTCGGCTGATGCGGGCGTTCCGCCCGGTAAAAGGGCTTTTGCGGGCCGTGGCACGGGAGATGCAAGCATCAAGGCAAATGATGAAGAAATTGATCCCCGCCAAGAACTTGATTGCCGCAACGTTGCTTGTCCTTGGCACGCCCGGTTTCGCCCTGACGAATTCGTTGCCGCACATTTACCCCAGCGGCATCAAGGTTGCCCTCCAGATAGAAAGCGACCTTTACAATTCGCTGGACGACAAATACCGGAACAAGCTGCAAGCGCCGCCGGAGGGCGCCGGATCCCTGGCTGCGCGGGAAATGGCGAGGGTCGAGAACAGTGACGTGAATAGAGCACTGTGCCAGGCTTTCGTCTCGCCCGGCTTTGTGGATTTGATCAATCACATTGCCCATGCCAAGGCCATTGATAAAATCCAGCCCGGTTTTTTTGACCGATACATGTCTGGTTTGGCCCGTGAGACTGCAAACGGAATTCCGCCCGTGGCGCCCAATATAGTGGAGGACCGTTATTGGTCCGATGATGCCATGAACGATCAGGCCAGCTATTTCAACCAGATGATGGGCATGACCATGGCCATCAACCTTTCCCACCATTACCTTGGCGATTTCGACAAATATGCCGGCCGGATGCAATCCGCCAAACTGGGGACCATCAATGATTTCGTCACGCCCAAAGAATGGGAAAAAGTGGTCAAAGCCGCCGCAGTCAATTCGCTCAATTGCGCCTTTGGAACCGAAGGGGCCAAGGCGCTATTTGGCGCCATTGACAGAATGCCGCGGCGACCGGCCTGGACGGCCTGTATCGTGCCGCAGAGCGCTGACATCAAGAGACTGAACAATCAGTTGGCCAAATATGAGGTTGCCTTTTTCCACGGCGGATTGAATTAGCATTTGGCGGCGAAGCCGCTGTTGTGTGGCCATGTGTGGGTTGACAATACACTGCCGGCTTGGCATTCAGGCCGGCAGTGACTTCTTTGGGTATTATGATTGTGCCGACGTCGTTGCCTCGCGAATCCACAATGAATCTGGAGGCTACCAAATACGACTTGCCGCCTCGCTGGATCAGACCTCGAGATTTTGCGAGCTCAGAAATGGAACCCTGTTCCGCTTTGAGAGGAAACCAGTCAGCCTCAAACGGAAAGTTGCCTGAATCATCGATGATGGCATAATCAACCTGACCTGATATTTGGCGGGTGTGAACCTTTACGGCATCCTCGATGGTGGAACCGAATTCATGGGCGGCACGTTTTAGAGCCTCATCTGGTGCGTTCACATCTTGAGGATTCAAAATGCCCAGCGCGACAATGCCGCCTTTGACTTTTATTGCAAATTCCCTCCATGTTTCGCCCGTTTGAGCCACTTTTACGGTCTTCGGTTCGGTGAAAATTGAATCGTCAAGCAATTTGACCTGGCCAATCAGTCCCGGAATGAATCCACCCGTTTCAACGACGATGCCATCCGTCGTGAACACGAACACATGCGGAGCTTGGACGTCCTCTGATTGGCGATATGCCGTCAGGTCCCATTTCTCTTTGTAATCAATTTCATTGGCGACTTGGTCCGCCCATTGTTGCAATTGCAGTTCCGATGCCTTGTAAACTCCGTGGCGAACGAAGATGTATTGTGCAATGGCGATGATCGTAAATAGGACTGCGAAAACCAACGCGAACATCGGGGCCCGCTCACGAATCACCCTATAAATGAATTTCGCTGAAAGATCATCTGTGGCCTTCATGCGTTCTTCCAATGCTTTTGGTAATCCGCGCCTCGCAATTGCGGCGGGGTCGATGGCAAGTTTATCTGAATCGTCAGGGGAATCGGGAAGTCCACGCCGACAACGGCCGCTTCGCCTGGCTCTAAGTTCGGGAGAAATGCAGAAGCGGAACGGTCGATTTCACCGCATGCCCTCTCAACAACTTCGCGGTCTCGGTCGTTCGTGAGCCTGTGGACGATCAGCGTTCCCATTTGGCTCAAAACGCCCTCAGTGACGTCGCGCGGACGCTGAGTTGAAAGACAGATGTTAAGGCCATACTTTCTGCCTTCTTTTGCAATCAACTCAAATGAATCCAACCTCAACGACGACTCTTCTCCGCCGAGGTTCCGCCCCAAGAAATTGTGTGCTTCGTCAACGAAAACGATTACTGGGCTTGGTCGAAATGCTCCAGCCCGTGCTTTATGGAGAAGGTGGCGGCCCATTGCATTCGCAATGATTTCCCTGGCAGAGAATTCAAAATGGATACCTTCGAGGCAAATTCGAAGCAGCCTCGCGTCCGATGCCAGAAAGGCATCAATCTGCTCGGTGATGGGCGGCCCTTGGTTGTCTCCAAACACACACTCCATCGCCGTGGAAGTAAGAACGCCATTGATGCGCGTCAACAGTGTCATGCAGTAGCTCAAAGTGCCGCCGTCATATCCACCCCAGGAGTTTGGATCGGGATCTTTGAATGTGCCACCTGTTTCATAAACACACTCCTCGACGATCTGCCCCACCAGGCGGTGTGGATTGAATGGCGTGGAGGGATTATCCAGAAGTCGTGAAACATCAGCTTCGCCTTCGACTTCTACTATTTCCAGCTTTCGGCGATTGGCGCGGACAAGCAATCCGGGTTTTGCAGGGCGTTCAAGCGCTGGCCGCACAGACACCAACCTAAGACTCCGAATCGCTGCTCGAAGCTTTGGACCTTGCGTCTTGCCTGCGGGTTCGAACAAAGCTAGAAAGTCGCCCTCGGTGAAACTCGATGGGGGCAAAGAGCACTTTCTTGATCTCGCAGGCTCGTCGTTTGGTGTGCCGAGGTGTGTGTGCGTCGTGTGTTCGCTGAAATTTCTGTATTCACCTGTCGCGTCGATCAGGATCACCTTTGCGCGGTGATGAAGGCATTCCTCAATCAATCTCGACACCGTATAACTTTTGCCGCCGCCTGTTGCACCCAAAACTGCGCAGTGCCGTCCGAACAGCCGCTCAGGTGTGATTAGAATATCGGTGGAAGCGGCGCTACTCACACGCCCGATGCGGAGCGCAACTTCAGGAGGTTTCTCCCCTCGTTCCATGCGCATCGGGATTGAAGAAAGAAACGAGTCCTGTGCTGAATAAACACGGTTGCCCAACCTCGGATAAGTCGAGACGCCAGATGTCACGGCCAGGTTTTCGAGGGAGACCGTTCCGAGAAGCTGAACTAGCGCGTAAGCATCTATGGTAACGCCCCCACCGCTATCTTTGTCCACAACGCGGCGCTCGCGCTCGGGCAACTTAACTTCAATGATGCGCCCTAAGAGCGCCACGAGCTCTCCTTCGATCAAAACAAACTCACCAACTTCACCAAGCCCGTAGCGGGCACCACGAAACAGGCTTCCGCTCACAGCGCCCGCCTCGTGCAGATTCACACGAACGTCGTTTGCCGTAACGGACGAAACAACGCCTAACCTTAGGTTCGGATCAAAGACTCCCTCGAGATTGGGCAACGCACTCATGATTCGCGGGCGATTTGTTTGACGGAGCATTCGATTTGTTCCGCCGGAGATAGAGCGCGGAGTTGCGGGATCAGGTCAGCGAACTGGGCAAACTCGGCGTTGATCAAAGCGATGTCTGCCTCACCGCTTGCAATTCGCTTGCCCAAAGCGGCGTAAACTCCATTGTCTGCATCACTCTTGGCCTTCGCCGAGCGGTCAACGGCAAGCAATTTCATCGAGGGGTTCGAGTTGACCGCCGCTTGTATCGGTGCTGACAGGTGATTATCATTGAAACCGAAACCGACCGTGACGAGACAAGTGTTGGGTTCGCGCAACGCAGACTGAAATTGTGCCATAAGTTCAAGATGTGGCTGGGAATAGGACTGTTCGTATTTGGTGCTGGCTGGATAAATCAAACACGGCGTCTTGGGAACTTGTGCTTGGATGATGCCGCTTTCAGTGTCATCCCAGTTCACCGAACCATGCACTTTGAAAAGTTGCACAACGCCTTCTACAAAGTCATTTGCTGCGTCGCTGCTCTTGGCTCTGCGCACGATGTCGTAGTTGAACAAGCGGGGATCAAACCGTCGCGGTTCGGTAAAGGAAAAGCCATCAACAAGGATGATGCCGAGCCTTCCGGCCGCCGTTTCAAAACAGAGGTCGTAATTCGTTGTGAAAAGCTTCAAGCGCGGTGCGCGAAGACGGCGTCTCGCCATCCGACGCAAAAAAGTTTGATGCCCCTCAAGGTCTGCCTTCGGCAGAAATTCTGAACAAGCATTCCAAATCATCTTCTCCGCAGCCGAAAGAAAAGCGCTCACCGATTTTGCCGCTGCACCATCCAGAAACTGTTTCGCCATTCGACAACGAGACATGAGATTCTCGATCCACTCATCGCCGCCTGGATGTTTCACGGCAGCCGCCGCTTCTTTGAAGTTGGGCAGCTTGGAAGCTTCCTGCCAGAGGTCCTGCATGGACGGGCCACCCACTTTTCCAATTGATGAACCGCTGCCAGCGAGAACAATAAGATTGGGGGTAGTGAGGACCGTGTGCAAGTATTCGGCGAGTTCCTTGCGGGCGGCATCCGCGTCTTGCTGGGCTTTCTTCTGAGCTTCTGGCGTGGCATCGGCGGGTATTTCGGCATTCAGTTCGCGCCAACCTGCGGATGCGCTTCCAACTCGCAACAAGCTGATTCTGGTCGGGGCTGCCGCGGCGGCTCCCGCTTTGGGTTTATCAGGTGTAGCCATAATTTATTGCCTTCGTTGCAATTATTCGCGAAATTATCGCCCAGTTCAAACATAAACGGGTCGTAAACCAGTCCGGTAAAATCGCAGATTTTTATTTCAAAGGAGGAGGATCGAAGAGACTTGAAAAATTGAGAAACAAATCTGTTGTGTCGGGCACGAGTTTGTGGCAGTTTAGCCATGTGAAAACAATCTTCAGCAAACCGGCTGGTTCAAACGGAGTTGAAGCCGAAGTACGCCAGTTGCGCGCGACGGGCAGGCGGATTGCCGCAAACAGAAAGTCGTCCCTCCGCTTTCTTGCGGCCACAGGGATGTATACGGCCACCGGCAAACTGAAGCGGCAGTTCCGCTGATGGTTTCCCATTCCCTCGTCGTCGGATATCACGGATGCGATGTTCATGTCGCACGAAAAGTCATTTCGCTGAAAGATTCCCTGCATCCCAGCCAAAATCCTTGGGACTGGCTCGGCCACGGCTATTATTTTTGGGAGGACAGCCCTGAGCGGGCGAGACGCTGGGCCGAAGCGGAAAGCAAACGGCGCAGCAGCAAAATCAAACATCCCGTCGTGCTGGGCGCGGTGATTGACCTGGGTAACTGCCTCAACCTTGCCGATGCGGAGGCGCTCAAGCAAGTCCGGGCCGCTTACGATACTTATCTGCAAATTTGCGCCGAGACCAGCGCTCCTGTCGCCCAGAATCGCGGTTCGGAACTTCGGGCGCGGTATCTGGATTGCGCGGTGATGGAATCCCTTCACCAGCTTCGTCATGAGGAAGGCAAGTTGGCGTTTGACACGGTGCGCGGTTTCTTCATTGAAGGCCGCGAATTATATGCAGGCGCCGGATTTCGCGAGTTGGATCACATTCAAATCTGTGTTCGCTCGCCCAAGCAAATCATCGGTTGCTTCTGGCCTCGGCAATAGAGCCAATAATGCGCTCGCCCTCATCGGTGCCCTCACCCCGGCCCTCTCCCACATCCGCCTTCGCTACAGTATGGCGCGACAAGGCAGAGAAGGAACACAAAGATGGCGCGCCTGAGGCGCTCGAACAATTGCCCCCGCTCAAAGCCTGATTTGAAGCCCTGCGTGGAAATGGGTCGCATTGAAATCGGTTTAGGGTTCGACGCCCGCCGTCGCTGAGGCTTCCGCCTTCGTTTCAACTACGGCGGACGAGATGGCGCGCCAAGGGAGTCTCACCCCACCGTCGGCCCGCAGGGGCATACGCGCTAACTTAATAATTGGCATTTTGTATGAGACTCACTAATAACTCCATCTGGGGCGCACGGCTCCGTCCGCGCTCGCGCAGCTTGGGCCCGATTTCCCCGCCCTTTTCCAAGAGTTGTTGGAGTGGCAGCGCCGGAGCCACCGCCTGCATGAAGCTGTCCCTGACCTCACGAAACTCTCTCCAGCGCGACCGTTCCCAGCAACGGGTATCCCCAGGGGGAAAAAAGGAACGCCTCGCGCTCCAAACGCTCCAGCAGGAGCGCGGTCAAAAGCTTGGCCTGCAACCAAGCCTTGGCCGAGTCGGGGTCATACTTGGCCAGTTCGCCCACGCCAAGCAGGCTTTTGAGCCGCTTGAAAACCGGTTCAATCTGCCACCGGCCACGATACAGGGCCAGCACTTGGGTGGCCGACACGTCCCTGGGGTTCAACGAGGTGAGCACCACCACGTACTCGGCCAGTTCGAGGGTCTGCGCTTGCAACCCCGCGCCGCGTTCCTTGCGCAACTCCTCTTTGGCTTGTTCGGCGGCGGCGGCGGCGCTTTTGCGTACGGCGTGCAGCCACACCGGCCAGACGCGCCCTTCGAATTCAAACCGCACCGGCCAGGTGCCCGGCTGATGTTGGCGCAGGCTGCGCAGCGCGGACAGGAGGTCGAAGTCTCCGCCTTTTCGATCCAGCAGCGGAAAGTTGGCACCCTGATGACGCACGATGACGTCGCCGCCCTGCCCGAGCACCCAAGCCACGCCGGCGCGGTGGCTGTATCCCCGGTCGGCCAGCAGCACATCGCCCGGCCGCACCGGGATGCGGCACAAGGTTTCGCCCCCGCGCACCCCTGTGACGGAAACGTGATCACAGACCAGCGAGGGGATCCCCACCACGTAGTGGACACGCCAGTCAATGCCCGTGGCTCCGGGTTCCTGGGCGGTGGTGGCATCGACAATGCGCCAGCGACGTCCTTTTGCGCTCAAGCCTTCCGGCCAGTCTCCCGTGTCCCAGAGACCCCAGCAGAGGGATTCCAGCCAGTTGGCGGAGGCGCGCAGCCGTTTAAGCAACGCCACATCGGAAAGCTTCGCCCAGCCCAAAGCCTCGGCTCGCACCACGGTCTGACGGAGGGACAAGCCCCCGGCCACATGCAGAAAGATGAGCCGCAGCAGGGTTTCGGCACTGTCCACGTTGCGGCAGCGGCGCAACGCACCGCACTGCCGCGCACCGGCCTCCCAGTCGGCGGGCAAAAGTCTCTTAACAATGTCCCAGTCGGAAGAAAAAAGCTGTTCGTGCATGAGCACGAGGATAAGGCATGTTGAAGTATAAATGCAATATTAAGTTAGCGCGTATGGCCCGCAGGGGAGGGGCGGGTCTGGCCTTAAACGGGTGCGGCACAATCGCAGATTTTTATTTCTGAGGATCCGTCTCCGCTACACTTTGACGCGACGAGTCCTCCGTCGCCGAAGCGGCTTCTGCCTTCACCGCTGCGGTTTCGACGGGCATCCAAACGGCTTGGCCATTTCGCCAGTCGGCGAGCGGCTTGCCGCGCTGCCGGTGATCCTCCACGACCTTGGCAACGGCTTCGGCCAAAGCCTGCATGGCCTTCTGGCTCATCTCATTCAGCGCATCCTGATTTGCGCGCGGCGTCGAGGCTCTGACAAGGGGAATCGTCATGCCTTTTTCTTTCCCTTTGCGGATTTCAATTGTTTCAACTTTTTCACCGCCTCTTCAAAATGTTTTTCCACGGCTCCCGGTTTGGCGGCTTCCAGCGCGCGATACTTCTCGAATTCCGTCTCCGCCTTTGCGAGCGCCGCCTCGTGCGAGACCTGGCCCGCATGGGTTAAAATCTCGCGGTCGCTCAATCGCAAGAAATCATCCAGCTTCGCTATCCAATCGCGCATATACATCGGTTTGCGGCTGCGGGCTTGAAGCTCGCCGAAGTCCAGGTACATGGAGACAATCAAATTGAGGGCTTCGATTTCCTCAAGGCCAAGATAGTTCTTGGCCACGGCTACGTCTGCCTTGCGGGGACGGCCGCCGATCCACGCTGTCAGTCCCATGTGCGGTTTGGCGGCATCGGCGCGGGCGTGGATAATTTCAGCGGCTGTGTGGCCATGCGCGCCCCAGTGCATCTTGTTCTGCACTGTGGCGAAAAACCGCTGGGAGGCTTCCACGCCGGGATCGTAGTCAATGCTCGTCGCGTAAATGTCCAGCACCTTCCGCCAAAATTCCTTCTCCGACGACCGGATGTCACGGATGCGGGCGAGCAATTCGTCAAAGTAATTCCCGCCGCCCGCCTGCTTAAACCGCTCATCGTCCAAGGCGAACCCCTTGACGATATATTCGCGCAACCGTTGCGTGGCCCAGATGCGGAACTGTGTGCCGCGATGCGACTTCACCCGGTAGCCGACCGAGATGATGAGGTCGAGGTTGTAGTGCTGCGTTTCGTACGATTTGCCATCTGCGGCAGTTATCCGGAAATTCCGGATAACTGCATCCGGCGACAACTCGCGTTCCTCAAAAATGTTCTGGATGTGCTCATTGATGGTGCGAACATCCTTCTGGAAAAGCTCGGCCATAAGCTTCTGCGTCAGCCAGACCGTCTCTCCCTCCAGCCGGACTTGCAGGCGCGTCTGCAAATCTTCCGTCTGGTAAAGAATCACCTCGCCGCCTGGTTTGTTTTTATCCGCGCTCATCGTGCTTAAATTGAACGCGCCGCGTCGAGGCGCTCCAAGACGGTCTTTTTGCCCAGGATTTCCAGCAGGTGATACAGGCTCGGCCCCGCCGCGCTGCCGGTGCAGGCCAGGCGCGTTGGATGCACCAGGACGCCGACTTTCACGCCTAGTTCTTTGGAGGTGGCTTTCAGCGTTTGTTCGATTCCGGCGGCGTTGAATTCTTCCAGTTGGGCGAAACTGCTACGCAGGGTGTTCAGGCGCGCTTTGTTTTCGGCGGTGAATTCTTTGGCGGCCAGGGCGGGGTCAACTTTGATTTCGCTCGTGAAGTAAAAGCCGGCATAAGGGCCTAATTCGCTGAAGCGTTTGATTTTGCCTTTGCAGGTGGCCAGCGCCGCTGCAACATAATTCTCGGGATATTTACTGACATCGTAACCGGCGCGGCGGAAGGCCTCAGTGCCCAGTTCGCGGAAACGGTCGTCGCTCATCTCGCGCAGGTATTCGCCGTCGAGCCAATGCAGCTTGGCGATGTCGAAGCGGGCGTTGTGGCGGAGGATTTGGGGCAGGTCGAAGAGCTGGATGATTTCGGCAAGGGGCATCTTCTCCCGATTTTCCTTGGGGGACCATCCCAACAGGCAAAGATAATTGACCACCGCCTCCGGAACGCAGCCTTCATCGAGGTAGGTCTGCAAGGACGCTCCGGTGTCGCGCTTGCTCATTTTGGCGCCGTCTGGATTGAGGATGAGCGGGAGGTGGGCGTATTTGGGCGGCTCCACTCCGAAGGCGCGGAAGAGGGCGATGTGCTTTGGGGTGTTGGATAAATGGTCTTCGCCGCGTATGACGTGGGTGATTTTCATTTCCAAATCGTCCACGACATTGACGAGGTGGAACACGGGCTGGCCGTCGGACCGGACAATGACGAAATCAGGGTCCAGACGTTCGCGGTCGGTCAGTTCCCGGGTGACATCGCCAACGATCAGGTCGGGAATGACGATGGGCTGGCGGTCCATCTTGAACTTGACCGCGCCATCGGCTTCGTAGGCCAGCCCTTTGTCTTTAAGCTCCCGGACTCGGGCGCGATAAATGTCGCCGCGTTGCGATTGGAAGTAAGGGCCGTGATTGCCTTTGCCGGCCACGGCAGGGTCGCCGGTGGTTGGGCCTTCATCCCAATCCAGGCCCAGCCAGCGGAGGCCGTTCAGTATGACCTCGGTCGCCTCGGCAGTGTTGCGGGCGGCGTCAGTGTCTTCCACGCGCAAGATGAACGCGCCGCCGGTATGGCGGGCGTAAAGCCAGTTGAACAAGGCGGTGCGGGCGCCGCCGATGTGCAAAAAGCCTGTCGGACTGGGCGCAAAGCGAACTCGAACATTCATGGAGAAAGGCTAAAGGCTAAAGGCTAAAGGCTAAAGTATAAACTGCCAATGGAAATGACCAATGACGAAGTCCCAATGGCCAATTGAGGGAGCAATCGAGTCACGGCTCGACAGGTGTTGCCCTACCGAAATTGCTTTCCTTTGGTTTGATAATTCAGTTGTGAGGATGGAATAAAAGTTGCTGTCAGTACTGCGATGCAAGTTATTCATGCCAACTGCCGGGTGCAGTTTACGGCTGGGGATATGGATTTTATCACGGCTGTGCTGGGGAGGAAAAAACAAAGCGCCGGCTTTCTTGTCTCGCTCTTGAGCGACGTGGAGACGCGCGACTTGATCCTGGATGACGAGATGTTGTTCCGCGCCCTTTTGGAGCAACGGGGCTGTCTGCGGGTCTCGCCCCATCTTTATTTTTACGTGCTGGTGCGCCATGTGCTGCGGGAATCGGGCATGGAAGACCGGTCGGTGGCTGACTACGTGGCGGAACTCCTGACGGAATTCTCGCGGGAAGAACGGACCCGCTGCGTGCTTCGGGGCCAGCTCCAGCCGATGGATTATTTTTTTGAAATGCTGACCGCCTTGCAGACGGCCGATGATTACACCGCCTTTTGCCTGCGCGCGCACATTGGCAACCATTCCCTCTTTTTCTCGGGTGTTTTTCCCGATCGCATTCGGGCGCGGGCCGAGCGGCGCGGCTTCCCCGGTTTGCAGTATTACCGGGAGATGGGGCGGGCCAGTTATCGGGCGGCCAGCCACCATCGCCTGGCCAGCGAGTTTGATCTGGCCCCCATTTTTGACACGCTTTCGGCGCGATTCGAGCCGACCCGCCTGGCGCTGAACGGTTTGGCCGAGCGCGTTTTTTCGATAGGCGATAACGAAATAGCGCAATTTCTCAAGGGTTGAGGTCCACGGGGAGGCCAAGCCGGCGCAGGGCGGGAATGGTTTTCTCCGGCGTTTCGTGCAAGAGCGCGCGCCAGCCCCGGGCCAGCCCCGCCTCGACGTTTTCGGCCCGGTCGTCCAAATACACGATGGCATTTCCTTTCTGTCCGGTCTGGCCCTCCACGACTTCATAAAGCTTCGCCGCCGGTTTCATCGCGCCATGCTGGTAGGAAAGAACGTAGCCGTCGAAGCGCGAGAAGAAGGGAAATCGCTCGCGGATATGCCCCGCCGCAATAGGGTTGGTGTTCGAGAAAATGAAAGTCGGCACCCGCCCGGCCCGCAAGGCCCCGTGCAGGGCGGTCATCGGTTTGATCTCGGAGAAAATGTCGGCGAAGGTTGCGCAAAATTCATCCAGTTTGCCCGAAAATCCGCAGGCTGCGCAAACTTCGCCGTAGAACTCCTGCCGGGTCAACAATCCCGTTTCAAAGCGACGAAGGAGGGGGGAATGGTCCAGCAAATCGCGCACCTGGTCCGGGGTGAAACGGCTGCGGCGCGCAATCTTCCCGGCCGAGATGCCATAGTCGAAATCGAGCAGGACCTTGCCGAGATCAAAGACGACGACGGAGGGGACGGGCATATAAACTAGTATTGACTAATGCTTCAGGCGGCCAGTTCCCGCCGCCCCTCCAAGGCCCGGCTCAACGTGACTTCGTCGGCGAATTCCAGGCCGCTGCCGGCGGGCAGCCCGTAGGCGATGCGGGAAATTTTGGCCCCTTTGCCAGCCAGCCGTTTGGCCAGGTAAAAACCGGTCGCATCCCCTTCCACGTCCGTGCTCAGGGCCAGAATAATCTCCGTCACCCCGCGCCCCATCCGGGCTTCCAAAGGCCCGATGCGCAGGTCATCCGGCCCCACTCCGTTGAGGGGGGAGATTTTGCCGCCGAGCACATGATATTGGCCGCGGAAAGCGCCCGCCCTCTCCATTGTGAAAATGTCCACCGGCTGTTCCACCAGGCAAATCATGGATGGATCGCGGCGCGGATCGCCGCAAATGGCGCAAGGCTCCGTTTCCGTCAACGCCCCGCATACGGAACAGATGCGAATTCGTTCGCGTGTCTCGATCAGAGTTTGCGCCAGGTGCCGCACGGCATTGGAATCGGTTTGCGCCAGATGCAAAGCCAGGCGCTCCGCCGAACGCGGTCCGATGCCGGGCAGCCGGTTGAGCGCTTCAGTCAAGAGGATGATCGGGGCGGGCAATGGCATGGGCGCGTTACATCAAGCCGGGCAGGCTGAATCCCTGGGTGGCTTTGCCCATTTCCGCGCTCGAAACTTGTTTGGCCTGTTCCAGGGCCTGATTGACCGCGGACAGAATCATGTCTTCCAGCAACTGCGCGTCCGCCGGATTGATCGCCTGCGGATTTATTTTGATCGAAGCCACGGTGCCGTCGCATTTGGCGACGACCTTGACGGCGCCGCCGCCGCTGGAGGCCTCGACCGTGCGGGTGGCCAGTTGGGCCTGGATTTGTTCCATCTGTTGCTGCATGCGGGCCGCCTGTTTGACGAGTTTTCCGATGTTGGACATATAGGGGATTGGAGGTTTATGAGCGGACATCAACGATCTGGCCCTTGAAAACTTCGAGGGCCTTTTGAATCAAGGGATCATTCTTGAAATCGTCCTTGTCAAACGACACGGGTTCCGTTTTTGCCGGGTCCGCGGCCGCCGCCTTTGCCGGAGTCGGCGCGGGCGTCGCGGCGGGCGCTTTTTTCCAATTGGGCGGCGCTTCGGCCTGGATGAATTTTACCTGGACCTGCGGATGGCCCAGTTCCGCCAGTTTGGTCTGGATCAAAGTGTGGTTTCTCGAATTATCCACCAGGGGAATGTGCGCCGCATCTTCGGCGTTAAAACCGATGGTCAACACATTCTTTGCCAATGACACCGGGTGCGCTTCGGTAAAATAAGTCCGCACAAACGGGCTGGCCCGGCCCACCGCTTCAACCAGCCCGGCCCAAAGCTGCTCCAGATCCGCATCGCCGGGCGGTGTTGCCGCGGCAGCCGGTGCCGCCGCCGCGCGGGCCGGCGCGGCCTTGGCTGGCGGAGTAGGCGCGGGTTGCCTCGGTGCGGCGGCGAGCGGCGCGCCTGTCGCGGCTTCCGCCCGCAATTGCTGCACTTGCTTCAAAACAGCATCAATGCTGACCGCATGACGGGCCTCGATCATTTTCAGCAGCGTGACTTCGACCAGGATTTTCTTGGAAGCCGTGTCGCGCAGGCGGCCTTCGCAATCGGTCAGCACTTCCATGATTCGTGTCAACGCATCACTTTCAATGCGCGCCGCCTGTTCCTTCAACGCGGCCCCTTCCGCTTCCGATGCTTCGATCAAGTTAAGATCGCCGCGCGAAACCTGGAAGATGAGCAAATTGCGAAAATGGCCCAAAAGTTCCGAAACGAGGCGGCCGAGGTCCTTGCCCTGCTGGGCCAGATCATTCAACTCGCGCAAGGCCATTTCCGTTTCACCCGACAAAACCGCGCCGGCCAGCGCCAGAATCTGGCTTTGCGACGCCAGGCCAAACATGGAAAGAACATCCGGCTCGGTGATTTCCCGGCCGCAAAAGCTGATCAACTGGTCGAGAGTTGATTCGGCATCGCGCATGCCGCCGTCAGCCCCGCGGGCGATGGCGTGCAAGGCGGCCGGGCTGATTTTGACCTCCTCCTTTTTGGCAATCTGCTCCAGATGTTTGACAATCAAAGCCGCCGGAATCCGGCGCAGATCAAAGCGCTGGCAGCGGGACAGGATGGTCGGCAGGACCTTCTCCGGCTCGGTCGTGGCGAACATGAATTTGACATGCGCCGGCGGTTCCTCCAGCGTTTTCAACAAGGCGTTGAAGGCCTCCTTGGTCAGCATGTGGACTTCGTCGATGATGTAAATTTTGAAGCGGGACGACGCCGGAACATATTGGACCGTCTCCCGCAACGCCCGCACCTCATCAATGCCCCGATTGCTGGCCCCGTCGATCTCCATCACATCCATCGAGCGGCCGTCGGCGATTTCCTTCGACTTGGGATCGTTCTCTGGAAAATCGGCCCTTGGGCCATCGGTGCAATTGAGGCACTTGGCGAAAATGCGGGCAATGGTCGTCTTGCCCGTCCCGCGCGGCCCGACGAAGAGGTAAGCATGGGCGATGCGTTTCCGGGCGATGGCATTGGCCAGCGTTTGGGTGACGTGCTCCTGGCCGACAACATCCTCGAACCGTTGCGGTCGGTACTTGCGCGCTATGACTTGATACGACATTTAAAACGAAATTAAGAATGCCAGGGACACCACGGCGGAAGTGGAGCAAACTGCCGTTGCTGCATTCCTGCCCTCGCGGGGTTCGTAAGTCCACACTCCATGGGCCCTGGCAAAAGCTGATTGCAGAATAGAGCCAGGCCCCGGGCACGGCAAGAAATTGTTTGGCTGGCGGATACGCCGGCTTCTGGTTGGCCTTTGGTTTGTCATCCGTGCTCGCAAAAACGACCGCGGTGCGCTTCAATGCCTCTTGCGATGGCAAAAATCATCTTCATCACCGGCACGGACACAGGCGTCGGAAAAACAGTCGTGACGGCATTGCTTCTGTGCTATTTGCGCCAGGCGGGCTGCAACGCCCTGGCCATCAAACCCTTTTGTTCCGGCTCCCGCGCCGACGCCCGCCTCCTGCGCAGCCTCCAGAAGCACTTGTTGACACTGGACGAAATCAACCCGTTTTTTTTCAAGCAGCCCATTGCCCCGGCCGCCGCCGGCGGACGGCGGAAGACAATTCCTCTTGACACAGTTTTGCGGAAAATTGGCTCTGTTGGCCGCCGCTGCGACGTTCTTCTGGTCGAAGGCATCGGGGGATTGCTGGTTCCTTTGGGCAAGAATTACACTGTGGCGGACCTCATCTCGCGCCTGCGCTGTCCGACCCTGATCGTCTGCCGCAACCGCCTCGGGACCATCAACCATACTTTACTGACCGTTAAAGCTCTGCAAGCCGTTGGGTTAAAACGACTTAGAATCGTGATGGTGGAGGATAAAAAGCCCGATAATTCGGCCCGTTCCAACCCCAAAATCATCAAAAAAATGACGTCATCGGCGCCGGTTTTTTTGATTCCGAACCTCGGTTTGCGGGCAGCGACGGCGGGGGTTATAAAAATAAATGCGATTTTTTTGAAAAAAACGCTTGCAGGAATCCTGGGCGATGATATTTTGACATCGTTCTTCCGAAAAAAAGGAAGAAAAGTTTGGTCAACAAAACCGGTTGACAAGCGGTTTCGAGTGGAATAAAGTATTCGGAACATAACGAAGGTGTCTGAGATGCCGAGTTGAAAGAAAGATTCGGCGCTCAGGGTTTTTTGTCCCCAAAAAGGGGAACGATTTCGGGTGAAGGCACCCAATGCTCATTGAAAATTGAATTGTGCGAATAGTGAGAGCCCCTTCAAGTCTTTCCAGTTAGAGGAAGATTTGAGGAGTTTTAATTGCAAAATCAGTCCGGCTAACCCCCGGACAAGATTCAAGCTAACGTTTTTAACGGAGAGTTTGATTCTGGCTCAGAACGAACGCTGGCGGCGTGGATAAGACATGCAAGTCGAGCGATGATTAAGGGGTAGCAATATTCCTTAATTGGAGCGGCGCAAGGGTGCGTAACACGTGGGTAATTTGCCATGAAGTTGGGGATAACTCGCTGAAAGGCGAGCTAATACCGAATGTGGCCCGATGGAGGCATCTCTGTCTGGCTAAAGCTGGGGACCGCAAGGCCTGGCGCTTGATGATAAACCCGCGGCCTATCAGCTAGTTGGTGAGGTAACGGCCCACCAAGGCTAAGACGGGTAGCTGGTCTGAGAGGACGACCAGCCACACTGGAACTGAGACACGGTCCAGACACCTACGGGTGGCAGCAGTCGAGAATTTTTCACAATGGGGGAAACCCTGATGGAGCGACGCCGCGTGGGGGATGAATGGCTTCGGCCCGTAAACCCCTGTCATTTGCGAACAAACCTTTCCATTTAACAGACGGAAAGCTGATAGTAGCGGAAGAGGAAGGGACGGCTAACTCTGTGCCAGCAGCCGCGGTAATACAGAGGTCCCAAGCGTTGTTCGGATTCACTGGGCGTAAAGGGTGCGTAGGTGGCCAGATAAGTCTGATGTGAAATCTCGGAGCTTAACTCCGAAACGGCATTGGATACTAACTGGCTGGAGGGTCGGAGGGGGGACTGGAATTCTCGGTGTAGCAGTGAAATGCGTAGATATCGAGAGGAACACCAGTGGCGAAGGCGAGTCCCTGGACGACTCCTGACACTGAGGCACGAAAGCTGGGGGAGCAAACAGGATTAGATACCCTGGTAGTCCTAGCTGTAAACGGTGCATATTTGCTGTAAAAGGAATCGACCCCTTTTGTGGCGCAGCTAACGCGTTAAATATGCCGCCTGGGAAGTACGGTCGCAAGATTAAAACTCAAAGAAATTGACGGGGGCCTGCACAAGCGGTGGAGTATGTGGCTCAATTCGATGCAACGCGAAGAACCTTACCTGGCCTTGACATGCAAGTGGTAGAAGCCTGAAAGGGTGACGATCCCGCAAGGGAAGCTTGCACAGGTGCTGCATGGCTGTCGTCAGCTCGTGTCGTGAGATGTTGGGTTAAGTCCCGCAACGAGCGCAACCCCTGTGTCCTGTTGCCACCCAAACGAGAGTTTGGAGCACTCTGGACAGACTGCCTCATCTAAATGAGGAGGAAGGTGGGGATGACGTCAAGTCAGTATGGCCCTTACGGCCAGGGCTGCACACGTACTACAATGCCCGGCACAAAGGGAAGCAAGATCGCAAGATGGAGCAAATCCCCCAAAACCGGGCCCAGTTCAGATTGTCGTCTGCAACTCGACGGCATGAAGCTGGAATCGCTAGTAATGGCGCATCAGCTACGGCGCCGTGAATACGTTCCCAGGCCTTGTACACACCGCCCGTCACATCATGAAAGCCGCTTGTACCCGAAGTCGCCGTGCCAACCGCAAGGAGGCAGGCGCCGAAGGTATGGGTGGTGATTGGGATGAAGTCGTAACAAGGTAGCCGTAGGGGAACCTGCGGCTGGATCACCTCCTTTCTAAGGAGAACATGGACACGGGGTAAAAACCGTGCTCCTAGGTCGGTCAGTCCCGATTCCATCGGGATTGATTTTGGCAATCACTTTCGCACAATTCAATGGTCATGGGCTTTCAGGGCCAAGGGCGCTGGTTCGCCCGTTCGCTCCGGCATCTGTTTGCCGCCGCGAATTCTGTTCTTTAAAAAGTGGATGAGCATCGCACTCGACCCAATTTCGAGTCCGGGGCTGTAGCTCAGTTGGTAGAGCGGTAGCTTTGCAAGCTATAGGTCAGGAGTTCGAATCTCCTCAGCTCCACCAGCCGCCGCCCTTGGGGCCATGGCCCGGCAAGCCAGCCTGGAGGCCGGGCCGCGGGTTTTGGGTTTGGCCAGGCATGAGCGGGCTTGCCGCGCCGGAGCGCCCAGCGCGAAGGCGGGCGTGTAGCTCAGTTGGTTAGAGCATGCGCTTGATAAGCGCAGGGTCACTGGTTCAACTCCAGTCACGCCCACCACTTTTTGAGCATTTTACCTGGAAGCGCCGGCGGGGGGTTCAAAGCCTCCGGCGGACGATTTCGGGAATGTTCTTTGACAACTGCATATAGAAATTAAGGGCATATAATTACAATTCGCTGAGTGGCCATCTAACGATGGTTATCTTTGTGATCAAGCTACTAAGTGCAAACGGTGGATGCCTTGGTGCCAGGAGGCGATGAAGGACGTAGCAGGTTGCGATAAGCCCCGGGGAGCCGCATAACAGGCGCTGATCCGGGGATTTCCGAATGGGACAACCCAGCCGGCTTAACCGCCGGTTATCGAACGGATGAATTCATAGTCCGTCGAAGCCAAACGGGGTGAAGTGAAACATCTCAGTAACCCCAGGAAAAGAAAACGAATGTGATTCCGTAAGTAGTGGCGAGCGAAAGCGGAAGAGCCTAAACCGGGAGGACTTGTCTTCCCGGGGTTGTGGGACCTTGATATGGGAGGCGGAGAGTTAGCGTAACGATGTGGAAAAATCGGCCAGAGACCGTGACAGCCGGGTGCGCGAAAACTCAAAACCCCCTAGAGGCATCCCAAGTAATGCGGTGCACGTGAAACTCTGCATGAATCCGTCCCGACCACGGGATAAGGCTAAATACTACCTGGCAACCGATAGTGAACAAGTACCGCGAGGGAAAGGTGAAAAGAACCCCTTCGAGGGGAGTGAAATAGACCTGAAACCGATTGCATACAATGTGTAGGAGCCCGGCCCGCAAGGGTTGGGTGACTGCTTGCCTTTTGCATAATGAGTCTGCGAGTTATTGTCAGTGGCGCCAGCCTAAGGTCTTCTGGACCGGAGGCGAAGCGAAAGCGAGTACGAAACGTGCGACCAGTCGCTGGCAATAGACCCGAAGCGGAGGTGATCTACTCTTGAGCAGGTTGAAGCCCAGGTAACACTGGGTGAAGGACCGAACTCGTGAATGTTGAAAAATTCTGAGATGACTTGAGAGTAGGAGCGAAAGACTAATCAAACCCCGTGATAGCTGGTTCTCTCCGAAATCGCTTGAGGGCGAGTCTTATGGAAGTACCCAATGGAGGTAGAGCACTGAATGGCTTAGGGGCCCCACCAGGCTGCCAAAACCAATCAAACTCCGAATTCCATTGGTCTCAATATCATAGGAATCAGGCTGCGAGGGATAAGCTTCGTAGCCGAGAGGGCAACAGCCCAGACCATCAGCTAAGGTGCCTAAATACGATTAAGTGGAAAGGATGTGACGTTGCTTAGACAGTGAGGATGTTGGCTTAGAGGCAGCCATCATTTAAACAGTGCGTAATAGCTGACTCATCGAGCGATGTCGCGCCGAAAATGATTGGCGATTAAATCGTATACCGAAGCTATGGATTCCAGGGGTCTTTGGACTTCTGGAGTGGTAGGAGAGCGTAATCAGCGCAGTGAAGCCGGACGGAAACGGAAGGTGGAGCGCTGATTAGTGAGAATGCAGACACGAGTAGCGATAAACCAGATGAGAATTCTGGTCGCCGTAAACCCAAGGTTTCCTGGGCCAGGTTCGTCCTCCCAGGGTTAGCCGGGAGCTAAGATGAGGCCGTAAGGCGTAATCGATGCACAGCAGGTTAAATATTCCTGCGCCGGCTGGGGTTAAGTCCGGGAATGCGCGTCATGCAAGGTGATTAACCGATCGAATCGTGAGCTTAGGCGCAAGCCGAAGCGCATCACTGGCAGTGGCGCCGAGAAAAATTCCCGGTTGTTCCCCCAGTTGCCCGTACCGCAAACCGACACAGGTGGGTGGGTAGAGTATACCAAGGCGCGCGAGAGAGACCTCTCTAAGGAACTCGGCATAAATAGCCCCGTAACTTCGGGAGAAGGGGTGCCCGTCGCAAGACGGGTCTCAGTAAAGTGGGTTTAGCGACTGTTTAACAAAAACACAGCTCTCTGCAAAGTCGTCAAGACGACGTATAGGGAGTGACACGTGACCAATGCTGAAAGATCAAGGCAACTTGTTAGCCGCAAGGCGAAGCTCGGAACCTAAGTCCCAGTGAATGTCGGCCGTAACTATAACGGTCCTAAGGTAGCGAAATTCCTTGTCGGGTAAGTTCCGACCTGCACGAATCGTGTAACGACTGAACCGCTGTCTCGGAGAGGATCTCGGCGAAACTGTAATTGCGGTGAAGATGCCGCATGCCCGCAGTAGGACGGAAAGACCCTATGCACCTTTACTGTAAGCTCGTATTGTGTTCTGGTTAGTGATGCTTAGCGTAGGTGGGAGACTTTGAAGCCCCGGTTTAGGCCGGGGTGGAGTCGAAATGTGAAACACCACTCTTCGCTAACTAGGATTCTAACCCCAAGCTGTCAGCCAGCTGGGGGACAGTGCGTGCGGGTCAGTTTGACTGGGGCGGTTTCCTCCCAAATGGTAACGGAGGAGCGCGAAGCTTGGCTCAGCATGGTTTGTAACCATGCGTCGAGCGTATGGGTAGAAGCCAGGTTAACTGCGAGACCTACAAGTCGAGCAGATGCGAAAGCAGGCCCAAATGATCCGACGGTGGAATGTGGAATTGCCGTCGCTCAACGGACAAAAGGTACGCTAGGGATAACAGGCTGATCGGGTCCAAGAGTTCATATCGACGACCCGGTTTGGCACCTCGATGTCGGCTCATCGCATCCTGGGGCTGGAGAAGGTCCCAAGGGTCCGGCTGTTCGCCGGTTAAAGCGGTACGCGAGCTGGGTTCAGAACGTCGTGAGACAGTTCGGTCCTTATCCACTGTGGGCGCAGGAAACTTGAGGGGTTCATTCTCTAGTACGAGAGGACCGAGAATGACGCACTTCTGGTGTGGCAGTTGTCCCGTCAGGGGCAGCGCTGCGTAGCCATGTGCGGAAGAGATAAGCGCTGAAAGCATCTAAGTGCCAAGCTCCTCCCAAGATAATGTTTCCCGGACGCAAGTCCCTAAAGACCCCCGGTAGACCACCGGGTTGATAGGTTAGGCGTGCAAGCGAAGTAATTCGTTCAGCGGACTAATACTAATCGGTCGTGCGGCTTGATCGCTTTTTTCCCCCGCGGGAAATGGCGATTTCAACTCGCGAATTGGAATGGCCCCCAACTCTATGTGCAGTTTTC